>NZ_JAAOIX010000009.1 GCF_011440395.1 Pseudomaricurvus alcaniphilus | reverse complement strand
TGTTCGAGAAGGGGGCTGCCCATGCACGGTAGCAATGTTATTACTGAGGAGCCCGGTGCGGTAATCCCGCACGCCGGGATCTGTGTGGGGGCGTCCGGGTAACCGGGCGTTCTACCACGACCAACTCTAGGTTCTGCGTTTTAGATCGCGGTAAAAATTTTCATGCGAACCAAGTGCCAGTAATTCGAGAGCAAGCGTGCCATCGTTAAAACTATACCCCAATAATGTAAGCTGTTTATTCATCTTAAATTTGTGCACACGCAAGAAAGATAGATCTCCCTTTTTCTGTTCGCCAAGAGTTGGTTTGGCCATTAACTCTTTGATGACAGTATCCAGCTCTTTCTTTTGGTTTGGCTTAAGTTTTTTTACGGCCTTCTTGAAGCTAGGTGTTTGTAAAACACTGGTTGCTTTAACCAAAATCGTAGCTCTCCAGCTTTCCCGCTTCTTTCTCAGCTTGCGCTATTATTGCTTGCTTAACGAATTCATACGGCAAATCCGGGTTATCTTCCATAATTTCGCCAATTTTGGCCCAGTGTTCTATTTGCTTGGGTGGTGTCCGGTTCAGTGCTTTCGCCATTATGGTGGCTTTATCAATAAGTTCTTGGTCTAATCGTATGCTAGTAGTTGCCACAGTCATATCCTCTAGGGGTCAATATCACCGCCCCAATTGTAGCAATGCGCCACAAATGAGGCAAGTTGTAACAAGCTGCTCCAGTCGGATTGGGGCAAATTGTCACCTTGTTTGCAAAAAGCCGCCAATTCACTCCAACCGCTGAGCAAGGCGTTAAGCTTGAAAATCAGCACTTGACACCGTAACCCATAAGGTTACAATATTGCATGATTATCAGTTTCGTTCATAAAGGGCTCGAACGGTTCTATCGCACCGGTAAAACTTCAGGCATTCAATCGAAGCATGCCAAACGTTTGAGGCTAATTCTTACCAACCTTGATCAAGCTGAAAGCCCAAATGATATGGACTTGCCTGGCCTCCGTTTGCATGAACTGAAAGGCAGTCGTAAAGGTATTTGGTCCGTCTCGGTGAGCGGAAATTGGCGGGTTACATTTGGTTTTTCGGGTAAGGACGCTGAAATAGTAAACTATGAGGATTATCACTAATGAGTATGCATAATCCGGCCCATCCGGGTGAGATTCTTAAAGAATTGGTAATTGAGCCTACTGGCGTGACAATTACTAATGTCTCTGAGCATCTAAATATAAGTCGTAAAACGCTGTCCAAAGTATTAAATGGTCGTGGTTCCATTACTCCTGAGATGGCGTTGCGGCTGGAGCTAGCTTTCAAGACGCCATCTGCAGATCATTGGCTGAGGTTGCAGAATGCTTATGATCTTTGGGTGGCGCGTCAACATCAATCTGAGTTGCAAGTTCGACCCTACGAAATTGCATCCTAAGCTTAACAAATTGCTACACTCGGACACCCGCTGCGGCGTTTGTTTTTGTGCATTCCGCTCCGCTCCATTATGGCGCAAAATCAAACGCCGCAGCGGGCGCCGGTGAGCAAAACGTTAGCACGGAAAAGCGACCGTTGACCGCCTATAATCCATTGGATTACAATTCGCCCTGTGCAGACAATTGTAGAACTCCCTGAATTCATAAAAAGATCATCGAATCTACTTAAGACTGAAGAAAAGGCCAGTATTATCAATTACCTAGCCGTTCACCCTCAGTCTGGTGATCTTTTGCAGGGCACTGGAGGCATTCGAAAGCTGCGATGGTCTGCACAAGGTAAAGGCAAAAGTGGTGGCGTCAGAATAATCTATTACTTCCATGATGGCACTATGCCTCTGTTTCTCCTTACCGTATTTGGCAAGGGTGAAAAGGCCAATATCAGTAAAGCTGAGCGTAACGAACTGGCCAAAATCACAAGCCTTTTACTTAAACATTATGGTGGTACAAATGGCTAGCGCATATTCAAGCATCAAGCAGGGACTCACCGAGGCAATTGACTTCTCTGAAGGTAAAGTGAAAAAGGCCGTTATCCACGAATTTGCTCCTATCGACGTAAAGCATATCAGAGCTAAAGTAGGTATGTCTCAGAGTGAGTTTGCATCTGCATTTGGCATTAGTGTCAGCACTCTTCGGCATTGGGAGCGCGGAGACCGTACTCCACAGGGGCCGGCTTTAGTTCTCTTGAATGTTGTAGCAAAAGAACCGGAGTTGGTGCTTCGCGCTCTGGAATCGTGAGAGCTAACAAAGCTGTGATCCGGACGCAAAATACTGCGCCGTTTTTTGTGCTTTCGCAGCGCTCGTTGTTGCACAAAAAACAGCTTCGTATTTTCCGCCAGTTACAGCGGCGTTATGATTTCTCCAGCACCGAGCGTAGCTTCAAGTGATGGGTAAATGGCAAAAAGTCTTTGTCCGTGTACAAAAGGGGAAGTCGATGCTCAATGCAAAATGTAGCAATTATCACATCTGCAGTCTTTCTGATAGTGATGCCTTTCTTTCTAAGCTTGCGGTAATTTTCAGCCCCTTTAATCGCTAAATCTGGTGTAAGCATATTGTACTGGTGCAAAGAGGCTAGGTATTTTTTAGCGGTTTTATAATCTTTATCGGAGCGGAAGCCTTGCAGTATTTCCAATACTATCAGGTCTCCAGCAGCGACAGCGCTGTTGCCGAGAGAGGAGTCCAGCCTTTCCGTTTCCGGCGTAATTCGGCCATTGAAGTAGTCTATCCAAACGCTCGTATCAACTACTATCACTTATTCTTTCTCATGTCGTCTAAATCCCCCTCCCATTTAAGTTTGCCTCGCAAATCTCTAATTTCGGCCTGCTTTCGCAGCTTTATCAGGGTCCTAAGTCCTTCTTCTACCACCTCTTTTTTTGTGTGTAGACCTGTTGCTTGTAGAGCGTCCGCCATTAATTGGTCGTCAATTACTATGTTAGTTCTCATGTTGCACCCGTGTGTATTAAGTACTATATTGGTACACATTATGGCGCAGCTTAAAATTCATAACAAGTGGCAGCAGTTGGACGGATAAAAATATATATTTGGGTATCGCATTGTCAACTGTAGATACGCCTATTGAGTTGGTAGTCCCCGGCAAGCGTACGCCTGAAGTCAATGCAATGACTGAATACTGCTCCGTCAATACTCCAGTTTTCACATCGTTCCGGAAAGCCCCTGGATCGATGGCGAAGTGGCAAGAAGAAAAACGAAAGGAATATGATTCACTGCCAGAAAATTAGCCAGTGGCAAGCTAATCCAGGATACTAAGCTGTTGTAAAGCAGGTTTCAGAGAAACATATTCGGTTTTAATCCGGATCGAAATCTGAACCCTGAAATAGTTGAATTGTCCACTGATATTCGAGAACTGCATAAATAAACGGTCAGGAAAAATTGTATGTATTTGAGTAAGTTGGTTATTGCACTGCTTCTATTGGGGCTGAAGGTCTCCCTCTATGCCGAAGCAGGGATCGAAGAATCCGGTTTTGAGGTGGTGTCTGCTGCTGACGTCAAGTGGGGCTATTTGAACCCTGCCAGGGGAGATAAGGGCCCGAGGGCAGCAGATTTGTGGGGTGATAGAACCAAGGATACTGCGTCTGGTATTTTACTTCAGTTCCCGGAGGGGTTTTCTTCGCCTCCTCATATTCACAATATTACCTATCGCGGTGTTGTTATCAGTGGCGAGCTGCACAACGATGACCCAAATGCGGAAAGTATGTGGCTGCCGGCGGGTTCGTTTTGGACGCAACCCGCAGGCGAGACGCACATCACTGCCGCCAATGGTCAGAAAAATGTCGCATATATTGAGATAAATAGTGGTCCATACCTTGTCCAGCCTGTTGAGAAAGCCTTTGATAATGGCGAGCGGCCCGTAAATGTTGATAAATCCAATATTGTCTGGTTAGGCGCGTCCGATGCCGTGCGGGTCGGTAAATCAGGCGTAGAAATGGCCTATTTGTGGGGTGATACCAGCGAAGGAAAATTGCACGGTTCTATGCTAAAGCTCCCGGCCAACTTTAAGGGTAGAATCAAGACTGGGGCGGATACATTCAAGGCGATAGTTGTTGCAGGCGCTTTAAGTTATGACGACCGCAAACGTGGGAAAAGGCTGGGTCCAGGCAGTTACTTTGGTTCTGCAGGTGATTTTGGGCACCGCGTATCTTTAGAAAAGGGGCATGAGTCAACTCTGTATATTCGAAGCAGCGGTAAATACGAAGTCTTGTCGGACTAGCTGAATTCAATGCTAAAACTGGAATCTGCAAGGACTTGCTGTGCGATATGATGTATCGCTACTGCAAGCGTCTATTTTTTGGAGGTCACATGCAGGTGGATAGCAGGCTTAACGGGTTCATTTTGGGTGCTTTTATTTTTCTTGGGCTGGCAAGCCTGGGGTTTCTGCTCGGTAAAGCAGCGATAGAATTCAAGCAGTATGAACGAAGTGTGGTGGTAAAAGGCCTGTCTGAGCGAGAGTACGACGCGGATATAGTGATTTGGCCGATTCAGTTTGCCGCGGCCAGTAATGAACTGGAATCCCTGTACGAATCCATGGAAGAAAATACTTCCCGGATCAAAGCGTTCCTTCTCGAAGGCGGAATTGCAGAGTCTGAAATATCCCTGTCATCGCCGGCAATTACTGATAAGTCTGCCCAGCAATACGGTGGAGCCCAGAGGGCGGAATATCGCTATACCGCGGTGCAAGTGGTTACCGTTTATTCAGATAATATACAAGCTGCCCGGGCGATCATGAGTTCTTTGTCAAAGCTTGGCAAGCAAGGTATTGTGTTCACCGGTGGGGATTATCAATCACAAACGGAATATATTTTTACCGGGCTAAACAAGATCAAACCGGAAATGATAGAAGAAGCCACCCGCAAAGCGAGAGAGGTTGCGGAGAAATTTGCCACAGATTCCGCCAGTCGGCTTGGCAAAATAAAAAGGGCCTCACAAGGGCAATTCAGCATCGCGTCGAGAGACAAGAACAACCCGCATATCAAGAAGGTCAGGGTTGTATCAACGGTTGAATACTATTTGTCGGACTAAGCCGGGCAGGGCTAAAACTTTCTTGGACTAAATCGTCTCGGACAGCAGCCATAGCAGGAATAAAATATGACGCCGGCAATTGCAACTGCCAAAAAGCACAATATCAAACACCGGGTGCATGAGTACCAGCACGACGCCGCCAGCGAATCCTATGGTTTGGAAGCTACGGACAAGCTGGGTGTGTCGGCGAGCAGGGTATTCAAGACGCTGGTTGTGAGTCTCGACGGCAAGGAGTTGGCAGTGGCGGTGGTGCCCGTGTCTTCCATGCTCAGTATGAAGCTGGTGGCCAGGGCGCTGGCGGCCAAGAAGGCGGTCATGGCCAATCAAGCCGATGTAGAGAGGGTTACCGGTTATGTCCTGGGCGGCGTCAGCCCGCTGGGCCAGAAAAAGCGGCTGCGGACGGTCATTGATGAGTCGGCGACTGGCTTTCCGACGGTTTATGTCAGTGCCGGTCGCCGCGGGCTTGAAATCGAATTGTACGCCGCTGACCTCGCGGCTCAGGTCAATGGAGTATTTGCTGATATAAAGCAGTGAAACCATTGCAGTGAATTCATGCCAGAGAAACCATGCCAGTAAAATCAGCGCAAGCCAGTGAGCACACGAGCGGTGGCAGCAGCATCCGAGCCGGCGAAATCGGCACGGGAGTCACTCGATCAAAGGGGGCACTTCAGGCTATGATTGAGCAACGTGCGGCGCAGCACTGCTGTTCGCGGCGATCCAGGACTTGTTAGAATAACGACCCAATCTGCGCGACCCGCAGGGCAACAACCAGGGAAACACAACAATGAAAAAAGAGACGATTTGCATTCACGAAGGGTACGAAACCGATCCCACCACCAAGGCCTGCGCGGTGCCCATTTATCAAACCGTGTCCTACGAGTTTGACAGCGCCCAGCACGGGGCTGACCTGTTTGATTTGGCTGTGCCCGGCAATATCTATACTCGGATTATGAACCCAACCTGGGACGTGCTGGAAAAGCGGGTGGCCGCACTGGAGGGCGGGATTGCCGCGCTGGCGGTGTCAGCTGGAAGCGCGGCAATCAATTATGCGATCCTGACCATTGCCGAGGCGGGCGACAACATCGTCACCACCCCCCAACTCTATGGCGGCACCTATACCCTGTTCGCCCACATGTTGCCCAAGCAGGGGATAGAGGTCCGCTTTGCCAGCTCTGATCGTGCGGAAGACCTGGCGGCACTTATGGATGACAAGACCAAGGCGGTATTCTGTGAAACCATCGGTAACCCCGCTGGCAATATCGTCGATATTGAGCCGATTGCGACCCTCGCCCACCAGCGTGGGGTGCCGTTAATTGTGGACAATACCGTCGCTACCCCGGCGCTGCTCAACCCGATCGAGTACGGTGCCGACATTGTGGTGCATTCGCTCACCAAATATATGGGCGGCCATGGCAATTCGCTGGGCGGCATAATTGTCGATTCGGGCAAGTTTCCCTGGGATCAGCACAAAGAGCGCTTCCCGATGTTGAATGAGCCTGAGCCGGCCTATCACGGTGTTGTGTATACCCAGCAGTTTGGCGCCGCGGCCTTTATTGCCCGGGCGCGAACAGTACCGCTGCGCAATACCGGCGCGGCACTCTCACCCATGAACGCGTTTATGCTGCTGCAAGGTATGGAAACCCTGCCACTGCGGATGGAGCGGCACTGTGATAACGCGGCTGCGGTGGCCCGCTATCTGCGGGACCACCCAAAGGTGGAGTGGGTCAGCTATGCGGGCCTGGAGGGCGACAAATACCACGCCCTGGCAAAGAAGTATTTTAACGGCCGGCCGTCATCGCTGATGACCTTTGGCATCAAGGGGGGCTTTGCCGCCGGGGTCAAGTTTTACGATGCGCTGCAGATGATCAAACGACTGGTGAACATAGGTGACACCAAGTCGCTGAGCTGCCATCCCGCGTCTACTACCCACCGGCAGTTGAACGAACAGGAATTGAAGGTGGCCGGAGTCACCCCGGAGATGCTGCGGTTGTGTATTGGCATTGAGCACATCGACGATATTATCGCGGACCTCGAGCAAGCGTTTGCCGCGGCCTAGCAGGGCGCAGCCGGTTTTATCCGGCGGCGTCCGCGCGCAACAGGCACAGTATCCGGTTGGAAGCTTCTATGGCTAGAAGCTTTTAGGGCAGAAGCTTTTAAGGTGACAAGCTTTTATGAGCAGCAGCCGTTATTGAGAGAGCGTGATTAATGAAAATGGATGAATCGATCAATATATTCGGGGAGCCACTGGACGTGTGTGGTGAAGACCCGGTAACCGGTTTTTTCCGGGACGGCAAATGCAATACCTGCAGGGACGATCTGGGCTCGCACACCGTTTGTATCGAGGCATCGAAAGCGTTTCTGGAGTACTCCCGGTTCAAGGGCAATGATTTGTCGACGCCGGTACCGGAATACGATTTCAAGGGGCTGAAGCCCGGGGACAGCTGGTGCCTGTGCGCGGCGCGCTGGCTGGAAGCACTGGAAAATAACAGGGCACCGCGAGTGCACTTGCGTAAAACCCATATCAAGGCACTGGAAATCGTACCGCTGGAACTGCTAAAAAAATACGCCGTCGATTTGAATTAGGTGGGGGAGACGTTAACCGTCGGCCCCCTGTAATTGCCAATCGTCGGTGGGAAAACACCAGTTCTGTTGGTTCGGGTTGATCTCGGGTTGCGCCAGCGGCATTGGCGACGGTTCCCGGGCGGGCTCGGCCAGGGCGGCAGCGGCCTGCTCGCGGGTGTAAAACTGTCCGGCGTAAAGAAAGCCCGCGGTGACAGTATCGACGGCACTTTTTACGTCACCCTCGTCTGAGCGTTCGCAGACCAGATAATCTGGCAGCCCTTCCAGTATATGTATGGGCGCCGGGGTGCCGTCGGCAAAGCACGATTGATAAGCCTTGCCGCTGGCTGAATCCTGAAAGGCAGGAATAAAATGGTGGCTGCGATTGACTGCGCTGACACCGCCGGTGTCCTGGAATTGACGGTTTTCCCGAGCCAGTGTTTCTTTTGAAACTGAACCTTTCACAGAAATTACCTCTATGTTTGCCTCTGTGACTTTAGATCGATAGGTCGGTAGAGTGTTGTGGCTTTCGCCAACTTGACTAGTAAAGCAGCATATTTCATGCCACTAATATACGGAGGGTGGTACAAACCCCTGTTTGCGCCCCTATCCGGGCTTTTTGCCCCTGTCGGCAGGCTTATTTGAGGTTTTTTCGCCAATTTCAATGGTGACAGGGGTGACGATTTGATCATTTTCTGACACCCCGCTGAACCATTAAGGCAAGCAACGCCAAAGTGATAAAAAAACCGACACAAACACGAGGCCGCGATGATGCAGTTTTTGTCACATTGTGACAAGGGGCCGGCCTAAAATTGCCGCTGGCGCAACAAGTTTTGTAAGGCGCAGGAGTATCTGCACGGCGCATTTCCGCAACGTCCACCAGGGGATACTTGTTCGTGGTGATGCTTGTGCAGAGATTCATGTGTAGAGATTAATGTAGGTGGCGATAGCAGGTGGAGTGGAGATAGTGGGTGGAGATAGTGGGTGGAAATAGCTGTGCATGGAAATATTGGTTCCCGCGCGGTGGTTGATGAGGGGCAGAGGATGGATATGGCAGCGATGCGGGCGAGCATCTGGCAGGCGGTCGCCCTGATTCCCCCGGGCAAGGTGGCGACCTATGGGCAAATTGCCCGGCTGGTTGGTTGCCCAGGGCACGCGCGCTTTGTGGGCGCCACTCTGCGGCAGTTGCCACCGGGCTCGACCCTGCCCTGGCACCGGGTGGTCAACGCAAGGGGACAGTTGTCGCTGCCGGAGGGCAGTGCCGCTTACCAGCTACAGAAATCGCGGCTGCAAGCGGAGGGCGTGGTCTTCCGCAACAAGACCCTGTCGCTGCGTCGCTATGCGATCGAGTGAACTGTGCCCGGAGCGATCTGTAACCAAAAGCCAGCTGTGATCGGCAATGAGCTTATGGCCTGGGCCCGGAGAGAGCCAGAACCTGGGCCTGAAGCGAGCTATAGCCTGACCGGCAGAAGCCGCGACCAGGTTGGTGGTTGCCGACGAGCTGCTACTGGTGACCGGGTGCCGCAGCTGCCTGAGATTGATCTGTCGCTTCGCGCCTTTGCTGCGTATTATGCGCAGCGCACGTTTTCAAGGACACAAACCTTATGAGTATTATCCCCTTCAGCGCTCTGGCTTGCCCGCTGGACGGCAACCCCCTGCGGCGCGAGGGGGCTGCCTGGCGCTGTGCCGCCGGCCACAACTTTGATGTCGCCAGCCAGGGCTATACACACCTGCTGCCAGTGCAGAACAAGCGCTCGCGGGACCCGGGAGACAGCAAGGCCATGGTCGCCGCTCGGCGGCGTTTTCTCGACAGCGGCGCCTACCTGCCGGTTGCCCGCGCGCTTAACCAGGCGGTGCTGGCCAACCTCCCCGCCGCGGCCAGCTGCCTCGATGCCGGTTGTGGCGAGGGTTACTATTTGCGCCAACTGGCTGCAGCCACTGGCCCCGAGCAAGAGTTGGCCCTGTTGGGGCTGGATATATCCAAGTGGGCGGTGCAGGCGGCGGCCAAGCGGGACAGGCAGCCGGCCTGGGTGGTGGGCAGCAATGCCAACTTGCCGGTGCTGCCGGCCACCCTGGACAGGCTCCTGTGTGTGTTTGGCTTTCCTGCCTACAGCGAATTTGCCCGGGTGCTGAAGCCCGGTGGCCAGCTGCTGCAGGTAGATGCCGGGCCCGATCACTTGCGCGAGCTGCGCGAAATTATCTACCCGATACTGAAGCCGGAGCGCGGCGCGGAGCGATCCGCGCCGGCAGGGTTTCGCCACTTGTATGGCGAGACGATCCACTACCCTCTCGAGCTGCAGGGCGGGGGTGCCATCGCCGACCTGTTGGCCATGACTCCGCACCTGCACCGGGCCAGTGCCGCGGGGCGGGAAAAGGCTGCGGCGCTGGCGCAATTAACAGTCACCGTGGATGTACGCCTGCGGGTTTTTGAGACCTGTGCAGCAGGGTAGTGCAGCAGGGAAGTGCGGAAGGCTAGTGCAGCAGGATAGCGGCGGGCCGCAGGAGTGTATACGTTGGCGCCAGTAGGCGCGGCGGCAGCGTTAGTGTAGGCTGGGCGCCAGGAATTCAGTCTAGTGTTGGGGAACCATGAACGATCCTACCCGGTGGGCGGTGACAGCCCGAATGGCGAACCTTTGGTCAGCGGTTAGTGGACGGTTTTTGCAGTTGCTTGGTCGCCAGCCGGCGAGTCCGGCGGAAGCGAAAGTACTACTCACCGATTTGTGTGTGGCGGCGCCGGCGTACCGGCAGCAACGCTATCAGGCGGTGCCGCTGCCGGACGACCTGCTGGCGGCGTTTGCGGTGGAGCCGCTGGCGGCGGGGGATTTGCGATTTATCGGTCGTGAAGCTGAGTTGCAGCGCTTCGACGCGGCGCTGGTAAGGTGGCGAGCCGGGCGCAATACCATCATCGCCGTGGTCGGCCGGCAGGGATATGGCACCAGTTCATTTTTACAACAGCTGGCGCTGCGCCTGGAGGAGCAGGAATCCTTCCGCTATGGTCGACTGGCGCATCGTCCCCAGGATGCCACCGACACCCTGGCGATGTTGAGCAAACTGGTTGGCTGCAAGCGACCGGTCGAGTCACTGGAAAAGCTGGTTGAATTCCTCCAGCAACAGAAGCCGCGGGTCATAGTGGTTGACGATGCGCATTTCTTTGCCGGTCGTATCATGGGGGCGGAGGAGTCGCTGCGCTGCTTCGGCGCGCTGATGGTCGCCACCCAAAGCCGGCACCTGTGGGTGGTGGGCTTTGAGTTGTTCGCCTGGCAGCGAATCGGCTACGCTTACGGCGCGCAGCGCTATTTTGATGACTGTATCCAGCTGCCAGCCTTTAGTGAAGCCGAGTTGGGCCAGTGTTTTACTGTGCGCTTGCGCGCCGCCGGCCTGGCCCTGGAGGCCGAGGCTGCTAGTGGCAACAAGAGTGGCAATAAGGGTGGCAAAAACAGTGGCAGTAATGGGGGCGGTGAAGCGGGGCAAATGCCCAGCCTGCTGACGCCGGTGTTGAGCGATCTCAGCAAGCTCAGCGAGGGCAAGCCGGATCTGGCCTTTTTCTATTTTCTCGATGCGCTGTTTGTGGGTGAAGAGAGCCGGGAGTTGTCGGTGCGGCCGCTGATACCCATGGACTTTAGCCCGCTGAAACAGCTGGTGCACGGCGAGTTGTTTACCCTGGCGGAAATCGCCGCCAATGGGCAGTTGAGCATTGCCGATCACCGCGCTGTGTTTCTTTCCAGTCAGGATTCAAGTTGGCTATTGCTGGAGCATTTGCACCACCTGTGCCTGTTACAGCGCTGTGACAAGGGAATTGCGGATGCGACCTATCGCTTAATGCCGCTCTATTCCAACGTGATCAATAAATTTTTGACCAACGCCAATTACCTGTATTAACTGCTTTATTCACGACTTGTGCTAACTATTTGCACTAACCGTTTTTACCAACTATCAGCATCAAGAGAGAGAGTATGGAGCAAGATGTCCTGGCCCAGATAGTCGAGTTGCTCTCGCTGACCATGTTTACGCGGGTAGCGCTAGCCC
This sequence comes from Pseudomaricurvus alcaniphilus, assembly GCF_011440395.1. Lineage (GTDB taxonomy): Bacteria > Pseudomonadota > Gammaproteobacteria > Pseudomonadales > Cellvibrionaceae > Pseudomaricurvus > Pseudomaricurvus alcaniphilus. The sequence continues at coordinate 268,541 of NZ_JAAOIX010000009.1, read as the reverse complement.
TGCTGTTGACCTGGTTACTGCTGCGGGTGCTATTGTTCGGCACCCACAAGCTGATCGATCACTACCCCCGTTACCGCCTGCAGCTCGGTCAATTGTTCCCGGTGCTGCGCATTGTTATCTGGTTTTTGGTGACGGCCTATATTGTCTTTCGAATCATCCAACCGCCCCAGCCGGTGATCTTTGCTGTACTCGGTTCGCTGGGTTTGGCCATTGGCCTGGCGGCCCAGGGTGGGGTGCGCAACCTGTTGGCAGGGGTGATGATGATTTTCAACCCGCCGTTTCGGGTCGGTGACATGGTGGAGTTTGGCGGCCACTACGGCGAGGTGATCAAGCTCGACCTGAGTGTCACCTGGCTGCGGACCCTGGACGACAACACCATTATGGTGCCCAATTCGGTGGTGCTGGAAAACGCTGTGTCCAACGCCAATAGCGGCGAATTGTCGGAGATGGTGGTGGTTAAAATTGATTTGCCGCGCTCGGTTCCGGTGCAAGAGGTGCAGTCGCTGGCGCGCCAGGCGGCCATCGCCTCGCCCTATACGTTTTTAAAGAAACCGATCAGTGTCACGGTGGAGTTGCGCCACGATTACGACTACCTGCTGCGCCTGATTATCAAGGCCTACGTGATCGATATTCGCTTTGAGCGCTTGCATGCCAGTGATATTACCGGGCGCTTTATTGATGCCATGCACGAGCGTTCCATTGCCCTGGCGCCGCCCCCGGCGAACGAGGGTAGGGCTCGCCAGGGTGGTGTTGCAACAGGGCCTGCCAGTTAGGCTTTTTCCGCCCGTTTTTCCTCGTACATTTTGCTGTCGGCCCGCTCCAGCAAGTCTTCAATGGAGGACTTTTTGGCCGGGTCATAGCTGATGCTGCCGACACTGTACTTTATGTCGTAGCCGCGCTTCGCCGTGGCGTTGTAGGTGTCGATGGCATTGCCAAAGCGGTCCAGTACCGTGGCGATGGACGAGGCGTCGGTATTGGTGACCAGGGCCACGAATTCATCCCCGCCCATACGCGCGAAAACGTCGGAATCGCGAAACACCTTGCGCATCTGCTCGGCGAATACGGTCAGCGCCTTGTCGCCCTCGGCGTGACCAAAAGTGTCGTTGATGGCTTTGAATTCGTCCAGGTCGAACGACAGCAGGGTGGCGGGAATCTGTTTGCGATTGCACAGGTTCAAGGTGTGTTGTGCCAGGGTCAGGAACCCGCGCCGATTGGAAATCAGGGTCAACTCGTCCAGGGTCGCCAGCTGGATGGCGGCAATTTCCTGCTCCGCCATCACCGCCAGGTCTTTCAGCACACTCAGGTCCTCTTCGTTAAACTCCCGCGGTTCGCGGTCAATGATGCAGAGCGTGCCCAGCTTGCTGCCGTTAAAGACTTTCAGTGGGCAGCCGGCGTAGAAACGAATGTTGGGGTCGTTGGTGACCAGCGGATTGTCGGCGAAACGCTCGTCCTCCAGGGCATTGGGCACCATAAAAATTTCATCGCCGAGAATGGCATGGCCACAAAAGGAGATGTCTCGCGGGGTCTGTTCGGCCTCGAGCCCCTGTTTCGATTTAAACCACTGGCGATCGCTGTCGACAATACTGACCAGGGAGATGGGCACTCCAAACATGCGCTTGGCGAGGCGAGTGAGGCGGTCAAAGCGCTCTTCCGGTGCGGTATCCAGAAGTTTGAGTGAGCGCAGGGTCTCCATGCGGGTGGATTCATCCAGGGGCGTGGCCGGTTTTAACATAGCTGCTGTTCTCGTAATCAGGGTGTTGTGGCCCGGGGCGGTGCTAGCGTCGGGCAAGCTGCGGCTGGCGTGCAGCTTTTTATCGGTGTTATCGATTTCAGTGTAGACCAAAAATTTGTGGCGCAACTGATATTTGACCCGCCCTGGTGTCGCGGACACGGTCGACGGATGGACCTTTACCGGCGGTAGCCTGAGTGGCCTGAAAAAGCAGGGCAAGTAATTTAGCCTGTCCCCGATGTGCCGTCTCGGTGCTCTTTTCTGGCCAGGTGTGGCAAGAAGCCAGGCAAGTCTGGCAGGGTAATAAAGCGGAAATAAACGCTGCTGTATGCTCTTTGAGCGCGCGACGGCAAGCGCATTGACCTTGTCGTCGCACCACAAATGGGCGTGCAGAGTAGAAACAGCGTTGGCCGCTGCGACGGCGAAGATAGACCTTGCGCAGTTTACCGGAAGGTGCCATTGTCAGCGGCAGGAGTGCCGTGGGGCGCGCCCCAGAGCAGGTGCCCGGAGGCAGGTTCAAGGTGTTTTTTTCTTTAACCAGGGAGTGTTAGGAAAATGGGAAAACGAGAAGCGTATATTGAGAAGGCACAGGCCAAAATTGACGAGCAGGCTGCCAAAATTGATGGCCTCAAGGCCCGCCTTAAGGGCGAAGTGGCGGATAAAAAAATAGAGACCCACGAGCAAATCGACAAGCTGGAGTCCAAGCTGAAGACGGCGAAAGGCAAGTTGGCGGAAGTGGCCGACGCGGCTGAGGACAACTGGGAAAAGCTGGCCGGCAAGTTTGACGACCTGGCGGATGATTTGGGCGCCGCGGTCAAGAAATTCTTCCGTTAACAATTCCGTTAATTATAGCCCCGTCCCATTGCTGCCGTTGCTGATCAGTGGTGGCAATGGGCGGCGCAGTGAGGCCCGACGGCGAACCGTTGAGGGTTGCAGGCACCAATTGAAAGCCTGTGGCGAAAGTCCGAATAGAAAGTTCATATAGACAGTCCGAATAGTAAGTCCGAGCCGCAAGCCCAGGCTGAACGTCGAATAAGAACGGCGATGAAGCGGGGTAATTAAAAACGGGCGCAAGCCTCCGGGAGGCGAGATGTGGTTGCGAACCAGCTGTGATTTAAGTTTTGATATTTCGGTACCGACACCTTTCGTGTTGATGCTGCGACCGCGCAGTGGTGCGCAGCAGTGGGTGGCGCGGGAAGAGTATCGGCTGGTGCCGAGTATTGCGGCCTATGAAGTCACCGACGGCTACGGCAACCTGTGCCAGCGCCTGATCGCCCCGCCGGGCACATTCAGCGTTCACACCAACGCCGATGTTATGACTGCCGACCAGGTGGACGAGGCGCCAGGCGCCTGCTTTGTCGAGATTCAAAACCTGCCGGAGGAAGTGCTTACTTACCTGCTGCCCAGCCGCTACTGTGAGTCTGACCGTTTTAACAAGATGACATCGTCTATCACCAGCGGCCAGTGGGCGGGCTACGACCAAGTGGCGGCGATCACCGACTGGCTGCGCAAAAACATCAGTTACCTGCCCGGCAGCAGCGATGTTCCCATCTCGGCGGTGGAGGTCAATCAGCGCCAGTCGGGGGTTTGCCGGGACCTGGCGCACCTGGGTATGGCCATGTGCCGCAGTATCAGTATTCCAGCGCGGCTGGTGGTGGGCTATCTATACGACTTGCAGCCCATGGATTTGCACGCCTGGTTTGAGGCTTATGTGGGGGGGCGCTGGTATACCTTTGACGCCACCCAGCCGCAATTGCGGGCCGGGTATGTGGCCATAGGTTACGGCCGTGATGCCGCTGATGTCGCCGTTTTTAATCAGTTTGGTCCCCCTGTCTATCCGATCCAGCAGGACGTATCGGTGCGGTCGATTCCCGAGCCGGTGCCCTGAGTAATCACCGGCACGACTAACGACGGTCGTAGCGCTGCTCCCGCGGCTGTTGTTGGTACTGTTGTTGGTACTGTTGTTGGTATTGTTGCTGACGCTGGTACTGCTGCTGACGGTACTCGTTTTGGCGATATTCCTGTTGGCGATAGTCTTGTTGCCGATCCTGTTGACGCTGCAGTTGATCGTGACGGCGATCCAGGCGCTGAATGACCCGGCGGCGCTGTTCCGGGGTCATGTGGCGCCATTTCGACTGCAGTTGTTCCCGGCGCTCCTTGGGCAGTTGCTGGAACGCTTTGCGCGCGTCGCGCAGTTTATCCTGTTGTTCTTTGGGCAGTTGTTGAAAGCGCTGGAACTGGCGGCGTATTCGTTGCCGCTGCTCCGGACTCAGTGATTGCCAGTGCTGGAAGCGCTTGCTGGCCAGCTTGCGCTGCTCCGGGGTCATATTGGACCAGCGCTGGGCGCCGCGCTGTAATTTCTGCCGTTGCGCGGCGGGCAGCGTTGCCCAGTTGTCCCGCAGGCGCTGCAGGACTCGCTGTTCGCTCTTGCTCAGGTCCTGCCAGGCCGGGGCCTCGTCGGCGCGGGCGGAGGGCGAGTACCAGCCACTCAACAGCAGTGCGCTCAGCAGCAGCGCCAACGGTAGCGGTCTCAGGACCAACAGCTTACTTCTCTTCATCGTCTTTAACCTCGCCAGCAATGGGCTTTAGCTCGGACTCGGCCGGATCGGTGGGGATGTTCATGCCGGCGATCTCCTCGGGTGCTACCCAGTCACCGTCGGGCAGCTCCCAGTCTGCCAAAAACTCCAGCAGTGCCTCGCTGGGGAAGTCGCCGCTGTCGCCAGCCGCCGCCGGCAGGGCGATACCCGCAGCAGCGGGGAGGGCAATATAGGCCCAGAGCCAGTATTCAGGCTTCACTGGAGTCTGGCCCCTGGCGTTGGCGTCGATCCGGTTCCAGCTCTTCCGGCTCCAGGCCATTCGGTGGCAGTCCTTCCAGTTGTAACCCTTCCCGTTGCAACCCTTCCCGTTGCAACCAGAGATAAAAATCCAGCTCGCCGTAAAACTCCACGCTTTCGTCATCGAGCAGGATGTCGGTATCGGTGAACAGTGGCTCCATGTTGTCCAGAGAGCCTTCATCCAGCGAGCTGTAATCCAGAGCGTCGTCGTCGAGGGAGGCGGGGGGTGACAACCACAGTAACATGGCCAGGGCAAACACGCTGGCGCTGGCCAGGCCGGCCCCCCACAGCGGCATTGCCGGGCGGCGCAGGCGGCCGGCGGCGTGCTCCATGGCCCGGGCGCGGGCCTGGCGCAGGCGCGACACAGTGCTCGCGTCCAGGCTGTCCACCTGCTGGTCCAACTGCTGGCGAATTGCCGTGGCCAGCGCCTGCTCCTGCTCCTGGCCCGGGTGGTGCGGTGATTGATCTTTGCGGTTGGCCATTACTTACTCTCGCCGGTTGCGGTTTTCTATGGTTGCGGGCATCTGTGCTTGCCCGGGTCGATGGTTTTGGAAATCGTCATGATTGGTAATCCTGTAACTCTTGCTGCAACACTGCTCGCGCCCGCGCATAGTGGGTTTTCACGCTGCCATTGGAAATGCCCATAGCGCGCGCGGTTTCGTCGGTACTCAGACCCTCCCAGGCGCGCAGCAGAAACGCCTGCTGTTGGCGCGGCGGCAAGCCCTGCAGCGCGGAGTTTAATCGCTCCATGCCGCGGTGGTTGTCAATCTCGACCTGGGGTTCCTGCAGGTTGGGGTCGGGGGCCTGGCTGAGTGGGTCCGGCGCGTCGTGCGGATCCTGCTCGTCGCCGAAGCCAAACCGGTCGAGCCAGACTCGCCAGCGCTTGCGCACTCGCTCGCGACGATAGAAATCGCGGATTTTGCTCTGCAGGATGGTGTGAAAGAGTGCGGGCCATTCCGGCTCGGGTTTGTGTAAATACTGGTCGACCAACTTGATCATTGTCTCCTGCACCAGGTCGAGCGCGTCCTCCCGATTGCCCACCGCCATATTGGCAATGCAGTAGGCGCGGCGCTCCACCGATGCCAGGAATCTGTCCATTGCCTGTGGCTTGTCCAGCTCAGACTCCCGGCAGTTGAAAAAGGTCTATTGATGTGCGGTTAATGCTGTTGGTCATAGCGACGATGCAGCCTTTGTCCTTTCTTGTCCAGATGGTGATCGATTCTGGCGCCTTTTTTACTGAGGTGATTGTCGATGCGGTCGCCCCGGTTTTCCAGCTTGTCGGCCAGCCGTGGTTTGCCGGCAGCATCGGCCCGGTCAGCCTGTTTATCATAGTGGCGCTCGATGCGATCCCCCTTGCGATCGAGGTGGCGTTCGATGCGATCGCCTTTATTATCATAGTGCCTTTCGATACGATCGCCAGCATCGGCCTGGGCCATGGTGGGCAGTGCGATACTGAGCAGGGCCAGCAGGGGCAGGGTGCGAATTTTCATAAGTGGTACTCCTTTTAAATAAAATAGCAGGCAGATTGCGGGGCCAGTTGCCGCCGCTACCGGCCGGTCTGAAACCCGTCGGTCCGGGGCGCAAGGTAAAAACAGGCGCTTGCTCTATATAACGCGCGGCCGGCGCAAGGGTTGACAAAGGAGTGGTATTTTTTGGCAGGTGGCCTTGTCAGGTGCCGCTTAATCGCCGTCGGGCTGGTGGGCTTCAATCGTCTCGCTGGGGCCGGTGGCTGTGGCCGGGATCTTGTGACGGGCGTTATTGATGGTGTTGCTAACCGGGGTCACCGCCAGGGGGCCGGGCAAGTGGGGTTGCAGTAGCGGGGCGATGGCGCTGGCTGGCTGGTTGTGGTCGAGCCACTGCTCACAGGCGGCGCTGTCCAGCATCAGGGGCATGCGTTTGTGGATATGGCGAAATTGCGGTACCGCGTCGGTGGTGACAATCGTACAGGAATAGATGACCTGGTCGTCCCGTTGCCAGCAGTCCCAGAGTCCGGCGAAAGCTATGGCGGCGTCCGGGCGAGCGATCTGCCAGGCCTGTTTGCCATTGTCCTGCGGCTGCCACTCGATAAAATTGCTCGCCGGCAGGATCGCCCGCTGGCGCCGGAACGGGCCGCGAAAGGCCGGGCTGGTGGCCACTGATTCGGCGCGGGCATTGAACATGGCGTATTTTGTACCGGGTCCGTCCGACCAGGAGGGCACCAGCCACCAGCGCATCTGCCGGCACTGGCGCTGGCCGTCGGCTTCATGGATAACGGGGACCTGCTCGGTGGGTGCGATGTTAAAGCGCGTCGGCAGGCGCAGGTCGATGCCGAGCTGGATAACCAGTACCTGGGTCAGGCTGTCGTCGATGATGTTGTATCTGCCGCACATGGGTTTGCCCTCTAATTGCCGCTCGGTCGCGGGGTCGGCCGCTTGCTCAGCAGTCGGTCGAGGCTGTTGGCAAACGCCTGGCGATCCTGGTGGTTGAAGGCCTTGGGGCCGCCACTGACTTGTCCGATGCTGCGCATTTCCTCCATAAAATCGCGCATTGCCAGGCGCTGGCGGATATTTTCGCGGCTGTATTTTTCGCCCCGTGGATCGATGGCGACGGCGCCCTTGGCCACCACTTCGGCGGCCAGGGGGATGTCGGCGGTGATCACCAGGTCGCCCGCCTGGCACTGCTGCACGATGTAGTTGTCGGCGATATCGAAGCCGGCCGCCACCTGCACGCTTTTCAGGTAGGGCGAATTGGGCAGGCTCAGGGGCTGGTTGGCTACCAGGGTGGTGGTTACCTGCTGGCGCTGGGCGGCGCGGAAGAGGATATCCTTGACCGGTTTGGGGGTGGCGTCGGCGTCAACCCAAATGCGCATTGCTAAATCTCCCGAAAGGTTTGCTGGGGTGAGTCATGGGCCACAGGGGCCGAGGTGACGAGCATAGCCTTTGGCTGCTGATCAATAAAGCGACAAATTGTTGCAATCACCGGGGAGGCCGCCTAGAATACGCGGCCCCAAATACGACCGGAGTGAAATTTCCGGTTCTCCTTGCCTCACTGGCCTGGTTTCTGTGGAAACGGTCCGGGAGGCTTTAACCCGTAAGGAGCCATAATGCGTCATTACGAAATAGTTTTTCTGGTTCATCCGGACCAGAGCGAGCAAGTGTCCGGCATGGTTGATCGCTACACTGCAACCATCAAGGATGCCGGTGGTGCTGTGCACCGCCTTGAAGACTGGGGTCGCCGTCAAATGGCTTACTCCATCAACAAGATTCACAAGGCCCATTACATTCTGATGAATGTGGAGTGCAGTGAAGAAGTGTTGGAAGAGTTGACCACCAACTTCCGCTATAACGATGCCATCCTGCGTAACCTGGTTATGCGTATGGACGAAGGTGTTAGCGAAGAGTCGCCGATCATGAAGGCGGAGAAAGAGAGTCGCGAGCGCAAGGCCAGCCGCCAGGAGCGTCGCGATGATAACCCCAACAGGAATGACAGCGCAGATAACAGTTCTTCTAACGAAGATTCTGGCACTGAAGAAGCTGACGAAGAATAAGGAGTAATTACATGGCACGTTTTTTCCGTCGTCGTAAGTTCTGCCGCTTCACAGCCGAAGGTGTAAAGCAGATCGACTATAAAGACCTGGAAACTCTGAAGGCCTACGTCTCAGAGACCGGTAAAATTGTACCCAGCCGTATTACAGGTACCAAAGCGAAGTATCAGCGTCAATTGGCCACTGCGGTCAAGCGCGCTCGTTACCTGGCTCTGCTGCCCTATACGGACAGCCACGAATAAGACAATACTACTGTGCGCGCCCTGGCGAATTTTATTATGCGTGGTCGCGTGCAGGCCGCTGTGGTGGCTATTGCGGGCAGCTGGTTTCCGTTGATCAGCCCGGCTACGGTTGCCCTGGTAACCCTGCGCCGCGGCAGTCTCGACGGCAGCATGATTTTGCTGTGGGCGATGTTGCCGGCGCTGGCGGCGCTCTGGATCAGTAATCTGGGGCCGCTGATGCCGGTAGTGACCTTTGCCGGCCTGCTGGTAACTTACCTGGCCGCGCAGTTGCTGCGCAGCAGCAATAGCTGGCCGTCAACGATGATGGGTGTTATCGCCCTCAGTTGCCTGCTGGCGCTGCTGACAGCCATGGCTATCCCGGATCCGGTCGCCGATATTACCCGGGCGCTGGGGGATATGTTTGCGCAGATGCAAGCGGAAGCTCCCGAGGGCACTGCAATACTGGCACCCTCGGAAAACTTTGTGGTGGGCCTGATCGCCTACGTGGTCGCAGTGAGCTCGCTACTGAGTGTGTTGCTGGGGCGCTGGTGGCAGGCACTGCTCTACAACCCCGGTGGGTTGCAGGCAGAGTTCCACAGCTTGCGGTTGTCGCCGGTACAGGCACTGGCCTGTTTTGCAGCCCTGTTGTACTGCTGGTTGCAGGGCGGCGATTACCGCATTTGGGCGAGCGTGTTCGGCTTGCCGCTGGTGCTGGTTGGTGTCGCAATTGTGCATTACGCGGTCAAGGCCCGGGCGATGGGCGTACAGTGGCTGATTTTGTTTTATTTGGGCCTGTTGCTGGTGAGCCCGTTAACGGCTCTGCTGGCAATAATGGCAGTGATGGATACGTGGATAGACTTTCGTTCACGCATCAAGGTTCGCCTGGACAAAAGTGCCGGCGAGTAAACACAGTGTGTGAATGTTGAATTTAACTTAGGGGATTAACGAAATGAACGTTATTCTGCTCGAAAAAGTGGGCAAGCTTGGCACCATTGGTGACCAGGTGTCTGTGAAGGCCGGTTTCGGTCGCAACTTCCTGATCCCACAGGGTAAGGCAATACCGGCAACTGCAGCCAACGTGGCTGAGTTTGAAGCCCGTCGCGCCGAACTGGAAGCAGCTGCAGCTGAGAAGAAGGCAGTAGCTGAAGCTCGCGCCGAGAAGCTCAAAGACCTGGTGGTCAATATCAAGGCGAATGCCGGCGACGAGGGCAAGCTGTTTGGCTCCATCGGTACTCGCGACCTGGCCGACGCCATCACTGCTGCAGGCGTGGAAGTGAGCAAGTCGGAAGTGAAGCTGCCGGAAGGCACGCTGCGGGAAGTGGGTGAATTTGATGTGGACGTGCAGCTGCACGCCGAAGTCACCTGCACCGTTAAGATCGTCGTTGAAGCTGAATAGTCGACGCTGAATAGCTGAAGCTGGCAAGCTGAAGAGCTGACGCAAGGGCCGCGCAGTAGTCGTAATGGCCGCTGTGGTCCCCGCGCAATTCTTCTCACCACGGGCGCAACCCCAGGCTGCTGTGCACTTGCACAGTTGGCAAGGTGTTGCGCCCGTGTGCGTTACAGAGGCAGCACCCGGGTGGGTTGGCTGCCCGGGCAGCGGCCCCTGCGCAGAGGATTTCCCGGCTGGGCACTTGCCATTCCGGCCGCCCGGTTGCACACTACCCTGCTCCCCAAAACCTGATCTGCCACTGTCATGACCGACTCCTACCCGCCCTCACTGGATTACCAGCCGGACTATGATCCGGACTACAATCAGGACTACGACGCCAGGCGCGAGGAGCCGGCGGCGCGGGACCCGATGCCGCATTCAATCGAGGCAGAACAGGCGGTGCTGGGCGGCCTGATGCTGGATAACCAGCGCTTTGACCAGGTCTCGGAAATCCTCTCCGAAACGGATTTCTACCGCGAGAGCCACAGCCAGATTTTCCTGATGATGGCGCGCCTGGCGGAAGACGGCCAGCCCCTCGATGTCATTACCCTGTCGGAAGAGCTGCACCGCAACGATCTGCTGGAACGGGTCGGCGGGCTCAGCTACCTGTCCGAGATGGCATCCCATACCCCCAGTGCCACCAATATCAGCGCCTACGCCAGGATTGTGCGGGAGCGCTCAACCCTGCGCCAGCTGATCCACGCCGCCAATGAGATCAGCCGCTCCAGCCAGAACCCGGCCGGCCTGGATTCCGACGACCTGCTGCAGATGGCCGAGCGGCGGGTGGCGCAAATTGCCGAAGAGCGACCCAAGGACGGCGGCTTTCTGGACGCCAATTCGCTGCTGAAGATATCGGTCGAAAAGATCGACCAGCGCTTTCGCTCCGGCAGCGATCTCACCGGCCTCTCCAGTGGCCTCACCGACCTCGACGAGCGCACTTCGGGCTGGCAGCCGGGCGAGCTGATTATCCTCGCGGCGCGGCCCTCTATGGGCAAGACCGCGCTGGCGCTGAATTTTGTCGAGGCGGCAATCATGACCCAGTCGAAGCCGGCGCTGGTGTTCAGTATGGAGATGCCGGCCGATGCCCTGGTGATGCGGATGCTGTCCTCGCTGGGGCGCATCGAGGCCAACAAGTTGCGCAACGGCTCCCTCACCGAGGAGGACTGGCCCAAGCTCTCCACCGCGGTGGCCAAGCTCAAGGATAAGCCGCTGTATATCGACGATACCCCCGGGCTGACGCCGCAAGAGGTGCGGGCCCGGGTCAAGCGAGTGACCCGCACCCACTTGATGGAGTTGCAGCAGAAGAATCCCGAGCTGACCCAGGAAGAGTTGGAGGAGCGCAGCCGGCCGGGCATGATCATGCTCGACTACCTGCAGCTGATGCAGGTGTCCGGTCGCAGCGAGGGCCGGACCCAGGAGATCTCGGAAATATCACGCTCCCTCAAGGCCCTGGCCAAGGAGTACAGCTGCCCGGTCATTGCCCTGTCGCAGTTGAACCGGGGCGTGGAGCAGCGCCCAAATAAGCGGCCGATGAACTCGGATCTGCGGGAATCGGGCGCCATCGAGCAGGATGCCGACGTGATCCTGTTTATCTACCGGGACGAGTACTACAACGAGGAGAGCCAGGACAAGGGCGTTGCCGAACTGATTGTGGGCAAGCAGCGTAACGGCGAGGTGGGCACCAGTAAAGCGGCGTTTGTGGGCAAATTTACCCGTTTCGAGAACCTGGCGCCGGAGTACTATAACCAGATGGACGATTTCTAGGAGCCTGTCGGACTTAGGTGCCCGTAGCGAGAGAAAGTCCGATTTGAGTCAGTTTTTAACCATTTTTGAGGCGAATAGTGGTTCTATTTAACGAGAAAATGGTTAAAAAATGGCCAAACTCGGCTTTTTCGCAGCAGAGCAACCCTAAGTCCGACAGGCTCCTAGACCAGGCCAATACGGCAGCACCATTCTGTGCCGCCGGGTTACAGTCACTCCCTTGCAGTATACTCCCGGCGCCATCAATACACAGTCACCATCAGTATTAACAGGATGATGCTATGCAAATACACCACCATATCACCCCGCTGCGCGAGGCCCTGCGCGGCGAGCGCCTGGCTGGCAAGCGTATCGGCTTCGTGCCCACCATGGGCAATCTCCATCGCGGTCACATCAGCCTGATTGAGCGGGCGCGGCAGAGCAACGATGTGGTGGTGTGTTCGATTTTTGTCAACGGCTTACAGTTTGGCAAAAACGAGGATCTGGACAAATACCCGCGCACCTTCCAGGACGACTGCGACAAGCTGGCGGCGGCGGGCTGCGACTACGTTTTTCATCCCGATGACCGGGAAATGTACCCCAATGGTATGGAGGCACAGACCCGGGTGATCTGCCCGGTAATGACCGACGTGCTCTGCGGCGCCAGTCGGCCCGGTCACTTCGAGGGGGTAACCACGGTGGTGACCAAGCTGTTCAATATCGTGCAGCCGGATGAAGCGGTGTTTGGCAGCAAGGATTACCAGCAGTTAGCGGTGATTCGGCGCATGGCGGCAGACTTGTGCATGCCGGTGCAGATTACCGCTGGCGAGACCCTGCGTGAGGCGGACGGGCTGGCCATGAGTTCGCGCAACGGCTTTATTACCCCGGCGGAGCGGCCGCGGGTGGTGCAGCTGAACCAAAGCCTGAACTGGGCTGTCGACCAGATTCGCGCCGGGCGCAAGGATTTTGACCGGATTCAGCGCGAGGCCTGCCAGCAGATTGAACAGGCGGGTTTCAAAGTGGACTACTTTGCCATTATGAACAGTGACAGCTTGCGCCCGGCAGCGGCGGAGGACCAGCGCATTACCCTGTTGGGGGCGATGTTCGTCACTGGCGCCAGGCTTATTGATAATGTTTCGGTGACGCTCAGTTGACAGGTGCGGGACAGTCGCGGAGTAGTGCGGCCTGATCGGCGCACAGGGCAAGGGCTGTTGGTGCTGGGGTTCTGTCGCCGGCACTCTATCCCGGGCTCTTTATCCCGGACTCTTTATCTAAGGTATTGTTTCGCAGGTATTGTTTCGCAGGTATTGTTGCGCAGAAACTGCAGCAGCAGGGAGTGAATCTTGTGGATTGCCCCGCCAGGCCCCGGGGATTCCGACCAAAGTAGGGTGTTGTCCTTGCCGCAGGTGCCCTAAGATGGACTCAGTCGAACAATAAATAGTGATCAGATTGGAGTTGATATGTCAGAAGTTCATTTATACCCGGTATCTGAAGAACTCGCCCGGTCCGCCTGGATTGACAAAGACAAGTACGAGGCGATGTACAAGCAATCGGTGGAGGACCCGGATACTTTCTGGGCCCAGCAAGCTGAGGAGTTTCTCACCTGGAGCAAACCCTGGGAGACGGTCCAGCAGTTTGACTTCCACAAGGGCACTGCCAGCTGGTTTGAGGGTGGTGAGCTGAATGCAAGTGTCAACTGCATCGATCGACACCTGCCGGCCAGAGCCGACCAGGTGGCCATTATCTGGGAAGGGGATGATCCCAATGAGGATCAAAAAATCACCTACCAGGAGCTGTACGACGAAGTCTGCAGGCTCGCCAATGTGCTCAAGGAGCGGGGCGTCAAGAAGGGCGATCGGGTTTGTATCTACCTGCCGATGATTCCCCAGGCGGCTTACGCCATGCTGGCCTGCGCCAGGATTGGTGCGGTCCACTCCATTGTCTTTGGCGGTTTTTCCCCCGAGGCCCTGCAGGGGCGTATTCTCGACTCTGACTGTAAAGTGCTGATCACTGCCGATGGCGGTGTGCGCGGTGGCAAGTCTGTGCCCCTGAAAGGCAATGCGGACAAGGCACTGGCCAAGTGCTCGGGCGTGCACACCTGCCTGGTGGTAAAACGCACCGGCGGTGAAGTGGCGTGGACGGAAGGCCGGGATATCTGGTACGGCGAGGCAACTGCCACCGCCGCCGGTGACTGTGAACCGGAAGCCATGGGCGCGGAAGACCCGCTGTTTATTCTCTATACCTCTGGCTCGACCGGCCAGCCCAAGGGTGTCTTGCACACCACCGCCGGCTATCTGCTGCAGTCTGCCATGACCCACAAGTACACCTTCGATTACCACGAGGGTGACGTCTACTGGTGTACCGCGGATGTGGGCTGGGTCACCGGGCACAGTTATATCGTCTACGGGCCGCTGACCAATGGCGCCATCACCTTGATGTTTGAAGGAGTGCCGACCTACCCCAGTGCCGCTCGCTGCTGGGAAGTGGTGGACAAGCACCAGGTCAATATTTTCTACACCGCACCGACGGCGATCCGGGCCCTGATGGGGGCCGGTAACGAGATGGTCACCGGCACCTCGCGAGCTTCATTGCGCCTGCTGGGTACCGTGGGTGAGCCCATCAACCCCGAGGCCTGGGAGTGGTACTACCGGGTAGTGGGAGAGTCACGCTGCCCGATCGTCGATACCTGGTGGCAAACTGAAACCGGTGCCCATATGCTGACCCCGCTGCCGGGCGCCACCGATCTCAAGCCCGGCTCGGCGACCCTGCCCTTCTTCGGTGTACAGCCGGTAATTCTCGATGCCGAAGGCAAGGAGATTGAGGGTGCCTGTGAGGGCTCACTGGCGATCAAGGCCTCCTGGCCGAGCCAGATTCGCACGGTTTACGGGGATCACCAGCGCTGTATTGACACCTATTATTCCACCTACCCGGGTTACTACTTTACCGGTGACGGTGCCCGTCGCGATGCCGACGGTTACTACTGGATAACCGGCCGGGTCGACGATGTGCTCAACGTCAGCGGCCATCGCATGGGTACCGCCGAGATTGAGAGCGCGCTGGTACTGCACCCGGATATCGCCGAGGCGGCGGTGGTGGGCGCACCCCATGACGTTAAAGGGCAGGGCATCTACTGCTACGTAACGCCCATGGCCGGAGTCGAGCCTTCGGATGAGCTGCGCAAGGCGCTGGTGCAACTCTGCGTGCAGGAGATCGGCCCCATTGCCAAGCCGGACTGGATCCAGTGGGCGCCGGGGCTGCCCAAGACTCGCTCGGGCAAGATCATGCGCCGCATCCTGCGCAAGGTGGCGGCCAATGAACTGGAAAACCTGGGTGATACTTCCACCCTGGCCGACCCCGCGGTGGTGGATGAGCTGATCGAAAACCGGCTCAATCGCTAACGGCTAGACAGGGCTCCGCGGCTGGTCCGCAGAGCTCTGTCTGCTTCTTCAAGCGGTTGCCCGGCTAACTCCGGACCGCTATCTCCTGCTACAATTCCTCCTGTTGCATTTGGTCAACCCCGGATTCATGCACCCGTGAATGAATCCGAGGTTGCCCAGCTATTAACAGGCGGCATTTATACCGCGCAAGCTCTGCCAGAGCGGGAGGAAACCATGTCCGGTCGTGACCCTACAGATTTAGATGCATTTCGCGCCGCCATGGGCGATGTCAAGCCGATCAAGGCCGAGCCCCGAGTGGTGTTGAAAAACAGCGCGGAAAGTCGCTTTAACAGCCTCGAGCGGCGCAAGGCGGCCACTGCCGATATGCGCCGCTCAAACAATCTGTTATCGGGTGATTTCGTCGAGCAACTGGACCCCCACGCGCTGCTGGAATTCAAGCGCCCCGGTGTGCAAAACGGTGTCTATCGCAATTTGCGCCTCGGTAAATACAGCATTGAAGCCCGTCTCGACTTGCACAACCACACCATTGAGCAGGCGCGCAATGCGCTCTTCACTTTCGTCAAGGATTGCCTGCAACACGATATTCGCTGTGCCCTGGTGACCCATGGTCGCGGTGAGGGGCGGCAGCAGCCGGCACTGATCAAGAGTTGCGTCGCTCATTGGCTGCCGCAACTGGACGAGGTACTTGCATTTCACTCCGCACAGAAACATCATGGCAGCACTGGAGCGACTTACATTATGCTGCGCAAGAGTGATCGCAAGCGCCGCGATAACCTCGAAAAGCACCAAAAGCGCCGTTCCTGACCCGGTAATGTTAATTCTGGTAAGCAATCAATCGATGCAGCTTGAACCGCTGTTCAGGGTACAGTCGTAGTCGATTAAAACCTTTAGTAAGGAGAAAGCATGGAGTTCAATCTCGATCAGGTAATGGAAAAAGCCCCCGAGTTATTTGTCACCTACGGTCTCAAGCTGTTGATGGCGATTGTCGTCTACATCGTCGGTAAGTGGATCGCCAATACCATCGCCAACGGGCTGATGAAAGGGCTTAATTCGAGAAAAGTGGATCCGACCATCGGTCGTTTTACCCGCAATATCGTTTATTACGTACTGTTGGTCATCGTCGTTATCGCCACCCTCAGCCAGTTGGGAATCCAGACGGCGTCGTTTGTGGCAGTATTGGGTGCGGCCGGTTTGGCGATTGGCTTTGCCCTGCAGGGCTCGCTGGCGAATTTTGCCGCCGGGGTGTTGTTGATTTTGTTTCGCCCGTTCAAGGTGGGCGACTATGTGGAAGCCGGTGGTTCCGCCGGTGTGGTCAAGGAGATCTCTATCTTCTCAACCATTTTGACCACCCCGGACAACAAGGTGGTGACCATCGCCAACAATGCGGTAATGGGTAATATCATTACCAATTACTCCGCCATGGCCACCCGGCGCGTCGATCTGGTTGTCGGGGTCGGCTACGGCTCGAACCTGGCGTTGGTGAAGCAGACGTTGCAGGAAATTGCCGATGCCGACGAGCGCGTGTTGAAGGACCCGGCGGTGACCATTGGCTGCCTGGAGCTGGCGGATTCGTCGGTAAACTTTGCCTTCCGCTGCTGGGTAGACACCGCCAATTTCTGGCCGGTTAAGTTCGCCCTGACGGAGAAAATCAAAACCCGTTTCGACGAGGTGGGCATCGAGATTCCGTTCCCGCAACTGGACGTGCATCACGACAAGTAGTGCGCGGCTCAGGCAACAAAAAAAGCGGCCAGTGGCCGCTTTTTTAATGTGTCTGTACTCTGGGCCGAACGACTGTTTGTGTTCGCCGGCCCGCTGCTTGTTTGTTAACCGGGTTTACTTAAGCCTGCTGGTTAAAGGCCGGCGCCAGATCATCGGCGGCGATCAAACCCAGAATGGCGAAGTAAGATACAAGTGTTAAAGCTCCAATAATCATTTTACACCTCGTGCGTGGGTTGGTTGCAGTTCTCGTTTCTCTTTGATGCGTGAGTAATAATAGAGAATTGAATACTAAGGTGGGTCAAGCACGGGTAAAGATCTGTGTGGCTTTGTCGGCCGGGGTAAAGCGGCATGTGCGGCGCTGATTTATACCTGGTGTGGCTGCAGCTCGATACTCTCGATACGCCGGCTGAACAGGCGCAGTTGTCCGCGATAGCGATTTTCGCCGGTGACGGTAAACTCGAATTCGTACTGCCGGCGCAGGCCGAAATTGCCGCGCTGGTCGCGACCGATGGAGATGCGCACCAGGGCGATCGTCTCATCCAGCAGCTGCACCTGCATCCGCTCGCAGTGCTGGCGCGCGCAACCGAGGGCACGATCGCGAAAGCCGGCATTCTGCCAGGCCAGGGCGGCGACCAGGATAACGGCAAAAGCGATTACCAAGTGGCTGAGGGTCATATAATGGCCTTGTAATTTATAAGTAACGCCCTGCTGCAGATTGCTGTTAAGGCCGCTGTGATGGGGGTAGGATAGAGGATATAACAAGCACGCAGGGCGTGAAACAACCTGGCAGGACAATTGCTATGAATATATCAGAAAAACGCAAGCAGGCGGCGCGGGAGCGCTTTACCCTGTACGCCAACACCCTCCGCAAGCAGGACCTCAAGCCGATCTTTGAGGCCGCTCGTGGCAAGCTGCAGCGAGTCGGTCGCAGTATTCCCGAAACACTGGCGTCGATATGGGAGGATATCAAAACCGCGTCCGCACTGATGGGCAGTTACAGCAGTGGCACCTATCGGGAGGTCCCCTGGCGCACGCTGGTGGCCCTGGGTGGAGCGATGTTGTACTTCGTGACCCCGCTGGATGCCGTGCCGGATTTTATTCCGCTGGCAGGCTACCTGGACGACGCCTTTATTTTCAAGCTGGTGTTTGATCTGGTGGGCAAGGATCTGGAAGACTACAAACGCTGGCGCGACGGCGGCCTGATCATCGACCAGCCGGTGCAGAAGGAACCGGTGCATTGAGTTTCCCGGGTGGCGCCGGCGTGAAACCAGCAGGGGGATACCTTTCGCTGTGAATGCTGTGAATGTGGTGAATGCAGGGAATAAAGAGGAGGCGTGAGCTTCTTTACTTGTGCTGACCGGCCAGTTGCCAGGGAGGCAATGTTTCGGTCATAAAAGTTACCGCGATAAAAGTTACTAAAAAAGGGAAGGCGTTATGACAGCAGAACTGGTGACAGTCAATATCCAGGCCGGAGTGGCCGATGTGCGTCTCAATCGGCCCGACAAGATGAACGCCCTTAGTATCCCCATGTTCGATGCCATCGCCGAGGCTGGCAAGCAGCTGGTCAGCAATCGTAAAATCCGGGCGGTGGTGCTGTCCGGCGAAGGGGCCTCGTTCTGTGCCGGCCTGGACCTGGAGAACTTCGCCGACCCGCAGGCCTTTGCCGATCCCTTTGGCCCCGGGCGGGGTGGCTTTACCCCGAATTTTTACCAGGCCTGTGCCGCTGTCTGGGCCGAGGTGCCGGTGCCGGTTATCTGTGCCCTGCACGGGGTTGTGTACGGCGGCGGTTTGCAGATCGCCCTCGGCGCGGATATCCGCATCGCTCATCCGGGCAGCCGTCTGTCGCTGATGGAAGTCAAGTGGGGCCTGGTCCCGGATATGGGCGCAAGCCAGAACTTGCGCGACCTGGTGCGTCTCGATGTGGCCAAGGAGCTGATGTTCAGTGGTCGCATAGTGGCGGCGGAGGAAGCCCGGCAATTAGGCCTGGTAACCCGGTTGCACGACGCGCCGCGCGAAGCGGCGTTAAAAATGGCAGTGGAAATTGCCAGCCGCAACCCCGATGCCGTGTGCTTTGGCAAATACCTGCTCAATAACACCTGGCATGGTGACCGCCATAGGGGGCTGCAAACCGAGGAGTATATCGCCACGCGGGTACTCCACAGCCACAACCAGAAAGAGGCGGTGATGGCGCAGCTGGAAAAGCGCACCGCGGCCTTTAGCGAGCGCCAAATCACCGATTTCAACGATATCTCAATAGACTGACGGCCCAATAGTTAGGCCGTTCAGCAGGCGGGTTGCCCCGGCGTGAGCTGTCGGCCGTCATATTTCTGCCACGGTTTTATCACCTGATTGTCACAGGACTGCAGTAATTTGGCGGCTGTTCTGGAGGGCAATCGAGATGATCAATATAGAGCAAACCGTCTGCAAAAAATTTCCCGCATTTACGCAGCAGCCGCAATTAATAAAAAGATCCACCTTTTCCCTGCTGCGCAAGCTGGCCCATGAGCAGGAGATCAACAGTTTCCTGGCCGAGCACACCGGCGCCGCACCGATCGAGTTTATCGACAGTGTTTTCGATTATTTCAACTTCAGCTATACCGTCTCCAGTCGCGACAAGGGCAATATCCCTGACCAGGGCGGGGTAGTCATCATCGCCAACCACCCCATTGGCTCGCTGGACGGGCTGGCTATATTGCGGATGGTGTATGAGGTGCGCCCGGACGTAAAAATTCTCGCCAACGATATGTTGATGAATTTCCAGGACCTGCACCCGCTGTTTATCGCCGCCGATAATATGGGTGGCTCCAGGGTGATGAAAACCTTTCGCGCCGCCCTGCGCGAACTGCAAAACGGCCACGCAGTGATCCTGTTCCCCGCCGGCGAGGTTTCCCGGGCCCGACCCTCGGGGGTCAAGGACACCCGCTGGCGCCCCGGCTTTCTGCAGTTGGCGCGGCGCAGCCAGGTGCCGCTGTTACCGGTGCATATCCGGGCCAAGAATTCGCTCTGGTTCTACAGCGCTTCCATGCTCTACAAGCCGCTGGGTACCGCACTGCTGGCGCAGGAGATGTTCAACAAGCGCTCCGCCACCATCCACTTTCGCATCGGCGAGCCGATTCCCGCAGCCGCCCTCGAGAGCGACAGTTTGAACGACAAGGCTTTGATTGCGCGCCTGAAGAAGCACCTCTACAAGGTGGGGCGGAAAAACAAGCGACCCAGTTTTGTCACTGAGAAAACCATTGCCCACCCGGAAGATCGGCGCTTGTTGCTGGCTGAAATCAGCACCATGACCTGTCTCGGCAGTACCCGGGATGGCAAGCGGATTTTACTGACCGGGTATCAGGGCAGTCCGGTGATGATGCGGGAGATCGGGCGCCTGCGGGAAATAACCTTTCGCAAAGTGGGCGAGGGCACCGGCGCCCGGCGCGACCTCGATCGCTTTGATCGCAACTACCTGCACCTGGTGCTGTGGGACCAGGAGGCGCTGGCGGTGGCCGGGGCCTATCGGCTCGGGGATATGCAACGGATACTGGCCGACAGCGGTGAGCAGGGGCTGTACACCCGCAGCCTGTTCCAGTTCCAGCCGGCCTTTCAGCAGTTGCTGGAGCAGGGTATCGAGCTGGGGCGCAGCTTTGTCAGCCCGGCCTATTGGGGCAAGAGCAGTCTCGATTATCTCTGGCAGGGTATTGGCGCCTATCTCCAGCACCGTCCCGAGGTGCGTTACCTGGTCGGCCCGGTAACCGTGAGCGCCCGCTTCCCCAAGCCACTGGTGGATCACCTGGTGTACTACTACAAGACTTACTACGCCAGTGCCCAGGCGCTGGCGTGTGCCAACCAGCCCTACTGGCTGGAGCCCCAGCGCCGCGCAGAACTGGTGCTGGAGTACCAGGGCATGGACCGCGAGGCGGGTTTCAATCACTTGCAGCAAGTTTTTCAGGCGCAGGGGGAAAAGGTGCCGGTGTTGTTCAAGCAGTACGCGGCACTGTTCGAGGAGGGCGGGTTTCAGTTGCTCTCCTTCAGTGTCGACCCGGATTTTTCCGACTGCCTGGACGGCTTGTTTGTGGCGGATCTCAGCAAGATGAAGGCCGCCAAGCGCAAGCGCTACCTGGGGAGCTGAATCGGATTTGGGGGCATGAGCCGGCCCTGGCGCAGCGGCGGCTAATCCGGCGGGTTCAGCTGCTGCGCCTGCTTGTCCAGTAGTCCCGCATAGCCGGACTGCAGGCCGCTGACTTGCAGCCAGGTGTCGTCCAGCAGATGATCCTGGCACTGCAGTCGCTGCAGCAGCGGTGAGGTGCTGCACTCGCCGGCGTGGACCAGCAGCCCGCCGCGGACCTGTTGCTGCAGGGCCTGCTGGCACTGTCGCTGCAGAGCTGACTGCTGCAGGCGCACACTGAGCTGGCTGGAGCGCTGCAGGGCGAAGACCGCCGCGGCGTAGTGCAGCGGAATGCCGTCGCGGCGACCGTCCAGCAGGCGAAACAACAGCTGGGCGGCACAGATGGCGCGGAACACGGTGTTTTCCAGGTCGTCGCCCTGGAAGTGCAGTTCAATATCCCGGTTGTCGGCGGCGTGGATGCGGCCGCTGTAGATGGTGTTGATGCCGCTCAGGTAGCGCTCCATGTCGGCCACCAGCTGCTGGCGCAGGGAGGCGCTGAGTTGGCGTTCCAGCGCCGGCATATTCAGGCAGTGTAATTTCAGGGCGATAAATATGGCTCCCTCCCCGGTCTGGTTGCGGCCCGGGAGGGCGATATCGGCGTCGCTGTCAGCGGCGGCTTCTGTGGCGGAGTTGGCTGCCGCCGGCGACGGCTCCGGTTTTTTGCGCAGGTTCAGCGTGCTCAGGGCCAGCAGGGCCAGGCACAGCCCCACCAGGCCGAGCAGCCAGGCATTGTCGCGCTGTTCGTACAGCGCCTGGGTGTCCAGGGTTACTGTCACGTAGCCGGCAATACTGTCCTGGAAGGTAATCGGTGCCGAGTAGGAGCGGGTTTGCTCCGGCAGGAAGCCGCGGCTGATGGCGTTACTGCCGGCCTGCACCAGTAGCTGGTTTTCCACGTCGTGGATGGTGGTGCTGAGCACGTGCGGGTTGCGGGCCACGTCGCGCACGGTGACCTGCAGGCTGACCAGGTCGTGATTGAGCGTGGCGTCAGTGGCCTGGCGCGCGGCGAGGGAGGCCAGCGCATTGCCATAGTGGTTGTTGCGCTTGTCCAGCAAGCTGGATTGCTGTGTCTGGAAGATGCTGGCGCTCAGCAACAGGGTGATGAGTGCCGTCAGGCTGGCTAAAAACAAGGGCGTGCGCAGCAGCTGTAGCACAGTTTGCAAAGGCATTTGGGTGTATTCGTATCTGGCGGTGGAGTCAGGCCGCACGCCTGATCGGTGTGGCGGCAGAGAATATTTCAGTCTGACTGACGAGTAAAGCTATAATGCCGCTACATTTTACTGGTAATTGAGCCCTGCGTGTGAAAGAAATACTTTTAATCAATATTTCCGGTGCCGACAAGCCCGGTGTCACCTCCGCCATGACCAGCATTTTGGCGCAATACAAGGCCAATATCCTGGATATTGGCCAGGCGGTTATCCACGATAACCTGACCCTGGGGTTGCTGGTGGAAATACCGCCGGAGTACGAGTCGTCGCCGGTGTTAAAAGATGTGCTGTTCAAATCCCACGAGCTGGGCATGCAGGTGCGTTTCCAGCCGATTTCCGAGGCGAGCTACAGTCACTGGGTCAGCCAGCAGGGCAAAGATCGACATATCGTGACCCTGCTGGCGCGCAAGATCACCGCCCAGCAGATTGCTGAGGTGACCACGGTGGCCAAGCAACACGGTCTCAATATCGACAACATCAGTCGCCTCTCCGGTCGGGTGCGGCTCGACTGCGAAAGCAGCCAGACCAAGGCCTGCGTGGAGTTTTCGGCGCGGGGCAATACCGCCAACCTGGGGGCGCTGCGCTCGGATTTTATGGAGCTGTCGGTACGTCTGGACGCCGATATCGCCTTCCAGGAAGACAACATCTATCGCCGCAACCGGCGCCTGGTCTGCTTCGATATGGACTCCACCCTGATTGAGGCCGAGGTGATTGATGAACTGGCCAAGGCCGCCGGAGTGGGCGACGAGGTGGTTGCCATTACCGAGGCTGCGATGCGCGGAGAGCTGGATTTTAAAGAGAGTTTCAGCCGCCGCGTGGCCCTGTTGAAGGGGCTGGATGAGTCGGTGCTGGCGGGTATTGCCGAGCGATTGCCGGTGACCGAAGGCGCCGAGCGGCTGGTGTCGACGCTGAGCAAGCTGGGCTTTAAAACCGCGATTCTGTCCGGCGGCTTCAATTATTTCGGCCGTTACGTGCAGAAAAAGTTGGGTATCGACTACGTCTATGCCAATGAGCTGGAAATCAAGGACGGCAAGGTGACGGGCAATGTCAGCGGCGAGGTCGTCGACGGCGAGCGCAAGGCGCAGTTGTTGCGCGAACTGGCGGCGCGGGAGAACCTGTCACTGGAGCAGGTGATTGCGGTGGGCGATGGGGCCAACGATTTGCCCATGCTCAGTATCGCCGGGCTGGGTATTGCGTTTCGGGCCAAGCCATTGGTAAAGGCCTCGGCCAAGCAGTCGATCTCTAATCTCGGTCTGGACGGCATTCTCTACCTGATCGGTTTTCGCGACCGGGACGAGAACAGTATCTAGAAGCTAGCCCTCCATATTGAAGTCGTAGTTCATGGACTGGGCCGGCCCCTGCAGGTAGTGCCCCTGGATATAGTGCACGCCGGTTTGCCAGAGCGAAGACAGCACGCTGGCATTTTCGACGTAGGGCACAATGGTGATTTTTTGCGCTTCCAGCAACTGTTTGATCAGATTCCTGAGCACCGCCGACCCCTCACTGCTGCTTTGAATGTCCCGGGTGAATGAGCCGTGCACCTTGACGTAGTCGGGGGTGATGTGGTCCAGGTTGTCGAACGGGTTGAGGGCACAGCCGAAGTTGCTGAGCGAGGTGCGACAGCCAATGGCAGCAATGGCTTTGAAGAACTTTGCGGCCGCCTCCAGGTGACCACTGACACTGCGCTCATCGACCTGGAAAATAACGGCGTCGGTGCTGAGGTTGGCGGCCTGGAAGGCCACCTTGAGCCATGGGGCCAGGGTCTCGTCGAGCATGGACTGGCTGCTCAGGTTGAGCAGGACGCGGGTCTTGTGGCCGCCGGCGCGGTGGGCGGCCAACATCTTGATGGTCTCCAGGATGGCCCAGCGATCGATCCGGGTGCTGGCGCCTTTCTTCTCCGCTGCCTGCATAAAGTCGCTGGGTGATACCAGCTCGTCGTTTTCGTCCAGCATGCGCAGCAGCACTTCGTAGTGCTCATCCTCGGAGCCGCGCAGGCTGATAATCGGCTGGAACATCAGCTGGAAGCGGTTGTTGCTGAGCGCGGTTTGTACGGCCTTGGCAATTTCTTCCGCGCTTTTTTCCTCTACCGCGGGGGCGGGCTCGTACAGCTGGCAGGCGTTGCCGGCCAGTTCTGTGTGCAGGGTCTCGACCGCTTTCAGGGCATTGTTGATGATGTCTTCGGCGCTGTGACTGGTTTCGTTGGCCACCGCGATGCCGATACTGGCGGTGACCTGGCCGCTGTAATCGCCAATGGTGATGGTGTGCGCTTGCAGCTCTCGACACAGCTGTGCCGCGCGCTTGAGGGCGGCTTCCGCACTCTGGTTGGGGCACAGCAGCATATAGCTGTTGTCGCTAAAGCGGGCCAGGGACTCGGCGTCAGCGCTGCGGGCGCGGAGAAAGTCGGCAACTTCAATGACCAGTTGCTCCGAGCCGCCAACGCCCAATTCTGGCAGCAGGGTTTCAAAGAAACCGTCCAGCTCGATAAAGAGCAGGGTGGAGGTGGCCTGCTGGTCGAGGTTTTTCGATATTTCCTGCTCCAGGCGCTCGGTCAGGGACTGGCGGTTGAGCAGGTTGGTGAGCGGGTCGCACTCCTTGATTTGCTGCAGCTGTGCCTGCAGCGGGTTGTCGCCGGCCTGCTCTGCGGAGGGCAATTGAAACTGGATGCAGAGTTCTTCATCGTAGAAGGCCGTGGCGACATTAACCGTTACTGAGCGGGTTGAGCCGTCCCCGCAGATGCCGGCGAAGGTTAGCTGGCACAGCTCGGCCTCTTCCCCTTTGAGCGAAAAATCTTTCAGGAATTGCCGGGTCTTGTCCTGCTCTGCCGCAGTCACCATATCGATAACGGGCACACAGTCGAGGTCGTCGCGATCGCTGTAGCCAAAGCATTCGGCAAACGCCTGGTTGACGTACAGAAACATGCCGTCGTGAACGTAGGCGATGGCATCCCGGGAGCTGTCCAGCAGTTGCTGCCCGCGACGCTCGGCTTCGCGCAACTTGCGGTCGGCCAGGCGCCGGCGCTGGCGGTGCTCGCGGTTTTCCAGTTCCCGCTGCATAACCAGCAGCAGGTGTTGGTCCTGGTCCAGTTGCACCACGTCCCGGGCGCCGAGCTTAAGCCCCTCCACCACCGCTTGTGACGCTTCGCCATCGCTTATCAGGATCATGGGTAGATCCTTGTTGAGGCGGTTGATCTGGCGCAGGGCGGTAACCGGGGGCAGTTGGGTGCTGCTCTCGTGGGCGATCAGCAGGTCCCAGATCTGCTCTTCCAACAGCTTGATAAAAGCTTCTTCGCTTTCGGCATGTTGCGGGCGGACAGAGCGGCCGGCATTTTGCAGCATGCTGACCAGCCGTTCGACTTCATCGCGGGAGTCATTGATGATCAGCAGGCGAATGGTTTCGTTGGCGCTCATAAAGTTCTGCAATATTCCCTATTTTGAACGATGCAAGTCAAAGTCGGCTGGCAGCCGGGTTCAAAGGCGATAGTGGTCCTGTTTGACGAGCCTCGGCGGGAGGGAGTTGGAAATTGATATACGGCGAAGGATATAGCTATTTCTGGCCAAATGTAAGGGATAACAAGCCCTGGTTGGGTTGAGAACAGGGTAAATGATCGCCAGTAGCCGAAGGGGCGGTGCCGGGTTGGTAAAAGTGTGATGCAGGTCTCAAAAAATCACTTCCCGGCGTTTACCAACTGGAGCGGATGCCGCCATCTTCATCGGGAGGGGCAACGGCATCACTGGCAGTTTGCTGCAGGCGATATTTGAATATGCAGACACTGGCGCTGGAAAATTGCAGCTCACTCAACAGTGCCGAACGGGTCTGGTTGCCGTCCCTGATCCTGACTTTGTTGCGCGCGCGAAACGGATGGGCGGCGGTAACCAGGCGAGTGTACTCTTCGCTGTGGCGGGATTCGGTTGCCAGCATCGCGCGCATATACACATTGTCTTCGCCGATTTTTTGCAGTTGTTGGGCTGCGGCGGCCTTGATTTTGTGGGCCAGCACCTGGATACCCAGCTGGGTGCCGTGCTTGTGTTGTTTGGCCCAGCGGATGACGCCGAGACGATAGTCGCTGCTGCCCGGTTCACGCACGCTGATGATTTCACCGGCCTTGAGCTGGGACGGCGCCTCGCCACGCCAGTCGAGGCGGTAACCGTCGCTGCTGAAATCCAGCATTTGCACCGGGTAAATGGTCGGTTGGGCGTTCCCCGGCTGATCGTTGGCGTCGCCCTTTGCTTTGGCGTCCATGTCGAGACTCAGGTTCAGCTCGACATTGCTGCGTCCGAGCCCTTCCGAATCAAAGGCGTTGTCCCACGGGTCGCCGGCCCCGCTCTCGTCACTGAGGCTGAAGTTGTAGCGCGAACTCTGGGTACCGCGGATAAATTCATTGAAGGATTTTTGCTGGGCCAGGTGGAAGTGAATGTTGGTCAGTCCGATGGCGACCTCCAGTTCGGCCTGGCGCTGGTTCCTGGGGTTCAGGCGCTCCAGTTTTGTGCCCCAGGTGGTCAGCAGGTGCTGCAGCAAGTGAGCGGGCAGGCTGGCGGGTAACTCGATAATTGCCTGGCCTTCGGCATCGCTGTCCAGTTGTTTGGCGATGGTGTCCAGCAGGTGGCTGAGCACCAGCTGTCGGCATTCCGGCGTGCGCGGTTCGGGCAATTCGGAGGCGTAGCGGGGCTCGCTATTGGCGCCCAGGTCGATGCCGTAGAGATCACGTGTGGCGTCGCTCAATGGCGCCAGTTGTACCAGGGTTGACCAACTCTCCGTCAGGTCGTAGACGATGCGGACTTCCTTGGGGGTGAGTTGATTGGGGCGGGCGCAGGCCAGCAGCGTGATGCGAAAGTACGCTTGTTCGATGCTGTTGGCGCTGCGTGTCTTCAGCAGCGGGTCGAGGCAGGGAAATTTAAGCAGCTCGAAACTCTCGGCGATCCGGTACAGGGTATTGATTTCCAGCCACAGGCGGGCGGTGGGCTGGGTGTAGATTTGCGAGCTGCGCAGGAATTGCAAGCCGAGGCCACTGAGGGCGCGGTGCACCGCCGTGGCGAGGGTCTTTTTTTCCGCACCTTTGAAATTGCCACCGGGGCGAGCCCGCGTTATCTCTCTCACTACCTGGTAATAGCCAACGCTGAGGTGGCGTTGCAGCGCCTGGGCGACGATGGCGGTTTTCATGGCTGCGTCCGAATGCAACAGTGGCTGCTCCAGGAAGTGCTTGGTCAAACCCTGGATGGTCTGCTGCACACAGGGGCGCAGGGCTTCCAGTATTTCCAGTCGATTGCCGGCGGAGGTGTTGAGGCGAGGTATTTCCGGTACCGCTTTGTAGAGTATGGTGCCGGTGCGATTCATCTGCGTGACCGGCAGGCTTTCTACCCAGGACGTAAGCGCGGCGACCCGACTGCTTTTGCAAAAGCTGAGCGAGTTCAGATTGGTGTCTGGCAGCTCCAGTGCTGTGATCAGAGAATTCAAGTCGGCCTGCATGCTCATCTTCTTAGTCTGTACTCCCTTGCTATTCGATTCGCGCAAACGCCAGGTTTGCGCGGATTCACCGCGGGCGAACAGGTTCTGTCTTCGGGCGGAGATTACCAGTATTTACAGTAATCGTCTGGATAAAGTTTAGCAGTTTAGCACGGGCGGGTCGCAGTGGTTGTCCGTGCGGCTAGTTTGGGCTCTTAACTGACCAGGGTTTTACCGCTGGCCCCGGCATCATCTCGCGCCAGCCTCGGCACCAGGTAGCCGGGCAGGCGCGCCTGCAGCTGACGGTGCAGGGCAATCGCCCGGGGCTCGTCAACCCCGAAGTGAGCCGCCCCCTGGACTCGGTCGAGTAAATGCAGGTAGTAGGGCAAGACGCCCTGTTCAAACAGCGCCTCACTCAGCTCCGCCAGGGTTTGCGCACAGTCGTTGACACCCTTCAGCAACACCGACTGGTTGAGCACAGTGATGCCTGCGTCGCGCAGTTGCGCGATCGCGCCGCCCACTGCGGCATCGAGCTCCTGGCGATGGTTGATGTGCAGTACCACGCTGCAGTGCAACCTGGAGCCCGCCAGCCAGCCCAGGGTGTCGGTGGTGATGCGCTGCGGGATGACCACCGGCAGGCGGGTATGCACGCGCAGGCGGCGAATGTGAGGAATGGCTGCGATCGAGTCAACCAGCCATTGCAGGTGCCGGTCCGGACTGGCGAGTGGGTCGCCGCCACTGAAAATGACTTCGCTGATACTCTGGTCGGCGCGCAATTGGGCGAATACTTGCTGCCACTGCTGGCGGCCGGGATTGTTGTCCTGGTAGGGGAAGTGGCGGCGAAAACAGTAGCGGCAATTGACCGCGCAGTTGGGTGCGACAATCAGCAGCACTCGCCCCCGGTACTTGTGCACCATGCCGCTGTGGGCGTTGTAAGCCTGCTCCTGCAGCGGGTCGGTGCTGTACCCCTCGGTCTCTTCAAGCTCCGCGGCGAGCGGCAGTACCTGGCGCAGCAACGGGTCATTGATGTCGCCCTTGCGCATGCGCTGCAAGAAGGGGCGGGGTACTTTGAGGCTGAAGTCGCGGCTGGCGAGGCGGGCGTGCTCCAGCAGTGTCACTGGCAGGTCGAGCTGCTGCAGCAACAGCGCCGGGTCGCGCACGGCATCGATCAGCTCTTCTTGCCAGGTTTTTTCGGGGTGTGTTGGCAGCAGTTGGGACATATCCGGGTATCATCAGCGCAGCGGGTGGCGCATTGTAGCAATGAATATCGAACAGGTCTTTCCCCTCTGCTGGCCATTGCCAGCGCATTAGACTGCTGCTGGCGGCTTATATCGCCGCAGCGGCTGCTGTATAATGCCGCCCTCAAATTCAACCGGTAATTATTTCAGCGCTACACTAGTTCAATTACCAATACCTACAGCAATAGCAACTGAAGCAGAGAGTGACTATGAGCACCTACTCCACCAACGAATTTCGCAGCGGCATGAAAGTCATGCTCGACGGCGAGCCCTGTGCCATTTTGGATAACGAGTTCGTCAAGCCGGGCAAGGGCCAGGCCTTTAACCGGGTCAAGCTGCGCAACCTTAACTCGGGCCGGGTCTGGGAGCGGACGTTCCGTTCCGGCGAGAGCCTGGAGGCCGCCGATGTGCGCGACCACGAGATGGAGTACCTCTACAGTGATGGCGAGTTCTGGCACTTTATGGAGCCCACCACCTTTGAGCAGCACCAGGCGGATGCCAAGGCGGTTGGCGATTCTGCCAAGTGGCTGAAGGAGCAGGACAAGGTCACCGTAACCCTGTTCAACGGCGCGCCGCTGGCGGTTACCCCGCCCAATCACGTGGAGCTGGAAATTGTCGAAACCGATCCCGGCCTCAAAGGCGACACCGCCCAGGGTGGCACCAAGCCGGCCAAGCTCTCCACCGGCGCCGTGGTCAAGGTGCCGCTGTTTTTATCGGAGGGCGAGGTGATTCGCGTCGATACACGCACCGGCGAATACCTGAGCCGCGCCAAAGACCAGTAATTCCTTTGTCTACCGGTGGGGCTCTGGCCCCACTTGCCTTCCTCAGGGCCCCGCGCCTTCAATGTCGCAACAGTAGTCTCGGTTATGCAGTCTTCATCCTGGCCGCCTGCGGCCACCCCGGCCCTGCTGCGTGCGCGGGCCGAGCTCTATGAGCGCTTGCGGAATTTTTTTCGCCAGCGCGGCGTGCTGGAAGTGGAGGTGCCGCTGCTGGCGCGCCACACCGCCACCGACCCCCATATCGACAGTATTGCCGTAACCCTGGACGGGGCTGACGGCTACCTGCAGACCTCGCCGGAATTCTTTATGAAACGCCTGCTGGCGGCGGGTGTAGGCGATATCTACAGCCTCGGCAAGGCGTTTCGCCGGGGCGAAGCCGGGCGCCGTCACAACCCCGAATTCACCATGCTGGAATGGTATCGGCTGGATCTGGATGAGCAGCAATTGATGGATGAGGTGGAGGCCCTGCTGGGCGACTGCCTGGAGCTGGAATCGATCCGCAGGGTGTCCTATCGGGAGTTGTTCGAGAGCCAGCTGGGAATCGATCCGCACCGGGCCAGTGCCGAGCAGCTGCGTGCGCTTGCCGCTGAGCACGTGGATGTGGCCTGGCAGGAGGCCGATGTCGACACCTGGCTGGATGTGCTGATGACCCATGTGATCGAGCCCGCCCTCGGCCGCGGCCTGGTGTTTGTCTACGACTACCCCGCCTCCCAGGCGGCGCTGGCCCGGGTTGCGACTGACGCTCAAGGTCAACGGGTGGCGCGGCGCTTCGAGGCCTATGTCAATGGTATGGAGCTGGCCAATGGTTACTGGGAGTTAACCGATGCGGTTGAGCAGCGTCGCCGCTTTGCCGCCGATAGTGCCAGGCGACAACAGCTGGGTTTGCCCGAGCTGGCGGCGGACGAGCACTTGCTGGCGGCGCTGGCCAGTGGCTTGCCGGCGTGCGCCGGGGTGGCGCTGGGGGTGGACCGCCTGTTGATGCAACAAGCCGGGGCGGCTGAGATTGCCGCGGTGCTGGCCTTTCCGGTGGATCGGGTGTAGCTGGCGTCCTGGGGGCCAGTAAGTGCTTGATATATATAGATTCCCGCCTGCGCGGGAATGACGGCAAGAGGGCAATATCGGAGTTCCCGGGCGGACCCTAGACGGTCGCGCCAATACCCTGGTCCATTTCCCAGGCGGGCAGGTTGGAGTCGACCCGGCCCACTACCGTTGCCGGCACTCCGGCGATAATGCTGTGTGCCGGCACCGGCTTCAGCACCACGCTGCCGGCGCAGACTTTGGCGCCGGCGCCCACTTCAATATTACCGAGTATTTTGGCACCCGGCCCAATCAGGACCCCGGCCCGCACTTTCGGGTGGCGATCGCCGCACTCCTTGCCGGTGCCGCCGAGGGTGACCGAGTGCATAATCGAGACGTTGTTTTCCACCACCGCGGTTTCACCGATGACGATGCCGGTGGCGTGATCGAGCATAATGCCCTCGCCGATCTGCGCCGCCGGGTGGATGTCCACGGCAAATACCACGGAGATACGGTTTTGCAGGAACAGGGCCAGTTCGCGGCGGTTGTGGTTCCAGAGCCAGTGCGCGATCCGGTAAGACTGCAGGGCGTGAAAGCCTTTGAAGAACAGAAACGGGGTGGACAGGTTGATGCAGGCGGAATCGCGGTTTTTGACCGCGATCAGGTCGGCGCGCAGGGCGTGACCGAGGCTGGGGTCTGCGCCCAGCGCCTGTTGTACGACCTCCCGGATCTGCATGGCCGAGGCGGCCGGGCAGTCCAGTTTGTTGGCCAGGTGAAAGCTGAGCGAGTCTTCCAGGCTGCTGTGATTGAGGATGGTGGCGTGCAGAAAACTGGCCAGGATGGGCTCGGCACTGGCCTGCTCTTCTACCTCCAGGCGAATGGCCTGCCAAATGTTGTCGTCGCTTGCGGTCATGGATCTGTTTCCCCTGGCTAATGCCACTATTATCCCCGCTCCGCCAGTGATTATCTACCAGGGCATGGACAGCGGCGGCTCTTGCAGGGCTGCCATTTGCTCGCGCAGGGTGAGGATATGGTCGGACCAATAGCGCTGGGTGTTGAACCAGGGAAAATTGCGGGGGAAGGCGGGGTCGTCCCAGCGTCGGGCCAGCCAGGCACTGTAGTTGATGATGCGCAGGCTGCGCAGGCTTTCGACCAAATTGAGCTCGGCGCCATTGAAGGGGCAAAACTGCTGGTAGCCAGCGAGAATTTTCGCCAGCTGGGTCTGTTGCTGGTCGCGGTTGCCCGACAGCAGCATCCACAAGTCCTGCACCGCCGGGCCGGTCAGGGTATCGTCAAAGTCGACAAAGTTGGGCATGTCATCGCGCCACAGAATATTGCCCTGGTGGCAGTCGCCGTGAATGCGCAGGCTTTCATAGTGGGTTTCGGCAAAGCGTTGCTGCACCAGGCTGATCAGGTGGTCGGTCAGGGTGGTGTAGGCGTTATCCAGCTCCGGCGGAATAAAGCCGTGCTCGCGCAGGAATTTAATACTGTCGATGGCGTAACCCTGGACGCTGATGGCGGGGCGGGTGTTGAACGACTTGAGGTAGCCAATGTTGTGCATGCGGCCCAGGAAGCGACCCATGATTTCGAGGTTGGCGAGATTGTCCAGTTCGGGGGCGTGGCCGCCGCGACGCTCGAACAGGGCGAACAGAAAATCCTTGTGCTGCAGAATAGTGACGCCGCGCTCGCTGAGCAGCGGCGCCACTACGGGCAACTCGTGGGCCACCAGCTCGGCACAAAAATCGTGCTCCTCCTGGATCTGGGCACGACTCCAGCGCTGGGGGCGGTAGAATTTGGCGATCAGCGGTTGCTGACCCTCGATGCCAACCTGGTAGACCCGGTTTTCATAGCTGTTTAAGGCCAGGATACGACCGTCGCAGATATGGCCCTGTTGCTCTACCGCGTCGAGCACGGTGTCCGGGGTTAGAGATTCATACGGATGCGAAAGTGTCATAGTGTCCTGTGGCGATTGAGCCCGATGAACCATTGTGCCGCAAAGCGCTGGAGCGGTCTAATCCGGAAGCTGTGCCGGCGCTCGATAATGCCTGCGTTTGCGCTCGCTGCCGGGCTTCAAGGCCAGTTATCGCCAGAGCCGTCGCGGGCGGCATATCGTCAGGTGAGTGGCGTGCGCGGTGGCGAGGGATGGGCCCGCGCAGTGCGCGCCAGGCACCAGACATCCACCCGCCGGGCGCCCGCGGCCAGCAACAGGGCACTGAGGGTGCGGGCGGTGGCGCTGGTGGTGACCACGTCATCCACCAGGGCAATGTGTCGATTGTGCAACCGGGCAGCGAAGCGCGGCGCCAATTGATAGGCGCCGTGGAGGTTATTTTGGCGCTGCTTCCGATCCAGGCCCTGCTGGCTGTGGCTGGTCCTGTGGCGGCGCAAGGCCGGGCAGGCGGAAATGGCAAAGTGTTGTTGCAGGCAGCGACTGATCCAGCCGGCCTGGTTGAAGCCGCGGCTCAGTTGCCGGGTCCAGTGCAGGGGCACTGGAACCAGTAACTCTGGCAGTGGCTGCTGGCAGTAGGCCAGCTCGATTCGGTCGATCAGCAACCGGCTCAGCAAGTGGCCATCGCGCAGGTCGCGCTGGTGCTTGAAGCGATTGATCCAGTCACTGATGGGCGGCTGGTAGGGGTAGGCGGTAATCACCCGCTGAAACGGTGGCGGGTTGGCGAGGCACTCGCCGCAGTCGACCCCGGTGGGGGTTGCGCAGGGCAGTGGATGGGCGCAGCGCGGGCAGCGTGGCAGCGGGTCGTTGAGGTCGCGCCGGCAGGCGCTGCAAAGGCTGCCCTGGGGGTTGCGGCTATAGCAGTGGCGACACAGCTGTTGCGGCAGCAGTCGCCTCCAGCCACTGGGGTTGCCGTTATGCTTACCTTCCCTGG
Source organism: Pseudomaricurvus alcaniphilus (assembly GCF_011440395.1). Classification (GTDB taxonomy): domain Bacteria; phylum Pseudomonadota; class Gammaproteobacteria; order Pseudomonadales; family Cellvibrionaceae; genus Pseudomaricurvus; species Pseudomaricurvus alcaniphilus. The sequence goes on along the minus strand of NZ_JAAOIX010000009.1, from coordinate 235,241 downwards.
TTGGCATAGTCTCTGTCCTGGCTGTTAACCTTGGTGGCCAATTTTGGTTGACAACTGGCTGTAACCGGTTATTATTTAGGCACTTTTTGGGTTTCAGTTTTTATCTATCAGGCGGGATTTTGCCACCAGTCGGTGCCCGAGTGCACCGGCCGAAGCTCGGCTTGGCTGTTTGCCAGAGGCAGTCGGCACTCCCACTATTATTAACGCGTCGCTGATCGGGTGACATTAACAGGTTTTCAGGATGATGGGCACTGCTACAGAAATTCGCAACGATTGGAGCCGCGCAGAAATCGCGGCACTGTTTGATCTGCCGTTCAACGACTTGATGTTCCAGGCGCAAGTCGTCCACCGCCAGCACTTCAATCCCAACGAAGTGCAGATCAGTACCCTCTGCTCCATCAAGACCGGCGCCTGCCCCGAGGATTGCAAATATTGCCCGCAGAGCGCGCGCTACGACACCGGCCTTGAGAAAGAAAAGCTGATGAAAGTCGAGAAGGTGCTGGAGGAGGCCCGGGCGGCCAAGGCCAGTGGTGCCACTCGCTTCTGCATGGGCGCCGCCTGGCGTTCACCGAAGAAAAAAGACATGCCCTACGTCACCGAAATGGTCAAAAGCGTCAAGGCGCTGGGATTGGAAACCTGCATGACACTGGGCATGGTGTCCGGTGACCAGGCGGAGCAATTGGCCCAGGCCGGGCTCGACTACTACAACCACAACCTCGATACCTCGCCGGAGTTCTACGGCGATATCATTACCACCCGCACCTACCAGGATCGCCTCGATACTTTGGGTAATGTGCGCGCCGCCGGCATGAAAGTGTGCAGTGGCGGTATCGTCGGTATGGGCGAAGGCCAGGAAGACCGGGTCGGCTTGCTGCACCAGCTGGCCACCATGCCCCAGCACCCGGAATCCGTGCCGGTCAATATGCTGGTGCGGGTCGAGGGTACCCCGCTGGCAGAGCAGGCGGACCTGGATCCGTTTGATTTTATCCGCACCATCGCCGTCGCCCGTATTGTGATGCCGAAGTCCCACGTGCGCCTGTCCGCCGGTCGCGAAGAAATGAATGAGCAAATGCAGGCCATGGCCTTTATGGCCGGTGCCAATTCAATCTTCTACGGCGAGAAGCTGCTCACCACTCCCAACCCCGAAGCCAGCAAGGATATGCAGTTGCTCAAGCGGCTCGGCATCAATACCGAGAAGTATGAAGTGCACGCCGATGAAGAGGGCCAGGAAAGCGAAGTACGACAGGCCCTGGATGCGGCGCGCTCGGATAAATTCTTCTACAACGCCGCCAGTTAATTGGTCTGGCGGCGGCGCGGGTAGCGCCGCCGTTATGTTGCTTTTAGGCTTTTATCATGTCGCTTGATGACGAATTGTCCGGCGCCCTCGACGCGCGGCGGCAACAGCATTTGTATCGCCAGCGGCGCAACGTCGAGTCGGCCCAGGGGGCGGAAGTGGTGGTTGCCGGCCAGAGGCTGGTCAACTTCTGCAGCAACGACTACCTGGGCCTGGCCAATCACCCGCATCTTGTTGAAGCGCTGCAGTCCTGCGCCAGCCACTACGGCGTGGGCAGTGGCGCGTCGCACCTGGTGTGCGGTCACTCCCGCGAACACCAGCAACTGGAGCAGGAGCTGGCTGCGGCCACCGGGCGCGAGCGGGCACTGCTGTTTTCCACCGGCTACATGGCCAATCTCGGCACCATCAATGCACTGGTGGGCAAGGGTGACGCGGTGTTTGAAGACAAGCTCAATCACGCCTCGCTGCTGGACGGCGGGCTCCTGTCCGGGGCTCGTTTCCAGCGTTTTCGACACAATGACCTGGCCGACCTGGAGGGCAAACTGGCTCGCTCCGAGGCGCGCCGCAAACTGGTGGTCGTGGATGCGGTGTTCAGTATGGACGGCGACCTGGCGCCGCTGCCGCAGCTGGCCAGCCTGTGCCAGCGCTACAACGCCTGGCTGATGGCGGACGATGCCCACGGCTTTGGCTGCCTCGGTGCGGGCGGCGCGGGCACCGCGGTGCACTATGGCCTGAGCCAGCAACAGCTGCCCATTTTGATGGGTACGCTGGGCAAGGCGGTCGGCTCGTTTGGCGCTTTTGTGGCGGGCAGTGAAGTCCTGATCGAGACCCTGATCCAGCAGGCGCGACCCTATATCTACACCACCGCCATGCCGGCGGCAGTGGCGGCGGCGACCCGAGCCAGCTTGCGCCTGATCGCGGCAGAGGAGTGGCGTCGGCAGCATTTGCACAGCCTGGTACAGCGCTTTCGCCAGGGGGCGACAGCGTTGGGTTTGCAGTTGATGGATTCCGAGACCGCCATCCAGCCGGTGCTGTTGGGTTCTGCCGAGTCCGCACTGCAGTTAGCCAGTGCGCTGCAGGAGCAGGGTTTTTGGGTGGCGGCGATTCGGCCGCCGACCGTGCCGCCGGGCACTTCCCGCCTGCGTATCACGTTCTCTGCCGCCCATTCGCAGGAGCAGGTAGACGCCCTGCTGCAGGCACTGCAACGGACGCTGGCCCTGTGACGCTATCCAATTTCAATTCCTCACCCGAGACCCATTCCCCCGAGGCGAGCCCGGGCCCGGTTCTGGCCGGCAGCGAACCGCTGGTGTTGTTGCACGGCTGGGGCAGTGACGGTCGCTCCTGGCAGCCGCTGTTGCAATATTTCGGCGCCAGTATTGAAGTGCGGGTGGTGGACTTGCCCGGTTTTGGCAAGGCCCCGGCCAGCGCCGACATCGATCGCTTTCTGGAACAATTGCTGGAGGACTTGCCGCCGCGTTTTGCCCTGCTCGGTTGGTCCCTTGGCGGGATGTTGGCGACGCAGTTGGCGGCGCGCTATCCGCAGCGGGTGACGGCGCTGGTGACCCTGGCCACCAACGCCTGCTTTGTGGCGCGCGCGGATTGGCCCGAGGCCATGGACCCGCCGACCTTTGAACGTTTTAGCGCCGGTTTGGCCGCGGACGAGGGCCAGACCCTGCAGCGCTTTGCCGGCCTGATGGCCAAGGGCGATGCCCGTGCCCGGCAGTTACTCAAGCCGCTGCGCCAGTGTGCCCAGAGTTCCCGTGAGGCCACTGCCGAGTCCTGGCAACAGGCCTTGAATTGGTTGCAGGCGCTGGATAATCGTTCGGCCCTGGCCGCCATGACGGTGCCGGCGCTGCACCTGTTCGGCGCCGCTGATGCCCTGGTGCCGGTTGCCGCTGCCCGCGCCGTGCGCGCCTTGAACCGGGACCAGTTGGTCGAAGTTGTGCCGGCCACCGGGCACGCCCTGCACTGGTCGGCGCCGGCGACGATCGGCGCCCGCATCGGCCGTTTTCTGCAGGCCGCCGAGCGCGCGGTGGCCAAGCGCAAGATCGCCCGCTCCTTCGGCAAGGCGGCGGCGACCTACGACAGCGTGGCCGAACTGCAGCGCCAGGTGGGCCATAGCTTGCTGGCGCGGGTGGCGCCGCCGCGGGCAGAGCTGTGCCTCGACCTGGGCTGTGGCACCGGTTATTTTATGCCCCAGCTGGCGCCGCGCTTTGGGCAGGTGCTGGGGCTGGACCTGGCGGAAGGCATGTTGCGCTACGCCCGGGAAAAGCGCGGCGACTTTACCTGGGTGTGCGGCGATGCCGAATACCTGCCGCTGGCCGAGGGCGCTGTCGACTGTATTTTTTCCGCCATGGCGCTGCAGTGGTGTGCGGATTTACCGGCCCTGTTCCAGGAGTTGGGCCGGGTGGTGGCGGCCGATGGCCGCGTTTATATCGCCACGCTCGGGCCCGGCACCCTGGCGGAATTGCGTGCAGCCTGGAGCGAAGTTGACCAGTACACCCACGTCAATCAATTTGCCGGTGAAGCGGCTATTCGCGCGGCGCTGGCAGGCAGTGGCCTGGCGTTGCGCAACTGGCACACAGAGACAATCGTTATGCACTACAAGGATGTGCGCGAGCTCACTTACGAATTAAAGACCCTGGGCGCTCACAATATGAATCGCGGCCAGAGCGGCGGCTTGACCGGCCGCCAGCGCATCCTGGCGTTCAAGCGCGCCTACGAAAAATTTCGCGATGCCCGGCAGCGCTTGCCCGCCAGCTGGGAGGTGTACTACCTGGAGTTGGCCCGGCAGGAGGGTGACCATGGCTAAAAAGAAATACTTTGTCGCCGGCACCGATACCGATGCCGGCAAGACGCTGGTGGCTTGCGGCATTCTGGAAAAGGCGCGCCAGCTGGGGTTGACCACGGTGGCTTGCAAGCCGGTGGCGGCAGGCTGTGAAGAGACCGACGCGGGCTTGCGCAACGACGATGCGCTGGCCTTGATGGCGGCCATGTCCCAGCCGCTGCCCTATGCCCAGGTAAACCCGATTGCCCTGCGGGAAGCGGTGGCCCCGCACATCGCGGCTCTGCATGAAGGGCGTCAGTTGTCGGCGGCGCGACTCAGTGGCTTTTGCCAGGGGGTGCTGTTGCAGTCGGCGGACCTGGCCATTGTGGAGGGCGCCGGTGGCTGGCGGGTGCCGCTAAACCCCCGCGAAACCATGGCGACCCTGGCGGTGGAAATGAAGCTGGCGGTGATTTTGGTAGTGGGTATGAAGCTCGGCTGCATCAATCACGCCCTGCTGACCACTGAAGCCATCCAGCGCGACGGCCTGGTGCTGGCGGGATGGGTGGCCAATCGGGTGGACCCGGACATGAGTTGCTTCGAGGAAAACCTGCAAACCCTGACCACCTTGCTGCCAGCACCCTGCCTGGGAGTGGTGCCCTTCCTTGAGCCGCCGACCCGCCAGGCGGTGGCCGATTGCCTGGATATTTCGGTTCTGATTTAAGCGCCAGGCGTGTGTTTTAGCGCGCCGGCAAGCGGGAGCAGACCGGGCTGATGCCATAAAAATCGAGTTCTTAACAGAAATTGTTCTTAAAGTAAGCGCTAAATCGCCGGCTTTTGTGTGTTTTTTGCGCGCAAATTGCGTAGACTTCAAGCATCAGTGTTAAATCTTTGGAGTTACCCCATGGCAGTTGATTCAATTGCGAACACGGGCTTGCAGGGCATGTTGATCAGCCAGCAGCAAATGGCGAGGTCGGCCAATGACATCGCCCAGGTTGATACCCGGCCCCCAACCGAAGTGGAGCGCAGTGTGGCGCGCGCCGCGGAACCCGCCGAGTCGACCAGCCAGAATAAGCTGGAACCACTGCTGCAGATGAAAGCCGAGCAACTGGTGTTTGATGCCAACGCCAAGGTCGCGTCGACAGAGGATGAGACCCTGGGGGCGCTGCTGGATACGCGCGCCTAGGTTCGCGGGCACTGGCCCTCGGGGCGGGTACCACCACTATCCCGGGTGCCAACGACACAATATTTGGGTATTATTTGGTCAATATAAAGGACCCGGGCAGCGCTGAGTCTTTTAACGATTTTACGGGGTATTTTCTCAAGGATTAATTCGAGATGAGTGGATAAATAGCTGCAGCAGCAATGATTACTCCCTCACTGCCATCCAATTTTGCCAATGCCGTCTCACCCTTCAGTTCGGTGGGGCGTTCTCCCGTGGGCACCGAAAATATCGAGGCCCTTAACACTCCCTTTAAACCCGTCGAAGAACTCGCCGAGAGCAGTCGCCAGCAATCGCGCTCGTCCATTGCCGAGCGCGCGGTGCTGGCCGAGGAGCAGCCCCAGGGTGTGCGGCATAACGGCGAGCAGGAGGAAGAGCGCCAGCGCCAGCAGCAGGAAACCCAACAACAGGAAAGTAAACAGCAGGAAAGTAAACAACGGGAAGCCGAGCAACAGCTGATTCGGGAGCTGGCCAGTCGCGACCGCGAAGTTCGCGCCCACGAGCAGGCGCACACGGCGGTGGGCGGTGCCCTGGCCGGTGCACCGGTCTACCAGTTTCAGCGCGGGCCGGACGGGGTCAGTTACGCCATCGGTGGGGAAGTGCCCATCAGTATCGGCCAGGTTGCCGGTGACCCGGAGGCGACATTGCAAAATGCCCGGCGGGTGCAGCGTGCGGCACTGGCGCCGGCGGAGCCCTCTCCCCAGGACCGGCGCGTGGCAGCCCAGGCAGCCCAGGTTGAGCGCCAGGCACAGCAGGAGATTGTGGCGCGGGCGGCGGAAGAGCGCGAGATACTGGCCGCAGAGCTGGAGGCCGAGCGGGAGGAAAAAGCCCGTCAGCGGGAGGAGCAGCAGGCAGAGCTGGCGCAGCGGGAACAGGTCCGTGCGCAGCAGCAGGAGGCTGGGCTGGATGATAGCGTGGTGCGCAATAATATTGATCTCAATCGCCGCTTGATCGAAATCGGCGTCTTCCCGACTTCCAATCCCACCGGTGGCTTGCTGAATCTGTTGGCCTGAATCTGGCGCCGGTGCTGCCCTTATCCCTGGTGCTGCCCTTTTCCCTTGCTAGCCTTTCTCGTCCGAAGCGGATGGTGCCCCGCGTCTTACCGGTAATTGCGGAAATCCGCTCACAATAAACCGTCGAACCTTGGTCTGAGCTGAGGAATCGAACCTACGGGCGGGCAGCGGGTAATACCCCGAGCAGCCAATCCATGAGGCGGATGGTGATGGGCAACTATTTGCGCTACAGTGATCGCCCGTCCATCCTAACCCCAGCGAGAGAGTAGAGGCGTGTCTGCACATCCCGGATCTGAACATTACAAGTCTGAACATTGCGAGTCTGGCAATCAGTTGTCGCCCGAGGACCAGGCCCGGGTCGACAAGGTTATCGGCTCCGGAGTCAATCAGGTTGAGCGCGCCCCGTTTCGGGTCTGGCGCTTGTTCCTGGTGATCTGGCTGGTGTTAGTGGGCTTGAGTGCGGTGAGCTATTGGATCGCGCTGGAGCACGGTGTGGTTTAAGCCGGGCAGCGCGCCAGTTTAGGATCGCTTCGCTTTAGGGGCGCGTCGCTTCAGGATTTCGGTACCCAGCGCAGCGGTTCGCCAAAGTCGTCGACCAACAGTGCTTTCTTTTCTTCGCCGTTGCGGCGCCTGGTCTTTTTGACGGTGGTGGTTTTTGGTTTTTGCCGGCGCGCTTCGATGGCCTTGATCTCCGACATTACCGGGGTGCGGGTTTGCTCATTGCGTTCCAAATGGGGCGGCTTTGCCAGTTGGGAATTGTTTTCGCGCCCACTCTCGCCCTGGCGAAATTGGCTGACAGCCCCGCCTTTGGCCAGGAAGTCGTCGACCTGGTGGTCTATTTCAGCCCTGATTTGTGCCTTGGTCTTGATTGGTTTCATAGCGCCTGATGATTGGGTTTTTGCCAGCATTCCTGGCAAGCCTGCTATTATGCAGTACTTTTCCGTCTAGCTGGTTATTTTCCGGTGACAGAATGGTGATTTCAAGTCTTCACAGGGCAGGCAGGCCGCTATTTCATGGGTGAGAAGCACTACATCAGCGCCAATGAGTTGTTACAAGACTCTTTCCGGCTGGGGCTGGATATCGTTCGCAGCGGCTTTCGGCCGGATTTTATTGTCGGGGTCTGGCGCGGTGGCACGCCGGTGGGGATTGCGGTGCAGGAGATTCTGCAGGTGTGCGGCATCAGCACCGATCATATTGCCATTCGAACTTCATCCTATAGTGGTATTGCGACGCGGGACAAGCAGGTGCGGGTGCACGGGCTCGAATATCTGGTGGACAATGTCAGTCGCGCCCACTCGGTATTGCTGGTGGATGATGTGTTCGATACCGGTTTAAGTCTCGCCGCTGTTTTGCAGGCGCTGCAGGATAAAGCTGCCGCTGCAGCGCCGCTGGATATTCGCATCGCCACGCCGTGGTTTAAGCCGGCCAACAACCGGACGGACTTTCGGCCGCACTTCTATTTGCATGAAACCGATCGCTGGCTGGTGTTTCCCCATGAGTTGGACGGCCTGACCGGAGCAGAAATTGCGCAGCACAAACCGGGGGTAAAAGCGCTGTTGGATGAATTTGCATTGGGGGAAGTGTTGGCGGGGAAGCTGTCGCCCTGAATGTGGTTTTCCGCCAGTTATTGCGATTAAACCCAGGCCTGGATTCGGTTTTAACCCGGTTTGGTTTTGGTTTTAACCCGGCCTGGTTTCGGTTTTAATCCGGTTTGGTTTTGGTTTTAACCCGGTCTGGTTTTGGTTTTAACCCGGCCTGGCTCCGGGTGCTTGCTTTCAAGACTCGCCGTTGACCCATCCCTGGGGGCTCCACGACAGCATCCATGCTGTCGAGGGTCTTGAAAGCAAGCACCCGAAGCCAGACCTACCTTCGCGCCAGCTTTAAGAATTTTAGTGTTAGAGGTATTTAGGAAAATTTGTGAGTGCTTTTGTGCATTGCTGTTTTGGTCAGCGCGAACGCCTTGCAAATATTAAGGTGGTGCAGCGGTAACTTTAACTCCAGTCGCAATTCTTTCTGGGTCATCAGGCTCGACGCCATTAGAAGGCCCAACCTCTACAACCGACCCAATCCCATCACCAGCGTCCATTCCAACCCGTGCCTGTTTGCGGGCCACCTCGCGGACGATATTGCGCAGCCATTGGCCCAGAGGGCTTTGCTGCAATTGGTTGTGCCAGCACATGTGTAACTGCAGCGGCTCGGCGTTCGCCCCCAATGGCAACAGGCTCAAGCCCTGGATTACCGATTGGCAGAGGCCGATTGGCAGCAGGGCGAGCCGGGCGCTGTTGCGCACGAACGCTGCCGCTGCGGTGGGGCTCTGCACTACCACGGTTGGCTTGATTGTGGGGGCTCCCGGCAGTGGCAATGTCAGGCGGTGGTTTGGGTTATCTGTTTGCAGTGCCGTGGCAACAAATTCGGCGTCGAGGATCTCGGCGGCTGTGGTGGCGGGAGGGCGGCAGTGGGGATCGTAGAACAGGCCTTGCTGCAGTGTTAATAGTGGTTCGCTGATAATGTCGGTCGGTGTTGCGGGGTGCAGGCTCAGTGCTAACAGGGCGGCATTCTGGCGCAGCAGGATGGAGGGTTGTGGGGGACAGTCGACGATGCGCAGGCTGGCTTGCGGCGCCTGCTGGCGGAGGCTTGCCAGCACCCCGGGCAATAGAAGGTCGCGGCTGTAATCGTTGGCGGCTATGACGATCTCGCTGGCGTAGCGGCCCGGTTCAAGGCTGTGAGCGGCGGTGATTCCTTCCAGCAGTTGCAGTGCTTGTTCGATGTTCGGCTTTATTCTGCGCGCGTAATCCGTCGCTACGATCGAGCGGCCGGCCCTGACAAAGAGCGGGTCCCCCAGTTCATCGCGCAATTTCTCCAGTGCGTGACTTACCGCCGACTGGCTGATTCCCAGCTTGTCCGCTGCGCGGGTGATGGTTCCCTCTTCCAATACTGTGAGCAGCAGCTGCAATTGCCTGGTGCCAAGGTTGATTTCGCGTTTGTTCATACCATCCATGAGTGAAGCCCTCTTAATTCGGCGCAAATAGTATATATAATGATTATGAGAATCAATTGCATTTAGAAGGTTTGAGCATGTCCACCCCAACCCAACTGGATTCGGCCGCCGGCCTGTTAGCTCCCATGCCTGGGGCCGCGGCCCAGGCATGGTCTGAAGCGTTGGCATTGGCCAGCAGTGGCGGGCCTATTGTTTTGCTGCTGGCGTTGTTGTCGGTGCTGGTCAGTGGCCTGGCGCTGGTGAAAATCTGGCAGTTTGCCCGTTGCGGCCTGTATTCACGCAGGTCGACCCGGCGCGCCGCCGCTGGTCTGGCGCATTGGCGCCAGAGGGAATTTGAGCAGGCGCGCCGCTTGCTGGCAGGGGCCCGGCATCCGCGCCTGCGGCTGCTGGACCAGGCCTTGACGCTATTGTTGGCAGGCAAGCTGCGAGGCCAGCCGCTGGTGGATGAGCTCAACCGTCTGGCCCTGGCGCAGTTGGCGCTGTTGCGCACTTACTTGCGGCCGCTCGAGGTTATCGCCGCGCTGGCACCGCTGATTGGTTTGCTGGGCACGGTACTGGGCATGATCGAAGCTTTCCAGGCGTTGGAGGCGGCGGGTAAAAACGTCGACCCGGCGCTGTTGTCCGGGGGTATCTGGCAGGCTTTGCTGACCACCGCGGTGGGGTTGCTGGTGGCGATACCGGCGACTCTGTTGCACAACTGGTTTGACCGCCAGGTGGAGGTCTGCGGCCAGCAGATGGGCGACAGCCTGGGGGCGCTGTGGGCGATAGAGGCGGCGGGTGAGACTGCAGGTGAGACTGCCGGTGAGAGTGCCGGTGAGACTGCCGGTGAGAGTGCCGGTGAGAATCCGCGCTGTTACCCGCGGGCGATTTCCTGAGCCCGACAGAGAGACCCGGTCATGAATTCTGTTGCGCTGTTTGAATCTCTGGCTGCATCCGGCCGGCGCCGGCCCGTGGCGGTCAGCCTTACACCTCTCATTGATGTGGTGTTTATTTTGTTGCTGTTTTTTATGTTGACCACGAGTTTTGCCCGCTACCACAGTCTTGATTTCAATATCTCGGGGGGCGCTGCGGCAGCTCCTTCGATCGTAACTGAGGCGCCAGTGCTGGTGGAAGTACTGCCCGGCGATCGCTGGCGTCTGCATGAGCAGGAATACCGGAGGCAGGACCATAGGTTTGAGCTCGTGCTGGAAGAGCTTCTACAGCGCGATGCCAGGGTGCTGGTGAGTGCCGGGGATGGACTGACGCTGCAGGGTTTGGTGAGTGGCATCGAACACTTGCAGCAATCGGGCTTGCAGAAGTTGGATCTGGTTCCCTCACGAGACAGGGGGGCTGCCCATGTCGATTAATACCAGGCGGTTTTCCGGCCAGTTGCTTGAGCCGACGGCGAGGCCCCGCAGCAACGCCGACGACGGCATGATTCCGCTGATCAATATCGTCTTCCTGCTGCTGGTGTTCTTTATGGTGGCGGGCCAGCTGGCAGCGCCGCCGAGTGCCGCATTTGACGCCCCGGACAGCGCCGTCCAACAGCCGCTGGCAGAGGGCGACCATACACTGCTGCTGGGGGCGGACCACAGCCTGTGGCTGGATGGCCAGTTGTTGCCGGAATTGACGCTGGAGGCATTGCGCGGTGCCGGAATTGCTGCCGACCAGACGCTGGTGTTGCAAGCCGATGCCAATTTGCCGGCCGCGAGCCTGGACCCGCTGTTACCAATTTTGCGCAGTGCCGGCCTCGCCGGCTTGCAGCTGGTGGTCGAGAGTTCGGGTGCCGGTCGATGAGCCTGGAGCGGGCGGACATTGGCTGCGGCCAGTTGCTACTGGCACTTCTGCTGGCCGGCGCAGTGCACCTCGGTGTGGCCGGCTTGTGGCTGCTGCCAAGTGCCACCGCGGGGGCTCGTGGCGCCGGTGAGGGCGGGGTGGAAGTGGGTTTGGGTATGTTGGGTAGCTATGTCGATTCGGCGGAGCGGGTGGCTTCTGAGTCTGAGCCGGCAACGGAGCAAAGCGCGCCTGCTAGCACCGAGGCCCCTGTTGAAACCGAGACCCCTGTTGACACTGAGACCCATGCAGCCAGGCCGGTAGCAGCCCCGCCTTTGCAGCGCGAGCTGAGCCAGGCCCCGCCCCCGGTGCAGCCGGACTTGCCTGCTCCATTCCCGGTATCAGAAGCAGCACCAGATACAGCACCAAAAGCGATACCAGAAGCAGCGCTGCTATCTGCGGCCGCCGCTGGTGCGCTGCCGCCAGAATCGGTAAACGAGTCGGTAAAAGAGCCGGTAAATGAAGCGCCCAGGCCTAATGAGTTGCTGCCAGCGTCACCGGCGGAGCCGCAGGCATTATTGGCCGCTGCTGCGTCCCCAACCGGACCAGCCAACGCTGCGGCGCCGCAACCGGCCTCGGCGGCACTGCGCAAGGGCAGCGGCACGGCCCGCAGTGTTAGCAGCGGCGGGCGGGCCGGCAGTGTGCAGGATTATTTTACTGAGTTGATGGCCTGGCTGAACCAGCACAAGGACTATCCCGGCGCGGTGAAAAAGAAAAAACAGCAGGGCACGGTGGTCATTCAATTTGCCATTGACCGCGCCGGCAAGGTACTGCATTCGAAAGTAAAGACCAGCTCCGGCTATCCACTGCTGGACCAGGCGGCGCTGCAAATGCTGGCGGCGGCGGAGCCCCTGCCGCCCCTGCCGCGACAATTCAAGCGCGAGCAATTGACCCTCGCGATTCCGATTGAGTACGCCTTGCGCACTGATTGATTAACGGCACACAGAGGCCAAATTTTAACGTTGAAACAGCAGGAGAACAGCATGACCGAGCAGAACAAATTATCCCAGCCCCTCACCTTGCGCAGCCCCCAAAAACTGGCGGGCAGTGGCCAGTTTTACCGCGGCGCTTTGGCGCTCAGCCTGACCGGTATCCTCTCTGGCAGCCCGGCGCTGGCGCAGGAAGAAGAGCCCATTATGCTCGATACCATGAGCATCGAGGACCGCACCCTCGACACCAACCCCTACGCCGAGCCGGGTGCCCCTTACAAGGCGCGGGTGTCAGGCGATAAGCGTCGGGTCAAGGAGCTGGCCGAGACACCGCAGACCATCACGGTGTTGACCCAGACCGCGATCAAGGATTCCGGCAAGAGCGATCTGCGCGATGTGTTGGCGGCCCAGCCCGGGATTTCCCTGGGCACCGGTGAAAACGGCAACGCCTTTGGTGACCGCTATGTGATTCGCGGCCACGAGGCGCGCAGTGATGTGTTTGTCGACGGTCTGCGCGATCCGGGCATGACCACTCGGGAAAGCTTTGCGGTGGAACAGATCGAAATCACCAAGGGCCCCAGCTCCACCTTTGCCGGTCGCGGTTCCACCGGTGGCGCGGTCAACAGCATTACCAAACAGGCCAGCACGGAGTACAACTTCAGCAAGGTCGAGGCCGGCGTTGGCACCGATGCCTATCGCCGCCTGACCCTGGACAGCAACATCAAGCTGTCTGAGGACCTGGCGTTGCGGGCCAATGTGTTGAGCGCTTACGAGGAGGTGCCCGATCGCGAGCCTGCCGAACGGGAGCGCAACGGTATCGCCCTGTCCAGCGCCTGGCAGGCGACGGACAAACTCGACCTGGTAGCTGACTACTACTTTCTTGAGGCCAGCGACCTGCCGGATTTGGGCTCCTATATCGACAGCAGCAGCGGCAAGCCGGTGCGTGATATTCCGGTATACAGCCAGAGTGAAGACTTCCTCGACTCCGAGGTGGAAACCTTTACCCTGCGCGCCGGCTATCAACTGGCCGATAACCTGCGGCTGGAAAACGCGACCCGCTACGGCAGCACTGATAACGGCTATGTGGTCACCGGTACTCGCGGCACCACCCTCAGTACCCACCAGGGTTGGCAGGAGGTGGAATACCTCGCTAACCAGACCAACCTCTATTGGGATACAGAGCTGGGGGGCAAGGCGCACCAGTGGGTGTTCAGTGCCGAATACACTCGCCACGATGTGGTGAACGGAGTCTATGACTACACCGCCAACGGCACCCCTAACTGCGGCACCAGCTACTGCATTGCCGACGATGATGGCAACTACTACAGTGATCTTCACAATCTGATGCAGCGCAGTATCAGTAAGGGGGATGCGGACTCCGACTACAATATCGACACCTGGTCACTGGCGTTGATGGACACCATTACCCTGGATGACCAGTGGAGTGTTTTTCTCGGTCTGCGTCTCGACAGTTTTGATTATCACAACGTGGTCACCAGCGGTGGCACTGCCTCCGAGTGGGACTACTCCGACGAGCTGTGGAACGGTCACGTCGGTGTGGTTTACCAAATCAGCCCGGTGGCCAATGTCTACCTGAGCTATAGCACCTCGGCCAATATCAATGGCGGCGAATCCGATGTGGGTGGCAGCTGTGGCTACGGCGGCTTGTGCGGCGAGGTGAGTACCCTTGGCCAGAGCCAGCCGGAAAGAACGGAAAATATCGAACTCGGCAGCAAGTGGAACCTGTTGGACGACAAGTTGCTGGCCACCCTGGCGGTATTCCAAATGACCAAGGACGACGTTATGGAGGGCGCCGATTACACCACCACCGGCACCTTGAATACCGGTAAAAACCGCGTCGACGGGGTGGAGGTGTCGCTGGTGGGCAATCTTACCGAGCAGTTGAGTGTCTATTTCGGAGCCTCGGTGATGAATGCGGAAGTGCTGGAGTCCTACAATGATGGCGTCAATATGACCAGCGATCGCAGTGGCAACCCGGTGTTGACCAGCGATGCCCGCGGTAAAACGCTGGCCAATTTCGCCGATAAGAGCGCCTACCTGCAGTTGCGCTACCAGCTCAGCAGTGCGTTTGCCTTCGGTGTCTCGGCCAACTACTCGAGCCCGGTGTACACCGGACAGCCGGACAGTGCCGCCAACGAAGACCTGGGGGTTCCCAGCTACACAGTCTACGACCTGTTCGCCAGTTACGCCTTTAGCGACAAGCTGACAACTCGCCTGAACCTGGGCAATGTAACCGACAAGGACTACTACCTGACCGCTTACCGCAGTGGCGCCTTTACCTATTTGGGGGATCGTCGCAATGCGCAGTTGAGCCTCACCTATGAGTTCTAATCCGAAACGTGTGCAGGCTTGTGCGCTTGTTTTAGTGCACGGGGGGCTCTAGCAGATGGAGAACTCGGTGTCTTGGTCAGCTTCAGAGTGGCCCGCCAAGTTGACTCATATCCCCCCGGAGTTGGTTTGCGTGGAGGATTATGAGCGCCTCGCGGCGCAGTTCGTGCCGGAGTCGGTGCTCGCCTATTTTTCTGGCGGCAGTGCCGACGAGCACGGCCTGGTTAGAAACCGCCAGCGCTTTACGGCGCGGCAGTTGTACAGCCGGGTGCTGGCGGATGTCAGCCAGGGCAGTACACGCTGCCGGCTGTTGGGGCAGGAGCTGGAACACCCGCTAGTGCTGGCGCCATTGGCCTACCAGGGGCTGGTGCATCCGCAGGGGGAACTGGATACCGCCCGCGGGGCTGAAGCGGTGGATGCCTGTATGGCGGTGAGCACTTTGTCCAGCTACCGGCTGGAGGATATCGCTGCCCACTCCAGCGCACCGCAGTGGTTTCAGCTCTACTGGCAGGAGCGCCGCGCCGACACCCTCAGTCTGCTGCGGCGGGCCGAGCGGGCTGGTTACAGCGCCCTGTTGCTGACCGTGGATGTGCCGGTACAGGCGCTGCGCAATCGGCAGCAGCGCAGCGGTTTTCAATTGCCGGCCCAGGCGGCTGCCAACTTGTCGGAGTTTGCCAGCCCCGCAACCGTGGAACTGGCCCCCGGCGCCAGTCGGGTATTTCAGGGCATCATGGCACAGGCGCCGAGTTGGCAGGATATTGCCTGGTTGCGCCAGCAAACGGACTTGCCACTGTTGTTGAAGGGTGTCACCCACCCGGACGACGCGGTGCGGGCGCGGGAGCTGGGCTGCGCGGGGGTGGTGGTGTCCAATCACGGCGGCCGCGCGCTGGACAGCCTGCCGGCCAGTATCGATGTGCTGGCGGCGGTGCGCATGGCGGTGGGGGCGGAATTCCCCCTGTTGCTGGATGGAGGCGTGCGCAGCGGTGAGGATGTGTTCAAGGCCCTGGCGCTGGGCGCCGATGCGGTGATGGTGGGGCGCCCCCAGGTCTTTGCCCTGGCCGTTGCCGGGGCGTTGGGGGTGGCGCATATGCTGCGCAGCTTGCGCGAGGAGTTGGAGGTGACCATGAGCCTGTGCGGCTGCGCGAATCTGGCGGCTATCGGCCCCCAGTCACTGGTGAATCCGGCGGGAGAGCTGTCGTGTTGTGTGTGATCGAGGGGCTGTTGAGTACGGAGGAGGCCGGGCAGGTGCGACATCGATTGCGCGGTGGCCAGTGGCAGGACGGTCGCTCAACGGCCGGCGCCCTGGCGCAGCAGGTGAAGAGCAATCAGCAGCTGGCGCCGGCCGATCCGCTGGCGCAGCAGCTGGGCGAGCAAATTCTTGCCCGCCTCGGTCAGCACGCGCTGTTTACCAGTGCCGCCCTGCCGGAAAAAATATACCCGCCCCGGTTTAATCGCTACGCCAATGGCGGCCGCTACGGCACCCATGTGGACGGGGCGATGATGGTGCTGCCGGGTAGCGGCGAGTTATTGCGCAGCGATTTGTCGGCCACGCTGTTTTTATCGCCGGCGGATGAGTATGAGGGTGGCGAGTTAATTATTGAAACCGAGTTCGGCGCGCAGCAGGTGAAGCTCAATGCCGGCGACCTGGTGCTGTATCCGTCGAGCAGCCTGCATCAAGTGGCGGCCGTTACCCGCGGGGAGCGGGTGGCGGCGTTTTTCTGGGTGCAGAGTATGGTGCGCGACGCCGCCCAGCGCAGCCTGTTGTTCGATCTGGATCAGTCGATCCAGGCCCTGGCCGGGAAGTTGGGGGTGGATGACGCTGAAGTGCTGCGCTTGAACGGGGTCTATCACAACTTGTTGCGGGGTTGGGGGTTGTAACGCCGGATACCGGCCCGGGTAACGATTGGGATCGTACCGGGCCGGGACTTTTAGCGCAGACTGTCGTTAATGGATTTGAGCATGCCGCTGCCGG
The DNA here is from genome assembly GCF_011440395.1 of Pseudomaricurvus alcaniphilus. Lineage (GTDB taxonomy): Bacteria > Pseudomonadota > Gammaproteobacteria > Pseudomonadales > Cellvibrionaceae > Pseudomaricurvus > Pseudomaricurvus alcaniphilus. Next base: position 218,888 of record NZ_JAAOIX010000009.1, on the reverse strand, counting down.
GGCAGAGGCTGCTTTCGGTGAGGCTGCTGAGGGGTTTGTGGGTGGTGTTGATCACGTCGTGCAAGTCGACCGGGTCAGTGTCGACGTAGAGCAGGCCGGTCAGTACTTCGCCGCGCTCTTGATGGTCCTTGATGGCGCGCAGGGCGGAGCGGCGGTCGTGCACGTTAAAGCCCTCGATGGCCTTGTGCAGGTGGATGACGGAGCCGTCGTGGAGAGTCACTTCCTGGGTGGTGCCGGGGTCGTACTGGGTGGTGATTTCCTTTTCCATGGGCACGAAGTCGATGCTGGAGGTGGCCTCCTGGTGTTCGCGCACAAAGTCGTAGCTTTTCTTGGAGCCGGGATTGTTATTGAAAGTGACGCAGGGGGAGATAACGTCGATAAAGGCGAAGCCGCGGTGGGACATGGCGGCTTTCATCAGCGGCACCAGTTGTTGCTTGTCGCCGGAGAAGCTGCGGGCGACGAAGGTGGCGCCCAGTTGCAGGGCCAGGTTGGCCAGGTCGATGGGTTCGAAGGTGTTGCTGACACCGGACTTGTTGACCGAGTCGAGGTCGGTGGTGGCCGAGTTCTGGCCCTTGGTGAGACCGTAGCAGCCGTTGTTCTCGACGATGTAGAGCATGTTCAGGTTGCGGCGCGCCACGTGGGCAAACTGGCCGAGGCCGATGGAGGCGGAATCGCCGTCGCCGGAGACACCGATATAGGTCAGGTCGCGATTGGCGAGGTTGGCGCCGGTGGTGATGGAGGGCATGCGGCCGTGCACGGAGTTGAAGCCGTGGGAGTTGCCGAGAAAGTAGGTGGGGGTCTTGGAGGAACAGCCGATGCCGGATAACTTGGCCACCCGGTGCGGTTCGATGGACATTTCAAAGCAGGCGCTGATGATGGCGCTGCTGATGGAGTCGTGGCCACAGCCGGCGCAGAGGGTCGAGAGCGCGCCCTCGTAATCCTTGCGGGTAAAGCCCAGTTTGTTGGTGGGTGACAGGGGGTGGCGAAAGTTGGTGATGATGTAGGACATGGTCAATTACCTGAATAAGTGCGGCGCTGGCTTAGGCTTGTCGCAACCCGGCGGAGCCCTGCTGGGCACAGTGCTGGCGGATCTTGCTGCAAATGGTGGCAGCAGTGATGGGGGAGCCGTCGTAGTTGAGTACGCGCAGCAATTTTTTCGGGTCGATTTCCAGTTCGTTGACCAGCAGGCTGCGCAGCTGGGCATCGCGGTTTTGTTCCACCACAAAGACCCTGTTGTGGTCGCTGATAAAGGTTTCCACCTCCCGGCTGAAGGGAAAGGCGCGCAGGCGCAAACCGTCCATGACCATACCGTCGGCGGCGAGTTGCTCCATGGCTTCCTCGGTGGCGGCGTCGCTGGTGCCAAAGTAAATGACGCCGTAGCGCTCGCTCTCCTGGATGGGGGCAACTTCGCTGCTGGTTTTCAGCAGCGGTTGGGGCAGCAGTTTTTTCGCGCTATTAAACTTGCGCTGCAGGCGCTCCATATTGGCGACGTACTCGTCGCCGTCTTCGGTATAGATGGCGTATTTGTCGCGGGAGGTGCCGCGGGTAAAAAATGCGCCCTTGTTGGGGTGGGTGCCGGGGTAGGTGCGATAGCAAATGCCGTCACCGTCGACGTCGAGGTAGCGACCGAAGCGCTTGCCGTCCCGAGCCAGCTGCTCCAGTTGCTCGGCGTCGAAGACCTTGCCGCGGTCATAGGTGCGCTCGTCGTCCCACTCGAACGGGGCGCTCATATGGTCGTTCATGCCCAGGTCGAGATCGCTCATGATGATGACCGGGGTTTGCAGGCGCTCGGCCAGGTCAAAGGCCTGGGCGGTCATGTCGAAGCACTCCCTCGGGGTGCTGGGAAACAGCAGTATCTGTTTGGTGTCGCCATGGGAGGCGTAGGCGGCACTGGTAATGTCCGACTGCTGGGTGCGGGTGGGCATGCCGGTGGAGGGGCCGGCGCGCTGCACATCCACTAACACCACCGGCACCTCGGCGAAGTAGGCGAGGCCGAGAAATTCGCTCATCAGGGAGACGCCGGGGCCGCTGGTGGCGGTGAAGGAGCGGGCGCCATTCCAGCAGGCGCCAATGACCATGCCGATGGCCGCCAGTTCGTCTTCGGCCTGGGCGATGGCAAAGTTGTTCTTGCCGGTACCCGGGTCGATACGCAGGCGGCGGGCGTATTTTTCAAACGCCTCGATCACCGAGGTGGAGGGGGTGATGGGGTACCAGCCGGCGACGGTGGCCCCGCCGTAGACCGCTCCCAGGCCGGTGGCGCTATTGCCGCTGACGAGGATGCTGTCGCCCACCAGGTCGCGGCGTTCAACCCGGACCTTGAGCGGGCAGTCAAAATTGCGGCGCGCGTATTGGTACCCCAGTTCCAGCGCGTGCACATTGGGTGCCACCAGTTTTTCCTTGCCCTTGAACTGGTCGCCGACCAGGTCCGTTAGCACGGAAAACTCAATGTCCAGCAGCGCCGCCAGGCAACCGATATAAATAATATTCTTGAACAGTTGGCGTTGGCGCGGGTCCTGGTATTCCCGCAGGCAGATTTCCGTCAGCGGCACGCCGATATAGGTTACGTCTTCGCGGATCAGGCGCAAATCCAGCGGCTTGGTGTTGTCGTACAGCAAGTAGCCGCCGGGCAACACCATCTCTACGTCCTTGGCCATGCTCTGCGGGTTCATGGCCACCAGTACATCGACCCCTTCGCGGCGGCCGAGATGGCCTTTTTCGCTGACGCGCACTTCGTACCAGGTGGGCAGGCCCTGGATGTTGGAAGGGAAGATGTTTTTCGGGCTGATGGGCACGCCCATGCGGAAGACGGCCTTGGCGAACATATTGTTGGCCGAGGCGGAGCCGGTGCCGTTGGTGTTGGCAAAGCGCACCACCAGTTCGTTGACCCCGGAAATATCGTCCGAACGCAGTTTCCGGGTGCTTACCTGGGAGAGGGTTACTTGTGACATGCCGTCACCTGTGCTTCTTTATAGAGGAGTTTCTGCATATCCCAGGCCGCGGTGGGGCAGCGCTCGGCACAGAGGCCACAGTGCACGCAGACATCTTCATCTTTGATCATGACCCGACCGGTGTTCAGGTCGGCGGAAATATAGAGCGGTTGCTCAGTGTTTTTCGATGGACCCACCAGTCGCTGGCGCAGCTCATCCTCGCTGCCCTGTTCCCGGTCGAAGTGGGTAATGGTGAGGCAATTGGTGGGGCAGACGTCGATACAGGCATCGCATTCAATGCAGCGCGCTTCGTAAAAGACCGTTTGTACATCACAGCTGAGGCAGCGGCTGGCCTCGCGCAGCGCCAGCTCGATGTCGTAGCCGAGTTCCACTTCGGTACCCAGGTCGGCGAGGGCCTTGTCGGTGGCGATCAGTGGCACTTTGTAACGTTCATCATTGGCCACCGAGTTCTGGTAGCTCCATTCGTGCACGCCCATTTTCTGGCTCACCAGGGTGTAGTCCGGCGGCGGCCGTTTCTCGGTCAGGGACAGGCCGCGGCAGAGCAGGTCGATGGATATGGCTGCCTGATGGGCCTGGGCTACGGCGGTGATGATGTTTTCCGGTCCAAAGGCCGCATCGCCAGCGACGAACACCCGCTCGTGGCTGGTGCGGTAGGTGACCGGGTCCACTTCGGGCATGTCCCAGTCATTAAACTGGATGCCTATATCCCGCTCGATCCAGGGAAAGCTGTTCTCCTGGCCCACCGCAATCAACACGTCGGTGCACTCGATAACGACATTGTCTTCCCCGGTGGGAATCAGCCGGCGCTTGCCATTGCTGTCGTATTCGGCGCGCACCAGCTCGAACTCTATGGCAGTGAGGCGGCCGTTATCGGTGTGAAACCGCTTTGGTACGTGGTTGTCGAGAATGGGGATGCCTTCGTGCTGGGCGTCCTCGATTTCCCAGGGCGAGGCCTTCATGGTGGCAAAGGGGCTGCGCACGGTGACGATGACTTCCTTGCCACCGATGCGGCGGGCGGTGCGGCAGCAGTCCATGGCGGTGTTGCCGCCACCGAGTACCACCACTTTTTCGCCGATGCTCTCCACGTGTTTGAAGGCGACGTTGGCGAGCCACTCCACGCCGATATGAATATGCTCGTCGGCGTCATTGCGACCGGGAATATTGAGGTCGCGGCCGCGGGGGGCGCCGGTACCGATCAGCACCGCGTCAAAGTCTTGCGCCAGTACCTGCTTGAGGCTGTCGACCCGGTGGTTGAGGTGACAGGTGACACCGCCGCGGTCGATGATGTAACCCACTTCCTCGTCGATCACTTCCGAGGGCAGGCGGAAGCGGGGAATCTGGCTGCGGATCATGCCGCCGGCCTGGGACAGGTCATCAAAAATGGTGATGTCGTAGCCCAGCGGCAGCAGGTCCCGGGCCACGGTCAGGGAGGCCGGACCGGCGCCAATCAGGGCGATGTGCTTGCCATTTTTCTGGGTCGGGATGTCCGGCAGGCGCTCGCTGATATCCTCTTTAAAGTCGGAGGCAACCCGTTTCAAGCGGCAGATGGCGACCGGCTCTTCCTGTAAGCGACCGCGCCGGCAAGCGGGTTCGCAGGGGCGATCACAGACGCGCCCGAGAATGCCGGGAAAGACATTGGATTCCCAGTTGAGCATATAGGAGTCGGTGTGGCGGCCCTGGGCGATCAGGCGGATGTATTCGGGAACCGGGGTGTGGGCGGGACAGGCGTATTGGCAATCCACCACCCGATGATAGTGATTTACAAGATCTCTGGGCTCAGTCATCTGGACCTTTCTGGCGGCTGCTGGCCGACCTGTTTTTATTAATGACGGCCTGTTGGAGGCGCTGCTCCAAAGACAAGGCAACAAACTAATATTACAAGGCGATGGCAATGAGTGCGAGCGATTGTGGAAGAAATTCCATGATCGGGTCGGTGCCGGCGGGCAAATTCAGGTAAGCCGGGCCCATTTGGTTTTGTGGGTGTGGCTGGCGTGGCGGGTGCCGTTGGCAAGCAATTAAACCTCGCCGCCTCCGGCGGCGAGGGCTTCTTTCACAGCTGCGCTGCCGGCTTAAATCATCAGCACATCGCGGCCCACGCCGGCGATGATTTTTTCCACGGTGTTGCCCCGCAACATACCTTGCAAGCCCTTGCGCTGGTGACTGGAAATCAGCACCAGATCGGCGTTGATATCCCTGGCCACATCGCAGATCACTTTTTGCGGCTCACCGACCTTGATATGCACATGTTCATTGGGCACAGCGGCCAGTGCGGCCACCTTGGCTCGATCCGGAAAAGACAGGGAGTCGGTGTAGGCGTTGACCACGTGCAGTTCCATATTGTAGACCTCGGCCAGGGTCTGGGCGCCGTTGATCACGTTTTTGTTGCGTTCCTCATAACTGCTGTCCTGGGTCTTGATAGACGCCAGCAGGCGGCGGCTGGTTTCCCCTTCTTTCTGGCGCGCGATCAGGATTGGCTTGCTGGAATTGCGCAGTAATTTCCAGTTGTCGTCACTCAGCAGGTGCTCCCTGCCACTGCCGTAGAAGGAAATCAGGGTCATGCCAACGTCCTCCCGGGTTTCCAGCGCCAGCAATGTTTCCGACCAGTTCTTGCTCCAGGAAATCAGGATGGAGTGTTCTATACCCAGTTCCGCCACCGGCGCGTGAATATGCTCGTTGACCCACTGCCCGGAACAGGTGAGACTGGTCAGGTCATCACTCTTGCGGGTTTGTTCCGTGGAGAGCAGCAGGAAAATCAGGTGCAGCTGGCGCTGGGACTGGCGTGCCATAACCAGGGCCCGATCCAGGGATGGATGGTGAGTCTGGGTAGGGTCAACGACCACAAGAATATTCAGTTTGGCTGTCATAGTAAAACTCCGAGCGGTTAGGCGTATTTGGTTATTGATTATAGGGAGCAGTACCAGTGTAACGGTTGATGTGGATCAGCATAAGATAATCCCGGCAGCGGTTACATTCAATAATGTTTACTACTCACTTTTCACGGCGGGGAAGTACGGCCAGGCTTATCACTGTGACTGCCTGGAGTCATCCGGATTGACGCCAGTGACGATAACCTGTGGTATCGTGTTGTAAAAAGTGGATGACCGCAGGAGCAGCAACATGATCACAGTATACGGTTTGCCCAAATCCCGTTCTACGCGGGTGCTATGGGCGCTGGAAGAAGTGCAGCAAGACTATACTTTTATTCCCCTGGACTTCCTCAAGGGTGAGCAGCTGCAGCCCGAGTATTTGCGCATCAATCCGGCCGGCAAGGTGCCGGCCCTTCTGCATGAAGATTTTGTCCTCACCGAGTCGGCGGCTATCGTCAATTATGTGGCCACCGAATTTGGCGACGACTTGATTCCCCGCAATAATAACCGGCTGCGGGCCGAGTACGATCGCTGGTGTTTCTTCACGCTGTCGGAGCTGGAGCAGCCACTGTGGACCATCGGCAAGCACAAATTCGCCCTGCCGGCGGAGAAGCGGGTGCCGGCGGTGCTGGAGACGGCCAATTGGGAACACGAAAAGGCGCTGGGATTGCTGTCCCAGGGGTTGGGCGAGAAAACTTATATTCTCGGCGACCAGTTCAGTGGCGCCGATATTCTGCTCGGTCACACCCTGCGCTGGGGGCTGGCGTTCAAGCGACCGCTGCCGCAACAGAACCTGCAGGATTACCTGGCGCGGCTGGAAGCCCGGCCGGCGCTGCAGGCTGCGGTGCAGCGGGAGAGTCAAGCGGCCGCTTAGCAGCACTGACCTGGCGGGTGCAAGTCTTTGGAATATCTACAGCTTTTTGGTCTAACTACACGTCCTTGGTCTAACTACAGGTCTTCGGACTATCAGGGTTTAAATAACAATCAGCCAGCCGGATCCGATGCCAGGCATCGCGGTCCCGGGCGCGGCGCAGGAGAGTAACCATGAGTAAAATTACCGGCATGGCAATGGCGTTATGGCTGTTGCTGGGTACCGTGGCGCTGGCCCAGGCGGCGGACGATAACAATTTGCGTGGCGAGTTGTTCCGGGGCGCCGATGCGGCGCTGGAGGCGGCGCAGCAGGTACGGGCGGATATCCTGGCACCGGACAACTTTGCCCGGGCCAGCAAGCTGTACGCGGCGGCGGAAGAAAAGCTCGAGCGCAAAAAATCCATCGATAAAATCAATGATGACCTGGCAGAGTCGATCGAGTACTTTAAAGCCGCCGTCAAGGCGTCGCGCCTGGCCGAGGTGACCTTTGCCGATGTGCTGCGGGTGCGCAATGCCGCGATCAAGTCGGAAACCAGTCAATTCGCGCCGGACTTGTGGCAGAGTGCGGAGAAACGCTTCGCCGATGCCGCCGGTAAACTGGAGGACGGCAATGTCAACTCGGCTCGCAGCAGGGCGGAAACTGCCCAGGAAGAGTACCTGGCTGCCGAGTTGGTCGCGATCAAGAACCGCTACCTGGGTGAGGTGCGGCAACTGCTGGAGCAGGCAGATCGGGATAAAGTCGACAAGTATGCGCCGCAAACACTGGCGGCTGCCGCAGCGACCCTGCAACGGGCGGTGGATATTCTGGATGCGGACCGCTACAACAGTGACGACGCCAGGGTGCTGGCGCAACAGGCAAGGTACGAAGTCCGGCACGCTATGCAGTTAGCGGATACCCTGCAGCCGCTTGCGCGCAAGAAGGTCAGCCTGGAAGAGTTCGCCCTGCAAGCTGAAGCTCCGCTGCAGCAGATTGCCCGGGCGTTGGATATGGAGGTTCAGTTTGACAGTGGCATTGAGGCGCCAACCCAGCGCCTGGTGAACCGGGCCAAGCAGTTGCGGGAGGAGTCGCTGGAGCTGGGGGTGCGGCGCGAAGAGGTGGCGGATTTGCAGGGTGAGGTGCAAGCCTTGCAGCAGCGGTTGGGTATTCAGTCGGACCGGATTAACGCCCAGGATGAAATGCGTCGCAAGCTGTTGCAGGTGGATTCGGCGTTTTCCCTCGATGAAGCGGTGGTCTACCAGCAGGGCAGTAATATCCTGATTCGCATGGTCGGCTTGAATTTTGATACCGGCCGCGCGGCGATTTTGCCGGAGTATTTTAGCCTGCTGCGCAAGGTGATCGATTCCCTGCGCCTGTTTCCCGGCGCCAGCTTGATTGTCGAAGGGCACACGGATTCCCTCGGCTCCGAGTTGAACAATATCAACCTGTCGCAGAAGCGGGCGGATGCGGTGGTGGAGTACCTGAAGGCCAATATGCCTGAGTTGTCTGGCAGCAGCATTATGTCTATGGGTTATGGTGAGAATCGTCCGGTTTCCAATAACGAAACAGCTGAGGGTCGAAAAACCAATCGCCGTATTGATTTGCTGATCAAGCCTAAATCTTGATGGTTTGCTGGGGTTGTACTGGGCTGGGTTAGGGTTTGCTCTGCAAGTGTTCAGTCAGGTGGGCGTGTTTTGGGGTATGGGGCTCGTTTGGTACGAGTGGGGCTTGCTTGGTGCGAGTGGGGCTCGTTTGGTACGAGTGATACTTAATGGTGTATGAGTAGGCTGCCCGTCAGCGCTGGGGGGAGCCCATTGCGGATCGGCCATATCCCCCCGACCACATTTGGCGGCTGCGAAACTCAACCATTTTTTGCGCAAAAAGACGCGCAAAAAATTGGGATTCAGACAGTCCTTGCCGACTACCCCAAATGTGGTCGGGGGGATAAGCATGGCCTGATTGATCCGCAACGGGCTCCCCCCATCGCTGACTACATTGTGGTATCTAAGAGCAACGGGCTCCCCCCATCGCTGACTACATTTTGGCATTTAAGAGCAATGGGGTTTTTCGAGTTGTTAACAACACTGAGCTCCCTCGCCGCTGACTACTTTCTTACCCCTTCTACTTCCAGCTCCAGGTATATGGTTTCGGACACTGGGCCGAGGTTGTGCTCAATGCCAAAATCCCCCAGTTTTATTGCGGTGGTACCGCTGAATCCGGCCCGATAACCAAACCATGGGTCTTTGCCTTCGCCGATCTTGGAGACCGCAATTTCGATGGGGCGGGTAACGCCGTGCAGGGTGAGGTTGCCGCTCAGGGTTGCGCTGCCTGGCTCCGAGCCCGGGAAGAAGCCGGTGCTGACAAAGGTGGCGGTGGGGTACTTGGCGGTGTTGAGGTATTTTTTGTCGCGTAAATGTTTATCTCGCTCGGCGTGGTTGGAGTCGATGCTGGCCACATCGATGCTGACCTGGACGCTGGAATTTTCCGGCGCTTCGCTGTCGTAGCTGAACTCGCCACTAAAGTTATTGAAGCGCCCCTTTAGCCAGCTGTAACCCAGGTGCAGTACCTTGAACTCGATGGAGGCGTGGGCGCCCTTGGTGTCGATGACATAGTCGGCGGCGCTGACCGGGGTGCTCAGGGCAGCGGCCAACAGGGTGCTGGCCAGTAACTGCAGCAGGGTGGATTGCTTGTGCATGATTAGAGTCCTGTGTTGATGGCGATAGTATTATTCGAAGAGTCTCATTCTGGTGGCCTGCTCGCAAGTCCATTGATAGGAGTTGGCGTGTCGGACCGGCGGTTGCGCTGTCGGTACAGTATCGGCAGCAACAGGGCGATCAGGAATCCGCCAAGGGCGCCAATCAGGTGCGCCTCGGTGATAACTGGCAGTTCGATGAGGGGGTGGGCGTAGGAGGACACTGCAACCCGTTGCTCGAGCAGTAACTTTAGCGCCAGCAGGCCGAGGCCAGCAGCGCAATAGATTTGGCCGCGGTAGAGGCGCAGTATCAGTGCCATGGCCAGCAGGCCGTGCAGTACCCCCGACATGCCCAGGTACCATTGCAGTTCGGGTAGCCACAGGAGCAAACCGAGGCTGATGGCAAGGCCGCACACCAGCACGGCAACCAGCCAGCGGGTAGTAGTGACACTGTGCGGTGACAGGTAGGCCACCAGCGCCAGGCCGACCAGGTTGAGCAGCAGGTGGTTGCCATCGGCGTGGGTGAAGTGGGCGCTGATCAGGCGCCAGTATTCGCCTGCCAGTATGGCTGAGCGGTTGTACTGGAGCAGCTGCGGAAAGTACTGTGCCACCACCATGGCGGCGCCGGTGGCAGTGACAATAGTGACGACCCTGTCCAGCTCTTTCCGGTCCAGTTCGTTCCGATCCTGCTCTTTTGGATCCAGCTCGTTCGGATCCAGGCATGCCCGACCCAACCGTGTCTTGTCCAACCCGGTCCGATCCAATGTAGCCCGGCCCAACACTGTCTGGCGGGGCGCAGCCTCTTGTGACCCGGACAGGTTTGACTCAGGCTGGTTTATTGCAGACGGGTGCAGTCTAGACTGGTGTGTTTCGGGCTGGCGTGGCGCAGGCCGGTTGTTCATGACCGGCTGCTGCGCTCCGCTTGGCGCCGGCGCAGATGGTAGCGGCGCAGGGCGCCACCTGACAGTGTCAGCAGTGCCAGGGCAAGTAGGGAATAGATCCCGACTGCGCCACCGCCACCGTAGCCCTGCCGGTGGGAGACGGTGACACTGGCGTCCTGCTTGATGCGCTCCCGGAATCGCTCCAGCTCGTCATTGAGGTTGCGGGTCATGTCGGCCATGGCCAGGGAGAAGCTGTTGCTGCGGGCGTCGCGCATGGCTTCCGGGCTGCCCACCAGGGTGGAGGTGGCCGTGATTTTATTTACCCCCGGGGCGCGGAATAGCAACTTGTTGGTTTTGACGTCAAAAATCGCGGTGTCGACGAAAGTTTGCACGTCGTTTTTGCTGCCTTTTACGAAATAGGCGCCGACAACGGTCCAGTAGAGTATTGACGATTTGGTGTCATCGGAGTGCACAACCTGGTCGTAGGAGACCAGTGCCATCACATCGAGACTGTACAGTCGCGCCACTTGCTCAATGGTTTGAAAGCCCTTGCGCGAGCGCAGGTAGGTATCGGGAATCACGGTAATGTGATCGATAAAATCCCGCCCGGTAAAACTCTGTTTGGCCTGCTCCAGCAGGCGTTTTTTTTCCGCTTCTGACAGGCCTTCGACGTTGCTGCTGTTGGAGGGCACAAAGGCAACACCCACCCGCAGCGGCAGCTGCAAATTGGGTATGTTGTTGGGCGCAGGTGGTGGGGTTTCACCCTGGGGATAGAGGAAATCCACCAGGCTGCTGGAGACGCCCTGCTGGCGACCGCCGTCGCCGGACAACTGCTGCCAGAGGTTGGTGCAGGAGCTGAGGCTGACGATTAAAGCAACAACGACAAACGACCTGAATAGTTTCATGGCATGCTCTTTGGTTGTGTGCGGAAATGTTGCGGGTGGACGGTTGATACGACGCATAACTCAGGTGGTAATCAGGCAGGATTGCGTTGTACCGCCGCTCGATTGTAGCGGTAGGTTGCGGGTGCGTCTATGAGCAGCATAGATAAGAAAGTTGTGCGCGGCGCGGCCGGGTTACGGTCGCCTGTGGCGGTGTGAAAAGAGCAAGTAAGCTGGGCGCGACTAGGCTAAACTACGGGGATAATAACTCAAGTTTCGGAGTTCATTCCACCACGCCGGGCGGGGCAGTCCCTTCCAGGACACGCTGCAAGTACGTCCCTGTAAGCTCGGCGTCGGCATCCATGCCTCCGACGGTCCCGGAAGGGACTGCCCCGCCCGGCTTTAGTGCTAGCGAATTGGCTTACGAACTCCGAAACTTGAGTATTGAGAAGAATGGCTGATAGTGCAGGCCGCAGTTTAGAAATTTGCAACTCGACTTATCCAAGTATTTAAAGTTGTATTGCTTCAGGTTTTTCTTGTTTTAAAGTTCTTTTCCGTCAACGTTCTGTTTTCCTTTAAAGTCATATAGCAGGTGCCAGCTTATGTGCGAGCCAACCGGTCAGGGAAGAACATCGCTCCCGGCGTCACTGCATCAATGTTTACGGGCGTTTGCCAGATTGCTGGCAGTGCTCGGTCTGGCATTAGTCAGCGCGGCAGGTTTTAGTGTGGCTGCGACCGCGGCGACGCCGGCCGACTTGTCCGCCTGGGAGAGCTGGGTGGCCAAAGATCATCCCGAGCTGGGTTGTCCCTGGTTGGCGGACCAAACCAACGCGCGCCAGTGTGCCTGGCCGGGGCGCATGCATTTGCAATTGCAGCCGCGGGGGCTGAGCTTTGCCCTCGATATCGAGGTGTTTGGCCAATCTGCCACGGTGGCGCTGCCGGGGGATCAGCAACACTGGCCGCGAGCGGTGCAGGTGAATGGCAAGCCGGCCGCGCTGCTGGAGCAGAAAGGTATACCCCACGTCGTGCTGGGGCCCGGTTCGCACCTGGTCAGCGGCAGTTTCAGTTGGGCGAAACTGCCGGGGCAGTTGTCGGTGCCAACCAGTATTGCGCTGGTTACGCTCACCCGCGATGGTCAGCCGCAAAGTGTTGATCGCCGCCAGGACCAGATTGTTTTTGCCAGCAAGAGCGACGCCCGGGTTGCGCAAAGTCGTGACAGCCTCGGCATAGAGGTGTATCGCAAGTTGAGCGATGGTATACCGCTGCTGCTGGAAACCCGGATTAAACTGCAGGTCAGCGGCAAACCTCGGGAGGTCAGCTTTGGCAAGGTATTGCTGGCCAATTCCGAAGTTATGGAGCTGCAGTCTCCGGTGCCGGCCCGGGTCGAGGCCAACGGTGATATGCGCGCCCAGGTGGGCGCCGGTGAACACGTCATTCAACTGCTGACCCGCTTCACTGTAAACCCGGAGGCGCTGCAGTTGTTGCAACCCGCTTCAGCGGATTGGCCCCAGGCTGAATACATCAGCGTGGCCGCCGCGCCGGAGTTGCGCCAGTTGAAGTTAGGCGGCGCGGTCAGCGTCGATACCAGCCAAATAGGCCTGCCGCCGCAATGGGTCGAATTGCCCACTTACCGGCTGGATAAAGACACCCGCCTGACCCTGACCACGGAGTATCGCGGCGACCACGCCCCAGCGGCCAATGAGCTCAACCTGCAGCGCGACCTGTGGCTGGATTTTGACGGCAGGGGCCTGACCACACTGGAGCAAATCAAGGGGCGCATGCAGCGCGATTGGCGCTTGAACGCTGCTGCTGATACCCGGGTCGGTCGCGCCACTGTGGATGGTGAGCCGGTATTGATAACTTTGGACGACGCGCAGCAGGGCATTGAAGTGCGCAGCCCGAATATCAACCTGGAAGCGGTGAGCCGGCTGGAGACAAGGTCCGGCTTCAGCGCCATTGGCTGGCAGGCGCGGGCGGAAAGTTACGCCGCGACCTTGCACTTGCCGCCGGGTTGGCGCGTCCTGCACGCAGCCGGGGTCGATGAAATCGCCGGTACCTGGCTCAGCCAGTGGGACTTGTGGGATGTGTTCCTGATCCTGGTGATTGTGGCGGCGACCCGCAAACTGCTCAGCAATCGCGCCGCCGCGCTGGCTGGACTCACCTTCCTGCTGGCGTTGCAGGAGCCCAATGCGCCGCTGCTGGTGATTCCGGTGCTGTTGATTATTATTGCCCTGCTGCCCCTGACGTCGAGCTGGATCAAATCCTCGCTCACCAGCCTGGGGGTGATGTTGGGCGCCGGTTTTGTGCTGCTGTTTATCGGGTTTGCGGTGGATTCGTTCCGGCTCGCCATCTATCCCTCTCTGGAGCGCGCAGCAGTGGGTGAATACTACCCGAGCCGGTCGCGTTCGGCCGGCAACTATGCGGTCACATCGGCTCCGCAGATGGCTCTGGAGGAGGCGGCGGACGCCCGCCTTGGGCCCTTGAAGAGCAAGCAGCGGCAGATGCAGGAAGCGCCGCCGCAGCGTGATCTTGAGCTCTATGAAGTTGCCGACGACGACCGGGTCCAGACCGGTCCGGGCCTGCCCACCTGGACCTGGGACGCGGTCTACTTACGTGCCAGCGGACCGGTGCGCGCGGATCAGCAACTGGCCCTTTACTACTCGCCACCCTGGCTGACCTCCTGCTGGCGGGTGTTGGCGGTGCTATTGGTGGGTGGCTATGCCGGCCTGGTGTTGCGGCGGCTGGCGCAGTTGATCGAGCGGCGCAGGGGGACAGCGGCGGCTGGGGGCTCGATGGCGACCCTGGGGGCAGGGTTGCTGTTGCTGGTAATGTGGCTGCCGCAGCCCGGGCTGGCCGCGGAGTACCCGCCCCAGTACCTGCTCAAGCAACTGGAACAACGGCTGACCCGGGCGCCGGAATGCCTGCCGGCCTGTGTCAGTCTCAACAATGGCAAGGTGATTGTGCGCGCCAGCGTGATGCAGATTGCATTTGACGTCTACGCCGAGGCGAACCTGGCGCTGGCCTTACCCGGTGGCGGCAGTAGCTGGCAGTTGCAACAAGTGCTGGCCGACGGCAAGAGAGTGCCGCTCGGTGCCGGTCCCGGCGGCGTGCTGGTGCAGCTGCCGCGGGGGCAGCACAGTATCGAGATGCTCGCCGCGCTCAGCGGCGACCAGGTGGCAATCAACTTTCCCCTGCCACTGCACAATGTCGAGGTGGTGGCGCCGGACTGGCGGGTGGAGGGTCTGGTAAATGGCCGTATACTCAACAGTACGCTAAATTTCCGCTCCGTCGACAAAGACCGGGTGCAGGTCAGCGATACCTTGCAGCCCGACCCGGTGGCAGATTTTGTGGTGGTCAGGCGCAGCTTCCAGTTTGCCCAGCAGTGGCGCGTCAACACCCGGGTGGAGCGACAGGCACCGGCCGCCGGTGCCATCTCCATCGCCATTCCCCTGCTGGCGAATGAGCAGCTGTTGACGGATGTCGGTGTGGTAAAAGACGGCAAGATCAGTGTGCAGCTGGGCCATCACCAGCGAGCCGTGTCCTGGAGCTCGATCCTCGCACCGGTGGACCAGCTGGCCCTTACCGCAGCCACGGAGTCACACTACGTGGAGGAGTGGCAGTTTGTGCCGTCTTCCCGCTGGCGCCTCGGTTACCGCGGTATCCCGCCGCTGCAGAGCCGGGATGGTGGCAGTGCCCTGCGGCCCACCTTCAAGCCCTGGCCCGGTGAGCAGCTGCTGGTGGATATCAGCCGCCCGGAAGGGGTGTCGGGGCCGACCCATACGGTGGAAAAAGCCGCGTTGCAGGTCAATGCCGGCAAGCAACTGCAAAAGTCCAGCTTGAGCCTCGAAATACGCTCCAGTCTCGGCGAAGACTACGCCCTGCTCTTGCCCGAGAGCGCGGAAGTTCTCGGCCTCTCGCTCAATGGCCGGGCGATGAATCTGCCCCCCGGTAACAGGGTGGTGGTGCCACTACAGCCGGGCTACCAGCAGTTGAGCCTGGAGTTTCAACAGGTGATCCCACTGGGACTGATCGACCGCTCGCCACAGATTACCCTGCCCACCGGGGCCACCAACCTGTCCCTGAATTACCGCCTGCCGCGGGACCGCTGGCCGCTGTTTATCAGTGGCCCGGCCATCGGCCCGGCGATGCTCTATTGGGGCGTGTTGTGCGTGATCGTGCTGGGGGCGTTTGCCCTGGCCTACCTGAGTTCGAGTTTGCGGCTGGCCATGCCCATTACCCTGTTTGGCTGGTTGCTGCTGGGTATCGGCTTGTCGACGGTCAACAGCTACGGGGTGCTGGTCACTGCGGTGTTGTTCTTTTTGTTGGCGGTGCGCCGCCAGCACATCGATCCCCAGGCGATGAGCCGCAATCGCTTCAATTTGTTGCAGGTGTTTATCGTCGTTATGGGGGTGCTAACCGCTTTCAGTATAATCTCTGCAATTCCCATGGGGTTGCTGGCGAGCCCGGAAATGAAAGTGGTTGGCAATGGCAGCGACAGCCACTGGTACAACTATTACCAGGACCGGGTCAGCAGCGAAGACTTCCCCGGAGTGACGGTGGTGAGTGTACCCATCATCGCCTATCGCCTGGTGATGTTGCTCTGGTCATTGTGGCTGGCGACTAAAATTATCCAGTGGGCCAGCTGGGGCTGGCACTGTTTCTCCGCTCAGGGCACCTGGCGAGCCAAAGTTGACAGCGCGGCAGAGTCCAAAACCGGGGGTGGTGCCGGGCCGGAAACCGGGCCGCCGTCGTAGCGGGGTAAGAGCGGTGTTGGCAGGACGCGGGACAAAGTTGCCAAACTTTGGCAGTATACGAAGTGGTAGCAGGCAGCAGGGCCGCAAGGCCCAACTATAATACCAAAATAATACTCATTCCCGCCCTGCCTGCGCAGCCGCGCAGCAGCCGGTCGGGGGATGTCTCAGGATTACCGCCCATGGCATTTGAAAAGCTCTCCCAGTTGGCTGTCGAAACCAGCGCCAAAGCGCTCGAGGTTGTTCTGCAAACCGAGACCTATGCACAGCTCGGCCTTGTGGTCGCCATCTACGGCTGCGCCTATGTGGTGGCCAATCGAATCCTGCGCTACGTACCCTTCCTCGGGGCAAGATCTGCAACTACCCCGGAGCATCCACTGCGCCGCTTTCTCACCAAGCTGGGCGAGTTGGTATTCCCGCTGCTGGCCATTTTAATGCTCAGCATTGCTGTCAATATCAGTGCAAGCACCCTGGGCCAGGGCTGGCTGGTTCGAGCCGCATTGATCATCGCCATGCTGCTGGTGTTTAACGAGATTATTCGCGAGTTTATTAAAAATTATGTGGTGGCCAGTGCGTTCCGCTGGGTGGGATTGCCACTGCTGTTCTTGCACCTGGTGGGTATTCTCGGGCGGCTGGTGGAAATACTCGAGTCCATGTCGGTGACCATTGGCAATATCGAAGTGTCGGCCTACGGCCTGCTGCGTGTGGCGTTGTTTGGTTCGCTGTTGTTCTGGTTGGGGCGGGTGTCTAACGTTACCGGCAAGGATATGATCCGGCGCCAGGAGCAGCTGGATTTCCGCACCCGCGAGGTGGCGGCGAAGCTGCTGGAAGTCGTCATCTTTGTGGTGATCTTTCTACTGCTGTTGCAGGTGATGGGGATCAACCTCACCGCCCTGGCAGTGTTTGGCGGTGCTGTGGGTGTAGGTTTGGGGTTTGGCCTGCAAGCCATTGCTTCGAATTTTATCTCCGGGATTATTATCCTGCTCGACCGCTCGATTTCCATCGATGACTATATCGAACTGGAAGATGGCCGCACCGGTATTGTGCGGGAGTTGAGCCTGCGCTCTACCACGCTGGAAACCTTCGATGGCAAGGACATCATGGTGCCCAACGAGAAGTTTATCGTGGAGAGCTTTACCAACTGGACCCACAAAAACAAAAAGCAGCGCTATCGGGTGGACTTTTCCGTCGCCTACCACTCGGACATTCGCAAGCTGGTGGAAGTCATTAAAAAAGTGGTGGCCGATCACCCGCAGGTATTGAGTGGTGACGAGCTCCCCATCGAAGAGCGGCCCGATTGTGAAATCGACAGCTTTGGAGATTCCGGGGTCAATATGTTCGTGGAGTTCTGGATGCATGGCATCGACGATGGCAAAAATAGGGTCGGCGGGGACCTGCTGCTGCTGATCTTCGAGGCCATGCGCGAGCACGGCTTTGAGATTCCTTTTCCGCAGCGGGAAGTGCGTGTGCTCAACAAAAACTTTACGGTGGCAGCGGCGCCGGTGGACAAGCCGTAGTGCGGTGCTGGCGCCGCGTCAATTTTTATCGGTGGGGCAATTGATGTTAGCATGGTCAGTGGTTGCGGCGGCAATAACGCCGCGGCATTCCGTCAACCCCGAATTACCAGCAGGAAACCGTTAAAATATTATTATGCCTTTGTCTTCCGAGCGTTTCTCCCTCGACCATGCACGCCTGCTCAATACACTCAAAGCCCGCGACAACCTGCTGTTTATCCAGGACCTGGACGGGGTGTGTATGGGGCTGGTGCGGGATCCTCTCGATCGCCAGATTGAGCCGCGCTACCTGCAAGCGGCAAAGCAACTCGACGGTCATTTTTTTGTATTGAGCAACGGCGAGCATATTGGCCGGCGCGGGGTAAATTTGATTGTGGACAGAACCCTGGGAGCGGCCGCTGCCAGGCAACAGGGCTACTATTTGCCCGGTCTCGGCGGCGGAGGAGTGCAGTGGCAGGATTGCTACGGTGCGGTATCGCACCCGGGCGTCAGTGACGCCGAATTGGAGTTTCTCGCCGCAGTACCGGACCGCTGCCGCGATTTTATGCAGCAAAAGCTGGGAGCTGAGCCCTATCAATTGAGCGCGGCGGAAATAGAGTCGCTGCTGGCCAGCACGGTGCTGGATAACCTGGTCTCGCCCACGGTGAACATCAATAACTTTTTCCAGAAGTTTGCCGGCCAGGCGGAGAAGTATCGCTGTCTGCAGCGGGACCTGAAAAACCTGATGGAGTCGCTGTTGGCAGAGGCCAGTCGGCAACAATTGGGCTCCAGCTTCTTTGTCCACTACGCCCCCAATCTCGGCAGTGATGCCAGCGGTGAGCGTATCAAGTACGCTGAGGGGAGCGACGCCGGTACCACGGATTTCCAGTTTATGCTGGCCGGCGCGGTCAAGGAAACCGGGGTACTGGTGATTCTCAATCACTACTTCCAGCAGCGTAGCGGTCACTATCCGCTGGGTGCCGATTTCAGTGTGCGCCAGGCGCCGCGGGACCAGCAGCAGTTATTGGCGCTGCTACAGCAACACTTCGACCCGGACCTGATGCCGCACATCGTTGCCGTGGGTGATACCATTACTTCCCAGCCCATAGAGCTGGACGGACAACAGCAGGTGGTCCGGGGTGGCAGCGATCGCGGTTTTCTCAGTTTTGTGCAGGCCATTGGCGGCTGCGTCGGGGTCGACAATACGATTGTCTATGTGGACAGCAGCGGTGGTGAAGTCCGGCGACCGGGTCTCAAGCGCGACTGTTTGCCCGCCACTGCAGAACGCTGGGGCAAGCGCCACTGGGGCGCCGTTCGAGGCATCAGCGATCCCGCCGATCCGCTGCAGGTCAATTTTGCCTTCCCGGGGGGACACAGCCAGTATGTGGACTTTTTCTGCCAGCTGGCCCGGGACTATTTCAACGGTCGCCACGCCGCCACGCCCCCCGGCTAAACAGCCTTCCGACGAATTGCGCGGACCCTTTCAGTTGGCTTCGTTCGCTTCCCTATCTTAATCCAGCGGCGCTCGTTCAGATAAAGTTAAGGCGCAGGGTGTTATAAGTAACCTCTACCAGGCTTCGGCGGCGGATTGTTTAGCGCTGCGGGGCTCTAAAGAGGTATCTCTTATGCGTTATTTCTATAGGTGTCTGCTGCTCTGGGTGGGGTTGTTCGCTGTTGTCTCGGCAGCGACGGCGGAACCCCTGGCGGATGACCCTCACCAGGATGAACAACTCATCGGTGAACAGCACTTGCTGGATGAACAGCAGCTGGACCAGATTCTGGCGCCTGTCGCACTCTATCCCGACACCTTGCTGTCCCATATTCTGGTGGCCGCCACCTATCCCCTCGAAGTCGTCCAGGCTGCCCGTTGGCGGGCCGAGCACAAGGGCCTGGATGAGCAACAGGCCCTGGCAGCGGCGGAGGACGAAAACTGGGATCCCAGTGTGAAAGCCCTGGCGCCGTTTCACGATCTGTTGCAAACCATGAGCGAGGACCTGGACTGGCTGGAAAAACTGGGCAACGCGTTTCTGCTGGACGAAGAGCGGGTATTGGCCGCCGTGCAAAAACTGCGGCAGCGAGCTTACGACCACGGCTCTCTCACCGACAATGACTATATCGATGTTGAGCACGACGACGGCGATATCGTTATTCAGCCGCGGCAACGGGATGTGGTGTATGTGCCCTACTACGATACCCGGATTGTCTACGGTCCCTGGTGGTGGAGCTCCTACCCACCCTATCACTGGCACCAGCCGCACCACTACACGTGGCACTCCGGTTTTTACTGGAGCAACAGCTACCTGGTCTATTCCGGCTTCTATTTCAGCAGTTTCAGCTGGCGCAATCGCCATTTGTTTGTGGACTACCAGTGGCGGCGGGATCACCTTTATCATCACGGCGCGCGCAAACTGTTTGATGACCATCGACATGGGGCCTGGCGCCGCTGGCAGCACAATCCGCATCACCGGCACGGTGTGCGCTATCCCCGGCAGCACAAAACCCGATTGGTTGACCCGCGCTACTCCCATTCCCGGGATTTTCACCAGCGCCAGTTTAACCCCGGCGAATGGCGGGGGCGGCAATTGCAGAGAGATGATGAGCGACCGGGCAGCGACCGGCGCTGGCAGGGCTCAAGCCTGCATGGCCAGCAGCGACAGGATTTAGACAAGTACAGGCCGGGCAAGGATAGATTGGATAAGGACAGGTTCGACAGGGATAGATTCGACAGGGACAGGCTCGACAAGGACAGGTTCGGAAAGAACAGGTTCGATAAGGACAAGTTCGACAGGGACAGGTTTCACAGGGGAAGCTCAGGTGGGGATCGATCAGGCACAGATCGATTAGGCACAGATAGAAGGGAAAAAAGCGGTCACGAGCCAGCTGATCGAGGGCAGGGGGAGCGGCGCGAGCGGAGCGTCAAGATTGACAAGCACAGCGCAGGAACAGCCGGCGTCAGTAACTTTCGCGATAGCAACTTTCGCGATAACAACTTTCGCGATAGCAAATACAGCAATAGCAAGTATAACGGCAGCCGCTACCAAGGGGCCAACGACAGCCGGTCCGATTCGCACCGGGGCAAGCAGCGTTCGGGTAATTCCCCAGGGCGGCCGGATAACGCCAGCGCCGGCAACCGAACAGTGCGTGGCGGTAGCGATTTGCGCGAGCCAAAGGATACGCAGCGCAGCAAGGGCTTTCGCTCGGGCAGCGAATTCAGGAGCGGCAGTAAAGAAAATACCGGCAGCAAGGCGCGGGTCGAGCGAACGGCTCCGCCGCGCCAGGTCAGCCAGCCTGGCCGCCAGGTGCAGCAGGGGCGGCCAGTGACTCAGGCTCGACCCGCCGCTGTCAGTAAGGTCAGGCACCCGAAGCTGCATAAAACCATGGAGCGACGGCTACCACGCACCGATCACCCCCGCTTTTCGAACAAGTAACGAAGCGGCTGGCTTGTTACCAGGCATTATCTCCGGGGACAAAATCGAATTGTGCGAATGCTACCCCTGCCAAAGTGTTATCCGCGATAATGTGTTGCTCGCGTCAAGTCTGTAATAATTATTCTCTCCAAAATCAGCGAGAAATAAATGCGCGGCCGCAATGGTCGCGAGTGCCTTCCAGGGTGTTTCCGCGGGGACGGCCTTTCCCCTTCAGATTTTCCCCTCATGTCTGCTCCTGACGCCGCTTGTCTGCAATTGTCACAATCGATAGCTGGCCGCCCGGCACTGCCGCAACCCTTGCGCCCGCGTTAGTTCGCCGCGTAAATTACCGCCGCTAAAAGCCAACTGCGCTCGCTTGCCTTCCGCTCCGGGATGTGCTGCTATGCAGGTCAACAGGCGATCAATTCTCACGGGTCGATAACAACTGATAATCATCTGGAGAAACTTATGGACGGGTTTGGATTGCGATATTGGCTAGTCATTGCCGCGGCGTTTGCACTGACGGCGTGTGCGCCCAACAAAATCTATCGGGACAGCTACCAGGCTTGCAGTGTCTCAGGTTCGAGCTACTGCGATCGAGCGGCGGTTTCCATCCACCAGCCGGGCAGCGCCCAGGAGTTTCTGCTGGGGTTCGTGGAATACGATGACCAGGGCCAGTTGCGCGACCGCAAACAAATGCAATTTGTGCTGGATCACTACCGCAATATCGCCGCGCGCGAGGACGTGATCCTGACAGTGTTTGTGCACGGCTGGCACCACAGCGCCGCGCCTGGGGACGGCAATATTGAATCCTTTAAGGGGATGCTGAGCAAGATCTCAGCCCGGGAAGCGATAGCCAGTCAACAGGATGCCAGGGCCAAGCGCAAAGTCATCGGCGTCTATTTGGGCTGGCGAGGCGACTCCATCACCGTGCCGATATTGCGCCAGGCCACTTTTTGGGGGCGCAAAGCGGTCGCCCAGGAAGTGGGTTTGCAGGGAGTCAGCGAGGTTCTCTTACAGCTGGAGCAAATCGTCAACGTCAAAGCGGGCTGGGAGCAGCAAACCCCCAAGCCACTGAATAATCGTATGGTGGTGATTGGCCACAGCTTTGGGGGCGCGGTGGTGTACACCTCACTGCAGCAAATACTGGCGGACCGCTACCTCAGTAGCCAGCGTGGCAAAACCCGGCAGGAAGACGCCAAGGGCTTTGGCGACCTGGTTATACTGTTAAACCCGGCTTTTGAAGCGATGCGCTTTGCCACCCTGTACGACATCGGTCAACAGTGCAGTTACAAATTTACCGGTGCCGACAAGGTTGTGGCTGCCGATACGGTCGCCGCCAGCTGTCGCCAGTACAAGTTTCCGCCCCAGTTGCCGCGTCTGGCGGTGCTCACATCCAAGGCCGATTACGCCACTCGCTATGCCTTTCCCGCCGGGCGGTTCTTTTCGACCCTGTTTGAAACCCACGATGATATCGAGCGCCTGATTGCCACCGCCAACGGCGCCGAGGCCGTGGTGCTGAGCGAGAAAGATGCGGATAACAACACCATTGGCCATTTCCAGCCCTATTGGACGCACCGGTTGGACCCTGTTGTCACCGCCAGCGAGCGCAGTGCCAACTTTAGCTATCGCTCGCTGGGCAACAACTGGAGTGATCAGGACTACGGCAGCAAGTTGCGCTTTGAAGCCGTAGAGCTGTCCCATCTGGGGCGCTCCAGCCCGCTCAACCCGTACCTGAACATCTACGTCGATGGCAGCCTTATCCCGGGCCATAATGAGATATGGGGCGACAGTATCCAGAAGTTTTTGCAAGACCTGATAATGATCTCCACCACCCCGGTGCGGGAGGACTAGCGCAACTTGACCGGGCTGGCAGCCCGGTGTGGCAGCCCTACATAAGTGGGGCTGCCAGATTCATGCCTTGACGAGGCCGCTGCGGAGAAATAACCTGCACTCATTTTTCTGGAGTCGCCCTTGTCCAATTCAGATCCGCTGTCGTTCGATTCGCTGCCGCTGGCAGCGGCATTGCGCAGCAACCTCGCCGAGCTCGGCTACCACAGTATGACCGAAATCCAGGCGGCGGCACTGCCGCCCATGCTCAAGGGCGAGGACGTGATCGGCCAGGCCAAAACCGGCTCCGGCAAAACCGCCGCCTTTGGTTTGAGCCTGCTGCACAAGCTGCAGGTGGACCGCTTTCGCATCCAGGCGCTGGTGCTGTGCCCGACCCGTGAATTGGCCGACCAGGTGGCCAGGGAGCTGCGCACCCTGGGGCGCCGCATCCACAATATCAAGATTCTTACCCTCTGCGGCGGCATGCCCTTTGGGCCGCAAAAAGGTTCACTGGAGCACGGTGCCCATATCATTGTTGGCACCCCGGGTCGTATCGAAGAGCATATGCGCAAGGGCAACCTGGATTTCAGCGAGGTCGCGACCCTGGTGCTGGATGAGGCCGATCGCATGCTGGATATGGGGTTTCAGCAGTCGGTTGATAATATCGTCGCCGACCTGCCGGCCGTGCGCCAGACACTGCTGTTCTCCGCCACCTTTCCCACCAGCATTGAAGCCCTGGCTGCCCGGGTGCAAAAGACACCGGTGCGGGTTGAGGTGGCCTCCACCCACAGCGCCAGCAGTATCGAGCAGCATTTCTACCAGGTAGCCGCCGACACCCGGGCGGAGGCACTGTGCCAGGTACTGGGGCACTATCGGCCGCAGTCGAGCGTGGTGTTTTGCAATACCCGGCGCGAGACTGACGAGGTGGCCAACCAGCTGCGCGCGGCGGGTTATACCGCGCTGGCACTGCACGGCGACATGGAGCAGCGAGACCGGGACCAGACCCTGGTCTGCTTCGCCAACAACAGTGTCTCGGTGCTGGTGGCCACCGATGTGGCGGCGCGCGGGCTGGATATCGAAGACCTGAATATGGTGATCAACTATCACTTGTCCCGGGATGAGGAGGTGCATGTGCACCGCATCGGGCGCACCGGTCGCGCCGGCCAGCAGGGGGTCGCGGTCAGTTTGGTGGCCGACAGCGAGGCCTTCAAGCTGCGCCGCCTGGAAGACACCCTGCAGCAATCTTTCACCCTGGAGAAGTTGCCGACGGGCGGTGCTGAGCCGCCGGCCAAGCCCGCTATGGTGACTCTGCAGATCGACGGCGGCAAAAAGCAAAAGCTGCGCGCCGGCGATATCGTCGGGGCACTCACCGGGGCCGATGGTATTGACGGTGGCGCTATCGGCAAGATCCATGTCTTTGACCTGAAAGCCTATGTCGCTGTCACTCGTGCCAGTTCTCGCCAGGCGCTGGCCAAACTGGGCAAGGGCAAGCTCAAGGGTCGCAATTTCAGGGTTCGGGTAGTGGGTGTTTGACGCCAGAAGAATGGCTTGGGTGCCAAAATCGGTAGTCGCGTCAGCTTGTTTCCGCCAGCGCAAAAAAAAGCCCCCGGTAACGGGGGCAAAGTATAGGAGAGCAAGACCATGAAAATCTTACAAAGTAGGACCGAGCGGTTTTGCATTAGTTCAGGGCAGGGCTAAAAAAATGTGACATGGGTTGCAAAAGGCGGGTTTCAGGCCTGCCGGAGCCGCGCGAAGCGGGATAAGGCCGAAATATATCGGGCCGGGACAGATCAAGTCAGAAGGAATCGGGCTGGAAGATATCGAGTCAGAAGAGGTGGTAAGCTGGGGTTGAAGCAGGGAGGCGGTCAATTGCTGGTCCAGAAAAAAGAGAGCCTCCATAAAGGAGGCTAAGTAAGGAGAGCAAGACACCATGAAAAATCTTACTAATTCAGACCGGACCAATTGCAGATAGTTCAAAAATAATTTCACCAGATCGCAAATTATTTTTTCTGACGCCCCTTGTGGCCCCTAAACCCTGTTTCTCAAGCAGCTCGCAAGGCTGTTTCGAAGCAATCTCCCGCCAGAACCAGGGTCTCTGGGGGCGCCTGCGCGGTTTGCCGGTGGAGCTTGGCGCCCGCTTAAGGTAAGCTGCCCGCCCCGCCAGCTGTGCTGGCTCTTAATGATTTTCAGGTAAAACATGCAATTTTCTGATCTTGGCCTATCGGCCCCGCTGTTGGATGCCGTAGCCGAGCAGGGCTACGACACTCCCTCACCCATCCAGGCCCAGGCCATTCCCGCCGTTATTGAAGGCCAGGACGTAATGGCCGCCGCCCAGACGGGCACCGGCAAGACTGCCGGCTTCACCCTGCCACTGTTACACCGCTTGATGGCGGGCGAGAGAGCCCCGGCCAACCACGTGCGCGCGCTGGTGCTGACCCCCACTCGCGAGCTGGCCGCCCAGGTGGGCGCCAGTGTTTCCACCTACGGCAAGCACCTGCCACTGCGCTCGGCGGTGGTCTATGGTGGTGTCAGTATCAACCCGCAGATGCAGAGTTTGCGTCGCGGGGTCGACGTGCTGGTGGCAACACCGGGGCGCCTGCTGGACCTCTACCAACAGAACGCGGTCAAATTCAAGCACCTGGAAATACTGGTGCTGGACGAAGCCGATCGCATGCTGGATATGGGCTTTATTCACGACATCAAGCGTATTCTCAAGGTGTTGCCCGCCAAGCGCCAAAACCTGTTGTTTTCCGCCACCTTCTCCGACGACATCCGGACCCTGGCCAAAGGTCTGGTGCACAATCCGGTGGAAATCGATGTGGCGCCGCGCAACACCACCGTGGAGACCGTCAAGCACTGGCTGTGCCCGGTGGACAAAAACCAGAAGTCGGGTCTGTTGATCGAGTTGATTAAAAGCCACAACTGGCACCAGGTGCTGGTATTCAGCCGTACCAAGCACGGTGCCAACAAATTGACCAAGCAGCTGGACGCCGCCGGGCTCAGTGCCGCGGCGATCCACGGCAACAAGAGCCAGGGCGCGCGCACCAGTGCGCTGGCGAACTTTAAAAGCAACAAGATCCGGGTGTTGGTTGCCACCGATATCGCTGCCCGCGGTATCGATATCGACCAGTTGCCGCAGGTGGTCAATTTTGACCTGCCCAATGTGCCGGAAGATTACGTGCACCGCATCGGTCGCACCGGTCGTGCCGGCGCCAGTGGCCAGGCGGTGTCGCTGGTCAGTGCCGACGAAGCCAAGCAGTTGTTCGATATCGAGCGGCTGATCCAGCAGCTGATCCCGCGGGAGCTGGTCAGCGGTTTTGAACCCGTCAACCCGCTGCAGGAGTCCAGGCTGAACAGCCGGGCGCCGAGGGCGAAAAAGCCGAAAGTGCAACACCGCGACGGAGTTCGCGGCAGCGGCAGTGCCCACGCCCAGAAAGCACACCAAAGGCAGGCGTCCGGCGATGATTCCAGCCGCCCGGCGCGCCGTCGCCGCCCCGCCCGCAAGCCTGCCTAGCGCAATGATGCGCGGGGTCTGTGGCGCAGGGCGCCAGGCCACGCGCTTTACACCCGCTGGCGCCCGCTAGTTGCAGCGCAGCGCCAGTTCGCCGGGGCGCCGCTGTAGCGGCGAATCCAATACGCCCCCCGGCTCGAGCCAGCATCGACATCCCGTGCCACATAATTTATATTCAACAGCAAGGGCTGGCCGTGCGCGTGGGCGACGGTGCCCTGCAAGCCATCCAGGAAAACTGCCGAGCCGGATGCGCGGCAAACCACCAGGTCTAATCGCCGCGTCTGCACTGGCATAGTCACCAGCGCCAGGGCGCGACAAGAACAACATCAAAAAATCATCCTCGCACCAACAGGGCGACAGAGCACATGGCCAAATCTTCGAAACAGGAACGTATCAAGCGGCTTGAAAAACACCTGCAGATGGAAAACCCTATCCTCGCAGGTGTGGTTACCAGCTTTCAGAAACTGGATCGCATTGCCCGCTCACTGGGCTTGATCGACGCGGACGACTCCTACGCCACCCAGGTATCCTGGTGGCCGGTTGTCTCGGTGCTGGGTACCTTCTCCGCCGGCAAGTCGACCTTTCTCAACCAGTATGTAGGCCAGGAAATACAGCGCACTGGCAACCAGGCGGTGGACGATAAGTTTACTGTGCTCTGCTACGGCGCGGCCGAATCCTCCAGTGCCCTGCCGGGACTGGCATTGGACAGTGACCCGCGCTTTCCCTTCTACCAGATCAGTCGCGATATTGAGAACGTTGCCACCGGAGAGGGGCGCCGGGTGGACTCCTACCTGCAACTCAAGACCTGTCGCTCGGAGGCCCTGCAGGGCAAGATATTTATCGACTCGCCCGGTTTTGATGCCGATCAGCAGCGCAATTCCACCCTTTTGATCATCGACCATATTATTGATCTCTCCGACCTGGTGCTGGTGTTTTTTGATTCCCGTCACCCCGAACCGGGGGCGATGGCGGACACCTTGACGCACCTGGTGAGCAGCACGATCAACCGTGCCGACGCGACCAAATTTCTCTATGTGCTGAACCAGATCGACAATACCGCGCGCGAGGATAACCCGGAGGAGGTGGTGGCCGCCTGGCAGCGCGCCCTGGCACAGCACGGCCTCACCGCTGGTCGCTTCTATCGAATCTACGCCCGCCACTCCAACCTGGAAGGGGTCGACGAGCAGGTGCGCAAGCGGCTGGAGCGCATCCGCGATGAAGACCTGGCCGACATCGAGGCGCGTATTCGCCAGGTGGAGGTGGAGCGGGCCTATCGGATCGTGGGGGTGTTGGAAAAGACAGCGCGCCATATTGAAACAGTACAGTTGCCACTGTTGGCGGCGGCGCGCAAGCACTGGCGCCGCGCCACCTTCTGGCTCAGCAACGCGGTGTTTGGCCTGCTGCTGATCCTGCTGGGGTGGTATACAGTCAGCGCCGACTATTGGGATGGCTTCACTTTTACGCCGCTGGCAAACCTTAACACAACCACCCAGATTGCCGTGGCGGCCGCGCTGACATTACTGGTAGTGGTGATTTATCATCAGCTTCGACGGGTGGCGGGCAAGCTGACGCTGGCCAAATTGGAGCGTGACAGCGCCTTTGGGGAAGAGCGGCAGGCCATCCTGCGAGCCTTTAAATACAACCTCAAGGCCTGGTGGCGCTCGGTTGGCAATGCCAACCCAAGAGGCTGGGGGCGGCGCAAACAGCGCCAGTTGAACAAGGTGCTGGCGGAGGCCGATGCCTTCGTGCAATCCCTCAATGATCGCTACGCGCACCCCTCCGGGGAAGGCATGGAGCCCGGCCGCAAGGGCAAACGCAAGGCCCGGCCTGAACCGGTCGCCGCGGGTGAGGAGCCTTCAGCCGGTAAAGAGCCTTCAGCCAGTAAAGAGCCTTCAGCCAGTAAAGAGCCTTCAGCGGATAAGG
The DNA here is from genome assembly GCF_011440395.1 of Pseudomaricurvus alcaniphilus. GTDB lineage: Bacteria > Pseudomonadota > Gammaproteobacteria > Pseudomonadales > Cellvibrionaceae > Pseudomaricurvus > Pseudomaricurvus alcaniphilus. The sequence goes on along the minus strand of NZ_JAAOIX010000009.1, from coordinate 190,857 downwards.
GGCCGTCTGCAACGGCGGAACCGGTCAAGTAGTCAGGTGCCGGCGCACAGTCACCAGCCGGCGCATCAATTAGCGACGGGAAAGTCTTACAGCGACCTAATTATCACTAAAGCCAAGCGTCGTCCGGCTGGCAGTATGGTAGGTCTGGCTCCTGGGGATTGCTTTCAAGACCCTCGACAGCATGGATGCTGTCGTGGAGCCCCCAAGGATGGGTATTCGGCGAGTCTTGAAAGCAAGCCCCTGGAGCCAGGCCGGGAAAAAAGCTGATGTCCCAAGGTTTACGAGGTATATGTCTGCTATCGCCGAGAGCTGGCTTATTCATAGGGGTAATTAGGTACAGCGAAAAAATTGATAGCGCAAAGAGTTTGCGGCCAGGGCTGGAAGGCAGGGGTTTCACAGCGCTGATCGGCTGAATTAATCAGAATCCTTTTTGCGCCACTTGCTCCACACGTCGTCAGTCGCCGTTTTACCGGAGTCGCGCCGGGATTCCGGCGCGGTTGTGCGGCGCGCTTCGGTACGAGGTGCCCGGTCTTGCTTGGTGGGCGCTGCCGTTATCGGCGCCGGCGAGCGCGGCTTTTGATCGAGGGGTACGGTTCGATCCCGCGGTGGCAGGGCGTACTGGGTGTCGTCGGGCTTGGGCAAGCGCTTGTATTTATACAGGTAGAACGCCTCCACCTTCTCCCTCGCCCAGAGGGTCTTGCGCAGAAATTTCAGGCTCGACTTGATGCTCGGGTTGCTCTTGAAGCAATTGAGGTTGAGGGCGCTGGCCAGCGCCTCCCAGCCGTAGTGCTCCACCAACTCGGTGAGCAGGGCTTCGAGTTTGACGCCGTGCAGCGGGTTGTTTCTCTGCTCTTCAGTCATATCTGTTCTTTATCGATCTCTGCTCAATTGTGCCTGCTTAACCGTGTCTGTTTCCAAGAATACAGCCAGTGCAACTGCTAACCCCGGCTCAGTGCCAACAGTTCCGGGATGGAGTGGCTATCAGTATAAAGGCATAAGTCGGTTTCTGCGCGCTCTATGGCCACCACCGACATGCGATCGGCCAGTTCGTTGCCTTCAACCCCGGCGTGGCCCCTGACGTGCAGCACTTGCAGTTGTGCACCGGCGGCGCTGGCCAGTTCCGTGTAGAGCTGGTGGGCGAGCTTGATGATGTCGAGGTTTTTGATTTCGCCACCGGCCTTTTTCCAGCCCTTGTTTTTCCAGCTGTAGGCCCACTTGGTTACGCAGTCGATAGCGTATTTTGAATCGCAGTGAATGGTCACCGAGAGCTCTTGCTGGAGCTGCTCCCGGGCCAGCAACAGGGCGTGATGCAAGCCCAGCAATTCCGCCGTGTTATTGGTACCGGCGGGGTTGTAGAGGCCGTACCAGAGTTGCCCTAACTGCTGTTTTTGATAAACGGCGATGCCGGTACCGGCCTGGCCGGGGTTGGGGTCACAGGCGCCGTCACAGAAAATATCGATATCGGCTGTGAGTGAATACTCGCTAGCGCTGACCGCATTGCTGGTCTTAGGTTTTCGAGCGGCCTTGGTGGCGCTTGATGACCGGGCTGCAGGTTTGTTACCAGCGAATGCGGCGGCCGCTTGCTGCTGGGTCGGGAAGGACTTGTAGCGCGCGTTGGGGAAGCCCTTGACCTGCCGTTCCGCTTCTTTCCAGGTGCTGTAGATGCCGGGCTCGACGCCGGCCCAGACCACGTAAAATTTCTTTGCTGCCATGATGGTTTCCTTTTGCCGCACCTTATATAGCCTATTGGCGCGAGATGCAAAGGAAAGACGCGTTTAAAGCTCGTCGATAAATCGGGCCAGGCGCTGGCGCAACTGCTGGTTCTCGGACTTTAAATTGTCGATCTGTTCCAGTAGTTGCAATGCCAGGGCGACCCCCGGCCAGTCGACCTCCAGCTGGCGGTGCAGTTGCTGCGCCCGGCGCGCGGTGCTGAGCATGTCGGCGTCAAACTGCCACTCTTCGGGCTGCTCGCCCTTTGGGGTGAGAATGCCCAGTTCGACGATGTATTGCACCCGGTCGCCGGGCAGGTTGACAGTTTCACAAAACTGTTCAAAGCTGAAATATACGAGTTTGCTCACGATTACTTCCTCCACTCGGCGCGTGGATTAAAGTCGCTGCTTGCGGCCATGGCCTGCCAGTGCTGCCGTTGTTTGTCATCGGCAGCGGGGGGCATCACCACTTTTAGTACGGCGTAGAGATCGCCGCGCCCCTGCTTCATAACCAGACCGCGGCCCTTCACGCGCAGGCGCTGGCCAGTCTGGCTGTTGGCGGGCACAGTCAGGCGAATATCCCCTTCCAGGGTCGGCACGGTGAGCTTGGCTCCCAGCGCCGCCTCCCAGGGACTGATGGGCACGGTTACCAGCAGGTTGTGCCCCTCCACATCAAACAACGGGTGCGGCACCAGACGAATGCGCAGGTACAGATCACCGCTGGCTCCGCCCCCCAAACCGGGGCCACCCTGGCCTTTCAAACGGATGCGCTCGCCGTCGCCGACCCCCGGGGGAACTTTGACTTTCAGGGTCTTGCGCACGCTGCTTCGCCGCCCCTGAGCGTCGATATGGGGCATATTGTATTCAATGGTGCGCTCTTCCGGCTTGAGGGTGTCCTCCAGGAAGATGGGCAGGTCGGTTTCGATATCCTGGCCGCGCTGGGCGAAGTTGCCGCCCTGGCGGGTAAAGCCGGAGTTGCCAGCGCCACCGAATATGGAGCTGAAGAACTCGGAAAAGTCGCCTTCATAGACGTGCTCTCCGCCGCCGAAGCCGCCTGCATGCGAGTCGCGATTCGCTTGCCAACCCGGTGGTGGCTGGAACTTGCCGCCGCGGCCATAGCGGCGCAGTTCGTCGTACTCGGCGCGTTTTTCGGAACTTTTCAGCACCTCGTAGGCTTCAGTGACTTCCTTGAATTTGTCTTCCGCCTGGTGTTCGGTACTGACATCCGGGTGGTATTGGCGCGCGAGTTTGCGGTAGGCGGTTTTTATCGCCTTGTCGTCGGCGTCCGCTGCCACCCCTAATATTTTGTAATAGTCTTTAAACTCCATGTGTGTCACCACCTGGTTCGGCCATGGTCGTACACAATATTACTGTGATTTGGCGCGGTAGCAACTGTATTAAGCGGTTGCCGGGCAGGGGGCAGGAGCCGGTGCTATTGCTGTGGGTCAGAAGTGGGCGCGCAACTCCGCCGCCACCTGTCGGCGGGCTGCCAGCAGGTTCTGGATTTCCGCTCCGGGAGCGGGGCGACCCAGCAGGTAACCCTGCACGGTATCGCAGCCATTGCGTTTGACAAAGTCGAGTTGGGCCGGGGTTTCCACGCCCTCGGCCACGACCTTGAGGTTCATGCTGTGGGCCATATTGATGATGGTTTTGACAATAATCTCATCGTCCGGGTCCTGGCCCAGGTCGCGGATAAATGATTGGTCGATCTTGAGGGTGTGCAGGGGCAGTTGTTTTAGCCGGCTGAGGGAGGAGTAGGCGATACCAAAGTCATCGATAGAGATTTCCACACCGAGCTTCTGGATGTCCTTGAGTACACTGCAGCTGTCTTCGGTGTTGGGGCCAAACAGGTCCTCGGTGATTTCCAGCTCCAGCCGCTGGCTGTTGAACCCGGTTTTGGCGAGGATATTGGCGATGACCTGGCTCAGGTCCTTGCGAATAAAATTGGCCGGAGACAGATTGACCGAGAGGGATATATCCGGCGTAGCGCCGCGGAACCAGCTCAGTACTTCGCGGCAGGCGGTTTCCATTACCCACTCGTCAATGGCAGAGACCAGGCCGCACTCGTTGGCCAGCGGGATAAATTCGCTCGGCGAGATGGCGTCCTCCTCTGGGTCGAACCAGCGCACCAGCGCTTCAACGCCCACCAGTCGCAGCGTTTCGGCATCCCGCTTGGGTTGATAGTAGACACTCAGGCGGTTGTGGCGGATGGCGGCGCGCAGCTTGTTTTCCAGGTTCAGGCGGCGAGTGGCGCGGGTGTTCATCTCCTGGGTGAAAAAGGTGTAGCGATTCCTGCCGCTGTCCTTGGAGCGGTACATGGCGGTATCGGAGTTCTTCAGGATTTCCGCCGCGGTGGCACCGTCGTCCGGGTAGAGGCTGATGCCGATACTGGTGCTCATGTGCAGGTTGTAGCCGTCGATAATGATGGGCTCATTGATACTGGCGATGATTTTGTGGGCGACTTCCTCTGCCGCGCGCGGGTTGCTGTGCAGCAGCAGCACCGCAAACTCATCCCCGCCGAGCCGGGCCAGGGTGTCGCTTTTACGCAGGCATAAGCTCAGGCGCCGGGCGATCTCGATCAGCAGTTTGTCGCCGATGGGATGACCCAGGGTGTCATTGATAACCTTGAATCGATCGAGATCGAGGAACAGGGTGGCAACCCGCCTATTGCTGCGCTGGGCATCACTGATCGCCATGCTCAGGTGATTGTCGAAGGTGATGCGGTTGGCCAGCCCGGTCAGCATGTCGTGATAGGCCTGGTGCTCCAGCTCCCGGGTCAGCTCAGTAAGCTCCTGGGTGCGCTCCTCCACCTTTTGCTCGAGCAGTTCCCGGGAGCGCTGCAGTTCGCTGTCGCGTAGCTGGATCTGCTCCAGCATGCCGTTAAAGTCTTCGACCAAATGACCTATTTCATCTTTGGACAGCTTCTTCGCACGCAGTGAGTAGTCGCGACTGAGGGTAATCTGGCGGGCAGTGGCGGCCAGCTTTAAGATGGGTTTGGTAACCACTCGCTGCAGGCGGGCTGAGACCACCGCGGACAAGCACAGGGACAGCACAAACAGCCCCAGCAAGGTAAACAGCTGGTTGCGTTGACTGGACTGCCAATAATCGGGCCGCGACACGATCACGATGTTGCCGACCGGCTGGTGGTCCAGCAACACGGGCTGCATGACAAACAGGGCGTTATCAATGGCGCCGGAATCGCTTGCCGGCAGGGTTTTAGGGGGAGTGGATTCGCCGTCGCGCCGATAGGTGGCAAAGGGCTTGCCGGTGCGGTTAAACAGAGTGGCGCTGACGATATAGGCCTCGCCCCTGAGGCTGGCCAGGGTTGCCTCGGCGGACTCGGCGTCGCCAAAAACCAGCGCCGCAATACTGTTGTTGCCGATGATACCGGCCTGGGAGTGCAGCCGTGCAATCATCTCTGCGCGCAGTGAATACCGGTCGTTGATGGCAAAGCCCAGCGTGGCCAGCACCAGGGCGCTGCTGCTGGTCAACAGCAGCACCAGCATCAGGGTTTTACGAATGGACTTGCGCTTATAGAAGGTCATGCTTCAGGAGTCTGCCTCGACAATGTGGGCCAGCTTGAGCAGTTCGGAGCGCATCCTGAGGCCGACTTTGGTCGCTTGCTTGAGGTTGATTTCAAAGCCAATGCCCTTGCCCTTGCGCACCAGCGCCACCAGCACGCCGGTCTGTGGCTGGCCGCTGGGCTGTCCGTCGGTCATATCAGCGATGGTCAGCAGCGGCTGCGCAAAACCCGGCTCGGCTTGCCGCTTGAACGCTTCCAGCTCACTGGTGGGGACCAGCAGAATATGGCAGTTACCGCTTTGGTCGAGGTGTTTGATGTTCAGGCTGAGCAGGTGACGGCCGGAGATTTGCTCTGCGGTAATAGTATTGAGGGCAGTCCCGAGGCTGTTGAATCTATAGGTGCACAGGGTCAGGTTGTCGGGCTGCTGCAGGGCGGTTGCAGGCCAGCTGACAAACTTCGCAATATTGAGAATAAACGCAGCCTTGACCCGGTTGGCGCGGTCGGACACCTGGTCCGCCAGCGCGGGCGCCCCCAGGCAGGAGGCGAACAGCAGCACCAACGCTGGCACAAGCGAACGCAAGTTCATGGGGCTTGCTCCTGGCCGCGGTTTGCACTGGTTGCAACCGGCAGGCATTGCGCTATTGATGACGGGGCAGATGGCATCAGTTTCCCGGGGTCCATTGCAGGCGCAACCAGATCTCGCGTTCGCTCTTCTCGCTGTTGTGACGGTTGCCGAAGTCGGCGGCCGGGTCGTAGATGCGGCGATTGAAAAGGTTGTTAATGCCGAATGAGTAGGACAGCTCCGAGGTGATGGGGCCGGACCCAAACAGGTGGGCGAGGGTAAAGGACTCGGCGTCGTCGGCAAAGCCATTTTCATCGTCGCGCGGGCTGTTGTAGATCAGTGCCAGGCCAATATGGTGCTGGCCGCCATAGTTGTAGTCAATATTGAAACTGCCGGAGTTTGAGGCGAGGAACATGGAGCCGTCCAGTTCGTCGCCGTCTGCGTCGAGCAGGGCCAGCCCCAGACGCAGGTCGAGGCGCTCAGTGGGCCGGATGTGAAGCAGGGATTCTGCGCCGATCAGGTGCAGGTCGGTTGCGCTGTTGGTGAAATACTCGTCGGCGCCGTCGGGGGTCGGTGTTTCGTGGATAAAATCCACCACGCGGTTGTGAAACAGGTTGACGCTGATATTGGCCTGCTCCCACTGATGCAAGTAGCCCAGTTCCACTGACTCGATGTGTTCGGCGTCAGGGACCGGCGGCTGGAAGCTGGTGCCTTCCAGCACCTTGAGGTATTCGCGCAGGCCGGGCGTGCGAATCGCAGTGCCGTAGAGCAGCTTCCAGGTTTGTCGGTCATTGGGGGTGTAGACCATGGCGCCGCGGTAGTTCAGGTAGTCGTCAAACTGCTCGAAGCGATCGTGGCGGGCGCCAATCGTGAGTGCCAGCGCGGGGGTGATGTCCCATACATCCTGGATATAGACGGCGAGGTTGTCGTTCTTGAGGTCGGGGTTGGACACCAGCGAGCCCTGGTCCGGGGTGTCGAGGAAGCCCAGGTCAAAGCGAAAGCGGCGCTCGAAACGCATATTGCGCACTTCTTCGTGCTGCCAGGACAGGCCCAGAGCGACGACATGGTTGTCCAGTCGCTTCAGGCCGGTGATGGTGCCGCCGGCCATCACGCTGTCGTGTCGCTCGCTGTAACCCAGCGCCCCGCTTTCCTGCTCCAGTTCGTACTCATGACCCCGGTCGTTCTGGTAGAAGATGTTGGCGTCGATTTTGCCCCGTTCCAGGTCGCCGTACTGGTAGGTTGCGCTCAGGCTCAGGGCGCGCTCTTCAATAAAGGCATCCTGGCTGGCGGGAATAAACAGATAGGGCGTGTCGTTACGGCTGTAATCCAGCGCCAGGGTCAGGTCGGCAATGGGCCTGGCCTTGAGGAGCAGGGTCTGGTACTCCTCCTCCAGCGGCTGCACTACCTCACCACCGATAAAGCTTTTGCGCTGTTCGCGAAATGGCGCGTTCTGGGCCAGGTGGCTGGCGAAAGCCTGCAAGCCCGGGCTGTTGTAGGTGAGCGAGGCTTTGCCCCGCTGATTGGCGGCCACCTCCAGGCTCGCCTCAAAGCGGGGCTGGCTGGCGAAATCCCTGGTGGTCACTGAAATGATGCCGGCGAAGGCATTGGCACCGTAGAGGCTGGAGGCGGGTCCGAGAATAATTTCTACCTTCTCGACTTTTTCCAGCGGCAAGTTATCGCCCAGGGAAAAGTGTTCGTAATATAGATGCCGTACCCGTACGCCATCCACCATCAGCACCAGTTTGTTGTTGTGGCGCTGCAGCATGCCGCGCGCCCAGACCGCCTGGTGGCGTTTGCGGTCCTGGTTGAGTTGCAAGCCCGGTACAAACTGCAGCAATCCGTCCAGCCGGCGCACGCCGAAGCGGGAAAACTCGGCCCGGCGGAAGCTGTAGACGGTGCCCGGTGCGCTACTGGCCTGGGTGGGTAGCAGCGATGCGGAGGTAAAAACATCCAGGTCCAGCAGTTGTTTCAGTGACATGTCGGTAAAGGCGGGCACGGGCTGCTCGGGGTCATCATCCGCCGCCGCTGCGGCCGCGCTTATGGGGTTGCATACCGAGGTGAGCAGCAGGCCCGTCAGCAACGCGGCAGCCATCCTCGGCGAGGCGGCTGTGGTCGCGTTCGGGTCAGTGGGATGGTCCGTGGCGGGGCGTGTCATGGTCGTCATCGTCAGTGGCTGGTGGAATGCCCAGGGTGGCCTGTTCAGGGTTCGCAGATGCCTTGCCGGCAGAGCCGGGTCGACTGCTTTAAACCGGGTCTGCCCCGCCAGTGGATTCACAGGTTCGGCAGGCCGCATCAGTAACCTCTAATGTAGACTGCAAATCGGGATTGCGCGAATTTTAGCGCTGGCTACTGTGCCGGTTCGCCCCTGAGCAATTGCGGGTATTTGCGCAGGGCGGCGCGCAACTGGTGGTAGCTCAGGCCGAGGGCGGTAGCGGCGCGCTTTTGTTGATAGCCGTGACGCTGCAAGGCCTGGCGAATCAACTGCTGCTCCAGGTCGCGCAGCTGGTCGCGCAGGTCGATGGCGGCAGACGGGCTGGACGGGTCGTCTTTGGGCGGCGCGGCGCCGCGGCTGGACGTCTCGGCAGGTAGATTTGACGTCTCGATAGGCAGGCTGGGCGTGGCGATGGCTGGACCGGGCTTGGCGGCTGCATCTGCAGGTTGTTGCCAGGGCGCGACAAAAGGGTCGAGCACAATGTTTGCCACCGGCTGGCTGGGATTGGGGTTGCGATAGACGCTGCGCTCCACCACATTTTTCAGTTCGCGCACGTTGCCGGGCCAGTGGTAGGCGCGCAGTCGCTGGCGGGCACTGGCGCTGAAACCGGGAAACATTTCGTAGCCCAGCTCCTGGCACATGCGCAGGCCGAAGTGGTCGGCCAACTCGAGAATGTCGTCTTCGCGCTGGCGCAGGGGGGGCAGCAAGACCACATCAAACGCCAGCCGATCGAGCAGGTCGCCGCGAAACTGGCCCTGGGTCACCAGCTCTGGTAAATCGGCGTTGGTGGCCGCCACCACCCGCACGTCCACCTGATGGGTGGTGTTGCCGCCGAGCCGCTGGAAGTGACCGTATTCAATGACCCGCAGCAACTTCTCCTGCACCGCCTGGGAGGCGGCCGCAAGCTCGTCGAGAAACAGGGTGCCGCCGTCGCCGCGCTCGAACAGGCCGGCGCGGCTGCGGCTGGCGCCGGTAAAGGCCCCCGCTTCGTGCCCGAACAGTTCCGAGTCCAGCAGGTTTTCGTTGAGGGCGGCGCAGTTTACCTGCAGGTAGGGCTGGTCCCAGCGGCGCGACAGAAAGTGCAGCCGCTCGGCGATCATTTCCTTGCCGGTGCCGCGCTCGCCGATGATCAGCGCCGGCCGGTTCAGGGGGGCGAGCTGGGAGACCTGGTCGAGGGTGCGATGCAAGGTTTCGGAGCTGCCGATCAGGTTTTGGCGCTGTTCAATCACAGGCATTGGCTATAAGTTACCGAGTGGCTAAATAAACCTATTTGTTGAATTATTTAACCAGTAATTGGTTAAAAAAGCCATTATTTCTGCGTGGGAGCGCGGGGATAATGCACTTGATTGTGCAAATCCCCATATAAAACAAAGGCTTGTAGTTTTTGGCACAGCTCTCGCTATACAGACCGTGTTTACAGCAATTAATCAGGAGATGGCTCATGGGTATTTTTTCGCGGTTTGGTGACATTGTTAATGCCAACCTCAATGCACTGCTCGACAAGGCCGAGGATCCGGCCAAGATGATCCGCATGATGATCCAGGAGATGGAGGAGACACTGATTGAAGTGCGTACCGCGTCGGCCCGGATTATCGCCGATCGCAAGGAGTTGGAGCGGCGCAGTCAGTTCCTGGAGCGGGAAATCGAAAAGTGGGAGGGAAAAGCCCGCCTGGCGTTGAGCAAAGGGCGGGAAGACCTGGCCCGGGCGGCACTGCTGGAAAAGGCAACCGTGCAGGAAAACCGGGATATGGCCGTGGCTGAGGTGAGCGCCATCAATGACCAGTTACAGGCGCTCGATGGGGATATCCAGCAGTTGCAACAAAAACTGGACGACGCCAAAGCCAAGCAGAAATCGCTGATTGCGCGGGAGCAAACGGTGCGTTCGCGGATGGATCTGCGCCGCTCCGGCAACCGCAGCAAGCTGGAGGACGCCTTCAATAAATTCGAAAGCTATGAGCGTCGGGTCGATAACCTGGAGGCGCGGGTCGAAGCCGAGGATCTGGGGGGCAGCCGCAGTCTCAGTGATGAATTCGCGGAGCTGGAAAAAGACGACAAGATCAACGCTGCCCTGGCCGAGTTGAAGGCCTCCATGGCGGCTGCCGAATCTGCCCCTGCCGGAGCGGCCGGCAGTGATCGCGGAGGGCGCCAATAATGTCCTCCGCCATGCAGTTTTTTATACCCGCGGTCATTTTCCTGACCCTGGTGGCGCCGCTGTGGCTGATCCTGCACTACTGGACCCAGGCCCGCAATCGGCGCGGCCTGTCTCAGGAGGAGCGGGAGTTGTTATTGGAGAGTCAGCGCACGGTGGAGCGCCTGGAGAAGCGCCTGGCCACGCTGGAAACCATTCTCGATGCCGACCACGAGGGTTGGCGCACCGCAGCCAGAGACGCAGGGCCAAACGCCAGCGCCAGGGAGCATTGATATGAGCAGTGACAATAGATCCCGCGGTTACGATCGCAATCTCTACCGGGATACCGACAAGGGCTGGTTGCTGGGGGTGTGTGCCGGTGTCGCCCAGGCCTACGACAAGCCCATCTGGCTGGCCCGCATCGCTATGCTGACGCTGTTTTTGTTCAGCGGCAGTTTGGCCGTGTTGATCTACTGTGCCGGTTACTTTTTGCTGGCGGTGCGGCCGCAAAACGTGGCTTCTGTGACCCATTCGCCGCCCCTGTTTGATTATGGCGAGCGTGCCTCGACCCGGGCCAGGCGGGTGGTGGAGCGGCTGGAGCAAATGGATGTACGGCTGCAGGCTATCGAGCGCTACGTGACGTCCAGTCGCTACCAGGTGAATGAGGCGTTTCGCAAGCTCTAGGAGCCTGTCGGACTTAGGTGCCCGTAGCGAGAGAAAGTCCGATTTGAGTCAGTTTTTAACCATTTTTGAGGCGAATAGTGGTTCTATTTAACGAGAAAGTGGTTAAAAAATGGCCAAGCTCGGCTTTTTCGCAGCAGGGCAACCCTAAGTCCGACAGGCTCCTAGTGTTGGCGTGAAGGCTGCCGGTCAGTTGCGGTTCAGTCTTCCTCGTCGTCGTCCCCGTCCGGAATAACTGCATCCGCCACTGCTACGGTGCCCTTGACCGCCACCTTGGTGACGCCGACTGCGGTACTGGCGACTGCATCGACAACGGCAATGGCGGTGCAGCCGAATAATTGGGTCAAGGCAAGAAAAAGAGTTACTTTCAGGGACAGTTTCAGCAAAATAGTGGTCTCTGTAATTTGGATTTTGTGGCCTGGTTTCCACCCCTGAAGGCTGACTCTCAAGCCCGCAAAGGGCCGCTGCTCGCGGTGACTAAGCCGCGAGGCAATGGAGTCAATAAACCAGGAAGTTGTTGCCAAACACAATGAATTGCGCGCTGAGGGCGTTACTCCAGGCCTCTCGCCGCGGCAGCTCTGCTCTGCGTTACAGCCAGTATAGTGTATCTCCTTCAAATGAATTGGAATTTTATGCAAGACTACAGTGTTCGTATCGAAGACTATTACCCGGCCGAAACCTTCAACCGCATCAAGGCGTTTGCCGACGGCAAGGAAACCCCTTTTGTGGTTATCGATAACCAAATCGTGCGCAAGAACTACGCTGATTTGACTCGCTGCTTTCCCGCGGCCAAGGTTTACTACGCGGTCAAGGCCAATCCGGGGGTGGAGATCCTGCAGTTGTTGCGCGATGCCGGCTCCAGTTTCGATGTTGCCTCGGTGTACGAGCTGGACAAGATTCTTGCTTTGGGGGTGGCGCCGGAGCGCTGCAGCTACGGCAACACCATCAAGAAGCGCAAGGATATACGTTATTTCTACGCCAAGGGGGTGCGCCTTTTCGCTACCGATGCGGAGGCGGATCTGCGCAATCTCGCCGCCGATGCCCCCGGGGCCAAGGTCTATGTGCGTATCCTGACCGAAGGCAGTCACACGGCCGACTGGCCCCTGTCGCGCAAGTTCGGCTGCCAGGTGGAGATGGCGGTGGAATTGCTGGCGCTGGCCAAGGAGTTGGGGCTGGAGCCTTACGGCCTGTCCTTTCACGTCGGCTCGCAGCAGCGCGATATCGGCGCCTGGGATGCGGCGATCGGCAAGGCCAAGGTCATTTTTGACCGGCTGCACAAAGAGATGGGTATCGACCTGAAGATGCTCAATATGGGCGGCGGCCTGCCGGGTAATTATCTGTCCAGCACCCACGATATCGACACCTACGCCCGCGAGATCCAGCGTTTCCTGCACGACGATTTCGGCGATGACCTGCCGGAAATCATCCTCGAGCCCGGCCGCTCCCTGTGTGCCAACGCCGGTATCCTGGTGAGCGAGGTGGTGCTTATTTCACGCAAGTCCCAGACCTCCCTGCATCGCTGGGTCTATACCGATGTGGGTATGTTTTCCGGTTTGATCGAGACGTTGGGAGAGGCGATCAAATACCCCATTTATACCGAGCGCCAGGGGCCATTGGAGGATACGGTCATTGCCGGCCCTACTTGCGACAGTGCCGATATTCTCTATGAGGACCACAAGTACCCGCTGCCACTGGCGTTGGAGATCGGCGATCGCCTCTACTGGTTCTCCACCGGAGCCTACACCACCAGCTACAGCTCGGTGGAATTCAATGGCTTTCCGCCGCTGGCCCAGTACGTGTTGGATTAAAGGCCCAGTACGTATTGGATTAAAGGCCCAGTACGTATTGGATTAAAGAAAAGGGGCGAGCGTTGAAAAAGTGAGCGGCTGTATTGTGATCGCCGGCAAAACCTCTATAATGCCGCCCGTGCGCCCGTAGCTCAGCTGGATAGAGTAACTGGCTTCGAACCAGTTGGTCGGGAGTTCGAATCTCTCCGGGCGCGCCAATTTATTTCTTTATTCCCCTGTCTGTTCCTCTACAGATTGACGCTTGTCGTTACCGCAACATCTCGCAGCATACATAGTCGGCAGGGATGGCGCTTGTCCAGCCGCAATCTGCGTGCCCTGCAACGTAATATCATTTATTTTTCGGCTCCTTGTCGCTTTATCCCGGACCGATCCGGTCTCACTCCTGTGCTGCAGGGCACTGTCAGTATAATTTACAGTTTGTCTTTGGCGGCACCGTCCGCTGCGACTCAGGCCCCGGTATTAGCGGCATAACCCCCATTGGACTGAATCTTGCGTTACTTGCAATTCGGGCCGAAACATCAAATTTTGGGGGAAGCGTATGCACTGCTGGAGCTTGATCGGAGCGCCGGCGCGGGAATTGTCTGCGCCAGGCACACAGTTGACCACGTATACGCTGTCAACCAAACGCAGTCAGTTCGGGATGCCCGCAGGTATCGCCAGCTATCGCCACCGGCTAATGCTGCTGCTCTGCGTTCTGTGCCCTCTGCTGGCGGCACCCGCGAGTGCGATACCGATACTTTCTGTGGACGCTGACCCGTCTACTGCGGGGATTCAGGCTGCCCGCTCCATTGAGGTGGGCGATTCGTTTAGTGTTGATATTTGGGTCAGTGGGCTGTCACCACCACCAGGTTTGGGAGGGTTTGATTTTACCCTGCTGTTCGACCCTTCCCTGGTAGCTGCAACGGGTGTTGTAAGTGGCGGCTTTTTCCCTGTTCCGTTGGTGCTACTTACTTCTCTAGCACCAGGTCACGTGCGATATGCCGAGCATTTTTTGTTATCCGCTCCGCCAGCGATTGAAGGCCTGCTTGCAACCGTGAGCTTCGATGCCCTCAGCTCCGGCAACAATAGCTTCATCGTTGATTCGTCCCTGACGGAGCTGACCAATCCATTCGCTGTTGAATTGGTATTCGGTAGTGCTGCCGCAACCATCACTATCACCAACCCCAATGCCGGCACCCTGCCCACTCCGGCCACCGGTCTCTTGTTGGTACTGGGGTTACTGGGGTTACGGCTGGCGCGCAGAACAACACGCTGCCACTAAAGTATGGACAGCCCGGTTTTATTGCCTTATAAAAAGTTTGCTGCAAGGATTTTTCGAAAAACACTCGTGATACCTAAATTCATTGTCTGTTAGCCGATCAGCACTGCCCAGCTCCGCGTTTTACTTCAAGTGTGCACCGGAAGCCGACACATACCGCCGCACGGCGCAAGCCTGGCAGGGAGAAGGGGCATGGCATTTCCATTTGCCGCCAAGAGCAAGGGACTTATTGGTTCACTACTGGGTACAAGAAAAAAAAACTGGCCCAAACCTCCACTGGGAAAATCACTGGCGTCAGCAAGGCGACCGCAACAAGTGCAGCGCAAAGTGCAGTTCGAAGCGCTGGAACCGAGATTACTGTTATCGGCCGACCTTGGCATTCTCGATAACGGCGGCCTCAACGACTATTTCGATAAGCTGCAAAGCGAACTCAACGACAAAATATTCTCTGCGCCGATCCCTCTGATCGGTACCCAGCTGGCGGACAAACAGGTGGGGCAAATTGCCGAGCGCATATCGGCACGGCTGGACAGTTTCAGCGTAGTATCGTCGGGCCCGTTTGGACCCGATGCCGAAGATGTCAAAGAAGGCCTGCGCAATTCCCTGGGCGACTTGATCGTCGGTAATAGTATCCTCGACAGCACCAACGGCGACAATTCCGAATACCTCTTTTCCCTTACCCTGGGCGGCACTGAAAGCGCGCGCATAGCGCTGGACCTGGCGCTTGGCCCGGATGCCGTACTCGATGCCAAACTCGGCATTGATGAAGAAGTCTCTCTCAGCTACGACTGGAGTCTCGACCTGGTCTTTGGTGTGTACGAGGACGTCGATGATTTCTCAATCTTTTTTGTCGAAACCGGATTCAGCAATGAATTGATGCTGGATAACCTCAGCGCCGTACTTGATGGCGGCACGGATGGAATACTGCAGGCCAAAGGTACGGCGGGAATTTTCGGCGCCCTGATCCAGATGGATGTCGGGCGCCCGGGCAAGGACGCAACCCTGATTGATCCCGCGATCGCGCCCATCGCTGCCCGCGGCAGCCAGTTCCTCGGTGAAATGACGATTGATATTGCCGGCACTGATGACGACAGTCGCATGACTCGCGCTGAGATCGATTCCCTGGTGGTGGACGGTGTAGTCAGCGGCGCCGCTGAAATCAATCTGGATATCGACGCTGCCATGTTGCCGGACTTTGCCGATGTGGCGGAGTCCAGCCGTACTTTTAATCTCGGGGTAGAGGGTGACGTCAATATCAAACAGTTTTTCGCCAATGACAACACCCAGGCGAATGCTTTTGGCGATGATATTATTTTCAAATATGAAGACGTGCGCCTGGATCTGGGCACTTTTATTTCCGAAACGGTGGACCCGTTTATCGCGGGTTTTCAATTGGGCGCTGCGCCGCTCAAGCCGGTGATCGATTTTCTCACCCTGCCTATCCCGGTACTCAGCGATATCGGTGAGGCGTTAGACCTCGGCAAGGTGACGCCCATCGACCTGGGTATTATCTCAACGCCGTTTCGCACAGACCTCTCTAAAAAGGAAAAAGATGCACTGCTGGAGGATTTGACCCAGGCCAAGGCTGTGGTCGAATTGCTGGATGTTATTTTTCAGATGGGGCCTATTGCCGAGGGCTTGCCTGATGCCCCCAGTATGCTCAGCTTTACCCTCCAGATTGGCGCTAACGGCAAACGCGATGTCGGGGAAGATCCGGATCCGGATGACGATGAGGCCAATGCAGAGGCCGCCAAGAAGCGCCCGGTCAAGGTAATTGGCAGAGACCCCAACAAGACACTGTTGGAAGAAGTAAAATCAGAGAGTGAAAAAACATCCAAGTTTTTCGGCGATGTCAGTGGCGCGATCAGTTTTCCGTTCTTGCAGGATCCATCGCTGGTAGAGGCCATGCTACTGGGCGACACTTCGCCGGTGCTGATTAACGCCGCCCTGGATTTTAATTTCGGTTATTTCTTTGAAATATCCATACCCATTATTGCGCCGTTTTTAACCGCAGATTTTCGTTTTGATATCGGTGCGGCATTTGATATCGACGCCGGCTTCGACCTGTTTGGGGCCAATGCCCTTACCCAAAGCCTGGATTTTTCCAGCGATGACGCTTTGCAACAGAGTATCGACGACAATGCTCATCGACTCGCCGATGGCTTTTTTTGGGATGACCATATCGGTGAAGATGCTCCCGCCAATCTGCAGGACGGTGTCTATGTGCCCACCGATGCGGATGCCGGTGATGGCCCTGAAATTACTATTAGCGCCAAGCTGTCTGCGGGCGCCAGTGTTGGTCCCGATCTATTGGTTGCTGAATTCAAAGCCGGTGTGAAAGTATTTTTTGCCACCGATATTTATTTTGACCTGAATGACCTGCCCGAGCCACAGAACGACTCCCAGAACGACTACGTAAATCGAGTGCGCAATGGCACCGCCATTGAGGTTCCTGAAAGCCCGTTTACCTACGACGGTAGAGTGCGCCTCGGCGAGCAGGACCTTATTCTGAATGCCGACCCCTTTGGCTTGTTTAATATGTCCGGCTCCCTCTACGCCGGATTGGAAGCATTTATTTTTGCTTCCGTGGGTGTCAGCCCATTGGAAGTGATTCTGGCCGACGAAACCTATCTCCTGGCCAGTGCACTTATTTTTGATTTTGATATTTACCAGCTTGACGATGCCAAGGTGCTCGCAGGCGTAGTGCTGAATCCACCGGAGATCGGCGCGGTGGACAGCAACGGAACGCTGAAGCTGCATATGGGTGATGGTACCGGTGGTACCGCCGACCGGCGGGTCAATACCGGAGTCGGTCGCCAGGGTTCCGACACAGAGGTAAATGAAGGCTTCACGGTGACGTCGCTGGGTTTGACCGATGAGAACAACCCGGCCGGCGGTGAAACCCTGCTGGTGCGTTTTCACGTCAACGGCGGCGAAGAGCGCGCCCAGCAGCAATTTAAGAACGTCAAACACATAACGGCGGTCGGGGGTACGGGTGACGACTCTATCGTGGTCGACAGCACCGTGATGGCCAGTGTCAATTTCAGAGGTGGCAGTGGCGACGACGTACTCTCCTATGCCGGTGGTGGTGTCGCCATGCTGCGTGGTGATGAACACGACGACCGCCTGGTCGGCGGCCGCAACGGGGATACGCTGGACGGTGGCTCGGGCGATGACAGCCTGCAGGGCGGCGGTGGTGACGACAACCTGATTGGCGGCGAGGGAGATGATCGCCTCGCAGGCGGGGACGGCAATGACACCGCGACCGGGGGCAGCGGCAGTGACACCTACCTCTGGGCACCGGGCAAAGGTGTCGACACCCTTATCGAAGCGGCAGATGCCACTGGCGATACGGATCGTTTGACCGTCGGGGGTAGCTTCGCCCTGACGGAAGGCACCTACGGCGGAGGTGTGGTGGGAGCGGTTGAAGCCGATGACAATATATTGCTCAGTCGCTTTATGGAGGGCGGCGAGCAGAAGGTATTGTTGACCACCATGGCCAGTGGTAACGGCAAGCTGGAAAACCTGGTAATCGACAATATCGAAAATTTGTCCATTACGGCTGCAGGGGGTTCCGATCAGCTAACCATTGGCGACCTGACCGGTACAGACATCGAATTACTGGCAGTGGATTTGAGTTCAGCGGATAAATCCAAAGCCAATGCCGACGTCGACAGGGTGGTCTTTACCGGCACGGGCGAGGCGGACGACCTGGTGGTCACCGGTGTGCTCGCCAGCTTCGATGAGACCGACCTGGAAGGCGACCCTGAAGGGGGCAGCAGTAAAAAGATTTCCCGGGACATAGTGCAATTACAGGATCGCACACCGGGTCGCGATTCCACGGCCTTTATTATCAACAGCTCGCCCGACAAGGATGAACTGGAGGTGCTGGGGCTGGGGGGTAATGATCGCTTGGAAGTCTCCGCCGGCAGCAACAATATTGATGTCTCCGACCTGATTACCGTCACCCTTGATGGTGGTGGCGATAACGACCTTCTGGTAACGGCGTTCGATAACGTGACCCTGATCGGTGGCGACGGTGAGGACGCGGCGATAGTCAAGGGCGACGGCAAGAGCCTCGACGGTGTTGCCGGGCTGGAGTTATTTGACGATACCCTGCGGGTTACCCGCATGGAAACCGACGCAGGCGCCGTCACCGACCAGATCAATTATACCGGCATTGAAAGCTTCCAGCTGGACCTGGGGCCAACCACCGCCGGTAGTGATTTGCGGGTGTATAACACCATCGCTGGCGACCTAATCATCAACGCCAGTGAGTTTGGCGATACCATTGCACTGGAGACATTGGCCGGCTATACCCTGGTGAATCTGGTTGGGGGCGACAATACGGTAACCGTCGGCAAAGACGGTTCTGTTGAAGGTATTGCTGCCGACCTGGATGTCAGCGGCGGTACTGGTGTGGATCATTTGATTTTTGATTCCAGTGCCGATGTGTCCGGCCGCCTGGCGGAGATAGGCACCCTGGCCCTGGTTGGCCTGGCAGCGCCTGGTGCCTTGCGTTACAACCAGTCAATTGAAAAGGTAGAGTTGCGCCTGGGACTGGGTGATGACCAGGCTCAAATCGATGATTTGACTCGCCGCATCATCCTCGATTTGGGGGGTGGCGAAGACAGCGCCACTGCAACCCTTAACGGCGAACTGGCCGGTACGACGCTTGCTCCGGGTTTGACGACATTCAACGTGGAGGAGGTTTACTTTACCAATCAGGGCAATACCGAAGCCACCGACTGGTTGCTGACGGACAACCAGCTGCGCGCGGGTAGTGCCGGGGTATTCGATCAACTGCAGGCCGGCGCCTATGACCAGCAAGTGTTGGCCACCAGCGGTGCCAATTTGATCGACATTAATTTGTCCGACGGTGACGGACAAGACCGGTTGCTGGTCTGGGACCTGACCACAGAAACCCATGTCGACCTGCGCGGCGCTAGTGACGCGGTCACTATTGGCGATGCCCGTCCGGGTGCCGCCAGAAGCCTGGCCAATATTGGCGCACCATTGGTGCTCGATGGCGGCGCAGGCAGCAACAGCTCACTGGCCGTTGACGACACCGCCAACACGATTTCCGGCATCCCGGGTTTTGTCGATGGCGACAGCATCACTGGCTTTACCATGAGTGGCCCAGGTCAAATCGGCTATGAGGGCTTCAGCAGCCTGGATATTACCCTGGCCGCCACTGACGATGACCTGACCTTACGCGACACCAGTATTACCACCACCATCTCCATGGATCCGGGTTCCAGTGGCGGGGAAGACATTGTGCGGGTCGAGCAGGCGACCGCCGGAGTCATCATCAATCTCGGGTTGAAGAGTGACCTTATTAAAGTGCTCGGCGGCAACGGGCTAAGCATAAATGCCGGCAGTGATAGTACAGCGGATGATAGTGACAAGATTGAGTTTGATATCACTGCTGTCACTACGCCTACCAGCGGTGCCAGCTTGGGAGAAAATGCCAGCGGTGCCCTGTTGTCCGGGCTTGGCCCCATTGGCCAGGTTGGCTTCGCGGAGTTCGAGGAAGCGGAATTCAAGCTCGGGCAAAACAGCGACAAGCTGACCCTTGACCACAATGTCAGCGGGTTAACGGTGAAGGTAGACGCCGCCGCTGGCGATGACGAAATTACCATCCAGCGAATTGGTGCCGCCACCCGGGTTAGCGGTGACGGCGGCATTGACACCCTCAAGCTGGCTATTGTCGACCCACTGGTACTGCCTGCAACCGGGGCAGGCTACGCCAACTTTTTCAGCGACCTGAGCTTTAATGTGGACAGTTTGCTGGTGGACAACTCTGTCGATGCCAATGGCGACGCCAATACCGCCAGTGTTGACTGGGTGGTGAACAACGGCGTACTCAGTGGCAACGGTATCGATCTGTTGTATACCGATGGCGCGGACAAGATCCGGGTCGTGGGTGGGGCATCTGCCGGGGATAGCCTGACTTTCGAAGAGCTGTCACGGGCGGCTGACGCGAGCATAAATGGCGATAATGTAGTTCTGGCCCAGGCCAAGGTAGTGCTTGAGTCGGCGGGCTTCTCCAGCTTTACCGATTTTTCCAGCGCCATAGAATTCGACAGTTACACCGGTGGGTTAACCTCTCACACAGAAGATGACTTCGTTCTCTCCAGCACCAATACCATTGAGCGCAATACACAGCTGGGCGCAGCAGCGCAAGCGGCGAGCAGCAGTGACGTATTTACCCTGCGCCACAAGGATGGCGATGGCTTTGCCTTGCATGCGCTGTCTGTGGCCAGGCTGGAGGCGGGTACTGAAACCATCTTGCTAACGGGCACCACTCTCAATGGCAGCCGGGTCACCAAGTCGATTGAAGTGACTGGCGGTGCCGGCTTTACCCGGGTGGAGTTACCGGACTCCTTTACCGCATTGCGTAACGTTAGCTGGACTGCCGGTTCGGTGTTGATCGATAACATCGCCGCGGAAAGCCTGGTAAGTGGCACCGGGGTTGAGGCTACCCAGAGCTCGCTGCCAACCTATTTGATGTATTCGGTCAATTTTAACACCAACAGCGGCAAGCTTTCGTCGGGCATTATTTACGTCGATGCCACTTCCGACGGCAGCTACGAAAGTTATGTTATCGCTTCGAGCTGGGACTCGTCTGTCGGGGGGCCCAGTATTTCTGCCGCAGATGCCGGCATTAGCACTGTTTTTACAGAGTCGAATCAGGTCGCCCAGATTCGCTTCGCCGGCGACCTGGTCATTGCCAATAATTCGACCATTAGAGCGTCCGGGAGTAAAGGTCTTTCCCTGTTGGCGGGCGATGATGTCACCGTTGGCACAGGTGTGACCTTTAATGTCTCGGCTTCCAATTCAACAGCTGGGCCCGGCGGTGGCGGCGCGGGCAGCGCAGATGGTGGGGCCGGTGGTGGCCGCGGTAGTTCATCAGCCGAACCGGCTGAGGACGGTGAAGATGGCGGCCCTGGATTTGGAGAAGGCGGTGCGCCATCCGGCCCCTTTGGTAGTGGGCTCGGTGGATCGGGCGGCAGCGGTGGCAGTGAGCCGGGACAGTCGGGATTTTCTGGAGGGGATGGAGGTTACAATACCGGCGGCGGCGGTTCTGGCGGCGGCGGCGGTGGCGGTGGCCGAGCCGGAGCCGCGGGCGGTTTTGAGCAGCCGGGTACCGGTTACAGAGGCGGCTTTGGCGGCGATGGCGCCGACGGCGACCCTGGCAATACCAACGGCTATGGCAACGGCGGTGGTGATGGTATAAACGGTTTCTCTAATGCTGGCGGTGCTCGCAGTTATGGAGGGTACGGTGGTAGTGGCGGTGAAGACGGTGAAGGCGGCGAAATAACAAGTGCACCTGGGAGTGGGGAAAAAGGCGACAATGGCGGTCCCGGAGAGGATGGTGGCGCCGGTGCCGTCGGTAACCCGGGCTACAATTTTACCGGAGGCACCGCATTGTCCGGAGGAGGCGGTGGCTCCAGTGGTACAGGCGGCGGCGGCGGTGGTGCTGGCGCCGGTGGCGGTGGCGGTGCCGGAGGCGGCGGCGAAGCTGGTGGTACGTTTAGCGGCGGGGAGTCTGGCGCAGGTGGCGGTGGCGGTGGCTACGGCTCCGGTGGTGGAACTGGCGGCACCGGTGGTGCAGGAGGTGCCGGTGGTGGCGCACTTGAAATTGCAGCCAAGGGTGAAATTTTTGTTAACTCAAGCACCGCATCTGCAATTGGCGGTAATGGGGCCGCAGGCACTAAAGGCGGTAGTGCCGTGGGCAGTATTCAGGAAGGCGGTGCCGGCGGAAGTCACAGTGGTGGCGGCGGCAGCGGTGGCGCTGGCGGCGATGGCGGCGTAGGCGGCATAGGTGGCCCCGGCGGAGCGGGCGCCGGTGGCGCTGCAGGAACGATCAAGTTCTCTGGTACCGTAGTGGATGCAGACCGGTTATCAGTGAACATCAAAGGTGGCGTGGGTGCAAATTACATCAATCACTCGGGCAGCGTAATCAGCAGTCAAAAGGCCAATGATGGCGGCTCCGGCCGCTTTGTGCTGGAGTCCAATGTCGATGTTGCCAAGGGTATACCCGATAACATTACGGTGAATGCGGGCGTCAATTCGAACTCCCGTGTATACCTCGGCGCCGGTCCCAACGCGCGCAATTTCAGTATGGAAGGGGTGGTAAATACCCCCTTGATTGCCGGTCTTGCCGGCGGCTCTGAGGCCTACGGCCTGCTCGATAAAATCACCAATTTCGATAGCTTTCTGGACCAGGTCATTGCCCAGGTGAGCGACTCCCAGGACAAACTCTGGCTGCAGGATATTCGCGCTGACGCCACCGATAAGGTGCTTTCCAGCCCGGCTGTTGCGGCAGTGGTGCGGCTGGATAAAGGCGTTGCCGGATTTGCAGATGATGATTACACCAATTACGACATGCTGTTGTTTATCAACCTGTCGGATACCACGCTAATCAATCCAAAGCTGGGGGTGGGTAATTCCGCATCGGATACTCATCTCACCGATTTGCTGGTGGGCGGCGTAACCCGGGACACTGCATTTGGCGGTTCCGGCAATACCGCTGACCTGAACGGGCTGGGGGTTGGCGACGTGTGGGTGACACTGGTGCCCACCAACACATCCAGTAGTTATATCAATGCCTCTATTGACGGCAATGTGGTATCCATATCCCACGAGTTGCTGCGTAACGGTGAAGCCGCCTTTATTTCCGCGCCACGGCCCGAAGGCGGCGACGCCCCGGAATTTTCCGGGTTGCAGGCAGTGGCAGCCAGCGCCGATGGCAGGACCCTGTACGGCATCAATTCCGCCAGCGGCTCGCTGGTGGTCAGCAACGCCGAAGACCTGGCGCAACGACAGCTGTTCAAGGACGGGGTCAATAGTGTCAACGGTTTGGCCGGTGCAACCGATGTGATTGTCAGCCCGGATGGGGCCAGCGTTTATGTCACCGGTGGGAACGACCAGCTGATAGCGGTTTTTGCACGCGACGTAACCACTGGTGACCTGGCCTTTGACTTGGCCGCCACCAATGCCACCGGCCTCGGTGACAACAGGTACGACACCATAGCCATCAGTGCCGATGGTGGCACCCTGGTTATTGGCGGCGATGACGGCGGGAGTGTCTTTAATCGCGGCAGCGACGGCAGCTTGTTACTCGCCGCTGAAAATACCGGCCTGGATGTGGACGATGTTGCCGTGGATGACGCGGGCGACTGGATCTATGCAGTGAGTGCAACCAGCAATGATCTTACTGTTTCTGCGCGGGCGAACTTTGGCTCCTCGACGGTAGCACAGACGATCGACCTCACAGCACTTGGCTTTACTGGTGCCAGTGCGGTGACCCTGAGCAATGACGAAGCCTTTGTCTACGTGACCGGCAGCAGTGGTGGTCTCGCGGTGTTTGCCCGCGATGGCAGCAGCGGTGAACTGGAGCATAAAGAAACCCTGCTCGAACGGGTCAATGGTATTCGCGGTATTGCGGGTGCCAATGACGTGGCCGTCTCTGCCGATGGCGAGAAGCTGTATGTGAGCGGCGGTGTGGGTGCTACGTTGACGGTGTTTGATCGCGACGTTGGCACCGGCAAAC
This sequence comes from Pseudomaricurvus alcaniphilus, assembly GCF_011440395.1. GTDB lineage: Bacteria > Pseudomonadota > Gammaproteobacteria > Pseudomonadales > Cellvibrionaceae > Pseudomaricurvus > Pseudomaricurvus alcaniphilus. The sequence goes on along the minus strand of NZ_JAAOIX010000009.1, from coordinate 167,417 downwards.
TGACGCTGGAGCAGGTTTTGCGCGGCCGCACCGGTCTCGATTCCCCGGCCGACCTGGCGGTGGCGATGGGCAAGGTCTTTGTTGCCGCCGCCGACGAGCTGGGTGCGAGTAACAATGGCGGTATCGCAGTGTTTAACCGGGTTGCCGAAACGGTGGAAAGCGTACCGCTGGTGGTCAGTTACGCCGCCATGGAAGGCCTGGATTTGATTTTCGGCGGCACTGACGATGTTCTCAAACAGGTAAATGCGGCCACCGTGGATCGGCTCGATATCAATATGGGCGACGGCTTTAACCGGGTCGATTTACTTAACGTCGGTGCCGACACCATAGTCCGGACCGGTGCGGACGGCGACATCGTCACCGCCAGGTCGGCCACAGTCGGAGCCGCGAGTGTCAATATCCAGACCGGTGGCGGCGAAGACTCGGTGGTTATCCGCGAATTGGCCGTTGGCAATGATTTTGACATTGACCTGGGTGGTGGCAATGACGATATCCAGATTGCCGGTAACAAACTGCCGCACGGTGCCGGTATAACCCTTGCGGGTGGCGCCGACGACGATGTGCTGCGCTTCAGTTCGGGCCTGGTCACCAACCCCGCGACTGGTGAGCCGCAACCGCGGCCGATTACACCGCTGTCGCCGCTGCAGCCGGATGGTTCGGTAAGGGTGTTGTACGCCGCATTTGAGGCGGGTACGGAACCCGGTTTTGGTACGGTAACCTACACCAGTATTGAAAGCGTGCCGGGCTTCGAACCGTCCGAGGCGGACGCTGGTGGTCCCTACACTATCTCCGAGGGAGACCAACTGTCGCTTGACGGCCTGGCGACCCCCGCGACCGGCACGGCGATTCTCAATACACGCTGGGATTTGAACGGCGACGGTGTCTTTGGTGACGCCATTGGCACCGACCCGGTCCTGAGTTGGCAGGCGCTGGTTGATCTGGGTATGGGTGATGACGGCAGCTATGATATCAGCTTTGAAGTCACCGATGACTTGTTGAATGTCACTCTGGATACGGGGTTGCTGACCATCGGCAATACCACTCCGCAAATCTCTGTTACGGGTACTGATGCTGCCCTGGTCGGGGCGCCATACCGGTTGGATTTTTCCGCCTTTGATCCCGGTGATGACACCATTATGGCCTGGGAAATTGACTGGGGCGATGGTTCAGAGCGAGAAGTGTTTGCCAGTGATACTGCATTTGCCAGTCACACTTACCAGACCACCGGCACCTTCACCCCGGTTCTGGTGGTGACCGATGAGGACGGCACCGGCTCCTTTGCGGGTGATCCTGATATCACGCCTTACACCCAGGCGGCGGCACCGGTGGTGGTTGCGCCGGCAACGCCTTCGATCCGCAGTGTCGGTACGACCAACAACCTGGAGATATTTGAAGGCCAGGCGGTGACCCTGCGGGCCACAGCGGCGGGTACCCCAACCGGCTTTAGCTGGGACCTGGATAACGACGGCGTCTTTGGTGACGAAGCTGACTTTGGCAGTGTTGCCGGCGCCGACATCACCTTGTCGATAGCGGACCTGGCAGCCCTTGGCCTCGATGATGGCACGGCGACCTATACCATTGGCGTGGCGGTCAGCTACGGTTCGGGTACTGGTGGTATTGGTATTGACACTGCGACCAACACAGCGGGTTTGACGGTGCTCAATGCGGCGCCCACGGCGCAGCTGGTCAATTCAACCCAGGCACCCAACTCACCGGTGGATGAGGGGGCTGCTGCCACCATCCGTTTCATTAACCAGAGTGACCCGTCCGCGACTGATGCCGGCTCGGGATTCAAATACTCCTACGATTTTGACAACGATGGCAGCTTCGAAATTTTTGAGTCCAGCGACAGTGAGGTAAGTGCCCCGGCCAGCCTACTGATGGATTCCGGTACCCGCACAGTGCGGGCAGTCATTACCGACAAGGATGGCGGCAGCAAAGAGCTGTTTACCGGCGTGCGCGTGCGCGAGGTCAAGCCCACGCTGAATGTGGATGGTGCGGATACCGCGACGGAAGGCCAGGTTTACTCACTGGAATTGAGTGCCACGGACCCGGGTAACGACACCATTAGCAAGTGGACCGTGAACTGGGGGGATGGCAGCAGCCAGGTAGTTAACGCAGCGACGGCCTCGCTGACTCACACGTTCGCCGACAATGGCCTGCGGGTTATCAAAATATCGGCGCAGGATGAAGACGGTCTCTATATGACCGAAAAATCGGTCGAGGTGGCCAATATCGCACCGCAGCTGTCAATTACCGGTGCCTCGACCATTGTTGAGGGTGAGGCCTATTTATTGACTTTGGAAGCGACCGATCCCGGGGCGGATACTCTCGCCACCTGGCAGATTGACTGGGGTGATGGCAGCTCCGAGACCCTGCCAGGCAGTGCCGAGACTGCGCAGCACGTCTACACCGACGACAGTGGCGCCGACACCTTTACCCTGGTGGCGACGGCCACCGATGAAGATGGCAGTTACCAGAAGTCGCTGACTGTGACCGTTGAGAACGTGGCGCCGACGACGGTGCTAGGTGGTCTCGGTACTGTAACAGCACAACTAGCTGGAAGCGCGGCAGTGGCTGCCGACGCGGTAGGGGTGAACGAAGGCAGTAACTTCGTATTACAAATTGCCCCGGCCTATGACCCCGGTGATGACACGGTAACGAAATACACCATCGACTGGGGGGATGGCTCGACCCCACAGGAGGTTGCGGCACCGGCACCCGGCAGCAATGGCAGTATTCCAACACTGGAGGTCAACCACGTTTACGCCGATGGGGATGAGGTTTACACCATCAGCGTTACCCTGACGGACGAAGACGGCGACTTCCTTAACGCTACCAGTCTCGATGTCGATGTGCGCAATATTAAGCCCCTGATCGCCCTGACCGGCGCACCAGCCGTAGATGAAGACCAGGTCTACACGCTCAACCTCGGCGCCATTGTCGACCCGGGTACGGATACGATCAGCAATATAATCGTGGACTGGGGTGACGGTGTGGTGGAAGAGAGCCTGGCCATCGGTCCGGTAACCCATACCTACAGCGGTATCACCGGCAGTGAAGACAAGCTGATCGTGGTGAGCCTGGAAGATGAGGACGGCCTTCACACTGGGGTAGCTTCGAAAGTGGTGCAGGTAACGGAGGTTATAAAAATACCGGTGTTGAGCGTGGCTGGAGCGGCAACTGCACTGGAGGGCACGCCCTATTCCCTTACCCTCGGCGAATTCAAGGAGCCCGGGCCTAACGGTGCCGTCATCGCAGTCGAGCAATACGTGGTCCACTGGGGTGACGGCAGTGAAAGTACCTATACCAGTGCCGGTGCTGTCGAGCACAGCTTCGCCGATGGACTGATCAATAACCTTGTTACGGTGGATGTTATCACCGCCACCCAAACCTATGTTAAAGCCGCCCAGCTTACCGTGCAGGTGGCCAATGCAGCACCTGAGATATTGTCCTTGCAACTCAGTGAGGCGCCTCTGCCTGACCTCAATGGCGATAACCTTATCAATCTCTACGATATTTCGATTGTTGCCAGCAGCTTTGGCCTGGACCCAAGTACAGACCCCCTGATTGCCGCGGCGGACCTGAATGGTGACGGGGTCATTGATTACGATGACATTTACACCATTTACCCCTACTACGGCCAGACCATTACGCCGGTGTTGCCGCAAACCGGGGTTGGCAGCCTGGCCGAGGGTGGTACCGCCTATATCGAGGGCACTTTCTCTGATCTCGGCGTAGCCGACAGCCACGAAGCGTTGATTGACTGGGGTGACGGCACCACCACCGTAGCGTCGGTGAGCAGCAATCAAAACGGTAATGGCGAGGGTTCCTTTTTTGGCCGCCATACCTATAGCGGCGCCGGTGTCTACAAGGTCAGTGTAACCCTGGCCGATTACGATGAAGGCTCGGACAAGCTGGAGACCCTTGCCTATGTCACCGGAGTTGCGGTGCGCGATGGCGTACTGCAGATTGTGGGTACGGAAAACAATGACGCTATTACCGTGCAGCATAACGGGACTACCGGGCAACTGGATGTGACCGCAGGCTTTCTTGGCGGCACCCGCAGTTTCGACTCGGCGGGCTTGTCAGGTGCGGTCGTGTTTGCCGGTGATGGGGAGGACAGCGTCAATGTCGCGGCTGATGTTGAAGTGCCGTTCCTGATCTTTGGCGGCAAGGGCAATGACCAGCTCAGTGGTGGTGGCGGGGACGATGTGCTCGTCGGTGGTGACGGCCTGGATATCCTGTCCGGTATGGCTGGCAATGACCTGCTGCTGGGTGGTGCCGATAATGATGAGCTGGAGGGGGGCAGTGATGACGATGCGGCCCTGTTCGGCAACGCCAGTGATGAGTATACGATCGCGCTGCCGACGGTCACCAGTTTGAACCCGGCGGTGGACGGCAGCGACAGTCCGGTGGATGTGGAAGAGCTTATCTTCGATGACACCGACGACAGCTTTTTCAGCACCAACCCCTGGGCGGATGATACAGTGGCTCGGCTCAAAGGTGCGGCCAGTGAACTGGACGAAGCGGATTCAACCTGGTTGTTGTTTGATTAAACGAGAGTTTAGATCCGCGATTTGTTAACGTTGGACAATACTTCAATAAATGGGAAACATGATTGATGGCTGAAGATAGTGCAAAAGCAATGAACTCCGAACCCAACCAGGCACCGGCTAATGGTGAGAAAGCCAGCGCGCCCAAGCTGCAGTGGGACGACTCGGCGATGTCGACCTCCTACGCCAATGTTGTTAATGTCTCGATGACGCGGGAGGAGTGTGGATTGTTTTTTGGCACCAATTTGACCACCGGTTTTGGTGGTGCAGGTGAAGTGACCATTCGTTTGACCGATCGCATAATCATGACTCCTCACGCGGCCAAGCGGCTCTCTCTTCTACTGGAAGCCAACTTGCGCGGTTACGAAGAGCGCTACGGCAAGTTGGACGTGAAGCCACAGTGATTGGCACTTGTTGTCACGACGGGCTAAAGTGATTGGCCTACTGAGCGTACGACCGGCGGTGATTGCAGTGGTGAATGGAAAATGAATATGTCAGGGGGTGGCAGTGATGCCCCGCAGTCCCCCGTGAGCCCCGCGGCCAGGGATGCATCCCAGCGGGTTTCCTACCTCGATGCCACCTTGTGGCAACGCCTGGCCCTGGCGAAGTCGGCGCCAGAGCTGGCCGAGTTCTGGCTGGAGCTGCAGTGCTCCATGCTGGATGGAGCCTGCCGGGCTGCGGTCTACTTATACGATGAACATCACTCCGGACTTGCACCGGCCGCGTTCTGGCCGCAGCGGGGAGATGGTCCTACGTCACTGCTGCAGACTGCCAGGCGCGCCATCGAAGAAAAAAAAGGGGTGGTGACCGGGCATACAGCTGCTGCCAGTTCGCTCTGCTGCACAGCTTATCCGATTCTCATGGACGGCCAGGCCCGAGGTGCGGTGGCAGTCGAACTGATCGATCGCAGCGAAGACAAGCTGCGCGAATTGATGCGTGCCTTGCAGTGGGGCGCAGGCTGGATAGAGCTCGGTTTTCTGCGCCGGATTGTGGCGGGCAGCAAGCAGACATTATCCAGCTCCAGTATGGCGCTCGACCTGGTTGGGTTGTTGCTCGACGAGGAGAGTTACTCTTCCGCCGGTAAAGCGCTCGTTACCGAATTGGCGACTCGCCTGGATTGCCAGCTGGTGGCCCTGGGGGCACTGGAAAAACAACAGTTAAACCTGGTGGCTCTGTCCCACAGTGCTGAATTTGGCCGCCAGATGAACCTGGTCAAGTCTCTCGCGGCGGCGATGCAGGAGGCCATTGACCAGGAGATGGCGCTGCTCTACCCGCCACCGGAAGGCAGCGCTTACCAGATAGCCCGGGAGCATGGCGAACTCGCGGGCCTGCTGGGCGACACAACGATTTTAACCATTCCTCTGCTGGTGGCAGATAAGCCCGCCGGTGCGTTGTTGTTTCAGCGTGCTGCCGGGCAGCCGTTCAGCCAGGAAATTATAGATCTCTGCGATGCTGTGGGGGCGCTGGCGGGGCCGATTCTGGAACAAAAGCGCCGCGATGACCGCTTTATTGGGCGCAAAGTCTGGGACTCTGTCAGCCGTCAGGTACAGCGATTAATCGGCCCGGAACTGCTCGGCCGTAAAATTGCCTTCGCGTCTGTGGCTTTGCTGGTGGGTGTGTTTTCCGTGCTGGAGGGCAGTTATCGAGTCGCATCTCCGGCGCGCCTTGAAGGCGAGGTGCAGCGGGTGATTGTGGCGCCGTTTGACGGCTATATTTCCAGCCAGTCGGCCCGTGCCGGTGACCAGGTGACGCAGGGCGATGTGTTGGCCACGCTGGATGATCGCGATCTTACCCTGGAGCACACCCGCTGGGTAACCACCCGCCAGCAGCGCTTGGCGGAATACGATCAAATGATGGCAGCCAAAGATCGGCCTGGCAGCAAGATAGTGCGCGCCCAGATCGAGCAGGCCGATGCCCACATCGCTTTGCTGGCCGAACAGCTCAAGCGCACCCAATTGACCGCGGCCTTTGACGGCCTGGTGGTGTCCGGTGATTTGAGCCAGTCCGTGGGCGCGGCGGTTGGTCGGGGCGAGCAGCTGTTTGAATTGGCGCCGCTGGATTCCTACCGGGTGATTCTCGAGGTGGATGAGACCCAGGTGCTGGATATTCATCCGGGCCAGACCGGGCAGATGAAAGCCGCATCCCTGTTGAATGACACCTTGTCCTACACCATCGTGCAGGTGGTGCCAATTACCGAGGCTCGTGACGGGCGCAACTTCTTCCGCGTCGAGGCGACCCTGACCGATGCCCACCCGCGTTTGCGCCCGGGTATGGAGGGGGTGGGTAAAACGGAGGTGGGCGAACGGTTACTGGTGCAGATCTGGACCCGCGACCTGCTCAACTGGTTGCGGCTCAAGCTTTGGGCCTGGTGGCCCTAGCGCGACGACGGGCTCAGTCAATGGCGACAAACCTCAAGAGTAATTCCTGGTATCGAGTCTGTGAACTGCGCCCGGCCTTGCGTGAGCACACCGAAATTCATCGACAGGCGTTTCGCGGCAAGCGCTGGTATGTGATCCAGGATCGTGCCTCGGGCAAACACCACCGTTTTACCCCTGCAGCCTACCTGGTCATCAGCTTGATGGATGGCCAGCGCACGGTGGAAAAAATCTGGACCATGGCCTGCGAGGAACTGGGTGATGACAACCTTACCCAGGATGAAGTCATCAAGCTGTTGGCGCAACTGCATCACAGTGACCTGCTGAAGGCCGATCGCAGCCCGGATCTGCGCGATATAGCCATGCGCGCGGAGAAGCAGGCGCGACGCAAGCTGCTGCAACGTTTTATCAATCCGCTCGCGGTACGGCTGCCGCTATTTGATCCCGACCGCTTTCTCAATCTTACCCTGCCGCTGGTGAGGCCGTTGTTTTCCTGGGTGGGTCTGTTGCTGTTTGTCTGTGTGGCGGTGACCGGGGTGCTGTTGGCTCTGGCGCACTGGTCCGAGCTCACGGCCAATGTCGGCGATCGGATTCTGGCGGCAGAGAGTTTGTTACTGCTCTTTCTCACCTATCCATTTATCAAGGCGCTGCACGAACTCGGGCACGGCTATGCCGTGAAAATCAGGGGTGGCGAGGTTCACGAAATCGGCCTGATGTTCCTGGTGTTTATCCCCGTGCCCTATGTGGATGCGAGCGCTTCGTCGGCGTTTCCAAGCAAATGGCATCGTGCGCTGGTTGGCTCAGCCGGTATGTTGGTGGAAGTGTTTCTGGCATTCCTGGCGCTGTTTGTCTGGCTAAATATTGAGCCGGGCCTGGCGCGCGCGTTTGCCTTTAATATTATGGTGATCGGCGGGGTCTCCACCCTGTTGTTCAATGGCAACCCGCTGCTGCGCTTTGACGGCTACTTTGTGCTCTCGGATTTAATCGAGATACCCAATTTGGCCACACGGGCGAATCGTTACCTGGGTTATCTGATCCAGCGCTATTTATTTGGCGTGGAGGAGGCGGTATCCCCGGTGACAGCCAGGGGCGAAGCCGGCTGGTTTTTGTTCTATTCGATCGCCTCTTTCTGTTATCGAATTTTTATCACCACCACCATTATCCTGTTTATTTCTTCAGAGTATTTCGTAGTAGGTGTGGTGTTGGGCATATGGGCGGGCCTGATGATTTTTGTCTGGCCGCTGCTGAAAATGATCGGCTTTTTGTTGCACAGCCCAGTGCTGCGTGAACAGCGTCCCCAGGCATTAATGGTGACGGGAGCGGTGGGCACTGTCTTGACGTTACTGCTTACCCTGGTGCCGGTGCCGTTCGCCACGGTCACCGAGGGCGTTGTTTGGGGGGAGCCCGAAACCGTCCTGCACGTCAATGCCGATGGTATCGTCGAGAAGTTGCTGGTTGAGCCCAATGCACTGGTGGCTGCGGGAACGCCGATTCTGAAAATGACCGACCCTTTGCTGCCCGCCCGGGTGCGAGTTTTACGCGCGGAATTGCATGAACTGCAGACCCGCTACGCCGCGCTGCAGGTTGTGGATCGGGCCGAGGCTCGGGTGGTGGCGGAGCAGATCAAGCACGCTGAGGCGGAGCTGGCGATTAATGTCCAGCGCGAGCAGGAGATGGTAGTTCTGAGCCCGGCGAGTGGTCATGTGTTGTTACGGATGCCGCGGGACCTGGAAGGAAAATTCTTTCGCAAAGGCGAGTCACTGGGTTATGTCACCAACCTGGAAGACCCCATCGTGCGAGTATTGGTGCCGCAAAGTGCTATCGATCTGGTGCGCGAGCAGACGTTGGATATCAGGGTGCGCCCCGCAGATTGCTTTTCGGCGGTGCGCTCTGCCAGTGTGTTACACGAACTGCCATTTGTGACTCAGCAATTACCCAGTGCGGCGTTTTCTACCCAGGGTGGCGGCCAGATTGCCGTGGATCCCACAGATCCCAGCGGCATGACAGCGCTGGAAATGCTGTATCAACTGGAGCTGAAAGTGGCGAATTCCACCACCGCCGGCGGGGTTGGCAGCCGCGTGTATGTGCGCTTTAGTCATGGCAGTGAATCGCTGGCCTACCAGGCCTATCGCCGCATTCGGCAGCTGTTCCTGAGTCGTTTCAGTGTCTGAGTCTGTCGTCGCAGCCCCGCGCCTGAGCCTGCCGGGCTTGCGCATCTACCCCGAACGGCCGGATTCCCGGGGTGGTTGGCAGCGAGTGGTTGGCAGCGCTGCCCGGCAAGCCGGTTTGCAATTGTTGGCGCCGTTACAAGATATACGCAGCAGGCGTTTTGTCACCTCGGTAAACGCCCTGGGGCCGGGCCTTGAACAGCTGGATGATTCCGGCTTCAGCCAATACATCGAGCAGGTGCGAGCCGATATTGTCCGCAGTGGTTTGCATAATGACGCTGTGGCCAGGGCTTTCGCGGCGACCCGCGAAGCCGCGTGCCGCTCCATTGGCCTGCGTCACTATGATGTGCAATTGCTGGCCGGACGCGCCATGCTGCAGGGCAGGATTGCGGAGCTCGAAACCGGGGAAGGCAAGACGCTCACCGCGACTCTTGCGGCGGCGGCAGCGGCCTTTGCCGGCCAGTCTGTGCATGTGATTACGGTGAACGATTACCTGGCCCAGCGCGACCGGGAGTTGATGGCGCCGGTTTACGCGGCGTTAGGGCTGGGAGTGGGGCTGGTTATTGGTGGTATGAGCGCTGCCGAGCGACGGGATGCCTACCGGCAAAATATAACCTATTGCACCAATAAAGAAGCAGCGTTTGATTATTTGCGTGATCGCATGGCACTGCAAAACAGCAACAGCTCATTGCGAATCAAGTTGTCGCGAATTGCGCACTCTCCCCAGGTCAGGGCCGAGCCGGTGATGCGTGGTTTGCAATTTGCTATTGTTGATGAAGCCGACAGTGTACTGATTGACGAGGCGCGCACGCCGCTGATTATTTCGGAGCGGACCGATCCCGATACCGAGCTTAAGATCGCTACCGAGTCGCTGGCTATCGTCGCGGGTTTGCAGGAGGGAGAGCATTATTGGTACCACGGCGAACAGCGCCAGGTGCGCTTCACGGATCAAGGTGCAGCGGCGTTGCTGCAGCGCTCGCAGCAGTTGCGCGGCGCGTGGCACGGTCGTTTGTACCGTGAGGCGCAGGCGCGCAACGCAGTGCTGGCGCTGCATGTGTTTGTGCGCGATCAACACTATCTGGTGCGTGACGATAAAATCGAAATCATTGACGAGAACACCGGCCGGGTGATGCCTGACCGCTCCTGGGGTGACGGCCTGCACCAGATGCTGGAGGTGAAAGAATCCTGTAGGGTAACAGGCCAGACAATACCCCTGGCGCAAATGACCTATCAGCGCTTTTTTCGCCGCTATCAGCGACTGGCAGGCATGACCGGAACGGCGCGGGAGGCGGCGCGCGAACTGTGGGCCGTGTATCGGTTACCTGTAGCCAGTATTCATACCCATCGGCCGCTGGCGCGGGTGTATTGCAAGGCCGAGGTATTGGCCGATATCGACAGCAAGTGGCAGCGTATAGTGACGCGCACCCGGGAGTTGTCAGGCCGCGGTGTGCCGGTGCTGATCGGCACTCGTTCGGTAGCCAGTTCCGAGCTGGCCAGTCGCTATCTGCAGGCCGCGGGCGTGCAGCATCGGGTGTTGAATGCCGCCCAGGACCTGCACGAGGCTGAGATCATTGCGCAAGCCGGCAATTTGGGCCAGGTGACAGTGGCCACCAATATGGCCGGTCGAGGGGTTGATATCCGGTTGTCTCCCGAGGTCCAGGCGCTGGGAGGTTTGCATATTATTATGTCGGAGCGCCATGACTCGGGCCGTATCGACCGGCAACTGTTCGGCCGCTGCGCGCGTCAAGGGGAGCCCGGTCAAGTGGAAATATATTTATCGCTGGAGGATGCACTTATTATCGATGCTGGATTGGCCGGGGCCGCTGGACGGTCGCTCGGGGAGAGACTGTTTCAACGGGCCCAGCGCACCATGGAGCGCAGGCACCGGCGTGCCCGGCGTGAACTGATGCGCTGGGATGAGCACAGTGGCACAGCGTTGTCCTTTGCCGGGAGGCTGGAATAATGAACAACGATAACGGCTCGCCGCTGCTGTACTTCGGGTTTCTGGTGCTGTCGTCCCTGGCCGCGATGACACCGGTCAGCGCCCAGACCTATGCCGGCGACGAAAATCAGTTTGATTGCACCATCGAACCCCGGACTCTCGCCCTGGTCGGCAGTTACGATGAGGGCATTATTGAGGAAGTCAGGGTGAAGCGTGGCGACGTGGTCAAGCGAGGCCAGGTGCTGGCCGTATTGGATTCAAGCATGGAGGCGCTGACGGTGGAACTGGCCCGACTGCAGGCCGGGCAGGATGTGGAAATCCGCTCCGGGGAGGCGCGCCTGGGCTTTCAAAAGCTTGAGCGGGAGCGGGCGGAAACCTTGGCGAAAAGAGATATTCTGTCGCACAAGGTATTGGACGAGGCCAGGGTGCAGGAAACCATCGCCGGGCTGGAGCTCGAATCGGCCTCTATTCGGCGCCAGGTGGCGAATGCGGAGCTGGCATTGGCCGAGGCACGGCTGGAGCGGCGAACAATACGCAGCTCGATCGACGGCATAGTCACCGAAGTCAGCAAGGTGCCCGGCGAGTATATTCACGAGCAAGTACAACTGCTGACCCTGGCGCAAATCTTCGAGCTCAACGTAGAAGTATTTCTACCCATTGCTCGCTACGGCGAGATCAAGCTGCAACAGGTCGCCATAGTCGAGCCGGTGGCGCCGATCAGCGGTCGCTACCGGGCGGTGGTAGAAGTGGTGGACAAGGTGTTTGATGCCGCCAGTGGCACCTTTGGCGTGCGGCTGCGGCTGGACAATCCGGAGGGAAAGTTGCCGGCCGGTATTCGCTGTACTGTGCGTTTCGAGCAGCCTGAAAATGTAATGGAGAGCGCATTGCATGAGTGAAAACGATAATCGCCTGGGTGTATTACAGCGAGAACTTTACTTTCCCACCCTGATTTACTTTAAAGACCTGGACGACGCCGTTCCATTAAACGACGGCCTGAAGGCCGGTATTAACGGGTTGCGCGAGGAGGATAAAGTTGGCCTGCATCGGTCTAACGTCAAACAGGCGGGAGCCTGGCACAGCCAGGATGATTTGAATCACCGCCCGCAGTTTGGCCCGTTGGTTGAAGCGGTAGAACATTGCGCCCAGCAGGTTTTCGATGACTTGCAATACGACTCCGATTTTGTCGCCGGTATCGATAATATGTGGGCTAATGTCAGCCCCCGGCACGCCTTTAATCGCATGCATATCCACCCGGGGGTCATCTGGAGCGGAGTCTATTATGTGCAGTCACCCGAGAGCAGTGGCCGCATCTATTTCACCGACCCCAGGATACAGGCACAAATACTGCGGCCGCGAATCAGTAAAGAGGGAAGAGACCAGGCATTGAACTGGTCCGAGGTGTATTTTGAGCCACTCGCCGGGCGGATCATTCTGTTTCCCGCCTGGCTGGTGCATGAGGTGGAGCCCAATCTCAGTCAGCTTGAGGGGGATGAAGGGCTGCGAATCAGCATCAGTTTTAACCTCGTGCAACGGCCGAAGAGTACCGGCGGAGCATAAAGCCAAGGTGCTGACTCGAGGCTTTAATCCACATCGTGGGCGGTTAAAAAGATCGCCTTTGAGAGGGAGTTGAAGAAATCCTGGTAGGGTTGCGGGTCTTCGATGGCTTTCAGGTTATACATGGCGTTGGCGCGCACCAGCAATTGGGTTTCGCCCCGTGCTCGAACCGTAACGGTCATGCGAATCTGGTAGCCGCTGAGCTTGGTCGCCGTCACCGTGCCGATATCGCTGTCGGCCTTGTCAATGATAAATCCCAGGTCTTGCAGGGTCGCTATGACGGTGCGCAGCATCAACTCCTTGTTGCTGGTGTCAAAAGCCCGGGTTTGCATGCTGCGCAATTCCACCTGGCTGCCGCCGGCAAGCACATGGCTGTTTTGACTGGCGCAACCCACCAGCATGGATAGGGTCACGGCGATGGCCGGCAGTAGCAGTCGGTTGATCATATCTGGTGTGCCTCAAGAAAAGCGGATTTCGACAGTTTTTCAAAAAAGCCCTGGTACAACTCCGGCTCTTTCAGGGTTTCGACCCGGCTGATCTGGCCTTGAGTGTTCCAGACAATCCGCTGAAAGGTAATTCTGGCGATGGACGATTCGCTGTCACTCAAATTCTCATTTACTACCAGGCAAATGCGAATCTTTTGTTCTTTATCTATGGGCATGGAGCCACCGCCGATCAGTGCGACCAGCACGGCCCCGGCAATTTGCGCACCGCTGGTGGCGTCGGCTTGTTTCGATGCGGTCAAAACACCCAGGCTGGCGTTTGATTCATCTATGGCGTAACCCATGTCCTGCAGTACCGCCGCACCGGCGGCCAGCAGTACAGTTCGGTCCAGCGTGGCAAACTTCCTGCTTTGCAGCTGGCGGTCTTCCAGGCTGGTGGGCGAGAGAACAAAGGCGTCCTTAGGGATTGTCGGCGAGCAAGCGACCAGGAATAGCAGTATGAAGCAAAGATAAAAGGCTTTTTTCACGCCAGTTTGTCCTTCGTCCGGGAGGTCTTTAAAACCTTGAGGTGTGGTAGGCAAAATCCCTGACGAGCTTGTTCTCATCGAACTTGATGATGACGGTGAGGGTCTTTTGGGACTTGGAAGAAGCGCCCGCATCCCGGTTAACACCGCCGCCGACGCCTCCCAGCACCGAGCTGCCCGCCCCGAGAATCAGCGACGATATGCCGCCGGAGCTGGTCGAATAGGAGACATCCGTGGATATTTTGTCGTAGATCCACACTTCGCGACGCTGTTCATCGGTAGATACGATGTTGGGCGAGCCCAGCACTGCGGCTACGTCAGCCCCACTCATGCCGATGCGGATCTCTTTTTGTACCACCCCAACCGTCATGCGCTCACCGCTGTCATCCTGGACCTGGGCCCGGTGTTGGGCGGCGTTCATGCAACCGGAGACAGCGACGGTAGACAGCGCTGCCAGCAGTAATGTCTTGATTTTCATAGGGAGCGTCCTTTCTGAAATGGCCGGCGGGGTGCCCGCAGGCAATTGCAATTGATTGCCTGCGGGGGCTAAAGCAAGGATAAACCCGCAACCTGGCGCTGACAATTAAAATCGATTAGCGGGAGCCTCGGTTTGGAAGTCAGGCTCATCACTTTTGGGGGCCAGTGGTGGCTGCCCGCCTGCTGGTGAAGCCGAGGTGATCGCGGCCCTTTTGGGAAGGAATTGAACACCGCGACATCGACAAAGAGATACATGATAGGGAGGCCTGCACAGCGATCAGCTCGCTCTTGTTCATATTCATGCTCTTGCAATAGCAGGCCGGGCGTTTACCGGCGGCCGCTTTTTTCGGCGAAGGTTGGCCATATCTCCGCCAGTGGTTTGCGCAGTGAGGGAAACTCCCTGGCCCGTACGTCCTCCTCCAGCTGGGCCGGGTCGCCCAGCTTGCCAATGGCAAACCCCATCAACACCTCCTCGTTTTCGCTGTCGAGGCTGAAGTATTCCGCCACCTTGTCATGGTGGATGCCCGCCATGCCGTGGGTGCAGAGCCCCTCGCTGTGCGCCTGCAGGGTCATGGCCATCCACGCCGAACCGCAATCGAAGGCGTAGGTCGGGTTGGGCTTGCCGTTGTGTTCGAAGTGCTTTTTCCCCACCAAAAAGCCAATTACCGAGGCCCGCTTCGCCCAGACCTGGTTTTTCTCCACCAGCAGTTCCAGGTAATCGTTAAAGCTGTCCTGGCTGCTGGTGTAGAAACGCCAGGGCTGGGCGTTAAAGCAGGAGGGTGACCAGCGGGCGGCGTCCAGCAGGCGCACCATGGTGGCCTGGTCGATAACAAAGTCAGCAAAGGCTCGCGGCGACCAGCGCTCCACGAACATGGGCAATACACCGGGGGCGGGGTCGCGTTTGGAAGCATTATCGGGCATAACTTTTCTCCTGTGTGATTTCACCGGCGTCTGCCGTGTTAACAAGTCTTATTTTTCAATCCAGTGTCCCGCCCATAGTAGATGGGCAGGTGGACAGAGGTCCAGACAACGCGAGATTTAGCCACGCACTGTGCGGTAAACACCGCTTTTTAAATTTCATGTGACGCTGTTGCCAGCGGGCCCTGGTTTCCCGTGGGAGGGCTAAAGGTGGTCTTGTGGCGGTAATTTCCCCCGCGACTGGGCCCGCTCAAGCCGAATTGATCAAAAAATAATCCCTCCGTCCCCTTTTTGTTCTGTTGACAGGGGGCTGGGGTTTCAATATAGTTAGTTTCTCTAGAGAACTTACTGTGGTGAGGAATGAGCATGAACAAGCAGGGCGCAGCCAGCAAATACGCTGACCTGATCCACTCCGATGGGGTGGCTGGCAGTCTCTACAATGATCCCGATGTGTTTCAGGAAGAGCTGAAAAAAATCTGGTACACCACCTGGGTGTACGTAGGCCACGAAAGTGAGGTGCCCAATACGCACGATTTCGTCATGAAGTCGATCGGTCTGGAGCCCATCATCATGACCCGCGGCAAGGATGGTGAGATCAATTTGCTGGTGAATACCTGCACTCATCGCGGCAACAAGTTGTGCACCAAGCCCAAGGGCAATGCGAGGTCCTTCACCTGTCCGTATCACTCCTGGACGTTTGCCAGTGATGGGCGCTTGCTGGGGCAGGCCTATCCCGATGGTTTCAAGAATGTCGACAAGGCCGATCTCGCACTGGGCCGCGTGCCCCGAGTAGCCAGTTACGGTGGCTTTGTGTTTGGCTCCTTCGCCGAAGAGGGGCCGTCACTGGAGGAGCATTTAGGTGGCGCCAAAGAGACTATTGATCGCCTGCTGGCGAATTCACCCAGTGGTGAAATCGAAGTGACCACGGGATACCTGAAGCACAAGGTCAAAGGTAACTGGAAGTTGCTGGTCGAAAATGAAACCGATGGTTATCACCCGGGCTTTGTCCACGCTTCGGTATTCATGGTCTCGGACAGTCGCATCAACGAGCTGTATGGGGACAAGTCGACCTCGTTGAGTCGCGATTACGGCAACGGTCATACTGAAATCGACCTGCGGCCGGAGTTCCGCAAGCGCGGTGAAGAGTTGAGCTGGTTCAATACCAATAAGGAGCGGCTGCCGGAATACGTTGAGCAGATGAAGGCGGCCTACGGTGATGAAAAGGCGCGCCAAATCATGATCGATGGTACGCCCCACGTGATGATTTTCCCGAACCTGTTTATTGCCGAAATTCAGCTGTTCGTGATCGAGCCCATATCGGTTTCGGAAACCGTGCAGCACGTGACCGCGATTCAGTTCAAGGGCTCGCCGGATATCAATCGCCGCTTGCGCCAGCAGACAATGGGTTCGGTGGGGCCTGCGGGCTTCCTATTGGCTGACGATTCAGTGATGTACGAGCGTACCCATCAAGGGCTGAAGACCAGGACTGGCTATCGCACCTATACCGGTCGCGGCAATCACCGTGAGCGCCTGGATGAGGACGGCTACCTGGTGGGGGATTCTACCGATGATCTGCCATCCCGTGGTATCTGGAAACATTACAAAAGTCTGATGGAGGCGGGAAAGTGAGTCTGGCTGAAATTAATTACTCGTTATTGCGAGAAGTAGAGCAGTTTTTATACCTCGAAGCCCGGCTGGCGGATGAGAATCGCTATCGGGATTGGGAGGCTTTGTGGGCCGACGATGGCATCTACTGGGTGCCTGCCAACAGCGGTGATATCGATCCGGAACTGGAAATGTCGATCATTTACGACAATCGCTCCAGAATTTCGGTGCGGGTCAACCAGTTCCTGTCGGGCAAACGCTTTGCGGCCCAGCCTGAGATTCAGGTGCGGCGCGTGGTATCCAATGTGGAATTGCTGCAAGACGCAGGTGAAGAAGTGCGTGTGGGTAGCAATGCTATTTATTTCGTCAGCGGCGAGACCGACGATGAAATGTGGGGGTCGCGCAACGAGTTCACGCTGCGCCGTGTCGATGGTGAATTCAGGATAGTGCGCAAGAATGTGGTACTGGTGAATGCTGCCAAGGCGCTGCCCAACCTGGCGTTCCTGATTTAATCAAGCCCTGATTAATTCAGGCCGGAATTAATCGTCCTGCGGCAACCGAAGATGTGGAAGTCGAAAATGTGATTTTGATGTGCTCACATTTTTAACAGCTTTCCGTTGCAAAAAAAGCGGTGTACCCGTGTACCGCAGAAACCTCTGGATAAACGGAGGTTTTATAAAGTACCAATGCATCCCGGCGGGCCTCGCAAGCGGCTCGCCAGCGTGCCACTGGCCCGACTTGAAATGAGCTTGCAGTCGCGTTCTTACTTTAGGGCACCTCTAATAATTGATCGCAGCCTCTGCGCAATCTGAGCGGCGCCATTACAAGGCGCCTTGCGAAGGCAAAGGCTGCGGTCCGGCGTTCCGGTTGTCCTTTGCGAGCAAGGCAACGCAGTAATGGTGCCGCTCAGGCCGCGCCCTTCGGGGCTTTCAGGAAATCCCGCTAGCTGCGTTGCGCTCATTCGCCGGACAACCAGTCCGACTCAATCGCGCGCCTTGCCAGCCGAATTTCCTGAAAGCCAGAGGTCGCGAGCAATTATTAGAGGTGCCCTTTATGCATCGACCTGATAGGCGATGTCTTCCGCCTTGATTTCTTTCTGGCAGGCTGCGCAATCCAGGCTTGGGATAAGCTCGTGGCCGCAGGTCTTGTGCACCAGTTTCAGTTCCGGTGTGGCGGCGTTGTCCAGCCAGGTTTCACCCCAGCGCCGCAGGGCGATAAAAATCGGGTACATGTCACGCCCGCGCTCCGTCAGTTTGTACTCGTAGCGCTTGGGGCGGTCCGAATACAGGTGGCGGCCGATAATCTGTTCCTGTTCCAGGTGTTTTAATCTGCGTGCCAGCACGCTGCGAGAAATGCCCAGGTTACGCTGGAAGTCGTCGAACTTGCGCACCCCAAAAAACAGCTCTTGCAGTACCGAGAAGGACCACGGGTCGCTGAAGATGGCCAGTGTGCGTTGTACTGCGATAGGGCGGGGAATTATCTGCTCTGCCATAGTGAATCACTGTCGAAATTTGGGCGCAGTTTAGCATAAAACACGCCAGCCAAGGGCCCTGGCATCCGGGCGCGATGTCAACCACTCTGGTGGCGGGACCTGGTGCCTGCCAGGCCTGCGTTCGCTGGTGCCCACCCACGGCTTTGGATTTAAGTATTGCCAGTGGTGGACATTCCGCCGTGTGATCAACTCGTCGCATCAGACGATGTCCATTGGCCTCGTTTTTCTTATTCTGGCGGGTATCAATGTTATTGGATGCAAGGTACCCCCGATGTCAGAAACCGCTTACATTTTCGACGCTATCAGAACGCCGAGAGGCAAAGGTAAAAAAGACGGCTCACTGTATACCGTCAAGCCGGTACAGTTGGCGGCTGGATTGCTTAATGAACTGCAGCAGCGCCATGACCTGGATACGTCGCAAGTCGATGATTTGATCCTTGGCTGCGGCCAGCCAGTCGGCGAGCAGGGCGGTGATATCGCCAAGTGTGCGCTCTTGTCCGCCGGCTGGGACGATAGTGTCCCCGGCGTGCAGCTGGATCGTTTCTGTGCTTCGGGGCTGGAGTCGGTGAATCAGGCCGCCAGTCGTATCGCCTCAGGCTGGGAAGATTTGATTGTGGCCGGCGGGGTCGAATCCATGTCGCGGGTGCCCATGGGCTCAGCCGGCGGGGCTATTTTTAACGACCCGGAGATATCCGCCCGGCTGGGCCTGGTTCCCCAGGGTATTAGCGCCGATTTAATGGCAGCACTGGACGGCTATAGCCGCGAGGATGTGGACGCGGTCGCCCTCGAATCCCAGCGGCGTGCCACCGAGGCACGGGATAGTGGTCGGTTTGACCGCTCCGTGGTGCCTGTGCGTGACCACAACGGTCTGGTGGTGCTGGAAAAAGACGAATTTATCAAGCCCAACACGACCATGGAGGTGCTGGGCAGCCTCAAGCCTTCGTTCCAGGCCATGGGTGATATGGGGCTGGACGATATAGCGCTGCGTAAATACCCGCAGCTGGCGGCCATTCCCCATGTACATACGGCCGGCAACTCCTCCGGCATCGTCGATGGTGCCAGCGCCGTGTTGCTCGGCAGCGAAAAAGCCGGCCAGGCGCTGGGCCTGAAGCCTCGGGGCCGCGTGGTGGCGACGGCGGTCCTCTCTACCGAACCTGTGCTGATGCTGGCCGGCCCCGGCCCGGCGGCGAAAAAAGCTCTGCAAAAAGCCGGCCTCACAGCGGCTGATATCGACCTGTTTGAAATTAATGAAGCGTTTGCCTCGGTCATGTTGCGCTTTATGCGTGACCTGGATATTGCCCCGGAAAATACCAACGTTAACGGCGGCGCCATCGCTCTGGGCCATCCCATTGGGGCTACCGGCGGCATGCTGGTGGGCACGGTTCTGGATGAGCTGGAGCGGCGCAACCTCAAACGCGGCCTGATCGCTCTCTGTGTGGGCGGCGGCATGGGTATCGCCACGATCATCGAGCGCCTGTAATCACCTTCAAGACTATTTCCGAAAATTTATAAGCGAGTTTAACGATGGCTGGATCCAACGATCAATTCAAGTACGAAAAAGACCAGGACAATATCGTCACCATTACCATGGATATGGATGGGCCGGTAAACGCCATGAACACGGCCTACCGTCAATTGATGGGTGACGCGGTAAGCAGGTTGGAAGCTGAGCAGGACTTGCGCGGAGTGGTAATTGCCTCTGCCAAGAAGACCTTCTTTGCCGGTGGCGACCTGAACGAAATCCTGACCATTCAACCCGGTGACAAGGTTGCGTTCCAAAGCAATATTGAAATCACCAAGAATGACCTGCGGCGGCTGGAGAGGTTGCCGGTGCCGGTGGTGGCCGCTATCAATGGTGCCGCCATGGGCGGTGGCTGCGAGATCACTCTGGCCTGTAATTACCGGGTCATGCTGGACCAGCCGGGAGTGATGATCGCTCTGCCGGAAGTGACCCTGGGCCTGTTGCCGGGCGCCGGTGGCATCGTTCGCACGGTGCATATGCTGGGCTTGCAGCATGCCTTGCCGCTGCTGCTCAAAGGTACCCGGCTGAAGCCCCGGCAAGCGCTGGAAGCCGGTCTGGTAAACGAGTTGGTGGCAGAGCCGGGGCAATTGCTGACGGCGGCGAAAGCCTGGATTCTGGCGGCCGGCGCAGACGCAGCGGTGCAGCCCTGGGATCGCAAGGGACACAAGATCCCCGGCGGCAACGTCAACAACCCCAATGTGGCTATGGGCGTCAATGCGGCCGGCGCAATGCTGGGCAAAGAGACCCGTGGCCTGTTGCCCGCAGGGCCGAGAATCCTGGCGGTGGCGGCGGAGGCCAGCCTGCTGGACTTTGACGCGGCGCTGATTGTTGAAACCCGGGGCCTGACGGAGTTGGCGCTAACACCCCAAGCCAAGAACGTTATCAACACCATGTTCTTCCAGATGAATGACATCAACGGTGGCAAGAGCCGGCCCCAGGATGTGGCCAGGAGTGATGTCAAAAAAATCGGCGTGCTGGGCGCGGGTATGATGGGGCAGGGTATAGCCTATGTGGCTGCCAAGGCCGGCATCGAAGTGGTACTGGCGGATATATCGTTGGAGGCCGCTGAGAAGGGCAAGGGCTACGCGGAAAAGCTGCTGGATAAGGCCATCAGCCGGGGCCGCAGTACCGAGGCGAAGAAAGCCGCCCTGCTGAACCTGATCAAGCCGACCGACAACTACGATGACCTGGACGGTGCCGACCTGATTGTTGAAGCGGTGTTTGAAAATGCCGATCTCAAAGGCAAGGTGACTCAGCAGGCAGAGCCCAAGCTGGCCGAGGGTGGTATCTTTGCCACCAATACCTCAACCCTGCCTATATCCATGCTCTCACAAGCATCCCGCAAGGCAGATAATTTCATCGGCATTCATTTCTTTTCGCCAGTGGACAAGATGCCTTTGGTGGAGATTATTTGCGGCGAGAAAACGTCTGATTTTGCGCTGGCAAAGTCTTTTGATTTCGCCCGCAAAATCAACAAAACGCCGATTGTGGTAAAAGACTCCCTCGGCTTCTTTACCTCCCGCACCTTCGGCAGTTTCTTCGACGAAGGCTGTCGCCTGCTTGAGGAGGGCGTCGATCCGATTCTGATCGATAATCTGGCCAAGCAGGTGGGCATGCCGGTGGGCCCGCTGACGGTGCTGGATGAAGTCAGTATGGAATTGATGCGCAAGGTGAATGAAACCCAGCGCGACCTGGGGCTCTACGGTACGACGTACAACGTCGAGAGCAGCGATCGGGTTGGCAGTCGCATGATTAACCAATTTGATCGTGCCGGTCGACATTACAAAGGTGGTTTCTATGAGTATGGCGCTGATGGCAGCAAGCAAATTTGGCCAAAATTGTACGAGTTGTATGTGAAGCCGGGTCTCGAGATGCCGCTGGAAGATATTAAAGACCGTATCCTGTTTCGCCAGGTGATCGAATCCCTTAAGTGTTTGCAGGAGGGTGTGTTGAGCTCTGCTGCCGATGGCAATATCGGTTCTATCATGGGTATTGGCGCACCGGTCTGGACCGGCGGTTGGATCCAGTTTGTGAACACCTATGGCTTGAGTCGTTTTGCCGATCGCTGCCGGGAGCTGGCGGATCGTTATGGCGAGCTGTTTAATCCGCCGGCGATCCTGCAGGAAAAGATTGCGGCCGGGGAGCAATTCGCTTAAGTCGCCGTGCGTTTCTGTTGTCCAGAAGCCACGTTTGCTAGTATCACGCTTGAGAGAACTTATCATTATGCAGTATGAGCCGCCGATGACAGATGCAAGCGTAACCAGCGTCAACCCTGTTGAAAACAAGGGCCACGTTCCAGGCGAGGTAGGCATTTGGGTTCTGGTGATGGGTGATATGCTTGTTTTCACCCTCTTCTTCTGTGTCTTTTTGGCGTATCGCTCTGTGGATTTGGAGCTCTACCGGGAGTCCCGGCTGCAGCTCAACTTGCACTTCGGCATGCTGAATACGGTGTTGTTACTGGCCAGTTCCTGGCTGGTGGCAACATCGATTGCCGCGTTTCGCCGTCGACAGCTCAGTGTTTGCAAGCACAGTATGGGTTTGGCGATTCTCTGTGGCCTGGGCTTCGGATTGATCAAATATTTTGAGTACAGCGAAAAGTTCGCGCTGGGCATAACACCGGTCAGCAATGAATTTTTTATGTTTTATTTTGTCTTGACCGGCATCCACTTTCTGCACCTGTTAATTGGGCTCGCGGTACTTAGCTACCTGTGGTTGCGCCTGCGCCGCTGCGGATTTGACAAGCTGTCGCCAATGGTAATGGAGAGTAGCGCTACTTTCTGGCATATGGTCGACCTGCTTTGGATTGTGCTATTTCCGTTGCTGTACCTGTTGCCTTGATGGCGCGAAGGGAATAAACCATGAAAGCCTATCTGTTACACCGAAACAGCATCGTTCTGGCAGTGCTTGTCGTGCTTACCCTGATCTCCTGGTATTTGGGGCTGGATCAAGTCTCTGTTGAGCAGGTATCCACCTGGAGCGGTGTTACCATGTTGCTACTGGCTTTTGTAAAAGTCAGGTTGGTCATCAGCAACTTTATGGAAGTGCGCGCAGCGCCCCTGCCGTTGAAATTGTGCTGTGACGCTTGGGTAGTAGTCGCCTCCCTGCTCACCATCAGCGCCTATCTGGGCGCCTTTTCCTGAAATAAAAACGGCCGTATAGATTTTCTGTACGGCCGTTTTCCTGTATTGCCTCATGTGCTCGATCTGGCAGCGTGAGTGCCAGCCGTGCTGTGTTGCTGCGGCCGGTTTGTCGGGACTATTTTTTTTCCGCCCAGTGCACCACCTGCCACAGCAGGGATGGGCACCAGCGTCGCAATAACCATGTCAAGCGGGTCATCGGGCCCGGGAAGACCCAAAGCCCACGTCGCCGAGTCAATGCTTTTTCAGCCGCGTCCACTACTACCTGTGGCTCCAGCGCGGGGAAAATGTCAAACAGTTTGGGCCATACGGTGTCCTGCGCCTGTTTTAGCAGCGGCGTGGCGACAATGGGCGGGCAGACGCAAACGATCCTGACCCCGGAGTTGCGGGTTTCGTGGTACAGCACTTCGGTATAGGCGGCCACTGCGTGTTTGGCGGCGTTGTAGGCTCCCATGTACATAATGGGCCAGTGCCCGGCCATGGAGGCGTAGCTGACAAATTCACCCTCGCCACGCTGCAGCATTTTTTTCACCGCGGTGTCGACCACATTGACCATGCCGCCGTAATTAATGGTCATGATCTTCATGACCATTGCCTGCGGTTGATCAGTCAGTTCGCCCAGTGGCATGATACCGGCGGCGTGCACCACGCGGGTGATCGACCCCAGAGTATTTTCACAGTGTTCTACCGCCGCCGCAACGGCCTGGTGATCGGTGACATCCAGGGCAATTCGCAGCAAGTTGTCATTCTCGCCGAGCTGCTCCAGACCGGCGGCATTGAGATCCACCGCAGCAACTTTCCAGCCGGCATCGAGTGCCTGCAGGGCTGTCATTTGCCCCATGCCGCTGCCGGCACCGGTAATAAAAAGAACGCGCTGAGTCATAATTTCCTACCTTGGTGTTTCGATGGATTATGCGGCAGGCAGGAGTCATCGCAGTCGTCGATAGCGACGATTCTTGTTTTTTGCTCCGGCGAAGCTCTGCATTCGTCGCTTACGACGAATGCAGACTGCTGTGCCTGGACTATGCTGGAATCGAGTAGTCTCCCAGGCTGCCTGTGAAGCAAGAATAGAGATGCAGATTAGCAAGAGTAATGAGGTGACAAATGCGTAAATGGCAATGCAGGTTTTGTAGCCACGTCTATGACGAGGCCGAGGGTGATCCGGATAACGATATTCCCCCAGGCACCAGGTTCGAGGATTTGCCCGAAGATTGGTACTGTCCGGACTGTGGTGCCGCCAAGGAGGACTACGACCTGATCGAGGATTGAGTCGCTTTCAAGCGCTGTTCGTGCCAGCGGCGGCATATAGTAGCCGAATGCAAAAGTGTCCTCAGGTGTCCAGCTGCTGCTGCCGGTATTGCGAGGGGGTCATCTTGAACCAGCGCTTGAAGGCCCGTCTGAAATTTGCAGCGTGGTCATAACCCAGTTCCAGGCTGATGGCCTCGACACTGATGCCGGGGCTGGCCAGTAACCGGACCGCCTGTGCCTTGCGTCGCGCTTCGATCAGCGTGTTAAACGTGGTCCCCTCCGCTTTTAGCCGCCTGATCAACGTGCGTGGTGAAACGTTGAGTAGCTTCGCACAGTTCACAAGAGTGAGGTGGGTGCCGCCATGGACAGTGAGTAGTTCTTCCACTTTGCCGCTGCTGGTCGAATGGGCATCCACTTTTTCCAGAATCGACTTGCAGCCTTCCTCGGCCCGCTGTCGCAGCACGTCATCACGGCTCGGGCTGGGGCTTTTGGCCAGGCTCAGTGGAATGGAGTAGCGGGCATAGTCATCTTCCGAGCGGATGATCGTGCCGTGAAAATAGTTTCGATAAGCACGCCAGTCTGCACTGTCGTCGAGGGGGAGAGACAGCTGCGCTTCTTTCACTTCGCGCCCGACAATGTGCTCCACCATTGATTGCATCATCGATGTACCCGCCTCGAGCAAAAATTGATTTGTCATTGGTTCGAGCTGTTCGAGCGTCTTTAACTTGATCACCAGGTTATCGCCGGCGGTTTCCAGTTTCAGTTCGAAGAAAGGTGCCCTGACGTGATGATAGCGGGCAAATATCTCCAGTACTTCATAGAGGGTGGCGGCGCTCATGGAGGCCAGGCCGAGTATGCCGTGGGTGGATAATTCGGCCTGTTCGCCAACCACCAGGCCAAGGGCCGGTTGTTGGCTCAATTGCAAGGCGTTGCTAATGATCTTGTACTGCTCCAGGGGCGTCAGTTCGACCCGTTCGAACTCGATATCATCGGGCTTGACATCAGTGCCCGCCAGCAGGGGCAGCAGTGCGTCACGCCTCAGGTCCAGGGCGCGGGCCAGCATGCGGGAGTAGGTTGCTGCAAACCGTGTTTTGTCCATAGCTGTTTGCCGGAACAATAGGCTTTTGCCCTTTTGCTGCGGCCCTGTTAGTGCGCGGATGGGGTAGGGAGAGGGTATCATTTGATGCCGAGATTGTCACTTAATGATCCCCTATTGGCAGTGTGTGAGCTGATCGGTCTTAACCGGTTGCGGGATAATGTGCAGCATAAAGTGATTATCCGATTTCAAACCTCAGAGAGGAGAATAACCATGGCCGGTGATATTACCAGACCGTTAACAGTACCTGCGGACAAGAAGGCGCACTTCCGCGAGCTTACATCGATACCCGATATTTCCTGGCCGGTTGTGTTTCTGGCCGTCGGGGGCATTGCTGCCAGCATTGGTGTGATGGCCGCAGCGCTTATGGGGTATTTAGCTTACTGGGGTGCGGCCCTGGTGCTGGCGTTTATCTACTACTGGTTTTTTGCTGTGATTCACGATGGCGCTCACCGGAGCATTGCGAAAAACAAGCGCCTGAACGACTTGATTGCCCAGGTGGCGATTACAGTGCCACTGCCCTACGCCAACCTGGAGTTGTTGCGCTGGGCTCATATGGAACACCACCGCTTTACCAATGATGTTGCCAGGGATCCGGACTATTGGAGCCACGGTAAGTCATACACATTGCCATTGCGCTGGTGCCTGATCGATGTAATGTATTTGCTGCGCCTGTTGCGCAGTAGCGGCCCGCAAAAGGCCACCCTGGTTAAAAACCTGATCCCCTATCTGGTGTTTGGTTGCGCGGTGATTGGTGGCTTGATTTGGGCGGGCTTCGGCGCAGAGTATGTGTGGTTGTCGCTGATCCCCTCGCGGCTGATGTTTATAGCGGTTGGTTTTACCTTCTTCTGGATGCCCCACAATCACTGGAATGGTGACCAGGAGGAGTTGAAGCAGGCCACTAATTATTCCATGGCAACCAGTATTCGCGAAGGTAAAGAGGGGTTGATGAATATCCTGCTGCAGTACCAGAACTATCACCTGGTGCACCATATGTGGCCAACCACACCCTTCTATAACAATGAGAAGGTGTTTCGCCTGCTGGAGCCAGAGTTTCGGACACGGGACCTGGTCATTGCCAAAGACTTTGCGCTCTTCCCCGAGGTGCACAAGGCGGTATGAACTGACGCTTGAGCAGTTGCAAGGCCCGGTTTCGCAGTGATGCCGGGCTTTTTGCTGTCTGCCTGCGCGATTTGCCGGAGTTTCGTCGCTATAGACGAAAACAGTGCACGCCATACGCAGTATGCTCTGCCCAGTTAAATGCGCTACCAACCCATGGAGTAATCATATGACCGCAGACACTGAGGCAGCACCGGCTTTCAAACCCTATTTATTTCGCACCCACGCGCGCACCATCACTGAAACGGATATTGTTAATTTCGTTAACCTGATCAGCCTGCATGAGCCATTTTTTATCGATATGGAATTTATCCGGGAGAACATGCAGGGGCGCAACCGTGAGCGCTTTGCGCCGGGCGTAATGCTGATCTCCCTCGGCCAGGGCCTGGTATCCACCCAGATGATGTCAATCGTCGATCATGTCATGGAGGGGCACCCGGTGGGCAAGTTTGCCGGTATGACCGGTATTGATTCCAAAATCAAAGGCTCAGTGTTTGTCGGGGATACCATTCACGTGCAAGGTGAAGCCCGCATTACACGGGTTACCAGCAAGGGCATGACCGTCATGGATATTGTCCACCACCTTGTCAATCAGCAGGGTGAGGAAGTGTGTGAATTTACTGAAACGGTCCTGTTTCACGCCCCTTAAAGCAATTCGTCGTTACCGACGATTCCGCCGCTGTTGTCTCCCCGTAGCATGGCTTTATAACTGGCAAACTGCCTGTGGGTTGTTTGTCTGGAATTTATCGCACTGCGGAGCAGCACATGAAAGCAGGAATTACCGGATACGGCGCCTACATACCCTGGCGTCGCCTGAGTCGGGAGACAGTCGCAAAAGCCAATGCCTGGTTTGCCCCCAATATTCGCGGCCGGGGTCATCGCGCCGTGGCCAACTGGGACGAAGACAGCATCACCATGGCGGTGGCGGCGGCCCGGGATTTGTTGGGTGAGAGCGGTGACCGCTCTGCCATTGAGCAGGTCATGCTGGCGTCCACCACCATGCCCTTTGCCGACCGGCTCAATGCCGGCTTGCTGGCCGAGGCCCTGAATCTGTCCGAGAAGTTATCGGCTGTGGATATCAGCGGGGCGCAAACGGCATCCCTGGCGGGCCTGTCCCAGGCGCTGGCGACCAGTGATGCGCGCGGCAGCAAGGTGCTATTGGCCGCTGCAGATAATCGCAACACCCTGGCGGCCAGCCCCCAGGAATTGAGTTACGGCGACGCCGCCGCCGCACTGACGCTGGGCACTGACGGTGTGATTGCCGAATGCCTGGGTGAAGCGGCACTGGCGGTGGATTTTGTCGACCACTTCCGCCAATCCGATCGCGACACGGATTACCACTGGGAAGAGCGCTGGGTGCGTGATGAGGGCATCGCCCGATTTTTGCCCACCGTTATCGGTGATGTCCTCAGCCAGTCCGGCGTGGCCGCGGCGGAGGTGAATCACTTTATTTTTCCCACCACCTTCAAGCGCATGGACCAGCAGCTGGCCAGCAAGTGTGGCATTGCCGTAGACGCCATCGCCGACAATCTGGAATCCACCGTGGGTGACAGCGGTGCGGCGCACGGGCTGCTGATGTTGGCCCAGGTGCTGGCAAAAGCCCAGCCCGGTGAGCTGATTCTGCTGTGCCAGTTTGGCTCCGGCGCGCGCGCCATGCTGCTGCGAGTGACCGATGCCATCAACGACTTCAGCCCGGTGCGCGGTGTGTCAGGCTGGTTGACCCGCTCGGTGGAGGAAACCAACTACACCCGCTTCCTGGCCTACAAGGGGCAGCTGCAGCTGGACAAGGGCATGCGGGGTGAGCAGGACAAGAAAACCGCCCTGTCCACCGCCTACCGTTATCGCAAAGCCTTGCTGGGCTTTGTCGCCGGCCGCTGCTCGGTCAGTGGTGACGTGCACTTCCCGCCCACTCGCCTGAGCTACACCCCGGGCGCGCCCCGGCTCGACACCCAGCAGCCTTATCCGCTGGCGGAAAAAACCGGTCATATTCTCAGCTGGTCGGCGGAATACCTCTCCAGCGATATGGCGCCGCCACATCAGTACGGTCAGGTGGACTTTGTCGGCGGCGGTCGCCTGTTGATGGATTTCACCGATGTGCAGAAGGGCGACATTGACACCGGCATGGAAGTGGAAATGGTGTTTCGCATTAAGGATATCGACGAACTGCGCGGTTTCAAGCGTTACTTCTGGAAGGCGACCCCCGTGCAACGGGGCGCCGGCAACAAACAGTCATCAGCCAGCGAGGAGCAGTAGATCATGGCAGCAGGTATTAAAGATAAGGTCGCCATCCTCGGCATGGGTTGTTCCCGTTTTGGTGAGCGCTGGGATGTGGGCCCCGAAGAATTGATGGTGGAGGCCTATAATGAGGCCCTGGCGGATGCCGGTATCGCTCCCGAGCAGATCGACGCGGGCTGGTTCTCCACCCATATGGATGACGTGGGCACGGGCCGCGGCGGGTTGCCCATGAGCATCGCGTTGCGCCTGCCGGGCATCGGTGTAACCCGGGTGGAAAACTTTTGCGCCGGTGGCTCTGAATCCTTTCGCGCCGCGGCCTACGCGGTCGCCGCCGGAGCCTGTGATATCGCCATTGCGGTGGGTGTCGAAAAGCTCAAGGATACCGGCTATGGCGGTTTGCCTGTCGCCACCGTCGGCACCTATATACCCCAGTGGTACCCCGCCGCGGTGGCACCCGCCAACTTCGCCCAGCTGGCCAGTGCCTATCGCGCCAGGCACAGAGTCAATGCCGCGGACCTGAAGCGTGCCATTGCCCATGTGTCTGTCAAGAGTCACGCCAACGGTGCCAAGAACCCCAAGGCACACCTGCGCAAGCCCATTACCGAAGAGCAGTGTTTGAACGCCCCGGTCATCGCCGAACCCCTGGGCCTGTTCGATTGCTGTGGTGTGTCGGACGGTGCCGCGGCGGTGATTGTCACTACCCCGGAGATTGCCCGCAGCCTCGGCAAGACCGATTTGGTGACCTTTAAGGCGCTGCAAATCGTGGCTTCAAACGGCTGGGAGATGCAGGGCAATGAGTGGGACGGCTCCTACGTTCACACCGCCCGCATCGCCGCCCGTAAAGCCTACGCCGAAGCCGGTATCAGCAAGCCGCGCGAAGAGATCAGCCTGACCGAGGTGCACGACTGTTTCTCCATCACCGAGCTGGTGACCATGGAAGACCTGTTCCTGTCACCGGAGGGCGGTGCCATTCGCGATGTTATGGACGGCGTGTTCGACGCCGACGGCCAGATTCCCTGCCAGATCGATGGCGGCCTGAAATGCTTTGGCCACCCGGTCGGCGCCAGCGGTATCCGTATGCTCTATGAAGTGTACTTGCAGTTGCTGGGACGCGCCGGGGAGCGCCAGCTGTCCAACCCCAGGACCGGTTTGATTCATAACCTCGGCGGGCAGCCGTCCCAGAACGTCTGTGCGGTCTCCATTGTCGGGCTGGAGGGCGTCTGATGAGTGTGGTCGTGGTCGACAGGCCGACAGACAGCGTATGCCGCATCCTGATCAACCGGCCCGCCAAGCGCAACGCCATCGACTTTGAGGTGCGCGAGCAGATGTACCAGGCGCTGCTTGCCGCGCGCGCCGACCGTAGCGTCCGCGCGGTGGTGCTGGGCGGGGTGGACGGTGTGTTTTCCGCCGGTGGTGACCTGGACAGCATGGGCGGGCTGGACGAAGCCGGCGCCCGCGCGCGGATGCAGCATATCCATCGCCTGTGCCAGCTGCTGGGCCACTTTCCGGTGGCGGTAGTCTCGGCGGTGGAAGGCTTCTGTGCCGGAGCCGCGGTGGGCATGGCGCTGTTGGGCGACTGCATCGTGGTCGGCAAAGACAGCAAGATCATCTTTCCGTTTATGGGGCTGGGCCTGGTGCCCGACTGGGGTGCCATGTTGACGCTGCCGCGGCGAGTGGGAGTGGCCAGGGCGCGCCAGCTGATGACCGCCGGCAAGATCACCTCGGGGGAAGAGGCCTACGCTGTCGGCATGGCCGATGAGTATGTGGGGGATGGGGACATTATGGCCGCTGCCATTGCCCAGGCCGAAACCCTGGCGCAGTTGCCCCAGGCGGCGTTTGCCCGCTTCAAGCAGCGCTTGCATCACCCTGCGGCCAGTCTTGCGGAAGAGTTGCAGCGGGAAGAAGACGACCAGGCGGTATTGCTGCTCGGTGCAGAATTTAACGAAGGCTATGGCGCGGCCATGGCCAAACGCAAACCCGACTTCTCGGCCATAGCGCGGGAGCCAGGCGATGACTGACACCCCGGAACAGGCAGTACTTATCGGGCGCGACGCCGGCGTGGGCATCGTCACCCTCAATCGCCCGGAAAAACGCAATGCCCTCGACCTGAGCCTGCGCGCGGCCATTGCCGCGGCGGTGACAGAGCTGGCCGCGGACGACTCGGTGCGCGCGATTGTGATTACCGGCGGGGAGAAGATTTTTGCCGCCGGTGCCGATCTCAACCTGCTGGTGAACAAGGGTCCGCAAGAGGTGGCCGATATCGACCTGGGCCAGTACTGGTCACCTGTGGCCAACTGCCAGAAGCCGGTCATCGCGGCGGTCAACGGCTTTGCCCTGGGGGCGGGCTGCGAATTGGCCATGATGTGCGATGTGATCATCGCCGACAGCAAGGCCCAGTTTGGCCAGCCGGAGGCCCGGGTCGGCATTATGCCCGGCGCGGGCGGCACCCAGCGCCTGGTGCGGGCGGTGGGCAAGGCGGTGGCGAGCCTGATGCTGGTGTGCGGAGAAAACCTGAAAGCCGAACGGGCCGAGCGGCTGGGGCTGATCAGTGAAATGACTGCCGAGGGGCAGGCCCTGCCGCGGGCACTGGAGCTGGCCCAGGTGGCGGCCAAGCTGCCGCCCAAGGCAGTGCGAGCGATCAAGCAAACCCTGGCCCAGGGCGCAGACCTGCCGTTAGGGGCCGCCCTGCAACTGGAAAACCGCGAGTTCCTGCTGCTGTTTGATACGGCCGACAAAACCGAGGGCATGACCGCTTTTCTGGAAAAACGCAGCGCTGAATTCACAGGAAAATGAAATGAAGCAAATTAACAAGATCGGGGTAGTTGGCGCCGGCGCCATGGGGCGCGGTATCGTGCAGCTATTTGTCCAGGCCGGCCACCCGGTGGTGTGTTTTGATATGGCCCCGGCGGCGGTGGCCAGTGCTGTGGCGCATGTCAGCAGCATGATCCAGCGCAGCATCGACAAGGGGCGGCTGCCCGCGGCGGTGGGCCAGAGCCTGGCTGACAACCTGATTGCCGGCCACGATTTGCAGGCGCTGGCCGATTGCGACCTGGTGGTGGAGGCCATTGTCGAGGACGTGGCCATCAAGCAGTCGCTGTTCTGTGAGCTGGAAGGAATCGTCGCCGCCGACACGATCCTGGCCAGCAATACCTCTTCTCTGGTGGTCGCCGACATCGCGGCCAAATGCCAGCGCGCCGAGCGCCTGGCGGGTTTGCACTTCTTCAATCCGGTGCCGCTGATGAAGGTGGCCGAGATTATCGCCGCGGTGCGCACCGAGGCGGCGGTGGTGGCATCCCTCAAGGCGGTGGTGGAAGGTGCCGGTCACCGGGCGGTGGTCGCCGCCGACCAGCCAGGCTTCCTGGTCAACCACGCCGGCCGCGGTCTCTACACCGAGGGCCTGCGGGTGGTGGAAGAACAGGTGGCCACGCCGCAACAGATCGACACCCTGATGCGCGAAGCCGCGGGCTTTAAGATGGGCCCATTTGAGTTGATGGACCTCACCGGCCTGGACGTGTCCGGCAAAGTGATGGAGTCGATCTACCAGCAGTTTCAGCAGGAGCCGCGCTTCCGGCCATCAGCCCTGGTGCCGCCGCGCATGGCCGCCGGTCTCTACGGCCGCAAGTCCGGTGCCGGCTGGTACCCATACGCTGACGGCAAGCGAGTCGATAGCGCTGCGCCAGCGCTGCCGCAGTTGCCCGGCGCGGGTTCGGTCTGGGTCGACGAGCGGGCCGAGCAGGCGGCGGGTCTCAAGAACCTGGTCAGCGCGGCGGGCTTGAACCTCTGCAGCAGTGCCCGTGAGGCGGACCTGCTACTGATCCAGCCCTGGGGCGAAGACGCCAGTCACTACTGCGCCCGACTCAGCCTTGATGCCGAAAAGACCGTGGCGGTCGATCCGCTGCCCGGTCTCGATAAACACCGCACCCTGATGCTGACCTGCGTTACGGCAGCGGCGGCTCGGGATCTCGCCCACGCCCTGCTGACCCACGATGGCGTGGCGGCGACGGTCATTGGCGACAGCCCGGGGTTTGTGCTGCAACGGGTGTTGGCAACCATCGTCAATATTGCCGCCAATATCGTCCAGCGGGGCATCGCCAGTGTGGACGACCTGGAAGATGCGGTGCGCCTGGGGCTGGGCTATCCCGAGGGGCCCCTGAGTATTGGTGAGCGGGTCGGCGGGGCGAAAATCCTGCAGGTTCTGCAGCAGCAGCAAGCCATCACCGGGGATGACCGCTATCGCCCCAGCCTGTGGTTGAGCCGGCGGGTCAAGCTGGGGCAATCCCTGTTACAGCTGGAGGCCGAGCGCGTATGAGTACCCCGTCTGTGGCAATAGACCTGGCGCATCTGCAAACCTGGATCGGTCGGGAAAAGGTGGTCACTGACGACCTGTCGCCGCAGCGGGCCTGCGCCTTGTCCGCGGCGCTGGAGCGGCAGGGCTACCAGCCCCCTCTGCCAGTGGCGGGCAGTGCATTGCCGCCCGCCTGGCAATGGCTGTACTTTGTCGATACACCCAGTGCCCTGGCCACTGGCCTTGACGGCCACCCCAAAACCGGTGACTTCTTACCGCCGGTGCCCCTGCCGCGGCGGATGTGGGCGGCGGGGCAGTTTACCCAGCACCAGCCGCTGCTGCTGGGCAGTGTGGCGCAAAAACGCTCGCGGGTGAGCCAGGTCGACCTGAAGCAAGGTGCCAGCGGTACCCTGGTGTTCGTCACCGTCAAGCACAGCATCGAGCAGGCCGGGGAGGTCTGCATCGAGGAAGAGCAGAACATTGTCTATCGTCAAATGCCCACTGGCCCGGCGCCGTTGCCGCCGGGTAAAGCCGCACCCGAGGCGGCCGATTGGTGCATTGATATTGAGCCCGACCCGGTCTTGCTGTTTCGCTATTCGGCGCTGACCTACAACGGCCACCGCATCCACTACGATCGCCAGTACGCGATCGCCGAGGAGTTCTACCCGGCGCTGGTGGTGCACGGGCCACTGCAGGCCACACTGCTGGCCAACAGCGTGCGGGAATACTGCGCGAGTGATGCCCGCAACCCCATAGTGGCGTTCAGTTTTCGCGCCCAGCGCCCGCTGTTTGATACGGATCGCTTGAGCATCTGCGGCCGGCGCGAGGGCAATGAGGTAACACTCTGGACCCGCAGTCACGACGGCTTTATCGGCATGACCGCCAGTGCACGGTTGGCCGCCGGGGAGGCCCGGGCATGACCACACAATCGGCACCGGTATGGCGCAGCCTGCTGTTTATCCCGGCCAACAACCAAAAATTTGTCGGCAAGGCTCACACCCGCGGCGCCGACGGCATCATCCTCGACCTGGAAGACAGTGTCGCGCCGGAGCAGAAAGCCGCCGCGCGCCTGGCGCTGCCCGCCGCCGCCCGGCAGGTGGCCGCCAATGGCATTGACGTGCTGGTGCGCGTCAATGCCGAGTGGCTGCCAGAGGATATCCAGGCCGCCGCTACGGCCGCTGTGCGGGCGTTGCTATTGCCCAAGGTCAATACCGCCGCGCCGGTGCTCAAAGCGGCTGCGCTGCTGGACCGGTTGGAAGGCGAACGGGGTTTGCCCCCGGGCAGCATCCGCCTGCTGGCGCAGATAGAAGATGTGCGGGCCCTGCCCAACCTGGATGCCATTGCGAGCAGCACACCGCGTTTGCTGGGCATGAGTTTGGGCTCGGAAGATTTCTCGGCCTCGGCGGCGATGTTGCCCCTGCCGGAAACCCTGTACGGCCCCAACCAGCAGGTGGTGTTTGCCTGTCGGCGGGCGGGAATCCTGCCGTTTGGCTTTCCGGCCTCTATCACCCTGTTCAGTGACCTGGATGCCCTGCAGCACGCCGCCATCCAGGCCACCGCCATGGGCTTTGTCGGCGCGTTTTGCATCCACCCCAAGCAGGTGCCAGTACTCAACCAGGCCTTTACGCCGGCGTCAGCTGCCGTGCTCGACGCTCGCACCTTGTTGGCCGAATTTGCCCGGGCGGAAGCCGAGGGCCGGGGGGTGTTTGCTTTCAAGGGCAAGATGGTCGATTTGCCGGTTATTTTACGGGCCCGTGAACTGGTTGCCCGGGCCGAGGCGATCGCGGCAATCCCGGCGCGCTGAGCAAGATCACTACGAGAGATACGATTATGACAGATAACCACACCACCCATTTGCCAGACGTGGCGCAGGTCCGCGGCTGGGTTGAGAGCCTGCGAACGCTGACGGAAACCGTAACCGCGGCACTGGCCGATGTCTGCCAGGAGAGCGGCAAGTTAAATGCTGCGGCCCTGGACCAACAGCAGATACCCTCGTTTGAACTGGCCTGGGCCACGGCCGAGCTGCTGGCGGCCGAGAGCGGCTTGCAGGCCATGGCGGAGCACGATGATGCGCTCAATACCCGGCTGGTGTTGATCTACAGCGCCGAGGCGATGGTGTCCATCCGTGACCGGTTGGAAGCCATCATGCTGGAACTCGGCCTGAGTGACGATGAGCTGCACAGGCTGATCAACCAGCCGGCGCTAAAGGCGTTCCGCCAGCAAGTACTGGGGACCGGATTCCTGCACGAGACCGCCCGGCTGATGGCCGAGGCGCCAATGGATATCGCCCGTTTGAGCGGCGGTGAATTGGCGATCAGCGACGACGCGGCCATGGTGCAGGACATGTTCGTCAAGTTTGCCCGGGACGTGGTCGCGCCGCTGGCGGAATCCATCCACCGCCACGACCTGATTGTACCGGAAGGGGAATTGTTGCAGCCGCTGCGGGAAATGGGCGTGTTCGGCCTGTCCGTGCCCGAGCAGTACGGTGGCAGCGCGCCAGATGAGCGCGACGATAACCTGACCATGGTGGTGGTCACGGAAGCGCTGTCGGAGGCATCACTGGCGGCCGCAGGCAGCCTGATTACGCGCCCGGAAATTCTCTCCCGGGCGCTGCTGAGCGGCGGGACCGAGGCCCAGAAACAACACTGGCTGCCGCGCATTGCGGTGGGCGACCCGCTCTGTGGTATCGCCATTACCGAGCCGGATTACGGCTCGGATGTGGCCAGCCTGAGCCTGCGCGGCACCAAAACCGAGGGCGGTTGGCTGCTCAATGGCGCCAAAACCTGGTGTACCTTCGCCGGCAAGGCGGGCGTATTGATGGTGGTCACCCGCACCGACCCGGACAAGAGCAAAGGCTACAAAGGCCTGAGCCTGTTGCTGGCGGAAAAGCCCGCGTTCGAAGGCCACGAGTTTACGTTCGAGCAGCCCAATGGCGGCAAGTTGATCGGCAAGGCGATACCCACCATCGGCTACCGCGGCATGCACTCCTTTGACCTGTCCTTTGATAACTTCTTTGTCCCGGACCAAAACGTGATCGGCGAAGAGGGGGGGCTGGGCAAGGGCTTCTATTACACCATGTCCGGCATGATGGGCGGGCGCATGCAGACCGCCGCTCGCGCCAGCGGCGTGATGCGCGCGGGCCTGCTGGCCGGCTTGCAGTACGCCCAGGACCGCAAGGTGTTTGCCTCGCCCCTGCTCGACTACCCGCTCACCGGCGCCAAATTGGCGAAGATGGCGGCCCGCTATACGGTCAGCCGCTTCCTCGCTTACACCACCGCCCGGGTGCTGGATGGCGGCGGCGGCCGCATGGAGGCCAGCCTGGTCAAGTTGTTTGCCTGCCGCAGCGCCGAGCTTATCACCCGGGAGTCGCTGCAGATTCACGGCGGCATGGGTTACGCCGAAGAGACCCCCATCAGCCGTTACTTTGTGGATGCCCGGGTACTCTCCATATTCGAGGGCGCCGAGGAAACCCTGGCGCTGAAAGTGATTGCCAGAAGTTTGCTGGAAATGTCGCTGGCGAAAGCGGCGGCCTGAGGACGACACCTATGAGTGATGTGCTGAACGGAATGCGGGTGGTGGAAGTGTCGGCGTTTGTGGCGGCCCCCTCCGGCGGGATGACACTGGCGCAAATGGGCGCCGAGGTGATCCGCATAGACCCGCCCCGAGGTGGCCTGGACTACCGCCGCTGGCCGGTACTGGAAGGCGACTCCGGTCGGGATAATGTCAGCCTGTTTTGGGCCGGGCTCAACAAACACAAGAAGTCGGTGGCGATCGATTTTACCCGGCCGGAAGGCAAGGAGCTGGCGCAGCGACTGATCACCGCCCCGGGTGAGGATGCGGGCCTGTTGCTGACCAACATGCCGCCGCGGGGTTGGCTCGATTACGACCGGCTCAAGCAGCACCGCAGTGACCTGATCCAGCTGACGGTGCAGGGCGACCGTCACGGTGGCTCGGCGGTGGACTACACCCTCAACCCGCGCGTAGGCCTGCCCTACCTGACCGGTCCCGGCGATTATCAAGGGGTGGTCAACCATGTGCTGCCGGCCTGGGACCTGGTCACCGGGCAGATGGCCGCACTGGGGCTGCTGGCCGCCGAGCGGCTGCGCAGCAAAACCCGGAATGCTGCGGGCATCGGCCAGGGGCAGCACGTCAAGTTGCCGCTGGAAGACGTGGCCCTGGCCATTATGTCCAACCTGGGTTTTATCGCCGAGGCGGAGCGAGGCGTTGAGCGACCGCGTTTTGGCAACGACCTGTTCGGCGCCTTTGGCCGCGATTTTGTCAGCGCCGATAAGCAGCGGGTGATGGTGGTCGGGCTGACCCTCAAGCAGTGGCAAAACCTGGTGGCGTCCTGTGGCTTGGAGAGCGACATGGAGCAGCTGGCGCTGCGGCTCGGCCGCAACTTCAAGCTGGAGGGGGATCGCTTCAAATCCAGGGATGAGATCGCCGGGTATTTTGCCCGGGTAATCGAGACCAAACCCTATGCCGAGGTGGCGGCGCTGTTTGATCGCCACGGGGTGTGCTGGGGCAAGTACCAGACCGTGCAGGAACTGGTGGCCAGTGATGCGGCCTGCTCGACGGCAAACCCGATGTTCAGCAAGGTTGAGCAGCCCCGTATCGGGCCGACCTTGACCCCGGCCTCGCCGCTTAATTTTGGCAGTGGCCGAAGACCTGCAGAGCGGGCGCCGCTGCTTGGAGAGCACACCGAGACGGTGTTGCTGGACACCCTGAAACTGAGTTCCGGGGAGTTGGGAGCGCTGCTCGAGCGCGGCATTGTGGCCCTCGGTCAGGGCCAGCGGGACTAAAACGGCGTCGGGATTGGCCTCCGGCGGCGCGCGGCCGTGGCGGGTGTTGGCCCCGTAAGGGGCTTGAAAACGCCGGCTCAATTAGTTCTCAGTTACTTACTGTGGCCCTGATAAAAGCGCCGATTTTCTGGATCGCCTCGCGCCCGGAGTCCAGCTCGTCGGCGAACATCTGGAAGACGTGAATCATGCTGGACCAGATACTGAGCTGAATCGGGCTGCCCGACTCTTTGGCCTTGCGGGAATAGCTGACCGCGTCGTCGAGTCCCACTTCGCAGTCACCCACCTGGATCAGGGTGGGGGGCAAATCGGTTAAATCTCCAAACAGTGGTGAGAGCAGAGGGTTGTCCAGCTCGGCTGAGTCGCCGGCATACTGGCTGGCCAGTAGCTGCAGCATTTTCTTTTGGTGTACCGGGTCCAGCTCGGCGCGGGAGTCATAGGAATCGCCGCTGAGCGTCATGTCCAGCCAGGGTGACAGCAGTAGCAATCCGCCCGGCATGGGCAGCTGCTTTTCCAGCCGCAGCAACTGCAGCAGGCTGGCGGCGAGACCACCGCCCGCAGAATCTCCGGCGACCACAATGTGCTCCGCGGGATAGCCCTGTGCAAGTAACCAGCGGTAAGCGATCAGGGTGTCGTCCAGGGGAGCGGGGAAGCGATGATCTGGCAGCAGGCGGTAGTTAAATCCCAAAACCTGGCAGCCGACGGAGCAGGCGATATCGCTCATCAGTTTTTGGTGGGAATCGATGGAGCCGAGCCTGAATCCACCGCCGTGGATGTAGAGTACGATCGCGGGGCAAGTCACTTCTGCGGCCCTCACCCAACGGCAGGCCATAGCGTCGATCTCGAAGTCCTCGACCTGGGCGGCGACAGCAGCGCTGCTGAATAGAACATCCCAGTCCGCGCGCATGGTTTCGATGGTGGTGTTGCGCGTCCAGCTGCCGTAGGTACGGTTGATGCGCTCGATAACTCGATTCAGGGGGGGCGTTGTCATGATCTGCTGTAATGTCCATTAACATTGAAGAAACCCACGTTAAAGCATTAATACAGTGGCTTAAAT
This sequence comes from Pseudomaricurvus alcaniphilus, assembly GCF_011440395.1. Taxonomy (GTDB): domain Bacteria; phylum Pseudomonadota; class Gammaproteobacteria; order Pseudomonadales; family Cellvibrionaceae; genus Pseudomaricurvus; species Pseudomaricurvus alcaniphilus. The sequence goes on along the minus strand of NZ_JAAOIX010000009.1, from coordinate 128,865 downwards.
CGTCGGATCCTATGATTTTTTTTGTTATTGGCTGACGGATAATCCACTACTGACTCATCATATTGCCTAGGAGTAACAGCGTGACGACAACAGATTCAGCGGCAGAAGTTCTAATTGGCTCGGGCCCAGTGCTCCTGAGCATCAATGCCGAGGGCATCGGGGAGCTGACCCTGAATACCCCGGAGACCGCCAACTGCCTCAACAATGAAATGCTTATCGCCATGAGCGAAGCCCTGATGATCTGTCACGGCGAGCCGCGTTTGCGGGTCTTGATCCTCAAGGGGGCGGGCAAGAATTTCTGTGCTGGCGGTGATATCAAAACCTTTGTCGCCAAAGGCGACCAGCTGCCCTATTACATTCGTCAGGCAACCCTGCATTTACAAGCCGTGGTCAACTCCATGATCCGCCTGCAGGTACCGGTCATCGCCTCGGTGCAAGGTTTTGCCGCCGGTGGTGGCGGCTTTGGTTTTGTCTGTGCGGTGGATGTGGTGATCGCGGCGGATTCAGCCAACTTCCTGGCCGGTGCTACCCGGGTGGGTATGTCGCCGGATGCCGGTTTGTCGGTCACTTTGCAAAACCTGGTGGGTTTTCGCCAGGCCATGCACATTCTGCTGACCAATCCGGTGATTTCTGCGCCGCAGGCGCTGGAGCTGGGAATACTGACCCAGGTGGTGGCGGCGGATGAGCTGGCGCTGAAAACCCGGGAGTATGCCGAGGGGCTGGCACAGGGTGCACCGCTGGCGCTGGGACAAACCAAACGCTTGCTTTGGAACGGTATGGGGGCCGCGGTTGAGACGGGTTTCGATGATGAGTCTCGTACGGTTGCGTCTCTGGCCGGAACCCGGGATTCCATGGAAGCCATGCGGGCGATTCTTGAAAAGCGTGAAGCCAGCTTTACCGGACAGTAAGGCCAGAGCTCCAACTAGTAGTGGTGCCGTTAAACTTGAGGCGCCTTTGAGCACGAGAGGTAGTTTATGAGTTTTCCCGTTTTTTCCCTGCAAGGGCGGCGTGCTTTTGTCACCGGCGGCTCCAAAGGTATTGGTGCCGCCATTGTGCGTATCTTTTGCCAGGCCGGGGCTGAGGTGGTGTTTGCCGCGCGGGATGCGCAATCGGCACAGAAGATTGCCGACGAAACCGGTGCCCGGGCGGTGGTCTTTGACCTGCTGGACCTGGATGCGACGCAATCAGTAGTCGCTGAACAGGGGCCGTTCGATATTCTGGTGAACAATGCGGGTATGGACCAGCACGCGGTTTTTACCAAAACCTGCCGGGACGATTGGAGTTACCTGCTGACGATCAATCTGGAGGCGATATTGGCCACCACCCATGCCGCGCTGCCAGCCATGCAGGAGCAAGGTTATGGCCGTATTATCAATATCTCATCCGAGGCCGGGCGCCAGGGTTCTTATGGAGGCTCGGTCTATGCGGCGGCCAAGGGGGGCGTGCACGCCTTTACCAAATCCATTGCCCGGGAAAACGGTCGCAAGGGTATCACCGCCAATGTGATTACCCCTGGCCCTATTGATACCCCACTCTTGCAGAGCGCGGTAGAGACCGGGGGGGACAAGTTGCTGGATATCATGAAAGGTGCCACTGTCATGAACCGGCTTGGAACGCCTGAAGAAGTGGCAGCAGCGGTGTTGTTTTTGGCGTCTGCCGAGGCCGGGTTCATAACGGGTGAAATACTCGGTGTGTCAGGCGGTATGGGCATGGGCTAAAGGTTGCTTTTTTTGAGCGGCATGCAGGGTTAGTGTAGATGATACTGAAATTCAAAAGGCAAGCGGATAGCGCCATGAAAGGCGCGATCAATTACCAGCAATGGGCGTATCACGCCAAGGAATATGATCGACGCTATGGGCTGGATGAATGGAAAAAACTGAATCGTACATCGCTCTACAATTACATTGCCACCAGTGCTCGATTGAAAAAATTGCGCGAATTGCGACGCCAGGGAAATGATCGGGAATTGCTCTTTTACCTCAATGAAGGAATTCACGGCAATCTCGACGGAATGGGTGGGGCAGCCTTGTATGGCAAGGCGAAATTTGGCACCAAGAACCTGATTCGCGATTACAACGAAGAAGTAGCGGCTGCACTGCAGTATCTGGCTGGTGATAGCGTGACTTCTATTGCGCTGGAGGAAAAGCGGGAATTTTTCCTGCGCGTGAGTCACTGTTATGGGCGTTCGGCGTTGTTACTGAGTGGTGCGGGCACACTGCTCTATTTTCATTTCGGTGTGGTCAAGACCCTTTGGGAGCAGGGATTGCTGCCAAAGGTGGTTTCCGGGGCCAGTGGTGGCGCGGTCACTGCAGCGTTGCTCGGGACTCATACTTCAGAAGAGTTGGGAAATATTTTCGACCCGGATTATTTAAAGCTGGAGATTGAGCGCGAAGTTGGATTGTTCAATAAATTTTTAAGCTTTCGGAATGAACAGGTATCGGGCGAGGAAATGCGCAACCATATCGACCGCTTGATTCCGGATCTCACCTTTCAAGAGGCTTACAAGCTCACCGGTATTCACATTAATATTTCCATCACTCCGTCGGACCCCCAGCAAAGGTCACGTCTACTCAACGCCATTACGTCCCCCAATGCCCTTATTCGCGAGGCGGTACAGGCCTCCTGCGCAGCGCCCGGTTTTGTGGCGCCGGTGACTCTGGCGGCGAGAAACTCCGATGGCAGCAAAGTACCCTACCTGAAAAACCAGCAGTGGGTGGACGGGTCGGTCAGTAATGATTTACCTATGAGTCGCTTGTCGCGTCTGTACGGCGTAAATCATTTTATTGTCAGCCAGACCAATCCGTTGGTGTTGCCCTTTGTCGACGACAGGCCGGAACAGCATGGATACGGCAGTATTCTGAAAAACCTGTGTTTGAAATCCACCAAGGAATTGTCGCTGGCGAGCGGCAAAACGATTGCCAAAGTATTTCGGCGAAGTGCCGGGGTGAAGAAAATAATGAACATGTATACCTCGGTTCTGTCGCAAAACTACACCGGCGATATTACGATATTACCCACCGCTCGATTGCATAACCCCTTGACGGTCCTGGCCGGAAAAACCCGAGGGGAAATTATGGAGCTGTTCAAGGAGGGTGAGAAATCTACCTGGCCACATATAGAGCGAGTGCGAATCCAGACTGCAGTTAGCCGTATGCTTGATACCCTGGTACATGACTTTGATGAAGAGTTGTTGGGTTACGCATCTCAAGTCGCGGCGCCCGCTAAAAACGCGGTGCACTAGCGCCGCGTCCTGTCCAGGTGCCGCTACCCCGTCACTTTTTTAGTGCTGTGGCTGGCTTGCCTTTGGCCACAGCGGGCTTTGCCGGTTTTATGCCCAGCGCTGCTTCCAGGCGCTGTAATTCCTCTCCGGTATAGACCGCCAGTTTTTGCATCGAAGGCAGGGAGTCGCGGCAACCGGTAAAGCCAATGTCGACCTGGTCATAATAGCTGGACATAGTGATGTTGAGCGCCTGGCCGTGAAACAACACGGACGGGCCGTAAATATGTTCAACCCGAGCGCCGTTGAAGTAGAGGCGTTGACGTGGGCCGCTGACGTTGGAGATAACCAGGTTGGCAGCGGGGCTGAGATAGCCCCCCATACCCATGATAACTGACGATATAAACGGCGCCGTCATTAACATGGTAAACGCGGTGATACCATCTTTGGGCAAGCTCTCTTGCACGAACTTGGCCGATTCAGCTGATTTATGCACCCCTATCAAGCGCTCAAGCGGGTCTTCCACATTGGTGCCCAGATTGGCGTAGATAAAGGCCAGGGCATTGCCGATGCTGCTGTCGTCGGCTGCGCGAATACTGACCGGCACCTGGCCCACCATGCTCTTGGCCGGCAGCGATTGTTGCTCTGCCAGATAGCGGCGCAACGCCCCGCCGCATATAGACAAAAACACCGCATTCATTTTGACATCGGCGGTTTTCGCCACTCGCTTCAAGCGGTCGAGCTTATAGTGCTGGGTGGCATAGCGACGTTGATCGGATATACGGCCGTTGAGGATGGTGTTTGGCGCTTTAAACGGTGCCGACAGCTCCGGGTGCAGGCCATCGTAGGCATCGATAACGTAATTCGCCGCTTTCAGCCCCACCTTTGACAGCATAACGGCTTTTTTAGTGAGCTCGGGCAATCGAGACTTTTTGGTCGCCTTGCGGCTGGTGATTTCTGCGCTGCCGCTGTGTTTGGCATCACTGTTCATGCCGATTGACCAGGGGGGCAAGAGATTCTGCGCTGCCGGGTCAGTGGAAAAAACCCGTTCTATAAGCTTTACTGCCCCCATGCCATCCAGTTGCCCGTGGTGCAGCTTCAGGTAGACGGCGAAGCGGCCATGCTCCAGGCCTTCAATAACGTGGCACTCCCAGAGGGGGCGGCTTCTGTCCAGTGGGTGTGAGTGCAGGCGTGAAACCAGGACGCCCAGCTCCTGCTCACTGCCGGGTTTGGGCAGGGCAGAGTGTCGAAAGTGGTACTCGAGATCGACCTGGCTGTCTTCCAGAATTTGCCACTTCGGCCTAAGGCTGCGGGTTAGAAGATAGTTGAAAGGTGCGGCAAAAGTCTTGCAATTACGCCACTGGTTGACGAACTCCTGGACATAGCCAGGGTTCGCGTGCTCAGGTGGGGAGAGAATGATAAGTGGTCCAAAATGGGCTGGAGGGTTAGCTTTTTCGATATAGAACCAGGCGGCGTCCATGGGTTTGATGTTCAGTTTCAATCTCTTTCCCTCGTAGTATCAAGGAACCCTGGTGTATGCAGGGATTCCTTGAACAGTATTGGTCATAGCTACTGCATTTCGCTATTCAACCCCGCCACCCGGACCTCTAACTACGCTATCCCTGTCGGCAGATCCGTTGCAATTGCGCTGCTTATCTACCCAGAATATCCCGGGCAATCAGCTCTTTCATAATTTCATTGGTGCCGCCGTAGATCCGCTGGGCTCTGGCATCTACCCAGGCGCGAGCGATCGGGTACTCCTGCATAAAGCCATAGCCGCCGTGAAGCTGGACACACTCATCGGCCACCTTGCATTGCAGGTCGGTGGTCCAGTACTTCATCATGGAAGCGGTGGTGTTATCGAGCTGACCTTTTAGCTCCAGCTCCATGCAGCGATCGACAAAGATCTCCGCTATCTGGGCTTCGGTTTGTAATTCCGCCAGTTTGAAGCGGGTGTTCTGAAAATTGGCTACCGGCTGTTCAAAAACCACGCGCTCTTTGACGTACTCGATCGTGCGTTGAATGGAATCCTTGGCGCAGGCCACCGCAGCCACCGCAATCTGGGTGCGCTCCCAGGAGAGCTCTTCCATGGAGTAAAAGAAGCCGCGATTTTCTTCGCCCAGCAAGTTCTCAACGGGGACGCGCACATCGGTGAAGAAAAGTTCAGCAGTGTCCTGGGACTTCAGGCCAACCTTTTTAAGTTTCTTGCCCTTCTCAAAGCCGGCCATGGTCTCGTCCACAACCAGCAGGCTGACGCCTTTGGCACCGGCTTGCGGGTCGGTTTTGGCGACCACCACCACAACGCCGCTTTCGTAGCCATTGGAGATAAAGGTCTTGGAGCCATTCAGAATGTAGTGATCACCATCTCGAACTGCGGTGGTGCGAATGGCTTTAACGTCCGAGCCGGCACCCGGCTCAGACATCGCCAGTGCGCCGATCAGTTCGCCGGAAGCCATTTTCGGCAGGTATTTCTGTTTGGTGTTTTCGTTGCCGTAGCGATTGATATAGCAGGCGACAATGTCGGAGTGCATGGCGAAAGAGATGCCGATACCGTTCAACGGGGAGAGCTCTTCCAGCAAAATCATACTGAACGTACGGTCGACACCCGTGCCGCCATATTCCACCGGCAGGGTTGGGCAGAGAAAACCGTATTCTCCGGCTTTGCGCCACAGGTCTCGATCAATGCTGCCTCTGTCATCCCACATTTCCAGATGCGGGATAATTTCCTGTTGGGCAAATTTGCGCACGGCGTCGCGAAACATCTCGTGGTCATCATTGAATAGTGTGCGGGTAATCATAGTGATCCGGTTCTTTTGGTTAATGTACCTGTGCCGATAGTTCGATGTTGTCCCCATGAGGGCTGTAGCACCATCGTTACTCTATGGCAGCGCAGGGGAGTAGTGTTCGTCGGATGCGACGATTTGCCCGGGTTCGAAGCTGCGGGGGCTGCCTAGCCCCGGCGCTCGGGTCATTCTTGCGGGAGCAGATCAGGGCTTTCTCGATGACAGCAGAGTTCGTCGGATGCGACGATTCGCCGCAATTGATGATGTAGGACGATGGCCTATCATAGGAGCAACAATGGCATGTTGGTGAACTGTAGTGATACCTGAACCCCTGACCCAGGAACTGAGCGAGCGTATTGAGCGAGTCTTCGATGCACAGAAGGCCACGGCACAAGCCCTCAAAACATCAACCATTGATTCCCGTCTCACCAAGCTAAAGCGTTTGCGTCGGGAAATTCTCGAGCGCCGAGAGGCCATCGTGGCGGCGGCCCAGAAAGACTTTAACCGGCCGGAGGTAGAAACTGATTTTACCGAGATGATGCCGGTGTTAATGGAAATCAGTGACTACTGCCGGCACCTGAAAAAGTGGATGAAGCCGCGCAGGGTCAGGCCCACTCTGCCCATGCTGGGGACGCAGGCGTGGACCCGTTACGAGCCGCGCGGGCGCTGCCTGATTCTCGCCCCCTGGAATTACCCGCTCACATTGACTCTTGGGCCGCTGGTGCCAGCGGTGGCCTGTGGCAACACGGCGATGATCAAGACGTCCGAGGTGGCACCGCATTTTTCCGCCGTGCTGGTGGAAATAGTAGAGGCGGTTTTTGACGAAGAGGAAGTGGCCATTTTTGAAGGTGACGCGAATGTCGCCAGCGCGCTGTTGAATTTGCCGTTTGATCACTGCTTTTTCACCGGCTCACCCGCCATTGGTAAAGTGGTGATGGGGGCTGCCGCCAAACACCTGACCAGTGTGACCCTGGAGTTGGGCGGTAAGTCGCCGGTAGTGGTTGACGAAACGGCAGATATAAAACTGGCCGCCAAGACCATTGCCTGGGCCAAATACATCAATACTGGCCAGACCTGTATCGCGCCCGATCATATATACGTGCACGAGGCAGTGCAGGAGCAGTTTATCCGCCTGTTTTGCGAGCATTTGCGCGAGTGGTATGGCGACGGCGACAAAGGCTTGCAGGCGCCCTTGTCCCGCTCCATCAATTCGCGCCACGCAGCACGGGTGGCCGGGCTTTTGGAGGATGCCGTCAACCGCGGTGCCCGGGTTTTGTTTGGCGGCCATGTGGATATCGACAATTGTTTTGTCTCGCCCACACTGCTGACCGATATCCCGGCCGATGCCGAAGTGATGCGCGAGGAAATTTTTGGGGCGCTGTTGCCGATTATTCCGTTTGGCTCGTTGGACAATGTCATTGAGTCAATCAATAGCGGGCCTAAGCCGCTGGCGTTTTACATTTGGTCCAACTCGTCTGCCAATGCCGACCAGCTGATTGCCGCCACCAGCTCTGGTGGTGTGTGTATCAATCATGTGGCTGCTCACTTCCTGCATCACAATCTGCCGTTTGGCGGCGTCAACAATTCCGGAATCGGCAGTTACCACGGTGAGTGGGGGGTGCGAGCGTTTTCTCACGAGCGAGCGGTGTTGAAGACCCGCGTAATGACCATCAGGATGCTGTTCCCGCCCTATACCGACCGGGTCAGCCGACTGCTAAAGCGGATGCTGCGGTTTATATAAGTATATTGGCGTTTGATTCAGGTGATCGCGCCTGGTTGACGGGCCGAGAGATCGACAAAATTTTAGAGGAGTGACACGGTGAGCGAGATGCAACAAAAATTATTTCCCGGTGCCCATTTGCCCGAGCTGGCCAGCAAAGCGGCTGTAATCATGGCCGAGAGCGGGGAGCAGATGACCTACGGGCAACTGGATGCCTTTGCCAATCGTCTCGGTCGGCTCTATCAGTGGCTCGGGCTCAAGGCGGGTGACCACGTCGCCTATTGTGTTGAAAACCGTCTCGAGTGTACCGCTTTGCAGTGGGGCGCTCACTATGTGGGCCTGTACTATTCTTTTCTCAGTACCCGATTAAAAGGCACCGAAGCGGCCTATATTGTCGCTGATTGCGACGCCAGGGTACTGGTGGTGACTGCGGCAACTGCGCCGGCGATTCTGGCGGAAGTGGGCAATTTGCCCAATCCGCCGGAGATCTATAGTCTGGATCCCTACTCCGACTTGCCCCTGCTGGATGATGCCTTTAACAGTTTTTCTGATAAACCGGTAAACGACACCCTGGAAGGTAGTGAGATGCTGTATTCCTCGGGCACCACCGGTGTTCCCAAGGGCGTGAAGCCGGCCATGACCGGCTTGCCATTGGGCAGCAGCTGCGTCATCGCCGGTTTGTTGGCCAAAGGCTTCGGTGTCGACCCGCAGTGCGTTTACCTGTCGCCGGCCCCGTATTATCACGCCGCGCCGCTGAAGTGGGGGCAGGGGGTGACCGCGCTGGGAGGAACCATGGTAGTGATGCAGAAGTTTCGTCCGCTGGAAGCCCTGCGTGCCATTGAGGCTTACCGGGTAACCCATAGCCAGTGGGTGCCCACGATGTTCAGTCGCCTGTTGGCGTTAAGTGATGCGGAAAGGCAGCAGTTTGACCTGTCCAGCCAGAAAGTGGCCGTGCATGCAGCCGCTCCCTGTCCGATCCCGGTGAAACAGGCCATGATTGACTGGTGGGGGCCGATACTGGCGGAGTACTACTCCTGTACCGAGACCATCGGCATGACTATGGTGAGCAGCCAGGAGTGGGTTGCCAACCCGGGCACTGTTGGACGCGCGCTGCTGGGTGTCGTGCACATAGTCGATGAACAGGGCAACGAATGCCCCCCGGGCACCGACGGTCTGGTATATTTCAGCGATGGGCCTGCCTTCAGTTATCACAAGGATGAGGCCAAGACCCGGGAGGCGCACAACGACAAGGGTTGGGCGACGGTTGGCGATATCGGTCACGTGGACGAGAATGGCTACCTCTACTTGACCGACCGCAAAAGCAACATGATCATCTCCGGGGGAGTCAACGTCTATCCGCAGGAAGTGGAAAACTTGCTGATCAGTCACCCCAAAGTATTTGATGCCGCCGTCATCGGCACGCCCCACGGGGACCTGGGCGAAGAAGTGCGGGCGGTGATCCAGCTGGAGAAAGCGGTAGAGCCCAGCGAGGCGTTGAAGCAGGAGCTGATCGATTACAGCCGCGAGCATTTGTCCAATATCAAGTGCCCAAGGGTGGTCGATTTCCGCGACGAGTTGCCTCGCGAGCCCAATGGCAAGTTGCTCAAGCGCTTGCTGCGGGATGAATACAAAGCGCTGCTCGGCTAGCTGGTGTCCGTCCAGTAGCGCTGCTTTTAGTCATCCCCGCGCAGGCGGGGATCCAGCAAACGCCTGAAATCTACAGGGTTCATGGACGCCGGGTCGCCACCTGCGTGGTAATGACGCTAGCTGATCAGCCCCATCTGCCTGGCGATACTCACCGCTTCGGTGCGGTTGCTGGCGTGCAGTTTCAGGTTGATGTTGCGCAGGTGGGTGCGCACGGTCGACTCGGATACAAACAGCTTTTCCGCCATGGCCATATTGGAAAGCCCCAGCGCCAGGACCGACAATACTTTCATTTCTGTATTGGTCAGGCGGTCTTCCTCGGGCATGGCGGCAATAACCCGCTGTGGCGATAGTTGAGCGCTGGCCGCGCTGTGCTCGCCAGTGGGTGTGCTCTCCTGCCCCTGGTGCATGGGGGGCCAGCTGACCCCCATGTCCTTGAAGAGAGGAGTAAGCGACGGCCCCTCTTCAAGCAACGTTCGCACAAACCCTTCCTTTGCAGAATACTCCATAGCTTGGCTCATGGTGCGCCGGGCCGAGTTGTGGTCGCCGCTGGCGAACAGGGCTTCCGCCAGCAGGATGCGCAGCTTTAAAGCGCGACGGGCGCGGTGGCTGCGCTCGGCCGCCTTGAGCTGCCTGCGGGCCTCGGGTACGGCCTTGTCGGCTTGGCCGCTGCGGATCTGCAAGCGCAGCTGGACCAGGCTCGGCGTCAGCGTATCGTTGGCACTAAACCAGAGGTTTGCGGCGCTGTCCCAGTCGTAGGTGCTCTGCGCCAACTTGAGTTGCGCCTGCGCGCCCTGGTGATCGCCGTGTGCCAGCCACAACCTTGAACGCTCCAGGCGGGCACTGGCAACTACCCGCGGCAATTGCAGCCGGTGGCCACTGTTTTCCAGTTCGATCAGTAGTTGCAGGGCGTGATCGTAATCGCCGTCATCGTCAACGATACGCGAGAGGATGACGACGGCGGTAATGAGTGAATCCGGCGGCCCGACGTCCTGTACCAGTGCGGAGTTCGTGGCCAACAGACTGCGGGCAGCCTGGCACTGGTCCTGTTCGTACAATATTTCCGCTTGTTGGATGCTGGCCATGGTAATGCCGCGTCGGTTGCGCTGGCTATTGTCCGGTTCGGCACGGCGCTCCATGGCGAGCTTGATGCGGTGGCTGGCCTGCTGCAAATGCCCGTGCATCAGGTCAATGCTGCTCTCTGCCGATTCTGCGATGACCTGGTTGAATAGGTCGTTGCCGGAGCTGGGCCGGCGCCGGGCCTGGTCACAGAAGCTGCGTGCCGCATCGTGTTCGCCCAGAATGATGCTGGTCTGGGTCAGGCTTTGGGACAAGATGGTTTTCGGGTTCGGGGTGTCGTCCTGGATGACAGGCAGTGCAGCCAACCCCTGGGCGTGAGCCTCCTCAATGCGATCCATCATTCCCAGTTGCATCGGCCGCAGTGCCAGCAGGTAGGCCTTGGGTTCTGGCGGCAGATCGCTGTTGTCCATATCCTTGAGCAGGTCATAGGCCTGTTGCGGGCCCCGGGTATAGGTCATGCAGAGGGCATAGATAAGCTTTAAGTGCAGGTGCTGGTCTAGCAGCCCCATGGGGACCTGGCCAAGCAGGCTGGTAAGCAGGCCGATGCGACCCTGACCGACCAGGCGGTCGGCCTGTTCTTGCAGCAGTGTCAGTGCTAATTGGGTGTCCCCTGCCTTGAGGGCGTGGAAGATGGCGGGTACATGGCGGCCCTGATCCAGATAGACCTGGCTGGCCGCCTGGTGCAGAGTGGCAAGCTGTTGCGGGTGGCGGCGCTGGAGTTGAGTCTGGAGGAAATTGCGAAACAGGTTGTGGTAGCGAAACAGGTTGGCCTGTTCATCGGAGATATTTATAAACAGGTTGCGATCGTGTAGATCGAGCAGGATCGCCAAGCTGTCTTGCCGCTGCAGGACCCGGTTGCAAATGTCGACATCCATTTCCTCGAAGATGCTGCTCTGCAGCAGGAAATCCTGTGTGTTCTGTGGCAGTGAGGCCAGCACCTCCTCCGCAAGGTAGGCGGCAACGGCGGCGTTGGTGCCGGAGAAGTTGGCAATCACCTGGTCGGCATTGGTTTTACCCTGCAGGGCAAATGTCGCCAGCTTCAGGGCAGCGGGCCAGCCATCGGTGCTCTTGTATAATTGCTGAATTTGCTTTGGCGTGAGCCGGGCGGACTGTTTTTGTGTCAACAGAAATTGGGTTTCGCTCTCGCTGAAGCGCAGCGCGTCGCTATCGACATGGGTCAGCTGGCCTTTGGTGTTCAGCCGCGCCATACCGATGGCGGGCTGGGTACGGCTGCCGATAAAGATACGGCAAGTGTCCGGCAGTGCTTCAATACCCCGAGTGATCAGCCCTGCTACGGCCGGGTTTTTAATCACCTCCAGATTATCAAAAAAGATGACTGTGGGGTGCGCCATGGTAGTCAGGCCTTCAATAATTCGGTGGGCCAACTCTTCATTGCGCTGCTGCTTGTAGCTGGTTTCGTCCAGTTCATCGGTATGGGGGGCGACGGCCAGGCTGAATGCAGCCAGAAAGCGGGTAATGTCGTTGTCCCGGTGGTCGAAGTTAAGCCAAATGGTGACAAAGCCCAACTCCTGATAGCGCGCCATAACCTGTCGCATGGTGGTGCTTTTACCGTATCCGGCGGGCGCTTGGAGTACGGTCAGTTTGCGCGTTGCCGGATAGGCGCAGAGTTGATCCAGCAATTGGCTGCGCTGCATGACCTGGGGGGGCAGTTGGGGGGGCGTTACCTTGGTGCGGGATAAATAGGGCGCGGACTTTTTATTGTTAGCGGCACTGGTCATGGTTAGGGCGCTCTATTCCGCCGGACTGACTTTGATAAAGCTGATGATATTGTCGATCAGCATAGCACGCTTTTTGGCGCGGCTCACTTTGGCCAGGCGGTAGCCGCTCACCATCCTCGCCACTGGTTGCAGGGTGAGAAAGCCGAAAATCATTGAAAAGATAAGAATCGGCTGCATGCCGTCACCGCTCCCATCAATAAAGGTGTTGAGCAGTTTTTTCAGTTCATCGAATACACCCTGCAATGACAGATCAACCAAAAACTGGTGGTTCTCTGGCCAATCCTCCACCAGATTGCGCTGTACCAGTTTGAAATAGGCCGGGTCGGATTCGAGGCGGTCGATCAGGTTGCCGATAAAATGGCGCAGGCACTCTTCCGGGCTGGCGGCGGCGTGCAGGTCAACCAGCAGACTGTCGGCATGCTGGCCGTACAAGTCAGTTTCGACCGCCCGGTAGAGCTCTTCCTTGTTGCCAAAGTGATGATAAATCGCCGGTAGGGTAACCTTTGCTGCTTGCGCTATCTGGCGCATGGTAACGCCTTCAAAGCCGTGTTGTGCAAACAGTTCAATCGATACCTTGAGTATCGTGGCGTGGGAATTGTTTGCCTTGGAATTGCCTCTGGCCATGGTTTTCTCCAGTAAAACAGCTGCGTTGATGCTGGCACTAATGGTTGCAGAACCGTATCACTATAGAGTTCTGCCAGTCATGTTTAATGCCACCGTTTGAGGCGGCGGTATGAACCACTGTTCAGTTCTTGCGCGTGGGTGCCGGTTGCGGCTGGTGTCCGGCAACCACAGCCCGCTTGGTAGCAGCTATGACGTGCGTTACGTTTTATCAATCCGCCAGTGTAGCGAGCGTTAAGTCTGTTTGTCCAGCCGCAGGGGTGCTGGCAGTGCGTGCAGTTGTCTAAATCGGCGCAGGTCGCCAACTGCTTCCGGGGGGGCAGGCCTCAGCAAGGCCATCCTCCCCGGGAACCATAGTGATTGGTTCGAAAGCAGCATTTACCCCTCTGTCGGGCTCGGTCTAGGATGGCTGGCAGCGCCACATCGATAATAATTACGCTGCCGAGAGGCACTCCGCTATGCACTTGCCTGCACTGCTGCAACCGTCATTCTTCAATCTGCCCCGGCAATGCCGAACCCTGGCTCTGCGCTGTCTTTGGTGCAGTTTGCTGCTGCCCTCTTTTTTGCTGCCCTCTTTTTTGCTGCCCTGTGCTGCCCTGCAGGCGGGCCCGATGGAGGAGGTGGAAGTGGTGGCGGCAACTCCGGTCAGCGGCCTGGCGCCGGATTTGCAGCGTTTGCCCTATGGGGTGCAACACGCTGTTGCCGAACAACTGCGCAGCTCCCATCAGCTGGATGTCACTGACTTCGCCAACAGTCGTCTCGGCAGTGTCAGCATTAATTCGGCGCAAAATAACCCGCTGCAGCCCGATCTGCAGTTTCGCGGCTTTACCGCTTCGCCGCTGCTGGGGCTGCCCCAGGGCATGACGGTGTACCAGAATGGCGTGCGCCTGAACGAACCGCTCGGCGATGCGGTCAACTGGGACCTGTTGCCGGCTTCGGCCATCGCCGAGTTGACCCTGCACAGTGGTGCCAACCCGCTGTTTGGCCTCAATACCCTGGGCGGGGCGGTGGTCGCGACAATGAAGAACGGTTTCAATTTTGACGGACGGCAGCTGGAGATGGCGACCGGCTCCTGGGGGCGCGAGCGAGGCGTGCTGGAAGCGGGGGGCAACAACGGCCAGTGGGGCTACTATGTAAATGTGGACAGCCTGCGGGAGGACGGCTGGCGCGATCATTCCCCCTCGGAGACCCTGCGCTGGTATGGCAGCCTCAGCTGGCGCGATGCCGACCGCTCCGGCCTCAACCTGGCACTGCAACAGGGCGACAGCGACCTGACGGGCAATGGCGCCTCACCGTTGGGCTTGCTGCAGGAAGATCGCCGCGCTGTGTTTACCGCCCCGGACAATACCCGCAACCACATGCGCATGGCGTCTCTCGACGGCTTTCATTTTATCAGCGACGGCCTGCAGCTGGCCGGCAGCGCCTACTGGCGTGACAACGATACGGATGCATTTAACGGCGACGCCTCAGAGCTGGAGCTGTGCCAGTTTGCCGGTGGTGCCGAGGCGCTACTGGAGGATGCTGAAGAGCTGGAGGACGTGCTCGAAGCTCAGCTGGATATCGAGCTGGACGACATTTGCAGCGGCGCTGATGCCAGCGTCAGCAGTTATGCCAGCCTGGCGCAATTGATCGAGGACCGTGCCCAGGCAGCGGGTCTGGATCCGGATTCGCTGCTGCCAGAGGATATCAGCGCCGAGTTGCCCGCAGGGGCTGCGCTAAGCGATGAGGCGATCAACAACATCAGCCAGCGCCGCCAGCGCAGCCGTGGCCTGGATCTGCAGCTGAGCTGGAATCATCGCTTGCTGGGGCGCAGTAACAGCCTGGTGGTGGGTGCCGGTTACAGTCTCGGCGAGAGCGGTTTCAGCTCGGTCACCGAGCTGGCCGGGCTCGACCCGTCGACCCGCAGTACCCGCGGCCTGGGCACCGGCACGTTGCTCGCCGACGAGTCGGTGCAGGTGCGCACCCGCAGCCGCAACGCCAGCCTGCTGGTGGCCAATACCCTGCGCTGGAGCGAGGCGCTGACCCTGACCCTGGCAGGGCGTTTCAACCGCACCGAGGTGCGCTTGCGCGACCGCTCCGGGGCGCGCCCGGAGCTCGACGGCGACCATCGTTTCAGCCGCTTCAATCCGTCCCTCGGCCTGCATTACCAGGCCTCTCCCGGCCGCCAGTTCTACGCGTCGCTGAGTGAATCGTCGCGTGCACCGACACCCATTGAGCTGGCCTGCAACGAAGGAGTGTTCGAAGTGGCCCGCCGGTTTGCCCTGGAGCGCGGCGACGACCCGGACGATATCGATTTCGAGTGCCGCCTGCCCAACGCCTTCCTCGCCGACCCGCCACTGCAGCAAGTGGTGGCGCGCCATCTCGAAGTCGGCAGCCGCGGCCAGTGGCGCGAGCTGGATTACAGCCTGGGCCTGTTCAGCACCCGCAACCGCGACGACATCCTGTTCCAGTCCACCGGCCGTGCCACCGGCTTGTTTGCCAATGTCGATGCCACCCGCCGGCGCGGGTTGGAGTTGGGTCTGAGTGGTGCCCGCGGGCGCTTCGACTGGAGTCTTAACTACGCCTGGATCGATGCTACCTTCGAGAGCGACATGGCGGTACTCAGCCCCAATCACGCCTTTGCCGATGCCGCCGGCGAGGTCCAGGTAGGCAAGGGCGACCGCTTGCCGTCCATTCCGCGCCAGCAGCTAAAACTGCTGGGCCAGCTCCAGCTGGGGGCGGCGACACAGTTGGGACTGGAGCTGATTCACAACAGCGACCAGGTGCTGCGCGGCGATGAATCCAACCAGCTCGACCGGGTCAGCAGCTTCACCCTGGTCAACCTCAACCTGGCCTACGCCCCTGGCGAGCGCTGGCAGCTGTACCTGCGAGTGGATAACCTGTTCGACCGAGAATACGAAAACTT
This sequence comes from Pseudomaricurvus alcaniphilus, assembly GCF_011440395.1. Classification (GTDB taxonomy): domain Bacteria; phylum Pseudomonadota; class Gammaproteobacteria; order Pseudomonadales; family Cellvibrionaceae; genus Pseudomaricurvus; species Pseudomaricurvus alcaniphilus. The sequence continues at coordinate 113,156 of NZ_JAAOIX010000009.1, read as the reverse complement.
TGGCCTGCTGGGAGAAGACCCCACCGAAGTCATCCCGGCACTGGCCAATCCCAGCCCGGTATTCCTCGGCGCCGGCGCTCCCCGGGGCGCCTGGATCGGGCTGCAGTGGCGCCTGTAGTTGAAAATGGGACGGTGAAAAGGGGACGGAGGGATTAAATATTGACCAGTTGCTAACTGGCTTACATAGATTGGGCGGCGCTGCAAAACACCCGCTGCATTATTACGCGGTATAGGTCCGGCCGCGCCGCAGCAGAAACCAGCTGGCCTCTATCAGCAATACGGTCACACCGTACAGTAACCCTGCCAGGTTCCTGAATTTGACTGGCCCCCACTCGGCGAACAGTTGCACCAGCATGATAAGGGTGATAACTGCCAGGAAAACCAGCACCCGGTCGCGCCAAAATGGGAGTGAGTAATACAGACCCAGCGGCACAGACGTCAGTGCCGCCAGCGCCAGGGGAATCAGGATGAGGAAACCGACCCCGCCAGCCGTACCAGTATCCATGGCCAAGTAGGGTGCAATGCCGCCAATCAGGTAAACCAGCCCCGGTGGAATAAAGCAGGCGTAGGCGATGTCGTGCTTACGTTTGAGTTTGTCATTTGTAGTCATGGAACGCTCCGTGACAATACCTGTCTTTCGGTTAAGTCTTTGCAGGGGTGGCTATTGAGGGGTCGAAGCCGTATATCATTGTGGCAGCCAGGGTATAGGCCATGCTGGGGTGGAGGGCCCGCTCACGTTGCTCGACGGTATAGGTTGGAAGAGTGAAATCAATAAACACGGTGATAGACTCACAAAGATTTGCCTATCCAGCAAACTTGGCAGGAGCCGCCAATGAGCTACGACCGGGGTTGGTGTGCGCAACGCGACGCCAGGATAGCGCCCCTTGGCCTGAATATACTCCTAAACCCTGGGGTGGCAAAGCCGATTTTAGAGGGGCTGGCGCCGGGGCAGCGGGGCTTCGGTCAGGGCTCTCCGCCAGTTGCGATGTCGACCGGTTGCTGCTTGGCTGCTATGGCAGGGTGGGGCGCCGTGCCCCAGTTCCGGTTTGATTCCAGTGGCCATCCCGGGGCCACTGGGGCTGTGCTCCGGGTCCTATGGCTGCGTGGTTTACTGAAATTGTTGACGGAGCGAAGGTGGCTGAAGCCAGGCGTCAATAGAGCTTGTCTTCGCCTTCCGGGCGCGTCTTAAAGCGCCGGTGGACCCACATGTATTGGGCCGGATTCTTGCGAATTTGCTCCTCCAGCAGTTTATTGATCAGTGTCGTATCCGTAAGGTCATTACCGCTGGGAAAGCCTTCTACCACTGGACTGAAACTGAGGATGTAACCGCTGTTATCGGCTTTCCGGTGGTGGCTGAGTATAATCAATGGCGACTGGTTGATTTTTGTTAACCTGCTGGTGGCGGTTATGGTTGCCGCGGGAACACCAAAAAAAGGCGCGAATACCGATTGTTTGCGGCCGTAATCCTGGTCGGGCGCGTACCACATCAAGTCACCCGCCTTCATGGCAGCGAAGACTTCACGCATCTGTCGACGTTCAATCACTCGTTTGCAGAAGCGCTGCCGGCGCGTCTTCATCATCAGGTCGAACAGCGGATTGCGATTGGCTCGGTACATGACCGTGGGCTGGTGTATCAGCGATACCAGAACCCCGCCAAGGTCCAGTGTTGTGTAGTGCGCACCCACCATAATCACGCCGCGTCCGTGGGAAAGAGCCTCCTGCAAGTGTTCCTGGCCTTCTATTTCCAGCTTGTTGCGGTAGTACTCCGGGTCCTTCCACCAGGCGGAGGAGGTCTCAACCAGTCCGATCGCATTCTCATTGATGGTGTTCCTGACCAGTTTAGCCCGCTCATCCTCCGATAATTCCGGAAAGCACAGATCGATATTGACCTCGGCAATGTGACGCCGGCGTCGAGCTAAATGAAAAACCACCAGGCCAAGTAATTTACCAACGCGAACTTGAGCGCGCAGGCTCAACTGCCCCAATAACCACATGCAGCCGAGGCTCAGCCAGGTCAGCCAGTATTTCGGCCCCAGATAATTTCGCAGCGCACTCATACAGGTAGCGGCATCCGCTTCGTTACTCGCGGCTCTCCGAGTGTGATTGCCATGGCCTCGTCGGATGCCGACGGTCGAATCCGGGTGTTTGGCTTCAGGGGACGGCCACCCTTGAAATAAGTGGTGTGACGCTTTACGTGGGGGTTAAACGGCATTTAAAAAGCCTTGTTATTGTTAGGGTTGTTGTTGCTGTTCATGAGGTTGTCTCAGGGTTTCTATCCGGCAAGCCTAATAGGAAAACCTGGCTCGCCGGGATATATTGCGCAGGCACGAGTGTAGCAAATTTATCCGGTTCTACTATACACCCCGTCCAATTGATTTTTTGCAAACAAGGTATTGCGAAATGGCAGCTGCCAATCGCAGGTGTTTCCGTGTTTGTTCGTCGAACGAATGCTGGTGTCCAGCTTTAGGCTCTACCCTGTATCAGGGGCAGCTGTAGACTGAGAAGGTTTGGCTGTTATTTAGCAGCGCTGTTTTTTCCACCATTACGTTACCACCAATGTCGGCCGCCTCGTTGCGTGCCCGCTTGAGCACTTCGGTGGCGACACTTTTGTCGTTGCGCGAGTTGAGCCATTTGGTTCTGGCCTTGCCCGTGGCCGTACCGAGCAACTTGCAACCCGCGACGTCTGCGCTGCTGCTCAGTACGACGTCGCCTGGTTTGGTAACGGCCTCAGTCTCCGCAACGGTTTCAGTTTTCGCAACGGTTTCAGTTTTCGCAACGGTTTCAGTTTTCGCAACGGTTTCAGTTTTCGCAACGGTTTCAGTTTTCGCGACGGTCGCAGTCTTGGCAGGGGCCTCAGTCTTCGCGACGGCCACAGGCGGACCCATGTAGCAAGTGCAAGCGGAAATTGCCACTAGCGAGACTGATAGCGTTAAAAGCCGTATTAATCTGCGCATAATTTAACCCTTAATATAGTGTTATATGAAGAAGCGTTATGGTATCTGGTAGCGCTTTGATGTGCATTGCATGAACTGGGGTCAGAGTCGGATTAAACGACCGCTTCTGGCTCGAAGGGAGCGGTGGACAATCTCTCAAAAACCTGCAAGTCGCAGTGTAAAGTATAAGCATATAAAAGACCTGAAATATACCGGAATCAGTAAATTCTACTTGCCTGTCACCTATATCATTTAGTATTGTTTCCGCCATCTTTTTGCCTGACGACAACTAGCTGGCAGTGCATTGAAGGAATAAATAATACAAAATTAAGGATTGATTATGCTTTTTCGAGTTAGCCTCTTGCTTGTTTTGGCCGCGTTGACCAGCGCCTGCGCCACCGCACCCACCCAACCTATTGCACTACAAACCGAATTCTGGGACACGCCGAATCAAAAGGTTGGTGTTGTCATTTCCGAGATTCCGGCACCCGATGTTTTTCTGCCCGGCGCCGGCTGCTTGCTTTGTGTGGCGGTAGCTGAAGGTAATCATGCAACGTTGAGCAAAAATGTGGATACTTTCGACACTTCGGAGTTACAGTCACTGCCCGAAGAGATAAAGCACAAGCTGGAAAGCAAGGGCCTGGAAGTGGTTGTGTTGAGCGAAAAATTTAGTGGAAAAGCACTAAAAAAGATTAAATCCAGTGACCCTCAGTCGCCTAAATTTGACTATTCATCCTTTGCCAATGACAGCGACATTACGCACTTGTTGGTAGTAGAAATTCAAGGGCTGGGTATACACAGAAATTATTCCAGCTACGTTCCGGTAGGTGACCCGCAAGGCTGGTTTTCTGCGCTAAGTTACATGGTAGATCTTCGTACAAATACCTATGCCTGGTATAAGCCGGTTCAAATATTCAAGGCCTCCGATATTGTTTGGGACGAGCCGCCTGCGTTTCCCGGCTTGACCAACGCTTACTATCAAGCGCTTGCTGAAGGAAAATCCACTCTTACTAACGACTTTTAATTGAACTTGAAATGAAGGCCCACCTTTTTATACTGCTCTGTTGCACGGCGATCGCAGGCCTTACTGGTTGTGGATCGCAGAATCACAGGCACTATATACAATATCAGCAACAACCAGAAAATGAATCAATTGAGCATGTTGGTTTGGTTGTTGTTAATAGTGGCGAGCCTCGTTTTCTCGGAGGGCTTGAAAGTTCTGGCCCCTATCAAGGCGCTGGCGGCATGCTGTACGGACCAGGGGCTGCAGGGTTTGCGGCAATGCTTGCGGCACATGCAATTACCCAAAGTGCAGTAGATGAAGCCAAGGCAGCAGAGGCTCAAGCACAAGCAAATTTAATATTGGATAAGTATCAAAGTGTATTAGCCCGCTATACGGATAGTTATATTGCTGCAGTTAGTCTGGCATCATTGAATACTATAATTCCGGATGGGAAGTTTCATAGTATTACAGAACACCCTGAGAACTTCGGCTTTATCATCGAAATGAGCCCTGTTTTCTATATGGCGCAAGATGAAAAATCCCTGGTCCTCAAGAACGCTATCACTATCTATAAAGACCTCCCGGAAGATAAAATTGTTTACCAGAACATGATTCAAGCAATTGCCGTTACCGAAAGTTCTACCCCTTCTGATTATTGGCTGGCACAAGACGGGCAAGAGCTCTCCAGAGTCGTATCTGGCGCTATAATTAGGTCTATAGAAGCTGCAATGAAAGATGCTGGGGGGCACTTCAAGAATACAACTAAAGCACAAACAATCGCTTATAAGCTAAGCGACGTAACACACTATGAAAGAGGCACTGTGTTAATAGATGACTGCGATAAGCGAGTCGTCAGAACTTTGCGAGGCTGGATATATATCCTTCCCCAAAATATCATGTGCGGCCCTGACGAGGAAGCCGCCGCTGCAAAAATATAAATGCGGAGTATGCGGCACGGATGGCTCTGGCCTTTCTCCGACTGCTAATACTTATAGCTGCAAATGTAAGAGTCCTATAATTTTCTCAACTCGCGAAATTATTGATGAAGCTAGATCCTCAGAAATCTTCTTCCTCTGTTTACTCTTCACCTTTTTAATAAGACTTTCGAATTTTTTTATCGCGGCTTGATCATTTTTGGGGTTGTGATCTTCGAGCTTTTTCATGGCACTCTTAAACTTCTTCAGTATAGGTTTTCCGGTTTTAGCATCTATCTCAGTGATTTGCAGTCTCAGGCGCTCTAGCATGTCTGGAAGCAATTGCGTTGACATGCGATCAGCCATTATCTTGTGAACGGCAGTAGTCGGATGCTCCTGATCCCAGAAAGCGTATTCTTGCGGCTTGTCGCACACGGTGATGCTTTCACTAACCACTGGGGCGACAAAGCCCGAGTAACATTGCCCGGTAACATTGGTAAAGCCAAATGTCTCCGGATGAATTGAAATCTCGGTGGTCAAGTTGTAAAAGTCATAATGAATAACGTTGACGCCTTTGGCTTCTTTGGTGGTCAGCATCGTTTTCAGGAGGCTGTTGTATTGCACAGAAATCTGAGTCGCCAAGCCAGACAGCTGGGAATTAACTAACCCAGGAACTATGCCCAGATTTGGCAAGTTGGGAACCAGGATCTCCTGTGCTCCCGCGGCTATCAGCGTATCAATCGTCTGTTCGACCCCCAATAACACACCGAACAACCAGCTTTCGAGAGTGTTTTCGCTGGATGGCAGGACTCCAACGGCTAGCATTAATACAGTTTCAGACAAATCGTTTGAACCGGAAAAAACCACATAGAGTGCGTCCGGATCAATCACGCCCAGTGTTTCGAATGCGGTTGTCTGACCCTGCAATGTCCAGGGGAATGCATCTTCCGGGAAGAGATCACCTTGCAGCCCGGGGATTATACTTGTGAGAGCTTGTACCTCAGGTGGTTTCGTACTATTGAGCTCGACAATATTGTGCTTGTTTCGAGTTCCACCGTAGGCAAAATTATTACCACCATGGAGGGTGGGCAGCGAGTACATGTCCAGATTTTCTGCGAATAGATCAACCCAGTTTTTCCCGTTTGTGAAGCGCCCGAAGGTGCCGCCATCGTCTGAATAGTAGTCTTTTCGGGGGACTCCATTGTCAGCGCCCGGGATCAGCGAATCGGATGCCGCGAAAAGGTTACCCTGATCCGACAGGCTGTCTCCGAAAAGATAAATCGTGGAAAAGACGCCAGCGTTGGTGGTCGTGGAAGCGGCGATTACAGCCGCAAAGAAACTTGCGCAAATAGATTTTTGAAAATACACGGTTCAGCTCCTTTGAGTGCATACTTTATCTGTAGTAAATCGAATAATGGCATGTCACTAATAGCGCTTGTAACTCGGCTATATAACAAATGACGAAGTGGCTGCTCTCTTTAATATTCCATTCTTTAATTGTAATAACCCGGAGTCGTGGACGACATCTCCTTGAGGCTAAATGAGTTGTGGAATCATATGTGGGGCACTCTCACTATATGCTCACATCAAAGGAGACACGAGCATTAATTGAAAGCAATTAAAAAATAACGTCGTGTAAATCAGCACAAACCGGGTCAGATTGGCTACTGGCAACGGCGCCCGCTAGCAGCACTCGTTTGTGCTGCGCGCGGGTTTCGCTTGAAGGTTGTACCCAAGTAATGAATGCAGTGCCGTCCGGTTTATATTGAGTGTTCGTCAACTACTTATTCTTTAACGTTGAGTTGGATGAGTCCATGCATACTTTTGGAAGGCCTCATCAGGCTCGGTATGGGCTATGGCATTGGTGAAGTTCGAAATAAGTTTCGAAGCGAGTCCAGTCAATACTTCTAAAGCCTGACGTTTGGTATACCCTGCATAGATGAAGGCTTGAAGCTGCTCGTCCCCTATGTGGCCACGGTTATCCAACAATGCTCTGGTGTAATCATGGAGCGCCTGAAGCTTTGTATCCGGAATCCGGGTGCCCTCTCGCAATGCATCAATCACATCATCTGGCATTTTAGCTGCGTGCATCATCCAGGTATGCCCAGGAACGCAGTAGTGGCAGTTGTTTTCAAAATTGGCTGTCATAAATATCACTTGCTGCTCGATCGGCGACAAGGTGGTTTTCTTCATGAACAGGTTGAACAGCGTGTTATAGGCTTCATAGCTAGCGGGTGCTTCCGCTAATATTCTATGTAGGTTAGGCACCATGCCGAAGCCTTTTAAGGAGGCTTTCATTAGTGCTTTGGATTCTTCCGGTGCATTATCAACATCATAGTAGGTAAACATAAATACTCCTCGGAGATAACTTAACTATTTTTGCTCAACAATAATGGCGATGACTTCTGTATCACCTGTATTGCTTACTTGGTGCGCCCAGGCTTCATGCCACATCACATGGCCGTCAGGAATATCAGCAACAAAGGATTTTCCATTTTTCTCGGTAATCGTTATCTGGCCACCTTTTTGAATGTAGACCGTTTCGTTATGGTGCCGGTGAGCGTGATCAGCATCTCCAGGCTTCAGCACCATTTTTAGAACCAGTACGTGCTCATTCTCCATAACAAGATTGTAGTGCTCTGGCGAAGCAATATGCGCTAAAGAAAATTCCTGGGCACTTGAAACTGATGCGATCATGGCTAGTGCCAATCCTGAAAGCGCCTTCCTAAATTGTGGATCCATAAGTTTGACTACAATCTGGATTAAAAATTTTCTTGAATGTGAGCAGAGAAACGTTTGAAGTCATTTTCGGCTTCTGCGTTTTTCATCACATCGAAACTGGCGAAAGTTGGTAACGGCTGCATACCAAAGAAGCGGAAGTTTATATGCATGGGGAAAAATAGGTCATCCACGCTTTTACCTTGAAACAGATATTCACTTTCATCATCAAATGCTTCTTTTGGGGCGTTGAATGTCAAAGACAGCATGTATTTTTTTCCAGTGAGCGTACCGCCTGCGCCGTAGTTCTTCTTGGGCGTGTCTTCATGGCGACCATCACCATTGCACAATTGACCCCCCATGCCTGCGGTATAGACTTCATCCATATATTTCTTAAACGTCCAAGGTACCCCCATCCAATTCACAGGCGTTTGGAGAATGATGGTGTCAGCCCACTGATGGTTTTTTAGTTCAGTTGCTACATTCCATTCTTCATCGATATTAACGATACGCGTTTCGTGATCTTTGGCTTGTAGTAGTTCATCTGCCATTTGAACCAGAGCGCCGTTTAGACGACCTTCTGAAAATGGGTATTTGTGATGTGCGTTAATAATCAAGATATTGCTCATGTCTTCTTTCCTCGCATTGAACGAACTTTTGAACAAGAAGTAGTGGTTAGTTAATTGCTGCAGGTATAGTATTGTTACCTATAATATATAATCAATTAGTATACTTTTAGTAACCTTAAAAAAGTTGAGCAAAAAGCATGAAAAGTCGCGTAGAAACAGATAGTTACGGTCGGAAAAAAGTTTATGACGCATGTATGGAGCCCTGTGCGATTGAAAAGGGTATGCGCTTCATCGGCGGGAAATGGACTGGCTCCATCATTTATCACCTCAAAGATGGGCCTGTACGGTTTAATGACTTGACCAGGATGTTGGGAGGCGCGAGTAAGAAAATGATTGACCAGCGCCTCAAAGAACTTGAAGGGCGTGGCATGGTAATACGAACTGTAATCAGCGATCGCCCTGTAGCGGTTACTTATGAGCTAACCGAATTTGGGCGTTCTGCTCTGGATATTCTTGATCAGTTGAGGGTGTGGTCTGAGCTTAATGAGCTGTGAGCCCTGGTAAACATTGGCTCTACATCATTAATGGGGGCACCGGCATTCATTAATCTGATTTTGCGACGATCAATTTAATGGAGAGCGCCGATGTCCCACGGGGATAAGTAGGGTCAGATGAGACTTTGTCGCGAGGCTGTATCAAAATCTGTGGAGCTGCCTATCATTAACCCCATAAATGGGTAAGGATAGGCAGGCTATGAATGCAAAAGTTTCATCTGACCCCACATGATTTTTCAGTATTTTTGCAGTAGTTGGCTTGAATAGATATTTACAAATAGCCAGTGTCTGATTTTAGGAGTAGGCTCAGTTTTAAAGTAGGCTAAAAGCAATAAGGGTTTTGATCCTTCCTTTACTCCGCGAGAAGGAGTTTAAAATGACATTCCTCCAAGCTCCGCTGCTTAAAATCCTGTTTCTACTTGTTTTGTTCCTGGCATCGACCCCGGGTCAAGCACTGAACAGCACTAATGCTAAATGGCTCGTATTCGACCGGCAAGGAGACATCACCCTCGGCAGTGCCAAAAAGTGGCAACGGGACTGGACCCATGCAACAGTTCTGCGACACAACCTGCTATTGGTATATGACCGCAACAGCGGCAACGCCAAGACCGCTGTCATCAGCCACGATGGTACCCTGCAGCAGCCGCACACTTACAAGTGGACCACTATCTGGTCAGATATCATGCCGGCGAATTTTCTCAACGGCGTCGATGCCAATGTCGTTCTCTACAGCCGCGATACCGGTGACTTCAAGGCGTTCAAACTCGAAACAAACAAGGCCACATTGCGGTTTTCACAAACTATTCCAAACCTCATTACCAACACCGACCAGGCGAAGGGATGGGACATTGTCGTTCCATTTAATTACTCTGGCGTCAGCCGCGTCTTGTTTTACCAGCGCAGTACCGGCACCGCGCAGTTTTACAAATATTCCAGTCAAAGCAAGACCCTGGAGCTTCAATCCACCACGATCATTAGCAGCTATTGGGATCAAATAGCGGCAGGCAATTTTGACGACGATGACGATCAGGAACTGGTGCTGCACAACCAGGATGGTGGGGAGGTGCGGATCTGGGACCCGTACGCGAAGACTGTCAAGGACCTGCCCAACGCCGGCATCGCCCATACGGCTTTGCTGGGGGTGGGCGAGCACTACGGTGGCGAATCGCGCAGCGACATTCTGCTCTATCAGGCTCACTACCGATTATCCGAGGATTGCGGGAAAGCCCAGATGAATCCGGTATTGATCGTCGGCAAGCCCCGTACCGGCAGCGATTCTTCGTGCCATGGCGGCGGGCGAGCGATTTTGTATGTTGACAACAAGAGTGGTGACTACGGCATCAAGAGCATCGACACCGGATGGCGCTCCGACTGGACTCACCTGATCGCCAACAACTACAGCTTTGGCCTGTACAGCAATGCCCGGTCGGTCAAGCTGCACTTCGTAGTAGCCGGCTTGAAAACGACCTGGCCGCTGACGAGTTCACCAACTCGGGTATCCAGCGCTGGATTGAGGGCGCCAACCGCACCTTTGCCGCCGCCGGCATCGAGTTTATGAATGCGGCTCAAACAGTCACCCAGAACCAGGACCTGGCCGATTTTAGTTGTGGGAAAAGCCGCAATCCGCTCAATGCCTGGTCAGCAACCAATATTCCCTCGGACTCGATTCCGATCATCATCCCCCACAGCAACAATAAGGGCTGCTCCAGTGGTCGGGCCAACTTCATTGCCATGACCAGACCGACTGGAATCCGACTCAATGGCCAGGATGCTGACAGCACCTATGTAGAGTGGTACCGCGGTAACAGCACAGTCACTCACGATCGTCCCTCACCGCGCGGACTCGCCCATGAACTCGGTCACTTCTTCCAGCTAGCTCATGCCTATCGCACTGCCAAAACAACAAAGTCGGCAATTGAAACGATGCTGAAAAACGAAGAGACCGCGACCAACCATGCCTCGATCCACAATCTCGACGGCGATCGCTACGCCACAACTGCGTGCAGCGGAAAAGGCGGCTGCTATTTGGCCACCCATGACACCATGCCGGCCTTCTCGGAGGGGTTCTGGGATAACCAGGGTGTTGACCGCTGCGATGACGGCCCAAAGTATTCGTTTTCGTCCAACTTCGCGACATTCAAATACAGCGCCGCACCACACGATGTTATGAGCTATATTCGCTGTGATCGCACCAATGTGTTGAGCAAGGACCAGGTTCGCGCAGTGCGGCAATCCCTGTACGGGTTGCGCAACGCCCTGATTCAATGACCTGAAACACTATCAACTGCCGGAGGGAAAAAGGGGACGCAACCATTTTCGGAAAAAGGGGGAGCTTCACAATGAGACTTTGTCGAGAGGCAGTATCAAAATCTGTGGAGCTGCCTATCATTAACTCCACAAGTGAGTAAGGATAGGCAGGCTAAGAAAGCAAAAGTTTCATCTGACCCCACTTAATACCCTCTGCATTCTCAGCATTGGCTCAATTCCTGAAAGGTAGCATCTGGGGAGTAAGTGACATCCACTCATAGCTACACTGCTCAGCTAGAACTTCACTTAATTCAGGGTGACGTGGCACCTTGCTCTCATTGAAATATAACGCCCACATTTGGAGCTGTAGAAAAGTGCAGCGGGACGCAGATCCCAGCCCCGCAGGGGCTAACAACATGCGCTTGTTAGGGTTTGGGACTTGCAGAACTGATACACCAAAAGAGCCAACAAGCAAACTTACCTACTTGCCTTTCGACAGTGCATTTCCTCGGCCGCCTCCAGATGGGTTGCCTGATGTGCTAGGCCAATTTCCACCAGGACTGGGATGGCTTGACGTGCCACGACCACCGCCACCACCTTCACCTGATCCACGACCTTTTGAACCACTGCTGCCTTTAGCCATAACAAAATCCCTCTTTTATGTGTTGCCTGAAGTAGTAATGTAAACATTCATCGCAGGCACAACGGATGACCGAATTTATATTACCACCCCGATGATGAAGTCGTTACAACGACTAACTCTAATAGAGTTCTCATTTAAATTATTCTCAAGATCCTGAAGGGTCAAGCTTTTTGCACCCGCGGCGTCATTTACCGCTTTACAAATACGGATAGTGAATACTGTAACCATGCGCGGATTCTGAAGTTTCCTTCTGTAGCGCCTGTGTATTACCCCAGAACTCGGGGCAGTGTAGTGCAGGCATAACTCAATTTTATCGACGCGCTCGGCGACTCGACGCCAGTCTATGCCGCACAAGGCCTCGCTCGGGTGCTAGCGTCAAGGCGTCAGGTACGACAAGTAGATTCCAGATTGCTAGTTTTCCAGGTTTGCTGAAAACCTGCCGATCTGGGAAATTTACCTGGCAGGGCTGTCTGCCGCATCTCGCCAGACTTCGCCGACACTGCCCCACTCTCCCCGCCGGGGGTGACCCATGGCCCTACCCATGCCTCGGTTCCAGTTCGCTCTCAGACTGTCACTCTGGAGAGACTCGGGCCGACAGCGAGGCGACCGGTTGGTGGGGTCCAGGGGTCGGTGGCTGGCTCAGGAGACGGCCGAATTTGACCCGGTTGAATCCAGTGCGCCAATAGGCAAGCTGGGTAAAAGACAAGTCGCGCTCTTCGCAGTAAACTTTCTGAGTGACCTGGCTCTTGCGCCAATCATTGATACGGCCCCGCCAAAACTACTCCTTTTGTTCTGATGTCATACGGTGGTTCTCCATTGGTCAGTGAAGTCAAGCCGTAACAGCAGCCAGGGTCAGGTTGAAGATGGGGTTTATTGATCGCCTACGGAATTTGACCCCGAGAGTACTGTTGAAACCCCGAGACAGGGTTTTGGCAGTTTTGGCGAAAGCGGTAGTGAACAGGGTAGTTTGAGCGAGGGGTATCTCTCGGACCGCTTCTGGACCGCCTCCTCAATTTATCAATGAGTTACAGGAAGTTGTGTCTTTGTGACGGATTTGTCTGGTAGTGCAGGCTTTCGATTTCAATCAACAGGGTAATCCCCCCGCACTAGAAGGCAATTTAAGGGCGAGAGTATGACATGCTATATTGGAAAGGGTTAGAAACTATCACCGCTACTCGCGGGGTGCTCCTCAAGCCGCCTGTTTTAGGGAGAGTTTCATGAATAATATTGATGATAAGACAAATGTCACTCAGAGTAATGCTCGACTGATAACAGTGTTTCTAGTTTCAGCGTTAGTGATAGTAATCTGGATCTGGGCACTCAATTGGGTGTTCGGCAGATACGCTGAAACCAATTACTTTGTCTGGTTTATCAACTACGGCGCGCCAATCAGTATTATGACTTCGTTCATGGCTCTCGTCTGGGACGGCTTAAAAGACAGGGAGGCGTTGCTCTCCATACATCCCGGTGAGTTTATAGCTGCATGCGTGTCATTAACCGCTATTTTCTTTTTTGCCATCACAGCAAATTTGGCCAATTCAAAAAGTGGAGATGGGCGTGACCTGATTACGAGGCTAGAGAGTCGCTGGGATTCTCTGGCGGGAAAAAGCATGTTATTCATGATGGGGCTTACGGTGATTGGTTGGGTTATTGTAGTTTCTCCGCTTATCTACCTATTAAATATAGTTACGGGCGCCCCGGTTCGTCGAGAGCTAAGAGGTTCCGGGCTTCGTCTGGTGATTGACCCCAATGCGCCAAGGTTAGAAGTGAATAGATCGATTCGGTATCAAAAAAAGGCGCAAGCGATTCCAAAGGGGTTTATTGATGTATCTCTAGGTAAGCAGCCTTTTGCCGTAACCAATGCACTCAATGCCGCGGTGTTATTTTTGGCAAGCCAGTTATTACCGTATATTTAGGATTTACGCACTTTGGCTCTTCATCATTAACGGGGGACACCGGCATTCATTAATCTGATTTTGCGACGATCAATTTAATGGAGAGCGCCGATGTCCCATGGGGATAAGTAGGGTCAGATGAGACTTTGTCACGAGGCTGTATTAAAATCTGTATAGCTGCTTATCATTAACCCCATCAGTGGGTAAGGATAGGCAGGCTATGAATGCAAAAGTTTAATCTGACCCCACTTAATTTGGTTGAGGGTTATGAGGCTGGTAACGTCAGGGGCTTTCCAGTTGTTATTGGACCCTGTGCGCAGACTGTTTGGAATCAGGGTCTATTAGACGACAATAACCTTGGCCGGTGGTATTGCATCAAATATTAATCTAAGGCAAATCCTCTGGCGCAAAATCCCGCCGTTTGTGGATCACAGCCAGCACATAACATTGCTCATTTTTAACTTCGTACATAATCCGGTAGGAATAAATGTGCAGTTCCTGAATCTCAGGCTTACCGACTTCGGGCACCATCTTCCCGATGTCGGGGAGCTTGTTCAAAATATCGGTTTTCTCCCGAATCTCTTGAGCCACTTTCCTGGCGTAGTGTTTGGAATCCTCGGCAATAAAATCATGGATATGTTTTAAGTCCGCTCTGGCGGGCTTTGTCCATATCACCATGAATCAATATCTCGCTCCAATTCCTTGCTGGTGAGGGTGTCTCCACGTTCTACCGCTTCCAGCCCCTTGCGTACCTTATCGAGCACGTACAGCCGGTACATAATCTCTTCCATGTCGGCATTCTCGGGAGCCTGGTTGATCGCATCTAAAGCATCTTGTTTTGCGGCTTGCATGGGGTTGCCTCTCAAAGGTTAGGCGCTGGCAGCGTCATCAAAGGGTTGAAGTACAGATTGCATTTACTGTTTGGCAATCATGGCATCAATGATTCTAATTATGACTTTTTGGTCATCATCGTCAAGCGATCCACTACCCGGAAGCGTTTAAACCATCGGGGGTTGGCCAAGGGGTTGACTTCCGCCGGGTGGCCGGTCACCAGGTAGTCTATCGTAGAAAGACTAAGGACACGTATTCATAAATCCCAAGATGTAGTGTTATTCTTTGTTGTAGTGGCTAGATAGGCTTTTCAGGAAAGTCATCAAGCAGCGGCCATGCCGCTGTTTTTGCGTCTGGCTCGCGGTGAGTGCTTTGTCATTCGACCTAAAATCCACTCTATGTATGGACCTCCGTGGCAACGTCACCGAGTGGGTCAGCGGCAATGGTTTGACGTCGAATCGCTACTACGACCCGGCCACCGGCAGGCTGAAAACGCTGGATACATCGATGCTGGCGAGCTTTGGTGTGGTGCAGGATCACGAGTACGACTGGGACGACATCGGCAACTTGACCGAGCGCACCAGAACGACGGGGTCAAACACACTCCAGGAAACCTTTGTGTACGATGGCTTGAATCGACTCAGGCACGTCAAAGTCGGGGGTGCCATCCAGCAGAATATCCAGTACTACAAAAACGGCAATATCAAATCCAAAACCGGCGTCGGTACCTACACCTACGGCAACAATGCCGGACCCCACGCCGTCACCAATACGTCCACGGGTAACATCAGTTACACCTACGACGCCAACGGCAACATGACGTCGGATACCTCCGGGCGCAGCCTGCAGTACACCACCTTCGACAAGCCAAAGTTAATCAGCAAGGGTGGCCACACTACCGAATTCAAGTATGGTCCGAATCGCGCCCGCTACCTGCGCACCGATACCGACTCCAATGGCACCACGGTGACCCGCTATATCGGCAGTGTTGAAAAGGTCACCAAGGCGGATGGCAGCCAGGTGATCAAGCGCTATATCGGTGATGCACTGGTCACAATTTCAAAAAGCAGCAGTGGTACCGAAACCGCAAGAACCACCCAGTACCTCTACAAGGATCACCTGGGCTCGCTGGATGTGATTGTTGAGGGCGGCAATACGCAGGAGTATCGATTTGACGCCTGGGGACAGCGAATCAACCCCAGTACGTCTGCCGTCTTGGCGAATATTGCAACGGACATCAACTTCTCGGTGGCGAATATAGCGACCACGAGGGGCTTCACCGGCCGTGAGATGCTGGATCAGGTGGGGCTGATTCATATGAATGGGCGGATTTATGATCCGAGACTTGGGAGGTTTTTGCAGGCAGATCCGTTTGTCCAATTTTTGGATAACACGCAAAGTTATAATCGCTATTCTTATGTAATGAATAACCCTCTGAGATATACCGACCCTAGTGGTTACTTTAGTTTTGGCGATTTTGTAAAGTCGGTCGTTCAAACAGTGATAACAGTTGTCGTTAGTTATTACTGTCCGCCTTGTGGAGCGGCTTTGGCATATGGTTTCGCAAAAATGAATGGTGCCACGAGCGGACAGGCATTTTTTGCCGCCGCAATGGCATGGATCGGGGGGGAAATGGCGCAGCCAGGTACCACTACCGGAGTGTCGGAGGGGGGCGCAATGGCTGCGTCGGATGTTGCTAGCCAGGCAACAGCCGAGCACTTGGCAGGTAATACGGTTTCTAGTGAAGCCATAGCTGCGGGAGCAAATCAGGCAGGGTATACTCTCGAAGAAGTTGTAGTTACTGCCACAAGAGAAAGTGCCTTTAATTCTGGCATAGCTATTCAAGTTGCTGGAGTGGGTTTGGCTGGCTTAACACCAGCGAATTTTGAGCAGCCAACAGCCGTTAAAGATAATTCGTCATGTACGGGACGGCCTTGTAATAATGCAGGAGCTAGAAGCAAACAGAGCCATTTTGCGAGGAATGTAGAAAACGATCAATTTTTAAAAGATGAACGCTTGTATGGAAGGAATGACTTAACTATTGATGAAGTTGAAGGGGCAGGAGAATATGGAATGAAACAAGCTTCGCCAAGTGAAACAAAATTTCACAGGAACGGACCAGGTAATGAACATAACCTAAAATATACCAGTAAAGTTGCAAGAAGAGAGAACTGGTGGCAGAGGGAAATTTCAAACCGCTATGGCCGTTATGAAATCATTCTGCGCCCAAATGATAATGGCACATTCACACATGTTACAGAGTCTCTTAATATGGGAACATTAAACTATGGAAGTAACCCGCTTACACACTTTACTCGAGATATAGTTCCGTATTGGCGACATGGGAACACACCCCAGTAATAGGTGATAATGATGAAGACTTTTTCATTGGTAGGATTAGGAGTGCTCTTAGTGTCCCTGTTCGGTTGTAGAGAAGTTCACCATTATGGTTATAAATACTATGAGCAACAAATGCTCGGAGGGGTGTTTAGTATTGATGTGGTGGGACGCTATGGTGAGAACTATGAGGAAGGTGAAAGGAAGTTTCTGGATTGGGGGTTTCCATATAACATTCACTTTGGCTTTCGATTTGCTGATGGGGAAATTTCAAGGTTAGAGATTATCAATATCCAATTAATTGGCGTAGATGATAATAAGAAATACACTTTGGGAGATGTTGGCACTAATAGAGTTAGAGATTATTCAGGTAAAAAACTGCTAAGAGTGGCAGTTGGTCCCCTGATAAAGGAAAATTATCAATATCAAGACTATTTATTAAAAGCTACCATTGTGTTTCATGGATCTAGTGGGATTGAAAAGCTGGACTTATCCGTAGTTCTAGAAAAAGAATTTCGCACTGAATCAAGAAGTGACTGGTTCGATGAAAGTACAAGTATTTAGCGGAGGAATAAAAGGATAGGTTTAGTGGCAACCAAGAACGATTTTCAGTTCATATTGCATTAGTTCATACTGCGTGTTGAAAAAACATCCTATTTCTCGAGAATTTAGGCACCTAAATGAGAGTGCCTTTTTCTTCAATTACACTACCCGATCCCAGTCGTACCAGCGGCTTCGACTTTGTAATTTCTGATCAACGGCTCTTCCCTATTTGGATAAACTCCGTTCAGTTGGGCCTGGGTTGTACGTAAATACGTAGATAGAAGGGCTGTCTGGAGGGGCATTTCGTAGCATATTGGCAAAAATTGGGTGGTGGTCTCTATCAGTACAGCCATCAGTAATTCTATTCAAGTCGCTCCATGCTACATCGCAAACGCTATCTTTCGCGAAATTTGCTGTGGGGTCAGATGAAATTAAAGGCGCGACCAGCGCCTTTTTTGTGCAAGTGAGCCAGCGGGGCGTTCAGGTGATTCCAGTACACCTGTTCACATGCGGCCAGCACAGTGTGAAAATCCGTCCAGCGCTCGCAGCTGCATATACGGCCGGGCTTGAACAGACTCGCTGTAAGAATTTATTTGTCTGTGTTGTTTTGATCTGAACGATACACCGATATAACTGCACGGATGGAGAAGAGCGAGCTCCAGATGAGGATCAGGAGGGTGCTAACGTCCGGGCAATCCCCAGTTGCCATTGAGCCCTATGCACTGGCTGATCGCTAGGAATCAGCGCCACTGTCTCCCCTCAGGCCTAACCCGGTTACCTGCCGATTGTAAGCGACGAGTACCAGATCCCCAGGTGTGACCCGGCAATGTACCAGTGAAGAAATAACCTCAGAAGCAAACAGGCAGCAGCGGTAACGAGTCCCTCTGCCCCTCTCTCCGCCTCGCCTCGCCCCCAGTGGGTCAGCCATGCCCCAGCCCCAGTTTCCCAAGAGGCGTCCACCCTGGCTGCCCTAGTGGCCGTCCCGGTGCAGGGGCAAGCCGAGTCAGTCGAATTTCCAAGGGGGTAGAAGAAGGGGAGAGGTTACTTAGCAGAGATCCCGGCACTCCATTTGGAGCGTCCGACTACAGGCCAGTCAAAATCGGCAGCTCCAACCCGAAAGTCGGGGCTCTTCATCATTAACGGGGGACACCGGCATTCATTAAACTGATTTTGCGACGATCAATTTAATGGAGAGCACCGATGTCCCACGGGGATAAGTAGGGTGAGATGAGACTTTGTCGCGAGGCTGTATAAAAATCTGTGTGGCTGCTTATCATTAACCCCATAAATGGGTAAGGATAGGCAGGCTATGAAAGCAAAAGTTTCATCTGACCCCACATGATTTGTGTAGTAATTGCCTGCGACGAACCCGGCTTGGCAGGTTGCACATTTATAGAGCATGTAAAGCAAAGTGGCGGATCTGAGGCAAAGACATACTTTGACTTGTTAGGGCGGGAGATTCGACGTGGCTCGAAAACATTTGATGGAAGCTGGTCCTACGTAGACACAGAGTATGACAACATTGGGCGAGTAAAACGAAAATCAGAGCCTCATAGCGGGACTGCACAGTATTGGACAGAGTTTGATTACGATATATTAGGCAGGCTGGTAGCTACCAAGCTTCCTGGAGTTACTGCGCCGGTCACAGTTACCTATAACGCGTTTACGACCATAACGACAAACCCTGCCGGCCAGCAGAAGACCGAAGTCAAGAATGAATTAGGTGAACTAATCGAAGTTGAAGATAATCTGGGCAGCAAGATTAATTATTTTTATGATGTGCTTGGTAACCTAGAGCGTGTAACGAATTCTGGGACTGACTTTTCCACAACAGAAATTCGTATGTGTTATGACTCCCTGGGGAGAAAAGTCGGTATGAGAGACCCCAGTAAGGGCGGCTTCCTAGCTGGCACAAATAACACCTGCCCAGCTCCCGGTTCGTTCGCGGCAAAAACTGGCTGGTGGGTATACCAATACAATGCCTTTGGGGAACTGATCGGTCAAATCGACGCCAAGGGGCAGCGCAGTATCATGGATTACGACCAGCTGGGGCGGATGATTACCCGCGAGGACAAGACCGCAGCAGGCGTCACCGAAAGCCTAAGCACCTGGACCTACAATAATGCCACCTCAGGTAGAGCGCTTGGCGCCCTGCAATCGGTCAGTGATAGCGTCAGTGGCTATATCAAAGTCATTGGCCATGATCAGTTTGGTCGCGTCACCGAGACGGTCACCAGCCTGGCCGCCAACGATAACCACTATGAATACGTCATGTACGACGACTACGGCCGTGTCTCGCGAGTCTACGATGCCGCCGGTGACGGCAGCTGGGAAAGCGAAGGCATTACCAACGTGTACAATATCCACGGCTACCTGCATAAGGTCGTGGAAGCCGGCCCCGGTTCTGCCACCTATTACCAGGTCAACGCCATGGACCTCCGTGGCAACGTCACCGAGTGGGTCAGCGGCAATGGTTTGACGTCGAATCGCTACTACGACCCGGCCACCGGCAGGCTGAAAACACTGGATACATCGATGCTGGCGAGCTTTGGTGTGGTGCAGGATCACGAGTACGACTGGGACAATATCGGCAACCTGACCGAGCGCACCAGGACGACGGGGTCAAACACACTCCAGGAAACCTTTGTGTACGATGGCTTGAATCGACTCAGGCACGTCAAAGTCGGGGGTGCCATCCAGCAGAATATCCAGTACTACAAAAACGGCAATATCAAATCCAAAACCGGCGTCGGTACCTACACCTACGGCAACAATGCCGGACCCCACGCCGTCACCAAAACGTCCACGGGTAACATCAGTTACACCTACGACGCCAACGGCAACATGACGTCGGATACCTCCGGGCGCAGCCTGCAGTACACCACCTTCGACAAGCCAAAGTTAATCAGCAAGGGTGGCCACACCACCGAATTCAAGTATGGCCCGAATCGCGCCCGCTACCTGCGCACCGATACCGACACCAATGGCACTACGGTGACTCGTTATATCGGCAGCGTTGAAAAGGTCACCAAGGCGGATGGCAGCCAGGTGATCAAGCGCTATATCGGTGATGCACTGGTCACAATTTCAAAAAGCAGCAGTGGTACCGAAACCGCAAGAACCACCCAGTACCTCTATAAGGATCACCTGGGCTCGCTGGATGTGATTGTTGAGGGTGGCAATACGCAGGAGTATCGATTTGACGCCTGGGGACAGCGCATCAACCCCAGTACGTCTGCCGTCTTGGCGAATATTGCAACGGACATCAACTTCTCGGTGGCGACTATAGCGACCACGAGGGGCTTCACCGGCCATGAGATGCTGGATCAGGTGGGGCTGATTCATATGAATGGGCGGATTTATGATGCGAGGCTGGGGAGGTTTTTGCAGGCAGATCCGTTTATACAGTTCCCTGATAACACACAAAGCTACAACCGTTACTCTTATGTAATGAACAACCCATTGGTCTATACAGACCCTAGTGGCTACTTTAGCTTTAAAGATGTAGTGAAGGTTGTCGCGGTAGTTGTTATATCGGTTGTTACATACGGGGCTGCATCAGCTTGGGCTGCTGGGGCTATGGCAGGAACTTCAATAGGATGCTCAATGGCGGCATCCTCATTCATAGCCGGGGCAGTCGGAGGTGCTGCCGCTGGTTTTGCTGCCGGTGTGTCGTCGGCAGCCTTTAGCGGGGCTAGTCCGTCTGAAGCACTGAGGTCTGGGTTCAATGGAGCACTATATGGAGGCATTTCTGGTGGCCTGTTCGGTGCCATAGGAAGTTCATATATGGGGCTAGGTGGTAAGGCATTAGCTCATGGTATGACCGGCGGAATTATGAGTGACTTACAGGGCGGTAAGTTTGGTCATGGTTTCCTGAGCGCTGGTTTGACTAAGCTGGCTAATGTAAACCGGATCATGCCAAATGACGCTGGCAGCTATGCAGATACCGTTCGGGTAATGAGTGCGGCTGTTCTTGGCGGGACTATCTCTGCTGCAACTGGTGGTAAGTTCGCAAATGGGGCAACCACTGCAGCCTTCGCAACGATGTTCAATGAGGCGGCGGGCGCTGCGCGTCGTAGTCAAAGGCAAGCACTTCAAGCTAGAAGGGCACAATTCAATAAGTTCATGGGCTTTGTTCGAGCGCAAGGTGTCGAGCGTGGCGCTAGTGATGACTTTATATTTGAACAAATTGCGTCCGATCTGAGTGACCTTCCGGATGTTATTCTGGACGACTGGGAACCTGGGGGAATCTATGCTCCGCTTGTCGACGATTTAGGTGATCATGTATTTAACCAAAGGTTGCCAGGAGGCTATCACCTGACAGTCGATCATGATATTCCTGGTGTTCAGTTGCATTACGATGCCCATGATCCAATGGCTGGTCCGCTGGAAAACATCATGCACGGTTTTGAAGTTTGGGATGTTAAGCAAGGGAATATAAATAAAGTGTATAGAAATGATTATCCAGATTGGGGGCAATAATGATGCGGAGCATGGCCAGACTGTTTTCTATATTTGTGTTGCTTTCATCCTTGAGCGTAATGGCTATGAGTGGTAAGCCTTCAGAGCCAGCGTTCTCCCAAAAGGTTTTTCTTAAACAGGGAGTTTTGCTGGATGAAGAAATTGTATTGAAAGATGATGCATACTATGAAGTTACGATGTACTTTTACAAAGTAGAAAGCTCTGACCGAAAGAAATGGTCGGCTCAGCTACCAGCTAGAATCTATGTCTATGATTCAGCCTCAAACCTTAACTATTCAAGTGTTGTTAAAGAGTTAAATATGGATCAAGGGTACTTAGGTGAGTCGGTCTTGGCTTTCCATACCAATGATTTTAAACGAACGGATAGCTTACGGCTAAAAGTGGAAATAGTTAATTTGGATGATGATATCCGGCGGCGATTTTCGGAGGTTCAGATTATTATCAAAGAGCTGAGGTCGACGTTCTTTGATTGATCTTTAGCGGTAAGTTCGCAAATGGAGCTTCAACTGGTGCTTTTAGCGCAGTCGTAGCCGGATTAGTAACTTACTTCAGCGCTCCTTCAGTGCCTTCACCGAAAATGAATACAAGTGTGCCTGCTAAAGATATTGAATTAACCCCTGTGGAAGAATCAATTGACTTGACCAAGCAACCATATTCGCAGCGAGACAAGGCAGTACCAAAGCCTTTGATTTATAGGGATGTGCCTCAGGCTAGTACGTTTTCAGTAGTAGATATATGGGAGGCTCTTCCTTATAGCGATACCCCTCTTTATAGTTCTGGGCCATTAAGAAATGAGCTGTTACCAGGAACAGGGATAGAATCTTATTACGACTCTCAATCCAATATGGTGAGAAATATAAATTCAAAAATTTCCTACACTAACTCTTATGTGGGGGCAATTTGTAAAGCTTGTACATACGTGACAGCTCCCGTCGGACTGTTTACTTCTACCGTAGAAGGAACATATACGGGTGATTATCTTACTGGAGCATTAGGAACTGTAGCTGGATTTGGTAACGGCCAAATTGGCTTTGCAGTTGATAATTACTTCATGTTTAGTGGTGACTCTTTAAATGACATCATCAAATAGTAGAAGATTTCTAGAGGTTTTATATTGGGCTGTATGTTTTTCTTTACTTGGCTTGAGGCTATATATTGATTGGCAAGAAGTGTCACTTCTCCAAGTAATAGTTTTTTCAATACTATTACTTGGTATCTTACAGTGGCCTTATGCCTTTATTTTTAATAAAACACTGCTAGCAAGAGGAATTATTGAATGCCGAGATGAAAAGTATGGGGAAAGGGGGATGTTGGCTGTTCTCGGTAGTGTAGTTGCAATATTAATGCTAGTTCTAGGCGCGGATACTCTCATGAATCCCTAAAAATAAAATATTGAAAGTAGGAAGTTTTCTCCGAAAAAATTTGGATCTGCCTGTTGTGCTTTTTGTCACAATTGGCGCAGGTGATCGGTTGTCGCCGGCTAGCTGGTCAGTTGGGGCCAGCGCGGGCATGTGCATATAGTGATACAACTTAACATTGCCTCGAATAGTGAGGCCAGACAAAACTAAGGCTCGACAAGCGCCTTCTTTATGCAAGTGTACCAGCAGCCTGTTCGGATCAAACCAGAGCACCCGTTCAGATGCGGCCAGCGCAGTGTGCAAATCGGTCCAGCGCACTCAGCTGCGTATACTGCAGGACTTGAACAGGCTCGCTGTTAGAATTTATTTGTCTGTGTTGTTTTGGTCTGAACGACTCACCGATTTAACTGCACAGATGGAGTGGGAAGAGCTCCAATTGGGGGTCAGGAGAGTGCTAACGTCCGGGCAATTCCCAATTGTCATTGGACTCTATTGACTGGCTACTCGGAGCCCGCGCCACTGTCTCCCTTCGGGCCTAACCCGGGTACCTGCCGATTATGAGCGACGAGTGCCAGACCCCAGGGGTGACCCGGCAATGTAGCATTGAAGCAATAACCTCAGAAGCAAACAGGCAGCAGCGATAACGAGTCCCTCTGCCCCTCTCTCCGCCTCGCCTGGCCCCCAGTGGGTCAGCCATGCCCCAGCCCCGGTTTCCCAAGAGGCGCCCACTCTGGCTGCCCTGGCGGCGTCCCGGAGCAGGCGCAAGCCGAGTCAGTCAATTTCCCAAGGGGATAGAGGAGGGGGTAAGATTACTTCGCAGAGTTCCGGCACTCCATTTGGAGCGTCCGACTACAGGGCAGTCAAAATCGGCAGCTCCAACCCGAAAGTCGGCAGCTCTAATTGCTGTAAGCTATTGAAAAATGGTGGGCCTTCCCAGACTTGAACTGGGGACCTGCCGATTATGAGTTAGACGAACAGTGTCCGTAAGTCTATGATAAATAACGACTAAATGGACTTTTTTCGGAAGTTTCCGCTTCGGAAAGTCGGAAATATTAGGAGATTTGTAAGGTTTTCAAGTAAATCAAGGGCTTAGGGAGGGTGACGGAAAGCGGAACGGAAACGGAACCACGGAACGGAAGAGGTTTCGGCGGTTTTGGCGCATCGCATTGTTGAGTGGAAACGAGTCTCTAGATTGCGGTTTATACCCTAGTTTCCGTCACGTCCCAATTCGGCAAAAGCGGACGCTGGAATTGGTCTAATCTATCTATTAAATTTTTTACTAATCATTTCGGCGGTATTAACGATTGATTCTTTTTCGCTTTTTGAAATGGCCCCAAATATTGTGAGCAAGCTGTCATTATTATTTTTATGTTCTGCAAAGCCTTGGTATCTATCATCATATTTTTTTGTTGAAATATACCATTCAAAACCTGAATCTAATGTTAAACGGTAACGCGGTTTCTCATTTTGAAATCTAAGGATTTCATATTGTATAGCGTCATCGGCTGACATTCTCATCATCATATTAGTCGGGATAACGACTTCGCAGTCTATAGGCTCACATTTATCACATGTTAATTCAGCAATGCCATTGCTGAAAACTTTGTAGTAGAAAGTCCAATATGCTCTTATATCACCTTCAGTAACATTCCCACCTTCATATGCAATCCCTCCCTCCTCTAGGCTCGTGTGAATTCTTCCGTGCTTGTAGTCTAGATAAAATATAAGTGAGATTGTTTTCCGGTCGTTAAAAAGTGCAATTTTCACTACACCTTTTTCTACTCCTTGTACTTGGAGAGTCATATTCTCTAGACCTGGGACAATCCCATCAGGCCATATTCCAACAGAAATAGTTCTGCCCGAAAAAGATAATGGCGCTTCTATATTTGCACCTTTTTTCAACTCGATGATTTCATTAGAAGTCAGAAGGTTAGACCACGGTTCTAACCGATTGCGTGTTTGATATAAACTTTGCGAATCAGGAATATTTAACTCGTCCCGAATATAGATTCTTGCCAACTCCTCCATAATTACAAGATCAGCAGTGAGTCGCTTTCTATCTTTCGGTATATCAGGATCAACTATTTCACCTTCGAACGTTGCATGTGCAACTGCACAGCGCCCACTTTCGAAAAGGTGTCGACTAACATTAACACCTACCGCTTTGAGCTCATTTACACGTGCCGCCGCTCTTCCTGTAAGTTTGTCAATGTTTGACTCGATCCATTTTGCTTTCTTTTTTCCATTAGAAAACTGCGATTCAATTACCTTGTAAAAACTTAGGAAAGCGTAACTATCATGAACTTCATCAAGCATCTTTCCTTCTCTCCAAAATGCCAGAGCTTTCCGTACATTTTCAGTTTCAATAATTGGCATATGGTTACAGTGAAAGCTTTTAGGACCGGAAGTCCCCATTGAGGAATAAACAGTGCGCCTTCCATAAAGAATCGGGTGGGATCCCCATGCGTAGCCGGCAACATCAACATACCCACCGGAAAACCAACCTAGTATTGACGTGAATCTATAGATCTTTGAAATTGCTGCATCGATATCGCTTTTATCGCAGGGTATTGATATACAAGGTGGGCCCTGCTGCTCTCCACGATTCGTCCCGCGAAGAAAATACTCATGTCCAGCATATTCAATACATACATCATGTGAAGGCCATGGAATGGAAGAAGCCACCCCCGCATTCAACCATCCTCTTTGGTCACGCAACTTTTGTTCTACTTTCTCTCCAAAAATATGTCGAACATAAGGTGTTTTCATATCTTGTGGACCTCACACGCTCGATTGGGACATACTAAACTATGCCTCATCATAGTGGTGCCCGGGGCCAGAAGAGGTGATTATTTCAGTGCGTAGGGACGCTACAGATGTGTATGCAGGGTCGATCTCTGCGAGGGCGAGTGGCTTGGGCAGCTCAAACAGCCGATGCTGGAACCATTGCTCAATAAATCCAGTGTTTTGCAACGCTATTGGAGTTGAATCTGCTGAATAGAGGATCGGCAGGCTGTACATACAAAGTCCATTTTGTCTCAGGGAGCTTTATCGATTATAGGACCATTTCAGTGGCAGGCACAGGGTTTAGTCATTTGACTTCTACCGTACCTCCAGAGCAAAAAAAAGAAAGGAGCCACCCCAATCACATCCGTAAGGACATGATCGGGGGGCAAATGGTGTGTTGATTAAAATTTAACCGCTTTGAGACGTCCCAAGCCGGCAGGAAGGGATAGAGCCCCTGCCTGACTGGCATTTCGGAGCACATCCTGAGACAACTTGGCGTACCTCAAGGTGGTGTCATAGCTGGAGTGATGGACCAATTGCTGGACCGTGGCGAGGGAGTGGTTGGCTGACAGGATATTGCTGCAATAGGTGTGGCGGAGGTCATGGATCCGGATAGAGGAGGGGAGGCCTGCTGCCTTGAGGATCCGCTTGAAGGCCTTGGTAATATTGACGAAGGGCAGTTTGGTTCGTGGATTAGTAAATACCCATTCCCGCCTGCTGGCCCTGTTGAGTTCCTCCAGTACGGTCATAGCTGTGTCGTTTAAATACACCACATTGGACTTTCCGTTTTTGGATGCCTCGGGTGGAATGGTGACCGTGCAGTTCTCCATGGATACCCAGTCCCAGCGCAGGGCCCTGGCAGCCCCACAGCGGACACCTGATGCAAGCAAGAAGAGGATCAACAGGGCAATCTCCCGATTCGCATCGGACATTATTGCGTTAACTAATTGATTTTGTTCGTTTTTGGTGAGGAAGCGCTCCTTTTTATTGTCAAACTTGATCAATTCAACACTGAGACAGGGATTGGACTGTAGGTGTCCCCACTTGATTGCCAGTGTCATCATCCGCGATAGTAGCTTCAGATGGCCCACGACGTGGCTTCCGGATAAGCCTTCGTTGATAAGTTCGGTCTGGAATTGCTCCAGTTCAGTGGTGGTGATTGAGGGTAGGGACCGCTTGCCAAAGCGGGGGGCAATTCTGAGTCGGTAGAGGGATTCCAGATTCCGCCAGGATCTGAGTCGAGCCTTGGCGTAGGGTTCGTAATGGTTATCCCAGAAGCTTTCCAAGGTAATGCCTGTTGTGGAAACAGGCGTCTTGGTGGGTTTGGCCTTTACATCGATTTGAGGTTGGGCGATATCCAAAGCTTCTGCAAGGGACATGGCGTCGGTCCTACCAATGCGAATATCTTTGCCGTTGAGCCGGAGCCGGTAGGTACCGATACCGTTGCTTGTGGCTCGCGTCTCAACTCGAAACCCTTTCGGCCAGTCCTTGGCACGGTATTCTTCCTTGATTTTGCCATCGGGCACGACAAGGCCTTTATCCAGGAACGCTTGGTCGATTGAATCAAGAATCATATATTGAGTTCTCCAATAAATTAACATGAAAAAATGTCGCACTAGACGGACTCGGCGCCTGGTGGATTTGGGCGATGAGCCGTCGAGGCAATAGCGACAAGTTAAAGGACTTTGTAAACGTTCATACGACCGGAGGTTGCAATTTCAAGATGCACGAATGGGACTTTCTTTGCGGCTACAAGCTTGGAAAGCAGTTTACCTTGGCTCTTACACTCTTCCGGGGAGTAGCGTTCGTTCGCCGGTAAAAGCAAGTTGAGCTCGTGGAAGGTAATCCTCCTTCCTTTTTCAAGAGTTGGATAGACCGATTCGATGTAAGTGATCAGCACTACTTCGTCTTCGGTATCTGTGGTATGTACCTGAAAGTACTTATTTTCTAGTTCGTTTGGCATGAAATACCTCGTAGAATTTGACAGCGTGGTCGGGGCCTGTGGCCGCGATTTGTGGTTAGTTTTGGGGTGAGGAAATCGGCCGAAGCCGTTTCCTTTGGAAGCACCTTTAAAATTCTGGGGAATCGTCGATCGCTGTGCCGGTGTACTTCACCGTGATCGTGCGGTACTTACCACGCGCGAACTCCAACGAAATGCCCTGCGTGAGAAGGCTGGCCGCGAGGCCCTTGAGGCGCTTGGTGAGCGCTATAGGATTTTGAGGCCACTCTCTTGAGTACCGGTTCTCGGTATCGGACATTTCGTCGAGCTTTTGTAGTAGTGCCTTCGGAGTTCCAGACCATTCACCGCCTGTTATTTGGATGGCAAACTCCACCATAACGGCAGAAAGTTGGTGTTCCATCAACTTGTCGAAGGATGCTTGCCGAAGAGCGTCGCTGTACAGCTGCTGAAAAGTACCGGCGGGAACTTCTTTAACCGATTCGAAGGCGGCAAGCCACTGACAAAAATCTACCATGCGTTCAGGATGCGTTACAGCTGCACCGGGCAGGTGGAACAGTATTTTCGACGTCAGATCTAACAAGCCCTTGTATATGGCAGGCAGCTCTTGGTGTAGCCGCTGCATCATAAACGCCTCCGACTGTCGAGATTTTTCATCGATAGCGAGAGTGTGAATCGGGAGGCATCGTTGTGCTAGGTCAGGTTGCAGGATTGCGGTGTGTATTCCGTTGAAGACTATAGCGCAGTGGGCGTGTTTGACGCTCAATTCTGAGTTGGTATAAAGGGCTCGAGTGCTGAAAGCGCCGCCACTTGAAAGAATACATAGTAGATCGCTTGTATCCGATTTAAAATTCCGCATGTTATCGAAACAAACGACATGGAGCGTGGAGGCTAGGATTGCCAAGTCTTCATTTTTTCGTGGGAAAGACTGTATCCCGATTGAGGTGGGATCCAGTAGCGGAAGAACGATATTTTTACACAAACTGGTTTTTCCGCTTCCTTGGCATCCCCGAATATCGAGATGAAGATAGTTGGTCGCGCTCAGTTTTGGATGTGCCAAAGTAAAGCTCATCCAGGCCAGAAAAAGGATGTAATCTTCATGACTCACATTCACGTAGGGTTTTAATTTAGCGAGGTCTCCGATGGTTTCGGGTATCGGAAGGGAGCCGGAAGTGGGGGGTACGTAAAACACATTGATTGAGGTATCTTGAATGACTTCGACACCAGCTGCCGTAACCCTGACTCGTGATCCTTTTTCATCTCCGAGATATAGCTCGACACCGTTTGTGATTGGTCCAACGCGGTTAAAAATCTGACGGCGGGGTGCTTCCTCCGCGAGTTCGAACAGCTCTTCGTTAATATCGCGCATGTCCTTGGGCGATACTTTTAATTGCTTGGATTTGGCTATTCTTCGTAATTCAGAGTTGGCCCTTTTGCTGCCGATTATGAACGCTTCGGAAATGGTTTTATTGACAATGTGGCCGACACCATTTAAGTCGCGGCAGATTTCATAATCTGTCGTCAGCGGGGCTGGAAGCGATTCGAGGGTTAAAAATGCCCCGCCTGTATTTGACGAGCCCGACGCTTCGACGCCAGAGGTGGGCGACATTTCGTCAATCTCGTCGGGTGGCAGCTCTTTTTCACTTTCTTCACCAACTGCCTTTGGAGGGGATTTAGTTAGGGAGGACGGTGACGTAGATTGTGGCGTGAGGGAAAAGGGTATGAGCTTTTCGGTCGACGCGCCCGACGTATCGACGCCAGGGGAGAGAGACAAATCGACGGGTGCGTCGAGTGGTGAAGTGTTTTCAGAATCACTACTCCCCTCCGCGGACTGAACTGTGGTAGTTGGGGTAGGGGTCGTATTCGTATTGCTTGGATCAAAAGGGTTGGACATGGAAAAAACCTCAGGTTGCAAAATCACCGGGTCAGAGCGGTAAAAAGTTGCCCGACCCAATACCGGGCACGCACAAATTGACAGAGCCCTTCAGAGATATGGCGCTTCTGGTAACTTAGGGGAGGTCTTTTCTTGGTGAAAATTCTATATAAATCAGTTGGTTACATATTTTTGTGTGTAAAAATAGGGGGGCGGTTCTGGTAACCTGACAGATTGATGCTTCTGGTCTATGAGGTCTTTTACTGTTTTAGGAATTCGCCGGCCGCGTCATCTTCATCATCGAAATCGGCTGTCGAGTCAGAAAAGGAATCATCAAAAGGGATGTGAATGGCCCTTTCTTTGGCTCGCTCGTCGGCAGAATGTGTACGATCCAGTAGTTTAAATAGCGGTTTCCAGCCTTGATCGTCATCAAAGTTCTTGAATGGATCGTCTCTTATACCGGTAAGAGCTTCGAGTGAACGACGCAACTTACTTATTGCTGTCTTCTCGTTGTTTTTGGGGAGTGCTTTGGTGGGGTATCTCATACCTCTTGACAACCCAAGGAGTATTGTGTATTGCGTATTGGGTGTATTCGCTTTCTTGTTTAGTAAACCTATATCCATCATATGCTTAGTTTGTATGGGATTATTTTCTATTTGGTACCCAATTCTATTTTTTGCCTGCAAGTAGATGGTGACTTTGTCCCATGTCGATTTATCATTTGAGTCAGTTATACCTTTTGTTTTGTCTATTTGAATATTCATTGTGCTTGTAGCTAGAATATCAATGAATCTGTCCTTAAATTCTTTCGGAGGATTGGTGAGTGGTTTTCTATGGCTCATCCATCTATAAAAACTCTGGGTCGTAAAATATATAAAACGAGGATTGACGTCGGAATCCGAATTTGAATTTGAAGCTAAGATAAGCTCGGTGTGTTCTCCCTTTTGAGCTTTGGTAATTTCAATGAGACCGAAATTACATAGCCGTAAAGCCGTTGTTTTTTCTTCTTGTTTTTTAATCTTTTCGTTAGTAAGCCTATTCAGCAATCGCGTTTTACCGTTTGTTTCTTCCTCTATTGTAATTTGAAAATCTGAATATTCTAATTCAGAATCAAGAAGGTTAATTATGTCGATGTGCTTACCAATAGTGTCTTCATAGATACAATCCTGATAAATTTCAATTGATCCATATTCAACTTCATGGCATGAGCCAGCTGTAATTCGTGATGCTCTGTTAAAAACAGCACCCAGAGCATCATTCAGGTTCATTATTTGACCATCGATTTGTTGTTCAATTCTTTTTCTAATTGTTGGAATATGTAGAGTGAATCTCTTCGTGCTCATAACTATATCTCGGTAAATGGTAAATGAATTCTACCGTGTCATTTGTGGTGAAGCAGCGAATCGAAAACAACGGCATAAGTCGTGCCAGCCACTTTTTACTACAATGCTTTCGAGAATATGCTATCTGTCGCTACGATCCGCCCCGTTGCTTTTATGAATATACGGGAAAGCGGTTTCAACGTGCACTATAAACCAGCTTGGATTACAGGTCACCACCTGACGCACCTGACGACTCGACGCTGCAGGGGCGACAGGTCGACGGGTGCGCCGGGTGGTATTAGTCAACCGCAGCCAGAATCACCCGGGCCTCTGGATGCTCCAGCATGCACTCCCTTAACCAATGGTAATGGTTGGCGCAGAGCTCCGACAGCCAGATATCCCGATGAAAGCTCAGGTGGCTGTAGGCATACAGACAGACGGTGATCCCGAAGGCATCTGCCGACAGCTCTCCCTCATAGCCGTTGTCACAGGTGACCTGAAAAGGGGTGTCCGACTCGGGAGCCATATAGAAGCCACCGGAGCTGAGGGTATAGAACAGCCAGTAACCGCCCCGGTAGCCCTCACTCAACCGGTCGGCAAAAGCATAGATGGTCGGCTCGATGGCCAGGGGGAAGTGGTGGTCAAACAGCCGGGCGGTGGTGTCCAGTCGCTGGTCTTCGGGTACCAAAGTCCGGGTTATGGTGTTGTTGTCAGTGTTCATAGTCACTTACCTATATAAAGAAGGACCCATCACATGGACAGGTCCCAATGGGGTTACTGACGAATATCGTCGGTGAGGTTCAGTTCCAGAGATTTCTTGTGGAGGCAGACTTGCAGATACTCCTCCAGCCTGCCGGGCGTGAAGTCCTGGTGTTCGCTGTCGAGGATCTGGATGGCCAGCATTTCATACTGGTCAAACTGCTCCTGGGGGGTGGTGGCTTGGTCAGCCAGCCGGGAAACCGCTTCTTCCAGGCGTGCGTAGACCTCAGCCAGGTTGCCGATAGTGGTCATTGGAGGTTCCTTTGGTGTAGTGGAGGGGCTAGCGGTGGTGAAATGAGATTGAGGTGGAGGTGTCATCGATAGCGAGGCCTTGCATCAGCATCGCTTGGTCCCGGACAGCGGCAAAGAACTCTTCGTCAGTGTCAAAAGAGTCCCAGGCGCTGACCATATCGATCGCGTCTTGAACGGTGTCTTCATAGTTACACATGGTTTCTTTTCCTTTTGTTGTATAAGTAGTAAGCCAAGGCTATGGCTGCGATAAGGATCACAGCCAGCCAGAACGTCAATGGATACATCAGGAACAGCAGTGCTCCGGTGCCAATGCTGTACATCCGTACCGGCGGCACGAGAACGCAGGCGATGGTGGCAACAAGCAACATCGTGGAAATGCTCATTATTTCTCCTTGGGTTAGTGGTGTTGGGTTGAATGGGATTCGCGTCGAAGGCGACTGACGATGGGTATTGAGAAGGGCTTGCCCCAGTAGCTGCTGAGGCCTCGCTCATTGAGGGCCTCGGCAATGCCCTTGCAAGAGCGGATGCCATCGAATTGCTCGATGTGCCGGATCACCTTGAGAATCTTGACCTTCCAGGCGTTCAAGGCATCCAGTCGAACGATATTGGCTTCGGTGTTATCCAGGTTGCGTTGGGCGTCCAGCCAAGGGTTGCCCAAGAGAGTGCCGCGGTCCTTGGCTATGGCTAACGCAGACTTGGTCCTCAGGGAGATCATGCGGGCTTCGTGTTCAGCCATTGCGGCCAGTATGTGGATGGTGAGCTGATCGATGGATGGATAGTCCGCCAGCTTGAAGTGAATGCCCCGCTTCTGCAGGCTGGTGATGAAGTGAAGATCCCGTGAAAGGCGGTCCAGCTTGGCCACCAGCAAAGTGGCGTTGGCCAGCTCCGCATAGTCGGCAGCCTTGTTGAACTCTGGCCGGTCGGATCGTTTACCGGATTCCACCTCAACAAATTCAGCGACCACTTGACCGCCGTACTGCTGCAGGAAGTCAGTGGTTGCCTTCCTTTGGGCATCCAGGCCTAACCCGGACTGGCCTTGCTTCTGGGTGGACACCCGGTAATAGGCCACATACCGGGCAGGGGAGGGTTGGTGCGCGTTCATGGTCATTGTCCTCGATAAATGAGATGTTGGCGGGTGACTGGGGTTATGGACGGAATCACCCCGCGCATACGACACACCCGACGACCCGACGCAACACCGGAGACCCCAGAGGCCTTGCGGTATAAGAGCTGCGTCGAGGCGTCGAGTGCGACGAATGGAACGGGGTGTGTTGTTGGGCGAAATCACCCGGGGGACAGCAGCAGGTATCCCTGATGGACTGGTGGTGGTGGTTTGCATTTCACTAAAGGAGCCTTAACGGATATGCAAACTAGTGCAGCAGGCAGACAGAGCTACCACTGATGGGGACTGGTGCTATTTGGCAGGCGGTGTGGATGACTTGGCGGGGGCCTTTCGGGGTGCTCTCCGAGATGGCTTTTTCTTCGGTGTCTCATCTACCGGCTCAGATGCTTCTGTCTCATTTTCTGAGGCCGGTGCAGATGCCGCCTTTGCCTTGCCTGCCTTTTTCATCTTGGCAGCCAGCTGTGCCCGCTTGGCCGTGATCTCCGCCTGGGCTTTGGCGACCTCGTCCTCCAGATCCACCTTGCTGGCCACCAGCTTCTTCATGGCTGCGAAGAATACCTTGGGGTCACCCGGTTGGTGGCTGTAGGTGGCTTTCTTCACCGGCAACAATAGTCCTTCGGCCCGAAGTGCTGCCGCGAGAAAGCCGTGGTTGTTGGCGCCTCGGCTTTGATACAGGTTGCGAAAAATCAGGGCTCGAAAAGGCTTGTCCTCGGGGGCTTCCTCTATGCAAGTCAGGACACCCTCGATGGAGATCCATTCATTGCTGAAGAATCCGCCACCCGAGTTATGGGTGATGCGGAGATGGTAGTTGTCATCGGCGGCCTCATGGCCAATGTTGTAAGTCAGCTTGCCTTGGGCAGTGGGTGTGATGAGTGAACAGGTGGATTTCTTGATGATACGCATGGGCACCTCCAGGGTGTGGGTTGGTTTCATATAAGATACCCAGATATGCGCAGTCATCTTTCTGAGCTCATTGCATGAATGATAGGGGCCCGCTTCAAAATTTATTCACAATAGTGCAATTGTCGGGTAGTCTCATAACCCTACGCACCAAATTATCACGGAAGATACACATGAAATATTTCCTCGCGGCTGCCGTTCTTCCCTTATTTATTGGTTGCGCTTCAAAATACGAAAGTATCCCTGCTCAGAAAATCCCCGCGAAAAAGTATCAATACTATGAATGTAATATGCTTGAAAATCGCTTTGAAAAGGTCATTGACAGAGCGTATAAACTAGCTCAAATACAAGGTGTGGCAGTAACAATGGATAGGGTCGCATTAGCCTCCGGGGTTTTGAATATTGTTTTTCCTTTTATGTTTATGAGTGGTGGATCGAAAGATGGAGAGATTGCAATCCTGAAAGGAGAAGTGATTGCTATTGAAGAAGCAGCATTAAATAAAAAATGCGTAGACCTATATACACATATTGTTGAAAATAGAAAGTCAGCTGAAATATAAGAAATTATAATATTTTTAATCGCATGGAAGGATTTATTTGTGAAGATATTAGGGTTCCTAGCAATACTTATGCTGTTCGGGTGTGCGTCAGTTACGGAACAGGTGCCAGATGAACAAGTACTATTAATTTCGGGTAATGTTTATGAGATTCTCGATGTGGATCGTAGGGGGATTTTTGGTGGAGAAGCTTCTCTACAGAAATCTGTGCTACGTCAAGCAGACAAATTTGCGTCTGAAAAGGGTAAGGTTGCGAGTCCCTTGGCTGCTCGAATTCACAGAGTCGGTATTTTGGGGGACTGGGCTTGGTTTTGGTATAAGTTTGAACTGGTTGATCAGGGTGCCCCAGAATCCTACAGAAATATGACTGATATAGATATTGTTAGAGATGCCAGGCTATCTACTGAATTCTTTATGGAGCGCCATAACGAAGTTCAGAAAATGGACGTTTCTGGTGAAATCAGGTCTCTTGATAAACTGCGACAGGACGGGCTAATAACAGATTCAGAATTTGAAGAACAAAAGCGTAAAATATTGGACAGGTCACCATAAATTAATAAGTTAGAAAAATATTTCCTGAATTGGCGAGCCGCTATCAGGTACTTTTTCTTCCAATTTGGTAAAGGAGACCAGTATCGCTATGAAACAGAAATTGAAACTAACTCGTAAACAAAAAGCTAGAAAGAAGGCTATAGAGAGTTCACTATGCTTTTCCAGAGAAGCATTGAATCAAGCGTACCACTCGAAAGATGTTTCATTGAGCGATTCAACCAAATCGAAAAAGAGAAAGAAAAAGAAAGACAAACCATCAATTGCGGCACTAACGAGGATAGGTGCGGGGAAATCCAAACAGCGTTGTCCATCGTGCGGTGCTAAAAACGGGTGTTATTGTAGTTAGGTTGAAATACAAAGTTATTACTGCTGCGGCTTGATATTAGATAGTAGGGTTGCCACCAGCATGGCTATAAGGAATTGGGTTCTACTAGGTTCGAGGGTGGAGGCCGTAGGCGCCCAAAGCCGTGCTTTGCCTGGTTTCTCCTATGACCATTGGTCATTCGCCACATAAAAACCGGTAGATACCTGGCCTTTCATTTGATGCAACGGTTACTCCGTCGCGGATCGATTGTGCATTTTAGGGTTGTTCAAAATAGTCAGTATCAATCGATTTCACTTGATAGGTAGATTTTACGGAAACCCCGAGGTTATACCCAATCATTAATTGAGCTAGTTTTTTGCCATCTATCAGTACAACTTTCTTCTCAATCATATTGATATAGTCCTCAGCTTCTCGGCTGAATCGACTAGTGGTGATGTATACACCTTTGCGGGATCTACGCATCTCAAGAGCACCAACAAATGCCTGAACATCAGGTCTGCTCACTGTATTGTCTGTGTAACGTTTGGCCTGGAGGTAAATGGTCTCAAGTCCTAAGGGGTCTTCATTGATGACACCATCTATACCTCCATCAGAAGTATACTGAGTCGCAGCACCAGAAGTTTCGCTCCAGCCTCCGTACCCCATAGCCTGCAGAAGCTCCACGACAAGGTTTTCTAGAAATTGTGGTGGTTGCTGCTTTATCAGTTCAAGCAAATCTCCTGCTAGGCTATCCTGAATCTCTCCATGAGCTTGTTCAAGGCGTTCCAGGGGGTCTGTGTCAGAGTCGCCGTCTCCTGAAGGGCTGCTGTCCACCACAGGTTTTGGCTTGGCTGTATGGAACTCCACGAATTCTGGGTATTGCTTGAGGTAGGCAACAGTGACTCTGTCTGGTTTGTCGGCGAGAGCCTGTAAACCTCGATCGGTGATCTGGACCTGAGCTCTGCCGGGGGAAGTTAGCAGGCCCGCTTTGTTCATATAAGTTCTTGCCCAAGCGACTCGGTTGCGAATAACAGTTTGTTTGCCGGAAGGGAGCTTTTCAGTGATTTCTCCTTCTGTCAGCTGAAAATGAGCACAGATTCTATCGAACGCTTCATTAAAGGCGTGTACTTCCCCATCACTTACTGCTTCAAGTAAAGGGCGCATACAGGATTGGAAGTCAGG
Source organism: Pseudomaricurvus alcaniphilus (assembly GCF_011440395.1). GTDB lineage: Bacteria > Pseudomonadota > Gammaproteobacteria > Pseudomonadales > Cellvibrionaceae > Pseudomaricurvus > Pseudomaricurvus alcaniphilus. The sequence goes on along the minus strand of NZ_JAAOIX010000009.1, from coordinate 76,561 downwards.
GATAGCCAAGTGATCGTTCCTTGAAGTCACTGGTGAGTTAACGGCAATGTACCATGAGTTGAAAGAGGAGACCAAGCAGCTGCCGGGCGGCGCTTAGAAAAAATTTACGATGGGACCCGACGCACTTGACGATCCGGCGCCGGCCCAGCATTTCAGGATTTCAGAATCCCAGCTTTCCAGCTCACCGGCGGGCCACAGCGGCAGCAGTCGGGGTGGAGTTGGCGGTGGCACCAGACTGCCCCGCTCTGGCGGGCCTCGGGGACCCATGGGGGTAGCCATGCCCAGACTGGATCGGTCGAGAGGTGGCAAGTCTGGGGGAGAGGGCGCTGAACCTCGGAGGGGGGGGCGCCTCGGCGGCGCCGGTCAGCCGGCAGCGGATGCCATCCGAAGAACTCCCGGAACCCTGAAAAGCTGAAATCCTGGAATTCTGGGGGCCTGAAATCTACACTGGCATGGCCCGACGCAACCCCAAGAGCACAAGGGTCATAGAGGGGCTCTTGGGGCGAGCCTGCAGCCTCGCCGGCCTATTTTATACTTGTTTTGCCGGGCTATTGCTGGTAGTTGTTACAACAGATTGGTTGTATGAATTGCATAGTGAATAGAAGAGGGCAGCCGGTACAGTATTTTCAGTTAAATATAATTAAAGTGTGACGTTGCTAATTAGAGGCTAGATGTATATGGAATTTACACAAAAACAAAAGTGGATGTATCTTTCTTTTCTTGTAGTAATATTTTCTATGTTTTTACCATGGGCTCAGTTGGGGATTCGAGAGATCAGTGGTTGGAGTAATCAGGCTTTTATGTTGTTGCCAGCTTGGTTTATTCCGCTCTACTTTGTGGCTAATAGAAAGTCATTTCCTCTATTGACGAGAGTCTCGATAACAGTCGGTGCTCTTGGGTTGCTCGGTTTTGATCCGGCAGAAAATGGTTTCTCATTGTTGGGCAATCATTATGAGTTTGAAGTTGGTGCGGGGCCATACGCATATACGCTTGGTTTACTTTTGGGGCTGTATGGAGAATTCATTATAATTGACGCGAGTGGTCAGAAGTCTAGTATCGAAATAGAAAAAGTTGTTCAAAGTTCCTATTCAGAAAAGAAACGGTTTGCCAATATTTTTAGATTTTAGGATCTGAAGTCTGATTCAGATTATCACCAGGTGTCTGAAGAGTTAACAAGTGACAAGCGAAGAAAATCATTATGGCAAAATTGTATAGATATTTGTGATGGTGATGAAGAAAAAGAAAAATTTATGTACTTTAAAACAAGATTGCAAAGATTAAAGGATGAGGTGGCCGGTAAGTAATAGCTGCTTATTCTACAACACATTACATAACAAAACCTGCTAGAACCGCTTCTGGCCAATGCGAAATTCTCGCAGGTTGTGATTAATGAATGATTTTCCAGATGAAGCCTCTTGAATTTCTCAGTTTTATCGTACGTTGTAGATACTGCATTATTTTATACTGATGATATTCATGTTGCGTTTCGTTTAGTATTCGTTCAATAGCGAGTACATGTTTTCTACTTCCCTCGCCATGTTGTTTCGCCGCTTCGAATGCGGTCTTACAAGTATTCTCTACTATTGGCCCGTACGCCTTATTGATAACGAAACCGATTCTGTTGAGCTTCTTACTATCAATATCATTTAGGTTGAAAGAATTTTCTTCGAGGTCAATTGAAAATCTTAGCCACTTTTTGGCAGTGCTATTGTACGGTAAGGCTATATTGGCAGAGTAGTAAAACTTGATAGCGAAGTATCTTGCCTTCATGTCCCATTTTAGAGAGTATCCTTCGTTTATAAAGGTCTTTTCTAAGTCTCGACACACCGCGTCACACCAAAGGCTTGCCTTTTCGTGTTCGCTGGTTTTTCTTTGAATAAACTCTTCGATCTGCTGATCAGGAATCTTTGTTATCTTGTCAGATTTTTTTAGATTCTGCGAAGCGGTTAATAACTGTAAATTGTCCAGGTGGTTAATAATTGATGGCTGTCTAACTCCGCGACGAACTAATTCTGAGACCGGGATTATGTGGTCTATATGCCAGCGACCACGATTGCCCCATTCGCCGTATCCAGATCTCTGAGAAGAGAGGTGAGCATATAGCTCTTCATAGGTATAGCCCAATACATCCTCTGAGATCTCATAATTAATAGAGTAGGGTCTATTGGTATGTTTGTAAGGTTTTAGAGTGCTAAGGTGGTGTCTAGCTCTACTAACAGCTACTTTTTCCTCGTCTGTAAGTTTCTTTCGAGAACGTTTTTGAGGGGGTGCAGGTGGTGCTTTTTTCTTTATATTAGTGTTGATTGTTTTGGTTTTTTCTTTAGCTGATTTAGGTGGTAGTGGTTCTAATGGAGTTCCAGATCTCTTTAATTTCCGATAGAGCTTCTCACAATCGATGCAGGTACTATTTCCAGTTTTTCGCTCAGCAATGTGCCCTCTTGAGCATGGTTTACCAGTGAAATATTTATTTAGTCCTTTTGATATTGCGTCTTCTCTGCTGATTACATCTTTTGGTTTCATTGCCATTGCTCTCGATTCCAGTTGATTTTATTCCTATTGAGTAGAAAACCGAAAGAATTTCATTGTTTTTGAGGAGGGCAGAACCCATTACTTTTTGGCTATGACTATATTTGGGCTGTTGGCTAATCACAGGGTGTTGTTACTTTCGAGAAAGTGTTGACTATAGTTGACAGTGCCTTGTCTAAAATACAAAGACTCAGCTCTGGTCTTTCTTCTAAAAGAGGCTATTTCTTCTCGAAGCCAATCTTGTTGCCATGATCTCGCCTTATCCAACCCTTACTAACCATGATTTTCCCAAGCTCATCCCGGAAGCGCTTTCGTCTTCCTGATGTCGTTCGGGGAAAGGATTCAGGAATAACCTTTCCAATATTTATGATTACCCATTCGTGCTCCGTTTTCCAGGTTAAATACTCATGATTTTCGCCCTTCAAAATAAGATTGGCGACCTTCTCTGCACATGCTTTTGCATAGAATCTAGGGGCCGTTGGTTCCAGTTGACGGCTGCCGCGCTTTGAAATCTTTGCTCGGAAATTGCTTGTGTCTATCTCCCAGTGATGAAGCTCGGCACGAGAGGATCCGTTAACCGTGCCACCGTGGCGTTCAAGTGTGAAGCTTAGTATTGGAGGCTCCCAGGTCAGCTTCTCGGCGCGGTGTAGCTTATCTGAGGTAGTGCTCGACTCTTCGCTTCCAGGGATCAGATCCCAGGTATTTTTTAGCCCAGATAGGGCCATAGAGTTATTCTCGCCGGCCAATACACCTGGATCCATCTCTGATAGCAATCTACAGAATTCGACAAATTCGTTTGGGAAAGTCATGGCCATTTGTCCTTATTGAGCGTAATTCTTAAATATTATCCTAAGGGGGCCGTTGTTAGAAATATAATCGGGAAAAGTGCTCAAAAAAAGATTCAGCTCGTATCCGGGTGTAGAGCTAGGGAGGCGATACTATCATTGTGGCAGCGGAACCAGTGACATACTATTGGTAGTGGTTCGATGACTCGTTGCCAGCAAGGGCATCTGATTGAGGTCTTTGGCGCCGGGTCGCCAGGCCCAGCAGTGACAAGGTCAGGTCCCCAGAATTCCAGATTTTCAGGTATTCAGTTCCTTGATGGGCTAAACCGGCCTTCCGCCAGACTGACCCACTCTGCGCCCCATCACTTGACACAATGGGGTAGCCATGCCCAGCCCGGAATCGAGGCAGAGGTGGCCACTCTGGGTGAGTGGGGTGGCTTCGGACCCGCCGGGGGAGGAGGCCAATGCGGGCAGGTGAGATCATAGTGGGCTAGCGCGGTACCCCCGAAAATCTGAAATTCTGGGAAACTGGAATTCTGGCAAACTGGGGCGGGAGGGGCCCCTCCGAGATTTCCCCAGTCTCCGCCGGAGCGGCCCAACATGGGGCTGTATGGGGGCAGCCATGCACCACCCGAAATCGGACCACAGGTGGCCACTCTGGGCGAAGTTGGTGGAGAGGGGGGAGGGGGGTTGGACCCCGGGCTCCATCATTCCCCCCAGAATCTGTCAGCGGGTATCTAATTGACGCACTTGACGACCTGACGCCACATCTATGCTGGCGGAAGCAAGGGTAGGCGTCGATGCGTCGGGTTCGTCGAATGGTACTGCTGCAAGGTTTTTACGAATTCCCATACTTTCTACCGGTGGCGCCTCTTTCGTTATCTGCTATTATTCACCTATCACAGCAAGGAGGCGCTATGGAAATCTTCAGGGACCAAGCATTCAATCTCAATCACCAATCGGTATACCCCGCCCGAGATGGCGATCGCTCTGGCTATGTCCTCCAGGGACGAGAGCATGATCTCTTCGAGTGGCAGGACCTCCAAGCCGTCACGAAATTCACCCAAGACTTCAATCGAGGCCTGATAGAACCCTCCTTGTTGGATGACCACAATATATGGCTTTAAACCTCATCGCGTTGGCTGCGGTACTCCCGTTATCGGTTAATCCTTGTACAGAATCCCTCCCAAAGAGTTACGGCCATGCGGTCGTGGATCACGTCGTCGGTGTGTATGACGGCGATACCATAACGGTGACTATTGAGGATTGGCCAAAGATCATTGGGGATTCCGTTGGTGTTCGAATTGCCGGGGTTGATACCCCTGAGATACGGGGCAAGTGTCCTGGGGAAAAGAGCCTCGCCATGAAAGCCCGAGCCTACACCCGGACTGCAGTGACAACAGGGAAACGAGTGGAGCTGAGGAATCTACGCCGGGATAAGTACTTCAGGATCTTGGCTGATGTTTGCGTTGATGGGGCAAGCGTTGCCCAGGGTCTGGTAGACGCGGGGTTGGGCTACGGGTATGTCGGTAAAAAGAAGCAGAGTTGGTGTGAGTAAAACATCAACCTATCAATCCCTTAGGATATCCGGACAATTGAAATGCGCATAACTAAAAATGGAATTTTCACCATCCCTCTTTATCACGGGACTACGAGCCTTTTTATCGACTCAATCAGGAAGCACGGGCTAGGAGGGAAAAGCCCTATGGAGGAATTGGGTATTATTTCAGTTTTTAAAGAGTTATTCGAGTTTGCAGAGACCAACTTTTCTGGGTATAGCAAATGGCAGAAGTACAGAGAGCGCTTTCGCGAATACGCAGCGCAAGCAACGCCCAAAGCCACAAAATATAATTTTTCCCATAGGGGCACTTATATCACTTGCTACCGTGGGCTAGCAGTAAAGTACGCTGTTGAGAGCCCCTGTGGATCTGAGCTTTTGCAACAGCTAAATTATTTAGCGATTGCTTTTAATTTTCTAGGTCATCGTGAATCTGCAGTGAAAATTGTCCCTACAAAAATACGGGAGATTATGTCGAAGCAATATGACCCGGTTCTACTCGAATTAAATGAAGTTTACGTTGATCAAGTAGAAACAGAAACAGGAGCAAACAAGGAGAAACAGATTGATGATTTGAGCGAAGCGCTTTCGCATGGTGTCTTTCCTCCGTGGTCATTTAAGCTGAGGTGGTGCCACCCAAAAACTCGCTTCAAAGAAGAACTACTAGGGACGCGCAGAGTCGAAAATGGCAAGGGGATGTGGTGAGGTATCTAGCGGTCTCTATTCGGCCGCTCTCTGGTCCGCTCTCCACACCGGGGGTCCCCCATGGGGCGGTAGTTGCCCCAGTTCCAGCTTGCTATCAAAGTGCAACTCTGGACTGAGCCGGTTCAGCAGGAGCTAATGTGTGCGGGTCTTGCGCAAGGGGATTGCCATAGCGTGTGTGCTCGTTGATCATGGCCAGCTGAGGTTCAGTCGATACCACCGAAACCTGGTTTTGGCAGTATACACGGTAGTGAATTGGGCCGGTTGAGCGAGGCGCTCCCTTCCCAGCGCCCCTTTACCGTTTATGTTATTGCTCAATGAGTAACAGGGAGCCCTGTCTTTATTGCAGAGTTTTTTTGATGCATTTCAAGGATTTTATACGTTGATTGATTTCGTGTCTTCAGAGATGGCTCTGGGAGTAATTTGATTAAATATCTGGCTGATCGGCTGCCGCTGTTCATGAGGGTATACAAATGTTAGGTATCTTTTTCGTAAATCAAGCAAATTAGCTTAAGGGCGTAGTTTTATGGGTGACTATTCAGACTTCTGTGAATCTTATGGTGGGTGTGCAAGCGACCCAGACTTTATGGATAAGTGGTTAGGTCAATATGCAAGTGGATCTGAGTCAATATCGAAGCTTTTATCAAAGAAAGAAGAGTTGCATTTCAAATCAGAGTACGGGCTTTCAGATAAAGCATGGGAACAGGTGAAAGAGTACGTGTCAATATATCGAGATAACTCATTTACTAAACATCATGAAGTAAACAACTACATCACTAACAAAGGGTTGTGGGGTAGGTTTACAGAGATGAGGTCAATGAATGACCACGGAAATGAAAAGGTTGTTAGAGGAATCACCAGAATGTATTTCAAGCTCATTTGTGAGCTATTAGATATTACTGGAGGAGATGGTGATCCTCTAAAAAAAGCTGAAAGGTACTAAGCTTGGAAGTACCCGTTCATTCTGAGGGGCATTCTCCGCAAAGTGGCCTCGGTTCAACCACAAAAGGAGAAATGATTATGTCTGAATCCACTAAACAGCCCTCGCAGCCGGCATTAAAACCGATAATCAAAGTCTGACGTACCAAGTCGTAATGGAAGGACTTGTTCGATAGAAATGCGGCTATTGTGATGCCTCTGGACGCATACAGTAAGGAGCACAGCATCGCCTCCAACAGTTAAAACAGGTGGCAGAACTATTCCCCAATCAGGCCATGTAGGGTGATTTTATCGATATCTCCAACCCGCCTTCCTGGGTTGGGCATTAAAAATACCCCGGGGTAACATCTGTGCCGGTTCGGTTCGAGTCCGGCCTCTGGTACCAGTAAAATTAATGACTTTTGTTTTGTCGGGGAAAGCGTTTTTCACGAAAAGTTTTTCTGGTAGCCGTATAGAAGGTGCCTGAGAGGGGCCTTCAGTTATCCCTGCGACGATTTATCTCGCGCCAAGTGGTGCTAGACTCACTGCTTGGCGAAAAAGGTGAAGCCATAAAGTTCTTGTGTTCGCTGCTATTGGCGATTTTGGTTGGCTAAAAATCATGCTGCGATTACTTTGCTTGAATTTGAAATCCGGGTTTGCCCTGAAATTGGGCCAAGAAACAGCTGGTCATCTAAAAAGCTCAGAACAAGCTTTAATTCCCTTTTTTCTTTGGGAAGGACAATCCTTTCATTAGCGTCGAGTTCTAAAGGTAGGTTGACATCAAGCGCCTTCTCGGCTAGATCCTTAACGCTAAAGGTTCCGAGGACATCATTTCGCTGAATTCTAGCAATCGTTTGTCTTACTACATGATCTGCCATTTCAAGGAACTCAGCTTGATTTACAGGCGCAAAGTGCTCATGACTTGCTAGCTCAATGACTTCTTGGTTTGTTGCTTCACGATAGTGTCCCGACAAATCAAAAATCCTTCTAGTAAAATGATACGACCTAAAGTGAAGTTGATTATCTTCATAGTAAGCGGTTAGTTTGGAGTCTAAAGTCATGCCAAAATATTCCAACCGTTGAAACACGTCGTTTGCTCCAAATACGATATTCATCATCTTAGGCTTAATAAGTCGAGTCCCTTCGAATAATTGGACTAAGACCGAATACTTTCCTTCAATATTCTGGCCGCAGAATATGGCTGTGATTTTACTCTCAGTTTCTTCATTGAAATGAAGTTGTGGTAGTGTCATGGGGCTATCTATAGCCTCCTTGAATGGATCCGGCAATTCGAATCCGCCTATCGCCAAAATTTCATTTGGATCCGGTTTGTATTGCCCGTCGAAAGGGATTACATCCACGTTAGCGTTGAGAAAGTCATCTCTTTGTGTAATGAACATGTCAGACAGTTCGTGTTGAAGCTCGTTGCCAAGTGCAACGCGGTTTACATACGTTTCGTTATTCTCTTTTATAAGTGCAAAGAAATTGTACGGCATGATCATCCCTTATCATTGAATATCAAGAAGCATATATTGCGTCAGTTGGCAGACGTTTGAAATGTCAGAGTTCTTTCTCAGAGTTTTCGTTGTAAGAAGTACATACGTAATATTGTCCTTCGTTGTTACCTCATAAGCGTTGAAGCCAAGGACTCCAAGAATTGGGTTGAAGTGGTAGGCGTTACTATTCCAAGCGATAACTACAAATAGCAAGTAAATAAAAGCCATTAGGAAGAAATTTATTTCATTGTAGCCGGTATTTAATATTGGGACCAAATAAGCAAGAACAAATCCAACTATTTCGTTGTCTGCGGGTTTCAGAGATACGCTGGTTATGGGAAATGACTCAAGTTTTTTAGGGGCCTGACCCAGTATATAGAAACAAAATAATGCAAACGCTACCACAACCAGAATAAGGGGGAGGATGATTGACCAATCCTTTTGAGTGATGAACTCGACGAAAGCAAGTGTAAGTAAAATAGGTGCTGTCGATGTTAGTACAAGCAGTAGTTTGGCTAGCTTGGTCATTTTCTACATTTCCAGTGCTGGTGCTCGGTTCGTCCATCCATACTGAATGATTATCCGGGCATTCGCGAGGCTGAATTTATCCTTGCTCGATTACAGAGATTTCGCTGGGTGTTAGTTGGTATATGGTATATACAAGGTTGTCAATTTGGCTATCTAAAGCTGAAATTTGATTCTCTATGAGCTCCAAGGAGTTAGGGTTTTTCTCCGTCAGTTTTTTTCTATTAAGCTCTTGAATCCGAGCAACCAGCCTAACCAGTTTGTCGTGATTAACTTTCTCTTCAGGATTGTTGAAGTCGACACTTTTTATAGGAATGTTTTTAAGCTGTCCAACTTTAATTTGAGGGAACGAATCGAGAGATTCATCGTAATATCCGTATATGAAAAATGCAATTAATTTGCTTGCTAATACGCCACATACGAACTCTGGTTGAAGAGATGCATCATTTTTAAGCTTTGTAATGTAGACCTGTTGATCAGCTACGCTATCTCCATCTTCAATAGTTACCACAAGTCTCTTGGCGAGAATTTTTCGAGAATAAATTCGCTTTCCTTGAAAAAATTCAGGTGCTCTTGGTTCTGCGAGCCAATTACCATACATTATGAATTCTTTTGGCTCCAACGGCCCAAATCGCCTTAGGTCTTTGCCATAAATAAATGGCCTGTAGCCAGGACTGATTCCTTCTGAGTGGTATGGTCGTTCTTCGCAATCCTTTTTAGTTTGAGGGCCGGTTCCAAAGGCGCTTTTTCCATATCCACCGGTTCGGTAGGAATGTACCCCGCGAGTAATATCTGCCAAGTGCCCCAATTTTGTAGGTATTTCAGAAAGCCTGTATACTATCTCTGCTTCTTTCTCTGAAAGATTCAATGAAATCGGTCTTTCACCGCTCAAGTACTCTTCGACGGAGGTGATAGAGGTTTGTCTATAAGAGCCATCACTATTTAGTGAGCGTATCTCAAGTTCGTCTCCAATCTTAGAGCTCTTTTGATAAGTATAAATGACAGTATCTACCGTTATTTTTGCGAAAACATCTCTTGGCGGATCTGAAATTATAAGATCTTTAGATGTGGTCAAGATTTTATTTCGAGTAAGGGAGGAAAAAGTATTTGTTAGCCATATGTTGGGGACGATCTGGCCAATCATACCAGCTTCTTTCGTTAATCTTGAACATTGCTCCATAAATAACGAAAACATGTCTAACTGATAAGGAGACCATGAATAATTCTCGATAAAGAATCTTTTTTCGTCGGGCGAGATTCCTAGTTGATTCCAGTCTCGTCCAAACACGTATGGCGGGTTTCCAATCACGCAATTGAAACCTCCACTCTTTATTATGTCCTCAAATGCTAACTGCCAATTAAAAACGTTAATGCGGAATTGCGCTTCTTCATCGAGAAGAATCATTTCATCGTTGTTATAAAATTCAGGACCTATGAGTGAGTTTCCACATTTAATGTTCTTTTCCAAGTCCGGTAGTATTCGTTGTCTTTCTAAAATCCAATCCTTCTGGAGTACTTGTTGGGTCTCACCTTCGATTACTTTGAGTAGTAGTGAAAGTTTCGTAACCTCGACGGCTTGAGAATCTATATCAACGCCAAATATGTTATTCAGAAGAATTCGCTTTCTTTCGTCAGTGGTCAGTTTCCATTCGCCACCGGGAGATTTGTAAATCTTCTGATTCCTTCCAGAAGAGTGCTTTTTGATCTTGCGAGTATCGAGCTCCTCGCTTTCCAGGTTTACGGTATATTGACGCAAATGCCAATCGAGTAAATATTGATAGGCTTCAATAAGGAAGGAGCCAGATCCGCAAGCTGGATCAAGTACTTTTAGGCTGGCTGCCTTTGAGATAGATAATGGTTTCAATGGTTTAGAGTTTCCACCATCTAAGAGGCGACCCAGAGTATTCTGTACTATATATTGAACAATATAGCTAGGTGTATAGTAGACGCCTCCGGCTTTCCTAACCTCCGGCTTTTCTTCAATTTTTGCCTTGTGCGAAGCGGTAAGATGAATCGCTTTTCCTAGGAATCGCTCATAGACCTGACCCAGAATGTCGGCTGGCAACACTGAAAATTCGTAGGGAGAATCAGGATAGTAAAGTTTGGATATAATATCTCTAAGAATCTTGTCGTCGAGGTTTAGATTGGGCGTGATGGTGTCCGGGTTGACTCTGCCCTTTTCATTTGAAAAATGAAACAAGCCGGAATTGTATCGAGAATCAGCAAGCCGGAAAATGTCTAATAGCCGAGCATAAACCCCTTTGCCATTAAGTATAGATGCGAGCCGCTTATAGTCCTCGGTGCCACGGTCCTCGCAGATTCGCAGGAATATCAACCTATCAATTGTTTTTTGAACAGAAAAATTCAAATCTCTGGCAGAAAGGTTTGGGTTTCTTAGTGCTAGATTTTTTGCAAGCAAACTTCTCCAGTTTTCAATCTCCACCAAAAACGCATCATCGACGGTTTCGCTGCCTCGGTGGCGTTTGGAATCTGTGGCATATTTATCGAAAGATCCTTTTAATATTGCCTCCTTAGAAAAGGTGCTATATAGCTCCTCCCATTTGTCCAAGTAGTCTGTATATTTAAAGAAGTTGAGTCTTGCAGTTGATGCACGCTCTCCTCGCTTTGGGCGTTTTCTACAGTCATAAACCGCAAATTCTTCAAAGTCAGTCAGTATGGATATTGGAAGTTTCGCAGACCATCCGTATCGTCGTAGCTGATAAGCAGGTTCCGGATCCAATTGTACGTCAACGGAAGGCTTTTTAGCTTCTAAGAAAAATTTGTATTGCCCATGTATGGTGAATGCGTAGTCAGGGGCTTTTGTTGATCCACCAATTTTTATGGATGCTTCATGGATCACGTCTCGGTATTGTGGGGCGAGTCCGGAAGAGTTATCCATATCCCAGCCAAGTTCTCGAAAAAAAGGATCCAAGAACTCTTGGCGGAGTTGAGCTTCGTTGTATTGAGAGGATTTATAAAAATCGAAATTGTTGTCAAAGGTTTCGACGAGTAGTTTTACAGATTCGGGAGCAGGCATAGATAATAAAAATCCGATCTGAGATGATCAAGGAGAAATTTTAGTTGAGGCGCTTAGGATGAGGCAATGGCTAAGGAAGCCATTGGCTAAAATTTTATGCAATCTTAACTCTTTCTTGGAGGCAAAGGTGCTTTTTTCGACGAGAAAGGTGGTTGTGATTCTCATTGCGGCTTCCTTGTCGCTGATTCACGTATCAGAAGTATAGTTGTGAGTAGTTTTACAAGAGTAATCGACATTTTTCAACAGGTTGCTGAAGGCGGTGTTTCCAATACGCCAAATATATACCATTGGTAAGTGATCATAGTGACTGTTTTGAAAAAAGCAATCAATAAATTGAGGGTTTGGCTTTGGCCCCTACTCCATATGTGGTCGTTTTTGGGATACGAAATCAGAACCAGTGATTTGTGAGCCTTTGCCTACAATCGATGCTGGCGAGCTTTGGTGTGGTGCAGGATCACGAGTACGACTGGGACAATATCGGGAACCTGACCGAGCGCACCAGGACGACGGGGTCAAACACACTCCAGGAAACCTTTGAGTACGATGGCTTGAATCGACTCAGGCACGTCAAGGTCGGGGGTGCCATCCAGCAGGATATCCAGTACTACAAAAACGGCAATATCAAATCCAAAACCGGGGTCGGTACCTACACCTACGGCAACAATGCCGGACCCCACGCCGTCACCAAAACGTCCACGGGTAACATCAGTTACACCTACGACGCCAACGGCAACATGACGTCGGATACCTCCGGGCGCAGCCTGCAGTACACCACCTTCGACAAGCCAAAGTTAATCAGCAAAGGTGGCCACACCACCGAATTCAAGTATGGCCCGAATCGCGCCCGCTACCTGCGCACCGATACCGACACCAATGGCACCACGGTGACCCGCTATATCGGCAGCGTTGAAAAGGTCACCAAGCCGGATGGCAGCCAGGTGATCAAGCGCTATATCGGTGATGCACTGGTCACAATTTCAAAAAGCAGCAGTGGTACCGAAACCGCAAGGACCACCCAGTACCTCTACAAGGACCACCTGGGCTCGCTGGATGTGATTGTTGAGGGCGGCAATACGCAGGAGTATCGATTTGACGCCTGGGGACAGCGCATCAACCCCAGTACGTCTGCCGTCTTGGCGAATATTGCAACGGACATCAACTTCTCGGTGGCGACTATAGCGACCACGAGGGGCTTCACCGGCCATGAAATGCTGGATCAGGTGGGGCTGATTCATATGAACGGGCGGATTTATGATGCCAAGCTTGGGCGGTTTTGGCAGGCGGATCCGTTTGTTGATGGCAAGTTTAATACCCAAGGGTACAACCGATACAGCTATGGGAAGAATAACCCCCTCAGTGGTATAGATCCGAGTGGCTATGGGTTTTTCTCTGAGGTCTTCGATGACATTTTGGGTATTACTGAAAGCCCCATTCTGAATGCTGTTGCTCAGGTTGCTGCTTGCTATTTCGGTGGTCCTTGGGGCTGTGCCGCATACGCGTCCGCCTCTGCTAGAGGTCATGGAGCATCTTGGGGAGATGCACTTCGAGCTGGAGCTACAGCTTATATTTCCGCTCAGGCATTCTCAGCTATAGGTGGCGCGGACTTTGGGGCTTATGATGCTTTTATCAGGCCGCTAGCCCACGGGCTTGTTGGCGGCATTATGTCTGAGCTTCAAGGCGGCAAATTCGGGCATGGATTTGTTAGTGCAGGCCTCACGAAAGCTATTAATGTCAATGGAATTGTTGGCATTGATGCCGACTTGGCAGCAGTCCGAGTTGTCACGGCGGCTGTTATTGGTGGAACTATTTCAGAAGCAACGGGTGGTAAGTTCGCAAATGGAGCAGTTACCGCAGCATTTGGCCAACTGTTTAATGGAGAGCAGCAGGCTGCTAATGAAAGGAACGCGCAAAATAGACCAAGCTATGCAGAAATGGAAAAAAACTATCCTGAGGGTAAAGCTAAAGATGTTTTTGAGGCTGTTGGCGGTAAGGTTGCTGTAAATGGAAAGATTCCAGTTGAAAAGGGAGGATGGGCAAACTCCTGTACGGTTAGAATATCTGTATGTCTAAATGCTAGTGGCGCTGATATTCCATTTATGAAGGGTGAGACGAGCTCTGGCGCAAATGGAAAGTGGCACATGTATAGAGTTAGAACATTAGAGGGTTACTTAACAGAAAGTTGGGGAGCGCCGGATGTGTTAAGTACAAATATAGCTGACTTTAGTGGTCAAAAAGGTATTTTGATATTTGATACAACAGGGACATGGACGGATGCTTCAGGGCATGCCACTCTGTGGAATGGTAGTAGTACAGTCGATGGAAGTAATTATTTTAATAGTTCATCCAGAGTCATGCTATGGGCGCTTCCAGATTAGACAGGAGTTATCCCGATATGATTTTTTACTCAGCTAAAGTTGTTTTATTATGTTTTGCAGTATTAATTTCTGGGCTAGTCCATGCTGGTTCAGAAATTATGCAGCGAAGTTATGATGGCACTCTGGGGCAAACTCAATATATACATGTAACTGATGGGTGTTCTTTGAGCCTAACTGTATTTGATGAAGACACGGTGAATTCTCACGTTCTTCGTATTCGGAGAAGCTGTACTTTAGGGTTTTCTTATGAAATGGGTTTGATTGCTGTTTTGCTGGCAGAGTTAAAAAATGATGATCTCCTTGATACGGTCAGAACTATTTCTTGGGGAGGAATAGAATCCCCTGAACTTCAAAAAAGACTAGCTCTCGGGGCATTGAATTCACCAGCGTGGTTGGAGTTAACAGATAATGGAAAAAAATCGACCTTGCCAAAAAATATTTCTGAAGTTGGAAATATTTTAAATGACTCTTTGGTTTTTAATGAGCTAATGAGCATCTTTAAAGCCATGGGCTTTCGGTTGTCTGTGAGCTCTACAGAAGGCGTTTTGGTGAAAAAAATTAATGAAGTAGCACCTTATGATGAGGTCGGTATTACTGGAGATTTCATCGTCCCCTATACAGCACAGGTATGGTTTGATTTGGAGTGCTTGTAGATCAATGAGTTTTTCCAGATGGAAGTGGAGGCATGTTGAGCGCCTTTTTTATGCAAGTGAGCCAGCGGTGCGTTCAGGTGATTCCAGTACACCTGTTCAAGTGCGGCCAGCACAGTGTGCAAATCCGTCCAGCGCACGCAAATGCGTATACTGCCGGACTTGAACAGACTCGCTGTTAGAATTTATTTGTCTGTGCTGTTTTGGTCTGAACGACTCGCCGATATAGCTGCCCAGATGGAGTGGGCAGGGTTCTGGTTGAAGATCAGGAGTCTGATAACGCCAAGAGCTTCCCAATCGCCGCTAGTAGCGAGTGATCATGCCTGCCGGTTGTAAGCGACGAGTGCCAATCCCCAGGTGTGAGCCGGCAATGTACCATTGAAGAAATAACCTCATAAGCAAACAGGCAGCAGCGATAACGAGTTCCTCTGCCCCTCTCTCCGCCCCGCCTCGCCCCCAGTGGGTCAGCCATGCCCCGGTCCCGGTTTCCCAAGAGGCGCCCACTCTGGCCGTTCTGGAGGTGGTCTCGGTGCAGGGGCAAGCCTAGTCAGTCAATTTCCAAAGGGGGTAGAGGAGGGGTGGCAAGGTTACTTAGCAGAGATCCCGGCACTCCATTTGGAGCGTCCGACTACAGGGCGGTCAAAATCGGCAGCTCCAACCCGAAAGTCGGCAGCTCCAATCGCTGTAAGCTATTGAAAAATGGTGGGCCTTCCCAGACTTGAACTGGGGACCTGCCGATTATGAGTCGGATGCTCTAACCAACTGAGCTAAAGGCCCTTAAACTTGTCTTTTTCGTTGATGGAGGCGTTGGGTGATAAGCGCCTTGCCCTAAACGAAAAATCCTGCGTTAACAAACTTGTTTTTTTCGCCTGTGGCTGCGTTGGGTGATACACGCCACGCCCTAAACAAAAAATCCGCTGTTAACTAACTTGCCTTTTGGGATGTGGCCGCATTGCGCATATCGCCCGCCCCAAAACAGCAGCGGGGCGCATTATAAAGCGCCCCGCTCGATCTTTCTACCTGCAATTTATCAGTCGTCGATAAAGCCGCGCAGGTGGTCGGAGCGCGAGGGGTGGCGCAGTTTGCGCAGCGCCTTGGCTTCGATCTGGCGGATGCGCTCACGGGTGACGTCGAACTGTTTGCCCACTTCCTCGAGGGTGTGGTCGGTGTTCATGTCGATACCGAAGCGCATGCGCAGCACCTTGGCTTCGCGGGCGGTGAGGCCGGCCAGCACTTCGCGGGTGGCTTCTTCCAGGCCCTGGGCCGTGGCGGATTCCACCGGTGAGGTGATGGTGCCGTCTTCGATAAAGTCACCCAGGTGGGAGTCTTCGTCGTCGCCGATGGGGGTCTCCATGGAGATGGGTTCCTTGGCGATCTTGAGAACTTTGCGCACCTTGTCTTCCGGCATTTCCATGCGCTCACCCAGTTCTTCCGGGGTGGGCTCGCGGCCCATTTCCTGCAGCATCTGCCGCGAGACCCGGTTGAGCTTGTTGATGGTCTCGATCATGTGCACCGGAATACGAATGGTGCGGGCCTGGTCGGCGATGGAGCGGGTGATGGCCTGGCGAATCCACCAGGTGGCGTAGGTAGAAAACTTGTAGCCGCGGCGGTATTCAAACTTGTCCACCGCCTTCATCAGGCCGATGTTGCCCTCCTGGATCAGGTCGAGGAACTGCAGGCCGCGGTTGGTGTACTTTTTGGCGATGGAGATTACCAGGCGCAGGTTGGCCTCGACCATCTCTTTCTTGGCGCGGCGGGCGCGGGCTTCGCCGATGGACATGCGGCGGTTGATTTCCTTGATCGCCGACAGTTCCAGGCGGACATCCTGTTCCAACTGCTTGAGCTTGCGCTGGGAACGCAGGATCTCTTCGCTCACCACCTTGATGGTCTCGGAGTACTCGCGCTTCTTCTTGATGACCTCGGGAATCCAGTCTTCGTTGATCTCGTTGCCGGGGAATTCCTTGATAAAGGTCTTGCGCGGCATTTTCGCGTCGCGCACGCACAGGCGCATAATGCGGCGCTCTTCGGCGCGCACACGGTCGAGTACACCGCGGATATTGTTGTACAGCGGGTCGAACTGGCGCGGCGGCAATTTAAAGAACTTGAAGATGTCGCCCAGCTCGGTCATCGCGGCTTCCGCCGCCTTACTCTCGCGGCCGGACTTGCTCAGGGCCTTTTCCATTTTGGCGACTGCGGCGGCCAGCTCTTCAAAGCGGGCGCGGGCTTCTTCCGGGTCTACACCGCTGGTGGTTTCGTCGTCGTCACTGGAGGAGTCGTCGTCATCGTCATCGTCGTCATCGTCCGAGTCGTCGGCTTTCTCCGCGTTCTTGGCGCTGGCTGCAGCGGCGGCCTGTTTCTCGATTTCCAGTGCGGAGGGCACTTCCTCGGCGGGGTCGAGCCAGCCGGCAATGACGTCCGGCAGGCGGCGCTCTTCCTTTTCGATCAGGCTGTATTCGTCGAGCAGTGTCTGTACGGTGCCGGGCCAGTAGGCCATGGCGTGCATCAGTTCGCGGGTGCCTTCCTCGATGCGCTTGGCGATGGCGATTTCGCCCTCGCGAGTCAGCAGTTCTACGGTGCCCATTTCCCGCATGTACATGCGGACCGGGTCGGTGGTGCGGCCGGCTTCGGTTTCCACTGCGGCGAGCGCGGCGGCGGCTTCGGCGGCGGCGATTTCATCGGCGGTGGAGTCGCCGTCGGACATCAGCAGGGTGTCGGCGTCAGGCGCGGTTTCGAACACCTGGATGCCCATGTCGTTGATCATCTGGATGATGTCTTCGACCTGATCCGGATCGGAAATGTCTTCGGGCAGGTGGTCGTTGACCTCGGAGTAAGTCAGGTAGCCCTGCTCCCTACCGCGAACGATCAATTCCTTGATGCGAGACTGTTGCTGCTCGGTTTGCTGTGTCATTCGATAGCCTGTAGATAACTGATGGTATGGTCGGCAGAAAGCCGGCCATTATAACCCGTAAGTTGTGTTGTTTTCTAGAAAATCAAGGCTAAAGGCCTTATTTTTTGTGCTTCCGGGGCTGCTTTTGCCTGTTTGTCGCCTGGTTTTTGCGCTTCACTTTGGTGCTGGCTTAAGTGCTGGGTTAGTGACTGTTTTGGGGCAGTGGTGCCGCTATGTCCGCCGCCAGCTTGCTACCCGGGTTTGACCGGTTTTTGGTTGTGCAGTTCGCGGATTTGCTGCTTTTCCTCCGCGCTCAGTTCGCTGAAGTTCTTGGTGCTGAGTGCGTTCAGCAGTTGTTGGCTCTTGTCGCGGTTGAGTTTTTGTTCGAGCCGCAGCAGGCAGTCCAGGTATTCGTCCCGGGCGTTAAAGGGCTGCCGCTGGCGCGCCTCGCTCAGTACTTCCGTAGCCGCCAGTTGGGCCAGTTGATCGGTGGATTTCGAGTCCCGGGTGGCGCGCCAGTGGCCGAGAATGCGCGGCAGGTTGTAATTGGGGCGCTGGCGCAGCAGGGTGAGCAGGTCGAGAAAGAGCTCCAAATCGCTGCTGTCGCTGGCCTCGATCGCCGGGATCGCTGGTGTGGCCGCTGCCAGTTCCGGGTGTTGCAGCAGCATGGCGCAGAGAAACCGCGCCGGCGGCAGCTTGATCGGGCCGTTGTAGCTGGAGCGCTGTGGCAAGGCGGGGGGCGGCAAATGAGCGGGCGCCTGCTCCGGGTAACGCGCGTCGATTTCCGTGTGCTGTGCGCTGTCGCCGTGGCGGTGCGCACCGGTGTGGGCAGGCTGGGAGTCTGCGGTCTGGCTGTGATCGCTGCTGGCGCGCTCGGGCCGGGATCGCTCTTGCCTGGCTAGCTCTTGCCTCGATAACTCTTGTCGGGATGGTTCTTGCCGCGACAGCTCTTGCCGGGGTTGATCTCCTCGGGTTTGGCTGGGTCGGGCGTGGTTTGATCGGGCTTGCTCCGGGCGCCCTTGCTCCGGCCCGCGCCTCGGGGGGGGCTCTTCCGGCGGTGCTTGCACCAGTTCCATCAGTGTGTCGATGGGCAGGCCGGTGCGCTGGGCCAGGTTGGCAAACATCAGTTCCCGGAACACGCCGCTGGGCAGGCGGTGCAGCAGCGGCGCGGCGCGCTTGCTGAAGCGGGCGCGGCCCTCCATGGAGCGAATGTCGATGCCGTCGGCGACGCTGTCGAACAGGAAGTCTTCCAGCGGGATGGCCAGCTCAATCATGCGGCTGAATTTCTCTGCGCCTACCTGCCGCACCAGGGTGTCGGGGTCTTCGCCGTCTGGCAGGAACAGGAATTTTACCTGGCGGCCGTCTTGCATCACCGGCAGGCTGTTTTCCAGTGCGCGGCGGGCGGCATTGCGGCCGGCCTGGTCGCCGTCAAAACAAAAGACAATCTCCTGGGTGTATTTGAAGGCCCGGGTCAGGTGCTCTTCGCCGCAGGCGGTGCCGAGGGTGGCGACGCTGTAGCGAATGCCGAACTGGGCCAGGGCCACCACGTCCATATAGCCTTCGACCACCAGCAGGCGCGGTAATTGGCGGTAGGCCTGGCGGGCTTCATAGAGGCCGTAGAGTTCGTGCCCCTTGTGAAATACCGGGGTCTCCGGCGAATTCAAATACTTGGGCTTGCTGTCGTCGAGTACCCGGCCGCCAAAGCCGATTACGCGGCCGCGGGTGTCGCGGATGGGGAACATGATGCGGTTGCGGAAGCGGTCGTAGCGGCGGCCGTCTTCCGGGCGCTCAATCAACATGCCGCATTCGGTGAGCAGCTTTTTGTCCGTCTCCGAGTTGGCCAGGGTGGTGAGCAGGTTGTCCCAGCCCGGTGCGGCGTAGCCAATGCCAAAGTCCCGTGCAATTTCGCCGCTCAGGCCGCGCTGTTGCAGGTAGTTGGTGGCGTGGTAGCGGGCCGGATTCTGGCGCAGCTGCTGGCGGTAGTATTGATCCGCTTTGTCCAGCATCAGGTAGAGGCTTTTGCGCACCTGGTCTTTGGGCGAGTCGCTGCGGGCTTCGCGCGGCACTTGCAGGCCCGCCAGCTTGGCGAGTTCCTCGACGGCGTCGGGGAAGTTGAGGCGGTCGTATTCCAGCACAAAACCCAGTGCGGTGCCGCTGGCGCCGCAGCCGAAGCAGTAGTAGAACTGTTTGTCGGGGCTGACGGTGAAGGACGGGGTTTTCTCGTCGTGAAACGGGCAGCAGGCGCTGTAGTTTTTGCCGGTCTTTTTCAGTTTGACGCGGCTGTCCACCACGTCGACGATATCGATGCGGTCGAGCAGGTCGTCAATAAATGTTTGCGGAATCAGGCCAGCCATAGAGCGAGTCTAGCGCGGAAGCGCACAGGGAGATAGCGGCGGGGCTGGCAGTTGGGCGTCAGGCCAGCCGAGACTTGACCATTTTGCTGACCGCGCCCATGTCGGCTCGGCCCTGGATCTGGGGCTTGATCAAGGCCATGACTTTGCCCATGTCCCGGGCATTCTCGGCCCCGGAATCGGCAATAGCGGCGGCAACAATGGCGTCCAGCTCGGCCTCGCTGAGGGCAGCGGGCAGAAATTCCTGGATCACAACCATTTCCGCGCGTTCGATGTCGGCCAGCTCTTCGCGGCCGGCGTCCACATACTGACTGATGGAGTCGCGCCGCTGTTTGCACATTTTGTCCAGGATCACCAGCAGGCGCTCGTCATCGACCTCGATGCGCTCGTCGACTTCAATGCGCTTGATCTCCGCCTGAATCATGCGGATGGCTCCAAGGCGTTCTTTTTCCTTGGCGCGCATGGCCGCTTTCATGGCGGCTTTGATCTGCTCTTTCAGTTCGCTGGACACGTGCTGCTCCACAGTTTGTTGCCGCCTAATTGGCGGACAAGCTGGCCGTTAGGCCCCGGTTTTCCGGTTGGCCTGGGCGGTCAGTATTGACGTCAGTTTGGTGCGTACGTCAGGCTGGTGCTTACGTCGGGCTGATGCTTAGTAGAGGCGCTGAAACTTTTTCGATTCGCGCTGCACTTTCTTGGCGTGGCGCTTAACGGCTGCGGCGGCGGCGCGCTTGCGTACAGTAGTGGGTTTCTCGTAGAACTCGCGACGACGAACTTCAGCCAGAACACCGGCTTTTTCGCAAGAGCGCTTGAAGCGGCGCAGGGCAATATCAAATGGTTCGTTTTCTTTAAGCTTTACAAAAGGCATCAGTTAACCTGTAAGTTGTGTTGGTCAAATTCGGTGTGTCGGCAGTGGGCAAGACCCGTTCTGTGCGACGCTCTGCCGCTGTTGGCTGCCGAAATTGGCAGGGCAGAGGCTTCTTTATTCCCACTCTCGCTATGAGAGGGGCGCAAATTCTATACATTTCAAAAACAGACTGCAATACGATTTGGCCGTATATTGGTGGAAATATCATCAAATTGGCACATCAGGCTGGCTCTCGGCAGGCAGGCTGATTATCATTCGCCGTTTGGCGGCTGGCTGCAGGCAAACTATTTATGCGCGTTTTGGGAATCGAAACCTCTTGTGATGAGACCGGAGTGGCGGTGTACGACAGTGCCCGGGGCCTGTTGGGGCATCGTCTCTACAGTCAAATTGCGCTGCACAGCGAATACGGCGGGGTGGTGCCGGAGCTGGCGTCCCGCGATCATGTGCGCAAAACCCTGCCCTTGATTACCGAGGTGCTGGCGGCAAGCGGGCTGGAAAAGCGCGATATCGATGCGGTGGCCTTTACCTCTGGCCCCGGCCTGGCCGGGGCGTTGATGGTAGGCGCCTGTATCGGCCGCGCCCTGGCCTACGGTTGGCGGGTGCCCGCTATCGGGGTGCACCATATGGAGGGGCACCTGCTGGCGCCGATGCTGGAGTCGCAGCCGCCGGCCTTCCCGTTTGTCGCGCTGCTGGTGTCCGGCGGCCACACCCAGTTGGTGCAGGTTGCGGGTGTCGGCCAGTACACCTTGCTGGGCGAATCCCTGGATGACGCCGCCGGTGAGGCCTTCGACAAGGCTGCCAAGATGCTGGACCTGGATTACCCCGGCGGGCCGGCGCTGGCCAAGTTGGCGCAGAGCGGCCAGCGCCAGCGCTTTACCTTTCCGCGGCCGATGGTGGATCGACCCGGGCTGGATTTCAGCTTCAGCGGCCTCAAAACCTATACCCTCAATACAGTGGCCGAGCACGCCCTGGCCGACGGCCTGCCGGATCAGCAGACCTGTGCCGACATCGCCTGCGCCTTTCAGGAGGCGGTGGTGGATACGCTGGTGATCAAGTGCCGGCGCGCCTTGCAGCAGACCGGGCTGCAGACCCTGATTATCGCCGGCGGGGTATCGGCCAACCTGCGCCTGCGAGAGCGGCTGGAACAGGCGCTGGCGAAGATCGGGGCGCGGGTCTACTACGCCCGGCACGAGTTTTGTACCGACAATGGCGCCATGATCGCCTACGCCGGTTGCCAGCGTTTGCTGGCGGGCCAGCACGACGACTTGAGTGTCATTGCCAGGCCGCGCTGGCCGCTGGAAAGCCTGCCGCCGCTGGCGTCCAATAGCAACAATAATACCCACGGGGAGGCCTAGCCTATGGACCTGGTGTATATCCACGACCTGCGCATCGATACCATTATTGGCGTCTATGACTGGGAGCGCAGGGTGCGGCAAACCATTTGCCTGGACCTGGAGATGGCCACTGAAAGCCATACCGCTGCCAGTACCGACGATATTCAATATGCCCTCGACTACAACAAGGTGGCCACGCGCATCGGCGAGTATGTCGAGGCGGCTGAGTGTTTCCTGGTGGAGGCGCTGGCGGAGCAAATTGCGCAACTGGTGCAGGAGGAGTTCGGGGTGACCTGGTTGCGGCTGCGCTTGAGCAAACCCGGGGCGCTGGCCAACGCCAGGACGGTGGGCCTGCAAATCGAGCGTGGCGAGCGCCCCTGATGGCAGAGGTCTACCTGGGCATTGGCAGCAATATTGAGCCGCACAGGTATGTGGCGCTGGGGCTGGAGGCGCTGGCGCAACAGTTCGGTGCGCTGCAGTTGTCCTCAGTGTACGAGAGCGAAGCGGTTGGCTTCGCGGGCGACAATTTTCTCAACCTGGTGGTGGCGGTCAGCACCGAGCTGGGGTTGGCGGAGTTATCCCGCTGCCTGAAGGCGCTGGAGGACAGCCACGGCTGTGACCGCAGCGCCGGCAAATACAGCGGCCGCACCCTGGATATCGACATCTTGACCTACGATGAGCTGGTGGGCGTGCACGAGGGGATTGAGCTGCCCCGGGCGGAAGTTCTCAGCAACGCCTTTGTACTGCAGCCGCTGGCGGAGCTGGCGCCCTCCCGGCGCCACCCGATTGATGGGCGCACCTACGCGCAATTGTGGCAGGCGTATCGCGGCGAGCAGAATTTGTGGCCGGTAGATTATTGCTGGCGCGGCCAGACGATCTCTCGCGCGGATTGCGCCGACAACTGATTTTTACAGCGCTCTGGTTTAGCTACACGCAGTTTTGAGTTGTGGGCTGGCCAGGCAGGGACTGCAATTAAATAGTGTGGTTGTAACGGGGGAGGGCATGGCGGTGACTGATAGGCTCACCGCCGCCAGGTAGGCGCTGCCCGGCAATAAATACTTGCCGGGCGCCGTCTCAGTGCTTGAGGGGCTTGTACTTCATGCGCTTGGGCTGGGCCTTGTCGCCCTTGCGCTGGATAAAGTCCTCGTGATACTCGGTGTAATTGCCTTCGAAAAACACCGCGCTGCTGTCGCCTTCGTAGGCCAGGATATGGGTCGCCACCCGGTCGAGGAACCAGCGATCGTGGGAGATCACCAGGGCGCAACCGGGGAAGTTCAGCAGCGCCTCTTCCAGCGCCCGCAGGGTTTCGATATCAAGGTCGTTGGAGGGTTCATCGAGCAGCAGCACATTGGCGCCGCGCTTGAGGGTGTTGGCCAGGTGCAGGCGGCCGCGCTCACCGCCGGACAGGTCGCCGACCCGCTTCTGTTGGTCCGAACCCTTGAAGTTGAACCGGCCCACGTAGGAGCGTGAGTTGACCTCGTAGTTGCCGATGCGCAGGATATCCTGGCCGCCGGAGATTTCCTCCCACACGGTCTTCTTGTCGTCGAGGTTGTCGCGGCTCTGCTCTACAAAGGCGACCTTGACGGTATCGCCAATTTCGATTTCGCCGCTGTCCGGCTGCTCGGCCCCGCTGATCATGCGGAACAGGGTGGATTTACCGGCGCCGTTGCCGCCGATAATGCCGACGATGGCGCCCTTCGGGATCGAGAAGCTGAGGTTATCGATCAGCAGTCGCTCCCCGTAGCTCTTGCTCACGTTCTTGAAGTTGATCACCTTGTCGCCGAGCCGGTCACCGGGGGGGATGTAGATCTCGTTGGTCTCGTTGCGGCTCTGGAATTCCTGCGACTGCATCTCTTCAAAGCGGGCCAGGCGCGCCTTGTTTTTGGCCTGGCGACCCTTCGGGTTCTGCCGCACCCACTCCAGCTCGGCCTTGACCGCCTTGCGGTGGGAGGCCTCGCTGCGCTGCTCCTGTTCCAAGCGGGCTTCTTTCTGCTCCAGCCAGCTGGAGTAGTTGCCCTCGTAGGGAATGCCGTGACCGCGGTCCAATTCCAGGATCCAGCCGGCGGCGTTGTCGAGGAAGTAACGGTCGTGGGTAATTGCTACCACGGTGCCGGGGAAGTCCACCAGGAAGCGCTCCAGCCAGTACACGCTCTCGGCGTCCAGGTGGTTGGTGGGTTCGTCCAGCAGCAGCATGTCCGGGCGCGACAGCAACAGCCGGCAGAGGGCGACCCGGCGCCTTTCGCCACCGGAGAGTTTGCTCACATCGGCGTCCCAGGGCGGCAGGCGCAGGGCGTCGGCGGCGGCTTCCAGCTTGTGGTCGAGGTTGTGGGCATCCCAGCTCTGGATAATGTCTTCCAGTTGGCCCTGCTTCTTGGCCAGGGCGTCGAAGTCGGCGTCCGGCTCGGCGTACTGGGCGTAGACCTGGTCCAGTTCGGCCATGGCGTCAAGGGCTTCGCGCACGCCGTCTTCAACGTTGCCGCGCACATCCTTGTTGGGGTCGAGCTGCGGCTCCTGGGGCAAGTAGCCCACCTTGATACCGGGCATGGGGCGTGCTTCGCCGTTGATGTCGGTATCCACCCCGGCCATGATGCGCAGCAGGGTCGACTTGCCGGCGCCGTTGAGGCCGAGGACGCCGATCTTGGCGCCGGGGAAGAAGGACAGGGAGATGTCTTTGAGGATTTCACGTTTCGGGGGCACGACCTTGCCGACCCGGTTCATGGAATATACGTACTGTGCCATTTGGCGGCTCACCTTTTGGAAAGTGGGTTTTGGAGTGGCGGCAAGTGTCGGCAAATCGTCGGCCTGAGTCAATGGGCGCGCGTGGCGGAGCGGGATTCCCGCCCCGGTTGTGGCCAAGGAGGCGGGCGTATATTGATGGGATTGATCTATCCAGCGTATCTTTAGACTAGTTTTGTATATGACTCCCAAGCCGCTTGGTCAGGTTGGGCAGGGCTGTTTATACTTATACGTTGGGTGTACGGCTTTTTTTTCAGAAGCAAAACTTATAAAAACTATAAAATGCGCCAGCACAACGAGCGCTGCGCCAGACCGCTAACCTAACTCAATCGAGGAAGCGCGTGACGGAAGAGGATCGAACCCAATTAGGCTTGTTACTGGAGCAGGCGGCCGCTGAGCACAGCGATATGGTGCTCGGGGTGCGTGCTGACGGCAGCATGTACTACGCCAGTGCCTCGATTGAGGCGGTGTTGGGTTACTGTGACCGGGACTTCCTGCGACTCTACAATCACTCCCTCGACTTCGAAGACGACCAGCGCTTTCTCGGCGTGCGTCAATTTATCTATCGCCAGCTGGAAAAGCTGAATACCGAAATGCAAACCGGCTACGCCTGCGAGCCGGAAACCCTGGCGATCAATCATCGTGACGGCTTCCGGGTGTCGCTCAGTGTGCAGTGCATTCCCTCGCTGGACGACAATAATACCCTCCAGGGCGCGGTCTGTATCTGTCGGGATATCAGTGCCCGCAAGCACCGGGTCGATGATGTGGCGCTGGCGAGCGCGGTGTTTGAGAACACCATGATCGGCATCTATGTGACCGATTCCTTCGGTAAAATCATCCAGACCAATAGCACCTTCACTCGCATTACCGGTTACCAGCCGGAGGAAGTGATCGGTGACTCACCCCGCCTGATCGATGTTGAGCGCTACGCGCCAACTTTCTTGCGGGCGGTGCGCCAGAGCCTCGAAAACAACGATGGTTGGGAGGGAGAGATCCAGCACCGGCACAAGGACGGGCACGCCTTTACCGCCTGGAGTTCCTTTGCGGTGCTACGCGACGCCAACCGCAAAATTGTTAATACCATCGGCTATTTCTCCGATCTCACGGAGCGCCGCAGCACTGACATGAAAATCCATCGGCTGGCGTATTTCGACCCGCTTACCGGCCTGCCCAATGGCAACCTGTTTACCGATCGCCTGCAGCAGGCGATGTTCCAAACCCGGCGTCGGGGCGGATCGCTGGCGCTGCTGGTGCTGGACCTGGACAGCTTTCGCGGGGTCAATGACCGGCTCGGGCACGCGGTGGGCGACGCCCTGTTGCAGCAGGTGAGCCGGCGCATTGCCGACTGTATTCGGGCCGAAGATACCCTCGCGCACCTGGATGAAGACAAGTTTGCGGTTATTCTGGGGAGTTTGCCCGAGGGCGACCAGGGCGCGACCTGCGCCGCCCAGGTGGCGGAAAAGATACGGCAGGCGCTGGCCCAGGCGTTTGTGGTGGGCAACCAGCAATTGTACAGCGGCGCCAGCATCGGCATTGCCAGTTATCCGGCCGACGGCAGTGACCCGACCAAGCTGCAGCAGCACGCAGAAACGGCGTTGATCCTGGCGAAAGCAAATGGCAAGACCGGCTACCAGTTTTACACGCCGTCCCTCGACAACAAGGTGCGCCAGCAGCGGCAGCAGGAAAAGGAGCTGTTGCTCGGCTTTAAATCCCGCCAGTTCGAGGTGCATTACCAGCCGGTATTGGCGGCCGCTACCGGCGTCACGGTTGCCTGCGAAGCGCTGCTGTGCTGGCGCCACCCCAAGCGCGGCCTGTTGCCGGCGCGGGAGTTTATTGCCCTGGCGGCCAGCGCCGGGATCCTCGAGACCCTGGGCGAATGGGTGCTGCGACAGGCCTGCGCACAGTGGCGGCAGTGGCAGCACAGCAGCGCTGAGGTGGCGTATATCAGTGTCAATTTAACCGGCCGCCAATTAGCCAGCCCACGCTTGCTGCCAACCTTGCGCGAACTGTTTGCCGACGCCGCCATGCCGGCTGCAGCCCTGCAGCTGGAATTGACCGAGCAAATGCTGCTGCAAAATCCGCAGCGAGCCATGGAAACCCTGGATGAACTGAAGCGACTGGGGGTGTTGGTTTCCCTGACCAGCTTCGGCTCCGGGTACTCTTCCCTGGTCAGCTTGAATCGCTACCCTATCGACAAAATTCAAATTGATCGCAGCTTTATCACGGACCTGCGCAGCGCGGAAGACCAGCGCCTGCTGCAGGGCATCGTGGCACTGGGCAAAAGCCTGCAGCTCAAAGTGGGGGTGGTGGGTATCGAAACGCCGGCCCAGCGGGATTTCGTGCGCCGCATCGGCTGTGATGAAATGCAGGGCTATTTGTTCAGTGCGCCCTGGCCCCAGGGCCGAGGGCAGATCCAGGCGCTTGGCTGATAAGTGTTTAGCGGCCCTCGTCGCCCAAGAGTGAATAACTGTCACTCGGTTCGTTCTATGTGGCTTCTCGTGACGCCCAAATGCTTGTAACCTGTCAGAGGCGCGGTGCTGGTGCAGTAGCCGTCTTTCTTGCATAAGCAGCTATCGCTTCATAGCTAAAATTATTAAACGCTACACAAAGACTGTCATCTCGACAGCAGGTTTGTCCTGGGTAATGTGTTGATTGTCGGAGTTTTGATCACAGAGTCATGGAAAGAGTTGGTTTTCGTTAGTTTGACTTGCATCGCAGGACATTATTACGGAACTGAATAGGTAACAAGGAGTGAATACGGTGAACAAAAAAATGTGGATAGGCGCCGTCAGTGCTGCGCTTTTGGCACTTTCCGGCTGTAATGCAACCATGCCCACCATGGGCGGAACCAAGGGGAATACGGTTACCGGCGCAGCCGGTGGCGAGACTGCCGAAGGCAACAATACCGCGCTGGAGCGGTGCGACGAAACCATGGGTACCATGTCGGTCTACGAAGACCGCACCTTGCCCTGGTGGGGAGAGTACTACAGCCGCTACCCGCAACTGGGCAGTACCATTCCATTGATTCGCATGATGATCCAGCAATCCAACTGCTTCGTTGTGGTAGAGCGCGGCAAGGCCATGTCGGCCATGGCCACGGAGCGCGAGTTGATGGACTCCGGTGAAATGCGCGAGGGCAGTAACTTTGGCAAGGGGCAAATGGTGGCGGCCGATTACACCATGAACCCGTCGATCCAGTTTTCTGCCAAGGGTACAGGTGGTGTCGGTGGGATTGTCGGCGGTCTGTTCGGCTCGGTAGGGGCGGCGGTCGCCGGCGGGCTGAAAAAGAACGAGGCCAACACTACCTTACTGCTGATCGACAATCGCTCCGGTGTGCAGGTTTCCGCGGCGGTTGGCAGTGCCCAAAACTACGATTTTAATTTGCTGGGCGGCATGTTTGGCGGTGGTGCTGGCGGTGGGGCCGGAGCCTTCTCCAACACCCCTGAGGGCAAAATATTATCGGCGGCCTTTGCGGATTCCTACAACCAGATGGTCGGTGCCCTGAAAAACTATAGAGCCCAAACTGTAAAAGGTGGTCTCGGCAAGGGCGGCTCGCTGAAAGTGGGTGAGTAAGCCAGGGCCAGTGCCAAACGGTTGCGTGTTGGCCCCAAACGGTTGAGTGCCGACCACGGGCCTGGGTTGTGCTTGCCGCAAGGCTAGGTTGCTGCCGTTTAGCGCCTTGGGTGAGGGCTTTTTAGCCTGGGGGAGAACAGCGACCTGCGATTAATTCTGGGGGGTGAATTGATCGCAGGTCTTGTGGTTTGCTTTGTTGACTCGGCTATTGCCTGCCGACAGTTTAGGAGCTAAACGTTGCCCGCAAATTGACGCTGCCCGGGCCGCTCTGGTCCAGGTTGATTTCGCTCACGCCGATGCCCTGCTGCTGCAGGTGATGCAGCCAGCGCAGGGTATTGTCGAAGTTCGCCTCCTCCATCCATACCCGCAGGTTGCCATTGCTCTCCGGCTGTACGCGCTTGATTGAGAGCTTGAACTGGCCGGCCGAGCTGTTGATGGTCGACAGGGTATTGCTGCCCGCGGCTTCCTGCACCAGCGGACGGCTTTGCAGCTGGGCGATCGCGCTTTGCCGAGCCTGCAGCCAGGTGAGCAGCTCCTGTTCCAGTTGGTAGGCGTCCCGTGCCTGCTGGCGATAATTGTTGGCCGGCTGCAGCAAGCCGTAGAAAACAATCAGCAGGGCGATAAACACAGTCAGCGCCAGCAGTGCGAGGCGATCCCGTTCATTGAGTTTGTTGAGGTACTGGCTGATGGCAGCGGGGAGTTTGACGCTAGTGTTCATGGCTGGCTCCCCTGCAGTTTGATGCGGCCGCGCACGCTATTGCCATCCTCGTTGGCCGACAGCAATTCGGCCCGCTCTCCCAGTGACGATTGCAATTTGTCCAGCTGCTCGATGGAGCGGCTTTCGATTTCCATCAGTAGTTCGTCCCGTTGTTGATTGAAACGCAGCGACTTGAGGGTGAGCTGGTTGCGATATTCCCCCCAGGGGCCGATAAAGTTGTGCAGCATGTGCAAGAAGCCGCCGTTGCTGTAACCCTGGCCCCGGCTCAGGTGGCCCTGGGTCTGGGTCTTGATGTTGATGATGCGCTTGTCGTCGGGAAAATAGCTGCGATAGAGCGCCTCACTCTGCTGGTGCAACGCGTCCGCCTGACTGGAAAAGTAAATGCCGCTCGCCAAAGAGTAAACCAGGTTGAGGCCGACCAGCACGCTGGCGGCGAGTGCGAGCGGGCGCCAGTTGATCGTATTCGCGGTACTTTTTTTGCTGGCGTAGGGCCCCTGCAACAAGTTGATGGCAGCGCCGCTGGCCAGCTCCAGCTGGAAGAGTTGCTGCAGGCAACTGAGTTCGGGGTGGTTCAGAGGCTGTTCGATTACCGTGGTGCCGCGGGCCTTGAGATCCTCTATGGCCAGGTTGATCTCCGGGCCGGCGCTGCCCGGGTCGTAACACAGCAGCAGGTTGGCCTCGGCTTGTTGCTGCAGTGTTTCCAGGGCGTATTTTAGCTGTTCGCGAGCGAGGCTGACCGCCTGTTGCGCAATAACCAGTTGGCAGCAATGCTGGTCGACCCAGAGCAGGCTCTGCCCCGGTTGCAGGGCGGTTCGCAGCAGGTCGACTTCGGAACTTATTCGAGACGGCGCGAGCTGACACTCGTCCAGCAGCGCCAGCAACTGGCTGAGCAGGCGCTTGCTGATGGCGCAGACAGTGACGTTGTCGGCGAAGATCCTGCCGGCCACCACGTGCAGGCTGTCGATGTCCTGCGCCAACTGTTCCTCGCACAGAAAGGGCAGAATCCGGGCCAGGTGTTTGTGTTGTTTGCGGGGTGCGGTCACGGTGCTGGCCAGCACGTTCACGCCGGACAGGTACACGTCTATTTGTGTCGGCGTGGCGGGCTCCGCCTGCATTAACTGCCCGAGCTGCTGCAGGTTGGCACTGTGCCAGGCTTGGTCACCGTATTGATAGTCGCAGTGCAAGTCTGCGGCGCTGGTTGCGGCCAGGTCGTCGGGCAGTTGGGGCAAGCTGATAATCAGGGTTGAGCTCATATAAGTGCTAATTCCCGGCAGTTGATGTGGCAGCGCTGTCGGTGCCAAGCGTGGTGGCTAAGCCTTCCGGCTTGAGCAGGCTGCGATAGAGCGTGGTTATTGTGCCAGACTCCGGTGACCGGTGTAACACCGAGCGCAAGTAGACGTCGGTATCCTGGAAGCGGGCAATCACCTGGACCTGGAAAAACTGGCTGTTGACGCTGATGTCAGAGTCGGTCAGGGTGAGGCCGGCCATGGCATCGCTCTGCAGGAAATCGCTGTTGGATTGAAAACCGTCGGGCTCCCGGGCGCTGATAACCTGGGCGGGATTAAGCTCCTTGTGCAAACTGCCGAGCACATATTCAGCGGCGGTGTTGGGGTTGATGGTGGTCGCTTGGGGTAGCGCGGTGATGTGCGGCAGCAACTTGTCCAGCTCCTCGGCGCTAAACAGGCCGGCGGCAGCCAGTTCGCTGGGGTCAACCATCGGCGCATCGGCGCTGCGGCGGGGCGGCTGCATGCCGAGGTAGTGACTGTCTTCACTGGCCGTGGCGACGGGCTGGGTGTCCGGGTCGAGCCAGTCGACGATGGCGCTGGTATGTTCCGTGGGCAGCGCCAGCGCCTGCAGCAGGCGATTGAATATCTCCGCCTGGTGGGGCTCCGGTTTGCCGTCACTGTCGACCAGGTTATTGAGGTTGAAGCGGGACTCGAGGTCGCGAATCACGACACTCATCCGGCCGTTGTCGGGTTCGTACAGCGCCTCCTGGTGCCAGCTTTCGTTGCGGTGATCCACCCCTTTGTCCTTCTGGTCGGCCTCCCAATCCCGATACAACAGCTGCCGTGCCAGGGCCTCGCCCCCAAGTGCGTACTGCAGCGCCTGGCTGTGCTGCAAGTGGAAAGTGGTTTTGCGAATGTTGAGACTGGCGCGGGTGATGGCGCCACCCAACAGGATCACAATCAGGGTAAACACCAGCAGAATCGCTATCAGGGCGACGCCCCGCTGGCGCGCCGGGCACGGCTGGCGGAGTGCCGTCTTCACGATTCAGGCCTGTTGACAGAGAGGGTGACAAGCCGGCGAATGGTGCCGAAGTGGGCGCTGTTGAGGGTGATTTCAATAGCCTGGGGCAAGCGCCGGATATCGCTCAAACCAGCTGCCAGCGGCGGCCATTGTTCGCGCCACTCATTATTTTCGCCGTCGAAGTAGCGCAGGCTGATCGACTCCACACCGGGTATCAGTGTTTGCGAGACCGGCTCGCTGCCGGGGGCGCGGTCGAGATTGGGCCAAAAACTGCGCTGCAAGTAATAGCCGTCGTCCTCATCGGCCACCACCCGGTAGTGAACCCGCTGCAAATCGCTGCGCGGGCGCTGCAGCGGGTTGCTCCAGCCGCCGCGGGTCAGGGTCACGCTGTCGGATTCGCCTACCAGCGCGGCTTCCTGGGCACCATAGTCTTCGCGGATGGCGCGCGGGCTGATTTGCTGCAAGTCCTGGGACAGGCGCAGCATGCCGCGCTGCCAGTGGTTGAGGCGGTCGCTGGCGACCTGCAGGCGCTGCTGGGCCAGCACCTCACCGCGCAGCAGCTGGTAGCTGGCCAGCCCCATGATGGCGAAGATGCTCAGGGCGATCATTATTTCCAGCAGGGTGAAACCGCGCTGGCGCATCAGTGGCGCCCCAGAAAGCCGGTCTGCTGGTAGGCGATGTCATTGTCGCGGCTGGCGGCCTTGACCACAATCACGGCGCGCAGCAAATCCGCATTGGCGGTGGTGTGCAGGTCGCGCACCACGATCCAGTCGCGCCTGGCGAAACGCACCTCGGACTCGGTCTGCCCGGCGCTGGGGAATTCGACCGCGAGTTGCAGCTGGGCCAGCTCATTGGCGGCAATCCAGCTGGCCAGGGTGCGGGTTTCCAGCAGATGGGCCTGGCGCGCGTTGCGGCCACTTTGTTGCAGCAGCACCAGTGCACAGACGGCGAAAATACTTAGCGCCACCATGACTTCCAGCAGGGTGAAACCGCGGGTCCGAGTCATCGCAGGGGCCGGTCAAGAGGGGCTGCCTGATTGGCGATGGGGGCAAAGCCGTCGCTGAACAGGGTGCGGCTGGCGCGGCGGTCGCCGGTCAGCTCCAGCTCCAGGATAAAGGCCGAGTTTTCACCGCTGGCCAAAAACAGGATTTCGGGGGGCTGGTTTTTGCTGTCGCCGCCCGGGCTGAGCTCAAACGCCGTGCCTTCCAGTTCGAGACTGGTGTACAGGGGCAGTTCGAAGCGGTGTGCTTGAAAGGGCGTGTCGGTC
The DNA here is from genome assembly GCF_011440395.1 of Pseudomaricurvus alcaniphilus. Classification (GTDB taxonomy): domain Bacteria; phylum Pseudomonadota; class Gammaproteobacteria; order Pseudomonadales; family Cellvibrionaceae; genus Pseudomaricurvus; species Pseudomaricurvus alcaniphilus. The sequence continues at coordinate 44,011 of NZ_JAAOIX010000009.1, read as the reverse complement.
ATTTCCAGCCAGCTTCTCTCCTGTTCGTCAAACTGATAAAAGCGGTAGCCATCGTCCATCAGTTTCAAGCCGAGGTTGCGCTGCTGGAAAGCGGCTTCGTCCTGGGCCATGGTCAGCACCTGTTGCAAGCGCTCGGCCTCCTGCTGCAGCAGGCGGCTTTCATTGCCGCCAATGGCCAGACTGGCGAGCCCGGCCATGACTCCGATAATCACTACGACCAGCAGGACCTCCAGCAGGGTAAAGCCCCTCTGCGGCAGGGCGCGGGATCGCGCTGGCGGGCTCAGGCGAGGCATGGGCACAGGCGCTAGTTGGAGATGTCGGCGTTTTCGCCCTCGCCGCCCTCGCGCTTGTCGGCGCCGAGGGAGTAGAGATCATAGGGCCCGTTACGGCCCGGGCTGACGTACTGGTACTCGTTGCCCCAGGGGTCCTTGGGCAGGGATTTCAGGTAGCCGTCGGCATTCCAGTTGACCGGCTCCGGGTAGCCGCTGGGTTTGTTGACCAGCGCTTCCAATCCCTGGTCGGTGGAGGGGTAGGCAAAGTTGTCGAGCTTGTAAAGATCGAGGGCGTTGCCAATACTGTTGATATCGCTTTTGGCAGCGGTTATGCGCGCCTCGCCGGTGCGGCCGAGGATATTGGGGGCAATGAGCGCCGCCAGTATGCCGAGGATTACCACCACGACCATGATTTCGATCAGGGTGAAACCCTGTTGTGACTGTGTTGTCTTCATGAAGCTTCCTGTTGGGAGAATACTGTTCTAATAATACTGTATTCCTGCCCCGGCGGGGGCGGTGGTTTAATTATGTTCCGGCGTAACGAAATTATTAACAACTTTGTGTTATAAGATGACAAGATTAACCACACACTATGACAATTTCAATTTACACGTGCGCTGCACAGTAGCGGCCGGGAGTGGCCAGACAGGGTCAAAACAGGCAGAATGCATGCGCTAGGGAAGTCACCAATAAAAGCCGGGGAAATATGGTTCGGGCCAGTGTAGGGGGGCGCACGATTACGGTAGCTGCAGCGGCGCTATTGGCAGCGTTGGCAGCCGGCTATCTGCTGTTTTGTGTCTATCAGGATGTGCTGCTGGCGCGCCAACCCGCGACCGTTGCTGTGGCGGCTGAGCGCCCGCAAGCCGCCCCCCAGGGAATCGCCGTGGCCGAGCTGATCAGTGCGCGCCTGTTTGGGCAGCCAGTGAGCGCGGGGCCGGTAGCCAAACGCGAGGAGGAGGAAGCCCCGGAAACCCGCTTGAGCCTGGAACTGCGCGGCGTGTTTAGTAGCAGCAACGCCGAGGCCAGCAGTGCCCTGATCGCCGAAAAAGGCAAGAGCGCCAAATACTATCATGTGGGCGACAAATTACCCGGTGGGGCGAGTCTCGATCGCGTCGCCGCGTCTCATGTCGAGCTGCGCCGCAACGGTCGCCTGGAGCGGCTCAGTTTCAGTCCCCCGGGTAGCAGCCCGGCCAGCAGTCGTGTGGCGCGCCCCCGCAGCGGCAACCCTCCGCCAGAATTGAATTACAGTGCTCGCCCGAGCACCCCCCAGGGGGAGAAACGGGTGGAGTCATTGCGCGAACGGTTGCGGCAATTGCGTGAAGCCCAGCAGGAGCAGGGCGATGACTAGCCGTGCAGACTCGTCGTTGGGTCAACTCTTATGGCCAAACAATATGCCCAAACAATAAACTACCAGGATAAAACCGGCACCACTATGAAGAGACTTAAACACCCCCTGATGGCCCTGCTGGTCTGCACCTGTTGCCTGGTGCCGGTGCTGGCGCCGCCAGCGCTGGCGCAACAGAACTCCCAGGAGCAGATCACGCTGGCGCTGGATGATGCGGATATTCGCGATCTCATCATCTGGGCCCAGGAGGTCATCAACAAAAGCATCATTATTCACCCCAACGTCAAGGGCAAGGTAACGGTGATGGCCGGCGACCCCATGACCCGGGGTGAGGCCTACCAGGTGTTTTTGTCGGTGCTGCAGGTGCACGGCTTTACCGTGGTGGAATCGGGCAATGTGTTGAAGGTCATACCCGACGCCCTCGCCAAGCAGAACTCCGTGCCACTGGTGGATGTCAGCTCGCCGGACGCAGCCGAGGAGATCCAGGTCCAGATCATCAAGGTGCAAAATATCTCCGTCGCCCAGCTGGCCAACTTGTTGCGCCCGCTGGTGCCCCAGGTGGGGCACCTGGCGGCCTACCCCGCGACCAACTCGCTGATCATTGCCGACCGCTCCAACAATATCCAAAAAATTGTCGATATCGTCACCCGCCTGGACAAGGTGGGAGTGGTGGACATTGAGCTGATCACCTTGCAGTTTGCCAGCGCCAAGGAGGTGGTCGAGGTGCTCAACAAGCTGCTGGTGCCGGCCCAGCGGGGCAACAATGCCGAGGCCCAGGAGCTGCAATTGGCGGTGGATGAGCGCTCCAACAGCATTCTCCTGACCGGCGACCCGGCCGCGCGTATCCAGATTCGCAAACTGGTGGCGCGTCTCGACCAACCCCTGTCCGGGGATGGCAATACCCAGGTGTTTTACCTCAATTACACCAACGCTGAAGAGATGGTGCCGATACTGGAGAGCGTCGCCGGTAACCTGCAGAAGAGCCAGAAGGACAAGGCGACCGCCGACGCGGAAATCGGGGTAAAGGCCAGCGAATCCCTTAATGCGCTGGTGATCACCGCGCCGCCGTCAGTTTTGAATACCATGAAAGGGGTGATCGCCAGACTCGACAAGCGTCGCGCCCAGGTGCTGGTGGAGGCGCTGATCGTGGAAGTGAAGGAAGATGTAACCGAGGATTTTGGCATCGAGTGGTGGGGCAGAAACACAGACACTAGCGGTGGTTTTCGGTCTTTTCAGGGGACCAGGTTGGGAACCACCTTGCAAGATGGATTGGATGGCAGCGGCGGTGGATTTGCGTTGGGGTATTTTCGCGGCAGTAGCCTGCGCGCCCTGATCAATGCCCTGTCCGGCGAGACCAACGTCAACATTTTGTCCACACCCACTATCATGGCTCTGGACAACGAAGAGGCGGAAATCCTGGTGGGCTCGAATGTACCATTTAAGCAGGGTAGTCAGTTGCGTGACGGAAACAATGACCCTTTTGTCACCTTTGAGCGCCAGGATATTGGTGTCACACTGAAGGTCAAGCCACGGGTCAATAATAATGATTCTGTGACTCTCGAGATTGAGCAGAGCGTGGAGAGCATCGTCCCTGCGCCGCCAGGAGGAAATACCGACGACGGTATTATTACTGACAAGCGCGAAATCAAGACTCGGGTGCTGATCGACAACGACCAGATCCTGGTGTTGGGTGGACTGATCCGCGACGAGCTGACACAGGCGGAGAGCAAGGTGCCGCTGTTGGGCAGTATCCCCGGCCTCGGGCGCCTGTTTCGCAGCACTCAAACTAAAACTATCAAATCCAATTTGATGGTGTTTATCCACCCTGTCATCCTGCCCGACCCGGACAGCAGTCTCGACGCCTCGCGCGAGCGTTATGAACGCATCCAGCAAAGTCAGCAGGAGTTTCGCGGCAAAATAGAGAGCTATTTTGTGCCGCGCGCGATTCCGGAGCTGCCAGGCCTGCCGGAACCGGAGCCGCGAACCTATACCGCACCAGAGCCGCAATCCGGGGAGCTGAACAATGATTGAGGCGCGGTCCTGGCCCGAGGCGTGGAGCAATGACTGAGTCACAAGCCGCGCCCAAATTACCCTTCGGCTTTGCCAAGCGCCACCAGGTGGTGCTGGCCGGCACGGCCAGTGCCGGGGCCACCCCGCCGGAACTGCTGTGCACCCGCTACCCGGCGCTGGCAGTGGTTGCCGAAGTGCAGCGCCTGCTGGCCCGGCCGGTGGCGATCCGGGTGACCGATGCCAACAGCTTCAGCGAGACCCTGGCCCGCACCTACCAGCGCGATTCCAGCGAAACCATGCAGATGGTAGAGGATCTGGGCGGCGATATGGATCTCGCCAGTCTCGCCAATGCGGTGCCGGAAACCGAGGACTTGCTGGAGCAGGAAGACGACGCCCCCATTATCCGCCTGATCAACGCCCTGCTGTCGGAAGCCATCAAGCTCAACGCTTCCGATATACACGTCGAGACCTTTGAAAACCGGCTGGTGGTACGCTTTCGGGTGGACGGCATCCTGCGTGAGGTGGTGCAACCGCGGCGCGAGCTGGCGCCGCTGCTGGTGTCGCGCATCAAGGTTATGTCGAAGCTGGATATCGCTGAGAAGCGCGTGCCCCAGGACGGTCGCATCTCCCTCAAGGTGGGGGGCCGGGAAGTGGATATCCGGGTCTCTACCATGCCCTCCAGCAGCGGTGAGCGGGTGGTCTTGCGCCTGCTGGACAAGCAGGCCGGGCGCCTGCACCTGGGCAACCTGGGTATGCAGCCGCGGGATGAAAAGTTACTGAATGAATTGCTGCACAAGCCCCACGGCATCTTGCTGGTCACCGGCCCCACCGGTTCCGGCAAGACCACCACCCTCTACGCCGGGTTGGCGAGTATCAATAAGGGCAACAAGAATATCCTCACGGTGGAAGACCCCATCGAATACAACCTGGAGGGCATCGGCCAGACCCAGGTCAACCTGAAGGCCGACATGACCTTTGCCCGGGGGCTGCGCGCCATGTTGCGGCAGGATCCGGACGTGGTGATGGTGGGCGAGATTCGCGACCTGGAAACCGTGGAAATTGCCATTCAGGCCAGCTTGACCGGCCACCTGGTACTGTCGACCCTGCACACCAATACCGCTGTGGGCGCGGTGACCCGCTTGATGGACATGGGGGTGGAGCCGTTCCTGTTGTCCTCCAGCCTGATCGGCGTGCTGGCCCAGCGGCTGGTGCGACTGTTGTGCCCCCATTGCAAAACGCCTTACCAGGCGGACGAGGCCGAGTGCCAGTTGTTGCAATTGCCGGCCAGCGAAGCGCCGACCCTGTATCGAGCCCAGGGCTGCGAGCACTGCAGCCAGATGGGTTACGCCGGGCGCACCGGTATTTACGAGCTGATCGCGGTGGATGACCATATGCGGGCCCTGATTCACAATCGCACCTCGGAGGCCGATATCGTCAAATACGCCCGCCAGCATTCGCCCGGTATCCGCGATGATGGCCGCGCCCGGGTGCTCGCCGGGGTGACCACGGTGGAAGAGGTCTTGCGTGTGACCAGTGAGGACTAGCCCGGTTTCCCATGGCAGCATTTGACTACAAAGCGCTGACGGCGCAAGGCAAAACCCTGCGCGGAGTCATCGAGGCAGACAGCAGCCGCCAGGCCCGCCAGCAATTGCGCGAGAAAGGGCTGACGCCGCTGGAGTTGGCGGAGGGCCAGCAGCGCGGCATGCAGGCCGGGCGCTTTGGCTGGATGGGGCCGGGCCTGCCGGCCAAGTCGCTGGCACTGGTGACGCGGCAGATGTCGACCCTGATCCAGGCGGGCCTGCCGCTGGAAGAGGTGTTGCGGGCCATTGCCCAGCAGTCGGAAAACTCGCGCATTGAAAGTATCGTGCTGGCGGTGCGGGCCAAGGTGCTGGAGGGCCACTCCCTGGCCCAGAGCCTGGCCGAATACCCCCGCGCCTTCCCCCGCCTCTACCGCGCTACCGTGGCTGCCGGCGAACACTCCGGTTACCTCGACAAGGTCATGGAGCGACTGGCGGAGCACACCGAAGACAGCCAGCAGTTCCGCCAAAAAATCCAGATGGCGATGATCTACCCCTGTCTGCTGATCTTGCTGTCCATCACCATGGTAAGCGGCTTGATGGTGTACGTGGTGCCGGACGTGATCAAGGTCTTCGTCGGCAGTGGCCAGGCCCTGCCACCGCTGACGGTGGGCCTGGTGGCCCTGAGCGATTTTATCGTCGACTACGGCTGGTTGCTGTTGTTGCTGTTGCTGCTGGGCGCCATTGTCATCTATCAATTGCTGCGGCAGCCGGCCATTCGCCTGCGCTGGCACCGACAGTTATTGCACCTGCCGTTTATCCGGCGCTTCAGCCGCGGCTTCAATACCGCCCGCTACGTCAGCACCCTCAGCATCCTCACCAGCAGCGGCCTGCCGCTGGTGGAGGGCATGCGCATCAGTACCGATGTGCTCGGCAACGAGTACCTGCAGCAGGAGTTGCGCACTGCCACGCGGCGGGTGCAGGAGGGCAGCAGCCTGCACCAGGCGCTGGCCGAGAGCGGCTACTTTCCGCCCATGATGCTGCATATGATCGCCAGCGGTGAGACCACTGGTGATCTGGATGTCATGCTGGAGCGTACCGCAACCTATCAATCCCGGGACCTGCAAAACCTGGTGACCGTGCTGGTGGGCCTGTTTGAGCCGCTGATGCTACTGTTTATGGGCGTGGCGGTACTGTTGATCGTGATGGCCATCCTGCTGCCCATTTTGAATATGAATCAGCTGGTGGGTTAGGGCCGGTTGCAGCGGGCAGCACTCCATTCCTGACGCCGCGCCCCAATCGCGGCAGATTCCCGGATAAATCCTCCCTTGGGCGTGTGACGAATCGCTGCAATAGTGTACAATTCGCGCCCTCAATTTGACTCGGTTACGCGCAGGTGACGCCATGTTTGACAAATCACAGACTATCGCAGCTTTTGACCCGGAAATCTGGGCCGCAATTCAGGATGAAGGGCGCCGTCAGGAAGAGCATATTGAATTGATCGCCTCGGAGAACTACACCAGCCCCATGGTGATGGCGGCCCAGGGCACCAAGCTCACCAACAAGTACGCCGAAGGCTATCCCGGCAAGCGCTACTACGGTGGCTGTGAATACGTGGACAAAGCCGAGCACCTGGCCATCGAGCGCGCCAAGCAGCTGTTTGGTGCCGACTACGCCAACGTCCAGCCGCACTCCGGCTCCCAGGCCAACGCCGCTGTCTTCCAGGCCCTGTGTGCCCCCGGCGACACCGTACTGGGCATGAGCCTGGCCCACGGCGGTCACCTGACCCACGGTGCCAAGGTCAACTTTTCCGGTAAAACCTATAACGCGGTGCAGTACGGGCTGAACCCGGAAACCGGCGAAGTGGATTACGACGAAGTTGAGCGCCTGGCGCTGGAGCACAAGCCGAAGATGATCATTGCCGGCTTCTCGGCCTACTCCCAGGTCATGGACTGGAATCGCTTCCGCGAAATCTCCGACAAGGCCGGCGCCTACCTGTTTGTGGATATGGCTCACGTGGCTGGCCTGGTCGCCGCCGGTGTCTACCCGAGCCCGGTACAGATCGCCGACGTGGTCACCTCCACCACTCACAAGACCCTGCGTGGCCCCCGCGGCGGTATCATCCTCGCCAAGGCCAACCCTGAGATCGAGAAGAAGCTCAACTCCGCGGTATTCCCCGGCGGCCAGGGCGGCCCCTTGATGCACGTGATTGCCGCCAAGGCGGTATCCTTCAAGGAAGCGATGTCAGAAGAGTACAAAACCTATCAGCAGCAGGTCGTCACCAACGCCAAGGCCATGGCCGCCACCTTTATCGAGCGCGGCATCAAGATCGTCTCCGGTGGCACCGAGAATCACCTGATGCTGGTGGACCTGATTGGCAAGGAGTACACCGGTAAGGACGCGGACGCGGCCCTGGGTGAAGCCAATATCACCGTCAACAAGAATGCCGTGCCCAACGACCCGCGCTCGCCGTTTATCACTTCCGGCCTGCGGGTCGGTACGCCGGCCATTACCACCCGTGGCTTTGGCGTCGACGAAACCGTCGAGCTGACCCACTGGATGTGCGATGTGCTGGCCAGCCTCGAAAACGGCAACTCCGAGCAGGTTATCGCCGAAGTCAAAGACAAGGTGCTGGCCCTGTGCAAGCGCTTCCCGGTCTACGCCGACTGAGTCTGGCTCGATAGTGACGTAAAAAAACCGGGCGCTATGCCCGGTTTTTTTGTGCCTGTTTATTGAGGGTGGATTTTGCCAGTAGCCCGTCGGTCCCGAGGGAATAAGCACGGCCTGATTGATCCGCAACCGGCTCCCCCGGCCCCGACTACATCTCGTCAAGAGCAGATTTTGCGATCTTTCCCCATCCCAAGCGCCGAAGTTCGATAAAGGCGCACCCACCGGGCCGCCGCGAGAAAACTTATCTGTTAAAACCAACTGCCCGGGGCCTAAACCCGCAGCACTGCAATTCACTTCACTCAGGCGCTAGCACTGGCGGGCGCGGCGGCGGCTTCCATCTCCTGCCGCTTGACACCAATTGCGCCCAGGCTCTCCTCGGCGAAACCGGTGCCGGCCTCGGTAAAGAAGTTGAACACCTTGTCGACACCCCCCTCCAGCAGGCGCTCACGGTCATCATCGTAGCGGGCCACCGCGGCGATCAGCCCGTTGTAGTTCACTTTGCGAATCTGCTCGGTGGTGTGCAGTGCATCCTCGATGGTAGGCAGCGCCAGTAAAATCATCTTGATCGACGACGTGTCGAAATACTCCCAAAAATCCGCATCCTCACCGTCACCGATAAACACCTGGCGGCGGCGCTTCTTGTGCTGGGAAATACGCTCCCGGTCGGCATCCATGCCCCAGACCCGATCTCCCAGCGTGTGTTTGAGACTGTCGTAGGTGCCGCGGCCGACCCGGCCCATACCGATGATCAGTACCTCGGCGTGGCTGGGGCGGAAGTAGATGTCCTGGGGTAAGCGCTTCGAGCGTTCAAAGCGCTTGAACAGCGCTTTGTGGTTGCCGTAAATGCTGTGCGCCACCTGGTAGAGCAGGGTGGTGGCGACGAAGGAGATGGATACCGCTACTGCAAGAGTTGCGATCCACTCCTGCGACAGCCAGCCGCTGGCGGCGCTGGTGGCGGCTACAATCAGCCCAAACTCACTGAAATTGCTCAGTGCCAGCGAGGTCAGGAAGGCGCTGCGGGCGCGCAGTTTGAGAGCGACCAGGATAAGGAAGAAGAGAAAGAATTTCAGCGGCAGCAGGGTGGCAAGCAGCAGGGCGGTCCAGAGGGTCGACCAGTCGGGCAGGGCGGTAAATCCCACCGAGAGGAAAAAGCCGATCAGGAACAGGTCCTTGAAGCTCATTAGGGCCTTGGAGAGCTCCGCCGATTTGCTGTACTGGCTCAACAGCAGGCCAATGATAAGGGCGCCCAAATCGCCCTTGATATTGACCAGGCTAAAGAGTTCATAGCCGCCGAGGGCGAGGAAAAACCCGGTCAATGGCAGCAGCTCACCGTGGCCGGCTTTAAGCAGTAATTTGTGCAGCAGGGGGCGGGCCGGTATTAGCAACAGCAGGGCAATGGCCCAGAGCGAGGGGGTCTTGTTGGTGGCGATGACCAAAAAGCCAACCGCCACGATATCCTGCATTACCAGGATGGCGACGGCCAGGCGACCGTGGCGGGTTTTCAGCTCGCCACTTTCTTCCAGCAACTTGATCACGCACACGGTGCTGGAGAAGCAGCAGGCAAAGGCCAGCAGGCTGAGGGTAGCCAGATCGAGGCTGGAGAACACGGCGAGCCCGGCGATAGCCGCTAGCACCACCATGAAAAGCACGGAAATGGTTACCCAGGTGCCGATATGGCCGATGGTGCTGGCCCAGACCTCGGTTTGCAGCAGGCTGCGCGGGTCCAGCTTCAGGCCGATGGTAAACAGCATTAAAGTGATGCCGACGTCGGCCAGGGATTGCAGGCTGTCGGTGGGCTCAACGCCCAGGTAATTGAGGGCAAAACCGGCCATCAGGTAACCGATTAACGGTGGCATGGCGAAGGCTTTTACACCGAGGCCACAGGTAAATGCGAACAAGATCCAAATAAAGTCCATGGGTTCCGTTGGTGTCCAGCTGGGGGATTGGCCGGGTCAAGTTTCAGGCCTGTCCCCGGCAGGCGTGTCAGGGGATTATGAGTGACAGCACCAACTGACGCAATCTATAGGCGGTTGTGGTACCATTCGCGCCAAATTTTGCCCTGAGAACCGCGTTATGCATTGTCCTTTTTGCAGTGCTGATGATACCAAAGTCATAGATTCGCGCCTGGTTGCGGGCGGCGATCAGGTGCGCCGCCGGCGCGAGTGCCTGTCCTGTCACGAGCGATTCACCACCTACGAAACCGCCGAACTGCTGCTGCCCAAGGTCATCAAGCAAAATGGCACCCGTGAGCCATTTGATGAGGCCAAGCTGCGGGCCGGCATCTTGCGGGCGCTGGAAAAGCGGCCGGTGAGCGTGGAGGATATCGAGTCCTCGGTGAATCACATCAAGCATTCCCTGCAGGCGACCGGCGAGCGGGAAGTGCCGGCGCTGTTGATCGGTGAAAAGGTGATGGAGCAGCTGCGCGCGCTGGATGAAGTCGCCTATGTGCGCTTTGCCTCGGTGTATCGGCGCTTCAAGGACCTGACCGAATTTCGCGCGGAAATTGATCGGCTGGAAAACCAGCCGGATCGCTAGCTCGCTTCGTTTTTCACTCTGGCTGGTACCCCCTCCCAATGTACGTTTTTGATTACGACTCCAACGACCGGGCCCTGATGGCCCGGGCCATACAGTTGGCCCGGCTGGGCTTGTACAGCACCATGCCCAACCCGCGGGTGGGTTGTGTGCTGGTCAAAGATGGCGAAATCCTGGCGGAGGGCTGGCACCGGCGCGCTGGCGAGGGGCACGCCGAAGTCAATGCCCTGGCGCAGGCGGGTGAGCGAGCCCGCGGTGCCACCGCCTACGTCTCGCTGGAGCCGTGCAGCCACACCGGCAAGACTGGCCCCTGCAGTGAGGCGCTGCTGCGCGCCGGCATCAAGCGTGTGGTGTTCGGCATGGAAGACCCCAATCCGCAGGTGGCCGGGCGCGGCCTGCAGCAGCTGCATGAAGCGGGCGTGGAAGTGGTGGGGCCGGTGCTGGAGCAGGAGGCGCGGGATCTGAACCCCGGCTTTATCAAGCGTATGCAGACCGGTTTGCCCTGGGTGCGCTGTAAAATGGCCATGAGCCTGGACGGTCGCACCGCGATGGCCAGTGGCGAGAGCAAGTGGGTGACCGGGCCGGCGGCCAGGTCCGACGTGCAGCGCCTGCGCGCGCGCAGCTGCGCCATTGTCACCGGTATCGGTTCCATCCTGCACGACGATTCGGCTTTGAGCGTGCGCGCCGATGAGTTGAATGTGACCGAGGTGGCGCTGGCCACGGCAGTGCAACCGCTGCGCGTGGTGCTGGACTCCAGCCAAAGGCTGCCATTTGGTGCGAAAGTGGTACAATCGCCGGCTGGATTGTTGGTGGTGTCCTGCGGCGTCACGCCAGACGAGGCCTTGACTGAAGCCGGAGTGGAGCAAGTCAGCCTGCCGGGGCGGGACCAACGGGTCGACCTGAGTGCCCTGGTCAAGGAATTGGGGCGACGCCAGTGCAACGAAGTGATGGTGGAAGCGGGTGCGCAGTTGGCCGGGGCGTTCCTGCGCCGCGGCCTGCTGGATGAACTGGTCATTTATATGGCGCCGAAATTAATGGGCAGTGAGGCGCGGCCGCTGTTCGAGTTGCCGCTGCAGTCGATGGCGGCGCGCCTGCCCCTGACCATCCAGGATATTCGGGCGGTGGGCGCCGACTGGCGCATTACCGCGCGGCCAGACCCGGAAGCCTGAGTGGCAAGCGCGAACGAGGGCTTGGGCCAATCGAGAACTCGGGTAAAAGAGCTTAGTCCGGACAGCAGTCGACGCGGTCGCCATATCAGCTAGAATGCCGAGCCTCAAATGCCGGTATGCCTTAGCCAAACGAGGTTGGTAGAAGTATGTTTACAGGAATAATCGAGGCCATCGGGGAAGTGGTCGCCAGCGAATCCCGCGGCGGTGACCTGAGCCTGCGCATCAAGACCCACGGCCTCGACCTGGGTGATGTGCAGCTGGGTGACTCCATCGCCACCAACGGCGTCTGCCTGACCGTGGTGGAGTTGCCGGGAGATGGCTATCGCGCCGATGTGTCGGTAGAAACATTGAATTACTCCACCTTGCGCCAGCTCAAGCCGGGCTCGCGGGTCAACCTGGAGAAGGCCCTGACCCCGACCACCCGCCTGGGCGGGCACCTGGTCAGCGGCCATGTGGACGGTATTGGCGAGATAATCAGTCGCAGCGCTGACGCGCGCTCCGAGCGCTTTCGCCTGCGGGCGCCGGCGGAACTGGCAAAGTACATCGCCCACAAGGGCTCCATCACCGTGGACGGCACCAGTCTTACCGTCAATGCGGTGGAGGGCAATGAGTTCGAGTTGAACATCGTCCCCCACACCATTGAAAAGACTATAATTGGTGGCTACCGTGCGGGCACCCGGGTCAACCTGGAGGTGGATGTTATCGCTCGCTACCTGGAGCGACTGCTGCTCGGCGACAAGGCCGCCAGCGCAGAGAGTAAAGGCGGTATTGATTTGGCGTTTCTCGCCGAGCACGGTTTTTATCGGGGCTAGCCCGAGCCATTAGGAATTACAGCAGCCCCTGGAGGCCGCGCCCAACAAGCAAGGTACACTATGAAACTGAACAGCGTAAAAGAACTGATCGACGATATTCGCCAGGGCAAGATGGTCATCCTGATGGACGACGAGGATCGCGAAAATGAAGGCGACCTGGTGATGGCAGCGGAGCAGGTTCGGCCTGAGGACATCAATTTTATGGCCACCCACGCGCGCGGCCTGATCTGTTTGACCCTGTCGCCAGACCGCTGCAAAAAGCTCGACCTGCCGTTGATGGTAAATGACAACATGGCGCAGCACTCGACCAACTTCACCGTCTCCATCGAAGCGGCCGAGGGTGTCACCACCGGTATTTCCGCGGCGGACCGGGCCCGCACCGTGCGCGCCGCGGTGGCCCGCGACGCCAAGCCGAGCGATATCGTCCAGCCCGGTCACATATTTCCGCTGATGGCTGAGCCCGGCGGCGTGCTCAGCCGCGCTGGCCACACCGAAGCGGGCTGTGACCTGGCGCGCCTGGCGGGGTTCGAGCCCGCCGCGGTGATCGTCGAGATTATGAACAGCGACGGCACCATGGCGCGGCGCCCGGACCTGGAAGAATTTGCCAAGCTGCACGATTTGAAAATCGGCACTATCGCCGATTTGATTCACTATCGCTCGGTGAATGAAAAAACCGTTAGCTGCATCCAGGACCGGAAAATCAAGACCCAGTACGGTGAATTCACCCTGCTTACCTACCTGGACAAGCCTCGCCAGGAAAAGCATTTTGCCCTGATTATGGGGGATGTGCGCAATGGTGAGCCGCCGCTGGTGCGGGTGCATGTGGGCAGTATGGCGCGGGATGTACTGCGCGTGCGCCGCGATTTGGATGAAGAGTTCGCCCCCTGGACCCTGGATCGGGCCCTGCAGATGGTGGCGGACGAGGGCCGCGGGGTGATTGTGATGATCTGTCACACAGAGTCTCCCACTGACGTTGAAGACAGCATCGACTGGATGTTGTCGGGCAAGCAGGAGCGGCCCAGCCAGGACCTGGTGTACAAGCAGGTGGGTACGGGTTCACAGATTTTGAAGGATTTGGGTGTCGGCAAAATGCGCCTGATGAGCGCGCCGTTCCGCTTTAACGCCATTTCCGGTTTCGAGCTGGAAGTGGTGGAGTACATTTCCAATCGCGCCTAGTTTAGGGGCGAGCACTGATTACCAAGCACAGTAAAAAGAGAAGAGTTCATGAGCCAGATTAAAGTAGTCGAAGGTGACTTTACCGGTTGCCAGGGCAAGTACGCGCTGATCGTCAGCCGTTGGAACAGCTTTGTGGTGGAAAGCCTGAAGGAAGGCGCGCTGGATACCCTGCGCCGCCACGGTATCGGCGACGACCAGATAACCATTTACTATGCCCCGGGGGCGTTTGAGTTTCCGCTGCTGGCCAAGCGCCTCGCCGCCAAAGGTGAGTTTGATGCCATTATTGCACTGGGCGCGGTGATTCGCGGCGGCACGCCGCACTTCGAATACGTGGCCGGCGAGTGTACCAAGGGCCTGGCGCAAGTGTCCCTGAGTGCAGATACCATTGTCACGTTTGGCGTCCTGACCGTGGACTCCATCGAGCAAGCCATCGAGCGCTCCGGTACCAAGGCCGGTAACAAGGGTGAAGAAGCGGCTGTCACTGCGTTGGAGATGGTGTCCCTGCTTGGCAAGGTGTGAGACTTTACCCGGCCCGGTCGGGCAACCGACGCGCCTCGATATCAACAGACTGAGATTATAAACGCCATGACAGCTTCTCCCGCCACTCGCCGCAAGGCGCGACACTATGCCATGCAGGCGCTCTATCAATGGCGTATGACCGGGGCGGCCCTGAACGTCATCGAGGCCGAGTTCTTTACCGACAACGACATGAGCAAGGTCGATACCCTCTATTTTCGCGAGTTGCTGCACTCAGTGCCGGCCAAATTGACCGAGGTTGAGGCCGGCTTTGTGGAGTATCTCGAGGATCGGGCGGGCGATGAGCTGGACCCGGTGACCCAGGCGCTGCTGCGGATGGCCACCTACGAGCTGATGAGCCGAATCGATGTGCCCTACAAGGTGGTCATCAACGAAGCGGTATCGCTGGCGAAAAAATTTGGCGCTACTGACAGCCACAAATTTGTCAACGGTGTGCTCGACAAGGTGGCGGCACGTTTTCGCGCCGTGGAAGTACAGGCGGCGCTTAAGTCCGTTTGACGGACGGGTGCTGCCGAGGGGTGAAAGAGTCGATGGCGCTGGGTGAATTCGAGCTGATTGAACGCTGTTTCAGGCAGCGGTCGGCACTGCCGGACTCGGTGATTGCCGGGATCGGCGATGACTGCGCGCTGTTGCAGCTGCCGGTTGACTCGCAGCTGGCCGTGTCCATGGATACCCTGGTGGCCGGCGTGCACTTCCCGGCGGACGCCTCCCCGGCCCTGATCGGTGAGCGCGCCCTGCGCGTCAATTTGAGTGACCTGGCCGCGGCCGGGGCCGAACCGCTGTGGTTTACCCTGGGGCTGACCCTGCCCAAGAGCGACGCGGGCTGGCTGGATGAATTTGCCACTGGCCTGCTGCGCGTGGCGGACCAGTACGGCATTGCCCTGGTGGGTGGCGACACCACCCGCGGACCGCTGGCCATTACCATCCAGGTGCACGGCGCGGTGCCGCGCGGCGGCGGCTTGCTGCGCAGTCGCGCCCGGGCCGGTGACCGTATTTATGTCACCGGCGCGCTGGGCGATGGCGCCGCGGCCCTGGCGCTGCTGCAGGGCGCACCGGTGCGTGAGCCTGCGCAGCGGGAATATTTGCTGGGCCGTTACTACCAGCCGGTACCGCAAATACAGGCGGGGCTGCACCTGCGGCAGCTGGCCAACGCCGCCATTGATGTGTCGGATGGCCTGTTGGCCGACCTCGGTCATATATGCCAGCAGAGCGGGGTGGGGGCCAGGGTGCAGTTGTCACAGCTGCCCGCTTCAAGCAGTGTGCTGGCCAATTTTGACCCGCAACAGGTGCGGCAGTTTGCGCTCAGCGGCGGTGATGATTACCAGCTGTGCTTTACGGTTGCAGAAGAAAACGTGCCGCGTTTGCAGCAATTGCTGCAGCGCGGCGAAATGACGGCGACGGCCATCGGTGAGATCACCGCGGCAATGGGGCTGGTATGTGTGGACGGAGACAAGGAGGTAGTGCCTGGAGCGAGCGGCTTCCAGCACTTTGCAAGCGATGACTAATCCTTCCTTTGCGGCACTGGTGCGGCGGCCAGTACATTTTCTCGCCTTCGGTTTTGGCTCCGGTTTGTCACCCAAGGCGCCGGGTACGATGGGTACCCTGGCGGCGATTCCCCTGTATCTGTTGCTGGCTCAGTTGTCGTTGCCGGTCTACGCGGCGCTGGTTCTGCTCAGCTTTGTGGTGGGTGTGTACCTGTGCCACAAGACGGCCCAGGACCTCGACGTGCACGACCACCCGGGCATTGTCTGGGATGAATTTGTCGGCTTCTGGATTACCATGCTGGCGGCCCCGCCTGGTTGGCTTTGGTTGCTGCTGGGCTTCCTGCTGTTTCGGCTGTTTGATGTCCTCAAACCCTGGCCCATCAGCTGGTGTGACCGGAAGGTGGAGGGTGGCTTCGGCATTATGATCGACGATGTGCTGGCGGGGCTGATGGCGCTGCTGTGTTTGCAGCTGGCAGTGCGAGTGCTGCCGCTTTGAGATCGGTGGGGGCGAGGGCAATGGCGGCAGGCGCCCCTGGGGTAAGAGGCACGCTACTGCTGCTGGCCCTGCTCTGGTTGCCGCCAGTGCAAGCGGCCGAGGTGGAAGTGAAGGGCTTGTTTGCCGGTCGCGCGATTTTAAACATCGATGGCGAGGTGGTGATGCTGAAGGTTGGCATGAGCCGCAACGGGGTAACTCTGGTTGCCGCCGACAGCCGCGAAGCGGTGGTGGATATCGACGGCGAGGTCTACCAGTTGGGCGTCTCGCGCAAGATTTCGTCGGCCTATAGGGCGGCCGAGGTGCAGGAGGTGCGCTTGCAACCGCGCCGGGGTGGACACTACCTGACGCCGGCGCGCATCAATAACAAGCCGGTGGAAGTGATGATCGATACCGGTGCTACGGCCGTTGCAATGAGCCTGCCCCAGGCGAAAGCCCTGGGCATTGACTACCGCAATGGTCGCCTGCTGCAAGTCAGCACCGCGAACGGGCTGGTCGACAGCTATCTGGTTATGCTGGACAGTGTTACGGTGGGGCCGGTGCGGGTCGATAACGTCGAAGCATTGGTCAATATGAGTAATTTCCCTGACACGGTGCTGCTCGGCAATAGTTATTTGAGCCGGGTAGAGATGTTTAGAGAGAATGGAGTGTTGGTGTTACAGAGCCAATATTAATTGCGCGCGCTATGACCTCCGGGGCCGACCCCGGGGGGCGCTGTTCCCGCGCCGAGAAAGAGGTTAGCTTGTGACGGTTAGTTTCGTAGAGTCTTCAAAACTTCCCACGCCCTGGGGGATTTTTGAAATGCACGGTTTTGAGGATCGTGAAAACAACAAAGAGCACGTGGTCCTGACCATGGGGCTGGTGGACAGCGGTGAACCGGTGCTGGCGCGCATTCACTCCGAATGCCTGACCGGTGACGCACTGTTCAGCTTGCGCTGCGACTGTGGCGCCCAGTTGCAAGCCGCCATGCACCGCATCTCGCTGGAGGGACGCGGGGTGATTTTTTACCTGCGCCAGGAGGGGCGTGGCATCGGTTTGCTCAATAAAATCAAGGCCTACCACTTGCAGGATCGGGGTGCAGATACGGTAGAGGCCAACGAGGCGCTGGGCTTTGGTGCCGACTTGCGCGACTACTCCATTCTCAAGCCCATGCTGGAGCATTTGCACATCGGCAAGATCAAGCTGATGACCAACAACCCGCGCAAGGTCAAAGCCCTGCAGGAGTTGGGGGTGGATGTGGTGGAGCGGTTATCCCACGAGCGCGGTCGCAACCCCCACAACGTCAAATACCTGGCCACGAAAAAGGGCAAGCTGGGGCATTTGCTCGACGGTGATGATGACGATGAAAGTTAGCGCTGGCTGCGCCGCTGGCGGTTAACAGTCGGCCAATAGTTAACCAGTAGCGGCCACTAGCCGAACAATAAAAAAACCCGCCTTGCAGCGGGTTTTTTTATTGCGGTATCCAGGGCTTGTCCCTGTGCAGCTGGCCGCACGGCCGGCGCTATTTGCCCAGTTTCTTTTCCAGGTAGTGAATATTGACCCCGCCCTTCATAAAACCGGCGTCCCGCACCAGGTCCTGCTGCAGGGGGATATTGGTGCGAATACCGTCGATCACCAGTTCGTCCAGGGCGCTGCGCATGCGCGCCAGCGCGGTTGCCCGGCACTCGCCGTAGGTGATGATCTTGGCGATCATGGAGTCGTAGTTGGGCGGTACCTTGTAGCCGTTGTAGAGGTGCGAGTCGACTCGCACCCCGAGGCCGCCGGGGGCGTGGAACTGGGTGACGGTGCCGGGGCAGGGCATAAAGGTTTTCGGGTCTTCGGCGTTGATCCGGCACTCGAACGAGTGGCCCTTGATGACCACGTCGTCCTGGCTGAGGGACAGCTTTTCGCCGGCGCAGACACGAATTTGCTCTTTGATCAAATCCACGCCGGTGACCATTTCGGTGACCGGGTGCTCCACCTGGATGCGGGTATTCATTTCAATAAAATAAAAGTGGCCGTCCTCGTACAGGAATTCGAAGGTGCCGGCGCCGCGATAACCAATCTCGATACAGGCTTTGACGCAGGACTCCAGCACTTTGCGGCGTGAATCCGGATCGATAAACGGTGCCGGTGCTTCTTCCAGTACCTTTTGGTGGCGGCGCTGCAGGGAGCAGTCGCGATCGCCCAGGTGGATGGCGTGGCCCTGGCCGTCGGACATCACTTGCACTTCCACGTGGCGCGGGTTCTGCAGGAACTTCTCCATGTAGACGGTATCGTCACCGAAGGCGGCCTTGGCTTCGGCCTTGGTGACGCGAATGGAGTTGAGCAGGGCGGATTCGGTGTGCACCACGCGCATACCGCGACCACCACCGCCAGCGGCAGCCTTGATGATGACCGGGTAGCCGATGCTCTGGCCAAACCCCAGGCACTTGTCCTTGTCGTCAGGCAATGGGCCGTCGGAACCTGGCACCGTGGGCACGCCGGCTTTTTTCATGGCGGCGATGGCGGAGACCTTGTCGCCCATCAGGCGGATAACGTCGGCGCTGGGGCCAATAAAGGTAAAGCCGCTGTTTTGCACCTGTTCGGCAAAATCGGCGTTTTCGGCCAGGAAGCCGTAGCCGGGGTGCACCGCCATGGAGTCGGTGATTTCCATGGCGCTGATGATGCGCGGAATATTGAGATAGCTTTCAGTGGAAGAGTTGGGGCCGATACAAACGGATTCGTCGGCCAGCCGCACGTGTTTCAAATCGCGGTCGATCTGCGAGTGCACGGCGACGGTTTTTATACCCAGTTCCTTGCAGGCGCGCAAAATACGCAAGGCGATCTCGCCGCGATTGGCGATGACTATTTTTTCAAACATGCAATTCCCCTGTGGCGCAGCGCCGTTTAGACGATGGTGATCAGAGGTTGGTCAAACTCAACTGGTTGGCCATCCTCCGCCAGGATGGCTTCCACCACGCCGGCCTTGTCAGCTTCGATCTGGTTCATCATTTTCATGGCCTCAACGATGCACACTACATCGCCGGCCTTGACGTGCTGGCCAACGGCGACAAACGCCGGTGAGCCGGGGCTGGGGGCGGAGTAAAAGGTGCCCACCATAGGAGACTTGATAATATGGCCGCTGGTGGTGGCGGCTTTGCTCTCGTCGCTGCTGGCTGTGGCGGCAGATACCGATGCGGGCGCTGCTGCGGGTGCCGCGGCAGGTGCCGCCATTGGAGCGGCGTACATGGGTTGCGCGGCGTGCATAAAGGACTTGCTGCCGCGGCTGATACGAACCGATTCTTCGCCCTCCTTGATCTCCAGTTCACCAATATCGGATTCTTCCAGCAGCTCAATCAGTTTTTTGATTTTTCTAATATCCATGAGAAGGTTTTCCCGTTCAAAGTTTAATTCAGTAATCAGTAATCAGTAGTCAGTAATCAGCCAAGTCGGTTTAGCGCGGCATTCAGGGCCAGTTCATAGCTGTGGGCGCCAAAACCACAGATCACGCCGACCGCCAAGTCAGAAAAGTAGGAGTGCTGACGAAACGCTTCCCGGCTGTGCACATTGGACAGGTGCACCTCGATAAAGGGAATGGCGACCGCCGCGAGTGCGTCGCGCAGTGCCACGCTGGTATGGGTAAAGGCGGCGGGGTTGATCAGGATAAAATTGATGCCCTCATTGCGGGCGTCGTGGATGCGGTCGATAAGTTCGTATTCGGCATTGCTTTGCAGCGACTGCAGGTGATGGCCGCGTTCAAGGCACATCTCGGTCAGGCGCTTATCAATATCCCTGAGGGTGGTGGAGCCGTATATCTCGGGCTCTCGGGTACCCAGCAAGTTAAGGTTGGGGCCGTGTAACACCAGGATAGTTGCCATGGCCTGAGTCTCTCCTGAGTTCTGTCTTGGCCTCCCGCAGAGCCGGGGGCGATGGATGGTGCAGCAGTTCGGAAGTGTGCCGCAAAACTGGAGAATAGTCTAGTTGGCCGATAGTTTTTCTGAAGTTACCTGATTTTAGCCGCCATATTGGCGAAGTTTTGCCTATTAGGAAATGTCAGGTGCAGCCCGGCCGGGGCAGCGACGGGCGTTGCTGACAAGTTTACTCATTGCATGCGTGATACGGATTGATTCGGGTAAAAATACGACAACAGGTGGTTAGCGTGCAGTAACCTGCCCTTCTGCGGCGTTTTTAGTCGAGCTGATGGCGTCGAGGATGATGCCCTTGTTCAATATTTGCGGCAGCACCTGTGGCTGCATGCCGGGCTGGGCGGAATAGAACAGGTACAGCGGTACGCCGCTGCGGTCGAAGCGAGCCAGCAGGTCGGTAATTTCAGGGTTGTAGTTGGTCCAGTCGCCCTTCAGCTTGACGATACCGCTGTCGCTAAACGCGCTGTTCACTGAGTCGGAACTGAGTACCACCCGCTCATTGGCCAGGCAGGTGATGCACCAGTCCGCGGTCAGGTTGACAAAAACCGGGGTGTTGCTGGCCAGCAGTTGCTCCAGGCGCGCGCTCGAGTAGGGTTGCCAGTCATCCTCCAGGCTGGCAGAGCTGCCGCCGGGCACGCTGTTGATATAGGACAGGGGCAGCAGGGCGACTGCCAGGCCGGCCAGCGCTGCGTAGCGCAGCCAGCGCCGCTCACTGGCCCGATGCAGTAACCACAGGGCGAAGGCGATGGCCACCGCGCCAACGCCGGCCAGGATAATGGCGTCGCTGCCGGCCTGGCGCCCCAGCACCCACAGCAGCCAGAGCGCCGTCAGGTACAGGGGGAAGGCCAGCAATTGTTTGAAAGTCTCCATCCACTGGCCGGGTTTGGGCATGATGCGGCTCAGGGAAGGGTAGTAGCTGAGCAGCAGGAACGGCAGTGCCATGCCCAGCCCGAGTGCGGCAAATATGCTCAGGGCGGTGGGCGTTGGCTGGGTGACGGCGTAACCCAGGGCGCTGCCCATAAACGGCGCGGTGCAGGGGCTCGCGACCACGCAGGCCAGTGCGCCGGTAAAGAAAGAAGAGGGCAGGCTGTGGCCCTGGGTGAGTTTCTGGCCGATGCCGCCCAGGCTGCTGCCGATGGCATAGCTGCTGGAAAACAGCAGGCCCATGGCAAAGAAAACATAGGCCAGCGCGGCCACCACCAGCGGCGACTGCAGTTGAAAGCCCCAGCCGATGGCGTAGCCGGCCTGGCGCAAAACGATCATCACCGTGGCGATGGCGACAAAAAAGACCATGGCGCCGAGGGTGTAGGCCCAGCCGTGCAGGTGCTGCCGATGGGGCTGGTGGTGGGCGTTGGCCAGGCTCAGGGCTTTCAGGGACAGGATTGGAAAGACACAGGGCATGAGGTTGAGGAGCAGGCCGCCCAGCAGGGCGCCGGCCACGGCCAGCAGCCACTGGCCACTGCTGCCACTGGGGGTGGTGCCGGTTAGTGTGTTGCTGTTGACTGAGTTGTTGGCCGGCAGCGGTGATTCTGCCGCCACCAGCCGCGCCTCACCCCCGCTAACCTCGACCATTTGTACTTGCGGCGGGTAGCAGAGGCCGGCGTCGGCACAGCCCTGGGAGTGCACCGCCAGGCGGTAGGTTTCAGTCCCGGAGTGGTCGGGCAGTGGCAGTTGCAGTTGCAGCTGCCGGTAGTAGACCTGCAGGTACTCTTCAAAATAGTCGTCGTACTTTTCCTGTCCCGGCGGCAATTCCAGCGGCAGCTGCTGGCTGGAGTCGGTGGGCACTACCTTGAGCTGCTTTTGGTAGAGGTAGTAGCCTTCGGCTATGGTCCAGTTGAGCAGCAGCCGGTCCGGCGCCAGCAGTTCGGCATTGAGCCGGTAGGCCTGTTCCACCGGCAGGAAGCTTACGGTTTGCAGCGACAGTGGCGCCGGCTCGCTTAGGGCGGTGCTGGCATTTGAGCTTTGCTCGAGGTCGCTGAATTGCGCCAGGCTGCCGCTACAGACCATTAGGAGGGGCAGTAGCAGATAGTACTTGCAGAGCGAAAGGAATTTAATGAGCATGCAGTGCTGGTCCTGGAGTCTGGTGTGGCCTGGAAGTGTCTCGGCTGGCGGGCTCTGCCGAAGCAGTACCGGCTGCAGGTGCGCGCAGCCAGAGCAATCCCGGTGACCGCTTGCCAGCGGCCGGTCTGTCTGTGCCGGTCGCTGGTCCCGGCGCAGTGGGCAACGGTTGCGTTGGCACTTCGCTAACGGGTATTTTATTCAGCGAGAAGGTAACAACAGGTATTGTAACAACGGACATATACAGCTGCATGATAAATTGGCCTCGATGTAACAGGGACAACGGTTTTAATGTGAAGTTGCTCGCAGCTTTACTAATGCTGCTGATTGTCAGCGCCTGTGTGGAGCAGCGATCGCTGCCACCGCCAGCGGTGGTAGTGGCGCCGCCCGCAGAGCCGATCGAACCGGTGCCGGCCCCGCCGCCGCGGACAGAAGACCGGGTGGCGCAATTGCTGCGCGCGGCCGAGGCGGCGTTGGCGGCGAACCGTTTGACCCTGCCCCGGCACGAGAATGCCTACGACCTGTTTCGCCAGGTGTTGCAATTGCAGCCCGATAACGTGCAGGCGCGGGCGGGTATTGATGATATTGTGGTGCGTTACGTGCATCTGGCGCGCGACGCAATTGCCCACAGTCGCTGGCAGGAGGCGCAGCTGCTGATCTCGCGGGCGGCGGCGGTCAAGCCCAATAACCCGCTGCTGGCGGAGGTGACCAATGATTTGCAGCGGGCGCGGGCACTGAGCCAGCAAGAGCAGCAGGCCACCACCCGGATTTTGCTCAATGAGGCCGACCTCAATAGCAAAAGTGAGGCCTTGCTCAAACTGTTGGGGGAGCTCGCGGCGCGCATCAGTGCCAGCGATGAAAGTGTACTGATTGTGGCGCGCAACGACAGTGAGGGGCGCTGGTTGTACAAACAGCTGAACCTGGCCGCCGGCGGCTACCGGGTGCGGGGTGATATAAAAATCGGCGCGCCGCCCTCGATCGCGGTGCTGCCACCTATTTAGCCTGGCGCAGTAACTGTAGCTCGGTACAGCTCGCCGTTGTTTTATTGGGGCGATAGGGGATAATGAGCCTGGCCCGGTGGGCTGGCACAGCACTAACAAGTTGCGCGCTGTAGATTGGGTGCAGGCTTGAGAGCCGGAATAAATTCCAGAGTGAGAAGGTAGTTGCAACGAATATGACAGAGTCGATGGTCAACAGTGCGGCGGGATTCCGGCGCGGAGCGAGCTGCCTGTTGCTGGCGCTGCTGCTGGTGTTAATATGCCAGCCCGGCGCCCGGGCAGAGATGCTGGTCGAGTCTGCCCGCATCCGCCTGCCGCTGCCGGGGCAGTCCACGGCAGTGGTGTATTTTGACCTGCACAATCGCTCCGCCCGTGACCAGAACCTGGTGGCGGTGGCAGTGGAGGGCGCGCAGCGGGCGGAGATCCACCAGCATTTGCACGTCGATGGCCTGATGCAAATGCGAGCGGTGCCGGAGCTGCTGGTTGGCGCCGGTGAATCAGTGGTGTTTCAGCCACACGGCTACCATGTAATGGTCTTTGCCATGACGTCGTTGCCGGCGTCTGCAACGGATGACCAATACGCGCTGACCTTGACCTTCGCGGATGGCTCGACGTTGCGCACGTTCGCGCAGGCGTTTCGTTATTAGGGCTCAGGCTGCATTGCCAGCGCCAGAACGGGTGCAGGGCAGCAGTACAGAATCAATGCAAATTAGGAGCGGTTGTGGGACAGCGTCTGGATGAGTTTCGAGAAGATTTGATGGGTGGCCTGGGGCGCGTGGTGGCGTTGCTGGTGGTTATCTACCTGCTGGTTATGCTGGTGCTGGGCTGGTTCTGGAGCTCGGAGCCGGATATATTTTCGGTGCGCGATAACCTGGCGCTGCAGGAGACCAAAGACAAGCCCCTGACCGGGGTCGCCACCACTTCGACCCTGGCCAAGGTCACCCGTACCTTGCTGGATAAGCCCGGTGGTTTTATGTCCAACGACGTGATGCCGCCGGGTATTTGGCTGGATAATATCCCCAAGTGGGAGTACGGGGTGCTGATTCAGGTTCGCGACCTGTCCAAGGCCATGCGCGAAGCCTTCAGTCGCTCGCAATCACAGTCCACCGAAGACTTGTCCCTGGCGAAAGCGGAGTCGCGTTTTAACTTTGACCACCGCAGCTGGGCGCTGCCGGCCTCGGAGTCGGAATACCGGGACGGCATCACCGCCCTGGAAGATTACCTTGAGCGCCTCACTGACGCGGACAAGCACAACGCCCAGTTCTTCGCTCGCGCGGACAATCTGCGCTACTGGTTGAGCACTGTCGAAACCCGGCTCGGCAGTTTGTCCCAGCGCTTGAGTGCCAGTGTCGGCCAGCGCCGACTGAATACGGACCTGGCCGGCGAGGAAAAGGCCAGCCGCTCCACCTCGGCACCTGCGGAAATGCAGGTGAAAACGGCCTGGATGGAGATTGACGACGTCTTTTATGAAGCCAGGGGCAGCGCCTGGGCGCTGCTGCACTTCCTGCGCGCTATCGAGATTGATTTTGCCGATACGCTGGGCCGGAAGAATGCCCAGGTCAGTGTGCAGCAGATTATTCGCGAGCTGGAGGCGACCCAGGCCACAGTTTACAGCCCGATGATCTTGAACGGCTCCGGCCTCGGCATGCTGGCCAACCACTCGCTGGTGATGGCCTCCTACATTTCCAGGGCCAATGCCGCCATTATCGATCTGCGCGAACTGCTGTCCCAGGGCTAGTTCAGCCCAGGACCTCGCGCAAAATTTGCTGGTGCTGGTCCGGGCGCAGGCGCGGACCAAACTGGGATACCACCTGTGCCGAGGCGCGGCTGGCCAGTTGGCCCGCCTGCTGGTACGAGAGGTTGTGGGTCAGGGCGTAGATAAAGGCACCGGCAAACATGTCGCCAGCGCCATTGGTGTCGATGGCGGTGACCGCATGGGGAGCAATGTCGATGCACTTCTCCCCGTCAAACACCAGCGCGCCCTGGGCGCCACGGGTGATGGCAAAGGTGCGGGCAATCTTGCGCAGTTCGGCCACTGCGTCGTCGAGGTTGTCGGTGCGGGTAAACCCCTGGGCCTCGGCCTGGTTGCAAAAGAGCAGGTCGACACCGCTGCCAATCATCTCCGTCAGCCCGTCGCGAAAAAACTCCACCATGGCAGGATCGGAAAGGCTTAAGGCAATATTGATATTGTCGCGCTGCGCCATTTTGTGCAGCTCGATAGCCGCCGCTCGCCCGCTGGTCGAAGTGACCAGGTAGCCCTCAATATAGACGAAGCGGGAATTGCTCACCGCCTCCGGGTGCAGCTCCTGTACCGAGATGGTTTCGCTGACGCCGAGAAACGTGTTCATGGTGCGTTCGGCATCGGGGGTGATCATCACCAGGCACTTGCCAGTGGTACCGTCGGTGCGGTCAATTTCCCGGTGGTAATCAACGCCGGCGGCCTCCAGGTCGCGCAGGTAAAAATCACCGTTTTCGTCGGCCGCTACCTTGCACGAGTAAAAGGTGCGCGCTCCGAAATAGCTGGCGGCAATAATGGTGTTGGCGGCAGAGCCGCCACTGGCCCGCTTGGAGGCCACCAGGTGGTCGGATAAATGCTCGACCAGCTGCTGTTGACGCTCGGGATCGACCAGGGTCATGACGCCTTTTTCGATCTCGAGGCGGCTCAGGTCGGTGTCGGTCACTTCAATTTCAGTGTCG
Source organism: Pseudomaricurvus alcaniphilus (assembly GCF_011440395.1). Lineage (GTDB taxonomy): Bacteria > Pseudomonadota > Gammaproteobacteria > Pseudomonadales > Cellvibrionaceae > Pseudomaricurvus > Pseudomaricurvus alcaniphilus. Next base: position 18,354 of record NZ_JAAOIX010000009.1, on the reverse strand, counting down.
ACCAAAGCGGCACCAATGCCGTAGATGTGATAGTCGCTGTTGTTGGGATTTTCGAGCATATTCCTCTACCAGTCAGGGGTGGGTAAAAAGTTGTTGTAATGTTGTTCAGGGAAATAACTTATTATGCCTTGCTTGGGCAATTATAGTCAGTACACTTCGCCACCATGACGCAAAGACTCCGCAAAAAACCCCGCCAATCCGGCATCCGGCGACGCATCTGGCGCGGCCTTGCCGTGCTGGCAGTACTGTTGACACTGGCCCTGGTGGCATGGCTGGTCTATCTCGATTTTATTGTCCGGGATAAATTCGACGGCCGTAAATGGGCCCTGCCAGCGCGCGTCTACGCGCAACCGCTGGAGCTTTATACCGGTCGCCTGTTGACCCTGGCCGATTTGCGCCACGAGCTGACAGTGCTGGAATACCGGCCGGTGGCGCGGGTGTCCCAGCCGGGTCAGTGGAGCTATAACCGCGGTCGCATCGAGATTTATATTCGCGCCCACCAGGTGGCGGGCAAGTCGCTGTCGGCCCGGCAGGTGGCGTTCGCGCTGGCCAATGAGCAAGTGGTGGATTTGCAAGTGCTGCAGGGCGACCGGGCCTCACTGGTGGCGCTGGAGCCGGCCCTGATTGGCGGCATCTACCCGGGCCGCCACGAAGACCGCGACCTGGTCCGCCTGAGTGAAGTGCCGCCGCTGTTGGGCGAAGCGCTGATCGCGGTGGAGGATCGGGCCTTTGTCCGGCACTGGGGGGTATCGCCCAAGGCAATCGCCCGGGCGGCGCTGGTAAACTTCAAGTCGGGGCGGGTGGTGCAGGGCGGCAGTACCTTGACCCAGCAGCTGGTAAAAAACTTCTTCCTTACCCAGAGCCGGGACTTGTCGCGCAAGCTCACGGAAGCGGCCATGGCAGTGCTGCTGGAGTTGCATTACAGCAAGGCGGAAATTCTCGAAACCTATATGAATGAAATCTACCTGGGGCAGAGCGGCCCCAGGCAGATTCACGGTTTCGGGCTGGCCGCACGTCACTATTTCAAGCGGCCCATAGACAGCCTGAAGACCGAAGAGATCGCCCTGCTGGTGGGATTGGTCAAAGGTGCCTCCTATTACAACCCCTGGCGCAACCCGAAGCGTGCCACCGCCCGCCGCAACCTGGTGTTGGAAGTGATGGGGCGGGAGGGCCTGCTGGCCGAGGCGGAGGTGGCGCGCTTGCAGTCGCGGCCGTTGGGGGTAGTGGCCGAGTCGGAGCGCCAGATCCGCGACTACCCGGCTTTTATCGACCTGGTAAAGCAGCAATTACAGCGTGAGTACAGCGAGGAGTCGCTCAGTTCGGAGGGCCTGCAAATCTACACCACCCTCTCCACACCGGCCCAGCGCCATGCCGAGCAGGCACTGGCCGAGCGCCTGCAGTCGCTGGAAAAAGGCTACCGCCTGCCAGCGGCGAGCCTGCAGGGCGCGGTGGTTCTCACCGCAGTGGGCAGCGGTGAGGTAGAGGCGGTCGTCGGTGACCGCAACCCCCGTTTCGCCGGTTTCAATCGGGCGTTGCTGGCGACTCGCCCGATCGGCTCCCTGGTCAAGCCCGCCGTCTACCTCAGTGCGCTGGGGAAACCGGGTTGGCATCTGGCTTCGCTGGTGCGCGACCAGGCCATTGCGGTCAAGGGGGATAATGGCGAGATCTGGCAACCGGATAACTTTGATCATACCTCCCACGGCGAGGTGCTGTTGATCGACGCGCTGGCGCAATCCTATAACCAGGCCACTGCGAGCCTGGGCATGGCAGTGGGGCTCGACAACGTGCGACGCACCCTGCAGAACCTGGGCGTTGAAGAAAATGTTCCGCTGCTGCCGGCAGTGTTGCTCGGTGCACTGGAGTTGAGCCCATTGGATGTGGCCGCCATGTACCACACCCTGGCCAATGACGGGGTTCTGGTGCCACTGCGCACCATTCGCTCGGTGGTGGATGCCGAGGGCCAACAGTTGCGCCGTTACTCGTTGCAGCTGAGCGAGGGTGTGGATCCGGCCAGTGTCAACTTGCTGCAATTCGCCCTGCAGACCGTCATGCGCGAAGGAACCGGCAAATCCGTTTATCAAAAATTGCCCGACAGCCTGGCGCTGGCCGGTAAAACCGGCACCACCAATGACCAGCGCGATAGCTGGTTTGCCGGTTTCAGTGGCCAGCACCTGGCGGTGGTCTGGCTCGGACGCGACGACAACGGTGTGACACCTTTGACTGGCGCCACCGGGGCGCTGCACGTCTGGGGCGATATCTTTAAGCGCCTGCCCAGTCGCGGCCTGGAGATTGTGCCCGCCGCGGATATTGAATTCCTGTGGGTTGATGGCAAAACCGGCAAGTTGAGCGGAGAAAATTGCCGCGATGCGCGCCTGTTGCCGTTTCGAGCTGGCCAGCGTCCCACGGAAAAGGCGGCCTGTCAGTGGCTGCAAAACCCTGTCTTGCACTGGATAAAACGATGGTTGTGAATAGATTAACGCGGCTGCCGGCGCTGGCGGCAGTGGTACTGGTAGCGATGCTGGTAAGCGCCTGCCAGAGTCAGCAGGCCCAGCCGACGGCGAGCCCCGCCAGTGGCACTGAGCGCGGCCAAAGTGGGCCGGTTGAAGCTGTGCCGCAAGGTCGTGAAACGGAGGCGCCGGACGAAACCGGCAGCCGCCCACCGCCCCGGCAGCGCGCCTACAGCGCGATCGCGGCGCTGGAAGACAGGGCGCTGGAGCACCTGGCCCAGCAGCAGTGGCAACAGGCGATTGAATCGGCGGAACACGGGCTGCGCCTGGATCGCCGCTACGCCACCTTTTACCGGGTGCTGGGTGAAAGCTACAAGGCGCTCGGCGATTACGATCGGGCTGCGGGATTTGCCCGCCAGGCGCTGCGCTTTTGCGGCCAGAATTGCCGCGCCGCCGAAGACTTGGTGCAGTCCCTGGGGGGGCGCTGAGCCGCGCGCGCCCACTTTTTCCGGCCGGGTCTCCGGTCAGCCGTCACAAAATTCCGTATTTCGTTAGGGGCGAGCGAATTTATTGACTACAATAAAGCTGCTAGCCTTTTATAAATCGTCAATATTGCGTAAAGAAACCGAATTCTATGACCGAACTGGGAAATCACGGACCGGCAGCGGCAGGCACAGCTGCATCGGGTACGCTCTCGGACGCTGTTGTTATCCAGCACCTGAAAGCCTGTCAGGCGACACTGGTGGAGCACGCGCGCAATCGCTTTGCGGTGTTTTCCCGAGAGTTCGGCACCCAGTTGGTGGAGCGCACCGGCGCGGCCAAAACCAACCAGGAGCAGGCCGAGCTGACTGAGCAGCAGCGTATCCTGAAGCAGAGTATCGCTGAAATTGAGCGTTACTTTCTCGGTTACCTCGGCGAGGGCTTTATCAAGTTCAAGCGCCGCGAATTGGCCACCAGTACCGGTGAAGAGAAATTCCAGGGCGATATGCTGGCGCTGGTCGACAATGAAGACCTGGAGGAGACCATTGCCATCTCCTCCATTACCCACCGCGCCGAAAATCACTACGCCGAAACCCTGTGGGCCCTGAACCAGCGCTTTTCCGTGTTGAACGGTGGCCAGAAAGTCCATGACCGGGGCAACCCCGCCGGCCCGATCCAGTTCTGCGAGTCACTGCGCAAAGCCTTCAAACGAGCGCCACTTACCACCAAAGTCAAGATTATTGCCTTCAAGGTGTTTGACCGGGAAATGGTCTCGCAACTGGCGGATGCGCTGGAAGATGTCAACGAATATTTGCGCGCCCAGGGCATACTGCCCGATTTGCGCTATCGCCCGGCCACCAACGAAGCGCCGCCGGTGGCAGATGTCGAAGAAGCCTCCTATGAGGATTGGGATGCAGTTACCGCCGGCCAGGACAGCGCCGTGGACCTGCAGGGTTTCGGCCAGCAAATGGCTCGCCCGGGCTATATGGCCGGCCCCGATACCAACCTGCCGCCGGACCAGTACCAGGGGCGGTTGGTGGATGCCATTCGCACCCTGCAAAATCACATCAGTAGTTATGTGCCCGCGGCCTACTCCAATCCCGCGGGTGCCGGCGCGGCGACGGGCTACGCACCCGCTGCAGCGCCAGGCTACGCTCCCGGTCAGGGCGGTAACTACGCGCCCAACCCCGCGGGGGCCACCCCCGCCCCCAGGGGTGATGCCGCCGTGCCCGGCGGTCGCCCGGCCATGATTTATACCAATCAGCAACTGGTCGGCGCCGTGCAAAACCTGCAGGTGCAAGCCAGGGCTGTTACCGGTCAAAAATTGCTCGACTCCACCCCCGGTAACCTGGAGCCCATGTCCATCAGTGACTTTGGCAACCGGCTGGCGATGCAGCTGCAGCAGGAGGCCGAAGATGAAGACCGCGCGGTAGACCCCGGTGATTTGCACACCATCGAGCTGGTGGGCATGTTGTTTGAGTACATGTTGTCAGACGACAATCTGCCGGATTCGGTCAAGGCGCTGCTGAGTTATTTACACACTCCGTTCCTGAAAGTGGCCTTTATCGACAAGGACTTTTTCGAGCAGACCGAGCACCCGGCCAGGCTGTTGCTCAATACCATGGCGGAAGCCGGGGTCAAGTGGGTCAGCAATGACGGCACCAGCCAATACGATATTTACGACAAGATTAAAGTCATTATCTCCCGCGTACTGGAAGAGTTCGAAAGCGATGTGCGCCTGTTCGCCGAGCTGCTGCTGGAATTCAGCGGCTACACCAAGAGTATCACCCGGCGCCAGGAGCTGATGGAACGTCGCGCCATGGAGAAGGTGCAGGGCGAAGAAAAGCTGCGCGAAGTGAAGTTGCGGGTAAACCGGGAGGTGCGCAACCGCACCGACGGGCGCGAATTGCCCTCCGCCGTGCTGCTGATGTTGCTGCAGCCTTGGTCGGATTACCTCGCCTTTATCCTGTTGCGCTACGGTGAGGCGTCGGAGAGTTGGCAGCGAGCCACCCAGGTCATCGACGATGTGCTCTGGAGTATTGAGCCAAAAGAAACCAATGCCGACAAGAACCGGCAAATGGAGATGCACGACAGCCTCATCGACATCCTTGAAACCGGTTTTGAAACCATCGGTTACGATCAGTCAAAGGGCAAAAAGCTGCTCGAGGCGCTCTACTCCCTGCAGAAGATGGCGCTGCAGAGCAAGCAGGTAGAGCCGGCGCCGGAGCCCATGCGCAACAAGCTGGAAGCGCTGGCGGACGCCAAAGCGGGCAAGACCGAGAGCGACAATGAAGTTCCCACCGCGGAAGAAAGGGAGATGGTCGAAAACCTGAAGATGATCGAGTTTGGCACCTGGCTGGAATTCGAAGGTGGCAAGCGCCTGAAAGTGGCCTGGTATAACTCCAAAACCCTGCACTACATGCTGGTTGACCAAATGGGCAAGAAAGTTGCCATGAAGTCCGGCCTGGAGCTGGCCCGTGACATGCTCTGGAAAAAAGCCCGGGTTATCGCCGGCAGTTCGAAGCCCTTCTTCGAGCGTGCGCTGGAAAATATTTTTCACAAGCTGAATGCAAAAGCAGAAGATTTGAAAGAGGAAACCGGTGATGAGTAATTCAGCGCCCCAGGAGGGTCGGGGTTTAAAGCGCCACGCCATAGAGACAGTAGTCGATGTATACGATGCCAATCAGGGGCTGCGCCTCGGTCGCCTGGCCAATATTCACGTCGAGGGGTTGATGGTGATGGGCAGCGCCGGGATGCAAGCGGATTACGTCTATCAGCTGGAATTAAGGTTACCGAACCCCATCAATGGCACCGACAGCATCCAGCTGGGCGCCGATTGCCTGTGGGTTCGCAACTCGGAAGATTCAGCGCTCTGCTGGGCCGGTTGCCAGATTATCGACCTGTCGGCCGCCGCGCGCCAACAGATCGAAATTCTCGTCCAGCAAATGGGCGATTAGTACCGGCGGCATGGCCGCCTTCTCCTCGACTGCCCAATTTACTTTCCCTCTCCGGCGCCGTTTACAGCGCCGCCATGGCCTTGTCGGCTGCCGCCAGGGTGAATTCGATGTCTTCATCGCTGTGGGCGGCGGACATAAAGCCGGCCTCATAGGATGCCGGTGCCAGATAGACCCCGGCGTTGAGCATGGCGTGGAAAAACCGGTTGAAGCGCTCAATATCGCAGGCCATCACTTGCTGGTAATTGGTGATGGCGGGCTCCCCGGTGAAGAAAAAGCCAAACATCGAGCCGACGTGATTGGTGGTAAACGGCACCCCGTGTCGATCCGCGACCTTTTGCAAACCCTGCACCAGTTGTTCAGTGCGGGCGAAGAGTGCGGGGTAGAAGCCCTCCGCAGCCACCAGTTCCAAAGTTTTCAACCCGGCGGCCATGGCCACCGGGTTGCCCGACAGTGTGCCGGCCTGGTAGACCGGTCCGAGCGGGGCGATGTGGGACATGATTTCACGTTTGCCACCAAACGCGCCGACCGGCATGCCGCCACCGATTACTTTACCCAGGGCCACCAGGTCGGCGGTGACGCCGTAGTGCTGCTGGGCGCCGCCCGGGCTGACCCGGAATCCGGTCATCACTTCATCAATAATCAGTACCGCGCCGTAGCGGTCGCACTGTTCGCGCAGGCACTCGAGGAACCCGGGCACGGGCGGCACACAGTTCATGTTGCCCGCGACCGGCTCGACAATCAGCCCGGCAACCTGCTCGCCCAGCTGCGCGAAGGCGGCCTCGACCCCGGCGATGTCGTTGTAGGTCAGGGTGATGGTGTGGTCGGCGAGGGCGGCGGGCACGCCGGGTGAGCTGGGTACACCCAGGGTCAGGGCGCCGGAGCCGGCCTTCACCAGCAGCGAATCGGAATGGCCGTGGTAGCAGCCCTCGAATTTGATGATTTTATCGCGCCCGGTGTAGCCGCGGGCCAGGCGAATGGCGCTCATGGTGGCCTCGGTGCCGGAATTGACAAAGCGCACCATGTCCATGCCGGGCACAATCTCGCAGACCTTGTCCGCCAGGGTGGTTTCAATCTCGGTCGGAGCACCAAAGCTGAGGCCCTGGCGGACCTTGGCAATCACCGCCTCGACCACTTCGGGGTGAGCGTGGCCGAGGATCATCGGCCCCCAGGAGAGTACGTAATCGATATAGCGCTGCTGGTCGGCGTCGTACAAATAGGCACCGGTGGCGCGCTCAAAAAATACCGGCGTGCCGCCGACGGCCTTGAAGGCGCGCACCGGCGAGTTGACCCCGCCGGGGATATGCAGCTGGGCTTGCTGGAATAATTCACTGGATCGAGTCATAACAAACGGAACCTTAAAATCGGCCATTATCCACCAGCGCGGCAGTGAATGTAAGCTATTGCAAAAGCTCGCGGGTCAGTTGTTTTTGTTGCGGTCGGCCCAGAAGAAGCGGTTGGGTGTCTGCTGCCCCATGCCCAGGCGACGGCTGCTGGCCAGCGCGTTGCGAGTGAAGTTCTGGCCTTGATGGGCGGCCTCCTCAACCAGTAATTCGTGGCCCAGGTAACAGGCGATACTGGCGGTGAGGGTGGCGCTGCCGCCGTGGGAGGCGACATTGATACGGCTCCAATTGTAGCGGCGGATCAGGCCCTGTTTACTGTAGAGGTGGCTTTCGTAGCGCTCGCGGGTGTTTTTAGCGCCACTGATCAGCACATAGCCGCAGCCGCTCTCGAGGATTTCCTGGGCGCAGGCCTCGACCGTATCGCCCTGCTGGGCAAGGTCGCGGGCGGTGGGCAGGCTGGTCGAGGTAATCAGGGTGTAGGGCAGCAACAGGTTTTCCGTGGCCGCCAGCACGGCCTCGGCACCGGCCAGGACGCGATCACCGATATGGGTAATGGGCTCCAGAATCACCGGGATACTGGGGTAGTCCTGCAGGATGGAGTGGATGGCTTCAACATTCTCCGGGCTGCCGGTGAAGCCAATTTTGATGGCTTTGATGGGCATGTCTTCCAGGATTGCCCGTGCCTGCTCCACCAGCATGGTGGCGTCCACCGGATAAAAGTCGCGCACGTCGCCGGTATCCTTGGTAAACAGCGCGGTTATGATCGGGGCGCAGTGGCAGCCGAGGCTGGCAGCGCACTCGATATCGGCCTGGATGCCCGAGTTGCCGCAGGGGTCGTGATGGGAAAAGCTGAGAATAACCGGGGTTAATGCATCGAATTCCGCCATTGCTATTATCCTTGGAGAATTGTCGAGTCATGGCGGTTGCTTCCGGCCATGACTGCCTTGCCGGCTGAGTTGTTCGTATTATCCGGGCTGAGTCTACCACAGCCCGCCGCTCCCGTGCGCTCAGGGCTTTACCACCACCAGGATGACCACGGCAAATAATACCAGCACCGGCAGTTCATTCAGGACGCGGTAATAAACGTGTCCCCGGCGGTTGTCCTGGGCCTGGAAAACTTTTACACAGTGACCGCAGTAAAAGTGGTATCCCACCAGCAAGGCCACCAGGGCGAGTTTGATATGAAACCAGCCGGCGCCGCGATAGTAGGGCCAGTTGTAACTCGCCAGCCACACTCCCAGGGCCAGGGTGAGCCACATAAAGGGCGTGATAAAGCGATACAGTTTGGCCTCCATCAGCGCCAGTTGCGCCGTTACCGCAGGCTCGCTGCTGGCCGCGTGATTGACGAACAGGCGCGGCAGGTAAAAGATGCCGGCAAACCAGCAAACCATAAAAATGATGTGAAAAGCCTTGATCCAGAGCATGATCGTCGGGGCGCTCCCTAGCAATTACACTTTGTAGTAGTCTTTTATACGCTCGCCGGTAATGATGCCGAGCACCGGTGAGAGCATGGTGGAGGTACGGCGCTCAACATACAGGGCATCGGCCTTGTGCTGCTCCAGTACCTGTTGCGCTTCGTAGAGGCTGGCCTGCTGCTGGATGGGTTTGAGCAGCCACTGGCGCCCGGGAATATCGAGCAGTTTGATTTCAACGTCGCCGCCGTCTTCGCTGTCGCTTGCCGTGGCCGGATCCCGCGCGTCTTGTTCGGTACTTTTGCGGTTGTCGAGAAACGCCGATATGTCCGCCGCCGAGAGCAGATACTTGTCCTTTTCCGGCTCATCCACCAGCAGCCACTTGGGATGCTGCTGCAATTTATTTTTCAGTTGGGCCAGAGTCTGTCGATTGGGACTGCGCAGATAGTTGGTTTCCATGGCGCTGCGCACGCCGACCCGGTTCAGGGCCTGGCGGATGGGGCCGGTATTGAGGTTAAAGCCGTTGGCCTTGAGCTGGGCCAGAAATATCCCTTCGCAGCGAAACACCTGGCGCGTGGTCAGCACAGCGACGACTACGATCAACATGGTCGGAAAGACCACGTGGGGGTTTTGGGTGAGTTCGAACACGGTAATCAGTGCGGTCAGTGGGGCGTTGATTACCGCCGCCATCATCGCACTCATGCCCAGCAGCACGTAGAAGCTGGGATTGGCGCCACTTTCAGGGGTAATGGCGGTGCCGGCCGCCCCCAGGCAACCGCCGAGAGCGGCGCCGATAAACAGGGAGGGGCCGATCACTCCCGCCGGCACACCGAGGCCGCCACTTACCGACGTGGCCACCAGTTTGCTCAGGACAATGGCCAGCAGCAGCGGCACGGCAATCTCGCCCTGCATGGTGCCATCGATGGTGTCGTAGCCGACGCCGAGAATTTGCGGGCAGAACAGCGCCAGGCTGCCGGTGATGGTGCCGGCCAACAGCAGGCGCGGCACCACTGGCCAGTGTTGCTGCCGGTTGGCGAGCAGTTGCAGGCGGATAAAGCCGGCGGCAAGGGTCGCCGCCGCGAGGCCGGTAAAAACGATCAGGGGCAATTCCAGCAAATCGTTCATCTGTGGCGGGTTGATGGTAAACGCCGGTGCCTCGCCAAAAATCAGGTGGCAGACGGTGGCGCCGGTGACCGAGGCCAGCATGACCGGGATAAAGCCGGCGATGGTGTACTCCATCAGGATCACCTCCATGGAGAAGATGACACCGGCCATGGGGGTGTTGAAAGAGGCGGCAATGGCGGAGGCGACGCCGCAGCCGATCAAGGTGCGCAGGCAGTTGTTAGGCAGTGCCAGCCACTGTCCTAACTGGCTGGCAGCGCCGGCGCCGAGATGCACGGCGGGCCCCTCGCGGCCCATGGACTGGCCGCTGAGCAAAGCGATGATGCCGCCGCTAAATTGCCAGGCCCAGTTGCCGGCCGGGAGTTTGCCCTGGTGATTGTGGAGCCGGTCCAGCACATGGCCGACACTCACCTGGCGGCGCTCTGGCGGGATAAAGTGCATGATCAGGCCCAGTAGCAGCGCTCCCAGCACCGGCAACAGAAAGTGCCAGTGGCGCGGTAGGGATTCAAAGTTTTCACTGCTCGAGGCAAACGCCGCGGCCAGGGGCAGGTCGATGAGCAGCCGAAACGCAACGATGATACCAGCGGCGGCCAGGCCGGCGAAAAAACCCAGGATGGTCAGTTGTGGCAGGGCATCCAGGTGGGCGAGTTGGTGGCGCAACCGGTCCAGTACTACTTGCCCGCGGTGATTGATCCGGTCAGGGTTGGAGGGGGCGCTACTGGGTTCAGGCATGGTAGGTTCTATAGTTCGGCATATCGGCGGTAATCGTTGAGTATGGCATGACAGTGCGGCCAGGCGGCGGAAATTGTGCCGCTTGGAATAAAATCCGGCCAATAGTGTAAATTAACTGGTTGCCTCGCGGTGGCACTTCTACACTATTGTGGCGTTATTGTTTCGATCCGGCAATTGCGGGTGTGTACAGGGCGGTTGCTCTTACCTAGAATTGCGGCTGCGGTAACTGCAGTAAACACATTAGCCAGGCAAGGCGCCGGATAAATATGAGAGGTAACAGTGATTGAAGTCGGGATTGTAGGTGGCACGGGGTACACCGGGGTCGAGTTGTTGCGGGTATTGGTCAATCACCCGCAGGTAAGGGTAAAAATAATTACTTCGCGGGCGGAAGCGGGCCTGCGGGTAGATGAGCTCTACACAAGCTTGCGCGGCTTTCTCGATCTGCAGTTTAGCGAGCCCGATCTGGATGCTTTGGCCAGCTGTGATGTGGTGTTTTTCGCGACCCCGCACGGTGTCGCCCAAAACATGATGCCCGCCCTGCTGGAGCGCGGGGTGCGGGTGGTGGATTTGTCTGCCGATTTCAGGATTCGCGACGCCAGGCTCTGGAGCGACTGGTACGGACAGGAGCACGGCTGTCCGGAGTTGCTGCCCAAGGCAGTGTATGGGCTGCCGGAAGTTAATCGCCAGCAAATCGCCAGCGCGCAATTGGTCGCCTGCCCGGGCTGCTACCCGACCGCGATTCAGCTCGGCTTTATTCCCCTGTTGGAAAATAACCTGGTGGATGCCAGCGACCTGGTTGCCGATGCGGCCTCTGGCGTCAGCGGCGCCGGACGCCAGGCCAAAGTGGCCAACCTGCTGGCCGAGGTCAGTGACAGCTTCAAGGCCTACGGTGCCGCCGGACATCGACACCTGCCCGAAATTGAACAGGGATTAGGGGATGTTTTACCCGCCGGCAGTGGTGAGGTAGGGCTGACCTTTGTGCCGCACCTGGTACCGATGATCCGCGGTATTCACGCCACCTTGTACGCCAACCTGAATGGCGCTGCGGCTGACCTGCAGCAGGTGTTTGAAGAGCGCTATGCCAGTGAACCCTTTGTCGACGTGATGCCCGCTGGCAGCCACCCGGAGACCCGCACGGTAAAGAGCTCCAATATGTGCCGCATCGCCGTATTCCAGCCGCAGCAACGTGGTAAGGTGGTGGTCCTGTCGGTGATTGATAATCTGGCCAAGGGCGCCTCCGGACAGGCGGTGCAAAATATGAATATTATGTTCGGCTTCGACGAGCGCGCCGGCCTTAACCAGGTGGCCGTGCTCCCTTGACGGCTTCGGCAGCGGTAGCGGGCCGGTCTGTGTTAACAATGCGACGGCTGTTGGTCCCGGGCCGGGTAGGGTGTCTATGCTAAAGGGCAGCAAGGATTGCCAGATGGTGGTGGTGCCCTACCGTCCCTGGCGCGCCCGCGTGCTGATTGCGCTGGGTGTTCTGCTGCTTATCCTCGGTACCGCCGGCAGCTACTGGTACGGCGTTAAATTCGGCAGGGCGGACCAGCTCGGGGCCGCCCTGGAGCGCGATAGCCTGGTGCTGAAGTTGCAAGCGGCCGACCAGGAGTTGGCCAATCTGCGCCAGCAGGTGGCCAACCTGCAACTGGGGGCGGAGGTGGACCAGCGCGCCAGCGAGACGGTTCGCGCGGAAGTGATCGAGCTAAAGTCGGAGGTGGCCGCGCTGGAAGAGGACATCAGCTTCTACCGCAGTTTGATGTCGCCCTCGGAGAATAGCAGCGGTTTGACCATCGGATCGCTTAGTCTGGTGGCGGTTGGCCAACCTGGCGTCTACGATTATAAGTTAGTGGTACAGCAATTGGCGGCCCGGCACTCGCTGTTAAAGGGCACTCTGAATTTCAATATTGTCGGCCGGCAAGCTGAGCAGCTGGTCACATTGCCACTCAAGGATATGGCCGACAATGTCGAAGAGGAAGATATCAAGCTACGTTTCAAGTATTTTCAGACCATTGCTGGCCGGCTGACGATTCCGGACGGTTTTGAACCGGAGCGGATCGAGCTGGTAGCCAGTTCGACGGGCAGCAACGCGGTGGTGGTGAAAAAGAATTTTGGCTGGTTGGTAGAGGAGCGGTGAAGACTGTGTGGGGAAAAAAAGACGGTACAGTGGGTTTTGCATCGGGTAGTACAACATTAATTTCCAAGACCACAGAGCTGGTTGGAGATGTACATTTTAGCGGCAATCTCGAAGTCGAAGGGCGTATCAAGGGCAATGTCTCCGCTGAGGAGGGGTCCGATGCGCGTATCAGGATCATGGAGCAGGGCGTTATTGAGGGCGAAATTCATGTGCCGACCATCGTTGTCAACGGCCTGGTGAAAGGCAATGTGCACTCATCCAAGCATGTGGAATTGGCCGCCAAAGCCACGGTGCAGGGCAATGTCCACTACAGCGTGATAGAGATGGTCAAAGGCTCGCAGGTGAACGGTAACCTGGTCTATATCGAAGGGGACAAGCCCGCCCAGGCGGCCTTTAGCATCGATGCAGCGGTTAATAAGCGCGCGGCAAAAGCCGATACGGCCGGCAATTCGCAGCCAGTCGACAAAGTGCCGACGAAGCCCCAGTCGGCGAGTACTTGACTGTTTTGCTGGGTTAAAACGATAATAGGCGTTGTTGTCCCGTTAGCAGGGTCGGCACAGGCAGTAATGGTTGGCGCGGCCGACATCGCTGCTGTTGCCGCCGTTGCCGAGTTGTCCGGGCTGTGGTTGTTTTAACTGGAGTAGTTTATGAGTGCCCCCGAAACCTTTACCCCCCAGGCCTTGCAAGTCACAAACAGTGCGGTTGCCAAGGTTCGTTCGCTGGTGGAGGAAGAGGAAAATGAAGACCTGAAGCTGCGCGTCTTCGTTACCGGCGGTGGCTGCTCGGGCTTTCAGTACGGTTTTACTTTCGATGAGCTGGTAGCAGAAGATGACGCCGTGATCGAAAAGGACGGTATTACCGTGCTGGTCGATGCGATCAGCTACCCATATCTGGTTGGCTCGCAAGTGGATTACGAAGAGGGCCTGAAAGGCTCCCGTTTCCTGATTCAAAACCCGAACGCCAGCTCTACCTGCGGCTGTGGTTCCTCCTTCTCGGTCTAGTATCCGGCCCTTTACATACCATCGATTAATTTGGTTTGACCTGTCCTGGCGCCGCGCTTCCTGTGGCGTCTGGCCTCGGCAAAATTCATAGCGAAATTTCTGCCGGCGGCACTTGATCACATTTACCCGGTTTCATCCCTGGCTTATGCGGGTTGTTTACTGCGCCCGCAGTTTGCTGGTCGGCCTGCTCAGGCGGGATAAATGGCGCCCAGAATAACTTCCCGGCGAGCCCCGGTGGCTACCGGCTTGTTGCCTGGCAGGGCGTGCAAGGTTTGGCGGGCCAGCCAGGCGAATGCGGCCGCTTCCACCCATTGCGGGTCGATACCGAGAGCGGCCGTTGTGGCTACCCGCATCTCACTTAATTGTGCCAGTCTCTGCATGAGGTGGCGGTTATTGGCGCCGCCGCCGCAGACGTACAGCGCCTCACAGGGGCCGACGTGAGTCCGGATGGCATCGAGGATGGTGGTAGCGGTCAGCTCCAGCAGTGTGGCCTGGACGTCGGCGCTGGCCATTGGCGCAAGGCCTGACAATTGCTGGTCGAGCCAGTCCAGGTTAAACAGCTCCCGGCCGGTGCTCTTTGGCGGCGGACTCTGGAAGTAGGGCTGTTGCAGCAGTTGCGCCAGCAGGGTCGGTTGCACCGTACCGCTGGCCGCCCAGCTGCCAGCGGCGTCGTAATTCACACCGCTGTGGCGATGGATCCAGCCGTCCATCAGGGTGTTGCCGGGGCCAGTGTCAAAGCCACGGCCTGTGTGCGGGTCAGTGATATTGGCGATGCCGCCGATATTGACGATAACCCGTTTTTCGGTTGGCGCAGCAAACGCTGCACAGTGGAAGGCCGGCACCAGCGGCGCACCCTCGCCGCCGACCGCCATATCCCGGCGTCGAAAGTCAGCCACGGTGGCTATACCGGTTTTTTCGGCGACGATATTGGGGTCGCCGCACTGTACCGTGAAGGGTATGGTGGCGCAGGAAGGGGGGTGGTGACGCAGGGTTTGACCGTGGCAGCCGAGGGCGCGAATCCGCGCCGCAGGGATATCCAGCGCCGCCAGCAGATTGAGGGCGGCTTCCGCGTAGGCTTCCGCGAGCAGGTATTCCAGCTCCCCCATGTGCGCAATTTCATTGTCGCCAGGCTGGCACAAGCGCAGCACGCGCTGCCGAAGTTCAGTGGAGTAGGGCTGCGCCTGTTGCCCCAGCAGCTGCATGCCGCTATCGCTGATTTCCAGCAGGACTGTATCTATTCCATCGGCGCTGGTTCCGGACATCTGGCCTAAATACAGTTCTTTCATCAGCGCCTATTCCTGTTGCGTTCGGGTCAGCAGTATTTGCTGGTGGTAACTTTCCAGGCTGGCCAGCAGGGGCTGGGTGGCGCTGTAGAAGCGCTGCAGCTCTGCGTCGGCCACCGACCGGGCTTTGGGCAGCTTTTCCAGTATGGTTCTCGGGTTGCGGTGCACTCCGTCGAGCAGGAATTCGTAGTGCAGGTGCGGCGCGGTGGAGTAGCCGGTGGAGCCGACAGTGCCGATCTGCTGCTTCTGCTTTACCCGTTGGCCGGTTTTTACGTGGCGTTTGTGCAGGTGCAGGTATTTGGTTTGAATATTATTGCCGTGCTGGATAACGACGTAGTTGCCGTTGCTTTTGCTGTAGGATGAGGCAATCACCTTGCCGTCTCCGGAAGACCACACCGGCGTGCCCTGGGAGGCCGCGTAGTCGGTGCCGCGATGGGGCTTGATGGTCTTCGATATCGGGTGCAGGCGGCGGGGATTGAAGTTGGAGCTGATGCGGCGAAAATCCAGCGGTGCGCGCAAAAACGCCTTGCGCATGCTCTTGCCTTCCGGGGTGTAGTAATGGGTGTTGCCGTTGCTGTCTTCATAGCGCACGGCCTTGAAGGTTTGCTTCTGGTTGGTAAATTCGGCCGCCAGGATGTTGCCGTTGCCGATCTTCTCGCCGTCGAGAAAGCGCTCCTCGTAGAGCACCTTGAAGTGGTCGCCCTTGCGGATATCGAGACCAAAATCAATGTCCCAGCCAAATATATTGGCCAGTTCCATGATCATGTCGGCGTCCATCTGCGCGCGCTGGGCGGAGAGGAACAGGGAGTCATTGATAGTGGCTTGCCGATAGGCCAACACGGTATCCGGCTGCAACACTTCCCGTTCGTAAGAGAATTTGTCCGAACTCTCCCGCTTGAACAGCTGACTGGTGAGACGGTCCTGGCGGTAGCGCAATGCCATCAGGCGCCCATCTTCAATATGAAATTCCAGTTCATGGCCGGGGTGAATGCGCTTCAGGCTGTTGCTCTCGGGGTGGCCTGCCATAAATTCAAACAGTATGCGGTCACTGAGGCCTGCGCGCTGAAATATCAGCGACAGGTTATCACCAGAGACAACGCGCTCTTTATGCCAGTCAATCTGCGGGATGATTTCTTCGGTAATGGGTTCAGCCACCGGCGGTAGCAACTGCTGGATTTCCGGCTTGATCTCCAGTTCGACGGTCTGGCTCTGTCGTTTGGGTTCGACGGTATCGGTGGGCGGCAGAAAAGTACTGACCACCAGTGCCACACCCAGTACCCCGGCTGCAACCAGGTGCCTCTTGGGGAAACGTCGCACTGCAGATGAATGCGTACTTTCGTTATGGTTTTCAGAGGGTTCCATTGATTTACTAAAGTCGGGCGTGAAGGTGGTGGACTAACTGTTTATGGTATATCAGAAATCATAGGCAATGATAGCCTGATAATCACGCCGGTTCCCGCTTTAGGTGTCGACGCTTGTTTTTGCGTGCAAATTCGGTATGGTGCGCTTTTCGTCAAACTTGCGCCCCGGCGGCGTTTGTTTGCTCGGTTCACCAGATTGTTAATGGCTATAGTCAGGAAGTGTACATGTCCAGTGTAAATGGCGACCTTATTCGGGATCTGCAGGCGCGCGGTCTTATCGCCCAAATGACCGGTGATAACACCTTGGAAGCGTTTTTAAACGAGGGTTCCAGAACACTGTATTGCGGGTTCGATCCGACCGCGGACAGTCTCCATATTGGCAGTCTGGTGCCCCTGCTAACCTTGCAGCGCTTTCAGCGCGCCGGTCACGCGCCAATTGCCCTGGTCGGCGGAGCCACCGGATTGATCGGCGACCCCAGCTTCAAGGCGCAGGAACGCAAGCTGAATACACCGGACATTGTCGCCAACTGGGTCGAAAAAATTCGCGCCCAGGTGTCCCGCTTTATTGATTTTGATTGTGAAGGCAATCCGGCCCGGGTGGTGAATAATCTCGACTGGACCGCAGGGCTCAGTGTGCTGGATTTCCTGCGGGACGTCGGCAAGCACTTCTCGGTCAATAACATGATCAACAAGGAGTCGGTCAAACAGCGCATTGAGCGTGAAGGTGAGGGGATTTCCTTCACCGAGTTCACCTATATGTTGCTGCAGTCGTTTGATTTTGCCGAGCTCTACCAGAACTACGGTTGTACCCTGCAGATTGGGGGCTCCGATCAGTGGGGCAATATAGTCGGCGGGGTTGACCTGACCCGCAAGTTACATGGCGGCCATGTTTTTGGCCTGACCCTGCCGCTGGTTACCAAGGCCGATGGCACCAAATTCGGCAAAACAGAAAGCGGCACCATCTGGCTGGATCCGGCCAAGACGTCACCCTACGCATTTTACCAGTTCTGGTTGGGCACGGCGGACGCGGATGTCTACAAGTTCCTGCGCTACTTTACCTTTCTGCCGGTCGCCGACATCGATGAAATCGAAGAGGCCGATCGCGCCGCCCAGGGTCGACCCCAGGCGCAGGGTGTGCTGGCTCGCGAAGTGACCCGTATGTTGCACGGGGAGGACGGGTTGGCCGCGGCGGAACGGATTACCGCAGCGATGTTCAGTGGCTCACTAAAAAATCTGACCGAAGCGGACCTGGAGCAATTGGCCCTGGATGGCCTGCCCTGCAGCACTCTCGATGAAGCGCAATTGGCGGATACACCGCTCACCACCTTGTTGACAGAGTGCGGTATGGCGAAGGCGGGGCGGGAAGTAAAAGACGCGCTGGGTCGCAATGCGGTATTGATCAATGAGGTGGCCAAGGGTGCCGAGGACAATATGAAAGCGGCACAGTGTTTTGCGCCGGAGCAGGCGCTGTTTGGTCGCTTTTTTGTGGTCAAGCTTGGCAAAAAGAAAAATCACCTGTTTGTACGGGCTTGAGTTGTTCCACGGACGCGCAACCTGGCGCTAATTTGGGCGCCTGTCGACGACGTTAATAAAATTTTAAAAAAGGCTTGCACGGTGCCAGGTGCATCGGCATAATGCGCCTCCCTTGCCCGCCGGGGATTAAAAAAAAGCCCAAGCAATCAATAGCTTGCAGCAGTTTTTTGAGAAAGGTTCGGAAGAAGTTAAAAAAGTAAACTTCTTCTTGCAGGGTGACAAAGGATGCGTATAATGCGCCGCTCTCGACGACACAGACCCTTGAGTCAGTCGCCGGGACGAAGCGGAAAGTCAGGTGATTTTCAGGGTTTTCCAGCGATCATTTAAGCTGCTGAGATTGGCGCAAATAAATGATTGACAGGCTTCGGGAGGTGCGTATAATTCGCATCCCACGGTTGAGGGAGGGCTTCTGAGGAAGCGCTGAACGGAACCGAAAAATACAGTATCAGCCGAGCGCGGTACTGGCTATTTAACAAGTTAATCAAGCAATGCGTGTGGGCGCTTGCGGGATGGTGATGCGAACATAGCATTATCATTTGCAAGTGACCTAACAAT
>NZ_JAAOIX010000008.1 GCF_011440395.1 Pseudomaricurvus alcaniphilus | reverse complement strand
GGCTTCTGTACTATGTACGACGACGAACGAGCGAACGGTTCGTAAACATCTAGAATTATAGGCTATATAGAACTTAGAGAAGTTTATAACTTGCATAATTTGCGATCGTGCATAATGGGAACGCAATGGCTTCATCGTCTGGTACAAGCGACTGGAGAAGCAACGCTTCAAATGGCCGAAATCCGGAGAGACACTCCACCTCACGGGACAGGAGTTGAACTGGTTGCTTGATGGTTTTGACATTTTCAACAATCGGCCTCATCAAGCGGTGTTTTTTGATTCAGTCACCTGACCCGCGGTGTTATAATCCGCGCTATGGGCGCGGCACAAAACTACAGCAATCTCAGCGACGATGAACTCAGACAACTTCTGTCTGAGCGAGACCGCGCCCTTGCCAGCAAAGAGCAAACCATCTCCCACCAAGAACGCATCATCAAGGTGATGGAGGAGGCTCTTCGCCTGCAGAAGCTGCGGTTGTTTGGTAAAAGCTCCGAAAAGTCCCCGGATCAGGTCGAGTTGTTCAACGAGGCTGAACTCTCTGTGGCCGCTGAGGACGGCTTCGCCCAGCAGGAAGCTCAGTCTGCGTGTGCTGACACTGCCACGGGCAAGAAAAAGCCCGGACGCAAGCCACTGCCGGCCGACCTGCCAAGGGTTCGCATCGAGCATGATCTGCCCGACACCGAGAAGACTTGTGAGTGTGGCTGTGAGCGCGTGGTCATTGGTGAAGAAATCAGCGAACAACTGGACATCATCCCAGCGACCATCCAGGTACTGGTCAACGTTCGCAAGAAATACGCCTGCAAAAAGTGTGAAAGTGGCGTTGCCGTAGCACCACTACCAGCACAACCGATTCCCAAGAGCAACGCCAGCCCCGGCTTGCTGGCGCACATCGTCACATCCAAGTATCAGGATGCCCTGCCATTGCACCGCCAGGAGGCGATATTGCAGCGTCAGGGCATCGACATACCCAGAAACACACTGGCCAACTGGATGATTCGGTCAGGTGAACTGATTCAACCCCTGATCAATTTACTCGACGAGCGATGGCGGGATTATCCGGTCGTGCACTGCGATGAAACCCCGGTTCAGGTCCTGAATGAACAGGGTAAACGGGCGCAAAGCCAATCGTACATGTGGGTTCGGGTCGGCGGACCACCTACGCAGCCTGTTCGCCTGTTTCACTATGCCGACAGCCGTCGCGGGGATGTGGCTGCCGGGCTGTTGGCGGACTACTGTGGTTACGTGCAAACCGACGACTACGCCGGTTACAATCTGGCGTGCTCCGCAACAAATATTACTCAGTTGGGGTGTTGGGCCCACGCTCGGCGAAAACTGGTTGAGGCTCAAAAAGTTACCTCCGGAAAAACCGGCAAAGCCAACATGATCTTGTCCATGATTGCCAAACTCTACGCCATCGAGAAACGGGCAAGAGACCTGAACCCTGCTGATCGCTACTCTCTTCGCCAGCAAGAATCCGTGCCGCAACTCGACAAGATTCGAAAGTGGCTTGATAACACCTTGCACTCGACATTACCCAAAGGAGTGCTGGGTAAAGCATTGGCTTACCTGGACAAAAACTGGCGGAAGCTGACAGTCTATACAGAGGATGGCCGCCTGAACATAGACAACAATCCTGCAGAAAACGCGATACGGCCCTTCGTTCTTGGCCGCAAGAACTGGCTCTTTTCTGTCAGCGTAAATGGCGCCAAAGCCAGTGCCAACCTTTACTCTCTCATTGAAACTGCAAGGGCCAACAAGCTGGAGCCCTACAACTATCTACGATACGTTTTTAAAGAGCTTCCGCTCGCGCAAGGCGTTGAGAATATCGAGGCCTTACTGCCTTGGAATGTTTCTGCAGAGGCCCTAACAGTTTAAAGAGTTGCGCTCCAGATGGGCTTTGCTGAGCGCTTACAATCGATCAGAACAAGACATGAAGTCATATTTGAAGAAGCTGAGGATTTTGGCGAAACTAAATATTGCGACATAGCTAGACATGATGATGTGTAGAGGGGCATAGATTCTGCTCCTCTCGCTCACGGCGTGTATGAGATGAGATAAGAACTCGTGGTGCTCACTGGTTCTTTAGTGGCGCCTTGACACATCTAGCACGAAGACATCGATCAACCCTTTGAGCTCAGACGGAACATCTTTTTCGATGCTTGCTTTTAACTCGGTAGCAATGGAAATTCCGTGCATCTTCCGCCCGGCAACCTTTTCATCACTACCAAACCAGATGACGAGATATACCCCCTGCTGCTCTGCGTCCGGATGGATCGAGTAGCGCTCATGAAGCTGTGCAGAAGCGGCGGTGTAAAGCTCCTCATGCCATTGCCCTTTGACCTCTGTAACGAGCAACCGCCTACTGCCGCCAATCATCTTGGACACTGTGAAATCACTTCGGTTAGCGCTCTTCAACTGGTGTTCCGGTGTCACAGTTATACCTTGAGGCTCAAGCCGTATGCTCAGGCGCTCAGCGATAATTTCGGTAGAGCGAACTTCACCAAGTCGCGCCCCTTTTTCATAGAATCGGTCTGCAGAATTGAACTCACCACCATAGATGTCGCTCTGGAAATCATGTAGTTCTTGAACCACAAGCTGACGTAGGGCCTCAACAGTAACTACCTCATCACGGTCCAGTTGCTCAACAATCTCCTGAGGAGTAGGTGGTTCAAAATCCCTGAGAGCTTTCTTCCTAATCTGAGAAGTACGTATGGCCTTCAGGTCATTGTGTAGGTCGATGTATCGCGGGTCTGCAAGCAGCCTGTCGATGACCGGAAGCGCATGTTCAGGATCATCTGAGCGAATAAACCAGACAACTTCTGTTAGAAATCGGTAGGCAGTTTCTGCTACCGGGCTACCAGTACCCCAACGGCTTGGCAGTTCGACTTTTGGCCACAGGTTGATGAAGGCATCTAAAATGGCTTCCACCCTGTCTGAGGTAAGATCAGGCCAATAATCGTCCCTGTTAAACCGGCCTGATCGACCGTGTAGTACTAGCAGAGTATGTTTATCAGCCTTCAGCCAGTTCCAGCATGCTTTAGGTGGGTTTTGTAAAAAATACCACGCACGTGTGAACCAGAATGATCGCCTCTGCTCGATGTCTTCATTACCCGTTGTGGAGGGGCAGCAAGAAATAAACTCGACACAATGTTCCAGTATGAGCTTCTTTAGATCTTCACGGTCGCCAAATTGGGCAGCAACTTCAAAGAGGTTATCCAGCGCACCAATAGTCATCCTCGGGAAACATCTAAGCCACTCAATAGATAGCTTAGGTCTTAAGTGACTAAAAGCATCATCGCTCCTTAGCAACCAAACATCAGGGTGATTACATGCTGGTTCCGCGAGTTGGGGTTCAACGTACTGCCGAAGAAAGACTTCAGAACTCTTCTCATCGCCAAAAATCAGACGGTCAACCTCGGTCTTTAGCGCATCACTGTCTTCTTCGGTTACGGCTTGGTATCCCCCGTGAATATCAGCTCGCAGCGCCTGCAGAAGTCTGCGATCGATACTTTCCAAGCTTCCTTGGCTTCGCATCCGCTCCAGACAAGACGCATATAATATCCTTGTCGAAGGGTGACGCTTGGAATCGCACTTTAGTTCTGCAATCCCGGCTAAGCTGGGTACGTGTGGTGCAATGAAATCAATACAGTTTCTAAGGGCGTTCCTAACGAGAGCTTCATCGCCAAATTCTTGCTCGATCTTTTCAGGAGCCATAAGAACTAGATCAGCAAAGCGAATTAGCAAGCTCCAATGTTGGCCATTCTCGACAAACTCTCGGTTCTCATGAACGTAGTTGATATTAGCGGCTCGAATCTCGGCTTCTTTCTTCGTGCGACGCTTCATCACACGGTTGTGTCTAGCATGCCACCTTCTATCGTCGTGCTTTAACTGTTGCTTAGACGCACGGTTTTGTTTGGCCCACTCGCGCATAAACAAGGGATTCTCACACGCTTGCCCTCTCATATGGCGACGCAAGTCATCAGGTCCTCTATCACTCCTATTCCTATAAATCTGATGTCCAGCCATGAAACTGGCCCACAAAGCTATGTTGCCGTTCGCAAACGCCAAATCAACTATGAACCTGTAATCGTTGGCCTGAAAACAGAGGCCAGAGTGGGCGTGGCAATTGAACTTCTCAAATTTACACTCGAAAATCTGGTCACTGTCCGTCAGGTTTCCAAACGCACGAGCGATTATTCCCTGTCGTAAGCTATTGTCATGTTGAAGAACATGGACTGACCGGCTCTCGTCTGAAGATTTAAGCCCATGAAAATTTAGATTTCCAATCCATTGCCAAACTCGATCCGCATCGTACGGGGGCACTGCTAGCTCAAAGTATCGGTCAAGCATCGCACCTACGACCTTGCTTATACCATTTCTACAATCACACTCGTAGTATTTCTTGCCACATTTACATGCCAGTCCGTCGGTTAACTCGTCCAATAGCCGCTCGACAGACGCAAAGTCCAATACCTTAGTTAGGCGCTTCACGAAGTAGCGCCCACCGATAATGTTCTCGCTCCTATCTTTGTGGTTTGGGTAGAGGGTCGAACAAGCTCGGAAGAAGCCTGGTAGAGATGATCGCCCTAACGATTCTGGCCCTACTGACTTGATAATATCGGACGCGACTTTAAGTGACGTTTGACTTGCCTCTGAAATTAGGTCACCCAAATCAGATTCCCATTCGTAACTAGCCGTTTCTAGCAAGCACGAAGCTGCCAATGAACGAGTATTTTCATCCTCAGATGTCGCCAATAGGAGGTGACGCAGCTCATTTTCAAAATGACAGATAGCTGGAGAGCCCGCCAAAAGCTCAAAAACAAGGTCTCGTAAGTGCCCATTACTTCCAACCGTTAAAAGAGGCCTGACTACCTCTACCACTTCCGGGGTAAAAAAGCCTGCAACACTGAACCTGCGCCAGAAGTCTCCTCTTCGGAAATAAGGATCTTCAGACTCAATTTCCTTAAGCTGATCTATCAGTAGTCGCTTCGATGAATTCTCCAGCTGGGAAGGATCTCCGTTCGCGAGCACCGCATATGGATCGAGCCTTATTAACTTTTCCTCAATAGGCCTGTTTCCAAGCGCGGCCATCCAGCCCAGAAGTCCACGAAGCTCATCTCTAACTGTTGAGTTTGGAGCAATGATCGGCAAACATTTCTCTAGCGTAAGGGGATCTGCAGGTGCTGCTATCCGCTTAGTGAGGTAGTTCGCCGCACAATACTCAGCAACGATCTTGTGAACTGGGCGATGCTGGTCCGCATGGTTGTCCGGATTGAATAACCGAGTAGCCAAGATTCCATAGGCTGATACTTCCTTGCAGAACAAAGACGTCAGTAATGGATGCACTCTGCTTTCTGCAACTTCTGTTGCACTGATGCCCTCCGCTCCAGAGAGCAGTAGTTTGGCGAAAACTTCTGAAGAAAGATCGACTTTTTGATTCGTCGAAAGGGGCTCGACTCCTCTGGCAACTCCAGCGTTTACCTCTTTCGCTAACCGCTCGACTGCTTGTGAAAAAATAGATCTCTTATCGGAGAATTGCCTTCCGCTTTCGATGTAGGCGTCAGCGAAAAGCTTCAGGAACTGCGGGTTCGGCAGTAGAGCATCTAAATCAAAGCGTGCAACTTCAGCATGAAATTCGGAAAAGTCCTCACCGTGTGCATGATTCTCAAAGATTGCCCGTTGCTCCGATTCGTCAAACTCGCACAGCCTGACGATCACAGGTTCGACTCCTAGGAAGTCATTAAACGCATTTGTATCGCTATTACCCCACTCACTTGACCGGCTCGATATAATGACATACGTCGGTTTTGCCTTTCTGGCATTAGCAAGCAGCTTATGAATCCCTGTTTGATCGACCTTGGCCAACTCATCAAATGCGTCGATAACCAGCGGGACGTTCTCTTCGTCTGCGCCCACATGCCCGAACACGTTTGCGGAAACGACTGATGTGCCCAGCTCTTGAGCGAGGCTATGCAAGAGTTCAGTTTTACCGCCGCCAGGCTCTGCCAAAACGACAATGAAATTCGAGGTTCCCAATAGATCTGCTTCTGTGTACGTTTCGTCGTAACTAGACAGCGTGCGAGGGAGGTAAAAAGACGAACTCATAAGAGGCTGCAGTTCCTGTGGGCAGATTAAGCGGCGCCTAACGCCAATACTCAGGTATCGCCAAGTCGAATGACTTGGCCGCATATTCCAGCATGGCGGTGATCTCGTTGTGCCACTGCTGGTGGTACTCTTCGCCTGCCTGTTTCTTGGCAACAATCTCTTTGAGCTGATCTAGATTGAACACACCCAGCTTGTAGAAGTTGCTCCAGGTCGGCTCTCCGAAAAGGTTGTAGATCACTTGCGTTGAATCCCGCTCACTAGCAAGGCGCTTTGGGTCTGGGATTTTGAGCTCGGCCGCTTCGGCTGAAGATCTCGAACTGAACGCCAAACTTCTCCAGCAATTCGTCCTGCCACTGCTCGGTCAGCGAACCGGGAGAGACGATCAGGATGCGTCGGGCATCGGCGCGCATCAGCAGCTCGCGGATCAGCAGGCCCGCCATGATGGTCTTGCCAGCTCCGGGGTCGTCAGCCAGCACATAGCGCAGCGGCAGTTTGGGCAGCATATATTCGTAAACAGCGGGGATCTGATGCGGCAGAGGCTCAACGTTGGAGGTGTGTACCGCAATCATGGGATCGAACAGCGAGGCCTGACTGATGCGGTAGGCTTCGAGGTCGAGTTTGAAAACCTCGCCATCGGCATCGAATGCCCAAGGGCGGCCTCCTTGAGCCAACTCCAGCCGGGCTTCATCAGTGCGAAACAGCATCTGTTCGCCCAGCTTGCCTTGGCTATCTTTGTAATAGACGGTCAGTGCGTTATCGCCAATCGGCTCGATCTGAACGATACTCACAATCTTTTCAGGTACAACGCCTCGAACCTGAGCGTCCTTTTTGATCTCTTCGAGTTTTAGCATCCGATGCCTCTGCCTACGTTGCCCTGTGCGCTGGCGTCGAATCCAGGCGCGATAGTTAGGTTGTTCAACAAACTCTCGTTACCAGTGGCTAGTTCTTTCACATTACTGAGCCACAGAAGGTGTTCTGGTCCATCTAGCCGATGATCAGGCGTACAGTCGATATTCCAGCGCCGCAGCATATACTCAGCAAGTGCCGCTTGCTTTGAAATCTTTAGTTGTTGATCCTGCACCCATATTCACACCTATTGGTATCTATCATTTCACACCTTAAGCTCTATACAGTAGTACCGCCGGGATTACGCCTCAAAACGTGTCTTATAACCGCCATGGTTCTCTATCCTACGGAGTACCAATTTTACTCAGCAACCGAGATTTGAATTTACGCCACGAGCTTCTTTGTTTTCCTTTTAGCCATTTGGCAAGTCGTAGTTGAGTTTCGGCAGGAAGTTGCCTGATCACTTCATCGGCTCCCGCATGGGCATATCGACTGGGATAAAACGATGGTGAATAAAGATCATTTTCTGAAATGGCAATTAGGCACTCCGCCGGTGTCATCTTATCCAGTTCCTCCATGAGCAAGTATTGTTCCGGCGTACCTCGCGCTGCATGTGCCCGAGCACGCCGCGCCCGGCGAGCGCTACGCTCTTCTCCGGCTGTCACATCCTCCCGAACAAGGGTCGTAATGTTAGCAGAAATTCGAGCTCTACGGGTACTCTTAAGCTTGGTATAACCACTATAGGTCCTGGCACCCATGGTAACAGTAGTGCCAAAAGGTATGTATGGGTTCCACCTATGTTCCATGAGCCAACTCGTCACGCAGTCCAATCGATCTCTCGAATCACAGCGATCAACCAGGTGCTCATACACACATATGCCACTAGCGCCAGAACCACCGATCCAGTGAAAGAACGTCTCAACGTAAACGAGCCCTTTGACCAAACTGACAAGTTGGTCGACGGTGAGAGGTGCGCATATTTCATTCCAGAAATCCCTCCACCGGCGATTTATATCGTCATATCGTCTTATCGAAGCAAGTAATTCATCAGTGGGCTCAGCCCCATTTTCGATTGCATCACCAATCGCGAGTAATATGGCTATTTGCTCGGCTGTAGTCTTCAATCCGCCTCCTTGCATGTTGTGCTTATAGCGAGAAATCCTGAGGCTCTTCAAGCTCCACTCAACAGCCCTTTGGTGATCAAGAGCCTCGGCACGGCATCTGATTCCATCCACACGATGGCAGTCTGCTCAAACCTGACGGCAAGCACCATAGCTTGGTGACATTTGATACCCACCACCAGAAAGCTTGGTTCTGCGGGCCACTTGCCATTTGGATCTGCGCCTTCCCCCAGATAGAGCAGGGGTCCTAACTCCTCCAACTCTGCTTGCAATTGAGACTGGCGTTCTGAGTTTTGCTGTGCAGACACAGTCTCACTATAAGAATTACACGCTGTTAAGAAGCAGGCGCTCTTCACCGGCTGTTGCTCGAAAAGTGCAAGCAAATCTGGAGACTGCTCACCAATTCGTAAGACAAAAGGCTCTTCATTACCAAGTACTCTGTATTCCGTCGCCAGATAGGCTGATAACAGAGTGGCCGGTAAAGCTTCGGCCGCGAGCTCCAGTTCATTCAGGAATGTACTTATTGCTCCTGAAAGGATAGCTCCAACTACATGCTGAACCCGGCTTGGGTGTGGTGGCGTATCGAACCTGGAGAGATAGTCAGCCTGCACCGCCCTTATCGTCGGGTGCATAAAGACGTCGTTGCGCGTTGGGATATATATTGACTCCGGATTCGGACTGGCCGAATACTCCGATTGAAGTCTCAATTGTTCACGAATGTACTCTGCTGATAGATAGTAATCCCAGGAGTCTTTATAGTCTGGCACGCTCTTCCCCCTAATCAGCAAATATTAGGCCGATACTCAATCGCATTGGCCATTACCTTGAGTACAAGTCGTTATCAGGCACTTCCATCGCTTCCGCGTCCTCCCTGAAGTCTCTCATGGCCCTGGCAGATAAGCGGTTCCATTTTTTTCTAACTTGCCCAGATTTCGCTTGTCTTTGGGCAGAGATAGCCAGAACACTTGAAGGCATTCGCGAATCTTTTGGTCCACACCGGAAATTGCAGCCCATACGTCTTCTGGGTTTCTTGAGTTTGGTCGATGCATTTTTTAGTCTCCTGACTAATGTTTTGGTGAGTTGGTTATTTTTCTGTATATAACCAGTGGTATTTCCAGCGGTACATTCATTACTCCCTCCTGTAACCATCGGTCCAACGATTGGTATCCATCAACCAGCACGACCATCGACTTGCCAGACGATAACGCGAGACTGAGGTGTACCATCAGTTGCTCTCCCATTGCCTGAAACAAGTGGTTTACAGCAAGATTTCGATTGCCGGGGACATTTACCTCGATCGTCAATCGCTGCTGGAACAATTTCAACGAAAGATAACGTACCGCCAATGGCCGAATTCGGGAAAACTTCCCTTTTCCTAATTTCGGGCGCATCAAGGCGGATAGATAATAGGATGCTGCTTCCAGATTAATCAGCGGTAAGGGTGGTGCTTTAAAAGGATTAATGACCGCAGCTACGGGAGACAACTCAGCTATGTATTCAGGGTTATCAGTAAAGAAAACCCCCGGAGGCAATGGTTTAGACGGTCTATTCCCGTCAATTGATACGTTTTGGGTCGGATGTTTCAAATGTGCTCTCCTTGTGAGTACAGGGAGCGAGGGCAGGATCCTGATTAGTTGCCAGATCGGCCTCATCTTCGCCAGAATATCCTCTCTGACGAATGCCACCTTGCTCAGGGAAGCAGGTTGGCGGAGCTCTCGCTCTCTCTAGATGACGTTTGCATGATCTGGCAACAATCTTACGCTGTCAACGATCTTGTATTTTTACTGCTATTACCCCCAACCCCAACCAGCTCAAGATTGTTGTTATTTACTCCAAAGCCAATAATTGCCGGCACAATAACGACTGTATTCCATGGTTCCTTTGGGAGGAGCGCGCTTTACCAGAAGAAAACCGAGCGGCATTAACCCACACAAGAGACAGTTCATGAACGCAAAGTTGATTATTTCAGAGCGAGTTACTGGAATCGCGTGGCTTTTCCAAAGACTCATCAGGTAGGCCAGTAAAGTACTTAGCGTGAGATAGCCGACATACGCCAGAAAGTTGTGGACCATTTCCATGTAAGCCACCTTTGGAAACCACCAAAACATTCAAAATGTAGAATATATTCCGTGGAGTGTCAATCACGTCTGCTGGATGCTAGCCGGCATGCCCCAGCCAAGCCTTCTAGAGACTCAACGAATTCTTGCTCTCCGCCTAAAAGAGACAAGAAAACGCGTTGGGCTGTCTCAAGAAGCTCTGGCTGATGCTGCAGAAATTGACCGCACCTATGTCTCGCAACTGGAGAGAGGGAAAGTCAATCCCTCTCTAGCAGTACTGGTTCGAGTGGCGATCGCTCTGAACAGCAGCGTCAGAGAATTATTAAATTCAGAGCAATAACTCATTATCGACCTCTCAGACCCACCGGCTTGACGATTGCCACTTTCACAGATACCGCTCTCTCCGTAAAATATTGATATCTACCTGCAGTTGGTTTTTGTGATAAACAGGTAAAAACAGCAGAAGCGGTTACCAATTCGGTTACCAGATTATATTTTCGCGACCTAATGCATCTTAACTTACTGTTTTACATGGATTTATTGTTTTTGATGCGCGAGCAGATCCAGAACATCGAATAGATTATCGATAACCAGGGGTGGTTTAAATCCCGAAAATACAGCTGCAATTTTCGGGGCCCCCGCCCAATCAGGCGCAGGCAGCCCTGATCCAGGCCGCCAATCCTTGCGTAAAACTCATAGTCTGCAGCAGCGATAATCCGCCATGGATACCTTAACCACCGCCAAACGCCTGGGCTACGCCGGACTCATACCCTTTGTCACCATAGCGCTGTGGTTCCTGGTGAGCCTGCTGGTTGCCCCGCTGCCAACCGCTGTAACCGTGTACCTCACCACCGCATTTCTCACCTACAGCGCTATCATTCTCAGCTTCATGGCTGGCGCCCTCTGGGGCCAGGTGCTGACTTCGGACAGCAGCGCCCGCGCGCCCGGGGGCTCACAACTGGTAGTCAGCAACCTGTTTGCCCTCACCGCCTGGGCCAGCATGCTGACTGACTATTTCCTGCTCTCACTCCTGGCCCTGCTGCTGGGTTACCTGTTGCTCTGGCTGGCCGAAACACGCGCTGCGGCGCGGCTGCAAGGGCCCACAGCCATAGCCGGGGTCGGGCGTGACTACCGGCGCCTGCGCACTGTCCTGACCCTTGTGGTCATCGCCTGCCACCTGGTGGTTGCCCTGTGTATCCGCGGCTTCCACCAGGAGGAGCGCGCTCCGGTCATCTTGTCACCCACAAGCTACGTCCAGGTTGCGGCGCCAGAACACTCTCCCGGCACAGTATTCCTGCCGGGCTAAACCGGAATCCGGGCTCGCCAAATACAGCGCTGCTTCCGCTGCAAGGGGCGCTGGGCAGCTCTGCAGCCGAGCACACCGGCGTCAATTCGACTACAATCGCTGCTACAACTTCCATCTTGCAAACGTCCATTACCGGCGTTTATCCAGCAACCAGGTAATTTTTTCATGAGTAGCGGTATTTTATACACGGTTTCCGCCCCTTCCGGCGCTGGCAAAACCAGTCTCGTAAAGGCCTTGATAGAGACCACCGACAAGGTCAAGGTATCGGTGTCCCACACCACTCGGGCCCGGCGACCAGGGGAGATAGAGGGGGTCAACTACCACTTTACCGAGCGCGAGCGCTTCGTGCAGATGATCGGCGACAACGCCTTTCTGGAGCACGCCGAGGTATTCGGCAATCTCTACGGCACCTCAACCCAGTGGGTAAAAGACACCCTCGCCAGCGGCACCGACGTTATTCTGGAGATCGACTGGCAGGGCGCCCAGCAGGTCCGGCGCCTGCTGCCGGAAACAGTGGGTATTTTTATCCTGCCGCCGTCGCGGGCCGAACTGCAGCGGCGCCTCACCGGCCGCGGCCAGGACGACAGCACCGTGATCGAGGCGCGCATGCAGGAGGCCATCAGTGAAATGTCGCACTACGTGGAGAGCCAGTTTATCGTCATCAATGATGACTTTGACCGGGCCCTGCGGGATTTCCAGTCGATACTGCTCTGCCAGCGCCTGACCCTCACCACCCAACAGGCCAGGCACGAGCAACTGCTGGCCGAACTGCTGTCCTGACTGATCACTGGCTATTGTCGTCGCTGTCTATTTTGCGTACACTAACGGGCTTTTCCGCGTTTGTTTCACGCGCGTCAGGCAATGGTTGTTGTTGGCTGGAATGCAGTTAGCTGTAATGTATTTGTGACCAACACCAGCAAATATTTATGCGTAATTTTTTATCCGTACTTTTTCCCGTAACAGGTAGGCAAATTAAATGGCTCGTATTACTGTAGAAGACTGTCTCAATCACGTTGACAACCGCTTTGAACTGGTTCTGGTGGGCAGCAAGCGTGCGCGCCAGCTGGCCGTAGGTGGCAAAGACCCCATGGTCAGTGAAGAGAACGACAAGCCCACCGTTATCGCCCTGCGGGAGATTGAAGAGGGCCTGATCGATGCCAGCATCCTGACCCAGAAAGATGAACCAGAGGAATTCGATGAGCTGGTTATCGATGATTCAGCCCTGCAGCTCTAGTCAGGCAGCCCTTCAGCTCCAGGCCGGCACAGCTTTTCAGCTCTACACAGCAGCTGGCAGCGCTGGCCTGCGGCCACTGAGGGGGTAACCCCAATACCCCGCTATGCAGACTCTGGACTCCCTCAGTCACCGGCTTTCATCTTACCTTGACCCTCAGCAAATCAATCGCGTCAAGCGCGCCTATTATTACGCCGAACAGGCTCACACCGGGCAGAAACGGCGCAGCGGCGAACCCTACGTAACTCACCCGCTGGAAGTTGCCAGCATCCTCGCCAGCATGCATATGGACCATCAAAGCCTGATGGCTGCCATGCTGCACGACGTTATCGAAGACACCACCATCTCCAAGCAGGCCCTCAGCGAGCAGTTTGGCGAGGCGGTGGCGGAATTGGTGGACGGGGTCAGCAAACTGACCCAGTTCGAGTTTGAAACCCAGGCCCAAAAGCAGGCGGAGAACTTCCAGAAGATGGCCCTGGCCATGGCCAAGGATATCCGCGTGATCCTGGTCAAGCTGGCTGACCGACTCCACAATATGCGCACCCTGGGGGCCCTGAAGGCCGAGAAAAAGCGCCGTATCGCCAAGGAGACGCTGGAAATCTACGCCCCCATAGCCCAGCGCCTGGGCATGAACAACGTGCGCCTGGAGCTGGAAAACCGCGGTTTTGCCGCCATGTACCCGCTGCGCAGTGAGCGCTTGCAGATCGCCCTGCGGGCGGCGCGGGGCAATCGCAAGGAGCTGGTCGAGAAGATCCAGAATGCCATCGAGTACCGGCTCGAGCGAGAGGGCATCAACGCCCTGGTGATCGGTCGGGAGAAGCATCTCTACAGCATCTACCAAAAGATGAAAACCAAGAAGAAGTCGTTCAAGGAGATCATGGATGTCTACGCCTTCCGCATCATCGTCGAAAACGTCGACACCTGCTATCGGGTGCTGGGCGCGGTACACAACCTCTACAAGCCGGTCATCAGCGAGTTTAACGACTATATAGCGATTCCCAAGTCCAACGGCTACCAATCCCTGCATACGGTGCTGGTGGGGATGCACGGGGTGCCCATCGAGGTCCAGATCCGCACCAAGGAAATGGACGAAATGGCCAACTCCGGCATCGCCGCCCACTGGCTGTACAAATCCGATGGCAGTGAAGACGTTGCGCCGGGCAGTCACGCCCGCGCCCGCCAATGGATCCAGGGCCTGTTGGAAATGCAGCAACGGGCCGGCGACTCCATGGAATTTATCGAGAACGTCAAGATCGACCTGTTCCCGGATGAGGTCTACGTCTTTACCCCCAAGGGCAGGATTGTCGAATTGCCCGGCGGCGCCACGCCGGTGGACTTCGCCTACGCGGTGCATACCGATATCGGCCACCACTGTGTCGCCTGCCGCATCAACGAGCGCCTGGCGCCGCTGTCACAGCCGCTGCAGAGTGGCCAGAAAGTGCACATCATCACCTCACCGGGCGCCCAACCCAACCCCAATTGGCTCAACTTTGTGGCCTCCGGCCGGGCCCGCAGCAGCATTCGCCATTTTCTTAAACACCAGCTCCACCACGAGTCGGTGCAGCTGGGCGAGCGCCTTTTGAGCCGTGCACTGCAGGATGGCGGTATCGATTTCGGTCAGCTCACTGAAGAACAGCAGCAACTGTTACTCAGCGCCAGCAATATGCCCAATATGGAAACCCTGCTGGAAAACATCGGTCTCGGCAACCGCGTTGCCCACGCCGTCGCCAAGACACTGCTGGACGCCAGTCTACCCGCCAACACCGCGGCCGAGATCTACCCGCCGCTGGTCATCGATTCCGCCGACAGCCTGATGATCAGCTTCGCTCGCTGCTGCCGCCCCATTCCCGGCGACCATATCGTCGCCCATATCAGCGCCGGTAAAGGCCTGGTTGTGCATCGCGAAGCCTGCGGTAATATCAGCGAGTATCGCCACAACCCGGAAAAGATCAGCAGTATCAGCTGGGCCGCCAATGTCAGCGGCGAGTTTTTAGCGGACATTCGGGTTGAAGTAGAGTCTGAACGGGGCATTATTGCCAGCCTCGCGACCCGCATTGCCGAACTGGGCGGAAATATAGAAAACGTCAATGTGGATGAGCGCGATGCCCACAATTCGGTCATCATGTTCACCATCGGTGTGAACAACCGGGTCCACCTGGCCACTATTATCCGGCGCCTGAAGTCCATCAGTGCCGTAATCAAAATCACCCGCAGTAAAAGCTAATTGTTACACTCAATAAATTACAGTCAGTAGAAGTTAAACGGATTCCCGCTATGACCAACAAAGCCATCATCAATACCGCCAAGGCACCCGCTGCCATTGGCACTTACTCCCAGGCGGTAAAAGTCAACACCACCACCTATTTGTCCGGACAGATTCCGCTGGACCCGACAACCATGCAGCTGGTCGAGGGCGGCTTTGTGGAGCAGGCCCACCAGATGTTCAAGAACCTGCGCGCAGTATGCGAGGCGGCGGGCGGCTCCCTGCAGGACATCGTCAAATTGAATCTGTTTCTGGAAGACCTCGGCAATTTCCCGCTCATCAACGAGGTCATGGCTGAGTACTTTGCCGAGCCCTACCCGGCCCGCGCCGCTGTCGGAGTCAAGCAATTGCCCAAAGGGGCCATGGTGGAAGCCGACGGGATTATGGTTCTGTAGTTGTGGACTGAGTTGTCGACTGAGTTGCCGGCAGGATTTTCCGGATCGGAAAAATACAGGTAAAAGTACTGCCTTTGCCCAACCGGCTCTTGATATTGAGGCGCCCGCTGTGGCGCAGCATGACGTGTTTCACGATCGCCAGGCCCAGCCCGGTGCCGCCGGTGCTGGAATTGCGGCTGCTGTTAACCCGGTAGAAACGCTCGGTCAGGCGCGGCAGGTGGATGCTGTCGATACCCGGCCCCTTGTCCTTGACCGCCACCAGCAGGCCGAGGGGATGGTTGCGCACCGTTATGGTAATGTCGGTGCCGGCGGGCGAGTACTTAACCGCGTTAAACACCAGGTTGGAAAAGGCACTCTGCAATTCCTTCTCACTGCCGAGCAGCTGAATGCCGTCCGGGCACTTGAGTTTGACCTGGTGTTTGCTGTCAGCGGAGAGAGCGAGGGCATCGCTCTGCACGGTCTGCAATAGCAGCTTTATATCCACCGGCCGGTGGGTCGACAGGTTTTCGTTGGTTTCCAGCTGCGACAGCTCGATCAGGTCCTGGATCAGGGCGGACATGCGCACCGACTGCTGCTCCATCTGCTGCAGTGGCTTTTGCCATTTTGGCGGCAGCTCCTCGCTCATGCCGAGGGTCTCCACATACCCGCGCAACACCGTCAGCGGAGTGCGCAATTCGTGGGAGACATTGGCGACAAAATCCTTGCGCATCTGTTCCAGCTTGTACAAGCGGGTGACATCGCGCACCACCACCAGGCAATCGCCCAGGCCAAAGCGCGTCAACTGGTACTGCAGGCGCATGGCGTCATTTTGCGGCGATGGCAGATCCAGCGGCTCGCTAAAGTCGCTCTTGTTCATATACTGGACAAACCTGGGGTGGCGCACAAAATTGAACAGTGACTGGCCCTGATCCTGGTTGCGCAAGCCCACCAACTGGGTGGCGGCGGAGTTGAACCACTCGATTTCAGCATCACTATTGAGCAGGATGATACCGTCGCGAATCGCCCTGGTGGTTTCCTGGCCGCGCTTGATCACCGTCTGCAACATGGCCCGCTCGCGCCGGTGCTGGCGCTGGGACTGGACGATACTATCCGCTATTTCACCCCAGATACCGTGCAGATCCGGGGGTAACTGCCTGGAATTATTGCTCAGCCAGCGGCTGAGGTGACTGATATTCCACAGGGTCCAGCCCAGGTAACCGAGCAGGCCCAAAACCATAGTGATAAAGGGGTAGCCATTGACCGCTCCGAACACGGCGCACACCAGCAGCAGCAACCCTAATATGCGGACTTCACCGGCAATGCCTCTGTTCAATTACGGTACTCGCTTTTGTGGTTGGCACAATTCGGCCATGGCCGGAGCAGCTAGGCTTCGCTCGCCGCGATCTTCAGGGAAAATCGATAACCGGCGCCGCGCACAGTTTGCACAAAGCGGTCGTGGCCATCAAGCTGCAATGCCTTGCGCAGGCGGCGAATGTGCACATCTACGGTGCGCTCCTCGACGTAGACATTGCCGCCCCAGACGTGATCCAGCAGCTGGCTGCGGGTATAGACCCGCTCCTGGTGGGTCAGGAAAAACTCCAGCAGGCGGTACTCGGTCGGGCCCATTTGCACCGGTTGGTCGTTGATGGTGATCCGGTGGCTGGCAGGGTCGAGGGTTAAACCCTCAACGGTGATGGGGCCGTTGTCGCTGAAATTATCGGTACGCCGCAGTACCGCCTTCAACCGCGCCACCAGTTCCCGGGGTGAGAAGGGCTTGGTAATATAGTCATCGGCCCCCACTTCCAGGCCCTGCACCTTGTTGTCTTCCTCACCTTTGGCGGTCAGCATGATCACCGGGATCTGGCTGGTCACTTCCTCGCGCTTCAGGCGCCGGGCCAGCTCAATACCACTGGTACCTGGTAACATCCAGTCGAGTAAAATCAAATCCGGTTTGCGGTCAACAATCAGGCTGTGGGCGGACTGGGCATCGGCGGCTTCCAGGCAGTGATAATCTGCCATCTCCAGGGCAACCCGCAGCATATCGCGAATGGGAGTCTCGTCATCTACGATCAAAATTGTTTTCTGTGGCATCTTCCCTGCTCTTGAACGCTTGTCAGAAGTGCTCATTAAATTACCTTCAGGTTACAATTTTGTTACAAGCCAGGCCCCGAGTTTACTCTGGCTGCGGGTCAGCCGTCATCTCAACAGTGCCAGGTCCAGCGCGATACCGAGAAAAACCGCAAACCCAACCCAGTTATTGTTCAGGAAGGCCTTGAAGCACTGGTCTCGATCGCGCCCACTGATAAGGAACTGCTGGTAGACAAACAGAGCCATCACCGCCACCAGGCTCAAATCATAGATCCAGCCCAGTCCAAACCGCTGCCCCGTGAGCACCAGTGCCAGCACCACTATCGCCTGCAGTGTTGCGGTTATGACTCGATCCATATCACCGAACAGAATAGCCGTCGATTTCACCCCGATGCGCAGGTCGTCGTCCCGATCGACCATGGCATAGAAGGTGTCGTAGGCCACAGTCCAGACCACCGCAAGAGTAAAGACCAGCCAGGCCTCGGGCCGCACAGTGCCGCTCTGGGCGGCAAATGCCATGGGGATACCCCAGGAGAACGCCACCCCCAGCACCAACTGCGGCAGATGGGTGTAGCGCTTCATAAAGGGGTAGCAAAAGGCCACCGCCACCGCTACCAGCGACAGCAAGATCGTGAGCCGGTTGGTGAACAAGACCAGCCCGAAGGAGGCCAGGCAGAGGCCGGCAAACAGCCACAGCGCCGCCCGCGAACTCACTTTACCCGTCACCAGCGGGCGCTGGCGAGTGCGCTTGACACTGCCATCCACCTTGCGATCGGCAAAGTCATTGATAACACATCCGGCGGCGCGCATCAGCGCCACCCCCAGCACGAAAATCACCAGTAAATGGGGTTTTGGAAAGCCGTCCGCCGCTAACCACAGCGCCCACAGGGTGGGCCACAGCAGCAGCAAGATACCGATGGGGCGATCAAACCGCATCAGTTGCCAATAGTGGGGAAACTCGCGCCGAACGCGAGGCCAGTTAAGATCCAGCGCGCGCCTGATTTTTATATTGCCTGGCATATTGCACTCGCCAACTGCATGCTTGAACTCGATTCGGTCGTGGGCATCCCGGCTGCACAAAAGTCTATCGCAGGCGGCCCGACCGAGCGCGGCCCGACCGAACGCGGCCCGACCGTACGCGGCCCGACCGAACGCGACCCGACCGAACGCGGCCCGACCGAACGCGGCCCGACCGAGCTTCCATCCGCGGCATGCAATTTGCCCATAAAATCCGGTAAAAACACTTCGCCCACCAGAATTGGTTTTTGCTCAACATAAAACACCGAGCGCCGGCCCAGCAGCGGCGACTGAGCGTGAGCCAGGTCCACCTCTGAACCCAGCACCGCCAGGCGCTGGTCGCCGACACAATAGCGGGATATTTGCAGCGGTCCGCGGCGCAGGGTAGGCTGTTTAAACAGCCAGCTGCCCAGGGGCTTGGCATCCAGCCGGGACAATTGCTGTAACGAGCCGGTCAGCGAACTGCGCGGCAGTATACTGCGGGCGTACACCCAGGGCTGGCCACAGCCCTCGAGGATAACCTCGCGCACCAGTACCCGGGCCCGCGGCGCAATACCCAGCAGGCGACTCTCCGAAGCGGCCGCCACCCCCCAGTACTGGGCCAGCACTCGAACCTGAAAGCGTCCCTGGCTGAATTGCACCAGTCGCGCGGTAAGCGAGCCGGGCTCCAGCAGCCAGTCGCCCAGCAGGGGCTGGCCCGCCAGTATAATACGGGCGGGAAACCACTGGCGCCGCAGGCTGGCTCTCGCAGCGGGGGTATATACAGGAGTAACGGATTCCATAGATTATTCAGTCTAGCACTCGCGCTGGCGCGGCGACCTGGGCCTCGGCGACCGGTTAATGCTTTACCCGGGTAAAGCCACTTGCTTTAATGCGCGACGATCATAACAAATTAATGGTTCAATTTAGGAGTTTATAATGCGGAAAAATGATTTGGTCACCCTGGTAGCTGAGCGCACTGACCTGGACAAAAATAGTGCCGGCGCGGCGGTCGATGCCATCCTCGAAGAAATTACCAACGCCCTCAGTCGCGAGGACACTGTCAGCCTGCCCGGATTTGGCGCCTTTAGCCGTCGCCAGCGAGCAGCCCGCAGCGGCCGCAACCCGCAAACCGGCGCCAGCATAGAGATTGCAGCCAGTAACAGTGTTGGCTTTAAAGCCGGCAAGGCACTCAAGGAAGCTGTCAATTGAAGCACTCACTTGGCTGGGCCTGCGCGATCGACACTCACTAACGGTTAATCACAGAACGGACGGTACCCTATGAGCCTGACATCCAAGATACTGCTCGCCATGGTTGCCGGGCTGGCGGTGGGTACGCTGCTGAATTTCGCCAATAACAGCCAGATGCTCGGTGCCACCGCCAACCACTGGCTCGATCAGTTTATTGTTTACGGGCTGTTCGACGTGGTGGGGCGTATCTTTGTGGCCTCGCTAAAGTTACTGGTCGTACCACTGGTGTTTGTGTCGCTGGTGTGCGGCGCCAGCAACCTCGGTAGCAATGCCCGCATGGGCGCGATGGCGGCCAAGACCCTGGCCTTGTATATGCTCACCACCGCCATCGCCATCTCCATCGCCCTGTTTCTCGGCGGTATCTTGCGCCCCGGTGACGGTTTCGGCCTCGGCGAGGCCAGCACCTTTGTCGCCAGCGAGCGCCCCTCCCTCAAGGAAGTCATCGTCAATATTGTCCCCAGCAATCCCATCCAGGCCATGGCCGAGGGCAATATGCTGCAGGTTATCGTCTTTTCCCTGCTTATGGGCGTCGCCATCTCGCGCTGCGGTGTGGCCGGTCAGCGGGTCAGCAGCTGGTTTGAAGACTTCGACAAAGTGATTATGAAAATGGTGGGCATCCTGATGGAATTGGCACCCTACGGCGTGTTCTGCCTGCTGGCAAAACTGTTTGCCGACCTGGGTGCCGAGGCGATTCTGGATCTGGGTTTGTACTTTTTTACCGTAGTTCTGGCCCTGTTGCTGCACGCCTTCGGTGTCTACACACTGCTGCTGCGCACTCTGGCACGGGTCAATCCGATTACCTTTTTCCGCCACATACGGCCGGTGCTGGCGTTCGGCTTCAGCACCGCCTCCAGCAATGCCACCCTGCCGGTCACCCTGCGCATAGCAGAAGAAAAGCTGGGCATCGACAACCGGGTGGCGGCCTTTACTGTGCCGCTGGGGGCCACCATCAATATGGACGGCACCGCGATAATGCAGGGTGTGGCCACCGCCTTTATTGCCCAGGCCTACCAAATTGACATCGGTATCAGCGGTTACCTGATGGTGATACTCACCGCCACCCTGGCCTCGGTGGGTACCGCAGGAGTGCCCGGGGTAGGATTGATTACCCTGGCCATGGTACTGCAACAGGTGGGCCTGCCGGTGGAAGGCATCGCCCTGATTATCGGTGTCGATCGACTGCTGGATATGATTCGCACCGCCGTCAACCTGACCGGGGATTCCATGGTCTCACTGGTGGTGGCGCGCTCCGAGAATGCCTGGGACCAGAAACTGTTCGACAGTAACGAGACCGCCGAGCAGCCAGCAACTGAGGGTGCGGGACGGTAGTAGTAATTGCGTGAGTAACCGTTGCGTAACCAACCACTGCCTCAGCGGACAATTACGCGCCTGACAGCTGGGCGCGAAACAGCTTGCCCAGCAGCAGCAGGTTGTCGGCGCCGGCGTAGTTGAGCCGCGATATCAGTGCCAGCCGGCGGTGCGGCCCGGGTTCCGTCAATTGCGCCAGGCGATATTCCTGACTGCCACCGGTGAGCTGGGCTACCGCCATTTCCGGCACAAAGGTAGAGCCCAGCCCGCCGGCCACCATCTGCAGCAGGGTATAGAGGCTGGTGCCGGAGACACTGCGGGTGACTTCAGCCGGCTGAAACTTGCACGCCGCCAGGGCGTGATCTTTCAGGCAGTGGCCATCCTGCAGCAACAGCAGGGGCTCGTCGCGCAACATCTCACTGCTGACCTGCTTGTGCGCCGCCAGGTGACTGCCCGGGTAGGTCACCAGGTAAAAATCTTCCTGCCAGAATTCAAAGGCGTGCAAACCGGCCAGATCGTAGGGCAGGGCTAGCACTGCGGTATCCAGCTCGCCACTGCGCACTTTCTCCACCAGCACATGACTCTGGTCCTCCTGGATGCGCAGCTGGAGGTCGGGGTATTGACGTCGCACCGCCGGCAACACCCGGGGCAGCAAGTAGGGCCCAATGGTGGGGATCACCCCCAACCCCAGGGGGGAGGACAGCGGCGCCCGCTCAGCGGCGGAAAACCGGTACAGGTCGTCCAGCAGGATTTTAATCTCCCGGGCCCGGGCCAGGAATTGTTCTCCCACCGGAGTCACCAGCACCCGCTTGTTGTCGCGCTCGAATAACTGCAGCCCCACCTGGCTCTCCAGCTCGGTTATGGCCGTGCTCAACGCCGATTGGGAGATGGCGCACTCCGCCGCGGCCTGTTTGAAATGGCGGGTTTTTTCCACCGCTAGTGCGTAACTCAACTGTTTAAAGGTAATCATCGTCGCAAACTCGGGAAATAGATTTCATCCAGTGATTCTATTAAATAGAACATCATAATCATTTTTATTCAATTTAACAGAACAATCAAGCTCGCTATTATCCTTCCAGTGCAGATGCAGTAATGCCTGTGCAGACACCCGAACTTTTAATGGAGATCCAACTCATGGCGAAAATCAACACCCGCATTCCTGAATTTACGGCCCAGGCCTTCCACAACGGTGACTTCATCACCGTGACCGACCAGGACGTACTCGGCAAGTGGGCGATCTTTTTGTTCTACCCGGCCGACTTTACCTTCGTCTGCCCCACCGAGCTGGAAGATATGGCCAAGCACTACGACGAGCTGCAGAAGTTGGGCGTAGAAGTCTACTCCGTCTCCACTGACACACACTTCGTGCACAAGGCCTGGCACGACACCAGCGAATCCATTGGCAAGATCAACTACCCCATGATCGGCGACCCCACCGGCAAAATCACCCGTGGTTTTGACGTCATGATCGAAGAAGAAGCCCTGGCCCTGCGCGGCACCTTCCTGGTCAACCCGGACGGCATCATCAAGGTAGCTGAAATCCACGACCTCGGTATCGGTCGCTCTGCCAAGGATATGGTCCGCAAGGTCAAGGCCGCCCAGTACGTTGCCACCCACGACGGCGAAGTCTGCCCCGCTGCCTGGGAAGAAGGCCAGGCGACCCTGACTCCAAGCCTGGACCTGGTCGGCAAGATCTAAACCGACGTCATTACCCTGGCGCACCCGCCAACCCTGAATACCGGGGCAGTGATCCTGCCCCGTTTTTCCCCAGTGAGGTAACACTATGCTATCCCAGGACATACTTAAGGCTCTGCAAGGCTACACCGCCGGCATGCAAAACAACGTCAGTCTGGTGATCCAAACTGGTGAACACCCGAAGCGGGCAGAACTGCTGGAATTTTTACAGTCGATCGCGTCAGTCAGCGATCACCTTGACGTGGTGGAACGCGATACGGCAGGCCAACTGCGCAGCCCCATCAGTTTTCTGCTGGAGGCCGAGGGCCACCCCAATGGCATCGTCTTTTCCGGTATCCCCTCGGGACACGAATTCAATTCCCTGGTGCTGGCCATCCTGCAGTCCTCCGGCACCCCCCTGAAGCTCGACGGCGCCATCCAGGCCAGCATCGGCAAAGTGAGCGATAGCCTCAAATTTGAGGTGTACGTCAGTCTCAGCTGCCACAACTGCCCGGACGTGGTGCAGGCGTTGAACCAATTTGCCCAGCTCAACCCCAATATCGCCGTGGAAATGATCGACGGCGGCCTCTACCCGGACCTGGTCGAAGCCAACAATATCCAGGGCGTACCGGCCGTCTTCCTCAACGGCGAGCCATTTGCCAACGGCAAAATCGACACCGCCCAGCTGCTCGACAAGCTTACCAGCCGCTATCCGGCTATGAGCGCCGA
The DNA here is from genome assembly GCF_011440395.1 of Pseudomaricurvus alcaniphilus. Lineage (GTDB taxonomy): Bacteria > Pseudomonadota > Gammaproteobacteria > Pseudomonadales > Cellvibrionaceae > Pseudomaricurvus > Pseudomaricurvus alcaniphilus. The sequence continues at coordinate 264,295 of NZ_JAAOIX010000008.1, read as the reverse complement.
CAGCGCCGACAGCGCCGGGGCAGAGACATTACCCACCCAGGACGTCACCGTGATTGGTGCCGGCCCGGCCGGTGTAGCTGCCGCCATCTACGCCGCTCGCAAAGGCCTCAAGGTGACCGTGGTCGCCGATCGCTTTGGCGGCCAGGTGAAAGACACCATGGGCATCGAAAACCTGATTTCGGTGCCGTCCACCACCGGACCCAAACTGACCGGCCAGCTGGTTGCCCATATGGACGAATACGACATCACTCGCAAGGAGCACCTGCGCGTTACCGCCATCGAGCCCGGTGACATTAAGAGCGTCAGCCTCAGCTCCGGCGAGCGCATCGACACCCGGGCACTGATTATTGCCACCGGCGCCAAGTGGCGCGAGCTGGGGGTCCCCGGTGAGAAAGAAAATATCGGCAACGGCGTGGCCTACTGCCCGCACTGTGATGGTCCCTTTTTCAAGGGCAAGGACGTGGCGGTAGTCGGCGGTGGCAACTCCGGTGTCGAAGCGGCAATCGATCTCGCCGGTATCGTCAATTCGGTGACCTTGTACGAATTCCTGCCGCAGCTAAAAGCCGACCAGGTACTGGTCGAACAGGCGCGCAAGCGCGCCAATATCACCATCAAGACCAATGTCGCGGTGCGGGAAATTATCGCCGATAACGGCAAAGTAGCGGCCCTCGCCTACGAGGATCGGGACAGCGGTGAACTGCAGCGGGACCCATTGCATGGCGTGTTTGTGCAGATTGGCTTGCTGCCCAACAGCGATTTTCTCCAGGGTGTGGTAGAGACCACCCGCTTCGGTGAGGTCGTGATCAACGAGCGCTGCGAAACCAGCACCGCGGGCATCTTCGCCTGTGGCGACGTGACCACAGTGCCCTACAAGCAGATTGTTATCGCTATGGGTGAAGGGGCAAAAGCTTCCCTCAGCGCCTTTGATTACCTGATGCGCCAGGGCTGATTGCCGTTTCCTACAACACTGCAGCGGAGCGCACTGGCTCCGGCTGCAGTGCTTGCTTTTTTACTGATCGACTCAGCCGGTCAGCTGGCTGGCAATGCTGTCTAGGTTATCCACTGACTCCATCACCGCGTCCAGGGCCTGCCGCGCCTTGTCCGGATCCAGGTGCAATTCGGCGTAGATATGGTCGGGTACCGCCAGTTGCGGCCCCTGGCCGATGCCCCGCTGTTGCAGCAGTCGCTGGGCCACCAGCAGGAGTTTGGCGTACTCGCCGTGCTCCCTGTCACCGACATTTTCCATGTTCTGGTAGCGCAGGGCGACAACCACTTCGTCAGGCATATTCCAGAAGTGCAGTAGCCAGCTGGCCAGCTGATCGCGACTGACGCCCAGCAAATTGAGTTCGGCCAGGTGCGGCGATGCGTGGCTATTCGCCTCTATGCAACGATTGATGGCGGTGAAGTGCGGCGGAAACACCTCCGCCAATACCAGCCAGCCAAAGTTGTGTAACAGGCCTGATAGATAGGCCATACCAAAACCCGGCCGGTGCTCCCGCGGAATGGCGGTCACCAATCCTTCCACCGTGGCCGCGGTATAGACTGCCTGGCGCCAGAACGGGGTCGCGCCCATTGGCCCCGCGTCGGGGATGCCCAGGGTCCTGCCCAGGGCCAACCCCAGCGCCAGGTTGAGCACCATGTCGAAACCCAGCACCCGGACAATGGCGTCGTGGATGGATTTGATCTTGCCCGGCGCCGAGTAATAGGGCGAGGCTGCCCAGCTCACCACCTGGGCGGCGAGACTCGGGTCGATCTCGACGATTTCGGCCAGGTCGTTGATGTCGGCAGCCGGGTCCACCCGCAGCTTGATGATGCGCTGTGCGGTCTCGGGCAGGGGTGGCAGGTCCAGTGTTTCTTCCAACCGTTGCTTGATGCGCAGGCTGGTAAAACTGCGCACCGCCGTGAAGATGTCCGCCTCGTCATTTTGCACCGCCTGGTAGCGGGCCTCCAGCTGCTGCAGCGGTACCGCCACATCGCAAATCACCGAATCCGCCGCCAGCGCCGCAAAACCTTTGCGCGATACCTGCAGGATATCGCCGCTGCCGGAATCCAGTAACACCAGTTCCTGACCCAACAGGCGCTGGTCCACCAGGGTTTTTATCCCGCCCAGGCGCGGCAGGGCGGGCACCGCATCCAGCTTGTGCTTACCGTAAAAGACCCGCAACTCGGGCTCAGCGAGGGCGCGCAGTGATCGTTCCAGCAGGTGGTTGACCGCGCTTATATCCAGCAGGCAATCGGCGGGAAAGACCACCTGCAGCCACCCCGCGCTGTCACTGAGGATGACCGAACGGGCAACCCCGCCGCCACGTACACGCTGCTGCTCCAGGTTGGTAGTACTGCTGCCAACGGCACTTTCTATCGAGACCGTGTAGGCCACGTTCTGCTGCTCCAGCAACTGTTTGACACTGGCCGGGACTGCCAAGGTTATTCTCCTTACTTACTCCATTAAATAGCACACGCGCAGGTAAAACGGGATAGCGCTTAAAACAGTCTAGTCAATAAATATGCAAAAGCGCAAAGCCGCAGGCCATTAGGGCTGACATATTTACCATTTATTTACGATTGGTAGGCCCCTGCACCACTGCAGCCCCTGAATCCGGCGGCAGCCAACGCTGAAATCGTGTCACGCATTGGCGTAATGCTGGTTGTGCCCCAGCCAGCGGCTGACCAATTGCTCGACGCTGGCTGGGTCTTCCTGCAGCAGTCGGGTTGCCAGCTGTTTTACCGCCGGCAGCAGGTGCCCGTCGCGATTGAGATCGGCGAGGCGAAACTGTACCGCCCCGGTTTGGCGGGTGCCCAACACCTCCCCCGGACCGCGCAACTCCAGATCCCGCTCGGCGATCAGAAAACCGTCATTGGTCTCCCGCATCGCGTCCAGGCGCTGGCGACCGTAGCGGGACAAGGGCGTCCCGTAGAGCAGGACGCAGTGACTTTCAGCGCTACCGCGACCGACCCGGCCGCGCAATTGGTGCAACTGTGCCAAACCCAGGCGCTCGGGGTTTTCAATTATCATCAGGCTGGCATTGGCCACGTCGACCCCCACTTCAATCACCGTGGTCGCCACCAGCAACTGGGTGGTACCGGCCTTGAATGCGGCCATTTGTTGTTCTTTTTCCGCCGGCTTCAAGCGTCCGTGCACCAGGCCCACGCGCACATCCGGCAGTGCCGCAGCCAGCAGTTCCGCGGTCGCTTCCGCCGCCTGCGCCTCCAGTGCCTCCGACTCTTCGATCAGGGTGCAGACCCAATAGGCCTGGCGGCCCTCCAGGCAGGCGGCGCGCACTCGCTCGATAACCTGGGGTCGACGCTGGTTGCCGATCACCACCGTTTGCACCGGGGTGCGCCCGGGCGGCAGTTGATCGATCACCGAGCAGTCCAGGTCAGCATAGGCGCTCATGGCCAGGGTGCGGGGAATGGGTGTGGCGGTCATAATTAATTGATGGGAGTGGCTGCGGGCGCCAGATTTTTCCCGCAACGCCAGGCGCTGATGGACACCAAACCGGTGTTGCTCATCGATAATGGTCAGGCCCAGGTCGGCAAACACGACGTCTTGCTGGAACAGGGCGTGGGTACCGATAACCAGTTGCGCTGCGCCGCTGGCAATGGCCGCCAATTGCTGTTTGCGCTCTGACTGTTTTTGGCGACCGCTGAGCCAACCGACCTGGATTCCCAGCGGCTCCAGCCACTGGCTAAAGCTCTGGCGATGCTGTTCTGCCAGTATTTCCGTGGGCGCCATCACTGCCGCCTGGCGGCCGTTGCCCACTGCCTGCAGCGCCGCTAGCGCCGCCACCACGGTCTTGCCTGAACCCACGTCGCCCTGCACCAGGCGCAACATGGGCACCGGCTGTGCCAGGTCCACAGAAATCTCGGCCGCCACCCGCTGCTGGGCGGCGGTCAGGTTGAAACCCAGCTGCTGGCGGAACTCCTGCAACAAGCGCTCGGGCGGCGGCAGCGGCACTGCTCCCGCGGCGCGCAATTGCTGTCGCACTTGCAGCATGCTCAGGTGGTGGGCCAACAGTTCCTCAAACGCCAGCCGCTGCTGGTAGGGGTGGGTGCCATCCAGCAGCTCTTGCAGGCTGGCATCTGCCGGCGGATGGTGCAGGTAGGCGATGGCCTGCTGCAGTGAACCCGCCCAACCTGTACCGGCGTTCAAGCCCGGCTGCGGCGGCAGTAATTCACGCAGGCTATGGCGGCTCATCAAGGTCAGCGCTTGCTGGCAGAGACTGCGCAGCCGCGCCTGGGTAATACCCTCTGTGGCGGGGTAAACCGGGGTCAAGCGGGACTCCAGTGGCGCCGCCACCGCCGCGTCGCAAAACTCGTATTCCGGGTGGTACAGCTCCAGTCCGGAAGCACCGCGCCGGCTCTCACCAAAACAGCGCAGGCGGGCGCCGACGCTAAATTGCTTTTGCTGGGCGGCAGAAAAGTGAAAGAAGCGCAGCGTCACTGTGCCAGTGTCATCCTGCAGGCGGCAGACCAGGCTGCGGCGGCGGCCATAGACCACATCACAGCCCCGAATCACCCCTTCGATAACCACATTGACCATCGGTTGCATCGCACCGATGGGTGTCACCCGGGTTCGGTCCAGGTAGCGCATTGGCAAGTGAAACAGCAAATCCTGGAGGTTGTGGATATTCAGCTTGGCCAGTTTATCGGCCAACTGGGCACCCACACCTTTCAGGGCAGTGACACTGACCTGCTCCAGCCCCGGGACCTGATCGGCGCTGGCGGCTGCATTACTGGAGTCGGGTGACGAGCGCTTCATAGTCAATTAAAAACGGTCACTTAAACACGCTCAGTCAGACATAGTCGATTAAACATGGTCAGTTAGAGACGGCCGATTATTGCGGAAACCGGCACTGGTTGACGGCCTCGCGTAAGACATCGATGGCCTTGTGCCGCGGGAAGCTCGCCCGCCACGCCAGCGCCACGGTGCGATGGGGTGCCGGTTCCGCAAACGGCCGGCTGACCAGCACCTCGGGGCCGTAGTAGGAAACCGTCGCCGCCGACATAGGCAGGATAGTCACCCCCAGGCCCGAGGCCACCATGTGTCGCAGCGTATCCAGTGAGCTGCCCTCGGCGGCAGTGCGGGCCGCGTTGTGTTTTTCCAGCCCGGGCAGCAGGTTGGGACAGGCCTCCAGCACCTGGTCGCGAAAACAGTGACCTTCGCCCAACAGCAACACCTCGTGGCCGTTAAAATCCTCCGGCGCAATGCTCTGCAATTTGGCCAGCGGGTGATCCCGATGCATCAATACCACGAAGGGTTCGTCATAAAGTGGTTGGGTCACCACGTCCGGTTCAGTGAACGGCAGGGCGACGATAATGACGTCCAACTCCCCCTTGCGCAGGCGCTGGCGCAGGGTTGCGGTAAACCCCTCTTCAACATAGAGCGGCATATGCGGTGCCAGCGCCTGCAATTGGGGAATAAAATGCGGAAACAGGAAAGGACCGATGGTATAGATGGCCCCGACCCTGAGCGGGCTGCTGAGCTGGTCCTTGCCGAAGGTGGCAATTTGGCGGATAACATCGGCCTGTTCCAGTACCAGCTGCGCCTGGGTCACGACCTTCTCCCCCAGCGGGGTTGCCAGTACCTGGCTTTTGGAGCGCTCAAACAGGGCCACCCCCAACTCGTCCTCGAGCTTCTTGACCGCGATACTGAGGGTCGGCTGGGAAACGAAACAGCGTTCTGCCGCACGGCCAAAATGCTGTTCCTGGGCCAGGGTGACTATGTATCGCAATTCAGTCAGTGTCATACTCATGTCCTGCCGTGAAGGGGTAGACCCGGGCCGCGGAGCAACAGCCACAACCGGATTCGACCCGATCATTTTGGCACAATCAGTGAATAGACGAAAACTATTGGCCAGGAAGTTTTTATTACGGTTTAAAATCCCTCTACGCCGGTGGCTCGTAACCTTGTACGGGGGCTACTGCAGGTATTAACCAACCGCTACTCACCATTAGCCCACAAACAGCTATCACAGGAGAGCAACGCCTTGACCCACTCGCGCCAAATAGTCACTGTGATCGGCTGCGGCGATATTGGTCGACGGCTGGCCCAGCGGCTGCCGCAAGCGCAATACCAGGTCATGGGTATTCGCCGGCGCCCGCCGGAAGACAGCGCCAACATCCGCTACCGGGCGGCCGACGTGCAGGACAGTGCCAGCCTCGCTGCCGCGCTCAGCCACCACAGCGATGTGGTGGTCATCACCCTCACCCCGGCGGCCTACACCGACAGCGGCTACCGGGAGACTTATGTGCAAGGAACCGGCAATCTGCTGGCGCAACTGCGGCGCCAGGCGCGGCCGCCGCGGCTGGTGGTGTATGTCTCCAGCACCAGTGTCAACGGCCAGGCCCAGGGTGAATGGGTGAATGAAGATTCAGCCACGCAACCCGCAAGTTTCAACGGTCAACGCCTGCTGGAGGCGGAGCGCCTGCTGCAAGACTCGGAACTCAACGCTGTGGTGATCCGCTTCGCCGGTATCTACGGCCCCGGTAGAGACCGCCTGCTGCAGCGGGTCTGGCGCGAGCGCGGCGTCCTCAGCGGGGCCGACCACTACACCAATCGCATCCACGCCGACGACTGTGGCGCCGCCATCGCCCACCTGATCGAACAGCAGCGATTGGGCACAGCCCTGCAGCCACTCTACCTGGGCAGTGATAGCCTGCCGGTGCGCGCCAGTGAGGTGCAGCACTGGTTGGCCCGGCAAATGGATCTCCTGGCCGAACCTGTCGGCGAACCCACAGGCGATCCAGCCAATACGCCAGAGAGCGAACCGGGTGCCGCTGCCGGCGGCAAGCGCTGTTGCAATCAACGCCTGCTCGACAGCGGCTTCAGCTTGCAATACCCCGATTACCGGGTCGGCTACGGGGAGTTGCTGCGCGCCTTCCTGCAGCGCCGCGCCGCGAGCGGAGAGTGCGGAGAATGAGCGACATCAAATTGCTGGGTTCAATCCACGACATCGAGCCGCAGAGTTGGGACAAGCTGTGGGCCAGCGACTATCCGTTTATCCGCCACGCCTTCCTGGCCGCGCTGGAAGACAGCGGCTGCACCAACTCCGAGAGCGGCTGGATACCCAGCCACCTGCTGTGGCAGGAGGGCGAAAACCCTGTGGCAGCTATGCCCCTGTACCTGAAAACCCACTCCTATGGCGAGTATGTATTCGACTGGGCCTGGGCCGACGCCTACCGCCGCCACGGCCTCGACTACTACCCCAAATTGCTCAATGCCATTCCTTTCACCCCCTCCTGCGGACCGCGCCTGGCGGTGCAAGCGGGTCGCGATCGGGCTGCGGTTATGGAGGACATCAGCCGCTATCTGGCCGACTATTGCCAGCAGCAGCAACTGAGCAGCTGGCACAGCCTGTTTCACGACCACAGCGACAACCAGCTCTGGCAACCACAGCTGCTGTCCCGCCTGGGTTGCCAGTTTCACTGGTACAACCGCGGTTACCGGGATTTTCAGGATTTTCTCGACCAGTTCAATTCCCGCAAGCGCAAAGCGGTGCGCAAGGAGCGCAAACAAATTGTCGACGCCGGAATCCGGTTGACGCGATTGGTAGGCACGGAGATCAGCAGCGCCGACTGGGACCAGTTCTACCACTTTTATCACTACACCTACCTCAAGCGCAGCGGCAACAGCGGCTACTTGAACCGGGACTTTTTCGCGCTTATCGGCGAAAGTGTGGGGGAGCAAATACTTATGGTGCGCGCCGAGCGCCATGGCGAGACTCTGGGCGCAGCACTGTGTTTCTTTAGCCAAACCCATTTGTTCGGTCGCTATTGGGGCTGTATCGAAGAAGTGCCAGGGCTGCACTTTGAAACCTGCTACTACCAGGGTATCGAGTTCGCCATTGAACGCGGCCTGCAGGTTTTCGATCCCGGGGCCCAGGGTGAACACAAGATTCAACGGGGCTTTGAGCCCACCCTCACCTGCTCCAGTCACTGGATTGCCGAGCCCCGCTTTCGCGCCGCTATCGCCGATTTCCTGCAGCGGGAGCGCCCCGGTATCGAGGCCTACCAGCAGGACTGCGCCACTTATCTGCCCTTTCGGCAGCAGCAAGCGCCGGAATAATCCACAGTTCTAACCCCGCTGGAACACCAGGCAGCGGTTGTTGGCGGGCATGGTATTGTCTTCCATAAACACCAGACCACGCACTGCCGCTGCCTCACAGAGAGCTTCAAAGTCGCGAATACCCTGGTGGGGCTGCTGTTGCTGCAGCCAGTCGTTAAAATCGGCGTTGCTCTCACTGGTGAACTGGCCGTGGTAGTTGAAAGGCCCGTAAATGACCAGTTTGGCACCGGGCTTGAGACAGCGGCGGAGCCCGTCGAGCATCGCCAACACCTGCGGCCAGGCCATAATATGGACGGTGTTGGCCGTAAACGCGCCATCAAATGGTTCATGCGGCCAGCTCTCACCCGTTACATCCAGCGCCAGTGGCGGCAGCAGGTTTTCCCCCTGATAGGTGGACATCCAGGCCTCTATGGCGCTGTGATTGGGCAGCAGGTCGCTGGTTTGCCACTGAATGTGAGGCAATTGCTCAGCGAAAAACACCGCGTGCTGACCGGTGCCGCTGCCGATTTCCAGCACCCGGCCCGGGCTGGTAAAATGACGCCGCAGTACTGCAAGTATGGGCCGCTTGTTGTTTTCACAGGCCTGGGAAAAGGGTTTTTCGAACATCGCGTACTCCGGTCGTTATCAGTGCTCGGTATAATTTGCCTCGCCGGCACGGGTTACTGCTACTGGCGCCGGGTAAATACCCACTCTTTGGTCGATGACAAGTCTTCGTTGTAGGCGTAACCATCGCGGTCAAAAGCTTGCAGCTGCTCGGCCGCCGTCAGGCGGTTTTTAATGGCGTAGGCGCACATCAGGCCGCGCGCCTTCTTGGCAAAGAAGCTGATGATTTTATACTGCCCGTTCTTCCAGTCCTTGAAAACCGGGGTGATAATTTCAGCTTGCAGCAATTTCGGCTGCACTGACTTGAAGTACTCGTTGGACGCGAGATTGACCAACACGTCAGTTTGCAGGGCCTGCAGCTGCCGATTCAGCGCCTCGGTAATGGTCGCCCCCCAAAAGCCGTACAGGTTTTTACCCCGGGCATTGGCGAACCGAGTGCCCATTTCCAACCGATAGGGCTGCATCAGGTCAAGTGGCCGCAACAGGCCGTACAACCCGGACAGGATACGCAGGTGCTGTTGGGCAAACTCGAAGTCCTCGCTGCTGAAACTGCGGGCATCCAGGCCACTGTAGACATCACCATTGAAAGCCAGCGCCGCCGGTCTGGCGTTTGCCGGGGTAAAGGGTGTGTGCCACTGTTGAAAGCGGTCAAAATTAAGCACGCCCAGCTTGTCACTGATACCCATCAACTGGGACAGGTCGTGGGGAGCCAGATGCCGCAGCTCGTCCACCAGGGCGCCGGCATGCTGCAGGAACTCCGGCTCGGTGTGCTCCCGAGTCGGGAGCGGGGTGTCGTAATCGAGGTTTTTCGCGGGTGATATCACCAGTAACATCAGGTATTCCAATACTTAGGGGGTTTAAAACTCAGGTGCACCAGCCTGTTGCCGGTTTCAGCGTCAAGCGGACAACAGTGCGGTGAATAGAGCGCTGTCGCTACTCGGGCTGCAAAATTTCCTGCCACCAGTTGAGCGGAGTCTCGCCATCCTCGGGATCGTAGACATTACCGTACACCCAGGCCACATCATCGCTGACAACGCTGTTGAGCAGCTTTTCAATTTGCTGGAAGCCGCAGCTGACATGGATACTGTAGACCAGCATACGCGGTGTTTCGATATCCAGGTCACCGCCCAGCTTTTCCAGCGCCGGCGTCAATTCATCCACCAGCTCACTGCTGTCGTCGCGGCAGAATACCCGAATCGATAAATTGCCACTGCGTTTGAGCAGGGTGAACTGCTGGCTGCCCGGCTCCAGTTTGATCAGGTCGCCGCGCGCCACGCCTTTGACAAAGGCCGGTGATTGCACCAGTTCGCAACTGTTGTCCTCGTGAACGATGACTCGCAGTCGTTCCGCCACCGGTTTGCCGTCGGGACCGGTGCCGGCGAAAAGTTCAATAACTTGTAATGCTGTGTTCATAGAATAGGAGTTTTCTGTGCGACCGCTGGCCAGCTGACAAACCGGGCAATGAGAAAATAATTACCGCGGTTGTTAATACTTGCGATGGCCACTGTTAATATTGAGTTAAGAGTTCAACGGGTATTATACGGATAATACCCAGCATATGGAGAATTGCATGACGCTTCGCTACCGCCTGGCCGGCATTTTACTGACCTTGTCAGCCCTGGCCGGCTGCACCACCAACCCGGTTACCGGGGAATCCCAGTTCACTATTATCTCACCCCAGCAGGAAGTGGCCATGGGGGCGCAACAGTACGGCCCCAGCCAGCAGAGCCAGGGCGGCCTGTATATGGTGGATCCGGAGTTGAGTGTGTATGTGAACCAGGTGGGGCAGAAACTGGCCGCCAAAAGCGGTCGCCCGGATTTACCCTACGAGTTTGTCGTGCTGAACAATGACAGCCCCAATGCCTGGGCGCTGCCGGGCGGCAAGATCGCCATCAACCGCGGCTTACTGGTGCACCTGCAGGATGAAGCACAACTGGCGGCCGTACTCGGCCATGAGGTGGTGCACGCCGCCGCCCGCCACGGCGCCCAGCAAATGACCCAGAGTGTAATCCTCGGTGTTGGCACCCAAATAGCGGTTGCCGCCGGCGGCCGCACCGAGTACGGCCAGCTGATAGGCACTGGCGCACAGCTGGGTTCAGCCATGTACCAGGCCAGGTACGGCCGCGAACAGGAACTGGAAGCAGATCGCTACGGTATGCTCTATATGGCTCGGGCCGGTTACGACCCCGACGCTGCGGTAGAGTTGCAAGAGACCTTTTTGCGCCTGGCGGAAGGTCGGCAGAGCAACTGGCTCGAGGGCCTGTTTGCCAGCCACCCGCCCTCCGCCCAGCGGGTTGAAGCGAATCGCGAACACGCCGCCAAACTGACTGGTAGCAACCGCAACCAAGCCGCCTATCAGCGCGCCATCGCCCAGATCAACCGCGACAAGGCCGCCTATGCCAAACACCAGGAGGCTATTGCCGCCGCCAACAGCGGTGATTTTGATAAAGCCCGCAGCCTCGTCAACCAGGCCATGAAACTGCAGCCGCGGGAGGCGTTGTTCCCGGCCACCATGGGCCAATTGCAACTGCAAGCCAAGAACTTCAAGCAGGCCATCAGTTACTTTGAGCAGTCGCACAAACTCTACCCGGAATACTACTTGCCACTGCTGGGCAGTGGTATCGCCGCCCGGCAACTGAAGTCCTACCAGCGCGCCGAGCAGGACCTGGTTGCCAGCAGCAAGTTGCTGCCAACCCAGGCGGCGGCGTTTTACCTGGGTGAGGTAAAGCTGGCCCAGGGCGACAAGCAGCAGGCGATCACCTATTTCCAGCATGCGGCCCAGGCCGGCGGCGAGCTGGGGGAAAAATCCCAGGCCTATTTGCAGGAACTGGTACCGACACCTCCCGCGGCGAGCTGAGAAGGTAAGCTAAAGGGCGACCTAATTACCACTTTCACCAAGCCGCCAAATGCTGTATAAATAAACAGTACAATCTGTACTAATTATCACTAAAGTTAAGCTTCGTCCAACTGGCTCTATGGTAGGTCTGGCTCCAGGGGCTTGCGTTCAAGACCCTCGACAGCATGGATGCTGTCGTGGAGCCCCCAGGGATGGGTATTCGGCGAGTCTTGAACGCAAGCCCCTGGAGCCAGGCCGGGAGAAAAGCTGATGTCCCAAGGTTTACGAGGTATATGTCTACTATCTCCGAGAGCTGGCTTATTCATAGGGGTAATCAGGAAGGGCGATGCCACCTGAAGGACTACTGTTCTGGCGGTGGCTTGGTGGAAATAAAGGAGGAGGGGTGGGCGATCAATTCACCCGGCAAATAAAACTGCCCAGCTCTGCCTTGCGCCGCTCGCACTCCTTGCGCAGGTTTTCACACACCTGGGCTTGTCCGGGAGCGGTGGGTTTGCGGTCCAGGCATTCGCCGTAGCGCTGGGACAAGTCATAGTCGGGCATTTTCCTGAACTTCGAATCCCTTTCGCAGCCCACCAGGAAAACAGCAACCACCAGGACAAACCTCAAAACCATCTCAAACTCCCAATTCCAGAATATGTATCAAAGTATAGATGATAAGAGTTATACCGGCAGATACCAACCGTAATTGTCGTTAATTGGAGCCCGCTGAAGGTGCAGCCCTGGCTAATCGTCTTCCTGGCCTAACTTGCGCTGCATCTCCTTGACGCTGACGTGCCGCACATCCAGCCCCTTGACCAGGAAGATGACGTGTTCGGCAATATTGCGGGAGTGGTCGCCGATTCGCTCCAGCGAGCGAATAGCCCAGACGATATTCAGGACCCTGGATATGGAGCGTGGATCTTCCATCATATAAGTGGCCAGTTCACGCATGGCCGACTTGTATTCCTGGTCGACGCGACCATCTTCCTTGGCGACGTTTAAGGCCAGGTTGACGTCAAAGCGGGCAAAGCAATCCAGGGTATTGATCACCATTTGATGCACCAGCGAACCGATATGGCGCAACTCTACGTAGCCTCGAGGTGCCTCGCCCTCTTCATTGAGCTCCAGCGCCATCTTGGCAATCTTCTGCGCTTCATCACCCATGCGCTCCAGATCGCGAATTATTTTAGCCACCGCCAGCACCATACGCAGATCGCCCGCCGCCGGCTGGCGCCGAGCCAAAACCAGGGTGCACTGCTCGTCCAGCTTCACCTCAAAGTTATCGACTTCTTCTTCCCTGGTAATTACCTGCTCTGCCAGTTCACTGTCGGCGGATGTAATTGCCTTGACCGCACTGATTACCTGCTCTTCAACGAGCCCGCCCATTTCCAGCAATTCGGTTTTTAACGCTTCCAGATCGGCATTAAACTGCCCGGATATATGTTGGCCTATGCTCAGTTTATCCATGCTCCACTCCTGTCAACGGAAGTATAGATGTATTGTTTCCATTACGGCGACAGCTGTAACGGCGTTGATGCCGATGGTGTTAACCAAACCTGCCAGTAATATAAGCTTCGGTAAGCTCATGATCCGGGTTCGTAAATACCTTCTCGGTTTCATTGACCTCGATTAATTTACCGAGATGAAAATAAGCGGTGCGATCAGACACCCGTGCCGCTTGCTGCATCGAGTGGGTAACAATGGCGATGGTGAAGTTGGCGCTCAACTCTGCAATCAGCTCCTCGATCTTGGCCGTTGCAATGGGATCCAGCGCGGAGCAGGGCTCATCCATCAATATCACTTCCGGGCTCACGGCGATGGTGCGGGCAATACAGAGACGCTGCTGCTGGCCCCCGGACAAGCCTGTGCCGGGTGACAGCAGACGGTCTTTGACTTCCTCCCACAAACCCGCGCGGCGCAGGCTGGTTTCTACGATTTCATCCAGCTCCGATTTGCGACTGACGAGACCGTGAATACGCGGTCCGTAAGCCACGTTGTCGTAGATCGACTTGGGGAACGGGTTGGGTTTCTGAAACACCATACCAACCCGGGCCCGCAGCGGTACGACATCCAGCTTGGGATCGTAGATATCCAGCTCCTCCAGCTTCAAGCTGCCTTCGACCCGGCAGATATCGATGGTGTCGTTCATGCGATTCAGGCAGCGCAAAAAAGTGGACTTGCCACAGCCAGAGGGGCCAATCATTGCCACCACTTCATTCTTGCCAATATCAAGGCCTACGTCAAAAATTGCCTGCTTGTCACCGTAGTAAACCTGCACATCCCGCATCGACATTTTCGGATGTTCGACAAACGGTATGCCGACGGTTTTACCAGCAGCTTGTTCTTTATAATTCGCAGTTGCTTTGCTCACCGGGGCCTCACTGTTTAATTTACCAATAGTATTTGCGCTTCCGACAGTGGCTTCCATAACTTGCACCTATCTATCCGATTCCGATTATTAAGTCTACCAGCGACGCTCAAGGCGCCGACGCAGCAGGACTGCCAGGGTGTTCATAACGATCAAAAAGCCCAGTAGCACCATAATCGCCGCGGAAGTGCGCTCTACAAATGCCCGCTCCGGACTATCAGACCACAGGAAGATCTGCACTGGCAATACCGTTGACGGATCGGTAATGCCACCAGGTACATCGACGATAAAGGCCACCATGCCGATCAACAGCAGGGGGGCAGTTTCACCGAGGGCCTGGGCCATGCCGATAATGGCACCGGTCAGCATCCCGGGCATGGCCAACGGCAGGACGTGGTGCAGGATAACCTGCATCTTGGAAGCGCCAATGCCCAGCGCCGCTTCACGGATCGACGGTGGCACCGCCTTGATCGCGGCACGACTGGAAATAATGATGGTCGGCAATGTCATCAGGGTGAGCACGATACCACCCACCAATGGAATGGAGCGCGGCATGGAAAAGAAGTTGATGAAAATAGCCAGACCGAGCAAACCGAAAATAATCGATGGCACAGCGGCCAGGTTATTGATATTAACCTCGATAAAGTCGGTAAATCGATTTTTGTGGGCGTACTCTTCCAGGTACACCGCCGCCGCCACGCCGATAGGAAATGACAGCACAAAAGTGACAATCAGGGTGTACAGCGAGCCCATCATGGCACCGCGAATACCGGCTTGCTCCGGTTCGCGGGAATCGCCGGCCTGGAAAAACGTCCGGTTAAAGCGCTTTTCCACCACACCGTCGGCAATCAGGGCTTCGATCCAGCCTATCTGGGTCTCGGAAAAGCGGCCGGTGTAGGCCTCGCTGCCATCGCTGCTGCGACTCTTGTAATAGGTGTCGTAGTCGTCATCGGCCAGCACCCAGATATCGACCCGGGTATTGATCAGCTGCGGGTTTTGCTCCAGTAAATCGCGCAGCTGGTAACCGGCGCCGTTACTGATTATGCCGTACAGATTACGCTTCTCTCGGCGTTTATTCACTTCCGGAAAGCGCTCCCGGAGGGCGTTTCTCAGCACCCCGTCATAATTGGCGCGCACAAACTGGGACGGATCGTTGATATCGCTGATACCCAGCGCTTCAGCACTAAGTTCAACATTCAAACGCACGTAGGTTTGCAGGAACGCCGAGTGTCCCTTGCCAATGATGTCGGCAAACAATATCACCAGGCACAACAGCCCAAACATAATGGACGCAATACCGTAGGCGCGAAAGCGCTTCTCCCGACGATAGCGGCGGGCGAGGTTCTTGTTGACCAGGTCGATGGTGCTGAGTTTTTCAGACATAGTCGTATCCTGTGGATTACTCATATTGTTCCCGGTACTTCTTCACCACGTGCAGGGCCAGGTAGTTCAGCGCCAGAGTCACTATAAACAGCATCAAGCCCAGGGCAAAAGCGGCCAGGGTTTTGGGGCTGTCAAACTCCTGGTCACCCACCAGCAGGGTGACGATTTGCACGGTGACTGTGGTTACCGATTCCAGCGGGTTGGCGGTCAGGTTGGCCGCCAGGCCGGCAGCCATAACCACGATCATGGTTTCACCGATGGCGCGCGACGCCGCCAGCAACACACTGCCGACAATACCCGGTAACGCCGCCGGCAGGACCACCTGCTTGATGGTTTCCGAGCGCGTCGCACCGAGGCCGAAGGAACCATCACGCAGCGCCTGGGGTACGGCATTGATCACATCGTCGGACAGGGATGAGACAAAGGGGATAATCATAACCCCCATCACCAGGCCTGCGGCGAGGGCACTCTCGGAAGAGATGGCCATTTGCAAGCCGAGAAACTCAAACGTCCAGGCGCCGCCGTCGCGAATCAGCGGCGCAATCGTCAGGGCGGCGAAGAAGCCATAGACCACGGTCGGGATGCCCGCCAACACTTCCAGCAGCGGCTTTACAATCGAGCGCACTGTGGAGCTGGCATACTCCGACAGATATATCGCGGTCATCAGTCCGGTGGGCACCGCGACAATCAGGGCGATGGCGGAAATCAGCAGGGTGCCGGTAAACAGCGGAATAATACCAAACGCCCCCGAGCTGCCCACCTGGTCGGCCCGAATGGCCATCTGCGGGCTCCAGTGGGTGCCAAAAATAAATTCGGTAAACGGCACTGCCTGGAAAAAGCGCAGCGACTCAAAGATCACCGAAAACACAATGCCAACCGTGGTGAGGATGGCGATACTGGCACAGCTGAGGAGGATAAATTTAAAGACTTTTTCTACCTGCAAGCGGGCTTTCTGCTGCGGCTGGATGCGAAACCAGGAGAATACCGCCAGTGACATGCCCAGTGTCAAGCCGAGCACCGCCATGGCCATCTGGCTGATAGCGGTTATACGATTGAGACTGTCGGCAGCAGCTACTACGTAGGGTTCCGGGTCGCCGGCGGTCATATTTTCAGCCGCCAGGTTCTTGATGCTGTTCAGCACCAGGCCCAGTTCCCCATCCGGCAGCGCGCGCACAGGCTCGGGTAGCTGGGCGAGAATCAGGCTATCGATAATGGTGTTGTCAAAGACTAACCACAGGGCCACTACCAGCAGTGCCGGTATACCACACCACAGCGCGGTCAGGGTGCCGTAATAGAAGGGCAGGGAGTTGAGGTTGCGATAGCCACCCTGGGAGGTATCTGCCAGGGAGACCGAGCGCCGGCGACCGAAAAAGTAGGCCACGGCAATCAAAACAACAATGGTGAGCAGCAGGCTGGATGTATTCATAAAGTGTCCAAACAAGAACCTCAATGAGGCTTCAAATGGCTGGGAAAAGCAGGCCGGTCCGGCTTTTCGCAAACATCTGCTGGTAAGTTAAAAAATAGCCCGGGCGACTTTTGGCCCAGGCTATTAGCACTGCAGTATAAACTGCCTTTAGTACGAGTCTTAAAGCTTACATCGACATGCTCTGCAGGGTCTTCACAGCGTTGGCCACCTTGGCTCGCTCGGCGTCACCCAGTGGAATCATGCCTTTCTCGCTCAGGTAACCTTCCTCGCCAAAAGCTGCTTCACTGGTGAACTCAGCCAGGTACTCCTGCATACCCGGAATGGTGCCAATATGGTCTTTTTTGACATAGAAGTACAGCGGCCGGGAGACCGGGTAAGAGCCGTCAGCGATGGTCTCGAATTCCGGCGGGTTACCGCCGATCAGGGAACCCTGGATCTTGTCGCTGTTTTGGTCGAGGAAACTGAAACCGAAGATGCCCAGGGCTCTCTTGTTGGCGTTGAGCTTCTGTACGATCAGGTTATCGTTTTCACCGGCTTCGATAAACGGGCCATCTTCACGCACGGTACGACAAACCTTCTTGTGCAGGTCTTTGTCGCTGTCCTTCAGGGCCTTGATCCAGGCAATGGAGTCGCAACCGCCTTCCAGCGCCAATTCCTGGAATGCATCCCGGGTACCGGACGTGGGCGGTGGGCCGAGCACCTCAATCTTGTAGTTGGGCAGAGTCGGGTTGATGTCTTTCCAGGTCTTGTAGGGGTTTTTCACCAGGGTTTCCGAGCCGTCCGGATTGGGTACTTCCGCCGCCAGGGCCAGGAACAGCTCCTTGAGGGTGAGATCCAACTGGGGTGATTCAACCGAGTTGCCAATCACGATACCGTCGTAGCCTATCAGCACTTCAATAATATCGCGGACGCCGTTTTTCTGGCACATTTCAAATTCGGAGCTCTTGATGCGACGCGAAGCATTGGTGATATCCGGGTTGGCAACACCCACCCCCTGGCAGAATAGCTTCATGCCACCACCAGTACCTGTGGACTCGATTTTTGGGGTTTTGTAATTGGTACTTTTGCCGAAACGTTCAGCCACAACGGTGGAAAAGGGATACACAGTAGAAGATCCAACGACGCTGATGTAATCACGAGCGGCAGTGGCGAATTGCGCACCCAGGGCAGTAGCCGCTAGGGTTGCGATCATAAGGGTTTTTTTCACAGTTTCCTCCTGGGACAGATGTCTGGCTTAAGTAGTATCGAATAAGCCCGGTTATTTACTCTGGCGTAGATGCTAGTTCTCAGAGGTGACAATACTATGAAGCAAACATGACACTAATGTGACAGGCGCGAAATATAACATGGCTGGAATGGCCGGTGCCAGTCTGGCGGCCTGCAGCAGTGGTCTGTTTTCCATGATCTTTCCGCTATACTGCTCCCAAATTTCAATAACATTGCCACGGAGTGCGACATTTATGTCCTCCTCTATGCCCAGCGCCGCCGGCCGAGTGGTTGCCTGCATTGACTCCTTCGCTCGCCTGACGGGCCGCATAGTTGCCTGGTTAACCCTGTTGATGATGCTGCTCACCTGCCTGATCGTTATTTTGCGCTACGGCTTTTCGGTGGGTTATATCGCTATGCAGGAGTCCATCAGCTACCTGCACGCCGTCGTATTTCTGCTCGGCGCCGCCTTTACCCTCGAGCGCGACGGCCATGTGCGGGTCGATATTTTCTACCGCAACTACACTGAACGGCAAAAGGCCTGGGTCAATGGTATTGGCAGCCTGGTATTCCTGTTGCCGATCTGCGGGTTTGTCCTGTTTAGCAGCTGGGACTATACCGTCAATGCCTGGCGTATTGCCGAGGGTTCGCCCAACGCCGACGGGATACCGGCTGTATTCCTGCTCAAGACCCTGATTCCGCTGTTTGCGGCATTGCTGGCGCTGCAGGGGGTGGCCGAAGTATTGCGATCGCTGCTGACTCTCACCGAGCGAGATAACTGATCATGGCAGAACTGGTACCACTGCTGATGTTCCTGTGTGTCTGCCTGGCCCTGATGTTCGGCTACCCGGTGGCCTTTACCCTGGCGGGTACAGCATTGAGCTGCGCCGGCCTGGGTATCCTCAGTGGCCATTTTGACGCCAACTTGCTGCGCGCTTTCCCGGATAGAATATTCGGCACCATGAACAACTACACCCTGATCGCAGTGCCTCTGTTTGTGCTCATGGGCGTGGTATTCGAGCGCTCCAAACTGGCTGAGCAACTGCTGGACAGCATGGCCCGCCTCTGCGGTCGCCTGCCTGCGGGGATGGCCATCTCGGTGGTTATTGTGGGTATGTTCCTGGCCGCCTGTACCGGCATTGTCGGTGCCACTGTTATCACCATGGGCCTGATGTCACTGCCCGCCATGCTGAAACGGGGGTACAGCGCCGAATTGGCCACCGGTACCATCTGCGCCACTGGCACCCTGGGGCAAATCATACCGCCGTCCATCGCCCTGGTGCTGCTGGGCGATATTCTCTCCAGCGCCTACCAGCAAGCGCAATTGCAGCAGGGGATCTTCAACCCGCAGCCGGTGTCGGTAGGGGACCTGTTTATCGGGGCCATAGTGCCCGGCTTTTTGCTGGTAAGCATCTACATCGCTTACCTGATTATCACCTCGTTGCGCAGGCCTGATTTGGCTCCGGTCGGCCAGGACAGCAGTGACCTGGAGCGTCCCTCCCTGTTCGAGCTGCTGCGCAGCCTGCTGCCACCGGGGATATTGATCGTACTGGTGCTGGGCTCAATCATCAGCGGGGCGGCCACCCCAACCGAAGCAGCTGGCGTTGGCGCCATGGGCGCAGTATTGCTGGCCTGGCAGCGGGGCGCCCTGGATATCGCCAGGCTCGGGGATATTGTTCGCTCAACCACGGAAATTACCGTGATGGTGTTTACCATCCTGTTGGGCGCCTCGCTGTTCTCGCTGGTGTTTCGCGGATTTGGCGGCGAGCATGTCATCACCGAGTTTTTCAACGGCCTGCCCGGAGGGGTGATAACCGCAACCCTGATCGTCATGCTGGTGATCTTTCTGCTCGGCTTTATTCTTGACTTTATTGAAATAACCTTCGTGGTAGTGCCCATTGTCGGCCCGGTACTGCTGGCCATGGGCCTGGATCCGATCTGGCTGGGTATTATGATCGCCCTCAATCTGCAAACCTCTTTCCTGACGCCCCCGTTTGGTTTCGCCCTGTTTTACCTGCGCGGGGTCGCCCCCGCCAGTGTCAGCACCATGGCGATTTATCGTGGTGTTCTCCCTTTTATTGTGCTCCAATTAGCGCTTATGTTGGCGCTGGCCCTTTGGCCGCAACTGGTTACCTGGTTGCCGGCGCAATTGCACTGAGATTATGAGGTAGAACAAACGGTGAGTAACGACTATCGCGACCTGGACGAGGATCCGGTACCCACAGGCGAATTAATGACCCGCACCCTGGTCATGCCATCCGACGTCAACCCCTATGGGGATGTGTATGGTGGCTGGCTGATGTCGCAGATGGATTTGGCCGGTTCGATCAAGGCGTCCAATATTGCCCGCGGCCGGGTCACCACCGTGGCGGTTGACACCATGGCCTTCTTGCGACCGGTACCACTGGGCTCAACTGTTTGCTGCTACGCTGAAATAGAAGAGGTTGGACGCTCGTCAGTACGGGTTCTGGTCGATGTCTGGCTGCGCCCACCGGAATCCCAGGAGCGAGTAAAACTCACTGAGAGTACCTTTGTCTACGTCGCCATTGACGACAACGGCCGCACTCGCTCCATCGTTAAAGAGCCCACTTAGGTTAAGACAGCCCAACAAGAGCGAGCCGCAGGGGAGTTCCAGTGGTCTATTCTCGCATCTCGTAATAGGGCTGTTCCGATACCCGGTGGTAGGCACTGACCGACTTCTGAAAGGCTTTATAAGACTGCAAAACCCGTTTGAAATCCGGATTGCGCTCGGCCTCTTCAAGATACACCTGATCGGCGATCTTTTTTAACCCGAGCAGTACGGATTTCGGTAGAGGCCGCACATCGACACCGTGCTTTTCAATCAATTCCTGCAGCGCGGCGTTATTGCGACCCGTATATTCATCCAGCATTTCCTGATTTGCCGCCCGCGCCGCCACTTCGACAATCTTTTGCAGGTCTTGCGGCAAGCGCTGGTAGGCGTCCTTATTGACGATCAGTTCCAGGGTAGGGCCGGGTTCGTGCCAGCCAGGGTAGTAGTAGTACTTTGCCACCTGGTAAAAGCCAAACGCCAGGTCATTGTAGGGCCCAACCCACTCAGTAGCGTCGATCACTCCGGTTTGCAGGGAGGTATAGAGTTCACCGCCGGGGATATTGATAGACGAACCACCGGCCCGATTCCAGACTATGGCACCGAGACCCGGAATGCGCATTTTCAGGCCCTTGATGTCTGCCATGGAATTGATTTCGCGGTTAAACCAACCGGCCATTTGCACACCGGTATTGCCGGCGGCGAACGGTATTAGGTTGAAGGGTGCGTAGATCTCGCGCCACAATTCCATGCCCCCACCGTAATAGAGCCAACCATTCATTTCCTGAGCATTTAAACCGAAAGGTATCGAGGTGAAAAATGGTGTCGCTGTATTTTTACCCTTCCAGTAATAGGCGGCGCCGTGGCCCGCTTCGGCGCCGCCGGATGAAACCGCGTCGAATACGCCCAGCGCCGGCACCAGCTCTCCGGCACCATAGACACTGATGGTCAAGCGTCCGCCACTCATTTGTTCTACATAGCGAGCAAAGTTCTCCGGCGCCGCCCCGAGCCCCGGAAAATTCTTGGGCCAGGTGGTCACCAGTTTCCAGTGAAATCGATCTGTCTCGGTAGCACTACCGCCCTGCCCGGCTGTTCCAGCGCCGGATTGCCCCAGCTTGCTGGCCACCAGCAACCAAAACAGCAACACGCTAAGCGCGACCAGCGCCATTATGATTATCGATTGATTCTTATTTTTTTTCGCCGACTGCATGATTACTCACTTGAGATAGTTCTCTGCCAGAAAAACTCCGGCCAAACGCTCATTTAAAATGTGCCACTTACGGGCACTTTACTGTTTACACCAAGGTAGTGCTTCAATCAAATGGCTTCCAGCTTCGCCAGTCGCAAGATCAGTTCCTTGGTGCCCGCCTCGGCAAAATTCACCCGCACCGTGGCGTTCTGGTGATTGCCCTCGAAATGCAAAATCACCCCCTCGCCAAACACCTTGTGTTGCACCCTCTGGCCCAGGTAAAAGCCGGTGTTTTCACCCTCGTCACTCAGCGACGCTGCCTGCTTGCGCTGAAAGCTGATGGGTCGACTGACCGTATTATTGACCCTGACTTCTTCAATCAGCTGGGCCGGAATCTCCCGTATAAACCGCGATACGGCATTGTAATTGTCCTGGCCATGCAAGCGCCGGCTTTCGGCATAGGTAATTACCAGTTTTTCCATAGCCCTGGTGATGCCCACATAGCAGAGGCGTCGCTCCTCTTCCAGGCGAGCCGGATCTTCTGCCGACATGCGGTGGGGAAACAGATTTTCCTCTGCGCCAGCCAGGAATACCACTGGAAATTCCAGGCCTTTGGCGGAGTGCAGGGTCATCAGTTGCACTGCATCTTCAAATTCATCGGCCTGGGCGTCGCCGGCATCCAGCGCCGCAGTATCCAAAAACTGGTTCAGGAGCGGGGTTTCCATATCGTCACTGTTAAAGGCGCCACAGGCATTCACCAGTTCTTCCAGGTTTTCAATGCGCGCCTGACCCTTTTCACCTTTTTCATTTTTGTGGAATTCGTAGAGCCCGGATTTGTGGATCACGTCTTCGACCAGGCCCGGCAGCGGTTTGTCGGCGCTCGCCTCCTGCAACCCATCCACTAGAATCATAAAGGAGCCCAGGGCATTGAGCGCGCGCCCGGCCAGGCCTTTGCTGGCAACGATATGCGCCGCTGCCTGCCACAGGGATGAGCCTTGCTCGCGGGCCAGCAGGCGAATTTTTTCCACCGTTTTTTCACCGATCCCGCGGGTCGGTGTATTGATGACGCGCTCAAACGCCGCATCGTCGTCGCGGCTGGAAATCAGGCGCAAATAGGCCAGAGCATTGCGTATCTCGAGGCGCTCGTAAAAGCGCTGGCCACCGTAAATTCGATAGGGCATGCCCTCCCGCAAAAAGGCCTCTTCGAGCACGCGGGATTGAGCGTTGGAGCGATACAATATGGCGCAATCGTCACGCCGGTTACCGCCGGCAACCCGCTGCTGAATTCGCTCGACAATATAGCGCGCTTCATCCTGCTCATTGAACGCGGCATACAGATCGATCGGCTCTCCTTTTTCGCCCTCGGTGCGCAGGGTTTTTCCCAGCCGACCATGATTGTGTTCAATAACCGCGTTGGCGGCATCGAGAATCGTCGCCGTGGAGCGATAGTTTTGCTCCAGCCGCACCAGCTCTACGCCGCTAAAGTCCTGCTCGAAACGCTGTATATTTTCAATTTTGGCACCCCGCCAACCGTAAATTGACTGGTCGTCGTCACCGACGGCAGTCACCCGGCACTGGTTCCCAGCCAACACTCTCAACCAGGCGTACTGGACGGTATTGGTATCCTGGAATTCATCCACCAGAATAAAGGGAAAGCGCGCCTGGTAATGAGCCAACAGGCTGGGTGAGTTGAGCCACAGCTCGTGAGAGCGCAGTAGCAACTCACCAAAATCCACCATGCCGCCGCGGGCGCAAGCGGCTTCGTATTCCCGGTACAATTTAATCATGGTGGTGATATAGGGGTCACCGCTGGGCTGGATATAGTCGGGTCGTTCGCCCTCATCCTTGCGGCCATTGATATACCACTGGGTCTGGCGCGGCGGCCACTGCTTTTCATCCAGCCCCAGTTGCTGGGTCACACGCTTGATAATACGCAGCTGGTCATCACTATCGAGAATCTGGAAATTTTGCGGCAGGCCCGCTTCCTGCCAGTGCGCCTTAAGCAGGCGGTGGGCAATGCCGTGAAATGTACCGACCCACATTCCGCGCACGTTGTGGCCCAGCAGTTCATCGATTCGGCCGCGAACTTCCCGCGCCGCCTTGTTGGTAAAGGTGACCGAGAGAATGGAGTAGGGCGACACCTGCTCGACCCGGATCAGCCAGGCAATGCGATGCACCAGCACCCGGGTCTTGCCACTGCCAGCACCCGCCAGGATTAACTGATTGGTGGCAGGGGCCGTAACGGCCTGGTGCTGTGGCTCATTCAGGTTGGCGACAATATTGGAAACATCCATGACAAAACTCTTTCAAAAATAACCCGGTTCAACCCGAGCGCGCACAGGGGGCAGGGCCCAATGCACAAACCAATTCGTAAATGCGGTGCTTTTGTAAAGAAACTACAAAAATATCGTGCGTTTACAACATAATTTTTTATACTATCAGAACTTCGTTAAATTAGATTCCGCCCGAGCCCCGATGAATACAGGAATGCCGTGTGAAGCCCGCTGAATTGACCATGCGCATCAGCGAGGCGCTGACCACCATGCGCAAATCAGAGCGCAAGGTGGCCGACTACGTCTTGCGCCAACCTGCTGATATCATTCACATGCGCATTGTCGACCTGGCCCGCCAGGCTGAAGTCAGCGAACCCACCGTGGTACGCTTTTGTCGCGCCATTGGCTGCGAAGGGTTCCAGGATTTCAAGCTCAACCTCGCCCAACAACTGGCATCCAGCCCCAGTTTTGGTCAAATTGCTGTGACCGACCAGGATTCTATCGCAGACTTCAGTCACAAGGTATTTGACTCTACCATCGACACCCTGCTGCAAGTGCGCGACAAGCTCGACCCAGGCATTCTGGACGCCGCGGTCAGTGCAATCTGCAACGCCAACCGGGTGGAATTTTACGGCTTTGGCGCTTCCGGTGCCGTCGCCGCCGACGCCCAGCACAAGTTTTTCCGCCTGCAACTGGCCACCGCGGCTCACTCCGACCCGCACATTCAAAATATGTCGGCGATGTCCATGCAACCCGGTGATGTAATCGTTGCCATTTCCCAGAGCGGCCGCACCAAGGCGTTGTTGCACTCGATGGATATGGTGAAACAGGCCGGCGGAGTCGTTATCGCCATTGCACCGAGCAATACACCCGTCATTCACAACGCCAGTATTCCGATTGTGGTCGATGTGGAGGAGGATATAGAAATCTATACGCCCCTGTCTTCGCGCATCGCCCACCTGGTAGTGATCGATGTGCTCGCCATCGGCGTCGCCCAGCGCAAGGGTTCCGAATTGCAGGACCACCTTTTCAAATTGAAACAGGGGCTGCGCTCCCTGCGGGTGCAACCGGAAGACAAGCGCTGACAGCAACAACCAGCAAACCCAAGACTGTATATAAGTACAGTATAAGTGGGTTTGCCGGCTATGTGAAGGGTGACATTTATTCCACAGTGACGGATTTGGCCAGGTTGCGAGGCTGGTCTACATCGGTGCCTTTCAATACCGCAACGTGGTAGGCGAGTAGCTGCAACGGCAGGGTGTAGAGTATCGGGGCAATACTCAACGGCGCATGGGGCAGGTTAAATACCGTTGTATTGCCGTCATTCATAAAGCCGGCACTTTCATCGGCAAACACAAACAGCTTGCCCCCCCGCGCCTGCACTTCTTCCAGGTTGGATTTCAACTTTTCCAGCAGTTCGTTGTTAGGTGCCACTGCCACCACCGGCATGTCGTCATCCACCAGCGCCAGCGGCCCATGTTTCAATTCGCCCGCGGGATAGGCCTCGGCGTGAATATAGGATATTTCCTTGAGTTTCAAGGCACCTTCCATGGCAATGGGGTAATCCACCCCGCGGCCCAGGAAGAGGGCATTCTTCTTTTCGGTAAAGGCTTCGCTGATGCGCACAATCTGGCTGTCCAGCGCCAGTACCTGTTCGCACAAACCCGGTAACTGGTGCAGGGCAGCAACCAGTTCCGCCTCGGTTTCCCGGCTCATGGCCGCCCGTTTGCCAAGCGCGATCACCAGTAATTGCAGTGCCACCAACTGGCTGGTAAAGGCCTTGGTTGAGGCCACACCGATTTCCGGCCCCGCCAGGGTCATCAGGCTCAGGTCTGATTCCCGTACCAGCGAGCTATTGGCGACATTGCACACCGTAAGACTGGCGAGATAGCCGCTCTCACGGCTGCCGCGCAGGGCCGCCAGGGTATCTGCGGTTTCACCGGACTGGGAAATGCTGACAAACAAGGTGTTCGGCCTGACCACTGATTTGCGGTAGCGATACTCACTGGCCACTTCCACTGCACAGGGGATACCGGCCCAATCCTCAAACCAGTAGCGGGCGATCATTCCGGCGTGATAGCTGGTACCGCAGGCCAGGATCTGCACGGCTTCGACCTGGTCAAAAATAGTCTGGGCATCAGTACCAAAACAACCGTCCAGCACCGCAGTCTTACTGACTCGCCCCTGCAACGTATTGCGCAATACCCGGGTTTGCTCATGAATTTCCTTGAGCATAAAGTGGCGATATTGCCCTTTGTCGCTGGCCTCATCAGTTTCGGTGATGCGATCCACCGGGCGAGTAACCGGCTTGCCTGACTGTTCAAATATTTCGATATTAGCCGCCGTTACTACCGCCAGGTCCCCTTCCTCAAGATAGATAAAGCGATCGGTAACCTGGCGCAGCGCCAGCGGATCGGAAGCAATAAAATTCTCTTCGAAACCCACGCCCACTACCAGTGGGCTGCCACTGCGGGCGCACACCAGAGTATCCGGCTCGCGGGTAGAGATAACTCCCAGCGCGTAGGCGCCGTCAAACTCGGCGATGGCCAGCCGCAGTGCCTCACGCAGTGAGCCGGCCTGGTCGTAAAGGCTGTGCAGCAAATGGGAAATAACTTCGGTATCGGTTTCCGAAACAAACTCATAGCCCTGGTTGCGCAGGCGCTGACGCAATTGGGCGTGGTTTTCAATGATGCCGTTATGAACCACCGCGATATGATCAGAGCTGTGCGGGTGGGCGTTCAATTCGCTGGGTTTACCGTGAGTGGCCCAGCGCGTGTGGGCAATTCCGACCACGCCTTTGACCGGGTTGGCAATACACTTCTCTTCCAGGCCCGCGACTTTGCCCAGCGCCTTGCGCAGGGTCAACTGCTGATCGCAAATAACAGCGAGTCCGGCCGAGTCATAGCCGCGGTATTCCAGGCGCTTGAGGCCTTCAACCAATATTTTCGTCACATTGCGCTGTGCAGCAGCGCCCACGATTCCACACATAGTTCAACTTCCATTCAATTCCAGACAAGCGAGCAGCAGGGAAAAGCCGCGCTATTGTTTTTCCGGCTTTTTCCATTTGCCGATGTTGCGCTGCTTGCCTCTGGCAACGCCCAGCTGATGGTCAGGCACCGCATTGGTAATAGTAGACCCCGCGCCCACGGTAGCGCCAGCGCCGATGGCAACTGGCGCGACCAAACTGCTGTTGGAGCCGATAAAAGCACCGTCACCAATCGTCGTCTGCCATTTATTGACACCGTCATAGTTGCAGGTAATGGTACCAGCCCCGACATTGACGCCAGCACCGAGGTCGGCGTCGCCAATATAGGTGAGGTGATTGACCTTACTGCCAGCACCAATATTGGCTTTCTTGGTCTCAACAAAATTGCCCAGCTTCGCCCCCTGCGCCATCACCGTGCCCGGCCTGGCCCGGGCAAAAGGACCCAGTTCGCAGTCTGCACCGATAGTCGCCTCTTCGAGGATGGTGTTGGCCTTGATAACGCAGTTGTCCGCCACACTGCTGTTGATCAACACACAGTTGGGGCCAATCCGCACATTATTGCCAATGTTTACCTCACCTTCAAAAACACAGTTAATGTCGATAATGACATCGCTGCCTACCACCAGCTTACCGCGGCAGTCGAAGCGCTCGGGGTCGAGTAAGGTTACGCCCTCGGTCATTAATTGGCTGGCGATCTGCTGTTGATAAAAGCGCTCCAATTGAGCCTGTTGCTGGCGATTATTAACCCCCAGCACTTCATTTTCACTGTCCGGTTGTTCAGTGACTATGCTCAATCCTTCGGCCCGAGCCATAGCGATAATGTCGGTCAGGTAGTATTCTCCCTGGGCGTTATCGCAGTGCAGTTGCGGCAACCAGCGCTGCAAATCAGCTACCCGCACGGCCATCAAGCCGGTATTCACCTCGGCAATCTGCAACTGTTCAGCGCTGGCGTCTTTTTGTTCGACGATGGCGCTCACCGCCCCATTTTCATCCCGCAGAATACGGCCATAACCCTGGGGATTGACCAGGTTTACAGTCAATAATCCCATTGTATTCTCGCTCACACGCTCCAGCAGGCGCTGCAGGGTAGCGGCTTTGATCAGCGGTACATCACCGTAGAGAACCAGGGCAATACTGTCGTCTTGCATATCCGGCAGCGCCTGCAATACCGCGTGGCCGGTGCCCAATTGCTGTTCCTGTAAGACCAGGTTTACATCGACCGCCCCGTAGTTGGCGGCCACCAATTCACTGCCGTGCCCCATCACCAGGTGCAAACGGAGTGGATTCAAAGCACGGGCACTGCCCAGTACATGGGACAGCATCGGTTTGCCGGCTATGGGGTGTAATACCTTGGGCCGATTGGATTTCATGCGGGTGCCTTTGCCCGCTGCTAATACAATAACTTCCAGCATACGATCAGTCTCTTTCATGCAGGGTTCGATTACTTTAAAGGTAGCGTATAGGCGCGCAACAAACAAAAAAAGGGTAGCCTTTTGGCTACCCTTTTCAGGTTCGCTACTAACTGGCAATTCCCGGTATCAACCGTGGTGCTTTTTCCGGATCGCCTGGATAGTACGCAATTGCGCTGCTGCTTCCGCCAATTGAATGGCCGCTCGGGAGTAGTCAAGCTCGCTGCTTTGGTTAGCCAGAGCCTGCTCTGCAGCCCGCTTGGCTTCCAGCGCAGCGGCTTCATCCATATCGTTCGCCCGCAGGGCGGTATCCGCCAAAACAGACACCAGATAAGGCTGAACCTCTAAATACCCGCCAGAAACATAGAAAACTTCTTCCTCGCCACCGGCTTTTATAATGCGGATGGGTCCTGGCTGGAGAGCTGTCAATAACGGCGCGTGGCCGTAGGAAATACCTACGTCACCCTCAGTACCTGCCGCTATTATCATCTCCACCAGGCCGGAAAAGATTTCCTCTTCAGCGCTAACGATGTCACAGTGGACAGTCATAGCCATGCTTTTCGCCTCTTTCGACAGGGCCGCTCGATTGGCCCGCGTGTGTCTCGATGTCGTTGCTCGCACCAGCCGGACCTGCCGGCTGGCTCAACTCGGCCAATCTACTTCTTCAGCTTTTTGGCTTTTTCGATTGCTTCATCTATGCTGCCAACCATGTAGAACGCCTGCTCCGGCAGATCATCATAGTTGCCGTCAAGAATGCCTTTAAAACCAGCCAGTGTGTCCTTGAGGGAAACGTACTTGCCGGGTGAACCGGTAAATACTTCCGCCACGTGGAACGGCTGCGACAGGAAGCGCTCAATTTTTCGAGCACGAGAAACAGTCAGCTTGTCTTCTTCTGACAATTCGTCCATGCCGAGAATGGCAATGATGTCCTTCAGTTCCTTGTAGCGCTGCAAGACCGACTGCACACCGCGAGCCACTGCGTAGTGATCCTCACCGATAATCAGCGGATCGAGCTGACGCGAGGTGGAATCCAGTGGGTCGATAGCGGGGTAGATACCCTTGGCCGCAATATCACGACTCAGTACAACGGTGGAGTCCAGGTGAGCAAAGGTGGTGGCAGGGGACGGGTCAGTCAAGTCATCCGCGGGTACGTATACAGCCTGGACCGAGGTAATTGAACCGGTCTTGGTGGAGGTAATACGCTCCTGCAACACACCCATTTCTTCCGCCAGGGTTGGCTGATAACCTACCGCTGATGGCATACGCCCCAACAGGGCTGATACCTCGGTACCGGCCAGGGTGTAACGGTAGATGTTATCGACGAACAGCAGAACGTCCTTGCCTTCATCACGGAATTTTTCCGCCATGGTCAAACCGGTCAGGGCCACGCGCAAACGGTTGCCTGGAGGCTCGTTCATCTGGCCGTAAACCATGGCAACTTTATCCAGTACCTTGGATTCTTCCATCTCGTAGTAGAAGTCGTTACCTTCACGAGTACGCTCACCTACACCGGCAAACACAGACAAACCACTGTGTTCCTTGGCGATGTTGTTGATCAGCTCCATCATGTTTACGGTCTTGCCCACACCGGCACCACCAAACAGGCCAACCTTACCACCCTTGGCGAACGGACAAACCAGGTCGATAACCTTGATGCCGGTTTCCAGCAACTCTTCGGAAGCCGCCAGTTCGTCATAGGCAGGTGCCTTGCGGTGAATGGCCGCACGGTCTTTTTCACCGATCGGGCCAGCCTCATCGATGGGGTTGCCCAATACGTCCATAATGCGGCCCAGGGTTTCAACGCCCACAGGCACAGAGATTGGGGCTTTGGTGTTTTCAACGCTCAGGCCTCGACTGATGCCCTCGGAAGAACCCATCGCAATAGTGCGCACCATGCCATCACCCAGCTGCTGCTGAACTTCAAGGGTCAACCCCTTTTCAGACACCAGCAAAGCGTCGTAGACTTTCGGTACGGAGTCACGAGGGAATTCCACATCGATAACGGCACCAATAATTTGTACGATACGTCCGCTACTCATTTCCGGATCCTCAATTACAAAGTTTAAAAATAAATTTTATGACAGCGCTGAGAGCCTGGCGTATTGCAGTCATCAACCAGGACTAGCTTCTTAGACCGCCGCTGCACCACTCACAATTTCTGACAGTTCCTGGGTAATTGCTGCCTGTCTGGCCTTGTTGTAGACCAGCTGCAAGCTATCAATCAAATCACCCGCATTGTCAGTGGCGTTTTTCATCGCCAGCATCCGCGCGGCCATTTCACAGGCACTGTTTTCCATCACCGCCTGGTACACCTGGGATTCGATGTAACGAATCAGCAAACCTTCCAGCAATTCTTTTGCTTCCGGCTCATACAGGTAATCCCAGGGGTGTTGTAACTTCTTGTCATCTTCGGCTAACAACGGCAGCAACTGCTGCACATAAGGAGTTTGTGTCATGGTATTGACGAACTCGTTGCCGACCAAAAACAGCTGGTCAATTTTTCCAGCTGCGTAGTTGTCGAGCATAATTTTCACGCTGCCGATCAGCTTAGCGATGCCGGGGTCTTCACCCAGGTCACGTACAGCCGCTACTACATTACCACCGTAGCTTTTGAAAAAGGCCGATGCCTTGGCGCCAATCAGGCACAGATCAATCTGCACTTGCTGGTCATTCAGCTCTTTCATGGAGCGAATGGCCGCCTTGAACATGTTGACGTTCAAGCCACCGCAGAGACCGCGGTCAGTGGAAACCAGAATAAACCCGGCGCGCTTAACTTCACGCTGCTGCATAAAGAGGTGCTTGTATTCCGGATTGGCATTGGCAATATGGCCGACCACTGAACGGATACGCTGCGCGTAGGGCTTGCCCAACTGCATACGTTCCTGTGCTCTGCGCATCTTGCTCGCCGCCACCATTTCCATGGCGCTGGTGATTTTCTGCGTGCTTTTAATACTCGTTATCTGAGTACGTATTTCCTTTCCGCTTGCCATTAGCGGCTCCCCTAAAATCTAGTGTCAGTGACTACCAGGTGTCGTGTTTACGACACCTGGCGATGCCGCTTACCAAGTCTGAGTCGACTTGAATTTCGCCAGGGCCGCTTTAAAGCCAGACTCGATTTCGTCGTTGTAGTCGCCGCTAGCGTTGACCTTGTCCATCAGATCAGCGTGCTCGCTGTTCATATAGGACAGCAGGGAAGACTCAAAAGCACCGAGCTTCTCGATGGCCACATCTTTCAAGTGACCTTCGTTGGCGGCGTAAAGGATCACGCCCATTTCGGCGATGCTTAACGGTGAGTATTGCTTCTGCTTCATCAACTCGGTAACGCGAGCACCGTGATCCAGCTGGGACTTGGTCGCCTCGTCAAGATCGGAAGCAAACTGGGAGAAAGCTGCCAGTTCGCGATACTGGGCCAACGCGGTACGAATACCACCGGAGAGCTTCTTGATAACTTTGGTCTGGGCCGCACCACCAACTCGAGATACCGAAATACCTGCGTTCATCGCCGGACGGATACCGGAGTTAAAGAGGTCGGTTTCGAGGAAGATCTGGCCATCGGTAATGGAGATCACGTTGGTCGGTACGAAGGCGGAAACGTCACCAGCCTGGGTTTCAATAATTGGCAGTGCGGTCAGGGAACCGGTCTTGCCTTTTACTGCGCCCTTGGTGAATTTTTCCACGTAATCGGCATTGACCCGTGAAGCACGCTCCAACAGGCGCGAGTGCAAGTAGAAAACGTCACCAGGATAAGCTTCACGGCCAGGAGGACGACGCAACAGCAGGGAAATCTGACGATAAGCCCAGGCTTGCTTGGTCAAGTCATCGTGCACGATCAGGGCATCTTCACCGCGGTCGCGGAAGTATTCGCCCATAGTGGTGCCGGCGAAAGGCGCCAGAAACTGCATAGCGGCAGGGTCGGATGCGGTGGCAGCGATAACAATGGTATGGTCCATTGCACCGTGCTCTTCCAGTTTGCGCACCACTGCGGCAACCGAGGATGCTTTTTGGCCGACCGCAACATAGACACACTTAATGCCAGTGCCTTTCTGGTTGATAATCGCATCCACCGCGATGGCTGTTTTACCAGTCTGGCGGTCACCAATAATCAGCTCACGCTGACCGCGACCTACTGGCACCATCGCATCCACGGATTTCAAACCGAACTGCACTGGCTGGTCAACGGATTTACGCTCAATTACACCGGGTGCAATTTTTTCAATTGCGTCGGTCAAGCTGTTGCCGATTGGGCCCTTGCCATCGATGGGGTTACCGAGGGCGTCAACGACGCGACCCAGCAATTCTTCACCCACCGGTACTTCAAGGATTCGGCCGGTACATTTACAGGTCTGGCCTTCCGCCACACCCTGGTAGTCACCCAGGACTACCGCACCGACGCTGTCGCGCTCGAGGTTAAGTGCCATACCATAGACACCACCTTCAAACTCAATCATTTCACCGTACATCACGTCTTCCAGACCGTGAATACGAATAATACCATCCGTTACAGAAACGACTGTGCCCTCATTTTGGGCTTTGGCAGAAACATCGAGACCTTCGATGCGCTGCTTGATAATGTCACTGATTTCAGAAGGATTCAGTTGCTGCATGCTCTGTTCCTCAATTCCTTTCCGGCCGACCGGACTAGGAGTTCATCGCTTCGGCGAGCTTGGCCAATCGACCACGCACCGAACCGTCAATTACTGTGTCACCCGCTCTTACCAGGGCCCCACCCAATAGGGTTTTATCTACCGAAGCAGATAAAGTTACTTCACGGTTCAGCTTGGCACTGAGTGCCTTCGCCAACTTATTTTGCAATTCGCCTGACAACTCGAACGCCGTGGTTACCTCGACATCGACGGAGCGCTCTCGCTGGGCTTTGTGCACTTCGAACAACTGCTGAATTTGTGGCAGCAGGGTCAAGCGCTTGTTTTCACCCAGTGTAGTGATCATGTTGATGGCCTGTTCGTCCAGCTCATCACCACACACATCCACAAAAGCTTTCGACTTTTGTTCTGCAGTGAGTGCTGGCGAAGACAATACCTTGATCATTCCGTCGTGCTGCGCAACCGCAGCAGCGAGAACCAACATTTGCGACCACTTTTGCAAATCACCGCTTTTATCGGCGATTTCAAAAGCGGCCTTGGCGTAAGGTCTGGCTAGGGTCGTAAGCTCGGCCATTGTCTACCTCACTTACAAGTCAGCAGCTAGCTGGTTTACCAGATCGCTGTTTGCGGCTTCGTCGATAGTAGCGCCAAGAATTTTTTCAGCACCCGCCAGAGCCAGCTTGGCAACCTTACCGCGCAACTCTTCTTTCGCGCGGTTAACGTCCTGCTCGATCTGCGCTGCAGCCGCTGCTTTCAGGCGCTTGCCTTCGGCAACAGCTTGTTCTTTGGCTTCTTCAACAATCTGGCTAGCACGCTTGTTGGCCTGCTCGATGATTGCCGCTGCTTCTTCTTTAGCCTGTCGCATTTGTTGAGTAGCTTTTTTCTGCGCTAACTCAAGATCCTTGTCTGCCCGATCAGCAGCTTCCAGACCATCGGCGATTTTCTTTTCACGCTCTGCCATTACGGCCATGAGCGCTGGCCAAACAAACTTCATGCAGAACCACACGAAGAAAAAGAACGAAATCGTTTGACCAATCAAAGTCAAATTAATGTTCACACCGACACCTCATTGTTCTTTAAGGAAAGTTTATTAAAGACAGAGGTAATTAGCCCGCCAGACCAGGTGCAACAACAAAGATCAGGTACATGCCGATACCAACACCGATCATTGGTACCGCATCCAGCAGACCTGCCATCAGGAACATTTTACCCTGCAGGGCAGGACCCTGTTCCGGCTGACGTGCAGAACCTTCCAGCAGCTTGCCACCCAAGGTACCAAAGCCGATTGCAGTACCCAGTGCGCCCAAACCGATCAGCAGTGCGCTAGCTACGTATACCAAACCAATTGCTTCCATTGTTTTCTCCAGTTTTAAGTGTTTAAAAGTTTAAAGGTTGAAAGTTAAAGTTGAAAAAGCTTAAAAATCAGTGACTCTCGTCGACATCGTGGGCCATTGCCATATACACAGTGGTCAACACCATAAAGACAAAAGCCTGCAAGGTAATTACCAGGATGTGGAAAATCGCCCAGCCCAACTGCAGTACGCCGCCGCCAATGCCGGCAATCAAACCAGCCGAGTAGAGCAGGGCAATCAGGATGAATATCATCTCACCTGCGTACAGGTTACCGAACAATCGGAGCCCCAGAGATATGGGCTTGGCGATAAGACCAACCAGCTCGAGGAACAGGTTGAAGGGAATCATCAGAGGGTGGTTAAACGGATGCAGAGCCAACTCTTTTACAAACCCGCCAATTCCCTTGTTCTTGATGCTGAAGAATATCATCAGCAGGAATACGCCAATGGCCATGCCCAAAGTGGCATTGGGGTCTGTGGTGGGGACTACTTTGAAAAACAGGTGGGGATCACCAGAGATGACCTGGGCGCCCAGCGGCAGCCAGTCAATAGGCACCAAATCCATCAGGTTCATCATAAAAACCCACATGAAAATCGTCAGGCCCATAGGTGCAACCAGTTTGTTGCTGTGGTGAAAGGTGTCTTTCACAACCCCGTCGACAAACTCCACCACCAGCTCAACAAAGCTTTGCAGACCGGAGGGTACACCACTGGTAGCTCTTTTGGCCGCCCGGGTAAAGAGGAAGCAAAACAGCGCGCCTAGAGCGATCGACCAGCCCAGGGTGTCCAGGTGGACAGCCCAAAAACCCATGTCGGCCGCCTCCTGGGAAGTATGCGCCAGCGTCCATGTCGCTTGCTCCAGCACATGTTGATGTCCTTCGGCATCTACCCGCACATAACCGGCCGGCAGTTTGCCGTACGCCATATTTTGCAGGTGATGTTGAATATAACCTGTTTGTGTCAGCCCTTCGCTTGCCATCGTTTCTCAAGCACCCTAAATAGTTTAAAAAGTTGCAAAAGACCGCTGCCCTGCAGTGGGCTTTTACAACTTTTCAATTAATACGTTTTGCAATCACTATTCGCCAATTTGCTGCTTGGCGCTTTCTTGTTCAAGCTTGCAAAGCTTGCGCGGTCAACCAGACCTGCAGTAACCACATGCCGATAAATCCGGCAAAAACCGCCCCTGCCTGTAGCTGGGGTAAAAACCCGAACACACAAGCGAAACCCAGCAGGGTTAGTACAAATTTACCGGCCTCGCCGCGATTGAATGATCGCGTAACCTGCGCGGCAGCCGCTGCTCCCTGAAAGCGGAAAGCGGAAACGGTGAAGTAGAAATGAGGAATGATCGCTATTAATCCGCCACTCACCACAGACCAGGCCAGGCGAGTGTCGATAACCCCCAATACTACTCCCACGAGCATTAACACTAGCAGTTGCTTCACCGCCACTCGGTAAACCGGCGGTCTTTTTATGCCCACCTTTTGCTCACCTGATGCTCATCAACGCGTCTTCTCTCATTACGCTCGATGTCGAAATACTGCCAGTTCTGCTCTAACTTTGCCCATATCGGCTCATTTTGTAACCATAAGAGCGACGCGAATTATAGGTTGAAGCACCCCGGCAATCAACCGTAAGCGTCAACAGTCGCCTCATCAATTAGTTGAATACACTATCTTGTGGTGAAAAGTAGCAATAACCCTAGGGGTTGTATCCCAGGTGCACAAGTATGCCATCCAGTTCATCCAGGCTGCTGTAATTCAACACCAGTTTGCCCTTGCCTTTGTTGTTGTAAGAGATGGAAACCGGCACGCCAATTTTTTCCGACAGGGATTCTTCCAGTTTGCTGACGTCCGCATCGGCTTTTTCAACTTCTATTTTCGGCAGCCCTTGCTGGATTTTACGCACCAGCGCTTCGGTCTGGCGTACTGACAGCCCTTTCGCCACCACCTGGCGGGCAATGTCGCTCTGCTCCCCATCCTCCAGTGTCAGCAGCGCGCGGGCGTGGCCCATTTCCAGATCACCGTGTTCCAACAGGGTTTTTACATCCTCGGTCAGACTGATCAGGCGCAGGAGGTTGGTGATTGTGGTGCGGGATTTACCCACCGCTTCGGCCACTTCCTGGTGGGTCAAACCAAACTCGTCTTGCAGACGCTTGAGGGCAATGGCCTCTTCAATGGGATTGAGATCCTCGCGCTGGATATTTTCAATTAGCGCCATGGCGATGGCGGCTTCGTCAGTGACCTCGCGGATCACACAGGGGATGGTGTCCAGCCCCGCCAGCTGGGTGGCACGCCAGCGTCGCTCCCCGGCAATGATTTCGTAACGATCCGCAGCTATCGGACGCACTACGATGGGCTGCATGACGCCCTGGTTTTTGATGGACTCCGCCAACTCCTGCAGAGCCTGCTGGTTCATGTCCCGACGCGGCTGGTACTTGCCGCGCTGGATAAACTCCACCGGTAATTGACTCAACTTGCCGTCGCGCCCCTCCTCCGGTGAAGTGACGGCAGCAATTGCGTCTGCAGGTGAGTTGGCATTGGTGCCTAACAGGGCGTCCAATCCACGTCCCAGTCCTTTTCGTTTTGCTGCCATAAAATTTTGAATTCCTGCTTGATCTCGAGGCGGGGCTTTAAGCGTTAGCGAGTTATACGCAAGCGGCTCAGGCCTGCACGGTTTCGTTGACTTGAGCCGCTTCATGGCGGCGCAATATTTCCCCCGCCAGAGCCAAATAAGCAATAGCGCCCTTGGATTGACGATCGTAGACCAAGGCGGGTTGGCCAAAACTCGGCGCCTCCGCCAGGCGCACATTGCGCGGTACACAGGTACGATATAAACGATCGTCGAAATAACTCGTTAACTGCGCCGAGACGTCGTTGGTAAGGCTGTTGCGCGGATCATACATGGTGCGCAAGATGCCTTCGATGCGCAGCCCGGGGTTGAGTACCGCCTGAATCTGGTTGATGGTGTTGACCAGCGCCGACAAGCCCTCAAGTGCGTAATACTCACACTGCATGGGGATAATCACCCCGTCGCAAGCCACCAGTGCGTTAACGGTCAGCATGTTGAGCGATGGCGGGCAATCCACAATGATGTAATCAAAACGGCCATCGAGACTGCCCAGGGCCTCACGCAAGCGTCGCTCCTTGGCGGATAACTCCAGCATCTCCACTTCCGCTGCGGTCAGATCACCATTGGCCGGCAACACCGAGAAATCGCCAGTTTCGGAGTACACCAGAGCCTGCTCAGCAGTACAGCTGCCGACCAGTACTTCGTAGATGGACAGGTCGAGGCTGTTCTTGTCGATCCCGCTGCCCATGGTGGCATTGCCCTGGGGGTCGAGGTCTACCAGCAAGACTTTTTTGCGGGTGGCCGCCAGCGATGCAGCCAGATTGACACAAGTAGTGGTCTTGCCGACCCCACCTTTCTGATTAGCGATGGCGAATGTTCTGGTCAAATGAGTGTCCTGCAAAACCAAATAAGATTAACTGGATAACACCAGCAAATGACGTTGTCCGTCTTCGCGGGGGACCTGTAGGGTGTGAGAGGCTAAAACCTTATAGTGTTTTCCCACCTCTCTCAACTCGTCATGTGGATAAATGCCTTTCATGGCGTAATAAACACCGTCCGGCTGGAGCAAGTGCTGGCAGCCCGCCAGCATATCCCCGAGACTGGCAAACGCCCGGCTGATGACTGCTTCAAACAGCGGCTGCGGCTGCCAGGCTTCAACGCGGGTATGCTCAATACTGACATTATCCAGGCCGAGCCGGGTTTTTACCTGGAACAAAAAACGGGTTTTCTTGCCGTTACTGTCCAGCAGGGTAAAACGCTTTTGCGGGAAGAAAATAGCCAGCGGAATGCCCGGCAGGCCACCACCGGTGCCTACATCGACAATGCGCTCGGCCTCGATATAGGGGGCCACACTGAGACTGTCGAGCAAGTGGCGATCGACCATTTGCCGGGGGTCGCGAATCGCCGACAGGTTAAACGCCTGGTTCCATTTGTCGAACAATTGCACGTAAGCGATCAGTTGGCTGGCCTGGTGTTCGCTGACCGTCAGCCCCATCTGCTGGAGCCCGCCCAGCAATTGCTGCAGTAACTTGTCTTCCACTACCTCAACCACCGGCAGATTACACCAGCGCCTGTTTTTTCAACAGGCCTTTTTTCTTCAGGTAGATCAATAACAGCGACACGGCCGCCGGCGTGACACCTTGCACTCGCGACGCTCGGGCCAGGGTTTCAGGGCGGGCATCGGCAAGTTTTTGCTTGATTTCATTGGACAACCCCTCCACCACAAGGTAGTCAAAATCAGCGGGAATGGGGGTATTTTCGTGCTGGCGTACCCGCAGGATCTCGTCCTGTTGACGGTCGATGTAACCGGCGTACTTGGCATCGATTTCAACTTGCTCCCTAACCTGGGGGTTGTCGCTGGGGGTACCCTTGAGGGCCGCCACATCAGCGTAGGTCAACTCCGGCCGCCGCAACAAATCCAGCAAGCTGTATTCCCGCTGCAGCGGCGATTTCAGCTTTTCAGCCAGTTGCGTCGCGGCGCTGCTGCCGGCCTGAATCCAGGTGTCGCGCAGTCGCTGCTGCTCGAGCT
This sequence comes from Pseudomaricurvus alcaniphilus, assembly GCF_011440395.1. GTDB lineage: Bacteria > Pseudomonadota > Gammaproteobacteria > Pseudomonadales > Cellvibrionaceae > Pseudomaricurvus > Pseudomaricurvus alcaniphilus. The sequence goes on along the minus strand of NZ_JAAOIX010000008.1, from coordinate 225,432 downwards.
CGATCGCTTCCCGCTTTTCAGTGAACGCCTGCCAGCGGGCATCGTCCACCAAACCCAACTTGCGACCGGTCTCGGTAAGGCGCAAATCGGCATTGTCCTCGCGCAACAGCAGGCGATATTCCGCCCGGCTGGTAAACATGCGATAGGGCTCGCGGGTGCCCATGGTAATCAGGTCGTCGACCAGCACCCCGATATAGGCTTCATCCCGGCGCGGGCACCAGTCGTCCTTGCCCTGGGCTCGCAGCGCGGCATTGGCACCGGCCAGCAACCCCTGGGCCCCGGCCTCTTCGTAGCCAGTAGTGCCATTGATCTGGCCGGCAAAATAGAGACCGTCAATGCACTTGTTTTCCAGGTTGTATTTGAGGTCACGGGGGTCAAAGAAATCGTATTCGATGGCGTAGCCGGGACGAGTGATATGGGCATTCTCGAAGCCTTTGATGGAGTGCACCAGTTCCAGCTGCACGTCAAAGGGCAGGCTGGTGGATATGCCATTGGGATAGAGTTCGTGGGTGGTCAGCCCCTCGGGTTCGATGAATATCTGGTGCGAGTCCTTGTCGGCGAAACGATGCACCTTGTCTTCCACCGATGGGCAGTAGCGCGGACCGATACCGTCGATCACGCCGGTGTACATGGGGGATCGATCCAGCCCCTTGAAAATGATGTCGTGGGTGCGCTGGTTGGTGTGGGTAATCCAGCAACAGGTTTGACGGGGGTGATCTTGCACCCGGCCGAGAAAGGACATCACCGGTTCCGGCGTATCTCCGTACTGTTGCTCAAGACCGGAAAAATTGACACTGCGCGCGTCAATTCGCGGTGGAGTTCCGGTTTTCAAGCGGCCGACTCGCAGCGGCAATTGGCGCAATCGCTGCGCCAGGGCGATAGAGGGCGGGTCACCGGCGCGGCCGCCGGAGTGATTTTGCAAGCCAATATGGATTTTGCCACCGAGAAATGTGCCCACGGTTAACACCACCGTGGTGGCGTGGAAACGAACCCCCATCTGCGTAACAACACCCTCGACCCGCTCGCCCTGGCCGTGGTCAGCGACGATCAGGTCGTCAGCTGCCTGCTGGAAGATATCGAGATTGGGCTGGTTTTCCAGGATATTGCGCACTGCCGCCTTGTACAGAATCCTGTCCGCCTGGGCACGGGTGGCCCGCACGGCTGGCCCTTTACGGGCATTGAGGGTGCGAAACTGGATGCCACCCTGGTCGGTGGCGAGGGCCATGGCACCACCCAGGGCATCAATCTCTTTCACCAGGTGGCTCTTGCCAATACCGCCAATCGCCGGGTTACAACTCATCTGCCCCAGAGTTTCGATGTTGTGGGTCAATAGCAAGGTATCGACCCCCATACGCGCAGCTGCCAGCGCAGCTTCGGTACCAGCGTGACCGCCACCAATCACGATTACATCATAGCGTTTCGGATAATCCATACACTGATCTCAGGGGGAAAAATGACTCTGTGGCCGAAGGCAAATTTCGGCGGCCGCATATTATAGGGGTGCTGGCGGATTTGATCAAAATTTCAGCGATGGATTTTGCCTATAAAACAAAATTATTAATTAATAATCTTTTAAATATATATATGTTGTTAAGTAGTTGTTGTTATTAATGGTCGCGCAGATATCTGTGGATAAGCCAAAAAAATCTTTTAAAAACAAAATTTTACAAGATTTGTAAGAGCTGTATTGAAGCGGTATGTCCTGCTCACAAGCTGCTGCTATCCTGCTGACAGAAAAGGTGAGATAGAGGCTGGCAGGAGAAACTCCCGGTTATCCCCATTTTCATGCCCAGTTAATTCAGGCTGGATACAGGCGTTGTCCACATTTTGGCTTTTAGGTCAGGCAAAAGTATTAATTTTCAGACGCTTAGGGGATAAACCTGTGAATAGTTGTGGATAACCTTTGTATCTTATGGTGGTAAATAGATTACAAGGGCACGCAGGAGCTTTCAGGTGACAAAATAGGGGGATTAAGCGATGGAAGAAGAATGGCGAAGATTATTTGCCAATACAGAAACTGGAGAAGATGCGCCCGAGTAATTCGTCCGGGGTAAAGCTGCCGGTGATTTCACCCAGTGCATTTTGTGCCTGGCGCAAATCTTCCGCCAGCAACTCACCGGCACCCATGTCCAGCAATTGCTGCTGACCGGTAAGCAGGGCACTCAGTGCTCGCTGGAGGGCATCCAGGTGGCGACGGCGGGCGATAAAGCCACCCTCCAGGGTGGCCTCGTAACCCATACACTCTTTCAGGTGGGTGCGCAGCTGGTCAATGCCAGCTCCGGTTTTGGCCGATAAACGGATTACCGCCGACTCGGTTGGCAGCTCTGTAGTGCAGGCGGGGTTGAGATCGGACTTGTTCAAAACCAGGGTGATGCGGTCGGGATCCGGCAACTGGTCGACAAACTCCGGCCAAATAGCGGCCGCTTTCCGCTCGCTGGTGGTGGTGGAATCCACCACCATAAGGATGCGGTCTGCGGCGCGAATTTCCTGCCACGCGCGGGCGATGCCGATTTGCTCCACCTCGTCGGGGCTGTCGCGCAGGCCGGCGGTATCGATAATGTGCAGAGGCATGCCATCGATGTGTATTTGCTCGCGCAGCACGTCGCGAGTGGTGCCTTCTATGTGGGTAACGATAGCCGCTTCCCGCCCGGACAGGGCATTGAGCAGGCTTGATTTACCGGCGTTGGGGCGACCGGCAATGACCACCTTCATGCCCTCACGCAGGAGCGAGCCCTGGCGCGCCTGCTCCTGCACCCGACGCAATTGCTGCAGAATCTGCTGCAGATCGCTGGCGACCTTACCGTCGGCGAGGAAATCAATTTCCTCCTCCGGAAAGTCGATGGCCGCTTCGACGTAAATGCGCAGTTGGATCAGCGCTTCCACCAGCTGGTGTATCTCTTTGGAAAAGGCGCCCTGCAGGGAGTGCACGGCGTTTCTGGCGGCTTGTTCGGAGGAGGCTTCAATCAGGTCGGCAATGGCCTCGGCCTGGGCCAGGTCCAGCTTGTCGTTGAGAAAAGCGCGCTCGGAAAACTCCCCCGGTTTGGCCAGGCGGGCGCCCAGCTCGGTGACCCGGCGCAGCAGGCAGTCGAGAATGATGGGGCCGCCATGGCCCTGCAGTTCCAGCACATCCTCGCCGGTGAAAGAGTTTGGGCCGGGGAAATAGAGCGCTAATCCCTCGTCAATGGTGTGTTGGTCGCCGTCGAGAAAGGCACCGTAGTGAGCCTTGCGTGGCTGCAGGGGGGCAGCGATTACGGCCGCCGCAATGGTGGCGGCGGCCGGGCCGGATACGCGCACAATGCCGACCCCGCCCTTACCGGGCGGGGTGGCTATGGCGGCTATGGTGTCTGTGCGGTAAGGCATAGGCTCCCGGAGGTTGTCGCAAGTGCTCGGCAGCGTCAGCGCGCTAGGTTTTGTCCCCGGCTTCAATCTGGCGGGTAATCACGTATTGCTGGGCGATGGAGAGGGTATTGTTAACCACCCAGTAGAGCACCAGGCCAGCGGGGAACCACATAAACATAAAGGTAAACACCAGCGGCAATAACTGCATTACCTTGGCTTGGGTAGGGTCCGGTGGGGTCGGGTTGAGTTTTTGCTGGATCCACATGGTGACGCCCATGACCACCGGCAGGATAAAGTAGGGGTCCTTGACGGACAGGTCGGCAATCCAGCCCAGGAACGGGGTGTGGCGTAATTGCACACTCTCCATCAGTACCCAGTAGAGGGAGATAAACACGGGCATCTGCACCAGGATGGGCAGACAGCCACTGAGCGGGTTGATCTTCTCCTTTTTATAGAGCTTCATCATCTCCTGGGACATCTTCTGGCGGTCGTCACCATAGAGTTCCTTCATGCGCTGCATTTCGGGGCCGAACTTGCGCATTTTCGCCATGGACTTGTAACTGGTGGCGGACAGGTGAAAGAAAGCCAGTTTAATCAATACGGTCAGGGCGATAATAGACCAGCCCCAGCTGCCGAGAATGCCGTGGATAAAGTCCAGCACGTGAAACAGCGGTTTGGCAATCCACCAGAGCCAGCCGTAATCAACAGTGAGGTCCAGGTAGGGCGATATGGACTCCAGCAGGTCAATGTCCTTGGGGCCGGCATAAAAAGAAGCTTTTATAACGCCATGGCCACCGGCGGGCACGGCGGTCTGGGGACTGGTAAAGCCCAACAGGTAGATGTCACCGCGGCCTTTGCGCAAACTGTAGTTATTGGTTTGCTCACTGTCGGGGATCCAGGCACTGAGGAAATAGTGTTGCACCATGGCGACCCAGCCGCCCTGGATGCTGGTTTTAAAACCGCCGGCGCGCACCAGGTCGGGGTCGGCCAGATCGTCAAAATCGAGCTTTTTGTAGTTGGTTTCGGTGGTGGTCAGCGCGGCGCCCAGATAGGGTTGCATGCCAAGCCCGTCAGCGGATACCGGGTTGTGGCTGTCGCGCTTGATTTGGCCGTACATGGCGGCCTGCCAGGTTTCCGGGCTCTGGTTGTCAATCAGGTATTCGACATTGACCAGATTGCTGTTGCGCTGGAAGGTGAAACGTTTGGTAATTTTGACGTCGCCTTGCTGGTAGTACAGATCAACCGAGAGGCTGTCCTGTCCCTGGGCAAGGCTGTATTGGGGCTGGCCACTGCGAAACAGCGGGCGACCGGCGGCGGTGTCGGTTGCGTTTTGGCCTATCAGTCCGCTTTGGGCAATATAAATAGTCGACTCGGTGCGGTTCAGCAGAATCAGCGGTTTATTCTTGTCCTCCAGGGATTCCTTGTGTTGCAACAGGGCGACTTTGACAAGGTCACCGCCAAGGGTGTCGATCAATACCGAGAGGGTATCGGTTTCGACACTGACCAGGCGGTTCTTGGCGGGTAAACCGGGTGACGGCAGGCTCGCCGGATTTTCGCTGCTGGCAGTGGCGGTTGGGATGTCACTGGCCATACTTGAATCGGCGGCGGCATCAGCCTCCAGCACAGTGTCCAGCGCAGTATCTGCGACAGCTTGTCCCGGAGTTGTAGTAATGGTTGTTTCCTGGGAAATAACTGGCCGGTTGCGTTCCTGGAATTCTCCCCATTGGTTAATCAATAGAATGGAAACTAATCCTATAGCTCCCAAAATGCTTATTCTTTGCCAATCCATTTAATTCGCTGCCGTAGTTAATTACTGGTTAATGGTCTGATGGTGATGTATCCGGGTGCTGCTGCGGCTCGGTACCAGGGACAAAATCGATACCGCCGGGGTGCCAGGGATGGCATTTTAACAGTCGTTTCGCTGTCAGTATGCAGCCTTTTATCAGGCCGTGATGTCCGATAGCCTCTTCGGCGTAGTGCGAACAGGTTGGGTAGAAGCGACACTGGTTGCCGACCCATGGGCTGGCGAGGTATCGGTAGACTTTAATCAGTGCGATACCCGCAGCTTTCATGCCGTATTTCCCGAGCGCGCCGGCGGTTGCAGATCGCCGGCTTTTTTGATCAGTCGGGACCACTGTTTATCGAACAGCTTGTGCTGGTTTTTCTTGTCCAGTTGGTCGAGACCTCTGCGCGCCAGGATAACGATATCCAGCCCGGCCAATTCCTGCTGGCGCAAGCGAAAGGTCTCGCGCAGCAGGCGTTTGATTTGATTGCGGCTGGTTGCCAGGCGAACGTTTTTCTTGCCGATTACCAGTCCCAGGCGAGGGTGGTTGCGGGTGTTTGGGCGGGAGAGAATCAGCAGATGAGCGTGTGGTGCGCGCACGGGGGCGTCGTTGAATACAGCCTGAAAATCGCCGGCGTTGAGTAACCTGTGAGACTTAGTGAAAGCCAAACTCGACACGCGACTATCCATCGACAATGTTACTGTTCGATTATTTAGGAGTGACCGGCGCCCGGGAAAATACCCGGGGGCGCAGTCCGGAGTGCAAACTTCCGCAATAGCTTGAACGGGAAGAATGGGCCTCTTTGCAGATCAAGGAGTGACAGCGCAGGATCTATTACGCTGCCAGTTCCTGACGACCTTTGGAGCGACGACGAGCCAGAACCTTGCGGCCGTTTTTAGTGGCCATACGAGCACGAAAGCCGTGGGTACGCTTGCGCTTTAATACGCTGGGTTGGAATGTTCTTTTCATGGGTCTGTCCTGCTGTTTAAGTCATAAACCGAAGCAATCGCGCGAATCTACTTTTGTTGCCGAGCCGCTAAAATGCAAACCATGGCAGCGGGGAGGAGATTCACGCAGGAAAAAAGAGGCGCGAATTCTAATAAATTAGGCCGTGTATTGCAACCAATTTACAGATCTGGGAAGTATTTTGTGAAATCGGTTTCTGTACCGTGTTTTGCACTGCTAATCACCAAGTTTTCAATAGTTTATACACAGACTTATACACAGGTGGTTGGGGCTGGGCTGCTACCAAAGATGAGTGTATGATGGGAAATGCTTCAGATTCGTCCTTCTAACTTATTGAAATATAAATAATTATTTTAATGGGTTCTGAAAATATAAAATTAATTGTGGATAACTTACCCGGGTTGTGGGTAAAATACCGCGCTCAGAAAATCAGCCGAAAAGGGCGCTCAGTAAAATAATGGAAAGCTTGTTGAGGGGAGAGGTTTTGCCAGAATCGGTCTGGAAACGATGCGCCGAATCATTGAAAAGTGAGCTGCCGTCGCAGCAGTTCAATACCTGGATTCGCCCCCTGAAAGTCGATGCAGGTTCTGCGGGTCAAAATCTGAGATTAATCGCACCAAATCGTTTTGTGATGGATTGGGTGAACGATAAATTTCTGTCGCGGATACAGGAGTTAGCGGGTCAGCATAGCAACCAGATGAATTTCTCGGTAGAGCTGTTGGTGGCCAATGCACCAGTTGCCGGCGGACGATTCCAGCGCCGTGAAAAACAACCTTCTATTATTACTCAACCCGCGCTCACGGCAGTTCCCGGTTTTTCCGGCGAATCGCCTGATACTCCCGCGAATCCAGAGGCGTCGTCGGCAGTAACCAATGTGATCGATGCGAGCTCGGCGCTCAGAAGCGAAGTACAAGGGGTTCGTGTTTCTCCGCAAAATAGTAATCGCGCTTCGACTGTTGAAGTTGAAGGCGGGTTAAAGCATCGCAACTATCTCAATGAGAGTTTTACGTTTCAGAGTTTTGTTGAAGGTAAATCCAATCAGTTGGGGTTGGCTGCCGCACGGCAGGTCGCGGAAAACCCGGGCGGCGCTTATAACCCGTTGTTTATCTACGGCGGTGTAGGTCTGGGCAAAACTCATTTGATGCACGCTGTGGGCAATGCCATGGCAGCTCAAAATCCCCACGCGAAGGTTGTCTACTTGCACTCCGAGCGGTTTGTGGCGGATATGGTAAAGGCTTTGCAACTGAATGCCATCAGTGATTTCAAGCGTTATTACCGCTCGGTGGATGCACTGTTGATTGATGATATTCAGTTTTTTGCCGGTAAGGAGCGATCACAGGAGGAGTTTTTTCATACCTTCAATGCGCTGCTGGAAGGTGGGCAACAGATTATCCTGACTTGCGATCGCTACCCGAAAGAAATCAATGGACTTGAAGAGCGCCTGAAATCCAGGTTTGGGTGGGGCTTGACGGTCTCAGTAGAGCCTCCCGAGCTCGAGACCAGGGTCGCGATCCTGATGAAAAAGGCAGAGCAATCAAATATGTTGTTGCCCAATGAAGCGGCCTTTTTTATTGCCCAGCGGATCAGGTCTAATGTCCGTGAACTTGAAGGGGCTTTGAAGCGGGTTATTGCCAATGCGCATTTTACGGGCCGAGCCATTGACGTAAACCTGGTCAAAGAAGCGCTTAAGGATTTGCTGGCTCTACAGGATAAGCAAGTTAGTATCGATAATATCCAGCGAGTAGTGGCGGAGTATTACAAGATAAAGGTCAGTGACGTGCTATCCAAACGGCGCAGTCGCTCGGTTGCTCGACCCCGGCAAGTCGCTATGTCGCTGGCCAAGGAATTGACCAATCACAGCCTGCCTGAAATCGGCGATGCGTTCGGCGGACGAGATCACACTACTGTGTTACACGCATGTCGCAAGATCAAGGAACTGCGTGAGCAAGACGCGGATATTCGCGAGGATTGGAAGAATCTGCAGCGATCTCTGACGACGTAATTAAGCTATTATTAACCTCCATTTTGTTGAGATACCGCGGTTGAATTTGGTTGTGGCTGGCAGGGGATTTTCAGTCGCATCGGATTAGGTAAGCAGGAAGTGAACCCAGGAGATTAGAGATAAAATCATGAAATTCAGTGTATCCCGTGAAGCAATTTTGAAACCTTTGCAACTGGTGGCCGGAGTCGTTGAGCGTCGCCAGACCTTGCCCGTTTTGGCTAATGTGCTGTTGGCTTTGGATAAAAACCAGTTATCCATTACCGGTACCGATCTGGAAGTGGAGATTATCGCCAGAGTCGATCTGACTGACTCAGTAGATATAGGTGAGATCACTGTCCCGGCACGCAAATTGTTGGATATTTGTCGTTCGCTCCCTGACGATGCAACGCTGAATTTCAGTTACGATAATCAGCGGGTTGTACTTAAATCCGGTCGCAGTCGGTTTACCCTGTCGACCTTGCCCGCGGCCGACTTTCCCAATGTCGAGCAAGCTTCAGGGGACATTTCTTTCAGCTGTGAACAACAGGATATCAAACGCTTGATTGATCGCACTGGCTTCGCCATGGCGCAACAGGATGTGCGCTATTACCTGAACGGTATGTTGTGGGAAGTGCAAACTGGGCTGTTGCGCGCTGTAGCTACAGACGGACACCGTTTGGCTATGTGTACTCGGCCTGTATCATTCAGCACTGACGCTTCGGTGCAGGCCATCTTGCCGCGTAAAGGTGTGGTGGAATTGGCCCGGCTGCTGGATGGGGAAGGTCTGGTCGATGTCGTGCTCGGGTCTAACCATATCAGGGTTGTCACGGAAAACTACACGTTTACTTCCAAACTTGTGGATGGAAAATTTCCCGATTACGAGCGGGTACTGCCACGGGGCGGAAATAAAGAAGTGATTGGGAGTCGAGAAGAGTTGCGCCAGGCCTTTGCGCGCACGGCGATCTTATCTAATGAAAAGTATCGTGGTGTGCGCCTGCTGTTGTCCGATGGTCAATTAACCATAGTTGCCAATAACCCGGAGCAGGAAGAGGCTGAGGAACAGGTTGGTGTGGAGTACAGTGGCGATTCACTGGAGATAGGCTTTAACGTCAGTTACTTGCAAGACGTCACTTCGGTTCTCAGTTCTGATAAAATCAAAATCACGCTTTCGGATTCCAATAGCAGTGCTCTGCTGGAGGAACCGGAAAACAGCGATTCGGTTTATGTCATTATGCCAATGCGCTTGTAATTTATGGCTACGCACGGCAGGTATACTGGTTAGTTTCTTATAATAGTGTTTTAAAGATATTCCTATATGACTGTAAAGCGCCTGGTGGTTACCAACTTGCGTAACCTCAAGGCGGTCGATCTGTTGTTATCACCGGGGCTGAATGTGTTCTACGGCGATAACGGCAGTGGTAAAACCAGTGTTCTGGAAGCAGTCAGTATCCTCTCTCTCGGCCGCTCGTTTCGCAGCCGCAAGTTTAAATCCCTTATTAATTACGACGCCAGCAGCTATACCGTTTTTGGTGTTGTTTTGGATGACAATCAGGTTCAAATTCCTGTTGGTATACAGCGCAGTGCCAACGGCGAAGTAATCATTAAAAAAGCCGGGCAGCGTTGTTCGGCGGCTGCCGAGTTAGCGCAGAGTTTGCCGATTAGGGTAATTAATGGCCATTCTTTTGCTTTGCTGGAAGGTAGTCCGCAAAACAGGCGGCAGTTTCTGGACTGGTTGGTGTTCCACGTGGAACACGAGTTTTTCGATGTTTGGCGAGCTTACGAAAAATGCCTAAAACAACGCAATAGCCTTATCAGACGTGGTAAAATTGACCGTTTAATGCTGGATTCCTGGGATGCTGAGTTGGCGCTGGCAGGCGAACGACTGCACGCCATGCGGCGTGCTGCCTTTGATTTGCTAGAAGTACAGTGTGGTCAGCTTCTGGCGACCGAAGGTGTTGGTATTGATGGGTTACGTCTCAAATACTCTCCAGGTTGGGATACGGAGCAGTCCCTAAGGGAAGTGTTGCGAGCCTGCCACCAACGAGATATTGATTTGGGTTACACCTTGCAGGGCCCTCATCGAGCTGACCTAAAACTCTATCAAGGTAAGAACCTTGCCGTGGAGGTTTTATCCCGAGGCCAGCAAAAGGTCTCGATTAGCGCGTTACACATCGCCCAGGGCATGGTGCTTAAAGAGCAACTGGATAAGCGTTGTGTGTATTTGATTGATGATCTACCGGCAGAACTGGATAGTAACTTCCGGTTTATATTGGCGGGTTGGCTGATTGAAATGGGTAGTCAGGTGTTTGTAACAGGGGTGGAAAGAGCGGCTGTACTTGGTCCGTGGCAGGATTTGTTGTCGAAAAAGGACAAGGTGAGTACAAAAGTGTTTCACGTGGAACACGGCAGCTTGACCCCGGAAGTGATTGAATAAGCCCTTTGGGAAGGAAGCTCCAGGCTTGATGCTTGATAGTGCATGTTTTAGCTGGAGCAGTACGTAGTGTTTATATTAAATTCTCTCATCGATTTGCTTAACAGGCTCCGGTCGAGAGTAACTTACAGAAATAAGCTTAAGCTATGTTGCTTAAATGTTGGAGTACAGGTTAATGTCAGAAAATATCTATGACTCATCCAGTATAAAAGTATTAAAAGGGCTGGATGCTGTGCGAAAGCGGCCCGGTATGTACATTGGTGATACCGATGACGGCACCGGGCTCCACCATATGGTGTTTGAAATCGTGGATAACTCTATCGATGAGGCCCTGGGTGGATACTGCTCGGAAATCAATATTGTCATTCACCCGGATGAATCGGTATCTGTATCGGATAATGGCCGGGGTATACCCACAGAAATCCATGAAGAAGAGGGGGTTTCTGCTGCCGAAGTGATTATGACGGTCCTGCATGCCGGTGGTAAGTTTGACAGTAATACCTACAAGGTATCTGGCGGCTTGCACGGTGTTGGTGTGTCAGTTGTAAATGCTCTGTCCGAAACCTTGAAGTTGACCATTCGCCGCGGTGGCAAGGTGTACGAGCAAATTTACCATTCCGGAGTACCGGAAGGCCCACTGGCGGTAGTGGGTGAAACCAAGCTGACCGGTACAGATGTACATTTCCACCCTTCTTCGGAAACCTTTACCAATATTGAATTTCATTTTGATTATCTCGCCAAGCGACTGCGGGAGCTGTCATTTCTGAATTCCGGGGTCAAGATCGTCCTGAAAGACGAACGTAGCGGCAAAGTTGAGGTATACCAGTATGAGGGCGGTCTGCGTGCCTTTGTTGAGTACCTCAACCTGAATAAAACACCGGTTAATAAGGTCATGCATTTCAGTACCCAGCGTGAAGATGACGGTATTGGTGTCGAGGTGGCTTTGCAGTGGAATGATGGTTTCCAGGAAAACATCTATTGCTACACCAATAACATTCCCCAGCGGGATGGAGGTACGCACCTCGCCGGATTCCGTGCGGCCCTGACTCGAGGCTTGAACAGCTATATTGAAAAAGAAGGAATCGGCAAAAAAGATAAGGTTAATACCACCGGGGATGATGCTCGTGAGGGTTTGACCGCAATTATCTCGGTGAAGGTGCCGGATCCCAAGTTTTCCTCCCAGACCAAAGAGAAACTGGTCTCCTCAGAGGTGAAAACGGCGGTTGAACAGGAGATGGGCGCCGCTTTTAGTGATTATCTGATGGAGAGCCCGCAGGAAGCGAAGGCTATTGTTGGCAAGATGATCGAAGCCGCCAAAGCCCGGGAAGCCGCTCGCAGGGCCCGGGAGATGACACGTCGCAAAGGCGCCCTGGATATCGCTGGCCTTCCGGGCAAGCTGGCTGACTGCCAGGAAAAGGATCCGGCACTGTCTGAACTGTACCTGGTGGAGGGTGACTCTGCCGGTGGTTCCGCCAAGCAAGGTCGGGCACGCAAGACCCAGGCTATCTTGCCACTGAAGGGTAAGATCCTGAACGTGGAAAAAGCCCGTTTCGATAAGATGTTGTCCAGCGCCGAGGTGGGTACCTTGATTACTGCCCTGGGTTGCGGCATTGGCACCCAGGAGTTTGATCCGGAAAAGCTGCGTTATCACAGTATCATTATCATGACCGATGCGGACGTGGACGGTTCTCATATCCGCACTCTGTTACTGACGTTCTTCTTCCGTCAAATGCGCGAATTGATTGAGCGAGGTCATATCTACATTGCCCAGCCGCCTCTGTACAAGATCAGCAAGGGCAAACAGGAACAGTACCTGAAAGACGATGATGCCCTGAACCAATTCCTTACCCAGGCGGCTCTGGAAGGCTCATCCCTGCACGTAAATGCTGACGCACCCGGTATTACCGGTGAGGCTTTGGAGAACCTGGTAAAAGAGTATCGCACGGTAATGGCGACCATCCAGCGACTCTCCAGGCTGTATCCCTCTGAAGTGCTGGAGCAGTTGATCTACCTGGATCGACTGCCCGAGGCGCAATTAGCGGATCGCAATGCCGTGGAGCAGTGGAATGAGCGCTTGATGGATCGCCTGCTGTTAAACAACGCCAGCGGCAGTCATCGCTATGAAATGGTGATCAAGGAAGACCCTGAGCGCAACCAGTTCCTACCCGTGGTGCGTATCACCGCGCACGGTGTCCCCAGTGACTTTTTGTTTTCCCGGGATTTCTTTTTGTCCGGCGAATACTCTTCAATCATCACCCTTGGGTCTCACCTGGAAAACCTGATTGAAGCGGGTGGTTTTATTCAACGCGGTGAACGCAAACTTGAAACCACTGTTTTTCGCGAAGCGCTTGAATGGTTGATGGTGGAGTCGCGCAAGGGCTATAACATTCAGCGTTACAAGGGGCTGGGGGAGATGAACCCGGAGCAGCTGTGGGAAACCACTATGGATCCGGAATCCCGCCGCATGTTGCAGGTAACAGTTGAGGACGCTATCGCCGCAGATCAGATTTTCACCACCCTGATGGGCGACCAGGTGGAGCCGCGGCGCGAATTTATCGAAACAAACGCTTTGGCAGTAGCGAACCTGGATGTTTAGTGAGTGACTGCTTACTGATCCTGCAGACTATACAGAGCAACGCTACGGTGTGTGTACGGTATGGCTATGCTGGGGCCGTGACGCCTCTGGTGAGGCGCCTGAGCTTGGTCTGGCGGACCGCAGGCTTCTGGGTATATCTCGGTGCTTATGGTCGTGCTGCGGACCTGTTCAGGACCAGCCGCAGGCCCTCCGCGCTCCCGGTTTCTAGACAGGGCTTTAATAGTCCCTGTGCTCCGCTTCAGTAATTGTTCGTAGCAAAACATGGTTTGGAGCGGCGGCTCGGTGGCGGTTCCCCGGCAGACTGGCCGCAGGTCCTTCTCGCTTTTCATCCCTGCTGCGAATTGTGAACTACTTAAGATTGTCGCTTCTCTGCGTTTCGCTTAAATATTGGCTAGTAGCAAAATAGGGTTTGGCGCGGCGGCCCGGTGGGTTGTGCCTTGCCAGACCGGCCGAAGACTCTTCGGACTTTTCGCGCTTTTGGTTATTTGTGCACGTCCTAATTGTCGCTTCTCTACGTTTCGCTTAAATATTGGTTAGTAGTAATACTTGGTTTGACGCGGCGGCCCGGTGGGTGTGCCCTGCCAGACCGGCCGCAGGCTCTCCGCGCTTTTCGCGCTCCCGGAAACTCACTCCGCTGACGCTACGTTCAAACATCCGTCCGCGAAAGCCCGAAAAGCGCGGAGAGCCTAAACGCGACCTGATTGGTCTGGCAGGGCACACCCACCGAGCCTTGACCAGGCATCGAGCGAGATTCTGGAAAAAACAAAATAAGGATAAAGATAAAGATAATGAGGTCCTCGCGAGAATCAAATATCTTGATCTTCTGCGGGTTTTGGTGGGCATGACGGGCGTACCGATCAGGTCTTGAGCAGATTTCAGATCTGTAAGCTCGAAGTGAGATTACACTGCTCTTAAAAGCGCAATGTAGTCAGCGGTGGGGGGAGCCCGTTGCGGATCAATCAGGCCATGCTTATCCCCCCGACCACATTTGGGGTAGTCGGCGAGGACTGTTCGAATCCCAATTTTTTGCGCGTCTTTTTGCGCAAAAAATGGTTGAGTTTCACAGCCGCCAAATGTGGACGGGGGGATATGGCCGATCCGCAACGGGCTCCCCCCATCGATGACGGGCAGTCCACTCATATCTCAAATGTGCAATTCTATTCAGTCTGTACGGAGAGCACTATTGGCTCCCACAGTAACTATGGGTGTCCCTGTAAGAATCGCAATGGGACCCCTAATGATGACGGGCAGCCTATTCATATATAAGAGGAGTAGCGAGAGAGGATAGCGACCTGAGTTAAATTCAGGTTAAGGAGTGGGTATTACGTTTGAGGACTAAAGCCCCAAAGTGTGCTGGGTGGATATGCTCGATCAGCAACAAGCTGCAATGGCACCGAAAGCAGCCCGACCGCGAGGTATGTCGGCCAGACGTCTGGCGGTTCGTCGATTAATACAACCCGCCAGACTTCCAACCTAATAGACTTGCAACATATATCGGGAGGCTAAAATTCAGCCCTTGACCGAGAGCAGGGATATATCCGCGACGCGCAGGAACAATTCCCGCAACTGGCTCAATAGTGCGATGCGGTTGTTGCGCAGGGCTTCGTCATCCACCATTACCATGACACCGTCAAAGAAGGCGTCAACCGGTTCTCTCAGTGCCGCCAATGCGGTGAGGCTTGCGGTGTAATCGCTGCGGGCGAAAAGAGGCTCGACTTCCTGCGCCATCTGCTCAAGGGCAAGCGCCAATGATTTTTCCGCTTCTTCCTGTAGCAGGGCCGGGTCCAGGGTTGTACTGGTTGCGTCCGCCTTGGCGAGAATATTGGATACCCGTTTATTGGCTGCGGCCAGCGCCTGGGCCTGGGGCAACTGGTTAAACGCGCTCACTGCCAACACCCGCTGGTGGATATCCAGCGGCTGGGTGATCTCCTTGCTTTGCACCGCCTGGAACACTTCGGCGGGAATGTTATCCTCCTCATACCAGGCGCGAAACCGCTCGATCATATACGCCAGTACCGCCTCAATGGTGGCTTGTGGCTGGGTGATATTGGCCTGATGCAGCTCCACTGACCACTGCAGTAACTGCTTGAGGTCGAGGGCAAGCTCTTTCTCCACCAGGATGCGCAGAACACCGAGGCTGGCGCGGCGCAGGGCAAAGGGATCCTTGGAGCCGGTGGGCTTTTCGCCTATCCCAAAAATGCCGCAGATGGTATCCATACGGTCGGCCAGGGCGACGATGGTACCTGTTATCGTCTCCGGCAGGGAGTCGCCGGCGAATTTGGGCTGATAATGCTCCTTCAGGGCACAGGCAATTTCGTCATCCAGGCCTTCGTGTTGGGCGTAGTAGTAACCGGCCAAACCCTGCATCTTGTCGAATTCACCGACCATGCTGGATACCAGATCGGACTTGCACAGTTCTGCCGCTGTTTCGACCTTGCTGTTATCGGCATTTAGCAGCGCGGCGATTTTTCCGGCCAGGGCCTTGATTCGCTCGGTCTTGTCATAGATTGAGCCGAGCTTGGCCTGAAACACAATGGGCTTCAGGCGCTGGCGAAATTCCTGCAAGCTGGTTTTCTTGTCGGTCTGAAAGAAAAACGCGGCATCGGACAAACGGGGGCGGATGACCCGCTCGTTGCCGTCGATAACCTGGGCCGGGTCGAGGCTTTCGATATTGGCAACAGTGATGAAATTGGGCATCAACTTGCCGTCGAAATCCACCACCGGGAAATATTTTTGGTGTTCCTTCATGGAGTAAATCAGGGCCTCGGGTGGCACCTTGAGAAAGCGTTCCTCGAAGCGGCCGGTTAAGGCAACCGGCCACTCGACCAGGGCGGTGACTTCGTCGAGCAAGTCATGATCGATAACCGCAACGCCATTGACCTTGTCAGCTTCCGCCTCGACCTGCTGCCGGATCAATTGTTGGCGGGCGTTAAAATCCACCATTACATGGGCTGTGGTAGTGAGCTTTTTCAGGTAGTCGTCGGCGTTTTCCACCAGCAGCGGCTGGTCGTAGTGAAAGCGATGGCCGCGGGTTTCCCTGGAGGCTTGCAGACCCATGATTTCAGCGTCGACGATTTCATCCCCCAGCAGCATAACCAGCCAGTGCACCGGTCTGACAAACTCGGTGCGGCGTGCGCCCCAGCGCATGCGCTTGGCGATTGGCAGGTTGGCAAGCGCGGTGCTGACGATGGCGGGCAAGAGGCTGGTTGCGGCTTCACCGCCGGCCACTGATCGGTACACCAGCTTGTCGACCTTGCCGTCATTTTCGCTGGCCAATTCGCTTAGCTCAATGCCGTTTTTACTGGCAAACGCCTGTGCAGCCTTGGTGGGATTGCCGTCGGCATCGAAGGCAATTTTCGCCGGGGGGCCCCAGATGACGACGTCCTTGGCGGCGGTTTGCTCGGCCAGGTCGCGCACTATCAGCGCCAGCCGACGCGGCGTGGCATAGGGCTCCAGCGTGGTAAATTCCAGCCCCTGTTGGCTCAGGCCTTGCTCCACTTCAGCAGCAAAAGCCAGCATCAATTTCTTCAGGGCGGTAGGTGGCAGCTCTTCGGTGCCCAGTTCAACCAGGAAATGCTGAGTCATTACTGCTCACCTCCTTCGCTCAATTGCAGTATTTGCTGGCGCAGATTGGCCTCCGCCAAGGGGAAGCCCAGTTGTTTGCGCACATCAAAATAGGCCTGGGCGACAGCCCGGGCAAGGGTCCGAACTCGGAGGATAAAGCGTTGCCGCTCAGTCACGGAAATGGCGTGCCTTGCATCCAGCAAATTGAAGGCATGGGAGGCTTTCATCACCATCTCGTAAGCGGGCAAGGGTAATCCCTTGTCGATCAGGCGCTGGCTCTCCTGCTCACACACATCAAAGGTCTGGAACAGAAAATCCACATTGGCTTCCTCGAAATTAAAGTGGGACATTTCCACTTCGTTTTGGTGGAAGACATCGCCATAGGTCACTTTTTCCCCAGTGGGACCAACAGTCCAGACCAGGTCAAAAATGGAATCCACACCCTGCAAATACATGGCGATTCGCTCCAGACCGTAGGTGATTTCGCCGGTTACCGGATAGCACTCGAGACCGCCTACCTGCTGGAAATAGGTAAATTGGGTGACTTCCATCCCATTCAGCCAAATTTCCCAACCCAAGCCCCAGGCTCCCAGGGTAGGTGACTCCCAGTTATCTTCCACAAAGCGTATATCATGAATGGCAGGGTCTATGCCCAATTCACGCAGGGAGTCGAGGTACAGTGCCTGGATATCGTCCGGTGAAGGTTTCAGCACCACCTGGTATTGATAATAGTGTTGCAAGCGATTGGGGTTTTCACCGTAGCGACCATCGGTAGGCCGGCGGCAGGGCTGCACATAGGCCGCGTTCCATGTTTCCGGGCCGATGGCCCGGAGGAAGGTGGCCGGATGAAAAGTACCGGCACCCACTTCCATATCCAGTGGTTGCAGGACCACACAACCCTGCCGGGCCCAGTATTGTTGCAATGCGAGAATCAGCCCCTGGAACGTGCTGACATCGGGTTTATTGAGTTCTGACACGATGGCCTGACCCTCCGGCGAAAAATTCATTTTTAAGACCCTGTCCAATGGGGCTAAGGCGCAGCCTAACTGCCAGCCTGGGACAGGGAAAAACAGGGGCCAGATTATAGCCTCGCGCGCTTGCTGCACCAAGGAATGCCGCTGTTTTTTCAGCTTTGTTGTTCAATTACAGGAGATTCGGTAGAGTGCCCGACAATCCGCGCGGAATTCCAACTTATATGACAGCCAACAAACAGCGACCTCCAGCACCGATAAAAGAGTGGCTGGCACTGCGATTATTGCAATTCAGCGCAGTATTGCCCCTGCCCCTGAGCCGCGCCCTTGGCGCTGTCATTGGTCGCTGTGGAGCGCTGTTGCAATCCCGTTCCTATCTGGTGACATTAAAAAACCTCGAGCTGTGCTTTCCAGCCATGCCCGTTGCAGAGCGACGCCAAATTGCCCGTCTGAGCCTCGCCGAAACTGGCAAGATGTTGCTGGAGACCGGCTCTATCTGGCTGCGGGAGATCGCCTGGGTCAATAAAAAAATCCTGCGCGTTCACAACCAGTCGTTACTGGATGCCGCCCTGGCCAGCAATCGCGGTGTGGTATTACTCGCTCCACACCTGGGCAATTGGGAGGTGTTGGGCCTCTATCTGGCCCAGGTTAGCAATGTGACGAGCTTGTACCAGCCACCGGACATGCCGCAGTTTGAAACGATTATTCGCCAGAGCCGGGAAAAGTCCGGAGCCAAACTGGTGCCCACTAACCGGCGCGGGGTAATGGCACTGCTAAAAGCACTCAAGGCGGGGGAGTTGACGGCTATCCTGCCCGATCAGGTGCCGGATAAAAAAGCGGGTGGCAGCTTTGCTCCGTTTTTTGGGCAGCCGGCCTTAACCATGACGCTGGTGCACAACCTGCTTCGCAGTGCTAACTGTGTGGCGCTTGCCGGATACGCGCAGCGGGTGCCAGGTGGTTTTGAAATCCATTTTCTGGAAGCGGATGCGGAAATATATTCTGTAGACCCTGCGCTGGCGTTGGCAGCAATGAATCGGGCTGTGGAGCAGTGCGTACTGCAAATACCGGAACAATATCAATGGGAATACAAACGTTTTCGCAAACAGCCGGACAACAAGCCCAACCCTTATAGCCCTGGTTAATCCACTACTGCTCGACGTTACTGATTGGTAGATGCAGTTAAATGGAGCGGAGCTATTTCCTGACGGATGAGATTCCAGCGCAGCAGGCCGAAGAATTGTGAGCCTGGTAGCCGGCCGAGCCTTAACGGCGCCAGAACATCGGGCTGAATAACACCAGCAGGGTGAAGACCTCAAGCCGACCCAGCAGCATGGCAAAACACAAAATCCATTTTGCCGTATTGCTGATATCACCGTAATGGGCAGCCACATCACCGAGGCCCGGGCCGAGGTTGTTGATACAGGCACCCACGGCAAAAAAAGCGGTGATAACATCGAGGCCGGTGGCGATCAGCGCCAGGAACATGATCAGGTAAGCCAGCACATAGACGGAAAAGAAGCCCCACACCGCATCCACCACCCGCTCGGGAACACTGGTGGTGCCGACTTTGATGGGGAATACCGCGTTGGGGTGGATGAGTCGGTGAATTTCCCGAACCCCCTGTTTGAAGATCAGCAATACCCGAATGACCTTGGTGCCGCCGCCGGTAGAGCCGGCGCAGCCGCCCATAAAGGAAAAATACAGCAACATAAACGGCAGGATATTCGGCCAGATACTGAAGTTGGTAGTGGCAAAGCCGGTAGTGGTTAATACTGATACCAGCTGGAATATGCCGTGGCTGAAGCTGTCGCGCAAATTGAATATTTTATAGTAGTAGAGTAAACCAACGGTGAGAACGGAGCCCAGTATGATCGCTGCGATATACATGCGCCATTCGGGGTCACGCAAATAGTGACTGAGTCGCTTGTCCTGCCAGGCGTAAAAATGCAGGGCAAAGTTGATGCCCGAAATCATCATAAACACCACGGCAATCGCCATGATAAGCTCGCTTTGGAAAAAGCCGATACTGGCATCGTGGGTGGAAAAACCACCGATGGCCACCGTCGCGTAGGAGTGACAGATGGCGTCAAACAGGGTCATGCCTGCGCCCCAATAGGCCAGGGCACAGGCGATGGTCAAACTCAAATAGATAGTAAAAAGTGCCTTGGCGGTCTCGGTGATACGGGGGGTCAGCTTGCTGTCCTTGACGGGACCTGGTGTCTCTGCGCGATAAAGCTGCATGCCCCCAATGCCCAACATCGGCAGAATGGCGACGGCGATGACGATGATACCGATGCCGCCGAGCCACTGCAGTTGCTGGCGGTAGTAGAGTATGGATTTGGGCAGATCGTCCAGCCCGGTGACAACTGTGGCGCCGGTGGTGGTCAGCCCGGACAGGGATTCAAATACCGCGTCTGTTATGGATAACTGCAGGCCATTGGTAAAGATAAAGGGCAGGCAACCGAACAGGCCCAGTACCGACCAGAACAGGGCGGTAACCAAAAAGCCATCGCGGTTGCGCAGATCCTGGCTGCCTTTCTCGGCGCCTAACCAAACCAGCAAACCGGTGGTGAAGGTAATGGCGAAGGCCAGCCAGAATGCCACCTGGTTTTTGTCTTCAAACCAGATGGACACCAGTACGGGCGGCAGCAGCGTCAGGCTGAATAACATCAGCAACACGCCCAGGATACGACCTATAACGCTATAATGCATGGCTAGAAAAAGGTAAATCCGACCTGGAACAATTGCTCAATATCCTTGGTGTGCTTTTTCTGCACCAGAAAGACAATGACGTGATCACCGGACTCGACCACAATATCATCGTGAGCAATTAATACCTGGCTGCCTTTTTCAGACTCGCGGACGATGGCTCCAATGGTTGCCCCGGCCGGCAGGTCAATATCTTCGATGGCCTTGCCCACTACTTTGGATGTGCGTTCATCGCCATGGGCGATAACTTCAATGGCCTCGGCCGCACCGCGGCGCAGGGAGTGCACATTGACAATATCGCCGCGGCGCACATAAGTGAGCATGCTGCCAATGGTGGTCTGCTGCGGTGAAATAGCAATATCGATAGCTCCTCCCTGGACCAGGTCGACATAAGCGGGATTGCTGATCAGGGTCATGACTTTTTTGGCCTTCAGGCGCTTGGCCAGCATGGACGACATGATATTGGCTTCGTCATCATTGGTCAGCGCCAGAAAGATGTCGGTATCCTCGATGTTTTCTTCCAGCAGCAACTCCTGGTCAGAACCACTGCCCTGCAACACAATGGCCTGGCGCAACCGCTCCGACAGATACTTGCAGCGCTCCTTGTTGAACTCGATCACCCGCACACTGTAGCGAGACTCAAGGTTTCTCGCCAACCGAAAGCCGATGTTACCACCACCGGCAATGGTGATGCGCTTGTACTGGTTTTCCACCCGTCGTAATTCGTTCATTACCGCGCGAATATCCGATTTGGCGGCGATAAAAAATACTTCATCGTCGGCCTCGATAACGGTGGATCCCTCGGGAGTGATGGCGCGATCCCGTCGATAGATTGCGGCCACCCGGGTATCCACAGAGGGCATGTGCTCGCGCAAGTAACTCAATTCCTTGCCCACCAGCGGACCGCCATAGTAGGCCCTGACAGCCACCAATTGCACCAGTCCGTCGGCGAAATCCAGTACCTGCAGGGCGCCGGGGTGCTCAATCAGGCGAAAGATATAATCCGATACCAGGCGCTCGGGGCTGATCAGGACATCGATGGGTATGGCTTCAGCGCGGAATAACTCCGGCTTGCTGAGGTAGGCGTTGGAGCGAATGCGGGCAATTTTCGTCGGTGTGCGAAACAGGCTGTAGGCCACCTGGCAGGCTACCATATTCAGTTCATCGTCACTGGTTACGGCAATCAGTAAATCGGCATCCTCGATGCCGGCCTGGATCAGGACGTTCGGGTGTGCCGCCTCACCGGTGACGATGCCGATATCGATGCGGTCAACCAACTCTCGCAGGCGCACCTCATCCCGGTCGACGATGGTAATGTCGTTGGCTTCATTGGCCAGGTTTTGTGCCAGTGAGCTGCCCACCTGGCCAGCCCCCAAAATGATGATTTTCATGGTCCTATGACCCTATTGATCGGCTGACCAACGTCGATCGTGTTAGTGCACGAGTTAATCTGCTTTTATCAGGCAGGCGTAATAAAAACCGTCGTTACCCTGCGCGCTGGGCAATAATTGCCGGCCGCAAGTTTGCGCCAATCCCCAATCGACCTGCAGGGGCTGGTGGCGGGCAGTGGCGCACTGCGACAGGAATTGCTCTACGACCGCGGTATTTTCTGTCGGCAGGATTGAGCAGGTTGCATAGATCAGCCTGCCGCCGGGGCGCAGAGTCAACCACAGGGCGTGTAATAAAGCCAGTTGCAATTCGGCAAGCTTAGCAATATCTGTGGCCTTGCGCAGTACCTTGATGTCCGGGTGGCGGCGGATAACGCCGGTAGCTGAACAGGGCGCGTCCAGCAAAATGCGATCAAATGGCTGTTGGTCCCACCACTGCTCTACTTGCAGGGCGTCAGCACAGAGCAGTTGCAGCGGTGCCAGCGGCTGTTCGGGCTGGCGCAACCGCTGCAGGTTTTCTTCCACTTTCAACAGCCGCCGGGGTTCCAGTTCCAGTGCCACCAGCTCGGTCAAGGTGGGCTGTAACTGTCGCGCCAACTCAAGAATGTGACCGGTTTTGCCGCCCGGGGCGCAACAGGCATCCAGCACCCGCTGCCCCGGTTGCAGTTGCAGCAGGTCGGCCGCCAACTGTGCTGCTTCATCCTGCACACTGACTCGACCCTGCGCAAACCCGGGCACCTGATCCACTGCCACAGGTTGCTCCAGGGTGATACCGTAAGGGCTATAGGGGCAGGGGTGGCCGGTCATACCGGCACTGTCCAATTGCTGCAGGTATTGCTGGCGGCTGACCTGGCCAAGATCGAGGCGCAGGGTAAAAGGGGGGTGACTGTTGTTGGCGTTATAAATCTGCTCCGCCTGCTCGGGCCAATGGGCGTCGATGCGCTTGCGCAACCAGTTGGGGTGAGCGGTGAGAAAGGCCGGGCTGCTGGCCAGGTTGTGGTGCAGTGCGACCTGTTGCCGTTGATAGTTACGCAATACCGCGTTGACCAGTTTTTCCGCCCAGGGTTTCTTCAGGGCTTTGCAGGCCTTGACGGTGGTGTCGATAGCGGCGTGGTCGGGAATGCGCAAATAGAGAAGTTGATAGAGTCCCAGCAGCAGCAGGCTGTGGATATCGAGGTCTTTCGTCTTTAACGGTTTGTCCAGTAGTCGTCCCAGCAGCGCCTGCAGTTTGGGCTGCCAGCGCAGGGTACCAAAACAGAGTTCCTGCAGCAGCGCTTGCTCGTTTTCGGCAACCTGTTGTTGGGCGGGTGCCATAAGACTGGCGAGGGAGGCTTGCTGGCGCAACACCGAGCTGATGGTCAGGGCCGCTTGTGCCCGCACAGGCAAGAGTGGTGTGTTCATGGCTTAGAGCACGCTGCCCACTTGGAAGCGCTGCCCGTGACCATTGAGAATCTCCGCCACCGGCAGTATTTTCTTGCCGGGAAATTGCAGTTGCAGCAGTCGCAGGCTGCCTTGGCCACAGGCAATATCAATACCCTCGGCGCTGGCCGCGAGGATGGTACCCGGCGCGGCACCACTGTCGCCGCTGGTGGTTACTCGCGCTTGCCACACCCTGACCGGTTGGTCGCCCAGCTGGAAATAGGCCACCGGGAACGGGTTAAAGGCGCGAATCATATTGTGCAATTGCCTGGCGGGCAGGTGCCAGTCGATGGCCGCTTCTTGCTTGCTAAGCTTGGCGGCGTAGCAGGCCTCGCTATCGTTCTGGGGGCGCGCCTGGATACTGCCCGCCTCGATTTGCTCCAGCGCCTGCAACAGTGCCGGGCTGCCCAGTTGTGCCAGTTTATCCTGCAAGCTGCCGCCGGTGTCCTCGGGGCTGATAGGGCACTCTGACAGGATCAGTATCGGGCCGGTATCCAGCCCCACATCCATTTGCATGATGGTGACACCGCTGCTGGTATCGCCGGCGGCAATGGCGCGCTGGATCGGCGCTGCGCCGCGCCAGCGGGGCAATATTGACGCGTGGACATTGACGCAGCCATGGCGTGGCGCCTCCAGCACCGCCTTGGGGAGGAGTAAGCCGTAGGCGACCACGACCATGACATCGGCCTGCAGTGCTGCCAATTGCTGTTGCGCCGCGATATCCTTGAGACTGGCCGGCTGGAACAGCGGCAACTGGTGCTGCTGGGCGAGGATCTTGACCGGGCTGGCGATCATTTTTTTGCCGCGCCCGGCACGTCGATCGGGTTGTGTGTAAACGCCTACTATCTGGTGATCGCTGTCAATCAAGGCTTGCAGGTGTTGGGCCGAAAATTCCGGGGTGCCGGCGAAGATAAGGCGCATGGGTATCCAGGTCAGTAGTCAGGGGGAGTGGCGAGCTCAGCGCCGCGTTAGCGCAACCGCTGTAACCGCGATCAGGCGTTTTGGCGCTGGGCCTTTTCCAGTTTTTTGCGGATCCGTTGCCGTTTAACCGGCGACAGGTAATCGACAAACAGTTTGCCCTTGAGGTGATCCAGCTCGTGTTGAATACAGATCGCCAGTAAGCCGTCCGGCTCCAGGGTAAAGGGTTGGCCATCCCGATCGAGTGCCTTGACGCTGATGTTGGCGGGGCGCTCGACCGTTTCATAAAAGCCGGGCACCGACAGGCAGCCTTCATCGTAGGGCAGGGTCGCCTCTTCCAGCACTGTAACCTCGGGGTTGATAAACACCAGCGGATCGGACTGGTCTTCGGAAATATCCATGACCACGATCTGCTTGTGCACGTTGACCTGGGTGGCGGCGAGGCCAATACCCGGAGCGGCGTACATGGTGGCAAACATATCATCGATCAGTTGGCGGATTTCTGCGTTAACCTCGGTTACGGGGCTGGCGACAGTGCGTAAACGGGGGTCTGGAAACTCCAATATTGTAAGTATCGACATAGGCCTTTGTGACAAACTTCTAGTAAATGTGGAACTTGCGCTGCTAACATTATGAATCATACCGCATTTATACGCGCAAATTGGTATATTTACGGCGGAAATCTCGCTCCCTTTCCGATTACCGGCTACTATTAAATTGGCATCGGGCTTCGTGTCCAGCGCTCGCTGGTTCAGCGGCGAGACTATCCGCACAGCGCAAATGGAGCCAGCACAGGGTCGTGGGCCATTATATAGCCACAACAGTCTTCGAGCCGAATAAACAGGATCGGTTTCTATGAAAAAATTATTGGTTGCTTGCCTACTCTTCGGTCTTGCCTTTGGCAGCGGCGCGGAGGATGTGCGGCTGCGAGGCTCTCATCCGGACAGCTATACGGTGGTTAAGGGCGATACGCTGTGGGATATTTCCGGGCGGTTTTTGGAAAACCCCTGGATGTGGCCGGAAATTTGGCATGTAAACCCCCAGATCGAAAACCCGCACCTGATTTACCCAGGTGATGTGGTGCGACTTATCTACCTCGACGGCAAACCCCGCCTGACGGTGGATCGTGGCAGTCGCAGCTTCAAGCTGTCTCCGGCAGTCAGGATCAAGGCCCTGGACCAGGCTATTCCGGCCATTCCGCTGGATGAAATTAACCACTTTCTCTCCCGCAGTCGGGTCGTGGCACCGGAGGAGCTGAGCGCCGCACCCTACGTGCTTACCGGTGCCGAGCAGCACCTGATTGTCGGTGCTGGGGATAGTCTCTACGCGCGCGGAGCCTTTATCGATGACGTCAACCTGTTCGGTATCTACCGCGCCGGACAAAAATTTATTGACCCGGAAACCGGCGAGCTGCTGGGACTGCAGGCGCTGGATATCGGCAGCGTCAGGAAGAAAGTCGAGCAGGCGGATATCGGTACCTTTGAAGTGACTCGCACCACTGAGGAAATTCGTATCAGTGATCGGCTGCTGCCCCATGAAGAGCGCACCATCGACCCGGTATTTTTGCCGTCCAAACCCGATAGCGATATTGAGGGCCAAATCATGGCGGTGGAAGGTGGCCTGACCCAGGTCGGTCCGATGAGTGTGGTGGCGGTCAACCGCGGCGATCGCGACGGCCTTGTGGTTGGCAATGTCATGGCCATATATAAGGATGGCGGTACGGTGCGCGACCGGATTGTCGGGGACCTGGTGAAGCTGCCGGATGAAAAGGCCGGCCTGCTGATGGTGTTCAGGACCTTTGAGAAAATGAGTTTTGCCCTGGTGCTGGAGGCATCACGTCCGCTGGCAGTGAAAGACCGGGTGAGCAACCCCTAGCCCGGCCTCAGGCTGACCTGCGCTGCTCCGGCAGCCGGGCAGGGCGGCGCGAGGCTTGCCAGTATGGATAACCCGTCGGGCCGTCCGTTGGGTGACCTGCAATTCGGCGGGTATGCATGGAGTGTACAATTCTAACGATCAAGGATGATTGCTATGGGTACAAAACCCCCTTCAAATAATTCCTCCAGTAATAGTGATGACTTACTAACTGAACCGTTGTTTATCGCTTTCCTGCTCTCTCTGCCCGAGCTCGGTGTAAGGCGCTACTGGCGTCTTTACCAGCGCTTGGGCGATTGGCAGCGACTGTTTCACTGGCCTTTGAGCCAGCTGCTGGACTTCCTGCCCAAAGAGGCCCAACCGGCGTTTGCGGATTTTTATCTGCATCGCTGGCAGAGCCGCTGCTGGTGTGATTTTGTGGCGCTCTGCCAGCCGCTGCTGGCTGACGGCGTGGTTCTGCTCTCCCATCTCGATAGCCGCTATCCGCCCCTGCTGGCGACCATTGCCGAGCCGCCACCACTGCTCTACGTCAGAGGCGATGTCGCCGCGTTGAGCGGGCCGCAACTGGCGTTTGTGGGCAGCCGCAACGCCAGCCGCTACGGCAAGGAGGCGGCGTTTGCTTTTGCCCGCTACCTGGCTGGCTTGGGATTGACGGTGACCAGTGGCCTGGCGGTGGGCATCGACGGCCAGTCCCATCGCGGGGCAGTGGCGGCCGGGGGCACTACGGTGGCGATCCTGGGGACCGGCATCGATCATATTTATCCCCATCGGCACCGGGCTTTGGCGGCCGAGATTGTCGCTGGCGGCGGGGCGCTGGTGAGCGAATTTCTGCCGGGCAGCCAACCTCACAGTGCCAATTTCCCGCGCCGCAATCGCATTATCAGCGGCCTCAGCCTCGGGGTGCTGGTGGTCGAAGCCGCCCTCAAGAGTGGCTCATTGATTACCGCCCGCCTGGCGCTGGAGCAGAACCGCGATGTGTTCGCCATACCCGGCTCGATCAACAGCCCCCTCAGTCGCGGCTGTCACGCGCTGATTCGCGATGGTGCCACCCTGGTGGAGACGGCAGAGGATATTGGGCGGGAGTTAAGCCACTGGTTGACGGGCTCGGACCAGGACCGCGCGATGCCGTCTTCGTCCTCCTCTGCAGCGCCGTCCGAACAGATTCCAGCCCCGGTGCAGAGCGCAGAAGAGCGGACCCTGTGGGCCTGTCTCTGTTACGAGCCGAGCAGCGTTGATCAGCTGGTGGCGCAGTCGCAGCTGGGCGCCGCCACAGTGCTGGCGCTGCTCTCCCACTGGCAATTACTGGGCCTGGTACAGGCGCAAAACGAGAGTTATTTGCGAGTTACCGGTTATTAGCTTCGGGCTATTAGAAATAGCGCCAGCTTCTGTGGTCAGGTCATTAATTCGCGTCGAGCAAGCGCTGGCAGTTGCCCCGGGGGGGTAGGGGCCCGGCTGGTGGCTTGTACTTTGGCCAGCCTTGGTATAACTTGCCGCGTTTCAGATAGCGGCAAGATTGAGTGTGAAAAATGGACTGGTCCCGTAATCCCAGAATCCAGAAAGCAGCAGAGCTGGTGGCCAGTGGTGCCATCATTGCCTATCCCACCGAGGCGGTTTGGGGCCTGGGCTGTTCACCTTTTGACGAGCAAGCGGTTTACAAGTTGCTGGCCATCAAACAGCGGGAAGTGGCCAAGGGCCTGATCCTGGTGGCCGCCTCCATGGAGCAGATCGCCGACTATATCAGGCCGCTGTCCAGCGCCCAGCAGCAATTGCTGGCTGCCAGCTGGCCTGGCCCGGTCACCTGGTTGATTCCCGATCTCGAACAGCGCCTGCCGAACTGGATCAAGGGTAAACACAGCAGCGTGGCCATGAGAGTCAGTGCCCACCCGGTAGTGGCCGGGCTCTGCCGCGCACTGGGCGGCCCAATCGTATCCACTTCTGCCAATCCCCAGGGCAAGACGCCGGCGCGCGAAGCGTGGCAGGTACGCCGTTATTTTGCCGATCAGGTGCAGGCAATTACCCCCGGTGTGGTGGGGCGGCGCAGCAAGCCGACGGAAATTCGCGACCTGGTCACTGGACACCTGGTGCGACCGGGCTAGAGCGGGAGACGGCCGGCCTGGCGTGCTACCGAACCTAACAGTCAACCTAATAACGCAGGAACAACAGACCATGGATCAGCCGGATAAAGAAGCCGTCAAACAATACTTGCTGGGACTGCAAGACAGTATTTGCCGTGGACTGACCGAGGAAGATGGCGGAACCGTTGAGTTTCTGGAAGATTCCTGGCAGCGCCCCGAGGGCGGCGGCGGGCGCTCGCGGGTGCTGGTCGACGGTGAGGTCATTGAGCAGGGTGGTGTCAATTTCTCCCATGTCCACGGCAGTCAAATGCCGGCCTCGGCCACGGCCCATCGGGCCGAGTTGTCCGGTCGCTCCTTTGAAGCCATGGGGGTCTCCCTGGTGATCCACCCGCGCAATCCCTACGTGCCTACCAGCCACGCCAATGTGCGCTTTTTTATCGCCGAAAAGGAAGGCGAGGCGCCGGTGTGGTGGTTTGGCGGCGGTTACGACTTGACCCCTTATTACGGCGATCGCGAAGACTGCCAGTACTGGCACCAGACTGCCAGGCAGGCCTGCGACCCCTTTGGTGATGATCTCTACCCACGCTTCAAGCGCTGGTGTGACGAATACTTCTATCTCAAGCACCGCAACGAAGCGCGGGGTGTTGGCGGCCTGTTCTTCGATGACTTCAACGAGCTGGGCTTTGAGCAAAGCTTTGCCTTTATGCGCGCTGTGGGCGACAGTTACCTGCAAGCCTATCGCCCGCTGATGGCGCGGCGCAAGGGGTTGCCGTTTGGTGAGCGAGAGCGCCAGTTCCAGCTCTATCGTCGCGGCCGCTACGTGGAGTTCAACCTGGTCTACGATCGCGGCACCCTGTTCGGACTGCAGACCGGTGGCCGCACTGAATCCATCCTCATGTCACTGCCACCGCTGGTGCGCTGGCAATACAACTGGCAGCCACAACCGGGCTCGGCTGAGGCGGAACTGTACGATGTGTTCCTGCCGCCGCGCGACTGGATTGCCGAGGGTGCAGCATGATGGATCGTTACGCTGTCTTTGGCTGCCCTATCGAGCATTCGAAATCGCCCCTGATTCACCGCCTGTTTGCCGAACAAACCGGCGAGCAACTGGTGTATGAGAAAGAGTTGGTGGCAGAGGGTGAATTCAACACCGCAGCGGACAGTTTTTTCGATGCCGGTGGCCGTGGCCTCAATATTACCGCGCCCCACAAGATAGCCGCACTGAAATACGCCGCCCGACTGACCGAACGAGCCCGGGTGGCGGGCGCGGTCAATACTCTGGCGCTCGATCACGGCGGGGTACTTGGTGATAACACCGACGGTGTCGGCCTGGTGACGGACATTATCAACATCCAGGGCTGGGATATTCGCGCCCAACGGCTGCTGATACTGGGTGCTGGCGGCGCTGTGCGAGGGGTCTTGCAGCCACTGCTGGCGCAAGCACCAGCACAGTTGGTGATTGCCAATCGCACGCCGGCCAAGGCCCTGCAGCTGGCGCGGGAGTTTCGGCTCTCGGGCGAGGCGCAGGCCTGTGGCTTCGAAGATCTGCAGGGTCAGCAATTCGATCTGGTGATCAACGCCACTGCGGCCAGCCTGGCGGGCGAATTGCCGCGTCTGCCGGATAACCTGCTGGCCGCTGATGCCGCCTGTTACGACATGACGTACGCCGCTGAACCAACGGTTTTCCTGCAGTGGGCCGCCGACCATGGTGCCAGTCACTGCGCCGACGGCCTCGGTATGCTGGTGGGCCAGGCGGCGGAGTCTTTCTATCTTTGGCGCGGCAAGCGACCCCGGGTTGAACCGGTACTAGAGGTCCTGCGCCAGGCGCTGTCCGCGAACTGAGGAATGCTTCAGGCCAGGCAACCCTGTTGCAGGTATTGATCTTTCAGCTTGACGTAATTGTTGGCGGAATAGCTGAAAAATTGCATTTCCGAATCCTTAAGTGGTCGTGCCTGCTTGCAGGGTGAACCCACGTACAGATAACCGCTGTGCAGGCGTTTGCCCGGCGGCACCAGGGTACCGGCGCCAATGACCACGTCGTCCTCGACCACCGCACCGTCCAGCACAATGGCACCGATACCCACCAGCACCCGGTTGCCTATGGTACAACCGTGCAAAGTGGCACTGTGACCGACAGTGACCTCATCGCCGATGGTAAGTGGCCAGCCATCCTTATTGAAAGGGCCGGCATGAGTTATGTGGAGCACAGTGTTGTCCTGGATGCTGGTGCGTTGGCCGATGCGAATGCGGTGCATATCGCCGCGGGCGGCGACGAACGGCCAAATGGAACTGTCCGCGCCAATTTCCACATCACCCACCAGGCGGGCGGATTCGGCCACAAACACGCGTTCGCCGAGTCGCGGCTGGTTGCCATTAAAAGTCGATAGATTGGTGGCCATAAGTTTGCTCCTGTTTTTACGGGTGTGGGGACTGCGACGCGCTTCGGCGACAGGGAAAATGCTGCTGTCGGAGTGACATATTGGGCAACAGTGAACCACAAAGCCTTGCCACGGTGTATTATATCCTGCTTCATTCAAAGAAATTAAAGGCCCCGATCCAATGACCAACCCCCTGTTAAGCGACAGCGAACTGCCTCCGTTTAAAGCCATCAAGGCCGAGCATGTGGTGCCGGCCATTAGTGAATTGATAGCGCAGTGCCGACAAAACCTGGCCACCGTTGTAGCGGCCAATCAGGGCGGGGGGGTGAGTTGGGACAGTCTGGTGCGGCCGCTGGAGGAGCAGGGCGACAAATTGAACAAGGCCTGGTCACCGGTGGGTCACTTGAACGCGGTTGTGAATAGTGAGGCCCTGCGCGAGGCGCACAGCCAGAGTTTGGCGCTATTAACTGCCTACGGTACTGAAGTGGGCCACCACAAGGGCTTGTACGAAGCCTATCTGGCGTTGGCCGAGAGCCCCCGGATGCAGCAATTGGACACGGCGCAGCAGACCGCGGTGGAACATGAAATCCGCGATTTCAAGTTGGCCGGGGTGGCATTGCCGGAGGCGCAGAAAAAGCGTTACGCGGATATCCAGCAGCGCCTGTCAGAGTTGAGCACGAAGTTTTCCAACCAGGTACTGGACGCGACCCAGGCCTGGTACAAGCGGGTGGAGAGCGAGGAGCAGTTGGCGGGTTTGCCGGAAAGTGCACTGCAGCAGGCCCGCCAGACGGCGCAAAAAAAAGGCGAATCCGGTTACGTATTTACCCTTGATCTGCCCTCCTACCTGGCGGTCATGACTCACGCTGCTGACCGCAATCTGCGCGAAGAGATGTACACTGCCTACTCAACCCGTGCCTCGGAAGTAGGGCCGAATGCCGGCCGCTGGGATAACGCCGAGTTGATTGACGAAATTCTCAGGCTGCGCCACGAAGCCGCAAATATGCTGGGTTTTGACAATTATGCCGAGCGCTCCCTGGCCACCAAAATGGCGAGCAGTTGCGATCAGGTGGAAGACTTTTTACTGCAACTGGCGCGCAGCAGTCGCCCGGCGGCGGAAGCCGAACTGAGCGAGTTGCAAGCATTTGCCCGGCAGCTGGATAACATCGAGGACTTGCAAGCCTGGGACCAGGCTTACTACAGCGAAAAGTTGAAGCAAAAGTCGTTCGCAGTATCCCAGGAGGAGCTGCGGCCCTATTTTCCTGCTGACAAAGTCATGGCGGGCTTGTTTGAAGTGGCCTCGCGCCTGTTTGACATCGAAATCGAAAGCGCCGAGGCGGAAGTCTGGCACGAGGATGTGCGTTTCTTTCATATTAAAAAGCAAGGGCAATTAATAGCCAGCTTTTACCTCGATATCTACGCCAGGGAAAACAAGCGCGGTGGCGCCTGGATGGACGAGTGCAGGAATCGACGCGCAACAGCCCAGGGCGTGCAATTACCGGTCGCCTATATGGTGTGCAATTTTACGCCGCCGGTAGCCGAGAAACCGTCGCTGTTGACCCATACCGAAGTAGTGACCCTGTTCCACGAATTTGGCCACGGTTTGCACCATATGCTGACCAATATCACCACGTCGGCGGTAAGTGGCATTCACGGTGTCGCCTGGGACGCGGTGGAATTGCCCAGCCAGTTCCTTGAAAACTGGTGCTGGGAAAAGGACGTCATTCCCATGATCTCCGGGCACTATGAAACGGGCGCGCCGCTGCCGGAAAAACTGTTGCACAACCTGTTGGCAGCAAAGAACTTTCAATCGGCCCTGCAGATGTTGCGGCAGGTTGAATTCGCGCTGTTCGATTTCCGCCTGCACAGAAATTATGACCCGAAAAACCCTCGGCCAGTGCAGGCGGTGTTGGACGCGGTGCGTCGCGAGGTGGCCGTCAACCAGCCACCGGCGTTTAACCGCTTTCAAAACAGCTTTACCCATATTTTTGCCGGCGGATACGCCGCTGGTTACTACAGCTATAAATGGGCGGAAGTACTCTCCAGTGATGCCTTTTCCCGCTTCGAGGAAGAGGGTATTTTTAATCCGGCCACCGGTACCAGTTTCCTGCAGGAAATCCTGCAGCAGGGAGGCTCCCGGGATGCCATGACCCTGTTTAAGAATTTCCGCGGTCGCGAGCCCAATACCGAAGCGCTGTTGCGTCACAGTGGTATCGTAGAATCACAGGACAGCACAAATTAATGCTGCCTGTGGCCATTTGTGCAAACGGCAGCGACAGGGTCTAGAGAGGTAATATGTATGACGTCCGATTTAAAAAAGCGATTTATTGCCGGCGCGGTTTGTCCGCGCTGTGCCGAGATGGACAAGATCGTGGTCTACCACCAGGAGGGCAAGGATTACCGCGAATGTGTGAGCTGTGGCTACAGCGATGTGATGCACTTTCCCGGCGCAGGGCGCGAACTGGAAACCCGGGTTAACAAAACCGAGGAGGAGAAGAAAGCGGAAGTGCAGGTCATTAAATTTCCCGCGTCAGGCAACGTCGCGGCAGACCCGAAAACGAAAAAGGAGTGACCTTCGGTCAGTGCAGGGCACCGTTTTTCGATGGAGGCAGGTCGTTATCGGCGTCTTCGGCATAGCCGGACAACTGCAGCGAGATGGCCATTTCTTCCGCCAGGCAGGGCCAGTCGTCCAGCACGTTGGCACTGCCCGCCTGTTTGCGCTGGGCCACATAGTCTTTAAAACGGCTGGACTCGAATACATCCTCCCTGTCGATGCATAATTCGAGAGAAAGCTGCACCGCCATATCCAGTTCATTGGCAAACGGCTCGCCAATCAACTGGTGAATTATCAGGTTTGACAGGGTCATATCGATGGGTGCCAGCGGCATGCCGCAGCGGCCGATGAAACGGTCGTTGATCTCTTCCATCAAGCGATGGGCGAGATAGGCCTCGCTCATCAACATGGTCAAGCGAGAGCGATCCTCCAGCTGTGCCGGGGGCTGGATAAAATAATCCCTGGCGATACCCAGGAATACATCGGTATAGGCGCCGATACCGGCCTCGTCTGTGATCCTGGCAACGGCCTCCAGGCAATTTGGCACGCTGTCGATATAATTGAGAACCAGCTTCAACAACGCGTCGACGGCATTGTTTTCCGGCAGGCGAATGGCTCTGTGCAAGTGTGGCAGCTCCTTGGTTAACAGGGTGACGAGGTGGCCGGTTTCCGCTTCGCTCTTCTTGGCGCGGTGTATAACGTTCCGTATCACAGTTAGATCATCTGTATCCATATCACTCAACAGTTACTGATGGCTCGTCGCAGCGACCCTGTTGTCGTCAAATGCTTTCATTGAAGATAACCCAAATATCCCCAAAAACAAGTTGGCCCTCAGAATAAATCAGTATATGAACTGGTAGTCTTGATGGTGTGAGGTCACGCTCTCCGGTGCAAGGCGGCCCCCAGGCTGCATCCTGCAGGGCCCTAACTTAACCAGAACCAAACGAAATAAAAACATTGACTCACTGCAACTAATCTGGATACCCTTGGTTGCGGGGAGTAGATGCGACAGTTCGTCGCAGCCTGTCTGTCACAAATTCCGGTTATTTAATGCGTTGCTCTTGGCCTCGGCTTCGAAGCGCACGGGAGGTTTTGTGCAACTGATCTGGCACAGAGCGAAAGGAATAGACCTGACTGCTCCCCGGTAAGCCGGCGGTACAATAAAAAACCGAGTAAAAGTAATTTTGATTCGGGCGCGTCTGCCACCTCTGTGGACGGGCGTTGACATATAAGAATAGCTACACGGAGATCTTTGGCGATGTTATCAAGAGTTGGGCGGCTGTCTGCCTGTCTGCTCGGTCTGGCGACCATGGTGGGTGTCAATTCCACTGCGCTGGCTGAGGAAGTGGAGCGCTGGGGGGTTAATATGCCCGTCGGTGTGACGCAGGTAAGCCGTGAAACCTACGGCCTGCACATGGATATTTTCTGGTGGTGTGTGGGTATCGGCGTGGTGGTGTTTGGGGTCATGTTTTACACCATGATCGTGCACCGCAAGTCCAATGGCGCCAAAGCTTCCAATTTTCACGAGAGTACAACCCTGGAGATTATCTGGACGGTTGTGCCTTTCCTGATCCTTATCATCATGGCCATACCGGCCACCAAGACACTGCTGAAAATCTACGATTTCTCCGAGACTGACATGGATATCGTGGTCACGGGTTACCAGTGGAAGTGGAAATACGAGTATTTGGGAGAGGAGGTCAGTTTCTTCAGCAGCCTCAGTACTCCCCGGGAGCAGATCGACAACCTGGCCCCGAAAGGCCCCAATTACCTGTTGGAAGTTGACGAACCGCTAATTATTCCCACTGGCAAGAAAGTCCGTTTCCTGATCACTGCCAATGATGTTATCCACGCCTGGTGGGTACCGGATCTGGCCGTTAAAAGAGATGCCATTCCAGGTTATGTCAATGAATCCTGGACCATTGTCGACGAACCCGGCGTCTTTCGTGGCCAGTGCGCCGAGCTGTGCGGCAAGGATCACGGCTTTATGCCCATAGTGGTAAAAGCGCTGCCGCAAGATGAGTTCGACCAATGGCTGCAAACGAAAAAGGCAGAGGCGGCCACGTTGCGCGCCCTGACCGAGAAAGAATTTACCTTTGATGAGCTCTACAGCCAGGGCGAGGCGGTGTATAACCGGGTTTGCGCGGCTTGCCACCAGGTCAACGGTGCTGGTGTAGCCGGTGTTTTCCCGGCCATTAAGGGCAGTGCCATCGCCACCGGCCAAATGGCCGCTCATCTGGATATTATTGTCAACGGCAGCAAGAAAAACCCGGCCATGGCGGCCTTCGGCCCCCAGTTGTCAGAAGTGGATATCGCCAGCGTCATTACCTTCCAGCGCAATGCTTTCGGCAATAATATGGGCGACAGTGTGCAGCCCATCGACGTTCTCAAGTTCAAACAAGGGGGGCAGTAGTCATGGCTCACGGTCCTGCTAAAGGTATCAGCCGGTGGTTGTTTACCACCAATCACAAAGACATTGGCACCATGTATCTGTGGTTCAGTTTTGCCATGTTTTTAATGGGTGGTGTATTTGCCCTGGTTATTCGGGCAGAGTTATTTGAGCCGGGCCTGCAGATTGTGCAGCCGGAATTCTTTAACCAGATGACCACTATGCACGGTCTGGTGATGGTGTTCGGGGCCGTTATGCCGGCCTTTGTGGGTCTCGCCAACTGGATGGTGCCGATGATGATCGGCGCCCCGGATATGGCTCTGCCGCGGATGAATAACTGGAGTTTCTGGATTCTGCCCTTTGCCTTTGCCATGCTGGCATCGACCCTGTTGATGGAGGGCGGCGCACCCAACTTCGGCTGGACGTTCTACGCCCCGTTATCTACCACCTACGCGCCGCCCAGTGTGACCTTCTTTATCTTTGCGGTGCATATTATGGGCGCCAGTTCGATCATGGGCTCCATAAACATTATCGCCACCATCCTGAATATGCGTGCGCCGGGCATGACCTTTATGAAAATGCCCCTGTTTGTCTGGACCTGGCTGATCACTGCCTACCTGCTGATTGCGGTTATGCCGGTGTTGGCGGGTGTGGTCACCATGATGTTGATGGATATCCATTTCGGCACCAGCTTCTTTGACGCCGCCGGTGGCGGTGATCCGGTACTGTTCCAGCATGTGTTCTGGTTCTTCGGTCACCCCGAGGTGTATATCATGATCCTGCCGGCGTTCGGTGTGGTCAGCCAGATTATCCCGACCTTTGCGCGCAAGCCGCTGTTTGGCTACGCCTCCATGGTCTATGCCACCAGCTCGATTGCCTTCCTCAGCTTTATCGTCTGGGCCCACCACATGTTTACCGTGGGCATGCCGGTGGCCGGTGAACTGTTCTTTATGTACGCCACCATGCTGATTGCGGTGCCGACCGGAGTAAAGGTGTTCAACTGGGTAACCACTATGTTCAAGGGTTCCATGACCTTTGAAACGCCGATGCTCTTTTCCCTGGCGTTTGTGGTGCTGTTTACCATCGGCGGCTTCTCCGGTTTGATGTTGGCCATTGCACCGGCCGATTTCCAGTACCATGATACCTACTTTGTGGTTGCCCACTTCCACTACGTGCTGGTGCCCGGGGCTATTTTTTCCATCACTGCGGCGGTGTACTACTGGCTGCCCAAGTGGTGCGGCAGGATGTACGACGAGACCATGGGCAAAACCCATTTCTGGCTGGCATTTTTGGGCTTGAACCTTACTTTCTTCCCCATGCACTTTGTCGGCCTGGCGGGTATGCCGCGGCGAATTCCGGATTATGCACTCCAGTTCGCCGACTTTAATATGATAGCCAGTGTCGGCGCCTTTTTGTTTGGCGCGGCCCAGATCCTGTTTCTCTACAACGTTATCGCCACCATCAAGAAGGGCAAGCCGGCGACCGACGAGGTTTGGGAAAACCCGGAAGGGCTGGAGTGGACCGTGGCGTCCCCGGCTCCCTATCACACTTTCACTACTCCCCCACAGGTGAAGTAGGTTGGTGAACGAGCGCGGCTATGACTGATTCAGTGCAAAAATCCATCCTCGCCACCGCCCTCAGATTATCCGGGGTGGTGGTCGCGATGTTTGTGTTTGCGGTGTACATCATGCCACCTATGTACGACCTGTTTTGTGAAATAACCGGTCTCAACGGTAAAACCGGCGGCCAATACCAGGCCACAGACGCTAAAGTTGATGAAAGTCGCTGGGTGACGGTGCAGTTTCTGGCGACTAACAACGAGAATATGCCCTGGAGCTTTAAGCCGGCGCTGACCAGTATCAAGGTACATCCCGGTGAAGAAGTGGAAGTGCGTTACCTGGCAGTCAATCCGACCTCGGCTAATATGGTCGGGCAAGCGGTACCCAGCGTCGTGCCCTTTAAAGCGGCGGATTACTTTCACAAAACCGAGTGCTTCTGCTTTAACCAGCAGATTTTACCGGCAGGCCAGCAGGCGGAGTTACCACTGCGTTTTATTGTCGACCTGGATCTGCCGCAACAGATAACCACAATTACGCTGTCTTACACCTTGTTTGATGTAACTGAACGAACGACAACGAATCTGGTCTCCAGTTTGTAGCCAGGGCGGCGACAGTTGATGGCCAGAGCTAATAATGATTGCAACTGAAAATAAAGATTAGGACGGGTAGCAATATGTCGAGTGAAGGAAGTTATTACGTACCAGAGCAGAGCAAACTGCCAATCTTTGCTTCTTTGGGACTGTTTCTGACGGTGTACGGCGCGGCCAACTGGCTCAATGGTGATGACAGCGGGCCAACCATCTTCTTCTTTGGCGGCTTGGTGTTTGCCTTTGTGCTGTGGCAGTGGTTTTCGACAGTCATCACTGAAAATATCAACGGTCTCAACAGCACCCAGTTGAAAAAGTCCTATGTCTGGGGCATGGGCTGGTTTATTTTCAGCGAAGTCATGTTCTTTGCGGCTTTTTTTGGCGCGCTCTTCTACATCCGCACTATGGCCCTGCCGTGGTTGGGCGGAGAGGGCGATAAAGGTGTCACCAATGAAATTTTGTGGCAGGGGTTTGAGGCTCAGTGGCCGCTGATGGTTACTCCTGATATGGCGGTTAACGGCGATGCGGCGCAGGTTAAAGGCCCGGCGCAAAGTATGAGCTTTAGTTCAGTTGAGTCCATCTGGACCTGGCTGCCTTTCTGGAATACGGTGATTCTGCTGACCTCTTCGGTTACAGTCCACTTTGCGCACACCGCGTTGAAGAACAATGCCCGCAAGGGCTTTGTCGGTTGGCTGGGTTTGACTGTGTTTCTGGGTATATGCTTCCTGATTTTGCAGGTGGAAGAGTATGTCGAAGCCTATCAGCATATGGGGCTGACTCTGGAGACCGGCGCCTACGGCACCACCTTCTTTATGTTGACCGGCTTTCACGGCGCCCACGTTACCCTGGGTACCTTTATGCTGCTGGTGATGTTTCTGCGCGCTGCATTAAAGGGTCACTTCCACCACGACGATTGCTTCGGCTTTGAAGCGGCCAGCTGGTATTGGCACTTTGTCGATGTGGTCTGGGTCGGTCTGTTTATTTTCGTTTATATTCTGGGTTAGGGTTCGAGCTGTTGGGGGGATTGCGCGGCACCTGTGATCGCAGGGCCGGAGTCCCAGGGTGCCGAGCTACCCAATTGACCGGTTTTCAGGCCGTAAAATATACACCCCAGTAACAGTCCCGCCAGGGTTATCCTGATGCCCAGCGCGTAAAGAGTGCGCTTCGATTTTGACCCCATATCGTTGAGCAAAAACACCAGTGCGCTGCTCAAGCTGATCAAAACGCCAAGAAAGAGTACGACGATAACAATTTTAAGCCACATGGCGATTCAGCCTTATATACCTGACAGCGGGTTGGTCGCGGTAAACCGATGGAAACAGCGAGATCAATGCCCGCCAGTTTAACACTTTCATTTAACTGGAAGATAACCCTGCTGGGACTGCTGTTCCTGCCGCTGCTGGCCTGGTTAGGTTTTTGGCAGCTCGAGAGGGCGGCGGAAAAGTCCGCACTGCTGGCCGCTATCGCTGCGCAGCAGGCCCTGCCGCCGGTGCAACTCGACCTGCGGGCAGGGAGCGGCGAGCTGTCCGGTTATCGACGGGTCAGGGCTGTGGGGACATTCCTGCAAGAGCGTACCTGGCTGGTGGATAACCGGGTATTGCAGGGCAGGGTCGGCTATGAGGTTATAATGCCGCTGCAACTGGAATCGGGGGGCGTCGTTCTGGTCAATCGCGGTTGGGTGGCGGCACCGCCGCTGCGCTCGGAGTTGCCGACAGTGGCGACGCCGGCCGGCAGGGTAATAATTGAAGGTCGACTGCAGCAACCTGAAGGTAATACCCTGGTGCGTGACCTGGAGAGCAGTAAGGCCTGGCCCAAACGCATTCAGCAACTGGATGTCCAGGCGGCGGGGCGACAACTGCAGGCCGCGCTGCTGCCCTGGGTGTTGCAGCTGGGTGCAGACGATGAACACGCTCTGGCCGTTGTATGGCGGGATGTGAATACCTCACCGGACAAGCACACAGGCTATGCGGTGCAGTGGTTTGCCATGGCGGTCGCCCTGCTGATCGCCTTGTTGTTTGCCAATATCAAGCGAGCGACAGCTGTGCCAACACCTAAAGACAGGCAGGAGTAGAGAGTTGAGCAGTACCCTGAATATGAATACCGATCGCCAACACGAAGCGCCGAATAAACCCAGCTCGCGCTGGATAAGCTGGTTGATTCTCGCCATTATCGCACTGCCTATGATGGCCGCCTATATCATTTTTACCACCGGGGTTGGCATTCCTACGGCTACGGTCAACAAGGGCGATCTGCTGCTACCCGCCACCTCCATTAGCGACCTCGATATCACCACCGGGGCGCAGCAACCCCTGTCGATTCCAGGCGAGAAAAGGCTCTGGCGGATGCTGGTCGTTGGCGGTAACACCTGCGACCAGGTTTGCCAGGACTTGCTCTACCTGTCGCGCCAGGTGCACGTACGGCTGGGTGAAAAAGCCGTGCGAGTCGAGCGGCTCTACCTCAATACGGCTGCGACCTATGCGCCGGGTTTCGCGACGGAGTTGGCGGAGCAACACCCGCGCCTCGTGCAAGCCCACGTCAACGCGGAACAGTGGCAGCAAACCTTTGCCGGGACTTCAATCTCCGCCCATCCGCTCACCTCTCATCACCTTTATGTGGTTGATCAGGAGGGCTTTGCCATGATGAGCTATGATTCCAGCCACAGTGGTAGCGCCCTGCTGGATGACATCAAACGCCTGCTAAAGTATTCCTACGACGATTGATAGTAAGTAACTATGTCTATGACCCGATTGCGTATTCGATTGACGGCTTGCGCCTGTGTACTGGCGTTTGTCGTGGTTGGCCTCGGCGCTTTTACCCGCCTGGTTGATGCAGGCCTCGGTTGCCCGGATTGGCCTGGCTGTTACGGCCATATGTTATGGCCGAACAGCGAGCATGAAATTGCCAGTGCCGAAAACCTATACCCCCATGCTCCCGTGGATACCGACAAGACCTGGCCGGAGATGGTGCATCGCTATTTTGCCGGCGGTCTGGGGCTGGTGATTCTGGCTCTGGCGGTTCTCGCCCACAAACACCGCCGCCCGCCGCAAAAATTACCCTGGCTGCTGGTTTTGCTGGTGATCGTACAGGCGCTGTTTGGCATGTGGACGGTGACGCTCAAGTTGTGGCCCCAGGTGGTCACGGCGCACCTGCTGGGCGGCTTTGCTACCCTGGCGCTGTTGTGGTTGTGCTTCTTGCGTTGCCGCGAGCAGGCGCAGGCCGAAGCTGGCACTAATTCGGCCAGTGGGCCGGTGCTGAGCAGGAGCCTCAAGGGCGCAGCGCTGATCGGTTTGCTGGTGGTGATCGGACAAATCGCACTGGGGGGCTGGACCAGTTCCAATTACGCGGCTCTCGCCTGTATTGATCTGCCCACCTGTCACGGAGTCTGGTGGCCGGAGACCGATTTTGCCCAGGGCTTTAACCTGGCCCAAACACTGGGGCCAAATTATCTCGGCGGCTTGATGGACAACCAGGCTCGAACCGCTATCCACCTCAGTCATCGCCTCGGGGCCGTGCTGGTGACGGCTATTTTGCTTGTTTTGGCAACGCTGCTGTGGCGCTCCGGTTGGCGCGACTTGCGCCGCCTCGGTGCGGTTTTAGTGTTAGTGCTGGCGCTGCAAGTGGGCCTGGGTATCACAAATATTCTGGCGGCATTGCCTTTGGCAGTCGCCGTAGCGCACAATGGCGTGGGCGCAGTGCTGTTGTTAACGCTGGTGACCATCAACTATCGAATCTATCGCCGTGGCGTGATAACAATAAAAATTTAGCAGTGCAGGAGTACTAGCATGGGTAAGTCAGCCGCAGACACAGACCATACCGCCGCCCTGGGTGAAGCCGCCAGCTGGCGCGATTACCTGGAGCTGTGTAAGCCGCGGGTGGTTGCACTGATGATCCTCACCTCGGTAATCGGTATGCTGTTGGCGCAGCCCGGTATGGTGCCGCTGGATATACTGATTATGGGTAACCTGGGTATTGCCTTGTGCGCCGGTTCTGCCGCCGCCGTGAATCACCTGGTGGACCGGCAAATCGACCAGAAAATGCTGCGCACGTTTAACCGCCCCATTGCCACCGGCCGCCTGGCGCCTCTGCCGGCAGCGTTTTTTGCGCTGGTGGTGGGCCTTGTGGGAATGACCGTGCTGCTGGTATTTGTCAACGCCCTTACCGCCTGGTTGACCCTGGCATCGCTGCTGGGCTACGCGGTCATTTACACCCTGTTTCTAAAGCGTGCGACACCACAGAACATTGTTATTGGCGGGCTGGCAGGTGCGGCACCACCCCTGCTTGGCTGGACCGCGGTAACTGGCGAAATCGGTGGCCACGGCCTGCTGCTGGTGTTGATTATTTTTGCCTGGACGCCGCCCCACTTTTGGGCCCTGGCAGTGTATCGCAAAGAGGAGTATGCCAATGCCGATATACCCATGTTGCCGGTTACCCACGGTGAGCGCTACACCAAGATCCACATCTTGCTTTACACCCTGATCCTGTTTGCCGTGTCCCTGTTGCCCTATGCCACTGGCATGCTCAACTGGCTCTACCTGCTGGGGGCAGTAGTTCTGGGTGGGGGCTTTCTCTACTGGAGTTTGCGCTTGTTGCTGAGCAGCGATAACAGCCTCGGGATGGACACGTTCAAGTATTCCATTGTCTATTTGATGCTGCTGTTTGTGATAATGCTGGCCGATCACTATCTGTTGCCAGTCAACCCACTGATGAGCCAGCTGGGCTAAACGGCAACCACTATGACAGCGTCCGCGACTGCAAACAGCAACCTGAAAACCGCCCGCCAGCGCCGGGGTATTTTGCTCACTGTGGGCGGGGTTTTGATATTTATCCTGCTGGTGTTGGCCCTGTTTATCAACAAGATAACCACGCCGCGGGTTATCAGCCCGCTGGAATTGCGCGCCAATGGTACCCTGGTGTTTGAACAACCGCGCATCATCAATGATTTCCAGCTGTTGGACCAGCACGGCGAGGGTTTTAACCTGGAGTCCTTGAAGGGCAAATGGTCGCTGCTGTTTTTTGGTTTTACCCACTGTCCCGATGTCTGTCCGGCGACATTGGCGGTGCTGAGGGACGTAAAGGCGCAGATGGACAGCGACCTGGTCGCGCAGACCAGCTTCGTGCTGGTAACGGTGGATCCGGCCCGGGATACGGTGGCCCAGTTGGCCCAGTATATGCCTTATTTTGATCCGGATTTTATCGGCCTGACCGGCGAGTTTTTACAGATCAAACGCCTTGCCAATCAACTTAATATGGCGTTTGTAAAAGTCAAAACTGGCGCCGGTAGCGACGACTACAGCGTTGACCACAGTGCCAATATTGCCATTATCAACCCCTACGGCCACTATCATGGCTTTATCAAGTCGCCGCCGGATACCGCGCGGGTCAAATTAACCCTGCAATCGATTATCTCGTCGTTCTGATCGCCCCCAGGCGTTTTCCTTTAAAGGTACTGTGGCTAAAACGTAGTGTCTAAATAGCCGGTCGCCGGGCCAGGCTGAGGGCAAAAAAAGTGCTGGCCGACAACACGGCCGAGGGGCCGGCGGGGGTATCAAGCCACCAGGAAGCCGCGAGGCCACCGACGATGGCGAGCATCCCGAGGCCGCTGGCGCAGATAGCCATCTGCTCAGGGGTGGTCACCAGGCGACGACTGGTGGCCGCCGGCAGTATCAACAGCGCGGTAATCAGCAAGACACCCACCACTTTCATCGCCACTGCGATCACCAACGCCATCAACAACATCAGGCTGGTGCGCACCAGGGTGACCGGAACGCCTTCTACCCGGGCCAGGTCCTCGTCCACTGTAATGGCCAGTAGCGGCCGCCACAGCCAGAGCAGAATCGGCAGGATGATCGCTGCGGTGAGGTAAATGGCGAGCAGGTCAGCGCTGGTGGCGGCGAGCAGATCACCAAA
This sequence comes from Pseudomaricurvus alcaniphilus, assembly GCF_011440395.1. Lineage (GTDB taxonomy): Bacteria > Pseudomonadota > Gammaproteobacteria > Pseudomonadales > Cellvibrionaceae > Pseudomaricurvus > Pseudomaricurvus alcaniphilus. The sequence continues at coordinate 182,048 of NZ_JAAOIX010000008.1, read as the reverse complement.
CAGGTAGGCGTATAAATCCACCCGTCCGTCACCAAACACACTGACCACCACCAGCCCCAGTGCCAGCATCGAGTGGGACAGAATGCCGAGCAATGTATCCGTGGCAATATTGCGGTTGTTTTGCAGCACCACCAGCAACAAAGCCAACAACAGACACAGCAGGGTAACCGCGACATTGATGTTGACGCTGAGGATCAGGCCAAAAGCCACGCCGGTGAGTGCCGAATGGGCCAGGGTATCGCCAAAGTAGGCCATCCGGCGCCAGACCGCAAAACACCCCAGCGGCCCCGCGCACAGGGCGACACCGCAGCCTGCGGCGAGGGCGAAGTAGAGGAAATCAGGCATGGCTGTGCTCCTTGCAGGCGCCGGCACTGCTTTGGCGGGCACTGATTTCACCGTGAATATTGTGCGAGTGGTCGTGGTGGTGGGTGTAGACCGCAATGCCGGTGGGCGCCACATGGCCAAATAGCTCCAGGAAGGCGGGGTGCTCGGACACGGTTTCCGGGTGGCCGTGGCAACAGACGTGCTGGTTCAGGCAGATTACGGTGTCGGTGGCTTCCATCACCAGGTGCAAGTCGTGGGAGACCATCAACACCGCGCACTGCTGTTGTTGGCGGATATCGGCAATGAGCTGGTACAAGCGCGACTGCCCGGCCACATCCACGCCCTGCACCGGTTCGTCCAGCACCAGCAGGTTGGGGCTGCGCAGCAGCGCCCGGGCCAGCAGCAAGCGCTGGGTTTCACCGCCGGAGAGAGCGTGCACGGGGGCCCGCTCGAGATGGCTGATGCCGGTGAGAGCCAGGCAACCGGCGATGGCCTGGTCGTCGCGCAGTGCCAACTGCATAAAACGGTGCACACTCAGGGGCAGGCTGCGATCGATATGCAATTTTTGCGGCATATAGCCAATCCGCAAGCCCTTGGCTCGGGCCAGGGTGCCGGAGGTGGCTTTTTGCAGGCCCAGTATGATTTTGACCAGGCTGGTTTTGCCGGCCCCATTGGGGCCGATCACTGTGACTATTTCCGCCGCTCGGATAGCCAGGGACACGTTGTTCAACACCGTGCGCTGGTCGAATTGCAGGTGCAGGTCGTGGGCTTCTATCAGCACTGGGGTCATGGTTGGGGGGCTCCGCCAGTGGCCTGGCAATTGGCGCAGTGGCCGATCAATTCGATGGACTGGGCATCGATGGAAAAGCCGAACTCGGCGGCGGTTTGGTCGATGCTGGTTTGCAATCCCTGGTAGGCGAACTCGATAGCGATACCACAGGCTTTACAAATTAAAAAATTGTTGGCGTGCCGGGTGCTGGGATGGGTACAGCCAATAAACGCATTGAGGGAGTTGATCCGGTGAATCAGGCCCTGCTCCAGCAAAAAGTCCAGCGCCCTGTAGACGGTGGGTGGCGCCACCCGCCGGGTGGATGCTGCGGCGAGCATGTCCATCAGCTTGTAAGCTCCCAGTGGTTGGTGGCTCTGCCAGATCAGGCGCAACACGTTTTCCCGCAAACTGGTCATGCGAGCGCCACTGCGGCTGCAGACTTGCCTGGCCGTTTGCATGGCGCTGCTGATGCAGCGGTCGTGATTGTGCGCAGTGGATGCAATTGAGGTTGGAATCTGCTTCGGTGACGACATACCAGTCTGTCCGGGGCTACAAACATGTTATTATATAACATAACGCAAGGAACCAACCATGTCATGCCCGCTCAATAAATTAATCCGTTATCTGCGGCTGTTTTCATTACCGCTGTCACTTTTATTATTGCTATTGTCACCGCCGGTCCTGGCGCAACCGATACAGGTCGTTGCCAGTATGCAACCACTGGCCCTAATGCTGCGCTCAGTGGCCGTCGAGGGAGTCGAGGTGCAAGTGCTGCTCGATGCCGGTCAGAGCCCCCACGACTTCAACTTGAAAATGTCAGACCGGCGCAAGTTGGCCGCCGCAGACCTGGTTGTCTGGGTGGGGCCGGAAATGGAGCCCTATCTGGCCAAGCTTGTTACTGACGGTAACGCCCTGGCATTGGAGTCGATGCAGGAATCTGTACCACAGCCAACCGGGCACACAGCTGCCCACCAACATCATGATCATGGCGACGATAAACATTTGTGGCTGGACCCGCGCCGAGGCGCGGCCATGCTGGTCGCACTGGGAGATGCGCTGGCGCAATTGCTGCCGGAGCGGGCCGCGGAGCTACGGATCCGGGCCGCGGCTACCAGTCAGGCTGTTAAGGCACTGCTCGAGCGCCCGCCCTCAGGGGCGGCCACGCGTCGCTATGCCGTGGCCCACGACGCCTATAGCCAGTTTGTCGAGGCGTTCGGTTTTCCCGCTCCGGTAGTGATTGCCGATTCGCCGGAACTCGCCCCCGGGGTGCGGACCTTGATGCAGGCAGGGGCCCGGCTACAGCCTGGCGACTGCCTGCTGGTGGACCTGAACCATCGACGCAAGTGGGTGCAAAAATTTGCCAGCGATCACCAGTTGGAGCTGATCGAGGTAGATATCATGGGGGTAGACCAACAGGTAACTAACTACGTTGACCTGCTGTCCGGCTTGTTAACGGTATTTGAGCACTGTCGGTAAAACGGCCACCCTGGAAGAGGTAAAAAAGCACTGGCCAGGAAGTGAGGAGAGATATTGGCCAGTGCAGAGAAGAGCAGCAGTGTAAATCCGGTGACGTTTATTGCTCGGCTACTGCTTCGAGCTGTGCGCTAAAGCGTTGTTCCAGTTTCCTGGACAATTGCTCATTGACGTCACGGACGTGTTGGTCGAGTTTGGCGGCGACCTTTTGTTCAGTTGTGAACTCATGGGTGACCCAGCTGGAGCTGGCTCCGGTTTCTGCCACCAGCACCGCGAGATTTGTGAAGCCGTAGCCGGCCTTGTCGGCAGCTGCACCCTGTGCGAGGAATGCCATCGCAAGCAATACACCAAGCTTTTTCATAATCAGGCCCTCCGGTCTGGTTCATGGTTGTGATGGCCGGGGCTTGGAACCCAGTCATCTCCGATCTGTTACCTTACGTTACAAAGAGTAACACTGCTGTGCGTGTTTTGCCAACTTTTAGTTGTGTAAATATACGCAAAGAGCCGGTTAAATATTCGGTAAAACCACTAAAAGACACTACATATTGTGTTTTATTGTTTGTATTGGCCGGTTGGCGTCTATATGCGGTGTGTGTAAAAAAGTGTTACCAATAGTAATTTTGTTCCCGGGAGCGCACTCCGGGGCATTTGTTCTTCTCGCCCAGCTGTAAGAAAATGGTTGTTTTTAATTTCAAGCTCCGCCTTGAGCGCTGAGCAGAGTGGCAAAACTATGTCTGTAAAACCCCTGGTTCTGGTCGATGGATCATCCTATTTGTATCGAGCGTTTCACGCCCTGCCGCCCCTGACGAACTCCAAAGGCAAGCCCACCGGTGCCGTAAAAGGTGTGATCAGCATGTTGCGCCGGCTGCACAAGGATTATCCGGATAGTGTGGTCGCGGTGGTCTTCGATGCCAAAGGTAAAACCTTCCGCGATGAAATCTTTGCCGAGTACAAGGCCCAGCGCCCCCCGATGCCGGACGACCTGCGGGTCCAGGTGGAGCCGATTCACGCCATTATCCGGGCCATGGGTCTGCCGTTGTTGGTGGTGGACGGTGTCGAAGCCGACGACGTGATTGGCACCCTGGCGCGGCAGGCCACCGAGCAGTCCCTGGAGGTGGTTATCTCTACCGGCGACAAGGACATGGCACAGCTGGTCAGCGAGCATGTCACTTTGGTGAATACCATGACCGACAGCCGCCTGGATCTCGCCGGGGTCGAAGAGAAATTCGGCATTCCAGCCGACCGGGTGATTGATTACCTGGCGCTGATGGGTGACAAGGTCGACAATATCCCCGGCGTGCCCGGGGTTGGGGAAAAAACCGCGCTGGCGTTACTGCAGGGCTTGGGCAGTCTGGACAATATCTACGCCAACCTGGAGGCGGTGCGCGAGCTGGGCTTTCGCGGTGCTAAAAAAATGCCGGAAAAGCTGGCGGAGCATAAGCAGTCTGCCTATCTCTCCTATGAGCTGGCAACCATTAAAACCGACGTTGAGTTGGAGGCTGGCCCGCAGGACCTGGTGCCGGGTGAAGAGCAGCGCGAGCAGCTACTAAACCTGTTCCAGGAGCTGGAATTCAAAACCTGGGTGCGCGAGTTGCAGCCGGATGAGGCCGCAGCAGCGACGGTGGACCAGGGCGGGGACACAAGCGCGACGGCCGGTGCCGCGGTATTTGATGCTGCGGTGGAGTATGAAACACTGCTCGACAAAGCCGCTGTACAGCGCTGGGTTGAGCGCTTGAGCCAGGCGGAGTTGTTTGCCTTTGATACCGAAACCACCAGTCTCGATTATATGGTGGCGCGAGTCGTGGGTGTCTCCTTCGCAGTGCAACCGGGCCAGGCGGCCTACCTGCCGTTCGGCCACGATTACATTGACGCCCCGGAGCAGCTGGATGAGGCCTGGGTCTGGCAACAACTGCGCCCCCTGCTGGAAGACCCGGCGCGGAAAAAAGTTGGCCAGAACCTCAAGTACGACCAGAGCGTACTGGCCAACCACGATATCACCCTGCGCGGTATCACCTTCGACACCATGCTGGAATCCTACGTGCTGGATTCGGTTGGCAGCCGCCACGACATGGATACCCTGGCGGAAAAACACCTGGACCACAAGACCATCCACTTCCAAGACATCGCCGGCAAGGGTGCCAAACAGTTAACCTTTAACCAGATCAGCCTTGAGCAGGCCGGACCCTACGCCGCCGAGGATGCCGATATCACCCTGCGCCTGCACCAGACCCTGATACCGCGCCTGCAAGAAGTGCCGACGCTGATGCGGGTATTTAGCGAGATAGAAGTGCCGCTGTTGTCGGTGCTATCCCGGGTTGAACGCACCGGGGCGCTGATCGATAGCAACTTGCTGGGCCGCCAGAGCCAGGAGATCAGCGAGCGCCTGCTGGCGCTGGAGAAACAGGCGTTCGACCTGGCCGGAGAGGAGTTCAACCTCGGCTCGACCCAGCAACTGGGCCGGATCCTGTTCGAAAAACTGCAGCTGCCAGTCATCAAAAAGACCCCCAAGGGGGCGCCCTCCACCGCAGAAGAGGTGCTGCAGGAACTGGCGCTGGACTATCCGCTGCCAAAACTGCTGATCGAATACCGGGGCCTGGCAAAACTGAAATCCACCTACACCGACAAGCTGCCGGCGATGGTCAACCCGACCACCGGCCGCGTGCACACTTCCTACCACCAGGCGGTCACGGCCACCGGTCGGCTGTCGTCTTCGGATCCGAACCTGCAGAACATTCCCATCCGCACCGAGGAGGGGCGGCGCATTCGCAAGGCGTTTATCGCGCCGCCGGGTTACAAAATTGTCGCCGCCGACTACTCCCAGATCGAGCTGCGCATTATGGCGCACCTGTCCGCCGACCCGGGCTTGCAGAGCGCTTTCGCCAACGGCCTGGATGTGCACAAGGCGACTGCCGCCGAAGTCTTCGGTGTGGCGCTGGAGCAGGTTACCCCAGAGCAGCGGCGCAGTGCCAAGGCCATCAATTTCGGGCTGATTTATGGCATGTCGGCGTTCGGCCTGGCCAAGCAATTGCACGTCGGGCGCAACGAGGCGCAGCAGTATATCGATCGCTATTTCGATCGCTATCCGGGGGTGAAGGACTATATGAACCGCACTCGCACCGAGGCGGCGGAAAATGGCTTCGTGGAAACCCTGAAAGGGCGGCGCCTGTACCTGCCGGAAATCAATTCCCGCAATGGTATGCGCCGCCAGGCGGCAGAGCGCACCGCTATCAACGCGCCGATGCAGGGCACGGCCGCTGACATCATCAAGCTGGCCATGCTCGATGTGGATAGCTGGTTACAAGGCGGTTCGCTGGATGCCAGGATGATTATGCAGGTGCACGATGAATTGGTGCTGGAGGTGGCCGAAGGGGACCTGGACGCGGTGTGTGAAGGCCTGCGCCAGCGCATGGAAGCCGCGGTGAGTCTGGATGTGCCATTGCTGGTAGAAACCGGTATCGGCGACAACTGGGATGAGGCTCACTGATAGCCGGGTAAAAATATACTTTTTTCCGTGTGGTGGTATGAACTTTTCTGGTTGCTGCGGGTCTTAATTAGCAAGATATTTCATGGTGTCTTGCTCTCCTTACTTAAATGGTCTTTTTGCCATCAGCTTTTTTAAAAAGCGCCCCGGTTTACCGGGGCTTTTTTTTACCTGCTATTTGGCGCCGCTGCCTATTCGCCTGGCCCAATTCCCGCAGGGGACGCGGGCGGCAAATATAGCCACTGGTCCAGCTGCGCCGCCAACTGTTTGATCCCGCTGCCCTTGAGGGAGGAAAACAATTGCGCAGATACCAGGTCGGCAACTTGTGCCTCGCGCAGGTGTTTTTGCAGCGCCAGCAGCGTTGCCTGGGCCGGCCCCTTCTTCAGCTTGTCCGCCTTGGTGAGCAGACAATGCACCGGCATCTCCCGTTCGATGGCCCAGTTCAGCATCCGCGTATCGAACTCCTGCAGGGGATGGCGAATGTCCATCAATAGCACCAGCCCACGCAAGCACTGGCGCTTTTGCAGGTATTCGGCCAGGTTGCGCTCCCACTCCTGCTTCATTTTCAGTGGTACTTTGGCAAAGCCATAGCCTGGTAAATCCACCAGTCGCTGCCGCTCGGTGAGGGAAAACAGGTTGATCAACTGGGTTCGCCCGGGGGTTTTACTGGTTCTAGCGAGCTTGCTATTGCGGGTTAAAGTATTGATAGCACTGGACTTTCCAGCATTGGAACGGCCCGCAAAAGCCACTTCCGCACCTTCGTCGGCGGGGCACTGATATATATTGGCGGCGCTGGTGAGGAAGGCGGCGCTGTCGTAGTGAAGCGGGGAGTTGCTGTTGCTCAAGAGATAACCCTGTAAAAATAGTGTGATTTCAGATAGTTAGTATATAATGTCGCGGTTTTTGGCCACGCACGGCCAGAGTAATTGTCGCCGGCTCGACTCGCGGACACCAGACCCTAGCAGGTTAGGCAGGCAGAGGGCAATTGCGTAATCACAACATTATTGATGGATTAGCCGATGAAAAACATCTTTAGGAATGCCGCAATGGCTCTGGCTTTAATCACCGCTGCTGCCACCCAGCAAGCGCTGGCCGGTGGTGATGCCGCCGCGGGTGAAGGCAAGGTAGCGGTCTGTGCCGCTTGTCATGGTGCTGACGGCAATAGCCTGGCACCGAATTTCCCCAAATTGGCTGGTCTGGGGGAGAAGTACCTGCTCAAGCAATTACAGGACATCAAGGCCGGCACGCGCCCGGTGGTAGAGATGACTGGTCTGCTGGACAATTCATCCGATCAGGATTTGGCGGACATGGCCGCTTTTTTTGCCAGCAAGCCTATGCAGCTGTCCGGTGCCAAGGAGATTCGCCTGCGGGTCAATGCCGGCATCGAGGTTGACGGGCTGGCGCTGGGTCAAAAAATCTATCGTGCCGGCAATCCGGTGGTGGGTACTCCGGCCTGTACCGGTTGTCATTCGCCCCGAGGGCTCGGCAATGAGCCGGCTGGCTATCCGCGCCTGAGCGGCCAGCACCCCGATTACATTGAGAAGCAGCTGCGTGCCTTCAGGGCCGGTGAGCGTGTTAACGACGGCGACCAGAAAATCATGCGCCAGGTGGCTGAGTACCTGAGCGATGCCGATATCAAGGCGCTGGCAAATTACATTGCCGGGCTGAACTAGGCATCACCCTTAAAAAAGCGGCTGCGGCCGCTTTTTTTATGCCCACTGTTTGTGACGTTTGCCAGGGGGCACCGTCCATGATCATTTACAGGTGCTGCGCTCAGGCACATTTTTCAGGTGTAACGGTTAGGTCAATTGTTTTGGTCTATCCTGTTCAGGATTATGGTTTGTGTCCTTTTGTGCCTGATGTTTTTGCCGGATGTTCAGCTTGAGTTAAGCGCCGTGCCCGGACAATAGTCTGGACAATGGAATCGCCGGAACAATGGATAGTCTGGCAGGGCTTGTGGTCATATAGCTGGTTGCGTCGCACAGGTTGTGTCTCAAAGCGGGTTCGGCATTCCGCCATATTACATACAAATTGAATGAATTGATTAGGGAGTAATGTTTATGCGAGTACTGGTAAGCGTATTTGCACTGTTGTTTTCACTGCTGGCTTGCGCCGAAGATACCGCCAGGGGCCAGGCCTACCGTGAAGGCGTGCACTTTATTGAGTTGGATAATCCGGTGCGAACCCAGGACCCCAACAGGATCGAGGTTACCGAAGTATTCTGGTACGGCTGTGGCCACTGTTTTCACTTTGAGCCCATGGTGCACCAGTGGAGCCTGAAGCAGGCCGGTGATGTGAATTTTCAGCAGAGCCCCGCCATGTGGAATGACACCATGGAGGTTCACGCGCGGGCCTTTTACGTGGCCAAGGCCCTGAATATTCTCGACAAGGTTCACCAGCCCCTGTTCAACGCGCTCAACCTGCAGGGCAAGCGTCTGGCGGATAAGGGGTCACTGGCGACTTTCTTTGCCGATTACGGTGTCGACCAGGAGACCTTTGACAAGGCGTTTAACTCTTTCGGTGTGACCAGCCAGGTCAAGCAAGCCAGCTCCAGGGCGCGCAGCTACGGCATTACAGGTACCCCGGAAATCATCGTCGATGGCAAGTATCGGATCAGCTCCAAGCTCGCCGGCAGCCAGGAAAACATGCTAAAAGTAGCGGACTTCCTGGTTGCTAAAATCCGCGCCGAACGCTCCTGAAGCCGGGAGGATTACGTCGGGTTGGACCGCTTGGGTGCGCCTGGCGCTGCGGCCTACGAAACTGCGCTAAAACGACTATACTCTAGAGAGTTTGCAACCGGGCAAGTAGTTTATGAGCAGTAACGTCAGCGATTGGCGGGAGAAGTACCTCAACTCTCTGGATGAACGCGATCGCCTGAAGAAACAGTTTGAGCGTCGGCACAAGCTCTTGCGCAGGGCCTTGGTGCGCGTCAGTCTCGCTGCGGAGGGGCGTGACGACGGGCTCGACCGGGAGCTGGGTAAGCTGAGGGCCAGTGCCAATAGCGATGGCCAGTTGACCCTGGCGGTAGAGCGGCTGGAAGAAACCCTGCTGCGGCTGGAACAGGTGGACGAACCACCGCTCAGCGGTTCTGCAGGGCAGCTGGATTGTTTTCTGGGGCGCACCGAGTCCGCTGGCGACGGCAGTAACCTCAATGGCAACGGTTATCCGGATGCCGATGAACTATTGATAAACGAAGGTTTGGCGCGGGAGCTGGATGCGATCCTGCCGGCGCGTGGGCCCGATTCGGCGACCGCCTCCCTGGAGCGCCAGTTTGAAACCCTGTTTGCCGAGGACAAGGACCGAATTCAGGGCATTCTGCTGGAGTTTCTGGACCGTATAGAGCCGGTGGAGTGCACCCGCCAAAAAGCCAAAAATGCGCGGGCGAGGCTGGCAGGCGAATTCTCCTGGCGGGAGCTGGTGCCGACGCTGGAAGATGTGCGCGATCTGGCACTGCAGTCTTACCTGCGAGCTGATGAAGAGCACAAAAATTATTTGCTGCGTATGCATCAGCAGCTCGAAGGTGTGGTCGCTCGCCTGGGCGGGGTCGCCAGCAGTTACCAAAAAGAGGTGGCGGCGGACCAGGAGCTGGAGCTGCAGTTACACCAGCAGTTAAACTCTATGGGCAAGTCAGTGCAGCAGGCGAACAAGCTCGACACTCTGAAGCAGGAGATCGATGAGCACCTGGGTTTGATTCAGGAGGCCCTCGATAAACGCCAGAAAAGTCGCGACGAGGTTCGCGCCAGTGGTCAACTGGATATACTGACCAGCCGCCTGCGCCAGGTGGAGGAAGAGGCCAAAACGGCCAAGCAAGAGCTGGAAACCCAGAAGCAAAAGGCCACCACTGACGTGCTCACCGGGCTGCCCAATCGGGAAGCTTATAATCAGCGTGCCCACGCTGAGTGGATGCGCAAGCAGCGCGACGACCAGGCATTGACTTTGGCGGTTTGTGATATCGACAAGTTCAAGGCCATCAACGATAAATTTGGCCACCAGACTGGTGACCGGGTACTGCAAGTGTTGGCAAAGACCATTTCCCAGCGCCTGCGAGCGACGGATTTTATTGCTCGCTACGGCGGTGAAGAGTTTGTCATGCTGCTGCCACAGACGCCCCTGCAAATGGGCTGGCAGTTGATGGATAAAATCCGCGCAGCGATTGCCGAAGCGCCCTTCCGTTTCAAGCAGGAGCCCCTGCGAGTCACTCTGTCCCTCGGGCTGGTGGAAGTCAGGCCTGAGGAGAGTATTGAGAAAGCCTTCGAGCGTGCTGACAAGGTGCTCTATCGAGCCAAGGAAGAAGGTCGCAATCGCTGTTTGAAAGAGGAGTGAGAGAGGCCTCCAGGCGCCGCGTATAGCGCGTTAATTGGCCTGGTTGAGAGCCACCGGAACCTGCTGGAAAAAACCGCTCACCAGCACTGGCCACTGTTCCTCCCACAGCTGGGTGGGCCCGCGCTTGAATTCGCTGCGGACAAACTGGGCAATCTTGCCTTCTGCCGTGACTAACAGCAGGTTGGCGGCGGCAGTCACAGGAATGATCGGCCGCAGCCCCTCTCGCACCTCAGCTTCGCGCAAAATCTGCTTTATTTGGGTTTCCAATCGTTCAAAGAATTGCACCACCCGGGCGCGCAGGCGCTCGGTCTCACCGGTCAGGGCGTCGCCAGTGAGCAGGCGCGTGATACCGGGGTTGCGCTCGGTGAAGGACAGCAGCAGTAACAGGATTTTGTTGCACTTTTCCAGCGCCGGATTTGGCTCGGCCAGAATAAGAGTGACTCGGGAAAAAATGGTCTCTTCGATAAACTCCAGCAAGCCCTCAAACATCTTCGATTTACTGGGAAAGTGGCGGTAGAGCGCCGCCTCTGAAACACCGACTTCCCGTGCCAGTGCCGCCGTGGTAATGCGGGCACCCGGGGCCACTTCCAACATATGAGCCAGGGCCTGAAGAATCTGTTCGCGGCGCGAAACCTTGTTGCTGGACTTGGTCATAATGGCGACTGATTGACTGGATGCTATGTTTTTGGGATCGGGACAGTTGGGTGAGCCGTGTATTTTGGCCAATAGGCTCCCCGCCTGCAACGTGCGATTTATACTGTTTCAGTTTTTATTGGTGATCAGGGTACCGACCCCTTCGTCGGTAAAAATCTCCAGCAGCACCGCATGGTCCACCCGGCCATCGATAATATGAGCGCTGGTGACTCCGCCTTTGACTGCATCGAGGGCGCAGGATATCTTGGGCAGCATGCCACCGTAAATAGTTCCGTCCTCTATCAATTCGTCCACCTGGCGGGTGGTCAGCCCGGTGAGTACCTTGCCGGTTTTGTCCTGCAAGCCCGACACATTGGTCAGCAGCATTAACTTCTCCGCCTGCAGTACCTCGGCAATCTTGCCAGCCACCAGGTCGGCGTTAATATTGTAGGAGTGGCCGTCACGGTCTACCCCGATGGGGGCGATAACCGGGATAAAATTGCTGTTAAGCAGCATATCGATCACCGCCCGATTGATGGTCGACACCTCACCCACATGACCGATATCGATGATTTCCGGTGCCTCCATATCCGGCGTCTTGCGAGTCACCTTGAGTTTACGGGCATTGATCAACTGTCCGTCCTTACCGGTTACGCCAATGGCCTGGCCGCCGTTGCGGTTGATCAGGCTGACGATTTGCTTGTTGACCGAGGCCCCCAGCACCATTTCCACCACATCCATGGTAGCGCTGTCTGTGACTCGCATACCGTCGACGAACTCTGAATGAATATTGAGCTTTTTCAGCAGGTCGCCGATTTGCGGGCCGCCACCGTGTACCACCACCGGGTTCATGCCCACCAGTTTCATCAGCACGATATCGCGCGCAAAGCTGTTCTGCAGGGCCTCGTCGACCATGGCGTTGCCGCCGAACTTGACCACAATAGTGCGCTTGGTAAAACGCTGGATGTAGGGCAGGGCTTCGGTGAGTACATTGGCAACATTAATGGCTGCATCGCGACTGAGTGACATGAAATGATCCTGTGATCTGGAGTGTTAAAAGGGAAATTGCAGCGAGCTGTCGACCTTCGACAGTTCGCGTTTAAACAGGGCCTGGATAGCCTGCAATTCTTCTTCGCTGTCCGCCTCAAACCTGAGGGTCAGGGCCGCCGAAGTATTGGAGGCTCGCACCAGGCCCCAGCCCGTGGGGAATTCGACCCGCATGCCATCGAGGGTATTGGCGCTGCCATTTTCGAATTGGGCCTGTTTTTTCAGCTGCTCGATAAGGGCGAATTTATCGGCCTCGTTAACCGCTATCTTAAGCTCCGGGGTCGACGGTGGCGAGGGGAAACTGGCAAATAGCGAGTCGATGTCCTGGTCCCGCAGGGTCATGATTTCCAGCAGTCGTGCGGCTGCGTACATGCCATCATCAAAGCCGTACCAGCGATCCTTGATGAAAATATGGCCGGACATCTCTCCGCCCACCAGGGCGCCGGTCTCCTGCATCTTGGTTTTCATATTGGAGTGGCCGGTTTTCCACATGATAGGCCGGCCGCCGTAGCTGCTGACCAGGGCGTTCAATTCCCGCGTCGACTTCACATCAAACAGCACATCAGCTCCCGGATTGCCGGAGACGATATCCCGGGCAAACAGCATCAGCAGTCGGTCGGGCCAGATAATGTCGCCTTTGGGCGTTACCACCACCAGGCGGTCGCCGTCGCCGTCCAGGGCGACGCCGAGGTCGGCACCGCTGCTCTGCACTGTGGCGATCAGGTCCTGCAGGTTGGCGACGATGGTGGGGTCCGGATCGTGGTTGGGAAACCTGCCATCGACCTCGCAGTGCAGAGGCACCACTTCGCAGCCCAGCTCTTCAAACAGCAGTGGCGCCACCTCACCGGTGATGCCGTTGCCGGCATCTACCACCAGCTTGACGCTGCCGGCCAGGGCTACGTCGGAGAAAATACGATCGATATAGTCTGCAATTACCTGTTGTTCCAGGCGCTCACCGCGGCCCTGGAACAAGTCGCCGCTGCTCATGCGCTGCTTGATCCTCTGGACCCCTTCAGCCACCAGGGTTTTGCCCTGAATCACAATTTTGAAGCCGTTGTACTCGGCGCTGTTGTGACTGGCGGTCACCATAACCCCGCTGTTACTGGCCTCGAACTCGCACGTGGCGAAGTACAGCAAGGGAGTGGGCACAGCGCCCAGGTAGATCATCTGGCAACCGGTGCTGAGCACCCCTTCGATCAGCGCTTCGCACAGCTCGGGGCTGTGGCTGCGGCCATCGCGCGCCACATAGAGAGCGGTTTCCCCGGCGGCCAGGGCCTCACTGGCTACCGCCTGACCTACCAGCCTGGCAAACTCTGCGGTAATTTCCGTAGTGGCGATACCACGAATATCGTAGGCGCGAAACACGTTGCCGGGCAGTTCGATCGCGCTTGGGGGGCTTGCCGGCGGTTGGCGCTCGTCATTATCGTGCTCTTCGAGTACCAGGATTCCCGCATCTTCGCTGGATATCTGGATATCGAGAATGTCGCTGGCCCCGGCGGCAGCGGCTTTGCCCGGGTGCTTGCTGGCCAGGGTCGTCGCCCTGCTGGCGGCGACCTTGTGCCGCAGCTGCCAGACCAGGATCAGCAAGCCTGCGCCGATCAACACGTGAATGGCAATTAACAGTAGCGGGCTCTGCCGGGCTTCGGCGGCCAGTTTCGGTGAGGGCCGGAACTCTACTTGCCAATCGCTGCTGGCGACACTGACGGTGGCTGCCTGGCCGGCGTCACCACTGCCGGTCTGATAGATTACGAAGGGCCTGCCCGGAGTCTCGCGCAGCAGGCGGGCCTGGCCGAGAGACTGTTTACTGGCCATGGCCTGCAGCAGGGGCGCGGCGGGTAAGGCTGCCAGCACGGTACCGCTCACGGCGGCGTCCGCCGCGCTGGCTATTGGGCTGATAAGGAGCAGCTGCCAATCGTTTTCAACCCGTATCAACTCCGCCGCTACCGGGTCGCCCTGTTCGGCGCGGTTGATCATATCCTGCTCGATAAAACTCAGCGCCTGGTCGGCGCTGGCGGTCAGCCGGCGCTCCTTGCGATCGAGCCCGAACAGGCGAATCGACAGGGCTTCCGGGAAAGTGAGTTGCAGCGCAGTTAATGCGGTTGCGAGAGCTTCGGGGCGCCCGGTCTGGACGGCATTGAGCATTGAGTCTCGGCTGGAAAAACCGTCCAGCTGTTTCTGCTTGCCCTGAATGTAGGCGCCAATGACCTCTGCTCGCTGGCGGGCTTCCAATTGGCTAAGTTGAAGCAGTTGTTTCTCGCTCGCCGCGGCGACAAAAATGCGGTGGGTGTAGAGCGCGCTGGCGATCACAACCAGCACGACCAGCAGCATGATCGCCGCGGTCTGGCCAGGCAGGGCACCGCGCAAGGCTACCAGAGTATCGGTTCGAGCTTTTTGTTTCTCACCCACGTAAGGGATCCTTTATTTTCGGGCTGGGAGCGTTTGCGCAGCGGGTTGCCCACTGAAACATTCCCGTTTCTAGGTGTAACTGCTTATATAAGTTTAGCCAAATACGCGATTAATTCCCGTGCCAGCTGCGATTTGCTGGCTTGTGGCAGAGTGGTTTCGCCGTCCGCGGTTATTATAGTGACCGCATTCTGGTCGCTATTGAAACCGATGTCTGTGCGGGAGACGTCATTGGCAATGACCGCGTCCAGCTTTTTACGCACCAGCTTGTCCCGGGCGTAGTGAACGACATCACTGGTTTCCGCCGCGAAGCCGACGGTAAAAGGGCGCGGCTCACTGGCGGCAACGGCCGCGACTATGTCCGGGTTCTTGACCAGTTCAATGGTCATGCTGTCGCGTCCGGTCTTCTTGATCTTCTGTTCCGCCACGGTTGCCGGGCGATAGTCGGCAACCGCGGCGGAGGCGATAAACACATCGCAGCCGGCCAGGGCGTCGAGACTGGCCTGGTGCATTTCACGAGCGCTCTCGACATCGATGCGAGTACAGTGTTCAGGGGTTGCCAGGTTGCACGGACCACTGATGATCGTCACTTTGGCACCGGCATCGCGCGCTGCCGCAGCCAGTGCGTAGCCCATTTTGCCGGAGCTGTGATTGCTGATATAACGCACCGGATCGATGGCTTCGCGGGTGGGCCCGGCTGTGATCACCACAGATTTGCCGGCCAGTAGCCCGGTGGCAAAGCGGCCAGCGGTCAAGTGGGCCAGCTCACTGGCTTCCAGCATGCGGCCCGGGCCCACGTCACCACAGGCCTGGGAGCCCTCGGCCGGGCCGAAGCAGACTATGTTGCGACCCGTCAGTTGGGCCAGGTTGGCCTGGGTCGCCGGGCTTTTCCACATGGCCTGGTTCATGGCCGGGGCCAGGCAAATCGGTGCGGCAGTGGCGAGGCAGACGGTGGTCAGCAAATCGTCCCCGGCGCCGTTGACCAGGCGGGCAATAAAGTCGGCGCTGGCCGGGGCCACCAGCAGCAGGTCGGCCCAGCGGGCCAGCTCGATATGCCCCATGCCGGCCTCCGCCTCGGGGTCCAGGAGCTGGGTATGAACCGGATTGCCGGACAGCGCCTGCATGGTCAGCGGGGTAATAAATTGCTGCGCGGCAGCGGTCATAATCACCCTGACCTCGGCGCCCAGGTCCTGCAGGCGGCGCACCAGTTCGGCGCTCTTGTAGGCCGCGATGCCGCCGGTAACGCCCAGTAAAATTTGTTTGTTGGTCAGGGAACTCATGCTTTTTTCCAGCTGGTCGGAATCGGGGTGGGCGCCTAAACTGGCTTTGCCGCAAATACTGTCACAAGGTGAAGGCGGATTATAGGGAATCTTGTCTACGGATCACAGGGAGGAGTGCGCATGAGTATCAGGGATTGGCCGGAGCCGGAGCGGCCGCGGGAGAAATTGCTCAGCCGCGGCGCGGCGGTATTGTCGGACGCGGAGTTACTGGCGATTTTTTTACGCACCGGTTGCAGTGGTAAGTCCGCCGTCGACCTGGCCCGGGATTTACTGCACGAGTTCGGCGGCTTGCGCCAAATTCTCGACTCAGAGCAGGCGGCGTTTTGCGCCGCTCACGGTCTCGGTGCGGCCAAGTATGCCCAGTTGCAGGCAGTGCTGGAGATGGGTCGACGGCACCTGTCCGCGGTAATGGAGCGCGGCGAGGGCTTCTACAGCCCGCAGACGGTGAAGGATTATCTGCTCGCCGAGTTGCGCCACCAGTCTCGGGAAGTGTTCAGCATGTTGCTGCTCGACTCCCAGCACCGCTTGCTGGCTTACCGGGAGCTGTTCCAGGGCACCATCGACGGTGCCAGTGTGCACCCGCGGGAGGTTGTGAAAGCAGCGCTGGCGCACAATGCCGCGGCGGTGATCCTGGCCCACAATCACCCGTCGGGAGTAGCCGAGCCCAGCCAGGCCGATCAGCGCATTACCGAGCGTCTCAAGGAGTCGCTCGGGCTGGTGGATATACGGGTGCTCGACCATATGGTGGTGGGGGATGCCGAGGTGGTCTCCTTTGCCGAACGGGGTCTGATATAGGGCACAGGACCCGGAAGCTTGAATCTGACGCTCCGCTGGAGAAAATTGCGTAAAAAAACGCCAGAAGTTTGCTATTGGGGTAATGTTCTGGTATAAAACGCCGCTCTCCGCGACGGGCTCCGCTAAGCACGGGGTGGCATATCCGGTTTCACCCCGGTTACAGTCGCCGAATTACAGTTTTTCACCGTCGCTGCTGTGCAGTGATGAGCGATCTAAATGAGGCAAGAAAATGTCCAAGGTATGTCAGGTAACCGGTAAGCGTCCGATTACTGGTAACAACGTTTCTCACGCAAAAAACCACACCAAGCGTCGTTTTTTGCCAAATTTACATTCCCACCGTTTCTGGGTTGAATCCGAAAAGCGGTTTGTAAAGCTGCGCGTGTCCTCCAAGGGTATGCGTATTATCGACAAGAAAGGCATTGAAACTGTCTTGACTGAAATCCGCGGCCGCGGCGAAAGCGTTTAAGGAGTCTAACCATGGCAAAAGGTGCACGTGATAAAATCCGCCTCAACTCCAGTGCGGGTACAGGTCATTTCTATACTACTGACAAGAACAAGCGCAACACGCCTGAGAAGATGGAAATGAAGAAGTACGATCCCGTCGCTCGCAAGCACGTGATGTACAAGGAAGGCAAAATCAAGTAGGTGACTGCCTGGTGATTGCCTCCAAAACCCGGCTGCTGCCGGGTTTTTTGTCTCTGCAGCATGGCGCCGCCCGTCATTGCTGCCGGCATTGATCCACTGTCGTGCCTGAGCTGCCCGAAGTTGAGACCACCCGGCGTGGTATAGAGCCCCACGTCCTGCACCGCACTGTTGCGGCGGTGCGGGTGCGCCAGCCAATTTTGCGCTGGCCGGTGCCGGGGCACCTTGTTGCCACCCTTACCGGGCAGCGGTTGCTGGACCTGCAGCGGCGGGGCAAGTACCTGTTATTCCATTTTGCCAGCGGTCACTTGCTTGTGCACCTGGGGATGTCCGGCTCCCTGCGCATCGTTTCGCGGCGCGAGGACCCCGGCTACCACGACCACCTGGACCTGGATTTCGGTGAGCACAGGGTGCTGCGCTATCACGATCCGCGGCGCTTCGGTTCGGTGCTGTGGACGGACCAGCCCTGGCAACAGCACCCGCTGCTGAGCCAACTGGGTCCGGAACCACTGCAGCCGGAGTTCGATGCGGATTATCTCTACCAGCGCTCGCGCCGTCGCAAGCAGGCGGTGAAAACCTTTGTAATGGACAGTAAGGTTGTGGTCGGCGTGGGTAATATCTACGCCAATGAGGCGCTCCACAAGGCGGGAATTCGGCCGACTCGCGCCGCCGGGGCTATCTCCAGGCAGCGCTACCAGCGCCTGGTGGAGGAAATCAAGTCCACTCTGGCCCAGGCTATCGAGCAGGGTGGCACTACCTTGCGCGATTTTGTCGGTGGCGATGGCAAACCGGGTTACTTCAAGCAGCAGCTAACCGTCTACGGGCGTGCAGGTGAGCCTTGCAAGGGCTGTCGGCGACCGCTGCAGGAGTTGCGCCTGGGGCAGCGAGCCACCGTTTACTGCAGTCACTGTCAAACCTAGCCTGGCAGTTTCAGGCAGCGAGGCTTTGGCCTGGCATTTGCGGGGCTGGGGTGTGGTCGCAATATCAGTTGCCGTATTTTTCGTTCAGTTTCTCCATCACCAGTGGGTGGACGAATTTGCTGACGTCGCCGTCCAGTGAGGCGATCTCGCGCACCAGCGATGATGAGATATAAGACAGGTGTTCCGCCGGGGTAAGGAAAATACTCTCCATGCCTTTGGAGAGCGCGCGATTCATATTCGCCAGCTGGAATTCGTATTCGAAGTCGGATACCGCCCGCAATCCGCGCAACACAGCGGTGGCGTTCACCTTTTTGAAAAAGTGTGCCAGCAGGATATCAAAGCCGATCACCTGGACGTTGTTGATGTGGCCCAGCACTTTTTCTGCCAGCTCCACTCGCTCCTCCATGGTGAACAGGGGATTTTTACGGGTATTGGCAGCAATTGCCACGGTGACGGTGTCGAACAGGCGACAGGCTCTCTCCACCAGGTCGACATGGCCGTTGGTGATGGGATCAAAAGTGCCGGGGTAAACCACGTGTTTCATCAGCGTAATCTCACATTTGTGCGGTATTGTCGCGCATTGTCGCATGGTAGCAGGGGCGGGATGTTATACAATTTGGACGAAGAGTACAAAACCCGGGCGTTTTACAGGTAGTCAGCTCCCCCCGGAAACGAGTCGATAGAGCCTTATACATACCTCCCCGGCGCGCTTTTCCCGGTGCAGGTGCCAGCTTTGCGGCACCACGAGGGCGTAGTCGTGGGGCGCTTCTATATAGACCAGGGCGGTGGTGGAGAGCCAGTGCTTCGCTGTCAGCAGTTCGATAACGGGCTGCCAGAGGTCGGCGTCAAAGGGCGGGTCCAGGAACACCAGGTCATAGCGGGCGGGCGGCGTTTGTTGCAGCCACTGCAGGGTGTCGGCCTGGGCCAGTTCGGCATTGTCCGCGGCCAGCAGCGCCAGGTTGGCGGCCAGTTGGCGGGCGGCCTGCGGATTGAGTTCCAGCAGTGTGGCGCTGGCGGCGCCGCGGGACAGAGCTTCCAGCCCCAGGGCCCCGGAGCCACTGAACAGATCCAGGCAGCGAGCTCCTTCTATCTCTCCCAGCAACCAGTTAAACAGGGTTTCGCGGATGCGGTCGCCGGTGGGGCGCAGGCCGGCCACGGGTGCAAACATGAGGCGCCGACTGCGCCATTTACCAGCGATGATGCGCAGTTGGTGCAGCGCCCGCTCGGGCGGTTTGGCGCTGCTTTTGGGGCGGTTTTTACGACCGTTCAAGCGGGACTCCGACTGGGGTAAGTGACGCAGCGCAAAGGGCTGACACGACAAAGGCTGCAAGCGGCCAAGTATGCCGGTAAAATGCTGCGCTTTCAGCATTTGGCTGTATTGTAACGGGATTGAGGTAGGCAGTGACCAGCGAAGCAACTAAATCGACAGCGAGTTCCGGCAGCGGGCCGAATTTCTGGCAGCGTAATTTCCCCACCTTTATTCGCCTGTTCCTGTTCCTGTTCGGCTGGATGGTAGGCCGTCGACCCGAGTCGGAGCAGTCAGCGCCAGTCTCGGCCGAGCGCCAGCCGCCGCCAGGCAATCGTGATGACGGCGAGGTGATGCCCGCGGAAACAGCACCCGCTGAGCCTCAACTCAACCTCTGGGCGCGTATGCAACAGGGGTTGTCGCGCACCAGCAGTAACTTTGCCGAGGGGCTGGGCAACCTGTTCCTGGGTAAAAAGGAAATTGATGAAGAGTTACTGGAAGAAATTGAAACCCAGTTGCTGATGGCCGACGTGGGCTATGAAGCTACCAGCGAAATCATTACCCGCTTGACTGAAGCCTCCGAGCGCAAGCAGCTGGCCGATGCCGATGCTCTCTATGCTGCCTTGAAGCAGGCGCTGGCGGATATGTTGGGTAAAGTGCAGTCACCGCTGCAGTTACCGGCGCAAAAGCCCGCAGTAATTCTGGTGGTTGGGGTCAATGGCGTTGGCAAGACCACCACCATCGGCAAGCTGGCCAATCGCTATCAGCGCGAGGGCAAGAGTGTGCTGTTGGCCGCAGGGGATACCTTCAGGGCGGCCGCAGTGGAGCAACTGCAAATCTGGGGTGAGCGCAATAAGGTACCGGTGGTGGCCCAGCACACCGGCGCCGACAGCGCCTCGGTTATTTTTGACGCCATTGACTCGGCCCGGGCCAAGGGCATTGACCTGGTGATTGCCGATACCGCCGGCCGTTTGCACAACAAGAGTAACCTGATGGAGGAGCTGGCCAAAGTGAAACGGGTCATGGCCAGGCTGGATCCCAGTGCTCCCCATGAAGTACTGCTGGTGCTTGATGCCGGCACTGGCCAGAACGCTATCAGTCAGGCCCAGGAATTTATCGAAGCGGCCGGGGTAACCGGGTTGGTGCTGACCAAACTGGACGGCACCGCCAAGGGTGGGGTTATCTTCGCCCTCAGTCGCAAGTTCAACCTGCCAGTGCGTTTTATCGGCGTCGGTGAGGGGCTTGATGATTTGCAGCCATTTGTCGCAGAGACCTTTGTTAAAGCCTTATTCAACGAGAGTAAGTGATCACTTTTTATGATTCGATTCGACGAGGTCAGCAAGCGCTATCCGGGTGGCTACGAGGCTCTGGACAGGGCCAGTTTTGAGGTGGCAAGGGCCGAGTTTGTGTTCCTGACCGGTCACTCGGGCGCCGGCAAGAGCACCTTGTTGAAATTGATCATGCTGATGGAGCGGGCTTCCCAGGGGCAGGTGCTGGTGGACGGCAAGAATCTGAACCGCCTGTCGGCGCGGCAAATTCCGCAGCTGCGCCGGCGTATCGGCGTGGTGTTTCAAAACCATCAACTGCTGTTTGATCGCAGCGTTTACGACAACGTCGCACTGCCATTGGTGATCGAGGGCTACGCGCCGAAGGAAGCCGCGCGGCGGGTCAGGGCGGCGCTGGACAAGGTCGGTTTGCTCAATAAAGAGAAGCAGAACCCGATTGTGCTATCCGGCGGCGAACAGCAGCGGGTTGGTATTGCCCGGGCTGTGGTCAACAAGCCCAGATTGTTGCTGGCGGATGAACCTACCGGCAACCTCGATCCGGCCCTGTCGGCGGAGATCATGACCCTGTTCAAGCAGTTCAACGACGTCGGCGTTACCGTTTTGATCGCCAGTCACGATGTGGCCCTGATCAGAAAATTGAATAAACGGGTCCTGGGCCTCAACCAGGGTCAATTGGTCCACGATGGAGTATTGGCAAATGCGGCCGCCGGTAAAAACTAAAACCCGGGCTGCTGCGCGACCTGCCACCAGGAGTGAAGCCGGGGCCAGGGCACGCAAGCTGGGGGTCGGCGACCGCTGGCACAGCTACCTGGATCACCACCGCAGCAGCGCCGGTGACAGTCTGCGGCGCCTGCTGGCCACCCCCCTGCAGAGCCTGATGACCTGGATGGTGATTGCGGTGGCGCTGGCACTGCCGGCCACCCTGCTGGTAGGCATGGACAACCTGCGCAGTCTCGGCCAGCGCTGGGACGGTGCGCCCAAATTGAGCGTATTTGTCAGCGCCAATGCCCGGGAGCCGGCGATCACTGACCTGCGCCGGCAGCTGCAGCAAAATCCGCTGTTGGCTGAGGTCACGTTTATTACCCCGGAGCAGGCATTACAGGATTTTGAGCGGGAGTCGGGCATGGGGCAGGCGCTGCGCCTGCTCGATAGCAATCCGCTGCCGGCCACATTCCTGCTGGTGCCGGCACTGTCGGTGCCGCCGCAGGAGTTGATCCAGCTGGGCGACAGCTTGCGCGCCTCAGCGGTGGTGGACGACGTAGTTTTCGACCGCGACTGGGTGGAGCGCCTGCACCGGATCCTGGCCCTCGGCACCCAGCTGGTGTGGGTGCTGGGCGGCCTGCTGGCACTGGGAGTATTGCTGGTAATCGGCAATACCATCCGCCTGGCCATTGAAAGCCGGCGCGATGAAATCATTATTATCAAACTGGTGGGGGGCTCCAATGCCTTCGTGCGGCGCCCCTTCCTGTATACGGGGTTCTGGTACGGCTTTGCCGGGGGCGTTCTCGGGTTGCTGTTGCTGCTGTTGCTGCTGCTGTTACTGGCCGGCCCGGTATCCTCCCTGGCGGCTGCCTATCAAAGCGATTTTCGGCTGCTGGGTCCCGACCTTACAATTGCCCTGCTGATGCTGGGGGGTGGCGCCCTGATGGGCTGGCTGGGGGCCTGGCTTGCGGTCAGCCGCCACCTGGGGGAGATCGAGCCGAGGTAGGTCTCCAGTACTCTGTTGAAATGATCTAACTTGTTGACTTTAAAAGACTTTATCGTCGAGTGCGGAACTTTTGCAAAAGTTGGAAGTCTTACCCGCAGAGTGCTAAACTCTCCGGGTTTAAATTTAACGTCTTGAATAGAGGATGTCGTATGGGAACTAGCTTACAGCCTGCAGGTTTATTGGCGCCGGGGGCTAACCTTAAC
The DNA here is from genome assembly GCF_011440395.1 of Pseudomaricurvus alcaniphilus. Classification (GTDB taxonomy): domain Bacteria; phylum Pseudomonadota; class Gammaproteobacteria; order Pseudomonadales; family Cellvibrionaceae; genus Pseudomaricurvus; species Pseudomaricurvus alcaniphilus. The sequence goes on along the minus strand of NZ_JAAOIX010000008.1, from coordinate 159,515 downwards.
GCCTACATGCAGACCGTAAACGGTTTTGCGGTTTTGTCAGCGGAAGAAGAAAAGCAGCTGGCGGAAGACCTCTATTACCGCGATGACCTGGAAGCTGCACGGCGCCTGGTACTGGCGCACCTGCGTTTTGTGGTGCATATCGCCAAGAGTTACTCTGGTTATGGACTGGCTCAATCCGATCTTATTCAGGAAGGCAATGTCGGCCTGATGAAGGCGGTCAAGCGCTTTAATCCTGAAAAGGGTGTGCGATTGGTATCCTTTGCCGTGCATTGGATCAAGGCCGAGATGCACGAATTTATCCTGCGCAACTGGCGTATCGTCAAGGTCGCCACCACCAAGGCGCAGCGCAAACTGTTTTTCAATCTGCGCGGTGCCAAAAAGCGTCTGGCCTGGTTGACCAATGATGAAGCCAAAGCCGTTGCCGAAGACCTGAATGTTGATCTCGACCAGGTGCGGGAAATGGAGGGCCGTTTGTCTGCCTACGATGCGGCTTTTGACGCCGGCACAGATGACGATGACGACACCGCCTACCAGGCGCCCGCTTATTACCTGGAGGATCGACGCTACGACCCGGCCACCCAGCTGGAAGATGCAGACTGGGAAGACAGCAATGTCAGCAGCCTGGTAGTTGCGCTGGAAGGGCTGGATGAGCGTTCCAGGGACATCATCCAGCAGCGCTGGTTGAATGAAGAGAACAAGGCCACTCTGCATGACCTCGCTGCCAAGTACGGCGTCTCGGCAGAGCGTATTCGCCAGCTGGAAAAAAACGCCATGAAGAAAGTGCGTGTGGCGATGGAAGCTTAGGAAAAAGATCGACAGGACAGTCTGCAGTGAGGTGCCATCAAGGCGCAAAAGCAAGGTTCGGGGGCTCGACCTAAAGCTCCGATTACTGAATATGCAGTACTAAAAATTCCGTTGTAAAAAGCCGCGTTTACCCGCGGCTTTTTTTTGCCTGCGGCAGGCATGGCGAGCGGCGCCTTGACGGCCGCTGTCTTGATTCGCTGCCTGGTACCGCAGCTAGCCTGTCAATTTTTGACGTGGGGCAATACAATGCCGGCTTTATTGAGTCAGGATAGGACTATGGTCAAACCGTTTGTGGTAATAGCGGCAGTGAGCGGGCTGCTGGCGGTGGTATTGGGAGCCTTCGCCGCCCATGGATTGAAGGGCAAAATAGAGGCGCCGTTGCTGGCAGCGTTTCAAACCGGCGTCCACTACCAGTTCTACCACACCCTGGCGCTCTTGCTGCTGGCATTGTTGTCGCTGCATCTACCCCAGTCCGGGGCGCTCTACTGGAGCGGCTGGGCGTTTATCGCCGGCATAGTTTTATTTTCTGGCAGCCTCTACGGTTTGGCCCTCGGTGGCCCGAGCTGGCTGGGCCCGATAACTCCGCTGGGCGGTTTGAGTTTTATACTCGGCTGGCTCTTGCTGCTGTTGGGCAGTTGGCGCTTAACGGATGTCTAGTCCAATCGTGGAGAGAGAAGCAAAGACGATGAATGATACCCTGGACTTCAAGCCGGAATTCAAAAAAAAGGCCATTCGCAGCTATGTGATCCGCGGCGGTCGCATTACCGCGGCGCAGAAAAAGGCCTTCGATCTCTACTGGCCGGACTATGGCTTGAGCCTGTTCGATGGTCCTCTGGATATTGCCACCTGTTTTGGTCGCGAGGCGCCAGTGGTACTGGAAATTGGTTTTGGCATGGGGGATTCGCTGCTGCATATGGCGCGCAACGAACCCGAGAAAGACTTTATTGGCATCGAAGTCCACCCGCCGGGAGTTGGCTGCCTGATTAATAACGCGGGCAAAGAAGGGTTGAGAAATCTGCGTATCTATATGGCTGACGCCCTGGATGTACTGCACGATTGTATCGCCGACGCCAGCCTGGATCGCTTCCAGCTGTATTTCCCGGATCCATGGCATAAGAAAAAGCACAATAAGCGCCGCATCGTTCAGTTACCATTCATTGCTGCCTTGCATAATAAGCTCAAACCTTCGGGTATCATACACATGGCAACCGACTGGGAAGCTTACGCAGAACATATGATGGAAGTGTTGACCCTGTCGCCGGGGCTGGTCAACGTCGCCGGGGAATACCTGTTTGCACCGCGGCCAGACTATCGGCCGATCACAAAATTTGAAAAGCGTGGTGAAAAGCTCGGGCACGGTGTCTGGGACCTGGTTTTTCAAGTCCAGCGCTGACACCTTTTGTCGTGTAAAGCCGCAACATAAGGGTTTTCTAATTAATTTTTTTGTGCGTTAATCCACTTGTGAACGGCGACAGCACCTTGAGGTGCCGTGTAAAGCTGCAGTTCAGCGATGAAATTTTTCAAGCTGGCTTAATGTAATATTGGGGACAATTCATGTTGGCGCGATATCTGTTGTTGACGATACTGGTGGTGGGGCTTGCCGGTTGCGCAAAGACCTATTACAGCGCCATGGAGACCATAGGCTTTCACAAGCGGGATATTCTTGTCGACCGAATTGATGATGTCAAAGAGGCGCAGCTTGACGTCAAGGAGCAGTTTGCCTCAGCGCTGGAACGGTTTTCCCACGAACTCAATTTTGACGGCGGTGAGCTGGAAAAAACCTACAAGATCATCAGCGAGGAATACGAAGCCAGCCAGGAGCGCGCGGATAAATTAAGCGCTCGGATCGAGAGCGTGAACGAGGTGGCGGAAGCCCTGTTTGACGAGTGGGAAGATGAACTGGATGAGTACACCAGCAGCAGTTTGCGTCGTGACAGTGCCGCGCAGCTGAAGGACACTCGGCGGCGCTATCAAACCATGTTGACGGTTATGCGTCGCACAGAGCGGAAAATGGCCCCGGTCCTGGATACCCTGCGGGATCAATCCTTGTACCTGAAACACAACCTTAATGCCCGCGCCATTGCCTCTCTTAAAAACGAGTTTGGGAGTTTAAAGAAAGATATTAATTTGCTTATCAAAGATGTAGAAGCTTCAATCGCCGCGGCAGAGTCGTTTATGGCGACCCTCAGGCAGTGAAGGGATTTCAACAGAACTCGCCTGCGCGAGTGCAATTAACTAAAAAAGAAAAAACAGCAAGGAGAAGTACCATGAAAACTACATTCAACAAGTTGGCCGCTGCCATCGGTGTAAGTTGTTTGATAGCCGCTCCCACCGTGCTCGCCGAAGGTTCAAAATTTGAATTGAACGGCGCCGTGGGCCACTACCTTTTTGATGATGATCGTCGCTTGACCGATGAGCCATTCTGGGGTCTGGGGGTAGGTTACGCCATCGACCCCACCTGGACCGTCGAAGCCTGGTGGACGAAAGCTAATTCATCGTTCTTTGGCGTTGATGTAAATCCGGAAGAAATGCGCCTTGATGCGCTCTATCACCTGGAAGAGCAGAACGGACTTACCCCGTATTTCGTCGCCGGTATTGGCGATGTGACCTACGACGTGAAGAACAGTGCTGACCCCCACGAGACCCGTATCAACCTGGGTGTGGGCTTGAAGAAGGCGCTGACTGATCACCTCAACTTGCGCGGCGACGTGCGCATGTTTAACAGCCTTGACGAAGAGATGACCGATTTCGGTATCCAGTTGGGCCTCAACTACGCCTTCGGCAAGGCCACCCCCAAGTTTATCGACAGCGATGGCGACGGTGTTGAAGACGGCGCTGACGCCTGCCCCAACACTCCGGCCGGTGCCAGTGTTAACGCCCAGGGTTGTCCGCTGGATAGCGATGGCGACGGCGTCTACGACTACAAGGACAAGTGCCCCAACACGGCCAGAAACCTGAAAGTTGATGCCAGCGGTTGTCCGGTGAAGCTGACCAAGGCCGTATCCATCGAGCTGAAAGTGAACTTTGACAACAACAGCGCCGTGGTCAAGCCTGAGTACCTGGCGGAAATCAAGCGTGTATCTGACTTTATGCGCCAGTACGCCAACACTGTAGTGGAAATCCAGGGTCACACCGACAGCAGTGGTGCCGCTGACTACAACATGCAGTTGTCCCAGCGTCGTGCCGAAGCTGTTGCCAAGAAACTGGTGAGCGAGTTTGGTGTTCCGGCCGGTCGTGTGACTGCCAAGGGTTATGGCAAGAACATGCCAGTAGCCAGCAACTCCACCAAGGAAGGCCGTGCTGCCAACCGTCGGGTTGTTGCTCAAGTCCAGACCAAGGTAGAGACCATGCAAACTCGTTAATCCGTCAGCGGGTTGATGGTTAAACCAAAGCCGCTCACGCAAGTGGGCGGCTTTTTACTTTTCCGGTGTAACAACTATTCCAGAGGTAAGGGAGTGACGACTGCCAGGCCGTCCACGTCGAAGTGATGCAGTTCGTAAAAACCAAAAAAGTATTCAAAAAACCCTGGCGTTCAGGTTTCATTCAGAGAGGTTCTGCATAATAGGCACCAATCTTCTGGATACAATCAGTAACCCCCATGTAAAACCCACATCTAATAACAACCTGTCACATACCTGGGTCATCAGCTGCCAACGAAATGCGCTTGATGGGGCCAGAAAAAAGAATCTTTCTTTATTTAACTGTTTAGAAGCTTCAATCGCTCTGGAGGCGTCGTGCTTAACGACACCCGGGCGGTGAAAGGAAAACCGTAATTCGCTCAGGCGAAAAATTTTATCACTATGAAAATTGTAAGGAGAAGTTTCATGAAAACTCAATTTAACAAGTTGGCCGCTGCTATCGGTATAAGTTGTCTGGTAGCCGTTCCGACCGTGTTCGCCGAAGGTTCAAAAATCGAATTGAACGGCGCCGTGGGCCATTACCTGTTTGATGATGATCGTCGCTTGACTGACGAGCCATTCTGGGGTCTGGGTGTAGGTTACGCCATCGACCCGAACTGGACCGTTGAAGCCTGGTGGACGAAAGCAAACTCATCGTACTTTGGCGTTGATGTAAATCCGGAAGAAATGCGCCTTGACGCTCTCTATCACCTGGACGAGCAGAATGGCATTACCCCGTATTTCGTCGCCGGTATTGGTGATGTGACTTACGACGTGAAGAACAGTGCTGATCCACACGAGACCCGCATTAACCTGGGTGTAGGCTTGAAGAAGTCACTGACTGATCACCTGAACTTTCGCGGCGACGTGCGTATGTTTAACAGCCTTGACGAGGAGCAGACCGATTTCGGTATCCAGTTGGGCCTGAACTACGCCTTCGGCAAGGCCACCCCCAAGTTTATCGACAGCGATGGCGATGGTGTTGAAGACGGCGCTGATGCCTGCCCCAACACGCCGGCCGGTGCCAGTGTTAACGCCCAGGGTTGTCCTTTGGATAGCGATGGCGACGGCGTCTTCGATTACAGGGACAAGTGCCCCAACACCGCCAAGAACCTGAAAGTCGATGCCGATGGCTGTCCGATCAAGTTGACCAAGGCCGTATCCATCGAGCTGAAAGTGAACTTTGACAACAACAGTGCTGTGGTCAAGCCTGAGTACCTGGCGGAAATCAAGCGTGTGTCTGACTTTATGCGTCAGTACGCCAACACTGTAGTGGAAATCCAGGGTCACACCGACAGCAGTGGTGCCGCTGACTACAACATGCAGTTGTCCCAGCGTCGTGCCGAAGCTGTTGCCAAGAAACTGGTGAGCGAGTTTGGTGTTCCGGCCAACCGTGTGACTGCCAAGGGTTATGGCAAGAACATGCCAGTAGCCAGCAACTCCACCAAGGAAGGACGTGCTGCCAACCGTCGGGTTGTTGCTCAAGTCCAGACCAAGGTAGAGACCATGCAAACTCGTTAATCCGCCAGCGGGTTAACGGTTAAATAAAAGCCGCTCACGCAAGTGAGCGGCTTTTTATTGCTTGGTACTTTGACTGCCCAGGTATTCATAAACGCCGTTGTAAGGCGGAGCAAGGCGGTTGGTCGCACCGCCTAATTGACCACCAGGATGTCCATATCCAGTTGATCCAGCACTTTCTCCGCGGTGTTCCCCAGCAGCGCGGCGCGCAAGCCACGGCGGGCAACCGTGCCGATGATCAGCGCATCGGCGCGCAGCTCGCTGGCCATTTCAATGATCACGTCCCGTGGATTGCCCTTCTTTATATGCACCCGCTCTGGGTCGACGCCGAAGCGCGCGCCGACAGCGGCTTCATTGGACAGCTCGTCATCGTCGTCCTGCAAGAGCTGCAGCGCGTCCGCGGCGTCGGACCTGTGTTCCAGCGCCGCGATGATGTGCAGTTGTGACTGGGTTGCCTGTGCCAGGCGCTGCGCCTCTTTCATGATGGCGCTGTTCAAGGTCTCGTGCTCCCCGTCGTTGGCGTCGAGGGCCAGTGCTGCCACCAGGGTTTGCTCCATCCAGGGGGCACTGTCCTTGACCAGCAGGGTGGCGCAGGGCGACTTGCGCAAGAGGGTGTAGTCCGACGACTTCTTCAACTGTCGCTGCAGGCGACTGTGGTACATGGAGGATTTGATCACCAAATCTGCACCCACCCGGACGCAAGCGCGGACCACCGACTCTTGCCAGTCCTGGTTCCAGTAGGCTTCTGTGGTCACTTCCAGGCCTTCGGCGCGCAAAGGGGCTGCCAGGGCTTCCAGGGCCTCCCTGTTTTCCTGCAGCAGAGTATGTTTGGCCGCCTTGCGCGAGCTGAACTCCCCGATATCTTCCAAATAATCACAGCAAAATAAATGCAAGCGCCCGCAGCTGTCCACGGCGATTTGCTCGGCTCGCTTCAGGGCTTTTTGTTCGCTGGTGGTGGGGTCGATCACGACCAAGAGGGTTGCTGACACCATAACCTGACTCCTGTGGTAAGTTGTCACAGTACTTCGTCAATATGTCACAGTGCCCACAACAAGGACAGGCTGAAACCGCGCAGGTTTGTTCCAGATCAATAAACGCCGGTTTATTCGCGGGGGTAGTAGCAGGGATTACTCCGCCAGCGCCTGGTTTAGTTCCGCTTCCATGGCTTCGTACTCCTCACTCAGTTCCATCCAGCTCTCTTCAGCGGCGGCCAGCTTGGTGCGCAGTTCCCCCTGCTGCTGCAGCAGTGCTTGCAGGTCGCTTTTGCGCTCACTGGTGTAGAGGCTGGTATCAGTCAGTTGCGTTTCGAGCTGGTTAAGTTGCGCCTGCCATTTGTCCACGGCTTTCTCTGCCGCCTGGACTTTTTTGCGCAATGGCTGCAGCTGTTGGCGCAGGGCAGCGCTCTGTTGCCGCTGTTGCTTGCGATCGGTTTTGTTCTCCCTGTCATCCGTGCCGGTGACGGATCCGGGTGCCGGTTCCTGGCGCTGCTGCAGCCAGCGGTGATAGTCATCCAGGTCGCCGGCAAAGGCTGTCACCTGGCCTTCGGCCACCAGCAGGAAATCGTCGACGGTGTTGCGCAGCAAATGCCGATCATGGGAGATGACGATTATGGCGCCATCGTAGGTTTGCAGGGCCAGGGTCAGCGCTTCGCGCATTTCCAGGTCGAGGTGGTTGGTGGGTTCATCCAGCAGCAGCAAATTGGGTTTTTGCCAGGCGATCAGTGCCAGCGCCAGGCGCGCTTTCTCGCCGCCGGAAAAGTGTCGGATGCCATCAAAGGCGCGGTCGCCCTGAAAGCCGAAGCTGCCGAGAAAATTGCGAATTTGTTGTTCGCTGGCCTGGGGCGACAGGCGCTGGATATGCAGCGCCGAGCTGGCCTCCAGGTCGAGCGCCTCGAGCTGGTGCTGGTTAAAGTAGCCGATGGCCAGGTGTTCGCCACAGGTGCGTGCTCCGCCCAGCAATTCGATATCACCTACCAGGCTTTTTACCACGGTGGATTTACCGGCCCCGTTGGGCCCCAGTAAACCGAAGCGACTGCCGGGCTCGATGCGCAAATTCACCTTGTCCAGAATCGGTTTGCCGGGGTAGCCCAGGGCGGCGTCGCTTAGCTGCAGCAGCGGCTGTGAGGTGCGCTCGGCGCAGGGAATGGTAAAGCTGAACGGCGAATCCACGTGGGCCGGGGCGATGATTTCAAGACGCTCGAGGGCTTTCAGCCGGCTCTGTGCCTGGCGCGCCTTGCTGGCCTTGGCGCGGAAACGGGCGACAAAGCGCTCGATTTCCGCCACCTGGGTTTGCTGGCGTTGGAACATCTGCTGCTGCTGGGCCAGCTTTTCCGCCCGCTGGCGCTCGAAGGCCGAGTAGTTGCCGTTGTAAAGCTGCAGCTTTTGCCGGTCCACGTGGACAATGTGTTTGACGGTATTGTCGAGAAAATCCCGGTCGTGGGAAATCACCAGCAGGGTGCCGCGAAACTGCTGCAGGCGCTGTTCCAGCCACCAGGTGGTATCGAGATCCAGGTGGTTGGTGGGCTCATCCAGCAGCAGCAAGTCTGCAGGGCACATTAAAGCCTGCGCCAGGTTGAGGCGAATTCGCCAGCCACCGGAAAAATCACTGACGGCGCGCTGGTCGTCGCCGGGACGAAAGCCGAGGCCATGCAGCAGCGCCTGGGCCCGGGACTCGGCGGTATAACCGTCGATGATTTCAAAATCGGCGTACAGCTTGGCCAGCTCTTCGCCCTGCTCCGGCGGGGTGCGGGCGATGCGGGTCTGCAGTTCACGCAAGCGGGTATCACCGTCGAGTACGTAATCCAGCGCCTGCCGATCACTGTGGGTGATCTCCTGGGCCATGTGGCCAATACGCCAGTGCGACGGCACCGAGCAGTCGCCCTGATCCGGAGCGAGATGCCCGGTCAACAACTTGAACAGAGTGGTCTTGCCGCTGCCGTTGGCTCCGATCAGCCCCACCTTGTGTCCGTCGTGCAGGCGCAGGGAGGTATCTTCCAGCAATATCTTGCTGCCCCGTTGTAAACTCAGCTGGTTCAGTGTAATCATCGGTGTTTTAAATATTGGCAGTTATCGAGTTAGCGGAGTCGGCCTGCACCGCGGCAGGGGCTTCAGGCTGGCGGTAACCGGATTAAATGGATGCCATTGAAAAAGGTGCAGATACCCCGCCGTTCCCTGTGGCCATTTAACCTCGCACTTTACCAGACTCCCGGTATGGAGTCGCTATGCATTGAGCTGCAGGATCGGCACGGAATCAATGTCAATGTCCTGTTGTGGGCGCTGTGGCTGGACCAACATGGCGTGCCCTACCGGAGAGATTTTTACGACCGGGCGCAGCGGACTATTCATCCCTGGCACAGTGCTGTTGTAGTGCCGCTGCGGCGCTGGCGGCGGCGCCTGCCCAAGGGTCGATTCACGCTGGGTCTGCGGCGCCAGGTCGGCAAGCTGGAATTATGGGCGGAAAAAAAAGAGCTGGCCCGATTGCAGCGGCTGACAGCGGAGTTCGAGCGCGAGTTACTGCTGCAGTCGTTGCCCGCCAGCTTCGACGCTAGCAGTGCCAACAAGAGCTACGCGCGCGAGGTGCTGGCTGACTGCCTTGACAACTATCAGGTGCGCTTGCGCGAGGTGCTAGTACGTCGGGGTGATGCCGCTGCCAGTGCACTGCAACGGTTGCAGCGACCGCTCCCAACTAGTGACGGGAGCGGTGGCGCGGACAAGATCTAATCGTCACCAAACAGGCTCGGGCTGGTCGCCGGGCTGTCAGCGGGCTCGGGGCTCTGCACTGCAGGCGCTGCCGTTAATGGTGCCGCTGCCAGCTGCCCGCTGGCGCTGCTTTTGGGCGCTGCACTGTTCGCTGCCTCAGCGGCAGCGTTGCCGTTGTTGGCGGCCGAGCGTGCTTTCAGCATGCGTTTGATGTTCTCTCTTTTGAGTGTGCTTTTCTTGCGTACCGGGGCCTTTTTGGTCGCTTTGGCGCGGGATTTCTTCGCCGCCGCTTTGGCCAATTCTACCTCTGCCTTGGCTGCCGCTTTGGTCACAGCCATAGCGACTTTGTAAGACTGCTTGAGTGTGGCGAGTTCGCCCTTGGCGGCGGCCACCGCTTCTTTCGCTTCAGCTAATAGCGCTCTTTGGGCACTGACCAGTTCTTTGCCGCGCTCTACCCGGGTAAGGTTGGCTGCGGTTTTCTTGCTTTTCAGGCTGGCCTTGGCCGCGCTCAGTTTGCTCTTTGCTGTATCCAGTTTCTTGCTCGCCGCGGCCTGTTTTTTGGTGGCCGCTAGCACGGCTTTTTCTGCGTCGGCGAGTTTTTTAATGCGGGCTTTTTCCAACTGGGTGTTCAGTTTTGCCAGCTGTGCTTCGAGGTCGGCAACCGGATCGACCGGACTTTTGGCTTTACGAGCGGCCATTGAATCTCCTCCATTATTGCAGGTGTGAATGACAGGTGTAGATTTATCCTGCGCATGATACTCGTATCGAAGCGGTTTTTATACGCTTGCCCAAGGCAGAAATATAAACGGAGTGGCGGAAAGTTTTCGCTCGGCGCGGAGGTCGGCTAAGATATAGATGTGATCTAAATTCATAAACCCGGTGATGGGCTGGCGGGCGCCGAGACTCATGAAGCTGTATCTGAAATTCCTGGTCTGTATCCTGGTCATTGGCCTGGCGGCACCGTTCTTCCTCAAGCGTGCCGACGGTCGGCCGTGGATGGACGCCGGGCAACTGCTGCCCGACCTTGCCGCCTGGCGCCAGGCGTTGCAACCCTACTGGCGGGCACTGACCGAGACGGGGGCGAGCGACGCGGCCGAAGTTGCCGTGCCGGCGGGATCCCAGCGGGTATACAAGTGGCGGGCGGCGGATGGCAGCTGGAATTATTCCGACCAGCGACCGGACGCCAGTCTGGATACCGAGGTCCAGTCGGTCATTGTCAACCCGTATACCAACTTGATAAAAGGCATCGAACTGCCGTCAAGGTCACAAAACCAGACTGAGAACAGTGTGGCTGCGCCGCCAGATGGGTTACCATATCCGCTCAGCGTGCAACCGTCACAAATTAAAACCCTGCTGGAAGACGCCAGGGAAGTGCGGCAGCAAAGCGAGCAGCGGCAGGAATTATTGGAAAAAATTTAATCCGCCATGAACGACTGCGCTATCTTCTGGTCAGAAGACGCAGTATTAATCGATCGCCTCCGCGGCGAATAGTATAAAACATCAGGAAACCAATATGTCCCGAAAGCTTTTTATGGGTGCTGCCATGTCGGCGGCGCTGACCATCGCCGCTGTGCCGGCTACTCTGGCCGCTGAAATGACGACCCTTACCGAGCGTGTCAGTTACGTGCTCGGTTACAACATCGGTCAAAACTTCAAGCAGGACCAGGTGGATATCGACATCAAGGTGTTTGCCCAGGCGCTCGCGGATGTGGAGGCGGGCAAGGAGCCCAAACTGACCCAGGAAGAGATGCAGATGGCGATGCGCTCACTGCAGGAGTTGATGCAGGCCAAGCGCAACCAGGCCATGCAAGTCGTTAGTGAAGCCAACCAGAAAGAAGGGCAGGCATTCCTGCAAGCCAACGCCAAGAAAGCCGGCGTGGTCACCACTGCCTCCGGCTTGCAGTACAAGGTATTGACCAAGGGCACCGGCCCCAAGCCAACCGCGGCCAACCAGGTCACTGTGCACTATAGCGGCAAGTTGCTCGACGGCACTGAATTCGACAGTTCCTACAGCCGCGGTGAGCCGGCCACCTTCGGCGTTACCCAGGTGATTCCAGGCTGGACCGAAGCGCTGCAGTTGATGTCTGAAGGGGCGAAGTGGGAAGTGTACATTCCATCCAACCTGGCCTATGGCCCAGGTGGCGCCGGTGGCGACATTGGTCCCAACGCGACCCTGGTGTTTGAAATCGAATTGCTGAGCGCTAACGCCAACGCCAACGCTAACCCCCAGTAAGGCGATGCACGAAACCATCGGATGCCACCGCAATATACTGGTTGGCGTTCTTGCCAAAGCCCACCGCCAGCACCGCTGCTCCGGTGGGCTTCCAGGCGTCCCGCTTAGGTAATTGCCAGCGCTGCAGCTGCTTCAGGCTGCGCGTGTCCCACAGTTGCACCGTCTGGTCCGGCCGCCCGGTGAGCAGCAATTTGCCATCCTGGCTAAAGCTCGCTGCGGTAAAGCGAATACCGCGGTTGAGTTTTTCTGCCGCCAGCGGCACTTCACCAATGACCTTGCCACTGCGCGTGTGCCAGAGCAGCGCCTTGTCGTATTTTGCCGCCGACAGGGCCAGTTCCCCGTCGCCACTCAGAGCCACCATCTGCACGTCGTCGTCGTGCATAATTTGCTGCAACGGGTTACCACTGGCCACGTCCCACAGGGTTGCGCTGTAATCCTCGGAGCCGGTCAGTGCCAGCCGACTGTTGTCGCTCAGGGCAACGCTGCGCACCCGGTTTTTCAGGTGAAAGGTGCGCTTGATGCCGCCGCGCTGGATATCAAACAGCACCGCGGTGTGGTCGGCGAGCCCGAGCAGGGCAAACTCGCCATTGGCACTCAGTGCCACCGACAGGATTTCGCCGGGGGCATTCCAGTAGCGGGTCGCCTGTCCGTCCTGCAGGCTCCAGAGCACCATGGTGTAGACGTCTGCGGTCAGTGCCCAGCGGCCGTCGGCGGAAAAATCACTGGCGATAATGGTGGTCTGCTCGCCTGCCTTGTGGTTCCAGTCGTAGAGTCGCTCGCCATCGCGGAGGCGCCACAAGCTGCCGCCGTGATGGATCGAGCCGATGCTGGCGTACTCGCCATCCGCCGATACGGCAGCGGCCTGGGCGCCTTTGACAGCCACTTCAATACTGGAGCTCGGCGGCTGGCCGGAGCTGCAGCCGAGCAGCCAGCCAAGCAGCACTGCGGCAGCAGCCGGCAGACTCAAACTGCGGCGCAGGGAAAAACTAAACGGGGGGTTCATGACACGGGTTCCTGCTGATAAATAACGCCCATGGCGGCCGCTAATGGTTAGCGGCGGCAGGGTGCAAAGTTAGACGGTGTGTCTTCTACCGGACACTACATTAGTGTAGTCGGTCTTTGTGGGCGTTGTGCAGGACTTCGATCATTCGATCTTCGGCTTCAAAGCGGGTGGCCAGGGTTTCACCCAGCTGGGACAGGTCCTGGGCAAGGCTGCTCAGGTCATCGGTTTCCTGGTACTTGTCGTTAAAATCGAGGATGTGCTCGGTGGTGTTGTCGATGTCGGCAAACAGTCCCTTGGCCTCGGCCAGCGCCTTGTCGTTGGCGAAGTCCTTGCCCTCTTTGATGAGCTTGTCGTAAATCTCAAAATGGCCTGCAGAAATATAGTCCACCAGCAATTGGCAGGTACGCTGCAACTTGGCGGCGGCCTGATCGCCGTCCGGTTCATCCGAGAGGCTGCAGTAATCGACCAGCAACAACTGTCGCTCGCGCAGCCAGCGGTCAATGGTGTCATTGACGCCACCCCATTGTTCTCGGGCCGATTGCAGATCTTCAAGCATGGCGTTATTCCTCGGACTGGATTGTTGTATTTGTGCTTCCTTACCCAGCATTGTACAACGGATTCAGGTCCCGCGGGATGACCGATTTGGCCATTCGCCGGGCGCGCGTCGGCGCTTAGAAAAGCCGCACTGCGTAGGGCAGGGTCAAGGCGCTGAAAATGCCGGTCAGGCCCATACTGAGAGTGGCAAAGGCGCCGGCGGTCGGGTGTATCTCAAAGCTGCGGGCTGTGCCGATGCCGTGGGCATTAAGGCCCAGGAGCACTCCCTGCAGGCGCATATCGCGCAGCTGCAACAGGTAAAATACCAGCGGACTGAGCAGGGTGCCGATGACGCCGGTAAAGACCACCACACCGGTGGTGAGGGTGGGCAGGGCGCCGATATTCTCGGCGATCCCTATGGCGATGGGGGTGGTAACGGATTTCGGTGCCAGTGACAGCAGCACCAGGCGGTTGGCGCCCACCAGCCAGGCAATGCCCACAGCGCTGAGGGCCGCCACGGCGCTGCCCAGCAGCACCGTCAGCAGCACCGGCAGGGCCAGCTTGCGGATGTGGTGAAACTCCTGGTACAGGGGAATAGCCAGTGCCACGGTGGTGGGTCCAAGCAGGAAATACAACAGTTGATTGGCGGCCACATAGTCGCGGTAGGGGATGTCGCTGAGCCACAGCAGCAGGGCGATAAACGGCGCACTGGTGGCAATCGGGTGGACAATGGCGCGCCGCCCGCAGCGCTGGTACAACCACAGCGCGGCCTGGTAGCAGGCCAGGGTCAGCAGCAGCCACAGCAGGGGGTTGCTTGGCAGGGAGTTACTTTGCAGGAAATTGTCTGGCAGGAAATTGTGCGGCAGCAGGCCCCGGATAGCGTCCATACTATTGATCCGCCGGGTTGCGGGCAGGGTTTCGGACTTGAGTGCGGGTTTGAGTGGAGTCTGGACTGCGAGCCAGTGACTTGAGCAGCCAGCCGCTGAGCAACATGGCAACCAGGGTGCCTGCCACCATGGCGCTGATCAACGCCGGCAGGTACTGGTGCAATTCGGGGGGGAGAAAAAACAGGCCTACACCGGCGGGCAGGAAAAACAGGCTCAGGTACTGAATCAGGTTGTGGCTGACCACACTCAGGTCTTTTGAGGGGCCACCTTTTATCGCCAGCGCCAGCCACAGCAGGATCATGCCTGCGACCGGACCGGGCACGGGGCTCTGCAGCAGTGCAACCAGGGTCTCCCCCAGCAACTGGAACAGCAGTATAACGATTACGCCCTTGAGCATGACTATTTGCGCAGCATCTGCCAGGCGTAAATGCCGATCAGGCCGGCAAAACATACCGCCACCCAGGCCGGCATGCTCAGGCCCAGCAGGGACCAGGACACGTCGGCGCAATTGCCATCGCCCTGTAACAGCAGCGAGAGTGCCTGCTGCAGCGGGAAATTTTCCAGCATATAGCCGAGGCCCGGTCCGCACGCCGGCACCTGGTCTTCCGGCAGGCTCTGCAGCCAGACGTGGCGCAGCGCTACAGCGCCACCCACCGCGGCGCAGACAATGCCCAGCAGGCTATACAGGCAGCGACCGAGGCGGGCGGGGTTGTGCAATGCCGCGAGCAGGGCCACCAGGCCGGCGGCGATAACGAAGATGCGCTGGGTGATGCAGAGCGGGCAGGGGTGCATATCCATGCCGTACTGGAAGTAGAGAGCGATCAAGATTAGGCCGACGCAGCCGAAGAACATAAGAAGAAAGGTGGAGCGAATACTGGGGATCATTGTATGTCCTCGCGAAAATCGGGCTACACTAGGATAAAAAGCTGTGTAACTCAATGGGTTATCGGTATCAGTGGCTAGTTGGCGGCGAGCGGGGTGTAAACCGCCAGTGCCGAATAGCAGGGCCCGAGACAAACAAGATCAGACTATCGAAAGTCGAACAAATTCAGAGGAGACCATGTGTTGAGGAAAAATTTCTGGCTGCTGCCGCTATTGTTGCTGCTGGCCGCAGGCTTGAACGCCCAGGAAGAGGGCGAGGCCAGTGGCGCAGTACGGGCGATTTACATTCCGCTGAAGCCGCCGTTTGTGGTCAATTACGGCGGCCCCGGGCGCCTGCGCTATATGAAAGTGGAAGTATCGGTGCGCCTCGCCAACCCCGGTGCGGCCAACTCCATTCGCCACCATATGCCCTATATTCGCAACGATTTAATCTTGCTGTTCAGCCGCCAGAACGAGGAAACCCTGGACACCGTCGAGGGCAAGGAGCAATTGCGGCAGCAGGCCAAGGCGGCAGTGGAGCGGATTCTCAAGGAAGAGGATGACGAAGACGGGCTGATGGATTTGTACTTTAACCAGCTGGTGTTGCAGAAGTAGGCGCCAGGCCTGGTACCGGGATAGTTCCAGAATTTTTTTTTTCGGGATCGAAACAGGTATAGGTGCTAGTGCAAGTGGGGCTGGGCGAGGTTACGGGCCTGGCCGGCTGCCGACATTCTGCCGGCAGCCACGGCGCTCGACCGGCGCCTCGTTAATTACTATTTACGCTAGCGGCGCTCTCTAACAACGTCGCACGCAACAGCGATTATTCGTCGTCGCAGACGGCCTGGTAATCGGCGGCGCTGAGAGCGGCGTCCAGTTCGGCTACATCGGTGGGCTTGACCTTGAAAAACCAGCCTTCGTCGTAGGGGGATTCATTGACGGTTTCGGGGGCGTCTTCGAGGGCTTCGTTGACTGCGATCACTTCACCTGTGACCGGCGAGTAGATGTCGGAAGCCGCCTTCACAGACTCCACCACCCCGGCCTCTTCGCCGATGCTTACCGAACTGCCCACTTCCGGTGTCTCCACATAGACCACATCGCCGAGGGCTTGCTGGGCGTGATCGCTGATGCCAATGGTGACGGTACCGTCTTCTTCTACTCGGGCCCACTCGTGGCTACTCAGGTATTTCAGTTCCGGGCGAACTTCGCTCATGGCGTATTCCTCAAAAATCAGGTTTGGGCAAATTTGTGCATGGCGGGTGCCGCTCAACGGGGTGGCCAGTGCGTCAGGCGGGCTAGTTTAGCGGTTTTTAAATCGCGGTGAAATGCCCTATCACGCTTCCGCGCCGCGGCTGCGACGAATCATGATGATCACCGGCGGAATGCTGATGATTACCAGGGTCAGGGCGGGCAGGGCAGCCCGCTCCCACTCCCCTTCTGCGGTCATCTCGTAGATGCGCACGGCCAGGGTGTCCCAGCCGAAGGGGCGCAGCAGCAAGGTGGCCGGCATTTCCTTCATGGTGTCCACAAACACCAGCAACAGGGCGGTGAACATGCCCGGGGTCAGCAGCGGGATGTAGATGCGGCGCAATACCTGCCACTGGCTGGAGCCGAGGGTTTGCGCCGCCTCCTGGTAGCTGGGCTTGATGCGCTCAAACGCCGACTGGATGGGGCCGAAGGAGACGGAGAAAAAGCGGATCACATAGGCCAGCAACAGCGCCAGCAGACTGCCCACCAGCAGTTGCTTCGGTGGCAGGCCAAGCCAGTCCCGCAACGGGGCGATGATCTGTGCGTCCACCGCCGCAAAAGCCAGCATGATGCCCACCGCCAGCACCGAGCCGGGCAGGGCGTAACCGAGGGTGGCAATGCGCTCCGGTGTGTTGAGCTGGTGCCGGTTTTCCAGCTTTTGCTGGTAGGCCACTAATAGCGCCAGGCTGGCGGTGATTGCTGCCGCCAGGCCGCCGAGGGTAAAGGTGTGATTGATGAGGCGCCAATAGAGTTCATTCATATCGGCAGCGGCGGTTTCCCACACCCACAGTATCAACTGGGCCACGGGTACCAGAAAGGCAATCAGTACCACGCAACTGCAATAGGCACTCGCTAGCCAGGCTTTGCCGCCGCGCAAGTGATAGCGATCGCCGGCCTGGCGCCGCTGGCTCTGGTGCAGGCGCACATTGCCGCGGGCGCGCTGCTCGCCGTAGAGGGCCAGGGCGACGAACAGCAGCAACAGGGAGGCGAGTTGCGCTGCAGCGGTGAGACTGAACAGGCCAAACCAGGATTTGTAGATGGCAGTGGTAAAGGTGTCGTAGTTGAAAATCGCTACGGCGCCAAAATCTGCCAGCGCCTCCATCAGGGCCAGCGCGGTGCCGGCCGCGATCGCCGGCCGCGCCATGGGCAGCGCCACCCGCCAGAAACCGCGATAGGGGCTCACGCCCAGCAGGCGCGAGGCGTCGAGCAGGTTGCGGCCCTGGGCCAGGAAGGCGCTGCGCGCCAGCATATAGACATAGGGGTAGAGTACCGTGGTCATGACAAATACCACTCCGGTGCCGGAGCGGATATCGGGAAACCAGGCGCCGCTGCCGAACCACTGCCGCCAGAGTGTTTGCAGCGGCCCGCTGTAACTCATCAGGCCGAGGGCGACAAACGCCACGACGTAAGTGGGGATCGCCAGTGGCAGCATCAGCGCCCAGTCGAGGTAGCGCCGGCCGGGGAATTCGCAGATGGATACCAGCCAGGCCAGGCTGACCCCGAGCAGGATGGTCCAGGCGCCCACCCCGACCAGCAGGAAGGCGGTATTGCGCAGCAGCCGCCCCAGTTGGGTATCGATCAGGTGCTTCCAAATCTCGGTCTGGTCGCTGCCCCAACTCAGGAAGATGACCGATACGGGCATCAATACCAGCAGGGCCACCAGCATCGACCACAGCTTCCAGCCCCGCCGGTGTGCAGCGGATGAGGCGTAACGGCTCAGGGTCTGGGCCATGGGGTCGAGTCGCTGGCGATCAGTTTAGAAATAGCCGGCCCGGTCCATCAGCTTGACCGCCTCCCCTTGCAGCCGGCCGGCGGCTTCGACGTTGAGAGCGTCAGCTTTGAAGTCACCCCAGGAGCGCACTTCGGCGGAGGCCGGCACCGCCGGGTTGGCCGGATACTCCTGGTTGATCTCGGCAAACTGCCCCTGGGCCTCGGTGGAAGACAGCCACTCGAGGAACTTTTGCGCTTCTTGCGGCTGCTTGGCGTATTTGGTTACGCCGGCACCGGACACATTGATGTGGACGCCGCGGTCGGCCTGGTTGGGCCAGAACAGGGCCATTTTCGCGGCCGGATTGGCCTTCTTCAGGCGGCCGTAGTAGTAAGTGTTTACTATCGTGACATCGCACTGGCCGGCGAGCACGGCTTCCATGGCGGCGTTGTCATTGGAGTAGGGTGCGGTGGCCAGGTTCTCGACCCAGCCCTGCACCACTTGCTCGGCTTTGGCCTGGCCCAGGCTCTGGATCATGCTGGCCACCAGCGACTGGTTATAGACCTTCTTTGAGGTGCGCAGGCACAGGCGACCATTCCAGCTGCTGTCCGCCAGCGCCTCGTAGGTGCTCAGCTCCGCCGGCTCGACCCGGTCGGTGGCGTAGGCGATGGTGCGGGCGCGCACGGACAGGCCGGCCCAGCGATTTTCCGGATCGCGCAGGGTGGCCGGGATATTGGCTTCCAGCACGGGCGATTGCAGCGGCTGAAACAGGTCCAGTGAAGCTGCCAGCCACAGGTTACCCACATCGACAGTGATCAGCATATCCGCCGGCGTGGCTTCACCTTCCGCCTTCAGGCGCTGGATCAGCGGGCCGGCCTCGTCGGTGATGTAGCGGATTTTAACTCCGGTCTCTGCGGTGTACTGTTCAAACAGCGGCTTCACCAGGTGTTCGTTGCGTGAGGTGTAGACCGTAATGGTGGGCTGCTTGGACGTGGCATTTGCACTGTCACCCTGGTTGCTATCACAGCCGCTGAGGAACGCGGTCAGAAGCAGGCTAAATATGAGAGCGAGTGGTGAGCGCAGTAGTGACAGGCGCATAGGTTCCCCTGGAAAGTGCAATATAAGAAGATGGTGAAATAGGCCACGAATGATAGTGATTCTTATTTGTGCTTGCAATTGAAGTTTTGGTTTTCTTTGTTGCAGATCAATAGGGCCAGGCTGCCAGAGAGGGTTTGGCGGCGCCGGCGGCAACTTGTTACACTCTCGCGGCTGCGCTGCGGCGGCCGGTCGGTTTGAGAGTTTATGTCCCGCTGGCATTCACCCTGCTCCAGAGAATTAATAATCATGTCGCGAATCTTCAAGCTTGTGGCCGCCCTGGTGGGCATTCTGCTGCTGTTACTGGCGGCACTGGTGTTCTATATCACCCAGCTGTTTGACCCCAATGTGCTCAAGCCGGAGCTGGAAAAGCTGGCTCGGGAGCGGGGCATTGCCCTGTATATGCCGGGACCGATCAGCTGGCAGTGGTATCCGTACCTGGGGCTGACCCTGGACAATGTCCGCGTGGGCGCTGAACCCCTGCTGGCGGTCGAGCGCCTGAGCGCGCGCCTCGAGATCAGGCCCCTGTTACAGCGGCGGGTGGTGATCAGTGCACTGACCGTGAGCGGAGCGCAACTGGACCTGCACCGCAATGCCCGGGGCGTGGCCAACTGGGAAGAGTTAAGTGAGGCCATGGCAGCTGCCGACGCCGCGGCAACGAAAGCAACCGCTGCCAAGCCAACTGCCCCCACTGAAGCGGAGCCGCCGGCTGGCCAGAGCCTGCAGCTGTCCATTGTCGAGTTGCGGGTCGATGGCGGCCGCGTGCTCTATCGGGATGAAGCGGCCGCCACCCGGGTGCAACTGAGCGACCTCGAGCTCGAGGTCGACAACCTGGCCCTCGGCGGCGAGACCTTCCAGATAAGGCAGGGGGCAAAAGTGCAGTTCAATGACCTGGCGCCGCTGCAGATTGGCATCGAAGGGCAAGCGGGGTTTGATCTGCGGCAGCAAATCCTGCTGCTCGACAAGATCGAACTGCAGGCCAGCGCCGGCAAACACCCGCTCAATCTCAGCCTGAGCGGGCAGGTTGCACTGCAACCGCTGGCGCCCGAGCTGGCGGTAACACTCTCGCCTTTTGCCCTGCGGCAATGGCTGCCGGCGCTGGGGGTGAGCCTGCCGGTCATGGCGGCAGATGATGCCCTTAACCGCATTGGCCTGAGCGCTGCCATAAAAGGGGCAGAGGGCAATTGGCAGGTGAATGATTTGGCCCTGCAGCTGGACGAGTCCACGTTTAGCGGCCAGCTGCGGCTCAGTGACAGCGGCGCGATCAAACTGGGGCTGCGCGGCGACCGCTTTAACCTCGATCGCTATCTGCCGCCAGCGGCGCCGGAAACAGCCGTGGCTGGGGCGCCGGCGGCGGAACAGCCGCTGGATTTCAGTGCCCTGCAGGATCTGCAGGCGCAGCTGGAGCTGGCTGTCGACCAGTTGCAGGCGCGACAACTTCAATTCAGCGCGGTGCAGTTGACCCTGGCCGCGGCCGCCGGGCAGGTGTCCCTGTCGCGTTTCCAGGCCGGTTTCTACCAGGGGGCACTGCAGATGCAGGCCAATCTCGACGCGCGCAAGCCCGCCGCGGTGTTCAATGCCAGCGGCCAGATCAACAGTGTGGCGCTGCAACCGTTACTGCAGGCCCTCGCCAGCGAGGCCCGTTTGTCCGGCGCTATCAGCGGTAACTGGAGCGCCAACAGCAGCGGCAGCCGGGTGTCCGAGTTGCAGCAAAAACTGGCCGCCAACCTCGACCTGAACGCCGCCAGCCTGTTGCTGGCGAGCGTGGATGTGGAACGCAGCGCCTGTGAACTGGCCGCGCTGGTCAACACAGAAGCAACACCGGAACTGGCATGGAAAGGCGCCACCCAACTGCGCGATATCAGCCTGCAAGCCAGCGTTCAGGGGGAGCAGGTCAACCTCAAGCAGCTGCAGGCCGGGGTGGAAAATCTGGCCCTGAGCGGCAAGGGCAAACTGGACTACGGCAGCGGCAGTTTCGAGGTGCCGCTGGAGGTGCAGTTTGTCGGCGAGGTGGATGCCAGCCGCAAGTGCCAGGTGCGCGAGCGCTGGCGCAACAAGCCGTTACCGCTGCGCTGCAAGGGCAACCTCAACGAGCTGTCGGCGCGCACCTGCCTGCCGGACCGCAAGCGCCTCGACGACCTGCTGCGCGACGAGTTGAAAGATCGCGCCCAGGATAAAGTGAAAGAAGCGGTGCAGAAAAAACTCGGCACTGAGAAGGGCGAGGCGGTGGACCAGATTCTGCGCGGTATTTTTAATCGTAAAGACAAATAACCGGACATCCATGTGAGCGACTTAACTGGACACCCATGGGTATTAACTGGACACCCAATTGAAGCCATGCAACTAAGTACCTGGACACCCATGGTACGCAAATAGCTGGATATCGAGGTTAAGCCACTAAATCAGAACCAGCCAACGAGAGTAGAAATTGCCTTTGAATAACGATCACTTTGTCGAGCGCGTGCTGGCCTGGTTTGACCAGCACGGGCGCAAGAACCTGCCCTGGCAGCAGCGACCCAACGCCTACCGGGTGTGGGTTTCGGAGATCATGCTGCAGCAAACCCAGGTGGCCACGGTCATCGACTACTACCAGCGCTTTATGGCCCGCTTCCCGGATGTGCAGGCGCTGGCGGCAGCACCGGTGGACGAGGTGCTGCACCTGTGGACCGGGCTCGGCTATTACGCTCGGGCCCGCAACCTGCACGCTTGCGCCAAAACCGTGGTCGAGCAGCACGGCGGTGAATTCCCCGCTACAGTTGCAGAGCTAGAGGCTCTGCCCGGTATCGGCAAATCTACCGCCGGCGCCATCGCCAGCCTGGCCCTGGGCCAGTGCGCGCCGATTCTCGATGGCAACGTCAAGCGGGTACTGGCGCGCTATTTTGCCGTACCCGGCTGGCCCGGCCAGTCCGCGGTGCAGGCGCGCCTGTGGCAGGTGGCAGAAGAATTGACCCCCGCCAGCCGCTGCGACAATTACACCCAGGCCATGATGGACCTGGGCTCGCTGGTCTGCACCCGCAGCAAGCCGGCTTGTTCGCTCTGCCCGCTGCAAGCAGACTGTGTCGCGCGATTGCAGGGCAACCCCACCGATTACCCCGGCAAGAAGCCGAAAAAAGACAAGCCGGTCAAAGCCGTGCAACTGCTTATGCTGCGCAACCCCGCCGGTGAATGGCTGCTGGAACAGCGCCCGGCCAGCGGCATATGGGGCGGCTTGTGGAGTTTTCCGGAGCTGGCGCCAGAGGCCGACGGTCGCGATTACTGCCGCGACGTTTTGCAGGCCGGGGTGACCCGGCTGCAAGCCTGGAGCGAGTTTCGCCACACCTTCAGCCACTATCACCTGGACATCACCCCGCTGGAGATCGAGATCGACAGCCTGCCGGCGGCGGTCGGCGAGCGCGCGGTTTGTTGGTATGATGTGCACCAGCCGCCGGCACTGGGCCTGGCCGCGCCGGTGAAACTGCTGCTGCACAAGCTGCGGCAACTGGAGCCGTTGCTGTAGTTGCGTGTTAGCTGGGCGGTAGCCGGGCGATCGATGGCCGCATCGGTAAATTGGCCGCATCGGAAATCCTGAATATTAACCCTTATCACTGGAACCACTCTATGAGCCGCAAGGTCTTTTGTCGCAAGTACCAGCAAGAACTCGACGGGCTCGACGCGCCGCCGTTCCCGGGCCCCAAGGGCCAGGCCCTGTATGAAACCGTCTCCCGCCAGGCCTGGAGCGAGTGGCTCAGCCACCAGACCATGCTGATCAACGAAAAACACCTCAACCTGATGGACCTCACCGCCCGCGCCTACCTGGCGGAGCAGCTGGAGAAATTCCTCGACGGCGGCAGCTACGACAAGGCCGAGGGCTTTGTGCCCGAGGGCGAAGACAAGTAAATCGGTAGATTTCAGTAACTTGGCAAAGAAATCCGCCGCGGGGGTCTTGACTCCCATCCGGTGAACGGGTTTAATACGCGCCTCTTGAGGATGCCAGATCTTTCAAGAAGTTGCCCAGATAGCTCAGTCGGTAGAGCAGGGGATTGAAAATCCCCGTGTCGGTGGTTCGATTCCGCCTCTGGGCACCATCATTTCAAAGGCCTAGCCAATCGCTAGGCCTTTTTTGTATCTAGCCCATTAAGTGCATTAAGTGGGGTCAGATGAGACTTTCATAAGTGGGGTCAGATGAAACTTTTGTCTTCGCCTTCTTGCAACCCCGAACGAGTCTGGTGCTATATCAGCGATGATGCAGGTGCTCGGCCGACGCTATGTCAGGTTCGTTAATCGTGAGCATTATCGTAATGGCGCCTTATGTGAAGGCAGGTTCAAATCCAATTTGGTCCAATTAGACACTTTTTTATTGGTTTGCCAACGATATATTGAGCGAAACCCTGTAAGGGCGGGCATGGTTGACGATCCGGCTGACTATATCCGGTCGAGCTACCAGGCTATGTCTTGGGGAAAGCGATAAAAATGCATTCACCCCATCAGGAGTATTTAGCATTAGGGCAGTTAGATGCAGGAAGAGCCCAAGTTAATCGAGAGCTACTTCGATCCCATGTTGATGTCAATTTAACGACCGAAATTACGCCTGCTTTGAACAAAGGGATGGCATTAGGCAGCGATCGCTTTAAGGATGAACTTGAAAAGCTCCATGAGCGCAGGGTCAGCCCGGCGAAGATGGGTGGGCCAAGGTTTATAGGCCAAAAGTTTCATCTGACCCCACTTAATTGAAATTTCGATTTGCCAATCACCAGGAAAATGGCCGTAGATATGCCGGCAGATCCGAACACCATGCACATTACCATGATCTGGTAACGCGCCGCGATTAAAGGTGACACGCCGGAAAGAATCTGGCCGGTCATCATGCCTGGCAGGGATACAAGGCCCACCGCAAACAGGGAATTAATAATTGGAATCATGGCCGCCTGAAACGCTGTATTTCTTGCACTCGTCCAGTCCATTTTGTGATTTAACTCGGCCTGCAAACGCTCCGCTGCCAGACTCACACTGTTCATGGAGTTGGCGAATATCATGCCGGCCAGTGGGATCATGGTTTGGGGCAGGAACCAGGGGTCGGTGGCCAGTACGCCCTGCGTCACAAGTCCGAGCGTGAACACTCCCCCGATCAGTATCGCCAGAAAAGAGCTGGTGAAGAGGCTGTTGCGCATCTCACCTGCCGCGCCCAGGGCAATCCAGCTGGACGCTGCTACCATCACCGCCAGAATCAGCACTATGACCATGGCGCTGTCGGATTCGAAAATATAGGCCAGAAAATAACCAATCAGCAGCAACTGCGCCAGCATTCGACCGATGGCATACACGGCCCTGTTTGCCGCAAGGCTCCATTTGAACATGATCGCTATCGCCGCCAGTACCGGGACGAAAGCAATCGCCAGGTTCAGCAGGGGAATGTTCTGGATCGTATTGGTCATGTGTAATTCCTTAATAAGTGGGGTCAGATGAAACTTTTGTCACCTCACTCCCTGCCGGTTTGCATTCTGCCAATTAATCCGTAACCTGTTCTTTCTGTTATTGGTTAAAAGGAATTAACCATGGCTAGATTACCAAGGCTCAGCCCTGTGGGTATCCCACAACATATTATCCAGCGAGGCAATAACCGGCAGCCTTGTTTTGCTTCCGAGCAAGACTTGGCGGTGTATGCCAGTTGGCTGTCGGACTATGCCGCCCAGTATCAAGTCTTGTTGCATGCCTGGGTCTTTATGACTAATCATGTTCACATTCTAGCCACCCCGAACGAGCCTGGTGCTATATCAGCGATGATGCAGGCGCTTGGTCGGCGTTATGTCAGGTACTTTAATCGCGAGCATCATCGTAGTGGCACCTTGTGGGAGGGCAGGTTCAAATCCAACTTGGTTCAATCAGACACTTATGTATTGGTTTGCCAACGATATATTGAGTTAAACCCTGTAAGGGCGGGCATGGTTGACGATCCGGCTGACTATATCTGGTCGAGCTACCAGGCTCATGCTTTGGGGAAAACGATGAAAATGCATTCGCCCCACCAGGAGTATTTAGCATTAGGACGGTTGGATGCAGAAAGAGCCCAAGTTTATCGAGAGCTATTCCGATCACATATTGATGTCAATTTAACTGCCGAAATTACGTCTGCTTTGAACAAAGGAATGGCATTAGGCAGCGATCGCTTTAAGGATGAACTTGAAAAGCTCTATGAACGCAGGGTTAGGCCGGCCAAGATGGGTAGGCCGATGGTTAATAAGCTAAAAGTTTCATCTGACCCCACTTTGTGAATTTTTCACACTCCGAAGCAGCAATTTTTCACGGTCTTCCACCGCGCACAAGTTCACTATGAACTCGCTACCCGCGGGTGTTGCTCTATGGCGCTGGCGGTGAGCCGGGCGGGCAAGAAGCCGGCCTGACTTTCATTCACTTGCCGCGGACGGTCATCGCCATGAAAAACTCACAAGTTGTTGCCAGCAAAAATGTCGCTATAAATACGGTTCTCAAGCCACTCACCCAGGCGGTGTTGATTGCGATGTGTTGCAACGCAACTGCAACACTGGCGGATACGGATATTAAAAAAGAAGTTCCGGTTGTGGAAAGGGTGGTCAAGATAGACCCGATTCTGGAACGCCAGGCGCAGAAGCGCTCGGTGTTGTCAGTGATCATCGTGTTTGGCGAGCAGCCGCAGCGCGAAATTGCGCGTCGACTGAACGCGCGCTACGAGCCTGAAATTGATGCCCTGGCGGCCAAGGTGCGTGCCATTTACGACCGCTACCTGACCCGGGATTCTATCGCCAGTAAGGATGAAGAAATCAAGCACAGCGAATTGCTGGCCCAATATGTGAACAAGACCGACCGCGCAGAAATCCTTGCGCTCAATAAAGAGCGCGAGCAACTGGTGCGCCAGTTGCGCCAGAGAATAGCAAAACAATCGGCTGCCGCGATCCGGAAGAGCCAGGAACCCTACATTGATCTGCTGCAGAGCTACGGCGTAAAAGTGCAGCAGCGCCTGGTTACACTCAACGCCGTTGGCGCCAAAATTCCAGCCAACATACTCAAGGAAATCGCCAGCATCGATGGTGTTGCCGAAGTGGTGTATAACCGCCCCGGCAAGCCTGAGTTGAGCAACCAGGCCAGCTCGCTGGGTGCGCCCAGTTGGTGGTCTACCGGCTTTGACGGTGGTATCTGGGATGTGGGCGTACTTGACTCCGGTGTACTGGAAACTCACGACGCCCTTAAAAGCCACACCTTTTACGAAAACTACGCGCCCAATGGTAACCACGGCACCGGCGTTGCCTGTATGTACGGCAGCACCAACAACACCAACAAGGGGCTCGCTTTTGGGCTAAACAGTATAATCGTTGATAACGCCGGCAATGAGGCCACGTCTATGGCCGGCGCTGACTGGATGCTGCGCTCGGCGGGGGACGACCCCGAAGTAATCAACTACTCCTGGGGCAACGGCGCCGCCACCGGCAGTGACTGGCACGCGTTTTCGCGCTTCGTCGATGCGGTGGTGTACGACTACAACACCAACTGGGCCAAGTCCGCTGGCAACAATGGCTTTGGCACCAATACCATGACCGTGCCGGCCAACAACTATAACGGCCTCACAGTTGCCAATATGTGGGATAACAACACCGTATCGCGCAGCGACGATGTAATCTGGGGAACCAGTAGTCGCGGTCCCACTGTGTTGAACCGGAAAAAGCCGGACCTGGTGGCGCCCGGTAATCAAACCATGACCTGTAACAACAGCGGCGGCTACTCCAATCTCGGTGGTACCAGTTCGGCGGCGCCGAAAGTGGGGGCCGGTACCCTGCTGTTGACCGATGCGGGTAACTGGGACCCGCGCTCGATCAAGGCGGTGCTGATCAATACTGCGGATTCCTGGGAGGACAACAACACCCAGACTACCGCCGACGACGGCGCCAAGGTCGGCAAGGAGTGGAACAAGACCTATGGCTGGGGCTACCTGGACCTGGGCCACGCCCATTTTCATCGCAACGATTATTTCACCGGCAGTGTCAAGCCCAAGGGCCAGAGCGGCGATTACAAACTCTACAAGGGGCATATGTACAAGGGTGACAAAGCCACCCTGGTGTGGGAGCGTGACGTGGATTACAACAACGCTGCTACGCCCACCAGTTACCGCTCACTCTCGGACCTGGACCTGAAACTGTACGCCAAAAATTCTAACGCCCTGCTGGACTCGGACACCACCATTCGCGACAACGTGCACCAGGTAGCCGCCAGCGCCAGCCAGCCGGTGGTGGTCAAGGTGTACGCCTACAGTTCGTCTTTCGACGGTGCCAGCAGGGAGAATTTCACCCTCGCCACCGAAGAGAATTTCTCGCCGGCCACCGGGCCGCAGCTCACTACCAGCGTTGCAACAGCGTCGCGCATACTGCGCAACTCGATTTTCGTTTACCGGGTGACGGTTAGAAACAGCGGCGACCTGGATGCGCACGACCTGAAGGTGCGATTGAAGTTGCCGCGCGGATTTTCCCTGGTGTCTGGTGCTGCTAATCGCTCCCTGCGCACCCTGGCCGATGGCACTAGCAGAACGTTTAGCTGGAAGATCAGGGCACCTTTATTTGCACCCGCCACCAGCCGCATTCGGGTACTGACCTCCAGCAACTCCTACGGCGAGCAATTCAATACGGCGGCGACGAAAAAAATTGCTGTCTACTAATCCATTTTTTATAAACTGAGTTTTATTTTGAAGATCCCTGGCGACTACCGCCGGGGATTTTGTGTTGGCAAAGGCAAAGGCAAAAAGCTCGCATCATTTTATGCGTGAGGCAAATTTCTTCTGCCACTATCGACGCCATGGATCATTTCATTACGTTCGTAAATGAACCTTGTATACTGTTGCAGTGCCTTAGCCGCGGGCATCTCCCTTGCAGTACAGCAGCAATTAAACTCACCGGTAAATTTCCGGGCCGCGGTAACATTTCATAAATACAATTCAGGTACGCTTAACCAGGCGTCGCTGGCAGCCATGAGCCGGATCTTCGTCTATTCACTCAAAGCTCAATAGCACTCGATATTCTTCGGTCATGGTTATAGACTCATCCCAGATCAAACTCAAAAACAATAAACAGGCCCGCTACTGCAATGGAGAAGATCCCCCACGCCATCATTCATCCGTTCAAGTCCCTCAACCTGCTGTCGCGGGAGGAGATTGAACGCCTTACCAGCACCCGTCCCGATCTGTTCGAACTTTTTCGCAACTGCGCCCTGGCGATCCTCAATACCGACAGCAACGAGGATGACGCTACCCGCATTTACGCCAGCTTTGCCGACTTTGATATCCGCTTGGCGCCCCGCCCCCGCGGCCTGAGGCTGGAAGTCTTTAACGCGCCGGCCCAGTCGTTCGTGGACGGGCGCATGATTCGCGGTATCCAGGAGCACCTGTTCTCCGCCCTGCGGGATATTGTCTACACCGACATCAAGATCAACACCAGCCAGTCGCAGTCGCCCCAACCTGGCCAGATCACCAATAATGTCTTCCGTATTCTGCGCAACGCCCGGGTGGTGCGACCGGATCTGCCGCCGCGCATGGCGGTGTGCTGGGGAGGGCATTCGATTTCGCGGCAGGAATACGACTACGCCAAGCAGATCGGTTATGAATTGGGGTTGCGCGGCGTGGATATCGTCACCGGCTGTGGTATTGGTGCCATGAAGGGTCCCATGAAAGGTGCCGCGGTGGGGCACGCCAAACAGCAGTATCGCGAAGGACGTTATATCGGCATCAGTGAACCGGGCATTATCGCCTCGGAGTCGCCCAATGCCATAGTCAACGAGCTGGTGATTATGCCGGATATCGAAAAGCGGCTGGAGGCGTTTGTGCGCCTGGCCCACACTATCGTGGTGTTTCCCGGTGGAGTGGGCACCGTGGAGGAAATTCTCTACCTGCTCGGTATAGTCATGCAGCCGGACAACCGCGAATCCATTCCGGTGGTGTTTGCCGGGCCGGAAAGTGCGCGTGAGTATTTTCATTGCCTGGAAAGCTTTCTGGTGGAGTGCCTTGGTGAACGAGTACGGCAATATTACCAGTTGTTTATTGGCGAGCCGGAGACGGTCGGGCGCGCAGTCAAACAGTCGATTCAGGAAGTCCATACCCGACGCCGTCGCTCCGGCCAAGCCTATTATTTTAATTGGGAGCTGCAAATCGACCAGTCGCTGCAACAGCCGTTTTTACCGACCCACGAAAATATGGCAGGCCTGCGACTGGATCCGCGCCTGCCTGCTCATGAACTGGCAAGCGAATTGCGCCGCGCTTTCTCTGGCATGGTGGCCGGCAATCTCAAGCCCTTCGGGGTGCAGCAGGTGAAAGCTCACGGTCCCTATCGATTGCATGGCGATCCGAAGCTGATGCAGAGCATGGACACGTTTTTGCAAATACTGGTGCGCGAGAAACGCATGAAACTCGACGATGGCGGCAGCGAGTATCGGCCCTGTTACCAGATTGTAAAGCCCGCTGACTGAGCACCTTTTGATGCCGCTGCGCCTGATATTAAGCAGGATATAGTTACCTAATTATCACTAAAGCCAAGCGTCGTCCAGCTGGCACTATGGTAGGCCTGGCCCCTGGAGCCAGGCCGGGAGAAAAGCTGATGTCCCAAGGTTTAAGAGGTATATGTCTACTATCGCCGAGAGCTGGCTTATTCATAGGGGTAATTAGGTATAGTTAAGTGATTCTATTTATCGTAAAGGGGATTCGATCCCGCTCCAAGTAAGCAGCGGAAGGCACACGGGCCCCTTACTTTGTTTGCCGTCATTTCCGGCGCAGTTGGTCCGCCGGGGCTAGCGCATTAAAAGGAGAAAATATGAAGGTTGCATTAATAGGCATGGGAATGGTCGCCGCCACTCACCTGGCCGCAATTGAAGCGTCAGGCATTGTAGATCTCGCCGGTGTGTACGTGCGTGACCCGGCCAAGGCCGGAGGCTTGCACAGGTTTGGCTCGGTGCAGGAGATTGCTGACGACCCAACGGTTGATTTTGCGATTCTCCTGACGCCACCCTCTACCCGGGCCGAAATGGTTACAACTTTGGCCAGGGCCGGCAAACCAGTTTTGATGGAAAAACCGATCGAGCGCTCCCTGGCAGGGGCCAGGGCGGTGGTCGCAGCCTGCGCCGGCATCCCCACCGGCGTGGTGTTTCAGCACCGCTTTCGGCAGGACGTCTCCAGGTTGGCCTCGATGCTAAAGGCGGGTGATTTGGGTGAGGTGGCGATGGTCGAAGTCATTATCCCCTGGTGGCGCCCGCAAAGTTATTATGATGAACCCGGTCGCGGAACCTTTGCGCAGGACGGCGGCGGCGTGTTGATCACCCAGGCGATTCACGTGCTGGATTTTGTGATGTCACTGTTGGGACCGGTAAAGGCGGTGCAGGCGATGGCGCGTACAACGGCGCTTCACAATATGGAGACCGAGGACTTTGTCGCCGGCGCTCTTGAGTTTGACTCTGGCGTCGTTGCATCGCTAAGCGCTACCACGGCCAGCTTTCCGGGCGGCAGTGAGGTTCTGCGGATTCACGGCTCGCAAGGCTCGGCGCAACTGTCAGGCGGCGCGCTGGAAGTCAAATGGCGGGACGGCAGCACAGCGGAGTTTGGCGATGCCGGCGGCAGCGGTGGCGGCGCCAACCCGATGGCGTTCACCCATGCGTGGCATCAGGGCGTGATTGAGGATTTTGCCACCTCCCTGAGCGAAGGGCGCCCCGCGCGAGTCACCGCACAAGAGGCTTTGTCAGTCCACGCGCTTATCGAGGCACTGCTGGCGTCATCTACGCAAGGTCGCAGGGTTGAGGTGGAGAACGTCTGATCCGGTCAAAGAGTGTTCCGATTCACCGGCGGCATTTGCAAGCGCAGTTTTTTTATTGAAATATTTTCGGGAATATCACTATGAATATAACTTGCGATTGCGGTGCCTTTGTCGCCAGATTGGAATCCTTTCCGAAACATACGCCGGGGCGGTTGGTGTGTTACTGCGATGACTGCCAGGCTTATGTTAAAAAAATCAAGTGTTCCGATGTGTTGGATGACTATGGCGGAACGGAAGTTATCCCCGCTTACCCGAAGGAAGTTGAGATTGTTCAAGGTCTCGATCAATTGAAATGCTACCGCCTGAGTGAGCATGGAACCTATCGCTGGGCGACGTCATGCTGCAACTCCCCCATCCTGAACACTCGCCCGGGATTTCCTTGGGCAGGAATATTGCACACGGCTTATACCCGTCGCAATCCAACGGCATTATCCCCATTGGGTGAAGTCAAAAGTCGTATCTATGGCAAGTACGCGTTGCCTGGGGCGCCGTTCAGAATTTCCAATACAATAGGCTTTAGGGATATGTTGGTTGTGATGCCGTTTATTCTGAAGGGGAAAATTCTGGGGATGGGTAAAGAGTCACCCTTTTTCGGGCCAGATAATTCAACTCCCCTATGTGTGCCAGAGTTATTACCTTAAAAATCCGCGCCTGAATTGCGCGACAATACCGGCCAGTGGCAAGGCCGGCCGGAGGGCGACTGCACACAGAGAGGATAATAACTATGCCAATAACTATGACTTTCAACCTGTCCACCCCCAAGCGCCGAATCCTGGGGTTGCTGCTCGCCACTACTGCAACCTTCAACGCCGGGGCAGGGCAGCCCGCCTCCGAACACACAGCGAGCAAGAATCGCGCGCTTATTGGCAGCCTGCCGTTCGACGATGAGCGCGACTTCGAGTTCGCCACTCGCGGCTTGATCGCCAGGCCCGATGTTATGCAGATCCGCAACGAGGCGGGTGAGCTGATCTGGGACATTACCCGCTTCACCTTCCTGGCAAAGGACCGGCACCTGGATACCATTAACCCCAGCCTGCAGCGCCAGGCGGTGCTGAACATGAACTACGGCCTGTACCAAGTCACCGACGGCGTCTACCAGCTACGGGGCTTTGACCTGGCCAATATCACCTATGTGCGGGGTGAGACCGGCTGGATCGTGTTCGACCCGTTGACCGTGCCGGAAACCGCCAGGGCGGCACACGCATTCGTCAGCCGCCATTTGGGCGAGCGGCCCATTAGGGCAGTGGTCTACAGCCACGCCCACGCCGACCATTTTGGTGGCGTGCGCGGCATCGTCACCCAGGCGGAGGTCGACAGCGGTGATGTGGCAATTATTGCCCCGCGGGCGTTTATGGAGCACGTGGTCAAGGAGAACCTGCTGGCTGGTAATGCCATGATCCGGCGCGCGTCCTACCAGTATGGCAATGTGCTGCCGCCGTCACCCACCGAGCGGGTGGATGGCGCCCTCGGTAAGGGGTTGCCGCTGGGGCGGGTCTCGCTGATAGCGCCGACGCGGGTGGTGGAAGAGGATATCGAGACCCTGGTGGTCGACGGGGTGACGATGGTGATGCAAAACACCCCGGATACCGAATCGCCGGCGGAAATGAACACCTGGCTGCCCCAGTTCAAGACCCTGTGGGTGGCCGAAAATGTGGTCGCCGGGCTGCACAACATCTACACCCTGCGCGGTGCCCAGGCCCGCGATGCCCAGGGCTGGAGCAAGTACATCAACCAGCTGATCCACCGCTTCACCGACAATGTGGAGGTGATGATGGCGTCCCACCATTGGCCCCGCTGGGGGCGTGAAGAAATTGTCGACACGCTGGAAAAACAGCGGGATATGTACGGCTTTCTGCACGATCAGGCACTGCACTGGGCCAACAAGGGGGTGACCATCAACGAGATCCACAACCAGTTTGTGGTGCCGCCGGAACTGGCCGACGAGTGGTACAACAAGGGCTACCACGGCAGCTACAGCCACAATGTTCGCGGCGTGATCAACAAGTACATCGGTTACTACGACGGCAACCCGGCGACACTCAACAAGCTCAGCCCCGCCGCTGCCGGCAGCAAGTATGTGGCGCTGGCCGGGGGCCCGGACAAGTTGCTGGCCGAGGCCGGAAAAGCCTACGCTCGGGGTGAGTACCGCTGGGTGGCCGAGCTGGTCAACCACCTGGTGTTTGCCGAGCCCGGTAATCGCGCCGCCCGGGAGCTGCAGGCGAACGCCTTCGAACAGTTGGGCTACCAGGCAGAAAACGCCGGTTGGCGCAACGCCTACCTGGTGGCGGCCTCGGAGCTGCGCCACGGCATGCCCAGTGTTATCAACGCGGTGCAGATGGGGGCGGATCTGCCCGCCGCGGTGGATACGGAGCTGATGCTCGATTACCTGGGTGTGCGCCTGAACGCGGAGCGGGCCCGGGGCCACGCCATCACCATCAATCTGCAGTTGCCCGACCGGGGCGAACAATTTGTGCTGGCGCTGAAGCACTCCCACCTGAATAACCTCAGGAATGCCCGGGCTGACGACGCGGATCTCAGCCTAACCCTCGACCGCGCCGCGCTGGACCAGCTGTTGCTGGGCGCCGACTCCCTGACTGACTTGTTGGCCTCCGGGGCAGCGACCGCAAGCGGCAACCCCGAGGTATTTAACCAGCTGCTGGCCATGCTGGATAACTTCGATTACTGGTTCGAGATCGTGCGACCCTAGCCCCGAAGGGGGCTGCCGCTTTTATCTGCAGTGAATGCAAACCATCCGCACTCTCGAAAAGTAAAGTGCGCAAGCAGACATCGATAGTAATAGCTGCTTTGCCTTGCTGTTACAGTGCGCTAACATAATTGACCTGTAGTGATTAAGCCGTTCTATTTTTATGTAGGCTTCCGTCCGCTATGGTGTCGCTACTGGCATGTTGGGGGAATCTTTCAACCAACGGATCAAAGCCGGGTTGAATATCGGCAACAAATTAAGTCAGCGCCTGGCTGACGAGGCGATCGATCTGGGACAGGGTGAATCTATCACACAGAGTGTGAGTGCCGGGCTCGCAACACTGGAGCAAGACAAACTTTTGGAAAATTTTGTCTCTCGTGCCGACGGCGCTTTGTACGAGGCAAAGCGCGGGGGCAGGGATCAGGTGCGCAGCAGTGATGCCTGATAAGACTACTCCACAACATGAAGTTGGGAAGCCGTCTGGATTCTCCGCGGAGTTGAACAGAGAGAATTTTTTTTCAAAACCCAAACTCGCCATCACCACAGCAGTGGTGATGGTAGCTTTCGCCGCTAATTCAATACTTTGTCGAGAGGCGCTTGCCTCTGGATTGATAGGGGTTGCGGATTTTACGCTGGCACGATTGGCTTCAGGCGCCGCGATACTTTGGCTGCTGGTAGCGTTTAAACGCAGGCGCTTTGCGATCGCTGGTGACTGGCTATCCGCTGCTGTACTCTTCGGTTACGCCTCCTGCTTTTCATTCGCCTACGTGGCCCTGAGTGCCGGAACCGGTGCTTTGCTGCTGTTTGGCGCTGTGCAAATCACAATGATTTCCTATGGACTTGTGTCTGGTGAACGATTGACGGCATGGCAATCAATGGGAGCACTATCTGCATTCGCAGGTTTGGTTTGGTTTATGCTGCCGGGCGTTCAGGCACCGCCGATAGCAGGGGCACTATTGATGATTGCTGCGGGCGTATGCTGGGGTATCTACTCGCTGCGAGGCAGAAACGCCAGCGACGCAACTGTCGCTACTGCCGGCAATTTCGTCCGCTCGCTGCCGCTGGTAGTTGTTTTGTATCTGTTGGCTTCGGGAGGAGGTGAACCGGCAGCCGGGCTGGGCTGGATCTACGCTTTGGCATCCGGTGCGCTGGCGTCCGGACTGGGTTATGCCCTTTGGTACTCGGTGCTTCCTTCATTGTCGGCTGCAACATCGGCGACC
Source organism: Pseudomaricurvus alcaniphilus (assembly GCF_011440395.1). Classification (GTDB taxonomy): domain Bacteria; phylum Pseudomonadota; class Gammaproteobacteria; order Pseudomonadales; family Cellvibrionaceae; genus Pseudomaricurvus; species Pseudomaricurvus alcaniphilus. Next base: position 124,818 of record NZ_JAAOIX010000008.1, on the reverse strand, counting down.
GTTCAGCTAAGTGTGCCATTGATTGCGGCCGCTGGCGGTTGGATTTTTCTGGCAGAGGCTTTGACAGCTCGATTGCTGGTTGCTTCAGCGATTGTGCTTGGTGGAATTTTTATTTTTATCAACAGCAGGCGTCGTGCGTAAGAGGCTATACGTAAGCCACCCAACCGGAACGCTGCAGACGGTGTTATCGGAGCTCTGGCCACTGGGCTGAATATCCACCATAATCGGCTGATAACTTGACCTGCAAAGGCTTTAATTCGGTCCTTATGCATTCCGGCACTTTACAGCTGGCCCCGAACTTTATTACGGCCGGAAGTTCAACCTGATAATCGGTGTGTCGTGTGCTCTACAGCGTTCTGCTTGAGGTAGAAAATCGTGTCAAAGGAAACGTTGTTCCTTCTGTTGGCGGATGCGATTTTAGTTGTGCACGTAATGTTTGTGTTATTCGTGACGCTTGGCCTTTGCGCCATTTACCTCGGGTACTTTTTAAGCTGGCATTGGGTTAAAAACAGAGTCTTTCGTATAATTCATTTGCTCGCTATTGGTATTGTCGTTCTGCAATCATGGGCAAGTGTCATTTGTCCTTTAACCAGTTGGGAAATGGCGTTGAGAGAAGCAGCCGGTGCTGAGGTCTATTCAGGCTCTTTTATTCAACACTGGTTACACAGCTTGCTTTACTACAGTGCACCGGATTGGGTATTCGTTGTGCTTTATACGCTCTTCGGCGGCCTGGTTATCGCAAGCTGGTATCTGGTGCCGCCGGCGCGCATGAGGTAACAGGAATCTGGTAAAGAACTGTTTTTTCTGCCACTCCGGTGTGAACGCCGGTAATTGAAACTGGATGGCAAATTAAAAAGGAAAATAAAATGAAACCAATAATACTGTTGGCAATTCTGGTTGCCTTGACTGGGAATGTAGCTGCAAGTAGCGTTTGTGAAATAGCTTCGAGTGAATTTATAAAAGCTGTCGAGGTTTACCAAAAAGAAGGCAGCACGGCCTTTGTGAAACGGTTGCTGAAAAACGGGCCGTTGGAAAACGACACAAGGTCGTTGAGCCAGGCACAGTCTTTAGGGCAAATCGAGCAATTTTTTGGCTCGGTAGAAACAGCGTCTATTTTGAGCGCGAAAGAATTGGGGTCACGATCGTGCTATATCATAGGCATACTGGAGTACCAGAACGGCCCTGCGTTTGCCGTTGCCAACTACTACAACGGTGTCAGGGGTATCGGCGCGACCTCGATGTTTTTTCGAACTGAGCCGGAAAAGATTTTACCCAAGCAGTTTCTGGTCGAGTGAAAATATAAAAATTCAGAGTGGCTAAAGCTGTTTTTTCTGATAATTGACTGCAATTGGTCTGCGCCGCATATATGGGGCAGTACCAGTATGGTCTATTAACTAGTACAAATTCATAACTCGAATTTACCGCGACTACCGCGTCGTCAGTGATAGAACCGTAAACTGATAGAACCGTAAACTGATAGAGCCGTGAACAGCCATATCAAAGCTGCGCCAGAAGTTGCAGCCACTGTTACCGGGTGAGGAAATCATTTATTCCGTTTACGGCATGGGCTACAAGTTTGAACCCGTGACAGGGTGAGCTCACGTTTCATTTGCAGCTCAAGTTAATAACTCGCCAGTTACAAATCACCCATTGTAACTCACCCTTTGTAACTACATCGCCGCCGTCGATTCAAAAATCTTGTCGGCATTGGCGCTGACGAAACCCTGGTAGAGTACGCCGTTGGCGTCGGGGTAGCGCTTGGCAAATTCGTAAAAGCAGGTGGGTACACTGTGTTTTTCGCCGCCGGCAAAGGTCACTTCCATGCGCTCCGCCATGGTCGATCCCTGTTCCAGCAAACACTCGGGCGAGCCCTTGACGCGGCCGCCGCTGCTGTTGATGGTAAAACCGGCGTCTTCGACCCGTTGCAGTAGTGCGCGGATATCCTGGCTGGAGGTGAGGTGGTTGATGCTGACCGTGAAGTGATTGACGCGCAGGCCGATAGTCACCAGCCAGGCGGCGTATTCACTTTCAGCCAGCAGCGTTTGGTAGTCCTGCAAGCTGGGCATGTCCCAGTGGCGACCCGACCAGAAAATGGCGGGTGTTAATAGTGTCATTTCGATTTGCGCGCAATAGCGAGCGAGAATGGCCTGGGCCTTGTTACTTAGCTTGTGGCGCTCCAGTTCGGACAGGAAGATTTTCGGTACTTTCGGGTCCGGGTGAATATAGCTGCGGGCACGGACTTTCTTTTCGATAAACTGGTAATCTTCCTGCACCTTATAACCCATCCCCAGCACAACGGGTTGCAGTGCCGTCAGGTCGAGCGGGCATTCAGCAAAGGTGCGGAAGGCGACATGGTCGTTGATCACTTCGACGTCGGTCTGTAAAAACAACTGGCGAATGGCACTAGCTTGCGGGGCGATGGCCAGGTAATCCTGCCACAGCGTTGCAAAAAATGTTTGCACGTTCATAGCAACCTCGCTTGCTCACAGGTTGAATTCAATTCCCTGCGCCAGCGGTAATTCGCGGGAATAATTCAGGGTCGAGGTGACCCGGCGCATATAGCCTTTCCAGGCATCCGAACCGGATTCGCGACCGCCGCCGGTTTCTTTTTCGCCGCCAAAGGCACCGCCGATCTCGGCGCCACTGGTACCGATATTGATATTGACGATGCCGCAGTCGCTGCCCGCTGCGGAGCGAAACAATTCCGCTTCGCGCAAGTCGGTGGTGAATATCGCGGACGACAAACCCTGGGGTACGTCGTTGTGTTGTTCGATGGCCGCCGTCAATTCCTGGTAGCGATGGATATAGAGAATCGGGGCGAACGTCTCCGTTTGCACGCTGCGGCTGCCGTCCGGCATCTCCACCAGCGCCGGCTTGACGTAGTAGCCGTCGGGGAATTCATCCGCCAGCACCCGCTCGCCACCAAAGACAGTGACTCCGGCCTTGCGGGCGCTGGCCAGGGCGGCTTGCATGGCGTCAAAGGCGTGTTTGTCGATCAGCGGCCCAACCAGGTTGGCCGGCTCCAGTGGATCGCCAATGGGCACGCTGGCGTAGGCCTGTTGCAGGGCGCTGAGCAGCGCCGGGTAAATGTTTTCGTGCACAATCAGGCGCCGGGTGGATGTGCAACGCTGGCCGGCGGTGCCGACGGCGCCGAAGACAATGGCCCGCACCGCCATGTCCAAATCGGCGGAGGGGGCCACAACAATGGCGTTATTGCCACCCAGTTCGAGGATGGCGCGGCCAAAACGGCTGGCGACCGCCGGGCCGACCTTGCGTCCCATGGCGGTACTGCCGGTGGCGCTGATCACCGGCACGCGCCGGTCATTGACCAGTTGCGCGCCCACGGTGCCGGCGCCGATCAGCAGTTGCGATAAGCCATTGGGCACGTCACCCAGCTCGGCCATGGCCTGCTGCAAAAGTTTCTGGCAGGCGAGCGCGGTGATGGGGGTTTTCTCCGACGGTTTCCAGATCACACTGTTGCCGCAGACGATGGCCAGTGCCGCGTTCCAGCACCACACCGCGACCGGGAAATTGAACGCCGAGATGATGCCCACCGGGCCGATGGGGTGCCAGAGTTCAGCCATGCTGTGGCCGGGTCGCTCGGAGGCGATTACCAGGCCGTGCAACTGGCGCGACAAGCCCACCGCAAAGTCGCAGATATCGATCATCTCCTGGACTTCGCCCAGCCCCTCCTGGTAGATTTTGCCGCACTCGAGAGTCACCAGCGCGCCCAGCGCTTCCTTGTTCTCGCGCAGCTTGTTGCCCAGCACGCGGATCAATTCGCCGCGCCGCGGTGCCGGCACTGTGCGCCACTGTTCGAACGCCTGCCGGGCGCTGGTGATGGCCGCCTCAATATGCTCGGCATCGCTGCTCGGCAGGATACCAATTGGTCCGCCGTCGATGGGACTGCACACCACCAGGTCGCCGGCGTTAACGGCATCTTGCAGATCGAGTTTGGTGAGGATGTCGACGCTGTTCATAAACCACTCCTGTAACAGTTTTTATTCAACAACTTCCGCTGCGGTGGCACTGGCCGCGCCGCCTTCGGGTTCAGCGGGCTGTGCGTAATACTTGCCAAAGCGGTTGTTGATAAAGTCGCTGAACAAAATATCCTCCTGTTTGACGAAGCCCTGCTGCGGCAGCTTGCCCGCGGCGAGCAGGTCCAGCACCGCGCAAATGGAGGCCGCGGTGGTGATCTGGATGGCGCTGAACAATTGCCCGTTAAGGGTCTTGTTGTAGACCTTGTGGGCGTAGGACTTCTGCACCAGGTGGCCCTTGTCCTTGCCACTGACATTGACAAAAATCAGCACCACATCCTGGTAGGTAATGGGCAGGGCGTTTTCCAGGATGTCCTTCATGAGTTCCGGGCGGTCGCGCAGGCGCAGGTCCTGCAGCAACAGTTTCATCACATCCCGGTGACCGGGGTAGCGCACGGTGCGGTAGTTCAGGTTGCGCACCTTTCCCGCCAGGGTATCGCACAGGGTGCCGAGCCCACCGGAGGTGTTGAAGGCCTCGTAGTTGATGCCGTCGAGGGAGAAGGTCTCGATATCTTCCAGCGGCGCCACATCCACCAGTTTGCCCTCGACTATGGCCTCGCAGGGCTTGCAGTACTCGTTGATCAAACCCTCGGTGGACCAGGTCAAATTGTATTTGAGGGCATTGGTGGGGTATTTGGGCAGGGCACCGACCCGCATATGCACGTTTTCCAGCGAGTCGAACTGCTTGCTCAAATCGTAGGCGACGATGGAAATAAAGCCCGGCGCCAGGCCACACTGGGGAATCAGGGCGCGCTCGGATTGGTGCGCCAGCGAGCGCACCAGCTGGGTGCTGGCGATGTCTTCGGTGAGGTCGAGGTAGTGAATTCTGGCCGCCACTGCGGCCTCAACGATGGCGCGGGTGAGATAGAAAGGCCCGGCGTGGAGGACCGCGTATTTATCTTGCATGGCCTGCTGCAGTGCGCCCTGGTCGCTGGCATCGAGCAGCAACTGCTCGACCCCGGCCCGGGCCGGCAGATGATGGAGGCTGGCCTGGTCTGCGTCCGCCACGGTGACCCGGTAGTCGCCCGAGCTGACCAGCAGCTCGGTAATGGTGGCGCCGATTTTACCGGCACCGATCAGCAGTATATTGTGCATCGCCCACCTCCTGGCAGCTCCCGGACAGGGGTCACTGCCACTGCAGATTAATACGGGACAACGCCATTTGTAACAGCTAAACTGCGCAAAAAGGTCAATATTCTTTATCACTTCGACGATAAGTCCGCCACTATGATTATGGATGGGAACGACAAGCGCCTGTTGCAGTTACTGCGCGATAATGCCCGCCAAACCACCACCGAGCTGGCGCGCCAACTGGGCCTGTCCCGCACCACGGTAAAAGACAAGATTGCCCGGCTGGAAGCGCGCGGAGTGATCACCGGTTACACCATTCGCAGTGGTGAGGATTATCAACAGAACTGGATCAGGGCCCAGGTGATGATTGTGGCCGACGCCAAACAGGGTGCTGCGGTGATTCGACAGATGAAAAAAATCGATGCCGTGCACCGGGTTTATACCGTCAGCGGCATCTACGACTTTATCGTCGAGGTGAAGGCCGAGTCCACCCAGCAGCTGGATGCGGTGCTGGACCAGCTCGGCGCTATCGACGGCGTTGAAAAAACCCTGTCCTCGGTGCTGCTGTCCTGCAAGTTTGAACGCTAACTGGCGTAGGTGAGTTGCAGCGACCAGCGCCGTAAGGTGCCGGTGTCGAGGCCTTCGAGATCGGCGACTCGCAGTACCCAGTTGCCCTGCACCGGTTCGCCGGTAAGGGCGGCCAGGGCCGCAGAATTACCGGAGCTCAGCTGCAGCAGTAAATTGCGGGTGCGGCCGCCAGCCCTGTCGTGCAGCAGGGTGCGCTGCCCGGATGGCGCCAGCAGCTCCAGCCGCAGATCGCCGATGTAGGTGTGCTCAATGTCCACCTCAACAGCCAGCGCCTGCACCGTGCCTTGTTCGCTGAAATTGAGGCTGCTACCAATGCCGGCGGCGTCGGCGTCGGGAATGGGGCGCGGGGTTGTATCCTCACGGCTGGCTTGCAGGTTGCGCGCTGCCAGTTCCAACTCCAGGCTCCAGCTGTTGAGGGTACCCACGTCGCTGCCGGCCAGGTCGGAAACTCGCAGGGTCCAATCGCCGTTGATGGGCTTGCCAATCAGTGGTGCCAGCGCCTCGCTGGAGGCGGCGTCATAGGTGACTTTCAGGTGGTCTTCGCCCCTGCCACTGCGATTGTGCAACAGGGCCCGCTGGCCCTGGGGGTTGATCAATTCGACCCGTAAATCACCGCGGTAGGTGTGCTCAATATCCAGCGCCACTTTGATCGCCCGGGCCACGCCGGGGCGCGCAATACGCAGCACACTGGCGATACCGGCGGCATCGTTGTCGGGAATAGCCAGTTTCGGTTTGGCTTCAGCGCGCACCACCGATTCGGCTTTATCCAGTTCGATGGCCAGGCCCCAGCTGTTGAGGGTGCCGGTATCGGCATTGGCCAGGTCGGTAACTCGCAAGCGCCAGCGGCCCTTGGCGCTGCTGCCAAGCAAATCCACCAGAGCGTTAACGGCCGCCGAGGACCAGGTCTTGCGCAGGTCATCGCTGTTGCCGCCTGCGCGGTTGTGCAAGGTGACGGCCTGCCCGGAAGGGGCGATCAGCTCGACCCGCAAGTCGCCGACGTAAGAGTGGGAGATATCCACACTGACGGCGATTTGGCGCACAATGCCGGCGCGGTCACTGTCGATAACGCTCTCAATACCGCCGGCGCTGTTGTCGGGAATGGCTTGCCTGGGCTCAGCGCCCAGTTGCAGTACATCGGTATTGGAGGTTTGCTCACCGGCGAATTCAACTGCCAGGGAAATGATGCCGGAGCCCGCTTCGCGCTGGATGTTTTTCAGGCTGATGCCGGAATCCTCGCCGTCGGGAAAGCTGGTGGAGATGGTGCCGCGGTCGGTCAGGTCGGTGCGATTGGAGCTGCCCGGAAACGGATCGCCGGCGTCGCCGGTATTCCAGTCGTTGGGGGTTTCCAGCTGGCGCCGGCCATCGGCTTGCACCAGCAGCAGGGCCGGTTTTTCCGGGGCGAACATATCGGCGCTTTCGTCGATCTTCCACACCAGCAAGCCCTCGCCGGGCAGGTCGGAATCGAAACCGGATTTGGCGCGATTTTCCAGCAGCAAATACTGGCCGCGGCGGTATTTCGGGCTGACGATTTTCAACACTTCACCAGTATTGGCGGTGTAGGGCTTGAGGCTGAATTGGCCGGAGCTGTGCACCTGGGTGACGGTGATCCAGTTGTGTTGGGTCTTGTGTAGCGCCGCCGGGTGGCAGGGGCGATGGCCATTGCCGTTGTAGGAGCCACCGGCCATCAGGTCCCAGCTGCCGGAGCCGTCCCACTCCTTGCCGTCCTCGCCGTAATTGGGGTCGTAAAAGTCCTCCCACTGAAAGGCCAGGTGTCCCAGCTCGTGGGCGCAGACCCCCACCTTGCAGTCGTGGGGTACGGTCAGGTAGGTGCTGGCAAATAAATTGGGGGCTACCTCGATGGCCTGGCGCATATTCCATTTGTGCGACCAGATATGGTTGCCGCGAATATTGGGGTGCAGGGTCTCGGCGCCAAGACCGGCGTGGATGATAAACAGCGCCGTCACCGTGCCGTCGTCGAGGGCGTTGAGATTTTGCTCAAACACCACGTTGGCCTGCAGTGCCGCGCTTACGGCATCCTCCACCATGCGCGGCGCATTGCGCGGATAGGAGCGCCACTCGGTACCGGACTCGCCGTTGCAGTAAAAACTGTAGTTGTTGGGCAGGCGCAGCCAGCCGTGCACAGTGCCGCGAATGTCCACCTTGCCCAGGGTCAGTTCGCGATAGTAGTCGCGCATGCTGCCGGTGGGGTGGCTGTCTTTGGAAAACAGCAGTTGCTGGTAGTGGGACACCGGCAGGTTGCCGGGGCGGTCGGGAAAATCCACCAGCAATACTTTGATCGGCAGCGGGCCCAGGATTGGCTTGTCGGGCACGGAGATCAGCTCCAGCCCGTGGTGCCCGGCGCGCATGCCGGCGGCGTCGTCCATACCGTGCACGTCGGCGGCGGGGTTGGTGTAGCCGATACTCTGCAAGTACTGGCCAAAGGTAATGCCGCTGCCCTGGGCGATGCGCAGGTAGTCGGCGTAGATTTGGGCCATGATTTCGGGGGAGGGGGGAACGCGATGTAATTTGCTCATAACCAGGTATCCCTTCGCTGAACAAAGTGTGAAACTAATTGTTGTTAGAGTTGGGCCAGGTACTGCACCAGATCCTGAACAATGTACTAACTAAATTAATGTACTAACGAAATTAATGTACTGACTCATGTTTCGAATTATATAGAGCGCAGTACAGTGAACAGGGCTTGGAACAAGGCTTTGCAGCAGGTGCGGAATAAACGACTCGGCACGCTGTTTTCAGCATAAACCCCTGCTATTTGAATAGCCACCGGTTTCGATGCTTGCACCGGGTGGGGGAAAAATTTTGGCGTTGATATTTTCTTTTATATTCTTTGCAGCGACTACCGGGCTCAATCGATAGTCGATCAGGTCGATGGCAGGGCCTCGTTGTCAGTATTGATTTGAGTGACCTTGAGTCCTGCCGGGTTGGCCTGTTGATAATACTTTTTCAGCCGCGACTGGGCGGGGCGTTTTCCCGAGCTGGAACGCTGGCCGGCTTGAGGTTTGAAAGCCGCTTCGCCGTCGCCCTGCCACTGGCGTTGCAGCGGCTGCAGGTAGTGGGCATTGAGCAGGTGGCCCCAGCCATCCTCACAGACAAAGCGCTGGCCGGCGATGCGGGTGCTGCCCGGGCCCGACGGGGGGGCAAACAGGCCCAGCCGCGCTACCAGGTCCTTGCTGTTGCCAAAGTGCTCCATATAGGGTGCTGGCTGTTGGCCTTCCAGCAGCACTGGCATGTCGGTGGCGCAGGTGGCAAAGCAGTAAATTTCCAGCTTTTTTAGCTCGGCAAGAGTGAGTGCCGGTAGCCCCAACACCGAGTCGGCAGACCAGTCCAGCCAGTATTGTACCGAATCGACTAATTGCTGTTTGCCGCTGCGGCTGACCTGGTCCAGGTTGGCCAGCAGGCCGCCGGCGGGTCCGCTGGCCTGTTGCATCACCCGGACAATGGGCTTGTGCAGGCTCGCCAGTGAACTTTTCAACAGGTCGGCGGCGCAGCGGGCCTCGGGGCTCGATTCGGCTTCCGTGTCGCTCGCTTGGGTGGCGACCTGCTCTTCCAGCAGTTGCCGCAACATGGCCACAAACACCGCGGCCAATATCGTGCCCTGGGAGTGGGCGATCAGTACCACACGGTCGATATCCGGTCGCTTCAATTCGGAGTAAAAAGCGGGGAACAGTTTCTGTACTGCTTCGGTAGCACCGAGCCAGCCTTTGCCCACTGCACATTCCGCCAGGTCGAGCATAAAGCCGTGGGTCTGGTTGTGTAATAACGTCAATTGGCGCCCGAACAAGCGGTACAGGTAGTCGGCATTCAGCTCGGCGACGGCCCGGTCGGCGCATATGCCGTTGACAAACATCCAGGACTCGTTGGGGTAGTTACTGCCGGCGCTGGAGGTGGCGGGGTACAAACCGGTCGAGGAGGTGCGAAACAAACCCGTGCGGGTGACCAGCGGCGGCAGCCAGTCGGGCTTGCCGGGCCAGGCCGGGAGCAAAATGGCCCTGGCGGTGGCCAGGTTGGCGGGGAAGTGTTCCCGCTCCATCAATTGCAGTTCGGTATTGGCATTGTTGCTGCGTTTCCAGCTGCTGGTGTTGCCGAGCAGGGAGCGCAGATAGTTGGGGGGTGAAAACTGCAGTGCCCTGGCAATATTGACAACCAGATCGCGTAGTTTACTGGCCATGACTTTGGTCCTTGGTGAACAAAACTCCTGTTTCCAGGCAGCATAATCGCGTTTGCAATACGCCACAATTGCTATCAGTAAAAGCAGCCAATTCTGGCGTGCAATGTGCTCTGGCGGATGCTCTGGCGCGTCTTGCTCCAAGGTCGATGGCCGTTGCCGCGCTGGCTGCACCGATCTGACATTGCTACCATGAGCGGGAGAATTAATAAAAGAATTAATCATTAGCAGGATCACTCAACCCCATTAAGTGACGCTGGCCCTAAACGGAATCCACGATCTTCACCGGAGTGAATATGCCGCCATCGCGCTTTGCCGCCGACCCCCAGCCCCGCCTTCGCAAGGCGGAATTCAAGCAGCGAGAGAGTAGCCTGCATACCCACCTGCTGCAGGCCCAGCAGCAGTGCCGGCAGGCGGGCAAACCGGTGGTGATTCTGGTGTCCGGGGTCGAGGCGGCCGGCAAGAGCGAGGTGGTCAATCGCCTCAGCAGCTGGCTGGATATGCGCTTCGTGCGCACCCTCACCTACTGGCAGGAAAGCGATGAGGAGCGCAGTCGCCCCCGGGACTGGCGCTATTGGAGGGGCTTGCCGGGCAAGGGTGAAATGTCGATTCTGTTCAGCTCCTGGTATATGCGCACCATTCTGCAGGCCCTGCCGGACGAATTGTCCGGGGAAGCCAGTCCCGTGGCTCACGATCAATTAAAAACCCTCAAACAGCAGTGTGAGCACATCACCCGCTTTGAGAAACTGCTCCGCGATGAAGGGGTAGTGCTGATCAAACTCTGGTTTCATATCGGTAAAAAAGCACAGAAAAAGCGCCTGCAAAAGAAAAAGGCGGCAGGCCATTACGTCAATCCCTGTGAGTCCGTGCACGCCCGCTTTTACGACCAGTTTGTCGATGTCGCCGAGCGGGTGCTCGAGCGCACCGATACCCTGGTGGCGCCCTGGCATATTGTGCAATCCGAGGACGAGTTGGGGCGGGATTTGCGCGCCGGTGAAATCATCCTGGAGGGATTGCGGCGGAGCTCCGGGCACAGCCTTGAAGCACAACCCTGGCTACAGGAGATGACCGCCGGTCTGCCTCTACAGCAGGTAGAGCAACAAGTGTTGCCCGCTCCGAAGTACAAAAAGGCGCGGGCGCGCTACCAGCGTGAACTGGGCGAAATACACTGGCGTCGCTGGGATAAGCAGCGCTCTGCGGTGTTGCTGTTTGAAGGCTGGGATGCCGCCGGCAAGGGCGGGGCGATTCGCCGCCTCACCGCGGCGATGGATGCGCGGCTGTACCGGGTCATACCTGTCGCTGCGCCCACCGATGAAGAGCTGGCGCACCACTATCTGTGGCGCTTCTGGCGGCAGCTGCCGCGGGATGGCTATATAACCATTTACGATCGCTCCTGGTACGGTCGGGTGCTGGTGGAGCGGGTGGAGGGTTTTGCCAGCGACGCGCAGTGGCAGAACGCCTACGGGGAGATCAACGATTTCGAGCAACAACTGACCAATCATGGCATTACGCTGGTTAAATTCTGGCTGCAAATAACTCCCCATGAACAATTGCGACGCTTTCAGGAGCGCGAGCAACTGGCACACAAGCGCCACAAGATCAGTGATGAGGACTGGCGCAACCGGGAGCGCTGGACCGATTACGAGCTGGCGCTGGAGGATATGCTGGCGCGCACCAGTACCGCGGCCGCCCCCTGGCACGTGATTGCAGCTGACAACAAGCGCCACGCGCGAGTGGAAATATTAAAAACTGTGTGTCAGCGGTTGAGCCGGGACATTGATTAACTAGCCCGCACTCGCCTGGCGCAACTGGTTGCTGCTGTTTGCGGAAGCCTTCCTGCGCTAATAGCCGCGGGGCTTAGAGGTGGTAGCTATATGCATGCTATTCAGGACGGCGACGTTGAGGGAAGATCGAGGCGCCGTTAAAACAGGGTTGTACCCGGCATTGTGATCAGCATTTCCCGGCGCGAATGGATCATCTCCCGGTAGGTTTGCTCGAGCGAGTAATCCACTCCGTCATCGAGCAATTTCAATTGTTTGAGCTTGCTTTCCAGCGAGTTGATTTCCCGCATCAGTTGCTCGCGCATGGCGATGGAATTGCCGTTGTCGACGTTAACCAGCGCCGTTGCAGGTTTTTGCTGCATTATTAATTGCCTCTCTCTGGCCTTAGGGCTGTCGGGCCTGTGCATCGAGAGTAAACCGGTTTGTGCGGAAAAGCATGGGGTCTGTGGCAAATTGGCGCGAATTGTCTCTTTATTGGCGCCGTTTAGCGAGCTGCGCCAGAATTTCCCAGAATACTGACCCAGTTGAAGTTCGAATCACCGATAACGTAGAAGAACGGGTTCAGCAGGCTGTCTTTCTGGTTGTAGCGCAAGGGCTGTAGTTGTACATCCAGCACGGCACCGCCGGCAGCCTCCACCACTGCCTGGGCGGCCGCGGTATCCCATTCGCTGGTGGGCGCCAGGCGCGGATAGAAATCGGCAGCACCTTCAGCGATCAGGCAGAATTTGAGCGAGCTGCCCATATTGCGGGTCACCACGTCACCGGCCCTGGCCGCCAGCCGCTCTAGCAGGGCAGCAATGGCTTCGACGCCGTGACGGCGGCTGGCAATTACCTCGATGGGCAGCTGTTGCTGCTGGCGGGCGGCGATGGTGCGGACCCGGATGGCGCGGCTGCTGCCGTTTTCATATTTGCGCGCGCCGCACTGGACGAGGCCGCTGTAGCTTACGCTGGTTAGCGGCAGGTGCACCACGCCCAGCACCGCTCTCCCCCGCTCAACCAGGGCAACGTTGACGGTAAACTCGCCATTGCGCTGGATAAACTCTTTGGTGCCGTCGAGAGGGTCTACCAGCCAGTAGCGCTGCCAGTGGCGGCGGATATCGAAAGGCGGAATCTGGCCCTCTTCGGACAGCACCGGTACGCCGGGCAACAGATTCCTGAGGCCGGGGTCCAGAATTGCGTGGGCGGCGCGGTCGGCGGCGGTAACTGGCGAGTTGTCGGCCTTGTTCGTCACCGCGATGTCCGGCCCGCGCTGGTAGACTGCCATTATGGCGTCGCCAGCCTCGCGGCACAGGGCCAGCAGTTGGTCCAGCAAGTGCTGGTCCAGTGTCCCGGCTTCCAGTAAAGTCTCGCCCATCACCTCTGCTCCCGTTAAAATAAAGTCAGTATACAAGCTGGGCAGCGGGGCTGCTCAAGCACCCGCAGCCAGATCTACTTACTGTAGTGCCAGCTGCAGAATGCTTGGCTTTGGTGGTTAAAAGGTAAATTTATGGGTCGATTAAGTGTTAGACCTATAAAAATGTGTCTTAAGTTATGCAATATGCAGGAGTCCCTAACAGTTGGCAGGCATGATTGACTGGAACGCTATCGATACCGTCCTGCTGGATATGGACGGCACGCTGCTGGATTTGCATTTCGACAACTACTTTTGGCTGACCCACCTGCCCAAGCGCTACGCCGAGACTTACGGGGTCGACGAGGCCACTGCCAGGGCCAGGCTGGAAGCTCATATTCGTGCCCATGAGGGTACCCTGAACTGGTATTGCCTGGAGTTTTGGTCCGCGTCGCTGGGGCTGGATATCCGCGCCCTGAAAGAAGAGGTAAAGGACAAAATCAGCGTTCGCCCGTTTGCAGTGGAGTTTTTGCAAGCCCTGCGGGCGCGGGACAAGCGCCTGGTACTGATCACCAACGCCCACCCCCAAAGCCTTGATTTGAAGCTGGAAGTGACAGCCATCGACCGCTGGTTACACATGGTGATCTCCTCCCACGAATTCCAGCAGCCCAAGGAGGCGCAGGAGTTTTGGCAGCAGTTGCAGCTGCGCGAGGCGTTTGACCCCGCCCGCACCCTGTTTATCGACGATACGGTGCGGATCCTTGATTCCGCCCGTGAATTCGGTATCCGTCATTTACTCTGTCTGCACCAGCCGGACAGCCAAAGCGCCCATCGGCAGATAGACGCCTATCCAGCCATCCACCATTTTGATGAAATAATGCCCCATGCGGAGGTTGGCTGATGGAGCGGGTGCGGGTCGACAAGTGGCTGTGGGCGGCGCGATTCTTCAAGACCCGCAGCCTGGCGAAACAGGCCATTGACGGGGGCAAGGTGCACTGTGACGGGCAGCGCATCAAGCCCAGCAAGGAGATACCAGTCGGTGTGGAGCTGACGGTGCGCCAGGGTTGGGACGAGAAAACTGTGCAGGTCATCGCCCTGTCGGAACAGCGCCGGGGAGCTCCGGAAGCGGCGGCGCTGTACCGGGAAACCGAGCAAAGTCGCACCAAGCGCGAAGCCGCGGCGCAGCAGCGCAAGGCGCTTAGCGGCAGTGGACCCCAGGCCAGTAGCCGACCCAGTAAAAAACAGCGGCGCCAGATTCATCGGTTCCTGCGTGAAGATAGCGACCAGCGCTAGTTGTAATATGTAGTTGGCGCCGCTGGCATTGATAGGCCGGATAAACATGAAAATAGCAGGAGTAATTATGGCGACCAGCCCACGGGCTATGGTGATGGCACTGGGGCGGGCTGGGATGCCGCGTCCTGCCCTGCTGGCGGCGCTTGTCCGGCGTGCAACTTTGACCCGTTCAGTCATTTGGCGAACCAGGGTCCCCATGGCCATGGCGCTGCTGGCTTGCGGCCTGCTGGCAAGCGGGTTGGCTCGGGCTGCGGTCGTCAGCGGGGTCGAACAGCTCAAGGACGCGGTGGTAAAAATTCACACCACCTCCACACCGCCGGATTATTTCACCCCCTGGCGGCTGCTGAACGCCAGCCAGGGCAGTGGATCCGGGGCGGTAATCAGCGGCAAGCGCATCCTCACCAACGCCCATGTGGTCGCCGATGCCACCTATATTCAGGCCCAGAAACACGGCGATCCGAAGAAGTACCTGGCGCGGGTCGCCTTTGTCTCCCACGAGGCAGACCTGGCCATCCTGGAGGTGGAAGAGGCATCGTTTTTTGATGGTTTGCGGCCGCTCGCCATCGGCAAATTGCCGGCACCGCTGCAGGAGGTATCGGTGTTCGGCTATCCGTTCGGCGGCACCACTCTCAGCATTACCCGGGGGGTGCTGTCGCGGGTGGAGCACCAGTACTACGCCCACGGCAGCGGCTACCTGCTGGCGGGCCAGATTGACGCTGCCATCAACCCCGGCAACAGTGGCGGCCCGGTCATAGTCGACAATCGCATTGTCGGCGTGGTGATGCAGGCCAATACCAGTGGCAGTGCCGAGAACCTTGGCTATTTCGTTCCCCCCAGCGTTATTCGTCACGTGCTCAAGGACGCCGAGGATGGGGTCCACGATGGCTTTCCCCGCCTCGGCTTTCGCACCCAGGACCTGGACAGCCCCGCCATGCGCCGCCTCTACGGGGTGGAAAACCAGTCCGGCGGGATGCTGGTGGTAGATGTATTTGACGGCAGCGCCGCTGACGGCAAGCTGCTGCCCGGCGATGTGATTCTGGCCATCGACGGCTTCGCCATTGCCGATGACAGCAGCATCGAGTTTACCCGCAACTTGCGCACCAATTACAAATACGCGCTCGACCAATACCACCACGGCGACCGGGTCGAGCTGCGACTGGTGCGGGCCGGCCAGCGCCTGACCATTGATCTGACGGTGGACCGGCCACCCCGGCACTACAGCCTGGTGGTGCCGGAACAGTTTGAGCAACAGCCCCAGTACCTGATTTACGGCGGGGTGGTGTTTGTGCCACTGAATATGAACCTGATCAAACGCTGGGGCAGGGACTGGCACCGCAAGGCGCCGGTGGATTTTCTCGAGGCCCGCAACCAGCGTTCCACCGAGCAGCGGCGGCAGTTGGTGGTGGCCCTGAAGGTGTTGGCCGCAGACGTCAACCTGGGCTACCACGACTGGAAAAACTGGCTCATAGAAAGCGTTAACGATGTGCCAATCGCCGACTTTAACCAGTTTTGCCAGTGGGTGACGAGCGAACCCCGGGAATTCACCGCCTTCCGCGATGCTCGCGGTTACCAGATGGTCATCGACCACGCCGACGCGGTGGCCAGCGAGGCGGTGGTGCTGGAGCGCTATCGGGTGCCCGGCAGTCACGTCTGTGAGCCCAGTGGCGGCTCGGCAGGTAGCGGGTTGTGAGTCGGGCCATAAGTGGAGTGAGGCTTGTGAGTCGGCAGCTGCTACTGGCGGGATTGCTGTGCTTGCCGGCAGCGCCACTGGTGGCGGAGGTTTACCAGTGGCGGGACGAGCAGGGGCGGGTGCATTTTAGCGATCGCAAACCGCCCGACCGGAAGACCAAAGTGGAGGCCCGGGAGGTCAAAGTCAGCAATATCGACGAGAGCTCTGCCGAGCGGGAAAAACTGGGCAAGTTGTTCCAGCCGGCCACGGCGGCGGAGCAAAAACTGCAACGCCAGCAGGCGCAGCAGCGGCAGCGCGACCAGCTAGAGCGTGCGCAGCAGTGCACTGAGGCGCGACAGCAGCTGCTGATCTTGCAGGGGCCGGTTTACTTTACCCGGGAAGACGGCAGTACCTACACCATCAGCGAAGCCGAGCGCGAGCAAAAGGCCGCGGCCGCGGCGGCCTGGATAGCGAGCCACTGTGACTTGTAGGCCGCAGGCCCTTGTCCGGCGCCTCTGTTTATCATCCGGCTTGTATAGCCCCAACCCTGGACATTTCCGACAATAGCTGTGCGCACAGCCGGACAAACCCGGGCACCGTTGCTGTCATAGCAAGCAGCGTGACCAAAAAGTCGCCGGGATCCGCGTTTTTCGTCCCAGCCGTGTTAAAATCCGCGTTTTTCCCCTGTCCCAACTCCCAGACTCAGCCCGGTAACCCATGCCCAGTAGTGACCTTATTCACCGTTTTATCTTCGATAAAGCCGACCTTCGCGGCGAAATATCCACTTTACAAGACAGTTATGGCGAGGTGTTGCAGCACAACAGCCACCTGCCGGAGCGGGTCAAATCCCTGCTGGGTGAGTTCCTGGCAGCGGTCACCCTGCTGTCGGGTACCTTGAAATTTGACGGCATTCTCACCCTGCAGGCGCGCGGCGACGGTCCCCTGACTCTGGTTATGGCCGAGTGCAGCCACCACCGGGCGGTGCGCGCCATTGCCCGGCTCGATCCGGACGCCGATGACGCGGCCCTGGCGGCGCTGGATATGCAGGCGCTGCTGGGCAGCAGTGTACTGGCCATCATTATTGAACCGGACAAGGGGGAGCGCTACCAGGGTATCGTGCCCCTGGATGGTGGCTCATTGGCGGCCTGTCTCGAACAGTACTTCGCCCGCTCGGAGCAGCTGCCGACCCGTTTTTGGCTGGCCAGCGATGGCACCACCTGTACCGGCATGATGCTGCAGGCGCTGCCCCGGCAGGTGGCCAGCGTCGAAGCTAACCAGCAGCTCTGGGAGACGGCGACGGTGCTGGCGGACACCGTCAAGCAGGAGGAGCTTTTGAGCCTGCCGCACGGGCAGTTGCTGCACCGCCTGTTTCACGAGCAAGAGGTGCGTTTGTTCGAGCCGGCGGCAGTGCATTTTGCCTGCAGCTGTTCCCGGGAGCGCTCGGCTAACGCACTGGTATCGCTGGGGCGGGCGGAAGTGGAGGCACTGCTGGTGGAGCAGGATATGATCAATATCGACTGCCAGTTTTGCAACCGCAGCTACGCTTTTGGCGCCGCTGACCTGGACCAGTTATTCGGCCCCGGTGAGCGGGAATTGCATTGAATAAAAAATCGCCAGCCCGGGATCGATTCCGGCGTTATTGTCTGGCATAATGTGCGCCCAATTTAAAATAGCGAATGGGCATAAGTACCCAATTGCAAATAATAATGAGACTGAAGTTGCCCCACGGCGTGTTTAGGAACAGTTTCCCCGTTAGGGGAGAGGCCAAGCCCACAAGCAAACAGGACTACAAACGCATGACAAAGATTGAAAACACGGCCCAGGCCGTATTCACTAACCTTACCTCCGCCGAGCTGGTTGAACAAGCGCTATTGCGCCGCGAGGGTCAATTGACCCACACCGGCGCCCTGGCCTGTGATACCGGCGCTCGCACCGGTCGCTCCCCGGCGGACCGCTTTATCGTGGAAGAGCCCTCCACCGCAGAACATATCGACTGGGGCACGGTCAACCGCCCTTTCCCGGCCGACAAATTTGACCTGCTGTGGAGCCGGGTACAAGAGTATCTGGCACAGACCAACAATTTCGTCTCCCAGTTGCACGTTGCTGAAGACCCGGATCATTACCTGCCGGTCAAAGTGACCACCGAGACTGCGTGGCACAACCTGTTCGCGCGCAATATGTTTATCCGCACGGAAAACTACAACCCGCAGGGCAAGGAAGAGTGGAAAATACTGCACGCCGCCAATTTTGTCTGCGAGCCCGAGCGCGATGGTACCAATTCTGACGCGGTGGTCATTATCAACTTTGCCCAGCGCAAGGTACTGCTGGCGGGTATGAAATACGCCGGTGAAATGAAAAAATCCATGTTCTCCGTGCAGAATTTTCTGCTGCCTGAGAAAGATGTGATGCCCATGCACTGCTCTGCCAACGTCGGCAAGGACGGCGATACCTGCCTGTTCTTCGGTTTGTCCGGCACCGGTAAAACTACCCTCTCAGCCGACCCGGAGCGCTACCTGATCGGCGACGACGAGCACGGTTGGGCCAAGGGTGCCGTCTTTAATATGGAAGGTGGCTGCTACGCCAAGACCATCGACCTGTCGCAAAAGAACGAGCCGGTTATCTGGGATGCCATCCGCTTTGGTGCCATTGTGGAAAATGTTGTCCACAACGAGCAGCGGGTGCCCGACTACTGCGATACTTCCCTGAGCGAAAACGGTCGCTGCTCCTATCCACTGGAGCACGTCGAGATGCGCGTGGAAGAGAACCGTGCCGGCGAGCCGAAGAACGTCATCTTCCTGACCTGTGACGTCTCCGGTGTGTTGCCGCCGGTGGCCATTCTCTCCAAGGAGGCGGCCGCCTACCACTTCCTGTCCGGCTATACCGCGCGCGTGGGTTCCACTGAAATGGGTGCTGCTGCCGGCATTCAGCCCGCTTTCTCAACCTGCTTTGGTGCGCCCTTTATGCCGCGTCCGGCGCGGGAGTACGCCGAGTTGCTGATGAAGCGAATCGAGGATTTTGACGCCAATGTCTACCTGGTGAACACCGGCTGGACTGGCGGCTCCGGCGGAGCCAACGGCGAGGGTTCGCGCTTCCCGATTCCGGTTACCCGCGCGGTAGTCGCCGCCTGCCAGGACGGCTCCCTGCAAAATGTCGCCACCGAGACTCTCGAGGCGATGAACCTGCAGGTGCCGGTGGCCGTGGCCGGTGTTGACAGCAAGTACCTCAACCCACGCAAGGCCTGGGCGGACCAGGCGGCCTACGATAAAGCAGCGGCGAAGTTGGCCGGTTTGTTTGCGCAAAACATCAAGAAGTTTAACGTCAGTGCCGAAGTTGAGGCAGCGGGCCCGCAAGCCTGACCTGACCAATAACGCCGCCGCCAGATTGCGTGGCGGTCGCAAAAAAGCCGCCCCGTCAGGAGGCGGCTTTTTTTATGCCTGCCGGTTGTATGCCCAGCCGCTTTAGGGCGATTGCTGGTTTTGTTGCTGTTGCTGGGTCAGCCAGCTTTCGAGAATCAGGCGCGCGGCAATGGAGTCGATGGGCTGCTTGCTGTAGTTGCCGCGCTGGCCGCGTTCACCGGCTTCATCCTTGGCGGCATAGCTGCTCAAGCGCTCGTCCATCATCTGCACCTCAACCCCGAAGCGACCGTGCAGGCGTTTGCCGAATTTCCGCGCCCTGGCGCTCAACTCACTCTCGCTACCATCCATATTGAGTGGTAATCCCACCACCACCTGGCGCGCTTGCCACTGCGCCAGCAGCCGCGCTATCTGCTCCCAGTCCGGGACTCCATCCCGGGCCTTGAGCGGCGCCAGCTCTGAGGCCAAACCGGTTTCAGGCTGGCTGCAGGCGACGCCGATATTGCGCAGGCCGTAGTCAAAAGCGAGGACGGGAGAGGGCATAAGATGGTAAAGCGGTGGTGGCCGGCTCAGGCGTGGCCGGCGGTAGTGGAAATCAGGTTGAGGTCGATACCAAGGTTTTGCGCCACCGAGCTCCAGCGCTGTTCGATGGGCGTGTCAAAAATAATGCGGCTGTCGGCGGGCGCGGTGAGCCAGGCGTTGTTGGCAATTTCGTTTTCCAACTGGCCACTACCCCAGCCGGCATAACCGAGCATAATCAGGAATTTCTCCGGCCCCTTATCTGTAGCGATGGCGTCAATGATATCCCGGGAGCCGGTCAGCATCACGTCCTCGGCAATGGCCATACTGGAATTCCACTGGCTGTCGGGGCTGTGCAGGACAAAGCCGCGCTCCGGTTGCACTGGCCCACCGGACAGGACCGGGGCGGCGGCAGTGCTGCCTTTGAAGCCCATCTGTGCGAATATTTCCGCCAGCGAGACATTCAGTGGCTGGTTGATAACCAGGCCCATTGCGCCATCGTCATTGTGCTCACAGATGTAGGTGATGGTGTGGGAAAAAATTGAATTGCTGAGCGCCGGCATGGCAATCAGGAACTGATTGCGGAGGCTGCCCAACTGGCAGGATTGTTTATCAGTGGAAGCGTTCATACAAGCAGTATTGGGCCGCTGCCGACGGAAAACAAGCGTTTTTTCCGGCTTTAGTTGGCGCTGCTGCTGGTTGACAGCCCGCTCAACTCAAAGTGCCAGGTGCGAATAATCTCCAACTGGTCGATATCCTTGCGCAATTCCAGCGGAAATGGCGGAAAAGGTGAGGCAAGGTGGACGATTTGCAACGCCGCTTCATCGAGGATCGGATGCCCGGAAGATTGCAGGATTTCCACCGATTGCACGCTGCCGTTGGAGCGCAGGGTGGTGGCCAGGCGCAATTTGCCGAAGATCTGTTGCTGGATCGCCTGCTGGGGGAAATTGCGGTTGCCGATATACTCCACCTTGCTGGTCCACTGGTTCAGGTAGGCGGCGTCGGTTGACGCCCGGGTGGCCACCGAGGTGATGCGCCGCAGGCGCGGTTTCTTGGCAATGGCCCGGCGCTGCTTGTCCAGCCTGGCGCGCAAACTCGCAATCTCCGTGCTCAGCGGGGTGTCCTGCTCATCCATGCCCTCCTGCGGCTGCTGCAGTTCCTCTTCCACAGCAGTTTCTACCCTTGCCTGGAATTTGCTCTCGGAGCGAGTGACCACCGGTACCAGGCTCTCGCTGGGGGTCACCGTAACAGCGCGCTGCTGGGGCAGTGGGTTGTTGGGCTGAATCAGGGTGTCGTCGATGGGAGCCAGCTGGTCGCTGGTCAACTGCCGGGCCTGGGTTTCGGTACCACTGGCCAGCTGGTTAAATTCCGCCAGGTAGTCGGCTTGCTGCGGCGCGCTATCGGACCTGTGGCTGGCGAGGGTGATTTCCAGGGTGGGGGGTGGCGGCCGGGTAAAGTCGGCGCTAAAGGTGATGCCAAGAATCAGCAGCGCGTGCAGAGCCACCGCCAGGAACACGGTAAAGCTGAGGCGGTCGCCGGTATCCACCGGCTCGGCCTCGAGTGCTACAGGATGTATTGCCGTCATTGAGCCTTTATTTATAGAGACCTGAGCCTGGCTACAGACCTAGGCTTGCAAGCGTTTCTCGATCGCGTTCATCAGGCGACCACCGATGTCAGTATTGTAGGCCTTGTCGATTTCGCGGGCGCAGGTGGGGCTGGTGACATTTATCTCGGTCAGATAGTCACCGATGACATCCAGGCCCACGAAAATCAAGCCCTTGCTTACCAGTGTAGGCGCCACCTGGTCAACTATCCACTGGTCGCGCTCACTTAATGGCTGCGCCACACCGGCACCGCCGGCCGCCAGGTTGCCGCGGGTTTCGCCCACCGCTGGCACTCGCGCCAGGGCAAACGGCACCGCTTTGCCGTCGATCACCAGAATGCGCTTGTCGCCCTGCAGTATTTCGGGGATATAGCGCTGCGCCATGGTCAGCTGGCGACCGTGGTTGGTCAGGGTCTCGAGGATGACCCCGACATTGGGGTCGTCGCTTTTACAGCGAAAAATGCTGGCGCCCCCCATACCGTCCAGGGGCTTGAAAATGACATCGCTATGCTGCTTGTGAAAGGCCCGTAATTGCTTGAGATTGCGGCTCACCAGCACCGGTGGGCAGCACTGGGGAAACTGGGTGGCGAAGACCTTTTCATTGCAGTCGCGCAAACTTTGTGGATCATTTATCACTAAACAGCCGTCTTTCTGTGCCGCCTCCAGAATATAAGTGCTATATATATACTCATTGTCAAAGGGTGGATCCTTGCGCATCAGCACCACATCCAGCTCCTTGAGCGCGATATCCTGTTGCTCGCCCAGTTCGAACCAGTGTTGCGGGTCGGCAAATACCTGCAGCTGTCGGGTGAGGGCGCGGGCGTTGCCATTGTCGAGATAGAGGTCGGCCTGCTCCATATAAAACAGCGAGCAATTGCGAGCCTGGGCAGCGAGCAACAGGCCCAGGCTGGTGTCCTTGGCATAGTTGATTCGATCGATAGGGTCCATGACGACCCCGAGTTTGATGGGCATGGGAAAGATCCGTTTGGCGTTGGCTGGTGGGCCGTTAAGGTACGATTTGAGGCGCTCTAAAGCAACCCTTTCAAGCTTGTCAACGGTTGTGAAGCAGCAAGTAACGGGCGCTGGGGCGGGGAATAAAAATGCCGGCGCCGGCGCGCCAAGTGGTTTATAGTTGTCTGTTGTACAAGTTTTGTGAAGTTATTGCTGCAATCAGCCAGTCGCGGCTAATTTGCACGCGGCAGAGATAATTTAAGAAGGTCCAAGTTTATGGAAATGAATCTCGAAAGCTTGAAGGTGATGGTGATCGATGACAGCAAAACCATCCGCCGTACCGCTGAAACCCTGCTCAACAAAGTGGGTTGCACGGTTATCACCGCCACAGATGGCTTCGACGCATTGGCAAAAATAGCCGATACCCGACCCGACATCATCTTTGTGGATATTATGATGCCGCGCCTGGATGGCTATCAGACCTGTGCGCTGATCAAAAACAACAGTGAGTTTAAATCGACACCGGTGATTATGTTGTCCAGCAAGGATGGCCTGTTCGACAAGGCCAAGGGCCGCATTGTCGGCTCCGATCAGTACCTGACCAAACCCTTCAGTAAAAACGAGTTGCTGGGCGCTATCCAGGCACACATCAAGGATCCGGAAAAGATAACCGATGCCTCCGGTTAAGGCTTGCCGGTTGCGGCCGGGTGCCGCGTCAAGCCGATACGGCTGACCGGCAGCGGCACCTGCACAAACATCAATATAACCTGTGGTAAGTAAGGTACAGTATGGCAAAAGTACTCATCGTCGACGATTCACCCACTGAAACCTATAAGTTGACCTCCATTCTGGAAAAGCATGGGCACACGGTCATCACCGCGGATACCGGTGAAATCGGAGTCCGGGTGGCCCGCAAGGAGCTGCCGGACCTGGTGTTGATGGACATTGTAATGCCCGGGCTGAACGGCTTTCAGGCCACGCGCCAGCTCACCAAATCCCCCGAGACCAGTGCCATTCCGGTGATTATCGTCACCACCAAGGATCAGCAAACCGATCGGGTTTGGGGCCTGCGCCAGGGCGCCCGAGCCTATCTCACCAAGCCTATACTGGAAAAAAACCTGATGGATGTGCTGGCCGAAGTAATGGCCTGAGGTGAGAGCGACCATGTCGGAAGAGATTAGCGCAGGCGATAACGCGACTGCTAACGCAACTAATAGCGCAGGCGGCCAGGCCGGTTTCCAGGCGCTGTTGAACCTGGCCGTGCAGTGCCGCCGCCACGCTCGCGGGTTGCCGGCCCAGGTGGATATCACACCGCACTGGAGTGGCATCGGTTTCGAATTGCTGGGGCGGCGCTTTGTGGCACCGCTGGGCGAAGTCAGTGAAATGCTGGAGGTGCCGCCCTACACCCGTCTGCCGGGGGTGCAGAGTTGGGTCAAGGGGGTGGCCAATGTGCGCGGTCGACTGTTGCCGGTGTGCGACCTGGCGGTGTATCTCGGTGATCGCCTGCACAGCCCGCGCAAGCAGCAGCGCATCCTGATTCTGGAAGATCACGATCTCTATACCGGGCTGCTGGTGGAGAAGGTATTTGGCATGCAGCACTTTCCCGTGGACAGTTTCGGGACTGCTGCAAATAGCCCGGCGCGGGCCGAGCCCTATGTCGATGGCTGCTATCGTCACCAGGACGTGGAGTGGCTGGTGTTCAGCCCAGCCCGCCTGGCGCAAGACCACAATTTTTTAAACGCCGCCGGCAATTAAGCGGTCGGGTACAACCGGTATTGAGAGCGGCTTCTGGTCGCCAGTCCGGGTCAAGGATACTGAAAGAGCAACGCCCGCCAAGGGCTGAACTCGCAACGTTGTCAGGAGCAAAAAATGAAAAATGAGTCCAATAGTCCAGTCTCTGCGGTCGGAGCCAATCGCACCATGACGGTGTTGGTGGTGGCCCTGTTCCTGGCACTGATTGCCACGGTGGTGAGTGTTATCCTGGTGCAGCGGGATGCTGCCAGGGATCAGCAATACCTGGGGGTTACTGCTGAATTGCGGGCGCTGTCCTACCGGGTTACTTCGCTGTCGCGGGAATCTACTTCTGGCAACGAGCAGGCGTTTACCGAGTTGCGCAGCGTGCTCGACAATATGGCCAGGTCCTGGAGCCAGGTGCAGTCCGGTGATGCCGTCACTCGCGCCGCACTGGCGGCAGAGATCAGCAACTATGACAAGGTCTGGCGCCGGGTCAAGGACAACGCCGAGACCATTATTACCAACAAGGACACCATCCTGTTCCTCAACGATGTGGCCGAGAAATTAAACAAGTCGCTGCCGGAGCTGCAGGCCGAGCACAATTACATTGTTGAAAGCTTGCTGGAGAACAAAGCCCCGGCCGACCAGGTGGCGGTAGCCCAGATGCAGTCCTGGCGCGCCGAGCGCATTGGTCGTAACGTCGACAAGATGCTGGCCGGCGGCAGCGATGCCGGCAATGCCGCAGACCAGTTTAACCTCGATGCCAATCTGTTCGGCAAGGTGCTGGCGGGTATGAAAGCGGGCGACACGTCCATGAACATTTCCCGCGTGACCGACCCCGATGCGGTGGCGAGCCTGAACGAAATCACCGAACTGTTTGCCTTCGTCAACTCGTCCATCAAGGAGATCTTCGAGGCCTCGCCGGCCCTGTTTAACGCGCGCCAGTCGGCTGACGCCCTGCTCGATGATGGCCCGGTGCTGCTGGAGGCCTTGAACCAGTTGTCGGAGGGCATTCTCGCCCAGGCCAGTCAGCGCCAGCCCAATAACCTCACTTCGCTGGTACTCGGTGGCCTGGTACTGCTGTGCCTGTTACTGCTCGCCTACCAGATGTACAGTGGCACCAACCGTCGTTTGAAAGAAACCGCCCAGACCAACGAGCGCAACCAGGCGGCCATTTTGCGCCTGCTGGACGAATTGGCTGACCTGGCCGACGGCGACCTGACCACGGCCGCCACGGTCACCGAGGATTTTACCGGCGCCATTGCCGACTCGGTCAACTACACCATCGACCAGCTGCGGGTGCTGGTCTCGCGTATCAACGAGACCGCGGAGAACGTTTCTGCGGCGGCCCAGAGCACCCAGCAGACTGCCATACATTTGGCCGAGGCCTCCGAGCACCAGGCCCAGGAAATTGCCGGTGCGTCGGCGGCGGTAAACGAAATGGCGGTCACCATCGACCAGGTTTCCGCCAACGCAGCCGAGTCGGCAGCGGTTGCCGAGCGTTCGGTATCCATCGCCAACAAGGGTTCGGCGGTGGTGCAAAACACTATCAATGGCATGGACACCATTCGCGAACAGATCCAGGACACCTCCAAGCGTATCAAGCGACTGGGGGAATCTTCCCAGGAAATTGGCGACATCGTCTCGCTGATCAACGACATTGCCGACCAGACCAACATCCTCGCCCTCAACGCCGCTATCCAGGCGTCTATGGCCGGTGACGCGGGCCGCGGCTTCGCGGTGGTTGCCGATGAAGTGCAGCGCTTGGCAGAGCGCTCGGCGGCGGCGACCAAGCAGATCGAAGCGCTGGTGAAAACCATTCAAAACGACACCAACGAGGCGGTTACCTCGATGGAACAGACCACCGCAGAAGTAGTTCGCGGTGCCCGCCTGGCGGAGGATGCGGGTGTGGCGCTGGAGGAGATCGAAGGGGTGTCGGCCAACCTCGCCGAGTTGATCCAGAGCATCTCCAACGCCGCCCGTCAGCAGGCATCGTCCGCCGGCCATATTTCCAACACCATGAACGTGATTCAGGAAATCACCTCGCAAACCTCCTCTGGTACCTCCGCCACTGCCGAATCTATCGGTAACCTGGCGGAAATGGCACTGGATCTGCGCCAGTCTGTGGCCGGCTTCAAGTTGCCCGAAGACGGCGTCAAAGGTAGCGCGTCAGGGGATAATTTTACCCCGGAAGAGGCGAGCTTCTCCCTGCCTGGGGAAATTACCCGCATCCAGAAAACGGCAGTAAAGGACGCTGACCTGACCTCCGATGAGGCCTTTGAACTGGACTTTGCGGAATTGGACAAAGCCAGAAAATCGAACGCTTGAGCGCTGGCAGCTGCTGGCACCGGAACCGGTCCCTGATGGGCCGGCTGGCTGGGAGTGCAGCGCACCGGCGCCGAGTGTTGATGCGCGCAGTGGAAATGATTGAGGGGATGCCTGAGCATGGCAACGAACCATAATTTTGCCGGCCTGGACTGGGTGGTCGGTGAAATCAGCGAGACCTTGAAAAAAGCTCGCCAGGCACTGGAGGCCCACGCCCGCGAGAGCGGGGAAGATAGCCAGTTGCACATCTGTCTGGAAAATATCCACCAGGTCAGTGGCAGCCTGCAGATGATCGAGTTTTACGGTGCGGCGCTGCTGGCGGAAGAAATCGAAGCCATGCTGCGGGCCCTGATCGCAAACAAAGTCAGCGATGTTGCCGCCGCGCAAGAATTATTGATGCGGGCGTTCCTGCAGTTGCCTGCCTATCTTGAGCGGGTCAAGGCGGCCCGTCGAGACGCCCCGGCGACCCTGTTGCCGTTAATGAACGCGGTGCGGGCGGGACGCGGTGCGCCGCCACTGCCGGCCAGCCAGTTTTTTGATCCCGACTTGAGCCCCGCCAGAATCATTCGGGGCGAACCGCATGCGGCCCAGGCCAACGATGCCCAGTTCAAGGCCCTAGTGGCCAAGATTCGCAAGATGTATCGCTACGCCGCGGCTTCGGTCATGCGCCAGGTGGATGTCGAAGAGAATCTTCCCTATTTAAAGAAAGCCGTGACCCGGCTCTGCAACTTGACCGCGGGCAGCCCGCGCAATCCAATGTGGGATCTGGCGCTGGCCATTGTCGAGGGGCTGGAGGACGGCCAGGTGGAGTTAAACGACTCCGTGCGCGAGCTGTTGCGGGTGCTGGATCGGGAGATGCAGCTGCTTGCAACTTCCGGGGTCGAGGAGCTGGGCAACTATAGCCCCGACGATCTAATCAAAAAGTTACTGTTCGTGCTGGCAGACAGCCCGGTTGCGAACCCCCGCAGCGATCGCTTGCGGCGTCACTACGGGCTTGATCAACTGGCGTTGGCACTGCCCACCATCACCCTTTCCGGTCCTGACACAGACACTATGCGCACCGTAGTGGCGGCCCTGAACGAAGAGCTGGTCGACATCAAGGAAGCGCTGAGCGACTGTGCTGTCGGCATTGATCAAAGCGCTCCCGAGCGGGCCCTGGCGATCATGACCCGCGTTGCCGATACCCTGTCGGTACTGGGCGTCGCAGACTTGCGGGCGAATATGTTGCAGCAAATCGACCAGCTGCAAACCGTTGTCAGCGGCGGCGTGATCGACCACGCCGCGCTGGCCACCATTGCCGAACAAGTAGTCGCGCTGGAGCACCATTTGGCGGCTCTGGCTGCGGTCGACTCGGGCGCGGTTGGCGGGCGCCAGCCAGACCGGGTGCAATTTGGCGCTGCCCAGCGCGCCGTGATTGAGGAGGCTATCAAGGGGCTTGAAGAAGTTAAAACCGTGGTCATTGGCTACATCGCAGCGCAGTGGGACCGCTCGAAACTGGAGCCTGTGCCGGCGCTGTTGAACAGCATTAGCGGTGGCCTCTCGATGATTCCACTGTCGCGACCCGCGCAAATACTGCAGGCCTGCCGCCACTATATCGATCACAATTTGCTGCAGCGGGGCGAAGTGCCCCAGTGGCGTGAACTCGATGCTCTGGCCGATGCGGTGGCGGGTGTCGAATACTACCTCAAGCGCTACAGTGACGGCGCCCAGGAGGAAGAGGATTGGCTGTTGACGCCGGCCGAGCACAGTATTACCGCACTGGCCCCGGCGGGTGAACTGCCTGTGTTCAAGCCTGCTGTGAGCACGCCGGTGGCGGACGCGAACAAGGCTGGCGCCGGGCCTGTGGTGCCGATGCCAGGGTCAGAGCAGCGCGATGTTGCTGCCACTGTCGCCGGCAGTGGCTTGCCTGCTGACAACAGCACTGTGGTTAGCGAGCCAGAGCCGGAACCAGCGCCAGCGGCACCTGCTACCGCAGCGGAGCAGGTTGGGGCGGACACCGACGAGCTCGAGTATGACGCCGAGATCGTGGAAATTTTCGTCGAGGAAGCCGGCGACGTGATGGCCACTATCGATGAGTTCCTGCCCCGCTGGCGCCAGGACCTGCTCGACCGGCCGGCGCTGGAGGAGGTGCGACGCGCATTCCACACGCTCAAGGGCAGCGGCCGTATGGTGGGCGCCAAGCAGATCGGAGAGCTCGCCTGGGCGCTGGAAAATATGCTGAATCGCCTGCTGGATGGCGGGCACGAGGCCCAGTTGCTGCAAGTGCAACTGGTGGAGGACGTGCGGGGATTACTGCCGGCGCTGGTGACTGCCTTTGAGCAGGGCCAGGATTACCCGGATCGCCAGCGCCTGGATTACCTGGCAATGGCGGCAGAGGCCTTTGCCAGCGGCCAGGTGCCGGAGCCTTACTCCAGCCCCAGTGATACTGGTGCAGTGGCGAGTGCAGGGTTCAACGCACCAACGGAGCCGCCTGCGACAGAGCCCGCTACCGACAGCGAGCAAGCTGGCGCCGAGGCGCTGCCCGTGGAACCCTCGCCGATCGCAGGCGCCACCCAAGTACCGGCTGGCGCTGACTGGGACGACGACGAGGATTCCAACGCCGTACTCTGGGAAATTTTTGCCGCCGAGGCCGATACCCACCTGCAGACGGTGAGCGAGTTTATTGACTCCATGGAGCAGGCAGCACCGCTCTATACCCCGCCCAGCGATGCCATGCAGCGCGCCCTGCACACCCTCAAGGGCAGTGCCCACATGGCCGACATTTACGACGTGGCGGCACTGGCGACGCCGCTGGAACGCTTTACCAAGGATCTGCGCGCCTACCAGCTCGATATCGACGATGACATCCTGCAGCTGTTTAAAGACGCGGTGGCATACATCCGCAAGGCGCTGGAGCAGTTGCGCAACGGCAGTCCTGCCACCATCGACAAGCTGGAACAGTTCCAGGCCCGAGTGGCCGAGTTGCGCGATCTCTTTATCAGCCCATTTGCCCACCGACCCGAGGCAACCCGGGTCAAGGCGGTGGATCCGCGTCTGCTGTCGATCTTTATGGCCGAAGAGATGGACCTGTTGATCGATGCCGACGACCTGCTCAAAGGCTGGCAGCAGGAACCGCTGCAGGCCGGCCAGTTGCCGGCGCTGCTGACCGAGTTGCAGGCCCTCGCCAACGGCGCCCGCCTGGCGAACCTGCCGGACATGGCGGAGCTCAGCTTGCAGTTGGCCGGAGCCTACGATGCGGCCGGGGATAATTTATGCGGCCTGGAGCAGGCTGATTTTGAGCTGTTACTGCAGGCCCACGAGCGACTGCTGGATATGGTGGATGCGGTGGCGGCGGGCCAGAACCAGCGCCCGCTGGAAGTACAGCTGTTGCTCTCCCTGGCGCAGCTGCAAGCGCGCCTGCTCGGGCACGAGGATGCCCGCGATAGCGACGCGGAGCCGGCGGGCGACGAATTGCACCACGCGACTGACGCCGATTCGGGCCCAGCGCCAGTGACTGCACCTCTCGATGAACCTGTGCTGGAACAACAGGGCTGGGAGGAACTTTTACAGGAAGCGGCTGGGCTGGACGAACTCGCCCAGGGTGAATCCGGCGCGGAAGAATTTGCCAGTGATGAAGCCCCTGCCTGGCAAGCGGCCGGGCAGGCGCCAGTCGAACAGCCGGACTCGAGCCCATGGAAAGCTGCGCCTGTTGCGGACACTGTGGACCCAGTGGACAGCGGCAGTGAGCTGGCGCGCGAGGCCGAACTGGACGCGGAAATCGTGGAAATCTTCCTCGAAGAAGCCCATGAATTGATGGAGGACATCGAGCAGGCTGTACATGAATGGAGCCAGGACTGGCAGCACGGCGAAAGTGGCGAAGCGCTGAAGCGGGCCCTGCACACTTATAAGGGCGGCGCGCGGTTGGCCGGCCTGACCAGCCTCGGTGATATCGCCCACGATTTTGAAACCGACATCATCGGCAGCGTCCAGTCCGGCGCTATCAATGGCGAGTTTTTCAGCCGTTTAAACAGCTACCTGGACCAACTGCTGAAAGGCCTGGAACAAGTGCACGGACAACTCGAGCGGCCGTCGGAGTCGGAGCAGGGTGCGCCGCAGCCGCAAGCCAGCGGCGCGGTGAGCGAGCAAACGGCGCCAGCGTCGCCGTCGCCCTCGTCGTCTGATAGTGCCCCGCCGGCAGAGGCAGAGATTTTGCCGTTCACCCCGAAGGACCTTATCCCGCTGGTGCGCAGCGGCGACCGGGCGCCGTCAGGCTTGCCCGGCCAGGGTGATTTTGTGCCCACCGGTGGTGGCGCCCGGCTCCAGCCGAGCCGTCGTTTTGCCCCCCAGGAAGTGGTCAAGGTGTCGGCGGAATTGCTGGAAGAGCTGGTCAACCTGGCGGGCGAGACGTCCATCAGTCGCGGCCGCATGGAAGAGCAAATGAGCGAACAGGGCTATGCCATTGAGGAGATGGCGGCCACCATCAGTCGCCTGCAGGAACAGCTGCGGCGCCTGGATATCGAAACTGAAGCACAAATTCTGTTCCGCCAGGAGCAGTTGGCGGAGGCGGAAGATTTTGACCCGCTGGAAATGGATCGCTATTCACAGTTGCAACAGCTGTCCCGCTCCCTGATCGAGTCCGCCTCCGACCTGATGGACCTGAAGAATACCCTGGCGGATAAAACCCGCGACACCGAAACCCTGCTGCTGCAGCAGTCGCGCATCAACACCGATCTGCAGGAAGGCCTGATGCGCTCGCGCATGGTGCCCTTTGCGCGCATGGTGCCGCGCCTGCGGCGCATTGTGCGGCAGGTGTCGGGGGAATTGTACAAGAACGTCAATCTGGAGATTGACAACGCCGAGGGGGAAATGGACCGCACGGTGCTGGAGCGCATGTTGGCGCCGCTGGAGCACATGTTGCGCAACGCCATCGACCACGGCATCGAGTCGCCGGCGGAGCGCTTGCAGCGAGGCAAGGCGGAAACCGGCACTGTGCGCCTGAGCCTGAGCCGGGAGGGCAGCGATGTGCTGCTGCGGCTGGTGGACGACGGCCGCGGTATCGACCTGGAGAAAGTCCGGGCCAAAGCCATCGAGAACGGGTTGCTGGCGGCTGAGTCCGCCCTCAGCGACAACGATATGATGCAGTTTATCCTGCAGGCCGGTTTCAGCACCGTGGAAGCGGTAACCCAGATATCCGGGCGCGGGGTCGGCATGGACGTGGTGCACGCGGAAATCAAGCAGCTGGGTGGCTCCATGACGATCCACTCGCGCTGGGGCGAGGGCACCGAGTTTGCGATTCGGCTGCCGTTTACTGTTTCCGTCAATCGCGCCCTGATGGTGCGTATCGGCGACGATCGCTACGCCATTCCGCTCAATACCATCGAGGGAATCGTGCGGGTCAGCCCGTTTGAACTGGAACATTATTACCGGGATGAAACAGCGGTGTTCGAGTACGCCGGTGAGCAGTACCAGATGCGCTACCTGGGCAATCTGCTCAACAGCGATGCCCGTCCCAAACTGGAGCTGCAGTCCATGCCCCTGCCAGTGGTACTGGTCAGGACCGCGCAGTTTGCGGTCGCCATCCAGGTCGACATGTTGATGGGCAGTCGCGAGATCGTGGTCAAGAGCCTGGGGCCCCAGTTTGCCGGGGTGCTGGGCGTGTCCGGGGCGACGGTGATGGGCGATGGCAGCGTAGTGGTGATCCTCGATCCGCACGCGCTGATTCGCCAGCAGGCGGCGCTGGTGCACGGGCCCGAGCCCATGCTGCTGGATGCCGTGCCGGAAAAAGTCGACACTGAAGTCAAAACCGTCATGGTGGTGGACGACTCGGTGACGGTGCGCAAGGTCACCGGTCGCTTCCTGGAGCGCGAGGGCTACGAGGTGATCACCGCCAAGGACGGTGCCGATGCCCTGATGCAGCTGCAGGATCATATTCCTGACATAATGTTGCTGGATATCGAGATGCCGCGCATGGATGGCTTTGAGGTGGCGAAAAACATGCGCTCCAGCAGCCGCCTGAAAAATATCCCGATTATTATGATTACCTCCCGCACCGGCGAGAAACACCGCCAGCGGGCGTTTACCCTGGGGGTAAACAAGTATATGGGCAAGCCCTATCAGGAAGAGCTGCTGTTGCACAATATCCAGCAGCTCACCGGCGCCGGCAGCGGCACGTCGGCGAGCAGCCACCCTTAATCACAGAGACAGAGCGACGCAAACGAGATGACGCAAAACAGTCTGCAGAGCCGGCCCCAACCGGCGCCTGAATCGCTGCCCGGTTTAATGATACCGCTGGCATCACGGGTGCTGCTGGTGCCCACTGTGGCGGTAGCTGAAATTGTTGCCTACCTGGAACCGCTGCCTGTAGACCCGGCCCCGGCCTGGCTGCTGGGTGATTTTCCCTGGCGTGGCCAGCGGGTACCGCTGTTGTCGCTGGAGTTGCTCAGTGGCGAACCGGCGCCGCCCTTGCAGGCGACCACCCGCGTCGCGGTGTTCAACAATACCGGGGTGAGTACTGACCTGCCCTTTATCGCCATTGCCACCGAGGGTATTCCGAAGCTGGTGCAAGTGAGCGAGCAAGATCTGCAGGCCAGTGATAACGGGCCGCGCTCATTTGAGAGTGCGCGGCTTGTGTGGCAGGGCGAGGAGCTGGTGATTCCCGATCTCAGCGCGCTGGAGCGGGCCTGCCTGGACTGCTCCAGCAGTAACGGCTAAAGCGTCAACCGCGAGATTCGAACCATTACCGTCCATTCCCGGCACAGGGCCTTAGTGAAATGCCTGTGCCGCCGCCACGATTTGCTTCAGGTTCTGGCTGATCACATTGAGTAAACCCCGCTCATCCAGCTGCTGCTGGCGCTCGGGCAGGCGCTGGAAACAGGCCAGCCCGGTCAGTGCTGGCAGGTTGTGGTCCGGTTTGAGCAGGCAGACGCTGTGGTAGAGGGACAAATTGACCACGTCGAGCGTGCTCATCGCCCCGGCTGGGCTGCTGCTATCCGCGGCGCTCCAGTTGCCGCACTCCTTGGTGATCTCGATGTACTTGGAGTCCAGGTCCCAGCGCCGCAGGATGATGGTCGCCAGGGATTTGCTGTAGTGGCGGCACAGGGTCAGGTAGGTGCGTTGATCGGGCACCTCTTTCACTCCACTCAGGGACGACAGGATGGCGAGGGTGCCCACTTCACTTAGCAAGCTGGAGATAAAGGCCTCATCGGCGGATTGACCCGGAATAGTACTGGCCAGGAAGCGGCTCATGGAGGCCTTCAGCGCCTGGCGCTTCCAACTGATGGCGAACAGCGCCTTTAATTGCGGGTTGTTGTTGATAAACAGGCTCTTGAGGCTGTGGGCCATGATGATATTGGCAACGTGGGCGATGCCCATCAGGCGCACGGCGCTCTCCAGGTCCCGGGCCTGCTCCAGGGTTCGGAAAACCGGGCTGGAGGAGTGGCGCATGATGACCACACTGAGGCTGGGGTCGGTGCCAATCAAGCTGCACAGCTTGCTGATGGTGGTATTGGGGTCACTGGCGGCGCGGCGGATCTGAAAGGTCATGTTGGGCAGGCTGGGCAGGCGCTCCTCGCCCTGCATCACCTGCTCAATGGCCTTGCGATAGATGGCAAAGGTAGTCGGTTGGGCCGCTGACATGTGATGATTTCTCTCTCTGAATTCCCTGAGTTACGACACTAGGATAGATCGCCCCACAAGAATTGCAAAATACTGATCGCCGCCACCGGCGCGGTCTCGGTGCGCAACACCCGCGGCCCCAGTGCCAGGGGCTGGAATTGCAGGGCCAGGGCGCGCTCAATTTCGGTGTCGGAAAAACCGCCCTCTGGCCCGATGGCAAGGGTTACGGAAGTGGGTCGCGACGCCGCGGACAGGCGCGTGTCGGTGCGGTGGTGGAGAATAAAGCGGCAGGGGTCGCTGATGCTCGCCAGCCAGTCGGCGGCTTCCTGCGGCGCCTGCAAGTCCGGCAGGTGGGTGCGCTGGCTCTGCTCGCAGGCAGAGATCATGATTTGCTGCCAGTGTTGCTGCTTTTTCTGCAGTCGCTCGGCGCGCAGTTTGACTTCGCTGCGCTCGGTAAACAGCGGCGTCACGGCGCTGACACCCAGCTCCGTGGCCTTCTGCAGTACCCAGTCCATACGTTCACCCCGGGATATACCGATACCGAGATGGATCGCCAGCGGCGATTCACGCTCCTGGGCAGCAAACTCACCCACCTCGACCAGCGCACTTTTTTTGTCCAGTTGCAGCAGGGTTGCGTTGAACTCCCCGCCCTCACCATTAAACAGCAGCAGTGGCCGGCCCGGCTCCATGCGCAACACCCGCCCCAGGTAGTGGGCGGCGCTTGCATCCAGGGTCAACTGCGCGCCGCTGTTGAGCGGCTGGCAGGTATAGAGTCGCGGTATGCGCATGGCGTTGGCGTGTCTATTCTTTTAGTGGCAGTAAGCTAGTGGCAGTAAGCGTGCTCGTCAGCGCTGTGGCTTAAAAGCGCTCCAGGTTGCGCACGATGGTGGTGGTGGGCTCCGCCTGGTTCATGGTGTAGAAATGCAGGCCCGGGGCACCGTTGTCGAGCAGGGTTTCGCACAATTCCGACACCAGGTCGATGCCAAAGGCCTTGATGCTGGCGCTGTCGTCGGCGTAACTTTCCAGTCGCTTGCGCAGCCAGCGCGGTATCTCCGCGCCGCAGCCCTCGCTAAAGCGGATCAGGTTGCGGTAATTCAGGATTGGCATAATGCCCGGGTAGATGGGCTGGTCAATGCCCTGCCGCTGGCACTGGTCCATAAAGTAAAAGTAGGCATCCGGGTTGTAGAAGTACTGGGTAATTGCACTGTCGGCCCCGGCGTCGAATTTGCCTTTCAGGTAGCGCAGGTCGGCGTCGTAACTGCTCGCTTCGGGATGCACCTCCGGGTAAGCCGCCACTTCCAGCTGGAACTGGTCGCCGAAGTGTTGGCGAATAAACGCCACCAGCTGGTTGGCGTAGACCATCTGGTAGGCGCCGCCCATGCCCGAGGGCATATCGCCGCGCAGCGCCACGATACGGTCGACGCCGGCCTCCTGGTAGGACTGCAGCAGTGCCTTCATGGTGTCTTCGTCGTCACCGCCGAAAGACAGGTGCGGCGCGATGGAGACACCGGCGGCGCGGTAGTCGACCACGATACCGCGGGTATTGTCCCGGGTTGAACCGCCGGCGCCGTAGGTCACCGAAAAAAACTCGGGACCCAGTTTATTGAGTTCATCGCGTACCCCGGCCAGGTTGGCCTTGCCCGCCGGTGTTTTCGGCGGGAAGAATTCAAAGCTGAGTCGCAGGCTGGTGTCGGTCATGTTGATCTCGCTCTAGTACTTGTAGGACTCGGGCTTGAACGGGCCCTCGGCTTTGACATTGATGTATTTGGCCTGGGTCGGGGTCAGCTGGGTCACCACGCCGCCAAAGCCTTCCACCATATCGCGGGCCACTTCCTCGTCCAGTTTTTTCGGCAGTACCTTGAGGTAGACGGCGGCCGCTTTTTCGGCGGCGGGCAGGTCGGCAAACTTGCGCTCGTAGAGGTACATTTGCGCCAGTACCTGGTTGGCAAAGGAGCCATCCATGATACGCGACGGGTGACCGGTGGCATTGCCCAGGTTGACCAGGCGACCCTCGGACAACAGGATCAGGTGATCGTTGCTGGCCTGGTCCCGGTAGATCTTGTGCACCTGGGGCTTGACCTCGTCCCACTGGTAATTCTTACGCAGGAAGGCAGTGTCGATCTCGTTGTCAAAGTGGCCGATATTGCACACGACCGCGCCGCTTTTCAGGCTTTGCAGCATGGCCGCATCGCAGACGTTGACGTTGCCGGTGGTGGTTACCACCAGGTCGGTATTGCCCAGTACC
The DNA here is from genome assembly GCF_011440395.1 of Pseudomaricurvus alcaniphilus. Lineage (GTDB taxonomy): Bacteria > Pseudomonadota > Gammaproteobacteria > Pseudomonadales > Cellvibrionaceae > Pseudomaricurvus > Pseudomaricurvus alcaniphilus. The sequence continues at coordinate 88,540 of NZ_JAAOIX010000008.1, read as the reverse complement.
GCGCGGTTGATGTCGGCCACTGCGCCAGTATTGATGCCGTTATTGTAGGGGGACACCACTTCAAAACCGTCCATGCAGGCCTGCATGGCGCAAATAGGGTCGATCTCGGTCACCTTGACGATCATGCCCTCCTGGCGCAGGGAGGCGGCGGAGCCCTTGCCCACATCGCCGTAGCCGATGACCAGGGCCTTCTTGCCCGCCAGCAGGTGGTCAGTGGCGCGCTTGATGGCGTCATTGAGGGAGTGGCGGCAGCCGTACTTGTTGTCGTTCTTGGATTTGGTGACCGAGTCGTTGACGTTGATGGCCGGTACCAGCAGCTCGCCCTGTTCCATCATTTCCAGCAGGCGGTGCACACCGGTGGTGGTCTCTTCGGAGATACCGTGGATGTGGTTCAGCAGGTCCGGGTACTTGCTGTGCACCATTTCGGTCAGGTCACCACCGTCGTCGAGGATCATATTGGCGTTCCAGACTTCGCTGCCGTCCTTGCTCGCCAGGATGGTCTGTTCGATACACCAGAGGAACTCCTCCTCGGTCTCGCCCTTCCAGGCGAATACCGGGATACCGGCGGCGGCAATGGCAGCGGCGGCGTGATCCTGGGTGGAGAAGATATTACAGGACGACCAGCGCACTTCGGCGCCGAGGTCGATCAGGGTTTCGATCAGTACCGCCGTCTGGATGGTCATATGGATGCAGCCCATGATGCGGGCCCCGGCCAGCGGCTGGTCGTCTTTGTACTTGCGACGCAGTGCCATCAGGGCCGGCATTTCGCCCTCGGCGATGTCGATTTCCTTGCGCCCCCAGCTGGCCAGGCTCAGGTCGGCGACCTTGTAGTCGGTAAAGGTGTCGGTGGCAGTTTTCTGTGCGCTTGTCATGGTATCTCTCCTGTGCCGGCGCCCTGCGGGCGCCAGTTTGTGTTTGTTTGCTTAAACGTTGAGGGCCGCTTTCAGGGCATCGACCTTGTCGGTTTTTTCCCAGCTGAAGGCGGTAAAGGTATCGGATTTCTGCTCGTCGTTTTCCTTCCAGCTGTAGGTGTGCTCGAATGGCTCGCGGCCGAAGTGACCGTAGGCGGCGGTCAGCTGGTACATGGGGTGGAGCAGGTCCAGGGCTTTGGTGATGGCGTAGGGGCGCAGGTCAAATACCTGGCGAATGGCCTCGATCAACTGGCCATCACTGACCTTGCCGGTGCCGAAGGTGTTGATGGAAATGGAGGTGGGCTCGGCCACGCCAATGGCGTAGGACACCTGCACTTCGCAGCGCTCGGCGAGACCGGCGGCGACCACGTTCTTGGCCACATAGCGACCGGCGTAAGCGGCGGAGCGGTCCACTTTGGACGGGTCCTTGCCGGAGAAGGCGCCGCCGCCGTGGCGCGCCATGCCGCCGTAGGTGTCGACAATGATTTTGCGGCCGGTGAGGCCGGCATCGCCAACCGGGCCACCGATGACAAACTTACCGGTGGGGTTGATGTGGTACTGGGTGCCGGCGTGCAGCAGCTCGGCGGGCAGTACGTGCTGGATAATATTCTCCAGCACCGCATCGCGCAGGTCGGCCTGGGAGATGTCCGGGTCGTGCTGGGTGGACAGCACCACCGCCTCGATAGCCACCGGCTTGCCGTCTTCATAGCGCAGGGTGACCTGGCTCTTGGCGTCCGGGCGCAGCCACGGCAGCACGCCGTCCTTGCGCAGTTGCGCCTGGCGCTCCACCAGGCGGTGGGCGTAGTAGACCGGGGCCGGCATCAGGCTCTCGGTCTCGTTGGTGGCGTAGCCGAACATCAGGCCCTGGTCGCCGGCGCCCTGGTCTTCAGGCCTGGCGCGGTCAACCCCCTGGTTGATGTCCACCGACTGCTTGCCAATGGCATTGAGTACGGCACAGGTGGCGCCGTCGTAGCCGACGTCGGAGCCGTTGTAGCCAATGCCGGTGATAACGTCGCGGATAATGTCTTCCAAATCGACGTAACAAGAGGTGGTGAGTTCGCCGGCGACAATGGCCATGCCGGTTTTGACCAGAGTCTCTACGGCGACCCGGGCGTGTTTGTCGCGGGCGATTACGGCATCCAGGATGGCGTCGGAAATCTGGTCCGCCATCTTGTCCGGGTGACCTTCAGAGACTGACTCGGAGGTAAAAATTGAATATTCAGACATAGTGGTTGTGCTCCTGGTGCTCAGTGCCCCGCAGGGGGCTGAAAAATTGTCGAACCTGAATTTGAAAACCGTTGCGCAGGGCGATGTACTGGCTCAAGCCCTCTTCCAGACCGGCCTGGTGGGCCCAGCCGGACAGGTCATCGGGCTCAAAGCCGAGCCACAAATCGCCGCAGGCCTCTCGCGCCCACTGCTGGTCGTGATGACAGAGATCGGTGATAAACAGCACCCCGCCGGGGTTCAGCAATTTGCCGATATCGTCAAACACGCTGGCGGGGGAGGCCACGTGGTGCAGGACCATGTTGGCCACCACGCAGTCGGCGCGCAGCTGGCGCTGCAGGGCAGCGCGGGTATCGCCGTGAATAAAGTCGATATTGGCGAGCCCGGCGTTGCGGGCAGCGGTGGCGGCCTTGTCCAGCATGCTGGCGGAATTGTCCAGCGCGCTGACGCGCTGGAAGCGCGGCGCCAGCACGGCCAGGAATTCGCCTTCGCCGGGTCCCACCTCCAGCGCGCGGCCGGTGGCCGTGAGCGGCGTTTTGGTCAGCAGTTCGGTGACCACGTCGGCGTAAATCGGGTAGCTGGCGATGAGGTCCTGCTGGGCGCGGAATTTGCCGGCGTTGTCGGTAAAAAATGCCTGCGACGCCCGCGCTCGCTCCACCTGGACTTGCCCTTGGCGCTGCTGTATCTCAGCGCTTAGAGGCTGCAGGTCGAGGGTAGCGAACAGGCTGGTGAGCAACTCCCGGCGCGGGTCCCGCTGCTCGGGCAGCGCGCGCCGGTAGTAGATGGAATTGCCTTCGCGCCGGGTCGCCACCAGGCCCGCGGTGGCCAGTACTTTCAGGTGGTGGCTCATACCGGACTGCTTGATGGCGAAGATGCGGCTCAATTCCATCACCCCGAATGAATCCCTGGCCAGCAGGCGCAAAACCTCCAGCCGCAGCGGGTCACTGGCGGCCTTGAGGGTCGCTGCCAGGTCGTGGGTGAGGTCGGGGCCGGCCACAAGCTCGGCGTGCAATTGCTGAGTCATGGCGGCAGTCTAGCAGGGCTTTACAGCTATATCAAAATATTTTGATATAGTTTTTGGCGCCGCCCGCAGCTACTTCCACTCATTGAGGATGACTCCGATGCCCACTCGGCGGGTGCGCCGGTTGTAGTCGATGAGCGTTTCGCCGTAGCCATTGACGTATTCGAAATAGCCATTGAGGGGCCCGGCCAGGGGAAACACCAGTGCCATATTGACGGAAGTGCGAGGCTGGCGGGAGTGAAAGTTGTGCCGCAGCTGGGTGGTGAGGGACAAGTCGGAGTGCCATTTGTAGCGCACCGATATATCGCCGTAGCCGAGGTAGTCGTCGATGTCGGGGTTGTCGTCGTCCTCCGCGTCTTCCGGCAGCCGATACCAGGGGCGCAGCGCCATGGTCCAGCGATTGTGGCTCAGCTCCACTTCACTGAAGATCCGGTTCCAGCTGCGTGACAAATCCTGGCCGCGACCGTTGGACTGGTGATTAAAGCCCAGGCTGACGCTGTCCAGGGCGACGCCGAACAGCTCCAGTGAGGTCGGCACCTGCCAGAATATCTCCGGCTCGTAGTTGGTTTCCCGAAAGGGGGCCGAGGCGTCCGTATTGTACATTTGCCACAGTGACACCTGGCTGTAGCCAGCCCAGAGGGTAGCGTCCTTGAGCAGCAGGTCGGTGGCCAGCGGGATTTTAAAGCTGATTTGGAACTTGACCTCCTCGCGATCCGCTTCCACGGTCGGGCCGGCGTCGCTGCTGTCGGTTGCACTGGCATTGGCAAAGGGGACGGTATTGACTCTGGTGGTATAGGTATAGGGCAGCAGGTAAGTGGGCCTGTGGGGCTGGATTGAGAAATTTTCGTCCAACAGGCGATAGCGAAACTTGCGCTTGGCTGGTTTGGCCGGTATTTGTTCCGCGGTGCTGGCAGCGGTTTGAGCGGCAGCGTCACTGGCAGCAGTGCCGCTCGCCGGCGGCAGCGAATCGTCACTTTGCGGCACTAGAAAAATGGCGTCATAGCAGGCCAGCCGCTCCGCAGCAGCGATCATGGCGCGGCACTCTTCCAGCGTGTCGACGGCACGGGCTGCCTCCACCGGGTTGGCGACCAGGGCAAACAGCAGGGCGCTGGTTTTTTTCATAGGCTTGAATTCATTGGCGCAAAAAATTGTGTCTGGAAATTAGCGCAATGCTAAATGACCGGTTTGTTGTAACTGTCACTTGAGTTCGGCGGTACATTGAATCAGACTTCGAAACTTACGCATACCCAAAATAAAGGTAACTGTTATGACAATCAAAGTGGGCGACAAAATACCATCTATAGCCTTGCAAGTCATGGGCGCCGAGGGTCCGCAGGCGGTCACCACGGATGGTTTGCTGGCCGGCAAGAAGGTGGTTCTGTTTGCGGTGCCCGGGGCCTATACCCCAGGTTGCTCCAACACCCATATGCCGGGCTTTGTGATTCACGCTGACAAGATCAAGGCCAAAGGGGTGGACGACATTATCTGCACCTCGGTAAATGACGTGTTCGTGATGGCGGCCTGGGGGCGCGACCAAAATGCTGAGCACATCACCATGCTGGCCGATGGCAATGGCGAGCTGGCCGAAGCGCTGGGCCTGACCCTGGACTTGACCGGAGCCAAGTTGGGGGTGCGCAGCAAGCGCTACGCCATGATCGTCAACGATGGCGTTGTGGAGCTGCTGAATGTGGATGACAAGGGTATTGAGAAGAGCAGCGCTGAAACCATCCTCGAGGCACTGTGAGCTGCAGCGAGGGCAGCAGCTTGCGCGGCTCGTTGCTTTGCTCGGCGCCGCGAATACAGGCAGGTACTGATTGAGCAAGGTGAAACTGCGGCTCTACGGTTTGCTGCTGCTGGTAATTACCAGTTGGGTGGCGGGCATGCTGATCTGGACCAGCGTGCCCAGCTACCCGCCGCTGCTGGAGGTGGCGGTGCAGTGCGACCGGGCTGCGCCGGCCTGGCCGACCAGCGCGCCACTCAAGGTCATGAGTTTTAATGTCCAGTACATGGCTGGCAAGGGCTATTTCTTCTACTACGATGTGGAAAATGGCCCCGACCGGCGTCCATCCGTGGCGGCGGTGGCCAGCACCCTCGATCGAGTTGCGGAGCTGATTCGCGACGAATCCCCGGACCTGGTGCTGTTGCAGGAAATCAACGATGCGGATGACAGCCGCACCCACCATGTCGAGCAACTGACTGAGTTACAGCAACGCCTCGGCGCGGCGGCGTACCCCTGTTCGGCGGCCGCCTGGTACTGGAAGGCCGGCCTGGTACCGCACCCCAAAATCATGGGCGCGGTCAGTATGAAGCTGGTGACTCTGTCGCGCTATTCCCTCAGTGCCGCTCGCCGGCACCAGTTGCCGTTGATGGACAATGATTTTGTCACCCGTCATTTCTACTTCCAGCGCGCCGTGCTTGAAACCCGCCTGGACTCCGACTCCGATACGCAGGTCGCCATACTCAATACCCATTTTGACGCCTGGGGTGCGGGCAGTAACCTGATGGCGGCACAGACTGCGACCACGCTTGAGTTGTTGCAAGCACTGGACGCGGGCAATGTTGCCTGGGTGCTGGGTGGGGATTTCAATATGTTGCCGCCGGATGGCGGTCGTCAGTGGCAGCGCCTGGCGCGACAGTACGATGCGCAGACGGCGCTCGCCAGTCTCTACCGGGAGTACGGCGCAGTGCCCGCCCTGGAAGATTTGACCGGGCCGGACGCCGCCCGCTGGTATACCCATTTCCCCAATAATCCGCAGATAAGCGCACCGGATCGAACCATTGATTACATCTTCTACAGCCCGCAGTGGCGCTTGCTGGCAGGTCGGGTGCGACAGCACGATACGCTGGATGTTTCCGATCACCTGCCGGTGATTGCCGAACTGCAGTTGCACTGACAACAATTCATCCGGGTAACAATCTATCCGAGCAACAATTTATCCGAATAACAACCAGCCCGGCAACAGCGTTCAGTTCACGGGGGGACGTTTCCCGATGAGGGCAGGAAGTCGCGCTGCTGGCCGTTGCTGGCACTCATGAAAATAGCTTCATCGGTCACCACTGCGTGCAGGGGGATGTCCCAGCTGGCCAGCGGCAGTGAATCGACTTGTTGGCAGCTGTGCGCCAGCCCCAGCAAATAGGGTCGCCGCTGTCCGCGGTCGCTCTTGCCGCTGTCGGACAGCTTGAAGGCAAAGGTGCGATCGTAAAAGCCGCCGCCCATGCCCAGTCGGCCGCCGCGGGAATCAAAGCCCACCAGCGGCAACAGCACCACATCCAGTAAATTGGCTGGCAGGCCCCGCCGGCGCAGCGCCGGCTCGGGAATGTTGAAGCGATTGGGGCGCAGCGGGCTGCTGGCGGTGTAGCGAATAAAGTACAGGCTGTTTTGTTGCAGCGGGCGCAATACCGGCAGGTAGCAGTGTTTGCCCAGTTGCAGCGCGGTGCGAATCAGCGGTTGGGGATCGATCTCGCCGTCGTTGGGCAAATAAAACGCAATGTGCTTACAGCGTATAAACAGCGGCTGACGCTTGAGGTTGCGGGCCAGTTTGAGGGCGGCAATTTTCTGCTGTTGCGGTGACAGTGCCCGGCGGCGCTGGCGCAGCTGTTGGCGCAGTTGCCGGCGGCTGGCAATCGATGTGGTATTGACCAGGGGGGAATCGACCAATTTATTACCGACCAACTTGTTACTGACCGACTTGTTACCGACCGATCTATTTGCGGCCAATACCGATTGGTAATGGCCAATGCAGAATCGACCTTGAGGCGGTCTCGACCGGTATGACAGATGTGTGGAAACCCCGGATGTGCGGCTGTCAACTTGGCCTTGAACCGAGAGGCTCAAGGGTGGGGGTTCCTGCAGCATCTCAGGCTTTCCGTCAGGCGGACATGCACACTGATACTGGCGAGTCACCCCCGGGGTACAGATTATCGGCTCGAGGACTTGTCGACTGGCCAACACTCCAGGGTGAATTCAAGTATAGACCAGAAGCAGGTTTTCTTACAGATTGATTTTTATTGGGAAGGCGAGTATGGCCGGCATGCAGTGCTGGCTAGTCGTTGCTCAGGGCTTGTTCTACTTTGCTGGTTAGCCGCTGGATGACCGCTTCATCCCGGGCCTTGCTGTTGGCGACGCTGTTGGCTTGCAACAATTCATGACTCAGGTTGAGTGCGGCCATCACCGCGATGCGCTCCAGGCCAATCACACTGCTCTTGCCACGAATGCTGCGCATCCGCTCGTCCAGGGTCCGCGCCGCCTGGTTTAACGCTTGCTCCTCGCCGGGCGGGCAGGCCACCTGGTATTCCTTGTCGAGGATTTTCACAAACATGGTACCGCTCATATAACGTCCTTTGGGGGTTGAATCAAATAGTGGGGTCAGGCTTGCTCTTCCAGGCTCTTCAGACGGGTGATCATGGCCTCCACCCGGGTGCGGGCCAGGTCGTTTTTTTCGATCAGGCGGGAGCGCTCCTGCAACCAGCCTTCTTCTTTCTCTTTAAAACCGGCGGCCTGCTTGTGCAGGGCGGCGTTTTCCCGCCGCAGGCGTTGGCACTCTGCCAGTAATTGGTCCAGTTTTGATTCAAGTGTTGCTAGCGGATGGTCGGCCATGGGGTGAGGTCTGTGGTGGTTGGTTGAGCTGTGCCCGCACAACTATATGGTGCGGCTTGAAGGCGGTCAACAAGGGCGCCCACTATTTCAGCCCGGGATGCCAGTGGCGGCAGGCACGGCGGCCGGAATCGTGATAGCATTTGGCGCGAATTTTAAGCGGATTAATTATGTCTACTGTGGAACCCCTGATTGCGTTTGTCGAATTAAACCACTATCTCGTCCCCCTGGGAGCACTCAATAGCCCGTCCGAGTTACACGGTATGCTGTGTGGAAAATTGAGCGGTGGGGCCCGCCTGAGCCAGGAGCAATGGCTGCTGGAAGCGCTGGCTTTTCTCGATATTATTACCGATGAGAACGGCGTTGTGGGCGACAGCGAGGGCCAGGGCCAGGCCGCCCTGGCGAGGTTGTACCCGGTGACCCTGGCGCAACTGGAAGACAGCCAGTATCGCTTTGATTTGCTACTGCCGGGCGACGAGGCCACGCTGGCCCAGCGCAGCAGTGCCCTCGGTGAGTGGTGCCACGGTTTTCTGTCGGGTTTCGGCAGCTCCGGTTTGGATCCACAGCAGAAGTTTTCGGCGGAGTGTGCCGAGGCGCTGCGGGACCTGGCGGCCATCGCCAATATCGACGATGGCCTCGAAGATGAAGAAGAGGACGCCGAAACCAGTTTCACCGAAATTGTCGAATATGTGCGCATGGCGGTGTTGACCCTGTTCGCGGATTTTGGCCGCCAGGCGTCAGACAAGCGGGTGCTGCACTGAATGGTGCGTCGATCCGTGCGGTCACAATTGCCTGTCAGTGGGTTCAATAGTTTAAGAGTAGAGGCTAGTTAGCAGAAACTATGAAAATAGGTAAACAAGAGTTTGCCCGTCGCCGCAAGCGACTGATGGCAATGATGGAACCCAACAGTATTGCCATCCTGCCGGCAGCGCCGGAAAAAATCCGCTCCCGCGACACCGAATACCCCTACCGCCAGGACAGTGACTTTTATTACCTGAGCGGGTTTGTCGAGCCGGAGGCAGTGATCGCCCTGATTCCCGATCGTGAGCACGGCGAATACGTGATGTTCTGCCGCGAGCGCGATCGGGAAAAAGAACTCTGGAACGGCTATCGAGCGGGTCCGGAGGGGGCCTGCAGCGACTTTGGCGCCGACGACGCCTTTCCCATCGACGACATCGACGACATTCTGCCGGGCCTTATCGAGGGGCGCGAGCGGGTCTACTATTCCATGGGGCGGGACCGGGACTTTGACCACCGGGTCATGGGCTGGGTCAATACCATTCGCGGGCGGGCCCGGCTGGGGGCCATCCCACCGGGCGAGTTTCTCGACCTCGATCACTTTTTACACGACATGCGCCTGTACAAGAGCGCTGCGGAAATCAAGCTGATGAAGCGGGCCGGGGCGATCTCGGCCGACGCCCATACCCGCGCCATGCAGGCCTGCCGTCCGGGTATGGGTGAATATCAGCTGGAGGCTGAAATCCAGCACCAGTTCGCCAGCAACGGCGCCCGCTTCCCGGCCTATAACAGCATCGTCGGCGGCGGCAAAAACGGCTGCATACTGCACTATGTGGACAACTCCGCGCCCCTGAAAAACGGCGACCTGGTGCTGATCGATGCCGGCTGTGAATACGAGTACTACGCCGCCGATATCACCCGCACTTTCCCGGTTAACGGCAAATTCAGCGCCGAGCAACGGGCGCTCTACGAGATTGTGCTGCAGGCCCAGGCGGCCGCTATTGCGGCGATCGCGCCGGGCCGCCACTGGGAGGAGCCCCACGATGCGGCGGTGCGGGTCATCACCGACGGCTTGCGCGAGCTGGGTCTGCTGCAGGGTGAGCTGGATACGCTGCTGGAGACAGAGGCTTACAAGCCTTTCTATATGCACCGCACCGGGCACTGGCTGGGGCTGGATGTACACGATGTTGGCGATTACCGCGTCGGCGGCCAGTGGCGCCTGCTGGAGCCGGGTATGTGCATGACGGTGGAGCCCGGCATCTATGTGGCGCCCAACAATACCGACGTGGAAGAGCGTTGGCGCGGCATCGGTATCCGCGTTGAGGATGACGTGGTAGTGACCAAGACCGGCTGTGAGGTGCTGACCGAGGCGGCGCCGAAGTCGGTGGATGACATCGAAGCGCTGATGGCGGAGCGCTGAACCGTGAACGCGAGCGGGCAAGCAATGCAAACACACATCACCATTGTCGGCGGCGGCATGGTGGGCGCGGCGCTGGCGGCGCTGTTGGCAGCGGCCAACGAGCGCTGGCAAATTGCGCTGGTGGAGGCCTTTGCGCCGCCGGCCGCGGCAACGGACAGCTTTCAGCCCGGTTACGACGAGCGTTCCACCGCCATTGCCCACGGCAGTGTCGAGCTGCTGCAGCTGGCCGGGGTCTGGCCGCAACTGGCGCGCTTTGCCACGCCCATTAAGCGGGTGCATGTGTCCGATCGCGGTCATCTCGGCGGAGCGCTGATCGACCGGCAACAGCTGCAGGTCGAGGCGCTGGGCTACGTGGTGCCCAACGCCTGGATCGGCCGGGTGTTGCTGGCCCATCTGCAGGGGCTGGCCAATATCAGCCTGCTGGCGCCCGCCACTGTGCGCCGCTTGCAGCCCCGGGTCGGGGGCGTGGAGCTGCAGGTGGAGAGGGATGGCGAAGAGGTAAGTGTTCACTCCGAGCTCGCGGTGGTGGCCGACGGCGCCAACTCCGGCCTGCGCCAGAGCCTGGGTATCGATGTCGACCGGCAGGACTACCAGCAGACCGCCATTATCGCCAATATCAGTTATGAGCTGCCCCACCAAGGGGTTGCCTACGAGCGCTTTACCGACGCCGGGCCGCTGGCCATGCTGCCTTTGGGTGGCGCCAGTGGCCAGCAAAGTGCCCTGGTCTGGACCCACCCCAGTGACCGGGCAGAGGCGGTTATGGCGCTCGACGATGAGCAGTTTCTTGAGCTGCTGCAGCAGCGTTTCGGTTATCGACTCGGGCGCCTGTTGCAGGTGGGGCGACGGGACAGCTATCCCCTCAGCTTGTCGGTGGCGAGGGAGCAAATTCGCTCCTCGATCGTGCTGATGGGCAATGCCGCCCACTTTCTCCACCCGGTCGCCGGGCAGGGTTTTAACCTGGCCCTGCGCGACTGCGCCGCGCTGGCGACCTGCCTGCAGCAAGCCGGGGCAGACCAGCCGCTGGGCAGCATCGCCTTGCTGCAGCAGTACCAGTGCCAGCAGCAGCTGGATCAGCAAACCACCATTGGCTTTAGCGATCAATTGACCAAGTTGTTTTCCAGCACTGGCCTGCCGCAGGCGGCGCTGCGCGGGCTGGGTTTTTTCGGCCTGGAGTGCCTGCCGCCCGCGAAGGGCATGCTGGCGCGCCAGACTATGGGCAACGCCTCGCGGCGTGTAATCTTGTAAACCCTTACCTAATTACGCCTATGAATAAGCCAGTTATCGGCGATAGTAAACATATACCCTGTAGCCCTTGGGACAGCAGCTTTGCTCCCGGCCTGGCTCCAGGGGCTTGCTTTCAAGACTCGCCGTGCCCAAAGCACTCGCTGCGCTCGCGGGGCAGGCTCAGGTTCCATCCATGCACCCAAAGCACTCGCTCCGCTCGCGGGGCGGGCTCGAGGCTCCACGACAGCATCCCTGCTGTCGAGGGTCTTGAAAGCAAGCCCCCGAAGCCAGACCTAACATAGTGCCGGCTGCACGAAAGCTTAGCCTAGGTGGTAATTAGGAAATCTTATGAGTGATTCCGATAGCGCGCGAGCAGTGCCCGCGCCAGCCCTTGAATATGACGTAATTATTGTCGGTGCCGGTCTGGTGGGCGCTGCCATGGCCTGTGCGCTGGCTTTTACTGAAGGGCAAGTGGGTGCTGCGCCGTTGCGCATCGCCGTGCTGGACGCGGGCGCGGAGCCGGCCCGCTTTAGCGGCTGCGAGTTTGATCCCCGGGTGGTGGCCCTGACCCGAGCCTCCGAGCAACTGCTCGACAGCGTCGGCGCCTGGACTCAAATCTGCGCGGAGCGGGCCTGTGCCTACACCGATATGGAGGTGTGGGACGCCGCCGGCACCGGCCACATTCACTTTGACTGCCGCGAGGTGCAGCAGCGCAATCTCGGCCATATCGTCGAGAGCAGTGTGGTGACCCGCGCGCTGCTTGAGCGCCTGGGGCAAAATCCGGCTGTCAGCCTGCTGCGCCCGGCCCGGGTGTTGGAGCTCCAGCGGGATGATGAGCAGGGGCTATCCCAGCTGCAGCTGGACGACGACCGCCGCCTGGTGGCGCCGCTGGTGCTGGCCGCCGATGGCGCTAACTCGAAGCTGCGCCAGCTGGCGGGTATTCCCACCCGCGAGTGGGACTACGGTCAGCGGGCCATAGTGACCACCGTGCGCACCAGCGAATCCCATGGCTACACCGCCTGGCAGCGCTTCCTCGATAGCGGTCCGCTGGCCTTTTTGCCGTTGCAGGTCGCGCTCGACGACGGCCTCTGCAGTCACTACAGCTCCATCGTCTGGTCGGTCACGCCGGAGCTGGCGGGAGAGCTGATGCAGTTGAGCGACGCCCGGTTCCAGCAGCGCCTGGGTGCGGCCTTTGAGCAGCGCCTGGGGGAGGTGACCGCTGTGGCCCGGCGCTTTGACTTTCCGTTGCGCCAGCGTCACGCCACTGAATATATCGGCCCCGGTCTCGCCCTGCTGGGGGATGCCGCCCACACCATCCACCCCCTGGCCGGGCAGGGGGCCAATCTCGGCCTTCTCGATGTGGCCGCCCTGCGCGATGAAATCCTGCGCGCCCAAAGCCGGCAGCTGCCCCTTAGTGAGCCTTCGATCCTGAAGCGCTACCAGCGCAATCGGCGCGGTCATAACCTCGGCATGATGGCCCTGATGGAGGCCTTCAAGCGCCTGTTCGGGGCCGACCAGTTGCCGGTGCGCTGGGCCCGCAACGAGGGCATGCGCACCCTCAACAGCCTGCCGCTGCTGAAAAATGCCGTGGTCAAGCAGGCCATGGGGCTGTAAAGAACGCCTCCGCGTCGCTGTGATCCTGGCTGGCGATCAGAGCTGGGTGTCCAGCGGCAGGGCGGTGGTGTTTTTGATGGCGGTGACGGCGATATTGGAATGAATCTCCTGAATGCCGGGCATCTGGGCGAGAAAGGTGCGGACAAATTTTTCGTAGTGGCGAATATCCCGGGTGACGATCTTCAGCATGTAATCCATGGTGCCGGTCATGGTGTAGCACTCGATGACCTCCGGCAGTTGTGCCACCGCCTGCTCAAATTCCTCCAGACTTTGGCGCCCGTGGGCGGAGAGGTTGACGCTGCAAAAAACCACCACGTCCATGCCCAGCTTCTCCGCGTTCAGCAGCGCGACGCGCTTTTGGATATAGCCTTCTTCCAGTAGTTTATTGACCCGGCGCCAGCAGGGGCTCTGGGACAGGCCCACTCGGCTGGCCAACTCGGCGGCAGTGAGGCTGGCATCGCTCTGCAGTTGCTTGAGGATTTTCAGGTCGGTAGCGGATAAGTTGGTTTGCATGATTATTCCGTTTTTAAAGATGTTTATGCATAGATATTTCAATTATGTAGGTTTTTGAATAAAGATAACAAAATAATTCCAGCCTCGATCATTTAATATTGCGTTGTAGTCGTTCGTGTCGACGTTATTCGTGCACTTTTAGCGCGAATAATCACTATGGATACCTCAGTGTGGCCGGAGTGAGCATTATGGGCAGTGCCAATATTCAACTCGATGACAAGTATCGCCTCAGTTCCGGCAGAGCCTATCTGTCCGGCATTGAGGCGCTGGTGCGGCTGCCGATGTTGCAGCACCAGCGCGACCTCAATCGCGGCTTGAACACCGCCGGCTTTATCTCCGGCTATCGCGGCTCACCCCTCGGTGGCCTCGACCAGGCCCTGTGGCAGGCCCGCCCCTTTCTCGATCCGCACCACATAGTGTTTCGGCCCGGCGTCAACGAAGACCTGGCCATGACCGCCGTGTGGGGCAGCCAGCAGGTCAACCTGTTTGCCGGGGCGAAGTACGATGGCGTCTTTGCCATGTGGTACGGCAAGGGCCCGGGCCTCGATCGCTCCATGGACGTGCTCAAACACGCCAATGCCTTTGGCACCTCAAAATACGGCGGTGTGCTGGCGGTGGTGGGCGATGACCACGCCTGCAAATCATCCACCCTGCCGCACCAGAGTGAACATTCATTTATTGCTGCCTCGGCACCGGTACTGGCCCCGGCCAATGTACAGGAGGTGCTCGACCTCGGCATTATGGGCTGGGAGCTGTCCCGCTACAGCGGCTGCTGGGTGGGCCTGAAGGCCATCACCGAGAATATGGATTCGTCCATCTCCGCGGACATCGACCCCGGCCGCATCACTATCCACCTGCCCGACAAGTTCCAGATGCCGGAAGGTGGTTTGCACGCGCGCTGGCCGGACCGGCCGCTGGAGCAGGAAGAGCGTCTCAACCGCTATAAAATCTACGCCGCCCGGGAGTTTGCCCGGGTCAACAACCTCAACTACGTGACCCACGACTCGCCGGCCGCCAAGCTGGGTATCATTACCTCCGGCAAGGCCTACCTCGATGTGTTGCAGGCACTGGATGACCTTGGCATCGATGAGGCCAAGGCCGCGGCCATCGGTTTGCGCGTGTTCAAGGTGGGCATGCCGTGGCCGCTGGAGCCGGTGGCGACCCATGAGTTCGCCAAGGGCCTGATTGAAATCCTGGTGGTGGAAGAGAAGCGCTCGGTGATCGAGGACCAGCTCACCGGCCAGCTCTATAACTGGCCGGTGCACGAACGTCCCAAGGTGGTGGGGGAGTACGACGAACACGGCCAGGTGCTGCTCACCAATTTGGGCGAACTGACACCGGCCATGGTGGCCCGGGCCATTGCCGCGCGGCTGCAACCTTTTTACCGCAGTGACGAGATCGAACGGCGGCTGGACTTCCTGCGACGCAAGGAGCAGTCACTGGCACGGCCGCGGGAGTTGATTGAGCGCATTCCCCACTACTGCTCCGGCTGCCCCCACAACACCTCCACCAAGGTGCCGGAGGGGTCGCGGGCCATGGCCGGTATTGGCTGTCACTATATGGTGACCTGGATGAACCGGCGCACCGATACCTTTACCCAGATGGGGGGTGAGGGAGCCACCTGGCTGGGCCAGGCGCCGTTCACTGATACCAAACACGTGTTCCAGAACCTGGGCGACGGCACTTATTTCCACTCCGGCCTGTTGGCCATTCGGGCAGCGGTGGCGGCGGGGGTCAATATCACCTACAAGATCCTCTACAACGACGCGGTGGCCATGACCGGGGGCCAGCCCCTGGACGGCGCCCTCAGTGTTGCGCAACTGGTCATGCAGCTGCGCGACGAGGGGCTGGAGCGCATAGCCGTGGTCACGGACGAGCCGGACAAATACCCGGCGGATTTTCCCCGCTTCAGTGGTTTGAGCATCGATCACCGGCGCCAGCTGGACGCCATTCAAAAGGAGCTGCGCGAAGTCAGTGGCACCACCGCCATCATCTACGACCAGACCTGCGCCGCGGAAAAGCGTCGCCGGCGCAAGCAGCACCAGTATCCCGATCCCGCCAAGCGGGTGTTTATCAATACCGCTGTCTGTGAAGGTTGTGGCGACTGCGGAGTGGTGTCCAATTGCCTGTCGGTGCTGCCCCGGGAGACCGAACTGGGGCGCAAGCGGGTCATCGACCAGAACGCCTGTAACAAGGACTACAGTTGCGTCGATGGCTTTTGCCCGAGTTTCGTTACGGTGCACGGCGGCCAATTGAAAAAAAGCGCCAGTGAATTGCAGCCCGCGGAGTTCGGCGATTTGCCCGAGCCGCAATTGCCGGCCCTGCGCCAGCCCTGGAATATTGTTATGGCCGGCATTGGTGGCACCGGCGTGCTCACCATCAGCTCCATGCTGGGCATGGCGGCTCACCTGGAGAGCAAGGGCTGTTCGGTGCTGAACCTGACCGGGCTGGCGCAAAAATTCGGCGCGGTGGTGTCCCATGTGCGCATTGGCGAGTCCCAGGCTGATATTCACGCGGTGCGGGTGCCCGCTGGCGATGCCCATTTGCTGCTCGGTTGCGACCTGGTGGTGGCGGCCGGGGCCGAGGCGCTGGCCAAGGTCAACCAGGAAATATCCCACGCGGTGATCAACGACTACGAGTCGCCGACCGCGGAGTTTACCGCCAACCCCGATGCGCGCTTTCCCAAGGTGGCCATGAAAAAAGCGATCAGCGATGAGGTGGGGGAAGAGAAGTGCGGTTTTATCAATGCCAGCCAACTGGCGCTGGATTTGATGGGCGATAGCATCGGCGCCAACTGCCTGTTGCTGGGCTACGCCTGGCAGCGCGGCCTGATCCCGCTCAAGCAGGAGTCAATCCTCGGCGCGATCGAGCTCAACCAGGTGGCGGTGGAGTTCAACAAACGGGCGTTTGCCTGGGGCCGAGTTGCCGCCCATGACTACCCGGGGCTGCTGCAGCGCCTGCCGAGCAAAGGCCAGGAGTTCAGCTGCCTCACCGAATACGAGGATATTCTCAGCTGGCGCGAAGAGTACCTGGCCCAATACCAGAACCGGGCTTACGCCCAACGCTATCGCCAGTTTGTCGAAGCCTGTCGCGAGCGGGAGCGGAGCCTGGATCCAGACTCCAGCCTCGAGTTCAGCAAGGCGGTGGCAAAGAGTTACTTCAAATTGCTGGCCATCAAGGACGAGTACGAGGTGGCGCGACTGTTCAGTGATGGCAGCTTCAAGCGCCAGATCGAGGCGCAGTTCGAGGGCGACTTCGAACTGCATTTTCACCTCGCCGCACCGCTGGTGGCGAAGCGCGACCGGCACACTGGCAAGCCGCTGAAGCGGGAGTTTGGCCCCTGGCTGATGCGCCTGTTCGGCCTGCTGGCGAAACTCAAATTCTTGCGCCACACGGCGCTGGATATATTTGGTTACAGTGCGGAGCGCAAGCTGGAGCGGAACCTGTTGCGCGAATTCGAAACCCTGATTGAAACAAGAGTACTGCCGTGCCTGAGCCGGGACAACCTGGCCGCGGCGACGGAACTGGTGGCCGCGGTGGAGAAAATCCGCGGCTTCGGCCATATCAAAGAGCAGTCGGTGGCACACTGGCGCAGCAAGCATGAGCAACTGCTGGCGCAGTTCGAAGGCACAGGGGAGTCGCCGGTGCGCATCGTTGAACTGGATAAGGTGAGTTGAGAGGTGACGATATGAGCGTGTTCGAACACAGATCTTTTGACGACCACGAGCGGGTGGCATTCTGCCAGGATAAGGCCAGTGGCCTGCGGGCGATAGTGGCCATTCACAATACCCGGCTCGGCCACGCCCTGGGCGGCTGCCGCATGTTTCCCTACCGCAACAGCTACGAGGCGCTGGACGATGTGCTGCGCCTGTCCCGCGGTATGACCTACAAGGCGGCCCTGGCCAACCTGCCCCTGGGAGGCGGCAAGTCGGTGATTATCGGCGATCCGCGACAACACAAGAGCGAAGCCCTGCTGCAGGCCATGGGGTGTTTTATCGACAGCTTCAATGGTGCCTACGTGGTCGCCGAAGATTCCGGAATCAATGAGCAGGATGTCCGGGTGATGGCCACCCGCACTGCCCATGTTGCCGGTGTCGGCGGTGACGGCGGCGTGCGTCAGCACGGCGACCCGTCACCGGCTACTGCCCATGGCGTGCTGGCGGGCATTAGCTATGCGGCCCGCAGCTGCCTCGGGCGCACTGACCTCGAAGGTTTGCGGGTTGCCATCCAGGGGCTGGGCAACGTCGGCTATGAGCTGGCCCGGCAGTTGCGCGCCCGCGGTGCGCAACTGTGGGTCGCTGATACGGTGCCGGAGCGAGTGCAGCAGGCGATAAGCGAACTGGGCGCCACCGGAGTGGGGGTGGCGGATATCTTTTCCCAGCCGGTGGATGTGGTTGCGCCCTGTGCCCTGGGCGCGGTCATAGATGACCTCGCCCTCAACCAGTTGCGCGCCCGGGTGATTGCCGGTTCCGCCAACAATCAACTGGCTTACGACGACCTGGGGAAGGCGCTGCAGGCGCGGGGTATTTGTTACCTGCCCGACTATGTTATCAATGCCGGCGGCTTGATGGAGGTCCATTTCCAGCGCCAGGGTATTTCCCGGGAAGACAGTTATCGCCGTATCGGCAGCCAAATTGAAGCCACCCTGGCGCAGATCATCGAGCGAGCTACTGCCCGCGGCGAGGCCAGCAACCAGGTCGCTGACGAACTGGCGCGCCAGCGCCTGGAGGGCAAGCAGCAGCCGGTTGGCAACGCCGCGTGAGCCCGGCTTTTGACCACCTCCCTGAAATGACTATACTGCGCCCTGGTTATTGCTACTGTTACGTTGCGATTGTGATTTTGCGAGGGGAGGGTTTGCTTGTCGCTTCAACCTGTTGTTAGTGCTGCAGCTCAACCGGGCATGAAAATTATCACCGCCAACGGTGTCAGGCTGGCTGTTTATGAGTGGCGCGCGGAACTCGCGGGGCGGCAACCGACGCTGGTATTTGTCCACGCCACCGGCTTTCACGGGCGCTGCTGGGACCGGGTTATCGAGCAGCTGGGTGATCGCCATGTGCTGGCGCTGGACTTGCGTGGCCACGGTCGCAGTGAAGCTGCTCACTTCACCAGCTGGCAGGATTTTGCGGTCGATTTGCTGCAGTTGCTGCAGCAGCTGGGTGTGCGCAGGGCGTTCGGAATCGGCCACTCCATGGGTGGCCATAGCATTGTCAACGCCGCAACCCGGGACGCGGCACTCTTCTCGCGCTTGTTGCTGATTGACCCAACGGTTTTTTCTGCGGCGTTTTATCAATCTTTTGCCGGACAGCAATTGGCGGCGGAGCCAAGCCACTTTGCCGCCAGGCGTCGCGCCGAGTTTGCGTCCGTGGAGGAGGTGCAGCAGCGCTATCGCCAGCGGCCCCCCTACAGTGAGTTCGACCACCAGGTGCTGGCCGATTACTGCCAGTACGGGGTGCGCCAGCTAGCCGGTCAAGAGGGGGTGGAATTGGCCTGTGCGCCGGCCTTTGAGGCCAGGATTTACGATGCCGGCGGCCTGGCCGGGTCCAACATTCTGGCGCGACTGTCCGCGGTGGATATTCCGGTGACGGTGGTGCGGGCCATGCAGGCACCATCGCTGCAAGCAGCCCGGACTGACTTCCGCTACTCACCTACCTGGCCGGGTTTGGCGGGGCTGTTTACCCAGGGGACAGATGTTTTCCTGCCTGAAGAAACTCACTTTCTGCCACTGGAAAAACCGGAGCTGGTGGCCGCGCTGATTCGCAACGCCGAAACGGCTTTGCCCGACGCAGGCTGACACTGCACTGGCCGCCTGGATTAACCCCTCGGCTTGCGGCCAAACACTGTTACATAGGTGTCGATCACTTCCGCGCGCTCCGGTGCACGGGAGATGGCACTCTCGGCAAAAAAGCGGGCTTTTTCCTGGTCGCCGACCTGGTGGTAGAGCCAGGCCAGGTTGTTGGCGGAGATCCAGTCGGTTTTCAATTCGGATTGCATGGAGCCGCTGTCCAGTATTTCAATGGCAAAGCGCGGGGAGTCTGCCATATACCACTGCGACGCCTGGCGGCGGGCCATGTTGTCGGCCGGGTGGGCCCTGAAGTAGGTGCGCACATGTTGCTTTACCGCGCTGTGTTGATTGATTTTGGTGCCGGCCAGGTAAAGCTTTGCCAGCTGGGGAAAGGTGATCTCCGCCGCTATTGCCTTGTCCAGTGCCTGCCAGGCCGCGCGATAGTCCTCTTCGGCGATGGCCAGGTCAGCGCGGGCTTCGAAATAACGGTTGTCTTCCACCCCATGGCTGGCGAGCACCTGGCGGGCCTTGTCCAGCTGGCCTAATTTTATGTAGGCGCCGCTGGCGATCAAATCGCGATCGCTGATCGCGATGTCTTGCTTGTCCGCTGCCTGCAGGGCCGTCAGCACTGTTTTATAGAGCTCGGCGCGAGCTGCACTGGCAACGATAAATTCGGCCACCCGGGGTGTCTTGAAATGGTTCGTATTGATGAAATCATCCATCCGTTTGGCGGCCAGCTCGCGCTCGCCCGCACCGATGGCGGCCAGCACCGCCGAGGCCCAGTGGCGCACAGTCCAGGGTTGTTGCGCCACCTGCTGTGCCAAATAGCTCTCTACCCGGTCGTACTGTTGGCTCTTAAGCAGGAAACTCAGCAGCACACCTTCCAGCTGTTGCTCCGGCTTGGCCTTAGCCAGGCGCAAGGCCTGCTCCCAGTAGGGTTGTTTTAATAGAAAACTGGCTTCGAGCCAGTAATTGAAAATCAGCGGGTTGACGAAGCCAATATCCTCCATCAGTGTTTTGCTGCGAGCGACTATAGCCGGCAAGTCTTTTTCGATCCTGGCCAGGTTGAGTTGCATAACCAGGCTGGGAATGTTTTGCGGGTCGATGGCCAGGGCTTTATCGAGGTAACTTTTCATCGCCGCCGGGCGGCCGGCGTGCTGCTCTACCAGGGCTGCGGCGTTGAGGGCGTTGACGTCTCTCGGGCTCGCTTGCAGCCAATCCCCGGCCAGGCGGCTGGCGTTTTCTGTTTCCTTGTCAGCCAGATACAGCAAGATCAAGCGCAGCTTGTCCTTGGCGTCGGAGTCCTGGCCCTTGATTGATTCAATCAGTGCCGCTTTAAATTCATTGCGTCGCAGGGCCTTGTCGAGGGCTTGCCGCTGCAGTACTAATTCCTCTTGTGCTACCGCAATATCGGCTACTTGTCGCTGTACTGCGGTGGCATCTTCATAGCCGCCCTCGCCAATGAGTTGAGCGCTGACGCGGTTGGCGAGGGCGACGTCGATAACGCTGTCCGTATCCAGGTTTTTAAATATCGCTGCTGCGTGTTTGGGTTGGTGCAGCTGCAGCTTGGTTTCAACCAGCATCTTCCTGGCGAAATGATCCTTGGGCAACTGGTCGCTGACCAGGGCCAGGTGGCGGTTGGCCTGCTCCCAGGCTTTTTGCTGGTAGGCACCGATGCCGATCAGCAGGTGATTCATTGGCGATTCCAGGCCGTGGGCCAAAGATTTCTCCCCGAAAGCTTTGGCGTCGTCGAACTGCTTGTCGTGCAGGGCCAGCATGCCCTGGAACTGCAGAATCATGGGGTGTTGCCCTAACTGCCGGGACAGGGTCGCAACCAGCTCGCGGGCAGTGTCGTACTGGCCGACCTGAAAGGCAGTCAGGGTGGTCAACATCATTGCTTTGGCATCGGCGGGGCGCAGTTTCCCATAGCGTTGATAATGTGCCAGCGCATCGGTGCTGTCTCCCTGGGCTTGCAGCAAACGTGCTTTTAATAGCACTGCCTGGGCAAAATCCGGCTGTTGGGCTAGCAGGTCTGAAACTACCCGCAGGGCCTCGTCGGGGTCGGCAGCAGCGCGCAGCAGCGCGTATTGATAGCGCACATAGGGCGATGCTTCAGGGGTGGGTGCGGTGGTGAGTTCAAAAGCGGAGCGGGCGTCGCTGCTATTGCCGGCAGCCAGCAGCTGGCGCACTTTGTAGATGGCCATGGCGGAGGGGCCAAAGCGGTCTTTGGCCAGCTGCAAGATGGTAGCGGACAGTTTCTGGTTGCCGCTGTCCCAGGCCGCCAATAGCCACTGGTGCCAGTCGTCATCGGTGGCCGTGATGGACGCGGAGACTGGCGCCGCCTCGAGCGCAACTGGCAGCGGCAGGGCATCGTAGAAGCGCGCGCTGTTGACGTTGTCACCGTAGCTAAAATAGGTCCTGGCTAACAGCAGGCGGGCGGCGCGCTCCAGTTCCTTGTCGGCCTGCTGCTGGGCTTCTGTGAGCAGGCTCTTGCCGGTGATTTCGGCGCTGCGATATTTGCCCTCGCGCAGATGCTGTTGCATTTCGGCGAGGTCTTGTTCGGTGGAACCGCAGCCGCCCAAGGTGAGCAGGAGCAAAAGGCCGAGGAGCAGGTGGATAGGGCGGCTACCGTGTTGCATTGATACATCCTTGTTGGTGTCAATGGACAAAGGATAACCTCAAATGCAACGATCTTACAGCGCTACTGCGGCATCTCCGGCGATTTTACTTCGGCCGACCTCTGCAGTTTCGGGGAGCATCGCGGCGGGCACTATTAAGCGGGCGGTTGCTCGCCTGCAGCTCACTTGATAGATGGTACGCTTGCCGACTGGCTTGTCTTAGTGACTGCCGCTGCGGTCGATACGATTTTCGATCCAGGCGACCAGGATGCCGGCGGTGGCCGCGAGGACGACAATACCACCCATGCTGATCGCCAGGCCCAGTGTGGCTGTGGTGACTGCTTCATTCATAACTGTTCCTTAAAGTGTTGAAATATCAAAGTGTTGAAAGAATTGGCGGTATTTTAGCCACTGTTCGAAAATCGGCCTTGATGTGTATCAAGCAACTCGCTGCGGGCGGGTAGTCTCGGACGGGCAGTTTCTGACCAGGTTATCCCCGGTGGCGGCCGGTAAGCGGATTGCCGCGGCAATTGTGTGACATCGACAGGTAGCGGGGTATAATCCCGGCGCACGTAGCGCACACCGCCACCTCAGGGCCGTGGGCCACAACCTTTTCGCTGGAGATTACTATGGCGCAACGCACGGCTTCGGTCAGCCGCGACACGCTGGAAACACAGATTACGGCAACGGTAAACCTGGACGGCACTGGCAGTGGTGTCTTTGCCACCGGGGTACCGTTCCTGGAACACATGATGGACCAGATCGCCCGGCACGGGCTGATCGACCTGGATATCAGTTGTAACGGCGACACCCACATTGACGATCACCACACCGTGGAAGATATCGGTATCACCCTGGGCCAGGCGGTGGCCCAGGCGCTGGGTAACAAGAAGGGTATCCGCCGCTACGGCCACGCCTATGTGCCGCTGGATGAGGCCCTGTCGCGGGTCGTGATCGACTTTTCCGGTCGCCCGGAGCTGGTGATGGATGTCGCTTTCACCCAGAAGCGGGTCGGCCACTTCGATACCGAGCTGTTCTGGGAGTTCTTCCAGGGCTTTGTCAATCACGCCCAGGTCACCCTGCACATCGATTGCCTCAAGGGGCACAATGCCCACCACCAGATTGAAACTGTGTTCAAGGCGTTCGGCCGCGCCCTGCGCATGGCGCTGGAGCTGGACCCGCGCATGGAAGGGGTTATGCCTTCCACCAAAGGCACGCTGTAATGCCAGCCCGTGTTTTTACCCGGGGCTCGCTGCCTGGTGAGCGCCAGGAGATAGCCGTTAATGACAGAGGTAGATATGACTAACCGCCGTGTTGCCGTAATCGATTATGGCATGGGTAACCTGCACTCCGTGGCCAGTGCCATTGAGCATGTGGCCAGCGATGCCGAGGTGGTGATCACCGCGGATCGAGCTGCTATTGCCGCCGCGGGACACGTGGTATTTCCGGGGGTGGGGGCGATTCGCGATTGCATGGCTGAAATTCGCCGGCTGGGCTTTGACAGCCTGGTGCCGGAGGTGATTGCCAGTGGCAAGCCGATACTCGGTATTTGCGTGGGCATGCAGGCGCTGATGGAATCCAGCGAAGAGAACGGCGGGGTTGAGTGCCTGGCACATCTGCGCGGCAAGGTTCGCTTTTTTGGCAATCACCTCAAGGATGAGCAGGGCTTGCCGCTAAAAGTCCCCCACATGGGCTGGAACCAGGTGGCGCAAGTGCGGCCGCACCCGCTCTGGCAGGGCATTGAAGACAACGCCCGCTTTTACTTTGTGCACAGCTACTACGTCAGGGCTGAGGATGGCGACCAGGTGGCCGGGCGCTGCCATTACGGCCACGATTTCGACGCTGCGGTCAGTCACGACAACCTTTTTGCCGTGCAATTCCACCCGGAGAAGAGCCATACCGCCGGATTGCAGTTGCTGCGTAACTTTGTTAATTGGGACGGACGGGTTAATTGGGACGGACGTGTCGGCTGAGACGTGTCAATTGAGACGGACGCTCCTGGCCGGGGGCGCGGCTCAGGTGCGCGGCCTGTCGCTCAGGTAAGCGGCCAGGTTGGCGCTGCAGGCGGGGCTGAGAGCGATGATTTCGCCGCCGGTAAGAAAGCGGTCCTGGGCCAGACGGCGCACATACAACATGCGACACTGCAGGGTTATAGGGGTCGGCTGGGGTGAGTCATCGGCTGGCGGCAGGCAGAAGTTCAACTCGACTTGCAGCGGCTGGTGCGGATCGGGGCGGTGAATATTGGGCATCAACTCTTCCAGTACCCGACGACTGCATTCCAGTTGCAAACCCGCCGCGGACAAGTTGGTGATTGTGACGCTATTGCTGCGACCGGCCGCCGCAACCTGGGCTTCGATGCGGGTTGTGAGACGGACGCCCTGGCGCCTGAGCTGATTGCAGGAAGGTTGCAATTAAGGTTGCTCCGTACCAATGCTGTTGCAGGATTTATCCACAGTTTAGACAATTATTTATCCACAGTTTAGACAATTGTGCTGAAATTGGCAGCATTTTGTCGCGCCCGGGCCGGGTCAATGTTGTCCGCACTCGGTTTCGGGTACAATCCCGCCCGGGTTTTTTCTATTCCTTTCACTATTGCAGCAACTGCTATTGCAGTCAGTTTCCGCGGGGCGCAAGTATTCTATGACTCTGGCAAAACGTATCATTCCCTGTTTGGACGTCGATAACGGTCGTGTCGTCAAGGGTGTCAATTTCGTCGGTATCCGCGACGCTGGTGACCCGGTGGAAATCGCCATTCGCTACAACGAGCAGGGTGCCGATGAGATCACCTTCCTGGATATTACCGCGACCCATGAAGACCGCGAAACCACCGTGCACACGGTGGAGCAAATTGCCTCCGAGGTGTTTATCCCGCTCACGGTGGGCGGTGGCATTCGCACTATCGAGGATATCCGCACCATGCTCAATGCCGGGGCCGACAAGGTCAGCATCAACTCCGCCGCGGTGCGCAACCCGGAGTTTGTGCGCCAGGCCTCGGCCCGATTCGGCGCCCAGTGTATTGTCGTCGCCATCGATGCCAAGCGGGTGAGCGCGGTGGGGGAGCCCGACCGGTGGGAGATATTTACCCACGGCGGTCGCAAGCCCACCGGTATCGACGCGGTGCAGTGGGCGAAGAAAATGGCCGAGTACGGCGCCGGTGAAATACTGTTGACCAGCATGGACCGCGACGGTACCAAAAACGGCTTTGACCTGGGGGTGACCCGGGCCATCAGCGACGCGGTGCCAATTCCGGTAATTGCCTCCGGTGGGGTGGGTAATTTGCAGCACCTGGTGGACGGGGTGCAACAGGGCCGCGCCGACGCAGTGCTGGCGGCCAGTATCTTCCATTTCGGCGAGTACACGGTGCCGGAAGCCAAGCAGTTTATGCGCGCCCAGGGTGTGGAGGTGCGGCTTTAGGACCAGACTGGCCGTCCATACTGGCTGTCCAGACTGGCCGTCCAAACGGGCTGTCCAAACTGGCTGTATCAAAAGTTCAGCGGGTACAAGGCGGTCAGGGTAGCTCCGGCTCGGTGCTCGCCCGCACCACCGATGCGGGCAGCGGGCGCGCGGGAAATTCCTGCAATAATTCACTGACAAAGATCAACTCGATACCCTCGCTGGCCAGGGCCGGAACGGCCCGGTTGAGAAAGGCCAGGGTTTCCGGGTAGGGGTGGCCGATGGCGATGGCGTTGCCGCGCTGCCTGGCAAGCTGCAACAGTTTCTGGAACTGCTGTTCAATCGCGGCCTCGGAGCGCACGTTGTCGAGGAAGATATCCCGTTTGCGGCTCGCCACCTCGTGTTGCAAGGCGACCTGGTGGGCGATGCTGTCGGGGCTGGTGCGGCTGTCGATAAAATACAGTTGGTCACGCGCCAGCTCGGCCATAAGCCACTGCATGGGCTTTTCCAGCTGGGTCAGGTAGCTGCCCATATGGTTGTTGACCCCGACAATATGGGGGATTGAATCGAGCCCGTCGCTGAGGGTGTCGGTAAATGAGTCCCGCCGCATATCATCGGTGAGGCCGCCGGGATCCAGCGGCAGTTGCTGGATATTGCTCATGGGTGCGTGCAGCATGATCTCCTTGCCATGCTGGTGCCCAAGCTCGGCCAGCGCCACCCCGTTGGGGCTGTGGGGCAGAATCGACAGGGTCAGGGCGGCCGGGAAGCGGGCGGCGATCATACCCTGTTGCAGGCTGTAGCCGAGGTCATCGATGATGATGGCGATCTTGTTGGTGGTTTCGCTGCTGGTACTTTTGTCGATCCGGGCGCTGTGGTCGGTCGAGGTGCTGTGGTCGGCCAGGGTGTTGGTGTCAACCGGGGCACTGTTGTCAATCGGGGTGGCCGGGTCGATGCGCTCGATCCTGGCGGGGCTGGCGATCGCTGCACTGGCCACACCTGCGCCAGCCACACTCTCCTCAGCCACACTCTCCTCAGCCACATTTGCGCCAGCTACGGCATTGTCAGATACAGCTTTGCCAGCGACCGCGTTACCAGAGTCTTCTTTTAGGGCCACTGCCGTAGCGGTTGCAGGCAGTGGATTGGCGAGCAACAGTAATAATATTGTCAGAGCGAATGGTTTTGCCAAGGTCCTGTGGCGCCTTATGTCCGGGAGTTGCGTTGTTAGAGGATTTTATCGCTACGGAATAATGACGTTAAATATAGCAGATGCTTGTGCGCTCGGGCAGCTTGTTTCACCGCCGCGTGGCGCCTAACCCTGGCGGCAGCTGCAGCCAGGGGGGGGTAAAAACGGGGCCGGGTCCTCAGGGTGAGACTTCCTGCAGGCCAGCGACGTTATCGAGGCTGGCCCTGGAAGAGCGGTGCCCGCCAAACAGGTTGATGCCCTTGAGCAGGTTCAGGGCCTCAAACATCTGGTTGTCACGCTGGAACAGCTGGGCCTTGTCGGCTTCTGCTTTTTCGAGCTCGGCGCTGTCGAGCGCCTTGCCGCCGTTGCCATTTTCCAGCCGACCCTGCAGGTCCGCTTCCTTGGTGCGATTGAGGGACTTGATGGCGGTTACCTCGGCACGCTCCACTTCGATATCCGGTTTGATGCCCTGGGCCTGGATCGAGCGGCCCTTGGGAGTGAAATAGAGTGCGGTGGTCAGCTTGATGGCGCGGTCATCGGTGAGTGGTATTACGGTCTGCACCGATCCCTTACCGAAACTCTGGGTGCCAAGGATAACGGCGCGGCGGTGGTCCTGCAGGGCGCCGGCGACAATTTCGGAGGCCGAGGCGGAGCCGTCGTTGATCAGTACCACGATCGGCAGGCCATTGGTGAGGTCGCCGGGGCTGGCGTTGTAGCGAATGTCGGAGTTGTCGATACGGCCCTCGGTATAGACGATCAGGCCGTCTTCAAGAAAGGCGTCAGCCACTTCCACCGAGGCCTGCAAGACACCGCCAGGGTTGTTGCGCAGGTCGATTATCAGGCCTTTCAGTTCGCCGTCCTGTTTTAGTTCCTCCACCGCTTTGATGGTATCGGCGCCGGTGCCCACCTGGAACTGGGCAATGCGCAGGTAGCCGTAGCCCTTTTCCAGGATTTTGGCGCGCACGCTTTGCACCTTGATGATGTCGCGAATAATGACCAGCTCAAACGGCTGCTCAATACCCTCGCGCACTATGGTGAGGGTGATCTTGCTGCCCTTGCTGCCGCGCATCATTTCTACCGCATCGCCGAGGTTCATGCCTTTCACCGGCTTGGTGTCCAATTTGATAATCAGGTCGCCCGCCATAACCCCGGCCTTGGCCGCCGGCGTATCGTCGATGGGCGAGATAACCTTGACGAAGCCGTTTTCCATGCCCACTTCGATGCCGAGGCCGCCGAATTCGCCGGTGGTATTGACCTGCAGGTCGTCAAAGGAGCTGGCGTTGAGGTAAGCGGAGTGGGGATCCAGCTCCGACAGCATGCCCTTGATGGCGTACTCCAGCAGGGTGCTGTCGCTTATTTCTTCGACATAGCCCTTGCGAATATGCTCATACACCTTGGTAAAGGTGCGCAAATCGTCGAGCGGCAGCTTGCCGGGTTTGGTTTCACTGCTGCTGGCAGGTTGATCTTTGTCGGCGACGTCTGCGGCCCAGCCGAGCGGCATTACACTTGCCAACAGGAAGAATGATAAGGGAACGACTATCTTGGCAAGTGGCATGATTTACTCCGGTGGCAGCTACTGCGGGCCTTGCAAGGCACCAAGCCATTGTAGCGCTATTCCTGACCCTGCACTATTGGCTTGGATCTTGAAAGAGGGTTCTGGTTCCGGATGGCCCGGTTCCGGACAGCCTGGTTCCGGACAGCCTGGTTGTGGGGAACCGACTGTGGGGAACCGATTGTGGGAAAGCGGGGCTGCGCTCCGCCGCGGAGGCTGCCCCTGTCGAGCGCAGCGCAGTCAGGCTTTGCGACACCAGCGCAGGGGGTCTGTGGGTTTACCCTGGTGGCGTATTTCAAAGTACAGCGCAGTCTGGTTCTGGCCGCCGGTATTGCCCACCCGTGCCACCGCTTCACCCGCGCTGACCCATTCGCCGGTTTCCTTGAGCAGGGCCTGGTTGTGCGCATAGAGACTCATATAGCCGCCACCGTGATCAATAATCAGCAGCAAGCCGTGACCGCGCAGGTAATCCGAAAACACCACCCGGCCGTGGTGGATGGCCTTGACATCGGTGCCGGCCGCGGCCTTGATCAGGATGCCTTCCCAGTTCAGTTTGCCCGCCACCTTGGCCTGGCCGAAGCCTTTTATAATCGGGCCGCTGGCGGGCAGCTGCATTTTGCCCTGGCGTTTGGCAAAGGGTTCGTTGCCCCCCGGTAGGGTCAGGTCGGCGATGGCCGAGGTCACCTCCTCCAGTAATTTCTCCAGCCGGCGCCGGTCCTGGGCCAGGGTTTTCAGCTCCTCATCCTTGCTGCTGATATCGCTGTTGAGGCGGGACAGGGTGGCCTGGCGCTCAGTCTGGCGCAGCTGCAGGGCTTGCTGGCGCTGCTGCAGTTTGGCTTCATTATCGCGCAGCTGTTGCGCCTGCTGCTCAATTCTTGGGGTGAGGCTGTCAATTTCAGCGATAGTGCCGAGGTAGGCGTCGATCTTCTCTGCCCGGGCGGCGAGCACGTATTGGTGGTATTTGTTGATGCGCGCCACCTGCTCCGGTTGCTCGAGGTTGAGCAGTAATTTCAGTTGGCTGTGGCCGCCTAAGCGGTAGGCGCTATTGATCTGCTGGGCGATCTCCTGCTGTTGCTGTTGCCGCGCCCGGGTCAGTGTTTGTTTTTGCTGTTGCAGCTGGGCCAGCTTTTGTTGCTGGCGCTGGCGCTCCTCTGCCAGCTTGCGAATATCAGATTGCAGTGTGCCGATGGTGGTTTCCGCCGCCTGCAGCTCGAGCTGCAGTTTGTCGCGGTTTGATTTGGCTTTGCTCAAATCCGCCTGCAGCGATTTGATAGTGCCCTGCAGGGCTTTTAAGCGGGCGTTGTAGTCCGCCTCGGAGGCCGACTCGGCCCCCGTTGCTGTTACCAACAGGCAGGCGATTACGACGCTAGCGGTCAAGCGCAGCATGGAGTTTGGCGCCGGCTGCGCTGCTTTGGTCGAGGCTGTGGTCAGGCGTCTGCCGCCAGGTTCTTGCCGGTCATGGCGGCGGGCTGGGCCACCCCCAACAAATTCAGCATGGTGGGCGCGATGTCCGCCAGGCTGCCGCCCTCGACCAGGCTCAGTTTCCGTTTGCCAACGTACACCAGCGGTACTGGCAGGGTGGTGTGCTGGGTGTGCTTTTGCCCGGAGGTCTCGTCAAACATCTCCTCGACATTGCCGTGGTCGGCAGTCACCAGGGCTTCGCCGCCGACTTTTTCCAGCGCAGCAAAGACCTTGCCGAGACAGGCATCGACCGCCTCTACCGCTTTGGTGGCTGCCTCAAAATCACCGGTGTGGCCCACCTGGTCGCAGTTGGCGTAGTTGCAGATAATGGCGTCGTACTTGCCAGACTCGATCGCTTCCACCAGTTTGTCGGTAACTTCGAAGGCGCTCATCTCCGGTTTTAAATCGTAGGTCTCTACATTGGGGGAGGGCACCAGGATACGATCCTCACCGGGGTAGGTCTCTTCCCGCCCGCCGCTGAAAAAGAAGGTTACGTGGGCGTATTTTTCCGTCTCGGCGATACGCAGTTGCTGCTTGCCGGCCGCTGCCATGACTTCGCCGAAGGAGTTGCTCAGGTCCTCCTTGGGGAAGGCCACCGGAGCGTCAATATCACCGGCGTATTCAGTGGTTTGCACAAAGGCCGTCAGTTTTGGCTGCTTGCGGCGCTCAAAGCCGTCGAAATCCGGATCGACAAAGGCGCGCACCAGTTGCCGGGCCCGGTCGGGGCGGAAATTCATAAACAGCACACTGTCACCGTCGTTGATCGTGGCTGGTTGCTCGCCGGCGGCGGCGATGGTTGTGGCTTTGACGAACTCGTCGTTCTCGTCGCGGTCGTAGGCGGCTTGCAGGCCCTCGAGAGCACTGCTGGCCTGGAACTCGGCCTTGCCGATGGTCATCAGGTCATAGGCTTGCTGGACCCGGTCCCAGCGGTTGTCGCGGTCCAGGGCGAAAAAGCGACCGCAGATAGTCGCAATCTTGCCGGCACCCAGTTCTTGCATCATCTCTTCTGCTTCGCGCAGCGGCTGTTCGGCGCTGCGCGGTGGCACATCGCGGCCGTCGAGGAAGGCGTGCAGGTAAATTTCCCTGGCGCCGCGCTGGGCTGCCAGCTTGATTGCCGCCATCAGGTGTTCGTCGTGGCTGTGGACACCGCCGGAGCTCAACAGGCCGAGAATGTGTACCGCCTTGCCGGCCGCGACTGCGCGATCGATGGCATCGAGGTACACCGGATTGGTAAAGAAGTCACCGTCGCTGATGGCCTTGTTGATGCGGGTGAAGTTTTGATAGACCACGCGGCCGGCGCCGAGAGTCATATGGCCCACTTCGGAGTTGCCCATCTGGCCTTCCGGCAGACCAACCGCCATGCCGGAGGTGTGAATCAAGGTATGGGGCTGCTGCGCCCAGATGCGGTCCCAAACCGGCGTGTTGGCGTTGCGAATTGCGTTGTATTCGGGTTTTTCAGAGTAGCCGAAGCCGTCTAATATAAGCAGTGCCAGTGGTTTTTTTACAGCAGTCATGATCTGATTGATTCCTGTGGCTGGAGCATGGATGACAGAAGCACCGATTCTACAGTTTTCACGGCGCGAACTCTACGCTCTGGTCCCACTTGCGGGGCATTAGTGTATACTGCCCCGCTTTGTCGCTGTGCACTTGGCCCGGGCGTGATTTTGGTGCGCCTCCGCTCTCATTAGTGCCCAGCGTTATGACTGAAATTACCCAATTAACCCGCTGCCGACGTGCAGCACGCCAATACCTGGATAGCCTACACCGTGGAATTTTTTACTTTTGTCAGTGAACAGTGGCTGCTGGTCAGCCTGCTGCTGGTACTTTTATACCTCTATGCCTGGAACGAGAAGCGCAAGAGCGGCAGCAGCCTGTCGATTCATACCGCCACCCGCATGATCAATGATGGCTCCGCCGTGGTCGTGGATGTGCGCGACAGCAAGGAGTTCAAGCAGGGTCATATCGTCGATGCCATTAACATCCCCTACAACCAGATCGAGGACAAGGCGGGGCAGTTGGCCAGTCACCAGGAAAAAACCCTGGTGTTAGTGGATAAAATTGGCCAGCACGTCGGCAGCGCCGGACGCCTGCTGAGAGCCAAGGGCTACAAGGTCAGCCGCCTGGAAGGCGGCATGGCCGAGTGGCAGAACCAGAATTTACCGGTGGTCAAGAAGTAGCACGGCTATGAAAGAGAAGAAGAGCCCAATGGTTCCGGTGGTTATTTACACCACGCGTTTCTGCCCTTATTGCATTCAGGCAAAAATGTTACTCGATAAAAAATCAGTGCCCTACACGGAAATTGCCGTCGACGGTAACCGCGAGTTGCGCCACGAAATGATGGCTAAAAGTGGTCGCCACACGGTGCCGCAAATCTGGGTGGGGGAAACCCACGTCGGCGGCTGCGACGATTTGATGCGACTGGAATACAACGACCAGCTGGACCAATTGCTGGCGGGATGAAAGAGATTCTGGTCGCCGGGATTGTCAACGGCGTACCGCTTCTGCCAAACTTCGGCGCGGGGCCGGGCGCGTATCAACCGGTGGCAGCTGCTGACCCTTGCAATTCCCGGCGTCGAAAGGCCCAATGTTGCAGGATCCAATGTTGCAGGATCCAAAGTTGCAGGGCCCATATTTCAAGGCCCAAATTTGATCGGCCAACAATTGAAGTGCAAGCCCAGGAAAAGTTTAGCGTTGAAATAGCCCGGATTGTCCCAATATAGGCTCTTTCACCTTCACCCCCAATAACCGATAACCGCAAAGAGATAAACAAGGCATTATTATGGCAGACGAACAGATCACCGACAGCAATGAAGCGGCCACCGACAAGCCGGCGCAGCAATTCGCCATGCAGCGCATCTACCTGAAAGACTTGTCCTTCGAGTCGCCGATGGGTGTCGAGGCGTTTCGCAAAACCTGGAAACCACAGGTAAACCAGGAACTCAATACCAAGGCCAGCAAAGCCGCTGATGATCTGTACGAGGTGGTGTTAACCCTCACGGTCACCGTCAAGCTGGAAGATGAAACCGCGTTTTTGATCGAGGTGCACCAGGCAGGCCTGTTCGCCATCAAGGGTATTGAAGGCCAGCAACTGGCCCAGGTGTTGAACAGCACTTGCCCCAATATCCTGTTCCCCTATGCCCGTGAGTCGATCGATAGCACCCTGACCAAGGGCAGCTTTCCGGCGCTGATGTTGCCGCCGATCAACTTTGATGCGCTTTTCGCCCAGGCGGTTGCCCAGGCCAAGCAAAAAGCCGAAAACGGCGAAAACTCGACCGTTAACTAGTAGCGGCCAGCGCCACAGCAGCACAACAAGGTTACCCGGAGCCACACAGGCCCGGGTGCATTTATTCGGCGCACCAGTGCGCTGTGCTAAAGCCTCCCTCGCGGAGGCTTTTCAGGTTAGGGGTCAAACAAATGATATCCAGGGTTACTGTGGCTGTATCTTCTGCGCGCCGAGCGCTGCTGGGGTTGTTACTGGTTGCCGTACAGGCGACGCTGCTGTTAGCCTGTGCGCCAGTGGAAACGGCCCGGGTCAACCCGGCGCTGGTGGAGCAGGCAGGTATCGTCAATCTGCGCACCACTGGCGAGGCTGAATTTGCCAGTGGCCAGCCCACCGCCGAGCAGTTGCAGACCCTGGCCGCCGCCGGCATCAAGCACGTCATCAACCTGCGTCCGAGCAGTGAACAGGAGTGGGATGAGGCGAAGGCGGTGCGAGCGCTGGGTATGCACTATCACAGTATCACCGTCGCCGGGCCGGCCGGAGTGACCTTTGAAAATGCCGCGGCGCTGGACAAATTGTTGCACAGCTTGCAGGGCGAGCCACTCCTGTTGCACTGCTCCAGCGGCAATCGGGTGGGCGCCTTGATTGCCCTGGCCGCACAGCAGCACCACGGCGCCGACCTCGAGGCGGCAATTGCCGAGGGCCAGCGCTGGGGCTTGACCCGGCTGGAACCTTTGGTGCGCGCAAAGCTGGCGCAGTAGCTAAGCCGGCGTAAAAACAAATTCTCGCTGTGCGCGGTTACAGGTAGTATGTTGCGCCATGATCAAAACTGCTTCTATCTACTGCCGGTTGGGATTCCGGGCCTGGCTGGGGCTCGCGCTGCTGGGTCTCACGCTACCGGGTCTCGGGTTAATAGCGCCGCAGGCTGGCGCCGAGGCGCTGGATTTCGAGGCCCGGCGCATCAACCTGGCCATGAGCCAGGAGCCGCCGGATCTCAACAGCATTACCAGCACTGACGCGGTCAGTGGCCTGGTGCTCGACCACGTGCTGCAGGGCTTGATGACCTACAACCAGCAGCGTCAGCTGGTGGGCGGAGTGGCGGAGCGCTGGCAACTGCGCGATGACGGCGCCACCTTCTGGCTGCGGCCACAGGCCCGCTGGAGTGACGGGCGACCGGTCACCGCCGCCGATTTTGTGTTTGCCTGGCAGCAGGCGGTGGCCCCCGGAAGCGGCTCTGAGTACGCCTTTATCCTGTTTCCTATTCGCAATGCCCAGGCCATCAACCGGGGTCAAATGCCAGTGACGGAGCTGGGGGTGAAAGCCATCGATGCCCACACCCTGGAAGTCCAGCTGCACCAGCCCTGCCCCTATTTTCTCGATCTCACCGCGTTCAGGACCTACTACCCGTTGCGGTCGGATTTCTACCAGGCGCAGCAGGGCAAGTACGGGGCCGAAGCGGCGAACCTGCTGTTCAACGGCCCCTTTATGCTCACCGAGTGGATTCACGGTGCCTCCCTGAAAATGCAGAAAAACCCGCACTACTGGGATCGGGCGTCGATCTGGCTCGAGCACATTGATGTGCCCTATATCACCGAAGACCCCAACGCCCACATGAACCTCTACCGGGACCAAAAGATCGCCATGGTGGACGGGCTCGGCAGCGACAGCCTGGAGGGGGCGCTGCAGTCGCGTATGCAGATCAAATCGTTTCTCGACGGCGCCATCTTCTACCTCGAGTTCAACCATGTGCCTGGCCGGGTGACCGCCAATCGCCACCTGCGCAAGGCCATTCAATCGGTACTGAACACCGATGACCTGGTCTACAAGGTCATCGGCAGCCCGGGCACCCATCCCGCCTACACCATTTTCCCGCGCTGGATGCAGGGCCACCGGGACCTGTTTACTCGCGAATATCCGCCGTCAAGACCCGTTCTCGATGCCGCCCGCGGTCGCCATTATATGGAGCTGGCACGGCAGGAGCTGGGCCTCGCGCAATTGCCGGCCATCAATCTGCTAGCCGACGACAGCCCCGGCGGGCAAAAGGTGACCCAGTTCCTGCAGACCCTGTTGCAGCAGAGCCTGGGGCTGGAAGTACGGGTCGATATGCAGATTTTCAAGCAGCGGCTGGCAAAAATGAGCGCCGGCGATTTCGACCTGGTGATCGCCGGCTGGGGTCCCGATTACAACGATCTGCTCACCTATGGCGATCTGTTCTACAGTGAAAATATGAACAACCGCGGCCGTTACAACAGCGCCGACTACGATCACTGGGTGCGGGTCGCCCAGGCGTCTCTGCAACCGGAGCTGCGCATGCAGGCGTTCGCCGCCATGCAAGACCTGTTATTTGAGGATGTGATCGTGGTGCCGCTGTACGAGCGCGGCCGCACCTACGTGCAGCACCCGCGCTTGCAGGGGGTGGTCCGGCGCGCCATTGGCGGCGATCCGAATTTCAATTACGCGCGCATCGTCGCCCCCCTCGATGGCCAGCCCTGATGGAGATTCCGTTGTGCTAGTGTTTATCCTCAAGCGCCTGCTGTCCGGTGTTATCACCATCTGGTTTATTGCCAGCGCGACCTTCCTGGCCATGCACGCGGTGCCCGGCGACCCGCTCGCCAATCCCAAGGCGGTGAGCGAGGAAATCCGCCAGAACCTCGCCAGCCGCTACGGCCTCGACCAACCGCTGCCCAAACAATACCTGGTGTTTATGGGCAACTTGCTGCAGGGCGATTTCGGTATCTCCTTCACCCAGAAAAACCGCCGGGTCAATGACATCATTCGCGAGCACTTCCCCGTGTCGGCCCTGCTCGGGGTGCTGGCGCTGGTGATTGCCACCGCCGGCGGCATTCTCTGGGGTGCGCTGACCGCCATCTATCGCGATAAATGGCCCGATAGCCTGATCATGCTGTTGGTGGTGATCTCCATTTCGGTGCCGAGTTTCGTGTTCGCCCTGCTCGGGCAGCTGGCGATTCTCAAGCTCAACAGCTGGCTCGGCTTCTCCCTGCTGCCGGTGGCGGGCTGGGGCAGCCTGGCGCATATGTGGATGCCGGCGCTGGTGCTGGGCCTCGGCACCATGGCCTACCTGACCCGCCTGATGCGCTCCTCCATGCTGGAGGTGGCGGCAGCGGATTACCTGCGCACCGCCCGGGCCAAGGGCCTGCCCGGGCGACGTATTTTTTTCCGCCACCAGTTGCGCAATGCCATCCTGCCGGTGGTGACGGTGTTGGGCCCGGCCATTGCCGCCATCACCACCGGTGGCTTTGTGGTGGAGCTGGTGTTCGCGATTCCGGGGCTGGGGCGCTATTTTGTCCAGGCTGTGCAGCAGCTGGACTACACGGTCATTATGGGCACCACGGTGTTCTACGGTGCGTTTCTGGTGTTTATGGTGCTGGCGGTGGACATTCTCTACGGGGTTATTGACCCGCGCATCCGCCTGGTCGGCGCGGGCGGGGAGTGACTATGAGCGAGATGGCTGGCCGGCAAAGCCTCGACCTGCAGCTCAGTGCCGACGACCTGGCGCCGCTGCCGCGCAGCGCTGCGGTGGAGACGGTGGTGCGGCCCTCACTCTCCTATTGGCAGGGCGCCTGGCGCCAGCTGCGCGGCAACACGCGCAGTATGCTGTCGCTGCTCACCATCCTCACGCTGCTGGTCTTTTGCTTTGTCACGCCGCTGTTTATCGATTTCGACACCAGCAGCCAGGACCTCACCCAGATATCCCAGAGCCCGGGTCTCGCTCGGCGTTCGCTGGTGGTGGACACGGCCCCCTGGGGCGGGGTGGCGGCGCAGTATCGCGAGGCAGCGCCGGCGGCAGAGGTGTTTGCCCGCAGCCGGGTGGATGACCTGCGCTTGCAGGAGGCGCCCCACACCGAGTTTGTGCGGCTGGCCTGGTCAGCCCTGCCGGGGGCCGTGTCCTATCGTGTCTACCGCCATATCCTCGAACCCTCGGCGGCCACGGATCTGGGCTTGCCGCTGGG
This sequence comes from Pseudomaricurvus alcaniphilus, assembly GCF_011440395.1. Taxonomy (GTDB): domain Bacteria; phylum Pseudomonadota; class Gammaproteobacteria; order Pseudomonadales; family Cellvibrionaceae; genus Pseudomaricurvus; species Pseudomaricurvus alcaniphilus. Next base: position 52,101 of record NZ_JAAOIX010000008.1, on the reverse strand, counting down.
GGAGACCGAGCGCCGGGGCCAGGTCTGGTTCGAGGATCGGCTGAAGCTGAAAACCCGCACCTATTACTACTCCGTGGTGGCCGTGTCCGCCACTGGCGCTGAGTCCGCCTACAGCACCCTGGCGGCTACACCGCGGCACGCCATCAGTGTGCTGGACGCCGGCCTGCGCGGCCTGGTGGACAGCGGCGATCCGGAGGTGGCGGGCACCGAGGTGGACTTGCCGCGCCACCTGCTGGGCACTGACTATCTCGGCCGCGACCTGCTGGCGCGACTGGTGGTAGGGGGGCAGACCTCGTTGTTTATTGGCTTGGCGGCGCCGCTGATCTGCGCCGTTTTTGCCATTCTCTACGGCGGTCTTTCCGGTTACCTGGGCGGCCGTATCGACGAACTGTTGATGCGCTTTGCAGATTTTGTGATTGCCCTGCCATTTTTGCTGTTTATGATCCTGATTCGGGTGGCCATGGGGATCGGGCCGGGCCAGAGCGGGGTGGTGCCGCTGCTGGTAGCACTGGTGGCGCTGGGCTGGCCGTCGGCGGCCAAGCTGGTGCGCGGGCAGGTGTTGCAGCTGCGGGAACAGCCGTTTATCGCCGCTGCGCAACTGCTGGGGGCGGGGCCCAACTACCTGATCTGGCGGCACATGTTGCCCAATGTCATGGGGGTGGTGCTGGTGTCCCTGACCTTTGCCATACCCTCGGCCATTTTCACCGAGGCGTTCCTGTCGTTTATCGGCATGGGCGTGGCGCCGCCGACCCCCAGTTGGGGCGCCATGTGCAACGACGGCGTGGCCTCGTTTCTCAGTCATCCGCACGAATTGCTGTTGCCGGCGGCGTTTATCAGCGTCACCGTGCTGGCGTTTAATATGCTCGGGGATGGTTTGCGCGATGCCCTCGATGCGAAATTGCGAGATTGATATGACAACAGCACAGGCCCCGGCGCTGAATGTGGAAAACCTGCAAGTAGAATTCGCCGTGCGCGGTGGCCGGGTGCAGGCGGTGCGCGGGGTGTCAATGGCGGTGCAGGCCGGGCAAACCCTGGCCATCGTCGGTGAATCCGGCTGCGGCAAGTCGGTGGCGATGATGAGTTTGCTGGGCCTGATTCCAACCCCGCCGGGCCGTGTGGTGGCGGGCTCGGCGCAGTTGCAGGGACGCCAGTTGCTGGGCTTGCCCGAGCAGCAGTTGAACCGCCTGCGCGGCGCGGAAATCGCCATGATCTTCCAGGACCCCATGAGTGCGCTCAACCCGACCATGAAAATAGGCGACCAGATCGCCGAAACCCTGCGCGTCCACGTCGGCATGCCGCGGCGCGAGGCCTGGCGTCGGGCGGTGGCCCTGCTCGACCGGGTGGGGGTGCCAGCGGCGGCGGAGCGGGCCAACCAGTATCCGTTCGAATTCTCCGGCGGTATGCTGCAGCGAGCCATGATCGCCATGAGTCTGGCCTGCAAACCGGCGGTGCTGATTGCCGATGAGCCCACCACCGCGTTGGATGTGACCATTCAAAACCAGGTGCTGGATTTGATGCAGGAGTTGCAACGTGAAATGGGCATGGCGATCGTGTTGATCACCCACGACCTGGGGGTGGTGGCGCGCATGGCCGACCAGGTGGCGGTGATGTACGCCGGCCAGATCGTCGAGTATGGCTCGGTGGAGGATATTTTCGCCCGCAGCGCCCACCCCTACACGCTCGGCTTGAAACAGGCCATGCCGGCGGTGGCCGGCAGCGGCGAGCGGCTCGCCGCCATTGCCGGCAGTCCACCGGACCTGTTCGCACCGCCGCCAGGCTGTGGCTTCTGTGAACGCTGCCCCTACGCTATGAGTATCTGCCAGCGCACGGGGCCGCAATTACTGGCCCTCGATGCCGGGCACAGCGCCCGCTGCTGGCTGCAGCACCCGCAGGCCGCAGGGCAGCCGGCCCCGGTCTATCGGAGCGAAGTACAGCCATGAGCGATAAGTCTGTTAATGCCCCAGATAGCGCAAAGTCGGCACCGGAAGCGGCGCCGCTGCTGCGTATCGAGCACCTGAGCAAGGCGTTCCGGGTCGGCAAGCAGCAGCGTATGCTGGCGGTAGACGACGTCAGTTTCGATATTCCGGCCCATAGCGTCGTCGGCCTGGTGGGGGAGAGTGGCTCCGGTAAAACCACCCTGGGTAAATTGCTTATGGGGCTGCACAGCAAAACAGCCGGAGCTGTTTACTTGCATGGGGAGCGGTTGCCGAACCGCTATCGGGGGGCGGATTTTCGCCGTTACGGTCGCCATATGCAGATGATCTTCCAGGACCCCTACGGCTCCCTCAACCCGCGCATGACCGTGGAGGAAATCCTCACCGAACCGCTGCGCCTGTTGCAGCTGGGGGCCGCCCGCGAGCGCCGCGATAAAGTGGTGGAGTGGCTGCTCAAGGTCAACCTGCATCCGTCCCACCTGTCCCGTTACCCGCACGAGTTTTCCGGTGGCCAGCGCCAGCGCATTGGCATTGCCCGGGCCCTGATTACGGCGCCGGACTTTGTGGTCTGCGATGAACCGGTGTCGGCCCTGGATGTGTCGGTGCAGGCGCAGATCATCAACCTGCTGGGCGACTTGCAGGCCAGTATGGGTTTGACCCTGCTGTTTATCGCCCACGACCTGTCCATGGTGCGGCATATCTCCGCTACCATGGTGGTGATGTATATGGGGTCGATTGTGGAGCAGGGGCCGGCGGAGCAGGTTTTTACGTCCCCGAGGCACCCCTATACCCGGGCCTTGATCGAGGCCATTCCGATCCCGGATCCAGAGCTGGAGCGCCAGCGCGGCCATCGCCTGTTGCCCGGTGAAGTGCCCTCGCCACTGGCGCTGGGGCCGGGTTGTCGCTTTGCTGGCCGCTGCAGCCAGGTTATGCCGCACTGTCGCCAGCAGCGGCCACCGCTGCTGGACCAGACTGACGGCAGCCGGGTGGCCTGCTTTCTGTACGATTGAGTCTGGCCCCGCCAGGCTCAGTCGCGGTGGTTAGTCGCCGTCGCCGCCGGCGTCCACCATGCCCAGCTCCTTGAGCTTGCGGGTCAGGGTGTTGCGGCCCCAGCCGAGCAGATTGGCGGCGTCGCGTTTGCGCCCGGCGGTGTGTTTGAGGGCGGTTTCAATCAAGGCCTTCTCAAAGGTCGGCACGGCATCGGAGAGAATGTCATTCTGGCCTCGGGCCAGAGCCTGGTCGGCCCAGTGGCGCAGGGCTTTTTCCCAATCCCCGGCCGGGGCATCCTCACTCTTGCTGACGATCAGTTCCGGCGGCAGGTCCTCCAGGTGCACCTCGCGGCCGGAGGCCATCACCGTAATCCAGCGACAGGTGTTTTCCAGCTGGCGCACGTTACCCGGCCAGTCCAGGTTGCACAGGTAGCTCTCGGTCTCCGGCAGCAGGATTTTCGGTTCTACTTCCAGTTCGCGCGCGGCCTTGAGGAAAAAGTGCTGGGCCAGCTTGGCCACATCCTCGCGCCGGTTGGCGAGCTTGGGGATATGGATACGAATCACATTGAGGCGGTGAAATAAATCTTCCCGAAAGCGGTTTTGCTCCACCAGCTTTTCCAGATTCTGGTGGGTGGCGGCAATGATGCGTACATCCACTTTCACCGGGGTGTGGCCGCCGACCCGATAGAATTCGCCATCCGCCAGTACCCGCAGCAGTCGGGTCTGGGTTTCCGCCGGCATATCACCGATTTCATCGAGAAACAGGGTGCCGCCGTTGGCCTGCTCAAAGCGGCCCTGGCGCTGGCCTCCGGCACCGGTAAAGGCGCCCTTTTCGTGACCGAACAGTTCCGACTCGATCAGGTCGCGGGGGATGGCCGCCATATTGAGGGCGATAAAGGTGTGATTGCGGCGCGGGCTGTGGCGATGCAGGGCCCGGGCGACCAGCTCCTTGCCGGTGCCGGATTCACCGTTGATCAGCACCGTGATATTGGATTGGGACAGGCGACCAATGGCCCGGAAGACCTCCTGCATGGCCGGGGCTTCACCGATAATTTCCGTAGCCGCCTCGGCCTGGGCCGGCGCGCTCTCCTGCTGCTGTTCGTTGGCGTGGGCGAGGGCGCGCTTGATGACCGCCACCGCCTCGTCGACATCGAAGGGCTTGGGCAGGTACTCGAAGGCGCCGCCCTGGTAGGCCGACACTGCACTCTCCAGGTCGGAGTGGGCGGTCATAATGATCACTGGTACGCCAATCGCTTCCTCAGCGAGGATCTTCAGCAGTGACAGGCCGTCCGTACCGGGCATGCGGATATCGGTGATGATGGCATCCGGGAGGCCATTCTTCAGCGCGGCCAGGGCGCGGTCGCCACTCTCAAAAGCCGTGCAGGGAATGCTCTCCTGCTGCAGGGCACGCTCCAGTACCCAGCGAATCGAGCGGTCGTCGTCAATGATCCAAACATGGTTAGACTGCATGGTTTTGTTCCAGTGGTAAATAAATGGAGAAAATCGTTTGGCCGGGCTGGCTCTCGCACTCGATCAGGCCCTGGTGCTGCTGCACCAGGTGCTGGGAGATGGCCAGCCCGAGACCGGTGCCTTCGGCTCTGCCGCTGATCATGGGATAGAAAATATCACTGACAATAGCCGCCGGTATGCCCGGACCGTTGTCTTCGATGTCGATACGACAGACCAGGTGGTGGTACTGCCGATTGATGGTGAACTGGCGCTGCACCCGGGTGCGCAGGGTGATCATGCTGTCCTGCTCGCCACCGGCTTCCAACAGCGCCTGCATGGCGTTGCGAGCAATGTTGAGCAGCGCCTGGATAATCAGTTCGGCGTCCATGGTGAATTCGGGAATACTGGGGTCGTAGTCCCGCTGGATCTGGATCTTTGAGCCGCACTCGGCCACCATCACCCGGGCGATGTGCTCCAGAACCTCGTGTATATTGGTGGGCTTGAAGTTGGGCAGCTGGCGCGGTCCGAGCATGCGGTCTACCAGGTTGCAGAGCCGATCGGTCTCTTCGATGATGATCTGGGTGAATTCCTCGTGGTGCGGCGACGCCAGTTCCCGAGCCAGCAGCTGCGCCGCGCCCCTGATACCGCCCAGCGGATTCTTGATTTCGTGGGCGAGGCTGCGCACCAGGTGGCGCGTGGTCTCCTGGGAGGAGATCAGGGTCTCCTCGCGGCTGATGCGCAACAGTCGGTCCAGGGGCATGATCTCGATGATCATGCCATCGCCTTCCGGCAGTGGGGTAACGCTGTAATCAACGGTCAGTTTTTGGCCGTTGTGCAATACCCATTGGGCCTGGCGCTTGGTGAACTGGGAGTTGGTCCGGGCCGCCTGGAAGATGACCTCGGCCGGTGTTCCACCGTCGCGGAAGTGGCTCAGGAAAGGCTTGTTAATGGCTTTCGAACCGCTGATGGCGAGCAGCATTTCGGCCGAGGGATTCAGGTACAGGATACGCAGGTTGCAGTCGACGGTGACCAGTGACACGTTCAGGTGATCAAAAATGGTTTTGTAATGCTCGTCAATAGCCATGACTACTCAGTGTGCGTGTTATTTATTCAAACAGTGGGGCCGGTGCCGGTGCCAGCAGGGGCCGCGGACAGGCCGATGTCGCCGCTTTGTGCTATGCACAGCAAGAAGCGAACCAATACGGCGCACTCGCCCTGTTTCGGTGAATGACGGGCATATTGGACGATTTCTGGCAGAAAGCGGATTTTATTATGCACCATTATCGAGCATAAGGGCCGGGTTGGCGCGATTTTACGACCTGTTTTATGGCTTTATACAGGGCGCTGCAGCGTCATCCGGAAAATGACAGGGGTCAGTTTCCAATGACAGGAGTCAGTTTCCGGATGTGAACTAGTTAGCCGCTTTGGGTTTCGGTCTGGCCACCCGGGGCCTGTGCACATAAATGGTAACCGCCGGCGAGGTAGTTACCTGGTTGTCGGCCTGGTCGATCACGGCCACGCTTAACTGGTGCTCGCCGCGATACAGTTCCTGCAGCAGCAGGCGTGTCTCCGCCAGCGCCGGCCCCATGGCAGTGCCATTGATATAGGCCTGCAGCCGATGGCCGGATTGCAGCTCTGGTTGCAGCTGCACCACCACCTCCAGTTGCCGTTGTCCGGGGGGAATATGGGCGCCCGAGAGCGGGCTGTCGATGCTGATTTGGTAGCGCAGGGCAGCGCCCTGGGCCGGCTTCACTGGTGCCGACTGCCGGGGCATAACCGGCGGCGCGGGCTGGGTATTGATGCGGGGCAAGTCCAGCCGTTCAACCTGTTTCGATGTGGGTTTGTCGCTGTAGGTAACCTTGCCGTCCTGATCTACCTCTTTGTAAATTGCCGCGCTGGCTGGCAAGCCGATGCAAAGGGTCAGCAGCAGGGGTAGCAGGGGTAATCTCATCGTCGCGTCCCGGGTTCAAACCAGTCTTGATCATAGCCTATCCGGCAATTTGCTGGCAAAGAGTTACTCCGGCCATAAAAAAAGGGCGGCCCGGTGTCAATTTCCGGGTCGCCCTTGTCTGCGTTAGCGCTGCAGTTGCCGGGGCGGCGACTGCAGCGATGGCGCGGCGTTTACACGCTGTACTTACTTACACGCTGTAGTAGAGGTCGAATTCAACCGGGTGAGTGGTGTGCTCAACGCGGTAGACGTCTTCCATTTTCAGCTCGATGTAGGCATCGATCATGTCGTCGGTAAACACGCCACCGGCGGTGAGGAACTCACGGTCGGTGTCGAGGCAGCCCAGGGCTTCGCGCAGGGAGCCGGCAACCTGGGGAATGGCTTTGGCTTCTTCCGCTGGCAGGTCGTACAAGTCCTTGTCCGCGGCATCGCCAGGGTGGATCTTGTTCTTCACGCCGTCGAGGCCAGCCATCAGCAGGGCCGCAAAGCACAGGTAAGGGTTGGCAATCGGGTCCGGGAAGCGGGCTTCGAGACGTACGGCTTTCGGTGATGAAACGTACGGAATACGCAGTGACGCGGAGCGGTTGCGGGCGGAGTAAGCCAGCATAACCGGTGCTTCAAAGCCCGGGATCAGGCGCTTGTAGGAGTTGGTGCCAGGGTTGGTAAAGGCGTTCAGGGCCTTGGCGTGCTTGATGATACCGCCGATGTAGAACAGGGCGGTTTCACTCAGGCCGGCATAGCCGTCGCCGGAGAACTGGTTGACGCCATCTTTCCAGAAAGACTGGTGCACGTGCATGCCGGAACCGTTGTCACCCACCATTGGCTTGGGCATAAAGGTAGCGGTCTTGCCGTAGGCGTGGGCAACGTTGTGGACGCAGTACTTGAGGATCTGCACTTCGTCGGCTTTCTTCACCAGGGTGTTGAACTTGACACCGATCTCACACTGGCCGGCGTTGGCCACTTCGTGGTGATGCACTTCAACGTCCAGGCCCATTTGCTCCATGGCATTACACATGGCAGCGCGCAGGTCGTGCAGTGAATCGACCGGGGGAACCGGGAAGTAGCCACCCTTGACACGTGGGCGGTGACCCATGTTGCCATCGGCGTATTCAGTGCCAGTGGACCAGGCTGCTTCTTCGGAGTTGATTTTGATGAAGCTGCCGCTCATGTCGCAGCCCCACTTGATGTCGTCGAAGACAAAGAACTCTGGCTCCGGGCCGAAGAAGGCGGTGTCGCCCAGACCGGTAGACTTCAGGTACTCTTCCGCGCGCTTGGCAACGGAGCGGGGGTCGCGCTCGTAGCCCATCATGGTAGAAGGCTCGACGATATCCATACGCAGGATGACGGTAGGCTCGTCGGTGAAAGGATCGAGGATAGCAGTGCTATCATCGGGCATCAGGATCATGTCAGATTCATTAATGCCTTTCCATCCGGAGATCGACGAACCGTCAAACATCTGGCCGTTTTCGAAAAAATCTTCGTCCACTTCTTTGGCGGGGATGGTTACGTGTTGCTCTTTACCTTTGGTGTCAGTGAAGCGCAGGTCTACCCAGCGAGCTTCGCTTTCTTTGATCAAATTCAGAGTTTTCTCTGACATGTGGATGCCTCCAGAATGGCCTTACCAAGTGAGTTGTTTTAAACGCGCTTTCCTTGTGCCCTGTTTAGCGTGAAGTTGCGGAAAGTCGATACGCATTCTTCACTTTTTATACAGCCGGCGCAAGAGAGAGTGAGCAATAACAGGGCAAATTGTATGCCAGCTGTTTTTGGCGCAATAAATTTCTGAAAATCAATAACTTAGCTGTTGTTCGACGGCTTTAACGAGCGCTTGATGGTCCAATTTGGGGCAATAATACGGTTTATGCTCTATGTTGGTGCGGAAATGGTGGCGCGGGACCCGCTGCGGATTCCCGGATCTTGCGGGTGTAACGGAACCGGGCATGTTTTATAATGCCGCGCCCCGGATTACAGCGCCCTTAAATTGGGGCCGGTCTAATACTATGCAGTTTATCGTCAAGCTTTTCCCCGAGATCACCATTAAAAGTGCACCCGTGCGCAAACGGTTTATCCGTGTGTTGCGGGATAACCTGAAGGAGCTGGTTCGCGGCCTCGACTTTTCGGTCAGGGTTGTTCGCGACTGGGATAAAATCGATGTGTTTGCCGACGGCAGCGAACCTGCCCAGGTGGCCCAGGTGGCAGATATCCTGGCCCGCACCCCGGGCATTGCACACTTTTCCCAGGTGCAGGCGTTCCCGCTGGGCGATATGGACGATATTTTCCAGCGCACCCTGGCGATCTGGGGGTCAGCCCTGGCCGAGAAGACCTTCTGTGTGCGGGTCAAGCGCATGGGCGATCACGACTTTACCTCCATCGAGGTGGAGCGCTATGTCGGTGGTGGCCTCAATCAGCACACGGCGGCTCGGGGGGTAAAGCTGAAGGACCCGGACGTGACGGTGAAGCTGGAAATCAAGCGCGATCGGTTGTTTGTGGTCGAAAACCAGAGGCCGGGGCTCGGCGGCTTTCCCCTGGGTACCCAGGAGCCAGTGCTGTCGCTTATTTCCGGCGGTTTTGATTCAACCGTGTCCAGTTACCTGACCATCAAGCGCGGCATTCGCACCCACTACTGCTTTTTCAATTTGGGTGGGCGGGCGCACGAGGTGGGGGTCAAGGAAGTGGCCTACTACCTGTGGAACAAATTTGCGGCATCCCACCGGGTGATGTTTGTGGCGGTACCCTTCGAAGGGGTGGTGTCTGAAATCCTGGAAAAAGTCGACAACACCCAGATGGGGGTGGTGCTCAAGCGCATGATGTTGAGGGCGGCCACAAATATCGCCAGGGAAATGGAAATAGGCGCGCTGGTCACCGGTGAGGCGGTGGCCCAGGTGTCCAGCCAGACCCTGACCAATCTGTCGGTGATCGACAGTGTTTCCAATACGCTGGTCCTGCGGCCGCTGATTACCATGGACAAGGGCGACATTATCGATATTGCCCGCCGTATCGGCACCGAGGAGTTTGCTGCGGCGATGCCCGAGTACTGTGGTGTGATCTCGCGCAAACCCACCACTCGGGCACGGGAGGAGCGGGTGGCTGCCGAGGAGAGTAATTTTGACTTTGCGGTGCTCGACGCAGCAGTGGCTAACCGGCGCACACTGCCGATTGACCAGGTGGTGGATGATCTGCTGAGTGATAGCGAGGCGCCAGCGGCGCAGGATTTCACCCGCCAGGTAGTCATTGATGTGCGCCACCCGGACGAACAGGAGTTGCGTCCCCTGTCGCTGCCGGATTTGGAAGTGCAGCACATACCTTTCTATCGGCTCGACTCGGCAATGCCCGGGCTGGAGGCAGAGGTGGAATACCTGTTGTACTGCGAAAAAGGCGTAATGAGCCAATTGCACGCCGCCAATTTGCGCGCTGCCGGCTTCCAGAATGTGGGCGTTTACCGGCCCGGCTCGAATCGCGAGGATTGAGGCGGTTAAATTGCTTAATTCCTCTCACTGAGGCTGTCGCCGGTCGCGTAATGTCCTATACTGGCGGGCAGTTGCTCACTTCAGGCCGGCAGTTACTTGCTCCCGGCCAGTGATTTCTCACTCGGGTTAGAGATCGCTCAGTAGCTTCAGGGAGGAACTGTGGTTTACTGGCACAAGGTCACCGATATCATCACGATCTACGGCGCGGGTTCCCTGCTGGCTGGCGCTGCGCACACTTTGGTGCTGTGCCCCCGACAGCGCCCCTTGCCTGACCTGGAAATGGCCACTGGTTGCGGTTGTACCAGTATCAACTATGCCGGTATCAACTATGCCGGTATCAACTACAGTGGTGCTGGCTAGATGGGGCTGCGCAGCAAGATCCTGCTTCTTCTCTTTGTCCTGCTGGTGGTACCGCTGTCTATATTGGGCAGCGGCGGCTACTGGCTACTGAAGAACAAGTTTCATGCCGACGCGCTCGAAGACCAGTACGCAATAACCTCCCGCATCAGCACCAGCGCACAATTTGAGTTGTCCCGCAACCAGGCCTATGTCGATTTGCTGGCCGGCAGCTCGGCGCTGATGCTCAGTTTGCAGCGCTACACTGATGCCCCTGCTGCGGCGAGTGCCAGTGCCATCAACGCGGTGCTGGAAGAGAGCCTGGCGCTCAACTTCGATATTGTGGCCGCAGCGGCCTATGACAGGGACGGCTTGTTGATTGAAGCCAGCCAGGTCAGGACCGCCCAGTACCAGGATGTTTTCCCGTTTAAAAAAACCTTTGATGCCAGCGCCTGGAAAGCGAAACAATTGTCGTACCAATTGTTGGAGGTTATGGATAATTCCAGCCTGTTTCTGGTGATGCGGCCGATTGCAGGCCCCGACAACCAAGTGCTGGGCTATCTGGGTTTGCACATCAGTACCCTCGCCTTGACCCGGGCCATTGAAGGCCGGTTACTGGCCAATATGCAGCTTTTCTACTGCGATGACGCCGGCAAAATATTGGCCCAAAGCCAGCCACTGGCTTTTGACCAGGTGCCTGCTGATGCTATGGAACAACTTGCCACGGCGGCACCGGAGGCAAAGTTTGTTGAGCTGACGTTGGAGGGTAAAACTTACCAGCTCACCCTGCAGCCTGTGGGTGTGTCGATCTGGCTGGGGTCGCTGGTGGATATAGAAAAGCGCCTGCAGAATATTCGCCGTATTATCAGCACCGCGCTGGTAGTGACTGCAATCCTGGTGACCCTGGTCTCGTTTTTCCTGTATTTTCAGCTGGCGCGGATGGTCATTCGCCCACTGGATCATCTCAACCGGGCCACCCGCAAAATTTCTGCCGGCGAGTACTTGCCGGATATCGCCATTACCAGCAGCGACGAGATTGGCGAGCTGGCCGCCTCCTTCCGCACCATGGGCAGCCGCCTGAAGGAGTCCAACGATCGGGTGACCCAGCTGGCATTTTTTGACCCCCTGACCAAGTTGCCCAATCGGGAGACCTTGCGCCGCTCGCTGGCGCAGATGATCGAGGTTGCAGCGCGCAACAACAGCTTGCTGAGCGTGTTGTTTATCGACCTGGATGACTTCAAGAAAGTCAATGACCGGCTCGGCCACGCCGCCGGTGACCAATTGCTGGTGGTCATAGGCGAGCGCCTGAGTGACTCCCTGCGCAGCGGCGACCTGGTGGTGGGCAGCCCGGATAGGGAGACGGATGAAGGTGGCTTGATGATCAGCCGCCGCGGCGGTGACGAATTCAATGCCATCCTCAATAACCTCAAGAGTGCCCGCGATATCGCGCTGATTGCCGAGCGCCTGATTACCGATATCAATGAGCCGGTGATACTGGATGACAGCCCGGTGAGCGTGGGCGCCAGTATTGGTATCGCCATCTACCCGTTTGATGGTGCCGATGCCGATACCCTGCTGCGCAATGCCGACCTGGCCATGTACGAGGCCAAGAGCCTCGGCAAAAACAAGTATTACCTGTTTACCGAGGCCATCAATAGCCAGGTACACGAGCGCCTGGAGCTGGAACAGCGCATCGCCTCCGGGTTGAAGCGCTCCGAGTTTGAGTTGTATTTTCAGCCGAAAATCACTCTCGCCAGTCGCTCGATTGCGGGTTTTGAGGCGCTGATTCGCTGGCGCGATCCGGCCAGCGGCCTGGTTTCTCCGGTAGACTTTATCCCGCTGGCGGAAGAGTCGCAGCTTATTCACGATATTGGTCGCTGGGTTATTGCCGAGGCCTTCCATCACATTCGCGAGTGGGACGAGATGCTGCCTGCCAGCATCCGTATCGCCATCAATGTTTCCGCCCGGCAAATGGTGCAGGAGAGCTTTGCGGAAAACTTTATCTCCCTGGCCAGCCAGTTCCGGATTCCCCTGTCGCGGCTGGAGATTGAACTGACCGAAACCAGTATTCTCACCGACGAATTACTGGTCAAGCGCCACCTGCAAAAGCTGCGTGCGGTGGGTGTCAAAATCAGTCTCGATGACTTTGGTACCGGTTACTCCTCGCTGACTTTTTTGCGCAACCTGCCCATTGATGCGGTGAAAATTGATCGCAGTTTTACCGCCCAGCTGGGCAGCAACAGTCAATCCACCGCTATCGTCGCATCCCTGCTGGATCTGTGCCGACGACTCTCATTGACCACTGTAGCGGAAGGTATAGAAACCCAGGCCCAGCTGGATTATTTGACCGCCCAGGGCTGCGGCGAGGGCCAGGGCTATTACTTCGCCAAACCCATGCCGGCCGAAGAAATGCTGGAGTTCTTGCGCTCGCCCGAATACCTCTCCATGTAGGCGGCGGCAATAGCGCGACCCCTGGCCAGGCACGCCACAACCAGAGTATCTGCAATAATCAAACTTGTGGCAGCGAAGAATTTTACCGCAGCCGCGATAGATTTTTGCGCCATCGCCCCTCTAATAGAGTGATATGAGCGAAAATAACCCTGAGGTCAGCGCAATTCAACTGCTCCGTGATCGGCGCCTGGCGGCCAACGTGCTGGCTGGCGACGAGCGCGCGTTACGGGCATTCATGGATGAATATTTTCCCAAGTTGTTCCGCTACGCCCGCCACCGGCTGGATATCGAAGCAGACGTCGACGAAGTGGTGCAGAAAACCCTGGCCCAGGCGGCGCGGCGGCTGGAAACCTATCGCGGCGAGGCGACCCTGTTGGCCTGGTTGATTCGCATCTGTCGCCACGAGATCTCTCGCCAATTGGCGGAAGTCCATCGCCACGGAGATATGATGACGCCGTACCTGAATGACGAAATTCTGCGCAGCGTGGTCGAAACCATAGAATTGGACGAGCGCCTGCAGCCGGAGGCGCTCAACCAGCGTCGCGAACTGATCGGCCTGATTCAGTTTGCCCTCGATCAACTGCCGGAGCACTACGCCCGGGCGCTGGAACTCAAATACATAGAGGGGCTAAATTCAAAGGAGATCGCCGCGCAGATGCAAACCAGTGACGAAGCAACCCAATCGCTGTTAGCGCGAGCGCGCCGGGCCTTTCGGGAAGTGTGCGATGTGGCTTTGCAGGTAGTTAAATGACAGATAGTTAAATGACAGATAGTTAAATGACAGGTAGTTAAATGAGGTGGCGAGCGAAATAAGGCAGTGAGCGCAATGAGGTAGCAAGTGAGAAGTTTATGAACAACGACGAAAACAAACCCGACTCCCCCGGGCCGCTGGACGAAGAGCAGCGGCTGGCACGCCTGCTGCGTGCCGTGGGCAAGCGTGAAGATCTGCCCGCTCACCTCAGTCAAAGCTGGGAGGCGGGCTTTCGCCGGGAGTTGGCCCAGGCCCGAAGCGCGCGCCGCCAGCGCCGCTGGCGCCAGTTTGCCTACAGCGCCTGCCTGCTGGTGCTTGTCGGCGCCGGCTTGCTGCTGACACTGCCAGGGGACAACGACCCGCTGCCAGAGGTCCGAGTGGTCAGTGTTCACGGTAATGGTGTAACCCTGCAAGCCGGGGCAGCCAGCGCCGGCGCTGCAGCCCTGGGCCAGGGCGTAACGCTACCGAGCACCGTTGCCACCGGCAGCGATGGCTTGCTGGCCCTGCGCTACGGCCAATACGATGTGCGCCTCAATCACCAAACTCGCCTGCGCCTCCAGCGGGACAAGCTGGAGCTGCTGGCGGGCGAGATCTACGTCAGCGACTTCAGTGGCTACAGCTACAGCAACAGCAATAGCAACAGCACTGCCACTAGCGCTAGCCCCGGCAATAGTATCGCCAGTACCAACAAGTCAAGCAGTAACCCCGGCACCGCCACCGGTTTGCTGGTGACAACCCCATTTGGCGAGGTTCGCGACGTGGGCACCCAATTCACCCTCGGCCTGGAGCCGGAGCGCATGGTGGCCCGGGTGCGGCGCGGGGCCATCGCCCTGGCTGCAGGCCGCAACCAGTACCGTGCCGACGCCAGCGACGGCGGTGCCCGGCAACTGGTGATCAATCAAGCCAGCGAAGTGCGGGTAACCGACATCGCCCCCAGTGGTGAACCCTGGCAGTGGATCTATCAATCCGGCCCGCAATTTGAGCTGGAGGGCAACACCGCCTTCGGCTTTCTGCAATGGGTGGCCCAAGAGAGCGGCCTGCAACTGAAGTTCGCCAGCGACAGTGCAAAAGTCTACGCCCACACCACCATGCTGCACGGCGATATCAACGGCATCGACCCCCTCGAAGCTCTGCAACCAGTACTGGCGGCCACCGACTTGTCGGCCGCACTCGTAGACCAGCGCCAACTGCAAGTGTCCCTGCTACCCCGCTACTAACACACCTGTGCCGAGCACCAATCCGCATCGGCCATACCCTTAGCTGGACACTCATGCTTGTACCTTTGCATGGATACCCACACTTGCAGCCGGAGCTAATTGTCGAGCGCGGTGCTGAGTGAATAGAAATGCACATTCGAGATATGAGTGGACTGCCCGTCATCGGTGGGGGGAGCCCATTGCGGATCGGCTGCTTACATGGACACCTATGTTTTCAGGGATGCTTACATCGACTCTTACATGGCTCTTGCATGGACACCCACACTTGCAGCCGGAGCTAATTGTCGAGCGCGGTGCTGAGTGAATAGAAATGCACATTCGAGATATGAGTGGACTGCCCGTCATCGGTGGGGGGAGCCCATTGCGGATCGGCCATATCCCCCCGACCACATTTGGCGGCTGTGAAACTCAACCATTTTTTGCGCAAAAAGACGCGCAAAAAATTGGGATTCAGACAGTCCTCGCCGACTACCCCAAATGTGGTCGGGGGGATAAGCATGGCCTGATTGATCCGCAACGGGCTCCCCCCACCGCTGACTACATTGTGGTATCTAAGAGCAGTGTAATTTGATTTCCAACTTACAGAACTGAGGTCTGGTCAAGACCTCAACGGTATGCCCTTCATATCCACCAGAACTCGCAGATGATCGAGATAATTTATTCTTGCGAGGACCTCAATATCTTTATTTTTATTATTGTCTTTTCCCAGAATCTCGCTCGATGCCTGGTCAAGGCTCGGTGGGTGTGCCCTGCCAGACCAATCAGGTCGCGTTTAGGCTCTCCGCGCTTTTCGGGTTTTCGCGGACGGATGTTTGAGCGCTAGCGAGTTTCCGGGAGCGCGAAAAGCGCGGAGAGCCTGCGGCCGGTCTGGCAGGGCACACCCACCGGGCCGCCGCGCCATACCATGTTTTGCTACCAACAAATATCCAAGTAAAACGAAGAGAAGCAACGACTAAGACGTTCACAAGAGGCCGGGAGCGCGAAAAGCGCGGAGAGTCTGCGGCCGGTCTGGCGGGGCACACCCACCGGGCCGCCGCGCTAAACCACGCTCTTCATATTCAAACCAACACATCAAAACGAGAAAATAATACCCAGCGATACCACCCGTCCAAGCAGGGTTTCGAAATCGGGCACCAGCTCGAACACATCCTCCTCGTCGGTCTCCTCCAGGTCAAAGTCGATACCGGCGATATTTTTGCGATCAGTGAGGTTGCTGATATCGGCGAAAACCTCGATCTGGTTGGCGCCCACAGGCCAGCGCTTGCGGATATTGATATCCAGCGAAGCGTAGCTGCGCAACTCGGTATTATTGAGATAATCCGCCAATACCAGCGTGTCATCAACCAGTGTCGGCAGGCGGGTGCTGCGCCAACCCGAGTGCCAGGTGGCGACCACCGCGGCTGTGAAACTGTCGCTCTGCCAGGTCAGGCCGGCGTGCACCGTGTGGCGCTGCGACCAGCGACGGTCGATTTTGCGATCGTCGATGCGATCCCAGGCGTCCATAAAACTGTAACGCAACTGGCCACTCCAGATTGCGCTCCACTCGTAGTGAACTTCCAGGTCCAGGCCTTGGGTCTCAGCGCGGCGGGGCGCGATAGCGATCCGGTCCGGCTCCATTTCAGGCAGCAACACAAACGGATTAAAGACATTTTCGAAGCGCCCCTTCTGGTTGGCGTAGCGCTTGTAATAGATATCCGCGCTGATCGACAACTGGCGCCAGTTGCGAATCAGGCCGACGATGTATTGGTCGGAGCGCTGGGGTGCATAGAATTCGGTCACCCCGTCCAGCACCTGCAACTCCTGCACACCTTCCGGTTGATAGAAGCGGCCCAGGCTGAGGCGCAGGAAAGTCTCGGGCTGGAACTCGTAGGCCAGGCCAATGCGGGGTGCTAACTGCTGGCGACTGCCGCTGGCCAGGTAGTAATCCTGGAAATCCCAGCGCAGGCTGGGCTGCACGACCAGTTCGGGTGACAGCGACCACTCAGCCTGCACATAGGCGCCGCCCGACCATCCCCGCGGGCGCAGGTCCAGGTCGCGCTCGACTTCGCGCTCGGTATCCAGCAAGTCAGCCAGGTCGCCACGATTGATGCGGCTGTGGTGCTGATAGTGGGCGCGGCTGCGCTCTGCCTGCCAGCCAAATTCCAGCAGCAGGTCGTTGCGCAACAGCGACAGGTCGTGGCGCAGGGACCAGCGCTCAATATCCTGCTGGTGATTCAATTCGCCGCCCTTGTCCTCGGCCTCCTCCTCAAAACTGGTGAGCCGCTTGTCCCGGCCCAGGTCCAGCCAGGACAGGGTCAGGTTACTGCGCAGCTGGCCCTGCTGCCACTGCAGGCCGGCCCAGAGCAAATGGGTTGCAACCCGCGCCCGGGCGGCCTCCTCGGCGTCGATAAAATGGATGTCATCCTTGGCGTAACTGCCCCCCAGAGTCAGTTGCAGCTGTTTGTTGAGCTGCATCGTCAACCTGGTCGCGGCGTCCTGGTATTCCGGTTGCCCGGACCGGCTTTGGATGTAATCGGTGAGGTCGCTGAGATCGCCCTGGCGCAGGGACAGTTGCCAGTTACCGGTGTCCGCATCCACCAGTTCGCCGTGGGCGCTGTAAAAATTGGCGAAGGTGGAAATGCCCAAATGCTGCCGGTGCTCCCGTTCACCCCAGTCGTTGCGAATATCCATGACCCCGCTCATACGATTGCCGTAACGGGATGGAAAGCCGCCGGTGTAGAAGTCGATGGACTCGATGGCGTAGTAATCGATGGTGCTGTAAGCGCTGTGGTAGTCGGCCAGGTGAAAGGGTTCGAGCAATTCCACGCCGTCCTGGATGACCAGCAACTCATCTTGCAAACCGCCGCGAATGCGCGGCTTGGCCGACACCCCAACCGACGAAACACCGGGCAGGCGCAGGCTGGCGCGCAGTGGGTCGGAGGCGGCGGAAGGGGTTATCGCCAGCTCGTTGCTGCTCAAGCGATGCATGGAGCCGGCCAGGTTGGCTTCGGTGATGCGGTGCAGGGTGCCGGTCACAATAATGTTTTCCAGCGCCTGTTCCGGGGCCGGCTTCGCTGGCAGTTGATCTTTGACCCGCGGTTGTTCGCTGCGGCGAATGGTCCATACCTTACCGTGCTGCTGCAGTTGCAACTGGCGTTGGTCCAGTAGCCTGGTCAGTTCCTCGAGATCGGGTGTGGCCGGGTCGAGGGACTCCGGGATGGGCTCTGCGGGGCTCAGCAGGCTGTTGCTGTAGATGATGACGTAACCCTGGCGCCGCAGGCTGTCGATAAGGTCGCCAAAGGTGTGTATGGCGGGCTGGGCCGCGACAACAGCGGCGAGCAGCAACAGAGTCGTCGCAGCGGCTGTTAGATTTATAACCTTTGGCATCCCGGCGCTTTACCTTGTTTTTTTAAAATAATTCGGAGTTTGGCGACAGAAAAATCGCGCTACCCGGCTCTCTTAGGGTATCGGCACCGGCCAAGCGATTATGCCGGTGCCGCAAGCAGGTTATTAGCAAATCCGTTATCAACGATTCGGAGAAGGACAATGAAACTCTACCTAACCTCAGGCCTGATGGCCATCATGTTTTTATTGGGATCTGCCGATCTCTGGGCCGCCCAGGCCTGTACACGCACGGCAGATATTATGCGCCGGGCCTGTTCCTTTGATGTTCGCGACGACCTAAACGAGGCCATCGCCGTTTGTATCAATATGCGTGACCGTGACGAGCGCGCCGAGTGCCTGGCAGAAGCGCGGGAAGAGCGCCTCGAGGGGCTCGACGAATGCAAGGCGCAGCGGCGTGCGCGACGCCAGCTGTGCAACATTATTGGCGAGGCCCCTTACGACATGGCGGATATCTGGGCGGCAGAAAACTTTGTCCACCCCGATGACATCAACAGTGGCAACGCCAACCCCTGGTTTGATCTCACCCCCGGCAGTTCGCAGACCTACTTCGGCGACGGTGAGACCATCACCGTGCTGGTTACCGATGAAATCAAGCTGATCAACGGCGTTCACTGCCGCACCGTCAATGACCTGGTCACCGAAGACGGCCTCGATGTGGAAGACACCGATGACTGGTATGCCCAGGATACGGACGGAAACGTCTGGTATTGTGGTGAAATATCGGAGAACTTCGAGTTCTATGAAGGCGACGAACCGGAGGCGGCCGAACTGGTGGACATCGACGGTTCCTGGAAGGCGTTTCGTGACGGCGCCCAGCCCGGCATCCTGTTCTTTGCCGATGGCGCCGCCAACGTAGGGCGCACCTACCGCCAGGAAGTGGCCTGGGGAGACGCTGAGGATGTGGGCAAAATCCTTACTGTCAGCGCTCCCGGCATGTTGCCTGACGATGAGTGCGAGGATGAAGACGTTACTGCCGCAGTGGCGGAGTTCCTGTCCGAGCGTTGTGTCGAGGAGGGGGCTGAAGCAGGCCACTGTATGGTGACCCTGGAGTACACACCCATAGAGCCCGATGCCTCGGCTCACAAGTACTACGCCCCCGGCGTCGGCCTGCTGGCGGAAGTGGAGGATGGCGCCTGCATCGCGCTGCAAGGGGTTATCGACGAGGACGATGGCGACGACTAGTCCCTGGTCCAGTATCAACCCTTAATCCTGCTGCTGTTTTGACCCCGTCCCTGGTGGCGGGGTCTTTTTATTAAGCCCGGTTATTGGGCCCGGGGGCTGGAAAACCTCTCATATTGGCGGCGGCAATGGGCCGCTGCCGCGATATTCCGCAATTGGTTATTTTATCATCGCCTCGACACGGGTATAATGCCGCACCCAAATTTTTCGGCCACTCCTCCTTCGCGGGTAGTCGCCCCGCTGCAGAGACTCCCCTGTGATAGAAAATCTACGAAATATCGCCATTATTGCTCACGTTGACCACGGTAAAACCACCCTGGTCGACAAGCTCCTCAGCCAGTCCGGTACCCTCGATCGCAAAGACGTCGGTGCGGAACGGGTTATGGACTCCAACGACCAGGAGAAGGAGCGCGGCATCACCATCCTCGCCAAGAACACCGCCATCCGCTGGAACGATTACCGCATCAACATCGTCGACACCCCCGGCCACGCCGACTTTGGCGGTGAAGTGGAGCGGGTTCTGTCCATGGTGGACTCGGTGTTGCTGCTGGTGGACGCCGTCGACGGTCCCATGCCGCAGACGCGTTTTGTTACCTCGAAGGCGTTTGAAAAAGGCCTGAAACCAATTGTGGTGATCAACAAAATCGACCGCCCCGGCGCCCGTCCGGACTGGGTCATGGACCAGGTGTTTGACCTGTTCGACAACCTCGGCGCCAGCGACGAGCAACTGGATTTCCCGGTGATCTACGCCTCCGCCCTGAACGGTATTGCCGGTCTCGACCCGGAGGATTTGGCCGAGGACATGACCCCACTGTACCAGATGATCGTCGACCGGGTGCCGACCCCGAATGTGGACCGTGAAGGCCCGTTCCAGATGCAAATATCTGCCCTCGACTACGACAGCTACGTCGGTGTTATTGGCGTCGGTCGCATTACCCGGGGCAGCCTCAAGCCCAACCAGCAAGTGGTGGTGAAATCCGCCAATGGTAAAGAGCGCAAGGGCAAGATCCTGAATGTAAAAGGTTACCTGGGGCTGGAGCGCATCGACACTGACTCCGCTGCCGCCGGTGACATCGTCTGCATTACCGGTATCGACGGCCTCAGTATTTCCGACACCCTGTGCGACCCGCTCAAGGTGGAGGCGCTGCCGCCGCTGAGCGTCGACCAGCCCACCGTCAGCATGACCTTTATGGTCAATGACTCACCCTTTGCCGGGCTCGAGGGCAAGTTTGTCACTTCGCGCAATATCAAGGAGCGGCTCGAGCAGGAGTTGATTCACAACGTCGCCCTGCGGGTCGAGCAGGGTGACACAGCGGACAAATTCAAGGTCTCCGGTCGCGGCGAGCTGCATTTGTCGGTGCTGATCGAAACCATGCGTCGCGAAGGTTTCGAAATGGGCGTATCCCGTCCGGAAGTGGTGCAGAAAGAGGTGGACGGTGAAATCCACGAGCCCTTCGAGCAGGTGGTGATCGACGTCGAAGAGCAGCACCAGGGCGCCATTATGGAAGAGCTGGGTCTGCGCAAGGGCGAGCTGCGCAATATGGAGCCCGATGGCAAGGGCCGGGTGCGGCTGGAATTCCTGGTGCCGTCCCGGGGCCTGATTGGCTTCCGCGGCCAGTTCCTGACCCTGACTTCCGGCTCCGGCATCATGACCAGTATTTTTGACCACTACGGCCCGGTCAAAGAGGGTGAAGTCGTGCATCGCCAAAACGGTGTGCTGGTGAGCATGGTCAAAGGCAAGACCCTGGCCTACGGCCTGTTTAACTTGCAGGAACGCGGTCGCTTGTTCCTCGGGCATGCGGCCGAGGTGTATGAAGGCCAGGTGATCGGCATTCACTCCCGCGCCAATGACCTGGTGGTCAACCCCACCAAGGGCAAGCAGCTGACCAACGTGCGCGCTTCCGGCACCGACGAAGCCCTGACCCTGACGCCGCCGATCAAGCACACGCTGGAGCAGGCGCTGGAGTTTATCGAGGACGATGAACTGGTGGAAGTGACCCCGAAAAGCATTCGTATTCGTAAGAAATTGCTGACCGAAAACGAGCGCAAGCGGGCTAAAAACGCCAAGTAAATTGCCGCCACGGGCAGCGGCCGGGTACGCCAGCAGTGCGTCCCGCCGCCGCCCGGCATTACTTGCACATTTTGCTACCGCCGTAACCTGGCGTACCCGGCCCGACTAGCGCGCCACTGCCCTTGCAGTTTCCTCTCTTTAGTTGTTTTCTTTTCAAAAGCTGGTAGCCCGGCCAGGGGCCGTCAGTTGAGCGCAAGCCTTCACGTTATACCAGCCGGGCTGTCGCGCTGGGCGCCATGGGATATTTATTGCAAAAGCCTTGCTGAAATCGACGCATACGGGCAAGCTTCCGCTGATGAAACACTTATTGGATACAGTGACAGGTCGGCGCAGAGTGCTGGCAGTGGGTCTGTTGTGTGCGGGCCTGGTTTTGTTGGTTATCTGGTCTTTACGGCAGCCAGTGCCGCCGCCGGAGGTAGTGGAGCCGCTGCCGGATTTCAAGCAATTTGAAGACGTGCAGGCCATGAAGGCGGCCTTCTTCGAGTATCTGCAGCCCATGGTCGAACGCCAGAATGCCGTTATTGCCGCCCAGCGCCAGCGCCTGCAGGAGTTGGCCGCCAGCTACGCCGACGACAAGCAGATGTCCTCCAGTGAAGCGCAGGCATTGCAGGAACTGAGTGAACAATACCGGGTGGATACAGACCTGAGCCCAGCCAGGCAGTTGGAAGCTCTGTTGCTGCGGGTGGATACCATTCCGCTGGAGCTGGCCCTGGTGCAAGCCGCCAAGGAGTCGGGCTGGGGTCGCTCCCGCTTTGCCCTGACCGGCAACAACCTGTTTGGCCAGTGGTGCTACGAACCCGGCTGCGGGGTGGTGCCGGCGAAGCGCAAGAAGGGGGCGAAACACGAGCTGAAATCCTTTGCCACGGTGGAAGACGCCATTGCCGATTACTTGCTCAACCTCAACAGTCACCCGCGCTACAAGCCCATGCGCGCTATCCGCGCCAAACTGCGCCAGCAAAATGCCGCAGTGAACGGTCTGGCGTTGGCCGATGGCCTGCTGCACTATTCAGAGCGCCGCCACGCTTATGTGACGGAGTTAAAGTCCATGATTCGCCAGTACCGCAGGTTTGCCCTCAGCCTGCAGGCGGCGCAGGAGCATTGAGACCGATGCTGTGCCATTCCAGGTTTGTGCAATCCAGGTTTAAACTGTCCAGACTTAAACAGTTCAGCCTTAAACAGTGTTTGCGGCTGCTGGCGTTATTGCTCTGTGGTTTTGCCGGGGCGCTGCCGGCGGCGGACGATCACGCCGTGATCTTGCTCTATCACCATGTCAGCGCCAGCACACCGCCCAGCACCAGCGTTACCCCCGACCAGTTTCGCCAGCACCTCGATTACCTGCACAGCAACGGCTACCAGGTGCTGGCTCTGGACGACCTGCTCGACCGCCTTATGGCGGGCAAAACGGTGCCGGAGAACAGTGTTGTAATCACTTTCGACGACGCCTATGAGTCCATCTACAGCCAGGCGGCGCCGCTGCTGGAAGAGCTGGGGTGGCCCTACACGGTCTTCCTGGCCAGTGAGCCGCTGGATAACAAAACGCGCGGCTACCTGAGCTGGCAGCAGGCCCGTGAACTGCGCGGGCGCGGCGCCAGTTTTGCCCCGCACTCGGTCACCCACGCCTATTTGGCACGGCGCCAGAAAGAGGAGTCCGAGGCCGCTTGGCAGCGGCGCATCAGCTGGGAGATCGACGAGAATCGGGCGCGTCTCAAGGCTGAACTGGGGGCGGCGGGCAACAGCTTCGCCTACCCGTTTGGGGAATACAATGCCGCCATGAAAGCACTGCTGCAGGCGCGCAAGCTGTACGGTCTGGCGCAGCAGTCGGGCGCGGTGGGTCACCACACCGACCCGCGGCAGATTCCGCGCTTTCCCATGGCCACGGGCTATGCGGATATGGAGCGCTTCAAAGTCGCCATCAACAGTCGGCCCCTGCCAGTGCTGGAAGAAACCCTGGCGGCGCCAGGTGCGGCGTCCTCGGGATCAGTGTTGACCCTGCGCCTGGCGGCCGGGGATTATCGCGAGCAGGGGCTCGGCTGCTTTACCGCTGCCGGGGAGCCACTGCAGCTGGTCGCCCAGGCGGCGCTGACCTACCAATTGCAACTGCCGCCGAGTCAGCCGGGCCGCAATAAAATCAACTGTACCGCCCCGGCCCTGTCCGGGCGCAGCGAGTTCTTCTGGCACTCCTACCTGTGGCTGGATTATTGATCGACCTGTGGCGCCGGCAAGCAGTATCGCCGCGCCACTATTGCCACTAGCAGGCCCAGGCCCAGGCCGAGCCCGTTAGCGAACAGGTCTGACCACTGGGCGTAGCGATTTACCAGTGGCTGCAGCAATTCAATCGCACCGCTTAGGGCCAAAAATAACAGGCCTATCCAGACCCAGTGCGCGGGTTTGCGCAGGGCCACGGGAAACATCAGGGCGCAGTAGGCCAGCAGGTGATGCAGCTTGTCACCGCCGGACACCTCTGGCAGTTGACTCAGGGGCAGCAGTGACAAAGTGGTAATCAGTGTCAATTGCGCTGCACTCAGCGGCAACCAAAATCGCGTTACAAATAACAGTAATCCTGTCATGGGCTCTCGGGGTTAATGCTCACCAGCGGTGAGCCGGGTTTATTTTTTGCGCTTGTCGCGCACGTAGACGGCCTTTGAATTGGTGTCACCAATCTGGCGCTGTTCAATTTCAAACAGTTTGGTGGCGGCAACCAGTTCGCCGAGCTTGCCGTAGCCGTAATTGCGCGGGTCGAAATCCGGCGACTGCTTGGCGATATTGCTGCCCACCGGGCCGAGCTGGGCCCAGCCACTTTCGTCGGAGGAGGCCTCCACCGCATTGCGCAACAAGTTCACCAGCTTGGCGTCCTGCTTCAGCTCATTGGCGCTTTTCTTTGCGATCTTCACGCTTTCATCGGTCTTGCCGCGCAACACCTCGGTGTAGATAAATTTGTCACAGGCGGAGACGAAGGCAGCCGGGGTTTTCTTCTCGCCGAAGCCGTACACCACCAGCCCCGACTCGCGAATACGCGAGGCCAGCTTGGTGAAGTCGCTGTCACTGGAGACGATGCAAAAGCCGGTGAAGTTACCGGTGTAGAGCAGGTCCATGGCATCGATAATCAGGGCGCTGTCGGTGGAATTCTTGCCGCGGGTGTAGCCGAACTGTTGAATCGGCTGGATGGAATACTCCAGCAGCACATCTTTCCAGCCCTTCAGGCCGGGCCCGGTCCAGTCGCCGTAACTGCGCTTGACGTTGGCGGTGCCGTAGTTGGCAATTTCACCGAGCAGGCCCTCGACGATACTGGGTTGGGCATTGTCGGCATCGATTAGAACCGCGAGTTTTTGTGTCTGTTCCATGTCTGGGGGTCACCTTACAGGGGCGCGCCGCGACGGTTGCCGCGCGGTTGGCTGAATTGGCGTACTTGATACTACGTTTATTGACCCAGTGCAAACCACTGTCGCCACTTCCCCGTATGCTTGTTAGTTGGAGATGCTGTCGCCCATTTGCTCAACAGCTGCGCTGCACAATGGTTATGCAAACTGTGCGGCAGTGATACTATGCAGGGGAAAGCAGCTTCAGGGTCAAAATAACAGCTACCGGCGCCACTAAGGCACCTGCTTTGGGTGACGGCGGCTGAACCAACAATCACTGTTACCCGGAGATTGAACTTATGTTCGCGTTTTGCGTTTTACTGGCGGTTTTGCTGGCCCTGGGGTTTTACCAGGTGCGTTTGATCAGTGCCGCCATCGGCCTGGCAACCCTGTTATTGGCCTTTGTCGTACTGGGTGGAGTGTCTGGCTGGTTGCTGTTACTGACCGCCGTGGCTGCTATTACCTGCTACTTGCTCTCTCGCAACTCACTGCGCGTTGCGCTGGTTAGTGGCCCGGTGTTCGCCTGGTTTCGCAAGATTGCCCCGCGCCTGTCGGACACTGAGCGCGAGGCGCTGGAAGCCGGTACGGTTTGGTGGGATGCGGAGCTGTTTTCCGGCAGCCCCGACTGGGACAAGTTGCTGCACACTCCCGCGCCGACCCTGCGCGAGGCGGAGCAGGCCTTTATCGACGGCCCGCTGGAAGAACTCTGCGCCATGCTCGACAGCTGGAAAATTGAGAAGCAGCAGGATCTGCCGGCGCCGGTTTGGCAGTTCCTGCGCGACAATGGCTTTTTCAGCCTGATCATCGAAAAGAAATACGGCGGACTGGAGTTCAGCCCCTACGGCAACTCTGCCATCGTCACCAAAATCGCCAGCCGTGATCTCACGGCCGCGGTCACGGTCATGGTGCCCAACTCCCTCGGCCCGGGCGAGTTGCTGCGCGACTTCGGCACCGAAGAGCAGCAGCAGTATTACCTGCCGCGGCTGGCCAGCGGCGAGGACATCCCCTGTTTTGCCCTCACCGGGCCCACCGCAGGCTCCGATGCAGCCTCCATGCCGGACCGGGGCGTCGTCTGCAAGGGCGACTGGCAGGGGGAGGAGGTACTGGGGCTGCGGGTCAGCTGGAACAAGCGCTATATCACCCTGGCGCCGGTGGCCACGGTGCTAGGGCTGGCCTTTCAAACCTATGACCCGGATGGCCTGCTGGGGGAAGAGCAGGAGCTGGGCATTACCTGCGCGCTGATTCCCACCGACACCGCCGGGGTCTGGACCGGCAATCGCCACTTCCCGGTGGGCTCGGTGTTTATGAACGGCCCCACCCGGGGAGACAATGTTTTTATCCCCATGAGTTACGTGATTGGCGGGCAGGCGCGCATCGGCCAGGGCTGGCGGATGTTGATGCACAGCCTGGCGGCCGGGCGCGCCATTTCCCTGCCGGCGCTGGGCACCGCCGGGGTCAAGCTAAGTGCCATTTACAGCGGCGAGTACGCCCGTATTCGCAAGCAGTTCGGCATGCCCATCGGCTACTTCGAGGGCATCGAGGAGCCGCTGGCGCGCATGGCCGGTGAAGCCTATCGCCTCGACGCCGCCCGCTTGCTGACCTTGAGCGCACTGGAGCTCGGCGAGAAGCCCGGGGTGCTGTCGGCCATGCTCAAGTATCACGCCACGGAGGCCAACCGGCGCTGTGTCAACGACGCCATGGATATCCACGCCGGCAAGGGCATCATCACCGGCCCGGGCAACTATATGGCCGCCATTTACCAGGCGCTGCCCATCGCCATCACCGTGGAAGGCGCCAATATTCTCACCCGCAGCCTGATTATTTTTGGCCAGGGTGCCATTCGCAATCACCCCTACCTGCAGCGTGAGATGCAGCTGGCCGGGGAGCAAAACTCCGACCAGGCGCTGGCCAAATTTGACCAGGCGCTGTTCAGCCACATCGGCTTTGTGCTGCGCAATCTGGCGCGCACCCTGGTCTATGGCGTCACCGGCGCGCGTTTTATTCGCGCTCCGGTACAGGGCAAAACTGCCCACTACTACCGCCAGATTACCCGCATGAGCAGTGCCTTTGCGCTGGTGGCCGATACCATCCTGTTGAGCATGGGCGGCGCCTTTAAATTCCGCGAGAAAATCTCCGGGCGTATGGCTGATGTGTTTATTCACCTGTACCTGGCATCGGCGGTGCTGAAGCAGTTCGAGGACAGTGGCTGCCCGAAGGAAGACCGGCCGCTGGTGCACTGGGCCATGCGCGACAGTCTCTATCAAATCCAGACGTCGCTGGTGAACGCGCTGCGCAATTTGCCGTCGCCGCTGCTGGGGGCCGTTATCCGCTGGCTGGTGTTCCCGCTGGGGCGCCCCTATAGAGTGCCCTCCGATCGGCTCGGCAAGTACACTGCCCGCATCCTGCTCAGCGATAACCCGGCGCGGGAGCGCATCAAGCAGGGCCTGTACCAGCCCCGGGGTGAGGAGGTGACCGCCAAACTGGCGGCGGCGTTTGCCGGCATCCAGGAAATTGCGAGCACGGAAAAGCTGATCAACAAACAGCTGCACACGGTATTGAGCATCAATAACTACGAGGAGTTGAGCGCCCAGGCGCTGGAGCAGGGCCTGATTGATAGCGCCCAGGTCGAGCGCATCCGGGAGGTGATGGAACTGATCCGCGACGTCATCAACGTGGATGATTTTGCCCCGGCGCCCGGTGCAGCGGCCGGTTGAATATTTGATTCGCGATTCGGGAGGTTGTATGTGGCAGAACACGCGTTATTACGGTGGTAGAACCGTGCGCTGGATAAGCCTGTGGCTGTTGCTGGGCACCGGCTTGCTCGGTTGCAGTGGCGACGACCCCAATTTGCCGGAGGTGCTGAGCAGCTCGGCCCAGGGTGAACACCTGCTGCTGCACAGCGACCCGCGGGGGCCGTGGCAACCGGGCTTTGTGGCGGTGTCGTCTATCAAGCGGGAGCAGGTGTTGCAGTCGCTGGGGGTGCTGCAGGCGAAATACAAGCAGTTGCGGCCCGAGCTCAGGGTGTGGGCGCAGCCGGGGTTACCCAGCCGCACCCGGGTCGCCCGGCAACTGGCGGAGGTACTGGGGCAAAATAATCTCGGCCGCTGGCTG
Organism: Pseudomaricurvus alcaniphilus; assembly: GCF_011440395.1. Classification (GTDB taxonomy): domain Bacteria; phylum Pseudomonadota; class Gammaproteobacteria; order Pseudomonadales; family Cellvibrionaceae; genus Pseudomaricurvus; species Pseudomaricurvus alcaniphilus. Next base: position 24,461 of record NZ_JAAOIX010000008.1, on the reverse strand, counting down.
GATTCAGCCGAGCCACCGGCGCTGGCCGGAGAGCTGGAGGGCGCGGTCATTTTGCGCTGTGCCGAGGCGGACCGGGAGATTGCGCGGCAACTGCTGGGGGCGTTGAGCCCCTATTTGACCGGCCGCGTGTACCTGACCTTTACCGAGTCCACCGCGGCCCATGAAATGGAGCTGTACCTGCTCGGCACTCCCTATTTTGATGAGCAGGGCTTGGTCACCTTTGACCCCCCACAGCAACTTTAATGCGGGGGGCGCTTAGCCTGGGCCGGGCCCGTTGAGTTTGCGACCGATATAAATATGGCCCTGGGTTTGCTCGTAGAGCTCGAGCACGGCGCGGGCCTGCTCGCGGCCGATACCGGCGATGACTTCAATTCCGCGCTCGTTCAGTGAGCGAATCCAGTCGTCGGGCTTGGGGCCCTCGTCAAAACCTATCTTGCGCGCGTCGCCGTCGGCCGCAGCAGCGATTACCCGCCGCAGTCCGGACCAGAGGATGCCCCCCAGGCACATGGTGCAGGGCTCGGTGGAGGTGACCAGTTCCAGCCTCGGCAACTTCTGTTGCGAGGATTCCTGCCCCTCTAATCCCTGTCCGGACAACTCTTGCCCTGATAACTCTTGCCTCGATAACTCTTGCCCTGATAACTCTTGCCCTGATAAGTAGTAACTGCCAAATTTTCTCTGCGCCAGGCTGATGGCCACCATTTCGGCGTGCAGCATGGACAGGCCTTCGCTGGTGACCAGGTTGGCGCCGAGGGCGATCAGTTCACCGCTGTCGCTGTCGAAGATGCCGGCGCCAAAAGGGCCGCCGGTTTGCATTTCGACACTGCGGCGGGAGGCGGCGATGACCAGCGCCATGCGCTGTTCAATATCGGTGGACGGCTCATAGCTGCGCGCCAGCGTGTTGAGCCAGGGTGGCAACTGAAAGCGAACGCTGTCGGGTTGTTGAAACAAGGTCAATCTCCTGCGCTGATTTGGGCACCCCGCTTGTGACTGCCATCGCAGAGCGGGGGAGTAGCGCAGCTCTTGCAGCCGCAAAAGAAGATTTTTTTCGATTCCGTCGCCTCATACTTGACTGGTGTGAAGCCGGTATCCTTATGGGAGCCATCGCAAAAAGGCTGCCGCTTGCTGCGCCCGCAAGCGCACCAGAAATAGCTTTTGCCGGCCACAGTGTCGACCGCATAAGGTGTGTCAGAGGCTCTAACCGCTTTACTCATCACCATGTCTCCTTGCTCTTTATTACCGCCTTTAGTGGGCGGGCTGAATTTCGATTAAACCCCTATCGCGGTACAGTCGCAAGGGGCAGCCGGCTGTGACAATATTGCTGCGGCCAGGTTAGTGACAGTTGTTAGTGATCGTTGTCAGTGGCCATGGCTAGTGGTCATAGTTAACGACCGTTGATTTTCTGCATCACATCGGCGGCGATCTCAAACGAGCGCAAGCGCGCCCGGTGGTCGAAAATATTGCCGTTGAGCATCAGTTCGTCGGCGCCGGTTTGCTCCAGGAAGGCGCGGATTCCGGTTTCCACGGTGGCGGCTGAACCGATGGCGGAACAGCTCAGGACTTGTTGCAAGGTGTGGCGCTCGGCTGGGCCAAGCGTTGGCAGATAATTCGCTTGCGGTGGCTGCAGGCGCAGAGGCTTGCCCTGGCGCAGGCTGACAAAGGATTTCTGCATGGAGCTGCTGAGCAGTTCGGCCTCCTCATCACTGTCGGCGGCAATCACATTAAAGCCCAGGGTGACATAGGGTTTGTCCAGGTATTGCGATGGTTGGAAGTAGTGGCGGTAGGTCTTCAGGGCCACTTGCAAATCACCCGGAGCAAAGTGCGAGGCAAAGGCGTAGGGCAGACCCAGGGCAGCGGCCAGTTGCGCGCCGAAGGTGCTGGAACCGAGTATCCACAGTGGTACTTTGGAGCCGCTGCCCGGCGTGGCCAGCAAGCCCTGGCCGGGTTGCGGGTCGCCGAGCAGGGCCTGTAAATCCATCACATCCTGGGGAAAGCGCTCGGCATTGCTCTGCAGATCGCGCCGCAGCGCCCTGGCGGTGGCCTGGTCGGTTCCCGGTGCCCGCCCCAGCCCCAGGTCGATACGGCCGGGAAACAGCGCCTCCAGGGTACCGAACTGTTCAGCGATAATCAGCGGCGAGTGGTTGGGTAGCATGATGCCGCCGGCGCCGACCCGAATGCGCGAGGTGCCAGCGGCGATATGGCCGATCACCACCGCAGTGGCGGCGCTGGCAATGCCGGGCATGTTGTGGTGTTCGGCCAACCAGTAGCGGTTGTAGCCCCAGCGCTCGGCGTGTTGGGCGAGGTCCAGGGAGCGCTGGAAAGTTTCGGCCGGATTGCTGCCTTCGACTACCGGGCAGAGGTCGAGCAGGGAGTAGTTGATCATGGGGGGTCGCCTTGCAGACAAAGGCTATACAGTAGCGGATTGCGTGGCGGTCGTCAGTCGCTGCCAGGGGCGCCTGATTATTCTTAACACTTTAATCCTATCGCTTTGTCACCGGCCCGACTGGACAGCGGCTAAGGACAAGCCTACTCCAGCTCATCGGTATCCGTGGTGTCGATACCCAGTTTTCTGGCGCGCTTTTTCCACAGCTTGCGCGCCAGCACTTGCATGTCCTCGATCTTGTCGCGCTCATCGATAATTTCCACGCCCATCAGGGTTTCCAGCAGGTCTTCCAGGGTGACCAGGCCCTTGGTGCCGCCAAACTCGTCCACCACCAGTGCGATATGACGCTGCTCCTGCAGCAGGCGCTCCAGCAGCAGTGACAGGCGCGCTTTGGCGGGGACCGCCATCAAGTCGCGCTTGAGTGACACCAGCGGCAGGGTTTCGTTGTTGAGGATGTGCTGGAGCAGGATGTCGTCGCGCAACACAAAGCCGCTGATGTTGTCAGTATCCCCGCAGTAGAGGGGCAGACGGGAGAAGGGTTTTTTGACCAGGTAACGCACCGCCTCCAGAACGGTCGTGTCCTCCGGCAGGGCCGAGATGACCGTGCGCGGCGTCATAATATCCTGGGCAGTAAGAGTGTTCAGCTGCAAGAGGTTGTGAATGACCCGCGACTCGTTGTCTTTAATGTGCCCGCTCTCTTCACCCACCCGAGTCATGGCCATCAGCTCGTGGCGACTGATAAAGTGACCGTTTTGGCCGTGGGAGATAAATTTGGTCAGCCGTTCCGAAGCCCACACCAGCGGCAGCAGCAAGGTCACCAGCGCGCGCACGAAAAACGCGGTGGGTTTGGCCAGTTTTTTCCAGTAAATTGCGCCTATGGTTTTTGGGATAATCTCGGAAAAAAACAGGATCATCAGGGTCATCACGGCGGAAAACAGGCCAAACCAGGCACTGCCAAACACCTCGCTGGCCTTGGCGCCAGCGGCCACCGCACCAGCGGTGTGAGCGATGGTGTTGAGGGTCAGGATCGCCGCCAGCGAACGGTCGACATTGTCCATTTTTAGCTGCTGCAATAACGCTGCGTAATTCGGGCGCTTGGCTTTTTGCCCTTCGATATAAGACGGCGTGATGCTCAGCAGCACCGCTTCGGCGATGGAGCACAGAAAGGAGAACCCCAGCGCCAGCAGCACATAGGCAGTGAGCAGCGCGATATCGGTACTGGCGTCGTTGGTCGGCATAGTGGCGGTGCTCAGGATAGTCGTTGTGAGGGCAGCGTTGGGGAGGGGGCCCTGCCGGTGGAGGTACCTCGGTTGCCGGTTTCAGTCGTGGTCTGTGGCTTGGCGGCGCGGCCGGCCAGTACCCATTCCAGGAAGCGGTGCACCCCATCGATAGAATGCTCGGTGCGCAGCGAGTGAAACAGCTCCCAGGCGTGTTCAGCACCTTCCAATTCTGCGTAAACCACCGGATTGCCGGATACCGCTTGCAGCTGCTCGCGGAAGACCCGCGCTTCCTTGACCGAAACCAGGCTGTCGAGGGTGCCGTGCAGAATCATAAATGGCGGCGCCGCGGGGCTGATGTGATCGATGGGCGAGGCGAGGCGCCACAGGTCGGGGTTGCTGGTCGCGCTCTGGTGCAGCACCCGGTCGGTGAGGAACTCCTGGTAGCCGCTGGGGTTCTTGCTTTGCTGGTGGCGGGTGAGGAAGTCGTAGACCCCGTAAAAGGGCACCACTGCCTGCACGCTGGTATCGATGTTGGGGTGGTCCGGTTGCAGTTCGGGCAGATTGGCGGTGAGCCCCATCAGCGCAGTCAGGTGGCCGCCGGCGGAGCCGCCGGTTACGGCGACAAAGTCGGGGTTCATGCCGTACTCGCGGCCGTGCTTGCGGATCCAGCAGAGAGCCGATTTGCAGTCGTGGAGATGGGTGGGGAAACCGACACTGGGGCTCAGGCGGTAGTTCACCGCTACACAGATCCAGCCCTTGCTGGCCAGGTGGTACATCAGTGGCAGGGCTTGCCCGCCCTTGTCACCCATGACCCAGCCGCCACCGTGAATTTGCAATAGCACCGGGCAGCCGTCCGCAGGCAAGTTGACGGGGCGGTAGATATCGAGTTGCTGGCGAATGCCGGCGGGACCGTAGGGAATGTGGCGGATCACTTCCACCCCGGGGCGGGCGAAAGAAAGGGGTTTGCACCAGTCGGAAAAACGCACAGCGTGGCGCAGGCGGGCCTGCGCCTGGGGCGGAATCTGGCTGCGGTAATTGGGCCCCAGGCCCTCCACCAGCCCGTCTTCAATGGCCGCTTCGGCTTTCGTGCTGAGCCAGATGTTCCAGCCCAGCCCGGGCCAGGTGGCCAGCAATACCAGCAGTGCCAGAGCGCCGAGGCCGGAATCCAGTGCCCCAACCGAAATCAGCACCATGGCGAGCAGCGCCTGCAGCGGCAGCCAGACCCAGGCCAGCTCCGTGGCGATCAGGGAAATGCCGAAAACCGCCCAGGGGATGGATCTGTGAGCCGCGTCCCGCGGCAAGTAAACCACTGCCATGGCAACGAGGTTGATCAGTGCCAGTAGTGCCAATAACCAATCCATAGTAATTCATGCCTGTGTATGTTTGACGGGTTGCACTTTAGCTGGCGCATACCCTGATGGCAATTCATAGTATTACGCTACGCGGTGGAAGGCTATCAGCGCAGGGCGGCATTAATCCGCCGCCGCCAGCAGCTTGTCAAAACCCTTGCCGACGATGCGCGATGCCCGGTCCTTGGCCTCCTCAGTGCCGATGTGAAGGGCCTGCAAGCTGGCGCCGATCATGCACACATGAAACAGTTCTCGCTCTTCCTCCGCCGCGCTGATGCTGGCCCTGGCGAGGATCTCGCCCAGGGTTGATAAAAGATCTTTATGAAACTGTGCAAACCAGCGGCGCAATTCCGGTTCCTGCTGGGAGGCGTGCATGGCCGACAACAACAGGCGGGTGCGCGCCGAGTTGCGCACCTGGCTGGTAAAAAAGTGGCGCAGGTCGGCTTCGCGCAGTCGCTCGGGGTCGCTATTGCTGTTCGGCAAACTGTGGGCTTCTTCCATGATCTGGGCGTGAATTGCAGACAGGGTGGCCTTGATCAGGTCGGTGCGCACCGGGAAGTAGTAGGTCAGGTGGCTCTGGCGCAGGCCGGCCCGGGCCGCCACTCGCGCCTGGCTGAGACCCTGGATACCCACGGTTTGGGCCAGCTCCAGGGCGGCGTCGAGAATGCGTTGGCGCACGGGTTGAGTATTGCTCATCGATCGGTACCGGACAATTCGCTGTGGTTAGGGTCAGGCGGGCAACTGCTCGTCAGTGGCTGGCGCCGCCGCGTGCGGCCTGGCCAGCCGCGCTACCATCCAGGTCTCCAGCCGGCGGGTATAGAGGAACACCACCGGCACCACCAGCAGGCTCAGGGCGGTCGATGTGATCAGGCCGCCAATTACCGCCATGGCCATGGGCTGGCGCAGCGCAGCACCGCCGCCAAAGCCCAGTGCCAGCGGCGTCAAGCCGGCGAGCATGGCGACGGTGGTCATCACGATGGGGCGGGCGCGTTTGCGACAGGCGTCGGTGATGGCGTCTTGCAGCGACAGGCCTTCGCGCTGGGCGATCAGGGCAAAGTCCACCAGCAGGATGGAGTTTTTGGTAACAATGCCGAGCAGCATAATCAGGCCGATCATCACCGGCATTCCCAAACTGTGGCCCCCCAGCATCACGGCACAAAAGGCACCGCCGATGGACAGGGGCACCGCCGACAGGATGGTAATCGGCTGAAACCAGTCGCGAAACAGCAGCACCAGCACGGCGTAGATCAAAAGCAGCCCCAGCGCCAGCGCGACGCTGAAGCCCGCGATCATCTCCTGGGCTAGCTCGGCATCACCGGCCTCGATCAGTTTGACACTGGCGGGCAGAGCCTGCACCGACGGCAGCGCGTCGCGGGCCTGCACCGCCGCGCCGATGGGGTAGCCGCCGAGATCCGCACTGATGGTGACCTGGCGCTGGCGGTTGTAGCGCTCGATTTGTGAGGGCCCGCTTTCCAGTTCCAGCTCGGCAATACTGGCCAGTGGCACCAGGCCGTCGCGGCCGTGCAGCCGCAGTTGACCAATGGCCTCGATGTCCTGGCGCAGCTGCAGTGGCATTTTCACCCGAATATCAAGCTGGCGGTTTTCCAGGTTGAGCTTGGCCAGGGCCGGCTCAAAGTCGCCGGACATGGCGATGCGCAGGGTCTCGCCGATCTGCTCGGTACTGATACCCTGTTCCGCGGCCCGCACCGGGTCCGGTCGCACCGTGACCTCGGCGCGATCGAGGCTGGCGCTGGAGACGATCCCGGACAGAAACGGCAGGCTGCGCAGGTCCCGCTCGATGGCCTGGGCGCTGAGCTTGAGGGCCTCGGCGTCGTTACCAATGAGGATGATCTGCAGTTTTTCACCGGGATGCATGCTCATCAGGCTCAGCCGCGCGCCGGGAATGTCGTTCAGGCGCGCGCGTACGATCTTCTCGATTTTTTGCTGGCTGATGCGCTGCGGCCGCGGTGCCAGCACCAGGCTGATGGTGCCCTTGCGCACCTGGCCGGCGTTGGTACCACCGCTGCTCATGTTTTGCGAGGCGCTGCCAATGGCGGTGAACATGGCATCGATGCCCTCGATATCGGTCAGTGCCAGCCGCACCTCTTCCGCCACCGCAAGGCTGCGCTGCAGGTTGCTGCCGGGGGGCAGCTCCATGTTGACCGTAATCAGGCCATTGTCTTCCGGTGGGATAAACGACGTGGGCATCAGTGGAATCAGGGCCAGCGAGCCGAGAAAAAACAACAGGCCGGCAGCCACCGTGATGCGGCGGTGGCGGATACACCAGGCCACGCAGCGGAGATAGTTATTCATGACGCGCCCGGGCGGCGGGTCGTGATCGATGGGTTTCAGGATCCAAAGTGCCAGCACCGGGGTCACCATGCGCGCCACCAGCAGCGAGGCGATAATGGCCGCCACTATGGTCCAGCCAAACTGTTTGAACACCATGCCGGGAATGCCGCTCATAAACGCCGTGGGCAGGAACACGGCCACGAGGGTGGCAGTCGTGCCCAGCACCGCTACGGCAATTTCGTTGACGGCTTCAATGGTCGCCGTGCGCACGGATTTGCCCTGCTGCATATGGCGGGCGATATTTTCCACCTCCACCACCGCATCGTCTACCAGGATCCCCACCACCACCGCCAGGGCCAGCAGGGTAATGGTATTGAGGGAGTAATCCATCCAGTACATCACCGCAAAGGTGGGCAGAATGGAAAGCGGCAGGGCCACCGCACCGATCACCGTGGTGCGCCAGTCGCGCAGGAACCACCAGATCACCAGCACCGCCAGCAGGCCCCCCTCCAGCAGCATATCCATGGAGCCGCTGTACTGATCCAGGGTGTTGTGCACCGAGGTTTTCACCAGCCGGATTTGCAGTTGCGGGTGTTGTTGCTGCAGTTTCGCCATGGCCGCGGCCACGGCTGTAGCCAGTTGGGTCTCGTCGTAGCCTTTGCTGCGCTGCACCTTGAAACCCACCGCCGGGCGGCCGTCCAGGCGCGCCGCCAGGCTGCGCTCGGCAATGGTGTCCTCGACCCTGGCGACCTGGTCGAGGCGCAGGGAGCGGCCATCGGCCAGGGCGATGGGCAGGGCGCGCAAGTCCGCCGGGCGCTGGACATTGGCCAGGGTCCGCACGCCCTGCTCGAGGCCGGCGATCTTCGCCACCCCGCCGGAGGTGTCCTGATGCACACGGCCGAGCGCGCGGGAAATATCAGTGGCTGTGACGCCCAGGGAGGTCGCCCGCACCGGGTCGATGGTGACCTGGATCTCGCGGCTGACACCGCCGAGGCGCTCAAAACTGCCGACCCCGGCCACGCCCAGCACCGCCTGCTCCACTGTGTCATCCACAAACCAGGACAGGGCCTCCTCGTCCATATCCGGGTGGGACAGGGCGTAGACCGCCAGCGCGTCCCCCGGGCCCACCGTGACCCTGGAAATCTGCGGGTCTTCCAGGTCGGCCGGCAGTTCGTTGCGCACCCGGTCGATAGCGTCCTTCACGTCCAGCAGGGCCTCGGTCAGTGCTGTGCCGATCTCGAATTCCACCGCGATCGAGACCGAGCCATCGGTGATACTGGTATTCAGGTACTTGACGCCGTTGAGGCTGGCGAGGGACGGCTCGACTTTGAGCGCCACCTCGGTTTCCAGTTGCGCGGGAGCGGCTCCCGGCTGGGTCAGGATCACGTTGACCATGGGAAAGTCCATATCCGGAAAACTCTGGATATGCAGGTGCTTGAAGCCCCAGATGCCGGCGATGGTCAAAAAGAAAAACACCAGCACCGTGGGGGTGGGGTTGCGAACGGACCAGGTGGCCAGACTCATGGTGCGGGTACCTGTGCCATGGTGCGAAATTGCACCCGGTCGCCATCGGCGAGAAAGCCGGCACCGGCCACCGCCACTACATCGCCCGCCTGCAGACCGGCGAGAATTTCTACCCGCTCAGCCTGGCGGGCCCCGGTTTCAACCCGGCGTGCGCGCACCTCGCCATCCTCGCTCACCAGGAACACCATGCTGTGGCCGTCGCGCAGGACGATGGACTCGGCCGGCACCACCAGCGCGTCGTACTCCTGCTGCCGTATCTGCCCGGACAGGAACATGCCCGCCCGTGCGCCACTGCCGACCGGCAGGTCGACGTAAGCGATGCCGAGGCGCGACCCCAGGCCCAGGGCCGGCGCCAGTTGCCGCACCCGTCCCTCAGCCTGGCCACCACCGGGAAGATCGATCAATACCTGCTGGCCGGGCTGCACCCTGGCCATCTGCTCGGGCAATAATTCCGCCCGCCACTCCAGCCGGTTCTGGCGAATCAGGCGGAACAGGTCGCTGTCCGGCACCGGGATCTGGCCCAGCACTGCCTGCCGCGCCGAGATCACACCGTCGTCCGGGGCCACAATGCGGCAATCCGCCAGGCGCAGGCGCTGCTGTTGCAGCAAAGCGGCGGCGCTTTGTTGCCGGGCCAGGGCGGTGGCGGCTCGGGTCTTGGCCAGCAGCAGATCCTGCTCGCTGACATTCTGCGCTGCGCTCAGTTGTCGCACCCGGGCGTAGTTGGCGTCCGCCTCTATGCGGGCGGCCTCCGCTTCCGCCAGGCCGGCTTCCGCCTGGGCCAGGTCCACCCGCACGGTGCGCTCATCCAGCCGGGCCAGCAGCTGGCCTTTTTGTACCTGGTCACCGACATTGGCCAGGACTTCAACCAGGGGAATAGCGCCGATACGACTGCTCACTTGCGCCTCTTGCCAGGCCACCACATTGCCCTGGGCCAGTAACTGGTGCAGCAGGCGGGCTTGCTGGATACGGCTGGTAGTCACTGTCAGGGCAGTGGCCGGGTCCGTGCTTTGGTGCTCTGCCTCTGTGCCACATGCCGAGAGGAATACGCACAAGAGCAAAATGAAAAGCCGGTGGTTGTACATCGCGGTTCCTGTTTGGGCGCTGGAAGGTTAGTGGTCAGGGGAAAAATGTGTGAATTTGGTTAACCAACCAAGAACCGGAAAGTATAGGGTTCAGGCGGTGCAACCGCAAGCTGGCCGCGGCGACTGAGGTGCCAAAATTGGAGCCCTCAGCGCTGAAAAGCTGAAAAGGAGCCCTCAGCGCCTCAGCGCATAACAGGAGCCCTCAGCGCCTCAGCGCATAACAGGAGCCCCCAGCGCATTGGTAGGTGGCAGGCCGGGTCTACTCCTTCTTTTCCTCACTGAGCAAAAATGCCGGCAGGGAAAGCCCCAGGAATATTCCGGTCAAGCGTAGCGTGAGTATGGTCAACATACCGATGAGCATGGCGATGTCGGGGTCGACCTGAAAGTGCCGCAACACCAGAAACAGGGTTCCCCCGGCGATAGCCGCCGTGGCGTAGATTTCCTTATGAAAAATCAGCGGGATTTCATTGCAGACGATATCCCGCATTATTCCCCCGGCCACTCCGGTCATCAGCCCCATGACCAGGGCGATCTCCGGGCTGTGGCCCAGCGACAGCGCTTTTTGCAGACCGGTCATGACAAAGAACGCCAGCCCGATCGCATCACACACTTCCAGCACACGCACCGGTATGCGATAGAGTCGATCCACAAAAAACGTCGACAATGCCGCCAGTATGCCGGCCAGTAAATAGCTGGTGTGTTCAAACCAGACAACCGGGTGGGCATCGAGAATCAAATCCCGCAGGGTGCCGCCGCCGAGGCAGGTGATCAGGGCGACCACCATGACCCCGAATATGTCCAGTCTCTTGTGGCCCGCGGTCAGTGCGCCGGAGATGGCGAACACGGTAATGCCGAAAAAATCGAGAAAGGTGATGACCGAGGGCGACATAAGCGATTCAATACCGTTGCACCGGGGAGGGGGTGGCGCAAGTATACCAGCCCCGGGGCGAAACAATTTCTGCGGTTCGAACTGCTACGACGATCGAACCTCTAAAACGATCGAATCGCTACTGCAGTCGAACCGCTACTGCAGTCGAACCGCTACTGCAGTCGAACCGCTACTTCAGATGAACTGCTACGAGGTCTGCGGCCAGGGCTGCCCGGTGGCGGGGTCGATTCGGTCCAGTGATGGCCCCTGGTAGGTGTTGAGCAGCAGTTGCACCGTGCTCGCGCCGTAGCGCTCAAACCAGAACTCTCCCATCGCTTTCAGGCGGTTGATGTTCTTGCGACTGATATCATCCATGGCATCATCGGGCGGGTTGGGCAGCCCGGGTTGACGGCACATGTCGGCATTGACGCGAATGTAACTGCCCGGCCGGGAGATGGCCATGGCCTGGTAGGCGACCACGCGCTCGTCGGTGAGTACCTCGAGGATACGACCCTGGGTGAACCACTGCACCGCTCCCCAGCCGCGGGAATCGGGCCCGTTGATCTTGCGAGTGCGATAACCGGTACCGATGGAGAGCACGCGAACGTCGTCCAGTGAGGTATCGCTCCAGGCATGGCGGATTTCGGCAATGGCGCACATGGTGGGGTTGTTGGCGGTCACCCCGCCGTCCACCAGCCAGTTTTGCTCGCGGGGGGTTCCCATCTCGATGGACTGGGTCGGAAAGTAGGTGGGCGCCGCGCTGGAGGCATCGGCCACCTTGTAGGACGCCAGGCCACGAAACTCCGCCGTGGTGGACTTGATCACCTCCGGCTTGCGTTTCTCGATGGCGTAACCGACCACCAGTACATGCTTGCCGGCGGCCACATCGCCAACCTTTGCACTGCCAAAATTGTCCCTCAGCACTTTGGTTTTACCCTTGCCTTCGTACTTGGGCGCGTTCAAGCCATCGATCTCAAAAAGCCCCCTGTTTTCCTTGAAGATCTTACGCGCAGTGTCCACATTGTAGAGATCGCTGATGGCCTCGACCGAGAGGTCGGTGGTGGCCAGCGCCAGGGCAATGATGCTGCCGGTGCTGGTGCCGGCGTATAAGTCTACGCAGTCGCGCAGGGACCTGGCGTGATTTCTCTGCAGCTCATCTTCAACAAGGGTCAGGAAACGGGCACTGGCAGCGCCGCGAACGCCGCCACCGTCGAGAGAAAGGATTAACTTGGCCATGATTTACTCCCTCAAATCGTTTTTGTTGTGACCCTACTATACTCCTCAATTCCGGATGCGCCCACCGGGAGCGGCAGCTGCCTGGTCGACGTCTAAAGCCCTGCAAACCATTGCTGTGGTGTTAGCTCTATTGGGCAATCCTGGCGTCTTCTATGGCGTCATAACACCAATTGCACGAGGGCGAATGACGCCATTCATGGCCCCAGCGTCGCACCGAGAGCTTTAGCTCCGGGTCTGTGCCGCTGCGAATTATTAGTTTGCCGCCAACGCCGGCGTCGTACTGATACAGCCCCAGCTCCTTGATGCCATCGCCATTCATATCGCTAAAAAAATGCAAGTCCGCTTCTACTGCGTCGAAGCCGCGCCAGCTGAAGGTTCTCATGCGAGTGCCGGTGGCGCTATCGAAGGCCACCAGAGCGGCGTAGCTGTTGCTGTCATGATTCCCCAGCAGCGCGAACTCCTCCAGCCCGTCACCGGTCAAATCCGGTAGCATCACCACCCGCCCGTTTTTCCAGCTGCTGCTCCAGGCCGGTCGCTCAATGGTTTGGCCGGTTTTGCCGCTCTTGATAATCAACTGGGTTTTGCCGGTATCGAGCCGGCGGCCCCAGACCCCCAGTTCATCCACCCCGTCTGCGTCGCGGTCCGGCACCGCCAGGAAGCGGGTGGCGATCGCCAGCTCAGCGGGAAAGCCATAGGAGCCGAGTATCTGGCCCGGGTTGGCACCGTCTTTCACCACCACCTGAGAGCGCCCGTCATCCCTGCGCTTGCCGAACAGGGCCACCTCGTCGACGCCGTCACCGTTCATATCCCTGAGCACGAATAACTGCGCGCCACGCCAGTTATCGGGCCAGGTATAGCTGGGGTAGGTAACGTCGGAGAAATAGCCATCCTTGACCAGCAGCTGGTTGTGGCCGTTGTCCTTGCGCGCGCCGAAGATGGCGACCTCGGCAATACCATCGACATTGATATCGCCGATTTGTTTCAGTTGCGGGTTGTTGAGGCTGGCCGGCCAGACATAGGTGCGCATCTTGTGGCCGATTCTGGCGCCATTGAAAACCCACAGCTGAGGCTGGCGATCTTCGGACAGGCCGAACAGTCCCACTTCGGCAGCGCCGTCCCGATTGCGATCCTGCAGGGTGACCATTTCCGAGTTCTTCAAATTGGTGGTGGGCCAACTGCGGTAGTTGAATCTGGTATTGTTCAGGCGCCGAATGGGGTAAAACGACGACCCGGAAAGGATGCTGCGTCTACTGATACCATTCTGGATGTAATCGAAGGCAATCTCATCGATGTCATTACCGTTGATGTCAGGCAGGGTTGTGAAGTTTTGTAGCCAGCGGCCGGTCGTATAAGTGCCTAAATTCTGTGATCTAAGCAAGTTGCCGGTAACCGGGTCGGTAACAACCATATTCCAGAGCACCCGTGAGTGGAGAACATTGCCGATCTGCACAATGTCTTCGATGCCATCGCCGTTGTAATCCGAGCTCACCAGTGAATGGACGCGGTTGTTTCCCAGCCAGAAATTGTCAGGGGTGGCGGTCAGGTTTCCGTTACTGTCGTATTGTTCGACCGTGAGGTTGGTCAGGTTGTAGGTGTGATTGCTAACCCCGGTTTCAAGCCAGCCTGGCTGGCCAATAAACAGCTGGGTTGCGGATGTTTTTCTGGACTGGTCACCGGTGCTGCTGACCGCAACGCTACTGATCTCGATAACATCCTGTGCTCCGGCAAAATACGGATAGTTGGAAAACCTGAAGTCGTCCAGGTTTGTGCGCTTGTGCATGGCAAACTGCAGGGAGTTAGTTGCCAGAATTTCTGTGTCCTGCTCGATAGGCTCCTGCCGCGGCGCACAGTAGGTGTGATGGGCCGTGAGCGCGCTGTAGACAGAGTCACCGCTGTATAACCAGCGCTGGTAATTTTCACCGTCGCCCTCAACACGTGCCGCAGTCGCCAGGTTGCGGTCGAAGGAATATTCCTGTTGCAGAGAGTTTTCGCAAAGGCGGAAGCTGTTGGACAGGTCTTCTCGGGTCGCTGGGTCACCGCGCAGTAAGAGCATGTTTAATGCGCCAAACACTGATGCCTGAAACCCCAGTTGCTGATCGAGTATCATCGGTTGGCCGACTGAGGTCCGGGGTTGTGACATGGCGTATAAGCTGTGACAGGCGATTGCGACGCAACAGAGTGCGCGCTGATATCCATTCATGATTGTTCTTCCTTCGGTTTCTGTATTGCTCGCCCTGGCCTAGCAAGGCGAGGGGCATTATCTATGGGTCGGCTCTGAAACGAAAGGCCCAAGCAGCTTGCGCAAGGTTCGATGATTCACTCCGGAGTGAATTAATCCGGCTTTCATTGGTCAATAAGCAGGTCTCAAGTTTCTCACAGTGACCCTCGCTCGCGAACTGCGGTATGCTGGTCCTCACTTTTCAACAATGAACAGGTCAAACCATGTCAACTTTTCGCCTATTTACCTGCCTGATGCTAAGTCTTTTGTTGACCGCTTGCGCGTCGATGGGAGAGGGCACCGTCGCCCAGAAACAAGCCGACATTCTCAGCATGCAAAACCAGGTGCTGCAACAACTCTACCAAAGCAAACCCGATACCCGGGCGCAGATCAACTCGGCAGCGGGTTACGCAGTATTCAGCAATGCCAACCTCAATCTGTTGGTAGTGTCCGCCGGCACCGGCTACGGAGTAGTCACCAACAATATTAGCGGTAAAGTTACCTATATGAATATGGCTGAGGGTGGCGTCGGCCTGGGGATTGGTGCCAAGGATTACCGCATCGTTATGGTCTTCCACAATGTTGAGGCGATCAATCATTTTATCGATAACGGCTGGACCTTCGGCGGCAACGCGGACGCTACCGCCAAGGCCTCCAAGCGCGGCATGTCGGTTGAGGGAGAGGGCTATTTCGGTGACGTAACTGTCTACACCTTTACCGAAAGTGGCCTGGCTTTGCAGGCCACCATCAAGGGCGTGAAATTCTGGAAAGACTCAGAACTGAACTAACCGCACACTGCAGCGTTTTTTGCGATGCCTTAGCGCGCCGGCGAGGGCAGGTTTGGGGTAGTTTTTTTTGTCCGGATAGGGGTATGATTGTCGCAGGGCCACTGCAAGAATAATTAATACGAGGCACGACACCAGGCTATGGATACGCTCGACTACTTTATCGTTGTCATAGGTGCCGTGCTGATTGTTATTGGCCTGTACCTTTTTATCGCGGGTAAAAGTGGTGATGCCAGCAACAATGTTGAGGGCTTTGGCATTAAGCTCAATGTCAGTAACCCCTCGATTATCCTGATTGTCCTGGGTATCGGGCTGGTGCTGGTGCCACGTTTTTTACCCCAGAAAGCCTCCCCCACGCTTGGCCAGACTCCAATCGTTGCAGTGGAGTCGCCCGTCAATAAGCCAGCCTCATCCGACGAACAAACGGTCCGCCAGCAACTGCCACCGGTTACGGCAACGCAGCTGCCGCCGGTCACTCAAACTCCATCGCCGGCAACCGCTACCACCCAAGTGCCGCCGTCTGTATCAGCGCCACCACCATCGGCCGCTTTTCTGCCTTCCGGCAACTGGTACATGAACAGCTACGAAGAAAACGGTGTTGATCTATCGGCCACGGTCAATGGCAATATTGCCTTTGACAAGGCAACTCAATCCCAGCTCTCGTGGCGCGCCAACCTGACCGCCATAGATATGTGGGGTAACGGTGGTAGCTATTTCTATCAGGGCAAAATCAGCGCCGTTGGAGCAGGCCACCAGATGAGCGTATTGAACAGCAACGACCCCTCCTTTACGCCGCAGTCGGGACTGCCCCTGACACTGAAGATGGATCCCAGCGGCCTCCTGCATATGGAGTATCCGTATCAGGGCAGCTACATCATTATTCACTGGCGCCAATAGAGCTGACCAATCCGCCCATGTCTGTTTAATGCTGGAAAATTAGCTACTATATACCGTAAAACTCAGGCCGATATATACTCCGTAGCCAGCCAGGAGTATGCCACCCTCGAATCTGTTTAGGCGGCGCCCTGTGTACAAAAAAAGTAGCAGCAGCAGGGACGATCCGAGCATGATCCATTGGTCGAATTGCAGGATTCTTGCGTGGACTGGCAGTGGCTGCAGGAGCGCGGATACACCTAGAATCCCCAATAAATTGAAAATATTGCTGCCCAGAATATTGCCTACGGCGACATCTGCGTGCCGACGCAGCGCTGCAATCACCGAAATTGAAAGCTCCGGCAGGGATGTGCCAACTGCTACCAGCGTCAGGCCGATAACGGCTTCGGAAACCCCGAAGTATTCTGCAATTCCTACCGCCCCCGCAAGTAGCACTTGTGACCCAAAAATTAATAGCAGCAGACCGGCGATCACTGTCGTAGCAATCCAAACCACTGACTTTGGCAGAGCGGTCAACTCTTCGGCCTCGGCCTTGTGAAGCTCCGCAGAAGGGGCGGCGTGAAACCTCTCGCTCCAATATGCCCACGCTAAATAAGCCACTAAGGCCGCCAGGAAAATTACTGCGTCCCCAGGACCCAGCGCACTTCCGCCGACCAAAACCAGGAATAATATCGTTGCCGCTACCACCGTAACTGCGTCCCGGCGAAGCGCCAGCGGCTTGACGGCTAGCGGCGAGATCAGGGCACACACTCCCAAAATCAGCAATATATTACTGATATTGCTCCCCACAACGTTGCCAACCGCGATATCCGGTCGCTGATTTAATGCGGCATCTACCGAGACCACCAACTCCGGTGCAGAAGTGCCGAAACCTACGATAACGAGGCCGCTGAGCAATGGCGATACACCGAGACGCCTTGCGCTGGCTAGTGCGCCGCGAATCAGGGCTTCACCACCCACGGTAAGTAAACCCACGCCGAGTATTAAAAATAAAAAATTAATCATTATTGAGACTCAAGCTTTTTCTTCACCAGGATTGGGTGCCACCACATTTGCAATAGTTTTGAAAAACCGAAAGCCTTTGTAGTGAATCCTTGTGCACTACAGCCAACGATTCACTCTTTGCATATAATCTGAAAACTCGATACCGAATATTTTCTCCAGTGCTTTTTCTTCAGGCTTTATCTGGAATCGGTTCATATACCAAATAAAACCTACTATCCCAATGGTGGATAATGGTGCCGATAAATAAATCGAAAATGCCAGAAGAAAAAAGGCAAAGCCAACATACATTGGATTTCTGGAAATACGATACACACCGGAGATAACAAGGGAAGTCGCGGCTTCAGGCGTTAGGGGGTTCACCGTTGTTTTCGCACGCCGAAAAGAAACAACCCCAAAAAGACAAAACAACAAACCTGTTATAAATAGTATTGTCGATGCAGAAATTCTGTAATTGAAGCTGATATCTACTGCTGGTGATATACGTGAAATCCACCACATAAGCAAAGCAAATGCCAGTGCAACTAATGGCGGTGGTATTTTGTTTTCAAGTGCGTTCATACAACTTTTGGTGACGTGTTATGAGTTTTCATTTTGACATTTCCAGCATGAATCAAACGAGGCATCGTTACTTTCACCACAGGTGCTGCAAACCCATTCGGGATCAGATTCTTTACTTTTATAATTTTCAATGACCTTAACCGCTTTCTCGTAATCAGAATCCATCAAAATCCACAGCTCTGGCCATGAATCAAAGACTGATAACTCACCCACAGCTCCCTGTGAATACTCATTTTTTAAAATGACTTCTATGTTATGTGCTTCCAAAATGTTCTGCACATTACCAACCAGCAGTCGATTTTCATTGGTATAAATCAACTTCATAACAGAATACTCACAGGCATAAAAATTTTCTCGGATGCACGCCCTGAACTCGATGATTGGCCAAAGCCAGCACCATAATATAGGTGCCACCCCTAAACATCTGGAAGCTGGCTTACGATAGCATGGTTTTCATCACAGTCGCGGGTGGTTGACCAGGCAAGTATAAGCGGTAAGGATATTGGGGCTGGCTGATCCACTATATACCCTTGTCTGTTATGTGAGGACCTGATTCTCGGTAAAAACACATTTTTTTCCTTGAAAGGAATCGTAAAACTGCTGATGAGATTCATAAGAAAAAGAGTCTGATCTGGTTTTATAATCCTTTATCCAGCTCAAGAGCATATCCAAATTCGAATCCTGAGCTGCTTTAGACTCGTACTTGTGCGGTTCCCAGGGGCGATTCCTGGCATTGACCAGGCACTGCTCAACACTGAGATTCATAAATATTGCTTCCGAGGCCTCGCTGGCCACCAACTCCAGCAGATCGGTGTAGCACCCCTCAATTACCCAACACTCGTTCTGTTCCAGAAAGGTTTGTATCCTTGCCTCTGATTTATCAATGGGCATTCTTTCTGGAGGCGAAACCGGAAGCCATGCTAAGGTATCCAAATCCAGGTGGGCTAAGCCTTGCTTGGCTGAGAGATGCTTTGCCAGAGTCGATTTGCCGGAGCTGGAGTTGCCAAAAATTAATAACTTTCTCAATGCTTTTCCTTACCTGTAGATCACATATCCTGCTTGTAGGAAAATCTAAAAACGGATTTATTTATATGTGAATTTTAATTGTCGTCGGCAGCTGTCCTGATTAGCCCAGAGAGCCCGCGAAATACTGTAACCAATTGCACACATTCTCTCATTATTGTCCAGCCTGACTTGTTTTCGAGATTCCATGATCATATCTGAGGGGCAACGTTCCGCTGGAGTATTGGCGCGAAACGTCGGAACGGAGATCCGCCGCCGACTTGCTGGCTGGGTACATTGCCATCTGCTTGGCGACGAATTCCGAATTCCTATGCACGATAACTCGTTAGAAAACGCACGGTTGAATTAATGGCGTCTGATTTTACATAGTTCGACGCAAAATTTTTGAGTGTGTTTAAACCCGTCCGAAAATGAAACTCGCCTTGTGGCGTATGAATCCATACCAGGCTGGCGATATTTATAAATACCGTGCACCAGAATACGACGCGAAAGCCTGATTTCTTTGTTTTATGTCGTAATTTCTCTTGCGCCATTAGTGCACCAGGCCAGCCACAGCATAGCGCTAATAAGTGTAGCTTGTTTTCCGGCACTCTCCAGGAACTGTTTATTGCCGCTTTTTTATCTTTGGCGTAATAGTAATAAGCCAAAAGGCTCGCCAGGAAAAACACTACTCCAACTAAAGGCGGTGTATAGCCGAAACAGTATGAAGCAACGACGAATGCCACAAATGCCATAATAACAAGACGTTGGTAATTCATTTATTAGAACTCGGTTTTAATCTCTAACAGCCAGAGCATAGGTAAATCTGTCCAGTAGCGGAATTACTTTCTGAGCTTGTGCTGGTTAACCCTGGACTGAGAATGCCTGATGGTACGACACCTCACCTCTGGGAAAACTGCCGTTAAAAGATAGTGCCTGAAAGTATTCGGCAGGCGCGCCGGGAAAGACTAACCCCTCAACCGCCTTGAATCCGAAACGACAATAATAATCAGGGTCCCCCAGTACAACGCAACCAGCCGCCCCCATTGCTTGAAGAGCGGCAAGGGAGCTTTTCATTAGTTTTGACCCAACACCTTGCCTTTGATACTCAGGCAGAACAGAAATTGGTCCAAGGCCAAACCAACCTGTTGCGCCACCTGAGATGGAGACAGGCGAGATCGCAACATGACCAATTATCTTGTCGTCAACTTTGGCTACCTGGGCGGTCGTTAGGGCCCCTGAGCGGCGAAGAGCATCAACAATTAACTGCTCATTGTGTTGGGTGTGGGGAGCATGCAAAAATGCCTGCTCTGTAACCCGTTGTATGTGCGTGATATCGGCGGAGCTTTCGTTGCTAATCTGGATATCCAATCTCGACCTCTTGGAAAAGTTAACAGCTGTATTCGGGCTGGTTACTGGATTTCGTTTCCATATCTATCGATCCGTGCTTTCTTTAATTCAACTATTTGCGTTTTCGGATCTAACACCCTCCGGTATGGCTGTTCGAGGATTTACTCGTGAACACAGCACAGTAGAAGAAGCTTAATTCACTGTACAGTAAACATGTTAGCGCAGTGCGCCGGCAGGGCAAAGTGGAGCGGGCGATCGGCTCCCATTCATTCGCACTTACCTAGAGCCGAATTTCCGGATGTCTGCCCCAATATACTGACCGAGGACCAGCTCGAAGCCAACTTCTCGACCTTGTGGAGGCGCACTCCCGGTTCATCGTCAAGGTGGATCGCAACGGATTGCCGCTCTTTTGCCAGCAGGTCGTTAGAAAGGACCGGATCTGGGTAGAGACGGTTAAACCGACCGCAAACCAGGTTTTACCAGACATTTTACCGTTAAAAGGAGATCGAGCGGCTGATAAATGGAGTGCTACCGGGCGTTTGTTCCGGTCGCCTTCAGCATGGAACTGCGCCTGACAGAGTCTCCGAAACTTGCAACGGTATTGGGTTGGCCACCACAATTTGAAGCCGCGTCGTTGCAATGGCGCCCACTCCGTCGAGGCTGGTGTGAACTTGCGTGCCAACATGTACAAAATGAAATTCACGTGCCGGTATCACTTGGCGCCTATTGTTTTTTGGTTTGTACCAGTGGTTCATTGGCATTGATGTCATCGGGGCGCACCTGCTACCCAGGCATATAATCAGTATCATGTCCGATCTCGCTTGACTTGCTATGAACTATTGATGCAGTCTGAAAAGCCGCTTTACGTCAATAAACAAAAACAAGTGGTGGAAGAATGCAGATAAAGCTTTGCCAGTCACTCCTGGTTGCCATCACCCTGGCCGTCGCAACGCCCTCAATCGCTGCAACAACACTCCGAATTGCTACGGTGAGCAACCCGGATATGGAGCGGATGCAAGGGCTGTCAGCTGCCTTCACTTCCGCCAATCCGGATATAAAGTTCGAGTGGATAGTCCTCGATGAGAACACTCTGCGTCAACGGGTCACTACCGACATAGCGACCAGTACGGGGCGGTTCGATATCGTCACGATTGGAAGCTACGAGGCTCCGATCTGGGCGGAGCGAGGCTGGCTATCAGCGCTGGACAAGATGCCCGAAGGCTACGACGTCGATGACCTTCTGCCCACGATCAGGGAGGGCCTTTCCTTCAATGGAAAGCTCTATGCGGCTCCGTTCTACGGCGAATCCTCGTTCACGATGTATCGAACCGACCTGTTCGACGAAGCCGGACTCGAAATGCCAGCCGCCCCCACCTGGGACTTTATCCGCAAAGCCGCCTCTGCAATCAGTAAAAAGCGTTCCGATACCTATGGTGTTTGTCTGCGCGGGAAGCCAGGCTGGGGAGAAAACGTCGCCCTGATCACGGCGATGGCAAACTCCTATGGTGCGCGCTGGTTCGATAATGAATGGCGGCCCCAGTTCGATAGCGAAGCCTGGGCGGGCGCCGTCAGTGAATATGTCAGCTTGATCAAGGACTTCGGACCGCCGGACGCTGTGTCGAATGGCTACTCCGAGACACTTCAGTTATTCAAGCACGGAAAGTGCGCGATCTGGATTGACGCGACGGTGGCCGCGTCGTCCATCACCGACCCCAAAGAGTCGAGCGTGGCAGGCAGTGTAGGCTTCGCCCTCGCACCGGACAAGGGGCGGGAGAAAGGTAGCAACTGGTTGTGGGCCTGGGCGCTGGCGATTTCCTCGGGGTCAGAGCACCAGGAAGCTGCCAGGCGCTTTGTGGCATGGGCTACATCGAGGCAGTATGCCGAACTCGTAGCCGCAAGAGAAGGCTGGGTGAATGCGCCTCCGGGAACGAGAAAGTCACTCTACCAGAACCCGGCTTACCTGGAGGCAGCGCCTTTCGCAACTATGGTGCTCGCCAGCATCGAGGCGGCAGATCCGGAGCATCCAACGGTGGACGAGGTTCCTTATACCGGAATCCAGTACGTCGCGATCCCCGAGTTTCCCGGTATGGCGACAGCGGTCGGTGCCCAGATTGCCAAAGCCGCAGCCGGTAAGATATCACCCAGTGAAGCTTTGAAAAATGCACAGTGGGTGACGGGCAAGGTCATCAAACGCGCCCGCTTTCTAAAGGAATAGTGATCGCGATTCTCCACGCGCTCGATGTCCGAAGTTTGTGCATATACAGATCGCGCAAAGATTGGCTGGAAATAAAATTTGCTGGGGGATAAAAAATGACTGACAACATCCGCGATCATCAAGGCGCCATAGCGGAAATAGATGACGAACAACTGCCCGTACCCAGACATCGCCTGCATGGCGCCACTCACTTCCTGGGCCTTTATGGTTCGGAACACGTCGCTGCGACCGAATTTGTTATAGGCGCCGCGTTCGTGGCGATGGGCGCTACCATCCAGGACATCCTGGTCGGGCTCCTCATCGGCAACACCCTTGCCGCGATAAGCTTCTGGCTGATCACTGCGCCGATCGCGGTCAAGACCCGACTCAGTCTCTATACTTATATCGAACACAACATGGGCGATATGGTTTCGCGGCTCTACAACGGTGCAAACGTACTGATCTTCGTGGCCATCTCTGCGGCGATGATCACCGTGTCGGCGACCGCGGTTCGGGCGCTGTTTGATATTCCTCCGCAGACCGATCCGTATCCCACCAGTTTGTACTTTGTCATCATTGCCGCCTCGGCGAGCGTGATCGCGGTGCTGGTGGCCTATCACGGTTTCAACTTGGTGGCCGAGTTTGCCACCATTTGCACGCCCTGGCTGATGGTGATGTTCACCGCCGGTGGCATGGTGCTGATACCGTCGTTGAACGAAACCTTGACCGGGTATACGACGCTGGCCAGTTTTTCCGACTTCATCAGCCTGGCGGGCACAACCGTGTTTACCGGCATCAATGCTGAAGGGGAGCCCGGGATCGGCTTGGTGGAAGTGATAGGCTTCGCCTGGGCGGCGAACACGTTCGCGCATTTTGGCCTTGTCGATATGGCGCTCCTGCGCTACGCGAAAAAATCTATCTACGGCCTTTGTACCGCAACCGGCATGATGTTCGGCCACTACATCGCCTGGATCTCTGCGGCACTGATGGGGGCAGCGACGGCGTCGATCATGAAGTTGAGCATCGCTGTGGTGTCACCCGGGGATGTTGCCTACTACGCGCTCGGCGCCACCGGTTTTGTGATCGTTGTCATTGCGGGGTGGACAACAGCCAACCCCAACCTCTATCGCGCAGGCCTGGCGGCCCAGGCCGTATTCCCAACAATCGCCCGCCAGAAGGTAACGCTTGCGGTTGGGGCGGTGGTCGTAATCGGAAGCTGTTTCCCGTTTATCTACCGCCAAATCCTGCCCATTCTTGCCTACGCGGGGCTCGTCCTGGTGCCGATAGGCGGCATCGTATTCGCCGAGCAGCACATCTTCCCGCGGCTCGGTTACAAGACTAACTGGCACCGCTTGAAGGGCCTCAAGGACAACAAGCCAGCGCTGCTCACCTGGGCGATCTGCCTGGTATTCGGTTTTGGGTTGGATGCCCTTGGCATCATATACTTCGTGTACCTGTTCCTGCCGACCTGGGTGGTCGCGATTGTCTGTTACACCTTGTTGGCGAAAGCGGCCGGCGCCGACAAGAGCTACCCGGAAGCGGAGCAGCGTGAGCAAGAATTTGATAACAGAGTCAAACAGTACCATGCCCGGCTGGCAGCGGAGGAAAACCAGGTGCCCGTTAAGGATTCCTCTGCCCTCACCAAGATCATCCGGGCGGTCTGGATCATCATCGGCCTTATAGTGCCTGCCGTGCTCGCGTGGCGGGTGCTCTTTAATAGCCCCGATCTCTACGAGTACTATGTGAACCGGGAAGTTTTCTACGACGTGACCATCTGGTGTACGCTCGTCTACTTCGTATTCGCCTGGTGGGATCTGCAGCGCTCTAAAGCACTGCAGCGTGCGGGCCAGCCAGCAGATGTAGCTGTGGCTGCCAAGTAGTTGTTGGGGGCGCGCCTGAGCCGCGCCATACATACATACGTATTCCTAATTACCACCTAAGCTAAGCGTCGTGCAGCCGGCACTGTGTTAGGTCTGGCTGCGGGGGCTTGCTTTCAAGACCCTCGACAGCAGGGATGCTGTCGTGGAGCCTCCATGGATGGAACCTCGGCGAGTCTTGAAAGCAAGTCCCTGGAGCCAGGCCGGGAGCAAAGCTGCTGTCCCAAGGGCTACAGGGTATATGTTTACTATCGCCGATAGCTGGCTTATTCATAGGCGTAATTAGGTACATATTTATCAGGCTATTTGGTATTTTATTAAACAGTCTAATTAGTGCTATAAATCCAAAGACTCCTGATTACGTTTAAGATAGAAAATGGTTCTCTGACAGTGTGTACATTGACAATTAACTTTTGGGTCCCGCCTGTTGTTAACGCCGGAGTAAAAGCGCGGTTATTTGCCGCCGTTTGATTTCACGCAACACCGCCATTACACCGCCTCGTAATTCGCCCTATTTTGCTTACGGGCGCTCAGAAATCGATGTTGTCGTCAAACGGCAGGTCTGCCTGGTTGTTATCCGATTCACCGCCAGCCTTCGCGTTGCGGCGCAGTTCGATGATCTGCTCG
>NZ_JAAOIX010000007.1 GCF_011440395.1 Pseudomaricurvus alcaniphilus | reverse complement strand
TCAGGGCAAATAGACAACCAGTAACCACATGAAAATAAAAGGGTTTTATTCGATCACTAAACTCACTGTTCGGAATTGCGTTTTGGAAGCCTGTATAATCCACTGTCGCGCATAATGGGAAGTATGAAAAGGTTTACATACTTCCCAGCACAATAATTTGATCTTGTCCCTGCCACGATTACAGAACACAAACAGTGCCTCCATGCAGGGCGCCAGCTTCATCTCGGTTTCAACAAGTACGGACAACCCATCGATGGATTTGCGCATGTCGACTGGCTCTGAATATAAATACACCTGGACATCCATGCCGGGGCGTAACATCAGACACTGTCCCTGACGGCACGATAGACAACTGGAAGCACATCGGCCAGCGATGATGCTGGAATTTCCATCCTGACACCTGCCGGCAAATAGAGCGTTGCGGTACCAGTCGGGGCAGAGCTGGCAACACGCACGGGCACCAATTTACCAGGGTTGGCTGAAGCCCGGTTCAGTCGAGTGCGCCAATAGGCAAACTGGGCAAAAGACAAGTCGCGCTCTTCGCAGTAAACTTTCTGAGTGACCTGGCTCTTGCGCCAGTCATTGATGTGGCCCTGCCAGAACCTTTGCTTTTCCTCTGTTGTCATACGGGGATGCTCCATTAATAAGTGAAGTCAAACCGTAACAGCAGCCAGGGTTGGGTTGAAGGTGGGGTTTGTTGATCGCTTACAGTGAGAGCGCCTGTAATGCTCCCCGGGAATCCCAGGATACTCCCCCGCCAGAGCCGCTATGTGGGTCATCACTATCCTGAAGTGACATGCAGCGGTGATACACACGCACCAGCTCATTCAGCACCCAGTCACTGCCGACAAGTAACCGCTCTGCGCGTCGCCTCACCAGGTCGTTAATGGCCTCTTTCACTGCGGGCTTGTTGAATACTGCCGCAGACAAAAAGCCAGCTTCTCGTGCGGCCTGGCTCTTATTCATAGATTTCATGTAATTCGCTACCGCCAGCTGCTCTTCAGGGTTGAGGTCGTACTTTTGCATTTCCATAGGTATTTTTCCTCTTGGTGTACCAAGGTGTTTACCTTTATCGATGTACCCCCCTCTGGCGAACGGCGATCTGGCGAACTGAAGAATCTAGAAAAATGGGAGCAAGCATTTGTAAGGCATAACATTGAAACATTCCGGTTTGGTGTAACTAATTGGGTAGTTCGCCAGTTTGCCAAGATCGCCAGTTTTCCTCTGTTTGCTAGATTTTTAGATCGCTGTTTGCCAGGGGTAGGGTTTCATCTTGTTTCCGGTAACATTAAACAAAGCTCATGATTTTTAGTTTCGGTGCAACAATCAACGAGTACAGATATTTGTTGTTGTTGCCTCTCGACAACTCCCAGAGCCTGCCGGTGTATCGATCGAGCACAGCTCGGACCTGCTTTCTGGGCAGACCAGCCATATCCATTGCGAATTTTTCGATTTCTCCCTTTGAATATTGGTTGTTTTCAATGGCGGTCCTGATCGCCTCAATCACCTCGAAATCATTCTCTTGCTGTTTGGCGCGGAGCTCGGCTTCCTTTGCGGACTTCGCCTCTTCGTCCCCTATCCTTCTGACCGAATCGATGAGGGCTTGATAGCCGGCCCCCTTCTTCTCGGTATATTGAAAGGCCACGGCATCCGCCACATCTCCTCGTGACTTGGATCGCTGAAATTCAACGGTGTGGGTCGTTTTCCCGTCGAACGACTGCTCCTTGCCCAGATGTTCTAGGACGAATGCACAGTCGGCATCGTCGCGAATATCAGCCGTGCCGGCGTATATGCTCTTGCCTTCTGCATCAAGGTGCTTATTGACATGCGCTAATGCGACGATTGATCCGCCCGAACTAACAAACTCGCGAGCGATCTTGCCAAATTCGGTACATGCTTTTTTATCCATTAGATCAGTAAATTTCTTCAAGGTGTCTAGCACGATCACCTTTCCAGTTGTTTCTCCCGACGTAACAGATGTTCGCATTAGAGCTATAAGATCATCGGATCGAAATCCATTTTCTGCGGGAAGCAGCATGTTGAACCCTACTCGCTCGGCTAGTTCGAGTTTTTCGACCCCACCCTTATAGTTGTCGTCGCAGTTAGCGAAGACGACATCATTGCCATTGATTTCCCCGGCGCTTATCGATTCGCTCAACAGCCACAAGGTCATGAGGGTTTTACCGGTATTAGGCCCCGCATAAAAAACCGTCCATTGCCCGAGTATTGCCAGATCTTTCAGAATATATTTGTCGTTTAGCATTTTGCACCTCATTTCTGCGCTTTTTCCGTTTGCGGCCATTCCCAATATCCGTCCCCAAGGGGATGGCGTGGCCGGCCCTTCAATGAAACTCATCTCCGGTGTGTCAGACTGCTGCGCCTTCAGCTCCCACATCTTCCACTTACCATACCGGTCCCTGAATCCCGGTTCCTGCTCATCCATCCACAACATCAGATCCTTACCGGTGCGCTTCTCACAGGCACCGTGATGGCACTTGAAGCCCATGGAGCCATCCTTGTTGGTGAAGATGGCGCTACCGTTATCGGCGGCATCGGTGTGCTCACCCACCCATGGGCAGGTGATGTCGAAGCGACCCTGCCCCAGTTGAGACTTGATGTGGATGTGCTCGGTGTGCAGCAACGGATGATCGGGTACGTCAGCGGCTGACTCGCCATCCCGGGCGCGGTGCCGCGGTGCGTCGAGATCAATGTGGAAGTGCTCAGCCAGCTGCTCCATGGTGACCGTGCGATCGGGTTCCCATTCCAGCATCCGGCACTTGAACGGCTGACCGTTGACCAGCTTGTTGGCCTTGGTGTTGACCCCTTCCGGCAGACGCACGTAGCGGGTGACCCCCTTCATCCCCGGATCCTTACCGGTGGGTGACAGGCCACTGTTGACCAGCCCATCCAGCAGGTTGTCCACCCGGCTCATCTCATGGCAGGGCTCTGTCAGGATGTAACCCCACTGCTCGGAATCCTTGGAGGTCTCCAGTATCCACGAGGGCTGTGGCAGCTTGCGTGCCTCATCGATGGACAGCTTCTCGCGCACGTCATCCAGCACGATGCAGCGAGTGCGCAGGAAGTTCTGTTTCTGGCGGCGGGCGGAGCCTGAACCATCGGGGTTGAAGGTGCTGATGGTGAAATACTGGTTGGTGTTGGGGGTGGGTGGCCGCTTGCTGAACCAGTTGCCCGCCCAGCACCGTGCGTGCTCACCGTTGGCGATGTTGCTGGGATCGTCTGGGAAGCTGGTTACATGGGCGAATGGGGCATCTTCTTTGAATACGGCTGTGATGAATTGGTCGTTGTTTAGTGGCACAGTCATTTCTGGCCACCCTGCTCTAGCAGATGGCAGAACCACAGGACACTGGATAAGCGCCAGGCGCATTTCCGGCCTAGTTTAGCTCTCGGTGGAAACTCGCCAGTTTGAGTCAAGCGCCAGAGCGTCGGATCGGATACTGGAAGTATCTTCCGAAGTTGCGGGCGATCAATGAGACCGTCAGTTGAGTTAGAAGCTTTGAGGACCTGAAGTCTTTGCTCGGGTGTGGGTTCTATGTATTTCACTGGATGCTCCTGAAGTTGATTTAGGAGGAGCGTAATCCGGTGTTTTAGGTTTGTGATTTATTTACACGAGTTTTGTTGCGAGGTTATCGAAGTCATTTATCAGCAGTTCGGCGGCATCTGCTCTCGAGGCATTCGGTGCTTTGCTGCGAACGACCAATAGTGCTCGGTTAGCGAGTTTCCTGGCTGAGGCTGACCGCTTGGCATTTTTGAGTTCATCCTCCAGAAATACTGCCAATGGGCGTTTGATGGATTTTCCTAAGGCATACCGCTCCCAGTGTTCATCTATCCCCCTAACGGCCATCTTTCGGCATGCGTGACTTGCTGATTTGACGTCCCCAGAATCCAGATAATAGGCCACATAGGTAAGCAAAATAGCTCTTCGATAATCGATTAGGGTGTATCCGGTCTTTCGGGGCCTGCCCCGTTTGCGCTTAGCCATGATTTGGCAACTCCACCACGTTTGACTCTCCATTCACCAGCGGCGCTACTCGTTCAGTCAGCTTGGCCAGAGCATCGCGGCGCTCTTTCAGAAAGTCGTGTTTGTCGTAGACGGCCATCACTCCTTTAAGCTTATGGTTTAAACATCGTTCAGCGATATGGGGGGCGACACCTAGTTCGGATAGCAACGTGCGGGTAGTCCGCCTGCAGTCGTGCGGGACGAAGGGCTTGAGATCTCCCATTACATTCTCTGGTTTGCGGTGGCTGGTGCCTTGGGCTTTTCCAAACATGGCAGCTAGCGCCCGATTGAGCGTATCGCCCCCCATATGGCGACGGCCAGACGAGCCGGCGCGACGATTAGGGAATACGTAATCCGAACCAAAGGCCCTGGTGTGAAGCTCCCTAAGCCAATCAACTACAGCTGGAGCCAGAGGGATCGTGATTGGTTCACCAGTTTTGGTCCGCTCTTTGGGGATACGCCATTCGCCAGAGGCAAGGTCAAATTCTGCCCATTGAGCCTGTGCAAGCTCGCTCTTGCGTACTCCGAGGCAGAATAGCAATGCTAGCATCAGGTAGTTATCCCGGGTAAATCGCTCAGGATGTCGCCGCAGTGAGTGCATAGCGTGCCCAATCTCAACCAGGCTGAGGCTCCTTTCACGAGCTTGTTCTTTGCCTCCTGCATCACTTGGGTTGAACTCCCTGAGAAAGTTGCTCCTGACAAGTCCGAGTTTCACTGCCGCGCTGAAGAGCTGCTTAAGGTCAATAAGCACTTTGTTAGCAGCAGAAGGAGTTGCTTCTAGCCGTACGAGTATGGCGACAACGTCTGCGCTAGTGATCTTGTCTATTGCTATCTGGCCAATAAAGGGGGCGATGTGATTGTCGTATCGGCGGTTTGGGACGTTTGGGTGCCTAAGGCGTTTCCCGTTTTGCGCCTTCCAGTACCCGGCAACGTCATCCATTGTTTTATAGCGAGAAACCCCTTGCCGGCGTTTTTCCGCGACAGGGTCGTGGTCTTCTTCTGCAATTCGAGTGACTAGTTTGGATGCCTCCACTCTGGCAATGGTTAGCTTAGTCGATTTGAGTGCAGTGAAGCGGCGTTTTCCATTGACCGTGTAGCGCAGCTCATAGAAGGTTTTTCCACTTCTGGTTCGTCGATAAAGGCCACCACCAAGCGACTCCCGGGTATCACGCCCTGTTTTGGTAACCATTTTTGCTCGATCCTCCTGTTGGAGTGGTTTTGGTAACCACACTGGTAACCACTATTATGGAATATCGGCAAATGTTAGGAAACCCCTGGAAATAAAAAAGCCCCGAATACCGGGGCTTTAGAGATACTTAGAAATATCCAGAGAGATCACTCTATGTTCTGGATCTGCTCGCGCATCTGCTCGATCAGCACTTTCAACTCGATGGCGGCCTGGGTGGTATCGGTGACGATGGACTTGGAGGAGAGGGTATTGGCCTCGCGGTTGAGTTCCTGCATCAGGAAATCGAGACGGCGACCGACGCTGCCCTTCTGCTCCAGGGTGCGGCGCACCTCGGCGACGTGGGTGCTGAGGCGGTCGAGCTCTTCATCGACATCGGTTTTCTGGGCCAGGTAGACCAGCTCCTGCTCCAGTCGGTCGGTATCCAGCTCTCCCTTGAGGGCGGCGAGCTTGTCCAGCAGCCTTTGGCGCTGTTGGCTGAGGATCTCCGGCAAGCGCTGGCGAACTTCTGCCACGTGGGTTTCGATAGCGACCAGGCGCTGTTCGATCAGGGTTTTCAGTTCCTCCCCCTCGCGCTGGCGGTGCTCCACCAGCGAGCGCAGTGCCCGCTGGAACAGGGCCTTGGCCTGGTTCAGCAGTTCGTCGCGATTGATTTCGGCGCTGCTCATGACCCCGGGCCACTGCAATAGCTCGAGGGGGTTCACTGCAGCCGGGTTGGTGAGCTTGGCCGCCACTGCATCCAGTAAGCTGGACAGCTGCTTGACCAGCGGCAAATTGATACCGAGCTCGGCACTGCTGTCGGCTGTGTTGAGCTGGAAATTAAGGCTGGCTTCGATCTTCCCCCGCGACAGGGTTTTGCGCAGGTCCTCGCGCAGAGGTGTCTCGATTTCCCGGGTAATCTCCGGCAGGCGAAAGTGCGTTTCCAGGTAGCGATGATTGACGCTGCGAATTTCCCAAGCCAGGGTCGCCCAGGGCAGAGTGATTTCCTGACGCGAAAATCCGGTCATGCTGCGCGGCATAGTATGTCCTTTTACTGAGGGGTATTTAGTTGCTGGATGTCCGCCGAAGCACTCACCGAGTGTGCGGCAGTTCAGGTATAATGGCAGCAATTTTGCCACCTGAACAAGGAAATTGATATGCCCCGTCCCAGCGCCCGCAGCGCCGATAGCCTGCGCGAGATTCGTATTACCCGCAATTACATCTGTCATGCGGAGGGCTCGGTGTTGGTGGAATTCGGCAATACCAAAGTGATTTGTACCGCCAGCGTCGAAGACGGGGTGCCGCGTTTCATGCGCGGTGAAGGACGCGGTTGGGTGACCGCGGAATATGGCATGCTGCCCCGATCCACCGGCAGTCGCATGGATCGGGAAGCCGCCAGGGGCAAGCAGGGCGGGCGCACCGTAGAAATCCAGCGCCTCATCGGTCGCTCGCTGCGGGCCGCGGTGAATATGGAAGCACTGGGCGAAAACACCATCAAGCTCGATTGCGACGTAATCCAGGCGGATGGCGGCACCCGCACCGCTGCCATTACCGGGGCCTGTGTGGCACTGGCGGATGCTATCGAGTATTTGCGCCGCCAGGACCGTATCAAGGGTGAACCGCTGCAGCGCATGATCGCCGCGGTATCGGTGGGGATTTGTGAGGGTGTGCCGGTGCTGGATCTGGACTATATTGAAGACTCCAGCGCTGAGACGGATATGAATATCGTTATGGCCGATGACGGCGGCATCATTGAAATTCAGGGCACCGCCGAGCGCGAGCCCTTCTCGGAGCAGGAATTTGCGGCCATGCTGGTGTTGGCCAAGCAGGGTATTGCCGAGCTGCACCAGATTCAGCGCGAGGTTTTGGCGCAATAAACGCCGTCTTGTGCCAGTAATCCAGTAATAGAGATTTGTGTCAAAATAAAAACTGCAGACGCAGGCCAGCAAGGAACCGCTTCGAATGATAATAGTCAAGACTCTCACTGGCACAGCGGCCGGCCAGTGCCACGGCTCGCACGCCCCCCCCGCCCCAGCTGTCCGCCAGCGGTTTAGCGCAGCACTGTTGTTGGCTGCCAGCGCGTCTGCCGGCGCCTACCATACCGATCATCAGGGGCTGTCGGAAGCCGCCTGGACTGCCGATATTCCCAAGGTGGTTTTTGCCACCCGCCAGGAGCAGAGCGTCACCAATGCGCCCTCCTCGGTAACCGTTATCAACCGGGAGATGATTGCCGCCCAGGGGGCCCTGAACGTCGCTGAAGTCCTGCGCCTGGTGCCGGGCTTTCAGGTATTTGCCTCCAACGGCTCCACCTTTGGAGTGACGCCGCACGGGTTTAGCGACCGCGACCCGAAGCGCATGGAGGTGCGCGTCAATGGCCGTTCCGTCTACTTGCCCCAGCTGTCCTCCGTCGCCTGGGAATCGCTGGGCATAGTGCCCGACGATATCGACCATATCGAGGTGGTACGCGGCTCCAACGTACCCGCCTATGGTTCCAATGCCATTCTCGGGGCCATCAATATTGTCACCCGCAACCCGGTGCAGGAAGGCGGTGGCAGCGTCAAGTTGGGCGCGGGCAGTGCCGGCACCAAAGTTAACAGTGCCCGGCAGAACTTCAGTACCGATACCATGGCCATGCAGGTGCGCGCCGCCTACAAGGAGAGCGATGGCTTTGGCGGGGTCGATGATGAGGCCCATGTCAGCCACCTGGTTTTCAACAACGTCTACACCCCCGACCTGTCCACCTCCATAGAGACCGAGTTCGGCTACAGCAAGGGCACGTTTGGGGTCGGTGACGGCGATCACCTGGATGAGTTTTCCGATGAGCAGCGCCGTGCGGCCTGGTTCAATGCCAATTGGCAATACAGCCTGCACCGGCAGCGTTTTAACCTGCGGGTTTCCTACTCCGACTACGATTTTCAGCGCTCGCGCAAACAGCTGCTGTCCGGGTTGTTGTCGGACGCATTGGGGGCACCGGTGCCGCCGGAGTTGATACCGCAGTTAGGCATGCAGCCGGGATTCGAGGTGTTGCAAGGCCACGTCGATGAAGCGCTGGAGCTGGAAGCCGGCGAACGCGATTTCTCGGTGTTCAGCCTGGAGCTGGAGCATCACCTGGATCTCAGTTACGGCAGTCACGTGGTCTGGGGCTTGGGTACCCGCATGGACAGGATCCACGACGGTACTTTCGTCGAGGGCGGTGTCGACACGGCGGTAAACTATCTATTCGCCAACCTGGAGTGGGAGTTGATCCCGCCACTGGTGCTGAATGCCGGATTTATGCTGGAGGACAATAACGGTTTCGACCCTGAGCTGTCGCCGCGGCTGGCCCTGAATTACCATATCAACCCCAATCACCACCTGCGTGCCAGTGTCACCCGCGCCTACCGACAGCCGGCGCTGCTGGAGTCAGATCGCCTCTGGACCCTGCGCTTTGCCGATGGTGATCTGATCGACCTGGTACAAATTTCCGATCCGGACATTCGCTCGGAGCGAGTCGACACCTTTGAGGTTGGCTACTATTACTTCGCGTTCGAGGGTCGCCTGGGGTTGGATATTAAATTGCTGCGCGAGCAGATGCGCTACGGTATCGACCGGGTTGACGCCTACGCTGATGTCTGTGCTGACCCCAACCCCGATCCGCGGGTGGCACCACTGGTTGAAGCCTATTGCCCGGATTTTTTTGTCAACGGTGAAGACGGTGCACCGCTGGACCCAAAAGTAGGGGTGTTCTCTAATACCGCCCGCTGGGACCTGGAGGGCATGGAAGCGCAGTTGACCTGGAAAATCGACGCCCGCAGTTGGCTGCGGTTGGACTATGCCTATTTTGAAATGGATAGCGAACGGGCCTGGCGGATGAACAAACCCGACTATGTCAGCCTGGATCCGAAGAGTGTGCCGCGCAAGTCGGGCGGGCTGTTGTACAGCATCAAATTGCCACAAAACTGGCGCTTTGGCAGTTATCTGCGCTATGAAGATGAGGTCAAATGGCGCAGTGGTACGGACGTGGACAGCCATACCAGGCTGGATATGACGGTGGCAAAAACCTGGCGCTGGGGGGCTAGCGAGGCGGAGTTGAACCTGACGGTGCAAAATGCGGCAAAGGACACATATCTCGAATTTCAAAACAATAACGAGTTTGGCCGCCGGGCATTTGTCTCCTTGACGGTGCAGTGGCCCTGAATGGGTGTAAGCGAATCGAAAACAGCAGGAAGCTGAGAGATCACGATATTGAAAACCATCAATGGATTGAAAGTTTTTTTACCGTTACTGCTAGCCCTCTGGGTATTGGCAGCGACAACACAGGCAAACGCGGGGCGGGCGCAAACTGCTGCAACAGGCCCAGCGACAAGCCCAAAAATCGCCCTTATCCTCAGCGGCGAAGAGCCGCTCTATCGGTCGGCGCTGCAGGCGTTATCGAACAGTCTGTCGCCATCCACCCAGATTACCAGTTACAGCGTCAACAGCTGGCAACGGTTATCTGCCGATCAAGCCGTCGCCGATCATGATTTCGCAATCGCCGTCGGCGCTCTTGCTACAGAGACCTTGCTACAAACGCCGGTGCATTTGCCACTGCTGAGTCTACTGGTGCCGTCGTCCAGTTTTAAAGATCTTGTGCAGCGCTATCCCCAGGCCCGGGCTCGAATTGCCGCTGGCCAGTTTACCGCTATTTATATGGATCAACCGGCACTGCGCCAGTTGAACCTGGCCCGCTTGATTGCACCGCAACTCGACAGCGTCGGCACAATGTACGACAGCGCCTCGACCCCGCTGGTGGAAAGTATGCACGCTGCCGCCGCGCAGATGCAGCTAAAATTCCAATCGCACCTGCTGCAAAAAGACGACAATCCCCTCGCCGCCTTGCGCCAACTGTATCGTGACATCGATGTATTTATCGCGGTGCCGGGCAAGTACATCTTTAATCGCCCCATTGCCAAGTGGATGCTCTACCTGAGTTTTCGCAAGAAAAAGCCGCTGCTGGGCTTTTCCGCAGATTATGTTCGAGCCGGAGCGCTGGCGGCGGTTTTTTCCAGCCCGGAAGACGTTGCCGAACAGGCCAGTGAGTGGCTGCAATCCTACACCCGGCAACAGCGTTTTACCTCCACTCCGGACCACCCGGCTTACTTCTCCGTGCTGGTTAACAGGGAGGTGGCGGAGCTGCTCAACCTTGAGTTGCCCACAGAAGCGCTGCTGGAGATGGAGCTGGGCCAACGGGAGCGGGAATTTTGATGCAGGGTATTCGCTTTAGAATCCTGTTTTCGGTATTGATACCGCTGATTTTATTGGCTCTGCTACTGGGGGTGTTCTTTGTGGCGGCCCGGGTCGACGATGCCCGGTTGGACCTGGAAGTGCAGGGGCAGCGTTTTGCCCAGTACCTGGCGGCGGCCAGTGAGTTCAATTTACTGGCCGGGGACCGGGGCGAGCTACAGGCGTTCGCCGCAACCCAGCGCCGGGTGTCGGGTGTGTTAAAGGCACTGGCTTTTATTGACGCCCAGGGAGAGATTCTGGCCAGCTCTGGCGACGTCGTCGAAGTGGAGAATTTGCTCGATTGCTATTACAACCCCGGTACCTGCAATCGCTTCGAGGAGCGCCTGTTTTTCAACCTGCCCATGTTTACCAGCGGTGTGCTGGTAAGCGAAAACCCGGAGTTGAATCCAGCCGGAAGCGGCGCGCTGCTGGAGCGGGAATTTCTCGGTAGAATTGTGTTTTTTTACGACACCAATCCACTGGCGAAATTGCAGCAGCAATTGATGGTCAATGGCTTGTTTATCACCCTGGCTGCGGCGCTGCTTGTGAGCGTCGTATCGCTACTATTGGCCAGTGCCTTGACCCGCCCCATCGTCAATTTGTCGCGGGTGGTGAATGACATCCAGCAGGGGGATCTATCCGCGCGGGTGAAACCGTCCGGTAGCGGCGAGTTACTGGAGTTGGAAAATGGCGTCAATGCCATGGCCGCAAAGGTAGAAGCCGCAAATGAAAACTTGCAGCTGAAGGTGCAGCACGCCACCCGGCAATTGCTCGATACCCTGGGCCAATTGAAAATCAAGAATCGCGACCTGGAGGAGGCGAGCAAGAGGGTCGAAGAGGCCGGTCGGGTGAAAGCATTATTCCTGGCGAAAATGAGTCACGAACTGCGCACTCCGCTGTCATCAATCATCGGCTACCTGAAGTTGCTGGAAGATTCGGACGATAGCGAGAAGCGCAAAGCTTACGGCAAAATTGTCGACCAGGCCTCGGCCATACTGCTGGCTACGATCGATGACATTCTCGATTTTATTCGCCTCGAAGATGGCCAGGTACAGTTGGAAAGTATTGAATTCAACCTGCGCGAATGCTTGCAAAATGCAGTGGCCTTGCAGGCCCCGGCGGCGGAGAAAAAACAGCTGCCGCTAGAATGCCTGATCGACCCCGGCGTACCTCTAATGGTGTACGGTGACCCCACCAAGCTGGCACAGATAGTGACCAACCTGTTGAACAATGCCATTAAATTTACCAGTGAGGGTTACGTCAGGTTGGAGGCCAAAGCCTGGCTCGACAGTGATGCTAAAACGCGGTTGGTGATCACGGTAAAAGATACTGGCATCGGCATCGCACAAGACAAATTACCACTGTTGTTCCAGCCCTTTGTGCAGGCCGAAGACAGTATTTCCCGCCAGTTCGGCGGCAGTGGCCTGGGCTTGTCGATTGCCCAGCGACTGGCCCAGGCCATGCAAGGTAATATTACCCTCGAGAGTGAAGCGGGCATGGGCGCGGAAGCCACGGTCACGCTGCAACTGGAGAGCGCTGCTGCAACAGTGCAAGTTGACCGCCCCGCAGCGAGACCGGTTACCGATGCCGCGATTCTGGTAGTGGAAGACAATGAGCTGAGCCGGGAGCTGATTCGTATCCAGCTGGAGAGTGAGGGTGCGGGGGTGGTGACCGCGGAAGATGGTATGACCGCACTGGCACTGGCTGAGCAACACCGTTTCGACCTGATTTTACTGGACGTGCATATGCCCGGCATGGATGGTATTTCCCTGACGGCGGCATTGCGCAAGCGCTTGCCTGCGGTTCCCATTGTTGCCCTGACGGCCAATATTACCGGCAGTGAAGAAGATAAGCTGTACGCTGCGGGTATCGATAAAATTCTCTATAAACCGCTTAACCCCAAGGTGATACACAGCTTGTTGTACTACGGTGTCAGCCGTCACGTTGATGTTTATGAGGGCCCGGCGGCGGACGCGGAGATTGAGACGCAATCTACCCTCGAGGTACCTGTGGGTATCAGGGCGGAAGATGTCACTAATGAATTTAGCCGGCTCTGTCGCTCGATTGCAGAGGCGGAAGAGGATCAGGAT
The DNA here is from genome assembly GCF_011440395.1 of Pseudomaricurvus alcaniphilus. Lineage (GTDB taxonomy): Bacteria > Pseudomonadota > Gammaproteobacteria > Pseudomonadales > Cellvibrionaceae > Pseudomaricurvus > Pseudomaricurvus alcaniphilus. The sequence goes on along the minus strand of NZ_JAAOIX010000007.1, from coordinate 280,195 downwards.
TGGGATGTGGTGTTCGACTGCGCCCACAAATTACTGGGCTCTGCGCGGCTGTTTACGCGCGGCCCATTTGCCGATCTGGTCTACGAGTTGGAGAACCGTGCACGGCAGCGGGATGCCGACCAAATACGACAAATGCTGTCCCGCTTGCGCACAGAAATAGACGCCATGGCGCAGGTGTCAGGGCAGTAGTGCAGTGCCCTTTAATCGAACGGTGTGTCGCGCTTTACTTCGATTATGTCCTCGACCCGCTTGCTGAACTTAAGCTCTGTTTCGGTGCCGAAAACGGCCTTGTCGATATGCAGGGTCATATACCGGGTGCCCACCGCCAGCAGCCCGGACGGCGCGCCATCCACGCGCACCTCCAGTTGCAACTTATCACCGGGCTGGAGCAGCTTTTTCTGTGGCGCAATGCCCAGCACCGGGTATTGTTTGCCGCGACTGTCGCTCACTTTAAACAGGTTAAAGTGTGACAATTGCGCCGCCACCGGCTCGCTGTAGCTGGATACTTCGATGTCGAGGTAAAAAACCGTGCGCGAATCGTAACGGGTACTTTTAATCAGTTTTTCCCGAAAAATCTCCATCACCACCTTGTCCAGCTTGGCGTCCAGGCGACTGGTGGTTACCTGCTCCTCCCGGGTTACCGGGGCATTGCCGATAACTTCCCAGCCGCCGTTGTCTTTCAGTCGCACCCGGGTGCCATCGGCGCCAGTGGCGAAACGGTCGGTGGACTTGTACTCCCAGGTACCGTTGTCGTGCAGCAGAACTTCGCGCCCATCGTCGCCCACCGCAGTGCGCTGGGCCAGCGCGACAGCGCTGCTGAGCGCCAGCCCAAGGGTGAGGGGTAGACACAATAGGTGGCGGGCGCGGCGCCGGCCGCGAGTCAATTTCTGTAACGTCATATTCTTTAACTAACCTCGGTTGCCAATGTGTACAGGTGCAAGCGGCGCGGTTGCAGCGGGCTTATAAACTGCTGAGCAAGCTGTCCAGTGTCTCCCGGCCACGGGACTGGTTTTTTTCCGGGCAGTGTTCGCCGAAGCCGCTTTTCTCGATATCTTCTTCCGGCAACTCATCCAGGAAGCGACTGGGAGTGGTTTCCCAGACCTCGCCAAACTGCTTGCGCTTGCCCGCCAGGGTCATGTGCAAGACTCGCTGTGCACGAGTGATACCGACGTAAGTCAGGCGCCGCTCTTCTTCAATATTGTTTTCCTCGATGCTGGTGCGGTGCGGCAGTAAATCCTCTTCCATACCGACCATAAAGACGTAGGGAAACTCGAGGCCTTTGGAGGCGTGCAGGGTCATCAGTTGCACCTGGTCGAGCTCGTCTTCCTGTTCCGACTGCCGCTCCAGCAAATCGCGCAATACCAGCTTGCGGATCGCGCCTTCCAGGTTGCCGTCGCCACTTTCTTCGTCGTCGCGGGCAATAATGGTGCGAATGCTCTCCACCAGGTAATTGATATTCTCGAAGCGCTTCTCCGCCACTTTGGGGCTGGAGGCGTTCTGGTGCAGCCAGGACTCGTAATCGATGTCCTCAATCATTTGCCGCACCGTCGCCACCGGGTCGCCCTCCCGGGAGCTGGCTTCAATCTGTTCCAGCCAGCGGCAGAAGCGCTGAATGCGCTCCAGGTTTTTCTGCGGAATACGGCCCTGGATACCCATCTCGCCGCAGGCTGCCAGCAGGCTGATCTGGCGTTCACTGGCGTAGCTGCCGAGGGCCTCCAGGGTGGAGGTGCCGATCTGGCGCCGCGGGGTGTTAATAACGCGCAAAAAGGCGTTGTCATCGGCCGGGTTCACGATCAGCCGCAGGTAGGCCATGATGTCCTTGATTTCGGTCTTGGCGAAAAACGAGGTGCCGCCGTTGATGCTGTAGGGAATCTGGTGTTGCTGCAATTTGATTTCCAGCAGGCGCGCCTGGTGATTGCCGCGGTAGAGAATGGCAAAGTCACTGTAGCGAGCACTGCGCACCTGGCGCTGCATAAAGATCTCGGTGGCCACCCGCTCGGCTTCGGCGTCTTCGTTGGCACAGCGGATCAGTTTTAGCGGCTCGCCGATACCCTTGTCACTCCACAGCGCTTTTTCGAACACGTGGGGGTTGTTGGCAATCAGGTGGTTGGCGCACTTGAGGATGCGGCTGGTGGAGCGGTAATTCTGCTCCAGCTTGATCACCTTCAGGTTGGGAAAGTCCTGTTGCAGCAAAAACAGGTTCTCCGGATTGGCACCGCGCCAGGCGTAGATTGACTGGTCGTCGTCCCCCACCACGGTGAGGCTGCCGCGATCCCCCACCAGCAGCTTGACCAACAGGTACTGGCTGCCGTTGGTGTCCTGGTATTCGTCCACCAGCAAATAGCGAATCTTGCGGCGCCAGCGCTCCAGTGCCTCGGGATGGTTGAGGAACAATTGCACCGGCACCAGGATCAGGTCGTCGAAGTCCACCGCGTTGTAGGCCAACAGGGCGGAGTTGTAGCGTTTGTAGATGTGGGCGATGCACTCCTCACCCTTGCTGCTGGCTTTGCTCAGCGCCTGGTCGGGGCCGTAGAGGTTATTTTTCCAATCGGAGATCTGGTGCTGGACCCGATCCAGGTGATCGGTATCCAGGTCGCCCTCCCTGAGCATCAGCTCCTTCAACAGCGAGCGGGCATCCTCGGCGTCAAAAATGGAGAAGCCGGGCTTGAAGCCCAGCAGTTTGTACTCCCGCCGAATGATGTTGAGGCCCAGGTTATGGAAAGTAGACACCGTCAGGCCGCGGCTGGCGGAACCCTTCACCAGGTTGCCCACCCGCTCTTTCATTTCCCGGGCGGCCTTGTTGGTAAAGGTCAGCGAGGCGATATTGCGGGCGGATATGCCGCAGTGCTCGATCAGGTAGGCGATCTTGCGGGTAATCACACTGGTTTTACCGCTGCCCGCGCCCGCCAGCACCAGGCTTGGGCCGTCTATATAGTGCACGGCTTCGTTTTGACGAGGGTTGAGCTTGGCCATAGGAGTGTCTGGAAGTTCGAATACGAGACAAGTGCGCTGTCGCGCCGGGTCGCGAGGAAGGGGGGATTGTAGCAAATCGAGACCACGGCCATAAGCCCGGCGCTGGATAATCGTGCGCTCGTCAGCAGAAGCCGCTTCTATATATCTGCTTCGGCAACGGGTATCGGCCCTGGCACCGGGATTAGCATAAGCACAGGCGGGCGAGTTTATTATCGGGCGGGGCCCCGGCAAATGCCCATCCACTAGCGCCGCTTATTGTCATTCTTGCGCAGGTGGAATTACAGCCCTTGCTTGAGCTTGATGGCACCCGGGACGCCGGACCGCTTTGGCCAGGCCACCAATTGCGCCGGTCCAGCCTGTCTGTCACAGCGCCGGGTCAGTTTGATCGCGGTCGAAGTTGCGGTAGCTGAAGGCTTCCAGCAGGTGCTGGTCGCCAATTTCACTGGCGCCCGCCAGGTCGGCAATGGTGCGGGCGACCTTATGGGTGCGGTGCAGGGCGCGGGCGGAAAACCCCAGGTTCAACATGGCGTGTTCCATCAGCTGCTGCTGGCTCTTGCTGAGCGGGTGGCACTGGGCCAACTGCCGGTTGTCGAGTTGGCCGTTGTTGCACTGCTGCCGCTGCTGCTGCAGCTCGCGTGCAAGCGCGACCCGCTCGCGCACCGCTGCCGAACCCTCTGCGCTGCTGGCATTAAACAGCTCGCCCTGCTTGAGGGCCAGCACCGGTACTTGCAGGTCGATGCGATCCAGCAGCGGCCCGGAAATTTTATTGCGATAGCGCCGCACCTGGTCGGGGCTGCAACTGCAGCACTTGCCGCTGCGCGACTGCGGCTGGCCCAGGTAACCGCAGGGGCAGGGGTTCATGGCCGCCACCAATAAAAATCGGGCCGGGTATTCGACCTGGGCGGCGGCCCGGCTGATGCGAATAAAGCCAGATTCCAGCGGCTCGCGCAGGACCTCCAGCACCGAGCGCTGGAATTCCGGCAACTCGTCGAGAAATAAAACGCCGTTGTGGGCCAGGGAAATTTCCCCGGGTTGGGGGTTGGAGCCACCGCCGACCAGGGCCACCGCCGAGGCGGTGTGGTGGGGGTTGGCGTAGGGGCGCTGCGGGTAGCGGTTCAGCGGTTGGCGCCGGGTTAGTGAGTGCATACAAGCCACTTCCACCGCCGCAGCCTTCGACAGCGCCGGCAAGAGCCCGGGCAAGCGCGCGGCGAGCATGGATTTACCGGTGCCGGGAGGGCCGTAGAGCAATATATGATGATTGCCGGCGGCGGCGATTTCCAGGGCCCGTTTGGCCTGGGCCTGGCCCTTGATCTCACTCAAGTCTGGCTGGCCTGCAAGTGACGCTGCCGCTGGCTGCGCATACACCTCACCTGTGTGCGGTTGCAGCGCTTGCGCACCAATAAGGTGCGCCGTCACCGCCAACAGGGAGTCGGCGGCAAAGATTTCTGTCTCGCCGCTCAGGGCTGCTTCGGTGGCATTGTCGGCTGGGCAACAGAGGCCATGGCCAACACGGCCACAGGCGATGGCTGCTGGCAGGCAACCGGGCACGGCGCGCAAGTTGCCGTTGAGTGCCAGCTCACCCATAAATTCCAGTTGCTCGAAGCGGGCATCGGGCAACTGGCCGGAGGCGGCGAGAATGCCGAGAGCGATGGGCAGGTCAAACTGGCCGCCGGCCTTGGGCAGGTCGGCGGGCGCCAGGTTGACCGTAATGCGGCGGGCAGGAAATTCAAAGTGGCTGTTGAGAATGGCACTGCGCACCCGGTCCTTGCTTTCCTTAACTGCGGTCTCGGCCATGCCGACAATGGAGAGCGAGGGCAAGCCGTTGGACAAATGCACCTCGACCGTCACCGGCGGCGCCTCCAGGCCCAGCCGGGCGCGGGTATTGATAATGGCCAGTGTCATAGCGGTCCCTGCTGGTGTTTCTTAACTGGTGCTTATTCGTTGGTGGTTCTTTAAGGGCGATTGCTGGCAGCAATTATGCCGCACAGGCACCAGTGTAGTTTTTGCCGGTAAGGGATAACAGGGGCCCGACGCCGGGCGGGGGCGAATCAGTGGGATTTACGGTCAGCTTTCACACTAAAGTGGCAATTACTGCTCGGGCTTGAGCCGCTCATCAAGTTGTTGTTCCAGTTCGGCAAGTTGTGCCTGTATCTGTTCCAGCTTGGTCCTGGTCCGTAGCAGTACTGCTTGCTGGGCGTCGAATTCCTGGCGGGAGACCAGGTTCATTTTTTTTAGCGCACCCTCCAGCAGGCTGCGAATTTCTTTTTCGGGTAAATCCTCAGTGCCTTTGGGCAGCACGGTCTTCAGGTCGGTGAGAAAGCGGCGGGCAAGCTGTTCAAGCATGGGTAAAGACTCATCAATAGCAGGTTTTGATCGGTTGACGAAGTGTACCTTAAATCGATTGCAGAAAGCGTCTCCTCCAAATGTATTATTTTGGTGCATAAACTGCGGCTGCCGCGGAAATGACGCACCAATTTGGTGTGTTGGCACCTATTATACCCTTTCGAGTTGCCTTGTTTTTGTGCGAAATAATCTTAAACCATTGATATATATGGAAATTTTAAAAGTTGGCAAGCAATGTGCTATGACAGGGCAAGTCGATGAAAAGCAGCGCGAACAACAAGCGTACGGCTTAGCGTTTTGAACAAACTGAACTAACCGAGAGGAAATACCATGAACAAAGTAACTCAATTAGCAGCAGCCGTTGCCCTGACCGCCGGCGCCATCAGCGCCGCACCTGTGGCCATGGCGGCCGAAACTTCCGCTTCTGTTGCCGTTGCCAGCTCCTACCTGTGGCGTGGTTTCGATCTGGGCAGCGGCACTCCCGCCGTATCCGGTGACATCACTGTCAGCGAAGGCGGTTTCTACGCCGGCGTCTGGGGCAGTTCTGGTGACGACCTTAACGGAACCGAGTATGACCTGTACGCTGGCTGGGGCGGCGAGTTTAGCGGCCTGAGCGTTGACCTGAGCGTCTGGAACTACATCTACCCTACAGGCCCTAATGCTAGCCAGGAGCGTGGTCCAACTCCCGGCTTTGCCGACCTGTCCGAAGTGATTTTGACCCTGGGTTTTGGCCCGGTCAGCTTCTCCTACTATGACAATATCGCCGGTGGTAGCGGTTATGAGTATTACACCCTGAGCGGATCCTACGGCAAGTTTTCAGCAACTTTGGGATTCCATGATGCTGAGGTGGGTGCGTTCGTAGATGATGTGGAGCTGGACCCAGTGCATTTAGATGTTAGTTATTCTTATAACGATAACTTGAGCTTTACGCTGAGCCAGGTCATTGAGGACGACGAAGTGCCGGGCGATGAGCTGAAGTTCGTTGTTGGCTACAGCCTGCCGCTGGATATGTAAGTCATTCCCTGTTCGTAAGCAGCGTGGGCCCACCTGATGGGCCCCGTTGTTGCGGGCACTTTTTTACGTCGAAGGAGTAAACCAATGAAACTCGTAACGGCAATTATCAAGCCTTTTATGCTCGATGCAGTTCGTGAAAGTCTCTCTGAAATCGGTGTGCAAGGCATCACCGTTACTGAGGTTAAAGGCTTTGGTCGCCAGAAAGGTCACACCGAACTCTACCGTGGAGCGGAGTACGTTGTGGACTTTTTGCCAAAAACCAAGCTGGAAGTTGCAGTCAGTGATGACCAGGTTGACGCGGTTGTTGAATCGATCAGCAAAGCGGCACACAGCGGTAAAATCGGTGACGGCAAAATCTTTGTCTCCGCGCTGGAGCAGGTAGTCCGTATTCGCACCGGTGAAACCGGCGAAGACGCCCTGTAATAAAACTCTTTCTATAAATCCTCCTGGAGTAAGCAATGGAAAATTCTATTTTCGAATTGCAGTACGCTTTGGACACCTTTTATTTTTTGGTGTGCGGCGCACTGGTTATGTGGATGGCGGCTGGTTTTGCCATGCTCGAAGCGGGGCTTGTCCGCGCTAAAAATACTACCGAGATTCTGCTCAAAAACGTCTCACTCTACGCCGTGGCCTGTACCATGTACATGGTTTGTGGTTACTACATCATGTACGACGGCGGGGTATTCCTCTCCGGCATTATGGGTGACGGTGTTGCCGGCGCTGAAGAAGCGGCGACCTACGCTCCCTCCGCGGACTTCTACTTCCAGGTGGTGTTCGTAGCGACCGCTATGTCTATCGTCTCCGGTGCGGTGGCGGAACGGATGAAGTTGTGGGCATTCCTGGCTTTCGCCGTGGTTATGACCGGCTTCATCTACCCGATGGAAGGTTCCTGGACCTGGGGCGGCAATGCTGTATTTGGCATGTATACCCTCGGCGACCTCGGCTTCTCTGACTTTGCCGGCTCCGGTATCGTCCATATGGCTGGTGCGGCTGCGGCTTTGGCCGGTGTGCTGATGCTGGGTGCTCGTAAGGGCAAGTATGGCAAGAACGGCGAAGTTAACGCCATTCCCGGCTGTAACCTGCCGCTGGCAACCCTGGGTACGTTCATCCTGTGGTTGGGCTGGTTTGGTTTCAACGGTGGTTCAGTGTTGGCAACCGCGTCAGTTGAGAGCGCCAACGCCGTTGCCATCGTGTTTACCAACACCAATGCGGCCGCTGCCGGTGGCTTGATTGCGGCCATGCTGGTTGCTCGCATCCTGTTTGGCAAGGCCGACCTCACCATGGCACTGAACGGTGCACTGGCTGGTCTGGTGGCGATTACCGCTGAGCCTTCAACCCCGACTCCGCTGCAGGCTACCCTGTTCGGTGCCCTGGGTGGCGTGCTGGTGGTGTTCTCTATCCTGACTCTCGACAAGCTCAAGATTGATGATCCCGTCGGTGCCATCTCGGTGCACGGTGTAGTTGGTCTGCTGGGCCTGTTGCTGGTGCCCTTCACCAATGACGGCTCATCAATCACTGGCCAGTTGATTGGTGCACTGACCATCTTTGTCTGGGTCTTTGTCGCCAGTATGATTGTCTGGGCAATTCTCAAGGCTGTAATTGGCATCCGCGTCTCTGAGGAAGAAGAGTTCGAGGGTGTGGATCTGTCCGAATGCGGTATGGAAGCCTATCCGGAATTTACCGCCAGCGGTAACAAGTAACACCAGGAATCGGGTTCTAAAACCTGGTGGTGTAACAGAAAAAGCCCGGCGCTCTATACGCCGGGTTTTTTTATGCCCGTCGTCTCACCGGCCAGAGGCTCTGGTTGACCAGGGCCTCTGGCAAAGGCGCGGCGTCGGGTTAATTTCAAACCCGGGGCCTCTTATGGGGAGTGATTTTTCCCTGCTATCGGTGTAAGGTAGCGGCCACAGAACAACATATTGAAAAGGCAAAAAACTGCCCGTCAATACAATAAGTACATGACAAGGAAACCAACATGAAATTGATTACCGCTATCATCAAGCCCTTTAAACTCGACGATGTGCGCACCGCGCTCTCGGAAGTGGGTGTGCAGGGCATGACGGTAACTGAAGTGAAAGGCTTCGGCCGCCAAAAGGGACATACCGAGCTCTATCGTGGTGCAGAATACGTGGTTGATTTTCTGCCCAAGGTTAAGCTGGAGCTGGTTGTCAACAGCGAGAGCATCGAGCAGTGCGTCGAAGCGATTACCCGGGCTGCACAGACTGGCAAAATCGGCGACGGCAAGATTTTTATCACCGGCATCGATGAAATTATCCGCATTCGCACCGGTGAAAAAGGCGCCGATGCCATTTAATAATGGTGTCGATGGTTGTCTAGCTGTGGCGCAGCTGTTCGCCCAGCGCCGTCAGGTAGTAGACCCTTCGGGTTGAGTCAACGGACAGGAATTCTTGCAGGCAGCCCCGCCACGGCAGGGCTGCCGCGCCCCCAGCGGCTGACCCGGAACCGCACTTCGAGGCCATGCGCCCGCTCCTCTCCCTTTGCCGCACTTGCTGTACCCGCGCCCGCCGCCGTAGTTCTGGTTGTAGCTCTGACTGTAGTTCTGGCCATTGTTCTGGCGCTTGCCCTGTCCCCTGCCGTAATTTTTGCTGCCGCAGTTTATGTTGCTGCTGATTCTGCTGTTGCTGTAAATAGCAGCCCAAAATAAACCACTCATCGGCGTGCGGGCTGGTAAAGTAAAGCTCATCCACGATGGCAATGCCCCGCTGCCGCAAGATCGAGGTAAAAACCCCGTCACCCAGCGCCAGTAGCTTACCCGCCGGCGAGTGAATGGGGGTTGTGCCGGTGCCGCAGCTGGGTGATTTGGCCTTCAGGATGGCAGCCTCTATGGGGTGCAGTTGGCACCACTGCTGGCTGGCAGCGGAGATCTCTGCCTCGACCGATGTGCCAGGAGGGTGTACCAGTTGCACGGTGCGGCTGCCGCAGTCATCCTCTACCCAGTGCACTGGCGGCCGCGGTACGCCGAATCCGGCACCGACCTCGGGGCAGAAAGGCAACAGTGCCAGGTGCTGCCCCAGCGTCGGCAGTGCTGGCCCCAGGTATTTGTCACTGCCGTCATAGCGCACCGGTGCCCCGTGCAAACAGGCGCTGATGGCCACAGAGGGCGGTGTCTGCGCGCTGCCGAAGCAGTACTGAACAATATCGTGCAGGTTGTTGGTCATGGCGGTGCGGCTGGCCTGACAATTCAATAATTTTCTATCTCGCCGCCGCAGCCGGGTCTGTCACCGGTTTGCAAGTGGTTACTAGCGCATTTGCTCACAGCCGGTAAGCGCTTTTAGCTTGTGGCGCGGGTACCCTGTAGGGCTGGCTTGGCGGGGGTCAGATCGATAATAACTATTTCATCATAGGTTGCCAAAACACTAGAGCAAAAAAAACTAAAAAGTCAGTAATTCACACTGGAAAACCGCGCGCCAGTTGCACTATAAATAAGGCGTTTGTTGCGGCCGGGCTTTTAATATTTACCCTTGGTTAAGAGCCCATTTACAGTGTTGAAATACAAGCAGGTTTTGTCATGAGTGACGATATTGAGGACGATGTTGTTGAATACCGGAGCTACAGCGTTGAGGACCACACCGTGGCCTCGCGCCAGCGCATTCGCAATCAGTTGAACGCTGAAATTGCTGAATTTCTGGCCCGCGGCGGTAAGATCCAGGTGCTCGACCCGAATGTGGTGGCTGAACCGCCTCAGGTGCCGGCCAACGACTATAATCGGCTGCCGCTGTAATCGACTACCTGTTGAAGGCGCGGCGCCGGCAACCTGCCGTCGCGCTAGTCGTCGTCGGTTTGGCGTTTGGCCCGTGGATGGGCCGCGTCGTAGACCTTGGCCAGGTGTTGAAAATCCAGGTGAGTGTAGACCTGGGTAGTGGCCAGGTTGGCGTGGCCCAGCATCTCCTGCACCCCGCGCAGGTCGCCGCTGGATTCCAGCAAATGACTGGCAAAAGAGTGGCGTAACATGTGTGGATGTACCGGTTGCGTCAATCCCTGGCTTAAGCCCAGTTTCTGAAAGCGTGCCTGGATACTGCGCGGGTGCAGGCGTCCACCCTTGTTGTTGGTAAAGATCGGTTCTATCCCCTCAGCGCAGGTCTGCGCTTGCAGTTCGCGCCAGCGCCGCAGCGCCTGCAAGGCCTGCCGGCCAATGGGCAAGTCCCTGGTTTTATTGCCTTTGCCGGTGACCCGCAGCTGACCCTGCTCCAGGTCGACCGCCTGCCAGTCCAGCGATATCAACTCTCCCAGACGCAGCCCGGAGGAATAAAACAGCTCCAGGCAGGCGCGATCCCGAGTGGCCAGAAAGCCGTCGCCGTTGACGGCGACAAACTGGGCCGCCTGGTCAGCGTCCAGCACTTTCGGCAGCGGTTTACTGGCTTTGGGGGCGCGAATGCCGCTGCAGGGGTTGGCCGGCAGCCAGCTCTTGGTGAGGCAATAATTGAAGAAGGTACGCAGTGCCGACAGCCAGCGCTGCAGGCTGCGCGGCTTCAGGCCGCTGCGGTGCAACTGCCCCAGGCACTGGCGGATATGACTTTGATGCAGCTGCTCGAAAGTAATCTCCTGCTGCTGGCTAAACTGCTGCAAGTGTTTGAGGTCGCGCTGGTAACTGCTGACGGTGTTTGCCGCCAGTTGTTTTTCCACCCGCAAGTAATTGTTGAAATGCTCTATAGCCAGGGCCAGGGTCGGGGGTTCGCAGCTCATCGACCGGCGCCCCTGTCAGCTGCCGGACAGCTGCTGGGGAAGGATGCGGCTCAGCACCTCGCCGATATAACTGAGAAACAAGGTGCCCATGCTGGAGCGGTAGTACTGGGGGTCGCGGTTGCCGATTGCCAGCAGGCCAAAGGTGTTGCCGTGTATCAGCGGCACCAGCGCCACCGAGCCGACGTGCTCGCCGTGGGCCGGAAACAGGAATGTCACCTCGGTGGGCTCGAGTGCGCCGCAGACCGGCTTGTTGTTTTTCAGGATCTGGCCGATATGTTCCCGGGCCTGGTGCATGGAAACCACCCGTGCTGCCGAGGTGGGCAGACTGGCGGAGTCGCCGAACAATATCAGGCTGCTGAAGTGAATCTGGTAGTCGTGCTCAAAGCTGTGCAGCAGCGCATCGACCCGGTCCGCCAGGGTTTGGCCTTCCAGCAGCGCCAGTACCAGGCGCCGGGTCTTGTCGAACAAGCGATCGTTGTCGCGGGCATTGTCCAGCAGTTTGCTGAGCCGGTGGCGCATATCCATATTGCGCTCGCGCAATACCGCAACCTGACGTTCCACCAGGGAAATAGCACTGCCACTTTCATGAGGCAAACTTAGCTCGCCGAGCAGCTGCGGATGGTTGATGAAAAATTCCGGGTGCTGATTCAGGTACTCGACGACTTGCGCCTCTGTTACGGTAGTGTCTTTCATGTGCTCCGCGATCAGTTAATAAAGTAACGGTCAGAGATTGATCTGGCCGTGAAAAACCGTGACGGCCGGCCCGGCCATCAACACCGGTTGGCCGTCGCCCTGCCACTCCACAGTCAGGCTGCCGCCGGGCAGATTGACCTTTACTTTGGAGTCTAACAGCTTGCGCAAGCGCCCGGCTACCACAGCGGCGCAGGCGCCGGTACCGCAGGCGAGGGTTTCGCCGGCACCGCGCTCGTAGACCCGCAAATTTATTTCCTGGCGCGACAACACCTGCATAAAGCCGGCGTTGACCCGGGCGGGAAAGTCCGGGTGTGACTCTATCTGCGGCCCCAGCCTTTCTACCGCCGCGCTGGCGACGTCCTCCACAATGGTGACCGCGTGGGGGTTGCCCATGGAGACCGCGCTGATCTCCAGTTCGGTGGCGTCGGCCAATTGCAGCGGATAGGTGACTGCGCGCTCCGCTGCCCGGAAGGGTATCTGCTCGGGCTGCAGTTGCGGGCAGCCCATTTCCACCAGCACCTCGCCATTGTCCAGCAGTTTCAGGGTCATGATGCCGGCCTGGGTCTCCACCCGGATATTGCGCTTGCCGGTGAGTTTGCGCTCACTGACAAAGCGGGCAAAACAGCGGGCGCCATTGCCGCAGTTTTCCACTTCGCTGCCGTCGGCATTGAATATGCGATAGCGAAAGTCGACGCTGTGATCTTGCGGTACCTCGACGATCAGCACCTGGTCGCAGCCAACGCCAAAGCGGCGGTCGGAGAGGTAGCGCACTTTGTCGGCGGTCAGTTTGACGCGCTGGCTAATGGCATCTATGACCACAAAGTCATTGCCGAGGCCGTGCATTTTAGTGAATCGGACTTTCACGCTAACTTACTCCGCCGCGGGGAGTAGTGCTTCCCCGCGCAACAGGTCGTCGATGGATTCCCGTGCCCGCACCAGGTGTGCCTGCTCGCCGTCCACCATCACTTCGGCGGGACGCGGGCGGCTGTTGTAATTTGAGCTCATGGTGAAGCCGTAGGCGCCAGCCGACATCACTGCCAGCAGGTCACCACTGGCCAGGCAGAGCTGCCGGTCCTTGCCGAGAAAGTCGCCGGTTTCGCACACCGGGCCCACCAGGTCCCAGTTTTTACTGGCGCCCGCCCTCGCCTGCAGTGGCTGGATATCCTGCCAGGCCTGGTACAGGGCGGGGCGAATATTATCGTTCATGGCCGCGTCGATAATGGCAAAGTTGCGATGGGGTGTGGGCTTGAGGTACTCGACCCGGGTCAGGAGTACGCCGGCATTGGCGGCGATGGAGCGGCCCGGCTCAAAAATCAGTGCCAGCTGGCGCTGGCCCAGGCGCTGCTTGATGGCGGCCATGTATTCGGCCACTGGCGGCGGGGTTTCGTCGCGGTAGGTGACCCCCAGGCCGCCGCCCAGGTCCAGGTGCTCGATCTGGATACCCTGCGCCTGCAACTGGTCGACCAGCTGCAGCACCCGGTCGAGGGCATCGACAAAGGGTCGCAACTCGGTCAACTGGGAGCCGATATGGCAGTCGATGCCGGCCACCAGCAGGGAGGGTTGTTGCGCGGCGTAGGCGTAGACCCGGGCGGCTTCAGCGATATCGATGCCAAACTTGTTTTCTTTCAAACCGGTGGAGATATAGGGGTGGGTCTTGGCGTCGACGTCCGGGTTGACCCGCAGGGAGATGCGCGCCTGCAGCTTGAGCTCTGCCGCCACCTCGGCCAGCAGTTGCAGCTCGGCTTCCGACTCGACGTTAAAGCAGTGCACGCCCACGCTCAGGGCGCGGCGCATTTCGGCCGCGGTCTTGCCGACCCCGGAAAAGACGACGCGAGCCGGGTCACCGCCGGCGCGCAGGACTCGCTCCAGTTCACCGAGGGAGACAATGTCGAAACCAGCGCCGAGGCCCGCCAGCAGATTGAGTACCGCCAGGTTGGAATTGGCTTTAACCGCGTAACAGATCATGCCCGGGTGTTCTCCCAGGGCGTCGGCGTACTCCAGGTAGTGCTGGCTGAACGCCGCTTTGCTGTACACATACAGCGGCGTGCCGTACTCCCTGGCCAGTGTCGACAGTGGCAGGTTTTCGGCACAGAGCTGGCCGTTTTGTTCGGAAAAATAGTGCATGAATAACTCGGGTCAATAAATGGCGGGTAAACTCAGCGGAGCGGGCGGTAGGCTCGGCTCAGCCCTTCTGTTCCTGTGGTTGCTCGGCCGGTTGTGGCAGATACAGCGGGCCCTTCTGGCCGCAGGCAGCAACTCCCAGGGCCAGCAGCGAGGTAAACAGAACTAGGGCAATGAGTCGCATGGGGTCTCCGGTGCGGAATCTATGGATAATCAAGCCCGCAAGTATACCGGGGGATAGACCATGGGTGCCAGCGCCAGCCAGCGCGGGAGCGATTTTGTTGCGGAATTGCCTGCCAGCTCGGTAGTTGCCGGCTTTGCTGCGCCAGTTGCCGGACTTAGCCTTGCTGCATGGCGTGGTTGAGTTGGCGTTCGATGTCGGTCTTGAGGCGCAGGTAATGGGAGATTTGCAAGGGCTGGTTGCCAAACAGGCGCTGGCCGCAGTGGGACAGGTCGAGATCGGTAATGTAACAGGGGTAGATTTCGCCCGGTGCCCGTTGGCTGAGGATATGGCTGGCCACCTGGGAGAACAGCTCGGCGCCCAGCTCGGACTGGTGGAACTCCCTTTGATCGCAGTAGATAGTGTAGTGCAGCTGGTCGAAGGGATCGCTGTCCACAATCACCTGGATGTTAAAAAAATCCAGAGAGTCTACATCGTTGATGACATCCCGCCGTTCGTTAGTGTAGCCGGCGTCGGCGGGTCGTTGCTGCAGTCGGTAAAACTCCACCGGGTAGATGCCCAGTGGACCGTCGGTGGCGGCGGTCAGGTTTTCCCGTGCAATAACATTGCGGATAAACTGATGCAGGGGGCGCAGTAGCGAGGCTTCGCTGTAGTAATAGGCATCGGCGTAAAACAGCGAGCCCTTTTCATCCAGCACGTAGAGCTCCGCTCGCTGCCCCAGTGGCCGGTAGCCAATCTGGATTGCGCTGCTGGCAGGTAGCCGGGCAAATACCGCGAGCGGGTGTTGCGCCAGGGTGTACTGATCGAAGTGGATGGCGCTGAGTTGCGCCTGGGGCTCCCCGAGAAAGTCCAGCAATTGGGTGAGGTCGGCCAGTTGCTGCACCCGCAGCTGCCGGTCAATGAACTGCCAGCAACTGAAAGTGCCGCCATTGGCCAGCACAAAGCGCGCACTGGCGCTGCTGCCGGGGCGGTAAAAGCACTGTTGCAACTGATTGACCAGGCCCTGCAGGCGCCGCTGCAACTGGGTGGCCATACTGCCCTCGCGGCAAAACACCGTCAGCTTCAGGTCCTGACGCCGGCTGCCCGGCGGCATCTGGCGCAAATACTCCGCCAACACGGACTCCAGCCCGCGGCTGACATAGGAGTGCACATACACCTCGTTCCAGGAGTTGTGGACAATGATATGGGCATCATTCACCAGGCTCTGGCACTGGTTGCCGAAATTGAGTGGGTCCAGCTCCAGCTCGGCGCCGAGGGAGTCGAGCCGCGGCGGGTCGTACAAATTGACCACCAGCATGATGGAGGTGGCCACCGGTTTGTGGGCAAAGGCTGCGTGTGGTGCTGCGGCGAGTGGCAGTGCCAACCACTGGCGCAGGGCCTGGTAGAAGCCACCTAACGGGTAGGCGCCTGTCGCTGGGCTCTGCAGCCAGCTCTGGGTTTGGGGCGCCAGCACCTGGTTGCAGTAGGCCCAGACGATCAGCTCGAGGGCCGATACGCTGGACTTTAGTTGCACCGCATCGGCCTCCCTGCCGGGTGGCTGGTTCAGTAACTGCCACTGCCGGTGCTGGTTGCTGCCGCTCTGCTCCAGGGTCAGGTAGGCTTCACCCAGATCCGGGGCGATGTCCGGGTTGATCCACTCTATCTTGCCCGCCTTGCGCTCGAAAGCGGCGTAGAGCTTGCGCCCGAGCAGCGCGATTTCGTTCTCGATCCGGGGCAACCGGGTGTGGCTGCTGCGCACAAAGCCGGACAGGTTGCGATAACTGCGCAATAACTCTGTCACCAGTTGCTGGCGCTCGCCGGCGACCCGGGCGGTTTTCCACTGCCGGCGGCTGTCGAGTAACTGCAGTTGCTGGCGATCCCAGTGCCAGTTGTCCACCAGCTGTTGCAGCTGTTGCCGCTGCCAGGACAGCGGCGCCGCTGCGGGGCGACGCGACAGTGGCTGGTCGACTTTGAAATAGAGGCAGCGGCGCACCAGTTGCAACCGCTGATCGGCTTTTTGCGCCAGCATGTAACCTTCCACCGCTTCGTACACCAGCAGATAGGGGTCGAGCTGGTCGACGTCGTCGCAACCGTCCTCGACCCGCTGCTTGAACCGGGACGACAACAAGCCGGTGTCTGGATACTGCGCTGCGTAGACTTCCAGCAGCGCCAGCTTCAGCACCGATTTATAGGGCGAGTGGATGCCTTTGTAGAGCTGCCAGATGGCGGCGCTGATGTACTCGGCGGCGGGAATGCGGGGTATGCCGAAGTCGATCACCTCGGTGTTGCGGATAAAGCGCTTGTGCAGCAGCTCGCTGCTGTAGCGGTGGTAATTGGCCTCTTGCTGCGCCGGTACGAACCACCACAGGGGGTAGCGACCACCGAGGTGAATGGCACTGCGATAGAACTCGTCCAGCAGCAAACCGTGCTGGGCGCTGCCGCTGGATTCCGCCGACAGCGGGACACTGGCACCGCTGCGGAACTGGTCACAATCCATGGGGAAAAAGCACACTTCGAGGTTGCGCTGCAGGCACCAGTCGCTGATGCGCGCGCATTTTTTTTGCAGCTCCGCCAGCGCAACAGGGGCCAGGCCGGGGCTGTGGCAGACCCAGATATCCAGGTCGCTGCCGCGGCTCTGGCCGATGGTGCCGACGCTGCCCATTACGTACAGGGCTTGAATGTCCTGGCGACCGGTTTGCAAGGCTGAATAGGTAAAGCTGCGAGTCAGTTGCCGGGCTGCCCGCAGGATCACTTTGCCGGGTTTGTAGTGATGTAAACCGGCAGCGGTGGCCTGGCTGATATAACCGGGCAGTGCCGGGTGATTGACGTGCAGTAGCAGTGGCAACAGGTCGAGAATCAGGCGCTGGCGCGGCGCCAGGCTCTGGCGGGTGCGTTCCAGTCGCAGTTGATTGATGTGCAGGAAGCGGCGCCGTAATTCGCGCAGCTGTTGCGGCTCGATACCCAGGGCATTGCGGTCTTCGGCCACAGCAGTGGGCGGCGGCGGGAGCTCGGATTGGTCTGGGTTGGGCATCGAGGTGGCATCGGTTCGGGAGTGCGATACCCTTAAGTGTAGATAAACAATACCCGCTTGTCAGATCTGGCGCCCGCCCGCAGCCTGCCCCGCCAATGGGCGGAGCCGCTGCAGATCAACCGCCAGTTAACGGCTCTTCAAGCCCTCCAGCACCGCCCGGGCTGCAGCCCGCACCTGGGCCGGGGCGGTGCCGCCGATGTGGTCGCGGGCGGCGACGGAGCCCTCCAGGGTCAGGACCTCAAATACGTCGGCGTCGATCTGCTCGGAAAACTGCCGCAGTTCCGCCAGGGTCATGTCGGACAGGTCCCGCTCTTGCTGCAGGCCGAAGGCCACCGATTTGCCGACAATCTCGTGGGCATCGCGAAAGGCGACGCCCTTGCGCACCAGGTAGTCGGCCAGGTCAGTGGCGGTGGAGAAGCCGCGCCGGGCAGCTTCCAGCATGACCTCGCGCTTGGCCTGTAAGGCCGGGATCATATCGGCGAAGGCGCGCAGGCAGTCCTTGACGGTGTCGACACTGTCGAACAGCGGCTCCTTGTCTTCCTGGTTGTCCTTGTTGTAGGCCAGCGGCTGCGATTTCATCAGGGTCAGCAGGCTGATCAGGTGGCCGTTGACGCGGCCGGTCTTGCCGCGCACCAGTTCCGGCACGTCCGGGTTTTTCTTCTGCGGCATAATCGATGAACCGGTACAGAAGCGATCCGGCAGGTTGATAAAATTAAACTGCGCGGAGGTCCACAGTATCAGCTCCTCCGACATGCGCGACATATGGGTCAGCAACAGGCTGGCAAAGGCACAAAACTCGATGGCAAAATCCCGGTCGGAAACCGAATCCAGGCTGTTGCGGGTGGGCTGGTCAAAGTTGAGCAGCGACGCGGTCAGCTGGCGGTCGATGGGGTAGGTGGTGCCGGCCAGGGCGGCGGCACCCAACGGTGACTGGTTGAGGCGCTTGCGGCAGTCCTGCAGGCGGCCGTAATCGCGCTCCAGCATTTCGTTCCAGGCCAGCAAATGGTGACCGAAGGTCACTGGCTGGGCGGTTTGCAGATGGGTAAAACCCGGCATGATGGTGGCGGCTTCGTCGCCGGCCAGGGTGGCGAGGCCGCGCTGCAGGCGGGTCAGTTCGAGCCCGATAAGATCGATTTCCTCGCGCAGCCAGAGGCGGATATCGGTGGCGACCTGGTCGTTGCGCGAGCGCCCGGTGTGCAACTTCTTGCCGGTGATCCCGATTTTGTCGGTCAGTGCAGACTCGACGTTCATGTGCACATCTTCCAGCGCGATCGACCACTGCATGCTGCCATTTTCTATATCGGCGCGAACCGCTTGCAAGCCGTCGATGATGGTGTCGCGCTCGCTGTTGGAGAGCACCCCGGCACTGGCCAGCATGGTGGCGTGGGCAATGGAGCCTTCGATGTCGTGGCGGTAGAGGCGTTGATCGAACTGAATGGAAGCGGTAAAGCGCTGCACAAAGGCGTCGGTGGCTTCACTGAAGCGACCGCCCCATTGCTGATTGGTTTTCTCATCCTGGCTCATTGGATTATTTCCCGGTGGTTTACTGGACTATTGGCCTGCATGGTCAATGCTTAGGGAGTCTCTGGTCAATTCGAGGAAAATATACCAGGGTCTCGCTGTGGAGGGAGCCCATAAATACAGCATGACTGCATTCAGCAGGGACTCTCAGGACAGAGGTGCGACGGTTTGCCGCGTGCATCTATCGACCAAAGACTACTATTATAACCCCGATTGTCATTGTCTTTAACCTGGAAAAGCATCGGCGTGCAAAGGAAATCCGAAATTGCCCCTGTCGTGTCCGCGCCCCTGGCGCAGGCACCGTTACGGGCACCCTTTTTACCCGATATCTGCACCCTGCAGGCGGCCTTTCTGCTGGTCATGCTGGGGGAGCTACTGGCCCTGGCCCTGACCCTGGCCAGCTCCGGCCTGGCGCAGTTTAACTGGCAACAACTGGGCTTGCGCTCCTTCCTTATCCAGTGGATAGTCCTGCTCAGTGCGGCGCTGCTCTGTCCCCTGCGCCTGTGGCTGGCGCGGCTGCAAACCGGCTTTGCGGGCGGCTTGTGTTTTGCCCTGGTATTGGCCGTGACGGCCCTCTGCTCCAGCGTCGGCGGCTGGCTGCTGGCGCTCGAGTGGCGCGACATTCTCTACACCTTGGCAGCCAACTTGATGCTGGCGGCTATCTTCGGCGGCGTGGTGCTGCGCTACCTGTATGTACAGCAGCAGTGGAACAATCAGCAAAAGGCCGAATTACAGGCGCGCATCCGGGCGTTACAGGCCCGCATTCGGCCGCACTTCCTGTTCAACAGCATGAACAGTATTGCCAGCCTGATTGCCACTGACCCGGATACTGCCGAGCGCTTGCTGGAAGATCTCTGCAGCCTGTTTCGCGCCAGCCTGAAAGAGCCCGACCTGGTCAGTTTGGGCGACGAACTGGCTCTCTGTCGCCAGTATCTCGCCATCGAAGCGGTGCGGCTGGAGGGGCGGCTGCAGGTGGACTGGCAATTGAGTCCCGCGGTGCAGGCCGAGCTGGACCTGTTGCGTATACCGAGCCTGCTGCTGCAGCCACTGCTGGAAAACGCTATCCAGCACGGCATCGCACCCCGGGTTAGTGGTGGCACGGTGACTGTTAGTATTGAGCTGGAGCAGCGCTTGGCCAGCAGGCGGCTGTTGATGCGGGTGTGCAATCCCCTGCCGGAACGGCAACCAGCGGCGGAGAAAACGGAGGGAAATCAGATGGCGCTGCAGAATATCGAGCACCGCCTGCAGGCCTGGTACGGCAGCGACGCGCACTTGCACACCGCTGTGGAAGCCGGGCACTTCGCGGTAACCCTGGCCTGTCCAGCGCCTGAGGAGGCAAGCCCATGGATGTCGTAGCTAAGGATATCGCAGTTATGGATATCGTAGTCGTAGATGATGAGTCGCTGGCGCGGCAGCGCCTGCTGCGGATGCTGGCGGATGAACCCGGCTACCGGGTGGTGGCGGAGGCGGCAAATACCGAGCAGGCGCTGGCGGCAGTGCTGCGGGAAGACCCGGATATCGTGCTGCTGGATATTCATATGCCCGGGGAAAGTGGCTTGCAGGCCGCGCGCCAGTTGGCGGCCATGGAGGACGCGCCGGCGGTTATTTTCTGTACCGCCTATGACCAGCACGCACTGGATGCCTTCGGTGTCAATGCGGTGGACTACCTGCTGAAGCCGGTGCGCAAGCCGCAACTGCTGGCGGCGCTGGCGAAAGCCCGCAGTCCGAACAAGGCCCAGCGCCAGGCGTTGCATGGCCAGCCACTGCCCGCCGCGGGCCGCGAGCACATCAGTGCGCGCAGTCGCGGCGGTGTGGAATTGATCCCGCTGCAGCAGATCTATTACTTTGCCGCGGACCAGAAGTATGTGACGGTGTTCCACGCCCAGGGCGAAACCCTGATCGACGAGAGCCTGAAGGAACTGGAGACCGAATTTGGCCAGCGTTTTGTGCGCATTCACCGCAATGCGCTGGTACCGGTGAAGCGCATCGAGGCCATGGAGAAAGGCAGCGGCGGTCAATACTACCTGCGCCTCGCCGGTACGGATTTGCAGCCCCAGGTCAGTCGTCGTCACGTCAGCCGGCTGCGGGAATTGCTCAACCGACTCTGAGGTACAGGCCGGCAAAACTGCTGCAATCCAGGGCAGATGTTCCCGCGAGGCTCTGGTATTATCCGCTTGGCGTCGATTATCGTCTCGCGCCGGCACCACTGTAAGCAGCGTTGCCCAAACGCAAGCACCGTAACCCACCAGGCTGATTCCCGAGTGTAACCATGAGCAAAACCCTGCGCATCGCGACCCGAAAAAGTGCCCTCGCCCTCTGGCAGGCGGAATATGTACGGTCCGAACTGCAGCGCCACCACCCCGGGTTACAGGTAGAACTGGTGCCCATGGTCAGTCGAGGCGATAAAATTCTCGATGTGCCACTGGCGAAAGTGGGCGGCAAGGGCCTGTTCGTCAAGGAGCTGGAGCACGCCCTGCTCAACGACACCGCTGATATTGCCGTGCACTCCATGAAAGATGTGCCGATGGAATTTCCCGAGGGGCTGGGGCTGAGTGTGATCTGTCCGCGGGAGGACCCCCGGGACGCCCTGGTCAGCAATCGCTTTGCCAGTCTGGCCGAGTTGCCGGCGGGCAGTGTGGTGGGCACATCCAGTTTGCGGCGGCAGTGCCAGTTGCTGGCGAAGCGGCCGGATTTAACCATTCGGTTTCTGCGCGGCAACGTCAATACCCGTTTGCAAAAGCTCGATGACGGCGAATACGATGCCATTATTCTCGCCTGTGCCGGCTTGCTGCGCCTGGGTATGGCGGCTCGCATTCGCGAGCGCATCGCCCCGGAGTTCTGCTTGCCCGCCGGTGGCCAGGGCGCAGTCGGCATCGAAACCCGCGTCGACGACACCTCTACCCGGCAGCTGCTGACACCGCTGCACTGCCCGACCACCGCCCCGCAAGTGCTGGCCGAGCGGGCTATGAACCGGCGCCTGGAAGGTGGCTGCCAGGTGCCCATCGGTTGTTTTGCGGTGCTCGAGAGCGATGGCCAGTTGTGGTTGCGCGGCCTGGTCGGCAGCCCGGACGGTGCGCAGATGCTGGAAGATGAGGTGCGCGGGCCCCAGGTAGAGGCGGAAAGGTTGGGCGTCGCGCTGGCGGAAAAACTGCTGCGCGCCGGTGCGGCGGAGATACTGGCGCAGGTTTACCGCAACACGGACGCCCATTGACGTGACGTCTGCCCTCGCCGGCTTGCGCCTGCTGGTAACCCGCCCCGCGCAACAGGCCGGCAAATGGCAGCGCCTGCTGGAGGCCGAGGGTGCCACCACCGTGGCCATTGCGCTGCTGGAAATAGTCCCGTTCGAGCAGCCGGGCAGCGCCGCAGTGGAAGCCATCAAGGCGCGGATTTTACAGCTGGATGTCTACCAGCACGGTATTTTCGTCAGTCAAAATGCGGCCCAATACGGCAGTGACTGGATCGATCAATACTGGCCGCAGCTGCCCCTCGGTTTGCAATTTTATGCAGTGGGCTCTGCTACTGCTGCGCTCTTGCAAAACCGGGGATTGAATGTTGTCGCTGCGGGCGGCAGTATGAACTCGGAAGAATTGCTGCGTTTGCCGGCACTGCAGGCGTTACAGCAGCAACGGGTATTGATCTTTCGCGGTGCCGGAGGTCGCCCCTTGCTGGCCGATAGCCTGGCACAGCGGGGTGCCCGGGTGGATTACTGTGAGCTCTACCAGCGCCGCTTGCCGGCCGCCGCCGGCGCGGCATTGCGGCGCCTGGACTGGGGTGCGGGGGACGACATCACCACGGTGCACAGCGGCGAAACCCTGCACAATCTGTGGCAGCTGCTCAGCGCCGCCGGCAATGAAACTGGACAGGACCCCGGCAGATGGTTACAACTGCCGCTGCTGGTGCCCGGCGAGAGGGTGGCAAAGCAGGCGCGGGAACTGGGTTTCAGGAATGTAATAATGGCTGTCAATGCCTCTGACGCAAGTATGTTGCAGGCATTGCTGGATTGGCAAAACACCAGGTAAGGAATCTATGACAACAGACACTAAGGCAGCAGACGCAAACAAGGCCGGTGCCCAACCGGCCTCCACGCCAGCAGCGACCAATGCATCTGCCGCGGCTGCCAAACCCGGCGCGGGCGGCAAATCCGCAGCCAAAGCCAGTGAGCCCCCGCGCAAGGGCGGCAAACTGGCCGCCCTCCTGTTTATCCTCGTTGTGCTGTTGCTGATTGGCGGCGGGGTGTTGGGTTTTTACGGCTGGCAATGGCAGCAGCAGCAACTGGCGGTGCAAAATGAGTTGCGTCAGGAGCTGAAGCAGTTGAGTGCCTTGCAGAGCCTGAAAGGCCAGGTCGAGCGCCTGGCGGCGCGGGAGACAGTCGACCCCCGGCAGTGGCACGAGGGGCTCGACACCCTGGCAGCGCTGCAAGCCCAGGTTGCCCGCCAGGGCAACCGGATACAGAATATGTCCACCACCAGCCGCAGTGACTGGCAGTTGGCGGAAGCCGAGTACCTGTTGCGTCTCGCCGGCCAGCGCCTGTTGATGGAGCGCAGCGGCAGCGGCGCGCTGGCACTGCTGCAGAGCGCCGATAACATCTTGCTGCAGCTCGACGACCTGGAGTTGTTTGAGGTGCGCGGGCAATTGGCGCGAGATATGACGGCCTTGAAACTGGCGCCGCAGGTTGATCGCAGCGGGCTCTATCTGCGGTTATCGGCATTGGCTGAGCAGGTGACGGCACTGCCGGTTGCCAGGCAGCCGCTGCCGCCCGAAAAGCCGTCACCGATAGCGGCCGTCGAACCAATAACGGCCAGTGCCAGCACTGGCTTGTGGCAGAAGTTGCGCCACAACTTCAATGCCGCCATGCAGAAGCTGGGGGACCAGGTCAAGGTTCGCCACCACGATCAGCCACTGCCGCCGCTGCTACCGCCGGACGCCGAACAGTATCTGCGCCAGAACGTACGCCTGAACCTGGAGCAGGCGCAACTTGCCCTGCTGCGCCAGGAAACTGTGGTTTACAGCGCCAGCCTGGAGCGGGCTGAAAACCTGTTGCGGCAATTTTTCCCGCTGCAGCCCGAGGCCAACAGCATTGCCGCCGAGCTCGCCCGCCTGGCGGGGGAGAATATTGAGGCAAAGCTGCCCGATATTAGCGGCTCGTTGCAGGCTCTGCGGGCCTTTACCGACCGCCTGCACAAGCTGGAGCCGGACGCCGGCGAGCCGCAGATCGAGGCCGCCGTGAGCGGTGAGGCGGGCCCGCTATGATCATGATCTTCATTCTGTTCGTCCTGTTTGTGTTTGGCGGCGCCTGGCTGTATCAGCTGGCAGCCACCAAGCCCGGCTATCTGTTGCTGGTTATAGGTGACACCTCGATTGAAATGAGCATCTGGTTTGCCCTGGCCGTATTGCTGCTGGCAACTCTGCTGGGGCTACTGGTTTGGCGCCTGCTGCACGGCGGCGTGCGCGGTGTAGGCACGCAAATGAGCAGGCTCTTTGTCGGTTCGGAAGAGCGTGCCCAGCGGCAAATGTCGCGGGGCTTTATTCACTTCTTCGAAGGCAACTGGCGCCAGGCGTTGCACCTGTTGAAACGCTCCGCGACGCGATCGCCGACGCCGCTGCTGAATTACCTGGGGGCGGCCCGCAGTGCTTACGAATTGGGCGAGATCCAACAGGCCAATGATTTGCTGGCCCGGGCCGAGGAGGAAACGCCGGCCGCCGCACTTTCCGTGATTCTGTCCCAGGCCAAGATGCAATTCGTGGCGAAAAAATACGAACAGTGCGCAGCTACCCTTGAGCGCGGTCGCAAACTGGCGCCCAAAAACCCGGTGGTGCTGGATTTGTTGAGCCAGGTGTATATGCGCCTGCAGGATTGGCAGAGCCTGGCGAAAATCCTGCCCACCCTGGAGCAGCACTCGCTGTTGGCGGCGAGCGAGGTGGAAACGATTTCCGCGACGGTTTATCGCCAATTGATGCTGCAAGCGGGGCAGTCGAAATCCCTCGAAAGCATTAATCAGGCCTGGAAAAACACGCCGAAACAGTGGCAGCACAATGCTGATTTGTTACTGATCTATGTGGATTTGCTGGACGCCGCCGGAGAGGCCAACGCCGCCGAGGTGCTGTTGCGCAAAACCCTGAAAAAATACTGGGACAACCGCCTGGTGTTGCGCTACGGCACGCTGCAGACCAGCGATGCCATGCGTCAGTTATTGAAAGCCGAGGGCTGGCTGCAAGAGCGCCCCGGCAATGCCGATTTGCTCCTGACCCTGGGGCGCCTGTGCCTGCGCAATCACCTGTGGGGTAAGGCTCGGGACTACTTTGCCAGCAGTTTGAAAATCAAGGCCGGGCCCGCTGCCTACGCCGAGATGGCGCGCTTGTTAGCGCACCTGGGCGAGCATGAAAAAAGTACCGAGTTCTACCAGAAGGGCTTGTTGCTGGCCGCCGAACAACTGCCAGATCTGCCTATGCCGGAGCGCAAAACAGCCTGATCCCGGGCAGCCGCTGCTGTGCAGCGCCGATTGAGTGCGAGTCAGCCGGCGCTTGCCTTTGGTGGTTGGCAAACCGGTTTCTGGCCAGGTAAGTGCGATTGGCTTGCTACCCTGACTCGATCTCGCCCTGTTCTCGCGACTGTCACAGCAAGTTCATATTGACAGGTTACAACGGGCACTTTGCCAAGGGGGGAACCTGGATGGACGCGACAGAATTGAAAGGGAAAAAAGGCTTAACCCGGGTGGTCAATGCGTTTGGCTATTCCATGAACGGTTTTATGATCGCCTGGAAAAACGAGGCGGCATTTCGCCAGGAGATCGTGCTGGCGGTGCTGCTGTTGCCAGTGGTGGCGTGGCTGGATGTGAGCACTCTGGAGCGCATTGCCCTGATCGGGGTGCTGGCGCTGGTGTTGATCGTGGAGTTGATTAACACCGCCATCGAAAACGCCATTGATCGCATTGGCCCGGAGCGTCACCAGCTCAGTGGGCACGCCAAGGACCTGGGCTCGGCCGCGGTATTTGTAGCACTGGCGTTGACGCTGTATGTCTGGGGAGTGATTGTCTTTGATGCCCTGACCTGAGTCGAACTGGCCGCGGCTATCCCTGGGCTCGAGGCCTGAGTTTGAGGTCTGAGTTTGAGGTCTGGGCCGGGTTCGGCTCAGGTGCGGTTGTTTTCCCGATCCTGGCCATCCGGGGCCAGCCCCAGCGACGCCCAGATCTCATCCACGCGCTGCTTGACCGCGGCATCCATAACGATGGGTTCACCCCACTCCCTGTCGGTTTCGCCGGGCCATTTGTTGGTGGCGTCCATACCCATCTTGGAACCCAGCCCGCTCACTGGGGAGGCAAAGTCCAAATAATCGATGGGGGTGTTTTCAACCAGGGTGATATCCCGGGCCGGATCCATGCGGGTGGTAATCGCCCAGATGACATCCTTCCAGTCGCGGGCATTGACGTCGTCATCGGTCACTATTACAAACTTGGTGTACATAAACTGGCGCAAAAACGACCATACCCCCATCATCACCCGCTTGGCGTGTCCGGGGTACTGCTTTTTCATGGTCACCACCGCCATGCGGTAGGAACACCCTTCCGGTGGCAAGTAAAAGTCGCTGATCTCCGGAAACTGCTTTTGCAGGATCGGTACAAACACTTCGTTGAGGGCGACACCCAGCACCGCCGGTTCGTCCGGCGGCCGGCCGGTGTAGGTGCTGTGGTAGATGGGGTCTTTGCGATGGGTGATGGTTTCCACGGTAAACACCGGGAAGCGATCCACCTCGTTGTAGTAACCGGTGTGATCGCCGAAGGGGCCCTCGTCGGCCATGTCGTCGGGATAAATATAGCCTTCCAGCACAAACTCGGCGGAAGCCGGCACCTGCAAGTCGTTGCTTTGGCTCTTGACGACCTCGGTTTTGTTGCCGCGCAGCAGGCCGGCAAAAGCGTATTCGCTGAGGCTGTCCGGCACCGGTGTCACCGCGCCGAGAATGGTGGCCGGGTCGGCCCCCAGGGCGACGGAGACGGGATAGGGCTGGCCCGGGTTTTGTTGCTGCCAGTCGCGAAAATCAAGAGCCCCGCCGCGGTGTGACAACCAGCGCATGATCAGCCGGTTTTTACCGATTACCTGCATGCGGTAGATGCCGAGGTTCTGGCGCTCCTTGTTGGGGCCGCGGGTAATCACCAGTGGCCAGGTGACCAGCGGGCCGGCGTCGCCGGGCCAGCAGGTCTGGATGGGCAGTTGGTAGAGATCGATGGCGTCGCGCTCGATGCGGGCGTATTGACAGGCGGCCCGACCCACATCCTTGGGCCCCATGTTGAGCACTTGCTTGAAAATGGGCAGCTTGTTCCAGGCGTCGCGCAGCCCTTTGGGTGGCTCCGGCTCCTTCAGGAAAGCCAGCAATTGCCCCACTTCACGCAGGGCGCCGACCGACTCCTGCCCCATGCCCAGGGCCACTCGCTGCGGTGTACCGAACAGGTTGGCGAGCACCGGGATACTGTGGCCGATAGGGTTTTCAAACAGCAGCGCCGGCCCACCCGCTTTCAGGGTGCGGTCACAAATTTCGGTCATTTCCAGCCTCGGGTCCACCGGAACCGAGATGCGCACCAGTTCCCCGCGACTTTCCAACAGGGCGATAAAGTCGCGCAGGTCGTTGTATTTTATGGCCATGGGGTCCGGTCAGTTGTTGCAGGGCCGCAGAATTTATTTGCGCTTCATGGACTGGAAGAACTCATCGTTGGACTTGTAGTCCTTGAGCTTGTCCACCAGGAATTCGGTGGCGTTGACGTCTTCCATATCGTGCAGCAATTTGCGCAGGATCCAGACTCGCTGCAGTTCTTCTTCGCGCATCAACAGGTCTTCGCGGCGAGTGCCGGAGCGACGAATGTTGATGGCCGGGTAAACCCGCTTCTCGGCAATCTTGCGGTCGAGGTGCAGTTCCTGGTTGCCGGTGCCCTTGAATTCTTCGTAGATAACTTCGTCCATTTTGGAGCCGGTTTCCACCAGCGCGGTAGCGACGATAGACAGGCTGCCGCCCTCCTCGATGTTGCGCGCGGCGCCGAAGAAACGCTTGGGGCGCTCCAGTGCGTGGGCGTCGACACCACCGGTCAGGACCTTGCCTGAAGACGGCACAATGGTGTTGTAAGCACGGGCCAGGCGGGTGATGGAGTCGAGCAGGATGATGACATCCTTTTTGTGTTCCACCAGGCGCTTGGCCTTTTCGATCACCATTTCGGCGACCTGCACATGGCGAGCCGGTGGTTCATCGAAGGTCGAGGCAACCACTTCGCCGCGCACCGAGCGCTGCATTTCGGTCACTTCTTCCGGTCGTTCATCGATCAGCAACACAATCAGGTGGCATTCCGGATTGTTGCGAGTGATGGCCTGGGCGATGTTCTGCATCATGATGGTCTTACCGGCCTTGGGCGGAGCTACAATCAGGCCGCGCTGACCCTTGCCGATCGGCGCTATCAGGTCGATGATGCGCCCGGTGAGATCCTCGGTTGAGCCGTTGCCCGATTCCAGCACCAGGCGGTCGTTGGGGAACAGTGGGGTCAGGTTTTCAAACAGAATCTTGTTTTTGGAGCTTTCCGGTTTGTCGAAGTTAATCTGGTTAACCTTCAACATGGCGAAATAGCGCTCGCCGTCTTTGGGCGGTCGAATCTTGCCTTCAATGGTGTCGCCGGTTCTCAGGTTAAAGCGGCGAATCTGGCTCGGTGAGACGTAGATATCGTCCGGTCCGGCCAGGTAGGAACTGTCGGCGGAGCGCAGAAAACCAAAGCCGTCCTGGAGAATCTCCAGCACCCCGTCGCCGTAAATATCTTCACCACTTTTGGCGTGTCGCTTGAGGATATTGAAAATAATGTCTTGCTTGCGCGAGCGGGCGAGGCTTTCCATGCCCATTTCTTTGGCGATGGCAAGCAGTTCTTCGATGGGCTTTGTTTTGAGATCGGTTAAATTCATAAGAGTGTTTTAAGAAGGTGGTTGGGTCGAATAGACGGTTAAAGGCGTGGCTACGCGCAGCGAGTCACGATTGTTTGAGTTCCTTGGGGGGTGGCGATTGCACCCAAAGTCTACGAGCCTGAACTGCTAACGCAGAGGCTGATAGTGCCGGTCAACTGTCAGTGAAGCGGTGCTAAAGCGTTTGTGAGCGACGTGCCAGTTGATGCGAAAATAGAGCCAGAAAACTTTGGGGGTTGTTAGCCGGTCAAATGCTGCTTGTTATTAACGGTGCAGGGAATTTGATCTAAAAACTAAAAAGATGACGGGAGTATAGCGATAAAAAGCCGGCTGTGCAAAGCAAAACCCAGGGAATTTGTTTTAATGTGCACGACAGCAACCGCCAGCACAGCGCAGCGGGCAACCAACTTGGCCTGGGCCGCACTGGATTGCCTGCAGCGGTGTCATATGCAAGCTGCGGGGCCGTTGCTGAGCGCAGCGGCCGGATTCGTCTAAAGGCTGGCGTTGATGAAATCGGTCAGCTGGGTTTTCGACAGGGCGCCAACTTTGGTGGCGTCGGCACTGCCGTTTTTAAATATGATCAGGGTGGGTATACCGCGAATACCGTGCTTGCCGGGGGTCGACTGGTTGGCATCGACATCCATTTTGCAGATTTTGATCTTGCCTTTGTAGTCGTCGGCCAGCTCGTCCAGGATAGGGGCGATCATTTTGCAGGGGCCGCACCACTCTGCCCAAAAATCCACTAACACAGGCCCTTCAGCGTTGAGGACTTCCGCCTCGAAGCTGGCATCGGTTACATGCACGATGCTTTTGCTCATAATGATTCTCCCGAAATGACATTCTTTGGCAGGTAGCGTTGATGCTGTTTGCCGCGATTAAGGCTGCGATGATAATCAGTGCGGCCCGTTCGCACAAGCGCTATGCATGGATGTTCCCAATTCCACCTGTGAATCTGCTTGCTGGCGGCGATAGTAGAGATATTTAGCCCATGGGTATAGCTTCTCTCACGGCCTGGCTGCGGGGGCTTGGGTTCAAGACGCGCCGAGATTCCGTCCCTGGAGGCTCCGCGACAGCATCCCTGCTGTCGAGGGTCTTGAACCCAAGCCCCCGCAGCCAGACCTGCCCTGGTGCCAGCTGCAAGAGTATTGGTTCTAGTGGTAAGTAGGCAGGCGTTTTGGTGACCGGCGGTCAGCCTGGCATAAACTCCGCCAGCACTTCATTCAGGAAGCGCATGCCCGTGGGGCTGGTCTGGATGCGTTCGGGCGCCGCCACCAGTAAGCCCCGTTGCCGCAACGACTGCAGGGCGCCGGCGATGCGGGTGGCCGGCAGGCCGGTTCGGGCCGGGAACAGGTTGGCGTCCACCCCCTGCAGCAGGCGCAGGGCATTCATCATAAATTCCAGGGTCAAATCGGCTTCGTCGACTGGACCCTGTTGCGCTATAAATGGACGCTTCTGATCCAGGTAGTGAGCGGGCATGCGGGTTTTCTGCTGGCGCAGCACATGCCCCGGTTGGCCCGCGGGCAGCAGGGTGATTTTAGCGTGGGCGCCGGCGCCGATGCCGAGGTAATCGCCAAACTGCCAGTAGTTGAGGTTGTGGCGGGAGCGCTGGCGGGGCCGGGCGTAGGCGGATACCTCGTACTGCTGGAAACCGGCGGCGGCCAGTAACTGTTCGCCGCACTGCTGTATATCGGCCAGCGCGTCATCCACCGGCAGTGGCGGCGGACGACTGTAAAATTCGGTGTTCGGTTCAATGGTGAGCTGGTACCAGGAGAGGTGGGTCGGCTCCAGTTCGATGGCGGTTTGCAAGTCGCGACTGGCGTCGGCCGGGGATTGCCCGGGCAGGCCGTGCATCAGGTCCAGGTTGATATTGTGAAAGCCGGCCCGGCGCGCCATGGCCACCGCCGCCAGCGCTTCGGCGCGCCCGTGGATGCGGCCCAGCTGTTGCAGGTGGAGGTCGGAAAAGCTCTGGATACCAATCGACAGGCGGTTGACCCCGGCGCTGCGAAAGCCGCTGAATTTTTCCTGCTCGAAGGTGCCGGGGTTGGCTTCCAGGGTAATTTCGATATCGGGCTGGAAGCCGATGCGGGCTTCGGCCTGCGCGAGTACACGGCCAATCGCCGCGGGGCTGAACAGGCTGGGCGTGCCGCCACCGATAAAAATACTGCTCAGGCGGCGGCCTTGCACCCCCTCCAGGCCCTCTGCCAGGTCCCGTTCCAGGGCCCCGACGTAGTCGTCTTCGGGCAGTTCGGTACCGGCCTGATGGGAGTTAAAGTCGCAGTAGGGGCACTTGCGCACGCACCAGGGAATATGAATGTAGAGCGCCAGCGGCGGGAGTTCCAGCATCGTCGGGGCTTAAGCCGTTGCGACCGGTGGGTAGTAAGTTTGCAGCTGCTGGATTAGTGCCTGCAGAGCCCGGCCGCGATGGCTGAGGGAGTTTTTCTGTTCGGCGCTTAATTGCGCGGCGCTGCAATCCGTTTCCGGCACGTAGAAAATCGGGTCGTAACCGAACCCCCCCTCGCCCTCTGGCTGGTGCAGGATGCGGCCCTCCCAGGTGCCCTGGCAAATAATGGGGGTCGGATCCTCGTGGTGACGCATAAACACCAGTACACAGCGGTAGCGAGCGCGGCGATCCATCTGGGTCAGGCCGGTGAGGCGATTGAGCAGTTTGGTGTTGTTGGCGCTGTCCTGGTCTCCCTCGGCCTCCTCGGCGTAACGGGCTGAATAGATTCCGGGCTGACCGTGCAAGGCGTCCACCTCCAGGCCGGAGTCATCGGCAATGGCAGGCAGGCCGCTGCAGCGGCAGGCGTGCCTGGCCTTGAGAATGGCGTTCTCGACAAAGCTCAGGCCAGTTTCTGCGACACTGTCAATGGCAAGCTCGGACTGGGGAAGTACCTCCAGCCCCATGGCCGCCAGCAGACTCTGCATTTCGCGCACCTTGCCGGCGTTGTTGCTGGCCAGCACCACCTGCTGATGGGGGTTTACATTAATCGACATAGAGTTTCTTGCTGAATTTCACGGGAAAGGTCTTGCCATCGACGCTGACGTTGATGGTGAAGTGCAGAACTTCCTCGTTCTGAAAGCGCATATCGGCCAGATAGTAGATTGCGTTTTGCTCCCGTATTTCGACAAATTTGAGGTCTTTGCCCTGCTGCATCAAATTGGCGTAGCCGCCGCTGACGATGGCCGCCATGCCGTTGCTGGCGCCGTCTTTGGGATTTTTGATGACCGCGACGTTGACCAGGGCGTGATCCTTGCCTCGGGTGAGATTGTAGGCGCTGGCAATATCCGGCTTGATAAAGCTGCTGTTGAAGACCGAATGCATGACCCGGTATTCGCCAAAATCGGTATAGATTTTCTCGTTGCCGTGGGCGCTGCTGCCGAGCAGGAAAAACACCAGTGTGAAGAGCAGGAACTGGCTGGCTTTATGGGTATTATTCATGTTCAGCTTCCTTATTGAATGGAGGTGTATAGAGGCGATGTCCCGACTCCTTGATGCTGGTAAAGTGCTGCGGCCACCCTGCGCGCAGTTGTATGTTTACATTTAAACATGTTGCACAAGAACAGGTGTTGCAAGCCTGCCCTGTGCAGAAATGCATTTTCCAGCTGGCGTTACGCAGCGGCACAGCGGTAAAAAGCTCCTGCTACTTAGTATCGATTTCAGGGGCAAAGTTCAGCCCTCCCGTTTCGGCCCGTTGTCGCCGCGGCTCGCCTGCCAGGCCTGCTTGCGCAGGTGATAGATGGCGGTTTCGCCGAACAAATTTGGCCGCACATCTTTCAGCAGGCGGCTGACGGGGCGCTCAGCTACCACCTGGCGGTGAACGATATCGATATTCAGCTGGTGGCACAACACCTCGAAATCCCGAAAGGTGCAAAAGTGGATGTTGGGAGTGTCGTACCATTGGTAGGGAAGCAGGTCCGATACCGGCATGCGGCCCTTGGCACACAAGTGCCAGCGGGCTTTCCAGTGGCCGAAATTGGGAAAGGTGACAATGCACTCCTCGCCCACGCGCAGCATGTCCTCCAGCACCTGGTGTGGCGCGTGCATGGTCTGCAGCGCGTGGGTCATAACCACGGTATCAAAGCTCTTGTCGGCAAAATTGTCCAGTCCCTGGTTGAGGTTCTGGTCGATCACATTGAGCCCCTTGCTGATACAGGTGGTGATCTGCTTCGGGTCAATTTCCAGGCCGTAGCCGCTGACCTGCTTGTTGCTGCACAGGTTGTGCAGCAGGGTGCCATCGCCACACCCCAGGTCCAGCACCCGGCTGCCGGGTTTGATCCAGGCCTGAATTACATCCAGGTCAATACGCATGCTCGTTTCCTTCTGCTCGACGGCGTCCACGGGCTAGTCGGTGCTCACGGTTTTCATATATTCGGTGAACAGGTTGTAGTATTCCGGTATGGGTATCAGGAAGGCGTCGTGACCGTATTCCGACTCAATCTCGGCGTAGGATACCGATTTGCCGGCGCCCACCAGGGCGTTGACGATCTCCCGTGAACGGTCCGGCGCAAAGCGCCAGTCGGTGGTGAACGAAATCACCAGGAAGCGGCAGTTGGCGCCGCTGAAAGCCTGCACCGGGTCGTCGCTGTACTCCCGGGCGAGGTCGAAATAATCCAGTGCCCGGGTCATAAGGATATAGGTGTTGGCATCAAAGCTGCTGGAAAACACATCGCCCTGGTAGCGCAAATAGCTCTCTACCTGGAACTCGACCGGCTCCGCGCTGCCCTGCTGAAAGGTGCCGGAGCGTATATCCCGGCCGAATTTCTGGCCCATGCCATCATCGGACAGGTAGGTAATATGGCCGATCATGCGGGCCACGGAAAGACCGCTCTTGGGGTAGGTATCGAAGGCCAGGTAGTCGCCGTCGTGAAAGTCCGGGTCCGACATGATGGCCTGGCGAGCGGTCTGGTTAAAGGCGATATTCTGGGCTGACAATTTCATCGCCGAGGCGATTACCAGACAGTGGCGCACGCGGTCGGGGTATTCCAGCGCCCAGCGCATGGCCTGCATGCCGCCGAGACTGCCGCCGATAATGGCAGCCCACTGTTCGATCCCCAGCCGGTCCGCCAGTCGCGCCTGGGAGTGGACCCAGTCGCGCACCCGCAGAATGGGGAAGTCCTTGCCCCAGGGGCGGCCGCTGGCGGGATTGATGGAGCGCGGCCCGGTGGAACCGTGGCAGCCACCCAGGTTGTTGAGGGAGACCACAAAGAAGCGGTTGGTATCGATGGGCTTGCCGGGGCCGATATAGGCATCCCACCAGCCCGGCTTGGCGTCTTCCTCGCTGTTATATCCCGCCGCGTGGTGATGGCCGGAGAGAGCGTGGCAGATCAGCACGGCGTTGGAGCACTGGCGGTTGAGCTCGCCGTAGGTCTCCACCACCAGGTCGTAACTGTTGAGGCTGCGGCCGCAGGCCAGCAGCAGCGGATCGTCAAAGTGGAAGGTTTGGGGTTGAACCAGACCGACCGAGTCACGAGCATGGATGTTTGCCATAAGTGCCTGTTGCGAAACCGGGTTTTATTGTTGGGGTGGGCAGTCTAAAGTCGTCGCTGGACCGCTTCAAGGGTTAACGCGCCAGCCACCTAGATTCCCATCACCAGGCTGCGCACCGCGGGGCTCATGCCGGCGGCCCCGGCCAGGTGCTTGATCAGCACCTGCACCACGTTCAGCGCCAGGAAGGCAAAAATCGGGGAGATATCGATACCCCCCATATCCGGCATCAGCTTGCGAAACGGCGCCATCACCGGTTCCACCAGCTGGCGGGTCAGGAGCAGGGCCGGATTGTTGCTGTGGGGGGCGATCCAGCTGCTAATCACCACCACCAGCAGGCCCCAGAAAAATATGGTGGTGGTCATGGACAGCAGCCCGATCAGCGACCAGACGACAACCGAGAGCGGGTTGATAAAGGCGTAGCCAATGATCATGGCGCTGACTTCAATCACCACAAATTGCAGCGCCAGGGCCAGCACCAGCGAGGCGATGTCGATGCCGAATACCCCCGGAATCATGCGCCGCAGGGGAATCAGCAGCGGGTTGGTGGCCTTCACCGCAAACTGGGAAATAGGGTTGTAGAAATCGGCCCGAGCCAGCTGCAACAAGAAGCGCAGCACGATGATAAAGAGGTACAGCGAGCCTACGGTTTGAATAAGTAAGGTGCCGATTTCCTGCATTGGCCCCATTGGGATCTCCTGCTCATTGGTGGTTGGTGGTGGCGCTTGGGGCAGTTGTTCAGTTGCCCAGTTCGGTGGCCATTTCTCGGGAGCGATCGGCACAGGCTTGCATCGCCCGGGCTACCGTGGCGCGCAGTTGATCCTGTTCGAACGACTGCAGCGCCCGCTCGGTGGTACCGTTGGGTGAGGTGACGCGGCGCCGCAATTCGGCCACATCAACATCGCTCTTGCAAGCCAGTTGTGCCGCCCCGAGGGCGGTCTGCAGGGTCAGCTGGGTGGCGGTATCCCGGCTCAACCCCTGGGCGACGCCGGCTTCGATCATGGCTTCCATCAGCAGAAAATAGTAGGCCGGACCGCTGCCTGAGACGGCAGTTACGGCGTCTATCATGGTTTCGGACTCGAGCCACTGGACAATACCCACGGCGCCCAGGATTTCAGTGGCCAGTTGCTTTTGGCTGGCGCTGGTGTTGGCATTGGCGAACAGGCCGCTGGCCCCGGTTTGCACCAGTGCCGGGGTGTTGGGCATGCAGCGCACAATCGCCAGTGGTTGGCCGAGCCAGCGCTCGATACTGGTGCTGTCGATGCCGGCGGCGATGGAAATCACCAGCGCCCGGGGGCTGAGCTGGGGGCCGAGATCGGTACACACCTGTTTCAGCACCTGGGGTTTGACGGCCAGCAGCACCACTTCGGCGCCGCTGGCGGCGGCGCCATTGTCCTGGCTAACCTCAATACCGTATTGGGCAGCCAATTTATCCAGGCTGGGCTGGTAGGGGTCAGTGGCGTTGATCAATTGAGCCGGGTAGCCCTTGTCGACCAGGCCGCCAATAATGCTGCTGGCCATATTGCCGGCACCAATAAATGTTAATCTTGCTTTACTCACGGCGTGTTCCTGATTTGCAGTTAGTTGGTCAATCGCGACGGCCGAAAATATCGGTACCGATTCTGACCATGGTGGAGCCCGCAGCAACGGCGGCCTCCAGGTCGGCGGACATACCCATCGAGAGAGTGTCCAGCGCCGGGTGACTGGCGCGCAGCCGGAGCAAGGCGGTTGCCAGCGGCTCCAAGGCCTCGCGCTGGTGCTCGAAGTCGGTGCGCGGCGCGGGTATCGCCATCAAGCCTCGGGTGCGAATATTGGGCAGCTCGGCGACGCTGTCAAGTAATTCGGGTAATTCGGCCAGGCTGACGCCGGCTTTACTGGCTTCACTGTCCAGGTTGACCTGCAGGCAAATATTCAAAGGCGGTAAGCTGGCGGGTCGCTGCGCGCTCAGGCGACGGGCAATTTTCTCCCGGTCGACACTGTGGACCCAGGCAAAATGCTCGGCTACCGGGCGAGTTTTGTTGGCTTGCAGCGGGCCGATAAAGTGCCATTCAATGTCCAGGTCGGCCAGCTGCTGCTGTTTGTCGAGGGCTTCCTGCAGGTAGTTCTCCCCAAAGCGGTGCTGCCCGGCGGCGTAGGCCGCGCGAATATCTGCCGGCGGCCGGGTCTTGCTGACGGCCAATAATTGCACGCTATCGACACTGCGCCCGCAGCTGGCAGCGGCGCTGTCGATTCGATTTCGCACTTGCATTAGATGGATGGCGATCTTGTGCATATACTTGATACTGTAACAGCGCCCGGCGCTGGTGGATTGACCCCACTCCCTAACCCCTGCTCAACAGCTTTTTAAGGTAGATCTATGGATATAACGGAACTCCTGGCATTCAGCGCCAAACAGGGCGCCTCGGATTTGCACCTGTCGGCCGGCCTGCCACCGATGATTCGGGTGGATGGCGATGTGCGCCGCATCAACCTGCCCGCCATGGAGCACAAACAGGTGCATAGTCTGATCTACGAGATTATGAATGACAAGCAGCGCAAGGATTACGAGGAGTTCCTGGAGACAGATTTCTCTTTCGAAGTACCGGGCGTGGCCCGCTTCCGGGTCAACGCGTTCAATCACAACCGCGGTTCCGGAGCGGTGTTTCGAACCATTCCCTCCAAGGTGCTGACCATGGAAGAGCTGGGTATGGGGCAGGTGTTTCGCGACATCTGCGCGGTGCCGCGGGGCCTGGTGCTGGTCACCGGTCCCACCGGCAGCGGTAAATCCACGACCCTGGCGGCGATGATGGATTACCTCAACGACCACAAATACGAGCACATCCTCACCATCGAAGACCCCATTGAATTCGTGCACGAATCGAAAAAATGCCTGGTCAACCAGCGCGAAGTGCACCGCGATACCCACGGTTTCTCCGAGGCCTTGCGCTCCGCCCTGCGGGAAGATCCGGATATTATCCTGGTGGGCGAGATGCGCGATCTGGAAACCATTCGCCTGGCCCTGACGGCGGCAGAAACCGGCCACCTGGTGTTCGGCACCCTGCACACCACCTCGGCTGCCAAGACCATCGACCGGATCGTGGACGTGTTTCCCGCCAACGAAAAGTCCATGGTGCGCTCCATGTTGTCGGAATCGCTGCAGGCGGTGATCTCCCAGACCCTGTTGAAGAAGAGCGGCGGCGGCCGGGTTGCCGCCCACGAGATCATGCGCGGCACTTCGGCTATCCGTAACCTGATTCGGGAGGACAAGGTGGCACAGATGTACTCGGCCATTCAAACCGGCGCCTCTCTCGGTATGCAGACCATGGACCAGTGCCTGGCGGACCTGGTGGCGCGGCGCATAATCAACCGCGATGTGGCGCGGGAGAAAGCCAAAATGCCAGACAACTTTTAGTACCAGTGACCAGTGCAGTGGCGCCTGCCGGGGCAGTGTTGCGGCAGGGAATAGTATTGAGTTGAACCGGGATATTCAGTTGAAACGAGACCCGGTTATAAGCGTATACTCTTCGAGTTGCGCGACACTTCAGGGCAAATAGCGGAAAGGAAGGGGCACATGGATTTTGAGCGGCTGTTGACATTAATGGTGGAAAAGGGAGCCTCGGACCTGTTTATTACCGCCGGGGTTCCGCCCTCCATGAAGCTGAATGGCAAGGTGGTGCCGGTGACCACCACGCCGCTGTCGCCGGAAAAAGCCAGGGAGACGGTGCTGAGCGTAATGAATGACACGCAGCGCAAGGAGTTCAGCGACTGCAAGGAACTCAATTTTGCCATCAGCGCCCGCGGTGTCGGCCGCTTTCGCTGCAGTGCCTTTTACCAGCGCAACCTGGCGGGCATGGTGCTGCGCCGCATCGAGACCAATATTCCCAAGATCGATGAGCTGGGGTTGCCGGAAATCCTCAAGGACCTGTCCATGACCAACCGCGGCCTGGTGATCTTTGCCGGCGCCACTGGCACCGGCAAATCCACCTCGCTGGCCTCTATGGTCGGGCACCGCAATCGCAACTCCAAGGGTCACATCATCACCATCGAGGACCCGATCGAATTTATTCACCAGCACCGCGGCTGTATCGTCACCCAGCGCGAAGTGGGCATCGATACCGATTCGTTTGAGGTAGCCCTGAAGAACACCCTGCGTCAGGCGCCGGATGTGATCCTGATCGGTGAAGTGCGCACCCGCGAAACCATGGAGCACGCCATCGCCTTCGCCGAAACCGGCCACCTGTGCCTGTGCACCCTGCACGCCAATAATGCCAACCAGGCCCTAGATCGCATCATGCATTTCTTCCCGGCGGACCGCCACAACCAGCTGTGGATGGACCTGTCCCTCAACCTCAAGGCCATTGTCGCCCAGCAACTTATCCCCACGCCAGACGGCAAGGGGCGCCGCGCCTGCCTGGAAATTCTGCTCAATACCCCGCTGGCCGCAGACCTGATTCGCAAGGGCCAGGTAGCGGATTTGAAGCACCTGATGACCAAGTCCAGCGAAGTGGGCATGCAGACCTTTGACCAGGCGCTGTTCGAGCTCTACGACGCCGGCGAAATTACCTACGAGGACGCCCTCACCTACGCCGACTCCCGCAACGACCTGCGCCTGCTGATCAAGCTGGCATCGGAAACCGATGCCGAGTACCTGGCCAACGCGGTGGACGAGCTCAGCATCCGCCACGACGACGACGATCGCTCCCGCTTTTTGAAGAAATAACAGCATCGCCAGCGGCGAAAGTAGCAGCGGCCCTCTCCACGGGGCGAGGCTGCAAAAGGCGCACTTGGGCAAAATACTTGCAAATTAGTGCAAATTTTATCCATTCCTCCTTTACCTGCGGCAATCGGTGCGAGAAAATACCGCCCCTTTTTGGCGCCCCCCATAATTAGTGGATAATTGATCTGCAGGGCGCCGAGC
The DNA here is from genome assembly GCF_011440395.1 of Pseudomaricurvus alcaniphilus. Taxonomy (GTDB): domain Bacteria; phylum Pseudomonadota; class Gammaproteobacteria; order Pseudomonadales; family Cellvibrionaceae; genus Pseudomaricurvus; species Pseudomaricurvus alcaniphilus. The sequence goes on along the minus strand of NZ_JAAOIX010000007.1, from coordinate 241,329 downwards.
CGAATTTGCGTCGTGCGCATCAACAGGAGCCCAGAGTCCATGCCAACCCGTGCCGAACTAGCCAACGCCATCAGAGCCCTCAGTATGGACGCTGTCCAGCAAGCCAACAGTGGCCACCCCGGAGCCCCGATGGGTATGGCGGACATCGCCGAAGTCCTCTGGAACGATTACCTGAAACACAACCCGGCCAATCCCGCCTGGGTCGACCGGGACCGCTTTGTGCTCTCCAACGGTCACGGCTCCATGTTGATCTACTCCCTGTTGCACCTCAGTGGCTACGATCTGCCCATCGAGGAACTGAAAAACTTCCGCCAGCTGCACTCGAAAACTCCCGGTCACCCCGAATACGGCTACGCGCCGGGGGTCGAGACCACTACCGGCCCACTGGGCCAGGGCCTGACCAATGCGGTGGGCATGGCGCTGGCGGAGAAAATCCTCGCGGCACAGTTTAATCGCCCCGGGCACGATATTGTCGATCACAACACCTATGTGTTTCTCGGTGACGGCTGCCTGATGGAAGGCATCTCCCACGAGGCCAGCTCGCTGGCTGGCACCCTCGGGCTGGGCAAGCTGATCGCCTTTTACGATGACAACGGCATCTCCATTGACGGTGAGGTCGAGGGCTGGTTTACCGACGATACCCCCAAGCGTTTCGAGGCCTACGGCTGGCAGGTCATCCCCGGGGTAGACGGTCACGACAGCGCCTCCATCAAGGCGGCGATTGAAGCGGCGCGGGCAGAGGGCGACCGCCCCACCCTGATTTGCTGCAAGACGGTGATCGGTTTTGGTTCACCCAACAAGCAGGGCAAGGAGGAGTGTCACGGTGCTCCCCTGGGGGTTGAAGAAGTGGCCCTGGCGCGCAAAAACCTCAATTGGACTGCCGCTCCGTTTGAGATTCCCGCCGCCATCGCCCAGCGCTGGAACGCCCGGGATGCGGGCGCGGAGCGGGAAAACCAGTGGCTCGGCCAGTTCGAAGCCTACCGCGAGCAGCACCCGCAATTGGCGGCGGAGTTTGAGCGGCGCGTTATCAAGGGTGAGCTGCCCGCCGATTTTGCCGCCAAAGCCGATGCCTATATCCAGGAATGCCAGCAGAAGGCGGAGAAAATCGCCTCGCGCAAGGCCTCGCAAAACTGTCTCAATGCCTTCGGCCCACTGCTGCCTGAGCTGCTGGGGGGTTCGGCGGACCTGGCCGGCTCCAACCTGACCCTGTGGAGCGGTGCCAAGGGCGTCAGCGCCACTGAGGCGGATGGCAACTACATTTATTACGGTGTGCGTGAATTCGGCATGAGCGCCATTATGAACGGCATCGCCCTGCACGGCGGCTTTATCAACTACGGCGCCACTTTCCTGATGTTTATGGAATACGCGCGCAACGCCGTGCGCATGGCGGCGTTGATGAAGCAGCAGAGCATCTTTGTTTACACCCACGATTCCATTGGCCTGGGCGAAGACGGCCCCACCCATCAGCCGGTGGAGCAGATTGCCAGCCTCCGTATGACCCCCAATATGCACGCCTGGCGCCCCTGTGACACGGTGGAGTCGGCGGTGGCCTGGAAGGCGGCAATCGAGCGTCGCGATGGCCCCAGCGCACTGATCTTCTCCCGCCAGGGTTTGGCGCCGCAAGCGCGCGACGCAGCCCAGGTCAGCAGCATCGGTCGCGGTGGTTACATTCTCAAGGATTGCAGCGGCACTCCCGACGCCATTGTTATTGCCACCGGTTCGGAAGTGCAGCTGGCCGTCAGCGCCGCCGAGCAATTGAGCGCCCAGGGCAAACAGGTACGGGTGGTATCCATGCCTTGTGCCGAAGTATTTTGTGCCCAGGATGCGGCTTACCGGCAGCAGGTATTACCCCTCGAGGTGTCGGCCCGGGTGGCGGTGGAAGCGGCCCAGGAAGATTACTGGTACAAGTTTGTCGGCCTCGATGGTCGCGTGGTGGGCATGTCCAGCTTCGGCGAGTCAGCCCCCGGCGACCAGTTGATGCAGCACTTCGGCTTTAGCGCCGAAAATGTGGTGGCAGCGCTGGAAGAAGTGCTGGGCTAGGACGAACGCGCTATGCGCCTGGCAATCAACGGCTACGGCCGTATCGGCCGCTGTGTGCTGCGAGCGCTGGTGGAAGCGGGCTTGCAGCGCCAGCTCGAGGTGGTCGCCATCAATGAATTGGCGGACTGCAAGACCATTGCCCACCTGACCAAGTACGACTCCACCCACGGCCGCTTTCCCGGCCAGGTGGCGCTGGCGGAGGATCGGCTCAGCATCAACGGCCAGGCGATCCGCATTTTGCACTGTGAGCAGCCGCAGGAACTGCCCTGGGCTGAGCTCGGCATCGACCTGGTGCTGGAGTGCTCCGGGGCTTTCAGCGACCGCGCCAGTGCCCAGCGACACATCGATCGCGGCGCCGCCCGAGTGCTGTTTTCCCAGCCGGCCCAGGCCGACGTCGATGCCACGATTGTGTTCGGGGTCAATGAGGCTGTTCTCAGCCCGACTCACCATATCGTCTCCAATGCCTCCTGCACCACCAATTGTAGCGTGCCTGTCATCAAGGCGCTGCACGATGCATTTGGGGTGGCGAGCGGGGTCATTACTACATTACACTCGGCGATGAATGACCAGCCGGTTATCGACGCCTACCATCACACTGACCTGCGCAAAACCCGTTCGGCGATCAACTCCATGATTCCGGTGGATACTGGCCTGGCGCGGGGAATTGAGCGGCTGCTGCCGGAGCTCAGTGGCCGCCTCGAAGCCCAGGCCATGCGGGTACCTATTGCCAATGTCTCGGCCATCGATATGTCGCTGGTGGTGGAGCGGGACGTCACGGTGGAGCAAGTCAACGCCGCGCTGCGGCGGGCGGCCGAGACCGGCTTTCGGGGGGTGCTGGGGTATACCGAGGAGTTGCTGGCGTCCTGCGATTTCAACCACGATGGCCGTTCGGGGGTGGTGGACGCAGGCCAGACCCGGGTTGCTGGCAAGCGGCTGGTGAAGGTGTTGACCTGGTTTGACAACGAATGGGGTTATGCCAACCGCATGCTGGATGTAACGCTTGCCTGGCAGCAGGCAATTGATCCGGCCTGAGCGCATCCCGCAATGGATTTCAATAGTGCGGCACCTGCAGTGCCGCGAGCCCCCCTGCTGATAACAGGGGTTACCTGAATGTTTTCAATTTATTAAGGAGCTTGTGGTTATGGCTGTAAAACTGATGTCGGAACTGAACCTGGCAGGTAAGCGAGTGCTGATTCGCGAGGACCTGAACGTGCCCATCAAGAACGGCGCGGTGAGCAGCGATGCCCGCATCCGGGCCGCCCTGCCAACCATTGAGCTGGCCCTCAAGGCCGGCGCCAAGGTGATGCTTATGTCGCACCTGGGGCGACCGCAAGAGGGAGAGTACAGCGACGAATTCTCGCTGCAGCCAGTGGCTGACCATCTCGGCCAGTTGTTGGGCCGCAAGGTCGGCCTGGTGAAAGATTGGCGGGCGGGTATCGATATGGCCGCGGGCGAGCTGGTGTTGCTGGAAAATGTGCGCTTTAACCCGGGCGAAAAGAAAGACGGGGAAGAGCTGGCCAAGGCCTATGCCGCGCTCTGCGACGTGTTTGTTATGGACGCTTTCGGCACCGCCCACCGGGCCCAGGCTTCCACTCACGGGGTGGCCAAATTTGCCCCTGTGGCCTGTGCCGGCCCGCTGCTGGCGGCGGAGCTGGAGGCGCTGGAAAAAGCCCTGGCCAATCCCGCCCACCCGGTGGTTGCTATTGTTGGTGGCTCCAAGGTGTCGACCAAATTGACCGTACTGGAGAGCCTGTCGGAAAAAGTGGACCAGTTAATCGTCGGCGGCGGCATTGCCAATACCTTCCTGGCGGCCAGTGGCCTGCCGGTGGGCAAGTCGCTGTGCGAACACGACCTGATTCCCAGCGCCAAAGCCCTGATGGCGAAATGCGCCATTCCCGTACCCACCGATGTGGTAACCGGCAAGGAATTTTCCGAGACCGCAGCGGCCACCACCAAGGCTGCGGCGGAGGTGGCCGCGGATGATATGATTTTTGATATTGGCCCCGATACGGCCGCGCAACTGGCCAAAATCCTGGCCGACGCCAAAACCATCATTTGGAACGGCCCGGTGGGCGTGTTCGAGTTCGACCAGTTCGGTGCCGGCACCGAAGCCATTGCCAAGGCCATTGCCGACAGTCCGGCCTTTTCCATTGCCGGTGGTGGCGACACCCTGGCGGCTGTGGACAAGTACAATATCGCCGACAAGGTATCCTACATCTCCACTGGCGGCGGCGCGTTTCTCGAATACGTCGAGGGCAAGGTGCTGCCGGCAGTAGCGATGCTGGAGTCCCGTGCCAAGGGCTGAATACAGGCGCTCGCAGCGCCTGCAAGCGGCAATAATCAAGATCAATTACCTCTGACAGACAGGATCAAATCATGGCTTTAATCAGTATGCGTCAACTGTTGGATCACGCCGCCGAAAACGGTTACGGCGTGCCGGCGTTTAACGTCAATAACCTGGAGCAGATGCGCGCCATCATGGAAGCTGCCGAGCAGACCAACTCCCCGGTCATCGTGCAGGCCTCCGCCGGCGCTCGCAAGTACGCCGGTGCGCCGTTTTTGCGCCACCTGATCCTGGCCGCCATCGAAGAGTTTCCCCATATCCCGGTGTGCATGCACCAGGACCACGGCACCTCCCCGGCGGTGTGCCAGCGCTCGATGCAACTGGGTTTTAGCTCGGTGATGATGGACGGCTCCCTCGGGGAAGATGGCAAGACACCCACCAGTTACGAGTACAATGTCGAGGTTACCCGGCGCACCGTCGATATGGCCCACGCCTGCGGCGTCTCGGTGGAAGGCGAACTGGGTTGCCTGGGCTCGCTGGAAACTGGCGAAGCCGGTGAGGAAGATGGCATTGGCGCGGCGGGCAAATTGACCCACGCGCAGATGCTGACCGACCCGGAAGAGGCCGCTGATTTCGTCAAGCAAACCGATGTGGATGCGCTGGCCATTGCCTGCGGTACCTCCCATGGTGCCTACAAGTTCACCCGCCCGCCCACTGGCGACATCCTCGCCATCGACCGCATCAAGGAAATTCACCGCCGCATTCCCAATACCCACCTGGTCATGCACGGCTCCTCGTCAGTGCCCCAGGACTGGCTCGCCATTATCAACGAGTACGGTGGTGAAATCGGGGAAACCTACGGTGTACCCTTGGAGCAGATTGTTGAGGGCATCAAGCACGGCGTGCGCAAGGTCAATATCGATACCGACCTGCGGCTGGCGTCCACCGGTGCCATTCGCCGTTTCATGGCCCACAACAAGGCGGAGTTTGACCCGCGCAAATACCTGAAAGAAACCATCACCGCCATGAAGGATATTTGTGTCGACCGTTACGAGGCGTTTGGTACCGCCGGCAACGCCGATAAAATCACCCCGCTCAGCCTGGAAAAGATGTTCCAGCGCTACCAGAGCGGCGCTTTAAAGGCCGAGATAAACTGAGTTTTTTGTCGCTGGCTTCAGTTTGCAGCCCGGGTGCCGCAGTACCCGGGTTCGCTTTATTTATCACCGCGTGCAGCGCATGAAACCGACCCTGGAATCCCTGCAGCAATTGGCGGCGACACTGCCGCTGTTAAACTTTGCCGATTTGCCGGATCAGGAAGCGTGGCTGGATTCGGAGCCGGTGCAAAGCTACCTCGATCATTACCACATCAATTTTCGTTGCGAGGGACTCTGCCAGCGCTATAACTTCGGCAAATTTTGCGCCGCCGGTTTCGAGTTGGCCGTGCATATCTGGCAGCCGGAAAAGCCCCGGGGTACCATCTTCTTGCTGCACGGTTTTACCGACAGTGTCGGCCTGATGCAGCACCCGGTGCGTTTTTTCCTGCAGCAAAACTGGGCCGTGGTGGCGTTTGACTTGCCCGGTCACGGACTCAGCAGTGGCACCCAGGCCAGCATCGAATCCTTCGACCAGTACCGGGATGTATTGACGGTGTGCATTCGGCGCTGTCGTCACGTGCTGCCGAAACCCTGGCACGGCGTTGGCCAGAGTACGGGTGCTGCGGTCTGGCTGGATTACCTGGCGACCTATGTGGTCGACAGCGATATTGACAAGGTGTTGCTGCTGGCGCCCCTGGTGCGGCCGACCAACTGGCGCTGGACGGGGTGGCTACTGCCGCTCTATCGCTCGCTGGCTAGCAAGATACCGCGCACCTTCGCGCTCAACTCCCACGACGAGGGCTTTATGGCGTTTGTGCGTGAGGATGACCCATTGCAGACCCGCGTTACCCCCATGCGCTGGGCAGTGGCGATGGCCGGCTGGATCAAGGCGTTTCGCAGCTTGCCGCGGGTCAACAAACCCATCACCATTATCCAGGGGGATGAAGATACGACGGTGGATTTCCGCTATAACGTGCCGCTTATACGGAAAAAATTCCCCCACAATCGCCTGGTTATTATCCCCGGGGGGCGGCATCAATTGTGTAACGAAGCTGTGGAGTATCGGCAGAAAGTGTTCCGTCATGTGCAGGAATGGCTGGAGAGCAGTTAAGCTCCAGCGGCAAGCTTGCAATCCCGGCAAATGGTCAGGCAATTGCCAGAAGACATTATTGTCCAGAAGTTCTATTGTTTGCAGGCTTGCAATGTTTAGGGGCAATGTTTATGGGTAGTGCCTTTGGGTAAGGGCTTGTAGCAATATTGATTCAACAGATTTAGGAGTTAACAGGAATACTATGGATTGGAAAATATTCGTCGCGATATTTGCGTCGGTCTTTATTGCCGAATTGGGTGATAAAACCCAGCTCGCCACCATGCTGTTTGCGGCCGATAAAGAGGTCAGCAAGGTTACTGTGTTTCTGGCGGCTTCAGCGGCGCTGATTGTCGCCTCGGCCATCGGCGTATTGGCGGGCAGCCTGCTGTCGGCTTATATCAGCGAGAAGGTGTTGCACTATGTAGCCGGGGTGGGCTTTATTGCCATCGGTGCCTGGACCCTGCTGCACGCTTGAGCGGTGGTGGGTCGGCTGCGCTAATCAGGGCCGGGTTAAACCTTTAGCCGCTGGCCCGCGTATTTATTGTAGTGCCCTGACTAACCTGCCAATGCCGGCCCCACCTCCCGGACGTCAACCCATGAAAATTACGCTCCAGCAATTGCAAAACATCACCGTGGTCGACAAGCTGATTATTCACTCCCTCGACTTGTGCCTCTACCAGGTGTCGGCAATTATCGCCGGCGAGGAGTACTACGTCACCGATGTGGAAGGCAAGTTCCTGCGCAGTCACAACAAGCTCGACTTGCAGGCGCAACTGGCCGCAGTGCCGGCGCAACGACTGGTATTGCATCAGCGCAGCGCCTACGATGAGATGGTAGGACAGCCACTGCGTCAGGCCGATAACGTCCTGGAGGTGGATTTGGGTAACTCGGAACTGGCTCGACCGGGCCCGGCCAAGGACCTGCACTGACCGGGCCAGCGGCTTGATCACTCCGACCGCCGCAGCCTCTTCAGGCTGGCCTTACAGTTATAGTTGTTGCTTAATATATAGCGAGCTGAGATTCTGGCGCATCATTGCCCGCACCAGGGTACTTGCCACCACACTCCCGGAAAAGGCAGCGGCACTCTCGGTCCAAAGCGCAAATACCACTGGGTAGCGCTGAACGTCACCAAACCCAATAAAATTGTCAAAGCCTGAATATGAAACGAAGCCTGCGCATCGCCCGCAACACAGTTATTGTCCTGCTCCTGATCCTGGCACTGGTGCCATTACTGGTGTCGGAGGGCGCCAAATTCGCCGGCAAGCGATTTTTACAGGAGCAGGGCCTGAGCGAGGTGCAGATTGGTCGCTTGTGGGTGAACCCCTACACGGGCTTTGCCGAAATCAAGGATGTCTCCTTCCAGCAGGGCGCCGAACCATTCGCGTTGCAGCTGCTGCAAGCACGAGTCTCGCTGCGGGACCTGTGGTCGAAGAAAATAACGGTAGAGAAAGTTGCCCTGGCGGGATTCAAGCTGGCGCTGGTTGAGGCTGAAGATGGCCAATTGCAGATCAATGGCATCGTTTTGGTCCCGGGCCCGGTGGCAGAACCGGAGCCGGAAACCGGGGAGCCAGACCTTTGGCACCTGGCCCTGCGCAGCATCAGCGTGGAGGATGTGCAGCTGCTGGTGCAAACAGCGCAACTGCATACTCGGGTAAAGCTTCAGGCCTTAACCCTCAGTGGCCTGGACACCCAGAGCGGCAGTGAGGCCAGCTTCAGCGGGGCGCTGCAGCTGGTGGACCTGAACTTGCCGGAATCTGGCACCGAGCTGTCGACCAGGGTGCAGATAAAGTCCCGGGCCAAGCTGGGTTTGACAGCCGATGGCTGGTCGCTGGCGGGTCGCCATGAGATCGAGCTGGCCGACACCCGGGCGCTGCTGCCGCCGCGCCAGCTGGGGGCGCAAAAAATGACCCTCACCCTGGACGGCGACCTCGATATGTCGGAGCGACTCGACTACCGGGCGACGCTGGCCTTTGCCGTCAATCAGCTGCGCCTGGCCGACGCCGCCAGCGACCAGAGCCAGCTGCAACTGCAGCGCGGCACCCTGGGGTCGGAGATAACCTTGGGCCTGCAGGGGCAGGGCTGGAACCTGGTCACTGACAACCGTATTCAATTGACGGGTCTCGACGCGCTGGCGGAGCCCTATCGGGTGCTGGCCGAGAGCGCCGAGCTGGATATAGACGCGGCCGCCGACAACACCGGCCAGCTCAACTATCGCACCCGCAGCGGCGCAGTGCTGGCCGGATTGCAACTGCTGGACCAGCGCACAGAAGCCAACTTGCTGAGCCTGGCCCAGGCCAATATCGACGCTGTGGCGCTGGGTTCAGAGGCGCCCGGGGAGCTGCAATTGGCCGCGCTCGGCGGTGAGGGGCTGGTCTTTCTGCCGGCCAGCACGGCCAAACAAAAGACCCTGATCGACGACGCGGCGTTTACCGTCAGCGGCCTGAAGCTGGCGCTGCCGCAGCAAGCGCAAGACCCATTGCTGGTCGCGATTGAGCGGGTGTCGCTGCCCCGTGGCGAGATCCACCTGTTGCGCGGGGCCAAGGGCGACTTTCCGCAACTGTTGCCCCTGCAGGCTGCGGCAGCCGCACCGCAGGCCAGCGAGTCGCCAACAGTGCTGGCCGAGGCCCAGGTCGAGTTGCCAGTCGAGCCACAACAAGAGCCGCCAGGCACTGCCCCCGCAGCCGACGACGCAGCGGCGCCGATGCAATTAACCGTGGCCGAGATCAGCATCGGGCCCCAGGTCCGGGTGTCGATTGAGGATCGGGGCGTTAGCCCGGCGCTGCGGGAAACCATTGAAGTCAGGCAATTCCAGGTCAACAACTTTGACCTCACCGGCAGCGGCAATGCCCAGCTGCAAGCCACCCTCGGCCTGACCCACGAAGCGGTGTTGGCACTGGCGGGTGACTTCAATTTACAGGGCAAAAGTGTCGACCTGAAGGCCGACTTAAAGGATTACCAGATCCTGCAGGCCAGCGGCTACAGCAAGCGCACCACCGGCTACGCGCTGGAAGCCGGCACCCTCGACCTGAACTCGAACATTAAAATCAGTGCCAACAAGCTGGCGCTGGACAACAAGATTCGCATCGACCAGCTGAGCCTGCGCGCCGCCAACGACGACAAGGCGCTGAAGTTTGCCAATCAGTTGGCCATGCCCCTCGACCAGGCGCTGGACCTGTTGCGCGACAACAAGAACCGGATCAAATTGCAGGTGCCGGTGAGCGGTGCCCTGGACGACCCCAGCGTCGACTTTAACAACATCATCAACCGGGCACTGGGTGGCGCCATGAAAAAAGCCTCCATTTCCGTCCTGAAGAATTTACTGCAGCCCTACTCCACCATTTTCTCGGTGGCAAAATTTGCCGGTGAACAGCTGAGCAAAGTGCGCTTGCAGCCGATGAGTTTCGCTGCCGGGGAGGCCGCTCTGGAAGACAAAAACCGCGAGTACGCCACCAAAATCGCCTCTATCTTGACCAAGAAAGAAAAAGTGAAATTAAAAGTCTGTGGCGTCACCAATGGTGAAGATGCCCGGCGCCTGGCCGTGGCCGCGCAGCAATCCGCCGCGGCCCTGCCAGGTACGGCCGGGCCGGTAGCCAGCGACCCAAGCCCCGCTGCCGGGACGACGGCAGAACAGAGCGCCCCGCAACCGCCGTTGACCCCCGCCGAGGCACTGGCGGCCATGGACCCGGCGGAACTGGCCAATCAGCTGCGCCAGTTGGGCGAGCAGCGCAGCAACGGCCTGCGCCGCTACCTGATCGACGAACTGCGAGTGGACAAAGAGCAACTGCTGGTCTGCCTGCCCGATCACAGCGAGTCGCTGGATGCGGTGGCCGGAGTTGAGTTGTTGTTGTGATCCTCGAGCTGGCATTGCGGTGGAGCCTCGCTCTGGGCAGGATCAAGCCAGGCCTTCTGTCGCCAGGGACAAAGTGAATTCAAGCGAAGCTTGAAGAGAGGGCACCCTGGGGTGAGGCGACAGAGAGCCTCCAGGGATTTACCCCGCAAGCATAGCGAGTGCTTCGGGTAATGCATTTCTGGATTGATTCTGCCCCGGGTGAGCAAGCTGGATTCAGATGTTTTTTATCTCCAGCGAAGCTAATCATCACCAAGCTGGCACTACGGTAGGTCTGGCTGCGGGGGCTTGCTTTCAAGACCCTCGACAGCATGGATGCTGTCGTGGAGCCCCCATGGACGGGTGTACGGCGAGTCTTGAAAGCAAGTCCCTGCAGCCAGGCCGGATTAAGAACTGATGTCCCAAGAGCTACAATATAAAATTATATCGACTATCGCCGCTAGCCGGCTTATCTGCAGGGCAAATCAGGAACACTTTTGTGTTGCTGCTGCACCTGTTGATGCCTGGGGCAGCTCACCAGGTGATCGTTGACCATGCCGGTAGCCTGCATAAAGGCGTAACAAATCGTAGGGCCGACAAAGTTGAAACCGGACTGCTTCAGGGCCTTGCTCATGCGCTCGGAGGCGGGAGTGGCGGCGGGCAACTCCGCTAATGACTGGAACCGGTTCTGGATCGGGGCGCCGTCGACAAACTGCCACAGATAGCTGGCAAAAGAGTCGTGCTGCTCTTTGAGGGCGAGGTAGGCACGGGCATTCTGCACCGCGCTGGCAATTTTCAGTCGATTGCGAATAATCCCGGGATTGTTGCGTAACTTCTCCAGCTTGCGCTCACTGTAGCGAGCGATGCGCTCGGCATCGAAATGGTCGAAGGCCTGGCGGTAGTTTTCCCGTTTGCGCAAGACGGTGATCCAGGCCAACCCCGCTTGCGCGCCCTCCAGCAACAGGAACTCAAACAGGGTGTGATCGTCGTAGCAGGGACTGCCCCACTCACGATCGTGGTAATCCTGGTAGAGCGGATCGCCCAGGCACCAGGGGCAGCGTTTCTCGGTCATTGGAGTTGGGTCCGTTAGTCGGTCCGTCTGGCATGCAGGACAGCTGTATTCCCGGCAGGGTCAATTGCGTTACACTCGGTAATACCGCAGTTTAAGAACCTGCCAACGAGACACAGGGGGTCGTCTTGCACATACTATATGCCGATATTAAACCGTATCAAACCCAAATGTTGCCAGTGGGTGACGGTCACGAAATTTACCTGGAACAGAGCGGCAACCCCGAGGGTATTCCGGTACTGTTCGTGCACGGCGGCCCCGGTGCCGGCTGCTCCCGCCAGGACCGCTGTTTCTTCGACCCGGGTCGCTATCGCATCATCCTGTTCGACCAGCGCGGCGCCGGCCGCTCCACACCCCACGCCGAGCTCAGCGCCAATACAACCGCGCACCTGATCGCCGATATGGAGAGGATTCGCGAGCACCTGGGTATTGAGCGCTGGCTGCTGTTCGGTGGCTCCTGGGGCTCAACCCTGAGCCTGGTCTACGCCCAGACCTACTCGCAGCGGGTTATGGGAATGATCTTGCGCGGTATTTTCCTCTGCCGCCGCCAGGACATCGAATGGTTCTATCAATACGGCGCCAGCCTGGTGTTTCCGGATTACTGGGAAGATTTTTTACAGCCCATCCCGGAGCAGGAGCGAGGCGACCTGGTGAAGGCCTACTACGAGCGCTTGACCGGTGCCAACGAGCTGGCGAAGATGGCCTGTGCCAAGGCCTGGTCGCTGTGGGAGGCGCACTGTGCCACCTTGCGCCCCAATGCCGACGTGATCGAATCGTTTGGCGACCCGCACCGGGCCCTGTCACTGGCGCGCATCGAAGCCCATTATTTTATCAACCAGAGTTTTCTGGAGGAAAACCAGATTCTCAACAACGTCAAAAACCTGGACGGGATCCCGGGCATCATCGTCCACGGCCGCTACGACATGGTATGCCCGCTGGACAACGCCCAGGCACTGCACCACCAGTGGCACGATTCGGAGTTGCACATCATTCGCGATGCCGGCCACGCCTCCCGCGAGCCCAGCATTGTCGACGGTCTGGTTCGAGCGACCCGGGCCATGGCGCGGCGCTTTGCCGACGACTACCCGACCCGGGCCTGAGCCCGGCAACACAGTTCGGGCGAAGCGCTAGATGAAAGGTTTGATTCAGCGGGTCAGTGAGGCCAGCGTCAGGGTGGCCGGTGCAGAGGTAGGCCGCATTGATCGCGGCCTGTTATTGCTGCTCGGGGTCGAGCGCGAGGATAACGAGGCCAGCCTCGACAAGTTGCTGCACAAGCTGCTTAATTACCGGGTCTTCCCGGATGCCGACGGCAAGATGAACCTGAGCGTTGCGGATATCGAAGGCGGGGTGTTGGTAGTGTCCCAGTTTACCCTCGCCGCTGACACTGGCAAGGGCTTGCGCCCGGGCTTTTCCAGTGCGGCAGCGCCGGAGCGGGCGGAAGCGCTGTATAACCGCTTTGTGGCCGAGCTGGCGAGTCGCCACCCCCGAGTCGCCAGTGGCGTGTTTGCGGCGGATATGCAAGTAGCGCTGGTTAACGACGGTCCGGTAACCTTCCTCTTGGAAACCTGAAGCAAGCGCCCGGTAACGCCCTCTCCGGTTAGGACGGCTGCGTTAGTGGTCGCCAGGCCTCAGTGTTAGTGTTTTTCCGGCAGATCTTCTTCCGCCGGGCTGTCCGGCTTGCGGGTCAGGATACGGCCAAACAGCAGCCCCACCTCAAACAGCATCCACATGGGTATGGCCAGCAGGGCCTGGGAGATGACATCCGGCGGCGTCAGCAGCATGCCCAGGACAAAGCAGCCGACCACAATATAGGGCCGCTTTTTGGCCAGGTCGTCGGCGGAGATGACCCCGGCGATGATCAGGATGACCGCGGCGATGGGGATTTCAAACGCCAGCCCAAACGCAAAAAACAGCTTCAGGACAAAGTCCAGGTAACTGCTGATATCGGTCATCACGGTGACATTGCTGGGGCCAACGCTGGTAAAGAAGCCGAAAATAAGGGGAAAGACCACGAAGTACGCAAAGGCGATACCGCTGTAAAAGAGCAGGATACTGGAGATTAGAATGGGCAGCGCCAGCCGGCGTTCACGTTGGTAGAGGGCCGGCGCTATAAACGCCCACAGCTGGTAGAGCACGAAAGGCATGGCCAGGAACAGGGCGATAAAAAATGTCAGCTTGAAGGGGGTCAGGAACGGCGACGCCACCTCGGTGGCAATCATGGTGCTGTTGGCAGGCAGCAACTCCTGTAGCGGGGCCGAGACAAAGGTGTAGATATCGTTGGCAAAATAAAACAGGCCAGCGAAGATCAGGGTGACAATCAGCAGGATGCGCAGCAGGCGGTTGCGCAGCTCGATCAGGTGCTGCACCAGGGACATTTCCGCGTCGTTTGTGGGTTCTGTGGTCATCAAATTGCGGTCTTAGGCCGACCCCTTGTCATCCGCGCCGCCGCTGGCCGGGCTGGCGGGTTTTGCTGCCGCGGCCGGAGTTGCAGGTGCGTCGGATTTATCGGCTTCGGGCCGGGTATCGGACGGTGCTGAAGCAGGCTTTGCAGCAGACTTGCCGGGGTCGCCATCAAGCAAGCTCTCCATGTCGCGCTTGGTGGCCTGCAACTGGCGCATGATGTCCTCATTGTGCAGCTGCCGGCGAATATCGTCGGCGCCCAGGTGCTGCTCCAGCTCGGTGCGGGTCGATTGCAGGCCGCGCTTGAGCCGCCCCCACCACAGGGCCAGGGTACGCAGGGTCTCGGGTAATCGCTCCGGGCCTATTACCAACAGGGCGACAACACCGATAATCAAAAGCTCGAAAAAACCGATATCGAACACGCGGGCGGCTTACTTGGGGGGTTGCTTTTCGCTATTCACTTTTTCCGCTTCACCCTCGATGACTTTCTCCGCGGGTTGGTCAGTCTTGTTTTCTACTTTATCCTTGTCCGAATCATCGTCGATGGCTTTTTTAAAGCCCTTTACCGCTGAGCCCAGGTCGCCACCCAGGTTGCGCAAGCGCTTGGTTCCAAACAACATGATGACGATCGCCAGAATAATTAACAGTTGCCAGATACTGATACCACCAATGCCCATTACAGCACTCTCCTACAATTGAATTTATTTGGCTCGCGCCGCTTTCTCTTCCAGGCCCGACATATTAAAGCGCCGCGCCAGCTCCTGCATCACAGCGCTGGCATCTTCGCCCAGATGGGACAACATGACAAGCGAGTGAAACCAAAGATCCGCCGTTTCGTAGATAACATCCTGGTTGTTGCCGGAAATGGCAGCATCCTTGGCGGCGATGATGGTTTCAATGCTCTCCTCTCCCACTTTTTCCAGGATCTTGTTGAGACCCTTGCTGTGTAAACTGGCGACGTAGGACTTGTCACTGTCAGCGGCGTTTTTACGCTCGGCCAGGATTCGGGTTAGCTGGGCCAATACATCGTCGTTGGCCAGTGGTTTGCTATTTGAACGATCTGTCATAAACACAACTCTTGCTGCCGGGGCTGGTATGCGCCCTAGCCGTAAATTTCCCTGGGGTCCTTGATCACCGGGTCCACCGCGACCCACTCACCGTCGCGCAGGACCCGGTAAAAGCAGGACTCGCGGCCAGTGTGGCAGGCCATACCGCCCTGCTGCTGCACCTGCAGCACCACTACATCGGCATCGCAGTCGAGCCGAATTTCACTCACCACCTGGGTGTGGCCGGAGGTCTCGCCCTTGTGCCACAACTGGTTCCGGGAGCGCGACCAGTAGACGGCTTCACCCCGACTCACGGTCAGGCTAAGGGCTTCGCGATTCATCCAGGCCATCATCAGAATACGGCCGCTGGCGGCGTCCTGGGCAATGGCCGGCACCAGGCCCTCTGCGGTCCAGCGGATACTGTCGAGAAAAGAAGTTGCGCTCACGCCGGCCTCGCTACTGATTCAATCCTGTTATTCTACCCCATCGCCGGGGCTTTGGATAACGGCGCCGTTTGCGCTCCGGACCTGCCCGTCTCTCTTCGGCAGGTGGCAATTTCGCGCCAGTCGCAGCAGCGCCTAGTTTCTCAGCAGCAGCCAGCAGCACAGGGCGGTCAATAGCCAGGTCTGCGGGGCGATGCTGTCGAGGCTGATGGCCTGCACCGGCAGGACTGTACCGATGGCCGCAGCTCCGGCCACCAGGGCCAACAGGGTCTGGCGCCGGCGCCGGCGCTGCTGTTGCTGCTGTTGATTGATCTGCCGGGCCGCCTGCTGCAGTTGCGGCGCGACTTCGGCCAGCTCCTGCAGGTGGTCCAGTGCGGCGGACAGCTTGTGCGGCATCTGCGGCGCCTGTTCCAGCAGTTCCGGGCCGTAGCGCTTCAGCTGCTCGACCAGGTTGCGGGGGTGATAACGCTCCTGAATCCACTGTTCAAGGAACGGATGCGCGGTTTTCCAGAGGTCCAGGTCGGGGTACAGCTGGCGCCCCAGCCCCTCGATGTTGAGCAGGGTTTTTTGCAGCAGCACCAGTTGCGGCTGCACCTGCATCTGGAAGCGGCGTGCGGTCTGGAACAGGCTGATGACAATGGCGCCAAAGGAAATCTCTTTCAGCGGCTTTTCAAAAATCGGTTCGCAGACGGTGCGGATGGCCGCCTCCAGTTCGCCGATGGAAGTGTCTTCGGGCACCCAGCCGCTCTGCACGTGCAATTCCGCCACCAGGCGGTAATCGCGGCGAAATATGGCCAGCATATTGCGCGCCATATAATACTGGTCTGACTGGCTGAGAGAGCCGACGATGGCCAGGTCGACGGCGATGTATTGCGGTTGTTCGGGGTGCTGGCGGGAGACGAATATATTGCCCGGGTGCATATCGGCATGGAAAAAGTTGTGCTCGAACACCTGCTTGAAGAAAATCTCCACACCGCGCTCGGCCAGTAACTCCATATTGGTGTTTTGCGCTTGCAGTTGTTTCAGGTCGGTCACCGGAATGCCGTAAATACGCTCCATGACCATAACGTTGCGGCGGGTGAACTCCCAGTACACTTCCGGCACATAGAGCAGCGGCGAATCGGTAAAGTTGCGCCGCAGCTGGGAGGCGTTGCCCGCTTCGCGCTGCAGATTGAGCTCATCGAGAATGGTGTGTTCGTATTCGCCCACCACTTCCACCGGCCGCAGGCGTTGGCCGTCCACAGAGTAGCGCTGCACCAGTCGCGCGAGGATATACATCAGGGCGATATCCTGCTCGATAGTGGCCTCGATTCCCGGCCGCAACACCTTGACCACCACTTCCCTGCCGTCTTTGAGGCGGGCCGCGTGGACCTGGGCGACGGAGGCTGAGGCCAGCGGCTCGGTCTCGAAATTGCTGAACAGTTGCGCCACCGGCTGCCCCAGCGCCTGCTCGACGATCTGGCGGCATTGATCCTTGTCGAACGGGGCTACGTTGTCTTGTAAATGATCCAGCTCAGTGACTATATCCACCGGTACCAGGTCGGGGCGGGTGGACAGCAGCTGGCCAAATTTGACGAATACCGGGCCCAGGTCCTGCAGAAAGTAGCGCAGTTTCTGGCCCCGATTGAGCTGGTTGGCGGGCAATAAATTGACCAGCCTGAACAACAGGCGCAAGGCCAGTGGCAATCGCTGTTGCGGCATTAGTTCATCGAGGCGATAGCGCAGCGCCAGAAAGAAGATTCGCCAGAAGCGATGCAAGGTGCGCATGGTGTGAGACCCTAGGCCGAGCCGGAGTTGCTGAGGAGGTCGCGCAGGCGGTCGAAGCGCGCTTGCAGGCGATCGCTGGCCAGGCGCAGTTGGTCTACCTGCTCGCTAAAGTGCTGTAGTTCACTGGGGCTGGGAACGGCGCGCAATTCTTCGGTCAGGAACTCACCCACCAGCCGCCGGCCGCTGTTGGCCCGCTCGCGCAGCCAGTTGACCTGGCCGCGCAGTACCTGGGCCAGTTGGTGGCCGGCCACGTCTCCGAGCCAGTCGTTGAGCGCCTCCTCCCAATCCAGCTCCAGGTCACTGCCGATGTCCCGCACGGCCAGCAACACACTGGTATCGCCCTCGGCCTCAACCCCCGCCTGGGCCAGGCTGGTACCCGGATCCCGGGCAATCAGCAGCAGGGCCGGCAGGCTGCCCTTGAGGCGGGTGCTGGGCTCTTCGATATGGGTGCTGAGCGCGATGCCCTGCTCTTCAAAATAGACGCCGAGGGTCAACTGCAGTTCGGTCAGCTCGATGGCGAGACTCTTTCCCGCCAGCTGCTGCAGCCGCTGGCGGGTCGCCGGGTCGTAGCGCAAGGCCTTGTCGATGGCGGCTTCGAGAGTCGCGGTGGCGGCGCTGATCAGGGTCGGGTCTATCATGCTGGGGTCAACGGCATAGGGGTTGCTGGGCTGTGGTTTGGGCTATGGTCAGGGCCCGAAGGCAGTGCCGGGTTCAGGGCTTGGTGCCTTTGTGCAGGGCGACGATGCCGCCCGTCAGGTCGTGATAGTCACAGTTGCTGAAACCGGCGTCTTCCATCATCTGTTTGAGGGTGGCCTGGTCCGGATGCATGCGGATCGACTCGGCCAGATAGCTGTAGCTGTCCGAGTCGTTGGCCACCAGTTTGCCCATCAGCGGCAGCAGGCGGAAGGAATAGGTATCGTAGGCCTTGTTCAGCAGCTCGCTGCGGGGTTTGGAAAATTCCAGTACCAACAGCCGGCCACCGGGCTTTAATACCCGCAACATGGAGCGCAGGGCCATATCCTTATCGGTGACGTTGCGCAGGCCAAAGGCAATGGTAATACAGTCAAAGGTATTGTCGGGAAACGGCAGCTGCTGGGCGTCTGCCTGGCTTACCACCAGGTTGCCGCTGATACCGCGGTCGGTGAGGCGGTCGCGGCCGACCTTGAGCATGGAGTCGTTGATGTCGGCCAGCACCACCAGCCCGTCGGGGCCCACCAGGCGCGAAAATTTATAGCTCAGGTCGCCGGTGCCACCGGCGATATCCAGCACCTTATGGCCCCGGCGCACACCGGAGACCTCGATGGTAAAGCGCTTCCAGAGGCGGTGGACGCCGCCGGACATCAGGTCGTTCATCAGGTCGTACTTGCCGGCGACGGAGTGAAATACCTCCGCGACCCGGCTGGCCTTGTCTTCGACCGGGACTTCCTTAAAGCCAAAGTGCGTGGTTTTTTTATCCTGGCGGCGATCGCTCATCTGCGCTTCTCTCTACAATAGGGCTGTGCAATAACGCCGGCTATTGTACCCGTCACAGGGGTGAATGCCAGTGACTGTTGCGCGGGCCGGATTAGCGGCTCAATTGGCGGTCCTGTGACCGGGGGCTACACCTGGGCTACACCAGGGGTTCAGCTAGGGGTCCAGCAGTTTCACCACCTGGGTGTCGGGCTCGCGGGTGCGGCCGGCGTCGTGCAGTGCCTGCTCGTAGGCTTGCATCAGGGATTCCTGCTCCTGGCCGAGTTTGGCCAGGTAATCCCAGGTGAAAATGCCGGAGTCGTGACCGTCGCCGAAAACAATTCGTATACCATAGTTGCCCGTGGCTTCGAGGCGCTCGATGGTGACGTGTTTTTTGCCGTACACCAGCACCTCCTGGCCGGGGCCGTGGCCGCGCACCTCAGCCGAGGGCGAGTGCACGCGCAATAGCTCGGCCGGCAGGTGATAGGTGTTATCCCCCATTTGTACTTCGAGGGTGCGGCTCTGCCGGTGCAGCTTGATCTTGCTCGGTGCAGTACTCATCAGAGGATAAAGCGACTGAGGTCTTCGTTGCGAGCCAGTTCGCCCAGGTGTTCGTCAACGTAGTGGGCGTCGATAGTGACCGTTTTTTCGCCGTCACTGGCACTGAATGAGACGTCTTCGAGCAATCTTTCCATAATGGTGTGGAGGCGACGGGCGCCGATGTTTTCGGTGCGCTCATTGACCTCGTAGGCGGTCTCGGCGATGCGGCGAATGCCGTCACTGGTGAAGCTGAGGTGGGTACCCTCGGTGTTGAGCAGGGCAATTTGCTGTTCCGTCAGGGAGGCGTCGGGCTCGGTCAGAATGCGCTCGAAGTCGTCCGGGGTCAGGGCCCCCAGTTCCACCCGAATCGGCAGGCGACCCTGCAGTTCCGGAATCAGGTCCGAGGGCTTGGCCAGGTGAAAGGCGCCGCTGGCGATAAACAGGATATGATCGGTTTTAATCATGCCGTGTTTGGTGCTGACGGTGCAGCCCTCGATCAGGGGCAGCAGGTCGCGCTGTACACCCTCGCGGGAAACGTCGCCACCGGTGCTCTCGCTGCGCTTGGCCACCTTGTCGATTTCATCGAGGAAGACAATGCCGTTCTGCTCCGCCGCCTGGATGGCGTTGGCTTTCAGGTTTTCCTCGTTCACCAGCTTGGCCGCCTCCTCGTCGCGCAGTTGCTTGAAGGCCTGTTTTACCGTCAGCTTGCTGGTGCGGGTCTTTTTCGAGGACAGGGAGGAAAACATATTCTGCAGCTGGTTGGTCATGTCCTCCATGCCCGGCGGGGCCATGATTTCCACGCCCACCGCGGCGGCAGCGAGCTCTATCTCTATCTCTTTGTCGTCCAGTTCGCCCTGGCGCAGCTTCTTGCGGAAGATCTGCCGGGTGGTGGACTCGCTACCCTCTTTTGGTTCATCGCCCCGTGCCGGTGGCAACAGGGCGTCGAGAATGCGCTCCTCGGCGGCGTCCGAGGCGCGGTGCTCGACCTTCTTCATCTCCTGTTCGCGGTGCATCTTGATGGAGCCGTCAACCAGGTCGCGGATAATGGATTCCACGTCGCGACCGACATAGCCGACCTCGGTAAACTTGGTGGCTTCAACCTTTAAAAACGGGGCGTTGGCGAGCTTTGCCAGGCGCCGGGCGATTTCGGTTTTACCCACGCCGGTGGGGCCGATCATAAGAATGTTTTTCGGTGTGATTTCGTTGCGCAGGCTCTCGTCGAGCTGCATGCGGCGCCAACGATTGCGCAAGGCGATGGCCACTGCGCGCTTGGCGTCGGCCTGGCCAATAATGTGTTTGTCCAGCTCGTGGACGATTTCCCTGGGGGTCATATCTGGCATTGGGTAACCTTTCTCAAGTTGTTGCTGCGGTCTGGCCGGCATCAGTTGCTCTGGTAATCGAGCTCTTCAATGGTGTGGTTGTGGTTGGTGAACACACAGATGTCGCCGGCGATGCCGAGGCTTTTGCTGACAATATCCCGGGCTTCCATCTCGGTGTTTTCCAGCAGGGCGCGGGCGGCGGATTGGGCGAAGGGGCCGCCCGAGCCGATGGCGATCAGGTCCTGCTCCGGCTGGATGACGTCGCCATTGCCAGTGATGATCAGCGAGGCGTCCTTGTCCGCCACTGCCAGCAGGGCTTCCAGCCGGCGCAGGGCGCGGTCGGTGCGCCAGTCCTTGGCCAGCTCAACTGCGGCGCGCACCAGTTGCCCATTGTGGGATTCCAGCTTGGCCTCAAAGCGTTCGAACAGGGTAAAGGCATCGGCGGTGCCGCCGGCGAATCCCGCCAGAACCTGGTTGTTGTACAGGCGTCGCACCTTGCGGGCATTGCCCTTCATAACCGTGTTGCCCATGGATACCTGGCCGTCGCCGCCGATTACAACCTTGCCGTTGCGGCGCACGGACAAAATGGTGGTGCCTCGATATTGTTCCACTGTGAATCCTCAATCAGTCATCAAACCTGTGCCAGTCCAATCCGGTGCATAGTGTCCGGCGGTTTGGCGCCGACGGCCAGCTTGTTTGCGCAGGCGTTTGCAGCAACATGGGGTTGAATCTGGCGGATTCAAGGTTGCCTCCCTTGAATTGGCGCCAATTCGGGTCATTGGCCTGCCGGCAGCCGGCCTCACGGACGGGGCCGGGTTAGCATTTACCAGCTCTTACCTGTGCTCTGCTGCGCTGTGATTAAGGCCGGGCAGTTAGTGACGCGGGCGCTTGAGCAGCAGCGGGTTGATGTCGTTGGACGCCAGTACGCTGCGCGCCCGGGCCACGGTAGAACTGCTGTAGTAGGGCCCCACCAGTACCCGGTGCCAGGTCTGGCCGTTGCGCACGGTGACGGTTTCCACCTGGGCGTCCAGGTTCAGAAGAATCAGTTCGGCGCGCAGTCGATCAGCGTCCGCCAGCTTTTTAAAAGAGCCAACCTGCAGGATAAACTCTTCGTCGGGGTTGTTGCTGCCGGGCGCCTTGGCTGGGCTGGTGGGGGGCTTGACTTCAATTTCGCTCTCTTTTAGCAGGGTGTAAAAGTCGAAGCGCGGCTTGGGGACTTCTGTTGCCGGTTTCGCCGCAGGCGAGCGCTGCCCCTGGCCAGGGTCGGCCAATTGTTGGGGGGCGATCCCGGACAGATAGGCCAGAAATGTAATAAAGGCCCCCAACACGGCGCCGGTGACCAGCCATATCCAGGCCGGCACCCGACTTGAAGTGGCGGCTGCGGGCTTGTTCCTGGGTTTGTTTTTGGGCGCCGGGCGGGGCTTTTTGGCAAAGTCTCGGGTCATTAAAGGGCTTCTGTTACTGCGGGGTTACCTCGTGGAGGCGGCTATTGTACTCGACCCGGCAAGGGCCACCAACCAGTGACCGGCCTTTTCACCGAGCCGCGATGGTTAAAGGTCATGTCTCCAGATTAGCTCATGTCCTGGGGGTCGATATCCACGGACCAGCGTGCGCGCCGGCTGAGGGCGCTTTGTTCCAGCTGCGGCAGCAATTGCTGTAACAGGTGATGGAGCTGCGCGCGACTGCCGGCATTGATCTGCAACTGGTAGCGAAAGCGCTGGTTGCGGCGCTCCATGGGCGCCGGCAGGGGGCCCAGGTAGCTCATCTGCGGGACGGCGGGATGGCAGGCCAGGGCCAGTTGGCGCGCCAGATTCAGCAGCTCAATGGCGTTTTCCGGCCGTTTTGATTCCGCCCGCAGCAGGGCCAGGTAGCGATAGGGCGGCAGCTGGGTCAACTGGCGTTCGCGCAATTGCAGCTTGGCAAATTCGCTGTAGCCCTGGCGCAGCAATGTCTGCAGCAGCGGGTGGTCGCCCAGGTGGGTCTGGATCAGCACCTTGCCCGGCTTGCTGGCCCGGCCGGAGCGGCCGGCCACCTGGATCAGCAGCTGGCCCATACGCTCGGGGCCGCGGAAATCGGTGCTGAACATACCGCTGTCGGCGTCGAGAATGACCGCCAGGGTGACGTTGGCGAAGTGGTGTCCCTTGGCCAGCATCTGGGTGCCCACCAGGATGCAGGGTTCACCGCGATTGACCTGGTCGAGAATCGATTGCATGGCGTGTTTGCGACTGGTGGAATCCCGGTCGACCCGCAGCACCGGGTATTGGGGAAAGCGCTCGCGCAGCACGGTTTCGGCCCGCTCGGTACCCTGCCCCAGGCAGTTGAGCTGCAGGCTGTGGCAATTGGGGCAGCGCTTGATGGGGCTGCGCTGGTGGTCGCAGTGGTGGCAGTGCAGGTGGTTGGGCTGCTGGTGCACGGTGAGGCGGGCGTCGCAGTGGGCGCACTGGGCGATCCAGCCGCAATCGTGGCACATCAGGGTCGGGGCGAAACCGCGCCGGTTGATAAACACCAGCACCTGTTCGGCGGCCTCCAGGCGCTGGTCGATACTGTCGAGTGCGGTCTGGCTGATGCCTTCCAGCAGGGCCTGGCGCTTAAGGTCGATCAATTCGATGGCGGGCGGATTGGCGGCACCGGCCCGGTGCGGTAATTGCAGCAGCTGAAAACGCTGGTTGTAGGCGTTGCAGAGGCTCTCCAGCGACGGAGTGGCGCTGCCCAGCAGCAGCGGAATCTGCAGTTTTTGCGCGCGGATCACCGCCAGGTCGCGGGCGGAGTAGCGCAAGCCGTCCTGCTGCTTGAACGACAGGTCGTGCTCCTCGTCAATTATGATAATTCCGGGCCGTGGCAGCGGGGTGAACACCGCTGAACGGGTGCCAATAATGATGTCGGTGTCACCGTTGCTGGCATCGAGCCAGGCCTGTTTGCGTTCGCCGTCACTGAGGCCGGAGTGGATAATGGTCAGGGGCCGGTTAAAGCGCAGCTGGAAGCGTTTTAGCATCTGCGGCGTCAGGCCGATCTCGGGAATCAGCAGCAGCGCTTGCTGGCCGGCGGCCAGCACTGTGGCGATGGCCTGCAGGTAGACTTCGGTTTTGCCGCTGCCGGTGGTGCCATGCAGCAGGTAGGTGGCAAAACCGCTAAAGTCAATTTGTTCCAGGGCGCTGGCCTGGTCCGGGTTGAGCGCCAGAGGCTCCTGGCGCAGCAGTGGCTGGCTGCGATCCGGGCTGTAGTTTGCCTGCTGCCGGGTCAGCAACTGTTTGTCCTGCAGGCTCTTGAGGTTGCTGTTCTGGAAGCCGATTTGCAGCAAGTCGCTGTGCAGAACCAGCTCTTGGCCAGCCTGGTGGCGCTGCTGCAGCTCTTCCAGCAGGGCCCGTTGGCGCGGGCTGCGGGCCAGGGACTGGGGCGCTGCCTGGCAGCCGGCAGTGGTTAGCTGCCAGGCCTTGACTGGCGTGCGCTCGGCCGCTTCGCCCAGCTTCAGGCCGGCGGGCAAGGCGGTGGCCAGCACCTCTCCCAGCGGGTGGTGGTAATAGTTTGCCGTCCATTGACACAGCTCCAGCAGTTCATTGGGCAGCAGCGGAGTCAGGTCGAGGCGCTGCTCGATGGGGCGCAAGCGGGCCGGATCCACAGGGCTGTTTTGTTTCACAGCCACCACGATGCCCACCAGTCGCTGTTGACCGAAGCGGACCGCGACCCGGCAGCCAACCCAGGTGTCGGCGCCGCTGGTTGCAGCGGGCTCGGTGGCGGCCAGGTAGTCGAATGTTTTACGCAATGGAGTGGGCAGTGCGACGGCGAGGATTGCGGGCTCAGGCATGAATTTGATTGGAGGTTCCCGGGGGCTGCTGGCTGGTTGTTGAAAAAATGCGCAAGTCTCTTGCGTTGGTGATGGATTCTGGTAGTATGCGCGGTCTTGAATTTTAGCCCGCTAAGATTAACCGTTGTGCGGTGCCCGACACAAGATCGGGTGGCGGCACAGAATATACTAAGGCGATCCCAATGAAAGCAGATATCCATCCTAAATACGGACAATTGACCGCAACTTGCAGCTGCGGCAATGTCATTACCACTGGCTCCACTCGCGCTCGCGAAATGCACCTGGACGTATGTTCCAGCTGCCACCCCTTCTACACCGGCAAGCAGAAGCAAGCCAGCACCGGTGGTCGGGTTGACAAGTTCAAGAAACGTTTTGGAAGCCGTATCGGCGGCAAATAACGGGATCCGACGTGTGAGCGCCAGGCGCTGGCACGTCGCCGGGCAAGCCCTGACATTGTTGAGAAAAGCGCTTTGTGCCTTGGGTGCAGGCGCTTTTTTTTTAGCTTGTGATGCCAGTGTCGAGCAGCCCTCAACACCCGATTGCGCTTTCCTCGCCCCCGCGGCGGCCGCGCCAATCCGGATTGCGGCGGTGCTGGACGGCGACAGTGTGCGCCTGGGGGATGGCAAAACGCTGCGTTTTGCCGGTGTTAACACCCCCGAAATGCACCGCCAGCAGCAGCCGGAACAGCCGCTGGCACGGCAGGCCAAGCGCCGGCTGGAACAAATACTGCAGAGCGAACAGGACTGGTACCTGCTGTCCGGGGCACGGCGCTTCGATCACTATGGTCGTCGCCTCGGTTACCCGGTATCGGCCTCCGGTCGCAGTCCGGAGCTGGAGTTGTTGCGCGAGGGATTGGCCTTCCTGGTGGTAAAGCCACCCTACACTGCGCACGCCCGCTGTTTCGCCGCTGCCCAGGCATCCGCCCGCCAGCAGCGGCTGGGGGTGTGGTCAGCGCCCTACTGGCGCCCGCTGTCGGCAACCAGTATTAACGCCGGGCAGCTGGGTTATCGCCGCCTGCGGGGTGTGGTCACCCGGGTGGATCAGCCCGGCGCTGTCTATCTGGAGCTGGATGACAGGCTGGTGGTGAAAATAGACCGGCAGAACCTCGGTAATTTTGACCGCTGGCTGGACGGCAAGAGCTGGCGGGATTTGCGCGGGCGGCAACTGCAGGTAAGCGGCTGGCTGTTTGAACGGACCTTGTCTGAGCGCGGTAAGAAGCTGCAACACAAGCCTTATATGCTGGAATTGGCGACAGAATACGATCTGGAGCTGGAATAAACCCACAGAATTTGGTCGGGTATGCGCTTGAGTAGCTCGGGGGGCTCCGGTATCCTGCACGCCCCTGAAAAAATTAACCGGCTACTACCTAGCATAGCGACACATTTTATTAATTGTAACCACACGTGAATGGACTAACGACAATGTCAGACAAATTCAAGCAAGCGGCCCTTGACTACCACGCTTTCCCCAAGCCCGGCAAGCTGGCAATCGAGATCACTACGCCGGCGGAAACCCAGGAAGATTTGTCGTTAGCCTACAGCCCGGGTGTGGCTGAGCCGGTGCGTGAGATTGCCAAAGACAGTGAAAATGCCTACCGCTACACCGCCAAGGGCAATATGGTGGCGGTGATCACCGATGGCAGTGCCATTCTCGGCCTCGGCAATTTGGGCCCGTTGGCGAGCAAGCCGGTTATGGAGGGCAAGAGCCTGCTGTTCAAGCGCTTTGCCGGTATTGATTCTGTGGACATCGAAGTGGAGTCGGACAGCCCGGAGCTGTTTATCAACACAGTGGCCAGCATCGCCAATACCTGGGGCGGCATCAATCTCGAGGACATCAAGGCCCCGGAGTGCTTCCAGATCGAGAAAGCCCTGATCGAGCGCTGCCAGGTGCCGGTTTTCCACGATGACCAGCACGGCACGGCCATTGTTACGGTGGCGGGCATGCTCAATGCCCTTGAGATCCAGGGCAAGACCATCGAGACAGCTCGTATTGTTTGCCTCGGTGCCGGCGCTGCCGCCCACGCCTGCTGCACCCTGATGATCAAGGCTGGCGCCAAACGTGAACATATCACCATGGTGGACAGCAAGGGCGTCATCTATGCCGGCCGGGACAATCTCAACCAATACAAGCTGGAATTTGCCAACGCCACCAGTGCGCGCACCCTGGACGATGCCATCGATGGTGCCGACGCCTTCCTGGGGTTGTCGGGCCCCAACCTGCTGTCGGCAGAGCAGCTGGCAAAAATGGCTCCCAAGCCGGTGATCTTTGCCTGTTCCAACCCGGACCCGGAGATCAGCCCGGAGCTGGCACACGAGGTGCGCGATGACCTGATTATGGCAACCGGTCGCTCCGACTTTCCCAACCAGGTTAACAATGTGCTCTGTTTCCCGTTTCTGTTTCGCGGCACCCTCGATGTGCGCGCCACGGAAATCAATGTCGAGATGAAGCTGGCGGCGGTCAAAGCCATTAAAGACCTGGCCCGGGAGCCGGTGCCGGCGCGAGTGAGCCAGGGCTACGGCGGCATCGATTTGCAGTTCGGCCGCAACTACATTATTCCCAAGCCTACGGATGAACGCCTGCTGGGCGCAGTCGCGGCTGCAGTGGCCGAGGCGGCAGTGGCCACCGGAGTGGCGCGCCTGCCCTACCCCAGCCACTACCCGCTGCGCACTATCGAAGATTGCTGAGCCGTATCAATGGCGATATAAACTGCCCGCGGGCAGTTTTTTTTCGCCTGCTGTTCGGGCACTGCTAGAACAGCTCTTCCGGCAGGGCCTCGTCTTCGTCGGATCGATTCATATCGTCAAATACAGGCGCTGGCTCGTTACCGAATTCCGGCACATCCCCCGCCTGGAACAGCTCGAATATAGCGCGCTGGTTGCTGGCCCGGGCGCGCATGCCGGTGGCCGGGTCGATTCGCACCGAGGTCAGGCCGTTGGGCAGTGAACGCGGTTTTTCCGGTACTCCCTGCAGGGCGGTGCGCATAAAATCGATCCAGATGGGCAGGGCCGAGGTGCCGCCAAACTCCCGTCGACCCAACAGCAGGTTCTGGTCAAAGCCGAGCCAGGTGGTGGCCACTATGTGATGGTTGTAACCGGAAAACCACGCATCCACGGGGCCGTTGGTGGTGCCGGTTTTACCGGCCAGGTCCTTGCGCCCGAGGACTCCCGCCTTGCGGCCTGTGCCCTTGGTAATCACATCGCGCAGCATGTCATCGATCAGGTAGGCCACCTGCGGGCTCATCACCCGGGGAGCCGGCGGTTTGGTCGGTGTGGCGGTGGGGGCCGCCGCGGTAGCGGAGTTGCCGCCGTTGGCCTGGGGCGACTGGGCATTGGCCAGCTCCGCCGCCATGGCCGATTCCAGTGCCGCCATGGCTTGCAAATCCATGCCCGCCTGGCTGTTGCCGGCCGGCGCGCTGGGCGCTGGCGCCTCGCACTGGCGACAGACGGTGTATGGCTGCGCCTGGTAGACCACCTGGCCGCGGGCGCTTTCGATGCGCTGTACCAGGTAGGGGTCGACCTTGTAGCCGCCGTTGGCAAATACGGTATAGCCGCTGGCCACTTCCAGGGGGGTGAAGGCGTGGCTGCCCAGGGCCAGTGACAGGTCGCGGGGCAAGCTGCTGGTGTCGAAACCAAAGCGGCCCATACTGGCGATGGCAGTGTCGATGCCGATGCTGCGCAGCACCCGGATAGAAACCAGGTTGCGGGATTCATACAGCGCCTTGCGCAACCGTGTCGGGCCGGCGAATTGGCCGCTGGAGTTTTCCGGCCGCCAGGCGCTCTCGAGCGAGGGATCGTCGAAGACAATGGGGGCATCGTTGACGATGGTCGCCGGGGTGAAGCCGTGCTCCAGTGCGGTGGCGTAGATAAAGGGCTTGAAGTTGGAGCCGGGCTGGCGCTTGGCCTGGATGGCGCGATTGAAATGGCTCTGGTTGAAGTCAAAGCCGCCGGACAAGGCCTGGATGCTGCCGTCGGTGGGGTTGATGGCAACCAGGGCCGCCTGGGCAGCGGGAATCTGGCTCAGTTGCCAGTGGTCCGGCTGGGCGCTGACCCGGATCACATCCCCCGGCTTGAACAGGTCCGCGGCCTGTTTCGGGGCCGGGCCGCGACTGTTCTCGCTGATGTAGGGCCGGGCGCTGGAAAGACCGTGCTCCCACAGCAGGGTCGAGCGGGTGCCGTCGGCGAGCATAAAGTCGACACTGTCCGGGTTGACCTGGGTGACCACCGCGGCGCGCAGGCCGGCAATGGTACTGAAGGATCGCAGCGACTGCTGCCATTGGGCCAGCTGCAGTTCCGCCGCGGCGTCGGCAGGCGGGGGTTGCGGTGTTTTCAGGCGCGCTTCCGGGCCGCGATAGCCGTGGCGCTGGTCGTAGGTGAGCAAGCCGTCGATCACGGCGCGCTGGGCGCTGGCCTGAAGTTTGGCGTTAACCGTGGTGTAGACCCGGAAGCCGTCGGTGTAAGCGGCTTCGCCCAGCCGATCCACGGCCTCCTGGCGGGCCATTTCAGCGATGTAGGGCGCGTCCAGGTCCAGTCGCGAGCCGTGGTAGCTGGCAGTTACCGGTGCACTGACCGCTACATTGTATTCCTCGGCATTGATATAGCCCAGGTTCAGCATGCGTCCGAGAATCCAGTTGCGCCGAATCAGCGCCCGGCTGGGATTGACAATGGGGTTGTAGGCGGAAGGGGCTTTCGGCAGCCCGGCAATCATGGCCAGTTGTGCCAGGTTGAGTTGGCTTATGGGTTTGCCGTAGTAGACCTGGGCCGCCGCCTCGATACCATAGGCGCGGTTGCCGAGGTAGATTTTGTTGACGTAGAGCTCTAGGATTTCATCCTTGCTGAGCTCCTTTTCGATCTGCAGCGCCAGCAGTATTTCATTGAATTTGCGGCTGAAAGTCTGTTTGCGGGTGAGGAAGAAGTTGCGTGCGACCTGCATGGTGACGGTGCTGCCGCCGGTTTTGATCTGGCCGCTGGTAAGCAATTCCGAGGCGGCCCGCAAAAGCCCTTTAATATCCACACCCGAGTGGGAGTAGAATCCATCGTCCTCAGCGGCGAGAATTGCCTGGATAAAGGCTTTGGGTGTGTCCTGTATGGCAATCGGAGTGCGACGCTTTTCACCAAACTCGCCGATAAGGGCGCCATCACTGGAAAAAACGCGCAAAGGCGTCTGTAATTTTATTTGGCGAAGTGACTCCACTTCCGGTAATTTCGGACTAAGGTATAGGTAGGTGGCGGAAAACAGGCTGACGGTCGCGCTCAAACCGGCAAATACAAGCCAAAAAGTCAATTTTAAATATTTTTGTTTACGAGTCATTTTTTCTATGGGAATTAATGGCTTAGGGAAAGCGGGGGCTTCGGGGCGGCTATTATAAGCTGTTTTCCGCAGTTTACATACGGTCTGTGTTGTTGCAGGTTCCATTTAAAGTGCTATAACATAAAGTGCACCTAAGTTACGGAAATTGATAGAAAAATGGGGATTTTAGGTTTCTTGGAGCGAAAAACCAAACCGGTCCTGGGTTTGGATATCAGCTCGACCTCGGTAAAAGTTCTGGAATTAAGTCGCCAGGGCGATAGCTATCGCGTGGAGAGCTACGCTGTCAAGGCGCTGCCCCCCAACACCGTGGTTGAGAAAAACATCAACGAAGTCGAAGCTCTCGCAGAATCCATCAAGGTCGCCCTGCGCCAGTCGAAAACCAAAATCAGGGACGCCGCCGTGGCGGTGGCCGGATCAGCGGTTATTACCAAATTAATTGAAATGCCGGCCGGCATGAGCGAAGACGTGCTGGAGACCCAGATTTCCCTGGAGGCTGACCAGTACATCCCCTACCCGCTGGAAGAAGTGGCCATCGATTTTGAAGTCCAGGGGCCCTCCGACAACAACCCCGATCAGGTGGACGTGTTGCTGGCCGCCTGTCGCCGGGAAAATGTCGACTTGCGCGTGACGGCGCTGGAGCTGGCCGAATTGAAGCCGAAAATCGTCGACGTGGAAGCCTACACCATGGAGCGGGCCTTCAGCCTGGTGGCCGAGCAGTTTGAAGACCAGGAGGAGCAGGTAGTCGCGGTGCTCGATATCGGCGCTACCATGACCACCTTGAGCGTCTTGTCCGCCGGCAAAACTGTGTATACCCGGGAACAGTTGTTTGGCGGCAAGCAGCTGACTGAAGAAATCCAGCGCCGCTACGGTCTCTCTTCGGAAGAGGCCGGGTTGGCGAAAAAGCAGGGCGGCCTCCCGGATGACTATGAAAGCGAGGTGCTGGGGCCCTTCAAGGATGCGGTGGTGCAGCAGATGACACGCTCGCTGCAGTTCTTTTTCTCCTCCAGCCAGTACAATGACGTCGATCATATTTTGCTTGCGGGTGGTGTTGCCGCCATGGAAGGGCTGAGTGACGTGATCAGTGAAAAACTCGGCACACCGGTGAGCGTCGCCAACCCGTTCGCGCGGATGAGTGTGGCGCCGCGGGTAAACGCCATCGCGCTGGCCAATGACGCGCCGGCGCTGATGATCGCCGCAGGTCTGGCAATGAGGAGCTTCGACTAATGGCCAGAATTAACCTTCTTCCCTGGCGGGACGAATACCGGCGCGAAAAGCAGCGCGAGTTTCTCGGGGTGCTGGCGGCAGTGGCGATCCTGGCCCTGGTCTGTGTGTACATCTGGATCAGCAGTGTCAACAGCGCAATCGACTCGCAAAAACAGCGCAACCAGATTCTCACTAAGGAGATTGCCGTGCTCGACAAGCGGGTGCGGGAGATTCGTGAGCTGAAAAAACGGCGCGAGGAGCTGCTGTCGCGGATGAAGGTTATCCAGGGCTTGCAGGGTGAGCGCCCGGTGATCGTGCGCTATTTCGACGAGGTGGTGCGAGCGGTGCCGGAGGGTGTCTACCTGACCAAGCTGACCCGTACCGGCAAGAGTGTCAATGTGTCCGGGATTACCGAATCCAATGTGCGCGTGTCCTCCTTTATGCGCAACCTGGATGCCTCCGAGTGGTTTTCCACGCCCAACCTGAAGTCGGTCAAGGCCGCGCCCAAGTTCGGCGACCAGGCCAGTGAATTCGTCATGACATTCAATACCACCAAACCCAATGAAAGTGATGATCAGGCGACCTCTGCCGGCGGGCAAGCGCCCGGCAAGCAGCCAGGGAAAAAACGGGGTTAGACATGGCTTTGCAAGATGTAATCGACCAGATCAATAGCTTTGATATCAACGATATCGACTGGACTCGTATGGGGGTCTGGCCCGTCGCTGGCAAACTGGTACTGTGCACGCTGCTGGTGACAGTGCTGGTGGCTGGCGGCTATTTCTTTTTTATCAAGGACCTTAACATCCAGTTGGCGCGGGTTACGGCGCAGGAGCAGGATTTGCGCTCAACCTTCAAGACCAAGGCTTTCCAGGCGGCCAACCTCGAGGCTTACCGGGAGCAAATGAAGGAGATCGAGGAATCCTTCGGCGCCTTGCTGGCCCAGTTACCCAGCGATACAGAAGTGCCGGGCTTGCTGGAAGATATCGATGAAAAGGGCTCGGAGAGCGGTCTGGTGATCAGTTCTATCGAGTTAAAGCCGGAGGTCAAGCGCGAGTTTTACGTGGAGTTGCCGATATCCATCAAGGTGTCCGGCCCCTACCACGACTTTGGCACCTTCGTCAGTGGCGTCGCCGGTATGCCGCGCATCGTCACGCTGCACGATTATGATATCAAGGCGGCGAAGACCGGTGGTTTGCTGGACATGACCATCCTGGCCAAGACCTACCGCTACAACAGTAAGGAACAATAGCGATGTGCTACCGTCGACCGGGATCTATTTGCACCCTGTTAGCAGTCGCGCTGCTGCTGTCCGCCTGCGGTGGAACCAGTGAGCACCAGGACCTGCTGGATTACATGGAGGAGACCAAGCGTCGCCCGGCCGGGCAAATCGAGCCGCTGCCGCCGTTTGTGCCCTACAAGAGTTTTGTCTACAGCGCGATGGCCATGCGCAGTCCGTTTGACCCGCCGGTTGACGATATCGAAATGCTGGTGCGCGGCAAGCAGACCGATGTCAAACCGGACCTCAATCGAGAGAAAGAGTTTTTGGAATCGTTTAACATTGCCAGCTTGCGCATGGTGGGTACCCTCGAGCGCGGCGGTACTTTGTGGGCCCTGATTAACGACGGCGTGGGCGGTATTCACCGGGTCAAGCAAGGTAATTACATCGGCAAGAATCACGGCCGTATTGTGGCGACCTCACCACTCCAGATTGAAATAATAGAGATAGTGCCGAACGGTACCGATGGTTGGGTTGAACGACCACAAATACTCCAAATTGCAGAGAAGGGATAGCGATCATGTTCAGTGTGCAACTTAAGACAAGAGCTGGCCGGGTAGCGGCGGCGGTGGCAGTGTGGCTGGCGACAGCTTGCAGCCTGGCCAGTGCCAGTGCACTGCAGAACGTGCGCTTTGCCGAGTTGCCCGGTGATCGCTTTCAGGTGCGGCTGGACTTCGACAGCCTGCCAGTGGAACCCTCCGGTTACACCATCGATCAACCGGCTCGAATCGTGCTGGATTTTGCCGGCGTTGATAACGCCCTGAGCCAGCGCAAGTTTCCCCTGTCATTCGAAAACGCCAAGTCGGCGGTTATTCTCAGCAGTGGCGGCCGCACCCGCTTGATCCTCAATCTCAATGAATTGACCACTTACACCACCGTCGCTGAGGGCAATGCCCTGATCGTGGAGGTGGGCGGCGGCCAGGCCGGCAGCGAATTCGTCAGCAAGAGCACCAGTATTTCCGATTCCCTGGCGACGGTGCAGGCCTCTGGAGGTGCAGCCATTACCGGTATCGACTTCCGCCGGGGCGAAGCGGGGGAAGGCAAGGTGATCGTCGATTTGAGTGATCCCTCGGTGAGCATCGATGTGGACCAGCGCGGTGGTGCCGTGAATATAGCCTTTCTCGGGGTGAGGTTGCCGGAAAACCTGCGCCGCAGTCTCGATGTGGTGGATTTCGCCACCCCGGTCACCATGGTCGACGCCGACTACGATGGCGACAAGACCACCCTGGTGATCAAGGCCAGTGGCGAGTATGACTACCTGGCCTACCAGGCGGACAACACCTACGTAGTCAGTGTCAAGCCACTGACTGTGCAGGAGCTGGAAGAGAAAAAGTCGCGCTTTGCCTTCTCCGGTGAGAAGTTGTCGCTGAACTTCCAGGATATTGAAGTGCGCTCGGTGTTGCAGCTGATCGCCGATTTCACCGAACTCAACCTGGTGGCCAGTGACACAGTGCGCGGCAATATCACCCTGCGCCTCGACAATGTACCCTGGGACCAGGCCCTCGACCTGGTACTGAAAACCAAGGGCCTGGACAAGCGCCAGGTGGGCAATGTGATGATGGTGGCACCGGCGGCGGAGATTGCCGAGCGCGAGCGCCAGGAAATCGAAACCCAGAAGCAACTGCAGGAGCTGGCGCCCCTCTACACCGAGTATATCCGGGTGCGCTACGCCAGTGCCGAGGAAATCTTCAAACTGTTCAAGAAGAACAAGGGCAGCAGTGGCGGCGCCCAGGATGGCGCTACCGAGAGCATTCTCTCCGAGCGCGGCTCGGCAATTATTGACGAGCGCACCAACTCCATTATCCTCACCGACACCTCGGACAAGATCGAAGAATTCCGGCGCCTGATCGAGCAGATCGATATCCCCATTCGCCAGGTGATGATCGAGGCCCGCATTGTGATTGCCAACTCCGATTTCCGCGAGGAGATGGGTATCAAGTGGGGTGTGGCCGGGGTGGATACGCCGAAGAACTCCCAGGTGGCTTTCGCCGGTTCCTACGATTCGCTGGACAGCGATCCCGGCTCGCCGGGTGAGTTCTTCCTCGGCGGTGGCACCACCGATATCGTGGAAAACCTGGTGGTGGATCTGGGCGTGGCCAATCCGGCTGGCAGCTTTGCCCTCAGCTTCCTCAATGACAATATATTGCTGGGTCTGGAAATTTCCGCACTGGAGGATTTGGGCTTCGCCGAGATTGTCTCCCAGCCAAAAGTAATTACTGGTGACAAACAGGTAGCGCATATCCAGTCGGGTACGGAAATCGCCTATCAGGAAGCAGCATCGAGCGGAGCCACATCCGTGTCGTTCAAGGAGGCGGTACTGAAGCTGGAGGTGACGCCGCAGATTACCCCGGATGACCACATCATCATGGACCTACAGATTAATCAGGATTCAATCGGCGCGTTTATCGCTGGAGAAAATAACTCCCAGTTACCTACTATCGATACCACAGAGTTGCACACCCAGGTGCTGGTGGCTAATGGGCAGACGGTGGTACTGGGCGGTATATTCCAGACGGAGCTGGTATCGGGTGAAACCAAGGTACCCGTACTGGGGGATATCCCCTACCTGGGCCGCCTGTTCCGCCAGAACGTGCACAGCGAAAACAAGCGTGAACTGCTGATTTTCATTACCCCCAAAATTCTTTCGGACAAACTGGTCAAGTAAGTGCTGCCCACCTGCGTCGTACTGGTCGGCCCCATGGGGGCCGGCAAGACCACCATTGGCAAAGTGCTGGCGGGGCAGTTGCACCTGCCGTTTTACGACAGTGACCGGGTCATCGAGGAGCGCACCGGCGCCGATATCCCCTGGATATTCGACGTGGAAGGGGAGGACGGCTTTCGCCAGCGCGAGTCGGCGGTCCTGGCCGACCTCCTGAACAGTGCCGAGGGTGTGATCGCCACCGGCGGAGGCATCGTTATGCGCGCTGAAAATCGCCAGCTGTTGCAACGGCAGCCGGCGGTGGTCTACTTGACCGCCTCCACCGAGCAGTTGGTAGAGCGCACCTACAAGGACAAAAAGCGGCCGCTGCTGCAAGTGGCGGACCCGGAAGCCAGGATTCGCGAGTTGATCGCCCTGCGCGACCCGCTCTACCGGGAGGTGGCCGACCTGGTGATCGCCACCGATCGGCGCGGCCCCAAAGTGGTGGCCCAGGAAATCGCGGCGGCGCTGCGTAGTCGCTGAACACTGCACTTTCCCCTCTCCTTTTCATTAATTCGCCTGTGCTAAACTGTGCGGCCTTCAGGTTGTGGACAGGTATGGGCGAATTATGCGAACAGTTAACGTGGATCTGGGTGACCGCAGTTACCCGATTTTTATTGGTGCGGGATTGCTGGCCGAGAGTCAGCGCTTGCGCTCTTTTATCCGGGGCAAGCAGGTCTGTATTGTCACCAACGAAACTATAGCGCCACTCTACCTGGCGGGGCTGCAGGAGGCCCTGGCCGGCCTGCAGGTCTCCACGGTAATCCTGCCCGACGGCGAACAGCACAAGACCCTCGAAGTACTGGCCACAATCTATGATCGCCTGCTCTGCGATGGCCACAACCGCACCACCACACTGTTGGCCCTGGGCGGCGGCGTGGTGGGTGACATGACCGGTTTTGCCGCGGCCAGTTACCAGCGCGGTGTGGATTTTATCCAGATTCCCACAACCCTGCTGTCGCAGGTGGATTCATCGGTGGGCGGGAAAACCGGGGTTAATCACCCGCGCGGTAAAAACATGATCGGCGCCTTCCACCAGCCCCGCGCGGTGTTTATTGATACTGGGGTGTTGCAGTCCCTGCCCCAGCGCGAGCTGTCCGCGGGCATCGCCGAGGTGATCAAATACGGCCTGATCTGCGATACGAAATTTTTTCTCTGGCTGGAGGAGAATGTCGAGCGATTGCTGGCGAACGATGCCGAAGCGCTGGCTTTCGCCATCGAACGCTCCTGCCAGGACAAGGCCGATGTGGTGGCCAGTGACGAGCGCGAGGGTGGTGTGCGCGCGATCCTCAATTTGGGGCACACCTTCGGTCACGCCATCGAGACCCGCGAGGGCTACGGCAACTGGTTGCACGGCGAAGCGGTGGCCGCGGGCATGCAGATGGCCTGCGACCTGTCGGTGCGCCTGGGTTGGCTGGAGGCGGGTATTGCGACCCGTCTGCAGGCGCTGTTACTGCGCGCCCGGTTGCCGGTCAGCCCACCGTCGGACATGAGTGCCAGCGAGTTTATGACGTTGATGGCGGTGGATAAAAAAGTACTCGACGGCCGGCTGCGGTTGGTCTTGCTGAAAGGCCTTGGACAGGCCATAGTAACAACGGATTTTTCCGCGGATTGTCTGCAGCAGACTTTGTCTGCTGCCGCGAACTGAAATTTTTACCAGTAATGGCTTGAGTAAGCTGCGACTTTTCTAACCTGCGGGCTATGTGAGCTGCGGGGTTTGCGGGTTTTGGGATTTGTGTTTTTTGCCCCGGCTCAGGCCAGGTATGGCTGGCCGGGCCACAGGGGAAAGGTTGCGGGTGTACCGCAAAGGATGCTATGAATAGAGAACAGGCGCAGCCACAGGATGCCGCTGCCCCCGGTACTGGTGTGCAGGCACCGATGGAGTCTGGTTCGCCGGCTGAGCCGGAATTTGAATTCTTTGCTGGCGCCGGCCGCGGCGCCGCCCTGGAACAACTGCTGCACTTCGGCTGCTTTAGCAACGCCTTGCTGTTGCTGCTGGGTGAGCCGGGCAGTGGCCGCACTACTATTAAACAGCAATTGCTGCTGGAGCTGGACGACAGCTGGCGGATATGCGAGCTTGAAGGCATTGCCCTCAGCTCCATGTTCGAACTGGTGGCTGGCATTGCCGCCGGTTTCGGGGTGGTGGCAACGGCCGAGGACGAGGATCCGATTGCCCAGTTACGCGAGGCGCTCGCGCAAGGCTTGCCTCTGGCGGGCGCCGGCGAGCGCATTTTACTGCTGGACGACGCCCACCTGCTCAGTGACCAGTTGCTGGCCGCTGTGATTGGCCTGGTGACGCCCCCGGAAGGGGAAGACTCGCCCTGTCATGTGGTGATGTTTGGCGATCCCGACTTGTCCGCTCGAGTGCAGATGCTGAGTGACGGGCAGTGCCTGTGCCACGTAATTCGCCTGTCGCCTTTGAGCCTCAAGGATGTGGGTGACTACCTGCGCTTGCGCTACGGTGACGGACGTCAGGTCGACCTGGATTTGAGCCACGCGCAACTGGACGATCTGTGGCGTCGCTCCGAGGGCAATCCGTTGGCACTCAACAAGCTGGGCGCCGTGTTGCTGCCGGCCATTGACCTGGAGCTGGAAGAGAGTCCGCCACGCTCGGCCGGTTTGCCGGTGACTCATATGATTGGTGTGGTGGCACTGTTGACACTATTGCTTATGGCCTACCTGTACCGTGACAGCAGCAGTGAGCAGCTGCCCGATTCTGGTGCGGGGGAGCAGCTGGCACCCTTGACTGGTGCGGATCAGTGGTCTGCGAACGGGGTGCCCGCTGCGATCCCGGCGCCGGGCCAAGCCGCGGAAGAGCCGGCAATTGCCGCGGGCCGGGACGCTGTTCCCGTGGGCACCAAAGAGACTTCCGGGGCCGATTCCGGGGTGGATAATGGTGCAGCCACAGCGGCGCTGAGGGAGGGTAGCACGGCCTCGAAGACAAAAGTCGCGGTGTCAGGGCCGCTGGTACAAAACCTGCAAGATAAGGTCGTCGCGCGGTCTGAAGTCACCAGCGCGGAGCCTGCCGTGACGGAGGCAAATAAGCCGGCCGCTAAAAAGCCGGCCAGCCCGCCCGTGACGGCGCCGAGTCCAACTGTTTCGAGTTCAACCGCTTCCAGGCCGCTTGCTACGAGCCCAGTTGGTTCGAGTCAAAGTGCTTCGAACCAGGCTGCTTCGGGCCAGGCCGCGACCAGGCCAGCCTCGCCAGCCGAAGCGGCCAGCACCGCGCGGCCTCCGGTCAAGCCCGCGCCGAACGGCTTGAGCGCAGATGAGCGCCAATTGCTGGCACTACCGGCGGATTACTACCTGCTGCAAGTGCTGGCGGCGGCGTCGCAGCGCTCTGTCACTGAGTTCGTCGCGCGCCAGAGTAATCGCGACCAGCTGCGTGTCTATACCACGACTCGCGCAGGCGCCAAATGGTATGTGGTCGTCACGGGTGGTTACGCCACGGTGCAAGAGGCGCGACGGCAGTTAAAGTTGCTGCCCGATGAGCAGCAGAAACTGGGCCCCTGGCCGCGCAAAGTTACCGAGATACAGGCTGGAATTCGCCAGTTTCGCGGTATTTAGCTGCTCGATCACCACAGTTAGCTTCCGGGCAAACGGCTCTCCGGGGGCGCTGACCTTGCGCAGCGGGCGTTGAGCGGGTAATATTCTGCGCCCATTTGCCAAGGAGCCCCTCATCTAGTCAGGGGCTTTTTTGTCTGGGGGGCCGGGCCATGTCACGGGCACCCCGGGGTACAGCCACCGTTCGGCGACAGCGAGGCGGCGGCCTATTCAGTTTAAGTTTGCAATTTGAGAGACAGCGTATGAGCACCGGCCTCTACCAGTTAGATGAGTTTAAAGACAACTGCGGTTTTGGATTGATTGCTCACCTTAAGGGTGAAACCAGCCACCGATTGCTCAAGACAGCCATTGAATCCCTGACCTGTATGACCCATCGCGGTGGTATTGCCGCGGATGGCAAAACCGGAGACGGCTGCGGTCTGTTGCTGCAAAAGCCCGACGGTTTCCTGCGCGCAGTAGCGCGGGATGAATTGGGTGTTGAATTAGGTGCCGCGTACGGTATCGGCGCCATTATGTTGTCCCAGGACGAGGCCAAGGCCGCGGCCGCCCGCGTTATCGTGGAAGAGGAGCTGCGCGGGCAAAACCTGAATGCTGTGGGTTGGCGGATCGTACCCACCAATAAAGATTGCCTCGGCCCGATTGCCCTGGCGAGCCTGCCCCGCTTTGAGCACCTGTTCGTCGAGCCCGCTGCGGAGATGAATCCGCAGCAGCTGGCCTCGGCGCTGTTTATGGCGCGTCGCAAGACGGAGAAACGCCTGCAGCACGACGACAGCTTTTACGTTGCCAGTTTGAGCGCCAGTGTCATCACCTACAAGGGCTTGATGATGCCGGTGGACCTGCCGAAATTTTTCCCGGACCTGGCCAATCCGGCGCTGGAAACCGCCATCTGCGTTTTTCACCAACGCTTTTCCACCAACACCATGCCGCGCTGGCCGCTGGCGCAGCCGTTTCGCATGCTGGCCCATAACGGTGAAATCAACACCGTCATGGGTAACCGCAACTGGTCGGTAGCGCGTACCCCGAAATTTCAAAGCCCGCTGCTGCCCGACCTGAACGAAGTAACGCCGCTGGTGAACCGTACCGGCTCCGACTCCTCCAGCCTCGACAATATGCTGGAGATACTGCTTATCGGTGGTATGGAGTTGCACCGCGCGGTGCGTACCCTGGTGCCGCCGGCGTGGCAAAACGTCGAAAACCTGGATCCGGCCCTGCGCGCGTTTTACGAATTCAACTCCATGCACGTGGAGCCGTGGGACGGCCCCGCTGGCCTGGTAATTACCGACGGTCGCTACGCCGTGTGTACCCTCGACCGCAACGGATTGCGCCCGTCGCGCTGGGTGATCACCAAGGACGACTTTATCACCGTCGCCTCGGAAGTGGGCACCTACGGCTACAAGCCGGAAGATGTGGTGGCCAAGGGCCGCCTGGGACCGGGCCAGATCCTGTCGGTGGATACCGAAACCGGCCAGCTGTTCCACACCGCCGATGTCGATAACCAGCTGAAAGCCGGCCACCCTTACAAGAAGTGGTTGCGGGCCAAAGCCCTGCGCCTGGAGAGTACCTTCAAGCTGGAATCCACCGATTCCGTGCTGTCGCGGGAGCAACTGAAAACTTTCCTGAAGATGTTTCAGGTGTCGTTCGAGGAGCGCGACCAGGTTTTGCGTCCCCTCGCCGAAGGCGGCCAGGAAGCGGTCGGCTCCATGGGTGACGATACCCCGATGGCAGTGTTGTCCAGCAAGGAGCGCAGCCTCTACGACTACTTCCGCCAGCAATTTGCCCAGGTGACCAACCCGCCCATCGACCCGCTGCGGGAGGCGATTGTGATGTCGCTGGAAACCTGCATCGGGCGCGAGCTGTCGGTGTTCGAGGAAACCGAGGCCCATGCCGACCGCATCATCCTGACGTCACCGGTATTGTCACCGGCCAAGTTCCAGGCGCTGCTGGACTGCGACCGCCCGGGCTACGATGTCGAAATCTTTGATCTCAACTACGATCCGGCCAAGCTCAACCTGGAGCAGGCCATTCGCCAGCTCAGCGACGCGGTCGCGGTAGCGGTCGCGGCCGGCAAGGTGCAGATCGTGCTCGACGACCGCAGCATCAGCAAGGACAGCTTGCCGATTCACGGGCTGCTGGCTACCGGTGCCGTGCATCACCGCCTGACGGTGGACGGTTTGCGCTGCGATGCCAATATTATCGTGGCCAGTGGTACCGCCCGGGACCCGCACCAGGTGGCGGCCCTGATCGGCTATGGCGCGACCGCCGTCTATCCCTACCTCAGCTACCAGGTTCTCAACGAGATGATCGAGACCGGTGAGCTGTTGCTGGACGCCACTTCCGCTTTCAACAACTACCGCAAGGGCATCAACAAAGGGCTGCTGAAGATTCTCTCCAAGATGGGGATTTCAACCATCGCCTCCTACCGCGGTGCACAGTTGTTTGAGGCCATTGGCCTGGCCGAGCCGGTCATCGACCTGTGTTTCGCAGGTACCGCCAGTCGCATCCAGGGAGCCGACTTCAGCGACCTGGAAAACGACCAGAAGCGGTTGGCGAAAACTGCCTGGACCGCGCGCAAGCCGATTGCCCAGGGCGGGCTGCTGAAATACGTGCACGGTGAGGAATACCACGCCTTCAACCCGGATGTGGTGCAGGCTCTGCAAAACGCGGTAAAAAGCGGCGATTACTCAGCCTGGCGCGACTACTCGACGCTGGTAAACAACCGCCCCACCGCCACCCTGCGGGATTTGCTGCGGGTCAAGGCGGACCTGCAGCCGGTACCACTGGATGAAGTGGAGCCGGTGGAATCCATCGTCCGTCGCTTCGACTCGGCCGCCATGTCCCTGGGTGCCCTGTCGCCGGAGGCCCACGAGGCCCTGGCCGAAGCCATGAATACCCTCGGTGGCCGCTCCAACAGCGGTGAGGGCGGCGAAGACCCGGCCCGCTTCAATACCCCCAAAGTGTCGAAGATCAAACAGATTGCCTCCGGCCGCTTCGGTGTGACACCGCACTATCTGGTCAACGCCGATGTGCTGCAAATCAAGGTGGCCCAGGGGGCCAAGCCCGGTGAGGGCGGCCAGCTGCCCGGCGGCAAGGTCAACGAGTTGATCGCCCGGCTGCGCTATTCCGTGCCCGGGGTTACCCTGATTTCACCGCCGCCGCACCACGATATCTATTCCATCGAGGATCTGGCGCAGCTGATTTTTGATCTCAAGCAGGTCAATCCGGATGCGCTGGTGTCGGTCAAGCTGGTATCGCGCCCGGGCGTCGGCACCATCGCCGCCGGGGTCGCCAAGGCCTACGCCGACCTGATCACCATTTCCGGTTACGATGGCGGTACCGCGGCCAGCCCCTTGACCTCCATTCGTTACGCCGGCTCTCCCTGGGAGCTGGGTTTGAGTGAAACTCACCAGACCCTGCGCGCCAATGACCTGCGCGGCAATGTGCGCGTGCAGACCGATGGCGGCCTGAAATCCGGCCTCGACGTGGTCAAGGCGGCCATGCTCGGCGCCGAGAGCTTCGGCTTTGGCACCGCGCCCATGGTGGCGCTGGGTTGTAAGTACCTGCGTATCTGTCACCTAAATAACTGCGCCACCGGCGTGGCGACCCAGCAGGAGCGGCTGCGCAAGAAGCACTATATCGGCACGGTGGAGATGGCCATGAACTTCTTCAAGTTCGTGGCCCAGGAAACTCGCGAGTGGATGGCGCAACTGGGTGTGCGCAGTCTCGATGAACTGGTGGGACGGGTCGATTTGCTGGAGTGTGTCGAAGGCACCACAGTGAAGCAGGGCAAGCTGGACCTGAAGCCGATCATATACACCGATGCGCTGCTGGAGACCAAG
This sequence comes from Pseudomaricurvus alcaniphilus, assembly GCF_011440395.1. GTDB lineage: Bacteria > Pseudomonadota > Gammaproteobacteria > Pseudomonadales > Cellvibrionaceae > Pseudomaricurvus > Pseudomaricurvus alcaniphilus. The sequence goes on along the minus strand of NZ_JAAOIX010000007.1, from coordinate 199,276 downwards.
CCCCAGACCTGTAAGGTGGCTCGCAACGTGCCTTACGACAAGGGTGAGTGCGCCGAGCGGATGGTGAAAGCGGTACTACCGGCCATCGAAGCCAAGTCCGGCGGTGAATTCTCCTTCCATATTACCAACTGCGATCGCTCTATCGGCGCTCGCCTCAGTGGTGAAATTGCCAAGCGCCACGGCAACCAGGGTATGGCCGACGCCCCCATCAAGTTAAAGCTGACCGGTGTTGCCGGGCAGAGTTTTGGGGTCTGGAATGCCGGTGGCCTGGAGTTGTACCTGGAAGGTGATGCCAACGATTACGTCGGCAAGGGTATGGCCGGGGGTAAAATCGTCCTGCGTCCACCCCAGGGTTCGGAGTTCAAGTCCGATGAAACCAGCATTATGGGCAACACCTGCCTGTACGGCGCCACTGGCGGCAAGCTGTTTGCCGCTGGCACCGCGGGTGAACGCTGTGGTGTGCGCAACTCCGGGGCCCAGGTGGTGGTTGAAGGAGTTGGTGATCACTGCTGTGAATATATGACCGGCGGCGTGGTCACGGTACTGGGTGAGACTGGCGTCAACTTCGGCGCGGGAATGACCGGCGGCTTTGCCTATGTGCTTGATCGCAGCAATACTTTTGTGGACAAGTACAACCACGAACTGATCGAGATTCACCGCATCCACCGCGAGTCGTTCGAGGCGCATCGTCACCATTTGCGCAATATCATCGATGAGTTCGTGACGGAGACAGGCAGCCCCTGGGGTCAGGAGTTACTGGAAAACTTCACCGATTACATCGGTCGTTTCTGGCTGGTAAAACCCAAGGCAGCCGGTTTGGAAATGCTGCTGGAGCACGTTAAGCAGCGCGGCGAATAGCCCGCTGTTGCCGTCAACGAGCGAAATTAGAGACACAATTATGGCTGACCGTTTAGATAATCATTTTCAGTTTTTGGATGTGGGTCGCAAGGACCCGGATAAAAAGCCGATCCGGGCGCGCAAGACCGAGTTCGTGGAAATTTACAAGCCCTACAGCGAAGAGCAGGTCAAAGACCAGTCTCATCGCTGCCTGGCCTGTGGTAACCCCTATTGTGAATGGAAATGCCCGGTCCACAATTTTATTCCCGACTGGTTAAAGCTGGTGTCCGAAGGCAATATATTTGAAGCCGCCAACCTCAGCCACCAAACCAATACCCTGCCGGAAGTCTGCGGCCGGGTGTGTCCCCAGGACCGCCTCTGTGAGGGCGCCTGCACCCTTAATGACGGTTTTGGTGCTGTGACCATCGGCAGCGCGGAGAAATACATTACCGATACCGCCTTGGCCATGGGCTGGAAGCCGGATATGTCGGAAGTGGTCTGGACCGACAAGAAGGTGGCCATTATCGGCGCCGGTCCGGCCGGTCTCGGCTGCGCCGATGTGCTGGTGCGCAACGGGGTGAAACCGGTGGTCTTTGATCGCTACCCGGAAATCGGCGGCCTGCTGACCTTTGGTATTCCCGAGTTCAAGCTGGAAAAATCGGTGCTGGTGCGCCGCCGCGAACTGTTTACCGAAATGGGCATCGAGTTTCGCCTGAACACCGAAGTCGGCACCGACATCACCATGGAAGAGTTGCTGGCGGAATACGATGCGGTGTTTATGGGCATGGGTACCTACACCTATATGAAAGGCGGTTTCCCCGGCGAGGAGTTGCCGGGGGTCTACGATGCCCTGCCGTTCCTGATATCCAACGTCAATCGCAACCTGGGTTTTGAAAAAGATCCCGCCGACTTTATCAGCGTGACCGGCAAGAAGGTTGTGGTGCTCGGCGGCGGTGATACGGCGATGGATTGCAACCGCACCTCCATTCGCCAGCGCGCCGGTTCGGTGACCTGTGCCTACCGCCGCGACGAGAAGAATATGCCGGGTTCGCGCCGCGAAGTCACCAACGCGCGGGAAGAGGGCGTCAAGTTCCTGTTCAATCGCCAGCCGGTGGAAATTGTCGGCAACGGCAAGGTCGAAGGGGTCAAGGTGGTCACCACCAAGCTCGGTGAGCCCGATGAAAACGGCCGCCGCCGGCCGCAGGAAGTGCCCGGCAGTGAGGAAATACTGCCCGCCGACGTGGTGTTGATCGCCTTTGGTTTTCGACCCAGCCCGGCCGACTGGTTTGGCGAGCAGAAGATCGACGTCAACGACTGGGGTGGCGTGGTGGCGCCGGAGCAGCAGGCTTACAAATTCCAGACCAGCAACCCGAAGGTCTTCGCCGGTGGCGATATGGTGCGCGGTTCCGACCTGGTGGTAACGGCAATCTGGGAAGGGCGCGAGGCCGCGGAAGGCATTCTCGACTATTTAGACGTATAATCCTGCAGCGCTGCTAGCTTATCGACTGAAGATTCAGTCGATGGCACTAAAAAAGGGCCCGCAGAGGCCCTTTTTTAGTGGCTCCCGCCGCGGCAAAGCAGATTACAGTACACCAAACCAATGCAAGCAATAGCAAGCTCAGCAACAGCTAGCCGGAAGACAATGATTGAATTGAAAAATGACCGATTTTTAAGGACCCTCCTGAAGCAACCCGTCGACCGGACCCCGGTCTGGATGATGCGCCAGGCGGGCCGCTATTTGCCCGAGTATCGGCAACTGCGCCAGCAGGCCGGTGACTTTATGAGCCTGTGTATGAATCCCGAATTGGCCTGCGAAGTGACACTGCAGCCGCTGCGGCGCTTTCCCCTCGACGCGGCGATCCTGTTTTCCGATATTCTCACGATTCCCGACGCCATGGGACTCGGCCTCTACTTTGAAGCTGGCGAAGGCCCGCGTTTTCGCAAGCCGTTGGTAGATGGCAAGGACATTGCCGCGCTGCCGGAGCTGAATCCGGAGCAGGATCTGGGCTATGTTATGGACGCGGTGCGCCTGATTCGGCGCGAGCTCAATGGCAGCGTGCCATTGATCGGCTTTAGCGGCAGCCCCTGGACACTGGCCACCTATATGATGGAGGGGGGTTCTTCGAAAGACTACCGCCGCACCAAAACCCTGCTCTACAATCAGCCGCAAGTGATGCATGAGTTGCTGGATAAACTGGCAGTTGCGGTCACGGCCTACCTCAATGCGCAGATCCTGGCCGGTGCCCAGGCGGTGCAGATTTTCGACTCCTGGGGCGGGGCGCTCAGTCACACCGCTTACCGGGAGTTTTCCCTGGCGCCCATGCAGCGCATTATCGACGGCCTGATTAAAGAGCACGAGGGGCGCAAAGTACCGGTGATTCTCTTTACCAAGGGCGGCGGCCAGTGGCTGGAAGCCATGGCCGCCAGCGGCGCCACTGCCCTGGGGCTGGACTGGACCACCGATATAGGCCTGGCCAGAACCCGGGTCGGGGATCAGGTGGCATTGCAGGGCAATATGGACCCGGCAGTACTCTATGCCAGCCCGGAGCGGATTCGCGAGGAAGTGGCGGCGGTGCTGGCCAGTTACGGTGCCGGTAGCGGACACGTGTTTAACCTCGGTCACGGCGTCACCCCGGAGGTCAAGCCGGAGCACGCCGGGGCATTTTTTGATGCTGTGCACGAACTGTCTCCGGCCTATCATCAATAGCAGACAGTTGTCGTTTTCATGAGATTGAATCCCTGCCTGGGCCAGGATGGAAGCAGGCAGGAGACCCAACTGGCCGCCGCTGTAAGCTGTGGTCAGTGAGTTGGGGTGCGCCAGTGCAGCGCCCTGTATTGGGAACTACACTGGAAGCAGGCGAGGGAGATATTCTTCCGTTGACCTTTTTTAAGTCCTAGCCAGAGCGACGGGGTTGTTGCCATGGGCGCCAAGCAGTTAAAAGTTGATGTAAATGATTTGACCATAGGGATGTTTGTGGCCGGACTGGATCGTCCCTGGGCGCAGACCCCCTTTCCCCTGAACGGTTTCTATATTCGCGACGCGGAAGAAATCCGGCTGCTGAAAACCTATTGTCGCTACGTCTATATCGATATGGTCAAGGGTTCCGGCAGGGTGGCGGTGCAACTGAAAAATATTGCCCATGAGGCGGTGCAGCGCGCTCCCCGGGTGTCCCGTACCAGTAAGGCCAGGATTGAGGTCGCGCCGCTGAAAATTCGGCGCGGCGTTTACTCGCTGGAAGTACCGCTGAAGACTGAATTCCTCTTTGCCCGCCGCTTGCACGATACGCTACTGCTAATACTGGCTGACGTCTTGCAGCAGTTGAGCAGTGGTCACATTGTGCCCACCCGGGAGCTGCATCGATTGGCCGGCGAAATGGTGGGCAGTGTGCTGCGCAATCCCGACGCTTTCACCTGGTTGTGTCGAATCCGTGAGCTGAACCAACACCTTCTCAGCCACCCCCTGCGCGCAGCGGTGTGGGCGATCAGCTTTGGGCGTCATATGGGGCTGGTAAAGAAAGAACTGGATACCCTGGCGCTGGGCATGTTGCTCAAAGACGTGGGCAAGGCCAGGCTCGATCCGGCCCTGTTGAATAACCTGCAGCGCACGGCGGCGGAAGAGCGCCAGTACGAACAGTTTGTGGAGTTGAGTGCTGAAATATTGCGCCGCACCCCGGACGTGGAGCCGCGGGTCATCGCGGTGGTGAAAAGCCACTGCGAACGGGTCAATGGCAGCGGTTTTCCACTACAGCTCAAGGGCGACCGGATTCCGTTACTGGGCAAAATCGCCGCTATTGTGACCTTCTATGATGAGATTATTCACCCTCACGGTGAACTCAGTCCGATGCGCCCGTCGAAGGCGGTGGCGCAGCTGTATGAGAGCCGGGACAAAGAGTTCCAGGAAGAGCTGGTGGTTGAATTTATTCGCGCCATAGGCCTCTATCCCACCGGCACCCTGGTGGAGCTCAATAGCGGTGAAGTGGCCGTGGTGGTGGAGCAAAATTTTGAGCGGCGCTTGAAACCGAAAGTGGTAGTGGTGATGGACGCCCATAAAAATAACCTGGCCCACACGGTGTTTATCGACCTGGCGGCGGACGACCGGGAAAAGCAGGCGCTGGTGGACAGCGGCAAGAAGCATTTGCTGGAAGTGGCCAAGATTGAAATCGTGCAGGACCTGGAACCAGGCAGTTACGGCATAGACATCGCCCAGGTGCGGGACAATTACCTGTCGGCGGAGACAAAGCGAAAAAGCCTGTTTTCGTTCCTGAAAAAATAGCGACCCCCCGGCTGGGCGCCCCCGGCTAGGCGCCCCCGGCCAGGCACCCAGTGACCGGACGACCGATCAGCTGTCTTCGTCGGCAGCCAGCTGGCCGATCTCGGTACCCATGCGCACAGCACTGCCGGCGCCCAGATTGTCGCTCCAGCGCATGGCTTCCTTGCCAAACAGCATGACCACGGTTGAGCCCAGTTTGAAGCGCCCGATTTCATCCCCGGCCTGGTACTCGAAGGTCTCGGGTTGCTGGTAGTTGATGGTTTTGATGGTGCGCGGTTGCGGGGTTATCTGGCCGGCCCAGACTGTCTCGATACTGGCCACTATCATCGCCCCTACCAGAATCACCGCCATTGGCCCGGCCTCGGTGTCGAAGATGCAGACGGCGCGCTCGTTGCGGGCAAACAGCCGTGGCACATTGGCGGCGGTGGTATCGTTGACCGAAAACAGGTCGCCGGGTACATGGGTCATGCTGCGCAACTTGCCGGCCAGGGGCATGTGCACCCGGTGGTAATCCCTCGGCGACAGGTAGACCACGGCAAATTTGCCATCGCTGAATTCCGCCGCCAGGGCCGTGTCGCCACCCACCAGTTCCAGCAGGCTGTAATCCTGGCCCTTGGCCTGCAGGATGCGCTGGTGGCGAATATCTCCCAGCTGGCTAATGGCGCCATCCGCCGGGCTGACAACAGCGCCTGGGGTGGTGCAAACCGGGCGCACACCGGGCTTCAGTGCGCGGGTAAAAAAATCGTTGAACGTCGGGTAGGCGCAGGGATCGGAATTGATGGCTTCGGCCATGTTGATGCCGTAGCGATCCACGAACCAGCGCGTAAAGGAATTCTTGATCCATTTGATGCGGGTATTGGCGAGCCAGCCGGCGGCGCGGGACAGGAATCGCTGCGGCACCAGGTATTGGAAGCCGATAAATAAACTTTCTTTCATGCAATCGTCAACTTTAAGTCGGGGGCTTGGGGAGTGGCGTTTTTAAACGGGCGTATTCTACTCAACCGGCGTATCCGGGTGGTTGCCCCACTCGGACCAGGAGCCGTGGTAGCCCTTGATGTTAAAGCCGAGTATTTTACCCAGCAGCCAGGTGAAGCCGGAGCGGTGGTGGCTCTGGCAGTGGGTGACAATCTGCTGCTGGTGATTAAACCCCAGTGCGTTGAGCCGCGCCAGGGCATCGGTGCGAATGCGCAGGTCTCGCTGCGGGTCCATCATGCTGGTCCACTCGCAGTTGATGGCGCCGGGAATATGGCCGTTTTTATTGGCTGTGACACGTTCGCCCCGGTATTCCTGCGGGCTGCGCGCGTCCCACACGGCAAACTGCGGCGAACCCAACTGCGCCAGAATGTCCTCCAGCTCAATCACTACATCCTTATCGATGGCAAGTTGCTGCAGCACTTCGGTGCGGCTGGGAATCTCGGTACTCAAGGGCTGGCTGGCTGCGCGCCAGGCGTGGATACCGCCATTGAGATAGGAGTAGCTGTGGTGGCCAATGGCCTCCAGGGTCCAGAGCAAGCGGCCGGCCCAGCCGCCGCCCTCGTCGTCGTAGGCGACCACATGGGTAGCCGGGGTCAGCCCCAGTTTGCCAAACAGCTCTTGCAGTTGTTCCATGGGCGCGATCTTGCCCGGTGCTGGCGCCTGGCCGCACACCAGCGCGTTGGGGGATACATGCACGGCCCCGGGCACGTGGCCGGCGAGGTAGGTCTCCCGGTTGCAGAGGTCGACGATCAGCAGTTCCGGATCGTTCAGGTGCCGGGCCAGGTCTTCCACTTCGATCAACAGTGGCAGGTAGTCCTTGCTCATGGATTTCATCCCCATTAATGGTTGGCTCGGGCTGGCAGCGCTGGCGCCAGCCGCTGGTTGCTGTGTCTGAAACTGGCGCTGCCTGCGCCGGACGGGTTTTAACCTTAAGCGGGCAGCAATCTCGCCCGGGTATCAATTTCTTATTGTACTGAATTAGCGCGCCACTGAAACAACATTGTTCTGGAAACAACAGTGTTCTGGAAACAACATCGTGCTGAACTCGCCTCGCGTCCCGCCGCTGGCGGTGGCTTGCGCCTAGGGATTTTCCAGGGTCGAGAGAATGTGCCGAAAACTGGCCATGCGCTGTTGGCTGATCCGGCCCTCTGTCAGGGCCTGGCGCAGGGCGCAGCCGGGTTCGCTCTGGTGGGCGCAATCGCGAAACTTGCAGTGGCCGAGGAATGGCCGGAACTCCACGAAGCCGTGCAGCAGGTCCTGCTCATCCATATGCCAGAGACCAAATTCGCGAATGCCGGGTGAGTCGATCAGGTGGCCACCGGCGGGAAAGTGAAACAACTGGGCGGTGGTGGTGGTGTGGGTGCCCTTCTGGGTCACTTCCGACAGGGGCCCCACTTTGAGCTGCTGGTGGGGCAGCAGGGCGTTAATAAGTGAGGACTTGCCAACTCCGGACTGCCCGACAAACACGCTGGTAAAATGTGCGAGATAGTCGATCAGTGCCTCCATACCGGTGCCGTCTGTGGCCGAGGCGTTGAGCCATTCATAGCCCAATTCCTGATAGTCGTGTTGCATCTGCTGCAGCGTGGCACGGTTGCTGTCGTCCACGCGATCCATTTTGTTGAGCAGAATAATGGGCTGGATAGCGAGGGACTCGGCGGCCACCAGGTAGCGATCGACCAGGTTGCGGTGCGGTTCGGGGTAGGGAGCGATAACGATGATAATGCGGTCGATATTGGCGGCGATGGTTTTCATCTCGCCGTAGGGGTCGGGCCGGCTCAGCTCCGAGTGGCGCGGTAACACCGCCACCACGACCCCGATGGGATCAGCAGCTCGCCAGATAACCCGATCGCCGGTGACCAGTGAGCCGAGGTTGGTGCGCAGGTGGCAGCGTACAACATTGTCCCCGCTGGCGGCAGTCTGGCCGGCGGGCTCCACCGCCACCTGGGTGCCGTAGTGGGCGATTACCAGGCCCTCCTGTTCCGGGCCGAGGTCGCCCTCCAGCAGTTGTTCGTCCGCCTTGGCGTCGCGCTTGGCGGCGCGGTCGGCGCGCTCCTGCTGGATCTTATCGATGCGCCATTGCTGGCGGCGGGACAGCTTTCGTTTGCTCAAAGGTGGGTTTCCTGCAGCGGTGCGGCTATAGTTAGCAGCAGCATTGTAGTGGATTAGCCAACGGATTAGGAAAGTATGAGCAGTAATATTAGCAATTCACCGGACGACAACCTGATCTGGATCGATCTGGAGATGACCGGGCTGTCACCGGAACAGGATGTGATAATTGAAATCGCCACCATCGTTACCGACAGCGAGCTCAATATCCTCGACGAGGGACCGGTGTGTGCCATTCACCAGAGTGAGGCCACCATGGCGGCCATGGATGAGTGGAACACCAACCAGCACGGCAAATCAGGGCTGACTGCCCGGGTCCTGGCCAGCAAAATCACCACCGCTGCGGCGGAGGAGGCCACCATCGCTTTTTTGCGCGGCTGGGTACCGGAGGGCAAGTCGCCCATGTGCGGCAATTCCATCTGCCAGGACCGGCGCTTTATGGCCCGGCATATGCCGGATCTTGAGGCCTACTTTCACTACCGCAATCTGGATGTGAGCACGCTCAAGGAGTTGGCCCGGCGCTGGAAGCCGGAGTCCCTGGCGGGCGTGAAGAAGAGCGGTGCGCACCTGGCGCTGGAGGATATCAAGGATTCCATCGAAGAGCTGCGCCACTACCGCGAGACATTTATTCGCCGGTGAGGTCGCCGGGTTCGCCAGCGGCGGCGAGATCCAGCACCAGCCCCCAGACGTTGTAGGGTTCGGGTACTGCCCAGTCACTGTAAACACAGCCGGGCTGGTCCGCAAACTGCTCGGCCAGCGCGCGGAACGAGGGGCGACCGGGGTCGGTGAGTACGATTCTCGGCACTTGCGCAGCCTGGGCTTTTTGCAACAGCTCACTGACCACCGGCGTCAACTGGTCCCAGAAGCAGATGTCGGCGCCGATGATGGCGTCGAATTGCTGCAGGTCCGCGGCCTCGATATCCTCAAAGCGCATCTGGATGGTGTCGATGTCCACGCCGTTGTGTTCGGCGTGACACTCGAGAAAGGGCAGTACTGACTCGTCGGCGTCCAGGCCGATCACCTCAGCGTCAAATTCCCGGGCGCAAAAAATCCCGCCCAGACCCCAGCCGCAGCCCAGCTCCAGTACCCGGCTGCCGGGTTGCAGGGGGTATTCCAGCAAGTAATCCAGCAATACGTAGGTGGCTTTCCAGAATTTATTGCCGTGCAGTTCAGCATTGGGGTACTGGCGTTTCAGGCGCCGAATATGCGGGTGGGAGGGCTTGAGAATCTGCAGGCCAAAGGCGTCTATGATGTGATTGGTGGTCATGTTGTTAATTGATCCATCGAGTTATAGGAGTAATAAAAGAAATAGGGTGATTTATTAACTTTGGTATTGCAGGTCGGCGCGGCGCAGTTGGCTCTCGGGCGGGTGGCAGACACGCCGTACCCAAAGCACTCGCTGCGCTCGCGGGGCAGGCTCTGAACCCTCCATGGGGGCTCTCTGCCGCCATCCATGGCGGCAGAAGGTCTGCCACCCACCCGAGAGCCAACTGCTTTCCAGCGAATGCGCAAGTTGCAGAATTTCAGTAGCATGTTCATTAGTGCGTAGGTGGGTTTCCACGGATTACTGCGTGATCTCAAGCCGGGTTCAATAAACCGCAGCGCAATTGGCTCGGTTGGTAGTGGCCTTTTTATTGATCACGCTTAATCTTGCGCCGTCGCACGCGCCCCGGGTTTTGGTGTTGGCGCAGGGCCCATTGCACATGTTCGCGCACCAGCTCTGACGGGTGTTCTGCCCGGGCCTGCAGGGCGGCAACCACCGCCGGGGATGTGGGGGCGTTGCCGAGGCCGACGGCCAGGTTGCGCAGCCAGCCTTGGTAACCGGTGCGACGAATGGCGGAGCCGGCGGTGTTGTCGAGGAACTGCTGCTCGCTCCAGTGGAACAGCTCCACCAGGGTGGCTCGATCCAGTTGCTGGCGGGGTTTGAAGTCATCTTCGGCGCTGAACGAGGCGAACTTGTTCCACGGGCAGATGGCCTGGCAGTCGTCGCAGCCGAACACCCGGTTGCCCATGGGCTCGCGAAACTCCTCTGGAATGGGGCCTTTGTTTTCGATGGTCAGGTAGGAAATGCAGCGTCGCGCGTCCAGTTCGTAGGGCCGGGGAAACGCATCGGTCGGGCAGACTTTGAGGCAGGCCTGGCATGTGCCGCAGCGGTCGGGCTGTACACTGGTATCGACGGGTAGCGGCACACTGGTGAGTATTTCACCGAGAAAAAACCAGCTGCCGGCGTCGCTGTTGAGCACCAGCGTGTGCTTGCCGACCCAGCCGAGGCCGGCACGGGCGGCCAGCGGCCGCTCCAGCACCGGGGCGCTGTCGACGAAGGCGCGCTGTTGAATGGGTTGGTCGGGCAGCAGTGCCTGCACGCGCTGTTCTATTTTTTGCGCCAGCGCCGCCAGGCGCTTGCGAATCAGTTTGTGATAGTCGCGGCCCAGGGCGTAGCGGGATACGTAGGCCTGGGCCGGATTTTTCAGGACTTTGATCTGGTTGGTGTCTGCCGGCAGGTAATCCATGCGCAGGCAAATGACCCGCTCGGTACCGGGCAGCAGTTGTGCGGGCTGTGTGCGCATATCGGCGCGCTCGGCGAGCCACTGCATATCGGCCTGGTAGCCCTTGGCCAGCCACTGTTGCAGGCGCTGCGGTTCGGCGCCGAGGTCGGTATCGGTAATGCCCACCTGTTGAAACCCGGCTTCCCGGCCCCAGGTTTTTATATCTGCGGCAAGCTGCTGCAGAAAGCCGGGTGGATAAGGCGGCTGCTCGGTAGGCACAGGTGTGGGCGGAGGTGTGGGCATAGGTATGGCATTAACTTTTTTTGGCGGTGTGGGGCCGACAGTTGGCTTCGGCCAGGAGTTGCGGTGTATGTCTCCGCAAAACGCCCGTATAATTCTGCCAGAAATCGTCCCAATCCGAGAGCATTGAATGTCAAACCCTGTCACATCGCCGGTAACGCCAACCTTCAGTAGCCAGCTTCCCACCGCTTTGTATCGCGCCGAGCAGGTCAGGGCCCTGGATCGCTGTGCGATCGAAGAACACAATATCGCCGGCATCGTGCTGATGAAGCGTGCCGGTCGGGCGGCCTTTGAAGCCCTGTTGCAGCGCTGGCCGAATCCGGAACAGATCACAGTTTTGTGCGGCGCCGGCAACAATGCCGGTGACGGTTATGTAATCGCGGCACTGGCGGCCCAGCGGCGCGTGCCGGTGGAGGTCATGTATCTGTCGGATCCGGAAAAGTTACAGGGCGATGCCAGCCTGGCGTACCAGTTTGCCCGCCGCGAAGGGGTTGTGATGCAGCCCTTCGCGGTGCCCGCCCGCTGTAGTGGCATCATTGTCGATGCACTGCTCGGCACTGGCTTGAGCGGCGTGGTGCGCAGCAATTACCAGCAGGCGATCGAGAAGATCAACAGCAGCGGGCTGCCGGTGCTGGCGGTGGATATTCCCTCCGGCCTCTGTGCCGATAGCGGCCAGGTGCTGGGTGCTGCTGTTAATGCCACCCTGACCGTGAGCTTTATCGGCCTCAAGCGGGGGCTGCTGACCGGGCGCGGGCCGGCGCTGTGTGGCGAGCTGTTGTATGCGGATCTGCAGGTGCCGGCGGCGGTGCTGGAAAGCCAGGTGCCAGCAGCACAGCGCTTGCAGCTGCCGCGATTGCTGGCCGAACTCGCGCCCCGCGCCGCGGATGCCCACAAGGGCAGTTTTGGCCACGTGATGGTGGTGGGCGGTGACCTGGGGTTTGCCGGGGCAGCGGCGCTGGCTGCGGAAACCGCGGCCCGCATTGGCGCCGGGCTCACCAGTGTGGCGACCCGGGCCGAACACCTGGCGGCAATCCTGGCGCGGCGCCCGGAGTTGATGGTCAGTGGGGTGGCCAGCGGCCTGCAGTTGGAGCCGCTGTTACAGCGCGCCACGGTGCTGGTGGTCGGCCCGGGGCTGGGCCAGTCGCCCTGGTCAGAACAGTTACTGCAGTGTGCCGCGGCCAGTAATTTGCCCATGGTACTGGATGCGGATGGCCTCAATTTACTGGCGGCCGGGCGAGTGCTGGGCCGGGAGCGGCGCGCTAATTGGGTGCTCACCCCGCACCCGGGTGAGGCGGCGTGCTTGCTGGGCTGTAGTGTGGCAGAGGTGCAACAGGATCGCTTTGCCGCCGTCGCTCGCTTGCAGCAACAGTATGGCGGCAGCGTGTTGCTAAAAGGCGCCGGCACGGTGATTGCCAGCCGCGACGGCAGCCTCAGTCTCGCCAATGTAGGCAACCCGGGCATGGCGTCAGGAGGTATGGGTGATGTGCTCAGCGGTGTTATTGGCGGCTTGTTGGCCCAGGGTGTCGAGCAGGACCTGGCGGTGCAGTTGGCGGTTTGCCTGCACGGCACCGCGGCGGACCTGGCGGCGGAAGAGGACGGTCAGCGGGGTATGCTGGCAGCGGACCTGATTCCGTGGATGCGGCAGCTGTTAAACAGCGGGGCGTGTTAAATGTCCCCCTGGTCTGTGTTGCTGGCCGACGAACAGGCCACGGTGGCGCTGGGCGGTGAAGTGGGCGGTTTGATCCAGGCGGCCGGAGGCGCGCTGGTGTTTTTGCAGGGTGGCCTCGGGGCCGGCAAAACCACTTTTACCCGCGGTGTGCTGCAGGCGTTTGGTCACCGGGGGGCGGTGAAAAGCCCCACCTATACATTGGTGGAGCCCTATGAATTAAATGGCGGCGCACAGGTCTATCACTTTGACCTGTATCGACTGGGAGACCCGGAAGAGTTGGAGTATATGGGCATCCGGGATTACTTCAGCAGCGGGGTTACCTGCCTGGTGGAATGGCCGGCGCGGGGCGAGGGCTTTCTGCCGGCGGCGGATCTGCTGATCGAGTTAGCGGTGGTCACGATTCCTGGGGGCAGTCCCGGCCGGCAGGCCAGTATCAGTGCCCACAGTGAGTGCGGACGAAATATTCTGGCCGCCTTGCAGCGCGCTCACTCGGCGGCGGGCAAGAGTTAGGGCGACAGATTCACTGGCGCTTTGCCGCCAGTGGGTTAACATTACAGATATTGGCAGGCGGGTAAAAAAACCAGATTATGAAATACGTGGCAGAATGACGGGAGCAGTAGGCGACAAACAGCGGTGGAATATCAGCACGTTCGTGCTGCTGTTGTGTCTGCTCGCGCTGCTGGGCAGCCAGAAATTACAAGCGGCCGCCGCAGTGGAGGGCCTGCGTATCTGGCGAGCTCCGGATCATACCCGACTGGTGTTTGACCTGAGTGCCCCGGTGGAGCACAGCCTGTTTAGTCTGGATAACCCCGAACGCCTGGTTATCGACCTCAAGCAAACCCGGCTGCAAGCCGACGTAACTGCACTGGCACTGGACAAATCCCCCATCGGCAAGGTGCGCACTGCGGTGCGCCACGGCAGCGATCTGCGGGTGGTGCTGGATCTCAACAGCCGGGTGCAGCCCAAAAGCTTTTTTCTGCAAAAGCACGGCGACAACGACGACCGCCTGGTGATCGACCTGTTTGACCAGGCGGCAGTGGTGGAGCGGACCGTGGCCGAGGTGGTGCCGCAGTCCAGTAGTCGGCGGGATATCGTGATTGCCATCGATGCCGGGCACGGCGGTGAAGACCCGGGTGCGCTGGGCCCCAGATTTGGCTCCCGCCGTATCCAGGAAAAAGACGTGGTGCTGGCCATCAGTCAGCAGTTGGCGGCGTTGATCAATCGCGAGAAAGGCTACAAAGCTGAGCTGGTGCGCACCGGGGATTACTACATACCCCTGCGCAAGCGGCGCGATCGCGCCCGTGAACTGCGCGCCGACTTGTTCGTGTCGATTCACGCCGACGCCTTCAAGCACCATCAAGCCAATGGCGCCTCGGTGTATGCCCTCTCGCGCAGTGGCGCCACCAGTGAAACTGCCCGCTTCCTCGCGGAAAAGGAAAACGAGGCCGACCTCATCGGTGGTGTGGGCAGTGTCAGCCTGGACGATAAAGACGAAGTCTTGCGCGGCGTGCTGGTGGACCTGTCGATGACCGCAACCCTGGGCTCCAGCCTGCAGGTGGGGGAGAGGGTGCTGAAATCCATGGACAGCGTGGCGCGTTTGCACAAGCAGCAGGTGGAGCAGGCCGGCTTTGCGGTGCTGAAATCGCCGGATGTACCCAGTATCCTGGTGGAGACCGGCTTTATCTCCAACCCGGACGAAGCCAAGAAGCTCAACAGCCAGTTCTATCGGCAGTCGCTTGCCAACTCCATCTTTAAAGGCATCAAGGAACACTTCTACGCCATGCCGCCGGCCGGCACTTATATCGCCTGGCAAAAAAATGGCGGCGATGACGGCAGTGGCCAACACGTCGAGTATGTGATCGCCAAAGGTGATACCCTCAGCACTATCGCCCGACGTTACGATGTCAGTGTCAGCCAGTTGCTCAAGGTCAATGGCCTCAGTGGCAGTACCATTCGCGTCGGCCAGCGCTTGCTTATCCCAACTTCCTGACCACAGCAGTCCCCATGTCTAAAATCAAATTACTAAGCCCTCGCCTGGCCAACCAGATAGCCGCTGGTGAAGTGGTGGAACGGCCAGCCTCAGTGATCAAGGAAATCCTGGAGAACAGTATCGATGCCGGTGCTACGCGCATCGACATCGAGATTGAAGCGGGCGGGGTCAAACTGATGCGCCTGCGAGACAATGGCTGTGGTATCGAGAAAGATGACCTGGCGCTGGCCCTGAGCCGCCACGCCACCAGTAAAATCTACCAGCTGGACGACCTGGAAGCGGTGGCTACCCTGGGCTTTCGGGGCGAGGCGCTGGCCAGTATCAGCTCGGTGTCACGCCTGACCCTGACCAGTAATACCGGGACCGGCAGCAGCGGCTGGGCGGCCCAGACTGAGGGCCGGGAAATGGACACCGAACTGGTGCCGGCGGCGCACCCGCTCGGCACCACGGTGGAAGTGCGGGACCTGTTTTTTAACACCCCGGCGCGGCGCAAATTCCTGCGCACTGAAAAAACCGAGTACGGTCGCATTGAGGATGTGGTCAAGCGGCTGGCGCTGTCGCGCTTTGATGTGGCCTTTAACCTGCGTCACAACGCGCGTGCCATCCACAGCTGGCGCGAGGCGCACAGCCAGGCGGAGCAGGAGCGCCGGGTGGCCCAGGTGTGCGGGCCGGCGTTTATGGAAAACGCCGTGCATATCGACATGCAGCGCAGCGGTCTGTCCCTGCGCGGCTGGGTGGCCTTGCCGACGTTTTCTCGCAGTCAGGCAGATCTGCAGTATTTTTACGTCAACGGTCGCGCCATTCGTGACAAGCTGGTGACGCACGCGGTGCGCCAGGCCTTTCAGGATGTGCTGTTTCACGGCCGCCATCCGGCTTTTGTCCTCTACCTCGATCTCGACCCCGGCATCGTCGATGTGAATGTGCACCCCACCAAGCACGAAGTGCGCTTTCGCGACGGCCGTATGGTGCACGATTTCCTGTTCCGCAGCCTGCACCATGCGCTGGCCGATGTGCGACCGAAGGACGAATTGGCTCGCCCGCACCAGAGCCAGCCTGCGGCTCCGGCGGACCCGCGCGAGGCGGGGGTATTCCGGCAACAGGAGCGCATGAGTTTCCAGCCGCCGGTACGCAGCGGCTTCGCTGGGGCCGGTTCAGGTGCAGCCGGCTTCGGCGCGGCTGGCGCTTCGTCCCTCGCCGAGCAACTGCCCGCCTACCAGCAACTCTATTCCGCCCCGGCACCCGGTCCGGCAGCACCACAACTGGCGGAGCTGGCCAGTGCCGATAGCGAAATTCCGCCGCTGGGTTACGCCATTGCCCAGCTCAAGGGCATCTATATCCTGGCGGAAAACGCCCAGGGGCTGATCGTGGTTGATATGCACGCCGCTCACGAGCGCATCGTCTACGAGCGCATGAAAGCGGCGCACAGCGAGGCGGGCCTGCGCGCCCAGCCACTGCTGGTGCCGACCACCATTGCACTGAGCGAAAAGGAGGCCGATTGCCTGGAGCAAAACCAGCCGACCTTTTCCGCCCTCGGTTTTGAGGTGCAGCGGGTGGGCCCCGAGAGTGTCCTGATCCGGCAGGTGCCAGTGGTACTCAACAAAGCCAATGTCGAGCAGCTGGTGCGCGATGTGCTCTCGGACCTGCTCGAGTACGGCGACAGCAAGCGCATCGATGAGCACATCAACGAGATTCTCGCCACCATGGCCTGCCACGGCTCAGTGCGGGCCAACCGCAAGCTGACTATCCCGGAAATGAACGCCCTGCTGCGCGACATGGAAATTACCGAGCGCAGCGGCCAGTGCAACCACGGCCGTCCCACCTGGGTGCTGCAGAGCCTGGATGAGCTGGACAAGCTGTTTCTGCGCGGCCAGTAAACCGTCCGCAATGACGCCAGTGACGATGCCATGAGCGACAGCAAACCCCGGGTTATCTTTTTAATGGGCCCCACCGCCTCGGGCAAAACCGACCTGGCCATCGGCTTGCGCCAGCACCTGCCGGTGGAGCTGATCAGCGTGGATTCGGCCCTGGTGTATCGCGGCCTGGATATTGGCAGTGCCAAGCCATCGGCGGCGGAGCTGGCCCTTGCCCCGCACCGCTTGATCGATATCTGCGACCCA
Source organism: Pseudomaricurvus alcaniphilus (assembly GCF_011440395.1). Taxonomy (GTDB): domain Bacteria; phylum Pseudomonadota; class Gammaproteobacteria; order Pseudomonadales; family Cellvibrionaceae; genus Pseudomaricurvus; species Pseudomaricurvus alcaniphilus. The sequence goes on along the minus strand of NZ_JAAOIX010000007.1, from coordinate 182,526 downwards.
TCCGAGCCCTACTCGGCGGCCAACTTTCGCGCCGATGCATTGGCCGAAATTACGGCTATTCACGCCGCTGGTCGTATCCCCCTGTTGGTGGGCGGCACCATGCTCTACTTCAAGGCGCTGCTGGAAGGCCTGGCGGACCTGCCCGTCGCCGACGCGACGCTCCGGGCACAGATAGAGGCGGATGCCAGTGCCCACGGCTGGCCCTTCGTGCACGCCCAGTTGGCGGCCGTCGATCCCCAGGCCGCGGCGCGGATTCACCCGCAGCACTCCCAGCGTATCAGCCGGGCGCTGGAGATCTATCGGGCCACGGGGGAAACCATGAGCGCTCTGTGGGAGCGCCAGGACCGCTCGGGGCAAAGCCTGCATCAGTGCTTTGAGGTGGTGCAGTTTGGGTTGATGCCCCATAATCGCGCACTTCTCCATCAGCGCATTGAAGAGCGCTTCCTGCGGATGCTGGCCGACGGCCTGCTGGAGGAAGTTGCACAGCTGCGCCAGCGCGGGGACCTGCACAAGGATTTGCCGGCCATCCGGGCCGTGGGTTACCGCCAGGCCTGGGAGTATTTGGCCGGTGACTATGATCGCCAGGCCATGATCGAGCGCGGCGTCGTGGCTACGCGGCAGCTGGCCAAGCGGCAATTGACCTGGCTGCGGGGCTGGCCGGATCTGCAGCGGGTCTATATCGACAACGAAGCGGGGCAAATACGAAAAAAAAGCGCCCTGATTCAGGAATTAATGAACTATTTGCAATAAACATCCTTATAATAGGAACGACTTCGACCGCTCATGGTCAGTTTATTGCAAGGTATCGTCTTGCTAACGCTTGCCGCTGCTTCCAGCTTGGGGGAAATTTCGAACTGGAACCTGTTGCGCGGCACTTTTTAATCTATTTGAAGGAGAATGATCATGTCAAAAGGGCATAGCCTACAAGACCCTTACCTAAATGTGTTGCGCAAAGAGCGCATCCCCGTATCTATATACCTGGTCAACGGCATCAAGCTGCAAGGCCAAATTGAGTCTTTCGACCAGTTTGTGGTGCTGTTGAAAAATACGGTCAGTCAAATGGTCTACAAGCACGCTATTTCTACCGTCGTGCCCTCGCGTGCGGTGCGCGTACCTATGCTCAACCCACAGGCGGGTGAGGGCGAGGACGCAGAATAGCTATCTCGCTGAGGTATTTCGTTGTTTTTTGAGCGCCCTGATTCCGGTGAACTGGCGGTATTGGTTCACCTGGAGATTTCCCACGGTACCGACGCCGAAGATCCACGCGAGTTTGAAGAGCTGGTATTGTCAGCGGGCGGTGACCCGGTGGACTTTATCACCGGTCAACGCTCCGCCCCCCAGGCCCGCTATTTCGTTGGTACCGGCAAGCTGGAAGAATTGCGGCAGAGTGTGCTTCAGCACGATGCACAACTGGTGATCTTCAATCACAATCTCTCGCCCAGCCAGGAACGCAATCTCGAAGCCGAATTGAAGTGCCGGGTGCTGGATCGTACTGGCCTGATTCTCGATATTTTCGCCCAGCGCGCCCGCACCCACGAAGGCAAGCTGCAGGTAGAGCTGGCCCAGTTGCGGCACATGTCGACGCGACTGGTGCGCGGCTGGACCCACCTGGAGCGGCAGAAGGGCGGCATCGGGCTGCGCGGCCCGGGTGAAACCCAGCTGGAAACCGACCGGCGGTTGTTGCGCGCGCGCATCAAAAATATCGTCAAGCGGCTGGAGAAGGTGCGTAAACAGCGGGACCAGGGTCGCCGCTCCCGACGGCGGGCGGAAGTGCCGACGGTATCCCTGGTGGGCTATACCAACGCCGGTAAATCCACACTGTTCAACTATATCACTGCGGCTGGCGTCTACGCCGAAGACCAGCTGTTCGCCACCCTCGACCCCACCATGCGCCGGCTGGAGCTGGACGGGCTGGGGGCGGTGGTGCTGGCGGATACAGTGGGCTTTATCAGTCATCTGCCGCACCGCCTGGTAGAGGCTTTCCGCGCTACCCTGGAGGAGGCCGCGAGCGCTGACCTGCTGCTGCATATTATTGATGCGGCGGCGGAAGAGCGGGCCCACAATATCGAACAGGTCGAGGAAGTGCTGGAGGAAATTGGTGCCAGCGAACTGTCCGAGTTGCGGGTCTACAATAAAATTGACCTGCTAGAGGACTTTAACCCTCGTATCGATCGCGACGACGAGGGCAAGCCCCAGGCGGTGTGGCTGTCGGCCAGGTCCGGCGCCGGCGTCGATCTGCTGCTGGAAGCGGTGGCGGAATTGCTCGGCGACGATCGGGTGCAACAGGTATTGTGCCTGGCGCCGGAGCAAGCGCGGCTGCGGGCCAAGCTCTACCAGCACAACGCTGTCACCGATGAGCAGCACGGCGAAAATGGCCAGATAGAGCTGGGCCTGAGTATTCAAAAATCGGATCTATTGCGTATCCTGAGCCAGGAAAATCTCGCTTTCGATGCTCTGGAATGGCACGCCAGACGTAAGGTATAAAGCATCGCTGTAAATTACGCGGGCAGTACTGGCTGCGGCAGCACAACGAATTAACCAATAATGAACGGGCTTTTGCTAGAATCTGCCATTTTCGGCACAGGGCGGCACTGCCCCAAAGAACACAATGACGGAGATTCACTATGGCCTGGAATGAACCGGGTGGAAATAATCAGGACCCATGGGGTGGCAAGCGCGGCAATGATGGCCCGCCGGACCTCGACGAGGCACTGAAGAAGTTTCAGGAAAAACTTGGCGGTCTGTTCGGCGGTGCCGGCAGTGGCGGCGGTTCCCAGGGTGGCGGGTTGAGCAGTTCGGCGCTGGGCATTATTGTGGTCGGCCTGCTTGTCGTCTACGCCCTGTTTGGTATTTACCAGGTCAACGAACAGGAGCGGGCGGTGATCCTGCGGCTGGGTGTTTACTCGCAAACCAAGGGGCCCGGCCTGCACTGGAATCCACCGCTTATCGACACTGTTGAGAAGCTTAACGTCACCAAGGTGCGCTCGCACAGTTCGCGCGGAGAGATGCTGACTGAGGATTTGAATATCGTCAAAGTCGATCTGTCAGTTCAGTACCGCATTAACGACGCCCGGGCATTTGCCCTGATGGTGCGCGCTCCGGAGGAGTCGCTGGCCCAGGCCACCGATAGCGCCCTGCGCCACGTCGTTGGTTCGTCACCCATGCACGAAGTGCTGACCGAGGGCCGGGAAAAAATTGCCTTCGATGTCCAGGCGCGGCTGCAGGCTTATCTTGACGCCTACACCACCGGTATTGAAATCAGTACTGTCAACGTTGAAGACACAGCGCCACCGAACGAAGTGCAGGCAGCCTTCGATGACGTCAACAAGGCGCGAGAGGATGAGGAGCGGCTGAAGAACGAGGCCGAGGCCTACGCCAACGGTATTATTCCGGAGGCCAGGGGTAAAGCCCAGCGGGTTATCGAAGAAGCTACCGCTTACCGGGAGCAAGTGATCGCCAAGGCCGAGGGTGAAGCCAAGCGCTTTGAGCAATTGCTGTTTGAATACAACAAGGCGCCGGCGGTAACCCGGGAGCGCCTGTACCTGGATGCCGTGCAAGAGGTGATGGCCAACAGCTCCAAGGTGATGATCGATGTCGAAGGTGGCAATAACATGCTCTATGTGCCGCTGGACAAGCTGGTTAATGCCAGCGCAGTGTCGGCTCGCACCCAGGAACTCTCCCCGGAAATAGTGCGCGAGATCAGTGAGCGTGTGGCGGACCAGATTCGTCGCGAAAACATAACCAATACCCGTCGCCGGGAGGTTCGCTAACTATGAACAATAAAGTCATGGCGCTGGTGATCAGCTTGCTGATTGCCGTTATTGTCGCCTCCAATACCCTGTTTATCATTATGGAAACCGAGCGCGGGGTGCTGCTGAAGTTCGGCAAGGTGGTCAACGATGACCTCAAACCCGGCTTGCACATCAAGGCACCACTGATGCACGAGGTGCGCAAGTTTGACAGTCGTGTGCTGACCCTGGATGCCCGCCCCGAGCGTTTCCTGACCATTGAGAAGAAAGGCATCATGGTGGATTCGTTCGCCAAGTGGCGCATCGAGGACGTGGGTGACTACTACACCGCCACCAACGGTGAGGAAAGCCGCGTGGTGCAGTTATTGTCCCAGCGCATCAATGAAGGCCTGCGCAACCAGTTCGCCCAGCGCTCCCTGCAGGAAGTGGTCAGTGGCGAGCGCGACCAGCTGATGACCGACCTGACTGAGAACCTGAACAAACTGACCATACAGCGCTACGGTATCCGCCTGGTGGACGTGCGGGTCAAGCGCATAGACCTGCCCGAGCAGGTGAGCGAATCGGTGTTTAACCGGATGACCAGTGAGCGGGAGCGGGAGGCGCGTGAGCACCGCTCCAAGGGTAAGGAGCAGGCCGAAGTGATTCGCGCCGACGCCGATCGCCAGCGCACCATCCTCGAGGCGGAAGCCTATCGGGATGCCGAGCTGTTGCGCGGTGCCGGTGACGCCAAGGCGGCAGCCATCTACGCCCAGGCCTACACCCAGGATCCGGAGTTCTACAGTTTTGTGCGCAGCCTGACGGCTTATAAAGAGACGTTTAACAACAAGGGCGACATGATGCTGGTGGATCCGAAGAGCGACTTTTTCCGCTACCTGAAATCCAGCAAGGGTAAATAACCGGGCGGTGGCAGCGGCGCTGGCTGGCCGTCTGCTCCCGACGGCCAGGCGGCGAAAGCGGGTAAAATTTGGTCCGCGGCCGCCATCGGTGGTAGAATTCGTCAACCGGGCCCAGTGGGCCCGGTTTTTTTGTGCCACAAGGGTACAGGCAGCAAAGGTTAACAATTCAGGTATGTGGGAAGAGCTGGGCAAGGCATTCTGTTTGATGCTCGTACTCGAGGGTATCCTGCCGTTTTTATACCCGCAACGCTGGCGCAACATGGTGGTAACATTGGCTACTGTGAGCGAGCGGCAGTTGCGCATGGTTGGCCTGTTCAGCATGCTGCTCGGCGCCGGCCTGCTGTACCTGATTAAATGAATTCAAAAAAGCTCCAGGCAAGAGGCAACATTCGGCCATGACTTACGCTGATCGCTGGTTATTACCAGACGGTGTCGAAGATATTCTCCCGGCAAAAGCGCTGCGCATAGAATCCCTGCGCCGGCGGCTGGTGGACCTTTACGGTCGCTGGGGCTACGAACTGGTGATTCCACCACTGATGGAGTACACCGACTCCCTGTTGATCGGTCTGGGTCGCGATATCGACCTGATGACGTTCAAGGTTACTGACCAGCTCTCCGGTCGCAGCATGGGGATTCGGGCCGATATTACCCCGCAGACCGCCCGTATGGATGCCCATAGTCTCAAGCGCAGCGGCCCTTCGCGCCTGTGTTACGCAGGCCATGTTTTGCACACCCGGCCCAAATCGCCACTGGCGACCCGCTCGCCCATCCAGGCAGGTGTCGAGCTGTACGGTGAAGCCGGTGTCAGTGCCGACACCGAAGTGATCTCACTGCTGCTGGCCTCATTGCAGGAAAGCGGCCTGGAACAGCTCAATATCGACCTCGGCCACGTCGGCATTTATCGCAGCCTGGCCGACGCCGCCGGGCTCGATGAAGCCGGCGAGCAGGATTTGTTCGACCTGTTGCAAGCCAAGGCGAGCACCGATATCCGCCACTGGGTCAAGGCCAATGTCGCCTCGGCGGAGCTGTCCGAAATGTTACTGGCGCTGCCGCAATTGGCCGGCGACCGGGAAGTGCTGCAGCGCGCCCGCAAAGTGTTGGCCAGGGCCCCGGCGGATGTGCTCACCGCCCTCGATACCCTGGAGACGGTGGCGGAGACCATTGCCCGGCGCTACCCGGCGGCACAACTGTATTTTGACCTGAGCGAATTGCGCGGTTACCACTACCACACCGGCATCGTCTTCGCGGCATTTGCGCCGGGCTACGGTGCGGCGGTGGCCAATGGTGGCCGCTATGACCACGTCGGTGAAGTGTTTGGCAACGCGCGTCCGGCAACCGGCTTTGCCGTGGATATTACCGCTCTCGACGGTCTGCTGCAGCCAGTGCAGGGTCGCAGGGGCGCCATTTTTGCGCCCGCCGTCGACCGCGCTGACAACGATGATTACTGGAACAAGATCACTGAACTGCGCGATAGCGGCGAGGTGGTGGTGTGTGGTTTTGCCGGCCAGGAGGCCAGTGCGGCAACGCCCGCGTGTGATCGGCAATTGGTGTTCGAGGGCGGTGACTACCGGCTTCAGCCCCTGTAAGTGCCGATCGAATCAGGTACCAATTGAATCAAGTAGCAACTAAATCAAGTAGCAATCAAATTAAAGAGTCAGGAAAACAATGGGCAAAAACGTTGTTGTATTGGGCACCCAGTGGGGTGACGAGGGCAAGGGTAAGATAGTTGATCTGTTGACCGATCAGGTATCTCTGGTGACGCGCTTCCAGGGCGGCCACAACGCCGGCCACACACTGGTGATCGACGGCAAGAAAACCGTCCTGCACCTGATTCCCTCGGGAATCCTGCGCGCCGGGGTCACCTGCATGATCGGCAATGGCGTGGTGCTGGCGCCCGATGCCCTGATCGAGGAAATGGCCGGGCTGGAAGCAACCGGGGTGCCGGTGCGCGAGCGCCTGCGCCTGTCACCTGCCTGCCCGCTGATTTTGCCCTATCACGTGGCGCTGGACAAAGCCCGCGAATCCGCCCGTGGCGATGCCAAAATTGGCACCACCGGGCGCGGCATCGGCCCGGCTTACGAAGACAAGGTAGCGCGCCGCGGCCTGCGCCTCGGTGACCTGCTCAATCCCGAGCGCTTTGCGGTCAAGTTGAAAGAGGTGATGGAATACCACAACTTCACCCTGGTCAATTATCACAAGGTCGAGGCGGTGGATTACGACAAGGTGCTGGCAGATACGCTGACCATGGCGGAGCAACTGACGCCGATGATTGCCGATGTTACCCACCTGCTGCACGACGCCCGGGAAAATGGTGAGAGCATCCTGTTCGAGGGCGCCCAGGGTTCGCTACTGGATATCGATCACGGCACCTACCCCTTTGTGACCTCCTCCAATACCACGGCTGGCGGCACCGCCACTGGCTCCGGTTTTGGCCCGCTCTATCTCGATTACGTACTGGGCATCACCAAGGCCTACACCACCCGCGTCGGCTCGGGGCCGTTCCCCACCGAATTGTCCTGTGCTGTGGGCAAGCACCTGGGGGAAAAGGGGCACGAGTTCGGTGCCACCACCGGTCGCCAGCGTCGCACCGGCTGGTTTGATGCCATCGCCGTGCGCCACGCCATTCGCATCAACAGCATTTCCGGCCTGTGCCTGACCAAGCTGGATGTACTGGACGGGCTGGATGAAGTCAAAATCTGCATCGGTTACAAAGATCGCGATGGCTATGACACCTGCGTACCGTTTGACGCCGAGGGTTGGCAAGAGGTACAGCCAGTCTATGAAACCATGGCCGGCTGGAAAGAAAGCACGTTTGGGGTGAGCCGCTGGGATGACCTGCCCGCCAACGCCCAGGCCTACATCAAGCGCCTGGAAGAACTGGTAGGAGCGCCGGCGGATATTATCTCAACCGGCCCGGACCGCATCGAAACCATCGTCTTGCGCCACCCGTTCGACTGCTAGTCACAGATCTGCCTGCTTCTGGTAAACCTGCCACGGGTAAGCCTGCCGCAGGTTTACCTGACCCCCGTCGAAGCGAAAACCGGCGGGGATCAGCGGGCAATTAGCCCTGCTCCTGATTCCAGGCGATACACTCCGCCAGGCTAACACCACTGCCCCCGAAGATATCCAGCGCACTGCCAATGGTCAGGTCGACCTTGCCTGCGGACAGCCTGTCCACCAGCTTCAGGTCGTCGAGATTGCGCGCGCCACCGGCGTAGGTGACCGGAATGTGGCACAGTTCACCTAGCAGGGTCACCAGCGGCTCATCGATGCCCGCTTGCAGGCCTTCCACATCCGCGGCGTGCACCAGGAACTCGGCACAGTGCTGGCTCAGTTCCGCCAGGGTTTCGGCGCTGATGCGGGTGGCAGTCACCGTCTGCCAGCGATTGGTGGCGATATTCCAGCCCTTGCCGGTGCGCCGGCAACTCAGGTCCAATACCAGCCGCTCCCTGCCGACCACGCTTTTGATTTCTTCCAGCCGCTGCCAGGAAAACGCCTCGCCCTCGAACAGGTAGGAGGTGACGATCACGTGGGAGGCGCCGGCCTGCAAATACTTTTCGGCATTGCCTGGGTTGACCCCGCCACCGAACTGGAGACCGCCGGGCCAGGCCTGCAGCGCCGCCAGCGCTTGTTCCTCGTTGCCCGGGCCGAGGGCAATCACATGCCCACCGTGCAAATTGTGGTCGTGATACAGCCGCGCGTACCAGGCGGCATCCTGGCTGCTGACAAAATTGGTGTCGGCACCGGCGTCGCTGAGACTGCCGCCGACAATTTGTTTGACCTGGCCCTGGTGCAGGTCGATGCAGGGTCTGAACTGGGTCACGTCTTTGGCTCCATTTGCTGATGTCTGCCTGCTGCTGCAGGTGCGCGAGTATAGCAAAGATGGCTTGGGCCCGGGGGTGAAAAAGGCCGGCGACATTTTTTCCTGCGACCGCTAAACAGCGTCGCCAGCATTATGGCCACTATTGCGGCATCTCTTGCAAGGCAGCCGCAGGCTTGCCTATCAGTATCATTTAACATCATTGCTCGATTGCAGACTTACATGCGGCCTGCTTGTGGAGTCGGAGCTCCTCGCTCCAGCGATAGTCGCCGGCGGGAGCCCATCCGAAATCGAGGTAGTTAGGGCAAGAGTTTGCCTGGTTTGTTGGCAGGGAGTTGATTTCAGCAGTAAACAATAATACTGTATATAAATACAGTTGATCTCTAATAATTGGAGGCTGGTGATGAATCCTTTCCCCGAGGCTGTGCCCGAGCCCGCAGTTATGCCTGAATCGATGCCCAAAGCTCCATCCACAGCCCTGAAAGGTCGCGGTACGGCCAGTCGTATCCCGGGTCGTTTTGCCATCACCAGTGTCGAACTGGACGCCGACGGCGAGCCGCTGCCACACCCGGCCACGGAAGTGAGCGCCGAGACTGCGCGGACGCTGATTACCCGCAATCGCTCGCCGGATGTGCCCTTTAATTTGTCCATCAACCCTTATCGCGGTTGCGAACACGGTTGTATCTACTGCTTTGCCCGTCCCAGCCACGCCTACCTCGACCTGTCGCCGGGCCTCGACTTCGAAACCCGGTTGCGGGTCAAGCACAATGCGCCGCAACTGTTCGAGCAGGAGTTGCGCAAACCGGGCTACCGCTGCGAGAGCATCGCCCTGGGGGTGAATACCGACGCCTACCAACCGCTGGAGAAGGAGCAGGGGGTGGTGCGGCGCCTGCTGGAGGTGGCGCTGCAATTCAAGCAACCGCTGTCGATCATTACCAAGAGCGGCCTTATCCTGCGCGACCTGGATCTGCTGCAGGCCATGGCCCGGCAGCACCTGTTGCACGTAGCAGTCAGTGTCACCAGTCTCGACAATGACCTCAAACGGATAATGGAGCCGCGGGCGGCATCGCCGTCCATGCGCCTGCGGGTAATCCGCGAACTGAGAGCGGCCGGAGTGCCGGTGACGGTGCTGCTGGCGCCGCTGATTCCGCTGATCAACGAGCACGAAATGGAGTCAATCATCGATGCGGCGGCAGCGGCCGGGGCGCAATCCATTGCCTACATCCTGTTGCGCCTGCCCCATGAAGTCGCCCCTATTTTCGCCGAGTGGCTGCACCAGCACTTCCCCGAGCGGGCCGGGCACGTACTCAGTCGCCTCAGCGCCATGCGTGGCGGCCAGCTGTACGATGGCCGTTTCGGCCGACGCATGACCGGTGAAGGTATCTTCGCCGAATTGATCAGCCAGCGCTTTCAGGTGGCACGGCGCAAAGCGGGCCTGGGGAATCGGGAGGGTTTCGCCCTCGATTGCAGCCAGTTTCGGGTGCCACCCCGACGCGGGGACCAGCTCTCACTGCTGTAACTTCTCAAGCGGGCTCTGCCGGGTAGAACACCGCCAGCCAGACAGTCAGTTTATCGGGGTGGGTCCACACTACCCGATGGCGGCTGTGCGCCGGGATATTGAGGTGGTCACCCACCCCCAGCTGGACCCTGTCGCCGTCTTCGAATTCCACTGTGCCGCCACCCTGTAACACCAGCACCCATTCGTGCTCAGCCTGGTCGTACCAGCCTTCGGCGGGGGCGGTATGGCCCTGGGAGACGATGCGCTCGATGCGCAGCCGGTCCTGGCGGAGCAGGGTAGTGACCAGTTCGGCGTCGAGTTGCTCGGGTAAGTTAGCGAACAGGTTGATCATGGTGTTGTCCTCAGGGGCGCCGGCACAAGTTGATTGGCCCGATCTGCTTTACTGCTGATAGCGAGGGTAGAATCGGCATTCAGGTTAAAACCATGGTGCCAACAAAGTGCAGATAACGCAGCAGTAATGCCTTCATTGCGCAGACCACTCAAGTTTTTTCCCGCCGTGCGCTCCCCGGGTTGCTTTTGCGCTTGGCGCCAAGAATATCCTTGACCCGCTCCTGCAATGCCGGCACCACCTCGGCTTCGAACCAGGGGTTGTTGCGCAGCCAGCGGTTGTTGCGCGGGCTGGGGTGGGGCATCGGCAACAGCTCGGGCCAATAATCCTGCCACCGTCTTACCCGCTGTACCAGCGGCTCTGAGCTCTTGCCCAGGTGATAGTCCTGGGCGTATTTGCCCAGCACCACGGTCAGCTGCACATTGCCCAGCTGCGCCAGCAGCGCCTGTCGCCAGGTCGCGGCGCACTCCGGGCGCGGCGGCAAATCGCCGGACTTGCCGCTGCCGGGGTAGCAAAAGCCCATGGGCAGCAGGGCTACAGTCTCGGGGTCATAGAAGGTATCCCGGTCGATGCCGAGCCAATCGCGCAAGCGCTCGCCGCTGGGGTCGTTGAAGGGGATGCCGGTGTCGTGCACCTTGCGCCCGGGAGCCTGGCCAACAATCAGGATGCGGGCGCTGGCGTGGCACTGCAGCACCGGTCGCGGGCCCAGCGGCAGGTGGGGCGCGCACAGCTGGCAGCTGCGCACCTGTTGCAGCAATAAATCCAGTGCGGGAATTCTGTCGGCCAAGTTCTGCCCCCGATATTTTCCAATCCGTGGTGCTGCTGAGCAGTTCGGGCCCAGGGCCGCCCGCGGGCTCGGCATTTGCTCCAGCTTGCACGCGTTATGCAATTAACCACTTTACGCGATTAACCGCCGTGCGCAATTAACGTTATTGTGAAAATAACCAGGCTGCGCAGCCAGTCATGATTTTTCAGTTAACCAGTGTTCACAGGTATTTTTAGCCAGCTGTCATTTGTCGTCGTTTTTTCGGGTCACACTCATCCAGTCCAGTACCACACCGGAAATAGCGCTGATGCGCGCCACCCGAAAGATTACCTGCAGCACCTGCGGGCGCTTGCGCAGGGTCGGCTCGTGCAGGCGCGGCAAATAGTACGCGGCCACCGCGATGCGCAGCAGCGAGCTGGTCAGGAAGACGATAAACAGCGCACTGCCCCAGCCCCAGTCTGGCATAAGCCAGTTCCACAAGGTTGGCGCCTGGCTGGCCACATAGCCGCCCAGCAGGGCGCCGCCAAATACCGCCAGCGCCGATACGGCGGCCTGGATGGCGGCGTAAAAGGCGAAGTTGGTCTGGTGGGGGCGAATGTCGTACAGGTAATTGCCGGTGCTCAGGGTATAGCCACTCCAGGCCAGTCCCGACAGCACTTGCACCAGCAATAAATAATAAAAGTTTGGCGACACCAGCCACAGCAGTGGCAGCACCGGAATCAGGCAGCTACAGATAATCATGGTCGCGCGGTTGCCAAAGCGATCGCTGAAGCGGCCCCAGCTGCTCAGCAGCAGGAACTGGGTGGCCACCGAGGCGATATTGTTGAGACTGAACTGCAGGTAGCTGAACTGCAGGTCACGCAGCATGTAGACGGCGAAAAAGGGTGCCGAGATCGCCACCATCCCCTGCATGGAGGCGACATAAAAGCTGTACTGGCGGAAGGTTGGCTCCTTCAGGGCAACACCGACCTGGCGCAAGGTGGCCCACAGTTCGGCATCGGAGGCGATGGGCATGTTGCTGGGGTCATGCATAGAGCGCATCAACTGGGCTGACCAGAAACGACCCACTGCCGCTACGCCAAACAGCAGGGCGAAACCCAGCCAGGCCAGGCCGGTGGCATCGCTGCCGCTGAGCAGGGTGCCGCCGAGAATAAATACCAGCAGCGAGGAAATCATGGTCAGGCGGGTGCGGCGGGCAAAAAACAGGCCGCGCCGGCGCCCCGGCACCAGTGCCCCCATCCAGGCGCGCCAGTGGGGCTGGATAATGTTGAGGCAGGAGAAGTAACCCACTGCCAGGGTGATCAGTGCCGGTATTTGCCAGCTGGCCAGCCCGCCGAAGCCGCGCCACAGCGCCAGCACCGCCATGGCCAGCATGATCACCGCCTGCAGTGTTGCAACTCCGATCACCAGCCGCTTGCGCGACATGTGATTGCCCATCCAGGCGGACACCAGTTGCCAGACCGCGGCAAAGAACTGCGGAATGGCGGTTAGCCAGCCCATTTGGGCGGCGCTGGCCTGCAGGTAAACCGCAAAGGCATTGAGAAAGTTGTCGTTGGTGGCAGTCATCGCCGAGGACGCCACGGCTTCCTGCTGGGAGCGGCGCAAGGTCAGGCGCAGCCACGAAGGCTGGCGCTGGTTGGGGGCGTTCACTGTGTCGGTCATATTATGTAGGTAGAGTGTCGCCAGCGGGCAAGGCGCACGGCAGCCCGGTGCCCTGTGATCTGGTCAAAATGTTCCGCTAAATGTCTTATGGTGCATGGCGGCGAGTCTGCGCTTACGCGGCCATCGAGGTACAGCAGTGTACCCTGCCAGCCAGCGCTATGCTGCCTGTATTTGGAGGCAAATACCAACACCTGGGGTGTGTTGGCAGTTTATTTGCCCGCCGTCAGGCCGGCGGGATCAGCATGGGTAATCCCGCGGCTGAATTGTCCGGGGTTTTATGGCACCGGCCTTGCTGTCACCCCGGCAGGTGAGGCAGAGGCGATCTGGGCGCGGTACGTTGCAAAAGCAGGTTGCAAAAGCAGGTGGCTGTGCAAGAGGCCAGTGTGTGGTTACAGGCCTAACTCGGTCAGGCCGGGGTACTCTGCAGGCCGCGGCCCGGATGACCAGTGAAATTTGCGTTCGCTGTCGGAGATGCGCAGGTCGTTGATACTGGCATGGCGGGCACGCATCAGTCCCAGTTCATCAAACTCCCAGTTTTCGTTGCCATAGGAGCGGTACCAGTTGCCACTGTCGTCGTGCCATTCGTAGGCGAAGCGAACCGCAATGCGGTTGTCGCTGTGGGCCCAGATTTCCTTGATCAGGCGATAATCCAGTTCCCGCACCCACTTGCGCCGCAGGAAAGCGATAATCTGCTCGCGGCCACGGACAAATTCCGAGCGATTGCGCCACACCGAGTCGCTGGAGTAGGCCAGGGCGATGGCTTCCGGATTTTGCATATTCCAGGCATCTTCCGCCTTGCGTACCTTGAGTATTGCGTCTTCCAGGGAAAAGGGCGGCAGGGGTGGACGTGGTTGATCCATAATGGGGTCCCTTACTTACAGGTAAAAAGTTAATAGGCAAAGCGTTAACAGGTACAGAGTCAGCAGGCCAAATCCAAATCAGGCAAACCTGAATCGAGTTCCAGAAGCGCCACCTCAGTGGCGCTCTTGTCCGGTCCCATTCTGGTGTTGGCGCTGCGGTATTACCAGCTTTTGTAGGGCAGGAACTTGCCGTTCAAAGTGAGCAGTACCCGGTCACCCTTGGGGTCCTCGATCTTGTCCACTTCCATGGAGAAGTCGATGGCGCTCATGATGCCGTCGCCAAACTTTTCCTGGATCACTTCTTTCAGGGTTTCGCCGTAGACACCGACCACTTCATAGAGCCGGTAGATCAGCGGGTCGGTGGGTACGGTTTGGTCCCAGACCTTGGTGGGGAAGGCCGCCAGCGCTGCGGCGACGTCAGCGCCGAGACCGAGGTAATCGGCAATGGCGCTGGCTTTCTCGGCCGGAGCACTGTTCATGCCCAGGCAAGCGGAGGTGAGCCAGACCGGCGACATACCCAGTTCTTTGCCCATAGTCTCCCAGCTAAGACCCTTTTCGATCTTGGTTGCGACAATGGTTTCTGTCATGGTGAGTTTATCCATTTGATGGCCTCCTGCGGCGAGTGGATAGAAGTATTAACTGGCGGCCTTGACCGCCAGTGAGGTTGAATCTTCGCTCTGGGTGCGAATCTGTTCCGCGCTCAGATGGCTGTTGGCCGGATCGACCAGCTTGGGTGGCTCTCCCCGGCCCGTATCCGAACCGGAAAGTTGCCCGGAGCGCTTGATCAGGAAGTTGACCAGGTGGTTGCGAATCTTGTAATAGCCTGGATCCTCGATGATATTGGCGCGATTGCGCGGCCGCTCGATGCTGATTTTGACCGACTCCGCCACCCGGGCGTCGGGGCCGTTGGTCATCAGCAAGATGCGATCGGCCAGTAATATGGCTTCATCCACATCGTGGGTGATCATAAACACGGTCTGGTGGGTCTCGTTCCAGATCTTGATCAGCTCGTCCTGGATCACACCGCGGGTGAGGGCGTCGAGGGCGCCGAAAGGCTCGTCCAGCAACAACAGTTTGGGGCTGGTGGCGAAGGCGCGGGCGATGCTGACCCGCTGGCGCATACCACCGGACAGCTCCGAAGGCTTCTTGTGCAGGGAGTGGGCCAGGCCCACCATCTCCAGGAACTTGCTACTGTGGGCCTCGACTTGCTGCTTGCTCCACTGGGGCCAGCGTGCCTTGACGCCAAAGCTGACGTTGTGAAGGGTGGATAGCCAGGGCAGCAGGCTGTAGTTCTGGAATACCACGCCGCGGTCGAGGCTGGGGCCAATGACCTCCTTGCCATCCATAATGATGTTGCCGCCAGTGGGGCTGTCGAGCCCCGCAAGGACGTTCAATATCGTGGATTTGCCGCAGCCGGAGTGGCCGATGATGCACACGAACTCGCCTTTCTCGATGGTGAAGTTGGCGTCTTCAAAAACCACCAGCTCGCCATTTTTGGAGGGGTATTTTTTGGTCAGCCCCTCGACACTGACAAAATGATTGGGCATAAGTTACTCCTCGTACTGCACCAGTTTCTCGATCCGGCCCAGGGCCATGTCCAGCACCATGCCGACCACACCGATCATCAGGATGGAGAAGATCACGCTGTTGAGGTCAAGGTTGTTCCACTCGTTCCAGACGTAGTAGCCGATACCGGTGCCGCCCACCAGCATTTCGGCGGCGACGATCACCAGCCAGGCGATGCCGATGGAGATGCGCATGCCGGTGAGGATGGTGGGGGCCGCTGCTGGCAGGATCACCTGGAAGGCGGTTTGTAAATGGCTCAACTCATGGGTCTGGGCCACCCGGATCCAGTCTTCTCGCACATTGGCGACGCCAAACGCGGTGTTGATCAGCATTGGCCAGATGGAACAGATAAAGATCACAAAGATGGCCGACTGCTCCGAGTCCTTGATGATAAACAGCGCCAGTGGCATCCACGCCAGCGGCGAAATGGGCCGCAGTACCTGGATAAAGGGGTTCAGCGCCTTGTGCATCAGCGGTGACATGCCGATCACGAAGCCCAGTGGAATGGCGATCAGGGCCGCGCCGAAGTAGCCGGTCAGCACTCGCAATAGGGAATAGGCCAGCTGGATGCCGATGCCCTTGTCGTTGGGGCCGGCGTCGTAGAACGGGTTGCTGAGTTCGTGCCAGGCGTGCTGCAGCACCGCCGACGGCGGCGGTACCCGCGCCTCGTCGTCGGCGCCGCCCATCAGCAGCTCGAATTCGGTCAGCGCTTCGGTGGCCGCGGGGGGCTGGTTGAGCGCCTCCCACAGGCCGAGGAGCAGTACCAGTATCAGCAGCGACACCAAAGTCGCGCGGACATTGAGTGACGCCACAGTTACACCCTCTTGATGGCAAAGCTGTTGATGTACTCTTCGGGCTTGGTGTAGTCGAACTCCTTGCCCATGATGGTGTAGTTTTCATAGGTTTTGGACGGCGGGGTATAGCCCAGCTCGCGCATCACCTTGCCGGTCTCGGCCGCCACGTACACCTGCTCGGCAATGCCGGTGTAGTCGATATCGCCCTTGACGTAGCCCCAGCGCTTCATCTGGGTAAGTATCCAGACTGCCATTGAGTGCCAGGGAAATGGGTCGAAGTCGATGCGATCTGGCACATCGAAGACCTTTTTCTCCAGCCCGTCTACATAGCGGCCGGTAAGCACCTGGTTAACCACGATTTCCGGCTGGTTGAGGTAGTTTTTGGGTGAGATCGCCTTGGCGATTTCGGCCCGGTTTTCCGCCTTGGCGGAGTAGTGGGTGGCGTCGACGATGGCTTTGAACAGCGCCGCGTAGGTGTTGGGCATCTCGGTGGCAAATTTCTGGCTGCAGGCAAAGGCGCAGCAAGGGTGGCCCTCCCAGATATCCTTGGTCAGGGTGTGCAGGAAGCCGACCTTTTCATACACCGCACGCTGGTTGAACGGATCGGGCGACAGGTAGCCATCGAGGTTGCCGGCGCGCAGGTTAGCGACCATTTCCGGCGGCGGCACCACCCGGATCTGGATGTCCTGGTCGGGGTCGATACCGTGCTCGGCGACGTAGTAGCGCAACAGGAAGTTGTGCATGGAGTAGTCAAACGGCACCCCGAACTTGAAGCCCTTCCAGTCTTTCGGGTTGCGCTTGTTCTTGTGCTTGTTGTGCAGCACGATGGCCTGGCCATTGATGTTCTCCACCGCCGGCATGATGTATGGGGTGGCGGTGGAGCCGGCGCCCATGCTCATGGCCAGTGGCATGGGGGTGAGCATGTGGGAGGCGTCGTACTCGCCGTTCAGTGACTTGTCCCGGGCCACGGCCCAGCCGGCGGTCTTGATGACATCCACATCCAGGCCGTACTTGGCGTAAAAACCCATCGGCTGGGCCATGATGATGGGAGTAGCGCAGGTAATGGGGACAAAGCCTACCTTGAGTTTGGATTTCTCCAGTGGCCCGAACGAGTCCTTGACCGCTGCCTTGACCTTGTCCATGGGAATCATGGTGCCCAGTACTGCCGCCAGGGTGCCGCCGCCCACCAGCTTGATAAAATCGCGCCGACTGTTGTCGCTGTGACCGAAAACCCCTCGCACTATGGCGCTTTCCACCACCCGGTCGAGCATGTCCTCGGAGGAGGCAAAGGTTTCCCCGGTCGCCGCTGCCGGAGCATGCCGATGAGTGTTGTTTTCAACCTGCTGTTCCAGCAATCTCTGCCGGTCGCGGTCACTGAGCGCGCCGGCGCTGCTGGCCTCGGCGGCGCAGGAGTCGCAGCGACAGCTGTTGCCGTGGACCAGTCTGGCGTCGGCGTCGTAGGGGTTTCCCAGGCTTTTGTTGGTCATGTCACTAGTTCCTCAGTCGATGATAAACGGGTGAGTCAAAATGGTGCGCTGCAGCCGGTTGCGGGGCGTCCTGGTGGGCGCTGGAGCCGGATCGTTTGCCAGGGATTTTCCCGAGCCAACCTTGCAGCCGTATACCAAGCTGTAAAGCAATACCGGTGCCAGTTCGCCAAAATCTTTCTAACGTATTGATTTGTATAGAATTAAATGAATTTTCCGAGAGTGTGGCGGGATACGAATATTCGTAGATTACGAAAGTTCGTTTCGAGTAATTACGAGACTTCGTAGTGTGGCCCGGTAATTGAATGATCAAGGCGGGGATAGATTCAGGCCAGTGGATGGCTTTACCTGCGAGCGGGGCAAGTCTATGAGCTTTGATCGATATTTTAACTTTGCGGCCACGGCCCAGCTGATTATTGAGCCGGTGGATGACACGATCGTCGATGCCAACCAGGAGGCTTGCCGTCTGCTTGGCCAGGACCGGCGGGCGCTGCAGTCACTGCGGGCCAGCCATTTTTTTGCTCCCTGCCTGCCCGGCCTGTTGGTGTTTTCCCAGGAGTTGATAGCGCGGGGGCGGGGCTGGACCGACCAGTTGCAAATCCTCGTCGCCGATGAGCCGCTGCGGTTGGAAATCACCGGCCGGCAGCTGGAGTCGGGCGAAGAGCGCTATTTGCACTTCAGTATGCAGCCCGCCGAGGAGCTGGACGAATTGCGCAACCGCTCCGATGCCCATCGCCACTATTTGTCCGGCATCGGCCACTGGCGCCGGGTGTCGCGGGTGTTCCAGGAATTTGAGCGGGAGAATCACCTGTTGCTGGAGGCCGCCGGCGAGGGGATCTACGGCGTGGACGCTAACGGCGCCACCACCTTCGTCAACCCTGCGGCCGAGCGCATCCTCGGCTACAGCGCCGAAGAGATGGCGGGTCGCAATATGCACACCATGGTGCATCACTCCCACGCCGATGGCTCCCACTACCAGGCTGACAGCTGCCCGATTTTTGCGGCCTTTCGCGATGGCACTGTGCATCGGGTGGAAGACGATGTGTTCTGGAGCAAAACCGGCCAGCCCATCGACGTGGAGTACACCAGTACACCGATTCGCGACGGCAATGAAATAGTTGGCGCCGTGGTGATCTTCCGCGACGTGTCGCAAAAAAAGGCCGATCAAAGGCGCCTGTTGGCTGCCCTCACTGAAGTGGAGCAGTTAAAGCATCGGTTGGAACTGGAAAACGCCTACCTGCAGGAGGAGATCAATTCGGAATTCAATCACCACCAGATGGTTGGCAAGAGTGCCGCGGTGAAAAAAATCCTGCAGCAGATTCAATTGGTGGCGCCCACCAATGCCACGGTATTTATTCATGGCGAATCGGGCACTGGCAAGGAGCTTATCGCCCGCGCCCTGCACGACAACAGCCAGCGCTCACAGCGTTCCCTGATCCGGGTCAACTGCGCTGCCATACCCGAGGACCTGTTTGAGAGCGAGTTCTTCGGCCACGTCAAAGGTGCCTTTACCGGTGCCAGCAGTGACCGCGCCGGGCGCTTTGAACTGGCCGACGGCGGCACCCTGTTTCTCGACGAGGTGGGTGAAATTCCCCTGCACTTGCAGGGCAAGTTGTTGCGGGTGTTGCAGGAGCAGCAGTTCGAGCGGGTGGGGGAGGCGCGCACGCGCAATGTGGATGTACGCATTGTCGTCGCCACCAATCGCGACCTGCAGCAACTGGTGCGCGAGGGGCGTTTTCGCGAAGACTTGTATTTTCGTCTCAATGTGTTTCCCATTGAGTCGGTACCACTGCGGCAGCGCAAGGAGGATATTCCCCTGTTGACCCAGCACTTCCTGGCCAAGGCCAGCCGCCTGGTGAACAAGGCCAACCTGAAGATCCCGATGGCCGAGCTGGAGAAGCTCTGCCAATACGCCTGGCCCGGCAATATCCGCGAGCTTGAAAACGTTATCGAGCGCCAGGTGATTTTGGCCCGCGATGGGGTGTTGCAGTTTGACGATTCGATTGTCACCGCCGATAGCCCTGTGGAGCCGCAGTCGCCACCTCTGCGAGCCGCCCTGGTGTCGGACGATGAGCTCAGGCAGCAGCAGAAAAACAACATTATCAACGCCCTGCGGCGTTGCCAGGGCAAGGTGTTTGGTGCTGCTGGTGCGGCCGAGCTGTTGGGCGTCAAACCCACCACCCTGGCATCGCGGATTAAAAAATACGGCCTTGATCTGCGCGACTTCAAGTCAGCCGATCAGCGCAAGCCGCCCATGAGCGGCAATCGACTGAAGGAGGAGGCCCTGGATTAAAAAAGCTCGGCTAAGCCCCGGCTCTGGTTAAACAGGGGTTCTTGGATGACGGTAATGGGCCGGGATCAGGTTCCGCAAAAGGTTTGCCGAACCACCTGCTCCGGTGTTGGCGGGGTAGCATACTTGGCCAGCTCCGGGACGTAGTCAAACGGCTTGGCCGAGACCTCCAGCAAGCGTTCAAAGTAGCTGAAATCCTGGTCGTAGGTGGCCTTGAAAATGGCTTCTTCCACCAGGTGATTGCGCGGGATCAGGGCCGGGTTGTGGCGGTACATCAGCGCCTGAATCTCGGCGGCGGCCAGGTTTTGCTGCGCCACCAGGTCCTGCCAGCGCTGGCGCCAGCTGTCGAGGCTGGCAGGCAACTGCAGCAGGGCTTCGACGCCGGGGCCGGCCGCCGGGTCGGCGAGATCCGCCAGGCGGCGGAAGGTGAGGGTGAAATCCAGTTTCTCTGTGCTCATCAGTTGCAACAGTTCAGCCGCCAGTGTCGCACTCTGTTCGCTGGCCTCGCGCAGGCCCAGCTTGTTGGCCAGCAACTGCTGGTAGTGTCCGTTGCAGGCTGGCATAAACGTCTTGATGGCCTGTTGCGCCAATTGCAGGGCCCGCTCTTCGTCGGTGTCCAGCAGCGGCATCAGGCTCTGGGCGAACCAGGCCAGGTTCCAGTGGGCGATGGCCGGTTGGTTGTGGTAGGCGTAGCGGCCGTGATGATCGATGGAGCTGTACACAGTTTCGGGGTGGTAAGTGTCCATAAACGCGCAGGGGCCGTAGTCGACCGTCTCGCCACAGATCAGCATATTGTCGGTATTCATCACCCCGTGGATAAAACCGATACCCTGCCATTGGGCGATCAGCTTTGCCTGGCGCTCGATCACCTGCTGCAGCAGGCTGAGGTAGGGGTTGGCAGCGTCCAGAGCCTCGGGGTAGTGGCGCTGGAGCACGTGATCGGCCAGCTTTTTTACCGCCTCGGTATTGTCGCGGGCGGCAAAAAACTGGAAGGTGCCGACCCGGATATGGCTGCTGGCAACCCGGGTGAGAATGGCGCCGGGCAGGGCGCCCTCGCGGAACACTCGCTCGCCGGTGGTGACTGCGGCGAGACTGCGGGTGGTGGCTACGCCCAGTGTCGCCATGGCTTCGCTGACGAGGTATTCCCGCAGCACCGGGCCCAGCGGTGAGCGGCCGTCGCCCATGCGGGAAAAGGGTGTCTGCCCGCTGCCTTTTAACTGCAGGTCGAAGCGCTTGCCGTCGCTGGCAACCACTTCGCCCAGAAGGATGGCGCGGCCGTCCCCCAGCTGCGGGTTCCAGCTGCCAAACTGGTGGCCGGCGTAGACGGTGGCAATAGGGTCGGAACCGGGCAGGGTTGTGTTGCCGGCCAGCGCCTGCAGGCTGGCGTCGGATGCAAGCCAGGCACTGTCAATGCCCAGGTAATTGGCGAGCGGGTAGTTGATGTGAATCAGTTGCGGGTCTTGCACCACGGTGGGCAATTGCCGCCGGCTGAATTCTTCCCCCAGCCGCAGGTAACTGTTGTCGAACAGGATGGGTGATTCGGATTTCATAAGATCATACCTGTGGCCGGGCACGCTGCCCTGGTTAACTTGCGTAGCGCAACTATTGTGCGTTAGTTGTTGTGAATATGAAACCTGGCGGGCGGCGAGATTAGCCGCAGCAGTGCCTGTTCCGGCGCGATAGTCACTCTACATCGCCTGTCCGCGGCATTGATCACACCAGCGCTTGTGTGTATAACCGCGGCTAATCCTTTCTTGTCGAGCGAATGCAGCATGTATCACAACGAAACACATCGGGTGCACCGGGTCGGTTGGTTGCGCGCAGCTGTGCTGGGGGCCAATGATGGCATTGTCTCCACTGCCAGCCTGATTATCGGTGTCGCGGCCGCCAGTGCCAGCCACACTGATATCCTGGTGGCCGGTGTCGCCGGGCTGGTGGCGGGGGCCATGTCCATGGCTGCCGGTGAGTACGTGTCGGTCAGCTCCCAGTCTGACACCGAAGCGGCGGACCTGGAAATCGAGCGCGTGGCGTTGGAGGAGCACGCGGCCCTGGAGCAGCTGGAGCTGGCGGAAATCTATGAAGGCCGGGGTTTAACCGCAGAGCTGGCCGCGGAAGTGGCGGCGCAACTGATGGCCCACGACGCCCTCGCCGCCCACGCCCGGGATGAGCTGGGCATAACCGATATGGCGCGTGCCCAACCGGTGCAGGCGGCGCTCTCCTCGGCGGCTACCTTCACCGGTGGTGCGGCGCTGCCGCTGGCAACCGCCTGGCTGGTGCCGGGCCCGCAATTGATCGTTGCCGTGGCGTTGCTGTCACTGGTATTCCTGGCGTCGCTGGGGGCAATCGCCGCCCGCGCCGGCGGCGCTGCCATCAGCAAGGGAGCCTTGCGGGTGACTTTCTGGGGGGCGCTGGCCATGGGCTTGACCGCTGCCGTGGGTCGTTTCTTTGGTGTAGTGGCCTAGCGCAGAGCAAGTTTTCCGTTATCCGCTGCCGATGTGAGTAAACAGTTTGAGCGAATTGACCGCAATAGTGCTCTATACCCTGGGCGCCGGAGCCTGCATTCCGCTGGGTGGCTTGCTGGCTAATTTTGAAAAAATACGCCCCGCTTGGCTGGAAAATGAATTTCGTCACGCGGTAATCGCATTTGGGGGTGGCATCCTGGTCGCTGCGGTGGCGCTGGTGCTGGTTCCGGAAGGTACTCATTACGTGGGCTCGCCGTTATGGAGTGTGCTGCTGTTTGCGCTTGGCGGCGCCGGCTTTTTCGGCATGGAGCGCTTTCTCGGTGGGCGGCGCCGGGAAAGCCCGCAGTTTACCGCGATGTTGCTGGACTACGTGCCGGAATCCCTGGCTCTCGGTGGCGCCTTTGCCCTGGGGTCAAAGTCAGCACCATTACTGGCGTTGTTTATCGGTTTGCAAAACCTGCCGGAAGGATTCAATGCCTTCCGCGAACTGCGTGCTGGTCAAAAGAGCAGCCGTGGCCGAATCCTGCTGTTTATGCTGTTGCTGGTACCTGTGGGCCCGCTGGTCGGTGTTTTGGGCTGGGCCTACGTCAGTCACTATGAGCCATTGCTGGGGGCTGTCATGTTGCTGGCTTCTGGCGGTATCCTTTACCTGATTTTCCAGGACATAGCCCCCCAGGCGCATATGCAGCGTCATTGGGCTCCGCCTTTGGGTGCAGTGCTCGGCTTTTGCCTGGGGATGTTGGGGAATAATTTGTTGCTAGCGGCGGCGTAGTCTCCGTGCTGCCATTCTGCAGCATACCAGAATGCTCAGTGACTGCTTGTCACGACGGTGAATAGGGCGTTTAATCTGGGGCATGGTGGATTCAGTCGGTAATCGCAGTTGGTAATCGCAGCAATCATCGCGGTTAATACCGGAGTGCGAGCTCAGGTTCAGGAAAAATAATTGAGGTGAAAAGGACGTGGCCACAATCTTGTTACAGCCCGGAGAAGTGTTTGAGCACTTCCACTCTGAACCCAGCCTGACGGTTCTCGTGCAGGGGACTGTGGAGGCGGAACTGACGGGGCAAGTGGTGCTGTTGGAGCCGGGCAAGCCCCTGCCGGTGCCCGCCAAAACACCACACTCGATTACTAATATCGGTGCCCAGGTTGCCGAGGTGTCCTGTGTCGGCACCGGCGCTACGCTCCAGCACCGGGCGCCTGACTGAAGCCGGTGAGCGACCAGCGACCAGAGCATCCCGGGCCGCAGAAAAAACTGGCCAGGCGGGTTTGGCGCAACGCCCTGTTTTACCCGGTTGCGCTGGCCCTGGTGTTGGTGCTGTTCGCGTTTTTCAAAGTTAACCTGTCGCTGTACGCCTGGCTTGATCCCGACTGGCGTTGGTGGCGGTTGCAGCTGTTGGATTTTCCCGAAGCCCTCACTTTCCTGGTGGCAGTGCTGACCCTGTTTTATGCCAGAAAGCAGTTCGAATTCGGATTGATGCCGCTGCTCAATTATCGCATCCAGCAGAGCTCCGAGTCAGAGCACAACCTGCAGGCGCAGGGGAGCTGCGGCAAGTATATGCGCACCACCTTAAAAAATGTCGGCGGGGTGGCGGTGGTGACCGAGTGCAGCTACAGCTTTGGTACAAATTTGGGGGTGGTGTCCAACCGGCTCAGCTACACCGGGCTGGTGGAGGCATTGGGCCAGAAGGGCCTGGTGGTTAGCAAAGATTTTGATATCACCTTTTTCAGTGTTGGCTGGGCACTGGGCGCCAATGACGAGCGAGTCATTTTTGAGGTCAGCTACGGTGATCCACAAAAGAACAAGGTGCTGAAGTCCATTACCTCGATCGACATCCACCTGACCTTCCGCTCGCTCCTGAACGAGCACTACACCAAGAGCATCTATTGTATCCCCAGGCGCGGCATTGAGGCCCTGGCCGAGGTGCAATAAGAGGGCTTCCGGGCGGGATCAAAGCAGTGACTATTCGAGGGCTTGCGGGTCAAGGGCTTGCGGGATTGTGGCGGCAGCAGCAAACAGAGTCGCCCTACAGGCAAAGAGCCGCTGCGGGATGTCCGACACAGCCGCTAGTGCAGTAGCGGCTGTTGTTTAGCGCGGCGCTGCCGAGCCGATACGATTTTCGACCTCGACCTTAAATGCTTTCAGGGCCGCCCAGATGGCGTCTTCCCTGCCCTCGATCCGCGCGGTCGGCAGCACAATCCCGGAACTGAATACGCCCATATAGGTGTTGAGACAGACGCTGAAAGCACACACGCCCCTGACATGGCGCTCGTAGTCGGCCGCGACACCGGTTTGGCGAATGGCGTGCAACTCTCGGCGCAAATCCGCTTCGCTATCCGCAGCCGCATCCGCCGGTATCAGCCCCGCCGCCAATTGGCGCTCCAGCTCCGCTTCGCTGCAGTTTGCCAGCAGCGCTTTGCCGGCGGAGGTGTTGTACATGGGAACACTGAAGCCCACCGGAAAGTCGACGCGCAGCACCCGCTCCGGGATAACCCGGTAAATGGTATTGACACTGTTGCCGGACTGGATGCCGAGAAAGGAGGATTCGTGAAACTCCCGGGTCAGCTCCTCGAGGTGCGGCCGCACCTCGGCCACTATGTCCTTGCGGCTCTTGTGCAGCAGCTTGCCCAGCCCGGGGCCGAGGCGAAAGCCGCGGTCCTGGCCGGCGGGCTCCACGAAGTATTCGTCGGTCAGGGCGTTGACGATACGGTGCACGGTGGAGCGCGGCAGATCGGTGTGATCGGCAATTTCGGCCAGGCTCAAACCCTGGGGGAAGTCGCTCAGCACCCGCAATATGTCGGCGGAGCGGGCGATTACCTGGATGCCCTGCTTGCATTCGGCGGAGCTGCTTTTTGGCTCGGCGGCTTTTAACTTATCGCTCGTTGATTGGCTGGTCATTGTTCGATCCTCTTCTGCGGATTGGCGCCGAAAGCAACTGATTCCTGTTTATTTTTATCCTGCGCGCAGCTTTTTTGCTTTTTGGTTACCTAGGGTAACCATTTTCGTTGTAAATTTTTATTAACTGTCTCGCATTATTGTACAGTGTCCTGTATCTTGGACAAAATTGAATTTTTGAGTAAAAAGGTAACATTCCGTCTGTCGATAATGTTCCCCCGAGGTATTGAAGTGAGAATGAATTTGTTGTCAGCCCGAAGCGCTGGATTGCTGGTCACTGTCCTGGTGACCGGCGTCGTGTTGTTGACTGGCTGTATTTCAGAGACCAAGACCCCCTATGTGCCGGCCCTGAAATCGGTGGGTGTCTATACCATCGAAAGCCAGCCGCTGGACCTGACCGTGGATTTGCCCGGTCGCACCGTGGCCTATCGGCTGGCGGAAGTGCGGCCGCAGGTGGACGGACTGATCGAGCAGCGATTGTTTACCGAAGGCGCCGAGGTGAGCGCTGGCCAGCAGCTCTACCAGATAGAGGACAACAAGTATCGAGCTGCCTACCAGCACGCCCAGGCTGCCTTGCACAATGCCGCCACCCAGCGCCGCCGCTATCAGGAGCTGGTGAAATCCGGCTCGGTCAGCAAGCAACAGTTTGACGACGCCGACGCCGCCTGGAAACTGGCCCAGGCGAATGCGGAACTGGCCCGTATCGACCTGGAAAACACCCGCATACTGGCGCCGGTAAGCGGGCGCATTGGTCGCTCGGCGGTGTCTGAGGGGGCGTTGATCAACCAGGGCCAGGCACAGGCATTGGCCACCATTCAGCAGATTGATCCGATGTACGTGGATATCACCCAGCCGGTGGTGGAAATGCTGCGCCTGCAAGACGCCCTGGATGCCAATGAACTGCAAGGTAGTGCGGAAGGTGCGCAGGTGCAACTGCTGCTGGAAAATGGCTCCCTCTACCCTTACGTCGGCAGCCTGCGCTTCTCCGAAGTCAGCGTCGACCAGGGTACCGGCTCGGTAACCATGCGTGCGATCCTGCCCAACCCCGAGCGACGGTTATTGCCGGGTATGTTTGTACACGCCCGCCTGCTGCAAGGGCGCAAGCAGGATGCCTTGCTGGTGCCCCAGCAAGCGGTGCAGCGGGACGCCACCGGAGCGCCGGCCGTGTGGGTGGTGGATGCCACCAACAAGGTTGAGTTGCGCTCCATCAAGACCGCGCGCACGGTGGGCAATATGTGGCTGGTCAGCGCTGGCTTGCAGGCCGGGGAAAAAGTGGTCACTGAGGGGTTGCTGCAATTGCGGCCCGGCCTCACGGTAGAGCCGGTACCGGCCAGCAACGTCAACCCGATCCTGGATTTCAACCTGGTGGCACAGCGTAGTTAAGGTCGTTGGGCTTGCGCAGGCGGGCCCTCTGTCCGCGCTTTGAATAGGCCCTGCCAGTGCCACTGGCAGGGCCTAAATAAATAATCAGCAACAAGCGTAAGTAACAACTATGTCGAATTTCTTTATCGACCGGCCGGTGTTCGCCTGGGTGGTAGCCATTGTCATCATGCTGGCTGGCGGCCTGGCGATCTTCAAGTTGCCGGTCAGTCATTACCCCGATGTCGCTCCGCCCGCCATCGCCGTCAGTGTGACCTATCCCGGTGCTTCGGCGCAGACGGTACAGGATACGGTAGTGCAGGTCATCGAGCAGCAGATGAATGGTATCGATGGCTTGCGCTATATGTCCTCCAGCAGCGAAGCCGACGGCAGCATGAGCATTATCATCACCTTTGAGCCCGGTACCGATCCGGACATCGCCCAGGTG
Source organism: Pseudomaricurvus alcaniphilus (assembly GCF_011440395.1). Classification (GTDB taxonomy): domain Bacteria; phylum Pseudomonadota; class Gammaproteobacteria; order Pseudomonadales; family Cellvibrionaceae; genus Pseudomaricurvus; species Pseudomaricurvus alcaniphilus. Next base: position 155,630 of record NZ_JAAOIX010000007.1, on the reverse strand, counting down.
CAGGTACAGAACAAGTTGCAGCTGGCCACGCCGCTGCTGCCGGAAGAGGTGCAGCGGCAGGGGTTGCGGGTGGCCAAATACCAGCGCAATTTCATGTTGGTGATCGGCCTGATTGACGAGAGTGGCAAGCTCGACAACTTCGATCTAGGCAACTACATCGCCTCGAAAATGCGCGATCCCATCTCCCGGGTCCAGGGGGTAGGTGATTTCATTCTGTTCGGCTCCCAGTACGCCATGCGCATTTGGCTCGATCCGGCCAAGCTGCACAGCTACCAGTTGACGCCGGCCGATGTAGCCGCCGCAGTGCGCGCCCAGAATGTGCAAATTTCCGCCGGTCAGCTCGGCGGCTTGCCGGCCAGTCGCGGTGTACAACTGAATGCCACCATTGTCGGCAAGACCCGGCTCACCAATACCGCCGATTTTGAACGCATCCTGCTCAAGGTGCAGGCGGACGGTTCCCAGGTCAAGCTGGCGGATGTGGCCAGGGTTGAGCTGGGCAGTGAAAACTTCTCCACCTCGGCCAAATTCAATGGCAACCCCGCAGCCGCCATGGCGCTGCGACTGGCGTCCGGTGCCAACCTGCTGCAAACCGTCGATCGGGTCAAGGCCCGGGTAGCGGAACTGGAGCCCTATTTCCCGCAAGGGGTGAAAGTGGTTTATCCGCTGGAAACCGCACCGGTGGTGGCCGCCTCCATCAACTCGGTGATCAAGACGTTGATCGAGGCCTTCGTGCTGGTATTCCTGGTGATGTACCTGTTCCTGCAAAACTTGCGCGCGACCCTGATCCCCACCCTGGCGGTGCCAGTGGTGCTGCTCGGCACTTTTGGTGTGCTCTACGCTTTTGGCTACAGCATCAATGTGCTGACCATGTACGCCATGGTGCTGGCCATCGGCCTGCTGGTCGACGACGCTATCGTGGTGGTGGAAAATGTCGAGCGAGTGATGGCGGAAGAGGGCCTGTCGGCGCGGGAGGCGACCCGCAAGTCCATGGGCCAGATCCAGGGCGCGCTGGTAGGCATAGGCCTGGTGTTGTCGGCGGTGTTCGTCCCCATGGCGTTTTTTGGCGGTTCGGCGGGGGTTATCTATCGCCAGTTTTCCATCACCATCGTTGCCGCCATGGCACTGTCGGTGCTGGTGGCGCTCATTTTTACCCCGGCCCTGTGTGCGATGTTACTGCGCCAGGACGAGCGGGGTAGCAAGCCGGGCCATGCCCCCAAGGGGCGTTTTTTCCGCTGGTTTAACCGCGCTTTTGCGCGCAGCTCACGCGGCTATGAGAACAGCGTGGTGGCAATATTGAACCGGCCGCGGCGTTTTGTGCTGGTGTTTGTGCTGATCGTTGGCGGTCTCGGCTATCTGTTCTCGAATTTGCCGAGCGCCTATTTGGCTGATGAAGACCAGGGCCTTATGTTTGTCGCGGTGCAACTGCCCGCCAACGCCAGTGCCGAACGCACTGCCGGTGTGCTGCAAGACGTTCGCGAGCACCTGATGCAGCAGGAGGGCGAGGTGGTTGAATCGGCGTTTGCCGTCACCGGGTTTAATTTTTTCGGTCGTGGCCAAAGCCAGGGCATGCTGATCGTGCAGCTCAAGCCGTGGCAGGAGCGCAGCGGTGAGGGCGCGGACATTTTCAGTCTGACGGGTCGCATTTTTGCGGCGAGTTCGAAGTTCCGGGATGCCATGATCATTCCCGCGGTGCCGCCGGCAATTATGGAAATGGGCAATGCCGATGGCGTCAGCGCCTATCTGCAGGACTACGCAGGTCTCGGCTATCCGGCGCTGAGTGCCAGTTTGCAGCAATTCCTGCAGCGGCTGCAGTCCGATCCCCGGGTGCAGCGAGCGAATCACATCGGCATGCCCGACGCGCCCCAATACCAGGTATCCATCGACGACGAAAAGGCGTCGGCCTACCAGGTGAGTATTGCCGACGTCAACGCCACCATGGCCGCGGCCTGGGGATCGCTCTACATCAATGACTTTATCGATGAGGGCCGGGTCAAGCGGGTCTACTTGCAGGGCGACCAGCGGGCGCGCCTGGCGCCGGAAGATTTCGGCAAGTGGTATGTGCGCAACAGCTCCGGCGAGATGGTGCCGTTCGCGGCCTTCAGTCAGGGGCGCTGGACCACCGGCCCCACCAAGCTGGATCGCTACAACGGTATTCTCGCCGCCGAGGTGTCGGTCAATCCGGCACCGGGCTACAGCAGCAGTGACGTGATGCAGGCGCTGGAGGAAGCGGCGGCGGAATTGCCTGCTGGTATGGGCCTGTCCTACACCGGCATCTCCTACGAGGAGCGCCAGGCCGGATCGCTGGCGACGTTGCTCTACGGCTTGTCGTTGTTGATGGTGTTCCTGTGCCTGGCCGCTCTCTATGAAAGCTGGGCGGTACCCATCGCCGTGCTGCTGGTGGTGCCGCTGGGTGTACTTGGTGCCGTGCTGGCGACTCTGTTGCGGGATTTCAACAACGACATCTTCTTCCAGGTGGGGTTGTTGACCACCATCGGGTTGGTGGCGAAAAACGCCATCCTGATCGTGGAGTTTGCCAAGTCCCGCTTTGAGCAGGGCGGTGTCAGCCTGCGGGACGCGGCCATCGAGGGCGCACGCTTGCGTCTGCGGCCCATTATCATGACTTCGCTGGCGTTTACCTTCGGCGTACTGCCCATGGCCTTGGCCACGGGGGCCGGCCAGGGCAGCCAACAGGCCATCGGCACGGCGGTGGTGGGCGGTATGGTCGGCGCGACGCTGCTGGCGATATTCTTTATCCCGCTGTTTTATGTGCTGGTGGCGACGCTGGCGGCGGGTTTCACCCGAGCGCCCATGCCCAGCGCTAACCGGGAGCAGTCCTGACCGTTATTGTCGGCCAGTGCCCGGGCCGAGTGACTGGCTAAAATCTACCCGGGCAATGGTTTGTTGGTTGGGTGACGTGGTCAGAGAGAACTTCCAGTGTAACTGTTCGCAGATCAGTGTGACTATGTATAAGCCAAGGCCGGTATTGTCGTGACTGTCGCGGGCCAAACCCTCCTCCTGAGGGGTGGGCGCAGTACTTTTTGCCTCGTCCCGCACCGCCAGGTACCCTGTGGTCAACTCGATAGTGACTTTGCCGGCGTTGTGGTTGAGGGCATTGTTGATCAGGTTTTGTAGCAGCATGCGGGTAGTGGTCCGGTTGGTTGGGATAAGCACCTCCGCAGGTGGGGGGAGAAATTCCAGGCGCTGTTGCAGGCCGGGGTCGAGTTCGAATATTTCAGCCATCACATCCGCAATTATTGCCTGCATCGGGCAGGTCTCAGTGCTGGTCTCCGCTCTGCCCCGCCTGACCAAAGCCAGTAATGCCTGCACATTGGCAGACATGGTTTGGGCTGAGGCAATGATACGCTGCAGGGTCTTTTGGTCATTGGCGGCAAGTTGCTGGCGGCGCTCAATCACTTCCGTTGCTCCTAGAATAACCGCAATCGGGGTTCGCAATTCATGGCTGGCCATGGCAATCAGGGAGCGTTCGCGTTTTATCAGTTGCTCGATTTCCGCCAGGTATTGATTGAACGAAGTGGAAATCTGGTTGAGCTCCGCATCCTTGTAATTGACCGGCAGTGGCGTAGTTTCACCGCTGCCGCTGATACGTAAAATATCTCTGGAGAGCAATTGGATCGGCCGGGAAAACATCCGGCTGACGAACAGCGACAAGCCATAACCCAGCAGCAGTACCACAACGGCCAGCGCCAGCAGCGCGCTCATCATCAGGTGTTCGCGTTGAGTAAATAGCGACAGGTCCTTGGCGAAGTAATAGGTGCCCTGAGGAATTTGATTGATGATGACCAGGTATTCCCGGTCGAGGAAATCGACCTCGCCTTCAAAGGGTACCGGCAGGCCGCGAAAAATGATCGGCAGGTTCTCTTCGGCTGAGCTGTTGGCGGGCAAGTAGGTCAGGGTCAGGGTGGCGGATTGCACATTGACGATTTTTTCCGTTTCATGGCGGTTGAGAAAGTGCTCGAATTCCGCCTGCTTGTCCATTTCCATGGTTGTCGCCTCGAGATCCTCAAGCGCCACCCAGGCCGCCAGCAGTACCAGCAATACACTGAGTGAATAGGTCCAGAAAAAAGCCCGTTTGATCCGGCTGGAGATTGAACGTGACTTGTACAGACTCGCTGTTTCGCTCAAAGCTGACGCCATCCAATGAATGAGGTTATTCGTCCGTTAGGCAATAGCCGCGGCCGTGCAGGGTCCTGATCAGTTCCCGACCGAGGCCGGTTTTTAGCACTTTGCGCAAACTGTACACGTGGGTGCGCAAGGTGTTTGGGTCACCATCGGCGTTACCCCAAAGGCTTTCACTCAGGGTTTGGTAGCTGACAAAGCGCGGGTAGTGACGCATTAGGGTTTCAAAAATGGTCGCCCCATAGCCCGATAACAACACTTCCCCTGCGCCATCGATGCTGGCCTTGAGTGTGCCGGGGTCGTAGTGAACCTGACCGGCACTGAGCCGGTTGCTGTCGCTGTGCCGGCGTCGACACAGGGCCTGAATGCGCAACTCCAACTCGCGCATATGAAAAGGTTTGACCAGGTAATCATCGGCGCCGCTGTGAAAACCAAGAGTCTTGTCGTCTATGGAGTCCCGTGCGGTGAGCATGATGATGGGCACGTTCGAGTTCAGGTCCTGGCGCACTCGCTGGCAGATGCTCAGCCCATCTACACCCGGTAACATGATATCCAAAATGATGACATCGTAGGCATTGTGCGCCAACAAGTGCAGCGCCGTGAGGCCGTCGGCGGCGTAGTCGAGTTCGTAGCGCTGTTCGCCGAGGTATTCGAACAGGTTTTCAGCCAGTTGCTTATGGTCCTCGACGATTAGCAGTCGTACCCGACCAGCGGGCTGGGTCTTATCGGACATGAAATCACCGCCGGGTCGATGGTCAGCAGGAGCAGGTGCCTGTAAGTTCGATTGATTAGAGTCATAGTGTCGGCTAATTCTAGCGCGAATCAGCGGCAACTACAGCTACTAACTCAGGCCCGCTCAGGAAGTGACGCGGAGGCAATTTCCGCAGGCGCTCCAGCCTCCAAGCGAGCGATAAGGCGGCGCTGCAGGACGTAGCCAAGCAGGCCGGTATACCAGCAGATGGTCAGGGTCCAGATATCGTGGGAGACAAAATGGGCGCCGCGCAGTTGTTGGGCCAGGCCGAAGGTCAGCCCAAGCAGCAGACCGAAGGCCAGCCCGACGTATCGCCATCGGGGCTTGTAGAGCAAGCAATAGAAATACAGGGCGATCCAGGCGTAGCCACCGCTGGCGTGGCCGGAGGGAAAGCAGCGGCCATTCCCGCTGCCAAATATTTTCTGGAAAATTGGCTCATAGGCTCGTTCTCCTCCGTAGCGTTGAAACGACCAGGGGCAATCTATGTGGGTGAGCCCCTTGAGTGTCGATACCAGCAGCAGTGCCAGGATCACTGTGCTGCACAGAAACGCCAAGCCCTGCCGGTGCGCTCGCATGCGCTGGCTAAACCAGGTGCTGACCAACGCGCCGAGGCTGCCGCTTATCAATACCGCGACCAGGATTCGGCCGCCCTGGTGTACGATATCTTCCAGCAACCAGCTTTGTTTTAACCTCCAGTGGCTACCTTGCAGCGTGTAGAGAGCATCAGCAACCAGCAAATCTACTTGCAGATAGTCAAAAATCCAGCTGCCAAAGAACAGCAGTAACAGGGGCAGTAGCCAGGGTGACAATTCGCGTCGGTTCACAGCAGAAGGATACCCCAGGTTACGGCGGCCAGCAGCAGCGCGAGCAGAACAGCGGCGGACCCCATATCCTTGGCGCGGCCGCTGAGTTCGTGGGCTTCGAGGCCGACCCGGTCTACTACCGCCTCGATAGCGGAGTTGAGCAGCTCCACCAGCAGTACCAGCAGCACACTGCTAATCAGTAAGAGCTGCTGCAGTCGATCGGCACCGAGGTACAGAGCCAGGGGTATAAGTACCGCAGCGCAGACAGCTTCCTGCCGAAAGGCCGCCTCGTGTTTCCAGGCGGCCACAATACCAGCCTGGGAATTGCTGGCGGCGGACCGCAGGCGCTTGATGCCGCGCCGGCCTTTAAATTGCGGCTGGCAACCTCTGCGGTTGTCGGGGAGCGAATTGCCATTGCCGCTGTTGCTGGTGTTCGAGTAATCACCGTTAAAGTTGTCGGTGGCCGGCGGTACGATCGTCTGTCTGAAATCTGGCATTGGCCGCTATTCCCCCGCTGCCACAGAGTTGCCTGGCTCAATAACTGCCGGCGAATGGCAGCCGCTGAAAATATCCTGTTGTTGCCGGTAGGCACTGGTGCGCACGTCCAGCAGCCCGAGTATGGAGTCGAACAGGTTGTCGTGCTCGAAACGGCGCGCGCTGATACCTTGCAGGCAACCCTTGTCAATGGCGAAGCGGTCGGCGAAATCATCGGCCATCCACACCAGCAGTGGTACATGAGTCTGCTCCTCCGGTGCCAGCATATAGGGCAAACCGTGTAAATAGATATTGTGTTCGCCCAAGGATTCGCCGTGGTCCGACAGGTAAATCAGGCTGGCATCTATAGATTCCTGCTGGTTTTTTAAATAGTCGATCACAGCAGAGACAAAGTAGTCAGTATAGAGAATGGTATTATCATAGGCGTTAATAATTTCCTGTTGGCTGCATTCCTGTAACTGGTTGGTGTGGCACACCGGGATAAACTGCTGGAACTGCTTCGGCGTGCGCATGAAATAGGCCGGCCCGTGACTGCCTTTCTGATGCAACACAACCACCATATCGCGCTCACTTGCATCGATGGTTTGCTGCAATTTCCCGATTAGGCCCATATCGAAACACTCATTCTCGACACAGTTCGCGGAATCCAGTTCCAGTACCAGCTTATCGCTCTCGACCCGGTCGCAAACCCCTTTGCAGCCGGAGTTGTTGTCGATCCACTTGACCCTGAGGCCTGCCCGCTGCAACACGTCGAGCAGGTTTTCAGACTGGTTGGCGCGATAGTTGTCGAACTCGGACCGATTCAAATTGGAAAACATACAGGGCACAGAAACCGCGGTGGAGGTGCCGCAGGCATAGAAATTACTGAAACGGATAAGATCCTGTTGCGCCAGTCTGGGGGTTGTATTGCGCGCGTAATCGAACAGGGAGAAGTTCGCACTGCGGGCCGTTTCTCCGACAATTAGTACCGTCACGACTCTTTTGGGGTTGGCGCTTGTCCAGCTGGGCCCAAGTTGTGCATCTTCACCCAGCAGCTGGAACTGCGCTTGTTGTTGCGGTAGTTTTTGTTTGCCCCAGGCTTGCAGTGCGTAGATATAGTTGACTGGCACTATCAAATTGCGTACGTAGCGATGGTTGCGAAATAGCGAGGCATAATCCTGATAGAAGCTGATCGAGATAAGAGCCATGGCGGTTGCACTGATCATTAGAATGGCAATCTTGCCGAGGGCAAACTGCAATGGCGAGCCGTAGCTGATCTTGATTTTTGCTATCAGCAGGGCGGGCAGCAAGCCGCTCAGGCAGATATACAGCAGCATACTGCTATTGACTAACTCGCTGGTCTCGGCGACATCCGTTTCCATCATGTTCTGGATCATGGTCTTATCGATCATGACGTTATAGGTTTGCATAAAGTAAGCCGCGAACGCCGCGCTAATCAGAATCAGTATGGTGACCGGTTTCAACAGCCAGGGAATGGCAACCAGGGTCAGGAACAAGTTGATAATGGTCGGCAGCAGCAGAAACAAACTTCCCAGGTAGGTGAGGTTTTGCAGGCCGCTGAGGCCTTGTAACTCAGCCACGGTAGCAAAGAAACAGCTGTTAAACACCAGCAGCAGATAAGTGGTTACCAGCAGCGTCATCAGCCAATCGGGGCAGCGTTTGGGAAAGCGTATTAGGTGGAAATTCATAGCGGATAATCCGACCGGCGGCCTGGATTGGAGAGGGCTGTCTCGATCAGGCGGTGAGTGTCAGGGGATTATCGAACAGGCCGCGGCAAGCCGGCGTCAGGCAAATATCAAGCAATTATCAAGGGGGAAACTTAACGGGGATAAACGCTGATTGATGCATCCTGATATTAATCAGCGCAAAACTTGGGGTTTTGGTCGAATTCAGAAGCGGGTTAACGCATCAAGGCCACGCTCTTGACCTGGGCGTAGACCTGCTCGCCGCACTGCAGGGCCAGCAAGGCCGCCGATTTGGCGGTGATTTGCGCGAGCATAAAGTCACCGCCCATATCCAGTTTGAGCAACAATTTGGCCGGATCGTGGCTCGGCTCAATCGCCGCCACCTGCACCGGCAGCACATTGATGATGCTGCTCTGCTGCGCCGGTTGCCGGGCCAGGCTGACATCCCGGGCGAGAATCCGGATGCGGGCGCGGTGCCCGATGGGTTTGGCCAGCTGTGAGATGGCCAATTTGCCGCCGGCCACGGCCAGGTAGGTGAGGTGATACTGCCGGTCGTGCTCGACGATCTCCCCGTCCACCACCGCACAAGCTTCGTCCAGGTGCGCCAGGGGCAGGTCGGTGCGGGTGAGCAACTGGTTGAGTGCACCATTGGCCTGGACCCGGCCGTTGTCCAGCAACAGCATATGGTCGGCGATTCGCACCACTTCCTCCGGTGAATGGCTGACATAGATCACCGGTATTTGCAGGCGCTCGTGGATGCTGTCGAGATAGGGCAGGATCTCAGCCTTGCCCTGCAGGTCGAGACTGGCCATGGGTTCATCCATCAGCAACAGTTTTGGACTCGACAACAGGGCGCGGGCGATGGCCGCTCGTTGTCGCTGACCTCCGGACAGTTGCTGCGGGCGCAGCTCCAGCAGGGCCTCTAAATTCAGCAGCTGCACCGCTTCTGCAAACGGAATGCGCCGCTCGGTGGCAGGGGTGCGCTTGAGACCGTAGAGAAGATTGCGCCGGACATCCAGGTGGCTGAACAAGCTGCTCTCCTGGAACACGTAACCCAGTGCCCGCCGGTGTACCGGCAGGTTGATCCCTTCCCCTTGCCAGATCTCACCGTTTACTCGCAGGCGCCCGCTATCGGCCTGCTCCAGCCCGGCGATGCAGCGCAGCAGGGTCGTCTTGCCAGAGCCGGACGGGCCGAACAGGGCGGTTACCCCTCGGGCTGGAATATCGGTCGCCACCTGCAACTGAAAATTGCCGCGGGCCAGGGTAAAGTCCAGTTCGATGGCGCTCATCAACGGCTCGAGTCCCGACCATTAGCTGCTGCCAGCGGCGCCGTGGTCAACGTGTGGCGCCCGGCGGCGCCATTCAGGTAGTGCAGCAGAAACAACACCAAAAATGAAAACACCAGCATGCCGCCGGACAGCAGGTAGGCCTGCTGGTATTCGAGCGCCTCGACGTGGTCGTAGATGGCCACTGACAATACCCGGGTCTCACCGGGGATGTTGCCGCCAATCATCAGGATTACCCCGAACTCGCCAATGGTGTGGGCGAAGCTGAGCACCGCGGCGGTGAGTATCCCCGGCCGCGCCAGCGGCAGTACCACCGTCAGGAAACAATCCAGCGGGCTGGCACGCAGGGTCGCCGCCGCTTCCAGTGGGCGCCGACCAATGGCCTCAAACGCGTTTTGCAGCGGCTGCAGGGCGAAAGGAAAGGAGTAGATGATTGAGGCTATTACCAGCCCGGGAAAGGTAAAGGCGAGGCTGCCGAGCCCCAGTTGCTGGCTCAGTTGGCCCAGGGGTCCATTGCTGCCCAGCAGCATCAGCATATAAAACCCCAGCACCGAGGGCGGCAGTACCAGCGGCAGGGTGGCCAGCGCGGTGAGCGCACTTTTCCAGCGGCGCTGGCGCGAGGTGATAAACCAGGCCAGGGGGATGGCGATCAGCAACAGAATCAGCGTGGTCACGCTGGCCAGTTTGATGGAGAGCCAAACCGGGCTTAAGTCGAGATCGGTTAAGGCAGCGCTCATGCAGTATTGGGTTCCGGGTTGTCGGCGGTTTAGCTGGCCACAATAGCCGCTCGCGGTGGCTGTGAAAAGTACCGGTGTGGCACTGGGAGTCAATCCGGTTGGCAAGTTGGCTGATTTTTTGTCAGTATAGGTCGCGTTGGCCACTGGTTCTCGCGATAGCCACTGGTTGTCGCAACAAGCCCTGATCCTCACAATAGCTTTTAGCTGCAGGGGTGTTGCAGCGGCACAGTATAGCCGCGTCAAATAGATCGCCGCCCTGGCGAGGTCGGGCGATTCTGCGTTTTATAACAGTTTTACCATCGTTATCTTGATGATTTACCCGGTAGAGTCAGGGTTTTTGTTTTGATTTGGCAACCGGGTAAATGGATCGTCCATTACCCTAAAACCTGCAGGAGATTACATCTATGCATTTGCGCAATGCTATTCAGTTGATTTGCTACCCCGATCGCATGGGCAACAACCTGCGGGACCTGAACACGGTGATCGAGAAGCATTTGTCGAAGGCCATCGGCGGTGTGCACATCCTGCCGTTTTACCCGTCCAATGCCGATGGTGGCTTTTCGCCCCTGACCCACAAGGAGGTAGCACCGGAGTTTGGCGACTGGGAAGACATCGAGCGCATCTCGGCCAAGTACGATCTCTGTGTTGACCTGACTGTCAACCATATCTCCGATGAGTCGGAGGAGTTCAAGGATTTTTTACAGCACGGTTACGCCTCAAAGTACGCGGACCTGTTTGTGCACGTGGATAAATTCGGCGAGATCAGTGCCGATGACCTGGCTAAAATTCATATTCGCAAAGAGAAGGAACCGTTTCGTGAGGTGACCTTTGCCGACGGTGGCAAGGGCCGGGTCTGGTGCACCTTTACCGAGCAGCAGATCGATTTGAACTACGAATCCGAGCACGCCTACAAACTGATGGAAGACTATATCGGTTTCCTGGCGGCGCGCGGGGTGAAATTGTTTCGCCTCGACGCCTTTGGCTACACCACCAAGCGCATTGGCACCAGCTGTTTCCTGGTGGAGCCGGAAGTCTATCGCCTGCTGGAGTGGATCAATGAACTGGCCCTGCTGCATGGCGCCAGTTGCCTGCCGGAAGTGCACGATCACACCAGCTACCAGTACGCCATCAGTCGCCGCAATATGCACCCCTACGGATTTGCCCTGCCGCCACTGTTGTTGTATTCACTGCTGGACGCCAACAGTGTGTACCTGAAAAACTGGCTGCGTATGTGCCCGCGCAATCAGGTTACGGTGCTCGATACCCACGACGGGATTTGCATTCCCGATGTCGAGGGGGTGCTGCCAGAGGAGAAGGTAAAAATCCTGATTGATAACATCGACGCCCGCAGCGCCGACCCGATCCTGCGCCGCAGTGCCGCCGACATTCACAGTGTTGGCGCCATCTACCAGATTACCTGCACTTTCTACGACGCGCTGATGCGGAACGACGATGCCTATCTGGCTGCCCGCGCCATCCAGTTTTTCGCGCCGGGTATCCCGCAGGTGTATTACGTAGGCTTGCTGGCCGGTTGCAACGACGAAGAGTTGAAGAATACCACCGGTGAACTGCGCGATATCAATCGCCACTTCTACAGCCTGGAAGAAGTGGATGAGGCCATGGAGCAGCCGGTGGTGCAGCGGCTATTGAAGTTAATGGAGTTTCGCTGCGCCTATCCGGCCTTTGCCGGACGCTTTGAGCTGAACTATTCCAACGACTCCAGTGTCGCCATGGCCTGGCGTCACGGCGATTATTATTGCCACCTGTTTGTGGAACTGAATTTCAACACAGCTACCATTGAGTACCTGGATGAACAGACCCTCGAGCAGAAAAGCTTTCGTTGTTAGTAAATAAAATTGATGAATAATATTGAGTAAAAACTCATAAGCCATAAGAGGAACTCATGCCCACATTGACGAGCCTGGATTACACCATCGTTTTGGTTTACGCCGCCATTGTGATCGGCCTGTGCTGGCGGGTGACTCGCCGCGCCCCGGATATGGACGAATTGTTTTTAGCCGGTCGCAGTTTGGGGCCGGCGGTGATTGGCCTGTCCCTGTTTGCTTCCAATATCTCCTCCACCACCCTGATTGGCTTGCCGGGTGCCGCCTGGGAGTACGGTATCGCGGTGGCCAACTACGAGTGGATGGCGGCACTGGTACTGCTGTTCACGGCCGTATTTGTGGCGCCGGTATTTATCAAGCAGCGCATCACCACGGTGCCGGAAATTCTTGAGCGGCGCTTCGATTCCCGGCTGCGCAAGTACCTCTCCGGTACGTCGTTGTTTTTGAGTATTGTGCTGGATACTGCCGGCAGCTTGTACGCCGGTGCACTGGTGCTGATGCTGTTTGTACCCGGCCTGAGTCTCGGCCCCACCTGTGCAATGATGGCGCTGTTTGCCGGTCTTTATACGGCGGCCGGCGGCCTGCGAGCGGTGGTCTATACCGATGTGTTGCAAGCGCTGGTATTGCTGGTGGGCTCGCTTATCCTCACCATTATTGTGTTTCAGCAGTTCGATTTCAGCTGGACGCAGGTGGTGGAGCGGCTGGATGCCGATCACCTGTCATTGATCCGCCCCCTGGACGACCCGTCCCTGCCGTGGCTGGGCACCCTGATCGGTTTGCCGATCCTCGGGTTTTACTACTGGACCATGAATCAATACGTGGCCCAGCGCCTGCTCGGTGCCAGGAGTGCCGATGCCGCAGCCAAAGGGGCAATGCTGGCGGCGGCGTTGAAACTGTTGCCGCTGTTTATCATGGTGCTGCCCGGCGCCATGGCGGCGGCCCTGTTTACCGACCTGGAGCGTGCGGACACCGTGTTTCCGCGCCTGATCGCGGAGTTTGCCCCGGCCGGCCTGGCGGGCTTGATGGTCGCCGGTTTGCTGGCGGCGATCATGTCCAGTGTCGACTCCACTCTCAACTCGGCGTCGACCCTGCTGATGGTGGATTTTGTGCGCCCCCGTCGCCCCGACCTGAGCCCGCAAACCATGGCTCGCTGGGGGCGTTACAGCACCATTGGACTGATGATTTTTGCCGCCCTCTGGGCGCCGGCCATCGACAGCTTCCCGGGCCTGTTTGCCTATCTGCAGCAGACCTTTTCCTATGTGGTGCCGCCGCTGGTGGCGGCCTTTGCGGTGGGTTTTTGCAGCAAGCGGGTGGGGGCCTGGGCGGCATTGCGCGGCGTGATAATTGGCCACCTGGTGTCGCTGGTTACGTTCGTCGCCGCGCAACTGGGTTGGCACAGCGTGCATTTCAGCATCGTCGCCGGCCTGTTGTTTTTCTTTACCTTAGCGGTGATTGTGCTGCTGCAGTATGTGCCAGGGGCGGGCATGGCGTCATCAGCACAGGTGGCCGTGGTCGCCCAGGGCCAGGGGGCCAGGGTCAGTGCCCGGGCCAGACTGGGTATTGCCCTGGTGACCGCCATGACGGTGTTGCTGGTGATTGCCTTCTGGTAGTGCTGCGTGGGCTGGAAACAGCGGCCAAGCGGGTTGTTGGGGCGGTTAAACAGGGTTTTCGGCCACCCGAATTTTGTTTTAATACAGCCGGGTTTAACACTGGCGGTCGGTGGTCAGGGCCAGTTGATCCAGTTCCAGGTCGCTAGTGGCGTAGGCGATGCAGGGCAGGATATAACCGGCGGCGATGTCCTTTTGCCACAGGCCAAACGGCTGGCGCGCATGGTAGGTTATGGTGCCGCTGAGCAAATGACAGCGGCAGACCCCGCAGGCGCCGTTGCGGCAGGCCTTGCGCACCGGCAGCTCAAGCCTGTGCATGAGGTTGAGGAGGGTGAGTTCGCCGCGATCGCTGACCCTGTGCCTGGTATCATCCAGTCTCAGGGTAATAGAGTAAGCTGGCATAGGTGCCTCTGGGCGGGCAATCGTGTGCCCGGTCTAGTGTGACCGGGCTTTAGTCCATGCGATAGACACTGTAGCCATTGGCGGTGAGCACGATATCGTCGTCGCGTACCTTGCCTTTGAACTTGGTGCCAGAGGCTTTATCTTTGCCCTTGAATTTCTTGCCGTCGATTTCTATTTCAATCTTGATGTCGTTTTTCTTGTCCCGGAGGTTATTCAGCGGCCCGGTGATGTGGTATTCCTTCTTGCGATGCTTGACGTCGACCATGCCGTCGGCCACGGTGCCGTTGATGACCACCCGCGCTTCTTTGCCACAGTCGTAGAGCGTAAAATCTTTTTTACCGGTAATGGCAGCGCCGGCGATGTAGGCGATACAAGCTTTAATGCTGCTTTTCATGGTGATTCCCAAGCTGTTGAGTCTGGATTGCGGCTGGTGGGTTCGCTCTTTTAGGGCAGTCGGGTGCGAGAAGTGGCACGGAGTTGCTCTATGGTCTGGCGCTAAATTCTTTGCCGGGCCAAGATTCTACGGTAACCACTGCGTACACTTCAACTGTCATATATCTGTCACGCCCAAGCCGCGGCCTCTCGGGGCTGGATGCGGTGGTCGCCGGGGTTGCTCAGGGGGCTTTTCGCCGTTGCAAAAAGTGACGCAAACCCAGGCTTAACAGGCTGCAGGTGAGCATAATTGCGGCCATGGGTAGCGGTGTGCCGTCACCCAGCAAGCCCACTGCCGTGCCGCTCAGGGCGCCGGCCATGAAACCGCTGGCTCCCAGCAGAGCGGTGGCGGTGGCACTGTTGCGGGGGAAATACTCGATAGCCGATGAGGTGGCATTGGAGACGATCAGGGCCTGGCAGCAGAAGAATGCCACCATCATGCAGACCACAGGGGCCAATTGCGGCGTGTCGCTCAGGCTCACATAGGCAAACAGCAGGGCGCAGTTGAGTAATTGCAGGTATTGGCCCAGCTTCAGGATCCAGCTGGGTTGCAAGGAGCGCAGCAACCGCACATTGACCCGGTTGAATATCATTAGTCCCAGCACATTGGCGCCGAACAAAAACGGATACAGGGCCGTGCTGGCGCCAAAGTAATCGATATATAACAGCGGTGAAGCGGTAATAAAGGCGAACATGCTGGCGTAACTCAGGCTCAGCGTAGCGACGTAGCCCATGGCGTGGCGATGGCTGATGACCTGCCAGTAGCGATTCAGGGCACTGGGTCGCTCCAGCTGCACGGCGCGAGTTTCCGGCAGGCGCCAGGCGATCACCAGGCCGATCAGCGCGCAATAGATAAACAGAAAAACGAAGATGCCGCGCCAGTCGGTTAGCTGCAGGATTGCGGTGCCGATCATCGGCGCCAGCAATGGCGCCAGCATCATGATGATGGCCATGTGGGACAGGTTGCGAGCGCTTTCCAGGCCGCTACTCAGGTCGCGGATAATGGCGTTGGGATTGACCACGGCCAGGCCGCCGCCAAACGCCTGCAGCACGCGAAAGAGCCACAGGCTTTCGATGTTGGGGCTGAAGATAATCCCCAGGGTTCCGAGCAGGAATATGCCCAGGCCGACAGAAATCGATATGCGCCGGCCTATATGGTCGGAAAAAGGACCGCCCACCAACTGACCCACGGCGAAGCCGGCCAGGAACAGGCTCAGGGATAATTCCACATCGTGAATGGATACTCCGTAACTGGTGGCCATGGCCGGCAGGGCCGGCAGGTAGGCATCAATTGCCAGCGGTGCCGTAGCCAACAAGCCGGCGAGGATCAGTATCTGCGCCAGGGTAATGGATTTGCTCGGTTGTGTGTTGGTCATTAGGTCCTTTGGCATGGGCTAGCGGTTGTCTGTTCGACGGGAGCGCCTGGCAACCACCGGCTCCGTGTCCTTTGCTTTTGCATTTTGGGGCTACAGTCGCGGGGCTCGGGCAGCAGGCTGCAGACGCTTGATTGGCCGGCGCTGCAGTGGCGAGCTTAGGCGGCAAAGTTTAACGATTTTTCCGCGCGATTGCCGGGTAGTTTGCACTTTTTATCATAGGGCGGATTGTCACTTGTGATTATTGCTAAAGGTGGCTGCCAAGCCGCGGTAAACTTGCACCTTTCAGTGCTTTGCCCGGGAGAAATATAATCTGCCGGCCTCAACCAGGGAAATAACACAATGCACAACAGGTATGCATACCATGATCGTTCGTAGCATTAGAGCCCGCGCAAGCCGTGCCGCTATCGCCCTATTGTGCGGCCTGCTGGGCCTGTCCGCCTGCAGTGAGCTCAGCGCCACTGGTTCGCCAACATCAACATCAACCTCCTTATCGGTGCCAGCGTCCGTACTGGCCGAGACGAGCGGTACGCCACCGGCGCGGCTGTTTTTGCAACAGGTCACCAGCAGCAGCGCCATTATCAAATGGCGGGGGCCGGCCGCAGAGGCCTGCCTCTATGCCGCCGCAGGGGGCAAAATCCGTTGCCAGGCTGCGCTGGAAACAGCGTCTGAGCATCGTGAGGTTCGCTTTGTCGGGCTGTCGGCGGATCGCCAGTATGGCTACTCGGTGGGTACTTATCGCGGGCCGGAGTTACGCTTTCGCACCGCGCCTCGCAGCGGGCAGCTACCTGCAGATGGCACGTTGCGACTCTGGTTACTGGGTGACTCCGGTACCGCCAGTGTGCGCAACGGCGCCGGTCTTCCCAAGTACCCGGGCAAGGCGCAAGCGGTTATGGAGGGGTTTCTCGCCTACAACCGCGACCGCAGTGACGATCCGCTGGACATGATTCTGTTACTCGGCGACAACGCCTATCCCGCCGGTACTGATCGGGAGTGGCAGCTGGCGCTGTTCGACCTGTATGGCCCGCTCCTGTACCAGAGTTCGCTGTGGCCGACCATTGGCAATCACGAGATGGGCTATGGCGAGATCGACTACCCCGGCTACGGCAGGGTCACCTGGAGCGGGGTCAGTACTTCGGCCTCGGCCGACAGCTTCTGGACTCCGCAGCAGCGCGCACCGCAGAGGATGCCCTACCTGGATATCTTTACCCTGCCGGCAGCGGCAGAGGCCGGGGGGGTAGCTAGCGGTACCGAGCAGTATTACGCCTTTGACTATGGCAATGTGCATGTGGTCAGCCTCGACTCCCAGTTGTCGGCGCGGGATGCCAGCCAGCGCGAGGCCATGCGGCAATGGTTGGTCGCGGACCTGGCTGCCAATGAGTTGGACTGGACCATCGTCATCTTTCATCACCCACCCTACACCAAGGGCAGTCATGACTCCGACACCGAAGCGACGAGGCGAGTGGGCTATGACCAGCCGATTCTCGATATGCGGCGGGAATTCACGCCGGTATTCGAGGACTACGGTGTGGACCTGGTGTACAGCGGCCACAGCCATTCCTACGAGCGCTCCTGGTATTTGCACGGCCATCGCGGTGATGCCGATTCGTTTCGGCCCGAGTTGCACGCCGAGTTAAATGCCGACGGAGAGCCCGCGACCGGCAGGGGTGAGCAGTTTTACTCGCAGGTCAGCCCCGCCAGCCAGGCGGACGACAAGGTGGTTTATACCGTTGCCGGCAGCTCCGGCAAGCTCTCCCTCGGCAAGGGCAAGCTCGATCATCCGGCCCACGCCATGCAGCCGCGCGACCCGCAGTTGCGCCACGGCCTGGCGCAGCTGGGCTCGGTGGTCATCGATGTCGGCCGCTCGGTGTTGACGGCGCGTTTTATCAACGATCAGGGTGAGGTGCTGGACAGTGTTTCTATCAGGCGCTAGAGCTGCAGCACTGGGGCTCGGGTGCTTAGCGCTGCTGGCGCCCCTGTGGCTCTGGGCTCACCCGGGCAGCGAGCTGAGCCTGCACTATTTGAGCGGACAAATTGCTGCGGCGCCGGCCCAGCACCTGTATTTGCAGCGCGCGAGCCTGCTGATCGAGGTTGGGGATTTCAGTGCCGCCAGAGCCGATATCGATGCCGCCAAAGCCCTCGGCGATCCGCGCCAGGTGGCTTATGTACAGGGGCTGCTGCTGTTCCAAAGCGGTCAGGCGGCAGCGGCCATCGAGCAGTTTAGCGATTATTTGCAGTCCCATCCCGGCGCGCTGCCCGCCCTCGAAGCGAGGGCCCGAGCCTGGCAGCAGGTGGGCGAGGCGGAGCGAGCACTGGGAGATTACCGCCAGTTTTTAGCCGGCTCAGCGGCGCCGGCCCCGGGACAATACCTGGCGCTGGCGGCGCTGGCCGAGGAGAGCAATAAACCGGAGTTGGCGCTGGCGCTGCTCGATCAGGGTATGGCTCGGTTGGGAATGAACATCAACCTGCAGCGCGCCGCCATCGCCCTTGCGCTCAGTAACCAGCAGTGGGCGGCCGCGATCCGGCGCCAGCAGTTGTTGGGCGAGACCATGAAGCACAGCCCCCTGTGGCAACTGCAGCTGGCTGAGTTGTACGTGCAGGCCGGGCATTGCGATCGGGCGCAGGCGTTAGTGCAGGAAATGCAGGCAGGGTTGCAGCGGCGCAGAGTAACGCCGGCCTTGCAGCGTTTGCAGGCCCGCGGTGAGGCACTAAAGAGCTGCCGCTCCCGGACGGGTATACCAGCATGAATCCGACCATAAATTTAGTCGTGAAGCCGGCAGTGAGTGCAGTTGTGAGCCCGGTTACTGGCAAAGCTATTCATTCCGCGGGTCGGCGGGCGCTGCAGCCAGCGCAACAACCCGGATGGCTAAGCTGGCTGGCGGTATTCGGCCTGCTGCTGGTGTGTGGCAGTGCGCGAGCGGACCTGCTCTGTTTCAGTTTGGCGGAGAATTACTACGAACAGGTCTATTGCGAACTGCAAGCGCTGGGCAAAAGCCAGGGCTTGCCGGCCTGGCGAGACTTCAGGAATAACGACGAAGTGACCCAGGCGCTGCTGCTGCAGCGACCGGCGCGGCGCGCGGGTATCATTATCCAGCCACCGCGCTCCGGCGCTCGAGCGCCAGCGGAGCGCGCGCCCACGGTGGCCGCCGGGCAGCGGCCAAGTTCTCCGCAGCAAGCCTCGCAACAAGACTCACAGCTTGGTTCACAGCAAGACTCACAACAATTCAGGCAGCAGCCCCCGCAAGCACCTTTGCCAACCGCGCCGCCAAACCCGGCCGCCGGGAGCGATACCAGCGCGGAGCTCGGCAATAGAATCGACGCCGGGCTCGACCATGGGCTGCACGGCTGCAGCTGGCAAGCGGCGCACATCGTCTGCGCTGGGGAGGTGTTCCGCTTCGCCGCGAATCGACGCAATGATGCCCTGGCCGCAGCAGCCCTCAGTGAGGCCAACAGTATGGATTTGCCGGCGTTTAGCGGCAATATAGAGGATGCCAGCGAAGTGCAGCGTTACCTGGAGGCCGCCTTTGTCCGCTATGTGCACAAGATGATCGAGATCGGGTTGGCGGAATCGACCCTCAGCTTCGCCAAGTTCCAGTATATTTTTTACGACATCAGTGCCCGGGGAGTGAGCTTTAGCCGCCGCTTTGACACCATGTACAAATACCTCAAGCGCGACAAGGCGCGCCTGCAGGTGGCCATCTCCCAGGGGCCCGGTGCGTCGCTCAAGCTTGCTGCCTGTCAGCGCCGGGGCGCCACTTTGGTAAGCTGTGTGGTGGCCAACAAGCACTATGTCTTTGTAACAAGCACTATGTCTTTGTAAAAGGATGAAGCGTAAAAGCCTGAATGGTGGCCGGATCATCAGGTTGGCAGCGTGAAAGCGTGACGCTATCGAGTGTGGCGGTATCAATATTTAACGGTAGGAATGTTTAGCGGTGCGAAAGGCACGAAAGAGTAGCGGTGCGAGAGTAAAGCGACCGGAAAGCGTGGCAGCATTAAGGATTAAAAGCGCCGGCTTGCATCACTGCCAGCGGGCGAACAATGCTACTCTGCCCGCTCCAGGCCCGGGCTGAGCTCGGACACACCGATCTCCACATACAGTGGTCCGTAGTAATCACTCACCAACTGTCGCTGCCACCAGTTGCCTGACTTGCTGCGCTCGGACCAGTCTGTAAACCGGTAGCGAAACAGGCGTGCCCGCAGGTAGCGTGGCGCGGTGTCGGCAAACGGGTTGTGAGCCATTAGGCCGGTGACCGGTTGGGCGTTGAACAGCAGGTTGAGCATTAGCGGGCGCAGCCAGGGGGGATGGCGGACGCTGTCCTGGGCGGCAAACCACAGTTGCCAGTCCAGTCGCGGCTGGTGGGGAATATTCCAGCCCGGTGCCCGGTCGACAGCGCCGGGCTTGAACGGCAATTCATAGGCCTGCCACTGCTGCCCGTCCAGCGAGCCCTCGATAACGATTTCCAGCCGCTCGGTGGTCATGTTGGCAAACAGGCCGTAGGCATTGACCCAGTGCCAGGGCTCGGTGACCCGGGCCACGGCGTAGATCGCGGCGGGTGTTGTTGGGCGCTGCAATCCCAGCCACAGCCAGACCCCGTTGAGGCTGAACAGCAACAGGCTGACAGTGGTGATAGCCGCCAGCCGCCAGCGGCCGGTCGGGGGTTGGCGCTCAGCAGCGGCCAGCGGGATCGGCAGCCAGCGCAGGCTGTGGTCATCGAACAGGAACAGGCACAGCACCAGAGTGAGCAGGTTAAAAAAGTTGTAGTTGCCGGTCAGCAGGATCGCCAGTTGCAGCAGGATCAGGCCCCAGGCCGCCCACTGGCGCGGGCGCCGTGGCAGGAAAAACAGCCACGGCAGGACCAGTTCAATGACCAGTGCCAGCGCGGTGGCCACTTGCAGCAACGTCTCCGGCAACTGGTGGGCATACCAGGCCAGTGGTGAGGGCAGGGGTTGGGTTTGAAAGTGAAATTGGAGGGCGCTGAGGTTGGCCCAGCTGGGGTCGCCGCTGAGCAGCTTGACCGCGCCGGCGAGAAACACGAAGCGAAACAGCAGGCAGCGAAACAGCCAGATTACCGGTTTATGGCCGCGGCCGAGGAATATTGCCAGGAACCCGGTTTCCAGCAGCAACAGGTCCCACTGGTACTGCATAAAGACCTGGCCTCCGTGCAGCAGCGACAGGTAGGCGAGGTAGAGAAATACCAGGCAGGGTAGCACCAGCCGGTTGAGCAGCAACAGCAAGCTGGCCAGCAGGCCCGCCAGGCACAGCCCTTCGATGGCCAGGTCCGAGGTTTGCCACCAGAACAGGGTGGGCAACTGCCAGAAACCGAGGTCGCGAGCCTGGGCGAGAAATTCCGGCAGCGGCAACAGGCCGTTGCTGCCGATCAAAGCCAGCGCTTGGCGGTAGAAGGAGAAAAAGGCGGCAAAGTAGAGCAGTGCCAACAGGCGCAGGAATAGCCAGCTGACACGCTGGTATCGATCCGGGTAAAGCTCCTTGCCCCAGAAGAACTTTTGCGCGGCAAAGGCCGGACCGCGGTGGGCTGCGACCAGGTTGTAAATACGCTCGCTGAGCGGGGCGAAGCCGGGCAGGTGGCTATACAGCCACCACCAATAACCCTGGCCGGCTATTTTGCGCTGCACCTGGAAGGCGGCCGCCGCTCCCTGGTAGCGTCGCCCCTGTTTATCGAAGTACTGGATATGCTGTTGGAACTGCTGGGTATCCAGCTGCGGGTAGTCGCCGGCGGCCTGCTGGTAGGGGCGGTAGTGAACCTGTCCGGCACTTAGCTGCGACCAGTAGTTGATCCAGCTGCAGCAAAAGCGACATTCACCATCGTAGACAAGAACGGGTTGTCGGCTCATAGACTCGACTATAAACCAAAAACCGGTTGCGCAAGGCTATCTAATTAGCCCCCGAAGCCAGACCAACCTCAGTACCAGCTGCACGACGCATTGATTTAGTGGTGATTAGAAAAGGTCATATAAGTTGCTGTTTTCGGTTGCAGGACAGCTTCAAGCCGGATTAAGGCAAGCGCAGATTCTTTTCCAGTTTTTTGCGAAAGGTGCGAATGCGATCGGCGTTGACGCCAACATCGGATTTACCCACCCGCGACTTGGAGCGCACATCCACCAGGGTCTGGTCATCGGCGGCGCGAATACGCACCACTACATCGTCCTTAAAGCCAAACCAGCGCGTGGTGTCGGTGGCCTCGATGCGGCCGTCCTCAGCGTCGGCGGCGACCAGCTGCCAGCCCAGTTGCTGCACCGCCAGGTTGGCGGCGGCGAAGACCTGGTCTGAGGGTACAGGCAGGCGCATGGTCTGGATATCGGGATAGGCCTGGCGCTGGGCCTCGGCATTGACGGCGTAATCGTAACCCACCGGGTTGGGTGCGGACTGTCGCAGGGGGACAATGGCCACGAAGGCCGGTGGGTCAGCGGGGTCGGTGGTGATGTCGTGAATGCGCGGCAAGTCGCGGGCTTTCAGCAGCCACTGGCCGGGCATGGCCAGGGCCACGCCGCCACCGATCAGTGCTATAAGGGCCAGGGCGGTGAAGTGGCCGGATTTACGCCGCAGCGACAGCCCGCCGGCAATCAGCCCCAGCAGCATTGCCGCCGCCCCCAGCCAGGCGCCCCAGCGCAGCATGGCGAAGGCGGTGCCCAGTGGCCACCACTGCCAGCGATAGCCGAAACCACTGGCGGTTAGCAGTGCCAGCGCGATAAAGGCCGCCAGCAGGGCGACGAGGGCGCTGCGGCGCGGCCAGGTGTAGGTTGGAGCAAGCTGTTCAGGCATAAGGTAGTCCCGGGATTATACCGCCATCGGGGGCGTTAAGTCGGCGCGATTGGGTAGTAGCTAAGTTGCCACTATAACCTGCAAAGATCAATGCTGCAGCGTGGCTGCGAGCCGCGAGCGGGTTAGCGGCCGCTGGGTTTGGTACAGGCTTGCAGACCCTGCGGGTGAGACCGGCAAGCCCACAGCTGCGCCGGGGTCGCCCGTAGCGAGGGCAAGATTGCCCTGCGCTTGAAGATGAGGGGCTCTGCAGTTGCCTGGCTCCGGGCGTGTCGGGCGCCACGAATACACAGCAGCCCCAGGCAGAGTTAGCCTGTTAGAAGGAGTAGCGAATGCCTACTGACCAGCTGTCGAGGTCGCCGTCCAACTCCCATTCGTCATCGCCGGAGTCGTTCAGGTCGATGCGCTGGTATTCCGCAAGTGCACTCCAACTGTCGTTGAGGCGAAATTCGGCGCCCACACTCAGGGCAATATCCTCGCCGTTAAAGCTTTGCAGTTCGCCCTCGCCCGGCACATTTAATTCGGCATCCCAGAACGCCAGGCCGAATTTACCGTACAGGTTCATAAAACCGGTTACCGGAATAATTCCAACCAGGGATACGACGAACGCGCTGCCCTGGAATTCAACGATGCCAATACCGGGCACTGGCGCGTCTGAATGGATGTCACCGATATCGGCGTAACTGCCTTCGATACCCCAGTTTTTGTTGAACTGCCAGCCCAGGGCGCCACTGATGTAATCGCCCTCGTCAAATCCCTTCTCGCCCGTGTCGGTCTTGCCAACTGCGACGGTCACATAAGACCGCTCCGACTCGCTGGGGCTGTAGGGGCCTGCATAAGTGGCTGCTGAGGCAAGTGCGAGAAGGGTTGTTGCGACTATTTTGGTGCCGTTACTCATGGAAATTTCCTTGTCTGTTTTCCTGGATGTGCCCGATTCATTGGTGCTGTTGTAGCAAGCGTCTGTTGCCGCAACAGTATGATTGCAATTGTTTGTTCTGCGGTTGGTTGCTACCGCCACAATAATTGTAGGCTATGTGACCGCTGCGCAATGCACTAGTGACGGTGAGCGGGCCCGAGGCTATCGGACTGCTGCCAGGGACCAGCGCAGCAGAGTAGCTTGCCGAAATGGAATCGACAATGCTTTTTCGCATTTGATTGTCCAGTATGGTTACCTGGGTACATTTTTCCGAGGCGCCGTGTCGATCACGGGCGCGAGGGGCGATCCTGACGCGGATAAATAGCGCGACAATTTTCCCGCCAATAAGGAGCCTGGCCATAATTGCTGCGACGATCACAGCACGGGCAGCCGCCCCGGCGCTGCCAAATCCGGGCTCGGGTTTCAATGTGCTTTCTTATATGTTTTGATAGGCGGGTGCCAGAAATGGCGGCTGTGGCGGTGCCCGGCCGGGGTTATTCCGGCACGCGTATATAGGAGTGGTAAAGGCCGGGGATTTACGCCAGAATTGCGCGCTTTCAGGGTCGGCCCGGGTTCATATTGGCCAGCGAGTAAGACTCTATTCGATAGAACTGTATTTTGACACGGGAGACGCCATTGGAACAGAGTGACCGCACTGAGAGTGACCGCACTGCCTGGAGCACTGAGGATTCGGCTGAACTGTACGGCATAAACGGTTGGGGCAATGACTATTTTGGCCTCAATAAAGACGGCCTGGTAACTGCCAAGACCCTGCATACCGAGGTGCCCTTGATGAACATCGTCAAGGGCGTGCTGGAGCGCGACCTGCAAATGCCGGTGCTGCTGCGGATCGAAAACATTCTCGACGCCCAGGTGTCGCGGTTGAATAACGCCTTCAGAAAAGCCATCGAAGAGCTCGGTTACAAGAATATCTACCGCGGTGTCTACCCCATCAAGGTCAACCAGCAGGCCCATGTGGTGCAGGAGATCGCCGACTTTGGCGCGCGCTTCAAGCACGGCTTCGAGGTGGGCAGCAAGCCGGAAATGATCGCCGCGCTCTCTACACTGGAAGAGCCGGGCAGCCTGATAGTCTGCAATGGCTACAAGGACCAGGAGTTTATTGACCTCGGCCTGCAGGCCATCAAGCTCGGCTTCCAGTGCTATTTCGTTATCGAAACCCCTACCGAGCTGCCGATTATTGTCGAGCGCAGCCGGGTATTGGGGGTGGAGCCGAAAATCGGGGTGAGGGTCAAAATGACCTCCCAGGTCAGTGGTCACTGGAATTCCACCAGCGGTGACCGCAGCGTGTTTGGCTTGAGCACCACCCAGATCATCGAGGTGGTGGATACTCTCAAGCGGGAGGAAATGCTGCACTGCCTGCAGCTGCTGCACTGCCACCTGGGTTCGCAAATCCCCAATATCCGCGAGATTCGCGGGGGTATTAACGAGGCCTGTCGCTACTATATCGACTTGCTCAAGGAGGGCGCCCAACTTACCCATATCGATCTGGGTGGCGGCCTGGCGGTGGATTACAGCGGCGCGCGCAGCAACGACAACCAGAGCCGCAACTACAGCCTGGAAGAGTACTGCACCGACATCGTCGAAACCCTCAAGACCACCCTCGATCGCTATGACATGCCGCACCCGGTCATTGTCACCGAGTCAGGTCGGGCGACGGTGGCCTACTCCTCGGTGCTGCTGTTCAATATTCTCGATTACAACCATTTCGAGCCCATCGACTTGCCGGATCATTCCGCCAATGAGCCGCAACAGGTGGCCTTGATGCGCGAGATCATGAACTACCTGACGCCGGACCGGCTGCAGGAGTGTTACAACGACGCCTATTACTACCGCAATGAAGTGCGCGAGCTGTTTCGCCGCGGCCAGCTCGACCTGCGCGGCCGGGCCATCGCCGAAAACCTGTTCCTGAAGGTGTTGCACCGCATCGACGCGATGCTGGATGAGGTAGAAAAGATTCCCCCGGAGCTGGAAGACCTGAAGACCTCCATGGCCGATATCTATTACGGCAACTTCAGCCTGTTCCAGTCACTGCCGGATATCTGGGCGATCGATCAGCTGTTCCCGATTATGCCGATTCACCGGCTCGATGAGCGTCCTACCCGGCAGGCGGTATTGGCTGACATTACCTGTGATTGCGACGGCAAGATCGACCGCTTTATCGACCAGGAGAAGGGCGTCAGCAAGACCCTGCCGGTGCACGCCATCGAATTGAACGAAGAGTACTATATGGGGGTGTTCCTGGTGGGCGCCTACCAGGAAACGCTCGGCGACCTGCACAATCTG
The DNA here is from genome assembly GCF_011440395.1 of Pseudomaricurvus alcaniphilus. GTDB lineage: Bacteria > Pseudomonadota > Gammaproteobacteria > Pseudomonadales > Cellvibrionaceae > Pseudomaricurvus > Pseudomaricurvus alcaniphilus. Next base: position 130,080 of record NZ_JAAOIX010000007.1, on the reverse strand, counting down.
TTTGGCGACACCAATGTGGTCAGTGTGCGACTGAATGCCGATGCCAGCTTCGATATGGTCAAGGAAATTCACGGCGACACCATCGCCGACGTGCTCAGCTACGTGGAATTCGAGCCCAAAGAAATGGAGCTGCGCTACCGTAACACCGCCGAGCGCGCCGTGCGCGAGGGGCGCATTACCACCCGCGAGCGCCAGCAAATGCTGAAGACCTACCGCGCCAGCATGGACGGTTACACCTACTACGAACGCGAAGATGACTAACAGCTTGTGCGGCGCCCGTGCCACGGCGCCGCCGCGCAAGCCGGATCCGTGCCGGGGCGCAATCCGGCAGTCTGTTTAAACCGCTAAATCGGAACCTCCACCGGGCGTTGAATGCCGTATGCCCACCGGAGACAATGGAGACCCATAAATGAAAAAAGTATTGATCATAGGTGCCGGCGGCGTCGGCCAGGTGGTAGCCCACAAATGCGCGCAATTGGCCGATGTCTTTCCGGAGATCGTGCTGGCCAGCCGCAATGAAGAGAAGTGCAAGAAAATTGCCGCCCAGCTCTCGCGCCCTATTGAGACGGCCCAGGTGGACGCTGACAATGTACCTGAACTGGTGGCCCTGATTCGCAAGGTGCAACCGTTTATGGTGATCAATGTGGCACTGCCCTACCAGGATCTCACCATTATGGATGCCTGCCTGGAAACCGGCGTGCACTACCTGGATACCGCCAACTACGAGCCGCTGGACACCGCCAAATTCGAGTATAGCTGGCAGTGGGCCTACCAGCAGCGTTTTCGCGACGCCGGCCTGATGGCCCTGCTCGGTTCCGGCTTTGACCCCGGTGCCACCAATGTCTTTACCGCCTATATCGCCAAGCACTACTTCGATGAAATCCACTACCTGGACATTATCGACGTCAACGGCGGTGACCACGGTTACCCGTTCGCCACCAACTTTAACCCGGAAATCAATATTCGCGAGGTGACGGCGGACTGCCGGCACTGGGAGAACGGCGAATTTGTGACCACTCCACCCATGTCCGTGAAGCAGTCCTTTACCTGCCCGGAAGGGGTCGGCACATTCAATATTTACCGCCTCTACCACGAAGAACTGGAGTCGTTGACCAAAAACTACCCCAGCCTGAAGCGGGCCCAATTCTGGATGAGTTTCGGCGACAGCTACCTGAAGCACCTGGAGGTGCTGGGCAATGTCGGCATGACTGGCATCGAGCCGGTGGAGTTCCAGGGCCAGCAGATCGTACCGATCCAGTTCCTCAAGCAGTTGCTGCCGGATCCCGCCAGCCTCGGCCCCCGCACCAAGGGCCGCACCTGTATTGGCTGTGTGGTGCGCGGCATCAAGGATGGCAAGGAAAAAACCGTCTACCTGTACAATATTTGCGACCATCAGGACTGCTACAAGGAAGTGCAGTCCCAGGCGATTTCCTACACCACCGGCGTGCCGGCCATGATCGGCGCCAAGATGATGATGGAAGGCACCTGGATGCAGCCCGGTGTGTGGAATATCGAGCAGCTGGATCCGGATCCGTTCCTGGCGGATATGAACGCCTACGGCCTGCCCTGGACCGTTATCGAAGATCCCGACTTTGACCTGCTCTAAGGTTGTTGCCAATGGCTGAAATCAAGAGTCAGACCTTTCACCGCTTCGACCCGACCCGGGTGCCGTCGCCCTGCTACGTGGTCGATGAAGCGGCAGTGGAAAAGAACCTGCAGGTACTGGCGCGGGTGCAGCGGGAGTCCGGCGCCAAAGTGCTGTTGGCACTGAAAGCCTTCTCCATGTTCAGTCTGGCGCCGCTGGTGCGGCGCTATCTGTCGGGCACCTGCGCCAGCGGCCTGTTTGAGGCGCGCCTCGGGCAGGAGGAGTTTGGCGGTGAAGTGCACACCTTCAGCGCCGCCTACACGGAGCGAGACCTGCGCGAGATACTGAAAATCTCCCACCACGTGGTGTTCAACTCGTTCGGCCAATGGCAGCGTTTCCAGCCGCTGGTCAAGGAGGCCCAGGCGCTGCGGCCAGAATTGAAATTCGGCTTGCGGGTCAACCCCAATCACTCCGAAGGCGCCGTGCCCCTGTACGACCCCTGTGCCCCGGGTTCGCGCCTGGGTATACCGCTGCAGGCGTTTGCCGGCCAGTCGCTGGAGGGCATCTCCGGGCTGCATTTCCACACCCTCTGCGAGCAGGAGTTTGCCCCGCTGGCGCGCACCCTGGACGCGGTCGAAGAGCAATTCGGCCACCTGTTGCCGGATATGCAGTGGCTCAACTTCGGTGGGGGTCATCACATTACCCGGGGCGATTACGATGTGGATGGGCTGATCGAACGCATCGTGCAGGTACAGGAAAAGTACCAGCTGCAGGTCTACCTGGAGCCTGGCGAAGCCATCGCCATCCACACCGGGGTGCTGGTCGCCGAGGTGCTGGACCTGACTCACAACCAGATGGACCTGGCCATTCTCGACACCTCGGCCACCTGCCATATGCCCGATACCCTGGAGATGCCCTACCGGGCCGAAGTGTTCGGCGCCGGCGAGGCCGGTGCCAAGCCCCATTGCTATCGCTTGGGGGGGCAAACTTGTCTTGCAGGGGACGTCATGGGGGATTACAGTTTTAACGAGCCGTTGCGGATTGGTCAGCGCCTGGTGTTTGACGATATGGCTCACTACACCATGGTGAAAACCTCGACCTTTAATGGCATCGGCCTGCCGGCTATTGCTATCTGGAACTCTGAAACAGACGACCTGCGGCTGGTAAAAGAGTTTGGTTATCAGGACTTTAAGCAGCGCTTATCGTGACAGGTGATACTATGAATCAATTTGACCAGTTGGCTGCGCCGGGCTATCCCGTATTCCTGGGTTCCGAGCAGGAACAGCCCAAGCCGGAAGACGCACGCTTTCACATTATTCCGGCGCCCTACGAAGAATCCGTATCCTACGGCGGTGGCACTGCCAAGGGGCCGGCGGCCATCCTGGCGGCGTCCTGGCAGCTGGAAACCTGGGACGGCAAGAGCACGCCGGCGCAGCAGGGTATCTACACCCACGCCCCGGTGGATATGGGCGGCACGCCGGAAGAGGTGATCGAACGGATCTCCCAGCTGACCCAGGAAATCGTCAAGGCGGGCAAGATGCCGGTGATGCTGGGCGGTGAACACACGGTCACCTACGGCGTAATCAAGGGCTTGCTGGAGGCCGGGGTGGAGGACTTCGGGGTGGTGCAGATCGATGCCCACGCCGACCTGCGCGATGCCTACGAAGACAACCCTTACAGCCACGCCTCGGTGATGAAGCGCATCGTCGACGAGGATGTGCCGCTGTTCCAGCTGGGGGTGCGAGCCATGTGCCAGGAGGAGATCAAGTCGCGCAAGGTGCACGGTGTGCGTCATCTCGACGCCGAGGTGCTGGTGCCGAAAAACGTGCAGACCTTTGAGTTGCCCGACGAATTCCCGGAAAAGGTTTACTTCACCCTCGATATCGATGGCATGGACCCGTCCATCTTTCCGTCCACCGGCACACCCGTGCCCGGCGGCCTGGGCTGGTACCAGACCCTGGCGCTGTTTGAGTCGGTGCGCAAACAGCGCCAGATTATCGGCTTTGATATTGTCGAGTTTGCCCCGATCGAGGGCTTTCATGCCTACGAGTTTTCGGCGGCGCTGCTGGCCTACAAGATGATGGGAATTATCGAACGCCCCCCGGTATAGCGTGACCGGTTCGCCGCCGGCGGCAAAACAGGCTGCCGGTCTGGAGCGCCCCGGACAGCGCGAGAGTTCGTGACTATGGCCGCCCCTCTTCGACTCTCTGCACCGGAAATGGCTCCGTTTGCGAGCCGCTGTAAAGGGACACATGGGGGAAGGGTATTTCGATGCCGCGCTGGTCGAACTCTTCCTTGATGGCCATCATCAATTCGCTTTTCAGCTCCCGGAAAAACTCCCGCCGACACCATACCGACAGCTGCAAGTCCACCGACGAGCTGCCGAAATTGGTGGTAATGCAGAAGGGTTGCGGCTCTTCCAGCACCCGAATCTCCCGGTCGGCGATATCCAGCAACAGCTCGGTCACCTGGCGCACATCCTCCCGGTAGGCAATGCCGACGGTCAGGTCGGCGCGGCGAATGGGGAATTTGGTCAGGTTGACGACGGTACCCTTGATCATCGCTTCGTTGGGGATGCGCACAAACAGGTTGTCGAAGGTGCGCAGTTTTACCGACAGCAGGTCGATGCTGATCACCTCGCCGACATCGCTGCCAACCCGCAGCACATCGCCCACTTCAAACGATTTCTCGCCCAGCAGAAACAGGCCACTGATCAGGTTGGAGGCCGAAGTTTGGGAGGCAAAACCAATGGCTACTGAGAGAATGCCGGCGGCACCCAGCAGCACCGATATCTTGAAGCCCAGCTGGTGAATGGCGGTGACCACAAACAGCGCAAAGACGCCGTAAAATACCAGGCGGCCGTATATGGCCAGTTGGTGCACGGTGAGCTTTTCCTCGCTGGAGCGCCGGAAAGTGCGGCTCAACAACCCGGACAGATACCAGCCGGCGATGACGATCACCATGGCTTTCAGAATCGCGGCCCAGGTGATGGCGTCCTGCACGCTGTGATCGGTGACTACTTCATTCATAAACTACTCATTCACAATTGGGTGCGTGGATCAGTTTCAGGCAAACAGGTTTTCCCAGGTGCTGACCAGAATACCGCGCTCGGCATTCTTGCGTGCCGGGGAGAGGACTTCGCGGTCGCTGATCTTGCCGATATTAACGATTCCGCGTCTTCCTTCCGCATCGATGGTAATGGTCAGGGGCTGGGTTATCAGCTGTTCGCCATCGTGATAAAGCGCCAGGTGGGGCGCGGGAATACTGAGGCGCTCAAGGGTGAAGTCAGCGCCACTTTTGTTGTGCATAGTCACCGGAGTCAGGGCCCGGTAGGGCAGGTGCAACAACATGTCTTCATCCAGCCGGGCGTGAGTGTGGGAGCCGTAACAGAGCTCGCCGGCATTGGATTTGGGGCCCATCCAGGTGTCGGACAGCTGCTGCACCGGAAACTCCCGGGTCACCCGTTCGGCGAAATTGACACTCAGCCAAATGGGCGTGGTCACATAGAGAGTGACCTTGTTGTGCGCGGGGATGGTAAACGGCGAGTAGGGTCGCACCACAATTGGCCGGTCGGCGAGCCGGGGCAGCAGGCTGAGGCCATCGCTCATGGTTTCCATCGCGATGCGCACAATGGTTTCCGGGTTGTCGCCGATACCGTCCAGTGAGCGGCAGTCAAACCCTCCCTGATTGCCTTTCTTTTCCCAGTGATAACTCAACTGCCACTCGTGCAGCATTTTGCGAATAGTAAGGCACAGGTCGCCTACCTCGACATAGACAGGTTTGTCGGCGACAGTGAGCAGGGAGGCCCAGAGTGCAGGGGCCGAGTTGTTGTTTGGCTGGCTGCTCGAATCGTTCATCGAATCTACATTCATTTGTCGGCTAAAGCCTTCGATGATATACAGTAGCCCGAGGTCGGGTCAATCGCGGCCCGCTGCGATTACCCGGAAATGACGACACCTGGAAAATGATTATGAATGAAGGCTGGCTGTTATTGGCCTGTAAGTTGGATGGCAAGGGTGGGGCCGACCCTATTTCCGCCACAGAAGTAACGCAACCTATCGACGGCAAGCACTGGATTCACCTGGATATTACCCAGCCACAAGCGCAGGACTGGCTGCGCCAGCACAGCGGCCTCGACTCACTCTTGGTAGAGGCACTGACGGCGGAAGAGACCAGGCCTCGAGTGGTGGAGCACGGCGACGGTATGCTGTGTTTCTTGCGCGCTGTCAATTTGAATGAAGACGCAGACCCGGAAGACATGGTCTCTATTCGCCTGTATATCGACCAGAATCGCATCATCAGCAATCGCCGGCGCAAACTGAAGGCGGTCGCGGACCTGGAGCAGCGCCTGCAAAAAGGCAGTGGCCCGAAGACCACGGGCGAAGTGCTCTCTATGTTGATCGCCGGGCTCTGTGATCGCATGGAAAGTTCGGTGATCCGCCTGGGGGAGTTAACCGATGACGTGGAAGAGAGGATTATCGAGAAGCCCGACAGCAGATTGCGTCACGAGGTGGTATTGATTCGCAAGCGCGCCATTATGTTTCGGCGCTACCTGTCGCCGCAGCGCGACGCGCTGGCCAAACTGCGCAACACCGACCTGAAATTTTTCAGCAGCATGGACAAGCGCTACCTGCAGGAAAGTTACGATCGTTTGACCCGCTTTGTGGAGGACCTGGATGCAGTGCGGGAGCGGGCGCAAATCGTGCAGGATGAATTGACCTCACTGCTGAGTGATCGCCTCAACAAGAATACCTATCTACTGTCCGTCATCGCCGCGGTCTTTTTACCGCTGGGATTTTTTACCGGTCTGCTCGGCATCAATGTAGGCGGCCTGCCAGGGGTGGATGATCCCTCTGCCTTTTGGGAGTTTTCGCTCTTACTGGTAGCGATGGTCGTGGTACAGGTGCTGTTCTTCAAGTGGCGAAAATGGTTCTAGCCCGCCAGAGCGGTACTGGCGGGCAAATGGAAGCTGACTAGCCTTTTACAAGGCAAGCCAGTTTCCAGTTTAGTGTGAGGTGCCAGCGGGAACAGCTGCCGGTTTGGGCTGCCCCCTGACCGATGCCCGCAACACCAGGTAGCCGGCTATGGCGCTCAAGCCGGAACCCACCAGAATACCCAGTCGATCGATCCGGGCATAGCCCGATCCTCCCTCCGCAAACGCCAGGCCGCCGACGAACAGGCTCATGGTAAAGCCCACTCCACAGAGCAGCGACACACCAAACAGTTGGGTCCAGCTGACACCGTCGGGCAGGCGCGCTTTACCAGCCATTACCACCAGGCCGCTGCAGAGCATGACACCAACGGGCTTGCCGACCAGCAAACCCAGGGCGATGCCGAGGGGAACCGGATCCAGCAAACTCGACAGCTTCAGCCCCTCCATGGGAATCCCGGCGTTGACAAAGGCAAACATGGGCAGGATGACAAAGGCCACCCAGGGGTGGAGGTCTTCGATCAGTGCCTTGGATGGAGACTCCGTCTGGCCTTCAGGAATCTTTGCCGAAATAAAGAAGGCCGTTATAACCCCGGCCAGGGTCGCGTGCACGCCGGATTTTAGCACGCACACCCACAATATGGCGCCGAGGGCCATGTAGGGAAACGGACCGCGAGCGCCGAGCACCTTGAGCAACACCATCAACCCGAGCACTACTGCAGCCGCGATCAGCGAACCGACCGACAGGCCGGAGGTATAGAACAGGGCGATAATGACAATGGCAATCAGGTCGTCGAGAATGGCCAGGGTCATAAGAAATACTTTTAAGGCCACCGGAATACGTGAACCCACCGCTGCCAGTACCCCCAGGGCGAAGGCGATGTCGGTGGCGGTTGGCACCGCCCATCCCTTCAGGCCCACTGGATCGTGCCAATTCAGCGCCACGTAAATCAGGGCCGGTGCTGCGACGCCGCCAATGGCGCCGGTCAGTGGCAACACCAATTGCGAGCGATCCGACAGGTGGCCGTGCAGCAATTCGTGCTTGATCTCCAGCCCGACCACGAAAAAGAAGATCGCCATCCAGCCATCGTTGACCCACAGGAACAGGGGCTTCTCAATGCTGAGGGCACCTATTTGTACCTGGCCGACAATTCTCAGGAAGGATACATAGAGCTCTGACAGATGGGAGTTTTCAATGATCATGGCCAGCACGGTGGCGCCAATCAGCATCACTCCGGCGGAGCTTTCCGTGTGCATATAGCGTTCAATGTTGCGGCTAAAGCGCTCGATGGGGGTCAGGTCGTCATCAGGGGTGAGGTCTGCAGTCATTAGTTGCCTTTACCAGCTCAATAATATTCGGTTTGTATGCTCAGCTAAATCTGCGAGCACAGGGTTTGTCGATGCCACGATCAATGGTTTGCAGGCATCTGCAGGTGCGGCCGGTCACCGCAGTGGTACGCCGCCTGCGCCTATTGTGCACGCTGGTCGTTGCTTGCTTGTGACAGGCAAGCTGTGGTTACGTGGACAACTGGAGATTGGATTGCGTCGGCCGCGCAGTTGGCTAAGGTCCACACCTTGGGTAAGCGCCGGACATTACGCCAACTCCTGCACTAGGAGCCTGTCGGACTTAGGGTTGCCCTGCTGCGAAAAAGCCGAGCTTGGCCATTTTTTAACCATTTTCTCGTTAAATAGAACCACTATTCGCCTCAAAAATGGTTAAAAACTGACTCAAATCGGACTTTCTCTCGCTACGGGCACCTAAGTCCGACAGGCTCCTAGAGCTCCAATAGTATTGATGCCCGGCGCAAAATCAAGCAATACCGATGCGGTCGCCCTGCGGCATCACTTGCCGGTGTCGACGCGACTGCCGTTGATCAGTACATCTTCTCCGGTTTGCTGGCGAATACGCTCCTGCCTGAGTTCGGTCACCACTTCGCTGCGGCGGTTGCTCTTGCTGCCGACCATTTGGTCCATCAGTTTGGCGGTGACCAGGTCGCCGGCGACGTTGATTGCGGTGCGGCTCATGTCGAGAATTCGGTCAACGCCCATGATCAGGGCAATGCCCGAGGCGGGTATGCCGACACTGCCCAGCACCATGGCGAGAATGACAATGCCGACTCCGGGTGTGGCCGGGGAACCGATAGAGGCGCCCACCGCGGTAATAATAAGCAGGACCATACCGCCAGTGCTGATGTCGATGCCAAACACCTGGGCCAGGAATATCGCCGCCACACCCTGGTAGAGTGCCGTGCCATTCATATTGATGGTGGCTCCCAGCGGGATCACAAACTGCGACACCGAAGGCCTTACTTTGAGCTTTTCTTCGGCGGTCTTGATGGACAGGGGCATCACCGCAGCGGAACTGGAGGTGGAGAAGGCCAGCAGCAACACTTCTTTTACCGAGACGATAAAGCTTATGGGCGATTGGCGTGCGGCCACAAACAGGATAATCAGGTAAACCGCGAACATGATCAGCAGGCCCAGCAGTACCGTGCCCACATAGACCGCCATGCCCAGCAGGGCATTGAGGCCGAGTTTGGCGGTGAGTTGCACCAGCAGGCCAAACACCGCAAACGGTGCCAGCAGCATGGCCCAGCGCACCACCGTCATGCACACCTCCTGCAGCGAACCCATCAGGTCCAGCAGCGGTTTGGCCTGTGCCGGCGGCATCATCACCAGCGCGATGCCGATGACTATCGCGAAAATGACCACCTGCAGCATATTGCTTTCCACCATGGAACTGAGCGGATTGGTGGGCAGCAAAGCGACCACTTTTTGCGGCAATTCCTGGATATTGATGCCGTTGTGGGCCGGCAGCTCAGCGGCCGCCGGGATGCTGCCCAGGGTTGCCTGCAGGGCCTGGCTGTCGACATAGGTGCCGGGTTTGATGATCAGGGCGAGGCCGATACCGATGACAATCGCGAGCGCGGTGGTGGCGATAAAATACAGCACCACGCGCACGCCGATACTGCGCAACTGCTCCAGGTCTTCCGTGGCGGCGAGGCCGCGAATGATGGAGGCGAATACCAGCGGGATAACCATCATCTGGATCAGGGCGAGGAACAGCTTGCCCGGCAGTGACAGCCAGTCACCCAGGGTCGCCGCCAGCGCCGGGTCTACCAGGCCGACGCTGGGGCCTAGGGCGACACCGACCACAATGCCCAGCACCATGCCCACCATTACCTGCAGCCACAGCCGGCCTTTGACCAGGGTCTGTAAATGGCGGCTGAGGTATTTCAGTGAGCGCGGATAAAGGGCGCTCAGGGCTGGAAAGTGTTGGCTGTTTGCCATGCAGGCGTCCTGGATAACAGTCTTTACTGACTGGGTTCTGATGATGAATTAACTCCGAGACAGGCCGAATGTGCGCTAGCACATTCGGTGTCCTGGCGGCACCGGGTTTAGCTACCGGGAAATCAGGTAGCTCACCAGGCTAGCGTTTTCCCCAACCTGGTTCGCTTTCCGGCGTGTACAGCAGGGCGCTCCCGGTGATACTGCGAGCAGCTATCAGTCCTGCGTTGTCGGCCTTATAACAAGTACATCTCTCTTCAGGTTTTCTATAACCCTTTCAGCGGTGTTGCCGAGCAGCAGGCCCTTGAGGCCCTTGCGACCCACACTGCCGACCACCACCAGGTCGGACTTGGATGCTTTCGCCAGTGTCCCTATTTCAATCTCCGGCAGGCCGGCACTGACGTGCAGCTTGGCGGACTGCAGGTTGTGGCGGGCCGCCAGTTGCTTCAGTTTTTCCGTAGCGGCCGGGCCGTGTTTTCTCATCAGCACCATAGGGTCACTCAACTCCAGTTCATAGTCGGTGCGTTTGATGGGGATGACATAGGCAATATTCAGTTCTTTATGCAGGCTTTTCGACAGTTCCCCGGCGGCAGTCAGCACCTGGTCGTTGATGGCCGATTGCAGGGCGTCGTCGCTCAGGTCCACGGTGGCCAGCATCGCATTGCCGGATTTACGTCGATGGTTGGCGCAGATTAATTTCGGTAGTCGCAACTGGCGCAACAGCTTCGCATCGATGCTGGTGGTAAACAGGGATGTCTTCGGCGCTGCGGATTTGATCAGCAGGTCGAACGCTTGCGCCTCGCTGGTGGCCATAATGTCCTGTTCCAGGGTGTCGGCGCTGGACAGGACGACCTTATCGATCTGCAGTGGCTGCGGAATTATTTCGCCGGCCGCAGTGCGAACTTCAGCCTCGGTTTTACCAGCACCGCCAGAGGCGTAGCCAACCAGAGTTAAGTGCTCCACGCTGTCACCCAGCAAGTGGCGAATTCTGCTCAGTACATTATCGTGGGGGTTGTCGTATTCCCAAATGACTAAAATGTTTTGCATGTTTGATCTCCTGATGGGGTTACAGTGAATGTTCGGGGAACGAAACTCGGCTGTGCACTACAAGTATCTCATTAACAAAGTGGCGATGCCGAGGAATGAAAAAAAGCCAGCCACGTCGGTGACCGTGGTTAAAATAATCGACGATGACTGGGCCGGATCCTGGCCCAGGCGCACCAGCAGGATAGGCACCACCGCGCCGGCGAAACCGGCAGCTATCATAGCCAGTACCATCGACATGCTGATCACGGCCACCAAGCCGATGGAGCCACTCCAGAAGTAGACGCCAATGCCACAAGTGAGGGCGATGCTGAGGCCGTTGAGAAAACCCACTCGCACTTCCTTGAACATAACCCGGACCCAGTGGCGCACCGTGATTTCCCGCAGCGCCAAACCGCGCATGGTCACCGCCAGCGCCTGGGCGCCGGCATTACCAGACTGCCCGGCCACCACGGGCAGCAGTATCGCCAGGGCGGTGAACTGGGCGATTGTGTTTTCGAAGATACCCACCACCGCAGCGGCGAGAAACGCGGTTAACAGGTTGATTTGCAGCCAGGGCATGCGCTTTTTTACCGCAAACAGTGGCGCCGACAGCGCCCGCTCTTCACGGCTGACACCGACCATGGTTTGAATGTCGGCGGAGGAGTTCTCCTGCATGGTTTGCAGCAGGCTGGTGTGCATGATGACGCCTAGCATAACGCCATCGAGATCCACCACGGGCAGGTCCAGCAGCGAGAAGCGTTTAAACAGCTCTCCAATCTCCTCCTGGCTGGCCACGGGCTGGACCGTGGCCTTGACCGGCTGTGCCAGGCTCGCCAGGTGTGCTGAGGGCTGCGCCAGGGCCAGATCCTGCAGTAACACCCGGCCGAGAATTCGGCCGTCGGTCTCGGTGATAAACAGCGCCCGAACTGTTTTCATACCGGTTTCGCGCAGGGAATCGAGGGTCTCCCCGGCCAGCATGGTACCGCGATAGGTGGGAATGCGGGTGTCCATCAGGCGCCCGGCGGTGCCCTCCGGATAGGACATCAGCTGGGTCAGCTCCTGGCTGATGCCAGGGCTGAGCAGATCCAGTTGTTCCTGGCGCTTGCCGGGGGGCATCTGGGTGAGGATACGCACCGCGTTATTGGGTGGCATATCACTCAGTATCCGGGTTGCCAGCGGCTGCGGCAGCAGCAATGTGTATCTGGCGGCGATGCTGGGTACCAGCTTGTTCCAGACCGGGATCAGCACCTCGGCGGATTGCGGGGTGAGATAGGGTAGTACCTCTGTCGGCGTCAGCGCTTCTATTTTCAGGGCGGCGTCTGCCGGGTAGCGCAGCAGGAAGTTGCGGGTCAGCTCTGTCTCGATCTGCGCGCTGTCAAGCGTTGCAAGGTTACTCATAGTGCCGCTCCCAGGATTCCGTCTCCGCGGGCTCCTTCTCGCCGCCATGAGCCGGCGTTATGCGCTGCTCGGTTGCGCTGGAGTCGACCCCGGTCACCACGTGCATCATGCCGCCGAGGGCGACAAAATAGGCCCGCGTCATATGCGTCAACAGTGAGTATTTGGACGGGCGCTCGCGGTAGACAGCCTTGGCGGTGCCGGTGCGCAGGGCGCTGTGGGTGAGTGCGCCCAGCACATGACCATCGAGATCGGTGACCGGCAAGGTGGGAAAGTGGATCCAGCCGTCGTGGTGTTCCACTTCCCACAGCGTGGCCCGGGAGGAGATGGCGGTCACACTTTTGTCCATTAGCCGATTGAGAGCTTCGGATTTATCACTGATCAGGATTTGCTCAATATCGACCACGCCACTGAGTTCGCGCTTGTCGTTGATGACCATGACAATACCACCCAGGTGGCTCTTGTTTTGCCGCACCTGTTCGAGGCAGTGAGCCACGGTGGTGGTGCCGGTAAAGCTGGGTATCGCCGTGTCCATCCAGGCACCCACTGTACTGATCGGGTAGGCGAGTTTGTGGTACAGCTTGCGCGCCACCGCGGCGGGCATTTTTTTGATAATGGCCTGGTAGCGATCGCTGCCGATGAGCCGCAACAGGGTTTCGGCCTTTGCGTCTGGCAGCTTGCGCAATACGGCGGCACTTAAATGGGGTGGAATTTCCGCCAGCGAGCGGGCCGCCGGCCAGGCCGCCATATTCTCGATAACCGGTATCAATATGTCGATTGGCACTTCGCTCAGGAACTCTGCCAAACGTTCGGCGCTAAACTCCTGCAGGACCGAGGCGGCGGCGCCGGGCTTTTGCTCCAGGAAGGCGAGGCTGAGAGGGTTGCTGTTATCCATTGCTGCTGTCCTCCAGCAACACCACTACCGCCTGTTCGTGGTAGAGCTTGGCCGGAATCGAGGTGCGGCCGTGGGTGCTCTCAATAATTACGGTGGTGGGGGACAGCTCCAGCACCGTGCCCTCGTAATCGCCAATGCGAATCTTTTGCCCGGGCTCCACTAGTTCGCGCAGGTAGTGGGCGGCGATCAGGTTGCTGACCATGGTGCGCGCGCCCATGCCGAAGGCCAGGGCAAAGCCGGCCAGCAGGGCGGCGGTGGAGACGCCGAGAATGGTGGTAATAAAGGTGACATCCACCCCGACCTGGTCGAGGCCGACCACCGCTGCCGTAACCAGGGTAATGGCCTGGGCCAGTCGGCTCAATAATTCCGCTTCGGCCAGGTTGGCGGAGTGGGCGGCGACGTAGGTGACGCCCTTTACCAGCGAGGCGAGCACATAGCCAATCAGCATAATCAGGCTGCCGGTGACAATGGCGGGCAGAAAATCGACGATTCGCTCCAGCCAGCTGGCAATGGCGGAGAGCCCCGCTGTCTGCAGGGCGGCAGTGGTAAACACGAAGAGGATGATCCAGAACAGCACCTCGGCGACCAGCTGGGTAACGCCGCTGGAAAAATGCACCACTGTGCGGGTGCGACCCGACAGTATCCGCTCCATAAAACGATTGAATACAGTCAGCAGCTTGATGGTGAGGCTGCGCACCAGCCGGGCAATCAGCCAGCCCAGCACCAGTATCAGAATGGCACCGGCAATACTGGGAATGCGCTCTATCAGGGTGTTGAGAGACTCGACGACTGTGGCCTGGAGCTGCGCTGAAACCTGGTTTGTATCCAGCATTGTTATTCTCCATTAGTGGGCGAGAGCAAGGGGTTTGCGGTCTTGCCCCAGCCAGTCTTTTATCGCTAGGTATAGGGCAATATCAGCTATTTTTCAGCGGCCGGCAAGTTAATCATTACTGTTTGCCGGCAGATTCGGTTCACTGGTCTCTATTGCCGCCGGGACGGGGGTGATTTTTGCGCCGTTAAAGCGCTTGGCGCGATAGAAGTTTTCCAGCTTGTCTTTCAGGCGTTGCGAGTAGGTAATGAAGTTGGTCAGGGCGCCGGCATCGTGCCGCAGGGGGTTGGCCAGCAGCTCCAGCAGTTTGAAGTTGGCGGCGTCGAGTTGCTCTTGTAGCTCCCGGGATTGGCTTTGCAGGTCAATCTTCTGGTCACTGCTCATGCACTTGTGGATGTCCTCGAACAGGCCGAGGGTTTGACTGGCCAGTTCACGTACCAGCAGCAGGATGTCACTTTTTAGCTCCAGAAAGTGCTCCTGCATGACCTTTTTGGTTTCGAACAGGTCGCATATGGAATCGTGGATTTGAAACAGGTAATCGAACTGGTTGATGATTCGGATCAGCTCCCTGGAATCCTGTTGGTCGGTGACGGTAGTGACTATTTTGGAGAAGTAGCTCATGTACTCTTTTTTGACAAATCTGATGTATTCCAGGCGTTTCTCGGCGGCATCGTAAATCCCCTTGTAGTTGGTCTCGATACTCAGGGTCACCGTGCTGTAATTCTCCTGCAAAAACTTGAGCAGTTGCTGGCCATCGGTTTCCAGGTTTTCCCGAATTTGATTAAAGTTTTGGTCCTTGTCGTAGACCGGTAGCGGCAGCCGTTCAAAGTCCATTTTGCCTTCACCCAGCAGGGCGTCGACGGCCTTGCCAAAGGGGGAAATCAGGACGATAAAGATCAGACTGGTGACCACATTGAAAATCAGGTGGATATTGGCCAGGGCGATGGCGGGGTCCATAGTGACTTCACGCAAGCGGTCGCCAAAAACAAGCAGCACCGGGGTGAAGATCAGTACGCCGCCCACATTAAAAAAGAAGTGCGCAAGTGCGGTCTTCTTGGCGGCAATATCCATGCTGAACACGGCCAGCAGGGCGGTGGCAGTGGTGCCAATATTGGCGCCCATGATCAGCGGTACGGCATTTTCCAGGCTGAGAATTCCCTGCTGGGTAAAAATGATTGCCAGGCCGGTGGTGACTGAGCTCGATTGCACCACGGCGGTAAACAGGCAGCCGAATAAAATGGCAAAGAGCGGGTTTTGTGGCTGGGTCAGGAGTTGGATCAGGGCATCGTTATTCTGCAGCGGTTGCAGCGAGGCGGATATCAGGTTGAGGCTGAAAAACACAAAGCCGAAATAGAATATGGTGCGGCCAAAAATAGAGTAGCGATTGCGGGTCAGTGATAGGGCAAAGCCGATGATGATAATAAGCGGGGCGTAGGCGGTGAGCTTAAAGGCCACCAGCTGCGCGGTAACTGTGGTGCCAATATTGGAACCAAAGATAATGCCGATACTGCTTTTAAACGAGAGCACCCCGGCATTTACCAGGCTGATCGTAATGACCGAGGTGGCCGAGCTGGATTGAATAAATGCGGTTACTACCGCGCCGATCAGTACCCCGGCCAGCGGGACTCTGGTAGCGCGGGCCAGGGACTTGCGGAATCGTTCACCGGAGATCCGCTCGATCTCCCGGGAAAAATTCTCCAGTCCGAAAATAAACAGGATAATCGCGGTAAGGCCCGCCATTAAAATGTGAATGTTTTCCATTGCCTGAGGCCCCGATGTCTGGATCCGGATTGCCGGCTATTGTCTGTGCATTGGGCAGCGTATAGCTGCCAATAGTCGCCTGTTTGATCCGGATAAAATATACCCTGATTGGGACCTGCGAATGCGCCGCATACTCCCTCTCAGCCTGCCCATACTGGCAGCAATGTGGCGTAAAAAGATAGATCTGGATCAAGGGCGCTACTGATAATCGCCAGGTTTTCTGCAGCGCGGTCGCAACAGGTGTAATGTGCTACTTGCTCTTGCGACGGATTGGCTATTGTCCTGGCAGGGCGAGAAAATCCAGCGCCAGCTGGCTCAATACTACAACGCCAACCTTGAGGCTGCTTTCGTCGATGGTAAAGTCAGGGGCGTGGTTAAAGAGCAGTTTGCCCGGCGGCATGGCGCCGAGGCCGATATACATGCCGGGTACCTGCTGGGCGTAAAAAGCGAAGTCTTCTGCGCCGGTCATCCGGTCCGCTTCGTGCAGCTGTGCGCCTGCCAGCCGCTGCAGTGTTGGCAGCATCTTCTGGCCCAGCGACGGGTCGTTAACCAGCACCGGATAGCCGCGTTCAATAGTGGTTGTGGCGGTCACGCCATAACTGCTGGCGGCACCCGAGGCGACGTCTTCAATTAATTGGTGTATGCGGCTGCGAACTTCGGCATCAAAGGTGCGGATGGTGCCGGTCAGGGTTGCGTTTGACGGTACTATGTTGTGGCGGTTGCCGGCGTGAAAGCTGCCCACGGAAATGATCGCCGGTGCACGGGTGATATCGATGCGGCGGCTAATGATGGATTGAATCCCTAATACCGCCTGGGCCGCCGCCGAAAGACTGTCGCTGCCGCCCCAGGGCATGGCGCCGTGAGTGCCCTGGCCCTGCATGTCCACCCGGAATGTATCGGCGCTGGCGGCGGTGGGGCCGGAGCGATAGTGCAGGCTGCCGCGTTCGGCCGGGACTACGTGCAGGGCGAAAATAGCGCCGGGCTTATGTTGGTCGAATAAGCCGTCGGCAAGCATGGCCTCGGCGCCACCGCCGTGGTCAGAACCTTCTTCCGCGGGCTGAAAAATAAACATCACCGTTCCCGCCAGAGTGTCGCGGCGCTGGCTCAGGACACTGGCCGCGCCCATTAGAATGGCGACGTGGGCATCGTGGCCGCAGGCGTGCATGACCGGCACCTGCTGGCCTTGCCAATTGGCAGTGGCAGTGGAGGCAAACTCCAGGCCGGTCTGCTCCAGCACGGGCAGTGCGTCCATATCGGCGCGCAACGCCACGACCGGGCCTGGCAGCTTGCCGTGCAGAATTCCCACCACCCCGGTTTCGCCGATTCCGGTTAGCACTTCGTCGAACTGCAGGTTGCGCAGGTGATTGGCGACCAGTGCGGCGGTGCGATGCTCCTGAAACCCCAGCTCCGGGTGCTGGTGAATATCGCGCCGCCAGAGGATGAGTTGCGACTCGATCTTGCTTGCCGCTTGCGCAATGGGATCGGTGGCCTCTGCCGCTGTAGTGGCGTGTGCGGGCCGGCTGCCCTGGGCCGATAACGCGAGGCCAAGAATTATCAGGCAGGTGGGTAACAGCCTGGAGAACAGCCGGCTGGAAAAGCCCCGGCTGCAGGCTCTGCAGGTGGTTGCAATCCGTATTACACGCATATCAGGCATGGGTTGCTCGCAGGCAAGAGGGTCTTGTATCTTAAAACCACTGGCGCTGCGGTACCAGCACAGCCTTGGGGCCCGTTAAGGGCTGCTGTCCTGGGCCAACTATTGAGGGTTTATTTGCAGGGTTGGTGTCGCCGTTGTCAATCGAGCCTGGGGATGTTGACAGCCCGGTCGCGGTCAACCCCACCAGGCCCAATACGACCCCGGTGGTGGGTTCAGGCAAGGTGGTTTTGAAAGATCATTGTTAAGGTCGCGGTCATCGCCTAGAATTGACGCCCTTGCGCGCCGCCACTGGTTGCCGCCACGGAAAGGTATGCCACCGAGGGTAGGTATACCGCTACAGGGCGTGATTTGGGCGTAATGATTTGGGCGTAATAATGGCGCTTCAGGTCAGTATTTATGCCTGTAAGTGTTCGCCAGTCTGCTCCATCGGGCTTGAATACGAATGCGTTTTACCATTGCAGAGGTAAAAATCTTGCTTTTGCCTTTATAATCCGCATTTAGTCCCCAATTTATAGTCGCTGAGCAGGTGTGAGGTCTCAGTGGCACGCAATACCAATCACAAATCACACCACGCTTTTGTCTCTGTACCCCCAAAATTCAAGCCATCGAATTAATTGACCCAATTGAATGGATATACCATGGAACTCGATTTTAATACTTTTTCCCAGTCACCGCTGGTAGTAGATCTGCTGCACTTCCTGCTGGCGGGACTGGTTGTGATTTTCGCCGTCTTGTGGCTCGTGGCGCGGGCGAAAATGCAAGTTTTGTCCAGCGCTGCCGCAGCGGCTGAACAGGCGCCCAAGCCGGCACCTGTCGCCCCGGCAGCAGCACCGGCCCCGGCCCCGCTGCAGACCGCCAAACCCGATTCCGCCTTGCAGCTGCTGGCACTGCTGCAGCACGAGGCGCGCTTTGTGGACTTTATTCACGAGGACCTGGCCGGTTTTGCCGATGCCGAGATCGGCGCCGTGGCCCGGGTCGTGCACGAGGGCAGCAAAAAAGTCCTGCACGACTATTTCACCATTGCGCCGCTGCGCGGCGAGAGCGAAGAGAGCACCATCACCGTCGCCGCGGGTTTTGACCCGGCCACCGTGCGCCTGACCGGCAATGTAGTCGGCCAGGCGCCGTTTACCGGCACCCTGATTCATCGCGGCTGGGAGGCGCAGGCGGTGAAATTGCCGCGCATCGCCGACGGCCATAACACCGCCATCATTGCCCCGGCGGAGGTGGAGCTATGAGCGACATTATGACTGCAACAGAGGGCAGTAGCCCTGTCGAGGGGCCCCGTTACGCCATAGGCATCGACCTCGGCACCACCAATTCGGTGCTGTCCTACGTGGATTTACAGCAGCCCGACCTGCTGCCCGGTGAGGCGCCGGCGGTGCACATCCTGCCCATACCGCAACTGGTGGCGCCGGGCTCGGTGGAAGACCTGCCGCAGTTGCCCTCCTTTCAGTACATCGCCCACGAGGCGGAGTTGAACGAGGGCGACCTGGTCTTGCCCTGGACCAATCAGCCGGCGGCCATTGTCGGCACCATCGCCCGCCAGCTCGGCCAGAAAACCCCCATGCGACTGGTGGCCAGCGCCAAGAGCTGGCTCTGCCACGGCGGCGTCGATCGCCACGCCGCGTTTTTGCCCATCGGCAGCCCGGAAGAGGTGAGCAAGACGTCGCCGCTGCAGGCGACCTACCAGTACCTGTGCCATCTGCGCGACGCCTGGAACCAGGCGCAGCCGGAACACCCCTTTGCCAGCCAGGCCATTACCGTCACTATTCCGGCCTCGTTTGATCCGGTGGCGCGGGAATTGACCGCTGAAGCAGCGGGCATGGCCGGCATCGAAAACCTCAACCTGCTGGAAGAGCCCATGGCGGCGGTGTACAGCTGGGTACAGAGCAACGGCGAAGAGTGGCGTTCCCAGGTGGCGGTCGGCGACGTTATCCTGGTGGTGGACATCGGCGGCGGCACTACGGATTTGTCGCTGGTGGCGGTGGCCGAAGAAGACGGCAGCCTGGTGTTGAATCGGATCGCGGTGGGCGAGCACATCCTGCTCGGAGGCGACAATATGGACCTGGCGCTGGCTTATCGGGTCAAGGCCAAGCTGGCGGCGGAGGGCAAGGAGCTGGCCGGTTGGCAGATTCAGGCCATTACCCAGGCCTGTCGCGACGCCAAGGAAGCCCTGCTGTCGGACAATGACACCGAGGCCGTGCCCATTGTGGTGCCGAGCCGGGGGTCGAAGCTGTTGGGTGGCACCCTGCGCGCCGAGTTGACCCGGCAGGAAGTGAGTGAAACCCTGGTGGAAGGCTTTTTTGCCTCGGTGGCGGTGGACGAGCTGCCGCGCCAGACTCGCCGCAGCGCCCTGACCCAGCGGGGCCTGCCTTACGCCCAGGACCCGGCCGTAACCCGCCACCTGGCGGCATTCCTCAGCCGCCAGCAGGGCGCCAACAGCGACGCCGGCGCGGAGGACTTTGACCCGCTCGCGGCGGCCGACCCACTGGCTGGCGCTGCCGCGCACAGCTTTATCAAGCCTACGGCGATCCTGCTCAACGGCGGCGTGCTGAAAGCGCCGCGGGTGGTAGAGCGGTTGCAGGCGGTAATCAATCACTGGTTGACCGAGGCCGACGCCGCGCCGGCGAAACTGCTCAGCGGCATCGACCTGGACCTGGCGGTGGCCCGCGGCGCCAGCTATTTTGGCCATGTGCGCCAGGGCAAGGGGGTGCGCATCCGCGGCGGCCTGGCCCACGCCTACTATGTGGGTATTGAAAGCTCCATGCCGGCGGTGCCCGGTATGGAGCCGCCGCTGGAAGCCCTCTGTATCGCTCCGTTTGGTATGGAAGAGGGCACCGAGGCAGCGCCGGAAAGCGGTGAGTTTGGCCTGGTAGTGGGCGAGCCGGTACACTTCCGCTTCTTCAGTTCCAGCACCCGGCGCCAGGATGCGGTGGGGGCGCGACTGGAGAGCTGGTCGGACGACGAGCTGGTGGAGTTGCCGGAAATCCAGGTGACCCTGCCGGCCGAGGAGCCCCGCGCCGGCGAGGTGGTCATGGTGCGGCTGGTGGCCCGGGTTACCGAAGTGGGCACCCTGGCACTGGAGGCGGTGGCCGTCGACGGCGGCGCTGAGGCGCGCACCTGGAAGGTGGAGCTGGATGTGCGCAACACCGGCGCCGCCAGCACGGCAGAGTAACCCCAAAGGCACTGCACTGCTCGACCCGGGCCTCAGGCCCAGCGCCATTGAATAGCGCTGGGTGGGTGCACCCCGGTGCCGGCACGGTGCAGTTGCCAGATGTACTTGTCGTGTGCTTCCGGTCTCAAGAGCAAGCTTTGTCACAGTGAGAAAACATTGAAGTTGATATCGTCAATATGGTGAAACCGGAGCAGCAACCCGCGTCAGCAATTAGTGCACAGTATTTGGTGGGCATCGATCTCGGCACCACCCACACGGTGGTGGCCTTTGCCGACCGTCGGCAAGGGTTGGACGCGAGCGCCATACAGTTGTTTGAAGTCGAGCAGTTGGTGGCGCCCGGTGAGGTGGCCAGGCGACCGTTGTTACCCTGCTTTCGCTATCACCCGCTGGCCGGCGAACTGGCCGCCAGTGACTGCCAGTTGCCCTGGGACCGCCAGGCTGCGCAACTGCCCGGCGAGGTGGAAGGGGTGGTCATTGGCGAGTGGGCGCGGGAGTTGGGCGCCAAGGTGGATGGTCGCCAGGTGGTCAGCGCCAAGAGCTGGCTGTCCAACGCCCAGGTGGATCGGCGCGCGCCGATTCTGCCCTGGGCGGCGGCCGAGGGGGTGGCCAAGGTGTCACCGCTGCTGGCCAGTGCCAGCTATCTGGCTTATATCCGTGCGGCCTGGAATCACGCCCACCCCGAGGCGCCGCTGCAACAACAGGAGATCGTGATCACGGTGCCGGCCTCGTTTGATGAGGTGGCCCGGGTGTTGACGGTAGAGGCGGCTCGCCTCGCCGGACTGCCGCACATCAGTTTGCTGGAGGAGCCGCAGGCGGTTTGTTACGACTGGTTTGCCGGCCAGGGCCACTCCACCGCGGCGCAGCTTGGGGACAGCAAGCTGTTGCTGGTCTGCGACGTGGGCGGGGGCACCACCGACCTGAGTTTGATCCATGTTGCCGCCAGCCCGGATCAGCCGCTGCAGCTGACCCGGGTCGGGGTGGGTGACCACCTGATGCTGGGTGGCGACAACATTGATTTGGCCCTCGCCCACATTGTCGAAGAACGCCTGCAGCTGGGCAAGAAGCTGAGCGCCGCCCAGCTGTCGCAGTTGATCCAGCAGACCCGCAGCGCCAAGGAGCGCTTGCTGGCCGCAGAGCCGTTGGAAACGGCGACGGTGACCCTGTTGGGCAGCGGCTCGCGCCTCATCGGCGGGGCCAAAAAATGCCAGCTCACCCGGGCCGATATCGAACACATCGCCCTCGATGGCTTTTTGCCCCTGACCGGGCCGGAGCAGTTGCCGACGCGCAAGCGCAGTGCGGTGGTCGAGTTTGGTTTGCCCTATGCCAGCGAGCCGGCCATCAGCAAGCACCTGGCCGCCTTTGTCCAGGCCCATCGCACGGCCTGTTGCCAGGCTCTGGGTCTCGATCCCGAGTCCTCGACGCTGGCAATGCCCGATGGCCTGTTGCTCAACGGCGGGGTGTTCAACAGCCCGCAACTGCAGCAGCGGGTGCAAGACCTGCTGCGCGGCTGGCGCCAGGACGACCGCCTCACCTGCCTCGACAATACCCGCCCGGACCTGGCGGTGGCTTGCGGCGCAGTGGTTTACAGCATGGCGCGGCACGGGGCCCAGCCGAAAATTGGCGGCGGCTCGGCGCGCTCCTATTTCCTGGCGCTGGAACAGCCAGAGGACGAGCCGGCCCGGGCGATCTGTCTGCTGCCGCGGGGCAGCGAGGAGAGCCAGGAGGTGTTGCTGGAGGGACGTCAGTTCCTGTTGACCCTGGACCAGCCGGTGCGCTTTCTGGTGTATGCCACCCATCAGGATCATACCTATAAAGCCGGCGAACTGGTGACGGTGGACGACAGCTTTAGCCTGTTGCCGCCGCTGGTGGCGGCGCTCGCCGCCGGCGACAGCAGTGCCAATAACAGCGCTAAAGTAAACCTGCTGGCACAGCTGACCGAGGTCGGCACCCTGCAGCTCGATTGCCTGGCGCTGGAGCCTCCGTTTGCGGGGCGCCGCTGGCACGTGGAATTCCAGGTGCGCCAGAACCAGGACGGAGAGCTGCCAGCGACGGACACTGGTGCGCTGCCGTCAAACTGGCCGGCGGCAAAGGAAAAAATTGACCTGTTCTTTGGTACCAGCAAGCGCAAGGTCGACCCGAAACTGGTGAAATCCCTGCGCGCCGACCTGGAAAAAATGCTCGGCAAGCGCGACAGCTGGGATATCAATTTGCTGCGCGCCATGTTTGATCAATTGCTGGCCGGTGCCCCGCAGCGCAAGCGCAGCCAGGTTCACGAGCGGGTCTGGCTCAACCTGGCCGGCTTTGCCCTGCGTCCCGGCTTTGGCGACCCCGCCGACGGTTGGCGCATGGAACAGGTCTGGGGGCTGTACCAGGACGGCTTGCACTACCCCCGTGAGACCCAGAGCTGGATTGACTGGTGGACCTTTTGGCGGCGCGTCGCCGGCGGTCTCGGCGCGGAGCAACAGCAGCGGATTTTTGCCGACCTCGAGAAGTTTATCGACCCGGCCAGCAACAACAGCCGCAAGTTGCAGGCCCAGGCCAAGCTGCAATCCTATGAGGATATGGTGCGCTTAAGCGGTGCGCTGGAGCAGTTGAGCGTCGCAACCAAGAACCGTATCGGCGATTGGTTGTTGCGGCGCCTGGAAAAAGCCTCGGAAACGGAAACCTCCTGGTGGGCGCTGGGCCGTATCGGCTCGCGCCAGCCGTTTCACGGCAGCGTCCACAAGGTGGTGCCGGCGGCAGTGGTGGAAGAGTGGCTGGAAATACTGCTCGCCCACAACTGGCGGCGCAGCAACAGCATTCCATTTGCGGCGGTGATGCTGGGCCGGGTGTGCGGCGATCGCAGTCGCGATATCGATGCCGCGGTGCAGGCCAGGATGGTCGCCCATCTGCGCGACATCAAGGCGCCGGAATCCTGGGTGGCGATGATGACCGAGGTGCAGGAGTTGAGCGAAAAAGAGGCGAAGCGGGTCTTCGGTGAGTCGCTGCCCAGCGGGTTGCGTTTGTTGGATGTTTAGTTGTGAGCGCTTTGACCGGCCTCGATTGCAAACTTACTCTACCAAGATAGCCCGCAAAGACCGATAGTGCCATGTAACAACCAGGCAACGACGCCTGTTAACCACCCTATCGTTAATTCCCTTCCCACTAATCCCCTTCCACTAATCCCCGCACACCGCCAGCATGCCCTGGGTGACGAAGGGGATCATCAGGTCGTAGGCGGTCTGGAAATCATCTGAGTGACAGCGGCCCTCCGAGAGGCGGTCGATACGGCCGGTATTGGCCATGGTCAGGGTCAAGGCGCCGGACAGGTAGTGATAACACCAGTGCAGCTTTTCCGGCGTGGCGTTGGGCAGCGCCTGGCGCAACGCCGTCATATAGCGGTTGACCAGCGGGTCGAAGTTGCGGTGCATCAACTCCTTGCCCCACACCGCACTGCTGTTGATATAGGCCACCAGTGCGCAGTAATTTTGCCAGCCGGGGTTGGCGTTCATCTGCAGGGCCTGGATCGGCTTGAGGAAGGCGGTCACTATGTCCTCGACGCTGAGGCTGTCGCCCTGCGTCGCCTGCATTTGCTGCAGGGATTTCAGCCGCAAGTCGTTGATGATCTGGGCGCGGCGCAGGAATGTCGCCTCAAACACGTCTCTTTTCTTGCCGAAATGGTAACTGGCCAGGGCCACGTCCACTTCCGCCTGCTGGGCAATCTGGCGCAGGGTAACGCCGTCATAGCCGTGCAAAGCGAACAATTCTTCGGCGGCATCGAGTATTCGTTCTTTTTTTGATGGACTCTGTTCGCTGTCTGGCATGGCTTCAGAAACTACTTTCTTATCAATAGGTTATTCGGAAGTTTGGCGTGAAATCCGGGGCGGCGCAAGGGCTGAATGAGGTTGGGGCGAAACAATTTACTTGATTTTCAACAGCTGTTGAATTTAACTGGGGTCCCGCTGACTACCAATAAGAACGATCATGACTGCAACCCTGTTCAAATACCTGCTGGTGGCCTTCTACGCCCTGGCAACCCTGTGGCTGTCCTATATCGGCATGCGTAAAACCGCCGATTTAAAAGGCTTCTCTATCGGCAACAAGGATATGAGCCCCTATTTGGTGGGGGTGACCCTGGCGGCATCCATCGCCTCCACCGCTACCTTTGTGATCAATCCGGGCTTTGTCTACACCCACGGCGTCGCCGCCTATTTGCACTTCGGGGTGGCGGCCTCGGCCGGTATCCTGGTGGCGTTTATTACCCTCACCCGGGGCTTTGCCCGCATTGGCGCCCGCAGTGGCGCCATCACCATTCCCGACTGGATCTACCACCGCTACCAGCACCGCGGCCTGAGCCTGTTCTTTGCCTTTATCAACTTGTTGTCCATCGCCTTTGTGGTGCTGATTCTGGTGGGTTGCAGCCTGCTGGTGAGCAATATGTTTCCCCTGTCGCGGGAGCTGGCGCTGGTGCTGGTGTTGCTGTTCGTGTTCAGTTATGTGCTGATGGGTGGCACCTACGCCCACGCCTACACCAACACCCTGCAGGGCATAATGATGCTGGCCATAGCTGCCTTCCTGGCGTTCGATGGCTGGTACCACTTCGACGGAGATGTGCTGCAGAGCCTGCGCAGTGTCGGGGCGAATTACGCGGCCCTGGTCAATCCGGACTCCGAGCTCTACGGCACCTACCTGTCGGTGTTTGTCAGCGGCTTCGTGGTGACCTTTGCACTGATGCTGCAGCCTCACATACTCACCAAAACCCTGTACCTGAAGAGTGAGGCGGACACCACCCGCTTTATCGTTACCGCCACCCTGGTGGGGTTTGTCTTTTCGCAGATGCTGTTGCTGGGTTTTTACGCTCGTTTGGCGGGGGTGGAGAGTCCGGTCCAGGACGCGGTGGTGGTGAATTATTTGCTGTTTGAATACGGCAATAGCGAGGCGGGGCAGTTGCTGCTGGCGTTTATTTTTGTGACCCTGCTGGCGGCTGGCATGAGCACCCTGGACGGGATTCTGGTGTCGCTGTCGTCGATGGTGGTGAACGATATTTACCTGCCCCTGAGCGGCAAGACGGGCAGTGCCGGTGGTCTGCACTTGTCCAGGGTGGTGTTGGTGGGTGTCGGTTGTATCGCCGCGCTGTTGGCCTGGAATCCACCGCAACTGGTGGGGCTGTTTGCCCAGAAAGGGGTCTATGCCCTGGCGGCGGCGTCGGTGGTGCCCATCCTCTTTGGGGTGTTTGTGCAGCGCCCGCTGAGCCCGCAGCTGATGTTCTGCTGCGCCGCGGTGGGACTGTTCGGGCATTTGTGCCTGAACCTGTTTATGGGGGTCGCCAACCCGGCGGTTTCGGCCACTCTGGCGATTGCCGCGGCGCTGGTGCTGGGCGTTGCCGGTCTGCTGTGGCCGCAGCGCTCGCCCCGAGTGGTTGAGCTGGAGTAAAAAAACCTTGACTATTCAACGTCTGTTGAATAGTGTGCGCTCAACAAGCGTTGAAGGCGTGGGCAAGAACCTGATAGTCGAGGGTGTGTCATCCGCGGGCTGTGGCTCTGGCGGTTGCCCTTCTTTTCTGGGGCGGGAGGATAATACCAGCGTATTTTGCGACCCGCCGGGCACTGTTACCGCCGCAGTTGAGTCGCATTTGTGAGCGGGCTGGCACAAGCGGCCTGCGGGCCATTGAGGAGACAACAGCAATGACTGTATTTGCTTCCCCGGCGCCCTTGCTGCCGGAGATCCTGGCGCTGCACGGCAAGTGGAAGGGTGACAAGCCGGCGCTGGTGTGCGCCGGGCAGTGGCTCAGCTGGCGTGACTTCAGTGACTCCCTGAACCGGGTTGCCAATGCCCTCGACCGGCACGGCGTGGGCCAGCGCGACCACGTGGTAGTGCTGATGAACAACGGCATTGAGATGGTGCAGGCCATGTTCGGGATCATGGCGGCGGGGGCGGTGAGTGTACCGATCAACCTGTCGGTCAGCGACGCCGCCATTGCCGGCATGATCGAGGATTCAGGCGCCAGCGCGATTGTTGTGACCCCGCCTCAGGAGGCCCGGATTGAGGCCCTGCGCGCGTCATTGCCGGAAAAAGTGAAACTGCTGGTCACGACCGGCACCGGCAACCAGGACTTTATCGGCTGGCGCGACTTTCTCGGCTCCAGTTCGGCGGCGACGCCGGCGGTCACTATCGAGCCGGACGATCTGCTCAATATCATTTACAGCTCCGGTACTACGGGGCTGCCCAAGGGCATAGCCCACACCCATCGGGGCCGGCGCGACTGGGCTTACGACCTGGGTATCGCCCTGCGTTATCACAGTGCCGCCAGGACCCTGTTGACCATTGGTCTCTACTCCAATATCTCCTGGGTGGCGATGCTCACTACCCTGCTCGCCGGCGGTACCCTGTTTGTGCACGAGAGTTTTGACGCCGATCATTTTATTGCCAGTGTGGAGCGGGACAGGATCACCCACACTGCCATGGTGCCAATTCAGTACCAGCGGTTGGCGGAGCGCCTGCGCCAGCGGCCCGATGCCGATGTCTCGTCCATGCAAGCGATGATGTGCTGCGGCTCGCCCCTGCACGAATCCCTGAAGCAGGAGATTTACCAGCGTTTCAACGGCGGAATCATTGAGTTGTACGGCCTCACCGAGGGCATCATCACCACCCTTGACCCGGAAGAAGCCGAGGGTCGCTGGGCCTCGGTGGGCAAACCGCTGCTGGGCACCGATATTGTCATATTGGGGGCCGATGACCGGCCGCTGCCGGCGGGGCAGGCGGGCGAAATTGCCGCCCGTGGCCGCATCAGTATGCCCGGTTACTACAATCGCCCCGAGGCCAACGAAGAGGCCTGCTGGCGGGATGAATTGGGCCGAGCCTGGCTGCGCTCGGGGGATATCGGTCGCCTCGATGAACAGGGTTACCTGTATATTGTCGATCGCAAGAAAGACATGATTTTATCCGGTGGCCAGAACATCTACCCGCAGGATATAGAGGCGGTGTTGATTGAGCACAGCGCGGTCAATGATGTGGCGGTCATTGCCGCCGGCAGCCAGCGCTGGGGCGAGACCCCCATTGCGCTGGTGGTGCTGGAAGCGGGCGTCGAGGAGAAGCCGGACCTGATCAAGGCCTGGTGCAACCAGCGGGTGGGCAAGCAGCAGCGCCTGGCGGATGTGATTGTGGTGGACGCGTTGCCGCGCAACCCCAATGGCAAGG
Source organism: Pseudomaricurvus alcaniphilus (assembly GCF_011440395.1). GTDB lineage: Bacteria > Pseudomonadota > Gammaproteobacteria > Pseudomonadales > Cellvibrionaceae > Pseudomaricurvus > Pseudomaricurvus alcaniphilus. The sequence goes on along the minus strand of NZ_JAAOIX010000007.1, from coordinate 102,366 downwards.
TCCTCAAGCGGGAACTGCGTAAACAGTATGCCGAGCGACAATACAGCTAGATGGGATGTAATGTGAACAAGCACTACCGCGATGTCTGGTACGTGAGCGCCGATGGTTTGCGCCTCTACGCGCGGGATTATTCGCCAGTAATTGGGCGCCGGGCAAACGAGCGGCAGGCGCAGAGCCGGGTCACCCTGCTCTGCATGCACGGTTTGACCCGCAACTCGGCAGATTTCGAAGGCCTGTGCGAGGCGCTGCGGCGGGATTACCGGCTGGTGGTGCCAGACCAGCGTGGTCGCGGTCGCTCCGCCTATGACCCCGACAGCAGCCACTACCAGCCGGCGCAGTATGCCGCCGATATGTTGGGCCTGATCGAACAACTGCAACTGGAGCAGGTGGTGTTGATTGGCACCTCCATGGGCGGTTTGATGGCTATGATACTGAACGCTCTCAAGCCGGGTTTTTTCAAGGCAGTGGTATTAAACGACATCGGCCCGGAAGTGAACCCGGCCGGGCTCGAGCGTATCAAGAGCTATGTCGGCAAGGATCGAGCGGTAAAAAGTTGGGAGGCGGCGGCGGCCGAGGCCCGGCGCCTCAATGGGGCGGCGTTTCCGGACTATACTGACGCAGACTGGATGCGGTTTGCCCGGCGAACGTTTGGCCTGGATAGTAGTGGCAAGTTGCTGCGTCTGTACGATGCCGCCATTGCCCGACCTATCGCCAGCGATGCCGGCAGCGCTGTGCCGCCGGATCTCTGGCCACTGTTCGCACAGCTGGCGGCACAGCCTCTGCTGCTGGTGCGAGGCGAGTTATCGGACATTTTGACGGCGGCGACTGTAGCCAAAATGCAGAGCCTGGTGCCGGACATGCAGTACCTGGAGGTGCCGCGGGTGGGACACGCGCCGATGCTGGATGAGCCCCAGGCAATTGCGGCCCTGCAGATCTTTTTAAATGAGCTTTCCAGCAGCGAGCTGGAATAAAAAGCAAGCGGAATAACAAAGCGAGTCGGAGCAAAACCGGCCTATTAAACTACCAACCAACGACGACACGAAGAGTGACGACACCACAAGTAGAGGTACGATACTGATGGAGCTAAACAGAGCGGTAATTGCCATAACCGGGGGCGCAGGCGGATTGGGTATGGCGACAGCCAGGAGACTCGGCCAGGCGGGCGCTAAAATTGCATTGCTGGACCTGGGTGGAGACGCACTGGCGGCAGCGGAAGCGCAGCTGCGCGAGGCCGATATTGAAACCGTGGGTTACGCGGTGGATATCAGCAATGAGGATTCGGTCGAGGCGACCTTCAAGAAAATTGGCACTGACTTCGGCCAGCTCAACGGCCTGTTAAACAGCGCCGGAATTATTCGGGACGGCAACCTGGTCAAGTACCGGGACGGAAAGCAAGTCAACAAGATGTCCATGGCGACATTCCAGGCCGTGGTAAACGTCAACCTGGCAGGCACGTTTCTGTGTGGCCGGGAAGCCGCGGCACTGATGATTGAAACCGGGCAGCCGGGCTGCATTATCAATATTTCCAGCATCAGCGCCGCCGGCAATATGGGGCAGAGCAATTACTCGGCCGCCAAGGCCGGCGTAGAGGCATTGGCAGTGACCTGGGCAAAAGAACTGGCGCGCTATAAAATCCGTGCCGCGGCGATTGCGCCGGGCTTTACCGATACGGGCATGCTGCAGGACATGAAGCCGGAAGCACTGCAAAAAGTGGAAAAGATGATTCCCCTGGGTCGGCTGGGTATGCCCGATGAGATCGCCAAGACCGTAGAGTTTATCCTCTGCAACGATTATCTCAGCGGCCGGGTGATTGCCGTCGATGGCGCCTTGCGCATCTAGTTGTTAGCCTGTGGTATAGGGACTTGCCACAGCGCGTATCATCCCGGTGCAGGTTTTCTCGCCTGCACCTGTTTCCTGCCTTCAACACTACCTACCCGCCACAATTCCCGCTACAACTCCCACTACCACTGAAATACAGCCAGCGAAGTTTGTTGCCGGCGCTGCACTCTCAGCGGTTTTCCAGGCGATTGTAATCCATCCAGCCCGCCAGGTACGGCTGCTGCCGGCGATACAGGGCTTGCACCCGATCGCTGTGCTGCCAGAAATCCGGATTGCTGCGGCGCACGCCAAACCGGTCGAGCAGGCGGCGATAATCCTTTTCCGTTTGCAGCTCGGCAATCGCCGCAACCAGCTCCGGCAGCTGCTGCTCCCGCACTCGCAGAAAAGTGTTGGGATAATCCACAGATATGCCGTAGGTGACCGCGATGGAATCTTCCTGGGGCAGGCGGTTGTCCTGTTCGAACAGCAAGCTGGTGATATTGAGGTGGGCGCGGTTGGCGAGCACGGTATAGAGTTTGTCGGCACCATTGTCGCCCTCCACCAGCAGGATGGTCGATTCCGACAGCAAACTGGCCGGGGTGCCTTGTACCTCCTGCAGGCGCTGCAGCGCCTTGCGCTGGGGCTCGGTTACCGCCGGGTTGTCCAGGGTATAGTTTTGGTCCAGCACGGCGCGCAGCCGATAACGGAGCCACTTGTACAATTCCTCCTTGGGGTTAGCGCTGGAGTAGGGAATATCGGGTTTGCCAATCTCGTCTATTTTGTAGCTGTACAACTGGTCGTGCAGGCGCGAGCTGGCATCCCGATACCAGAAATCCCGCAGTCTGACGCGCTCTTTGGGCGGCAACAACTTGAGAAAATTGTACTCCCCCTCGATGCGCAGAAAATCCATGTACAGGCGTGTGTTGAGTTGGTGCCCGACATTGCCGTAGACATCGAAGTCGGCGGTCAGCAAATAGTGAATGCGCTCCAGCAACGGGTAGTCGATCACCCAGGCGGTTTTGGGGGCGTTGCCCACCAGGCCTTTCACCACGGCTGCATCATCGTAGTTGCGAAACACGGTCAGGGCGGCGTTGGGGTTGTGGCTGTCGCCATCCCATATCAGGTCCAGGTCGATGGGGTTGTCCTTGAACACCTGTTTCAGGCCGTCGGCCTTGGCCAGCAGGTACTGGCGGTGCAGCTTGGAGTAAGTGGTCCAGTAGGACAGCACACCGGCGTTGCTGCCCTCTATGCCCGGCAGGCGCAGGTTTTTGGTTTGCTGTTCCAGAAAACCGTCCAGCATGGGCAGGACCGTGGCGTCGGGGTTGACAAAAAATACCCAGAAGTGATCGTTGATCACGTCCACGGCCACCGGGCCGCGACACACCGGCCCCTTGATAAAGCCGGCGATAAAGTAGTGGGACTCCTCCAGCAGGAAGCGGTAGCGGGAGGCGGCTGGAATATCGCGGAAGGTCTTGAACGGATTGAGGTTTTCCGGCTCGTAACCCGGCAGCCGGGCAACGCTGTAGTCCGGTTCAAAGAACAGTTGTTGCAGCCAGGTCATGCGCTCCTTGCCGAGGGCATAGGGCAGGTGGGTCTTGGTGACGATAGTGGCGCTGTGACGCTGGAGGCGGTAGTAGGGCTGCTTGACCCCGGGGTTATCGCCGGGGCGGCGGGTGGCGATCACCTCAATGGGCTGGCCGGGGGGCGTGGCGGAGCGCACCAGTTTGAAATACACCCTGCTGTCCGGGGTGTCGGCCAGGTCGTTAAAATAGAGGTTGGCGAGGAACAGGTGCTCGTAAATATAGCGTGCCACCAGTTGCGCTTTGGCGGAATCCTGATTGAGGAACGCCTCCCAGTTGTCGATCTGCTGCTGGTGCCCGGCAGACAGTGGCGGCAGATCGCCCAGCGGAGCGCCGTCTTCGATCCAGCGTGTCATAGTCTGCATTTCTTCGGCGCTTAAGCCTGGCAGTCCGTAGGGCATACCGGCCATGGGGTTATCGCTGGCGTAATCGGCAAAGTTCTCCACTGCCGGGCAGTGGTTTTCGCGCTTGAGTGAGAAATCGAATTTGGCGGGGTTTAGAACAGCTCGCTGTGGCAGCGGGTGTTGCTGTTTTAGCTGCAATACCTGATAGAGCAGGCTGGCGCTTCTGTTGGCCTCGGGGGTTTGCTGGCGCTCGTTCAATACCGGGTAAAAGCCTTGGGCGCGCCACTGCTCTGTGGTTTGCTGGTCGGTAAACAGGCGGGTGGGCTGGGCGGCTATAAGGCGCTTGCCGCTGTATACCGGTACATCGGTGATACCGCGATCGATACCGGCGCTGGAATTCAGCTTTAACTGGCAGGGGGCATCATAGCAGGCATGGCAGCTGATGCAGCGGCTGTCGAGGATGGGCTTCACCTGATCGAAAAAAAATTCACCGGCGGCACTGTCAGCCTTGTGCAGGCGCGCCTGCACCTGCGCTTTGCCATAGTGTTCGTTGAGCTCCTGGGCGCCGAGTGTGGCGCAAGCGGCGACCGTAATAAACAGCAGCAAGAGGGAGGGGATTTTTACAGAAGCTGAAACAAAAGGGTACTTCGGCATAGTTGCTGGTCTGTGCTTAATGGGTTGTGCTTAAGGGCGCGGGTTAAAAATTGTAAACGGACGGTGGCACCCCAGTTGTACCATATATACTCAGTGGCCGGTGGAAAAGTTTGCCGTAAATGGCTGGCTTCCAATGGTGTCTACTTCCTCAGCCAGATCAATCATTCCTGCTGCCAATGGGGCGACAAGTAACGCTGTTAACGGCTTGTAATATTGTGGCGTGTTCAGGATCAATTCACTCGTCTGCTACGGGACCCTAAATGTTCAAATTCAAAGGTGCGGAAAATAATATCCTGACCGCCGATATCGTCGGCCACTCTTCTTGCCAGCCGGTGTTGTTGCTGCACGGTGGTGGCCAGACCCGCCATGCCTGGCGGGACTCCGCGAGCATGCTGGCCGACGACGGTTATTTCGCTATCTCTGCAGACTTGCGTGGTCACGGGGACAGCGACTGGGTGGCATCTGGCCAGTACTCGATTGCGACATCGGCGGCAGATATTGCCTGCATTGTCAGTCACCTGGATCGGCCTGCTATTCTGGTGGGGGCGTCCTACGGCGGTTTGTCCGCAATGTACCTGGCCGGCCTTCATCCCGAGCTGGTACGCGCGCTGGTACTGGTGGACGTAGTGCCGAAGATCAATACGGAAGGAGCCGCCGGAATCCAGGCCTTTATGCGCAGTGCTCCTGACGGCTTTGGCAATCTGGAGGAGGCCGCCGATGCTATCGCCGCCTATATTCCTCACCGCGAGCGCCCGAAAAATCTCGACGGGCTGCAAAAAAACCTGCGCCTGCGCGATAACGGTCGTTACTACTGGCACTGGGACCCGGCTTTTTTACAAATGAAGCGGCCCGATGATATGTTCGAGCAGCTGGTGGAACGCGCTAAAAAAATCGAGGCGCCGACCTTGCTGGTGCGCGGCAGCAAGAGTGATGTCGTCGACGATGAGGGAGTCGAGCACTTTCGCGAGCTGATGCCTCACGCCCAGTATGTTCAAGTTGAAGGCGCGGGCCATATGGTGGCCGGTGATGAAAACAATGCCTTTCATGATGCGGTGATCAATTTCCTGCAACAATTGTAATCGTTGTCACAGGCTTCCGGGTTGAGTGTTCCTTGGCAAGCGACACCGTGGTTTTTAGTTTCGATTAGCTATGTCAGTGAATTTTAATATTAATAATTGGAAGAATAGGCGCTGTCTAAATCCGCTATAGTTAGCATAGTTGGCCACGAATGTGGCCGAGGGAAAGCGTCCAGCTATTAATTTATCTCCAGCAATGCAATAACGGGTTCGACATAACAACAAGATAAAGCGCGCCAATAATAACCAAGTCACTAACAGCTTGACCGGAGAGTACACCATGTCGAAGGCATCAGCGTCACAGTCTCGCCCGCAATGGGCAGCATTCTTTGAACCAACAACCATCAGACAAGCAATCTCCAGGCAAGCGACAGACTGGCAACTGCGGTCATTCAGCAGGCATCTGGTCAGCGCTATTTTGCCGCTGGCACTGGCAATTGCCGCGGCAACGGGCAGTGCCGCCAATGCGGCAGCGCAAGATGAAATCATCGAGGAAGTGGTCACCATAGGTACCCGCTCGAAAGGTCGCAGCGCTGAGGAGGTGCCGGTGCCGGTGGATGTGTTGACTGCGGATGCCCTCAAGCAGACCGGGCAGACCGAGTTGGGGCGCATGCTGCAGCAAACAGCCCCCTCCTTTAACTTTTCCAGCTCCTCCATCAGCGACGGCACCGATGCCCTGCGCCCCGCCACACTGCGGGGGCTCGGCCCCGACCAGACCCTGGTGCTGATCAACGGCAAGCGCCGCCACCAGGCGTCGCTGATTCACATTAATACCTCGGTGGGCCGGGGTACGGCCGGCACCGATATGAATGCCATTCCCGGAGCCTCAATCAAGCGGGTGGAAGTGCTGCGCGATGGTGCCGCTGCCCAGTACGGCTCTGACGCCATCGCCGGGGTGATCAATATCATTCTCAAGGACGATGCTGAGGAGGGCAGTGTCTCCGCCTCCTACGGCGAGTACAGCGAGAGCGATGGCGAAACCTTTAATCTCGATCTCAACAAGGGCTTCGCCCTGGGTAATGATGGCTACCTCAATGCCACGGTTAATTTTCGCGACCGCGGCCGCACCAACCGCGCCGACCCCCAGGGTGGCTGTCTCTACGGCGGTTGTGTGGATACTGACAATAACGGCTTTTTTGAGCCAGCCCCGGGCAATGAAGACCGCGAAGTCAACGGCCCCGGGCGCGACGGTTTCCGCATTGGTGACGCAGATTCACAACAGGTGGCCCTGATATTGAACGCAGGCGTCGCTTTGGGCGAGGGCGAATTGTACGGTTTTATTACCTACTCCAAGCGCGACAATCAGTCCGGCGCCTTTTATCGCAACCCGGCTGGCAGTGGCGCGGCCTTGAGCGATGGCAGCAACCCGGTAGACCCGGATGGCTTCTTGCCTATTATCCAGTCGGACATCAAGGATTTTTCCACCAATATCGGTTATCGCGCTGAATTTGGCAATGACACCACCGTGGATGTGTCCTACACCCACGGTAAAAACACCATCGACTACACCACCGAAAACAGCGGCAACTATTCCTATGCCAACTTTTTGCGCTTTGGCCAGGGCTTAAGCGACGCCGATGTCCGCGCCGGCATGATTCGCGACGCCTACGCCTACGGTCTGGAGTTGGAGCTGGAGACCATCGATCTCGACGTCACCCAGATTTATGGCGATTTGGCGCTGGCGTTTGGTGTCCAGTTGCGTACCGACACCTATATGGTGAACGCCGGCGACCAGTACTCCTATTTTGATTACGACACCGTAAACGGCACTCCACTCTACCCGCAGAATGCCGGCGGCGGCATCCAGGGTTTTAATGGCCTGGCGCCGGAGTCGGAAGTGGATGAATCCCGGGATGTGATCTCGTTTTACGTCGACGGTGAATATCAAATCACGGACGATTGGCTGGTGGCGGCGGCGGCTCGCTACGACGACTACGACGGCTTTGGCGATACCGTCAACTTCAAACTCGCCACTACCTACGCCGTAACCGACAGCTTCCGCATCCGCGGCGCAGCCAGTACGGGTTTCCGCGCACCCTCCATGCAGCAGTTGTACTTCAACAACATCAGCACTCAGATTCGCAGCACTGGTGCGGTGACCGTGGGTACGTTCCGCAATGACAGCCCGGCGGTGCAAGCGCTTGGCGTACCACCGCTGAAGGAAGAAGAGTCTGACAACCTGAGCCTGGGCTTTATCTGGAATATTACCGACGCCTGGACCCTGACCGTAGACGGCTACAGCATCGATATCGATGATCGCATCGGCATCAGCGACCAGCTCGAAGCCATTGATGATCCGGTCAGTCCGGTTACCGGGCCGCTGGCCTCGGCGCTGGCATCGGCGGCGGTGGGCAGGGCCCAGTTCTTTCTCAACGGTGGAAATACTGAAACCCGCGGTGTCGATATTGTCACCACTTACTCGGGTATTGAGCTCGGCGCGGGGTATGTGGATGTGACCCTGGCGGCCAATTTTACCAACACCAACGTGACCGATATATTTGTTCCCACTGCTGGCGCCCTGTCCGGGGTCAATCCGGAAGTGGTGTTCAGCGCGCAGGACATCTCCATCGTCGAAGAGTGGCAGCCCCAGGATCGCATCAGTTTCAGTGCTGTCTATATCCTCGACCGCCTGACAGTCAATATGGCACTCAATCGCTACGGTAAATACACCGTGTTGGACGATCATTCAGATCCAGATTTGCGTTCGCAGACGTACGGCGCCGAGATTCTCACTGATCTGCGCTTAGCCTGGCAGTTTACTGACGGCCTGAGCGTGTTTCTGGCAGGCAATAATATATTTGATGTCACTCCCGATGAAGCCACCAATGTAAATGTAGCGGGTGGGCGAGGCGGGCTGTTTGAATCCGTTCCCGGCGCCCGCGATATGGCCAGCGACACGGTGTTTCGCTACTCCCGCCGCTCCGCCCCGTTTGGCTTTAACGGCGCTTACTACTCAGCTGGCGTCAGCTACAGCTTTTAACTCGCAGGTCGCCTTGGCGCAGCGTTACCGCTACGCCATCCGCGGCCGCTGTTGTGCAGCACCCTGATCGTCAAGGCGCCGCCGTTCCTGTGCGGTGGCTGCTTTGTAGTGGTACCTCCGCTGTGCAGCAGTTAGCGTTTCTTTACCGCAATTAGCGGTTCCTCCCCGGCGCTGGTGGGATCACTGCTGCGGCCGTGCTATTGTGGCCCTCCGAGACCACCAACCGAGACCCGCAGCAGGTCGCATCCAGATCCAACATGACGCCAGTTATCATTCGAGCTGTTCTGTTCAGCGGCCTTCTCCTGTTCGCCTCCTGTTCCGCATTGAGCGCAGCAACCCATCCCGCTGAGCGTCCCAGAGTTGCCCTGGTCCTGTCCGGCGGTGGCGCCCTGGGGCTGGCCCATATCGGCGTCCTCAAGGCGCTGGAAGAATTGCGGGTACCGGTGGACTGCGTGGTGGGCACCAGTATGGGGGCCATGGTCGGCGGTATTTATGCCGCCGGCATGGCGCCTGTGCAGATGGAAACGGTATTGGCCGAGACCGATATTTCGCGGCTGTTTGATGATCGGCCGCCGCGTGAACAGCGGCCCCAATTGCTGAAAAAAGACGACTACCGGCCACTGTTCGATTTTGCCGTCGGCTACAAGAAGCGCAAAGTAGAGATGCCCAGCGGTGCCGCCTCTGGATACAAATTCGAACTGTTTATCAAGCAGGCCATTGGCATTGGTCAGGCCCAGGTAAAGCTGGATTTCGACCGTTTGCCGACCCCCTATCGGGCGGTGGCTACGGATCTGGAATCCGGCGCTATGCAGGTGTTTGAGAGCGGCAGCTTGTCCCGGGTGATGCGCGCCAGCATGTCCCTGCCGGCCATTGTCGAACCGGTGGAAATTGATGGCCGGGTCTATATCGACGGCGGTCTGGTGCGCAACCTGCCGGTGGATGTGGGCAGAGAGCTCTGCGGTGATGTGGTTATCGCGGTGAATATTGCCACCCCCGCCAAGACCCGCGAGCAGATCCGCGGCTCGCTGGCGGTGGCACGCCAGGCCATCACCCTGTTGACCATTCAAAATATCAATCGCTCAATCGCCGAGCTGTCGGACGACGATGTGCTACTGGAACCGGACCTGGAAGAGTTCCATGTCGCCGCCTTTGCCGGCCAATTTGAAATAATTGAGCGCGGTTATGAGGCCGCCATGGCCAGCCGGGCGGCACTGGAGCAACTGGCGCTGGCGCCGGAGCAGCACCGCCATTGGCTGGCCGCGCGGGAGGTGAAAAAGGCAGCCCCCTTGCGGATTACTTCGATTGCGGCCAATACCGATGACCGGATGGTGAGTCGAGTCATAATGCGTGATATCCACACCGGCCTGGACGAGCAGTTTGACCTTAAACAACTGCACGACAATATCATCAGCGCCTATGGGCGCGGCGACTATTCCTACATCGATTACTCGGTGGTACCTGACGGCGAGGTGGCGACGGTACTGATTGATGCCAGCCGCAAGCCCTGGGGGCCGGGTTACCTGAAGTTTGGCCTGGGTGCGGCGACGGATTTCAGCAGCCCCACCCATTTGAACCTGGCCGCCAGCTACCGGCGCACCTGGGTGAACTCCCTCGGTGGCGAGTGGCGCGGTGATCTGCAACTGGGTTATGAGAGCGTTCTGGGCGGGGAATTTATCCAGCCGCTGCAAATCGGCGACGGTGCCTTTTTGTCACTCGCCGGTGCGTTGCGGCGCTATCCGGTGCAGCTCTATGCCGGGCAAAGTCGCATCGGCGAAGTCCTGATCAAAGGGCTGGATCTGGAGTTTACGGTCGGCGCCAAGGGCTTGTTGGGGGAAATGCGTTTTGGCCCATTTATGGAATATATGGAGAGTGAGCCGGATTTTGGCTTTTTTACCGAGCAGGTGGATGAAGAGGAACTCTACCAGGCCGGCCTCAAGTTCAGCAGCATCTACGACCAGCTGGACAGTTACGCCTTCCCCAGCCGCGGCCTGCTGGGCAGGCTGGAGATCAAGGCGGCCAGCCGCAAGTGGCAATCCGAGAACGAGTTTATTCGCACCCAGCTGCTCCTCCACGGGGCCAAAAGCTATGGTCGCCACACCCTGGCGGCAAAGCTGGAGTGGGGCGAAAACCTCGGCACCGAAGAGCCCTTGCCGGTCTACAACCGCTTCAAGCTGGGTGGCCCCCAGCGCCTGGCGGGCCACTTTATCGACCAGTTCACCGGCAGCCGTTACAACCTGGCGTCGCTGAGCTACTACCGTCGCTACTCGACCTTGCCGTCGCAATTGGGGCAGGGTCTGTACACCGGCGCGGCGCTGAATTTGGGCCGCATAGATGACCCGCTGATGCTGGACCCCTGGGGCTGGATCGGCTCTGCCAGTGTCTTCTGGGGGGCCGATACCGTGCTCGGCACGGCCCTGATTGCCTACGGTTGGTCGGACAACCGGCAGAGCAGCTGGTATATCACCCTGGGGCAAAACTTCTAGGAGCCTGTCGGACTTAGGTGCCCGTAGCGAGAGAAAGTCCGATTTGAGTCAGTTTTTAACCATTTTTGAGGCGAATAGTGGTTCTATTTAACGAGAAAATGGTTAAAAAATGGCCAAACTCGGCTTTTTCGCAGCAGGGCAACCCTAAGTCCGACAGGCTCCTAGGCCAGCTGGGTACTGCGCCCTGCGCGTCGGTGGCAGGCGCAGCGGGGGAGCACTCGGGGGAGCATTAAAGCCAGCGCGCACCGCACTAAATGGCCCTCAGCACAATGGCTGGCCCAGCGGGTAACTGTGCTCGCAGTGATAGATCGAACCGCCGCTGGCGGTAACGCTGGAATAGAGGCCGAAACTGTCAGCGGTGAAACGAAGGTCAGTCGGTACCGGCTGCTGCAGGAAGTTTTCCAGCACCGCTGCAGCCACATGGGGTTTGCAGCGGGCCAGGGTGATGTGCGGGCGGTAGGGGCGCCGTTCCGACTTGAGGCACGGCTGCAGGGCAGTGGCCAGTTGCGCCTGCAGTTGCAGCAGGGCCGGCTGTTCCGCCAAACCTGCCCACAGCAGCGTGCCGCGGCGATTGGAGCCGAATTTGCCCAGCCTGTTGGCCTGCAGTTCGAAGGGCTGTGGCAGTTGGCACTGGCGTAGCGCCGCGCGCAGCAACTGATCGACTTCGTCGACCCGGGCCTGGCCGATAAAACTCAGGGTCAGGTGCATTTGGGCGGCACCAACCGGTCGGACTTTGCGCTGTGGTGACGGCGCCAGGGGCAACAACTGCTGTTGCACGGTTTGCGGCAGGGGGATGGCGGTAAACAGCCGCTGCTGCAGCGAGGCAGTGGCGGAGTCGTGATCGCGGCTCAGGTCCATGCGTAATCCAGAATTTTTTGCCGCTGGCCGACGCTGCTGAGGGTGCCATAGGCGTAGTGACGCTCACCCAGGCGGTTGCGACAAAACACCTCGGCGCTGGCCTGGTGGCCGTGGCGCAGCAGCAGGCTCGCCTGCAGGGCAAGCGCCAGTTGTTCAACCCGTATCCTGGCCAGGAATTCGTCCGTTTCGCTGTGGGCTAATTGCCGCTGCAAGTGGTGCCAGTATTGGTCAAAATGCGGGTCCATGCCACCCGCACTGTCAATGTCGGCGCTCAGGGCTGCCAGGCTGGCGGGTTCGCGCTGCATGGTGCGCAACACATCCAGGCATTGGACGTTGCCACTGCCCTCCCAGATGGCGTTGACCGGCGCCTCGCGGTAGAGCCGCGGCAGGATACCGTCCTCCACGTAGCCATTGCCTCCCAGGCACTCCATCGCCTCGTAAATAAAGCCCGGTGCCCGCTTGCACAGCCAGTACTTGCCGATGGCGGTGGCGAGGCGCAGGAAGGCCCGCTGGACCGGGTCGCCATCGCTTTGGTCCAGCGCCCGGGCTACCCGCATGGACAGGTGCAGGGCCGCTTCACTGTCGATGGCGAGGTCGGTGAGGACGTTTTGCATCAGTGGCTGTTGCAGCAGAATTTTGCCGCCGACCTGGCGGTGGCGGCAGTGGTGCATGGCCTGTACCAGGGCCTGGCGCATCAGGGCGGCTGAGCCGACCATGCAGTCGAAGCGGGTCAGCGCCACCATCTCCATAATGGTGTTGATGCCGCGGCCTTCGTCCCCCAGCAGCCAGGCAAAAGCGCCGCGAAACTCCACTTCGGTGGAGGCGTTGGAGCGGTTGCCCAGCTTGTTCTTGAGGCGCTGGAAATAGAGCTGGTTGAGGCTGCCGTCCGGGCGCCAGCGGGGCAGCAAAAAACAGCCGAGCCCGGCCTCGGTCTGCGCCAGCACCAGGAAAGCGTCGCACATGGGGGCTGACATAAACCATTTGTGGCCGGTCAACAGGTAGGCAGGGGCGAGGTCGGAGGTGCCGGCCGGGGTGGCGCGGGTGGTATTGGCGCGGACATCGGTGCCGCCCTGTTTTTCGGTCATGCCCATACCGATGGTCAAACCGGATTTCTGCTGGTAGGGCAAGTTGCGCGGGTCGTACTGGCGGCTCAGCAGGCCCGGCTCCCACTGGGCGGCCAGGGCGGGGTTGGCACGGATAACCGGCAGCGCGGCGAAGGTCATGGTCAATGGGCAACCGCTGCCCGAGTCGGCCTGGTGGTGCAGGTACTCCATGGCGGCCCGGGCGCTGTGGGCACCGGCCTGGGGCTGTTGCCAGGGCAGGGTGGGCCAGCCACTGCTCACCGCTGCCGCCATCAGTTGGTGATAGGCGGGGTGAAAGCGCACTTCCTCAATGCGGTTTCCACAGCGGTCATGGCTGTGCAGAATCGGTAGGTTGTCGTTGGCGAGCGCACCGGCGGCCTGCAGGCTGCTGCCCACCAACAGGCTGTATTCGTGCAGCTGGTCTGTGGCCCACTGGGCGCCGCCCAGGCGTATCGCCACCTGCAAGGCGTGATCGCGCTGCAAGGGGTTGTATTCCCGCAGCTCCGGGGTTTGGTTGAAGACCTCGTGGGTGGCACCGCTGTTATTATCTGTGGCGGTCATGGGGTTGCTCCTCAGCTTTGAACAGTCAGTCAGCGCACAGAGCGGTAGACCTGGGTGCGGCTGCGCTTGCTCAGCACCAGCTGCCACAACTGGCCCTGGCGCGAGCGGAAAAAACCGGCGCAACTCAGCAGATAGTATTTCCACATGCGGTAGAAACGCTCGGGGTAGTGGCTGCGTAAATTGTTTTTCAGATCATCCCAGGCGGCGTCGAATTTGTGCCACCAGGCCATCAGGGTGCGATCGTAATCCTGGCCAAAGTTGTGCCAATCCTCGATCAGGAATCGATTGTCGAGCTCTCTGCACAGGGATTCAGCCGAGGGAATCTTGCCGTTGGGGAAAATATACTTGTCGATCCAGGGGTCGGCGTAGCGCAGGGTCTTGTAGCTGCCGATGGTGTGCAGCAGAAACAGGCCGTCGGCTTTGAGCAGGCGCTGGACACTGTCGAAATAGTGCCCATAGTTTTTCTCGCCGACGTGTTCAAACATGCCCACCGAGACAATTTTGTCGAACTGACCTTGCAGTTCGCGATAATCGCTGAGTTCAATCCTGACCGGCAGCCCGCGGCAGCGTTCCCGGGCCAGTGCTTGCTGCTCCCGGGAGACGGTAATGCCCACCACATCGACACCGTAGTGGCGCGCGGCGTGGTGTGCCATGCCGCCCCAGCCACAGCCGATATCCAGCAGGCTCTCGCCGGGCTGCAGCTCCAGTTTGCGACAGATCATATCCAGCTTGTGTTGTTGCGCCTGGTGCAAGTCGTCGGCCCGGGCCCAATAGCCGCAGGAATAGGTCATGCTGGGGTCGAGCATAGCCTCAAATATATCGTTGCCGAGGTCGTAGTGCTCCTCGCCGACCTGGAAGGCGCGGTGCAGGTTCTGCAAGTTGAACAGTTGCTGGCGCAATACTTCCAGCAGCAGCCGCAACCTGGCCAGGCCGGGCAGGCGAGTGTCGACATTCGCGGCCAGCAGCCGGGTAAACAGCTGGTCGAGTGCAGGGCAATCCCAGAGACCATCCATATAGGCTTCGCCGAAGCCCAGTGAGCCATGGGTCAGGATGCGGCGATAGACACGAGGGTCGTGCACCTGGATGTCCCAGAGTGCGGCGCCGTTAAAGCGGATGCCGGCTTGTGCGGCGAGATCGCGCAGTACCGGTGGCGGCGGGCAGGCATTGGGGGGGCGCGGAGAAAAATCGTAAAAGTCGTCGGCATTTTGCATTTTAGCTATCCCCTCCTGCAGTCAATGCGCCCCCTCCTGCAACCCGGGTTCGCCAGGCTCCCTTTAAAGCCGGCGGGTTCTCCATTTCAGGTTGCGGCCGCTATTCAGGCCGGCTGTTAATGTGCAAAATGTGCGCCAGAGAAACTAGTCAAGAGTAATAGCCAGGGGGTCACGCAGTGGCAGGTTGTTGCTATATAGATAGGTTTTGGTGGCCATAGTTCAACCGTTGCGGGCCGGGCAGAAGCCGTTCGTTGGCCACCGGAACAGCGGAAAATACAGAGGAGTCAGGAGATGTTGCTATTGGCCTGCGGTCGATGGACGCACCGGCAAAAGGCGCTGGTCACAGTGGTGGTTGAAAAGGCGTGTGCAGGTGTGCCTGTGAGGGTAGATGAGACCGTGCACGGGACAGTGCTTGCGAGAATACTTGCGACAGTGCTTGCGAGAGTGCTCGCGGTTGGCGCACGGCTGCTGCTACCCGTGCCGCTCTGTCTGCTGTTATTGTGCGGCAGTAACCGCGTGTTGGCGGCGGAGGCCCTGGTCGCGGTGGCCGCCAATTTCCTGCCCGCCGCGCGGGAGCTTGCCGCGGCATTTGAGCACAGCAGCGGTCATAAACTGGTGTTGAGTGCCGGCTCCACGGGCAAGCTGTACGCGCAAATCGTCCACGGTGCTCCTTTCGAGGTCTTGCTTGCCGCCGACCAGCAGCGGCCCCTGCTGCTCGAACAGCAGGGGCTGGCGCTGGCGGGCTCGCGCTTCACCTACGCCAGGGGCAGGTTGGTACTGTTCAGTCCGGACCCGGCGCTGGTGGATGCGCAAGCCAGCATCCTGCGCAATGCCGCGGCAGTGGGCAAGCTGGCCATCGCCAACCCCAAAATCGCGCCCTACGGGCTCGCGGCCCAGCAGGCAATGCAGGCGCTGGGGGTCTATGAGAGCCTGCGCGGTCAGCTGGTGCAGGGGGAAAATATTGCCCAGACCTGGCAGTTTGTCGACAGCGGTAACGCCCGCCTCGGCTTGGTCGCCCGGTCACAGGTACAGGGCAGTGAGCGCGGTTCGCACTGGGTAGTGCCGGAAACACTCCACGCCCCCATCCGCCAGGACGCGGTGTTACTAACGCGGGGCTCGAGCAATGCCGCAGCCAGCGCCTTTCTGCAGTATCTGCAAGGCGAGCAAGCCCGGGCCATTATCCGCAACCACGGTTACGACCTGGAGCGGGAATGCCGTGGCAGGGAGGCGGACTCTGCCCGGTGCGATCCCATTGAGGAAGAATTTTGATGCTGCGATGACAGTGCTGGTGAGCTGCAATAATTGCAGGCCGGTCTGCTCGAGTGCTACAGTTGTGCGGCACTTTGCCAGACAGGGTGGCAGAGCGTCGGAGCAAAAATATAAACCAAAAAATCATTGCATCAAGGGTGGCCGAACAGAGTAAAATGGCGGCCGCGCTGTCACCAGCGCCGCTCCGGATTCAATAGCGGTCCGGAACCATTAACGGAGAGTAGCTCAGCATGGTAGAGCACTGCCTTCGGGAGGCAGGGGTCGCAGGTTCAAATCCTGTCTCTCCGACCAATTTGCCCCGGCGTCGTATGTGTGTACTTGCTCGACGGCGCCTGCCCTGCCGCAACTGTCCTGTTGCAATCGTCCGGTTATAGCTGTCCGGTTGTAGTTGTCCTGATGCACTTGCCCCGCAAAGTTTTTTGTTACTGCCTAAGCCATTTACCATAGGCCAGTCGCCATGCATACAGACGGCTCCAGCAGCACTACCAGCCCAACAGGCGCGCCCGGCCGCGCTGAACTGGCAGCGATATTCAGCGAGTTTATCGACCCCGCCTTTGTGATTGCGGACCCTGAAACCCAGCGCCCCTACGAGTGCGACGGCCTCTCCATGTACTGCCAGCAACCGTTGCTGGTGGTGTTGCCGGAGACCGCAGCACAGGTGCAGCGGGTATTGCATATTTGTCACCAGCGGCATATTCCGGTGGTGGCCCGGGGCGCCGGCACCGGCTTGAGTGCCGGCGCCATGCCTCACCCGGACGGGGTGTTGTTGTCGTTGGCCAGGCTCAATCGCATTCTGGAAATTGACCCCGAGGCGCGCACGGCGCGGCTGCAACCGGGGGTGCGCAACCTCAGTATCAGTGAGGCGGCCGCGCCCTTCGGTCTCTATTACGCGCCCGATCCCTCGTCCCAAATCGCCTGCACCATTGCCGGCAATGTGGCGGAAAACTCCGGCGGTGTGCACTGCCTGAAATACGGATTGACCGTACACAATGTGCTGGGCGTGGAGTTGCTCACGGTGGCGGGAGAGAGTATCCGGCTCGGCGGTGAGGCGCTCGACAGCGCCGGTTTTGACCTGTTGGCACTGGTTAACGGCTCTGAGGGCCTGTTGGGAGTGGTGACGGAAATTACCGTCAAGCTCCTGCCCGCACCCGCCCAGGCGCGGCTGGTGATGGCGGCGTTCGACACGGTGCAGGCGGCTGGCAATGCAGTGGGTGCGGTGATTGCGCAGGGTATTATTCCCGCCGGGCTGGAGATGATGGACCGCCACGCCATTGTTGCGGCAGAGGCATTCTGCCAGGCTGGTTACCCAACCGACGCCAACGCCCTGCTGTTGTGCGAACTGGACGGCTCGGCCGAGGAAGTGGCGGAATACGCGCTGCTGGTGGAGCAAATTTTCCAGCAACAGGGCGCCACTTCTGTTCGTGTTTCCCGCGATGAGGCGGAGCGGGCGCTGCTGTGGAAAGGACGTAAATCCGCTTTTCCGGCGGTGGGTCGAATCTCGCCCGATTACTATTGCATGGACGGCACCATTCCCCGCGGGCAACTGGCCTATGTGCTGGAGGAGATGGAAAAAATGTCGCAATCCTACGGTTTGCGGGTGGCCAATGTGTTTCACGCCGGCGATGGTAACCTGCACCCGCTGATCCTGTTCGATGCCAGTGTGCCTGGCGAGTTTACCCGGACCGAACAGTTTGGCGCCGAAATCCTGGCGCTGTGCGTCAAAGTCGGGGGCTGCATCACCGGTGAGCACGGGGTGGGGGTGGAAAAAATACGGCAAATGGCGGTGCAGTTCAGCGATCTCGAGCTGGCCCAATTCCACGCCATCAAGGCTGCTTTTGACCCGGCCGGCACCCTCAACCCCGGCAAGGGCGTACCCCTGCTGAAGCATTGCCAGGAGTATCGTGCGCTGGGCCACGGTACTGAGCCCAACGATCGGCCGACCGGCAACTCCGCCGTCCGCCACCGCTAAGGCATCGCAGTGATGGCGGATATTACTGCGCAGCTGGTCGAACAGGTCAATACTGCCCGTACCGAGGGCAAGTCGCTCAACATTGTCGGCCGCGGCAGCAAAGCTTTTTATGGGCGCCATGCTGATGGGCGCCATGCCCGGGGCGAGGCTATTGCCGTCGCCGCACACCAGGGAATCGTCAGCTACCAGCCGCAAGAGTTGGTGCTAACCGCCCGGGCTGGTACTTCATTGGCGGAGATCAATGCGGTGTTGCAGGAACAGGGCCAGATGCTGTCGTTCGAGCCGCCGGGGTTTGGCGCTGACGCCAGTATCGGTGGCACCCTGGCCTGCAACCAGTCGGGACCGTCGCGGCCCTGGCGTGGTTCGGTACGAGACATGGTGCTGGGTTTGCGGCTGATTAATGGCAACGGCGAACAGCTGCGCTTTGGTGGTCAGGTGATGAAGAATGTCGCCGGTTACGATGTGTCCCGCTTGCAGGCCGGAGCTATGGGTTGTCTCGGCATCATCACCGAGGTTTCCATCAAGGTAATGCCGCGGCCGGCCGCCAGCCTGAGCCTGGTGAGCGAGTGTGACAGTGCCCAGCGCGGGATCGAGATTATAAACCGGCTGTCTTGCCGGTCGCTGCCGTTAACTGGTGCTTGCTGGCTGCAGGGCAAACTGTATTTGCGTTTTGCCGGGGCAGCAGCGGCGGTGGAGAGCGCGGCTACCGGGATTTGCCGAGACTACCCCGGTACCTCGAGTCTGCCTGCTGACAATCGCTTTTGGAGCCAGTTGCGCGAACAGCAGCTGGAGTTTTTTAGCGGCGACTCACCCCTGTGGCGTTTCTCTGTGGGTAGCAGCCTTAGCCACCTGTTGCCCGGGGCCGACTGGCTGATCGACTGGGGTGGGGCCCAGCGCTGGTTGCGCAGTGCAGATCATAGCCTGCAGTCGTTAAATGAGCTGGTGCCTGCCGGGCGCGGCGAGGTCTGTGGCTTTCGTCACGGCGACCGCAGTGGCGAGGTTTTTCCGCCGATGGCGGCGCCGCTGCAAGCGCTGCACCAGCGCCTGAAAGCGGCCTTTGATCCGGCCCGGCTGTTTAACCCCGGTCGTATGTACGCCTGGTTATAGGCGGAGAAAAAACATGAAGATCGATTTACACCCGCTGTTTCTCGGCACGGCTCAGGGCGAGGAGGCCGAGGCCATTGTGCGCAGTTGCGTCCACTGCGGTTTCTGCACCGCCACCTGCCCGACCTACCAACTGCTGGGTGACGAGCGCGACGGTCCCCGCGGTCGCATCTACCTGATCAAGCAGTTGTTGGAGGAGGGTTCGGCGACGGAAAAGACCCGCACCCACCTGGATCGCTGTTTAACCTGCCGTGCCTGTGAAACCACCTGCCCTTCCGGCGTGCAATACGGACGGCTGGCGGACATCGGTCGCGAGATAATGGAACAGCAGCAGCGGCGTCCCTGGCGGCAACGACTGGTGCGCTGGGGAATGCGGCAGGTACTGCCCTATGCCCCTCGCTTTACACCGCTGTTGCGCATCGGACACTTATTGCGACCACTGCTACCGGCAGCAGTGGCCAACAAAATACCAGCCCGGCAAATTCCTGCGCGCCGACCGCAGCAGCGTCATGCTCGAGTTATGCTGGCGCTGGCCGGTTGTGTCCAGCCCGGCGCCACACCGAATACCAACATCGCCGCTGCACGGGTGCTGGATAAGCTGGGTATTACCCTGCTGGAGCCTTCCGGGGCCGGTTGCTGCGGCGCACTCAGTTACCACTTGTCGCAGTCCGATGAGGGGCTGGACTTTGCCCGCCGTAACATCGACAGCTGGTGGCCGCTGGTCGAGCAGGGGGCCGAGGCGGTGGTGGTTACGGCGTCCGGTTGTGGCGTCATGGTCAAGGAGTACGGCCGGTTGCTGGCGGCCGATCCGGTCTATGGGGAAAAAGCCAAAGCCGTCAGTGCGCTGACACTGGACCTGAGTGAAGTTGTCGCCGCAGAGGATTTGTCGGTGTTGCAACTGCAACACAGGGATCAAAAAATCGCGGTGCACTGCCCCTGTAGCCTGCAGCACGGCCAGCAGTTGCCCGATACGGTGAACAACATTCTTGCTAGCCTGGGTTTTCCGCTGGCACAAACCCGCGACTCACATTTGTGCTGTGGTTCAGCGGGTACTTACTCGATCCTGCAGCCAGCCCTGAGCCAGCAATTACTGGCCAACAAGGTCGCAGCGCTGAGGGTGGATAATCCGCACCGAATTGTGACCGCCAATGTCGGCTGCCAATTGCATTTGGGCAGTGCAGCAGGGATTCCGGTGCAGCACTGGATTGAAATTATCGATGAGGCTTTGGTCGCAGACGCAGTGGCTCCTGATTAAGGCAGGCGCCGCGTTATTTTGATGGGCAACCCGTGCCGACAACAAAAGCAGTCGCAACGCTGCATCGGGAAAATATCAATTATTAGAGGTGCCCTTAACACAGTTGCAGTGAATCTTTCCACGAGAGCAGTGATACAAACTCTGCAGAGGTGCGTAGTAATACATGAAGAGCCTAGTGCTGTGAAACTTTGGTAGTGCAGGAATAAGGAATACCAGCATGCCAATGAAATCTGAATGCAAATTCAGGTTCCATAGGGAGCGATAGACTAAAAAGAAATAACTGCACAATGCCTAAGTATCGCTTCTTATTGGCATCACGGTTCGAGCTTGTGTTATTGGTTACAAGTCGAAGCTGCACGTCGAACAGCGACAGAAGTACCAGGGCGTTGTGAGCGTGGTTTACCGGCGAGCAAGCACGCCAGCAACAGCATCACAGTGATTTGTTGCTGTACAGTGAGGAAGGGAGTTGTCATACCACGGAAGTTGACGTTGAAGTTTTTCCGGTAATTAGCGGTCTAAGGCTTGAATCCACCTTAAACATTCCGAAATACAGGAGAGGGTGTGGTATGAAAAGATTCTATTACCTCAGTGATAATCTTGATGATCTGGAAGCGGTTGAAAGCGAATTAATCGGCAGCGGGATCACCAAACCGCAAATTCATGTGCTCAGTGAGCGCGACAATGAAGTTGAGAACCACCATCTCAACGAAGTTGAAGCCGTATTAAAGAAAGATGTGGTTCACTCCATGGAGATCGGCGCTCTGGTCGGCGTGTGCGCCGCCGCAGCAATTCTGGCCATTGCTTACTTTAGCGGTCTCACGCAAACCGCAGCAGGGTGGGTACCATTTATCTTCCTGGCGGTGGTGATACTGGGCTTTTGCACTTGGGAAGGGGGCTTTCTGGGTATACAGGAGCCGAACTACCAGTTCAAACGCTTCGAGAAGGAGTTAAAAGAAGGCCGTCATGTGCTGTTCGTGGACATAGAGGGTGAGCAGGAATCGACTTTACACAGGATTGTTCGCAATCATCCGCTGAAGTCAGCCGGCAGTGGCGAATCGCGGCCTCGCTGGGTGATTCATTGGCAAAACCGGTTTCGCAAGTTCGTCAAAACCATGCCTTGAGCGAGAAAGAGCGGGCAGATTAAACGGGGCCGTCGCTGCATCAGCGCACGGTCTCTTGTATTTGTGTAGTTGCTTCCCGAAGCAATGGGGCTTCTGAAGGGGCGTTGTGGGCGCGGCGCAATTCAGGGCGCTTCGAGCACCGGCGGGCTGAGTTTCAATTCGGTGACCACCTCGTCGCCAGACTGGTAAATATCCAGCTCAGCGCCGTCGTGCGGCAGTATAGAGCGAACCAGCTCAAGATCGTCACCCAGCCCTAGGCCGCGCTTGAAATCGAACCCGGGTGGCAGGGCAGTAGCGCGGTTGCGAATTTCATAATGGATGAACTCGTTTTGCTGCGCGAGCTGCAGACTGATTAAGGTGTTCTTGTCTTCAATCTCTGGTGGTTGCCCTGGGGGCGCTTGTTGCAGGCTCAGCTTGATCGCATTTGAGAGCAGCTGGTGCAGAATCAGGGCGAGTACCACTTCCTTGTTTTCAGCGATTAGCGGCGGCTCCACGCTGCTGTCTTCGAGGCGTTGCAGGGTTGTCTCCGGCAGCAGGCGTTCGCGAGTGGCCTCCAGCAGAGCCAGTATGTTGACGCGCATATTGCGCTTGAAGCTGCGCAGCCGGTAGATCAGGGCAACGCTCATCAAGTGGTTTAACGGTGTCTGTAGAAAGCGCGCAGACTCGGGGTGCTGAAGGATATTGCCGTGTAACAGCGTCACCAGGCCCTGCAAGTCGTTTTGGATGCGATGGTAAATCTCTCGCTCCCTGGCAATATCGAAGCCTTCGGCTTTACCCCGGGGTGCCCCTGCTTGCGAACCGTTTTCCATAACCCCTTACTCACTCGGTTGACGACTACCAAGGCGCTGAATCGAGCTGTTACAACCATTGCGGACCCTGACTCAAGCCTTTCTACCAGTATAACGCGTGGCGCATTGGGATTATTACCGTTTATTTTGCCCTGGTTAACAAGCGGTGCGTCAATTCATGCCTGGCTACTGCGGCCCCCGGCCAAAAAACACCACCCGGCTGAGAAACGTGTAGTCGGCCTCGGCCGCCATCAAGCCGATAAACACCAGCAGGCACAGTGGTGGCAGCAGGATGGCGTAGATGATCGCCAGTCGCTCCCACAGCATATGCATAAACACCGCGACAATCAGGCCCGCTTTGAGCAGCATAAAGGTGATGATCAGGAACCAGCGCAAGTAACCCTGCAGGTGAAAGTAATCGACCATGTAGGACAGGGTACTGAGCACAAATAGCAGCCCCCAGATTTTCAGGTACAGGCCGATGGGGTGCTGTTGGCCGTGTGCCTGGGTGTTGTCGGCCGGGGTTGTGTGAGAAGGTTGCATAGCAGTCACCAAAGATAGCAGTCACCAGAGATAGAAAAAGGCAAAGATAAACACCCACACCAGGTCGACGAAGTGCCAGTAAAGGCCGGTGATTTCGACGATCTGGTAGTTGCGCCCGTCCGTCGGCGCCGCGCTTTTTGATTCCATTCCTTTTGATTCCATGCTTTTTGATTCATAGTCCCCGCGCCAGACTTTGAAAGCGACAATGCTCAGGTAAAGCACGCCGATGGAGACGTGCAGGCCGTGAAAACCGGTGATCATAAAGAAGCAGGCACCGAACTGTGCCGCCCCCATGGGGTTGCCCCAGGGGCGCACGCCCTCCTCGATCAATTTGGTCCATTCAAACGCCTGCATGCCGACAAAGGAGGCGCCCAGTATTGCTGTTGTCAGCATCAGGGCGGCGGTTTTTTTGCGGTCGCCGCGGTAGCCGTAATTGACCGCCATGGCCATGGTGCCGCTGCTGGTAATGAGAATAAAGGTCATGATGGCGATCAGGATCAGGGGGATGTGCTGGCCGGCGATCTCCAGCGCAAACACATCGCTGGTCAGCGGCCACGGGTCGGTGCTGGTCATGCGTACTGTCATATAGCCGATCAGGAAACAGCTGAAAATAAAGGTGTCGCTGAGCAGGAAGATCCACATCATCGCCTTGCCCCAGGGCACATTTTTAAAGGCCTCTTTGTCGGAGCCCCAGTCGCTGTTCAGTTCGCGCCAGGCGCGCACAGTGAGCGATGTGTTGCCGGTCGGGGTAACGGTCGAGCTTGCTGTGGGTGTAGCCATCGGGAGCTACCTCAAGGTTGATAACCGCAGCCGCTTAAAAGCCGCACAGGCTGGCGAAGCTGCGAAAAGTTTGTGGAGAGCTGGTGAGCAGGGCAAACAGTACCAGCCAGACCCCCAGTAAGTAGTGCCAGTAAGTGGCGCACAGTTCTACCCGCGCCGCCAGTTGCGCGGTGTTGAGATAACGCGCCGCCAGCAGGACTTTGGCCCAGGCGAGCAGGCCGCCGACAATGTGCAAGCCGTGCAAACCGGTGAGCAGGTAAAAGAAACTGTTGGCCGGGTTGCCCGCTACCCCAAACCCCTGTCCGTGGAGCAGTTGCCAGACCCACAATTGGCCGGCGACAAAGCCGCAGGAAAGCACTCCGCCCAGCGCCAGGCGGTTGACCATGGCCGCCTGGTCCTGGCGCCGCGCGGCGCTCCTGGCCCACTGCAGTGCCACGCTGGCCAACAGCAACAGGGCGCTGTTCACCCACAGTGACCAGGGGTGTGCCAGCGGCTGCCAGGGTTCGGTGAGGGATTCCCAATCCGCGTACTGGGAGCGAATCAGCATGGCGACGATCAGCAGCATAAACAGTGAGGTGACCACAGCCAGTAAAAAGCGCAGACCGGTTTTGCCGATGCTGGCGGATTCGGCCGCAGCGGAGCGAGACGCGAGTGGCGGCCTGTCAAACGGGTTCAATTCCGGCGCTGGCCGGGGAGTAGCGGTGCTCATGGTTTGCCCTCCGCAATGCTGCTGTCAGTGCTATCGAGCGGGCTGCTGTCGCTGGCGATGCCGGTGTGTTCTGTCTCACCGGGGCGCAGCGGTTCGGTCTGGGGAACATAATCCTGCTCCCAGCCGGGCACACTGTAGTCGTAGGCCCAGCGGTGCACCACCGGTAGTGAGGGCCCCCAGTTGCCGTGGGCCGGCGGCGTCTGCGGTGTCAGCCATTCCAGCGAGGTGGCGTGCCAAGGGTTGGCCTCGGCGGGCCGCCCCTTGAAGGCACTGTAGAACATGTTGAACACAAACAGCAGTTGCGCCAGGCCCACGGTCAGGGCCATAACCGTAATAAAGGCGTTGAGGTCGTGGGCGGATTGGGGGATAAACGCGATGCCCTCGTAATCGTAGTAGCGCCGCGGCATGCCGAGAAAGCCGAGGTAATGCATGGGGAAGTAGATCAGGTAGGTGCCGATAAAGGTGATCCAGAAGTGCAGTTTGCCGATGGTGTCATTGAGCATGCGGCCGGTGATCTTCGGGTACCAGTGGTAGATGGCCCCAAACACCACCAGGATCGGCGCAACCCCCATCACCATATGGAAGTGGGCCACCACGAAGTAGGTGTCGGAGAGGGGAATGTCGACAATCACATTGCCGAGGAACAACCCGGTCAGGCCGCCGGTGACAAAGGTCAGGATAAACGCCAGCGCAAACAGCATGGGCACGGTCAGGTGCACGTCGCCGCGCCACAGGGTGAGCACCCAGTTGTAGACTTTGAGGGCGGTGGGCACGGCGATGATCAGGGTGGAGGTGGCGAAGAAGAAACCGAAGTAGGGGTTCATGCCACTGACGTACATATGGTGCGCCCAGACCACAAAGCTGAGCACGGCGATGGCGATGATGGCCCACACCATCATGCGATAGCCGAAGATATTCTTGCGCGCATGCACGCTGA
The DNA here is from genome assembly GCF_011440395.1 of Pseudomaricurvus alcaniphilus. Taxonomy (GTDB): domain Bacteria; phylum Pseudomonadota; class Gammaproteobacteria; order Pseudomonadales; family Cellvibrionaceae; genus Pseudomaricurvus; species Pseudomaricurvus alcaniphilus. The sequence continues at coordinate 77,244 of NZ_JAAOIX010000007.1, read as the reverse complement.
TAATGTCGGACACCAGGCCAAAGGCCGGCAGGGCGACGATATAGACCTCCGGGTGACCAAAAAACCAGAACAGGTGCTGGAACAAAATCGGGCTGCCGCCCTCATGGTCCAGTTGCTGGCCCATGGAGATCATGGCCGGCATAAAGAAGCTGGTGCCCAACACCTTGTCGAACAGCATCATAATGCCGCTGACAAAGAGCGCGGGAAACGCCAGCAGGGCCAGGATGGTGGCGGAAAAAATACCCCACACTGTCAGCGGCATGCGCAGCAGGGTCATGCCGTGGGTGCGGGCCTGCAAAACCGTGGTGACGTAGTTGAGGCCACCCATGGTGGCGGCGACGATAAACACCAGCAGCGACACCAGCATCAGCACGATGCCCCAGTCGGTACCCGGCGTACCCTGGCTGATGGCCTGGGGCGGATAGAGAGTCCAGCCGGCACCGGTGGGCCCCCCCGGCACGAAAAAGCTGGCCAGCAGGATGATGACGCTGAGCAGGTAGGTCCAGTAGCTGAGCATATTGACGTAGGGAAACACCATATCCCGGGCGCCCACCATCAGCGGGATCAGGTAATTACCAAAGCCGCCGAGAAAGAGGGCGGTGAGCAAGTAGATCACCATGATCATGCCGTGCATGGTCATAAACTGGTAGTAGGCCTCGGCGTCGACAAATTCGAGACTGCCGGGAAAGCCGATTTGCATGCGCATCAGGGCCGACAGTACCAGCGCCACCAGGCCGGCGACGATGGCGGTCAACGAGTATTGGATGGCGATAACCTTGTGGTCCTGGCTCCAGATATAGCGAGTCCAGTAACTGCGGGGCTCGTGCAGTGCTTGATGTTCGGCATCTTCGGCGTAGGCCATACGGTACACCTCTTGGCATCGGGAAACTCTGCTTCACTCACACCTGAATGCAGCACGCGGGGTGCATTCAGGTAACGGGACAGTCGTTGACCTGAGCTGCCTCAGGTCACCCGACCCTTATCTATCGCCTGTTCACTGGGTCGCCTCACCCAGCGAGCGGGTAAAGGCAATCAACGCCTCCAGTTGCGCGTCGCTGAGCGCATAGGCGGGCATGATCGCGGCGTAACCCTCGACCACTTTGGCATTGGGGTGGGTGATGGACTCTTTCAGGTAGGCGGTATCCACTGTCACCTGGCTGCCGTCGCTGAGGGTTTCGGTAGCCCCGTACAAGCCCTTCCAGCTGGGCCCCACGCCGCGGCTGCCGTCCAGGCTGTGACAGGCGAGGCAGCCCTGGGCGGTGGCGATGGCGCGACCTTCGGCGACGGGGTCGGCAGCGGCGCTGGCAGCGGCAGTGCTGGTCTTGCTCGTGTCGGTCGACTCCGCTGCGGGCGGGGACCGGTCGCTGCTGGCGCCCGCTTGATCGGGGTGACTGGCGGGCGGCACATCGCTGCGCAGTGATTGAATGTAGGCCACCAGCGCGTCAAGTTGCTCAGGGCTGAAATTGTAGGCCACCATCACCGGTGGGTAACCTTGTACGATACTGGCCGCCGGTGCCACGATGGATTCCTTCAGGTAGGCCGCATCCACGATCACCTGGCTGCCGTCCTTGATCGTTTCGGTTTTGCCGAACAGGTCGAGCCAGGTGGGGGCCAGGCCGCGGCTGCCGTCAACGCTGTGGCAGGCCAGGCAGCCGTTGCCCTGTGCCAGTTGCCGCCCCTGTTCCACCAGACCGCCGCTGCTTTTACGCGCCAGGGTTTGGGCGAAGGTGGGTTGTTGTTGCAGCCAGTCATTGAAGTCGGCTTCAGTGTCGACGATGACGTTGCCGCGCATATTGTAGTGGCCGACGCCGCACAGTTCGGCGCAGAGTATTTCAAAGGTGCCGAGCCGGGTGGGGGTGGCCCAGAAATAGGACACCAGGCCCGGCACCATGTCCATCTTGGCGCGAAAGTGGGGTACGTAAAAATCGTGCAGCACATCCCGCGAGCGGAGCAGAAACTTCACCGCTCGATCGATGGGCAGGTGCACATCGTTGCTTTCAATCAGGATGTCGTCCTGGCCATTGGGGTCATCGGGGTTGATGCCGAGGGGGTTGTCGCTGTTGATATGACGTACATCGGCGGTGCCGAGCACGCCGTCGGCGCCGGGAAAGCGGTAGCGCCAGAGCCACTGCTGGCCCACCACCTCCAGCTCGTAAGCGTCTTCGGGTACATGGACAAATTTATCGTACACCACCAGCCCGGGCGCCAGCATGGCGGCAATGCCGATGGAAGTCAGGCCGATAAGCCACCACTCGAGTTTTTTGTTTTCCGGTTCGTAGTGGGCGCGGTTGCCGGCGTGGTGACGGAAGCGGTACACGGCGTAGGCCATGAACCCTGTAATTGCGACAAAAAAGAAACCTGTGACCAAAAGGGTTATGGTCAGGGTGAGATCGATGGCGCTCCAGTTGGATGCCAGCGGGGTTGCTTGCCAGGGGCTCCAGAAGTGAAATAGCACCGAGGCAACCGCAATAATGGCGAGCGCGATTGCTATAGCCATAATCTTGTTGTCCTTGTGTGGGGCCAGTATAAACCCTATTTTTCACCGGAACCAACTGTTAGCAAGAAATCGCCGTTGCCAGCTCGCGCGGGCTTTGTTGTGACCGCGCCGGCGCACTCTGCATTGCCGGGCGCAGCAGCATTACGCCGGCCGCGGAAATTGCTGCAGTAGCGGCAACTTGTGCCTATGCTTATAACCGTGTATTCGGGGTTGTCAGGGCCGAGGCGAGGATTTTCGCCGCGGGGCAATTAACCGGCTGGTGCATCCAATTGGTTTATCCGGATTTTGTATCCAATGAACAAAGTGCTGCAGGAAGCTGCGAGCAGGAGTGATCAATGACAGTTCGTGTTTGGGTCGGTGTGACCCTGTTGTGTTGCTGGGTCGCCAGTGCCCTCGGGAATGACCAGGTTCGCCAGCGCATGGAAACCTGGTCGACAGGCTACCCCGCCGAGTCCCACGGAGTTGGCCTGTTTAATGGTGATCGCTTGCGGGAGATCTATGAGCAGCGCAACTACTCGCTGCTGTGGTTCACTGCTGCGCCAGGGCGGACTGAAGAGGCGGCACTGGGACTCGCCGGTGGCGCCGTGCTGGCGCGTATCGCTAACATCTCCGAAGACGGCCTGTTGCCGGCCGATTACCACTGGCCGCAGTTGCGCTCGTTGCAGCGGGGCGAGCAACAGCAACAACAGCGGCAACAACAGCGGGGTGACAAGCTCGATGACCTGGCCCAGTATGACTTGCTCCTGACCGATGCGTTTATATCGCTGGCGGACCACCTGGTGACCGGCAAGATTGATCCGGAAAGCCTGACCCACGAATGGAAGGCCAATCGCGGCAAGGTGGACGCCATGGCGCTGCTGGCGCAACTGTTGGCCAGTGACGAGCCGGCGAGGGTATTGGCCGGGTTACTGCCCCGCCAGGCGCGCTACCACCGGATGAAGCAGACTATGGTGGCGCTGCAGCCATTGGTTGACCTGCCCTGGCCGGCGTTAGGGGCAGCGCCGTTGCTGAAGCCCGGTGCCAGCGACCCCCGACTCGAAGAAATTGCCCGGCGCTTGCGTGTCTGGGGAGACCTGACCACAGACCCCGCCACGGACGTGTACGGGGCGGAGTTGCAGCAGGCGGTACGGCGCTTTCAGTTGCGTCATGGGCTGGATCAGGATGGCGTAATAGGCGCGCAAACGGTAATGGCATTGAACATGTCACCGCGCCAGCGCCAGCAACAACTGGCGCTGAACCTGGAGCGCTGGCGCTGGTTGCCAGAAGACCTGGGCAGCCGCTATATCGTGGTCAACCTGGCGGCCTTCGAGTTAAAGGTGTATGAAAATAATGTCAACGTGATGAATAAACGGGTTATTGTCGGCCGCGACCAGCGCAAGTCGCCAGTATTCAGCGATAACATCCGCTACCTGGTTTTCAACCCCACCTGGACGGTGCCGCCGAGACTGGCGATCAATGACAAGCTGCCGGAGATTCGCCGCGATAGTAACTATTTGCAGCGCCTGGGCTTCACGGTGTACCCGGGCGGCAGTAATATTGCTATCGACCCCGCCACCATCGACTGGTCAAAATACGGCCGCAAAAACTTCCCGTTTCGTTTGGTGCAGGCGCCCGGCCCGCAAAATGCCCTGGGCCAGGTAAAATTTATGTTTCCCAACCCCTATGATGTGTATCTGCACGATACGCCGTCGCGAGAGTTGTTTGCGCAATCCCGGCGCGCATTCAGTTCCGGTTGCATTCGGGTTGAAGATCCGCTGGCGCTGGCGACTTACCTGCTGCGGGAAAACGGCTGGGATCGAAACAAAATCGACGCGGTCATAGCAACCGGCAAGCTGGAGACGGTGTATTTGAAGAAGCCAATGCCGGTGCATCTGGAATACTGGACCGCATGGGTTAACAGCGAGGGCGTCATGCACTTTCGCGAAGACATCTACCGGCGCGATGACTCGCTCTGGCAGGCCTTGCAGGCACCCCGGATCGCGCCGCAAACGCCGTTAGCCGCCGTAACCGCTGCCGCACCAAATGCCGCCCTAAACTTGCATTGAGCAGGAGCCTCACCAGTATGCCGCCAAGATCCGCCCGCCAGGGCCTGTCGCTGGTTTCTGTTTGTTTGATCTTACTCGCCCTGGTCACCCTGCCAGCGCTGGGGAGCACCGGTTACAACCCGGAAAAAACACCGCTGCAGCTGCAAGTAGGTGGGGAAAAAGTCGACTATCGAATCGCATTCAGGGCATTGTTGCCCGGGCATATTCTGGAGATCAGTTTGGCACCCAGTAAGACCACTGACTACCGTGTGACGGAAAGCGGGCGCGCGCTGCCGGTCAAGGCCGGGCAGGTGAGCTGGCGGGCGCCGCAAACTCCGGGTTATTACCCCATCCGCATTACTCGCAGTGGCGATGGGGAGAGCGTGCAGCTGGCCGTGTTCGTCATGCAGCCCGCCAGCGAGGTGAAAAACGGGCGCTTGAACGGCTATCGGATCAACGCTTACCCGCCGCCCTTGCGCGGACTGGCCTCCTACCGCGCCCCCGAGGGCTTTATCGAAGTGACCGAGGAGCTGGTCAACGTCAGGGTGTCGCCCCATTTCACCCTCGGCCAATTCCTCTGCAAGCAGGCCGGGGTGTTTCCGAAGTACGTGGTGTTAAAACATCGCTTGCTGGAAAAACTGGAGTTGCTGCTGGAGGACATCAACGCCCATGGAATTCGCGCCAATTCGCTGGTGGTGATGAGCGGCTATCGCACCCCCTACTACAACCGCGCCATTGGCAATGTGGCCCACAGTCGCCATATCTATGGGGGGGCCGCAGACGTGTTTGTGGATGTGAACCCGGTCAACAATTATATGGACGACATCAACCGTGACGGCAAAACCGACATCAATGATGCGGTCTATCTCTACCAGCTGGCCGATAGCCTGGTCAAGCGCAAGGGGCGTCGCGAGTTGGAAGGGGGAGTCGGGCAATACGATAAAAACGCCTATCATGGCCCCTTTGTGCACGTCGATGTGCGCGGTTCAAGGGCGCGCTGGGGGCATTGAAAGTCAATCGTTTTCAGCCAGGAAAGCAGAGGGCGAAGATAGCGGCAACCGTCTGCACAAAGTGCTGATGGCTGCCGCGGAGTTGAGGCCTGGTGTGAGTTGCGCTTAGGCCAGGGTTGGCATCAGGCGCGCTGCAGGATATGACTGACCACGGTGGCACCGGTGCCGCCGATATTCTGCACCAGGGCCACTTCGGCATCCGCAACCTGGTTGACACCGGCAGTGCCGGTCAATTGCATATAGGTCTCGGCCAACTGGTAGAGACCGGTAGCACCGACCGGATGGCCGCGGGATTTAAGACCGCCCATGGTGGAAATTGGCAGTTTGCCAGTGCGGCTGATCTCACCGTTCTTGCCGAAATGAACCCCTTCGCCCTTGGCGGCAAAACCGGCGGCTTCCAGGCTCAGGGCCGTGATAATGGTGTAGGCGTCGTGCAGCTCAAAGATATCGATATCGGCGTGCTTGACGCCGGCTTGCTGCATGGCGCGCTGGGTCGACAGGGCGGCACCGCTGAGCTCCAGTTTGTTGGCGCGGGAGTTGAGCGCCAGCGAATCTGTACCAATGGCCGAACCGGATATTTTTACCAGCGGCAGTCCGGAGCGCGCGGCGCTGCGCGCGACCTCCTCGCTGGCGAGAATGACCGCGGCGGAGCCATCACAAACCGGCGGGGCATCGAACAGTTTGACCGGGTCCACCAGCATGCGTGAACCCAGGTAGGTGTCCATATCGATCTGTTTTTGCAGGAACGCATTGGGGTTGGTAAAACCGTTTTCGTGGGCATTGATGGCGAAGTGGCCAAAATCCTCGGCAGTTACCCCGTAGGTTTGCATATACAGCTTCATCAGGCGGGCATTGAGTGAGATAAACGAATCGCCGTTGCAGCCTTCCAGTTCCCAGTCGGCGGCGGTGGCCAGCGCAGCGGTGGTATCCTCGCGGCTGGAGTGGGTCATGCGCTCCACACCACAGACGGCCACCACATCGTGAAAGCCCCCGGCCACACTCATATAACCCCAGCGGGTTGCCGCGGCGCCAGAGGAGCACGCGGCTTCCACGGTGCTGGCCTCTATCCCTCGCAGGCCGACAGTATCGGCGATCAGGGCGCCCAGCTGCTGCTGCTGGCTGAGCATTCCCGACATCATATTACCGGTGACCAGCATGCCGACTTGCTGCTTGTCGATACCGGCAGACGATAGCGCTTGTTCGATGGCCTGGGCCGCCAGGTAGCGGCCTCGAATACCTGCTGATTTGTTGATTTTTGTTTGACCTATTCCAATCAGGTAAACGTCTTTCATTATTCTCCACTCAGTTGGATTGATGGTTCGAGCAAGGGTTAGCCGAGCACGTATTCCCCTGGGGCATCACGCAAGGGCTTGTAGCCTTGCTTGGGGGCGCCCATGGCCGGTGGATCAACCTGCTCAGACATGCGTTGATCGAGCCACTGGCTCCAGTGCGGCCACCAGGATCCGGCTTGCACCTCCATGCTGCTGAACCAGGTATCCGGGTCCATAAACTTGTCACCGGGCATACGTGTATGAGCGCGATAGCGCCGACGGGGATGCTGCGGGCCGCTGACTACACCGGCGTTGTGGCCGCCGCTGGTGAGCACGAAGGTCAGTTCGCTCGGGGTCAGGTAGTGGAGTTTGTAGACGGAATGCCAGGGGGCGACGTGGTCGGTCTCGGTGCCGAGCAGGTACAGCGGCACGCGCACATCGGCCATGGACACCAGTCTGCCGTCGACGTGAAAGCGATTGGTGGCCAGGCGATTTTCCAAATACAGCTGCTGCAGGTACTGGCTGTGCATGAGGTGTGGCATGCGGGTGCCATCGGCGTTCCAGGACATCAGGTCGTTCCAGGACATCTCCTTGCCGAGCAGGTAGCGATCCACCATGCTGGCGTAGACCAGGTCGCTGGCGCGCAGTGAGCTGAAGGTGCCGCCCATCTGTTCGCTGGTCAGGTAGCCGCGCTTCCACATAACCTTTTCCAGGAAAGACAGCTGGCTGTGGCTGATGTAGCGACTGACTTCGCCGGCTTCACTGAAGTCGGTCTGGGCGGCAAACAGCGAGATACTGGCCAGACGATCGTCATTATCGCGCGCCATGGCGGCGGCGGTAATGGAGAGCAGGGTGCCGCCAATGCAGTAGCCTACCGCGTGAATCTTGCGTTTCGGGCAGATGGCGCTGACCGCGTTAATCGCTTCCATCAAGCCGATCTTGATGTAATCCTCGAAGCTGACTGTCTGGTCTTCTTTCTCGGGGTTCTTCCAGGAAATGATAAAGACGGTTTTACCCTGCTCGGTGAGGTATTTGACCAGGGAGTTGTGCGGTGACAAGTCCAGGATGTAATACTTCATGATCCAGGCGGGGGAGATCAAAACGGGCTCGGCGCCGACTTTCTCGGTCGCTGGCTGGTACTGGATCAGCTCGACCAGGTCGTTCTGGAATACCACCTTGCCGGGGGTAACGGCGACATTTTCACCGACCTTGAAGCCGGTATCCGGGGTCGCTTCCTTGTTGGTGACGCGACGGAACTGGTCTTCCACGGCAAAGCGCAAACCACGGGCCAGGTTCTTGCCCCGCTCTTTGACGGTGGCTTCCAGTACTTCGGGGTTGGTGAGGGGAAAGTTGGCCGGCGACAGCTTCTCCAGAATCTGTTCGGCGGCTGCATGGACGATGATCTCGTGCTCGGTCTTGACGCCCTCGATGCCAATGGTCGCCTGCTCGAGCAAATCGCGACCGGTCTGGTGGGCCTGGGCGAACAGCTTGAACGGCCACTTCTGCCAGGCTTCACCGCTCATGCGGCGCTCGATTGCGGTCACCGGGGTAACTGCGTCCTTGTTTACCAGCGACTCAACACCGTACACGCCGAGGTCGGCGAGCTTGTTGAAAAAACTTTGCAGCAACTGTACTTGCTTGCCCGGCGATATGGCCAGGTGCGTGGCCCAGTCGATAGTGGCCAAGGCCAGGTCGACCGGAGACATACCCTTGCTGACGCGAGCCAGGATCGCGCGAAATTCGCGATCCAGGCCCTCGCTTTGAGCTTCGTCCAGAAACTCAATGGTCTTGGTTTGAAACATACGTTTCGTCCTTAGTACATGTGCTGGCCGCCGTTGATGGAGAGCGTCGAACCAGTGATAAAGTCAGCGTTATCGCTGACCAGGAATTCTACCCCGCGAGCAATGTCGCTGGCTTCACCGAGACGGCCAACCGGAATCTTGGCGACAATTTTCTCCAGCACGGGGGCGGGAACCGCCATCACCATGTCGGTGCGCACGTAGCCCGGGGCAATCGCGTTGACGGTAATGCCTTTGCTGGCACACTCCTGGGCCAATGCCTTGGTAAAGCCGTGGATACCACTTTTCGCGGCCGCGTAGTTAACCTGGCCGTACTGGCCGGCCTGGCCATTGATGGAGCCAATATTGACGATGCGACCGAAGTTGCGCGCGCGCATGCCTTCGATAACCGCGCGACTGACGTAAAAGCAGCCGCCCAGGTTGGTGCGCACCACATCGTACCACTGCTCGTAGGTCATCTTGTGCATGGTGCCATCGCGGGTAATGCCGGCATTATTGATCAGTACTTCAATAGGACCAACTTCTTTTTCAATAGTGGCGATGGTCTTTTGGCAGTCTTCGAAGTTACCGACATCAAATTTGTAGGTGGCGATACCGGTGCGCTCACTGAACTCACGAGCTCGCTCGTCATTACCGCCGTAGTTGGCGACTACAGTATAGCCCGCTTCCTTGAGGTGAATGCTGATCGCTTCGCCAATACCACGGGTGCCGCCGGTTACAAGTGCAATTCGACTCATTTTATAGCTTCCTTATTGTCATTGCTGGGCTGGGACGAGAGTTCGCCCCAGAGTGGGTAAAAGTTGAATATGCAACTAATACTGAACAATTATTGAGCTTAAATCAAGGGGGTAGCCCCATTTGAATGAATTTATTTTCTCCCTATTAGTATTGTTTGCAACTAATCTGCTATTATTGCGGTATGAACAGTAACCAGTATATAAGCAGTAATTCCGGCGCTAGCCACTCTGGTAGTGGCAGCCAGCGTACTCGTATACACTTGGGTAGCTTCCTGCCGTCCCTTATTCGCAACCTGGCAGAAGGCATCAGTACCAGGCTGGCGAAGACCTATACGGAAGAATATCAGTTAACCATAACGGAGTGGCGAATTCTTTTGCAATTGGCTGAGCATCAGTCACTGCACGCCGCCCAAATCGTTGAAAACACCTCCATGGAGAAGAGCAAGATCTCCCGGGCACTGTCCAGTATGGAGGCGGACGGCATGGTTCGGCGCGAGGTGGACGATGAGGACAACCGCCGCCAGCGCCTGGCCTTGAGCGATTATGGCTGGGAGATCTACCGCCAGATCGCCCCCAGCGTGCTGGACTGGGAGAAGCAGCTGATCGAGGGGCTGGAAGTTGCTGAATACCGGGATTTACTGTTCCTGCTGGAAAAGCTGAACGAGCGTTTGAAAGTCATGGACAAGGCTTGATCACCGCAGGGCAGGGCTTCCTGAGAATACCCAGCTCCCCGGCCATACCCAGCTCCTTGGTAATGCATAAACTCTCTGGTAATACATGAGCCCTTTGGTAATACATAAGTCCCCGGCATCGTAGCGCTCCTGCGCTATATATTTGCCACCCATTAGCGCCTCCCCACATAGTCCCTTCTTTATATACCATAGCCCCACCCTCACTGCGCTCGCTCCCAATGGCTGTGCTGCCCCTGGATATCGCCCTGATGTCTGCAGCAGCTCCGTGCCTGATTTTGAGCCGCCACGCGGTAGCTGCCGAATAGCGAAAAAAAGAGTATCGTCATTGTCTGTAGCGACCGGTAATTGCTGTCGCGCTTGATGGCTGTCGCCATGGGTTGAAGCCTTCTGTTACAGCTGCACTGGAACAGGACCCGCCATATAACAGGACCCGCCAAATAACAGGACCCGCCAATGGACTTGCCGACCAGCTTTCTGATATACGCCACCCTGTTTCGCCTCGCGGTGATTGCCGCCGGGGTGCTGATCATTGTACTCGGCTATCGGCTGTTCCTGCAGGGCCTGGCCGCGGCGGAGAAATCCGATACTGCGCTGGAAGGGGGCGGGTTTAAGCTGTCGGTCAAGAATGCGGCTCCGGGCACCAGCTTTGCCCTGTTTGGAGCGGTGTTAATCTCGGTGATGGTGGTGCAGGGCAGCCCGGAGCTGGTGATTGATGACCTCGGTCGTGGAGCAGCAGTTGCGGGGCAGCCGGAGGCGGGCAATCGTTTGCGCCTGCGCGGCGGCGATGGGGCTGACCTGGCCAACCCCGACCACTCCCGGTTGCGGCAGGCCGCGGCCGCGGCCAGTGCTCAATTACTGCAGGCCGGTTTGCAGAAAGAGACGCAAAACGATCCGGCGCTGGCGCTGGAGGCCTACCGCCTTGCCCTGACCATGCCGACGCTGGTCGAGCAACAGGCGGTCAGCCCGCTAAACCAGATGGCCTGGGTTTACCTGCAGCAGGGGGAGTCCGGATTGGCCCTGCCACTGGCGCAACTGGCGCAGCAACTGGAGCCCCGGAACACCATGGTGATGGATACCCTGGCCCGGATCCACCTCCAGCTGGGGCAGTTCGACCAGGCGCAGGCGTTGGTGGACAGAGTGCTGAAAATGGATCCTGGCAATGGGGATGCGGCCGCCACCGCGGCCCTGCTAAAGCAGCAGAGCCCCCTTCCTTAAGAGATCCCTTCCTTAAAGGGAGTGCAGGATGACGGCAGAGGTGGAACCGGATAGCGGCCAGCGCCAACCGGTCAGCGGGGGACAAAGACAAAGTCACCCGCCTCGTGACCGGCCATGTGGATCGGTTCATAGGTGGGTATCTGCCGCACGTTCAAATCGAAGGCAGTACTTGAGACCCGCTCGCGGATGGCCAGGAACAGGCGCTCGGTTTCCAGGATCAAGCCATTCTCCTGCAGCACATCGAGAAAGGCCTTGGTGAACACAGAATGGCCGCTGCCGCCGGAGTCCAGCACCGGCTGTACCCCGCCGGAGGTCAGTGCGGTCCGCACCCGGGAGCTGGCGAAGGCCTGCAGCAGTTGCATGCGCTTGCTGTCGGAAATGCCGGGTTTGAGTCGCGACAGCGAGCCGCGGGTGAGTGTGCCGGCGTAGCAGGAGTCGGCCACCACCAACACGTGTTTGGCCGACATGATTTTCAATTGCCCGGTGATGTTGCGGGTCGAGATCCACTCAGTGTCGTCATCTTGTTTGGCGTCGACCGGTATCCAGTAGCCTTCGTCCAGCTCCTTTACCAGGTGGCCGTGGCCGGCGTAATAGATCAGCAGGTTGTCCTTTTCAGTCAGCTGCTTGCGCAGGTCGTTGATGGTGGACAGAATCGTGGCCCGCTCGGCGTTGTAGCGCTCTGTGACCTCATAGTCGTAGTTATCCCTTAACAGGCGCGCTACTGCGCGGGCATCGTTGACCGCGTTGTCCAGCGGTTGCCAGTAGCGGTATTTGTCGTTGCCGATTACCAGCGCGTAGTAGCGGCCGAACTCCTTATCGATACTCGGCTGGCTAACCGTCAGCGGCCCCCGCGCCAGTCCCGCTCCGGTGGTGACGATTATTTGCAGCATGGCCTGCTGGTTGCGGTTGTCGATGGCGGCAATCTGCACCGTAATATCGGTGGCGCGGCTGCGATACTTGGGCAGTTGGGTTTTAAAGCGACCGTCTGCTGAGGTGGCTACCGGCTGTCCATTAATGGTGAGTGATTTTAACCCGGCCGGGGCAATGACCCGCCCGGAAATCTGTTGCCGCTCAGCTTCCGGTAAGGACAGGCGAATAACGCCGCCACTGACGGTCAGCGGTGGATCTATCAGGTCGATGAGCGGTGGGCCGAGGGCTGAACTGCCGGAATCGCTGGCATCGAGACCCGCGCGCAACTGTTGCTGTTGCGCCTCGCTGTCCGCTTGCAGTTGGGCGATGCGCTGTTGCAGATCGGCTATTTGCTGGCTGCGTTGCTGCAGTTTGGCGTTCTGTTGCACCAGGCGGGCTTCGGAGTTGGTCAATTCCTGGCGGTAGCGCTGCAGCTCGGCCTGCTGATCCGGTTTGGCCTGCAGCTGCTTTAGCTCATCGACCCGGCCGCGATAGATTTCGGTCAGTTGCTGTTTTGCTTGCAGTGTTTGCTGTGCCGTCGCAAGTTCGCTGGTGGTTGCCTGCAGCTGTTGTTGCAACCGGGCGATTTGCTGTTGCCGCTGCTGCAGTTGTTCGCTCAGCTGGGTATTGCCTGTGGCTATGGCCTGGTTGAGTTGGCTGATTTCCTTTTGCTTGTTGGCGGACTCACTGTAGAGGGTCGCCAGCTGGTTTTGCAGCCGGGCGATGTTGGCGTTCGACTGCGCCAGTGCCTGCTCCTGCTGTTGCAATTTGTTTTCCAGTTCCCGCCTGGCGTTTTCACTGTCCAGTGCCTTTAGCTGCAAGCGTCGCAGCTCCACTTGCAGGCGCGTGTCATCGCGAGTGGCGCGCAACTGTTCAACATTACTGCGCGACTCCTGCAGCTGCTGTTGCAGGTTCGATATTTCGGTTTGCAGTTGTTGCAGTTGCCGCTGCAGCTGCTCGATTTCCCGGTCTCGTTGCTGCAGGGTGCCAGTCAGTTGCTGGATGCGCGTGGAGGAGTCCTGGTCGATCAGGAAGGCCAGGTTGTTTGGGTCCAGCCCCGCAGCCTGCTGATAGAGGCGCAGGGCTTCGGCGGGGTCCCGGGCGACTCCAAGGCCCTGCTCGTAGAGGCGGGCGAGATTGACGGCGGCTCGTTTGTAACCTTGCTGGGCGGCTTTTCGATACCAGGCGGCGGCCAACAGGTAATCGGGCTGGCCGCCAGCCAGGCCTTTCTCATAAATTTCCCCGGTGTAATACTGGGCCTCAGGGTCGCCTTGCTCGGCGGAATCCTGCCAGATGCGCAGTGCTGATTTATAGCTGGCCGGTGCATCCAGTACGTATTCGCCACCGCGCACCTGGCACTCATTGACCGTGGTCTTAAGCGGTTTGCGTTTGCCCACATAAGTCATTCCGCCCAGGCGGCGAATCTGCCCCGGCAGCAGGCAGTCGACCACCGAAAAATCATCGGCGCTATTGGCCTCGGCGCGGGGCAACGCAGAGCCCCAGTTGCCGTTCTTATCGACGCTGCTCAAGCTGGCAACAATAGTTGTGATAAAAAGTAAAAAAAACCGTTGCCAGCGGCGCTCGACAATGGCGCTCAAAATTTGAGAAAACATGCAGACCTCATACGCTTGGGTGGCAGTTGCTGGTGCGACTGGAGCGACAATCCATTGTCGGTAGCACGCAGTAACTGACGGCTATATACAAAGTGCTTATAACAAGCTGATCTGAATTGTTGTATTCATTATTATCGGTCAGTATCAATTCTCTATAGTATTGGTTCGCTGTGGCTAATAACGTGTTTTTGTGTGCATACGATATCCACTCTATACGGCCGTTACAGTTACACAAGCACTATTTTGCAGCTTGCCAATCATAATAATTGCTTTGCCTGTTGTACCTCATTGCGGAGAGCAGCGGGAAAGAGCACATAGGGTTTCACAAGGGAAGGAAGAAACTATTATGCGTGTCATTAGACGTGTCGTTAACTCAAGTTCCCATCTCCAACCAGAACCTGCTGACGCGGTCCGCCTGTCGTCTCCAGTGTTTTTTAAATCACACAAGGCACTGTGTGCCAGCAAGACTCCCCTGCAGCTGATCTTGTGCAGCTTGCCGCTATTCTTGCCGCTATTGCTGGCGCCAGTGACTTATGCGGCCCAAAGCCTGGATACGGCAGTCAGGAATGCCGTGCAGGATGGCTGCCCAGGTTTGACTCCCGTCGCCGCCAGCAACCTGGAAACCTTTTGTAACGATGGTGGTGCAGCCGGCTCCAATACGGGCGGTACCATCACCTCGCAGACCAGCATCGGCGCGCTGGACAAGGAGGTAAAAGCCGGCCCCGGCCAAACGGGCGACCAGGCCGAAGATGAATTGGCGCGAGTGCAGCTGGGTCCGTTCAGCGTGTTTATTACACTGGATTTTGAGCGGCATGAGAAAGACGCCACTGAATTTGAAGGCCGGGGCTTTGAGTCGGACCGCAGTGCCGTGCTTGCCGGAGTGGACTATCAGTTGAGTGACAATTACAACCTGGGCATGGCGCTCAGCTACGCCAAGGTCGACGGTGATTTTGATGGCCAAATCGACGGCCAGGCCAGCGGCGGCTTTGACAACAGCAGTTATGGCCTGCTGGTTTTTGGCGACTATACCTTCGCCGCAAACGCCTTCGCCAGCTGGTCGCTGGGCTACAGCGATCACGAGTTCGAAACGCAGCGTTATTCCAGAGTCACTATGGGCAATAATGTCGCCAACGGTGTGCTGGAAAGTGACACCGAAGCGGATGAAGTCATCGCCGCGGTTGAAATTGGCTACGACAAGATGATGGGTGTCGTGAGTGTCGGCCCGCGATTCGCGATTCGCTACAAAAAGACCGATATAGATGGCTACGCCGAAACGGTGAGAAGTAACAACCCCACCAGCGCCATTGCACCACTGGCATTGCTCGTGCGCGGGCAGACGGAAAAATCCCTCACCTCCCATTTGGGGGTGCAGCTGTCGAGAGCGGTGAACTGGGACTACGGGGTATTGCTGCCCCAGCTTTACCTGGATTACGTGCATGAATTCCAGGACGATCAGCGTGCTATTTCCTTCTCCTTTCTGGAAGATCAGGGCAACACCGTGTTCCGCTATCACAACGATGTAACCGATCGCGATTACGGGCATGTGCTGGTTGGCCTGGTAGCGGTGTTTGCGGACGGACTGCAATCCTTTATCAGCTATGAAAGCCTGCTGGGTTACAGCGCTCACGACAACGACAAGATAAGTGTGGGGGTCAGGCTGGAATTCTGAGCTGGGCTATTTATCGTCGGTCCCGGGGAGGGCAGGGAAGTCGCGCTCGAGTGTTTCCCGGCCTTGGCCCGAAGCTTCAAACCCGGCACGAAACTCACCCCATTTAGGCTCACTCAACTGCAGCTTCGTGCGACTACTGGTGTTAACATGGGCGCATCTATGTTGAGGCCAATTGCGGCCCAGATTTGCGGGTGAATTCTTTTGAGTGTATTCGAAAAAGGTGGTCAGCCATTTGACCAGGCCAGCCTCGCCAGGCATATCGAAGAGGCGCTGGCGGTAGAGGCGCCGAGGGGGCTGAAAGTTGAATTGTTCAGCCGCCTGGTCAAATCGATTTTTCAGCCGCAATTTATCGATGCGGATAAAATTCCGCCGCGCCCCTGCCTGTTTGTTGCCAATCACTCCCTGTTTGCCCTCGACGGCGTGGTCTTGCTGCCAATGCTGTTGTCGGAGCTGGGGCTGTTTGTGCGTTCGCTCGGGGACCGTTTCCTGTGGACCGCAAAGACCGAAAGCCTGCTGTTGGCGAGCGGGGCAGTGTTGGGTCACCCGGAGGTGTGCAGCGCGCTGATGGCGGCGGGCAAGGATATCCTGGTGTTTCCCGGCGGCGCGCACGAAGCCCTGAAACCGAAATCCCAGCAGTACACCCTGCAGTGGAAAGAGCGTTACGGCTTTGTCAAAATGGCGGCGGAGTACGGTTATACCATTATGCCTATGGCGCTGGTGGGGCCGGAGGAATTTTATGACCATATCATCGAAGGGGAAGATATTCTGCATTCGCGTTTTGCCGACCTGCTGCGCCGACTGGGTATAATCACCGAAAAAACCCGCACCGACGTTGTTCCTCCGCTGCCCCGCGGCAGTCTCTGCACCCTGTTGCCAAAACCGCAACGCTGCTATTTTCAATTGGGTGACCCAATTGATATGGCGCCGTACGCCGGTAAAAAGCTGACCAAGCGCCAACTGCAATCGATCCGCGGCAAAACCGCCCGCCAGATTGAGACCATGCTGGTGGGGCTGCAGGCGCTGCGGGATCAGGAACGGCACAGCGAAGGCTGGTTGCGGCGCTTGCTCACAGTGTAAGCGGGGTCGAGTTTTACATCCCTGGTAGCCACGAATAGCCGGATTATGACAATAGAACTCAATAGACTACTGTTTGACGCCTGTGAATCTGTGCGCGGCGAACTGGCCACTGGTAAGGTAGCGAGCTACATTCCCGCGCTGGCCCGCATCGATGCCAATAAATTTGGTGCCGCCATTGTCACTGTCGATGGTGCCACGGCCACCTTTGGAGATGCCCGCGAAACTTTTTCAATCCAGAGTATTTCCAAGGTTTTTGCCTTGACCCAGGCGCTCAACCGAATCGGCGATGGGCTCTGGCAACGGGTGCAGCACGAACCCTCGGGCAATGCCTTCAATTCCATCGTCCAGTTGGAGCTGGAGCGAGGCATTCCCCGCAACCCGTTTATCAATGCCGGTGCGCTGGTGGTCAGCGACGTGCTGTTGCAGGGCCAGAGCCCACAGTCCTGTGTCGCCGCCCTGATGGACTTCCTGCACCTGGTGGCGGACGATGGCAGTATCGCCATTGACGAAGAGGTGGCCCAATCGGAGCTGGACACCGCCCATCGCAATGCCAGCCTCGCCAGCTTTATGAAAAGCTTCAATAACCTGGAGCATGAGGTGAGTGATGTCTTGCAGGTGTATTGTCGCCACTGCGCCATCGCCATGAGCTGCGAGCAAATTGCACGCTCGCTGCTGTTTCTGGCCAATCAGGGGGTTGATCCACTGACCGGAGCCCGGATTGTAAGTGAACAGCGGGCCCGCCGTATCAATTCCATTATGATGCTGTGTGGGCACTACGATGCCTCCGGCAGTTTTGCTTTCAGGGTTGGCCTGCCGGGCAAGAGCGGTGTTGGCGGTGGCATCGTGGTGGTGGTTCCCGGTGTGGCAACCATCGCGGTTTGGTCGCCGCGCCTGAATGCCAGTGGCAACTCCCATACCGGCGCGGCGGCGCTGGAAGCCATTGCCCGGGCCAGCGGCTGGAACATCTTGTAGGCTGCGGAAGAAAGCCGGGCCGGCCCATCGTTTTTTGCGCAAGCTACAGTCGTTTTTTGTGCAAGCGACAATCGCTTTATCATGACTTCCGTGTAAACGCGTTAGTTCTCTTTATTTTTTCTGAGCGGGCAACACAATGAATTTATTTTGTCACAGCAGGGCGCAGTTAGGGCGCGGCAAAATCCTGCGGACGCAACCGGTTTTATGGCTTGTTGGCTTTGCCTTTGTGCTGGCATCCAGTACCCTTTGGGCGCAGGACCTCACTGACTTGTTCAGTGGCGATGGGTCGCCGGACCCGGTGGTCACTGAGCAGCTGATTAGCACCGACAGCAATGCCGATACCGATCGCCGGGTGCAGCAGCGTCTGCAGAATATTTTTGCCGAGATTGACGCGCTGGCTGATATCAAAGTGGAAGTAGTCAGCGGCGTGGTTACCCTGCAGGGTGAAGTCGATTCTGTTGCCGCGGAGGCCAAAGCCTTGCGTCTCGCCTCCCAGGTGCAGGGTGCGGTGGAAGTGGAAAATCAACTCTCCATCAGTCGTGCAGTACAACAGCGCACCCTCGATACCTGGTGGCAAGTGGCGGCATTGGGCGAGCGGGTCATTTATTCCCTGCCGCTGTTTATACTCGGGCTGGGAATTTTCCTGTTGTTCTGGCTGCTGGGGCGCTGGCTGGGTAGTTGCCAATCCTTGTATCTGCGCCTTAGCCGCAACGGTTTTATTGCCGAACTGTTGGGCCAGATTGTGCACGTTGCATTGATTGTTATCGGCGCTATCCTGGCGCTGGTGCTGCTGGACGCCCAGGCACTGATCGGTACTCTGTTGGGGGCTGCCGGTTTGATCGGGCTGGCTATTGGCTTTGCCGTCAGGGATACGGTGGAGAACTATATCGCCAGTATTTTATTGAGCGTTCGCAATCCTTTTGAGATCAATGACTTTGTAAATGTTGACGGTTATGAAGGCAATGTCGCCAAGCTGACGTCGCGCGCGACCATCCTTATTTCACCGGACGGTAATCATGTCCGGATTACCAATGCCCGGGTTTTCAAGGCGGTTATTATCAACTTTAGCCGTCACCCGGAGCGGCGCTTCGAGTTTGATGTGGGTATCGATTGCAATAGCGATATACTCGCCGCCCAGGCGCTGGCATTGCAAACCCTGGCGCAGATGGAGGGAGTGCTGGCAGACCCCAAGCCTTCCGTGGTGGTACAGCAACTGGGTGATTCCAACGTCCTGTTGCGCGTCTATGCCTGGGTGAACCAGCAGCGCTACAGTTTCGTCAAGGTGCGCAGCGAAGCGATTCGCCAGATCAAGCAAGCCTACGACAGTGCCGCCATAGCTATGCCGGAGCCCATTTACAATATAAACCTGCACCAGCCGGCCGACACGACGCAGCCAATGCAAGCGGAAAAGGTATCTGCGGTGCCGGCAGCGGGTTTGAATGCCGGGCAATTAGCAGACGCCAGGGATGTGGCGGTAGACCTGACCATCGAAGAAAAAGTCAATGAACTCGAGGATTCCGCGGAGGCAGACAATTTATTGCGGCGGGATTCGCCGCAGGAAATCTAGGTTCGGCAATTGCGAGCGGCACCAGTTCCTGAGTCTGTCTATAGGCCAGCACCTCGGCGTTGCCTTCGGCCGATTTCTCGGACTACCCCTCGGCTTATTTCTCAGCCGCTACCGCAGCTTATTGCTAAAATATATACGCACGACAACAAAATTCCCACTGCGCGTATGGATGAAGTGGGCCGATGATCCGAATGGATTGATCCGAAAGCTGAATAAGCGCAGTATATTAATAGGCGTACTGTCGTTTTGTACGAAAACTGGCGGAGGCTTTTATAATGTTTGTTTCTGACGAAAAAATTGATTATAGCTTTTTAATAGATGACCTCAATGATTTGCTGCAGTGGCACCTGGATGTTATCGAGGGCTATAACAGTGCTGAGGAAAAAGCGCGCAGTGATGAGTTAAAAGAAAATATCCAGCGCTGGCGCGATGAGAATCGCGATGAAATTGCTGCGCTGGGCAAGTTGATTGAAAGTTACGGCGGTACGCCGAGGAGCAAGCCCGACCTGTCTGCGCTGACCAATCGCCTGCGGGTAGCGGTTACGCAAGTATTCCGCGATGCGGGTTTGGTGGACGCACTGTTAAAAAACGAGTCCAAGTTGTTGCTGGAGTATGAGCGCAGTCTCAAATCACTGGCGGAACTGCCGGGGATGAGCGAGCAAATCGAAGCCAATTACCAAACTGTGCAGACGCGGGTAGAGCAGTTGACAGAACTGGATAAAGCTGGCTAATAAATCAATGGCGCTGGTCGCTGCTACCAGCGTCGAACTTTGTTCGGCTGTTCAGTGGAGCATCTGTTTTACGCTCACAGTGTTGTAGTGCAGGTGGTTACAGAGCTTGTCTTTGCAGGGCAGGTGGGCTTCAGTAATGGGCCGGGAGATGGTCATTGATGACAATCTTCTTTTTCTCGACCGTAATGTAGCCGCCGGTGACCAGGTCTTTCATAATGCGCGACACCATTTCCCGGCTGGCCCCCACCCGGTTGGCGATATCCTGTTGGGTCAAGGGAATGGTCGTCGCCAGTGTCTCACCCTCTTTTTCGCTCAGTTCCAGCAGGGTTTTCGCTACCCGTCCATAGACGTCCATCAGCGCCAGGTTTTTTACATTGCTGGTCAGGGCGCGTACCCGTTGGGTCAGATTGACGAGCAGGTGGTAGGCGATGTCCGGGGTCTGGCGAAAGGCTTCCAGCAACGAAGCCTTGTTTAATTGCAGCAGGCGACAGGCCTCGGTGGTGATGACTGAGGCGGAGCGCTGCTGGTTGTCCAGCAGGGCCAGTTCGCCGAAGTAGTCGCCGCTGGATAAATCGTTGAGGGTAATTTCGCGACCCTCGTCGTCACTGCAGTAGACCCGCATCCGCCCGGAGACAATGATATAGAGCGAATCACTGTTGTCGCCCTCGGTGATAACGATGGTATTCTTGGGGTAGCTGCGCAACAGGGTGTGTTGTTCCAACTCCCGCAATTGTTGCGCAGAAAGGTCGGAGAAAAGTGGCAGTCGTGCCAGGTAGCTCATGGTGAAATCCCCTGTTTCGATATCATCACCAGTCAAAGCGGGTATAGGCTGCGCGCAGTTTGGCCGCTGTCGCTGGCTGCTGTTGACGCCGCTCGCTGGTCTTCGGTGCCTCTGGATTGGTTAACAGTAGTCCATCACTAGCTGCGGATAAAGTAAAAACTGTGTTGAGGAAAACATCCGGCCACCGCCAGCCCCGCCCGTGGCCAGTAGCGCTCGCCCTGTTATCGGCTTTGTGCCTGTGGGTGATATTGCCCTGGGGGCAGGCGCTGGAGGAGGGGGTTGGCCTGGATACATTGTTTTACCTGCGCGGTGAACGGGAGCCGCCCCCGGGGGTTGCCATCGTCGCGATCAACGAGAATACAGCGGCGGCATTGGGGTTGCCGGCGCAGCTGGTAAACTGGCCCCGCTCTGTATACGCAGAGCTGGTGGAGCGGCTCAGCTCACTGCAAGTCAAGCTGATTGTCTTTGATGTGTTTTTCAAAACCCGTGGTGAGCAGAGCCCGGACAAGCAGTTTGCCACGGCTATGAAGCAGGCGCAGAACGTTATTCTGTTCGCCTTTACCGGGCGCGAGGTGCATGAGCTCGGCGATCAGCAAGTGCTGGTGGATCGCATTGCCGAACCGCTGGCGCCACTGCAGCAGTCGGCGCTGGCCACCGCCCCTTTTCTATTGCCCAAGGTCTCCTCCAAGGTCACCCGTTACTGGATTCGCTGGGCCGGCCATCCGCCGCGCTGGACCCTGCCCGCCGCGGCACTGCTGCATCAAGCTGCGAATCCGGCGGCGGCAGAGGCCGGGCTTGCGGCGTTGAACAATGCCCAGGTCTATAACTACTACGGTCCGCCGCGCACTATTACCACCCTGGGGCTGGAAGAGGTGCTTGCGAATCCGCAGCAGTTTCGCCATTTGTTGAGCGATGCTGTGGTTTTTGTCGGCTACTCGGCCCGCCATCAACCGGGCCAGAAGGATGGATTTTACACGCCGTTTACGGCCGCCTCCGGATTGGATATCAGCGGTGTTGAATTGGCAGCAACCGCCTTTGCCAACCTCAGGGAAGGCTCCCGAATCCGCCATCACCGGGGAGTTTGGCTGCTGGTGACGCTGCTGTATGGTGGCTGTCTGCTACTGGCGGGTCTGCGCTTGCCGTTCGCTTATGGGCTGGCGCTGATGCTGCTGTTGGCAGTGGGCTATGGCGCTCTTGTGCTGTGGCTGTTTACCCATACCTTCTACTGGTTGCCGCTACTGGCGCCGCTGCTGCTGTTGACGCCAATGGCGGTGTTGCTCAGTGCCTGGCACCGGCTGCAGGTGGTGGCGGAACAAAAGCAGCGCCTGGAAACTGCCTTTGGCCATTATTTGCCGGCCGCAGAAATTCGACGTCTGGCCAGCCAGCCAGAGCGCTTTGCCCAGCGGCAGGCGCTGTTTGGTGTCTGCCTGGTCACTGACGCCCAGGGTTACACGCGGATGGCCGAGCGAGTGGGGTCACTGCGCTTGAGCGACATCATGGAACAATACTATGCCGCGGTTATTCCACCCATTCGCGCCCAGGGCGGGATTATCTCCGATGTGGCCGGGGACGGGGTCATTGCCATCTGGTCGGATGTTCCGGTGCACAGTGTCTGGGCGACTATTGGGCCAGTGCTGCAGTCACTGCAGGCCTCCGTTGACGGGTTTAACCGGCAGCACCCCGACAGCCAGCTGCCCACGCGCGTCGGAGTCCACGCCGGCGACGTGGTGTTGGGTAACTTTGGAGCCTCGGATCACTTTGAGTATCGCGCTATTGGCGACCTGGTCAATACCACGTCGCGGATTGAAAACGCCTGTAAATCCCTCGGTGTGTCGGTGCTGGTGAGCACAGTCTGCACCGCCCCGGCGGGGCATGATTTGCGTTATTTGGGCGAGTTTTTGCTGCAGGGTAAACAGCAGCCGCTGGGTCTGATGACGCTGCTGGCGGCGCCCTGGAGCGGGGCGCTGCAGCGTCGGTTTGAACAGGCCCTGGAGCAACTGGGCGCCGGTTTGACTGCGGCGGCAAGATCCGAGCTGGCGGATCTGCGGCGGGAAACCGGAGACCCGGTGTGCGATTTTTACCTGCGCTACGGTGACTCAAAAGAATGGCGTTTTACATGCTGCGAAGGCGGCAGAGTTGTCGTCGAACTCAACAAGAACTGAGCAGTTTATGATTTTCAGCCCGAGGCCCAGGCGGCGCGCTCTTTGCTCACAGTCTCGCAATCAGTTTTTCACGCCACTGCCGGTTTGCAAAGCCGCACTGATTCAGTAGACTGGCTCAGGCATCGCCAGCGTTTGCCGCAGTGCGTGGGAACTGCCAGGCAGTGCAGGCGCAGGTTCGAAACCGTACCGAACCGGTACTTAAGCAGTATCGAAACGGTCCCGGGAAAATCCGACTTTTATTCAGGCTCCGATCGAAAGCAACAGATATGGGGGCCTGATAAAGAGCAGTAGAAAGTTATTGATGTTATCGAAGTAGCGGTGCGGTCGTTGGGCCGCATCGTCACCGCCAGGAGGCGACCTTGCGTCTGTGGATCATAGGGCTTCTACTATATTGCGCGCTGCGTCCTCTCGACGTGCTGGCGTGCGATCCCTGGGCCGCTCGCGTTGTTGCCGTCAATGGCCTGGTGGTTATGGATACCTATGACCCGACGGCGGCCGCTGGCGTTAACCCTGCCGGTTCCGCAGCCAGCGCAGCGGCGGCCGCGACCAGTGGCCTGCAGCCGGTTGCGATCGACACCCTGGTTTGCCCCGGCCAAAGGCTTATGACGGGGGCCAACAGCCGGGCGGCGCTCTACCTGAGCAACAACACTTATCTCCGCCTGGCGCAAAATTCCATTTTGATTTTGCCCCGGCAGACTCAAACGGACAGCTTCCTGATTCGCTTGCAGCAGGGTGTCAGTCATCTGATCAGCCGTATAACGCGCCGCTTTGAGGTGGCGACTCCCTTTGTCAATGCTGCGGTCGAGGGCACCGAATTCCTGGTGGAGGCGGGCGCGGACGGCAGCAGTATCAGTGTTATAGAGGGTGAGGTAACGGCATTCCACGGCCGGGCCACTGGCGACAAGGCGGTGCTAGCCGGGCAAAAATTGTTGGCTGCGGCCGCTTCATCGTCGCTCCAGGCATCATCGTCCTTCCAGATTGTACCGATCGACAAGACTGAAACAGTGGACTGGGCAATCTACTACCCGCCCTTGTTTACCCTGGGCCAGCTGCAAGACAGCGGCCAACAGCGCTGGCTGGATGCGGCGGCGCTGCAATTGCGGCAAGGGCGCCCGGACCTGGCACTGGCGGAGCTCGATGCCGCCCGCCAGGCAAGTCCTGCTGTGATCGCAGCCAGGGCTGCCGTCCTGCTGTCGGTGGGGCAAGTACAACAGGCCTCGGCAATGCTGCAGGCGCTGCAGTCGGCACCATCGCTGGCCTTGCAGAGTATAATTCACAGTGCTACTAACCGGGCCGAGCAGGCAGTGTTGTTGGCCGAGCAGGCGCTGGCACTGGATGCCCGGTCGGTGGCCGCACTGGTGGCCCTGTCCTATGCCCACCAGGCGCAACTGCAGCTCCCGGCGGCGCTGGCGGCCGCGCGGAGCGCCACCGCCAGCGATCCGGATAGCGCCCTGGCCTGGTCCAGGCTGAGTGAATTGGAATTGATCGCGGGCGCCAGCCAGCGCGCCGAAGTGGCGGTTGCTCGGGCACTGGCGCTGGCCCCCGCCGACTCGCGGGCACTGACCCAACAGGCCTTTCTCAATCTTTTCAATTTGCAGCTGGAGCGCGCCGCAGAACAGTTCCGGCAAGCGATTGAGCTGCACTCGGAAAACCCCCAGGCCCACCTGGGTTTGGGGCTGGCCCTGTTGCGCCAGGGTGAACTGGAGGCGGGGCGCCGGCAGCTGGAAATCGCCACCAGTCTCGACCCCGCGCGCAGCGTTTTGCGCAGCTATCTCGGCCGCGCCTACTTTGAAGAATTGCGGGATGCCGAAGCGGCGGTGCAGTGGCAACTGGCCAAGGAGTTTGATCCGCTGGATCCGACGCCCTGGTTCTACGAAGGAGTGCGCAAACTGTTTGCCAACAATCCACTGGGGGCAATAACCGAGCTGCAAGTGTCGCGCAAACTCAATGACCAGCGCGCCCTCTACCGTGCCGAGACGCTGTTGCAAAGTGATGCCGCCAGCCGCAGCGCGACCCTGGCGCGAGCCTACAGTGACGCCGGCTACCAACAAGGGGTGCGTCTGGCGGCGTGGGAGGCCCTGGCAAAGGACCCGGCCAGCGCCGAGGGGCATCGGCTGCTGGCGGATACTTACCGGGGTGAGCGCCGCTATGAGGCGGCCCGGGTATCGGAACTGCAGCAGGCACAACTGTTACAGCCGGTCTCCTCTTACCCGCTGCAGCTGCAGTTGTCAGAAACAGACCTTGGCCTGGTGGAAGGGCTGGGGCCGTCGCGGCCCGGTCTGAACGAGTACCATGCCCTGTTTAACCAGAACCAGTGGAGTCTCTCCAGCAGCGGTCTGGTGGGAGGGGACGGCACCCTGGCTGACGAGATTGTGCTGTCGCGCCTGCAGGGGCCGGTCGCCCTGAGTCTCGGCCAGTATCACTACGAGAGCGACGGCTTTCGCGACGATGCCTATCAGGATCAGGACATTTACAGCGGTTTTCTGCAGTGGCAAGTGACACCGCAGGCCAGTGTCGAACTGGAGTACCGGGATTTGACCCTGGAGCGGGGCGATCAGGGTTTGAGTATCATCGCCCAGGGCGAGGAGTTATCGCGGCGCCTGAAAACCTGGCGGCTTGGCAGCTATCTGCAAATCACCCCCGCGCATGGCTTGCTATTGTCGGCGATTTCCCAGCAGCTGGATGACACTGTCACGGTGGATGCTATTCAGCTGTCCACTGCACTGCAGCAGGATCCGTGGATCGTTGAATTAAAATATTTGGGGCAATTCAAGGGGCTTAAAATTCAAGCAGGTGCGGGTCAATACTCTGCCGACCAGACAACGGAGTCCGTTTTTCCCAGCCCGTTTTTTCCAGGTGAGCAAATTGTTAGCGTTAGCGAACAGCGAAAAACCCATCGCAATTACTACGCATACCTGGAGACGAATATCACCCGCGCACTGTTGTTAGATGCGGGTCTGTCTTATGACAGGCTGGAACTGGAAGCAGCAAAAGATATTTCCCAGGTTTCGCCGAAATTTGGCCTTGCCTGGCAGGGCGAGGGCTGGCGCTGGCGCGGCAGTGTATTCAGAAGCTTCAAGCGCGACCTGGCCGCCAGTCAAACCATCGAAAAATCCTATGTGGCCGGCTTCAACCAGATTTTTTCTGATTCGAACAATACCGACAGCCGCAATTACGCTATGGCATTTGACTATTCGCTGAGCACGTCGCTGTACGCGGGGCTGGATTTTTTGCGCCGAGAGGTGGAGTTTCCGGGCACGCAACTGGACACTATGGGCCAACCTGAAACAGTTACGCTGGACTACAGCGAGGAGTTCGGGACTCTCTACCTGACCCATTTGTTTAACGAAAGTACGTCGTTGACGCTGTCCTACGAATATCAGCAGGGCGATTTCGACTATGTGCAAGAGTTGGGTGGAATCAATGAAGTTAGCCGCTCGACCACGCATATTGTTCCCCTGAGCCTGCGCCAGAGCCGAGGTCGATATTTCTCCTGGCAGCTGGTTTCTCGCTATGTAAATCAAACAAACACCCTGGCGTTGCTGGATCTGACTACCTTTTTGCCCATGGCTCGGGACCAGCGCGAGGAAACCTGGCTGTTTGACTTTACCCTGGAGTCGAAGCTGCCCGGACGGCGAGGGGTCTTCGAACTTGGAGTGAAAAACCTGTTTGACCGGGAAGTCGAAATCGTAGATGAAACGGCAGAGTTTTTGCGTTTTTATCCCGGCCGATTTGCCTACGCACGATTGCAATTACATTTTCATTAGCATCAAAATGACGGAGAACAAAGCCATGAGCCAGCACAAAAAAGCCTTCCGCCGCGCACTGCTGCCATTGTTGTGCGCGTTTACCTTGAGCGCCTGCGCCGAGTACCGACCCAAGCCGAAACCGGATCCGCAAGAGGGCGATTACCTGCCTTTTTCAATCCGTTTTGATCGGACCGGCACCCCGATTGTTCTGGATGCGCAGGGCAGGCGGGTGCCGCCGCGGGACGTCAACTTTCCAATTCCGGCAACGGCGATAGAAAAAGTAGAAGCGCTCACCTATGTGCAGTACCGTGGATCGCATGTGGCGTTGATAAGGGTTGGCGGGCAGATGTTTATCATCCCCCTGGCGCACTGATTGGCCCCGGGAACAGCTGGGAGGCGTTACACTAGCGTCGAGGACCGGCAATCGTGCAGCTCGAGCTCGGAGACTTGCCACTGACCGCCCGGTAATTGGCCGCAGGCGTCCAGTCTCGAGCGCCACAGGCTCGCCATCATAAAGAAGGCCGTGCGGTGCTGCAGGCTGGCCAAATGTACGCACTTTTCTGCCCAGCGCTGCTGCGTCCTGACGGGTAAGTCCTGGGCCAGTGCCATGCGCTTGCGCATATGCTGGTTGAGGTATTTGTCCCGGTTATCCATGACAGTCACTCCTGTGCCTGGTTTCTTGGTGCCAGAAAGCTGGTTTGGCAAGGTTAGACTAGCGCACGGGAGAGGAAAAAAATGTCAAAAAAGAAGCGAAATAAATGTGTAAAAGTACCAATGGCTGTTCGCTACTAGCGCCATTCGAGTAAGACGCGAGTTATCCGGCAGTTGCAAGACTTTACCGGTGAGCCGGTTGCTGCAAGCTTGAACGACGGCAGACCGATGTGATGGTGCACTTTCAACGGTTAAGGGTTTTGCCGGGGTCACCGGGGTGATCGGAGAAAAACCGGGTCAAAAGTATGAATCATCAGTAATGAATCGATTAAAGGCGGTTACAGGCGCCTCGCCCGGGCCGCCATTTCTGTTACAATCGTCGCTCGTTACCTATCCCGCTTCTGCCCCTATGACGCTTGACGCCGCCCTCGACCTATTGCGCACCACCTACGGCTACGAGCAGTTTCGCGGTCAACAGGCGGCCGCCATAGAGGCGGCGCTGGCGGGGCGCGACGCACTGGTATTGATGCCCACCGGCGGCGGTAAATCCCTGTGTTTCCAGATTCCGGCCCAGTTGCGTCGCGGTACGGCGATTGTGATTTCGCCGCTGATCGCCCTGATGCAGGACCAGGTCAGTGCCCTGACTGAGCTGGGTATCGAGGCCGCCTACCTGAACTCCAGCCTGTCTGTCGAGCAACAGCGGGAGGTGACGCGCCGCTTTGCCGCTGGCGAGTTGCAGTTGCTTTATATCGCTCCGGAGCGTCTGCTGCAGCCGCGCACGCTGGAGTACCTGGCCAGTGCCGAGATCGCCCTGATCGCCATTGATGAAGCCCACTGCGTGTCCCAGTGGGGGCACGACTTCCGCCAGGATTACCTCGGCCTGCACGTGCTCAAAACCCACTTTCCCGATACGCCGCTGATGGCGCTCACCGCCACCGCCGACGAGCGCACCCAACGGGAAATCGAGTATCGTCTCAACCTGCTTGATCCGCTGCGCTTGACCAGCAGCTTTGATCGCCCCAATATCCAGTACCATGTCAGTATTCGCTCTGATGCCCGCAAGCAGTTGATCCGCTTCCTGGCCCAGCACAAAGAAGACAGTGGCATTATCTACTGTCTGTCGCGCAAGAAAGTCGAGTCCACGGCGGCCTGGCTGGTAGACCGGGGTATCGATGCACTGCCCTATCACGCCGGCCTCAGTGCGCAGCTGCGCCAACATCACCAGCAGCGTTTTCTGCGTGAGGACAAGGTAGTTATCGTCGCCACCATTGCCTTTGGCATGGGTATCGACAAGCCGGATGTGCGCTTTGTCTTTCATATGGACTTGCCCAAAAGTATCGAGGCCTATTACCAGGAGACCGGGCGGGCGGGGCGCGACGGCGAGCCGGCAGTGGCGCATATGGTGTACGGCTTGCAGGACGTGGTGCGGCTCAACCAGATGCTGGGCGATTCACCCATGAGTGACCAGCAAAAGCAGGTGGAGCGACACAAGCTCAATGCCCTGCTGGGCTGGTGTGAGGTTACCGATTGTCGGCGCCAGGCGCTGCTGGGTTACTTTGAAGAGGCTGCGCCGGGAAATTGCGGCAATTGCGACAACTGCCTGGCACCGCCACAAACTCGCGATGCCAGCGAAGACGCACAAAAGTTTTTATCGGCGGTGTATCGCAGCGGCCAGCGATTCGGTGCTGCCCACGTTATCGATATACTCCGCGGCCAGGCCAGTGATAAGGTGAAGCAGCACGGCCATGAGCAGCTCAGCACCTTTGGCATCGGTAAGGAGTTGGGGGCGCAGGCGTGGCAGGCGATTGCCCGGCAATTGCTGGTACAGGGTTACCTGTTTAATGACTTTGAGCATTACGGGGCGCTGAAACTGACCGAGTTGAGTCGCTCGTTGCTGCGCGGCGAGGCGACGTTCACTTGCCGGGAGCAGCTGGCCGTCGCGCCGGAGCGCCAGGCCCGGTCGGCAAAAGCCGGTGTCTCCGACGCTGACCGGCAGCTTTGGGAAGCACTGCGCGAACGGCGCAAGCAGCTGGCCCAGGAGCGGGATATCCCGCCCTATATGATCTTCCACGATGCCACCCTGATGCAGATGATGGAAGAGCGGCCCCGCACTTTACAGGCGCTGGGATTTATCCAGGGCGTCGGTGCCACCAAGTTGGAGCAATACGGCGAGGCCTTTTTGACGGTTATTGCCGCCAACCCCTGACTTACGGTTGGCCCTGACTTGCTGTTGGCCTCGGCTTATTGCTGGTCCCGGCTTGAGGCGCGGTGGGGCGTGGAACCGAAATAGCAGTATTTTCCTTGCGGCTTTCGCTGCACCTATTTGTCGTCAAAATAATTATTACATCGTTACAGTGCATGCCCGGCCCTAATTTAGTTGAAAATGAAACGAAATATTTAATGATTTCTGGCTTTAAACCGGATAGGTGATTGATATTTAGTCAGAATAACTCTAGTATTGGTTGCAAATACAACTAATGATTCTTTCGAGTGTGCACTTCCTCCTCTCGCATTGCAGGTGTTTGCAGCGCCCGGCTGAGTCATTGGTATATCACCAGCAGTGGCGCTTCGCCCTCACACCAGCAGAAGGGAATGCAATATGAATAACGTATATATTATCGGGGTAGGCCAAACCAAGGTCTGCAAAAGTGAGGGCACACGCGGTCGCTATCTGGCCAAGGAAGCCATTACCAAGGCGCTGACCAGTTCGGGCCTGGACCCAAGCCGAATCGGCATGCTGGTCAACGGCAATATGATGTCCGGCATACTCTCCAACCAACAGCAACTCGGTGCACTGCACGCCGATGTGGCAGGTCTGCGCGGTATCGAAGCGGCAACAGTAGAGTCGGCTTGTTCGTCGGGTGCCTCGGCGGCGCGCTGGGGTTTTATGAGTGTGGCCGGCGGTTTTCACGACGCGGTTATCGTCTGTGGCAGCGAGCGTATGACCCATGCCGGTCGCGATGAAACTACATCGGCACTGGCTACTGCCGCCGACTGGGAGCTGGAAGGCTGCCACGGCGAGTCATTTATTTCGCTCAATGCCAAGCTGATGCGTCTTTATATGGATACCTACAAGGTAACCGCAGAAGACTTTGCTCATTTTTCCATCAATGCCCACGAAAATGGCCTCAATAATCCAAATGCGTTCCTGCAAAAGAAGGTGGATATAGACACCTATATGAATTCCCGTATGCTAGTAGACCCGGTCAAGCTGTTTGACGCGCCGCCGGTGTGTGACGGCGCTGCGGCCATTATCATAGGTAATGAAGAGGTCGCTCGTGAAGCGGCGCGTGCAGGCCTGCCGCTGGTACGTATTGGCGGTTCTGCCATTGGCACCGATTCGCTGGCTCTGGCCAACCGTGTCGACAAGCTCGAGCTGTCCGGGGTAGCGCTTTCTACCCAGCGAGCGTTCAAACAAGCAGGAATTAGTAAAAATGACGTGGACTTCTTTGAACTTCACGACGCCTACACTATTATCTCTTCCCTGAGCCTGGAGGCTGCAGGATTTGCGGAGAAGGGCCAGGGTGTGCACTTTGGCAAAGACGGCGAGATCGCCCTGGGCGGCAAGTTGCCGATTTCGGTCATGGGGGGCTTGAAATCACGCGGCCATCCCGTCGGCGCCACCGGGGTATACCAGCTGGTTGAGGCCTACCAGCAACTTACGGGCACTGCGGGGGCCAATCAAATTGATAACCCCAAGGTAGCTCTAATTCAAAACATTGGCGGAACGGGTGCCACGGTAGTTAGCCACGTTCTGATGATGGACGAATAAATCCAGTGTTACAGCGGAGACAAAAAAATATGCCAACTAAAGAAACTACCGGCAGCTTATTGCTGCTTTCAGAAATTGAGCACCGGGCCAAGGATTTCACCCTCAATGGTGTGGTCCACCCGTTTGAATGGCACCAGCAGGTAGAGGGACTGCTGAGTGGCAAGGCTATCAAGGCCGAATTAAAAACCCTGAAAAGCCTGAGTGTAGATGACTACATCTCCCGGGTTTTGGATCCCGCCGAAGCCGCCAGTCGACCCAGTGCCAAAGCTGCGGTGCAGCAATTGCGCGGCAAGATTTACGCTGAATTTGAGTTGGGCCCGCTGTACGCGGTAGAGATGAACCTGGAATACGCCGGCCGTTCCCGGCGCGTGGGTATCATCGCCCAGAATCGCAAAATCAAAAATGGTGTCTGGTCACCAGAGCATCACCTGGAAGCCTGTCGCCTGGTCAAGGATTACGCCAGTCGCTCGCTGCCCATTATTACGTTTATGGACACCCCCGGGGCCGACGCTGGCACCGAAGCCAACGCCAATAACCAGGCCCACTCCATTTCGCGGTTGATTGCGGTCATGGCCAATGTCAAGACGCCCAACATCGGGGTGATCTTTGGCCTGGGTTATTCCGGCGGCGCTATTCCGCTGGCAACCAGCAACCTGATTTTTGCGGTGCGCAACGCGGTGTTTAATACCATCCAGCCCAAGGGCCTGGCCAATATTGCCCGCCAGTACAACCTGTCCTGGCAGGAGAGCGCCCGCTATGTGGGGGTATCGCCGTGTGAGCTTTATTCCCGTGGCGCCATTGATGGTGTTATTGATTGGGCGCCGGCCACCAGCAACAAGAGTGTCGACACCCTGGCGGCCACCCTCTTTACCGGCATCGAACAGATTGAAAAGGCCGCCCAGGCCGAAGTGATCGCCAACCCGGCAGTGACCCAGGATTATATCAACCAGGTCAATGCCAATAACCTGGATGATCCGGATTTCAAGGCGCTGCAAAAAGCCGCCGATTTCCAGCTGCACGGGCCGCTGTCCGAGTACCCCAACCTCTACGGGCACGCGCTGATGTACTTGCGCTCCCTGTCCCTGCGCGCACGTATTCGCTCCTCCACCACCAATGCCTACGGGCGTCTGGCGGAAGAAGAGATTCCGAAGGGTGATTTGAACGAGCGCCAGCGCCAGATTCGCGAGGCGTCTTTCCAGCGCTGGATGTCAGACCCGGAAAAACTGGTCTACAACGAGCGTCTGGCCAAGCTTTGGTCAACGTACAAGCAAAAGCGCAGCGAGCTGGACGCCGGCCGTAACCGCATCACCAGCCTGATTCTCGGCGACCCGCAGAAGAACTTCCAGGAGGCGGAGAAAAACCTCTGTTTCGGAATTTGCCTGTACCTTTACAACCGCTGGAAGTCTGACTCCACATTCAATTTTATTGAAATGGGCCGACTCCTGGCACAGCGTGCCAAGGAAGCCAAAGCCGAGCCAGTGCCGGCCATCGGTGACCAGGACATAACCCTGCTGGACGTCCTCTACGCCCCGGCGCTGAACAAGACCCTGCGCCAGGAATTCCTGAATGTGCTGGTGTTCGATGCGCTGTATGACAGCATCGTCAACAATTTTGGTGAGATTGCCGAGGAGTCGAAAGCGTTCCAGACTTTGTCTGAATCTACCCTGCGCAAGATCCTCGATAACTCCATCGACAAGGCCACCAGCAAAATCAGCCGCGACCTGAAAGACGAAAACGCCGAGGAGACGGCTTTTGCGGAAATCAGTGTTGGCAAAACCACGGCTGATTTTGCCCAGTGGTTGAGTCATTTTGTCAAATACAGCAAGCGCGGCGAGTTCCTCAAGGGTGTCGAAGAGTGGAAGCGAGTTATCTTCCCGCGCTTGTCCGAGTCCCTGCTGGTTCTGATCACCTATTTCTTCGAGAATCTGGTGCCGGAATTTATGGAGTCGCAGCTGCACGGCAAGACCTACTCCGGGCAGATTAACCCGGGCCGTATTGGCAAGCGCAAGGACTTCTGGAACCAGCTCAATATCGCCTATCAGGATCTGCTGGTGCAGCGGGTTCTCGACGGTGTGAAGCGGCAAAAGCTGAGTACTGTGGCGGCGTTTCGCGATACCTTTATTGAAGACTTCGAGGAAACCAATGCCGACAAGATGACGGCCAACCCGGTGTCCTTCCCGGGCTTCCGCCAGTCCATCGAAAAGGCCTTGAAAAACGGCGTGCCGCCCTGCGGTATCGTCACCGGCCTCGGCCGCTTCAAGCTGGAAGACAGCGAGGAAAAGCCGCGCGTGGGTGTGGTTATCTCTAACATTGCCTTCCAGGCCGGCGCCTTTGATATGGCCGGTGCGGAAAAGGTCTGTGACCTGCTGCAGGATTGTGCCACCCAGCACCTGCCGGTAGTGTGCTTTATTTCCTCCGGCGGTATGCAGACCAAAGAGGGGCCCAACTCCCTCTTCTCGATGGCCATTGTCAATGACCGCATCACCCGCTTTATCGCCGAGACCAACCTGCCAGTGATCGTGTTTGGCTTCGGTGACTGTACCGGTGGTTCACAGGCCAGTTTTGTGACCCACCCACTGGTGCGCACTTATTACCTGAGTGGTACCGACATGCCCTTCGCCGGTCGGGTGGTCGTACCTTCCTTCCTGCCGTCGGTTGCAACGGTGGCCAACTACCTGGCCAATACCCCCGGGGCCATGCAAGGCCTGGTCAAGCACCCGTTTGCCAAGGACCTGGATGAGAAGCTGCGCCAGGTTGACCCGCGCATTACCGTGCCCAGGGAAACTATCCAAAGTGTGGTTGCCAAGGTGTTGACGGGATCTGCAGCTCTGGAGCAGCAGTTGCCGGAAAAAGTGGTCTACCGTGCGGTGGACAGCATGCGTCCCATCAACAAGGTGCTGATCCACGCTCGTGGCTGTACGGCGGTGAAACTGATTCGCATCGCCCAGTCGCTGGACATCAACGTACTGCTGGTGCAATCCGACCCGGATATGGATTCGGTCGCCGTTGATATGCTGCGCGAATGTGATGAAGTGGTGTGTCTCGGTGGCCAGACCCCGGACGAGAGCTACCTCAATGCCCAGTCCGTGGTAACCATTGCCAACAATCGCGGTGCCGACGCATTGCACCCGGGTATCGGCTTCCTGTCCGAGAACTCCTCATTTGCCCGCGTCTGTCGCGGCAATAACCTCAACTTTATCGGTCCACGTGCCGACAGTATGGACACCATGGGCAACAAGTCCAATGCTATCCATACGGCCATGGCCAACGA
This sequence comes from Pseudomaricurvus alcaniphilus, assembly GCF_011440395.1. GTDB lineage: Bacteria > Pseudomonadota > Gammaproteobacteria > Pseudomonadales > Cellvibrionaceae > Pseudomaricurvus > Pseudomaricurvus alcaniphilus. The sequence continues at coordinate 43,075 of NZ_JAAOIX010000007.1, read as the reverse complement.
CGTTCCGGTAGTACCGGGCAGCCACGGCATTCTCACCAGTGTCGAGGCCACAGCAGCGGTTGCCGATGCCATCGGTTATCCGGTGATGCTGAAAGCGGTGCACGGTGGTGGCGGCAAGGGCATCAAGGTGGTACGCAACTCCGGCGAGATTCGCAGCGCGTTTAACAACGTATACAGCGAAGCCCGCTCGGCGTTTGGTAACGGCGATCTCTACCTGGAGAAGTTTGTCGAATCCATGCGCCACATTGAAGTGCAGATCCTGCGCGACAAGGAAGGCAACACCAAGATCCTGGGGCTGCGTGACTGTACTGTACAGCGCAATAACCAGAAGGTGCTGGAAGAGTCCGCCTCGACCATGCTGCCGGAAAACCTGGAGAAGCAGGCCTACGCAGCGGCTGAACGACTGGCTAATGCGGTGGACTACTTTGGCGCCGGTACGGTTGAGTTTATCTACGACCTTAAGTCCAACGCCATCTACTTTATGGAAATGAATACTCGCCTGCAGGTAGAGCACCCGGTGACCGAATGGACCTCGGGTATCTCCATCGTCAGCGAGCAGTTCAATATTGCCGCCGGTAAATCCATCAAGCATCTCAAGCCGCGCAAGGAAGGCTTTTCTATCGAAGCGCGTATTACCGCTGAGAAGGCGCGCCTGAGTGGTGGCGTCATCGACTTCCTGCCGACGCCCGGCCTGGTGACCGAGTGCAAGTTCCCAGAGCGCGACGATGTGGAGTTGATTGCTGCTGTTACTGAAGGCAAGACCATTTCGCCTTTCTACGACAGCATGATTGCCCAGTTGATTGTCTTCGGTAAGGACCGCAACGACGCCATCAGCAAACTGCTGGAAGTGCTGGACCAGACCAGCATCAAGGGTGTTTGTACCAACATGCCGCTGCTGAAGCGTATATTGAAGGACAAGACCTTTGTCGACGGTAACTACGACACCAACTATTTGCCCACCTTCCTCAACAGCATCGACAAGGACCAGCTGGTTGAAGATATGGCTTATACCGGCGTCGACAAAACCGACGGTGATCTGAGTACCCTGCGTATTGATGGTACCGATGAGCTCAAGGTGATCTCGCCCATGACCGGTGTGTTTTATGCCACGCCGTCACCCAACGAGCCGGATTTCGTCTCGGTGGGCAGTACCGCCAACCTCAGTCACACGCTCTGCCAGATCGAAGCGATGAAGCTGTTTACCCATATCTCGCTGTCCAGCGTACCGGGTGCAGGGGAGTTGTTCGAGTCTGACAAGAGCTACGAGGTGGTGCGGGTGAACCAGGCCAACGGTGCCCAGGTCAACACCGGCGATCTGCTGTTTGTGGTCAAGCCGGTCAGTTAGGCTGGCGTAGCCAGGTAGTTTTAAAAAAATGGCCGCTACAGGGATGTAGCGGCCATTTTTGTTTTCTGCTGATTGCGCGCCTGTTTTTCCTGCCAGGCTATTCTGTCAATTTCCTCAATCAGGTTTCTCAAGCACGTCAGCAAGTAACGCCCGCTGTTTTGCTGTCAGATTGTGCAAGCTGCCAAACAAGTTGGTTGCCGCGCGAAGGCTCTAGGAGCCTGTCGGACTTAGGGTTGCCCTGCTGCGAAAAAGCCGAGTTTGGCCATTTTTTAACCATTTTCTCGTTAAATAGAACCACTATTCGCCTCAAAAATGGTTAAAAACTGACTCAAATCGGACTTTCTCTCGCTACGGGCACCTAAGTCCGACAGGCTCCTAGAAAACCCTGAACACCCGTTGCATCTCCTCGAATTCGTACAGGTAGGGTTTGGCGGTTTCATGATTGGCGGCAACCACGATCAGGTCGTGGGAGAACACCGAGGTGTTGTACCAGTTAAAGCTGCCGTCAATCACCACCCGCTCGTCGATGACACAGTACTTGGAGTGGATGGGCGAGTAGGGTACCGGGTGGTCGTGCTGCCCGTACACCAGGCCGACCTTGACCCCGTTGTCGCGCAGGCGCTGCACCGCAGGCAGCAGCGGGCGGCTCAGCTCTTCTGCCATTGAGCGCTCGGCGCCTACGTCGCCCTGGCGAGCGAGGTGACCGTTAAACAGAATGTGCACGTGTACGCCGCGATTCTTGGCGTTGATCAGGGCGTTTACCACGCTGTCATGGTGTTCGCCGAGCAGATCGCCGATCAAAAACAGTGACACCTTAATGGAGTGCCGGGCCCGGTTAATCTCGGCAAAAATCGCATGGTGGGGCAAGTAGGCCTTGCCCCCCTCCATCAGGTGTCCGCCAAAGGTGTACAACAGGTTGAAATGGCTGTGCGGGTTGATGCCGTACTGCTGGATCACGCCGCCCCGCTGGCTTTGAAAAATATTGTCGAGCAGGCGGCACACGCCCTTGGAGTGAAAGGTCATGCCCGACTCCCAGTTTGCCCACCAGCGATCGAAGGTGATATTGAACGAGCCGAGGATGCAGTCTTCATCGTTGAAAATCACAAACTTGGTGTGCATATCCGGTTCCACTTCGATGAGGTGGTGGTCGGGGCTGCAGACCACGCCGATCAATTCTGCTCCAGATCGCTTCAGGCGGGCGTAATTGTTGCTGTTGGTCAGGGTCATCTTGCGCCAGTCGACGATGCATTGCACCAGCACGCCCTGTTCGTGGGCGTGGATCAGGTGGGTGATAAAGTTGCTGTCGTCGATGCAGTCGACGCTGACCTTGATGGTACAGAGCCGCTGTGGCTGTTCCGCCTTGGTGCGGATAACCTTGTCGATCAGGTGGTGAATATAGCTTTTCGGGTGGTAGGGGTGGGTCGGGTGGCCCTTGGTGAACTTTGGCACCAGTTGCAGGGATTCATAGTGATGATTGATCCAGTCCACATCCGCCTGCAGGGTATGGGCATTGACTTCATAGGTGCGATAGTGGTTCAGGGTTGAGTGCTCGGCAGTGATTTGCCGTTCCTGGGGCTGGTCCGGGTTGCCCTGCAATTGCGGCCAGTCCATAAAAATATAGTCTTTTTCCGAGGGGATGGAGCGGCCGTTGAGGTGCACGATAAAGGAGAACTTGATGCAATTGACCTGCCCGGTAATTTTCGAATAGGGCTGGATATAGAAGTCCCGGGTGCTGCGGGTGTGGCGATTCCAGGCAATATTCCAGGCATCTGTATCAACCAGGAACGTATCGCAAACACCATCGTCGCTGAAGATCTTCAGTACCACCTTGAGGTTGGCGGTGACGCCGTGATGCATGGCAAAACTAATCTTGCCCCAGCGCACAAAAAACACGTGTTTGAAATCGTTCACCCTGGCAAAGGACCCGCCCAGGTTGCCGCTGGTGGGAGTGGCATAGTGCTCTGCAAATATCATGTTATATACCTCCGTTTTTTACGGGGATTTAGGGCTGTGGCTCAAAGGTCATGACATAACCACAATGATCGGAAACGCGTCCGTAATCTGCTTCGGTAAAAATCACCTCGGCGGAAGTGGCCCGAAGTTTTCCGCCGCGATTCATAAAAATATAGTCAATACGATACTCTTCCCTGGACAGGTCTTGCCAGTAGGGATCCTCAGCCCGAAAGATTTTTTCAAACAAGCCGTGTTGATTGACGTCCATAAATTGATCGTCGTACTGTTTGCTATTGACCACCAGTTGGTAGCCGGCGGAATCTACGGTGACATTGAAGTCCCCGCACAGCAGGGTGGCCTGGACGTCTTTGCCGTGATTGCCTGCGGCCCAGTCGTGAAGCCGGTTGAACTGTTCTTCAAAGCCGTCTTGCAGCCAGCTTAAATGGGCCGAGTAGACGTTAACGAGGCCAATGTAAGGCGCTTTAATGGCGCCCATGACCACTTTACGGGCGTGGATGCTGTAAATATCCTGGTCGTCCGATACGTAGCGCGACTGTTGCTCCAGGAACGGGTAGCGACTGAGAATCGCGATTCCCTCTCGGTAGCGCTCAAAGCCCAGGTGCGACCAGTCTGTGTGCAGGTAATAGGGCTGCGGCAAGTGTTCGTTGATAATGCGGGCGGCGTTGGACTGCCAGTCGCCGTGGCCGTCGTTCCAGTTTTCAGCCACTTCCTGCAGGCAGGCGATGTCGACGTCAAGCTCGGCAATGGCGCGGGCAATTTGCCGCAGTTTGGCGGCCTGGTTTTTCTCCTGATAGCAGTGCAGGTTTAAAATCATGACCCGCAGCGGATCGCGCTGCAGGATATAATTCTGGCCGGCGTTATTGTCCCAGTAGGTCTGCTCGCCGCGGTGGTAGCAGATACTGTACTGCAGTCGAAACGCGTCCCGGCAGCGGATAATACCGGCCCAGACTTGCACGCCGTACTGGTTGGGGTTGCGGGCGTTGCTCGCGTGCAGTTTGTCCCACAAGTTAAGCCGTGCGCTGCAGTCGGTAGTGCGGCGGGTGGTCCAGTCATCGGTGGTCCAGTGCAGCACCACCCGGTCGGCGCCCTGGCGGCTGTCCACCGCGACCTTGACGGGCACGTATTTGGCGCCCTCAGCAAAGTGTGTATCGCAGAGTATATTTTGCACGGCGGAGTGGCCGAGGAGGATGCCGGAGTCGGCGTCGGAGTGGTAGTCCTTGCCGTGATTGTTGTCCCAGTGATCGTGCTCGCCAACCCGGTAGCGCAGGCTGAAGCGGATATTGCCCGGCAGTGCTTGTTTACTGCTGAGTTTGATGCTGACGCCGGCGCTCCAGTATTCGTGCTGCTGTCCGTGTGCACTGTGATGGGTTGCTCCCAGGGTGCGCCACTGGTTGTCTTCCCCGGCCCATAGCACATCCACCGCCTTGTGGTAGCCGACATTTTCAACCGACATAAAAAAGGTCAGTTGCTGCTGCACACTTTTGCGTCGCCGTCGAATGGTGTTTTCCATATACAGGAATGTTATTGGCTTCACGCCGTTCTCCAGGGGCGGCCACAGCTAAGAGCCGGTAATAAGTCAGTCAAAAGAGCTGCAGTATTAAGCCATTGCTGCCGCTTCTATCGCCATAGGCTCCCGGTGAGCCGGTCAGCACAGAATGAGAGCAGTGGAAAGAAAATATGGCCGGCGATATCGAGCGTTCGTGGCGGATGTCCGCCGTCGAGCGGGTCTGTACCGGCTCGAGTGCTGGCGGTTTTTAGTCTAACAGAGGTTATCAGGCAGGGGAACTGCGTGCCAGCGGCAGGAGGGCAACAGCTGTCAGGAGGGCATAATTACTGCAGGAGCCGAGCCGCCTGGACGGGTGTTGCTGCGCTGCCGGCGCGGCTCGAAGCGCAGGTGTTATCAGTTTATCCGTCCCTCGCGGACATAGTGACCATTCTCGAAGCGGGAAAAGAACTGCGCGAGCAGCGGGTGAGTGATCGGTTCGCCCAGGGTATCGTGCTCCAGGTTGCGCTCGGCTACATAGGTGGTGTGAACCGCCCCGTGCACCAGCACGTGATACCAGGGCTGATCCCTGGGTGGGCGTGATTTGGCGACTGCCTGATACCACTCCTCGGAGGCCTGAAAACCGGGGTCGATGTCGACCACCACGCCGCGATAGTCGAACAACCGGTGGTGAACAAGGTCTCCGACGGCAAATTTAGCCCTGTTGATACTGGTCACCGTGCCCAAAGTCGCCTCCTGTAAACAGTCGTCTGCGCTACTGTTGATACTACTATATCAGTGTGGGTGCCGTCTGGCAGGATGCTTGAGCCCAAACCGTTCAAAGGCTGCTGCTGGGGCCGGTCGAAATGGTATCAATATGCGGTTACGCGGCGGAGAATAATGCTTGCCTGATAGAAAAAGGGTGTTTATTCTGGCTAGTGACTTGTTGAGATATGTGCCGAGCCTGACGCTGGAAGCGGGGCCTCACTTCCCCCTTGCTGTGTTTAGAAGAAATCGCAGTTACCAAATAATACTTACTACTATTGCTGCTAACAGACACTGCTTTTAACCGTTGCTGCTTTTAACTGTTTCTATTTTTAACGGTGTCCAGCACCGACCACTCTCTGGCAAGTTGACGCAACAGGTGTTTGACGTGGCAAAATTTATTACTTCGAGTCTTATAAATCATTCAGTTTATGAAAAAAGTTGCTATTGATTTCAGTTGAGTTATTACGTTGAGCCACTTGCCTTGGGTGATGATGACGGTGGTCAGGAATCGATAGCCAGAAAGTGATCGCTGGCAATAATAGCCAGCGGTTATGGCTCAAGCAGATATGGCTAGAGAAAAAAGATAAAAATTGCAGGAAGTAACCGGCTGACAAAGTGTAGGAGGAATGTCATGAAGCTGTTCAGGTCTCAGGTACCTAAACTGATAGCCGTTACGGCGGCGCTATTGCAACCGGCTACGGCCAGTGCGGTGATGATTGTCTATGAAGAGACGGCCCTGGGTGGCAATCGATTCCGGCATGATTACACGGTGTTTAATAATGATACCCCGGCCGGAGTCGAGTTTTTCAACGTGGTCTATGGCGAGATGACCCACAGTGGGGTGTCCCTTGATATGGCGCCGGCAGGCTGGCGCGATTCCTTTATCAGCTTCCCCACGCCCGGCCTTGACCATGAATTATTTGCCGGTACCTCCACCATTGATAGCGACCCGGATTATGCTCCCATAGAGCTCGACACTGCCCTGTCGGGTTTTTCCGTGTCGTTCGACTGGCTCGGTGGGGGCGAGCCCGTTACTCCCATGTTCCAGATTTTTGACGCTGGCTTTACTCCCAGCGGCACGCCGGCAGGGGCCACCAGCGCCGAGCTGGTGTTCGATATCGTAACCGCGCCCCAGAAGATTGGCTTGTTGCCGTTGATGGGTATGGACGCCCTGCGCAGCCAGAGCCTGGTGGCAACAGCAGAGCTGCGTCGTTCACGCTGGGGAAGCCTCGAGTCAGGCTGGCTCCTGGCGGGCGATATTACGGAAGTGGAATATATCCCTGGCTTTCGCTCCCGCGATGGCGCCGAGGATGAGCGCGAGACCCTCAGCGTCGGCTATACCCACAAGGTTTCTGATAACCTGTTGGTGGGTGTGGTGCTGAGTTTTGGCAGCAGCGAGCTGGAGGTGGGAGCGTCGGAGTTCGAGGCGGACACTTTCGGTGTTACCGGGCTGCTCGGCTACCGCAGTGGGCCACTTTTTCTGGATATGGTCGCCAGCCTGACCCGGCTGGACTACGATGACCTCGATCGGGATGTGATGTTTGGCGGCCAGATGTACACCGCCACTGGCGATACCGATGGTCGCGGCTGGGGGCTGGATGCACTGGTGGGTTATGACCTGCTGTCCGACTCAGCCCAATTCAAGCTGGCCCCCGCGTTCGGCTACCAGGCGGTGAATGCAAAAGTGGACGACTACGAGGAGAGCGGTGCTCAAATCCTGAATAACACTTGGGGCAAGCAGGCCATGAAGAGCCAGCAGTGGCGCTTTGGTGTGGTCGGCAGCGCCAAGCTGTCGGAGACGTTTTCCCTGCACGCCGAAGTGTTCGGCGCCAAGGAGCGCCGGGACTCATTGCACAGCCTGGAGGTGACCAACAACAGCCTTGGTTTTACCATGCACACCTTGCCGGCCTACCAGATTGGCGATAAAAACTTTTGGACGGCTAACCTGGGCGGTACGCTGGACCTGGGCAGCGGTCATGTCAGCCTGAACTACAACTATTCCAGCCAGGGCGATGACCTGCAGCAGGTGATTATTAGTTACTCTCATCCGCTATAAGCGCGATCTGACAATATTAGTGCAGTGATCCCGTACTTGCCTGGCGTCTGTTTTGTAACATTGTTTTTCCTAATTACCACCTAAGCTAAGCTTTCGTGCAGCCGGCACTATGTTAGGTCTGGCTTCGGGGGCTTGCTTTCAAGACCCTCGACAGCAGGGATGCTGTCGTGGAGCCTCGAGCCCGCCCCGCGAGCGGAGCGAGTGCTTTGGGTGCATGGATGGAACCTGAGCCTGCCCCGCGAGCGCAGCGAGTGCTTTGGGCACGGCGAGTCTTGAAAGCAAGCCCCTGGAGCCAGGCCGGGAGCAAAGCTGCTGTCCCAAGGGCTACAGGGTATATGTTTACTATCGCCGATAACTGGCTTATTCATAGGCGTAATTAGGTTGTTTTTTGTCATCCGCGCAGGCGGGGATCCATTACTTCATTGAAATGTATGGATTCCTGGGCGCTGGGTAATTAATACAGACACACTTTTCCCTCTCCAACCGCTATCCGTCCAGCGGTAGCTGTAGCGCCCTCTGCAAATAGTTCTGCATGGGTATTTGCAAGAGCCGGTCGCGAAGTTCCTTATCGAATAACTCCTTCCCGGCGAAGGCTAGTGGCTGAGTTCCGCCGGCATTAGCTTCCCAGCGCACCCGCCAGGCTGGGGTAGTAGAGCATCGCGGCCAGCACAAGAGCGGGGAGGGCCGATACCTGCAGCCAGAACAGTGTGGCTTGTATCAGCCTCGGTTGCGTCTCGCCTGGCCAGTGGCAATGGTTTGCATGCATGGATGGCTGCACTTCAATCGACCCGGTGACACGGCGGCGCCAGTGCAACCGGGTGGGTAACGGCATCAATGCAGTTGACTGGAGTGCAGCGAGGTTAATCGGGGGCTGGCCAGGTTTGGCCATGCCACATTCTGCCTGTGAGTCTGTACGGGATTCTGTTGCGGGGGCTGCGCGGGAGCCGGGCTCTGTCTCAGTTTAAACAACATGGCCAGCAAGTCTGCGGCCGGTGCGCAAAACAGGCAATACTCAAGGCGCTGTCGCACCGAGCGCAGCAGCCAGGTGAAATCACCATTGTTGGCGGCCAGGGTGTAAGCCAGTTCCACCGCGGTATGGGCGTAGCGCTTTTGCGCCTGGGTGGCGAAATCATCGCTGTCGAGGAGCAAGTTGGCGAGCTCAAAGGCGCTGCCGTAGTGCTTGACGGCCAACTGCCAATCCTCGGCACGCACGGCGTCTCGTGCGCTCAGCATGGACCTGTGCCACAGCTGTTTGGCGATTAGTGGCTGGTTGCTGAGCCAGAGCCGGTGTTTACTGCAAAGAAAATTCATAGACGGGTGACCTCATCGCTGTTGGTGATACCGCTGTTTTGGGGGCGCGCGCAGAAAGGCGTTAGCTGTCATTAAACGGCTAGTGCCGCAGCCAACCAGGCTGAGTTAGAGGGGCTGGCGAGCGACCCGCAACAAATACTAATGATAACTATTATCATTTGCAAGGGCGATTTGAACTGGATTGCGGCCCGGTTTGAATGCCGGGCACCACTTGGTGGACTGGCAGCGCCCGGCGTGGCGATTATTGGGGCGGGGCTCTTATTGGGAGGGGACCTTATTGGGAGGGGACCTTTAGCGTCGTGTGGCGATGCAGCCAGTGATACAGCACCGGCAACACCAGCAAGGTGAGCAGGGTGGAGGAGATGATGCCGCCGATCACCACCGTTGCCAGCGGTCGCTGCACTTCGGCACCGGTGCCGGTATTCAGCGCCATGGGCACGAAACCGAGGCTGGCCACCAGCGCGGTCATTAGCACCGGGCGCAGGCGGATCAGGGCGCCCTCGATAACCGCGTGCAGCAACTCACCGGTTTGGTGCCAGAGGTCGCGGATAAAGGCCAGCATCACCAGCCCGTTCAAAACCGCCACCCCGGAGAGGGCGATAAATCCCACCCCCGCCGAAATGGACAGGGGCATATCGCGCAGCCACAGGGCCAGTACGCCACCGGTCAGGGCCAGGGGCACACCGGTAAATATAATCAGCGCGTCCTTGAGTGAACCGAAGGCCATGACCAGCAGGCCGATAATGATCAACAGGGTGAGCGGCACCACGATGGCAAGCCGCTTGCTAGCAGATTCCAGTTGCTCGAAGGTGCCGCCGTAATCCAGCCAGTAACCGGCGGGGATGTCCACCTCACTGGCGATGCGGGTTTTTACCTCGCTGACAAAACTGCCCAGGTCGCGGCCGCGCACATTGGCGGTGACCACCACCCGACGCTTGCCGTTTTCGCGACTGATCTGGGCCGGCCCGGGTGAAATATCCAGCTCAGCCACTTCCTCCAGCGGAATATAGTCGCCGTTGGCGAGAGGGACCGGCAGGTAGGCCAGCCGGTCGATGTCCAGGCGCAGGGTCTCGGGCAGGCGCACGACCAGTTCGAAGCGGCGGTCGCCCTCGTAGATCAGGCCGGCGCTTTCTCCGCCTAGAGCGGCCGCTACCCACTCCTGCAGATCGGCCACGTTGAGTCCATAGCGGCCCAGTGCGGTGCGCCGGGGAATCACCGACAGGGTCGGCAAACCGGTGACCTGCTCGACCCGCGCATCCGCTGCTCCGGGCACCTGGTTGACCGCCCTGAGAATGTCGTTGGCGGTGAGCACCAGTTGCTCCAGGTCATCGCCGAACAGCTTGATGCCCAGGTCGGCGCGCACCCCCGAGATCAACTCGTTAAAGCGCATCTGGATTGGCTGGGTGAACTCGTAGTTGTTGCCCGGCAACTGTTGCAGCGAAGCCTCCATTTCGGCCACCAGCGCGGCCTTGGTTTTGCTTGGGTCCGGCCATTCACTGCGGGGCTTGAGAATCACGAAATTGTCGGCAACGTTGGGTGGCATGGGGTCCGTCGCCACCTCGGCGGTGCCGATGCGGGCGAAGACCTTATCCACTTCGGCAAAGGTTTTGATGCGCTGCTCGAGAATTTCCTGCATGCCAACCGCCTGTTCCAGGCCGGTGCCGGGTATGCGCATCGCGTGCAGGGCGATGTCGCCTTCGTTTAATTGCGGGATAAACTCGGAGCCGAGGGTGGTGGCCAGCCAGACAGAGCCCACCACCAGCAGGCTGGCCAGGCTGAGCAGTGCCCAGCGCAACCTGATCGCCAGCATTAGCAGGGGCCGGTACAGGGTTTTGGTGGCGCTGATAACAACGCTTTCCTGTTCGCTGATCTTGCCGCGCAAAAAGACCGCGACAGCGGCGGGGACGATGGTCAGGGACAACACCATGGCCGCCAGCAGCGCCATCACCACGGTCGCCGCCATGGGGTGAAACATCTTGCCCTCGACACCGGTGAGGGAAAATATCGGGATGTACACCACGGTGATAATGGCCACGCCGAACAGGCTCGGGCGAATCACTTCCGCAGTGGCCTCAAATACCGTGTTGAGTCGTTCCCGCAAGTCGGGCAACTGGCCGTTGTGCTGGGCCTGCGCCAGGCGGCGCACGGAGTTCTCGACGATAATGACCGCGCCGTCCACAATCAGGCCGAAATCCAGCGCCCCCAGGCTCATCAAATTCGCCGAGACTCCGGTGCGCACCATGCCGGTCATGGTCGCGAGCATGGACAGCGGAATCACCGCCGCGGTAATCAGCGCCGCGCGCAAGTTACCGAGCAGGGCAAACAGCACCACGATCACCAGCAGGGCACCTTCGAGCAGGTTTTTCGCCACCGTGGCGATGGCTTTATCCACCAGGCTGGTGCGGTCGTAGACCGCCTCGGCGCTGACGCCGTCGGGCAGCGAGGCCTGTATCGCCTGCAGTTTGGCGGCCACATCCCGGGCGACGCTGCGGGAGTTTTCGCCGATCAGCATCATGGCGGTGCCCAGCACGGTCTCCCGGCCGTCCCGGGTGGCGGCACCGGAGCGCAGCTCCTTGCCAATGGCAATGCTGGCCACGTCCTCGATCATGATTGGCACACTGCCGTGCTCGGTAATGATGACCTTGCCAATGTCCTCGATGCTGGCCAGTTGCCCCGGTGAACGCACCAGTAGCTGTTGGCCGTTGCGCTCGATATAACCCGCACCGCGGTTGGCGTTGTTGGCTTGCAGGGCGGCGACCAGGTCCTCGACGCCGATGCGGTAGTAGAGCAGCTTTTTCGGGTCCGGGGTGACGTGGTACTGCTTGTTGAAACCGCCGATGCTGTTGATTTCGATCACCCCTTTGACCTGTGCCAGTTGGGGTTTGATGATCCAGTCCTGGATCTCGCGCAGCGCCGTGGTGTCGTAGGCCTGGCCGTTGGCCATAGTGGCGCCGGGTGCGGCCTGTACGGTGTACATAAAAATCTCGCCAAGGCCGGTGGAGATGGGGCCCATCTCCGGCTCGATTGCCGGGGGTAACACACTTTTGATGGCACCCAGCCGGGTATTGATCAGGTTGCGGGCAAAGTAGATGTCCGTGCCCTCCTCGAACACCGCGGTGACCTGGGACAGCCCGTAGCGCGACAGGGAGCGGGTATAGGACAGCCGGGGCAAACCATAGAGGGCGTTTTCCACCGGATAGGTAATGCGCTGTTCGGCTTCCAGCGGCGAGTAACCCGGGGCCGCGGTATTGATTTGTACCTGGACGTTGGTAATGTCTGGCACTGCATCAATGGGCAGCTTTTGGTAACTCCAGACCCCAATGCCGACAATAACCAGGATAAAACTGAGAAATAAATAGCGCCGCTCGATGGCCAGGCGCAGTATTGAATCAATCACGGTACGCCCCTTAGTGTTGGTGTTCGGCTTCAGACTTTTCGATGTCAGCCTTGATTAAAAAGCTGTTTTTATTGACGTAGCGCTGACCCGGTTCGAGCCCGCGCAGCACTTCAATATAGTGATCGTCACTGCGCCCCAGCAACAGCGGGGTGAAGCGATAGGTCTCACCGTCCTGCAGGAACACACCGCTGCGCCCGCCCAGTTGTTGCACGCTGTTTTTTTCCACGGCCAGGGCAGTCCTGAACTCAGCGGTGACAATGCGGCCTTCCACCAGCATGCCGGGAGCCAGCCCGAGACGGGTGTTGTCCAGTGGCACTCGCGCCAGCTGGTAGGGCTTGTCCAGCGCCGGAATGATATGGCTGATGCGGCCACTGATCGACTCCGCTGCCGAGCCGATATGTACGCTCTGCCCGGCTTTGACGTTGCGGCGCTGGGCGGGATAGACACGGAACTCGGCCCACAGTTGGTCGAAGTTGGCGATGGAAAACAGCACCTGGTCCTGGGTCACTTCACCGGTGTTGGCGTGGCGCTGGACGATAACGCCGGAGATGGGCGCGCGCACGCTGTATGTTTTCAGGCTCTCATCGGACTCCACTTCGGCCAGCAAATCCCCCGCCTTGACCTGGTCGCCGATGGTCGCCTTGACACTGGAAATCAAGCCGGAAAAGCGCGCCCGCATATGGCTGAGTTGCTCCGGTCCGGTGCTCAGTACACCGTAGCTGGTGATGGTCTGCAGCAGTGTTTGCGGTGCGGCCAGGGCGGTGCCGATGCCCACCTGGGCGGCCAGGTCGCGGTCGATACGGCTGCTGTTTTCCGCCTCGTCGTGATGATGTTCGTCTTCACCGTGGTCAGCATCACTGTGGCCGTGTTCATCTTGGTGTTTACCGTCGTGTTCACCGTCGTGTTCATTGCCGTGGTCGTGATTGCTCTCGTGCTCGCCCTCACGGTCGTGGTCATCGTGCTGATCGTGATCGTGTTGCTCATGCGCATCGCCATCCTCAAGCTGGGTATGGGCTGTGCTGGATGAATCGGCTGTGCTGGAGGAATCGGCGTGATCGTGGTGATGCTCGTGCCCGGTCTGGGCGTAAACAGGGTTAGCGATCGCGAGTGTCAATAACAGAGTGGGTAGTGGTATTTTCATCATTCAATCCTGTTGGCGCTTGCCGGTGTTTTGCCGGTCAAGGGCTGTGTCTTGTTGAGAGCGGTAGCCGTCGGGCAGCCGTGGCTTTTCTTCATTCCGGGCTTCTCTTGAATCCGAATTGCACGCTTATCACGCGGTTACTGAAGCGCCAGCGGCAGGGGCTCTGCCGCCAGTTGTTCGATCAGGGCCTGGTTCAGTTGCGCTGCCGTGGCGACTTCGATCTGCTGTTGTTTCGCCGCCAGCAGCTCTGCCTGGGCCGCAAGCCAGTCCTGGTAACGATAGCGGCCGTTCTCATAGGCCTGGCGGGTCAATTGCAAGGCGTTTTCCAGCGCCGGCAACACCTCGGTAGTGATCTGCTCATAGGCGGCGATGTTTTGCTGGCGCAGGGAGAAGGCGGCATACAGGCGCTGGTATAGATCCAGCGTGGCCGCGGCCCGCTGAAAGTCCACTTCATTGCGCTGCGCTAGCGCCGCGGCCACGGCACCGCGGTTGCGCTTGTCGCTGAACAGGGGCAGGGAAATGCCGGCGGTGAGGGCGGTGGCGTCGGACTCGGCAAAATGCCGGATGCCCACCTGCCAGCCAATGTCCATTTTGCCCTGGGCCTCGGCCAGTTTGATGCCGGCGTCTTGCAGGCGCGCTTCGCTGGCCAGCAGAGCGATGGCCGGTGAGCGCTGGGCGCGCCGGTACAGCTGGGTAAAACCATCGGCCTGGTCGAAGCGGGACAAGTTGCCACTGAGCTTTTCAAAGCCGGGACTGGTCTCGTTCCAGAAGGTACTCAGCAGGACTTTTTGGCGTTCAAAGCGACTGCGCAGGGCATCGAGTGTAATGCTGGCGCGACTCAACCCGGCCCTGGCTCGCATCACCTCGGCTTCCGGTGCGGCACCCTGTTTGGCCCTTCGCTCCACTGTGACCAGCATTTGCCGGGACAGTGACAGGGCTTCCTCGGCCAGCAGGATACTTTGTTGTGTCGCCAGGGCGCGAATGTAGTGTGCGGTAAGCTCGCCCAGCAGGTCGAGGGTTTCGACCTGGCGCTGCAACTGCAGTCGCTCGGTTTTGGCATCCACCACCGCAACCCTGGAGCGAGCCTTGTCACCCAGCTCAATAACCGAAGACAGGGCCAGGGTGGTCTCGGCACCGTCCAGGCCGCGGAAAGCGTCGCTGCCGGCGAAGTTTTCTACCTCCAGCCCAATCGTCAGGGCCGGCGGCAGTGAACTGGCACTGCGCAACGCTGCCTGGCCTTGTTGGCGCAACCGGTATTGGTGCAGCTGCGGATGGTTGGCCAGGGTCTGGGTTATGGCGCCCTCCAGGGTCAGCGGCTTTACTCTTGTTTCAAGCGGCGGGTAGTTTTCCGAGGAAAAGTTATCCAGGGAAGAGCTTTCCGGGGAAGAGATAGGCGGCGGATTAGCGCTCGCCCAGCAGCAGGTCGCCAGCAGCAGGCAGCCGACAACGGTAAGCATGGATTGCATTTAAAATCGTCCTTTTTATCAAAATCAAATTATCGGGGTGCACAGCCGCTTGGCCGTCAATAGCACCGCAAAATCAGCTTTGATTCAGGCGATTGGAGGACGAATGTCGGGCGGGAATTGATAGGAGATAAAGCTCAGCCGCCGCTCTTGCACCTTGCTGAAGGTGGTTGCGAGGTCGAGCCAGTGGTGCTTCGGGTTCAGGTATAACTGGGCTATGCCGTGGCAGTGGCAACAGTGGTGACAATCGAAGGCCGAGCCGGCCGTTGTGCTGTGCGGGTCGATCGTGGCGCTATTGTCACTTTCAGCCTGCGCGGCGTGGTCGTGGTTAAAGACCTGGTGTTCGGTGCCGGTTTGATGGGGCTCGTGTATGTCCGCACTGGCCAGTGCTGACTGCAGGGCAATCAGGGCTACCAAAATACAGGTCAACCAGGTGCGGATCATAAGGTCTGTTTATCCAGTAACGGCGTACAGTTGCATACAGTTGCGCTCGAACATTGCAGAGGATGCCGGCGTTCGACCCAAGTTGCAACCGCACTCAAACGGAAATGGTGGCAGACCGCAGAATGTACTGGAAAGCAGCCTGGGTTTGGCAGGATTGACCGAATGTCCGTCAGTCTTCGTCCCCGAGTGGGCCCCAGCGCGGTGGTTAATTTACAAGATTCATCGGCATTGGTTACCATGCCGGCAGACTTATCATTCAGCGGGAGTAGGTATGAGCTCATTTATTCGACTTGGCAGAGGTATCCTGTTGGGCCTGATGCTGTTGGGGCCGGTTGCCTGCGCAGAGGAGGCAAAGGACGGCGGCGCCAGTTTGGTCGCTGCACCTGTGGCCACGGTGCTGGAAGTGTACAAGAGCGAAACTTGCGGCTGCTGCGGAGCCTGGGTCGAGCACATCGAGCAGGCGGGGTTTTCCGCGCCGGTGCATCATCCGGCCGACTTGAATCAGGTGAAGGCCGGCCACGGTATCGCGCCGCGCTATCAGTCCTGCCACACCGCCGTATCCAAAGACGGCTATGTGTTTGAAGGCCATGTTCCCGCCCGCTATGTACAGCAGTTTTTGCAAAACCCGCCCGCCGGCGCCATCGGCCTGGCGGTGCCCGGCATGCCAGTGGGCAGCCCGGGTATGGAAGTTGGCGACCGGTTCTCTCCCTACAAGGTACTGCTGTTAAACGCCGACGGCAGCAGCGCAGTCTATGCCCAGGTGAATAGCCCGCAGGATCAATGAGCTCAGCACCCGGCGCTGACGATCCTGCCATCTAAAATAGGACACGGCGCTGGAAACCCGTCCGCAACGGCGGGCGACCTCATGAGCAGAATGCCTCCCGCGTTAGCAGCTTATACCGGTGTTTAGCTGCCTGTCTGGCAGCAATAATTCAATCTGTAACGCCGCCCGCTGCGTACTCAGGAGGAGACGTAAGGGGAGAATGGCTTATGAGGTATCTATTACTGCTGCCGCTGGTCTTGTGGCTGGCGGCCTGCTCGGTATCCATCGACGGTGCCCGCTATCAAGCGCTGCAGCCGGCGTTTGATCTGCGCAATTTTTTTACCGGCGAGGTCAAGGCCTGGGGCATCGTCCAGGACCGCTCCGGAAATCTGGTGCAACGCTTTCAGGTGGATATAGTGGGCAGCGTGGCAGGGACCACCCTGATCCTGGATGAAACCTTCAGCTACAGCCTCGGGGATGGGGTTCGACAGCGACAGTGGCGGATCGAGGAGGGCGCCAACGGTTCGCTGAGTGGCGTCGCGGACGATATCGCCGGTGCGGCGCAGGGCGCGTTGTACGGCAATGCATTGCAGTGGCAATATGAGATGGACCTGGTGCTGGACAGCGGCACCTACCGGGTCAGCTTCGACGACTGGATGTGGGCGTTTGACAGCGACACCCTGATCAATCGTTCCTATATCCGCAAATTCGGCCTGGTGATGGCTGAGGTCACTATTTTTATGCAGAAACAACCGTGACCAGCAGGGGCTGATCACGCTGGCCAACCCCGTAGCCTGACCCTGCAGCCCCCGTCGCGAAACTTTTATTCTGGTTGTATAGTACTGGTAAAAAGATACCTAATTACCTCTATGAATAGGCCAGAACTCGGCGATAGCAGACATATACCTCGTAAACCTTGGGGCATCAGCTTTTCTCCCGGCCTGGCTCCAGGAGCCAGACCTACCATAGTGCCAGCTGGACGACGCTTAGCTTTAGTGATAATCAGGAAAGGATAAGCAAACCGCTGCAGCGGTTTGCGGGAGGCGGATATGTCGGGCAAGGGTGTCAAAGCGCCAGAATTGGACGTGGTGAGCTGGCTCAATACAACCCAGCCGCTCACCCTCGCCGGACTGCGGGGCAAGGTGGTAGTGTTGCACGCGTTCCAAATGCTGTGCCCAGGCTGCGTCTCCCACGGCCTGCCCCAAGCGGCGGCGATTCACCAGTTGTATCCCGTGGACGAGGTGCAGGTAATCGGCTTGCACACCGTATTTGAGCATCACTCGGTGATGACCCTCGACGCCCTGCAGGCGTTTGTGCACGAATACCGCCTGCGCTTTCCCATCGCCGTGGACCGACCCTCGGCCAGTTCTGCCATTCCGCACACCATGCAAAAACTGGATCTGGAAGGCACGCCGTCCCTGTTGCTGATCGATAAGCAGGGCTTTATTCGAACCCATCATTTTGGCCGTTTGAGTGACCTGCAGGTGGGGAACATGATTGGCCAGTTGCTGATGGAGCCCGCTTCGCTATCACCGTCGTCCCCCTCGGGGACGGAACCCGCTGCAACGCCTCAAACTCCGGGCGGCCAGTGCAGTGAAGACGGCTGCAGCATCTAAACTCTATTTATTCAGCGCCCTTCAAGCCCCGCTCGCTGATCTTCAGTTTTCAACCTTTCTACCAGCTTCCCTGCGCGACATTGTGCCGCTATATGACATCAGGTTTAAAAGACAGGCAAGGCTGATGCCAGTGGCGCGAAGGCGCTACTGCCCGCTATTGCGCCGGCCTCATCGAGGCCTTGAACTTTTCCCCACCGTCCCCATCTATAGCAGCGTCTTTTTTGTTTGGGGGTATTCCCGCACACCGGGGAGACCGTGAAGATGCGCTGCTCTATAGACATAAACGCCTTAACTGCCAGTAGCCGCTTTTTTATTTATAGCAACTGCCTGGCCGCCCGCCCGCCTCCCTGAGGGGGCTCCCCAGTTTCTTTTCCCAGCCTTTTGCCCCGGCGGCGAAGGGCTGTGCCTGCTTGATTCAAACGTCAATTCTAACAGGAGGACAGCATGCTGGAAGTGAACCAGCTGACGCGCCAGTATGACAGTTATACCGCCGTCAATAACGTCAGTTTCACCATCGACAAGGGTGAGATCGTCGGCCTGCTCGGCCACAACGGCGCCGGCAAGACCACCATTATGAAAATGCTCTGCGGTTACCTTGAGCCCAACCGGGGAACGGTACAAGTGGCCGGTCTCAACCTGGCGCAGGAACCGCTGCGGGTGCAGCGGCTGTTGGGCTACCTGCCGGAAAACCTGCCGGTGTACCCGGAAATGAGCGTCGCCGACTACCTGGATTACGCCGCTGACCTGAAGGGGCTCACTGGTGCCACCAAGCAGGCAGAGATCAAGCGGGTGATTGTCGCCACGGACCTGGCCGCCAAGTTGCTGGCTCCCATCTCTACCCTGTCGCGGGGTTACAAGCAGCGTGTCGGTGTGGCCCAGGCCATTCTCGGTGCCCCCAAGTTGCTGATCCTGGACGAACCCACCAACGGCCTCGACCCGGAGCAGACCCGGCATATGCGCCAGTTGATCCGGGAGATCGCCAAGGACGCCACGGTGATCCTGTCCACCCACATCATGCAGGAAGTGGACGCGCTCTGCTCCCGGGTGCTGATCCTGCGGGCCGGGCAACTGGTGGTGGACGCCCGGCTGGAGGAGGTGCGCCGCACCAATCACTTGCGCCTGGAGACTGCCATGCCGCCGGCCAAAGCGGGGGATTTGCACAGCATCGCCGGCATCGCCAGGGTGAGTAGCCTGAATGACGCGAGCAATGCCGCAACCAGTGTCTCAACCAATACCTCAACCAATACCTCAACCAATCCACCGACCGGCCACAGCTACCGCATCGAACTGGCGGCGGAGGCGCAGCAGCGAGAGGTCTGCGCCGCACTGGCAGAACACCTGGTCAAGGCGGGCTATGCACTCTACCTGCTGCAACCGGAGTATCGCGATCTGGAAACCCTGTTCCGGGAGGTAGTTGAGGATGGTGATGCTGAGGAAAGTGATGCCGAGGAGGGCCTGAACCATGCAGCCTGATTACCCTGTCAATCCGTTCGCCCGGCAAGGCGTTGTCGGCCGGGTGGCGCGCAAGGAGGTCACCCTGTTCTTCGCCTCGCCGGTCGCCTACCTGTTTCTCGGCACCTTTGCGGCGGTCACCCTGTTCGTCTTCTTCTGGGGTGAGGCCTTCTTTGCCCGTAATATTGCCGACGTCCGCCCGCTGTTCGAATGGATGCCGGTGCTGCTGATCTTTTTAAGCGCCACCCTGACCATGCGCCTGTGGAGCGAAGAGCGTCGCAGCGGTACGCTGGAATATGTGCACACCCAGGCGGTGCCCCTGTGGCAGTTTGTACTGGGCAAATTCCTGGCCTGCATGTTCCTGCTGGCGCTGGCGCTGGCCATCACCCTGCCGTTGCCCATCACCGTCGCCATCATCGGCGATCTCGACTGGGGGCCCGTCGCCGCGGGCTACCTGGCGGCAATCCTGCTGGGCGCCACCTACCTCAGTATCGGTTTGTTCGTGTCGGCGCGCAGCGACAACCAGATCGTCAGCCTGATCAGCGCCAGTCTCCTGTGCGCGCTGTTCTACCTGTTGGGTACCACCACCATCACCGACTTCTTTGGCAACCGGGCCGGGGAGTGGCTGCGGCTGCTGGGTACCGGTTCGCGCTTTGAGTCCATCACTCGCGGTGTCATCGATTTCCGCGACCTGTACTACTACCTGAGTATGGTGCTGGTCTTCTTAAGCCTGAATACCCTGGTGCTGGAGAAGGAGCGCTGGGCCGGCGGGGGCCGACCCCGGCACCGCCAATGGCAGGCACTGACGGCGCTGGTGATCGCCAATGCCCTGGGCGCCAACCTGTGGCTGGGCCAGCTCAGCAGCCTGCGCGCCGATGTCACCGCGGGCAACCAGTACTCCATCTCCGCCGCCACCCGCGGCTATCTGCAGCAACTGCAGGAGCCACTGCTGCTGCGCGGCTATTTCAGCAGTAAAACCCACCCCTTGCTGGCGCCGCTGGTGCCGCAACTGCGCGACCTGATCAAGGAGTACGAAATCGCCGGCCGCGGCAAGGTGCGGGTTGAGTTTGTCGACCCGCCCACAGAGCCGGAGTTGGAGGAGGAGGCGAACCGCAAATACGCCATCCAGCCGGTGCCGTTCCAGGTGGCGGATCGCTACCAGTCGTCCATCGTCAGCTCCTACTTCAATGTGCTGGTGCAGTACGGTGACGAATACCAGGTGCTGGGTTTTCGCGACCTGATTGAAATCCAGGCGCGCAACGAGGGGGATATCGACGTGCAGTTGCGCAATCCCGAGCACGACCTGACCCGGGCCATCAAGAAGGTGCTGCATACCTACCAGGCCGGGGGCAACCTGTTCGATACCGTCAAAGGCGAGCTGGTGTTTAACGCCTATGTCTCCGCCGACGACTTACTGCCGGAGCAACTGCTGGCCTTCAAACAGGAGCTGCAGCCCCTGTTGCAAGAGACTGCAGACCAGGCTGGCGGGCGTTTCAAAATCAACCTGGTGGATCCTGCCAGTGGTAACGGCGAAGTGGCGCAACGCATTGCCGCGGAGTACGGCTTTATGCCCATGGCCACCAGCCTGTTCAGCGAGCAGCAGTTCTACTTCTACATGACCCTGGATAACGGCGAGCAACTGGTGCAGATACCGCTGGACGATGCCAGCGCGGATGCTTTCAAGCGCAACCTGGAAGCGGGCATTAAGCGCTTTGCCAGCGGTTTTACCAAGACCGTGGCCCTGGTCACCCCGGTTGCGGGCCCGTCGCCCTATGGCCCCTACGCCCAGTCGGGCCCCTCGTTCAGCCAGCTGGAAGCCTTCCTCGGCGCCGAGCTGAATATCAGCCGCGAGGACTTGAGCGATGGCAGCGTCTCCGGTGAGGCCGACATTCTGCTATTGGCCGCGCCCGAGAACCTGGATGACAAGCAGTTGTTTGCTGTCGACCAGTTCCTGATGCAAGGGGGCACCGTTATCGCCGCCACCTCGCCCTACCGCGCCGACCTGTCCAGCCGCAGTTTGAGTCTGCAACGCCACAGCAGCGGCCTGGAAAAATGGTTGCAGCATCACGGCCTCGCCATCGACGAGCAGCTGGTGCTCGACCCGCAGAACGCGGCTTTCCCGATTCCGGTGAGCCGCAATGTAGGCGGTTTCCAGCTGCAGGAAATGCGCATGCTGGACTACCCCTATTTTGTCGATATCCGTGGCGCCGGGCTGAACCGCGACAACCTGGTGACCTCGGAGCTGCCCCAGGCGACCCTGGCCTGGGCGTCACCCATCAGCGTCGATGCCGACCAGCAGGCGTCGCGCCAGGTGACCGAGTTGTTGCGCAGCTCCGCCGGGGCCTGGCTGTCCTCGTCACTGGATATTATGCCCAGGGTAACGCCCCAGGGCGTCAGTGCCTTTGAGCCCGAGGGGGAGCGCGGCGCGCACCTGCTGGGGGTGATCAGCCAGGGGCGCTTCGACTCGTATTTTGCCGGCCAGTCATCGCCGCTGGTGGCCGCCGCGGCGGACGCTGGCGCTGACAGCAGCGCCGGGAACAACAGTGAAGCGGATGCCGGCGCAGACGGGGAGAGTGCGGCTGGGCTGCAGCTCGACCGGGTGATAGAGCGGTCGCCGGATTCGGCCCGCATTATCCTGTTCAGCTCCAACGACTTCCTCCGCGATCAGGTGATTCGACTGGCGGGCAGTGCCCAGCAGAGCGAATACCTCAACACCCTGCAACTGGCGGCCAATGCCGTGGACTGGTCGCTGGAGGATGCGGGGCTGCTCAGCATTCGCTCCCGCGGCCACTTCAATCGCACCCTGCCGCCACTGGAGCACGGTCGCCAGCTGTTCTGGGAATACCTCAACTACGGCCTTGCCATCGTTGCACTGGCGGCCATTGCCCTGTGGGAGCGCCGCCGGCGCCGAGTCAGGCAGCGTCGTTACTTCGAACTCTTCGCTCAATAAGGAGGTCTGCAATGAATAAATTAACGAGCTGGCTGGGTGGTCTGCTGGCGCTGCAACTGGTGCTGGCCGCGGGCCTGTTTTGGGGCGACGGCGCCGGCCAGTCGGAGGCGATCGGCCAGCCATTACTGGGGTTCGAGCAAGCGCAAATCGACAAGGTTGTTATCGGCGCCGGGGAGGAGGAGGTCACTCTGCAGCGCCAGGACGGGCAGTGGCGGCTGCCGGGGCAGAGTGACCTGCCGGTGGATAGCGGCAAGCTGCAGCCCCTGCTCGAACAATTGCACGGGCTGCAAAGCGGTTGGCCGGTGGCCACCAGCGCCAGCAGTCACCAGCGCTTTGAAGTCAGTGAAGATACCCATCAGCGCCGCATTCGGTTGTTTCGGGATGGGCAGCTGGTGGTGGACTTGTATCTCGGCACTTCGCCGGGTTTCAAAAAAGTGCACGGCCGCAGGGCCGCCGATACCGAGGTCTATGCCCTGCCCCTGAACAGCTTCGATTTCCCCACCAGTGCCGACAACTGGCTGGACAAAACCCTGCAGGCAACCGGGGCGGACGAAGTAACGGAGCGGCCGGCGACCGACGAGGCTGGCGAAGGTGAGGGGAAATCCTGATCGTACTATTTTTAAAAAGCGGCTTTTTTATAAATAAATATTTTTATACCCAGCTTGAAAAAAACAGGGAAAAACCAATCTAATTGGGTACCGGGAAGCGCCTGCCAGGGCGTGTACCGGTACCTGATTTTGGCAGCATAGCTTGCCAGCGTGGCCCGGAAAGCGGGTGTAAAAGTAGTGTTTCGGGTCATTGACCGATCTGGTTAAGTACATTAATTCGTGGTTGTTATTTAACTTGGCAACGATGTATTAGCAACAATCAGTTTGCAAAAATGTATTAATTGGAGGCTATGTTATGAACCTGAAAAAGTTAAATCCGTGGAACTGGTTCAAGCACGAGGACAGGGCGGTGGAACAAAGCGCCCAGATACCGGTGCGGCGTGAAGAAGCCACGCGTGCCATGCCCTCCCTGTGGCAGGGTGACCAGCTTCCTGTACAGCAATTGCATCAACAATTTGATCGACTGTTTGAGGACGTTTGCAACGCTTTTGGTATGCCATCACTGGGGGCGTCGGTGGCACGCCAGCCCTGGTCTGGTACCGGTCTGGTCGGCAGCTACCGCCCCCAAATCGATGTCTCCGGGGACGACAGACAGTATGAAATTACGCTGGATGTACCGGGCCTTGGCGAAGACGACCTGTCGATCGAAGTGAAGGGTGATGTGTTGATGATCAACGGCCAGAAGGAGGAGAAGAACGAACACAAGGACAAGCACTTTTACCGCGTCGAGCGCAGCTATGGTGCCTTCCAGCGCACCCTGTCGCTGCCGGCGGATGCCAACGCCGATGCGATCAAGGCCAACCTCAAGGACGGTGTGTTGACCCTGCAAATCCCGCGTTTCGAGGGCGAGCAGGAAGAGGTGAGGCGCATCGCCATTTCGTCGCGCTAGAGTGCGCCGGGAAATAATTCGCTGGCGCCCGTTGCCAGAAAGGGCTTGGCAGCCGGTCTGCAGCGAGCATCGAACAGTGGCGCCAGGGACGGCACCACCAACCCATACAATAAGCCAGCGCCATATGATGAGAAGAATAATTGGCAGCCCAATTTCAGCCGGGCTCGCAGCAGGTCACGCAGTCGTCGTCAATGCACAAGAGGTTCCGGTTGAAACTTATCCCGTTGACAATGTCGACCGGGAAGTTGTGCGCCTGACCCGTGCCCTGAAAGGTGCCAAGAGTGACTTGCAGGCCTTGCAGAAACGCCTGCACGGTGAATTCGGCAGTGGTGAAGCCGAGATTTTTGCCACCCATTACAGCATGCTCGATGACCCCTACCTGATCGAGGATATCGTCCAGCGTATCAAGCGCGACCGCATCAATGTCGAGGCGGCCATCGCCCAGTCCGTGGATGAATTTACCCGGCGCCTGAGTGAGCTCGACGACCCCTATTTGCGCGAGCGGGAGCAGGATATTCGCGATATCGGCCAGCGCCTGCTGCGCCATGCGGGTGGCTACTCCTCCGCCCGCCTTTCTACCCTTGCAGCCAATAGCATTATTGTCGCCACTGAGCTGATGCCCTCGGACCTGGTCGAGCTCGACTACCGCTGCCTGTCCGGGTTTGTAGTGGAGCACTGCGGTGCCACCAGTCACATCGCAATCCTGGCTCGCGCCCTGGGCATTCCCGCCGTCAGTGGCATCGCGCATTTACCGGCGCTGGTGAGCAGTGGGCAGTACCTGTTGCTGGATGGCGATAGCGGTGCAGTGGTGGTCGAGCCCAGCTTCAGTTCGATCCAGGGGTTCCGTCAACAGCAGTCACGGCGACGGGCGCGGGAGCAAGCAGCTCGGGTCGATGCTCAACTGCCTTGCCAGTTGGCGGATGGCACGGCGATTAGCCTGCTGGCCAACCTGGGGCGGCCCAGCGAGGAGGAGTTGCTGGCGCTGGCCAGCCTGGACGGGGTCGGCTTATTGCGTACAGAGTTTCTTTTTCTCGAACACGGTGAACCCCCGTCCGAGGACTTGCAGGCCAGGGTTTACGGGGATATTGCTGCCCGCTGCCACGGGACCACCGTGATCCGGACCCTGGACCTGGGCGGTGACAAGTTCCCCCTGTTTTTGGAGCGGGACCTGGAGTCCAATCCCAATTTGGGGGTGCGCGGCTTGCGCTTCTCCCTGACGGCCGGGGAGTCGCTGTTTCGCAATCAGGTGCGCGCCATACTGCGTGTTGCTGCCGAGCACTCCATCGCCATTATGTTTCCTATGGTGGTTGGCGTGGATGATGTGCGCACGGCGAAAGCCATGGTACTGGAAATGGCGGAGGCTATGGAGTTGCAGTCGCTGCCGCCGGTGGGCGCCTTGATTGAGACCCCGGCTGCAGTGCTGATGATTGACGACATTCTCGATCACATCGATTTTGTCGGCATCGGCAGCAATGACCTGACCCAGTTTATGCTGGCTGCGGATCGCAACGCCCAGACCACGGCGGAGGATTACTCGGTGCTGCACCCCAGTGTCTTGCGCGCGATTAATGCGGTGATTGTGGCGGCCAACCGTAAAGCCAAGCCGGTTTCCATTTGTGGCGAGGCCGCCAGCCAGCCGCAACTGGCGGGATTGTTCGTGGGCATGGGGGTGCGACGCCTGAGCATGAGCCCGAAACTGGGCGCGGCGGTGAAACAACGGTTGCGCCAGCTAACCCTGGCGCAATTACAGGCGCTGGCGGCGGACGTTTTGTCGGCGTCCTCCAGCGCCCAGATAACCGAGGTCTTAGCCGCGATGAAAGTTGCTGGCCAGCACTCTTAGTTGACGCGCCTGGCTTACCTTCTTCGCTATCCCTGCCCTTTTAACTGGCTGCCCTAACGCAGGGTGCGCACAAAAAACTGCCGCGCCCGCTCGTACATCTCCAGCGCCAGGGCCGAGTCGTAGCGGTCGCCTTCGTCGCGCATAAACGCGTGCACGGCGTTCACTTCCAGCCAGTTGTAGTTCAGGCCGGAGGCCTGGAACTGCTGGTACAACTGCAGTCGGCCTTCCGCCGGCACGTGCGGATCCTGTTTGCCGAACACCATAAACACCTCGCCGCGGATATCGCCGCAGCGACTGAGGCTGTCGTTGCCCGGTTGGCAGGGCAGGGTGTTGCTGTGAATATCGGTGGCGTAGAGGCAGAAGGCACTTTGGATGGCCGGGTTCAGGGCCGCGCGAAAGGCCAGGTGGCCGCCGATGCAGACGCCCATGGCGCCCACGTGGCCGTTGCAGTATTCGGCTTGCTGGCAGAATTCCACCAGCGCCCGGGTGTCGCTGTCGTGCTGTTCCAGGGGTTTGTTGGCCTTGTCGCTGTTGCCCTTGTCCTTGCCCTCGTCATCGTAACCGAGCACCGTGCCGAGCGGATTCAATTCGTGGAACACCTCCGGTACCAGTACCACGAAGCCGAGCCCGGCGAGAATATTGGCACTGCGGGCGATGGGGGCCGTGATCTGGAAAATTTCGGAGTAGAAAATAATCGCCGGAAACTGCCCGCCGGCGTTGGGGCGGAAGACCTGGGTCTGCATGGTGCCGGTCGGGGTGGCGAGGTCGATCAATTGATGGGTTGTTTGCATAGTGGCTACCGGGTTGAGAATACAGCCGCTACCATAAGTGGGTCTTTTCCACAAAACAACCTTGTCCTGTGCCTCGATTTGGCAGGTGGCACAAAAAGGCCGAATTACCGCCTGATCTGCGGATTGTGCTTGATACGGGTCAATAACAAATAGCGCTCACAGTGGCTTAATTGAAAAAATGGCGGGCAGTAGCAGCAAGTTGGTTGCCGGCCATTGAAGCAAGAGGGTGAATACGCTGGTCGGATTGGGCTGCGCCTGGCTGCGGCAACAACAAAATCAATGACGCGAGGTGTATTATGAAATTGTTTAAGCTATTGCCGACCCGGAGGTTGGCCAGCGGAGTGCTGGCTGCACTGTCTATTGTATTATTACTGGGCGGTTGCGATCGGGGCCCGAAGTCAGGTTACGGCTTTACTCTGCCGCAAGGCGATGCCGAGGCCGGCGCCAAAACCTTTGTCGCTCTCGAATGCACCGCTTGCCACAGTATCAGCGGCAACAAGGCGATTACACAACCGCAAAACCCGCAGATGACCATCGCCCTGGGAGGCCAGGTCAGCACCATCCAGACCTATGGCAAGCTGGTAACCTCCATCATCAATCCCTCGCACAAGCTCGCTAAAGGGTACCCGGAAACCATGGTGGCGGTAGCTGGCCGTTCCAAAATGAGGGTCTACAATGATGTCATGACGGTGACACAACTGGCCGACTTGGTCACCTTCCTGCAGGCCCAGTACCAGTTAAAGCCGTTTATTCCGAGCGAGTACGCGCCCTACCAGTGATCGGCTATTTAGCCGTCACAGCTGGCGCCACCGGGCGCGATTGCCGAACCACTTGATCAGGCCCTTCTGGGCGTAAATGAAGTATGTCATCGAAAAATCTGCTGCGGCGCCTGTTTTCCTTCGGGCGCTGCAAGAAGGCCGCCGTGTTAGGAGTTGGGTACCAGGAATATCAACTGGCGCAAGCGCTGGAATCCGACGCTGCCTGTAAGGTTCTGTTTTTCATTGATGAAAACCCCTGGAACTATCGCAATAAAATGCTCAGTGGCGAGGTGCGTTCGCTGTCGGACCTGGAGGCTTTGTGTGTAAAGCACGGCATTGACAGTGTTTTCTACTGTGATGAGGGTTGGCTGCCCAAGCTGGACGGCCTGAGTTTGCCACCGGTACAATCGGTTTGAGTAACGATCCCTGATCAAGCGCTTCAAGCAAGAGGATCTATGCCAGCATTGACCTGTGGCCAGGCCATTGTAAAGCTGCTGGAAAGCTACGGCGTCGATACCGTCATGGGTATTCCCGGGGTGCACAGCATTGAGCTCTACCGTGGACTGTCCGCCAGCAGCATACGTCACATCACCCCCCGTCACGAACAGGGCGCCGGCTTTATGGCCGATGGCTACGCCCGCGCCTGCGGCAAGCCCGGGGTGTGTTTTATTATCACCGGCCCGGGCATGACCAATATTGCCACGGCCATGGGGCAGGCGCTGCAGGATTCGGTGCCCATGCTGGTGATTTCGTCGGTGAGTCAGCGCGCCCACTTGGGCATGGGCGAAGGTCGCCTGCACGAGCTGCCGGACCAGCGGGCGCTGCTGAGCGGGGTATCGGTATTCAGCCATACCCTGCTGGATGTGCAGAATTTGCCCCGGGTATTGGCCCGCGCCTTTGCCGTATTCAGCGGCCAGCGTCCCGGGCCGGTGCACATCGAGATTCCCGTCGACCTGTTGCGCGCGGATGCCTCCGGCATCGATCTGGCTGCCTGGCCGGCGCTGGTAAAGCCGATGGCCGCGCCAGCCGCGCTTGACCAGGCCGACCGGCTGCTGCGGCAAGCGCAACGCCCGCTGCTGATTGTTGGCGGCGGGGCCGTGGCGGCAGGGGAGCCTCTTGTGCAACTGGCGGAGCTGGTCGGCATGCCAGTACTGAACACCACCAACGGCAAGGGGGTCGTGCCGCCTTCGCACCCGCTGGCTGTTGGCGGCTCGCCCAGCTGCGGCTGGTTAAAAAATGAAATTGAGCAGAACGCCGATGTGGTCCTGGCGCTGGGCACGGAGCTGGGGGAGACGGACTATGACTTCTTTGGCTATGGCGATATAAACATCCAGGGCAAGCTGATTCGGGTCGATATCGATGCGCAGCAGTTATACCGGGCAGTCAAGCCTGAGGTTCCGATCCTCGCAGACGCGGCGCAGTGTGCCCAGCAGCTGCTGGCTCTCATCAAGCAGAGCGGTGTCAGTGACCAGCCACAGCGGTACCAGCTGGGTTGTGACCGCGCCGCCGCCTTGCGCGCTGAGCGGGAGCGCAGCTGCCCGGCCGAGTATCGGGCGGTATTTGCGGTGATCGACCGGGTTCTGCCCGATTGCCTGATGGTGGGTGATTCGTGCCAGCTCACCTACTACGCCCAGATGTATCTGGAACGGCAAGCGCCGCGCCAGTATTTTCACTCCGCCACCGGCTTTGGCACCCTCGGCTACGCCATTCCGGCGGCCCAGGGCGCCAGGCTGGCAAAGCCGGACAATGAGGTGCTGTGCCTGATCGGCGACGGCGGCGGCCAGTTCACCCTGAACGAGTTGTCCAGTGCGGTGGAAGCCCATTTAAAAGTTATTTTCCTGGTGTGGAATAACAGTGGTCACGGTGAAATACGCCGCTATATGGACGCCGCCGGCATCGCGCCGGTGGGTGTCAATATCCATACGCCGGATTACGTTAAGCTGGCCCAGGCCTGTGGCTGCCAGGCGACTCGCGCTGATAGTCTGGAGCAGCTGGAGACCGCGCTGGGCACAGCGGTGGCCAGTGAGGGCCCCTTTTTGATCGACGTGACCGCAGATCGACTGGTCACCGGCTTGCCGTTTTCCGGGGCTTCTTTTTGAGCGTCAGCAGCCCGGTTTTTTTAATTTTGCCAGAGCTTGAGCTGATGAATTTTGGCTACAGCCCTTCAGCCCCGCAACTGCAACAACACGCTCAATAGCACCTTGGCCCCCGCCGCGTATCGCCCAACCCCCCCCCCGGTCTCGGAATCGAGCCCCCGAAGCCAGGCCAACCCCAATGCCAGCGGCCCGACACCCGGCTTTGCTGCTGTGCCGGGGGAATTTAGTGGCCCTTCTGTACAAATGCCCGATTGGATCTAAACTTGAACGTGTATTGGTGCAATATATGTTCCCCAAGGGCTTGTTATGACAAAAAGATTCCAACTTCCCGTGCTGTTACTGGCGCTGCTGGCCGGCGCGCCGCTGCCGGTCATGGGGGATGATGACCTGGACCAGTTTCTCGACCTGAATATGGAAGAACTGCTTTCCATGAAGGTCACCTCGGTCTCGAAAAAGCAGCAGCGACTGGATGAATCCGCAGCGGCTATTTTTGTCATTACCAGCGAGGACATCCAGCGCATTGGCGCCACCAGCATTGCCGAGGCGCTGCGGATCGCGCCAGGGGTGCAGGTCGCCAAGATGGATAGCAATAAATGGGCGGTCTCCAGCCGTGGTTTCAACGGCCAGTTTGCCAATAAACTACTGGTGCTGATGGACGGGCGCAGCATTTACACGCCCTCGTTTTCCGGTGTCTACTGGGAGAGCCAGCACACGGTTATGCAGGATATCGACCGGATCGAGGTAATCCGCGGGCCGGGAGCGGCCCTGTGGGGGGCCAATGCGGTCAATGGCGTTATCAATATCATCACCAAGTCAGCCGCCCAAACCCAGGGCAGCTACGCCCAGATTACCGCAGGTAATGAAGACGAGGCGATGGTTGACTTGCGTTATGGCGGACGGCTGACAGGCTCCATCGCTGCCCGCGGCTATCTGTCGTTTGCCGAGCGCGGCTCCAGTTATGGAACCGAGCTGGGAGGGGGCGCCGGCGATGACTGGAAAACCATGCAGGCCGGCTTTCGTATCGACGGCAAGCTCGGTACGGGCAACTGGACGTTACAAGGTGATATTTACGACAATGACAAGAATCAGATAATTCGAAATCAGTTCCTGGATCCGTTTGACCCGGCCAATAACCCGCCCAACCCCCTGTCGCCCTACGTCGACCTCAACATCCCTGACCGCGTCGACAGCGAGGGGCACAATCTGTTGGGGCGCTGGGAGACGAACCTGTCCGCCCGGTCGGTACTGACCACCCAGCTCTATCTGGACCACACGGAGCGCGACGAATTTTTGTTGGGGCAAAAGCAGAATACCGTGGACCTCGATATTCAGCACGCTTATACAGGTATTGCCGGTCACCAGATCATATGGGGCGCCGGTTATCGCAGCCTGGACGAAAGTTACCGCGGCACACCATCCGGCGCTATTCCGGACCAGGATAGCGAGCTGTACAATCTGTTCCTGCAGGACGAGATCGCCTTGCTGGAGAACAAGTTACGCCTCACTTTGGGGGCAAAACTGGAGCGCACCGCTTACTCCGAGACCGAGTTTCAGCCCAATATCAAGATGTTGTGGTTGCCAAAACCGGGCACGACGCTGTGGGCTTCGATCTCTCGTGCAGCGCGCACCCCTTCCACCATGGAGCGCCGCGGGGTTATTACCACGGCCATTATTCCCACTATTCCGCTGCAGGTGACGGTGAACGGCAACGACGGTTTTGAGTCAGAGGACCTGACCGCGTTTGAAGTGGGTTACCGGGTCCAGCCCAGCGAAGCTACCTCCCTCGATATTGCCCTGTTCAGCAACCAGTACAGCAACGTGGCAACCTACGAAATAGTGGATTTAATCAGCTTTCCCAACCCCGCCGACCCATTTGGGGCGCCGTTATTGGTACCCACGAAGCTGAACTTCGACAATAAAATGGACGCCACCAGCCAGGGGGTCGAGCTGGTCTTTGACTGGTATGTGCAAAAAGGCTGGCGCCTGCAGTCATCCTATTCCTGGTTGTCCATTGATGCGGATAAAGACAGCAGTAGCAGCGATAATTTTGCCGATGCTGTGGCGGAGAATTCTTCGCCGGAGCATCAAGTGACCATCCGCTCGATCTATGATTTTTCGGAGCGGTTTTCTTTTGACCTATGGGTTCACTATTACGATGAGCTGAAGGTGACCTCGCTGTCTAATACCGGCTCAATCAGTGATTACACCAGCCTCAATTTACGGCTTAACTGGAGGCCCACTGAGGCACTGGAGTTCTCCGTGGTCGGGCACAATTTGACTGATGGTCGGCATCCGGAGTTTGTCGGCGAAACCTACATCACTCACACCGAGGTGGAACGCTCCATCTATGGCCAGGTTCGGTTGACATTCTAGATGCATATGCCAACGACTGACCTGTGACTGGTCACCCGATGAACCTGGCTGTTTCAATACAGAGCTATTGGCAACCGGCCTGCGGCCCGGTATTGCGCAGGTTGTGGCCGCTCGTCTTTATGTTACTGGGTAATCTGATGTGCACCCAAA
Organism: Pseudomaricurvus alcaniphilus; assembly: GCF_011440395.1. GTDB lineage: Bacteria > Pseudomonadota > Gammaproteobacteria > Pseudomonadales > Cellvibrionaceae > Pseudomaricurvus > Pseudomaricurvus alcaniphilus. The sequence goes on along the minus strand of NZ_JAAOIX010000007.1, from coordinate 11,407 downwards.
GTAGTGGTGCAGCGGATGCCGTGGCGTCAGAATACAAGGTAAAGGCCGCGCTGCTCTACAAGTTGACGCACTTTGTGGAGTGGCCAGAAAGTTCTCCGGCTACCACCACCAAAGAGTTTGGTATTTGTGTGCTGGGGGAAAACGTGTTCGGCGATATACTCGAGCCGCTGCGGGGGCGCCGACTAAAAGGCATGGCCATCAAGGTAGATTATTACCTGCAATCCAACGAAGTCAGCCAGACTTGCAATCTCCTGTTTATCAGTCAATCCAAGCGGGCGTTTCTCAAAGACATTCTCAATAGCGTAGCGGGCACAGCGGTGCTAACCATCAGTGATATCAACGATTTTGCCAGCCAGGGCGGGATGATCGAATTCAGGCAGGAGAAAGACTCCATAGGGTTCAGTATCAACCTGGAGCAGGCCCGGCGCACCGGGCTGACGATTGCCGCGCCGTTACTACAGATGGCTAATGTAATTGGCCATTCGGGGGGCTAGCGCATGGCAGGCATAAAGCAGGGCAATATTGCCAGGAAGCTTCGCAGCGTGATGTTGCAGATTTGCGCAGTGACTTTGTGTGTAGCTTCCATTGGCTTTGTCACGCTGGAATATTTTTCCTATCGGGATGCACTTTTACACCGCATTGTCGTTCTATCGGATTTTGTCGCTACCAATTCCAGCGCGTCCCTGACATTTGGCGATAAAGCGACCGCGGCCAAGCTGTTGCAGGCCTTAAACGCCGAGAGCTCCATTCGCAGTGCTGCGCTGCTGCAGAATAGTGGTGCCATCTTCTCGGCTTACGGTACACCAGCGGTCGACAACTTTTCTCAGTTGCAGACGCACATTAGCAGCGCTGCCAGCTACGGTTACAGGTTTGAACTTAACGAGCTGGTTTTGCTCAAGAAGATAACCCTCAATGACCAGGATCTTGGCTACTTCTATGTCGAGGTTGGCCTGTCTGAGCTGTACGCGAAAATATTAAACTATGCACTGATTGCCGTGGTATTGATGCTTGGCATTTTGGTGCTTGTGTACTTTATCGCCAATGTGTTGCAGCGGCGTTTTACCGGCCCCATCCGCAATCTGGTCGACGCAATGCAGCAGGTTTCTGACCAGAAAAATTTCTCCCTCCGCTTGTCGGTTGTTGAAGACGATGAAATTGGCGTGCTGACCCAGCGCTTTAACGGCATGCTCAGTCAGATTGAGGAGCGCGACAATAAGCTGCAAGACTATCGCAACGATCTGGAGCGCAAGGTAGAGGAGCGCACCGCCAGTTTGCAAGAGGCCAAGGAGGCCGCGGAAGCGGCGAGCAAGGCGAAGAGTGAATTTCTGGCGACAATGAGCCATGAGATCCGGACACCGATGAATGGCGTGCTCGGAATGACGGAATTGCTGCTCGATACCGGTCTTGACATACGGGCCGAGCGTTTGGCCAGAACCGCTTACCGCTCGGCAGAATCACTGCTGGATATCATCAATGACATTCTCGATTTTTCCAAAATTGAAGCGGGTCGTTTAAAGCTGGCTGACGATGAATTTGACTTGCGCCTGGTGTTGGAGGATGCGATGGAGCTGGTGGCCAGCCAGGCGCATCGCAAAAAACTTGAGCTGATACCTGACTTTTCGCCAACACTGCCGGCAAAGGTCAAGGGCGACTCTATTCGCCTGCGGCAGGTGCTGGTTAACCTGATGGGCAATGCGGTCAAGTTTACTGAAGACGGCGAAGTCATGTTGTCTGTCAACGTCGATTACAGGGTCGGCGACAGGGTGAGCTTGCATTTCGCCGTTGCGGATACCGGCATCGGTATTTCAGAGCAGGAGCAGCGTCGCATCTTCAGCGCCTTTAGCCAGGCGGACGGTACCACCACAAGGAAATACGGCGGCACAGGCCTGGGCCTGGCGATTTCAAAAAGCCTGGTCGAGCTTATGGGCGGCGATATAGAGTTGCAAAGCCAGCTCAATGAGGGTTCGTGCTTTTCGTTTGCGGTGGATTTCGAGCTGGCTGAAGATGGTGAGGCGTCAGTCAGGCAATTGGACGCCCTGCAAGACGTCAGGGTACTGATTGTCGATGATCACCAGGTAAACCGTGAGATTGTTCACAACCAGGTGTCAGTCTGGGGTATGCGCGACAGCGAGGCCTACAGTGGCGAGGATGCACTGATAAGGTTGCGCCTGGCCACGGCAGAGGGCGATCCGTTTCAACTGGTTCTGCTCGATTGGCACATGCCGAAGATGGATGGCATGCAATTGGCTCGGGCTATAGAGGCCGACCGATCGATTCTTACCCCGAAGATGATTATGCTCAGCTCAACCGGTGCCGACGACCAGGAGCGTAATTCCGGTGCCAGGATATTCCGTCATTTAACCAAGCCCATCCGGCAGAAAAATTTACTCGATAGCCTCTGTGATGCGATCAACTGTGTGTCGGATCCATCCACCACTTCGGTTGCGCAATCCCTGCAGTGTAATGCACACATATTGCTTGCCGAAGATCATCCGGTGAACCAGGAAGTGGCGACGGGCTTGCTGATGAAACTAGGTTGCAAGGTGGATCTTGCCGAAGACGGAAAACAAGCGCTGGAAATGGCCGTCGCAGGTAGCTATGACCTGATCCTCATGGATTGCCATATGCCGGTAATGGATGGCTTCTCCGCGGCAACGGCGCTGAGGCAATACGAAACTGAACACAAGCGGGCACGCCTGCCCGTAGTCGCATTGACTGCGGATGTGCAAAAGGGAATTGTCGAGCGCTGCAAGGCGGCCGGTATGGACGATTACTTGAGCAAGCCGTTTAACCTCGACAGGTTGACGGACGCCCTGCAAAAATGGTTACCCGAAGGACGCTTTGGGCTCAGTGCAGAACTCGATGCCGCCAATGATGGGGCGGGGGGCGACGGCAAGAATGGCGGCAGCCTGGATCTGGCGGTCATTGCCGAACTGAGGGAATTGTCTGCCGCCACGGGCAAGGATATTCTCGGCAAGACCCTGGCCTACTATATGGACGATACGCCTGCCGCGGTGGAGTCGCTTCCGGGCGCGTTGCGCGCCGGTAATTATGAGACCATCCACTTTGTCTCCCACCGTATTAAATCCGCCAGTGCCAGCATCGGGGCGTTTGAATTATCAGGCTACGCGGCTGCAATAGAGAAGGCCTCGCTGGAGCAAGACGCAGGGAGTATTGAACGAAACTTGCGCTTGCTGTCCGCGGCACTTCCCGGCGTTATTGCGGAATTGTCCCGGGTACTCAATGACAGCGATACAGGCAGTGATGTTACCCGGCAGGCAAATGACATTGTCTGGAGCAAGCCGGACCAGCAATATACCCTGCTGGTGGTCGATGATGATGACAAGTACCTGGATATCATGCGGGACTCCCTGCAGGGCGGTGGCTTTACCGTGGTGCAGGCAAACGGCGGCCGGCAAGCCCTGCAAATACTCGAGGACAGTGTTCCGGATTTGATCCTGGTGGACGGTTTGATGCCAGGAATGGACGGCTTCGATCTGTGCCGGCGCATCAAGAAAAATGCCAAGACCCAAAATATCCCGGTCATTATGGTCACCGGACTGGACGACCAGGATAGCATCAATAAAGCGTTTGATTGTGGCGCGTCCAGCTTTACCACCAAGCCGATCAATTTCCCTGACTTGTATCATCGCATTCGTTTCCAGATTCGCTGCTCCTCCAGCGAGAGGGAGCTGCACGAGAATCGGGCTCGCCTATTGAGTGTGCAGCGCATCGCCGGTCTCGGTTATTGGCGTTGGGATGCGAGAGCCGACCGGCTTGCTATCTCAGACCAGCTCTCCGATATGTTGGGGGAGAAGACTGGTCTGACGGTGCAAACCCTGGACGACTTTTTGCATTATGTGCACCCGGAAGATCGACAGTTTGTTTATGAAAGTATCCAGGTTGTTGCTCGAGGTGAAGATGCCCAATCCGTGGATTATCGTCTGCAGGTTTCCCGGGAGCGCAATGTGATCGTGCGCCAGGATATTGGCCGGCTCCCGGAGGACGAGTTTGTCATTATTGGCACTGTCCAGGACGTGACGGAGCAGAGATCCGCGGATCAGCGGATTCGCCAGCTTGCCTACACCGACGCGCTTACCGGTATGGCCAGCCGGGCATACTTTTACAAGCACGTTGACGAGATCATTAAATCTTCGACACGACGTAAAGAAGCCTTTTCGCTGCTGTACCTGGATCTGGACGGCTTTAAGGATGTAAACGATACCCTTGGCCACGACCAGGGAGACCGGTTGTTAAAAGTGGTCGCCGAGCGTCTGGAAAGTGTGATCAGGGAAACCGACTTTGTCGCCCGTTTGAGTGGCGACGAATTTTGTATCGTTATGGAGAACCTGGTCGACAGGCTCGATGCCGCCGAAACCGCCAGTCGCTGCCTGAACAGCATCAATATGCCGGTCGACCTTGGGCTGCAACAGATCCGCCCGCGCTGCAGTATAGGCATCTCAATTTTTCCAGACGATGGCAATGATGTTCCGACACTGCTGAAGGCGGCGGATAGCGCAATGTACGCTGCCAAGGATGCTGGCCGGCACCGCTATTCATTTTACCAGGCTGAGTTTACCCGCCAGGCGGAGCTTCGCTTGCAAGTGGAGCGCGATCTGCGCCTGGCGCTGGAGTTTCAGCAGCTGGTGCTGCAATACCAGCCCAAAATCGATTTGAAAACCGGCCGCATGAACGGCGTTGAAGCCCTGGTGCGGTGGAATCACCCGGAAAAAGGCCTGGTGTTCCCGGACCAGTTTATTGCGGTGGCAGAGAGAATCGGGCTGATCAAGCAGCTGGGCAACCAGGTGTTGCAAATGGCCTGCGAACAGGCCATGGCCTGGAAAAAAATGGGGCTGCCGGACTTCCACGTGGCGGTCAATATCTCTCCCCTGCACTTCAGTGACCCGGGGCTGGTGGACAGCGTGGTGGAGGTGCTGCACAGCACTGGCCTGCCGGCGGCTGAGCTTGAGCTTGAGGTCACTGAAAGTGTGATGCAGACCGCTGGCGATAACCTGCCGGTTTTTGACGCCCTGCGCAGTCTCGGCATCAAAATATCCATCGACGATTTTGGCACTGGCTATTCGTCGCTGGGGTCGCTGAAAAAATTACCCATCGATTGCCTGAAGATAGACCGGGTGTTTATTGTCGATATGCTGTCCGATCATCCATCTTCCATATTGCTCGGCGGTATCGTCGGCATCGCGCACGCGCTGGGTTACAGCGTGGTGGCGGAAGGGGTTGAAGAATACGACCAGGTAACCGTGCTCGATGGCATCGATTGCGATATGATTCAGGGCTATTTCTTCAGCCGTCCTGTGTTAGCGGAATCTATCCCGGCGCTGGCGCGGAAAAACTTTTTGGAGTTCGACAAGGAGAAAGTGCTGACGGGTGGCTAGCCTGCCCCTAAGCCTATGCAGGTATTGGCGCAGGTACAGGCAAAGATAAAGCAGGACAGAGGCAAGATATGGGAAAGGTTTGGCCGTGCATCAAGTAGCGCCAGGAACGAAAATCACTTCCAAAGAGCAGTTCTTTGCGTCGATCGAAGATTGTCGCATACCGGTGTTGGCACCCGGTTCGCTGAGTCTGGTGAGCGCCCTCGCCGCCGACAATCAAACCTGGCGCGATCTCACCTTAATCCTCGAGCGCTTCCCCGGTATTGCTGCCAAGCTGATCGCCCTGGTCAACTCGGCCTGGTCTGCCCCAATCAACCCAATCACTTCCCTTGAGGCAGCCTGCTCGCGCCTCGGCGTGAATGTAGTGAAAAGTGTCAGCACAGCGCTGGCCGTTTCGGGCTCATTCGATACCTCAGAGTGCCAGGCATTTTCCCCGGAGCACTTCTGGTCTGGCTCCCTGTTGGTGGCGGAGAGCGCGGCAGTATTGGCACCGCTACTCGATGGCTCGGCGAGAATCGACCTGCCGACAGCGCGGACGGCGGGGCTGCTGCACAACCTGGGCCTGCTTTTCCTGGTCGATTTATTGCCCGCACAAACCAGCCGCGTACTGCGCATGAGCAGTGATAGTGAGCTGACACTAAACGCCCTGTGCAAGCAGGAGCTCGGTATCGGTATTACCGATATAGGCGGGTTTTTAGCGCATAAATGGCGCCTGCCGGCAGCGCTGGCGGATGTGATGTCAAATTACGATAACGGTGACTACCAGGGTGAGCATCGGTCGCTGGTGGATGTGGTGTCCATCTCCGTGGAGATTGTGACGGCACTCAGTAGGGATATTAATGCTGATTTGCGAGAGTGTACTCGGCTCGGCCAAATACTGGATGCACAGAAAGTTGGTGCAGTGGGTGAACGTCTTTCCAGGGCGCATAAAAATATCTCTGAAGTTTCCAGCACCATGGATTGGTAGTTTTATCAAGGTGTACAGAGCTCGCTGCGTGGTGGCGCCAGCGCAAGCGACAACCAAGGGATTTAGCCTTCGCCTGCTGGGGAATCGTAACTGCTATTAGAGTTACAGCTCGGCAGAGGCTTCGACCTGCTCTGGTTACCTTTTTTGCGTTGTCCAATGTTTCGTAGCGCACAGACACGCTGTCTATTTGACTCTATAGTCGTTGCCAGGGTGATTAGTAATACGCCAACTTTTCCTGAATGTTTGCACCATCACCCTGTGGCTGCTTTATGGTGGCTATCGCATAGCATTCACAATTCTGGAGCTCAAAATGAACAAGGATATTGTCGAAGGTAAATGGAAGCAATTGAAAGGCGAAGCCCAAAAGCAGTGGGGCAAATTAACGGATGATGATTTTGATAAGATCGCGGGTCAGCGAGCGAAATTCGCCGGCAAGGTGCAAAGTCTCTATGGAAAATCGAAAGAAGAAGCCGAGAAAGAATTTGATAGCTTCTGCAAAAGACACAACTGTTAATCCTTAACAACCGTGGCGCTGCCTTGGTGCCTACGCTGTAGTTTAGATTTGAACAGGCAGGTATTTGCAAAAAGCCCGTAACTGCCTGGCCGAGTATTATCCCGCCGACAATACCCAGGGCGACCCAGACACTGAGGTAGCGTTCGAACAGGCCCATGTCAGGACGAGGCCTTTTCGGAGGCGGGCAGTTGCGCTGTGGAGCTGCCAATCCTGTCCAGTTCCTGCTGCAACTTGAGTGAGTCCAACGACGCTATCGGCAGGTTGGCGAAAATGGAGATGCGACTCTGCAGTTCACGAAAGGCGGTGGCGAACGCAGTCTTTCTGCGGATTTCCTCGCCTTCGACCGCTGCCGGGTCGGCGATGCCCCAGTGAGCGGTCATGGGTTGGCCGGGCCAAATCGGGCAAACCTCGTTGGCAGCGTTGTCACAGACGGTGAAGACAAAATCCATCCTCGGCGCGTCGCTGCCGCTGAATTCCTCCCAACTCTTGCTGCGCAAGCCTGCCACCGGATAGCCGTTGACGCTCAGTTCGTGCAGGGCCAGCGGGTGCACTTCACCCTTGGGGAAGCTGCCCGCGCTGTAGGCTTTGAATTTGCCGGTACCGAGGCGGTTGAGCAGGCACTCGGCGAGAATGCTGCGGGCGGAATTCCCCGTGCACAGGAATAGCACGTTGTAGGTGTGTGGTTGTGCAGGCATGGCAGTAATCCTTCAGTATCGGTCCGTGATCAGTGCTGGTCTGCCGGCTCACAGCAGGCGGGCAGCAGCGAGTCGAGTAGCGGTGCGCACAGCTCCGCTTGCCCTTGGCAGCAATCTTCCACCAAAAACGACACCAGGTTGCGAATACCCTCCTGGTCGGCCTTGTAGATGATCGATCGGCCAGAGCGCTGCGAACTGATAAGCCCCGCGTTGCTGAGTATCGACAGGTGCGAGGACATGGTGTTGTGCGGTGTCTGCAGTGCCCTGGCGATGTCGCCCGCAGGCAAGCCGACGCTGCCATGGCGTATAAGTAGCCGGAAGGCCGTGAGCCGGGTTTCTTGTGCCAGGGCGGCCAGTGCTGTAACTGCTGTTTTTAATTCCATATGTCGAGATTAATGGAAATATAATTTGAGCGCAAGGGCGATATTGCGGCGCCGGGGCTGGAGTTTTCGCCTCTGGCTGGAGTAAAGTAAATAGGAAGTCAAAAACCTGGCAGGGAAAGAGAAGAGACTTATGAGATATTTATTGAGGCGCGTATGGGTTGTTGGGTTTGCTGCTATTCTGTCGTCCTGTGCATCAACGGACAGGCCGATCCCAAGCGTTCCAAAACTACTCAGTGAATCAACCGGGCAATCCGGGCGCGCTTGCATTCGACAGAGTCAAATCAATGGTTACGGCATTCTGGATGATGATGTGATCAGTATTGATGCGGGGCGCCGCTATTATCTCGCGACCGTGGTGCCCCGGTGCAACGACCTGGAGCTGTCGATGCAAGCAATATTTAAGAGCGCGTCCTCCGAGCTCTGTGGCAAGAGAATGGATAAGGTGATTACCCGGGAAGAGAGCTGCTACATCAGCGATATATTTGAATTTGCCAATCGCAAGGAGGCGTTTGCAGCTTTTGAGGCAGCGGTAGAGCAGCGCAAGAAAATAAAGGCCGAGTTGAAAAAATAATATTGGCCAGGGCGGCGAGGGCACCTCTTGGTTCACTGTTGTAACGAACTGTTGTAACGAACTGTTGTAACGCACTCTGGCAGCTTGCTGCTGCCTGTTGTATTGCTTTGAGCCAATGCAGTTGGCGTAGTATCGGGCGTCTTTCTGCAGTCCGTACCCAGGCAGCCGTCGAGGCTGGAATAAACCACAGAGACCAGCGGACGGGTCCATGAATAGCAAATTGTTTCAACGGGCATCGCCGTGGCCGCAGGCTACTGGGCAAGAGTGCGTGTTTATTCTCGACGCGAGGAATAGGGTTGAGCGGGAACTATTGAGCGGGTGGGTGAATCACTACCAGCCGCAAATGCGACCTCCAGCGCCCATGGTTTATCTCAAGTTGAGCAATAGCAGGCGGGCTATAGACGCCAGCGCCCTGCTCGATGTCCTGAATCTCCCCGGGGAAACAAGGCTTGTGCCACTGCGGGTGGCATGGCGGCCTGCGGCGGAAGCCCTCGAGTCCGGGCCCCGGCTGCGTGATTTACTGATGGGTGACCCGCGCAGGCCCAGACCGCGCAAGGCGCGTCGCCTGCTAGCCACCGAGCCGGACCGCGTGCACTTGCTGGTGGGACGCTCCGCGACGCTGGCAGAGTTGCGTGCCCGATTTCTGGCGCAACATATACAGCCACAAAATGCCGCTGAACCGGCGCTGGCGGCCTTTATCGCCCGCCAGGCGGCACTGGTTTTGGGCAATGCCGAACGCCACTTGCAAGGCAGTCGCTACAAGGTGCCCCGCCATGTTGCGGCGATACTGCGCAATAGCCCGGCATTTCTGCAAGACGTGGAGCAACTGTCCCGGCACAGCGGCAAGCCCAAGCAGCAGTTGCTCGAAGAAGCCGATGACTACATGCAAGAAATGATCAGCCTGCCAAGTACCTTTTGGCTGGACCTGTACGCCAAGCTTAACGCCTTCGTACTGAGGCTTGGTTATGAAGACCAAGTGGTGGTAGATCCCAAGGCCATTGAAGCGCTGCGAACCGTCGTACGGGATAATCCGACCCTATTGCTGTGGACCCATAAAACCTATCTGGACGGCGCGGTGGTGCCCAAGGTCATGTACGACAATGACTTTCCTGCGCCGCACATGTTTGGCGGTGCCAATATGAGTTTTGCCGGGCTGGGTTTCCTGTTGCGGCGCGCGGGCGGTATTTTTATTCGGCGCAGTTTCCAGGACAATGAGCTGTACAAGCTCACCTTGCGCCATTATATCGGCTTGCTGATGGAGAAAGGCTTTCCCCTGAATTGGTCGTTTGAGGGTACTCGCTCGCGGCTGGGCAAGCTGATGCCACCTCGATACGGGCTACTTAAGTACGTGCTGGAAGCCTGCTATGCCAGCGACGCGCGCAATATACACATCGTACCGCTGACCATCTCCTACGATTTGATCCGCGACGTAGAAGAATACGCAGGTGAGCAAACCGGGCGCCAGAAAAGTCCGGAGTCCCTGAGCTGGTTTATCGGCTATATCCGCAGCCTGGCCAAACCCATGGGTAAGGTGTACATGGATATTGGTGAGCCGGTAGTGCTGGGCACCGCACCCGAACCGAATGACAAGCTGGCGCTGGCAAAAATAGCCTTTCAGGTGGCGGTAGAAGCGAACCGTGTTACGCCGATTACGTTTCCTTCCCTGGTGACAACCTGCCTGCTGGGCGCGGCCCCTCGTGCCCTCACTCAACAGCAGTTGGTTCAAGGCCTGCAAGTGCTGCTGGGCTATGCCGAGCGGCGTGAGTTGAGAATATCGCCAGACTTTGACCGCAATTACGTCGAGGACATAGACAGCCTGCTGGAAAACATGATTGCCGAGGGTGTTGTCAGCCGCTTCGACGAGGGCTATGACGTCTTGTACGGGATAGCCCCGGAGCAACATCCGGTGGCCAGCTATTATCGCAACACCATCATTCATTTTTTTCTTAACAAGGCTATTATCGAGCTGGCTCTGCTCAAGGCCAGTGATCTGCGCAACGGGGATGCCACTGAGGTATTCTGGCAGGAAGTTGAAGCCTTGCGCGACCTGTTCAAGTTTGAATTTTTCTACCCGCCCAGTGGCGAGTTCAAACAGGAGATTATGGACGAGTTGGCGCAGTTCGAGCCGAGCTGGGAGACACAGCTGACGCGCGGGCCAGACGCTATATTGGCGCTGCTGAAGAGCATGCAACCCGTTCTGGCGCACGCCACCTTGCTGAACTACGTTGAAGCCTATAGCGTGGTTGCCAGCATGCTTACCAAACTGCCGGCCGCTGAGTCACTGGAACAAAAGGCCTGCATAGAGATGGCCCTCAAGCACGGTCACCAGGCCTACTTACAGCGCTGGATCAGCAGCAAGGCTTCCATTGGCAAGCTCCTGTTCAGTAACGCATTTACCTTAATGGAGCAGCGCCAATTAACCGCTGCTGGCGGCCCGGAAATGCTCGAAAAGCGCAAGGCAATGGCCAGGGAGTTCGGCGCTTTGGTGCGTCGCCTTGACCGCATTAAGGCCATTGCGATCAGCACTGCCAGTCAGGAGTGGATTTGAGGAAGTCGCCGTGGTGCCGAGAGGGAGTTGCTGTTTCGGCAAGGCGGAGCGGTTGGTTTGGAGCCGAGATATTCGACTTCTGTTGCATTTCAAGCGTCCAACGACCTACCTAATTACCACCTAAGCTAAGCGTCGTGCAGCCGGCACTATGTTAGGTTTGGCTTCGGGGGCTTGCTTTCAAGACCCTCGACAGCAGGGATGCTGTCGTGGAGCCTCCATGGATGATGAGATGGTCTCCTCCTCTTCCCAGCGGCATCGCAATGTGCCTGAATAGAGGGTGAACAATTCGTTCTCTATCGACAGAAGCAGGAGGAGACCATGGACAAGTTTAACGTA
>NZ_JAAOIX010000006.1 GCF_011440395.1 Pseudomaricurvus alcaniphilus | reverse complement strand
AAGTGATCCGGCAAATGGAGCATCGACATAAGAAACGATTGGCGGCGATAGAGTCGGCTGAGAGGTGCCGAAAACGCAGGCGACAACCAAAAGTCGCCGCGCCTAATGTGACAAAGTAGAATTAAGACGTTAACACGAGCCAGGAGCGCGAAAAGTGCGAAGAGCCTGCAGCAGGTCTGGCAGGCGTCAACAGATCAAACGTACCCCACAATTTAAGAGTAAAGCAATGCGACATTTCGCATTTTGTAAGAGACATAAGATGATAGAAATCGAATACAAAAGTAGTATGAAAACGTGAACAATGATGTGAAATCTTAACCGTCTTCTAAACTGAGCTTCCAGAAAACCGAATTAAGAACGAATGTAAATTAGGAGCGAATTGGCCATGCAAAGAAGAAAGTTTTTAAAAAAATCATCTGCCCTGGGGTTGTTCGGCATTCTACCGATGCAGTTGTCCGCCGCCACCGCATTCAACAATTTCCTTACAAAGGAAAGCTCAACCAAGGGTCAATTATGGAAAGATCCTAGTGCAAGTGCAGAAGAGCGTGCCAATGACCTGCTGTCCAGAATGACCATAGATGAAAAAGTCAGCTTTTGTGGCTCTAGAATCCCGGCCATTGAGCGTTTAGGGATTCCCTTCTTTGAGTGGTACGGCTAGTCTCTGCACGGGATCATTGCATGGAACTGTACCCAGTTCCCCCAGAACATCGCCATGGGTAGCACCTGGAATCCGGATTTAATGTTCGATGTGGCAACCGCAATTTCGAATGAAGCCAGAGCACTGAAAAATACGGGCGAGAAAGAGGTTATGATGTTTGCGCCCACCGTCAATATGGCTCGTGATCCAAGGTGGGGCCGTAACGGTGAATGCTACAGTGAAGACCCCCATTTAATGTCTGAAATTTCCAGAATGTATGTTCGTGGTATGCAGGGTAACGACCTAAAATATACAAAGACGGTTACCACGGTCAAACATTACGTTGCGAATAATGTTGAGACAAAACGGGAGTGGAGTCACTCTCGAGTAAGCACGAAAGATCTATATGAGTACTACTTCCCTGCTTATAAGACTTGCATCGTAGATGAAGAGGCCACTGGGATCATGACAGGCTTGAATGGCCTCAATGGCATTCCATGCTCTGCTCATAACTGGCTCGTCAATGAGGTGCTGCGTGATGAATGGGGCTTTAAGGGCTATGTTATCGCAGACTGGGCCGCTGTCGAGGGGCTGCAAATAAGAATGAAATACGCCAAAAGCCAGCCAGAAGCTGCAGCGATGGCAATCAAAGCTGGCGTCGATCAGGAGTGCTTCAGAAACGACAACAGGCAGGCGCCTATGGTGGTCGCACTTAAGCCAGCCATAGAGCAAGGCCTCTTAACAGAGAAAGAGCTGGATATTTCAGTTCATAGATTGCTTCGCTTGAGATTTATGACGGGAGATTTTGATGAGCCCTCGCTGAACCCCTACTCGAAGATCCCCCAAAGCGTACTAGAGTGTGACGCTCATAAGCAGCTGGCTCGTAAAGCCGCCGAGCAGTCCATCGTGTTATTAAAGAATGACAATGTACTTCCCTTGAAGCAGGATGTGGATAGCATTGCCCTCATTGGACCGTTTGCAGACAAATGTTGGATGGGTATCTACTCTGGCTTTCCTAATAGCAAGGTCTCTCCTCTTGATGGCTTGAAGAGTGCAACCAATGCGGCAATCAGCTTCGCACCCGGCTGTGAAGTGACTGCTCACAAAGATGACGCCTGGAAAATTGCCGAGGCAGTGGAAGTCGCCAGGAAGGCTGAAACCGTTATTCTTGTGGTTGGAAATGATGAGACAACATCTACGGAAAACAGAGATAGAAGCTCGATTCAACTCCCCGGTAATCAGCACAAGCTCATTAAAGCGGTGCAGAAGGTCAACCCCAATATCATCCTGGTGCTAGTACCAAGTGGGCCAACGGCTATTGCCTGGGAGCAAGAGAATCTTCCAGCAATCGTATGTGCATGGCCGAATGGGCAGGAGCAGGGACACGCCCTGGCTAATGTACTATTTGGCAAGGTTAATCCTGGTGGTAAGTTATGTTCGACCTGGTTCAAGTCGGATGCGGATCTGCCCGACTTCCAGGACTACAACGTACAGAATAGCCGCACCTATATGTACTTTGATGGCGAGCCGCTCTACCCCTTTGGCTATGGCTTAAGCTATACGAGTTTCACAATTGAAGATGTCGAAGTCAGCTCACGCTCTGTTCCGGCCCAAGGAGTGTTACGCGTTTTAGTGAAAGTGGCCAATACGGGTGTTCGAGATGGCGATGAGGTGGTTCAGGTCTACGTGAAAGATGTGAGCTCTTCGAAGAAGGTGCCTAAGAAAGCACTCAAAGGCTTTAAGAGGGTCTCTGTTCCTGCAGGCAAGAGCGTCCCAGTAGAGATTACTATTCCCTATGAAGCCTTCTCTCACTATGACACTGCCGCCAATGACTATGTTGTTGAAGCAGGAGATTTTGAGATCATGGTGGGTAACTCAAGCAACCATATATCAGCAACGAAAACGGTAAGCGTTGCTGGCGGTGTAGTCCCCATTGCTCGAGTTGGGGGGAACAAAGGCGGATACTTTAAGGCCAGCGATCCCAAGAGAAAGCTAGCATGGGATTATCTATATGCGGGGAAACAAACGATTGCTTTTGCCAAGGGTGAGGAAGATGATGGTCTAACCTGGGAAGAGTATGAGATTACCTTTGTCGATCCAGGGTTCTATGTGAATACCTGGGATGCAGTGCTTCACTTTGAACATGCAACGAAAGAGGCCATCATCGAGACCTCTATGGCGGGTGCGAAAATTGCGACGTACACCATTCTGAACAAACAGCGAAGCCTGGATATCAAAATCCCCATTCCACCGGAATACGGAAAGCCAGTTCGCTTAAGAGTAAAAACTCTGGCGGGAGAAGTTAAAAATCGCGCCATTAAGATTATTCCACCAGGCGGCAAACCTTCATTTGTGGTCGAGAAGATTGTAGCTAAGTCGAAATAGCTGCCGCTGGAGATGCAGTGGCCCATGCAAGTGGGTCACTCTTTTCTCGGACCAGGTTTTATATCAGTTATGGCAGAAATATTTTGTCGACCTGCTGTTTGGCACACACAACCTCGTTGACAAACACCGAAGCCCTGTCTTGACTATGAGGCCATTTTATACTCTAATTGTTTTTGTTGACAATATACATTCGACAGTTCGCAATGAATTTAATTATAGTTAACATAAAACCCATAAAAGAACATCTTATTAACTTCATCACTGAGAAACCTACATGAAAAAATTGAGGGTAATATTTAATTTAATTGTGGTTCTAGCTTTGCCATTTCATTCCATTCAAGCATATGCAGAAATCGACGCCGGCGAAACAGTACCAGCCTCTTTAATTTTTGATGATAGGTCTAAATACACCAGCACCATATATGAAAATACGGGTGTACTGCCTGTTACTGTGAATTATCAAGCAGGCACTGGTAATACAGTAACTAACCAACTCAGTGGTATACAGTTTTTTTTACGAGAACTAAATTCAGACTGGCAAGTAATTAACGATACTATAGTTAATGATACGAATGCGATAGGTACAACCAGTGGCACATCGACTGTTGAAATTCCACTAAGAGGTTTAACGCCAACTTATGAGCTACCAGGTGGGAATTTTTACTACTTATTTGTTAAATTTTTTGCTGATGATGGCAGTGCACAAACAGCGTCCATTGCAGGAATTACTATCCAAGCTGGTTATAGAGAGCCATCTCTTTCTATCACTAATTCCTCTGAAATCAAAAATGGAATTTATGCCAATACAGGGGCGCTTACAGCTACCTTTAGTTTAGAATCAGGCTCAGGAAATACCATTACGAACGGGCTTGGAGGCCTTAAAGTTTACTTGCGAGAGCTGACTTCTAACTGGAGCGTTGTTAACGACGTAATTGTTTACGATGAGAGCGTTATTGGCGAAGAACATGCGACATCTACCGTTTACCTTCCGCTACAAGGACTGGTAACAACCAGTGAGTTACCTGAAGGTAATTTCTATTACTTATTTGCAGAATTCTTGTCTTCTAACGGCGTCCGCTACAATAATAGCATTGCTGGAATCATTATTGATACTGACTTCGATAATGATGATATTAGTGATCTGGTTGACACTGATGATGATAACGATGGCATGCCGGATGACATGGATCCAGAGCCAAAAGATGAAACTATTGGAGCTATTGTAAATGTCCCATTCTTCCAAGGTGAAAATAAGCCTGTATTTGAAGGTAAGAATTGGCACCTTGTTGAGGCTATGTCTGATGAATTTAACGCTTCTGTAATTGATACCGTTAAGTGGCAAGTAGAGCCTGTCGGTAATGACTGGACCTGGATTGGCAGACCGCCAGGTTTATTTACAACGGATACCATTAGCGTAGACAACGGAAAATTGAAAATAACCGTTGATGAATTAGTAGGCGGTGCTCAGTGGATTGAGACGCCTTATAAAGATGAAAATGGCAATCCTCTATTCGAGCTTTACCAGTACAAAGGGGCTATTATTCGCTCGATCACTCCAACTAAAGCACCAAGTGACGGCATTTCATACTACTTTGAGACTAAAATGAAAGCTAACCAAACGGAGATGTCTTCAACGTTTTGGTTAATGAGTAACAATAAGGATTGCACCAAAAAATTTGAAATCGATATTCAGGAAACGGTTGGTAAAATTAATCCGGGATTAACGTCTCAATGGGCACTAGATTGGGATCATATTTACCACTCCAATATGATTCACCGCCAAACTGGCTGTAACGAATCGAATCAAAATTCGGGGTCTGTTGATGTGCCTGCGGGCAGAAAAACATCAGACAGATATTTTATTTACGGTGCTCACTGGAAATCACCTAGTGAAATAGATCTATATCTTGACGGACAGTATGCCTACACAGTAACCCACCCCGTTGCGTTTGATCAGAAAATGTGGATTCAAATGGCCATTGAAACATATGACTGGAACCCAGTGCCAGAAGATGGTGGCATGGTTAAAGCAGGAACAGAAGAGCAAAGAACGACTTCATATGAATATGTTCGTACCTTTAAATTACTGTGCGAGGGTTGTACCGATGATGAAGAGCCTGCGCCTGTAGCGCCTTCTCTGATTTTTGATGATATATCTAAGTACAAAGTGCCGACCCACTTAACCACTAGCTCTCTAGACGTTACTTTGAATGTTGAAGCTGGAACGGGTCATACCATAGCGGATGATTTCGGTGGTGTAAGAGTTTATTTACGTGAACTACGCTCTAACTGGAGCTTGGTTAAAGACGTAATTGTTGATGACACTAGCGTTATTGGTGAGCAAACAGCAACATCAACTGTATCTATTTCTCTGGCCGGATTAACACCAACTAATGAGTTACCGGAAGGAAATTTCTATTTCCTATTTGCACAATTTCAATCCACTGATGGTAATGCTTACAACGCTGGAATTGGACGTCTAAATATTGACAATGATTATGATATGGACGGAATTGGAGATGCGTTAGATTCAGACGATGATAATGACGGTGTGCTTGATATTAGAGATGATTTCCCTAATGATGCTGTTTACGGTGTGTTAGGTGACTTTGATGGTGACCAAGATGTCGATAGAAAAGATATTTCATTTTTTGTACTCGCGCTAAAAGATCCAGCTTTACATAGAGCCGAGTTTGACTTTAATGGTGACGGTAAGGTACACCAAAGTGATGTAAGTGCAATCAGAAGTTTATGTACTCGACCACAATGCTCTGAGTAAAACCAACAATAAGTAACTTATTGTTGGTTACATTAAAAAGGTTCATACGAGCTAACTTGTATGAACCTTTTTTATTAACTATTCATTTTCAAGGTGTAAGTTGATGAAGCCCATACCAGAGCCTATGTTCAATCTGCTATACATTTACAGAAAATTAGCCTCCTAAAAGAGCAGGCTAATTTTTTTAACAAAGCTTATACTCCCTAAGTATCTGGCCACTACCGAGTGGTCTTACCTTACATTCCGCACATCTCGACGACAATAAATCGGCATTTATCGGCGCCTTTTTTCGTTAGAATTTCTCTCTATAGGCATCCTCCGGCACGCCGAGCAATGTCATTACCTGATTCTGCAGTTGCGTCAGTTCCGGATCGAATGTACGGATGCGTTTCCCCTCATGGGCAAGCGTATGGCGCTGGGCAAGGCTGAACAAGCGATAGATCTGCTCGGCAGTGGGACGTTGTGTATTGCGCTCCTCAGGGTACAGAGGCAATGCCTTGATAACCTTCCGCTGCATATTCTGGCGCAGTTCCCGTTCGATCAGGGCCTGGACCAACAAGGCGAGGAAGTAGACAAAGAACAGTGCCTCGATACGCCCTCATGGGTAGCTTAAAGAACTGAGATCTGCTCAAACTCTGATCGGTGCGCCCTGCCAGACCAGTCAGAAATCACAGAGAATCGCGGTGTTTTGTATCGCGAGGACCTCATTATCTTTATTTTTGTCTTTTTCCAGGAATCTCGCTCGATGCCTGGTCAAGGCTCGGTGGGTGTGCCCTGCCAGACCAATCAGGTCGCGTTTAGGCTCTCCGCGCTTTTCGGGCTTTCGCGGACGGATGTTTGAACGTAGCGCCAGCGAAGTGAGTTTCCGGGAGCGCGAAAAGCGCGGAGAGCCTGCGGCCGGTCTGGCAGGGTACACCCACCGGGCCGCCGCGCTAAACCAGGTGTATTACCGCCGCGCCAACCCATACTTTACTGAGCCTTAATCTGGAATCAATCCAACAGGTATATCTGCCCTTTTATCATCGGCCCCTTTGGCAAAATCACTAAAGTGATAGACATTCGCTTGTGACCAATCCGCTTCGATTCGACCGTCACCTAACACGATATTGCCCAATTTACTTCGAAACCAGTTAGCAAGCGCTTGATACTCTTTACTATTAGCAACATTATTCTTTTCAAGCGGATCATACTTCAAGTCATACAAAGCCATTTCAACGTCTTCGACTGGCGCCGTTAAACCCCACTTAATATCCTTACCCAACTGATCTGGTTTTAGAATATTATTACTATGTGGCCGGGTTCTCATGGAGAATCGAAATCGCTCCGTGTGCAGATAGGCGCGCGGACCATAAACCAGATTAATTTCACCTAAAATGTAATCCCTTTTTACCTTACCATTTAATACATCAATAAGATCACTTCCATCCAGGTAATCAAACGTCTCATCAGCTGTATTAACACCGCCAGCATTCAAAATGGTGGGTGCAAAATCAACAAACTCAACCAAATCGTGATTAACCCTGTTTGCGGGAACAAGCTTCTTAATAGAAGATACAACAATGGCCGCATTGTTAACTGACTGCACCCAGGGTCCAAATTTGGCCTCGATACCCTGCTCACCCAAATGCCAACCATGATCACCAATCGCAAAAATAATTAAATATTCCTGATTGTTATCTGTACTGTACTTTATAAAGGCTTCCACAGCATCGCCAATCAGGGAATCACCGTAGGCGCAAAAAGCATAATAATCCCGGATTGCCTGTTGCTTTTCCTCATCGGTGAAACCATCTACCTTCATGGCGTTATATAGCTGCAACAACTGCGGTGGAAGCTTCTCAAGTTCTGCTTTTTTATCAAAATCAGGAATTTCGTAAACCTTGTCTTTAAAACGATCCCTGAATGACTTCGGCGGCAATACCGGGGTATGGGGCAAATGAAAACCTAAATTGATAAATTGTGGTTTTGTCGTATCTGCGCCCTTCTCAGTTTTATCCCAACTGTTTTTAAAGGATCTATTCGAGTTTTCCAAATAGCTTATCATCTCTTTCACGATATACGCGTCGACCGTTTCACCAGCTGGCTTGGGGTTTACCCCGGCAAGAATCAGGTCTTTATTGCCACCTCGAGTATAGGAACGAATCAAATCGAATTCCTTATTGCTCTGTTCTTTACCGGCAATATCTTCCTTCGTTAGTGGACCATCCTGGCGCTTCAAGTAATAGGATCTTTTCTCGCCATCGGGATATTGAACGTTCTCGGTATAGCCGACTATTTCGTTGTTCTCGTTGTAACCGGCTTTGGTGTACAGATCGCCAAATCCATTTTGTTGAATATCGTGTTTAAAATGAACTTTATAATCAAACAGGTTGGCATCATGAAAGCCCTGGCCTGGGCCCCACTTATAAATATAGCTGTCTGATTTTCCAAATACCGACGTAGCATAGCCGTTTGCACGCATGGTTTGTGACACTGTCGGCTTAACAAAATCAGGCTCCTGATGCGTTAATTCGAAGGCATAATGACCGTTTCTGAACGGATATCGGCCAGAATGCATTGAGCCTCGTGACGGGCCACAAACCGGAGAATTGTTAAATGCCTTGGTAAACAGCACTCCTTGCGCGGCAAGCTTGTCAACGTTTGGTGATTCTACATAACCCAAAGGGCTATTGTTGGTGCCATAAACCGCACGGTTATAGGCTGAGATAGAGTCCGGCCGTTGGTCGTCAGTGATAATCCAAAGGATATTGGGCTTTTGGCTGGGTCGTTCCAGCTCCGACAGCGAAACGCCCCGGTTGACTGCGGCAACCTCAGCCGGGGGTCGACTGGTTCGATCTGTCTGGGACGGGTAATGATTGCAACCTGTTAAAAGCACGGGGATCGCAATAACGAATACGAAAAAAATCCTAATCATAACCATACAGTATTCGGGCTCTCGGTAAGTCCTTAGTTGCCAGGTGTAAACTACTGGCCCAAGCTAAAACGTTTAACGGCTATTTTTCTGCTCCAATATCGCGGCCTGGCCTGGCTAAAACGCCACAACCTGGTACTGATGTTCAGCGGCACCCAATTCGATGCTGCGACTGGAGGGCAGCGAGTTCCCGACCGCCAGGGTATATTCTCCTTCTGGCCATACTCTTGCGCCGGCCTCATTGACGATATACAGCGATTTACTGTCAATGATCAGCTCAACTCGACGCTTTTCCTTCGCGGCCAGACTGACCCGCTGGAAGACCTTCAGTTGGGTTATCGCCTCATTTTCACCCGGGACGTTTGCAGAGAGATAGGCCTGCAGCACAGTTTCGCCTGGTACAGTGCCGGTATTCTCTACTTCAACGCTAAAACGCAGCGGGCTACCCTCATCGATTCTGCGCTGCTCCAGTTTAAGTTGATTAAAGCTGAACGTTGTATAGGACAGCCCAAAACCAAAAGGATAAAGGGCCGGCGCTGACATAAACTTGTAGGTTCGGCCCGCCATAGAATAGTTATCGTAGGCTGGCAGGTCCTGGAGCGATTTTGGAAACGTCAGCGGCAGGTGACCGGACGGGTTTGCATCGCCAAACAAGACGTCGGCTACAGCATTACCGCCTTGTTCACCCGGGTATCCTATCCACAGTACGGCTTCGGCCAGTGGCAGCAACTCACTCAAATCAACCGGACTGCCGGAAGCGACGACCAGTATCAGAGGCCCTTTTTTGTTTTCGGCCAATTGTTTAACGTAATCGACTTGGTTTGGTGGAAGGGAAATGTCGACCCGATCTCCCCTGGCCGCTGAGGCAATCGCATCCACCTCCTCCCCCTCCATATCCGCTGACAGTCCAACCACGGCGATAACAGCATCCGCTGTTTTAGCAACATTCGGCGCCCAGTTGAGGGGATTAATATTCTTGTGAAAGGGTAAGGCGCCACTGCGGTAATTTAACGATGTACCCAAGGATACCTTGGCTGCGATCCCCTCCAGAATAGTTACCAGGCTATCGGATATGCCATAGTAATTACCGATCAACATGTCGGAAGACGCGGCAAAGGGCCCGGTCACGTAGGGAACTCTAATAGTCTTTGCAAGCGGCAGGGTGTTGTTGGCATTTTTTAACAGGACTATCGATTTGGTGGCTACTTCCCGCGCAAGCTGGATATGCTTGTCGCTATGAATAACTTCAGCCAGGGGCTGTTGGGCCACAAGCAGTAAACACACATTGAGAATAAGATATCTTAGCATCCTGTAATCCTTTACCTGCTCACCAGGTTTATAGCGCGTGGGGATATCCATCACTGCTTGCCAAAGCGGCGCTGATACATCTCCTTGTGAATGGAGCTGGCCGCTTTCACCATGGGTTGATAAGGCACATCGGCAACGGAAACAAAGCCATTGTTGTAGTTTTCGCCATCCAGCGCCCTGCCCGTTATGGGGGAATCCATATACTGGAACCAGTGTGCGCCGATAAAATACGGGTTATCGATCACAGACTGCATGTATTCACGGTACATTTTGGCGCGATCTTCCTGATCGGCAGACAGTACCAACCCGCCGTGAAACAGCCCTGAATCGCTCGCCCCCATATGGAATTCGCCAATAATAGAAGGCTTATCCAACTCCTCCAGAAAGCCCCAGCTGGCTGGGTGAATGCCTTCCTTGTAGATGTTGTAGCTGACAACATCTACGTGTTTGGCGGCAGCTTGCACCACTTCCATAGGCATACCCCAATCGGCAAACCGGGACCCAAGGTACATATGATTGGGCAGGTATCTTTCCAGTGCCTGATCCACAGTGCTGAAATACTTGTCGGCGTAAACCCCGAGCAAATAAGCATAATCTTGCAGCTGGGTCGGGTTATTGATACTAGACCTGAAGCCCCGATCAAAACTGTCCCAATCTTCAATATCGACGCCCCAGGCGGTATTCAATGCGTTAATTGAGGCGTATTTTTCGCGCATTTGACGGGTAAATTCGGCCTTGGTGGGTACATCCTGGCCGTCGCGAGCCAAGGCGTTAATCACTATGCCATAGCGTAATTCGTTGGTCTCACTGCGACCAAAGCCCTTCTCGTTATCAACAAATACACCAACACACCAGGGACTGTCTTTTACTTCAGCGGCAATCTGCCGCGCAGTGACATCTGCTCTTTGAGCAAAAACCGGATCAAACACATCGGGCAATGGTGCCCAGAAATCACTGCCACTGGAGATGGTTTTAAAATCACCAATAATCCAGCCATTGGCAAAATAGGGAATTCTGTTGTTATCGTAATAATCAGGGTCGGTCCAATTGCCCAGTGAGGTAAAGCCCCAGGTTAACATTCTGTCAACGGTTGTCTCCCGCCATGCCGCCATAAAGTCCGGATTGATATCGGCGTACTTGCGCTCCAGGTTGGCGGAATAGAAGCTGTAGGTTTCTCCTCTGGGTAATGGACCCGAGTGTGTACTCTGTCGATAGCCATAGTGTTTGCCCAGGGGTTCGCTGTATTCCGGTAACCATCGAAACATGTTCTTGCGCAGTTCGGAGGCCACGAACCGGTCAGCCACTACCGTATCCGCCACCCGGGCCAGCCCCTTGGAATCTTCCGGTGTGGTCGAATTGGCAGACGTCTCCGCGATAACCGGGTTGGGAAAGTCATACCCTGTTATGGTGGTTGAATTTGCCAGCCGAATGATGTCCACACCTGTGGCAAAGTACAGATAGCCGTCCGGGTCGACCAGCGACCACTTGCCATCGACTTTTTCTGCCCGAAAGTATCCGCTAGCTGTAAGCCTGGGGCCTGATAACCAGCCACCCCACTTGGAGCGGTCCGCCGAAACTGTTTTCCGTAAACTTTCACGCTCAGCGTCTCGCTGTTGTTTTAGATCTGAGTCGCTGTGCACTTTTCCCTCGAAGTCCTGCTTGGCATTTTGACCGTACTGATCGACGATATTGGTGAGAAATTCATCGTCAAGGGGGGGATTGGGGCGAAGTACAATTTTGTGAACGATGATTTCCTTATCGTGCAGGACGTGATTCAGGGATACCGAAATTTTCGTTATTGCGGAGGTATCAAGATTCTGTTTTCCCCACATAGAGGTGAATTGAATCTCGTCGGAGTGCCACGAGTCCGGATTGGAGCGCAAACCAGATTCGAAGTTATAGTCATTATGCTGGCGATCATCGGCTTTCTGCAGGTCATGCCCGGCCAGCTTGGCATAGTAAACACGGGCTGGTCCCACGCCAATACTTGCTGACCGGGTGTAACTGGCACCACTTTGATCCGTGATCGTCAGGAACAGTTGGACCGAGTGCTCGCCGGGGTTGGAGATTTCGAATGCAACATTAAAGCTTTCATAAGCGCTCCAATCCCAGGCCTGCCGGGGCTGGATTACCAAGCCCGCATGCGCATTCTCCCGAGCGTTAAACCTAACATGCAAGCCTTCTGAGGGGCCTGACACCCAATCCAGTGACGTATTCTGTCCGGATAAAACCCCGGTCGCTACTGCTGCCTTGAGATCAACCACTGGCGTGTCGGTTACCTTAACCGCAGCAACATTGGCTGTTTCTGGCTTACACGCCACCAGCAAAAATGAAACAACAAAGAAAAGGTAAGGTGCCCTGATCATTTTAACTCCTTTCACGTATGGCTGCTGTCGAGAACACTGAGGCAATTGCCTGGCGCAACCCGTCAACCTACTCACTAACGTACTCAAAAACGGGTAGCGGCCAGCTGATACCGCCACGATCTCTGAGGTTTTTTACTTTCCACTCTCCCGAAGTCATCCAGGAGCGGCGCCTACTCAACAATAAAGCTTTTGCGCTCTCTGGCCTGTTTTAGTAAATCCTGGTAAAGATTTTCGTAAAATGCGTCTCGTTGCTGTAAATAGGGTTCATTTTGCAACAGGATATTTTGCGCGTTGGCCCGGTTCCACTCATTCCATAAAGCGGCAAGTTCAGCCTGCTGCTTTGGCATGCTGCCGTTGAGATTGTTGGTTTCATAAGGATCAGCACGCATGTCAAAAAAACTTTTTCCCACTCCTGGCAGGGGCTGGTGCAGATATTTGTAGTCCGGCGTACGCACGGCCCACAGATTGCTGGCTTCTTCCAGGCGCCAGAACAACGCACGGTGTGGGGATTGCGGGTTTTTCCCCGTAACAAACGGCACCAGGTTGACCCCGTCGAGGTTGGCATCGTCACCGTCTGCGCCTGCCAAAGCGAGCGCGGTGGCTGCTATGTCCAGGGATGAAACCAGGCCATCAAAATTACCCTGACTGCCGATTCCCGCCGGCCAATGGGCGATAAAAGGCACGTGTACTCCCCCCTCAGTCAGACTGACCTTGCCTCGACGAAAGGGCTTGTTGCTGGCCCAATTGGAATTTGGCATCCAGCTCTCCGGATAGACGCCACCGTTATCCGACAGGAAAAAAACCAGGGTATTTTCAAACTTTCCGCTCTGTTTAAGCGCATCGATGATTCTGCCAACCCCTTGATCCATGGAGTCGACCATAGCTGCGTAGGTGCGGCGATTTACATCCTCTATATGCTGGTATTTGGCAAGGTCCTGTTCCGTGGCCTGCAATGGCTCGTGTGGCGCGTTGTAGGCCACATACAGCATAAACGGCTCTTGCGTAGACAAGACAAAATTGGCTGCGTCCCGACTTAGCGCCGTGGTCAGGTATTCATTTAACTGGGCCGGTTTCCCGTTGCGGGCAAGCGGCACATTATAGGGCTCACTACTGACTTTTACGGATTCAGGAAAATAATCGTGACCACCCGGCAGAAAGCCGAAGAAGTAGTCAAAGCCGCGGTTGTTGGGGTGGAAGTTCGGATGTGAACCCAAGTGCCACTTCCCCACGACTGCAGTCCTGTAGCCTACTTGTTGTAATCGGGTAGCGAAGGTTTTTTGGTCGACAGGCAGGCCCATATAGGGATCGTCGGGCGAATGGGCGGCATTGATTTCCATCCCGAACCGGGCCTGGTAGCGTCCGGTCAACAAGCCTGCCCGAGAGGGGCCACAATAGGGGTGTGTCACATAGCCATTGGTAAAAACAACCCCGTTTTTAGCCAGGCTATCAATGTTCGGTGTCGATATTTCTGTTGAGCCAGTGTAGCCCAAGTCGCCGTAACCCAAATCATCAGCCAGGATCACCACGATATTGGGTCGACTGTCGCCGTGGCTATGACTCATAAATAGTGCAGACATCAATAGCAAGGCACAATGGTGAAAGTAACTTCTCACTCTGCCAGCAATACCGGTGCTCATCTTTAACTCCCTGGGTTGCATATCAGTTATGCCAGAAAAAGTTTGTCGCCGCTGCATAGCGCTTGAACTGCTTGTCAAACGCAAACACCAACGGCTCCCAACTTTTGCGGTAGTGGGAATTGCCCTGTGCTGCCTTTAATTGCGCTGCCATACTACCTGCTGCCTCTCCATGGTCCGAGGTAAAGATCAGGGCTTTTTACCATAGCGTTTACGGTAAAGTGCGGTGTTGAATGTGCGCGCCGCCTCCACCATCTCCGGATAGGGGATGTCGGTTACCGAGACAAAGCCGACGTTGTAGTTTTCACCGTCGTAGGTGCGACCGGTTATGGGTGAATCGATATACTGAAACCAGTGAGCCCCGACCATAGTGTCCTGGGCCAGGACACTGTTCATGTAGTTCAGATACATAGTGGCGCGCTCCTGCTGGTTTTCTGCGCTCACCAGGCCGGGATGAAACAGCCCCGAGTCGTCAGTGGCGCCAATATGAAACTCACCGATCAAGCTGGGCATGTCAATCTCGTCCAGAAAGGACCAGGCGTTGGGCTGCAGGCCCTCTTTGTAGCTATTGAAACTCAGTACATCCGAATATTTTACCGCCGCGCGGATGGTTTCCTGGGGCATGCCCCAACCGGCCATGCGTACGCCCATATAGAGATGATTGGGAAGCACTTCTTCGAGGGCATCATGGACGACGCGGAAGTACTGCTCTGAGAGCATGGCCAACAGAGTGGAAAAATCATCCAGGGCCGGCTGGGGGAATTCGTTCAGCGTAACACCAGCGGCAAACGCCTCCCAGGACTGCACGTCAGTTCGCCATTGTTTGTTCAAGTTGGCGATGGCGCCGTACTTGTCCCGCAAGCGCTTGGTAAACGCCTGTTTGGCCGGACTCTCGCTGGCATTTTTGGACAATGCGTCGAGAATCAATCCAAAGCGCTCCGAGACGCTGCCAGACGGGTGGCCCCAACTCTTTTCATTATCGACGAAGACACCCACACACCATGGCGACCCCTGAATCTCTTCAGCGATGACACCAACAGTAATCCTGGCGCGACGCACAAACTCCGGGTCAAATGAGTCGGGCATCGGCGACCATTCGTCGTGGCCTGAGGAGAGGGTTTTAAAGTCGCCAATAATCCAGCCGTTGGCAAAATAGGGTACCTGCTGGTTGGGGTAGAACGCCGGGTCCACCCAGTTGCCCATAGAAGTGAAACCCCAGTCAAGCATCCGCTCCAGGGTCACCTCCTCCCATTTGCGAATGTAGGATTCTTCCGAACTCTGGCCGTAGCGACGCTCCAGGTTGGCGCGATAGAAACTGAAGGTTTCACCGGATGGCAGGGGCCCCTTGTGCACCGAACGTCGATAGCTGTAGTGATCAGCCAACTCGTCGTCGTAGTCGGGCAACCAGGTAAACATATCCCGGCGTAACGGCGCCGCCACGTAGGCCGTCTGTAGCACCTCATCGGAGACGGTGACAATGCCGATTGAATCTTCGGGTGTCACTTCCCCAGGATCCACGTAGCGCACCGATGGGTCCCGGTACTCCACCCCGGTGAGGGTAGTCATATTGGCCATGCGCACATTGGCCAGTCCGTTGGAGAAAAACAGGTAGCCGTCCGGATCCACCAGCCACCACTTGTCGTTGACCTTTTCAGTGCGAAAATATCCGCTTGCCTGGCGCCGCGGGCCGTCCTTCCAGCCACCAAAGCGAGAGCGGTCAGGCAGTGCGCCGGATGCTGCCAGGGCAGCGAGTTCGGCATTGGCTGCGTCCTGCAACTCCTGCTGGGAATGCACTTTCAAGGGATAATCAGCCTTGGCATTCTGGCCAAACTGATCGACAAATTTTTGCAGGTACGACGGGTCATAGGCCAGATTGCGACGCAGCCGGATATTATCGACCAGCAGTTGCTTTTCCTCCAGCGTGCCTCTCACCCACAGGGACAACTCGGTAATGGCGGACAGATCAATATCCCTGCTGCCAAAGCGGAATACAAACATCTCCTCATCTGAGGCCCAGGGCGGTGCCGTCGAAGTCTTGCTGGATATTGCCTCGACCTCTTTGTCCACAAACTGCCCGGCAATCACCGCGTAGTAAGTACCCTGTTCCCCCGCCGCGATGTTTACCGCTCGGTTTAAACTGGTGCCATGGCTATCGGTAAGAGTGAGGAACAACTGCATGGGTTCCGGGCCTGGGTTGCTGGCGTCCAGGGCAATATGAAACTCCTCGAGATTACTCCAGTCCCAGGCGGCGGCTGGCCGGAAATGAATTGCTGAATGCTCCCCTTCCGGCGAAAAACGAATCGCCAACGCCTTGCCATTGTGAGGGGCCGCCGCTGCCACCTGGGTGGCAAAGGCACCCTCTTCCTGTATAGACCCGGGCGGGGGAGTCAGGTCAAAATCCAATAGCTGTGCAATCAACTCGGGGCCATCCGCAAGGCTATGCTGGCTGCTATGAGCTGGGCCGCCAGGCCCCTCGGACAGACAGCCAGCGAGCACCGATAGCGATGCCCCGACAACAGCAAGGGCCAGCACTCTACGACAGGATTGGATAAGCATTGTTTTCTTCCCTATTCTTTATGCGAGATCAGATTGCCGAGTTCAGTTGAGCAGCGGGTCACAACATTGATGAATGAAGCCTCAATGTTGCCGGCAACTATTGCAATAAGCCAACAAATGCAAAAAAAGCGCCGCAGTCATCAAATAGCGATGATTGCGGCGCTCGCGTTGACCGGTTGCTCTATTTCCCCCCGGTTTAGAAGTTCATACGGAAGCCAAGGCGATAGACCGGTCCGGTCTTGTAACGGCTGATGGTGCGGCCTTGGGTACCATCGCCATCCAGCGGATTGCCCTCATCAAACAGCACCGCATTGCCCTCCCCGTCCACATCACCCAGATCCAGGAAGCGGCTGGTAAAATAGGTCCGGGTCTCTTCGTCGGTCAGGTTGACCGCATCAAAGGTCAGCGACATGTTGTCGTTGATGGCGTAGGTGGCTGACAAGTCCAGGGTGTTACGCCCCTCCTGCCACAGCGAGCCGTTGTTCCAGGAACGATCTACCAGTACATCCGACTGGGCCTGGTAGGACAGGCGTACCTGGTGACCACCCCAGGTCCAGAACATGCTGGCGTTATAACTGTGCTCCGGAGTAAAGGTGACCGGTAAGGCGGGTAACTTGACGGAGGAATCAATCGAGGACACCTCCTGGTCAAACTGGCTGTCCTGGTAGGTGTAGTTCAATGCCAGCCCCAACCCGGCCAGCAGTCCCGGCAGATTGTGGTACTGCTGCACGTACTGCATTTCGAGCCCTTTAATGCTGGCACCCTTACCGTTCTTGATGCGTGTGGTGGTGAACTGGGCACACAACTCCTCCGGGCCACCGTTGTTAAACCAGTCGTCCTGCCAACCCACCGTCAGCAGGCGTCGCGGCATACAGTTATCCAGATCGTCCTTGAATTTGACCAGATTGGTGGGATCGTAAGCCGGCTCATTGGGGTCCAGCCCCAGGCCACGCAAATCATCCATATAGGTCACCACCTGCTCAGACTCCTCAAAGTTGGTCATCTCCTTGGAGAACAGGCCAATAGAGGCAATACTGCTTTCAGCAAAGTACCACTCAAACGACAGATCCAGGTTTTTGGATTCCAGCGGATCCAGGGTCGAATTGAACAGGGTGATGGTGTTTCCAGCTCGCGGTTGGGTATTGCCCCATACCGTCTCATTCACCCGGAACCCTGGGCGCAGGGAATCGATTTGCGGCCGCGACATGGTTTTGGACGCGGCGAAGCGCAGCATCATGTCATCTTTCAAGGCGTAATTCAGGTTGAGGCTTGGCAACAGCATACTGTAAGTGTGCTCGCCTTCTACCCCGAACGAGCGCAAGCTGCGGTCTTCAACAATGGGCTCGCCGTTTTCATCCAGCGGTCGATCACCGTAGATATAGCGTGACTCAGTGGACACATCCGAGAGACGCCAGTTCCACCACCAACCGTTTTCGGGCTGGTTTGGATCGGTACGGAAGTAGTAACAATTGCCCTCATCGGGAAGTTGAATGTCGTCGGTAAAATCGTTGGGAGTGCCGTTGGTATCCCAGCCCTGGCCGTCCACCCGCGACCAGCGATTCTCCAATGCTGCATTTACACCGTAGAATTTGATGTCACTGCAGGCGGGCTGACTCGGATCGCTGTGAGCACGAATCACAAAGGGATCAAATACCCGCGCGAGGTTGGCCGGATCAGAAAAGAAATTGACCCCGGAGTAGCCAGCGGTCTGGACATCGGTTTTCACGTAGCGCAGGCCAATGTCACCGCTCAGGCGCTCATCCAGGAAGGCAAAATCAAACTTGACATAAGCCGCCTGATTGTCGAGTTCAGCCGAGCGCGTCTGGGTATTATCAGGTACAAAGGCCAGGGTATCGGCAGCGCCCTGGGTTTGCTCGAACACATCGAATGCAGAAAAAGTCAACCAGCCATCGGTGACATTGTCGCGGCCATAACCCAATGAATCCATAAAATCGCTGGCGTCCAGATTCCCCTCAAAAAACAGCGTGGCATCCAGGTCTTGCAGTCCGTCGAAGACCACGATCGGTTGACCGGTATCCGGGTTGATAAGTACCTGGCCTTCGTTGACACTGCTAAAGCTGCCGGTTTGATCGTCCACAAACTTGTCAATGGTATTGTAACGGTAGCCGAACTGTACCTTTCTAACCCCGGGCAGATCGACGTTCCAGTGGAAATCAACGTTAAAGTCGGCCCGCTCGTCTTCCACATGAGTGACGTTACGGCTCATAAAAGACAGGTGCTGCGCCCCCAGGTCATCGGGGTTAAAACCGGTAGTGGAGGTATTGTCCAGTACGTCATCCTGCCCGGGAGTATCAATGATGTCGCCGAGATCCACAAAGCCCCTACCCGCTACCAAACGACATTCGCCGCTGGTGCAATCGTAGCCCACTGGCTCCAGATCGCCCGGAGCCGTCTTCGCCAATACCCTGGGCGCGATATTGTCCCAGTTTTGGGTGCCCACAAACACACCCTGCACGGGAATGCGTTCTGACTTGGAGCTACTGAGGTTGGCGTACATTCTGAAATCATCGCTAAAGGTATGGGCCAGCTGCAACTTGACAATGGTATTTTCATTGTCGTAATGATTTTCCGACTGGCGCAAATCACCCAGATTGAAACGGTTTAGCAATTTGGTAAAGGTGCGGGTTTCCGGATCAAAGGTGTGCCAATCCTCCTGGGGGTCGGTCCACTGCGACGGACCTATGTGAACACCACCAAGATCAGGCTCAACGCCTTCGACCATATTTTCGGTGACGTTGCCCAGGCGGGTTACCGCCATGTGCATGGACTCCTTGACTTCCTGCTGGTTATAGCTGGCATTGAGGTTGAGTGTAGTTTTGTCGGACACATCCCACTGCAGGGCCAGGTCGACGCCCTGGCGGTTGCGGTCGTTCTGGTACAGACGATACTCACTGGCGTTGGCTGCCAGACCGGTGACATCCTCCAGGATATTGCCGTCCGGATCGCGGGCAATACGGGAGGTAAAGGGCACGTAGCGGTCAACACTGAACTGGTCGCGCCGCACCGAATTGGTCTCGTCGAAAGCCGTTACCAGCATGCCGAGCTTGTCGTTAAAGAAGGTTTCCGAGAAACTGCCTGAAATCTTGTAATCGTCTTTTTCGGAAAGCTCACCGTAGCGCCCTTGCAAGGTGATTACCCGCACGTCTTCCTTCAATTCCAGCGGCTTTGGTGACTGCATATAGACAATACCGCCCAATGCGCCTTCGTGATGGTTGGCACTGGGTGACTTGATCACCACAATCTTGGAGATCACATCGGAGGAATAGGCCGAGAGGTCAACACCCTGACTGAAGTCAGTGGTACTCATCTCCACACCATTCATAACGATGACGTTTTGCTGGGGGTTGGCGCCGCGAATGGAAATCTTGGTGCCCTCGCCGTCCACCTGCTGGGTAGTAACCCCAGTGACCCGCGAAAGCGCATCCGCGACATTCTGGTCCGCTGATTTACCGATATCTTCGGCGTTGATGGTATCGGCAATATTCTCGGAGAATCGCTTGTCGTTTATCGATTTCTCGATGGCGCTGCTAACCCCGTACACCACCACTTCTTCCTGGATTTTACCGCTGGCCTGCGGCGCCACCTGTTGCTTTTTTTCTTCAGCCTCTTGGCCATTGGCATAGTGCCCGAAGATAGCGGAACAAATTGCCACGGATAGTATTGATTTGCGAAACCTGGCGGACTGGGTCATTTTACAACCTCACTCTATGATTATTAGTAATAATTTAAATTGTTGCTCGGGAACTTTTAACCTTACATGGTGACAGACTATCCCCACCCATCCAGATTGTCAACAATTAACTTTAAACGTTTAACTACAGATCTAGTTTGATCGGGTTTTAATGCGCGATAAGTAACTGTGTGGCGGGCCGCCCTGCAGTCCTGAACCGCTCTCGCAAGGAGCTACTGAAGTAGCCGTGAATGACGGCTACAGCCCCGGGGGCCATAAGAATAATGATATTGAAATCCGGGGAAACGAGTTTCCAGGGCACTGCAGCGCTCACTCCTGCCGATCAAACCCCAAGGCTTTCCCGGTGGGTTTTGAACAGCGCCGCACTCTGCTCTATCTGCCGCCGTCGCAGTGCCAGGTCGATGACTTGCTCCTCTGGCCGCGGTGTCCGGCAACGCGTCCTCTCGGGTAACACCCCCACCCCGGCCAACAGGCAATGCCAGGAGGTGGCACTGTAGTACTTGCCAATATCCTGCTCTGCCACCTCCTGCTCCAGGTCCCCGCCCCGCATCCAGCAAGCAATTATGCGGCGCAGTGAGTCACTGCTACTTCCAGCGTCCCGTGCGTCGCGCCAGTAGTCGCTATCGCTGCGTGAATTGCTGCGATAGTGCAGCAGAATATAGTCGCGAATACGATCAAACGCCGACGCTGTCCTGTCGTTATAGATAGCGCGAAACCGGTCAGTGAAATCCGCCTGTTCGAAGGCATCGATAAAATCCAGCACCGACTTGCCGACAAAGTGCAACGCGGTCGCTTCCAGCGGTTCGACAAAACCCTGTGCCAGGCCGATGGCGACGCAGTTCTTCACCCAGTTTTGCTGCAGCCGGCCCAGCTCCATTTTCAGGTGATTAACCTTGACCTCGGCGTCAACACCTATGCCCAGGTGGCCGCGCAACTCCTCCTCGGCCTGCTCGGCGCTGCTGTGGGCGGAACTGTAGACATAACCATTACCGAACCGGCTGACCAGAGGAATCCGCCAGGCCCAGCCGTGCTTCAGCGCCGTGCTGACGGTTTCCGAGGGAATATCCCCTCTATCCATGGGGGTCGCCAGAGTCACCGCGGCATCGTTGAGCAGGTGGTCAGCAAAGCTCTGGTAAGGAACCTTGAGTGCCTGGCGCATTAACAGGGAGCGAAAGCCGGAGCAATCCACAAACAGGTCGGCAATGATCTGCTCGCCACCGGCCAGCAGCAGCGAGCCGATTTCTCCGCGGGCATTCAACAGCACTTGCTCAACCCGGGCATCCATATGCCGTGCCCCGAAGCCCAAAGCCTTGCGCTTGAGAAATTGACCGAACAGCGTGGCGTCGAAGTGATAGGAGTAATTGGTGCTCTGCGTCATAGCGACGCGCGCCTTGGGCGATAGCCGCCGCCTGGCCAACTCGCCGGTCATAAAAAAGCGATCCGGGTGTGCCTCCACCGCAACCCCGTTGCGACGCAACCGGGTGTTGCAACAAAAACGGGCCTCCACTTCGGTATCGAAGTCTGAATAGAACGGGTGAAAATAACTTGCATAGCCCGGCACTGAGGACCAGTTGCGAAAGGTGATGCCATTTTTATAGGTGGCATTACAGGCACTCATCCAGTCGCTTTCGGCGACGCCAAGCTCTGCAAGAAACTGCACCATATTCGGGGTCGAGCCCTCGCCCACCCCGACGGTACCAATGGCACTGGAGTCGATGACAGTCACCTCGATGCCCTTGCCAGCCCAGCTTTTTGCCATTTGTGCAGCGGCCATCCAACCGGCTGTGCCGCCCCCCAGAATCACTATTCTTTTTATCATGACATCACCGCATTAAAAGCGTCTGCACTTACTCCACCCGCCAGCTGTTGCAATTAAAGACCGTAGCGCTTTGCATAGAGCGCGGCATTGAACTCGCGCGCCGCCTTAACCATTTCCGGGTAGGGAATGTCGGTGGCAGAGACAAAACCGACGTTGTAGTTCTCGCCGTCAAACGCGCGCCCGGTGATGGGGGAATCCACGTACTGGAACCAGTGGGCGCCGACCATATTGTCGTGGGCGATCACGCTTTCCATATAGGCTTTATACATGGCGGCCCGATCGGCCTGGCCGTCTGCCTGCACCAGCCCCGGATGGTAGAGCCCGGTCTCGCGGGAGGCGCCAATATGAAACTCGCCGATCACTGTGGGCAGATCAATCTCGTTCAGAAATGACCAGGCGTGTGGCTGGATACCTTCTTCGTAGATATTGAAACTGAGCACATCAGAATACTTCACCGACGCCTTGATAGTCTCTGGAGGCATACCCCAGTTGGCCATGCGTGCCCCCATATAGAGATGATTGGGCAAAGCCTGCTCGAGCGTATCGTGGACAACACGGAAGTACTCTTCGGACAACAACTCCAGCAAGCTGGAGAGGTCCGCCTCGGCCGCCGCGGTGTACTCCGCCAGGGTGACGCCAGCGGCCAATTCATCCCAGGACGCCAGCTGCGTTTCCCAGCGCTCATTCAACCGGGCAATAGTGCCGTACTGCTGGCGCAGGTAATCGCTGAAGGCGCGCTTGGCCGGGCTTTCTGCCGCCGATTTCGACAGCGCATCAACAATCACCCCGTAGCGCTGTTCCACCGAACCGTCGGGGTGACCCCAGCTTTTCTCGTTGTCGATAAACACCCCCACACACCAGGGGGTGCCCTTGATTTCCTCGGCAATAACATCGATGGTGATCTTGGCGCGGCGCACAAACTCCGGGTCAAACGGGTCCGGCATGGGCGCCCAAACGTCGAACGGCGATGACAGGGTCTGGTAGTCGCCGATGATCCAGCCGTTGGCAAAATAGGGCACTTTCTGGTTCGGGTAGAACGCAGGATCCACCCAGTTGCCCATAGAGGTAAAGCCCCAGTCGAGCATCCGCGCCAGGGTCACCTCCTCCCACTTCCTGACGTAGGACTGGGGCGCAGTTTCGCCGTAGCGTCGCTCCAGGTTAGCCCGGTAAAAGCTGAAGGTTTCGCCGGATTTCAGCGGGCCGTGCAATACCGAGCGACGATAGCTGTAGTGATCCGCCAGTTCATCGTCGTATTCGGGCAGCCAGGTAAACATATTGTGGCGCATAGCGGAGGCCACGTAATGACTCTCGCGCACTTCGGCTGGTACCTGGACTATACCAATGGAGTCCTCCGGTGTGACCTCGCCGGGATCCACCTCGCGAATGGACGGATCGCGAAAGTCCACCCCGGTCAAGGTGGTCAGGTTGGCCATGCGCACGTTGGCCACGCCGTGGGAGAAAAACAGGTAGCCATCCGGGTCCACCAGCCACCATTTGCCGTCGACTTTTGCGGTGCGGAAATAGCCGCTGCCCTCCAGCCGCGGGCCGTCCTTCCAGCCGCCAAAACGGGAGCGATCGGCCATGGGCCCTGAAGCCGCCAGTGCCGCCAACTCGGCGTCAGCGGCCTGCTTCAACTCGGCCTCCGAATGCACTTTTATGGGGAAATCCTGTTTCGCGTTTTGCCCAAAGCGATCCACAAACGCCTGCAGATAGTGTTCATTATAAGGCGGGTTGCGACGCACCCGAATGTTGTCCACCAGCACTTGTTTCTCCGCCAGGGTACCGCGCACAAACAGGGAGATCTCGGTAATGGCAGCCAGGTTGATGCCCTTGTTACCATAGCGCCAGTACATCATTTCATCACCGCTCTCCCAGGGCGGCGGGCTCTGGCGCAGGCCGCTGTCGGCCTGCAATGACGGGCCATTTAATACCGCAAAATAAGTACCGGATTCGCCGGCTGCTATGTTGGCGCTGCGATTGGCGGTGAGATTGCGATTGCCGGTGACCTTTATGCCCTGCTTGCCACCTTCGGCGTCGGTTATGGAGAGATACAACTGCACTGATTCACTGCCGATATTCTTCGCATCGAAGGCAATGTGAAAGTCGCTTTCTGCGCTCAGGTCCCAGGGCTGTTGCGGGCGAAAGCGCACTGTGGGTCGGTAGTCATCCGCCAGGAACTTGACTTTCAGAGCACTGCCCGTACCGAAATCCGCAGCCGGCGCCAGGCTGACCACCGCACTGTCGGTTTCCAGGCCCTCGGGCATACTGCCACTGTCAAAGTCGATCAGAGTGCGAATGACCTCAAACTGCTGCTGCACCGCTTCACTCTGCGCTGGCGCAACCGTGGTTGCATCATTCTGTTTGTCGGAACAGGCAACCAGTGCCAGCAGTGACAACACACTGGCAATCCGCAGCCTTGGCGCTGGAAAATTTTTACTGGGCATGAAACGGCCTCCTTTATTTTCAATATATGTCGTTTGTTATTCGTTATTGCTGAACGGGCCCGCTGGCGGCGCAAGCTCACGCTTTGCCAATGCCCGCATAAACAACCCCAGCATACCTACATATTGTATAATGTCAACAATCTATTGTTGGCAGAACTTGCTAAGGCCAGGCGATCTACCAGTGCTGCACCGACAATTTGGCGGTGCTGGTGTCGGAGTCGGGCGGTAAGGCGTCTATGGTGGTATAGCAAAATGCTGAGCTGGACAAAGCGGTGAAAGCGGCCGTGGTACCCCACTACGAGTTACTACAACTTTCCACAGGGCGAGCACACTGATTGTTCAAATTTACAACTTGTGAAGCGCAACTCCTGAATGCTATAGTTCACAAATAGTGAACCAAGGGGCTGTTTGTGCACGTCATCTCCAGAAAGCCGTTCAACGATGCGGCAAAGCAATACCCCAATGATGCCGGGGCCATAGATGCTCTCTACAAGACACTGAGAAATGGCACTTATACAACACCGGAGAAGTTGCGAGCTATGTACCCGAGCCTCGACAACTTCAGGTACAAAAACAAATGGTGGGTGATAGATATTGGCGGCAACAATCTCAGACTGATTGCTTTTATCGAGTTCCGCGATCAGCGCCTGTATGTGAAACACATCGTCAATCATTCGGCCTACGACAAGCTCTGCAAGAAGTATGCAAAGGAGGTTAAATCATGAATTTCGCAACCGTAAAGGCCAAGGCCCTGGACTTCTTCAACGAAGCCGGCTTTGTGAGTCATATCCACAGTGAGACTGACTATGAAAAGGCCCTGGAGTTGATGGATGAACTGATTGAGGACTACGACACCTATCTCCCGCTGATTGAAGTGCTGGCAAACTCCATTGAAAAGTGGGAAAACGAATCAGCCTGTTTTTCCGAGTTTAACCAAAGAATCAGTGAGTTGAATAATGGCGTAGCAGCCCTGAAAACCTTGATGGACCAATATAATTTAAAAGCGGAAGACCTAAGGCAAGAGATCGGCGGTAAAAGCCTGGTATCCATGATCCTGAACGGCTCCAGAAACCTGACCCTGGACCACATTCAGGCATTATCCAATCGATTTAAAGTATCGCCATCGGTTTTCTTTCCCATGCCCCAGTAAACAGTTTTGGGGGCAAGGTGGCCTTACACCGCAACTTTCAGTGCCGTTTCCTGTTTACAGTGTCTAGGCAACCGGCTTCTCAAACGGTGCCACCACCGGCCAGCCCTTGAACTGGCTATCGGTCGCCGGATTTGCATCCCAGGACCAGCACTGCAACTCGAACTGTTGCGCCTGGTGATCCACCTCGACAATACCATAGCCCTCGCTTTTCAGGTCGCGATCGCCGAGAAACATGCCCCAGCGCGTTTTGTCATCCATAAAATCGCTGTAGGTCAATTTGGGATTGGCCACTGCCAATACCCGCATCCTGTTGCCAAAGGTATCGACAAAATTGCCGGTATTGGGGTCGCCGTTACGCTGGTTTGCCAGCTTGCCACCGCCCTCGAACCAGCGCTGCCAAAAGGCGGCAGCAGCGGGGCCGGCAAAAAACAGCGGGCCATCCTCGTAACCGTCTATACCCTGGCGAGCCACCATGCCCAAATGCTGGTCGCCGGCCAATACCAGCGCCCCGGCCGCCTGCACCAACTTTACTGCACGGGTACGGCCGTCGGGCGGGTAACCGTTGGCATCGTAGTCCAGCAGCGGAAGCCCTTCGCCCTTGGTCTGGGGTGAACCCCAGATAGACGCGGTCAGGCACACTTTCGGCAGGCCCTTGTCCATGCCGGCCCAGGCCTGCAGGAATTGCTCCTGGCGAGGGCCCAGCAATTCGCCACGCTTGCTGGTCGGGTCGCCCTGGTAATCCGGCGCGGTCTTGAACTTGCGATCTTCGATCACCGCAAAGCTGACGCCGCCGTAAACGAAGTGACCGTAGGTCACCGGGATATCGTAGGCAATGGGCGTGGGATCATAGGCGTCCGGGTTGTGCCCGTGCTGGATCCGATACACCATCCGCACCAGTTCCTTGTCCCATTTAAATCCACCGTCTTCTTCCCTGGGTTTATCCGAATCGGCACCGCCCTGCCCCCACAGGTTGCCCTGCAGCACATCGTGATCGTCGGCGAGAATGATCGCCGGCCGGTTGCGCACCGAGTCGCGAAACGTCCAGTACCACAGATACCAGCGATAGAGCGTATCCAGTTTGGCGTCAGGAGTATCCCGGCCCGCCCGGGTGGGATAGGTTTCGTAGTACTGGTCACCACAGAACACGTACAAGTCGGGGCGGTGGTAGTCGCAGTGTTGCACCAGTTCCGAGTGGGGAAACAGGATATTTCCCGCCGTGTAACGCCCGGCAATCCGTTCTTCCGGCACTATGGGTGTGTGGAAGGGTTCGTCGAGACTGCGGGAGGTGGGAATGATGCAGGAATACAGGGCGATCTTCAGTTTTTTACCCTGGCCGGGGTCTGCTACCACCTGGCCCTCAAACAGCGCTGCGTCGCCGCGCTCAGGAAATACGATGCGATAGTCAAAGGCGTGAGCCGAATCCCATCCATCAACCCTGAACAGGGCGACAAAGCCGTCTTCGATGGCGCTGGCCGGCCCGCGGGTCCAGGCGCGAGTGCCCTGTTGGCGATAATCGAAACGCGCCTGCTGGTGCTGGCCCAGGTCAATCGGCACAAACTGCGCGGTCAACTTGAGCACCCTGCGGTTGAGGCTGTACAGGCAGCCCATCACAGCCCCGAGACCATGCTCCGGCTTGACCTCGATCTTGCCGCCGCCGCTGGCGATATCCGCGAACCACCAGCGCGCACCTGCGGCTTTCGTCGGCGGTGAAGACACCAGCGACATGCCGCCCTGTAATTCCCGGGCGGGTACACCGGTGCGCACCGCGAACCCCAGCTCGCGGCCGGAACCGGCCTCAACCGCCACCAGGCGCACGTCAAACTTGCCGTCGGCGAGCG
Source organism: Pseudomaricurvus alcaniphilus (assembly GCF_011440395.1). Classification (GTDB taxonomy): domain Bacteria; phylum Pseudomonadota; class Gammaproteobacteria; order Pseudomonadales; family Cellvibrionaceae; genus Pseudomaricurvus; species Pseudomaricurvus alcaniphilus. The sequence continues at coordinate 271,570 of NZ_JAAOIX010000006.1, read as the reverse complement.
GGTCGATGTGACAATCGAGCAGGATTTCCCGCTCGCCGAGGTCACCGATGTCGACGCCGCTGCTGCGCTGTATTTTTTCAAACGCCAGCGGCTGCCCGGCATTGGAAAAATCGCGAAAGCCCAGCTCTCCACGATTATCCATCACCGCCATAAAGCCACCGCCTTCACCGGCCGCACGCTGCGCCAGGGCGCTGCCGCGATAGTCGAGCTGGCCGCCACCAACACCCAGCAGAAAGCCGCAAAAACCGTCCTGGCCCGGGGTCAGGTTGCCCACCCGGGCGCGCAATCGCGCCGGCTGGTGGCGCGCCGTCAAACTGCGGGTGAGCAAGGCGCAGGTGCGCACCTCGAAACTTGCCTCGCCACGCAAGCACTCAATACGGCCGTTATGCATACGCCAGTCCTGCAGCCGGTTGCCCCAGAAATCTCCGCCCAACCAGTTGCAGGTGGTGTTGCCCGGCAGGGGCGACAGGGGTGTCACCTGGGTCAGGTTGGGCCTGGCCGCCGCCGCTGTGGCGGCCGCGCTCGGCAAAAGAGTTGCGCCGAGAGCCGTGGCTCCCGCTTTCAGAAAGTGTCGTCTTTTCATCGCCCAATCGCTCGGTTATTTATGCCAGGTTTCTGCGCAACAGCGCTACCAGTTGGTGTAGGAACCGTCCGGCTTGTAGAGCCGCGGCGCCTCCCAGAATTTAAACGACTGCTCCTTGATCAGCTCCTCATTGACGTCGATTCCAAGACCCGGGGCGTCGCCCACCGGGTAGACACAATTGACATCTTGCGGACGATTGATAAAGAAGCGGTCGTGGTCGCTGCGATCGCTGTCATAGGGAGCCACCTCGCACCAGGCGAAATTGGGGACCGCGGCTGCCATCTGGATTGTGGCCGCCGTGCACACCGGCCCCAGCGGGTCGTGGGGCATCAGGTCGATATAGTGAGATTCCGCCAGCGCTGCCACTTTCATGGCCTCGGTCAGGCCGCCGACGTTGCAGACATCGATACGGGCAAAGCTGGTAATCCCCGCCTCCAGGTAGGGCCTGAAGTCCCACTTGCTGGCAAACTCTTCACCGATGGCAAAAGGTACATCCACCATGCCGCGCAGGGACTGATAGGCCCCCGGCGTCTGGTCGCGAATCGGCTCCTCGATAAAATCCAGGGTGCCGGTGGGCATTTTCTGGCAGAAAGACGCCGCTTCCGCCACCGACAGGCGGTGGTGATAATCGATGCCGAGAACAATTTCCTCCCCCAGCTCCTGGCGCAGTTCGCGCAGACAGCCCGCTGCATTGGCGATGGACTTGCGCACCTCGAAGGTGGTGGGCGCCGAGGGCGAACCGTGTTCGCCGGTGGTGGCGCGAATCACTGTCCAGCCCGCGGCCGCCATGGCCCTGGCGTCGTCGATCAAGCCCTTGCCCATGGCTTTGGTGGTGGTCACAAAACAGGGGATTTCGTGGCGCTGCTTGCCGCCCAGCAGGGTGTAAACCGGCACCCCGAGGGCCTTGCCGGCGATATCCCAGAGGGCGATATCAATGGCGGAAATAGCGGCGGTCAGCACCCGCCCGCCCTCAAAGTACTGGCTGCGGTACATTTCCTGCCACAGCGCCCCGATCTGGCTCGGGTCGCGGCCGAGCAAAAATTCGCGGTAGTGCTGGATGGCACCCACCACCGCCATCTCGCGACTGGACAGGCCGGACTCGCCCCAGCCGTAGATTCCGGCGTCGGTCTCAACCTTGACCAGGCACAGGTTGCGATGCCCCACCCACACCGGGTAGGCCTTGATATCCGTAATTTTCATGCGCACACCTCTGCCTTATTTTAAATCGTCCACTTTACACAAATTGGCGGTCAAGCCGTGATCCGCCACCAGTTCCGCCCCTGTCAATGCCGCCGACGCCTCCGACAGCAGGAACACCGCAATGGCGCCCAGCTCGCCCACCGTACAGTAGCGACCGTCGGCGTGCATACTGGCAAAGGCCGTCGCCAGGTGTGGCTGCGCCTGCACCACCGCGGCCACCGCTTCGGTCTGGGTCAATCCGGGGCACAGGGTATTCACCCGAATGCCGTGGCGACCCAAACTCCAGCACATGGAGCGGCTCATGGCGGAGATGCCGCCCTTGGTGGCGGCGTACATTTCGTAGTCCGGCACACTGGAGAGGGCGTGATTGGAAGAGACGTTGACGATGGCACCACTGCCCTGCTCTTTCATAATGCGGGCAACGCCCTGGCACATCAGGAATACCGAGCGCAGGTTAGTGGTCCACAAGCGCTCCAGTTGCTCCATGGAAAAATCGAGGAAATCGCCTTCGAGGGTAACCCCGGCGTTATTCACCAGGCCGTCGATACGACCGAACTGTTGCTTTGCCTCAGCGATGGTCGCAGCGATGCTGTCCGGATCGCTGACGTCGGTCTGGACGAAATGTACGCTGGCGCCCTGCTGGCGCAATTCCAGCGCCCGTGACTCGGCGCCGGCGTTCAATTCCGCCATCACCACCGTTGCCCCGGCCTCAACACAGGCCCGTGTAATACCCCAGCCAATACCGGCACCGGCACCGGTTACCAGCACGATCTTGTCCGTTAACGATTGTGTCATTTCATCACCACACTGTGTGCTGCTACCGGGCTCGCGCTGGCGCTGCCCAGCGCTATCTCGATCTCTTCAATGGATTTGTTCTTGGTTTCCGGCAGCAACTTGAACAGGGCCACCAGGCCGATGGTCACTGCCACCGCGTAAAACAGGAAAATCTCCGCCGCGCCCATATTGGTCAACTGCCAGGGGAAAAACTGTTGCACGAAGTAGTTAACCACGGCAGTCAACAGGGCGAAACAGGGAATGGCAATACCGCGCACATGGATCGGGAAAATTTCCGAGAACAGTACCCACATAATGGGGCCAACGGAAATGTGAAAGGCGGCAATAAATCCGGTGATACCCAGCAGCACCAGGGTGGTATTGATATGGATGGCGCTCTGCAGCAAGTCACTCTCATAGGCCCGCGCCGCCGTATCGCCCAGTAACCCGCGCAGGGCCTCCTTGAACATGACATCGCTGCTGTATTCAATCCCCAAGGCACCTTGCAACAGGGAGACGTCGACTTTATCCGCCAGTTGCGCCAACGCCTCGGCGTCGAGCAAGTAGACCGCGTCGGCGAAGCCCCAGGAACAGGCGAACAGGCTCAGCGCTGCCCAGGCCAGGCCGAACATCATCAGCGGCCGCCGCCCCAGCCGATCGATCAATACCAGCGCGATCAGGGTAAACACCACACTTACCAGGCCGACAATCACCGACTGCATAAAGGCCGCATCGGTACCAATACCCACTTGCTCAAACACCGTGGGCGCGTAAAACATGATGGCATTAATACCGGTAATCGGCTGGACTATGGCCACGGTCAAGCCAATGATCATGGCCGTGCGAATACGGGGGTCGAACAGGTCGGCGATCTGCGCGCGCAGGTTTTTGTCGGCATGGCCGTGGCTGGCACTCTCGCGAATTTCACTAATATGCTGTTCTATAGTGGCCAGCGGCATGATCCGCGCCATCACCCGGCGCGCATCGTCGAGGCGGCCCTTCAGGATCAGCCAACGGGGGCTCTCCGGAATGGTCAGTAACAGCCCCAGCCAAATGGCGGCCGGCACCACCTCGACCGCCAGCATCCAGCGCCAGGTATAAGCGGTAATACCCACCGAATCGACCCAATCGGCACCGGAATTGGAGGCTTGTAAAATGGCGTAATTGGCGAAATACGCGGCCGACAGACCGAAGACAATATTGATCTGGTTCATGGACACCAGCTTGCCGCGCATCTCCGGAGGTGACACCTCGCCGATATACATGGACGCCACCGACAGGGAGGTAAACGCCAGCCCCCCGAGGAACCGGGCCGCCACTAGCAGCTCGAAGTTGGGCGCGACCACCGATGTCAGCGCCGACACCAGGTAAAGCGCAGCAATAATCAACAGCGCATTCTTGCGACCGAGCCGGTTACAGATCTGCCCGGTAACCAGCAGGGCAAAGATCACCCCAAATCCCGGCGCGCTGACCACAGCCCCCACCTGCAGGTCTGAGAGGCCAAATTCGGTGGAGATAAAGCGCACGGTACCGGAAATCAGGGCCGCATCCAAACCAAAAATAAACCCGCCCAGGGCGACGATAAGGGCGTAGCGGAACGCCGTGAGTTGATAGGAATTCATAGGTTGCACACCGTATTATGTATTTAGGGGTAACTGCCTGCCATTAATCTACGGCACATCATAACCCATTGCCCGCACATTGTTAACAATTTACTATATTTATTTTGATATGGAGAAATTCCGCATAGTGACAAACACCAAGTACTCACAAGCGTCCGCAGAACAAACCGCCCATTAAACCAGCCGCGGTCAGTGCGATTCGACGTGTGCGTCTACCCGCGTTCCAATACCGCCAGCCGCACGGCGCTCGGGCAATACAATCGGCTCAATCTTGCCGACCAAAAAGAGATAAGAACACAGCCCCACCAGGGCGAGGCCGCCAACAAAAAACAACGCCGGCCGGAAATCACCGTCATTGACCAGAAAGCCAATAACCGTCGGCACCACCACCGCCGACAAACCGCCGACAAAATTAAAACAACCGCCCACCAGGCCGACCATCTTGCGCGGCGCCAGCAGGGAAACAAACACCCAGGCAATAGACGAAAGCCCGTTGCCAAAAAAAGCAATAGAAAGAAACGTAATAATCCAGAAAGTACTGTCGGTATAGTTGGCCCCAATAATCGCCATAGACAACAACATACCCAGAATGACCGGAGCCTTACGGGAAATCTCCTTGGAGACACCGCTGCGCACCAGAAAATCAGACGTAAAACCGGAAATCAACACCCCACAAAACGCCGCCAGAAATGGAATAGACGCCATAAAACCGGACTGGATGAAGTCCAGCCCCCGATACTTGACCAGATAAGTAGGAAACCAGGTCAAAAAGAAAATCAGCAAGCCCCCCAAACAAAACTGACCAATATAAATGCCCCACAACTTCCGGTGCACAAAAGCCTGCTTCAACTCCGACCACTGAAACGGCTGCCGCTCAGGCTTGCTCTTCCCACCCCCTGCTTGCGATTCTGCAACATTCCCTGCAGACGCCCCACCACCGGCACCAATATGCTCCAACTCCGCTTGATTTATCGAACCGTGCTCATCCGGATCCCGATACAACACATACCAAACCACTGCCCAGACGATACCAATCACACCGGACACAATAAACAAACCGCGCCAACCAAAATAAGCCTGGATAGTCACCAATACCGGCATCAAGAAGGCCAAACCAATAAACTGCCCCGAGGTATACACCGCGATCGCCGAGGCCCGCTCCTGCTCCGGAAACCAACTGGTAACAATCTTGTTATTGACCGGATAACTGGGAGCCTCAAACAACCCGATACTCATCCTGCAACCCAACAATGCCAAAAACGAATTGGCAAAACCCTGCAACAACGTCGCACAAGACCACGCCGTCAAAATAATCGGATAGAGAATACGCGGGCGCACCACATCAACAAAAATCCCACCCGGAATTTGCAACGCCGAATAAGTCCAGGCAAACGCAGAAAAAATCAACCCTATCTGCACCGCACTCAACTCCAGATCCTCACTCAATGCAGTCGCTGCAACGGACATATTACTTCTGTCCATATAGTTAATAACCACACTGATAAAAATAAGCGTAAGAATTTGAAAACGTTTACGGGTGGGACGTTCAACATTATTCGAGGACATTAGTAATTCCATTTTTTTGGCGTAACCACTGAACTCAAGCTGGCCACCAGTAATTATCTTTAATTCGCCATCATTATATGGATACAATTAATTGTTAACAATATATTTTTAAGAAATGATCACCTACAGACTGGATTAAGAGTAGATCCACAGAAAAATATCAAATCCGATTAGCTGCCCGCGTTACCAACGGCACGATCAAGCCAATCTGCACATTTAAAGATTTTAAATTTTAAATTTCGGATTCTTGGATTCTTGGATTCTTGGATTCTTGGATTATTGGGATGCTGGAACACCGGGATACGGGAATACGGGAATGCAGGGGTATTGGCTTTTGGTTTTAGGTTTTAGGTTTTTGGTTTTAGGCTTTTGGGTTTTTACTCGATTACCGCAGCAAAGGTTGGGGTGGCGAGGGCCGAGGTTGCGCAGCTGACCGTCTGCCGACAGGGACGTCGGCAGTCGAGCGACCCAGGGATGGGCTTGAGCGCGTCAGCTGCGCGACCTCGGCCATCGCCACAACGCGCAGAACTTATAAGCCACAACTCACAGAACCTACAAGCCACAACACACAGAACCTACAAGCCACAACGCGCAGAACCTACAAACCACAACGCGCAAAGCCGATCCTTCAACCCCAGCACCATATAACTTAAAAAAGCTAACTCCCAGAATTACTTTTTACGAGCAATCAACTTATTAAATTGCCCCAACGAAGCCATCATAATATGACAAGCCTGAAGAAAACCACGCTTATGTAACTCTTGCAACTGCTCCCCCTCCAGCGCCGCCAATTTCTCCGCGTTAACCGTATAAACACCGTCATAACGCATCTTCTTGCCGCTGGGAAAAGTCACATCCATCTGCGCCGGCTCAATCAACTCCAGCTCCAGAATTTTCGCCAAAAACACCTTGGTAAGCTCAGTACCCGACATCAACTCCGACAAGATACCATCCATACGCTCCAGCAACGGACTCTTCTTGCCATCCTCCAAAAACAACGGCTCACCCTCCGTTGTGCTAACCCGGTTACTGTCCATATCCAGACTCATCACCGCATTCTTCGCCCCCGGATCATCGCCCTTGCGGGTCTGGAAACCCACCATAAACGGCTGCCGCTGCAAATGCAGCGGAATATAACGCGTAGTCCACTTATCATCTTCCAGATACAAATTCTCACCGGGCTCAAACCCCAGTAACACCGTCAGCTCAAACTGACCGGTCTCATTGTTCTTAATCATAACCACCGGAAAATCCACCACCAACCGCGGCAGCTCCCGGGCCGTCACCGGCACCATATGCACGTTATCGCCGTAAGCTGCCCCACGGGCAGTAATGATCCTGGTATTTTTGTGTGCTTCCAGGCTTAGCATTTCGGGTCTGGCCATTATGGTCTCCAGCAAAAAAGACGCCACAAACCTGCCAGTCATGCCCCTCGGCAATCAAGCTAGATCTGCTGCAGTCCGTATTTATGAATTTTATTTAACAACTCTCGATTGCCGGGGAGGCTGTCTAACAATTGTCGCGTCTGCGCCTCATTCCTTTGCAAGTACTGCCGCGCCACTTCCCGGCTGCGCCCTGACATCCCCAGGTGACCGGGTTCAGTTTTGAACCCCATCCCGTAGAGCACGTATTGATAGCTGGCCGCGGGGAACACCTCCACGGCGCGATCAAAGTCGTCGTGCCAAGGGTGGTGATATTGCCACAGTGTCATCAGCTCCTGCAAACTGTCTGGCACACTGGCGGGATCCCGGTTATCCACCCAAAAGGCATTATCCGTGCGCTCACTGAGCAGATAGTGCAACTTGAGAAAATCGATAATGCGATCCCAGCGGTAGAGAAAGGTATCATTGAAACGGCGCGCGATAATATCCATAGCCTGGCGATTGACCGGGAACTGCTCGGCAATCATCGCCGCCGAGATCTCCACCAGCAGCAAGGCCGAGGCCTCCAGCGGCTCCAGGAAGCCCGCCGACAAGCCCACCGCGACACAATTCTTCTCCCAGAACCGGGTTCTGTGGCCGGGATTGATGGGTATCTTACGAGTTGAGAGCAGATCCGGATTCTCCACCTCCGGCCGCAAGTAGGCCGATAATTGCTCCCGGGCCCGCTCCTCCGTGGTGTGGGCGCTGGAGTACACATGCCCGACCCCGCGCCGGGTCGACAGTCCAATATCCCAAATCCAGCCGGCATCCTGCGCGGTGGAAATGGTGTGCGAGGCGATGGGGCTGTCTTCGCTGGCATAGGGCACCTGCACCGCCAGCGCGGTATCCACAAACAACACATCCTTGCAGGAGCGAAACGGCACGCCCAAGTGTTCACCCAGCAGCAATGACTTGAACCCGGTGCAATCGATAAACAGGTCGCCGGCCAGGTCGCCATGCGCCTTGGTAGAGACGGAAGCGATATCGCCATTGGCGGCGGAATTCACCTGGGTGACATCATCCAGCACATGCCGTACCCCCAGTTTTTCCGTGCAGTGCTTCTGCAAGAATTTGGAAAACGTGCCGGCGTTCAAGTGATAGGCGTAATTGGCCAGCGCGGCATATTCCGGGGTGGTAATTTGCTTGGGGGCCAGGCCCCGCTCACAGAGGTATTCCTGCGGGCACACTGCCTTGGAAAAGGACAGGCCAGCGCTGTCTTCAAGCCACTGCGGTGCCAGGTTGGCGGTGTGAAACCCCTGGGGCAAAACCAGTGGATGGTAGTAATAATCGTCGGGCTTGCCGGTGTGCCAGCGGGAAAACCTGGCGCCCTGCTTGAACGCCACATTGCACTCGCGGATAAAATCCGTTTCCCGCACCCCCATTTTTTTCAGGGTATTGCGCATGGTAGGCCAGGTGCCCTCCCCCACGCCGATAATCGGCACATTGGGAGATTCCACCAGGGTGATCTCCAAACCCTGGCCATTTTCCCGTTGGTGCTGTGCGGCGATGGTACCAGCGGTGATCCAGCCAGCGGTGCCACCACCCACAATTACGACCCGAGCAATAATAGAAGACATCACTGCCACCTCGTCAAGCATCCGTTAAAAAAAGACCACCCGCAGGTGGTCTTTTACTGCGTTTAACACGCTATCAGAACTTGGCGCGCAGACCAAGGTTAAAGCGCGGACCATACTCTTCATAGTCCTTGATCTGGTTGGTAAAGCGGCCGTGACGACGGGTGGATTCGTCAGTCACGTTAATGCCTTCGACAAACACCGACAAATTATCGCTGAAGTCGTAACTGGCGGAGATATCCAGCTGGTTGTACTCTTCGGTAAAGGTCGGCTCACCACCACCGCCACCATTGAGCAGGAAGTCATCACGCCAGTTATAGGCAATGCGCGCCTGGAAAGCATCTTTCTCGTAAAAGGCAATGATATTGTACGAATCACTCAAACCCTGCAAGGCAAAATCATTGTCGAGGCTGTAGATGTCAAATTCATCGTCACTGTTTACCATGGTGTAGTTGAAGATCGCACCAAAGCCCGTCTCGCCGAACATATGCTGGACATTGAACTCCCAACCGTCCACTTTGGTGTCATTCAGGTTTAGCGGTGTGTTCACCGTCCAGGTAATCGCCGGGTCGCCGGGCTGTGAAGTACACGCCGCCACCGGTATCGCTACGCTGCCATCCGGACAACCCGGGCGAGGGTTGGCGCTGGGGTTAGTGAGCGGGCCGTTGGGACCTTCGATAATCCGTTCCTCTTCGGCAGTGGCGATATAATTATCCACTTTTTTGCGGAAATAGCCGGCCGAAACATAGCTGCCCTCGGCGTAATACCACTCCAGCGAGAAATCCAGGTTTTCCGACTCAAAGGGTAACAGGTTCGGGTTGCCCTGGGATGCCCTGAAGGGGCCAGTGGCAAAGTGGTTATTGAGGCTGGTAGCCGGGAACATCGCGCCGATATTACTGCGCGCTATGGTCTTGCTGTAGGAGACGCGAGCCACCAGGTCTTCGCGGATGTCCAGGCTGAAGTCCATATTGGGCAAGAAGTGATCGTAGGCACCGGTAAGGGTATCGGCAGCTTCGCTATCGGCAAAAATTTTCGACATCTCCAGCGGCGTAATCCAATTGAAACCGATAACCGGATTGGTCAGTGAGTAGGAGGTGACATCCGTTTCTTCATAGCGCAAGCCAATATTAGCGTTCACGGCCATGCCATTGAAGGTGGTCTCAAAATCAAACGACAGATAGATTGAATCTGTGTCTTCACTGATGCCATTGCGTCGCTTGTTAATTGGATTCAGCAGCCCCTGGCTGGCAGCGAGATCAATAAACTGCAAGGCACTGAACTGGGGAATAAACTCAAACCCGATATCACCCGCAACAAAACTCAGGTCGAGGTCGGAAAGATCCATGGCGCCGCCGCCCAGGGCAAAGTTGGCGCTGGTAATCTCGGTTGAATCCACATCGTAACTGGTTTGCGCGAAGCCAAAATTAATCGCCTTCAGGGCGCCTTCATCGGTATTTTCCCAGCGCCCACCCAGCTGGATCTGCTGGATATTATTTTCGATCTCATAGCCACGCTGCTGGTACAAATCCGCCTCGATATTGGCCGGATCATAAGCACCACCGGGCAAGGCGGAATCATCGTAGGAGACGGAGGGGGTATTGCCGGAAAAATCCGCCGCGATAGTGACTGGTGCCGCGCTACCAAAAGGGTTTTTCAGGTTGGCTAACCGCTCCGCGGGCAGCGCTCCCGGGTTGGCGTGGGAGGTAGAGTCATGGGCGTCGAGGGTAAAGCTCAAGTTATCCGTCGCTTGCCACTCGAGATTCAAACCAAAAGAATCATTTTCTGTTTCAAAGCCGTATTCCCAGGCCCAGAAGTTCAACTCGTCATTAGTCCGCGAGGGATTGATAATGGTGCCGTTGACATCGGCCGCACCGCTTTCAACGTTATCGAACCAGAAGCTCATGCGGTTCATGGCACCGCGCTCTTCGAGCCGGGACGCGGTATAGTCCAGGGTCGCGGTGAGCTTGTCCGTGGGGGCAAACTGCAACACCAGCTGGCCGTTCTGGCGCTCGCGCTGATAGTCGGCCAGGTCGACATCCACCGTGGGTATCCGCCAGGTCGCCAGGGTCGGGTTGCGTGAGGTATCTATGGCACTGGTATCGGGGTTGGCCTGGCCTGGATAGCCACGCCCCCAGTTACCCGAGGTGCCGATACGGTCCACATGGTAATCACGTTCGGCGTGGGAGAACGAGGCCAGCACGCCCACTTTGCCGTCGGCAAAGGTATTGCTGACCATACCGGAAATTTCCGGGGTCACGTCATCGCCTTTATCAACGCTGGTATCCATAACCGCCTTGACACTGCCCTGGGCGGTAAACTCGTCAAAATCAAACGGCTTGGCCGTCTTGATGTTTATCGTTGCACCCAGGCCACCGGAACTGATATTGGCTTTACCGGTTTTATAAACCTCAACCCCGGAAACCGTTTCCGCGGCAATCTCACGGAAGTTGAAACTGCGGGAAATACCCGCGGACTGCAGGGCGGAAGAATTCGGCATCTGCCGATTGTTCAGCGTGACCAGGTTAAAACTGGGGCCAAAACCACGCACGGTGACCTGGTTGCCCTCATTATTGGAGCGATCAATGGACACGCCAGTAATGCGCTGCAGCGATTCCGCCAGGTTGGTATCGGGGAACTTGCCGATATCTTCAGCGGAAATGGCATCCACCACTCCGTAGGAGTCGCGCTTGATATCCATGGCGTTGGTCAGGGAGCGGCGGATACCACTGACCACGACTTCCTCCAGCACGGCGGCACTCTTGCCATCCGCAGCCTGAGCGCAAAATGAGGCGCTGGACGCCGCGATAATCGCTGCCGATAATGCGCTGAGTTTAAAATTGTTTGAAAAACTGGACATTGCTTTTACTCCCACACCTTGACTTGTTATTTAACGTGATGCTCTGGAATTCTTTCCCTTTATAAGGGCTTATTTTTTATAACCTGGAAACCTAAGCCACTGGCTGGTTTCTCTAACCTTGCCAGATTGACACCTACTGGCTGGTTTGCATCGGATACACAACTGCGTGTATTGATATCCGCTAGCTGATGCTCATAATCCACTCAAACATGTAATTTGTCAATAGACAATTGTTAACAATTTACATAAAATTTTATTCAACCTATCTTTCACTCCCATCTATGGGAACCACCACAGGGCCAACCCTATGATCACCTGTAATTTGCTTAAAACCCTGCCCGTCGCCAATGGCCTGGGCGAATGCATACTTTGGAACGAAAGCGAACAGCGACTCTACTGGACCGATATGCCGGGCAACCAATTGTTGCGCTACCGCCCGGCCGACGACCACATCGAACGCATACCCACCCCGGAGAACCTCTGCTCGTTCGGCTTTATCGAACACAGCGATTGGTTACTCTGCGCCTTCCAGAGCGGCATTGCCCGCTTCCACCCCGACAGCCGCGAGCTGCACTGGCTCTACCGCCTGCCCGACCCCGAGGGCCTGCGCCTTAACGACGGCCGGGTCGACCGCCAGGGGCGCTTCTGGGTCGGCTCCCTGATCGACAACCAAGGCAACAGCAGCGACGACCCCGCCAGGCAGGGCAAGCTGTACCGCTTTGATCACGACGGCAGCATCAGCGAACACCTCGGCGGCATCCGTATCTCCAACAGCCTCTGCTGGTCCCCCGACGGCCGCACCATGTACTTCGCCGACTCGCCCAGCAACCAGATCGAGCGCTTCGATTTCTATGGGCAAAACGGCACCCTTGCCAACCGCACAGTGCTGGCCCGCACCGACGCCGGCATCCATCCGGATGGCTCCATCGTCGACGCCGACGGCTATCTCTGGAACGCCCAGTGGGGTAACGGCAAGGTCATCCGCTACAGCCCTAGTGGCGTTATCGACACGGTGATCCAGCTGCCGGTGAAGCAAGTCACCTGCCTCACTTTCGGCGGCGAGGACTTCAGCTGGCTGTTCGTCACCAGCGCCAACTTTGGTCTCAGCGCAGCGGAACTGGCAGCCCAGCCGCAAGCGGGCGATGTCTTTATCTACCAGACCTCGGCACGGGGCCTGGCGGAGAACCGCTTTATCGACCGGCTGCCCTAGGCCGCTTGACTGGCCCGATACAACTGCCACAACCCCCGGGCCGAACAGGCATCCCCCTCGTGACTGATGGCGCGCACCTGGTAGTGGGCCAGCGCCGCCTCATAGCGCTGCAGCAGGCCCTTGCCGCCAATCAGGTGCACTTCTTCCAGCGTTTGGGCCTGGGCCAGGGCAGCGCCGACTTCGGCACCGATCAACAAACCGGACAGGTAAGAGGCACAGGCGCTGACCGGGTGCAGACCCGCCAGCATGCGGCTGCGGGTGCTGAACAACAGATGCAACAGCGACGGCGACGCGGCACTGGCGGCGAGGCCGGCAGCAAAGGCCGCGGGGTCCTCCTGCTGCTCCCCGCGAGCGAGAATGCTGTGCTGTTGCAGCACCGCGTAGAGCTCGCCGGTAAGCGCCGTGTTGAAATTGCGCACCTCGCCGTTTTCGATACGCACCCACTTGGAGTGAGTGCCCGGCAGGCACAAAACGGCGCTGGCTTTTTGCGCGGCACTGGCACCCGCCAGCCAACCCACCACCTGGGTTTCCTCACCGCGCATCACATCCGGCTGGCCGAGCTCAGATAAGGTCCTGAGGCCGGGTACTATACAGGCCTGCAAACGCTCGGACGGCACCCGCAACAGGTTGCTGGCGAGCCGGGCCGGATCCACCGGGCAGTCCACATAGGGCGCTTCCCGCCAGCCAATCGCCGAGCCGACCATGCCGCAGAGGATAACCGGCAAGCCGGACACATCCGGGCCCATTGTGGTAATCTGCTGCTGCAGAAACGGTTCCATTTCAGCGGGGGTCAGCCGGGAAACTCCTTTATCGGCGTTGAGAATACCCAGCAGTTCTCCTCCCGGGCCAATATGCATCAGGCGAAAACTGCTGGTGCCCCAGTCGACCGCAAGGATAGAAGACATGGCGAGTGTTGCTGACATAAAAACTCCTGTTTTTTACTATATTTTTGTAAAAGGCGCGGAACTTAACTCCGCCTTATTGTCCAATGTTGACAATTAATTTATTCTGTTTAACAGCAGATCCCATCCAACTTTCACCAAGCAAGCGTAGAAGACTATGCGTACAGCCAACAAAATCATCCCGGTCAGGGAACAAATCGCCGACCAGATCCGCTCCGACATCATTGCCGGCGACCTGGCCCCCAACGAGAAACTCAACGAGCAGGCACTGGCCTCGCGTTTCGGAGTGTCGCGCGGTCCCATCCGCGACGTGCTGCTGCAACTGACCAAGGAGGGGTTGCTGGTCAGCAAAAGCAATGTCGGCGCCTCGGTCAACAGTGTGCTGGACCCGGAACTGCAAGAACTGATGATCGATATTCGTCGCAAGATCGAGTTCTTTGCCATCAAAAACCTCAAAGGCAAACTCACTGACGAGGATTTTGCTGCCCTTGACGACATCCTGCAGCGCCTGCAAGACGCCTTCGACGACGGCGATTTTACCGAAGTCACCAAGGCCGATATCGACTTCCACCGCTACCTGGTGTTCAAGGCCGGCGGCGATGAACTGGTCAACCTCTGGCACCCCATCGTTATGCGCATGCGCCTCAACTACCAGCGTATTCGCCAATCGGCGGAGTGCGTCAACGAGCATCGGGCCATTGCCGAGGCACTGCGCAACGACAACACCCGCGAAGCCACTGCGGCCCTGAAAGCCAATATTCGCTAGCCCTGGCCGTGCGCCAGCGTTGGCAAAAACAGCGCAATCAGCCGCGCTGAAAAAATCAAACCGCAAAAAAGCCCGGGCCAGCCGGGCTTTAATTTGTCTGTTGTCCGGGCCTGCGGTCAATTTGCCCCCAGGTAGACGGTCTTCTTCTCCAGGTACTGTTCCAACCCGTACTTGCCATCTTCACCGCCGGCACCGCTCATTTTCCAGCCATTGTGAAAACCCTGGTGCTGCTCGCCCAGGCCGCGGTTGACATACACCTCACCCACTTCCATCTCATCGATAGCACGCTCTACATTGCGCAGGTTGTTGGTGAACAAATAGGCGGACAAGCCGTATTCGCTGTCGTTGGTATAGGCAATGGCCTCATCCATGCTGTTAATGCGGACGATAGGCAACACCGGCCCAAAGGTTTCTTCGTGCACCAGCACGTTGTCCTGTTTGACATCCACCAGCACTGTGGGCTCGTACCAATTGCCACCCTCGAAGCCCGGCACTGCAGCGGGGCGACCGCCACACACCAGTTTTGCACCTTCGGCCACGCCCTGTTGCACCAGCTTGTCGATATTCCGGATCTCCTGCTGGTTCACCTTCGGGCCCATCTGGGTTGCCGGGTCCATGGGGTCGCCAACCTTGAGCGCCTTGACCTTGGCGACAAATTTTTCCACGAACACGTCGTACACCGAGTCGTGCACGTACAAACGCTCGGCACAGGTACAGACCTGGCCGCAGTTGGAAAAGCGTGCCCACAGGGCCTGCTCCACCGCCAGGTCGATATCGGCGTCATCCATCACAATCAGCGGCGCCTTGCCGCCCAGCTCCAGCATGACCGGGGTCAGGTGTTTGGCGCTGGTGTTGTAGATGATCTGGCCGGCGCGGGTGCTGCCGGTCATGGTGATCAAACGGGTGATAGGGCTCTCGCACAGGTGTTGCCCCACCACCTGGCCGGTGCCGTTGACAATATTGAGCACGCCGGGAGGAATGCCCACCTGGTTGGCGATACGGCCCAGCTCCATAGTGGTCAAGGGTGTTTCCTGGGTCGGCTTGATCACAATGGTATTGCCGGTAATCAGGGCCGGACCGATCTTGCGACCGGCCAGGGCCAGGGGAAAGTTCCAGGCTGTGATGGCCACTACCACGCCGCGCGGTACCTTGTGGATGTAAATCTTTTCGCCGGCATTATCGGATGGCAGGATGTCGCCCTCCATGGTCAGGGCATTGTCGCAGGCGTACTCGATAAACGTAGCGGTGGCATTGACTTCACCCCGCGCCACATCGATCAGCTTGCCCTGCTCCTGTACCAGCAGCGTCGCCAGCTTTTCGGTTTCGGCGCGAATGGCCGCGGCGAACTGGCGCAGCAGGCCCTGTCGGGTGCGTGCCGTCAGTTTGGCCCAGCCTTTCTGTGCCGCCTGGGCAACCTCCAGCGCTCGCTGTGCGTCTTCAGCGCAGCCCTCCGGAATCTCCCCCACCACCTCGCCGGTGCTGGGGCTGTATACGGAGATTGTGCCCGGCGCCGCCGAGGCAATGTATTCGCCGTTAATAAAATTGACGTTGTTGTAAGTGGTCATGCCTATCTCCCCATCCAGCCGCCGTCGACCAGCACGGTGCTGCCGTTCATATAGTCGGAGGCCCTGGACGCCAGGAACACCACCGGCCCCTTGAAGTCCTCCGGCGTGCCCCAGCGCCCCTGGGGAATGCGCGCGAGAATGGAACTCGCGCGAGCCTCGTCGTTACGCAAGGCCTCGGTGTTGTCAGTGGCGATATAGCCCGGCGCAATCGCGTTGACATTAACGCCCTTGCCCGCCCACTCGTTCGACAACGCCATCACCAGTTGCCCCAGTGCACCCTTGCTGGCGGCATAGCCGGGTACCGTAACCCCACCCTGGTAAGTCAGCAGCGAGGCGGTAAAAATAATCTTGCCACTGCCCCGGGCCACCATCTCCTTGCCGATCTCGCGGCTGAGGATAAACTGGGAGTTGAGGTTGACGTCGATCACCTTGTCCCAGTATTCGTCGCTGTGTTCCACCGCTGGCGCGCGTAAAATGGTACCGGCATTGTTGACCAGGATATCGATCACCGGGTGATCCTGTTTAACCTGCTCGATAAATGCGTACACACTATCGCGACTGGAAAAGTCGCACTGGTAGGCGGAAAACTTGCGGCCGGTGGCCAACACCGCTTGCTCAACCGCGGAGCCCGCACTTGGCAAACTGGCGGAGACGCCAATCACGTCGGCCCCTGCCTCGGCCAGGGCTTCGGCCATGGCTTTGCCGATGCCGCGGCTGCAGCCGGTGACCAGTGCGGTTTTCCCCGCCAGACTGAATTGTTCCAACATAGTCATTACCCTTTATTGCTCAAGATTGCAGGAGACCAGCGCCTTCATACCAGCCGGATTGTTATCCATACTGGCGAAGGCACCACCGATATCACTCAGCGGTGAGATGGAGCTGATAAACGCTTGCAGATCGATCTTGCCACTGGCGACCAGGTCGATGGCCATATCAAAGTCGGCGCTTTCATAGACCCGCGCGCCCAGTAGCTCCAGCTCCTTCCAGAAAAACTGGAACAGATCCACCGCCGGTTTGGTGGAGTGAATCGCCACCATGCAGATGCGCCCGCGCACCGCGGCAATTTTGGTCATAGCATCGATAGCGGCCTGCACTCCGGACACCTCGAACACTACGTCGGCGCCCTTGCCGCCCGTCCACTCCTTGACGCTGGCCTCAATGTCCTGCTCCAGCGGATTAACCGCCAGCACGCCATTTTTGCTGGCAAATTCCCGCCGTGTGGCATTTACCTCCGACAACATTACCTCGGCGCCCACACTCTTCGCCACCAGTGCCACCAGCTGGCCGATGGGACCGCCGCCAATAACCACTGCCTTCTCACCGGCTTGCAAGCGCGAGCGGGAAATATCGTGGCAGGCCACCGACAGTGGCTCGATCAGGGCGCCTTCCTTGAGGCTGACATTGTCCGGCAGCCGGTGCAGGGTGCGCGCCTTCACCGTCCAGGAATTCTGGAAGGCACCGGGGGAGTCGATGCCCATAAACTTCAGGTTGTGACACACATGGCTGTGGCCGGCGTTGCAGGCCGGGCAGTCGCCACAGTAATCCAGCGGCCGCACCACTACCCGGTCACCCACCTTATAGTCAGTGACACCCTCACCCACCTCTTCGATCACACCGGACATTTCGTGGCCGATGGTCTGCGGCATCTTTACCCGCTGGTCCATCACGCCGTGGTAGATATGCATGTCAGTTCCGCAAATGCCGACGAAACTCACTCTCAGGCGCACTTCCCCGGCGGCGGGCGCAATGCTTTTACCTTCAACGATCTGGAAACTTTTATTGCCAATATACTGTGCAGCTTGCATGAGAACTGTCCTCTCAGGAATGTTTAATAAGGTGGCCACGCAGCAAGTCGTCCGCAAAGCAGACGCCCGTACCCGGCACATTTGGGGCTTGCGCCTTACCATCCGTCAGCGCAAACGGCTGGGTGGTATAGGCATCAATAGGGAACGAATGCACCTCCAGGTAACCGGCGTGGGGCTGCGATGCCATCAGCGAAACATGCAACTCGTGCATGCCGTGGCTGCAGACCGGCAAGTTGTGGGCATAGGCCAGGTTCGCCACCTGCAGCCAGCCGGTAATACCGCCGATATTGGACGCATCCGGCTGTAAAAAGCCGAGCTTGGCGTGCTTGATGGCGTAGGTGAATTCGTGGATGGTGTGCAGGTTTTCGCCCATGGCCAGGGCGATATTGATGCCGTCGGCAATGCGGCCATAGCCCTCGTAATCGTCGGGGATGGTAGGCTCTTCAAACCAGGTAATGTCATAGTCGTCGATGGCACGGCCAAAGCGAATGGCCTGCTCCACGCTCATGGAGTAGTTGGCATCGACCATAAAGGTACGCTCGGCACCGATCAATTGCCGCACCGCCGCCACCCGCGCCACATCTTCTTTATGGTCCTCTTTACCCACCTTGATCTTGACCGCGTTAAAGCCGCGCTCCAGGTAGCCTTCGATGTTGTGCAACAATTTCGCTTCACTGAAGTTCAGGTCGATACCACCGGCGTAGCAACGGGTCTGGTTGCTGGCACCGCCTGCAACCTTCCACAGCGGCAACTGCTGCCGCTTGCAATGAATATCCCACAGGGCGATATCCACCGCGGATATGGCAAAACTCACCAGCCCGCCGCGGCCAACGTAGTGCAGGTGCCAGCCCATATCTTCCCACAGCGCGCGGATTTCGGCGGCATCGCGGCCGAGCAGCAGCGGCTTCAGCTCGTCTTCCAGCAGTGAATAAATCGCCCGGCCACCCTTGCCGCCGGTATAGGTGTAGCCCACCCCTTCAGTACCATCCTGGCAACTGATGCGACACAACAGCAGCTCAAAATGGGTGTGATCGCCGTGCTTGGCGTCGGACAACACCTCCGCCAGCGGCACCTGGTAGTACTCCACCTTGACCGACTTGATAGTCCGCGCACCTGCGCCACAAACCGCCGTCATTCCAACCTCTAAATCCATGTTTGCTTTTGTCACGTCTATACCCACCCAATCTATTCCTGCTCATGTATCCCCGGGCTAGCCGCCCGACCCCGGACACAGCAACCGCGCCTCCAGGCCGCTGTCACCTATGATAAAAACCACACCAGCCGCGGAAACCCCTTAACTGCAAGAAGCCCGTCTGACAACGACTATTGATAAAATCAGTTGTCCTATATCTACATTCAGGTGCCAATTGTTAACAATCTACATTAATCAATAGAATCTGTAAAGTGGCAAAACGCAAACAGGCAAAAGTATCTGCCCGCGGTGGCATTTGCTGCAGTACATGATGTTTAGCGAAGGCCGAATCTGCTGCGGGTTGCAACGGGCATTGCCAGCTTTATCGTGGCCTCCCAGATCAGGGGTCCGGGGGACTGGGCGCTGCCTCGGGGGCCGCCTGGACCTGGCAGGTAAATAATTATTATGGTTGCTCTCGTCTTTAAGTGCCGCCCTTGTAAATCAAGTACCTGGCACGCTGCGAGCGGGCCCAAAGCCAGGCCGACATTGGCACCGACCACACCCACGGCAATGTAAACATGTGTAAAGCCTAATTTCTTTTGGTTTTTAGTATGTGCTTTCTAATTCAAAAGAATACATTAGCTCCAACAAGCGGAAACAGCACTACCAACCCGCTCAACTGGTTTACCCTACTCATATTGGAGAAGCTACAATGGCTACCTACTCAAGCAAAATCTTCACTGGCGTTGAAGACATGACTAAATCCTTTGAAGAAAACCTGAAGAAGGTTTCCGAGAAGGCTTCTGCTACTACCGAAGAATTCACCGCTCCTGTTAAATCCTACGTTGAAGATCTGCAAGGCGCTCTGAAAGGCATTGTTGACGTCAACAAGAAGGTCCTGGAAAAAGGCATCGCTGCCAACAAGGAATTCGTATCCAAGGTACGCTCTTCCGGTGAGAAAGCTGTTAACGATTCCAAGGCCGAAGTGGAAAAAGCCACTGCCGACGTTAAAGCAGCGGTAGAGAAGTCCATCGCCGACGCCAAAGCAGAAGCTGAAAAGCAAACTGCCAATGTTAAGGATGCCGTAAAAGCTGGCACCACCAAGCTGGAAGACAGCGCCAAGATCCTGAAGTCTGCTGCTGAAGAAGTTTACAGCACCCTGACTGGCAAGAAAGCCGCCCCTAAGGCCGCAAAGAAAACTGCTGCCAAGAAGGCTCCAGCTGCTAAAACCGAAGCCGCTGCGTAACCGAATATTAGCTCTGGTCAGCTAAAACGATTGAACTTTTGGGGCTGCTTGCAGCCCCCTTTTTTTGCCTGCAATTTGGCAGTTTTTTGCCTGACTGCTTGCCCGGATTTATTTGTTGTTAAAGTCTACCCTTATCTATCGCCTGCCTTAACAAGTTACTCCTGACCCAAGTAATTGAGCGAATGGGCGCTTGTGGCAAACCCTGATTTTAAGTCAATGGAACCCGATACTGGCGCAACTGCCGGTAGAGAGCATGGTGCACGAACATCAAAAAGAGTACTATCAAGCCCTCAACCAGAGCACTAAAAACAGCGACTCGGCACCTTTTATAGAATTTATGCTAGGCGTGATCCTGGCGACCGTCGAAAGTGCTACAGGCACCGACACCCCCCAAGTCACACCCCAAGTCACCCCCCAAGTAAAAGCCCTGCTCAGGGTCATGATAAACCTCAACAGCCCCTCTTATCGAGATGAACTGCAGCAATCATTATTCTTATTAGATCGCAAATCCTTCCGCGCGCGCTACCTGAAACCTGCCCTGCAGGCTGGTTTGATTGAAATGACCATTCCCGACAAACCCAACAGCCGCTTACAGCAATATCGCCTCACGAAATATGGCAGCAAATTGGCGGCAACTTTCACCTAGCCGACCCCTGCACCTACCCCTGCCCCGCAAACGAAAAGGCAATGGTACTGCGCCCACCCGCCGACGGCGTAATCTGGATCTGGGTACTGATGCGCTCTTTCAGGGCCGGTACGTGGGAGATCACGCCGATCATCTTGCCCTCGTGCTGTAACTCCGACAGAGTGTCTAACGCCACCTCCAGGGCCTCCTCGTCAAGGGTGCCGAAACCTTCGTCGAGGAACAGTGAATCCACCCGCACTTTCTGGCTTGCCATTTGCGACAGGCCCAGGGCCAGAGCGAGGCTGACAATAAAGCTTTCGCCGCCGGAGAGGTTTTTGGTGGAGCGGATCTCGCCGGCCTGGTAGTTGTCGATCACGTTCAGCTCCAGTGGCTGGTTGGTGTCGCGTATAAGCAGGTAGCGATCGGTCATTTTCTGCAACTGGCGATTGGCGTGCCCCACCATCATTTCGAAGGTCAGGCCCTGGGCAAAGTTGCGGTACTTCTTGCCATCGGCGGAGCCGATCAGGTCGTGCAGCAGGTTCCAGCGTTCACACTCCTTTTTCTGCGCCTCGATGGCCGCGGCGCGGTCGTGCTGGCGTTGCTTGAGGTCGGCGTTGTCTTGCAGTTTTTGCTGCAGCGCACCGATCTCCTGTTGTAAGGTTTTTTGTTGCGCCAGCAGTGTGGTGTGAACCGCTTGCAGTTCCGCCAGCGGTTGTTCGGTTAAGCGCTTTTCCTGTTCTGCCTGCAACGAGTTGCTGTTTTCCCGGGTGCGCGCATCGAGCCGAATTTTCTCATCGGTCAGCTGCTGTTGTTGTCGAGCCAGACTGCTGCGCTCGCTTTCCGGCAGGCAGGCGCTGAGGTAATCGGCTTCGTCAGCAAAGCCCGAGCTGGTGAGCCGCATCTCAAAACTCGCTTGCACCTCGGCCAACTGGGTGGCGCGCGTCGCAATAGCGGCCTGTAATTCCTTAATTCTGGTTTCCAGTCGGTCCAGTAGCCGGTTGGCCTCCACCGCTGCCAGCCGGGCGGCCTCCAGCGCTTGTTCCCCTTGGTTGATGGCCTCGGCCAGTTTTGCTTCTTCCTGGTCCGGCCGGCGCTCACCAAACAGGTCACGGCGTTCTGCGAGCAGACTATTGTGCAGTTGCTGCAGTGTATCGCGCCGTGCCTGCTGCTGCGCCAGCCCGCTCTCCGCGGCCTGGATGGCTGTGGCCTGGTGCCGGGTTTGCTGCTCCAGCTTGCCGGTCTCCCGCTCCAGTTCCGCTTTGCTCTGTTCCCTTGCTAACCACTGCTGGCGTCGCGCCGCCAATTGCGCTTGCACGGTTTGCAAGGCATTCACATCGAGAGTTTCGATGCCGAAAGCCTGCAGTTCCTGTTGCAATTGCGCCAGGCCCTGCTGCTGTTGCTCTTGCAGGCCGGCCGCTTCGCCTTTAAGCCGCAGCAACTGCTGGTTGGCCATATCCCGCTGGTGCGCCGCAGTTTGCACTGCCCGCTCGGCGGCAACACACGACTCCCGCGCCTGCTCCAGCGCCGCCTGTAATTGCTGCCGATCCTGCTCCACTTGCTCTGCTCGGGAGAGAGTATGAGCCACTCGCGCCAGCGCTTCAGTATTGCTTGTTTGTTGCCGCTGCAACCTGGCTTCGAGTTCGGCATCAGTGGCGCTGAGGTTAAACTCCGCTGGCAGCTGCGCACACAGACTGCCGAGCGCTTGCGTGGTCTCCGCAATGATTTCACTCTGTTGCTGCAGCCCCGCGGCCACTTGCTCCAGATCCTTCTGCACTCGGGCGCTGTTGATGTTGGTGTCAGTGAGCGCAGCGCTCGCCGCTTTCAGGTCACCCCTGACCCGCGTCAGTTGCTCGCGGGTGGTGTCGGGCTTGGGCACGTTGCCCTGGGCGAAGGGGTGTTCGGTGGCACCGCACAGGGGGCACTCCTGGCCGTCTTGCAACTGGTGGCGCGCCTCTTCATAACTCTCGATGCGCTGCAACAGGGTCAACTGGGTTTCCAGCAACTGCAGTTCATTTTCGAGGCCGGCTTGGGTCGCGCTCTGCCGCTCGCGCTGCTGGCCAAGCTCTTGCTCCCTGGTCAACAGGGCCGACTGCTGGCTTTCATATTGTTCAAGCGCTTGCCGCGACCGCAGCAAGGTTTGTTGCGCCGTGCCGGCCTTGTCGAGCAGCTCTTTCTGTTGGGCCAATTGCGCTTGCTCGTGGCGCCATTGCGCCACTGTTTGCTGTTGCAGCAGTTGCTGCAGTTCATCCTGTTTGGCGCTGAGGGATGCCTGTACCTCATCCCGTTGACGGCTTTTTTCTTCCAGCTGTTGCGCCTGCGTCTGCCAATTGTGCTCCGCCACCTGCAACTGTTGCTGCGCCTGGATGGTCGCGTCGAGCCTGGTACTGTGCTGCTGGTGGATACCCTGCAGCACCTGCATGCGCTGTTGCAGACCGGTGAAGTGCTCCACCAGCAGAGCATCCGCCTGGTGGGCGAGTTGTTGTTGCCGCAGGCTTTCCAGGGCCTGGTTTTTCTGTTGCAGCTCTGCGTTGTCCCTGCCGTGCCGGGTGCGGTCGGCCTCAAGGGCAGAGGAAGCCGCTGTAATAGCCTCCTCAGCCTCTCCCAGGGTCTTAGCCTGGCTGGCAAGGTTCAGGTCCAGCTCCCGCACCCGGCGCAGTGTAGGCTGCAGGGTGAGCTGTTCGGATTTGCTGGCTTCCAGTGCGGCACTTGCCTGTAGCCGCTGCGCTTCCGCCTGAGCCGCGGCGTCGCGCCGTTGCGGCAGAGCTTTATTGCCTTCGTCGGCCAGACGCTGGTCTTCACTCTGGGCCTGGCGCAAGGCCTTAAGGGCGGAATAATCACCGGCCAACTCCAGCGCACGGTTGGCCTGGTGGAGTTTTTCAGCGTGCGCTTGAAAGTCGGCTGCACGGGCATCGAGATCAATTTTTGCGTTGGCCAGTTGGGCTTGTTCCCGCTCCAGTCGGGCGATGCCTTCAGCCCAGGCGATGCGGTTCTGCTGCTGTTGAAGCTCCCGGTTGAGTTCGGTAACCGCAACGCTTTTTTGCTCAAGGCTGTTGCTGAGTTGCTGCTCTTCCTCGGGCGCCAACAGCTGCATGCCTTTCAGTTCTGCCTCCAAAGCATCCAGCTTTTTCCTTTCCTCCCCGCGCCGCTCGTGCACCCGCATGGAAATCTGGCTGTAGATCTCGGTACCGGTGATCTGCTCGAGGATGGGCGCGCGATCGTCCGGCGCGGCCTGCAGGAAGGCGGCAAAGCTGCCCTGGGCCAGCAGCATGGAGCGGGTAAAGCGGTCGAAGTCCATGCCGGTGACGGTTTCGATCTGCTCCGCCACGCCACGCAGTTTGCTCTCCTCGATCTTGCCGGAGTCCGCATCAGCAATTTCGTGTTTCGGTGCCTGCAACTCGCCTTCCGGTTTACGCCGCGCTCGGTGCTGGCTCCAGTGGCAACGATAGCGCCCCGAGGGGGTGGCAAAAGTCACCTCGGCAAAACACTCGCCGGTCTGGCGCGACATAATCTCGTTGCTGCTCTTGGTAACCTTGTTGAGGCGTGGGGTGCGCCCATAGAGAGCGAGGCAGATGGCATCGAGGATGGTGGTCTTGCCGGCGCCGGTGGGGCCGGTGATGGCGAAGATACCGTCGGCCACAAACGCCGGCCGGGTCAGGTCAATCTCCCACTCGCCTACCAGCGAGTTGAGGTTTTTAAAACGTACTTGCAGTATTCGCATAACTCTGTGTATTACTCCGCCCGGGTATCGTCGTGCTGCAGGGACACTACTGTCTCCTGATAGGCGTGCAGTAACTCGGCGCGTTGCTCTTGCGGTACTTCGTGGGCATCGAGGCAGCGGGCAAACACGTCGTTCATGTCCAGGTCGTCCAGGGTTTCATCGGCGCCGCGCTGGGCCAATACCCGCTCCACAATGCGGCTGTTCTTGACCCGGATAATTTCCATGGCGGAGCTGCCCACGGCGGCATCCAGTTGCTCGCGCAGGTCGCTGATCACCGCCTCGCCCTCGTAAATGATTTCCACCCAGGCGCTGGATTCAAGCACGGCTAACTCCAGCAAGCGCGCCTGCAACTGTTCCCAGTTGCCCTTGATGCGCTCCAGCGGCTGGATTACCGGTACGTTGATAAGTTGCACTGCGGCGGCCTGGCGCTCAGTACCGGCTGCGCCCGGCGTGCGATCAAAGACGATCTTGCAGACGCTTTTTTGCTGTTTGGCCTCGCCGAAGCCCATGGCGATGGGCGAGCCGCTGTAGCGCATCAACTCGGAGCCGCCGACTTTTTGCGGTACGTGCAAGTGCCCCAGCGCCAGGTAATCGATGGCGTCGGGAAACAGGCTGGCAGTGACGTGAGCCAGGGAGCCGACGTAGAGCTCGCGTACGCCGTCCCCTTCCTCGGTTTTGCCGCCGGCGGTGAACAAGTGGCCAAGGGCAACGATGGGGATATGACGTCCCAGCTCGGTGCGCTGGCGCTCGGCCTCGGCCACGACCTCGGCGTAGTGATTGCGGATGCCGTCCACCAGTTTGCGCTCCTTATCCTCAATGCTCTCCCCCGCTTCGGCGACGCGGATATCCCGGTCGCGCAGGTAGGGCACGGCACACACAAGCAGTTCCGCCTCACCCCGGGCATCGGCCAGCAGCAGCACTTCATCGGCGGGGTTGTCGCAGGCGCTGCCAATCACGTGCACGTCCAGTGCTCGCAACAGTTCACGGGGTGCGTTGAGAAAGGTGGGCGAGTCGTGGTTACCGGCAACCACCACCACATGCCGGCAGGTGGACGTCGCCACTCGGCAGAGAAAGCGGTAATACAGGGCCTGGGCGCGATTGCTGGGGGCGCTGGTATCGAACACATCGCCGGCAATCAACAAGACGTCGATGGCCTGCTCGGTAATGGTATCCACCAGCCAGTTTAAAAAAGCCTCGAATTCCTCGTAACGTTTTTTGCCGTACAGGGTCTTGCCCAGATGCCAGTCGGAGGTGTGCAGTATGTTCATTTACTTCTTCCTGATTACCACTTTCAATAACTATCGGCTATAGCGGACATAAACTTTTTAGCCCGAGGGGCATCAGTCTTTCTCCCGGTCTGGCTCCAGGGCCTTGCTTTCAAGACTCGCCGTGCATCCGTCCCTGGAGGCTCCACGACAGCATCCTTGCTGTCGTGGGTCTTGCAAACAAGCCCCTGCAGCCAGCCCTACCTCAGTACCCATTAAGTAATTCTTTGCCATTCCAGATTGCTGTGTCATTGATTACTGCAGATTCCTGCAATCGATCAAACCGTGTTCAAGTAGGCGTCATACTCCATTGAGGTCACGGTGTTGTTGAACTGGTTGAGCTCCTGCCATTTGCTGGCACTGTACATTTTCTGCAGTGTGGGGTTCAACTGCTGGGCAATAAACCGGGATGCATCAAATCGCCGCAGCGCCTCCGGCCAAAAAGCGGGCAGGCTGGGCTTGTGGGTGCTGTAGGCGTCACCGACGGTGGGCTCCGGTGCCGCCCTCTTCTCGGTGATACCGACATAGGCACCGGCGAGGATGGCGGCCAGGGTCAGGTAGGCATTGGCGTCGGCGCCGGCGACTCGGTGCTCAATGCGCATGGCGCTGGTGTCACCTGCGGGCACGCGCAGGGCAACGGTGCGGTTTTCGTAGCCCCAGCACGGCGACAGCGGCGCGTGGTTGCCCGGTTGCAAGCGCCGATAGGAATTCTGGTTGGGCGCAAAGATGGCCATGCAGTCCGGCATGGTGTCAGCCAGACCGGCGATGGCGTGGCGCAACGTCGCACTGCCCGCTTCGCTGCCATTGTCGTAGACATTGGCGCCGGCGTCGTTGAGTAAACTGAAGTGCACGTGCATGCCGTTGCCCGCCGAGTCGGCAAATGGCTTGGCCATAAATGACGCCACCAGGTCATGCTTTTGCGCCACCTTTTTGATCAGGCGCTTTAACATCAGGGCCTGGTCAGCCGCGACCAGCGGGTCGTCGGTATGGTTGAGGTTGATTTCGTATTGCGAGGGGCCGCCCTCTTTGATCAGCGTGTCAACCGCCACCCCCAGCAGCGCCGCCGCGTCGCGCATCTCGTGAAAAACCGCTGCGTACTTCTCCATCAGGTCGAGGCTGTAGGTCTCTCCGCCCAGGGGCCGCTCCGCCTGGTTCCCGGTGTGCGCGGGGCTGCCATCGGCAGCGCGCGGCTGTTGCAACAAATGAAATTCCAGCTCGATGGCCACCACCGGGCGCAAGCCCAACCCCCGGTAGCGATCGCACACCTGTTGCAGCACTACCCTGGGGTCGCCGGCAAACGGCGTGCCGTCCAGGTTCGCCATGGACACCAGCATTTGCGCCGCCGGCCGCTCGGCCCAGGGCACCAGCGCCAGGCTGTCCGCCACGGGCAAACAGAGGCCGTCGGCATCGCCCGATTCAAACACCAACTCATAGACATCGCGGCCCCAGATATCCAGGCAGAGCGTGGTTATGGGAAGTTTGATACTGCCTTGTAGGGCATTCACCAGGCTCTCCCGGGGCAGCCATTTGCCCCGGTGCACCCCGTTGATATCCGCCAGGATCATCTCGATGGTATCCACTTGCGGATACTTGTCCAGAAACTGTTTGGCCTGGTCGGCAGCCGATAAGCTGGAAGCGTGCATATAGTTTTTCCTGTTTAGCCGGTGCCGGCTGATTACCCAAAGCTCTACACTACTGCTCGCCACAGCAAGTCACAACAGCCGTTTTCACACTGCCATACCCGGCCGTAAGGGTGGATGCCGGCTAACCACGCGATTTTTGCTGAAACCTCTGAAATACCCGATCCGGGCTATAGGGAACTGGCAGGCTTGACACTATACTAAATTAACAGTCATCAAGCCTGTTTGCGGATTTATTATGAACACAGACTATGAGCACTTCTACATCAACGGGCGCTGGGTAAAGCCCCTCAGCAACGCCACCTTCGATGTCATTAACCCGGCCACCGCCGAGGTGGCAGTGCGCATCCCGTTGGCCAATACTGCCGATGCAGAGAGCGCCATCAGCGCTGCCCGGGCAGCCTTCCCGACCTGGTCGCAAACCCCGGCGCGCGAGCGCCGTGACTACCTTATGGCCATCGCCGAGGAGATGGATAATCGCGCTGCCGACTTTGCCGCGGCGCTCAGCCTGACCATGGGCTGCCCCAGAAAGGTGGTGCCCTGGTTGCAGGTGTCCGGTAATTCCGCTGCATTTCGCAGCTTTGCCGAGCGCGCCTTGCAGATGGAGGCGGTAGAGCAGCGCAATGGCTTCAAGGTGCTGAAAGAACCGGTGGGTGTGTGCACCCTGATCAACCCGTGGAATTATCCCCTCAGCCAGCTCACCGGCAAGCTGGCGCCAGCCCTGGCCGCCGGCTGCACCGTGGTGTGCAAGCCGGCGGAGCAGACGCCATTGCAAGACCTGATTATGGCGGAGATTATCCATAAAGTGGGCTTGCCCGCCGGCGTCTTTAACCTGCTGCTCGGCGAGGGGGCCAGCCTCGGCCCAACACTGTGCAGTCACCCGGAGGTGGACATGGTGTCGTTTACCGGCTCAACTCGAGCCGGGGTAATGGTGTCCCAATACGCAGCACCAACGGTCAAGCGGGTGACCCTGGAGCTGGGCGGCAAATCACCCTATATCGTTACCGAAGACGCCGACCAACGGGCTGCAGTCAAAGATTGCGTCAACAAGGTGATGATCAATAGCGGCCAGAGCTGTAATGCCCCTACCCGTCTGTTTGTTGCCCGCAGCCGCTACGAAGAAGCGTTGGACATCGCCCGGAATGCTTGTGCCGCATGGCCCGTCGGAGCCCCTACGGACCCCAAAACCAAAGTCGGCCCCATGAGCTCTGAACGCCAGCGCCAGACGGTTCTGGACTATATTCGCACAGGTGTCGCCGAAGGTGCGCGACTGCTGACTGGCGGCCTGGAAATGCCAGCCGGAGTGGAACACGGCGCCTATGTAGCCCCCACCCTGTTTGCCGATGTCCGCAATGACATGAGCATCGCCCAGGAAGAAATTTTTGGTCCGGTTCTGTGCATCATCGCCTACGATGACCTGGACCAGGCGATCGCCATGGCCAACCACTGTCGCTACGGCCTGTCTTCCAATGTGTTCGCCGCCACCGAGGACGCTGCACTGGCGATTGCCAAACAGATCAAGGCCGGCCAGTGCTTTATCCAGGGCGGCAGCTTTAATGGCGAAGCCCCCTTTGGCGGCTACAAGCAATCCGGCAACGGCCGCGAGTGGGGTGACGAAGGTTTGCACGAATACTGTGAAATCAAAGCGGTTATCTCTTGAGTAGCAAACCATGAAAAAAACACCGGACTTTTTGCCCAGCCGCAGCACCACCGAGTGGCAAGAACTGGATAGTGCGGTATTCCTGCACCCCTTTACCAAACACGGTGAAATACGCAAGGCCGGTGCTCGTATTATCGATCGTGCGGAAGATATCTATGTTTACACCAACGATGGCGACAAGCTGCTGGACAGCATGTCCGGGCTCTGGTGCTGTAACCTGGGATATTCAACCCCGGAAATCAGTGCCGCGATTAACCAGCAGCTAGAGTACCTGCCGTTTTACAACAATTTTTTCCAGTGTGCCCATACCACGGCCATAGAAACTGCCAGGCGCCTGGTTGAGATTGCGCCGCCCCATATCAGCAATGTCTTTTTTGCCGGCTCAGGCTCTGAAGCCAATGACACCAATATCCGCCTGGTGCGCCGCTACTGGGATATCCAGGGCAAGACCACAAAACGCTACTTTATCGCCCGGGAAAATGCCTATCACGGCAGCAGCATTGCCTCGGCCAGCCTTGGCGGCATGGCGTTTATGCACGATCAGTTCGATACGCTTCCCTACGTTGAACACGTCATGCAACCCTATCAATTTGGTGAGGGCCTGCCCGGCGAGAGTGAAGAAGAGTTCGGTCGCCGTGCGGCCCGGTCGGTGGAAGAGAAGATTCTCGAGCTGGGTGCCGAGAATGTCGCAGCCATGATTGGCGAGCCGATTATGGGTGCCGGTGGCGTGCGCATACCGCCACCCAATTACTGGACGCTGGTGGCAGATATATGCAAACAGTACGATGTGCTATTGATCGCCGACGAAGTGATTACCGGCTTCGGTCGCACCGGTCACTGGTTCGCCAGCGAGTACTACAATATCCAGCCGGACCTGATCACCTTTGCCAAAGCGGTCACCAATGGCTACCAGCAATTGGGTGGCGTGCTGGTGTCCGACAAGGTGGCCAAAGTGCTGCTGGCCGACGAAGCTGAGTTTGCCCACGGCTACACCTTCAACGGTCATCCCGCCGCCTGTGCCGCGGCGCTAAAAACCATCGAACTGTTTCAGCGGGACAACATTCTCGCGCGGGTCCGCGACGATATTGGCCCCTGGTTCAAGCAGCGCTTCCTGACCCTTGGCGCCCACCCGCTGGTGGGGGAAGCCCGGGTGCTGGGTATGTTGGGCGCAATCGAAATCGTTATGGACAAGGCGACCCGGCAGCGATTTCCCAAGGGCATTAACGCCGGCAATATCGTCCGCGATGCAGTTACTCGCCACGGCCTGGTGATGCGCGCCGTCGGCGACACCATGATCTCGGCCCCGCCGTTAATTATCAGCAGGGCGCAAGTTGACGAACTGGTTGAGAAGGCGCTTAAGGGGCTCGATGAGGCCGGCAAGATTCTGGCGCAAATGCTGGAGCAATAGCTGGATTAATAGACCAGCCAATCGAGGTTAACGCCCGGCTCCAGGAGGACGATGGTATGAAATTTGGTGTTTTTCCGGCAAGACACTCACTAAACAGACAGGATTAACCACAGTGACATTAACCATTGGCATTCTGGAAACCGGCACTCCCCCAGCAGAATTGATCAACCAGTACAGCGGCTACGGCGCTATGTTCGTCGACCTGCTGGGCGGCGCAGATTCCAGCCTGAACTTTATCATCTACCCGGTGCGGGAAAACCGCTTTCCCGATTCAATCGACGCCTGTGACGGCTGGTTAATTACCGGCTCCAAACACGGCGTCTATGAAAACCTGCCCTGGATGTTGCGCTTACAAGAGTTTCTGCAGCAGTGCCAGAGTGCGGAAAAGAAAGTGGTGGGGATTTGCTTTGGTCATCAAATCCTCGCCGCCGCCATGGGTGGCAAGGTGGAAAAATTTGCCCAGGGCTGGTCCGTCGGCCCCCAGCAATACACCATTGACGATCCCGCCATGCTTGCAGACTTCCAGGCGACACACTTCTCCCTCAACGCCATGCACCAGGACCAGGTTGTGGTAGCACCACCCGGCAGCAGGACCATCGCCTCATCCAGTTTCTGCCGCTACGCGGGCCTCGCCTACGGCAATTGGGCCATCTCGCTGCAGGCACATCCGGAGTTTTCCGACAGCTATGAAAAGGCCCTGGTTGCCTTGCGTCGCCGCTCAGTAATACCTGAAGCCCTGGCCGACGCTGCACTGGAGCAGCTCGAGGGTAACGACTCGGTTAACGAGGGTGAACGCATAGCGCACTGGATTAGCCGGTTCTTCAAATACAAAGCCGGGGCGCACTAAAACGGCGAGGGTTACAAACTGGCCCGGTGAGCACTACAACGGATGTGCATTACAAACTGGCCTGCTGCACGAAATCCAGTTTGCCCTGATAGCGGGCCAACTCCTCGGCATTGGTGGCCAACTCCGTGGCCCGATGCAGTTGCTCGCTGCTGCGGGCATAATCCCCCAGCGAGTAATACAGGGATGCCAACTGCAGGTAAAAATCCACTTCATCTGCCTTTATTTTGATGGCTTTTTTGTACAACCCGATGGCGTGGTCCAGGTTGCCGTTGTCGATATCCAGCCGCGCCAACCGGGCCAGGTTGTAAGGGTTTTTGCGGCTGTAACGCTCGACCCGTTTGGCCAGTTTTTCGGCTTCCTTGTCACGCTGCTGGTGTAAATACAGCGCGTACAAATTGTTCAGGCTGGACATGTGTTTGCGATTGACTTTCAATGCAGTTTTGTAGGCTTGTTCGGCCGCAGCAAAATCGCCAAGCCTCTTGTTGACAACACCCAGGTTCGACCAGACAAAATCAATTTTTGGGTAGGTGTCGATGGCTTTCAGCAGGTAAGCCCGGGCCTCCGCGAGTGCCTGCTGCTGCAGCTTGTCGATCGCCAGGTTACTGTAAAACTCTGCCAAAACTCGCTCATCCGCAATGATTTCGGATTTCATCTGGCTGGTTTTTGCAGCGGAATAAACGTTGCTGAATTCGACAATCAATTTGTCATGCCCGCGGCCCAGCCAGACGATCACATTGAGGTGACCCGCCACCATATAAAAATCATCCAGGTCCGACCATTGCGGCGGCACTTCAACACTTTGGAAGCGTGCGTCGAGCCCGAGGTGACGGGCAGATGCCACATAGAGACTGGCCAGGGACAGGCAATTGCCGTAACCGGCATCGAATGTCTGTTGCGCTGAACCGGTGACGGCAAAATTGTAGCGGATATCGTAAAAGCCCTTGCCAAACAGAAACAGGTGCAGGCTCCTGGCCAGCGTCTCAGTACCTTTGACATGCCCCAGAGCCTTGTCGAGGATGGCTTTGGTGTTTTGATCCAACTCCAGCAGTGCGACATCCTCGATCTGCCGAGGGTCGACCAACCGGGGCTCTACCGGCAGTTGCTTCGGGACAGACTCCAACCCCTTGGCAAAACCCGACTGCGCTGGCAGCGTGCCAAGAAGAAAGATGACAGCAATAGCTATACTTTTAAGTTGCTGGCTATTCCACGTAGGGCAACTGAACATAGAACAACTGTACATAGGACAACCACCTGAATCTCCGCGGTTAATATCACGTCAATCCACAGTTCTTGCAGTCCTTCCTTGATAATGCCCACCTTGATTATTATGTCACTGTTCAAAGTTTGGGGCTGATTTCACTATACCACCTCCACACTGCCAAAGTGTGCCAGGGCAAGGATCAAAAAGTTAGTAAAGAACAAGCTGTTTAGGACGGTTTATTATAAACAGACTAATACAAAGCGCGGCTTGACGCTGGCTATTGGCTCTGTGGCTGTCACTGCAGCCGGATTCAGCACCGCCTCTTGATGTCAATCAACTTGTATAGAGTAGCCAGTGATATCATTATCATTGAGTTACTCAAAGATAATGGAGTGCACGCGGATGTGGAAAACAAAGATAAAACTATTACATCCACTCTTGTGCCCCGCAATCATTCTGGCACTGCAATCCTGTGCCACCCCACCCGACCCACTGGCAGATTTCAAAGCGCACACGCCCACCACGATCATGGAGGCGCCGGCACCCGGCAACAAGGTTTTGGCGGCGTACCCTGTGGCACAGGTCGAGCAAGGCAAATACCTGGTTGAATTACTGGGCTGTGGCAGTTGCCATACCGATGGCGCGCTTATCGGGATGCCCAACAGCGCACGCCGCCTGGCGGGTTCCCGGGTTGGTATCGCCTACTCCAACCCCCTGCTGGTAAAAAACCCGGGCGTATTATATGCGCCCAACCTGACTCCCGACGTTAACACCGGCATCGGTGCATGGAGTGACACCGAGTTACTGAACATGATTCGCCACGGTGTCGACCGCCACGGCAACAGGGGCCTGGCGGTTATGCCATTTCCCGCCTACACCCGGCTGAAGGACGCTGACGCCGGCGCTATCGTCGCCTACTTGCGCAGCCTGGACCCGGTGTCACACCAGGTTCCGGCTAACGTTGCCGAGGGCCGCAAGGCCCGGGAGATGTACATTCACTTTGGCGTCTATAGCAACAAACATTGATCTAAAATGCCAGAACCCGGAGCCGTATGGCGTGTGGGGCCAGCCATACGATGGAGAAACTCACATGTCACATTGGTTCTATCTGTCCATTGCAATTGTTACAGAGGTCATCGGCACTTCTTTTCTAAAGAGCTCTGAAGGCTTAACTCGACTGGTCCCATCTGCGGTGGTTATTGTCTCCTATGTCATATCATTCTATTTTCTCTCGATCTCCTTAAAAGCCATTCCGGTGGGTATCGCCTACGCCGTATGGGCTGGAGCCGGAACCGCTCTGATAGTCTTAGCAGGTTATATATTTTTCGGGCAAAAACTCGATTGGCCGGCCATTATGGGCATATGCCTGATCGTGGCTGGAGTGGCCGTAATCAATCTGTTTTCTAAAATTACAGACGCCAGCGGAGGCTAACCTAGTCAGGTGACGTGCTCTGTAGCCCCCGGGCGAAGCTGGCTATAGCGCCTGCACTTCCGTCACATCAACCCGTCAGCGCCCTGGCGGTAGTGCGCAATTGCCCAGCACGATAATCATTGCGGCAGCTGGTAATCAGCAGCTTGTGCATGGCCCGGATCATGTCGATAAAGAGCAATGTTCTCCAGACCGCCCCCTCGCAACTGCGACCCACAGGTTAGGGAAGAAAATAGCCATAATAATCCACCGTCTACATCCCTGCCGGTTGTCGATTTATTGCCAGATTATAGCGCATGCCGCAGAAATGCCCGACTACGACCACTGGACTAGAGCCAAAACCTGTAGAATCAACTACACCCGTTATATTGATGCCCAGGCCGGAACATGGGGTAGAGCCCCACCCCGTTATTCCGCCAGGTTATAGCGATAGAATAAGTGAACGACCGCTTTAGCACACTTACCCCAAACTCATCTCATTGCCCGACAGGAAAGCTGACATGCCAGCGATCAAACACCCCGCCGAAGCCCGGCTGTTTTCACTCAAGCAACGTCAGGCCGGTTTCGTAGCACTGGTGATTCTCGCTTTATTTGTCTTCTGGTCCGGCGTACTGGACCATCAAGCCGAAAAAATGGTGGATGACGCCCTGCTGGGGGCGGGTATTATTTACGCTACTGCCCGGGTTTTAAATGGCACCATTTCCGTGTTGCAGGAAATCGAAATAAGTATTGTCTTTGCCACCACCTCACCCTTTGAAATTCTCGACCCGCTAAACGATATTGTCGAGCGCTTCTCAGCGGCCATGACCTACGCGCTGGGCTCTTTGGCACTGCAAAAAATACTCTTGTACATTACCAGCAATAACATCTTTAATATTTTGCTGACCATTTCCGCCGCTGCCGCGGTTGCCACACTGGTT
The DNA here is from genome assembly GCF_011440395.1 of Pseudomaricurvus alcaniphilus. Classification (GTDB taxonomy): domain Bacteria; phylum Pseudomonadota; class Gammaproteobacteria; order Pseudomonadales; family Cellvibrionaceae; genus Pseudomaricurvus; species Pseudomaricurvus alcaniphilus. The sequence goes on along the minus strand of NZ_JAAOIX010000006.1, from coordinate 236,634 downwards.
GTATGGCAACGGTATTCAGAGACGAGTAAAAAGGTGTTTTTCAGCCTGCTTATTCTGCGCGCCTCCATCGTCTTTATCATCCTCGGCAATACCCTGGTGGACAACCTGTTCCTCGCCGAGCAAGTCCGCGCCAACCAACGGCAACTGCAAAGCTTGCAAGACAACCTTAGCCAGGCGTCCGACGCCATCAAACAAGCGGACAAAAACCGCCTGAACGAGGAGGAAAACAACCAACTGCAGGCTGAAATCAATGCCATAAACGCGCGCATTCTGGCCTTGAACGCGGAGGTTGCTGCACGGCTCGCTCAAATAAAAGGCCATGCCGAATCCATCGAACAAGAGCGCAACAAATACAGCCTGATGGAAAAACTGAATGTCTTTGGCGACGACAATCCAACCATCGCCAGTGCGCGACGCAAAATGGCGAGCCTGCAACAAGACATCGACCAACGGTTAAGCAGGATTGAATCCCTGGAAGAACAGCGCAGCGCATTGAACGAAGAAATTGAGTGCCGCAAAACCCAAGCTGAAGGCGGCAGCTGTTCGATCTCGGACTGGTTCAACAAGAACGTGGGGCTGGGGGGCGCTGTACAGCGGGTAACGGACAATGTGAAAAACACGCTGGAAGCGGCGGAAGACAAAATTGGCACAATGATCGAGTTGATGGCGCTGATGTTATTGAAAACCCTGGTTTTGCCACTGCTGTTCTGGTGGCTGCTGTACAAGCTGTACAAACGCTTGTGGGCAATCGAGTGATAGGGTTGAGCAGTAAAGTACGATCCAGGATTTAGCACTTCTGCACCTTCTGTTGAGCCAACCAACAGGTCAAAAAATCCGTGGCCTGTACCCGGTAAACGCTATAAACTGGCGCCGGTTCGGATTCGAACCCATCTTATTCCTGCAGTAACACATTGCCCAATAACGGTTCCTATGCCCCTTGCTCACAGCCGACCGCTAAGCCCCGCACCACAGCGCGCCTCCATTGCGCCGTGGCAGCAGCTGCTTGCGCTACTGCTGTGCGTGGTGCTGAACGGGGTGACCCTGTCGTCGGCCCACACCAGTGGGGCAGCGCCACAGGCTCAAACCCTGGGCGAGCGACTCAGTCTCGCCAGCGGTTACGACCACCTGCGCACGGCGTTGACGGGTCAAAAGCAAGACCCCGGGGCCGATAATTCCTCCGAACCTTCGTCGCCAGACGCGCTCGGCGCAGCGCCGCAGCTGCCCGTCGCGCTGGTCGCCACTTCGCCACTGCAGGCACTGCCAACAGCGGCAACTCTGCTGGCGCGCCATTACCGGCTGCCACCGGCCCGCGCCCCACCCCTCGCCTGATCCTGTAACTCTACAAACACATTTTAGGATCAATTAGCCGCTCCCTGGCTGCGGGTACGGGCGGCAGAGGATTAGCCATGAAATCATTCAAGTCCCGGGCTGTGGTCTACAGCCTGGTCGTTGTGCTGGGCGTGCTCTGCGCACTGCCCAGCTTTTTACCTGCGTCGATGTCGGCGGCCCTGCCCGGCTGGTACAGCAACAGTCAGTTTAGCCTCGGCCTGGATTTACGCGGTGGTTCCCACCTGCTGCTGGAAATCGATCGCGATGCACTGTTCAGCGCCCACAATGAGCAGATTGCCGACAACATCAGCCAGGCCCTGCGCAGCGCTGGCTTGGCCCACAGCCCAGCGCAAGTGGCTGCGGCGGACATACGTTTCAGTACGCGCGCTGCCAGTACCACAGACGCCGCAGCCGGGGTTGTACGGCAAACCCTGAAGACCGGGGATAGCCCGAGCCAGTACCGGCTGCGACAGCAGGGTACCGAGTTGCGCCTCGAACTGCAGGACCATGCCCGACAGTCGCTGGCAGACGACGCCATCGAGCGCAGCCTCGAGGTATTGCGCAAGCGCCTCAATGAAACCGGGCTGGTGGAACCGAGTATCAGCCGCCAGGGTGGCGATGGCATCCTGGTGCAACTGCCGGGCGTTGAGGATCCACAGGCGATCCGCAAGATTCTCGGCACTACAGCGCAGATGACCTTTCACTGGGTTGTCTCCGCCCAGCACCGCGCCGCTGGGCCTGCCATGGTACGCAAAGATGACCTCGGCGAGACCTTTCGCCTGGAGCAACGGGTGGCACTCAGCGGCACCCACATTCACGATGCCCAGCTTGCCTTTCAACAACAAACCGGTGAGCCGGTGGTTACGTTTCGGCTCGACACTGCCGGTGCCCGCCAGTTTGCCGAGATGACGCGCAATAATATAGGTCGTCCGCTGGCGGTGGTGCTCGACGGCCGCGTCATTACGGCGCCGGTCATTCGCAGCGTGATTGGCGGTGGCAGCGGCGAGATCAGCGGTGCGTTCAGTGTATCTGAAGCGAGCAACCTGGCACTGTTGCTGCGTGCCGGCGCCCTGCCGGCAAAACTGCAAGTAATTGAAGAACGCACCGTGGGACCGGATCTCGGCAACGACTCGATCCAAATGGGCCTTGTCACCGGTGTGCTGGGTGCGCTGCTGGTACTGGCCTTTATGGTGGCAGCCTATGGTAGCTGGGGTTTAATCGCCTGCTTCGGGCTGGCCATCAACGTGACCCTGGTGTTTGGCGTACTGAGCCTGCTCGGCGCCACACTGACCTTGCCGGGAATCGCCGGCATCATCCTCACCCTGGGCATGGCGGTCGACGCCAATATTCTTATCAACGAGCGCATTCGCGAGGAACTGCGCCGGGGCCGATCGGCGCGCCTGGCGGTGCAGGAGGGCTTCAGTCGCGCCTACGGCACCATTCTCGACGCCAACGCCACCACCCTGATTACCGTCAGCCTGTTGTTCCTGTTTGGCAGTGGTCCCGTGCGCGGCTTTGCCGTCACCATCGGCATCGGACTCCTGACCTCGCTGTTTACGGCGGTTGCGGTCACTCGCCTGATTATGGAGTGGCGGGTGCAACAGCGCGGCCGCGGCGAGCAGAAGCCCTTGCGCCTTGCCCGGCCACGCTGGCTCGACGCACTCTGGCACCAGCCTCTCAACGTCATGCGCGGGCGGGTCATCGGGCTGGGGGTATCGGCGCTGCTGTCGCTCGCCTCGATTGCGCTGTTTATCCAACCGGGGCTGCAATATGGCGTCGATTTCAGCGGTGGCGTAGTCGCAGAAGTCAGGGCGCCAGGCGTGTCCCTCGAGGCCTTGCGAACCGGACTGGCACAGCAGGGCCTGGCGGACATCGCGCTGCAGGAGTTCGGTGGCAGCGACGAGTATTTGCTGCGCGTTCCGGTTGCGTCCGGCGAACAGGGCAACCAGGACGTAGCCTCGGGCACGGTGCTGCAAACGGTCAAGCTAGCGGTGTTGCAATTGTCGCCGCAGGCACAATTTGAACGGGTTGACCTGGTGGGCCCTAAAGTCAGCGGTCAATTCAGTGACGACACCATACTGGCGCTGCTGCTGGCGGCCGCTGGCCTGGTGGCTTACCTGTGGATCCGCTTTGAGACCCATTTTGCCCTGGCCGCCGCCCTTACCATTGCCCTGGACCTGACCAAGACCATCGGCTTCTTTGTGCTCGCCGGCGTCGAATTCAATCTCACCGCAGTGGCGGCATTGCTGGCATTGATCGGCTATTCGATCAACGACAAGGTGGTGGTGTTCGACCGCATCCGGGAGAACCTGCGTGCAACCCCCGAGCAACCCCTGCTGGAACTGCTCAACGACAGCATCACCGCGACCCTGTCGCGCACACTGTTTACGTCCTTTACCTCGTTCCTGGCGCTACTGCCGATGGCAATTGCCGGGGGCATGGCGGTTTCCAGCTTCGCGCTGCCGATGCTGTTTGGCATTGTTATTGGCACCAGTTCGTCGGTGTTTATCGCCGCACCCATTATCTATTACCTGGGGCAGCGGCGGCGAGACAGAGGCCTGGCGCAGTTGAGACCAACGGCTGCCGAAATCGACAGTCAACTGGCTCAGCTCCCGTAATATCCCCCCGGCCTCGCCGGGGGTGTTTACCATTGCTACTGGCGCTGGACTGTTATCCGCACAAACTCAATGCACCAAGGCGATCAAGTTGCTGGTTTGCACCTCAGTAAATCAGCATCAGTTGGTCATCCGCGGTGTATTTCTGCAATCCAAAGTGACCGTAGTAGTAGGTGTAGCTGTCTTGTTCACCCTCAATCTGGCTGGTGTGCCTGCCATTGACCATGCAGGTGCCCCAGGCACAGACAACCTGGTCGATCCAGCTTTTCATGCTGAACACCCGCTGCGCTATGGGCTTACCGTACAGCCATTGCAGGAACGGACTGCCGATGGAAGAACCCCACTTGCCGCAGGTAGAAGTCCACACGTTAAAGGGGTATACCCCGCAAGTCCAAACGCCCCGGTAAGCCCCGGCGATACCCACAAAGCTCTCCACCAGATCGTCAGCGCCAAGCTTTATCACCTGCTGAGCAGCGAGGGTCACGCCCATGGAATGGGCGATAATGTCGATTTTACCGGTGCAAGAACTTTCGATCGCAGCAACGATTGCCTCCCGCACTGGCACCTCTTCCCGGCCGTAGTGATTATTGATCGCCGGATTGGACACGCCCCAGGCTGGCGCGAAAATTTGTGCTTGCTGGTAGCCGCTCCACAACAACTTGTCGACAGTATTATCCCAACTTGACGGTGAAGATCCGTTGCCATGCACAAGCACAACGTTGTCGACGCAATATTGGGCGACAACTTTCTGCCCCATCAATGCAGTAACAATGAATAATAGAAAAACACGCAAGACTCGATATTGACTTGGCATAGCGGTCATTCCTTTATTAGTTTTTATGGAATCTGGAGCTATGGTTAATAGTAGACCCCGCTACTCGAGTGTCAATGACGGGTGGGTGTAGGTGGAAGAAGCGCCCGCTTTTACTTTTTTACTCTCTACTATTAATCAACTGTTGCGCGGATATCTGAGGTTACTGCTTGACGAACGCTCTTGGCATGGCCCGAAATGGGGTAGAGTCGGCGCTACGCGCCATGTTTGGCGCACAACGAAAAAAGGGCCTACCCTCGCAGGTAGACCCTTTTCGCTATATGGCGGAGAAGGAGGGATTCGAACCCTCGATACCCGTTAAGATATATACCCTTAGCAGGGGCACGCCTTCAGCCACTCGGCCACTTCTCCCGGTTGTTACCAGCTTGCTCAGGACTTTAAATGCCCTTCGGTAACGGAGCGGCATAATACCATATTCTTCTGATAATCAAAGACTTGGATAAAAATAAATTGCCTGGAATCGCGATAAAGATGAGAGTTTGGAGACTTTGTTATTTGGTCTCTTCGTCGTCGTCCTTTTCCCGCTGAATGCGCTGGTAAATTTCTTCCCGGTGCACCGCTATTTCTTTGGGGGCATTGACGCCTATGCGCACCTGGTTGCCCTTGACACCCAGCACGGTTACCGTGACATCATCCCCGACCATCAGGGTCTCACCTATGCGACGAGTTAAGATTAACATTTTTATATCTCCTTGGAGCATCCCTTCAACAACATAGACACCAGGATAGCGTCGTAGTTACTGAACCTGATCAATATTCGTTGCGCTGTTTAATAGACCGGCGCTATCAATGTAGCCCCGGCCCCGGTTTGTTTTAGACCTTGTCCAGGCCAAACGCTTTGTGCAAGCTGCGTACCGCCAGCTCCAGATAACGCTCTTCAATGATTACCGCAATTTTAATTTCACTGGTGGTAATCATTTGAATATTGATATTGTCTTCCGCCAAAGCGGTGAACATTTTTGATGCCACACCTGCGTGGGAACGCATACCTACGCCGACAATAGAGACCTTGGCGATTTTGTCGTCAGTGAGCACTTCACGAGCGCCGATTTCCCTGGCGACCTTCTCCAGCACCTTTTTGGCCTTTTCCATATCGTTGCGATGAACGGTAAAGGTCATGTCAGTGGTGGCATCTGCCGCGACGTTCTGCACAATAACATCGATTTCAATATTGGCCGCACCAATAGGCGCCAGAATTTTCGCGGCAACACCGGGGGTGTCCGGAACGCCGGCTACGGTGACTTTGGCTTCATCCCGGTTAAAGGCGATACCAGATATTAGGGGTTGTTCCATATCAGTGTAATCCTCATCGAGGGTAATCAATGTCCCGGGGCCGTCCTGGAAACTGTGCAACACTCTTAACGGCACGTTGTATTTGCCGGCAAATTCCACCGAGCGAATCTGCAACACTTTCGAGCCCTGGCTGGCCATTTCCAGCATTTCCTCAAAAGTAATCTTCTCCAGCCGGCGCGCGCCCGAGCAGATACGCGGATCGGTGGTATAGACGCCGTCCACATCGGTATATATCTGGCACTCATCGGCCTTCAGTGCAGCGGCCAGTGCCACACCGGTAGTATCCGAGCCACCCCGACCAAGAGTAGTGATATTACCCTCTTCGTCAACACCCTGGAAACCGGCTACTACCACCACTCGACCTGCATCGAGATCGGCACGCATCCGGGCGACATCAATATCCAGGATACGGGCCTTGGTATGTGACTGGTCAGTCAGGATGCGCACCTGTGACCCGGTATAGGAGCGCGCTTCATGACCGCGCTTTTTTAATGCCATGCTCAGCAGGGCAATAGTGACCTGCTCACCGGTAGATACCAGCACATCCATCTCACGGGGATCCGGATTGTCCTGAATCTCCTGGGCCAGGGCGATCAAACGGTTGGTCTCACCACTCATGGCCGAGACCGCGACAACGATGTCGTGGCCGGCTTCGCGGAAGGCGGCAACCTTGGCGGCCACCGCTTCGATTCTCTCGATGCTACCGACCGAGGTACCACCGTATTTCTGTACAAATAAGCTCATTGGTAACCTGTAAGCCCTAACAGATGCATGTGCGATTTTGGGCCGACATTAAACACCAAACTGGCACAAAAGTTAACATTATCGACACATTTACGTGATTTTTTTCACCACAATGGCGGAATTATAGCCCACTAGCCCAGCTGCGCTTCGACCCAGCCCGGCACCGACTCCAAAACCGCCGCCAAACTAGCGACATCGGTGCCACCACCCTGGGCCATATCCGGCCGGCCACCCCCTTTGCCGCCCAGCTTCGGCGCCACGAATTGCATCAGCGCACCGGCCTTGAGGCGATCGGTGGCGTCTTTGGAAACTCCCGCCACCAGCGATATTTTATCCCCTTCCACCGCGGCCAACAGGACCGCGCAGGTACCCAACTTGTTTTTCAGCTGGTCGACGCTGTCGCGCAGGGATTTCGGGTCGGCACCCTCCAGTTCAACGGCCAGCACCTTGATACCTTTAACCTCAATTGCAGAGGACAGCAAATCGCCGCTGGCGGCGGCGGCCAATCTGGCTTTCAGCTGCAACACTTCTTTCTCCAGCTGTCGCGCCTGGCCCACCAACTGGCCAACTTTATCCACCAGGGTATCCGGACGCCCTTTCACCAACTGGGCCACGTTTTGCAGAACGGCGTCGTTGCGATCCACCAGGCGCAGGGCATTTTCACCCGTCACCGCCTCGATCCGGCGCACACCGGCAGCCACACCGGATTCAGACACAATCCGGAACAGGCCAATATCGCCAGTGCGGGCGACGTGAGTACCGCCGCACAACTCCACCGAGTAGCTTTCACCCATGGACAGAACCCGCACTTCGGCACCGTATTTTTCGCCAAACAGCGCCATGGCACCCTTGGCCTTGGCCGCGTCCATATCACACAATTCTGTCTTAACTTCGCTGTTACCGAGGATCAGCCGGTTGACTTGCAACTCTATGGCCTTGATCTGCTCCGGCTGCAGCGCCTCGAAATGGGAGAAGTCAAAACGCAACCGCTCGGAATCCACCAGCGAACCTTTCTGGGTAACGTGTTCACCCAGGGTATTCCTGAGCACGGCGTGCAACAGGTGGGTGGCCGAGTGGTTGAGCGCGGTAGCCTTGCGCACCTGGCTATCGACTTCTGCCTGCAGCTTATCGGACTTGCGCACCACGCCGCTCAGCACCACACCCTGGTGCAGGTGATTGTCACTCTCCTTGCTGCAATCGCGTACTTCAAACCGCGCCGACGGCCCACTCAGGTAACCGCAATCCCCCACCTGGCCACCGGACTCGGCGTAAAACGGGGTCTGGTCGAGGATCACGACACCCTCTTCGCCCTCGTTCAATTGATCCACCTCGGCGCCGTCCTTGAGCAGCGCCACTACCTTACCCTCGCCCGCCAACTGGCTGTAGCCGGTAAAGTCGGTCTTGCCGTCCAGCTTGAGCCCGGCGGAATAATCCATCTTGAAGGAGCCGGCGGCGCGAGCCCTGGCCCGCTGCTGCTCCATGGCTTTTTCATAACCGGCCTCATCGACCCCCAGATTGCGCTCGCGGGCAATATCCGCGGTCAGGTCGAGGGGAAAACCGTAGGTGTCATAGAGGGTAAAAACCACTTCCCCCGGCACCACGTCGCCCTGCATCTCATCCAGTGCTGCCTCGAGCACCGACATACCCTTGTCGAGGGTCTTTTCAAATTGCTGCTCTTCGGCCAGCAGCACCTTTTCCACCTGGGCTTGCTGCTTCACCAGCTCCGGGTACGCCGCGCCCATTTGCTCCACCAGGCCGGCCACCAATTGGTGAAAAAACGCCTGCTTCTGGCCCAGCTTGTGACCGTGACGAATGGCGCGTCGAATAATACGGCGCAGGACATAGCCCCGCCCCTCATTGGAGGGCAACACCCCGTCTACCACCAGGAAGGTGCAGGAGCGAATATGGTCGGCGATGACCCGCAGGGATTTGTTTTCCAGGTCCGCCGTGCCGGTTTTGGCAGCGGCATCCTTTAACAGCGCCTGGAACAGGTCGATCTCGTAATTGGAATGCACGTTCTGCATCACTGCCGCGATCCGCTCCAGTCCCATGCCGGTATCTACCGAGGGCTTGGGCAGCGGCGCCATTTGGCCATCGGCGCTGCGATTGAACTGCATAAAGACCACGTTCCAGATTTCAATAAAGCGGTCGCCGTCCTCCTCCGGCGAGCCGGGCGGCCCGCCCCAGATATCCGCGCCGTGGTCGTAAAATATTTCGGTGCAGGGACCGCAGGGACCGGTATCCCCCATCGCCCAGAAGTTGTCTGACTTGTAGCGCTCGCCCTGGTCGCCGATGCGGATAATGCGCTCGGCGGGCACCCCAACCTGGTCGTGCCAGATGGAGTAGGCCTCATCATCTTCCTGGTAGACAGTAACGGTGAGCTTTTCGGCGGGGATATTGAGCCACTCAGGGGAGGTGAGGAATTCCCACGCAAACAGGATGGCATCCTGCTTGAAGTAGTCGCCAAAGCTGAAATTGCCCAGCATTTCAAAAAAGGTGTGATGGCGCGCGGTGTAGCCCACGTTCTCCAGGTCGTTGTGCTTGCCGCCGGCACGCACACAGCGCTGGGAGCTGGTGGCGCGCTTGTAGCTGCGGACATCGTCGCCGAGAAAAACATCCTTGAACTGCACCATGCCGGCATTGGTAAACAGCAGGGTCGGGTCATTGCCAGGCACCAGCGAGCTGCTGGCGACCACCTGGTGGCCCTTACTCTGAAAAAAATTTAAAAATGCGTCGCGAATTTCTGCGCTTTTCATAGGTCTCGATCCGAAAACTGGGCAAGTGGCAAGCAGCCATGCCGCTCACCGAAAAGCGCACAAGTATATAAGAAGAAAAGCAAAACACCGAGTACTGCGGCGCAATATTTGCCACAGGGGGCAGCCAACCCCGTTTAAAAGCCCAGGTTCGCTTCCGAATAGCCTTTGCCGGCAAGGATATGCAGGTGTAAATGGAATACGGTCTGCCCGGCAGCCTCGCCATTATTCACAATCAGGCGAAAGGCGTCGTCCACACCCAACTGACGGGCGATATCCCCCGCCGTCAACATAAGCTGGCCGAGCAGTGCCTTGTCCTCCGCTGTGGCATCGGCCAGGCGCGGAATCGCCTTGCGCGGAATCAGCAACACATGTATCGGGGCCTTGGGGGCGATATCCTTGATACAGATGCAGTTATCATCTTCGTAGATCTTCTCGGCGGGTATTTCGCCGTTGATGATCCGGGTGAATAGTGTTTCTGCAGACATAACCTGACTCCTAATCCTGCCCTAACCCTGCGCCCGAACCTTGGCCCGGTGGGCATCCTTTTCATCTTCCGTTAACGGGCGTGCCTCGCTCTCCAGCATGACCGGAATATCGTCCCGAATAGGGTACGCCAACCCACTCTCCCAGCAGATCAATTCCTTGTTTTCACGATTGTATTCCAGCGGACCCTTGCTGACCGGACAAACCAAAATACTGAGCAACTTCTTATCCAACATAGCATTAACCTGAATTTTAAACCTGAATGGTAAATTATTGAGATCACCGGGCCAAACCAACCGCAATGGCATTCTGGCCCGGTGAATTATCCCCCTACTCGGCCCGCTCGGAAAGCAGATCGGCCATGGGCGGCACAATCAGTTGCGGATCAACCCGCTGGTCGAGCCAGTTCATGCGCCAATCCAGGTGCGGGCCGGTCACCCTGCCGGTCGCCCCGACTTCGGCGATCTCCTGCCCCTGCTCGATCAGCTCGCCCTTGGTCACCAGGATCTTACTCAGGTGCATAAACGTCGACGACAGACCGTGACCGTGATCGACAATCAGGGTGCCGCCGGAGAAAAACATGTCGTCGTGGGCCAGCACCACCTTGCCGCTGACCGGAGCCACAATACGGGTACCCACAGGCGCGGCCACATCGACACCGTAGTGTGGCCGGCGCGGCTCGCCATTGTAATAGCGCTGGCTACCGTACACACCGCTGATGGGACCCAATAATGGCCACTGGAACGCCAACCGGAAATCCTGGCGATCGCTGATGGGTGCTCGCGCCTCACGCACCAGAGCCGCCTCCTTGCGAATGCGAGCCAGATGCTCAGGGGCCGGATTGACCGTTTGCGCCGGCACTCCGTTGACCCGCTGAATTTTGTATTCGCGCTGCGCCACCGGGTAATTGAATTCCGCCACCTCGCCGCCCGGCGCCGTTACGCGCAAGCGGGCATTAGTGGGAAAGTCTCGATCGAGGCCGATTACGAAGGCCCCGTCGGCGCTAACAGTGACTTTTTTGCCGAGAAAACCTAGCTGATAACCGGGCGGCACCTGCCCCAGCAGAATGGCCCCCTGCTGCCACTGCCCTTGAATAACCGGCGCGGACACTTCAGCCCAAAGCAGCGGCGAACCAAACAAAAAAAGAAACGCGACGATCAGTCGCAGGCGCAACGGATTACACACAGCTGGCTTTTGCTCCGCAATAGGATTGAGAATTGGTTAGAAAGGAGAAAAGGGTAACACGGATAGGCGTTAGATAAGAAGATGGGCAGCGCCAGATAAGAAGGTAGCCGCAGCGCCAGATAAGAAGAACGCCCTGCAGCGGGATTAGAGCCTTGCGAGATAGAAGAACGCTGCGCGATCGCGCTAGCCGTCGTCCAGCGCCGCCTGGATTTGATCCTGGGAAAACCCGCGGTACTGCAGGAAGCGCACTTGCTTGGCTTTCAGTTTGATGGCAGCCTTGAAGCTGTCATGCTCGGCGGCGCCAAAGTCGTCCATCGGCGGCCCGGCAGAACTGCTTTCGGCCCCAGCCCTGAGTGATTCAGCCCTGTGAACCGCAGCCCCACGCGCACCCTGGAATTTTTTCCGCCAGACGTCATAGGCCTGGGCGTACCAGTCGTGCTCCGGCCGCCCCAGCTCGGTGGCGATAAGATCCCGCTCTACGCCCTTATCCTGTAACTCCTTGCGTATGCGCCCGGGTCCGTAACCCTTGCGCTTGCGCATGGCGATATAGGCTTCGGTAAAGCGCTGATCCGATTGCAAATTGTCACTGCAGAGGCCTTGCAGAACCTCCTCAATAAGATCGAAGGCGTCGGGATAGCGCCGTGTCAGTTTGGTTTGCAACTCCCGCCGCGAGTGTTCGCGGCGGGCCAGCAGGTCCATGGCGTAACAGCGCAGCTGCTTGCTATTCAAAGGCTGCTCATCCGACAGCTGGCTATCTGATAGATGTCTTTTTGAGAGCTGTCTATCCGAAAGTTGGGACGATACTTGTTGCAGGCTTGCGCCTGCTGGTTCATACGGCTCCATTAGCTGTCTACTCCCTGACGCTGGCGGCCCGGTGGCTTACTCCACCACTTCGAGCGCTGCAGCCTTCTTGTCAACCTTGACCGGTTCCGGCAGCAACTCCGCCCGAATCTTGCCTTCTATGGTTTCCGCAATCTCCGGGTTTTCCAGCAGGTACTTGGTCACGTTAGCCTTGCCCTGGCCGATCTTGTCACCCTGGTAGCTGTACCAGGCACCGGCCTTGTCGATCAAGCCCAGCTTGACACCGAAATCAATGACTTCGCCCAGGCGATTGGTACCACCGCCGTAGAGAATCTGGAACTCGGCCTGGGTAAATGGCGGTGCCACCTTGTTTTTAACCACCTTGACCCGGGTCTCAGAGCCCACCACTTCGTCGCCTTCTTTTACCGAGCCGATGCGCCGGATATCCATGCGTACCGAAGCGTAGAATTTCAGGGCATTACCACCGGTGGTGGTTTCAGGGCTGCCGAACATAACGCCGATCTTCATACGAATCTGGTTAATAAAGATGACCAGGCAGTTGGCGTTCTTGATATTGCCGGTGATCTTGCGCAGCGCCTGGGACATCAAACGCGCCTGCAGGCCCACGTGATGATCGCCCATCTCGCCTTCAATTTCCGCCTTTGGGGTCAGCGCTGCCACGGAGTCCACCACCAGCACGTCTACCGCGCCGGAACGCACCAGCATATCGGTCACTTCCAGGGCCTGCTCACCGGTGTCGGGCTGGGAGACGATCAGGTCATCCACATTCACTCCCAGTTTCTCGGCGTAGATAGGGTCCAGCGCGTGTTCTGCATCGATAAAGGCACAGGTGCCGCCCTTTTTCTGGGCCTCGGCAATGACCTGCAGGGTCAGGGTTGTTTTACCGGAAGATTCCGGACCATAGATCTCAACAATACGGCCGCGGGGCAAACCGCCGATACCGAGGGCTATATCCAGGCCCAGCGAGCCGGTAGAAATTGAGGGGATGCGCTCACGCTCTTTGTCGCCCATGCGCATCACCGTGCCCTTGCCGAACTGGCGCTCGATTTGACTCAGTGCTGCCTGCAAGGCCTTTTCTTTGTTTTGATCCATGACTAACCCCTTGTATCAATTGATGACTCGCTGAACGTTCAGTCTTGCAGTTCGGCCTTCGATCTCGCGCATAACGCACGCTATAAATCTATTAAATCAGCTCTATTAAACCAGCTATTAAAGCAGTTATTAAACCAGCTCTATTAAACCAACTTCAGAGCAAATCCATTAACTCCGTTTCGAAGCGACGATCCAGGCAGACACATTCAGGAAAACTTGGCTGCATTGAAGCATAATTCTTTTTACTGTACAAGCAACCAGTACTATTTTTTTATACAGTGATTTTACTGCCACTCTGCAACTGCTTGCCACGCCAGTATTTCAAACCCTTGCAGTGACGATCAAGCCCGGATAACGGCTAAAACCGCAGGCAGGTTGGTTACTGCAGGCAGATTAATACTTTTGTCCCGGTGCGTCAGGGCCACCTTCCTGCAGCAACGCCAGTAGCTTCTCCAGTGCCACCACCGTGGCCTGCTGGCGCACCGCCTGGCGATCACCGGGCAACTGTTGCCGGACGGTCAGCACCTTGCCCGGCAGTGCCCAGGCAAACCAGACCGTGCCCACCGGTTTATCGGCCGTGCCGCCATCGGGGCCGGCGACGCCACTTGTGGCGACGGCCACATCGGCTCCGCGGGCCAGCACCCCGGCTACCATTGCCTCCACCACCGACTGGCTGACGGCCCCATACTGTTCCAGGTCCGCGGCCGACACCCCCAGCAGACGCTGCTTGCTGCTGTTGGCGTAGGTAACCAGCCCTTCATCAAACCAGTTGGAACTGCCCGGCACATCGGTAATTGCCGCGGCCAACAGGCCGCCAGTGCAGGACTCGGCAGTGCCAATGCGCCAGCCTCGCTGCAGCAATTCCTGCCCCACGCGCTGCGCCAGTGAATACGTGTCAGACGACATAAATAGCCCACACCCGCTTCAGTTAAAAATCCAGATGCATCATACCCGTTTCTTCGCCCCGGAAAAGTCTTCAGCCGCCGCACCGGTATCAGTTCTCCCGCGCAAACCATGATCTGCTGCAGCCCGGTGACAGGGCATCCGAACGTCTACCAAATCTCCCATTGCGGCGTATACTGGCTATATGTGCAAGGGGTTTCACTATGGTTGTCACCGCCCGGCAGAATAACAATACCATTATCACGCTGCTGCCCAACCGCTCCGCCAGCTGGGCCGAGACGCGACTGTTCCTGTTTTTGCTGTGCGGTACCACCCTGGCGATCGGGGTTTTCTGGGCCTTTGTCGGGGCCTGGGTAATCCTGCCGTTTGCCGGTCTCGAAGCCGGGCTGGCGGCTTACTTTATCTACCGTGTCTGCCAGGCCACCTATCAGCGCCAGGTGGTGATCTGTTCCGCGGAGATTATTCTAGTGCAGTGCGGCTGCCGCTGCCCCGACCAGAGCTGGCAGTTACAACGGGACCAGACCCGGCTCTCCCTGGCGGAGCCCGAAAACCCGCTGGACGCCGCCGAATTGAGCATTTATGACCACCACCACCATATCGTGCTAGGCTATTTCCTCAACCAGCAAGACAAGCAACAGGCACTGGCCGAATTCAAGCGCCTTGGCCTGCTGGTGCGTCGCTACCAGACCGCCTCCGAACCACAATAACCTGGAAACCATTGCAGCCATTCTTATGCATTACAAATCGATCACTGTACCCGCCACCAAAACCCTGGCCCTGGTCGCCCACGACCACAAGAAAGCGGACTTGCTCGGCTGGTGCAAGCAACACTTGCAGCAGTTGCAACCACACAAGTTTTACGCCACCGGCACCACCGGCAAACTCATCGAAGCGGAGACCGGCCTGCCAATCAACAAGCTGATCAGCGGTCCGCTGGGTGGTGACCAGCAGATCGGCGCACTGATTACCGAGGGCAAAATCGACATCCTGATTTTCTTTTGGGACCCGCTCGCCGCCCAGCCTCACGACCCCGACGTCAAGGCCCTGCTGCGCCTGGCCGCGGTCTGGAACATCCCGGTGGCCTGCAACCAGAGCACCGCCGACCTGATCGTCACCTCATCACTGTTTGCCGGGTCCAGCAGCAGGATGGCGCCGGACTACGAGCGCTATCTGGCCGAACGCTAGCCCCTCAGGACTCCAGCTTCGATGCCCAGATCGCCAGCTTGTGGCGGATGGATTTTTGTGACACCTGATCTTCCGGCAGCGGGTGCAGCAGCTTGTCGTGCACCAGCAAGCGATAGATATAGAGCAGCCGGTCATTGGCCGAATCGGTGGCTTCAAACTTGGCAGCGCCGCGCTTTTCGGCGTAGTTCATACCGACGGTCAGCGCCTTTTTTACCAACTCTTTTTCGTTTTCCAGTTTTTTCATGGTTGAGTTTCCTGCTCCCTACGGCATGGTTTTGCGCGCCCGGCCCGCGGCCCGACGTCCAACCTGCCTTGGCCCTAGTCTAACCCCAGTTAGGCACTGACGCAGCCCCAATATCCAGCCCATTATCCAGGTTATGGCTAACACCAATGCTTGCGGACAAAGACAGCGAGACAACAGTAGCCGCAGAGTAGTATCCTGACCGCAGTTGCCCAGCAGCGAGGTCGCCGACTATGGCCCGCATTCATTTCACCAGTCACCTGCAACGCTACGTCGATTGTCCCACCCGGGAGGTTGAGGCGAGCACCCTGGGCACTGCCCTGCAGTCCGTCTTTGCCCACAACCAGCGCCTGGCCGGATACATCTTCGACGACCAACAGCAACTGCGCAAGAACATCGCTGTATTTATCGATGGCCGCCTGCTGCAGGACCGCGAGCAGCTCAGCGATCCACTGCGGCCGGACTCCGATGTCTACGTTTTGCAGGCTTTATCGGGCGGCTAAGGGCAATCTTTCACAGTTGGACATCCAGGCTATAACAGGGAGAAGCAGCAATGGGCGCAACACTGAGAGTGGGTACACGCAAAGGCTTGTTCGCATTCCAACGCCAGGCGGACGGCCAATGGCAGCAGGCCGGCGAGGCGGAATTTTTAGGGGATCCGGTCACCATGCTGCTGCAAGATTGGCGCAGCGGGGATCAATACGCCGCCCTCAATCTCGGCCATTTTGGCGTCAAGTTGCACCGCCGGGCTGCCGCTGCGAGCCAGTGGACTGAAATCGCGGCACCGCAATTTCCCCAGGCAGAGGGCGCCGACGGCCCGTCACTGCAACAGCTGTGGGAGCTGGTTCCCGGTGGCGCCGACCAGCCCGGGCTGCTCTGGGCCGGCACCATTCCCGGCGGCCTGTTCAAGTCCACCGACAGTGGCGCCAGCTGGACCCTGGTTGAGTCACTGTGGCAGCGGCCGGAGCGGCAGAACTGGTTTGGCGGCGGTTACGATCAACCGGGCATTCACTCTATCTGCGTACACCCCCAGGCCAGCAACACCCTGCGCCTGGCGGTATCCTGCGGCGGTGTTTGGGAGACCACAGACGGTGGCGACAACTGGACCCAGACCGGCCAGGGCCTGCGCGCTGCCTTTCTGCCGCCGGAACAGGCCTACGACCCCGTCTCCCAGGACCCCCACCGCATGGTCTGCTGCGCGGCCGCGCCACAACATCTGTGGATTCAACATCACAACGGTATTTTTCGCTCCACCGACGGCGGCCACAACTGGCAGGAGATCAACAGTGCCGGGCCATCGACATTTGGCTTTGCGGTAGCCGTTCACCCCAAGGATCCCGCCACTGCCTGGTTTGTACCGGCGATCAAAGATGAACGACGGGTGCCGGTGGACGACCGACTAGTGGTCACCCGCACACGGGACGGCGGCGCCAGCTTCGAGGTATTAAGTGCGGGTTTGCCCAACCCGCCGGCCTATGACCTGGTGTACCGCCACGCACTGGATGTGGACAGCAGTGGCAAGCTGCTGGCGTTCGGTTCAACAACCGGTAATCTTTGGGTGAGTGAAGACCAGGGCGACCATTGGCAGTGTCTCTCCAACCACCTGCCGCCCATCAATGTACTGAGGTTTGATTGATTACCGGGGCTCCTAAGCTGGTACCCCGAGCAGTTTCTTAAAATTTTAGCTCTTAAACAGACGTAGCCGGAGCCTCAACCTTGCGGGCCCGCTTGATCACATCGTAGGCGGCCTGGATTTCCTGGGAGCGCTCGGTGGCGGCTTTCACCATATCCGCAGGCACCCCCTGGCCAATCAATTTGTCCGGGTGATTCTCACTCATCAGGCGCCGGTAGGCTTGCTTGATTTCGGCATCGCTGTCGGCCTTGCTGACATCCAGCGCCGCATAGGCCGCCGACAGTTCGTCAACCTGGCTGCGTGCCCCGGCCCCGCCCTGGTATTGACCACCGCGAAATGCCCCCTGGGCGCGCACCATGCGCAATAATTGCTCAAAAGCGAAGCTGGAAAAGCCCAATCCGTCGGCGATCTGGCGCAGTATCGCCACCTCGGCCTCGTCAAAGTTACCGTCGGATATGGCAGTATTGAACAGGTACAGCAAAATCATGCGCGCCAGTTGCGGTCGTCGGCCACACACCTCGCGAAAATTGTGCAGGGTTTCCTCCGGGTCAAAGCCTGCCGCCGAGCCGGCCTTGAAGTATTTGATCGCATCGCGCTTGTGCTCAGGCGTAAGCCCCATCTCCTCCATCAGCCGCTGGGTTTGCTGCACTTCATCTTCCGACACGCGCCCGTCGGCCTTGGCCAGATAACCGATCAGGGTAAAGGCACTGCGGAAAAATACCGCCTGGATCGCCTGCAACTGGGCCGGCGACTCATCGTCCTGCAAACGGTTCATGGCGCGGTCAAACAGGCTGCCGATCAACACACCGATAATGGCACCGAGAAAACCGCCGCCGAAAAAGCCGAGCAAGCCGCCAATTAACTTTCCTGCAAACATTCTGGATCCTTTTTACAAAATTAAAGGCGACAGTTCGCCCCCCGGCATTAAACCATCAAATCGCCGCTATCGCTAAATCCAATCGTATGTAAACGACACAATCGTTGCTGGTGCAGTTCAAGCGAGGTAACGATCAACCGCTAATTACCATCCAGCGATTACCATCCAGCAACTACCAGACAGCAATTACCGCGCCAAACTGTACTGCCCCCGCCAATATGCGCCGGGTGAGTGCATACACAGGCCCCCTGCCAGGCACCCAAAAGTGCTGACTAGCGCCTGGCAACAATGTGGAAAAGGCTGGCGCTTAAAAACTGCCCTGGGCGCCGAGAAAGATGCTCATACCCAACTGCGGGTCGTAACCCAACTGCAGGCCCGCCCCAAACGGCAGTGCGCCACCGCCCTGTTGCTGTTGGCCGTAGAGTTTACCCGCGGTGCCGGCGAATTTGCCGACACTGCCGATGGCTTCGCTGTTGGCCGAGTATGCCGCCAGCGGATCATTGAGGAACTGCGGCGCCGCCCCGACCAGCCCGGGCAAGGCGCCACCGGCGGCCTGGGCCTGGGACGAGAAGACGTTGGGCATGGGCAACAGCGGCGCACCATAGCCAAAACTGGCATTGAGCGCACCCGTGGTATTGGCTCCGAGGCCATAACTGAAGGGCCCCGGTTTACCACCCAGCTGCAAACTGCCGACGCCGCTGCCCGGGTTAAACCCCAGCCGGGCCCGGAAACCTGGCCCAAAACTGGCACTGCCATAGATGTCATTGCCGTAGCTGTAACCCAGGCCCAGCGCGCCGAACCCGGTGCGGTAGCCGAGCGCTGCTTGCGAGGTGTCGGCAGAGGCGGAGAACGGGCCGCTGCGATAGCCCAGGCGTGGCGGTAGCAAGTTATAGTCGAAGCCCTGCTCTTCTTCGTCCTCCTGGCGCTGGATCAGGTCACCATCAGTGCGGGAGATCGAGACCGGTTGGTAGCGCTCCCCCGCCGCGAGGTGACTCCAGTGATTGCCAGCAGGCGACTTGCCCGGCGCGGGAGCTTTCGGCGCCGGGCTGCGGCCCTGGGTAGCAGTACTGTGATGGCGCTGTGATGCAAACATAATCGTCCTCAACTGAAATGGCCGCAGCGGCAACCCGTTCGCGGGTCGATTGCCCGGTGCCACACTGCCAGATAAGCCTGCCCATAATTCATTTTACGAGTTGTGCAGACCCTTTATAAAGCACTTAGTCGATATAAAGACGGAAACTGATAGTACCAAATGGTGTTGGTTCTGAATTTGTGGAAAGTGATAGCCTTTAAGGGTCACGTCAAGTTGAGATTAAGAGGCAGCCCATGCACGCTTTCAGGTCACAAGCCGGTGCCCAGGGGTCTTTTCGCGGGTCATCAATCAGCAAAAAAGCGGCCAGTACCGCGCGCCAGCCCCACGCTGGCTCCCTCTGGCATAACATCGCCACTGGGGTACTACCCGCCCGTCTTGCTCCAGCCAGCCTCTCTAAAGCACCCGGCAACCTGGTCCAGCGGCTGTGTGCCGGGTGCGAGGAAGAGCAAGCGGCACAGAACGCTGGGGTGCAGCCCAAACTCAACGTTGGCACCGTCAACGACCGCTACGAACAGGAAGCCGATGCGGTGGCCACCCAGGTGGCGGGGTCAGCACCTGCTGCGGCGCAGCGCAAGCCGGCAACATTGCCCAAATCTGCCGCGGCGCAATCACCCGGGGCCAGTAGCCGCGACTCTAGTCCGGCAAGCAGGCCCGGAATTGCCAGTGTGCAGAACATTGTCGCCGCACCCGGTGCCGGAACACCGCTGGCAGCGGAGGTGCGCAATCGGGTGGAACCTGTGCTCGGCGCCGACTTATCCGGCGTGACAGTACATAACAACGTCGCGGCCCACACTGCCACGGCCGCGATCAACGCCCGCGCTTTCACCCACCAGAACCACATTTTTCTCGGCGCCGAACAAAGTGACCGCGACGTCAGCCTGATGGCCCATGAATTAACCCACACAGTGCAACAGGGGGGTGTCAGCCTGGCCTCCCGTGCTGGTGCGAGGGAATCCGATAATTCCAGCACTAGTGGCACCGGTTTTAGTGACAGCAGCCCTGACAACGTCAAGCAAGGACACAGTGACAGCCCTTCAGTACAGGCCCTGTTCGACACAGGTTGCTACCGCAGCAGCTTTGCCGGCGTCTATGAAACCAAACGCGACTTTTTCTTCAACCGCATCGGCTGGGTACTGATCCACCCGGGCGAATGTACAAGCTGCGAAGGCCAATCAGTGATCGATTGTTGCGAGCCCGGGGATAGTTATTGCGCCGAGGAGTGATCCGGCACGTCCAATGACAATTGCAAACCCCGCCTGTTCTCGCACCATGAACTCCAATGTATGACTGGCCGCAATCATCGTAACTGGCCACGACTAGCCCATGCGCGTATCCCCTGTGGGCAGTGGGAAATCACCCACCTCCGGCACCCCGTTGAAAAACTCATCCACAGAACGCCAAAACTCATCTGACTCCCGCTGCTCGCGCAGCGCAATAATATGTCGATCGACCGCCTGGGCCCACTCATCAAAATAGAAGTGACGCAGCCCCATCCCGCCGCCCATCAAATCATTGGGGCCATCCACCGGATGACCGTGTTCGTCCGCTCCCGTATGGCTGTACTCTGAACTACCCGCACTGCGCTCAGCGGCGCTCAAGCCGTGTCCGGGGTGGTCGAGACCAATAAAATGACCGAATTCATGCACCGACGGTATCTGGGTCACCCCTGGTGCGCTCGACGATTTACCGATGGCAGCATTATCCGCTTCATCGAGGGTGCCATGGCTGCGATTACTGCTGGAAGTCCGGAACTCACTGGTCGGATTGGAAGATACGTCCACCTCCCAATCCTCAGACACAGAGAAATCCCCATCGGGAACCAGGGAAATATCCACCTGGGGCTTGTAACCGCGATCGATAATGCGCTGTGGCAACACATCACTGGCACTTGCCGGGGGGTACAAGGCGGTACTGCTGTTGTTGAAGGTATTCTCAATGGAGCTTTCAAAATCGGTGCGGAATGTGGTTTTACGGGCTGCAGTCCAACCCCGCCCGAGCAAATGATCCACATAAGTATCGTTGAAAATCAGTTGCACCAGAATGCCCCGCTCAGCAATTTGGTTTACATCATCGATATTCCAGGTTTCGCGGAAGATGGCGTTGTCATACTGCCCCGCCGCACCTTGGTTGTGCTCGATGTGCGCCAATTCGTGGGCCAGCAAGCGCTTGCCATCGTGACTGTTGCTGTCAAATTGCCCTTGGGCAAATGAAATAGTTTGCCCCAAAGTGTAGGCTCGCGCGTTCAGGGCTGCGGCATTCAGGTTGGCCCGGTTGTCATCCCGGTAACGGACGCTACCCAGATCCAGATCAGCGAAGCGCGGTTGGAAATAATCCAGTGCTGCCGCCGGCAGGGGCTTACCCGCGGCGGCATGGGCTGGCTTCGATGAACTGCCCACAGCCGCCCTGCCGATTGTCGGGCTCGCTTTGGCAGAGCCGGAGACAGAGGCGCACCCATCTCCCATTGCCATCACTCTGGCCGCCGTGCGATCCGCCCGTTGCTCCAGGCCGGTAGCGGGCTTGCTGAGCCTATAGCCAGCAAGATCGCCAGCAGGGGCAGGTTGCTTGTGCTTTGCAGGCTTGGGTCCCAGTGCAATTTTGGCTGTCACTGAAGCCGGTTTTTTAGCGCTCGCGCCAATGCGTTTACCGCTACTCATTGCTCCTCCTCAAATCTCGCTGGCGAGACTGAACCAGCTACTGGCTAACGCAACACAATACCCCGGTTGAGCACAAAGCCGCTGCGTACTATCTCCGCCCGCTCCCGCTCATTGGCGGAGCGCACGGTGACGCTGGCGCTGTCGCTGGCGGCGCCGGATTCGCGCAAGGCGCCCAGCAAGGCGTTGGCCCGGGCCTCAGCCGCCGGGTCGGGCGCGGCATCGACACTGATCACTTCGATGGTATCGATCGGTGTTTCCCGCTCCCGGGCCCGCTCCACCGCGGCGTTGAAAGCCGCGTCCCGAATCACTTCATTGTTCTCGTTAAAGCGCACCCCGTTGGCCAACTCCACGGTCAGTTCCGGTTGCGCAGCGGTGGCATCGTCAGTGCCGCCACTATCGCTGTCTGCGCCGGGCTGGCGGTTGCTGCTGGTGGTCACCGCGGCAAAATGGGTGGTGTCCATAAGCCCGAAATTCGCGGCCCTCGCGACCACCAATAAAGTCAGTACCTCGCAAGCAACCGGGAACGCCACCTCAGGGTTGTTCACTGCCCCCACTACCTGCACCTGGCCGAGCCCCATCAGGCTGCGCAATTTGAGCCCCTGTTCTTGCGCCAGCTTCAGATTCATTTCAGTGTCCGCGTCAGTGGCGCCGGTGCGGGCCACACACATCAACACGGCGTTGAGCGAGGCCGGCGAATTGCCACCCAGCTCCGATTGCCAGGCGACACTGAAATTGTCACGGGAACCGGTTTCGAACTGACTGCTGGCGGCGTAAAAATCTACCGTTCGAAAATGGGTGAAGAGATTGGTCCGGGTCGCCCCTGTGTTCACTCCGCTGCCAAGAATCTCACTGGTTAAACCACTGCCCTGGATAAACTCCTGCAACTGCTTGACCAGCGGCGGCAGTTCGGCAACCGGTGGCGTGTAAAAGTACAGGTCATTGCACTGGGTCGCAGCGATCAGCAGGGTCGCCTTGGGACAAGGTTTAAGCAGGTTGGCGCTGGCCGCAAGGTACTGCACCGAATCAGCGCTGATGTCGGTGCCTACAGTCTGGCTGATGCGGCTGGCCTGCTGCCGGCTCACCACTTGCTGCTCTGCACTTTCATCCGCAGCCAGGGTCAGCACATGGCTGACCGGGCCGTCGTTGAGCACATCCCAGCTGGCATCCAGCTGGGCCGCCTCGCTGGCGCCGAAAAAGGTGTCGCCATCGGTGAAGAAGCGCGGACTGGCCGACAGTGGCTGGCCGCCGCGGCGCTGCACATAGCTGGGCAGGGACTCGCCGCCGGAATTGCCCAGGTAACCGCCCAGCTCCTCGATAAAGGCATCGGCATTGTTGCTCAGTACCCGGTAGACGGTATGGCAAATGGTTGCCACCGAGCGGGTAAAGTAGACGATGATGCCGTCCACTTCGGCGCTGGCGAGGGTATCCGGCACCTCGTTGACGCTGAGGGTTTGAAAGCCCTCTGCCAGCTCACTAACCGGGTCCAGCACATTGGTCAGGCTCTGCAAACGGCTCTCGGCCAGGGCCTCGCCCTCGTTAATCACCTCCCCTTCGCTGGCAATCAACGCCAGTTGGATATCGGCGGTCACTTGCACCCGCGCCTGCCAGTCGGCACGCACATCGCCGTGGGCAGTGGCAACCAGGGCTATGCCCGGGGCAAACTCAATGGTGCTGACCGGGCGCGGTTTGAGACTGGCGAGGGTTCCGCCCACATCCCTCTGCAGTAACGCCAGCAGCTGTTCGACATTGGTGTCAGCGTCCAGGTGCACGTGGTAGACGCGATAATGGCGCGCCACCTGCAGCACTTCGGCCGCCACCGCCGACTGGCAAATTTTATCCCTGCGGCGGTGGAACAGCACCCAGGGCAGGCGCGCCAGAATACTCAGTTCGTCGGCCACCGGTTGCGGCGGCGGGAACAAGCGCTGCTGGGCGGAATCGCTAAAGCCTTTCTCACCGCTGGCTTTCTCCAGGGTACTGAGGGCCTGCAGCGAATTGGTGTGCCAGCTATTGCCCGCGCTGAGCACATTGCTGTCTTCCGTTAAATTACACTCCAGCAAAATATCGTCATTACTGGCCGGATTAAGGGCCTGCAATTCCGCCGCGCGATTCACCAGCAGATTGGCCTCCTCCGCAACCAGCCCATCGGCTCGCGCCAGGGTCAGACCTGCAGTGGCGGCCTTGATGTCCTGGCGCCGCAACAACAACCGAAACGTGGAGGCGGTGGGGCTGGTCCAGATGCGCTCGGCCACCAGCTGGATATTGCCGAGGCCGGCGAAGAACGACGGGTTGCTGATGGTCATGTTAATGGTCGGCGGCAAGCCCACCACCGGCCGGCGACTGATGACAATGGTCTCGTTCAGTTTCACCGCTTCGGTACGCTCTTGTGACTGGCCGTCGGTGACAGTGGTATCACTCCAGATGCCATTGGCCACCAGCCGCGCCGTGAGTTTGGTCTGTGCTGCCTGGGGAGCCCCTTTTTGAATCTGCAACTGGCCATTGATGGAGCGCTCGCTGACTGTCGTCTGGTTGCTGTCACCCAACCGGCGGCTGCTCACCAACAGGAAATGAGCCTGCACATCGCAACTGTCACCACTGGCCAGGGTGAAGGGGTCGCGGTTGGTTTTCAGGCTGGCCCAGACCGCGGTCGAGGGTGCCAGGGTGGGCACGCGGCCGACCCCGGTGAGCGCTTCAATATTGGTGCTGACATTGATGGCCGCGCGGGCGCCGCTGGCGGCGGCATCACTTCTGCCCTGGTTGAGCAGGGACAGAACACTGTTGGATGCCGCATTCGCCAGGGACAGGGAACCACTGCCAATGACGCTGGCGGTAGAGCGCGCCGCCAGGTAAAACGCCGTACCACCGTTGTCCAATTGCTCGCCCCGGGCCGCGCCACTCAGGGGCGGCAGGCTGCGGGCGATATTTACCCGCAAGCCCTCGGCAAGCCGGAAGGCTTCCAGGTTGGTGCTCAATCTGGCGGCGCTGACATTGAGGTTGGAGGCGCTGCCGATAATCGCACTATTGCCGGCCACATCGGCGGCCACGCTAAGCTTGCGCGGCCAGCCAATGGCCAGCAGGTTAGTGCTGATCGAAGTGGTGGATTGATAGCCGGTGCCCACGACCTGGGCCTCCAGTTGCTGGATTTCCCCTTCCGGCACCAACACATCCACCTTGGGTTTGTTGGCGGCATTGTCGAGCCCGGAGAGCAGGCAGATGCGCTCCATATGCTGGGCTTCTTCCAGCGCGTGGGGAATGTAGTCGGCCCGGGTCACGCAGAAACGCAAATCGACTCCGTCACCGAAGAAGCGCCGCACCTGTTCGTTAACAGTAATGGTGCTGCTGGCGTTGACCGGCAGGTACCCGGCACTGGGCACCTCGACAATGCCGCAATTGATCAGCAGCTGTTCCGGCAAGACCACCCGCGCCACGTCGATGAGTTTTTGATACTGGGCCTCCAGGCCGGCGCTGCCGCCCTGCAATTCCGCCAGCGTGGCATTGTTGATATTTAACGCCTGCAAGTCGCTTAACTGGCCGGCCATACGCCCCAGCGAGTCGAGCAGATAGCGCATGCCGGCCGCGGCCTCGCCGGCAATTTTGCGGGTGCTGGCGCAGGGGTCGAACTCGCGCAGGGTCTTGCAGGGCGCATTGGGATCGGTGGAGGTCAGGCAGGCGCGCAACTGGCACTGGAACTGCAGGATCTGCGCCAGGAACTGCTGCCAGGGTCGCATCGCCATGCGCCCGGCCCAGTAGTGCCGCGGCGGCGCCTCCATGCGTTCACGGCGGGCGGTCCAGGCATCGAGAAACAGGGTGGTGCTACCGTTGCGACCAATGATGGCAATGGGCACCCCGTTGCCGCCGCTGGCCTCCGCCCCCAGGCACCAGATACTGGAGCTGAGGCCACTGGCAGAGATGTGGGAGGCGATCAGTTGCCGCTCCTGTTCGAAGTAGGCGCTGGCGACCCGGGAGCGCAGGTGCACTGCGCTCAAGTCCACCGCCGCGGAGTTTTTGTACAGCTGGGACAGATTGATCGGCACCGCCCGCACCTCGACACCCTCGATAATATAGGAGCGATTGGTGCTGGTGCTGCAGGCTTCCGAGCAGAGTTTGCCGTAGACATCCTCTTCACCGCAGTAGGCCTCGGTGTGATTGAGGGTAATCAAATACAACTGGTCGCTGGTGCCGGCGCTGATTGTGGCGGCGCTGTTGTGAATCACGCAATCGTCAAAGCCGGCTTTTTTTACCGCGCTGCTTTTCTGCGCCGCGCTGATGTTCTTCTGCACCGCCGCAGCGGCCATGGAACTGGTGACTGCGCTGCTGGCGCTAAAGCCGGCCGTTGCCGTGGCCCTGCCCAGGCCCGCGCTGCTGGCGGTGGGGCCAAAGGCCGCGGCCGTGGATTTTTCAATCAGCTCGCCGATGCCGACGCTGATGCCATCCCCCAGCAGCAGTGCCTTGCCCTGGGGGTCGATGGCGTAACCGGCACTGATGTTCAGCCCGTCGTTGCCACTGAGGGTGCAGTCGTAGCCGTACACTACCCCGGCGCCACCGGCGCGATTGCCGAGACGGATCTGGTTGAGCAGCGCCTGTTGTTCGAGAATCAGGTCGGGGGCGCGAATAAACTTGCCATCGAAATAATTGAGCCGCCGCAGGGGGCTGTGTTTGTTCACCACGGCGTGGCCTTTGCTGGAACCCAGACCAATAAGGGTTGCGGATTTATCGGTTAACTCGGCCATGATCAACTCCTGACTCTCAGCATGACAACAAAATCGTTGCCGTTATTTTTGCTTCCCGGTCCGTCACTCACACCACCGGCCAGGGGAATGCGGTTGCGCCCCAAAAACGGGTAAGACCCGGTGCCCTTGACGATCAGGCGCACCAGGTTACCGCCGGGATCGTCGCGCAATTCGATCTCCACCTGGGCCAGGTCCTGGTCGTAAGTGACTTTTTTAATGGTGGTATCCACCCAGCCGTCGCGCACATCAAAGGCGGTCAGGCCGATGCCGCGGGCATCCACCGAGGCCTTCATCAACGGCGGACCAACCACGGTAAAACGAATGAATTCGCCCTGGATGGTTACGGATTCCGGGTCCACCCGCGGCCCGCCGGCATCGGCCGGACTCTCTGCCGAGACTGGTGAAGACGCCGGCGCATCCGCGGCGGTCATAACCGGGCCACAGACCAGCTCCTGGATGGTGGAGGTGGGAATGTGGACCGGGCGAATGGTGTTTTCTGCACCACCGCCATCGATCTCCCAGCCGTTGTCGCCGGCAACCAGAATCAGGTTGTTGAGATCCGCCAGTGGCAGCGGCGCCGGATCGACCTCCGGGAACAGTGCCAACAGGTCGCCCTGCTCGGTGGCGGCCGGGGTTAAATCCATTTGATCGAGAGCGCTGAATTCACGCAGCGCCGCCAGGTAGGCAGCCGGCTGGGCGCTGGCGCCAAGGGCGAGAATGTCGTCGCGGGTCTCGATCACATCCTGGTCGGCGTCCAGGGTCACCCCCTCTTCGTCAACCAGCGGGCCCTCGAGGCCAAACAACAGCCGCACCCGGTGGTAAGGCAACTGGCCGGGTTCACTGCGCCAGGCCGGTGCACTGCCCGGCAGCAGGCGCAGCTCGACGGTTTCCGCGACGCGCGAATAGGCGGTGGTGGCATTGCTGCCGTCACAGGGCTCGGTCAGCGCCGGCACCTGGCGGTTGAGGCAAGCCTTGAACTGGATCACCACGTGGGCGTCGAAGCTCACGGCTCCGCTTTCTTCGTCGGTGGTGACCAGCTCCGCCAACTCCGGGTCATCTTTATGCTCCTCGTACCAGGCGCTCAGATTGAGGCAGGCCGGCTGCGCCAGGTAGAGTTCACGGCCGAGGGCATCGAGGGCGGCGCCGGGCTCGACCCGGATCTCATTGCGGGCCTGGTCGATGCTGACTCGCAGGCCCCAAATAACGCCGTCGCGATGCAACCAGGCGGAGTGGAACCACATTTTGCCGCGGTGGTAGGCATCCATGGTGCGAAAGTCTTCCACCCCCAGCAACATGCCGAAGTGGACGTAGAGGGAGCGAAAGGGATCGACGGGCACCATTTCCCCCAGCGCGGTTACGTTGCTGCTGCCATTGGTGGCTGACGCTGTATTAGTCACGGTTGTTCTCCCGGGAGTCATATCTTGTTGATAACTGGGGGCTATACATTTAGAAATCCCCCCGCGCGGCACTCAGTTGCCGGCTGCTGGCGGCACCGCTCAAATAGGCGAGCTGGGCCTGGGCCAGAGCGGTATTGCTGGCCAGTAAATCGGTGAGCAGATTGTGGTTGTCCACTTCGCCAAGGGCGGTGACGAGGCTGTTCTCGGCGCTGGTAAACGCGCTCGCCAGGGCGACACCATCACTGCTGACAATCGTATTGAGCGCGGCGATGGCCTGGTCGTAGTTGTGCAGATTGACCCAGATGGCGTCCGGTATGGCTCCCTCCCAGGCGTCCAGCTCGGCGGCAAAGGCCGGCGTATGCGCTGCCTCAGCGGCAGCCAGGTCGGCCTGCAGGGTGCTCAGCTGATTCTGTTCATCCTGCACGGTGGCATCACTCATGGGGTCGGCGCTGACATCGTTCACCAGGGCCAGGGTGATCGCCATTTGCACATCCAGTTGTTTGGCCGCCACCGCCGACTGGGCGTCGATCAGCTCGGTCTCGGTAGTAATCGCATCGCTGTCCACGGCCAGCGCCACGGCACTGATACGAGCGCTTTCAGCGGCGCTTAAGGGCGCGCTGACGACAATTGCCGCGAGCAGGTTTACGGCCCGATTCAGCTCATCGTCCAGCCCCAGGGCGTGTTTCTTGAGGGCGACTTCGGCGACCTGGTACTCGGCCTGGCGCCGGGCAAGCAAACCCGGATCGGCTGCCACGGCCTGCGCCTGGTCGCGCTGCTGCAGCAGCAGGCTGTTGACCAGCGCCCGTTGCTGGCTAATATTGGCCGCCACCACCGCACTGCGGGCCCGAGCGCGATTGCGCAGCACCTCGGGGATATCGCTGTTGACCCGGATTCTGGCGTTGCTGAGCAAGCCGGTGTTGTCCTCCGGGTCCACCGTGCCGGCTCCGGCGTCCACATCCAGCAGCGCCTCGGCTTCAACCTTCAGCGCCGCAATCACATCGTTGACTTCGGTACTCACCCAGTTGGCGTGGCGGGTGGCCGCGGCTTGCGCGGTTGCCAGTGCGCTTGCCGCCGCGCTGACAGCGCGAGACTGGGCCGCCAGCTGCGCGGTCAGTTGTTCCACTTCGGCCGCGGCGGTGGCGATCGCCTGCTCCGCCGCCAGCAGCGCGGCACTGTTGTGGCGGCGCTGGGTCAGCAGGTCGCGCAACTCCAGCGCCAGTGCTTCGATGCCGGCGGGCATCAGGGCGGGGCTGGACATCTGCGCGCGCTTGCCGGCAATTGCCTTGCTCAGGTTGGTGGCGCTGGTGACCAGCCCCGCGTGTTGACTGCGCGCGCTGGCCAGCTCGCCACTTGCCGTTTGCAAGTCCGTGTGGGTGATTTGCTTTTGCGCGACCAGCGCCGTGTGTCTCTGCTGATAGTAGTTGGTCAGTGCGGTGGCCATAATGCGTATCTCCCGATGCTAATGCATACTCAGTGAGGTGTTATTTCCCGATAGGCCTTGCCGGATTTTTCGTACTCCCGGCGAATAGCCTCGATAAAATGTTGCCGGGCTATCGGGGTCTTGTCCCTGGCAGCGAGAAACGCTGCCGCGACGGCGGCGTTGCGAATGTGACCGCCGACAATAGGGAATAATTCGGCCAACTCTTCCTTGACTACATCGTCAGCCAAAGGCGCAGCGGCGGGAATGTGGCACTGCCACAAGCGCAGCCGCTCGGCAAAACCCGGCTCGGTATATTCGACGATAAACTCCAGCCGCCGGGTGAAAGCGGTATCGATGTTCTGGCGAAAATTGGTGGCGAGGATGGCGAGGCCCTCGTAGCGTTCCAGCCGCGACAGCAAATAGGCGGTTTCCAGATTGGCGTAGCGATCGTTGGCATCCGACACTTCGGTACGCTTGCCGAACAGCGAGTCGGCCTCGTCGAAAAACAGCACCGCGCGACCGCTTTCGGCGGTGTTGAACACCTCGGCCAGGTTCTTTTCGGTTTCACCGATCCACTTGGAGACCACCTGGGACAAATCCACCTGCAGCAGGTCCACATCGAGGGCGTTGGCGAGCACTTCCGCCGACAGGGTCTTGCCGGTGCCGGACGGCCCCACGAACAACATGCGCACCCCCCGGGCGCCGCGGCGACCGCGCAGGAACTGCCAGTCATCCAGCACCGTGGATTGCAACAGCAGGCGGTTGCAGGCGTCCTGCAATTGCTTCAGTTGCACTGACGGCAACACCAGCTGCGACCAATCGGCCTGGGGCCGAATCAACTGCACGGCGCCGCCGAGATTGGAACTGGAGCGGGCGCGAATGGCATTGGCCACGCTGTGCAGCTCGATGGGCGCGCCGGACCCGGCAAAGCGCTGCTGCAGATCCATGGCGATGGTGCGCGCCAGGGTCGGCTCCAGCGGATAGCGGGCGGCCAGCAGATCGGCGTCGGCCGCCAGTTCCGGTAACAGTTCGCGCCACATGCCGCGCAAATCCGGCGCTTGCAGGGCTTCGATCCGCAGACTCAGCAGCGCTCGATTGTCCGGCGCCCGGCCACTGCCGTATTCAGCGCACACCACGATCGGCCCCGGGTAGCGCTGGAAATACAGCGGCCGCTGCTGGCTCAGGTCGCCGGCCCGGGCTCCGCCCTTGCCCGCCAGCGGCAGCAGCGGAATGACACTGCGCGCCAGGCAGTGCAACTGCGCCAGGCTCTGGCCGCGCTGGTCCAGTTCGGCGATATTGTGCAGGGTGACACCCCGCAACCCGGCGCTGTCCAGCAGCAGCAGCGCCCGCTCAGTGGCCAGGCGGGCGGTGTGGGCACTCAGCACCAGGCTCAGGGGCTGGCCACTGCGCAGCAGCTGCAGCGCTTGCTGGCATTCCTCCTGCTGCAACCAGGAATGGAGGCCGGCGGCCACCGCCGGCGCCGCCGACTGCTGGATATTGCGCGGCCAGGCATCGATGCCCTTGAACACGGACCACAAGTGTTCCGCCAACCGCAGTGAGCGGTTGTAAAACGGCACCTCTTCGTCGATTACAAACAGCCCCAGTTCGCGGGCGTCGTTGGCCTCCAGCAAGCCGCGCAAGTGCAGCCGCTGTTGCGCCGTGGGCGCCAGCAATTGCGCCGCCAAACCGATGCTGGGCAACGGCTGGCCACTGGGGTGCAAACTGCTGAAAATATCGGCAAAGCCCTCGTGCTCCTCCGCCAGGCCGGCAAACACAATCAGCTCCAGCAATTCCTGCGGCAAAGCCAGTGCCGTTGCCAGGCGCTGCAGCGGCGCTTGCGGCTGCTGCCGCAGCCGAGCCGCCATGCCGCCCTGCCAGTGCGCCAGCGCGTGCTCGCCGCAATACTCCCGGTAGCGAGCGTCGAGAAATCCCAGCGCCATTTCCACGGCTGCCATGTTTTCCGCAAATCGCTGCCGCAACAGGTGCGCCAGCCGTCCTGCCATAATGGCGACTTCCTGCTCCAGCGCAGCGGTCGCCAACGGCACTACCGTGGCCTGGGGACTGCTGCTGTTGGGCGATTGGCTATTCATAACGAATCTTCACGACTTTGCCGAGCCAGGGTACGAAGTCCGGGTCGAGGTCGAGCCCTGCACGGCGAATATCTGTATCCACTTGCGGCAAGGCAAAAACGACTTCCAACCAGCCGCCCTGCACCAGCAGCCGGCCCGGGCGCTGGCACAACCTGGCCACAATTTTCTCTGCCGGCAGTTCCCAGCGGAGACACTGCGCCAGCGCATCGCGCACCCTTGCGGCATAGTCTTGCAAGCACTGCTGTTGCTGCGGGTTGGCCGGCGTGCGCTCGGGATCAAAGGGCCAGTCGTCAGTGACGGACAGGGTACAAAACAGTTTTAACGCTGGATCGTCAGCCGCAACCGGCAACCAGCATTGACACAATTGGTAGAGGCTCCAGCTCAGGGGCCGCTCGCGTAAATGTTCATCCCCCAGCAGCGCCGGAACTAAATCGCAGTGGCGCAGCAGCGGCAGCAACAGGAACAAACCGGCGCAGTCCGAGTTGAGCGTTTGCTCCTGCCATTCCCGCAGCTCGGAAAATTCGGGGCTGTGATCGTCCACGGCCAAATCCAGCGGTGGCGCAGACGAATCGAGGGGGTCATTGGCGGCCTGTTGCTCGGCTGCGGGTGGCGCTTGTTGGCGCTGGTCTTGTGGATGAACTGCGTCGGCGTCGCTCCCAAAGGGCGGTTCTGCCCCGCGCCCTGCTCGCCCACCCTGCTCGCCCGCTTGAGGTTTTATCGCCGCCTTGCGGTCGCCCTGGTGATCATCCGCGTGTTGGGCCTGTCCACCCTTAACTTGTTTTATCTCGACTGGCCCGCCCCCGATTGCCGGCAGCAGTTGTTGCAACTGCCCAAGAGCGGCGGCGACTTCATCAGCGGTTGCCAGCAAGCAGGCCGGCGCCAGCTCCATGGCTAGCAACAGCGACCAGTGGCGCGGACTCAACGCTGCGGCCCGGAACGCCCCAGCCTGGGCTCGCAATTCGCGCAAAATAACGGAGCGCTGGGCCGCCAACTGCAGCTGCAGTGACAGCTGTCGGTGCTGTTGTTGTGGATGTTGTTGCCGATCTTGTCGATATTGTTGTTGCCGAGATTGTTGCGCTGGCCGGCCGCCAGCTTGCGGTGCGTCGGCGGCCTCATGGCGCAGCCAGTGCCGCTCGATACCGCAGTAATCCAGCCACCCCCACCACAGGTCATCCACTTCGACCGCGTCGTAACCGAGCAGCAGCGGCAGCAGCAGTTGCTGCTGGCTCAAATGCAAGAGCGTGGCGAGAATCAATTCCGGTTCCCGCAGTAACGCGCGCAACAATTGCTGCCGCGCCTGGGGCACCGATGCGGTGTCGGACAACAGGCTCAGTTGCAGCTGGTTCCAGGCCCAGGCGTGGTCCAGGTTGTGGCGGGCCACCTGCTGGGCAAAATCCAGCAGCGCGCTGCGGCGGTTGGCAAAACGCAGCACATTGTTGCCGCTGTGCAACTGCTGCTCGATGGCCAGCACAAGTTGGCGACACCAGTGCAGGCCGTTATCGGTGCCGGTTTTGCCCGGCTGAAAAGACAGCGGCACCTGTAACTGGCGAACGCACAGTTCTTCTCCCTCCCCGATACCGAGGCTGCCAAGGGCATCCGGCAGATAGTCTTCCAGCACCTCCTGTAACAGCCGGTCCATAACCGGCAGCAACTGCCGCTGTTGCTGCTGGATGCGGTAGCGTTTGGACAGCTGTTCAATGCGCAGTGCGTGCATCACCCTACCCTCGAATCGCCGCCCAGGCGGCTGCTGCCAACACTGGTGCCGGGCCTGGCGTAGCCCAGGGTGTCGCTGTGACCGAGCACCGAGGCGCCCACTTGCAGGCGACCAAAGCCGGAAGTGCTGCCGACAATGGTGGTCAGGCCGGTGTGCAGGCCGAGACCCACGCGCATACCGGCATCGACGCTGCACAGGTCGAATACCGTGTGCGCCGGGCGGTGCACTTGCAGAATATGCTCCACCACCGCGCGCTGTTCCGCACTCAGGGACAGGGGCACGATCACGCTGAATTTATGGGCGTGACTGCGGATGGCGGTATCGATATCCACCTCATTGATGGAAATGGTTTCCTCTGTGCCCAGTTGACCGCCGATGCGAAAGCCGGCTCCCAACACCGAGTTGCTGGTAAGGGCGTCTTCGCTACCCAACAGGGCACCGCCGAGGCCGCGCACTTTAAAATGCTCGATCAGGGTCACCTGGCTGTCGAGGTAGATTTCCAGGAAGCGCTTCAGGCCCATTACCGTACCGCGATAGCGAAACAGCCAGGTGGCGTTGGCCAATAATTCCCGCTTGGCCCGCTCCGGCCAGCGGCTGTCCACCGTCAGGCCGAGGAAGTTACCCAGCCAGGGCAGCAGTACCGCCGGGGTTGCGTAGGGGTCGAGCAGCACATGGCGCAGGCTGGCGCGCACATCGATATCGCGCAAATTGCCCTCGCTGATGGCGAGGTAGCGGCGCAGGAAATCCGCCACCGGCAGCTCCCGGGAATAGACTTGCGGCAGCCGCCGCAGCAGGTTATGGGAGGGGTACTCGGCCCGCAAACTGCGAATTTTCGGGGTGCTGCGGGCGCTGCCCGTCAGCTCCAGCACCACCCAAAGGTAGCGCCCCGGCGGTGCAATAATGGGGGCTTCGTAGGTCTGGAAGTGCTGCTCGTCGGGGCAGTCCTGCCAGGGCAATTCGTTGCCGTGGCCGCGGCGATAAAACGCCTGGCCAGTGGTCACCTGGTCCACCAGGTTTTGCGGCGGCATGGGCGGCGACAGGTCCGGGCGCACAATGGTGAGGCCGATGGCATTGGCCGGCGGCGTGCGCGGCAGGCTGCTGGCGGTTTCCGGCAGCTCATCGCTGACTACGCAGCGGGCGCTGACCATGGTACCCCGCGGCAGGCAGGCGTCGATAAACAGCCGTCCCCACTGGGTCTGGAACTCGCCGCTGTCGAGCTGGTAACTGACCACGCTGCCGCTGGTTTCGTAGCGCACTCGCGCCAGGGTGGCGCGCAGCAGGCCACTGCTGGTCGACCAGTAGGCGACGTGGCCATCCGGGGTCAGTACCAGGCCACGACCGTCGTAGTGACGGGCTTTCAAGTGGGGCAGCTCGGAGTGGGCACCGGCCTGTATTTGAAAGCGCAGCAGGTCCTCGCTGGCGCGGCGCGCTACCACCAGCACATCGGGCTGCACAAACAACAGCGCCCTGGCGTAAGGCACGCTAAAGGCGTCCTCGATACTGTCCAGGGGCACGATTCGGGTGCTGTCCGCAGGGTCAGTAGCAGCGTCATTACCCCGATCGATCACATAGATACCGTTGCCGGTGACGGCCAGGGCAATGGGTTGGCGCAGGCCCTCAGGCAAGGGCAGGTACACCGGCTCGGCTCGGCCCCGCAGGCGGGCGTAGAATTCGGTTTCGTCGGCGAACAACACCCACACCTGTTCACCATCGCTGCTCAGGGCCAGCGGTTCGCGCTCAAAGCGGATGCGGCCGAGCAAGGTATTTTCCACCAGGTCGTACACCAGCACCGTCTGACTGGCGCGCTCGGCGATAAACAGGCGCCCCTGCCGGTCCACCGCCAGCGCTGTGGGGGTCTGCAGGGGGCCCAACTGCGAGTCGCCATTACTGGCGTCAAAGTCGCCGAAATCGGTGCTCGCCCGGGGCGCAAACAAGGCCACTGGCTCGGGCCGGTAGTTGGCGGTTTTCGCCGCCCACAGCAGCTTCTCCACCTGGCCCCGCTCCGGGACCGCGCGATAGAGCCGGCACCAGGGGTCGAAGGCCATGCCGGCGGGCAATTCTTCTGCCTCCCCTGCGCCGTCACTATCCAGCCGCTCATCCAGGGTCCAGGCCAACTGCACGATACCGTGGTGCGGGCCATCCTGGGCCAGGGCGGTATTGTCGTGCCCGACACGGCGCCACTGGTCGAGGGTGTGAATCATGGCGAAGGGTGAGAGCGTGGCCATCAGCACACCTCTTTGATAACCGGAATGGGTACCGGTGGTTTGTCCGGTTGCTCCGGCGAGAGCGGGCCCGGCGCCGCCGGGTCGAGGGTAATGGGGCCGTTTTCCACGCTGATGCTGGTCAGTTCCGGTACTTCATTTTTGGCCAGGGTAATGGTGGTCCGATTGACGCTGCCGTCGGCCAGCAGGATCAGATCATTGTTGTCATCCCAGCCGGCGATTTGCAGGCCTTCGATATACTCCACCCCTTCCACCTGGTGGGCGGCAGCCTCCAGTTCCGGGGCGTGCACCCGCCGCCCCAGGGGCCAGCCTTCGCCGCTGGGGCCAAAGGGCGGCAGCGGCGCCAGGAACTGGCGAATCACCAGCTCCACCCAGTGGCGCACCGCGTCGATGCCGTAGCCGGGTTTGACCTTGACCCCCACCGCCACCGCCACTGGCCGGTATTTGGGGGGCAACACATAGAGTTCGGTGGTGACCAGGCGGCGGGCGTCGAGGTACTGACAGACCCGCCGCAGCTGGTTCTTGTCCGGCATGGGCGCCGCCGGGTGCTGGGCGTCCTGCATGGGAAAGGCCACCACGCTCACCACCCCGGCGGATTCGGCCTCGGGGCGCTGCGGGTGATAGCGCGGCAGGCACTCGGCCCGGCTGATATTGGCGCCGGGGGTCAGCCGCGCCAGCTCTTTAAAGTCCCCTTCGGTGACGGCCCGATCGCGGCGCCGCAACTCACCGGGTATGCGCTCCAGTGCCTGCTCCACCGTTTCCGCCTCGGCGCCACCGTAAGCCGGCAGCGGATTGGCCAGCTTCACCGGTTGGCTGGGCTGCAGTTTGGCAATGGCCTTGGCCGCCACGTTGCCAGCCACACCACCGCCGTAGCGGTATTCGGTAACGCGGATGCGCTGGCCAATTTGCGGCACCAGCCCCTGCAGGCCGTTGCCAAATTTTACCGTGCCGGCGGCGGCATCGAGGCTGTAGTGACGATCCTCCTCGCCGCTGGCGAAAAAGCCGTCCACCTCCTGCCAGGTCTGCCAGCCGTCGGCCTCCTCTACCTGCAGCACCGCCGAGCCGGCCACCACCTGGGCGTTGACCAGCGCCAGCACCTGATTGGGCTGGGCGGTGCCAGTACCGAGAAATTCACCCTTGGCCAGCACCGTCTGCTCCACCTGCACGCAGTTGGCGCCCACGTACAGCAACTGGCCAAAGCGGCTGCCGTCGTGACGAAAGGCGCGCAGCCAGAACACCACCCGCTCGTTCAATTCGTCGTCCAGCGGCGGCGGCAGGTCACCGGCGCCCACCGCGTCGGGGTCATCGATGGCGAACAGCCCCAGCTGGTCGAGATCGCGGGGCAGGCGCAGGCGCACCACCCCTTCCCGGGTGAGTCCGGCGCTGGTGTCGCCCTCGACGCTGAGGGAGCGATAGCGGGGAATAAAATCCGCCGACAGGTCGGACCAGATTTGCCACTCCACCGCCGGGCCACTGGCACTGCTGTTGTTGCCCGGGCAGCGAAAGCGCTCGGCAAACTCCGGCGAGTGCACATCTTCGTCGCGATCGATGCGCACGTCCGGCACCACCCCCAGGTTCAGCAGCAGCGGCGCATCCTTGTGCCCGGCCAGCGCCGCCCGCACCGCCGCCACACTGCCGGCATCGGCCGCCAGCACCGGCAACCAGAGGATACCGTCCACCGCCTCGTCAAAGTTCACCGCCGTGCCCGGCTCCTGCTGCCACAACAGGCGGCTCACATAGGGCGCCGTGTCACTGGCATTGTCCAGCGCCAGGGTGCGGTAGGCCTGCTCGAAAAACTGTTCCTCCTCGCTGCCAGGCTCCGGCAATTGCTCGGCAATCTTGGCCACGGCAAAGGCACTCACTGGCAGCACCCGCACTTCGTTCTGGCTGCTAAAGCCCACCTCGCCGGCCTTCACTACCGACCCTTTCGCCACCCGCACGCCCTGCATATCCTCGGTGCTAAAGGCCACCAGGCTGCGGGCCGGCTCGGCGGGTAACAGCGGTATTTGCAGCAGTTTCAGGAATTCGAGAAAGGTCGCCTCAGGGATCTGGTTAAAGCGGTAGAGCAGGTTTTCCGCCAGGAATGAGTAGAGTTCCAGCAGGGTGATGCCCGGGTCACTGGCGTTGTGATCGGTCCACTCCGGCGCGTACACCGGAATCCGGGCGACCAGTTCGTCGCGAATTTGCTGAAAGGAGCGCGTATCCAGTATCGGTTTATTCAGTGGCATCCGTACTTACTCCAGGTAAAACGGGTAGACCAAATTGCCAGGGCTACCGTCGCGAATGTGGGTGTAGTGAATCTGGATCAGCACCAGCGCTGGATCGCTGCCCGGCTCGACACTGATCTCCTCGGTCTTGATGCGCGGCTCCCAGGTGGCCAGCGCCCGTTCGATATCCCGCTGCATCAGGGCGCGGGTGGCAGAGCTGTTGGGTTTCATCAAATAGCGGCGCAGGCCACAGCCAAAGTTGGGCCGCATCAGGCGCTCGCCGGGCTCGGTTTCCAGGATCAGCCAGATCGCCTGGCGCACCTTGTCCGGGCCGTCCACATGCACCAGGGCGTTGACCCGCGGCGCCGGGTAGACGGGGAAATTCCAGCCCTTGCCCAGATGCTTTTTCAACGTGCTCGCGCGGTTACCGTTGCTCATAGTGCACTCGCTTTTGCCGCCATCACCTTCTCGAAGTAGACCAGCCCGTCCTGGGGCAAGGGGATCTTGCCGGCCACCTGCGGGTTGGCCGGTGTGGCGGAGAAATCCGTGGCCATGCGCAGGTACAAATCCGCCAGCTCATTCAAACTCAGGGAGCTGGCCAGGTCGTTGCTGATGTCGGCGGCGAAACCGCCGCTGTCCGAGCCCACCCCCTCGCCGATGCTTTTAGTGAGTTCCGCTTGCAACTGGGCTTTAGTAAATAACTGCCCACCGAACTCCAGCTTGGCGGTGACATCGGCGCCAAAGGCGAGATCGATATCCGGCCCCTGCAGCTTGATGTCGGCGGCGATGCCGGCATCGAGACCGATGGTGGGGGGAATGCAAAAGCGCAGGGTCAATAAAAACCAGAGCTGGAAAATAAACAGCACGATGGGCAAAAACAGCCGGAACAGGAAAAAGGCGACGAAGAAAAACAGCAGGATGGCAAAGAAACAAATTTGCTGGTCCGGCCGCACTGGCGGGCTGCCCTTGGTGGGCATGTCCATCTTGCTGGTTTTGAAATTCAAACCGGAGCCCGCCGGCGCGATCACCTTGCCGTTGACGCCGCGCCCCGGCGGGCTCAGCGCGGCCTGGTTTTTCAGCGCTGCCAAATCCGGCAATTTAATATTGATGGGGCGATGGCTGCCGCCGTCCAGATCGAAATAACTGGCCAGGCGATAGGAGGTGGTAGGCTTGCTCCACACCACTTCGCCGTGGCAACAGTTGCGCCCCTTGCCTGCACAACAGGCTTTCTTGCGCCGCACAAAACACTGCACCTCGTACAGATCACTGTCGTCGAAGCGCAGGTTGCCGTCTACATCCACATCACTGGAGGCGGTGGGTACCAGCCCGTACCAGAGGGTGCGTTTACTGGCGCTGTGCCCGCTGGCGGTGGGATCGGCAATCAATGGGTAGAGTGGCAACACCTGTTCTTCGATGACTTGCGGTTGCTGCTCCGTCTCGCGCCACTGCCAGGCCCCCTCCACATCGCTGGATGGCTGCCAGCCCTGCAGGCTTAACTTGAGTTTGTGTTGCTGGACAAATTTATCCAGCTGTTGCTGCTTTTCGTTTAGTTGCAGTTCCAGTTGTTGGTTTTTTTTCGCTTTAATGCCATCGAGGGTCAGTGCCGCGGCCTGCTTTTGCGCCTGGGC
Source organism: Pseudomaricurvus alcaniphilus (assembly GCF_011440395.1). Taxonomy (GTDB): domain Bacteria; phylum Pseudomonadota; class Gammaproteobacteria; order Pseudomonadales; family Cellvibrionaceae; genus Pseudomaricurvus; species Pseudomaricurvus alcaniphilus. The sequence goes on along the minus strand of NZ_JAAOIX010000006.1, from coordinate 197,492 downwards.
CACAATCCCGGCACCGCCCACCTCGGTCGCGGCTGACATTTTTACCAGTTGCTGCTTGAGGTGATTGCGCTGCTGCAACAATTTGCCCAAATCGGTTTGCAGGGCCGAGGCAATTTGCGGCACCCGCCGGCGAATCACAAAGCCGGTTTCACACACCTGGTCGCGGCTGACACTGGGAAAGCCCGGCGCCACACAGTGCAGCTCACACACCACCAGGTAAAAACGACTGTGCACATCGAGAAACAGTTTCAAACTGTCATCGAACTTGCTGCGGGTGGCCGGCGACACCACCAGGTTGGGATCGACACAGAGCCGGTCGACAAAGTCCTCACAAACAAACTTGAGTGACTCCTGCGGCTCGCGCAACAGGCGATCGATAAAATCGGTGCCGGCGTACTTCTGGAAAATCGGCGCGGTGGTTTTGTTGGCCGGGCCACCACCGCTGGATTCGGTGCGATACCAGGGGCCGACCAGTGCCCAGGGGTGCTGTTTCATAAACACACCCTCCCGGCAATAGCTGTGCTCAACACGCCGCGCCCTACCATAGGTTGCCCACCCCCGGGGTATACATGGGCGAGACCACCGAGGCACTGGTGATCAGCGTGGTGCAGGTAATGATGCCGTCAAAGGCGGCGATGGGCGCATGCACATTGAAGGCCGCGGCGGTGAGTTCCACCGTGGAATTGGCCTGCAACTCGATGGCGCCGGAGGCGGTAAAGGTAATCACATGGCCACCGGCGTGAGTCAGGGTAACGGTCTGGGCGCTGTCGTCGAGCACCAGTTCATGACCGCTGGCCATCTTCAAAGTGACCTTGGCCGCGCCCTGGGTATCGTCGAATTCCAGTTCGCTCTGGGAGCGGGTTTTGATGGTGCGAATATTGTTGGCCGCCTCGGCGCTTTTCGGCAGCGACTCCTGGCCATTCCAGCAGGCGCCGACAATATAGGGGCGGCGCAGGTTGCCCGCTTCAAATGCCACCACCACCTGGCTGTCCACTTCCGGCAGTGCCTGGAAGCCCTGGTCGTTATCCGCGTAGGGTGACAACAACGTGGCCCAGGCGCGCACGTCCCGCTCCCCGTCACTGCCGAGCCAGGGAAACTTCACTTCGATACGGCCGATACTGTCCGGATCAACCAGGTCAGTCACTATGGCCGGATAGACCCCGTAGTAGGTTTGCTGGCCGCCGTCTTGGGTGAAATCGTTTATTGCCATTTTTATTCCAGTGTTTAAACGTGTTTAGCATTTACAGGCAGGCGCAAGTGCGAAGTGTCGCCGTCGCGCATTGGATCCGGTAGTTTGGTGGGAGACACGCCGTGAATACGTCCGTGTAGGCTCTACGCCAGCATCCCTGCTGGCGAAGGTCTCCCACCAAACCACCGAATCCATAACCACCTTCTTGCCACCTGAATTCCATCGCCATTAATCTCCTACTGTGGCGCGCTCCGCCTCGAAATGGGTGCGGTGCCCCTGGGCCAAATCGAAGGTGTGCTTGAGGTGGGTGACGTAATAACCCTCGCCCTCAAACACCGGCCCTACCCGCTCCAGGGTCAGCGCACTGCCCACGGTCATATCCGGGCTGCCACTGGTGATGCCATTGATCACCACGAACTGGCGGGCGCGGCGCAGCATCTCCGCCCGCGCCCACTCGCTGGCTTCGCTCGACTCCAGCGGTGTCTCCCGCAGTCGGCGCTCGATGCGCTCGCCAAACGCCTGTTGCAATACCGCCGGGCCACTGCGCCCGGAGGTGATCTCGGCCTGGATGGCCTCCTCCCCCACGGACTCGTCGATCACCTCGCGGCGATTGGCGTCGTAGCCGCTGACGTGCACTTGGGTGCGCTGGTGGGCGAGGTCGGCACAGGCGCTGAGGGTGATAATCTCGTTGCCGCGCACCAGGGTTTGCGCCGCGGCCTGGCGCCGGTCCCGGGTCTTGAAATGGAGGGTGTCACCGTCGGCCCAGACTTCCGCCTGCAGCAGCCGCGCGCGCTCGCGCAAAAACGCCAGGTCGCTCATATTGAGCTGCTGGATACGGTCGTGAGTGGGACCGCTGACATCGACCTCCGGGGTCATGCCGTGCTCACTGGCGATGGCGCTGGCGATGTCGGCGTCACTCATCTCTTCGTAGGTGCGAATGCGACGGGTCATGCGTAAATCCATCAGCCGGTCCTCGGCGTAGACACACAGCTCCGGTTCCTGGGCCTCTTCAAAATGGATTTCCAGGGCGGTGATGTGGCCGTCAAAAATGGTGCGCTGGTTACTGAGCGGACCGATGGCCACTTGCAAGGCCTTGCCAAAATCCAGGATCTCACCGTCCATATACAACAACTCTTCTCTCTCACCCCTGCCCCGCGCGCCGATGGCGACAAAACGCGCCTGCAGATTTTTCAAACCGCTCACTGATTCCTCCACCTGCAGGAACACCAGGTCGCGGGCCAGTTCGCCGCGGTCCTCGCCGTCGACGCTGAAAACCGGACTGCTACTGACAAACAGCGGCTCATTCATCCAGTGACTCCGCACTCAAACGCCGGCGCAAACGCTCGACCCGTTTCAGCGCCGCTTCGATATTCAGCTGCTCGCGAAAGCGCGGATCGGCGGGTGAGCCGTCCTCACTCTCTTCCGCCTGGGTGGTAACATCAGTGACGATGTGTTCAATGTGTACGGGCACGCTCAATCTCCATTTTTAGTGCTTAATCCCCTTTACAGTCGCACGGGTGATAACGGTAATCACAGGGATGGCGGTTCTTGTTGCGTTCGCTGCTGTCCGCTAACTGGCGGCCAGAGTGGCGCTGCGGCAAGGCGATCCAGGGCGGCGTGGTCTTTTGCTGCGCAAACCTGGGGCCGCCGTCGGCGCGCCGGGTTTGGCTGCTCTCCCGGGTGCAGAGGCTGATGCTGCTCTGGGTAAGTGCACTGGCGTAGGTGGGGCGCAGCGGCACCCCAAAACCGTAACTGGTGGCGCGCTGGTCCAGGGCCGGTAATTGCAAACCGGACGACGGCGCCCCGCCAGCAGTCACTGAACCGCCACTGGCCCCGGCACTGCCGCTACTGCCGCCCCTGTTGCTGCCAGACTTGCTGCTGCCGGAGGACGCCGCGGAGGATGTTTTTTTGGCCCCGCCGCCGGCCCCGGTCGCGCTGCTGCTGGCGGCCAAACCAAAGGCGCTTTGGCTGGCGGCCGCGGCATTGCCCACCTGCTGCATCTTCACTGTAGTGATGGCGGCCTGCACCCCGCCGGTGGCAGACAGAGCCTGGCCGGCACTGTCGCCGTTCACTTTTTTACTGGCGCTGGTGAGTGCACTGGCCCCGCTGCCGGCCCCTGTGCTCACTCCGCTGCTAACGCCGGTAGCAGAATGAGCGCCGAGACTGGCCGCGGCGGTCAATCCCAGCGAAGCCTCCAGCGAGACACCGGCACTGGCCTGCACCCCCAGCGCCACACCCACCCCGGCACTGACATTGAGGCCGGCGCTAAAGCCCACTTCAATCCCGGCTTGCAGACTCAGGCCGGCGCTGAGGTCGATATCGAGGCCGCGCCAGGCGGCGGGGTCCAGCCCCTGGCGAGCGAGAAAATCCGGCGCAGTTTCACCGTCCAGGGCCGCCGCCGAGCGGTCGCTGGATTTCTTGCTGCCACCGGGCTGGTTGGTGCCACCGCCGGGGTTGGTGGCGGTATTATTCGCCCCCGGTGCCGTGGCCGCGGCGGAGCCCTTGTCTTCCTTGCTGGCGGTGTATTTGGGTTCCTGCTCTTTGATGGAGAGGCGGACTTTGGCCCGCAGGGGGGCACCGTTTTCGGCGAAGTGATCGAAATCAATATTCAGGTTTTCGACAATGCCGGCGATAATCAATTTGTCCCACTGGAATTGCAGCCGCGGCGGTGTCTCGCCGCCGTCTTCCTTGGGCAACACAAACCGCTCCACGTCCCGGGTTTTGGTGCGTACCGACACCGGAGCGGTATCGGTGCCTTCGTCGGCGGTGTCGAAGATCAGTTCCATGGACAGGACGGTGGAACTCTGGCCGTTATTTTGCCGGCGCTGGCGCCCGCGGGAGCGGCCACCGTCGGACTGGTTGCTGAGTTTCAGTTGCAGGGAGGTGGGGTTGAATTGCACCGGTACCGGAGCGCCAATGGGGTTCTGGTTCTCGTTGGCTTCCACTTCCTGTAATAGCGCTTTCTGCAGTTCGGCCATCAGTTTGTCACCAGTCGCAGGGTTTCCGGGGCGATATGTATTTCTTCAATGGCGATATCGCCGGTCTTGGCGTTCAGTTGCGGGCCGCTGATTTTTAGTGGCAGGCCCCGTTCAAATACCCAGGTGGCGACGGTGTCGCGGCTGCGGCTTTTGACTTCGATAATGCCGTCATAGCGCGCCACCGGGCGACGGCCGGCGACGATGTTTTGCAACCACTCCCACAGCTCTCGTTGCACACCGCTGCCGACGCTGAAAAACATGCCGCGCTTTAAAACTATGTTGCTGTATTTGGCTCGCCCCACCCGGCGAATGACGCCGTCGTTACGGCCGCCCTCGTTGTAGTCCTGTACGTCCATGCTCACTTCCAGCCCCGAACACTCCTGGAAACCGCCATCACCCAATGCCTCCTGGCCGCTGTCACTGACGGCGATATCGTCCAGGTTGCCACCCGCGGCAATCTGCGCCGACTTACGCAACTTGACGCTAAATTGAAAGGTGCTCAGGAGACGATCGGTTTCAGCCATTGAGTTATTTCTCCAAATAAGATTTAACAAACACTTTCAACGACAAAATCAATAACAGTCAGGCCGCCGTATGAGCGTGAGTTTGGTACTTGCCTCCGCGGCACGCCGTGAATACGTCCATGTAGGCTCGACTGCGGCATCCATGCCGCAGACGGCCGCCGATTCAAGTACCAAACTCACTCTCTCGAGCATCTTCGCCACTAGCCCACTAAAAAACCTTTTTTTCACAAACTATTCCTCTAAACCCTATTCCTCTAGACCCAGTGTGCCATCGCTGCCGCGGGTCAAACGCACGACGATAAACTCCAGCGGTTCGGTGGGGGCGACGCCGATCTCGACGATCAGTTGGCCGGCATCCAATACCTGTTGGGTATTGAGGCTGGCGTCGCAGCGCACAAAATAAGCCTCCTCGGCGCTGCGGCCTTTAAAGGCACCCTGGCGGAACAAGCCGCGTAATAAGTTGTTGAGCATATGCCGCACTTCCGCCCACAGGTCTGGGTGGTTGGGTTCGAACACCAGCCATTGCATTTGCTGTTCGAGGGTGCGGCGCAGCATGGTCATCAGGCGCCGCACTGACAGTTGCCTGTAGGCGGGGTCGAGGCTGAGGGTGCGCGCGGCGCTGAGCCAGACCCCCAGCGGTTGCTGCAGGTAGATATTGATGCCCAGCGGGTGCAGCTGGTCGTGCCGAGCCGGTGAGATGGTTTCGTCCACCTTGACGATGTTGTTGGCCACCACATTGGCCGGGCCGTGGGGCACGCCGAACTTCAGCTCTTGCCGGGCAATGATGCCCGCCGCCGCCGCGGACGGGTTCAACAGGATCAGGCCGGCACGCTGGTCCTGCAGGTTGTTCTGCAGCAGCCAGGGATAGTAAGCGGCGGCAAAGGCGCTGTTGAATTGCATGCGCCAATTGGCGATGGCGGCCTGGCTCAGGCCCGGGGGCACGTCCAGCAGGACGATAAACTCGCGCAATATTTCCGCCAGCCGCACCACTTTTTGTTGCAGCTCGATGATGATTTTCAAATCCGCGGGCAGGCTCGGATCCAGCGCCAGACCGGGCAGGCTTGCCGCCAATTGGGTAAAAGTTTGCGCCGGGGTATCGATGTCCACACAGGTGGCAAACTCGGCCCCGGCCACCGATACCGGGGTGAAGTCCGGCAGGTTTTCCGGCAGCGCTTCCGGCACGTACAAATCCGGCACCACCAATTGCGACAGGTCGCGCAGATGGGTCAGGGCGTGAATGCCGGCGCCCGGTCGCGGATCGCCCAGTACCCAGCCGGAATCGAAAAAGTCGTCTACGTGGATGTCCTGGTAGCGATCGACCCCACCTTCAAACTGGATGGGGATGTCGACCAGGCGCTTGACCGGGTCGCGGGGCATGGCGTGGCTGTCGGTCGGCCACAAGGTGCTTTCGAGCCAGCCGTCCACCGGGTTGACCAGCTCCGATTCGCGGTACAACACCGCCGCCAACCAGCGCGGGTGTTCACTGCTCAAGCCGAGCCGATTGAAGCGCTCGCGCAGGCCGCGGCCGTCTTCCAGCAGGATGTCCGCCTCGATGATTTCCGCCAGCACCGGCGCTGCTGTGAGCGCGCTGTCAAAGCGCAGGTAGCGTTCGGTCTGGCTCCCGGTGGCGTTGCCGCGGCGGCCCTGCTGCACCACAAAACGCAATTCGTACTGGGGGCTGCCAGCGATCATCACGGTGAGGCGCAACAGGCTGCCCAGCGGCACATCGGCCTCGATATCGACGATCAATTCGCTGCTGGAGGAGGCGCTGCTGATGGCCAGCGGCGTGCTGCTGTAACCCACGGCCGCACGCAGGCCGTTGCCCCAACTGCCCTCGCTCTTGGCCTCCAGTGCCGGTATTGCGGCGGAGGAGATAAAGTCGGGCAGTATCGCCCGGGCACAAGCGGCGAGGTCGTCGCTGTTGCCGTAGTGGTGGACAATGCGGGCGATGTAGGCCCGGCGCCCGCCCTGCTCGAAGAAGCTGGCCACGGCGTAGGGCAAGCGGCCGGGGCCTTCAAAGCCGCCGTAGAGGCGCTGGTAGTCGGTCCAGCTTTCCACCGCTACCGCCACCGAGCGCTGCCGCGGGCGGCTGGCTTCCAGGTAGACCCGACCGGGGACGCAGGCGTCCGGCTCAATTGGCACCCGGCAAGGGCCGCGGGGTGCCACCCCAACGAAGGCACAGACGTCCATGCGCGCCGGATTGAGCAAGCGCTGGCGCAGGTCCGGCGCGCGATAGACATTGGGCGCGCCCAGGGCAATGCCGGTAATACCACCGTAGGCCATGATTTAACCCTTGTTCCCGGCCTACTTGTAGGTGCAGTCTTCGCAGACCAGGCTCAGTTCTTCCATCGCCACTTCGCCACCGCCTTTGGCGGCGAGGGTGGGCCCGGTCCACTTTTTCGGCTGGGCGTTGCGCAGTTCCCAGGAGGCCACCGGGTTGCGCGCTTCGTCGAGCATGGTGATGGTGACCAGGCGTGGTTCGTGGGCGCCATCGGCGACGTTTTTCAGCCATTCAAACAGGGTCAGGCTGCCGACGAGGCCGCGTTTAAGTGTGATGTCGTCGTTTTTGTAGGTGTTGGCGACTTTGCGCACGGTGTTGAATTTTTCGTTGCCGTTGCGGTATTCGGAGTAGGACAAGTCCACCCCGAGGCCGCTGACGTCGGAAAAGCCGCCGACGGTTTCCGATTCGGTGCTGTCGCCGAGGTTAACGAGAAAGTTGAACGCGCCGTAGGGATTATCTCTGTAGGTTGCCATCGCTTTTTTCGCTCCGTTATCAAATCGCTAGTGTCGGTCGTTTGTCGCAGGCCATGGGTGCGGCACTCAACTCAGCGGCACGCCGTGAATACATCCATGTAGGCTCGACTCCAGCATCCATGCTGGAGACGGCCGCCGAGTTGAGTGCCACACCCTTGGCTTCAAGCCCCTGCCAGCCGCAGGAAGGAAAAAACATGGATTCATTGCGAATACTGTTTTTACCTTCATCTCCAGCCGCCCTTAAACTTTCGCGTCGCCGGTCCATTGGCCGATGCGGAAGATGACGAACTCGGCCGGCTTGACCGGGGCGATACCGATCAGGCAAATCAGGCGGCCGTTGTCCAGGTCGTTCTGGGTCATGGTGCTGCGGTCGCAGCGTACGAAGTAGGCCTGGTCGGGTTTGGCGCCCAGCAGTGCGCCGTCGCGCCAGAGCACCAGCAGGAAGTCTTCTATGGTGCGGCGGATGTTGTCCCAGAGGCGCTGGTTGTTGGGTTCGAACACGGCCCACTGGGTGCCTTTGTCGATGGAGTGTTCGATAAAGTTGAACAGCCGACGCACGTTGACGTATTTCCACTCCGGGTCGGAGCTCATGGTGCGCGCGCCCCAGACTCGGTAGCCGCGGCCTTCGAAGAAGCGCAGGGCGTTGATGCCTTCGGGGTTGATGACTTCGTTGCGGGCTTTGTTGATGTTGACTTCGAATTGGGTCAGGCCGCGGACGATTTCGTTGGCCGGCGCTTTGTGCACGCCCCGTTCGATGTCGTTGCGGGCGTAGATGCCGGCGACGAAGCCGGAGGGCGGCAGCGCGATTTGGCGCGGCGGCGTGCCCTGGGAAAAGCGTTCGTTGGGGTCGAAGATCTTGATCCAGGGGTAGTAGGTGGCGGCGTATTTGCTGTCGAACTGGCCGCGAAAATCCCGCACTTCATTGAGGGAGCTGCCGATGGGGCAGTCCACTACGGCGATGCGGTAGCGCAGGTTTTCGGCGTGGGTGACCAGTGCCTGGGCGGCGACCCGGGAGACCAGGGTGTCGCCGAGGTCACCGCTGTCGGGCAGGGCGACTATGGCGATGTCGTCGATCTCGCCCAGGGCTTCGAGGCCGGTGGCTTTGACCAGCGGGTCATCGGGGCTGGAGGCGCTGCCGGCAAACTCGGTGGGGCTTGGCAGCAGGCCGTCGTGGCCGCCGGCGAGGCGACCGTTGCTGTTGGCCTGCAGGGCAATGGTCAGGCGCGCCGGCAGGAATGCCGGTACCGGATCGGCGGAGGTGGTCGGGTCGTAGTCCAGGTACAGGGGAGCGTCCTGGTCTTCGGGATCATCCTGCTGCAGGATGCGGCCGATGTAGCGCTTTTGCAGGTCGGAGGCGGCCAGGTCGACATATTCTTCGAGGCGCTCGCTGCCGACACTGACCCGCACCCGCATCTCCACCAGTTGAATCACATCGTCGGTGGATATGGCCGGGGTGCCGCCGAGGGAGTCGACAAAGCTCTGCCGGCCCTCGCTGTCCACTTGCACTACCCGCAGGTTGGTGTCCACCAGCGCATCGTTGCCATCGGGCACAGAGATAGTCGAGTCGGTGGCGGCGCCGGCGATCACTTCCACGACCGCCCCCACCCTGGCGCGCTGGGCCTGCACCCCAAAGGTGGGATGGCTGTAGGCCAGGTTTTTGCTGCGCACCACTTCGGTCTGGACGTACATATTGCCCATGGCACCGGGCCAGCGCGCGGTCCAGGTGGCGCTGATGTCGCTGACCACGATACTGCGGCTGGCGATCCCCCAGGCGGCGGCGCCAGTGCCCACCCGCGGGGTAAACACCCGTGACACGTAGAGGCGCTTGCCGCCGTTCTCAAAGAAAGCTCGGGCGGCGTGGGCCAGGTAGGGAATACGGGGCGTGCCCGGCGCAGCGGCGCCGACGGCGAGGTCATTGAGGCCGCCGTAGACCCGCTCGAACTCGGTAAAGCTGGTGATCAGCCGCGGCTCGCAATTGATCGGCCCCTGGATCGCCACATCGCGATAGCAGACGGGCCCCCAGGATGCCATGCCGGCAAAGCCGGTGGTGCTGGTGGCCACGCCTTCAATGGATTTGGAGCGAAAACTGACTTCTTCGACGAATACGCCGGGTGCTAGATATTCTGGCATGATGACCTATCTCCTTCGGTTAACAGTCATGGCCTTGGCACACCAGGGCCGGCGACACAGCAGCTGGCTGTGCCCTGAACAAATCCGAGTTGCGGCCTAACGCACCCGCGATCACGGAAAAACAAACTCAAAATCATTTACCTCACGACCGGTGAGGATACGGCTAATGACGAAATTGACCGTGCGCACCGCACTCAGCGCGGTCAGGAACCCCAGCGGCGGGGTTTCACCCGTGGCCACGGTATCCAGCGCCGCCGGCGGCGGCAGGATCTCCAGCGGTAGATCCCAGAGCGGGTCCTGTTCCGCCAGCGCCGGGGCAGCTGGTACCGGCACTGCCGCGGGCCCGACGATATTGACCCGCACCGCCACCGTGCTACTGAGGTCACTGGCGGGAGCGGCGTGAGGCGGTAACAGCAGCAGGAATTCGCCGTGCTGGTTGGCGCGGGCGCGGGTGATCACCGCGTTGGTTGCCAGCGAGCGCGCCTCCACATAGGCCCAACGCATAACGGCGCCGTTGCGCAGCACCCGGCCGCGCAAGCCGGTTTCACCACCGCTCAAATGGTAATTGGCATTGGGAAAGAGCGTGATCTGGCGACTGCGGGAGGCAAAGTAATCCACCGCTTCCGCCGCTTCGATGGCCAACACCTGGGCCAGGCTTAGCAGCGGCACCTGGATCCGGCGCGGTACAAAGGTCAGGGCGGGATCGTAAATACGCAGGGTTACCGTGGGCCGGATACCGGCGTGGTAGAGCAGTGAATAGCGACCGGAGTCGTGCCGGCTCAGGGCCACCGGCAACTGGTTGGCCTCTTGCAGGAAGCGGTACTGGTTGCGCGGCAGCGGCGTGATATGGGGCAGCTGGCGTTCGATCTCGACCCGCAGGGGATGGCGCGGTTCAGCGTTGCGCAGGAGGTCGACAAAGCTCACCCCCAGCGCCAGGCGCTGGCTTTGAAAGCTGTAGGACTCGGCGCTGCCGTTCATAGCTTAGGCGCCCACCGTGGTTGGGCGCGCGCCGACGGAAGTGTGAGTCACCGGCGGCTCCTGTTGCAGGCGATCGCTGATTACGGCGATGCGGGCGACGTAGGGAATGCTCAGCTTGTAATCCAGCGGCAGTGAGTCGAAGGTGCGCATCACGTCTTCCGTGGACAGGTCTTCCAAACACACCTGGATGGATTCGTTACTGGCCCAGTTGGTAATCGGGTCGAGCATGGGGCCCGATAAAATCGGCCGGTTTTCCATACACTGCATGGCGCGGCCAATAATGCGGTGTTCGTGATCGGCGTTTTCACCAAAAGCGATAATCAGGTAATGCAGGTCCAGTGGCAGGTGCGATTCACCGCGATTTGACGCCAGCGCCGACCAGGCTGCGCGCATGGTCTTGTTGAAGTCCACCCGATACAAAAATACCGCCAGGCAAGGCGCCTGAATCAGTTGTGAAACTTCGGTATCCAGGTCTTCGGTGCGCGCCAACCGCACCGCAGTGGTACGGCTGTTGATGGGCTGCCGCTCCCGGAAGCAGTAGTCAAAGTAGCGCACGAGGCTGCTGCTCACTGCCGCTATACTTGAATGGTCCGCCATTTAATCTCCGCTTGCGTTGCTTTCTTTAGCGTTACTTTCTTTAGCGTTGCTTTCTTTAGCGTTGCTTTTTAGTTTCGTCTTTCCTTAGCCTGGCTTTCTCTTACTACATTTTTTCTCTAACTACAGCTTCTCTCTATCTACACTTTCTCTTTTTTACTTTTTCAGCTTGTTGCACCTGCTTTTACCTTTGCGGCTTGCATCTGCAGAAAGTTCCGGACCGGAAACGCCCTCCTCTGGTGGGATATTTTCCCCGTCGGAGTTCCCCGCTGCGGAAAGATAAATGGTGGAGCCATCCGCCAGCTGGCGCCTCTCCACCAAACCTTGCTCGCACAAATACTGCACCGCCAACTGCACTCGCAACTGCTCTGCATGCAACCGCTTCCGCACTAACCACCAGCTGCAAATACCTTCGAGGGTATCCGCCACAAAACCTCTCGTTTGCAGGTAGCCGGCGATCTCTTCTGCCAGGGCTTTTATCTCACCGGGCAGTTCGGCACGGGATTCAGGGGGGGACATATCCAGCACAGCAACTCCCTTTTTAAGTGAACATCAGGCCTGAAGATATCGACCCGCAGCCCGGTTATTCGCTGCATCACCTGGTGCTGTTAGCTGGTTGCCGTGCGCCACTTGGCTGAATTGAACCCAGCCCAAACTGCCGAACCGCTTTTTCTTCGCACCGTCCGGTTAGGAGCAACTGCTGTGCCACCATCGAGAGCAAAATATAAGCTGTTGTATTTATTATGTTTTTAAATTACCCGGAAAAAGACGCGGGTATATTTTTACCCGCACAGTAAGGTACCAGGCGACTACTTAAAGAATGCTGCGCCAAGCGTGGTGGGTACAAACCACCCTGCCTGGGTATTTTTTTACCCGGATTTTCACTGACTTTTAAACCCACAAGAAATCAACCGGAAGGTATTCGGCGTATTATTGATTAACATCAACATTTCGCCCGGGTGACGGCAGGACAATAGAACCGTTTATTAAAGAATGTGTTTGTTATTCAGATTCGGCATGATTCAACACTCTAAAAACAATACCTTGTCTACAGTAATGAATTAAGCGACAGGTGTTTTTGGAAACAGAAATTCAACTTGATTTTAAAAATATAAGCCGGTAGCGTCAGAAGGGTCCCAGTGAAGCGACGTTCCCCGTGTGGCTGTCCCAGGCAGCCAAAACCAGACCAAGAAGCCAGACCAAGTAGCCAGGGCATTGCCAGCACAATAGCATTGCAAGCAGCTGTTACCCTCCCCCGATTTAGGCACTTACCTGACTCAACGACAGCCTGAAGCAACGGCGTTTTTTTACGTTAACACGCTGGGAAAAATAACGAAGAATAAGCGAGTATCTGCCAGAGAGGTATCCGGCATGGACAAACTTGCGAGCAGGGACAGACTTGCAATTATTTCCTTAAATCAGGACCTGTGCGACAGCAGTGCATTTCAATCGCTATTGGGCCGACTAAACAGGCCTATTGAGATCATGAACAGTGCCCGCTTTTTCAGTGAAGAACGCCTGCGCAAACCCCTGCCTGCAGCGGCAGACACCTCGCACTTGTTTGTGCTGGACGAAGCGCAACTGGTCAACCAACGCATTCAACAGGCCATCGCCACCCACACCCGGACCCACCACCCACTGATCAGCCTCTGCCTGCTCGACAGCGTGCACGCACCGGCGGAAAAAAACCTGTTCAGCGTTTTTCACGACTTCCTGTTATGGCCCTGCAGCGTGGAAGAACTGTCGGCGCGCCTGAACCGCTTCAACACTTACACCAGTGCCAACGACAGCCCGGCAGTGGATGAACACCTGCTCAATCAGTTTGCCAACATGCACCTGGTCGGCCGCTCGCAGCGATTTGTCGGCGCCCTGCAACTGATCAAAAAAACCGCCCAGTGTCACGCCCCGGTATTGATCCAGGGGGAGACCGGTACCGGCAAAGAAAACGCCGCCCGCGCCATCCATTATTTAAGCCCCCGCGCCAACCACGCCTTTGTGCCCATCAATTGCGGCGCCCTGCCCGACGACTTGCTGGAAAGTGAATTATTCGGCCACGAAAAAGGCGCCTTTACCGATGCCAAGAGCTTTCAGCCCGGCCTGGTGAAAATCACCGAGGGCGGCACCCTGTTCCTGGACGAAGTGGACTGCCTTTCCAGTAAAGCCCAGGCAGCCCTGCTGCGATTTTTGCAGACCCAGGAATACCGCCCCATCGGCAGCAGCCGCAGCTACCAGGCCAATGTGCGTATTATCGCCGCCACCAACGCCGACCTGAACCAACTGGTCAGTGAGGGCCGCTTCCGCGAGGACTTGCTCTACCGCCTCAACGTTCTGCTGGTTACCATGCCGCCCCTGCGCCAGCGCGCCGAAGACATTCCCCTGCTGGTGGACAGCCTGCTGCAAAAATTTGCCGGCCAGTACGGCGGCGTCATTAAGCCGGTAGCCCAGTCAACCCTGATCTGGTTGATGCACCAGCCCTGGCCGGGCAATGTGCGGGAACTGGAAAATATACTGCTGCGCCAATTTCTGTTATCAGACCAGGCTACGCTGACGATTGGCCACGGCAGCGAAACGCCGCAGGTTCCGCCGCCACCAGTTAACGCATCCGACACACCTCACAACACGATACCGGGCATTTCTCCAAGTACACCTGCGTCCGCGCCGCCCTCAACGTCACCCCTGAAGATCGATACCAGTTGCAGTTTTCAGCAAGCCAAGTCTGACGCCATCCACCAGTTTGAGCGTCACTATTTGCGCCAGTTGCTGCAGCAAGCCGGGGGCAATATTTCGGAAGCGGCGCGGATCTCCGGCAAGGAGCGCCGGGCGCTGGGGAAGATGCTGAAGAAGTATGGGATTGGTACCGGGGAGTTTCGGTCGTAGTCGCTTTGAGGTCGCCCACTGCTACATCCTGATGCGCGCCAACCACCCTGTGGTTAAAAGCTTTCCGGATCGGAGGCCCGATAGTGATACCGTCAACTCTCAGGGAAACTTTGGCAACTTCTGCAAAATCGCAGGACTGAGCCGGCACCTAAAGCAGGACATCCACCTAAAGCAGGACATCCACTTCAACCCGACTACCTAAAGCAGTACCTAAAGCAGGACATCCACTTCGACCTAAAGACCTAAGCTAACGGCAACTAAAGAGCTAAAGCGGGACATCCACTTCAATCCGATAACACATACAGCGGTAGCTGCGATCATAGGCTTCCTGCTAGCAATACATCTACTTGCAAGTGTTAAGGTCTATCGATTGATCACTAGTGTCCGGTTAAGAATCTTTAAAAACTGAAAATATTGATATTTTACAATGGGTTACGTACAAGAAGTGGTGTCCCCGATTTGAACGCAGATAAGGCATTATATCCTCCTTTTCGACCTTCGATGGCGAGGGGACAGGATGAATACAGGAAAGACACTATTCGCGCAGATCATGGACTTTCTCCCATGGAAAACATTTCATCGAATTGTAAACCGTTACGATGGGGATTACAGAATCCGTACGTTTCCTTGCGCCGAGCACTTTCGTATTTTGGCGTTCGCACAGTTGACCTACAGAGAAAGCCTGCGCGATATCGAAGCCTGTCTGGCGACTCAATCGGCCAAGCTTTACCACATGGGCATCCGGTCGCCAATCAAACGCTCTACTCTGGCCGATGCCAACGAGCGAAGAGACTGGCGAATCTATGCCGAATTTGCACAGCGACTGATCTCGCAAGCTCGAAAGCTTTATGCAGAAGAGGATCTTGGGCTGGATTTGTCGAACACGATTTACGCACTCGACTCCACCACGATCGATCTCTGTCTGTCGATGTTTCCCTGGGCTCCGTTTCGAAGCACCAAGGCTGCCGTCAAGATGCATACGTTGTTGGACCTGAGAGGAAATATTCCGAGTTTTATACATGTTTCCGACGGCAAGCTGCACGATGTCAACGTGCTCGACCTGATTATTCCAGAACCTTCTGCCATTTACGTCATGGACCGCGCGTACGTCGATTTCGAACGACTTTTCGCACTTCACCAGTCGGGAGCCTACTTCATCACTCGCGCCAAATCGAATGCCGATTTTCGGCGAGTCTACTCGGCGCCGAGCGATCGGGAGGAAGGAATTATTTGCGACCAAACGGTGGCTCTTTCGGGGTATTACAGCCAAAGAAATTTTCCTGTTCATCTTCGAAGGATTCGCTTCAAAGATCCCGAAACCGGAAAGAGGTTGGTGTTCCTGACCAACCTGTTCGGCCCTCCACCGCAAACTATCTGCAAGCTGTACAAGGCTCGCTGGCAAGTCGAATTATTTTTCAAATGGATCAAGCAAAATCTCCGAATCAAGAAGTTTTACGGTACATCCGAGAACGCAGTAAAGGTGCAGATCTGGACCGCTGTGTCAGTTTACGTCCTCGTTGCCATCATCAAGAAGCGACTCGGCCTGGACGCCTCCCTCTACACTTTGTTACAGATATTTTCAGTCACTCTTTTCGAGAAAACCCCATTAAACAAGGACTTTTTCGATTCCAAGTACACTCCGGAGGATGACATGTTTTCTAACCAATTGAATTTATTCAACAATTAACCGGACACTAGTGTCGATTGATAAAAAGAATAGATGCGGGAATTTATAAAGCGGAGGCTGACAAGCCGACTCCTGACGACTAAACCATCACAATATCAACTTCGATTCACTCAGCCGAATAGCATTTGACAGGCACTACTACCACTAATGCGTTCTCGCTGCAACGGAATACAGGCCCGCTGCAATGCTCGTAGGCGGCCCACCAGGTTTTTAAATCGACTTTCGAACTGGGTACTGCAATAAAGCCAGTGTTTCGGCTCGATTCGTAAACGCTCCACTATGGCCGGAGTATCGGAGGGGATTACCCCTCGCTTTTCGTCACGAATAACACGACCTGTCCAATCGATCAATTGTAGATAGTCGGTCAGCCGAAACGGCAGGCCAAATGGAGCATCCTGGCGGGGATGACCTGCGAATGGCATCAATTGCAGCGGCTGTTGCCTTGTGTGATTTGGTAACCTCGCCCGCCCGGCTCTCTCAATCCTGCGCTTGACGCTGGTATGCTCTGATTGCTCCGGGGTAACTGCCAATTGAGCGCGAATAGGATTCAAATCCACGTAGGCCATACAAGCCGCCAGTGCCGCATCATCCAGCAGTGCCTGGGATTTGTACCTGCCTTCCCAAAAGCGGCCACTGCAACCGTCCTCCCGGTTTGCCTCCCTGGCAATGGATTCATTCAGGACTTGCATAAACTGGCTGATGCTGTGCAGCCGCACACGCCAGTTAGCGACAATTTCTTCAAGCAAGCAGTTCTCGGCCTTGCTTAAGGTTTTTTCGGCGATATATTTCTGGCTGAGCAGATTGCCGCGGTACAGTCGGTGCCAACGCGATATCACTTCTTCATTGGACCAGCGATCGGCTTTGTCCTTATTGATATGAAAAACAATGTGGTAATGGTTTGACATAACCGCAAAAGCGCAAATATCGAGGGCAAATATTTCAGCCAGGTGCAAGATCTTGTCCTCAACCCACTGGCGCCGGTGCTCGTAACTGCTACCACTCGTACGATCGATGCCACAGAGAAAAGCACGCCTTACACAGCGGGATACGCAATGGTAATAGGGTGTGGCATCCAGAGAAATTTGCTGGGCTCGAGGTAAGGTCATGGTGGCAATCCATTGCTAGCCTGGGACTTTCCTTTGTCGACATTGATTGCAACAAAATTTTGGCTGTACCGCAATCAACAAAAAGTATGAAAGCGGATGTCCCCGAATAAATGACTGCTACCACTCGTAGGATCGATGCCACAGAGAAAAGCACGCCTTACACAGCGGGATACGCAATGGTAATAGGGTGTGGCATCCAGAGAAATTTGCTGGGCTCGGGGTAAGGTCATGGTGGCAATCCTTTGCTAGCCAGAGACTTTCCTTTGTCGGCATTGATTGCAACAAAATTTTAGCTGTACCGCAATCAACAAAAAGTATGAAAGCGGATGTTCCAGAATAAATGTGGATGTCCCCTAATAATTGCTGTAAGTGGGTGTCTTGAAGTAACTCCATCCCGGTAAGTGGGTGTCCTGAAGTAACTCCTTTGTCGGCATTGATTGCAACAAAATTTTAGCTGTACCGCAATCAACAAAAAGTATGAAAGCGGATGCCCCATAATAAATGTGGATGTCCCCGAATAATTGCTGAAGTAACTCCATCCCGGTAAGTGGGTGTCCTGAAGTAACTCCTGAAGTAACTCTGAAGTAACTGAGTGGGTGTCCTGAAGTAAAGGACTGAAGTAAAGAACCCAATCCAGCTTGAAGCAGTTGCGTTGTTTTTGAGAACACCAGCCCCCGTTACCCCCCTCCAGCTGGCACCGCTCAGCCCGCTTTCGGTAAATCCAATACAGACCAGCAATACGCGACGACAGGCAACACTGCGCCGTAATAATCAATTCACTACCAGACCCCCATATGCCTGAGCCCCGCAATCCCTTATCATAGCGCTCCTTGAAATTCCTCTCTCCAAACCAGGTAATCGACAGTTCCGCTATGAGTGACAGTGCCAACCACACCCCCATGATGCAGCAGTACCTCAAGATCAAGGCCCAGCATCCCGACGAGCTGGTGTTCTACCGCATGGGGGACTTCTACGAGCTGTTCTATGAGGATGCCAAGCGCGCCTCGCAGTTACTGGATGTAACCCTCACCGCCCGAGGCAAATCCGGGGGTGAGCCGATTCCCATGGCCGGGGTGCCGTTCCACGCTGCCGACGGCTACCTGGCCAAGCTGGTGCGCAAGGGCGTGTCGGTGGCGATCTGCGAGCAGATCGGCGACCCGGCCACCAGCAAGGGGCCGGTGGAGCGCAAGGTGGTGCGCATCGTCACGCCGGGCACGGTCAGCGATGAATCGCTGCTGGATGAGAGCCGCGACAACCTGCTGGTGGCCCTGCACGTGGACGGGGAGACCTTTGGCCTGGCGACGCTGGATATCGGTTCCGGTCGCTTCCAGGTGCTTGAGGTCGAGGGCATCGACGCAGTGCTGGGGGAATTGCAGCGACTGAATCCGGCGGAGCTGCTGGTGTCGGAAGTGCTGCTCTGCGAGCCGATCACCGAGCGCCGCCGCGGTGTGCGCCGCCGGGCGCCGTGGGAGTTCGAACTGGAAACCGCACGCCGACTGCTGGCCCAGCAGTTTGGCACCCAGGATTTGGCAGGCTTCGGCTGTGACCATCTCGAGGTGGCTCTTACCGCCGCCGGCTGCCTGCTAGCCTATGCCCAAGAGACCCAGCGCACTGCCCTGCCCCACATCAACACCATCAACAGTGAAAACCGCGACGAGGCGGTGGTGATGGATGCCGCCACGCGGCGCAACCTGGAGCTGGATATCAACCTCAACGGCGGCGATGAGCACACCCTGTTCGATGTGCTCAACACCTCCGCCACCGCCATGGGCAGCCGTCTGCTGCGGCGCTGGCTGAATCGTCCGCTGCGCGACCTGGGTATACTCAATGCCCGCCAGGACGCCATTGCCGACCTGCTCGACGGCTACAAGTTTGAACCGCTGCACGCCTGCCTCAAGCGCATCGGCGACCTGGAGCGCATTCTCGGCCGCGTGGCCCTGCGCTCGGCCCGGCCCCGGGATCTGTCGCGCCTGTCCATGTCGCTGGCCACCTACCCCGAGCTGCAAACCCTGTTGTCTGAGTGCAGCGCCAGCCACCTGCAGACGCTGGCCACCGCCATCGGCACCTTCCCGGAGCTGGAGGATTTGCTCGGCCGTGCCATTATCGAGAACCCGCCGGTGGTGATTCGCGATGGCGGCGTGATCGCCGAGGGTTATGACAGCGAGCTGGACGAGCTGCGCAACCTGAGCAGCAACGCCGGCCAGTTCCTGATCGACCTGGAGACCCGGGAAAAGGAGCGCACCGGCATCAGCACCCTGAAGGTGGGCTACAACCGCGTGCACGGCTACTACATCGAGATCAGCCGAGCCCAGTCCGAGCAGGCGCCGGCGGACTATATCCGCCGCCAGACCCTGAAAAACGCCGAGCGCTTTATCACCCCGGAACTGAAAGAATTTGAAGACAAGGCGCTGTCGGCCAAGAGCCGCGCCCTGACCCGGGAGAAGGCCCTGTACGAGGAGATTGTCGAAACCCTCAATGAAGTGTTGCTGCCACTGCAACAGGCAGCCGCTGCCGTGGCGGAGCTGGACGTGTTGGCCACCCTGGCCGAGCGCGCCGAAAACCTCAATTTTAACCGCCCGCAGCTGCGCCTCGAACCGGGCCTCAGCTACACCGCGGGGCGCCACCCGGTGGTGGAGAAAGTCGCCGATCACCCGTTCGTGCCCAACGACCTGCAGCTGGGCGACGAGCGCCGCATGCTGATCGTCACCGGCCCCAATATGGGCGGTAAGTCGACCTATATGCGCCAGACCGCGCTGATCACCCTGCTGGCCCATATCGGCAGCTATATCCCGGCGGAAAGTGCCTGCATCGGCCTGGTGGACCGTATCTTTACCCGTATCGGCTCCTCCGACGATCTCGCCGGTGGCCGCTCGACCTTTATGGTGGAGATGACCGAGACCGCCAACATCCTCAATAACGCCAGCGCCCGCAGCCTGGTGCTGATGGACGAAATTGGCCGCGGCACCAGCACCTTCGACGGCCTCGCCCTGGCCTGGGCCAGTGCGGTGCGCCTGGCGGAGAAGGTCAAGGCCTTCACCCTGTTTGCCACCCACTACTTTGAATTGACGGAATTGCCCAAGACCCACAGCAACGTGGCCAACGTGCACCTGGATGCCAGCGAGCACAACGACTCCATCGTCTTCCTGCACAATATCCACGAGGGGCCCGCCAGCAAAAGCTATGGCCTGCAGGTGGCGAAACTTGCGGGCATCCCCAGCGAGGTTATCCAGCTCGCCCGCCAGCAATTGCAACTGCTGGAAAACCAGCGCGATGGCCAGGTCGCCATGACCACGGCCAACGCCGGCCCGGCACCGGGCCCGATGCAGGTCGACATGTTCGGGGCGCCACCCAGCCCGGCGCTGGAACTGCTGGACGAGATCGACCCCGACAATCTCAGCCCCCGCCAGGCCCTGGAACAGCTCTACGCCCTGAAGAAGCTGATGCAATAGGCCGCGGCCCGGGAATGGGATAAAAAGGGCGTATTAGAGCTAAAACCAATAAGGCTAATCTGATAAACTCTCCCGCCTGCACGACCGGGCTGCTACAATTGCGGGTTACTGCGACGCCCGGACAACCGGATCACATTCAAATATCAAACAGCAACAATGGAGTTTTCACCATGACGTTTGTGGTTGGCGACAACTGTATCAAATGCAAGCACACCGACTGCGTCGAAGTGTGCCCAGTAGACTGCTTTTACGAGGGCCCAAACTTTCTGGTCATTCACCCCGACGAGTGCATCGATTGCGCCCTGTGTGAGCCAGAGTGTCCGGTGGAAGCCATTTTTGCCGAGGATGAAATCCCCGCTGGCCAGGAGGTCTACCTGGAGCTCAATGCCGAGCTGGCGGAGATCTGGCCCAATATCACCGAGAAGAAAGAAGCTCCGGCCGATGCCGAAGAGTGGGACGGGGTTGAAAACAAGCTGCAGTACCTGGAGCGCTAACACCGCTTTCCAACCGCCGAAAAAAAACCGCACTGGCTGCGGTTTTTTTTCGTCCCGGTTTTGACCAGGGCTTTTGCAACAGCTGCGAGCCGCACCGGTTGGCGCAGCCCGCTCACGTGCATCACATGCTGGCAAACAGCGCTTCGGCGTTCAGGCCCTGAGCCTCCATAATATCGCGCAGGCGCTTCAGTGCCTCTACCTGGATCTGCCGCACCCGCTCGCGGGTCAATCCGATTTCCCGGCCCACCTCTTCCAGGGTGCTGATTTCATGGCCGCGCAGACCAAAGCGACGCACCAGTACTTCGCGCTGCTTTTCACTCAGGTCACCAAGCCAGTTATCGATACTGTTGTTCAGGTCGCTGTCCTGCAGCAGCTCCGATGGATCAGAGGCATTTTGGTCAGCAATGGTATCCACCAGGGTCTTGTCGGACGACTGGCCAATCGGCACATCCATGGACGCCACCCGCTCGTTCAACGCCAACATACGCTGTACGTCCGCCACCGGCTTGTCCAGCAGGTTAGCGATATCTTCCGGAGTGGGTTCGTGGTCCAGCTTCTGGGACAGCTCGCGGGCCGCTCGCAGGTAGACATTGAGCTCCTTGACCACATGAATCGGCAGACGAATGGTGCGCGTCTGGTTCATGATGGCGCGCTCAATGGTCTGGCGAATCCACCAGGTGGCGTAGGTTGAAAAACGGAAGCCGCGCTCCGGATCAAATTTTTCCACTGCCCGGATCAAACCGAGGTTACCCTCTTCGATCAGGTCGAGCAGGGCCAGGCCGCGATTGACATAACGCCGGGAAATTTTTACCACCAGCCGCAAATTGCTCTCGATCATGCGCTTGCGCGATGCTTCACAGCCGCGCAATGCCTTGCGGGAGAAATACACTTCTTCCTCGGCCGAGAGCAGCGGTGAAAAGCCGATCTCATTCAGGTACAGCTGGGTGGTGTCGAGGCTCTTGTCGTAACGGTCCTGCTCATCGGCAAGAGTAGACTTGAGCGAAACAGTTTCATCTGCTGCGGCTTCATCGGCATCTGCCAAGTTTGCATCCAGCGGCGCCTTATCGATGTCGTGGTATTTTGCTTCCTGTAGAGCCATGTCGTCGGTCCCGTAATTTTTTTGTGTTTACAAGCTTCAGCGTTACATCTGTCAGTACAAGTACAGGATCATTCGAATCAACCGCATCGGATGCGGCCAATTAGCGCCGCGGCAGATAGTTTCGAGGATCTATCGGCTTTCCTGCCCGCCGAATTTCAAAATGGAGTTTTGGTTTATCCGCTCCACTCTGACCTATCTCGGCAATCTTCTCTCCAACTTTAACAACTGTTTGCTCTTTAACCAGCAACTTGCTGTTGTGGGCATAGGCGCTCAGATAAGTCTCGTTGTGCTTGATGATGAGCAAATTGCCATAACCGCGAATTCCGTTACCGGCGTAAACCACTACTCCGGATGCCGCAGCCAGTACAGGCTCTCCCAAACGGCCCTCAATATCAATACCCTTATTTAAAGTGTTTTGTGAAGAAAACGTTGCAATCACCTTTCCTTGCGCCGGCCAGCGCCACTGCAACTCAGCGGATGGCGTCGACTTGGCGGGGGGCGGATTTTTTGACGCTGTCGTGGTTTTTGAACGCGAGGATGGTGTAACCGGGGGCTTGACCGGAGCCGGATCTACCGCTTTCTGCGGCGGCTTTTTGACGCTCGCAGCAGGGCTCTTAGCCACCGTTTTATATAAGTAAATTTTTTGACCCGGGTAAATTATATAACTTGAGGAAATACCATTCTGTTTTGCCAACTGCTTGTAGTCGACGCCATATCGCCAGGCTATTGAGAACAGGGTTTCCCCTTTAGAAACAATATGATACGAAGGTTTCTTCGCAGATTGGGTGAAGCGATCATGGACCGGCGCCCGGTTCGGCGACCCCATGCAAGACGTCAAAATAATGCCGGTCAGGCCGATAATGACGATTCTGTTCAAAATACCGAACACTCTGCAGCGGCTATTTCCTCCTCGATCGGTATCGACGCTCATTCGGAATACCTTTCCACCGCTGCTTTTCTGCTCATTGATTATGAATTTTGGGACTTAAGAATGAAAAATTATGCGAAATTTGTATAAAAAATTTCCTAGTATTTCTCCAAAATTAAGAGCTAACTTCCACTTTTCGGGGTCTTTGGAAAAGTTTAGCCCGGTTAATCCCCTATTGAAAACGTTTTGGCACCTTCTTAACAAAGCACTTTAAGTCGCGGCCCTGTGGCGATTGGCGACAATCTCAAGCAGCAACACGGCTAAAAAGCCGGCAGTACATAAGGTTATAGCGAGGTATATTTGCGACGGATTCCCTGTCATTTTGGAATAAAGAAACGGACTCACGTTCTGCTGCACCAGCGGTACCCACTCCCCATGGCGGTCCTGGATTAGCTCCAGGGTCTGCTTCCAGGGCCAGATAATGTTCAGGGAGCCGGCCAAAACGCCGGTTAAAAATGCCATGGTAGCGGACTCAAAGCCGCGCAACAGCCAACTCAACACGTGGGAAAACAGCAGCAAACCCACCAGGCAACCGAACGCGAAAGGCACCAGAACGGCCAGGTTCAGGCTCGAAATGGACTCCACCACCGTGGCGTAGAGCCCCATCATCAGCAATAAAAAGCCGCCGGAAATACCCGGCAGGATCATTGCACAGATCGCCACCATGCCCGCCAGCATAACCACCCACCAGTCGTCTGACAGCTGCGTCGGCTTGAGCACCGACACCAGCAGCGCCAGCAGCACCCCCAGCAACAGCAGCCCGAAGCGGCGCCAATTCCAGCCGTTGACCTGGCGCAACAGGTGCAGGCACGAGGCCACGATCAGGCCGAAAAACAGGGACCACACCAAAATTGGGGACTGCTCCAGCACCCGGCTAACCAGGTTTGCGAGAGAGAAGATACTGATGAGAATGCCACTCAGCACCGCCAACAGGAAGGAGCCATTGATGTGGCGCCAGGTGGCCAGCACGCCGTGCTCAAACAGGCACTGCACCGCGCGATGATCACAGCGGCGCAAGGAATCAATCAGCTCGGCGTAGATACCGGTAATCAGGGCAACGGTTCCTCCGGAGACGCCGGGTATAACATCGGCAGCCCCCATCGCCATACCCCGAAGCACGAGGCCTGCATGGCGGTTAACATCCTTTTTCATCTATTACCTCGAAACTGCGTACAGTCGTTAGAGTGTACAGTCGAACTAGCGGGTAATGCCGGAGAGCAATGGCACAAACTTTACCGGCTCCAGCACTTCGGTGCGGAAATTGGCGCTCTCGCCCTCGCGCACAATCAGGCATAAATTCTGTTGCTCCTCCCCCACCGGAATCACCAGCACGCCATCGGGAGCCAACTGTGCCAGCAGCTCTGCGGGCACTTCACGGGGGGCGGCGGTGCTGAGAATGGCGTTGAAAGGGCCGCGCTCGGGCCAGCCGAAGCCGCCATCGGCGTGTTTCAGGTCGACGTTGCGCAAGCCCAGCTGGCGCAGACGCGTCCGCGCCTTGTCCTGCAGGGGCTTGATGCGCTCAACGCTGTACACCCGGGATACCAGTTGCGCCAGGATACTGGTCTGGTAGCCGGAGCCGGTACCCACTTCCAGCACCCGCTCCAGGCTCCGGCTGTTATCCAGCAGGGCTGCGGTCATGCGGGCAACAATATAGGGCTGCGACAGGGTCTGGCCAAAACCTATGGGCAGGGCGGTATCTTCATAGGCACGATGGGCCAGTGCTTCATCGAGAAATATATGCCGGGGCGTGCCCGCCATAACGTCCAGTACCTGGCGGTTGCCGACGCCCTGCTCCAGCAATCGCTGTACTAACCGATCCCTGGTGCGCCGGGAGGTCATCCCGATGCCCTCTAAGTGCAAACTGGTCAACAGCCACCCCCGAATGGTTCCGCCACCGACACCTTGCGTGCGGCAGCCTTTCTATTATATGCGTACATTGATGTCGTGGTGAGTGCCTGGGTTGGTGAATGAATACGCGTGAACTGCCAGGGGCAACCATCGCTAATTGGCAGAAACTATAGCATATCCTCGGGCGCTGGCGTTTCCTTCAACAGGCATATTTCCCGCAAAACCGCGGTGGCGTAGCCACCCGGCAACAGGCTGAAGCTCACTTCCAGGCTGTCGGCGGAGACCGCGCTGCGGAAATCCGCCGGCAACAGCACTAGCGCACGCCGCTCCTGGGACAGGCCAACGTGCTCCAGACCATTGCACCAGTCTTGCAGGGGCGCCAGTACCGCCTGCTCCAGCGCCACCGTTTGTTCACTGCCGGCCAACCGGCCACGCCCCCAAAGTGGACCGCTGGGCCACTCATTGACCAGGGTTTCCCCCGGCAGCGCGGAGTGCCAGCTGCCCTCACCCACTCGCCGGTCGAGCACTTGGTTGAACAGCCAGGAGCGCGCCGCCGATAAAATCAAACCCCGCTTTTGCCGATTGGCGATACGGCCGCCAGCCACCAGCAGGCGCTCGGCGTCGTGCAGGTTATTGCCGTCGTGACCAAAGCGCTGGGGGCCGAAATAGTTGGGCACGCCCTGCTCGGCCACTGTGTCCAGGCGCTGCTGCAAGGCGGCGCCAGTCTCACCCTCGAGCTGGTGCAAACGAATCTGAAAATGATTGGCGCGATGGGCACCGCGACGCAGCTTTTGCCGGTGGCGTGTGGCGGCCAGGACCTGGATGCTGTCCGAACCCAGCTGCTGCCAGTCCGGCTCATCACCTTTGGGCAAGTAGACGCTGAACCACTGGCGGGTAACCGCCTGCCGATCCTTGAGGCCGGCGTAGCCCACGGCGTTGTTGTCCACCCCGGCCAGGCGCGCGATCTGGCGCGCCAGCCAGGCGGTGTTTTCACCGCGCTTCTGGATGTGCAGATAGACGTGCTCGCCCTCGCCACAGGGCTCGAAGCCCAGGTCTTCGTGCACCACGAAATCTTCCGGCGTACGGCGGAACAGCGCACTGGTCTGCGGCCGGCCAAGGGCGTAGGCCCAGTCGAGGGAAAAGGTTTTGCTCATAGAGGGAGTTCCGATCTACCTGCCGCGCCGGGTCTTTTTACCGCCGCCATTCTTATTGCCAGCGCCACTCTTATTGCCAACTCCACTACTATTGCCACCGCGGCCGCGCCGGGAAGCGGCCGCCCGACGAGCGTCACCGGCAGTGCGCCCCTGGGCGCCGATGGCAGGACTGAAGCCGCCGTAACCGCCGCGGCCGCGATCGTCAGCGGGCACCAGCTGGTTGGGGCCATCGCCGATCAGGTCCTCGCGCCGCATATCCTTGAGCGACTGGCGCAGGAAAGCCCAGTTTTTCGGGTCGTGGTAGCGCAAAAAAGCCTTCTGCAAACGCCGCTGTTCCGGCTTGCGCGGAATATACAACTTGCGCCCCTTGTAGCTGAGCTTGTGCAGCGGGTCCTGCTCGGAGTGGTACATGGCAGTCGCCAGCGACATGGGGGACGGGTAAAAGGTTTGCACCTGGTCGACCCGAAACTTGTTCTTTTTCAGCCACAGCGACAGGTTCAGCATGTCATTGTCTTCACAGCCGGGGTGCGCGGCAATAAAGTAGGGAATCAGGTACTGTTCCTTGCCCGCCTCTTTCGAGAACTTGTCGAACATGCGCTTGAAGCTGTAGTAGGTATCCATGCCCGGCTTCATCATGCGGTTGAGGGTACCCTCTTCGCTGTGCTCCGGGGCGATCTTCAAATAGCCGCCCACGTGGTGGGTGACCAGCTCCTTGACGTATTCCGGGTCGCGCACCGCCAGGTCGTAGCGCAGGCCGGAAGCGATGGCGATACGCTTGACCCCCTTGATCTGCCGCGCCTTGCGATACAGCTGGGTGGTGGGGCTGTGATCGGTGACCAGGTTTTTACAGATGGTCGGGAACACGCAGGACAGGCGCCGGCAATTGGCGTGAATGATCGGGTCCTTGCAGTTGAGGTGGTACATATTGGCGGTGGGGCCGCCGAGGTCGGAAATGGACCCGGTAAAGCCCGGCACCTTGTCGCGAATCTCTTCGATCTCCCGCAGCACCGATTCTTCCGAGCGACTCTGGATCACCCTGCCCTCGTGCTCGGTGATCGAGCAGAAGGTACAGCCGCCGAAACAGCCGCGCATAATATTGACCGAGGTCTTGATCATCTCGTAGGCGGGAATCTTGGCCTCGCCGTAGGCCGGGTGCGGCCGGCGCTGGTACGGCAGGGCAAACACCCCGTCCAGCTCCGGGGTTTCCAGCGGAATCGGCGGCGGGTTTACCCACAGTTCGCGGTTGCCGTGTTTTTGCACCAGCACCCGGGCATTGTGCGGGTTGGACTCCTGGTGCAATACCCGCGAGGCGTGGGAATAGAGCACCGCGTCCTTGCTGACTTTCTCAAACGACGGCAGCCTAATGCAGGTCTTGTCCATCTCCCAGACACTGCGCCCCTGCAGCGGCATGGGAATGATGCGCACCGCCTGCTCTTGCGGCTCCTCCTGTTCACTACTCGCCGCTCCGGATTTGCTGCAATCCTCGTTCTTGCCTTCATCGAACTCGTAGGGGTTGGTGTGGGCGTCGATGTGTTTCGGCCAGTCGATGCGGCTGGAGTCAATTTCAGTCCAGCCACCGGGCACCGCGCTGCGCATCACGGCGGTACCGCGAATGTCCAGCAAGTCGCCGATCGGCCGGCCCTGGGCCAGCTGGTGTGCCACTTCGGCAATGGCCCGCTCGGCGTTGCCGTAGAGCAGGATGTCGGCGGTGGAGTCGACCAGCACCGAGCGCCGCACCTCGTCACTCCAGTAATCGTACTGGGCAATGCGGCGCAGGCTGGCCTCGATGCCGCCCAGCACCACCGGCACATCCTTGTAGGCTTCCTTGCAGCGCTGGCTGTAAACGGTGACCGCGCGGTCGGGGCGCTTGCCCGGCTCACCCGCCGGGGTGTAGGCGTCGTCGTTGCGCACCTTCAGGTCGGCGGTATAGCGGTTGATCATGGAATCCATATTGCCGGCGGAGACACCGAAGAACAGGTTCGGCTTGCCCAGGGCCTTGAAGGCGTCGGCCGAGCGCCAGTCGGGCTGGGCGATAATCCCCACCCGGAACCCCTGGGACTCGAGGAACCGCCCCATCACCGCCATGCCAAAGCTGGGGTGATCCACATAGGCGTCGCCACAGACGATAATAATGTCGCAGCTGTCCCAGCCAAGCTCATCCATCTCCGCGCGTGACATAGGCAAAAACGGCGCCGTGCCGTAGCACTCGGCCCAGTACTTGGGGTAACCGAACAGGGGTGCGGCGGGAAGGGGTTTGGCGAGTGGGCGAGACATACGAACAATAACCTGGCAGGTAGAGCCTGCAAAACGAGCGATCAATAGCGGACTATCAATACAGAACGATCAATAATCAATAACGAGTCAGCACGGAAAAAGCACCCTGAAGGCGCTTTCCCGAGTAAATTAGTCGGCTATTATCCCAAAAAAGCGCACCGGTGGACAGTAAAAGATCGGCGGCGAGGCGCAGCGAAAGGTGCCCGGGGGCTGTGTCACCGACCCGGCGTGGTCAACTGCAGGCCCCTGGCCATATACAGGTCATCGTAGCGCAAGCCGCCGTTGCCGTAGGGGGCCTCGGCAGGGCCGGTATTGCAGTTGGTCATAAAGTAGATCAGCGGCAGTTCGCGCTGCATGCGGAAGTCAGCACCGGTGAAAACCTTTTGCTGCACGGGAAATTCATCACCGCCGCGCAGATACACATCGTAGCGCTGCCCGCCCTGGTTGCGCCTGGCGTTATTCACCACATACCAGACCTCGTACCAAGTATCCTCCTGCAGCGGCTGGGCCTCTGTGCCGGTCTGCGGATTGACGATTTTGGCATAGCCGTGCCCGCGCTTCACCATCAGCGTACCGTCATTTTTCAAGCCGTTGGACTCGAGTTTGTCGGTCACCCGCAGGCTGGGCTCGAGGGCATTGTAATCATTCTGCTCGATACCCTGCGGACGCAAATTGCTCAAGCCAAACACGTGATTGTTGGGAAAGTATTCGACGTTAAAGCGGGCATAGAAGGTGTAGGTTTCACCCACCGCCACCGGCACCGGTAAAGGGCGAAAACTGAGGGCCTTGCGATTGCCCACCACCCCTTCGGCGGCGGGCTTCTTGATAAGATAGTGATTGCCACTGCCGGCTTCGGTGCGCAGCTCGGTTACCTGAGGATTTTCCAGCCGCGGCACGGTCTCGTTGCCGGCATCGTGCAGGTGCCATTGGGCCAGCGGATCGGGCGCTTCAAAATCGTCGATCGCGACCCAGCCGGAAGCCGCTGCCTGGACCGAAGACCGGGCCAGACCCGCAGCAGTGGCGCACAGCGCCAACACCAGCATTACAATGGCGAGCTGATAGGGTTTCATTGCCGTGACCCGGCCCTCTCTCTCTACTACCGATACTACCGATCAATCCTTGGGCATGGCCGCCATGGGGATAATAGCGCCGCGGTGCTGAATGACCACTGACGCCAGCCGATGCCCATTTTTAGCCGCTACCGCCGGGGCAATGCCGCGTAAACGGGCCGCCAGGTAGCCGGCGTTAAACGAGTCACCGGCCGAGGTGGTATCTACCACTTGCACCTTGTTGGAAGGCACCAGCACCTGCTCGGCGCCGCTGATTACCCGGCAGCCGTGCTCGCCCATTTTCAGCACGATTTCACCAACTCCCCAGGACTGCAGGCGCTCGATGACCTGTTCCTGGCCGGCATCGCCAAACAGAGCCTGCTCATCCTCAATGGTGGGCAGCGCCAAATCAGTTAATTGATACATGGTTTGGTAGGCTTGCTGGGTGGCCTCTTTACTGGGCCACAGCCTGGGGCGGTAATTGCCATCAAAAATCACCTTGCCGCCGCTGGCCCGATAGGTCGCCAGCAACTTGAACAAACGCTGGCGCGAGGCAGCATTGTAGATGGCAAGGCTGATACCCGAAAGGAACACCCAGTCGTAATTTGCCAGCCTGGCAAATAATTTATTGGCCCTGTCCTCGTCCTCAAACAAGCGTCGCGCCGGAGAACTGTCACGCCAGTAATAGAAGGAACGCTCGCCCTGGTCGTCAACCTCGACCAGGTAAAGCCCCGGCACACTGCCCGGGTAAATATCGACCAGATCGCAACCCACACCCTCGCTACGCCATTGGTCCAGCAGCCAGCTGCTCATGGGGTCATCGCCCAGGGCGGTGGCGAAATCGACCGCAATTCCCTGCCGAGCCAAATAGACGGCGGAATTGAGCGTATCGCCGCCGTAAGACATTGCCATGGGTAGGCTGCTGGCGGATTTCTCACCGGGCTGCCGGGTAAGCTCCAACATACACTCACCGATGGTTACTATTGATTGCGGCATTTGAGGTTACCTTTTGTCAGAAAATAATTGTCGTTAGTAGTGGTCAGGAGAAACATATCTGCAGCAAAGAGCTACAAAAAACGGGCCAACAAATTGTATCAGAAAGCATTGACCAAAAGTGGACTGACGCGGCCTATAAATCCACTGCTTAGTCACGACCGCCAACCCCTACCCTTGTGTTGACCGTCGGGCACTTCATGGCCATTACTGCTGAGTCATGGTTATTTGGTTATCCAGGATAACGGCTGTGTTTTCCTGGCTACTGTTGAGTTCGGCCACCACCGGCGCCGGGGTCGCGGCAAAGTCATTCTTGACAATTTTGGTGATGGGCTCGCCTACCGTATGCGCCACCCTGATCGGTGCGCTGTGCTTAAAGGTATTGTTGGCGATGTTTGCCACCTGCACACCGTGCAGGTACATGGACGCCTTGTGCTGGCTCTTGCTACCCACCTTGTCGAGAGTGGAGCCAGTGAGGTAAAAATGCGGCCCAAAAGTACTTTCATCGGTACCGCCGCGGTAATAATCCACCAGTGCGCCCTGCACATCGCTGAAGCTGGAGTCAGAGATACGCAAGTACTCCGCGTTGTAGATACCGAAGTCATCGGTTTCCCGGTCCAGCTGCAGAACCACACCGCTGATGTTGCTGAAGCGAGAGTTGGCGATAGTGATATCGTCGGCCATGGTGCCCTTGGCCACACTCAGGAAATTAAAGCTTTTGTTCACGTCCAGATCAGTAATATCGCAGTTCTCGATCTTGACCTGGTAGTTGACCAGCATGGAGTAGCGACTGGTGCGGATGACAGAGTTGCCCACATTGTCTGGCGCGTCTGCTCCGGATATGGCCAGGCCGCGCAAATGCAGGCTGCCACCGTCGACGATCTCAAACAGTGTGGAGCGCTCAAACTTGATCTGCACTCCTTTACCACCACTGACCGTCAGCGGCTTGTCGATGGTCAATATTTTGCTTACCAGGTACTGGCCGGGGGCCAACTTCAGTGTGTCACCGGCTTGCGCGTCACTGACAGCCTGTTCCAGGGCGCCGGCTTGGGGCTTGACGGCGATGGTTTTGCCGGTTTCAAAGCGGATCCTTTTGTCGATCTTCGGATACCAGCTGGCGCCGGTTGCTTTTTTATCGATCGGGCTGAGATCGGCGCTAACCCCTACTCCGGCCAGGTCTTTGTCAACCGGGTAGAGCAAACCATTGGCCGCCCGGCGCAACTTGACTTTCTCACTGGCAAAGCCGGTGGCAAGCTGCGGGCCTTTGACCTGATTCAAGACATTGCCGCTAAAGCTGATGCCGCTGACGTCATCGTACAAGGTGAAGATATCCTTGCCGGTTTCGTTATACACCAGGTTGCGCTTGAACTGGCTATTAACCGGTGTTGCGGTGCGCTCAGCATCGCTGCCGGCCGCCAGTTGAATATGATCACTGTTGATCCAGCTGTTGTTCTCGATAACCGCATCTTCTACCTGGTGGTAGCGATTGATGGGCGAATTGGGCACTCCGTTCATCACCACCAGGGCACCACCAAAGCGATAGCCGGTCAGCCCTTCGAGGTAGTTATTGCGAATGGTCTGGCGCTTGTTGATGACCCGAATACCGCCGGTGTGATCGACGTTATTACCAAAGAAGACGTTATTTTCCACCACATTACCGTTGCCGTGGCGCAGGGTCAGGGTGCCCCTGGACTCGTAAAAGACGTTGCCGCGGAAGGTATTGCTGCCGGACTTGTTGGAAATGATCTCCACCTCGCCGTCACAGCGATCAAAATAGTTGTTCTCTACCAGGGTGAAGGAATCCGACAGGGAATAATGGCTGGTACCAATGCGCAGGGTCTCACCACCATTGGAGCCCAACATAGGCCGCGGGCCAAAATAGTTGTGATCGATACGGTGATGGTTTTCCAGGCTGTCCTCGGAGTCCAGCCGCACCGCCATGGTGACACCCTTGTTGCGCTTGCCCTCGAGATGATTGTGATCAAAGCGGTTGTGCTTGCCGTAGAGGGCAACCCAGTAGTCTGTCTCAAACCGCTCCGGGTTATTAAAGTTGTCGATGACGGTATTGGTCACTCGGGAGTGGTTGGCCAGCTCGCTTTTACTTTTACGGAAAGAAATAACCGAGTCGGTAGGAGTGTAGCCGTTCTTGAACAGCAACCCGGATACCACCAGGTACTCACCGGCGAGACGCAGGTTGGACTTGCCGCTGATCTGCACCTTGCCCGGCTCTTGTGCCGTCAGGGTTATAGGCTGCTCGGCCGTGCCCTGCCCCTGGAACACCATCTCAAAATCCTGCCAGGTGCCATTGGCCATTACCACGGTATCACCGGGCTGCAGTTTTTTTACCGCTTGCTTGAATTCCTGCTGGTTGGATACCAGGGTTTCACGGGCGCTGGCAACCGTACTGACCAACAACAGGGAAACCGCGGTGGCGATAACAAGGGAAATGATTTTATTAGCTGACATCCTATCCTCTCGGGGCTGCGACAGATGCTGGAAAACACCTCTGCTCAGATTTTCAATCGCTATTCCGGTGCCTGGATACTGCCGCTGACCGGAACCTGCATTAGCTGGGCAAAGATGGCTGTTTTATATTTGTACTATTAATTAATCGAACTTTTCGTTGGGCTTTTCTTCGGACTTTTCACTGGTCATTGGGCTTTCGGGTAACCCTGCGCCGGCCGCGCTATTTATTACTGTATATAAACCAGCGCCGACATCAGCGGATGCCCAACACAGCTTTGCTGCGAAAGCCAAGCCGCATCTTAAGTACGTAATACATATTTGTCAAGCCAATTTGCGATAGCAGTGTCAGGACTTGCGAACCATTAAGAGCAGTTTTGGTAATACACCGCTGTAATATTTAGCAGCGGTTTATAATAGCGATTTGGAATTACCCACAAGTAAGTCGAGCTTGCCGCCTAGCCTGTGCTGCAGCGAAACCGAAAAGTACGCCGGCAAGAGAAAAGAGAAAGTGCTCCTGGCACTGGCACATAGAGCCTCACTGCCATACGGGCGTGAGACCATTGTACTGTCTATTTATAATCTGGTTACTGTCTGCTGTATTGGCAATTGCGTTGACTACGCATCACCTGTTGAACCGCTCGAAACTACTTGGCTGCACTTCTGGCCGCACTGCTACTTTCCAGCCGGTTGACGGAAAATCGCTCGCGGGCTTCTGAGAGCTTGCGTCGTACCTCTGCAACGGCCTCCTCTTCAGTGGCGTGGTGCAGGGCATCCAGGGTGCGGCTAAAATGGCGGCGCATGGCAACGCGCGCCCCGTGAGCATCCCGCTTGGCCAAGGCATTGTAGATTGCCCGGTGCTCATCGCAACGCAACTGAACGTCCTTCAGACAGACCGCCTGATGCGCCATCCTGATGTGCCGGATACCCTCCTGGGCCGTCCAGAGGTTTTCAATGATGGATTGCAGGGTCTGGTTTTGGGTGGCCTTGGCAATGATCGCGTGAAATTGGCGATCGGCGTCGTCATCGCCGAGGTCATCCACGGCATTCTCCTGCTCCATCGCCTCCAGCGCCTGCTCAAGCTCCTCTAACTGCTCGTCAGTGATCATGGTTGCCGCCAGCGCTGCTGCCTCGCCCTCGACCAGCACCCGAGTTTCCATTAACTCAAAGGGAGCAATGCCGCCACTGACCATGGGCGGCACCTTGGTTTCCGTAATATACATGCCCGAACCGGACTTGACTCCAATTCGCTCCATGACCTCCAGCGCAATGACGGCCTCGCGGATCGTCGGGCGACTGACACCAAAACGCTCGGCCAGCTCCCGTTCCGGGGGTAAGCGACTGCCCACCGGGTATTCGCCGGAGTCGATAAGCTCCAACATCTGATCCACTACTTGCCGATATAAGCGTTCTCCACCCATATTAAATCCACCTGTTTATTGCAGAACTACCGAATGCAGAGCCAGTTACTACTATTTATTATTGCGGCCCATAGTTATTGCGGCCCATAGTTATTGCGGCCCAAACTGTTACTGCAGCGGCGCTTTTGCCTCCCATGCCATTCGCCCAACTAAGTGACCCGGTTAGAATCGACCCCTTGGCACACATAAAACCCTGTGTTTCACGCAAGTGTACCATAATCGGTTTTTTTGGTCATACACTATGTCAGCCAAATTTTTCAGTTTGTCAGGCAAATACGAAGAATCCCTATCGACCTGACAGCAAAACCTTATTTCCTGAAACACAGGGCTGGCGACCAACCACTTCTGGCCAGCCGCCAACCCCGCCAGGTCACCGAACGCTAGATCTTGACCCGCACACCAAACCAGTACTTGGCGCCGTAATCATTGACTTCACGAACGTTGCCCTGCACCGGCATATCGGAGTAACGCGGCTCATCGAAGATGTTCAAGGCTTCGAAGCGCAGCGATACATTGTCGTTGATCGCGTAGCTGGCGCGCAGGTCCACGGTTTCGCTGGCTCTGATATAGCGCAACTGGGGTGTGCCGGATACGAAGGCCTGGTAGTAATCATCGCGGTACTTATAGATGATACCTGCATCAAAGTCGCCGATCTGGTAGTAGATCTGCCCGGAAAAGACGTTCTCGGAGAGACCGAAAATGTCCGCCGACGGCAAGAATCCAGCTTCAACCGCGCCCGTAGTTGGGTTGATAGTATCGCCATAGCTGCCATCGTGTGACTCGAAGTCTGACATCGCGTAGTTGTAGCTCAGCTTGGCGCCAAGGCCATCAAACGGTTGCGGCAGGTACGAGAAACGATGGGTCATGGTCAACTCAAACCCGGTCAGGTTACTGGCCTCATCGGAGTTTTTGGTTTGCGCCACCGGCGTTGACACAGAAACGCCATCGATAACGAAGGTTTCGATATTGGTCACCGGGATAAACCCGCCCTGGAAGCGCTTGTAATACAAAGCTGTACCCAACATGGTGTCGGCGTCCAGGTAGTATTCCAGCGACAGATCGAAGTTCCACGACGGCAGCGTGGTCAAGCCCGGGCTACCGTCAGCGGTGACATCGGCAATCGCGTCTTCAACGGTGGCATAGGAAGGACTGCTGTTATCCAGGTTGAAAGTGCGGCCGGCGCCAAGGGCACTGGGATCAGGCCTGGAAATCGCGCGGAATATGGCGCCGCGCAGCAGCAGGTCTTCTCGCAGCTCAAATATGGCGTTGATGCTTGGCAGGATATCGAAGGAGTCCGAGTCGAACTTAACCCCCGTGTACTCGCCAGTCGGCACCAGGGTGATGCTCGCATCCGGGTTGGTAATTACCTGCAGCTCACTGCGCAAGCCGCGGGACTGGGCCTCGCGGTCGACAATGCGCACGCCAAAATTACCAAACATAGGGATATCCCCCAGCGTGGTTTCAAAGTCGGCCATGACGTAGGCGGCCCAGGTCTGCTCCTCGACGTCATTGTTGGCGGGGCTGCGCACGTCAGCGTTGGGGCCCGGGTCTTCAGTGCCCAGGTATTCCCGGAACAGGCAGATGGGGTCGAAGGTGGCCCAGGAGCTGATGGTGTTGCCGGAGATACCATCGAGGAAGTCATCCTGCGGGAAGTCACGGCGACAAGCGAGGTTCACCGCTGCATCCACGGCGCGATCATTCTGGGTGATTTCCACCCGGTCGTCATAGTCGGTGTAGGTCAGTTCGGAATAGCGAATACCCGAAGACAGCTTGGTGATGGCACCGGAGTCAAAGGTGAGCTGGCCATCGAAGCGTAGCGCCATGATCTCATTCTCGCGCACCTGCTCGTCGCGCCGCAGCCTGGCGTCATCGCTGAACAGCGCGTGATCATTCAGGTCAAACAGCGGGTTTACGGTAAAGGAAGGAATACCGCCGTTGCGGGCGTCGTAGCTGTAGCTCACGCGCTGGTTGTTGTTCGCAGTCGGGTTGCCGAAGATATCCAGGTTGTCAGAGCGCAACCGGGTCTGGCGATCGATTTCGCTGCGGTAGGTTTCCGACCAGGCGGCATCCACCGCCAGCTTGAGTCGCTCGGTAGCCTGCCAGGCCACATTGAGGCCACCGCCCTTGTATTCTTCGGTGCGAATGCGGAAGGTATTGGTCGATTCAATCGAGCTGCTGCCGTCATAGGCTAACAGGGCGCCGTTATCGCCAATGACCTGGTTGGTGATGCCGCGCTGGGCCTCGGAAAAGTTGAGGTCGCTGCGGTCTTCCTCGAAGCTTCGATCCGAGTATTGGACATCCAGGTTAACTTCCACCGTGTCCGATGGGCGCCACTGGAAGGCGGTAAAAATCGCTTCACGCTCATCGCTTTCGCTGATTTGGCGGAAGGTTCTGCTGTTGGGCACCAGGTAAAAGGGGGTGCCGGCCACGCCCTGGGCGCGACTGATGGAGGGGCAGTTGCCGCTCAGTACCGGGGCTGCTGTGGCATTACACGCGGTCCAGGTGGTACTGCTGGAATAAACTTCTTCGGGGTTGGTGACGTCGTTGCGCTGAACGCCGATAGAGAGTCCAAACTCGCCGAAATCACCGAAATCAAATTGATCAACGTAGCTGACCGTGCCGCGCCAGCCGGGACCGTTATCGTCTTCCAGGCGCTCTTGATAGGGGTTGTAGTTGAGCTTGCCTTCGACTTGCAGGCGGCTCTTGCCGTAATCCAGGGGCTTCAGGGTCTCCATGGCCACCAGGCCGGCCACCGCGCCCTCTACCAGGTCGGCTTGCTGGGTTTTGTAGATCTTGACGGTGTTGATGACTTCGGACGGGAACTGGTTGAAGTTCACCGAGCGGTCACCGCTGCCGTTGGAAGCCTCGCGGCCGTTAAATGTGGCGCCGCCCAAAAACGGGCCCAAACCGCGAATGGCGATTTCAGAGGCACCGCCCTTTTCCCGGTGGGTCGCCGCGCCGGTGACGGTTTCGATGGCTTCACCGATAGACAGGGCGGGCAATTCGCCAATCTGGTCCGCCGATATGGCATCGACAATGGTCATTGATTCGCGCTTTACCTCGATGGAGCTCTGAATGGTGGCGCGAGTCCCCGTCACCGTGACTTCTTCCACAACCGGCGATTGGGCCAACGTGAAGCAAGGGTACAGAGCAAAAGAAAAGCCCGTAGACAGGGCCAGCGCCAGTTTGCTCCGCCTGTATAAAACGCTGGGGTGACGCGGATTGAAATGTTTAAACATGATGCATTCTCCAGAGAGAGGGGTTATTGGACTTTTTATAACTGCTAACTATTGGGCCAGCAGCCTTTAAAGCTATTAGTTTTATACCTGCCAAGCCGTATGGAATTTTTAAACCTTAATGGGTTTAGCGTCCCTCTGGACTCATTGGGTGCGCATTTGTAACACTCTTTCAACCACCCGGCCAATACTTTTTATATGACCAAAACAGGCTACCAATATTACATTTGATTATTAACGACTGGTAATACCAATTTTGCAAAAAAGCGCTATACTAGCCCCCAACATGTCTGACAAAATTTTCCGCCGCAACGGGCCAACTAAATGATATGTTATGGCATATAACTGAAACACACGGCAGCAAGCTAATTCAGGGGTTCTTATGTTCAACGACTTAAAAGACAAGCGTGTATTGATTACCGGCTCCACCGCGGGCATCGGCCTGGCAGCAGCAAAAGCCTTCGCGGCGGCGGGCGCCAAAGTGGGCATCAATGGCAATTCCAGTGGTGAAAAAGCGGACAAGGCCCTGAAAGAAGTGACCGCCGCAGGTTCTGAGGCGGCCTTTTTCCAGGCCAACCTGACCAAAACAGCTGAATGTGAGCGCCTGGTCAACGAATTCGTCAGCCGCTTTGGTGGCATCGATGTATTGATCAACAATGCCGGTGGCCTCGGTGGGCGCGCCGGGCTGGAAAAGATTGACGATGAATTCTACGACCGGGTCATGGACCTGAATGCCCGCTCGGCCCTGATGGTGACCCGCTTCGCACTGCCCCACCTGCGTAATTCTGCCGCGGCCAGCGGCCAGACCGCAGCTGTGATCAGCACCGGCTCTATTGCCGGGCGCGAGGGTGGCGGTATGGGCGCCGGGATTTACGCCGCGTCCAAAGCCTGGTTGCACAATCTGCAGCGCAACTGGGTCAAAGAATTCAGCAGCGCCAATATCCGCTTCAACATTGTCTCGCCGGGCACGATCGACACCGCCTTCCACGATGACAAGAGCGATGAATTGAAAGAAAAAATTGCCGCCAGTATTCCGATGGGGCGTTTCGGGCGGGAAGAAGAGCTGGCGCCCTCCTACCTGTTTTTGGCCTCGCACGCAGCCAGCGGTTATATCACCGGCCAAATTCTCGACGTCAACGGTGGCCAGATGGCGCCCTGAGCGGCGATTCTTGCAGGTGCCGCCGCTGGCGGCACCTGCAAGTCCCCGGGTCCTGCTGCAGCCCTGTCCTTTGTAGCCTTGTCCTTTGTAGCACTGTCCTTGCCGATAATCTCCAATGACAGACCAAGTTGCTT
Source organism: Pseudomaricurvus alcaniphilus (assembly GCF_011440395.1). Classification (GTDB taxonomy): domain Bacteria; phylum Pseudomonadota; class Gammaproteobacteria; order Pseudomonadales; family Cellvibrionaceae; genus Pseudomaricurvus; species Pseudomaricurvus alcaniphilus. The sequence goes on along the minus strand of NZ_JAAOIX010000006.1, from coordinate 158,974 downwards.
TCCAGCCCCCCTATTACCTTTGCTGCGGCCCTTATTGCCTTTCCTGCGACCCCGATTAGCTTTCCTGCTACTCCACCCTAAAACATGGCCAGGAAGTCTGATTGCCCCAGGCACACGTATAGCACTTGGTAAAAGCGACGAAACAGCACTGCCTTGACACAACTCTGCGACATTTATCCGGTAAAATTATCCATCAGGCAGCGATTGCGCCCTGGAGGGACACAGCAACGAAAACACGTTAATCTTGTCGCCACTTAACATAACCCTCTTCAATCAACTGTCGAAACGGATACCTTGTGACAGCACACTTTTTAAGGAAAAAATTCGGAATTTGCGCCGGCGCCCTGCTGCTGGCAGCTTGTCAATCTGTGCCTCTGTCCGACTCGGTCAGCGAACCGGTCAAGGCGGCCGCCCCTTTCGGCCTGCTCGATCCCGACTCCTCTGCCTCACCTGAACGGGCCGGGGCGCAGTGGCTTAACCGGTTCAACGACCCGCTGCTGCGCGACTGGGTCGACCGAGCCATCAACGATAACTTCAGCCTCGCCGAAGCCCGCTACCGGGTCGAAGCGGCCCGCCAGCAGCGTCGCGCCAGCGGTGCCAGCCTGTGGCCGAGCCTCGATCTGGGCAGCACCGCCGAACGCCGCAAGACTGCGGACAGCGCGCGCACCAGCGAGTACAGCGCCAGTGCCAGTCTCGCCTGGGAGCTGGATCTGTGGGGCAAGCTGTACGACGGCTTCAAAGCTGATGACCTGCGCCTTCAGGCCGAGCAGGCGTCTCTCGAAGCCGCGCGGGTTTCCCTTGCCGGCCAGGTGGCCAAGGCCTGGTACCAGCTGGTGGCCAGTCAGCAGCTCAGCTCGCTGTTCGAACAGCGGGTCAGTAACCTGCAGACCAACCTCGATATTATCAGCAGCGGCTATCGCCAGGGGATCAACAACGCATTGGACGTCTACCTGGCGCGCAGCGACCTGGCCAGCGAGCAGAGCAATCTCAGTGCCCAGCAAGAACAAACCCGTGAAGCCACTCGCCAGCTGCAACTGCTGCTGGGTGAATACCCGTCCGGCCAATTGCCGCAACTGGAGCCTGGCAGCTTGAGTTTGCCGAGTTTGCCGGCCCTCAGTACAGCGACCTTTGTCACCGACAGTGTGCGCCAGCGCTACGACCTGCAGGCCAGCTTTCTGGCCCTGGCCGCCGCCGACCGGGAGCTGGCTGCGGCCCACAAGGCCCGCTTCCCGTCGCTGACCATCAGGGGCAGCGCCGGCGACAGCAGCGACGACTTTAGCCAACTGTTTGATGGCGGCGCGCTGGCCTGGAATCTGCTCGCCGGCCTCACCCAACCCCTGTTTGCCGGCGGTGAGTTACAGGCCCGGGAGCGCCAGCGCCTGGCCGAGCTGCGACAGCTCGAACAGCGCTACCTGCAAGCCCTGCAGACCGCTTTTGCAGAAATCGAGCAGGCGCTGACCAACGACGGCGCCCTGGGCGCCCGGCTGCAGCAATTGATCGCCGCCAAAACCGACGCCGAGGCGGCCGAGGCCCTGGCCTTTGAACAATATCGCCAGGGGCTGGTCAGTTATACCGCGGTGCTGGAGGCACAGCGCCGGGCCTTCAATGCCCAGAGCAGCGTCATCAACCTGCGCAACCAGCTGCTGCAAAACCAGATCAATATGTACCTCGCCCTCGGGGCGGATTATTAAAGATGACTATTCATGCACGCCAATAGACCCAAACTCATTACCGCCGCCGTCATTCTCGGCGTCTTCCTGCTGCTGGCCTGGTGGATAAGCAATAACAGGCCGCAACCTGAGCGCCAGCGCGAGTTTGCCAAGCCGTTATTGCAAGTGGAGAGCCAGGTAATCAGTGCCACCCCCTACCAGTTCCGCCTGAGCAGTTTTGGCACGGTGCAACCGCGCACCCAGACCTTGCTGGTAGCGCAAGTCAGCGGCCAGATCATCGAGGTCAACCCGGCCTTCCGCGACGGCGGCTTTTTCAGTGCCGGCGATGTCCTGATCCGCATCGACGACCGCGACTACCGCAGCGCGGTAAAAGTGGCCAGGGCCAACGTTTTGCAGGCCCAACTGGCGCTGGAGGAAGAGAAGGCCAAGGCGCTGCAGGCGGAACGAGACTGGATCCGGCTCGGTGACGGCGCCGAGGCGCCGGCACTGGTGTTGCGCAAACCGCAGCTGGCGGCCGCCGAAGCGCAACTGATGTCCGCCCAGGCCAACCTGGAAAAAGCCGAGCTCGATCTGGAACGCACGCACATTCGCGCGCCCTACGACGGCCGCATCCTCGCCACCAAAGTCGATCTCGGCCAGTACGTCAACAGCAACAACGCACTGGCCGAAGTGTTTGCCACCGACGTGGTCGAGATTCGCCTGCCGCTGAAAAACAGCGACCTGGAATTTATCGACCTGCCGGAAAATTACCGCGGCAAGCCGGTGGACCCCAGCCACTACCCGGCGGTGACCATCACCAGTAACCTGGGCACGCCGCAGCAGTGGTCCGGGCGCATTGTACGCACCGAAGCGGCACTGGATAGCAGCAGCCACCAGTTGTACGTGGTGGCCCAAATCCAGGACCCCTTCGCCATACACCACAGCGACAAGCTGCCCCTGAAAATCGGTCAGTACGTGACCGCAGAAATCCAGGGCAAGCGTCTGCAGCAGGCCCTGGTGATTCCCACCAAGAGTCTCTACCAGGGCAGCTATGTCTACGCCGTTGACAGCGACAACCTGCTGCGTCGCCGGGACGTTAGCGTCGCCTTCCAGACCCCCACGGAAACCATCATCAGCACCGGTCTCGACAGCGGCACCGAAGTGGTGATCTCACCCCTGGGGCAAGTGGCCAGCGGCACTCGGGTCAATGCCAGCAATGAGCACACGGCCCATACCCGCAACGGCAACGACCAGCCGCCCAGGAGAAAGGCACCGTGATTGCCTGGTTTGCCCGCAACGATGTCGCCGCCAATTTGCTGATGGCGCTGCTGCTGTTTCTCGGACTCTACTCCCTGCAAACCCGCATTCCACTGGAGGTCTTCCCCACCTTTGGCTCCGACATCATTCGGGTATCGGTGTCGCTGCGCGGCTCGACCCCGGAGGAAGTGGAGCAATCGGTATCGATTCGCATCGAGGAGGCAGTGCAGGACCTGGAGGGCATCAAAAAAATCAGCAGCCGCTCTTCGGAAGGCAGCAGCAATGTCACCATCGAGGTGGACACCGGCTACGACCCGCGGGAGCTGCTCAACGACGTCAAGGCCCGGGTCGACGCCATCAACACCTTCCCCGGGGAGGCGGAAAAGCCGGTGATCAGCCTGGCGGTGCGCACCCGCGAAGTGATCGCGGTATCGATCTCCGGCGACTTTACTGAAAAGGAAATACGCCAGCAGGCCGAGCGGGTGCGCGACGACCTGCTCAGCATCGAGGGCATTACCCAGGTGGGGCTGGACGATGTGCGCGACTATGAAATCTCGATCGAAGTGTCCCAGGACCAGCTGCGCCAGTACAACCTGCGCCTCAGCGATGTGGCCAACGCCATCAGTGCAAGCTCCCTCGACCTCTCCGCCGGCAATGTAAAAACCAGCGGCGGCGAAGTGCTGATTCGGCTCAAGGGCCAGGCCTACGAACGGCCTGAATTTGAAAACATTGTGGTGCGCACCAATCGCGACGGCAGCATAGTGCGGGTCGGTGACCTGGCCCAGGTGCGGGATGCCTTTACCGAAGACCCGGTGCAATCCCGCTTTAACGGTCGCAACGCGGCCATGATCGAGGTCTATCGGGTCGGTCAACAAAGCGCCATCGACGTCGCCACCAAGGTCAAGAACTACATCGCCAAGCAGCAGCCCCTGTTGCCGACGGGTATGGCGCTGGAAACCTGGCGCGACATGTCGCTGGTGGTGGAAGCGCGCCTCAACACCCTGATCAGCAATGCCATCCAGGGCGGCATACTGGTGATCCTGCTATTGACCCTGTTTTTGCGGCCTTCGGTAGCGCTGTGGGTATTTATCGGAATCCCGGTGAGCTTTATGGGGGCGTTCACCATAATGCCGCTGTTCGGCGTGTCGTTGAATTTGATCAGCCTGTTTGGTTTTATCCTGGTGCTCGGCATCGTGGTGGACGACGCCATTGTCACCGGTGAAAACGTCTACCGTCACTTGCAGACCAACCCCAACAGCGAGCTGGCTGCCATCCAGGGCACCCAGGAAGTGGCAGGGCCAGTCACCTTCGGGGTGCTGACCACGGTGGCGGCGTTTATTCCCATGCTTATGATCGAGGGCCAGCGCGGCATCATGTTCGCTAATATGGCCGTGGTCATCATACCGATCCTGCTGTTCTCGCTGATCGAATCGAAACTGGTATTGCCCGCCCACCTGAAGCACATCAAGATGCGCGACGCGACCAAACCAGGTCGCCTGTCCCGCTGGCAGCACAGTGTGGCCGACGGTTTCGAGGCCTTTATTCTCAAGTATTATCGCCCGGCGTTAAATTTTTGCCTGGCCAATCGCCACGCCACCATTGCCACCTTCCTCGGTATTTTCCTGGTGATACTGGCACTGATCACCAGCGGCTGGACCCGCTTCGTATTTTTCCCGCGGATTCCCGCGGAAAATATCAGCGTCACCCTGACCATGCCGGTGGGTACACCGTTTGATGTCACCGACCGTCATATCGAACACATCACCCGCCAGGCCATGCAATTGCAACAGCAATACGCCGACCCGGAGACTGGCGCGTCGGTGATTCAGCACATTTACTCCACCACCGGCAGTGGGGGTCGCGGCAGCCGAGGCAGCAATTACGGCCGGGTCAACTTTCAAATAACATCCCCCAACGAGCGCTCCCAGCCGATCACCAACGCCGAACTGGTGAGCCAGTGGCGGCGCCTGATTGGCACCATTCCCGGGGCTGAAGAAATATCTTTCCGCGCTGAAATCATGCACGCGGGCAACCCGATTGATATCCAGCTGAGCGGCAATAATGGCGACGCCCTGCGCGAGGTGGCAGACCAACTGAAAGTACAACTGGCGACCCATTCCGGGGTCTTTGATATCACCGACAGCATGAGCGACGGCAAAGAAGAGCTGCGCATTAAATTAAAGCCGGAGGCCTACGCCCTCGGGCTGACGGAAGCCATTGTCGTGCGGCAGATACGGGAGGCTTTCTACGGCTACGAAGCCCAGCGCATCCAGCGCGGTCGCGACGACGTGCGCGTAATGGTGCGCTACCCGTTGGCGGAACGGGAAGCCATCGCCAACCTGCAGGACTTCCACCTGCGCACCAGCGACGGTCGCAGCATCCCCGTGGCCCAGGTGGTGGAGCTTATCCCCGGCGAGAGCCCCACCGCCATCTATCGCAACGACCTCAAGCGCACCCTCAATGTCATTGCCGATATCGACAAGGAAGTGGTCAATATGACCGTGGTCAATGCCAGCATCAGTGAATACCTGGACAGCTTGCTGGCCCAATACCCCGGCATGTCCTACACCCTTGAAGGGGAGGCCCGGGAACAGGCGGAATCCTTTGGCAGCCTGTTCTACGGTTTGATCTTCGTCCTGTTCGCCATTTACAGCCTGCTGGCCATTCCTTTTAAATCCTACAGCCAGCCGTTGATCGTGATGTCGATTATTCCCTTCGGCACCATCGGCGCATTTCTGGGCCACTGGATTATGGGCATGCCACTGACCCTGTTCAGCGTGCTGGGTATGCTGGCCCTGGTGGGCGTGGTGGTCAACGACAGCCTGGTGCTGGTGGACTTTGTTAACAAGCAGCGTCGCCTGCACCACAAGAGCGTGCTGGAGGCTATCCAGACCGCCGGCGTGGTGCGCTTCCGGCCGGTGATGCTGACCTCCCTGACCACCTTTTTCGGCTTGCTGCCGCTGCTGTTTGAACAGAGCACCCAGGCCCAGTTCCTGATCCCCATGGCGGTGTCACTGGCGTTCGGCATTCTCTTTGCCACCCTGGTGACCCTGCTGCTGGTACCGGTAAACTACCTGGTGGCGTGGGAACTGAAACAGTGGTTCTACGGCCGCAAGGCGGAGCTAAAGGTGAGCGCCCAGGGTTCTTAACCCTCACCTTTAACCCTCACCTTTAGCCCTGGTCTTTAACCCAGCTCAACGCCGCCATCACCGCCGGAAAGCCGATGGTGCTGGTCAATAGTATGATCGTGTGCTCGATTTGCTCGTCGCTCGCACCGCTCTGGCGAGCGCGTTTGGCGTGGCTGTGCACGGCGCCCTCGGAGCGAATCGCCACCGCCGCCGCCAATTGCACCAGTTGGGCAGTCAGTTCGTCCAGCGGGCCACTGGCTTTGAGTGCCTGGCCCAGCGCTTCGACAGCGTCAATATAGTCCGGGTGTTGTTGCTTGATGGTCTGGTAATGCTGTGGAATTCGACTGCTCATCGGCGTTTACTCCTGTTATTGTTAGCGTCTACTGTTAGCGTCGGCGTGCCGGCTTGGCCGAGGAGCCAAACCAGCCTTGCAAGCATACACTGGACACACTAGACCTAAATCCCGGCGCTGTGAACCGCTAACGTGCAAACAGACGTCTGTGCCCGATTACCTCTCGATTTCTTGCATTACAATAAACATCGGAACCTAGGCCCCCAGGCTGCTCAGCAACGGGTCGTCCCAGGCGCCGGTCATCGAGGCTATAACATGGCCGTGATCCACCAGCAGGGTTTGGCCATTAATTCCGTAGGACATACTGCTGCCCAGAAACGCCAGGGCATTGCCCATCTGTTCCGGTGTGTGTGCTTCGACCCCGGCGGCGGCGCGGAAATCGGTACCAAAGCCCAACCAGACATCGGCGTTGGCCCGCGCCAGCGGGGTGTCGGTGGGCCCCGGCAGAATGGCATTGATGCGCACTCCCCGCTTCAGGTAGCCGAGTGCTTCACGGGCCACATAACCGTTCCAGGCCTGCTTGCTGAAACCGTAGCTGTCGGTACCTTCGTGGGCGCTGATCCAGCTTGTGGCGCTGTCCCAGTCGCGGCAGTCGAGGAACTCGAATACCTGCTGCTGGTTCTGCATCCACGGCAGACCGGCGACCGATGAAATTCCCACAATAGCACCGCCCCGCCCCAGCTTGCCGCTGGCAAGCAATTGATCGAGCAGGTAGCGCTGGCCAATAAAGTTGATCAGCATAATACCCGGGAATCCGTCGGCGACACCGGCACAACAAAACACCGTGTCGATACGCTGGGGTAATTCAGCCACCGCGCGGTCAATGGCCTCCGCGCTGCGCAGATCCAATTTGATGGACGCCGCAACCGGATAGGTGACCTCCGCCACATCCATCACGTAGATACTCGCTCCCAGGCCAGCGACTATCTTTGCCGCCGCCGCTCCCATACCCGTAGCGCCACCGATGATGGCGACATTCTTACCTTCGTAACCCAAAATATTATTGTTCATCCTGTTTTTCTCTAGTTAGTTTATGTGTGTCTGGTGCTAATGATCGCGGTCAGGTTAGCGCCCCTGGAAAGCAATACTCTTGATCTGGCAAAAATCCAGCAGGCCGTGACGCCCGAATTCGCGCCCATAGCCGGAGCGCTTATAACCTCCGAACGGTGCGCTGGAAAGCATGGTACCGGCGCCATTATTAATGCCCACGCCACCTGTGCGCAGCTGTAACGCCATCTCATAGGCAGTGCCGGCGTCCGCGGAATAAATATGCCCCGACAAACCAAAATCGGAATCGTTAGCGAGCTCGATTGCCTCCTCGTCGCTATCAAAACCGATAACGGCGGCGATGGGACCAAAGGCTTCCTGCTGTGCCAGCATCGAGCCATTATCCACATCGTCAAAAAAGGTTGGCTCGAAGTAGAAGCCCTTGTCCAGGCCCGCCGGCCGCTTGCCACCCGCCATCAATTTCGCGCCGGAGTCGAGACCGGCCTGGACAAACTGCTCTACCCGCGCGCGGGCATTTTCGCGAATCAAGGGGCCCATCATCACGCTGGCATCGGCGGGGTTACCCACCTTGACCTGGGCAATGGCCTGCTGCAGAGCCGCGACATACTGTGGCCGGATGGCATTGTGCACCAGGTGGCGGGTAGTGAGCGCACAGCCCTGTCCACAGTGGGTAATAAATCCGGTCAGGCCGGCCTGCACCGCGCCGGCGAGGTCGGCGTCCTGGCGCACGATAAACGCCGACTTGCCGCCCAGCTCCATATGCGTCTTCTTCAACGTCGGCGCCGCCTGGGCAGCAATGGCTGCACCCACTTTGTCGGAGCCGGTAAAGGACACCATATCGACCCGCTTGTCTGAGGTGATCAAGTTGCCAGTTTCAATACCGCCGTTGATGATATTCAGGACTCCGGCCGGAATACCGGCGGCATCCGCCGCGTCGGCCAGAATCAGGGCCTGGTAGGGGGTCAGTGGCGACGGTTTGAGAACCATGGTATTGCCCATCAGCAGGGCGTGAAAGACCTTGCCGATATTGAGAAAAAACGGAAAGTTGTAGGGGGTGATGGCCGCCACAACGCCAACCGGCTCGTAGTTCACCGAGCTGGTGCCGATCACTTTGCTGCCGTCAAACGCCGGGGTGATCTCCACCGGAATCATTTCCGGGCGAATCTGCAGGGCGTCATCCAGTAAATGACTGACGTGTTTCATGGGTAATTCATACTGCATAAAGTCCGACTGCATCAAGGTGGAGCCCGCCTCCGCCACGATCAGCTGCACGATCTCGGCCTTTTTACTGCGCAAATAATCCTGGAATTTCTGCATCACACCGACCCGTTGCTTGATCGACATGCGCGGCCAGGGTCCGCGATCAAAGGCCACCCGGGCGGCCTCCAGTGCCGCTTCAGTTTGCACTGTAGAAGCCAGCGGTGCGTGCCCAAGCACACTTTCATCCGCCGGGTTGATCACCACCTCGGACGCATCCGTTTGACGAATTTTTTCGCCATCGATGTAAAGATAGTCGGGAAGTTGCATCATCGTTTTCATTCCTTTATCTGTTATTGAGTTGTTGTTGTGCCGCTGAATCTTTCAAAGCTGTACTAACCGTTGTTTTCCCGCTCGTGGCCGCTGTCAGCTTCGAGCACTTCAAGCGCCCGCTCAGGACACGCTCGGGCAGCGCGCCTGGCCAATTGTTCGCTACCGGGCGGCACCGAAAAAGAATCCGTGGCAATGTAGCCATCATCGTCCAGCACAAACATCTCCGCTGCCAACGCATGACAGCGAGCATGTCCGGCACAGGCAGTTCGATTAATCACAATTTTCATGGCTCACTCCCACTCAAACACCAGGTTATCCATGCCGAACACTCCCGACGCTCGCATAATTGGCTGGCAGTCATCGGCGAGGCGGAACATGGGTACTTTCTCTAACCACAGTTGCAACGCAATGCGCAGTTCACGACGAGCCAGGTGCGAGCCGACACAACGGTGTGGCCCGTAGGAAAACGCCATGTGCGGCTTGGTGATATCCTCGCGCTCAAAGTCTACTTCGGCCGGCCGAGCAAATGCGTCCGGGTCCAGGTTACCCAGCTCCGTACTGATCAGCACCACATCGCCGGCTTTCATCCGGACTCCGCCGACTTCCACATCCCGGGTGACGATGCGGCGCATATTGACAATGGAGTAAGCGCGCAGCAGCTCTTCTACCGCCAGTGGAATTTTGTCCGGGTTAGCGCGCAAATCTGCCTGCTGCTCAGGGTGCAGGGCCAGGTGCATAAAATGAAACCCCAGGCTGGACGCCACTGTATCCAGCCCGCCAATAAACACCAGGAAGCAAAAACCCAGCAGCTCATCGTCCGTCAACGGTCGACCGTCGATTTCACTGGCCAGCAGGTAACCGGTAAAATCATCCACCGGGTTAATGCGACTCTGCTCTATTTTTTGCTGCAGGTAGCTCTTGATTTGTACTACCGCGCCCACGACTTCCTGCATATCCTGGCTTTTTACCAGCGTATGGGTCCACTTGACAAAGCGCGGCGCTTCGGACTCTGGCCAGCCCATCAATCGCAGAAATATCAGTGTTGGAAATTGATCGGCAAACGCCTGGTTAAAGTTGCAGCGTTTATTCGCCACCAGGGCATTGATCAGGTTGCTGGCGTGCTGACTGATTGAGTCGTCAATGGCTGCGACTTTTTTGGGCGACAACAAGGTGTTGATCAAAGCCCGGTATTTGGTGTGCTCCGGCGGATCCATTTCCAGCGGGATCAAGCGCCAATGCTCACCCAGCATTTGCGCGAAGGGCATGGTATTCTGACTGCTGAAGGTGTCAGTATCCTGCAGTATCCGGCGCAGGTCTTCCGCTTTTTGTGGCACCCAGGCACCTGGCAAATAACCCAGCCTAGGCACATAGAAAATGGGCGGCAATTGCTGGTGAAATTGAGCGGCTCGCTGGTGTGCACCAATACCGGCGGCGCTGATTTCGGCCCAGATATCGAACTCGCAAGCCAGTTCACTCGGCACGTGATCCGGCAACCCGGCTAGCACATCCCCGGGGCTCATCATGAGATCTCTAACGGCGTCGTCTGTCATGATTTAATATCCTGTTATCGTTATTTATGGTCGCGAAATTGCTACTTGATCGGCTCGGAAATAGCGATCATGCCGCGAATAAACTGGATCAACAGTTGCGGCGAAAATGGCACCGAAGCCAGCACACCATTTCTCTTTCGCAAGAGGCGATTATTGCGAAACAGTGTCAGCAGTGCGTCGCAGAATTCGTCCAGTGGCACTGGCGGCTGCAACCCCAGCTTGCGGAATAATGTCTGGAATAATTTTTCATAGGTTTTACACATGCGCTGGCGAACCACGCTGTAACCCGCTGCAAATTCTGCATCCCTGAGCGCATACAGGGCAGATTCGGCAAACAACATCGACCACACTCCCTCCGGGTCAAATTTCTCCGAGCGCTGGCGAAATACTTCCAACAATTGATCCAGATCCTCGAAGCTTTCAGTCAATTGTTGCCACACTTCAATTTCACCGTTGATCCGATCCTGCACCAGATCCAACAGCAGAGCCTGCTTGTTGGGATAATTGGCGTAAAATGCGCCGCGGGTATAGCCGGCGGCATCGGCTATTTTTTCCGCGGATGTACCCGCAACGCCGCCACTGGCAAATTCCGTCACCGCCGCTTCACGAATAAGTCGACGAGTTTCTTCACGGCGCTGTTCGCGAGTCATGCGCATGTCTGTAGCTCCTTACACTTCTCCATTACAACGGTCTCTGACAAATATCGGGATGGATAAGCCATCTCGTTTTTGTTTTCATAGATATATATGCAACTAAACATTTAAATGCATACATGCATATTAATGCGCGAGGATAATTAAATGCAAGGTTGCATATCAATTAATTTGGAATAATGGTGGAGCCTTCTATGACACTCACCTGTAAAAGTAAAAGTGGGGTCAGATTAGACTTTTTAATAAAAGTGGGGTCAGATTAGACTTTAGCTATTACTGAGCTCTTACGTTAAACTCACCGTCAGTATTTAATGGTTACAAGGATGCAACCATGGCTCGTTTACCTCGATTTAGTCCCGCCGGTTTACCACAGCACGTGATCCAACGCGGCAATAATCGCTCAATTTGTTTTGTCAATGAACAGGATTTTTCTGCGTACGCAAATTGGCTGCAAAAGTGCAAAAGCAAAAGTGGGGTCAGATTAGACTTTTTATGACCCCACTTTTGCACGGCAGGCGGGTTAAACCAGCCAGAGTGGGAAGGCCGCGCAAAAGTCTTATCTGACCCCACTTATTCAATTTGGAATAATGGTGGAGCCTTCTATGACACTCACCTGTAAAAGTAAAAGTGGGGTCAGATTAGACTTTTTATGACCCCACTTTTGCACGGCAGGCGGGTTAAACCAGCCAGAGTGGGAAGGCCGCGCAAAAGTCTTATCTGACCCCACTTATTTGACCCCACTTATTTGGAAGGCCGCGCAAAAGTCTTATCTGACCCCACTTATTGGTTCCACGGCCGGTTGCAGTGCGAGCTGCGCCTCCCGCGGCAGGGTGAACATGCAGTAGAGCGCCGGAACCAGGCTCACCAGCATCAGCAAGTAAACCTGGCTGTAATTACCGGTCACATCGCGCAGGTACCCGGCCAACAGTGCGCCCAGTGCTGAAGCGCCGGCAAAGGCCTGTACTACCCCCATCACCCGACCAAACAGTGCCCCGCCCCAGCGATCGGCGACAATGGTCGCGACCAGGGGGGCGATGCCGCCCATCACCAGGGCGGTAAGGCCGACGCCGAGCAGCAGGGAGAGAAAGCTCGCGCTAAAGCTGACGGTCACCAGACCGGCAGCGATCAACACCATGCAAACGGTATAGAGCAAGCGATGATTGAGGCGATCACTCAAGGCGCCTGTCGCCACCTTGCCTACCCCCATAACCACGGACGCCGCCGCGGTAATCCAGGCCGCGCGCTGCTGGTCGATGGACAGGTCCGCCGCCATGGCACCGATGTTGTGCAGCAAGCCAACAAACAGCAGGCAGGGAACCAGATAGGCAACCCCCAACTTGATCACCGCCGCCGAGCGCATGACCCGCAGCGCCGCCCCCTTTTCAGCGCTGTTGTGGGCGCTGCCAGGTGGCGCAGCTATACCGGCCAGAATAAACAGCGCCGGCAGGCTCACCACCACCACAACCATAGCGGCGATCACCTGGAACACCTGCTGCCAGCTATAGCTCGCCAGCAGATGGGTGACCAGCAGGGGCATCACCAGGCCGCCAATATTGGTGCCCAACACCACCAGCCCCATGGCCAGGCCGCGATTGCGAGTGAACAGTTTTCCCACCAGGCTCAACGCCATCAAGGTTCCCGCCAAAGTCGTTCCCACTGGAAAAGCCAACGCGTAGACCGATAAAACAGTTGGGTACGCAGGTAACCAGCTGATCAACATCAGCCCGCCGGCGAACACCAGCGAGCCGCCAACGACCAGCTTGCGACTGGACACCTTGTCGATCAGGTAACCGCAAAAAGGCGAGATAAACGCCGCCACCAGAGAGGAGGCGGTTATTGCGAGCATCAGCGTACCCCGTTCCAGCTGGAACTCGGTCATCCAGGGCACCACGAAGAAACCGAAAGAATAGATATTGGCCCCGATGATGATCGCTTGCATCAATGCCGCAAAGGCGACCACCACCCAGGGATTTACGCCCTTGCCTGCACTCATGTGCTACTCCTGAAAATCAGATTTTGTTGCTGCCACTGGCGGCCAGCAATTCCCGCACCTGCACCAGGCTCGGTGCATGGCTGGAGAAACCGCCGTCCGCCACCAGGGTCGAGCCGGTGACGAAACCGGCTTCATCCGACGCCAGGAAGGCCACTGTATCGGCAATCTGGCGGGGCGTGCCCAAGTCCGGCGTGAGGTGGTTTTGGCGAATGATATCCATCACCGCCGGGTTCATGGTGCCATGGGCGTTTTCCGCCGGGGCCAGGCCGATATGCAACGCATTGGCCCGCACCCCCTGCTTGCCGTACTGGGCGGCAATACTCTTGCACAGAATAATCAGCCCTGCCTTCGACGCCGCATAGGCCGACAGCGTCATATCGCCCTGCACACCGAAACCGGAAGTGGAGCAAATAATAGAGCCGCGCTGCAGCTTGAGCATGTGCGGAATACTGTGCTTGCAACAGAGCATGGCGCCACGCAAATTGACCGCCATGGCACGATCCCAGGCCTCGACATCCATATTGACGATATCGAGGTCCTTGGAGCGCTGTTCGTCGGACAGGATGGCGGCGTTGTTGTGCAGGATATCGAGCCGACCATAGTGTTCCACAACCTGGGCAACCATGGCTTTGACGTCACCTTCCAGCGACACATCACAGCCCACGGCAATAGCATCGCCCCCCTGCTCACGGATTCCCGCCGCAGTTAATTCCGCCGCCTCCAGGTTGATATCGGTAATCGCCAGGCGCGCACCGTGACCGGCCATCACCCGCGCCGACTCGCCACCGAGACCGCCCGCCGCACCGGTGACAATGGCAACCCGGCCTTCCAGTTTTCGCTCTGTCATTTTGCTATTCCTGTTATAAAGTCAGTGCTGTAATAAATTCAGTACGGTTACATTCAGTGCTGTTAAATTCAAAACTGATAAAAATTACTTGCCGGAAAAAACCGCCGCCCGTTTTTCCTTGAAAGCTACCGCCGCCTCTTTCGCATCCTCTGAAGTTTTCAGCAGGGCGAACAGGTCCAGCTCGAGATCCAGCCCTTTTTTCAGGTCCAGGTCCGCACTGGCGCGGGTGGCACGTTTCACATAGCGGGTCGCCACCGGCGGCCGTTTGGCGATCAGCGCGGCTAACTCCGTCACTTCCTGCAAGTGAGTTTCTGCCGCGCTGGCCACCCGGGTTACCAGGCCAATCGCCAGGGCGTCCTCCGCCTTGAGTCGCTCACCGGTCAGCAGCAGGTCCAGCGCCCGCGCCATGCCCACGATTCGTGGCAAGCGCTGGGTGCCGCCGCCCCCGGGGATCAACCCCAGGGACGTTTCCGGCAAGCTCATCACCGCGTTGGGCGAGGCGAAGCGGATATCACAGGCCAGCGCCAGCTCCATGCCGCCGCCCATGGTGTAACCGTGGATGGCCGCGATGACGGGCTTTTGAATCTGGTCCAGTGCCTCGACCCAGCGACTGCCCTCGATGCGCTGCCGCACTTCGATGGTGGTTTCAGGGCCGCGCTGCTCCTTGATATCCGCACCGGCACAAAAGCCACGCTCGCCTTCGCCGCGAATGACAATAACACTGATTTCAACATCCGCATCCAGGGCGCGCAGCGCCTGGGGAACACCAAAACGAATTTCATCATTGATGGCGTTGATCTGCTGCGGCCGCGTCAAAACGACCCAGCCAATACCGCCGGACTTCTCGACCCTGACCGAGGGGTTTACCGCGTCTGCCATGTTAAATCTCCTCGAACTCAAACATCTGGCCGCGCAGCTCGGTGGGATCGACCTTCAACAAAGCCTTGCCGCCGACCGCCTCGGAACTCTCGACCAGGGTAAACTTGACCCCCTTGGCGTTGAGATCTTCTGCCTTGGCCTGCAGGTCATTGACCCCGATGCGAATGTAATAGAGACCGGGCCCCCAGTTATTGAGGTAGTGGCCTGCGTCGCAGTCCCAGTAGGTGGGCTGGATCAAATCGAGGCTGGCGCTGCCGACACAGTTAAAGCCCATGCGCGCACGGCGGTAGCCTTCGCCATTGAGTTGCTCCACAGTGGCGGGTTCCCAGTCCAGGTTGGTGGACAGGCGCCAGAGCACGTCTTCCAGGTTGCGTACCAGAAAGCCCCTGGCCGTAACCCGCACCATATCACCGGGCTTGGAGTCCCGCGGCTGGGTGGGCTCCGGGTTAAAGATCTCCGGCGGCATTTGCAAGGGCTCGGTGCCCATGATTTCAATGCACAGACCACCGTCCACTTCGGGCGAGTAGGCCAGGTTTTCCGGCGTGGTGCCCAGCCACAGGCGATCAAACGGCATCTCCTCGGTGCGCTGTGCCATCCGGAACGGCAGCTCGCGGCGCATCAATTTATCGATCAGGGCACCGAAGGCTGGCTGGCGCAGGGTAATTACTACCGCGTGAGTCAGCATCGGGCGAAAGCGCCCCTGATAGTCTTTCAGGCTCTCGAGGAAATCGTGAAAGAAAGGGTCGCCGGGGTTGGGCTTGTCCAGATGCCATTGCGGCTCGACTCGGGTCGGCGCGACCGCCAGGGATTTGTGCACGCGCAAGAAGTGGGCAATGTAGGGGTGGTTATCAAACGCCTGGCGCCAGCGCTCGTGCTTATGGATACCGAGCTTGGCGTGCAGCAGATCCGCCATGCCATCCGGGTCTTCCAGCATCATGTCGGCACTCATCAATAAATCAAACATGTTTTTCTCCAAACTTTCAGGGTAGATATTCTGGGGTAGTGATGCTCAAATCGCTGTCAATCGGTGCTCTGTTGCAAGCGCTCCCGCGCGGCCTGGATAAAGTCGCGTTTAAGCGTTGGGTAATAGGTAATCTGCCCGCCCATTCCGCCGGCAATATCAATCGAGGCGGCGCTGATAAAACTGGCGTAGTCACTGGCGAGAAACAGGGCCATACCGGTGACGTCCTCGGGCTTGCCGAAGCGTCCAATCGGCACCACTTTCAGCACCATCTCTTCAAATTCTTCGCGCGTAACATTGGCCGGCATTTCCTTGAAATGACGATCCCACTGGCCAGTGTCAATCCAGCCCATATTGAGACTGTTGACCAGGATGCCATCCTGGGCCAGGTTCATGCCCAGGGATTTGGACAGGGCCACACAGGAGGCGCGGTTGATAACGGAGGGGATGCCCTCCGGCGTGGGAATGGTACCGGCGAGGGCGTTGATCTCAATGATGCGCCCCCAGCGCTGCTTGCGCATATGCGGCACAACCGCCTGGGTAAAGCGAAAGTGGCCCATTTGCAGGATGTTGGCGTGCTCGAGAATGTCTTCCGGGGTCAGGGTATCGAGGTTGCCACCGCGGCCCTGGCCGGCGTTATTGACCAGCACATCCACCCCGCCCCAGGCCTCAGCCACCTCGTTGACAAAGGCCTTCACACCTTCGCTGTCGGTAACGTCTACGGCACGGACAATAACCGCCGCGGCCTGCTCTGCCATTTCGGCACCAGCCGCGTTAATCGCGTCTTCGCTGCGAGCGCACACCGCAACCCGCGCGCCTTCCGCCGCAAACGCCATGGCGATGGCTTTGCCGATACCGCGGGATGCGCCCGTTACAATCACTCGCTTGTCGCTGAGATCAATCAGCATGGTTGGCCTCCTTATTGTTATCTGCTCAGGTTCTGCTTACTTGGCCTTAAAGGGCATGGCGTTAAAGGGCCTGGCGTTTTTATACAGGCACTCGCCAGCGCTGTTACTTGTAAACTACAACCGCTCGATCAATGTGGCTGTGCCCATACCGCCCGCGCAACAGATGGCCTGCAACCCGTAGCGTCCGCCGCGGCGCTCCAATTCGTTCAGCATCGAGGTCATTATGCGGGCACCACTGGCACCCAGTGGATGACCCAGGGCGATGGCGCCGCCGTTGACATTGAGCTTGTCACTGCTCACGCCCAACTCCTGCTGCCACACCAACGGCACCGGTGCAAAGGCTTCATTGACTTCAAACAGGTCGATGTCGTCGACGCTCAGCCCGGCTTGCTGCAGCACCTTGCGGGTGGAAGCAATCGGCCCGGTCAGCATCAAGGTCGGGTCGGAACCTACCGTGGTAAAACTCACCAGCCGCGCCCGCGGTTTCAGGTTGTGCAACTCACAGGCTTGTTTCGATGCCAATAACAGTACCGCGGCACCGTCGGAGATTTGCGAAGAGTTGCCAGCGGTCAGGCGACCGTCTTCGCGAAAACTGGTTTTCAAGGCCGCCAGCTTTTCCACATTACTGGCGGCGCGAATGGTTTCATCGGCAGTGAGTAGTTCGGGTGACTCTTCCGCCCAGTCTTTTTCCTGCAGATCCCGCACCGGCACTGCAATAATTTCATTTTTGAAAAAGCCCTGGGCTGCTGCCTTGGCCGCACGCTGGTGACTGCGCACTGCGAACTCATCCAGTTGCGCGCGGGTCAGCTGCCATTTATCCACCAGCCGTTCGGCGGCTTCACCCTGACTGGTCAATTCATAACGTGACTCCGCCAGCCAGCCGAAGGCCTCACCGTGCACATCGCGATTACCGCCCATACGCACCCGGCTCATATTCTCCGCACCGCCGGCCACCACCAGCGAGGCCGAACCGGCGGCAATCAAACCGGCAGCGACATGCACCGCCACCTCGCCCGAGCCGCACTTGCGGTCGATGGTCAGGCCCGGCACCTGCTCCGGCCAGCCGGCACCCAGCAGCGCCGTGCGTGCGATATTGGCCGACTGTTCACCCACCTGGGTGACACAGCCGAAGATCACGTCATCAATGGCCGCGGCCGCCAGGCCGTTGCGCTCCACCAGCCCGTTGAGGACGTGGGCTCCGAGGTGGTCGGCACGGACACCGGCGAGACTGCCGCGGTAGCGCCCGACAGGCGTTCGCACGGCATCAACGATATAGACGTCGCTCATAAACTCTTGCTCTTGATCACAGGTTGCTGCCCTTGAGCCCGGAACCCGGCACCCGCTTGCCGCTGTCGTCATACTGGTAGACGCCGTGGCCCACTTTGCGGCCCAGGCGCCCGGCCGCCACCATTTTTATAATCAGCGGACAGGGGCGGAACTTTTCCCCGAGAGTGGAGTGCAAATACTTGAGCACTGCGAGACGGGTATCCCAACCGGTCAGGTCGCCCAGTTCCAGCGGCCCCATGGGGTGATTGAAACCCATGCGCAAGGCCGTATCGATATCCTCAGCACTGGCAGTTCCTTCCTGCAGCATCCACATGGCTTCGTTGCCGAGCATGGCGGACATGCGGCTGGTGGTGAGACCGGGAGATTCGTTGACCAAAATGGAGATTTTATTGATGGCGTCACACCAGGCGCGGGACGTGGCCACGGTTTGCTCGTCAGTGGCAATGGCCAACACCAGTTCCACCAGCTTCATCTTGTGCACCGGGTTAAAGAAGTGCATGCCGATCACCCGCTGCGGGTTACTCACCACACTGGCGATTTCGGTCACACTCAGGGCCGAGGTATTGGTGGCGAGAATGGCGTCGCCGCCCAACAGTTCAGCCGCCTGTTTCAATACTGCCTGCTTGACCGCGAGATTTTCCGACACCGTCTCTACCAACAGGCTGGCACTGGCGGGTACATCTGCCAACGCTGTGCTAGTGGTCAAACGCGCCTTGGCAGCAGCGGCATCAGCGGCTTCCAATTTGCCGAGTTTTACCCCGCTGTCGAGAATGTCTTCGATGTTTTTGCGTGCTTTGGCCAGCGCTTCGGCGTTGGTGTCCACCAGTACGGTGGCGTAGCCACTGCTGGCAAATGCATGCGCTATGCCGGTGCCCATCAGGCCCGATCCGACCACCACCACGCTGTTATTTTTATCAACCATGTCGTTGTCTTCCTGTATAAACCTGTTTTTCTTAAACCTGTTTTTCTTAAACCTGTTTGGCAGCAACCCGATTGTGCAGGGCGCCGATGCCCTCGATGCTGGCCTCGACCATTTCACCGGGGTTGAGGAACTTGCCCGTGCCCTGCCCTACGCCGTCCGGCGAACCGGTAAAGAGGATGTCGCCCGGTGCAAAACTGGAGCGCTGCTGCACGAAACTGACCAGTTCCGGCACACCCCAAGTCATGTCGCCGGTGGTGCCGTCCTGGCGCACGTCGTCATCCACCGCCAGCATCAACCTCAGTATCGGGCTGCCGGGCGGAAACTCATCGCGGGTAACAATCCAGGGGCCGACACCGGTGGTCTGGTCCTGGCTTTTGGCGGCGAACAAGTCCATGCCAATGCCTTTGGGACCGCTGCGTTGCAAATCGCGCGCGCTGACATCGTTGCCAACGGTGTAACCTAAAACGCTGCTGATCGGGTCGTCGAGATCCACCGGCGTCAAGCCGATGGACACCACCAACTCCACCTCGTGATCCAGCTCCTCGGTCAGGGGCGGATAGCGAATATCGTCATTGGCACCAATCAATGCGCCGTAAGCCTTGAGAAACGCCACCGGTTGTGGCGGTGCCGCCAGACCGAAATCTGCGGCCAGGTGCTTGGCGTAATTGGCGCCGGCAACCACCACCCGATTAATTGGCTCCACCGGGGGCAACAGGCGCACCTGGTCAAGGGGCAAGGGTGAGCCGCTCTTTGCCAGCGCCGCTGCAGCGGCGTCGGCCTGGCCCGCGTTGATCGCGCGGGTCAGTGTCGGCCCCCAATCGGCAAACGCGCCGACTATTGGCTGTACCTGGTCAGCACGGGTATCCACCAGCGCCCAGAAAACCTCTCCGGCTTTTTCACAGCGGGCAATTTTCATAATCAGGCACTCTTGGCAGGTGACCCAACTTTTGCCGGGTCGATGTGCAACAGTTCGCAGGCATTTTTCCAGCGAATTTTCTGCAGGTCTTCATCCGACAATTTCAGGCCTTCGGTCAAATCATGACGCACGGCGTCACTGCCGCCGAAGTTGGAACCGTACAGCACACGATCGGCACCAATCACATCCACCAGGGCCTGGCGCATGGGCAACTCGTGCAACTCCACATCAAAGTAGAAGTTTTTCAGGTAGTCGAGAAATGGCTTCTTGTTGTGGAAGGTATCGAGGTTGGGGTTGGTATTGGCCAGGCGACCCAACTGGTAAGGCACGAAGCCACCGCCGTGGGTGATATAGACCTTGAGGTCGGGGAAGCGGTCAAACACGCCGCCGTTGATCAGGTACCAGAACGCCTTGGTCTCGTCGTAGTTCATGCCAACGATGGCGGTGGTTTCGTAGCGATCGGTATTGGCCTTGTCACCCCAGGTGACCGACTGGTTGTAACCGTGTACGAACATGGGCAGGTCCAGGTCGCACAAGGCTTGCCACACCGGGTCCATCTCCGGCGAGTCAAACTCCAGGCCACCAAAGTTGGAGCCACCAGCACTCAAGCCCTTGGCGCCAAACTCGGTGCAGGCGCGACGAATTTCCTTGGCCGCCTCTTCCGGAGCGTTCAGCGGTGCCTGGGCCCAGTACATCAGGCGGCTCGGATCCGCTGAACAGTACTCAGCCAGCACCTCGTTGGCCTTGCGCGAAAAGGACACGGAAAAGTCCTTTTCGGTCCAGTACATGTAGCAGTGGGACGGTACATTGACCACCTGGGCATTCTGGCCCGCGGCGTCCATACCGGCCAACCGGGTCTTGGGGTCGCGCCAGCGCTCCATGTACTCGCTCACTTCCAGGGTTTTGCCTTCGGCGTGGGCCTTGCGCAGGGCCGCCTTGCGCTCCGGCGCCCCCAGGGTCAGGATCCAGTCGCCAACGCGCAATTTCACATCGCCGTCGGGTTGCAGCTCGAAGGCCGGACCCCAGTGTGGGTGCAGGTTGTAATAGTCGGGATGGGGAGCGTGTGCGTGTAAATCGATTAGCATAGGTGTTTCCTCTGTAGAGCCCCGGCAGGGTGAATACCAGGCGCCTGATTCGTTATTGTTATCGCCGTAAGACGGCCGTATCACGGCCACTGCGAAAGTGGGTCAATAATGAACAATTTAAACAGAAATTGCAAATATGTTTATTTTAAGGAAAATCAAACAAAAGTCGGCCCAGCCAACACCAGGGCCGACCCCGGTTATTTGTCGCGCACAGGCACATCCGCCGGTCGCGAGTTGTAACCGGGCAAGTGCAAGCCGCCGTCCACATGAATGGTCTCACCGGTAACATAGCGGGACAGTTCAGAGGCCAAAAAAACCGCTACCGGCCCGATATCTTCTTCCGGATCGCCGCAACGGCCCAGCGGTCGCATCGCCGCCGCTCGCTCGGCAAAGCCCGGATTCTCTGCCGCCAGCTTGTGAAACGTGGCTCCCATGGCGGTAGGTGCCAGGGCGTTGGCGGTGATATTGAAGCGGCCCCATTCCGCCGCAGCACTGCGAGTAAGCCCCACTACCCCGGCCTTGCCGGTGTTGTAATCGGCGTGCAACCAGGCACCTATATCCACATCAATGGAGGTGAAGTTAATGATTTTGCCGCCGCCGCGAGCGCGAAAATGCGGCAGCGAAGCCTGCATTGCCCACCAGGTGGCCTTGATGGTGGAGGTCAAAGTCTGCTCCAGCAGCTCGTCCGATTTGTCTTCGAGTAAAACATTTGCTGACGGCACAAAGGCGTTGTTGACCAAAATATCGAGGCCACCGAACTGCTGCACCGCCGCGGCGACGGCGGCGACAACACTCTCCTTTTGCAGTACATCGGTGTGCACAAAATAGCCTTTACCGCCCAGCTCCTGCAGCTCCGCAGCCACTTGCTGACCGGTCTCTGCGTCGATCTCCGCAACCAGTACGGCCGCGCCCTCACGGGCGAAGCGACGTGCAACCCCGCGCCCGATTCCACCACCTGCGCCGGTAATCAGCGCGACTTTATTTTCCAGCAGGCCCATAACGACTCCTGTAAGTTATTTTTATTGAACAGATTTAATGATACTGTAAACAAAAACCCATGCCTATCACTTAGTACGGTAATCCAGCCGCTCCAGAGAGAGCGGATAACCAGAGAGAGCGGATAAAAAGTTATGCACAGACCCAGTTTCCACCGCGTGATCGAAATCCGCACGGTGGGCAACAGCGACAGCGGCACCGCCAGGGTTGCCCTCGAAGACGACTATCACCACTTCAGAGTGCAACTCACGTTTGCCGCCGGCAAAGTCAGCAGCGCCGAAGGTACCGCGCTACGAACACCCTACGATTTATGCGGCAACGCTACCGCCCAATTGGCAAAATTACGGGGCATGCCCCTGTCGCCCGATGACAGCGCGGTCACGGTATTCACCAACCAGCGCATGCAGTGCAGCCATATGCTGGATGAAGCCGGCCTGGGCATAGCCGCCGCCGCCCGCAATATCCGCCGCCGGCGCTATGCCATCGAGGTACCCCGCCACATCGACGGCGAAACCGAGGCGAGTCTCGACCGGGACGGCTTGCCAGTCATGCGCTGGCGCATCCGGGATAGCGTCATCGAGGCGCCGCAACCCTTTACTGGCCAGGCCATCGGCCGCGGCTTTTCCCGCTGGGCAGCGGAGCACCTTGACCAGGATGAGCGCGAAGCGGCACTGGTGCTGCGCCGCTGTGCGATGATTTCCCTGGGGCGACTGCACGACCTCGATGCGCAAACCCACGCCCGACCGAGTGGCAACTGTTACGTGCAACAGGCTGATCGCGCCCTGCAGGCAATACGGGTGATTGGTTCGACCCGCGACTTCAGTGCACGCCAGCAGCAGCTGTGTGCCACGGATCGCGACTGGCTGGATGAGCTCGCTGGCGACAGCTAGTTCATATCCATAACCTGGCGTTCTGTTATGGGTACAGTAAATTGCTGCTGAGCCGCAAGGGAGAATGCACCGGGGTATAATACTGCCGCAAAAGGCAACTTCACTTTGCTGGTACGCTTTTATCAGCGGATAACCGGATGCCGTGGCAAACCGGTTATCGCTGGATAATCAAAGTGCTGGATCAGGTGACGGGTGACCCTACAGGAATATGGACAGGTTGGGTGTACCCAACAACGCCTGGTCGATCAACACTTCCCGCCGCACCAGCTGGAAACCGTCGCCGGCGACGCGCAGCACGTCGTTGCGCTGGCACGGAATCAGGTCAAAGAAATCGTCGTCAAACCGGTTGCGAGTGATCAACAAATAATTCACCGACGCGAACTCATCTGCTTTATCCGTCTCAAACACCTGCACGTTGGAGACGAAACGGCGGATCCGCGAGGGCGGGTTTTCCGACCAGGCACTCTTGCCGCTGAGGCGCATAATCCGCCCCATGATAGAGCCATAGTCATCGTCCATATGCATCACCGAACGAATGTAGGACTCCTCGATTTCCTGCACGGTGCGAGTCTGGCGCACCGGTACGGTGTATTTCAGATCCTGCGCCAGGGTGGCGCCCCACTCCTTCAGGCGAATATGGTCCAGCAGCAGCGCCTCGCTGTAGTAGTGCTGCAAAACCTGGTTGTAAATTTCAGACCCGATACCCACGGAATTTCCCAGCTCCGCGGTCGGATTGGTTGTATTAGTCATGACTGACTCCTCAATTTGTTCGTCAATGGGGTGTGTACGGCTGCCGCTGAATCAGTCTTCTGCCATCATCAGTTCATACCAGTACTTCCACCAATGCCACTGGGTATCGTCCTTGGTAAAACCTTCGTTGACGATGCCAGGCCCGGGCCAGCCTTCGGGAGCGCCGGTCTCGTACAATGCCTGGTATTTCATGGTCCGGTTGCGTGCCTGTGCCCCCTTCGCTGCCAGGGTCATGTGCGGCCAGGTGTCGGAGTCGTCGGCTTCCACCATGCCCGAAGTGCCCAGCAGACGAACGCTTTGCTGGATCATTTTCTCTCTCAGTTCCGGCGGCGTGTCTTTCTCGACAAAAATCCAGTTGGTGAACTCCAGCTTGTCCGGCCCCTTGGGCACGTAGGTGTGCAAGGACAGGGAGCCCACCACATTGCCATCCGGCTGCGGGATATAGAGGAACTCAAAAATAATATTCGGGAACATGCCACCCACTTGCGGCGGCATCCAGGCCATCACCTGCATTTGTTCGGGCGACAGGTTCTGCGCCAACTGCTCGACCATATCCGGCGTCATCCCGGGAGGCGGCAGGGCATTGAGTTTTTCTTGCACCGACAGCTCGGACGGATCCTTGCCGGTCAGTTTCTTAATCTTTCTGGCCAGGTCAATACAGCGCAGGGCGTGACCGTGCGGCGAGCTCACCTCGGCGCCAAACATTTCTTCGGTCAACTCACTGCCCTGCTTTTTACCGGAGTCGGACTGATAGTTGCCGACCTCGCCCAGCCAGCGGTGCAGGGTCAGGGTGTGGAAGCCATCCGCGGCTGACTGCTCACCGGCGGTCTTCCAGTTGCCGCGCACGATAAAGCGCTGCGGCGGCCCGGCCACTTCCATGCCCTTGTTGGTGCGGCAATAGAGCATATCGTAGTACCACTTGGTGTCACCGAGGAACTCTTCAAACGAAGGGCCGTCGTGATTCCAGGTCGCCCAGATCAAACCGCCATAAAGGGTGACGCGAGCCTTTTGCAGGCCGAGCTCCTGCTTGCTCAGCATTTTGCCGTGCATGCACTGGTCGGCGACTGGGGAGCCGAGGAACTCGCCGTCGGGTTTGAACGCCCAACCGTGATAGATACAGGTATGAATCTGGGTATTGCCACTCTCATGGGTGGTAATTTTCATGCCGCGGTGCGGACACACATTTAACGATACATGCACCTGGCCGTCGCGGGCACGGGCCACCAATACCGAATCGTCGCCCATATGGCGCTGCACGTAGTCACCGGCATTGGGAATTTCGGTTTCATGACCGAGCAGCAACCAAACCTTGCCGAAGATTTTTCTCTGCTCGATTTCATAGATTTCCTGATCGGATAACGCACGCAGTTTAACTTCCTGCAAATCCAGATCAACGAGATCTGCGACCGCGGTGCCATCGCGGAGTACCGGACCCTTTTTGGCTGACATTTTTATCTCCTGTTTAACACTGATCAGGCACCTGCTTTACGAACTGCGCAGGTACCCCGTTGTGGGTAATATTTTTATTATTGCCCCGGTGAAGGTTTTACTACCTTGCTTCGCAACACGCCAAGCTGTTCAATTTCCAATTCCACCACGTCATTCGGCTTCAGGTAGCGCAGCTGTTCCAGCCCGCAGCCGTTGCCGACCGTGCCCGAGCCCAGCACTTCGCCGGGGTACAGGGTTTCCGAACGAGAAATATGGGCGATGACGTCCTCAAACTTCCACATCATTTCGCGGCTGTTGCCGCGGCCCCACTCTTCACCGTTGACCCGGGCAATCATGTCGAGATCGTAGATATCGTCGATCTCATCCCGTGTCACCAGGCAGGGCCCCATAACATTGCCGGTATCGAAATCCTTACCTTTGGCTGGCCCCAGTTTGCCGGGCATTTCCCAGCCCTGGGCATCGCGCGCGCTCATGTCGTTGTAGATGGTAAAGCCGACTATGTAATCCATAGCCCTTTCGACCGGTACATCCAGCGCCCGCCTGCCGATATAGCAAGCCATCTCCAGTTCGAAATCCAGCGCTTTGCTGTAGGCGGGCCAGATCACGTCCTGATCGGTGCCAATCACGCTGAAGCGGTTACACTTGTAATAGATGGGTTGGCGCCGAAAGGTTGCCAGAATCTTGTCGTCCTCGGTGCTGTCCATCGCCTTTAAAGCGGCCTCGGGGGTTGGCGCCTTCGCCGCCTTGGCGCGCCGTGCCGCCTCATAGCACTGCACCAGGTGCAGCTCGAAGCAGGAGCAGTCGCGCATCTGCGGTGGCGGCTGAATGGGCGCCAACAGCTGCACTTCCTGGCGCTCGATCACCGCGTTGCGGGGCGCCCGCGCCACCAGTTCTGCGGCTGCGGCCAGGGCGCTGTCGCCAGCCTCCACCAGTGCCAACACCGAGGCGTACTCCGGCCGTGCACTGCCGTGTACAGCCTCAGCGGCCTGCACCAGGTCGACGATACGTTGATCACTCTCGATAAATGCGCCAGAGCGCTGCACGCCGGGTGAACTGGAGTAGGTAACTAATCGCACTTGACTTCCCTCAGATGGGCGCATTAACCGCAGCCCGGATTTAATTATACTGTTGGGTCTGGTCGCGCTTTACGGAGACAGGAGCCGTAGTAAATATTGGCCCACTGTGACGCACCGCGTCGATTAGGACAACTGCCAATGACGCTGGCGTTCACTGACGCTAATCCACCAACGGCAACCGGCTATTCCACCTACGGCAACCGGCTATTCCACCAACGGCAACCGGCTATGCGCAACCGAACAACCCTGCTTATGGTGAAAAATACTAAACACTTTTTACGTTTCTGTCTACAAACAACACTATAATCAATGCTAGAATGGCTTTACGACGAGTAAAAAAGACATAACCGTATGAAACGTAAACTACCTGCCTTGACGGCCGAATCCAGCCCCTTCTGGCAAGGCGGCGCCTCGGGCCAGCTGCTGATCCACTTCTGTGAAGATTGTGACCGGTTTTTTCACCCTCCCGGCCCTATTTGCCCACGCTGCACCGGTGACCGCATCGCCCCGCGCCCGGTCAGCGGCAAGGGCAAGGTGGCCACCTTCACCATCAATCACCAGCGCTGGCAGCCGGATCTCGAGGTACCCTTCGTGGTTGCCATGGTGGAACTGGACGAGCAGGCCGGCCTGCGCTTTGTCACCAACATCATCAACTGCGCGCCTTCAGCGGTCTATGTCGGCATGCGGGTCAAGGTCAGTTTCCTGCAGCAGGAAGACGTCTGGTTGCCACTGTTCGAGGAGGACCTATGAGTTTTGACAGATTGCGGGAGAAGGAAGTCGCCATTACCGGTATCGGTCAATCGGAAGTCGGCCGGCCATCGTCGAAGTCGGCCATGCAACTGACCGTGGACGCCTGCCGCGAGGCCATTGCCGACGCCGGTCTCCATCGCGACGACATCGACGGTATCGTCAGCTGGCCCGGTGACAACAACAATGGCGATGCTTTCTCGCCGGTGGGTCCCAACGCCCTGATCGGCACTATGGGCCTGAAAGTAAACTGGTTTGGCGGTGGCTACGAGGGCCCGGGCCCCATTGCCGGCATCATCAACGGCGCCGCGGCCATCGCCGCCGGCCTGTGCAACCACGTCTTGGTGTTTCGCACCATTACCGAGTCCAGTCGCCGCCTGGTGGACAAGACCGCCAGCGCGCTGACCAACAAGACCGTGGGCCGGGATACCAGCTTTTTCTGGCAGTGGTACACCCCGTTCAATGTGCTCTCCGGCATCAACCTGATGGCCATGTACGCCCAGCGCCACTTTTACGAATTCGGCACCACCGAAGAGCAGCTGGCGCAGATCGCCCTGACCTGTCGCGCCAACGCCGCGCTGAATGAGAAAGCCGTGTTTCGCAAACCCCTGAGCATGGACGACTATATGGCGGCACGCTATATTTCCACCCCCCTGCGCCTGCTCGACTGCGATGTGCACTGCGACGCGTCTACCGCCATCATCCTCTCCCGCCGCGACGCGGCAAAAGACTGCAAAAACACCCCGATCCGCATTGAAGCGGTAGGCTCGGCCCTGCACCAGCCCTGGTCCTGGGACCAGATCGACCTCACCGGCATGGCCGCCCAGGACGCCGCCGCCATGATGTGGGCGCGCACCGATTACCAGCCGGCGGACGTGGGCTCGGCGCAACTTTACGACGGTTTCTCCATTCTCACCCTGCTCTGGCTCGAAGCCCTGGGACTCTGCCCCAAAGGTGAAGGCGGACGCTTTATCGAAGGCGGCCAGCGTATTGCCCTCAACGGCGAGCTGCCCATCAACACCAATGGCGGCCAGTTATCGGGAGGCCGCACCCACGGGCTGGGCTACGTACACGAGGCCTGCAGCCAGCTGTGGCAACGGGCAGGCGCCCGCCAGACCAGGGCCCACGATGTGGCAGTGGTGGCGGCCGGGGGCGGTCCGCTGGCGGGCAGCGTGTTACTGGTAAAAGAATAGTTCGGAGTGGATCAGCGGCTGGCGGTGCCAATAGCGCTATTGCAGCAACAGCCGTTAGACGAAAATCACCCTGCGGCTCGCCTGCTTAACAGGAGACACCGCAGGGTGCTCGCTCAGGCGAAGGATTCCAGCCGAATATGGGCAGCCGACTGGCCGATGGATGTTTTGCCATAAGCCAGTACCTGGCGCTCAATATGATTGGCAAAGATCTGCAACAAGGTGGCATTGTGCTCTGGCCCCGCGCTTTGCACAAACGCCTCCAGCCTGGCCATCATATCGTTCATATCCGCACACTTGCCCACCAAAGGCTCTGCATCCTGCAAGGCCAACTGCGACAACTCCAGGCCAAAGCCATCCACTTCACGGGCGTACTCCAGCAACCGCCCGGCCTGGGTTTTGATGGAGTCGGCCATGGGGTCAGCCGCCTCGATCCGGCCGAGCATATCCTCCAGCATCACATACAGGTTGCGATTGGCACCGACACCACTCTGCAGCGGCTGGGGCGCCTGCAATTGCACGCCCATGGCATCGGCCAGGGCGTTGAGCAGGGTCCGGCGCAGGGCCAGCGCCCACTCCAGGTAGACGTCGTGGGGATCGCCGGGGTTGGGATTGACCAGGGTGCCGATAAACTGCATACAGGCCACCGTCGAGAACAGCGCGTGATGATAGCGCACCACTTTCGGATCTACCGGGGTGCCGCTCAATTCGCCGTAATACTTGCAGAGTGCCTCTATGTCTTCCCCCATTGGCTCATAGGAATGGCGCATGGCCATGGTGGCCAGGTCGGTCATGGGGTCACCGATCATGGAAAATTCGAAGTCGTAAAAACAGGTGATCTGGCCATTTTCGAACATAAACTGCCCGGCATCAAAGGCGATAAAGCTGGCCTTGTCACGCTGCCGCGGATAGTTGCTGCGCAGCCAGCGAATGGCAAATTCCACAAACGGGTCCGGTGCCGCCTTGTGCTTTTCGTACAGCGGCCAGTAGGCGTGCAATCCCGCCAGGGCAATCTCTTCGGCGCCTTTGGGTTCGCGCACGCCGACGTCAACAAACGGCTGCAGTGGCAACTGGTGCATTTTCACCAGCGATTCGATGTATTGGCGCGCGATACTGCGGCGCTCGTCATCGTCCTTCGCCTCCACCACGTCGCGGGTGCCGGGTGAGCACTCCATGACGATGGCGACCGGATCGTCACACATACCGTAGATATGGGGCGCCGGAATGCCGTGCTCGCCCATTACCCTGAGCACATCCGCCTCCCGCTTCAGCTCCGGGAACGGCACCACATCGCTGTTGCGATCCCCGCGCACATAAATTTTGACGATTTCGCCATCCTTGTCCACATCCACAAACCAGGATGGGCGCCAGCGCAGCTGGCGCGACATGGCAACCACCTTACCGCCGACCAACTCCTCGATCCGCGCCTTAAGTTTCTCTTCGTCCCGGCTGGTTATTTTTATTTCGTTCACAACAATTCTCCGAATAAAAAATGTTAGCTATCGCTACCATTTATTTCGTCGCTCCTGCGCATCCATGCGCTCGCGACATACATTACGTCCATGTAAATAAAAGCCGCCAATGGGGGTCCCAAAGGCGGCTTCGCGAGCAACTAAATTGCAACAGATTTAGAAGCTGTAACGGGCTTCCACTCCCCAGAGTCGCGGTGCGCCGTAGATGAAACCACCCACACCCAACGCTGTAGTTGAAGCGCCACTGGCGATGGGATACTCCTCGTCGTTGACGTTATTGACGAACAGGGACAGGTCAATGCTGGAATCCATCACGTTGCGCAGATCGGCACGGAAGTTGGTCAGGGAGTAACCCGGAATCTTCACATCGCCTTTTACCGCATCACCACTTTCGTAGTAGTTGAGGTTCAGCACCAACTCTTCCGCGACGTCACCCAACGGCAGTGCATAGCGAATATTGGCCTGGATAGTGTCATTCACGAAAAACAGGAAAGGGTCGGCCCCGCCACGCTGCACTATGGCATTGATAAACGGGTTTGGCTGATCGATATAGCTGTCGACATCCGCATCCTGGAAGGTGGCATTGAAACCCAGGGTGAGGTTATCAATGGGCGCCAGCACCAGCTCGATATCCACACCCTCCACGGAGGTATCACCCACATTCAGCACCAGGGCACCACCGGTAGGGTCATCGGACGGGTCACAGTTGCCATCGGGGGTGGTCGCCGGGTTAGCAGGATTACAAGCACTGCCGGTCTGTACGCCGCCGCCGATATCACCCTGGGCATCACTGATGTCCGCGGAGAAATAGCTGATATTGGTACGCAGACCCATGCCACCCAGATTCCAATCTGCGCGAATACCCAGTTCAAAGTCGTCCACAGTCTCGGGCTCAAAGGACTGGTAAGGCATCAGGGTACCGGAAAAAACCGGGCCGTTACCACCGCCCGCACGGTAGCCGTGCCGTGCAACCGCATAGGCAAACACGTCGTCGGTAGCCTGCCAGTTCAAACCCACTGACCAGGTAATCTCATCAGAATTTTTCGTTACCACACCAGCGCTTTTCACATTGGCCGGGTCGCCCTCACGGCACTGGGACTCCGAGATGGTCACCATCCGCTGACCGCCCTGCAGGGTACTGGCGCCGGTGCCGACGCAAGCTTCAAAATCGTCCTCGGTATAACGCACGCCGACCTCAACCGACAGGGCATCCGTCAGATTGTACTCACCGCGGGCAAACACGGCTTTGGATTCATCCGTCAGGAACAAGTACTGGCCGTTGGATGGACCAAAACCAACCACCAGGGGATTGGGTGTCGGAGCCGGGACATTATGATCAATGGTTGCCGTGAGAATAGTGGTACCGTTCTGTTGACCGGCACCGTCTGGCTCCATCTTCACCCAGAAGGCGCCGACCAGCCAATCCAGTCGATCATCAAAGGCGCTGCCACGCAATTGGAACTCATTGCTGATCTGGCGCGACTCATCCACCAGGGTTGCCTTGACCATGGTGATATCGGCGGAGTTGGTCAGCCCCGAACCGGGCGCCCGGAACACGGCCGCATCGATAAATGCGTTATTTAATTGCAAGGCTGGAATGCCATCGATATTGGGTGCATAGGCCAATTCGGTAGACTGGTAACCAAAGATGTTGACAATCTGCAGGTTGTCGTTAATTTCAAAGTCGGTGCGGTTGACAATCGTCAGGCGCTCGTTGGTCTCGTAGCTGGCAAACGACGGCTCATTGATAAACGGACCGCGCTCTTCCGCCAGTGCATACTGCTCCAGCATTTGCGCAGTTAATCCAAACGCGTTCAAGGTGCCATTGCCGCCCACCACCGTTGACAGAGGCGCGGTAAAGCCCTCTGCAGTCAGGGACGTATTAAAACCGGCATTATCGCTGTCGAACCGGTCAACCGTAAGCAGGTTGCGGAAGCTGTCAAATTCAGCCAACAGCGAGACGCGAATCGCCTTGGTGTCCACAGCATCCAGGTCTTCGCCGACTCCAATATTTTTGGTATAGCCATCACGCTGATTGATATCGCCCGCAATTCGCAGGGCCAACTTGTCTTGCACCAGCGGGATATTCAGCGCACCCTGGCCACGGCGATGATTTTCATCCCCCATGGTGCCACTGACATAACCGCTCAGTTCGTGCAGAGGTTCCTGGGGCGAGTAGAGAATCGCACCACCTGTGGTGTTGCGGCCAAACAATGTGCCCTGGGGGCCTTTCAACACCTGAATATTGGCCATATCAAACTGCGGCACGGCGCTGCCCCAGGACGGCTGTGGCACCTCGGCAAAATAGCTGACCACGGCCGGGGAAGATGTTCCCAGCAGACCTTTGGACTGGCCGCGAATCACATAGACCGGGTTGTTATAACCGCCACTACCGGCGAGAAAAATACCCGGAACATTCTGCTGCAAATCCGTAGAGGAGGTAATGCTGGCCTCGAGTAGGGCTTCAGAGTCCAGTGCCGTCACACTGACCGGGACAGACTGCAGGCTCTCTTCCTTACGCCGGGCGTTTACAATCACTTCCTCCAGC
Source organism: Pseudomaricurvus alcaniphilus (assembly GCF_011440395.1). Classification (GTDB taxonomy): domain Bacteria; phylum Pseudomonadota; class Gammaproteobacteria; order Pseudomonadales; family Cellvibrionaceae; genus Pseudomaricurvus; species Pseudomaricurvus alcaniphilus. The sequence continues at coordinate 126,931 of NZ_JAAOIX010000006.1, read as the reverse complement.
ACTTGCATTCCCTTTTTACTGGAAACTTCTGCGCTGACTCCGGCTGAAGCAACCGCTGCAACGCTGAGCGCTAACAGGTTGGTGCAGAACAGTTTTGATTTGTTGTTATGAAATTTGTAATTAAACATAGTCTCTCGTTCTCCCGCTTATTATTGGGTTTTTATAAGGAACGTAATTGTTGCAGCTAACAACAGTCTGGAACTGCATACACCTGTCAGCGTAGCTTGAAACAGGCATCTCGACCAGACGATTATTTTCCACAACCAGCCAATAACAGTCAGTTGCCGGTAGCTGACGGCTTTTAACCTGCTGACAGCTGCCATTTAGAATTTGGCTTACGTCCCAATCAGACTTAATAGTGACACATTTTTAAAATATGTGTAAATACTATTTTGAACTTAAAACTGATATTTATTCTGTTACCTGCCTCCTGGAGCCCGTTGTAGACCTATTACACGCGTATAACTCGCTCACAAATAGCGCTTTAAGCAAGAATGCGCCGCGCGCAAGAGAGTTTGTCCCTCGGTAAAACATCTCGGCGCCGGCAAACGCCACCAGCAAGCCCGCCAGGGACCAATGAAAAATCAGATACTGCCTCTTAAAGACAGTATAACCTATTGATTTAAATATATTTTATTTCGTCAAGAGAGGTTATCAAACAGATTACTACAAACTTTAGGACAATTTACTCTGGCGCCTCCCCTGTCACTACAATATGGACAGTTTTTCTATATCTGTGTAATATTTACTTGTCCGCACGGAATAATAACGATCAACACAACGCTTACGCGTATAACGAAACAGGCCGTAACTATGAGTGATAACAACACTGCGAAGACGCACAAAGTCTATGCCGACATCGATCTCTGCTGTGGCTATGGTGTCTGCAACCAGATCTGCCCGGAAATCTACCACCTCAACGAAGACGGTATTGTCGAGCTGGCTACCGATACGGTACCGGAAGAATTGCTGGAGTCCGCCACCGAGGGCGCTGCCTGCTGTCCGGCCCAGGTGCTGAAAATTGTATCCGAATAAAACGGGGAGCCGCTGCCCATGACGTCGACAACCAACAGGCGACTCGAGGGTAAGGTCGCATTGATCACCGGCACCGGCGGCGGCCAGGGGCGCGCGGCGGCCCTGCGCTTTGCCCGCGAAGGTGCCACGGTGGTTGGCTGCGACCTGCACGCCGACAGCCATCTCGAAACCCGCCGCTTGCTGGAGGCTGAAGGCCTGCAACTACATGGCGACGGGTCGGTCGACCTCGGTGACGTCGACCAGGCCAGGGCCTGGGTAGAAGATGCGGCGCGCCAGTTTGAGCGCATCGATATTCTCTACAACAATGCCTCGGCAACCCGCTTTGGCCCCATGGCCGAATTTTCCGTCGACGACTGGCACTACGTCATCCGCAACGAACTCGACCTGGTGTTTTACACCACTCGCTACGCCTGGCAGTACCTGGCCCGGCAGGGAGGCACCATCATCAACATCGCCTCCACCGCAGCCTGGTGTGGCTCGACCCTGACTGGCAAGGCCGCCCACTCCGCGGCCAAGGGCGCGGTGGTGTCATTCACCCGTCAATTGGCGGTGGAGGGCGCCCCGGTTGGCATTCGAGCCATCAGTATCAGCCCCGGGTTTATCAAAACCCCGGGCACTGCAGCGTTTGTGGAGAATCCGGAAACCCGCGCCAAATTGCTCAAAGGTGTACTGCTCGATCGTCCGGGAGAGTCGGAGGAAGTAGCCGCGCTGGCCGCCTTTGTCGCCTCTGGTGAAGCCACCTACATAACGGGTACCGATTTGGTCATCGACGGTGGTCTGTTGGCAACCTGATTCGGGCGCTGCACTCTCAAGGTTTAGGCGCCCTGCTTCAACCGGGCAACAATCGGCGTATTATCCTCAACCACCATCCAATTGATAACGACAACGATTTGGAGAACAACGTGAATATCATCAGTATCGGCTACCTGGGGTTCGAAACCGCCAAGCTTGACCAGTGGCGAGAGTACGGCCCGGAAGTTATGGGGTTCCAGATTGCCAAATCGCCGCAATCGGATCCCGACTCCCTTTACTTCAAAATGGATGACCGGCGCCATCGCATAGCCTTCCATCCCGGCACTATCGAGCGCGTCTCCTATATCGGCTGGGAAACTCGCAATCGCCTCGACTTTATTGACGCAGTCAAGCAACTGGATAAGCACGAGGTGGCGTACACTGTGGGCGATGCCGCCCTGTGTGAAACCCGTGGGGTCAAGGAACTGGTGCGCTTTCGCGACCCGGTCGGCTACCAGCACGAGCTCTTCTACGCCCAGAAATGGACGCCCCGCTCCTTTACCCCCGGTCGCCCCCACGGCGGCTTCAAGTGCGATGAGCGCGGCGTCGGCCACATCGTCCTGATGACGCCGGAGTTTACCCCTGAGCTGGAGCATTTCCTTATCGAAGTGATGGGCATGCAGTGGTATGGCTGGGGCGCAGGTAAAGGCAGAACCGAGTTCCTGCGCGCCAAGCTGAACGACCAGACCAGCCACGATATCGCCTACGGCCTGGCGCCCGGGCGCATGGGCGTGCAACATGTGGGCGTCTTCGTCAACAGTGTGCGTGACGTGGGCGAGACCTATGACATTGTGCTGGAGCGAGAGCTGGATCTGCTAATGACCCTGGGCCAGCACAGCCAGGACCCGCACATGTCGTTTTACCATTTCAACCCGTCCGGCTTTGCGTTTGAATGCATCAACGAGCTGGAACCCTGGCACGGCGACCCGTTTGAGCTCAACCCGGAGAAAATGAGTACCTGGGGGCACAAGATGGTGGGCTCAATCATTGGCCCCAGTGTCGGCAAACCGGAAGATGTCTACCCCGAGATCTACGGCAAAAAGTAACAGCCAAGTAACCGCAGCGCAAAAAAAGCCAGGACATTATATCCTGGCTTTTTTGCTTGCCGGCGCCCTACAACTCAGGCGAGTGCGGGTCTGGCGCCGAATTGCGGCGGGCGCCCCAGCCACAGCAGGAGCAGCGGCCCCAGCAGCGTGGCTGCCGTGCAGTAGAACAACATCAGGTCATAGCCACCCGACTGGCTGTACATGACGGCAAACATCAGCGGCGCCAAACTCGACGCCACAGTGATCAGGCCCTGGTGAAAGCCAAACAGGCGGCCGTAATCGGCCAGGCCGAAGTAGCGAGCAATCAGGAATGCAGCGATATCGAATTCGGCGCCAGCGCCGAGACCAAATAGCGCCACCGCAATGGCCAGCAGCACAAAGCTGTCCGCCCCGCTCAGCAGGACCAGGCACCCCAACGCCGGTAACACCAGGCTGCAGGCGGCGACACCCGGGGGCCAGAGTCGATCCAGCAAATACCCCACCACCATGCGCCCGGCGATGAGGGACACGCCAAAGAAACTGAAGATAAACGCCGCTTCCGATGAGGCGAAGCCGGCGTCCTGCAAAATCGGAATGGTATTGGTGACGAGACCCACCACCGCTGACACCACCAGGCACAGTGCGAGGTTGCAAATCCAGAATTTGGGGGCGGTGAAACCCTCTCGAAAACTGACTCCGTCGACGGGCAGGAGATGCTCGCTATCGCCCCGGGCCTTGCCACTTACGAGCGGCTTTGACTGCGGCAAATGAAACCACAGCAGCGACAGGGGGATCAGTAACAGGTTCACCCCGGCCAATAACACGAACGGTGCCTGCCAGGAAAAAGTCTCAATACTCCAGGCCATGATATTGGGCGTTACCGCCGCGGTAATGCCGGTGCCAGACAGACCGATCGCCAGCGCCAAACCCCGGTTTTCCACAAACCACAAGTTGATCAACTGGGTCCAGGTGACCGCCAGCGCCCCCATGCCAATAATCGGCAACAGGGCAAACGCCAGGTACAAGGTCCAGATGGAGCCACCTATAAACTGGGTACACGCCAAATACCCTGTGGCCATCAGCAATAGCGAAATGACCGTGACGCGCTGGATGCCAAAGCGAACATTGAGCCACCCCACCGCTTGCAAGCCGATAACTGCCCCGCCGTAGAGAAAGGTAATAGCTGCCTGCTGGGCGCTGCGACTCCAGCCGAAGCTTTCTTCAAACGGCCCGACCAAAGTGCCAAAACCATACAGCAATACCGCGTTGATGCTGATGGCAATACCCAGCACCGACAGCAACAGTATGCGCCAGGAACGCTTGAATTCTGCCAGGTTAATCTGTGTCTTACTCACGCGATCTGCACACCTTTTTAGCGGGTAAAACGTTGCCGGGTAGTAAGCTTTTCACCGTTACCTGGAACACAGTTACCGGAAAAACACTCATTGCTGGCTCACCAGCGATGTAGCCGCGATATAGCCGAAGGTCAGGCTCAAGGTATTGTTACCGCCGTGGGACGGCGCCTTGCCGCGCCAAAGGGAGTTCATGTCCAGGCCCACCGCTTGCAAACCCGGTATTGGCTCGCCCTGCTGGTTGAGCACCCGGGCCTGGGTATCGACTTTCAGGCCCACGGTGGTGGTGGAATCACCGGGAAAGATTTTCACCGCGTAAAAAGGACCTTGCTGAATCGGTCCAAGGCAGGGGTTGGGCTTATGGTTCATATCGCCCATATTGAAGTCGTCCTTGCTCCCGCCGCGACCGAAGTCCTTATCCTCCCCCGCTGCGGCGTATTGATTAAAGCGCGCCACCGTCGCCTCCAGATTCGCGGCATCGATTCCGGTGGTTGCGGCCAATTCCGCCAGGCTCTCTCCTTTCAGCACGTAGCCCGCCTGCAGCATTTTCTTCAAGCCGATGCCCCCGGGGCGCACCAGGCCGAGGCCGTATTTTTTAATAAAGCGGTGATCGCACAGCAGGTAGGCCGGCACCGAGCCACTCTCGTGCATGGGCTCCACCAGGTTGGTGGTGGATTCATTGCCAAAGCGCTGGCCCTGCAGGTTTACCGCAATGCAACCCGGCTTGCCCCGATCGAGAAACAGGTGTGGAAACTTGCGCACACTACCATCCGCCTGCTGCAACACCGAGATAACAATCCAGCCCGCATTGCTGATATTATCGCCATCAAAACTCGCCCCTAACTGCAGGGCATTGCTGATCGCCACACCGTTGTTGCCCTCGCACACCAGTGACACGTGTTGCTCCGGATAGGGTATAAACTGGCGTCGAAACTCCAGGCTGGCGGAAAATCCACCGCTGGCCAGGATCACCCCCCGCCGGGCCCGGACTTGCACCTGCTGGCCATCCTTATTCACTATGGCACCAACCACCCGGCCGCCGTCGGTTTGCAGTTCCTGCAGTGCTGCGGACGACCAGAGCTCAACCCCCGCATCGACACACGACTTCAGCAAACGCGCCGCCAACGCGTTGCCCATGGTCAGGCGGGTACCCCGCCGGTAACGCAGCTTGTCCCACAGGAAACTGGCGACCAGACCGGCGACATAGCGAAAGGATTGCCACGACTTTTTCACGTTGGCGATGTGCGGCATATCGTTAAAACCGATCATCATGCCCGCTGGCGCGTTGAACTCCGACAGTGGCTCGCGCAGACGCTGAAAATACGCCCCCAGCTCGAGGCCGTTGAACTCCATTGGCGCCAACAGGCGACCGGACGTGGTAGCGCCGGGCGCCTCCTGGTACCAATCGGGGAAACCTTCATGCAGGGAAAATTGCACCGCGGTTTTTTGCTGCAAAAAATCCACCATAGCCGGTGCCGCCTCGAGAAACGCGTCGAGCAGGTCCTCGCGCAGCGTGGGGCCGATAACCTCTTTGATATAGGCGCGGGCCTGGGCGAGGCTGTCGTCGTGACCCGCAGCCAGCTCCAGCGCATTGCAGGGTACCCAGATACCCCCGCCTGACCAGGCGGTGGTGCCACCAAAGTGTGAGGTTTTCTCAACCAATAAGACATCGAGGCCGTGCCGGGCAGCGACAGCAGCGGCGGTCATACCGGCGCCGCCGGCCCCCACCACCAGCACATCTTTTGTCAGAGTTTCCATTGCGATACCGTCTTTATTTAACCCGTACGCCTACCGCCGGGGGAGATCAGGCTGCCGTTGCCGGCAGCCAGCAAACAACATTCAGTCGCCGATAAACTGGGCAGAGATACGCGTACTTTCCAGCACGTGATCGCGGCGCAGGTCACCGCGGGTTTTCTCTCCCGCCGGCACGTCCACATCATCCGGGTGCACCAGGGTCGGGCCATCCCCCAGCTTGGCCAGACCCAGCGGCACGATCTCCTCCGGGGTCGCCATCCCTTCAGGCACTTCCATGCCGTGCGCCGCCATGTGCTCGCGCATGGTGGGTGTATCGGTGGAGGCGATCACCAGGTTCAGCACATCCACCCCCAGGTCTTTCCACTCGGCCCACAGCGACTCGCCCAGATTGAGGATAAAGCCTTTGGTGCCGGTGTACAGGCTCAACTTGCGGGTACCACCAAAGCCAGCGTGAGAGCCCACCAGGATCACCCCGCCTTTACCGCGCTCAACCATCTGGCCACCAAAGTGATGGCAGCAGCGGTAGACCGTCACTGTATTCATGCGCACAAAACCGGCCCACTCATCGGCGGATGCCTTGAGGAAATTTTCCGTAAATGGCGGCGCCCCGGCGTTAAACACCAGCAAGCCGATTTCACGTTCCCCGACTTTATCAATAATGGTTGCTACCGCCTCCTCAGTCATCAAGTCGACACCAACCACCAGGGTTTCAACGCCGTAATCGGACTCCAGCTCGCGCTGCAATTCCTCCAATACCGGTGGCCGGCGCGACAACAGCACACAATTCAGCCCCAGTGACGCCAACTGGCGCGCAAACACCGCGCCCAGGCCGTGGGAGGCGCCGGCAATCAGCGCCCAGGGCCCGTACTTTTGCTTAAACTCTGCGGGCTCAATACCCAAGGCGGTAAAATCTACGTCAGTCATAATCTGTTTCTCTTTAAGTCATGCTCTGGAATCATTTTGCGATCAGGTTGCGGGCTGCCCTATTGGTCACCCATATAATCGGCAAAATGCGGTTGATGGATCAGTGAACCGCCTTCGATGGAGATGCACTGGCCGGTTATGTAAGACGACTCATCGGCGCTGAGGTAAGCCACCAATGCGGCGATATCCTCCGGGGTGCCCATGCGATTGAGAGCCAGGTGTTTGCCAAAACTCTCGGCGATGTGCGGCACACTTTTTTTGGTGGCCTCGGTCAGCACAATGCCCGGCGCGATGGCGTTGCAGCGAATGCCCTGGCGACCGTACTGGGTGGCAACGTGTTTGCTCAGGTTAATAATCCCGGCCTTGGAGGTGCCGTAGCCAATGCGCCCCAGGTCGCCGACAATCCCGGAATTGGACGCAGTATTGATAATCGAGCCGCCGCCGCGGGCGATCATGTGCGGAATGGCGTACTTGCAGCCGACCAGGTAGCCGGTGAGATTGACGTCGAGAATGCGCTTCCACACCTCCAGCGGAATATCCACTGCGGTGGTATCGTATTTCTGGATTTCAGGGGTGGTGATGGCGGCGTTGTTGTGCAAAATATCCAGCCCGCCAAAATGCTCTACCGTGCGCTCGATCAGCGCTTCAATAGAGGCCGGGTCGCCGGCATCAAACTGCACCGCCAGGGCCGCGTCACCCAGCTCGGCGGCCACCTCTGTAGCGCTATCGAGTACGATATCGGCGATGGCGACACGACCGCCTTCCGCCACGATACGACGCGCCACCGCGGAACCAATACCGCCTCCGCCGCCGGTAATAATGGCGACCTTGCCGGCGAGTCGCTGGTTTAAATTGATGGGCTTCATTGCAGGAATTTCCTTACCGCCGGCACCATAGGTGTGGTGCAGTTAATGCCGCCGTCCACGTAGTAGAGGGCACCGTTGGTAAACGCCGCTTCATCCGAGGCCAGGAACGTGGCCATGGCCGCGATATCTTCCGGCAACCCCAGGCGCGGGCTCTGGTGCATATCGAGAAACGCGTCTTTCATTGCGTCGGTGGCCCACATCTCCATACCGGCGGTGCGAATCACTCCCGGCACTATGCCGTTGCAGCGAATGCCCTGCTTGCCAAAGGTGGCGGCCAGGGTCTGCACATACCAGTTCACCGCCGCCTTGGTGGCGCCGTAACTGAACTGCGCCACCTCGCCCTTGAGCGAACTGCTGGAGGAGGTAAACAGGATGCAGCCGGAACCGCGCTCCAGCATATGGGGCATGGCAAAGCGCGCCGCCAGGACGCCGGCCAGCACATTGGTCTGCATGCGATGATGGAAAACTTCGGCATCGAAGGTGAAGAAATCAGAATCTTTTTTCGACATTACCGGGTCGGTATTGCAGGCGTTATTGAACAGGATATGCAGTTCACCATAGGTGTCGATGGCGGTATCGACCATGGTTTTGAGCTGGCTTTCCACGGCCACATCAATCGTCAATGCCAGCCCGACGCCCCCCTCTTGCTCTATTTCTGCAACTACTGCAGCCGCGCCTTCGCCGTTGAGGTCGGCCACTACCACCCTGGCGCCCTCCCGTGCAAACCGCAGCGCCGAAGCACGGCCGATGCCACTGCCGGCACCGGTAATAATGGCCACTTTATCTTGCAAACGTCCCATCGGTTATTACCTGTAAATTATGTTTATATCGATACTGTCCCACGTACAACTATACGTGCACTGTAAAAATCTTAAGCCAAAGGCCGCATGGCGACAGGCTAGTTGCCGAGACATGAATTTGGTACTCGACACCGCGGCACGCCGTAAATACCCGCAAGCGGGGCCGGCCTACAATCACAGATTGTGGGCGTTCGGCTGCGCGCAAAGCATGCTTTGCAGACGCTTGCCTCACCCAACTAGGCTCGACTCCAGCATCCATGCTGGAGACGGCCACGGAGTCAAGCACCAAACTCATGCCTTCCAGCTTCGTGTGGCTGCAAATTTTTCTATTTTTTTACTCGGCGCTTAGCGCTGACTTACTGACCTGCTTCTTCCAAACGCTGCTGAGGTGAGGTCCCGGACTTCTGCGCCAGGTCGGCGGTATCCAGGTACTCGCGCCAGGCGCTGATCAAACCGTCTTCATTCAGTTCGTAAACCGCCACCATGGAGTGGGGCATGGGCACACCGCGTACCACGGCGTAATCCGAGCGCTCGGTCATGACGATTCGATCTGAGGAAACGATATTGATGATGTTGAGCTTGTTGTGACTGGCAAAGCTCATCTGCCGTTCGATCTCCTCGCGCAGCGCCGCCTTGCCTTTAAAGACCGGCCCACCGGGCACCCACAATTGCCACTCCGCGTCGTCTGCCATCATGCCCAGGATCCGCTCTACTTGCGGGCGGGTCTCGGCAGTACCGTCGCCCCATAAATCACAGAACTCACGGATGAAATCTTCCTGTTCCTGTGCCATAGCCAACTCCTTTTTATCGTTATGAAAAGTATTAAAGTCGCGCGACGGATACTATCGCCACAGCCAGCCGACCGCCTTATATTTAACACTTTTTAATAATATGTTTAATTTTAACCTCAGCTAACTAGGTCAAACCCTGGGTAATCGGCCGCGCGCCCTCTCCCAACACCACCTTTCGCCGGGGCTTTTTGCCTTTGGTCAGAATCTCGATGGTCTCCATATCTTCGGCGGCGCTGAAAAATCGCTCCACCATACCCAGCCCGCTCTGGCCCCAAACATCCATGTTGGCCAGCCAGGCTTGCATGCCGTACACCGGCCAGCGGCGAAATTGTTCCCAGGCCTGCTGCTGGCTGAGGACGCCCTCGGCGCCGGTCGCCTGCAGCGCTTCGCGGTAGTGTTTGATCAAGTCTGGCGCGGCTGAGCGGCGCTCTTTGATGGTGAGCGCACCGAGCATAAAGTAGGTGAGGTCGCGCCAGGGGGTCCCCTTGCGCACCAGCTGCCAGTCGTGCCAGACCCGCTCGCCGTCGCTGCGCAGGAAACTGTTGCCCTGGTGGGCATCACCGTGCACCAGGCACAGGGGTCCAGTCTGCTCGCGCTCCTGGGCCGCCAGTTCATCAAACGCGTGGGCAAAGATTTCCGGGGTGGCGTAGATCCAGTCCGGCAGAATGGCCTTGTATTCACTCTTACTGGCATTCAACGACAGGTAGTTGTACATGCGCAGTAGCTGATCGGTATCCACCGGCGTGTCCATGGAGCGGTGCAGCCAGGCCTGTTTTGCCAACCGCTCGCTGTTCCACAGCGCTCCGTGCAGCGTCGCCAGGGACTCCAGCCCCGCGGCCACACCATCTACCCCGAGATGATCCTGGCTGTTGCCAAACTTGCCACTCGCCAGGCCCAGGTCTTCCATCACAACGATGCCGCGACCGCCGCCATCGCCGTCCCAGTCGGCGTAGTATACCTTTGGCAGGGGCGCCGCCACTTCGTTGCGCATCAGGTAGTAAAAGCGCGCCTCCAGCTCGCAGATCTCACCGCTTTCAAAGCCTTCCGACCAGTTGGATTTCAAGCACACGTGGCGGGGCACGCCGGCGTCGACGCCGACCGGGTTCAAGTCCAGGGCAACCCGCAGTTTGGTGGTGTGGCTGTTCTTCAGTTCCACCACCTCGAAACCCTCAACCTGGATACCCGGGTAGCGATGGCCCAGCAACGTGGTGAGCCACTCGGCGGTGACTTCTTCGAGCTGCCGCGGCAATCGGCCCTGGCGAGCCGGATAGGGGCGATCAGTGGTCGCAGTTGTATTCGTCATAAAAACCTCGCGTTATTGTTATGTAATATTGTTATGTAATTAATAGAGCCCGGCTTGCTTCAAGGGTGAACAAAGCGGAGCTGTTTCTGTATTCCGATTCAGAGCGGCCGAACCTATTGCCGCCGGATTAAGCCGCGCCAATCACCTGGTTGACCCGCGCCGTGTCCCAGTAGTAGGGCCGCACCAGCACCAACAAACCGTCCCGCCACAGCCACTTCTCCATGACTTCCGCCGCGTATACCTGCCCGGTTTGCCGCGATCGCGCCTTGAGGTCGGCGATGATGACAAAACAATCGTCGTCCTCTGCGCCCACTACCCGGCGGATCTTCAGGTCCAACTCGGACCAGACGACAGCAATGGCCTGTTTCATGCGTTGCCAGCCGTCAAGACCGTGCCACTCGCCGCCGTAGGGCAAACTTTCCGGGGAGTGAAACACCACTTCGGGATGCACCAGGCTGCGCTGCAGCTCCACCTGGCCCCGCTCGAATGCGGTAATAAATTGCGCCACCCGTTGGCGATTGGATTGCTCAGGCATGGCTGGGGCCCTCGGTGCATACATCCGGCCGCCAGCGCATATTCGGTTGACAGGGTGCCGAAACTGTTATTAGATGCGCTAAATTAAACATATTTTTTAAAAGTGTGCAACTAATGTCGATAAAAACACCAACAACAGACTCCTACCCGCGCGAGGCCTACGCCTGGTATGTGATTGCCATCCTCTTTCTGGTGACCGTACTGTCGCAAATGGACCGCCAGCTTCCCACCTTGCTGGTGGGCCCGATTCGCGCGGAATTCGGCATTTCCGACACCGCCTTCAGCGTCTTGCAAGGCTACGCCTTCGCCATCGTCTACACCCTGGCCGGCATCCCGCTGGGACGCATGGTAGACCGCACCCACCGCCGCAACCTGATCCTGGTTGGCCTGCTGTTCTGGAGCCTGATGACCATATTTTCCGGCCTGGCCCAAAATTACTGGCAATTGTTTGTCGCGCGCATGGGCATCGGTGTCGGCGAGGCAGTACTGGCACCTGCCGCCTACTCCATGATCGCCGACTACGTGCGCCCCCACCGTCGCGGTCGGGCGCTGGCGCTCTACTATATGTCCATCGGCATTGGTTCCGGCGCATCGCTGTTTATCGGCGGCCTGATCCTGCACGGACTGCCCCCGGAGGGACTGACCCTGCCGGTGCTGGGGCAGATGGATAACTGGCGCTGGATGTTTCTGTTTGCCGGCGCGCCCGGCATCCTGGTGGCCGGGTTGCTGTTCAGCGTACGCGAACCGCGGCGCCAGGAGGCGGCGAAAACGGGCAGTACTGATTCACAGCCGAGTGTCGCCGATGTCATCGCCTACCTGAAGCAGCACCGGGCCACTTTCTCCCGGGTGCTGGTCTATCCGTCAATTCTGGCGGTCATCGGTTACGGCAGCCTCGCCTGGGCCCCGGCGTTGATGCAGCGCCGCTTTGACATGCCCACCTCCGAAGCCGGGGTCATTATCGGTGTCCTGATCGCCGTCTGCGGCACCATCGGCACTCTGATCAGCGGCTGGCTCAGCGACTACTGGCACCAGCAGCAAATACCGGCCGCTCGCTTTCGTGTCACTCTGGTGGGCCAGGGCATCCTGCTGCCCACGGTCTCGATCTGGGCCCTGATGCCAACCCCCTATTTGAGTTGTGCCGTGCTCGGCTGCAGCCTGATTGGCCTCGCCATCGCCCAGACCGCAGCGCCACCGGCCATTCAGGAAGTCGCCCCCAACCGCATGCGCGGGCAATTGATTGCGGTCTACCTGTTGCTGGGTGGCTTGCTCGGTATCGGCCTCGGGCCGACGCTGGTGGCACTGATCACCGACTATGTGTTCGCCGATGAATCGATGCTGCATTGGTCGATTACCCTGAGCGCCGCGCCGGCCTCACTGCTCGGCCTGTGGTTGTGCTGGAGCGGCCAGAAACCCTATGCCCGGACCCGGCTACAGCTGTTGCAACCTGCGTAAAGGAACGGATCGGTGATTATTCCAATTCGAGCAAGCGGCACTTCTCCTCCACCAGGGCCCGGCGGACCGCCGGCCGCTGCAACATGCGCTGCAAGTGAGCACTAAAATGCGGATACAGCGTCATATCCAAATTGTCCAGCAGCGCCCAGTGATACACCACCAGGGCGTAGCCATCGGCCACCGTGTATTGTTCGCCCATGATCCAGGAGCTGTTGGCGAGCCGCTCCTCGATGCGCGCCACACAGGCCTTGAACTTGATAGCGCCGCTGCTGGACAAGCCCGGGTACGCGGCTTCATCGTCGGTAAAACGCTGCGGGGCCCGGGACTGCCGGCGGGCAATTTGCGCACTGCTGGCTATCCAGGACAAAAAAGAAAGGCACTGGGCGCGCTCGAAATTATCCAGCGGCAATAACTGCAGCTGCGGATTCCGGTCGGCCAGGTAACACATGATCGCCAGGTTTTCCGTCAGCAATCCGCGCTCGGTCTGTAGTGCCGGCACGGTGCCTAATGGGTTGACATCGCGCTTGTAAGCGGCGTGTTCATCCGGCTTATAGAGACGAATGCGATGACGGCTATAGGTCTCTGCGCACTCCTCCAGGGCAATGTGGGAAGCGGTCGAGCACGACATGGGGGTATGGTAGAAAGCCAGCATAAAAACACCTCCTGCAGTGATGATTCGGTAAGCGTAACAGTTCGAATACAATTGCATTTAATTCACTTGCATTACATAATGCAGCCGCCAAAAATAATTAACAAGATAATAATTTCTCAGCGCTTCCACCGGGAGCAAGGGACCGGCCAATCATGAGCCCCAGCAACAGCAAACAAGAAATTTCGTCTCACGCCTGGTACACACTGGCCCTGCTGACCCTGATTTATGTCTGCCACGCGGTGGACCGCTCGGTGATATCCATCGTCCTTGAGCCACTAAAGCAGGAGTTCGGCATCAGTGACAGCCAGGTGGGAATTCTCACCGGGCTGGCCTATGCCACCCTGTATTCCCTGGCGGGTATACCGCTGGGCTATTTGATCGATCGAGTCAACCGCCGCAACTTGCTCGCCGTACTGGTTACAGTATGGAGTGGGTGTACCCTCCTCTGCGGCTTGGCCCAAAACTACTGGCACCTGCTCATCGCCCGGCTTGCGGTCGGTGCCGCCGAGGCCGGCGGAGCACCGACCGCACTGTCAATTATTGGCGATTTATTTCCGGAAAACCGCCGCTCAACCGCAATCAGTATTTTCTGGCTGTCGACCGCCATCGGCACCGCGGTCAGTTTTGCCATTGGCGGCCTCATTGCAGCCAAGTACGGTTGGCGCGCGGCGTTTTTTGTCGCCGGATTGCCCGGGCTATTGCTGGTAGGATTGCTATTTTTTACAGTCCGCGAACCCACCCGCGGCGCCATGGAGAAGAGCGGCAGCGATGACAACCCCGACAGCGAGAAGGATTCAGCCGCCCCTGAGAGCAGCGATGCCGGCAAAGCACCCTCCCTCCTGCAATCCTTCGCCCTCATCATCGACAACAAGGCTTTGCTCAATATTTTTATCGCCGTGAGCCTGAAATCCGCGGTCTTGTCCGGCGTGCTGGTATGGGCGGCGTCCTTTTTTATCCGGGTACACGACCTCTCCATTACCGTCGCTGGTATTACGGTCGGGCTGTCCATTGCTATCTTCGGCGGCCTCGGTTCGCTGCTGGGCGGCTACCTCGGCGACCGGGTGTACCGCAGCGGTGGCTTGCGCGCACTGCCCCTGGTGCCGTTCGCCAGCAGCATTGTCACCGCCCTGTTTTGTGCGCTGCTGGCGCTGGCGACCCACGTTTATGTGGCAGTGATTGCTTTTGCCCTGTTTGAAGTTGCCAGCCGCACCCACACAGCGCCCGGTTATTCATTTCTTATTAGCAATACGCCGCCGCGCATGCGCGGGGTAATTATCTCGGCCATGCAGATTGGTTCCAACCTGATCGGCTATGGCCTGGGTCCCTTTATCGTCGGTGTGGCCAGCGACCTCCACGGCGGCGCGGACTCCATTCGAGTGGGGCTACTCACCCTGGCAGGCATCAGCCTCTGGGCCGGCCTGCACTTCCTCGCCGCCAGTCGTTTGAGCGCAGCCAGGCGCTTGGCCAGCGAGATAGCGACCCCCTGATTACCAACCTATGGCCCGCATCGGCAAGGCCGTGACTGGCTCGGCCGCTCGCCCCCTGTCGTTACACCCTTGCCGCTAAAACTTTAATTTCCCAGCGCCGTTGCCGGCGCACTGGCAGCCGCCTGATCGCGTCATTATGCAGCAGCAAGTAATGCGGTGGTCGAGGCGCGGGCGCCGTTTTGCATGCAGCCGTCGGCCACAGCTTTATAGCCAATCAATACTCGCGCAACTCTTTTTAATGCATATACATTATTAATGCATATGCATTATTGTGGTATTCTATGCCTCGGTTCAGCGCCACCCACATACCGACTTATCCGCACAAAAATAAAACTTTAAAAATAAAACCGACAATAAATCCAAGGGACAACGCAGATGAAAATAACTCCGGCTCGCAGCGCGCTTTACACCGCCACCGCCTTCAGTATCTGCTGTAGCATCACCCCGCTACAAGCAGCCTCAACCACCAACTCCGAACAAACCAACAGAACGATCGAGGAGATTACTGTCACCGCGCGCATGCGCGCCGAGTCCGACCTGACAGTTCCGGTAACGGTCTCGGCCTTCAGCGCAGAAGACATTGACAATGCCGGTATCGACAGCTTTGCCGACCTGACCAGTGTGGTGCCCAGCCTCACCGTCAGCGAGGTATCCGGCGGCCTCGGCGGCGCGATCATTATGCGCGGTATCGGCACCTCTGCCGGTTCCAATGCCTCCTTTGAACAGACCGTTTCCGTCAATATCGACGGCGTCCAGTTGAGCCGCGGTACCGCACTGCGAATTGCCCAATTGGACATGCAACAAATTGAAGTGCTGCGCGGTCCGCAGGCGCTGTTCTTTGGTAAAAACAGCCCCGCTGGAGCCATCTCTATTACCACCCAGGACCCAACCGACAGCTTTACCAGCCTGGTGCGCGCCGGCTACGAATTTAATGCCGAGCAAGCCTCCGTCGACCTTATGTTGTCCGGCCCCCTGACTGACAGCCTCGGTGGTCGACTGTTTATAAACTCCAGCGAAATCAAAGGCTGGGTAGATAACCAGGCTACCGATATCGAAGCACAAGCCAACGCGCTGGTGCCCGGCGCTGTCAACGCCCGAATGGACCAGGGCCCGGAAAACGACTTCCTGTTCGCCCGTGCGAGCCTGCAGTGGGAAGCCAGCGACAGCTTGCAGGTGCGCACCAAGTTCAGCCACGCGAAACAGGAAGGACCGGGCTTCCAACAGGGCTCCAACCAGCGCATATACTGCCCCAATGGCACTGCGCAAGTGGGATTCCAGGTGGCGCGCCTGAGTGCCGACCCGGCAGTTCAGTCCGCACTCACCGACCTGCTTGCGGTGAGCGATTGCAAGGCCAACGACACCTATGCCCACGGCAGCATCAACCCGCAACACTTGCTGAATTCCGACCTGGGTAAAAACGAAAAAGGACTCGGTCAGTACAAGTTGGGGCTGGGTAGCGTGCAGGCGGACTGGGACATCAACCCGGAGCTGCGCCTGACCGCTGTTACCGGCTTCGCCGATATCGAGGAAAAACGCTACGACACCTACTCCTACAATCCCGCCTCGGCCTTTGCCGGCCTGACCATCGGCGGTATTACCGAGTGGCAACAAATTTCCCAGGAGTTGCGCTTGAGCTCCAGCTTTGACGGCCCGCTCAATTTTCTCGTCGGCGGCTTTGTCGAATCCACCGAGTTAAACACCTACATCCAAAACATTGCCACGCCGGGTCCGCGTTTTGATCACACCATTGACGGCAAGACACTGTCCGCATTTGGTGCTCTGTTTTATGCTTTGAGCGACAGCGTCGAGATTTCCGGCGGCTTGCGCTGGACCGATGAAGAACGCGATCTGGCCATCGACAGAAATGGTGACGCCCAGCCGCTGGCACCGGATTCCGCCAGCTTTGATGATATCTCTCCCGAGCTCACCCTGAGCTGGCGCCCCAACGATGATTTAACCCTGTTCGCCAGCTATCGAGAGGGCTTTAAATCGGGAGGATTCGGTACACCCAACATCAACCAGGGTGCGTTTGGCTCGCCACAGGACTTCCTGTTTAAACCGGAAACCGTCGAGGGGTTTGAATTTGGCTTGCACGCGCGCGCGCTGCAAGGCCAGTTGCGCCTCAATGCCGCGCTCTACGATTACCAATATAAAGAGCTGCAGGTCAACTCCCTGGACAACACCAGTGGCCTGCCGGTTATTCGAATCAATAACGCCGCCGAGGCCAGTCTGCGCGGTGCGGAGTTGGATTTTGAGCTGAACCCCAGCAATATGCCGGGGCTCAGCGTCAATGGTGCGCTCAATTACAGCGATACTCACTTCGACGAATTTGAAGCGTCCTGTTATATCGGCCAAACCCAGGCCGACGGCTGTACCCTGGGACTGGATACCGGCACTGGTCGCTACCAGGCCCAGGATTTGTCCGGGGCGCAACTGCCCAACGACTCCGAGTGGTCGGGCAATCTCGGAGTCGCCTACTCGGGTAACTTCGGTGAATCTGCCATCGGCTATCGTATCAGCACCGATCTCTCCTACCGCTCGGAGTACAACCCGCATCCGGAGCTGGCCCCCGGTGCACGGCAGGACGGTGTCACCTACCTCAATGGTGGCCTGCAGGTTTTCAGCGCGGACAAACGCTGGGAGGTGGCACTGCTCGGCCGCAACCTGAACGATGAATACCGGGCCCAGTCATCATCCAACGCACCTACCACCGGGGTCGGTTCACTCACCGGCTCCAACACCTCCGGCGGCTTGGCTGACCTGGTGGGCTACGTCAACAGGGGGCGGGAAATCCTGCTGCGAATCACATTCCGCCCCTCTGCCATGTAACCGCCACCACCGCCGCTGCTCACTGACGGGTGGGCAGCGGTCCGCTTAGACCCCAATGGATATATTTCATGACGCACACTGCAAATTCCCCGCCCCACTGGGCGCGACCGGTGCAAACCGCGGTCAATATTGTCAGCAAACTGGAGCAAGCACCGACTCTGGAAGCACTGCCCCCGGCTGAACGGCACAAAGCCCGCAAGGGCGAACCCTACCGCTTTCCTCTGGATGTGATTATTGAGCCTACCAGCGAATGCGGCAAACGCGCCCAGGTGCTTAACGCCACGCCCGGTAGCGCCTCCTTTGAGATACACTGCGACGAGGGCAAAATGCTGGGCGGTGCTGAGTCGGCACCGACCCCGCTGGCCTATTTTATGGCGGGCATGGGCTTTTGCCTGATGACTCACATCACCGGCTTCCTGCGCTTTTCCGACCTGGACATACGCCGCATTCGGCTGGAACTGCGGGCCAACTTTCACACTACCCTGGGCCATGTGGAGCGCGGCAATCAGGGCATTGGCGGCTGCGATGGCATTGAAACCATGGTAATCCTGGACAGCGACGAATCGGAGGAGAGGCTGGCGGAATTTCTCGAGATCTGCGAGGAAGCCTGCATCGCCAGCCAAACTATTCTCCAGGCCACGCCAGTAAAAGTTAGCCTGGTACGCCAGCAAAATACTGATTGAGTGGAACTAACGCTTCTTGCCGCTGGCGCCTGCGAGTTGCAGATAGTTGCGGGTTTTCTCCGACAGCGGCGCACTCAATGCCACTACGGTCATACTGATCTGGTCATCCATCAGTACTTCCAGTGGTGGCATATCAATGCCCGAATCGACGGCATTTTCCCAACCCACAATGGTACCCGTTATAGAGCGAACGTACTCCAGGATACGCCAGGCCAGAACCCTGTCCGGGGTAGTCTGCAGGTGTTCGGAAATCAGGTTTAATAACTGCATGGTGGCCGTGTTGTCACCCGCCTTTTTACTTTTTACCCAGGCGCGCACGCCAAAGCCGGTATTGATATTCCAGTAATCCGGGGTGGCATAACAAGCCAGCAAAAACCGGGCAAAGGTGTGGCGTTTGTCGTTATCCAGCATCTCCACCAGCGGTTGCTGCAGTACATACAGGCAATCCCTCAGTGCCAGCGTTGCCGAATCACCCAGCAATTCATCCAGTAATTCCCGGCGGCGCGCGTCGATGCGTTCGATACGCTGGCTCAGGATCGCCGCAACCAGGCCCTTACGATTTTTGAAATGATACTGCACCGCGACCGAATTGCCCTGGCCTGATGCCTGGCTGATGGCGCGCAGGGCGACGCCGTGAATGCCGCTGGTGGCAAACATGCGCTCGGCAGTGGTGATAATGAGATTCCGGGTGGTGCTGGTATCTGTTTTAGGGAGACTGCTCATGGATGTTCTTTCTCCTGTGGCCAGGCAGCAAAGGGTTAGTGTAGTGCCTCGTATCGATACTTTACCACCCGGGCTCATTCTGCACGAACCCGGCCTGGAAGTCCGCAAGGTTGTGGATGCTCCCATCGATGCTTCGCTGCAGCCGCGACCGCCGCCATCCATATAGCGACTATTGTGTACTGCGCCAGCAATTAATGCGAATACATTATTAATGCACATGAATTAATTGTGTTAATCTCCAGCACCAGCCCCGTTACCGGTGCAGCTAAAGATTAAAAAAATAACTCACGCAAAAGGAAACGCTATGCAAAATCGTAAACTCCTGCCAGTGCTGCATTTATGTGCAGCGATCGCCGCCAGTGCTCCCGCAGCTGCCGCGGACAATCGGCACCAGGATTACCAGGTCAACCAGCGACACAGCATTGAGGAAGTGACGGTCAACGCCAGAAAAGTGGAGGAATCCCTGCAGGATATCCCGCTGGCGGTTACCGCTTTCAATGCCGAACAATTAAAAAACCAGGGTGTGACAAATATTGCAGAGTTGCAGTACCAGGTGCCATCGCTGGTATTCTCGCAGACCGCCACTTCCAGTTTTTCACCACTGGTGTCGATGCGCGGCCAGACCCAGGGCACCATCGCGATTTCGGTCGATCCCTCGGTCGGCGTCTACGTGGATGACGTATACCTCAGTGGCACCGCCGGGCTGATGGGTAACGCCCTGCTGGACCTGCAACAAGTGGAGGTGCTGAAAGGTCCACAGGGTACTTTGTTCGGTCGCAACACCACCGGTGGCGCAGTGAGTCTTGCCACTCGCCTGCCAACCCGCGAGCTGGAGGGTGAAATCACAGCTGGCGCCGGCAACTACGGCAGTCACAACCTCCATGGCCTGGTGAATATCCCCCTGATCGACGATATCCTCGCTGTGCGCCTGGTGGCGGGCAATAGCAGCCGGGACGGCTATGGCCGCGACCGCGAGCGCGACACCGACGTCGGCGCGCAGAAAATAAAAACGCTGCGCGGCACCCTGCTCTACACCCCCAACGACGCCTTTACCGCAGTGCTGCGCGCCGATGCGGTGGACGGCGATGACAACGGCCTGCTGACCCGCCTGGTCTATATAGATCCGAACGTGGCACGGGGGTCACTGATGGAGGGCTCGATCAATTTGAGCGGAGAAAATACCGCCGCCGGCCAAGCCGCCGCCCTGCAACACCTGCAAGATCGTATCAACTCCAATCCATTTGAAGTGGCTTACAACACCGATGTGTACTCAAAAATAGATACCGAAAACTACTCCCTGACCATGAGTTACGATTTCGGCGATGTGCAACTAAAATCCATCACTGCGACGCGAGAAACCCTCGACAGTCGCCTCTACGAGGTCGACACCACCGACATCATTAATTTCGCGGCGCAAACCGACATCGAGTTGGACCAGCTCACCCAGGAGCTGCAAGTAACCGGTGCTGCGTTCAAGCAGCAGATGAATTATGTCGCCGGCCTTTATTACTACGAGCTGGATGGCACCGAGCACGGCTTTACCCGGCAGTTTACCAACCTCACCAATGGCCAGTATCAAGTTACCCAGGCGCACCTGGAAACCCGCAGTGAAGCCGCCTACGGGCAGGTCACCTATAACCTGACTGACGCATTGAGGCTTACCGGCGGCTTGCGCTACACCCACGAGCGCAAGGTTATCAATGCCCTTGGGGGTTCCGGTTCCAACGTCGCGCCGTTTACCTGCAGCCTGCCACTGGCGCTCAATCCGGACCTGGTGGCCTGCAACGTCAAAGTGCCGAACAGTGAGAACAACCTGTCCTACTTGCTAGCCGCCGACTACGACCTGAGCGACAACACGCTGGTCTATTTCCGCACCGCCAGGGGTTACAAGAGTGGCGGCGTGAACCAGCGCATCATCGGCAATAGCCCGCTGGCCGGCAACCGCCTGCTGCCGGAAAAAGTGACTGACTTTGAGGTGGGCTTAAAGGCCGACCTGTTGGCGCAACGCCTGCGCACCAACATCGCCTACTACCGCTCACTGTACAAGGATATCCAGCGCTCAGCAGTCGCTTGTACCGGCACCCAGTGCAGCTCTGTACTGTTCAATGCTGCCTCGGCAACCATTGATGGCCTGGAAATTGAAGTCCGCGCACTGCTGGCGGACAATTTCGACCTCGGTTTTACCGCCGCCTACACCAAGCCCGAATACGATAGCTTTACCAGTGGTGGCATCGATAATTCCGCGGAGAATTTTCTCGAAGTTCCCGAGTGGACCTACAGCCTTTCCGCCGCCTACACCCAGGCGCTCGCCTTCGGTGAACTGCATTTGCAGCTGGACTGGTCCTGGCGCGCGGAAATGGATATGGCACCCCAGGATTACCCCGGCGGCATTCGCCTGGTGGGCGGTGTCCCCACGGCTAACGGCCCCGGCACCCCGGACGACATCCGCATCCAGCCTGAGTACGGCCTGCTCAACGCCAACATCAGCCTGAAACTGGATGAGCCCAATCTGGAGATTCGCGCCTACGGCAAAAACCTGCTGGATGAGGAGTATTACTCTCACGCTTTGGGTAACGTGAACGCCGGACTGGGATTATCGATCGCCACACCCGGCAACCCGACCACTTTTGGGGTCGACCTTACCCTGCGTTTTTAACGTTTGATTGGGAAACGGGGGCCAGCGGAGTGGCCCCCGAACTTGCGCCCATTGAAATTCGAAGCCACTGCTGTCGCTACTTTTCCGACACAGCGCGTTCAATCAGGGCGGCCAGCTCTGCGGGATGTGACAGGAATACTTCGTGTGCTGCAGCAATTGAATACTGCGCCCGGGCACCGCTGCGCTCGGCAAACCGTCCCTGCCATTCCGGCGGCAAGATGGGGTCCTGTTCGGTGACAATGTAAGCCCTGGCTACTGGCAAGTCATTCATATCCACCACTAATGGCTCCAGCGCCAGTGGCATTGGCCAGTGGTCCTGGCTGCATTCGCGCAGCAGCCATTCTACATCCTGTTCTGACAGGCCCGGTGCAAACATAGCCCGCATCAAATCCATTGGCTCGGTGCTGGCCGGGTCCAATGGATAGCCCACCACCGTCGCATCCACACCGCGAGTGCTCGCCCCCATGGTCTGCATTATGCTCTCGCCCAGGCGCGGCACGCAGGTGGTGACAAACAGCAGCTGGCTGAACAGGTCCGGCGCCCGCTGCGCCAAATAGGGCATGACCACACCGGCCATGGAGTGGCCCACCAGTACCGCCTGGTCGATACCGGCCTGGCGAATATCGTCGATCAATTCATCCGCCACCATCGGCAAACTGATGGCCTCGCGCTGCTGCCCGCGCTTGCTGCCACAGCCCGGAATATCCAGCGCCAGCATGCGGCCAGTGAAGCGTTGCTGCAGGCTTTCCATCAGCCTGGCCCAGCACCAACCGCCGTGATTACCACCGTGCAGAAAAACAAAATTATCCGCTGCTCGCATACTATTTCCTCTGCCTGTACGGGCATTAACTCCCAGGGTGGGAGACAAAATAGCGGGCCGACAATTTGCCATCGTCCAGCTGGTAAATCTCCAGGGTATCGGTGGATAATTCACCACTGCTGCGCTTGATATTTCGATGGTGGGTCACCGCTTCGTTGCCCACCACCACTGCACAGACAATGTCGATACGAATGTCCGGCTGGGTTCGCCACATGGCCTCCAGCGCCACTTGCGGCTCCATCTGCGGCGCACCAACAATCTCCACTGACAGGCCATTGGGGGCGATGTCACTGTAGCACTTGAGAAACCCCTCCTTATCGCCCTGGTTCCAGCACTCCACCTGGGCGTGGACAAAATGTTCCAGTTGTTGATTCTTTTCCAAAGTCGCGCTCCTGTTATGCTCGGGAAATAATTTCCGGCTGCCACCAGGGTAGCCTGCTGGCACTGGCCTGGATAGTATGCCAACTGCTGTCCACCGCCGAGCGGGTTACCGCCGGCGACATGCCGAGGCCGCGGGCTATCATTCCGGCGACCGTTTTAATGTAGTGTTCATCCACCTGTTGCGAACGCGCCAGGCGCCGAATGGCTTCCAGCGTTGCTCCGACCACGTAATCGGTGGCGGCGTCAATGTGGTCGTACTCAATCACTGCATCACTGCGGGCCTTGACCAGGGCACCGGCGAGAATTTTTTTCATATTGTTATCGCGGGAGAAATACTCGACAAAGTCCAGCCGCGCGGTGATCGAAGCCCTGGCGGATTCCATGCCGGCGTGCACCATGGACAACACCGGCCCCAGTAGCAGATTGGTGGCAGCGGCGTTGTCGCCGCCGACAACTAACAAGCGATAGGTTTGCAGTACGTCGCCGGCCACCTGTTGGCCGATATCCGCCAGCAACTCTTCCAGCGACGGGTAGTATTTGTAAAAGGTGCCGCGGGACACGGCCGCCGCTTTGATCACATCCTCCACCACTGGCATACGCGCCAGCGACGCCTGGCTGTATACCTCGATGGCGGCGTCCTGCAAGCGCAAGCGCATGCGCTCGCGCTTTTCCCGCGCCACCCGCACCCGAAAGTCTTCATTGTCCTCTGCTGTGGGCACTGCCGCCATTACTCGCTTCTCCTTCAGGAGTTTACATCGGCAAGATTGGTCATGGTGGAGTCCAGGCCACTCAGTGCACGGCCGTACAGCTCTTCCGACAACGGGCAACTGAGGTAAGTGTGGCGACTGCCCACGTTCAGGTCGCGCCACAAACGCTGCAAGGCATTGGCCGAAGCAAAGGCGCCCGGACCCGCCACATCCATCAACCGGCTCGTCGCACCGCGCAACAACCCCATGGCGTGACCGCAATCCGCCTGGATGCGGGCCTTGTCAAAACCGCTCAGGACTCGCTGCTGGGCAGTGACATCGATATCGTGGATGGCTCGGCGCACATGCATCCAGGCGGAATCGATCTCCATGGCCGACTGCCCCAGTTGCTGCACAAACACCGACGACTCGGCTTTGCTGGAAAAATTCCAGCCAATCACCGGGCGCCCGTGCATATCGGCGGTTACTTTTTCCAACAGGGATTGGGCCGCACCCAGCATCGGCGAGAGCACTACCAGCGGAAACAGGGGTTCCTGGGGCCAGCGGTCGCGGGGCTCCATGGCCGCCTGCATGGCCGCCAGGCTGGCGGCGCTGGCCTTGGCAGCGGCGGCTTTCAGCGCTGCGGGGCGCACAATACATTCCGCCGGAACCAACAATCCCTCGGCCACTACGGTGTTGCTGCCCGAGGCACAAACGCCGGCCACCTGCCAGGTAATGTCGATACCGGTGCAAGGGTTATCCCGCAGCGGTACGATGGCGAACCCCTGGTCGATGGTATTGCCATCGGCGTCCTGCACGCGGATGCCATTGAGGGCGTAATCGGCGTGCATACAACCCGAGGCATAGCCCCAGCGTCCGTTCACCAGGTAACCGCCATCAACCGGCCTGGCGGTACCTGTCGGTGCCGCCACACTGCAAAATAATTCGTCGCCGCGAATAAAGACCTGGTCGCGCACCGGCGCCGGCATGGAAGCCACCGACGCGGTGACGCTGGACAGCAGCCCGAAGGCCCAGGCCGTGCCGGGATCGGCTTTGGCCAGTTCGGCCACGGTCTCGGTGTGGGTGAGTAACTTGTGGCCCAGCCCGCCAGCCCGCTGCGGAAACATAAACTGGAACAGCCCGGCGGCCTTAATCGCCTCGAACACGGCAGCGGGCATGTGCCCCAATTGCTCTGCCTCGACAGCGTGTTCGGCAAGCAGCGGCAGCAGCTGCCGGGCAGCGGCGACGGGATCTTCCACAGTGAGCGGGGTATAGGCATTCATAAATACACCTTGAAAATATTTATCAGAGTGACAATAGTGTATATTGTTAGAATAAGCCTGTCGCTGAACTGGGCCTGAGTATGGTTTGACCCGAGGTCAAACCGGCCCGTTAAAATGTATAGCTCAGCTCCATACCAAAGGTTCGAGGGTCGCCATAAAATGCCGTTTTCGCCGGCAGCGAAGCCTGCAGCGTCCCCGGCGCGCTGGTGTATTCTTCATCCAGTAAATTTCGGCACCAAAGCGCCAGACCCAAGTGACCATCTCCCAGCCGCGCCAAATCGACCCGCGTATTCATCAAATCGTAACCGGGCAGGGAAATACCGCTTTGTGCATCCCACTTTTCGGTATAGAAGTAGTCGGCACTGGCGCTCAGGTACCCGCCCAGGACCCGACCGGGAAATTCGTAGCGCAGCAAAGCAGTGCCAGAAAATTCAGGTGTCGGCAGAGTGACGTTATCTTTGGTTAGCAGCTGGGTACCTATAGCCGGCACATTAATCTCGTCAATACGGTGATTGACAAAGGCTCCGGTCAAGGTCAGGGACAAGCCCTCGCTCGGCTCAATCATCAACTCAAACTCAAGCCCCTGAATGGTCATATCCGCTGCGTTGACTGCCACTGAAGAGCGCGTCGGGTTGTCCGGTGCGGCCGCGGGTATTGCGCCGCGCACGGAAACGAATTGCACTGCGTCGGTATAATCGGTGTAAAACAGGGACACATTACTGCGCCCAACCACCTCCCCCACACTCCAGTCGGCCTTTACCCCCAGCTCGAAATCATTGACCTGTTCCTCATTTACCGTCTGGAAGGCGCGCAGATCCGGGCACTGGCCCGCGCCGAGAACACAGGCCGGGTCACTGCCGCCGGTGGTAAAGACAGAGGCAAACTGGGGCGTATTGATATTAACCCCGCGATAACCCCGGCGATACATCCCGTAGAGCAGCACATCGTCTGTCAATTTATAATCCAGGCCCAGGGTCCAGGTTGGCGCACTGCCGTCCGCCTTCACCGTTTCGACACCGGCACTTTTACATTCGGACCAGGTCAGAAACCTGTTCAAGCCACCAACACCGCAGCCTTCGATCTTGTCCCAACTGTAACGAGCGCCTAAATTCAGCGTCAGGGCATCGCTCAAATGATAATCGAGCTGGCCAAAGACGGCGTAATTTTCGTTCTCGGCCAGGGCCGTGGTGTGAATATCAGAGACACCAAAGGCGAGCAAGTTAAACGCTTGCGCACTAGTGCCCATAGCCTTGGTGGGATTGTCCTGACTGTAGAAAAAACCCGCTATCCAATCGAGCCGATCATCACCGCCGAGCAGCTGGAATTCATTGGAGAAATACTCTTTTTCATCCTGTGAGGCCAAATGGTAAATGACAAATGGACCGAGTGGGCCATCGATGTCACCGACACCTTGGGTATTCGCCGTGATGGTGCTGGAAACATGGCGATAGCCAAATATATTGCGCAGCGTAATACTGTCGGTTTGCAGCTCGGTGGTATTGGCCAGCCCCCACAGCTCGGTCTGTTCCCGGTGTGAACGCTGATTGCCATCGCTGTGAAAATTATTTGCCACATGGTGTGCGCCTGCCGCTTGCAAGACCGACACCTGGTCGGCGATGGCCTGTTCATAGGCACCCGCGACAGCGGCCCCCAGCGACGGGGTAAATGCGGCCGCAATTATCCCCGGATTATAACCGACCACATGGTCGGAACCCGGCCTGCGATCCGAGCGGGTATAGTCCAGTACAAGGTTATTGCTCAACTGCTCCGAAAGATCCAGGCGCAAGGAAACCCGCACACTTTGTTGATCGATCTCGTTGGTATCGGGACCGGCGGAAGTCCGATTAACTTCAGTGCCTTCCCGGCGACGCAACTGTCCTGCCACGCGCAGCGCAGCGACATTATCCACCAAGGTCACATTGGCCGCCCCCTCCAGCAGGCGGGCGCCGTAATTCCCGGTGCCCGCGCGCAGGTAACCCTGTTGCTCGTAGGCCGGTGCAGTGGGAGAGATCAGTACCGCACCGCCGATGGTATTGCGACCAAACAAGGTACCCTGGGGACCCTTGAGTACCTGGATACTGGCCAAATCGTAAGTAGAGATATTGCCGCCTACTTTTGGCAGTGGCACATCGTTGCTGTAAACCACCACCGATGGCACGCCTTCTCCCAGCGGAATGATGCCAAACCCCCTCAATGACATGGACACATTGTTGGCTCCACCCTCGTAGCTGAATCGGAACCCGGGTACCACCGCAGTGAGGTTTTCCAGCTCCTGCACCGATGATTTCTCCAGACTGTCAGCCGATAGCGCCGCAATGGATACCGGCACATCCTGCAGGGCCTCTTCCCGACGGCGGGCAGTAACAACGATTTCTTCCAGCGATACCGCTTTGCGGTCGCTGGCGGGAGACTCGGCCACCGCCATCGATGCCAGTAATGGCAAGCAGAGTGACAGTGAAGAAAGGGTTAACGGGTGTCGATACATAGTCATCGTTCCTGGGTTATCGTTATAGGATTATCCGGTTACCACTTAAACCAGGCCGGCAGCGACGAAATTACTGCAGCAGCCGCAAACACTAGTTCAGCGGCGGGTGCGGAACCAGCGAAATAGATATCGCTGAAATACATAAAATATCGTCCAATAACACCACGTTTTTCATCGACACTTTCCTGAGCTCAGCGATATCAGTTGCACTTGATTACGCCCAGTATTTCCTCAACTATTACCCCTGTAACCCGGCACCATGAGGTGCCAGGCACTCTTAATCAGGCATTTTTATCGGACCACTACTACCAGGTCACTCTTAACAAGTACACTCACTAACTGACGGTATACCTTGTGGCCATGAACAGCGGCATTAGCGACAACAGCAAACAACGCATCGTTCTTGAAATACTCGCCATCTTGCACAGCAAGCAACCGGACTTCGACAGGTTCGCAGCGGCGTTTGACAAAAACGCTTACTATCAGGTTCACGTACCGGCAATCAAGCCACTGCGCGGTCGCGACAATGTGGTCGCCGAACTGGCGCGTCAATTTCAGGACTACACAGACTGTGACTGCGAAATCATTGCCTGTGCAGGCAGTGACAATTATGTCTTCACCGAGCGCCGTGACCACGTCACCATGAAAAAAAATAATCAGCGTATTTTTTCCAGCGTTTGCGCTGTGTTCGAATTTAATGAGCAAAACAAAATCACCGCCTGGCGTGAGTATTGGGATATTCGCGACATCCAATACCAACTGGGTATGACTGAAGAGCAAATGCTGGATCTGCTTCCCCGCCACGCGTTAACTCAGGAGTGACACCATGATTCTCACCGCACTGGATATTGATCCGACACAATTTGAACAGCGAACAGGCTGGAGCATAAAGCCCCAGGGAGCCTGCAAGGGTGAACAGTGCGTGCCGCTGCCAGCCAATGCTCGCAATGCCAATGGCAGCCTCAATGGGGCGGTAGTCGCCGAAGCACTGGGTATGCCGTTGATCAAGGATGAAAAACATCAACTCTGGGCGCTCGGCCCCGAGTCCCTCACCGGCCGCGCACTTACCACAGCCCAAGCTCCCCACCTGGTATTGCCCGACCTGGAAGGCAAACTGTTTGAACTGGCGAGCTTGCGCGGCAAAAAAGTGCTGCTCACCACCTGGGCGTCCTGGTGTGGCTGTCGTACCGACGGGCCAATCTGGGCAGAAGTCAGGGAGCGTCTCTACCCCAAGGGCCTGGAGATTGTCACCGTTGCCATGGACACCGCCGGCGCTGACGCCGTGCGGGAGTGGATTGAACTGGCCAACCCCAGACACCCAGCGCTTATCGACCAGGCCCATATCATGGGCGAGCTGTTTGGTGTTGTGAATGTTCCCAATGGCATTTGGATCAATGAAGCAGGCGTGATCGTCAGGCCCGCGGAGCCCTCCTGGCCCGGACGCACACCGGTTACCGAAATGGAGCTGGATGACATTGAAAAGTGGGAGAGCGTCAAGCAGCTGACCCCGGCGCACGTGCAGATCCTCCGCGAAGTCAAAAAAATGCGCTTTGAAACCGAGCTCTATTTGCAAATGCTCGAGGATTGGGCAGAACACGGCGCCAACAGCCAATATGTCCTGTCAGAACAGGAAGTCATCGATCGCTCACAGCCGCGCCCCCCAGCCGTTGCCCAGGCCGCAGCCCGCTATGAACTCGGCCAACACCTGCACCTGGCCGGGCACCACGACGATGCCATACCCCACTGGCGCGAAGCACACCGCCTGCAACCTGACAACTGGACCTACAAGCGCCAGGCCTGGTCATTTGAAGACCCCACCGTACAAGACCCAAAGGGGGTCTACGACGGCAGCATGCTCGGCGACCTGCTGGAGGTCGGCGCCATTAATTACTACCCCAAAATCATTCCCTGAGAAAGCCCGCCAGGCGCGCCCTCTTGGCGTGCATGGATTAATTCAGGGAAGAATTAATCCATGTTGCCTACATGTAACGCTTGCGGTATTCGGCAGGGGTTACACCGGTTGCTTTCCTGAACGCCGCAACGAACGCCGCCGCCCCTTTAAAACCACATTCATAGCCGACTTGCTTGACCATTAAGCGGGGGTCGGCGAGTAACAGCTTGGCCCGGTCCACCCGTGCCATCGCAACAAACTGGCGCAAAGTCATGCCGACGGTATTTTTAAACTGCTCCGACAGTTCCCGCTCGGACAGGTCACAATGACGGGCAATTCGGTCGACACTCAGCTCATCGCCAAGGCTGGCATAGATGTAATCACGGACCCGCTTTAGCTGGCACGTCGACAAGCGCCCGCAGGAAGCTGCCACTGGTGCAGACCGACCCACAAATTCTCGCTGCAACTCAACCGCCATCAGCGCCAGCGTATTCTCAATCTGCAATTCACTGGCAAAACCGGGTCGACACGCCTCCTCACCCAGCTTGCGCATGCCCATAAGCAAATAGCTGTTTTGAATATCGAACGTACGCGCCACATCGACAGCGTCCCAACGCCAGTCGTAACCGGACAATATGGCAATACGCTCCACCTCGAACATGCACGTCACCGTGCGCTGTACCCCTTTCTCCCAACACCACTCAAGCTCAAATCCCGGGGGAATAAAAATCAATTGACCAATAGAGCGGGGTTCATCGCTGTCGGGATAGCGCGCACTGAGGCAGTGTCCAGGCGCTTCGACGTACTCAAGAAAACAATGGCGCTCGGAGTAATAGACTCCTCGTCCGGACGTGGGCAAATTCAGTTTATGAACTTCTATATCGTAGCCAGGCGCTGAAGCTTGTGCGTCCTGGTAGCTGTCATAAACCGCATCGGTACGAAACGCCTGCCGCTGAATACTGTCGGCGATACTGCCAGCTTTATGCGCGGACAACTGTTGTTCTGCATTCATGATCACACCCGTTTTTTATTTTTCAGCTGTACTCACACGACCGCAGCCTATGCAGAGCCGGTAACATTCGCTACCTGGCTCTGGTGGGATCATAGCACTTGGGATAAATAGCACTGGGTTAAATGGCTCTTGGCTGCAATGGCTCTTGACGCCAATAGCGCAGGGTTAAATTTACAAGGACCCCGCGCTCGGCAGCCGTTCAATCCAACCGCGCGATAATCTTTTTATTCACCCCGTCTACCTGCGCCTGCCAGGCCGCCGCCGCGTTGGCGAACTCAAACTCCTGATAATCCACCTGGATATTCTGCTCCCGGGCGATCTGCAACAGACGCCGCCAGATCTGCTCGCGATCCGCCGCCGGTCGCTGACCAGTGCCCACTGTCGACAAGGTCTTAAACAGCAGGTCGGCCATATCCAGGTTGATCTGGCGCCCCGCCCCGGTGCCGATGGTGAGGATACGGGCGCCCCGGCGGGTGGCTTTGAGTGCGTCCAGCATCGGCTGGCCACAAACGCCATCCAGAACCACATCGTAACCCTCGCCGGCGGCCGTTTTATGGGCGGCCACATCGTCATCACTGCCGAGGCAAACGATCTCATCAGCGATGCCTTTGGCTTTCAATGTCTCCAGCGTCGCGCGATTGCGACCGGCGCCGATTACCCGCCCGGCACCGAGGTAGCGCGCCAGCTGCAGGGCAATCTGGCCCAGGGTTCCAGTGGCCCCCAGGATCAGTACCGTCTCGCCGGGCTGGATATTCGCTGTCTCCAGTGGCACCAGGGCGCCAGTGGCGGCGATACCCATGGTGATCGCAGTGCAATCATCGACATCGTCCGGCACCTCCCAGACTTCCGCCTCCGGCACCAGGGTTTTCTCTGCCCAGGAGCCGTAGGGTATGACCGAACGCTCGCCGAAATAGACCCGGCGACCATCCTCGGTGCGCCCCACCCCCTCGCCGCGAATCACGCAGGGAAACTCCACCCCCAGGCGATAGGCGCCGAGCACATCCCAGCCGCCGAGGCCGGTGGTTTCAACATTGATCAATACCGCTCCCGCCTGGGGTTGCGGCTCCGGGAATTCCTGTACCACGGGGGTC
The DNA here is from genome assembly GCF_011440395.1 of Pseudomaricurvus alcaniphilus. Taxonomy (GTDB): domain Bacteria; phylum Pseudomonadota; class Gammaproteobacteria; order Pseudomonadales; family Cellvibrionaceae; genus Pseudomaricurvus; species Pseudomaricurvus alcaniphilus. The sequence goes on along the minus strand of NZ_JAAOIX010000006.1, from coordinate 95,623 downwards.
GCTCCCCGCTGGTTGATAATGGCTGCGCGCATAATGTCTCCTTCAGTTTCAAGTTGGGGAGGCGCTGATTATTCAGCACTTCCCAGGGTTGTTCACAGACTGGTGCCGCACATCACCAAGGGCGAATATTAGCGGCTGACTTTGGCCGTGGACTTTTCAATGTCCCAAGTGAGGGCACCAAGCTTGTTCATGCCAAACCACAACAGCACAGCGTCGAGGCTGTTGTCCAGCAGCGACGCCAGGGTCACGCCCGCCGTGACCCCAAGTTCGCGTTCGCGCAACGAGTGCGCCAGTGCATTGCTAAGATGATCGAATTCGCGGTAGCTGGTGCTGCCACCACTGAAATCGAGAAACACCTTGCCCGGGTGAACTGCGACTGCCCGCGCCAGTGCCGCAACCGGAGTTTCCCGCTGACCCAGCGACCAGCTTGGGCGGATTAAACCTGCAGCTGTCATACGATCCACTCCCTGGCCCGCCGCAGCAGCGCCAATGCCCGGGCGTGAAATTCGCGCCCCACTCCGCTATCGACATTGCCAGCGCAGGCGCGAGCGTAGGTACCCTCCAACAACAATGCCAGCTTGAAGCAGGCAAATACGCCGTACCAGCGGGCATTGGAAACATCCTCTCCGGTGCATTGCGCGTAATAGGACACCAACTCCGTCGCCGTGGGAAAACCCTGCCAGGGCTCAATGACTATGGGTGTACCGCCCGCGGCGCCGTCCGCGTCGCGCCAGGTGGCCAGCAGCCAGCCCAGGTCGATCATCGGATCACCAATGGTCGCCAATTCCCAGTCGATGATGGCGGCCAGGCCCGCTGCCGTGTTGCGGTAAAGCACGTTTTTTATGTGGTAGTCGCCATGCAGAATACCGGGTTTGAAGGTTTGCGGCCGCTGCCGATCCAACCATGTGCCGATCGCATCCACCTCGGGCAGATTGGCGCTGCCGGGCCAGCCGGGATAATGCTGGTAGCTTTCCAGTTGGCTGCGCCAGCGACTGACCTGGCGCTCAAGGAAACCGTCGGGGCGACCAAATTCTTCCAGCCCCACTGCCCGGTAATCAACCCGGCGCAGCGCGGCCAGGCCGTCGACCAGCGCAAACCCCATGCGCCGGCGCAGCCGCGGATCACCGCCATGCAGTTTGGGCATACCGACACTGACATTAAAGCCATCCACCGGCTCCATCAGGTAAAACGCACCACCCAGTACATCTTCTTCAGCACAGGCGGCGATCAGGTGAGCGTGGGGGACATCAGTGCTGGCCAATGCCGCCAGCACGCGGGCTTCCCGGCGCATGGTTTCACTGCCATTGGCGTAGGCCGAGGCCGCTGCCTTGCGCAAGACAAATGGCCGCTGCTGCAGACTGAACTGCACAATCAGGTTCTGGGTGCCGCCGGCCAGCAGCCGGGGCTGCTCAATGCGGCCGCGCCCCAGGCCTTGCTGCGCCATCCAGCTGGCCAGCGCCCCCAGGTCAATCTCGTTGAGGCGATTGTCGACCGGGCTCACTGGCTTTTATCGCCGCGCAGATGCGCGTACTTCAGGCGCGCCGCCGCCGCTCGCCGCGGCAGGTGATAATCCGGAAAAGGACCGTCTTCGGCACCGATTTCGCGGAGCAACTGGCGTGCCACAGTCACCTTGTGCACTTCCGTAGGCCCGTCGGCAAGACCGAGAAAATAGGATTCGGTGATCCAGTGCATAAACGGCATTTCATCGGACAAACCCAGTGAACCGTGCACCTGCAAAGCGTGTCCGGCGATATCGTGCAGCACTTTCGGCATGGCCGCCTTGACCGCGGCAATGTGCATGCGCACCTGGCGGTAGTCCTGCAACTTGTCGATCAGCCAGGCGGTGCGCATCACCAGCAGGCGAAACTGCTCCAATTGAATCCAGCAATCGGCAATGCGCTCCTGGATCATTTGCAGTTGCGCCAGCGGCTGGCCCTTGGTAGTGCGTGATGCTGCACGGCGCAATAAGTAGTCCAGCGCCTTCCTGGCTTTGGCAATGGTGCGCATGGCGTGGTGAATGCGGCCGCCACCGAGACGAGTCTGGGCGACGGCGAACCCCTGCCCCCGGGCACCGAGCAGATGGTCCGCGGCAATACGAACGTCATTAAAGCGCACATAGGCATGGTTTTTCATCGCAGTGCCGTAGCCGCAATCGCGCACTACTTCTATACCCTGGGCCTCCGCTGGAACGATAAAGGCGGAGATGGTCTGGTGTGGTTTTTCGGCATCGTCATCGGTCTTTGCCATCACGATAAAGAATGCCGCGGTGCTGGCATTGGTGGCAAACCACTTTTCTCCCTGCAATCGCCAGCCACCATCATCCAGCCGCGCCCGGGTCTGTATTTGCAGCGGATCGGCACCGCCCTGGGGCTCAGTCATGGCAAAACAGGAGACAATTTCATTCTCCAGCAGGGGCTGCAGGTAGCGCGCTTTTTGCGCCTCGGTACCGTAGACGGCGAGTATTTCCGCGTTGCCACTGTCCGGCGCCTGGCAACCGAAAACGATCGGGCCGAATCGCGCTGCGCCGATCAGTTCGTTCACCAGGGCCAGCTTTACCTGCCCGTAGCCCTGCCCGCCCAGCTCCGGCCCCAGGTGACAGGCCCACAAGCCCTGCGCCTTGACCTGGGCTTGCAGGGGACGCACCAGGCGCTCATTGTCGGGGTTGCCCACGGCGTAGTGATTGCCCAGCACAAATTCCAGCGGCTCGACTTCCGCCTCAACAAACTGCTTTATCCAGTCGAGCTTTTGCTGAAACTCGGGCTCGGTTTCAAAATCCCAACTCATGTTGATCGCCTCCTTATTCTGACCGTTAAATTAGCCCAGTCCCTTGCCGCCATCCACGGTGATGGTCTGCCCGAAAACATAGGACGCCAGCGGCGAGGCCAGGAACAGCACGCTGCCGGCTATATCGTCCGCAGTGCCAAAGCGGCCAGCGGGAATACCGCGCAATGCCTTGTCGCTGCGGCGGGGGTCAGCGAAGGTAACCCGGGTCAATTTCGACGGCACCAATCCCGGCGCCACCCCATTGACCCGAATACCGTCCGCAGCCCAAGCCTGCGCCAGCGACTTGGTCAGGGAAATGGCCCCCGCCTTGGAGGCGGCATAGGCCGGGTTGCCGAAGCGGGCCGCGAACCCTGCCAGCGAACTGATAATGACCAGGGAGCCACCACTGCGCTTCAACAACGGATAAAATTTATTGGCGCAGGTCATCAGGCTATTGAGATTGACCTCGGTTACTTCGCGAAAGGTGGCGGGGTCAAACTCCTTGCGTTCATAGCGCACCAGGCCCTGGCACAGCACCAGGATATCGAGGCTGGCAAACAGCGGCTGCAACTCGGTAACCGCTGTAACATCGGCCACGTTGCATTGCTGGTACTGCATCCCGCTCAGGTCAGAACCAGGCTCGTTGCAGTAATCCTCGGCACAGGCTCGAGTACCCCAGATATGCACCGTCGCCCCCTGGCGCAACAAGGCCCGGGCAATGCCATTGCCAATTCCACTGGAACCGCCCACCACCAGCGCAGTTCGGCCGGAAAAATCCAGCGCATTCAACATCTTGACCCACCTTAAACTAGCTATTGTTGTGGCGATCAAACAGTTAGCGAGCCTCCGGCTTGAGCGGAGGCTGCTGCGGCACAGGGGCGTGCCGCCATTTTCAGTTTCCCTGTGCAGCCTCGAGCTTATACCACCTGCTGCACCGGGACCCGGTTTGCAGCGGTGGTTCGGCCCGTGCGCAACTCCTGCAACAGACTGGTACGCTGTGCCGCGGCGGCTGCCATATTGCCCTCCTTGACGTGACCATAGCCGCGAATGCTGTCCGGCAGCTCCAGCAGTGACCGGGCAATATCCATATTGTCTTTATCCAGGCGCTGGGCCAGCTCCTCCAGCAACTGCAGATACTCTTCAACCAATTGCCGCTCCTGGCGGCGCTCGGCAGTCTTGCCGAACACATCCAGCCAGCTGCCGCGCAGGCCTTTGAACTTGCGCATCAGTTTGAAGGCGCCCAGCATCCACTGGCCGTATTTGCTTTTAACCAGGTGGCCCTTACTGTCTTTTTTCGCAATCATGGGCGGCGCCAGGTGATAGTTGATCTGGTAATCAACCCCCGGCTCACCCTCAAACTGCTCGCGCAACAACTGCATAAACTGCGGTGCGGTGTGCAGGCGAGCCACTTCGTACTCGTCTTTGTAAGCCATCAGTTTGGCGAGGTTTTTCGCCGCGCTGAGCACCAGACTGTTGCTACCCGCAACGGATTTTACCGCGTTTTCAAAACGGGCAATGGCCTCGCTGTAGCGCGCGGCGTAGGCGCCGTCCTGGTAGGCGCTGAGTAGTCGCACCCGACGCTCAACCACTTCCGCCACCGATTCCGGAAAGTGCAGCTTGACCACTTCAGCCTTGTGCTCTGCGGCCGGGATCAGCTCGGCGTCGTAGGCGGCCACCCGGCCCCACTCAAATGCCTGCTTGTTTTTCTCCACCGCCACGCCGTTGAGCTCCATGGCGCGCAGTAGCGCCGCCCGCGACAGGGGCAGCCAGCCTTTTTGCCAGGCGTAGCCGAGCATCAACGGATTGGTAAATATGCTGTCGCCGAGCAGCCTTACCGCCAACTGGCTGGCGGACAGAAAACTGCACTGCTCACCCAGGGCGGTCAGCAGATCCTGCTCGACGCTGGAGCTCGGGTACTGCCAGTTCGGGTTGGACAGGAACTCCGCCGTCGGCGTGTGCGCACTGTTGATGACCGCCGTGGTGTGACCGTTGCGCACCCGCGACAGGGCATCCGCCGAGGCTGAGACAATTTCATCACAGCCGATCAGGACTTCCGCTTCCCCGGTGGCGATACGCGTGGCGTGGATGGCAGCCGGGTCAGCGGCAATCTGCACATGACTCATCACCGCGCCGCCTTTTTGCGCCAAGCCGGTCTGGTCCAGCACCGTCACCCCCTTGTTTTCCAGGTGTGCGGCCATGCCCAACAGCGCGCCGATAGTCACCACACCGGTACCACCGACTCCGGTCACTACGATACCAATAGGCTTTTCCAGGGTCGGCAGCTCCGGCTCCGGAATATCAGCGGGCATGGGCAGCTGTCCGGAACTGGTTTGCGGCTTGCGCAACTGCGCACCCTCGAGAGTGACAAAACTCGGGCAAAAGCCTTTCAAACAGGAGAAATCCTTGTTGCAGGAATTCTGGTTAATCGCCCGCTTGGTGCCCAATGGGGTGTCCAGCGGCTCTACCGACAGGCAATTGGATTGCACCGAACAGTCACCGCATCCCTCACACACATCGGGGTTGATAAAGGCGCGTCGAGGCGGGTCCACGGCCAGGCCGCGCTTGCGCCGGCGGCGTTTTTCCGTGGCGCAGGTCTGGTCGTAAATCATAATGGTAGTGCCGGCGGTATCCCGCAGCTGCAACTGCAACTCGTCGAACTGGTCGCGGTGATGGACACTGACCGAATCCGGCAAGCCCTCACGGGAGGCGTATTTTTCCGGCTCGTCCGAGACTAATACTATTTTTTTCGCTCCCTCGGCAACCACTTGCTGGGCCACCATGGGCACCGTCAAGACACCGTCCACCGGTTGGCCGCCGGTCATGGCCACGGCATCGTTAAAGAGAATCTTGTAGGTAATGTTGGCGCCAGCGGCGATCGAGGCGCGAATGGCAAGCAGACCGGAATGGAAATAGGTGCCGTCGCCAAGGTTGACGAACACATGCTTGTCGTTGGAGAAGTGCATCTGCCCGATCCAGCTGACGCCCTCACCGCCCATCTGGGTAAAGGTGTCGGTCTTGCGGTCCATCCACATGGCCATGTAGTGGCAGCCGATACCGGCCAGGGCGCGGGAACCCTCCGGCACTCGGGTGGAGGTGTTGTGCGGGCAGCCAGAGCAAAACCAGGGCTTGCGGTCCACGGTCAGGCGCGGCATGGCCGCCTCCTGCTCTTTGCCCTCAATCACCCGGATACGTTCATTGATTTTGGCCATCACGTCGGCGGGCAAGCCGAGCCGCTCCAGGCGCGTGGCGATGCCCTTGGCAATCAGCGCCGGTGACAGTTCGTAGCAGGCCGGGAGTAACCATTGGCCGCGCGGCACCGACCATTCACCACCGGAGTTATCGCGCTCGTCGAACTTGCCGAAAATTCTCGGCCGTACATCGTCGCGCCAATTGTAGAGTTCTTCCTTGAGTGCGTACTCCAGAATCTGGCGCTTTTCCTCCACCACCAGAATCTCCTCCAGGCCGGTGGCAAACTCACGCGCATCCTGGGCGTCCAGCGGCCACACGCAACCCACTTTCATCAGGCGAATACCGATACGGGCGCAAGCGGCGTCATCCAGCCCCAGGTCAGCCAGCGCCTGGCGCACATCCAGGTAGGCCTTGCCGGCTGCCATAATACCGAAGCGCGCCTGGGGTGAATCGATCACCACGCGATTGAGTTTATTGGCGCGAATATAGGCCAGCGCGGCATACCACTTGTGGTTGTGCATGCGCGCTTCCTGGTCCAGCGGCGGGTCTGGCCAGCGGATATTGAGGCCGCCTTCGGGCAGTTCAAAATCCTCGGGAATGACTATATCCAGGTGGTCGGGATCGAGGGTCACCGAGGCCGATGATTCCACCACATCGGTGACGCATTTCATTGACACCCACAGCCCGGAATAGCGGCTCATGGCCCAGCCGTGCAGGCCGTAATCCAGGTATTCCTGCACGTTGGAGGGGTACAACACCGGAATGCCGCAGGCAATCAGCAGATGTTCCGACTGGTGCGCCACCGACGAGGATTTGGCGGCGTGGTCGTCGCCGGCCAGCATCAACACGCCGCCATGCGGGGAAGTGCCGGCGGCATTGGCGTGTTTGAGGACGTCGGCCGAGCGATCGACCCCCGGCCCCTTGCCGTACCACATGCCAAATACGCCATCGACATCGGCGCCATTGGGGCTGAGGTTGACCTGCTGGGTGCCCCACACGGAAGTGGCGGCCAGGTCTTCGTTAACCCCCGCCTGGAAGATGATGTTTTTGTCCGCCAGGTGCTTTTTCGCCTGCCACAGGGCCATATCCAGGCCGCCGAGGGGTGAACCGCGATAGCCGGAGATAAAGCCACCGGTATTCAGGCCCGCCTGCTGGTCGCGCTGCTTTTGCAGCATCGGCAAGCGCGCCAGGGCCTGGGTGCCACTGATATAGATGCGGCCACTGGGCTGCAGGTATTTGTCGTCCAGGGTGACTTCACGCAACCCGTCAGTGCGGGTATCCAACTTGCCGGCATCCATCGCTCGCTCCGAACCTGATTAGAAAAATTATTGAACACACATTACGTAAGTGTCTTAATATTGTAAATTGAATAAATCTGCACTCAGGTATAAATTAAGCTAATGACTTCCAGTAACGTTACCCTCAAGCAATTGCGCTACTTTGTCGCCGCCGCGGAAACCCTGCGTTTCTCCATGGCCGCGGCCCAGGTGCACGTCACCCAATCGGCCATTACCACCGCCGTGTTGACCCTGGAGCGGGAGCTGGGGGTCAAATTGTTCGAGCGCCATCCCCACGGGGTGACCCTGACGGCGGACGGCCACAGCTTCTATCAGCGCGCCCGCGAAATCCTCGACTCCCTCGACGACGCCCTGCGCCAGCCCCGCTTCCAGGTCCACAACCTCCGCGGCGCGGTGAACATCGCCGCGTCCTACACCATTCTCGGTTACTTCCTGCCACCGTTGATGGCCCGCTTCCGCGCCAGTTACCCGGAAATCGCCATCGACCTGCACGACATGGCTCGCGCGGAAATCCAGGCGGCCATCGCCAGCGACCAGCTGGACCTGGGTATCGTGATACTGTCCAACGCCGACCAGCTGGAGCAACTGGACCACCACGTGCTGGTGCGTTCGCGGCGCCAGTTGTGGACCGCCGCCAACCACCCGCTGCTGGACAAACAACCGCCGGCGCTGGCGGACATCGCCCGCTACCCCTATATCCAGATCACTGTGGATGAGGGTGAGGCCTCGACCGAGCGCTACTGGGCGGCGCAGCAACAGCAGCGCAACGTCGCCTTTCGCACCAGCTCCATGGAGGGGTTGCGCGGTCTGATTGGCCACGGATTCGGGGTCACTATTCTCTCGGACCTGGTGTATCGGCCCTGGTCACTGGAGGGGCGCAAGATCGAAGCCAGCGTCACCCTGGAGTCGATACCGCACATGGAGGTGGGATTGATCTGGAAGCGGGGCAAAAAACTGGATCCTTGCAGCGAAGCGTTTCGGGAATTCCTGATTCACGCCTGTGGCAGTTAGTAGCAGCAGGCTCGTAACCTAAAAATAAACAGTCTCAAATGAACTACCCCAAGTGAGCAACCTCAAGTGAACAACCAGAAGATAACGACTACACATTAACAAGCAGGAAAAGCCGGGGTTTTACCCCACGTCCAACCAAAAGCATCGCGCCTGCAACCCCTGATCCCTAGAATGACATTTTTGTCACTCTGACTTTTCAGCCTATTACCCGCTTTACTCCTAATCAAGGTAAAAGTCAGGGGGCAGGCTCAACCGGGGGTAATCAGCGATGGAATACACACAACTGAACTTGGACAACGGCGTTACACTGGCGGCCGAGATCGGCGGCACAGAAGCCCAACAATGCATTTTGCTGCTGCATTCGGAGGGCCAGACCCACCACGAGTGGATGCACCTGGCACAGCGACTGCAGCGGGAGAATTACCACGTGGTGTCACTGGATCTGCGCGGACACGGCGATAGCGACTGGACCGATAATTACAGCCTCGACGCCATGGTCGACGACGTGCTCGCGGTGTTGAGAACCCTGCCTGCCAAAGCGGCCATTGTCGGCTCCGGTATTGGTGCCCAGATTGCGGTGCTGGCCGCCGGGGAAGAAAAATTGCGCAGCGGTAAGGATTTGGTCGAGGCGCTGGTGCTGGTCAGCCCCTACCCCCAGGACAGCGCCCAGCGGCGCCACAAGTTGCGCCAGATCGCCGGCGCCGTCAGCACCAGTCCAACCGACAACCAACAGGCCCAGCAGGCCATCGCGGACATAACCGCAACCCGGCTATCGCCCTCCACCATTCACAAGTATCTGCGCAAGACTGCTGCCAGCAGCTGGCGCTGGCACGCCGACCCCGCCCTCTGCGAAAGCGAGATCATGGCCAGCGACCTGTCCGCCCTGCTGCCGCGCATCACCAGCGCTGCCCGCGCCGTATCCGTGCCGACCACACTGATTGGCTCCCGCGCCAACAACCCGCTGTTTACTGCCGCCCGCGAGGCGCTGCCAAACATCCAGTTTATTGCCGAAGAGACACAGCGGGATTTATTCAACCTCAACCCGGTTTTCGATCGCTTTGACCAACACGCCCTCGACGCCATTACCCAGGTGCTGGCACCCACTCGCACCGCCCAGGTCAATACCCTGGCCCTGCGCCGCGCGTTTGGCGCTTTTGCCACCGGCGTTACCGTGGTGACCACTACCGATGCCAACGGCAAACCGGTGGGCCTCACCGCCAACTCCTTTACCTCGGTGTCCATGGAGCCGCCGCTGCTGCTGTTTTGCCTGAAAAACGATTCCGCCAACCTCGACACGTTTCGCCACAGCGACTGCTTTGCCATCAATATCCTGAGTCATGACCAGCAGGATATTTCCCGGCGTTTTGCCAGCAAGGTGGAAGACCGTTTTGCTTTGACGCCCTGGGAGACCTGGAGCCTGAATGTGCCGATCTTGCAAGACACCATCGCCAGCTTCGAGTGTGAAAAGTACGCTATTTACGACGGCGGTGATCACCAGATCTTTGTCGGCCGCATTCACCAGGCCTTTTTAAACGCCCAGCGCCAGCCGCTGATGTACGTCAAGGGCGGCTATCACACCCCCCCAGTGGCCTCAGCTTGACCCGGTGGCCGTATCTACACACGGCCTGATCTAACCCCCGTCGCGGTCCGTCCGGAGCGCTACTTTTTAGCGCCCGGCAAAACCTGCGGCTTATGAATGAGTACTAAATAGGGCTATGCAGGTGCCGTGCCGCCTCTTATTATAAGAACTATTCTTAAAACACACGTGTTTTATGAGATGCAGGCATCTCATAAGCGCTTTTAACCAGTTTACAGGTGACATATGGCGGCCGGATATTCCTTAACGCGACGCTGGAAGTTGAGAAAACTCGAGCAGCTCATGCGCAATGCCAATAGCTTCAGCGACTGGCAGGAGATGGCCGCTAAACACGACCGAATGTCAGGCGCCGAAGAGTGGAAGCAGCGCGAGCACTGCGATCTCTATGACGCCCGTCAAATCAGGAAGCGTTACAAAGCCCTGCGCCAAGCCCTCGACGATGGCGATATGGAAGAGGTGTTATTTGCTCTTAATGAAGGCATCCATGGCAATATGGCGGGCATGGGCAACCGCGCCCTGTATCGCCAGGCCAAGCTCGGCACCAAAGTTCTTATTGATGACTACGTCAACCTGATCATCAAGGCCTTAAAACTGATTGCCGATGTGCCGGAAAGCCAGTTGCCTATAGATGAGAAACTGAATTTCTTTCGCCGCGCCAGTCACTGCTATGGGCGCTCCGCCCTCGCATTAAGCGGCGGCGCCGGTTTGATCTACTTCCATCACGGCGTTGTCGACACGCTCCTGAAACACGACTTGCTGCCAAATGTCATTTCCGGCGCCAGCGCCGGTGCCTGGACGGCGGCGCAAATTGGCACCCGCTCCGAGGCGGAATTAACAGACTATTTTTTACACAAACGCTATGAATTTGAAGAGGGAATTCGCCTTGGCGACATCTTCGGAATATCGCGAGGCAAGGGGCGTGCCGATCTGGAAAACGAGCGCGATGACGTCATCGATTCGTTTGTGGAAAACATGACTTTCCAGGAGGCGTTTGAGCATACCGGCCGCTATATCAACGTTTCGGTCGCACCGGTGGAGCGCCATCAGCGTTCGCGTCTTTTGAATGCCATCGCTTCGCCCAACGTCACCATACGATCGGCGATCAAAGCCTCTTGCTCCGTCCCCGGCCTGGCAGAACCGGTAGAGCTTGAAGCCAAAGACTCCAGGGGCCGAACCAAACCCTACCTGCGCAGCCGGCGCTGGTACGACGGGTCGCTGGCCGAAGACCTGCCCTTCAAACGTTTATCCCGCATGTACGGCATCAATCACTACATCGTCAGCATGATCAATCCTGTAGCGCGACCGTTTCTCGCGGCCGACCCCAATTCTTCGAGCGACAGTTTGGCCAAGTCTGCCCGTACTCTGCTCAATGCCGGCTTTCAGGAATCGTTGCAAACCACCCGCCGCTGGCTGTCGCCGGTTACCCTGGGGCTGTTTGATCCGCTCTTCGCCACCTTGCACCACTTGACCAACCAGGATTATGTGGGCGATATTAATATTGTGCTGGATAGCGCCCATGTCTTTAAGGGGAACACCCTGTTTAACTACCGGGAAAATGACATTGAAAGATTGATCGCCGCCGGGCAAAGAGAGACCTGGCCAAAACTGGAGCAGATAAAAAACTCGGTCCGCATCAGTCGCGTCATTGATGACATACTGCAAAACCTGGATAAATCAGCGGTTACCCAGCAGCACGAGCGCTACAACGCCCATATGGTTATGTAGGCTGGAGCAGCACCGATTCGAAGGACTCCCCAATGCAATTGCACGATCCCTACGACAACAACAATATCTTCGCCCAAATACTGCGGGGCGAATCGCCCTCTACCCGTGTCTATGAAGATGACATGACACTGGCCTTTATGGACATCATGCCAGTCACCCCCGGGCATGTGCTGGTAATTCCCAAGTCACCCGCGACCAATTTGCTCTATCTCGACCCGGAGTATGCCAGGGCCATGATCACCACCACCCAGATCGTAGGCCGCGCCGTGCAGAAGGCCATCGAAGCCCCGGGCTTTGCTATCGTGCAACTGAACGCCGCGGCGGCGGGACAAACCGTATTCCATATTCACACCCACATTATTCCCCGCTTTCACGGCCTGGAGCTGCAGATTCACTCTCGCGTCAGGGCTGATAATGACGAACTGGAATCCATCGCCAGGAAAATTCGGGCTCAGCTATAGGATATTTATCGGAACCCCGGTGCTACCCGGGAAAGTGCCTGGTCTTCATCTGGGGTGGCGCGGCCACCGGAACGGACAGTATCCAACGTCTATCGATACCGCGCCCAGTAGCGGCGCCCGCACAACTCTAGTGATGCTTGCGCCCTTTTTTTGCTAGGCCAACTGCGGGTGGCCTGGGCGCTGCGGTGCCGTTTACCAGTTCCTGCAGGTAACCGTGGGCCTGGTCGCCAAACACTTTGCAGAGACGCTGGCTCTGCTCTACCGCCGACCAGAAGTGCACCCCGGCCCAAACGCGGCTGGCGCCACAGTCGTCGACAAACTGGGTCCAGGTCGGGAAAAACAGGTCAATGTCGGTTGCCGGCGTGATGCCCGGTTCTATACGCGACGAACCGGCCGGCGCCGGCACGGTCCAGTTCAGGTTATCGTTACCCAGGTAGAGACGCGCAGCCTGGCCGTGAGCCTCGCAGAAGCAGGCTGACGCCGACGGGTACTCAGGGTGGTCGGCCTCTTCCAGGTAACTTCTCCACTCGTTAGCTGGCAGGTCGCTAACCGTGCCCTGCCCCGGCCCACCCCAGGCGGTAACCGGGCTGTCGCCATAGATATACTGGATTGCGCTAAACGGGCGCACCGCGTCATGACGGCGCTTTTCCTGCCAGATAACGATACCGGCATCGTGGGCGGCCATATTGGTGAGGAAGTCGAGCTCGATAAACTCGCGCAAACTCAAGCCCTGGGAAAAGGCGGCAAAGATGGCAGAAAAACCGAGGCTGTTGATCTTGTTGTCGAACAGTTCGGCCTGCATCTTCTGGGCGTCAGTCAGGTTTGCCGAGGCCTGCAGGACTTCGTCGGCCTGCTGCTTGTAGCGCCCGAAGCGGTGGTGATTGCTGTTGATTGGTGGCGGCACGCGAAAGCGCTTGGGGTTTTTATAGGAGTATGGCTCGGTCAGGCCGTACTGGGGCGTCACGAACTGCTGGATCTTGTAGATGCCGGTACCCTGGCGCTGCATGTCCGGCTGCCAGCGGGACGGGTTGACCAGTTGGTACGCGGTGTTTACCGGTGCGTATCCGGTGGTATCCCGGTAAGGTTCCGGGTTATAGCTGCGCCCGTCGGCGTCACCGAGCTGGTTCATACCATCCCGCTCACGCCCCAGCGCAACCGCATGTCCGGCGACGTTACCGATGCCCACCGCCGTGGTCAGGTCGGTGCTGTTATCGTCCGGGTCGAGGCCGACCCCCGCAAGCATCCCGCGCCAGGTATCTCGATAGCTCGGCAACAGCCGCTCCAGCACTCGGTAGGAGGCGTACAACAGCGCGATATTCAAATTGGCATTGGTCGCAGACTCAGCCGCAGGCCGATGCGCAATGCGTGAGTAGACACCCACTGCCGGCGCCGCATAGGGTGCGGTGGCATCGAACCAGGCGTTGGTTATCAGGGTGGTGGTGCGCAGTACCAGGGTGGCATCACCCCCGGTCGGCGATACCTCGGTAAACACCACCGGTGCGACGGTCTGGATAACGATCTCGAACGCGGCGTTGCCGTTGTCGAAGTCGTAGGGCATTGCCCTGGCGAGCGACGGGATCACGAACCCGAGTATCACCAGTATCGACAGTTTTATTTTCATTTGTTGATCCTCCGAATACCTGTTTGGTTGGTGGGTATTACTCCGGCCGGGAGAGCTCCGGATTGACGAACTGACGACCAGCTGGCCGACAATTTCGAAACTGGATTACATCAACTTTGTTCACTGTTGTGGGCAACGCTGCGGCTGGCAACAGCAGCTGGCAACGGGTAATGGGGATTGATCTGCGCCAGCGCCAAGCCGCCACCTGAGGGCACAAAATGGGACAGAAATTGCAACGTGGCACTGTCCAGTGTACCCGCGATCGCACCCAGTTCCCCCAGCCGCAGGCCCTGGCCCACCAGGTAAGTGAGGTAGGTAAAGTGCAAATCTGCCAGACCAATACTGTGCCCTTGGGCCAGGCCAGCATCGATTGCCGCGCAGCGCAGCATCGCCTCCAGCTCGTCTACACTGAGCCTCTGCCCCTCACCGTCCTGCCAGATGCAACCCCCATCGGGATGCCCCTGGCTGAAGGCCTGCAACATTGTTGCTACTGTTTCGGAAACCGTTAACAGCCGCTGCTGGCGGCCGGCAATTTTCAAGCTGCGGCTCTCGGCATCGAAGTCCTGGATCGATAATTGAGGCAGCTCTTGCGGCCGCACCCCACTCACCAGCAGTGCAATAAGAATACGGGTCGACGGCACCGCCACCTGCAGCAAGGCATCTATATGCCCGGGCTGTAAAATCTGCGGCTGCGGTTGCGCGCTCGGCAATTGATTCGCCTCGTAAACCGAGCGATCTTCCAGCAAATGCCCCCCTGTTGCACCCGGCAGACCCTGCCTCGCCTGCGCGGCCAACTGCAGGGAATTGACCCGCACTGAATCGGCGGTCGCCGGCATAATCCAGATACGGTTGCGCAAATACCCCAGGTAGAGCCAACTGCAGACCAGCGCCAACAGCAGCGAGCCGGCAACGCTGATCATGGCGTCGCGCCCATAGTGGGGGTAGATTGGCTGGTCGGGAACCTGGGGCGGATCGAGTACGGTGATCCGGGGGGCGCGGTTGCGATTGCCCACCGTTTCCGCCACCAGTTTCTCACCCGCCGCGTGCACCATTTCTTCCAGTCGCTGCAGCTCACGCCGCATTTCTTCGTACTTTAAGAAGTTCTCAGTGAACTCGCGTATCTTCTGATCGGACTGGCTCAATTGCTCCTGCAAGCCACGCTGCAGCGCCTGTGCCTGGGACAGCTCCCGCGCGGCGATTTGCAGGGCCTCCTGATGCGCCTCCTTCAGCACTGCGCCGATACTGGACTGCAGCAACTGGTATTCGTCCTGCATGGCAGCCATGGTCGGTTCCTTTGCCATATAGGCCGCTGTATAGCGCTGCCGCAGCCGATCGAGCTTGCCCTTGAGCTTGGCGGCCTGGCTTTTCATGGCCGCCAGTTCCCGGGCAATGTCCCCTTCGGCGGCCAGCTCGCCCCGCAGTTCAGATTCCTGCAAGGACTGCAATCGGGCGCGGGCCTGCACCACTTCGCCACTGGCCTGCGCCAGCCTTGCACTCAAACCGCTCAACTGGCTTAAGGTCTCGTTTTCTTCACGCACGCTGGACGTGATTTTGTGCTGCTGAGCAAATGCTTCGATCTCGCTGCGCTTGCTGTTCAGGTGCGCAATCAGGTTGCGGTTTTCCTGTTCCAGCGTCGACAAGGTCTCCTGTTGGGTATCGTCTATGCCAGTGCCCTGCATTTCAATGTAGTTTGCCAGCCAGGTCGAGGCGATGGGCTGCACCGCCATTTTATCCGTACCGGTAACATGCAGCAGCACAATGTTTTGCGGCAACAATTCGACCTGCAGCATCTGCTGGATCTGTGGCTGCGACAGGTCGGGAAAAAGATCCGGAAAGGAATTGGATTGCAAGACCTGCCAGGTAGATTCCAGCAGTTGCCGATTGGTGAGCAGTTGACTCTGGACGGCGACGTATTGCTGGTTGAACTCTTGCGAGCCGTCGCTAAAGGTCGGCGGTGGCGCAATCAACAGAGTGGCAGTACTGCGGTATACCGGCGCCCGCAAGTAGGTAAACGCGAGACTCAACAGCAGAGAGACGCAGAGAACAACCAGAAACAGGCGCGCTATCGACCAGTGGCGCTTTCCCTCCCAGTCGGTGGCATACCAATTCGCACGGCCTGTGCTTCCAGCTATTCCTGATTGTGAGTACATGATGTTTGCTTACTTCCCCCGGAGACACCGCCATCTGAGTCAGGCGGTTGACCCTATTCTGGCACTACCGGGGGATCTAAACCAGCCCCTTCGCTGCCCGAGCAAGCTGCAGCGGGTTGCTGATACGCTTTAGGCAATCAGGTTGAACAGTGAAGGCAGTGCGGTGGCAAACAGCACAATACCGACAAAGTACAGCACAAGGATCAAAGCGAATTTGGATTTCAGCAGGTCAAAAGAAAATGTCAGCATATTCTCCTGGCCATGGACATGTCCCTGGTAGGCAAACCGGGAGACTATTATGCCTACGGTTACAGTGACCACAAAACCGATCAGGTTCCACCACAGCCAGAAGATCTGCGGCTGGGCGAGCCAGAAATACATATTCAGGAAAACACCGCTCAGGAGCCCGATATTGGCACCCACTACGTTGACATTGCGCACAAAAACAGCAATCACAAACAGTGCCAGTATGGGGCCGTAAAAGACCGAACCGACCTTGTTGATGGCTTCAATAATGGTATCGGCGATATCGCCGGCAAACAGCGAGAAAATCAGTATTATCCCACCCCAGAGAACGCAGACCAGTTTTGATACCCAGCCGTAGGCTTTATCACTGAGGTTGGGGTAACCTCTGGATACCAGGTCTTCCATGGACACCGCGGTCAGCGAGTTGATGGTCGAACTCAATGACGACATGGCGGCCGAAAAAATAGCGATAATCAAAATGCCCTTGATACCATTGGGCAGGTAGTCGCGAATAAATATGGGCATCATTTTATCCGGCTCATTGGCCGGAATAGAAGCCATATACTCCGGCGTTACCAAAGCGAAGGTACCGATAATCAAGCCCAAAAAGCAGTACAGCAAGGTAATGGGAAAACGCAGGACACCGTTGGCGAGCAACATCTGGCGCAAGGTGTGTTCACTTTTGGCGGACATGGCGCGCTGCACCTGGGTTTGATCGCAACCGTAATAGGACATGTACAGGAACATACCGCCAAACACCAGGGGCCAGAAGCCAAACTCATCGCCGCTGAAACCAAAGGAGCTGTAGTCCACGGCCATCAACCGCGAACGGTCGACGTTAGCGGTGAAAACATCCCAGCCACCCAGGTGATGCAGACCAAAACCGACACAGATCATCAAGCCGACGGTGATCATGATCATCTGGACCACATCACCCCAAACCACCGCCTTCATGCCACCCTCGGTGGAATAGACGATGGTCACCACGCCGATAATGGCAATGGTCTGCAAATAACTGATGTCTAGCACGCTTTCAAGAATAATCGCCAATATGTACACCATAATACCGGTGGCAAAGGCGCGACTTATCTGGAATACGATGCTGAGCAGTATGCGCGTGGACACGCCAAAACGCCGTTCCAGAAATTCAAAAATACTGACCACACCCGACTTGTAGAGGGCGGGAATAATGGTGGTCATCAATACCAGCATGGCCAGCGGCACACCAAACTCGAAACCGAGCCAGGCCATACCACCGCCTTCGCGCAGGCCCACAAAGGCCGGTGCAGAAATAAAACTGATGGCGGACAATTGAGTCGCCATGGTGGACAGGGTCAGGGGCGCCCAGCCAAAGGAACGTCCTCCGAGGAAATAACTCTCCTTGTCGCTCTCGCCGGATACCAGCCAACCCATATAGATCAGCCCTACCATATAGGAGCCGACGATAATGTAGTCAAGATAATTCATTGTGTTGATCGCTCGCTGGTTGCGGAAGCCTGGGCCCTAGTATCGATCCTGCGTTAAACCCGCCGGCTAAAGTGCCAGCGAGCTTAACACTGCAACTCCTGTGCCAGCCCATAGCGTCGCCGTCCAGCCTTTTTACCCGGAAACCCAGATCTACCCCTGGGGCTCCACAACAGCATCCATGCTGTCGTGGAGCCTCCAAGGATGGATTGACGGCGAGTCTTGAAAGCAAGCCCCTGAAGCCAGACCGGGAGCAAAGCTGATAGCTCAATGGCTACAAAATAATTATCTACTGTCGCCTTTAGCTGAAATATTCATAAGGATAATCAGGACTGCTATTGTGTCGGCCCGAGGCTGGTGTAATAACCCGGGCATTTACTGAATCAGGATCAAACCCCAATCACGCTTTGCCCGGGCCTTACAGAGTTTTACAACTGGTCAATACTTAGCGGTGACGAACCGCAAGGAAGCTGCTATTCGCTTTTTGAATCGGGGCTGATCCCCAACGTAAAGAGTGGTGCGGTTGCTGGCACTACCCCGCTCTCAAAGCGGTGCCATATCGGCGCCAAAATCACCGATAAAATCACGCTTGCCGAGCGGCAAACCATTGTGGCGCAGCATGTCGTAAGCGGTAGTACAGTGAAAATAGAAATTTGGCAGAATGAATTTCTGCAAATAGTCCGCGCCGTTTTTAAACGATATTCGGTAAGTATTCATCGCCGTAAAACTGATCGATTTCGACTCACTACCGGCCAGTTGCTCGGGCTGGATTGCCTTCAGTTTTGCCCGCGCATCCTCCACCCTGGCGATCAAGCCGGCAAAATCGGTTTCTTCCTGGGGGAGCAACGCCGGCTCTTCCCCCGCCAGTCGGCTGGCAGCCATAATCGCGGTATCGGCAGCGGTCTGGACCTGCTGGACATAGGGGTACATATCTGGATAAAAGCGAAAGTTGAGCAGTGCAGATTCTTGAATATTATTGTCTTTACAGTGGGCGCTGGCCTTGGCCAGGCAACCGGCCAGGTTACCCAACCCCTGCTGCAATACCGGAACCGTCAACTCATACATACTAAAAGCCATTGACCAAACTCCAATTGTATTATCTTGATCTTGCTGTGTTTTTACCTGGTTTTTCAAATCAAATTCGGTACCGGGCCGAAGGAATTACAGGGTTTTGGCAATAATATGCTTCATAATCTCCGAGGTACCGCCGTAAATACGGGCCACCCGGGCATCCACCCAGGCGCGACTGACCCGGTATTCGTTCATAAAGCCGTAACCACCGTGCAACTGCACGAATTCATCCAGCAGTTTGCCCTGCATCTCCGAGCCCACCAGCTTGGCCATGGCCGCCTCGTCCGCCGACAACTCGCCGAGCATGATCTTTTCCAGGCAGGAATCCACAAACGCGCGCAGCATGGTGAGCTGCGACTTGGCTTCTGCCAACTTGAACTTGGTGTTCTGGAAATCAAAGACGGTCTGGCCAAAAACGTTGCGGCTTTTCACGTATTCAATCGTCTCCGCCATCATGGATTCGATTGACTGGGCCGCACGAATGGCGATGATCAAACGCTCCCAGGCCAACTGGTGCGACAGGTATTTGAAGCCCTCGTTCTCTTCACCCAAGCGATTGCTCATGGGCACCCGCACGTCGTCAAAAAACAACTCCGAGGTGTCCTGCCCCTTGAGGCCGATCTTGTCCAGCAGGCGCCCCTTGGCAAAGCCGTCGCGACTGGTTTCGACACACACCAGGGTCAACTTCTTATCGTTCATATCCAGCTTGCCGCCGGTGACCACCAGGTCGGCGTTGCCACCGTTGGTAATAAAGGTCTTTTGGCCAGAGACGATATAGTCGTCACCGTCTTTCTTGAACTGCGTGCGCATGGCGCGCAGGTCACTGCCGATGCTGGGCTCGCTCAGCCCCAGCACCCCGATAATTTCACCGGACACCATACCCGGCAACCAGCGCTGCTTCTGCTCCTCATTGCCATAGGCAACAATATAGTTGGCGACGATTTCCGAGTGGGTGGTAAAGCCGACCGCGGTAGCGTTGACCCGGGCCAGCTCTTCAATCATCACTGCGGAGTGACCGTAATCGCCACCGGGGCCGCCGTACTCTTCCGGCACGGTGCTGCACAGCAGTCCGGTCTGCCCGGCCTTGAGCCAGATTTCCTTGGGCACGATACCCTCTTTTTCCCACTTTTCCAGGTGCGGCGTAATTTCTTTCTCGATAAAGCGGCGCGCCTGTTCGCGAAACATTTCGTGATCGTCGCGGAATACTTTTCTCATTGTTTATTCTCCAACTTATACGGCGTTATCGGAATCTGCCAGACTCCTAACGGCCTTTAAATTCGGGCGCACGCTTTTCCAGGAAGGCAGAAACGGCTTCCTCGTGATCCTCTGTATGATGGGCAATGGACTGATAGGCGGCGGACATTTCCAGCAGCGAATCGAGGCGCATATGCTGCCCCTCGCGCAACAACCGCTTGGTCAGGCGCAGAGCGTGGGCCGGGTTGACGGCGATGCGCTTAGCGATGGCCAGTGCCGTCTCATCCAACTCTTCGCGAGGTACTACCTCAGTCACCAGTCCATACTCCAGCGCCTGCCGGGCATCGATCATATCGCCGGTCAGTGCCATCAGGCTCGCTTTCGGCATACCGATGACTCGCGGCAACAGCCAGGCGCCACCATCGCCGGGCACAATACCCAGTTTGACAAAGCTTTCAGCGAACTTGGCCCCCTCCGCCGCGATGCGTACATCACACATGCAGGTCAGGTCCAGGCCGGCGCCAATGGCATGACCGTTGATCGCCGCCACTACCGGAATATCCAGGTTGTAGAGTGCGGTGGGAATGCGCTGGATACCGTTGCGGTAACCGTCGCGTAACTCGAACGGGTTGCCGGCGAAAATACCGGCTCGATCGCGCATATCCTTGATATTGCCACCGGCACAAAAAGAGGCGCCGGCACCAGTCAGTATGATCACCTTGACGCTGTAATCATGGCGCAGCTCTTCACACAAGCTGACAATTTCCTGGAACTGCTCCGGGCTGGTGAGCGCATTGCGGCTGTCAGGGTCGTTGAGGGTTACCTTGAGAATGGCGCCATCGCGCTCAAGCTGGAGAAATGAATTCATTGCGGTAAAGCTCCTGATGTAATGGTCGGCCAGTAGAGTTTAACACCCGCGCCACACACCGCTTGTCCCAGTTGATCCGACCAGTAGGTCAGTGATCCGAATTCGCTGCGCCAGGACCACAGCCGGCGGGTCAGCAGATGGAGGCTGTATTCGTGAGTAAAACCAATAGCGCCGTGCACGCCATGGCCAGACGACGCGCCGATTCCGGCCGCTTCCGAGGCACAGATTTTTGCCGCCATCAGGGGCAGTAATGCCAGCCCGGCGGTGGATTCCACACAGGCGGCCTCAGCCGCCACACGGGTGGCCGCTACGTGTTCGGCCAGCACTGCCAACTGGTGCTGAACCGCCTGGAATTTGGCGATCGGCTTGCCAAACTGGACGCGCTCATTGACGTACTCGGCCGCGACTCGCATCACTTCCTGCAGGGCGCCGGCCATTTGCACTGAGCGCAGCAGCGCTCCGCCCTGCCACAGCACATCTGCTGCCAACCCCGCCGCCAGCGATTGACTTGCCAGCGGTGTAGCTTGCTCAAACACCAGGTCGTCGCGAGCCTCACCGGCCGTATTGGTGGACAGGATCTTATCGCTGCAAGCGGCCGTTGCCAGCACCACCACAGTGGGCTCCGGGCCGGCCACAACGGCCACCACCTGTTCTACATGTCGCCCCCAGGGCACCTGCTGCAAGGTACCGCTGACGCGGCCACCCTCCCAGACAAGATCGGCCCGGGGTGCCACCGACAGAGGTGCGGCGATGGCTTCCAGGCCGCACTGTCCCAACAGCCAGTTGCCCAGCAGCGCTTCGGGCAGGGGCAGCGGCAAACTGAAACGGCCGCACAATTGCAAGACACCAAACAGGTCATCCCAACTGGCGCCGGCACCACCCAGTTCTTCCGGCGCGCTGGCCAGGGCGAAGCCGGACTCTTCAATTGCCGCCCACAACTGCGGCTGCCAGCCGTCGCGCTCGGCATTCAGCACCGCTTCCGCCGATACGTGATCGGTAAATAATTTTTCTAGCGCGGATTCGAAAACGTCTCTCATGTTGATTTCTCTCTCTTCGGCGAACTCAGCGCAGGCCAAGGCCGCGGGCAATGATACCGCGCAAAATCTCGCGAGTGCCGCCGCGCAAGGAAAACGAAGGTGCCTGTTGCATCAGGTAGGCCAGCACCCGGGCGTGATCACTGCCACCACTGCTGGTGGGTAAGGTTTCCGTCAACAGCTGGGCAATTTCCGGGATTTCCTGCTCGAACACCGAGCCGAGATCCTTGACACAGGACGCTGCCCAGGCCGGGTTTTTACCCTCCTGCAATTGTCGGGTAACTGCCAGCGACATATTGCGCAGGGTGAAAAGACGCGCAGTCAGGCGACCAATTTCCCGGGCCTGCAGCCGATCGGGCTGCTCACCGATCATCTCGATCAGGGTGTTCAGCAGTGCCATGGAACTGAGGAACCGTTCCGGGCCACTACGCTCAAACGCCAGCTCCGCAGTCACCTGCTGCCAGCCCTGGCCTTCGCTACCGATCAGGTCGTCGTCACTGAGCTCGACATTGTCGAAAAATACTTCGTTGAAATGCTCGCTGCCGGTCAGATCTTTAATCGGCCGCACAGTGATGCCTGGCAGAGTCAGGTCGATAATAAACTGGGACATGCCACCGTGGCGGTTGTCGCTGTCACTGGTGCGCACCAGGGCGATCATGTAGTGGGCGCGGTGGGCATTGGTGGTCCAGACTTTCTGGCCGTTGAGAACCCACTTGTCGCCTTCGCGCCGGGCGCGACTCTTAATGGAGGCCAGGTCGGAACCGGACCCAGGCTCGCTCATGCCAATACAAAAATAGCGCTCACCGCGGCAGATGGCCGGCAGGTGGAAATCGCGCTGCGCCTGGGTGCCGTAGTGTAAAATCTGGGGCCCGCTCTGGCGGTCGGCGAACCAATGGGCCGACACCGGCGCGCCCGCCGCCAGCAGCTCTTCAATCACCACATAGCGTGCAAAGGCACTGGCATCGGCGCCGCCGTACTGCTTTGGCAACGCCATACCCACCCAGCCACGGGCGCCGAGTTTACAGCTGAATTCCGCGTCGAACCCCATCCACGAATCCGCCCGCCGCACGGCCGGAAAGTCCGCCAGTGTCTGGCTTAAAAATTCCCGGACTTCTGCGCGCAGCAGTTCGGCATCCGCGGGGATGCGAGTGTAGTTAAATTGATCTATGGACATCAAAATCGTTCCGCTTTTACCAGGATGTTTGAACCCCGGCGACCCGTCGAGGGGGTCACCGGGCCGGGAACAACCAGAAGTGCGACTTTACAGCGCGGTACCGGCGTCCGCCTCGGCAAACATCTTGTTGATGTCACCGGACGTGACGGGCTTGTTGGCATCGCGCTTCGGTGCCGCGCCACCCATACCCTGGGACGGTTCGGTATCGACATCTTTCGCCAGTGCACGCAGGGCGCCAACGGTGCAGTTCTCTTTACCGAGAATTGAGAACGGGTCGTAGGAGAACTCGCGCATGGCATTCTTGTGGGAAATCTTGTCGATCAACTCATCAGACAAATGTTTGGCCTGCTCCCAGAACACATCGGCGGAATGAGGCCAGGTGCAATCGGAATGCGGGTAATCACACTCCCAGGTCACCATATCCATATTCAGCTTGTCGGTGTTTTGCAGGCCGAATGCGTCCTCAATAAAGCAGGTGATGATGTGCTTGTTGAAGAAATCACTGGGCTGCTGGCCATTGAAGTTGGAGTTGGTCCAGGTGTTGTGGTGACTGTGGGTAAAATTAGCCCGCTCCAGGAAGTAGGGAATCCAACCGATACCGCCTTCTGACAGCGCCATGCGCAGGTCCGGGTACTTTTTCCACATCGGCGCCCACAACCAGTCCGCCGCGGAGTTGGCGATAGCGATGGGCATGGAGGTAATCCAGGCATCGATGGGCGATTCATCGGAGGCGTGGGCAGCCTTGACGCCGGTACCGATGTGGCAGCAAATCACTACCTTGTTGTCGGCACAAGCTTTCCAGATGGGATCCCAGTGGTCGTTGTGAATGGACGGGTAGCCGTGCACAGTCGGGTTGTCAGACAGGGTCATGGCGTGTACGCCCTGGTCTGCCATGCGCTTGATTTCAGCCGCGGCCGCCTGGGGGTCCCACCAGGGGATGATCATCAGCGGCATAAAGCGGCCGGGGGCAGCATTGCACCAGTCGTGCAGGTGCCAGTCGTTGTAGGCCTGAATCGCCGCCAGGCTGACCGCCTTGTCAGGCACATTCTGGAAACGCTGGCCGGCAAAGCCGGGGAAGGTTGGGAAACAGAGGGAGCCCAATACGCCATTGGCGTTCATATCGTCGACCCGAGCCTTGATATCCCAGGTACCGCGGCGCATTTGCTCGTAGCCGAGCGGTTCCATACCGTACTCTTCCTTGGGTCGACCCACCACGGAGTTCAACCCCATATAGCCGGTGGCATCGCCTTCAAATACCCAAACATCGCGGCCCTTCAGGTTTTCGACTTTCGGCTGGCGACCCTTGAATTTCTCCGGCATGTGTTTGTCGAACGCACCACGGGGCTCAATCGCGTGATCGTCAACACTGACAAGTACTACATCATCTAATTTCATCTTGTTGGCTCCTCCTAATTTGGAGTCTGGGGGTTGGTCGGGGTAACCGCTCACCCCGTTGTTATAATTCAGTTTTATGATTCAGGTTTATGCTTTAATTTTTAAGTTCAGTTAATCCGTTCTGCACGGCCTGCAGCATCAATCCCACACTACTGGCACCGAATGCGGGCCGCGCAGTTGGGCACCGGTAATAACCGGCCGCGGCTGCTCCGGGTCGAAACGCAAGTTGGGAAAAAGATCGAGCACGGCGTTGAGCGCCACCTGCAGTTCCGCCTTGGCAATAAATTGCCCAATGCAGGTGTGCGGGCCAAAGCCAAAACCAAACGACGGTTTCATCTTGCGATCGATATCAAATGTTTCACTATTTTCGAACACCTCTTCGTCCCGGTTGGCCGAACTTACAATACATTGGACCATCGCACCGGCGGGAATATTCATACCGGCCAGCTGCAAATCGCGGGCGGCCTGGCGCACCTTGAAAGTGGCGACCGGCTCGAAGCGAATCACTTCATCCACGGCTTTTGCCACCAGGGTTCGATCCTGGCGCACGCGCTCCAGCAGCTCCGGGCGCTCCAGCAGCAACACCATCAACGAACCGAAAGTTCGAGTGGTGGTTTCGCCAGCGGCGGGCAACAGTGAGCGCACAAAGGTGGTGATTTCGTGATCGTCGAGGGCGCGTCCTTCGTACTCGGCATGAATCATGCGGCTGATGAGGTCATCGCCTTTGCTGCCTGCGGCGCGCACCGCCCGAACCCGCTCAATGATTGAGTCGTACAGGTGTTTGGAAGCGGTCATCGCGCGCTCCCGGGCCGCCGCGGCATTGGCCGGATTGACCTGGGGGCCGGACAAGATATCCAGTGCCCAGGCCGCGTACTGGTTGACCAGCTCCGGCTCGTCGTCGGGAAAACCGATCAGGGAGTAGATCAGGCGCACCGGAAAGTGCAGGCCAAACTCCATCAAATCGGCCTTTTTCTGCGGCTGCAGTTGCGCCAGGTATTCGCTGCGAATAATGGGGTCCATCACTTTGACCTTCCAGTTATTCACCACGGCCGGCATAAACACCGGCTGCAACAGCGCCCGGGCTTTTTTGTGCTGCTCGCCATCCATACCGGTCAGTATCAAGCCATCCACAAACGAACCCAGGCCCTTGGCGATAAAGCCACTGGTGTAGTTTTCCGCGTCGCGCAGCACGTTCATCACATCGTGGTAGCGAAAAACGGTAAAGGTGGGGCGGTCGGGGTCGTACCCGGCGATATTGGGTACCCCGTACTTGCTCATGAAATCTTCGGCGATAATCGGAGATTTGGCACGCATCTCCCGAAATACGGCGTAAAGATCTACGTCCTGGCCGCGATAGTTGTCGGCCACATTGGCGAAGGATTGCTCCAGCCCCTTGCCGGATTCAGCAGTCATCGGACTCTCTCCAGAGTTATTCATTATTATCGCCTACGCACTGTCACCAGAGACTTTCACAAGGTACTTCTCGCGGAACGCCTGGGGAGCGTGGGCAACCGTGTTATCGATAAACTTATTTAAACACTTTCGTTATTTATGTTCAACTTAAATCGAGCCTAGTTCTTTTGACCTTCGGTCAAATCTGCGCTGGCAAGCGCCGCCGTGGTGGGCGCAAACAGGCGCTGCACCTGCCAGCTGCCCGCCCCCAGCAACGCCGCCATCACCCACAACAGGACTCCGGCCCCCAGGGATGCACCAACAGCGCCAAACAGCAGCGGCATCACCAGCATGGAAGACTGGGTGAAGGTGGAGCGCAGGGCCAGCGCCTCCCCGTGCCGATCGCCGGGGGTGACATCGTGCAATGTCGTCAGTATCGACGGCTGCACCGCGCCCAGCGCCAGGCCAAAGGCAAATGCGCACATGGCCATCGCCCCTGCCGATGGCAGCAGCGGGTAGATAGCAAATGCCAGCGCTGCCAGCGCCACCGAACCCTGCATCAGCAGGCGGGCGGACAACCACCTCGACAGCAGCGGAATAAGCAGCCGCACCACAATAGAGGCGGCGCCAAAGGCGGCGAAAACCCCACCTACCGCAGTGGCGCTAAAGCCCCGCTCGTGGCCCAGGATCGGTATGACAAAACCGTGAGCATCCCAGCTCGCCACCACCACCCAGTTGATAAACAGCAAGCGTCGCATCGGCCCCTGGGCCAGCAAATCCAGAATCCGTCCCCGCGGCGCTGCTTTTCGGTCGCCGCTGCCGCCGCTGGTTTCGCGCGGCACCAACTGTGACAGCAACAGGGTCAGCAGCGGCAAACTGCCCAATGCGGCAAAGGCGTAACGGTAGCCATAGATATCGATCAAACTGCCGCCCAGCAGCGGCCCCAGCAGCCCCGCCGCCGACGGTGCCAGGGCAATCCAGCTGAACACCTGCAGGCGACTGGCCCCGGACGTGGCCATTTTGCTCGCCGTGCGCTGTATGGCGATCATGCCGAAACCGGAGCCAGCACCGCTGCAGGCCGCCCCCAGGCAGAGCGCGAACAGCGACTCGCTGAGCGCCAGGGATACGCCGGCCGTAATGGACAGCCCCGCCGCCAGGCGCACCGGGGCGTGATAGCCAGCGCGATCGGTAAAGCGACCAAAGGCGATCGACAGCAGAGCCGGAACAATGGCAAACATGGCCACCAGCACCCCCACGGTCATGGCACTGTAACCCAGCGCTAGAGCCTGCAATGGCACCGCCACCCGCATGCCGTGCATACAGGCGTGCAGGCCCACCTGGCACAGCACCAGTGCCAAAAGTGTGCGCCGGAATACAGCGGCCGGCGCCGATCCAGGGCTCACTGGCTGTCCTCGAAGGTACGGTCCTCGAACGCATCCAGCACCAATGTCGCCCGCCCCCCGGCCAGCATCAGTGCACAAAACAGATTGAGTTCGACGATGGCGGGGTCGGAAAAGTGCTCCCGCAGCCTGGCGAAGTGCTGGTCGCCAATGGCCAGGTGATCGGCGGCGAACAGTTCGGCAAATTGCAGCGCCGCCTGTTCGCGGGGCGAGAACTGGTCGCTGTCGGAGGCCAGGCAGGCGATATCAAGCTCGCTCACTGCCTCGCTTTTGCGGGCCAATTGGCAGGCCTGGCAGCGGGTAATGGAGGCTATTTTTAAACGCACCAATTCGCGTAAACGGTCGTCGAGCAGGCTGTCGCGATAGAAGGAGCGCATGGCCTGCAGCCAGGGTAAAGCGGTCTGTGGACGGTGCGCCCAAACTTCAAGGGGTAAGGTAGAACTCAGGACCCGCTCGGCGCGAGCCTCCGCAATAGAAGACTTGAGTTCAGCGTCTATCAGGGTTTCAGGCAGGGGTGGTATACGCGGCATAGGCAAGCTCGGGATGCGTTATTGGTCTTATCACGCACTTGATCCTATATAAATGTAACACTTTTTGCAATTATGTTTAATTTAAAAAATGCCGGCCACCCTCGACCGGTTTCCCGGCAAATGAAGGAGGGCTCCGGCTCTGCGACCCCTAGGAGCCTGTCGGACTTAGGTGCCCGTAGCGAGAGAAAGTCCGATTTGAGTCAGTTTTTAACCATTTTTGAGGCGAATAGTGGTTCTATTTAACGAGAAAATGGTTAAAAAATGGCCAAACTCGGCTTTTTCGCAGCAGGGCAACCCTAAGTCCGACAGGCTCCTAGCCCGGCTGGCGAATAAAATAGCGGATATGAAGGTCGCCATTGTCTTCGAAACGGTAGATTTCGATGGTCTCAATGGCCAGGTCGCTGCCTTTCAGTTTATTGCGATTGTGGCAGGCGACTTCGTTGCCGTTGAGGATCATCTCCACTTCCTCAATATCGATCTTGGGCTGGTTTTGCTCCCACATCCCTTTCAGGATCGGCCAGCCGTCACCGCTGTGCTTGCCCACATACTCAATGGTCAGGTTGCCGGTGGCGATAGCGCGATAACTCTGAAAAAAGCCGTCCTTGTCACCGGCGTTCCAGCAGGCAACCTGCTGGTGAATAAACGCGGTTATTGTCTCTGCCGTTGCTGCACTCATTGCTGTCTCTCCTTCCAATTGACGGATGTTAAAGGTCACTGCCGCGCACATTGCGGGCGGAGCCGTTGCGGCGATCGGACTCTCCCCAGGCGATCCAGCGATCCGGTTCGCGGGTATCCCCCACCCGGCGCCAGCGCCCTTCCTGCTGGGCGGTGATCGGGAATCCACCGACGAAATCGATCATTTCGCCGCGAGCATCGGGCAGGAACTCCCACTTTTCGCCGTTTTCCAATTCCACACAGGCGCTTTCCGCAAAGTAACTGCCATCCTTGTGCCGCACCTCGCCCTCGATGTTGGTGGTGCAGCGAATTTCACCCTTCTCGTTCTGGAAGATGGCGTAACCCAGGTTGTCGTGTCCCACCATAAATGAGCCGAGATCCCAGGTACCGTCCTTGTAGATGGTGGCAAAGGTCCACCAGAGCACATGCATTTTGTTGTTTACCACCAGGTCCTTCTGGTAGTGAATGGCGCCACCTTCGGCCATCCAGGCCTGGTCGAGGGCAATGAAGCCCTTGACCTTGCGACCTTCGCACTCACCCGCCACATCGTACACCTGGGATACGTAAAAGGTGCCCCAGTCTTCACCCGGCAAATACCACTGAAAACCCTCGCCGAGCAGCTTGCCGGAGATCTCCAGCAAGCCATCCTCGCGCCAGTTCAAACGCTCGCCGGAGGCGGAAATCTGCCAGCCGGCGCCCTCTTCGCCGTCCAGGTTGGACCAGTGTGCGGTATCATCCTGCAGCCAGCGCTTTGGAAACATGGTCGTGGCCCGGCCTTCCATTTTCGCCGTATCGATACGTATATTCTTGTTGTCGAGACGGGTGTTCAGGTACATGAACTTGGTCGGGTTGGGCGTGCTGTTGGGCGCATTCAGGGCCCGCGCCAGAGAGTAGATGTGGCCCTCCTCGTCGCGCATGCTGCCGAACGGCATGTGTTTGGTCAGCTTGAGGCCGAAATGGTCGCGCAGGTCGGCGAGTTTGGCGCCACTGACTTTTTGCGGGCCGACCAGGCACTGGTAGGCAAAGTCTCCCCGCGGTGGAACATTCTTAAAATAGCGCATGCAGTTATTCCCTTGTTATGTTTTTCAAAATAAAACCGGTTAATCCCAGATGACGTGCACTTCGGAGGCCCCGCGCAATTGGGCGCCCTCAATCTTCGGCACCGGATAGTCCGGGTCCAGGCGCATATTGGGGTACAGATCGAGCATCGCGTTCAGGGCGCAATTGAGTTCCAGCTTGGCAACAAACTGGCCAATGCACATGTGTGGTCCAAAACCGAAACCAAACGACGGCCGCGCCTTGCGGTCGATGTTAAATTCATGGGGGTTTTCAAATACTTTTTCGTCGCGATTAGCCGACACCACCATCGCTTGCACAAAGGAGCCCTTGGGAATCTTGACCCCGTGCATTTCCACCTCGCGGGAGGTCTCCCGTACCTTGAAGGTCGCAATCGGCTCGTAGCGCACTGTTTCATCGATCAAACGCGGAATCAAACTGCGATCCTCGCGCACCCGCTCGAGCAGGCCGGGGGTGGTAAACAGCATCACCAGGATGCAGCTCAGGGTGCGAGTGGTGGTTTCGCCCGCCGCCGGCAGCAGGGAACGCACGAAGGTCACCACTTCGTGATCGGTGAGACGTTGGCCTTCGTTATCCGCACGCAGCAAGCGGGCAATCAGGTCTTCGCCCTCGGCGCCCTCCTCCCGACGCTTGACCACCACCTCTTTAATGGCGTCGTAGAGGCCCTGCGCTGCCAGCATACCCAGGCGCTTGGCCTCGTCGATTTTGTCCGGATCAATCTGGTTGGCACCGGCCATCAGCAGTGACCAGGAGGCAAACTGCTTGTACTGCTCAGGGTCATTCTCGGGAAACCCCATCAGTGAATACATAATGCGAATGGGAAAATAGAGCCCGAAATCCATCAGGTTGGCTTTCTTGTCCGCCACCAGCGGCTGGAGGAAGTCCTCGCGAATCACCCGATCCATCTTGCCGCGCCATTTATTCACCGTGGCCGGCACGAAAGCGGGTTGCAGCAATTGACGCACCTTGCGATGCTGCTCGCCGTCCAGGCCCAGGATAAACAGCCCGCCTTCAAAAGCGGCGCCGAAGCCTTTTAAAATAAAGCCGCTGGTGTAGGTGTCCGCGTCGCGCAATACCGTCATGACATCGTCGTAGTTAAACACCGCAAAGGTCGGTTTGGTCCCCTGGGCCAGGCCAGCATTGGTGGGCACGCCAAACTGGGCAATAAAATCGCCCTCGTAAATCGGCGTTTTCTTGCGCATCGCTTCGCAGACTTCGTGAATGTCGATGTCCGTGCCCTTGTAGGTCTGGGAGACGACGTTGTAGGAGGCTTTCAGTGGGATATCGAGAGCAGCAGGCTTGGTCATATTGGTCGTTCCTCTGGGTATTTATTATTGATGCACTTTTCCACCGAGTTGCTGCCTTGCAAGCAGAGGTGGCAAGAAAAGGCACACCGCATATGAAGCATCAAGTCACTATGGTAGAGTAACGACCGGCGCAACGCATGCGCTCAAGTTTGACAGCGGGTCCAATGGGCCGGGCCATAGCGGGAAATAATTCATGACCAAAAAAGTCCAGCAAACCAAGTCCTCGAGCAAGGTAGAAACCATGCAGCGTATTCTGGACGCGGCCCGCGCGGAGTTTGCCGACAAGGGTTTGGACAAAGCCCATATTCAATCCATCGCCGAAGCGGCCGGCGTCACCAAGCAACTGATCTACCACTACTACCTGAGCAAAGACAACTTGTTCGCCTGCGTGCTGGACGAGTCCTCCTACCACGCCATGACTGAGCTGGCACAGCTGGACCTGGAGCACCTGCCGCCCCGAGAGGCCATGCGCTCCATGCTCTACCAGATGTTTGACCAATTCAAGCAGGACCCGGCGCTGGCCTCCCTGGCCACCGAAGGTATTCGCTACCACGACAATCACGACACGCCTCGCAACCGTGTGCTGGATATGGGCCCGCTACTGACCGTAAAAATGACCGATATCATCCAGCGCGGTGTCGATGAAGGCCTGTTCCACGATCGGATGCCGCCCAATTATGTGTTCGCGACCGCGGCGCTGATGATCAGTGGCACCTTCACCAGCCGCTACCTCATATCCGCGGTCGGGGGCTTTGACCCGACCGACAATGAGGCACCACTAAGCTGGAAGACCTACATCGCCGACCTGATTCTCAACGCCCTGGAAAAACACTGAGCGCGCCTGACTGCACGCCCCGTGGCAATTACTTTTTCAAGTAGCGCGACACCCGCGCCGCGGTAATGCGACCGGGCAAGCCGTTGACCCCGCCACCCGGTGCGATGCCAGCACCACCCAGGTACAGACCTGCTACCGGCAGGGTATCGCCACCCAGCCCGGCCGCCGGGCGCATACCGCCGGAGCGGGAGGGCATGGTATCGATATGCACCACACAGCCATTGTGAACGTTGTATTTTTTCTCCCAATCCATGGGCACGTCGATATTGCGGGCAATTTCGTGCTCCTTCAAGCCGTCCATATACTCGGCGGCCTGGTCGATCAGCATTTGCGCCACCTCGTCCCGGATCGCATCCCAGCCCTCGGTGGGGTGCACCGGCATGGCTACCGGGTAGAGATAGGCCACATCCTGGCCTTCCGGGGCCTGACTGGGGTCCATGGCCGTGGGCGCGGTAATCCACTGGTAAGGCAGCTTTGATACTTCGCCCCGTGCCGCGCACTTGAAATTATCCAGCACCGCCTCGGCGGTGCCGAAAATAATACCACTCTTGCGGAAACTCACACCGTCGCCACGCAGCGCCTCGTGGCGCTTGTAGCTGATTTGACCTTTGAGTGCGACGTCCACCTTGACCGGTGCGGCACCGTGGGAGTTGGCGGGCGCCAGGGCGACCCGGGTCAGTAGTTTGCGCTCAATCTCCCCGGCCGTCACCATTTCCAGCGCCGGCTTGGGGTGGATAGCACCAATTACCGCTTTGGCATTGAGCATGCGGCCATCGGCCAGGCGCACCCCTTTGACTTTACCCGCCTCGGCAACGATTTCCTCCACCCGGGTAGACAACATCAGTTCGCCACCCACTTCCTTGAGGCGACCGACAAACGCGTCACTCAACGCCTGCATACCACCGATGGAACGGCCGAGCCCAAAGCGTTGCACGAACCCCAGCAGGACAAAATAGATTCCGGTGCCCTCATTGGCAATGGGGCCGGCGGCACCGAGCAGGCAGCACAGTGCCGACTGGGTCACAGGATGCTCGAAGCGCTCCATGATGGTGGTGTAGGCCGGACTGCTAACCAGCCCCATAATTTCCGGCTTGAGCTTGAGGTTTTTCAACAACACACCCAGCGAGGCCATCTTGGCGCCGAAATTAAAGCGCGCCGGATCGACCCGCATCTGCGGCAGTGCCATATCCACAAAGGCATTGACCACTTGCATCAAACTGAGGAATTCTTCCGCATCTTTGGCCGAGTAGCGGCGTATTTCTGCGGCAGTTTCTTCCGGCGTACTGCCAAACACCAGCGATGAACCATCGGGATGCAGGAACACATAACCGGGCAGCATCCGCTCCTGGCGAAAACCGTGGCGGGCAAGCTGCAATTCATCGGGCACCATGGGGTGCACCCGCAGTGACATCAAATCCAGGGCACAGGGGTGAATCATATGTTGTGGCGCTTGCGGTAGTGTGTAACCGGAGTTGCACATGCCACCGGCTTTATCCAGCGCTTCGATCACCACAACTTTTTTTCCTTCGGCGGCCAGGTAGCAAGCCGCGGTAAGGCCGTTGTGGCCACCACCAATGATGGCAACGTCATAGTCGGCAGATGTAGGCATTGTTTTTATCTCTGTAAAAAATCGGGGCTCAATTGAACCACAGCTGCGACGCAACTGAAGAGTGTTTACCTTTTACCAACGGTCAAACTGCAGGAGGGGCTAGGCTATTATTTACCGTTATTTCCGCGCAGGTGACAGTCCGGCGTCTATAGATTTCGAGTACTCACTGGATCCCCGCCTGCGCGGGGATGACCTTGCAGCACACGGAACCTCGGCTCACCAGAGCACTGGATCCCGGCCAGCGAGGGAGACATAGACACGTTTATGAATGGCGCCTAGTCTAGTACTCTATAATCGATGGGCGATGACCATCGCCTGTACCATACGGCGAATTTTTTTCGGCAGTGCCCGGCGCCGCTGTGGCGTCGACTTCACCAGTTGCTCGCTCAAAATGTAGCGAATCAAAAATTCGCAGATCAATTCCCGATCCAGCTCCACCCCCAGGCGCTCATCCCAGGCATCGAAAACGATGCGTAAATCCACTTGAAAACGTTCGATGGCGTCGTGAAAAATGCGGTTAAACCAACCCATGGCGTACTGCGGCGCTACCGTCAATAACTTTCGCGCCCGCCCCTGCTCCAGGTACTTGTTCAAATAGTTGACTAGCGCATTGAAGCGTTCGTCCGGGTCATTGAAAGGCGCCAGTGCTACTGTGAGGGACGTGTGGAAACGATCCCGCTTGAATTTGGAGAAGGCATCCAGCAATTCATCCTGGGAGGAGAAGTAGCGGTAAAAGGTACCCCGGGAAATATCCGCCACCTTGCAGACGTCCAGTATGGACACACGCTCCGCGCCGGACACCAGGATCACCTGCTCGGCGGCGTCGAAAATGGTCTGGATGGTATTCTCGGAGCGCTTGTTGCGCCGCCGCTTGATCGGTCCATTTATCTTCGCAACTTCTTTTGCCGGCACTTTTTCCTTTGCCTTTACCTTCCGCGTTATTGTTAACTCCGCCTCGGGCATTGGGCCCCTCCGCATTTGCTTATCTACCGACAACAACAACCAACAATATCTCCAACGATTCAGCCAAAAAAAGGCCTGGTTGCATCAGCCGAGTGCGCCTGTAATGAGTGGCGCGGCGTCAGATTCCATTTTTCGGTTGCCACAGTGAAGCTGTAGCTTAACACTTTTCGTGTTTATGTCATTTTTAATTTTAGCGGCAAGCGGCCTGTAGCGCTGCGAACGTCATTCAAGGGCTCGATCCATACCCAGCAGGGCCGCGATATCGGCCCCGGGATCGGCGTCCCCTGCGTAGGAAAAATCGCCATTCTGCTGGCGCTCCCACAGCTTTTTCATCAACAGGCGATAGCGCGCACCGGGGCCGTCGAAGCGCGAGTGCAGGTCCCGGGGCGCATTGTCGCTGAGGTAGACCGGTGTCTGCGGCCGCACCACGGAATTGTCCTGCGGGCCCACCACATAGGCCATGCGCGGCATAATGTGGCGAAACGGCAAGGGTGCTGCCTGCAGGTTAAATATTTGATTGACCCTGGAGCGGTACTTGCCACTGGGCACAAACGGCTGCACATTGGGAATATCGAAGCCCGGGCGGAAGCGCGGATAGGAAATGCACAGGTTGCTGCGCAAGTGCACGTGCAGGGTTGAGCGGAAATCCTGGTATTTGGCCCGCACCCCCCCGACCCAGCGCATTACCGGGGACACCGGCTTGTGGGTCACAATGCGGGTGCGAGTCAGGGTCTCACTGGTATGGCTGTACTCAACCTCATCGGACTCGGCCTCGCCCTCGCCTCCCACCACTTCGCCGTGGAGAAAGTCCGCGTGGGTCAAATCCAGCAGGTTCTCCACCGACAGCGGCGAACAGCCATCGAAACGCACCGTGGTGCGCATATAGGCCGGAATACTGCTGCCATCGCGGGGCAAAAAAGGGATCTGCGGCAGCAAGTCCAGCGTGGCGTTGGCCGGGTTGCCGTACCAAACCCAGACGTAGCCGTAGCGCTCCGCCACCGGAAAGTAACCCGAGCCGGCGGTAAATTCCGAGTATTCAGATTTCATTGCCGCCATATGCAGGGGGTGAAACTCGGCGGCGACCGGAGTGCCGTTCTCCCGCCACAAGTAGCACTGGCGGGCGTGCATCACCCGCTTGATCGGCCGGGCGGAGACGTGATTGGCGTGGGCTACCGCAAACCAGGTATCACGCAAGTCAAAATTTGACGGCAACCAATCGGTGGCCAGCTTTTGCCTTGACGGTACTGCATCGACCTTGCTGTTCATAACGCCATCTCCTCTTCCCGCAACGGAATTTTCCATTCTGGCTGCAGCGACAGATCGGCCGAAGGGCCGACCAGGGTTGCGGCTACTGCGCTGCCATCCAGTTTCTCAAATACTTCAACCGGCGCTCGGCCCCGGGCCAGCAAGCGATATTTTCCGGGCTGCTGGCGGTTGAAACCGGTATAGCGGCGGTAACGCCAGCAATAGGAGGTGGTACCGCGCCGGCCCGCGGCAAACGCCAGCGTCAGGGACGCCAGTACATCCTCATTGGCGTCGAGCAGGGTGAACAACACATTGCCACTGCCAATAATCTGCTCCGTGCGCAACACCAGAGGGCGGTCGACCAACTTGATGTCCGCCGGCTT
Organism: Pseudomaricurvus alcaniphilus; assembly: GCF_011440395.1. GTDB lineage: Bacteria > Pseudomonadota > Gammaproteobacteria > Pseudomonadales > Cellvibrionaceae > Pseudomaricurvus > Pseudomaricurvus alcaniphilus. The sequence goes on along the minus strand of NZ_JAAOIX010000006.1, from coordinate 59,946 downwards.
GCTGGCCAGGCCCCACTCGGCCTCCCGATCAATGACCAGGCGGTCACCAATAACCCGCACATCGCCGAGGTAAAAATCGGTAAATCTTACCCCCGGAATATCAAACACCACTTCTGGCCCGTCGAACAGGAGATCGCGGTAGTGATCGACTCCCAGCGCGGCCACACCGCTGCCGTAGGTCTCCAGCTCCAGGCGGGCATCGACTTGCGCTGCCAGCGGCGGCAACAAGCCCGGCTCGCCCTCGCCCGCCCAGACAAAAACAAAGCCCTGGTGCTCGGCCACCGGGTAAGCCGGCACACAAAAACTGGGGGGCACGCGCTCTGCTTCACTCAAATTGGGCACATCGATGCAGGCACCACTGCCGCCGTCAAAGGTCCAGCCGTGATAGGCACAGCGTATGGCGCCGTCGATAATCTTGCCCAAGGTCAGGGGCACCCGCCGATGTGGACAGCGGTTCTGCAGCGCCCGCGCCACCCCGTCGCGATCACGGAATAACGCGAAATCAAAGCCCCCGGCTGAAACTGCCCGGGGGGTTTTGCCGTTCACTTCTTCAACCGCAGCGACCGCCAGCCAACCTTGAGTTGCATTCATAGCAGCATGGTCCATTTGTTATTGTTATCAACATTCTTATCAACGCGTCACTCTTATCAACGCACTATTGTTAGCAACAAAAAGGTGGAGCGCAATTAACGTTTCGCCACCTTGATGTCCGTGTCTTCCAGGTCCCAGGTTTGCCCGGTTTTGCCCTCGTCGCGCAACAGGTATTTCAGCACCCTGCCCTGGGGGTTTTTTGGCAGGCTGGTGCGGAATTCGATATAGCGCGGCAAAGCGTAGTAAGGCACCACGTCGGTGGACCAGTGAAACAATGCCTCTTCGCTGAGCGTCGCACCGGGGCGCAGAATCGCAGTCACTTTGACATCGTCTTCACCCTTGTCGGACGGCACCGCATGCACCGCCACCTCGGCAATATCCGGGTGATCGGAAAACGCCGATTCCATTTCAAAGCTGGAAATATTCTCGCCGCGGCGACGCAGATAATCTTTTTTCCGATCGACGAAGTAAAAAAATCCGTCCTCGTCAAACTTGCCGATATCACCGGTGTGGAGCCATAAATTGCGCATCAGCTTGAGGGTCTCTTCGGGCCGGCGCCAGTAGCCCATAAACATAATGTCCGGGTGCAGCGGCCGCACCACCACCTCACCGGGGGTATTGGCGGGCAGCTCGCGATCCAGGTCGTCCACAATGCGCACGTCGTATTCGGGGATGCGCTTGCCCGACGAGCCCGGCGCCGCGTATTCGCCACCGGGCAGGGAGGTGATCACGCAGGCCTCGGTGAGGCCGTAGCCATTGCCGCCCACCTGTTTGGCACCGAAGCGCTCGCGCCAGATTTTTTTCGCCTCTTCAGTAAAAGGGTTGCCGCGCACCGTGTGTATCTGGCCAATGCATTGCTGCATGGCTTCGTTGTCATCGGCCTGCGCCAGCAGCCAGCCCATACTGCCTAATATCGAGGCGATGGTCGCTCCCGAACGCTGCACTTCCGGCCAAAAATTGGACACCGAGAAACGCGGAATAATCGCCACCCGCGCCCCCACCAGAATATTGGAAATAATACCCACGCAGAGGGCGTTCATGTGAAACAGCGGCAAGGGGGTAATAGTAATATCGTCCTTGCTGGCCGGTCCGGCGCGCAATTGCAGACGGGCGAGACTGCACATAAAGTTGTAACTGAGCATGCAGCCCTTCGATGGGCCAGTGGTACCCGAGGTGTAGATAATGCAGGCCAGGTCCGAGGGTTTGGGCTTGCTTGCAAAACCGGCATCGTTGCTGCCGCGATACTCGTCCAGCGGCAGGATGCGCTTGGAGCATTGAGGTTGATCAGCCAGGTCACCGCGATAGAGCACCAACTCGAGGTTGGGCAGGGTGTCGGCGATATCGACCACGCGCTGCACGTAGTCCGCTTCGCAAACTAGAATCTTGCAGTCGGCATCGTTGATTTGGTGCGCCATAAAGCTGCCGCGCAAAGCGGTGTTGATCGGTACACTGACCGCACTCAGCTTGTTGACCGCCAACCAGCTGACCACTGCATCGATGTTGTTGTCCAGCATGCTGACCAGGGTCTCGCCCTGCTGCAAACCCAGTTCCTGCAGGGAGTGGGCCATGCGGTTGGACAGTTTGTCCACCTCGCCATAACTGAACAGCTCACCGCCAAAATCCAGCAGTATACGCTCGGGGTGTTCGGCGACGGCGCGATCCAGGGCGTCTATAACGGTGTCCTGCTGTCCTAAGGACCAGGTTTCGGGATTTCCCATTCCAGACATATTCTCATTCTCACAGAAGTGTCGCCCTGATGGGCAACGGGATTTTTATAATTTAAGCTTGAAACTTGGACTTAATTTATACAGAATCACTAAAAGTGTCAAATATAAACCATAACAGCAATAGCCTGAAGGCTCAGGTAGCTATGCAAGCGGATGCCCTCGGAACCGGTCTCGAAGCCGCCCGGGCCACTGGCCCAAGGCGCTTCGGCCATCGACCCGGGGCACCCGGGCGCCAAATAAGAATGCTATGACCCCGAGTCAAACCGTTGGCCAGGTCGCACCGCAACCAATGGCTTTACCGATATCAATACCGATACCAAGGCCAAAGCCAAAGCCAAAGCAAATACCATAATCAATAAGGACAACACTATGCGTAAACCCTATAAAGTCATCGTCTGGGGCCCCGGCAGAATGGGCGGCATCAGCATTTGGGAAGTCGTCAATTCACCGGCGTTTGAACTGGTCGGTGTGCGGGTCTACAGCGAGCGAAAAAACGGCATCGACGCCGGCGAGCTGGTGGGCATTGAGGCCACTGGCGTCATTGCCAGCAACAACGTCGAGGAGTTGCTGGCCCTCGAGTGCGACTGTGTCATCTATACCGCCCACGACGAAGGCACCTACCATACCGACGATGAGATCCTGCAGATTCTTGCCGCGGGCAAGAACATCGTCACACCGCTGCCCTACCAGAACGCACAGATGTATCGCGACCAGGCCTTTATCGACCGGCTGCAAGCCGCATGCGCCCAGGGCAACGCCACCTTCTATGCCGACGGCATCGACCCGCACCTGATTCCCAATCGCATATTGCTGGGCCTGACCAACGGCAGCGCCGACGTCAAAGCGGTGAAATTGCAGGAGCATTGGGATTGCAGTGAAGCTGATCCTGGCCCACTTAAATACATAGGTTTCGGCAACACACCAGAGGAAGCTGAGAAGATTGAAGTCTCCAGGACCATGGCCGTGAACTTTATGAACGGTATCGTCCACACCGCTGGCAAGGTACTGGGGGTAACCTACGACCGGGTAGTGGCCTCCCACGACTATATTCCCGCCGCCGCGGATATCCACAAGCCCTTCCTGATCAAGGCCGGTACCGTCGGCCGCATCACCCACCGCATGCAGGGCTTCGTGGACAGCATCGGCCCGGACCCACTGTTCACCATCGAATACCACTGGCTGGTGGGGGACAGCATGCTGCCCGAGGGCGTCGAACCGGGCCAGTACTATGTAGGTACCATCGAGGGGCGCCCGTCCATGCGCATGACCCTCAACTACTCTGTCTCCAACCACAGCGACGAGCGCTTTTTCCAGCTCGGCAATATGGAGGTCGAGCCCAGCTACATCTCCACCATCATGCCCTGCATCCAGGCCATCCCGCGGGTCTGTGCCGCCGCAGCGGGGCTGATGCCATCGCTGGACCCGAGCATCAACTGGAAACAGGACTTTCGCGACCTGGTGCCGCAGTGAAAGACGCCCTGGCATTAGCTTTTGCGGTGACGGTGTGTGGTGATACTGCCACGGGATAAATATCGTCAGGTAAATACCGCGTGGTAAATAAGTCACATATTGGCAGCGCAATTGTCGACATACGCGGGCGCGGGCATGGTCTAGCCTTGGCAGCAACCAGGGAAGAATCCAGGAAAACCGACCATGACCTGCGAAGCGGTATCGATACCCGTACACTCCACGCTTGAGCCTCTGCCATTCCTGCAGGAGAACTGCAGCTGGCTGTGGCACGGCCGCGCAGTACCGCTGGTACACTGTAGTTTCGACATTTCCCGCTACCGCGACACGCTGTTTGACGAACTGCAGATCCCCTTACCCGCCAGCATTCGCCAATCCGTACTGCGTCGCCGGGCCGAATACCTCGCCGGCCGCTACTGTGCCCTGCGCGCCCTGGATCTACTCTGCCTGCAGCCGGTAAGCGTGGGCCGGGATAAACTCGGTATTCCGACCTGGCCGCAGGGCTTTACCGGCTCCATAAGTCACTGCCGGGGCCAGGCGGTGGCGCTGGTGGTGCAACAGGACCATGCCGGCCGAGCGGGCAAAGCACACTGGCCCGGGCTGGGAATCGATATTGAAGAAATCGTTCCTGCGGAGACGGCCGCGAACATCGAGTGCCGGCTACTGGACAACGCAGAGCGCGAGCTGCTGGATGAGTCGAGCGTGTCACGGCAACTGCTGCTCACCCTCATGTTTTCTGCCAAGGAAAGTTTTTTCAAGGCCGCCTACCCGGTGGTCGGTCGCTACTTTGATTTCGATGCGGTGTCGGTGATCCATATTGAGCCGCGGCTAAGCTCTCTCAGGTTACGCATCAACCAACCCCTGCACAGTTCCCTGCCAACCGGGCGCGAGCTGGATGTCAACTGCCAGTTACTTGCAACGCAGTACGTTATGACCCGGGTGTTTATTCACAGTTGACCTTCGTGCACGCCCAGGCCCGCATGATGATTGTCTCTGCTGCGGCAGTTTTTAAAAGCCTCTAACCTGGACGGCAACATCGCAAAGTTGCGAAAAATCCAGCTTGTCATTCCCGCGCAGGCGGGAATCCAGGAGAGTTAATCAGCTTTCGCGCGTTGTCTTGGGTGTCATTCCCGCGCAGGCGGGAATCCAGGGGCCTGCGTTATATGTGTCCTGAAACACTGGATCCCCGCCTGCGCGGGGATGACACTCTCAAGTAAGTGCCATTCGTCTCCGGCCTACCGTTTAAGCCTATAAATTCAGGCTGCGCAGAAAATTTCAGTCCACCTCCGAAGTGCCCCGAACAATGTAAATAAGTCACAAAACGCCGGGTAATTTCTAACAGCCCGGCGAGCCCTGCTATTCGTACACTGTGCTGCAACTCGACAGCTTCCCTGCCGGCGATCGAGCACAGTTCACGAGCCATTTGCCTGACTGGCGCAAACCATCGTGTTAACACCCACCAGCGCAGTGAAGGATCACACTATGAATGACTACACTTCCGCCGAGCGTTTCAACCTCGTCCCAACCACCCGTGACCAGGCCCCTGAGCCACTGGCGATTGTCGGTATTGGTTGCCGCTTTCCCGGGGCGGCTGCCAATCCGCGCCTGTTCTGGGACAACCTGCTGGCGGGCAGGGACTGCATCGTCGATGTGCCCGCCGACCGCTGGGCCATAGATCGATTCTACGACAGTGATCGCAACAAGCCGGGCAAGATGTACGTCAAGAGCGGCGGCTTCCTGGAAGAAAATATCTTTGACTTCGACGCCCTGTTTTTTGGCGTGTCGCCGCGGGAAGCAGCTTCCATGGATCCGCAACAACGGGTGCTGATGGAAGTCAGTTGGGAAGCGCTGGAAGATGCCGGTATCGACCCGGAATCCCTGGCCGGCAGCGAGACCGGCGTGTTTGTGGGCGGCTTTATGCTGGACAACAAGCTCACCCAACTGAGCCCCCTCAACCGTCACACCATCGCCGCCAACACCGCCGTGGGCATGACCCTGACCATGCTCTCCAACCGGCTCTCCTACTTCTACGACCTGCGCGGCCCCAGCATGACCATCGATACCGCCTGTTCCGCCTCCATGGTGGCCCTCGACCAGGCCTGCCAAAGCATCTGGAATGGCGACAGCGAACTGGCCCTGGTGGGCGGCGTCAACATCATGCACCGGCCGGAAATTTTTATCGGCCTGTGCAAGGGCGGTTTCCTCGCCCCCGACGGCCGCTCCAAGGCCTTCGACGCCCGCGCCAACGGTTACGGTCGCGGTGAAGGTGCCGGCATCATCGTGGTCAAACCGCTGGCCGACGCCGAGCGCGACGGCGACCGGATCTACGCCCAGATCCGCGCCACCGCCTGCAACCAGGACGGTCGCACTGACGGCATTACTGTGCCCAATACCGAATCGCAGCAAGCGCTGATTCGCAAAGTGGCGCGGCGCGCGCAAGTGCCGCTGAAAGACATTCACTACTTCGAAGCCCACGGCACTGGCACGGCCGTCGGTGACCCGCTGGAGATGTCCGCCATCGGCGCCACCATTGGTTGCGAGAAAACGGCCGACGCCCCCTGTATCGTCGGTTCCGTCAAGAGCAGCATCGGCCACCTGGAAGCCGCCTCCGGGGTGGCCGGGATTATCAAGACCGCCCTCACCCTGCAGCACCGCTGTGTGCCGCCCCAGGCAAACCTGCAGCAACTCAACCCGAAAATTCCGTTCGCAGATTTGCGTCTGCAAGTGCCGCGCCGGGCCACGCCACTGCCGGGCGGCGAGCAGCCGCTGTACTCCGCCATCAATTCGTTTGGCTACGGCGGTACCAACGCCGGTGCCCTGTTGCAGAGTTACTCTCCCGCGGCACCGTCCCTGCCACGGGGCAATATTGAAAACGCCAGCGGCCAGCGCTGGCTGCTGCCGCTGTCGGCGCGCAGCAAACCCGCACTCACAAAGCTGGCAGAACTCTACTGGCAGCGACTGCAGAGCGACACAGATGAGCCTGCCCTCAGCGACCTGTGTTACTCCGCCGGCGACCGGCGCGCGCAACTGGAGCATCGACTCTGCATCAGCGGCGCCAATCGGGAGGAGCTGTGCACGAACTTGCGCCAGTACCTGGACCAGCAACCCAACCCGCACAGCGCCGAGGGCCACGTCAGCCAGGCGCGCAATAAGCTTGCCTTTGTCTTTACCGGTATGGGCCCCCAGTGGTGGGGTATGGGCCAGCAGCTGTTTCATTCGGAGCCGGTATTTCGCGCCGCGGTGTACCGCTGTGACCAGCTGTTCCGCGACATCGCCGGCTGGTCAATCCAGGAAGAAATGTTGCGCCCCGAAAACGAATCGCGGATCGGCGAAACCCAGATCGCCCAGCCGGCCAACTTTGTCCTGCAAGTGGCGCTGGTGGAACTGCTGTGCAGCTGGGGTATCGAGCCGGCAGCCATCGTCGGCCACAGCGTGGGCGAGGTGGCCAGCGCCTACCACTCCGGCATTCTGTCACTGCAACAGGCGCTGCTGGTGAGCTACCAGCGCAGCCGCATCCAGAAGAAAGCCGCCCACCAGGGGTCGATGCTGGCGGTCGGGGTAAACGAAACCGAAGCCGACGCCCTGCTTGAGCCCTGGCAGGGCAAGGTATCCATCGCCGCCATCAACGGTCCCAGCGCCATTACCCTGGCCGGCGACAGCAAAGCGCTGGAGAAAATCGCCGCCCAGCTGGACGCGCGTGGTGCGTTCAATCGTCCGCTGCAGGTCGAGGTGGCCTACCACAGCCCTACCATGGACCCGCTGCTGGATGAAATCCGCAGCTGCCTGGCCGAGCTCACGCCTGCAAAGCCGACATTGTCTGTGTACTCAACGGTCACCGCTGCACGCATCAAAGGCAGCGCCTACGACGCCGAATACTGGTGCCGCAACGTGCGCCAGCCGGTGTACTTTTACAAGACGCTGGAGCAGATGCTGGCCGATGGCTATGAGGATTTTATTGAGATCGGTCCACACCCGGTTTTATCCACCTCGATCAAAGAGAGTTTCAGCAAACACAAGGTCAAGGGCCACTTGCTGAACTCACTGCAGCGGGGTGCCGCGGAACAGCTGAACCTGCGCCACTGTGCAGCAACCCTTTACACCCTGGGTTACCGCCTGCACTGGGCCAACCTGGCCAGCAATCGTTTTTGCTGGACCGTCGACGGTGAGCATTGCACCCCCATGGCACCTGCCTACGTGCCACTGCCCACCTACCCCTGGCAGCGGGAGCGTCACTGGAACGATGCCCCCCAGGCGCAGCGCGACCGGCTCGGCCACAGTTTCCAGCACGCGGTACTGGGCGCGCGGGAGGAGGGGCCGTTTAACAGCTGGTGCAACCAGGTCAACAGCAACTACCTGCCCTGGCTCGAAGATCACAAGGTGGAAGACCTGGTTATCCTGCCGGGCGCCGCCTATATCGAAGCGGCACTCTGTGCCCACCGGGAAACTGCCACTGGCGACGCCTGCTTGCTGACCGATATCCGCCTGCACAATGCCATGGTGATCGACAGTGATAGCGAGCACCTGATGCAGACCCGGGTGCAACAGGGGCACTTTGAAATCCACAGTCACACCCCGGCAGAGCGCGACCAGCACACCCTGCACGCCAGCGGCCGCCTGCAGGACCTGACCCTGGTGCAGCAGCAGAGCGTCGACATCAACGCCCTCAAGGCGGCGGGCATGCAACTGCTGGAGGCGGCCGAAATCTACCCGGCGCTGGCGCAACGCGGGCTCCAGTACGGCCCCCGGTTCCAGGGCATCGACATGCTCTGGCGCCGCGACGGCGCAGTGCTGGCCCGGATTCGCGCCCACGCCGATATCAGCCTGCCGGCCGGGGATCACCAGCTGCACCCCACCCTGCTGGATGCCTGCTTCCAGGCGCTGATCTCGGCGCTGCCGGAACAGAGTGAGTTCGGTCGCCAGGTGTATATCCCAGTACACATCGGTCAACTGCGTCACTACGAGAAAGCCGGCGGTGCCATTTACTGTCATGGCACGGTGACGGATATCAGCGCGCAGAGTATTCGCGGCCATATCAGTATCTGCGACGACAGCGGCCGGGTGCTGGCAGAAATTCTCGATTTGCGCTGCCAGGCGCTGCGCTCCCTGCAGGATGACGCCGCCGTGCAACTGGATGACTGGGCCTACCAGGGGCGCTGGCTGCCGCAAGAGGCACTGCCTGACATAAATACGGCAGCGGTCGCTGCCGACCAGCAGAATCCGGGCGACCAGGGTTCTGTCTGCCATATCGTCCTGCTGCCACGCAGTGATGCCGGCCAGCAGTTAAAGCAGACCTTTCAGCAGCAGCCAGGTATTGACCAGATCACCCTCTATGCCGAGGGTGAGTACCGTAAACTGAACCAGCGGGAATACCAGCTTGACCCGGGCAGTGCCGAGCAGCTGCGACGCGTCTTCGCAGACCAGCAGCAGTTCCGCGACTACGACCGGCTGTGCCTGGTCTATGGCCTGGCCATGGAGCAGACCAGTGACGACCCCGTCCACCTGCAAGGCAGCGCCCAGGCCCTGGGGTTCCTGCAAGCAGTACAAGAGCTGGACAGCCCGCTGCCCCTGAAAACCATTCTCCTGACCCGCGACGCCCAGCGGGTGCTGGACACCGACACCTGCGACGGCTTCGCCCAGAGCCCGGTGATCGGTCTCGCCCGGGTGGCGGCAATGGAACTGCCCAAGCTGCATTGCACTGCCATCGACCTGGATCGCGACCTGTCCCCACCGGCCATGCAACAACTACTGGCCGAATGTGCCGTCAGCCCCTCCGGCCAAAATACTCGCGCCGACAATACAGTCGAACAGGAACTCGCCCTGCGCGGTTCACAACGGTTCGCCTATCGCCTCTGCCACAGTCCTCTGCACGAGGCGCCACGTCCGCAGCCGCAAGTGGCCGGGCCAGAGCGTAATGTCGAGCTGGCGCCCACCGAGCTGGCGCAACTCTGCGGCGCCGGGTTCCAGCACTGCTCACGCCGCCAGCCCCAGGACCATGAGATTGAAATCCAACTGCTGGCCGCGGTTGTAAACGGCGGCAGCGACGACCTGCAGGAAGTCTGTGCGCGTATCGTCAACACTGGCGCTGCCGTAAAGGCTTACCACAGCGGTGAGGAAATCATCGCTTGCTACCGGGGTGAGCTGCGGCGCTTTGTCAACCTCGACCCGGCTTCGATGCTGGCGCTGCGCAAACCCGCCGACTGGCCGGCAACCCGAGCCGCGGGCGCCCTATCCGGCCTGCACCAGGCGCAAGCCGCGCTGCTGGACTATGGCCGCGTAGAAGTGGGTAGCTCGGTGCTGATTCTCGGCAGCGACACCGCCAGCGGCCACTGGTTGGCACAGCTGGCCGCCAGCCTGGGTTGCCAGTGTGTGGAAGTACTGGCCGCAGCCGACACCAGCAGCGGTCGCCAGCTACATATCAATAGCGCCGACTTAATGCAGGATTTACAGGCCCGGCGCCCCGCCAGCGGTTTCGATTTGATCCTCAACAGCGCGGGTCCCGCGCCCCATATCGATGTCGATGCCCTGCTGGCGACCCGGGGCTGCTTGATCAACCTGCAGGCTGACCTGCAACAGGATGTGCTGCCTGTACCCCTGGCCTCCGGCAAACTGCAGGTTCAATTGCGCAAAGCTGACCTGCTGGCCGACGCCCTGCTCGCGCCAGTCGAATTACAGCGGCAACTGCAATCCCTGATTGCCAACCTCGATCCAAGTCAGGTTGCCGCTCGGGACCGTGCGCCCCTGCCGGTGTTGGAAGCGACAGCGCTGCTCACCGACCCTGCTGCCCCGGGAGTGCTGGACCTCGATTCCGCTGCGCCCCTGGAAAGTATTCCCAAGCCCGCTGCCAGCCTGCGCATCCGGCCCGACGCCACCTATCTCATCAGCGGTGGTTGCGGCGGCTTTGGTCTCGGCATGGCCCGCTGGCTGGTGCAACAGGGTGCCCGCCACCTGGCTTTGGTGAGCCGCAGTGGCGCCAGCACTACAGCGGCAAACGCCGCAATTGCGGAACTGGAAGCCGCTGGCGCCCGCGTCAGTGTGCTGGCGGCGGATATCGCCGACCGCGCCGCCACCAGCAACATGCTGGCCTGCATCGGCCAGCAGCTGCCACCGCTGGGCGGGGTATTCCATACCGCGGGGGTGCTGGACGACCGCGAACTGATGGCCATCGACAGCGCCAGCCTGGCCACCGTCATGCGCCCCAAGGCCCTGGGCGCCTGGCATCTGCACAGCCTTACCCGGCACTTGCCACTGGACTGCTTTGTACTCTACTCCTCGGTCTCCGCCCTGATCGGCAACCGCAACCAGGCCAACTACGTGGCCGCCAACCTGTTCCTCGACAATCTCGCCCAGCACCGCCACGCCCACGGCCTGGCCGCCACGTCCATCAACTGGGGCGTGCTCAGCGATGTGGGCATGGCGGCCGACGCCAATGTGATCAAGCACCTGGCCCATATCGGCATTCACGGTTGCTCGGTAGACCAGGCCCACGCGGCGTTTGGCCAACTGATGCAGGCGCCGGTGGCGCAGATGGGTATTTTCAATATCGACTGGCAGCGCTGGGGCCAGTGTGAAAGCGCCAGCGCCAACCCGCGCTTCTCCGAACTGGTAGATGCCGATGCTGACCAGCCCCAGGGCGACAGCTGGTCCGACCTGCACGCCCAGGGCAGCGCCGCGCTGACCAGCGCCAGCGCCCAGTGCTTCACCGGCATGCTGGCCGCCACCCTGAAGCTGGCACCAGAACACATCGACCCGGACACCCCCATCAATCGCTATGGGCTCGACTCGCTTATGGCCATCGACCTGCAGATGAAAATCCGCGAGGAGTTCAAGGTGGACGTCTCCATCCTGGAGTTGATGAAGGGCAATAGCAGCACCCGAATCGCCGAGGTGATCGCCACCAAGTTGAGCGCCTTGTTCGATGACGGCACCGGTGCCAGCGACCACGACGAACGGGAAGCACAGTCTGCTGCCAGTCCGGCAGAAGCCGAGCTCGAAATCCTTGCCGACCTGGCACAGGACAGCTCAGCGCCGGCGGGCATCGATGAAATGAGTGAAGAGCAGCTCGACGAGCTGCTGAAAAAGGAATTGGAATTGAACTAGCAAACAGGAGCACCGCCCCATGACCGCCCAGCAAAAAGCCACCACCGTTGGCACCGCGCCAATAGCACTGCAGCAGATGAACATCGAGGAAAAGAAAGCCTTGATGAAAGAGCTGCTGAATAAAAAGAATCCCGCCGCCGTCAGGTTGGCGCCCATGTCGAACGGCCAGCAGGCACTCTGGTTTGTTCACCAGAGCGCACCGCAAACCGCCGCCTACAACGTCGCCATGGCGGTCCATATTGACGCCGGGCTGGATCGAGACCTGTTGCAACAGGCGCTCAACCTGCTGCTGCAACGCCACGAGATCCTGCGCACCAGCTACGGGGTGGTAGAGGGGCAAAACGTGCAGCAGATTCACCCCGGCGCCGAACTTAAGTTGAGCTGCATCGACGCCCGCATACTCACCGAGGAGCAGTTGCACGCCCGCATCGTCAACGACTACCGCCTGCCCTTCGACCTGGGCTCCGTACCACCAATGCGGGCCCGCTGCTACCAACTGGCCCACGACCAGTGTGTGTTGCTGCTGGTGGTGCACCACATCGCCATCGACGCCACCTCGCTGTGGCTCCTGATGGATGAGTTAGCCCAGCTCTACCAGGCGCTGAATCAAGGTGAAACTGCCATGCGCCGCAGCCCGGCGCTCAAGTATCGCGAGTTCTGCCAACGGCAACAGGATTATCTGGCAAGCGCCCGGGGACGCGCCGACCGGAACTACTGGCAGGCGACACTGAACCCCGACCAGCCGCCGCTCACCCTCGACATCAGCCGGCCGCGACCCGGGCTGCAGGTGTTTGACGGTGACAGCCATTATTTCTCCATCCCGGCGGCGCTGGCCACATCCATTAAAACGCTGGCCCAACAGCAAGGTGTCACCTGCTTTTCGCTACTGCTGGCCGCCTGGTATTGCCTGCTGGCGCGGCATTCCGGGCAAGAGGACATCTGCGTTGCCTCGCCCACGGCGGGTCGGGTGCAGACCGATTACCGCCGTGCGATCGGTTACTTCGTCAACCCGGTGATCCTGCGCACTGCGCTGCAGGATAACCCCAGCGTGGCGAACTTCCTGCAGCGAGTCCAGCACACCGTACTGGAAGCGCTGGAACATCAACAGTACCCGTTTGCCACCGTCATCGAGGCCCTCAACCCGCGCCGCGACCCGGGTCTCACACCCTACTCCCAGGCTTCTTTCGTGTTTCAGCAGGCGGACCCCAGCAACCCCCTCAGTGCCGCCTGGACCCCGGGGCAACAGGGTGAAAGCGTGCAGTGGGCCGGCCTCGACCTGCGCCAATACCCCCTCAACCAGCAGGAGGGGCAGTTCGAGCTGGAGCTGGAACTGACCGACAACCGCGACAAACTGTGCGGCATCCTCAAGTACAACACCGCCCTGTTCGACGAGCCGCAGATCGAAATGCTGGCAACCCACTACCAGGAGTTGTTGCAGTCGATGGTCACCAACCCAGAGTCGCCCATCGCCCGGCTGAACATGCTCAGTGAGGCCGAGCAGCAGCAACTGGCGCGCTGGAACGACACCCGTCGCGCGTATCCGCCCCACGACAACCTGCAACAGTTGATCGAAGCCCAGGTGGCGCGCACGCCCAATGCCGTAGCGCTCAAGTTCGGTGACGAGGAAATGACCTACGCGGCCATGAACGCCCACGCCAACCGCCTGGCCCACTTTCTGTTGCAGCAGGGGGTGGAGCTGGAAACCAAGGTGGGGGTCTGCATGGAGCGCAGCTTTGATATGGTGATTGCCCTGTTGGCGATCATCAAAGCCGGCGGCGCCTACGTGCCGGTGGACCCCAACTACCCCGCTGCCCGGCTGGGCTTTCTCCTGCAAGACATGGAGACGCCACTGCTGCTTACCCAGGCGCCGCTGTTGGCCAAGCTGCCCGAGCTAGACACCCGGATCGTGTGCGTCGAGCAATTGTTCCTTGAAGATTACGCCGCCGACGACCCGCAATTGCCGGTGGGCCCCAGCAACCTGGCGTACATGATTTACACCTCCGGCTCCACCGGCAACCCCAAAGGCGCCATGAACACCCACGCCGGCATCTGCAATCGCCTGCTGTGGATGCAGGAAGCCTATCAACTGACCGCTGCGGACAGCGTGCTGCAGAAAACCCCGTTCAGTTTCGACGTCTCGGTGTGGGAGTTTTTCTGGCCGCTACTGGCCGGCGCCCGGCTGGTGATTGCCCGGCCCGACGGGCACAAGGATGTGGATTACCTGATCGACATTATCCGCCGGGAACAGATAACCACCTTGCATTTTGTGCCCTCCATGCTGAGCCTGTTTGTCGCCAACCCGGAAGTGTCCCGCTGTGACAGTATCCGGCGCGTGATCTGCAGTGGTGAAGCCTTGAGCCACGACCTGCAGCAGCGCTTTTTCCAGCAGCTGGATACCGAACTGCACAACCTCTACGGCCCCACCGAAGCCGCCATCGATGTCACCGCCTGGCAGTGTCGGCCGGACAGCAGCGGCAGCGTGGTGCCAATCGGCAAGCCCATTGCCAATATCCAGATTCACGTGGTCGACAAACACCTGCAGCCGGTACCCATCGGCGTCAACGGCGAGCTGCTGATCGGCGGCATCGGGGTCGCCCGGGGCTACTTCAAGCGCGAGCAACTGAACGCCAGCAAATTTATCGCCGACCCTTTCAGTGGCGATTCTTTCCGTGGCGATAGAACGACACACCTCTACCGCAGCGGCGACCTGGTGCGCTACCTGCCCGATGGCAATATCGAGTACCTGCAGCGCATGGATGACCAGGTCAAATTGCGCGGCTTCCGCATCGAACTGGGCGAGGTAGAAGCCATGTTGAATCGCTGCCGCGGGGTCCATGAAACGGTGGTGGTAAAGCGTGCCCACGGCGATGGCAGTGAGTATCTGCTGGCCTTCGCTACCCGCGACGGTAGCGATACAGATGCGGCCGCGATCCTGCAACAAGCTGCAGAACTGCTGCCCGCCCACTGTGTCCCCGCGGCGCTGGAATTCCTGCCCGCCATGCCCCTCACCCCCAACGGCAAGGTCGATCGCCGGGCCCTGCCCGAGCACCGATTCGAGGGCGCCCGCCAGGGAGCAGCCCTGGCGCCGCGCAATGAGGTGGAGCGCACCTTGCTGCGCCTCTGGCGCGAACTATTGCCGGTACAGCGGCTGTCCATTGACGACAACTTCTTCGCCCTCGGCGGTCACTCGCTGCTGGCCGTGCGTCTTATGGCGGCCATCGAAACCGAACTGGGCCAGCGACTGCCGCTGGCCAGCCTGATGCAGCATCCCACCATCGCCGGCCTGGCCCAGCTGATCGAGGCACAACCGCAGCAACACTGGAATTCCCTGGTGGCGATCCAGCAGGAGGGCGACCAGACACCCCTGTTCCTGGTGCCCGGCGGTGGCGGCAACGTGCTGTATTTTTATCCCCTGGCCGAGCAACTGGGCCACCAGCGCCCGGTCTACGGCCTGCAGGCGCGAGGGTTGGATGGCGTCAGCGCGCCCCTGGACAACCTGCAGGAGATCGCCGCTGCAATGGTACTTGAGATCCGCCAACGACAGCCACAGGGCCCCTACCTGATCGGCGGCCACTGCGTGGGTGGGCTGATTGCCCATGCCATCACCCAGCAGCTGGTGGCCAGCGGCGCGGAGATCGAGCAACTGCTGATTCTCGATGCCCCGGCGCCGCACTTTTTCACCCCGCGGCCCGGCGCCGCGCCCAGCCGCGCGCAGTGGATCGGCATCCTGGTGGGCAGCATTGCGCAAATGACCGGCCAGGAGCTGGCACTGGACCCGGTCGCGCTGGAACCCCTGGGGGCCGACGAGCAACTGGAGGTGTTGCGCGGGGTATTGTCCCGCGCCGGGGTGGTAGCGAACAACACGCCACTGGCGCAGATCCGCGGCTTGCTGCAAGTGTTTATTGGCAACGCCCAATTGCACTATCAAGAGCAAGGGAATATTCACAAAATCCCTGTCACTTTGTACCGCGCCCGGGATTTCAATCCGCACTACGATTATCGCCACCATGACGACCCCGGGCTCGACCTGGCGCAGTCGAGCCTCGGCTGGCAGGGATACGCCAGCGGCCCGGTGCAAGTGCAACTGGTGGCCGGAGATCACATCACCATGCTGGCACCGGCACAGGCCGAGGGGCTCGCCGCTGCACTGGCCCGCCGCTTACAAGAGAGGGAGATTTAATCATGTCAGGACGCTATTTTCGCTTTGTTACCGAGCACCCGATTGCAGTTCTGCTGCTCGCCCTGCTGGTGCTGGCCGCGACAGCCGCGGGTATTCCGCGGCTGTCGTTCAAGTCGGACCTGCGCATTTATTTCAGTCCGGAAAACCCGCAGATCCTCTCCCTCGACCGGATGGAACAAACCTACACCAAGGTGGACAATGTGCTGTTTGTGCTGGCACCGGCGGACGGAGTCTTCAATAACCGGGTGCTGGCACTGGTGCAGGAACTCACCACCAACGCCTGGCAGATTCCGTTTTCCAGCCGCGTGGATTCCATCACCAACTACAAGCACAGCTACGCCGAAGGTGACGATATCGTGGTCGATGACCTGGTGCTCGACGCCGGGTCGCTGAATCCCGAGCAACTGGCTGCCATCCGCGCTATTGCCCTGGACGATCCCCTGCTGCGCAATCGCGCCATCTCCCCGGATGGCAAGGTTACGGGCATCAACGTCACCATCAATATCCCCAAGGGCAAGGAACTTAGCAGCGTGCCCGTGGTAGTGGCGCACGTACGGGCACTGGCGGACGACATTCGCGCCCGCTACCCGGACATAGATTTGTATCTCAGCGGTGTGGTGATGATGGACAACGCCTTTGCCGAGTCTTCCGAGCGGGATATGCAGACCCTGGTGCCGGCCATGCTGGTGCTGGCCCTGACGCTGATGGGGTTGATCATGGGTTCGCTCAGCGCCAGCCTGGTGGCACTGCTGGTGTTGACCCTGTCCATCGTCGCCGCCATGGGCCTGGCGGGTTGGCTGGGCATATTGCTCAATCCGGTCAGCATCAACGCCCCGAACATTATTCTCACCATCGCCATCTGCGATTGCGTGCACCTGCTGGCCGGTTACCTGCTGGCGCGGCGTAACGGCGAGAATAAAAAGACCGCCATGCAGCACAGCCTGCAGAGCAACCTCAAACCGGTGCTGATCACCAGTGTCACCACCGGCATCGGCTTTCTCTGCCTCAATACCAGCGAGGCACCACCGTTTCGCGACCTGGGCAACATCACCGCCCTGGGCGTGTTGACGGCACTGTTCTTTAGCCTGACCCTGCTGCCGGCGCTGATGATGTTGCTGCGCACTAAAGTCACAGCAACGGGCAGCAGCCGCTTGCAGAGCTGGCTCGACCAACTGGCCGTTGCCATTACCCGGCACCCGGCGAGGTTTGCTCTCGGCTCCCTGCTGCTGGCCGCCGGTCTCAGCGCCGGCATCGTCAAGAACAGTCTCAACGATGAGTTCGTCAAGTACTTCGATGACAGCATCGAATTTCGCCAGCACACGGATTTCACCACCGAGCACCTGACCGGCATCTACTACATCGACTACGCCATCGCCAGCCCCGCCGACGGCGGCGTCAACGATCCGGACTACCTGCAGACGCTGGATGATTTTACCCAGTGGTTGCGAGCCCAGGGGGAAGTGCTGCACGTCAACAGCATCACCGACATTTACCGCCGCCTGAACCGCAATATGCACGGCGACGACCCGGCCTTTGCGCGGCTGCCGCAATCCCGCGAATTGGCGGCGCAATACCTGCTGATGTATGAAATGTCGCTGCCCTACGGCCTCGACCTGCGTGACCGCATCAACGGCAGCAAGGATGCCAGCCGCGTCACCGCCACCCTGAAAACCCTGTCCAGCGCCGAAGTGCTGGCCTTTGACGGGCGGGTGCAGGAATGGCTGCAGGCCCACGGCGAGAACATCCAATTCAGTGAAGGCACCGGTCTCACCATCATGTTTGCCCATATCGGCATGCGCAATATCACCAGCATGTTGACCGGTACCGCTATCGCCCTGGTGGTCATCTCCCTGCTGCTGGTGCTGATCTTCCGCTCCTTCAAATACGGCCTGCTCAGCCTGCTGCCGAACCTGCTGCCGGCGCTGGTTGCGTTTGGTATCTGGGGCCTGCTGGTGGGACAGGTGGGTATGGCACTGTCGGTGGTCGCGGCCCTGACCCTGGGCATCGTGGTCGACGACACCGTGCATATCATCAGCCGCTACCTGCACGCCCGGCGCCTGCTCGGTTACGACGCCCGCGCTGCGGTGCGCTACACCTTTGCCCGGGTCGGCAAGGCACTGGTAATCACGTCCATAGCGCTGGCCGGTGGCTTCGCGGTGCTGGGCTTTTCCAGTTTCGAAATCAACGCCGGTATGGGTTCACTCACCGCACTGGCGATTGCGCTGGCGCTGCTGCTGGACCTGACCCTGCTGCCCGCCGTGCTGGTGCTGGTGGACCGCGGTCGCGAGCGGAGCACCGATTCGACAGAGGAGCCGGCGGCCGTTAGTACCCCGGCCACCATTCCGGCCAGCACGGCAGCCAGCACACCAACCACAGGCGAGCCCATTGGCGCGATCACCAGTTGATGTACAGCACGGCATGCACAGCACCAAATTCACAGTAAACGCGATCCAATTACCCGTCACAGGAGCGACGATTATGTATTTCACTACCCCTGGTTCTACCCGGCGGCTGGCACGGTCACTGGTATTTCTCTTGGTGCCGGCCCTGGCACTGGTCATCAGTACCCCGCTGTGGGCCAGCCTCGACAAACTCGAGCAACTGCACGACCCGGTGCAAAAAGGCCTGGCAATCGCCCACGAAACCGAGCGCCGCGACGCCGGCTTCGGCGACTACGTGGTGGAGGCTGAAATGATCCTGATGCAAAACGACCAGGTGCTGAGCGAGCGCGAGTTCTTCAGCAAAGTACTGGAAATTAGCGGTGACGGCGACCACTCCGTCAATGTCTTTCGCAGTCCCCGGGACGTGGAGGGCACCGCCATCCTGATTCACTCCCACGGCCTCAAGCCCGACGATCAATGGCTGTACCTGCCGGCCATCAAACGGGTCAAGCGCATCTCCACCCGGAGCAAGTCCGGCCCCTTTGTGGGCAGTGAATTCGCCTACGAGGATATCTCCACCTGGCAGCCGGAAAAGTACGGCTACCGTTTCCTGAAATCCGATCGCGTCGACGACGTCGACTGCTTCCTTGTGGAAAACACACCCCTCTATGAAGATTCGGGCTACAGCAAACTGCACGAGTGGGTCGACAAAACCATTTTCCGGCCGCGCCGCATCGACTACTTCGACCGCAAGGGCGATCTGCTGAAGACCCTGCGGTTTGAGGACTATCGCCAGTACCAGGGGCAGTGGTGGCGCCCCGGCCGCATGATCATGACCAACCACCAGACCGGCCGGGTTACCCAACTGCTCTGGAAGGACTACCAGTTCGCCACGGGGCTGACCGAAGCCGACCTGGCCCAGTCCAAACTCAATCGACTGCAATAAGCCGACTCCTGCCGATGTTTGCGACACATTTTTGCGTAAATTAATTGGTAACCCACAGCCCTGGAATGCTCGATATGGAATGCCCGATAAAGCCCAAGCCCCGCACCTGCCCCCTGCTCGCGACCATCGGCGTAGCGCTTCTCGCTGCGCTACTGAGTTACGGCGTGGGCGCCGCCAGCCCGGACCTGGAACTGGGAGTGGAATACCAGTTCTTCCCGCAAAAGGCCGCAGCGGGGCGCGACAACTACAGCGCTGATCAATACGCCTATGCCAGCCTCGGCTGGGATCAGTACTTTGCCGACCAGCGCTGGCTGGTTGAGTTCGACGGCTACCTGGGCTGGGACCGCCATGACGAAAATCGCCAGCGGGCCGACCTGCGCACCCTGGCGCTGAGTTATTACGCCGATAGATTTGACGTCAAAATAGGCTTTGCCACCGAGTTTTGGGGCGTCACCGAGTCGCGCCACCTGGTGGACATACTCAACCAGACCTCAGTGGCAGACAATATCGACGAGGAAGTGAAACTGGGCCAGCCGATGCTCAAATGGCAGACCCACCAGGACTGGGGCAACCTGCAACTGTTCTGGTTGCCGGGCTTTCGCGAGCGCGTGTTCGCAGCCCCCGGCGCCCGCCTCAACCCCGCTCTCCCCATCGACGCCAGCCGCAGCCGCTACGCCTCCGGGGCCGAAGACAAACACCAGGACGTGGCCCTGCGCTACGCCCACACCCTGGGCGCCTGGGACCTGGGCCTCGCCTACTTTCGCGGAACCAGCCGCGAGCCCCTGCTGGACCCGAAATTCAACGCCGCCGGTGAGTTGGTGTTATCGCCCTACTATGAACAGATCGAACAGACCAGCCTGGACCTGCAGCGCACCGGCGCTGGCCTGTTGCTAAAACTGGAAGCCATCCAGCGCCACGGCAGTCGCCAGGGCAGCTACCACGCCCTGGTCAGCGGGTTTGAATTCACCCAGGTGGGCGTATTTGGCAGCGCCATGGACCTGGGCTACATCGCCGAATACCTCTATGACCAGCGCGGCGAACAAGCCACCACCACGTTCCAGAACGACCTGTTCCTCGGCCTGCGGCTGGCGGCCAACAACATCGCCCAGACCAGCCTGCTGCTGGGGGTTTACCACGATCGCAAAACCAGTGGCCAGGCACTGCGACTGGAGCTCAACACACGCTTGCGCGACGACCTGGTACTGGAGCTGGAAGGACAGGCCTTCCGCAACCTGGCAGACACCGATCTGCTGCACGGCTTTCGCAATGACGACTACCTGCGCGCGAGCTTGAAGTTTTATTTCTGAAACCACACACCACACACCTCACACCTCACAATCCGGGAGCACATTAGCCATGCACACAAGTTCACTGTTTCATATCGCCACCGCCAGGCCGGACGCACAGCTGCGTCTGGTGTGTTTTTCCTACGCCGGCGGCAACGCCAACCATTTTTTGGGCTGGCAAGCCGACCTGCACCCCGAGGTGGAGCTGGTGATCTGCCAGTTGCCCGGCCGCGGTGTGCGCCTGTTCGAAACCCCCTACGACGACATGGACACGCTGGTTCGGGACCTGGCCAGTGCCAGCGCCGAGCTGCTGGATAAACCACTGGTATTTTTTGGCCACAGTCTCGGCGCCAAGCTGGCCTATGAATTGGGGCTGGCACTGCAAAAACGTGCCCTGCCGGCGCCGTTGCACACGGTAATTTCCGCCGCCACAGCGCCATTCCACCAGCGCCCTGGCCCGCCCATACACCAGCTGCCGGAGGCCGAGTTCGTCGCCGCCGTGGCGCGACTCGGTGGCACCCCGGCGCAGATACTGCGCAACCGGGAATTGATGGCACTGTGCACACCCGCCCTGCGCGCAGACTACAAGCTGGTGGAGACCTATCGCAACAGATCGAAGCAACAGATCGCCGGCCAGCTCACCCTGCTGGGCGGTTTGGACGACCCCTTCGTTTCCCCGGAGCAGTTGTCCGCTTGGTGCCCGCTCTACCAGTCTGTGATCGAGGCCTACTGGTTCGACGGCGGCCATTTCTTTATCAACCAGCACAGTGAGCAGGTGCTGCAGTTCCTGAATGAATCAGTGCTGGAATTCAACTTGCGCCGCCTGCAGCAGCGGTCGCGCCCTGAAACACTCCAATTTCCAGCTTCGAACTGCGGCTGATGGAATTGCGAATGGGCGCATAATCGGTTCGAAGCCGGCATCACTGCCAGCAAAAATTGTCGGCCATTGGTCGCGAATCCTGGCTGCGAGTGTCGGGGCCAGCTAGCCTTTGAGCTCCGGCCAGTGCTGCTGAGCAGCCGGGCTACAGCGGTTTATCGATCCTGACTTCCCACACTTGGCAGTATTCAACACTAGGAATATTTCCTATATGATTCATTCAGGGGCTACAATAGAATTTCCAGCTTTGAGCCCTCCTCACTTTATCCATTAACTATCTATTAGATATCGTTTGGGCACGCGGGTAATCGAGCTGCAGGAAGGTGGCATGAGGCCGCCTCGAGCGCTGAAATAGACACCATAATAATGAATTCAATGCCAATACCCGGTCGAACCGCCAAAGTCCTGCTGGTCGATGATCACCCTACTTTTCGCGAAGGTCTCAAGTCGGTGATTAATCATTTGGGTGGCCTTGCGGTCTGTGCCGAGGCCGACAACCTGAACTCGGCGATGCTGTCGCTGGAAAGCGAAGCTCCCGACATGATGGTCGTCGACCTGAACCTGGGCGATGACAGCGGTCTGCGCCTGATTCAGCAGGCCAGGCGAACCCACCCCAACCTGCGCATCCTGGTGGCCTCAATGTACGAGGAATTTATGTACGGCGAGCGCGCGATCAAAGCCGGTGCCAACGGTTATATATGCAAACAGGATAACCCGGAAAAGCTGGCGGAGGCATTAGAGCTGGTCTGCGGCGGGGATATGTACATCAGCAAGCAGCTGGCAAATCGCATGCTGCAACACCAGGCTAGCGGTGCGCCCCAGGAAACCGATGAGCCGGTGAATACCCTGTCCGAGCGGGAGTTGCAGATTTTTAACCTTATCGGCAATGGCTACTCCAGCAAGGAAATCGCCGCCAAATTGCACGTCAGTCCCAAAACCGTGGATGCCCACCGCGAACACATCAAACGGAAAATCGGCGTATCTGACAGTACCCGGCTGGTTCACCGTGCAGTAGAGTGGGTGCTGTCGCTGCGCAAGTGACAAAAGCCGCCAGTGCAGTGGCGGCAAATTTAGGAAATCACCCCATAGAATTGCTTACCCTGGCTGAACATAATATGCCCTCGCGCAAAGACCAGGGAGTCGAATTGATGCCACAATTAAAACAATATTCTTCGCACCCGGCAGAACAGGAGCCTTCCCATCAAAGAGACACGCAATTGCATCAGGGTCGCCATTCCAGCGCCGCAAATAGCGACGGCATAAACCACGCAAACCAGAAGCTCGATCGTTTAATCAATGTCTTTTGGCAGGCCCCCGACCGTGATAGAGAGCGCCGGATCAGGCAACAGGCGATCGCCAGTGTCTATGGTGAAGCAGCAGCTCGCGATGATGCCGCCACTGACTGCAGTTGACCAGGGAGCACTTGAGCCCTAACCTGGCGTTATCCACCCGGCCAAACGCCCACAACGCCAGGGTTTACCAGCAGGGTTACGCGCAATACCACCGCGCCCTGGCGCAAATTGCGCCACTTTACCAAAGCTGAATTAAAAATCCGTTAGCAACATTTCCAGCTCCTCTGCCTGGGGCGCAAGTAACCCTTAGGGGTTCACTTACACCGGTCTCAGCAGACTGCCGCCATCCACTATCAGCGATGTACCGTTGATATAGGACCCGGCATCACTTGCTAACAGCAACAGCGGGCCGTTTAATTCGTGATACTGCCCCAAACGCTGCGGTACCAGCCGCGCAATATAGGCCTTGCCACGCTCGCTGTTAAACTCGTCCTCATTGATGGCGGTGGCAAAATACCCGGGACACAGGGAGTTCACCCGTATCCCCGCCCGCCCTAACTCCAGTGCCATATTTTTTGTGAGCTGGTCCACCGCCACTTTGGAGACGTTGTAGTCAGCTTTCATGATGCCGGTGCAATGACTGTAAACGGAGGCGGTATTGATTATTACCCCGCCCCCCTGGTTTTTCATGCGTTGCGCAGCCTGCTTGCCGACTCGCCAGGCACCTTTCAAATTGACATCCAACAGGTAACCCCAGGTGTCTTCTTCCAGCTCGAGGAATTTAGTCGGCGTGGTACTGATGCCAGCATTGTTGACCAGAATATCCAGTCGCTCGACCTTGGCATCCAGCTGTTCGAAGGCAGCCACCACGCTTTCCGGTGAAGTCACGTCCATGGCAATGGCCTGGGCTTTACCGCCACCAGCGCGAATGCGTGCAACCAGGTCTTCCAGCTTGTCTACGCGACGCGCGGCGACCACAACCTCGGCACCCGCCTCCCCCATGACCTGGGCAAAGTGCTCACCAAGGCCACTGGACGCGCCGGATATCAGCGCGGTTTTTCCCTGCAATGAAAACAAACCAGTCAGTGACATAAAACTTCTCCATTCAATAAGTTCAGCAACCCTTGAAGTCCGGCTGCCGTTTTTCGAAAAAGGCGCTGCTGCCTTCCTTGAAGTCCTCGCTGCGAAGGGTAATGTTTTGGATAACCACCTCGTTTCAGGACACTGCGCCGGTGTCGAGAAGAACCTGGATATCGTCGTCGGCAAACCCCAGGTCCTGCAGCACAGCCCGGGTATCGGCCCCCGCCTCATGCTTGCCATGGGCAACACTGGAAGGCGTGCGACTGAAGCGCGGTGCCGGTGCCGGCTGCTGGAAACCGTCCACTTCCTGGTAATTGCCCCGCGCCTGGTTGTGCGGGTGGGATATCGCTTCTTCCGCACTGAGCACGGGAGTCAGGCAGGCATCACTGCCGGCAAAAATTTCCGCCCACAGGTCGCGAGTCTTGGTCGCAAACACCCGGGCCAGCTCCACTTTGAGCTCCGGCCAACGCTGTTGATCAGCCTGGGCCTGGACATTAAACACGGCGGGATCGACACCGGACAGTGTTACAAACTGTTGAAAAAATTGTGGCTCGATCGCCCCCAACGCAACGTATTTACCATCGGCACACTCGTAGGTGTCGTAATAAAACGCGCCCCCGTCGAGCATATTGGTGCCAGGCCGGTTGAAATCCCAGGCCTTGGAGGCGCTGAAACTGTGACACATCGACATCAGGTTGGCGGCGCCTTCAATCATGGCCGCGTCCACCACCTGGCCCTTGCCAGAGCTTTTCCCCTCCAGCAACGCACCCAGCACTCCGGTGACCAAAAACATGGTACCGCCGCCGAAGTCGCCCACCAGGTTGAGGGGAACCACCGGCTTCTGGCCTGCGACACCGATGGCGTGCAAGGCGCCGGTCAGGGAAATGTAATTGATGTCGTGCCCGGCGCTGTGCGCCAGCGGACCGTCCTGCCCCCAGCCGGTCATGCGACCGTAGACCAGCGCCGGGTTTACGGCAAAACAATCATCCGGCCCGATACCCAGCTTCTCGGTCACTCCGGGCCGAAAGCCTTCCAGCAATACATCCGCCGTGGCCACCAGCTTGAGCAAGGTATTGCGACCTTGCTCGCTTTTTAAATTCACGACGATGGATTTTTTACCGCGACGACTCATGTCTTTGGCGTACATGGGATCAGTGTTTGGACCGCGATCGATAACGATCACTTCCGCCCCCATATCCGCCAACAACATACCCGCCATCGGACAAGGCCCCAGCCCCGCCAGTTCGATGACTCTGTAACCGCTCAGAACACCCATATCAATTTCCTGTAATCATTATCGGTACCAGCCTGCCCCAAACCTTCAGTAAGTTCCTGATACAACGTTTCTGATACAACGTTTCTGGTACAACGTTTCTTGTACGACGAGGGCAAGCAAGCGAATTGAGCAAACTTATTTCGGCTGCATGCGGATGGCTGCGTCCATGCGAATGCACTCGCCATTAATGTAGTCATTATCCACAATGTGGGCAGACAGCTTGGCAACGGCCGGCCCCACTTCTTCGTTCAAGTCGAAAATCGCTACATTGGCACCGTCGGCGGCGTAGCGCTCTACGGTTGCCAAACCCAGGCCTGAGGCCCCACCGGTGACGATGGCTGTTTTTCCGGCTATATCCATAAACTGCTCCTCTAAAGGTTGTTTGTGATCTGTGAGAAATCTGTTTTGCTTAAACCTGTGTTGCTTAAACCTGAGTCTCTTATACCTCCCTAATTACCACCAAAGTCAATCATCCTGCGGCTGGCAATATGGTAGGTCTGGCTTTGGGGGATTGCTTTCAAGACCCTCGACAGCAGGGATGCTGTCGTGGAGCCTCCATGGATGGATGCACGGCGAGTCTTGAAAGCAAGCCCCCGAAGCCAGGCCGGGAAAAGAACTGATGCCCCTCAGGCTATAGATCCCCCCAGGCTATAAAAATGTATGCCCACTATCGCCAATGGCTGCCCTATGTACTGGAATAATCAGGTCAATCTTTATCACTTAGTCTCGATCTATAAATTGCTGGTAATCCTCAGTAAAGATATCGCGACTGATAATCAACTTCATGATTTCTGAAGTACCTGCGTAGATGCGCGTAACACGGGCATCCGTATACATGCGGCTGATGGGGTATTCATCCATATAGCCAGCCCCGCCGTGTAACTGTACGCCTTCATCGGCCACCCGACACAACAGCTCGGTAGTCAGGTACTTGGCTTTGGCGGCGTCCACTGCGGTCAATTCGCCGGCATTCACCGCCTTGACGCACTGATCGATATACACCTGCTGCATATCCAGTTCGGCGCGCAAATCCGCGAGTTTGAATTGGGTATTCTGGAAATCGGCGATGCGCTTGCCAAAAGCCTTGCGCTCGGTCACAAATTCAACGGTCAGATCAAACGCCTTTTGCGCTGCCGCCAATGCCTCTGCGGCGGAGATCAGGCGCTCTTCCGCCAGCGCCTCCATCAACTGGTGCATGCCGCGACCTTCGGCGCCTAACAGGTTGGCCTTGGGCACTTTGACATTGGAGAAAAACAACTCGGCGGTATCCTGGCCTTTCTTGCCCATCTTCTTCAGGTTGGCGCCGCGCTCAAACCCTTGCATGCCACGCTCCACCAGGAACAGGCTAATCGCCCGGGGGTTGTCCTGCGGTTCGGTCTTGGCAGCGACGATCACCAGGTCGGCGTTGATGCCGTTGGAGATATAGGTCTTGCTGCCGTTGAGCAGGTAGTGATCACCCTGGTCGATGGCGGTGGCGCGCATACCCGCCAGGTCACTGCCGGCATCCGGTTCGGTCATGGCAATGGCGAGGATACATTCACCGGAAACACATCCAGGCAGGTACTTTTGCTGTTGCTCAGGGGTGCCGAAGCGCTTCAGGTAGGGCCCAACCAGGCGGCTGTGCAGGGTCGCGTACCAGTCGCCGCAGAGGGCATACTGCGCCTCCTCGATCATGATTTGCTCAAAGCGAAAATCCGGATCCCCGAGACCGCCAAACTCCTCCTCGGCCCAGGTACACAGAAAACCATTGGCTCCCGCCTTGGTAAAGGCCTCGCGATCAACAATACCCTGCTCGCGCCACGCTTCCATGTGCGGTTGGATTTCCTGCTCGAGGAAACGCCGGTAGGCCTGGCGAAACATCTGTTGTTCTTCGGTAAATTCCCGCTTAAACATAAATTGTTACCCTTTCTGCTCAGGTGAAAGTTGCGCCGCTGGCGATTTTCTCAGCCACAATGGCGGGCAGGGCAAAACGCTCCCCATACCGCTCTTCCAGCTCCTTGGCGCGCGCTGCAAAGGCTTGTAAACCAATCTGGTCACCGTGCTCCCAGGTGTTAACCACTTGCAGAAAGCCGCCGGTCCAGGTTGGCGCGCCAATACCCAACAGCGAACCAACATTGCCGTCGGCCACCGAGCGTAACACTCCTTCCTGCAAGCACTTCAGGCTTTCGATAACCTGGCGCAACAGAATTCGGTCCTTGATGTCCTGCTGCGGCAATGCCACTTCCGGCTTGTAGAACAGCTCTTTCAGTTTTGGCCACACGTACTTGTCGCCGTCCGCCGGGTACTCGTAGTAACCACCACCGCGATAGCGACCACCGCGACCGTATTCATTGACCAGCAACTCGGCCATTTTGATATTTACGCTCAGGTCACCCTTACTGCCAAACACCCCCATTGCCCGGTGGGTCTCTGCCGCCTTGCGACTCAACTCCTGGCTGACTTCGTCCTGTACCGTCAAAGGGCCCACTGGCATGCCGACCTGCTTGCCCATGGCGTCGATCAGGACCGGATCGAGACCTTCCTGTAACAGGCGTGCACCTTCATCCATATAGGTGCCAAACACCCGGGAGGTATAGAAGCCCAGCGAGTCATTGACGACGATGGCGGTCTTCTTTATCTGGCGCGCGTAGTCGAAGGCTTTGGCCAGGGTTTCAGCGCTGGTTTTCTCACCGCAAATGATCTCCACCAACGGCATCTTGTCCACGGGGGAGAAGAAGTGAACGCCGATAAAGTTTTCCGATTTGGCACTGGCCTCGGCCAGTTGCGTAATTGGCAGGGTCGAGGTGTTGGAACCAAACACTCCACCGGCCGCCAGCAGGGGTTCCGCTGCCCGGGTGACGTTGGCTTTCAACTCGATATCTTCAAACACCGCCTCGATAATCAGGTCGCAACCCTGCAGGTCGGCGTAGTCAGCGCTGGCCACAATCCGCCCCAGGAGTTGGTTTTTGTCTGCTTCGGTCTTGCGGCCGCGTTTGATTTGCTTGTCCAGCAGGCCGGCGCTGTAGGCCTTGCCTTTCTCAGCCGCTTCCAGGCTGATGTCCTTTAGCACCACCTCGATACCTGCCAGGGCGGAACTGTAGGCAATGCCCTGCCCCATCATGCCGGCGCCGAGCACACCGACCTTTTTGACCTTGCCGGGCGCAATGCCTTGCGGGCGACTGGCACCGCTGTTGATGCTGTTCATCTGGAAGAAGCCGGAGGTAATGATGTTCTTCGCTTCTTTGGTGGTAATCAGGTGAGCCAGGCCGCGGGACTCGATGCGGCAAGCGGTATCAAAGTCCACCGCCATGGTGTCGCCGGCTACCGCCAGGATTCGCTCCGGCGCTGGCAGCAAGCCGCGGGTCTTTTTAAAGGTCATGGCCGGTGCCACCGACAGCAGGCCGGTGATGGCGGGATTCCAGACATCGCCTCCGGGGATTTTGTGCCCCTTGATATCCCATGGCTGGGCCCAGGCATCGGGGTTGGCCTTGATCCATGCTTTGGCGGCGGGTACCAGGTCGTCGAGTGAATCTACCAGTTGATCGGCCAGGCCCACTTCCACTGCTTTGACCGGGTTGAGACGGGTGCCCTCCAGCAGCAGCGGCAGCGCCTTTTCCAGGCCCAGCATGTGAATGGAGCGCACGATTCCGCCGCCGCCAGGCAGCAGACCAAGGGTAACCTCCGGCAGGGCCACCATCACTTTGGGGGAGTTCCAGATGACCCGGTGATTGGCTGCCAGACAGATTTCCAGGCCGCCGCCCATGGCGGCACCATTAATGGCAGCCACCACCGGTACCGGCAGCTTTTCCAGCCGGCGCAAGGGCGCCTTGATGCGGTCTTCGATGGTGCGGAACTGCTCTTCTTCCCCGCCCTTTGGCACCGAGGACAATTCCTTCAGGTCACCGCCGGCAAAAAAGGTCTTCTTGGCCGAGGCAATCACCACCCCGGTGAGGCCCTCTTCCGCCTCCAGCCTGGCAGGAATCTCGCCCATGGCGAGGCGGAATTGCTCATTCATGGCATTGACCGGTCCGTCCATATCCATGGTGATGGTGACGATGCCGTCAGCGTCTTTGTGGTAGATAAATCCGTGTATTGTTTCACTCATGACTTGTTACCCGTTGAATTCTGTCGATAGTAATGACTGCCAGGGGCAGGGCCCGCCCAGCCCTGGCTTAAACCCGCTCAATGATGGTGGCGATGCCCTGGCCGCCGCCCACACACAGGGCCAGCAGGGCACGCTTGAGGTTGCGGCGCTCCAGCTCATCCAGCATGGTGCTCACCAGCATGGCGCCGGTCGCGCCCAGGGGGTGGCCCATGGCGATCGCACCGCCATTGACGTTGGTAATTTCGTGGGAGATATCCAGGTCCTTCATAAAGCGCAGCGCCACCGACGCGAAGGCTTCGTTGATTTCAAACAGGTCGATATCGGCAGTGGTCATACCGGCCTTGGCCAGCGCCTTTTTGGCCGCCGGCCCCGGACCAATCAACATAATGGTGGGGTCTGTGGCCAACACCGCGGTGGCCACGATCCGGCCGCGGGGCGTTAAGCCCAGATCCTTGCCCGCCCGCTCACTGCCGATCAGCACCGCCGAGGCACCATCCACAATACCGGAGGAATTTCCCGGGGTGTGCAC
The DNA here is from genome assembly GCF_011440395.1 of Pseudomaricurvus alcaniphilus. Lineage (GTDB taxonomy): Bacteria > Pseudomonadota > Gammaproteobacteria > Pseudomonadales > Cellvibrionaceae > Pseudomaricurvus > Pseudomaricurvus alcaniphilus. Next base: position 30,133 of record NZ_JAAOIX010000006.1, on the reverse strand, counting down.
GTGGTTGATATTGGCCAGGGTCGGGTACTTGCGCAACATCAGGTCATCGAACCCCATCGCTCCCATGGCCGCAAAAGAGGGTTTCAAGCCCGCCAGCCCGGCCAGGGTGGTGCCGGGTTTGATAAATTCGTCCTTTGCCAGAATGGTAACGCCATTCAGGTCTGTCACGGGCACCACCGAGCGATCGAAGTAGCCATTGGCCTGGGCCGCGGCGGCGCGTTGTTGCGACTCCAGCGCGTAGGCGTCGACGTCCTCCCGGCTCCAGCCTTCCAGAGTGGCGATGGTATCCGCGCCCACACCCTGGGGGATGGAGCCGCTGTGAATACTGATCTCCGGATCGTTCAGCCAGGCACCACCAGAGGCTCCCATGGGCACTCGCGACATGGATTCGACCCCACCGGCAACCACCAGCTCCTCCCAACCGGAGGCAATTTTCATGGCGGCCATATTGACCGCTTCCAGACCGGAGGCGCAAAAACGGTCCAGTTGCACGCCCGCGACACTCTCGTCCCAGTCGGCAAACTGGACGATGGTCTTGGCGATGTCACCTCCCTGTTCACCGGCTGGCATCACGCAGCCCATCACCACGTCATCCACCCGGCTGGTATCCAGGTCGTGACGTCGCTGCAGCTCACGCAGCAAGCCCGCGCCCAGGGCGACTGGCTTGACTTCATGCAGGGAACCGTCTTTCTTGCCCTTCCCCCTCGGAGTACGGACGGCATCGTAGATATAGGCTGTATGGCTCATGCGGGTATCCTGTTGCAGTGAAATGTACGACTAAAATGGTTCATGGCGAGATTATCCCTTGCAAGAACCCTCGCAAACCATGACACTGATGGACAAAAATAGACATTTTGAGTCGATCATCTTAACCTGAAGTCAATAGCCTTAACCTGAGATCGAAGGCGACTGGCTGACGATGATTACGCGGTAACCCATACCTGGCCATGAAAGACCTGTCCGTTCACATCTATTTTGTCAACGCGGTAATCAAACAAGCTGCCGCCCACGGCTTTGACACCGAGCGCTTGCTGCAGCGCAGCCGTATTTCACCCCGGCTTATGCACGAAAGCCAGGCCAGGGTCAGCGCGGAGCAGTACGCCCACTTGCAGGCGGTGACGATGCGGGAGATGGGAGATGAGATGCTGGGCTACTGCTCATACCCTGCACGACGGGGCCAATGGTCTGCGCTTTGCCACTGGCTGATATCCTGCAAAACCCTCGGTCAGGCGCTAAAGCGCTACTGCCTGTTTTACAATATTGCGGAGGGCGGCCTGCAGCCCTCACTGCTGACCGATGGGGATCGAGCCCAGCTGCAATTTGCTCCCCGTCCGGCCGACATTGGCAAGCTGGTTCCTTACGCCTATGAACTGTTTATGTACAGTGCACACCGCTTGCTGTGCTGGCTCACTGAATCCCTGCCACCGCTGGAGGTCGTCACCCTGAGCTACCCGGCGCCACCCCATGTGCAAGAATACCGCCCGCTGTTTTTAGGCGCCCCGATCCGCTTTGACAGCCCGCAGTGCAGCTTTGTGTTTAAGCGCAGGTTATTCAGCCGGCCGATCGTGCAAACCCCCGGAAACCCTGGCGACCTTTTTGCGCCACCCGCTGTACAATATCCTGGTAAACCCCTACCAGAGCCTGAGCTGGAGCCAGCGTATCAAAGACCTGATCGGCAGTGATTTGAGCAAGCTGCCCAGCTTTCTCGACATTGCCAGCAGCCTGGAAATCAACCCCAAGAAACTGCGCCGCTTGCTCAGTGAAGAGGGCCTCACCTACAGCGAACTGAAGCTGCAACTGCGGCGGGATATCGCCATCTATCACCTGTCCCGGCGGGACACTTCGGGCGAGGAGATTGCCTTCAAGACCGGGTTTTCCGAGTCCAGCGCGTTTATCCGGGCGTTCAAGAAATGGACCGGAGTGACCCCGTATACTTACCGCAAGGATTTAACCTGACCTTGTTAGAACAGATTAGTACCAGCACTCTCTGCGTTACCCAAATCGGTGTTTGGAACTGGGAGGGTTAAGAGTTGTCGATGCTGCAGTGAAGCCTGATACTAGGCAGCGCATTTAATACTGGAACGTGGCGGAGATTAAGCGTATCTCCAGCGTATTGGCCTGCTAACCCACGATCCGGATTTTGCCTTGCAGATGCAGGCGTGCGACAGGCCGGGCGATTGCCCCATGGAAATGTAACGCCCGGTAGCCGGCTTGCCCCGTAGCTGCAGGATAAACGCCCTGAAATTTGCGAACGATGGCGGAGGCCAGCGCATGTTGAGACCAACATTTTTTCAAACAGCGCGGGTATACCCGCTAAAGATCACCTGCATTTTGTCCCTCTGTGGAACAATGGCAGCCTTGCTTTTTTTGCTGGGCGCGCCCGGATCGCTGGCGGACAGCCAATACCCGCTGACTTACCAGGTTAAATTGCTACCCGGCGAAAAAGCCGCGCAGGTGAAAATGATCCTGGCCAAAAACCATCCTTTCCTGGCCCTGGATTTTAATATCGACGGCGAGTACCAACAGGACTTCAAGGCCGACAAGGCATCGGCACTGGAGACTACCGGCGAGCGCGTGGTCTGGCGCCCAACCCGGTCAACGTCGTGGCTCAGCTACCGGGTAAAAATCGATCATCAACGGCAGCCCGGCGCCTATGACGCCATGATCACGGCTGACTGGCTGCTGATGCGCGGCGATGACCTGGTTCCGCCGGCAGTGGCAAAAATCAGCAAATCCCGAAAAAAGAAGCTGCAGCTGGATGCGGCCTTACTGGACTTCGAGCTCCCCGGCGGCTGGACCAGCATCAATACCGGCTGGGAGCGGGCCGAGGACGAGAGCCTGAAAGCGGGCGAGTACGCCACGCGGTTTATTATCGACAACCCGGACAAGTCGTTTGATCGTCCCACCGGCTGGATTATCGCCGGCAAACTGGGCACCCGCCGGGATGAAGTCGGTTCGACCCGAATTTCTGTCAGCGCCCCCGCCGGCTCCACCTTTCGCCGTCTCGATGTACTGACGTTTTTGAACTTTGTCTGGCCGCAGATGGAGGCAGCCTTCCTGCAAGTACCGCGCGAACTCCTGATTGTTGGCGCTGACGATCCGTTCTGGCGCGGGGGCCTGTCGGCCGCCAATTCTTTTTTCCTGCACGCTGATCGTCCGCTGGTCAGCGAAAACGCCACCAGCACCCTGGTGCACGAACTGTTTCATATGGTCACGCGGATACGGGGCGATCGCAACGCCGACTGGATTGCCGAGGGACTGGCAGAGTTCTACTCGTTTGAACTGCTCTATCGAGCCGGCGGCATCACCGCGGTAAGGCGCGAACGGGTACTGAACTGGCTGAGCGAGTGGAGCAGCGAGGTTGACACCCTGCACCGCAAAAAATCCACCGGACCAACCACAGCGCGGGCCGCTGTGCTATTCGCGGCACTGGATCGAGAGATTCGTGAACTGACCAACAATGATCGAACCATTGACGACATTAGCCGCACGCTTATGCAGCAGCGCAAAGTGGATCTGCAGGATCTGCAGGACGCTTTTACCGACCTGACTGGGAAGCACTCCAGCACCCTGAAATCTCCATTGCTGCTACCGCAGTGATTCGTTAGCGGTAAAAGGCGACAGCCGTTAGGACCAGGCGACTGCCAACTGCGGCGCCAGCTCATCCCGGATATCCTGGGGCAAGACATAACCCGCACCGGCAGGTGGATCGAATGCCGCCATGGCGCTAATCAGTTGTTCCAGGGTACCGGGATTCAATTGCTTGTCAGCCGCCAGGATTTGCTGTTCCTGCTGCCCGTCGGCAAACCAGCTCCTGAAGGTAACCCGGTCGCTACTGCTGAGAACATTGACAACCAGGTGGTCATCGCTGCGCCGAAACCACAGGTCATCGCTGGCCGTGTCGGTAAACACAAAACTGTCCTGGCCACTATCGGCAACATTCAGAAATACATTATCGCGCCCGGAGCCCTGACCGAATTCGAACCGATCATCACCGTCACCACCGCGCAGACGGTCATTGCCGCTATGGCCGATAATCAGGTCATCTCCCCGGGAGCCGGTAATAATGTCGTCACCGCCGCCACCGTCAATGGCAGTGATACCCAGCAATTCCGTGTTTCTGAAATCCAGGCGATCGTCGCGGCGGGTACCCACCAGAGTATTCTCGCCGGCGCCACCGTCGATGCGCTCCAGGCTGTCAGCGGCCAGCAATCTGACCAGGCCAAACGCGTCGTCGCCAGCGCCACCCAGCAGCGTATCGAACCCCTCGCCGCCCCTGATAAGGTCGTAGCCCTGGCCTGTACCCTCGACCGCGAAGATGTCGTCACCCTCGGCACCGAGCAGAATGTCATTGCCCTTGCCACCGACGAAGTAATCGTCACCACTGGTACCGGTGAGCTTCTCCCGCGACGATGTGCCGGTGATCAAATTCAGAATATCCAGCGCCGCGGTTGCCCAGGCAGTGTCCTCGCCATCCGACACCGTATAGTCAAAAGCCGCGGCACCGCTTATAAAATCCGGGGCAGGAGTAAACAGCACCGTTGCGGTCGCTGCATCCAATACGGCGCTACCGTTGACCGGGTTGAATACCTCCGTCACCTCAAGCGCCTCACCATCGGCATCACTGTCGTTTGCCAGCAACTCGCTGATGGCGATGGAGATCGGTTGCGTGCCAACGGCGGTGAACACATCGCTGGCGGCGACCGGGGCAATATTACTGCTTCCTGTAACTTCAATATGGACAGCGCCAAGGGCACCGTAATAGCTATCATTGATGTCGTAACTAAACGTCAGCTCCCCTGAAAAGCCCGCATTTGGCGTAACCAGGATGGTATCATCGGTGTCGTTCCAGATGACTTCTGCATCGGCAGAACCGCTGACATCAATTATCGATGCCCACTGCTCTACCCCATAGGTCTTGCCGCCATCATCGCGGTAGAAGTCATTGGCCAGCAGGTCTGCAGTGGCGATGACCAGCGTTGCTCCTGCGTCCATCTGGTAAGTGTCAGCAACGGCGTCGATATGGGCGAACTTATCGACCTGCCAGCCAATTATCTGGCTTTTATCCACTGCCGAACCATCCGCAAACTGCACTTGATCCAGCTGGTAATCGGCGTCAGCCGAGAAGAAGTCCTGCACCACCACATTCTCGATCACCAGGTCGTCGTAGCGCCGTTCAAACCAGGTGTTGTCGGCCCTTCTCGAGACACTTTGAAATACCAGTACGTCGACACCCGAGCCATCCGCTTCATAATTATCAATCGTAAGCTGACCGCTGCCGGGGTTGATGTAGGTGTCGTTGCCGCTGCCGCCCACCAGGGTATCGGCCCCGGACAGGCCGTTGAGAATATCATCCCCGCTGCCGCCGCGAAGGTGATCGTTCAAGCGGGTGCCAATAAGACTATCCGCACCGGCGCCGGCGTCGACATACGCCATATTCAGCAGCTGCGTATTGGATAGATCCAGGCTGTCATTGGCGTCGGTTCCGCTGAGGATATTTACTCCCGCACCGCCATCGATGGTTTCCAGGCTGTCAGCAGCACTGAGGCTATTGAAGGTAAAGGTATCATCACCCTCTCCGCCCTGCAGCAGGTCGTCGCCGGTGCCAGCGCGGATTTTTTTGACCCCCTGGTCGCTACCCGACAGGTAGACCGTGTCGTCGCCGTTGCCGGCCCATACTTCGTCAGCACCACTACTCAGGGTGATGCTGTCGTTGCCGATCGTCGCGACGATGCTATCGTTACCGGAGGTATCGAAAAATACATCGCTCTGCGCCTCGCTATCCAGGCCCAGTAGTGCGCGCAGGCCATCGGTGTTCAGCACCAGGCCATTTTCAAATTCCACTGTGATGGCGTTAAAGTCCGCGGCGAAGAAATCGCGCAGGGTGACAGAGTCCGGCCCCACATCCAGGCGCAAGTGGTTTTCCACCTGTGTGGCCGTTAACGAGGCTATGGAGATAGCCCGCGCAAAGCGAATGACATCCTGATCCGCAGTTGTATTGCCATCACTGCTGATAACGTCATGCCCGAAACCTTGATCGAAATAGTAGGTATCGTCACCGGCTCCCCCTATAAGCGTATCATCGCCGCCATCGCCCTGGAGAAAATCGTCGCCCGCGCCGCCCTCGAGGCGGTCATTGGCGTGCGCGCTGGTGTCATAGGCGCCACTGACAATCTCGCCATTGACCAGGGTTAAATCGAGCAGAATATCCCCATACATGCGATCATCTCCGGCTCCGCCCAGCAGGGTATCTTCTCCTGCTGCGCCGAAGAGCTTATCGCTGCCGGTGCCACCCTCCAGGTGGTCGGCACCATGAAACTGAATGGCGACCGAACTGTCATCGCCCCACAGGTGGTCGTTGCCGGCACCTCCAAGCAGGCGGTCGGCGCCACCGCCACCAAACAGTTGGTCATGCCCCTGGCCACCAAAGAGCCGGTCATTGCCGTGATCGGCACTGTTGAGGTCGAAATAAGTAAGTTGTTCGACGGAAGAATACATTCCCGCGTAATTCACCCGGTCCCCCAGCAACAGGTCATTGCCACCTTCCCCCCGCAATTCATCGTCACCAATCTCACCGGCGACAAAATCGTTGCCCGCTCCTGCCTGGACAAAATCATCGTAGGACAGACTATCCACATTTTGATAGCGCGCATCCAGCATGGCCACGCTGTAATCCAGCATCTGGTGCGCCACCCGCCAGGGGTTATCGATGCCATCGAATTTGGAGCCGCTATAGTTGTAGACCTGCACACCGACACCATCGGCAAAAATGCGGTCGACACCATCACTGCCAACGACGGCATCGTTACCGGCGCCTGCTGCCACAGTGTTATGACCAGCGGCGTGACCGGTGAAAATAAAATCGTCACCACCACCACTACTGATCAGGTCGCCAAAAGTGTTGCCATCATTGGCTCCACCGAGAACCGTATCGTTACCATTATCGACAGGTTCAGCCATATAGTATTCGGAAAGATTCTTCACCCTGAGCTTTTGCCCGCTATTGGGCAGTTCGGGGTTGGGCTCGGTTATGGCGCTGTAGAAATCGTCCCTGTAACTGTCATAGGTCATATAGGCATCGGCAAACAGGATATCGAGATCATTGCCGCCATCGATATAATCGTCATCCGATATAGCGGCCAGGTAATCCTCAGCCCCACCACTACCAAAGCTGGTGGAGTCGCTGTAGGTCGACCCTTGAGTTGCAAATCCGGCAAATATCCGGTCTCTGCCCCCCTGGCCGTAGACAATGTCATCACCGAGGCCCGTGGCGATAAACTCTTCTTTTTCGCTGCCGACGGCATCCCGACCATAGACGATATCGGTGTGCAATTCGTAATCGCTAAAGCCATTCTGGCTGCCGTAATAGGCCATATGGTAGTCGTAGCCAAGTGAATCGTACCCCATGTTTTGCAGCATCTGGTCAATATTCACCTCCACACTGGCACCGGAGACATAGCCCTCCAGTGCGGCATTTTGCAGCAAATGCTGGAAGTTAAAGCCGGATATGTGAGAAGCGGACGGCTGCGGTATTCGATAATCCGCGGCAAAGGTAAGCATGGCTTGGGAGAGGTCGTAAGGAGTGTCTGTATCCAGTGGCGTATCGATTAATGCTATGGGCTCAATGACTGTCTCGGCTACGGACGCCAGCGCCAATTCAAAATCCGTAGAATCCGCCTCTAATCCTAATAGCTCGATCGTATCCCCTGAACCTATGCCATTGACATGCACCAGCAATCCGGCGGAGGTCAAGGAGAACACTGTGTCATCGACCGGGATACCCTCGGCATCCACCTCCCGATACTGCCCACTGCCAGCCGAACCAATTGCCGCCAGCTGCACTGCTTGATGATCATCGATACGCAGGCTATTGACGCCCTGCAGGTCATAAATACTGTCGTGGCCATCGCCGCTATTGAAGATATAGGTGTCGTCGCCGGCCCCGCCTTCAAGGTAATCATCGCCGCCATTACCGCGCAGAGTGTCGTCACCGCCTTGCCCGTAGATGCGGTCATGGTTGTCGCCGCCAACGAGACTGTTTTCACCCTCTTCGGCACCCAGCAAAATCTGCTTTTGCTGGTCCTCGCCCAGGGGAAAGGATTTGTTCAAGCGGATTTCAGAATCGGCAATCCATACCTTCTGATCGGGTTCGGCCATATCAATATACAGCCCCGCTTCGGCGCCAGGGATAGTGCCGGCGACACCATCTCCCTCTACACCATTCAACTGCAAGCGGGCCTGTAAATAGGCGCCACGGTCGTAGAGATAATCCTCGCTAAATTTATCCAGGTCATAGGCACTGCCAGCGGCAGCCGTGTCGGCAAGACCAGAGGTAACCCCGAAGGGCTGCATATTCATCAACGCATAGCGATAGCCGCGGCCGGCTTCGGTATCCTGGGTGGCGAGACTGGCGATATCGGCATGCACCAGAGAGGCAATGGAATGGCTTTTTCCGGCTGCAACCAGCTCCTGATAGAACAGCTCGATATCGTCCTTGTTGGCCTGCTGGGCGAGATTGCCACCCAGTAGATCACCCAGCTGGTCGACTATGACTTCCAGTGACTGGTCTTCTACAGCGGTAGCTGCGTTGAGGATGGCGTAAATTTGTTCCATCCCTTCGTTGGTATCCAGTGCAGGGTCGAGCTGGGTGAAGAGGCGGTAAACGGAAATACTTTCTACTAGTTTGGCTATTGAGTGGCTCGCAAAAGAGGGGAAATTATCTGCAACTCCATTGTACTCAATAAAAATTCTCTCATAGCTACCGGGCCTTTGAAATCGAGGACTTGATGCAGCCTCCCACCCTTTATCAGCAAAAAAATTACGAACCTTATTGCCATCCAAAAAGTGCCCTTCAAAAAAGTTACTTATAGTTTCCCAAACATACTCCTGAGGATTTAGCCCTAAACCATTATAGGTATATACCTCGCCAAAACTAGATGCGTATTTATAAGCCGCCATCGTTGACAAATAGCCACCTAACGAATGCCCCGTAAAATTGATGGGCTGTGTCAATTGCCCGTTTTCAAGAAAACCATTATTCAACAAAAACTGGTCAATGTTATTGGTTTGATTGAAAAACTCCAGTAGTCCTCCGGGGTTACCCAATACAGCACTAAGATCAGCAAACAAATCCAGTAACGGAAAATTGGGCTCCGTACCTCTAAAAGAAACGGTAAGCCCGTTATAATTGCTACTCTCTGAATTGATATTCTTGAAAATAGTAGCTGAGAAGCCGTTATTATCTTCAGTGAATCCGACTACTTGGTACTTTGGATTGCCACCAAAAAATAAATCGTTTACTTGAGATTCAGTAAACCCTCTGCCAAACAATTCAGCCTTGATATCTGCGGTGTCTCCGTTTCCCCAATTTGCATAAGCTGCCGCAGCCAACAAAGAGCCCAAATAAACATCATCTATCATGACCCATATCTCCTGAATTAATAGAAACTTCCATCCGTGGTTTGATAACTGATTCAATCAGTCGTGCTTCTTCATATGTCAGATATTTCTTATCTATATTCTGGCAGTACTTAGTAATGGCGTAACCTGGCTTTAGGCTGTAGGAATAGGACACATATCTACCCATCAACTCTGAAGTAGAAAAATTTTCAACATATGATTCGACCCGCCTAAATCCAGAAACTTGATCATCCCCAAGCCATTCCTTCACAGATGAATTAAAAGCATACTTCGCCATTGGCTTAACAAGCTTATCCACTAAAATGCAATTATTTTCCCTATAATCCACATACCCGCTTAGACCACTTCCCCACAATATGTTGTCAATAACTTCACTACACGAGCCAGTATCTCTCGCAATTTTTGTCAATCGCCAACATCCTGCTTCCTGAAACAAGCTGGCGACATTTGGCGCAAGTTCACAGTATTCAACAAAGCTGAATTTCGATGGCACAAGGACACGTAAAGCTCCACCTGCTTGCGCGCCATCATAGTAACCATCCGCCTCAACCGTCTTATAAACCGTCAAGCCCGCATCTTTCTCGCAAAGCTTCTTAAGCTCACGTAACCCCGCCTTTTCCGACGAACAGGCTACGCACAGAATAGTCATAAAAAATATAATGGTACGACAAAAGATGACACGACGATTATTCACAAACAAACTCCCACCAGTTGCACTGGCAATTTATTATTTGAGGCAAGGGAATTTCGAATACCGCTGAACAACGATATCGGGGCTTATCGAGGAGGGTTGCTGAACTCTGCATCTTCATCCCTGAATGTCCTTGCAGTTGAAGCAGGCTACTTCGGTGTCATACAAGTAAAATACAGTTTGCCGCCCCGTGCAAGGCAAAAGGCTCCGTATTCCTGGGTGTCACGGTGGTTATTCTGGCACTCCCGGGCCCACCTTTGAAGGCAGTGCCGATCTCATTATTTTCCAGAATAGCGTCTCCCACCCGAAAATCATGCTCTGGTACCAGTTTTAGCAGCGCCGGCGGGGAATGACTTTAGGGGTGTCGACCCTTCCACACAAATACCCGGCGACCGAACCCTATCCCCGGGGTGGCTCGTATTGGGGAGTGTCGCGCGACCAACCCTATTATTATTTCAGGAGAACGTTATGTACTACTCTAAACGTCGTAATTCAATCCCCGCCCTCCCCCGTCGCCGGCCATTTAAAGCCCTCGCAGTTAGCTCAGCTATAACCCTCGCCACCCTGCTGGCGAGTGCTTCCGCAAGCGCCCAGTTGAGTCTGGGTCGCCAGCTATACGCCGCGCCCTTCAGCTGCGGTGCGCAGCGAGCGCTTTCAGTCAATCTGCCGACCACCCTCGAGACTGGCCAGTACGCGACCAGTTTCAGCGCTTTTAATGCCAGCTCGACAACCACTGGTGTAATCTCGGTGTTTGCCGCCCTGCCCGGTGCCGCGCCGGTATTCGTCGAGTCCTATTCACTGCCCGGCTACGGCAATGCGACTACCGACTGCGCGGACATCATCGCAGCACTGGGCGTCATAGGCGTGCCCGACGCGGTGGTGGGCTACGTCCACCTGCTGCGCGCGACTGATGACCTGGAGGTCTATACCACCTACTCTCGTACCGCCAGCAGCAATGGTGGCGCCCAGGCGACGCCTGTTGCCGGAGCCTCAGTGGATGTAGAGCGAGTAGAGCCGCGCCTGGTCGAGATCAAGCGTTTACTGACCCCGCTGTACTGATACCTGGCCTTGCATGAGCGCCAGACAACCCAGGCAAACTAATCCGGGCGGAAGCCGCATAACAGCGGCCCGCGCCGGATACACTTGCAACGACATTTCGAGGCCAATTGACCACCGCAACAGCGAACCGTTTACCTATTGGGGTCGTACTGGTGTTTGAGAGCAATAAGAGAATAATCGAGACTACCTGGCGATGCCGCGGTCTAAAACCAGAGTTCATCGCATTTACTGTACTGCAATTATCCGGTTTGATGGGAGGCAATGGTGGTGCAAAGGACAAATTCCCTACGCAATGCAGCAAAGGATGAACCAGCGACGCCCGAGGCCGACAGACCTGACGCACTGCTGGTGGAACAGGTCGGGGCTGGCGACCGTAAGGCTCTGGCGCAACTGTATGAGCGCCATGCCGGCCGACTTCTCGGTTGCGCCTGGCGCATCCTCCACAACCGCAGCGATGCGGAGGACCTGATCCACGACCTGTTTATTGAGGTTTGGCAAAGAGCCGGCAGCTTTGATCCAGGGCGCGGGTCGGTGTTTAACTGGCTGATGTTACGCTTGCGCTCGAGAGCCATAGACCGACTGCGTGTCCTGTCCACGGCGCGCCGGCGAGCACTGGTTAGTGCCGTGCCAGATGAGCAACCGGCACCTCCGGCCAGTGACCCGAGCCTTTGTACGGATAACGCGCTGACTCGCAAGCGCGTCTGCGCATTGAGCGAAGTTCAGCGCACGGTGCTGGAGCTTATCTACTTTGAAGGGCTCACCTGCGCCGAGATTGCGACCCGCTGCCACGTGCCGATCGGCACGGTCAAATCCAGACTGTCCGCCGCTTTACGCAGCCTGCGGCAATACCACGCGAACCACGGAGATAGCAGAAATGCGCAGAGATACTGATTTGGTGGAATACTGGCTGGAGCAACTCGAGCCAGGCGATCGTGCCCATGTCGAAGCCTCGATCTCCAACTCTAACGGCGATCGCGGCCTGGCACTGGAGACGCAGCAAGCGCTGGTCGATTTCGGCGACACGGTTACCCCGCTGCCACCAGCCCGAGGGCTGCGCGATCGGATCTTAGCTTCACTGGAAGACTCCGGCCGCTTCCATGCGCATGTCGGTCGCCTGGGCCCGTTCCTCGACCTCCCATCGGACCGGGTACAAGAACTGCTGCAGACGGCTGAATCGGCAACCCGGGACGCGCCCGGCTGGCAGGCTACAGGGTTACCCGGTCTGCTCGCCTTACCCATACAAGGAGGCCCTAATATAGCCAACACTCAAGCCCAATTGCTGCATTTGGACCCGGGCTTCAACTTCCCGGCCCACCGTCACCAGGGCCACGAGTGGGGTTACGTCCTCCAGGGCCTGCTGCAGGAAGATTCAGGTCGCCTTTTTGCCAGCGGCGATATTGTTCACAAGCCCGCGGGCAGTAGCCACCGGTTCAAGGTAGAGAGTGAGTGCCCGGCCCTGCTGTTTGTGCTGCTGGAGGGACCGATCCAGTGGCTGGACAATTAGGCAGCGCGCCACTTGCAATGGTGGGTGTGAAACAAGGGTTTGCCTGCGCTTGCCGGTCACTGACTGCAAGCGCAGGATCTGCGCTGCCAGGATTCACCTGCCCCGGGGGCCGGCGAAAAACCAAATGATCAGCCCCAGCAGTGGCAAAAACAGAATCAGCAGAATCCACAAGAATTTCTTGCCCATGGTTGCCGATGACTGGACGACATTCAGAATTGCCCAGACATCTGCGATAAGCAGCAGTAATCCAAAAAAACCACCCGTTTCCAAATTCACAGTATGCCTCCAATTGGCCTGATATTAATTGCACCGGCTGAGCTTCGAACAATTTACCCGGTAGATCATACCCATACTGCGCGGCGAGCACCAGCGGACCGGTACCCGCACCCGACTGTGGATAATCTAAAATTACCGAGGTAGCAGCCCCGCTGGAACGCGGGTACTGGCTGAAGAAGTGCTGGGGATTCTGGCGAAGTAGCTGTAGCTAGCTACGCCAGTGTATTGACATTGTTTAAGGTGCGACAAATCTCGATCAACTGAGTCTTGAAAGACTCCTCGCCTTTGCGCAACCAAACCCTGGGGTCATAGTACTTCTTGTTGGGCTGGTCTTCCCCGTCGGGGTTGCCTATCTGGGTTTGCAGGTAACCGTGTTTATCCTGGGAGAACTTGCGAATACCGTTCCAGAAGGCCCACTGCAGATCGGTATCGACGTTCATCTTGACCACGCCATAGGATATTGCTTCTTTGATTTCTTCGGCGCTGGAACCGGAACCGCCGTGGAAAACAAAGTCTACCGGCTGGGCGGCGGTGTTAAATGTTTTCTGGATATAGTCCTGTGAATCCCGCAGGATTTTCGGCCGCAACTGGACATTACCGGGCTTGTAGACACCGTGTACATTGCCAAACGATGCGGCCACGGTAAACTGGTTGCTCACTTCACTCAGCTCTCGATAGGCAAAGGCCACCTCCTCGGGCTGGGTATACAGCTCACTGCTGTCGACGTCGGAGTTGTCCACACCATCCTCTTCTCCGCCGGTAATACCGAGCTCGATTTCCAGGGTCATGCCCATGCGGCTCATGCGTTCCAGATAGCGCTTGCAGATTTCAATATTCTCCTGCAATGGCTCTTCAGACAGGTCGAGCATGTGGGAGCTGAACAGGGGTTTACCGTGAGCTTTAAAGAAAGCTTCGCCAGCATCCAGCAACCCGTCAATCCAGGGCAGCAGCTTGAGCGCAGCATGGTCGGTGTGCAGCAGCACGCAGGCACCATAGGCTGAGGCCAGCTGATGCACATGCTGGGCACCGGAGATGGCGCCGGCAATGGAGGCCTTTTGGCCCTCATTCGACAAACTTTTGCCTGCGTAAAAAGCAGCACCACCGCCAGAGAATTGAATAATCATCGGCGCCTTGATCTCGCTTGCGGTCTCAAGTACGGCATTGATGGTATTACTGCCAGTCACATTCACCGCCGGCAGCGCAAAGCTGTTGGCTTTGGCAAGGGTAAAAAGTGCCTGTACGTCATTGCCGGTGATAACGCCCGGAACGAAGGTGCTTACGCTACTCGACATGGTGGAGCTCCTGCAACTTATTGGTAAAACGAGGATTGATTGGCGATAAGACTGGCGACAAGGCAGGCAGCAACATCCGCAACCGCAGTAGGAGAACTCTCCTTGATAAAGGGAATCGCTGCCTTGATATCAATCGCCTGGTCACATCCATGTGCCAGTTTTGATTATTTTCGGCTATTTTCGAGCCTCATTGCAATTATTTTTCGAGCGTACGGAAATAATCAAAGATTTCCGGAACATTGCCGTTGCTCATGCCGGCTTCAACCGCCGCTTTGAGGTTGGCGGAGGTGCCTTCGGCAATCTGGGCGCGTGTACCCAAATCATCCACCATCTGCAGGAAATAGCCCAGATCCTTGTTGGCATTGCCGATTGAGAAACCCAGGTCACTGACGCCGTCCACAGCGTAGTTTTTGCAGAACCCCATAAAGGGCGAATTGGATGGACCAGTTGACATGATATCGAACAGCTGCTGACGATCGACGCCAGCGCGGTCGGCCACGGCAAAGGCTTGTGACATGGCGCAGACGGTGGTCATACCCATAAAGTTGTTGATCAGCTTGGTGGTGTGACCGGCACCCAGCGCACCCAGGTAGAAGACGTTCTCGCCTTGATCCTCGAGCACCGGCTTGACCTTCTCGAAGGTGGCCTTGTCGCCTGCGGCCATGATGTTAAGCAACCCATCCTTGGCGTGGGCTGGTGTGCGGCCGAGGGGAGCGTCGATCATACCCGCGCCTTTCTTCGCAAGATCTGCGCCGATTTTGCGGGTAGATTCCGGAATCGATGTGCCGAAATCGATCAATACTGAGCCTTCCTTTATGCCAGCCAAAATGCCGTTCTCAGCATAGACCAGTTTTTCGACTACAGCAGAGGTGGTGAGGCACAGCATAACAATGTCGCTGGCCGCAGCTAATTCAGCACCAGTCGTCACTTCCTTGGCACCACCACGGGCGAGCACGGCCGCAACGGCGTCCTTGTTGAGGTCCATTACATTGAGCTGATAACCTTTCTTTTGCAGGTTTTCAACCATATTGCCGCCCATGAGGCCGAGGCCGATGAAGCCGATAACGGGTTTAGTCATGTCTTACTCCTTAATGAATTTGATGTAAATTAATTTGGGTGTCTGGTACTGACACCCTGTATATCAATTGGTACTTTGTCTTAACTCTTTGGGCTGAGTGGTTCAACCTTCGGGATCAAAATCCAGACACTCAGCATAGCGGTTACAGCCAGGGAAGCCCCCAGCACAAATGCCGGCGTGTAGTTGCCACCAGAGGTCAACCAGGGAACCAGGGAAGTGAGCGCGGCGGCGCCAAACTTGGCCGCCATGCCGGAAAATCCCGCCAGTGTCCCGACTGATTTGCCACCGAATAAATCACTTGGCAGGGTTTGCACATTATTGATAGCGACCTGGAATCCAAACAGGATCAATGCCATCAACAACACTGCGTTGACCGGTGCGCCCGGATTGGCCATCGCCAACAGGGCCGGCAACATCAGCAGACAGCCGAGAGTGATGATCATCTTGCGTGTGCGGTCAACAGTCCAGCCGGCCTTGAGACGATTCTGTGCCAGCAGGCCGCTCGCCCAGGCGCCCAGCATCGCGCCAACGTAGGGTACCCAGCCGTAGATACCGATGGTCTTGACGTCCATTCCATACACTTCGAAAAGGTAGATGGGAATCCAGAAAATAAACAACCACCAGATCGGGTCGATACACGCGGAAGCGATGATAACGCCCCAGCTTTGTTTACGGGACAGCATTTCCTTGGTGGAAGGGTTGTAGCCGTCATCGTCATCACCGCTCGCTGCTGACTGTGAAGTGCGCTGACCGGTAAGGATGTATTCTCGCTCCTCGTCGGTAATCCAGGGGTGATCTTTCGGTGGCGCCTTAACCAAAATGATCCAGGGAATTAACCACAACAACCCCACCAGGCCGACCAGAATAAAAATTGCCTGCCAACTCATAAAGACGGTAAGGAAGGCGATCAACGGTATGGAAATAATGCCGCCGATTGCCGCCCCGGAATTGAATATACCCTGCGCCAGGGCGCGCTCCCTGATGGGGAACCACTCGGCGTTGCCCTTGGTAGCCCCAGGCCAGTTGCCCGCCTCGGCAACCCCCAGGATTGCGCGAAAAATACTAAAGGTAACAATTCCGCGCGCCATTGCATGGGCGGCTGTCGCGAGCGACCAGATACCAATTGACAAGACAAAACCCATGCGGGTGCCGACCCAATCAAATATCTTGCCGAAAAGCGCCTGGCCAATTGCGTAGGAAAAAACAAACACAACGGAAATAAACGCGAAAATTTCCTTGCGTTCATCGGGTGTCTTGTCCGGGTAAATATCGGCCGATATCGCCGGCCACAGGACATTCATCGACTGTCGGTCGATATAGTTGATAATGGTGGCGAGAGCGATCAGGGCGATCACCCACCACCGCAGTTTTTTTACCTTCATCCCTGATTCTCCCCGAGAAAGTCTTCTCTCATTGGGCTAAACACATCGATCAGCACTCCGGCTTTCTTGCATATAGCACCATGGCTGATATTGGGCTCCATAAAGAAGCAATCGCCCGCAACCAGGGTTCGCGTTTCATCACCTACGGTGACGTCGAACTCTCCACTCTCAACATAAGCAACCTGGGAGTGAAAATGACTGTGAACGTAGCCTTCACTGCCCTCCTCAAAATATACCTTGACCATCATGATCTGGTTGTTATATCCCATAAGCTGCCGCTTGACACCCTCAGCAACGTATTCGAATGGCAAGTCTTTTCCTGATAGAAACGCGTCTGTTTGCATGCTATACACCTCTAACTATTGAATAAACTGATAATGCTGACCCGATATTACTTTTCGAGCCCCTTTAACGATATTCTCGTTGAATTCTGTGCTGTCTGATTTTTGCTGTGTAACTCAACAAATTGAGGCATTGAACCCCCCGCGCTTGCGCGCGGGGGGTTACCGCCGGGTTAAAATTTACCTTGTACACCGAAGAATACGCGCGGGCCGTATTCAAGGGTCGCCATAGTACTGCCATCGATTGGACGGAAATCCCTGCGTGGCTCGCTGAGTATATTCAGGGCTTCCAGCGACAATTTGACGTTGTCGGTAACATCGTAACTCATGCGCAGATCAACGCTCTGATTGTCATCCACATAGCGAATACGACTGCTGGTATCGCGACCGAAACCCTGGAAGTACTGGGAACGGGTCTTCCAAAGCAGGGCGATGTTGAAGTCATCGTTCTGCCAGTAAAGTTGCGATGATTGGGTATGACGCGACAACCCGAATAATCCGGCGGGTGGCACAACACCAATAAGCGGAGTCGCATTACCATCGTCGTCAAAGTCAATGCCATCACCGCCGAAGCCATCTTCAAATTCAAAATTCGAATCGGCATAGTTATAACTGAACTTCACACCAAAGCCGCTGGCGAAGCCTGGCAGGTAGGTGAATGCATGGGTAGCCGTCAGCTCAAGACCACTGAGCTCGCTATCATCATCAGAAACCTGCGTGGTTCTTACCGAGCCGACTACCGGGTTGCCGTCAATGATGAAGGTTTCTTGCTGGAAGACACTCTCAAAGCCGCCTTTAAACTCCTTCCAGTAGACACCCGCGGTCAACATAGTATCGTCGTTGACATACCATTCCAGGGCAAGGTCCAGGTTCAAGGATGTCAAAGGCTCCAGCTTCGGGTTACCGTTGGCATCGACCCCCTGAACTGCCTCTTCCAGGCTAGCGAAACCGGGATCAGAACTGTCGGAGGAGTCGTTAGTTTCGACACTTCGGCCAGCACCAAAAGAGTGAGGATCCGGGCGCGACATACCTTTAAATGCACCGGCACGGAACACCAGTTCATCGGAAAGATCCATAATGAAAGTGAGACTTGGCAAAAATTCCGTGTAGCTGTTGGTTCGCTTGGTTTGCTCAAACCCGGCGCCGGACACCTCTTCTACATAATACGCGGTGCCACCCATACCGTCATCTTCTGTAACAACAGTGAGCGGGGTTCGGTAGCCAATCGATTCAACTTCTGTTTTGACAACACGGAGACCGAAGTTACCTCGAACAGATTTGCCGCCCAGCTCGGACTCGTAGTTGGCCTGCACGTAGGCTGCCATTGTATCTTCAGTTACGTCAATAGTGCCGGACGTAATGCCTGTTTGAAAGCCAACGGCAGATGCACCGCCGTAGTTCACCAGCAACTCATCGAGCAGACAGCCATGGTCGAATGTTGCGTAGGTGTTACCGGTACCGATACCACTTGCCACTGTAATCAGGTCGTTGCTGCCCCTGGATTCCGACAGGAAACCGGACTCCGGGAAGCTGCTCAGGCCACAATTATTAGCAGCTGCTGTTACCGCCGCCAGGGCCTCCGGAGCATCGCGGTCACCGTTCGGGGTACCGGCCAGGTCTTCATCCTCAAACAGGCTAAAACCTGCTTCGTTGCGATTTCCACCGGTGGTGAGATACTCGAGTGTGGAGAAGCGTATACCGCTGTCAATGCTGTGGATAAAGCCCAGGTTCTCGGTGTTCCAATTCAGGTCCAGTCGGTAGGCTTGAATGGTATTTTCACGCACCTGCTCCCTCGCACGAAGGCGCGCGCGCTCGCCAGCGGTAAAGAAGGTGGGATCAGTAACATCATAATCACCCAGCGTAGAGGCATCGCAAGTACCACCGTCCTGGCAGAGAATGGTGGGCAGCGCAAGGCCATCGGTACCGTCCGCATTGACATCAAAGGCAACCAGGAACTCGTCCCTGCCCCTTTGCGTGGCGCCGTCGACGGTTGAACCCAGCCTTACCTCAACGTCTGTTTCCGTACGCTCGGTGTCGGAATAGGACGCATCAAATGATATTTTCAGATCATCGGTAAGCTGATAGGCAATATTAAAGCCCGCACCCTTATACTCTTCAAAACGGGTGAAGTCAGTGGTTACGGCGTTAATATCCGTATCAGTGACAAAGCTCTCAACAATACCGGTGGTAGGGTCAGACACCAGATCAGTAATGTTATTCTGGGTTGCTCCAAACACCAGATCCCGGCGCAGCTCCCGTTGATCCCGCTCTGAGGTCTGGAAATCCACCATGATGTCCAACTTGTCATTGGGCTGCCACTGGATCGCCCCGAATAAGGCTTCACGATTATCGTCCGTAGTATTTTGACGGTATGAACGATCACGCGGGATATAGGCCCACGGAATATCTGCAACGCTATTAATATTGGGGTCACTATCGATAATGCCCTGGATATCGTCGTTGGTCACACCTGCTGATCCGTCATGGCATCGACCAGAGGTATCGACTGGCTGGGCATTGCGATCGAATGAGTCTAACAAACACCCTTCAAACCGTCCGGAACCCGTGGTGTGAAACGCTTCCGCCTCGGGATTGGAATCGTCGCGCTTTTGTCCACCAATGGATATACCGATTGTACCTGCATCGGTCTCCCAGGAATTGATATAGCTAGCGGTACCGCGGTAGCCAATTTCTTGCTGGCCATCAATATTCTTGTCGTCAGGGTGCATTGAGCCCTTCAGGCCGAGCTGCAAACGCTCCTTACCGTAATCGATCGGGCGCCGGGTATCCAGGTGGATCTGGCCACTGACCGCGCCTTCAATGTACTTCGCAGACTGGGTTTTATGCACGGCAATGGAATTGAACATTTCCGAAGGAAAAATACTGAAGTTAACCGCGCGGTTGCCACTGCCGTTAGTCGCCTCGCGACCGTTTACCACCGTGGTGCCCAGGAATGGCCCCAGACCCCGCACGGAAATTTCTGTGGCGCCGCCATTCTCACGGTGAGAAGCTGCGCCGGTAATCGTCTCAAGCGCTTCACCGATAGACAGGGCGGGCAGCTCACCGATCTCGTCGGCACTCATGCCGTCAACGATTTCGGTCGACATGCGCTTGAGGTTGATTTGGTCCTGAATGGTCGCTCGAGTTCCGGTGACGACGACCTCTTCCAGGGCCTTCTCACCTTGAGCATATACGGGCAGCGAAATTGCACTGGCTATAGCACTCGCTAGTAGCGCTTTGCGCAAGTTGCTCGGCTTATAAATACCCTGGCTATTGAAATGGCTGGTGCTTTCATACATGGCTTTTCCCCATTCTTATATATGATTTTGTTATAAACGCTGCACAAAACCCAGCAAGAAAGCTATTTGGATTTTACACAACGTGTAGAAGGTTAGTCGGGTCATACATAAATGTCAATACATTTGGTAAGATAGACATTTATTGGTTTTGATGATAAGAGAGCCAGAAAAGTCGTGACTATCACTAAGATTACTGCTTTTGACTGACAAAATCTGACTGACGCTGGCTACCTGACTGGCAGAAATATAGTATGCCACCTCGGGAAAGTCGACTTGCAGACGGGAGAGCAGCCGAATCAAAGGGTGTTTTAATTTTTTATTTTACAAAATGTTCTTACAGATAAATCCCCAAAAAGGCCCTAAACCTATAGACCTCAAGCCAGTAATTACCAAAAATCTTGCCCAATTAGAACCATTTATCAAACCATCGTAAAATGTCATTTCTGCATTAGCAAGGTATTATTTATTACCAATCATCATGCTTGGCCAACTTCGCCGGGAGGGGGAGTAAGATATATTTGCCTTGCAAGGGCCGAAGAGTTCACATGACCAAGGGAATGCCGCTGTTTTATCGACGCGGCTGGAAGTGCAGCACCGGGGCCTGGGCAGCCAGGCTGCTGAGGAAAAGGGGTCGGTGACGAATGGTATTTACTTTAGACTGCCCCCCCTCGCAGGCGGGGATCTATCAACGGCAGCCCGGCCACTCGCGAGCTGGCTGATGCCGCCCCCTTTGCAGGTTTATCCATTGACCTTTTTGACAAATTCCGACTTCAACATCATCTCGCCGACCTTGTCGACACGACAATCGATATTGTGATCGCCGTCGACGATGCGATTGATCCTGACCTTGGTGCCGATTTTCAGCACACTCGAACTGCCTTTCACCTTCAGATCCTTGATCAGGGTGGCGTTATCCCCCTCAAACAGGTCATTGCCATTGCTGTCCTTCACCACGGGCTGATCTTCGCCTGTGCTAGCCGCCGCAGCGGCCGGATCCCATTCATGGCCACACTCAGGGCAAACCAGCAGATTGCGGTCTTCGTAGGCGTAAGGTGATTCACATTTTGGACAAGGGGGGCAAATACTCATAGCTAAAACTTCCTTCAGTTGTATTACAAAAAACCGGTAAATTCTTTCAGACCCAGTGACTTAAGCAGCCGGGCCAGATCGTTGATGTCATCGCTGGAGATGGCATTATCGTCGTTGTCCGCAAGAATAAACGATTTTTTGTTGCTATCCCGCAGCATGATAAACCAATGGGTGCGACTGCCCGGGCTCAGCCGAACTTGCGCCTCGATCCAGGCGCCCTTGGCGCCCAGGGTAATGGCGTTATCCAACTTCATGATTTGTTCCTTTACTCAACACAGCGTCAATCGCCCCCTCCAACGTAGAGAACGACACCTCCAGCGGCCCTACCCCGGCGCTGCGCGCTTTGGCAAGGGTTTTCAGCGGCTGAAACTGCCAGCAGGAAAAACGGATTGATATCTGTTTATCGGCGCACTGGGCCAACAGCCTGTCAACAGCCGATAGCCCACCGGCATCGAGGTAAGAGCTGTATTCCATGTGGATGATCAAGCCATCGAGCCCTTGCGCCCGGTGGAAAATCTCGGAGAATATGCGGTCAGCGGCGGCAAAAAACAGCGGCCCGCGCACCTTGAACACCTTCCATTTACCTGGCAGCCCTTCCCTGACCAACACACGATTTTCGGTAACATCAACCACCTGTGTGAGCGAGGCGATCTCCTTCATAAACAGCAGAGAAGCCAGTACAACCCCCGCGGTGATGGCGATCACCATATCCAGCAACACCGTCAACGAAAGGCAAGTGAGAAAAACCAGAACGTCGCCGCGGGGTGACTTTTGCACCAGCTTGCGCGCCTTGTGTGCCTCGCTCATATTCCAGGCAACCACCATCAGCAGCGCCGCCATGGCGGGCATGGGCACATACGCCAGCGCACTAGCGAACAGCAGCAACCCCAGCAACACCACCAGCGCGTGAACGACACCGGCAATCGGCGAGACAGCGCCAGTCTTGAAGTTGGTGGCAGATCGCGCAATGGCCGCAGTCGCCGTGATACCGCCAAAAAGCGGTGTGACCAGGTTGCCGACCCCCTGCGCCAACAACTCACTATTGGCACTGTGGCGCTTGCCTGACATACCGTCCAGCACCACCGCACACAACAACGACTCAATCGCTCCCAGCATGGCAATGGCAAACGCCGAAGGCAGCAGCTCCGACACCAGCTCCAATGACAGCGTCAACGGTTCGCCGTCAGCACCGGGATGATTCCAGGGCCAGTCAAATGCGGGCAGATAGGGAGGAATGCCCGCCGCCTGTGTGCCATCGGTTTGCAGATAGTGAAAGCGAGAGCCTATGGTATCCACCTCAATACCCTGCGCAGCGAGGAGAATGCCCACCACACTAACCAGCGCCAGTGCCGGCAGGTGTGGCGGTACTGGCAGGCGCAGCCGCGGCCAGGTGATCATGGCCACCAGGGTTAACAGGGCGAGCAGGCAGCTGCCCGCGTCGATACCCGCCAAATTGGCGCCGATGACGCTCACCTTGCCCACGAAGTGTTCCGGCAGGTGGCCGATGGTCATGCCGGTAAAGTCAGGAATTTGCAGTACCGCAATCACAATAGCGATGCCACCGGTAAACCCCAAGGTTACCGATTCCGGAATATATTCGATAAACCGCCCCAGGCGAGCCCAGGCCATGACCACCAAAATCACGCCAGCCATCATGGATGCCAATAACAGGCCGGACAGCCCGTATTTGGCGGTAAGGGGATACAGAATAACCACAAAAGCCGCCGTCGGACCGGAGATGCTGAAGCGACTCCCGCCGGTCAACGCGATCACCGCCCCGGCGATGATGGCGGTGTACAGGCCGTACTGGGGCGCTACACCACTGGCAATGGCCAACCCCATGGCCAGAGGGATGGCAATCACACCCACTGTGACTCCGGCGACGATATCCCTTATCAGGTGTGCGCGCTGATAACCTTCGGCCAACACCTCACGCAGGGCATAACCCAGCCGCAATGAAAAGAGATGTACACGGTGCGGCATCGCTGGGTTTCCTGGTTCTGGCACTCACTGGGGTTAATCAATTCGCCTGCAATGGCTGCGCGGCTATCCGTCTGGCGTCACACATTAGACTTTATTTATATTAACATATAATGTTAAATTAGTTAACATTCAAATAGCATACAAAGCTTGTAACCAAGGCCCTCGCCTGACCGGCATTGAGCTGTAAAAATGGCCTACCAAAACACAGCCCTGGGCGACAAACTCATTGCTAAATTTGGTCAGTTCACTGACACAGCCGAAGGTTAGGCATCACTTCTTGCAGGTAAGCCAGCAACGCTTACAATATGATAATCAAATTAACATGCCGCTTAGGCTGGAAAGACGAGACCACCAATGGAAAAGCGCACTGCCCGACTGACGGTACTGGTAGACCCCAAGAAAAAAGAAGCTTTCGAAAAACTGTGCGAAATCGAGGATGTCACCCCCTCGCAGAAAATTCGCCAGTTTATGAGGGAGTATATTGAGAACAATTTAGGCCCGGAGTGGAAGGAACAGGTCTTCAGCGATAAGGAATAACACGCCGGAAACCTCGTCGCTGATACAGGCATGGCGGGAATTGCCAGGCGAGCTGTCGTGCCAGCGGCGATACGACCTGCTGGTCCTGTTCACAATCGCTACAATGGCGAAAAAGTGAAACCCGCAGGCGCCACCAGCGACTACACATCCTGCGCATCGATTGTATCGGCGATACCCTGCTGTGCGACGTCGAGCAGCTCGGCCCGGTTTGCCACACCGGACAACAAGGAACTCCAGCGACATGTCAGCACTGAAAGCCATACCCACCAATGTCATCACCGGCTTCCTCGGCGTTGGCAAGTCCACAGCTATCCTGAACCTGCTCAAACAAAAGCCCGACAATGAACGCTGGGCTGTACTCGTCAATGAGTTTGGCGAAGTGGGTATCGACGGCAGCCTGTTTACCGGGCAAAAAACAGAAGAAGCCGGCATCTTCATTCGCGAAGTCCCTGGTGGTTGTATGTGTTGTGCGGCAGGCCTGCCCATGCAGATCGCCCTGAATATGCTGCTCGCCCGTGCCAAACCGCAGCGCTTGTTGATAGAACCCACCGGCCTTGGACACCCTCTGGAAGTGCTGTCCGTACTGGTCGCCGAACACTACCGGGAGGTAGTGGATCTGCGAGCCACCATTACACTGGTTGATGCCAGAAAAGTTCACGATGAACGCTATACCACTCACCCCACCTTCAACCAGCAATTGGCCATCGCTGATGTAATCGTCGCCAACAAGGCGGATCAATACCACCCCGGGGACTTTCCCGCCCTGCTGGGCTTTCTGGAACGAACCACAAGCCTGGACAGCAAATCAATCTTTCAAGTGAGTATGGGAGCGCTAAAAATTGATTGGCTGGCGGCCCCTGCAAGCCAACACATCCAGACTCACCATCACCACACAGAGAAAGACGTTACCTCAATACCAGAGGCTCCCGAAATACCCGAGACAGGCTACCTGAGCATTGATAACGAAGGCGAGGGTTTCTACAGTCGCGGATGGATATTCAAACCCGAGTGGATATTCAATTCACAGGAGCTCTATAACCTGCTGCTGGGCGTGAATGTAGAACGGATCAAAGCAGTCTTTATTACCGATCAGGGGATTACCGCCTACAACAAAGCCGATAATGTGCTCACAGAAGCCGAACTGGACGACAGCATGGACAGCCGTATTG
The DNA here is from genome assembly GCF_011440395.1 of Pseudomaricurvus alcaniphilus. Lineage (GTDB taxonomy): Bacteria > Pseudomonadota > Gammaproteobacteria > Pseudomonadales > Cellvibrionaceae > Pseudomaricurvus > Pseudomaricurvus alcaniphilus. The sequence goes on along the minus strand of NZ_JAAOIX010000006.1, from coordinate 5,013 downwards.
AATGCATCAGTAGCGACAGGTGCTCACTTGAATCCCTGGAAGACGCCCTGCTTGCCTGTGTGCGAGATTAGGTGTAGCAGAATAATTTGTTGCCATTTCACGCAGTATGTCGCTGGTTTCATGCAGAGGGCTCTTTCATATTTTTGTGGCAATTATCAGGCAGCTATAAGGCATGCTGAACTTAACCGCAGCGCCGAAAAAGCAGGGCTCGCTACTGTCTGCCCGTGAAATCCTATAACAGGACAGATTGGGGAAATACAGCCTTGGCCTGCGGGGTGTCGCCGAGCTCTTTCAGCAGGATCCGGATAGCTAATCGTGTAGTTAAGCACCTGTACCGCAAGCTGGAAATAAGAATGAGCCTCAGTTGTCACCGCCCCCTTTTAAAATCATCTTTACGGTAGACAACAGTGCCTTCAAACAGAGTCATCTGCACCTCGGTTTGGCTGATAGCCTGGGGCTCGATAGCAAAAAGATTGTGATTCAGGACAATCAGATCGGCCGACTTGCCAACCTCGATAGAGCCGGTGATGTTACCTCGCCCGAGGGCTGCCGCGCCTCTGGTGGTGTAGATTTCGACGGCGTCTTCAAGGCTGATAGACTGGGCTTCCCACAGGGTACCGGTGTGTTTGCCCTCGGGATCGGCGCGAGTGACCATCGCTTCGATACCAAGCCAGGGGTCGATGGTTTCCACAGCAGCCGGCCAATCCGATCCGGCCAGTATGGGCGCCTGTGCCTGCAGCAAGGATTTAATCGGCCAGTAGTGTTCTCCACGTGGCGAGCCCACCGCATCAATAATAGAGGCGATGATCGGCGACGGGTGCCACAGGTAGGGTGACAGGTCGGCGACCGCCTGCAATTCGGCAAAGCGAGGCAAATCGACAGGGTCAATATAGCCCGCGTGCGCCAGTTCATGGCGCTGGCCGGAGTCGCCGTTTGCCAAGCGAGCGGCGGCAATGGCATCCAGGGCGACGCGTACAGAGCGATCACCAGCGGTATGAATCTTTACTGTGTAACCGCGTTTGTCGAGTTCGATCAGGTCCTCTGTTAGTAAGTTCGGTTGCAGGTGCAGCATGCCGTCCACCGGGTTGCCGTGTGAATGTTCTTCGGCGTGTGCATAGGGGTGAAGCATGGCAGCGGTACGCGACGCAGTGGGAACCCCGTCCATAAAGATTTTCACCGCCGCGGTATTGACGTGCCGACTGGAATATTTATCTCTCAACCCGTCGATACGATCGTAGTCAAGCGGTTGAGTACGATGCCCATAGGGTGTGCGGATTGAGGTAGTCATATGCACACTCAGCAACCCTTTCTGGTCCAGAGCATGATAAGCCGCGAGAGTTGGCTCATCGGTGCTGGCATCCTTCATGCCAGTGATACCGAAACCATTGGCGATGCGCACCGCCTCCAGGGCACCGAGTTGATACTCTCGGGGGCTCCAGTCAGGTAACTTGTCACTGAGCAGTTGCTCTGCACCTTCGAGCAACAAGCCATTTGGAACCCTGCTCCCCGGCTCGCGAACGTAGGTTCCATCCGCCGGATCGGGAGTTTCGGCAGTAATGCCCGCCAACTCAAGTGCCTTGGTGTTAGCCCAGCCATTGTGATTACTGTCATCGTTCAGCAATACCGCCTTGTCACCCGAAACAGCATCCAGGAACCTGCGCGGTGAGGCAATCTTATAGCGATCGAAGAAGCCACTATCCCATTGGCCACCGCGAATCCAGGTAGCGTCCGGATTGTTTTCGACACACTCAGCAACCGCAGCCGCGATTTGATCCGGATTGCTGTCAAACGGGAAATTGCAGTCAAATAACTTTTTGATGCCGCCCCTGGTTGGGTGAACGTGCGCATCATTGATACCGGGCATGGCCATCTTGCCGCCCAGATCGACAACCTTAGTGTTTTCACCTTTGAACTCGGCAGCGTTTCTCATAGCACCGACGTACAGATAGTTGCCGTTCTTTATCGCAACGGCCTCGGCCCAGGGCTGGTCTGCATTGACGGTGTAAAATTTGCCGTTGGTAAGTAGCAGGTCAGCCTCTTCCTGCGCTTTTTCACTTGCAAAAGACTGCCTCAGGTGATTCTCGCTGCAGGCTGCGAGCGCAAGGGTCGCAAACAGTAGAGTTGCGCGCTTAAAGCATATGATCATTAAATTCTCCGTTCTCAAATTCTGCGGCGTGAAGTGCGCAATCAAAAATTGTAGGCCAGGCTAATGCCATAGGTACGCGGCATGCCGACCGAGCGCATATAGCCGCCATTGGTGCCGCCAAATGCGGCCTGGTAATAGTATTCATCGGTGATGTTGCGGCCCCAGAGCAAGGCGCGCCACTTGCCTGAGGTTTCACCAATGCCAATACGGAAGTTGGTAATCAGGTAATCGTCCAGAGAGTTCTGCAGACGCACGGGGTCCGGTGTTTCATCGGTGAAGTTGATGTCGGCAGAAGCTTCCATGTACAGGTTATCACTGATGGGCCACTCGTAGCGCGCCAGCGCGTTGTAAGACCACTCAGGCGATTGGGGCAAGCCGGATCCCGAGGCATCCACAGACACAACGTTGATGGCGCTGCCTGTAGCAAAGTCAAATTCTCCGGACACAGGTGTAATCCACTCCTCGATTTCAGTCTCCAGGTAAGCAGCCCCCAGGTTTACACTGAGGCCGTCAATCGGGGCCCACTGAATATCCAGTTCGGCACCGCGTATTGTGGATTCGTCTACATTGCCCAGCCCGCCAATGGCACCGACAAAGGTAATTGCTCGCTCCGACTCCTGCTTGTCTCGATAGTCGTAGTGAAACACAGCAGCATTGAATTGCATGGTATTGTTCAACAGGGTGGCTTTGACCCCCAGCTCCAGTGAAGTCAACTCCTCCGGCTTGTATGGTTTGAGCTGAGTCGTGGTATTGGAATTATTACCGTTAAAACCACCGGACTTGAAGCCGTTTGACAGGGTGGCGTACACCAAAAGATCATTACTGATGGCGTAATCGATACCGATTTTCCCCATCCACTTCTCGGTACTGATATCGGTTTCAAAAGGATGAAAAGCATCATTGATGTTGGCAGTGCCAATAACGTTGGCAATATTGGTGGGTGAACCGGCAGTATCGTCGAGAGTGGAACATGAACCCGGCGGCAGGCTGGCACCGACAATTCCATTCCAGAATCCGGCGTAGGTATTGTCGCCGACGTCGTAGGTACAACCAATCCAGTCACGCTGTTCTTCTGTGTAGCGCAGCCCCAGGGTAAGCCGTGCCTTGTCAGTAAAGTTGTATTCAATATGACCAAATACCGCTTTGGACTCAGTCTCCTGTTGGTATTTGGTGTGTAAACGGCGAATGGGAAATGCGGCAAAAGGATTGTTAAGCCCCCATGCAGCCGAGGCGTCACCGAAAATGGAATCCGCCATAAAAAAATTATAGAGCTCGTCGGCTTCATCGCTGGAGTAATACAAACCTGCAATCCACAACAATTTGTCGTTCTGCCCCGACAGCCTTAGCTCCTGAGAGAACACCTCGAGCTCGGTGACGTTGATGGTTTCCTGGCTGGAAAAAGCACCACCGTCTATATCGTTAGTCTCGCTGCGCTCAAATTCGTCATAGGCAGTAATTGAAGTGAATGTGACCTCATTGAAATTCCATTCCAGTTTTACTGATATACCGCTCAACTGGTTATCTCTGCTCGGTCTCAGGCTGTTGGTTTCTCCCGTTACCGGGTTGGTCCAGTTGTTGGTCCAGTCAGCCACACGATTATCACCCGTCGAATACCAGGGCGGTGTTTCGCCAAACTGAGTGCCCTCGGAAAGGCGGTATTCATTCAGGGGGATATAGGGTGCACCGTATTCCCCCAAACCTACCAGACGGCCATCGTACGCTGTTTGCGCCCGGTTGTCGGATTGGTCATCCACATGATGAATATTCAGCAGTATTGCCCCCTGATCGGGCAGGTCAAAATTAAACAGGGCGCGAAGTGCGAGTACATCCTGTTCCCCCAGTTCATCCCCCGGTCGGGAAAGGCTTTCCTGCCAGCCCTCACTGGACTGCGTGGTTTTAAAGGCAAGACGGGCCTGAACGCTGTCACTCAGGCCGCCACTGACAAAACCCTCCACGTCCAGCACATCAAAGCGACCATAGCTGCCGGTAATACCTGCTTCGAACTCATCGGTGGGCTTGTTACTGATGTAGTTAATCTGGCCGGCGGTGGTATTGCGACCGTAGAGATCACCCTGCGGGCCCTTTAATACCTCCACTCTCTCCACGTCAAACAGGGCGCCGCGACTCATCACCGTATAGGGAATGGCAACTTCATCAAAATAGAGGCCAACGGTGGAAGAGCTGGTGGTGGTGATATCCTGAAATCCGACACCGCGAATGGTGTAGACCGGAACACCGGTAGCGCCTGTAGAGCTAACAGTCAGACCAGGGGTGAAGGCGGCAATATCCTGCGCCGAACTGACGCCATAATCCTTGATGGTTTCGCCGCTGAAGGCGTTTACCGTGATGCCAACATCGTTGACGCTTTGGGCGTGTTTCTGTGCGGTGACGACGACCTCCTCCAGCACGGCCTGTGCACTGGAGACGGTGCCCAAAGCAATCAGGGCGGCGAGTGTTGAGGGGGTAAATCCAGACCTGCAGGTGCTTATTTTCATGCTGCTGTGCTCCATTATAATATTAGATCGGAGTTTCGTTTTTCAGGTCGCCCGTTGATGCTTTAACTACGACCCTATATTTTTTGATACTATTTTATGTGTTTTTTTTATTTTACGTATCACTAATTGGCGAGCATTCTTCCACCATCTATAGAATAGGTCAAGTGCACTAAGTGTTAACGCCGGAGTAAAAGCGCGGTTATTTGCCGCCGTTTGATTTCACGCAACACCGCCATTACACCGCCTCGTAATCGCCCTATTTTGCTTACGGGCGCTCAGAAATCGATGTTGTCGTCAAACGGCAGGTCTGCCTGGTTGTTATCCGATTCACCGCCAGCCTTCGCGTTGCGGCGCAGTTCGATGATCTGCTCG
>NZ_JAAOIX010000005.1 GCF_011440395.1 Pseudomaricurvus alcaniphilus | reverse complement strand
CGGGCTCCATCACTCCCCACACCAAGTTCGAAGGTGAAGTGTACGTGTTGTCGAAGGAAGAAGGCGGTCGTCACACTCCGTTCTTCAAGGGCTACCGTCCGCAGTTTTACTTCCGTACCACTGACGTAACCGGTGCTTGTGAGCTGCCGGAAGGTGTGGAAATGGTGATGCCGGGTGACAACATCCAGATGACCGTTACCCTGATTCACCCGATTGCGATGGACGAAGGTCTGCGCTTTGCGATCCGTGAAGGCGGTCGTACTGTGGGTGCCGGCGTGGTTGCCAAGATCATCGAGTAATCGATAGATCCAGCCCCCGAAAAAAAGGTCGCCAATGGCGGCCTTTTTTTGTTTCCGGGCTGCATGTTCGTTAGCGAGAGGGCATTAGCGGCGAAATACCACGGTGCGGTGGCCGTTGATCAGCACCCGGCGCTCGGCGTGCCAGCGCACCGCACGGCAGAGCACAACGCTTTCGATATCGTGGCCGATCTCTACCAGCTCCTGGGGGGAGTTGGTGTGGGTGACCCGCTCCACCTCCTGCTCGATAATAGGCCCTTCATCCAGGTCACTGGTGACGAAGTGGGCGGTGGCGCCAATCAGTTTGACGCCGCGGTCATAGGCCTGGTGGTAGGGTTTGGCGCCCTTGAAGCCCGGCAGGAAGGAGTGGTGAATGTTGATGGCGCGCCCCTGCAGTTTCTGGCACAGGTTGTCGGAGAGAATCTGCATATAGCGCGCCAGCACCAGGAAATCGGCGCCGCTGTCTTCCATGATGCTGTAAAGCTTGGCCTCCTGCTCGGGTTTGGTTTCCCGGCTGATGGGGAGGTGGTGATAGGGCAGGTTGTACCAGTTCACCAGGTCGCGCATATGCTCGTGGTTGGACACCACCGCGGCGATCTCCACCGGCAGTGTACCCTCCTTCCATTTGTGCAGCAGGGCGTTCAGGCAGTGGCCCCACTGGGACACGGCGATCACGATTTTGGGGCGCTGGTCCAGGTTATTAAGTTGCCATTCCATGCCGTCTTTCGCCGCCAGGCTGGCAAATTGTCGACGCACCTGGTCGATGTCGGTGGCCTTGTCATCCACGGCGCGGAATTGCGAGCGCATGAAAAAGCGCTGTTCGAGCCGGTCTTCAAACTGGGATGATTCTTCGATGTTATAGCAGTGCCCGGCAAGGAAGGTGGTGACGTCGGCGATGATGCCGTGTCGGTCGCGACAGCTGAGTGTCAATACATAGCGTGGTTTGTTCATGATATTCGGGTCTGTGTACTTTGGTTTAAGCGTTTTGGTTTAAATGCTTTGGTTTTTAAATATTTTGGTTTCTAAATAAACTGGTTCAGGTGCTTGGGGTTACCTGTTGAGGTGCCAGCGCTCTGGCTGTGCTGTCGGCGCGCATGACACCCTGGTTCCAGTCGTTTCGGTCACCGTGTTTCCCCGGCCGCCAGATATAAAAAGTTGCAGGGGGCAACTGTAGCAGATGCAGTTCGTCCTCGCTGCCACAATTGATCACAATTCATCGCTGCTTTACCCTGCTTGCTGCCGGGGAAGGCCCTAATCTCTTGTTTTAATAGCTGTCGTTGGCGGGCACAGGCCGCCACTCACAGATCATAACGGGAGTTGTAACGATGAGTAAAAAACGGGTTGTAGTTTTGGGAACGACGTTATTGTTGAGCGGTCTGAGTTCGGTTTCGTCCGCGGCGCCGGGCGAGAAGAAGCTCACACCCTGGAAGCAGGGCTTGACCTTTACCTCGGTGACCGTGGCCGGGGCGGTATTGGGTGGTCCGCTGGGGTTGGTTGCCGGGGCTTTCGGCGGCGCTTATCTGGGGGAACAAATTGAACGTGCAGAAGAGGTCGAGGAAATGGGTGGAGCATTGGTGCAGGCAAACAGTCAGGTCGAGAGTTTAACTCGGGAGCTGGTTGATGGTCGGCAAAAGTCGGCACAGCTGCGAGAGATCGCCCTCGACATTCTCAGCTCCCAGGTGCGATTTGGGCGCGGCTCGGACGTGCTGAACGAACAGGACCGGGGGCGTATCGAGGGGCTGGCTCGGGTTTTGGTCGCCTATCCTGGTATGCGTGTGCAACTGGACGGCTACGCCGATCCAAGGGGTACCGATGAGTACAATAACGTACTGGCCCACTACCGTGCCGAGGCGGTGCGGCAGGCATTGCTCGACGCCGGCGTCAGCAGCGCAAATATAGAGCTGTACAGTCACGGCGCGGATCAGTCCCGGGCTCCCCAGGGAGACCTGCAAGCCTATGCCGCCGAGCGCCGGGTTGAAATCAAGGTCACCCACCCCCGCGGCAACGCCATGGTGATGAATTAATACACTGCTTGACGGTCGGCGGCGCAGCGTCGCTGGCCGTTGCCAGTGACAACATATTCATTTAATAACGCTGATTGCGGCGGCATTATTCCTCTATAATGGCGGCCATTAAACGCAAGAGCGCCCGCTATGGAACCCCTGTCAGATAACATCGAAGAAAATCTCGACCGCTTTATTGTTGAAGCCATCGCCACCGGCTGTGTCTGGGGGCTGGAAGGGCCCGATGGTTGGGCGCTGTGCCCATCGGAAAAATACCCGGACACCGACGTTATGCCGTTTTGGTCGCAACCGGAGTTTGCCGAGCAGCTCTGCGACGGCGAGTGGTCAGCTTACAAGGCGGTGCCGGTAGCACTGGATGAGTTTTTGGATGAGTGGTTGCCAGGCATGCACGAAGATGTCTTCCTGGTGGGCGTGAATTGGGATACGGAGCTCGAAGGTGTAGAGATGGAGCCCCTGGACCTGATCGATGAAATCGAAGGGGAGCTCAGCCAGTAATATCGGGCTGGAGGCTACTATTGGCTGCCAACCTGGCCCTGTCGGCGGCCAGTGCTGGCGATAAAGTGTTTGGGGAATAGTGTTATGTTTGAATGGTTTGCGAGCCCCGAGGCCTGGGTGGCGCTGGGCACACTGGTGGCCCTCGAAATAGTGCTGGGCATCGATAATATTATTTTTATTTCGATACTGGTGGGGCGGCTGCCTCCCGAGCAGCGCCATTCGGCCCGCCAAATCGGGCTCGGTCTGGCGATGTTGGCGCGCCTCGGGCTGTTGTTCAGCCTGGTCTGGGTAATGGGCTTGATCGAGCCACTATTTACGCTGCTGGGCCAGGAGATATCCGGGCGGGATATTATCCTGATTGTCGGCGGGCTGTTCTTGCTGGCCAAGTCTACCCATGAAATTCACGCCAGCTTTGAAATTATCGAGGCGCACGAGAGTGCCCCGCGGCGTGTCAGTTACTTCTCGGTGCTGGCCCAGATTGCCGCGCTCGATATCGTGTTCTCGCTGGACTCGGTTATTACGGCAGTGGGCCTGGTGGATCACGTCTCGATCATGGTCATTGCTATAGTGATCTCGGTGTTAGTGATGTTGTTTGCCGCCAAATCCATCGGCGAATTTGTCGACCAAAACCCCACCATTAAAATGTTGGCCCTGTCGTTTTTGATCCTGATCGGCTTCACCCTGATCTCCGAGGGTCTGGATGTGCACGTGCCGAAAGGCTATGTGTATTTCGCCATGGCATTTTCGGTGACTGTGGAACTGCTCAATATTCGCATCCGCAAGAAGCGCGCTGCCGGGGCTATTCAGTTGACCCGGCAATTGGGCGACGAGAATGTGAACTAGGCCTGTTATCCGTCCCGGGTTCCCGGACAGGCAGCTGACCGGAAAGACAGATCGCCGGCTGGCTGGTGGCGGAGCCATCAGGGCGCAGTATCGCAAGCCCGGGTAATTGCAGCTGGCGCCCGTGTCGGCCAACCGCTGCGGCAACTACTCGGGCCGCAGCACCAGCCCCTGCTTGAAGCTGCGCCCATTCTCGGCGTAGTGCTGCGCCGACTTTTGCAGCCCGGCGATTTCCTGTTCTGAAAGTGCCCGTTTGACCCTCGCCGGTGAGCCGACCACCAGCGAGCCGTCGGGAATCACGCTGCCCTCGGTCACCAGGGCGTTGCTGCCTATGAGGCAGTGTTTGCCAATTTTGGCGCCGTTTAAAATTACTGCATTGATCCCGATAAGTGAGAACTCACCAATCTGGCAACCGTGAACTGTGGCGTTGTGGCCTATGGTGACGCCGGCGCCGATCAGCAGCGGATGGCCCGGGTCAGCGTGCAGGACGGCGCCGTCCTGCACGTTGCTGTCGACGCCGACCACAATTTGCTCGCTGTCCCCCCGAATGACCGCGCTAAACCAGACGCTGGCGCCTTTTTCCAGGGTGACAGAGCCCACCACAGCCGCGGTGGGGGCGACGAAGGTATCCGGGTCCATAATAACCTTGCGGTCGTGCAGATCGGCGATCACGTAGTACTCCTTGCAGTAAATGTCAGCCCAGATTCTGGCCGCTTCGGCCGCGGGCCGCAAGTGTACGGAGAATGTGTTCTCCAGCGTCGATATTGGCGCCGCTTTTGGCGGGGTAAGCAATAGTCGCCCTTACAATTTAGGGGTACACTGCGATTGAGCGGTCATTAGTCCCAGGGTAAGGGGCAAGGCGCGAAAGGGTGAAACCAGAAGCCTGTGTGCCGGCAGTTGATCGCGACCTTGTGGGGTTACTGGAGGAAAGACTATGGAGACCATCAAAGTATCAGACTGTATGAGCCATCAGTTTGTATCTTTTTCACCGCAGCTGCCGGTTCTTGAGGCAGCCACCAAGCTGGTTAAAAACGAATTGCTAGGCGGGCCAGTGGTGGATGAGGGAGGGCACCTGGTAGGTTGGATCTCCGAGCAGGATTGCATCGGTGTGGTCAGTCAGGTGATCTATTATTCCGAGCGCGTCGCCATGGTAAACGATGTGATGGTGACAAAGGTCGATTCCGTCAGGCCCGGCGCCAGCGCGCTCGATCTCGCCAATGATATGAAGAATCACAAGCGCAAGATCTATCCGGTTGTGGACGACGACAACAAGGTGATCGGCGTGGTTTCCCGGCGCAATATTCTGCGGCGCATGTGTCACCTGGTGAACCATCCAGAACTGGCTGAATAAGCGCGCAGTTTTATTGTCGGCAGCGGGCAGTGCCCGCCGCCAGCGACATGCTCACTGATGTGCCGGGGACTGCGTGCAATAGTGAATGTGTTGCAGCTGTTTTCTGTTGCCTAAGTGCGGGCGGGGGCGAGTTCAGCCTTTAATTTATGCAGCGCCTGGATACGTTCAGCCTGCAGCCTCTCGCCCACCGCTTTACCGGTAATGCCCCGGGCAATAATATCCCCGGCCTGAATTTGCAGGCAGCACTGGTAAGCCCGGCGCAAGTAGTTCGCTTGCGGGTAAGGCTGTTGCTCCAGGTCTTTGCGGCCGCGCGCGTCCGCCTCGCAGCTCAGCAAAAATTTTTCCAGTTTCTCCGGTCGGCGAAAACAGTCCAGACGCTGCAGCAGCGCCAGCAGGGTGGCGGGCTTCAGTTGCAGCGCCCGGTGGCAATTGGTGTGATCCCTGGCCACTGCCAGCGCCAGGTCGCGGTGACGTTTGGGCACGGCCAGTCGCGCGCACAGCTGTTCGACCAGGTGTTTGCTGCGGGCCTCGTGGGCGATATGCCTGGGCAGCATCTCTGTGGGCGTGGTGGCTTTGCCCAGGTCGTGTACCAGGGTTGCAAACAGGACTTCGCTGTCAGCGCTGAGCAGACGGGCTTGCTCCAGGGCCAACAGGCAGTGCCGGCCGCAGTCTATCTCCGGGTGGTGGCTGGCCGGTTGCGGCACCCCGAACAGGGCGTCTACCTCGGGCAGGATATCGGCCAGCGCGCCACAGTCGCGCAATACCTCGATAAAGACCTGTGGTGCTCGCTCGGTCAGGGCTCGCTCCATCTCCCGCCACACCCGCTCGGCCACCAGGTGTTTGGTTTCACCGCTGGACACCATACGGCGCATCAGCTGCCGGGTGTCATCGGCGACGCGAAAACCCAAATGGTGGTAACGGGCGGCGAAGCGAGCGACCCGCAGTATGCGCACGGGGTCTTCAGTAAAGGCGTCGCTGACGTGGCGTAACAGTCGCTTGTCGATGTCGCTGACGCCGCCGTAGGGGTCGCACAGCTCGCCCTGCTCGGTCTCGGCGATAGCATTGATGGTCAGGTCGCGGCGCTGCAGATCCTGTTCCAGGGTGATGTCCGGGGAGGTGTGGAAAACAAAACCGCCATAGCCTGGTGCGGTTTTGCGCTCGGTGCGGGCCAGGGCGTATTCTTCATTGGTGGTTGGGTGCAGGAATACCGGGAAGTCCTTGCCCACCGGGCGATAGCCTTCGGCCAGCATGTCTTCCGGGGTCGCTCCGGTCACCACCCAGTCGTGTTCGTCGCAGGGGTAACCGAGTAACTTGTCGCGCACGGCGCCGCCGACCAGGTAAATCTTCTTCATGGCGCCAAGTATAACCTGCCACTGGCGCGGCGCGACAGTTACATATTCAGGCCCGGCATGGCCAGGTTGAGCTCAGAGCTGCTTTCCACCCGCTGCGGGCAGTGATAGCTGGCGGTAATCATGTCGTTTTGAATGGAGTGCAGGTGGATGTCGAAGCCCCACAAGCGGTGCAGGTGCTTTAACATTTCATTGGTGGTGTCTCCCAGCGGTTTGCGATTGTGCTGGGCGTGGTGCAGGGTGAGGGAGCGGTCGCCGCGAATATCAACCCGCTGCACCTGGATGTTGGGTTCCCGGTTGCCGAGGTTGTATTGCCCGGCCAGCGCCTCTCGCACCCGCTGGTAGCCCATCTCATCGTGGATGGCGTTGACCTCAATATGCTTTTCCTTATCGTCGTCAACGATACAGAACAGTTTCAGGTCGCGCATCACCTTGGGGGACAAATACTGCAGGATAAAGCTTTCGTCCTTGAAGTTCTGCATGGCAAAGTGCAGGGTTTCAAGCCAGTCACTGCCGGCGATTTCCGGGAACCACTGGCGATCCTCGTCGGTGGGGTTTTCGCAAATGCGACGAATGTCACACATCATGCTGAAGCCCAACGTATAGGGGTTGATGCCACTGTAGTGGGGGCTGTCGTAGGGCGGCTGGTAAATGACGCTGGTGTGTGATTGCAAGAACTCGAAGATAAAGCCCTCAGTCACCATGCCGCGGTCATACATGGTATTCAGCAGGGTGTAGTGCCAGAAGGTGGCCCAGCCTTCGTTCATTACCTGGGTCTGGCGCTGCGGGTAAAAATACTGGGCGATCTTGCGCACGATGCGCACCACTTCCCGCTGCCAGGGTTCCAGCAGGGGGGCGTTCTTCTCGATGAAGTAGAGCAGGTTTTCCTGCGGTTCCGTCGGAAAGCGAAAATCATCCTTGGCGGACTTGCCGTCACCCTGGGTGGGAATGGTGCGCCACAGGTCATTGACCTGCTTCTGCAGGTATTCTTCGCGCTCCTGTTGCCGCTGTTGTTCCTCTTCGGCTGAAATGGGGTAGGGGCGCTTGTAGCGGTCGACGCCGTAGTTCATCAGGGCGTGGCAGGAGTCCAGCAGGGACTCGACCGCATCGATGCCGTGGCGCGACTCGCACTTGGCAATGTAGTTTTTGGCAAACAGCAGGTAATCGATAATGGAGTCCGCGTCGGTCCAGGTACGGAACAGGTAATTGCCTTTGAAGAACGAGTTGTGGCCGTAACAGGCGTGGGCAATCACCAGCGCCTGCATGGTCATGGTGTTCTCTTCCATGAGGTAGGCGATGCAGGGGTTGGAGTTGATGACGATCTCGTAGGCGAGGCCCATTTGGCCGCGACTGTAGGACTGCTCGATATTGAGAAATTGCTTGCCGTAGGACCAGTGGCTGTAGCCCAGCGGCATGCCCACCGAGGCGTAGGCGTCCATCATCTGCTCAGAGCTGATGACTTCAATCTGGTTGGGGTAAGTGTCGAGCTTGTACTCCGCGGCGATCTTGGCAATTTCGCGATCGTATTCCTCGATCAGCTCAAAAGACCATTCGGAGGTCTCGGAAATCGGGTTCTTTTCTAAATTACTCATGCGGTCTTCTTGTGAAATAGTTTTCTGAATACCGGGTAGATGTCGCTGACGTCGACAATCTGCTGCATGGCAAACACATCGCCGAACGCCTCCGCCACCTGCTCATACTCCTCCCACAGCGCCTGATGATCGCGGGGAGTGATCTCTATATAGGAATAGTATTGCAGTTTTGGCAGCAGGTCTTCCATCAGCAGTTTCGAGCAGACGGATGAGTCGTCGTTCCAGTTGTCGCCATCGGAAGCCTGGGCGGCATAGACATTCCACTCGTTCAGCGGATAGCGCTTGTCGAGTATTTCTTTCATCAGCTTCAGTGCGCTGGAAACGATGGTGCCGCCAGTCTCCCGGGAGTAGAAAAACTCTTGCTCGTCCACTTCCTTGGCGCTGGTGTGGTGGCGAATAAAGACCACCTCGGTACGCTCATAATTGCGCTGCAGGAACAGGTAAAGCAGTATAAAAAAGCGTTTGGCCATGTCCTTGGTGGCCTGGCTCATGGAGCCGGATACATCCATCAGGCAGAACATCACCGCTTTCGAGCGCGGCACCGGGTCCTTGACGTGAAGGTTGTATTTGAGATCGAAGTCATCCAGCCAGGGCACCCGGCTGATGCGGCTGCGCAAGGTGGCGATGGACTCCAGCAGGGCTTCAATTTTCAGGTGATCTTTCAGGGCCGGATCCTTGGCCTCCTCCAGTTCCAATTGCTGTTCCAGTTCCTGCAGCTTTTTTCGCTTGGAGCCAGTGAGGGCAATGCGGCGGGCATTGGCGGAGCGCAGCGAACGAACGATATTGATACGCCCGGGATTGCCTTCATTGCTGATGCCGGCGCGGCGCATCTTGAACTCTTCGCTGCCGGACAGCTGGCGCTTGACCAGGTTGGGCAGGGCGAGGTCTTCAAACATAAAATCGAGGAATTCTTCCTGGGTGATCTGGAAGACAAATTCGTCCATGCCCTCACCCTGGTCGCTGGCCCCTGAGCCGGAGCCACCGCCACCGCCGCCGCCTTCGGGACGGGGTATTTTGTCGCCGCTGAGAAACTCCTTGTTGCCGGGCAGCACGTTGGTGTTGCGGCCGCCTTTGCCGTGCTGGAAAACCGGCTCGGTAATATCCCCCTTGGGGATGCTGATCTGCTCGCCTTTCTCCATATCGGTTATGGATCTTTGTGATACGGCATCCGAGACGGCTTTCTGAATATGCTTGCGATAGCGTCGCAAAAAGCGCTGGCGATTCACCGTGCTTTTTTTCTTGCTGTTGAGACGCCTGTCTACAATATAACTCATGTACTTCCCCTGTTTGGCCAACCGCTGCACCGCAAGGCCCCGCGGCGCCATGTGGATGGCGGGCGGGGCAGCGAGTGCCAATAGCGCTGCGCCGACTGCTGCGCAGCTGCTGCAGGCTAAGCCATTACTGCGATTTCCTGACCCTCAGGTACCACTCGGACAGCAGGCGTACCTGCTTCTCAGTGTAACCTCGCTCAGCCATGCGGGCCACGAAGTCCTGGTGCTTCTTGCGATCGTCGGCAGAAGCCTTGGCGCTGAAGGAGATAACCGGCAGTAAGTCCTCGGTGTTGGAGAACATTTTCTTCTCGATCACGGTGCGCAGCTTCTCGTAGCTGTTCCAGACCGGGTTGTTGCCGTTGTTGTTGGCCCGGGCGCGCAACACGAAGTTGACGATTTCGTTGCGGAAATCTTTCGGGTTGCTGATGCCGGCCGGCTTCTCGATCTTCTCCAGCTCCTCGTTGAGGGCACTGCGATTGAGGATTTCGCCGGTTTCCGGATCCCGGAACTCCTGGTCCTGGATCCAGAAGTCGGCGTAGGTGACGTAGCGATCGAAGATGTTCTGGCCGTACTCAGCGTAGGACTCCAGGTAAGCGGTCTGGATCTCCTTGCCGATAAACTCGACGTAGCGCGGCGCCAGGTACTCCTTGATAAAGCCGAGGTAACGCTCTTGCAGTTCGGGCTGGAACTGCTCCTGGCTGATCTGCTGTTCCAGTACGTACAGCAGGTGCACCGGGTTGGCAGCGATCTCGGTGGGGTCGAAGTTAAAGACCTTGGAGAGAATCTTGAACGCAAAGCGAGTGGACAAGCCGTTCATACCCTCGTCGACGCCGGCGGCATCGCGATACTCCTGCATTGACTTGGCCTTGGGGTCGGTATCCTTGAGGTTGTCGCCGTCGTAGATGCGCATCTTGGAATAGAGGTTGGAGTTTTCCGGCTCTTTTAAACGGGAGAGTATGGAAAACTGGGCCAGCATCTTCAGTGTGTCCGGTGCACAAGGGGCGGCGTTCAGGGAGCTGTTCTCCAGCAGCTTGTCGTAAATGCGGATCTCCTCCGAGACGCGCAGGCAGTAGGGGACTTTGACGATGTAAACCCGGTCGATAAAGGCCTCGTTGTTCTTGTTGTTTTTGAACGTCTGCCATTCGGATTCGTTGGAGTGGGCCAGGATAATCCCTTCAAACGGAATCGCGCCGAGGCCCTCGGTGCTGTTGTAGTTCCCCTCCTGGGTTGCGGTCAGCAGTGGGTGTAAGACCTTGATTGGCGCCTTGAACATTTCCACGAATTCCATGATGCCCTGGTTGGAGCGGCAGAGGCCGCCGGAGTAACTGTAGGCATCGGGGTCGTTCTGCGGGAATTCCTCCAGCTTGCGAATATCGACTTTACCGACCAGTGAGGAGATGTCCTGGTTGTTCTCGTCGCCGGGTTCGGTTTTGGAAATGGCAATCTGGTCGAGGATGGAGGGGTAGAGTTTCACCACTTTGAACTGGCTGATGTCACCCTTGTATTCGTGCAGTCGTTTAACGGCCCAGGGTGACATGTTGGACTTCATATAGCGGCGCGGAATGCCGTAGTCCTCTTCCAGAATTTGTCCGTCTTCACCCTCGTCGAACAGGGCCAGCGGCGATTCAAAAACGGGGGAGCCCTTGATGCAGTATATGGGCTCTTTTTCCATCAGCTCTTTCAGCTTTTCCGCCAGCGAGGATTTACCGCCGCCGACCGGGCCGAGCAAATAGAGAATCTGTTTCTTTTCTTCCAGGCCCTGGGCGGCGTGCTTGAAGAATGAGACGATCTGCTCGATGCATTCTTCCATGCCGTAGAATTCACTGAACACCGGGTAGCGTTTGATGATTTTATTGGAGAAAATCCGACTCAGTCGGGAGTCTCGTGAGGTGTCGACAATCTCCGGTTCACCGATTGCCATCAAGAGCCTTTCCGCAGCGCTGGCATAGACGCTGGAGTCGGTCTTACAGAGGTCAAGATACTCCTGGATCGTGAGTTCTTCCTCTTGGGTGGCTTCGTAGCGATCCCGGTAATGGCTAAAGATACTCATGGCTAATCTCCTGTAACCTGTGTGGGGTTAGACCCTTTGTTAACTAAAATATTCGCCGATAATGTGTCTCTACGTTCAATGTCTCTAAATTGATTATATGTATACACCTGAGCTTAGTCTAAAGCTATTCCTGTGGCCAAAAATAGCTCTGCATGTGATCAAAAATAGTGCGCCAATAGCGCCATTTTCGTGTCTCTTTTTCAGCCCTGTCAAGCATCTTGCAATTCAGATACCAAGCTCGCCGTCGCTGCATGAATTGGCCGTGGGGAAGTTGTGGCCGGCAGCGCAACGAGGTTCCGCGAATAAAAAATTGCGGAAGTTTCTGTGGCAGCAGTGCCGGCGTCTGCGCCAGTTTCACTGCTGCAGGAGCCCGGCTGTCAGTCGGCTTGGAAGGGTGGGGCCGGGCGTCACTCAGGGGTAGTGCTGTGGTGGCAGAAAGCGGCGCCAGCAGGGCCGCCAGGGGTGTTGGTGGGTGTGGCTGCCTGCACTTTGGCAGTGCAAATATTATTGGTGCACCAAGTTGGTGCTTTGGTCTGGCCCGGGGGCTGCAAGGCGTGTTGCCAGCGTTGATGATTCGCTCTGCGGGCCGGATTTCAGTACAATAGGCGCCTTTTGGCTAACATCCCACAGGCCCTGATCACACATGCCGCAACCCCCCGTAAAAACCCCGTCAACCCCGTCCTCTGCCGGCCCCGTCAGCGGCCCCGCAGGCAGTTCCGACCAGGCCCGCAAAGTCGGCTTTGTCAGCCTTGGCTGTCCCAAGGCTTTGGTGGATTCCGAGCGTATTCTCACCAAGCTGAAGCTGGATGGCTACGAGGTGGTATCCAGTTACGACAACGCCGATGTGGTGGTCGTCAACACCTGTGGCTTTATCGACAGCGCCAAGCAGGAGTCCATGGACGCTATCGGTGAAGCCATGCGTGAGAACGGCAAGGTGATTGTTACCGGCTGTATGGGCAAGGGCAGCGATGCCGAGGCCATCAAGGCGGCCAATCCGGGGGTGTTGAGTGTCAGTGGGCCGGCGGATTACGACCAGGTGATGAATGCGGTGCACGAATTTATTCCGCCCTCGGCGGCGGAGTACAACCCGCTGCTCGACCTGGTGCCCCCCCAGGGGGTCAAGTTGACCCCGAAGCACTACGCCTACCTGAAAATATCGGAGGGTTGTAACCACCGCTGTACTTTCTGCATCATCCCGGCGATGCGCGGTGACCTGGTCAGCCGGCCGCTGGCCGAAGTTGTGACCGAGGCGAAGCAGCTGGCGGCCAGTGGCGTGCAGGAATTGCTGGTGATCTCCCAGGACACCAGCGCCTACGGGGTGGATCGCAAATACAAACTGGATTTCGTCGACGGTCAGGCGCTGGAGACCCGCATGCAGGACCTGGCGGTGGCGCTGGGTGAATTGGGGGTGTGGGTGCGCCTGCACTATGTCTACCCGTACCCCCACGTGGATAAGGTTATTCCGCTGATGGCGGCAGGCAAAATACTGCCCTACCTGGATATTCCTTTCCAGCACGCCAGCCCGCGTATTCTCAAGCTGATGAAGCGTCCAGCGCACAGTGAAAAGGTGCTGGAGAGGATCCAGCGCTGGCGCGAAATATGCCCGGATCTCACCATCCGCTCGACTTTTGTGGTGGGCTTTCCGGGGGAAACCGAGGCGGATTTCCAGATTCTGCTCGATTTTCTTGAGCAGGCACAACTGGACCGGGTCGGCTGCTTCAAATACTCGCCGGTGGAAGGCGCTCGCGCCAACGACCTGCCCGACCATGTGCCGGAGGATGTGCAGCAGCAGCGCTGGGAGCGTTTTATGGAGACCCAGCAGCGCATCAGCGCCGCTCGCCTGCAGCAAAAAATCGGTCGCACCCTGGAGGTATTGATCGACGAAGTGGACGAGGAGGGCGCGATCGGCCGCACCCACGCCGACGCCCCGGAGATCGATGGCGTGGTGTATTTGAATGAAGAATTCGGGGTGCAGGTAGGGGACCGGGTCCAGGTGCTTATTGAGCACGCCGATGAATACGATTTGTGGGGCAGCCTGGTGGCCAGCAGCTCGCCCTGATTGTCGCCTCGCTGTTACTTGCCAGCCAAAGGGCCCACGGGATGATCGACAGTCACTGCCATTTGGACTTTGAGGTTTTTGACCTGAACCGCAGGTTGGTGTTGCAGCAGTGTGCGGTGGCGGGGATCACCGATATTATTATCCCCGGAGTCGCGCCAGTGCAGTGGCAAAAGCTGGCACAGTTAGTGGCCGCTGAGACACCGCTGCGGTTGTGGATGGCGGCGGGCTTGCACCCCTGGTGGATTGCCACGGCTTCCATGGCGGTACCGGCGTTTGCTCGCTGGCTGCAGGTCTGGCTGGCACAGCGGCCCTGTGTGGCCATTGGTGAGTGTGGTCTCGACGGCGGTATCGAATGTCCGATGGACACCCAGCGGGACTACTTTTGCGTGCACTTGCAGATGGCCTGTGATCTGGGCAAGCCGCTGATTGTGCACGCCCACAAGGCCCACAACGACGTGCTGCGGCTGCTGTCGCAGTATCGGCCCCCCGCTGGCGGGGTTATTCACGGTTTTGCCGGCAGCCTCGAGCTGGCCCGCCAGTACTGGCGGCTTGGCTTTTATATCGGCGTGGGTGGTACCATCAGTTACCCCCGTGCTCGCAAAACCCGGGCGGCCCTGGCGGCCATGCCGCTGGAGAGCCTGCTGCTGGAGACCGACGCGCCGGATATGCCGCTGTGCGGCATGCAGGGTGAGCCCAACAGTCCACTGCAGTTGCTGAAAGTGGCCGATCACCTGGCGGTGTTGCAGGGCCTGTCGCGGGACCGAGTCCAGCAGCAGACCGACGCCAACGCCCGGCAGCTGTTCGGTCTCCATGCTTGACCCCGTTGGCGGCATAGCTGGCAGGGTACTCCCGGCACGCTACCAGCCGCACCTTGTCGCACCCGGCACTGTTGCCGGGATGGTAGTGTACGGTCGAATTTTCTGCGGTGATGTAACGACGACATGAGCTTTAACAGTTCCGAATTCAAGCGCCAATTCCCGCTCTTCTCCCACCCGGAGAACCGCGAACTGGTGTACCTGGACAATGCGGCTACAACCCAGCGGCCGGCCGCTGTGATCGCCGCGATCAGCGATTTCTACAGCCGCTACAACGCCAATACCCATCGCTCCAGTCACCGCCTGGCACGCACCGCCACCGCCATGGTAGAAGCTGTGCGCGAGCGAGCGGCAACCTTCCTCAATGCCCGCAGCAGCGCTGAAATCGTCTTTACCCGCGGTGCCACTGAGGCCCTCAACTTGCTCGCCAACAGCATTGCCAGTGGCTTGCAGCCGGGGGATGAAATTGTGCTGTCCGCGGCGGAGCATCACGCCAACCTGGTGCCCTGGCAAATGGTCGCTGCCCGCCACCAGTTGCGGCTGCTGTTCATACCGGACGTCAACGGCCAGCCGCAGCTGCAAAGCCTGGAGCAGGTACTCAGTCCGAGAACCCGGGTGGTGGCGCTGTCGGCGGCCTCCAACGCCCTCGGTTTTCGGGTCGAGGTGCAGTCGCTGCGGGCGCGGCTGCCGGCGGCGTGCCTGTTGCTGGTGGACGCATCCCAGTTGCTGGCCCACCAGCCGGTGGACGTGCAGGCGCTGGGCTGCGATTTCCTGGTGGGCTCGGCGCACAAGTTTTACGGCCCCACCGGCATTGGCTTGCTCTATGGCCGCAGCGCGGCGCTGGCGGCACTGCCGCCCTGGCAGGGTGGGGGTGAAATGATTACTCGGGTGGGCTTGTACGACAGCGACTACGCGGCGCCACCGCACCGCTTTGAGGCCGGCACATCGGCCCTGGCCGCCATCGCCGGCCTGGGGGCCTGCCTGGCCTGGCTGCAAGCGCAGGATCGCCAGGCCATGGCCGTTTACGAGGCCCACCTCAATCGTTATTTGCACGCCGAATTGCAAGCCCTGACCCAGGTCATGCCGCTCAAGCTCTTGACCCGGCCGGAGCACAATGTCGGAATTACCGCGCTGGTGCCGGCGCCGGGCAGTTCGCTGGCGGCAGTGGATATTGGCCACTGGCTGGACGAGCAGGACATCGCCGTGCGGGTTGGCCATCACTGTGCCCAGCCACTGATGGATAAAGTCGGGCAGGCCGGCAGCGTCAGGATTTCGCTGGCCGCGTACAACGACCGCGCCGATATCGATCGCCTGCTCGGCGCCTTGCGGCAGCTGCCGCTATCCACGCCTGCCACGCGCGCGGCCGGCCTTGCGGGGGCCGGATTTGGCGACGACCTCGGCGGCATAGGGCTGCACGAGTTGAGTCAGCAAGGCAGCTGGCAGAAGCGCTATCGCCAGCTTACCCGCTGGGCCGCCCTGCTGAGCGCGAAGCCGGAAATCCGCCTGCCGCAAAACCTGGTGCAGGGCTGTGAAAGCGAGGTCTGGCTCACCCACCATTGCAGCGGTGAGCGCCATCGTTTTGCCATTGATAGCGACGCCCGGGTAATCCAGGGGCTGTCGGTTTTGCTGTTGCTACTGATCGACAACAAGACCAGCGCGGAAATTGGCGCGCTCGATTTTGACCAGATCTTTGCCGAATTGGGGCTGGAGAAGTACCTCAGCCCATCGCGCAGCAATGGCTTCAGGGCCTTGCTGCACCAGGCCCTGCAGCACGTCCAGGGGTGAGCTGCGCGATTGCGCGGTTAGTAGAGGCTCTCTGCGGCTGCAAATTCCGTCGCGGCCGCCAGTGGCTGCGCCAGAATATTGCTAGCGCCGCACTTTTCAATTGGCAGCGTGCGCGAGTCGTCCAGGCCCGGGCGGCAATTATTGCCGCGCCAAATAGCGCTCTATGGCACGCGCCGCGGCCACGAAACCGAAGCTGGCGGTAACCATGGTGACGGCGCCAAAGCCGCCGGCGCAATCCAGTTTTACGCCCTCTTCAAGCCCGGACTTGTTGCGGCAGGTGCCACCCTGCTGATCCGGGTAGGTCATCTGTTCTTTGGAGTACACCGCCTCCACGGAAAACACCCGCTTCGGGTTGCGGGAAAAGCCGTACTGGCGGCGCAGGTTGTTGCGGGTCCGGGCCAGCAGGGGGTCGTTGGTGGTTTTGCTGAGGTCAGCACTGATGATTGCCCTGGGGTCGAGCTTGCCGCCGGCTGAGCCCACAGTCACCAGCGGGGTTTTGCGGCGCTTGCAGTGGGCGATCAGGGCGGCCTTGACGTAAGCGGCATCGATGGCGTCGATAACAAAATCGAGGCCGGGGTGGATCAGCTGCTCCATGTTTTCCGGCTCGAGAAAATCATCCACCAGTTGCAATTCCAGCTCCGGGTTGATGTCCAGCAAACGCTGCCCCATCACCGCAATTTTTTGCTGGCCGACAGTACTGCTGAGGGCGTGTACCTGGCGGTTGCTGTTGGTGGTGCAGATGTCGTCCATATCCACCAGGGTCAACTTCCCGACACCGCTGCGCACCAGCGCCTCGACGGCCCAACTGCCCACCCCGCCAATGCCGATCACCGCGAAGTGGGCCCGCTGCAGCGCGGCCAGGGCCGGCTCGCCGTAGAGGCGGGCGACACCGCCAAAGCGTTGTAAATAGTCTGGGCTGAGAGAGATAGTGGACATGGCAATCAGGGGCTGTTGAGTGAATGGCGGTTGCGCAGAGGCAGCTTGCGGCGGGCATTATACATGGAACCTTATCCAGGTATGGGACTCTTAATTGCTATAAATACCCGGAAAATTACTGCGCGAGTTCAGACAGCGTCGGCGGTGCGTCGGCGAGCGGGCAAGCGGGACGAGGCCGCCAAATACGTGTATATTGGCGAACACGTGTATATTGGTGATAGTCGGGAAAGTTTGTGCGTAATAGCGTTAGTTTATTGAAACAAATAAAATAATCCAGTTTGAGTGTTTGTCCCTGGCGCGTGGTTCGCAACTAACTAAAACAGCAGCCCGGGCACCCGGCAGGCATCTTGTCCATCTCACCTTTGTCCTATACTACCCTTGTCCAGTTCAATTACAGGTTTTGCAATGAAGTCTCACCCCAACAGCCCCGCCCCTATCTACAACAGTTTTGCAGAGTTATTTGAGCGCGGTTTCACCATCGACTGGGTAACCACGTCGTTTATCGGTTTTACCCACCTTATCTGTCTGCTCGGTACCCCGCTGGCCTACTATTTTGCCCCGCCAGGCTTCTGGCAGGTGATGCTCTCTTGGACCCTGGGGCACATGTTTTTCGGTTGCCTGTCCACCACCCTCTACTCCCATCGCCTGATCTCCCACGGTGCCGCCCGGGTAGTGCGCTGGCCGGTGCACCTGTTGTTTGGTTTTATCGGTCAACCCATGGCTGCGCAGGGCAGTGTGCGGCGCTGGGCGGCGCTGCATGTGATTCATCACAGTGTGGATCGCACCGGCCGGCACGAATTGGACCCCTACAGTGCGACCTGGTTTAGCAGCAGCTGGCGCAATTTCCTCTGGTCGCACGTGCTCACCTATTTGCTGTTTCACCCCGACACCAGTGAAAAAGACAAGGCCTATGAGGCGAAAAACTCGGCGCCACTGGTCTGGCAGGATAAGTTGTACGTGCCGTTGCTGGTGGGCCTGAACTTTATCCTGCCGCTGGGCCTGGGCATCTGGTTGAGCGGCACCCTGGTGGGTGGTCTGTGCCTGATGACGGCTTCGATATGCGCTTTTGTGCTGGGTCAGCACAATACCTGGACGGTGAACAGTGTCACCCATATGTGGGGTTTTATTCGCGGCGCCAGCAGTTCCGCGAAAAATAACTACCTCTGGCTGGGGCCCCTGGGTGAGGGCAATCACCACGCCGACCACCACGACTTTGCCCGCGATTACCGCAACGGTTTTGGCCTTAGCGGCTGGCTGCTGGATCCGACTCGCTATGTGATTCTGTTGTTAAACGGGCTGGGCCTGGTAAAAGGCCTGCACCGCGCCAGCAAAAAGCAGGAGGCCGAAATTATCGCCCGGCGTAAACTGCTGCAAGTGCGGGGTCGCCTGCAGGGGGCCCTGTGGGAAGCCTGGGAGACCCGGCTGGAGACTTTGAAGTCCGACTGGCTGGAGGCCACGCACCAGTGGGAAGCGTTTAAAGCCCAGCGCTTGCAGTTGCGCGCCATGCACCTGCCGCAGCTGGAGCTGGAAAAGAAACTCAATGCGCTCAAGGCCGAAGTGGCAATTGCACGCCGCACCATGCGCGCGCGCAAACAGGCCTTTCTCGATGCCTTGTATGAGCTGCGGGTAACCCACCAGTACGCCTGATCCCAGGCCCGCTATTTCCGCGCCTGCAAAATCACAAATTTGCGATTGCTGGCGCTGACCTCGCAGTTGCCGAACAGGCGTTGCAATTTGCTGTGGTAACCGAGGTGGCGGTTGCCGACCACACACAGCAGTCCTCCGCGCCGCAAGACCCGGTGTGAGTCCCGAAACATCTGCCAGGCAATATGGTCACCAACCACCTGCTGCTGGTGAAAGGGCGGGTTGTTGAGAATGGCATCGGCGCTGTTGGCCGGCACCCCGCGCAGGCAGTCGTTGACGGAAAACTCACAGCCGGCCGTGCTGCCAAAGGCCGCCTCAATATTGTGCCGGGCGCTGGCAATGGCCATGTGCGACTCATCGTAGAAGTGGCAGTGCAGCCCCGGCCACTGCCGTTTCGCCATCAGGCCGAGCACGCCGTTGCCACACCCCAAATCGATAATTTCGCGCGTCGCGCCCAGGTCGGGCAGGTTTTGCAGCAGGAAACGGCTGCCGATATCCAGCCCTGCCCGGGAGAACACCGCGGCGTGGTTGCAGAGCGTGAGCTCGGTGTTTTCCAGCGCGTAGTAACTGGGATAGGGGGAGTCACCGCGCCAGTCCTGCGGCGCTGGCTGGCAAAAGATCAGGCGTGCCTTTTTCTGTGCCAGCGAGGTGTGGGTGGGGCCGAGTACCCTGGCAAACAGTTGCAAGGTGCTGTTGTGGATGGTCTTGGTCATGCCGGCGCCCACCACTTTGGCGCCGGGGCTCAACAGCGGCCGCAAACGGTAGAGCTGGTCTTCGAGCAGGGCCAGGCTTTTGGGGATTTTCACCAGCGCCAGCTCAATGGCCGCGGTGGGTGCTTGCAGGCTGTCCAGCAGCTGGATGTCGTCCGCCGGGATAGCGTTGGCAGCGAGATTGGCGCGGCAGCCGAGCTGTGCCAGCACCGAGTCGCTTTGGCTCCAAAGGGGCGTATGACTGAGGCTGACGGTCAGCGCGCCAAAGCTGTCGTTGACAATCAGGGTGGCGGCCGCGGTGCGCGGCAGGCCTTGCTGGTGCAACCACTGCAGCAGGTATTCATCGGCGGCATCCCAGGCCCGCAGTGGCTGCTGCTTGTCGGCACTGCCGGTGGGCCTGGGGTAGCGTTGCAGCGGGTAGCTTCCAAACGCGGTAGTGAAAATCTCGGGCACGGTGGGCACTTATTGAAAAGCGCCGATTATACCGCTGTCGCCCGCGGCCGTCTCAGGGGATTTGCCGCACTTGCACGGCGTCTACGCCCGAACCGGCAATAATGTCGGATACCACCACCACCTGGTCGCCACTCTCGAAACCGGCTTTTTCCTTGAGCATAGTAAAGGCATTGAGCAGGGTCTTTTCCGGATCCAGGCTGAACTCGGTGCGAAACGGATAGAGGTTGCGATTCAGCACCAGCTGGCGCCGGGTGCGGCTGTCATTGCTGAAGGCGTAGATGGGAGTGTGGTGGGGCTGGCAATTGGTGACCATATTGGCCATAAAGCCGCGCCGGGTGATGACCACAATGCCTTTCGCTCCCAGCGACTCTGCCAGGTCGACGGTGGCGGAGGCGAGGTGCTGCTTTTCGGTAAGCTTTTTCAGGTTGCGGGAAAAATCCAGCCCCTGTCCATGCTCGCTGGCTTTGGCAATCTTGACCAGGGTCTCGACACACTTGACCGGGTACTTGCCGACCGTGGTTTCGCCGGACAGCATGATGGCGTCGGCGCCCTCGTAAATGGCATTGGCAACATCGGTCACTTCGGCGCGGGTGGGGATCGGGTTTTCAATCATGGACTCCAGCAGGTGTGTGGCGACGATGACCCGCTTGCCGTTTTCGATGCACAGGCGCACCATGCGGCGCTGTTCATTGGGCAGCAGTTCGATGCTGATTTCCACCCCGAGGTCACCGCGGGCAACCATGACCCCGTCGGCCGCGTGGATGATGTCTTCCAGGTTGGTGAGCCCTTCCTGGTCTTCAATTTTGGCAATGATTTTGGTTTTGCTGGCTTTCTTGCCCAGCAGTTCACGCAGCTCCTCCACATCACTTGCCCGGCGCACGAAGGAAAGGGCGATAAAATCCAGCTCCTGCTCCACGGCGAACTCGATATCGCGCCGGTCTTTTTCGGTAATGGCCGGCAAGTTGACCCGAATGCCGGGCAAGTTGACGTGGCGCTTGCTCTTCAGCACGCCGCCATCGATGACCTTGCAGCGCAATTGACGATCCAGTTTCTCCAGTACTTGCAAGTTGATCAGGCCGTTATCCACGGTAATCACATCGCCGGTGCTGACGCTGTTGACCAGGTCGTCGTAGTTGATGTGGATGGAGGTCTCCTCGACATTTTCGCTGCCGCGCACCGTAATGGTGACCTCTGACCCGGTGTGCAGCTTCAGTTCTTCGGCGATATCGCCGGTGCGAATCTCTGGTCCCTGGGTGTCGAGCAGGATGGGTACCGGGAACTTGACCTTTTTATTGAGCGTGCGGATCGAGCGGATGACCCGGGCGTGGGATTCGTGATCGCCGTGGGACATATTCAGTCGCACTATGTTCATGCCCGCGTGGTAGAGCTTTTCCAGCATCTCGTAGGATTCGGTGACAGGACCGATGGTGCAAATGATCTTGGTTTTACGCATAAAACAATACCAGCCTGGTGGTGAACGAAAATTGAAGTGCAGCCTACACCCGCGGTGGTGCCGGTTTCAACAGGGATGCCCGCTACCGGGCAATTAAAGTCGCTGCGGAGCAAATTGTTGCACCAAAACAGTGGTCGCCGTGCAGCGCGAAAAATTAATTGGCGCGATTTTTGTTGAAGTGTGGTGCAAATTCTCGACAATGCGCCTCTTTCTGAAGCGCGATTTCCGCCTATTCCGCCCGAAATGACCGACAAAAGACAGTGGCACAATTCGTGCTGTGCACAATATCGGGGTCTTTGCGTAAGTCAGTTTGCCGCAGCCCGGGAGCCATTGGGGAACACTGTTTATATGTTGGTCGATGTTCAATTAGACAAGCGGGATGAGATTTGCGGCTGGCAAGGACTGCCCTTGGGCAAGACCATTGTGGTCGGCAGTGGCCCGGTCGGCATGCGCCTGGTGGACGAAATCTTGCGCCGCCAGCCCGCGGCCCGTGTGCATCTGTTTGGCAATGAACCGTTTCAGCCCTACAACCGGGTGTTGTTGTCGGCGTTACTGGCGGGGGAGAAAAGTGCCCGGGCCATCGAGATACCCGTGCCTGATCCAGGTCTCCATCCCAATTTCGAATTTACCGTTGCCGCCATCAAGCGCATTTTTCCCGCCCAACAATACGTCGAGGATGCCCTTGGCGGCCGGCACTACTTCGATCACCTGGTGCTGGCAACCGGTGCGCGGGCGCACGTACCCAATATACCCGGCAACCAGAGCCGCGGTGTTTACACCTTTCGCAGCATGAAAGATACCGAGGCGCTCTATTCGCGCATGGCCAGTGCGCGCCACGTGGTCGTGGTCGGCGGCGGCGTGCTCGGTATTGAAGCGGCGCGCGGCTTGTCGCGGCTCAATACCCAGGTGACCCTGGTCCAGCAGGGCAGTCGTCTGATGAACCGGCAACTGGACAGTGAAGCCGCGCAGCTGTTGACGACAAAAGTCAGCGCCCTTGGTATTCGGGTGATCACCGACTCCGGTGTGCGTGAAATCTATGCCGGGGCGCGAGTGACCGGGGTGCGCATTTACTCCGGCGAAGAGATCGAGTGCGATACGGTGCTGTTGAGTGCCGGCATCCGCCCCAACCTGGAGCTGGCGCGCGAGGCCAATCTGAAAACTGCCACCGGTGTCGTGGTTGACGACCAGCTGCAAACGTCGCACCCGAATATTTACGCCGTCGGCGAGTGCAGTGAGCACCGCGGTAAAACCTATGGGCTGGTGGGGCCCGGTCTCGAGCAGGCCGCCATAGCAGCGGAAGTGCTGAGCGGCGGCAAGCCGGTGTACCAGGGCTCGACCACTGTCAGTCGCCTGAAAGTTATCGGTGAAGACGTGGTCAGCCTGGGTGAAGTGGTTGAATTGATGGATCGCCCGCGGCAGCGGGAGGTTCGCTGGGGCGGCCAGAAAAAATCGAGCTACCGCAAAATTGTGGTGCACAAGGGCAAGTTGATCGGCGCCGTAGGTTACGGTCGCTGGCCGGATTTCAGCCGCGTGCAGGAGCTGTTCCAGTCGGGGCGCCGGGTCTGGCCCTGGCAGATGCTGTGGTTTTGGCTGTGCGGGCGCCTGTGGTTTTCCGAGAGCGCCGGCGATGTCAACAAGTGGCCGGCCACTGCCATAGTGTGCCAGTGCAACCAGGTTTGCCAGGGGGAACTGCTCAAGGCCAAAGCCCAGGGCTGCACCACGGTTGCCAGTCTGTCTGGCACAACCCGCGCCGGCACCACCTGCGGCTCGTGCAAGCCGTTGCTGGCGCAACTGGTTGGCGCCAGGCCGCAGCGCGCCGAAACCTGGCAGTGGCTGTTGGGGGGCAGTACCCTGGCGGCGGCGCTAGTGGCTCTGGTGGTGTTGATGCCAGCTGAGAGCGTGGCGCAGTCGGTGCAAACGCAGCACTGGTTTGAAAAAATCTGGAACGACAAGGGCTGGAAGCAGGTGACCGGCTTTTCCCTGCTCGGCCTGGTGGCGATCGGCATGCTGATGTCATTGCGCAAGCGTTTGCAGTGGAACTGGATGGGCAGTTTTCCCGGCTGGCGCTTGCTGCACGTAGCCTTGGGTGTTGCGAGTGCGGTGTTGCTTGTCTTTCACACCGGCTTCCACCCGGGTGAAAACCTCAATCGCCTGCTGTTGCTGACTTTTTTGCTGGTGCTGGTCATGGGCGCGTTGGCCGGCACGGTTACGGCGCTAGGTCACAGGCTGGCACCGGGGCGCGCACAAGCAGTGCAGCGCGGCTGGAGTTTGTTGCACATAGTAGCCGCCTGGCCGCTGCCGGTGTTGTTGATGGTTCATGTGCTCAGTGTTTACTACTTCTAGGTGGCCAAATTGAAACGATGGTATTGGTTCGCCTGGATCCTTTTGACACTGTTAATTGGCGGGTACTTTCTCTACGTTATGTTGGCAGCAGAAGACAAAAGTGAGTTATTGATTGGCGAGGCCAGTCACGGTCATTTCCAGATCGAGTTGGCCTGCAGTTCCTGTCACACCGACGCATTCGGCGGCGGTGAAGTACTGCAGAACGCCTGCGTCAATTGTCATGGCGAGGAGCTGAAAACCGCGCGCGACTCGCACCCGAAAAAGAAATTTACCGACCCGAGAAATGCCAATTTGCTGGAGGTTCTCGATGCTCGCTACTGCGTCAGTTGCCACACCGAGCACCAAAAAGAGCAGACGCACCCGATGGGATTGACCATCGCTGGCGATTACTGTTTTCACTGCCATATCGATATCGGCAAGGATCGTCCAAGCCACAAGGACCTGGCGTTTGATTCCTGCGCCAGCGCGGGCTGTCACAATTTTCACGACAATCGGGCGCTGTTTGAAGATTTTCTGGTCGCCAATGCAGGCGGCCATTGGTTGGGCGCAGTTGCCGAGTTAGTAACAGCCAATCACGCTGGGAAAAATGCGCCGGCAGTAGTGCCTGGGCCGCGGGTGGATGCCACCGCGCAGGTCGCCCGGCACCCGCAAATACAGCAGCAGTGGTCGCTCAGTGGCCACGCGCAGGCGGGTGTCGATTGTGCCGGTTGTCACAGTGACGACGACGGTGACTGGCTGGAGAAACCGGCCCTGGCACAGTGCCAGAGTTGCCACGGCCAGGAAGCGCAAGGGTTTTTGGCGGGCAAGCACGGTATGCGCCTGGCAGCGGGTCTGCCCGCCTTACAGCCCAAAATGTCGGCGCTGCCGTTTAAGCAGGACGCGTTGACTGCTGAGCACGGTTGCACCGGTTGCCATGCTGCCCATGAGTTCGATACCCGGGTGGCAGCAGTAGAAGCGTGCCTGAGCTGCCATGACGACAGCCACTCCCGCGCTTTCCCGCAATCCCCCCACGGCCAGTTGACCCAGCGGGCATTGCAGGGCGAGATCAGTTGGGGCCAGGCGGTAACCTGCGCGACCTGTCATATGCCCAGAATCGTGCACGACAAGCCGGAGGCGGCGGTTGACGTAGCCAGTCTGGGCGCCGCCGCTGAACGCGCAGTAATCAGCGTTGAACACAACCAGAATGCGATGTTACGGCCGAATGAAAAAATGATTCGACCGGTGTGTATGAGTTGCCACAGCCTTGAGTTTTCCATCGACGCACTCGCCGATGAAAACCTGATAAATAACAATTTTAAGGGTAAACCCCAAAAGCATATCCCATCGATAGATTGGGCTATTAAACGAGCGCAGTAATTTTTAACTGGCAAGTTGTTAACTAACGAGGAAGAGACCATGAAGAAGACTTTAATTTCAGCAGCGTTAGCCGTTTCTGTTGTAGGGATGGTGGGATGTGGCGAGCCGGAAAAAGTGGGTATCGATCCCAAGATTTACACCGACTCCCTGTTCGCCGTCATGAAGGCGGATCGGACCAATTACACCAAACTGGTGGTCGCCCGTCTCGGACCGGGCGGCTCCAATGTGGTCAAGCCCGATGAACATTGGGAAGAGTACGAAAATGGCACGCTGCTGCCGGCCCAAATGTTTCGCGCAGGTGCAGAGGCAGTGGCCGAGTTGACTGACGACTTTACTTATTCACTGCAGTCGATTTGGCCAATCAACAAGCAAAATGCGCCCAAGACACCCGTGGAAAAAGCCGGTCTGGAGTATATCGCGGCTAACCCCGGGGATAATTACTACGGCGAGGAAACCCTGGGCGATACCACCTATTTCACCGCGGTTTATCCCGACGTGGCGGTTTCGGAGGCTTGCACTTCCTGCCACAACGAACACAAGGATTCCCCCAAGGATGACTTCGCCCTGGGTGAAGTGATGGGCGGTGTTGTCATTCGTGTGCCACTGAATTAAGCAGCATCCTTTTAAATGGCATATGTGGCTGCCAGCTGCGCTGGTGGCCTGATAATTTGAGAAGGAAGTCATGAGTATAGTGAAATCGGTTCTAGCGATCACTTTGGCCAGTAATTTATTGTTGCTGGTTGGTTGTGGCGAGGGCGCTGAAAAGGCTGAGGCAGTGCAGCAGCTCGCGCTTGGTGAGGAGCTGTACAAGAAAAACTGCAAGGTTTGCCATGCCCAGGGCCTCAATGGTGCGCCCATTGTTGGCAATAAAAAAATGTGGGGGCCACGGGCGGAACAAGGCCTGGAAACCCTCGTCGAACACGCCACTAACGGGTTTGGTCTAATGCCGGCCAAAGGTGGTAAAACCGAACTTGCCGATAGCGATATTTCAGCAGTAGTGAAATATATGCTGTCGCAAATTCAATAATTTTTTTTTCAATACCATTCAGGTAAGGATAAAGCTATGTCTGTTTACGAGAAAATTGGTGGTGACGCGGCGGTCAATGCGGCTGTGGATATTTTCTATCGCAAGGTGCTGGCGGACGATCGCATCAGTGACTTTTTTGATACCGTTGATATGGATGCGCAACACGCCAAGCAAAAAGCCTTTTTGACCATGGCCTTTGGCGGGCCAAACAGCTACACCGGCAAGGATATGCGTGAAGCGCATAAAAATATGAAACTGACCGATGTGCATTTTGGCGCGGTGGCTGAGAATCTCGTCGCCACTTTGCAGGAGCTGGAAGTACCACAGGAGTCCATTGACGAAATCGTCGCTATTTGTCTGTCCGTCAAGGACGACGTGCTCAACGTTTAAGACGATGAACGCGGTCGTTTTTGAGGGTGAGCCAGTCGCCCTGGCCGACGGGGAGTCGGTACTCGACGCCCTCTTGCGCCAGGGGCACAGTATCCCCAACGGTTGTCGGGCCGGGGTTTGCCAATCCTGTTTGTTAGGTGCTGAGGATGATGTCCATATCGGTGCGGCGCAAACCGGGCTGTCGGACGCGCAAAAGCAATTGAATTATTTTCTCAGTTGCCAGTGCGTACCCGCCGAGGTGATCAATGTGCGCCGGGTCGATACGGCCGGTAGTCGGGTCGAAGGGGTGGTGGTGGAGAAGCGGCAGCTGAACGAACAGGTTTGGCTGTTGCGGCTGCGGGCAGATTTTGATTACCTTCCCGGTCAATATGTGACGCTGTGGCGCGATGATTCGTTGGCCAGGAGTTATTCACTCGCTTCACTGCCCTCCGCGGACGGCGTCATCGAGTGTCATATTCGCCACTACCCGGGTGGGCAGTTTTCGTCCTGGGTGGCCAATGAGGCGCAAGCTGGCGATCGGGTGGGAGTGCAGGGGCCGCTGGGTAAATGTGTTTACAGTGGGGATTCTGAACGGCCGCTGTTGCTGGCCGCCATTGGTACCGGTCTGGCGCCAATTTGGGGAATCTTACGTACCGCGTTGGCACAACAACATCGCGGCGCTATTAATGTGGTGGTGGGAGCGAAAGCGCCCAGTGACTTCTATTTGCACAACGAGTTACAACTTATAGCCGCAATGCAACCCAATGTCGCGGTCCACCTGGTGTGCCAGGATGAGCTTGCCGGAACGGAAAGTTTCGCTGTGCAGCAGGCGGATATTTATCAGTACTGCAAGCAGCAATTTGCTGATATGAAAGGCTACGGGGTGTATTTGTGCGGGGCACAAACCTTTGTCAGCAAGTTGCGCAAACAGTGCTTTCTGGCGGGTGCGAATATGGCGGATATTAACGCTGATATTTTTATACCTTTCGGCGGTCCTTGATTGTTTTAAGTTGCGGTTATTACTTGAAACGGCGTTGTAGAGCTGTTGAGAAACGTGGCGTTTGTTGGGGCGAAACCTTCGGTGCCAGTGTGTGACGGTTGATGGGGTGAATTAAAACGCTGCTACCAGACTCAGCTTTGTTGGTTTCGCATTTTTAGTCTGTAGAGCTGCAGGTCCATTGCGTGTGCTGACAGAATCGACTGGCAAAATGATTGAACGGGCCGCGCGTTGAGCCCGACGTTCGCCCCTCATGCGCTTGGCAACACCATGGAAGTTTGCAGGACTCTTACGTCAGAGACCTGCCGCCACAGTGCGTTTCGCGCACAGCATATAGTTGACGAGGGTATGCTGTACGATCGACATCTTTCGAGTAAACGGGTTGACTTTAACGCCTGCGAAGTCTTCCACAGTCAAGGCATCCCGCGCGAGGCACTTTCTGATTTCGGTGGGCTTGCGTAATTTATGGTAGTGGTGGGTGCCGCGCGGCAGCCATTGCAAGATGTATTCTGCACCGAGTACTGCGATTAACCACGCCAACCAGTTGCGGTTGATGGACGCAACAAACATTATGCCGCCGGGTCTGACCATGCTATTGCACGCGGCCATAAAGGAATTCAAGTTGGCAACATGCTCGACAACTTCCATGTTGAAAGCTACGTCATAGGTTGCACCGCGTGCAGCTTCGTCCTCCGCAGTGGCCAAGCGATAATCAATGTTGAGGCCGCTTTTTCCCGCGTGAGCGCGGGCGATGGAAAGATTTCTCTCGACAATATCAATGCCGGTGACCTGTGCGCCGAGCTTGGCCAGTGATTCACTCAATATGCCGCCGCCACATCCTATGTCGATCACGCGCAAGCCCGTCAATGGCCGTCCTCCGCCGCTGGTGAGCCCGGCTTGGTGTAACCGTTCCTTGATCCATTCAAGGCGCAGGGCGTTGAGACTGTGCAGGGGCCAGAAAGGACCTGTTTTATCCCACCAGGTCTCAGCCAGTGCTTTGAAGTGCTCGACTTCGCGTGGATCGACGCTGGAGTTGTGCAGTTCATTTTCCATCACTGCTGTCCTCATGTTGGTTTCTAAAGCACGGACTCAGCTGTAAAAGCCGTCGGTTGGATGGCATCCCCCGGGGCAGTTTTCATAGCGCAGGTTTTGCTCGCACGTCTCGCGAGCCTGTCCCAGGTTGCATCGATCGCTTTGGCTCAGGCTTCCCGATTCAACTGCCAGATGCATACGGAGGCGTGACTGTATTTGTCTGCCCGAACCTTTTGGACCTTTGTATTCTGCCCGTCCCGTTTAATAAAAAAGGTGATTAGTGCACCGAGAGCGACCAGTAAGGCAGAGACCCAAAAAGCTGCCACGGTACTGGCGAGCATTGCCGTTCCAGCCACGGTGCTCCACACTAAGGCGAGGACCTTGGATTCTGTTTGTGCGGCGTAGTCCAGCTCACTGGATGTGTATGATTTGCTTGTAGTAAACGTTTGCATAACAGCTACTCCTCTTTATTGTTCAAATCATTTACGGCGATATGTCGGGTTTAGTTCACAAAAGCCCTGGATACGACGGCTCCTTCCAGCGCGCATGTGTACATCGAGCAAAAATTTCTGTTCGATTGTGCTGGCTGGTTTTTACGGGGCGGCGGGTCATGTTGCGATTGAGAGTCTGGGGTTCAGAAGCGTGCTTTTTTAATCATTCATACGGCACATTGGCGGTTGAATTGCCCTGCGCCTGATCAATCCAGACACGCCGTGAATCCGTACACGTTCTCCTCCTCGTTTGCAAGGCCTCGTATCAGATGTAAAGTCAGGTTGCTTCCATATATCCGGCCTGTTTTAGGAGCTTGTTTGCTCCTGGCCTTGATGAAGTTTAGCGCGTACTGTCCTTACCATCCCTACGGTAACTTGGGTGCCTATGGGTTTATCAGGTTTTCAGTACGCCCGTTTTACCTGTTTTGTCATCTGGTTTACGTTGCCATCGCAACCTGTAGGAAGGTTAATGTTTACCCATCAAATTATTGCTCAAACTACTAACTTCATTCACTGGGTTTGTTGCACCTAGTGGCTGGTGGCTGGTGACTGCTTGCTGTTGTTTTGTGTAGGTGTCGGTTAGCGAGGTTACGCAGCTGACGCGCTTAAACCCGTCCATGGGTCGCTCGACTGCCGACACCCCCCAGGGGGCCCTCTCTCAAAGCTGCGCTTTGATTCACCTTGTCCATGTCGGCAGACGGTCAGCCGCGCAACCTCGCCAACCGCCACTTCGACCATCGCAGCGAGGTTAGAGTTAAACCCAAAACCCAAAACCCAAAACCCTAAGTTCCAATTGATGCTTATCCACTGAGCTAATTCCACACCCCTAGTCGAAAATTCGCATGAATATTTAACTTCATTGACAGCCTTTGAAATCTGTATGTTGAGGGTTCTGGCCTTTTTAATCTGGACGTCGGCACAGTGGTCGTTGAATTACCCTGCGCCTGAGCGATCCAGACCTTCTGTGGCCATGGATGGCCACAGAGAGCCCCCAGGGACGGGTTCACGGCGTGTCTGGATCGCTCAGGCGTAGGGTAATTCTGGCAGCTGATTTGATCGAATACCGAATCCCAAGAGGAGACTTCATTGCTCAGGCGCAGGGCAATTCTGGCAAGTAACATCAGTACACTAGCAACAAAGTTTGCTACTGCTCCCCCTTGTATTGCCAATATAAAACCCGGTACACTCGGCGCTCACTTGTCGGGGAGCCTGTACACAGGCTGAGAGTTTACCCGTTGAACCTGATTGGGATTATACCTGCGTAGGGAACAAGTTGGTGCCGAGGATGCGCGTGCGTGCGTCTGTAGCTGGCGCCGCTCTGTATCTGTTGGTCTATCTTTCCTGTCTGTTTCATCTGGCTCCCCGCGTTATTTTTCAGACGCAGCGAAGGGATCCGATGAACGCCAAAACGCCATACAAGCCCCCCCATCTCGACAGCACCTGTTTGCAGCCGTTACCCGCCTCCAGGAAAGTTTATGTCCCTGGCAGCAGCGCCGATATCCGGGTGGGTATGCGGGAAATCGCGCTGTCACCGAGTTTATTGAAGCAGAGCGATGGCAGTGTGGTAACTGCAGCGAATCCACCGCTGCGGGTTTACGATACCTCCGGCCCCTACACGGATCCCGCCGTGAACACGGTGATTACTCGCGGCCTGCCGGCCTTGCGCGAAAGCTGGATCGAGCGCCGCGAGGACACCGAACAGCTGGACAACGTTAACTCCGAATATACCCGCAGCCGTCTCGCCGACAGCTCGCTGGATCACTTGCGTTTTGATCTCAAGCGCCGGCCGCGGCGGGCTCTGCCGGGGAAGAATGTCAGCCAGTTGCACTATGCCCGGCGCGGGATTATTACCCCGGAAATGGAGTATGTGGCGATACGGGAGAATATGGCGCTGCAGCAGGCGGCGCAGAGCGAGGGGTTTAGCCAGCACCCGGGGATGCCGCTGGGGGCGCGGATTCCGGCGCAGATAACACCGGAATTTGTGCGCGCTGAAATCGCTGCGGGGCGGGCGATTTTGCCGGCCAATATCAATCATCCGGAAATCGAGCCGATGATTATCGGGCGCAATTTCCTGGTCAAGATCAACGGCAATATTGGCAACTCGGCGCTGGGCTCATCGATCCAGGAAGAGGTGGAGAAGCTGGTGTGGGCCATTCGCTGGGGCTCGGACACCATTATGGATTTGTCCACCGGCAAGAATATTCACGAGACCCGGGAGTGGATCGTGCGCAATTCGCCGGTGCCGGTGGGCACGGTGCCCATCTACCAGGCGTTGGAAAAAGTCGATGGCATCGCTGAAGACCTGACCTGGGAAGTGTTTCGCGACACGCTGATCGAGCAGGCGGAGCAGGGGGTGGATTATTTCACCATTCACGCCGGGGTGCTGTTGCGCTATGTGCCGCTGACCGCCGACCGGGTTACGGGGATCGTCTCGCGCGGTGGCTCGATCATGGCCAAGTGGTGCCTGGCGCACCACCGGGAAAATTTTCTCTACACCCATTTTCGCGAGATCTGCGAAATTATGGCCCAGTACGACGTCAGTTTTTCCCTCGGCGATGGCTTGCGCCCGGGCTCTATTGCCGACGCCAATGATGCGGCCCAGTTTGGCGAGTTGCAGACGTTGGGTGAGCTGGCGAAGATTGCCTGGGAGTACGATGTCCAGGTGATGATCGAGGGGCCCGGTCATGTGCCCATGCATATGATCAAGGACAATATGGATAAGCAGCTGCAGCTGTGCCACGAAGCGCCGTTCTATACCCTGGGGCCATTGACTACCGATATCGCCCCCGGTTACGACCACATTACCTCCGGCATCGGCGCGGCCATGATCGGCTGGTATGGCACCGCCATGCTTTGTTACGTGACTCCCAAGGAACACCTTGGCCTGCCCGACAAGGATGACGTCAAGACCGGCATTATCACCTACAAGCTGGCCGCCCACGCCGCCGACCTGGCCAAGGGGCACCCCGGCGCCCAGCTGCGCGACAACGCTCTCAGCAAGGCGCGCTTTGAGTTTCGCTGGGACGACCAGTTCAATCTGTCGCTGGATCCGGATACCGCCCGCAACTTTCACGACCAGACCCTGCCCAAGCAAGCGGCCAAGGAGGCGCACTTCTGTTCCATGTGCGGGCCGAAGTTTTGCTCCATGAAGATCTCCCAGGAAGTGCGGGACTACGCGGCACAACAGAATGGTCCGGGCAGCGAGGCGGTAGCCAGTGACAGCATCAGGCTGCTGGATATTGACGCCGAGATGCAGCGCAAGGGCGAGGCCTTTCGCCAGCTCAGCGCCACCGGCAGCGAGAGCTAGCGGTGCGCATTGGTATCGCCGGGGCCGGCTTGTGCGGTCGCTTGCTGGCCTGGCAGTTGGCGCGCCAAGGCCACAGCGTGACGCTGTTTGATCGCGACAGCGGCGCCGGTGAGCAGTCCGCCGGGTTGATCGCGGCGGCGATGCTGGCGCCCTACAGCGAGTCTTTGCGCGCCGGCAACAAGGTATTTCAGCTGGGCTGTCGGGCGCTGCGCCAGTGGCAGGGGTTACTGAGCCTGCTCTGCCATGATAGCGGCGTCAAGGTTGAGTTGCGCCACAGCGGCAGTATCGCGGTTGCCCACCGCGCCGATGCGCTGGAGCTGGACGATATGAGCCGGCGTTTGCAGGCTCTGCCGGCAGTTGATTTGCAGCGGCCCTACTGGCTTTCCGCCAGCGAGCTGCGGGCCGCGGAGCCGGAACTGGATAACTTTGAACGGGGCCTGTATCTGCCTGGTGAAGGTTGCCTGGACAATCGGGCTCTGTTCGCTGCGCTGGGGCAGGCTATCGATAAGGCCGGCGGCCGCTGGCGGCGGCAACAGCAGGTTGAAACGGTGGGCGCAGGCTTTATTCGCAGTGGCGGCGCCAGCCATCGCTTTGACTATGTGTTCGACTGCCGCGGTTTTGGCGCCGGTACCGACTTGAGAGAGCTGCGCGGCGTGCGCGGCGAGTTGCTCTGGGTGCGGGCAACGGAGGTCAAACTCAGTCGCCCGGTGCGCCTTATGCACCCGCGCTATCAAATCTACATCGCCCCGAAGCCGGATCATTTTTACGTGGTAGGTGCCACCGAGATTGAGAGTGAATCGCTGGCGCCGATTACTGTGCGCTCGGCACTGGAGCTGCAGTCCGCCCTTTACACCCTGCATACGGGTTTTGCCGAGGCGGAAATTGTGCAGGCCAGCAGCCAGTGTCGGCCGGCGTTCGAGGACAATCTGCCGCGCATCTACCAGGCCGAGGGCTTGATGCGGGTCAACGGCCTGTATCGCCACGGTTACCTGTTGGGGCCGACCCTGGTGGCCAGGGCGTTGGCGCTGTTCGAAAATCGCGCCGTTGACCCTGGCAACGGCAGTCTGGAGGAAGCAATCAAGGTGATACCAGCATGAGTGAAAATAAAAATAGCCGCGTTCGGGACAGTGACGCGAACGACACCTGGACGGTCTACGGCCAGACCCTGCACAGTCGTTTGTTGCTGGGAACCGCGCTCTACCCGTCGCCGGCGGTTATGGCGGCGGCGATCGAGGCCAGCGGCGCGGAAGTGATTACCGTGTCCCTGCGTCGGCAAGCGCCAGCCAGCGGTGGCGGCAATAACCTGTGGGATATGATTCGCCAGCTCGGCAAGCAGCTGCTGCCCAACACTGCCGGTTGCCGCAATGCGCGCGAGGCCATCGCCCTGGCGCATATGTCGCGGGAGCTGTTCGCCACTGATTGGATCAAGCTGGAAGTCATCGGCGACGATTACAACTTGCAACCGGACCCGTTTGAATTGTTGAAAGCCGCGGAGCAATTGCGCAGAGACGGCTTTGCGGTGTTTCCCTATTGTACCGATGACCTGGTGTTGTGCCAGCGTCTGGTCGATGTGGGCTGTGAAGTGTTAATGCCCTGGGGCGCGCCGATCGGCACCGGCCTCGGCTTGCTCAACCCCTACGCGCTGGCAACACTGCAGCACCGTCTACCGGAGGTGCCGAAGATTATCGATGCCGGGCTCGGGCGCCCGTCCCATGCCTGCCAGGCAATGGAGGCCGGCGCCACGGCGGTACTGCTCAATACTGCCGTGGCGCAAGCGGCGCAACCGGTGTCCATGGCGGAGGGTTTCAAACTCGCCGTAGCGGCGGGCCGGGCCGGCTTTTGCAGCGGCGCCATAAGTGCGCGGCCTACCGCCAATCCCAGTACCCCGGTGACGGGTACTCCCTTTTGGCACCAGCAGTAGGCCTGTAATGAAGCACTCTCCCTATCAGGTTAGCGCCTGCACTATCGCCGGCTCCGATTCTGGCGGTGGAGCCGGTATCCAGGCGGACTTGCACAGCTTCGCCGATTTTGGCGTGCACGGCTGTACGGTGATTACCGCGTTGACGGCGCAGAACAGCACCGGTATTGAGCAGGTGACCCGCACGCCACTGAGCCAATTGCAGGCGGAGTTGCGGGCGGTGTTCAGC
This sequence comes from Pseudomaricurvus alcaniphilus, assembly GCF_011440395.1. Classification (GTDB taxonomy): domain Bacteria; phylum Pseudomonadota; class Gammaproteobacteria; order Pseudomonadales; family Cellvibrionaceae; genus Pseudomaricurvus; species Pseudomaricurvus alcaniphilus. The sequence continues at coordinate 271,894 of NZ_JAAOIX010000005.1, read as the reverse complement.
GACCTGCAGCCGGCAGCGGTAAAGCTGGGCATGCTGGTGGATACGGAAACCATCGAGTGCGTGGCCCGGGCGCTGCAAAAGCAGGCCGCGGCGGTGGTGTGTGACCCTGTGATGGTCGCGACGACGGGCCAGCGCTTGCTGGACAAGTCGGCCCTGGATGCGTTGCGGGCACTGCTGCCCCGGGTGGACCTGCTGACGCCCAACACCCACGAGGCGGGCCTGTTGACCGGCGTTAAAATTGCAGCCGCGGCGGACGTGCAAGCGGCGGCGCGACAGCTGTTGGCCACGGGGGTGAGGGCGGTGCTGATCACCGGTGGACACCTGCTGTCCGCGGCGAACTGCTGCGACGATTTTTACCTTGATGGAACGCAACACTTCTGGTTGCGCTCGCCGCGACAACGGACTCCCCACAGCCACGGCAGTGGCTGCACCCTGTCGGCGGCGATCGCCGCAGCCCTGGCGCGGGGCTACGCTATTGCAGATGCGCTGGTGCTGGCGAAAATGTACCTTAACAAGGGCCTGGCCCGGGCGCGTAGTTTCGGTCGTGGCCCGGGCCCGGTGGCACACACTGGCTGGCCCGACGACTTGCAGTATTTGCCGCGCCTCTATCGCGAGCTGCCCGGGTATCGTGAGCTGCCCGGGCCGAACGCGGCGTCGCATTTTCCCCGCTGTGAGCACAGCCCACTGGGCTTGTATCCGGTGGTGGACAGTGTCGACAGCTTGCAGCGAGTGCTGGCGGCCGGGGTAAAAACGGTCCAGCTGCGCGTCAAGTTCGCTACCGAAATGGCCCTGCGCACCAGTGTTCAACAGGCGGTGGAATTGCAGCGTCGTTACCAGGCGCAACTGTTTATCAACGATCACTGGGCGCTGGCCATTGAATACGGTGCTTACGGTGTCCACCTGGGGCAGGAGGATCTCGACAGCGCTGATCTTGAGGCCATCGCCGCCGCCGGCTTGCGCCTCGGGGTGAGCAATCACGCCTGGTATGAGATCGCCCGGGCCCATGCCATTGCGCCGTCCTATATGGCGCTGGGGCCGGTGTTTGAGACCACCACCAAGCAGATGCGCTTCGATCCGCTCGGCATAAGCCAGTTGGCGGAGTGGGTGCGGCTGCTGCAGCCCGCTTATCCCACCACGGCCATCGGTGGTATTAACCGCAGCAACGCGGCCGCGGTGGCCGCTACCGGCGTCGGCAGTATCGCTGTGGTGCGGGCCATCACTGAGGCGGACAACCTGGCCCAGGCTGTCAGTGGGCTGAATAGCGCACTCGCGGGCGTGGGCGCGCCGGAATCAAATTAGGGAAGGTAATGATGCAAGTGTTAGTCAACGGGGAAGTAACCCACACTGAGGTCGAGACCCTGGCGGATTTGCTGGGGCAGCTGGACTACACCGGCGCCAGTGTCGCCACGGCAGTGGACTGCGAGTTTGTGGCTGCCGGGCAGCGCGCCGCCTGGAGGCTGCAGGAGGGGCAGCGGATTGATATAGTGGCGCCCATCCAGGGGGGGTGACAAGAAGCAGTCTTTATGGGCGGGCACCAGATCGCAGGTCGGGTACTACCTGGTGTTGATGTGGAAACTTATTTTTTGTCGTCCGCTTGCAGGCGCCGGACCGTCGCCTGCAAGGGAGTGACGTTTATGCAAAAAGCGCAGTTGCTGGCTGGACTCTATCGCGCCAGCAACGGCTTTAAAAAACGCCCGGTGTGGGACTGCTTCATTTTTGCCACCTGCTCGGGGGTTCCCTCCGCAATAATCTGGCCGCCGCCGCTGCCACCCTCCGGACCCAGGTCCACCAGCCAATCGGCAGTCTTGATCACGTCCAGGTTGTGCTCGATCACCACCACGGTATTGCCGTGGTCGCGCAGTCGGTGCAGCACGTTGAGCAGCTGCTGGATATCGTGGAAGTGCAGGCCGGTGGTGGGCTCGTCGAGAATGTACAGGGTTTTGCCGGTGTCGCGCTTGGACAGTTCCTTGGCCAGCTTGACCCGCTGGGCCTCACCGCCGGAGAGGGTAGTGGCGGCCTGGCCGAGGCGAATATAAGACAGGCCCACATCGATCAGGGTTTGCAGTTTCTTCGCCACCGCCGGTATGGCATCGAAGAATTCCCGCGCATCTTCCACGGTCAAGTCCAGGGTTTCGTGGATGCTCTTGCCCTTGTATTTCACTTCCAGGGTTTCGCGGTTGTAGCGCTTGCCCTTGCAGATGTCGCAGGGTACGTAGATGTCCGGCAGGAAATGCATCTCCACTTTCACCACGCCGTCGCCCTGGCAGGCCTCGCAGCGGCCGCCCTTGACGTTAAAGCTGAAGCGGCCGGGCTTATAGCCCCGCGACCGGGCTTCCTGGGTGCCGGCAAACAGCTCCCGGATGGGGGTGAAGATGCCGGTGTAGGTGGCCGGGTTGGAGCGCGGTGTGCGACCGATCGGGCTCTGGTCGATGTCGACGCACTTGTCGAACAGGTCCATGCCCTTGACGCTCTTGTGGGGCGCGGCGGTGAGGGTGGTGGCGCCATTCAGCTCGGTGGCGGCCAGGGGATAGAGGGTGGCGTTGATCAGGGTCGATTTGCCCGAGCCGGAAACGCCGGTGACGCAGGTCATCAGGCCGGCCGGTATTTTCAGGGTCACGTCCTGCAGGTTGTTGCCGCTGGCGCCGGTCAGCACCAGTTCCTTTTTCTTCGGGTAGGGTGTGCGTTTGGCGGGCACCGCAATTTTGACTTCCCCCGACAGGTACTTGCCGGTGAGGGAGTTGGGGTTGTCCATAATCTGTTGCAGGCTGCCCTGGGCCACCACTTCGCCGCCGTGCACACCGGCACCGGGGCCGATGTCGACCACGTGGTCGGCCTGGCGAATGGCGTCTTCGTCGTGCTCCACCACGATCACGGTGTTGCCGATATCGCGCAGGTGGGTGAGGGTGCGCAGCAGGCGGTCGTTGTCGCGCTGGTGCAGGCCGATGGAGGGCTCGTCGAGAATGTAGAGCACGCCCACCAACCCGGCGCCAATCTGGCTGGCCAGGCGAATGCGCTGGGCCTCACCGCCGGAGAGGGTTTCGGCACTGCGATTGAGGGTCAGGTAGTTCAGGCCCACGTCCACCAGGAAGCGAAAGCGATCGCGCAATTCCTTGAGGATTTTTTCCGCCACCGCCCCCCGGGCGCCGGGAAAGGAGAGTTTGGAAAAGTAGTCGAAGGCGTCGCCCACCGGCAGGTCGGTAATCTGCGGCAGGGTGCGCTCGTCGACGAAGACGTTGCGCGCGTCGCGGCGCAGGCGGGTGCCCTCGCACTCCGGGCAGGCCTGGCTGGACACATACTTGGCCAGTTCCTCGCGCACGCTTTGCGATTCGGTCTCCTTGTAGCGGCGGTTCATATTGTTGATCACGCCTTCGAAGGCGTGGTTGCGCTGGAAGATGTCGCCCTTGTCATTGCTGTAGGAAAAATTGATCGCCTCGTCACCGGAGCCGTAGAGAATGGCTTGCTGGTGGGCTTTTTTCAGCTTCTCCCAGGGAGTGTCGATGGAAAAGCCGTAGTGCTGGGCCAGCGAGGTGAGCAGGTGGAAGTAGTAGAGGTTGCGCCGGTCCCAACCGCGGATGGCGCCTTCGGCCAGGGAGGATTCGGGAAACTGCACCACTTTCTTGAGATCGAAAAACTGGCTCACGCCGAGGCCGTCACAGCTGGGGCAGGCGCCGGCGGGGTTGTTGAACGAGAACAGGCGCGGCTCCAGCTCGGTCAGTGAGTAGTCACAAACCGGGCAGGCGTGCTTGGCAGAGAAGGTACGCTCCTCCTGGTCGCCGTCCATAAAGCTGATGGCGGCCAGGCCCTCGGTCAGCTGCAGTGCGGTTTCAAAGGATTCCGCCAGCCGGATCTGCAGGTCCGCGCGCACCTTGAAGCGATCCACCACCACTTCAATGGTGTGTTTCTTTTTCTTGTCCAGCTCCGGGGTGTCGTCCAGGTCCACGACCACACCGTCGATGCGAGCGCGAATAAAGCCGTCGCGGCGCAGTTGTTCGAAGGTGTGCAGGTGCTCGCCCTTGCGATCGCGCACGACCGGTGCCAGCAGCATGATCTTGGTGCCTTCCTCCAGCGCCAGCACGTGATCGACCATTTCACTGATGGTCTGGGCCTTGAGTGGCTCGCCGTGAATCGGGCAGCGCGGTTCGCCCACCCGGGCGTACAGCAGGCGCAGGTAATCGTAGATCTCGGTGATGGTGCCGACGGTGGAGCGCGGGTTGTGGGAGGTGGATTTTTGCTCGATGGAGATGGCCGGGCTCAAACCCTCGACGTGATCCACATCCGGTTTTTCCATCATCGACAGGAACTGGCGGGCATAGGTGGACAGGGATTCAACGTAGCGCCGCTGCCCCTCGGCATAGAGGGTATCGAAGGCCAGCGACGACTTGCCGGAACCGGACAGGCCGGTGATCACGATCAGCTTGTCGCGGGGCAGGTCGATGTCGAGGTTCTTGAGGTTGTGGGTGCGAGCACCGCGTACGAGAATTGTATCCACAGATTTAGAGATTCCAGTTCGGACAAACCAGCAAGTATACGCGGATTTTGTGACGCAGGCACAGTGGCACCCGGTCGAGGAGTTAGCCGGGAGGCGCTCGCCGCCGGCAGATTGGTTTATTTGGACTAGAATTACCAGAACCGGTGTAGAGAACGGCAGGGACGCACGGGACGCAGGTGTGTCCATTGTAATAAAAGCTTCATTTAACCAACGGAGAATTTCACCGCTACCTTAAAAGCAGGCAAGTGGCAGGTGTGGTGAAAATATTATGCTAAAAGTTCGGACCAAGTTAATTGTGCTGACCCTGGTCCCCATGGTGGCGGTGTGCTGTATCGCGGCCCTGGCACTGGGCAGCCTGATGAGCGTGTCCAGCACCGCAACCCGGCTCACCGAAGAGCGCCTCAGCCCGATTCTGCATTTGAACCAGATCGCCAGCGAGTACACCGGCAATGTGGTTGACCTGGCGCACAAGACCCGCGGCCAAATGTTGCTGTGGAGTGAGGCGGAAACCCAGTTGGCGGCGGCCCGGCGGGCGATAGAGCGTGGCTGGGATCTCTATCTGCAGGGGGAGTTGGGGGCCAGCGAGCGGGACCTGCTGGCCCGATACCCCGAGGCCATAGACCAGGCGGCCGATGTTATGGCGCAGTTGCAGGGCTTTATCCAGCAGCAGTCCGGCTACGCCATGGGCAATTTTATCGACCTGGAGTTGTATTCGCAGATGGACCCGGTGCTGGCGCTGATCGATGCGCTGGTCGGGGTGCAGAACGATATGGCCCGGGCCGGCGCGGCGCGGGCGAGCAGTGTCGCCGCCGACGCCGGGCAACTGCTGTTAGTGGCGGTGCTGGTGCTGCTGTTGGCGGTGATTGGCCTGGCCTGGTGGTTGAACCAGGGCATCACCCGGCCCATGGATCGGATGCTGGCAGTAATCTCCAATATCCAGGGCAGCAAGAACCTGACCCTCAAGGTTGGGCTCGAGAGCCGCGACGAGTTTGGCGAGATGGGGCGCCATTTCGACAGCATGATGGCCGAGCTGTCGGAGCTGATTGCCGAATCCCAGGCGGTGGAGCGGCAGTTGATCACCGCCGCCACTACCCTGCTGCAGGTGAGTGAAGCCAACCAGCAGCAGTCGGGCCAGCAAAACGGTGAAATACAACAGATGGTCCGGGGCGTTGAGCAGGTGCAGGCCTCGGCGGAAGTGGTGCTGCACAACGCCCAGGTGGCGGAAGATGTCAGCCAGGAAGCCCAGCTGCGGGCGCAGCAGGGGGACCAGAAAGTACAGGACAGTATCGCCACCATCGAAGACCTGGTGGCCGTGATCAAGTCCGCCACCGACGATATGCTGGGGCTAAAAGAACACAGTGAGCAGATCGGCAAGGTGCTCGATGTGATTAAAGCCATCGCCGAGCAGACCAATCTGCTGGCCTTGAACGCGGCTATCGAGGCGGCCAGGGCCGGGGCTTCGCCGTGGTTGCCGATGAAGTGCGGCAGTTGGCCAGCCGTACCTCGGTGTCTACCCGCGAGATTCAAATAATAGTCAGCAATATCCAGCAGGGTGCCCAGCGGGTATTCAGCCAGATGTCAGACGGCGTCGCCGCCACCGATGCGGCGGTGGTGCAGGCCCAGGATGCCGGCGCAGCCATTCACAGCTTGCTGCGCGGCTACCAGACCATCAAGGATCGCACCCTGGACATCAAAACCGCGTCGGTGGAGCAGAGTAAAACCGTGTCTGGCGCGGTGACCCATGCCGGTCGGGTGGATGAGCTGGCGCGCACCGGGCAGGAACTGTCGCTCGAGGCGCTGCACACCAGTCGCGCGGTGATGGCACTCGCCGAGGATCTCGGCAAAAAACTGAAAGTCTTTTCCAGCTTGTAGCCCGGTCCCGGGCGGCGCTCAGCGAATATCCTGGCGAAACGGCGGCAGGGAGTTGAGGATCGCCTTGCCGTAGCGACGGGTGACAATGCGGCGGTCGAGCAGGGTGACCGTGCCTCGATCGCTCTCGCAACGCAACAGGCGGCCGCAGGCTTGCACCAGCTTGATGGCGGCGTCCGGCACGGTAATTTCCATAAACGCATTGCCGCCGCGATCCTCGATCCACTCTGCCAGTGAAGCCTCCACCGGGTCGTCGGGCACCGCAAACGGAATCTTGGCGATCACTACGTGGCTGCAGTAGTCGCCGGGCAGGTCGACGCCTTCGGCAAAGCTGGCGAGGCCGAAGATGATGCTGCCGTCCCCCTGGTCGATACGCTGCCGGTGTTCGTCGATGAGCGCCTGCTTGGAGCGGTCGCCCTGCACCAGCACCTGGCTTTTCCAGTCCATGGGCAAATTGTCGAACACTTCCAGCATCTGCCGGCGGGAGGAGAACAACACCAGGCTGCCGGCATTGATGTCGAGTATTTCTGGCAGGGTGGTGACCAGCGCCTGGGTGTGGGCGGCGGCGTTACCGGCGTCCACGGCCTGGGGCGGCACTTGCAGGGTGGCGGCGTTGGTGAAATCAAACGGGCTCGGCACCACCTGGTAGAGACTGTCGGCGGGGGTGCCGGCACGCATCTGGAAGCGGCCGAAGTTGCCCAGCGCGGTCAGGGTGGCGGACGTGACCACCGCGCCGCAGCATGCGTTCCAGAGGCCGTGCTCCAGGGTGCGGGCGGCGAGTATGGGGCTGGAACAGACTTCGAAATCGAGGTTGCCGCCCTGTTCTACCAGGGTAAACCAGCGCGCCCGGGGGGGAGCACCTTTAGCGTCTGGCTGGGTATAGCTGGCCCACAGTTCACGATTGGCCTCGGCCCGGGATTGCCAGGTGCCGATTACCGGGTAGGCGCTTTCCAGGTCGACTTTTGGCACGGGGCAGTGGGACTCTTCCATGGCCTGGTTGATCTCTTCGGTGAGTTTGCCGAGCAGTTCGGCCAGGCGGTCGAAGGCCCGCTTGACCTCCAGGCTGGCGCGCTGCATGGGGTCCGGTATAACGCCGTGTTGAAAGCGGTAGCGCGGCGCCTGCTCCTGTACGTCGATCTGGTCGGCCAGGCTTTGGAATATGGGGATGATCTGGTCCAGTTGCTGTTTGGCGTCCAGCAGGGCCGCCGGTACCTGTTCGCCAAAGCGGTCCACCTGGCCGGCACCGCTGATCTGGGCCAGCAGGCCGCTGAACGGTTTTTGGCTCTGCTCCAGCCATTTGCTGGTGGCCAACAGGCGGCTGTGGTGGGCGAAATGGTTGAGGGCCTTGTCCGGCAGGTGGTGGCCCTCGTCGAAGATATAGATGGTGTCTTCCGGGGCTGGCAGGATGGCGCCGCCGCCCAGGGCCAGGTCGGCCAGCACCAGGTCGTGATTGGTGACGATGCAATCCACATTGCCGAGGTTGTCCCGGGCCCGCATAAAACTGCAGGCGGAGACGTTGGCGCAGCGGCGGCCGGTGCACTGGCGGTGGTCGGTGGTGACCCGCTGCCAGTCCTCGTCGTCGACCCCGGCACTCCAGCTGTCGCGGTCGCCGTTCCACTGGTTGGCGGCCATGGCATCCATCATCGATTGGTAGATCTTGACCCCCTGTTCGCTCACCTGGGGCATTTCGTCCTCGTACAGGGCGCGGGTGGGGTCGGCGGCGAAATCGACCTCGCCCAGCAGGCGGTCGAGTTTCGACAGGCACAGGTAGCGGCCGCGACCCTTGGCCAGGGTGACCTTGAATTGCAGGCCGCTGTGGCGCAGGATCTCGGGGATGTCCTTGTTGATGATTTGTTCCTGCAGCGCCACGGTGGCGGTAGACACCACCAGTTTTTTGCCCAGCGCCTTGGCGATGGGCAGCGCGGCGAGCAGGTAGGCGACGGTTTTGCCGGTGCCGGTACCCGCTTCCACCACGCAGATGTGGCCGCTGCTGTCGCGCTCACCTTCGTCGTTTAGCTGGATGGTGCCGAGGGTCTTGGCGATCTCGGCAATCATCAGTTTCTGGCCGTAGCGGGCTTTCAGCTCCTTGTTGTTGAGGAATTCGCTGTAAGCGCCCTGGATGGTTTTTTTCAATTGATCGGTGAGCATCTGGTCCCGGGCTTCGGTCGCCTTGTTTAGCCAAACTGTCTGGCTATGATAGCAGTGCCGCAGGCGCAATAGGCACGGTTAACAAGCAGTTTTCTCCACTGTGCGGTTTTTATTGCCGCAAAGGCATAAATAGGTACCAATTAGTGTCCTGCAAAACCCGCGGCTTATAGAAGGGTTGCGGTTAGTAGCTGCGGCTGATGGAAAACTCTGCCAGTTCAGCCATTGCCTGGCGAAACCTGTTGTCGGGCAGGAACTGCAGTTGCGCCAGCGCCAGGTCGGCCTGGTCGCGAGCCAGTTTGCCGGTGTAGGTGAGTGCACCGGTGGCCTGGACAATGCTGACCACTTCCTGCAGCTGTTCGGCAGCGCAATTGCGAATGGCGTCGGCCACCACCTGCGCCTGGGTGTCGCTGCCCTCGCGCATGGCATAAATCAGCGGCAGGGTCGGTTTGCCCTCGGCCAGGTCGTCACCGACGTTTTTGCCCAGCTCGGCGGAGTCGCCCTCATAGTCGAGCACATCGTCCACCAGCTGGAACGCCAGCCCCAGGTGATAGCCGTATTGTTTCAGTGCCTGGCGCTGTGCGGCGCTGGCCCCGGCCAGTACCGCTGTGGTTTCGCAGGCGGCCTCAAACAGGGCGGCGGTTTTCTTGTAGATCACCTGCAGGTAGTTGGCCTCGCTAACCTTCGGATTCTTGACGTTCACCAGTTGCTGTACTTCACCCTCGGAAATGGTGTTGGTGGTGTTGGACAGGATGCGCATGATCTCCATATCGCCAATGGCCACCATCATCTGGAAGGCGCGGGAGTAGAGAAAATCCCCCACCAGCACGCTGGGTGCATTGCCCCACTTGGCATTGGCGGTCAGGCGGCCGCGGCGCATATTGGAGATGTCCACCACGTCGTCGTGCAGCAGGGTGGCGGTGTGGATAAACTCGATAATGGCGGCCAGGTTGAGGTGCTGGCTGCCGCGCTCCGGATAGCCCAGGGCATTGGCGCTGAGCAGGGCCAGCAGCGGGCGCAGGCGTTTGCCACCGGCTTCCACCAGGTAGTGACCGATGTTTTCCACCAGCTCGACGTCGGAATGAAGCTGTTCAATGATCAGCTGATTAACGGCGTTGAAGTCGTCTTCAACTGCTTTATGAAAAGGCAACATAGGTGGGGTAACACAGTTCTGGGGTGGATGATGGACCGGGGCTCAGTCTGCCGGGGCTTATTGTCGGGGCTCGGGCTCTTGAAGCGCATGCTAGGGGTCCCCGTAAACCCTGTCAAGCTGGCACGTAATCCCGTCTCTTTAGCTTGCAGTGCGGGGGTGATTGCCGTAGAATCCGTGCCCCTGCCAGTGCTGGGTCCGTCTGTTGGCTTGATTTTACGACGGCTCGGGCAGCGAGTGAATAGCCGCTGACCGCTGGTATTAAACATTGTTATTAATTAAACGACGCAAGCTTGGTGCAAATGCGCTGGTTCCAGAAGGCGCTGCTTCGTGTCGTCCAATACGTGAATTGGAGCAAATGAATGTACGCTGTTATTAAGAGCGGTGGCAAGCAGCATCGCGTGGTTGAGGGTGAAACCCTGAAACTGGAAAAGCTTGAAGTAGCCACTGGCGAATCTATCGACTTCGACGAAGTGCTGATGGTTGCCAATGGTGAAGAGATCAAAATTGGTGCGCCAGTTGTTGCCGGTGCCAAGGTGACCGCCGAGGTGGTTAGCCACGGTCGCGGAGACAAGGTGAAAATCATCAAGTTTCGTCGCCGCAAGCATTCTATGAAGCGCCAAGGTCACCGTCAGTGGTACACCGAGGTGAAAATCACTGGTATTCAAGGTTAATTCAGGGGAGTTTGACTCATGGCTCATAAAAAAGCTGGTGGTAGTACTCGTAACGGTCGCGACTCAGAGAGTAAGCGATTGGGTGTAAAGCGCTTCGGCGGTCAAAACGTTGTTGCGGGCAATATTCTTGTGCGTCAGCGTGGCACCAGGTTTCACGCGGGTGAAAATGTAGGTATTGGCAAGGATCACACTCTGTTCGCAAAGTCTGACGGCGTTGTGAAGTTCGAAGTGAAAGGCGCCAAAAATCGCAAGTTTATCAGCATCGTTGCTGCCTGATTGCGGTTGCGGGCCTTCGGGCCTGCGCCTGTCGGAAGACAAGAAAAGCCCTGTCGATCGCGATGGGGCTTTTTTGTTTGCGCTGGCGTAATCTGTGCGGAATAGCTGGACGTGCCGCACACTGTTTTTTGTTTTAGCTGGTGATTTGGGTTGGGGTGCAGCCTGCATTGGTGATTGATTGTTGGAGATAGCTCATGAAGTTTGTTGATGAAGCCCCTATTTTTGTTGCTGCGGGCAACGGCGGTAATGGCTGCATGAGCTTTTGGCGGGAGAAGTTTGTCGCCAAGGGCGGGCCCGACGGCGGTGACGGCGGCGACGGTGGCAGTGTCTACCTGGAGGCCGACAGCGAGCTCAATACCCTGGTCGATTACCGCTACCAGCCCAAGTATCGGGCCGAAAACGGCCAGTCGGGTCGGGGCGCCAATTGTACCGGTGCCCGCGGCGCGGACGTGATCCTGAAGGTGCCGGTCGGCACCACTGTGCTGGATGTGGATACCGATGAAAAGCTGGGCGACCTGACGCAGCCGGGGCAGCGCCTGATGGTGGCGCGTGGCGGTTTTCACGGCATCGGCAACGCCCGCTTCAAGTCCAGCGTCAATCGCGCGCCGCGCCAGACCAAGCCGGGTCAGCCCGGCGAAGAGCGCAATTTAAAGCTGGAGTTGCGGGTGCTGGCGGACGTGGGGCTGCTGGGGCTGCCCAACGCTGGCAAGAGCACCTTTATCCGCTCGGTGTCCGCGGCCAAGCCGAAAGTGGCGGATTACCCTTTTACCACCCTGGTGCCGAACCTGGGGGTGGTCAAGGTGCAGGCTCACCGCAGCTTTGTGGTGGCGGATATCCCCGGTTTGATCGAGGGTGCGTCCGAAGGGGCCGGCCTCGGCATCCGCTTCCTTAAACACCTGACCCGCTGTCGCCTGTTGTTGCACCTGGTGGACATGTTCCCCTATGACGGCACCGAGCCGGCGGAGAACGCCCGCACCATTATCGAAGAGCTGGAAAAATTCTCCCCCACCCTGGCGGGTCGGGAGCGCTGGCTGGTATTGAACAAGGTGGATATGCTGCCGCCGGATGAGGTGGAGCAGCGCTGCCAGGAGGTGGTGAAAGCGCTGGGCTGGACTGGCCCCGTGTTCTCCATTTCGGCCCTTAACAAGCAGGGCACCAATGAGTTGTGTGGCAAGATTATGGCGCAGCTGGAAAGCCGCCGCGAGGCCGAAGCGCAGGATCCGGAGTTGCAGGAGGCCGAGCGCGAGTTGCAAGAGGCCATGCAGGAGGAGGCGCGCGAGCGTATTGAAGAGTTGCGCGCCAGGCACCGGGCGCAGCGGCGTGCGGCACGGGGCGCGGACGATGATGACGATGACTTCGATGACGACGATTACGATGTCGAGTATGAGTATGTACCCTAGGGGCTAGGCGGATGAGTGTGCGGGAAAAATTGCCGCTCACCAGTCGGTGGGTGGTGAAGATCGGCAGTGCCCTGTTGACCAATAATGGCCAGGGCCTGGATCTGGCGGCGATCGCCGGATGGGTCGAGCAGATGGTGAATTTGCAGCGCCAGGAGGTGGAGCTGGTGCTGGTGTCTTCCGGCGCGGTGGCGGCCGGTATGAACCGGCTCGGCTGGGTGGAGCGGCCCGATTCGATTCACGAGTTACAGGCTGCCGCTGCCGTGGGGCAGACCGGGTTGGTGCAGGCTTACGAGCAGGAGTTTCAAAAGTACGGCTTGAATACCGCCCAGGTACTGCTCGACCACGACGATCTCTCCAATCGCCAGCGCTACCTGAATGCGCGCTCAACCCTGAAAACCCTGAATCGGCTGAATGTGATTCCGGTGGTCAACGAGAACGATACGGTGGTCACCGATGAGATCCGGTTTGGCGATAACGACAGTCTGGCGGCGCTGGTGGCCAACCTGGTGGAGGCTGAGGTGCTGGTGATCCTCACGGATCAGGACGGCATGTACTCGGCGGACCCGCGCACGGATCCCGACGCGCGCCTGATTGTCGAGGCCCGCGCCAGTGATGCCTCGCTGGACGCCAAGGCCGGTGGCGGTGGCAAGCTGGGGCGCGGCGGCATGATTACCAAGGTGCGCGCGGCGCGGCTGGCGGCGCGCTCGGGAGCGCACACCGTCATTGTCGGTGGGCGGCTGGAAAATGTGCTCGGCCGCATTCGCACGGGCGAGCCGCTGGGTACCCTGCTGAGTGCCGATCAGCCGCCGCAAACAGCGCGCAAGCGCTGGCTGGCCGGGCACCTGCAGGTGCGTGGCCGGCTGGTGCTGGACGAGGGTGCGGTGCGGGTTTTGCGCCAGCAGGGCAAAAGCCTGTTGCCGGTCGGGGTGCGCTCGGTCGGCGGGGATTTCAATCGCGGTGATATGGTCGCCTGCGTCGATGCCAATGGCCTGGAGGTGGCGCGTGGGCTGGTCAATTACAGTGTGCAGGAGTCGCGCCGCATTATCGGTCGTCCCAGTGAGGAGATCGAGGCGCGGCTGGGGTATGTGGATGAGCGGGAGTTGATCCACCGTGACAATCTGGTGATTTTGTAGCGGGTGTTTTCTGGATGAGCATATTTAAACAGCACATTGATGCTATGTCGGCTTACAAGCCACCGCTCGAGGGGCGCGATCCAAAGGCGTACACGCTGCTGGACTTTAACGAGCGCACCATCGATGTGGCGGAGCATATCAAGGCCGCGCTGAAGGCGCTGGTGGACAGTGGTCGGCTGCAGATGTACCCGTCCTACGGCGATATCACCAGCCGCATTGCGGCCTACAGCGGTGTGGATGAAGACCAGGTGATGATCACCAATGGCTCCGACCACGGCATCGATTTGATTATCCGCTCAGCGGCCCAGGCCGGCGACGAGATTATAATCCCGGGCCCCACGTTTGCCATGTACAGTCAGTGTGCGCGCATCGAAAACCTGGTGATGATTGAGCCGCGCTACACTCGGGAGGGTGGTTATCCGGTGGCAGAGGTCATCGCTGCCGTTAGCGGCAAGACCAGGGTGATCGTGATCTCCAACCCCAATAACCCCTGCGGCACGCTGGTGGCACCGGCGGATATTTTACGCATTGCCAGGGCGGCGCCGGCGGCGGCTATCCTGGTGGACGAGTGTTATTTTGAATACAGCAAGACCACGGTGGCCGACTGTATAGCTGACTACCCCAACCTGGTTATCACGCGCACCTTTTCCAAGACCTGGGGGCTGCCCTCCATTCGTCTCGGCTATATATTGAGTGCAGCGGACAATATCCTGGCGTTGCTGAATGTGCGCGGGCCCTACGATATCAACCAGTTTGCGGTGGCAGCGGTAACTGCGGCGTTGGAGAAGCCGGAGTTGTCGCTCAGTTATGTGGATGAGGTAATGACCGTCTCCAAGCCTATGCTGGAAGCGTTTCTGGTGGCCCGGGGAGTGGATTTCTGGCCCAGCGCGGCCAACTACTTGTGGATCTTTCCCGCCCGCCCGGAGCAGGTCGACAAGGCGTTGGTGGCGAGCCGAATCCTGGTGCGCCCGAAAGTGGATGCCGATGGTCGGCCGGGGCTGCGCATAACCCTGGGTACCCGCGCGCAAACCGAGCGCCTGATTGCGGTGCTGGCATCGGTGCTTTAGGGGCGATATGAGGGTGGCTGTTGAGGCAACAAAAAAACCGGCGTGAGCCGGTTTTTTTTGTTTGATCGCCGGGCGGCGCAATGCCCCCCGGTCGCTGCGACAGATGTTAGGCGGCGAGGGCCTTGATCTGGGCATTCAGGCGGCTCTTGTGACGAGCGGCCTTGTTTTTGTGCATGATGCCTTTGTCGGCGATGCGATCAATGACCGGTACGGCGGCGTTATAGGCTGCCTTGGCGGTCTCGGCGTCACCTGCTTCAATGGCGGCAACTACTTTCTTGATGTAGGTGCGCGCCATGGAGCGCAGGCTGGCGTTGTGCTTGCGAGCCTGTTCACTTTGACGCGCGCGTTTTTTTGCTTGGGGTGAATTGGCCACCGTGTTGCTCCTATAGCTCTACTGTGAGTCCCCACTGCCTGTATCCAGGTGTTCAGGGCTCGGACGTTCAGATTCGGGTGTAAATCAGGACGCGACATTATGCGGTTTTATTTGCTGATGTCAACCGCGGCGAGGCCTGGCGACTGATTTATTTGTACTGGCTGCACCCGGCTCGGGCCCTGGGGCGGTTTTTGGTGTCTGTGTGGCTTGGCCCCGGCCGGGTTGCTGCATTGAAATTGCTGGGTTGAGGTGCCGCCGCCGCGGTATCAGGCCATCACTGCTGTGCTGCTTTTGGGCTCAGGGGCGGGTATTCGAATTGCACGCCGTCCCAGCCGGTCTGCATAAAATTGCGGATGTTCTGGTGGTTGCTGGCGTCGGGCTGGCCCAGCACCTCGTCGCGATAGTAGCGACCAAAGCAGGCCAGGGTTTGCGCCGGGTTGAGCTGCTGCAGGCTGGCAAATGCCAGCAGTTTGCAGGAGCCCTGGTTTTGCTCCGCGGTGTTGTGCAATTCACCGTTGTGGAAAGCGGTAGGGGTGAAGTTGTAGTGGCTGTCGATAAGCTTGATGGTGTCCTCAAAGTCAATGCTTGTCGGGTCGCTGTCCAGTCTGGTCAAAAAGTGTTCGAGCTTCATTCTGTTACCTTTTGTTACGTGAAAAAGTTTCCTAATGACACAAAAAAGTTGCTGTTTGGTGACGTTTCCGGGGTTTAAATACGAGCTAGTGTCTTTCAATATTTTAGCTGTTAAGATGCAGCGCTCCAGTGGTTTATTCTCATTTGCGAACTTTTGTCAGCGCAAAGTGATGACAGGGTGTAGCGAAATAAAACAGGCCAGGCGGCATTATCGTGAAGCCCGGTGCCGTTAAACCCAGTGCCGTTAAGCAAGTAGTATTCAAAAGAGGTGGTTTAAACGTGAGACGTAGAAAGAACAGCGGTTCCGAAGAGGACAACAGCGAAATCGACCTGACCCCCATGCTGGATGTGGTGTTCATTATGTTGATTTTCTTCATTGTGACGGCGTCATTTGTGAAAGAGTCGACCATTGACGTGAATGTGCCGCCCAAGGAAGAGAATCCGCCGCCCCCGACCGATGACGACAACGCTGCTATCGTGGTCAGGGTGTTGGCCAATAACGAAATCTGGATGGAAGACCGCCGCATTGATGTGCGCGCGGTGCGCGCCAACATCGAGCGGATTCACGCCGAGAAGCCCAAGGCGCCCGTGGTAATCAAGGCCGACGCGGCCTCCCACGCCAAGGTGTTTGTGGCAGTGGCCGATGCCGCCCGGGAAGCCAATGTTTACAACGTCTCCCTGTTGGCGCCGGAGAAGAAGAAGCAATAGCCGACTGCAATGCAGGTCTGTGCAAACAAAAAAGCCCGGTTTACACCGGGCTTTTTTCTGCGCCGGGCTTTTCCCTGGCTCCTCGCCAGCGCTTGTCAGTGCGATCAATTAGGCGTTTAATCCTGACTAGGCGTTTAATCGTGAGGTCAATCTGCTGCCGGTAACCCTGGCTCGCGGCAGAGGTAGTCTGTACTCGTCGGGCGGTTTAACGGGCGCCTGGATCCCGGATCAACAATCTGCGAGGCAATTATGTTCCTGAACGAAAAGAGCAGTGGTCATTTGGTGGAAGTGCTGAGTTTGGGCGACCTGTTCAACCCCTTCGACGAGGAGCTGGCGGGCCGTTATCACTACGGCGAAGAAATGCAGGACCCGGAAAAATTCAAGAAAAAGGATTTGGAGTTTCTCTCCGGCGAGCGCTTGCCGCGCTGCTGGACCGACCCCCATTATCGCGATGGGGAAGTGAAAAAAGCGCTTTGACGGCCGGACGAGTCGCGCCGGTTTGCGCCGGCCACTCGATCCGCCCCAGCGGCGGGCGTCGGCCTAGTCAATATACTCCACTGCCTTAACCACTTTCTGCACCCCGCCAATGGTGCTGACCACTTCGGCAGCGCGCTCCGCTTCTACCCGCGACAGCAGGCCGAGCAGGTACACTACCCCCGCTTCAGTGACCACCTTGATGCGACCGCTGTCGATATCCCGGTGAGCCAGGAAGGTGGTTTTTACCTTGGTGGTCAGCCAGCTGTCGTTGGTGCGCGCCAGCAGTGAGGTCTTGCCCTGCACCTGGATTTCATTGAAGACCTGGCGCACCGTGTGAATACGCTGGACCGTCTCGCCGGCCTTGTTGCGCAAGCTGTTGCTCGGTACCTGGCCAGTCAGCAAGATAATGCCGTTATAGGCAACCACCGAAATATGGGATTCTTTCAGCGCCGGGCTGGCCTTGTTGATATTGACCTTGGCAATGGTTTCCAGTTGCTGGTCGTCGATAAAGGCGCCCAGGGTGCGCTTGCCCTTGTCGATCTCGATGGGCTCTTCGTGGGTGGCTTCCAGCACGGTGGCGCAGCCGAGGCTGGCGAGTATAAAGCCGAGCAGAAGTTGGCGCAGCAGCAGTTTGGTCATTCTTCAAGTCCGAATAGTTGTTGGTCAATCAGGTCGCAAATACAGAATATGCTCAGCAGGTGAATTTCGTGCACGCGGGTTACCGACTCCACCGGGACCCGGATCTCCAGGTCATTGGCCTCCAGCACCGAGGCGATGTGCCCCCCCTTGTTGCCCAGCAGGGTGATGACGCTCATGTCCCGCTCGTGGGCTGCAGCGGCGGCCTGGATCAGGTTGTTGGGCTTGCCGCTGGCGCTGATCAGTACCAGGCAATCGCCGGGCTGGCCGAGGGCGCGAATCTGCTTGGCGAAAATCTCGCTGAAACTGTAGTCATTGGTGATGGCGGTGAGCGCGGTGACGTCGGTGCCGAGGGCAATGGCTGGCAGGCTGGGGCGCTCCCTTTCAAAGCGGTTGCACAAATTGGCGCTGAGAATCTGGCTCTTGGCATTGGAGACGCCGTTACCGGCGGTGATGATCTTGCCGCCGTTGAGCAGCGAATGCACCATCATTTCGCTGGCTTCACACAGCAGGGGGGCCAGGTACTCACCGGCCTGCATCTTGGCCTCGATGCTCTCGTGAAAAAGTTCGATTACTCTCTGTTCCATAACTCTCTTGTTCCTGTCGCCGCTGCACTGTGAATAGCCACTGCAGTGCTATCCGGCAGCAAAGGCATTGGTGATCCATTCGATGGTGTTGCTATCGCCTTCAATGGCGATGACATCGAAGCGGCTGGGTAAACGCTCGGAGTCCTTGTCTTGCAACAGGTAAAATTGGGCTGTTTTAATCAGCTTTTGCTGTTTGCGGAAATCCACGCTCTCCACCGCTGAGCCAAAAGCCCTGCTTTTGCGGTAGCGAACCTCGACAAAAACCCGGGTGTCGCCGTGCTGCATGACCAGGTCAATTTCACCCAGTTTGCATTGGAAGTTGCGCACCAGCAGCTTCAGACCCTGCTGTAACAGGTATTGTTCCGCCAGTCGCTCTTTTTGATCCCCTTTGCGCCGTGGGCTGGGGCGCTGTGTCTTTCTGGGCATGAGGTCCTGTCGGGTTGTGGTGGCGGTGGGGCGTCAATCGTGGCTGACCAGCATGGGCAGCGGGCGGGCGCTGCCGTTGACGATTTCGGCCCACACCTGGTCGCGTTCGATGCGGCGCTGGGGCGACAGGCTGAGCGAGCCGGTGCTGCCATAAAAGCGCGCCAGCGGTGACTGTTCCAGCTGCTGCAGGCGCGGGTAGAGGTGGAAGCTGTCGATCCCCAGGGCGTAGAGTCGCTGATAGGACGGGGCCGGATTGACCGTGGCTTGAATGGCGCGTTTCTCCGGGCTGGACTTGTCGAAATACCAGGGCAGGGTGGAAAACTTGATGCCGTTCAGGTCGCGGTCGCCTTTGCCGTCTTCGTCGCCGTCGAAGATATAGCTGGTGGCGAATACCGGCAACTGGCTGGCGTAGTGAAAGGCCAGGGTGGGGTTGATCTGGCGCGCCTCCTGGGAACGGGCTACAAGGAAGAGCATGTCGATATCCTGGCGCCGGCGGGGTTCAAACTCCAGGTTGCGGTTGAGCAGCCCGCGCATGGCTTTGGCTCGCTCCTCGCTCTGGTTAATGTGCAGGGCGCGACTGATCAGTTCGGAGAAATTTTCCCGTTCGCGAAAGCGGTGGTCCGCCACTACCGTGCCGCCCAGGGCTTGCCAGCTGTCGCGGAAGGTGTCGGCGCCGCGGCCGCTCCAGTCACTGTCGGCGGCCAGAATCATGGCGCTGCGGTGCCCTTCGATCCAGGCTCGCTGGGCGGTCTGGCGCGCCTCATCCTCCACCGCGAGGCCAAACTGGTAGAGACCCGGGGGCGGCTCTGAGCCGTTGTCGGTATAGTTGACTGCCAGGGTCGGCACCGGCAATGTATCCAGTTTGCTGAGCAGTTCGACGTTGGCTTTATCGAGCGGGCCGATGACCAGCTCTGCCCCTTCGTCCACGGCCTGCTGGTAAGTGGCGAGAATGTCGCCCTGGGATGAGTCGTAGGTTTTGATTAGCGGGACCTTGCTCTGCTGCAGGCGCGCTTGGTAGTAGGCGGCCAGGAATCCGTCCCGCACGGCATTGCCGGCTTTTTCCAGCCGGCCCTGCTGCGGTAACAGCAGCGCCACTCGCTGCGGGCGCTCGGCCAGCAGGCGCTGCAGCAGCTGCAGGTCCTTGGGCAGGCGCACACTGGCCGGGTGCCGGGGCCACTGGCTGCGCCACATATTTACCTGGGCCAGTTGTTTTTCCATGTTGGACTGGTTGTTTTTACTGATCAGGGCGAGACTGAACCAGCCCTGCAGTTCGGGTTTTTTGCTCTCCCGGCTGAGTTGTTCCAGCCGCGCCGGGGAGAGGGTCATCAACGATTGCCAGAGGTTGTCCTGGTTGCTCAGGGCCCGGGGTGATTCCGGCTCCAGCAGGGCCTGCAGCTGCAGGCGTTCATTGATGCTGGTTTCGGTTTCCCCCAGCAGCATAAAGACATCGGCGCGGCGCTGGCGCAGGGTGACCTGTTGCTCGAGGTCCAGCGATTGCCACTGTCGATCGAGGCGGGGGTTGGTTAGAATGCGCTCGGCGAGAAAATAGGCGTCGTCAAGCAGGGCGATATCGCTAAACAGCAGCGTGTATTGGATATACTGGCGGCTGTTCAGTGAGCTCGCATCGATGCCTTGCAGCAGGGTGCTGGCCCGTTTGTTCCTGCCCTGGGTCTGCAGCAGCTCGGCGGCCTCCAGCAGCAGGCTTGCTTTTTGTGGCGAAGTGCTGGTCTTGGCTTCGGCTAGCAGGCGATTGATTTCGGCTTGCGGGTTGGCGGATGGCGCGGGCTCTTGCACTGGCAGGGTTTCCTGGCCGGCGCAGGCGACCAGGCCGAGGACCAATAGGGTGCTCAGCAGTGTTGGCAATAACAACCGGGAGTGCCGGCTGCGCGGTATTGGAAATATCATGATTTGCGGACCCCAAACACACCGTTTAACAGATGTGATCCTATTGATCACCAGCAGGAAAACCCCACTATGACAGAGCCAACGCTCTACGTCGTCGCAACCCCGATCGGTAATTTGCGCGATATGGTACCGCGAGCCGTCGAGGTTCTACAAACGGTAGATGTTATTGCTGCGGAAGATACCCGCCACAGTGCCCGCTTGCTGGAACATTTCCAGGTGACAACCCGGCTGCTGGCCTACCACGACCACAGTGATGAACAGCAGGTGGAGTACCTGGCGGGTCTGTTGCAGTCGGGGCAATCCCTGGCGCTGATCTCCGACGCCGGCACGCCGCTGGTGTCCGATCCGGGCTACCGGCTGGTCAACCGGGTGCGGCAACTGGGCATCCGGGTGGTGCCCATACCCGGAGCCTGCGCCCTGATCGCGGCGCTCAGTGCCTCCGGCCTGCCGTCCGATCGCTTTGCCTTCGAGGGGTTTCTGCCGGCTAAAAGCGGGCAGCGCTGTAATCGCTTGCAGCCTCTGGCAGCGGAGGAGCGCACCCTGATCTTTTACGAGGCGCCACACCGTATCGCCGCTAGCCTGGCCGATATGGCGGCGGTATTTGGAGCTGGGCGGGAAGCGGTACTGGCGCGGGAACTGACCAAGACCTTTGAGACCATCGCCGGTGGCTCGCTGGTCGAGCTGCAGCAATTTGTCGAGGCCGATGCCAATCAGCGCAAAGGCGAGATGGTAGTGATCGTGCGCGGTAAAGTCCGCGCCGCGGAGCGCACCCTGGACGCCGAGGCCGAGCGGGTAATGTCGATCCTGCTGCGCCAGTTGTCGGTCAAGCAGGCCAGTGAGCTGGGGGCGGAGATTACCGGTCTGAAGAAAAAAGCCCTCTATCAGTGGGCGCTGGAGCAGCGGCAGTAGGCGCGGGTCTCACCGCGGCTGCCAATAGAGTATTGCTGTTGTTCTCTGGCCAGTGTTGCCGCCCTTTTAAATATGGTGCGAAAGTCTCCCTGTTGGCACACAACACATCTCGCCTGAAGGTCGCGTATGACAGCCCGTAAAAAGGTGCCGTTAAGGGAGGGTAAAGGCACGTACTTAAGCGAATCATATTGCCGGCCGCTTGCTTATACTAAAAAAGCCTAACAAACCACCTTAAAGTATTACATTAAAAACCCCGGTTAAATTGTGGTTGTCAGCGGCAAGCTTTTGGACAACACTTGGCTTAAGGGTTATCCATACGCCCTGCCAAAAAATAAAGCCATACCTGTCTTATATAATGATAAACAAAAATAACTACAGGAGTTAGACAATGAGCCGAACAGCGATCCCTTGCCTGTTATTGCCCACAGTAATGGCCACGGCAGTTGGCCTGTCAGTACCGCTGCACGCGGAAACTTATATGCTCGAAGAGGTTATAGTCACAGCCCAGAAGCGGGAGGAAGGCTTGATGGAGGTGCCGATCTCCATTAACGCGGTCAGCGGCGAAAAAATGGACGATGCCGGTATCACCAATCTGGAGGGCATGACCGCCTATGTGCCCAACCTGACCATGAATCAAACCGGTATTGGTACGATTATCGCCATCCGCGGTATCAGTTCAGGTATCAACCAGGGCTTTGAACAATCGGTCGGTCAATATGTGGATGGTGTCTACTACGGACGAGCGCAATTGGCGCGGGCTCCGTTTATGGATTTGGCTCGGGTAGAGGTCTTGCGCGGGCCGCAGGGCATACTGTTCGGTAAAAACAGCATCGCCGGCGCGATTGGCATGCACACCGCCAAGCCCACGGATGAATTTGAGGGCAGTCTTTCGGCCCTCTATGAGCCGGACCACGGCGAGACGGATTTACGCCTGATACTGTCCGGCCCGCTCAGTGAGACCCTGGCGGGTCGCCTGGCGGTGCTGGATCGCAGCATCGATGGCTACTATCAAAACACCACCCTGGGGCGGGATGAATCCGATGAGGAGGAGCGGGTGATACGCGGCCGTCTGCGCTGGACCCCAAACGATGACCTGGAGGTCAATCTAAAAGTCGAGGATGGCTCCTTCGATACCAAAGGCCGCTTTCTCGAAGTGGTCAATCCGGCCGGGCTGCTGCCCTACAGCACGGTATTGGCTGTCCTGACTGGTGGCGCCTACGTGCTGGAAACTGACCAGGACTTCCGGCGCCAGTCCAACGGCGACAGCAGCATCAACGACACTGAGAACGTGACGCTGAAAATTGACTATATGATCGGTGATTACCAGTGGACCTCGGTGACCGGGTATAACGCCTATGAGTACGCCGAGGTGTGCGATTGTGATTACGTCGGTGCGTCCGTGTTCCAGGCCACTTCGGGCGAGGAATTCGACCAGTTCAGCCAGGAGCTGCGCATCACCTCTCCGGCCGGCGAAACCCTGGAATATATTGCCGGCGTCTATTACCAGAGCAGCGATTTGAGCTTTCGCGATTCGCTCAATATTCCCACTGATTCGGTCCTGCTGCCGGCCTTTGCGGGTACTTTGGGGCAGTTGGGAATCAGTAATCCGGCGATCATCCTGAATTCATCCAGCAAGCGTAACTTCAAGCAGCAAACCGACCTGTGGTCAATGTTCGCCCAGGTGACCTGGAACATCAGCGATGCCACCCGTTTGACCTTTGGCGGTCGCTACACCGATGAAAGCAAACAGGCATCCCGGCGCCAGTTCCATGTGGATAGCAGCGGTGTGGTGCAGCCCGCCGGTACGGTGACCGATGAGCTGAACGTGATTTACGGCCTGTTTCGACTGGAACCCTACGATAAAGTCAGTGGCCAGCACAGCGAGACCGCCTTCACCCCACTCGTGACCTTGCAGCACCACCTCAATGACGATGTCATGCTCTACGCCACCTACACCACCGGCTTCAAATCCGGCGGCTTCGATGTGCGCTCCAACGCTCACCCGGATCCGGCGGTGGTGAACGCGCTGCGCTTCGGCAGGGATGCTCAGGGCAATGTTAGCATTCAAGATTTGCTGGGCGTATTTGAGTTCGAGGAAGAGGAGGCCGAGAGTATCGAGCTGGGCGGCAAGTTTACCCTCGCCGGTGGCGCAGCGGAGTTGAATGCGGCCATTTTCCGCACCAAGTACACCGATTTGCAAACCAGTCAGTTTGATGGCGCCATCGGCTTTAATGTCACCAACGCCGGGGCGGCCACCAGCCAGGGGGTTGAGCTGGACGGGCGCTGGCGACTGACACAGGGCCTGACCCTGTCGGGCTCCTTTGCCTACCTGGATTTCGAGTACGACAAGTTTCCCAATGCCGAGTGCTTTTTCGGCCAGAACCCCAACAGCGATAAGTCGCTGTATCCGCTTTTATGCGATGTGTCCGGTCAGCGGCGCGAGTACACCCCGGAATACCAGGCCAGCCTGAGTGCCGAGTACATCCATCCGGTTGGCGCCGACCTGGAGCTGACTACGGCATTTGACCTGATCTACAGCGATGACTATTTCGCCAGTGCCACCCTCGACCCCAACCTGGTGCAGGAATCTTTCACCAAGGTCAATGCCCGCATCGGGATCGGCGCCAACGATGGCAAGTGGGATCTGGCGCTGGTGGGCAAGAATCTCACCGACGAAGAGGTCGTGAGCTTTGGCAATACGACGCCGCTGGCCACCACCCTGACCCAGGGGAATGGCGCGGTCTACTACGCCTTCTACGATCGGCCGCGCAGTATTGCCCTGCAGGCCAGGCTCAGGTTCTAAACCGGTCAGGCTTCGGCCTTTAGCCCGGCGCCAGCGGCACTCCTTGTGGGGTTGATGCTGGCGCTTGGGGTTATTGACAATAACCCTTGCGGTTTGCAGGCCGGGTCTATAGTCTTGCCGCCGGAGTTGGTCAGGCAGTCGCCGCTCGGCGCATCTTTGGGTGCAATGGGGGGAGGAAAGTCCGGGCTCCACAGGGTAGAACGCCAGGTAACGCCTGGGGGGCGCGAGCCTACGGAAAGTGCAGCAGAGAGCAGACCGCCGATGGCCTCATCGAGGCACAGGTAAGGGTGAAAGGGTGCGGTAAGAGCGCACCGCGCAGCTGGTAACAGTCTGTGGCATGGTAAACCCCGTTCGGAGCAAGACCAAATAGGCCTTCTATGGTGCGACCCGCACTGAAGGCGGGTAGGTCGCTCGAGGCCAGTGGTGACGCTGGCCCTAGATGAATGACTGTCCACGACAGAACCCGGCTTATCGACCGACTCCAATTATGTTTCCAGCCCCCGCGATACGGGGGCGGGGGCATTCCCTCCTCCGTACAGGGGCAGTTTAGCCACCTGCATGTTGCGCGCTGCAACTACTGCAACTCATACCGCTCTAGTCAAGTTTCGGGTTAGCCTGGTGTCATGCCCAAACGGTGTATTATCAACTACCGTCATTCCCGCGTAGCGACGGCCCGCTGCCAAGAAAGCTTTAGGTTTCAAAGGATTAGTGGATCCCCGCCTGCGCGGGGATGACTTGTCAAAGAGGCCAATCAGGTCGGAAACGTGCAGTGGATCCCCGCCTGCGCGGGTATGACAAGAAACGGCGTTTCTGGACGGGCGCCGCCTTGACGGAAGGTTTCTGCCTGGGGCGCACTGTTGTGGGCATTACCCCCAGTTCATGGCTGCGGCAATAACAAGGCTGTTCCCATCACGAGGCTATTCCCATCACACGGCTGTTGCAATAAACAGCCCGGTTGCGGCAAGATAGGCGCCGCTGGCGTCGAAAGCCACAGGTAATGTCTGCAGTAACGACCACAGTAGTGGCCATGACAACGCAATACCGGTTCCGGTGGCTTATGTCATGAGTCTTGGTAATTGTGCGAGCTGTATGGACATACAGTAGCGAGTGGTGTTACGCTGTTGCCAGGTTTAGAGTTAGTGCTTTTTCCAGCCAGTTTCTGCCATTTTCCAGTGGCCAGGCTTCCGGTTAATCCCCCAGTATCCAGTAAATCCCCTGCACTTAATGTAATACTTTAAGTGTCTCTCTTATCGTCTTGTAATTTATCTTCTTTTTCTTTTTTTGGTGTTTTAGTTGCGGGCGTGGGCTGGCAACTTCGCCGCAGTTACCCGCCAGATAACGCCTTTTAGCCGCCTATTTCCTTGACTTTGCGGCCGCGACTCTTATAGTGGCAGTTGTGGTAAAAAGTGTATTTTTGTGTGTTTTTGTGGGTAATTCCTCTTGGGGTGGAAATAAGTGTATTCGGGCAGTCATTCTATCAGCATGGACGCCAAAGGGCGTATAGCGGTGCCGACGCGCGTCCGCGAATTGCTGATGGAAGAGTGCGAGGGGCGCATTGTTGTCACCGCGAACCCCGAAGCCGATGTGGCGGAGCGCTGCCTCTGGGTCTACCCGGAGAGCCAATGGGGTGAAATACAGCGCAAATTAGAAGAGTTACCCACCTTTAATAAGCTTGCCCGTCGTACCAAGCGGCTGTTGATTGGTCACGCCACCTCACTGGAGCTGGATGGCAATGGTCGGGTGCTGTTACCACCCACGCTGCGCACATACGCTGGCCTGGATAAAAAGCTAATGCTGGTTGGCCAGGGCAATAAGTTGGAGCTGTGGGCGGAAGAGCGCTGGCAGCTTTGGCTGGATGACGTCGGGGAGGATGAAGAAGTCCCGGCGGAAATGCTTTCCCTCACACTGTAGGTTGCGTCCATGTCAAATGAGCATGCAACAGTCCTCCTGAAGGAGGCCGTGACCGCCTTGGTATCGAATACCTCGGGCTTGTACGTGGACGGGACCTTTGGCCGGGGCGGGCACAGTCGCCACATTCTGGAGCATCTGTCGCCCGAGGGCCAGCTGCTGGCCATAGACAAGGACCCGCGCGCCATTACGGCGGGCGCAGAGCTGGCGGCGCTGGACCCGCGCTTCAGCATTCGCCACGGCTCGTTTGCCGAGCTGCAGGTAATGCTGGAGGCCAGTGGCCAGGCCGGCGCCGTGGACGGGATACTGGTGGATTTGGGGGTGTCATCGCCGCAGTTGGATGAGTCCGAGCGCGGCTTCAGCTTTCTGAACGACGGCCCACTGGATATGCGCATGGACTGCTCCGCTGGCATGAGTGCTGCCGACTGGGTCAACAGCGCCGGCGAAGATGAAATTGTGCACGTCCTGAAAGCCTATGGAGAGGAGCGCTTTGCGCGCCGCATGGCGCGGGCCATTGTGGCGGCCAGGCAGGTCGCGCCGATCCTGCGCACGGTGCAGCTGGCCAACCTGGTGGCTGAGGCCAACCCCGCCTGGGAGAAGGGCAAGCATCCGGCGACCCGTGCGTTCCAGGCGATTCGCATCAAGGTAAACAACGAGCTGGGTGACCTGGAAGATTTTCTCGACCAGGCGCTGGAGGTATTGAAGCCGGGCGGCCGTTTGGTGGTGATCAGCTTTCACTCGTTGGAAGACCGGTTGGTGAAACGCTTTATTCGCGATCAGGAGCGGGGCGCCAAAGTGCCTGCGGGCCTGCCGCTGATGGAGTCGCAAATGAACCGCCGGATGAAGTCACTGGGCAAGGCCATAAAAGCCAGCGCGGCGGAAGTGCAAATGAATGTCAGGGCGAGAAGCGCGATTATGCGCGTCGCCGAAAAAATACAATAACGGCTAACAGGCGAGGTTATGCGAGCAGGCGAAACTCCAAAATTGCCACTGTTAACCGGGCTCTTGTGGCTGCTGGTGATTATCAGCGCGCTGCTGGTAGTGCGCACCACGCACGAGGCCAGAACACAATTGAATTTGCTGGAAGTGAAAAAGCGCGAGGCCGCGGCTTTGCATGTGCAGTGGGGACAGTACCTGCTGGAGCAAAGCGCCTGGGCCTCGCTGGGGCGTATTGAAAAGGAAGCAACTGAGAAACTGAATATGGTATTGCCGCAAGGTGAGCAGCTGATCGTGGTGACCCCATGAGTGCAGTTCGCCGCCACCCGCAACCTGGATTGACAATAGCCCGCTGGCGCTTCTCGCTGGCGGTTTTGCTATTGGTGCTGCTGGCTGCCGCACTGCTTTGGCATGTCGCCCTGTTGCAGGTGGTGCCGGGCGAAGACCGCGGCTTCGAGTTCCTGCAATCCCAGGGCAATGCCCGCAGTGTGCGCGAAGAGATCATTCCGGCCCACCGCGGAGTGATCACCGATCGCAATGGCGAGCCGTTAGCGGTCAGCACCCCGGTGATCTCGCTGTGGGCCAATCCCGCCGAGTTTTCCGCCGAGAGCCCCTACACCGGTGCCCTGGCCAAGGCGCTGGGCTTGCGAGAAGTCGACCTGCGGAAAAAATTACAGCGCTACGCCGAGAAGGAGTTTGTCTATCTGCGTCGCAACCTGGCGCCCCAGGACGCGGAGCTGATCCTGGCGAACGGCTGGGAGGGCGTCTATGGTCGCACCGAGTACCAGCGCTTTTATCCCGCCGGTGAAGTGGCCGCCCACGTGGTGGGCTTTACCGATATCGACGAGTTGGGTCGCGAAGGGGTGGAGCTGGCCTTTGACCAGTGGCTGGTGGGGCAGCCGGGCTCGAAGCGGGTACTGAAGGACCGCAAGGGCAGGATCATCAAGGACGACGGGCTGGTCCGGGCGCCGGTGTCCGGCCGCGATGTGCAGCTCAGTATCGATCTGCGCATGCAGTACCTGGCCTACAAGGAACTCAAGCAGGCAGTGACCGAGCACCGGGCCCGCTCCGGCAGCCTGGTGATGCTGGACACGCGCAGCGGTGAAATCCTGGCGATGGTGAACCAGCCCTCCTACAACCCCAACAACCGCAGCGACGTCAAGTTGGCGGCACTGCGCAATCGGGCCGTGACCGACCAGATTGAGCCCGGTTCGACCATGAAGCCGCTGACCATCATGGCAGCACTGGAAACTGGCCGCTATCACCCGCATACCATCATCGATACCAATCCCGGCTGGATCCACCTGGACCGCAAGACCCTGGTGGACCCGATTAATTACGGGGTTATCGACCTGACCCGGGTGATCACCAAGTCGTCCCAGGTGGGCATCAGTAAAGTGGCGCTGGATCTGCCGCACGAGCAGATTCGGGAGATGTTTCTGCGTCTCGGGCTGGGGCAGGGCACCGCCATCGGCTTCCCTGGCGAAAGTGTGGGCCTGCTGCCCAATCGCCAGCGCTGGTCCCGCATCGAGCGCGCCAATTTCGCCTTTGGCTACGGCATGAGTGTCACTCCGTTGCAGCTGGCCCAGGCCTACGCGGTGGTGGCCAACCGGGGGATTAAAAAATCCGTGAGCCTGGTGCACCAGAGTGAACAGCCGGCCGGGCAGCGGGTGGTGGACAGTAAAGTGGCCAGCCAGGTGATCGATATGCTGAAAACTGTTTTGCAGGCAGATGGCACCGCCAAGCGTGCCCAGATCGAGGCTTACCCGGCGGCGGGTAAAACCGGCACTGTGCACCGGGTCAGCAATGGCAGCTACGCAGCCGACAGCTACCGCGCCGTATTCGCCGGTATGGCTCCGGCCAGTGACCCGCGAGTCGCGGTGGTGGTGGTGATTGAAGAGCCGGGATCAGGCAAGTATTTTGGTGGGGACGTGGCGGCGCCGGTGTTCGCCAAGGTGGCTGAAGGAGCGCTGCGCCTGATGCATGTGCCGCCAGCGGCCACCGCGGAAAAAGCCGCCCTGGCAAAAGCCGTTAAACCTGCACAGCGGGGTCCGTTATCGTGATGCCTGAGTTCGCTGGAAAAAATGCAATCACCCTCGCCCAGCTCTTCCCGACCCGCGAGCTGGGCAAGTACGCCAGTTTGCCAGTGGGGCCACTGCGGCTGGATAGCCGCGAAGTAACCCCCGGCGATACCTTTATTGCGGTCACCGGCAGCAGTCGCGATGGCGCGTCTTTTATCGCCTCGGCAACCACCAATGGCGCCGCGCTGATCATCGCCGAGGGCAGCGATTTTATCATTGACGACTGTGGTGCCCTGCCTGTGGTCAGGGTGCCGCAACTGCGCCGCCAGATCAGCGAAATTGCTGCCCTCTGGTTCGGTCGGCCGTCGGCCCGGATGGATTTGATCGGCATCACGGGCACCAACGGTAAAACCACCTGTTGCCAGTGGTTGGCGCAGCTGTTGAACGGTATGGCGCTGGCGGCGCGGCCCCGCCGCGAGCGCAAGTCCCGCTCCGCGGCGGCCGTCAAGGCGGCCACCATTGGCACACTTGGTTATGGGCTGGTGGGCGATCGCCTGGCGGACACCGGCTTGACCACGCCGGACGCTGTCAGCGTGCAGGCGATTTTGGCGGAACTGCTGGCCGCGGGCGCCAACACGGTGGTGGCAGAGGTGTCCTCTCACAGTCTCGACCAGGACCGGGTCGCGGCGGTGGACTTCGACGCGGCGGTATTTACCAATATTGGGCGCGACCACCTGGATTATCACGGCAGCCTGGCCAACTATGTGGCGGCCAAGGCGAGGCTGATGAAGTTCAGCTCGCTGAAAGCGGCGGTGATTAACCTGGACGATCCCTACGCCCCGGATTTCCTCCAGCAGACCGGTGCCAATGTCACCACCATCAGCTATTCGATCGAGCGCGAAAGGGCCGATTTCAGCGCCCGCAAGATTCGCTACCACGCCAGTGGTACCGAGGCCAGGTTGCTCAGTCCGCAGGGCGAATTTGCCCTCGCGGTACCGATCTGGGGCGAGTTTAACCTGCGCAACCTGCTGGCGGTTTTAGCCGCCGGCTACGCCCTCGGTTACCCGGTGGCGGAACTGGTGAAGCGGCTCAATTCGATTCGCCCGGTGCCGGGGCGCCTCGAGTCGGTGGGCGTGGCAACTGATATCACCGTGTTAATCGATTACGCCCATACGGCCGATGCCCTGCAATCGGTACTGAGCGCCGTGCGCCAGCACATCAAGGGCAATGTCTGGTGTGTGTTTGGTTGCGGCGGCGACCGCGACAAGGGCAAGCGACCGCTGATGGCCCAGGTGGCCGAAGCCCTGGCGGATTACGTGGTGGTTACCAGTGACAACCCGCGCAGCGAAAACCCTACCACCATCATCGATGACATCGTCAGCGGTTTCCAGCGCCCGCAAGCGGTGCACCGGATCGAGGATCGCGAAACCGCCATTCGTTTCGCGGTGGAGCAGGCCGCGGCCGGGGATTGTGTGCTGCTGGCTGGCAAGGGGCACGAGGCCTACCAGTTGGTCGGCTCCAGACGCCTGCCGTTCAGCGATTCGGCGGTGGCGAGACTGGCCCTGCAGGTCCGGCCGGCGACAACGCGATTGTCCGGGGGGCACGATGATTAAGCCCATTAGCCTGGCCGAATTGGCGGCCCCCTTGCAGGCCCATATCTACGGCAGTCGCCCGGACAAGGTCAGCTTTACCCGCGTCAATACCGACAGCCGCAACTTGCAGGCCGGGGATCTGTTTGTGGCGCTGAAAGGCGAGCGCTTTGACGCTCACGACTATCTCCCGCAGGTGGTTGCTGCTGGCGCCTGCGGCCTGGTGGTGGAAGCGCGGGACAGCAGCATTCGCTGCCCGCAAGTGGTGGTGGCTGACACCACCCGGGCGCTGGGGCAAATTGCCGCCCTGAACCGGGATTTTTACGCCGGCCCGCTGGTGGCACTCACCGGCAGCAGTGGCAAGACCACCACCAAGGAAATGTTGGCCAAGGTATTGTCGGGCTGTGGTCGGGTGCATGTGACCGCCGGCAACCTCAACAATCATATCGGGGTCCCGAAAACCCTGTTGGCCATGAGCGCCGGCATCGACTACGCAGTGATTGAGATGGGAGCCAGTGGCCCTGGTGAGATCGCTTACCTGGCGGCCCTGGCGCGGCCCACTGTCGCCCTGGTCACCAACGTGATGGCGGCCCACATGCAGGGCTTTGGTTCACTGGCGGGCGTGGCGCGGGAGAAATCCAGTATTTATTTGCACCTGCAGCGCGGCGGCGTTGCCGTGCTCAATATCGATGTGCCCCAGGCCGGCGGCTGGATCAGAGAGCTGCAGGAGCAGCGTCCGGATATTCGCCGCCTGAGTTACTCCATGCGCGATGCCTCCGCCGATGTCAGCGCCACCGATATTCGCTTGTTGGACAGCGGGTGCTACCAGTTTCAGCTCAATACCGCCGCTGGCAGCGCGGCGGTGACCCTGCCGGTACTGGGCCGGCAGAACGTCGCCAATGCCCTGGCGGTAAGTGCTTGCAGCCTGGCGCTGGGGCTGTCGCTGGAGGCGATCGTGGCGGGACTGCAGTCCGTCGCAGCAGTACCGGGCCGCATGTACCCGCGGCGCGGCTTGCACGGCGCCCTGTTGATCGACGACAGCTACAACGCCAATCCGGGTTCAGTGATGGCGGCGGCAACCCTGCTGCAGGATTTCCAGCGCGCCGACCGCGATACCCTGCTGGTGCTGGGCGACCTGGCGGAGCTGGGTGATAACGCTGAGGCCACCCTGGCGGCCCTCGGCGCGGATATACAGACGCTGGGTTTGCCGCGCCTGGCAACCCTGGGAGACAACAGCAGTTTTATCGGGGAGGGCTTCAAGGCTCTCGCCGGCAGCGGGCAGACAGCCACTCATTTTTCAACGCGGGAAACGTTGATTGAATTTATCAAACAGCAGTTAACCAATAACAGTGTGGTGTTGGTGAAGGGGTCCAGAAGCGCGCGAATGGAAGGCGTTGTGCAGGCGATCGCCCCAAGTGGAGAGCATCAATAATGCTTTTGTGGCTAGCGGAATATCTGCAGCAATATATGTCGCTGTTCGCGGTATTCAAGTACCTGACCTTGCGCGGCATTCTCGGGGTACTGACCGCGCTGGCGATTTCACTGGTGCTGGGGCCGTGGATGATTCGCCGCCTCAACTACCTGCAAATCGGCCAGTCGGTACGCGACGATGGGCCGCAGTCACACCTGAGCAAATCGGGTACGCCGACCATGGGCGGCACCCTGATCCTGGCGGCGATATTTATCAGCGCCCTGCTTTGGTCGGACCTGTCCAATCGCTATGTGTGGGTGGTGCTGGTGGTGACCGCGATATTCGGTGCGGTGGGCTGGGTCGACGACTACCGCAAGGTGGTGGAGGCGAACTCCCGGGGGCTGCCGGCGCGCTGGAAATACTTTTGGCAGTCGGTGGCTGGCTTCGGCGCGGCGCTGTTTCTGTATTACACCTCGGTCAGCCCGGCCGAGACCCAGTTGATTGTGCCGTTCTTTAAGAGTGTGGCCCTGGATATGGGCCCGTTTTACATCCTGCTCACCTACCTGGTGATTGTTGGCTCCAGCAATGCGGTCAACCTCACCGACGGCCTCGACGGCCTGGCGATTATGCCTTCGGTGATGGTAGGTGGTGCGCTGGGCATGATCGCCTATTTGGTGGGCCACAGTGAATTCGCCGATTATCTGCACATTCCCTATGTCGCCGGCGCCGGCGAACTGATTGTATTTTGCGCCGCCCTGGGCGGGGCGGGGCTGGGCTTTCTCTGGTTTAACACCTACCCGGCGCAAGTATTTATGGGCGATGTCGGCGCGCTCGCGCTGGGTGCGGCGCTGGGTGTGATTGCGGTGATTGTGCGCCATGAAATCGTGTTTTTTATTATGGGCGGGGTTTTTGTGATGGAAACCGTGTCGGTGATCCTGCAGGTGGGCTCGTTCAAATTGACCGGCCGGCGCATCTTCCGCATGGCGCCCCTGCACCATCATTTTGAACTCAAGGGTTGGCCGGAGCCGCGGGTGATAGTCCGTTTCTGGATTATCACCGTCATGCTGGTGTTGTTTGGTTTAGCGACGTTGAAGTTGCGCTAATGAATATCGATTTTCTGGGGAGCAGGGCAGCGCAGTGAGCGGGATAATCGCACAAAGTAATATCATCGTGATTATCGGTATGGGCGTTACCGGGCGCTCGGTCGCGCGTCATTTGCGTGCCCGGGGCAAGGCTTTCGTGTGGCTCGATACCCGCGCAGCGCCCCCGGCCCTGGCAGAGATCCAGCAGGAGTTTGGCGAGCTCAACTTCGAGCTCGGGGAGTTGCAGCTTGACACCCTGATGGCCGCCAGCGAGATCATCCTCAGCCCCGGCGTACCAGCGGCGACGCCGGCACTGCGCGCGGCGGAGCAGGCCGGTATCCCGGTAATCGGCGATATCGACCTGTTCCTGCGCGAGGCCAAGGCCCCGGTGGTTGCCATTACCGGCTCCAACGCCAAGAGCACCGTGACCACGCTGGTGGGCGAAATGGCCGTTGCCAGCGGGCGCCAGGTGGCGGTCGGCGGCAACCTCGGGGTGCCGGTGCTGGAGTTGTTGCAGGAGGCCGGCACCGATTTGTACGTGCTGGAACTGTCCAGCTTCCAGCTGGAAACGGTGCAACGCCTCAATGCCGATGTGGCTTGCATCCTCAATATCAGTGAAGACCACATGGACCGCTACGACTCGCTGGCGCACTACCATCGCGCCAAACAGCGGGTCTATTACGGCGCCCGCGCCGCGGTCTACAACCGGGAAGACCCGTTGACCGCACCGCCCCAGGCAGGGGGGGTGAAATATTTCAGTTTCGGCTTGAACCCGCCGGATCGACACGGCTTTGGCCTGGTTCGCGACCGCGACGAAGAGTATCTGGCGTTTGAGTTCAAGCCGCTGATTGCCGCTCGCCGGGTGCGACTTGCCGGCCGTCACAACCTGGCCAACGCCCTGGCGGCGCTGGCCATCGGCTACGCTGCGGGCCTGCCCATGGCCGCCATGCTCAGTACCCTGGAAACCTTTGCCGGCTTGCCCCATCGCTGCCAGTGGGTGGCGGAGCACGAGGGGGTCGCCTGGTACAACGATTCCAAAGGCACCAATGTCGGCGCCACCCTGGCGGCCCTCAATGGCCTGCAGCCGGAGGCCGGGAAAATCGTTCTTATTGCCGGCGGCGTGGGCAAGGGCGCTGATTTCAGCCCGTTACAGGCGGCCGCTGCCGGACTGCGCGCCGTGGTGGTGATCGGCGCCGACGGCGACAAGATCGCCCGTGTGTTCGAACCGCTGCTGCCAGTGCTGCGCGCCGACTCCATGGCTGCGGCGGTGCAATTGGCCGGCCAGCAGGCCGAGTCCGGCGACCGGGTGTTGCTCTCCCCGGCCTGCGCCAGCTTTGATATGTTCAAGGGTTTCGAGGATCGCGGTCGCCAGTTTGAGCAAGCCGTGCGCGAGGTGATTGCATGAGCCTGCTGGCCAAACTGGGACAACCCAAAGGGCTCGGCCTGGCCACAGGCTGGCGCTGGACCGAGGCCATCAACTGGCAGCTGTTGCTGCTGATTTTGGTGCTGTCCTCCGTGGGGCTGGTAATGGTGACCTCAGCGTCCATGTCCTACGCGGAATCCAACTACGGCGACGCCTGGTTTTTTACCCGCCGCTATGCCACTTACTGGTCGCTGGGGGTGATTTTTGCGGTGCTGGTGGCCGCAGTACCGATTGCGGTTTGGGAAACCTATGGCGGTTTGCTACTGGTGGTGGCGCTGGCGCTGCTGGTGCTGGTGTTGATCCCCGGTCTCGGCAAACGCGTCAACGGCAGCCAGCGCTGGTTGCAGTTCGGGCCGCTGGCGCTGCAGGCGTCGGAGTTGGCGAAATTCTGTGTGATTATTTTCTTCGCCAGTTATTTGGCGCGCCGCGGTGCGGAAATGCTGCAGGACCGCTGGGGTGTGCTGAAGCCACTGCTGATACTGGTCACCATCGTGTTCCTGCTGCTGCTGGAGCCGGATTTCGGTGCCTCAGTGGTAATGGCCGGTGCCATTATGGCGATGCTGTTTGTGGCCGGAGTACGGCTGTGGCAATTCCTGGGATTGCTGGTGCTGGGGCTAGGTGCACTGGCGGTGCTGGCGACCCAGTCCAGCTACCGGCTGCAGCGCCTGCAGACCTTCCTTGACCCCTGGGCAGACCAGTTTGATAGCGGTTACCAGTTGACCCAGTCACTGATTGCCTTTGGCCGGGGGGAGTGGTTTGGCCTGGGGTTGGGCAACAGTGTGCAAAAGCTGTTTTATCTGCCTGAGGCGCACACCGATTTTATCTTTGCGATTATCGCCGAGGAGTTGGGGCTGGTGGGGGTTGTGCTGGTGGTGGCCACCTATGCGGCACTGGTGTTCAAAGTTCTCGGGGTCGCCCGCCGGGCCATGAATATGGGTAAGGCTTTCAGCAGTTTTGCCGCTTTCGGCATCGCTGTGATGTTTGCCGGCCAGGCCTTTATCAATATGGGCGTGGCGTCCGGCTTACTGCCCACCAAGGGTCTGACCATGCCGTTTATCAGTTACGGCGGCAGCAGCTTGCTGGTTTCCTGTGCACTGCTGGCGCTGGTGTTGCGCATGGATTGGGAGCTGTGCCTGGCGGCTGTGGCCAAGCCGGTGCACTCCCGCGGGCAGGGACGTTCAGCGAAAGAGCAGGTCCGGGAAGTGGAGGGTGTGCTGGTATGAACGCAGACACTCCGGCACTGAAAATCGTGATTATGGCCGGCGGCACCGGTGGCCACGTGTTCCCGGCGCTGGCGGTGGCGGAAAAGCTGCGCGCTCGCGGCGTCACCCTGAACTGGCTCGGTACCGCTCGGGGGCTGGAGGCAGAGCTGGTGCCAAACGCGGATATTACACTGCACTGCCTGCCCATCGAGGGCGTGCGCGGCCGGGGCCTGGCGGCCAAGCTGCGGGCGCCCTGGTTGCTGCTGCGGGCGGTATTGCAGGCGCGCAAGATACTGCAACAAATCGATCCGGATGCGGTGCTGGGCTTTGGTGGCTTTGCCTCGGGGCCGGGCGGGGTGGCGGCCTGGCTGCTGGGCAAGCCGCTGCTGATTCACGAGCAGAACGCGGTGGCCGGTACCACCAACCGCTGGCTGGCGCGGCTGGCGAGCAAAACCCTGGCGGCGTTTCCCGGCAGTTTGGCGGGCGCGGTACAGGTGGGTAACCCGGTGCGCGAGAGTATTGCCGGGGTCAAGCCTTTGGCCCTCGACCAGTCGCGGCCGCTGCACCTGCTGGTGCTGGGTGGCAGCCTCGGCGCGCTGGCGCTCAACCAGTTGCTGCCCGAGGCCATCGCGCTGCTGCCCCACAGCCAGCGCCCGGAGGTAAAACACCAGTGTGGCCGGCGCCATGTGGAGGTGACCGAGAGCGGCTATAACAATCGCGGCGTGGAGGCCGAGGTCATGGCGTTTATCGACGACATGGCGGCGGTGTACGAGTGGGCCGACCTGGTGGTCTGTCGCGCCGGAGCCCTGACCATCGCCGAACTGACCCTGGCGGGCCGGGGCGCCTTGCTGGTGCCTTATCCGCATGCCATCGATGACCACCAGACCCGCAATGCGCAGTGGCTGGAAGACAGTGGTGCGGCGCTGCTGCGGCAACAGTCCGACTTGAGCGCCAGTATGCTGGCGGAATTTATTGAGGAAGTCTCCGCCGACCGTCCCCGCCTGCTGGCCATGGCGCAGCAGGCCAGGTCCCTGGGGCGTGCCGACGCGGCCAAAACCGTGGCCGATTACTGCGAGCAAACAGCCCGGGAGGGCTTGAGGAAGGTGGCTCATGGTTGACAAGAAAATTATCAGTATTCCGGAAATGCGGCGCATCAAGCGCATTCACTTTATCGGGATCGGCGGCGCCGGCATGAGCGGTATTGCCGAAGTGTTGCTGAACCAGGGCTATGCCATTTCCGGGTCTGACCTGCGCGAGTCGAAAGTCACCCGGCGCCTGGCGGATAAGGGGGCAACGATTTTTATCGGCCACAGCGAGAGCAACGTCAGCGGCGCCGACGTGGTGGTGAACTCCTCCGCGGTGGACGCGCACAACCCGGAAATGATCGGTGCCAGGGAGCAGCGCATTCCGGTGGTGCGGCGGGCCGAGATGCTGGGTGAGCTGATGCGCTACCGGCACGGCATCGCGGTGGCCGGCACCCACGGTAAAACCACCACCACCAGTTTGCTCGCCTCGGTACTGGCCTGCGGCGGCCTCGACCCGACCTTTGTTATCGGCGGTTTGCTCAACAGCGCCGGCGCCAACGCCCAGCTCGGGGCCAGCCGCTACCTGGTGGCGGAGGCGGATGAAAGTGACGCCTCCTTCCTGCACTTGCAGCCCATGGTGGCGGTGGTGACCAATATCGATGCCGATCACATGGACACCTACGGCGGTGATTTTGCCAACGTCAAAACCACCTTTGTGGAGTTTCTCCACAACTTGCCGTTTTACGGCCTGGCGGTGGTGTGCGGCGACGACCCGGTGGTGCAGGAGATCATTGGCGATATTGCCCGGCCGGTCATTACCTACGGTTTTAACGAGGGCAACGATTACCGCGCGATCGACGTCAAGCAAACCGGGCTGAGTACCTGTTTTACCGCGCTGCGGCCCGACCAGCACAGCGACCTGCAGGTCACGGTGAACATGCCTGGCTTGCACAATGTGCTCAATGCCCTGGCCGCGGTGGCGGTGGCGACCGATGAAAAAGTGGCGGATGAGGCCATTCAGCGCGGGCTGCAGGAATTCCAGGGGGTTGGGCGCCGCTTCGAAGTGTACGGCAATTTCCCGGTGGCGGGCGGCGAGGCGATGCTGGTGGATGACTACGGTCATCACCCCCGGGAAGTGGCGGCCACGATTGCCGCCATTCGTGCCGGCTGGCCCGAGCGCCGGCTGGTGATGATCTACCAGCCGCACCGCTATACCCGCACCCGGGATTTGTACGAGGACTTCGTCGAAGTTCTGTCCCAGGTGGACAGCCTGGTACTGCTGGAGGTTTACAGTGCCGGTGAGAGCCCCGTTGCCGGGGCCGACAGCCGCCACCTGTGCCGCAGTATTCGCCTGCGCGGCCAGCTGGATCCTATTTTTGTGGAGGGCATCGATGGTGTGCCGGAATTGATTCGGGACCTGGTGCAGCCCGGCGATATCGTCTTGACCCAGGGGGCCGGTAACGTCGGCCTGCTGGCGGCGGAACTGGTGAAGAGAAAGTTGCAATAAACCTATGTTGGCAGGTGAGAAAAGTTGGCAGGTGAGAAAAGTTGGCAGGTGAGAAGAGCGTGAAAGTCAGTGCAGAGCAATTGGGCCGGGTCGCGGTGCTTTACGGCGGCACGTCGGCCGAGCGGGAGGTGTCACTGAAAAGTGGCAGCGAAGTGTGCGCGGCACTGCGCGGCGAGGGTGTGGACACCATTTTGATCGATGTGGACGCCAATATCATTGAGCGGCTGCAAGCGGAGCAGCTGGATCGCGTGTTTATCGCCCTGCACGGCGCTGGCGGTGAAGATGGAAGAATCCAGGCGCTGCTGGAGTTTTTCAACCTGCCCTACACCGGCAGCGGGGTACAGGCGTCGGCGCTGGCCATGGACAAGTGGCGCAGCAAGCTGGTGTTTTCAGCGGCTGGCATCAGCACCCCGGATTACCGGGTCCTGCAGGCCGACAATCTCGCCGCGGTGGTGGCCGAACTGGGGCCGCAGTTAATGGTCAAGCCGGCCCATGAGGGTTCCAGCATCGGCATGTCGAAAGTGAGCTCGCTGGAACAGTTGCAGAGCGCCTTTGTGGAGGCCTCCAAATTCGACAGCAGCGTTTTTGCGGAGCGGTTGATC
This sequence comes from Pseudomaricurvus alcaniphilus, assembly GCF_011440395.1. Lineage (GTDB taxonomy): Bacteria > Pseudomonadota > Gammaproteobacteria > Pseudomonadales > Cellvibrionaceae > Pseudomaricurvus > Pseudomaricurvus alcaniphilus. The sequence continues at coordinate 233,531 of NZ_JAAOIX010000005.1, read as the reverse complement.
ACTGGTGCCGAGTACACCGTGGCGCTGCTCAATGGCCGGGCGCTGCCGGCCATCAAACTGGAAACCGATCACCAGTTTTACGATTACGATGCCAAGTACCTGGCCGATGATACCCGCTACCTGTGCCCCTGCGGCCTGTCGGCCAGCGACGAGGCGCAGTTGCAGGCGCTGGCCCTGCAGGCGTTTGAGCTGTTGGGTTGCAGCGGCTGGGGGCGGGCCGACTTTATGGCGGACGAGCAGGGCCGTTTCTACCTGCTGGAAGTCAATACGGTGCCCGGTATGACCGACCACAGCCTGGTGCCTATGGCGGCCAGGGCCAGTGGTTTGTCGTTTGCCGAACTGTGCCTGGAAATCCTGGCCCAGACCCTGGAGGAAGCGCGCTGATGGCGGCCAATGGCAGGGGTGCCAGCAGCGACCGCTCGCGTCGCGGCGGGCGACGACCGGTGGAGAAAAGTCCGGCAGTGCGCAAGCAGGGCGCCAGCCGTCGCGGTCAAAAAGTGACGGTCGATTGGCGCGCCGGGCTGCAGGCCCTGGGGCGCTGGTGCAAGCGCGGGGCCGTGTTAAGTGTGCTGCTGGGCGGTCTCTATTTTGGCTACAGCGGCGCGGTCGGCTGGCTGGATAAGCCGGTTGCCAGCGTCAAAATCAATGGCGAGTTCACCCACGTCAGTCGTGAGTTGGTGGCGGAGCGGGTCTACGGCGCCATGGGCAGCAGCTTTATGAAGTTGAAGCTGGAGGATATTCAGGCCGCGTTGCACCGGGAACCCTGGATTGACCGGGCCCGGGTCGAGCGGCGCTGGCCGGACGGGCTGGAGGTGACGGTGGTCGAGCACAAGCCGATTGCGCGCTGGGGCGACAGCGATGCGCTCAATCATCGCGGCGAGATTATTCGCCTGCAAGTCGGCCAGGGTAATGCAAGTCTGTTACAGGGGTTGCCGCGGTTGTCCGGCGCCGACGGTTTGGAGCAGGAGGTGATGGCGCAGTACCGGGCGATCAGCAACCTGCTCAAGCAACAGAAAATGGTGGTGCAGCAGTTGACCTGTGATGCCAGTCGTAGTTGGTCACTGGCACTGCAGGACGGCGTGGTCATTGAAATCGGTCGCGACCAGGTGATCAACCGGGTGCAGCGCCTGCTGACGGTGTATGAGAGTCATTTGCACGAGCGCTGGTCCCAGCTGCAACGCATCGACCTGAGATATTTCAACGGTTTGGCGGTGCAGTGGAAGGATGAGGTGAGTGCCTGATGAAATGGGAAGTTATGAAAGTACGTTTTGAAGCAATGCGGCCGGCACAAGCCTGTCGTCCAGCGCTGGTTATGAGGATGGGCAATGGCACCGGCAAATGATAGTCGAATGATCGTAGGGCTGGATATTGGCACCTCGAAGGTGGTGGCCATCGTCGGTGAAATTGCCCCGGATGGCGAACTTGAGATCGTCGGCATCGGCACCCATCGTTCCTCCGGTTTGAAGAAGGGGGTGGTGGTCAATATCGAGTCCACGGTGCAGTCGATCCAGCGGGCAATCGAAGAGGCGGAGTTGATGGCGGGTTGCCAGATCCACTCTGTCTATGCGGGCATTGCCGGCAGCCATATTCGCAGCCTCAACTCCCACGGTATCGTCGCCATCAAGGACCGGGAAGTGTTCAGCCAGGACCTGGAGCGGGTCATCGATGCGGCCCAGGCGGTGGCCATTCCGGCGGACCAGAAAATCCTCCATATCCTGCCGCAGGAATACCTGATCGACGAGCAGGAGGGGGTGAAAGAACCGTTGGGTATGTCTGGTGTGCGACTGGAAGCCAAGGTGCACCTGGTGACCTGCGCGGTAAACGCCGCCCAGAATATTGAAAAGTGTATTCGCCGCTGCGGCCTGGAAGTGGAAGACATCATTCTGGAGCAGCTGGCGTCCAGCTATTCAGTGCTCACCGAAGACGAAAAGGAACTGGGTGTGTGCATGGTGGACATTGGTGGCGGCACCACCGACATCGCCATCTTCACTGAGGGCTCCATCCGCCACACCGGTGTGATCCCGATTGCCGGCGACCAGGTCACCAATGATATTGCCATGGCGCTGCGCACGCCGACGCCGCACGCCGAGGAAATCAAGATCAAATACGCCTGTGCGCTGGCCAAGCTCACCGGCCCGGATGAAACCATCAAGGTGCCCAGTGTCGGCGACCGCCAGCCGCGGGATTTGTCCCGCCAGGCACTGGCGGAGGTGGTGGAGCCGCGCTACGACGAGCTGTTCACCCTGGTGCAGGCTGAGCTGCGTCGCAGTGGTTTCGAAGACCTGATTGCCGCCGGCATAGTGCTGACCGGCGGCACTTCAAAAATGGAGGGCGTCATTGAGCTGGCGGAGGAGATCTTCCATATGCCGGTGCGCCTGGGAACGCCGCAGAATGTGCGGGGGTTGACCGATATCGTCAACAACCCGATCTATTCCACCGGAGTGGGGTTGTTGCAATACGCTCGCCTGCAGCAGTACGAAGGGCGACGACCGCAGTCCAACAACAAGGCAGCAGGGAATACTTTTTGGGGCCGGGTGAAAGCCTGGTTCCAGGCCAGTTTCTAGGGCGCGAGCCCGGGAGCGGTCCGGTTTAATTGGGGGCAGTAAAACGCACGTTGTTAGTCATTTAAATTCTGGTAAGGGAAACAAGGGGTAATTTATGTTTGAACTGGTAGATAGCGTACCGCAAAACGCAGTAATCAAAGTCATCGGAGTCGGTGGTGGTGGTGGCAATGCCGTCACTCACATGATTCTCAACCAGGTAGAAGGCGTGGACTTTGTCTGTGCCAATACCGACGCCCAGGCGTTGAAAAATATCGATACTCGCACGGTGCTGCAGCTGGGTAACTGCATTACCAAGGGGCTCGGTGCCGGCGCCAATCCGGAGATCGGTCGCCAGGCGGCGATGGAAGACAAGGAGCGTATCGCCGAGGTGCTGAGCGGCGCCGATATGGTCTTTATCACGGCCGGCATGGGTGGTGGTACCGGTACCGGCGGTGCACCGGTGGTGGCCGAAGTGGCCAAGGAAATGGGCATACTGACCGTGGCGGTGGTCACCAAGCCGTTCCCGTTCGAGGGTAAAAAGCGTCTCGCCATCGCCGAGGCCGGGATTCGCGAGCTGCAAGAGCATGTGGATTCGCTGATCATTATCCCGAACGAAAAGCTGCTCGCCGTACTGGGCAAAACCACCAGCCTGCTGGATGCCTTCAAGGCCGCCAACGATGTATTGCTGGGCGCAGTGCAGGGTATCGCCGACCTGATCATCCGCCCCGGTATGATCAACGTGGATTTTGCCGATGTGCGCACGGTGATGTCGGAAATGGGCATGGCTATGATGGGTACCGGTCACGCCCGCGGTGAAAATCGCGCTCGCGAAGCCGCTGAAGCTGCTATTCGCAGTCCGCTGCTGGAAGATATCAACCTGGAGGGCGCGCGGGGCATCCTGGTCAACATCACCGCCGGTCTCGACCTGTCGCTGGGTGAGTTTTCCGAGGTGGGTGATACCGTCGAGGAGTTCGCCTCTGCCGATGCCACAGTGGTGGTGGGTACAGTTATCGATCCGGAAATGAGCGATGAGTTGCGCGTCACTGTCGTGGCGACCGGCCTTGGCGGCCTGGTCGAGTCGGCCAAGGTTTCAGCCACCAAAATGGTGGTCGACAACACCCTGCGCACCACCGGCCAGCCGGATTACGCCGCCCTCGACAAGCCCACCATTATGCGCAAGGCCCAGGGCAATGCCGCCCGCAAGCCAGTGGACGACAAGGATATGGAGTACCTGGATATCCCGGCCTTCCTGCGTCGCCAGGCGGACTAGTGCCTGGGGGTAAAAACGCGACAGTCCGGGCCGCTCCGACCGGGGTCTGGCTGGCGCGTTACCGCTCGGCGGCAGATTGGCCCGCTACAGCGCCAGTTGCTGATTGCGACTGCAGATGATTTTGCTTGCATAGGTATGCAGTTAGTAGTGTGCAGGGGCTAATTTTGGTACTATTCGTCGATTAACTGTCACATACATGGGTTAAGTGATATCAATGATTAGACAGCGTACTCTTAAAAACGCCATTCGGGCCACCGGTGTGGGCCTGCACACGGGTCAAAAAATCTATTTGACCCTGCTGCCAGCAGCCGTGGACACGGGTATCGTATTTCGCCGGGTGGATCTGGACCCGGTCGTGGAAATCCAGGCCAAGGCGGAGAATGTGGGTGATACTACCCTTTCGACCACCCTGGTAAACGGCAACACCCGGGTATCAACGGTTGAGCACCTGCTCTCTGCCATTGCCGGTATGGGCATCGACAACGCCATTATCGAAGTCAGTGCGCCCGAAGTCCCGATTATGGATGGCTCGGCAGGTCCGTTTGTGTTCCTGATCCAGTCCGCGGGCATCGAAGAGCAGCCAGCGGCGAAGAAGTTTATTCGCATCAAGAAGCCGGTAGTGGTGAAAGACGGCGAAAAAACCGCCAGTTTCCTGCCTTTTAACGGCTTTAAGGTGTCTTTTTCCATTGAGTTCGACCACCCGGTATTCCGGGGCCGAACGCTGGAAGCGGCGGTGGATTTCTCCAGCACCTCCTTTGTTAAGGAAGTGAGCCGTGCGCGCACCTTCGGCTTTATGCACGAAATTGAATATTTGCGCTCCAAGGGCCTGGCCAAGGGCGGTAGTGTCGACAACGCCATCGTGGTGGACGAATACCGGATCCTTAACGAAGACGGCCTGCGCTACGAAGATGAATTTGTGAAGCACAAGATTCTCGATGCCATCGGTGATCTCTACCTGCTCGGCAATAGCCTGATTGGCGAATTCAAGGCACACAAATCGGGTCATGGGCTGAACAACAAGTCCCTGCGCCAGTTGATTGCCCAGAAAGATGCCTGGGAAGTGGTGACCTTCGAGGACGATGCAGAGGCGCCAATCCGCTATATCAAACCGGTTCTGGCCTTGTCCTGAGGTTGCTGCCCGCGCACGCGCTGTCGCAATTGCGAGGCGCGTCGCAACTTATTGGTTGGCAATATTCAAATCCTGTGCCATATTTAATGAACTCTGTCGGATTATTTGACACTTCCGGCAGAGTTTGGCGTGTGTGCCAGGCTACTACCTTAAACAGTTTGTGCTTTAAATAGACTGACGATAAAGAGTGGTGTTTAGCCTGAGAGAAGGTCCTGGGACCTGAGATAGGGTGCTGCCGCAGCGTTGGGCGACCATAGACAGACACGTAAACACTAATTTGATGCCAAAACAATAGTAACCCGATAGCCCATGAAGATTATTCTGGTCGGAAAACATCACGGTCGCAGTCGCAGTTTTACCCTTAGCGGGTGGACGCGATCACTGCTGTCGGTGTGTCTGCTCGGAATTCCGTTTGGGTTGGGGGTGCTCACCAGCGCTCAATTTGAAGGCCAGGATCCGGACGGGTTTCTCACAGAAGATGTGGCCAAGTCCTGGGGCAAGGCGCTGGCAGAACAGAATAGTCGCGTCGCGACCACGCGGCAGAACGCCGAGGAAAAACTGGCCGCACTGACCCTGCGCCTGGCAGAACTGCAGGCCAAGGTACTGCGCCTCGATGCCCTCGGTGAGCGCCTGACCTCCATCGCCAAGCTGGACGAGGGAGAGTTTGATTTCAGCCAGCCGCCGGCGGTGGGTGGCCCGGAAACCGCAGAGCTGGGCGAAGCTTACCTGGCACCGGATTTTATCCAGGTGATCGACCAGTTGACCGAACAGATTGCCGACCGAAAATTGCAGCTGGAAACCCTGGAAACCCTGCTCGCCAGGCGTAAAATCCAGGAAGATGTGTTTTTGGCCGGGCGACCGGTCAAGAAGGGCTGGATGTCGTCTCGTTTCGGCCGCCGCACCGACCCTTTTAAAGGTCATGTGGCCTGGCACAACGGGGTCGATTTCGCCGGTAAACTGGGGTCCGACGTGATCTCGGTGGCCTCCGGGGTTGTGACCTGGTCCGGGGAGCGCAGTGGCTACGGCCAGATGGTCGAAGTCAACCACGGCAATGGTTTCAGCACTCGCTACGCTCACAACAGTGAAAATCTGGTGAATGTGGGCGACGTTATCAAAAAAGGCCAGGTGTTAGCCCTGATGGGCTCCAGCGGGCGCTCCACCGGGCCCCACGTCCATTTCGAAGTCTACAAGCACGGCCGCGCGGTTGATCCCGCCTCCTATATCCACCGCACCATCCGCTAAATCCTATCTTTTGCTTGCTTCCGCGAGCACCTTTCGGTTTACTTGTGCCCTTTGCGCGCCGCCACTGTCGGGATGCAGGGTTACAGCCAGGCAAAATTTATAATTCGGTATTTTCATGTTACAAAAATTGGTTAAGTCCGTATTCGGGTCAAAAAACGACCGCGAATTGAAGCGTATGGGTAAGCTGGTCAAGAAAGTCAACGAGCTTGAGCCAGCCATGGAAGCACTCACGGATGAACAGCTGCGGCAAAAATCCGATGAGTTCAAGGAGCGCTTCCAGAAGGGGGAAACCCTGGACGCGCTGTTGCCGGAGGCCTTTGCTGCCTGTCGGGAAGCCAGTCGCCGGGCCCTGGGAATGCGCCATTTCGACGTCCAGTTGATCGGCGGTATTACCCTGCACGAAGGCCGTATCGCTGAGATGCGCACCGGTGAGGGTAAGACCCTGATGTCCACCCTGGCCGCCTACCTCAATGCCCTCTCGGGGCGCGGTGTACATATCGTCACTGTGAACGACTACCTGGCCAGTCGCGACGCCGAATGGATGCGACCGCTGTACGAGGCGCTCGGACTGCGGGTGGGAGTGATCCAGTCGATGCAGCCGCCGCAGGCCAAGTACGATGCCTACCGCGCGGATATTACCTACGGCACCAACAACGAATTCGGTTTTGACTACCTGCGCGACAATATGGCGTTGCGCAAGGAAGACAAGATGCAGCGGCCACTGAATTTCGCCATTATCGATGAGGTGGATTCAATTCTTATCGATGAGGCGCGCACCCCGCTGATTATTTCCGGCGCCGCTGAAGACAGCTCCAAGCTCTATAAACAGATGAACTTGCTGATTCCCAAGCTCAAGCGGCAAGCGCCGGAGGTGGAAGGGCAAGAAACCGAGCCGGGCGACTACGTCGTTGATGAAAAGAGCCGCTCGGTTGAGCTGACCGAAACCGGTCACCAGAAAGTCGAGGACCTGTTGATCAGCAACGGCCTGCTGCAGGAGGACGACAGTCTCTATGCCGCGGGTAACCTGGGCCTGTTGCACCATGTGTACGCCGCTTTGAAGGCCCATACCCTGTTCCAGCGCGACGTGGATTACATTGTGCAGGATAACCAGGTGGTATTGATTGACGAGCACACCGGCCGCACCATGGCGGGACGGCGCTTGTCCGAAGGCCTGCACCAGGCGATAGAGGCCCGGGAGGGAGTGTCGATCCAGCACGAGAGCCAGACTCTGGCCTCCACCACTTTCCAGAACTATTTCCGCCTGTTTCCCAAGCTGTCCGGCATGACCGGCACCGCGGATACCGAAGCCTTTGAATTTCACCAGATCTACGGTCTCGACGTGGTGGTCATCCCCACCAATAAAGAGATTATCCGCAAGGACTACAACGACCTGATCTACCTGTCGGTGGAGGAGAAGTTCCAGGCCATCGCCGAGGCGGTAAAAGAGCTGCAACAAAAGCAGGCGCCGGTGCTGGTGGGTACCGCGTCCATTGAAGCGTCAGAAGAAATGTCGCGCCGCTTGCAGAAGGCCGGTATCAAGCACCAGGTACTGAACGCCAAGTTTCACGAAAAAGAAGCCCACATTATTGCCCAGGCCGGTCGCCCGGGCACCGTCACTATCGCCACCAATATGGCCGGTCGCGGTACCGATATCGTGCTCGGCGGTAACTTCGAGGCCGAAGTGGCGGAAATGGATAACCCCACTGAGGAGCAGGTCGCCGCGGCCAAAGCGGAATGGGAAAAGCGGCATGCGTTGGTGCTGGAGGTGGGCGGTTTGCACATTATCGGCACCGAGCGGCACGAGTCGCGCCGCATCGACAATCAGCTCCGTGGTCGTGCCGGGCGCCAGGGTGACCCGGGCATGTCGCGCTTTTACCTGTCGATGGAAGACAGCCTGATGCGCATCTTTGCCTCCGACCGGATTCGCGGCTTTATGCAAGCCCTGGGTATGGAAAAAGGTGAAGCCATCGAGCACCGCATGGTGACCAATGCCATTGAAAAGGCCCAGCGCAAGGTGGAAGGGCGCAACTTCGATATTCGCAAACAGTTGCTCGAGTTCGATGACGTTGCCAATGACCAGCGCCAGGTGGTGTACCAGCAGCGCAATGAACTGCTGGAAAGCGAAGATATTGCCGACACCATAACCGCCATTCGCAAGGACGTCGTCGCCGACATCATCAGTGGCTTTGTGCCACCGCAAAGTGTCGAGGAGCAGTGGGATATTCCCGGCCTCGAGAATCACCTGGAAGCCGAATTGGGTGTCTCTCTGCCGCTGGCCCAGTGGTTGGCGGAAGACAAGAAGCTGCACGAGGAGACTCTGCGCGAAAAAATCCAGCAACAGGTGCAGCAGGCTTACGACGCCAAGTGCGATCGTTTTGGCCCGGTGATGCGCGAAGTCGAGCGCCAGGTCATGTTGAATGTGCTGGATATGCTCTGGAAGGAGCACCTGGCCAATATGGATCACTTGCGCCAGGGCATCGGCCTGCGGGCGTTTGCCCAAAAGAATCCGAAGCAGGAGTACAAGCGCGAGTCGTTCGAGCTGTTCCAGCAGATGCTGGACAATCTCAAGTCGGAAGTGATTCGCATGCTGGCTCGGGTCGAACCTGTGACCCATGAAGAAATGGAGCAAATGGAAGAGCAGCGCCGGCGGCAGATGGAGCAGCAGCGCCTGCAGTTGCAGCACGCCGAGACCTCGGCCCTGACCGAAGCGGAAGCAGGCGAGAACGGCCCGGCGGAAGCGCCGCAGGAGCCGGCCAAGCCGTTTGTGCGCGAAGGCAGCAAGGTCGGCCGCAACGATCCGTGCCCCTGTGGCTCCGGTAAAAAATTCAAGCAGTGTCACGGCAAGCTGGGTTGACACAATTACTCTTAAGAACCACCCGTAAGGCGGCAGGCAGGTGTAAGCAATGGCTGTAGGCAGTTATCCGTTTCCAAACATGAGTCCCGTAGCCGGGGTCAAGCTGGGCAGTACCAGCGCCGGCATCAAGAAGCCCGGGCGCCAGGACGTGGTGCTGATGGAATTGGCGCCGGGCAGCCGGGTCGCCGGTGTGTTTACCCGCAATGTCTTTTGTGCCGCGCCAGTAGCGGTTTGCAAACAGCATTTACAGAGCGGCGCCATACGCTACCTGCTCACCAATTCCGGCAATGCCAACGCCTGTACCGGCGATGAGGGGCTCGCTGATGCCATCAAGTCCTGCCGGCAGTTGGCAGAACTGGCCGGGGTCGAAGCGGTGCAAGTACTGCCATTTTCCACCGGGGTTATCGGTGAGCGACTGCCCATGGCGCGCTTGCTGGCCGCCCTGCCCGCGGCGCTGGAAAGCGTCAGCGATGACGGCTGGGAGCGCGCCGCCAAAGGCATTATGACCACCGATACCCGTGCCAAAGGCGCCACGGCGCAGTTTCAGCACGACGGTGAAACCATTGTTGTCAACGGCATCGCCAAGGGCTCGGGTATGATCAAGCCCAATATGGCGACCATGCTCGGCTACGTGGCTACCAATGCCCGAGTCAGCCAGAGTTTGCTGGAGCAGTTGGCGAAAACTGCGGCCGACCAATCTTTTAACCGCATTACCGTGGACGGCGACACCTCCACCAACGACTCCTGCGTATTGATCGCCAGCGGCCAAACCGCGCTGCCAGAGATCAGCGACGCCAGTTCGGAGCTGTTTGCCAAGCTCTCGGCGGCGGTCATCGACGTGCATCGGCAGTTGGCCCACTGCATCGTGGCTGACGGCGAGGGCGCAACCAAATTTGTCACCATCCAGGTCGAAGGGGCGAGAGACAGCCGCGAGGCGGTCACTGTCGGTTATTCGGTGGCGCACTCGCCGCTGGTAAAAACCGCCCTGTTTGCTTCCGATCCCAACTGGGGGCGTATCGTCGCCGCCATCGGCTACGCCGATGTGGAAGGCTTAACCGCGGAGTTGGTCAATGTCTGGCTCGACGATGTGCAGATCGTTGCCAGTGGTTGCCGGGCCGACTCCTACACCGAGGAGCAAGGCCAGGCAGTGATGGACAAGGAAGACATCCTGATTCGCATTGACCTGGGCCGGGGCAGCGCCGCGGAGACGGTCTGGACCACCGACCTGTCCCACGACTACATCAAGATCAACGCCGAATACCGTTCCTGAATGAGCGCCAGCAACCGTAAAACCGTGCACGTGGCCGCCGGGGTTATCGTCGACGGCGGCGGCCGGATTTTGATTGCCAGGCGGCCCGATCACACCCATCAGGGCGGCTTGTGGGAGTTTCCCGGTGGCAAGGTCGATGCCGGTGAAACGGTGGCCGAGGCCCTGTGCCGGGAGCTGTTGGAAGAGCTTGGCATCAATGCCCGGGAGTATAGCCCGCTGCTCGAGGTGCGTCATGACTACCCGGATAAATCCGTGTTGCTGGATGTGTGGCAGGTGACGGCCTTTAGTGGCGAGCCCCACGGTCGCGAGGGGCAGCCGGTGCAGTGGGTGCCGGTAGACGCCCTGGCGGATTATCGTTTTCCCGAGGCCAACATGGCAATTATTGAAAAGATTCTCGCCGGCTAGAGGGCGCCGCCCAGCGGTCCCGGCCACTGCAATTTTTCTTCAACTCTTTAGCCGCTCCTCCTCAGCGCCCCGTTAACGGTGCCTCAATCCGGTTGCTCCAGGTCATCAGACAGCAGGTCGTCGTAAATGGAATTGCCTTCGATCTTGTGTTTTTCGCTGGCCCATTCACCCAGGTCGATCAATTTGCAGCGCTCACTGCAAAATGGTCGGTGCGGGTATTGGTCGGAATATTCGATCACCCGGGTACAGGTCGGGCACTTGATTTTAGGGGCGCTCACGCTGTTACTTTACCTCCGCGTTGGCGAGTTCAAGGTATTTACTGTGCAGGGCTTCCACCTTCGCCTGCATTTCTGCCAGTGATCCATCGTTGACTATAACATCGTCGGCATACTGCAGGCGCTGCTGGCGCGAGGCCTGGGCGGCCATAATGGCTTTGACCTGGGTGGCGGAATTGTGGTCCCGGGCAACGGTGCGGGCCAGTTGCAACTCTTCCGGCACATCCACCACCAGGATGCGTCGGGTCAATTGATTCTGGCCGCTCTCTACCAGCAGTGGGGACACCAGCAGGGCGTAGGGGGAGCTGGCATTTTCCAGGCCGGCGGCAATCTCGGTGCGAATAAGCGGGTGAGTCAGGGCTTCCAGCCAGCGCCGCTCGGCCGGGTCTTTAAACACGGCGGCGCGCAATTTGGCCCGGTCCAGGTTGCCGTCGGCCAGTAGCATGTCGGCGCCAAAATGCTCGGCGATAGCGGCCAGGGCCGGGCGCCCTTTTGCCACTACCACCCGGGCTGCCACGTCCGCGTCCACCACACAGATGCCGAGTGCTTGAAAGTGATCGGACACCGCGGTTTTACCGCTGCCGATGCCGCCGGTGAGGCCTATTACGTAAGTCATAGTCTAACTGCTTGATCAGGGAGGTCAGTATAGGGCGTCAGCTCAGCCCGGCAAAGCCCAGGTAGGCGTCGATCAGGGTGTCACCCCAGAGGAAGGCAATCCAGCCGGCGATGGCAAGGTAGGGGCCAAAGGGGATGGGTATATTGCGGTCCCGCCCCAGGGCCAGGATCATGGCAATACCGATCACCGCCCCAACTACCGAGGACAGGATAATTACCAGCGGCAGGACCTGCCAGCCCATCCAGGCGCCCAGCGCGCCCAGCAGCTTGAAGTCACCAAAGCCCATGCCCTCCTTGCCTGTGAAGATTTTAAACAGCCAGTACACCGCCCACAGTACCAGGTAGCCGGCCATGGCGCCGTACACCGACGACTGCAGGTCGGTAAACAGGCCCTGGCTGTTGACCAGGATACCCAGCCACAGCAGCGGCAGGGTAATGTTGTCGGGCAGTAACTGGTGGTCGACGTCGATCATGGTGAGCGCGATCAGGGCCCAGGTCAGCAGCAGGGCGGCGGCGGCGTGCTCGGAAAAACCGAAGGCGAAGGCGATATAGCCGCTGAGCAAGCCGGTAACCAGCTCGATAATGGGGTAGCGGACGCTGATGGACTGTTGGCAGTTGGCACACTTGCCGCGCAGCAACAGGTAGCTGAGCACCGGAATATTGTGCCAGGGTTTGATCGGGGTGTTGCAGGCCGGGCAGTGGGAGTCGGGTTTCAACAGGTCAAAGCGGGGCTGAGCCGGCTCCGCCTCCATTTCCAGCATCTCGCAACAATCCCGGCGCCAGCTGCGCTGCATCATTTCCGGCAGGCGATAGATCACCACGTTGAGAAAACTGCCCACCAGCAGGCCGAGGACGGTGATGATCGCAATAAAAAAGCCGGCTTGCTCGCCGGCCAAAAAGTCTGGACTCATAGGGATGCTTCTTTGTGGGTGGTTACCGGTACGGGCCTGAACCTCTTGTTTGGTTCATCACACTACTTGGCCGATCTGGAAAATAGGCATGTACATGGCGATCATCAGGCCGCCGACCAGTACTCCCAGTACTGCCATGATCATGGGTTCCAGCAGGGAGGTGAGGCTATCCACCAAATTATCGACTTGCTCCTCGTAGTAATTAGCGACCTTTTCCAGCATCTCATCCAGGGCGCCGGACTCTTCCCCAATTGCAGTCATTTGAAGCAGCATGGATGGAAAAATACCTGTTTTGCGCAAAGATGTATTGAGTTGGATGCCAGTTGTGACATCGTCTCGAACTGTATAGACAGCCTTTTCATACACCGCATTGCCCGTGGCACCCGCCACCGAATCCAGTGCATCGATCAACGGCACACCGGCGGCGAAGGTGGTGGAAAGAGTGCGGGCGAATCGGGCTACGATCGAGTTGTAGACAATGATACCGACAATAGGCAGTTTTAATGTTATTCGGTCGACAGTGGCAGCAAAGCTTTTGCTTTTTCTTCTTGCTGTGGAGAAAGCATAAACAGCCGCAATTAGGCCTAAAACTATCACAAACCACATTTTTTGTACGAATTCTGAGAGGCTCAGTACAAAAAGCGTAAAGGCAGGCAGCTCAGCACCGAAGCCACTGAAAGTTTCTGCAAATTGCGGTACTACTTTTACGAGTAAAATTCCAGTAACGACTACTGCAACACAAACCACCGCGATAGGGTAGGTCATCGCTTTTTTAATTTTTGCTTTTATCGCCTCTGTCTTCTCTTTGTATGTTGCAATTCGATCGAGCATGGTTTCCAGAGCCCCCGATTGCTCTCCGGATTCCACCAAATTACAGAAAAGATCATCAAAATACTTGGGGTGCTTCTGCAATGATGAGGCAAAACTTGTTCCCGAGGCCACGTCCTCTCGAATGGATAAAATCAGTCTGCGCAGTTGCTCACTTTCCACCCCCTCGGCGACAATATCAAAGCTCTGTACTAGCGGCACGCCCGCCTTCATCATGGTGGCCATCTGTCGGGTAAATATGGCAATGTCCTGGGGCTTGACCGCTTTGCCACCGCTGCCAAACAGCGGTTTGGGCTTCTTGCGAACGGTCTTGGGGTTGATGCCCTGGCGCACCAGCTGGGCTTTTACCAGAGCTGAGCTGGTGCCCGTAACCTCGCCTTCGACCTTGACGCCCTTTTTGTCAGTGCCCTTGTAGATAAACAGCGTACTGGTTGCGCTGGCCATAATGTTTTAGTCCTTGGTCACTCGGTTGGCTTCCTCGAGGCTGGTCAGCCCCTGGGCAGCTTTGCGGAGCGCTGAAATCCGCAGGTTGTTAAAGCCCGCTTCGCGGGCGGCATCGGCAATCTGGATGGCATTGCCGCCTTCCATTATAATGCGGGAAATCTTGCTGGTGATGCGAACCACTTCGTACACACCCACCCTACCTTTATAGCCTTTCGAGCAGCTATCGCAACCTACCGGATGAAAAAGCTGGATTTCTTCCCGGGGAATACCGGTCTCATCGAAGCCCTCTTCAGTGAGAATTTCGTCGGGAATGTCGGTAGCGGGCTTTTTGCATTTGGGGCACAGGCGGCGCGCCAGGCGCTGGGCGATAATGATGCTGACCGTAGTGGCAACGTTAAAGGCGGGTACGCCCATATTGAGCAGGCGGGTCAGGGTTTCCGGGGCGCTGTTGGTGTGCAGGGTCGACAGTACCAGGTGGCCGGTCTGGGCCGCTTTAATGGCGATTTCGGCGGTTTCCAGGTCGCGAATCTCACCCACCATCACGATGTCAGGGTCTTGCCGCAGGAATGAGCGCAGCGCCTCGGCGAAGGTCAGGCCCACCTTGTTGTTGACGTTGACCTGGTTGATGCCCTCAAGATTGATCTCCACCGGCTCTTCGGCGGTGGAAATATTGCGTTCCACCGTGTTGAGAATATTGAGGCCGGTATAGAGAGATACGGTTTTACCGGAACCGGTGGGCCCGGTCACCAAAATCATGCCCTGGGGTTGCTGCAGGGCATCCATATAGAGCTTTTTCTGGTCGTCCTCGTAGCCGAGGGCGTCGATACCCAGTTTGGCGCTGCTGGGGTCCAGGATCCGCAATACGATCTTTTCCCCGAACAGTGTGGGCAGGGTATTGACCCGGAAGTCGATGGCGCGGGTCTTGGTAATCTTTAACTTGATGCGGCCATCCTGGGGGATGCGGCGCTCAGAGATGTCCATTTGCGACATGACTTTCAGGCGCGCCGCCATGCGTGTGGCCAGGGCGGTGGGGGGCTTGGCCACTTCCTCCAGGATGCCGTCGGTGCGAAAGCGCACCCGGTAACTTTTCTCGTAGGGCTCGAAATGGATGTCCGAGGCGCCGACTTTAATGGCGTCCAGCAGCACCTTGTTGATGAACTTGACGATGGGCGCCTCGTCGGCCTCTGACGGGCCTTCGTCCTTGCCGCCACCGTCCTCGTCCACCGCCTCGATATCCAGCCCATCCAGGGCCTCGTCATCGAGCCCCCCGAGGGCGTCTCCCAGCGACTCCTCCTGTTGGTTGAGGAAGGCTTCGATAAACTGGGTGAGCTTGTCGCCTTCGACCAGCACGGCATCGGTACTGAGACCGGTATTGAACTTGATCTCGTCAAGGGCGTGTAAATTGGTTGGGTCGGACACCGCCAGGTAGAGGCGGTTGCCGCGCTTGTACAGGGGCAATACCTTGTGTTTCTGGATCAGCTTCAGGTCGACCAGGCCGGCCGGCAGGCTGTCGAGGCTGATGGCGGCCAGGTCGAATATGGGCGAGCCAAATTCGTCCGACGCCGCATTGGCTATGGCCAGCGCGGAAATGTCGTAGTGGGAAATTAATTCGGTGACAAATGTAGACTTGTGGTTGTTGGCGCTGTTTAACGCATTGGTGGCAGTCTCTTCATCAATAGTGCCGTCCGAAACCAGCCGACGGGCCAGGCCGCTTATAATAGTGGGGCGATTCATATGAATTAGCCTGAGTTCCTTCTGTCAATGCTCAGTAAAGCCTAGTTTAAATTATGGCACACCTGCTGTGGCGTAGCTGAGTAATTTGGCGCCACTTGCGGATTAATTTCAGTGCCCTGTGACCAAAATTGTCACTTTAGCAAAAAAATGGGCAGGGTTTAAGTGGCTTGGGCGCCGCGAAATCCGGTTTAAGGCCTGAATTCATTGGCTTGCTTGCTGTTGGCATATCCTGTGCTATACCTATTACGTCAGAGATTATTCTGTTGCACAACAAATTTTTGCTAACCAAGGAGCAAGTCCATGAAACAAGTCCAAAAGGGTTTTACATTGATCGAATTGATGATCGTTGTGGCGATTATCGGTATTCTGGCAGCAGTCGCTTTGCCTGCTTACCAGGATTATACTAAGCGTGCTAAAGTATCTGAAATTATGGTGTTGGCTGCTAAAGATAAAGTGTCGGTGTCCGAATATTTCATGTCCGTGGGTAACATGCCTAATGCCACTCAAGCCGGTGTAAGTACACTTGCGACTCAAAGTGAATACATTACCGCAATTAACTTTACCACCAATACTACAGGCGCCACGTTGACCTACACGGTTGAGCCAAACGCAATTGCAGCAGGCACTATCGTATTTCAAGGTTCAGGAAGTGCGTCGGGCGTGAGTTGGACGTGTAATACTGGAACCTTAGATAATAAGTACCTGCCAGCCAATTGCCGCCAGTAACCTCCGAATAGAAATTTCGTTCGCGTGTACTGCAAAGGCCTTCGAAAGAAGGCCTTTTTTGTTTATATAAATTATTGAGCAGTTATGAATAAATTGGAAAGCTTCGCCTATAGTATCGCGTTGTTTTTGTTGTTGGGTGTTTGTGTATACCTATACTGGCCGGGACTGAATGGGATATTTCTTGTAGATGATATTTACAATTTAAATACCCTAAATGTTAGCGAAAGTGGAGTGACGGATTGGTCAACGATGTTGCAATTCGTTTTGGGAAATCAATCTGGGATGCTCGGTAGGCCGGTGGCCATGTTGAGCTTTCTGATCGATGATTATGCGTATCCAGGCAGTGTGATTGATTATCGCTATACAAATCTAATGATACATTGCTTGTGCGGAATTGTTATTTTTTGGTTTGTAAGGGTGCTTTTGTGTTTAGTTGGTAAGGCCGAAAATCTGGCTACACAAATAGCTTTGTTAGCCGCAGCGATGTGGCTGCTGTTACCTCTTAATGTATCGACAACGCTGTACATTATTCAGCGCATGACCCAACTTGCAACACTGTTTACACTGCTCGGTCTTTCCCTTTTTCTAGTGGGCCGTTCAATGATTTATAGAAACCCATGGAAGGGAAGAGTGTTTGCCTTTTTGGGCTTGTATATTTGTGCCCTATTAGCAGTTCTAAGCAAGGAAAATGGTGCGCTAATATTTGGTTTTGCCTTGATCGCAGAGTTGACGGTTTCTTATGCTAGAAAGGAGAAAAGTGACCCTGTTATATTGGCAGTCACGATTTTCCCATTGTTACTCGGTTTTTGCTATTTTCTGTTCAAGTGGCAATCGTTAACAGGTTCCTCGGTTCGTAATTTTAGTACTACGGAAAGGTTACTCACTGAGTCCAGAATACTCTTGGACTATATGCTAAAAATAGTATCTCCTCTAAGTGGCAAAATGGGACTGGTTCACGATGATATAGAAATTTCAAAAGGTTTATTCTCACCAATAACTACACTTCTTTCGCTAGTAGTACACGCTATATTAATTGGCAGCGCCCTATACTTTAGGAAGAAGTATGTATGGCTATTTTTTGGTGTCATAGGTTTTTACGTAGGGCACCTTCTTGAGTCTACAGTGATTCCTCTTGAGCTCTATTTTGAGCATCGTAATTATACGCCGGCAATTTTTATAGTTACGGCTCTCTCAATTGTATTGTGGACGGGAAGGAGTGTTGCGGGGCGACCAGCAATTTTATTATTGATTGGAATTTTTATAATTTTCTTGCAGCAAAGAGCTGAAATATGGGGAAACCCAAAAGCGCAAATATACATTTGGGCGAACGAACACCCAGAATCCATTCGTGCTCAAACTATGTATGCTAGATCTTTAATAGCAGAAAAGAATTACCTGCTAGCGGAGAAGGAGCTGATGCGAATCCGAGAAAAGTGGCCGAGAGCTATACACAATGATTTAGTGATTTTGAATCAATCATGTGTGGGTAATATGAGCAGAGATTTCGAAATGGAGGAGCTCTATTTAAGGCTGGAGGTCGGAGAGTACGATGGGAGCCTGCCGTCTATATTTGAAGAGACGTTTCGGCTTTATAAGACCGAAGCTTGTGGATGGCTAGACGATGATGCTATGAGAAATCTTTTTTCGCGAATATATGCTTTGAATCGAGCAGCTCATACATTCAAAGCCAAAGTGGCTTTTTGGGAGGTTGAATTTTATGCACGTCAGGGAAATCTAGAGCTTACAATTGAATCTATCGATAAAACCTTCAAGCATCAAAAAGATAGTTATGTTTTATTTTTAAAAAGTGGCATTTTATACAGTGCCGGCCTGCATGGGCTGGCTTTAGAGGAGGTGAGAAAAGCCATAGCAATGGAGCGGGCTAAGCCTCGCTTTATGCAGTTTCATATCGATCAATATTTGATGCTTGAAGAGCGGTTGAAAGCAGAGTTAAACAAAGTCGCAGAAAAGGTTAGGGATCGGAATGTCTCAGTTTGATATATCAATTGTAATACCGGCTAAGAATGAAAGCGACGGGTTGAAAATGTTGTTGCCAGAGTTGTTAGTTGAGTATCCAAACGCTGAGATAATAGTGGTTAATGACGGTTCAGATGATGATACAAGTGAGGTCATACAATCGTTTGGGATAAAGGAGATAAAGCATCCTTATTCTAAAGGTAACGGAGCATCGATTAAGGCCGGTGTTTTGAGCGCTAAAGGTAAACAGGTTGTCTTTATGGATGGAGATGGTCAGCATCAAGCAAAAGATGTGGGTCGTTTATTGGATAAGCTTGCATCTGGCTACGATATGGTTGTTGGGGCCAGATCGACAATTGAGCATCAGGCGAATATTTTCAGGGGGTTGGCAAATAAAATATATAATCGGATTGCATCTTATATGGTTGGACAAACAATTGACGATTTAACTTCAGGAATGAGGGCGGTTAACAAGAAAAAGTTTATACAATTCCTTTCGCTTCTCCCCAATGGCTTTTCCTACCCAACGACAAGCACCATGGCTTTCTATAGGTCTGGTTATACAGTTGGATTTGAAAAAATTGACGTTAAAAAGAGAGTTGGTAAAAGCCATATTAATGTCTTTAAAGACGGTGTTAGGTTTTTCTTGATTATTTTTAAAATTGCGACACTTTACTCGCCATTAAAACTATTTTTTCCGTTTAGTGTAATCGTTTTTGTGCTTGGATTGGTTCGTTATATATATACATACGTACAGTTTAATGCGTTTACGAACATGTCCGCCATTCTATTTATGTCTTCCCTTTTGATATTTCTAATTGGACTTGTGTCAGAGCAGGTTTCCATGCTTACTTATAAAGACGTTTCATTGGAACAAAAAAACCTGGACGCAGATGAGTAAAGTTCTAGTAATAAGCACTTCTTACCCTACAGCCAAGAATCCTTCTGCAGGTGCATTTGTTGCTAATTTGGCTAAAGCTTTATCAAAAAAGCATCAGGTGAAAGTTTTGGCTCCATCATTAAAGGGTGAAGCCCGGCAGAGCCACGAAAACGACGGCCCGGAATTAGTTCTAGTTCGATATGCTCCAAATAGCTTAGAGGTACTAGCGCAGAATGGAGGAGGGATCCCTGCGGCCTTAAAAAAAAATAGGCTCGTTGCTCTGCTTGTGCCAGGTCTTATTCTGGGCTTCTTTATCCAGATTCTTCGCAGGATACATCAGGTTGATTTTATTCAGGCAAATTGGATTGTTTCTGGTTTTATAGTAGCTGTTCCCGCTATGTTGTACCAAAAGCCTTTAATTACTACGCTTCATGGTGAAGATGTAAGAAAGCTAAAGTCTAGTGTATTGTATAGAGTCATGTTTTTGTTAGCATGCAGGGCGAGCCGCAAAATTGTTTGTGTCGGCGAAGAAATGTGCACAAAAGTCATTGCGGAGTTTCCACGATATTCCTCTAAGATTGTCTATATACCAAACGGTGTAGACAAGCATTTATTTCTCCCAAGACAAAAGTCAAGAGAAATAAGAGGGGAGTTCAGGATTCTAATGGTTTCTAGTCTGATTGAATCAAAGTCGATAGATCATGCACTAGTCGCTCTGGCAGAAATAAAAGATGATTATCCAGGCGTCATGCTAGATATTGTTGGAGCTGGTCCAGAAATGAATAAGCTGATCGATTGTTGCGAAAGGCTTGGTCTAGCGGATAGGGTAAAATTTCATGGTGCGATTGCGCAAAATGAAGTATATAAGCAATACCTTGATTCCGACGTATTACTTATTTGTAGTAAAGCTGAAGGTCGGTCATCTGTTGTGCTTGAAGCGTTGGCGCTTGGTGTGCCTGTCATAGGCTCAAGGTCAGAGGGTATCCGAGAGTTGTTAGAGGATGCTCCCGCTTCAAAGATGTATCAATATGGCAGCATCAGTGGTTTGGTGGCTGCCATAAAGGAAATGCATTCGTTATGTTTGAACTGCGAATACGGTAGTGAAAATAGGCGATATCTTGAAAGTTTGTCGCTAACTTGGGAAAGCACTGCAGAAAAATATACAAGCATTTTTCTGAAGAAAGGGTAGCGTTCGGTATTTCATTGAGAAAAAGTCCAGTCCTTGAGTTGGGTGCTGTCTCGATCAGGAGCTTATCAAATACTTTGGGTTGAGCAATCTCACGATGCTGTCTTTTCTCCGTCGATTTTAGCCTCGGTCAGGCAGCCGGGACTCTACTTTTAGTAGAATGGCATAGTCAAATAAAGCGTGAAAAACCAACTTGATACCGAATTACTATCGTCCGCATCCAAAATTCTTGGGAATCTATCGTGGCTGATAATTGAGCGCCTATTTGCTCTGCCCATGGTTTTGATCGTGAACATCGCCATCGCCAGAGACTTGGGTGCGTCGCTTTTTGGTACTCTGAATTACCTTCTGGCTATTACATCAATTATTCCGCCATTGGCAGCGTTAGGCTTAAATTCGATCATCATTCGCGAATTATCTGGTGCCGGTAGTGCTAAAGATGAGGCCAGAATACTAGCCAGCACACTGGTGTTTAGGTTGGGTGGAGCTGCTGTTGGGTGTCTTCTAAGTTTTCTATTATTGCCCTATTTGCGGATTCCGGGAGATCAAGTATATCTCTATGTTTTATTGGTGTTATCTAATTCGTTTTATTTTCTTCAGTTGTTCGACTTTTGGTTTCAGTACAAGGTTAAGTCAGCGCCAGTTTCTAGGTGTAAAATTTACATTGTTATAGCTTTTTCAATTCTCAAGTTGGCGGCTCTTTGGCTGGGTCATGGCCTGGAAGCTATTGTCGTTCTTCAGTCAGTGGAGTTAGTCGCTGTCAATTTGTCTTATGCTATTTTGTATCGCCTGTACAGTGGCGCATTAGATCTTCGTTTGGCCAATACGTCTTATGGAGTTTCGTTGCTTAAGCAATCCTACTGGTTGATATTGTCGGGCGTTGCCGCTGTTGTCTATCTCAAAGTCGACCAATTCATGCTGGGGCAGATGCTCGGAAGTGTGGAGGTCGGTGTGTATTCAGCGGCTGCACGGTTGTCAGAAGTTTGGTATTTTCTTCCAGTTGCGATAGTGCAGTCATTCTTTCCTCGCCTTTTAGAGATTGAGCGTATTGATGGGAACGCATATCGTCATAGCTTGCAGAAAATATGCGATCTGCTATTGGTGATTGCGTTTGTCTTGGCCGTTTTGGCTTCATTTTATTCAGAATTAATAATCGGCATTGTTTACGGTGAACAATATAGTGGTTCTGCTATGGTGTTGGCTGTGCACATATGGGCTGGCGTCTTTGTATTTATGCGCGCCCTTTTGAGTAAGTGGTTGATAGCAGAAAAGTTACTGTTTTATTCATTTGTAACCCAAGGGGTGGGCGCATTAGCAAACGTGCTGCTAAATTTGGTGTTGATTCCGGATTATGGGGTAGTGGGCTCAGCCTTTGCGACACTGCTTTCCTATGCGGGCGCGTCTTACTTTTCCTTGTTCTTGAGTCGAAAAACTATGCCTATGGCACGAATAATGACCTGCTCATTAATGTTGATTCCGACATTGGGGCGGCGGTACTGGGTCAGGTGATAAAGATATGAAGCGTTATATTAGGAGCTTAGTAGGACAAGACAAGATCAACAAATTCTTGGCGGCACTTCGATATGCTCGGCTAAGGATAGATCTCTCATTGATCAGACTATGTTCTTTAACTCGCTTTAGTGCTGGTTTGTATTACTTGTTCTTTAATCATGGATTTAAACGCGAACAGCAATCTGTTTTATGCGCAAGGCTGGCGTATCACAAGGAGGACGCAGCATCATTACAGACCTCAGCGTTGCTGAGAAGGAATACCCATAGGCTTGAAAAAGGCCTGATTATGCGTCCAAGAAAGTCTATTTTTGCTGAATCTTATATACGTGAAACTGTCGAATGTTATGCTCAGAGTATAAAGATTCCTGGCTTTTCTATTGAAGAGTTGAAGTGGGCCGGTGATGTGTTGCGAGAATACTTTCAGGTAGTAGATGACCCGTCTGTGGATGAACCCAGGACACTTTTTATGAGGTTGGATGTCGTCAGTAAGGAGCCCAGCATTTTATACTCGCCTTATGAGCGAGAGAGAGTGGCCCAATCTGGCATTAACTATGACAATCTTTTGGTGTTGTTTAAGCAGCGTAGGTCAGTGCGGTGGTATGAGGATAAACCAGTAGAAATTAACTTGATAAAGCAAGCTGTTACTGCCGCGAGCTATGCGCCGTCTGCTTGTAATCGTCAGTCATTTTATTTCTATCTGGTAATAGAGAAGGACAAGATTAAAGCTGTGGCTGATTGTGCGATGGGGACAGTAGGTTTTGCAGATAATATTCCTTGTCTCATTGTGGTCGTCGGGGATTTATCAGCTTATCCAGAGGATAGGGATAGGCACATCATCTATATAGACTCGGCTTTGGCCAGTATGCAACTAATGCTTTCATTTGAAGCTCTTGGCTTGAGTAGTTGCCCAATTAATTGGCCTGACATAGAAAGTCGTGAGGCACGACTGCAGAGGTTATTGGCTTTGCCGGATAGTTGTCGCCCGACTATGATGATTTCGGTTGGTTATGCCTTGGGTAAAGGTGGAATTCCCTATTCCCAGAAAAAGAATGCCGATACGCTGATAAAGGTGGTTGAGTGATAATTGAAGTTAAGGGCGTTCAGTTTGTTAATAAGGGCGCTGAGTTAATGTTGCTCGCTGTAGTTGAAAATCTACGGCGCACAAAATCCAAAATTGTTATCGCGCTCACACCGTCGAGAAATTCTCCCTATTTAAAGCGTTGCGAGCACTTGGCTCTGCAGAAAGTTTCGCTCAGAAAGGGCAGGTTTGATTTTAACTTTCTGTCATACTGGCTACCGAAGGGCGGCAGGCGCTGGCTGATGGATTCTCTTGGTATAGTGCTCGAAGCAGATATTGATATGGTGCTAGATGCATCGGGTTTTGCCTATGGAGATCAGTGGCGCAACGATTCGGTGCGTTATCTTTGCAGTGAAATTTTACGTTTTAAAAAAAATGACAAACCCTACATTTTTTTGCCGCAGGCTTTTGGGCCTTTTAGCGATAAAGCTGATGTAAAGCGATTAAATAAATGTTTTGGAAGTGCTGCCCATGTGTTTGTTCGAGATGAGGCAAGTTTGCAATTTGTTAAAGCAGTGATTGATTCGCCTAACGTCGAGCTGTTCCCCGATTTTACGAATTTACTAAACCCATCTAAAGGCTTAGGCTTCATCGATTCTCAGTATTCACTTGTGATTCCAAATGGCCAGATGCTTTCATCTAGAAATCTTTCTAATTCTCAATGGTTGGGTAATTACATACGTGTATTGGGTAAGTTTATTGAGGTCTCTCTGGAGAAGGGTTATCTGCCGGTTGTACTTAATCATGAAGGCAAGATAGATGACGAGATTTGTTCTGCTTTGATAGAGAGTTATGGTGATAGAATTAGTTATTTGGAGTTGGATAATGCTTTGGACGTTAAGCGGGCTATTCGTGATTCGGCTATAGTTTTTAGCTCACGTTTTCATGGGTGCGTGAGTGCGTTAACGCAAAAAGTGCCTTGCCTTTGCACTTCCTGGAGTCACAAGTATGAACTGTTGTTCAAAGATTATAACAAGGATAAATTTGTAGTTTCTCACAATGTAAGTCATTCAGATATGGTCGAACTATTTCAGGCAGCAATGCAAGAAAAGAGTAATGAAGCCTATTTGGCGCGGTGTGAGTATGATAAGGATAAATCACTTCAAATGTGGTCCAAAGTTCACGCGGTTATCGAGCATTACTCAGAGAATAGGGTTGAGAATCAAGTGTCCTGAAATTGTTTCCGCAGTTTGAAAGCCAAGCGCTCAATTGCCGGATAATTTTTTCGGAGGTAAAGAATGGTCAGGTTTTTATAGAGACCTGTATTTTTACCATACTCAAAAATCTTCTTTACGCTTATCTTAACATTTCTATTGCAGAGATCTCTGACGATGAGTTTTCGGCAGTCTGTTTCTGATAATAAATTCTTGTGCTTTTCCAGAAATTTCTTGCAGCCACTTCCTTCCGTGTCATAGGTTGTAATTCTTTCTGCTGAATGGGCCTTGTTGACGATCATAGAGTTGTTGCCAATCTTAATGGCAGGGCCATACTGATGGATGAGCCTTATCCACAAGTCATAGTCCTGCCACGCTGTCAATTTAGTGTCAAACATGCCTGAATTGATGAGTCTTTGCCGCGAAATAAAAATCTGATTACCGATTCTATTTTTCGATTTTACATCGCCCAGTGCTACTTCCTTGCTTTTCTCTTGGCTATGAAACATTCCGTAAATGTTTTTTTCGATTACAGTGCTGCAAAGAAAGCTGTAGCGTTTGTCGTGGTTATTTATAAAGGACTGGATTCGGAAGGGCAGCATGGTGTCATCGTCATCCAGGCCGGTGATGAATTCTCCGCGACTTTCTATGATTGCTCGGTTTCTGCTGGCGGGGGCGCCGAGGGGTGTTTCATTTTTCAGGTAGACAATATTGGAGTGCTTTGACTGGTAGTGTCGACAAAGAATTTCCGTGTCATCCGTTGATCCGTCGTCGACGATAATAATTTCGATGTTGTGGTAGGTCTGGGCCACGCATGAAGCCAAAGCCTGGTCCAGGAGGTC
The DNA here is from genome assembly GCF_011440395.1 of Pseudomaricurvus alcaniphilus. GTDB lineage: Bacteria > Pseudomonadota > Gammaproteobacteria > Pseudomonadales > Cellvibrionaceae > Pseudomaricurvus > Pseudomaricurvus alcaniphilus. The sequence continues at coordinate 208,656 of NZ_JAAOIX010000005.1, read as the reverse complement.
TTTCCTGTTGCGAGTAGGGATGTAAATGGAGACTAGGGGTTGGTTGCTCATGGAGTAAGTTCGTTCAGGAAGCTCTTAATTTTCAGGCTTCGCCGCTTTCTTTGGTGAGCGATAATATTTCGGGCTGGAGCCGAAGCGATAAGAGCGGCCAGTGTTTTAGTGAGCGATAGGCTAAGGGCGTATCGGTCTCTTTTGCGATCTTTCAATAGTATTGCTAACAATTGAGCAGCAAGCGATGGTTTCGATTTGCTATTTCCTGGTGTTATTGGCGTGAGCATTTGATTCAAATTATCAATCACTTCGCCCGCGTCTCGGAGCCCGTCCTGACGCTGTAAATATAGAGCGTAGGCAATATCTGTGCTGATGGCAGAGAGGCCAGAGTTGTGGGATTTGCTTATCGAGCCCTGGTGTTGCCGGTAGTAGTATAGGGTAGCCGGTATGTTGCACGCTTTCCCCACGTCCAGTGCACGCAGATACCAGTCGATATCCTCTGCACCGATCCGATCGAAGAGTTCCCTATAGCCGCCTACTTGCTCAAGTAGTTTCCGCCTAAACATAATGCTCGCGCCACAGAATAGCGAGGTCCTTCCTCGTGCTAACTGTCGACGTATGTCCTTGTCCGTAACGGGGTAAGTGTATTCAGCCTCGAGTTTCGGATTGAAGACCTTGGCACAAAAAGTGCCGCAAAAAAGAATGTCTTCATTTTTCTGAAGGTGTTGTAGTTGGGTCTCAAGGCGAAGTGGCGCGCTCCAGTCATCGGCATCTTGAAAGGTAATAAACTGGCCTTGAGCGCTCGAGAATAGCTTGTTGCAGGTTTTCAGGTATCCCAGGTTACCTGGGTTTTGGTAGCATTTGATGCGTTGGTCGGATAGCTCTTGTATTTTTTCCCACGTGCTATCTGTGGAAGCATCGTCAATGATAATTAATTCCAAATTGCTGTAAGTCTGGCTAAGGATGCTGTTGATAGCTGTTTGTATATAATGCTCAGCATTGTATGCAGCCATAAGCACGCTGATTAGTGGTTGGTTGTTTGCGGGTGTTTTGGGCTGGGTCATTGTCGGCTTGCGTTTAGTTTATATCAGTCACACCCTGCCATTTCAGGTGGTCCATCAACAGGTTTCGGGCCAGATTGTAAGTGTGTTCTAACGCCAGTTCGACGCACTGTTTTTCCAGCGCTAGCTGGCTCATGAGCTACATGGCGTAATCGAATTGGGCAAAGGCCAGGCAGCTTTTGCCCAGGCGTTGCAGCCTGCGCATATCTGCCAGGCCACGGCGGTCTACTTCCCACTAAACCGCATCGACAAATCCACCGCCTTGCAATCCTTGGTCAGGGCGCCGATGGAAATATAGTCCACGCCGGTCTCGGCGATGGGGCGCAGGGTTGCATCGGTGATGCCACCGGAGGCCTCCAGCTTGGTTTTGCCGCCAAATTCGCTCTTGTTCAGGGCCACTGCGGCGCGCAGGTCGGCCATGGAAAAGTTGTCCAGCATAATGATGTCGGCACCGGCACCCAGGGCTTCGCGCAGCTCCTGCATGTTCTCCACTTCTACTTCCACCGGTTTGCCGGGCTCCTGCTGGCGCGCGGTGCTGATGGCCGGGGTGATGCCACCGCAGGCGGCGATGTGGTTTTCCTTGATCAGGAAGGCATCGTAGAGGCCAATACGGTGATTGTAGCAGCCGCCACAGGTGACTGCGTATTTTTGCGCGGTGCGCAGGCCGGGGATGGTCTTGCGGGTGTCGAGCAGGCGCACCCCGGTGCCGTCGACCAGGTCGGCGTATTTGCGACTGACGCTGGCGGTACCGGACAGCAGTTGCAGGAAATTGAGGGCGCTGCGCTCGCCGGTGAGGAGTGAGCGGGCCGAGCCCTGCAGGCTGAACAGGTGGGTGTTGGCGCTGACCCGGTCGCCGTCCTTGACGTGCCACTGCACGGCGACGCTGTCGTCCAGCTGCCGGAATACTTCATCCACCCAGGCCTGGCCGGCGATGACGCAGTCGTCCCGGGTGATGATGGTGGCCGTGGCAGCTTCCTGCTCGGGGATCAGGCGGGCGGTGATGTCGCCGTCCTTGATGTCCTCGGCGAGGGCGATTCTGACACTGTTGACTCTGTCCTCGGCGAGACCGGGAATGGTATTAATCATGGGTGAAGCCTGTTTTTTTCGGGTTTGAATGTGCACCGGCCAGGGCGTGGCCGGCTGGAATTCTAGCAGTTCCTGGCTCAGCGGGCATCCGTTGGCTGGCGCAGGATCAACTGGCCCTGGCGCTGGCTGAATTCGATGTTGCGCAGTGCGCTCATACCCAGCAGCACGCCGTCGCCGCTCATGCCGGGGTTGATGCTGGCGGCCACATCGTAGAGGCGAATGCTGCCCAGTTGCAGGTTGTCCAGCCGGGTGCTGTAGACCGTCACCAGGCCGTTGGCGGTCATGGCGCGACCCGCCTGGCCGGCCTGCAGTTGCAGGCGCCGGGCCAGTTGCGCGGGAATCACCACGTCGGTGGCGCCGGTGTCCAGCAGAAAGGTGACCGCTTCGCCGTTGATCAGCCCGGAGGCGACGTAGTGATGCTGGCGGTTACTTTCCAGAATCACCTCCCGGTACTGACCGGTGTCGGCGCTAACGGGTTGTTGGTTGGGGTTGAGGAGCTGGCCCTCCCAGCTGCCAAACCACCAGGTCAATATACCCATCACCAACAGCCAAAAGACGATTAGCATACCCCTGCCCATGCCACGGGTGTCGGGTGAATTATCGGGGCTTTGCATCATTCCCTCATTTTAAGCATCAATCGCTAGGTGTTTTGGTAAAACTAGATCAAATAATTCTAACTGAAAGTGAATATTAGATCTTTTTGTGAAGTTGATCGCGAATGAGTAGTTTGGCACGACTCGCGGATATTTGCTGTTTTATACTCAGTACAAGTGAAAATCTATTGCCAGGATGTTGGGGTGACCGACCCGCACAGCCTGGTGTTAGCTCGGAGGAGCCCAGGTGTTGCAGAATTCGAAAAGCGCAAAGGTAGTGCCCATCGTCACAGGTGCTGTGCCTCGTCCGGTAGTGTCCCTGGCGCGTTTGCCGGCCGCGGTGCACCGGGTGCGGGAGAAAACGGCCCAGATTCTGCAGTTGGCCTTCAAAAACCTGTTTGAAGGCGCCGATGATGCACTGTTCGACCTGGCAGACAAAGCCACCAGCAATCAGGACCAGAACCTCTATTTCGAAGCCATGCGGGAAGTGCGGCTGCAGCGCCGGGATATCGAGCGGGACTTCTTCCTGGCGCTCGACAAGGCCTACGCGGTGCTGCTCAGTTCGTCCCTGCGCGAAGACGATGATGCCTCCCTGGATGTTTCCCTGGACGACCTGGCGCTGCTGGGCAACGACCAGCTTGAGTACCAGGTGGCGATTGACGGGATGGTGGCAAAGGCGCTGGAGAAGGTGGCCGAGCCGTGCCAGCACATTGCATTGCGTATCGATAGCCTGGTGCCGCGCAAGGTGTACCAGCAGAACAACCCGCTCGGGCCGGCGATTCTGTGCAAGAGCTACTGGTCGGTCATCGAGCCGCTGGACGTAGATATCAAGGCCAAGCTGATCCTGCTGAAACTGTTCGACAAGGCGGTTATTTCCCAGCTGGATAAAATATATACCGTCATCAACAACCTGCTGATTCAGCAAAATATCTTGCCCTCGCTTACCATCAAGTCCCAGCACCGCTCCCGCGGCAGGTCCATTTACCAGGTTAGCAGTGCCACCGCCGGTTCGGCCCGCAGTCCCGCGGCGAGGGGCCAGGAGCCGGAAACGCAAATGCTGTCCCAGTTGCGGCAGTTGTTGGGTGCCCATCAGGGTGGCGCTCACGGGGCCGCTCTGCCCAGTGAAACCCTGCTGCAGGGCGGCCAGGTGCTCGACACCACCCAGTTGACCCAGGCGCTGACCTCGGTGCAGCAAGCAGTGCCCGGCGGCAGCGTATCACACAGCCAGGCGCTGCTGGACAGCGCGCAGATTTTAGGGCTGATTCAGCGCCAGGGTTTGCCCGAGGCAAATTTGTCGTCAGTGGACAAGGACGTTATTCACCTGATCAATATGCTGTTCGAGTTTATTCTCGACGACAGGAACCTGCCGGCGCCCATGAAGGCCCTGCTGGTGCGCTTGCAAATTCCCCTGTTGAAAGTAGCGGTGGAAGACAAGAACTTCTTCAATGTTTCCGGCCACCCGGCCCGCCGACTGTTGAATGAGCTGGCAGTGGCCGCGCTGGGCTGGCAGGCCCCCGCTGAAGGGGAGCCGGACGATCCCTTGTATCGCAAGATCGCTGCCACGGTAACCACGGTACTGGCTGAATTCGAGTCGGATGTGGCTGTGTTCGAGACCTTGTTAACCGACTTTATCGCCTTCGTGGAGAAGGAGCGGCGCCGCGCCGGGGTGCTGGAAAAGCGTACCCTGGATGCTGAGGACGGCAAGGCCAGGGCGGACCAGGCCCGGGCCCGGGTGACCGAACAGTTGGCCGCCAGCACCCTGGGGCGGGCTCTTCCAGAGTGCGTCACCGAGATCCTCGAGGGCCCCTGGCATAACTATATGTTCCTGCTGTTGCTGAAATTCGGCGAGCAGAGCGAGCAGTGGCTCGCAGCCTGTGATACCGTCGACGACCTGATCTGGTCGGTGACCGCCGAAATGGATACCGATGGGCGAGGGCGCCTGATGTCGTTGTTGTCCGACCTGCTTGGCCAGCTGCGAGAAGGGTTTGAGACCATCGCCTACAACTCATTTGCCACCGGCCGAATGTTGAAAAGCCTGGAGCGAGAGCACCTGGCGCGATTGCGGCAGGAGGATGTGCCCAGGCCAGTTGCCGAGGACGCGGAGAAGCGTGCCTTGACGCCCGAGCAGCGCGCAGCTGCCAGCAGCAAGGCGGCGGGGACTGCCGCAGCAGACCGCGACGCCGTGGTGCTGGCGCCGGTTGCGAGCGGCCAGGGTGGGGTTGCCAGTGCCGGGGCTAGTGCCGGGGATAGCGCAGCGGAAGCTGCCGAGATTGAATCTGCTGCTGTGGCGGAAAACCGGCAGCATGTGGCGGAAAGCTGGCTTGAGCACGTCGACCGCCTGACCCAGGGTTCGTGGTTCGAAGCGGCAGAGCCTGGCAAGGCTCCCTATCGCTGTCGCCTGGCGGCGATTATCCGCTCTGTCGACCGGTTTATCTTCGTCAACCGCAACGGCATGAAAGTGACAGAGAAAAGCCGCGCTGATCTGGCCTGGGCACTGCAAGAGGGCCGCTTCCGTCTCCTCGATGAGGGGATGCTGTTCGATCGGGCGCTGGAGTCAGTGATCGGCAACCTGCGCGCCAGCCGCAACCGCCCGCGCTAGGAGCCTGTCGGACTTAGGTGCCCGTAGCGAGAGAAAGTCCGATTTGAGTCAGTTTTTAACCATTTTTGAGGCGAATAGTGGTTCTATTTAACGAGAAAATGGTTAAAAAATGGCCAAACTCGGCTTTTTCGCAGCAGGGCAACCCTAAGTCCGACAGGCTCCTAGTGCCGCCTAAGATATAGATACTCTCCGGCTCCACTGGTACTCGCTAAAGACAGTCATCCCCGCGCAGGCGGGGATCCAAATTCTGACATACGCTTAACCCATGGCATCCGGTGCCGGGCCGCAGTCTTTGCGGCATTACTAACCGGATTGCTCGCCGCATAAGCAAGTGCCACTTCTTTCCCAGCCACTCTTTCTTCAAACCAACGCCCCGCAGGACTTGGTAAGCGCCCCGCAGTGTGTAACTATTGTCCCGCATGGGTAGCCGCAACCGGCGGCTTCATGGATAGCCTTAACCGAAACCCTGAACTGAACCCCTGAATTGAAACTACAATGGGTCGCATGGCGGTCGCTTGAGCGGAATGCAAAATTTCACCCTGGATGACGATGGCTGGCTTGCCAGCCAAGCCAGGATTATTCCCTCCCCCAATTGCAATGAGCGCCCGGCCAGTTCGGCGGTGAGTTTGCTGGTGATACACAATATCAGCTTGCCACCGGGGCAATTTGGCAGTGGTTGTATCGAGCAGTTTTTCTGCAACCGGCTCGACCACGATGCCCACCCCTTTTTCCAGGAGATCAGGGGGGTCGAGGTGTCAGCCCACTTTCTTATCGACCGGGCCGGGCAGGTTACCCAGTTTGTACCGGTGACCCGACGGGCGTGGCACGCGGGGGTGTCGTCGTTTGCCGGCCGAGATGCCTGCAACGATTTTTCCATTGGTATCGAGCTGGAGGGTGAGGATAACCGCGCCTATACCAGTGCCCAGTACCAGAGCCTGGTGGCCCTGACGCAAACGCTGCAGCGGGCGTACCCGGCCATTACGTCCGATCGTATTGTCGGTCACAGCGATATCGCCCCCGGGCGCAAAACTGACCCGGGGCCAGCGTTTGACTGGCAGCGGTACCGCGCTGGCTTGCGGTCTGCGTCGGGTTAATACAAGTACCCAGAGGGCATCAGCGGCGCCATTATTGGCGCACACTAATTTTTTCGGCATGGAGTGGATGGCATGACATTTTTGGCAGTAGTGGTAGTGTTTCTGATTGTCCAGCTGGTGGACTCGGTGGAGGCGCTGCACGCAGACGGCTGGTATCGGGACTGGTCGGCGCGCACCCGGCGCTGGTTCGACAGCGCCAGGTTGATCCTGCTGGCCCAGCTGTTGCTGCCAGTGCTGGGGCTGTGGTTGTTGCTCGACCTGGTCGATGGCGTCTCCCTCTTGCTGTTGTTCCTGCTGACCGTGCCGCTGCTGATCTACAGCCTCGGTCGCGGTGACTTTCTGCCCTGGGTGAAAGGTTACCTGACGGCAGTGCAGCGCAACGATAACGAGATGGCGGCCGACTACGCCGAGCGCCTGGGGGCGGATATCCGCAGCGTGGATGACTGGCGGCAGCTGCACGCCAGGGTGCTGTGCCGCGCTGCCTACTGTGGCTTTGAGCGCTGGTTTGCGGTGCTGTTCTGGTTTGTACTACTGGGCCCGCTGGGGGCGGTGTTCTATCGGCTGGCGGCGCTGTCGTCACTCAACAGCAACAATCCGCTCGAAACCCGGGTGCTGGCTCTGCGTTTGCTGTGGTTGCTGGAGTGGCCGGCGGTGCGCCTGCTGGGGCTGAGCTTCGGCCTGACTGGCAACTTCTCCAGTTGTTATTCGCGCAGTCTTGGTACCTTGCTGGACACTAACAAGGGCTCGGCGGAGGTGTTGGAGTCGTATGTGCACGGTGCCCTCAACGTCAATGAGCAGGACCTCGCCACCGACGGAGTCACCGATCGGGAGATCGAAGCCCTGCAGCCACTGCTCAGTCGCACCCTGATACTGTGGATTTGCGCGCTGGCCATCCTGTCCTTGATCTGAGTGGCCTTTGATCTGGGCGGCCCTTGATTTACTCCGCCCGCCACTTGAATATAGCGGCCGAGATGGACAGGAACAGGGCGGTCATCCCCAGCATGGCCAGCAGGTGGTGGCTGACGTCCATCAGGCTGGCACCTTCGATCATCACGCTGCGCGCCGCCTGCACCATGTGGGTCAGGGGCAGCAGTTGCGCCGCCGAGCTCATCCAGGCGGGGGCGCCGTCCAGTGAGAACCAGACTTCCGATAACAGCAGCATGGGAAAGATCAGGAAATTCAGCAGGCCGTTGGCCAGTTCCTCGTTGGCGGTGCGGCTGGCGATGATCAGCCCCAGTGACAGCAGGCACAGGTTACCCAGCACGGCGATAAGAAACAGGGTGAAATAATTGCCCAGCATCAGGAAATTGAGAAAGAAGTCGGTGGCAACGTAGACGATGCAGCTGACTGCCAGCATGATGATCAGGCGCGATAGCATCTGTGCGGCGAGAAATTTCAGCGGCGACACCGGCGCTGCCTGCAACCGTTTCAGGACCCCGTTTTTGCGGTAGCGCACGATCACATAGCCGACCCCATAGAGGCCGCTGAACATCAGGTTCATGCCGAGAATGCCCGGTATTACCCAGTCCACATAGCGCACCTTCTGGCCGCTGACGGCCTCGCTGTGCCAGGGTTCGGCGCCGCCTTGCAGCAAATCGCGCAGCACCTTGGCCGGCTGGGACTCGGGATTGTACAGATAGCTGTGGCGCTCATCGTTGAGAATCAGCAGGTCAATCTGGTGGTGGCGCACACGCTGTTGAGCGGCGGCCAGATCGCTAAACACCACGGTCTCTATATAGTCGGCCTGCTGCATTGCTGCGGGCACGCTGTCGCTGGGGTAGAGGCCCACCTTGAACAGGGCCGGTTCGCTGCGGGAAAATGCCAACGCCACCACCGCGATAATCAGTGGCGGCATAATAAATGACCAGGCCAGCGAGCCGCGATCCCGGTAGTACTCCTTGTTGCGCGCGTAAAATAACGCCAGCAGTTGTTTCACTTGTTACCTCTTTCCATATCTGTCGGTTGCCCGTAATGGGGGAGCGCAGGCTGTCTGCGCCGCCTATTCGCGCAAACTGTGCCCGGTCAGTTTTAAAAACAGATCGTCCAGGGTCGGGTTGCGCACCTGCAGTGAGTTCAGGCGAGCGCCCTGCTCGATCAGCTGTTTCAGGGTCCGCTCCACCGAGGTGCTCTCGAAAATGACCTGGCCATTGTCGGCGTTGACCTTGCCCTCGAACTGGAAGTCGGCGGGCACATCGGCCTGGTTCAGGCAGACGAAGATGTGGTTAAAGTGCGAGCGCAACAGGGACTGGGGCGTGCCTTCGGCGATCACCTGGCCGCGATCCACGATTACCAGTTGGTCGCAGAGGCGCTCGGCTTCATCCATATAGTGGGTGGTGAGGACGATGGTTTTGCCGCGCCGTTTGATGCCCTCGATCAGGCTCCAGAAATTGCGCCGCGACTGGGGGTCGAGCCCGGTGGTGGGCTCGTCGAGGAAGATAATATCCGGGTCGTTGACCAGTGCCACCGCCAGCAGTACACGCTGGCGTTGGCCGCCGGACAGCTTGGCCGCCTGGTGGTGGAGAAACTCCTGCAGGTGGCAGAGCTTGGCCAGCTCGGTGATGGCCATGGGGCGCTGGTAAAAACTGGCGAACAGTTCCAGTACTTCCCGCACTGTGAGGTAGTCCATCAGCGAGGTGGACTGGAACTGAATGCCCGCTTCCTGTTTGAAGGCCGGGTTGTCAATCTGGCCCTTGTACAAAATTTCGCCGCTGCTGGGCTTGCTGATGCGCTCCATCATTTCGATGGTGGTGGTCTTGCCGGCGCCGTTGGGGCCCAGCAGCCCGAAGCAGGTACCGGCGGCAATGCTGAACGATATGCCGTTGACGGCTTTGACGTTTTTGAATTGCTTGTTGAGGTTTCTTACTTCAATGATCGGTGTCATCTGGCGCGCGGTGCAGGGTGAGAGAGCCGGCAGTATAGCAGGGCCAATTGAGAAACCAATTTTTGCCTGTGTCAGCGCCCGTGTCGGTGGCGGGCAGAAGGGCAGGCGGGGGCGGCAGGTTGCGGAATTGCCCCGCCGCGCTCGCACTGCCGCAGTTGTTCTGCTACCTTTGCCGGGTCTTCAGTTGCCAATCCCGTTATGACCCAAACAAGCCCATCCTGGTCCGAGGCCTTTCGGGTCTATCTGCACCCCCGCGTCATCACCATGTTTTTTCTGGGGTTTGCCGCCGGCCTGCCGCTGCTGCTGGTGTTTTCCACCCTCTCGGCCTGGCTCAGCGATATGGGCGTCAGCCGCACAGCCATCGGCTTTTTTGGCTGGGTGGGCATTACCTACTCGGTGAAAATATTCTGGGCGCCGATTATCGACCGGCTGCGTTTCCCGCTGCTGACCGCTCGCCTGGGACAGCGTCGCAGCTGGATCCTGCTGGGCCAGTTGGGGGTGATCGCCGGGCTAGTGGGTATGGCCATGCTCGACCCCCGGCAGCAGTTGCTGGCCGTGGCTGGCTGTGCGCTGCTGGTGGCATTTGCCTCGGCTACCCAGGATATCGCCATCGATGCATTTCGGATTGAGGCGGCAGTGCGGGAGTTCCAGGGCGCCATGTCCTCCACCTATATTCTCGGCTACCGCATCGCCATGCTGGCGGCCGGGGCCGGCTCGCTCTATATCGCCGAGTTTGGCAGCTGGGCGCTGGCCTACCTGGGCATGGCGGCGCTCATGCTGGTGGGGGTGGTTACCGTGCTGCTGGTGCCGGAGCCGCAACGAGCGCTGGCGGAAGGGGTGCAAGCGCTGGAACAGGAGCTGCATCGGCGCTTGCACCTGAGCGGGGCCAGCAACTGGCGTGCGCGGCTGGCGGCCTGGCTGGTGGATGCGGTGGTGGCACCCTTTGTGGATTTCTTCCGTCGCAATGGCAAGTTTGCCCTGACCGTGCTGCTGTTTATTAGCCTGTTTCGGCTCAGCGACATCGTCATGGGGATTATGGCCAACCCGTTTTACCTGGATATCGGCTTTAGCAAGGCGGAAATCGCTTCGGTGGGTAAGGTGTTTGGTTTCTTTATGACCATTGCCGGCTCTTTCCTGGGGGGGCTGCTGGTGGTCAAATACGGGGTCTTTAAGCCGCTGCTGGCCGGTGCAATGATGGTGGCGGGTACCAACCTGCTGTTCGCCAAGCTGTCTTTGGTGGGGCCGGAGCTGAGCTGGCTGGCGCTGGTGATCAGCGCCGATAACCTCAGTGGCGGGTTCGCCAATGCCGCTTTTATTGCCTACCTGTCTGGCTTGACCAACCGCGCCTACACCGCCACCCAGTACGCCCTGTTCAGTTCCCTGATGACGCTGCCGGGCAAGTTCACCAGCGGCTTTTCCGGCCTGGTTGTGGATGCCAGCAGTTACACCTCATTCTTCGTCTATGCCGCGGTGATGGGCTTGCCGGCCATCTGGTTAGCCATCGTGGTGATGCGCCGGGACAGGGCGTTGGCGCACCAGTAGCGCACATTCGGGAAGGTCGGCGGAATATTTACGTATTCCCTTTCAAATTAACGCTTCAATTCGATAGAATTGCCCGCTCTGCAAATTCTCAAGAGTTCACCCCATGCGATTTTTTACCGCAGCATCCACCTTGATGCTGGCCTGTTTTCTATTTTCTGCCGCTGCCAGTGCGGGTGAGCTGCTGCTCACCAATGGCGATCGGCTGGAAGGTAACCTGGTCCTGATTGACAAAACCACCGTCACCTGGAAGTCGACGGTATTTGGCAACCTGACGGTTGGCAAAAACCGGGTCGCCAACCTGAAGCTCGACAAGCCGGTGGTCATCCAGGGCCAGCGCGATCCCTGTGTCGTCGAGGGTATGACCGACTACTTCCTGGCCTACCGCTGCGGCAAGAGTACCTATATACAGCGCACCGAACTGTTGACCCTGGCGTCGGTTGAGCCTTACGTAGAGGATAAGGATAAGACTTACGAATACAACGGCGCCATGTCTGTGGCCGGTGTGCTCTCCCGTGGCAACAAAGTCGAGGATGACCTCGACGTCGATGCCATCGCCACGTTCCGGCACGGCAATTTCCGCCACATCAATGAAATAGACTACGAAGCCCTGTCGCGCAATGACCTGCCGGCGCTGGAAGACTACGAGTTGAGCTACCGCCTGGACTGGTTCTTTGACGAGAAGTGGTTCTGGTACAACGCCCTCGGCATGGGTATGGAAGAGTCGAAGAACATCAAGGAGCGCTACGAGTACGGTACCGGTCTGGGTGTACAGATGTGGGAAAATATCAATTCCGCGCTGGCGCTGGAGAGCGGTATCGACTTCGTCAAGGAGCGTTACGAGCAGGTTGTGAGCGATGACAAGGAGGCCGCTGCCTGGCGCTTTGCCACCCGCTTCCGCCACAAATTGCCGTTCAACATGGCGTTGGTGCACAGCAACGAAGTGCTGTACTCCCTTGAAGACAGTGGCGACTGGGAGTTGTCAGCGGATGTGGGCATCAGCTTGCCGCTGGGGCCGGGCCTGTTCTCCGAGTACAAGATCGAATACGACTACGACAACCAGCCGGCCGAGGGTACCAAGCGTGACGATACCAAGCTGACCATCGGTATCGGCTATAAGTGGTAGTCGGCCGGTTTAAAAACCGGTCCGGTGCCCCCATATTTCCTGTTTGAGCTTCAATAATCAGGCGACGCCTGGGGACATCTATGCCATTACTGCTGCTGTTTATCATTGTGCCCGTGGTCGAAATGTGGGTGCTGATCCAGGTCGGCAGTAAAATCGGCGCGCTCAGTACTATCGCCCTGGTTTTGCTGACGGCCATGATCGGCCTGGCACTGCTGAAACGGCAGGGCTTGGCGACCTTGCTACGGGCCAACCAGCGCATGGAAGCCGGTGAGTTGCCGGCCCAGGAGATGGTAGAGGGAATCTGCCTGGCGGTGGGTGGCGCCCTGCTGTTGACCCCTGGCTTTATCACCGATGTTATCGGTTTCGCCTGTTTGATCCCCGGTATTCGACAGTTGCTGTTCGGTCGCCTGTTGCAGCGAGTGATTACCGATGCGCTGGCCTCCGGCGGCCGCTTTTACTCCTATCGTCGCAACCCGGACGGCTCGGAGGAAATTATCGAAGGTGAATTTACCCGCCAAAACGACCCCGCTGAACCACTCGATCACCTGCGCGACCCCAATAGCCAAAAAAATAACTTAAAAAAGTAATTTTTTTTGCCCGGGGGTGTTGAAATCCGGATTCCGGGCCCCATCTCCCTACACACTTGGATTCTTTGCCCGGGAGCTCGTTTCCCTGGCTGGTCTTCCGCAAATGTTCATCCGGACAGGCGCGGGATTATCTTAAGCAACTGGGCTGTTCGCAGCCTGAATATTGTTCCAGAAACAGACGTTTTGGAGAGAAATAAATGAAAATTCGTCCTTTACATGACCGTGTTGTGGTTCGCCGTCAGGAAGAAGAAGCTACTTCAGCTGGTGGTATCGTGCTGCCAGGTTCTGCGAAAGAAAAGCCTAATCAGGGTGAAGTGGTAGCTGTGGGTAGCGGCCGCATTCTGGACAGTGGCGATACCCGTCCTGTCGACGTGAAAGTCGGTGACAAGGTTGTTTTCGGCAAATACGCCGGCAGCGACACCATTGAGGTTGATGGCGAAGAGCTGGTTATCCTCAGCGAAGGCGATATCAAAGCCGTAATCGAAGGTTAAGGGTTGGGCATTTCTGCTCAATCTGTTGAATTCATAAAAGTGCTTTAAAGAAGGAGCTACAAGAATGGCTGCTAAAATTGTTAAGTTTGGCGACGAAGCTCGTCAGGGCATGCTGGCCGGCGTAAACGTCCTGGCTGATGCGGTAAAAATCACTCTGGGACCAAAGGGTCGCAACGTAGTACTGGACAAATCTTTCGGTGCTCCTACTGTCACTAAAGACGGTGTTTCTGTTGCCAAGGAAATCGAACTGAAAGACAAGTTCGAAAACATGGGCGCACAGATGGTCAAGGAAGTTGCTTCCAAGGCTTCTGACGACGCCGGTGACGGCACCACCACTGCTACCGTTCTGGCTCAGTCCATTGTCAACGAAGGCCTCAAGTCTATCGCTGCTGGTATGAACCCGATGGATCTCAAGCGCGGCATCGACAAGGCGGTAATCGCTGCAGTTGCCCACATTAAATCCATTGCCCAGCCCTGTGCCGACGGCAAGTCTATTGCCCAGGTCGGTACCATCTCTGCCAACTCTGACTCCTCTATCGGTGACATCATTGCCGAAGCGATGGAAAAAGTAGGTAAAGAAGGTGTGATCACCGTTGAAGAGGGCAACTCCCTCGACAACGAGCTGGACATCGTTGAAGGTATGCAGTTCGACCGCGGTTACCTGTCTCCTTACTTCATCACCAACCAGGAAAACATGAGCGTCGAGCAAGAGTCGCCCTACATCCTGCTGGTTGACAAGAAAATCTCCAACATCCGCGAGTTGCTGCCAACTCTGGAAGCCGTAGCCAAAGCTGGCAAGCCGCTGGTTATCATCGCTGAAGACATCGAAGGCGAAGCCCTGGCGACCCTGGTGGTTAACAACATGCGCGGCATCGTTAAAGTTGCGGCCTGTAAGGCACCTGGCTTCGGCGACCGTCGCAAGGCCATGCTGCAGGATATCGCTACCCTGACTGGCGCTACTGTTATCTCCGAAGAAGTGGGCCTGGACCTGGATTCCGCTACCTTGGAGCACCTGGGTACTGCCAAGCGCATCACCATGAGCAAGGAAGTTACCGTGATAGTTGACGGTGCTGGCGAAGCTTCTGAAATCCAGGCGCGCGTTGCCCAGATCCGTGCCCAGATCGAAGAGTCTACTTCCGACTACGACCGTGAAAAACTGCAAGAGCGCGTAGCCAAGCTGGCTGGCGGTGTTGCTGTGATCAAGGTTGGTGCCGTCACCGAAGTGGAAATGAAAGAGAAGAAAGCCCGCGTTGAAGATGCCCTGCACGCTACCCGTGCTGCGGTAGAAGAAGGTGTGGTTCCTGGCGGTGGTGTTGCCCTGATTCGCGCTGTGGCTGCCATTGCTGACCTGACCGGTGACAACGAAGACCAGACTGCTGGTATCGCTATCGCTCGTCGCGCCATGGAAGCACCTCTGCGCCAGATCGTGACCAACGCTGGTGAAGAAGCCTCTGTTGTAACTGACAAGGTCAAGCAAACCACTGGCAACCAGGGTTACAACGCTGCCACCGGTGTATACGGTGACATGCTGGAAATGGGTATCCTGGATCCTGCTAAAGTAACTCGCACCGCGCTGCAAGCTGCCGGTTCAGTTGCTGGCCTGATGCTGACCACTGAGGCTATGGTTGCCGACGCACCGGAAGAGAAAGGTGCCGGCGGTATGCCTGACATGGGCGGTATGGGTGGAATGGGTGGAATGGGCGGCATGATGTAAATCATGCCCGGAGGGTTGACTTTTCTCGCTTCGATTTGAAGTGAAAATTACGCCCTCTGAACAGACATCCCCAAAAAACGGCTCACCTCGGTGGGCCGTTTTTTTTTACTTCACCACGTAGCCGCGGCCTTCCAGGCAGGCGCTGATGGCACGGCGGTAGTCTCCGGCCTGACTAGGAGCCTGTCGGACTTAGGGTTGCCCTGCTGCGAAAAAGCCGAGTTTGGCCATTTTTTAACCATTTTCTCGTTAAATAGAACCACTATTCGCCTCAAAAATGGTTAAAAACTGACTCAAATCGGACTTTCTCTCGCTACGGGCACCTTAGTCCGACAGGCTCCTAGGTTCCCTGAATTCGGCGCAGGGGGCGTAGTCGGTCTGCTCCACTGCCCACAGGTAGCATTGCGTTTGGCGGGGGCCTGTCAGGAGCAGGGTCCGGTTGTGTGCAGTGGGCTTATTGGGCGTTCTGCTTGCTCTGGCGCTTCTCCATACGCTCCAGGATGTGCTGGTATTTATCCAGCGGCATGCCGTTTTTGGCGAGCGCCTTTTCTTCCACCAGCGAGCCGTCCCGAGTGAGAATGGTAACGCTGTAGCCAGTGTCGGTCGCTAGCACCTGGCCGACCATCAGGTTCTCGTTGCCGTGCATGATCAGTTTCGCTTCGGCCAGGGTGCGAATCTGGTCGGCGTTGAACTCACGTTCCATCATCTCCCCGCGGTCTTTCTTAAAATGGTGGCCGCCTTGC
This sequence comes from Pseudomaricurvus alcaniphilus, assembly GCF_011440395.1. Classification (GTDB taxonomy): domain Bacteria; phylum Pseudomonadota; class Gammaproteobacteria; order Pseudomonadales; family Cellvibrionaceae; genus Pseudomaricurvus; species Pseudomaricurvus alcaniphilus. Next base: position 193,154 of record NZ_JAAOIX010000005.1, on the reverse strand, counting down.
ATCATATGGTGGCCGCCGCGCTTGCCGCGATCGCAATCACCTCTTTCACCCTTCTCTCCTTGCTCGGCGTAAACCAGGCCGGTGGTCAATAGGGCGGAAAATACTCCGGCAATAATCAGTGACTTTTTCATAACGCTGCTCCTTTGCAGTGATTGGTTAGTGTGGCTATTCAATCACGAAGATGTATACGCAGTGTCTCGGCCTGGTCATAAATTGTATCAAAGTGTATCAAGCTCCAGTTTGGTGGCGGCCTGGCCCTGGCGGCCGTTACACTTTGATACAACCCCGCCAGTTCCGGCCTGTATAATGGAACTTGTCATTATTGGCGCTGAATCGTCTATACGCACTGAAGCTGTCTATAAATACTGAAACCCTGGCCAGGAAGTATCCAGACCCATGTCCCAAAAGCATATTCTAGTTGTCGACGACCACCGGGAAATCCGGGATTTGCTGTCGACCTACCTGCAGCAACACGACTACAAGGTCTCCCAGGCCGAGGGCGGTGAGCAGATGCGCGCCCTGTTGCAGGACCATGGCGCCGACATCGACCTGGTGGTGCTGGACTTAATGATGCCCGGTGAGGATGGCCTCAGCCTCTGTCGTTTCGTGCGCGAAAGCGGCGGCCCCCCGGTGATTATGCTCACCGCCATGAGCGAAGATGCCGATTGTGTGGTGGGGCTGGAGATGGGTGCGGACGACTACGTCACCAAGCCGTTTGTGCCCCGGGTGCTGCTGGCGCGCATCAAGGCGGTACTGCGCCGCCAGCCGCAGGGGGCTGCGCCGGTCGCGGGGGAGCAATCCGCGGTAGTACGTTTTAACGGCTGGGGTTTCGACCCGGACCAGCGCCACTTGATCAGTGCCGACGGTCTGCTGGTGCCACTCAGTAATACTGAATATACACTGCTCAAAGTTTTCCTCGAGCACCCGCAGCGGGTCCTGAGCCGGGACCAGATCCTCACCTTGACCAAGGGGCGGGAAGCCGACCCCTTTGATCGCAGCATCGATAACCAGGTCAGCCGCTTGCGCAAGAAGCTGGAGCCGGATCCGCAGCATCCGGCACTGATTAAAACGGTGTGGGGTGGCGGCTATATGTTTACCGGCAAGGTTGAATCGTGACCATTTCACCCACGGCCTGGTGGCAGCGGCTCTCGCGCCTGCTCTGGCCACGCACCCTGGTGGGCCAGATGGTGGCGTTGATCGTAGTGGCCCTGTTACTGGCCATGATCGCCAACGTCTGGGTCCTGTCCCGGGCGCACCAGAACTCCCAAATGGTGGCCAATGAGCGTTTTGTGGTGCGCCAGTTTGCCTCCCTGGTGCAGCTGCTGGAAAACACGCCGCCGGAGTTGCACGAAAAGGTGATCAAAGCCTGGCGCCAGCCGGGCCGGCAGTTCGGCTTTTCCCCGCAGCCCCCCATCGACAACAGTGGCGATGAGGCCGCACGGCGGGTGCTGCGTTCACTGCAGCAGGCGTTGGGGCAGGAGGCCTACCGCGATCGGGTTCGGGTTGACCTGCAGCTGGCCCGACAGCAGCCGGAACGAGGTGAGCGCTGGCCCCGCGGGGACGACGAGTATCGCCATCACAGGAATCGCCCGCACCAGATCGAGGCCGATGAGAGTGAGGGCGCGCCGTTTTGGCGGCGACCACCGAAGCGGGCCTTCGACCATTTCTCCATGGCGGTGCAGTTGAGCGATGGCCGCTGGTTTGTCAGCCGCCTCGCGGCGCCGGGTATCTCGCCGCTGGCAGCAATGCAAACGCTCACCTTCCTGTTACTGGCTGCCGTGCTGGTACTCTTGCCGGTGATTTGGCAGATGCGCCGCATCGCGCGGCCACTGCGGGACCTGGCCCAGGCTGCCAGTGATCTCGGCCGCGGCCGCAGCGTGGCGCCGCTGCCACTGCGGGGGCCGCAAGACGTGCAGGATACCGTGGCGGCCTTTAACACCATGAATGAACGGCTGGATCGCTTTGTTTCCGAGCGCACCCGCATGCTGGCGGCCCTGTCCCACGATTTGCGTACCCCCATGACCAGTATGCGCCTGCGGCTGGAATTGATGCCGCCGAGCGAGGAGCGGGACAAGTTGATCGCCAGCCTTGAAGAAATGCAGCAAATGGCCGAGGCGACCCTGTCTTTTGTGCGCCAGGCCGGCGACCAGGAAGCGCTGCAAAAAGTCGATTTGAACGCACTGCTGGGCAGCTTGTGTGATGACCTTGCCGCCCTGGAGCAGCCGGTCAACTATGCCGATACAGGTGCGCAGACACTGATGTGCCGGCCGGTCAGCCTCAAGCGCGCCCTGCGCAACCTGATTGAAAACGCGGTGCGCTACGGCGGTGCCGCCGATGTGTCGCTCAAACGCCAGGGCAACAGCCTGGTGGTCGCTGTGCGTGACTCCGGGCCGGGGATTCCGGAGGCGGAGATGGAAGCAGTCTTCGACCCGTTTTATCGGCTGGAGTCGTCCCGCAATCGGGAGACCGGGGGCATGGGGCTGGGGCTGTCCATCGCCCGCCAGATCATCCACAGCCACGGCGGTCAGCTTACTCTCACCAATACCCACCCCGGTCTCAAGGTCAGCGTATCCCTGCCGGTGCAGTAGGCGGCGGCAGAGGGCGGCGGCACAGGCAATTGGCACAGGTAATTAAAGTTAAAAAATACCGCCTGATTGCCTTATACTAGGCGCAGTTCCGTAGATTTGACTAATCACCGTGGCCTGATTTTTCGCCCTGGGTTGTTGCACCTCCTCCCGCAGAGCTCGCTACTGCTCGTCGGCGCGCCCAGCCTGACAACAGAACCTGACAACAGGGCCTGGCTTAAAATCACTACTGCCAATTTACGGGACGGAAGACGAGCAAACGGATTCTACATTCAGTAAACCAACGAGGAATCGATTAATGTCATTCGAATTACCGGCTTTACCCTACGCCCAGGATGCTCTGGAACCCCATATCTCTGCTGAGACCCTGGAATACCACTACGGCAAGCACCACAAAACCTACGTCGATAAGCTCAATGGCCTGGTGCCTGGCACCGAGTTTGAGGGTAAGTCTCTGGAAGAAGTGGTCAAGTCTTCCTCTGGCGGAGTCTTCAACAACGCTGCGCAAATCTGGAATCACAGCTTCTACTGGAATTGCCTCAGCCCCAACGGCGGCGGCGAAGCCACTGGTGCTGTAGCGGCAGCCATCGACAAGGCCTTTGGTTCCTTTGCCAAGTTCAAGGAAGAGTTCACCAACAGTGCGATCAACAACTTTGGTTCTTCCTGGACCTGGCTGGTGAAAAAAGCTGACGGCAGCGTGGCAATTGTCAATACCAGCAATGCCGCCACTCCGCTCACCGACGCCAGCGTAACCCCAATCCTGACCGTCGACCTGTGGGAGCACGCCTACTACATCGACTACCGCAATGCCCGGCCGAAGTATATGGAAGCTTTCTGGGCGCTGGTTAACTGGGAGTTCGTCAACGCCAACTTTGCTGGTTAATCATTTCGTCTTAGTGATAGACTCTCGCCATACTCTGGGCGGCCGCCAGCCGGCGGCTGCCCGGATATCTCACTTATACCGCAATTAGAACGTCTCGATGGCAACTGGGGAGCTATCTATGGAAAGCATGCAATTTATTAATTTTTTGGCGCGTTGGGGGCATGTGCTGTTCGGCATAACCTGGATCGGCCTGCTCTACTACTTTAATTTTATCCAGGGTGGTTATTTCAAAAAGGCCACCCCGGAGGCGCTGGCGGACGCCAAGGCCAAGCTGGCGCCAGAAGCGCTGTGGTGGTTCCGCTGGGGCGCCATGTTCACCTTTATCACCGGTTTGATCCTGCTGGTAGGCCTGGCCAAGCAACAACTCATCAACACCTACATCACCGCTGGTGCGATTATGGGCACCCTGATGTTCCTCAATGTCTGGTTGATTATCTGGCCCAACCAGAAGATCGCCCTGGGGCTGGCTGATGGTGATGGCCCATCTGCGGCGGCCAAGGCGCTGCTGGCGTCGCGCACCAATGTCCTGTTTTCCGGCCCCATGGTGTTCTTTATGCTGGCCGGTCCGCACTTTGTCAATGGCGGTGGCTACGGCAATAAGGGCATCACCACCGGTTTGCTGGTGGTGCTGGCAATTGTCGCCGCGCTCGAGGCCAATGCCCTGGTTGGCAAGCAGGGCCCCATGACCACCGTCAAGGGCGTGATTCACTGCAGCCTGGGCTTGACCGCCGTTTTGGCAGCCCTGCTTGTCTATTTGTAAAAGGCTTACCTGTAAAAGGTTTACCTGCAGATGACGCACCTGTGACAGCTTGCCTGTAATTCCGGCTCGCTGTTGCAGTAGAATAAAAACCGGGCGCTAAAGCCCGGTTTTTGCTGTCTACATGTTAATTATTGTTTGGCTTTGATATAAAACACCACACTGAATTGCTTTACCGGACACTCTTATGACCAATAACCGCAAGGAACCGACCTTCTCCGCCACGCCGCAGGATGATCTGCCGCCGGAGCGGCCGTCGGCCTCCAAGCCTTCCGGCGCCACGGCCAAAACCGCCGCCGGCGGAACGCAGAAAGCGCGACCAGCGCCAGTATCCGGCGCCCCGGTGGCGAAATCGTCGCCGCTGGTGCCGCTGGCGTTGTTGCTGGCGCTGACCGGGCTGGGTTTGGCCGGCTTCACCTACTTGCAGTTGTCCAAGTCGCAGCAACAGGTGAGCTTGGCGGAAAAACGCATCGCTCACCTGGAGAGCCGTCTGCAGCTGTCGGACAGTGAATCTACCCAGTCGGTGGCAGCATTGCAGGCAAATCTGCGCGAGGCGAAAGAGAGCCTGGAGCTGGCCCACGTTGAAATTCGCAAGCTGTGGGATACCCGCAACGTCAATAAAAAGGCGATTGCCGATAACAGCGAGCAGTTGGAGTCCGTCGCCAAGACCGCGAAGGCTGCCTCCACCGCCGCATTAGCGGCGCAGAAGCAGGTCCAGGAGCAGATGCAAAACTGGAAGGCGCTGAGCAGCGAAGTCTCCCTGCAAGTGGAGCAGTTGCGAGTAATTTCCGACCTGAGCCAGAATCAGCAAAAACGGCTGCGGGAGCTGGTGGATTCATCCACCCGACTGGAGTCGCAGTTTGCCTCGTTAAAAAGTGATGTGTTGGGCCGGCTCAAGACCAACGAGGAGGCCATTCAATCCATCGATAATTATCGCCGCATTGTGAATCGCGATATCCTGCAAATCAAAGAACAGTTGTCGCCGAGCAGGCCATAACTTGCTCTCGTTCACCCGCTGAGCCTGGCCGCTGCCGTTTGCTCGGCTGCGGTTGCTAATCCGGCTAGCCAGTCAGGCCAGCCGGCTCAGTTCAGGCTGGCGCGGGCCGACTTTACGCGCAGGTAATACGCGCCGGGAATACCCTCAGTTAAAAAGTTACGCCCCGGCAAGATGTCACACCGTCGTACAGTGGTGCTCCGGCTCCAGGGTGTCCGGGCTTTGGCCCAATTCACTGGCGAGGTTGCGCACAGCGTTCTCCAGGTCGTGCAGTCGCCCGCGCAGGCGGGCCGACTCGCTGGCCCGGGCCTTGCTCAGCAGTCTGGACGTCAGGTTCCACTCTGCCAGGGCTTCTTCCAATAATTTCTTCTGCGGCCCCGAACCTTTGCAATTTTGGCATGACACCGAGTGTGACATCGGCTGCTGGCTAATGTGCAGCTGCATGCTCTCGCAAAAGGGGCAGGGCTCTAGCATAGTCGCCATGGTGGTCTCCATTGAGGCGCTGGGGAATGGGCGAAACAGGTTCGCACCGGGGAATATAATTTCACAGGGGGGTGGCGCTGGCTTGCAAAGACAAGCTGGTTGGAAAACAAACAAAGATGGTCAGTAAACAGGCGAAGCTGGTTGGTAATTAAACGAAGTTGGTTGAAAAGCAAACAGGTGTGGTGGATAAATAAACGGAGCTGATTGGAAAATAAACAAGGGTGATTGATAAATAAACAGGGCTGGATTTTTCGGGGGGAGACTGTGCCCCGCCGAAGCGGACTTCGGTTGCAGCACGATAATTTGGCGGTTGCTGGACAGGAAGTCATTCCTCAGCAAATACCTCTATTATTATTAGGCAGCTTTCAGTCTAAACCTATATGCCCGGAAAGCAACCCCGGCGTGGATTCGGGACCGGACAAACCGTCGCGGCTGGTGTAAAATTGGTCCCTTAACTTGCCTGTGACGAAGAGAAATATTGACCATGACTACGGTAATCCGCCAAGACGACCTGATCGCGAGTGTCACCGATGCTCTGCAGTTTATCTCCTACTACCACCCCAAAGATTTTATCGATGCGGTGCATGAAGCTTACCAGCGCGAAGCTAACCCAGCTGCGAAGGACGCCATGGCCCAGATCCTGATCAACTCGCGCATGTGTGCCGAAGGTCACCGCCCCATTTGCCAGGACACCGGTATCGTCAGTGTATTCCTGAAAATCGGTATGGATGTGCAGTGGGACGCAGACATGAGCCTGGAGGACATGGTCAATGAAGGCGTGCGTCGCGCTTACAATCACCCCGACAATGTACTGCGTGCATCGGTCCTGTCCGATCCGGACGGCGCGCGTAAAAATACCGGCGATAATACCCCCGCCATGATCACCTACAAGGTAGTGCCGGGCAATACCGTCGACGTACATGTCGCAGCCAAAGGTGGCGGCAGTGAGGCGAAAAGCAAATTCGCCATGCTCAACCCCTCCGACTCGGTAGTCGATTGGGTGCTGCAAGTGGTGCCCACCATGGGCGCCGGTTGGTGCCCGCCGGGCATGCTCGGTATCGGTATTGGCGGCACCGCCGACAAAGCCATGGCCATGGCCAAGGAAGCCCTGCTCGACCCCATCGATATTCACGAACTGGAAAAGCGCGGTGCGCAAACCCGCGCTGAAGAGCTGCGCCTGGAGTTGATGGACAAGGTCAACAGGTTGGGCATCGGCGCCCAGGGGCTCGGCGGTCTCACCACCGTGCTCGACGTCAAGGTCAAGGATTGCCCCACTCACGCCGCCAACAAGCCGGTGGCCATTATTCCCAATTGCGCCGCCACCCGGCACACCCATTTTGTCCTCGACGGCAGCGGTCCCTCTTTCCAGACCCCGCCGAAACTGGAAGACTGGCCGGAAATTACCTGGGAAGTGGGCGCCGCCCGCCGTGTCAACCTGGATACACTGACCAAGGCCGATATCGCCGAGTGGCAGCCGGGTGAGACCGTATTGCTGTCGGGCAAGTTGCTGACCGGTCGCGACGCCGCCCACAAGCGTATGGTGGATATGATCGCCAAGGGTGAAGAGCTGCCCGTGGACTTTACCAATCGCATGATTTACTACGTCGGCCCGGTGGATCCGGTGGGCAATGAAGTGGTTGGCCCGGCCGGCCCCACTACTGCCACTCGCATGGACAAGTTCACTCGCACCATGCTGGAAAAAACCGGTTTGATCGGCATGGTCGGCAAGGCCGAGCGCGGTCCCCTCGCCATTGAGGCGATCAAGGACAACAAGGCGGTCTACCTGATGGCTGTCGGCGGCTCTGCCTACCTGGTGTCCAAGGCCATCAAGGCATCGAAAGTGGTGGGCTTTGCTGACCTGGGTATGGAGGCCATCTACGAGTTCACCATCGAGGATATGCCGGTGACCGTGGCCGTTGACGTCAATGGTGAATCCGTACACCAGACCGGCCCGAAAATCTGGAAGGCCAAAATCGAAGAGGGCGTGCTGGAAGTCCAGTAACGGTCACACGTCCCCGCAATTGGCCAGCCTGAGTTTATCCAGGCTGGCGCGGGCGGTTGTTGTAGTTGTTGCTAAATCAACAGCAGCCCAAGCCAGCCATGCGCGTTCCGGCCCTTGTACATGTGAAGTGTAAGGCCTGACCCCATTGGTTTCATTGGTTTAACCGCGGGAGTACGATTATGACAAATCTGGCTGGTGAATCCTGTTCTGCCTGCAAGCCCGGCGCACCCACAGTGCCGGGGGCGGAGCGGCAACAATTGCTGCAGCAACTGCCCGACTGGCGCATTGTCGCCTGTGACGATGTTGAGCAACTGCAGAAAACCTACAGCTTCAAGAACTTTGACGACGCGCTGGATTTTGCCAATGCCATTGGTGAATTGGCGGAGGGCGCCAACCACCACCCGGCGATCCTGATTGAATGGGGCAAGGCCACGGTCAAGTGGTGGACCCACGCCATCGGCGGCTTGCATCGCAATGACTTTATCATGGCGGCAAAAACTGACTTCCTGCACAATAAATAGTAAATGCCCCGTGAGATTCAGGGCAGCAAAGATGTTGTCCGTCCTATTATTCTGCCCAGGACCTGACCTTTGCAAGAGCTGGCCCAAGGCTATTACCTGGCAAATTTCAGCGCCGTGACCCACCGGGTCGCCGAGGTCTACGCCGATCTGCTGAGCCCACAAGAGCTGCAATACTACCGGGAGTTCCATCGCCTGCAGCAACCGGCCCAATACCTGTATGTGCGCATGTTGATGCGCAAGGGCAGCCTGTTCCGGGCCAGTAAATTGCGCTACGCAGAAATCCCGTCGCGCTCGGATGCCAGCCGCGAACTGCAAGACAAGGGGTTTATCGCCATCGATCCGGCGCTGCCGGTGAGTGACTGGCTGCCGCTGTTCAACAAGTCCGAGAGTCTGCAGTGGCTGGCCCAGGCCGGGGTAGAGACAGAGACCCTGCGCGCGTTAAAGGCGAGCAAGCGGGCAGCACTGGATCAGTTCGCCGCGGCTCACTTTGCCCAACCCGAAGTTTACCAAAACAGCGATAGCGACCAGGAGACCGGGACCCCGGCCGATTCGGCTGCCGTGCCGGCGCCGCCGGAAACCTGCTACCAGCTGCTGGACCCGGAGGCGTTTGAAGTTTTTAAGCTGCTCTATTTTGGCAACCCGCGCCAGGACCTGACAGACTTTATCCTGCGGGACCTGGCCATTACCCGCTTCGAGCAATACAGCCTGGCCCGGTCGGAGCGGCTGTTTGAACAGCGACGCCAGATCGACCAGCAATTGGCCTTTTATCGCCTCACCGCCGAGCTGGAGACAATCCTCCAGGCCGACGCCGCCACTATTTTGCAGTTTCACCAACATCTGCCCCAGCCGGCGGCGGATGACGCGCGCCTGCAGCGCCGGGTGCAGCGGGTCACTTTGCAACTGGCGCGGCAACTGGAACGCTTGCAGTGTCCCCAGCAGGCGCTGCAACTTTACCGGGGCTGCCCCCAAGCGCCGAGTCGGGAGCGCCAGGTACGCATATTGACGGCAGAGGGAGATGTTGATGCGGCCCTGCAACTGTGCGGCGATATAGTCGCCAGCCCGCAAACTGATGAGGAGCTGGAGTTTGCCCAGGCTTTTGCCCATCGCACCGCGAAAAAACACCGCCTCCCACTCGAAGCCTGGCCCGGGCTGGACTGCTACCAGCCGCCGCAGCGCACCCTGGAATTGCCACGCCCCAGCTTAGAGGTGGAGGGCGAGCGGGTCGAACGCCTCGCCGCAGCCTGGTACGGCCGGGACGGCGAATGCTATTACGTAGAAAATGCCCTGTTCCTGACGCTGTTTGCGCTGGTTTTCTGGGACGTGATCTACGCCCCGGTGGCGGGCGGTTTCAGTCACCCGTTTCAGTACCGGCCCCACGACCTCTACGATGAGGACTTCCTCGCCCGCCGCCGGCACTGGTATGAGCAGGCCCAGCAAACATTCGCCGCTGAGCACTGCCCTGATGGCCTGGTGCAGAGCGGGCCGCTGCTGGAGCGTTACGCCGCCAAGCAGGGGGTGGCCAATAACCTGGTGTTTTGGCAGGCGACGTCGCCCGAGTTACTGGAGCTTACCCTGCAGCGAGTACCGGCCGCGGACCTGGAAAAAATCTGCGCCCGTCTCTGGCAAGACCTGCAGCACAACCGCAATGGCTTGCCGGACCTGATCCATTTTCCCGCCGCCGATGGCTATCGCCTGGTCGAGGTCAAGGCCCCCGGCGACCGCCTGCAGAAAAACCAGCGCCGCTGGATGGCCTGGTTTGCACGCCAGCAGATTCCCCACGAGGTGGTGCAGATTGACTGGTGCTGAGCCGCTGCAACTGAAACTGTCGGTGCGTGAACTGGTGGAGTTCAGCGCCCGCGAGGGCGACCTGTTCAATGAAGCGCCGGCGGGGCCGACGGCGCTGGCCGGCTTGCGCGGGCACCAGAAACTCCAGGCCCGGCGCGACCCGGACTGGCTGGCGGAATACAAGGTGAGCAGCAGCCTGCGGCTGGACAATTGCGAGGTGACCCTGGGCGGGCGCATCGACCTGTTCAACCCCAGGCACAGCCCGGCCCAGGTGGAGGAAATTAAAACCACCCTGTGCCGACCGCAGCACCTGGCCGACAACCAGCGCCAACTGCACTGGGCCCAGGCCAAGGTCTACGGCTACCTGGCCTGCTTGCAATTGGCCGACGTGCACCTGGCCGACTTGAACCTGACCGATGGGGGCGCCGGCGAAAGCGAACAACAAATTTTACTGCGCGTCAGTTGGTACGACCTGCTCAGTGACACGGTCAGCAGTGAGGAGCGACTGGTGTCAATGCCAGAGCTGGAGCAATACACCCGCGACCTGCTGCGCCTGTACATCGACTGGTACCGGCAAGTGCAACAGCAGCGCCAGCAACTGGCCGCCAGTGCCCGCCAGCTGGATTTTCCCTTCGCCAGCTACCGGCCGCAACAGCAGCAATTGGCGCGCTTTGTTTATCGCTGTATGCGCGACAAGGACAACCTGCTGCTGGAGGCGCCCACCGGCAGCGGCAAAACCATGAGCGTGCTGTTCCCGGCAGTGAAAGCACTGGGGGAAGATTTACTGGAGCAGGTGGTCTACCTCACCGCCAAGGGCTCCTGCCAGCAGGGGGCCGAAGCGGCGCTGCAACAGTTGAGCGCGGCGGGTTTGCAAACCAGTTACCTGCGCCTGCAGGCGAAACAGAAAACCTGTCCCTGCCAGCAGCCCGGCAACAGTTGCCTCGATCAGGAGGGGCGCTGCAGCCGCACCCTGGGTTTCTACGATCGCCTGCCGGAAGCCCGGCGCCAGTGTTTGCAGCGGGGTTTTCTCGACCCCTCGCAACTGGCCGCGATCGCCGCCGAGTTTGAGCTCTGCCCCTTTGCCCTGGGGCTGGAAATGTTGCCCTGGTGCAGCCTGGTCGTCTGCGACTACAACTACGCCTTCGACCCGCTGGTCAAGCTGGCGCACTTCGAGCAGGGCGGCGCGCGCCGCGCACTGCTGGTGGACGAGGTGCACAACCTGCCGGACCGGGCCCGGGCCATGTATTCCGCCACACTGTCGGCGGCCCAGTGCAAGCGTATGGCAGCGCGACTGGAGCGGCATACAGGCCTGCAGGGAGCGGCCCGGCAGGCGCGCAAGCTGGGGCGGGCACTCAATGCCCTGGGTAGTAAAACGGTGGTGCCGGACGCGCCCCCCAAGACGGTGCTCAAGGCGCTGGAAGAGTTGATCCTGGCCTTGCAGGATGCCCGCCAGGAGCCACCCGCCAGCGGCTCGCTGTCCTCGTTGCCAGCGTCGGCCGACGACGAGCAGCGATCCTTGCTAATGCCCGCCGCAAGCGAGCAAGTGTCGCGCTCCGGCCAGCAATTCCCGCATGTGCCATCGTCGCCGGTGGACGTACAGCCGTCCCTTCTGGACGAACAGCCCGCTCTTGCTGGCGAACAGCCCAGCCCCCTCGACAGTGCCGCCGATGCCCAGTGGTCCACCGAGCTGGCGGACTGGAGCAAGCAGCTGTATCGCTACGCCAGGGTAGCGGAGCTGTTTTCCAGCGAACACCGCCACCTGGTGCAAGTGCTAGCCACCGACAAGTTCAAGGACACCGAATCGCAATTGCTGTGTCTCGACGCCCGCAATTTCCTGGCGGCCATTTGCGCCCGGGCGCGCAGTGTCAGCGCCTTTTCCGCCACCCTGCAACCGCTGGCGTTCTATGCCGATCAACTGGGCCTGGAGCAGGAGCAGCAGCTGCAGTTGCCGTCGAGCTTTGCGCCGCAAAACCAGCTGCTGCTGATCGCCGACTACATCGACACCCGCTGGCACTACCGGCAGCAATCGGTGGCGCCACTGGTGCAGTTGATCGCCGCTACCAGCGGCGCCAAAGCCGGCAACTACCTGGTGTTTTTCCCCTCCTACCAGTATTTGCAAACGGTGCAGGAGGCCTTTGCCGCGCGCTACCCGGAGGTCTTGCTGGTAGTGCAGGGGGCCGCCGCCAGTGAAGCGGCGCGGCAGGAATTCGTGCAGGCGTTTATGGCTGACGACAGGCCCAAGGTGGGCTTTGCTGTGCTCGGTGGCATCTACGCCGAAGCGGTGGACTACGCCGGCGAAGCCCTCAGTGGTGCCATAGTGGTGAGCCCAGGCTTGCCGCAACCCGGCGCGGCGCAAAAGCTGTTGCAGCAGTATTACGACCAGCGCGGCTTGAACGGCTTCGGGTACGCCTTCCAGTTCCCGGGCTTCAGCCGGGTGCAGCAGGCGGCCGGGCGGGTGATCCGCTCCGCCAGCGATCGCGGCGTGGTTATCCTGGTGGACCCGCGCTATCGCCAGCCTCGCTACCAGCGCTTGTTCCCGGCCCACTGGCAACCCGTGCCGGGCAGTAACCTGGTGTTGCTAGAGCAAGCGCTGGCCGACTTCTGGAAGGCGGAATAAGAGCGAGTGCCTGTCCAGAAGCTCGTTTTTTCGAGTTTCTTCACGGCGGGGACCCAGTGCTGAACGCCTTAGGCTTGCCGAGGCTTCCAAAGTCATCCCCGCGCAGGCGGGGATCCAGTCAGCGCGGGAACTCTGGGCTTATCGGCGCACTGCACCGCCGCCTGATTCGCCCAAATAAACCCGGCTTTGCCGGTGACAGGAATTGACGCGGATGGCTAAGCGACTACCGGCCACCCGTTGGCAGGCAACGAATTCCAGCTCTTTCCAGGCGCAAGGCAAAGGCCGGCATATCACGACTGGAGAATCGACTTGTAGGTGTCGCGCAAAACGTTCTTCTGCACCTTGCCCATGGTATTGCGCGGCAATTCGTCCACAAACACTACTCGCTTTGGCACTTTAAAGCTGGCCGCCTGCGCCTTCACCGCACTGATGATGCTGTCCTCTGCCAGAGTTTGCCCGGGCAGCGGTACCACTACGGCCACCACCGCCTCGCCGAAGTCGGCGTGCGGCGCACCGATCACGGCGGATTCCTTAACGCCGGGCAGGTCGTCGATCAACAGCTCGACCTCCTTGGGGTAGACATTGAGGCCCCCGCTGATCACCAGGTCCTTGGCCCGCCCGACGATGGTGACATAGCCATCGTCATCGATTAAGCCCTTGTCGCCGGTATTAAAGAAGCCGTCGGCGGTAAAATCTTCGGCGGTTTTTTGCGGCAGCTTCCAATAGCCCTTGAATACGTTGCGACCTTTTACCTGCAGGTTGCCAATCTCGCCGGCCGCGAGTGGCTGGTCATTGGCATCGGCCACCCGTATCTCAACCCCGGGCAGCGGCGGCCCCACGGTGCCCGGTTTGCGCTCGCCGTGCAGGGGGTTTGAGGTGTTCATATTGGTTTCGGTCATGCCGTAGCGCTCCAGAATGCGGTGGCCGCTGCGCTCCGCAAAGGCGGTAAAGGTCTCCTGCAGCAGGGGGGCAGAGCCGGACACAAACAACCGCACATTGGCGCAGGCGTCGGCCGTAAAACGCTCGGACGCGAGCAGCCGCGTGTAGTAGGTCGGCACTCCCATCATCACCGTACATTCGCGCAGGTAGTCGATCGCCCGGTCGGTATTGAAGCCGGGCAGCCAGCGCATACTGGCGCCACTGAGTAGCGCGCAGTGGGTAGCGACGAAAAGCCCGTGCACGTGAAAGACAGGCAGTGCGTGCAAGAGGCGGTCTGCACTGCTGAAGCCCCAGGCCTGCACCAGGGTCTCTGCACTCACCAGCAGATTCTGGTGGGTCAGCATAATGCCCTTGGGTACACCGGTGGTCCCGGAAGAGTAGAGCAGCGCCGCCAGGTCATCGGCTGCCCTGGGCACGTCGCTGAAATTGGCGGCACTGGCCCGGGATTGCTCCATCAATGAGCCGGACTCATCGGCGTCCAGTGTCAGCAGGTGCTTGACCCCGGCGGCGTCAGCCAGGGGTTGCAGCTGGTCCTGCCTGGCGCTGTCGCACACCAGCAGGGTCGGCTCGGCATTGCCGAGAAAATATTCCAGTTCACTCGATTGGTAGGCGGTATTGAGCGGGTGGAACACGAAGCCGGCGCGCAGGCAGGCGAGGTAGAGCCACAGTGCCGCGGGGGATTTTTCCACCTGCACCGAAACGCGATCACCCGGCGCCACCCCGAGGTCAGTCATAAAGCGAGCCAACCGTGCCGATTCCGCGTCGGCATCGCCATAGGTGTAGCGCTGCTGCTGGTCAGTAATCAGCAGCACTTCTGCGGCGCGGGAGGTCATTTGCTGGTGAATCTGGCGGAAGAAATTTGCGTCGTTTGATGTCATTTACTCACTCTCTTGCGGTAGGCCTCTTTGTTTAAGCCTCGCTATTCTAGCAACTATTCCTCCGCTATAACCGAATTAGACAGTACGCCCACATTTTCCACTTCGACTTCGGCGACATCACCGGCTTGCATAAATACCGGTGGCTTGCGCGGATAGCCGACCCCCGCCGGTGTGCCCATGGCGATACAGTCGCCGGGCTGCAGGGTCATGCATTCGGTGATCTCCACCAGGGTGGTTACCACATCGAACACCATGTCCCGGGTATTGGCGTCCTGCATGACTCGGCCGTTGAGACGGGTCTGGATTTTCAGGCCCTGCGCGCCCGGCGGCAATTCATCGGCGGTGACGATCCAGGGGCCAAAGCCGCCGGTTTGGTCGAAGTTTTTGCCCAGTGTCCACTGGCTGCTCCAGCGCTGGTAGGTGCGCATGGAACCGTCATTAAACAGCGAATAGCCCCACACATGATCCAGGGCATTGTCGCGGGTTAAATATTTGGCCTGCTTGCCAACAATCAGCATCAACTCCCCTTCGTAGTCGAATTTTTTATTGACCCTGGGCAGTAGCAGCGGCTGGCGGTGGGCGGCCAGGCTTTGGACGGTGCGCATAAAGATAGTGGGGTGATCGGGAATGACATTATTGCCCTCCTTGGCATGGTCCACGTAATTCAACCCCAGGCACAGTATCTTGTCTGGATCGGCAATCGGCAGCGCCCAGTCGAGGGCGTCCATATCAAGTACCGCGCCCTGGTAGTTGCCCAGGGCGGCGGCAATCTTTGCAAGAGTTTCAGTTCCGGCGCTGATCAGGGCCTTCATATCACCGGGCAAGTTGGTGTCCAGTGCAGCCACCGGCACCACATGGCCATCGCGTTCAACACCCAGCTTGATAGCACCGCCCTGCTTATACTGCATAAATTTCACTATACTTCCCCGCTTATTTTCTCAGACAGAACTGGTGGTCTATGATCTGGGTTTTGCCCCGCTCGGTAGCTTCATAGACCGGCTCGTGAACCAGGCTCGAGCGTACACCAGCCACCGCATCCGTGTCGATGTGCTCGCAATCGCTGAAAAACAGCTCGGTGGTGATGGGCTCATAACCCTCGGCGCTGGCGATAATATGAAAGTGTGCGCTGCGCCAGGGGCTGCCATGGATTCGGGTGTTGCCACTCGTCCGCTTGCGGATCTGGAGGCCTACAATTTCTCCCGGTTCATTTTTTCACGTAAATCGTGAGCCATTTTTTCATGCAATTCAGCAAGATATTATGAACGCGCCACCCACAGGTGCAGCTGTCTTACTGGTTTGGTATCTTTGTCGGATATTGACATTATTCGACAGTAGTACTAGAGTCCTCTGGAATACTCTATGGAGGTACTCAAAATGGCGAGTAGCATGAACCTATCTCTAACCGATGAGTTGAGAGACTTCGTCAACAGCCGTACTGGCGATGCTGGCGTCTATGCCACACCTAGCGAGTATCTTCGAGATTTAATCCGCCGTGATATGGAGGCTCAATCAATAGTTTCTCATGTGGCGGGTGGCCTGGACGATCTGGCCAATGGCCGATTCTCCAGCAAATCGATTCTTGATATTGCGGAAGAAGACTGATTGTAGTGGCAGGGAAGCGCAGACACTATATTCTGACTGAAACAGCCGAGCGAGATTTTCGAGAGGCGCGCCGCTGGTCTTTGTCCAGGTGGGGCAAGGAGCTAACCCGGCAGTATTTTTCTGATCTGCATGAGAGTGCTGAATCGATAGCGCAGAATCATCAACGTTTTACTTCAGCAGAGCACATAGCTCGCACTCAATTGAGTATTCATCCCGTCCGTGAACACTACGTTGTGTACGTACCAATCACTGGTAAACGTATCGTGATTGTTTCTTTAATCCGACAAACTCGCGATGTTCCGGCGATTCTTGAAGCCTCTGGTTTTATGATTCAACGGCAATTGAAAGAGATTTTTGAAAAGCTGGAGCGGGGAAAGATACCCAACCTGAAAGGCTGAGAGGTTTTCTATATTCTCTGGGCTAGGAGCCTGTCGGACTTAGGGTTGCCCTGCTGCGAAAAAGCCGAGTTTGGCCATTTTTTAACCATTTTCTCGTTAAATAGAACCACTATTCGCCTCAAAAATGGTTAAAAACTGACTCAAATCGGACTTTCTCTCGCTACGGGCACCTAAGTCCGACAGGCTCCTAGTGGGTTCACGTCGATTTTCCGCAGTAGAATAGTCTCCAGTCCGACAGGCTGCTGGACAATACTTGCCATAATTACTAGGCTTCCACCTCACCTGTGGCCGTGGGCCGCATCACTCTCCTCTCGCTGTATCGCATAACTAATGTCGTTGAATATGACCAAAGCTGTCCCACATTCCCTGCCCGTATCCGTACCCCGCGCCCGCAATGATGAAAACCTGTTCCGGCGCATGCTCAAGGCGCGCAAGAACCTGCTGGCGATCTGGTCGGACAAGGATTACGGGGTTAAGTCGCTGGAGTTCAGCCTGCTGCGGCAGCAGTACATTCTCTGCAATTCGCCGGATATGGTGCGGCGAGTGTTTCTCGAGGAGCACGACAACTACGATCGCAAGAGCCCGCAGATGCGCCACGCGCTGGAGCCGCTGCTGGGGGATGGCCTGTTCGCCAGTGACGGCGAACTGTGGCAACAGCGGCGCGAATACTGCGCGCCGGCCTTTGAAAAAAACCTGATGCCCGACTTTGCCGGCATTATGACCGAGTCCGCCGCGGCCCTGGTGGAGCAGTGGCAAGCGCTGCCCGCCGGAGCGCCGGTGGATATGCTCAATGAAATGGCCCGTCTCACCGCTCGCATCATCGGCCGCACCGTATTTGGCGACAACACCTCCGATGCCGAGGCCGCCCGTATCGTGCAGGGCTTCACCGACTACCAGCGCCAGGTGGACCAATTGGGCCTGGCCGATACCCTCGGCGTGCCGCTGTTGCGCTTGTTGCGCAACCCGACCCGCGAGGCCCAGGCCCGGCTGTCCGCCCAGCAGGTGCACGGGGTCATCAACGATATCATTGCTCGCTACCAGCAGGACGACAAGCGCCAGCGCTTCTCCCTGATCTCGCTGTTGCTTGAGGGCAAGATGCACAAGCCGGGAGTGGCGGATGTCTGCCCGCTGGGGGCCGAGGCGGCCCGCAATGAAGCCATTGTCATGTTTATGGCCGGTCACGAAACCACCGCCAATGCGCTGGCCTGGGCCTGGTACCTGCTCGACCACTCCCCGGCGGCCATGGCCAAACTGCAGGCGGAGCTGGACCAGGTGCTGGGCGGCCGCCACCCGACCCTGGAGGATGTGGACAACCTGCCCTATACCCGCGCGGTGTTTGAGGAGACCATGCGCCTCTACCCACCGGTGCCACTGCTGAGCCGCCAGGCCCGGGCCGCCGACAGCATGCGCGGGCGCAAAATCAAGCCGGACGCCATCATGCTGGTGCTGCCCTGGCTGCTGCACCGCCATGAAAAGTACTGGGACCAGCCCAACGCCTTCCTGCCGGAGCGGTTTATGCCTGGCCAGCCGCGCCCCAACAAGTTTCTCTACCTGCCGTTTAGCGTTGGTCGCCGGGTCTGCCTGGGCAAACGCTTTGGCTTGACCGAAGGCATTATCTGCCTCGCCACCCTGGCGCAACAGTTCACCCCCCGTTTGGTGCCGGGTCACAAGGTGGCCATCGAGTGCCGCCTGACCCTGCGCCCGGAAGGTGGCCTGCCCATGCTGCTGGAGCGGCGCTGATGTCGTCCGAGCGGTTTCGATTGACCCCGAAGAGCGCCATCGAGCTGTTGTTCGCCAGGCTGCTGGCCTGCTTGCCCTTCAGCTGGACCTCCGCCATTGGCGCCTTTCTGGGGGAGCTGGAAGTGCGCTACGACGCCCGCTGCAACAAGCTCTGGGTGCAACGCTTCTACCGCAATATGGCGACGCTCTGCGGCGCCACTACGGCGGCGGCGCAACGGCGCTGCCTGATCAACTACGGCCGCCAGATGGGGCGGGTGTACGCCGAGTACACGGTTCTGCACAAACTGGAGCGCGGCGATCGCATTGAAATCAGCGGCCTGGAACACATCGCCAACCAGCAGCGACCGGTGATTTTTGTCGCTCCGCACATGGCCAACTGGGAGGTGAACGCCAAAATTGCGTCGCTGATCAACTTGCCCTGTTGCGGCCTCTACGAACCGCGGGAAAGCACGCTGCGCATGGCCATTGCCAACCGCGCCCGCAAGTCCTGGGCGCCCAACATCGAGCTGGTCTCCACCGCCTCGCCCATGGCCATCAGGGATCTGACCCGCAACCTGCTGAACGGCTACAACTTGTTAATTTTGCCCGACGAAGAGCGCCAGGGCTATGTCTGGGCGCCGTCGCTGGGGCGCAAGCTGCCCGACGCCGGCAATCGCTGGCTGGCGGCGCGGCTGGCGGTCAAGCACGGGGTGGATATCGTGCCGCTGTGTGCGGAGCGGCTGGCCAATACCCGCTTTAAAGTGATTGTGGGCGAGCGCCTGAGCCCGTCCGGGGAGGGGAATCGCCAGGCCCAGGTGCAGGATCTGGCCGCGCGGATTGACACGGTGCTGGAGGCCTGGGTGCGGAAAAATCCCGAACACTGGTTTTGGCAGAACGCCCTCAACCTGGACAAACCCTTCCCGGCCCACTTGCTGCGGCAATCCGCCGCTGCGGGCAAGCCCTGAGTCCCACGGATTCCTTGCGCGGCTAGAACTGGTAAGTTTGCGGGTGCTCGTTTTTCGGGTAGTCGTAGAAGCCGAAGCGCCCCTTGCGAACTTCCGCCCAACTGCTGACGGCAAAGGAGATGCCCACCACCCCGGCGGTGGGGATATTGTCCAGGTAGTAGGGCGAGAGCATATTGGCGAAATCGGTGATGGCCTCGTTGTGACCAAACAGCATGATGGTGTGGTAGCGGTCGTCCTGGGCGCGCAGTACCCGTAGCATGGTGCAGGCGCCGGACAGGTAGAAATCAAACTCTTGCTGGATCGCCTCGAGCGGATAGCCCAGCTCCTGGGCGATGGCGGTGGCAGTAGAGAGGGCGCGACGGGCGGGGCTGGAGAGCAGCAGGTCGGGCTGGATGGCCGAGGCCAGCAGGCGCCGCCCCATCTCCGGTGCGTTGCGCTCACCGCGCTTGCTCAACGGCCGGTCGAAATCATCCAGGTCTGCTTGTTCCCAGCTGGATTTCGCGTGCCTTATCAGGATCAGCTTTTTTTTCATGGGGCTGGCGGCGCATTTTTCATGGGGCTGGCGGCGCAACATGCCGCTGGTAGATCGGGGTTGGGGCAACAGTACCATTAGCCGGGGCGAAAATGCTCATAGATTTTAACCATGAAGGTGCAGGCCCCGCTCCCTGTGGCCCTGCACCCGGAGATCAGGCGCCGCTCAGGTAATCTGGCCGGTGGTGCGCACGCGCTTGCTACCTTTCACCACGGGAGCGGCGCGACGGGCTTTCTCGCGCCGCTCCAGCTCCGCGTCGATGACATTCTTCAGGGCGATCAGGAACCCGGTCACAATAAAGGCGCCGGGCGGCAGGATGGCCACCAGCAGGCCGGAGTAATCCTCCACCAGGGTCAGGGTCCAGTTTTCCGCCGCCGGGCCGAGCAGCAAGTGCATATTGGCAAACAGGGTGCCGCTGCCGAGGATCTCGCGAATGGCACCGATGGTGAGCAGCACACCGGCAAAACCGCAGCCCATCATCAGGCCGTCGAAGGCCGAGGGCAGTACACTGTTTTTGCTGGCGAAGGCATCGGCGCGGCCGAGGATGGCGCAGTTGGTGACAATCAGCGGAATAAAAATCCCCAGAATCTGGTAGAGCTCGTAGGTGAAGGCCTTCATCAACAGCTCGGTGCAGGTGGTAAAGGAGGCGATGATCATCACAAACGCCGGCAGCCGCACCGCGTCACTGACGGTTTTGCGGATCAGCGACACGGCGATATTGGAGCCGGTCAGGACCAGCATGGTGGCCAGCCCCAGTCCCAGTGCGTTGACCACACTGCCGGTCACCGCCAGCAGTGGGCACAGGCCCAGCAGCTGCACCAGCGCCGGATTGTTGTTCCAGAGGCCGTTTTTGCTGATTTCCCGGTAGTCTGCACTCATGATGATTCAGCCTGTTGCTGGGTCGGTTGGTCGGTGTGTTGCCGCGACTGTTGGTCGCTGCCCTGCTGCTGCGCAGTGGCGGTGACAGCGGATGTGGTTTCGCCCGGTAACTGCTCCTGCGGCGCTGGCGTCGGCTGTGGCGTGTGCGGTTGGCGCTGCTTTGGCTGCGCTGGCTGCAGGGGTTGGGTGAGGGCGAAGTACTCGAGGCTGCGCTTGACCTGGTTAACCACCGCCCGGGGGGTAATGGTGGCGCCGGTGAACTGGTCGAACTGGCCACCGTCTTTCTTCACTGCCCACTGCTCGGGGGCGGGGTTGGTCAGGGACTTGCCATTGAAATCCAGTATCCAGTTGCTCTTCTTGAGGTCGACCTTGTCGCCCAGGCCCGGGGTCTCGTTGTGGGCCAGGGCGCGCACCCCGGCGATGCTGCCGTCGCGGTTGATGCCGATTATCAGTTTGATATCGCCGCTGTAACCGTCGTGGGCGATGGCGGGAATGATGGCCGCCACCGCTTTGCCATCGGCGCGGGCGATATTGATTTCACCGCCGCTGCGCAGGCCCAGCAACTCCCAGTGCTCGGGAGAAATGGTGATGGTGTCCAGCAACAGGTCATTGTCGTGCCGCTCCAGCGGCACAATTTCCAGCAGCGCGCGCTGGGCTGCCTCGCGCTCCGCGGCGGCGATGCGATCGGCGGTACCCGCCTGGGTGGCGGCCAGTATGGCTGCGGTAACCAGCGCAAACAGGCCCAGCAAGAGGCTGTTTTTGCTGATGGAAACGCCGAGCATATTCATAGGGTAAGGCTGCCTTGTAAGTTCACTGTCGCCACTGTTACTTGTCGCTCTTCTCGGTGGCGGGCCGGGCTTTGACGTGGCCGTAGGTGCGCGGCACGGTGTAGTAGTCGATAAACGGCGCGGCGATGTTCATCAGTAGCACCGCGAAGGCGACCGCATCCGGGTAGTTGCCCCAGACTCGAATCACATACACCAGGATGCCGATGCCGGCGCCGTATATCAGCCGGCCGCGCTTGCTCACCGCCGACGATACCGGGTCGGTGGCGATAAAGAATGCGCCCAGCATGGTGGCGCCAGAGAGCAGGTGCAGCCAGGGTGAACCGCCGCTGTTGGAGCTGCCGTTATCGTAAAACAGCACCGACATCAGGAAGATGGCAGCCAGCATGCTGACCGGGGTGTGCCAGGTAAATATCTTGCGGTAGAGCAGGTAGCAGCCGCCCAGCAGGAAGCCGATATTGACCCACTCCCAGCCCGCCCCGGCCCAGCGCGCGGTGGCGTACAGGGGCTCGCTGGCGTAGAGGTGTTCCACCAGCAGCGAGTTGTTCTGCTTGAACAGGTCCAGCGGCGTGGCGCCGGTGTAACCGTCCAGCGGCAGGTCAAACCAGATGTGGCCGAGGCCGCTGAGCGGCCCTACCAACTGCTGGCCTTCGGCCAGCACGGTGCGCGGCGCGGCCCACTGGGTCATCTCCACCGGAAAGGATATCAGCAGGATGACATAGCCCACCATGGCCGGGTTAAAGGGGTTGTAGCCCATGCCGCCGTAGAGGTGCTTGGCCAGGATAATGGCCGAACCGGTGCCGATGGCGACGATCCACCAGGGGCAGTAGGGCGGCAGGGCCAGCCCCAGCAACACACCGGTCACCAGGGCGCTGTAGTCCTGCAGGAAAAACATAACCGGGCGGCGGCGCAGTTTCAGCACCGCGGCCTCGCACAGCACCGCGGTAAAACCGCACATGACCACATTGATGACGCTGCCGGGGCCGAAGAAATAGCTCAGTGCCAGCAGCCCGGGAATGGTGGCCAGCAGCACTTGCTGCATGACGTCGGCGGTACTGGTGATCCCGTGCGCGTGGGGCGAAGACGCCTTCATAAAAGCCATTACTGCTCGCTCTCCAGTTCGGCGCGGGCCTGCTGCAGCCGGGCCCGGGTTTTTTCGACGCCAGTGCGGAAGGCGTCGAGGTTATCGTCGTTGTCGGCCTCGGCTTTGGCCAGCCGCTCCAGGGCCTTTTCCAGCCGCCCCTCCAGTGACTTCACTTGTTGGTGCAGCTTGTCGCGCGGCGCCATGCTGGCCAGGGCGGCGGCGCGCTGCTGGGCCTTGGCGATGGCGACGCTGGCGGCATCCGGTTTCTCCGGCTTGGGCGCGGCTTTTACCGGGGGTACGGCCGGGGACGGAGCGGCGGCGGTGGGGCGGGCTGCGGGTTCAGGTTTGGTTGCCGCAGTCGGCGCCGCCAGCGCGGCCAGCTCCTGTTTGGCGGCGGCAATTTTCTCGTTCATCTTGTCGACGCCGGCCTGCAGGGCCGCCACCGTGTCGCCGTCGTTGGCCCTGGCGGCGGCCAGTTTGGCTTCCGCTTTGGCCAGCCGCTGTTGCAGAGAGTCGATGTTGGCCTGCAGTTTTTCTGCCGGCGGCATGCTCATTTTGGCCTGGGCGCGGGCAATGGCGGCGGCCACCGGGTCGTTGGCATCGGTAGTCGCGCTGGCTGCAACGCCGGCCACCGCCTCGGCCGGTGCCGGAATGGCCTGCCTGGCGTCCAGCTTGGCCTGGGCCTCTTGCAGGCGCAGGGCCGCCTGTTTCAGCTGCGCGCTGAACTTGTCCCGCTGCGCCGCATCCTCGCTTTCGTCGTGCTTCTGCTGCAGCTTCTCCAGCCGATTCTGGGCGCTGGCCACGGCGCGCTGCAATTTGGCCAGTTCGTCTTCGGCCGATATCGCTTTCGGCTTCGCGCTGGCCAGTGCCGCGCTCACGACATCCGCCTTGGCCGCGCCTGGTTTATCGGCCTGCTGCTGGCGCGCCTTTTCGGCGGCTTTTTTCCGCGCCAGGCGCTTGGCTTCTTTCTCGGCTTCGGCGCGGGCGATGCGCTCCTGGCGAAACTCAAAGCGCTGGCGTGAGCGATCGGATTTTTGCCGTTCGATGTCCATCTGCCGGAGGGTGCCCTTGGCAGCGCGGTAGTATTGCACCAGCGGAATATTGCTCGGGCAGACAAACGAGCAGGCGCCGCACTCGATGCAGTCGCCGATGTTGTGGGCCTTCAGACGGTCGAAGTCTTCCGCCTGGGCGTACCAATACAGCTGCTGGGGCAGCAGGCTGGCCGGGCAGGCCTCGGCGCACATGCCGCAGCGGATGCAGGCCTGCGCCGGTGCCGCAGGCGGCAACTCGGTTTTGCTCGGCGCCAAAATGCAGTTGGTCGATTTGACCACCGGCACGTCCGGGGTGTCCAGGGCGAAGCCCATCATGGGGCCGCCCATCACCAGGCGCGAGGCCCGCTTGGCCTGGAAGCCGTGTTCGGCGAGGATGTGCGCTACCGGAGTTCCCAGTCGCACCAGTATGTTGCGCTGGGTGTCCAGCGCCTCGCCCACCACGGTGGTGATGCGCTGGATCAGAGGCTTGCCGAAGCGCAGCGCCTCGTAGGCCGCCACCGCGGTGCCGACATTCTGCACCACCACGCCGATGTCGGCGGGCAGTTTCCGGGACGGCACTTCGCGCCCGGTGAGAATCTGGATCAGTTGTTTTTCGCCGCCCGAGGGGTACTTGGTGGGAAACGACACCACCTCGATGGCTTTGCCCTTGGCTGCCTCGGTAACCGCGGCGATGGCCTTGGGCTTGTTGTCTTCGATGCCGATCACCACCCGCTCCGGGTCACCCAGAATATGGGCCAGCAGTTCGGCGCCCAGCACCACGTCGGCGGCGCGGGTTTGCATTAGCATGTCGTCGGCGGTGATGTAGGGCTCGCACTCGGTGCCGTTAAGAATAAAGGTGTCTACCGGCTGGTTGGACTTGGGGTTGAGCTTTACCGCGGTGGGGAAGCTGGCGCCGCCGAGACCGGTGATGCCCGCCGCCCGCACTCGCTTTACCATTTCCGCCTTACTCAGCTGCATATAGTCTTCGCAGGCCTGGTAGGCGATGTGCTCATCCTCGCCGTCGGCTTCGATAACGATGCATTCCCCCGGCATGCTGGAGGGGTGGGGCAGCGGGCGCTCTTCGATGGCGCTGACAGTACCCGAGGTGGAGGCGTGGATGGCGGCGCTGAAGATGCCGTGGGCGGCGGCAATCAGTTGCCCGCCCAGTACCCGTTCGCCCACCTTGACCACCGGGTCGGCCGGGGCACCTATGTGCTGGCTGAGGGGGAACACCAGTTCTTTAGGCAGGGCGATTTCCGCCAACGGCAACTGCAGGGATTGTTCTTTGCGCTCTTCCGGGTGGACGCCACCGGGAATGGTCCAGATTTTCGTCACGCCGCGGCTCCGCTGGTTTTGTCGCTGGCAATTATGTTGCTGGCACGTTGGTAGTAGGGTTCGGGCTTGTGCCATTTCCAGTCGCTAACGGTACTTTCCACCGGCAGCATGTCGATGCAATCCACCGGGCAGGGCTCGACACAGAGGTCACAGCCGGTGCATTCGCTGGCGATGACGGTGTGCATTTGTTTGGCGGCGCCGAGGATGGCGTCCACCGGGCAGGCCTGGATGCATTTGGTGCAGCCGATACACTCGTCTTCGCGAATGTAGGCGACCTTTTTGACTTCCGATTCCTCGCCGTGTTCTTCGTCGAGGGTGGGGGCTTCCACGTCCAGCAGGTCGGCGATGGTGTTGATGGTGGCCTGGCCGCCGGGTGGGCATTTGTTGATGGCGTCGCCGTCGGCAATGGCCTGGGCGTAGGGGCGGCAGCCGGGATAGCCGCACTGGCCGCACTGGGTTTGCGGCAGCAGGGCATCGAGCTGTTCGACGATGGGGTCGCCTTCCACTTTGAATTGCACCGCGGCGTAGCCGAGCACGGCGCCGAAGGTGACGGCCAGTGATACCAGCGCTACCAGCGCCGACAGGAACGGGTTGTCGAGGAGGAATTGAATCATGTTGTTACACCAGTCCGCTGAAGCCCATAAAGGCCAATGACATAAGCCCGGCGGTGATCATGCCGATGGCGGCACCCTTGAAGGGCAGCGGCACGTCGGCGGCGGCGAGGCGTTCGCGCATGGCGGAGAAGAGTATCAGCACGAAGCTGAAGCCGAGCGCGGCGCCGAAGCCGTAGAGGGCGGATTCGGCAAAGGTGTGGGCCTTGGCGGTGTTTTGCAGGGCTACGCCGAGGACGGCGCAGTTGGTGGTAATCAATGGCAAAAAGACGCCCAGCACGCGGTAGAGCAGGGGGCTGGTCTTTTCGATAAACATTTTGGCAAATTGCACGACCACGGCAATAACGAGGATAAAGGCGATGGTCTTGAGGTATTCGAGCCCGAGGGGCTGGAGTACGAAGTTGTGTACGAGGTAGCTGCAGATGGAGGCAAGGGTGAGCACGAAGGTGGTGGCGCCGCCCATGCCGATGGCGGTTTCGAGCTTGTTGGAGACGCCCATAAAGGGGCATAGCCCGAGGAATTGGACCAGTACGAAGTTGTTGACCAGGATGGTGCTGATCAGTATCACCACAAAGTCAGTCATAGACCTTCTGCTTGGTTGGTTGCAATGGACAGGTGTGCGCTCATAATTTTAATTGATAAATCAGTGTGTTGTTAACGGTTTTGCCTGTTAGTGATAGCGGTTGAACGGGTTTGTTTGCCTGGCTTGTCGCCATGGTGCCGTCTTTGTTGCCATGGCGCCGTCTTTGTTGCCATGGTGCCGCCGGGGCTGGCGCTGGCAGACACGCCGTGAATCCGTCCTTGGAGGCTCTCTGTGGCCGTCCTGGCCACAGAAGGTCTGCCAGCGCCAGCCCCGACGACACCTTGGTAGTCTGCTGCCGTCTGTGATAAAAAATACCTGAAACACTTTATGTGAGTCTTGTATTAGCACTATCCATTGCCATAGAAGGTCAACTAATACCAATCCCGGCAATGCTCCGGAGTTCACGTGGCTGGCCAGGTTTTTAAAAAACTAAATTGCTAGCTAGTGTTCCTCAAGAAACATGTTTTTTGTCATCCCCGCGCAGGCGGGGATTCAGTAAGTACTTGAAACCTATGGGGTTCTGGATGCTGAGCTGCCGTCCCAGTTTCTACTAACAGATCAAACCCAGTGTAATCCTGCGCGCAGAGCCTCTGCCGCAGTCTGCGGTGGCCGACTAGAGCTCTGCGGAGCTCGCTGCCTACATTATCCTCTGCCCCGGCTTGGCGCCGCTGTGGGGTTCCAGCAGGTAGATTTCTTTTTTGCCCGGTCCGGCGGCCAGTACCATGCCTTCGGAGAGGCCGAATTTCATTTTCCGCGGGGCCAGGTTGGCGACCATGACGGTGAGCTTGCCTTCCAGGTCTTGCGGTTGGTAGGCACTTTTGATGCCGGAGAAGACGTTGCGGGTTTCGCCGCCCAGGTCGAGGGTGAGGCGCAGCAGTTTGTCGGCGCCTTCGACGTGTTCGGCTTTGGCGATGAGGGCGACGCGCAGGTCGACTTTGGCGAAGTCGTCGAAGCTGATTTCGGCGGCGATGGGGTCTTTGGCCAGTTCGTCGGAGGCGGTCGCGGCGCTGGCCTGTGGGGCTGGAGCGGCGAGGGCTTCTTTGCTGGCTTCGAGCATGGCGTCGACTTTGTCGGCTTCGATGCGGGTCAGCAGGGGTTTGAATTTGTTGATGGCGTCGCCGCCGCGGAAGGTCACGGGCTGGCGCCAGTCGAGGCTTTCGCCGAGGAATTGTTCGGCGTCGGCGGCCAGGGCCGGCAGCACGGGCTTCAGGTAGGTGACCAGGGCGCGGAACATGTTGATGCCGAGGCTGCAGACGTCGAGCACTTGTTGTTCGGTGCCTTCCTGTTTGGCCAGTGACCAGGGGGCCTGGGCGGCGATGTATTCGTTGGCGAGGTCGGCCAGGGCCATGATTTCGCGCATGGCTTTGCCGAAGTCGCGGGCTTCGTAGTTGGCGGCGATCTGGCTGTCGGCGTCGCGGAATTTTTGCCACAGGGCTTGGTCGGCGACGCTGTTGGACAGGGTGCCGCCGCTTTTCTGGATAAATTTGGCGGTGCGGCTGGCGATGTTGACCACTTTGCCCACCAGGTCGCTGTTGACTCGTTGGATGAAGTCTTCGAGGTTGAGGTCGAGGTCGTCGACGCCGCCGCTGAGTTTGGCGGCGAAGTAGTAGCGCAGGTACTCGGGGTTCAAGTGTTCCAGGTAGGTGCGGGCGTTGATGAAGGTGCCGCGGGACTTGGACATCTTTTTGCCGTTGACGGTGAGAAAGCCATGCACGCAGACCTTGGTGGGGGTGCGGAAGTCAGCCGAGCTGAGCATGGCGGGCCAGAACAGGGCGTGGAAGTTGACGATGTCCTTGCCGATAAAGTGGTACAGCTCGGCGCTGGAGTCTTTGCCCCAGTACTCGGCGAAAAGGGCGTCTGCGTCGACGCTGGCGTCGGCTGCGGCGCGGCGGTCGAGCAGGTTTTTGAAGCTGGCCATGTAGCCGATGGGGGCGTCGAGCCAGACGTAGAAGTATTTGTCTTCGGTGCCGGGGATCTTGAAGCCGAAGTAGGGGGCGTCGCGGGAGATGTCCCACTCCTGCAGGCCGCTGTCGAGCCATTCGGCCAGTTTGTTGGCCACTTCGTCCTGCAGGTGGCCGGCGCGGGTCCAGTCTTGCAGGAAGGCGGTGAACTCCGGCAGCTTGAAGAAGAAGTGTTCGGATTCTTTCTCGATCGGGGTGGCGCCGGAGATGGCGGACACCGGGTTGATCAGTTCGGTGGGGGAGTAGGTGGCGCCGCAGGCCTCGCAGTTATCCCCGTACTGGTCTTCGGTTTTGCACTTGGGGCAGGTGCCCTTGATGTAGCGGTCGGCCAGGAACAGTTGCTTTTCCGGGTCGAAGGCCTGGGTGATCATGCGGCTGGCGATGTGGCCATTGGCCTGCAGGCGGCTGTAGATCAGCTCTGACAGCACCCGGTTTTCCTCCCCGTGGGTGGAGTGGTAGTTGTCGAAGTTGATCAGAAAGTCGCCGAAGTCGCGCTCGTGCTCGGCCTTGACCCGGGCGATCTGCTCTTCCGGGCTGATGCCCAGTTGCTCGGCCTTGAGCATGATGGCGGTACCGTGGGCGTCGTCGGCGCAGACGTAGGTGCAGTCGTGGCCGCGCAGTTTCTGGAACCGCACCCAGATATCGGTCTGGATGTATTCCACCAGGTGGCCCAGGTGAATGGAGCCGTTGGCATAGGGTAAGGCACTGGTGACCAGAATTTTGCGGCGTTCTGTCATGACGATCGGTTACTCACGGAAATGGGTGTTAGCGGTAAATTGACGCAGGGCGCTAAAAAAAGCGGGAGACTATAGCATTTTTTGCCGCCGGTATCAGCGTCAGGCGGCGATTTGCGCCCATCAGGGCCCGGATTTTTTGCGGCGGGCCTTGGTTTTTTGGCGGCGGGCCTGAATAATAGCCGCCTTTGGTGTGTGCAGAGTGTGTGCCAGCGCCGTCCTCAACGTCTCCCGGGAGTCATCATGACCGACAATAACATGCAGTTAACCCTTGAATCGCGGCTGTTGCCCCTGCGCCTGCCCGACAGCGAGGTGGCGCTGGGCGACGTCGGCCGCATTGCCCGGTTTGAGCACAAGGGCGCTGAACTCACCGTGTTTGTGACTCTCGCCATTCCGGCGCGGGGTCTGCAGGAGCAGCTGGCGGAAGCCATCTGGCAGGCGCTCAACGACCTCGACGGCATCGACAAGGTGATTGTGGATATCGGCTGGGAGGTGGCGGCGGCCAAAGTTGTGGACCAGGCCATGGCCGTGCCGAAAGTAAGAAACATCATTGCGGTGGCCTCCGGCAAGGGCGGGGTGGGCAAGTCCACCACGGCGGTCAACCTGGCGCTGGCACTTGCGGCGGAAGGGGCCCGGGTGGGCATCCTCGACGCCGATATCTATGGTCCCAGCGTGCCGACCATGCTGGGGGTGGCCGAGCAGCGCCCCAATATCATCGACAACAAGTTTATGCAGCCGGTGCCGGCCCACGGTATCTGCTCCATCTCCATGGGCTATATGGTCAACGAGAAGACCCCCATGGTCTGGCGCGGGCCCATGGCCAGTGGTGCCCTGCAGCAGTTGTTGCGCCAGACCGCCTGGCCGGAGCTGGACTACCTGGTCATCGATATGCCCCCGGGCACCGGTGATATCCAGCTGACCCTGTCCCAGTCGGTGCCGGTGACCGGCTCCATCGTCGTCACCACGCCGCAGGATATCGCCCTGCTGGACGCCAAGAAGGGCATTGAGATGTTTCGCAAGGTGAATGTGCCGGTGCTGGGAGTGGTGGAGAATATGGCCACCCACATCTGCAGCAACTGCGGCCACGAGGAGCATATTTTCGGCAGCGGTGGCGGCGAGCGCATCGCCCGGGATTACGACACCCGGCTGCTTGGGGCCCTGCCGCTGGCACTGACCATTCGGGAGCAGGCCGATGGCGGCAAGCCCAGTGTGGCGGCGGATCCGGAGTCGGACATCAGCCTGGTCTATCGCCAGATCGCCCGCCGCCTGGCCATTGCCCTGCACCTGGCCAACCAGCAGGCCAGCGTGCCCAGCATCGAGATCAGCGACGACTAGCAGCGCCGGGCTACGGGTTTTGCCCGCTGCGGCTAAAGCCAGTAGAATCCCGGCTTTTGCCGCGCGGCAATATTAGCTGCAGCGACAGCAGTAGCAGCAACGAACGACTAACCTATGACGAATTGGGGAAAACATGGCCATTAAATCCGATAAGTGGATTCGCCGCATGGCGGAGAATGAAGGGATGATCGAGCCCTTCGAGCCCGGCCAGGTCCGTTTTGGCGGCGACAGTGAGCGCATCGTGTCCTACGGCACCTCCAGCTACGGCTACGACGTGCGTTGCGCCAACGAGTTCAAGATATTCACCAACGTGCACTCGGTGGTAGTGGACCCCAAGCAATTCGACGAGAACAGCTTTGTCGATATCCAGGAAGACGTGTGCATCATCCCGCCCAATTCCTTTGCCCTGGCCCGCACGGTGGAATACTTTCGCATTCCCCGCAGCGTGTTGACCATCTGCCTGGGCAAGTCCACCTACGCCCGCTGTGGCATTATCGTCAATGTGACGCCGCTGGAACCCGAGTGGGAGGGACACGTGACCCTGGAATTCTCCAACACCACCCCCCTGCCGGCCAAGATCTACGCCAACGAAGGGGTGGCGCAGATGTTGTTCTTCGAGTCCGACGAGGTTTGTGAAACGTCCTACAAGGATCGCGGCGGCAAGTACCAGGGCCAGACTGGCGTCACCCTGCCGCAAACTTGATCGCCGCAGGCGTTCGGCCCCGGCTGTTTGACTCGCCGGGCCGCGCATCCCAACAGAGACGCTGCGCATGACATCCAGTATTCCCACCCAGGCCGATGTCATTATCATCGGTGCCGGCGCCGCAGGTCTCATGTGCGCCATCACCGCCGGCCAGCGCGGTCGCAAGGTGCTGGTGCTGGACCACGCCAACAAGGTGGGCAAGAAAATCCTGATGTCCGGTGGTGGGCGTTGCAATTTCACCAATATGTATTCGTCCCCCGCTGACTTTCTCTGCAGCAACCCGCACTTTGCCAAGTCCGCATTGGCTCGTTACACCCAGTGGGATTTTATCGAGCTGGTCAACCAGCACGGCATTCCCTACCACGAGAAGAAGCTGGGCCAGCTGTTTTGCGACAATAAGGCCAGCGATATTCTCGCCATGCTGCTGGATGAATGCGCCAACGCCGGTGCCGAGATTTATACCCACTGTGAAATTACCCGTGTCAGTGCGGCTGACTCCGGCTTTAATGTCGCCACCTCTCTCGGTAACGCGAGTTGCGAATCGCTGGTGGTGGCCACCGGCGGACTTTCCATACCCACCATGGGTGCCACCGGCCTGGGCTATGAATTGGCCGAGCAGTTTGGTTTGCGCCTGTTGCCGCGCAGCGCCGGTCTGGTACCCTTTACCCTGGACAAGCAATTGCAAGAAGTTCTCACCCCGCTGGCGGGCAGCTCAGTGGAGGTGGAAGTAAGTTGCGGCGAGCGCAGCTTTCGCGAGAACCTGCTGTTTACCCACCGCGGCCTCAGCGGCCCGGCCATACTGCAGATTTCTTCTTACTGGCGCCCCGGTCGGGAGATCATAATCAACTGGTCGCCGGGCACAGACCTGGCCGAGTGGCTGCTGGCCGCGCGGCAGGAGCGGCCGAAGGCGGAGTTGCGCACAGTGCTGGGGCAATTGTTTACCAAGAACTGGGCCGGGGTATTCTGCGAGCAGTGGCTGCAGAGCAAGCCGCTCAACCAGTATAGCGACACCCAGCTGCGCGCCATCGCCGACCAGCTGCACCACTGGCGCCTGCGGCCGGCGGGCACCGAGGGCTACCGCACCGCCGAAGTCACTCTCGGCGGGGTCAACAGCGACGATCTCTCCTCCAAGACCCTGGAAGCGAAAACACAAAAGGGGTTGTACTTTATCGGTGAGGTGGTGGACGTGACCGGCCACCTCGGCGGTTTCAATTTTCAGTGGGCCTGGGCATCCGGGTTCGCAGCCGGCGGATATGTGTAGATACTATGAAAAACCCAAGTAAAGATCCGCTGCCGCCGAAGGCCGACCAGGTCGCGGAAAAACCGGCCCCTAAAAAGAAGGTCGCCAAAAACCAGCCCGCCAAAAAACAGGCGGCAAAAAAGCGCGGCGGGAGCCGGGAGCGTCTGCCCGCCTACTTGTCGAGCCTGGACAAACGTGAGCTGGTGGAGCTGGTGCTGGACCTGCTGCCGGGTGACAAGGTCCGTCAGCAAGAGCTGGCCTTGCAGGCAGACCTGGCCGCCGACAAATTAACCGCGCCGGCGCTGAAAAAGCGGCTGACTGCGGCCATCCCCTATAACCGCTACCTGCATCGCTACCCCCAGGTGCGCAGTTATTTCCAGCAGCTGGAAACCACCCTCGAGACCCTGCGCCCCTTTCTAGTCAAGTTGCCGCCGGAGCGCACCCTGCAATTGCTGGACTACGCCCTGCAGCGGATTGCCCGGGCGCTGGAAACCATCGACGACTCCGGCGGCTTTCGCCTGCCGACACTGGAGCTGCTGGGCGATTTGCACATCGACGCCCTCGGCCGGGTGGAGTGGCCCGGGGCGCGGCGCATAGAGTACCTTTTCGGCATCTACAGCCAGCCGCTTGGCGACCTGTACCCGCCCATCCCGGAAGCCTATCGGGATGCCCTTGGCGACGCCGGTATGGATGCCTACCTGGCGATGGTGCAGCAGCAGTGGGATGCGCTGCCGCCACTGCAAGGCGACGAGTGGGAGATGGAAAGCCATTATATGCACCTGGCCTCGCCCCTGCTGGAGCACGCCCGGGAGCAGCAGGACAGCGCCAGTGAAATCGCCATATTGACCAAACTGGCCAACCGCTTCTACGACTACCTGCAGCTGTCCGAACTCTGTCTCGACGCCGGAGAATTGGAGCAGGCGCTGCACTGGCGCCGGCTCGCCGAGCAAGCGCCGCAGCGGCCGCAACAGGGCGAGCTGGCGCTGGAGGACAACCAGATCTCCATCTGGTGTCACACCGGTGACTTCGCCACTGCCGAAGCCATGCTCTGGGAGCGCTTTAGCGAAACCCCCGATTTCGACACCTACCTGGCCATTGAGCAGTTGCCGCGGCAAAGGCGCGGCGGTGATCGCCAGACCAAAGCGGTGCAGCTACTGCACTTCAAGATCGAAGCCCCGTCCGCTGACCAGAGGGAAAAACTCAACACCATCGGCACTCTGGCTCACCTCTACCTGCACATGCAGCAGCCGCTGCTGGCGCTGGAAGTGGCCGACAACAGTGCCATGGAGCCGTACCTGTTACTGGCGGTGCTGGAAGCCAACGACATCGAGGAGCCGCGAGTACTGCCGCTCTATTTCCAGCTGGCCGACTTCTGGGTCAACCGCGGCGATCGCGAAAGCTACCGCGAAGCCATCCGCATACTGCAGAGCCTGCGCAATTTAATGCCGGATGATATGCGCTCGCTGTTTGTCGCCGGCCTGATCGATTTGCTTGACAGCTACCCGCGCAAGCGTAATTTTTGCAAGTGGTTGAACGAGGCGTTCGGGGATTTGCTGGACGGGGAGTGAGTAGGGAGACGGTCTTGCTCCGTGCCAATTGGTTGTTTACTCAACGAGTGAGCAGGGGGGTGAGCAGGGGGGCACCCATTGCCTGCCAGGCTAAAAGGTAAGGTCTATGTCAAATTTGATCAGAATCCTGGCGGCGGGGATGACGCTGCAGTTGTTGGTTGCCTGCAACACCCTGCAGCCGGCGCGAATGGCGTTGCCGACTCAACTGGCGCAAGGCGCGCAGGTGGTGGAAATTGAAGGTGTCGGTGGCGGAACCCGGGGTGAATTTACTCTGGGCCAGAGGCCTGGTAAGTTTTTCCGCTCCTCGTCGCGGCTCCAAATTTTTGATATCTACGATGGCCGGGGCGCTCGCCTGGAGTATGAATTTGATGGCGTGAAAGCCACTTGCCAGGCACGGGAGCGCCAGCTCAATTTGTCATTCCTTAACTTTTCACCAAAACCCATGGCGTATGCCTGTTCCTTCAGCGCAGCGGGTAAGCCAGTAGCCACCTCCCTCGAACTGCAAGAGAACAAAGCGGGAGTCGCCGGTGCCCTGGGGCAGCAGTCACGGCGCGGGCAGTTGCTGTTCAGCCAGAGCCTGCTACAGATTACATCGGTGCATGAGTTGCAGGGCAGCCCGATCCGGTTGCGCCAGCCGATTGGTTATCGGTTTGAACTGGAAGGTAAAGTCATCGGCGCAGTGGAAATCAATGGCGGTGCAAGAATCATTTATCCGCACGGCCAGCCCCCGGAAGTCCGCAAATCGGTGGAGCTGGCGTCACTGGCGCTGGGGTTATTCTGGGATCCGGGGGAGTATGACCTGGTTGAGTAGAGGTGGTGGTGCTGTTTATTCCAGAACCACGGAATACTGGAATTTTTCCAGGACCTGCTGCAGCCACTTCAGCTGGCACTCCGGAAACAACAAGCCATGGCCTGAAGAGTCAGCGCGAAGGCTAAAAAAAACCCTGTATTCTCGCGTTCGTCAAAAATACAGGGCAACTGCGGAGCAGAGATTTCAGGGTTAAATCGCGTTAAAACCAGATCTGGTTTAATTGCCCGGATTCGAGCTCATTGGCATAGCTGAGGTAATAGTTGCGGTTGGGGGCGTTGTATTCGCGCTCAGCCAGGCCGCGCAGGGCCTTGATTTTTACCTCACGGGCCAGCTTTTGGTCTCCGTCAGGCAGCCATTTCACCTGGTCCGCAAGCTCCAGGGCCCACTGGTAATCGCGCTTCTTTAATGCCCCTTGCATCTGCCTGGTCAGCTTGCGGGTACCGCCGGCGAGCTCGGCAATTTTCTCCGCCCTCAACCTTGGCTCCAGCGGATTCAAGGTGGTCGGGTTGCCATCGAACCAGCCCAGCAAGCCCACGTAAATCGCTCGCACCGCATGGTGTACCGTACCGTAGAATTCAGTGAGGTAGGGCTTGTCGCGCAAGTGCTCCGGCAGCGCGACTTCATGTGCGATCTGCTCCGGGCTCTTGCCCTCGTTGATACCCGTCACGGTTTGATCATACACGCTGCGTATCGCCTCACTGTAATCCGCCAGTGCGGTGGTGGCAGCAGCACCCTGAATTGGCAGTGTGTGCCCGGGTACCAAAGAGCGCGGCTTCAGCTCGGCCATCTTCGCGACGCTTGCTGACCAATCCAGAACATCGCGA
Source organism: Pseudomaricurvus alcaniphilus (assembly GCF_011440395.1). GTDB lineage: Bacteria > Pseudomonadota > Gammaproteobacteria > Pseudomonadales > Cellvibrionaceae > Pseudomaricurvus > Pseudomaricurvus alcaniphilus. The sequence goes on along the minus strand of NZ_JAAOIX010000005.1, from coordinate 158,010 downwards.
TAGGCGGTGCCGCGGATTGCATACAGGTTGGGAAACGCGCTGTAAAAATTATCGCCGGAAAACAGCACCTTCTCGGCAGGCAGCCAGACAAACATGGCGTCGTCGGTTTCACCCGGCCCATAATGAAATTCGAGATCCACACCGGCGATCGTTGTTTTGTGAATGCCGTGGGGAATTTTTACCGTGGGAGCCAGGAAACCCGTGCCGCCATCCCGATCCTCGGTGCCCGCCGGGGCAACACCCCGGTTGGTTCTTTCGTGTGGTGGGAGGTTGCGACCGAACTGGCGCACATTGCGCTTTATCTTGATGGGATTTACCGACTTGTTCAGGCCTTCTTCGGCGCTGCCGAAGCTCTCCATGGCATAGATTTCGACCTGTTCAGCGCCGGTAAAGCCACTGGCGCCGCCGATATGATCCCCGTGACTGTGGGTGTAGATGATCGCCTTGACGGGCTTGTCACTGTACGCACGAAATGCGCTGTAGGCGCTGGCCGCACTTTTCGGCCCTCGTAGCGTGTCGACGATAATGACGCCGTCGTCTCCCACAATCATCGAGGTATTGGCACCGTGAAAGCCAACTGCGGTGTAGACGTTGTCGGCAACCTTGACCACCTGCTGCTCAAACTGCTGGTTCTGCGCCTTGAGCATGCTCAGTGCGGTGGCTGGATCTACCTGTGTGCCCGCAGACACGCCTTGAGACGCGGCCAGCGACAAAGCCAACACGCCCATAAAACCTGATTTGATCGTCATTTCCAGATATCCCCTATTGTGTGCAGATATACAGAGCCCTGAGCCCCTGACATGCCGGGTAGTTACTATAGTTGGTAACCACACAGGCAACAATGCAGCACTGTGCATACACAGCGTTCTTAAAATTCGAACGATCTGCGAATCTTGCAGCAGCGGCGGGGTCTTGCCCCCATAGCGGCATCGCCACCCGCGGGCATGACTCGATCCGGTAATTCTCCGGTTCATTGCAACGGCATACACCCTGGCCATACAATTAGTCGCAAGTAAAATAGTGGGTATTTACAAACTTTTTCTCTGGGGTGCGACCATGATAATTCCCGTGATGCCAACTTGGTTGTTACCTCGGAGTGGCTGTTGCGGCCGGGCAATCGGTACGCTGATTGTGCTGCTGCTGAGCCCGGTATTAAACGCTGAGCCCCAGCAAGCTTCGGATCCTGCCAGCGAGGAGGGTGAGCCTTTGTGGCAATTGGGTCTGGGTGCCGGGGCGGTCCGGGTGCCCTATTACCCCGGTGCCAGCGAAAGTGATAATTTCGCGTTTCCGGTGGTTTTTCCGGTCTACCGGGGTGAATTCCTGAAAGCGGACGAGGATGGTGTGCGTGGCGAGCTGTTCGCCAATCGACGCTGGCAACTGCAGGTGAGCCTGGATTTTAACTTCTCCATAGATAGTGACGAGGTTGACGTGCGTGAGGGTATGCCTGACTTGCCGGCAACTCTGCAAATCGGGCCGTTGCTAAAATATCACGCCTACCAATCGGATGACCTGAACTTGTGGTTGCAACTGCCAATAAGGGCCGTTGTCGGTGGGGAAGATTTAGATATCGACTATGAGGGCTATCAAATTAACCCCAGACTGGTACTGGAAAAGCCTCTTGCCAGTGCCTGGGGGCGCTGGCGCTGGACGCATCACCTGGGGCCGGTTTATGGCAGCGAAAAATATCACCGCTTTTATTTCGGCGTGGCACCGCAATTTGCCACAATTGATCGGCCGACGTATGAGGCAAGCTCCGGCTACGGTGGTGTACGTTACCAGATGTCATTGACCAAACTGGATGAAAAACACTTGTTTTCGGTGTTCTTGCGCTACGACGATGTCTCGGCGGCCAGCTTTCGAGACAGTCCGCTGGTTACCGAAGATCACACCTTTGCCGTGGGGTTTGTGTACAGCTATTTTGTCCTGAATTCGAAGGCGCGGGTTGTTCGGGGTAAAGCAGGGCGCAATGAGCGATAACATAGAAAGCTGTATTTCTGATCCCATTGCATGGTAGAAACTATTGCTGGTTGACCACCGCTGCTGTCCTCCTGACCTGATAGCCCTGCCTTGTCACTTTCTGGAAAAAGGTATAGTTTCTTAACTACCCTGCTTAAGCTATACCAGCGACTATCGGGGGCCGAGGAATCTAACTCTAAACAATATAAGTGCTACTTTCTTGATATCCAACCGATCTAATTAGGTGTTGGTTTTATCAAGGTTAAATCCAGAGCAGATGACGAGTCTGGCTGTGGCGTGAGAGGCAGTTCGCGGGCAGTGGTCGCTTGGCATCGATCGTTGTTCATAGCTCAAAAAGTATTCGCTTTATTTCCTTCGCTGGCTCTTGCTCTTACGACCTAATAATAACAGGAGAGAGTTGTGACCATTCCTATAGACCAATTGGAAGGCGTTCTGGTCAGGGTTGAAGCCGCTGTCAACAGTGAATTTCTCAGCAAGTGGTCTTTCGAACGGCAACTGGACACAGTCGCGCGTGCGCTCAAACGCTATATGGAAGACAGTCTGAGCGCCAATGACAGCGCCGTGGAAGTTGGGTGTTCGATCCTCTATCGCCTGCCCGAGGATCCCAATCGATGTGTACTCGGCGGCGGGTCGACCGATCGGCGCCGGATGTCTGCGGGTGCTCGCTGCTATAACCTCGCCGACGAGTCAACCGGTTTTACCGCCTTTTCTGTTGCCAGGGACTACAAGCTTGTATTCGACGACTTTAAAAAGGCTGTCGACCAGTTTGGTAACACTATGCCACCGCTGGTGCGACATCGAAACCAGGATTGTGAACAACAAGCGAGTCAAACCCGAAGCTTTCTCTGTTACCCGATTTTGCATGATGCCTCTGCGACTCTTCAGGCACGCAGGGTCAGAGCACCGGAAGAGGTAGAGGGTGATCGCGGCCAGTCGATGGCTATCGGCGCGGTAAGATTTTCGTCGTCCGCAGGCAGTATCGGCAATCGCCTCGACCAGTTGCTAGAGCCGAGTCTCGTACATCGGCTCTGCACGATCATCCAGGTTGGCAGGTCCAGTGTGCAGAGCAACGCCGTCGTCAACCAGGGGCTCGCAGTGGCTGACCTCTATCTCGATATGTTGCGTTATCGGACCAGGGAGTATGTCGGCCTGGATCAACTGGCGTTTCATCTGCAGACAATTTTCGGGCGCTGCGAAGTGTCGGTATTTGTCGCCCATGAAGTGGCTGGATGCAATATCGTACCTCTGTATTTAGCTGTGACGACGGCCCTTGGCAGGCAGGACCAGCAAGCCAGGTTCAGGGAGACGTTCGGTGCCGATGGCCAACACTACCTTTGCCATTACGACAGGGATGGCAACCCGCTGGAAAACCAGTCTCGCTGGACGAAAACAGAAGCGGCCTATTACAAGCCGAATGAAGTCTTGCTCGAAGTTCAAGACCCCACATCGATTCGGTTTGCCGGTAGGGGCGAGGTCAGTGAGAGTGGTTCCTTTATGGCAGTTGCGATTCCTGGCCAGGCAGGCTCTCGCCCCTATGGCGTCATCCGTGTGGTAACAGAGAAGGAGCGCAAGTTTGAGAATGCGGATAAGCAGCTCTTAAATGCGGTTGCCCGATTACTGGGGCCATGGGCCGAGCTTTTTCCCTACCAGAGGCAGCTGGAAATTGATTGGGGCGATCTGCGTCTGCGCAATGAAGCGGTTAAAAATTTGCAGGGAAGAAGCAACCTGCACACCATCGACGACGAAATCGAATGGCTGCTGCGCAAGCTGTTCTGTGAAAGTAAAAAAATTGCGATCAATAGTTGCCTGAGTATTGAACCAGAAAAGCCCCAATGGGGTGTGGTGGAATTGAGGGTGACAGACGCGGACGGTATACAGAAAAAAGTCAGGTGCGAACGGAAGAACCTGAAATATGCCTTTGATACTGAATTGTTGGCGCGGATGGGCTCTCGAGAAACTCGGCACTTGATTGGTTTCGCCGAGGTGTTGATACCCTCCGCCGAAGTGTTTTATGAAAGGGAGCTCGAACCGGAAACTGAACAGAGACTGATTGCCTTATTAACGGATGTGATTACGCAGACGCAGCGGGAAGATCAAAAGGATTTCAGTTTGAGAATCAAGCACAAACACGGTAGACGTTTCTGTACTATCGAACATCTACCCGATACGCCGAAAACGGACATCCGCCCGCCGCAGCGGGAATCCGGCATAGATCAAATTGTCGACGAGGCGCTGACGCCCCATGATTCCATGTCCTACTCCAGAGCGGTAGAAAAAATAGTACAAGGATTGCTGGTCGGTCAACTGGGAGTGATGCCTGCTTCGCAGCAGCCAATTCAAATTTATGTGCAACAAACGGTGGGTGATCGGCAGGCTGATCCCCATATATATGAGGCTATCCAGGCGCTGCAAAATGCTCGAGAAGAAGAGAGCGACGGGGCGGTTTTGAGCGCGCTGAGTGCAATCGAGCAAGAGATTACGGCGCTTAAGCGCGATAAAGATCTTAAGCAAGAGGTGGTTGAGTCAGGACTCACCCGTATTCGCAAAGGCCTGGAAGAGCTCGGCAAAATCGCCGGTGCTGCAAACAAAACCTACAGCAATGTAGCGCCGGCGGTGCGAGGCGCAATTGAAGTGTTCAGCAGGCTTATTGGTTGAACCTATGGACTGACTATTGGGAGGTCTGAAGGGAGCAAATCATAACCCCGGCGATACACGATTGAACCGGTTAAATCGTTTCAGGAGCAAAGGCAACATGTACGGTGTATTGTCGTATAAGCAGATAGTAGAAATTGTCAAACAGCGCTTTGAAAATCGCGATTACCACGCTCCGAAATCACAAAACGCAGCGGACCAGCCCACCTTGGTGCGAATGGTCGGCCTGCTGTTTACTCGTCCGGATTCGAACCTTGCTCAACAGGAAATCATTCCCGGTCTCGATTACTTTCACGTCCGCTCCGGAAATCACATTGATTTCCCCGGTGCCACAACTTAACCTGTCTCCTTTCTTACAGGAGAACAATTCATGGCGCACTTGCCCCGCCTCCGCCTGTCCGGCTGCCCCAAGCGATGAGCAGTGCGCAGCGCCATGACACTGGCCCAAATGCTTAATGTAATTCTTTCTTGCGCCACCCTGGCGCTCGTCACGGTGACCCTATTGCCCTTGTGGCACCACCCGCATTGGCTGGTGCGTGGCCTGGATTTTCCCCGGCTGCAGCTGGCGACGCTTGCGGCGCTATTGTTTTTACTGCAGCTGTGCTGGCTTGACCTGGAGCTGGGAATTAACGGGATCCTGGCCGGTGTTACGCTGGCCTGCCTGGCCGGACAGCTTTGCTGGATCATCCCCTACACCCCCGTTTGGCCGCCGGAAGTGAAGGCGTCGAACAACGCTGACTCCGAGCGCAAGATCAGCATCCTCACGGCGAACGTGCTGACCCCGAATCGGCAAGCCCAGGCCTTGCTCGAGTTGGTCAGGCAGTATCAGCCCGATGTGCTGGTAACCCTTGAGTCAGACGCATGGTGGCAACGTCACCTCGACACGCTGCAGACTGAAATGCCCTACAGCATCAAGTGCCCTTTGGATAATCTCTACGGCATGCATGTCTATTCGCGCCTGCCGCTCGAGAATAGCGAGATCTCGTTCCTGGTCGAGGAGGGCGTTCCTTCAATGCATGCGCAGCTGCGATTACGCAATGGTGTTTTAGTCGACATGCATTTTCTCCATCCGGCCCCCCCCAGCCCTACCCAAAACCCCGAATCTGCCGAACGCGATGCCGAGTTGGTGATTGTCGCCCGCAGCGTTGCGGGCAGGAATCAGCCGGTCATTGTGACCGGCGACCTCAATGACGTTGCCTGGTCGGCCACCACGCGCCTGTTTCGCAAGCTCAGCGGATTATTGGATCCGCGAGTGGGGCGAGGAATGTTTAATACCTTTCATGCGCACTACCCCTTCCTGCGCTGGCCGCTGGATCACCTGTTTCACAGCCAGCACTTTACGGTCGACTCGATTCAACGCCTGCCCTCGTTTGGCTCGGACCATTTTGGGTTGTTCACTGAGCTGTCGTACGCCCCAGCCCGCGGAGCTGAGCAGGAAGGGTTAGACGCAGACCATTCTGATCGTATGCGGGCTCGATCTATTGCAGACCGGCAAAATGTAAGCGCTGCGGATGTGCCTCGGCCGGGTACGTGAGAGGTTAGTTCGGTGCGCGGGCTGCAATTATGTGGTGCAAGCTGACTGCCAAAACAGTGGCTGGCGCGATATTCGTGCAGTCTTCTGGTGCTAAAAAAATTCCTTTAAACCTGTCTTGGTGCGGTCGGCGAATGAACCCGGGCCAAGCATAATTTATTCACTTTATTGTCACCCTATACCCTTGTTTTTAATTTCATTGCTGTTGATATGGTAACTGCAAAAGCATCATTTCCAGATGCATTAATGAGGTGCATTATGACAGCTGAATACATAAGTAGCAGTACGCCACCCAGGGGTAACGACAAGTCGGACCGTCCACACGAAGCCGCTGGCAAACTGGTTCAGATGGGGGTGAAGGAGGGCTCCGAGAGTTTGGTTCGCGATATCAACGTCAAGATCGCCGATATTGAAAATCAACTGATGCTCATGTCCCTCGACGTTGGTGGCGCGCACAAGGAGCTGCGCGAAACCGTGGACCTGTTGAGTCAAACCCAGCAGGCGCTGGGAGAAAACCTGGCGGAAGTCAGTGCCGAGGTTCGTATCAGGGGCCGGCAACAAAGGCAGTTCGTCGCAGTATTGGAAGAACGTTTTACACAGGTTTTCCAGCAGCTGGGCGAGAGCCTGAACAATGCCAACGAGGCAATTGACAGCCAGCGCGAACGCATTGATTTACTTGACTCCGGTCACGCGGAACTTGGCCAAATGCACGCGGATCTCGCGCAACGTGTCGCGCACCAAAGCCAGCAACTGGCGCGAGTCGAAGAGTTGGCAAAAGACGGTATTTCCAGCAACCGCATGGAGATCGTCGCGCTGAATGAAAAGCATCGCCAGCAACTGGAAACCTTGCGACTGTTGAGCGATGACCAGGATGCCACCCGCACTTATACGCAAAAGTTAAATGGCTATATTGCTGAGCTGGAAACCAACCTTGCCGCCCAGGCGCGCAAGGAAGACAAGCGAGCCGGCCTGATACTGGGCCTGTTGGCGGCGGTCGCCGTTGTGACCATGGCATCAATCACTTACCTGGAATTAAACCCGAGTCGTATTCCGGCGCCGGTTAGCGCCCAGATAGATGGACTGGAAATGTCGGTGACCAGCCTGAATAGTGATGTGGCCGCCGCCCAATCGGTGGTGGCCAGCAATCGCAGCGATATGCTGGCGCTGGCAGAGAATCTGCAAGCCGGGTTAAACAGCCAGGCGCAGAAAACGGAAGAAGAAGTGCAACAGCTGAACTCCAGGTTTGAAGACCTGCAGTATCGAGCCCTGGGCCCGGGTACTCTTGCCGAGGTCACCGCCAAGCCAGTGCTGCCATTGCAGGATAATGACTGGCTGGCAAGCCAGGACAGCCAGCACTACAGCATCCAGCTGGCCGGTTTTTTCCGCCAGCAACAGCTGGTGGATTACATCAACTTGAACGCCGCCAGTCTTGGGGAGAAGACCTTGTTTTCTACCCAGGTAAAGTACGGCACCCGGGATTGGTACAACCTTTACACGGGTAGCTATGGCAGCCTCGAAGAGGCCGAAGCGGCACTTGATACGCTGCCGTTGCGCTTGCGCAGCAACAGCCCTTACGTGCGCTCCTTCGGCACCATCCAGCGCGCGGCGACGCGCTGATCAACGGAGATCATTGGGGCGCGCAACAGGCGCCTCATTGATCCCCGATCCTATGCCAGCCTCGCCAGAATCGTCTCCATCACGCTAACCACCTTAGCGCACTAGCGCGAGTCCAGGGCGTCGGGGTGGGGCGCGGCAAACTGCCCTGTATCGTTGTCGAAATACTGTCCGGATGCAGCCGCAAACTCTTCAGCGAGGGCGGCGCGAGTGAGGATGTCAGCGCCGATGCGGATATCATCGCCGTTGGCCAGTTCAATCCGTCCGGCCAGTGCGTCCAGGTTCACCGATGCCATCGGTGGCGCCGGTAATCAGAATGGTCTTTTGCATGTTTGTATTCCTCAGGCACGGAAGTCCGGCAGTACGTCGTCGGCCAGACGCTGGAGTGTGGTCTCGATATCGGCCTGGTTGAAGCGCAGATTCAAGGCGACATGGTTGACGCCGATCTCCTCCAGCGCGCGCAAGTGGCGAGTGCCCAGGCGAAGCCCAACTGCTCCGCCAGCTGGATCCGCTGCAGCTGGTCGAGCATGCTCGGTACCGGGCTGTGGGCATAGGTTTCCAGCGGCAGCACCAGGCCGAGGCTCAAGCGCCCCGGGCGGAACACGGTGTTATAACCGCGATTGATGGGGCGGAAACTGAGGTTGTCAGTATTGACGGCCTGGTTCATTGAGTTCTGTTCCTGAGTCAGAATCAATGCGGCCCGCGACACTGGCCCCATTGATTGCTCCTGATTGTTATCCAGTGGTTTAGATGTCAACCACTACTTTGCCCATGCCAGCACCGCTGGCCAGGCGCGCGTGTGCCTTGCCTACGTCTTCCAGTGCGTAGCGATTCTCATCCACGACCGGTTGCAGGCCACCGGCTTCAACAATCTCGGTCAGGGCATTGAGGATCAGGGCGTGCTGCTCGCGCTTGTGGTTGTGCAGCATGGGTATCAGCATAAACACCACGTGCAGGGACAAGCCCTTGAAATGGGCCAGGGTCAGGTCCAGTTCCAGCATGGAGACGGTGGTGGCAACCTGGCCGTTAAGGGCGGCGGCCTCGAAGGAGGTGACGATATTGGCACCGCCGACCGAGTCGAAGACGATATCAAAACCGGCACCACCGGTATGGCTGGCGACGTAATCCGCCACCGTTTCGGTCTTGTAGTTGATGCTCTTGGCACCGAGTTTCTCGATCAGCGCCAGCTGCTTGTCGCCGCCGCCGGTGGCGTAGACGCTGGCGCCGAAATGACGGGCCAGCTGCAGGGCGACATGACCGACACCGCCGGAACCGCCGTGGACCAGCACGCTTTGGCCTTTGCTGATGCCCGCGCGCTGCAGGCCTTCATAAGCGGTAATGCCCACCAGTGGCAGCGCCGCGGCTTCGCGCATGGACAGGTTTTTCGGTTTGCGGGCTATCAATTGGGCATCGGCGACGATGTACTCGGCCAGGGTGCCCTGCAGGTCTGCCAGACCGCCGGCGCAGCCATAGACCTCATCGCCGACAGCGTAGTTACTGACACCCTCGCCAACCGCTTCCACCGTGCCGGCGAAATCCATGCCCAGTACTGCGGGCAGCGCCGGGGAGAGGGGCAGCTCCTCTCCCATCTCGCGGATCATGGTGTCGACGGTATTGACGCTGGTGGCTGCAATGCGCACCAGTACATGGCCGGCTTTCACTTCGGGCTTGGGTATCTCGGCGGATTCAAAAACTTCAGGGCCACCAAATTTGCGGATCAGCATCGCTTTCATGAGTAATTACCTTTTTCTTTGTTTGGGTGAAAGTTGTCTCGATTGATGGGTGCAGTGTATTCAATTGTTTATTGGTTGATAATGGCGTATTTTAAGTAATCACTTTATGGATAATATTGATAATTGCTTATGAATATTGAGCACCTGAAACTGTTTGTGCGGCTGGCCATCACCCATAACATCAGCTCAGCGGGGCAGGAGCTGGGCCTGTCACCGGCGGTGGCCAGTTCCTACATCATCAAGCTGGAAGAGGGGTTGGGGGTGCGATTGCTGCATCGCACGACGCGCAAAGTGTCACTGACGGAAGAGGGCAAGGCGTTTTTGCCTCACGCAGAAGACGTGCTGGCCAGTGTCGAAGCGGCGCGCGCCTCGGTGGGGGCGGGCAGTGCCTCCCCCAGGGGCACGCTGCGGGTTGCGGCGCCGGCCTCATTCGGCCGTATGCACCTGGTGCCGGCCATGGGGGGCTTCCTGGCCCGCTACCCGGACCTGACGGTGGATCTGCGCTTGTCTGACTCCATCATCGATATGGTCGAGGGTGGCTTTGACATTGCGGTGCGCAATTCCGAGTTAAAGGATTCAACCCTGATTGCGCGCAAGCTGGCGCCGGACCAGCGCATTGTCTGCGCCGCGCCGGACTACCTCGCCAGGTACGGTGAGCCGGAGTCGCCCCAGGCGTTGCAACAACACCAGTGCATTACCCTGATGGGCTTGGAAAGCTGGACCTTCGAGACCCCCGACGGCCAATTCACAAGCAAGGTAAACGGCAGCTTTCGCACCGACAACGGCGAGGCGGTCAGGGATGCCTGCGTCAGTGGGCTGGGCATTACCCTCAGTTCCACCTGGAGTATTTATCAGCACCTGCAGCGCGGCGAGCTGGTGCAAATACTGCGCAACTACCCGCTGGTATCCAATACCGCCATCTGGGCGGTATACCCCAGTTCGCGCCTGCTGGCACCCAAGGTGCGGGCGTTTATCGATTATTTTGCCGAGTGTTTTGGGGATGCGCCTTACTGGGATAGAACATTGTCCGCTTGATTCCTCTAGTGCCCCGGACCAACAAACTGCGCGCCGACCTCAGCCCTGCGGCCCGGGTGGGCAGCGTGGACAAGTTCCACGGTCAGGAGGTCCCGCGGGCGTTGCTCAGAATGTGCGCCAATAACGTATGCTGGTGGTGTTTGCATCAAAAAAATTGCGGTATTCTAGGTTTGTACAAATAATCTTTGGCGGGTACTAAAAACATTGGCTATACGGGTTGTATAGACAGCCGCGTGGAGCAGGGTAGTTATGCAATGAAAGCAGGGTATAGCTGGTTGATTGACCAGGGGCATGCAAAAGCACCATTGCCAGATCACTATGCTGAGATTCGGTCTGTGACTCGGATTGAGGTCATCGGGAGCTGTATCGCTGTGCCAGCCACTGTTGCACCGGCCAGGCAGACCCTGCTTGACCACGTTCTCTTTGCCCTGAAGCATGAAGGGGTTAATTTGACTGTGCTGGCCCAAGTACTCCCCCAGATACCGGAGATTGAGCTGCGAGCCGCTTGCGACGCCAGCCCTACCAGCCAATACCTGCGCAAGGCCGGTTACTTGTGGGAGCATTTTACCGGCAGTGCAATCAGGCGTCAGCAAACGAAGCTGCGTTCAAACTATGTCCCGTTGTTTGACCCGAGCCAATACCTGACCAGTACCGGGGTCCGCAATAGTCGCTGGCGCATACTGTTTAATGGACTTGGCTCACTGGACTATTGCGTTACGGTGCGCAGAACACCTGAACTTTCGGCGCTTCTGGATAAAAACCTGCTGCAACTGGCTGGCGAATTTACCGAATCGCTGCCTCCGGATATTCTCAATCGCGCTTTGGCGTGGGCCTATCTGGATGAAACCCGTAATTCCTTCGCTATTGAGAACGAGGTTCCCAGCGGTGATAAAGCGAATCGCTTTGTCAGCCTGCTACAACAGGCCCATGTAGCCCGGAAGCTGGATGAAGACTATCTGGTGGCTTTGCAAAATGCAGCTATCAGCAATGTATATTATCGCGCCGCTTCATTCAGGGCGGTGCAGAATCACCTGAGTAATGGCCTGCGTGGTGCGATCGGTGTGAGCTATGTGCCGCCTGAACCCGAGCTGTCCAGGGCTCTTATGGAGCGGTTAATGGAGTTGGCTAATACCCCGCCACAGGGCCTGGATCCTCTGGTGCTGGCGGCCATCGTTTCATTTGGATTCGTCTTTATTCATCCATTTATGGATGGTAATGGCCGCTTGTCACGTTTCCTCTTCCATCAGGTGCTGTGCCAGCAAGGAGGGCTAAAAAATGGCCTGTTGCTACCTGTATCCGCAGTGCTAAAGCAAAATGAGGCCGACTACAAAGCCACGCTGGAGGCGTGGTCTGCTCCCACCCGGGCGTTCTGGGATGTCACTTGTATCGACGATGAACACATCGAGTTTGATTTTCAGGGGCACCCGGCACTTTACCGCTACTGGGATGCCACTCAGTGCGCCACCTTTATGGCAGGGGCCGCGGAGCAGGCGATTGAGAATCACCTGAAAGAAGAGACGGAATATCTCGGCCACTACGATGAAATTTACCAGCGCGTCGATCGTGTTTTCGATGTAGCCAATGCCGACCTGTCCAGGCTGGTTATGTTTTGCATGGATCAGCAGGGCAGGTTATCGGCCAAGCGCCGCAGACAATACCAGTACAAAGTGCCAGAAGAATTGTTTGAAGTTCTCGAGCAGGCATATCAGGACGTCATGAATCCGGGAGGGGCAAGCCCGGAGGGCAAAGGCTCTGCTTAGGTCGATGCAAGAAACCTGGTGTATGGGGCCTATTCAGTATCGACGAGTGCCGGAAAATGAGCATATAGGTGTCGAGATCATGGAGAGCCACTTAGGGTGGGGTATTGATCCCGTCATTTGTAGACACCGGAGCGGTGCCCTACCTTGACCACGTGAACAACCAGTATTTCGTCTCGAATTTCGTACACGATTCGATACAACCCTTGCCTGACCCGGTATCGCTCCTGGGCGGAAAGCTTGATACAGCCTTCGCCGCGGGGTTCATCGGCGAGGGCGTCAATTCGTTTAAGGATGCGGCTGACATCCTTGTTGGGAATGTCGCGCAGATCTTTGACAACCGACCTTTTGAAGGTGATTTTATATTTTGCCATGCTTTTTCAAATCATTGAGCAGGGCTTCATAGCTGATTTCTTTTTCGCCGGCCCGCTCCGCAAACGCAGCCAGGTCTTCCTGGTCTTCGCTCATCAGCAAGCGCACCGCTTCGTCTATCAGTTCTGACACAGAACGCTGGGAGGATGCCGATTTCAGCTTCAGTGCCTGATGGATTTCAGGTTCGAAGTAAATGGTTGAACGCTTGGACAAATTGCTCATAACTACCTCCATTGATAGCATTATAACGTTAAACATTGTGATGCTATGATGTCTCGAGTGTCAATGGCTCCCATTGACTCCAACCGCTAAATGACTATAATTTCGCCACTTTAAAATTTGTCAGGATTGCAGCAGGCGCTCTTCGGAGCCTCATGCCGCGTTAGGCTGCCATCCTTCCCTAGCCGCTGTCTGTCTCATGATCCATTGATCCCTGCACGGCTGATTCTCAACTCTCGATCTTAAACCAAACCTTCATGGTTGCTGCCTGTGCTTTTCAGCATGAACGTGGCTGTCGCAGGTTAATTATTTAATAGGTTGTTCATGCTCGAAAAAATGAAACTCGAATGGTTCTCCAATATCCGCGGGGACCTGCTGGCCGGTACCGTGGTGGCACTGGCGCTTATTCCGGAAGCCATCGCCTTCTCCATTATCGCCGGGGTCGACCCCAAGGTCGGCCTTTACGCCTCCTTCTGTATCGCGGTGGTGATTGCCTTTGCCGGCGGCCGGCCCGGCATGATCTCGGCCGCTACCGGCGCCATGGCGCTGCTGATGGTGACGCTGGTGCGGGAGCACGGGTTGGAGTACTTGCTGGCGGCCACCCTGCTGACCGGGGTTTTCCAGATTGCCGCCGGCTTTCTCAAATTGGGCAGCCTGATGCGCTTTGTGTCGCGCTCGGTGGTCACCGGCTTTGTCAATGCGCTGGCGATCCTGATCTTTATGGCCCAGTTGCCGGAGTTGACCAACGTCACCTGGCATGTGTACGCCATGACCGCTGCCGGCCTCGGCATCATCTACCTATTTCCCTACCTGCCGGTGATCGGCAAGAGTGTGCCTTCGCCGCTGGTGTGTATTGTGTTGCTGACCGCGCTGGCGATGGTGGTGGGGCTGGATATCCGCACGGTGGGCGACATGGGTGAGCTGCCGGATACCCTGCCAATTTTCCTCTGGCCGGAAGTGCCGTTGAACCTGGAGACGCTGTACATCATTCTGCCTTATGCCATCGCCTTGGCGGTGGTGGGACTGCTGGAATCCATGATGACCGCCACCATTGTCGACGATTTGACCGACACCAAGAGCGATCGCAATCGCGAGTGCAAGGGCCAGGGCATCGCCAATATCGGCTCCGGCCTGATGGGCGGTATGGCGGGTTGCGCCATGATTGGCCAGTCCATCATCAATGTGAAATCCGGTGGCCGCGGCCGCCTGTCGACCTTTGTCGCCGGACTGTTCCTGATTATCATGGTGGTGTTCCTGGATGAGTGGATTTCGCAGATCCCCATGGCGGCGCTGGTGGCGGTGATGATCATGGTCTCCATCGGTACCTTCTCCTGGGAGTCGGTGCGGGACCTGAAGAAGAACCCGGTGTCCAGCAACACGGTGATGATTGCCACAGTGATCGTGGTGGTGGCCACCCACAACCTGGCGCTCGGGGTGCTGGTCGGGGTGTTGTTGGCGACGCTGTTTTTTGCCAACAAGATTGGCCGCTTTATGGTGGTCAAGTCCATTACCGGTGAAGCCGGCGACGAGCGCACCTATCAGGTGGTGGGCCAGGTGTTCTTTGCCTCGTCGGAACAGTTTGTCGAGTCGTTTGATTTTCGCGAGGCGGTGGCCAAGGTAAAAATTGACCTGTCTCAGGCCCATTTCTGGGATATCACCTCGGTATCGGCGCTGGATAAGGTCGTGATAAAGTTTCGTCGGGAAGGCGCTGAGGTGGAGATCCTCGGTATGAACGACGCAACCGCCACCGTGGTGGACAAGTTTGGGGTCCACAATGATCCCGCCGAAGTCGAAAAGCTGTTGGGCGGACACTAGGGAAAACTTATGAACAAGATAATTACCTGTATCGATGGTTTCGTCATGGCGGATGCGGTGTGCCAGGCGGCGATTTGGGCCTCAAAACGGCTCGGCAAGCCGCTGCTGTTTTTGCATGCCATTGAAAAGGAGCAGCAGCACGGCGCCGATGACCTGACCGGCGCCATTGGCCTCGGTGCGCGCTCGAACTTGCTGGAGCAGATGGCGAACCTGGATGAGCAGCGCAGCAAGCTGGCCTTGCAGTACGGCAAGGAGTTGCTGGACGCCGCAGCGGCCAAGGCCCGGGAGCAGGGCATTGCCGAGGTGGAGCAGAAGCAGCGCCACGGCGACTTCGTGGAGGCGCTGGCAGAACTGGAAAGCGAGGCCCGCCTGATGGTGGTGGGGCGCAGCGGCGAGGGCCGTAAAAACGACTTTAAAGCCCTGGGCTCCCACATAGAAACCCTGATCCGCCAGGTGCATACGCCGCTGGTGATCGTGCCGAAAGATTTTGCAGAACCGACCAATTTTATGCTGGCCTATGACGGTCGCGACACCGCCGACCGGGCCCTGGCCCGCATCATCAGTGGCGGCTTGCTGAAAGGGCTCAAGTGTCACCTGGTGATGGTCAGGAACAATGAGTCCGCGCAGCAGGAAAAGCTGGACCAGGCCAAAGCGCTGCTGCAACAGGAAGGGTTTGAGGTGCAGGCCGAGTTGCTGGAAGGTAATATTTACGAGACATTGATGCAGTACAAGCGTGAGCACAGCATCGATATGCTGGTGATGGGAGCCTTTGCCCACTCCAAGGTGCGGCAGTTCTTCCTCGGCAGCAATACCATGCGCATGCTGGAAAACAGCCAGATTCCGCTGGTGGTGTTGCGCTAGCCCGGGTAATCTGGTTGTTGCGGTTGTCCCCGTTTCTATAACCCGGTGAAAGGAGAATCAAACGATGAATCCTGCATTTGAGGAGCTGGAAAAGTTAATCCAGGAAAAGGTCGATATGGGGCTGTTTGGCTCCACGGAGCAAGCGATAGCCAGCATCAAGCACTGGCTTGAGGAAATCGAAGACCACTATATCGACGAAGACATGCACAACCAGGATGCCTGACCCGCTTATTTATAAGCAATGGCGGCGCTGGTGGGGCCGGTCAGGGGGATGACCTCGAAGCGTTTAAAGCCGACTTCACTGCACCAGCGCTTGAAATCGGCGCCGGTGTAGTCGAATCCGCCGCCGGTTTCGATCAGCATGTTGAGGGACATCAGCAGGCCGAAAGCGTTCTCCCTGCGCTCGTCGTCAATGATGTTCTCAATGGCGATAAACGCACCGCCCTCAGGCAGTGCCGCATAGGCCTTGCGAATCAGCAGCATCTTGGTTTCCAAATCCCAGTCGTGCAGGATATTGCCCATGGTCACCACATCCGCGGGCGGGATCGGGTCGCTAAAAAAGTCGCCGGCCACAGCCTGGATACGGTCGCTTAAACCCGCCGCCTGGATCGCCTTGCTGGCGTGCGGCGCGACCGGCGCCAAGTCAAAACTTTGCAGGCGCAAATGCGGGTGGCGTACCGCAACCAGGCGCGACAGCAGCGCCAGCGCGCCACCCACGTCCGTAACCGTCCGGTAGCGGGCAAAATCAAAGACATCGGCCAGAGCGGCGAAGTTACCGCCCTGAATGCCACTCATTCCCTCGAGAAAAACAGTTAAGGCGTTGTCGTCGGCGTACAGCTGATCGAAGATCGACTGGCCGCCTTGCTGCAACTCATTCTGCGGTTCTCCGCTGCGCAGGGCCTCGCCGAGGTTATTCCAGAAACCGAACAGCCGGGCGTTGAGCATTTTCGGCAAGCCACCGATGTAAGTGGGGCTGTTCTGGTTAAGGAAGGCGTTGGTTTCCGGGGTGTTGCGGTAGCGGGAATCCGGGCCATCGCCGTCCCGTTCCAAAAAGCCCAGCGCCACCAGCGCGTCGAGGAAGTCGCGGCTGGCGCGCGGGTGCAGGCCCAGCTCACCCTCCAGCTCCCCGCCGGTCATGGCGGCAGCGTCGAGCGCGGTGAATAAATCAAACTCGGTCGCGGTAAGCAGTACCTTGGACGCCCAGAAGGCGGTGGCGGTTTGCAGAATACGGGATGGATCCAGCGGGTTGCTCATTCGATTGCTCCTTGCTGTCTGTGAAGACCTGTAGCCTTGGGTGACGGTTACTGCAGCGCTAAAATATTAGCTCATTGCCGCATGTGGGCAAAGGGGGGTGGGTGGTCGTGCAGCGTACCTGCACTGCGTTACGGCCACCCGGGCTGGCGCATTGTTCCGGCTGCCTTGCTTCACGTCTGCAGCGATTGCTGCTGCTCTTGCAGCGCAATTCTACGGGCCACATCCCCGGGAGAACCGGTTTTACGGGCAATCAGGCTGTAGGCGACCGGCACGATCAGCAGGGTAAAAGCGGTGGCCGCGATTACTCCGGCCAAAACCACGATGCCGATCACGACCCGGGTTTCCGCGCCGGCGCCGCTGGCCAGTACCAGCGGGATGCTGCCGGCGATGGTGGTCAGCCCGGTCATAAGAATCGGCCGGAAGCGGGTGGCCGAGGCTTCCTGCAGGGCCTCGTCGAAGGACTTACCCTGATCGCGCAACTGATTGGCAAACTCAACGATTAAAATACCGTTCTTGGCCGCCAGGCCCACCAGCATAATCAGCCCGATCTGGGAATAGATATTCAGGGAGTTGCCGGTGATATAGAGTCCAAACAGTCCACCACCCATGGCCAGTGGCACCGTCAGCATGATGATAAAGGGGTGAATATAGCTCTCAAACTGCGCCGCCAGTACCAGGAACACGACCAGCAAGCCCAGCAGAAATACAAACACAATGGAGCTGCCGGCGTTGACAAAATCACGGCTGGTGCCCTTGTAGTCGATCACTGCCTCCGCTGGCAGGTTGTCGCGCACCAATTGTTCCAGGTAGGCCAGTGCATCACCGAGGCGGTAATCGTCTGCGAGGTTGGCCTCCAGGGTAATGGCGCGAATGCGGTTGTAGCGGGAAAGCGTTTCCGCCGCGCCATACTCTTTGATGCTGACCAGGTTGGATATGGGTATCAGTTGCCCGGTGCGCTCCGAACGCACATGGATATTGCTGACGTCGGAAAATGAGTGCTGTGCTGCTCGCTCCCCTTCGACGATGACATCGTACTCCTCGCCCTTGCTGAGGAAGGTGGTGACGTTGCGGCCGCCCATCATGGTTTCCAGGGTGCGACCGATTTCGGTTATGGTGACACCGAGATCGGCGGCGCGATCATAGTCCACCACAAAATCAATTTGCGGCCGGGTTTCCTTGTAGTTGCTGTCCAGTCCCAGCAGTCCCGGATTGTCCGCTTCTACCTTGGCCAGCAGCAGGTCGCGCCATTCGGCCAGTTCTTCGTAGCTGGAGCCGCCGAGGACAAACTGCACCGGTTTGCCGGCGCCACCACCCAGCCCCTGGCGCATAATTGGAGATGCCTTGATGCCCGGCAACTCGGCCAGGTCGTTACGGATTGCAGTCATGACTTCAGCGGCCGGGCGGCGATCCGCCCAGTCGTTCATAATGGCGATGACAAAGCCGCTGCTGAAGTTTTCAATGTTGCCGAAGGCCCTTGGCGCGCGCACCAGCAGGCGCTTGATCTCGCCGCTTTCCACATACTTCATCAGGCGCCGTTCGACCTCGGTCATATATTCTTCCATATAGGCAAAGCTCGCCCCTTCCGGGCCGTCAATCGCAACGAAAAACGCGCCGCGGTCTTCGTAGGGGCTAAACTCCTGGGCGACACGGGGGTAGATCAGTGCGGTCGCGGCGATCAACAGGGTGAACACCAGCGCCACAATGGCCGGCCGGCGCAACGCCTTGCCCAAGAGCAGCATGTACCAGCCGCGCAGCAGACCAATACCCTGGTCCACCCGTTCGACCAAGCCCACTGACCCCGGCGTCCTTCGGGGCGGTAGCAGAATTTTAGAAGCCAGCATCGGGCACAGGGTCAGCGCCACCAGCGACGAGAAGCTCACCGCGGCGGCGATGGTAATCGCGAACTCGGTAAACAAACGGCCGAGGTCGCCTTCGAGGAAGGTGATGGGCACGAACACGGCGATCAGTACCAGGGTGGTGGCGATAACCGCGAAGCCCACTTGCTTGGCGCCGCGGTAGGCGGCGATCAGCGGTGTTTCGCCGTATTCCTGCATGCGCCGGACAATGTTTTCCAGCATTACAATGGCATCGTCCACCACCAGCCCGATGGCCAGCACCAGCGCCAGCAGAGTCAGGATGTTGACCGAAAAGCCGAAGGCGTGCATGACGATAAAGGTCGCGGTCAGGGAAATGGGCACGGTCACCGCGGGAATCAGCATGGCGCGGGCACTGCCGAGGAACAGGAAGATAACGAAGATCACGCAGCCGATGGCAATAAACAGGGTCGCATAAACCTCGTGAATGGACGCCTCGATAAACACTGCGGCGTTGTAACTCTCCTCGATCTTCATGCCCTCGGGCAAGCTTTTGTTCAACCGCTCCGTCAACTCGATGACCGAGCGGGCCACATCAATGGTGTTGGCGGTGGACTGGCGGATAACGCCAATGCCCACCATGGGCACTTCGTTGCCGCGGAAAAACGTGCGATTTTCCACCACACCCAACTCCACCCGGGCGATATCGCCGAGGCGAACCAGGTAGCCGTTGTCCCCTTCGGCGAGGACCAGGCTGGCAAAATCCTGTGGCTGTTTGAAATTGCGATCCACCCGGGCGCGAAACAGCCGCTCCTCGGACTCCAGCGTGCCGGCCGGCAGCTCCACGTTTTCGGCGCGCAGGGCCTGTTCCACATCGCTCACACTCAAGCCGCGGGCGGCCATCTCCTGGCGGTCGAGCCAGATGCGCATGGCGTAGCTGAGGCCGCCGCCGATGCGAATCCGCGCTACGCCGTCGAGGGTGGAGTACTGGTCCACCAAAAAGCGCTCGGCGTAATCGGTCAGCTCCGGTACCGTCATATTGTCACTGGTCAGGTTGCGCCAGATAATGACGTCGTCATTGCTGTCGACTTTCTGTACCTGGGGCGGGTCGGCCTCTTCCGGCAGGTTGTCGATCAGGCTGGCTACCCGGTCGCGCACATCGTTGGCGGCGGCGTCGATATTGCGATTGATGGAAAACTGGATGGTCACCGAGGAGCGGCCATCCCGGGAGGCGGACTCGATAAACTCAATGCCTTCAATCCCGGCAATGCGCTCCTCCACCAGTTCGGTAATCCGGGTTTCTACGGTATTGGCCGGCGCGCCGGGGTAGTCGACCTCGACCGTGACAATGGGCGGGTCGATATCCGGGTATTCGCGTAGAGACAGGCGCTCATAGGACACCAGGCCAAAGGCCACCAGCAGGATGGAGAGGACGCTGGCAAAGACCGGTCGTTTGATCGAAACATCGGACAGGATCATTGCCCGGGCTCCCTGGCCGGTGCCTGCCCCAGCATGTGCGCCAGGCTTTCGTCGGCGTTGGCCTCGGCCTTGATGATTACCTCGGCGCCGGAACTGACCCGCAAGCTGCCGTGGGTGACAATTTGCATGCCTTCCGTGAGGCCACGGGTTATTTCGATTTCACCTTTGCGCCGGGTGCCCAGTTCCACGGCGGTTTTTTGCACCCTGGTGGTGCCGTCGGCGCTCACAATCACCATAACGGCCGTTTCATGGCCCCGGTTAATCAGCGCTTCTTCCGGTATAACCAGCGCCTGGCGGGGGTTGTTCTGCAGGCGCACCCGCATCAGCATCCCGGGCCGCAGTTTGTAGTCGGGGTTGGGGAGCAGCGCCCGCACCGACAGGGAGCGGGTGGCTGGATCGATGCGGCTGCTGATGCTGGCAATGGCGCCGCTAAATACCTCGCCTGGCCAGGCGCTGGCCCTGGCGGTCACTTGCCCGCCTTTTTTAAGGGCTGCCAGGAATATCTCCGGCACCGCAAAGTCCAGTTTCATGACACTGTCGTCATCGATGGTGGTGATGAGCGCACCGGGTTGGGCGAGGGCGCCAACACTGATATTGCGTTGGCCCAGCACGCCATCGAAGGGGGCAGTGATTTGGCGCTTGCCAATCTGCGACTCGATGGCCTGCAGGCGCGCCTGTGACGTTTGCCGCTGCAAACGCTGTTCGTCCAGTTCCGCCACCGCGGCCGAGCCGCGACTGATCAGCGGCTCCAGCCGTTTGATCTGCCGCTCGGCTTCCCGCAGGCGCGACAGCTCCTCGGCTTTAAGCGCGAGTTCTTCGGCGGCATCCATCTCTACCAGCACAGCACCTTTTTTCACCCGCTGACCGTCGTCAAAAGCCACCCTGGTGACCAGCTCGGTCACCGTGGAAGAGAGCTCAACATTTTCGTTGGCCTGCAGCGTGCCCAGCGCCTCAATCTCATCGACGAAGTGCTTGCTTTTCACCTGGGCGACAAAGACCGGCACGGCGGCGGTTTGGGTGTGGCCGCTGGTGGGCAAGAGTATGGCAAAAGCCAGAAATATGGGGAGAAGGAGCTGCTGCATGGAAGTCCTTTTACGCGTCAGAAGAGGTGAATCGGATCGGGGGTGACAATACACAAATCCGGGCGTTAGATCACCTGTTGGGAAGCAAGTTCCGCGCCGGAGCAGGGCGACAGTATGTCAACTAACACCCGGTGCCAAATACCGGTCAGTCCAGTGGCAGAACTTGTGCTAATTGCAGGCTGCGATCCTTCTGCTGTATCGGCGATTAATGCGTATCGAACCGCTACAGGAACAGGCAGTGATTGCTACAGCCTTCGGCTTGAGCTGTGTGTGTGCTTGTTATTTGTATTGCAGAGCAATACCATTGGCCCATTAAATTTCACAACAATTGGCCGTGCACTACCATGCCTGAGACTCTACAAGCAAAAACGGAAAACGCCGGAAAAAGTAAAACGGGTGCAGAGAGTGGCAGGAGTGGCGCTGGAATTCAGGTGATTGCGCGAGCCGCCTCTATTTTGCGAGTGCTGGAGAGTGAAAAGGAAGGTTTGAGTTTGGGGCAGATCGCCAAACGGGTCAATTTGCCACGCTCAACAGTGCAGCGCATTGTCTACGCCCTGGCCAAAGAGAATTTTTTAATTGGCGCGACCCCTAATGCCCGGGTAAAGCTGGGGCCTGCGATTCTGAGAATGGCGGCCAATACCAGTTTTGATTTTGCCACCCACGTGCGGCCCCATCTGGAAGCACTGGCGCAGAGTACCGGTGAAACGGTGGATCTTTCCATGTGGCGTGGTGAGAAGATGGTATTTGTCGACCAGATTGCCGGCAGTCGCCGTTTAAGTGCCATCTCGGCCGTCGGGGAGAGTTACTTCGCCTACAGTTCCGCCAGCGGCAAAGCCGCGCTGTCCCTGCTGGATGACGTGGAAATTAAAAAACTGTTTGACGGCAAGCTCGTCAGGGAAACGCCCAGCACCATTACCAGCATGGGCACCCTGTTGCAGGAAATTAATGAGATCCGCACGAGCCATATCGCCGTGGATAACGAGGAGAATACAGAAGGCATCTGTGCCATAGGGACGGCGTTTCACGATTCTTTGGGGCGTATCTTTGCTGTTTCGGTGCCGGTGCCCACCATTCGCTTTATCAAGTCGAAGGCAACAATTGTCAAGTTGCTGCACGATTTTCGCGCAGGATTAATGGCTTCCATTCACGAGTGATTTGGCGCATGTCATACGGACGCTGGATTGACTTTGGCCTCAACCCTCACAGAACATTTCTGCCGCTGGCGAATACCTCCATCCTGCTGTTGCCGCCACGCTAACGTATGCGGCAATCATTGTTGCTGGTATTTATCTGACTTTCGCGCAGCCGTTGCCGGGCCACATTGAAGCGTCGGTCGGCTTGTGTTGCGCTCTCTTTTTTGGGCGGGATCCGTTTCAGCGAGGAGCAACTCTGCGGCGCACAAAAAAGGCCCCGAGGGGCCTGTAAAGGCGCGAGCCAATATGCCAGGCTCCCGCAAGCGGATGTATGTCTGGTTTTTACCGGCTAGCGTTCCAGGGTGAGTGCCACACCCAGACCGCCACCAATGCAGAGGGTGGCCAGCCCTTTCTTCGCGTCACGACGCTGCATTTCATGCAGCAGTGTAACCAGCACGCGAGTACCGGAGGCACCGATCGGATGGCCTATGGCAATGGAGCCGCCGTTGACGTTTACCTTGTCGGTATCCCAGCCCATCTCGCTGTTGACCGACATGGCCTGCACGGCAAAGGCCTCGTTGGATTCAATCAGGTCCAGGTCTGCCACGGTCCACTGGGCTTTTTCCAGGGCGCGTCGCGAGGCAGGAATAGGGCCCGTGCCCATGATTTTGGGGTCGACCCCGGCGTTGGCGTAGGAGGCAATTTTAGCCAGCGGGGTCAACCCCAGTTCCTGGGCTTTGGCGAAAGTGGTGACCATAACCGCTGCCGCACCGTCGTTGATGCCCGAGGCGTTACCGGCGGTCACAGAGCCGTCTTTGGCAAAGACGGGGCGCAATTTACCGAGACTCGCCACCGTAGTGCTGTGGCGCGGGTACTCATCGGTATCGAAAACAATGGGCTCGGCTTTGCGCTGGGGAATGCTCACGGGCACAATTTCGTCGGCGAATTTATTGGCTTGCTGTGCGGCTGCGGCTCTTTGCTGCGAGGCGGCGGCGAATTCGTCCTGGGCCTGGCGGTCAAACTTGAATTTTTCGGCGATATTTTCCGCGGTGACGCCCATATGGTATTGGTTGAAGGCATCCCACAGTCCGTCTTCGATCATGGTGTCCTTCAGGGCCCAGTCACCCATGTTATGGCCCGTGCGAGACTTGGGCAACACGTGGGGAGCCAGGCTCATGTTTTCCTGGCCACCGGCGATAATAATGTCGGCATCGCCGCAGCGAATCGCCTGGGCAGCCAGGTGCACCGCTTTCAGGCCGCTGCCACAGACCTTGTTGATGGTCATGGCCGGTACACTGTGGGGCAGGCCGGCGGCGATGCTGGCCTGGCGTGCCGGGTTTTGGCCGACACCGGCGGTGAGCACCTGGCCCATAATCACTTCATCGATCTGGTCCGGGGCGACCCCGGTGCGTTGCAGTAATCCACTGATCACTGTTGCGCCCAATTGGCTGGCGGGAATATTGGACAGACTGCCACCGAAGTTGCCGATGGCTGTGCGGCAAGCGCCGACAATTACGATATCTTGCGGATTCATAGTGAGCTCCTGGTAAGGTGAGCGAATTAACGCCTGGTGTAGCTGCTTGTCCGTTAGTGACTCGACATAAACGCTACTTTTTGTCATTTTGATCCGGTTATAACGGCATCTCCATACGATCAGCTACTGGCTGCCGGACACCGTCAAGTGCGGTGTAAAGCATATAGGCCTGATAGTGTTTGCCTGCTAATATCTGCCCAGATTGCGGCAAAGTCTTATATTTGTCTAATTTAAATAATTTCATTATTGATAAAATATTTTAATGGGTTCGTTTTTATAGATGTAACGCGCGGCAGTGACAGACGGGTGGCAGGTTTGGCGTGCAATCAGTGGCAGGCTTGGGCTGGAGTGCGTGGGTCGTAGCGGTCGGCGCTGATTGAACAGCAGGTGCTGGCCATTGCGACTGCGCCGGCAAGCGGCGCCGAATAAGAGACAGGTTGCCCGCAGGGCGCGGGCAACCCGGTTCAGGTGGCGGGCATCCGCACCCTATCAATCACCGAAGTTGTAGCTGAAGGTGACACCGGCCCAACGCGGTGGTGCGTACACTTCCTGGGTAAAGCCAACCACCGCCAGGTCGAGGTGGTAGAGGCGATACTCTTCATCGGTAAAGTTCTTCAACCAGGCCGCTACTTTCCAGCCACCTTCGTTGGAGGTATAGCTGACGCTGGCGTTGCCGACAAAGTAGCTGTCCTCTTTGGAGGCGGGGTTGTTGGTGCCTTCAAGGAACTGCTCGCCGGTATAGACGCCGTCGAATTGCAAGGCAACCTCACCGCCGGCTACCTCCCAGCCGTAGCGGACCAGGGTATTAAAGCTGACATCCGGGGCATTGGGGAATTCGACATTGAAGTGCTCAACACCAGGGAAGGCGGTGGGGGCACTGTCAACTTCCGAATCAATAACCGACACGCCGAGGACGATATCCCAGTGGTCGCCAGGAGTGAGGAACAGTTCGACCTCCCCGCCGCGGTTGGTGGCATCCCGGTTGACCACCTGGGGGGTCGCATCCAGCAGTGAGAACTGCTGGTAATCCTGGTAGTCGTAGTAGAAGACCGTGGCGTTGAGGCGCGCCAGGCCGTTCAGCAGGGTCAGCTTGGTACCCAGTTCGTAGGAGTGCAGTACTTCCTCGTCGTGGCGGAAGTTTTCAATCTGTATGGCGCGCCCCGGAGACCAGTTGCCGCCCTTGATGCCGCGATTATAGGCGGCAAAAAACAGCCCCGCCTCGGTGGTGTAGTTGAGCTGCAAGCGCGCGGCGTAGTCACCGTAATCGATGGTGTTGACGCCGGAGATATCCTGCGGTTGCACCACTGGCGGCAGACCGTCGTCGCTAAAATCCGGGTTGCTGGTGTCATCGGTGGTGAGGATGGAGATGTCCTTGTCGTCCTGGGACCAGCGTAAACCGGCAATCAGGGTCAGGCTGTCGTTCAGGTCCAACTCGCCCTGGCCGAACACAGACCAGTTGCTCGAATTCAGTTGCGTAGTCGTGATCGCCTTGTTGGGCACAGGGCCAAACAGGTTTTCATCAACGATGGTCTGGTAGTCGCCCTCGATGTCGAGGTAATACAGACCGGTTTGCCAGCGAAAATTATCGCCTTCACCGGAGAGCCTGAATTCCTGCGACCATTGGCTGTAATCGGCGGCGGTGGAAAACTCAAAGAAGGCACCGGTCACTGCAGTGGGCGAGCCGTCAGCGTCTTCCAGGTAAAACTTGTCCAGCGCCAGGGTGTTGGTAATGGAGGTGAATTCCAGGCTGTCGTCGATGGCCCAGACTACCTTGGCGGTGACACTGCTGGAGTCACGATCGTAATAGCCGCCATCGGAAAAATCCTTGTTGGCCGGGGCATCGGGAACTGAGGGGTCGTTGACACCGAGGCCGATGGAGTCGGCGAAGGCGGCCTGTACGACATAGGTGCCGGTGGGCACATCATCGTCTTTGGAGTAGGCGGCAATGATGTCGGCGGTCACATCATCGCTTACATCAAACTGCAGCGCAGCACGCAGCGCGTAACCGTCAGCTCCCTGGGAGTCCCGGGCGCCCACTTCGTTTTCTACATAACCGTCGGATTTTTCCCAGCGCGCGGCGATTCGGCCGCGGG
Source organism: Pseudomaricurvus alcaniphilus (assembly GCF_011440395.1). Classification (GTDB taxonomy): domain Bacteria; phylum Pseudomonadota; class Gammaproteobacteria; order Pseudomonadales; family Cellvibrionaceae; genus Pseudomaricurvus; species Pseudomaricurvus alcaniphilus. Next base: position 132,055 of record NZ_JAAOIX010000005.1, on the reverse strand, counting down.
CCTTGTCGGAGAGAGCTCCGCCGATGGCGCCTTCGAGGCTGTACTTGTTGAACTCGGCAATGGATGTTTTCACATAGCCGTTGAGCTCGTCTTCGTTGGCGTTTTTGGTGACGTAGTGGATCAGGCCGCCGGTGGCGTTGCGTCCGAACAGGGTGCCCTGGGGACCGCGCAATACTTCGACCCGCTCCACATCAAACAGTTGGCCGTTGATGGCGTTCATGCTGCCCACATAGGCGTCATTGACGTAGACGGCTACCGGGGCTTCCAGCACATCCTGGAAGTTGTTCTGGGAAATACCGCGCAAATTAAATGCGGTAAAAGCCGGGGTAAAGGACTGCAGTTGTAGCCCTGGCACCTGCTGGATGATATCGGTGGTGTTGGTCGCACCCAGGGCATCCATCTGTTCGCCACTGAAGGCGCTGACCGAAATTCCCACGTCCTGCATATTCTGTTCGCGCTTGTTAGCGGTGACCACCACCTCTTCCAGCACCGCGGCAGTGGTGATTGCCGGAGACAGTGCCAGTGCCAGTGCCGCGGCGATCGGGGTGATCCGGCCCGGCCGAATTGTTTTCTGTGTAGGGTTTTTCATAGGCTGCTCCTCAGGGGGTATTGTGATTTGTGGGTCTGTTTAACAGTTGTTATTTTTTAGGTACTGCGGCGGTCTCTGGCGGGCGCAAACCTGTGTGCAGAGACCGCGATTTATTCATGGGTGCTGATCCGGAAGCGTTAAAAGAAAAATGCTCAGCTTGTGGATGTGCACGAACTAAGGTTAGGTGTTTTGGCTGCGGCTTAAAATCATCTAAAACGATGAGTTGGGCACAATGCACCGCCGGCTTACTTCGGCGGTGGTTAATAGCCGCTTAACCAGTCCGGCAGGATGACGGCGTTGTCGCTGGCGTATTTTTGCCAATAGCTGACCATACGCTTGAGCTGCTCCGGGTGGCTGGCCGCCAGGTCGCGCTGCTCGCCGATATCCTCGCGCAGGTTGTAGAGTTGCCATGCGCCTTTACCGTAGGGCGGCGGCATATGCACCAGTTTCCAGTCACCGGCGCGCACTGCACGCTTGCCCATCAACTCCATGCCGAGCACCCGTTGTTGCAAGTCTGCGGGCACCGACTGGCCTCGCCAGGCGTGGAGCATGGAGGTGCCCGACGGGGGTGCGATGGCACGGCCTCGATAATCCGTGCCCGGGTGTTCAATACCGGTGAGTTGCAGCAGGGTCGGGGTGATATCGGCGACGGAGACCAGCTCGTGGCTGATATGGCCAGCGGGCAGTTGCCGAGGAAAATGGGCAAACGCTGCCACCCGGGTGCCTCCCTCGCTGGTGGCCCCTTTGTAGAGCCGCAGCGCCGGTGAGCTGGCGTGAGCCCAGCCGGCGCCAAGAAAGACATAGGAGTTCGGCTTGCCCATATTGGCGTAGCTGAAATCGTGGGTGGTGTCGATGACCTGGCGGATTTTTGGATACATCGCGGCGGACCAGGTGGAGTCCAGATCATGGCCCTCGGCACCATTGTCCGACATAAACAGGATCAGGGTGTTGTCGAGCAGCGCATTGGCCTTCAGGTAGTCCACCAGGCGGCCGGTGTGGTGATCGACCTGGTCGATCATGGCGGCGTAGATTTCCATTTGCCGGGTCTGCTGCTTTCTCGCGGCCGGGTCCAGAGCGGACCAGGGCAGAGTGCCCGCCGGTTTCGGCGTGGCAGTGGCTTTCGGGTCGAGCAGCCCCAGGGTCTTTTGCCGCTGCAGGCGCCGCTGCGCCAGGGCGTCGTAACCGTCATTATAGCGGCCGGCGTATTTGGCGATGGCGCTGTCCGGTGCCTGCAGCGGCCAATGGGGTGCAGTGTAGGCGAGGTAGGCGAAAAATGGCTTGCCGCTGTCTTTGTCCTGTTCCAGGTAGTCGATCATTTCATCGACATAGAACTGGCTGGAGTAGTCAAAGTTGGCGGGCAGCTGCTGCAGCAGCTCGCCGTCCTTGCGGTAGGGTGCCTTGCTGTCGGCCGTGGGGGAGTAGGCCGGTTTCATGTCCGCGTAGTGACTGGCGCCACCGCTCAACATGGCGAAGGAGCGCTCAAAGCCCCGCGCCGCCGGGCTGGTTTCCGGGCTTGTGCCCAGGTGCCACTTGCCGGTCATATAGGTGCGGTAGCCGGCGTCGCGAAGGAGGCTGGCGACAGTCACTACCCGCTGGTTGAGATAGCCTTCGTAGCCGGGCTGGCCCTGCTGGTTGGGTGCCATTTCCTCGGCCATATTGCCGAGCCCGGCGACGTGATTGTCGGTGCCGGTGAGCAACATGGCCCGCGTCGGTGAGCAGGTGGGGGCGGCCTGGAAATTACTGAAGCGCACGCCGGCATAGGCCAGCGCATCCAGGTTCGGGGTGTCGATCTCACCGCCAAAACTGCCGAGATCGGTGAAGCCCATGTCGTCTACCAGGATCAGCAGGATATTGGGCTGTTTGTCAGTGGCGGCAGCAGGAGCGACTGCACTGTTCGAGGCGCAGGCCAATGGCGCCAGGCATACGCTTAACAGCAGGCCAAGCCGCCGCAGGTATGCCGGTAAAATGCAGTCGCCGGGCGGGCGATTGCTGCTGTTCATTACGTCGAGGCGTCTGGTAGCCATGCTGTGCAACCCTTGTTGTTATCTAAAGTGATGGAGGGGTAGAGTCATGAAGCGTAAGAGTAGAAGGCCGTAGCGCTGACGACTATCATCAAAACAGATGAAGTGCCATGATTGTGGGAGAGTCAGGGTGAGTTTTGACTCACGTCGAGGGAGTAACCCAGCTCCCGATAGAGGTTGGCAATCAATTCGTTGCCGGAGTGCACGCCGACCTTTTCAAAGATGTGCTGCAGATGGGTCCTGACCGTCGGCAAGCTCATACCCAGGTGTTGGGCGATGGCCTTATTGTTGGCGCCGGTCATCAGGTATTCCAGTACATCGAGTTCGCGCTGGGTGAGTGCGTACTTCTCCTCAATGGATCTGCGCTCGGCAAAGCGTGCAGGTAAATACACCGTGTTGAGGGTGTATTCCATATAGGGCTGGATTTTTTCCAGCAGCTCCAGTTCAGCGTCTGAAAACTCACCATCGTCCTCGCTGCGCAAGAGCGTAAATACCGCGATGATCTCCCCTTCGCGACGAAAAAAAATATCCGTGTCGTACATGACGTCCATGGGGCGTATAAAATCCTGGTAAAAAATGGATTGCAGCCACTGGCTGCGCGGTACCAGTTTATTGCTGCAAATGACGGTTTTGGCGGAGTTCTTGAAGTGTCGCGGGTGCATCGGGTCGAGATGCCAGAAGTGCTTGTGATAAGCCGTTTCGATATCGACGTCTATGTTGTCACAGACCAGGCCCTTGATGTTCATATGCGGGTCGATAACGAAAAAGCGATAAGCACTGGCGTGCACCAGGCTGCTGACCAGCTTGAGGCTTTCCGCCTGGAACTCAGTGGGTAAGTGGCTGGTTCCTCGATTGCTTTCTGCGGTCATGGTAAGCCTCGGGGGCGGCATTCAAAATGGTAATGGCTTGGCGAGCATAAGTTGTAATTATCCTGATAGTTATGCGCAGTTTAAACCATGGCGTGAGCAATAACAGGACTTTAAACCGTATTAGTGCCCGGGTTTCGGTGACCGGGTTGAGATGATTCGACGGCCGTATTTTTCCCCATATCATCGATATGGATGATTCTATCTTTCTCCGGGGCTGGCTATGCTGTGGTTGTTGTGTGCAGATTCCAGGGCTCCAGCGACCCGCTTGTGAAGCCATGCTGGTCCGGAGCGAGAATAAAATGAGCACCCGCCAGTAGCTCCAATCATTACTGGCATTTTTTTCCAAATCGTTCATTACCGGCTGTTCTTTGCAGGCTGTTTATCGCCGCACAGGTCAGCTGCGCCGCGGGCGGCACGCCTTTATTCACTGGCAGTCATTGGCAGCTGCCAGGGGTGCGATTGCGGCAAACCATTTTAGCAACAGGATAATAACGACTATGACAGAATACAAATTGATTGTTGACGGCAAGCCACTGGCAACCACCGACACTTTTGGCGTGGTCAATCCCGCAACCGGCGAGGTCTTCGCCCAGTGCCAGGCCGCCAGCAGCGAGCATTTGGACCAGGCGGTTGCCGCCGCCAGGAAAGCATTTCCCGGCTGGAGTCAGCAGCCGGATGAGGTGCGGGTCGGCAAGCTCAAGGAAATTGCCGCGCTGTTGCAGGAGCACAGTGAAGAGTTGGCGCAGTTGCTGACCCGGGAGCAGGGCAAACCCCTGCAGGGCTTTGCCGGCCTGGGGGCTCACTTTGAGGTGGGTGGGGCCATTGCCTGGACCGAGGCCACCGCCGCGCTGCATATGCCGGTGGACGTAATCGAAGACTCGGACCAGTTGCGCATTGAAGTGCATCGCAAGCCGCTGGGTGTGGTCGGTTCTATTACCCCCTGGAATTACCCGCTGATGATCGCGGTGTGGCATGTATTGCCAGCCCTGCGCAGCGGCAATACCGTGGTGCTCAAGCCGTCCGAGATGACGCCACTGGCGACCGCGCGCTTTGTCGAGTTGTGCAACCAGGTGCTGCCGGCGGGCGTGCTCAATATCGTCGCCAGCAATGCGGGCAGCCTCGGCGCGGCCATGTCCAAACACAGTGGCATCGACAAGATTGTCTTCACCGGCTCGACGCCGACCGGCAAACGTATTATGTCCGCAGCGTCGGCAACCCTGAAGCGCCTGACCCTGGAGTTGGGCGGCAATGATGCGGCGATTGTGCTCGCGGATGCCGACCCGAAAAAAATCGCCCCGGCAATCTTTGCCACGGCGTTTATCAACTCTGGCCAGACCTGTGCCGCGCTCAAGCGCCTCTACGTGCACGAGGGTATCTACGAGGAGCTCTGCGCGGAGTTGGCCGCGATCGCCAATAGTGTGAAAGTCGGCAATGGCCTGGAGCCAGGTATTGATTTTGGCCCGGTGCAAAATGAGGCACAACTGAACATTGTTGCCGAGCTCGCCGATGATGCCCGCCAGGCGGGGGCCCGCTTTTTGAGCGGCGGCGTACGACCGCAGGGCCCGGGCTATTTTTACCCCATCACCCTGGTGGCCGATATCAGCGACGGCACTCGCCTGGTGGATGAGGAACCCTTTGGCCCCATCCTGCCGATCATCAAGTTTACCGATGTGGAAGACGCCCTGCGCCGCGCCAATGCCAGTGAGAATGGGCTGGGCGGCTCGGTGTGGTCCGCCGATGTGGAGAAGGCCACCCAGCTGGCCAGTCGCCTCGAGTGTGGCAGTGCCTGGATTAATAACCACGCCATCTTGCACCCAATGGCACCCTTCGGCGGCGTCAAGCAGTCGGGGTTTGGGGTGGAGTTCGGGCAGTTTGGCCTGGATGAGTACTGCTCGTTGCAAACACTGCATATCAGCAAGTAATTCCGTTGCCTTAAGTATTTATGCCACCCAGGGAGAGCAGATCCATGGCAGCCAAATATCCTGATCTGGGCAGTGCCGCCGGCAAGGCGAAGCAGGCCCGCCAGACCTACGAATTTATAAAACCCGCGGCGATTGACTCAGGCGAGGTGGCGCACCTGCCGGTGATTATCGTCGGTGGCGGTCCGGTCGGTTTGGCTGCGGCCATTGACCTCGCCGGACACGGTATTCAATCCCTGATCCTGGAGCGCTCCAACACCGTCAGTGACGGCAGCCGGGCAATCTGCTGGGCCAAGCGCACGCTGGATATTTGCGATCGGCTGGGCACCGGCGAGCGCATGCTGGACAAGGGTGTGACCTGGGATGTGGGCAAGGTTTTTGTCGGCGCCGACCGGGATCCGGTCTATACCTTCGACCTGTTGCCGGACAAGGAACAGAAAATGCCGGGCTTTATCAACCTGCAGCAGTTCTACACCGAGGAATACTTCGTCGCCGAAATCGAGGCAATGGATCGGGCGGAGATACGCTGGCAGAACGAAGTGATTGCCATCGACAACGAACCGGACAAGGTTACCCTGACGGTAAAAACGCCCGAAGGTGAATACCATGTGAGCTGCGACTACCTGATTGCTGCCGACGGTCACCGCAGCCCCAGTCGGGCACTGTTGGGGCTCGGTTTCGAGGGGCGTATATTTGAAGATAACTTCCTGATCGCCGATGTGCGCATGAAAGCGGATTTTCCGGCAGAGCGTCGCTTCTGGTTTGATCCGCCGTTTAATCCGGGCCAAACCTCGCTCATGCACAAGCAGCCGGATGATGTCTGGCGGCTGGATTTCCAGCTGGGTTGGGATATCGATCGCACAGAGGCCATGCAGCCGGAAAACGTCGACAAAAAAGTGCGGGCGTTTATTGGCCCGGATGTGGAGTTCGACTACGAGTGGGTGAGCATCTACACTTTCTCTTGCCTGAAGATGAAAAACTTTGTCCATAACCGGGTGATTTTTGCCGGTGATGCAGCCCACCTGGTGTCGCCTTTTGGTGCCCGCGGCGCCAATGGCGGCCTGCAGGACGCAGACAACCTGGCCTGGAAAATTGCCTATGTCCTGCAGGGGCTGGCGCCGCCAGAGTTGCTCAACACCTATGACGACGAGCGCATCTGCGCGGCCAACGAGAACATTCTCAATTCGTCCCGCAGCACTGACTTCATGACGCCAAAAACCAAAGTGAGCCGGTTTTTTCGCGACGCTTGCCTGGAGTTGTCGCGGGAGCTGCCCTTCGCCCGGGCGCTGGTCAACAGTGGCCGCCTGTCGGTGCCCTGTGTGCTGGACCAGTCACCGTTGAATACTTCCGATACTGACGACTTCAGCCCCAAGCAGCGCCCCGGTGCTGCCTGTATGGATGCTCCGGTACAGCTGGATGGCAAGGACAGCTGGCTGCTGGAACAGCTGGGCTGGACCTTCAAAGGCTTGTACTTCGCCGCCGAAGATGAAGACTTTCGCGGGGCAGAGGCATTGGCCCAGGGTTCACTGCCGGTTGAGGTGATCGTCGTGCGCACGCGCGGCAGTGCCGGGCTGGTGGACCAGCAGGGGCTGGTGGCCAAACACTACGATGCCCGTCCCGGAACCTTTTACCTGATTCGCCCCGACCAGCATGTGGCCGGGCGCTGGCGCCAGTTTGATGCGCAGCAGGTGCAGCAGGCCTTGCGCAAGGCAACGGCGCAGGCATGAAATCAATAGCAACCCTGGGGAGACAGGAGCCATGACTGTTCACAGTGACAATTTGCAGACCGACTTGCGCATCAATAGCCCGGATGACTTTTACCAGGAGTTGATTGAACTGCACGCCGGGCTGTCCGATGACGAGAGCCAAAAACTAAACGCCAGGTTGATCCTGATTCTGGCCAATCATATTGGCGATATAACGGTGCTGCGGCAGGCTTTTCAATACGCTCGCCCGAGGGACGCCGGGAGCCATACCGCCTTTACCAACCAATAGTTCACAACCAAAAGGTACAGCATCATGTCCAAGAAAGCATTTGCATCCTCCGCCGACCTGGGCGATAAGCAGGAAACCCTGGAAGTTCTCGCCGACGGGGTCTATGCCCTGACCGCCGAGGGTGACCCCAATGTGGGCGCCATCGAAGCGGAGGATTTCCTGATCGCCTTCGAGGCGCGCGCGACCCCCAAAGCCGCCCGTGACTGGTTGGTCAAATTGCGCGAGCACACCGACAAGCCCATCAAGTACCTGGTGCTGTCCCACTACCACGCGGTGCGGGTACTGGGTGCCTCCGCCTTCGAGGCGGAATCCATTATCGCCCATGAAAAAACCAAATTCCTGATCGAGGAGCGCGGCAAGCAGGACTGGGACAGCGAGTTTGGCCGCATGCCGCGCCTGTTCCGCGAACCCGAGGGCATTCCGGGTTTGACCCATCCCGATATTGTCTTCAACGATCGCCTGGAGATTCCCCTGGGGGGCGATCGCGGCAGCCTGATTCTGCAGTATTGCGGCCGTGGTCACACCGCCGGTGACATTGTCGCCTGGCTGCCGCAGAGCAAGGTGCTGTTTGCCGGCGACCTGGTGGAAGCCGAAGCGGCACTCTATACCGGCGATGCCTTCCATATGGACTGGTCGAGCGGCACCCTGGATCAGGTCAAAGCCTTCCAGGCGGAGGCGATAGTCGGTGGCCGCGGCAAGGTTGCTCGCGGTCGCGCCGAAGTCGATGCGGCCATTGAACAGACCCGCGGTTTTCTTTTGGGGATGATCGAAAAGGTCGGTGAAGTGCATCGCGCCGGCGGCACGCTCAAGCAAGCGTTCGAGGCCACCCACGCCCACCTGGGCCCCAAGTTTGGTATGTGGCCGATCTTTGAACACTGCCTGCCGTTTGATGTGCAGCGGCTGTGGGACGAGTTTGACGGTATTGACTGGCCGCGGATCTGGACTGCAGAGCGGGATCTGCAAGTATGGGATCAGCTGCAAGGTTGACCGTATTCAGCGGCAGGCCCAACGCCTGCCGCTGCCGCCAAAACACTGGGCCAGGAAAGGGCGCCAATGATGAGACTCAATGAGACCCATGCCTCTGCTTTGACCAGCTGGGTGGCGTCAGCCAACAGTCCCGGTTGCGATTTCCCGATCCAGAACCTGCCTTTTGCCCAGTTTCGGCGCCGGGGCAGCGCTGAGGCTTTTCGCGGCGGGGTTGCCATTGGCGAACAGATTGTGGATCTGGGGGCCGGCAGTAGCGCGGGTCTGTTTACCGGGCTTGCCCGGACAGCAGCGGAGGCTTGTGCCCAGCCCAGCCTCAATACCTTTATGGCCATGGGGGCCGAGTCCTGGTCGGCCCTGCGCCTGGCCCTGTCCCGGGGCCTGCGGCGCGGCGCGCCCCTGGCCGAGGCTCTGGCGCCCTACCTGGTGCCCCAGGCCGAGGCCGAATTCAGCTTGCCCTGCCAAATAGGTGATTACACCAATTTTAATACCTCACTGCACCACGCTGCCCGTGCGGGGGCCCTGTGCCGCCCGGATAACCCGCTGCAGCCCAACTACAAGTGGATGCCGGTCGGCTTCCACGGGCGGGCATCGAGTATCCAGGTATCAGGCCAGGGGTTCCATCGGCCCTGCGGCCAAACCCGGGGAGCGGAGGCGGCCGAGCCGGGCTTCGGGCCTTGCCAGTGGCTGGATCACGCCCTCGAAGTGGGTGTTTTTATCGGCCCTGGCAACGAGCTGGGCGAGCCGATCCCCATTGCGGCCGCGGAGCAGCATGTGTTTGGGGTGTGCCTGTTAAATGACTGGTCGGCGCGGGATATCCAAGCCTGGGAGTATCAGCCGCTGGGGCCGTTTCTGTCGAAAAACTTCGCCTCCACGTTATCGCCCTGGGTAGTGACCATGGAGGCCCTGGCCCCCTATCGGGCGCCGCTGGCCCGCTCGGAGGGCGATCCGGAGTCAATGCCCTATTTGACGTCGACCGCCAACAGCACTGCTGGTGGTATCGATATCAATCTGCAGGTGTTGATCCAGACCAGCAAGATGCGCGCCGCCGGCCAGGTGCCGGAGTCTTTTGCGCAATCCTGTTTTGCCCATGCCTACTGGACCATTGCCCAGATGGTCGCACACCACACGGTCAATGGCTGCAATCTGCGCCCTGGCGACCTGTTTGGCAGCGGCCCTCAATCCGGGCCGGCCCATGAAGAGGCCGGTTCAATGCTGGAGTTGAGTCGCGGCGGCAAGGAGGCTGTCTACCTGAGCAACGGTGAGACTCGCACCTTTATCGAAGACGGCGACAGTATCCTTGTGCGTGCATATTGCCAGCGGGCGGGGGCGGCGCGGATTGGCTTTGGTGAGGTTGTGAGCCGGGTGCTGCCGGCCCGTGCCCGTGTTCAGACAGAGCGCAGCTACCACGTTGCCGACCGGGCACCACTGCAGTTGGTCTGCTCTGGCGCGAGGCAGAGCCGTGGATGAGCAGTGGGGGTGCGGCCGCGGCTACTGAAAAACAACTGTTCAGCTATCAATCCCCCCCATACACAGGTATTTAATCTCCAGATAATCTTCGATACCGTATTTGGATCCCTCGCGGCCCATGCCGGACTCCTTGAAGCCACCAAACGGTGCCATTTCATTGGAGATCAGCCCTTCGTTGATGCCGACGATGCCGTACTCCAGCGCTTCCGAGACCCGCCACACGCGGCCGATATCACGAGTGTAGATATAAGACGCCAGGCCGACGTTGGTGTCGTTGGCCAGGGCAATGGCTTCCGCTTCGGTGTCGAATTTGATCAGTGGCGCCACCGGGCCAAAAATCTCATCGGTGGCTACGCGCATGCGCGGCGATACATCCCCGAGCACTGTGGGGGCGACAAAACAGCTGCCCCCGGGGTTGTTGTCAGCATCGGTCAACACGCTGGCACCATCGGCCACAGCACTGGCAATCAGGTCGCGCACATTCGCCGCCGCCTTCTCGTTGATCAGGGGGCCGATATCGGTGCCGGCCTCGCTGCCGGAGCCGACCTTCAACTGCCCGACTGCAGCGACCAGCTTGGCGGCAAAGGCCGGGTAGATATCACTTTGCACCAGTAATCGGTTGGTGCAGACGCAGGTCTGCCCGGCGTTGCGGTATTTGGACGCCATGGCGCCCTTGACTGCGGCGTCCAGGTCGGCATCGTTAAAGACGATAAAGGGGGCGTTGCCACCCAGTTCCATGGAGGTCTTTTTGACGGTGCTGGCGCATTGCGCCAACAGTATCTTGCCCACTGCGGTGGAACCGGTGAACGAGAACTTGGCGATGCGGGGGTCACTGGTCAGCACCGCGCCAACCTCTTGCGAGCGGGTGCTTACCAGTACATTGAAGACGCCGTCGGGTACGCCCGCCAACTTGGCCAGCCCGGCCAGGGCCAGGGCCGAGAGCGGGGTTTCATGGGCGGCCTTGACGATAAAAGTACAGCCGGCGGCGAGGGCCGGAGCTGCTTTGCGGGCGATCATGGCATTGGGGAAATTCCACGGGGTAATGGCGGACACCACGCCGACGGGCTGCTTGATCACCACGATGCGAGAGTTGGAATTGGCGTGGGGTATGGTGTCGCCGTAAACGCGCTTGGCCTCTTCGGCGAACCACTCCACGTAGTTGGCCCCGTAGGCGATTTCACCCTTGGCTTCGGCCAGCGGCTTGCCTTGCTCCGCGGTCAGGATGGCGGCCAGCTCGTCCTGGTGTTGCATAATCAAATCGAACCAGCGGCGCAGAATATTGGCGCGCTCTTTCGCGGTTTTCCCGCGCCAGCCGGGCAGGGCGGCAGCGGCGGCGCTGACGGCGCGCTCGGTGTCGGTGACGCTGGCGTCACTGAGGGTGCAAAGCTCGGCCCCGGTGGCCGGGTTGCTCACGGCGAAGGTGTGGTCGGACTTCAGCCACTGACCGTCGACGAAACTGCCGTTTTGAAACAGTTGCGAGTCTGAAATGGATTCCATTGTGTACGCCTTATGATTTGTCATCGTCTTGCTTGTCATCGTCTTTGGACAGGGTGGCGACCAGCTCGTCCAGCAGTTCGTAGAGCAACTCCAGCTTGCCGTAGCCAAATTTCTCGGTGATATATTGGTAGCGCTCGATGGACGCCGGCGCGATTTTTTCAAACAACACGCGGCCGGAGTCGGTGAGCGCCATGGTCGAGCGGCGCCGGTCTTCGCTATTGCCGCGCCGCTCGATCAGGCCCCGGGCCTGCAGGTTTTGCACGATGCGTGACATGCTGGGTTTAAGGATGTAGCACACGTCCGACAGCTCCGAGACTTCCATGTCGCCGCGCTGTTCCAGCGCGCGAATAACCCGCCATTGCTGGGAGGTAAGTTCGTGGGCTTTTAGCGCCGGCATGAATTTCTTCATGACCGCTTCCCGGGCTTTTAACAGCGACATCGGCAGCGAGCGATCAAACTGGCGCAGGTGCTCCGTGTCGTTGGTTACCGGCCTTAGGGGCGCCAGTTTTTTGCTCTTTTCAGAGGGGCTCATCAATTACTCCGTTGACCAGGGTGCCGACCCCCGCCACTTCGACTTCGACCGTATCGCCAGGCTGCAGGTATTTGGGTGGGTCAAAACGTGCACCGGCACCGTTGGGGGTGCCGGTGGCAATGACATCGCCGGGCTGCAGGTGAAAGAATTTTGAACAGTAGCTGATTATATAGCGAAACGGAAACATCATGCTGGCGGTGGTGTCGTCCTGGCGAGTCTCACCGTTGACACGGGTGGTGACCCGCATATTCTCATATTGCTCGGCACTGAATTCATCGGCGCTGACCATCCACGGGCCAATAGCACCGGAGTTGATAAAATTCTTGCCCTGGGTGACATTGAATTTGGCGTGGCGAACCCAGTCGCGCAACGTGCCTTCATTCATGATGGTCAAGCCGGCAATGTGCTCGTAGGCGTCGGCTTCCCTGATGCGACGGCCGGCTTTGCCAATAATAATAACAATTTCCCCTTCGTAATCCAGTTGCTCGGATTCTGGCGGCCGCCACAGGGGTTGGTTGTGACTGGTGAAGCTGTCCGCGGTGCGCATAAACAAGCTGGGGTACTTCGGCGCCTCTGAGCCGTCCTTGTACTCTGCATTGCGATTGGCGTAGTTGACGCCGATACAGGCAATTTTCCCCGGGTTGGGAATCGGAATCTGTAATTCCACTTCCGCCAGCGCCAGCTCTGGCTGCTGTTCCCGCGCCATTGTGGCGGCGGCCGCGAGACGGTTTTCACTGATGGCGGCCTTGAGGTCGCCGCCCAGGCGAGTGCCCAAATCGACAATCCTGTCGTTGTTACCGGGCAGTGCGCCCCAGGATGGCAGGCCATTGTGGGTGTAGCTGACAAATCGCATGTTAAAAACTCCTGTGCCGGGCTGAGGGTCTGGGGCGCGGCTGTTGGGCTCCGGCCTGCTGCTGGCGGTTCTGGTTACTGGAAGGATTAAGGGTGAATTTACATCTGCATTAAAGTTAACACGTTAATTAAAAATATTCAATATAAAGCTTTGTGTTGGTTTTTAATGGGTAAAAAAGCTTGTTTTTATGCGAGCATTCGTTTCTAATAGTTAACAGGTTAAGTAATTAGGTGGTTTGATAGAGGTGAGAAGACAGCGATGAGCGTTTTAGCGGAAAACCAGGCCAAGGCTGCCAAATACCTGGAGCAGTTCAGGCAGGCCCCTGTTGGCCATTTTATTAACGGCAAACATGTGCTGCCGGAGGGCGCGACCTTGTATGACAATGTCACCCCGACCGACAACAGTGTGTTGGGTCAAGTGGTTGCCGGTACTGCAGCGGACATGAATGCTGCTTGTGCGGCGGCGGAAGCCGCCTTCCCGGCCTGGCGCGATGTGCCCGGGGCCGAGCGCAAAAAGCTGCTCAACCATTTTGCCGACAAGATCGTTGAGCGCGCTGAGGAAATAGCGCTGGTCGAGTCGATGGACTGTGGCCAGCCGATCCGCTTTATGCAGGCCGCAGCAATTCGCGGTGCGGCGAACTTCCGCTTTTTTGCTGACAAAGCACCGGAGGCGCAAAATGGCCAGGCCCTCTACCAGGCCGAGCATACCAACTACACCATGCGCAGCCCGATTGGCCCGGTCGGTATTATTACGCCCTGGAATACGCCATTTATGTTATCCACCTGGAAGATTGCTCCGGCACTGGCTGCCGGTTGCACCATCGTCCACAAGCCCGCTGAATTGACCCCCCTGAGCGCCATGCTGCTGGCCGACATTGCCAGGGACGCGGGCTTGCCCGATGGCGTCTGGAATACGGTCAACGGTTTTGGTGAAACCGTGGGCAAGCGCATGACCGAGCACCCGGCCATCAAGGCGGTGGCGCTGGTGGGTGAAACCGCTACCGGCAGCCACATCATGCGCCAGGGGGCGGATACCCTGAAGCGCATGCACTTTGAACTGGGCGGTAAAAACCCGGTGATCGTGTTTGATGACGCCGACTTTGAGCGGGCCCTGGATGCGGTGGTGTTTATGATCTACAGCCTCAATGGCCAGCGCTGTACCTCCTCCAGTCGCCTGCTGATTCAAAGTGGTATCCAGGACAAATTTATGGCCGCGCTCAAGGCGCGGGTAGAGAGTCTGCGTGTCGGCCATTCGCTGGATCCGGCAACCGAAGTGGGGCCACTGGTGCACGGCGGTCACTACGAAAAGGTGTGCAGTTATTTTGATATTGCCAAGACTGACGGTGCGACCACACTGGTGGGTGGTCACAAGCGCGAGGATCTCGGTGCTGGCAACTACGTCGCGCCGACGCTGTTTGCGGATGCCAACAATGACATGCGCATTGCCAAAGAGGAGATATTCGGGCCGGTATTGACCGCCATCAGCTTTGATTCCGAAGCCGAAGCCATCCAGATCGCCAACGATACGGATTACGGTTTGGCCGGCTATATCTGGACGGAAAACACCGGTCGCGCCATGCGCATGGCCAAATACGTGGAGGCCGGCATGCTCTGGGTGAATTCAGAAAACAATCGCAACCTGCCGTCGCCGTTCGGCGGTATCAAGATGTCCGGTATTGGCCGCGATGGTGGCGACTACAGTTTTGACTTCTATATGGAGACGAAGAATGTCTGTATCGCCCACGGCACCCACAAAATAACCCGCCTGGGCGTCTAGGGGGGAGGTGTTTATGAGTCTCTATTATGTGCAAAAACTGCTGTATGAACTGAATCGCGATGAAGATCTGCAAACACAATTTTTTGCCGACAAGGACAGCGTGTTGGCCGATTATAAATTGACCGAAGAGGAGCGACTGGCGCTGACCACGCCGGATATTGGCCTGTTGTATATTCTCGGCGTCAACGGCCAGATACTGATGCACTACGCCGCCATGTGCGGCTACGCCTGGCCCGAGTATATCCAGGCGATGCGCGATGCACTGGAAAAATACGGCAATGTACGGGCCGGTCTATACGTGACTACTGACGGTAAGGGGGCAGTATGAGTTTGGTGTTCGCAGGGGTCTGTTCCCACGCACCCGGTATTACCGGCCGCAAACATATGGCGGCCAGGGACGATGTGGATACGTTTTACGCGGCGCTGGATGGCATGCGCAGCGCGCTGGAGGCGAGCAAGCCCGACGCGCTGGTTGTTATCTCCGCCGAGCATTTCGCCAACTTTTTTATGAATAATATGCCCGCCTACTGCATCGGTATGGCGGATGAATACTACGGGCCGATCGAAGATCCGCAGTGGCTGGGCATCGCGCGCACGGCAGTGCCCGGCAACGCGGATTTATCCCGGCGCGTGATCCAGCAAGTGTTACAGGACGTCGATGTCGCCTACGCCGAAGAGTGGAAGTTTGACCACGGTATCAGCGTGCCACTGCATTTTCTCACGCCCAATTACGACCTGGATATTATTCCGGTCAATATTAATTGCCAGGGCCCGCCACTGACCCCCTTGCACCGCGCCTGGGCTTTTGGCGAAGCCCTGCGCAAAGCCTGTGACGCGGTGCCGGAGCGCATTGCGATCGTCGGCACGGGCGGCATATCCCATTGGCCGGCGACACCGGATTCCGGCAAGATCGACGCAGACTGGGACCGGGATTTTCTCGATCGCTGGCAGAAAAATGACAAACAGCAGCTGCTGGCCTATACCGACGAGCAAACCTGGCGCGAAGCCGGGCAGGGCGGCTTTGAGATCCGCACCTTTATTGCCGTTGCCGCGGCTACCCAGGGGCTGCCGGCGCGGGTGGATTACTACCGGCCGATACCCATTTTTGCCGTTGGCTGCACCGTGGGTACAGTGGATTTGGGTGAGGTGAAATAGTGGCGCACCTGATGCTCGAATACTCCGCAAACCTGGACCCCGAGACGCTGGCGCTTGATGCTTTGCTGGCACGCCTGGTCGACACGGCGGTTGCCACCGGCCTGTTTCCGCTGGCGGGCATTCGGGCGCGGGCCCACCGCTGTGAGCATTTTTACATTGCCGATGGCAATCCGGATTACGGCTTTGTCCACCTGGAGTTTAAAGTGGGCTCAGGCCGCAGCAGCGCAGAAAAAGCTGCGGCCGGCGATGCCCTGCTGGCGGCTTTAACGACTCACCTGCAACCGCTGTTTGACCGCCAGGGGTTGGCCATTTCTTTCGAAATGTCCGAGTTGCCGGAGATCAAAGCCAACAAAAATAATCTGCGCGAGTATCTGGCCCGAGCCTGAACTGAGCGCGCAGTGACTGTCGGTTTAACCCGGGTTGTCGGTAACATCCGAACTGTATTAAAGCCTGAAAAGTGAGAAGACCCATGTTAACAGAAGCAGAAATAGCCGCTGCGGCCAGCGATTTGTACCACGCGGAAATTCAGCGCCAGGCCATTGACCCGGTAACCCTGCGCCACCCTGAGATGACCATGGACGATGCCTATGCGATCCAGAGCCAGTGGGTGCAACAAAAAATTGCCAACGGCCGCCAAGTCATCGGTTACAAAATTGGTTTGACCTCCCGCGCCATGCAGGAGGCCATGAAAATCGATGTGCCCGACTACGGTGTGTTGCTCGACGATATGGAATTTGCCGATGGCAGTGATATCGAAGCGGCGCAATTTATCGACCCGCGCATCGAGGTAGAACTGGCCTTTGTCTTGAAAGATCGGCTGGAGGGCGCCAATGTATCGATTTTTGATGTGATCAACGCCACCGACTACGTGGTGCCGGCGCTGGAAATTATCGCCGCGCGCAGCCACCGGGTGCACCCGGAGAGCGGCCGGGCACGCACGGTACTGGACACCATCGCAGACAACGCCGCCAATGCCGGCATCATCATGGGCGGCCGACCGGTCAAGCCCAATGAGGTGGATTTGCGCTGGGTCGGCGCCCTCTGTTATCGCAATGCGGTGTTGGAGGAAACCGGCCTGGCGGCGGGAGTGTTGAATCACCCGGCCAATGGTATTCGCTGGATTGCCCGGCGTTTTGCCCCCCACGGGATCGCCCTGGAGCCCGGCCAAATACTGCTGGCCGGCTCCTTTACCCGGCCGCTGGCGGTCAAAGCCGGTGATACCATTCACGCTGATTACGGCCCGTTGGGCGGTATATCCTGCCAATTTGTGTAACTGCCCGGGAGAGGGATGTGGACGTTATTGAGAACAAATTCAAGCAGCGCCTGCAGCAGCCGGGCACCCAATACGGGCTGTGGCTGGGCATACCGGACCCGACCTGTGCGGAGATTTGCGCCGGTGCTGGTTTTGACTGGCTGTTGATCGACGCTGAACACGCGCCCTACGATGTGGCGGCGGTACAGCGGCACTTGCAGGTCATCGCGCCCTACCCGTCGCAGCCGCTGGTGCGGCCGGTGGAAGGGCGCACAGCACTGCTCAAGCAATTGCTGGATGTGGGTGCCCAGACCCTGCTGGTGCCCATGGTCGACAGTGCCGAACAAGCCGCGCAACTGGTCAAGGATGTGCGCTATCCGCCGCAGGGCATTCGGGGCTTGGGTACTTCTATGGCGCGGGCCGCCAGGTACAACCGCCTGCCCGGCTACTTGCAAGCCGCCAACCAGCAAATCTGTTTGCTGGTCCAGGTCGAATCCGTTACGGCGCTGGCCAACCTGGAAGCGATCGTCGCGGTGGACGGCGTCGACGGCGTCTTTATCGGTCCCTCGGATTTGTCCGCCTCCATGGGTTATATCGGCCAGCCCGGTCACCCGGCGGTGGTTGCGGCCATTGAACGTGCCATCCAAACCATTATCGCTGCCGGCAAGGCGCCGGGGTTGTTGGCGGTGGATCCGAAACTGGCCCGGCAATACGCCGCGCTCGGGGCAAAGTTTATCGGGGTCGGGGTCGACGCGGCGCTGTTGGCCAGTGCCACCACCAATCTTGCCCGCCAGTTTATTGCGGCTGATGATGACCAACCGATTGGGGGCTATTGAGGCACTGCCTTGTTCGAAAACGGGAAGCAGCCAATATGCCTGTTCGATAAAGACATGGTGCACCTGAATCGCAGCGCGGTTGGGTCAGGGGCGGAGCACTAATCACTCCCGCGGTGGCATCTGCTTGATGTACAAATCGTGTTTTGAGTAGGGGATTTCGATGTTGTGCAGCTTGAACTGGCGGAAGATTTCACAGTTCAGGATGTCCAGCACCCGGCCTTTGAGGGCCGGCTTGTCAATCCACACCAGCAGTTCGAACTCAAGGGCAGAGGCACCGTAGCGGCGGAAGCGCACCCGCGGTTCCGGGGCGGCGCAGACGTATTGTTTTTCCCCCAGCGCAATTTGCATCAGGATTGCCCGCACTTGATCGATATCCGCATCGTAGGCGATGCCGATCGGTACCCGGCAGCGGTATTTTTCGTGCGGGCCGCCGGACTCGTTGATGATCTTGGTGTTGCCCATGACCGAGTTGGGGATGGTGACCTCCACGTCCTCACGAGTCAGCATGCGTGTGCTGCGCATACCAATATGAGTCACTTCGCCCCGCTCGCCGGAGTCCAGGACGATGTAGTCGCCAATCTTGTAGGGCGCGTCGGCCATGATGAAAACCCCGGAAAAGAGGTTGGCGAGGGTATCCTTGGCGGCAAAGCCCACGGCGATACCGACGATGCCGGCCGACGCCAGCCAGGCGGTCATATTCACGCCCCAGACGGAAAAGACGAAATACACCGCCAGCACTATGACCACGATGTTGACCAGGTTGAGGAACAGCGGCAGGGTTTTGTTGTTGATGATTCTTACCCGCCGGGAGTTGCGGGCAATGCCGGTCAGCAAATAGCGATTGGCGCGCATAAAAAAGCCGGACCAAATCAGGATAGCGAGGGATTGCAAGGTCGAGTAGACAATGTGCAGGTAGAGCTCCGCGGGCGACAGGATCAGGGTGGCGCTGGCAAAGCCGAGCAGCAGGAAGCTGAAGTAGACCGGCGAGTGCAACAGGTCGAGAAAGCTGTTATCCACATCCACCTGGCTGCGGGATACCAGTCTTTTCAAGCCGGCGATAATCACGTATTTGAAAATCGAGGCCACCACAAAGGAAAACACGATGACCACCGCCGCCTGGATATAGGGGTTGTTGCCAAAGGCATTCAGGAGTGGCGCGATGGCGGACTGCAGTTGTTCAAACATGGTGAGAATCCAAACGGGAGCCAGGGCAAAAAGTGTAACTGAAGCGCGGGACTAAAGCATGTCTTTGTAAGGCCGGTCCGGCGGCCTTAGCAAACGGGCTGCCGCGGTGCCTGCTATTGCCTTGTGCTGCCTTACCAGTGGCCAGCGGGGTGGGGGTTGGGGGTGTCTGCGCTTTCTATTTGGCGTCCAAAAGTTTACCCTGCAGCGCTTGAATTCACGCAAAACCTGACGAGCCTGTTGTTGTCCAGAGAAAACCTTACTCCTGCCAGCCCTGATACCCGCAGCCAGCGCCTGGTGTTGTTGCTGGTGTGTATGGGCTCCGTGTTGATGCCTTTCACTATGGCGGCCGTCAATATTGCCATACCCTCGATGGCGGCCGACTTGCAGGCAGATGCGGCGAGTATCGCCTGGATGCCAACCCTGTTTTTGCTGGCCAATGTGGCCCTGATTCTTCCCTTCGGCAAGCTCGCCGACAACTACGGTCGCAAGCGCATATACCTGTTGGGGTTGGCTCTCTCTGCGCTGGCATCCCTTGGCTCCTGGTTCTCCCCGACCATAGACTGGGTTCTGTTCTTTCGGGTCTTGCAAGGTGCGTCTTCAGCCATGATTTTTGGCTCCAGCCTGGCGTTATTGACGTCGGTTTTTCCCGCCAATGCCAGGGGGCTGCCGCTGGGCCTGAATACCGCCAGTGTTTATATCGGCCTTACCATTGCCCCGGCCATAGGTGGCTGGTTGACGCAAGTCTTCAGTTGGCGGGCCGTGTTTTTTGTGCCCATCCCGGTTGCGCTCGGGCTGATTGTTATCGGTGTCGTGCTGGTGAAAGGCGAATGGAAAAAGGATCAACACTCAAGGTTTGACTGGATCGGGACCGCGCTTTTTGCCGGCTGGGCACTGACCTTTGTGACCGGGTTTACCAAAATCCCCGCGGGCCAGGGCATAGTCCTGTTGCTGGCTTCCTTTACCTTTATCGGCTTGTTTATTTATCACCAATCCCGAAACCAGGAGCCGCTTATTCGGGTTCAGTTGTTCAGGGAAAACCGGATGTTCGGGTTTTCGCTGCTGACCGCCTTTTTGATGTACGCCAGTAACTACCCGCTGGCTTTTTTGCTCAGCCTGTACCTGCAGTATATTCGCGGTCTGTCACCGGCGGAATCCGGCCAGGTATTGCTGGTGCAGGCCATAGCCATGGCCCTGATCGCGCCTTTTTCTGGCAAATTTTCTGACCGGCTGCAGCCGCGCCTGCTCAGCACAGGGGGCTGCCTGGTCACCTTGATCGGTTTTTTGTGCCTGTTAAAGCTGCACGAAGCAACCCCCACAGTACTGATCAGTGCCGCGCTTTTCCTGGTGGGCATTGGTTTTGGCCTGTTTTCCTCCCCCAACCACAACGCCATCATCAGTTCTGTGGAGAACAAGGACTTAGGGGTTGCTTCCGCCAGCCTCAGCCTGGCGCGAGTGTGCGGTAACATTGTCGCCATGAGCGTTGTCACCGGATTGATTCACCTGCTAATTGGCAGTGAATTGATTACGCCGGCCAACTACCCGGATTTGATGCAAACCGTGCATATCGCCATCTATATATCTGTAGGCCTGGTCACTGCGGCGGCCATAATCTCTGTCCGGCGGGGGCGTATGGTGCACTCTCCGGGCAGCTGACATCTCACTGCTCCTGCTCTCCTGCGGTCGACTTGCCCGAAGCGCGCTGTGGCCCACCCCGGCCCGACATACTCCCGGCCTGTGCTTTTGCGAGGCATAAACCTGCCATTCAGCCCGTTGCCCGGCTGAGCTTGGCCGGCTGCGATCAGTGTCTGCCGAGGAGATGGGTTCGCGCCAGTTATTTTAGTTGACATTGTCAAGCACATTTAATATAGTTGATCAAGTCAACCAAATGCCTGGTTCCTTGTTTTCAACCTATGATGCCTGAGCCCTCTATGCCTCGACCCACTGTTTCTCAACCGACTGTGCCGCAACCCCAAAAGCCGGGGGCGTCTCTGCCGCAGTCCCTCAGCGATCCGCTACATCGCCTCACCCACGCCTACAAATCCCGGCTGCGCGAGCTTATTGTGGCCGAGGGTATTCCGCTACCCATTACCCAGATTCGGGTGCTGAAGGGGGTGTGTCGCAACCCCAGCTGCACCGCCCACACCATTGCCACCCATATGCGTCGCGACAAGGCGCAGATAACCCGTGTGCTCAACGAACTGATGCACGCTGAGCTGATTATCAAGGTCGATAACCCCGGTGACCGGCGCAGCCAGCTGCTGCAACCCACTGACGCGGGGCGCGAGATTATGCGCCGACTGCAGGCGGTGGAAGCCCGGGTTACCGCGCAGATGACGCAACAGCTCAGTGCTGAAGAAGTGAGTATGTTTATCCAGCTGAGCCGCAAAATGACCGACAGTCTTGGCCATGCCCAGCCGTCGACCCAATCAGGAGAGTCTTAATATGTCCAGGCCTTTACCCCGTGAACTGGAGGTGCTCGCCACCGCCGATATTACCCCCCATATGCGCCGTATCACCCTCGGCGGCAGTGGTATGGCTACCTTCCCGCAGGAGGACCAGGGCGGTGCTTACATCAAATTGGTGTTCCCGCAACAGGACGGTGCCAAGCCGCTGCTGCGAACCTACACAGTGCGCAACCAGCGCGAGGGCGAAATTGATGTGGATTTCGTCTTGCACGACGCGCCCGGCCCGGCGTCCCGCTGGGCAACTCAAGCCGGTGTCGGCGATCGTATCCTGGTGGGTGGGCCCGGCCCGCGCAAGCTGATCAACAGCGATGGCGACTGGTGCCTGTTTGTCGGCGACATGACCGCCCTCCCGGCCATTAGCGTTAACCTGGAATTGTTGCCCGCTGACACGCGCGGTTACGCGGTGCTTGAAGTGTTGCACGAAGAGGATATCCAGGCGTTGCGCGCGCCGCAAAACCTGCAGCTGGTTTGGGTGGTCAACCCGGATCCGGATCCGGAGGGCAGGGTGCTGGCAGAGCGCATTGCAGCGCTGCCCTGGCTGGAGGGTTCGCCGGCGGTATGGGCGGCGTCGGAATTCAACAGTATGCGCGAGCTGCGCAGGTGTTTCCGCGAAGTTCGTCCAGTTGAGAAAAAGCTCAGGTATATTTCCAGCTACTGGAAAATGGGCATCAGTGAGGATCAACACAAAATCGACAAGAAGCGCGATGCGGAATTGAACGCTGACTGAATTGGTGTTGCAACGTTAAGCCTGATATGGCTTGGCAAATTTAAAAATCTGGAGTAACTATGGCCTCAATGAAATTTCATAACTCCCTGCGTCGCTATCACCGCTGGTTGGGATTTTTCCTGGCGGGTATTATGGCAATTTACGCGCTCAGTGGCATATTGCTGATTTTTCGGACTACCGATTTTTTGCAGTATGAACAAACCGTCGAGCGCCAGTTGAGCCCGGGACTGGCCGGCGCAGAGCTCGGCGAAAGCCTGAGAATGAAGGGCTTCAAGCTGCTGGAGGAGACTGACAATCAAGTTCGCTTCCAGCAGGGTATCTACGACAAGGGCACCGGTGTGGCGGTGGTTACCGACAAGGACTACCCGCTGCCGCTGGCGAAGCTGGTGAATCTGCACAAGGCCACCACCAATAGCCCCCTGTTCTGGCTGAATATCACCTTCGGAGTCGGGTTGCTGTTTTTTGTGGTGTCTGCTTTTCTGATGTTCTTGCCCAAGACGTCAGTGTACAAAAACGGCCTTCTTATCGCGGGCGCAGGATTCGTATTTGCGCTGTTGATGGTCGTGTTTGGTTCTGCCTAACTGTCTTTGCTGCCAACTTCTTTCCTAATTACCCCTATTAATAAGCCAGCCCTCGGCGATAGTAGACATATACCTCGTAAACCCTGGGACATCAGCTTTTCTCCCGGCCTGGCTCCAGGAGCCAGGCCTACCATAGTGCCAGCTGGACGACGCCTGGCTTTAGTGATAATCAGGACTTCTTTAATGATCGTATTGACCGCTCCGCGCGTAGGTACAGTAGGTACAGCAGGTACAAGAGCAGGCTAACCTCGGCGAGAGACGATGACAGAAATTTACTGGTTTCAACAGGATCTGCGCCTGCGGGACAACCCCGGCCTGCTTGCCCACTGCCGCGCCGAGCCGCTGTTGCTGGTGTACTTTTGGCCTGCAAACCGGCCCTGGTGTAACCTCACCGGGATGGGTGGGCAGCGGCAGCGGTTTCTGGCTGAGTCACTGCAGTCGCTGCATGCGGAACTCGCTGCGCTGGGGCAAAAACTGCTGGTTTTACAGGGCCCGCCGGAAGTCGGGTTGGCGGCGCTGGTGCGGCAGACCAGGGCGTCGCTGGTGGGTACGTCGCGCTCACCGGGCTACTATGAACGACATTGCCTGCGTCGGGTTGCCGCGGCTTTGCCGGTCGCTCTCAAGGTGCATCCCGGCAATACCCTCTTTACTCGCCATGACCTGCCGTTTGAGTTGGAGCAACTCCCGGTCCAGTTCACCCCCTTTAAAGACAAGGTGTTGGGGCTGCCCGTGGCCGAGCCGTTGCCGGCACCGGCGCGACTGCCAGCGCCGCCGCCGTTTGAATTTCAGCCGCTGCCGGCTGCAGCAGTGAGGGCCTCCGCCGCGTTGCCCATCCGCGGCGGAGCGCCTGCCGGTCAGCGTCGCCTCAGGCAGTGGACCCAGGCAGGGCTTGCCGACTACAAGCAGACGCGCAACTGTCTCGACGGGCTGGATGGCTCCAGTACACTCTCGCCCTGGCTGGCACTCGGTTGCCTGTCTGCGAGGGAGGTGGTGGCGGCGGTCCAAGCCCATGAGCAGGTCCAGGGCGAGAGTGAATCCAGCCGCTGGCTGGTATACGAATTGCTGTGGCGGGAATTTTTCCACTGGCGTGCGCGCCGGGATGATATCAGCCTGTTTCGGGTGGGGGGCGCCAAGGGCAAAGCGAGGCTATCCACCTTTGACCCGAGAAACTTTGCTCGCTGGTGCCAGGGGGATACCAATTTCCCACTGGTGAATGCCCTGATGCGGCAGTTGCTTGAAACCGGCTGGATGAGCAACCGCGGCCGCCAGATCGCCGCCAGCTGCCTGGTCAACGAACTGGGTGTGGACTGGCGTTACGGCGCGGCCTTCTTCGAGAAACACCTGATCGATTACGATGTCGCCAGCAACTACGGCAATTGGCAGTATATTGCCGGCGTCGGTGCCGACCCCCGCGGCGGTCGCCATTTCAACCTCGAAAAGCAGGCGCAGCAATTCGATGGGGATGGCCAGTTCACCCGCAAGTGGGGCGGTGTCAGGCCCAGGCAGCCTGACTTTGCAGTGGATGCCGCGGACTGGCCGCTACCCCCGGAGATGAGTTGAGGGGTCGGCTTGCTGCAGGTTGGTGCTGCGCCGGGTCGACGCCGGACTAAAGCCGTTGCAATAAACGCTCGGTAAGCCACTGTGTTAAAACCGCAGGCGCAGAGTTGGCGTATTTAACCAGTGACGCTTGCTCTGCTCACTTACATTGGAGGTTCGTCATGCTTCGTATTTTCATTGCGGCCATTGCGCTGTTTGGCAGCGTTGCCGTCGCCGCCGCTTGTCCTCAATACATGGATCACTCCATGCGCAAGCTGCATTCGAAAGAGCAATTGCACCTGTGTGAGTTGCAAGCGGGCCGGCCAAT
This sequence comes from Pseudomaricurvus alcaniphilus, assembly GCF_011440395.1. GTDB lineage: Bacteria > Pseudomonadota > Gammaproteobacteria > Pseudomonadales > Cellvibrionaceae > Pseudomaricurvus > Pseudomaricurvus alcaniphilus. Next base: position 107,485 of record NZ_JAAOIX010000005.1, on the reverse strand, counting down.
GCTGGTCGTCAATACTGCCAGCCACTGCGGTTTCACTCCGCAATTCAAGGGCCTCGAGGCCCTGCACCAGAAATACCGGCAGCGCGGCCTGCTGGTGCTGGGGTTTGCCAGTGACGACTTTCGCCAGGAAGCGAAGGATGAGGCCAGCGCGGCGGAAGTTTGTTACGTCAACTACGGGGTAACATTTACCATGCTGGCCCCTAGCCACGTCAAGGGAGCGGATGCCAATCCGGTGTTTCGCGCGCTCGCCAGCCAGAGCCAGGCGCCGGGCTGGAACTTCAACAAGTATGTGATCGATGCTTCAGGTGCGGTGGTGCAGCATTTTGGCAGCAGTACCCGCCCCGATAGCAGGGAACTGGCCGCGGCGATCGAAAGCGTGTTGCAAGACGACTAAACCACCGCCCCAAAACCTAAAAGGGGTCGGTGACAAACGGTAATCGAAATGATTCCTGTCTGTCACCGACCCCTTTATTTGCCGCCGCCTTTATTGTGCTCTTCTTTAATGCTAGTCCAGCAGGGTGGGGGTGAAGTCGGCCATCTCCGGGGGCAGGAAGGGGTTGCACAAGGTGAAAACCTTGCGCTCTCTCAGGCCCAGGCGCTGCACCACATCACCGTGGTGTTTGCGGAAGAGGGCGTCGTGCTCGCCGCTGGCCATTAACGCTGTTAAGCCGGCCTCTACCAGTTTGGCAAGATCGGGCTTGGCCGGGTTGACGTAGAACACCAGCGGCAGGGGGTAGTAGATCATTGCGGTGGGTTCAATACTGAGTCCGCCAAGGGGTTCTGCACGTTGCGCAAAAGCTGCCTCTATCTCGTTGGCGCCCAGCGAAGTGTAGTCGAATGCTCCCGTTTTCAGTAGTTGAAACAGGTCATCAAAAGAGCCTCGTTCGACCACGCAATAGCTGTTCAGGCGGAATATTTCCGCGTCCGCCCAGGTTGCCGGAATACCAATGGCCAGCGCCTGTAATGCCGTCGCCTCGGTCAGTGCCTGGAATCTGCCCAGGGATTCCGTTCTCGTGATGATCAAGCGGTAGCCCAGCAGGCCCTTGGCCAGGGGCCGGGGCAGTATGATCTTCTGCTTGTCCTTGAATTTCTGATTGCCGGCAACGGTGACCAGGATATCGGCACCGGCGCTAAAAATATTGCCTTCGTCTTCCGCCCGTGGATAGTCAGTGTTGTCGATATGCAACTGCGCTGGGCCCCAGTCTGTTGCCGTCGCGGCAAGGCAGGCTTGCAGCAGTTCGGTCTCGTAGCCCTGCCGGGCGCTGCTTTTATTGCCGTTCCAAAAGTTGACGGTGGTCATAATGCCAGCGATGCCTGTTTGCTATTTAGTGAGCAGAAATTGTTGCGCTGTTGTATTAAAGCAGCTGCTTTTAGTCAGCTGTTTCAGGCGGCTGCTTTTACGCTGCCCGGTGGTGCCGGACGCCTGGCAGGAAGCGCCTCCGGCCGGCAGATTGAGCAGCAGGGCTGCGCTTGGTGAGCGTCAGGGACATTCTACTCCGGCCTGCAATATTCTGCTATTCTGGCCGCTGTTTTTGGTTTCTTACTGGCGGTGCTGTGGTGTTGCGCGAGGTTGTATCTTTTTTGAACAGGTGGTGTTTTTTTTCGAAGTCGTTAGCGGTCGCGTGGCTGGCGCTGGCCGTTGTGCCGACAACTGCGCGGGCGGATGAGTTTGCCGATTGTGTGGCCAATTTGCAGCAGCAGGCGCTGGCCAGCGGGGTGCCCCAGGCGACGGTAGAGGGGCCCCTGGCGCAAGTGCAATTTGTGCCGAAAGTGATCGAGTTGGATCGCCGCCAACCGGAATTTACCCAGACCTTCGCCGGTTATTTCAATGGCCGGGTCACCGATTGGCGGGTAAACCGCGGGCGTGAATTGTTGCAGCAGCACCGCCCGCTGCTCAATCGCCTGGTGGTGGAGTACGGGGTGCCGGCCCAGTACCTGGTGGCCTTCTGGGGCCTGGAAACCAATTATGGCGGTTACCTCGGCAAGATGCCGATCCTGGATTCCCTCGCCACCCTGGCTTGCGACCCGCGCCGCAAGACATTTTTTACCGCTGAGCTGTTCCAGGCGCTGCACCTGTTGAGTGAGCCGGGTATCAAGCCGCCGCTGTTCGGTTCCTGGGCCGGTGCCATGGGGCACACCCAGTTTATGCCCTCGGCCTATCGCCGCTACGCCCGGGACGGCGATGGCGACGGTGCTGCAGATCTCTGGGGCAGTATCCCGGATGCACTGACGTCGGCGGCCAACTTCCTGCAGCAGTTGGGCTGGCAGCGGGGTTTGCGCTGGGGCCGGGAGGTGATCCTGCCGCCCAACTTTGATTACGCCACCGCTGGTCGCGGCAACAAGCAGCCATTGACCCATTGGCGCGAGCTGGGGCTGCGTATGGTCAATGGCGAGCGGGTGCCTGCCAGCGAGATCGAGGCGGCGGTGCTGGTGCCGGCCGGCTTTGAGGGCCCGGCCTTTCTGGTGTATGACAACTTCGCGGTGATAATGCGCTGGAACCGCAGCGAGTTTTACGCGCTGTCGGTGGGCCACTTGGCGGACCGCATCAATGGCGCCGGGACCCTGCAAGTGCCGGCGCCGGAGACTCAGCCCCGTTTGAGTATTCTGCAGGTGCAGGAGCTGCAGGAAAAATTGAACCAGCTGGGTTTTGAAGCTGGTACTGCGGACGGTATCCTCGGCCCCGGTACCCGCCAGGCCATCCGCGACTTCCAGAAGGCGCACAATATGGTGGCGGATGGCTATCCCGGTGAGACTGTTTTCAAGGCCCTGAATATCAGCTTGCCGTGAGCATCAATTCGTTCGGAGCGCTAGCGAGAGTCCATTCATAAGTTGTATGTTTTTATTTTAGGGCTGTTTACGTCTCATCCGGCGCCGGTGGTCGTGCCCGGGTGGCGATGCCGCGCAACAGGCGGCCGAGAATGTCGGTGCCGGTGACTATGCGTTTTTTGTCGGTCCAGACCAGTATCATGTCGTCTTTAATCACGTCGTCAGCCTCGTGGCGGGCGTAGACCTTCAAGTGCGACAGCACTTTGCCGAGCAGGGTGGCATTGTCCTTAACGATGATTGGGCGGTGGCAGTATTGCAACGGGTTGATCGTTGTGGGCGACAACAGAGCATCGCGCAGGAAGGCGTTGGCATTCAAGGCCATGACCGGCTCCTGCTGGGGGTCGACAATGATTACCCACTTGCGGCCGCCCTTGTGGACGCGCTGTAAAAATTCGTCCTCAATACTGCATTTGAACGCCGGAAAAACCGGTTGGCCCAGGTGTTCCGGCAGCGTGATGATACTGTCGCTGTGGACGGGTTCCCCCATCTGGGTCACGCCGATGTCGTCCAGGCGCAAAAAATTCATGGCGCCAATGCCTTCGATCATACTGACGTCGCTCTGGCTGGCGTCCATATGCTTGCGAATCACCGTGTGCAGGTCTTGCTCGCGAAAGTAGCTGATGCCCTCGGCACCCAGCCAGCGGTCCAGCACCATGGCACTGGGTTTGGCGACCGGGTAAAGTAAAATTTGGTAGAAACGCAGCACCGGGGCCAACAGCGCGCCCATGCGCAGGGCGTGGCGGGAAAAATAGGCCTGGGGGGTGATCTCCCCGGCAAAGGTGATCAGCACGGTGGAGAACAGGAACGCCGTCAACCCGGTCATTACCGAATTGGAAAGCAGGGTCAGCAGCACGTTGATGCCCACATTGCCCCACAGAACGGTGGTGAGGAGGAAGTTGACGTCCTGGCGCAGGGCCAGGACCTTTTTGGCAGCGGGGTTACCCGAGTGGGCCTCGACTTCCAGGCGCAGGCGACTGATGCCCAGCAGCGCCAGGTTAAGGCCGGAAAACATGGCCGACTGGCTGATGCAAAACAGGATACCAAGCCAGATAAGGAAGTTGACTGACAGTGTTTCCACGTATTTTGTATCCAGTAGTAGGCGGTGGCCGGGAGTTGTGTTTGGGGCACTGCAAAACCGACACTGAGGTGCGGTTAATTTCCAGAGTAACAAGACCACAGGCGAGCGCAATAGGCAAGCAGGATTTGTGGTCAAATGGGTGCAGCGTCCAGCCGCCAGGATTGCGGTGACCTCGGTGTCATTCTGGCGCGAGCCATGGTTGCCTGGGGAGTAACCGGCGGCTGCTTTTGCGGCAGTCAGGCGGAGCCTGGTGCGAACATGACGCCGGCAAGTTACACCTGCAAGTTACATCTGAAAGTTACATCTGAAAGTTACACCCCGGACCAGTCACCAGCCCTTTCGGGTGCGGCATAATCTGGCGCGATGCTGGCAGGACTGATTGACGGATATCAGTCTGCCGCGGAAGCGCATTTAATGCACAGGTCGGTATAGGGTACCGCTTTGAGGCGCTCGGGGTTAATATCAGCACCGCACTCGCTGCACAGCATATAGGTGCCGTTATTAATGCGCTCGATGGCGTGGTGAATCTGTTGCAATTCGTGGCGGGACTCGTTGCCGATCTCCTCCAGCACCTCATCATTCTGGCGTTCCTGGGCCTGCTCCGACCAGTCGGCAGAGTGCTCCTGGGTGATATTGGTGGTGACTTCGGCAATGCGCTGCGACAGCTCGCTCTGGCGCGCCAATAATTGCTGCTGCAATTCTGTCAGGACTTTCTTGTTCATAGGCTGCCTGCTGTTTTATGTCATGTTGCGCTACGTCTGTAGGACTATGCGTGTGCAGCGGTGAGAACGCCATGGCCGGGGGGAGCCCGGGGGGGCCAGCAATACCAACCCCCCGGCACTACGGAGAGCGTCGGGGGTGTGGTCTCGACAGCTGGCTACGACAAGTGCTAGCTTATCTCAATGCGCCGTTGCTGGGGTATGCCTGGCTTGGCCTTGGGGGCCTTCAGCTTTAGCACGCCATCGCTAAACGCGGCGCTGATGTCGCTTTCCTCGACGTTGCCACCGAGGTTAAAGCTGCGTCGGTACTTGCCGTAACGGCGCTCCTGGCGAATGATTTTACCTTCTTGCTCCTGTTTTTCTTCCTGCTGAGCTTCCGCCTCCAGAGTGAGAATGCCGTCGTGCAAGGTAATGTGAACATCTTCCTTTTTGATGCCGGGCAATTCCGCGGTCACTTCATAGTGATCGTCGAGCTCCTTGATGTCTACCCGGGGGGTAAAAAAATTACCCACATTGCTTTCGTTGCGAGTGGCCGGAGCCCAAAAATCATCAAAGATTTTGTCCAAATCGTAAAAGCTGCCTCTTGGTATCAGAGCCATGTTACACCTCCTGAAAATGTCAACTGGCAGTATGGATATTGGTCTGGCCGGACCGGTTTCAAGAGAGAGTTGAGTGGTTTGGCGACATTTTTTGCTGTTGAGATTAATCCTGTAATCTGCCGGGTTTTAGTCCAGGACTATTGTGTTTGCTACCGTGCAGTCTTAGACGTTGTAATCGGTTGAAAGTTCTGGGGCAGGGGGCTGTGGCAGTTTTGTCTGTTTTAAGGGGTGTATACTGTTCCGATCTGATTTCAACTGGTTACAGAGAGAGCTTTATGGTTAAGCATAAAGGCAGAATTGGGCTGGTTCGGCACGGTCAAACCTACGCCAATATCGACCGGGTGTGGCATGGTTTTACCGATACCGAGCTGACCGAGCAGGGCCACGACCAGGCCCGGCGCCTGGGTGAACATTTTCACAACTATATGCGGCCGGATGTGATTTACGCGAGTCCATTACAGCGGGCCAGGATTACCGCTCAGTCCATCGGCGACAAGTTCCAGGTGCCGGTTATCCTGGATGCGCGGCTGAAGGAGTTTAACCTGGGCGATTGGGAGGGGCAGTCGTTCGAGTCCCTGACGGAGGGCGAGGATATCCTGGCGCAATTGGTGAGTAATCCCGATTTTACCGCGCCGCAGGGTGAGTCGCAGAATCTGGTCAGGAAGCGCATCGTCGCAGCTATTGATGAGATAGTGCACAAGCACCCGCAAGACAATATCGTGATAGTTGCTCATGGGGTGGCGATCGCCATTGCCCTGTCACACTTTATCGATGGCGATACCAGGCAGTGGCCCAATTACTCGAAAAGCAATACCGCCTTTTCCGAGCTGTGTCTTAACACTAATAAACTGCTCAGTTATAACCTCACCGACCACCTGGCCGGCGACGACCACTTGGGGTGAGAAGCAAGGGTTAAGCAGCAAGGGTTAAGCAGCAAGGGTGAGAAACAAGGGTTGAGATTTGCGGGCTGGCGTTTTGGGTTGTTAAAAAATCCGGTAGGTTACCGCTATGTTAAAAGGTTTCGAATTACCTTTTAATAAGCCGGCTATCGGGCGGTGGGAGGGATGTGCCCTTAAGCCATTGGGGTATTAGTTCTTTTCCCGGCCTGGCCGCGGGGGTTTGCTTTCAAGACTCGCCGTGCATCCATCCATGGAGGCTCCACGACAGCATCCCTGCTGTCGAGGGTCTTGAAAGCAAACCCCCGCAGCCAGACCTGCCATAGTGCCAGCGGCAAGATGTAAAGCATTGGAGGTAATTGAGGAGGGGTTTGGCCGTCTGTGGGCTGGGGTTTTCTTAGAGGGGGGCTTGGCCTGCTCTAAAGGCAGGCCTGCCTTGAGATAATACAATTCCAGGTTGCCAGTGCTGGTCAGTTCGCGTTCTGCCAGTACCGGTCAATTAACCTTTTGCCAGCGGCCATCCAGTTTGATGTAGTTGCCCGAGGTTGTTTTCTGCATGGCTTTTTGTCCCGCCAGTTGTTCAACGGCTTCCAGCGGTGTCTTGTTTTTATTGGCGATGCTTTCATAGGCGTCGCGGCGCTTGCCGTTGATATCGGCTACCAGCGCTTCCAGTTCCGCCGACGAGCGACCGACAATGCCGAGGTAACCGTTGGGTTGCTCACCCACCAGGCCCTGGTCCTTGGCATCTTGCAGGGACAGGCTGAGGGCGCTCATGGAAAATAACAGGGCGGTGAAGAGTAAACCGGTGCGAAAGAATCTGGTCATGATGTCGGCTCCTGGTCAATCACTGGCTGGCGCTTGCTGAGCGCCTGCGGGTCGGTGGTCAATGCTTGAGTGTCAGAGTTCAAGTTTAATTGTTTGTTCATAAATGCTCGGCTGTAGGTGTTCAGCTGGGTGCGGCACAGGGTTCCCGGTTCATCATCCTGGCCATCAAAACAAGCCGCTGTCTTCGGATAAAACATTCTCCAGCTCCCGGTCAACTTTCACCAGTATCTCATGCTTGATATTGACGTTGAGGTTGATGGTAATTGGTTCGCTGGTGTCCACCTTGACGGTGGGGGTGCAGGCGTAGAGGGCCAGGCTGGCGGCCAGCAGTCCGCAGCTGAGCAGCAGCCGGCGGTGGCTCTGGTGGGGCTCGGGTATGGGGTTCATTGTCTGGCTCCCTGGTGGCGCGGTTGGTATAAGGATTCGATGCGTTGATTCAGGTCTTGGCTGATGTCCTGGGTCAGTTTCAGGCTTTTTAGCAGTGCCGGAATGTTTTCGGTGATGTTCAGGTTAAAGTGAATCGGGCGCTGCTGTTTGAGATCCGGGTTGTTGCCTTGCAGCCTTGCACGCAGCACCAGGTCACCGGCTTCGTCGGCGTCCACCTGTACGTCGAGCACCTGGTAATGAAAGTTTTTCAGCGCGTCCAGGGTCAGTTGCAGGCTGGCGTCCAGGGCAGATTTTCCCAGTGGCACTTTGCTGTCGTATTTAATTACGCCACCAGGTGCCAGGCTGCTGAGCCTGCCTTTATCCACCCGCAGCCCGGTGCTGGAAAGGGTCAGGGGCAGGCTGCCGCTGAGTCTACCGCTGCCGGAAATACCGGACTCAAGTTTCAGAACCTGGTTGAGCTGGATGTTGTGCAAATCAATCACCAAGTGATTCTCCGGCGCGGACCAGTTGTACAGTAGGGCTTTTTGACTGGCGCGGCCACCCAAAAGTTCGGCCTGTAAATCCTTCACCAGAACAGTTTGCGCTTCCGAGCTGAACCCGAGCTGAATATTGCGGATCGGGATGCCCACATCGATATTGGCAATGGTTAGCGAGTCGGCGCTGATGTGCCATTGGTCGTGCAGGTTGCGGGCCAGCAGTTTGGCGTTCAGGCCCCGTACAAGGTTGCGCTGGTAGAATCCACTCAGGTTTTGCAGTTGCACCTCCGCCGAGCTTTGAGTCAGGCCCTGTCGATTCCAGCTGAGGCGGGTAGTGGCACTCAGCTGGCCGCCGCTGATGTCCAGCGGCAGGCCCAGCGGTTTGACCAGAGCGGGCAGAAACACCTGTTTTTCCCCGAGTTTGGCGGAGCGGGTGTCGGCGCTGAGTTGACCTTTACCAGTGCCGAGGTCGTGTTGCAGCTGGCCGTTGCTGCTGAGCAGCTTGTTGTCGGTGTGGACGTTGAAGCTGCCCGCCAGGCGGTTCTGGTCGAGACCTAGTTGGCTGTTGATGGTCAGCGCTGCCAGCTGCCGCTGCTGGTGCTGCAACACCAGTGCCCTGATGCCCAGTGTCAGCTCGGCACTGGCTGCTGCGCCGGAGGGCAGGTGCAGGTTGTGGAGGTCGAGATTCGCCCCACCGAACTGCAGCGGCTCGCCGGCCAGCTGCAGCTGTTGCCGGCCAAGACGAAACTGCGCCGCCGGAATTTTGAGGTCATCCGCTTGCCACAATAGGGTCAGCGGTGTGTTGGCGGTGATCTGTAGTTGCGGCGCTTGCCAGCTGTCACCGCGCAGGCTGTGTGCCTTCAGGACCGTGTCCGCCACCGTGGTGTAGGACAGTTGGTGCGCCTCCAGGGTTACTCTGCCGCGGCTGTTTAGCTGTATTTTTTGCGCACTTACGGCCTCTGACACTAGTTTGTCCAGGTCACCCTGCAGCGCGATGGCGGCGGCACCGGAGGCGTGCTCCGGGGCGACCCAGGGGATAGTCCCGGTCGCCTCGGCGAAGTCGAGCTGCGCCGCGATACCGCTGTGCTGTTGGGCGGCACGCACTTCTCCCGCCAGGTTGGTGAGCTCCAGTTTGCGCGCCGCCATAAGTGCCTGCAGGCGCGCACCGGGTTGCAGTTCCAGCTCCAGCTGCAGCGGCTGTTTATCGACGCCGGGCCGGGGCGGGATAAAGGGCAGTGCCAGGTCGACGCCGGCAGTAACCCGAGTCTGCTCCAACACCAGTTGCAACTGCCGGGAATCGGCCTGGTAGCGGGCGTCGAGCTGAAAGTTGCCCGCCAGGAGTGCGGCATCACCCTGTGGCGCCGTTGCCGAGGCGGACAAATCCGGGTGCGGGGTGCGGTATTGACCGCCGCTGCGCAAGTGCCCGCTCAGCTGCAGTTGCGGCAAGGTGTCGCTGTGGATGACCTCGGGCAGTGGCATGGTCCAACCGATCTCAAGTTGGCCGTCGAGTTGCTGGTTCGGGAGTAGCAGGCCCAACTGCTGTGCCAGTGCGCTGGCGCTGCCGAGCTTGAGCTCCAGCGTGCCTTCCCAGGCCTGGCTGTCAGGTGCGCTCGCGATGCGGGAGGATAACTGCAATGCCGCTTCACCCTCCAGGGTTACCGCAGCGGCGAGGGCGTTGTGCCGGTCAGCGCTGAGTAGAATGTGGCCGTAGGTCGGGGCGTCAGGCGGCAGCGGTTGCGAGGGCAGCAGTTGTGAGGGCAGTTGCGGCGAAGGTGATGGCTGTGATGGCAATAGTTGTAAAGGTGATGGTTGCGACGGTAATGCTTGCAACTGTGATGGTTGTGGTTGCCGGTTTTGGATTTCAAATTGCAGCTGCAGTTGCTCGGGGGACAGGCGCAGGTCGCCGCTCAGGCTGTATTGCGGCAGCAGGTCAGCCGACTCGAGCAGCAGCCTGTCAATCTGCAGTTGCTGCAGCGGTAATGCTGCCAGCCAGGTCTGGGGCAGCAGCAATGCCAGCGAAGTGCCACTGCCCTGGGGTATGGCCTCGCGGCTGGCATCCGCAGCTACGGCCAGCTGTAATTGGTCAATATGCACAGTTGCCAGCCTGCCCTTGAGCAGCTGCAATGGCCGATAGGTGAGCGTTAAATCATTCGCTTGCAGCTGCAGTTGGTAGCCGGATAATCTATAGTCGGCCACCAGGTCGCTGATGGCGATGCCAGTCAGTGACGGCCGGGAAATTTTGGCCTGGTGCAGGTCGATATCGTAGCCGCGCAGCAGCAAACGTGCCATGCTCGGCGACCACTGGCTCCAGCTCAGGTAGAGGCCGATGGGGGCGAGGATGACAAGCAGGCTGAGGCTAATGGCCAGGCGTTTAAGCACAGGGAGAATTCCTTCAGGTTGCGCCTGGAAGGGCAAAAATGCGCGCGCATCAATGTATCACAACCGCTTACGGACCCGTTAATGACCACTGGCAATACAGTTAAGACCAATACAGTTAAGGGCAATGCCATTAAGACCGCAATCGTCGGTTACGGATTTTCGGCCAGGACTTTTCATATCCCGTTTCTCGAAACCCTGGCCGAGTTCGACTTGCTGGCGGTCAGCAGCAGCCAGGGCGAGCTGGTCCGGCAACAGCTGCCGGACGTGAGCCTGTATGCCAATGCGGAAGCCATGCTCACGGACAGCGACGCGGAGTTGGTGATTATCACCGCCCCCAACGATGTGCATTTTCCGCTGGCCAAACTGGCGCTGCAATGCAACAAACACGTGTTGCTGGAGAAGCCATTTGTCACCAGCGTCGCCCAGGGCGAAGAGTTGATCGCGCTGGCGGCCGAAAAAAAGCGTGTTTTGACGGTCTACCAAAACCGGCGCTGGGACGGCGACTTTCTCACCGTGAAAAAATTGATTGCTGAAAATCGGCTCGGCAATATCCGCTACTACGAATCTCACTTTGATCGTTTTCGGCCCCAGGTGCGCCAGCGTTGGCGCGAGACGGCGGCCGATGGCGGTGGCATTCTCTATGACCTGGGGCCGCACCTGCTGGACCAGGCGCTGCAGCTGTTTGGGCGCCCGGCGGCGTTGACCGCGCGCTGCCGGGCAATGCGCGCTGACGCCAGTACCACGGATTTCTTTCACCTGTTGCTGGACTATGCCGACAAGCAGGTGGTGCTGCACGCCAGCCCTTTTTGTGCCGGGCCCAACCTGCGCTTCCAGCTGCAGGGCGACCAGGGCAGTTACGTAAAGTACGGCCTCGATCCCCAGGAAGATCGCCTCCGTGCCGGCGTGCGCCCCGACCACGACCACTGGGGCGACGAGGTCGCCGCCGACTTCGGCACGCTCTACCGGGCTGAGGGCGCGGCGCCGGTCACCACGGAGAGCGGTGGCTACCAGCAGTTTTTTCGCCAGCTGGCCGCGGCAATCAGGCGCGACCAGCCGCCACCGGTCAGTGCCGTCGAGGCCCTGTGGACCATCGAATTGATCGAGCTGGCCATAGACAGCAGTCGCCGCGGAGTAACCCTGGCGCTGGATTGAGCGCGAAAATTTACCTGAACCTGAAGGCTAGGAGCCTGTCGGACTTAGGTGCCCGTAGCGAGAGAAAGTCCGATTTGAGTCAGTTTTTAACCATTTTTGAGGCGAATAGTGGTTCTATTTAACGAGAAAATGGTTAAAAAATGGCCAAACTCGGCTTTTTCGCAGCAGGGCAACCCTAAGTCCGACAGGCTCCTAGTGGGTCAAGTCGCCGCGCTGTATGCTGGATTGACAGAGCGCCAGCCATTGCCGTGGCACCGGGCTGGCCATTATTTATGCCGAGGAGTGCCCCGTGACGAATAACAAAGAGCCGCGACCCGGCAGTGGGCTGGCCACAAAAACGCCAGCGCCGCTGCTGCGCCTGGCGGTGCGCTTGCAATTGCTGCTCAGCGATGAACTGATGGCCCTGCTGGCGCTGATCACCCTGGCGCTGGCGGCGGTGCCGTTTGCCTTTGCGATGTCGCCGGCGCTGGAGCGGGCCCTGGTGGTGGCGGACGTGCTGATCGTGTTGCTGTTCGCGCTGGAGTACTCGGCCGGCTTGCTGCTGGCGCCGGACAAGGCCGCCTTTGTGCGCAGTCCCTGGCGCTTGCTGGATGTGTTTATTATCCTGGCGGCGCTGATATCGCTGCTGCCCTTTACCGCCGAGACCCTGGGTGCCTCCCCGGCGCTGCGCCTGATCCGGTTTGTGCGAGTGGCGGTGCTGGGGACCCGCTCCAGTGCGCGGCTGGCGGGGCCGGTCACAGCCCAGGCCGCGGCGGCGGCGCGATCGTCGGGTGAGTTGCAGGCCTGGGCGCTGGATTTCGACGCCGGCGGCAAAGGCCTGCAGTCGGTGGATTGGCAGCACTTGTTGGAGCGCATCGGCTCGGAACAGGAGGACTGGCTCTACGTCAGCGGTGTCGGCGAAGAACTGCTGGCGCCGTTGGCGGCCAGCTTTGCGGTGCCGGAACCGGTGTTGCACGGCAAATTATACGGTGCCGCTTTTCCGCGCCTCGACCGGCTGGACCGCTACGTGACCCTGTTTGCCTGGTACCCGCAGCTGTCCGGCGACATCAGTGCCGAGAGCACGGTCATTCAGCGCGCCGGGCTGCTGCTGGTGGGGGCGGACAAGAATGTGGCGGTGCTGGAGCGCGAGCCCAGCGATTTGCGCCGCCGGGTGGAGCGTCGCCTGCAGGAGAGCGAGGCCAGCGGCGACGCCACCGGGCCGGCGCTGGTAAATGCCACCCACGCCCTGGTAAAAGAAGTCGTGCGCGCTTACGCCCGGGTGGCTGAGTGGCTGGAGACCCGCTTGATGGCCATCGAGGCCAATGAAGCGTCCCTGCGCGACCGGGAATTTTTGCAGCGCACCTTTCTGCTGCGCGCGGAAATTTCCCGGGTGCGCACCACGCTGCGACACTTGGCGGAGGTGACCCGCAGTCTCAATTCCCGCCGCATCGCCATTCGCGGTTTTGAGGTGGGAAACTTGCCCCAGTTTCAGTTGCTGGCCAGCGAGGCCTCGGACCTGTACGAGCGGGTCGATGATTTGAGCGAGAACCTGGCGGCGCTGGTGGATATGCGCCTGAATGTGTCGTCGTTCCAGATGAACAAGGTGATGCGGTTGCTGGCCATACTCACGACTCTGGCGCTGATTCCGTCGGTGGCCGGCGGTATGCTGGGTATGAACCTGATCGATACCCCCTGGCCCTCCTCGCTGCCCCAGGTGGCTTTCTGGGTCGGCAGCGGTATGGCGTTGAGCCTGTATTGGTTCGCTATCAAGGGCTGGTTGCGCTGAGGGGCGCTGGGGAAAGCGCTGGGCTAATGGTGCCGTCAGGGTGGATAATGGTAATGAGGAACCTCTAACGGCCGAGCAAACAGTGTGGGTCAGGTAAACAGTAAAAATCGGCCAGTCCGAAAACATCGGGCCGTCGGTAAGAGCAATGCGCTGCGTGAGAGCAGGGCAAACAGTGAAATTGGAGCAAATTATGAAAAGGCTGGTACTGGGTGTTTTGGTGTTGTTCAGTGCGACCGTGGTCGCCCAGAATGAGGAGTTTGTCACCGCCACTAACAAGGTGTGCGAAAAGATGAAGTCCTGCTCCCTGGCGGAGCTGGAAGCGCAGAACCTGGCGCCGGAAATTATGGCCATGATGCGGCCCATGATGAGCGAGATGTGCAGCCAGGTGCTCGGTCAATTCGAAGTGGCGCTGACCAGCCACGCCTACTACAAGCCCTCCATCGCCTGCCTGAACTCCATTGAAAGCCTGTCCTGCAGCGAGATTCTGAACTCCCGCTCCGATGTGACTCCGGAGTGCGCCGCCTTCAGGAAACTGGTGGATAACAGCGCCAGCAAGACTCAATAAGTTTGCCAGCGGAGTCAATCGCCCCGCTAGCGGCACCGTCCCTGCCAACGGCGGCAAATAACCGGTATAATCCCGCCTTTTTTCTAATCAGTCGCTGGCGGCTGTCTTACCTGTGGATTAAATCGTGCTTGTTGCTTCCAATATCACCATGCAGTTTGGTGCCAAACCCCTGTTTGAAAATGTCTCCGTCAAATTTGGCGAGGGCAATCGTTACGGCCTGATTGGCGCCAACGGCTGCGGTAAATCCACCTTGATGAAAATTCTCGGTGGCGATCTGGAGCCCAGCGCCGGCAACGTCTCCAAGGACGTCAACGAGCGCATCGGCAAGTTGCGCCAGGATCAATTTGCCTTTGAAAAGTACAGTGTCATCGATACGGTGATCATGGGCCACGGCGAGTTGTGGGCGGTCAAATCCGAACGCGACGCCATTTACGCCAACCCGGAAATGACCGAGGCGGACGGCATCCGCGCCGCCGAACTGGAGGCCGAGTTTGCCGAGATGGACGGCTACACCGCCGAGGCCCGGGCCGGCGAGTTACTGCTGGGGGTGGGCATCCCGCTGGAACAGCACTACGGCCCCATGAGCGAAGTGGCGCCGGGCTGGAAGCTGCGGGTGCTGCTGACCCAGGTGCTGTTTGCCGACCCCGACATCATGTTGCTGGATGAGCCGACCAACAACCTCGACATCAACACCATTCGCTGGCTGGAAGGGGTGCTCAACGAACGCAACTGCACCATGATCATCATTTCCCACGATCGCCACTTTCTCAACAGCGTCTGCACCCATATGGCCGACCTGGATTACGGCGAGTTGCGCCTCTTCCCCGGCAATTACGATGAATACATGACCGCCGCCACCCAGTCGCGGGAGCGGTTGCTGTCAGATAACGCCAAGAAGAAGGCCCAGATCGCGGATTTGAAGGCGTTTGTCAGCCGCTTCTCCGCCAACGCCTCCAAGTCCCGCCAGGCCACTTCGCGGGCCAAACAAATCGACAAGATCCAGCTGGAGGAGGTGAAGCCCTCCAGTCGCCAGAACCCCTACATTCGCTTCGAGCAGGAAAAAAAGCTGCACCGCCAGGCGCTGGAAGTGAAGGGGCTGGGCAAAACCTTTGATGAGAAACTGTTTGCTGGCCTCGACCTGATGGTGGATGTGGGAGAGCGCATCGCCGTGATCGGCCCCAACGGCATTGGCAAGTCCACCCTGCTGCGCTGCCTGGTGGGGGATCTCGAACCCAGCGCCGGCACCATCAAGTGGTCGGAGAATGCCAGTATCGGTTATTACGCCCAGGATCACGCCGCCGATTTTGACCGCGACGACACCCTGTTTGACTGGATGAGTCGTTGGGGCAAGGAGGGTGATGACGAGCAGGTTATTCGCGGCACCCTCGGCCGGCTGCTGTTTTCCCAGCACGAAATCAAGAAGTCGGTAAAAGTGATCTCCGGTGGTGAGCAGGGGCGGATGCTGTTTGGCCGGCTGATGTTGCAGAAGCCGAATATTATGTTGCTGGACGAGCCCACCAACCACCTCGATATGGAGTCCATCGAGTCCCTCAACCTGGCGCTGGAAAACTACGAGGGCACGCTGATCTTTGTCAGTCACGACCGCGAGTTTGTCTCCTCGCTGGCGAGCCGCATTATCGAGTTGACCCCCAGCGGAATAGTGGATTTCCACGGTAGCTATGAAGATTACCTGCGCAGCCAGGGGGTGAATTGATCGGATCCGGGCAAGGTTTATCTCAAAAATAGCCATGCTTTAGGATTTGTCTTTCTTTAATGAGTGTTATTTGCGCTTATGTTGTTATTTTATCCCAATATATCGGCGATATTAGGATGGTTGTTGAATCTGGTGCAGGCTGGACGTATATTGAGTGCCTCCAGTAAACCATTATTTGCGACCCCGTAACCGGACACTGCCATGAGCACTTACAACCCCCATTCGCAACTGTTGACCAGGCGTTCCAGCCTGTTTGTGGCGTTGCTCTGTGCCCTGTTGCGACTGCCGCGGGCAGTATAATTTCTCTCTCACCTGCTGCCCGTTGCGGTCAGCAGGGCCGGGCGCCCAGCGCCGTTAATCCCCCGATTTTGCAGCTATAGATTTTGTGGTTTCCCCGGCAGGGGAGACAGTTCTGATTCAGTGATGAGGCCAAGTGATGAGCAAAGATAAATTAGTGATTTTCGATACCACCTTGCGCGACGGCGAGCAGAGCCCCGGCGCCTCCATGACTCGCGAGGAGAAAGTGCGTATCGCCAGGATGCTGGAAAAAATGCGCGTCGATGTGATCGAGGCCGGTTTCCCCATTGCCAGCCCCGGTGACTTCGAGTCGGTGCGGGCGGTGGCGGCGGCAGTCAAGGACTCCACGATTTGCGGCCTGGCGCGGGCTACCCGGGTGGATATCGAGTCGGCGGGGGCAGCCCTGAAGGACGCCAATTCCGGTCGCATTCATACCTTTATCGCCACTTCACCGATTCATATGAAATACAAGCTGATGCTGTCTCCGGAGCAGGTGTTGGAGCAGGCGGTGGCCGCAGTGAAGATGGCTCGCAACCTGGCCGCCGATGTGGAATTCTCGCTGGAGGATGGCAGCCGCACCGAGCCGGAGTTTATGTACCGCATCGTCGAGGCGGTGATTAACGCCGGCGCTTCCACCATCAATATTCCGGATACCGTGGGTTACGGTACCCCGGAAGAGTACGGCCGCATGTTCCGCAACGTTATCGCCCAGGTGCCGAACTCCGACAAGGCCATCTTCTCGGCCCACTGTCACAATGACTTGGGTTTGGCGGTGGCCAATTCCATGGCCGCGGTGATAAACGGTGTGCGCCAGGTGGAGTGCACCATTAACGGCTTGGGGGAGCGCGCCGGCAATGCTTCACTGGAAGAAGTTGTGATGGCGGTGAAGACCCGACGCGATTTCTATCCGGTGGAAACCGGTATTGAAACTACCCAGATCGTGCCTACCTCGCGGCTGGTGGCCAGTGTGACCGGCTTCCCGGTGCAGCCCAACAAGGCCATCGTCGGTGCCAACGCCTTTGCCCACGAATCCGGTATTCACCAGGACGGTGTGCTCAAGCACCGTGAAACCTACGAAATCATGAAGGCGGAGGACGTGGGCTGGAACTCCAACAAGCTGGTGCTGGGCAAGCACTCCGGACGGGCGGCGGTGCGCGCCCGGTTCGAGGAGTTGGGTGTTACCTTTGCCAGCCCGGAAGACCTGAACGAGGTGTTTGCCCGCTTCAAGAGCCTGGCCGACAAGAAGCATGAGATTTTTGATGAAGATTTGCAGGCCCTGGTCACCGACAAGGGCGGTGATGATTTGCCCGAGGTCTACAAGTTTGAGTCCATGCAAGTCAGCTGCAAGACCGGCCAGAAGCCCTGGGCCCAGTTGGTGATCGTCAAGAACGGCGAGTCGGTCACCACTGAAGCGGAGGGCAGCGGCCCGGTGGACGCTACCTTCAAGGCGATTGAAAAAGTGGCCAAGAGCAACACCGCGCTGGAGTTATACCTGGTGAGTGCGATTACTGCCGGCACTGAAGCCCAGGGTGATGTCACAGTGCGGCTGGCGAAAAACGGCAGTATCGTCAACGGCGTGGGTGCCGACACCGATGTGGTGGCGGCCTCGGCCAAGGCCTATTTGCACGCCCTGAACTTGCTGGAGTCCGGCGGCGCCCGCGCCCATCCACAACACGACGGCGTATAGGTCGTTTGGCGGCAGCCCCGGCGCAATGCAGGGGCTGTCATATCTAATTAGCCGTGACCCCTAAAGCACCAGCATAAAGTACACCGCGCCGCCCAGGTAGCCCAGCAGTGCCAGCCCGGAGATGTTCTTCAGGTACCAGAAAAAATTAATCTTCTCCATTCCCATCAGTGCCACCCCGGCGGCCGAGCCAATAATCAGGCAGCTGCCACCGGTGCCCGCTGTGTAAGCCATAAATGGCCAGAAATCGTCGTCCATGGGGAAGTGATACATCTTCTGTGCCGCCGCCACCAGCGGCACGTTATCCACGATCGCCGACAGCAAGCCCAGCGCCACCGCGATCAGGTCGTAGTTGCCAATGGAGCGGTCCATGGCACTGGCCAGCCCGGCCAGCACGCCGGTCCCCTGCAGGGTGCTGACTGCCAGCAGGATGCCGAGAAAAAACAGGATGGCGGAGGTGTCGATGCGGGACAGGGCGTGAATGGCGGTGTAGGGCTTTTTCTCCTCCTCGGTCTTGTCGATGTGAATCATTTCCGACAGCAGCCACACCACCGCCAGCCCCAGCAGCATGCCGAGGAAGGGGGGCAGGTGCGTCACTGTTTTGAATATCGGTACGAACAGCAGCATGCCCACCCCGGTGAAAAACATCCGCGAGCTGCCGTGCACATGCTCGGCGACATTGGCCTGTTCATAGTCGTAGGGCTGGCGAGTGACATTGCCCTGCAGTTTCAGCATCACCAGCCCCATGGGAATCAACATACAGATCAGGCTGGGAATAAAAGCGGTCTGGATGATCGCCGCAGCGGATATC
This sequence comes from Pseudomaricurvus alcaniphilus, assembly GCF_011440395.1. Taxonomy (GTDB): domain Bacteria; phylum Pseudomonadota; class Gammaproteobacteria; order Pseudomonadales; family Cellvibrionaceae; genus Pseudomaricurvus; species Pseudomaricurvus alcaniphilus. Next base: position 89,312 of record NZ_JAAOIX010000005.1, on the reverse strand, counting down.
TGGCCGCCAATCCAGAGCATGGTGGTGGTGACGTCGCCGATGGGCGACCAGGCGCCGCCGGCGTTGGCGGCCACCACCACCATGCCAACGTAAATCAGGCGCTGCTGGTCGTCGTGGATCAGGCGCCGCAGCAGCGAGACCATGACGATGGAGGTGGTGAGGTTATCCAGCGCTGCGGAAAAGAAAAACGTCACGAAACAGACAATCAGCATCAGCAGCCGGGCATTGAGGGTGCGTATGCGGTTGGTGATGATCTTGAAGCCCTGGTGGGCGTCCACCAGTTCGACGATGGTCATGGCGCCGAGCAGGAAAAACAGGATCTGGGATATGTCGTAGAGGTGGTGTTCCAGCTCCTCGGAGATGTGCTCGGCCTCGCCGAACAGGGCCCAGATGGCCCACATGATGACCCCGGCCATTAGCGCCGGTACGGTTTTGTTAACCTTGGTCAGGTGCTCGCAGGCGATGGCGGCATAGGCGACGACGAAGAGGGCTACTAACGCGACAGTCATGGGCGGACTCCGGCAGAATGGCAGGCTGCGAGAACCGCAGATGGGAGATCATAAGCGCAATTTCCCCGCTTCGGCAAGCGCCTCATTGGCGGCAATCGCCGGTGGTAATGGAGGCGTTTGTGCTTTAATCTGTGCCGCTGTTCACGCCGGGCAGGTTTTGCTCCAGTGGCATTTAATCAAGTGGCATTTAACCAAGTGGCTTGTACCCGAGAGGCTTGGACCCAAAAGGCAGAAACAATATTTGGTTACACCCGTATTGCGGGGTGGCAACCGGCAATTGAGATCGGGCCGCCGGTATTTATCGGCACGGCCCGGGCACCGCTGGGGGACCCATCGGCGCCCAGGAGACAAGCTTAAAGCATGAACGAATTGCAGCGCATACATTACCTGGATGCCATGGGGATCGACTCCTACATGCCGCGCCGGGTATTGCCGAATGCACCGCTGGCGCAGCTGTGTGAGCCGGTGGCGGTGCCTGTTGCCGCCGCTGGGGCTGCCCGGCGCCCGCAACCAGTGGCACAGGGGGCGGCAGCCAGCCCGGCGCCCGGCGCGGCCAGGCCGACGGCCGCCAACGATGTCATGGCCCTGCTGCAAGAGCGCTCGACGCCGCCAGTCACGCCAGGGGCGGGCCAGGCCGTTAACGCGCCCCCCGGGCAGGTACCGTCTGCGCCCGTGACAGCGGCAGCTGCCGCCAATCCCGCAGCCGCCACTCCTGCTCCGGCGAGCCCGCCGGTTGCGGCCGCAAAGACTGCGGGCCCGGCTGGCGCAAACCGGGAACAGCTGGCTGCTGCCACCACCGACACCAGCGGAGTTGCGCCGGTCGGGGTGGCCAGGCCGCGCTTTGCCCTCAGCTTCTGGCGGGTCGGCAGCGAGTTGATGATTATCGACAGCCGCCACCCGGAACTGGCCCTGCCCACCGAGTCACTGCTCAACAATATACTGTTCGCCCTCGGCTACACCGGGGTGACCCTGCCGCGGGCGGAAATCTTCAAGTGGCCGATGCACGAAAATATCGCCGAGGCCCGGGATGAATACGCAGCCCGGGATGCGCTTGGGGCCATGCTGGCGGGCAAGCTGGAGCTGAACCCGGTCAAGTATTGCCTGTTGCTGGGGGAGGAAGCCTGCTATTACGCGCTGCCAACCGAGGTGGTCAGCCACTCCGGGGTCGATCCGGAAGTGCGGCCGGCGGAGGTTTTCAAGGCCATGGTTGGCACCAGCGTCCCCCTGCCGGAGCTGGCGGTTACCGCTATTGTTGCACCGGGGCTGTCGCAGATGCTGCAACAGCCCCAGTTAAAGGCCGTGGCCTGGCGAGCAATCCAGCCGCTGCGGTTGACTTGTTGAGGCTTGTTGCGCGCTCTTAATCCGGTCAAACTGTCTTTATCTACCCAGATTCTCTCAACCCAATCAAGCTGCCATCGTCATGATTACCCAAGACCCCCAGCACTCTACTGCCCACACTGCCCGGCAAATGGCGCTGAGCTTTGTGCGGCTCTCCATCGACGACCTGGAGCGGGTTGCCCGCCTCGAGGCCAACGCCCACAGCCACCCCTGGAGCAAGGCCCAGGTGCTGTCGGCATTGCAGCACTACCACTGCTGGGGGGTTCGCAGCGGCGCAGACTGGGCCGGTTTTGCGGTGCTGTCCTGTGTGGTGGGTGAAGCGGAGCTGCTGGACTTTGTGGTCGCGCCCGAGTTCCAGGGCCAGGGGGTGGGCAGCACGTTGTTAGCCTGGCTGCAAAATTGGGCCGCGACCGAGCTGCAGGCGAAGCGCTTTTACCTGGAGGTGCGAGAGTCCAACCAGGCGGCCCTGGCGCTCTATCAAAACGCGGGTTTTGTCGAGGTGGGAATCCGCGCCGGCTACTATCCCGCCCGCGGCGGGCGAGAGGATGCAGTGCTTATGGCCATGGAGTTGATCGCCTGATTGATGGGTGCTTTTCCTGGTACTTTTCCCGGGGCTTTCCCTGGCGAGCAGCCATAGCGACCGACGCCTTTGATGCGGGCGGCAGCGCCCTGTTTACGGGCAATCAGGGCGCCGCCGTAATCGACCCATTGTAACCCGCTACTCCATCGTCAATCTTGTGACCCGATAGAGCCCTGGCCGATCGCTGCCAGGGCAGGTTCTCTGCTGTCGGACAGCAGGTCGCTTGAATGGAATAAATATTGCTGGCTAAAGCTTTAACTGGCAGTGTGCCGCGGCTGCGGTTGCCAACGGTATTGGGTATTGCGGTTGTCCCGGTTTAACACCGTTAATAGAGAGAGTTTGTGCATGATTGATACGGTGTCGCTAATACTGTTACTGGGTGGAGGATTGGTCCTCGGCGCCGGGTTCAGTCTGTTGATCCGCTACCAGCGACAGGCGCGACGCCAGCGACAGGCGCTGGGGCTACGCTTGCTGTCCGGCCTGCGCATCCTGTTGGCGCTGGTGCAACAGCACCGCGGCTTGACTAATGGCTACCTCAACGGCAGCCGGGAATTGCTGGCTGAGATCGAAACCGTTGAACACGATGTCAGCCGGAATTTTGCCGATATCGCCCGTATCGACCCGGTTTTGGAGGGGGACGATCGCTGGCAGGGTATTACCCAGCACTGGGCAAGGCTGGCCGGAAACTACAAGCGGCTCGAGTCGGGCTACAACCTGAACCAGCACAACCAGCTTATCAAAAACGTGTTGCTGCTGATTGATGCGGTGGCCAAGCGCTGTGAACTTTTACTGTTGCGCAACCAGCACCAGCAACCCCTGCACCTCTACTGGCGTGAGCTGCTGGCGGTGGCGGAGTTTATCGGCCAGGCTCGCGCCATTGGTACTGGCGTGGCCGCCGCCTGTCACTGTGACAGGGTTTCCCGCCGCCGCTTAAATGACCTGTGCGCGAAAATTCGCGAGAGCAGTGTGCGGCTGCAATTGCAAAACGGTACTGCAGATTCATCGAGCAGCGACATCAAGCAGCTGCTCAAATGTATCGATGAGCAGATCCTGACCGAGTTGCCCTCCATCTCGGCGCCGGCCTATTTTGCCCTTGCTACCCAGGCCATAGACAGCTTGCTCAACCAGTTTGACCGGCTGCTAAAAGAACAAACCTGGCGCTAATCCCCAGCGGCGGCTGCACGCCGCCTGTGCTTTTGTGCGCATCAATCCTCTGTATCAAACCTGCCCTGCCCAATCTGCAAGGTGGCTTTTTGCGTCACTTTGGTGCTCTGTGCACTAAAAAAAACCGAAAAAACAGCACCGGAAAAATGCAGAAAAAATTTTGTCGAATATCGTGGATCAAAATAGAGCGCGAGTGATTTATGTTGGTGCTCTTTTCGGACGGATTTCTATTGCTCGAGCGAAAATACTGCTGTTTTTACGTTTTTTTCCATGTTGGCACGTGCAATGCAATACACAGTTTATGTTTGCGAGTGCCACTGTCGATGGGGTCTGAATCCCTAACACAGAAACGCGAATAATTATTAAAGAAAGTATGGCGGCCGAAATTTAGCGGGCCGTCAATGGTGAAAGGCGCTCAGTTAACGGTCACCCGGTTGTACCGGTAGTCTGTTAATGAGCGCTTTTTTTACGCCATTTTTTTATTTGTCATTAACGAGGGTGAAGCATGAATTGGTTGAAACCATTTAAGAAAGTTGTAGCGGCCGGCGTCATTGGAGTCAGTGCTGTTGTGACTTTTGCACACGCAGAAGAGCTGGGTTATCCGGAAAAAGAAGAGCTGAAGTTTGGTTTTATCAAGCTGACCGATATGGCTCCCATCGCGATTGCCTACGAGAACGGCTATTTTGAAGACGAGGGCCTGTACGTAACTATTGAAGCCCAGGCCAACTGGAAAGTCCTGCTCAATGGCGTTATCGACGGTACTCTCGACGGCGCCCATATGCTGGCCGGCCAGCCGATCGCAGCGACCATGGGCTTCGGTACCAGTGCCCATATTATCACTCCGTTCTCCATGGACCTGAACGGCAATGGCATCACTGTTTCCAACGATATCTGGGAGCAGATGAAACCCAATATCCCGAAAATGGCCGATGGCCGTCCTGTGCATCCCATTAAAGCCGATGCCCTGAAGCCGGTGGTAGAAAAATACAAGGCTGATGGCAAGCCTTTTAATATGGGCATGGTTTTCCCGGTATCCACTCACAACTACGAGCTGCGTTACTGGCTGGCTGCCGGTGGCATTCACCCGGGTTTTTACGCGCCACACAAGGGTGATACCTCCGGACAAATCAATGCCGACGCGCTGCTGTCAGTAACCCCGCCACCGCAAATGCCGGCAACTCTCGAGGCCGGTACCATCTACGGTTACTGTGTGGGCGAGCCCTGGAATCAACAGGCGGTATTTAAAGGCATCGGTGTGCCGGTAATTACCGATTACGAAATCTGGAAGGACAACCCGGAAAAAGTTTTTGGTATCACCGCCGAATTTGCCGAGAAGTACCCGAATACCACCATTCGCCTGACCCGCGCCCTGATTCGCGCCGCCAAGTGGCTGGATGAAAACGACAACGCCAACCGACCTGCTGCGGTGAAGATTTTATCCCAGCCTAACTACGTCGGTGCCGATTACGAAGTGATCGCCAACAGCATGACCGGCACCTTCGAATATGAAAAAGGCGACAAGCGTGAAGTGCCTGACTTCAACGTATTTTTCCGTTACAACGCCACCTACCCCTACTACTCGGATGCCATTTGGTACCTGACGCAAATGCGCCGCTGGGGCCAGATTTCCGATGACAAAAGTGATGACTGGTACAAGGAATTGGCGGCCAAGGTCTATCGCCCGGACATCTACACCAAGGCAGCCAAGTCCCTGATTGCCGAGGGCTTGATGAGTGCCAGCGAGTTCCCTGACTTTGCCAGTGAAGATGGCTATCGCGCACCGCAGACCCACTTTATTGACAATATTGTCTATGACGGCACCAAGCCCAACGACTACATCAATAAATTCACCATTGGCCTGAAGGCCGGTGACAAGCTGTAAGCCGGCTTTTTAACCCGCAGAGACTGACAGGAGCAGAACATGGCGACGACATCCATAATCAACAAGCTGAGCAACAACTACCCGGTTGCCGAAAAAGTGAAGGGCGTTTTTACCGAGCTCACAAGGCTGGTGGTAGTGCCCTTGATTGGCTTGTTAGTGTTCCTGTTACTGTGGGCAGCGGCGGCGCAAAATATTGATACGTCGTTGGGAAAATTTCCCGGGCCCGCGGCTGTGCTGGAGCAGTTTGGTTCGCTCTACGATGAGCACCGTCGCGAGCGGGTCAAGGAAGAGGCCTTCTATGAACGCCAGCACCAGCGCAACGCCGATCGGGTGGCGAAGGATCCGGGCTACCAGCCCAAAATTCGTGCCTACACCGGCAAGGAAACCTTCCTCGACCAGATTGGCACCAGCCTGGTCACGGTAATGAGCGGGTTTTTACTGGCCGCGGCTGTGGCGATACCGCTGGGCATTGCCATCGGTTTGAGCAAGACCCTCAACTCCGCGGTCAACCCGATTATCCAGGTGTTCAAGCCGGTTTCGCCACTGGCGTGGTTGCCGCTGGTCACCATGGTGGTGAGCGCCCTGTATGTCTCTGATGACCCGATGGTTTCCAAGGCCTACCTGGTGTCGATGATCACTGTGACTTTGTGCTGCCTGTGGCCGATGGTGATCAATACCTCGGTCGGGGTCGCCTCTATCGACAGCGACCTGGTCAATGTCAGCAAGGTGTTGCGTCTGCGCGCCTTGACCCACGTGCGCAAGATTGTGTTGCCGGCGTCTGTTCCCATGATCTTCACCGGTATGCGCCTGTCCCTGGGTATTGCCTGGATGGTGCTGATTGCTGCGGAGATGCTGGCGCAAAACCCCGGCCTCGGCAAGTTCGTCTGGGATGAATTCCAGAACGGCAGCTCAAACTCACTGGCGCGAATCATGGCGGCAATTTTGGTTATCGGATTTATCGGCTTCCTGCTGGATCGCGGTATGTTGCAAATTCAGCGACTGGTGTCCTGGGACAAAACCAGTGCCGATCGTTAATTTGTGAACTAACAAAGGAGAGCAAACATGCAAGACGTAATACTGGATATCAGCCACATCGACATGGAGTTTCCCACTCCCAAGGGTTCGTTCAAGGCGTTGAGTGACGTCAGCCTGAAAATCAAAAAGGGCGAGTTTGTCTCCTTGATTGGCCACTCCGGCTGCGGTAAATCCACGGTACTCAACGTGGTAGCTGGCCTGTACCAGGCCACCAAAGGCGGGGTGCTTTTGAATGGCAAGGAAGTGAATGAGCCGGGGCCGGAGCGCGCGGTGGTGTTTCAAAACCACTCGCTGCTGCCCTGGTTGACGGCCTACGAGAATGTCGAACTGGCGGTGAAACAGGTGTTCGGCAAACAAAAGTCGAAGGCGGAAACGAAAGATTGGATCGAGCACAACCTGCACCTTGTGCATATGGATCACGCCATGTACAAGCGCCCGGATGAAATTTCCGGCGGTATGAAGCAGCGGGTGGGTATCGCCCGGGCGCTGGCCATGCAGCCGGAAATCCTGCTGATGGATGAACCGTTTGGCGCACTGGATGCGCTGACTCGCGCCCATATGCAGGATTCGCTGATGGAAATCCAGGCGGAACTGAACAACACCGTGATTATGATTACCCACGATGTGGATGAGGCGGTTTTGCTGTCCGATCGAATCGTCATGATGACCAACGGCCCGGCGGCAACGGTAGGGGAGATCCTTGATATTAACCTGGAGCGACCGCGGGACCGGTTGGCGCTGGCAGAAGATGCGGAGTACACCCATCTGCGTTCTGAAGTGTTGAAGTTCCTCTATGAAAAGCAGCGCAAGGTGGAACCCATAACAACAAAAATTGATAAAAAGAATAATAAAAAATCGCAAGCTGCCTGAAGTTTTTAATCGAGTTTTAATTTTTGTTTGTTTTTTTACTAATGTGGAGTGACCATGAAAAACCTGAAGAGAAATGTACTGGCTAGTGCTGTTGCCCTGTCGTCTGTTGTTGCGGTACCAACACTGGCTGCTACTACCGTTGCCGAAGCGCTTTCTGGGGGGAAGGCCTACGGTGATTTTAATTTGCGCTACGAGGCAGTTGATCAGGACAATGCCCTGGATGATGCCAGCGCCTTGACCCTGCGCAGCAGAATCGGCTATGTAACTGACAGCCTTAACGGCTTTTCGGCAACGGTTGAATTTGAAGACAGCCGCATTGTTGCCGGTGTGGACGAGTTCAGTGTGCCGCCTACGGGTTTCCAGACTGGCGAGTACTCATTCATTGCCGACCCGGAAACAACCGAGCTGGACCAGGCCTTTATCCAGTATAAAACCGATATGGTGACCGCCAAACTGGGTCGCCAGGTGCTCACTCTGGATAATCATCGTTTCGTCGGTCATGTGGGCTGGCGCCAGGATCGCCAGACCTTTGATGGCCTGTCCCTGGTCGCCACCCCGGTTGCCGGTTTGACGGTAACCTATGCCTACCTCGATGAGCGCAATCGGATTTTTGCCGAGGCTGCCGACGTTGACTCCAAGGATCACCTGCTGAACCTGTCCTACAAAACTCCAGTCGGTACCCTCACTGCATACTCCTATTTGCTGGAGATGGACGTCGCTACCGATAACGCCCTGGATACCTACGGTGTGCGCTTTGCCGGTAGCACTGAAGCCGACGGCACCAAGTTTCTCTACGAGCTGGAATACGCCACCCAGAGTTCCGAAATGGGCAGCAGCGACTTCGACGCCGATTACCTGCTGCTGGAAGGTGGCGTCGTGATTAGCGGTATCACTGCCAAGCTCGGCTATGAAGTGCTGGGTTCCGACGACGGCGACTACGGCTTCTCCACGCCATTGGCGACCCTGCACAAATTTAATGGCTGGGCCGATATGTTCCTTGCTACCCCCGGGGTTGGCATCGAGGATATGTATGTGTCCGTTGGCACCAAGGTTGGTCCCGGCATGTTGACCGTGGTCTATCACGACTTCAGTGCCGATGACGCCAGTGCCAGCCTCGATGAACTGGGCAGCGAAGTGGATGTTTCCTACGGCATGAAGTTTGGCAAGCATTACAATGCCGGTATCAAGTACGCAGCATACTCAGCGGATGATTTCTCTGTGGATACCGACAAGCTGTGGGTTTGGGTGGGCGCTTCCTTTTAAGCGATCGACTTGATAGCTGAAACCCGCTCCCTGAGGGGCGGGTGGGGCAAAGGGGCTCGCTGCCGCAAGGCAGCGAGCCCCTTTTGTATTAGCCTTTGAAACTAGCCTTTTGTACCGGATAGTTAAATTAGACCAAAGGGTTTTGGCTCCAGGGGTTGCTCAGCCCTGATTGCCCGGGTGGCTCCGGATTAACTCAGCCTTGTTTAGAGGCTATATCCAGCTCCAGCTTTCTCGGGTTCAACTGGTCGGTAATATTTCTCTGCTGGTCCAGCTTGAACAGGAAATGCACCCGGTTGGGCATGGTTTTCAGGGTGTGCTCGGTGATGCGCTGGTAGTGCCCGATAAAACGTTCAACCTGTTTGGCTGACATCAGGCCCGAGGTGTCTGCACCGCTGCTCTGTTTAACGGCTCGCAATTTGTCCTCCTGTTCCAGGCGCCAGCGAAACACGGTGTCGAAGGAGGGCGCTTTCAGCATGACCCACACATCCATCAGGTGAAACAGGGCCTGGTAGTCCGCTTCCAGTGTGTCGTTGACGTAGCGGCGCCAGACTCCATCCGGGTCTTCGTATTTTTCCAGGTCGTTGACCGGGTCGAGCAATTGCGCCGGGCTTTGCGGTGTCGCCCCCACGCACCAGCCCTCCAGGATCACCACGTCCAGGGGGCTTTCCACCCGGGGCCACTGCTCCTCGGGCTGGCGATCATCGCTGGCTTTATCAAAGCGCGGCACCGCTACGGTGGTCTTCTCTGGTGCGGTGAGCGCGGCGAGGGTCTGGCGGGCCAGTTCGGTGGCGTGGGTGCCGGGGACGCCGCGGGTGCGCAGCAGCGGGTGGACGCTGTTGCCGAGATGCTCCCGTTCGGCTTTGGTGAGATAGAAATCGTCAATGGATACAGCCTGGGCGCGCAAGTTGTGCACTTCCTGCAGCAGCATTACCAGGGCATCTGCGAGGGTGGTTTTGCCAGATCCCTGGCAGCCGTTGATACCCACCAGTAGCGGGCGCGCGGCAACCTGTCGCTGTTTGGCTATGGTGGCCGCCACGGGCAGGAACTGCTGCTGGATCAGGTCGCCATAGCTGGCGGGCAGTTTGTGGCTGTTGAGAAAGGCTTCGAGGTTCAATGGTTTCATGGTTATGACTCGGCGCGTGATTGAAAGACAGGGCGTGTGAACAATGGCTGAATCTTGGCGTATTAGGTTGCTGCATCGACCTGCAAACATCAACAGGAGAGGCTGTGCGGAGGTGCGCGAGCGGTTGGCCAATCAGCCTCGGCAAACACCACCTGCCCCAGAGCTTTATACAGCACCGTATTTGGAATGCAATTCACCTGCCAGTATTGCCCCCGGCAACCCCACATTCAACCGCGATGGGACCCGGTTCTGTGTTTTAATAGCGCCCTTTATGATCACCTGGCACAGCTGCTTTTTATTGCTGGCGCTACAATCTTCGGCAAAACAAAGGATCTTCGGTAGCACTAGCGATGGCAAAACCGGCAGTTTCATTTACGCAGGGCGACCCCGGGTGGGTGTTGTACCACATGTCCCTGCCCATGGTATGGGGGCTGTTGGCCACTATGTCCTTCAACGCAGTGGACACCTATTTTGTCGCCCAATTGGGCAGCGCCCAGCTGGCGGCCATGAGTTTTACCTTTCCTGTGGTGATGGTGGTGACCAGTCTGGCCATTGGCCTGGGAGCTGGCACCTCCTCGGTTATTGCCCGCTTGCTGGGCGAAGAGCGCGTGGCGGATGCCCGCCAGGTCGCCGCCGATAGCCTGCTGTTGGCGCTGGCGCTGTCCGTGGTGATGATGGTGCTGGGCCTGCTCACCATCGAGCCGCTGTTTACGCTGCTCGGAGCCGAACCGGCACTGCTGCCATTGATTCGGCAATATATGGAAATCTGGTATTTCAATACCCCGTTTGTGATTGTACCGATGGCGTTGTCAGCGCTGATGCGGGCGGCGGGCCACAACCAGGTGGCGGGTAACCTGATGCTGGTGGCGGCGCTGTTCAACCTGTTGCTCGATCCGCTGCTGATCTTTGGTTGGGGAGTGGTGCCTCGACTGGAGATTGCCGGGGCGGCCTGGGCCACCCTAATTACCCGCGGCCTTATCGGTGTTGTCTCGCTCTATTGGGTCAGTTGCCGCTTGCAGCTCACCAGTTGGCCGCACCGTCAGTGGTCGAATCTGTTGGCTTCCTGGCGCTCAGTGCTGCACATTGGCCTGCCCGCCATGGCCACCAATATGATTATTCCCCTGGCCAGCGGTATTACCGTGGCGCTGGTGGCCGGGCACGGGGTCGATGCGGTAGCCGGTTATGGTGTGGCGGTGCGCATTGAGCCGGTGGTGTTGATCGCCTTTTACGCATTGTCCGGGGTTATCGGGCCGTTTCTGGGGCAGAATATGGCCGCCCATTTACGGCCTCGCCAGCAGCAGGCACTGCGCGCCATAGTCCGCTTCAGCCTGGTATTCGGGTTGCTGTTGGCGCTGCTGCTGGCGCTGGCGGGGCGATTCCTGGCTGGCCTGTTCAGTGATTCGAGCGAAGTAATTGCGATCGCCGCGGTCTACTTGTGGATCGTCCCCATCAGCTACGGTGCTTACGGATTGGTGATGTCTGTCAATGCCGCGTTTAACGGCCTCGGCTTGCCGCTGCCGGCGATGACAATTTCTATTCTACGGGTGTTGGTGCTGTACCTGCCGCTGGCACTGCTCGGGCAGTGGCTATTCGGGCTCAAGGGCTTGTTCCTCGGTACCGCCATCGCCAACCTGCTGGTGGGGTTGCTGGGCTATGCCTGGCTGAAAAAAACTATGCATGGCTGAAAAACTACCTAATTACGCCTATGAATAAGCCAGCTATCGGCGATAGCAAACATATACCCTGTAGCCCTTGGGACAGCAGCTTTGCTCCCGGCCTGGCTCCAGGGACTTGCTTTCAAGACTCGCCGTGCCCAAAGCACTCGCTGCGCTCGCGGGGCAGGCTCAGCTTCCATCCATGCACCCAAAGCACTCGCTCCGCTCGCGGGGCGGGCTCGAGGCTCCACGACAGCATCCCTGCTGTCGAGGGTCTTGAAAGCAAGCCCCCGAAGCCAGACCTAACATAGTGCCGGCTGCACGATGCTTAGCTTAGGTGGTAATTAGGAAAAACTATGCCTGGTTGAAAAAACTATGTCTGGTTGAAAGAGGCGCTTGCGGCTGGACAATATGCCACCAAAAGGCGCATGGTTGTCAGGTGAGATGCACCTGAAATGTACATGAAATGCATCAACAGGAAATGACAACCACCACTGCGGAGGCCACAATATGAGTTCACTCAAAGATAAAGTTATTTTTATCACCGGCGCCAGTCGCGGCATTGGCCTGGAAATCGCGAAGCGGGCGGCCCGCGACGGCGCCTGTATTGCCATCGCCGCCAAAACCGCAGAACCCCATCGCTATTTGCCTGGCACCATCTATACCGCCGCAGAAGAGATTGAGGCCCTCGGCGGGCGGGCCTTGCCACTGGTGGTGGACGTGCGCTCGGAGGAGTCGGTGGCCGCGGCGGTGGAGAAGACGGTGGCCACTTTTGGCGGGCTTGATATCTGCATTAATAACGCCAGCGCCATCAATCTTGTCGATACCGAGAGCGTGAGCATGAAATCCTGGGACCTGATGAACCAGGTCAATGCGCGCGGCACCTTTTTAACCTCCAAGCTCTGTCTGCCGCACCTGCAGAGGGCGGCCAACCCCCACGTGCTGACCCTGTCGCCACCGCTGGACATGCAGGCCAAGTGGTTCGCCCGTCACGTCGCCTATTCCATGGCCAAGTTTGGTATGAGTATGGTGGTGCTGGGTATGGCGGCAGAGTTCAAGCGGGCCGGGGTCGCCTTTAATGCTCTCTGGCCGCGAACACCTATCGCCACTGCGGCCATTGAGTTTGGCATTGAAGGCGGCAAGGCGTTGATCGCACGCAGCCGCAAACCGGAGATTATGGCCGATGCTGCGCACTGCATCCTGACCCAGCCGGCCGCCAGTTTCAGCGGTAACTTCTGTATCGACGATACCCTGCTTTACGAACTGGGTGGCGTCACCGACTTCGAACCTTACCGCTGTGTGGCCGGCAGCGACCTGGCCACGGATTTCTTCGTGCCGGACGACGCGACCCCGCCCCCGGGGGTGCATACCACCGCGTTTTAAGGTGGGCCCTGTAATAGTGGTGTTGGCTCGGTGTTGGCTTGGTGTTGGCTCGATGTTGGCTTGGCGAGCAGGCACGGATTGCTGGTGCCGCTGCAATAGCGGCTGAATAGCAGCTGAATAGCCACTGAAAGAGGCGGTCGCAGGCGCCAAGCTCGTGTATAATCGCGCAATTTTTAAATTTCACCAAAATTGCAGGGGTTATACCCGCGTCAGTTGCGGCTAATTCCCGGGAACCAGCAAGAATGTCTTCAAAATATATCGCCGACGAGATACGCAAGAGGCGTACTTTTGCCATTATCTCCCACCCCGATGCGGGTAAAACGACGATCACCGAAAAACTGTTACTGTTCGGCAACCTGATCCAGCTGGCCGGCTCGGTAAAAGGCAAACGCGGGCCCCACGCCCGCTCCGACTGGATGACCATGGAGCAGGAGCGGGGCATCTCGGTCACCTCCTCGGTGATGCAGTTTCCTTACAAGGGGCGGGTGGTGAACCTGCTGGACACCCCCGGTCACGAAGACTTTTCCGAAGATACCTACCGCACCCTGACCGCGGTGGACTCGGTGCTGATGGTGATCGATGGCGCCAAGGGCGTGGAGGATCGCACCATCAAGCTGATGGAGGTGTGCCGCCTGCGCGATACGCCAATCCTGTCCTTCGTCAACAAGATGGACCGGGATATTCGCGATCCCATTGAAGTGATGGACGAGATCGAAGAGGTGCTAAAAATATCGGCCGCACCGATCAACTGGCCGCTGGGTATGGGCAAGGAGTTCAAGGGGGTTTATAACCTCTACACCGACACCATTCACGTCTACCAGGCGGGAATGGGGCACCGTATCAATGACGATCTGCGCATTCAGGGGCTCGACAGCGCCGAGGCCTCGAAATTACTGGGTGCCTACGCCGATGATGTGCGTGAGGAGATCGAGCTGGTGCGCGGCGCCACCCACGAGTTCGACGTCGAGGAGTATTTGGCCGGGCGCATGACGCCGGTATTTTTTGGCTCGGCAATGGGCAATTTCGGAGTTCGGGAAATGCTCGACGGCTTTGTGGAATGGGCGCCACCGCCCCTCGGGCGCGAGGCGAGCACGCGTCACGTCAGCGCCGCGGATCCGGCCTTCAGTGGTTTTGTGTTTAAAATCCAGGCCAATATGGATCCCAAGCACCGCGACCGCATCGCCTTTATGCGGGTTTGCTCCGGCCGCTACAGCAAGGGCATGAAAATGCGCCATGTTCGTATCGGCAAGGACGTCAAGATCGCCGACGCGGTGACCTTTCTCGCCGGCGACCGCAGCCAGGTGGAAGAGGCCATCGCCGGTGATATCATCGGCCTGCACAATCACGGTACTATCCAGATCGGCGATACTTTTACGGAAGGGGAGGACCTGAAGTTTTCCGGTATCCCGCATTTTGCCCCGGAACTGTTTCGCCGTATCCGCCTCAAAGACCCGCTCAAAACCAAGCAATTGCAGAAAGGCTTGCAGCAATTGGCGGAAGAGGGTTCGACCCAGGTGTTTTTTCCTCTCAGCTCAAATGATATTGTCGTCGGTGCAGTTGGTGTACTACAGTTTGAAGTGGTTGCCTACCGCCTCAAGGACGAATACAAGGTGGAAGCCATCTATGAGCCGGTTAACGTCAACACTGCGCGCTGGGTCGACTGTGATGACGATAAGAAAATGGCTGAGCTGAAACGCAAGTGTGAGGAAAATCTGGCCATTGACGGCGGCGGTCACCTGACCTATCTGGCGCCTACCCGGGTTAATCTGTCCTTAACGCAAGAGCGGCATCCTGATGTCGTCTTTCGATCAACTCGTGAACACTGAAATATGCCTGTAAAAATAATACATTGCGAGGAGCGCTAGGGTATGAGTGTGGAAGTTATCATCCCGGAAAATATGCCCCGCCGCGGCTCGCCTTGGCTGCAAGGGTTGGGCCGCCTGTTCTTGCGCTTGCGCGGCTGGAAGCTGGTTGGCGAGTTGCCCAACGAGCGCAAGGTGGTGGTGGTATTGGCGCCGCATACCTCCAATTGGGATTTTGTCATTGCCGCCTCGGTGTGGCTGGCACTAGACCTGAAGCTGTCCTACCTGATGAAGCAGGAGGCCTTCTTCTGGCCAATGAAAGGTTTCTTTATGGACATCGGCGGTATTCCCATCGATCGCAGCCGGCCGCAGTCCATTATTCGCGGCGCGGTAAAATGGTTTCGGGAGCACGATGGAGTCTGGCTCGGTATCACTCCCGAGGGCACGCGCAAAAAAGTGGATAAATGGAAAACCGGCTTTTTGCGCATCGCCCACGAAGCCCGGGTGCCGATCCTGCTAGTGGGCATTGATGGCACCACCCAAACCATTGTTATCGACAAGGTGCTTGAGGCCACCGGTGATCACACCACCCAGGCCGCTGAACTGCGCGAATATATGAATCACAAGTTCTCCGGCGTCAATCCGCAGTACCACTTGTAAGCCGGTGCTGCTGCGGTCGCGCTGACTCATGACCTTGCTAATCTCTTGCCTGCTCAGCGTACTGGTGTGTGCGGGGGTTTTTGCCGTATTGTATTGGGTGCGCACGCCACACTACCGCCTGACAGCAACCGAGGTGGCGCGGCTGCTCGAGTGGGTACTGCTGGGGCAGGCCACAGCCAACGACTGGCGGGTATTTTGTGATATTCCCATTTCCCACGATGCGCGCCTGGAAGCGATTCGGCAGCAGTGCCAGCAGATCGACGAGTTGTATTACATTGGCGATGGCGGCTCGTCCTACCTGCTCAGCAAGGACGGTTTGCAGCAGGTCAGGCGCCTGCTCGACGAGTTGCGCGGGTTCGACCCTGGCTAGTCATTGTGGCTCGCGATAATTTGCGCGTCGGGTCCAAACCAGGCAACAATTAAAATAGCAGTTAAAAGCGGCGGAAAATCCGCACTTGCAGTTTGTGCGCACTGACGTCGGCCTGGTAATTGACCGGTGACACCTGCAGCCGCGAGCGCTGCGCCTGGTAGTGGTTGGTACCGGCTACCCACTTTTTCAGATCTTCGCTATTAATCTTGACGCTCTCCTCGTGGCGCCAGTCGTTGATCGGCAGGGAGCGGCCGTTGTCCCGATGGGCGTATTTTAACGCTTGTATCCATTCGCTTTCATAGGCATTGTTGGCGTTGCTGAGCGGTGCCAGCAGAGCCAGCAATGGCAGCGCGGCAATGGCGATAAGCTTTGCGGTGGTGTTGGATGGCTGTATCATTTTGCGACCCCTGTGGCTGGCTCTGTTGGGCTGACGTTGTGACTGTTGCGGCAGCCATGGATATTGCATGGATGTTGGGGTTATTGTGGCAAACAGCGGCCTGTGGGGCTGTTAAGCCTGCACGCTTTTTAGATCAATGGGGCATCGATCCGGAATTGTAGAAGCGGTGGCTTATATCGAGCAGGGCTTTTGTGACGCGCTGGGCAAAGCGCGAGTGAACCTGGTCAGCTCGATGGTCACTGGCTGGTATTGGCCGGTAGTGGAAGGGTTACTGAAAAGCTAACTGGAAGGCAATGAGTGATTAGCGACAAGTTAACCAGCGCCGTACTCGAGGTGCTGCCGAGTGCGAGAATAGAAGCCTTTGAGCTGGCCAATGGCACCGGCATCCAGCTCTACCTGATGAATGCGGATTACCCCCAGGACAGGTTGCCGCAAGAGGCCGCCCTGAAGCTTATGGAGCAACCCTTCTACTGGGCTTTTTGCTGGGCCTCCGGCCTGGTTCTGTCTGAGTATGTCATGCGCAATCCGCAGCTGGTGCGCGGCAAACGGGTGGTTGATTTCGGCAGCGGCTCCGGTGTGGTGGCGATCGCCGCCGCCAGGGCCGGCGCTGCCGAAGTAGTGGCGTGTGACATCGATCCCATGGCGCGGTTGGCGATCGAGGAAAATGGACGCCTCAACCGGGTGGCAATCGACACCAGTGACGATTTTGATGCGATTGAGGGGGCGGTGGATGTGATCTTTGTTGCCGACGTGCTCTATGATCGGGACAACCTGCCCTGGCTCGGGCGCTTTATCGAGCGCGCCAGCGCGGTGGTGGTGGCGGATTCCCGGGTCAAGAATTTTGATTTTCCTCCCTATCGGCAAGTTGCCCGGCAACAGGGGTGTACCCTGCCAGACCTCGACGAGTCGCCCGAGTATCGCGACGTGCGGCTCTACCAGGCGCTGGCCGGTTGAGCGGCAGTTAACATTCCCATACCGGGCGACTTCCGTCGCCGGGTGCCAGCGACTACACTAGCGCACTTTTATTTGGCAATGCGTTGATCAGGAGATTTGCGTGGATTTGACGACGGACAACCGGGACCTGGTTTGGGGGCTTGATTCAATTAAGCAGCGCCAGCGAGCGGTGGATTTTGTCATGGGGTTTGAAAACAAAATCTGTGTCTATTCGGACTCCGTTGAGCAACTCTACACCAACTACAATATCTTTTTCCCCAAGCACGAGCGCCGTCAGCTGGTGATTTTGCCCAATCCCTTCGCCCATCACGATATCTTCAACAATATCCCAGCCGCGGCGGTGACGGCCACGGGCCTGAATATTATTCACGGCGATGTTGTCGGCCGGGAGGGCCTGTACCTGCTGATACCTGCCCGGGATAACAAGTCGCGTTTTCGCGCTGTACCGCTGCACACCGGGTTGCGGGTTATCAATAAGCGGCGGCCGCTGGACAAGCCGCTGCTGCCGATAATAATGAAGGGCGATCTGCGCGAGCTGCGGGCGGAGACACCCTGTCTGCACTTGCACTGTCTGCACCTGCATCGGCTCCAGCACTTGTCGCCACTGGAGCGGCAGGGTATTCAGCGGGTGATCGTGGAGCACCTGGATAAGCTGGGCTGAGCCAGCACTGCCGCGACGCCAGTGACCGGCGCCTGACGGGGTTGCCTGCCCCGATTACCGAAGCGGCTTGCCCCGGTAATCAAAGCGACAATTTACAGCTACAGGAATTATTACAACTACAGGAATTATTACAGTTACAGGAATTACAGGCGCGCTCGCACCGAGGCCAGCTTGACGCAGGTGACAAAGACCTGCATGGCCTGCTCCAGTTCGGCGACGCTGGGCACCGTCGGGGCAATGCGGATATTGCAGTCCTCGGGGTCCTGGCCGTAGGGGAAGGTGGCGCCGGCGGGGGTCAGTTTGACGCCGGCTTCCGCCGCCAGCTTGACCACTGCTTTGGCGCAACCGGGCTGGGTATCGAAGGAGATAAAGTAACCGCCGAGGGGCTTTTCCCAATTGCCCAGGTCGCTGTCTCCAAATGCCTTGTCCAGGTGTTGCAAGACACAGGCGAAGCGCGGCTTGATAATGGCGGCGTGCTTGTCCATTTGCTGCCGGATGGCGGCGCTATCGGGCAGCAAGTGTGCGTGGCGCAACTGGTTGACCTTGTCCGGGCCGATAGTGGTGGTGCCGAGGGCGGCGGTGAAGCCTTTCAGGTTGGCGGCTGAGGCGGCCAGGAAAGCGACCCCGGCCCCGGGGTGGGTGATTTTCGAGGTGGAGGCAAACTGCAGGACACTGTCTTCGGTGCCGTGCTTGCGACAGGCCGCGGCAATGTCGAGCAGTTGCGGCGGGTTGTCGACCAGGTCGTGCACCGCGTAGGCGTTGTCCCAGAACACGCGGAACTCGGGGCAGGCAATTTTGCCCAGCTGGGCGATGCGCTCCACGGTTTCATCGCTGTAGACCACGCCGGTGGGATTGGAGTACTTGGGTACACACCAGAGGCCGACGATATTGGCATCCGCCTTGATCATGGCCTCCACCTTGTCCATGTCGGGACCGCTCGCCAACATGGGTACGGTGACCATCTTGATGCCCAGCTGCTCGCACACGGTGTAGTGGCGATCGTAGCCGGGAACCGGGCAGAGGAAGGTCACTTCGCCCTTGTTTTTCCAGGCCGAGGCGGCGCCCTGCAGGCCGAAGTGAAGGGCAAACTGCGCCGCCTGGAACATCAGGGTCAGGCTGCTATTGCCCGCCGCCAGCACCGTGTCGACCTCGACTTGCATAATATTGGCGCCCAGTTGCCGGGCTTCGAGAATGCCGTTCAAACCGCCGTAATTGCGCACATCGGTGCCGTCGGCCGCCTTGTAATTGCCCGCGAGAATGCCGTCCAAAGCGTCGGACAGAGTCAGCTGCTGGGTTGACGGTTTGCCGCGGGTCAGGTCCAGGTTCAGGGATTGTTGCTGCAGTGATTGGTATTCAGATGCCAGGGCGGCTTCCCATTCACGAAGTTGTACAGGGGTGGCTTGGTCCAGTTGCACGGGCAAACTCCTCGGGGCAAGGGGGTAGTGGATTGGCGACCGCAAAGCGCTCGCGCCGGGGGCGGATTATAACTGCAGATTTCACCACAGCGAAACATTCCCGGCAGCTAAATCGAGCGGCGGTGGCAACAGGGTTGGGGGAAGGGTCGAAGTGCGGCCCGGGCGAGAGGTGGCGAAATCCACTTTCAGGGGCACGGCAGTGCCAGAGGTCGGCTTGTGGGCGGTGCTTTGGCGGTTGGCCGTGCTTTGGCGGATTGTAGAGGTTAGGTGTGGTGGGCAGTAGAGAGGAGTGTCTGGCCAAGGTGAGCTGCGCCCGGCGAGAGCGGGCGCCCACAGCCGGGGGCGCCACAGCCAGGGCTCGAGTGATCAGGATTCCATTTGCGATTGCAGGTAGTTTTGCAGGCCCACCTTGTCGATCAGGCTGAGCTGGGTTTCCAGCCAATCCACGTGCTCTTCCTCGGAGTCGAGGATGTCGGCAAACAGGTCGCGGCTGACGTAATCGCGCACCGACTCGCAATACTCAATGGCATCCTTGAGGTCGGGAATGGCTTGCATTTCCAGCTTCAGGTCGCACTCGAGCATCTCCAGGGTGTTCTCCCCGACCAGCAGTTTGCCCAGGTCTTGCAGGTTGGGCAGCCCCTCCAGGAACAGGATCCGCTCGATCAGCTTGTCCGCGTGTTTCATTTCATCGATGGATTCTTCGTACTCGTGCTCGGCCAGTTCCTTCAGGCCCCAATCCTTGTACATGCGCGAGTGTAAAAAGTATTGGTTGATGGCGATCAGTTCGTTGCCCAGGGCTTTATTCAGGTGTTCAATGACTTTGGGATCACCTTTCATGGGTGTTCTCCTCGCTGGGGGTGGGTGTGGTCGACGCAGGGGCTCGCGCTGTACCTGGTCACGGTTTTTGCTGTTAGTTGATGGTGCCGATTAATTGGCGGTGCCGGATAATGGGTCGTGCCGGTATGGCCGCTAGTGTGAAACCGGGTGTTGAGGCTGTCAAGCGCAGCAGCCTGATTCCCCCATTAGTCGACCACATGGGCCGGCCCCATTGGCTGGGCGCGGTGCTCGAGCACAGTGGCTGAGGTTCAGGTCGAACGGAAACAGTGCGGGAGAGAGCTGCACCGAAGCGGGCCCGGGGGCGGGTGCATTTTAGTGAGACTGCTGCGAGATGCCTGACGGTAGATACCCGTGGCGTCTCAGCCGGCGGCGTAGAACTGGCTCTCCTGGCCGCCGACGGTGGCTGCATTGAGGGTTTCGGCGATAAGTTGCTGGGTGTAGATGCCGCATTTACCGCATTGGGTCGTTACCCCAAGTTGCTTGCGTACAGCGCGCAGGTTACTGGCACCACCGTAGACGGCGTCCTTGATCTGGTTGTCTGTGATTCCCTTGCAAAGGCATACGTACATAGTGGCTACCGGCGCTATCTGGTTAAGTGGCATGTAATGGGGTCAAGCGAATATCGTGCGTCAAGTGTGCATGCCCGCTGTGGCAGGCGTACTGATCTGTATCAACAACCCCTGAATACTCAATCAAATCAAGTTTGCTAAAGTTAATCTAAACGATAATTATTGTCAATAACTTATGAGATCTATTCTCATTGGTGGGCTCGGATGCGATTGCCAGTGGCTATATATTTCACCTGTGAACGGTTTACATGGTGCGCGGCCGGCGACAAGACCGGCCGGCTGAAAGGACTACAGAAGTACCAGAAGTACTAAATACTCAAGTTTCGGAGTTCGTAAGCCAATTCGCTAGCACTAAAGCCGGGCGGGGCAGTCCCTTCCGGGACCGTCGGAGGCATGGATGCCGACGCCGAGCTTACAGGGACGTACTTGCAGCGTGTCCTGGAAGGGACTGCCCCGCCCGGCGCGGTGGAATGAACTCCGAAACTTGAGTAAATAGAAGTAGTTGAGCCGGTTGGGCCGGGCGGACCGGTTCAGTCCGCCGCGGGGGGCCAGCCACCCAGCGCCTGCCAGCGATTGACGATAATGCAGAACAGGTCGGCGGTCTTTTCCGCATCGTAGGCGGCGGAGTGAGCCTTGCTGTTGGAAAATTCAAGCCCCGCCAGTTGGCAGGTCTTGGCCAGCACGGTATGGCCAAAGGCCAGCCCGCTGAGGGTGGCGGTATCAAAGCAACTGAAGGGGTGAAAGGGGTTGCGTTTGATGTCGCAGCGATTGGCGGCGGCGTTGATAAAGCCGAGGTCGAAGTGGGCGTTGTGGGCGACCATCACGGCGCGGGTGCAGCCGTGCTCCTTTACCGCTTTGCGCACCGAGCGAAACAGCTCCGGCAGTGCCATCATCTCCGGCTCCGCCGGTCGGTCCGGATGCTCCAGGTCGATGCCGGTAAAATCCAGTGCCGACTGTTCGATATTGGCCCCTTCAAACGGCTCGATGTGGTAGTCGAAGGTCTGGTGGCGGTGCAGCAAGCCCTGTTCATCCATGCGCAGGGTGACCGCGGCAACCTCCAGCAGGGCATCGGTGTGGGCGTTAAAGCCGCCGGTTTCCACATCCACGATCACTGGCAAAAAACCGCGAAAGCGCTTTGCCAGCGGGGATTTGGACTGGTCGGAGCCGGGCTCGACCACTGTTTCCAATGAGCTCAAGAGTCCGCTCCAAGCAGTTTCCAGGGCAGGGTTTCACCGGCCAGCAGCGGGCAGACATAGTCGTCGCCCAGCGGCAGCTGGGACGGCAGCTGCCAGTCGATCTTTTCCAGGGTGACGGTGTCGGTATTGCGCGGCAGGCCATAGAAGTCGGCGCCGAATACGCTGGCAAAGTTTTCCAGTTGTGGCAGGGCGCCGGCCTGGTCAAAGGCCTGGGTGTACAGCTCCAGGGCGTGGTAGGCGGTGTAGGCGCCGGCACAGCCGCAGGCCGCCTCCTTGCGAGAACGGGTGTGGGGGGCCGAGTCGGTGCCGAGGAAAAAGCGCGGATTGCCGCTGGTGGCGGCTTCGATCAGGCGCTGCTGGTGGCGGCTGCGCTTGAGAATCGGCAGGCAGTAGTAGTGCGGGCGAATGCCGCCAACCAGCATATGGTTGCGGTTAAACAGCAGGTGATGAGCGGTGATGGTGGCCGCGATATTGGGGCCGGCAGCGCTGACAAAGTCGACGGCGTCGGCGGTGGTTATATGCTCCAGCACCATCTTCAGCTGCGGAAAATCCGCCGCCAGCGGCACCAGGTGACGCTCGATAAAGACTTGTTCCCGGTCGAATATATCGATGTCGGCATCGGTCACCTCGCCGTGGATCAGGAACAGCATGCCCTCCTCCTGCATGGCTTGCAGGGCCGGGTAGATGTTTTTCAGGTCGGTAACGCCGGAGTCCGAGTTGGTGGTGGCGCCGGCCGGGTAGAGCTTGCAGGCAACCACACCTGCCGCTCTGGCGGCGCGGATCTGTTCGGCGCTGGTATTGTCGGTGAGGTAGAGCACCATCAGCGGGGTGAACGAGCTGCCGGCGGGAATGT
Source organism: Pseudomaricurvus alcaniphilus (assembly GCF_011440395.1). Classification (GTDB taxonomy): domain Bacteria; phylum Pseudomonadota; class Gammaproteobacteria; order Pseudomonadales; family Cellvibrionaceae; genus Pseudomaricurvus; species Pseudomaricurvus alcaniphilus. The sequence continues at coordinate 66,796 of NZ_JAAOIX010000005.1, read as the reverse complement.
GCTGCTCGATGCGCTGGCGGTAGGCGACGGCCTGCTCGGCGTTGCTGACCGGCGGCACCAGGTTCGGCATTACGATAACGCGACCGAAGCTGCGGGCGGCGTCGGCGACGGTATTGGCCAGGGCAGCGCCGTCACGCAGGTGAATGTGCCAGTCGTCCGGGCGGATCAGGGTGATGGAGTCAGTCATGGAAAGCGGTAACCGTATGGGCGAAAATCAAAGCGGAAGTGCAAGGGGGGAATGCTACCGAAAAACGGCGTTAAAGCACAGGGCCAGTCGGCCGATACTCTTGCTATTGGCGGTGAATCCGGGGTTATTGCGGGTGAGTCCGGCAAAAAATTGGCGATGGGGTAGGCTTGGCATGGTATTGAAGTGGCGATCGAGAGAGGCAGTTGGGCTGGTCGGGGTGCTGCTGGCGCTGTGGTCGGGTATGGTGCTGGGGTCCCGCTACCAGGCCGCTATGGACGAGTCCAGCTGGGAAGTGAACGCTTCCATCTTCGAGTGCAAGCTCAGTCACAACATTCCCTTTTACGGCCAGGCGGTATTTGAGCGGGGCGCGGGGGAGGCGGCGCGCTTCCGCCTGCAGTCCAGCACGCCGCGACTGGAGTCGGGCAAGGCGGCGTTGGTGGCAAAGCCCCCGCTGTGGAAACCCGGGGTTGCGGCGCAAGACCTGGGTTATGTGCCGGTGGCGCGCGGCAAGGCGCCCATCGTGCTGGACGACAAGTACGCGGCGCAGCTGTTGGAGGTGCTGTTCGACGGGCGCGAAGTGGAATTTACCCGGGCGCCCTGGTACCCGGCGGAGGCGTCTTCCCGGGTGGTGTTGAGTACGGTAAATTTCCAGGCGGCCTACGGTCAGTACCTGAACTGCCTGGCGGCCTTGCTGCCAGTAAATTTCGAGCAGATTCGACGCACCGCCATCTACTTCCGCGCCGGCAGTGCCAGCCTGGCGGCGGCGGAGGAGGTCAAGCTCGACCGCATCGCCCTCTATGTGCAGGCGGACCGCAGTGTCGAGTCGTTTTTTATCGATGGTCACACCGACAGTGACGGCAGTCGCGAGGACAATCTCGAGCTGTCCCGCCAGCGTGCGGAAATGGTCACGGAATTGTTGGTCAAGCGCGGCATCTCCGCCGAGCGCATTACCACCCGCTGGCACGGTGAACGCTACCCGGTGGCCAGCAATCGCGACGCCAGTGGCCGCGGCAAGAATCGCCGGGTCACCATTCGCCTGGAAAAGACCGCGGGCCCGGTTGTGCCGACACTGGCGCGCACTGAGCCGGGTGGCGCCGGCTGAGCACGGGGTGACGGCTGCTCCGGGCAGCGCCCGTCGGGCAAGCCGCTTGCTCCTCCAGCTTTTCCTCTGTTTGTTCTGCTGATAATCTCTGCCTGAATTCCCCCTTAATTTTTCCGGGTACTGGGATTTGGCGTCAATAACGGCTACAATTCGCGCCCGAAATTAATCTGTGCGGCGAGCTGGATTGGCTTGCCGGTGCAGCTGTTGATGTGCATTTGCCGATTGCCCTGGAGAGATTATGTCTACCATTAACAAAGTCGTATTGGCCTATTCCGGTGGCCTCGATACGTCGGTTATCGTTCGCTGGCTGCAGGATACTTACAACTGTGAGGTGGTTACCTTTACCGCCGATATCGGCCAGGGTGAAGAGGTTGAGCCGGCCCGGGCCAAGGCCAGGGCGATGGGCGTCAAGGAAATCTATATCGACGACCTGCGCGAAGAGTTTGCCCGGGACTTCGTCTTCCCGATGTTCCGTGCCAATGCCATTTACGAAGGTGAGTATTTACTCGGCACGTCCATCGCCCGGCCCCTGATTGCCAAGCGGCTGGTGGAGATCGCCCGGGAAACCGGTGCCGATGCCATCTCCCACGGCGCCACCGGCAAGGGCAACGACCAGGTCCGCTTTGAGCTGGGCGCCTACGCCCTGATGCCGGGCATCCAGGTGATCGCCCCTTGGCGGGAGTGGGACCTGACCTCCCGTGAAACCTTGATGAAATACTGTGAGACCCACAATATCCCGGTGGATTATGCCAGCAGCAAGAAAAAGTCGCCCTATTCCATGGACGCCAATCTGCTGCACATTTCCTACGAGGGCGGCAACCTCGAAGATCCCTGGTGGGAAGCCCACGACCCGGAGATGTGGCGCTGGACCGTGGCACCGGAAAACGCTCCGGATGAACCCACTTACGTCGAATTGACCTACGAGCGCGGCGATATCGTTGCCGTCGATGGCGAGCCGATGACTGCCGCCGAAGTCATGGCGCATCTCAACAAGGTGGCCGGCGCCAATGGTGTCGGCCGGCTGGACATCGTCGAAAACCGCTACGTGGGCATGAAATCCCGCGGCTGCTATGAGACCCCCGCGGGCACTGTGATGATGAAGGCGCACCGGGCGATCGAATCCCTGACCCTGGACCGGGAAGCGGCGCACCTGAAAGACGAATTGATGCCCAAGTACGCCAAGTTGATCTACAACGGCTACTGGTGGAGCCCGGAACGCAAGATGCTGCAGGCCGCTATTGACGAGTCCCAGCAAGCGGTCAACGGCGACGTGCGGGTCAAGCTCTACAAGGGCTCGGTCAGTGTTGTGGGGCGGCGCTCGGCAGACAGCCTGTTCGACGCCAGGGTGGCCACCTTTGAAGACGACGCCGGCGCCTACGACCAGAAAGATGCGGCCGGCTTTATCAAGCTCAACGCGCTGCGCCTGAAAATTGCGGCTGGCAAAGGCCGAAAAATGGACTAGCCGGCACCGGCGGGATGTTGTCCCGCCCGGTTTGGCTGCTGTAACAGCGCAAGCGGTGAGCAAATGATGTACTTTAGGACGGTTTAATCCGGGCCGCCTTGGGGTACACTTGACGCGCATCAAAATATTGGCAGTACAAGTGCGGCACAATGCCGGACTTTCTGTCTGCAGCGAAGGGCGCCTGACGTTGTCGCTGCGCGAAACCGATTTATTCAGTTTTAAAATCAATCAGGAACGTCACTATGAGTAGTAATCAGGCAACGGCTGTCGAACAGTCTGCATATGACTACAAGGTAGTACGCCAGTTCACCATCATGACCGTCGTTTGGGGCGTGATCGGGATGTCACTGGGCGTATTTATTGCAGCCGAGTTAATGTGGCCGCAGTTAAACGATATCTTGCAGCCATACTCCCACTTCGGGCGCTTGCGTCCGCTCCACACCAACGCAGTTATCTTTGCCTTCGGCGGTTGCGCCCTGTTTGCAACCTCCTACTATGTGGTGCAGCGCACCTGCCAGGCGCCCTTGTTCGGCGGCATTCTGGTGCCCTTTACCTTCTGGGGCTGGCAGCTGGTGATTGTGCTGGCGTGCATCACGCTGCCCCTGGGCTACACCTCCACCAAGGAATACGCGGAGCTGGAGTGGCCGATCGATATCCTCATAACCCTGGTGTGGGTGTCCTACGCGATCGTGTTTTTTGGCACCATCGTCAAGCGCAAGACCTCGCACATCTACGTGGCCAACTGGTTCTACGGCGCTTTTATTATCACTGTGGCGCTGTTGCACGTGGTCAACAGCATGGCGGTGCCGGTCACCCTGACCAAGTCCTACTCCATGTACAGCGGTGCCATGGATGCGATGATCCAGTGGTGGTACGGTCACAACGCGGTGGGCTTCTTCCTGACCGCCGGCTTCCTCGGCATGATGTACTACTTCGTGCCCAAACAGGCCGGTCGCCCGGTGTACTCCTACCAGCTGTCGATCGTCCACTTCTGGGCCCTGATCAGCCTTTATATCTGGGCCGGCTCCCACCACCTGCACTACTCGGCGCTGCCCGATTGGGCCCAGAGCCTGGGCATGGTGATGTCACTGATTTTGCTGGCGCCCTCCTGGGGCGGCATGATCAACGGCATCATGACCCTGTCCGGTGCCTGGCATAAATTGCGCACCGACCCGACCCTGCGCTTCCTGGTGGTATCCCTGTCGTTTTACGGTATGTCCACCTTTGAGGGCCCGATGATGGCCATCAAGACAGTCAACGCCCTGTCCCACAACACCGACTGGACCGTTGGCCACGTGCACTCCGGGGCGCTGGGCTGGGTTGCCATGATTTCCATCGGTGCGGTCTATCACCTGCTGCCAGTACTGACCGGCAGAAGGGAAATGTGGAGTGTGACTTTGATCAACACCCACTTCTGGCTGGCCACCATTGGTACCGTGCTCTATATCGCCTCTATGTGGGTGAACGGCATTATGCAGGGCCTGATGTGGCGCGCATTCAACGCCGACGGCACCCTGACCTACAGTTTTGCCGAAGCGGTGGAAGCCAGTTACCCCGGCTACTTTGTCCGCGTCCTGGGCGGTGGCTTCTTCCTGGTGGGCATGCTGCTGATGGCCTTTAATATGTACCGCACCCTGGTGACCGAAGAAGAAGATGAAGTCACCGATGCGCAGCCGCAAACGGCTTAAGGAGCTCAGCAGTGAAAAACCATGACATAGTTGAAAAAAATATCGGCCTGCTGATGATCCTGGCGGTGGTCGCCATCAGTTTTGGTGGCCTGGTCGAAATCGTGCCGCAATTTTTTCTCAAGCAAACTACCCAGCCAATCGAGGGCCTGAAGCCCTGGAATGCGGTGCAGCTGGAGGGGCGTGACATCTATATTCGCGAAGGTTGTCACGTCTGCCACACCCAGATGGTGCGCCCCCTGCGCTCTGAAGTGGAGCGCTATGGTCACTACTCGGTGGCGGGCGAGTCGGTCTACGATCACCCCTTCCTGTGGGGTTCCAAGCGCACCGGACCAGACCTGGCCCGGGTGGGTGGACGCTATTCCGATGAGTGGCATCGCGCCCATCTCTACAATCCGCGCAACGTGGTGCCGGAGTCGAATATGCCGGCCTTCCCGTGGTTGTTTGACAATATCCTGGACGGCAAGCACACCGGCAAGAAAATGGCGGCGCTGCGCTCCGTGGGTGTGCCCTACACCGACGCGGATATTGCCGGCGCGGCAGATGCGGTTAACGGCGTGACGGAAATGGAAGCGCTGATCGCATACTTGCAGCAACTGGGTACTCTGTTGCAGCACAAGCGCTAACAGCCACAACACAGACAAGCGAGGACATCATGGACTTAAATACGCTGAAAGGTTTCTCTACCATCCTGGTGATGATCGCCTTTGCCGGTGTCTGCTGGTGGGCGTTCTCGCCCAGCCGCAGGAAGCAGTTCAAAGAGGCGGCGGAGCTGCCGTTTGCCGACGATGTCCCAGCACCCAACAAGACACTTCGTCCGGCCGCGGACGAAGACAAGGCGGAATAAATTATGAGTACTTTTTGGAGCCTTTGGATTATTGGCCTGACCCTGATCAATCTGGGCCTGATTATTTGGGTGCTGATGGCAAACCGCAAGGTAGCCATCAGCGATGACGACGACCCGGAAAACAAAACCACCGGTCATATTTACGACGGCATCGAGGAATACGACAACCCACTGCCCAAGTGGTGGTTCCAGATGTTTGTCGGCACGATTATTTTTACCGCCATCTACCTGGCGCTCTACCCGGGACTGGGCAGCTTTAAAGGCCTGCTGGGCTGGACCTCCCAGAATCAGCTGGAGCGGGAGCAAGAGCGTGCCGATGAGCAGTACGGTGAGTTGTTCGCCCAGTTTGCCGCGATGCCGGTGGAGCAGGTGGCGGAGGATCCGCGGGCACTGAAAATGGGTGTGCGCCTGTTCGCCAACAACTGCGCGATTTGCCACGGCGCCGATGCCGGCGGCAACTATGGCTTTCCCAACCTGACCGATAACGACTGGCTCTATGGCGGTACGCCGGAGTTGATCAAGCAGACCCTGGTGAACGGCCGCAACGGCAATATGCCACCCTGGGGCCCCATCATCGGCGAGGAAAATGTGGTGGCAGCCGCGGAGTACGTCCTGTCCCTCTCCGGTCGCGAGCACCGGCAAGAACTGGCGGTCGCCGGGCAAAAGGTATTTGCCCAGAACTGTGCGGCCTGTCACGGTGCCGATGGCAAGGGCAACCAGCTGTTGGGTGCGCCCAATTTGACCGACGACATCTGGTTGTACGACGGCACCGCCAAGGGTATACGCCACTCGATCCGCAATGGTCGCAACAATGTGATGCCGGCCCAGCAAGAGCGGCTGCGGGAGGAGAAGATCCACCTGCTGACGGCCTACGTCTACAGCCTGTCGCGCAATATGGAATAGCCGGCCCTGTTGGCTGGGGGGCATTCGCTGCTCGAGGCGCGGTTTGTACAAGCGTACAGACCGCTGTAAAAAGGCCCCGTATAGCGGGGCTTTTTTGTGCCTGTGCTGGCGGCGGCCGACGCTGGGGCTGGCTTATTTTCCCGTTTAGGCACATAGATTTATCCTGTTTTGTGACGCGCCGGTTTTGCGCTAGGGTGTCGCGGCGTCAGGGTGTCGCGCCAGTTGCCTGGCAGCTGCAGTATAGTTGCGCTCAGTCAACGCGCTGGCGCCGGTGCCTGTTAGTATGGCCGGTTTCAGCCTGGCCGGTTTTCAGTACGACAGGGCTTTCAGTACCACTGGGCTTGCTGCGCCGGGCGCGGCGAGCGACTGCCTGGCCAGGGTTGGCCTGGCGACGGTAAGGGTCTTAACAGGAGCATATTCATGGGTGAAAAAAACCCGGTTAAAGAGCAAGCTGCAGCGCCGGAAATTCGTTATCGCAATCTCTATGAGGACACGGGTAAGGTCTATACCCGCAAGGTCTCCGGCTTTTTTCAAAAGATACGTCGCTACACCGGCTTGCCGTTGATCGCCGGCTTTCTGCTGATGCCCTGGTTGGTGGTGGATGGTCGCCCGGCCATGCTGTTTGACCTGCCGGCGCGCAAATTTCATATTTTGTGGATGACCTTCTGGCCCCAGGACGGCATGTTGCTGGCCTGGTTGCTGATCATTGCCGCCTTTGCCCTGTTTACCGTCACGGTGCTGGTAGGGCGGGTCTGGTGCGGTTTTACCTGCCCGCAAACTGTGTGGACACTGATGTATATCTGGGCCGAGCACTTCTGCGAGGGCGATCGCAACAAGCGTATGAAGCTCGACCAGCAGCCCTGGACCACAGAAAAAGTCTTGCGCAAAGGCAGCAAGCATTTTCTCTGGGTGGCCATAGCGCTGATTACCGGGCTCACGTTTGTGGGGTACTTCACACCCATACGGGAGTTGATTCTGGGCTTTATCCCGAGCCTCAACGAATCCGGTATGGTGACCTTTGATGTGCACCCGGTGGCGGCGTTCTGGACCTTTTTCTTTGCCACCGCCACCTATGTCAACGCCGGCTGGTTGCGCGAGCAGGTGTGCAAGTACATGTGCCCCTACGCGCGCTTTCAATCGGTGATGTACGATACCGACACCCTGGCGGTGCACTATGATGCCGCCCGCGGTGAGCAGCGCGGGCCACGTAAGTCCGGGGAGGACTACAAGGCGGCGGGCAAGGGCGACTGTATCGACTGCTCCTGGTGTGTGCAGGTGTGCCCGGTGGATATCGATATTCGCGAGGGGCTGCAGTACGAGTGCATCAACTGCGGTCTCTGTGTCGACGCCTGCAACCAGGTGATGGACAAAATGAACTACCCGCGCGGCCTGATTCGTTTTACCTCGGAAGACCAGTTGGAAAACGGTGCCACTCATTTTTTGCGGCCGCGTTTGTACGGCTATACCCTGGCGGTGGTGGCCATGATCGCCGCTTTTGTCTACGCGGTGGGCTCGCGGGAACCGGTATCGGTCGATGTGATCCGCGATCGCGGTGCCCGCCTGTACCGGATCAGTGGCGACCAGGTGCAGAATGTCTACACGGTCAAGATCAACAATATGGACCAGCGCCCGCACAGCTACGAGATCGCGGTTGAGGGTGCCGGCGATTTCCACATTCGCGGCTACCGGCCGCTGCAGCTGGAAGAGGGAGAAATCTTCACCCTGCCGGTGCGGGTATCTGTGCCCAGGAAGGACTTGAAGACTTCGAAGAACACCATCTATGTAACGGTGACGGCCACTGATGACCCGGCCATTACGGCGCGGGAAGAGGCCAGCTTTATCGGCCCATCCATGCACTGAGCGGCCGCCGCGACAGGCAATGTTGTGGCCACATTAGCGGCGCCAGGTGTTAGAATCCCGCCCCGGCTCCGAACAGGTTGGAGCCGCTCCCATCCCGCCGCGCAGGTAAGATTCCCGCGGCCGGTGAAATACTCTTGAACCAGGTTAAATGTTAATGACAGATTCACGCAAGCACGGCCAGCAGGACCGGGACGATGGGCCCTGGTATAAGCAGTTCTGGGCCTGGTTTGTGCTGGCGCCGCTGCTGTTGGTGATGCTGGCCTGGATTCCGTTTATGACCATTATCGTGAAAGATGCCGATGACATGGTGGTCGACAATTACTACAAGGAAGGGCGCATGTACAATATGCGCCTGGAGCAGGACCGCGCCGCCGCCGAACTGGGCCTGGCGGGGGAGCTGCTGGTCGATCTTACGGTGGGTGAGGTGGTGTTGAGCCTGGCCTCCAGCGCCAGTGACTACCGCTTGCCGGAGCAGCTGACCCTGTACCTGGATCATCCGCTGGAAGAGGATAACGACCTGCGTATCCTGTTGCGGCAAGCCTATCCCGGGCGCTATCTCGGCGACCTGCCGCACCGCATCCAGCACCGCTGGTACGTGCGCCTGGCGTCCACTGGCGACGCCATGGCGCCGGGCCAGACCCCCGCGGCTGCACGTACCTGGCGCTTGACCGGCGAGTTAAATCTCGACCGGGCAACGCGCTTGAAGTTTGGTGGCGATGAGTGAGCAGCAACTCCAGGCCGGCTGCTACCACTGTGGGTTGCCAGTCCCGCCGCAGACAGATTTCCAGCTGCTGATAGACGAGCAACAGCGCCGCTTTTGTTGCCCCGGTTGCCAGGCGGTGGCGACCGCTATCGTCAGTGGCGGGCTGGAAAATTTCTACCGCTTTCGCACCGATAACAGCGTGCGACCGAATTCCCGGGCGGCCGATTTCAGTGCCTTTGACCTGCCGGAAATCCAGGCGCAACTGGTGCACCGGGACGCCACCGGCGCGGCGCAAGTGGCGCTATTGCTGGAAGGCATTAACTGCGCCGCCTGTGTCTGGTTGATCGAACATCATCTCGGCGCCCTGCCGGGGGTCCTGTCCGTGCGCGTCAACGCCAGCACCCATAGATGCCAGTTGCGCTGGCAGCCGCAGCAAATAACCCTGGGCGAATTGCTGGCAGCACTGGCCGGGATCGGCTACAACCCGGTGCCGGCCACCGAGGGGCGCCAGCAAGCCCTGCGTGAAAAGGAAAACCGCCAGGCCCTGATGCGGCTGGCGGTGGCCGGTTTTGGCATGATGCAGTTGGGTATGGTGGCGGTGGCCCTGTACGCCGGCGCTGATGAGGGCTGGGAGGTTTTCCTGCGCTGGCTCAGCCTGTTGATCGCGACCCCGGTAGTGCTCTACAGTGCCCGGCCGTTTTTCCAGGCGGCCCGGCGCGGCCTGCGCACGCGCCACCTGAATATGGACGTGCCGGTCTCCATCGCCATTGGCGGCGCCTACAGCGCCAGTGTCTGGGCCACGCTGTTCGGCGGCGGCGAGGTGTATTTCGACTCGGTCTCCATGTTTACATTTTTCCTGCTGTTGGGCCGCTACCTGGAGATGCGGGTGCGGCATCGCAACGGTATTGAAACCGATCGCTTTGCCCAGCTGCTGCCCTTGACCGCCCGGCGCCGGGCGGCCAGTGGTGCCTGGGAAACGGTCAGCCTGCGCCAGTTGCGCTGCGGCGATCGGGTGGAAGTGGCCAGCGGTGCCTGTATTCCCTGCGACGGGGTGGTGCGCGACGGCAGTGGCGGGGTGGTCGAAACCCTGCTCAGCGGCGAGCCGGACGCGGTGCATAAGGAACCCGGCGACGAGGTGATTGCCGGCAGTATGAACACCGACAGCGCCCTGCAGATCGATGTCACGGCGGTGGGTGTGGACACTCGCCTGTCGGCCATAGAACGCCTGGTTGAGCAGGCGCAACAGGAAAAGCCCTCCCAGGTGGCCATGGCCGACCGCCTGGCGAGCCGCTTTGTCGGCCTGGTGTTGCTGGTTGCCCTGCTGGTGGCGGTCAGCTGGTGGTTTATCGACCCGGCGCGGGCCTTCTGGATAACCCTTTCGGTGCTGGTGGTGACCTGTCCCTGTGCCCTGTCGCTGGCGTCCCCCACAGCCTTGACGGTGGCCATTGCCTGGTTGCGCCAGCAGGGCTTGCTGGTGACCCGGGGGCACGTGTTGGAGGGGCTGAACGCCATCGACCGGGTTGTGTTTGATAAAACCGGCACCCTGACCGAGGGCAGTCCGCAGGTGGAAGACGTGCTCGACGGCAATGGCCAACCGCTGCCCGCGGCTCACCGGGTAGCGGTGTTACAGATCTGTGCCGCTTTGGAGGCGGGTTCATCCCACCCCTTGGCGCGGGCCTTTAGCGGCTTTGAAGGCGCCCGGCAGGCGCTTAACCTGAAGCAGGTTACCGGCCAGGGGGTACAGGGGGAAATTGTTGCGCAGGGGGCTGGCGACGGCAGCCATGGCGGCGTCTACCGGTTGGGCAAGCCGGGTTTCGTGGGGCTGGCGGCGACGCCGCCGGTGGGCAGTGGCCAGTGGTTGCTGTTGGGCTGTGCCGGCTCTGCGGCAGAAGGTGAGGCTGCGAGTGGAGGCGAGAGCCGCGGAAAGAGTAGAATAGTGGCCTGGATTCGTCTCCGGGACAGCCTCCGGCCCAGCGCCCGGGCGCTGATCGCCGACCTCCAGGCCCGCGGCCTGCAGACGGAGTTGTTGAGTGGTGATGATGAACCGGAAGTGCAGCGAATCGCCCGGCTGCTGGGCTTTCAACGCTGGCAGTCCAACCGCAGTCCGCAGCAGAAACTGGCCTATGTGCAGGAAGTACAGCAGCGCGGCGAGCGGGTCCTGATGGTCGGCGATGGCATCAATGACGTGCCGGTGCTGAGTGCCGCCTTTGTCTCGGTGGCCATGGGTGGGGCTACCGATTTGGCCCAGACTCGCGCCGACAGCGTGTTGCTGCGCAGCGACCTGGGGGTATTGAGCCGGGCACTGGATTGCGCTCACCTGACGCGGCGTATAATTCGGCAAAACCTGGCCTGGGCGCTGACCTATAACCTGCTGGCAGTGCCGCTGGCGGCGGCCGGCTGGGTGCCGCCCTGGGCGGCGGCGATCGGCATGTCCAGCAGTTCGCTGGTGGTGGTGGCCAACGCCCTGCGCATCGGCCGCCGTTAGCGCACTGGCTGCTGTGCCCGACCCGGGGTTGCGGACCAGCGACAGAGAACAAACGGCGCAGTGAGCAAAGATAGCAGTGAATAAAAGTCACTGTGAACAACAGGCGGTGAACAACAGGCGTCGGCCGGGCCGGGATTAACCCGGGCTCGACCGGCGGCCGACAGAACAGGCGGCGGTGCGACAATGCCCGTTGCCGGGAGCGGTAACTTTGGAAAGTTTGTATTTGTTGGTGCCGGTGGCGCTGGTGTTTCTTGTCATCGCCGTGCGGGTGTTGTTCTGGGCGGTCAACAGCGGCCAGTACGACGATCTCGATACCGAGGGGCAGCGCATACTGTTTGATGATGGCCCCGGCGCCAGGCGGGGGCGCAAGCGCGCGCCTGCCTCGCGCGCCGGTGAGTCGGGGGAGCGGGAGTCGGCGCCGTCCCCCAGCCCGGATTTGCCTGATTCTGCATTGCCTTCAGCAGCGGCAGCCGCCAGTGGACCCACGGACAATCAAGCTGTGCCGAAAGACGATCAAGCCGCCGCCACTGCGCCCGCTGGGCTGAAGCCCGGGTCCACCACCTCTGCCCCTGCCGGGCCCTCTGCCGGACAGGCTCGTGACCAGTAGCCTGCAACAACCCCGCGGAGGTTTGCGCCTTGCTTGACAGCGCCGCCCTGGGATTCGAATACGGGCCCTTGCTGGCGGCGTTTGCCATCGGCCTGCTCGGTGGCGCCCACTGCATCGGCATGTGCGGCGGGCTGATGGCGGCGCTCAGCTTCTCGGTACCAGACCAACAGCCGCTGCGACGTCTGCAGATTATTGTGCTCTACAATCTCGGCCGGATCGCCAGTTACACCCTGATCGGTGCCCTGGCCGGCTGGCTGGGCTACCATCTCACCGGCGCCCAGGGGGTGAGTGTGCTGCGGGTGGTGGCGGCCTTGCTGTTGCTGGCCATGGGACTCTACATCGGCGGCTGGTGGCAGGGCCTGGTCTATCTCGAACGGCTCGGGGGCGTGTTCTGGAAACCGCTGCAGCCGTTGGCAAAGCGCCTGATGCCGGTGCGCAGTGGCAGCGGGGCGCTGCTGCTGGGGGCCCTGTGGGGCTGGCTGCCCTGTGGCCTGGTGTACACGGCGCTGGCCTATGGCCTGGCCCAGGCCAGCGCGCCGGCCGCGGCCGGGGTGATGTTGGCGTTTGGTCTCGGCACCCTGCCGGTTATGCTGGCGGCCGGGGTGCTGGCCGCCCGGCTGCAGGCAGTGATGCGGCAGCGGGGCTTTCGCAGTGCGATGGCGGTCTGCATTCTGGCCTTCGGCGGCTGGACCCTGTGGGCGGCCCTGCTGCATGGCAGCCACGACAGCCACGACAGCCACGGCAGTCATGGCAGCCACGAAATCCAGGAGGCCCGGGAGGTCCATGAAGGGCCGCAGGGACACGAGTTGCATAAAATGCCAGCGGCTCACGCCGGCCACGGCGGACAACAGGCCCAGGAGTCAGAAGAAGATACCCTGCAGCCTGACAGCGATGCGGTGCCGTCCGCCGCGCCAGCGGAGCACAGCCATCATCATTAACCCGGGCCAGCCAAAGCCTCGCCGGCGACTGGGGGCGAGGCGTTAAAAAATCTGCAAGTGACTGTTTTACAATCTGCAAATAAACACCTTATCAATCTGCAACTGACTGGAGCTAATTGTCATGCGAATACTACACACCATGCTGCGGGTAACCGACCTCGAGGCATCCATTAAATTCTATACCGAGGTGCTCGGCATGGGGCTGCTGCGGCGCAAGGATTTCCCGGAGGGGCGCTTTACCCTGGCGTTTGTCGGCTACGGGGAGGAGAGCTCCGAGGCGGTGCTGGAACTGACCCACAACTGGGATACTGATCGCTATGAGCTGGGTGATGCCTACGGTCATATTGCCATCGAGGTGGCGGATGTGTACGCCGCCTGTGAAAAAATCAAGGCCAGTGGTGGCAAGGTGGTGCGGGAGGCGGGGCCGATGAAGCACGGCTCAACCATTCTCGCGTTTGTCGAAGACCCCGATGGCTATAAAGTGGAACTGCTGGGCGCTCACTAGCGGGGGGCAGTGAGACCTGACTCAAGTGGCTGCAGCTGGCGCCCGTTGCACTGCGCGGGGCCGGCGCGGCAGTGGAATCGCTGGCGGCGGACTGTTTTTTTGCGCGCAAGTGGCGTGTAAAGATCTGTATTGTCGGGTATTCTTTATCCGGCGACACGCATTGGGACACTGCAGAGCATGACTGAACACATTCCGAGAGAACCCTTCCTCGACGTGGAAAAGGTTTTGCCCATCCTGGACAAAATCATCATCTTTGGCGGGCTGAGTGAAGCCCAGCTGTACCAGATATTCAAGCGCCTGAAGCTGGTTCACTACCAGGCGGGCGAGACCATTTTCAGTGTCGGTGACAGCGCATCCTATATCTATATCGTCGAAACCGGGCGCGTCGACCTGTTCTATGAGGTGGCGGGCAAGCCGGTGCTGAAAGCGGAGCTCCTGCCCGGCACCTGCTTTGGCGATATCTCCGTTATCGGCATCCAGCCGCACACGGCGTCCACGGTGGCGGTGGAAAAAACCGATTTGCTGGTGCTGTCCGGCGAGGCCCTGGATGATATTTTTCGCACCGACCTGGCCCTGTTCTCCATGCTGGTGCTGAATATTGCCCGGGAGGCTTGCCGGCGCCTGCACAAGACCAACCGGCAGCTGGTGAATTGCCTCGCCCAATACCCGGAAGCCATTATCGAGGACATCGAGAGTTACTAACTCAGTAGCCCTGGTCGCCTCTGCACCAAGCCTGTAATCCCGGTCGCCACTGGCAACTCCTGCTGGCTACTGTGCTGTTAGCCATTATTGGACCCGACGATGTTCAAGTTAATTACGTCTGAGCAAGCCAACGTCAAGAACGATGTGCTGTCCGGTTTTACCGTGGCACTGGCGCTGGTGCCGGAGGCGGTTGCCTTCGCCTTTGTGGCCGGGGTCGAGCCCATGGTGGGGCTGTACGCGGCCTTTATGATGGGCTTGCTGACCTCCATTTTTGGCGGTCGCCCGGGCATGATCTCGGGCGCTACCGGTGCCACGGCGGTGGTTATGGTGGCGCTGGTGGCGGGCCACGGCGTGCAGTACCTGTTTGCCACCGTGGTGCTGGCCGGGATTATCCAGATCCTGGCCGGGCTGTTGCGGCTCGGCAAGTTTATTCGCATGGTGCCTTACCCGGTGATGCTGGGCTTCGTCAACGGCCTGGCCATCGTCATCTTTCTGGCCCAACTGGGCCAATTCAAGGTGGAGCTCTACGACGGCATGATGGTGTGGATGCAGGGGGAGATGCTCTACACCATGATAATACTGATTCTGGTCACCATGCTGATTGTGCACCTGCTGCCCAAGTACAGCACCGCGGTACCCTCGGGGCTGGTGGCGCTGGTGGTGGTGACCCTGGCGGTTCTCGGCCTCGACCTGGAGGCGCGCACGGTCATTGATTTTGTTCGCGATATGCTGCCCGCCGAGCAGGCCGCCGAGGCGACGCTGAAGGGGGAATTGCCGAGCTTTGCCGTGCCCGACGTGCCCATGACCTACGCCACCCTGAAGATTATTTTGCCCTACGCGGTGATTATTGCCGCCATCGGCCTGATTGAATCGCTGCTGACCCTGACCCTGATCGACGAGCTGACCGATACGCGCGGCCGGGGCAATCGCGAGTGCATCGGCCAGGGTATCGCCAATACCACCAATGGCTTTTTCGGCGGCATGGGCGGCTGTGCCATGATTGGCCAGTCCATGATCAACATCAACTCCGGCGGTCGCGGTCGCCTGTCCGGTATCACCGCCGCCCTGGTGCTGCTGGGTTTTATCCTGTTCGGTGCCAACGTGATCGAGATGATTCCGCTGGCCGCCCTGGTGGGGATTATGTTTATGGTAGTGCTGGGGACCTTTGAGTGGTCGTCGCTGCGCATTATGGGCAAGGTGCCCGCCACCGATGCCTTTATTATCGTGCTGGTGTCGGCGGTGACGGTATTTTACGACCTCGCCATCGCGGTCACGGTCGGGGTGATGGTCTCGGCGCTGGTGTTTGCCTGGAAGCACGCCCAGCATATCCAGGCGGATACCAGTATCGATGCCAATGGCTACAAGGTCTACGCCCTGCGCGGCCCGCTTTTTTTTGGCTCGGTGGCCAACTTCCGCGAATTGTTTGACCTGGAGAATGATCCGGAACACGTGGTTATCGAGTTCAAGCGCTCCCGGGTTAGCGACCACTCCGGGATCGAGGCACTGGATGGGCTGGCGGAAAAATACAAGGCCCTGGGCAAGACCCTGCACCTGCGTCACTTGAGCCCGGAGTGCCGCCAGCTGCTAAAAAAAGCCGGAGACCTGTGCGAGGTCAATGTGCTGGAAGACCCCACCTACCACGTGGCCAGCGACGAGCTGGGATAGGGCGCTGAACCATTCAACGGAATACAATGGGGTCGCCACTGGCCCCACAGGACGGGACGACAACCATGACGACACTCTACTGGCACGACTACGAAACCTGGGGGGAAGTGCCGGCCCGGGATCGGCCCTCCCAGTTTGCGGGTGTTCGCACAGACCTGGATCTCAACCCCCTGGGCGAGCCGCTGGTCGCTTACTGCCGCCCGACTGCGGATATATTGCCCAAGCCGGAGGCCTGCCTGGTGACCGGTATCAGCCCGCAGAAGGCCCAGGCCGAAGGCCTGCCGGAGCCGGATTTTATCGCCGCGATTCACGCCGAACTGTCCCTGCCCGGCACCTGCGGGGTGGGCTATAACAGCCTGCGTTTTGACGACGAAGTCACGCGCTACACCCTCTACCGCAACTTTTACGACCCCTACGAACGCGAGTGGCGCAACGGCAACTCGCGCTGGGATATTATCGATATGGTGCGCCTGACTCGGGCCCTGCGCCCGGAGGGTATCGAGTGGCCCAACCACCCCGATGGCCGCGCCAGTTTCCGGCTCGAGGACCTGACCGCCGCCAACGGCATCAGCCATGTGGGCGCCCACGATGCGCTGGCGGATGTGCACGCCACCATTGCCCTGGCAAAACTGATCAAAACTCGCCAGCCGGCGCTGTATCAACACGTATTTGAACTGCGCCGCAAACAGAACGTGGCCGCCCTGATTGACCTCAAGCAGCGCAAGCCGCTGCTGCATGTCTCGTCGCGTTTTCCGGCGGACAATGGTTGTGTCGGCCTGGTGGCTCCATTGGCCATGCACCCGGTCAATAAAAATGCGGTGATCGTCTGCAACCTGGGGGTGGACCCGACCCCGCTGCTGAGCCTGTCGGCGGAGGCGATTCTGGCCAAACTCTACCAGCCCAGCGAGCAGCTGGCGGAGGGGGAGGAGCGGATTCCGCTGAAGCTGGTGCACCTCAACAAATGCCCGGTGCTGACCACGGTCAAATTGCTGGATGACGAGGCCGCGGCGCGCCTGCACATCGATAAGTCCGTGTGCGAGCGGCACTGGCAGCAGCTGCGCGGGGCCGACCTGAAGGACAAGCTGCAGGCGGTGTTCGCCAGCAACAGCTTTACCCTATCCCCGGATCCGGAGCAGCAGCTCTATGACGGTTTCCTGCAGGATGCGGACAAGCGCCTCTGTGAGCGGGTGCGGCGCGCCACGCCGGAGCAGCTGCAGGCCCAGGCCTTTGACTTTAAAGACGCGCGCCTGCAGCCGCTGCTGTTTCGCTACCGGGCCCGTCACTACCCGCACACCCTCAGCGCCGCCGAGCAGCAGCAGTGGCAGGCCTGGCGGCGCGAGCGCCTCACCAATCCCGCCGCCGGCGGCAGCCTCACGGTGACGGAGCTGGAGGAGCGCATTGCCAGCATCCGGGCCGAACGCGAATTGACCCCGCCGCAGTTGCAGTTGCTCGATGCCTTGCAGGAGTACGCGGCGCAACTGCTCGACTGACCCGGCGCCGGCCCCCGGCCCTCGGCGGCTGCGGCAGTGGCACTAATCCGCTTGCCGGGCAGCGTCGTATTAATAGCCTGCCGTGGCCCGAGCGCCGCCCCGTGGCCAAAACGGACAGCTCAGGGCAGCTGCCAGCGTGGAGCTTCTGTTGTCTTACGCTATTGAATGGATATAATTAATTAATTTTAATTATCGGTGTCGGTGCGTGATAATGCTCAGCACAAGCCCAGTGCAAGGCAGCGGCAAGGTTGGCAGCTTTGGTTGCCAGGAGGCAATTCAGCGCCGCTTAGCGCTGGTAAATATTCATGCAGAGACGAGGAGAACGACTATGACCACAATTGATATTGGTATTAAACAGGAGCATCGCCTGGCCATCGCCGAGGGCCTGAAGCGCCTGCTGGCGGATTCCTACACCCTGTACCTGCAGACCCATAACTTTCACTGGAATGTCACCGGGCCGCTGTTTCGCGAACTGCACCTGATGTTTGAGGAGCACTACACCGAGCTGGCGGTGGCGGTGGACGATATCGCCGAGCGTATCCGCACCCTGGATGTGGTGGCTCCCGGCACTTACAAGGCTTTTGCCGAGCTCAGCTCCATCCGCGAAGTGGACGATGTGCCCAGCGGCGAGCAGATGGTGGACTACCTGACCAAGGGGCACGAGCAGGTGGTCAAGACCGCGCGTGAAGTGTTGCGCCTGGCCCAGGAAGGTGGTGACGAGTCGACTGCGGCGCTGGTGTCGGACCGGATGCGAATCCACGAGAAAACCGCGTGGATGTTGCGGGCAACGCGCAAATAGCAGCGCCAGTAATTCCCGCAGTTAACCGACATTACTGTCGGCAATCTAGCCCACAACAGGCTGGCCCCAGGGTCAGCCTGTTGTCGTTTCAGGGCCGCGGCCGGAGTGGCCACGCTTACCTGGCCAGCTCTGGCGGCAACCGCCCGTTCAGGGTAAATCAGGGAAATCTGTAGCGCAGTTTATTTTTCGAGCCGGGGAGGTAAAGCGGAGGTTTGTTTCCGGGCAGACACTGGTTACAATGCGCGGGGCCTGGCAAGGTTAGCAGCGGGCGTAATGATCTGTGCTTAGAGGTGGGAACAATCCATGCAATTTACCGGTGCTCATATCCTGTCGATCGAGCAGTTTGAGCGGTCTGATATCGAACGGGTTTTTCAGGTGGCCGACTCCATGGAGCCCTATGCCCAGCGGCGCAAGGTGACCCGTGTGCTGGAGGGAGCAATCCTCGGCAATATGTTTTTCGAACCCAGTACCCGGACTCGGGTCAGTTTTGGCGCCGCGTTCAATCTGCTTGGCGGCGAAGTGCGGGAGACCACCGGTTTTCAAAGTACCGCCATCGCCAAGGGCGAGTCCCTCTATGATACTGCCCGGGTATTGTCCGGTTACAGCGATGTCATCTGTATGCGCCATCCCCAGTCCGGTTCGGTGGCGGAATTTGCCGCCGCCAGCCGGGTTCCGGTTATCAACGGTGGCGACGGTTCCAACGAGCACCCGAGCCAGGCACTGCTGGATTTGTACACCATCCGCAAGGAATTGATCGCCAGCGGTCGCGGTGTCGATGGCCTGCGCATCGCCATGATCGGCGATTTGAAGTTTGGTCGCACCGTGCACTCGCTGTGCAAGTTGCTGTGCCTGTACCGGGATATCCAGGTTACCCTGGTGTCGCCCACGGAGCTGGCAATGCCGGAACAGCTGGTGGAGGAACTGCGCGCTGCCGGTCACCAGGTGTTGGTCTCCGAAGACCTGGCGGGGGGAATTGGCCATGTGGATATTGCCTACTCCACCCGGATCCAGGAGGAGCGTTTCACCTCACGGGAAGAGGCCAACCTCTATCGCGGTCGTTTTCGCTTGAACCAGGCGATTTACACCCAGTACTGCGAGCCCAATACGGTGATTATGCACCCCCTGCCGCGCGATTCCCGCGAAGATGCCAACGAGCTGGACAATGACCTCAATCTCAACCCCAACCTGGCTATTTTCCGCCAGGCGGATAACGGGGTGCTGGTGCGGATGGCACTGTTCGCCCTGATCCTGGATGTGGTGGAGCAGGTCGATCGCTTCGCCCGCCCGGTAAATTGGTACAGTGGCCGCGAGTAGGGCCCGGTTCGAGGGCTGCCGTCCGTAGCTCTCGACAGCAGTGGTATTGCACACTTAAATTGGGTATTTTTTGCGGCTATTTTTGGCCTGCCCGCCAACGGTTACGTGACCGACACAGGTGCTTTGCAGCATGACAGAATTTGATGATATCCGCCCTTACAACGACGCCGAAGTGACGGAGGTGCTGGCGCGCCTGCTGCGCTCACCGGAGCTGGTGCGGGCAATCGTACGCTTGCGCTTTCCCCGCCTGGGTGAGCGCTGGATTCGCCTGCTGTGCCCGCTGGCCAGCTGGGTGCTGCGCTGGCGTTTGCGCGGGGTGCACACGGTCCGGCAGGTGCAAGAGGTGGTGGCGGAGCTGATGCAGAATATGATCAGCCAGCGGGTCAATGAGTTGACCGTGTCCGGCCTGGAAAAACTGGACCCTGGCAAGGCCTATCTGTTTATCAGTAACCACCGCGATATCGCCATGGATCCGGCCTTTGTCAATTACACCTTGAATGAGCATGGCTTCGACACGGTGCGCATTGCCATTGGCGACAACCTGTTGACCAAACCCTACGTGTCGGACCTGATGCGCCTCAACAAGAGTTTTATCGTCAATCGCTCGGCGGCCAGCCCGCGGGAAAAGTTCAAGGCGGCCAAACACCTGTCCAGCTACATTCGCCACTCCATAGTGGAGGATCGCAGCAATATCTGGATCGCCCAGCGCGAGGGGCGGGCCAAGGATGGCAGGGATTTCACCAACGCCGCGGTCATCAGTATGCTGGCCCTGTGCAAGAGCAAAGCCCAGTCCTACGCCGACTACATCAATGACCTGCATATTGTGCCGGTATCCATTTCCTACCAGTGGGATCCCTGCGATGCACTGAAAACCAACGAGCTTTTTTCCGTGCGCCAGCACGGCAAATACCAAAAGGCCGAGCACGAGGATGTGGGCAGCATCGCCCTGGGCATCGCCGGCACCAAAGGTTCGGTGCACCTGGCGTTTGGCGACGTATTGCACGGTGACTTCAAGGATGCCGAGGACGTCGCCGCGGCCATTGACCAGCAGGTCTGGGACAACTATGTGCTGCACCCCAGCAATCACCTGGCCTATGAAATGCTGCGCGGCGAGCCGGCCCCCTATCCGGTCGGCGCCCGGGCCGGTCAATTCGATGCCGCCGAGCACACGGGCTGCCAGCAGGAGTTGCAGCGCCGCTTGCAGGCAATTCCCGAAGCCCAGCGGGACATCTTGCTGGCCATGTACGCCAACCCGGTGTTTAGCAAGCAGCGAACGGCGGGCCAGGGCAGCAGCCTGAACAAATAGACTAGGAGCCTGTCGGACTTAGGTGCCCGTAGCGAGAGAAAGTCCGATTTGAGTCAGTTTTTAACCATTTTTGAGGCGAATAGTGGTTCTATTTAACGAGAAAATGGTTAAAAAATGGCCAAACTCGGCTTTTTCGCAGCAGGGCAACCCTAAGTCCGACAGGCTCCTAGCCTTCGATCAGTCTGTTGATATCGTCCAGCCAGTCATCTATTTCGGTCAGCGCATGTCGCAATTGCTTGTCGGACAGGGTGCTGTTGAGGCTGGCGAGCAGGTCGGCAAAAACCTGGCGGTTATGGGACTGCGCCGCCAGGTAGGTGGCACTCTTGAATGCATCCGGGTCTAACAGCAGGCGCTCTAGTTTATGGGTGAAGTCGGGGTCGTTGTGACGGGCAAGCAAGATTTTCCTGGCACTGGCCTGAAGCGCGCGGCGATAGCTGATCCACTCGTCAAAGGTTGACTGCAGGGCGTGCACCCTGTCGCTAACGATGTTGGTCTGGCGGGGCGACAGGCGCCCAATAAACTGTTTGATTTGTTTGCGGATGCTTTTCTCATAACCCTGCCAGCGTTCTTCCGGCGTTTTTTTATCCCGTTCGCGCACGGCCTTGTCGTTGTCCTCTGCCAGCTTGCGAAACAGGTCCGCGACCTGGTCATCGCGCAGATGCAGTGCCAGGGTTGCCAGTTCCGGGCTTATCTCGTCGCGCAGGCGTTGCCAGTGGCGCTGCGCGGTATCCAGCTCTCGCAGCCATTGCTGCTGGCTCAACGGGCCCTGTTGCAGAGTTGTCTTGAGGGCGAGCAACTGCTGCCGGTAGGCAATTAATTCCTGTTGTCGATGCCAGCGCTGCCATTTTTCAAGGTGCCCATTGAGAATGGCCTTCTGCTCTCTATCGAGCTCGATATAGTCGTCCAGGTGCCAGTGCAGGAACCAGTCAATATTGTTGTAGACAAACCTCGTCGAGCAGCCGCTCACGCAGAGGCAGGCCACAAGCGTACAGACCAGTAACAAGCGGCTGTTCATATACTTACCTGATTATTCCTAGGAATAAGTCAGCTCTCGGCGTTATTAGACGTATAACTCGTAGACCTTGGGATATCAGCTTTTCTCCCGGCCTGGCTCCAGGAGCCAGACCTACCATAGTACCAGCTGGCAGAGTGCGGTAGTGGTGATTCAGGCTACTTGCTTGCAGTATTTACCCGCTGTGTGTTCTTTGAAAATGGAGCAGCACCTTGGCGAACAGAAAGGCGTCGTGTTCATCGAACAGTTCTTCGTTGGGGAACAGCGGTGCGTCGCGATCGCTGCGGATAAAGTAATGGCGGGCATCGTTGGCCGGTGACATCTGTACTTCCAGGTAGCACAGGACGCGATAAATCACGGTTTGCCAGTCATCGTCCTCGAGCAGCTGCAGGGGGCAGTTGAACACCAGGTGTTCGATCATGGCGCCGGTAGGTTTGGCCAGGCGCGGATTGTGCTTGTGCAACTGGTCACGCAGTTGCACCAGCCGCTGACAGAGTTGGCTGTACTTGAGGTTGGCGGAATAGGTGGCAGCGCCCGCCTTGGCTCGCAACGGGGTGGGCTTATCGTGGTTCTGCAATGCTGGGCTTCTCCCTGGTGCTGTGCCCGCTGGAGCGATAGGTCGTTGTTTGGATTTTGCTCGCTCCTTATAACCGGGATAACCAGGTAAATGTTAACCAGGTAGATGTGCCCATGGAGTGACAGCTAAAAAAGGGGCTGTCGCTGCGCTGCTGCGGCCCGCTACGAGCCGCCACAAGTACGGTGCATATGGGCTCTTGGTATATTGGTATGCCGGTATGGTTTGGGGCCAGTTATTGAACAAGGCCCCAGGCGCCATACAGTGTGGTCTATATTCAATCCCAGCTCAAGGCACCGCCGGTCTGGTATTCGATCACACGGGTCTCGAAGAAGTTTTTCTCCTTGCGCAGGTCCATGATTTCACTCATCCAGGGGAACGGGTTCTGCACGCCGGGAAACTGCTCCGCCAGGCCCACTTGCGCCAGCCTGCGGTTGGCGATGAACTGCAGGTATTCAGCCATCATGGCGGCGTTCATACCCAGCACACCCCGGGGCATGGTGTCGCGAGCGTAGGCGATTTCCAGCTCGGTGCCCTCAAGAATCATCTGGGTGACTTCCTGCTTGAACTCGGGGGTCCACAGGTGAGGGTTTTCCAGCTTGATCTGGTTGATGACATCGATGCCGAAGTTCAGGTGCATGGACTCATCCCGCAGAATGTACTGGAACTGCTCGGCCACGCCGGTCATCTTGTTGCGTCGACCCATGGACAAAATCTGGGTAAAGCCGCAGTAGAAGAAGATGCCTTCGGTGACGCAGTAGAAACCGACCAGGTTGCGCAACAACTCCTGGTCCGCCTCCGGCGTGCCAGTCTTGAACGTCGGGTCGGAGATGCCCTGGGTGTGGTTGATGCTCCAGGCGGCTTTTTTGGCCACCGAGGGGATCTCCCGGTACATATTGAAGATCTGGCCCTCGTCCATGCCCAGGGACTCGACGCAGTACTGGTAGGCGTGGGTGTGGATGGCCTCTTCAAAGGCCTGGCGCAACAGGTACTGGCGCGCCTCCGGGTTGGTGATGTGGCGGTAGATGGCGAGAATCAGGTTGTTGGCCACCAGGCTGTCGGCGGTGGAGAAGTAACCCAGCGAGCGGGTCACGATGCGACGCTCGTCGTCACTCAGGCCCTCGGGGTTTTTCCACAGGGCGATGTCGGCGTTCATGTTCACTTCCTGGGGCATCCAGTGGTTAGCACAGCCGTCCAGGTATTTTTGCCAGGCCCAGTCGTACTTGAAGGGTACCAGCTGGTTGACGTCGGCGCGGCAGTTGATCATGCGCTTCTCATCCACCTGGATGCGGGCGGCGCCCATCTCCAGCTCTTCCAGTCCGGGGGTGGCATCCAGTGCGGCCACGGCCTGTTTGGCGCGGGCCACCGGGTCAGTGATCTGTTGTGCGGCAGCGGCAGGAGCGCTCGTGACAGTCTCCGGGGCCGCCGCTTTTGCCGCTGTTTCATTCGCTGCTGCCGTGTTTGCAGCGCCAGCGTTTGGATCTACAGCGGGAACGGCTGCTGGTGCAACTGGCTCTGGAGCGGCCGTGGCCGCCGGCTCAGCAGCGGGAGCCGCTGTGGCGCCGTCGCTGTCGGCACCGTTATCGCTGTCTGCCAAATCGTCGTAGGGCCGGTAAGCGGCCGGGCTTTCTGCCAGCGCCGGTGCAATCCGGGTTTTGGCGATGGGGGCTTCGTCCTGGTAATCATCCCAGCTAAGCATTGTGTCTATCCTTCTCTGTGCAGTCGAGCGTCAGCGAGCAGCTGCCAGTACGCTCGAAAATCTGTGTTTGGCGCCGCTGGCAGGCGGCGCTGTTAGAGGCCCGTTCATTGCCGGTCCGCGGCACTGGCTGCGGGTCGACCGGGCGCCTGTCTTACTGACAGGCCTCGCAATCCGGGTCGTCCAGTGAGCAGGCCAGCGGTACTGGCGCTGCGCTGGCGGCGGGGGCCGCCTCGGCGGACGAAGACACCTTGTTGAGGGTGCCGGACTCGATGGTCGACTTCTCGGTGCTGGTGGCCGCCAGTGCACGCAGGTAATACGTGGTCTTGAGACCGTAGTACCAGGCGGTGCGGTAGGTGGTATCGAGCTTTTTACCATTGGCGCCGGCGATGTAGAGGTTCAGGCTCTGGGCCTGGTCGATCCACTTCTGGCGGCGGCTGGCGGCGGCGATAATCCACTCCGGGTCCACTTCGAAGGCGGTGGCGTAGCGGGCTTTCAGGTCGGCCGGAATGCGGTCGATTTTCTGCACCGAACCCTCGTAGTACTTGAGGTCGTTGACCATCACCGAATCCCACAGGTCCAGTTCTTTCAGCTCGTGCACCAGGTAGGGGTTGACCACCGTGAATTCACCGGACAGGTTCGATTTCACGTACAGGTTCTGGTAGGTGGGCTCGATCGACTGAGACACACCGGTAATGTTGGCGATGGTGGCGGTGGGGGCGATGGCCATCACATTGGAGTTGCGCATGCCCTGGCTTTTCACCTTCTCGCGCAGGCTGTCCCAGTCCAGCACCTGGCTGCGGTCGATTTTCAGGTACTGCTCGCCGCGGCTCTCGGCCAGCAGTTCGATGGAGTCGATGGGCAGGATGCCCTTGCTCCAGAGCGAGCCCTCAAAGCTGGAGTAGCGGCCGCGCTCGCGGGCCAGTTCGCTGGAGGCGTCAATGGCAAAGTAGCTGATGGCCTCCATGGAGCGATCGGCAAATTCCACGGCATCGTCGGAAGCGTAGGCAAAGCCCATTTTGTAGAGCGCATCCTGGAAGCCCATCAGGCCCAGCCCCACCGGGCGGTGGCGCATATTCGACGTGCGCGCGGCTTCCACTGAGTAGTAGTTGATGTCGATGACGTTATCGAGCATGCGCACCGCGGTGCGCACGGTTTTCTGCAGCTTGCCGGCGTTCAGCTTGCCGTTGACCACGTGCTGTGCCAGGTTGACCGAGCCCAGGTTACAGACCGCGATTTCGTCGCCGGCGCTGGTGTTGAGGGTAATCTCGGTGCACAGGTTGGAGGAGTGCACCACGCCCACGTGCTGCTGTGGGCTGCGCAGGTTGCAGACGTCCTTGAAGGTGATCCAGGGGTGGCCGGTTTCAAACAGCATGCCCAGCATCTTGCGCCACAGGTCTATGGCCTTTACGGTCTTCGACAGGCGCAGCTCACCGGTGGCCGCCTTGCGCTCATATTCCTGGTACTTTTCCTCGAAGGCGAGGCCGCACAGGTCGTGCAATTCGGGCACATCGTTGGGGGAGAACAGGGTCCAGTTGGCGTTTTCGAAGACCCGCTTCATAAACAGGTCCGGCACCCAGTTGGCGGTGTTCATATCGTGGGTGCGGCGGCGGTCGTCGCCGGTGTTCTTGCGCAGCTCGAGGAACTCTTCGATGTCGAGGTGCCAGGTTTCCAGGTAGGCGCAGACCGCGCCCTTGCGCTTGCCGCCCTGGTTGACCGCCACGGCGGTGTCGTTGGCCACCTTGAGGAAGGGCACAACCCCCTGGGATTTGCCGTTGGTGCCCTTGATGTAGGCGCCCAGTGAGCGCACCGGGGTCCAGTCATTGCCGAGGCCGCCGGCCCACTTGGAGAGCATGGCGTTGTCCTGGATGGCACCGTAGATGCCGTGCAGGTGATCCGGCACCGTGGTCAGGTAACAGGAGGACAGCTGCGGGCGCAGGGTGCCGGCATTGAACAGGGTCGGGGTCGAACTCATGTAATCAAAGGAGCTGAGCAGCTTGTAAAACTCGATGGCCTGCTCTTCGCGGTTTTCTTCCCGGTGGGCCAGGCCCATGGCGACGCGCATAAAGAAGATTTGCGGCAGCTCGAAGCGCACGCCTTCCTGGGTGTGGATAAAATAGCGGTCGTAGAGGGTCTGCAGGCCCAGGTAGGAGAACTGCAGGTCGCGGGAGGCATCCAGTGCGGCCCCCAGTTTTACCATGTCATAGTCCAGCAGTTCCGGTGCCAGCAGCTCCAGTTCGACGCCGCGCTGGATGTAGGCGGGCAGGGCGCGGGCGTAATAGCTTTCCATATCGGTCTGGGTGGCCACCTCGGCGATACCCATAAAGCCCAGCGCTTCGCTGCGCAGCTTGTCCAGCAGCAGGCGGGCGGTGGCAAAGGAGTAGTTGGGCTCTTTTTCCACCAGGGTGCGGGCGGTGATCACCAGCGAGGTGTTGACGTCGTTGAACGAGACCCCGTCGTAGAGGTTGCGCATGGCCTCGTCGAGAATGGTCTTGGGATTGACTTCCTTGAGACCGGCGCAGGCCTCTTCCACCACGGTCCGGACCCGGGCGATATCCAGCGGCTGGGTTTCGCCGCTGGGCATGATCACCTGCACCGACTTGTATTCGCTGTCTTGCACCAGCTGCCGGGTTTGGGCCCGCACCCGGGCGCGCTCTTCGCGGTAGAGCACGTAGTCGCGGGCAATTTTTTGCTCGCCGGAACGCATCAGGGTCAGCTCAACCTGGTCCTGGATGTCTTCGATATGCACCGTGCCGCCGGACGGCATACGGCGCTTGAAAGTGGCTGTAATCTGCCCACTCAAGGCCTCTACCGATTCGTGCACACGTCGGGACGCAGCCGCGGTGCCGCCCTCTACCGCCAGAAAGGCCTTGGTCATGGCGACCGCTATTTTGCCTTCGTCGTAGGGTACCACCGTGCCGTTGCGCTTGATGACGCGCAGTTGGCCGGGGCTGGTTGCCGCTACCGTGGTGTTGCCGGTTGGTGGCTGGGGTTTGGGGGCTGAGGATGGGGTGAGTTCAGACTCAGTGTGCATGTAGGTCTCCGCGAAGTGGGCGTCGGTTTCTGTTGTTTGGGTCAGTTGTGTATATGTTTGGCTGTTAATAGGGTTGTTAAATAAACCTGGAGGTTGTTCTCGTCTCGTTTTTTATGCCGGTTTTCCGGTGTTGCTTTAGCGGGGCGCGATCCATGTGCGGTGCAACGAAACCTGTATTGGGCCAGTGCCAGCTCTGCCCTGGTGGTTCAGGGGCTGGCGT
This sequence comes from Pseudomaricurvus alcaniphilus, assembly GCF_011440395.1. Lineage (GTDB taxonomy): Bacteria > Pseudomonadota > Gammaproteobacteria > Pseudomonadales > Cellvibrionaceae > Pseudomaricurvus > Pseudomaricurvus alcaniphilus. The sequence goes on along the minus strand of NZ_JAAOIX010000005.1, from coordinate 39,700 downwards.
TATTCAGGCTCTGGTGTTTTCAGGCCCTGGCGTCATTCAGGTTTTGGCGTCGATCAGGTTCCGGTGTCGTTCAGTTTCTGGCGTTGCTCGGGCTCAGGCTGAAATGTGCTCAAGCCCTGTCAAATTCCCGGCTGGTCACCGCTGGTGCCAACCCGGTGAGATACCCTATATATGGGGTGTTCTTGCTGGGTGGCTACAAGATAATGCGGTATAGACGTTAATGCAAGGCCTGAAACAGGTTGATTAGCTGTGGATAAATTGTGGGTAATCGCACAGGTCAGTGGCTGCTAATCTGGCGCGTCCGATGAGCTCTTGGCTGGGCTGGTTAGTGGCGGGTAAAAACAGGGGATAGAATTTTTTTTTCTAATAGTGGATTTATTAATTGCTGGTTATATTGTGGCCAGTTGTGCGAGCGGCTACCATATCTTGTGTGGCAGAACCAGTGTGGCGTTCGCACCTTTGTGGGGCGGCCGCGCCCGCCGGCGGCGCCGATGGGGTGCTAAAATACAGGTGGGTGGCTGCCAGTTGCAGGCGCCTGCCATTATCGTGGCCAACCAGGATTCCGTGGCTAACCAGGGTTCCGCTTTGAGGGGTGAGGCAAGATGGGAGATGTGATCAAATTCAAGCGCCCGAGCGCGGCGCAAAAACACAAGGGTAAAAGCCTGTGCCGCTCCGGTTTTCACAAGTGGCAGGTGGTGCAGGAGAAGCAGTTCGATGTCAAGGCGGGCAAACTGGTTACCATCCACCAGTGCAGTCGCTGTGGTGAGCGCAAGGTGACCAGCCAGTAGGTGGTCAAGCGATGCTCACGCTGATCCGAGTCCCGTCGCTGCAGCGATCAGGCAGGACCCGCATATTCCTGTGATGGATTAACGCTGGGGGCCGGGCCCGGAGTGCGAGTTGTTGCTATACCTTTCCCCCGGGCTCTGTATTATGATTCAGGTAATTCACCGCTAACCCAGGCGCTTGCAGTTGCCGTTACTATCGAGACGACGGCTGTTCGAAACGGTTACAGCCGAAAATTCATTCGTGAAAAAACACTTTCGTTAACAGCACTGTCGGCAAAAATACTGCGGTTCAAGCGGCGGCAATGATTCCGGCAGAGGTGAACCAGGCTGCTTAAGCAAGTCACCGCTGAGTTCCAGGGCGCGCGGTGTTGGCCTGAAGCGGCGCGGGCAACCCGTGCGGCACCTGCTCAATACGGCGCTGGCCTGTTGCCGCTAGCGCCAGACACGGACAGTGCATTCACAGCCATTGCTTTTGTGGGCGGTGCCTTAACGGACAGTGCCTTCGAAGCCCAACAGTAAACCCGGACAAAAGACGCACCCACATGAATCAGGAAGATGCTTTAAATTCAGAACGCATTGCTGCACTTCGATCCACCAAGGCCGATATGCGCCTCGGTGGCGGTGAAAAGCGACTCGAGGCCCAGCGCGCCAAGGGCAAGCTGACCGTTTGGGAGCGCATCGACTATTTCTTCGACGCCGATACCTTCGAGGAGGTGGGCGGCTTTATCCAGCATCGCAGCACCAATTTTGGCCTCGAGAAAAACCGTCCCCCCGGCGATGGTGTGGTTACCGGGTTTGGGCTGGTCAACGGTCGCCTGGTCTATATCGCCGCCCAGGACTTTACCGTTTCGGGCGGATCCCTCGGCGAAATGCACGGCCGCAAAATTGCCAAGATCATGGATATGGCCATCGATAACGGCGCGCCGATGGTGACCCTCAATGACTCCGGCGGGGCGCGCATCCAGGAGGGCATCGGCTCGCTCTGCGGCTACGGCGAGATCTTCTTTCGCAACACCAAGGCCTCGGGGGTCATTCCCCAGATCAGTGTGATTATGGGGCCCTGTGCGGGCGGGGCGGTGTATTCCCCCGGTATCACGGATTTCGTGGCGATGGTGGCCGATACCTCGTACATGTTTATCACCGGGCCCGAGGTCATCAAGACCGTCACCGGCGAGGAGGTGACCAAGGACACCCTCGGCGGCGGCGATGTCCACCTCAAGCGCTCCGGGGTCGCCACCTATGTTGGCGAAGATGACGAAACCACGCTGGCCTGGGTGAAGTTGCTGCTGTCCTACCTGCCGTCCAACAACGAGGAGGCGCCGGACCGGTTTGGCGCCCGGGAGCCGCGGGTCGATAAAGCCGAACTGGACCATGTGGTGCCCTCCAACCCCAACAAGGGCTACGACGTTCACGAAGTGATCGAGCGGTTGGTGGATGCCGGCACCTACTTCGAACTGCAGGACAAGTTTGCCCCCAATATCACCATCGGCTTCGCGCGCCTGGACGGTATTTCCATCGGTGTGGTGGGCAACAACCCCCGGCACCTGGCGGGCTGCCTGGACGTGGATGCCTCCGCCAAAGCGGCGCGTTTTGTGCGCTTCTGCGACGCCTTCAATATTCCGCTACTGACCCTGGTGGACGTGCCCGGTTTTCTGCCCGGTACCGACCAGGAGTACAACGGCATTATCCGGCACGGTGCAAAACTGCTGTACGCCTACGCCGAGGCCACCGTGCCCAAGCTGACGGTGGTCATGCGCAAATCCTACGGTGGCGCCTACATCTGTATGTGCTCCAAACACCTGGGAGCCGATATGGTGGTGGCCTGGCCGGGTTCGGAGATCGCGGTGATGGGGCCCAAGGGCGCGGTCAATATCATTTTTCGCAAGGAGATTATGGCGGCGGAAGACCAGGACGGCAGGGCCAAAGAGCTCGAGTGCGAGTACACCGACAAATTTGCCAACCCGCAGCTGGCCGCGTCCATGGGCTATATCGACAATGTGATCGAGCCCAGTGAAACCCGGGCGGTGGTGATCAAATACCTGAAGTCCCATATCAACAAGCGGCAGATCACGCCGCGACGCAAGCACGGCAATATCCCGCTGTAAATACCAGTCAACCAATCCCAGGGCCAGCCATGTTTTCCAGAGTACTGATAGCCAATCGCGGCCTGATCCAGGCCAACTGTGTGCGGGCGGTAAAAGAATTGGGGTGCCGTGCCATTACGGTTTACGACCCCGGCGACCGGCAAAATACCGGGGTGCGCAATGCCGATGAGTCCCACGAGCTCAAGGTCGGCAACTCCCGAATCCCCTATGAAGATATCGATCAAATTGTCGCGCTGGCGGAACAGCTGCAGGTGGATGCGGTTCACCCTGGCTACGGCTTCCTGGCCCAGAACGCCGTGTTTCGCCAGCGGCTGCAAGCCAAGGGAATCCAGCTGATTGCCCCCGGGCACGCGGCCGATGTGCAGCTGGAAGACAAGCCGCAGCTGCGCCGCCTGGCCCGCAGCCTTGGGCTGCCCGTTTTGCCAGGCAGTGATACCCTCACCGAGGTCGCCGAGCTCAAGGCGGCGGCCGAGAAAATCGGCTACCCGCTGATGATGAAAGCCAGCCAGGGTTACGGCGGGATTGGGATTCGGGTTATCGAGCGGGAGGCGGACATCGAACCGAACTATCGCCAGATCAAGGGCCAGGCCGATCGCTATTTGTCCCGCGCCGAGGATGTCTACCTGGAAAAATACCTGCCCGGTGCGCGCCACATTGAGTTTCCACTGGCGCGCGACCAGTTTGGCAACCTGGTTATTTTTCCGGAGCGCGAGTGCACTATCCAGCGCCGCTTTCGCAAAGTAGTCACCGAAACTCCCAGCAGTTGTATCTCCAGCGTTATGCGCGGCCGGTTGAAAACCGCGGTAGAGATTCTTATGAATCGGCTCAAGATCAGCGGTTTTGTCTCGGTGGAGTTCCTCTACGACAGCGCCAGCGACCAGGCTTACTTCCTCGAGATCAATGACTATATCCAGCCATCCCACTCGGTATCGGCGCTTCATACCGGGGTCGATATTTTGCGCGAACAGGTCAGTATTGCAGCCAGGCAGCGGCTCACCATTACCCAGAAGGATGTGGAGCCCCGCGGTGTGGCCATGGGGGTGTTTATTGCTGCGGAAGATCCGGAGCATGGCTTTGTGCCCTCGCCGGGAGTGATCGAGCGCTTGCACCTGCCCTACGGCGATGGAGTCTACAGCCAGACCAATGTCTGCTCTGGCGACTCGGTGGGCACCTTCTACGACCCCATTATCGCGCTGGTCATGGCGGTCGAGAGCAGTCGCGAGCGGGCGCTGGCGAAAATGACCACCGCCCTGGACGGCATGCATATCGATGGTATCCGCTCCAATATCCCGCTGATGCGGGCATTGATGCGCTACCCGGATTTCGTTCGCAGCCAGTACGATGCCCGGCTGATCAGCGACGGGGAAAGTCGCGAGCGGATTTACGAAAACTTTCGCACCCGCGAGCAGTCGGAAATCGCCGCGCTGATCGCCGCACTTTCGATTCAGCGCGACGCCAATAACCAGAACCTGCTCGACCAGGCGCGGCGGGACTCGCGCTCGAAAATCTGGGATATGGCCAGCGATTTGTTCAGCCGCCAGAAATAGCCCCGGAATAGTCTGGAGATAGCAAACTGCAACGGATGTTAGCAACGCCATGAAATATCAAATCAAGCGCGCGGACATGCGCCACAATGTCGACATCGATGGCAAGTACGACTTTATCGACGAGTCGCCGGTGACTGTCGACAAGAATAGCTACCAGGTGCGGGTGCTCGAAACCGACGTCAACGGCGCACTGAAAGTGGTGATGATTAATCGCAAGATCTACCATGTCAGTGTGCGGGCCCGGGCCGACGGCTTTCCCGAGGAGGTGGTGCTGAAAGGCGTGCCCTACCGGCTGGAGGTGGAAAAGATTGAGTCCACCCGCTATCGCCCGCCACCACCGCCGAAATCCATTCCCGGCGATATGCTGGCAAGCATGCCCGGCCAGGTGGTGACCCTGTTGGCCCAGGAAGGCGAGCAGGTGGAGGAGGGCCAGTCGGTACTGGTGCTGGAGGCGATGAAAATGGAGAATGAAATTCTCGCCCCCAAGAGCGGCAAGCTGGTCCGGGTCGCGGTTAAGGAGGGCGAGCTGGTGATGAAAGGCGACCCGCTGTTTGAAGTTGAGTGAAGCTCAGTGAAGCCTCGCGCCAGAGTGCAGTAGAGTCTGCAACTGGGTCCGGGCGTGGGGCGGGGGGAGCGCCCGCGGCATGAGCTGCAGTGTGCCGTTATTGCACACCGCTTTTGCTCCCAATCATTACTCACAGCCATTGCTCACAGTTATTGCTTGTAATAATGGCCGCCAAAACGGCGTCGCTGATCAGCGCGCACCTTTGACGGTGGTGCCGTTGACCACCGCCGAGTCGAGGTTGATTTCGTAGTCCTGGCCGTCCTCTTCCACCTGTTGAATCCGCACCAGCAGGTAATCCCAGTCCCTGGCGAACCACAGTACGGTGCTGCGCTCGCTGTCCTCCCGCACCCGTTCCAGCACGATGGTATCGAGCGGGCCGGCGGCGGTGTCGAGTCGCTCCTCGCCAGTGACGGCGAAGGTGTAAGTCTTGAGGCGGCTGCCGTCCACCACCTGGTACTCGAAAGCGGACTTGCGGTTGATCAGGTCCTGGCGCAACTGCAGCTGGTAGCTGAGTTTATCAAACACGCTGTCGCTGAGCGGAATTTGCCGGGATTTGTCCTTGCTGACGCTGGTTGCGACCTTGTTTTGCCAGTCAAATGTCAACTCGAGGTCGCGGTTGCGGCCCAGCACCCGGCGTTGATAGGTGTACTGCCGGGGGATCAGCAGGCCGTCTGTGCCCCAGCGGAACAGGCTGCGCTCGTTGATCTCGGCCAGCCAGGATTTGGCGTCGAAGCGGTATTCCCAGCTGCCGTCGGCCCGTCGTTGCAGCGAACGCTCGGCGCTAACCCCCATACCTGAATAGGTGGCCTTGTACCTGGCCTTGAAGGGAACGGGCCTGGTGCTGGCGGCCTGTGCCGGATTGCTCGCCGTACTGGTGGCTGGCGCTGGCGCAGTGGGATCGATAGTAGCGGTAATTGCCGTCGCGGGTTCGATGGTCGCGGCAGCCGGGGCGCTGGCGCTGGCCGGGGCGATTAGCCACAGGGCCAGCGCCAGGCCGGTAAGCGCTGGGCGAAGAGTGATCATGGTCGTGTCCGATACACCTCGTTGCTAAGGGTTTATCAGCGCCGCGAGTCAATGATATAACCGCTGGCCGGCAGCGGCTGGCCGTCCAGCAGGCAGCGATTGTCATCCATCTGCAGCCGCCCCTCGGCAAACCAGCTCACCGCCAGCGGGTAGATAACGTGCTCCTGGGCCAGTACCCGCCGCGCCAGTGCCGCGGCGTCGTCGGCGGGCAGCACCGGTACAATCGCCTGCACCACATTGGGACCGCCATCCAGTTCCGGGGTGACGAAGTGCACGGTCACCCCGTGGCTCGCGTCGCCGGCATCCAGCGCCCGCTGGTGGGTGTTGAGTCCCGGGTACTTGGGCAGCAGCGACGGGTGAATGTTCAACATCCGGCCCAGATAGTGACGGGTAAACGCCGGGGTGAGGATACGCATAAAGCCGGCCAGCACCACCAGGTCGGGTTGGTAGTGATCGATTTGCTGCTGCAGTTGGCAGTCGAACTCCTCCCGCGAGCCATATTCGGTGTGGTCGATGCAGTGGGCGGCCACCCCGGCCTGGCGCGCCCGCTCCAGCCCAAAGGCGTTGGGCCGGTTACTGATGACAGCGGCGATGCGGGCGTCAATCGTGCCCGCCGCGCAGGCGTCGATCAGGGCCTGCAGGTTGCTGCCGCTGCCGGAAATCAATACGACAAGATTAATCATGGCGGAGTCTGTTTGTTGGGTCGGATTGCATTGTTTGGAATGGCGTGGTTTGGGATTGCGTACAGCTGAGGATATCGGGACGCGGCCCGGCCCTTAAAGGCCGAGCAGCTCCACCCGCTCTTCGTCGCCGCTGGCTTTGGCCACCGAGCCCACCACAAACGCGGTCTCGCCGGCCTCGGCCAGCAGGCGCAGGGCGCTGTCCCGTTCGCTGGCGGGCACCGCGATGATCATGCCGACACCACAGTTAAAGGTGCGATACATTTCATAGGGCTCGACGTTGCCCTGCTGCTGCAGCCACTGGAACACCGGTGGCAGGCTCCAGGCTGTGGTGTCGATCACCGCCTTGCAGTCCTCCGGCAGCACCCGGGGAATATTTTCCTGCAGGCCGCCGCCGGTGATGTGGGACATGGCGTGCACCCGGGACTCCTTGATCAGGCGCAGCAGGGATTTGACGTAGATGCGGGTGGGCTCCAGCAGCGCCTGGCCCAGGGGGCGGTCACCGACGGTTTGGTTAAGGTCGGCGCCGCTCACCTCGATGATTTTGCGAATCAGGGAGTAGCCATTGGAGTGCGGGCCGCTGGAGGCGACGCCCAGCAGGACATCGCCGGCGCTCACCTTGCTGCCGTCGATCAGCTCGGATTTCTCCGCGATGCCGACGCAGAAGCCGGCCAGGTCGTAGTCTTCGCCCTCGTACATGCCCGGCATTTCCGCGGTCTCGCCGCCCACCAGGGCGCAGCCGGCCTGCTCACAGCCGGCGCCGATACCGGTCACCACGGCGGTGGCGATATCCACATTGAGCTTGCCGGTGGCATAGTAGTCGAGGAAAAACAGCGGCTCGGCACCGGCCACCACCAGGTCGTTGACACACATGGCCACCAGGTCGATGCCGATGGTGTCGTGCAGGCCCAGGTCCATGGCCAGGCGCAGCTTGGTGCCGACGCCGTCGGTGCCGGAGACCAGCACCGGCTCGCGGTAGCCGCTGGGCAGTTCAAACAGGGCGCCAAAGCCGCCGAGGCCGGCCAGCACGCCCGGGCGCCGGGTGCGCTGGGCGACACTCTTGATGCGTTCGACAAGGGCATTGCCGGCGTCGATGTCGACCCCGGCGTCCTTGTAACTCAGGGATTGGGTCTGCTTGTCGCTGTGGGACTGGTTGTCGCTCATGGTTTGGTCATCATTCCTGGACTGCTCATCACTTATCGCTCCCCGGCCGGGTGGTCATCGCTGGCGGATCGGCGTATTGGGCGTTTGAAATAGCAGCGCTCGTCAGTTAGGGGTGAAGGAAACGGCGCGTATTCTAGCAGTTAATACCGGCCGCTGTTAGTGCCTTTGTCGGCCCAGGCTACGGCGTTGTGGCCGCGGTTGCCAATACTGCCGCTGGTGGTCAGCGCTGGCCACGGGCATAATACGCGGCCTGAGTATCGAGCTGTTGCAGTGCCGCAGTCGGCCTGTAAAAGGAGTAAGCACTTGAACACATTGCCGAAGCTGGCGAGTTTACTGCTGCTGTGGTGGTTGCCGCTGGCCAGCTTGTGGTCGCCCGGCGCCAGCGCCGAGCTGGTCGCAAATCTTTACCAGCAGGAAGAACTGGTGCTGGACCAGGGCAGCCGCGAGCGCCGTCGGGCGGTGGAACAGGCCCTCAACCAGGTACTGGTGCGGGTCACCGGTAACTCCCGGGCGCCGAACCTGCTGGCGCTGCGCAACGCCATTGCCGATCCGGCCCAGCTGGTGGACGCCTATCGCTACGAGTCGAGCGCTGAAACCCTGCTGCGCGACGGCGAGCAGTTGCCCGCCAGCCGCTTGATCATCAGTTTTTCAAGGTCGGGCATCGAGCGCCTGCTGAGCGCCGCCGGGCTGCCCTTGTGGTCGGCCAATCGGCCGTCGGTATTGGTCTGGCTGGTGCGCGATGATTTCGATCGCGGCCGCCAGCTGGTGTCGCTGCAGGACAGCAGCGAGGTCGCCGCCACGGTGCAGAATATCGCCCGTGAGCGCGGCTTGCCGCTGGTGACCCCGCTGCTGGATCTGGAAGACCGGCTGATGATCAATGCCGAGAAGATCTGGCAGCTGGACAGCGAGGCAATTCGCGAGGCCTCGAGTCGCTACCAGGCGGATGCCATTGTGGTGGGGCGCTATAGCCAGACTTCTTCAGGCCTGTGGCTGGCGGCCTGGTCGCTGATCCACCGGGATCGGCAAGATGTCTTTGACCTGGAAAACCAGCAGGAAACCGCGCTGGTGGCCGAAGGACTGGCCATCGTTGCCGAGCAGCTGGCGGCCATGTACGCCATAGTGCTCAGCAATGGCGGCGGTGCCGAGGTGACCCTGGAATTGCATGAGGTCAACAGTTTCCCCGCTTACGTGGCGGCCATAAACTATGTGGCGGGGCTGGATGTGGTGCGCCAGTTGCGATTGCTGGGGGTGGAAGACAACCGCCTGCAGCTGCGCTTGCAAATGCAGGGCGATGTCGACTCCCTGACCAACGCCCTGCAACTGGACCGCAAGTTAATACCACTGGATGCGATTACCCGCGGCCCGGGCCAGGGTGTCACACTGCCGCCCTATAACGGCGGCGGCAGTGCCCCGCAACCGCTGCGTTTCCGCTGGCCGGGTTAAGTGACTTGCGCGCCCGGCCGTCTATGCTTTGTAGTTACCAGACTCCCTGACAAGTTGCCTGCACATGGTTGATTCCACCCAATCGGGGCGCTCCCCTCGCCAGTTGTCGCTCGGCATTCAGCTGGATGACGATGCCACCTTTGAAAATTTCTTTATTGCACCGGACCGGGCCAATGCCCAGGTGATCGAGGTGCTGACCCGGCAACTGTCGGCCGCGGGTGAGCAGACGGTGTTCCTGTGGGGTGGCGTCGGGGTGGGCATCTCGCATCTGCTGCAGGCTGCCTGTCACCACGCCGAGGTGCAAGGGGGGAGCGCCCAGTATCTGCCCCTGGCGGAGTTACAGGCGGCAGAGCCGGCGGCATTGCTGGAGGGGCTGGAGAGCCTGGACCTGGTGTGTCTTGATGATCTGCAAGAAGTGTTGGGGCGGGCCGACTGGGAGCGGGCGCTGTTTCATTTTTTCAACCTGATGCGCGACAGCGGCCGGCGGGTGCTGATGGGTGCCCGCAATAGCCCGCGGCAGTTGCCGGTGGCGCTGGCGGATTTGCAATCGCGCCTCAACTGGGGGCTGGTGTATCAGGTACAGCCGCTGGATGATGACAGCAAGTGCGCAGCGCTGCAGGCTCGGGCCAGCGACCTGGGGTTGGAGCTGAGCCCCGAGGTGGCGCGTTTTATTCTGTCGCGCTCCGCCCGCGACAGCCAAAAGCTGTTTGCCGCCCTGCGCCTGCTGGACCGGGTTTCGCTGGAGGAGCAGCGGCGCTTGACCATTCCCTTTGTCAAGCGCGTGCTGGGGTTCTAGGAGCCTGTCGGACTTAGGTGCCCGTAGCGAGAGAAAGTCCGATTTGAGTCAGTTTTTAACCATTTTTGAGGCGAATAGTGGTTCTATTTAACGAAAAAATGGTTAAAAAATGGCCAAATTCGGCTTTTTCGCAGCAGGGCAACCCTAAGTCCGACAGGCTCCTAGGCTCGTTTTTCAGGCACAGGGGTTGACAGGTTCAGGGGGTGACGCAATCCAGGCAGTGGGCGTAAACACTGCGCGGGTCATTGCTGTTGAGCAGTTGCAGCAGCGGCTGCAACTGCTGGCTGGCCAGCCCCAGCAGCAACTCCAGTTGCGAGCCGGGTGCCGCCAGGTGAGTGCGCACCTGCAGCAGTTTACCGGACAGGCGCTTTATGATCTGCTCGGCCGGGGTCAGCGGCTTGTGCACTTCTACCACCTCGTAACTGTCCAGGCCGGCCCGGTCGGCCGCCGCGGCAATCACATCTTCCAGTTGCCCCAGCTCATCCACCAAGCCCAACTGTTTGGCGCTGCTGCCGGTCCAGACCCGGCCCTGGCCGATGCGGTCGATTTGTTCCGGGGTGCTGTCGCGCGCTTGCGCCACCAGGTTGAGAAAACGCTGGTAGATGCTGTCGACGCTCTGCTGCAGCAAATTGGCGACCAGCGGTGACAGGGGCCGATCAATGCGCAGGGCGCCGGCCAGTTCAGTGGTACCAACCCCGTCACTGTGGATGCCCAGTTTGTCGAGGCTGGTGTCGAGGGTCGGGAAGGCGCTGAAGACGCCAATGGAGCCGGTGATGGTGCTGGGGGTGGCCCAGACTTCGTCGGCGCCCATGGCAATCCAGTAGCCACCGGAAGCGGCGACACTGCCCATGGATACCAGGATCGGCTTGCCGCTGGCGCGGGTGGCCGCCAGCTCCTGGCGAATGACCTCGGAGGCAAAGGCGCTGCCACCGCCGCTGTCGATGCGCACTACCACGGCCTTGATGGCGTCGTCATCGCGGGCTTCGCGAATGAGCTGCGCCAGGGTTTCACTGCCGATGCTGCCCTGGGGCTGCTCGCCATCGAGGATCATGCCGCGGGCCACCAGCAGGCCGATCTGGTCCGGCACCGGGTTGAGCAGTTTGTCGCGCTGCACAAAGGCCAGGTAGTGGCGGTAATCCAGCGCCCGGTAGCCGTCGTGTTTTTTGTCCCGACCCAGGCGCGTGACCAGCAGTTGCTGCTGTTGCGGGTGGGTGGCCAGGGTGTCGACGATGCCGGCGGCCTGTGCCGCGGCAGCGCTGTCGCCCTGGTGTGCGGCCAGGTGAGTATCCATACGATTGATGTAGTCGTCGATGCTGCCGGCTTCCAGCGAGCGCTGTTGCTCGATATTGGCAGTGTAGGAACTCCACAGCTCGCCCAGCCAGCGACTGTTGTGCTCGCGCGAAGCCTCGGACATGGTGTTGCGCAGGTAGGGCTCTACCGCATCCTTGTATTCGCCGGCGCGAAACACGTGCATATTGAGGGCGAGTTTGTCCAGCGCCTGCTTGTAGTAGTGGCGATAGCTGCCGTAGCCGGTGAGGATCATGGCACCCATGGGATGCATAATGATTTCATCGGCAAAGCTGGCCAGGTAGTACTGGTCCTGGGTGTAGCTGTCGCTGAGCGCGTAGACCGGTTTGCCGCTGCGCTTGAAGGCGGCCAGCGCCGTGCCGACCTCCTGCAGTTTGCTCAGGCCACCGCCATACAGCTCGCCCAGCTCCAGTACCAGCGCGGTGATGCGCTGGTCACTGGCGGCGCTATTGATGGCCTCCACCAGGTCGCGCACCCGGGTCTCAACCTGTTGGTCTTCGGCCGGGCGCATAATCTGGGTGAGCGGGTCGATGTAGCTGTACTGGTCCACCAGGAAACCGCTGGGCGCTACGCGCAGGGCGATGCTGGTGGGCATCTGGCGCTCTTCCTCGGGGTACAGGGCGGCAATCACAATGATGATAAGCAGGATAAAAATAAGGTTCGCCAGGCCCACGCGAAGCCAGGTGATCAAGCGCCAGAACAGGGAAAATATACGGCGGATAAAGCTCATGCTGGAAACCTTTTAGTGAGTGAGGGCTAAGGGCTGGAGTGGTCGAGGCCGTGGGCGTGGGCTGCCTGCCAGCGCTTGAGCCAGCGGCTGGTCATCATGGCACCGACAAATACCAGCACGCTCAGCAGGGTTTGCACATAGTCGTGCCAGGCCGACGAGGGTGACATGGAGTTGGTCACGCCGACAGTAAAATGCAACAGGATCACAAAGCACAGCCAGTCAAAGTTGCGTGCCTGGTGGAGCAGGATGCCGGGCACGAAGATCAACAAGGTCAGGCAGGGTACCACCAGTGTGGTCCAGTTGACCGGTGCTGCCAGCAGGCCGGTGGCGGTGTAGAGCACCACCAGCGAGAGCAGTGAATAAAGGGTCAGCTTTTTACTGAAGCGCAGCCGTGCGGGCAATTTGGCGGAGTTGTTCATGGATTTTTTCCCAGGGCTTTGGCCAGGCTGGCAACGCGCTTGCCGAGCGCCTGGCAGAGTCTTTTTTCTTCGGCGCTAACGGGCAGCTTGTTGTCACTGCCCGCCAGGTGCGAGGCGCCGTAGGGAGTGCCGCCGCTGCGGGTTTGCATCAGGTCGGCTTCGCTGTAGGGAATGCCGGCGATGACCATGCCCTGGTGCAACAGCGGCAACAGCATGCTGATCAGGGTGGTTTCCTGGCCGCCGTGGAGGCTGCCGGTGGAGGTAAAGGCGGCGGCGGGTTTGTCAATCAGGCTGCCGTTGAGCCAGAGGTCACCGCTGTTGTCGATAAAGTGTTTCAGCGGCGCGGCCATATTGCCAAACCGGGTCGGGCTGCCAAGGATCAGGCCGCTGCAGTGTTTCAGGTCGGCCTGGCTGCAGTATACCGCGCCCTCGGCGGGGATAGCCGGTTGGGACGCTGCGGTGTCAACCGAGACCGGCGGCACGGTGCGCAAGCGCGCCTCGATGCCCGCCACCTGTTCGACGCCGCGGGCGATCTCCAGCGCCATGGCGGCGGTGGCGCCGTTGCGGGAGTAATAGAGAACCAGAACGTAGGGATTGCTCACACCAGCTCCAGCACGTTTTCTGGTGGTCGGCCCAGCACGGCTTTGTTGCCCTTGACCACAATCGGCCGCTCGATCAGCTTGGGGTTGGCGACCATCGCCGCAATCAGTTGCGCCTCGCTGAGCTCGGCATTGCCCAGCTCATTATCCTTGTAGGCCTGCTCGCCCTTGCGCAGCAACTGCCGGGCACTAATGCCGAGTTTGGCCAGTAAATCCTGCAGGGTTTTGGTGTCGGGCGGGGTTTCCAGGTAGAGCACGATGTTCGGTTCGATGCCATTCTCCTGCAGCAGGTTGAGAGTCTGCCGCGATTTGGAGCAGCGCGGGTTGTGATAAATGGTGACCATAACTGGATTATCCTTGCGATTGATCTGTCATAATGCGGCTATTGTAATAGCTCCCGGGCTGCAACTCTACGCGGCTGGCCGGGATAAGAACATTTATCCGCACAGCGGCGGTTGCGTCGGGGTAGCGGGCTAAAATCGCAGCTACAAGTGTCTACGCGCGGACCGCGCAGAGGGGTTCATTTGGCTATGATCGGCAAACTCAATGTCAACGCGGCAACGGTGGGCGAGTTTATGGTCTACCTGTGGCGCGAGTACACAGAAAAAGGCTGTCGCCAGCAAGCGGCAGCACTGACCTATGTGACCCTGTTCGGGGTGGTGCCCCTGCTGACACTGGTGTTCACCATGTTTTCCCTGTTTCCGGCGTTTGAGGGTATGTCGGACGTGGTGCAGGCATTCTTGTTCGAGCATTTGCTGCCGGACTCGGGGCTGGAGATCCAGCAGTACCTGGATGAATTTACCCAGCAGGCTCGGCGCCTCACCCTGGTGGGTTTGCTGATTTTGATGGTGACCGCCTTCCTGATGATCAAAAACATCGAAGTGACCTTCAATGCGATCTGGGGCACCGAGGGCAATCGCCGCGGTATTACCAGTTTCCTGATCTACTGGGCCATTCTCAGTATCGGCCCGCTGCTGCTGGGCATAGGCCTGGCGATGAGCACCTATGTGCTGAGCCTGAAACTGTTTGTGCGCGAGTACGACAGTCTCGGCCTGATACCGGCGCTGTTCAGTTTTTTCCCCTGGATCCTCACCTCAGTGGCCTTTACCCTGCTGTTCGCCGCGGTGCCCAATTGCAAGGTGCCGTTCCGCCACGCGCTGGCCGGTGGCGCCCTGACCGCGGTGTGTTTCGAGTTCTGCAAGGACCTGTTTGCCTGGATTGTGGCGCACACCAGTTTTACCGCCGTCTACGGCGCCTTTGCCATGGTGCCACTGCTGCTGATGTGGATTTACCTGTTGTGGATGATTGTGCTGGTGGGGGCGCTCTTTGTCAGGACCCTGTCGACCTTCAGAAAACAGGGGGTGCAGCCGCACTATCCGGATTTACTGGCGGCGCTGATTGCGCTCTGGGTATTGCGGCAAAATCACCAGAGCGGGCTGGCCCTGCAAGACGAGCAACTGCTGGCAGAAAATATCGAGGCGGAGCAGTGGCAGCACATTCGCGATGCCTTGCACGAGGAGCGGGTGATCACCTTGACCGCCGATGGCGACTATATATTATGTCGCGACCTCAACAGCTTTACCCTGCGGCAACTGGCGCGCGCGGTGGGGCTGGAATCGCCGCTGGCCGACGCCGGCGGCGAACTGCAAAACTACCCCTGGTTCGCCGCGGTCGGCACTCGCTTGCGGGCCCTGGAAGAGAGTATGGAGCATGAATTCAATGTGTCGATCGGAGCGATCTTTGCCCAGCAGAGCGGAGCGGAAAACGGTGCTGCAATGGCCCCGGAGACGGCATCAAAGCCGTCCCGGTGCGGTGCGGAGGCGGTCGGTGAATAGAGGTGTGGCGGGTTTTTTGCTGCTGCTGATGGCGCTTGTGCTGAGTGGCTGCGAGCGCCAACCCGGTCTCGCTATTCACAGTGTCGGCGAGAGTGAGTGGGACAGTTACCGCGGCAAATGGGTGTTTATCAATTACTGGGCCGAGTGGTGCTTGCCCTGTCGCAAGGAAATGCCGGAGCTGAATGAATTCGCCCGCCAGTACGCCGCCGAGGCAGTGGTGTTAGGGGTCAATTTTGACAACCCCGAGAGTGCCGAATTGGCTCGCCAGATTGCGGCGTTGGGGGTCGAGTTTCCGGTGTTGAGCGAGGATCCGGCGCCCATGCTGGCCTACCAGCGCCCCTCGGTGCTGCCCACGACCCTGGTTTACAATCCGCGCGGTGAATTGCAGAGCACACTGGTGGGGCCGCAGACACTGGAGTCCCTGCGCATGTGGCTCGACACCGGGCGCAGCGAATAAAGGTATGCTGTAGACGCTGGCCCGTGAGCCGTGCACTGCTCAGCGCCAGTTGTCCTGCCAGGCGTTCATCACCCGGCGCGGATACCAGTACTGGCCGTAGCTGCCGTTGTAGCGGGCGAGAGCGTCCATCAGGCGGCCGTTGGCCTTGTTGAGGTAATGTTTGAGAATGGCGCAGCCGTAGCGCAAGTTGGTGTCGATATCGGTGAGGTTGTCGTCCGGATGCCCGATTTCATTTTTCCAGAACGGCATCACTTGCATCATGCCCTGGGCGCCGGCACTGGACACAGCAAAACGATCAAAGCGACTCTCCACCTCGATCACCGCCAGCACCACCTCCGGTTGCAGGCCGGCACTGCTGGCGGCGCGGTGGATACGCCGCAACATATCCATGCGCTGCTGCGGGTCGTCGAAAAAGCGGCCCATGGGTTCCTGTTTCGA
This sequence comes from Pseudomaricurvus alcaniphilus, assembly GCF_011440395.1. Taxonomy (GTDB): domain Bacteria; phylum Pseudomonadota; class Gammaproteobacteria; order Pseudomonadales; family Cellvibrionaceae; genus Pseudomaricurvus; species Pseudomaricurvus alcaniphilus. The sequence continues at coordinate 23,806 of NZ_JAAOIX010000005.1, read as the reverse complement.
CAGCAGCCAGACCTCGGCATCGAAGCGGTCAACAAAGCTGTCGCTGGTTTCGATGGCGGTCTTCAGGTAGTGCCGCAGTTCCTCATCCACCGGCGCCGCAGGTTGGTTGCCGAGGGCGCAAGCGGCCGCGAAAAACAGCAGCCCGGCAACCAGGCCGGCGAGGCGCTGTGTTGATTCGGTGCGGCGCGCTGGCGGCATGGCTATCACTCGTTTGGCCAGGTTAAATCATCCGGCCAGGGTCGAGGCCAGGAAGTCGAGCAAATTATCCAGCGCGATGTCCTGCTTGTCGGCGTCGCGCCGGCCCTTGTATTCGGCCACGCCCGCTTCCAGCCCGCGATCGCCGATGACGATGCGGTGGGGAATGCCCATCAGGTCGGTGTTGGCCAGCATTACTCCCAGGCGGGCCTTGTCTTCGTCCATAAACAATACGTCGACGCCGCGTTCGCGCAGGGTTTGGTAGAGCTGCTCGCAGTAGTTTTTCACCGCCTCGGACTTCTGCAGGTTGATGGGGATCAGGGCCAGCTGGAAGGGGGCGATCGCGTCTGGCCAGATAATGCCGTTGGCGTCGTAGTTTTGCTCGATGGCGGCGGCAACTACCCGGCTGACACCGATGCCGTAGCAGCCCATGGTCATCACCTGCTCCTTGCCGTTCTCGTCCAGTACCGTGGCGCGCATGGCTTCACTGTACTTGGTGCCGAGCTGGAAGATGTGGCCGACCTCGATGCCGCGCTTGATCTCCAGGGTGCCCTGGCCGCAGGGGCTGGGGTCACCGGCGACCACATTGCGCAGGTCGACGACGTTGCCCTCGGGCAGGTCACGACCCCAGTTGACACCGGTGAGGTGATAACCGTCGCGGTTGGCGCCACAGGCAAAATCGGCCTCGGCGGCGGCGCTGCGATCGACCAACAGTGGAATCTTCAGCCCTACCGGACCCAGTGAGCCGGGACTGCAGTTCAGGGTCTGTTTGATCAGCGCCTCCGGGGCAAAGGTCAGCGGCGCGGCTACGCCGGGCTGCTTTTCGGCCTTGACGGTGTTCAGTTCGTGATCGCCGCGCAACACCAGCGCCACCAGGCCCTGCTTGCCGTCGGCGTCGGCTTGCGCCATAACGATCAGGGTCTTCAAGACGTTGGCCGGGCTCAGCTGCAAGCATTTGGATACGTCTTCAATGGTGTGCTGACCGGGGGTGGCGACTTCGCTCAGCTCCTGGCTCGGCGCCGGCCGCGGCCTGGCCGGGGCGATGGCCTCCGCCAGTTCGATGTTGGCGGCGTAATCGCTGCCGCTGCTGAAGGCGATATCGTCCTCGCCGCTGTCGGCCAGCACGTGAAATTCATGGGAGCTGGAGCCGCCGATGGAGCCGGTGTCTGCCAATACGGGGCGGAAATCCAGGCCGATGCGATTGAAGATATTGCAGTAGGCCGTGTGCATGCGCTCGTAGGTTTGCTGCAGGCAGGGCTGCCCCAGATGGAAGGAGTAGGCGTCCTTCATGGTGAATTCCCGGGCGCGCATAATGCCAAAGCGCGGCCGCACTTCATCGCGGAATTTGGTCTGGATCTGGTAGAAGTTGGCCGGCAGCTGTTTGTAGCTGCGCAGCTCGTTGCGAATCAGGTCGGTGATGACCTCCTCGTGGGTCGGCCCCAGGCAGAAGCTGTTGTCATGGCGATCGCTGATGCGCAACAGCTCCGGGCCGTACTGCTCCCAGCGACCGGACTCCTGCCACAGTTCGGCCGGTTGCACCACCGGCATCAGTACTTCCTGGGCGCCGGCGGCGTCCATCTCCTCGCGCACGATGGCCTCGACCTTGCGAAATACCCGCAGGCCCATGGGCAGCCAGGTGTACAGGCCGGAGGCGAGCTGGCGAATCATGCCGGAGCGCAGCATCAATTGATGGCTGATGGCGACGGCGTCGGAGGGGTTTTGTTTGAGGGTGGCGATCAGAAAGCGGCTGGCACGCATGAAGTATTCGGTTCCCGACTAGGTTAATTTTTACAAGAGGGGTATTCTACGGTGGATGTTAAGCGGGGGAAAGGAGCAAACTTTAATGTCTGAACTCGATGTCGAGAAGAAATTCGAACTCAATCCTGTATTGGCCGAGGACAGCGTGGTGCTGGGGGAGTTTCCGTTGTCGCTGGTACTGCTCAGCCGGGATGCCAATTATCCCTGGTGCATCCTGGTACCGAAACGCAGTGGCAAGCGCGAGATTCACCACCTGGCCGAGGTCGACCGGCAGCAGTTGATGGCGGAGTCCTGCCACCTGGCCGAGGTGATGGCCGATTTGTTTGTGCCAGATAAAATGAATGTGGCGGCGCTGGGCAACCTGGTGCCGCAATTGCATTTACATCATGTGGCGCGCTTCAAGAGCGACAAGGCCTGGCCCGGCTCTATATGGGGCGTGCACCCGCCGGCCAAATATACCGATAAGGAATTGAAGACACTGGTGTCGCGGCTGTGCAGTGCGCTGGCAGGCGACGATTTCAAGCAGCTGGCTGGCACCGGGGGGAAACGCTGAAGCGTAGCTCAGGCATCGCACCGCGCGCTCGCGCGCGGTGACGCTGATCGCCTGGCCCTGTGAGGGTCAGTTGGCTGTTTAAACTGCCATATCTTTCAGTTTTTTCAGCGGTCGGATTTTAACTTGCACGCTGGCGGGCTTGGCCGCTACATCCATGGTTTCGCCGGGCTTGAACGGGTTGGGAACGTTCTTGCGGGCTTTGCGGGCCGGTTTTTTCACTGCGCTGACTTTTAACAGGCCGGGCAACACAAACTCACCCACGGCGCGTTTTTTGATGTGCCCTTCAATGATATCGCTCAGTTCATCCAGCACACTCTGTACCTGCTTTCTGCTGAGTTCGGTATTTTCAGCGATTTGGGTCAGGATTTGGGTTTTGGTGTAGCGTTCCTGCAGGGCTTTGACTTTTTTCGCAGTCGCTGCAGCTTTTTTGGCAGGTGCTTTTTTAGCGGGTGTTTTTTTGGCGGGAGCTTTGCGGGCAGCCATAGTATTTTTCCTTTTCGATGGAATTATTTTTTACTGTGAGTTGTTGTCTTGTGTTAACCAGGAGCACACAACTTCGGTTGTACAACCAGAGCCTTTTAATAAACCTTAAAAACGCCTGATTTTAAAGGCTCTAACACGAGATGCCTTGTGTTGGCCCTATGTATATAGCATATTTTCCTGACAGGCAATAAAAAAGCTGCGTCGAGGGTGCTTTGGGGCTGTATTTTCAGTGTTTTTTTTAATGTTTTTTGATTTGTGTCGTTTTTTGCAGGCGGTTATTGCCGTCCACAGGTTGGGCCGCGGAGCGGCTAGGGCATTTGCTGGCCGGTGGTGAACTGCTGCTTTATGACCTGGTTAAAAGCGGCCACCCAATACTCATCGAACTCGATGGCACAGAGTCGATTGACTTCGGAAATGGCGCGCAGCAGTGGGCGTTTTTGTTCGCTGCGGTAGGCCCGGCTGTAGCGGCAGGCATCGAAGGTATCGGTGATGGCGAGAATTTTTGCCCCGTCGCAGATCTGGTCGCCGCGCAAGCCCTCCGGGTAGCCGGAGCCATCACAGCGCTCGTGGTGTTGAATGATCATGGTGATCGCCTCATCCCAACCGTGCATATTGCTCAGCAAGTGACAGCTGTTGTAGACATGCTCCTCCATGGCGCGCCGCTCGTCGTAATTCAGGCGGCCGCTTTTGTGGAGTATTTCCAGCGGCAGGAAGGACATGCCGAGGTCGTGAAACAGCACCGCCATCAGCAACTGTTCCGGGGTGACCCGCCGGTTGCCGCAAGCGTTGATGCGCAGCGCCAGCAGGGCGGAGCGGTGGGTCTTGCCCTGCCAAAAGCCGGAGCGCAGTTCCAGCGCCGGCACCAGGTTATCGATAAAGCGAATGTCATCGCACACCTGTACGCCCATGCGGGCGACGGTTTCCAGGAAGCTGCCCGGCTGTTCCGGCGCCAGGGCCAGGTTATCCTGCGGGCTCAGCAGGCGCAGGGCCCGGTTCACAGCAGCCGGGCGCTGCTCGTCCGCCGTACTGGCAATACGCTGCAGCGCCTGGCAGAGCTGGGCGAAGTCGGTGGCGCTGCTGGCGGCCGCCAGCGGGTTGTCTCCGGCCAGGGCCTCATCGACCAGTTGCCGGGTTTTATCCATCGCCAGCAGGATGACATCGCTGAGGCTGTTATCGTAGTGAAAGCGCAGCTGGCGGATCTGCTCGAGGATGTCCTCGATGCCCTGCAACAGGGGTGACAGCTGGTGCAGGCCGATATAGAGCAGGTTGCCCTTGATGGTGTGGACTGAACGAAACAGGGCGTTGACCCTGGCACTGTCCTGTGGCTCTTGCTCCAGCTCGATCAGGGCTGTCTCGCAGTTCTGGTAGTGATCGTTGAAATCCTGGTAAAAATCTTCCAGCAGGTCAGGGGTTATGGTGTTGGGATCCAGGTTGTGCATGGCCGCAATCGTCGCTCTGGAGTGGCAGGTATTTACAAGCATAGTTCATAGTTACTTAACCGTCGGATTTTGCTGGGGTATAATGTCCCGCTTTTTTACGGGGGCCTCTGGACGATGTACTGACAAATGGATGATGTACTGACAAACCAGGAAGAAATCCATCAGAGGTCTGCCCGGTTTTGCAGTTGTTTTCCATAGTTTCAGTAGTTTTCGATAGTTTCAGTAGTTTTCGATAGAGAGGTACCCTATATGCCGATTTATGAGTATGCATGTCGCGAGTGTGGCCACGAGCTTGAGGCCCTGCAAAAAATGAGCGATCCGGCGTTGACGGATTGTCCGGAGTGTGGCAAGCCCGGCCTGAATAAGAAGGTATCTGCCGCGGGCTTTCGCCTGGCGGGCAGCGGTTGGTATGAAACGGATTTCAAAACCGGGGCCAAAAAGAAAAATCTCCACAGCAGCAGTGATACGGCCGGAACGGCCAAATCCAGCGACAGTGGCAGCCCTGCGGCCAAACCTGCCGCGGCGCCGGCCGCCAAACCCGCCGCCAAGGAATAGCGGCCTGGGGCTTATGGCCTCGGCCTTAAGGGCTGAGGCATAGTCTCAGGGGGAGAAACCGCGGGGCCAGGGCGACCGGCCAAGGCGGCGACCCAAACCAAGAACTCACCAGACCTAACAGGAAGAAATTTATGCGCACCCAGTATTGTGGCGCTCTCAATACCTCTTTTATCGATCAGCAAGTCACGCTCTGTGGCTGGGTTGATCGTCGCCGTGATCACGGTGGCGTTATTTTTATCGACTTGCGGGACCGTGATGGCGTGGTGCAGGTGGTGTTTGACCCGGACGCCGCCGAGAATTTTAAAATTGCCGACAAGGTGCGCAGCGAGTACGTGCTGCGGGTGCAGGGCCGGGTGCGGGCCCGCTCGGAAGCCACCATCAACCCCAATATGGCCACCGGTGAAGTGGAGGTCTACGGGCTTGAGGTAGAAATTCTCAACAGCGCCGAGACCCCGCCGTTTCCCCTGCACGACACTACCGTGGGCGAGGATGTGCGCCTCAGGTATCGCTATGTGGATCTGCGTCGCCAGGACATGCAGGAGCGCCTGCGCTTCCGCTCCAGGGTGACCACCGCGATTCGCAACTACCTGGACGACAACGGCTTCCTCGATATCGAAACCCCGATTCTCACCCGCGCTACCCCCGAGGGCGCACGCGACTACCTGGTGCCGTCGCGCACCCATGAGGGCAAGTTCTTCGCCCTGCCGCAGTCGCCGCAACTGTTCAAGCAGCTGCTGATGGTGTCGGGCTTTGATCGCTATTACCAGATCGCCAAATGTTTTCGCGATGAAGACCTGCGCGCCGACCGGCAGCCGGAATTTACCCAGATCGATATCGAAACCTCCTTTATGGATGAAGAGCAGATCATGGCGGTGACCGAGGGCATGATTCGCCAGTTGTTCAGCCGCCTGAAGGGCGTCGAGCTGGGAGAGTTTCCCCGTATGCCCTACGCCGAAGCCATGCAGACCTATGGTTCCGACAAGCCTGACTTGCGCATCCCGCTGCAGCTGACCGAAATCAAGGATCTGCTCAAGGACATCGACTTCAAGGTCTTTGCCGGCCCCGCCAATGACCCCAAGTGCCGGGTCACCGCACTCAAAGTCAGTGGCGGCGCCAGCATCTCGCGCAAACAGATCGATGAGTACACCAAGTTTGTCGGCATCTACGGCGCCAGGGGCCTGGCCTGGATCAAGGTCAATGAGCTGGAAAAGGGCGTCGAGGGCCTGCAGTCGCCCATCATCAAGTTTCTCGGTGACGAGGTGACCCTGCAGATCATGGAGCGCACCGGTGCCGCCAACGGCGATATCGTCTTCTTCGGGGCCGACAAGAGCAAGGTGGTCACCGAGGCGTTGGGGGCGTTGCGCTGCAAACTGGGCGAAGACCTGGATCTCTATACCTGCGACTGGGCGCCCCTGTGGGTGGTGGACTTCCCGATGTTCGAAGAGACCGACGACGGCAGCCTGACCTCCCTGCATCACCCGTTTACCGCGCCCTCCTGTGCGGCGGATGAGTTGCGGGCCAATCCGGCCGCGGCGTTGTCACGGGCCTACGACATGGTGCTGAACGGTTGTGAGTTGGGCGGTGGTTCGATTCGTATCCACCAGAAGCCCATGCAGCAGGCGGTGTTCGAGGTGCTGGGCATTGACACTGCCGAGCAGCGGGAGAAGTTCGGCTTTTTGCTGGACGCCCTGCAGTACGGTGCACCGCCCCACGGCGGCCTGGCGTTTGGCCTCGATCGCCTGATTATGTTGATGACCGGCGCCCACTCCATCCGTGATGTGATCGCCTTCCCGAAAACCCAGAGCGCCGCCTGTGTCATGACCGACGCCCCGGGGGCGGTGGCCACGGAGCAGTTGCGGGAGCTGAACATTCGGCTGAAGAAAAAGGAGCCGGTAGCCTGAGTCGATTGGGCTGGGCAAAAAAAGGCCGGGACGGGGATGCCTCCGTTCCGGCCTTTTTTTTAATCTTCAACTCCGGTCAAGGCCAATACCGAGTGCAGCAACACGTTGCACCCTTTCTCCACGTCGGGCCAGTGGGTCCACTCGTCCGGGGCGTGGCTGACACCGTTGACGCTGGGGATAAAGATCATCCCGGCCGGGGTGATGTCGGCAAAAAACTGGGCGTCGTGGCCGGCGCCGCTGGGCATCAACTGGTAGCTGTAACCCAGCTTTTTGGTCTGCTCCTCGACAACAGCCATAATCTCGTTGGACATGGCCTTCGGCGCCAGCCAGCTCATCTGTTCGTACTCGAACATCAGGCCGTGGGAGCGGGCGATGGCGGACAGGGCCTTGCGGCTGCTGTCGGCCAGGTCCTTCATCACCTCTTCACTCATGTCACGGCCGACGATGGTGAACTCCACTTCGCCGGGCACGGTGTGGGCGTAACCGGGCTTTAACTTGACGTAACCGATGGTCAGGCGGGTTTTGTCGGTGCCGTTTTCGGCGATCAGGCGTTTGATCTCGTGGGCAAAGTCGGCGAGACCCATAAAGGCATCGCTGCGCAGGTCCATGGGTGCGGTGCCGGCGTGGTCGGCCTTGCCTTTCAGTTTTACCAGCCACTTGTAGACTCCGGAGATGCCCTCCACCACACCGATGCATTTATCCACCGCTTCCAGTACCGGGCCCTGCTCGATGTGCAGCTCGATAAAGGCCTTGACCGAGTCCGGCGCGCGAAACACCGTCAGCGCGTCGTGGTAATTGAGGTCGCACTTGGCCATGGCCTCGGTCAGTCGCTCGCCCTTGGGGTCGCGGGCCTGCTCCAGCCAGTCGAGGGTCAGCTTGCCGGTCAGCGCCTGGGCGCCGAGCATGCCGCCAAAGCGGCCCTCTTCCTCACTGGTGGCGATCAGCTCGATGGGAGCGTTGAGCTTGAGGCCGGCCTCCTTGATGACGCGGATGCATTCGAGGCCGGCGACGATGCCGAGGGTGCCGTCGAAAATCCCCCCGGCGGGCACACTGTCGAGGTGCGAGGCAATAATCACCGCCGGCTGGTCGGCCGGGCCGTAGCGACCACAGACGTTGCCGGCGCCGTCGATGTGGGCGTCGAGACCGTGTTCCTTGAAATAGCCCAGCAACCACTGGCGCGCCTGCCAGTCAGCCTCGGTAAAGCCCTGGCGGTAGACACCGCGCTCACCTTCCACGGCGCCGAATTCGGCAATTTTGTAGATATCGCTCTCCACGCGTTTGACATCTATACCTGGTATATCGGGCATGGCGGTTACTCCTGTTATTGGTTTAATGAGAGAAGCCCTGTCTGCTGCGCGATTGCCGCAGACAGAGCTTTCAGGCCGGGCTGCTTTGCCGGACGGACTGCTTTCCCGAGCGGGGCTATTTCCCCAAGCTGGGCTATTTCCAAAGCCGGGTTGGGCAGGTCAGGCGTGCCAGCCCAGCTCCTCGGCTTTGCGTGCGGCCAGGGCCGGAATATCCTGGGCGACAAAGTGGTGGTGCAGCATTTGCACACCGAGGGTGTGATTGAGCACCGCGTCCAGCTGTACCTTTTCGCTCTGCTCCATCTTCGGGTCGTCGTGACTGTTAATCAAGTGCTGGATAGCGTCGTAGTCGAGCAGGCCGGCGGCTTCGACCTGGTCACGGAAGGCGAACTTGTTAAACAGCGCCAAAAACATTTCCCATTTCTTGCGGTCGGTGTAGGCCGGCGGTGCCATAAAGGCAAACTTCTGGCGCTTGTAGAGGGTCTCGGGCAACAGCCCTTTCATGGCCTCGCGCAGGACGTATTTCTCGGTCACACCCTTGATGCGCATTTGCGGTGGCACGGTGGTGGCAAACTTGGCCAGGTGGTGATCCAGGAACGCCGGTCGCGCTTCCATGGAATTGGCCATGTCCACCCGATCGCCACCCCAGGTCAGGATCTGGCCTTCGAGCATGGTCTTGATCCACACGTACTGGGCCTTGTCCAGCGGGTGGCGCCCCTCCAGCTGGCTGCGGTCGAAGGTGTTGGCGATGGCGGCGCCGGCGTCGTAGTCGGCCAGCTCGGAGCGCCACTGGGGCTGCAGCAGCGGCAGGGCGAAGTCGTGACAGTGGAGCCAGTTTTGCAGGCAGGTGGGGGTGAAGCCCACTGTGCTGTTCATGGCGGCGGAGGAGAATTCTTCCCGCGGCAGCATGGCGCCTTTAAACAGGCTGTTGTTGGCTTCCAGGCTGGCCTGCCACTCCTTGCGCAGGGTGGCCGGCAGGTCGTTCAAGCCGTACAGGAACATGTCGTTGCGAAAGGCGGGGTAGCCGGCAAACAGTTCGTCCGAGCCCTCGCCGGTGAGCACCACCTTGTAGCCATTGGCGTGCACGGTCTGGCTCATCAACAGTTTGGCCACCGCCAGGGTGTTATAGATGGTGCGCTCGGTGTGCCAGATGGTGCGGGAGAAGTTGTCGTACAGGTCTTCCGCGGTCAGGTTCAGCACCAGTTGGTCGGCGCCGGTCATGGTGGCCATCTCGGTGGCGATGGGGGTCTCGTCGTAGTCGCTGCTGTCAAAGCCGATGGTGAAGGCCTTGACCGGATCCTGGCGAATGGACGCCGACAGCCCGAGGATGGCGCAGGAGTCAATGCCGCCGGACAAATAGCAGCCCACCGGTACGTCCGCCTGCAAGCGGTGCTGGACCGCCTCGCGCAACTGTTCCCGCACACCGTCGATATAGTGCTGTTCGTTGTGATGGTTGACGTGCTCGCCGGCCACCGGGAAATTGATGTCCCAGTATTTGTGGTTGTTGACCAGCAGCTCGCCGCGGCGGCGCTGGATCTTGACCACGTGGCCGGGCAGGACCTGGTGAATACCCTCGAAAGCAGTGCTGCCCGGTACCATTACCTGGATCAGCTGGTGGTAGGTGCTCTGGGCCGACAGCTTGCGTTTGACCGCGGGATGGGCAAACAGCACTTTCAGCTCTGAGCCGTAGACTATGCCGTCCTCGGTCTCGGTCCAGTAGAGGGGTTTGACCCCAAAGCGGTCGCGCACCAGGAACAGGGCGTCCTCGGTTTTATCGTAGAGGGCGAAGGCAAATTCACCGCGCAGGAAGTCGAGGGTCTTTTCCAGGCCGTAGCGCGGGTACAGGTGGAGAATGATTTCCGAGTCGCTTTTGGTGGTAAAGCGCTCCCCGGTGGCGGTGAGGTCGGCGCGAATTTTTTGAAAGTCGTAGAACTCGCCATTGTGCACCAGGGCGTAGTCGCTATCCGCGGACACCAGCGGCTGGCGGCCGCGCTCTTCGTTGAGGTCGATAATAGAAAGACGTGCGTGGCACATGCCCATGCCCAGCCCGGGCGGGTTGTGGTAGCCGAAGTTATCGGGGCCGCGGTGATACTGAATCGCCGCCATATTGACCAGGGTCTGGCTGTCGATGGGATGTTGTTGGTTGCGGTGAAAAATACCGCCAATGCCGCACATAATGTACTCCAGTGTTAATGTGTGTGATTGAGTGGGGGGAGGGGCGCTGCCGATCAGACCACGTCCATCACCCGCTCGGCTCTCTGGGAGAGGCAGGTGAGCAGTGCCATGCGCATAAATACCGCGCCGCGGGCCTGGGAGAAGTACCAGTTGTGGAGCGTGCCGTCGAGCTCTGGGCTGAGCTCGTCGCCGCGGGCCAGGGGATGCAGGATGATGGCATCCTTTTTCAGTGGTGAGTCGGCGGTCAGCGCAAATTTCTGGCCGTAGGATTCATAGGTGTCACCGACCCAGGCTATGGCGTTGATATAAATGACGTCGAGCTCCGGCAGGCGCTCGTCCAGCGAGGTGCTGGTGCTGATCTTCAAACCCTGTTGTTCCAGCCGTTGGCGCTGGTCGGGGGAGAAGCAATCTTCTTCGGAGCTGTCGTGAATCACCACTACCTCGGCAAAGGCCTCGGGGAAGATCGCCAGGGTTTTCAACAGGCTGCGCACGGTGCGCATCTTGTTGGGGCGGCCGATAATCCCGATACGGATAGGGGCGTGCTCCCCGGTTATCAGCCCCGGGCACCATTTGAAAATCGCGTACAGGTCTGACAGGGCCTGGGTGGGGTGCTCATCGATACCGTTGCCGGCATTGATGATGGGGATGCGCAGGGACCTGATCATCTCGTGCACCGACTCCTGGCGCACGTCCCGCAGCACCACACAGTCACCGTAGTTGTTGAACATCTCGGCGACGTCCTGCAGGCGCTCGCCCTTGGCGATACCGGTGGTGGAGCGGTCGGTGATCGACATGATGTCGCCACCGAGGCGGTGCCAGGCGCTTTCAAATGACAGCCGGGTGCGGGTGCTGGGCTCGTAAAAGGCACTGATCAGGACCTTGCCCTGCAGCGGCGAGCTGAACCTCTCCGGGTTGCTCTCATATTTGGCCGCCAGCCGAAACAGCTGCAGTACCTTGTTGCGATCGAACTGGTCGCAGGAGACCACGTGCTGGGAGGCCAGTGGCTTCAGGTAGTCGCCATCTTCCTGGATGACTTTCAGTAACGCTTTCGGGTGGGCATCGCCGTAGGTGTCGGGCTTTTTCCGATCAAAAACCAGGGTTCCCCGAGTTTCTTCGTTCACCACAATTTTCCTTTTAGGTAGTCGTTGATTAACAGCCCCACGAGAACACAGGGCGAGGTACAGGTGATCAACACGGCGGCGTAAACCAGCCATTCAAATGCCTGCGGATTAATGTTCATTGCTCGGCTCCAAGTGGCCTGGCTGGGTATTGTCGCGTTCCATGTCGGTTAACAGGCGCCACTCGAAGCGGGCGTCGCTGCGCCACAGGCCGATGCCACACACCAGGAATGAGGTCAGGCAGGAGAACAGGGCGGCGACGTAAAAACCGATCTGGAAGTAGGCCAGCAGGCCGCACAGGGTGCCGAGGGCCATGGCCAGGGCGGCAGTGGTGCCATTGAGGCGGGTGTGAAAGAGGCCAAAGGTAATGGGCCAGATGGTGCTGGCGACAAAGGCGCCGGTAAAATTCAGCAGCGCCCCGAGCGTGGTCATGCGCGGCAGGCACAGCAACCAGGTGGCCACGCCCAGCAGCAGCACGGTGCGCCGGCTGATGATCAACAGTTTCTGTTTGCTGACCCCGGGGTTGATCAGGCCTTTATAGATGTCTTCGGTGAGCAGGTCGCTGCTGGCCGCGAGCAGCGAATCCAGGCTGGAGGCCAGGGCGGCAAAGACCACGATAAAGACCACTACCGCGCCGATATCACCGAGCAATTGCGCCGCCACCAGCGGCCCCACCATATCCGGGCTGGGGGGAAAGACACCCAGTGCCGGCGCCGCCAGGGCGATAAAACCGGTGACAATGGGAATGGGCAGCCACAGCAGACCGGCAATCAGGTAGGCGCGTTTGCCGATACCCGCGCGAAAGGCGAAGGCCCGGGACCACCAGACATTGGAGTGGAAAATTTCGCCGATGCCAAAAAAGATATTGTTGAACAGGAACATAATGGCAGCCGGGAACAGCAGGTTGAGCAGCTGCGGTTGCTGTACCGACACCGATTGGTAGATGGTGTCGAGGCCCACGTCGCGCAGGCAGACAAAGGCGATCACCAGCACGCCCACGAGGATAATCAGGGTCTGGATAAAATCGGTAGCGATTACCGCGCGCAGGCCGCCGAACAGGGTGTAAGCCACGCACACCGCGAGGATGGTGGTCATGCCGACGATGTAGTTGAGGCCACTGAGAGCCTGCAGCAGAATGCCGCCGGCCATGCCGAGGCTGACCAGCCAGCCGATGGCGTAGAAAAACGACACCACCAGGAATACATACCAGGCGGGGCGGCCGAAGCGGATGCGAATAAAATCCCCACAGGTATAGCCCTGCGGCATCAGCTGCTTGATACGCTGGGCCATGGGCGCAAACAGGATCAGGCCCAGCGCCGCCATGGAATAACCGATCATACCCCAGATGCCGAATTGATAGGTGAGCTGGGGAGCCACCAGGGTGGTGTTGCTGGTGATCCAGGTGGCCATGGCGGTGGCAGATGCCATCGCCAGGCCGACGTTGCGACCGGCCAGCATAAAGTCGTCGGCGGTGCGGTTGCTGCGCCCCAGCCACCAGCCAAAGCTGACCCAGAGGATTCCGAACAGGGCCAGAATCCCGAGGGCTACGGGGGTATCAATTTGGGTCACGTAACTTTCCGTTGTTATTCAAATATCCGTTTTGGCGAGCGCGTTTTTGCAGACTCACGAGGATGCCGAGCAAGAGACTGAACAGGGCTGCGCCCAGTGCAAACAGCAGCCAGGCGGCCCCCAGGTCACGGTGCTGGACGCGGAAGCTGGCGATGTTGGAGACGGGCGTTTGGGCGTGGTCGAGCAGGCGGGCGAAATAGTCGCCATCGGCCAGGCCGCTGAGGCTCACCTGTTGCTGCTGCACCAGGTTGTAGCTGGCAAAAACGCTTTTAAAATCCGGGGTGGTTGCGACTTGCAGAGAGATATGGCGGTCATCGGCGGCGCCGCTGGTGGGCTGCCAGGAGAGGCCCAAAAAGCCTTCTGTGGCCAGCTCGGTAGATGTTTGGAGCTCGAAGGGATAGGCGGTGAGGCCCCAGCTTGCCTCCGCTAAAAAAAACAGTGCCACCGATGTCAGCAACCAGGTTGCTCGGAGGGGCATGGACAGCCTCAAGCTCAAAAATTGAGGGGCCACTATACAAATTGTGCAGCCACATTTCAAATTGACTGCGGAGCGGAATGGGCACTGGTCGCTTAAAAAACCGGTGTTTTTCGCTCGAGTGTGGGTTGGCTGTGTTTTTTGGCGCCAGCGACAAGTCGTCGGGGCCACAGATTTTCTTCCGCGCCGGCTTGACCTGGTTCGGCTATACTGGGACACTTACTACTGGATAGAAAAACAGTATTGAGCTGGGCGCAGTAGATGCAGAGTGATGGCTAAGTGACGTTGATTTTGGGGGTGGACCCGGGGTCCTTGAAAACCGGCTTTGGTATCATCGATTGCCAGGGGTCAAGCAATAGCTACGTCGCCAGCGGTGTGATTCGCATTCCCGCGCTGGGTTTGCCGGAGCGGCTGAAAGTAATTTTTGATTCCATCAACGAAATCATCGCCGAGTACTCGCCTGAGGAAATGGCCATCGAGCAGGTGTTTATGGCGAAAAGTGCCGCCTCGGCGCTGAAACTCGGCCAGGCGCGGGGGGCGGCCATTGTCGCGGCGGTAAATCAGTCCCTGCCGGTGGCCGAGTACGAGGCGCGCAAGGTAAAACAATCGGTGGTGGGCAACGGCGCGGCGGACAAACATCAAATGCAGCACATGATCAAAACCCTGCTGCGCCTGCCGGCGCCACCCCAGGAAGACGCCGCCGATGCCCTCGGTGTGGCAATCTGCCACGCCAATACCCGGCAGCATATGATCCGCATTGCCTCGGCCTCCAGCTTTCGGCGCGGCCGCATGGTCTGACCCGGACGCCAGCCCACTCACTTGAACCCAAAGATTTACACAGGACGCAAAAGCCATGATCGGTCGATTGCAAGGCGTATTACTGGAAGTGCAGGCCCCGGAGATCCTGGTGGATGTGCAGGGGGTCGGCTACGAAGTGTTTGTGCCCATGACCACCCTCTATCAATTGCCGCAACCGGGCAGTTCGATCACCCTGTTGACTCATTTTGCGGTCAGCGAAAATGGCCAGAGCCTCTACGGCTTTTACGCCCGCAGGGATCGCGACCTGTTTCGGACCCTGATCAAGGTGAACGGCGTCGGGCCGAGACTGGCACTGGCTATACTCTCCGGCCTGGAAGCCACCCAGCTGGTCAGCTGCGTGCGGGAAAACAATCTGGCGGCACTGGTGAAAGTGCCGGGCGTGGGCAAGAAAACCGCCGAGCGGCTGGTAATCGAATTGCGCGACAAACTCAAGGATTGGGAGGGCAGTCCGAGCCCGCAGGCCGGCACGGCGAGCAACAGTACTGGCAGCAGCGTGGCGGCCAATGCCATAATTGCCGACGCAGAAAGCGCGCTGGTGGCTCTCGGTTACAAACCGGTGGAGGCCTCCAAGGTGATCGCCGCGGTGACCCGCGAGCACGACGTGGCGCGCAGTGAAGATTTGATCCGGCTGGCCCTGAAAAGCCTGGTGCCGGCCTAGGAGCCTGTCGGACTTAGGTGCCCGTAGCGAGAGAAAGTCCGATTTGAGTCAGTTTTTAACCATTTTTGAGGCGAATAGTGGTTCTATTTAACGAGAAAATGGTTGAAAAATGGCCAAACTCGGCTTTTTCGCAGCAGGGCAACCCTAAGTCCGACAGGCTCCTAGTACCTGGCCCTTTAGCCGTTCGCTGTATACGCCATCTATACAGGACACTACTATTCAGGGCACTGCACTGGTGTCCGCTGCCGCAACCGGGGCACAGCCTGTTGAGAATGTTCGATGATTGAAAAAGACCAGTTTGCCGCCAGCGAGCGCCTGCTTGACGCCGAGGTTCGGGTCACCGAGGACGTGCAGGATCGGGCCGTGCGACCGCGGGCGTTGGCCGATTACGTCGGCCAGCCGGCAGTCAGGGAGCAGATGGAAATCTTTATCCAGGCGGCCCGGGCCCGGGGCGAAGCGCTGGACCATACCCTGATATTCGGGCCCCCGGGCCTGGGCAAGACCACGCTGGCGAATATCGTCGCCTGGGAAATGGGGGTGTCGCTGAAAACGACCTCCGGACCGGTGCTGGAAAAAGCCGGTGACCTGGCGGCGCTGATGACCAACCTGGAGCCTGGGGATGTGCTGTTTATCGATGAAATTCATCGCCTCAGCCCCAACGTCGAAGAAATTCTCTACCCGGCCATGGAAGACTACCAGCTGGATATTATGATCGGCGAGGGGCCGGCGGCGCGCTCGATCAAGCTGGATTTACCGCCCTTTACCCTGGTGGGAGCCACCACCCGGGCCGGCCTGTTGACTTCCCCCCTGCGCGACCGCTTCGGCATAGTGCAGCGGCTGGAGTTCTACAACGTTGAGGATCTCACCCATATCGTCACCCGCTCGGCCCGCTTGATGGGTATTCCCATGGACCCGGAGGGCGCCTTTGAAGTGGCGCGGCGCTCCCGCGGGACACCGCGTATCGCCAACCGACTGCTGCGTCGGGTGCGGGATTTTGCCGAGGTAAAAGGTGACGGCAGGGTCAACCGGGATATGGCGGACCTGGCCCTGAATATGCTCAATGTCGACAAGGTGGGTTTTGACCATATGGACCGCCGTTTGCTGCTGGCGGTTATCGAACGTTTTGCCGGCGGGCCGGTGGGGGTCGAGAGCCTGGCTGCCGCCATCAGTGAAGAGCGGGATACCATCGAAGACGTGCTGGAGCCCTACCTGATCCAGCAGGGCTATATGGCCCGCACCCAGCGCGGCCGGGTGGTGACGGCGCTGGCCTACCGGCATCTGGGGCTGGACTTGCCCAAACAATTGCAACCTGACTCCTGAGGCTGGTGCAGCGTCATATATAAGGCACTGCACTAGCGATTGCCTGCCGTATCCCTGTAGTATATAAGCCGCGGTCCAGGCCGCGCTCGCAGTTGTTGCCCAATGCCTGGCGGCACCGGGTAACTTTCTTCCCCGCAGAGTGTACCCCGGCCGCTAACACAGAGTTCTCGAGGCTTGTGCATGTCCTGCTTTCAAATGCCCCTGCGGGTGTATATCGAAGACACCGACGCCGGCGGTATTGTCTACTACGTCAATTATCTCAAATTTATGGAGCGCGCCCGCACCGAATGCCTGCGCACCCTTGGCTTCGACAAGCCGGCCATGGTGGCGGACGACCGGCTGTTTGTGGTGCATTCGGCAGAAATAGCCTATTTGCGACCGGCTTTGCTCGATGACCAGTTGACGGTTACCGCAACTATCAGTAAGTTGGCGCGCAGTTACATGAGCTTCAGCCAATCTATTTTGCGCAACGGGGAACCCATTTGCCGGGCCGATATCAAAGTCGCCTGTGTGCAGCGGGAGACCATGAAGCCTGTGGCCATGCCGGAAGAGGTCTGGCGGGCGGTAAAGGCCTATCAGTGAATGCTTAAAACCCCAGGCTGTCTTCCCGGATTGGTGGGAAAAATTTTTCGAAGGAATTGTGGGCTATGGCCGAAGTTGAGTCACTCTCCATTGTCAGTTTGATTGTCAATGCCAGTCTGCTGGTGCAGCTGGTCATGCTGATTCTATTTGTTGCGTCCATCATTTCCTGGGTCATGATCATCCAGCGCGGTCGCTACCAGTACCAGGCCCGGAATTTGTTTGCCGAGTTTGAGGATACTTTCTGGTCCGGGATAGACCTCAACCAACTCTACCGCCAGGGCAACCAGGCGGGCAAGGTGGTCGACGGTGTGGAAAATATTTTTCGCGCCGGTTTTAAGGAGTTCAGTCGCCTGCGCCAGCAGGGTGGGCTCGATCCGGACACGATCATGGAGGGCACCCAGCGAGCGATGCGTGTGGCCCTGTCCCGGGAGGAGGGCAAGTTGGAGGCAAACCTGTCGTTTCTGGCCAGCGTCGCCTCGGTTAGCCCCTATATTGGTTTGTTCGGTACCGTGTGGGGCATCATGAATTCTTTTCGCGGGCTGGCCAATGTGCACCAGGCAACCCTGGCCACGGTGGCGCCCGGCATCTCGGAAGCCCTGGTGGCCACGGCCATGGGGCTGTTTGCTGCGATTCCCGCGGTGCTTGCCTACAACCGTTTTTCGGCTACCGCTGAAACCCTGATCAACAACTACGATACCTTTGCGGAAGAGTTCAGCGCGATTCTGCACCGCCAGGCGCACAGTAAATAAGCAGCAACCCCTAACCCAGTCAGTTTCGAGCCGATATGTTTCGTCGCAAGATCAGAAAAAAGCCCATGGCGGAAATCAATGTAGTGCCCTACATCGATGTCATGCTGGTGTTGTTGGTGGTGTTTATGGTGACCGCGCCACTGCTGATGCAAGGGGTGAAGGTGGAGTTGCCGGCGGCGGCATCGGCGCCGCTGGATGACAAGCAGGATGAGCCGCTGATCGTGTCAGTGGATGCAGCGGGGCAGTACTATTTGAATTTGGGCAAAGACGAAAAGGTGGCCAAGCCGTTGGCACAGATAACCGATACCGTGGGCAAAGTACTGCGGCAAAAGCCCAATACCGCAGTGCTGGTCTGGGGTGATACCGCCGTCGATTACGGCCTGGTGGTGGCGCTGATGACGGCTCTGCAGGGCGCCGGGGCGGAATCCGTGGGCCTGGTCACTGAGCCTCCCAGGTAGCTATGGCGCCCACACACCAGGTAAAAGCGAACGACTACCTGCTGCCGACGGTGGTGAGTGTGGGGTTGCACGGACTGTTGGTGCTGGCAGTGGTCTGGGGCTGGGAAGCGGCCTCGGAGCCGAAGCAGAAGGTGGCACCGCGCTATGTGGAGGCGCGGCTGGTAGCGCTGAAACCCGAGTCGGAAAAGCCGAAACAGACTGCCGCGCCGAAACCCAAGGTCGTGGATGTCAGCGCCCAGCAGCGCCAGCGGGAAGTCGAGGCAGCAGAAAAAAAACGCCTGGCCACGGAGAAGGCCGAGCGCGAACGCTTGCGCAAATTGGCAGAAGAGAAGAAAAAGCAGCAGGCGGAGCAGGAAAAATTACGCCAGCAAAAGCTGGAGCGGGAACGACAGGAAAAAGAGCGGCTGGAAAAAGAACGCCTGGAACAGCAACGACGCCAGCGCGAGCTGGAGCGCCAGCGCTCCCAGGAGGCGGCCTTCGCCGATGCCCTGGCGGAAGAGAAAGAGATGTTGATGGCGCAGGAAAGCGAGGCAACGGCGCAGAGTTACGTGGCAGCCATGGCCGACAAGATTGAGCGCAGCTGGAGTCGCCCGCCGTCGGCGCGGCGGGGCATGAAATGCGAGCTGCGCATTCAGCTGGTGCCCACTGGTGACGTTATCCACGTCGCCGTGATCAAGAGCAGTGGCAACAGTGCCTTCGACCGCTCCGCGGAGCAGGCCGTCAACAAGGTGGGGCGGTTTGAAGTTTTAAAAGACATGCCACCGGATATGTTCGAACGTTATTTTCGCCAGTTAACCCTGGTCTTTGATCCGCAGGATTTGCGCCAGTAGCCGGTCCTGCAGCAGTTTGGAGTGATACAGCTTGGTTTCGATAAGTAGGCAGGTTAAAAGTGTGTTGGCGGGGGTGTTGGTGTTGCTGGTATGGAGCAGCGCCCGGGCCGAGTTGACCATCGAGATTACCCAGGGGCTCGACAATCCCACGCCCATCGCCATTGTCCCCTTTGGTTGGGGCGGCGCGCCGCTGGCGGAAGATGTCAGCGCCATAGTGGAGGCCGACTTGCGCCGCAGCGGCCAGTTCCGGCCGCTGCCAACCAGCGATATGCTGTCCCTGCCGCGCTCCTCTGGTGAGGTGTTTTATCGCGACTGGAGCATTCTCGGCACCGAGTATTTGCTGATTGGCAATATGACCGCCGCTCCGGCGGGAGCCTTGAAGCTGGAGTTCGAGCTGTACGATATTCCCTCGCGCAAACCGGTGTTCAAGCGCGAGGTCACCGGCAACGCCAGCCAATTGCGGGACATGGCGCACCTGGTCAGCGACGCCGTGTATGAAGCGATCACCAATATTCGCGGTGCGTTTTCCACCAAGATCATCTATGTCGAGGCCTTTGGCACCGAGCGCTTTCGCCTGATGCTGGCGGATGCAGACGGGGCGCGGGAGAGGGTGTTGTTGACCTCCAAGCAACCGATTATGTCGCCGGCCTGGTCGCCGGACGGCAAGGAAGTTGCCTATGTCTCCTTTGAAACCACCCGGCCGGCGATTTTTCGGCAGGTGATTGCCACCGCGGAGCGGCAGCAACTGACCAATTTCCAGGGCTTGAACGGCGCGCCCGCCTGGTCGCCGGACGGCAAGAAGCTGGCCATGGTGCTGTCCAAGGATGGCAACCCGGAAATCTACGTGCTGGAGATTGCCACCGGCGTCTTCACCCGCATCACCCGCCACTTCGCCATTGATACCGAGCCCAACTGGACCAGCGACGGCAAGAGCCTGGTGTTTACCTCGGACCGGGGCGGCAAGCCGCAGATCTATCAGGTTGCACTCGCCAGTGGCCGGGTCGAGCGCCTCACCTTCGAGGGCGACTACAACGCCAGGGCGCGCTTGTCGCCGGACGGCAAAACCCTGGTGATGGTGCACCGCCATCGAGGTGTGTTTCATATCGCCACCCAGGACCTGGTGCGGGGCGATATTCGGGTCTTGACCCAGACTACCCTGGATGAATCACCCAGCATCGCGCCGAACGGTGCCATGCTGCTGTACGCTACCAAGTACGGCGATAAAGGTATCCTGGCGGCGGTGTCACTGGATGCCGGCGTCAAGTTCAGGTTGCCCTCCCGCCAGGGCGATGTGCGCGAACCCAGTTGGTCGCCGTATTTTTAGTGGCGGAGCGACCACAAGCGTATTACAGTAGCGGTTTTAAGCGCGGCCTTGACGCCGCTTGACGAGCCTGCGTTGTGCGGCCGGCGGCGGCGATCGACGGGCTCGGCTGAAACAGAAAATATTATCAGTGAATGCCCTTGTATTGGGTTGTGTCCGGCACAATATCGGCCGCCGATAGGCAACCCCCACACACGATTATTAACGTTTTTAACCATCTCACCCAGGAGTGAAAATATGCTCTCATCAGCATTAAAGCAAAGTATGGCCCTGGCCGTCGTTATGGCGGTTTTGGCAGGTTGTTCCAGCACATCCACCACGGATAGTGGCGGCATGGCCGATACCGGTCCGGTCAGCACCGGCACGGCGTCCGGGGTGGATCTGTCCTCTACCCAGGTAGTGGAAGAGCCGATGCCAGAGTTGAACACAGTTTTTTACTTCGACTTTGACAAGTCGGTACTGAAAGCCGAGACGCGGGCCGAGTTGACCGCTCACGCTGGCTATCTGCGCACCGACCCGCGGCCGATTCGTCTCGAAGGCCATGGCGACGAGCGCGGCACCAGGGAGTACAATATGGCCCTGGGCGAGCGCCGGGCCAAGTCGGTGCGTGATTTCCTGGTACTGCAGGGAGTCGATGCCTCTTTAATCGAGGTAGTGAGCTATGGTGAAGAGTACCCGGCGGTTATGGGTACCACCGAAGCTGCCTACAGCATGAACCGTCGTGTTGAATTGAAGTAATTATCGAGCTGATGAAAATCACAAGGTCAATGACCGCAGCCTTGCTGGCTGCGGCTTGTGTCGCTGCCAGCGGCACCTCGCAGGCCCAGGTGCCAGTGGTCGAGTCGAATAATCGGCTGGCCGCTGCGCCGCCGCGGGCGTCGTCTTCGCAGTCCATGGACAGCCGGTCGGAGATGTTCTACCAGATGCAGCTGTTGCAGCAGGAAGTCCTCGAGCTGCGTGGCCTGCTGGAGGAGCAATCCTACGAGCTGAAACGCCTGAAGCAGCAGCGCCTCGACGATTACGTCAATCTTGATCGCCGTATCAGTGCCCTGGCCGGTGGCGGGGCAGCCGCGCCCAGTAGTGACAGCACTGCAGATGCAGCAGCTCCACCGGCCGCCAGCCCGCGCCAGCCTGAACAGTCAGTGCAGACCGCAGAGGACATCGTCGGCGAGCAGGCGGATGAGGTGCAGCGCTATCGCACCGCCATCGACCTGGTGCTGCGCAAAAAGGACTACGCCGCTGCTATTGTCAGTTTCAAACAGTACCTGAGCGAGTATCCCAAGGGGCGGTACGCACCTAACAGCCAGTACTGGCTGGGGGAGATCTACCTGTTACAGGGAGACCTGGAGCAGGCGCGGCAGTGGTTTGCCCGCTTGCTGAGTGAGCATGCGGGCCACGCCAAGGCGCCGGATGCAACTTACAAGCTGGGCACGGTCTATCACAAGCTGGGTGACAACGCCAAGGCACGGCAGTTGCTGCAGGAAGTGGCGCAGGGTAGCACCAACGCCGCCAGGTTGGCCGCCTCCTACCTGGCCGATATGAATCGCTGACTGGTTGCATAACGCCCAGTTGGTGCGCTGTTTGAACATCCGGCTCGCTTGTGGGGCCGGCTTTCGGTAGAATCCCGCCTTTTTGCTTTACAGGCACCAGGGCATGCTCGACGCAACACTGCGAATTTCAGAAATCTTCTTCTCTCTCCAGGGGGAGGGCCGTTTTACGGGCCTGCCGACGGTGTTCGTGCGCCTGACCGGCTGCCCCCTGCGCTGCACTTACTGCGATTCTGAATACGCTTTCTTTGGCGGCAAGCGCCAGTCGCTGCAAGAAATCCTCGCGACTGTGGCTGAATTCAAGCCGGCCTATGTCTGTGTGACCGGCGGCGAGCCGCTGGCCCAGCCCGATTGCCTGCCGCTGTTGACGGCGCTGTGTGAGCGCGGCTACCAGGTGTCGCTGGAAACCAGTGGCGCCCTGCCAGTGGCCGAGGTGGATACGCGGGTGTGCAAGGTACTGGACCTGAAGACCCCGGCGTCCGGCGAGGTGGCAAAAAATTTGTACGCCAATATCGACCACTTGACCCGTCTCGACCAGGTCAAGTTCGTCATCTGCGATCGCCAGGATTACGAGTGGGCGCGGATGCAACTGGACCAGTACCAGCTGGCCAGCCGTGCCGGTGACGTGCTGTTTTCACCCAGCTACGGCCAGGTGGATGAAAAACAACTGGCGGAATGGATTCTGGCGGATAACCTGCCGGTGCGCTTCCAGCTGCAGATGCACAAGCTGCTCTGGAACGATGCCCCGGGTCACTGACAAGCCACTGAAATTCAGGTTAAAAGTCAGAGTGCCCGGTTAGGGAGGGGCGACTATTTTTTTGTGGCTCGATTCCGATTCGCTACCTTCCATTGGCTAATGTCCAGCAACCATTTTCTAGTAACTAATTAAGTAGATACAGCGAGCAATAATGTCCTCAGCAGCCAAGACACCAGCTACCGATGCAGTCGCCGCCACGGCGAAGACAGATGCCTCCGGACCGCAACCCCAGCCCGGCGTTGGCAAGGCAGTAGTGCTGGTGTCCGGTGGATTGGATTCCACCACTGTACTGGCCATGGCCCGACAGCAGGGCTATGAATGCTATACCCTGAGTTTCGATTACGGCCAGCGCCACCGCGCCGAACTGGCCGCAGCGGAACGTACCTCGCTGGCCATGGGGGCCGCTGCGCACAAAGTGGTGGCGCTGGACCTGGCCAGTATAGGCGGCTCCGCCCTGACCGATATGTCGATCGCCGTGCCGGAGGAGGAGACTAGCGGGATACCCGTCACCTATGTGCCGGCGCGCAACACCGTGTTTTTATCCATCGCCCTCGGCTGGGCGGAAGTGCTGCAGGCGCAAAAGATCTTCGTCGGGGTCAATGCAGTGGATTACTCCGGCTACCCGGACTGCCGGCCGGAGTACATCGCTGCCTTTGAGACCATGGCCAACCTCGCCACCAAGGCCGGGGTAGAAGGGCAGCGACTGACCATCGAGGCCCCGCTGATCCATATGACCAAGGCCGAGATAGTGCAGGCCGGGGTGGCGCTGGGAGTGGATTACGCTCTCACCGTATCCTGCTACCAGGCTGACGCCGAGGGCCGTGCCTGTGGCAAGTGTGACAGCTGTCGCTTGAGGCGCCAGGGCTTCCAGCAGGCGGGCTTGACAGACCCGACCCTTTATGTCTGCCAGGCCGCTATTTAAGTAAGTTAAGCCATTGTTTTTATAGAAGATAATTAAAAATAAAAAGTTTAAAAAAGGCTTGTCTTTTAATCTGAAATCATTATTATATGCGCCTCTTCGGGTCGTTAGCTCAGTTGGTAGAGCAGTTGGCTTTTAACCAATTGGTCGCTGGTTCGAATCCAGCACGACCCACCAAACAAACAAAAAAGGCTCACCCATCGGGTGGGCCTTTTTTGTTTGTCCGGTGGGTCGGGCCGGGTTGTTGCTTCGAAGCGCCCTGGTTCGACCAATTCCGCCCCGGGCGGAATTGGGACGAGGAGCGCAGCGACGAAGCCCGCG
>NZ_JAAOIX010000004.1 GCF_011440395.1 Pseudomaricurvus alcaniphilus | reverse complement strand
AGCGCCCTGGTTCGACCAATTCCGCCCCGGGCGGAATTGGGACGAGGAGCGCAGCGACGAAGCCCGCGCAGCGGGTGAAAACGCCAGAGGCAATGGCGTTTTCATCTATCCAGCACGATCAGCACGCCGTCCCCGCACCTTCAGTTGATGCTGCACCCTTCGGGTGGGCCTTTTTTGTTTGTCCGGTGGGTCGGGCCGGGTTGTTGCTTCGAAGCGCCCTGGTTCGACCAATTCCGCCCCGGGCGGAATTGGGACGAGGAGCGCAGCGACGAAGCCCGCGCAGCGGGTGAAAACGCCAGAGGCAATGGCGTTTTCATCTATCCAGCACGATCAACCCTCCGCTCTCGCACCCTCATTTGGTACTGCACCCTTCGGGTGGGCCTTTTTTGTTTGTCCGGTGACTCGGGCCGGGTTGGTGCTTCGAAGCGCCCTGGTTCGACCAATTTCGCCCCGGGCGGAATTGGGACGAGGAGCGCAGCGACGAAACCCGCGCAGCGGGTGAAAACGCCAGGCTCTACCCCATTAACGGAATATGCACTTTCGTTTCAATAAACCTGATCGTGGTTGCCAATATTGATTAGAATAATCTCCTCGCCCTGAATTTCCAGTTCGAGCGCAATCCGATAGCTCATATTGATAGAGACTGAAGATAGCCCTTTTAATCGACCTTCCAGGCTGTGCAGTCTCAGTGAAGGGTGGTAGGGGTCGAGCTCCAACAGCTCGAGTGTTTTCCTGTACTGATTATGTATTTCTGGATGCTTCCGTAAAAATTTCCTGGCGCGCCTGATATAGCTGTCCGCGTATATCAGCGTGTATGGCATTAACCCAGTACTCGCTTCATGTGCTCTTCAACGCTTTCTGCTTTGTAGTTACCGTTTGCTATATCGTTACGAGCCTCCTGGAGGGCAATATCCAGTTCGTATTCGCGCAGTTTGTTGTAGGTATTAAAGTCGAGCACGACGTATTTGCGTTCACCTCGCACAGTAATAACGGCTTCCCCATCCTTTTGAAGTGCCGATTCTACAACTGAGACGCCTTTGGTCTTGAGGTCGTTTGCAGTGATGCTGGTCATGAGAACACCTAATGAAGCTATTAATAACACTTTATATCGTACTCTATAAAGTACGATATTGCTACTATACATTGTCCGGAAGGACTTGCTCGACGACTAATCAAATCGAGGATTTCCGACATCAGTCGTGCATTATCGATCACGCGGATGCTGGCGATCGAAAGTAGCCATTATTTTTCCGGCGTAGAGGCTGGCAAAAGATTGCGCCTGAATTTCTACGAAGCCGAATTGCTCTTGCGCCTGTTCCACGATCTTCATGGAGGCGGGTGGGTACACACACCCTCATTTGATACTATTGATCCGTATCCGCGGAAGCGGGTGAGGAGTGGCAATGACCTCAGCTGTGCAGTTCGAGTGGTTAGCGAACAGGCAGGTTTCACTGCATAACTTACATCGCGAAAGCCTTTGTCTCAGTCAGGGTGGTGATTGCTCGGTTCGTCAACAAGGAATGCCCCATGCGCCAGGCCCTACTAAAAGCGCTTGCCAAAGTCGACCGCCCCAGCGAGGTGTTTGCCTCGGGCGACCTGCCCTTGACGCTGCCTGGTCTGGTGGTTGAGGGCGTCGGATTGGAGCGGTTGCCGCTTGGGGCTACCCAGGCGCGCAAATTGATCCAGCGCTGTCGACAAGCGCCTTATGGCCGGGGTGCACAAACCCTGGTTGACACGGCGGTGCGCCGCGTGTGGGAAATGGATTCTGAGCAAGTCAGCTTTACCAATACCAAATGGCAGCCGCTGATTGATGCCATCGTCTCCGAAATTCAACAAAAGCTCGGGCTCGAGACGCGTCAGCTCGTGGCCAACCTGTATAAGCTGCTGGTCTATGAGAAAGGCAGTTTCTTTCTCTCCCACCGCGACGGTGAAAAGCTGGATGGTATGGTTGCGACTCTTGTAGTTTCCCTGCCGTCGATTCAAACCGATGGTGAGCTGGTTGTGTCTCACAATGGCCACCGCCATGTGTGCGACTTCCCCGGTGCAGCCTCTGGCAACGAGTTGAGTTTCGCGGCGTTTTACGCCGACTGCGAACACGAAGTGCAGCCCCTCGCGAGCGGTTATCGCTTGTATCTGACCTACAATCTGAGGCTGGCAAAATCCCGTCGTCGACATCTGCACGACATGATCGACCGCCATGGTTGCGATCTGACACATGTCACTGAGCGGCGCGGTCGGCCTTTCACCCTGGTGTGCACAAAGACCATCGCATCCTATGAGCGGGCGTTGGCGGTGTATCACCGAAACGTAGATAATCTGGCGCGGATTGTTGATATTGAGAAAAGAATGGTCAAATAGATCGATACAGCAGTCCATCTTGGCGTGGCTATTCGTAGTGAGTCCACAATCCTAATATTTTCACAGCATTTTCCGCTTCCAGAACCTGGTAAACCAGTCGATGCTGAATATTAATTCTGCGCAAATAAGCGCCTGCCAGATCTCCGACTAACTTCTCGTAGGGCGGGGGGGGGGGGGGGGAAAGGGATTCCTTGCAAGAATTTGCAACAACTCCTGAGCTTTGTCTTTGAGGCCGGATGAAGCCAGTTTACGGGCATCCTTTTGAGCTTGTTTGGTGTAGTAGAGCTTCCAGGTCACCAATCGAGCTCCTGGTCGCACTCATCCAGCCCGGTTTCCATCCCATCCCGGATGGACTCCCTCATGCCAGGCAGCGATAGCAGGTTAAGGGTTTCATTAATTGCATTCCAGTCTTCTTCTGCCAGTAGGACGGCGTTACCCCTTTTGCCGGTAATAACGATAGGTTGATGACTGGCAGAGGTCTCGTCGATCAGGGCGTATAGTTTGGAGCGAGCTTCTGTAGCGTTTAATGTGGTCATAGGTTACCTCCGAGCAACTGAGCGTGCGTCAAGGCGTACGCAGTGTCAATCGCCTCCAGATTAATTACTTTCCCCATAAGGGCTACCGATAGCCCGCTACAGTGGGGGGCAGAGGAGTAAAACCCTATCGAAACCAGCCGAAGTGTGAAGAAAGGAAACTGGGAAAATATCCTAAAAACTGCGCGTTCGAGAAACTGACGCCGCTGGCTTTTAACCAATTGGTCGTTGGGTCGTGCCGGGTTGGTACTTCGAAGCGCCAGCAAATTGATAGAACCCTCGCCGTTGCTCGCAGCGTGGTCGTCTTGTGGTCGAAGCACAGGCCGAAGTAGTTATTGTGTGCTGCGCGGCAAGCGGTATAGCGTGTTCACCCGGAAGTTAAGTTGTCAAACTATGGGGCCGGGCATATAGTGATGAAGCTCCGTAAACACAGGAAAAGCCCGAAAAAAAGAAATAAAAAAGGGAGTCAACTGTATGCATCGAACATGGCAGCAGCGATTAAAGCGGCTAGACCCCCGCGTATCAATCGAGCGGGCGATGGAATCGGCATCAGGTTCCGCTACAGTAGAGGGTGTCCTTCCCCACGGCAACAGGGCGCCTGTGCTGTCACTGATACAAACCGGCATCCAGTTCAGCATCGATCACGAGGTCGGCTCCGAAGCCTTCTACCAGCAAATGAAGCCCTCTCTACAGACAGCCCCGTTGTCCCTGAAGTATAACCGCGGTGCCAATTTGCAGGGTGAATCCCGTGTTGAGACGGCTGCCACCAGGGGCCTGAGCAGATGGCTTGACCGGCGGGAGGATGAGGCCAGATTGGTGCTGCAAT
Organism: Pseudomaricurvus alcaniphilus; assembly: GCF_011440395.1. Taxonomy (GTDB): domain Bacteria; phylum Pseudomonadota; class Gammaproteobacteria; order Pseudomonadales; family Cellvibrionaceae; genus Pseudomaricurvus; species Pseudomaricurvus alcaniphilus. The sequence continues at coordinate 325,344 of NZ_JAAOIX010000004.1, read as the reverse complement.
CACCAGGTCGCTTTGCCGATAACCAATTGGTCCGCGTGGGTTAGGACGTCGCCATGTCGCAACTCGCGCAGGTTTTCATGGGCTATCGCAGCGGGCTGGAACAGTTTCGCGCCGTGCCGGAACTGCGCATCACGCTCTATTCCGGCCGCATGGAATTGCCGCCTTCGAGCGAGAGTATTGATGACGTGATTAACACTGTGCTCGCAAGGGTAAAGAGTCAGCCAATTGTGGCGACGCACAGGGTAGCAAATCAAAAACACCTGGTGTTGGAGAAGGTTGGGGCTGTTTTCCCGGCACCTGTGGTGCAAGCGCTAGTAAACTTTTTCTACACCGATAACATCGTGCAACCGGAGAAGGAGTAATATCATGGGAAAATTCAATGAGGCAATGCAAACTCTCGCCAACGGCATCAAGGACCTGTCGACCCTTGAAGTAGTGACTTTCCAGGGGGCCATTACGCTCACATCGGCAGACAGCGAAAGTCTTTATAAATTTGATGAGGTCATGGCCAGGGCGCGGGCCAACCCGGAGATCAAGGCCAAGGTACTGGCCAGTACCCGCAGCAGTATCGACGGGGATATCGTCGCGTTTTACGACACCGACATCACCGAGGAGCAGCGACTCGCCCACGCCGAACTGGTGGAAATGGGGTCCGAATCCCGCAAGGCGACCATCGAGTTCGTCAAATCGGTGCTGGGTGATATCGCTAGCCTCTGACAGGAGTGCTGTACATGGCGGACACTGAGCTCGATTGGTTGCAGCGCTGGAGCGACGGTATGGATGCGGCGGTGTCGCAGCGCTATCTTCCGGATCCCGGTGCTGAGTGCCACAAATTCAAGAGCCCGAATGAGTCGGATTCGGTTGCCTATATCAGGGCCTTGCGCGGGCGTCTGATTGAGTTGGGTTACCTGGCCGAGTCCGCAGGCAACCGCTCCAGTGCCGCTGTGGATAAAGAGTTTATGGCGGCGGTGAGGCACTTCCAGGCCGATGCGCGCATTGAGCAGGACGGCTGGGCTGGGCCGCAAACCTGGCGGGTACTGGAGTGCCTGGTCAGTTTTGAAAATCAGCAGAACCCGCTGGAATGGCATCGAGACTGGGATCAAGTTGAGGAAGTTCTTGCCAATCCCGCGGTGACGAGAGCCGTGTATTGCCGCTTGTATACCCTCGGCTTTTTCGAGGACTGGAAGCGGGATAAACTTGGCGTCCATTCGGTCATGAGCGCCGGCCAGCAACTCAGTCTTGAGCGCGCGCTTTCGCGTTTCGGTCAATTTGCAATGGGACTGAAACTGTTGCAGCGGCCGCCACAGGGGCTGGATTTCAGCCTCCTGTGCGCGCTCTTCAATCACGATGCCATGCTCGCGTCGCTGGCCAACCACCAAATCTATGACGCTGTAAAACTGGAGTTTGCGCCCAATATCGGCGCCATTACCCGAGCCGAGTTGTGGATGCTGGGCTATGACATTGCCCCTGGCAAGGATCGGGTCAAATGGGAGTCTGTCAGGGCGCACAAGCGCACCTCTCGACACCGGAAAAAGATCTCACAGACAAGCCTGGCCATCCGCAAATTCTGGCGGGACAATCGCGAGGAGCTGCCGGGCTCTGTCGACCAGGAGCAACCGTGCCACGAGCTGTTGGCCACGTTGCACCGGCTTGCCAGTGAATTGCCTGAGGAAGGCCGTCAATTCGAGGATGTCAATCGCAGTGTCGGTGAAATTCTGGCTGACCATGAGAGCGCCAGGACGTTTAAGACCCAGTTTGGCAACATTGCCAGTGGTATTTTCGACGGCATTAAAAGGGCCGTTAAGTGGCTGTATCGCATGGTGCGCAAGGCACTGGCTTTCAGCGTGGAGTTTATCGCCAATATCGTGCGTTACATTGGCAAGCGCGCGCGCCTGTTCTTCGTCACGGTGGTTAAGGCTGTCGATGTGGTTCGAGCCGGGCTCGGCTATTTGAAAAACGCGGTGCACAGTTACGCTGCGGAGCCGCAAATGGTTTTCACTCACGACAGGGATTTTGATCAGTACTGCCTGATCGAACCGGCGCTCGGGGCGGCGACGATTCGCGCTGCCACCGCGCAACATCGAGTGCGTTCCAGGTTCTATGTTGCCGGCCTGCAAATTCTCAGTCATGTTATGCGCATGGTGGCCGGCGTGGTCAAGGCGGTGCATTCTCCCGCAGGATGGGTACTGGCGCTGCTCTCGCTGTCCAATCTGGCTGAGAGTGTGGGTGCGATAAGACACCAGGTTGGGTTGATGGAGCACTACCAATTGGATCTCGGGCATCGGCGGGCGTTGTTCCGGGTGGCTGTGAGCTAGTTGTCCACAATCAAGCCAGTGGAGCCACTCTACGCACACTTGTTCCTGTTCCCGGGTGGCCCGCGCTGCCCGTGCTGCCCGTGCTGCCCGCGCCTGTGCGCCTTACCGATACCCTCACCGCAGCCTTATTGATCTGACCGCTGCTAAAAGCTCGCCTTGAAGGCTACCGATGCCTTGCTGGCGGTGTAGTCGGCGCTGCTGAGGTTGGACTGATAGTCACCGTATTCCAGGCGGGTATCCAGGGAGAAGATGCTGGTCAATGGCAATTCCCAAACCAGCTCCGCGACCTGGCGCTGGTCTGAGCGCCTGGCGCCAAGTGACGGGTCGCTGCCGGCATAGTCCCGCTCGGTCCAGCGCCAGCTCAGTTGCAAGCGGCTGTTTTTATCCAGCAGTGACAGGGTGGTGGAGGCCTGCAGCTTGTAGTCCCGGCCGTGATAGTCAAACAGGTCGGCCTGGGCGTCTTCACTGTCGCGGGCCACGCCGAACATCAGGTAGCTTCGGCCCTGGTTGAAAAAGCGGTACAGATCGATCCCGGCGCCGAGGCTGTCGGCGTCGCGGTCGTAGAAATTATCGAAACGGGTCTCTTTGCCGGTAGCGCTCAGGCGTACAAAATTGACCTCGTCGATCAACTTTGAGCCGTAGACAGTAACTTGCTGCAGGTCCAGCAAATCTTCGCCATCCAGTGTCGCTTGTGCAAAGTGATAGCTGGCGCCGGTGGTCAGGGCGTCAAATCGATAGCTGATGTCGGAGTGCAGCAGGTGCAGGTTATTGTCGTACTGTTCGTACTCGTCATAGGTTTTGGTACTGAAAGTATAGCCGCCATTGACTTGCAGTCGGTCGCTGGCTTGCCAGCGTGCGGCCAGTTTGGTTTTGGTGATCACGGCGCGATCACCCTCTTGCAACTGCTGATCCAGTTCCTTGACGCTGAGTGTGCTGTTGTATTCTGCGCCGGCGGCGACATCGAATTTGAAGCTGACGGCTTCGCCTGAGTTACCGGTAGCAAGGGCGCCGACCGAAAACAGGTTGCAGCAGCAGGTCAGCACGCCAGAAATGGCAAGTTTTCCGGGGTTGAATTGATGGCGTAATATCATGGCGGTGTGCTCCTTGAGCGGGCTGGAAATATGTTGGTGGTGGAATAAGCGGGAAGTGATTGCTGGCCGCTGAAGGCGCGGCCAGCGATGGACCGGTTTACAAACCGATGGCGTTAGTGATGTTGCCTTCTACTGCCTGGGCCACGCTGGCTTCGACGGCGGAGGTCACGCTGTCGCTGACGGCGCTCTCCACTGCGCCGGCTACGGCACCTTCGACAGTACTGGTTAGGGCACCTTCGACAGCACTGGTTACGGCGCCCTCGGCAGCACTGCTTACAGCCCCTTCGACGGCACCGCTTACAGCCCCTTCGACAGCACCGGCAATGGCACCCTCGACAGCACCGCCGATGGCACCATCAACAACACCTGTAACGACGCCTTCGACGGTACTTTCAGCAGCACCGGCAAGCGTGCCCTGCAGTGAACTGGCGGCCGCACCTTCCAGGGAGCCAGCGACGGCGCCTTCCAGTGCGCTGGATACTTTGCTTTCGCCGGCTGTGTTACCCGCGTCGGGTGCCGGGTCGAAAAGCGCAGTGCCAGACACACGGTTGCCAAGGGCTGCACCGACATTGGTAACTGCGCCAGTGGTTGCCTCGACGCCAGTCAATGTACCGCTGGCGCTGGACAGGGTTTTGGTCGCGATAGCAGTTGCTGCGCCTGAGGCGCGGGCGTTCAGGCGCTCGGTTTTGGCGCCGGCGTTGTCCGCTTTGTTGGCGGCGACAGCAGCGCTTTTATCGGCTTTGGCGCTAGCTTTTGCGTTGCCGTCGGCGGCAGTATTTGCCCCTTTGTCGGCAGTGGACTCGGTTTCTCCCGCCAGTTTTGTGGTGGATGGCTCAGCCGTCGCCAGCCCGGCCGACGTGCTCTCTGGGGTAACGGATGCACCGTTAGTGGATGCCGTTGCGTCGCCGCCACCGCTCTGTGAGGATGAAGCGGTGCCGGCATCGGATTCGACACTGGCCTGGTTGGACTTACCGGAGGAGGCTGAGCTCGCCGCCGATGTGCCGTTGTCATGGGTGGAGAATTCACCGCTTGTGTTGTGCTGGTAGCTGAATGAAGCCGATGTGCTGGCGGGCATGGAAGCTTGCACATTGGCTTGGGTGTCCATGTTGGCACTGGCGGATACGTCATCGTTGGCGAAAGCAATGGCGCTGGTCAGCAGGCTGAGGGTAAACAGGGTAGTTGAGTATTTCATTTGGGTGTTCCTCGTTTCGTTGTGAAGGTGTCTGCTTAACGAGTGAGGGACGGGGTTTATTCCCAACTAATTTAAAATTCTTTTGTGTTGAGACTGCGCGGTTGAGTTGCCTGGCGGCCCGATACGGACAGCCAACTCCTGGTTGCTCAAGCGTGCGTCGGCTGGCGGGGCCGCCAGAATCTGGCGGTCATAGCGGTCGAGTTGGGGCTTGCTTCGCCTATGGCCTGTTTCTTGTCGTGCATCGAAGTATGGTTTTATAGAAAAGGGGACGGAGGGATTAAACTTTGACCAACTTCTGGCCTCGTAGGCTTTAAAATACACCAAAGTGGGCATGATGCATTGTAGTTGGGTGTGTCTTGCCAGCTAATGCCGTGGGGTAAACAGCCTGAGCGCTGCTTTATAAAGCTGGAAGTTCTATTGATGTAAATGCTGTTGGATATCTGATGTACAACTGAATCAATATCCTGACAACCCCTGAAAGGGGAGCAAGGTCAGGGGCCGGTGGTTAAAAAATAATCACTCCGACCCCTTTACCCCGTCCCCTTTACCGTCCCCTTTACCCTGGTTTCGGAAGGTAAGCGCCCCGCCCCCGGGGTCCTGCGAAATTGGGGCAGGGCGGTTGTTTACCTAGAAGCTGGCATTGAAGCCGACGAAGAACGAGCGACCGACAATGTCGTAGGTGCCGGCACGGGTATCGCCGATACCACCACCGACGATCGGCGGTGCTTTGTCAAACAGGTTAGTGATGCCGCCCCTGAGGGTATAGTTCTCATTGAAGGTCCACTTGCCGCTCAGATCAAAGTAACTGAAGCTGGATACGCCCGGGGTCTGGCTGCTGGAATCCAGCACGGTATCCCGGTCTTCCATGCCGTGGGTGTAGCGCCAGCGCAGCGTCACTTCGGCGGGGCCTATTGCATAGCTGGGCGCAATCAGGGCGCTCCATTCCGGGTGCACGTTGTTGTCGGCAGCCCGGTTGGCGGGGCCGTCAATGGTGCCTTTGTAATCCAGGAAATCCTCGCCCGGGAGCGCTTGCTCTTCGTAGCTGTTGAGCCAGGTAAGGCTGCCGTTTACTTTCAAAGCGCCGGGACCAACATCCATTCCCCAGGTGGCCTGAACATCGATACCGTCGGTTCTCAAAGCCGCCAGATTCAGGTAGTTGGTTTCGATCCTTGAGACAGTGCCAGTGGCGCTTTCCCGGCTTATCAACTGGCAGAATTCGTTGCTATTGGAGAGGCCCGGATTTGAAGATGAGCTGAAGCACTTGGCAATGGCATCGTTGCCGTTGATGGTATTGATCACATCCTCGATCTCGATGCTCCAGTAGTCCACGGCGATGGAAAGCTCCTGGTTATCAAGGGCCGGCTCCCAGACAAAACCGATGGTCATGGTATCGGCCACTTCCGGTTTCAAATCCAGGTTGCCGCCCGCAGAGGTGGGCATCGAGGTGGTGGTATGTTGGAAAGTGTCTATTTGCGCAGCGGAAATACCCTGGGCAAGACACAGGTTGCGAATGTCTGCAGCGTCTGCACCGTTGCGGGACTCGGTCCGGACATCACAGGGATCGCCCCCTGTTGGCGGGTTGCCGACGGTCACTTCGCTGCCCACTGAGGAGCTGAACAATTCCCCAATGTTCGGCGCGCGCACGGCCTGCTGGACGCTACCGCGAACAAAGACAGAGTCTGTGGGGCGCCACTCGAGGCCCACTTTCCAGGAATCAAAATCGCCGGTAACGTCCTGGTCGGAAACCCGGTAGCCCAGGGTCAGGTCGAGGCTCTGAACCAGCGGCGCGTCTTGCAGCAGCGGTACCAACAGTTCGCCGCCAATTTCTTTGTTGACGGTCTCGCCGGAGGAGGCAAAAGAGGGGCCCCTGCCGAGCACATCATCGGTGGACAGGCTGATACTGGGGGCATAGTCCAGGCTGTCTTTACGATAGCTGTAGGTCAGAGAGTACATGACCTCGCCAGCGGGAATGGCAAACAGGGAACCGGTTACAGTACCCTCAAAGGTTGTGCGCCGGGTTTCCAGGGTGGAGATAGTGGTCGGCGCCAGATAGGCCTGGCACTCCGGAGAGATGGCCGCGCTGTTAGCGAGGCCGAAAGGATTGAAGCCACCCTCGCAAATGGAGGCGCCGCCGTCGGCCGCTTGCAGCAAGCTGTTCAGGCGTGACCCCAGCAGGCTATTGATATTGGATTCGGTGGAATCCATGGCGTCGCGAGCGACGTAGGCATCAAAAGTCCAATCCTTGAAGCCCACATCGCCTTTCAGTCCGACCAGGTACTGGCTGGTAATGAACTGCTCGTCAAAAGCGCGTTCGTTGATGGACATAAAGCGCTTGTTTAAAATGAAGTCAGCCCCCGGGTCTGGACGACTGGCCAGCAAGGTCGCCAGGTCACCCGGTATAAAGGGGTTGGTAACCGGCACCAGGGCGGTGGGACCCTGCAAGGTAATATTGCCGCCAACATTGCCCTCTGTAGTGGAGTTGGCGTACATATACTGGGCGTAGCCAGTGACGTTTTCGGTCAGGTCGTAATCGAACTTGGCAAAGGCGGTGTAACGCTCCAAAGGTTTGATCACCAGGCCCTGTTGGCCGACCGGCATACGCACCGCGCCGCTGGGTTGCACCCAGTACTGGGGATCCTGAGCGTTGGTTGGCCCCTTGTAATTGAGAGCATTGCCCTGGCTGAACAGGGTACCGTCGTCGTTGAAGCCGATCTGGTCGGTGCCGGGTGTGCCGCTAACGCCATAGCCGGCAAACAGTGCATTAAGTGCCGCCTGGGAGGGCGCATTACCGCCAGAGCGGAAAGTCCCCTGGCCGATAAAAGAGGAGGGTACGGCAAACCTGAAGAAATCGCGATCTGAGCCACGTAACTCGGTGCGCTCGGTGCGGCCGAGGGCGATCATGGCATGGCCGCGACCTTCGGCAATTGACGCACCGCCCAGCAGCGACACATCATTTTTTTCGAGACCACCATCAAAGGAATCGCCGTACTGGATATCCAGTTCCAGGCCTTCGTAATCCGACTTGCTTTGGAAGTTGACAACCCCGGAGATGGCCTCGGAACCGTACACGGAGGAAGCGCCACCGGTCAGCACTTCGACATTGCGCACCAGGGCACTGGGCACCATATTGATGTCGACCTCACCAAAGGCACTGGCGATGGGCAGGCGGCGGCCGTCCAACAGCACCAGGTTGCGGTTGGTGCCCAGGGAGCGCAGGTTCAGGGAGGCGCCGCCGCCGCCGCCGATGGCATTGGTCTGGCCGGTGGCGCCTTCGCCGAACTGCGGCATCTGGTTCAGCGCACCTTCCAGCTCTACGGAGCCGCTGGCTTGAATGGCATCTGTGTCAACGGTGGTCACCGGGCTGGAAGAGGCGTAGTCCTTTCTTACAATACGCGATCCGGTCACCATAACTTCTTCGATTACTGAGCTGTCCGCTGCTTGAGCGGTTTCAATTTGGCTATAGCTTGCCGCCGCAACCGCAAGTGCAAGCAGCGATAGCCTAAAGGCTGGTTTAGGTAGTGTCATACAGATTCTCCCCGTAATTTAGGTTTTTGTATCGGTTTGATAGAGCGATTGTGTATCCGAATCGAGCTTCGCCTATTAGAATCCATCTGCTTGCGCGCGGTAAAATACCTATAAATTTACCGACTATAACACGCAGGTATGGTTTGCCAGTTGCCTGCGCTGATCAGCAGGATATGCGTTACCGTTACCGAGTTGCGTGAAATTTGAAGCAAAAAAAACGGCTGTGGTTAGCAGCCGTTGCGCTTTGTGTTAGCTATTTGTTGCCAAATTTGCTGTCGCGAAATGGCAGCGGTAGCTCAGGCAAAGTCCCTGGAGCGAATGTTCAGTGCGGCGATGCCCGCCAGCACCAAAGGCACCGCGAAGACGGCGAAAGTTACTGCCAGGCCGACACCGGATTGCAACAGGTAACCCCCCACCAGAGGGCCGAGTACCGCGCCGGCACGCCCGGCACCCACCGCCCAGCCCACACCGGTGGCGCGGATTTCGGTAGGGTAGAGACGAGCGGCAGTAGGCCAGAAGCCATTAAAGCCGCCGTTGAGGGTGATACCAATAATGAACGCCGAGAGCAGAATAAAGAACACGCCCATTTGCACCGAGCCAAAGACCATCAGCATCACCGCCGCGAGGGTAAAAAACAGGAAGATCATGCGCTGTAAGCCATAGCGAGCGGAAATCCAGCCGAGGAAAATGCTGCCGACAAAAGAGCCCAGGTTATAGGCAGTACCGGCGTAGATCCCCTTGTCCAGTGGCAGGCCGGCATCCACTGCGATCTTCGGGATCCAGCTGATAACAAAATACAGAGTGAAGAACCCCAGGAAGACGCCTGACCAAAGCATGATGGTGGAAAAGCGACGCGGGCCCTCAAACAGTGCCTTGACGCTGGTCTTGTGGTGGGCGTCGTGGGGCTGTTCGGGCAGGGCTGCCAGGGTAGGGGCACCCATCCTGGTCAGGGTGCGATTGAGATCCTTGATGGCGCCACGGGGTTGTTTTTTGGCGAGGAACTCCAGCGATTCTGGCAGCAGAAAATACACCACTGGCAGCATCAGGCCAGTGATAATACCGGCGCCAATAAACATGGGGCGCCAGCCGTAGTCTGGCATAATCCAGGCGGAGACAAAACCGGTCATCACCGCGCCGATAGGGTAGCCTGCCTGCAAAAATGCCACACACAGGTTGCGCTTCTTCTCAGAGGAAAACTCCGCGGTCATGGCGGCCATGCTGGCGAGAATGGCGCCCACGCCAAGACCGGTGTACACCCGCGCGGCCGCCAGTTGCCAGATGGTTTGACAGATACCCGAAATCAGCATGCCGGTGGTGATTACGAACAGCGCTGCCATGATCATGCGCCGCCTGCCGATGACATCGGCGTAAGGGGCAATGGCAAGGCAGCCAAACGTCATGCCCACCAGGGCGGCGCTGAACACAGCGCCGAGCGCGGCGGCGGGAATGGCCCAGTCGTCGGCCAATACCGGTGCCGCATAGGACATTAATACCACATCCATGCCGTCGAGCATATTGAGGGTGAAGCAGATCATCACCACCAGGATTTGCAGCCCGGACATCAGCTTGTTGTCTACCAGGTCGCGCAGCATGCCAATGCACTCGTCGTAAGTGCCGGGGTGGATGCTGCCGCTATTGGCCGCGGGCGGTGGGGAGGAAGCAAGGACATCTGTAGCCATGGGATTTCCTGTGTTCTGTGGTGAAATTATTTGAATATCGACAACAGGTAGATATTGGTTATAACTGCCATGGTAAGGAAATCAGGCACTGTGATTCAAATACTCAAAAATACCCCTCCTATAACCTGGCATTATGGGTGGCTGGTACTGACCAGCTCGTAATGGCCTCCGGGTATATAACCTCAATGCATGGTTGTGCTCACAATTGGTCTTTGCTTTTACGCGCCTGGCTGGCTTGAATAGGCGCCTGACTTAAGTGTTAATCGCAGGAGCAAATCGACTCATTATGCAACAAGTTATCTATGTCCTTAATGGCCCCAACCTCAACCTGTTGGGCAAGCGCCAACCGGAAATTTACGGTACCGAAACCCTGGCCGATATCGAATTGAAGATGCGTGCCAAGGCCAAGCAACAGGGGCTGGAGCTGGATTTTTTCCAGAGCAATCACGAGGGCGCCATCGTCGACAAAATTCACGAGGCGCGGGAGATGGCCGCCGGCATAATCATCAATCCGGCGGCCTACAGTCATACCTCAGTGGCGATTCTGGATGCCTTGAATACCTTTGATGCGCCGGTGATCGAAGTGCATATTTCCAACATTCACCAGCGCGAGGCTTTTCGTCATCACTCCTGGGTGTCGAGCCGGGCCGAGGGGGTGATTGCCGGCCTCGGAACTCTCGGTTACCTGCTGGCGCTGGAGTATTTCGCCTCGATGCCGGTGGCGGGGGCCTAGTCGAGAGCGCGTAATTCCGTTTTTGCCAGCTCGTAGAACTTGCGTACATTGTTCGATAGGGCGATGCCATTGTGACGCAAAAAGTGCAAGCGTTGTTTGCTGCTCTTGATGGGAATGGCCCTGAGGTTGGGGAAACGCTGGGGCATGGCGGTGTATTCAAAGGCCACGGTGATGCCCAGCCCCTGCTCAACCATCGCGCAGGCGTCATCGGCGTAGCGCACCATCACCACCATCCGGGGCTCCCGCTCCAGCTCCGCGAACGCCTGATTGATCTTTTTACCCAGCAACGTCTCGGCGTAATAAGTGATCATGTCACAGTCGACAATATCACTGAATTTCAACGACTTGCGGCTGGCCAGCGGGTGGTCCTCGGGTACTACGCAGACCATGCCGACATTGATCGAGGCCTCAGCCATCAGCAGCGGGTGGTCGGGACAGTAAAAGGCCAGCGCGAAATCGATGCGTCGCTGGATAAGGTATTCGGCAATTTCTTCATTGGGCAGGGTTTCCAGCTTGACACTGACGCCGGGGAGCTTGGCTTTTACCCTGGCCAGCAGGTAGGGCAGTACATAGTTGGCGAGGCTGGGTGTGCAGGCAATCTGGAATTGCAGATTGTCTGGCCGGGTGATGCGATTTATGGTGACGTCGAGGTCTTCCACACGCTGATAAATGGGCTCCAGCTCCTTGAACAATTCCCGCCCTTCGGGAGTGGGTATCAGGCGTCCCTTGTGGCGTTCAAAGAGTTCGATGCCGAGCTTGTACTCCATGTATTTCAGCAGCCGGCTGATCCCCGGTTGGGAAACGTGCAGGAGTTCAGCCGCGCCACTTACCGTTTTGGCGATCATGATCGCGCGAAAAACCTCCAGTTGCCTGAAATTCAGCAGCATGTGGCAGCCTTTATGTTATTGGATTTAGGTGATGCCTAGTAAAGCACAGTCGGTTGGCGATGCAAATAGCGATCGCGGCTGGTGTTTGGCCAGGGCTTCGGCAGGGTAAATAACACCGTGTTATAGGGAGTGTAACTCTGGATATTTTACAAGCAGGGTGGCATGAAATTAAATGGAGCCAATGTAAATCCGAACAACAGGCTGCAACACACAACAATTAATCAAGGTACGCCAATGACTCTATTAATGGGGCTGATGGGATCGGGAATTGCCCGCTCAAGGATGCCGCGCTTGCAACAGTACCTGGGCTCCCTGGCGCAGGTTTCACTGGATTACCAGCTGATTGACGGCGAGCAAGTTGCCGGTTTCGACCCGGTACAGCGAGTCCATCAAGCGATGGCCGCCGGTTTTCACGGCCTCAATGTAACCCACCCCTACAAGCAAAAGGTCTACGACCTGGTGCAGCAGCCGGCGGTGAGCGGTCACGAAATCATTGGCTCCTACAATACCCTCAAGTTTGAGCAGGGCCGGATTTATGGCGCCAATACAGATTACAGCGGTTTTGTCCGCGGTTACCGGTACCGCCGTGGTGTGACCGAGCCGGGCAAGGTAGTGCTGTGTGGCGCCGGTGGCGTCGGTCGCGCCATTGGCTTTGGCCTGGCGGACCTAGGTGCCAGCCACATCAGCATTTTTGACCTGGTGGAGGAACAGGCCCAATCGCTCTGCAAGGCGCTGCAGCGGCAGGGGGTCAGCACCAGTGTGGTTGCCGCCGACGACCTGAAAAATGCCATGCAGGCGGCGGACGGGTTGGTGAACTGCACCGCGTTGGGTATGTACAAATATCCCGGCTCGGCGTTTCCGGCCGCCGCTATCGGGGCCCAGCAATGGGCCTTTGACGCTGTCTACACACCGCTGGAGACGGAGTTTCTTGTTCAGTGTCGACAAGCCGGCATGCAGTGTGTGTCGGGTTTCGATCTGTGGGTTTTTCAGGGGCTTGATGCCTTCCGTATTTTTACCGGCGTTGACGTGGACGCCAACGAAGAACTGCTTGCCACCACCCTGAGCTGGCTCGACTAAGCCGCTGCAGTTTGCCCCAACCCAGTGCGCACCAATAGCCCTGCCGACTGGTTTACAGCTTCACCTAGAGGATAATCGCCAATGAAACGCTCCATAGCATCTGTGTGTCTCTCTGGAGACTTACGCCAAAAGATCGATGCAGCTTCGTTTGCCGGCTTTGATGGCATCGAAATTTTTGAAAATGATCTCATGCTGTTTGACGAGTCGCCGGCGGTAGTCAAGCAAATGGCGGAGGACGCAGGGCTGAAGATCATTGCGTTGCAGCCCTTTCGCGATTTCGAAGGTATGCCGAAGGCAAAAATGCAGAAAAACTTCGATCGCGCGGAGCGCAAGTTCGACCTGATGGAGGAGCTGGAAACCGATACCTTGCTGATTTGCAGCAACGTCTCGCCCCACTGTATCGATAGCCTGGAGCGTGGGGTGGAAGAATTTACCGAGCTGGCCGAGCGCGCCGGCAAACGCAGGTTCAAACTGGGATACGAGGCGCTGGCCTGGGGGCGCTATATTCGCGACTATCAACAGGCCTGGAACCTGGTGAAGCAGGTAGACCAGAAAAACTTTGGCATTATTCTCGACAGCTTTCATATTTTTGCCCGCGGGCGGGACCTGAGTACCATCAGTGACATTCCCGGGGATCGCATTGCCCTGATCCAGGTGGCCGATGCACCCCAGCTGGATATGGACGTGCTGCAGTGGAGCCGTCACTTCCGCTGTTTTCCGGGGCAGGGTGATTTTCCGCTGGTGGAGTTTATGAAGGCAGTCATCAATACCGGCTACGACGGCTATTTTTCCCATGAAATTTTCAACGACGAGTTTCGCTCCTCTCCCTGTCGCCCGACAGCGGTGGACGGCATGCGCTCCATGCTGTGGTTGCAGGAGGAGGTGGCCAAGGAGGCTCCGGACCTCGCCGGTTCGCGGGTAAAACCAGGAGAATACTTGCCGCCAGAGGCGAGTGTTGACAGTATTGAATTTATTGAATTCGCCGCTGAAGGCGGCGCTAAAGATGAGTTGATCAAGCTGCTCAGCAGCCTCGGGTTTGCCAAAACCCATCGCCATCGCTCCAAGGAAGTCAGCCTCTACCGCCAGGGTGATGTCAGCATTGTGGTCAATGAAGAGCCAGACAGTTTTGCCCAGAATTATTACCTGGTTCACGGGGTCTCTGTATGTGCCGTGGCCTATCTCACTGACGATGCCGAAGGGATGGCGGAGCGCGCTGCGCATTTCGGTTATCGCAAGTTTGAAAGCGATATCGATAGCGGTGAACTGAACATACCCGCAATCAAGGGCGTCGGCGGCGAGTTGGTGTACTTTGTCCAGCAGAGCGCCGACGGTACTCGCTTCTTCGACGTGGACTTTATTGCCGTGGCAGATTCTGCACCAAGCCCCGCAGTTGATATGCGGGTGGATCACATAACCAGCGGGGTGTCAGAGTCTGAATTTCTCTCTACGTCACTGTTTTATAAAGTGCTGTTCGGGCTCAGCATCGCCCAGCCTCAGGATCTGATCGACCCCTACGGCATCGTGGTCAGCCGCACTGCCACCAGCAAGGACAAGAAAATTCGACTGCCGTTCAATATGTCGAAGAGCTGGGGTGCCTCCACTGAGCGCTTTCGGGAGGAGCACAAGGGTTCCGGGGTACAGCATATCGCCCTCAACAGCGATGACATCCTCGGCCTGGTGAAGCGGGTTGACCAGGCCATGATTTTGCCGATCCCGGAGAACTACTACGATGACCTGGAGGCGCGCTTTGATCTGGAACCGGGTTTGCTGGCGGACCTGCGCCAGTACAACCTGATGTACGATCAAAGTGAAACCGGCAATTTTATTCATTTTTACACCCGCGCCATCAACGGCATCTTCTTTGAAATCGTGCAGCGCCATAAATACAGCAACTACGGCGAGATGAACGCCCAGGTAAGAATGGCGGCCCAGGCGCGTTTGCGCAGGGCCAGAGCCCAAAAGTAAGCAGCAGCGGGATTATTGAAGAGTCATTTGAGTCGGCTCGCTGTTGCCAATTTTCTTACAGGCACGGTGAGCCGTTTGTACTCAGGTACAGGTAGCTACTTGCTGCTGGTGTCAGGCGCGAGCACATTCCGGAGTTCACCCAGCCTGAAAGAAAAGCCGGAACTGCGAAATCCCCCGCAATTATCGAATGACAAAAACCCTTATGGTTACGGAGGATCCGTCGCTGGCGGGTGTAATAGTACCGACAAAAATTCTTTGGTTGAGCCAGTCGTACTTGCCCGCCGGCGCGTGAAAGCGGGGGGCCGTGCGGACGTACCGAATATCAGCCCGGTCAACGCCGCCGACACTTATGCCCCGGTTGTGTACGATAATATTGTCGCCGTCCTCAGTCTTAACAGAATACAGGGCGTCAATTTCCAGCACACCATCCGGTCGCCGCAATTGCCAGTCGGCGCCACCGGGTAAAACGTCACCCGCCATGCCAACCCCCTTGAATTTACCGCCCGTTATCGGAATATATTGTCGAACACCTGCGTCGCTTTCGCCGACCACTACTCGTTTGCCAATTTGTACCTGCAGTTCAAGGACAAACTCCGTTGTTAGAGGCAGGTTTTCAGCAGTAGCGAATACCGAAGTGGCTAAAACCGATAGTAGTAATATCAGCGCAAGCGGTGAACAAGGCAGGTTGCTTTTAGGAGTCATTCGAATGGGCGGGGTATTGTCGGGAGCTGAGGGGTAACTTTTCTTGTCTAGGATCATACATTTGACTCGCCGGGTAAGCAGCGCCACCAGCGCCGGGGAAATTTTACATGTCACTGCAATTCTCTAAGGTCAACAAGGAGCGGCTATTATTGGCCGCCCCATGCTGGATTACTTTAAAAGTTCGCACTGACTCTCAGGTAGTAGGCGCGGCCAACCTGATCCTGGCCTCCTGAAACGTAGTTTCCGGGTGGCAGGATAAAGGGTTGTTTATCGGACAGGTTGGTAATCCCGAGGCCCAATTTCACGCTGTCGTTCAACTGAATATTGCCCACCAGGTCAAACACATTGTAAGTGTCCGGGCCTGGATCTGACGCGGCCGGATTGGTGATTGCTGTACGGTTGTCCATACTGCCCACATGGCGCCAGCGCACCCCCACAGAGAATTGGTCGGTGACGTAATCGAAGGTTGTCAGTGCCTTGAAGTCTGGCAAAGGCGACAGCGGCGGGAATTCTGAGGCATCAATGGTGTTTTTGTAGTCTACAAAAGGTGATCCATCGGTTGCCGCTATCTCAAACTTGTCGAGGAAATTCATGGCAGTATTGATTTTGAAGTAACCCGGCATATCAGCAAAATGTAGCTCGCCATTCAGAATCAGGTCTACACCACTGGTTTTAAAGCCGCCGGTATTGATATAGGTAGATCGAATATCATTGATAATGCCGGTAGCAGAGTTTCTGGATATTAATTGGCAATTTTCATTGTTCGGATTCAGTGTCGGATTGGAACCATCCCGATTAAAACAGGCGCCGAGAATGGCAGCACCAGAACCATTTAGGTTAATGGCTTGCTCAATTTCAATGCTGTAGTAATCCAGGGATACACTCAGGTTCTGCACTACATCGCCGCCCAGTTCCGGGGTGAAAACGACCCCGGCAGTAATGGTATCCGCTTGTTCAGGGTCCAGGTTTTCGTTGCCGGAAAAACTTCCAGCTACCGAGACAATACCGAGCGTGTAAGACGGGTAGATTGCTGCGGGCACCCCTTGGGCAATACACAGGTCTTGCAAATCAGCAGCAATGGCAGGGTTCATTCTCTCTGCGCTGCCCGCGTCACAGGGGTCACCCGCGCTGGGTACTGGACCAATCGAGGCGGCGGTAGCTGAAACAGGTGCGAACGCCTCATTGAAATTGGGGGCTCTCACAGCGCGCTCAAAACCGCCGCGGAGCAGAATTGATTCTACTGGACGGAAGTCAAGGTCTGCTTTGTAGGCGTTTACAGAGCCCACATGACTGTAGTCGGAGTAACGATAACCCAGGCCCAGGTTGGCGCTCTTGGCCAGAGGTACCAGTAGCTCTGCCGCCACTTCGCTTACGTCAATCGACTTGGAGGGCTGCGAAATAAGCGCTGGACTTGAAACCACGTCGCCAGTGGTAAAGAGAGGGTCCACATCTCTAAAGAAGCTGTCTTCACGGTAAGTGGCGGTCAGGGCAAAGCGCACGTCATCGGCGGGTAGGGAGAACAGCTTGCCTTGTACACTGGCTTCAAAAACATCCTGTTCGGTACCATAATTATTAGTGGCGGGCAGTGAAATGTAATTCAAGCACGCCTGTGAATTGTTCGGTCTGCCAAATGGGTTGTAGCCACCTTCACACACAGAAGCACCGCCATCGGCGGCATCCAGCAAGGCCTGGACGCGGGAGCCGAGCACGCTGTTGGGATGGTCTTCAGTGATATCGGTTTCAGCGTGGGAGTAATAGGCGTCCCAGCTGTAGTTACCATCGCCAAATTCACCCTTGAAACCGGCCACTAGCTGGAAAGTTTCGTAATTAGTGTCGTACACACGCCGTCCTGTTTCCGTGAATCGCTTGAACAGCAGCGCAGGTGCATTGGGGTTGGGGCGCGCCGCCAGCCAGGTTGCGAAGTCCGGAGAAATAAACGGGTTGGTTACCGGTACCGCGCTCAAGTTTGGGACGTTTAACGGGTAACCAATAGAGGTGACCACGGTGGAGTCCATATACAGCCCAGTGGCATAAAAAGTCAGTTCGGGGGATATCTCGAAGTCAGATTTACCGTACAGGGTGTAGCGCTCCTGGGGTGAAATAATACTGCGGTCGTTGAAAATAGCCTCCGACACTGCGCCGCTAACGGGATCGACAAACAAACGACCCGTTGGGTCCATCAGGTTGGCGCCGCCTGTGACAGCGTAGAGGGAGCCATCGTCATTGAAGCCAACCTGGGAGCTCGCATTCACTGTACCAGGTGCAACACCATACTGGGCAAAAATACTATCCACCGTAGCCTGGTCGGGGTTTCCCGTAAGCACATTCAGTGTGCGCCCGGGAGTGTGGAATCCGGAGCTGCCTTGGCCGCGATAATAATCCCTGTCCTCTCCCGTCAATTCGCTGCGATCGGTGTAGTTGAACGCCGCGAGGAAACTGCCCCGCCCCTCGGCATAACTGTTACCTCAAAGTATGGAGGCGTCGGTATTTTCGGCATCACTCTGCTCCGACATGCCGTACTGCACATCTATCTGAGTACCCTCGAACCCCTGCTTGGTCTTGAAGTTGACCACGCCGGATATAGCGTCGGATCCGTACACGGCGGAAGCGCCACCGGAAATGACTTCCACATTTTCAAGAATGATTTGAGGAATCAGGTTGATATCGACAACCGCTTCCGAGCTGGAGGCCGGCAGGCGACGCCCGTCCAATAGCACCAGGTTGCGCTTGTCACCCAAACCGCGCAAGTTAATGGTGGCGCGGCCACCGTCACCAAAGCCATTGGTGGAAGCTCCCTGGCCCAAGCCGAACTGGGGCATTTGATTGAGCACTGATTCGATATTGACTTCGCCGCTGGCCAATAGTGCTGCGGAATCCAGGGTGGCGATGGGGCTGGACGATACCAGGTCCCGACGGACGATACGTGAACCGGTTACCACGACTTCCTCAATTTGCTTTTCGTTCTGGGCAAACGTGTATTGCGTTTGCAGGGCGCAGGCAATGGAGGCGGATAACAGGGTTAATTTATAGACATCAGATATTCGATGCATACAGCTACTCCTACTTTATATTGTTATGGATTACTTTCTGGTCATTATTGGTATATAAGAGACTTAACCTCTGGCCTCTGATTACAAGCGCTTGAGCTCCGAATGTACAATGCCTGTTTATGCAATATCCATAACGTGTTGTTATAGTCAGGGGCGCCACTTTTGCATAACTGCTCGTTATACCCTGGCTAATATTAAGTATTGTACAGCGACCCCGCCCTGCGCTTGAATGGGGTAAACAGGCGTTGGCCAACATAATGGTCAAACAACAATAGTTCTATAATCCCTGCAGGAATCCGTAAAAATGCAACGACTTTTTTGCAATTTCGATGGCCCGATTTTCAGGTGCCGTGGCAATGATGATGGCGGCAGCCATAAACCAATAAATTGGCTGAAAAATATTGTTGCCCCGACTCTGGCTATGGGCCTTCTGGCAATATTCTCTTTGCAATCCACAGGTGCGGCGCTAACTGCCGGCGCCAGAATTACCGACCGTGCTGAGGTCGGCGCATCAGTGCGCGCAGTCGGCAATGATTCTTTTTCGGGCCTGAAGGTTGATTTTGCCGGCGGTGTTAGCGCGTACCCCGACGTTACCTATGCATCTTTGGCGGGCTTTCGGACGCTTAAACTGGACCTGTTTATACCGCCCGCCAGTTATTCGTCGCAGGGGGCACGGCCGCTGGTTGTCTACGTTCACGGGGGTGGTTGGGCCGGGGGCGGTCCGCGTCGAAGCGCCGCCTATGCAGATTGGCCCAAGGTGCTTGGTTCTCTCGCCGCGGAGGGCTACGTGGTCGCTTCTGTTGCCTATCGATTCTCGGGCGAAGCACCGTTTCCTGCCGCCATACAGGATGTGAAATCGGCGCTTCGATGGCTGCGGGTTAATGCCGCTGAATATCGCATCGACCCTGAGCGCGTGGCGATCTGGGGTCAGTCGGCCGGAGGTCACCTGGCCGCCTTGGCCGGCACCAGTTGTGGCGTCAAACACCTGGCCCCGGACCCGGCGGCAATCGCCAAACCCATGTCGCCCGATGTCGAAGTTGTTGCAGGCGCCGGTGGCGATCTGAACCTGGTTTCCGATTGTGTTCAAGCGGTCGTCGGTTGGTTTGGGGTCTATGATTTTGAAGCACAACTTGGCGCAGATGCTAAAGATTCAAAAGACAGTGCCATTCCACGTCGCTTTCTTGATTGCGAAACGATTACTTGCTCTAAAGATATTATGGCCGCTGCCTCGCCAATCACTTATGTTGACCCCGGCGATCCGCATACGCTGTTGATTCATGGCGACGCGGATCCGCTAGTTCACGTTTCACAGACCGACAAGTTCTACCAGTTACTTATTGATGCCGGGGTGCCTGTCAGCAAGATCATTATACCCGGTGTTGGACACAGCTGGATCGGTGGTTCCCCGGCCGCCACTGCGGCGGCGAGCAGGCAGGCATTGCAGGCAACCGTGGATTTTTTCGAAGCGACAATTGGTAAAGGTAAATTTGATCAGCGCTAGTTGCACTACAATGCAAACATACAGGGTTTGATAAGAGATAAAAATGAAAAAGCGATTTTCAATACCGGCGTTGACCTTGGTCGGTGTCATATATTTTTGCGCTGGCTGTACTGCGTCATCAACATCGACTTCATCGGTGCACTCAGCGCAGCATTCAGCCCAACAAAACGCTAACCTGGACGTGCCATTCTTCGAGAACAGGCCGGTGGCGGAAGTGACAATAACGCCAGATATTGCAGATGCTGTCTATGCGACCTATGCAGATGAAGCGCTTAAGCTGGATATTTATCTGCCGCGGGGGATAGAGCAGAGGGGTGTTATCGCCTATTTTTTTGGGGGCGGTTGGCAGTCCGGCAGTAAGAAAACCATCAAGAAATTTGTCCTGGCCCAGCTGCAGCGTGGCTACGCCATAGCCGCCATCGATTATTCACTCAGCGACAAAGCACATTGGCCGGTACAGGGCCAGCAAGCAAAAGCCGCTATCCGCTGGCTGCGGGCAAATGCCGGTACTCACAACCTGGCCGCAGACCGGATCATCGCCATGGGTAACTCCGCGGGCGGACATATGGCAGGTTTTCTATCGATGGCTGGAGCTACTGGCAATATCGAGTTTATAGAATCGGGTAACAAGCAGTATTCCGAACAGGTTCAGGGGTTTGTTGGCTGGTACGGAGTTTATGATTTAACTGAAATGCTCAGCCGCAATGAGCCGTTTAATCCGACCAGCCCTGAAGTGAAACTTTTGGGCTGCGGCCAAAGCCCCAGCGACTGTGCGGCCAAAGCCCGTAGCGCCAGCCCGACCACCTACGCCACATCAACGGCACCGCCGGTTTATTTATTACACGGCACCGCTGACGGTATGGTGCCGTTCAGCCAGTCCCGGCAACTCGCTGCCAGGCTTCAGCAGCTGCAAGTACCTGTAACCCTGGAATTGAATCCCGGCTATCAACACGGTGATCCGCGCTACGATGATGCCCCCGCACGCCGGGGGTTTGAGTCGTTTATCGACAATTTGACCTCCGCAAAAGCGAAGGGCGCACCCTGACAATGTCCCGGTTAATGGATTGCCCTGCAGCGGCTGGATTTAGCAGCAGAGCTGTTGCTTATCACGGGCTGACTCGTGGTAGCTGAGTTTATGCCTTTGGTAGCTTGTATTGGCAAGCGCCGTGTAAGCTTGCTCCGATAAGTGCTTACTGGGTGCTGCCAATAAATACTCCGGAATCAAACCGATTCTGTGCCGCAACCCGACAATTGTTCACCGAGCACGGTTGGCTGACCTGCTGTAACATTATCACCTGAAGGCGCATGAGTTCTTATCGCCCACAGCCTACGACGTTGGTCGGGTGGTAATTGCAGTCACGACTGGTAGCATTCTGTAACGGTGTACTTGCTGGTCGGCAGGGCAAGCCCCCTGGTTTCAAGCCGTTGCTGTCGATTTCCATTCCCACTCATAATCTATTCAAGTAAGCGGAAGGATCACTATGTTTAACGCCATTGTTATCGACAAGCCAGAAGGCGCAACTCAGACAGCGGCTGTCGCCGAGCTGGAGCAGAGCCAGTTGCCTGAGGGCGACGTTTTGGTGCAGGTGGATTATTCCACCATCAACTACAAGGACGCCCTGGCGATTACCGGTAAATCGCCAGTGGTGCGCAAGTTTCCCATGGTTCCCGGTATCGATTTGGCCGGTACAGTACTCGAAAGCCAGCACGACAACTGGAAACAAGGTGATCGCGTGGTGCTCAATGGCTGGGGTGTGGGTGAGGGGCACTGGGGTGGCTTGTCCCAGCGCGCGCGCCTCAACGGCGATTGGCTGATCGAGCTGCCGGCGGCGTTTTCCAGCAGGGAGGCGATGGCCATTGGTACCGCCGGCTACACCGCCAGCTTGTGTGTCGATGCCCTGGATGCTCACGGCGTGCAGCCGGATTCGGGCGAAATTCTGGTCACCGGCGCCAGCGGTGGCGTGGGCAGTGTGGCCATCGCGTTGCTGTCGGCCGCCGGTTACAAGGTGGTCGCGTCCACCGGCAAGGCGGCCGAGGAGGATTACCTCAAGTCCCTGGGTGCCAGTTCTATAATCGACCGGGCCACCCTGTCGGAAAAGGGCAAGCCCCTGCAGCGCGAGCGCTGGGCTGGAGTGGTTGATGCCGTGGGCAGTTTTACCCTGGCGAACGCCTGCGCCCAGACGCGCTATCGCGGTGTGGTCACTGCCTGTGGCCTGGCCCAGGGTATGGATTTTCCCGCCTCGGTGGCGCCGTTTATCCTGCGCGGTGTGACCCTGTGTGGTATCGACAGTGTCATGGCGCCGACCGCACCGCGCCAGGCGGCTTGGGCGCGACTGGCGCGGGATCTGGACAAGGCAAAGCTGGAAGCCATGGTGACCGAGATCGACCTGAAGCAAGCGCTGGTCGTGGCTGAGGACGTGCTGGCCGGCAAGGTAAAAGGCCGGCTGGTGGTCGACGTCAATCGCTGACCTGCGGAAAAGGGGACGGAGGGGAATGGCACTTACTTAAGTTGCGAAAGATCCAGCTTGTCATTCCCGCGCAGGCGGGAATCCAGGGACCTGCGTTATATGTGTCCTGAAACGCTGGATCCCCGCCTGCGCGGGGATGACATCGACCAGCTCGCGAGCGGCCGGGCAGCCGTTGATAGACCCGCCTTCGCGCGGATGACAGTCTAAAGTAAGTACCATTCGGGACGGAGGGATTAAATTTTGACCAGCTTCTGACCCGGCCGGCTTTAAAAAACACCAAGGTGGGCATGCAACAATTTAATTGGGCATGCCCTGCCAGCTAATGCAGCGGGGTAAACAGCCTGGGCGCTGCTTCATTATTAAGCTGGAAATGTTATTGATGTAAATGCGGTTGGATATCTGGTGTACAGCTGAATCAAAAGCCTGACACCTGCCTGAGGGAGGGACAAGTTCAGAGTCCGCTGGTTAAAAAATAATCCCTCCGTCCCCGTCCACACGTCCCCGTCCACAGCCCCTTAACCCCAGCGCGCAGTTGTGGTTGCTGGAATAACAGTTGCCGCAGCCCCCCGTTGCTGCCCCATGCTCGCCCCTCATAGTCGCCCGCCAGATGGGCCGTTCTCTCCCCCTTGATGCCGGTACCCCCCAGGTTTCGGCACCTCGTCTCTCCGGGGCGGCGCTGTGCCGCTCAATTTGCCTGATGTCAGCATCCTGGAGGTGTCCGCGCTGGCTGAAGGGTTTATTTGCGTTGCTGTTAAAAAATTATGTCAAACAAGGTTGCATTTAATAAACCGATTTAGTATCTTACAAATCGTTGTAGTTATAGGTACTGGTAGTGCGCGGGTTGGGTGGACCGTACACCCTTGGTAAGGCCAGACAGCTTCCCTGTCTAGGCTGTTATCAAGGGAGTAGCGAAAACGCTGATTTCCCTGCGCCAGTAAATTCGTCAGTGGTTTCGCGGGTTTAACGCCAACGCTACATCGCTCTAGATAGACAATATAGTATTACCAATAATTGCTAATATGTAATACATAACGTTATTACTGATACCGAGTGATTGGTTGTATTGCCTGGGCTGGCAAACGCCTCAGCAGTAACGCCATAGCAGTAATACAACCACATCATTACAACCTATAAATAGGGTGGGCATCATGAACACAAAACACCAGAAACACTTCGCCGGTATGAACATACGCCGCGACCTGAAGTTGACACTCCTCGCCAGCGCCATTGCTTCCGCCTCTGCGTTTCCTATTGCATCGTACGCTGAAGAAGCCGCCATGCTGGAAGAGGTCTCCGTGACCGGTATTCGCCGCAGTATGCAGGCCGCAGCAGATATGAAGCAGAACTCGGACCGGATCGCCGATGCGATTGTCGCCGAGGATATTGGCAAGCTGCCCGACAACAATATTGCCGAAGCGCTGCAGCGGGTTACCGGCGTCTCTATCAACCGCGATTTCGGTGTTGGCTCTGAGGTTTCCATCCGCGGCCTGCCCCAAAACCGGGTTGAATTGAACGGTCGCTCCACCATGGGCGACGGCCGCAACGGCGTTAACTTCCAGGACTTTCCCGCCAGCTTCCTGTCCGCGGTTGAAGTCGTAAAGTCACCCACCCCGGAAATGGTTGAGGGCGCCCTGGGTGGTACCATCAGCCTGAAAACGGCCAAGCCGCTGGATCTCGAAGAGCGGATCCTCGCCATCTCTGCGGATGCTGAATACGCCGACAAGTCGGAAGAGTGGGCGCCGGTCATGAGCGTTGCTGCTGGTGACAGCTGGGACCTGGGTGACGCGGGTAGCTTTGGTTTGATGGGCATGATCTCCTACCAGGATCGCACCCTGCGCCAGGATACCTTCCAGGTCAGTCAGTTTGTCTATGACGGCGCGGCTATCGGCCTGCCCGATGCAGTTAACACGCCCAGTGGCGACTATATTGTTCCGAGCGAGCACAAGTTTGAGCCCTTTATCGAAGAGCGCGAGCGCAAGGCGTATAACCTGTCCATGCAGTGGGCACCCGCGTCAGAAGCCGGCAGTTTCTACCTCGACCTGAATGCCACCGAGCGCTCGGGTGGCCAGGAAGCCTACTCCATTCTGCACGCTGGCGAGACCCCGGTTGCCACCAGTGATACCTTCGAAGACAGCTCCGGCGCGCTCAACAATTACCGCATCGAAAACGCGCTGATCATTCCCAAGACCTGGAGTGAATTCCGCGAGACAGACTCGGAATCCATCGCCTTTGGTGGTGAGTGGAACTTTACCGAGCAACTCAAGGTGTCCGCTGAATACTCCACTGCGGAATCCAACTCCCTTGTACCGAGTTCCGAGTTCAACTGGCGCTCGATCGATCCGGTTGCCGAAGCCGCCAACCCGGCCGCTTCCAACGAGTACCGTCCCGACGGCACAGTGATCAATGGCAGCAACCAGGCCGCCAGTGTTATCTACGATGGTGGCAACCCCTACCTGTTGACCGAAAACCTGGCGCTGCGCGAATTCCGCCATGAAGAAGCCAGGATCGACAATGAGGAAGAGGCATTTCGTCTCGACGTTGAGTACTTTAACCCCGGTGGACTGGAGTGGCTTTCTTCCATTAAGGCCGGCTATCGCACAGCGGACAATGAGTACAACAAAACGGAGAATCAGTTCCGCCAGGCCAATCTGCACAGAGACGTGACCGATGCCAATGGCAACCCGATTGTTATCTGGCAGGATGATATCGCCGCACAATTCCCCGGAATCATCATTACGCCGGATGTGACCGGTGATGCGTTCGAGCATTCCGGCATGGCAGGGCCAAGCGATTTAACCGCGTTTTCGGTCTATGATGGCAAATTGCTGCAGAATACCGAGGCAACCTTCGCACGGGTGCAACAGTTGCTGGCAAATACCAACTTTGCCACTACCGGCACCCTGGCGGATAACATGTCAGAGTTGAAGAGCTCCTTCGCCAATATCACCGAATCTTCAGATGCGTTTTATCTGCAAGCCAATATGGATTTCGATCATGTGCGGTTTGTTATCGGTGGGCGTCTGGTTGAAACCGAGATTACCTCTACGGCCTACAACCAGGACGGTACTGCACTGGTACGGGAAAGCAACACCTACAAGGATTTCCTGCCCAGCTTTAACGCTACAGTGAATCTTACTGACGAGACGCTGATGCGTTTTGCCGGTGCCAAGGTGATGGCGCGTCCGGATTTCGAGCAGCTGAGCCCGACTTACAACTTCAACGGTGACTATATCCTCGCGACCCGGGGCAACCCCGACCTGGACCCTTACCGGGCCACCCAGTTCGACCTGGCGTTTGAGCACTACTTCGGTGCCGGCGATATGATATCGGCCACTATTTTCTACAAGTCCGTGGCCTCGTTCCTGAAGACCGATACCTACTGTGCCTACGAACCTGAAGCGCTGGCACTGCAGAACAAGACCATTCCCGGCAATATCTGTATCCGGCCATCAGCCACAGGTGACTCCTCCAACTACATCTTTACCAATGACCAGGCGGAGTTTGATGCCTTTGACGCAGCCGGCCGGCGTGGAATTCTGACCTCCACCACCACCAACGGTTCGTCCGGTACCATCCAGGGCTTTGAGATCGGTTACCAGCAGGGGTTTGACTTCCTGCCAGGGCCATGGTCCGGTTTGGGTATCAACGCCAACTACACCCGCTCTGAAAGTGAAGATCCGGATGGTGTGCCACTGGCCGACATTTCCGAGAACTCCTACAACTTTCAGGTGTACTGGGAGTACGAAGGCATTGGTATTCGCCTGGCTTATACCTTTCGCGACGGCTTCCTGGATGAGAACAGCCAGAAGCGTGTCGAGCGGATTGGTGAACTGGTGGCCAACCTGACACCCGGTGTTGATGATCCAACCACGGGTAACGACTACCGCGATGAACTGGAGCAGTGGGACCTGTCCGCCAACTGGGATATCAACGAAACCTTCAGTGTGGTGGCCAACGTTTCCAACCTGACCGGTGAGCCTACCGTTAACCGGGGTGCGACCGGTGCCATGTGGGAAGTTCAGGAATCTGACCGTCGCTTCACCATGGGTGTTCGTGCCAAGTTCTAAAAAACAGCAATGAGGTGCCGGGCAGCTGCGATAAACCTGTTTTCCTTTCGCAGTTGGCCCGGCCGCTTCAATAGCTGCAAGCAATTCGGGCGTCAGCCCACTGTACCATTGCTGCGTTGAACCCCAGTGGCCAGACGCAGCAAATCTTTTTCTCCATACCGAACAGCAGTACAAATTTTTCAATTGATGCAATACCGGAGGATTTATGAAAGGTCTCTTTGTTGTAATGCTATTTCTCGTCTGCGGTTTCAGTTACGCAGAAGATTACACGATCGACAGTGATACCGTGCTGGTCACCATCGTCCTCAAGCATCAACAGGACAAGAGCCTGGGTGAATTGCAGGAGATCCAGGACAAGAACAAATTTTGGCAAAGCTTTCCGCCCGAGGGCATGGCGATAAAGTCGTGGTATGTGGCCATGGGGTTGGGGCAGGTTATCACCCTGGAGGTTGCGCCCAAGGATTTAAGACGGTTAAACCTGGCGGTGGAAAAGTCCGCCTGGGGGTCTTTTACCACGGAGTTTTACCCGACTTACGAATTCCAGGAAATTGCCAGGCAAATCAAAGCGAGCAAGTCATCGGGTAAGTGATGTAGCCGTGGATAGCTGGTATTTGGCAAGCACTAGAGTGATGAAGAATAGATATGACGGCAATAATTAAAAAGATTTTGAGTTTCGGGCCCGGTTTTTTCGCAATTGGCTACACCATTGGCACCGGCAGTGTGACCTCGATGATCGTTGCGGGGAGCACCTTTGGCATGCAGTTGCTGTGGGTGTTGCTGCTGAGCTGCGTGTTCTCCGGGACCCTGGTGTACGCCTATGGCAACTACAGCCTGGTGACTGGCGAAACGGCCCTCTACAGTTTCAAGAAGCATTTGAAATTCGGCAAGTATATCGCCCTGCTTATCATCATCGGCATAACCTTTGGCCAGTGGAATTCCCTGATCGGGATTCTGGGTATCTCGGCGAATATTATTTATGAGTTGGCAGCCTTGTATATGCCGTCAATCTCGCCGCACAAATACGCCATCGTAATCGCGATTGCGGCAGTCATTATTTGCATCATGTACGCCATACTGCTGATAGGCAAGTACACCCTGTTTGAAAAAGTACTGGTGTTTTTTGTCACCTGCATGGGTCTGTCTTTCGTGCTTTCCCTGTTTTTTGTGCACCCCTTGCCAGCCGAAGTTATCCAGGGGTTATTGCCCACTATTCCCGACGTCGAGGGCGGCAAAATGATGGTTGCTGCCTTCGTTGGCACCACCATGGCAGCAGCGACTTTTCTGTCTCGCCCCCTGTTTATCCAGGGTAAGGGCTGGACAATGGAAAACAGGAGCCAGCAGAAGAAAGACGCCATTGTGGCAGCGATACTGATATTTATCATCAGTGGCTCGGTCATGGCCGTCGCCCACGGTGCCCTGTACCACGACGGCAAGAATGTCACCCAGGTGCTGGACATGGTCAATGCGTTGGAGCCGATTGCCGGCCGGCTGTCCCTGACCATTTTCTTTTTCGGCACACTCGCCGCAGGTCTGTCCTCGGTGTTTCCCTGCATGCTGATTGCGCCGCTGTTGATCGCCGATTACCAATCCGGCAAACTGGATACCCGGTCCCGGCAATTCCGCATAATCACCGGCATTGCGGCGGTGCTGGCGCTGGCCATTCCGATTCTGGGTATTAACCCTGTCAAAGGGCAAATACTAACCCAGGTCTTCAATGTGTTTATTCTTCCTGTGGTGATCGCAGGGATCACAATAATGGTGAATAACCGGGCACTAATGAAGAGTTACGCGGCAGGCAAATTCCTCAATGCGATGCTGGGGTTGGCGTTCCTGTTCTCCCTGATGATTTCATACAACGGCGTGCTGGCGCTCGTCGCTCAATTTGGCGGATAACGGAAAATGCTTATAGTTGTTTGCGGCGTCTCCGGAACGGGTAAGTCCACTGTGGGCAAGCTGCTGGCCACTGCGCTGGATCTCAGCTTTTATGACGCTGATGATTTTCATCCGGAGTCGAATATAGCGAAAATGAAGGCGGGGATAGCCCTGGACGATAAGGACAGGCAGCCCTGGCTTGAGACCCTCGCGCTCAAATTGTCTGCATGGCAGGGCAGTAGTGGCGCGGTGCTGGCGTGTTCGGCGCTGAAGGAAGCCTACCGGGTGATACTGGCGTCGCACTGCAGCGAACCCATAAAGTGGGTGTTTCTGCACGGCTCTGAGGCGCTGCTAACCGAGCGCCTGGCATCGCGCCAGGGGCACTTCTTTGATGTGCGGCTGCTGAGCTCCCAGCTCGATGCCCTTGAATTGCCCGACTACGGCTGGGTGATTGATGTGCAGCCGGCCCCGGCCGGGATAGTGGAGACGATATTGGCAAAACTTAACAGCCCGGCTGCGGACAGTTGACGTCGGGCAGCTTGAACCACGGAATAATTACAGCTTGCCGAAAAGGATGCCCTGGAGAGCGACCGCTGGAGTCGTATTTCCCAGCACACGCCTTGCCATGGCAATTTTTTGGAAAATTAATGCTAAAAACCAGGAGTTTAGAGTCATGAGGAATCCCTCTCGCTTACACCTTTACCCTTTTCTACTGTTTCTTGCGCTTTTTTCGTTCGCGCAAATAAGCAGTGCCAAGGTTGTAAAAAACATCCAGCAGTTTGACAAGGCCGTCGCGACTCTGAAACCCGGTGACAAGATCGTTCTCGCCAACGGGACCTGGAAGGACGTAGAGCTGGTGTTTAAAGCCAAAGGCCTGCCCGACAAGCCGATCGAGCTGCAGGCGCAAACGCCCGGCAAGGTGTTTATTACCGGCCAGTCCAATCTCAGTATTTCCGGCGAGCACCTTGTCGTTTCGGGGCTGGTGTTCAAGGATGGCTACACACCCACCGGCGAAGTGATCTCTTTTCGCACCGCCATTGATGAGCTGGCGAATAATACCCGGGTGACCAATGTCGTTATCGATAACTTCAGTAACCCTGAGCGCCAATTGTCAGATCTGTGGGTCGCTATCTACGGCAAGAACAACAGGTTCGATCACAACTCCCTGGTCAATAAGCGCAACCGCGGAGTAACTCTGGCGGTGCGGCTCAACACCGAGGCTAGCCGCGAAAACAACCATGTGATCGAATACAACTACTTTGGCCCAAGACAGATTCTCGGTGCCAATGGTGGCGAAACCCTGAGAATTGGTACCAGTCATTTTTCCACCGAGTACTCAAACACGGTTGTGCGCAAGAACTTTCTCGACCGCGTCAACGGCGAGCATGAGATCATCTCCAATAAATCCTGTGGCAATGTCTTTCGCGACAATGTGATTTTTGAGAGCCAGGGCACCCTGACCATGCGCCACGGCCACTATACCACTGTGGAAAACAACTATTTCCTCGGCAACCGCAAGCCCAATACCGGTGGCATTCGAATCATTAACGAGAACCAGACGGTTAATAACAACTATCTGTACGGCCTGACAGGGCACAGGTTGCGCGGTGCACTGGTTATTATGAACGGGGTTCCCAATTCACCGCCCAATCGCTACGATCCGGTGGTTGATTCTGTCATGAACAACAATATTGTTATCGACAGTGATTACATCCAACTGGGTGCCGGTGCCGGTGCCGATGAGGAGCGTTCCGCGCCGCCGACACGCTCTGCGATCAAGAACAACATCATTATGGGCAAGAGCAATCTCGACCCAATCACGGTGTTCGACGATGTCTCCGGCATAGCTTTCGCGGGAAATATTATTAACGACGAGGCCAAGGTGCCCGCTGAATTACAGTACGGGTTCAAAAAAGTACCCTACGCGGTGAGCAAAAATAAACACGGGTTGCTGGTGCCGGAACAAAGCCTGGTCGATCAAATCGCATTTGGCGAAGTCAAGTTGCCGGTCACCAGGGAAGAGACCGGTGCCAGCTTCTACCCGAAAACAGAGGCCGGCATTGCCTTCCAGAGCGGCGATAGCATCGCGGTTAAAGCCGGTACCGACACATTGCTGTCAGCCTTGGATGCCAGCAACCCGGGGGACATTCTAGTGCTGGAAAACGGTGGCGAATACTTGCTGACCAAGTTTGCCAGCATCCGTCACCCCATCACCATCAAGGCCGCCAGTGGCGACAAACCCATTATTCGCTCGGAAAAGCCCAGTTTTATTGTGATCGAAAATGGCGGTGCGCTTGAAGTTGAGAACCTCTGGTTCGACGGTGCCGAGTCACCTGACTACAAAGGCAACAGTGTCATCAGGACCAGCGGTTATTCGATGAATATTAATTACTCGCTGTCGGTTCGCAACGTCAAGGTGACTGACCTCGATGTCAACGGTTTCTTTTATTTTTTCAAGGCTACCCCGGGTACTTTCGCTGACTACATCGAAATTATAGATTCGGAGTTTAGCAATATCACCGGTGCCATCCTGCTGCTGAATAAAGAGGTTGATGACATAGGCGTCTATAGCGTTGAAAACCTGACGATTTCCGGCAACAGCTTTACCGACATCAAGGAAGAGGTCGCCAGCGTTTATCGCGGCGGTACGGATGAGAGTACCTTCGGGCCCATGGTGACGGTGACCGACAATACCTTTACCAATATCGGCAAGGGTTCAACCCACAGGTCGGGCGCCTCCCTCTACTTCCACGGTGTGCAAAAACTGTTTGTCTCGGACTCAACCTGGAACAAAAGTGCGCCCCTCGAGTTGTACCTGACCAACGGCGAGCCGATCACGGTCATCAAGGACGTGGTGATGAAGGATACCGGCAAGATACGGGCGAACAACGATCAGTACGAAGCAGAAAATATCACTTATAAGTAAGTTATGCGCCAGCCCTCGGTGAACAGGTCCTCCTGTTGCCGGCAGCCAGGCGCGGATTCAACCGGTTGATCCAACCTGGGGTGAAGCCTGGATGGGCTTCCAGCACTGTTTGTAATTACCTGTTAACGTGGAGTTTTAATAGACATGAATGAAAAGCTGGCCGGAAAAAACGTTCTTATTACCGCGGGCGCCCAAGGCATTGGTGAGTCCATCACGCGTCACTTTATCGACAGCGGGGCGAACGTCGCTATCCACTATTTCTCCAGCGCTGATACTGCCAACCAGTTGGTCGCGTATGCACAGGGCAAGGGGCAAAAGGCCGTTGCCATCGCCGCCGACCTCACCGACGAGGCCGAGGCTCTGGCAATGGTGGAGCAAACCGTCGAGGCTCTTGGCGGGCTCAATATACTGATCAATAACGCCGGCTCGCTGGTGGCGCGGAAACTGTTGCATGAGATGGAGGCGGCTTTCTGGCACAAGGTTATGGACATCAACCTGACTTCCATGATGTTTGTGTCGCGCGCCGCCGCGCCTTATCTCGCCAAACACGAGAGCAGCAGCATTGTGAATCTCGCGTCACTGGCGGGTCGTAAAGGCGGTCACCCCGGCTCGCTGGTGTACGCCACCAGCAAGGGCGCCATTCTTACCTTTACCCGGGCCCTGTCCACTGAACTCGGACCACAGGGCACCCGGGTCAACGCGGTCGCCCCGGGCCTGATTCTGGGCACGTCCTTTCACAATACCCACACCACCAAGGAATCTGCGGATCAAACCATTGCCGGGATTCCCATCCAGAGAGCCGGCAACGCGGATGACGTCGCCCGGGCGGTCGAGTTTTTGGCGGCCGAATACGACGGCTTTATCACCGGCGCCACCCTGGATATCAATGGTGGTGTCTACGCCTGCTAGCAAGTAGCGGCCGCGGTTAAACGGGCGCGGCCTTATAACGGCAGCGCCGTCCTGCTGGACGGCGACTTCAGCACGAAACTGGAGTGCACCCCGGTGACGCCCTCGATACGGGTGATCTTCTCCAGCAACAGCCGCTGAAAGCCATCCATATCGTCGACAATCACCTTGAGCAGGTAATCGGCGTCGTGCCCGGTGATCAGGTGGCACTCCAGTACTTCCGGATAGCTGGCGATCTGCGCTTCAAACTGGTCAAAGCGGTCGGGGGTGTGGCGGTCCATGCTGATCTGGATAAAGGCCATCAACTTCAGCCCCAGGGCGCGGGCGTTGAGCATGGCTCGATAGCCTTCGATCAGGCCCGTGTCTTCCAGCCTTTTCACCCGCCGCAGGCACGGCGATGGCGACAGGCCGATGCGATCGGCCAACTCCTGGTTGCTGAGACGGGCGTCGGCTTGCAGCAATTGCAAGATCTTGCGGTCGTAACGGTCCAGCTTAGGGGTCGAATCTGTCACAAAAATCACCTGTAGAGGCAGCGGAATTTCTCACTGTTCGATATGTGGCAGAATATATCAGCAATATAGTGATTCTAGCAATTTCTGCTAAATATGGTCGCGATTCCCGGCTGAATTCGCAATCATTCACCCCGGCGGATTACCTACACTGTGCAACGTGGAGTCACCGCTCCCATCCCTCCGCCAGAACGCTTGCAGCACCCCGCAGGCCGGATGCGTGGTCAAAGTCTCCTACCCGGAGTTGAGAACGCCGCTCAGGGCCCGGACATCGGGCCCTCGGTGCGATCCTTCAAGTGGCTGTCTTCAAGTTGCTGCCTTCAAGTAGCTGTCTTCAAGTAACTGGCTTCAAGCAGCTGTTTGGGCATCCTCGGAACAGGCTTTTACCAGGGCAATACCTCGCCATTGGAATGCCAGAAGGTGCCTGAGTTTTCCAGCGTAAGACCTTCGATGCGCGCCGCCAAACGGGAAGCGGCGACTTCAGGTGTTATATCGCCTCGGCCACCCACCATGTCGGTGGCCACATAGCCGGGGTGCAAAATAGCCACCGCAACCCCTTGCCCTTTCAAGTCGTGGGCCAGGGACACACCGGCAATATTCAAGGCCGCCTTTGACATTCGATAGCCGTAACGCCCGCCGGAGGTGTTGTCGGCAATGGAACCCATGCGACTGGTGACCAGGGCCACTTTGGTCCCCTGCACCATATTGTCCAGCAGCGCTTCCGTGACCCGCAGCGGGCCCAGGGTATTCACTTGAAACTGTTCTTCAATCGTCGCAAAGTTTAATTCACCCAAACGCTCATCCCGTAAAATGCCAGCGTTGTTGATCAGCAAATCAATTTTCACTTTCTGCAAGGCAGTTTGCAGGCGCGAAGTGCAAGCGGCGGCGGCAACATCAATTCCCGCCACCACCGTCGCGCCGGAGCTTTTTAATGCTTCGCTCGCTTCCCGGCATATGCCATACACCTGCCAGCCAAGCTTTAGATAGTGTTTCACCAGTTCCAGGCCAATGCCGCGATTGGCACCCGTAATAACGGCTGTTTTGTTCATAAGTTATCCTCCCTAAAGGCTAAATAAATAGGCAATTGTACTATCTGGAAAAGCACTGGGCAGAAAAGCGCTGGGCCGAAATACGCTCGCATCCATATTCTGGCGTTATCGCCGCTGTTGCCGCAGTCGGTAAGGCTACCTGACAGGCAAAATACCGGCTCTAATCAAAGGAGTCATATTGCGGCAGCTGCCGATACCAATAGACCCCTTGCGCGTCTTGCTCACGCAATATTTGGTGTGAGTGCAGCAGGTAGTTGAGGTGGGCCAGGGTTTCGCCGGTAGCCATGCCCAAATCGTCGCCTTTAATGGTGCGCTTGAACAGGGCCGGGAAGCAGTCCACCGCCCGACGGGGTTCCTGCAAGTGCTGGTAGAGTGCCTGCAGGTCCCGGTGGTGCAATTCGATCAGTTGGGTCAGGCGGGTAGCTATGCCGTAGAAGGGGGCTTCGTGGGAGGGCAGCACCAGCAGGTCGTCAGGTAGTAATGCGCGGATGCGAATGCAGGAGGCCAACCACTCCTGCAGGGGATTGCCGTTGGGTTCGGTGGGAAAGACGCTGACGTTGGAGGTGATGCGCGGCAGTATCTGGTCGCCGGAAATCAGCAGTTTGAGCGCCGGGCAATACAGGCAGGCGTGCTCCGGGGAGTGGCCGCTGCCGACGATGACCTGCCAGTAGTTGCCACCGATATCCAGCGTTTCCCGATCGACCAGGCGCCGCAAGCTCTCCGGCAGCGGCGCGACATAGCGGCCAAAATTGCCAAATTTGTCGCGATAGCGCTGCAGTTGTTGCTCGTCGTAGCCGGCCCCTTGGTAGAAGTTCAGGGCAACTTTCGGCGCCTCGCGCCCGGTATCGTCCACCATGGCGTGGCACATCAGGAATTCGGAGCGGGTCATCCACAACTCGGTATTGAAGCGCTCCACCAGCCAGCCGGCCAGACCCACATGGTCCGGGTGCAGGTGGGTGCAAATGACGCGTTTCACCGGCTTGTTGCCCATAAAGCCCTGGAACAGTTGCTGCCACTGTTCGCGGCTGCCGGCAAAGTCCAGGCAGGTGTCCACTACCGTCCAGCCGTCACCGTCTTCCAGCAACCAGATATTGATGTGATCCAGCGCCATCGGCATGGGGAACCGGGCCCAGTAGACCCCCGGGGCAATTTGCACGGGTTCGGTCGGCGCCGGGGCGGCTCGTCGCCCAAAGGGATAGTTTAAGCCGCGGAAGGTTTCCGGCTTTTGGGGGAGCTGGGAGTTTGGGTGCATAAAACAGGCGCCTTTTTCTTCAAATAGACGAATGATTGGCGTTCTCTGCGCTGAAGTCCAGCCATTTTTGTGGTGCAAAGGCAGGCGTTACTTTGCGGTCCAGCCGCCATCCAGTACCAACTGCTGGCCGGTGATATTGCGGGAGACATTATCAATCAAATAATTCACCGCACCTTCCAGTTCATCCATGGCAATAAAGCTCTTTTTGGGCATTGGTTCGAGCATGATTTTATTGATCACATCCTGCTCCGAAATGCCGTATTCCTTTGCCTGGTTGGCGATCTGCTGTTCTACCAGCGGCGTTTTCACATAGGCCGGGCAGATGGTGTTGATCGTAATATCCTGGTCGGCGGTTTCCAGCGCTACGGTTTTGGAAAAACCCAATAGACCGTGCTTGGCGGCCACATAAGCACTTTTATGTGGCGATGCAACCAGCGAGTGAATGGAACCTATATTGATAATGCGGCCGTAGTTGTGCTCGCGCATTAGCGGTAACACGGCGCGGGTCAGCATAGAGGGGCCGACCAACAACACCTCAATCAGCAGGCGCCAGCGATCCACCGGAAAATCTTCCAACCTCGACACATGTTGCAGGCCGGCATTGTTGATCAGGATATCAATCGCGCCGGTTCGCTTGGCAACAGCAGTGACAACAGCATCGATGGCCGTATCGCTGGTGACATCAAGTGGTTGTGCAAATACATCGAGCCGCTCTTGTCGTAAAACCTCTGCCGCCTGCTGCACAGCCTCTTTATTGACATCGGTCAGGCATACACTGTGACCTTGTCGTGCCAGGTTGGCAGCAATCGCCAACCCAATGCCGCTGGCGGCGCCGGTAATCAAGGCTGTTTTTTTATTCATACTTTGCCCTTTTGCTTTGCAGCTTTGGTTTTAGAGAATTGCCTGTTTGAAAGAGTTGCTGTCGTAGAGAGTTGGTGCGAGTGGTTGTCGACACTCCAAAACTCAATTTTCAACATGTGTTGAATATATTGCCTGAAGCCAATCCTGAACTCAAGCGAGACGTTTCCCGCTAGCCTGCAAACTTGAATGTCTGTGGTTGCCGACAGTTACATCCAGCCTGGCTGCAAGATGCCCAGGTCAACGAAATTTCGACCGTTCCCTATACCCACGGTTGCCCCGGCGCGGCCGCTAAACCCGGCTTTTGCAGCGATTTATACCATTGTATTTTCGACGATTTTTATCATAAGCGGGCTCGGCCCGGCCAGCCTGAAACAAGCATGCCGATAGCGTCGAAAAATTGCGCTTGACAATTCAACAGCTGATGAATATATTTCCAGCTACTTTCAACAACTGTTGAAAACACTAAAATTATAACTGTTAGATAGCGTGGTAACGGTTATCGTCCGATAAAGATCAGCAAGACAGCCCATCCTAAATCTAGCGAACAGGTGCCCTATGAAAAATTATAATATGAATAGAAAACGACTTGCCGCCGCCATCACTCTTGCCGTTGTTGCCAGTCCACTCTCGGGATTGAGCTGGGCTCAGCAGGCTGGTAACAACGAAGGTTTGGAAGAAATTATTGTCACCGCACAAAAGCGTGAGCAAAGCCTGCAGAAAGTTCCCGTGTCAATCACTGCCCTGACTGGTGTTGAACTGGAAAATAAAGGCGTTACCAGTTTGATTGAACTGGAAAAAAGCTCACCCAATACCCAGCTGCGGGCCAGTCGCGCCACCAATTCAACGCTCACTGCCTACATACGCGGCGTTGGCCAGCAGGATCCACTGTGGGGCTTTGAACCTGGCGTCGGAGTCTATGTAGACGATGTGTATTATGCGCGCCCGCAAGCCGCGGTGATCGACGTATTCGATGTGGAGCGGATTGAAATATTGCGCGGCCCCCAGGGCACGCTGTATGGAAAAAATACCGTCGGCGGTGCGATAAAATACGTTACCAAAAAGATGAGCGGTGAAGCCAACGCCAAAGTAACGGTCAGTACCGGTGCCTATGACCAGCAGGAATTCACCCTGGCCGGCCAAATGCCGATTATTGAAAACCAGCTGTATATCGGCGGCGCGGTATCAAAAATGGATCGCGATGGCTACGGCAAGGTGCTAACCGGTTACGATATTGATACTGGCTTGTTTTCCAGCTCAGTGGATAACTACAACAAGGATGTGCTGGTCGGCCGGGTCAGTGTTGAATACACGCCGACAGAGCAGTTGTTTTTTCGTTTTTCCGCCGATAAAACCGACGATGATTCCAATCAGCTTTGCGGCACCCAGTCGAACCAGACCGGTTTGATAAACCCCGGCACCTCGGAGTTGTTTATGGCCTCCGGCGATCCCTATGACTCAGCCTGCGGCACCACCCATCGCTCCAATGTTGAAAACCAGGGCTTTTCCCTTACCGCCCAATATGACGTTAACGAGCAGCTTTCAATCAAGTATATTTATGCCGATCGGGAGGGCGAAACCCAGCAGTTTATTGACTTTGAAGGCACGCCATTGGACGCCTTTGATGTGCCCGCCAAGTACACTGACGAGCAGCAATCCCACGAGCTGCAGGTCAACTATACTACCGACCGTTTCGCCCTGGTGGGCGGTCTTTACTACTTTAAAGGCAATTCGGCCGGCGCTTTTGACGTAGTGTTAAACGGTTCGAATCCATTTTCCGGCACCCATTTTGACCTGGCGGTCGGCGGCGATGTCGATACCGTAAGTGAGTCCGCGTATCTCAACGGTAGCTACAATATCACCGATACGCTGACCTTTACCGCGGGTGTCAGAATCACCAAGGATGACAAGAATTCCAACATCCATCGTATTTCTTACATAACGGCCAACTCCTTTCCCTATACCACCACCCAGGGCTCCGGGTTTACCTTTGGCGACCCCGCTGACGATACCCTGGTGTATCCTTTGGATTCTTTGGATCCTTTGGAGCCTCCGAAGGATACAAATATTAGCGATGATGAGGCCAAAGACGACTGGAGCGAGGTCAGTCCCTCGGCCAAGCTGGACTGGCAGATCAATGACGACATTATGGTCTATATCAGCTACGCGGAAGGTTTTAAGTCAGGTGGTTTTGATATGCGTGGCAATGCCGCGCTCAACCCCAATGTGGCCAAGGGTTATGACCCGGAGATTGTTGATACCTGGGAAGCCGGCATAAAATCACAGCTGTTGAATGATCGGTTGCGCTTGAATTTTGCCGTATTTGATATGGACTACACCGACATGCAACTTACCGTGCAGCAGGCCCAGCCGGAGCCGGTGTTCTTTTCCTCGGATGTGGTTAATGCCGGTACCGCTGAAATCAAGGGCGCTGAACTGGAAGCTATTGCCCAGTTTACACCTGCATTCAGCTCCTCGCTGGCAGTTGGCTATATGAATGCCGAGTTGATCGAAGTGATCTCTGCCGGAGTGGATGTCTCCGATAGCTGGGAAATGCTGAACGCCCCCGACTGGACTGCGCAGCTGGGCTTTAACTACAAGGTTGACCTCGACACTGCGGGCAGCCTGGCCTTGAACACGGCCGCGTCTTATCGCGGCGCTTCCAGGAACTTTAACAATGTCCTCTGCAGCTGCGACCAGAATGAGTCCTATATTTTGTGGGATGCCAGCGCCAACTGGTACTCCAGCGATGAGCACTGGACCGTCAGTCTCTACCTGAAAAACCTGCAGGACAGGGAGTATAAAACCGGAGGCTACAACCTGGCTTCTGGCGAACTGGCGTTTTATGGTGCCCCGAGAACCTGGACCGCAACGGTGGCTTATCAGTTCTGATGTTATTACTGTAAGCGGTGGTGTTGGTCGCCTGGATGCAAGCGGGCGATTAACACCATTTTTGTCGCAATATTTTAGTAGTATTCACTCCGCGTGAACCATCCGGTGAGGGGTTTCCCCTTACTGCCAGCACCTGAATCCTGTACCGAAATCCAACAGCGTCTTTTCGATAAACCAGAAATTCTTATTGCAAAAGGGGCCATAAGCCAATGGCAACTATGCTTCGGCACTCCATTCGATATCCCTTCATCCCATAGCACCCCATCCCGTTTTTCTCGACCCCTTCTTCAGTTTCAGTTGCTACTTCGGACTGATTTTTCTTGTAAAACCCCTGGGCTTGCGACTTTGGGCGGCGGCTCGGTATTGCCTTGGTTGTGCCAGCGCTTACTGTAGGTACTGCGTTATCAGGATGCGCCGCGGATGAGCAGGGAGAGATTGATGAGCCGGTGGTTGTGGATTGTGTTGTGGTGTTTGGGCGGTGGTGTGTGGGTAGCAGAGGCGGCGGCTGGTCGAGTCACCGTACCCTCACCCGAGCCGCCGGGGCTCATGTTGGCCAATGTCTACCAGCGCGATATCCAGCTGGCCGATTACTGGGTAAGTGAAAAGCTGGACGGCGTCAGGGCGTACTGGGACGGCTCGCAACTATTCTCCCGTGGCGGACATCCCATTCATGCGCCGGTCTGGTTTACGGAGGGCTTTCCGGCGCAGCCCCTCGACGGTGAGCTGTGGATGGGGCGGGGTACGTTTGCCAGGCTGTCCGGTGCAGTGCGGCGCCAACGGCCAGAGGCGGACAGCTGGCGACGAATCCGCTTTATGGTATTCGATCTGCCGGCGGAGCCCGGTGACTTTGATCAGCGCCTGCAGAGAATGCGCGAATTGCTCGGAGGTCATCCATCCAGCTACCTCGCCCTGGTGGACCAATTTCGCGTCGCCAGCGAGGCGCAGTTGCAGGCGCGTTTGCAGGCGGTCGTGGCTGCCGGCGGTGAGGGCCTGATGTTGCATCGCGGCACTTCCCACTACCGGGCCGTGCGTTCGGATGACCTGCTGAAACTGAAAACCTATGAGGATGGTGAAGCGGTGGTGGTCGCTCATATGCCCGGCCGGGGCAAGTATCGGGGGCTGCTGGGCTCCCTGCTGTTGGAGTTGCCGTCCGGGCAGCGTTTCAAGGTCGGCAGTGGTTTCTCCGATGCCGAACGACGCAACCCGCCGCCGCTGGGCAGCACCATAACCTTTAAACACCACGGTACAACAGCCACGGGCCTGCCGCGCTTTGCCACCTTTCTGCGACGGCGCTCCCAGTAGTATGGGGAGCTTCACTCCGTCCCCTTTATGGGAGAGGGTGTGGTACCTGCCAAGCCACTTGTGCCGTCGGCAGCGCGGTAAACGGCGAAAACTGCCGAATGATTGCAGTCATTAGCTGCCAGTGGCGCAGCGGCATTACCTACAATTCTACGCTGGCGACATTGGCGCCGAGCCACTGTCAGGTCTTTACTCATCCAGAGATTGCTTATGTCACTGCTGAAAACCATTGTACAGAACCCTGTAGAAGCGCCCCGTGAATCCCGCGTCGCCCCCGAGCGACTGGTGGAGGGCAACCCGCTGCTCAAAGCATGGCCGGCGGAACTTGCCGCCGATGGTCGCATCAAGACCGGTATCTTCGAGTCGACCCCCGGGGTCAACAAGTCGATCAAAGGCGATACCTTTGAATTCTGCTATCTGCTCGAAGGGGTGGCGGAACTGACACCCGAGGGCGGTGAGCCGGTGATCTACCGGGCCGGCGACAGCTTTGTTATGAAGCCCGGTTACCGGGGCCTGTGGCGCACCATCGAAACGGTGAAGAAGATCTATGTGGTGGTAGAAGGCGTCTCGTAGAATGGGGACAAAGTCCCCTTTTACTGCTTTTACTCAACCATTCCTGGCTCTCGGTTAAAACCCCTGCAACACAATCTTGCCAATCGAGCGGCCGGACTCCAGTTCGGCGTGGGCGGCGCGCAGGTTTTCGGCATTGATGGGGCCCAGGTTTTTGCCGGCGGTGGTTTGGATATAACCGCGATCCACCAGCTCGGCCACCCGGTTCAGCAGGCGGCTCTGTTCGATCATGTCCGCGGTCTGGAACATGGAGCGCGTAAACATAAACTCCCAGTGCAGTGACAGGCTCTTGGGTTTCAGTTTGAGGATGTCGAGGGATTGAGGGTCGTCGATTAAAGCGATCTTGCCGCGCGGCGCCAGCACTTCGGTATAGCTATCGATATAGCTGTCGGAGTGGGTGAGGCTGGCAACGTGAGTAACCGGGCCGATGCCCAGGGCTTCAATTTGTGCCGGCAGTGGCTGGCTGTGGTCGACAACATGGTGTGCGCCCAGTTGCTTGACCCAGGCTTGCGAGCTCTGCCGTGAGGCGGTGGCGATCAGGGTGGCGCCGGTGAGGGCTTTGGCGAGCTGGATTAAAATCGAACCCACGCCGCCGGCAGCGCCCACAACCAGGATCACTTCATTGGAGGGTTCGATTGCGTCCGGGTTCTGTTGCTGAATGGCCAGGTGGTCGAACAGCATTTCCCAGGCGGTGATGGCGGTTAGCGGCAGGGCGG
Source organism: Pseudomaricurvus alcaniphilus (assembly GCF_011440395.1). GTDB lineage: Bacteria > Pseudomonadota > Gammaproteobacteria > Pseudomonadales > Cellvibrionaceae > Pseudomaricurvus > Pseudomaricurvus alcaniphilus. Next base: position 284,243 of record NZ_JAAOIX010000004.1, on the reverse strand, counting down.
CGGCGTCCGCGTCTGACAGGTTCTTGGGCTTGTTACCCACCAGCCGTTCGTCCACCAATTGGTACTCGGCATTACTGCCCTGGCGGTTGAGGTCGCCGGCGTAGTAGACCTGGTCGCCGGGCTTGAATTGGGTGACGGCGTCGCCGGTGGCAACCACCTCGCCGACGGCATCCCAACCCAGTACCTTGTAGTCGCCGTCGGCGGGAGAGACTCGCTGGCGTATTTTGCAATCCACCGGGTTGACCGCGATGGCCGCCACCTTGACCAGCAGGTCGCGGCCACTGGCGCTGGGTTGGGGCAGCTCGAAGTCGGTTAGGGAAGCCGGGTCATTGATGGGCAGGGATTTGCGATAGCCAACAGCTTGCATGGTATTTCTCCGGTGGTGTTGGGGGATTGCCGGGCATCAACCTCGGCAGTCAGTGGACCACATCATAGGGCCTGGCGTGATTCCATTAAACCGTGTAATGCCAGAATCTCTATCAATGTTATTTTGACAATACCTGGCCAGCCCGGTTGCTTTTCACTGAATACTGGCGAACTGCCGGACTAACGGCACGGCAATAGTTGCTCATGTCCTCGGGGGCGGTGACTGCCAACTCGCTGGCGTTAAACCGGCGGGAGTTTAACCAGTGGGAGTTAAACCAGTGGGAGTTAAACCAACTCTCGCTCGAGTGTTGTCGGCACGACCACCCGCGAACTCAATCCCTGCAACTCCCGGTACACAGCCTCCCGCTGCCGCTCGTAACGGTGGGAAAAGTGAAAGGCGACCAGCTGTTTTACCTGGGCCAGTTCGGCAATGCGGGCGCAGGCGTCGGTGGTGAGGTGTTGGGTGCGCTCGGCCTGGGCGCGATCGGCCAGCATAAACGAGGCTTCACAGAACAGGGTGTGGGCGCCCTCGGCCAGCTGGCTCAATTTTGCGATATTGTCCGGGCTGTCCCTGAAATCGGTGGCATAGGCAATTTTATCCCCCGCTTGCTCCAGCAACAGTTGCGCAGCCAGGTCGCTGACGCTGGCGCTGCGGCCCTTGCCGAGCTGGATGCGCTGTTGCCACTGACTGCGCAGGTAGGCGTGTTTGAGGTCTTGCAGCCAGGGGCCGGGCTGCAGCCCCAGGGCCTGCAGGCGCTCTTTGCGCACGTTGAGGCGATTGCGGGATTCAAAGGCGTAGGCCAGCACCGGGATGCCGTGATCGAGCTCGGTGGCGCGCATAACAAAGCCCGGTTCGCGCCGGATAATGTTGTCGTCAATGGGCAGCTCGTCCAGCGGAACCAGGGTGTCGCCGCCGGCCACCAGTTGCCAGCGCTTGAGGTGGTCGCCGTGCCATTCGTGGATCTCAAAGCGCGGTGCGCGATCTTCCACCCGGTCCCAGAGAATGCCGTTGACCATGCCGTGGATGTGATGGGCGATACCGGCGGGGCCGTACAGGCGGCAGGGGGGAAAGTCGCCGATACGACAGCGCACCAGCCACATAAAACCACCTATGTGGTCGGCGTGGGCGTGGCTGATAAACAGGTCAGTAACCTGGTGCGCGGCGCGCAGGGGCATGCGGCCGGCATCGCCGATATCGAACAGCAGGCTGCGGCCCTGGTGCAACAGGCGCAGCTGTAGCAGCGGGTCGCCCATAACACCGTTGACCAGGGTGGCGGTGACGTTGCCGGCGCGCACCGCCACCTGGGGCTCCCGGGCCACGCTGGTGAGGGCGCCGAGTTCCACCCGCACTTCACTGGCGCCGCTGTTTGCGGGTAGCGGCGGCGGTGCTACAGGTTTGGGAACTGTGCGCAGCACCCCGTTGCGATGCACCGCGTCGCGCACCAGTAACTGCTGCACCGACGCCGGCAAACTGGCGACCCGCAGGTGCAGTTCGTTGGCGGCGACCCGGGTAACCTCACCCAGTGTCTGCAGCCGACCCTCACCGTACAGCGCCACCTGGCGCCCGCGCCAGGCATCGACGTCCGCCAGCGCTGGCGGCGTCCCCAGCAGGTTCAATTCAGTGGCGGACAGTTGCAAGGTGTTGTTAGTGCCGAGGTAATCCTGCCAGCGCTGGCTGCGCTGATGCAGGCGGTCTGTGCGCGCCAGCGGCCGGGCCTGGGGCGCGCAGGGCAGCTGAATCACTGTGGCAGAGAGGCTGCGCAGCGCCGCAGTCAATGGCAGCGGTGCGCCGGCCGGGCTCAGCAGCAGGCAGGCGTCCACGGCCGCGGCTTGCGCCAGGGCCAGCAGCAGTTCGCTGGCGCCGGGGCCCTGTACCAGCCCGGGGGTATCGATCACCAGGGTGCGGTTGCCGACCCGGGCCAGCAGCTCGGTCGCCGCCGTGACCAGTGGCAGGCGAAAGCGTCCGGCATCCAGGCTGCACAGCGGCGCCTGGGCAAAAGCGATCCACTGCCCACCTTCACGATAACCCAGGTTGAGGCAACCGGGCGGGCCGAAGGCCGGTAAACCGGGGTCACAGCTCAGGCACCAGCCTGTGCCTCCCAGCTGCGCCAGCTGGTCCAGCAGCGCCGCCGCCAGGGTACTTTTGCCCACCCCGGAGGCGCCCACCAGCAGCAGCCGTTTACCGCCGAATGTCAGCAGCGGCTCCAGGTCGGAGAGGTCGGACAGGTCGGGTAAACAATAGAACCGGTTCACTCGCAGGCCTCGCGCAAGAACGGAAGTTTAAGTGTAACCGCGAGTTCCGGGCGTGTCATGGAGAGGCGCAATAGCGATGTCTTGTACGTCAGGTTCCACTCACTGCAGGGGGAGTTTAATAGGGGACAGGCCAAAATGGCGATTACTTAAGTTGCGAAAGATCCAGCTTGTCATTCCCGCGCAGGCGGGAATTTAGGAGCTCAGGAGCCTGCGTTAATCCCAAAACGCTGGAAGATTCCAAAGTGTTAAACCGGGGGAGCTTCAATCTGTCCCCCTGTTATTCAGGTAGCGCTCGATGGCAAATACATGGGCGTCGTCTTCACCCAGTTGCCGCAACGCGGTGGCCAAATGCAGGACATAGTCGCGATTGCTGCCGCTGGGTCCCTGGGCGGCGGCAATCTGGGCCGCGATCTCCGTCTCGGTGGCCGGCCCCAGGTAGGCGCTGTTGTCTTCCCGGGCTACATAGAAAAGCCCCTCGACCTGCTCCCCGTCGGCAAATTCGATCGCGGTGGCGAGGCGTAAATAGCCGTTTTTCTCGCGCCGATCCAGGTGCTCGAATTCCTGCGGCGTGATCAGGTAAGCCATGCCCTCACAGACGGCTCCGGGCTGCGATGCCAGGGTGAGCACTCGCCCCGGGGCCTCGGGCGTGCCGCGATGATCGTGGGAACCCTGCCAGAAGCGCCGTACCCAGTGATGAATCCTGGCCGGCCGGCGCTGGATAAAGGGGAAGTCGGCCTTGTAGATCAGGGAGCCGTAACCAAACAGCCAGACACTGTGGTGGCGGTCAAAGCGATTCATGCGCTGGTTGATGTCGATGGTATTGGCAGACATAGTGGAACGATTACTTGGCTCTTAAGTCGGTCCTTTATTTTATAGCATAAAGGAAGCGTGCGTGAGGTTGGCTGGCGCTCTGCCTGATCGCGCTTTGCCGGCCAGGTCACGAGTTTTCGCAGGTCTGCTCATGTCGGGCATCGCTCGACGAAATCGCGTCGGTCAAAGCGTCGATAGCCGATACTGCGGCACCTGAAGCCGGGCAATGCCAGACTCCGGACACCACCGCCCGGGCCATCGAACTCCTCCATCAGCCGGGCCCGGACTGGCCCAGCTTTAACCCCACCGCGGTAATCTCGTCGCCCTTGAACTCCCGCACAACAAACTGCACCGAGCCCAGCTTAACCCGGTCGCCAATAACCGGTTTGCCATTAAACTTCTCGCGGATAAGCTCGGCGATGGTCAGCTGCTGGTATTTCTCCTCTACCGTAAACCCGTACAGCTGGGATAGCTCCGCCAACCGGGACTGTGGCTGGATAATAAACTCGCCAAAAAATACCGCCGAGTCCAGGCGCGGGGTCGGCGCCGACAGGGCGAACAGGCGATTGAGGGCGGCGCTGGTACCGGTGGCCGCCAGGATCAGCGCCTGGTCATGGGCCTGCAAGGTTTGCTGCTGTGAATCTTCCAGCATAATACCCTGGCGCACCACGCCCACCAGTTGCGCGCCGTCGGACAAGGGTAAATATTTGCACTTCTTGCCGACGGCGGCGCTGCCCGGCACCGCTTCATAGACCAGGATTTCCTTGTCCTGGTATTGGGGTATTTTCAACACCAGGTGCTGGGGTTCCCGCGCCGGTGGCGGCAGTTCAATCTGCAGCCAGCGCGCCAGCGGCGCGATGGTCCAGCCCTGCAGCACCAGCGAGATGAAGACCACGAAAAACACCAGCTCAAAATAGGTTTTGGTGTGCTCCATACCGGCCAGCGACGGAAATAAAGCCAGGATAATCGGCACCGCACCGCGCAGTCCGCACCAGCCAATAAACACCTGTTCGCGCCAGGGAAAGCGAAACGGCAACAGCGACAGCAACACCGCCAGCGGTCGCGCCACAAAGATCAGCACCGCCGCAATGGCGATGGCCGGCAGGATGATCGGCGGCAGGTTACTGGGGGTAATCAACAGCCCCAGCATCAGGAACATACCGATCTGGCTGAGCCAGGCCATGCCGTCGTGGAAGCGGTGAATATCGCTGCCGTAGGGCAGGGGTTTGTTGCCGATCATGACCCCGACGATATAAATGGCGAGGAAGCCGCTGCCGCCGCCGAGGTTGGTGACGCCGAATACGCTTAAACCGCCGGCCATGGCCAACAGTGGATACATCGACACCGCCAGGTTCAGGCGCTGCAACAGCAGTGCCAGCAAGTAGCCGCCGGCCAACCCGCCCACCAGGCCGAGGCCCATTTGCCGCGCCAGTTCGGTCAACAGTGGCCAGCCAAAGTCGCCGTCGCCCAGGGTCATCACTTGCACCAGGGTCAGGGTCAGGAAGATGGCCATGGGATCGTTGGAGCCGGACTCTATTTCCAGGGTGGCGCCGGTGCGTTCTTTCAGTTCCAGCCCGGCAGAGCGCAGCAGGCCGAACACCGCGGCGGCGTCGGTGGAGCCGACAATGGCGCCGATCAGCAGGCCTTCCTGCCAGGGCAGTTTTAAAATCCAGTGGGCCGCCAGGCCGGTCAGGGCCGCGGTGATTAACACGCCCACCGTGGCCAGTGACAGGGCTGGCCGGAGACTGACCCGAAAGGTATCCCGGCGGGTGCCGAGGCCGCCGTCGAAAATGATGATGGCCAGGGCCAGGTTGCCGAACAGGAAGGCGAGGTTGAAATCGTCGAATTTAATGCCGCCGGGGCCGTCTTCCCCGGCCAACATGCCGAGCACCAGGAACACCAGCAGCAACGGCGCGCCAAAGCGCCGTGAAAGGATGCTGGCAAACACGCACAGCAAAGCCAGCAGCGCGCCGCCAAAAATATACTGGCTGGTGAGTTCCAGGGCCATTCCGTTTAAATTCCTTGTCCTGTTGTTCGTGCCGTCGTTACGATATCGGTTGAATACGCCCTGCTGGCTGGTAGCGGTTGGGTTGGTCAGGTCTCCAGGGATGCGACAAGTGCGTTCATCCGTGGCAAGAGCCAGCACACATAAATCGCCTGAAATTCAGGGGGCAGGGCAGCAGAGGTACTTATACAAGAAACGTCGAATGGCTACCAGTAAAGGACTGCCTTTCCCGGCTGCTACATGTTTCGAAATGGTAACAGCGAATCGTAATAACTTGCTTATGCCGGCGTATTTCAAGTGCCAGGAATTCACTGGCAGCAGATCGAGAGCAATTGGACGTTTCAGGCGCAACCCTGGTTGCCCGCAAGCAGCCTGTCGCTGGCCGGAGTAGATTCTGCTGCAGTGCCAGTTATGTCAGCAGCAATTGTCGTATGCACCCTTGGCTATCTTGGTGCATTGCCGGGTTCCAATGTGGTGCATCCGCCGCTTTTGGCCAAAAAATCCCCGATTTTGACCGCCCGGCAGGGCTTGCACAGGGGCAAGGTGTAACCTGGCAATCCCCGTGGCAAGTGAGTGGAAAGGAAATTGTCGTGTTTCAGAAGGTACCACTTTGGGGGTGATCAGCATAATCTGCCAAATTTTTTCAAGGCATAAAATATTTCGCCGCCAAAGGCCGCGAATACGAGCCAAATTAAAAAAATCAGGGGCGTAGACTCAATTTAGAACGGAATACATGCATCGCCTTTACCGGTTGCATTGCAAGGACTGCAACAAGTTGTGCGTCAAAAGAGCGCAGCTGTAAGGGTCGATTCAGGACCAACACTTTGAAATCGTTCTACTCCAGGAGAGTCACCATGATGAAACAGCCGCACCTTGGCAAAACCCTACTATCGGCCGCTATCTGCCTGTTTGGAAGCGCGCAAGTACTGGCGGCGAAAGCCGACGGCAAGAGCCTCGAAGAGGTCGCCGTCATTGGCCAGAAACAACCCTATCGCGGCGACACGCCGCTGGAATCCCTGCCCCAGCAAGTCCAGGTCATGTCCGGTGACCTGCTGGTGGAACTCGGTAAAATGGAGCTGCAAGGCGCGCTGGATATGGCCGGCGGTGTCGCCCGCCAGAACAGCTTTGGCGGGCTCTGGGACAGCTTTGCCATTCGCGGTTTTGCCGGCGATGAAAACCTGCCGTCCGGTTACCTGATCAACGGCTTTAGCGGCGGCCGCGGTTTTAGCGGCAATCGCGACGCCTCCAATATCGAAACCATCGAAATTCTCAAGGGCCCGGGTTCTGCCCTGTACGGTCGCAGTGAACCCGGCGGCACCATTAATATCGTCACCAAGAAGCCGCAGTTTGAGCGCGAAGGTTATATTCGCACCTCGGCTGGTCGCTATGATACCTATCGCGTGGAGGGTGACTTTACCGACAAGTTGTCCGACAAAGTGGCGTTTCGCATCAATGGTGCTTACCAGGATGCCAACAGCTTTCGCGATACTGTGGAATCAGAAAAGCTGTCGCTGACGCCGTCTTTCCTGTTTGTGCTGTCCGACAGCACCAGCCTGAGCTATGAGCTGGAATACCTGAGCCAGAAGGCGCCATTTGACCGCGGTATTGTGGCCATCGATGGTGACCCGGAAGTGCTGCCTGTGTCGCGCTTCCTGGGTGAGCCCGGTGATGGCCCCACCGAAATCACGGCTGTGGGCCATCAAGCGGTATTGCAGCATGACTTTGCCGGTGGCTGGTCAATACTGGCGGGTGCCGGTGCACGATCGTCGTCGTTTGAAGGCTGTTCATCCGGGGCTGAGTTGTCCGGTGGGCGCCAGTTACTGGATGATGACGGTATGACGTTGGTGCGCCAGCCCCGCTGCCGGGATTACGATGCCGATGACTTGTCCGGCCGTATCGAGCTGACAGGTACTTTTAATACCGGTCCATTCACCCATCACCTGCTGGTTGGTGCAGACGCCTACGAATACGAGTTGGAATCGATCCAGGATCGCTTTCGGGTAGCGTTTGGCACCGGTGATACCACCTACGCTATCAATGTATTCAACCCGGTATACGGCCAAACCCGCCCGCCGTTGTCACCGCAAACCAATAACCTGGAAGAGCAGAGCGCCAAGGGCATTTACCTGCAGGATCAAATCGATCTGTCGGCGCAGTGGAAGATGCTGATCGGTATACGCCGCGATGATTTTGATCAGGATATTCACAATCGCCTGCGCGATACCCGCAGCAAGCAGTCACAAACCAAGACCAGCCCACGCTTCGGCCTGGTATTCGAGCCTACTAATAACTTGTCGTTGTACGCCAGTTACTCAGAAGGGTTCCGTCCCAACAGCGGGGCCGACTTTGATGGTAACGCCTTTGAGCCCGAAGACAGCAAATCCTACGAGCTGGGTGTCAAATGGACTTCCCCCAACGGCATGCTCAATAGCACTGTGGCCCTGTTCAAGGCAGAAAAATCCAACATCATTACCTCGGACCCGGTTAACCAGGGCTTTTCAGCTGCACTGGGTGAAGCCGAAAGTAAAGGTATTGAGATTGACCTGACCGGCGAGCTGAGCGAGTCACTGCGCTTGATGTTCTCCTACGCCTATGTGGACGCGGCCACCACCAATGATGTCGTCAACGCCGACTGGGGTGTGCCTATCCCCGCCGGCAGCCCGCTGATCAATATTCCCGAGCACAGCGGTAATTTGATGCTGGTGAAAAGCTTTGAGATTGGTGGCGCAGCTTCCACTGCGGGCATCAGCGTCAACTACGTCGACGATCGCCTGGGGGAAACCATTGATCCCACTTATGTGCTGCCGTCCTACACACTGGTGAATCTGTTTGGGTCCTATCAGGCCAGCCAAAACCTGAAGTTGTCGGTGAATATCGACAATGTCACCGATGAGAAGTACTACGTCAGCTCCTACCACAAGTGGTGGACGACACCGGGTTCTCCCATGACCTACACCGTGGGCGCCCAATACAGCTTCTGATTTTGCACGCTAGAAGTTGACTCAATGCCGGCAGGGGTCACCCTGCCGGTGTTTTTGTTTTTGCTTACACAGTGACTCTGCCCATACCATGAGATTCAAGCCGCTGCTGTTCAAGCTCCACACAACCCTGGGGATCTACTTGGGGGTTCTGATTCTGTTGCAGCTGCTCAGCGGTACAGTGATTGCCTTTCGCTGGGAGCTCAATGACTGGTTGTATGCCTCGTCCCTGCCAACGGCGGCAAGTACCGCGCGGCTCAGTGCCGGCCAGCTGCTGGAAAATTATTCGCGCCAGCATCCCGGGCAGCACATCAGGCGTGTGTTCTTTCCCCGCACCGAGCTCAGCCCTTATATCTTGCAAGTGACCAGCGCCCAGGGGGACTCCCTGGTGGCCCTGGACAGCGCCAGCGGTGCGCTGTTGCAGGCCGGCGGCTGGCGCCAGTTTCCGGTGGAGGCCGCACTGGCCCTGCACGCCCATCCGCTGCCGGGGCTGGCGGGTCTGTTGCTGGTGACCAGCACCGGTTTGTTGCTGCTGAGCATGATTATCAGTGGCCTGGCTTACGGCTGGCCGCGCCGGGGCCGCTGGCGCAGCCTCTGGCAAATCAGGTGGACGCCGGGTTTTCGCCACTGGGGGCGGCAGTTGCACAAGGCGTTGGGGTTTGCGCTGGCGCCGCTGGCGTTGCTGCTGGTGATTACCGGCCTGCTGATTATTTTGGAAACCCTGGCAGCGCAACTGGCTGCCAGCCCAGCGCCAGCGGCGGTGGTGAAAAATAGCCAGCTGTTGAACGCCACTGGCATCGATGGGGCCGTGTCACTGGCGCAGGAAAAGTTTCCCGCGGCGCAGCTGCGCGACCTGCGTCTCGGCGGTGAGCGGCAGGTGACCTTGCAGCTGGTCACCCCGGCGCAACACCCCTGGGCCATCGATCGCCTGCGCATCGATACGGAGTCGCAGGAGATAGTCTCCATGCTGTTGGCGGCAGACAATTCGGCCCTCTGGATGCAGATGTTGCCCCTGCATACCGGGGCGCTGTGGCATTGGCCTGGCCGCCTGCTGATGGTTGCCACGGCGGCGGGCCTGCTGGTGCTGCTGATACTGGGTTGGACGATCAGGTGGCGGCGGCGCTGATTATTGCCAGCGATCGCTGCGAATTGGCTCGAGGCCGGTTATTATGGCGGACCTTAAACCTGCCCGGAGGCTGGACACTGCAACGGTCGGCCCCGGTAGTACCCGATAAACATTATTTGCAAGAGTAACAACGACTATGGCCAGCATGAAACTGGATCGGATCGACATCAATATTCTCGCCGAGCTGCAGCGCAATGGACGTATCACCAACACCGACCTGGCCGATGCCGTGGCGTTGTCGCCCAGCCCCTGCCTGACCCGAGTCAAACGGCTGGAAAAATTTGGCTACATTACCAGTTATAACGCCCACATCGCCCTCGACAAGCTGGGCGAGACGGCGACCATTTTCACCGAGGTGACGCTGGACGATCACCACCGGGAAAACTTTGCTCGCTTCGAGCAGAAAATCAAATCCGTAGACGAGGTGATTGAATGCCACTTGATCAGTGGCGGTTACGATTACCTGTTGAAGTTTGTCACTCGCGGCATCGGCCACTACCAGGAATTGATCGAGGAAATTCTGGAGAGTGACTTCGGTATCTCCAAGTATTTCAGTTACATCGTGCTGAAATCACCGATTGTCAAATTGCACTACCCGCTGAATACGCTGTTTAAGGCCGAGCGCTAGTTTGGCCGCGGCAGCGCAGAGTTTGTAGCCGCCCGTACCTGAAGGAGAATTTGTTATCTGTGCAGCCATAGTTTACAAGTCGGAAGAGGCCCGCGGGCGTCACTGGCAGCAGCGTTTTGCCCGGGAAATGCCGGAGTTATCCTTTCATCTTTGGCCCGATGTGGGCGACCCGGAGGCGGTGGAGTTCTTGGTGGCCTGGCTGCCGCCGGACAATATGCTGGAGTTGTTTCCCAATTTGCGGGTGGTGTTTTCGGTGGGGGCCGGGGTTGATCATTTCGATTTGAGTGCCTTTCCGCCGCAGCTGCAACTGGTGCGCATGCTGGACCCGGGCATTGCCCAGGGGATGGTGGAATATGTCACCCTGGGCACTTTGGCCCTGCACCGGGATATGCCGCGTTTCCTGCAGCAGCAGCGCCAGCAGCAGTGGCAGGCGCAGCCCTGGGTGCCGGCCCAGCAGCGCAGGGTGGGGGTGATGGGGCTCGGCAACCTGGGGCGCGCGGTTATCGCCCAGCTGCGCTCGCTGGGGTTTCAGCTCAACGGCTGGAGTCGCTCGGCGCACCAGTTACAAGGGGTGACCTGTTTCGCCGGCTGGGAGCAACTGCCGGATTTTTTGCAGCAGACCGATCTGTTGATCTGCCTGTTGCCCCTGACCGCGGAGACCCGGCACATCCTCTGCGCCCGCAACTTCAACCACTTGCCCGCCGGGGCGGCGCTTATCAATGCCGGTCGCGGTGGTCACTTGCAGGAAGAGGATTTGTTGGCGGCGCTGGACAGCGGCCAGCTCGGCGCGGCAATGCTGGATGTGTTGCAAGAGGAACCGCCGGGGTACAGCCATCCATTTTGGCAGCACCCGAAGATCTGGCTGACCCCCCATATTGCCGGGGTGACTTCCCACGACAGCGGTTGCGATGTGTTGCTGGATAATGTGCGCCGCTTTCGGCAGGGGCTGCCAATGCACGGCGCGGTGGACCTCAGCCGGGGGTATTAGTGGTCCTCGTCGTCTTTTATTGGCCCCGGTTCACGGGGATCTTTAGTCCTTTAGTCTAGCTGTCCAGCCGGCCCAGGCGCACTACGGTAACACCCGGGCGCAGCTGGCGCAGCGAGGGCATGACCATCACGCAATTGGGGTAGGGGGTGGCCAGCGGCTGGCCGTCGCGCACGGCGTAGACGGTGCCCTTGTCGGGGAAGGTTTCCAGGCCGCGATAATCGCTGGCGAAGCGGAAGTCCATGCTGTTGGCGACGATGGCATCGGTGACCCGGATTACCCGCGGGTAGGGCTCCGGGGCGGCGCGCCAGGCGCGGGGAATATCGTTTTCATTGACCGTGCGAGCCAGCATCAGGAAGCGCGCCGCGCACTGCCGGGCGACGGTTTCCGCGTTTCTCTCCCAGTGCTGGCCGCACTCCACCAGCAGGGCGTTTTTGCAGCTGGCCGGGTCGCCAAAACCGCTGTAATCGCGCAGGCGTCGACCTTCGGCGTGACCGGCATCGACAATAATATTACCGGGCAGGGCCATTTGGCGGGCGTAGGTAACGCCCTTTTCCAGCGGCCCGGATAACATCAGCGGCGCGCTGCGCTCGTGCATGGAGTGCAGGTCGAGCAGCAGGTCGACCTTATCGATCACCGGCCGCATCTCCCGCGCCCGGCGCAGCTCCGAACAGTCCTGGCTGAGGTCATCCAGCAGTGCTTCGGTCCAGACGCGATTGAAGTCGCGATCCACAAAGCGGGAGGCGTCCGGGTTGGCGGCGTCGAAGCGGCTGAAGGCGGCGTGGTTGGCAAACGCCAGGGTCAACTTGCCGCGCCGCGGTCGCACATTGCTGAGCAGTAACTCCCGCACCGCGATGGCACCGCAAAACTCGTTGCCATGGGTAAGGGCGTTGATCATTACATGGGGGCCGGAGACCCCGCTGTCAAAACTGTACACATAGGGCACGCCGCAATTGCCCTCGGCAAAGGCGCTGATGTCCGGTGCCTGGATTTCCACCGGATAGGGTTCGAAAGTGCTGTTTGCCTGAGTGGTTGCCTGCTGCTTCATAACCTGCTGGTTCCTTATTGAGTGTCCAGATTGCCCTGGCCCGGATTGTTTTAACCTGGCTTGTCCTAACCTAGATTGTCCTAACCCAGATTGTCCTAACCCAGATTGCCCTGACACAGATACTTGATGTTTTGATAGTCATCGAGGCCATAGTGCGACCCCTCGCGGCCGTAGCCGGATTCCTTGGCGCCACCAAAGGGCGCCGCCTCGCTGGCCACCGCGCCCTCGTTAATGCCAATCACTCCCGCCTGCAGGGCTGACGACACGCGCCAGATGCGGCTCGGGTCCTGGGTGTAGAAGTAGGCGGCCAGGCCAAAGGGCGTGGCGTTGGCCTGCTCGATCACATCGCTCTCGCTGTGAAAACGAAACAGCGGCACCAGCGGGCCGAAGGTCTCCTCGTGGCAGACCTCCATAGCGGTGGTGACGTCGGCGAGGATGGTGGGGGCAAAATAAAACGGGCCGTCGGCGATGGCATTGCGCAGCGGCTGGCCGCCCGCAACCAGGCGGGCACCCTGGGCCACGGCGTTGTCCACGTGGCGCTGGATCTTGTCGATGGCGCGGCGGTTGATCATGGGACCGATGGTGGCGGCGGGGTGGGTGGCAGGCCCGACGCTGAGCTGCTCCACCTGAGCCTGCAGCTTTTCGGTAAAGGCGGCCATCACATCGCTGTGCACATAGACCCGATTGGGGCAGACACAGGTCTGGCCGCCGTTGCGAAACTTGGCCGCCATCAGGCCACTCACCGCCGCGTCCAGGTCGGCGTCGGCGAAGACGATAAAGGGGGCATTACCGCCCAGTTCCAGCGACAGTTTTTTCAGGGTGTCGGCGGATTCCCGGGCCAGGTGCTTGCCCACCGGAGTGGAGCCGGTGAAGGTGATCTTGCGCACCCGGCCGTCGCGCAGCCAGCAGTCCACCACCGTCGCGGTGCTCTCCCGGGAGGCGCTGACGATATTGATGGTGCCGGCCGGGAAGCCGGCCTCTTCGGCCAGCTTTACCAGTGCCAGGGCGGTCAGCGGTGTGTCCTCGGCGGGCTTGGCAATGACCGTGCAACCGGCGGCCAGGGCCGGCGCCAGTTTGCGCGCGATCATGGCCAGGGGGAAGTTCCAGGGGGTGATGGCGGCCACCACGCCGATCGGTTCCTTGACCACCATCTGCAGCTTGCCGGGCGCCAGCGCTGGCAGGATATCGCCGCGGGCGCGCACCGCTTCCTCCGCAAACCACTCCACATAGGAGGCACCGTAGGCCACCTCAGCGCGGGCTTCGGCCAGCGGTTTGCCCTGCTCCAGCGACATCAGGGTGGCGAGGTCTTCGCTGTTGGCGAGGATCAAGCGGTGCCACTGTTTCAGCAGTTGCGAGCGCGCCCTGGCGGTCTGCGCGCGCCACCGGGGCAGGGCCGCTTGCGCTGCATCCACCGCGGCGAGAGCGTCTTGCTGGTCGCTGTTGGCCACCTGGGCAAACACCGTGTCGGTGGCGGGATTGCTCACCGCCAGTTGACCGCCGGCGGCACTGTCACACCATTGACCGGCAATAAAGTTCTGGCGACAGAGCAGGTCGGCGCGCTGCAGCTGCAGGGGGATGGATTCATTCATGCGCGGTCAAACTCCTGATTATCGGGCCACCAGCTCGGCGATGGCTTTGCCCATCTCGGTGGTGGAGGCCTGGCCACCGAGGTCGGCGGTGCGCGGTCCTTCGGCCAATACGGTTTCGATGGCGGCGACGATGGTGTCGTGGGCCTCGCGGCAGGGGCCGCTGCCCTGGCCGAGGAAGTCCAGCAATAGGGCGCCGGACCAGATCATGGCCACCGGGTTGGCGATGTTCTTGCCACTGATGTCCGGGGCCGAGCCGTGCACCGGTTCGAACAGGGAGGGAAACTTGCGCTCCGGGTTGAGATTGGCTGACGGCGCCAGGCCGATGGTGCCGGTACAAGCTGGCCCCAAGTCGGAGAGGATGTCGCCAAACAGGTTGGAGGCCACCACCACGTCAAAGCGCTGGGGCTGCATAACAAAGCGGGCGCAGAGAATGTCGATGTGCTGCTTGTCCCAGCTGATATCCGGGAATTCAGTGGCGATGGCGGCGGCGCGCTCGTCCCACCAGGGCATGCTGATGGCCATGCCGTTACTCTTGGTGGCCACGGTCAGCTGTTTGCGGCTGCGCTGCCGGGCCAGGTCGAAGGCGTAGCGCATGACCCGGTCGGTGCCGTGGCGGGTGAACACGGACTGCTGCATCACCACCTCGCGCTCGGTGCCCTCGAACATGATGCCGCCGATGGCAGAGTACTCGCCCTCGGTATTTTCCCGCACCACCAAAAAATCGATGTCGCCGCCAGCGGCGCTGTTGAGCGGGCAGGGCACACCGGCAAAGGTGCGCGCCGGGCGCAAGTTGATGTACTGGTCGAACTCGCGCCGGAATTTAAGGATCGAGCCCCACAGGGAGATGTGGTCGGGCACGGTGTCCGGCCAGCCCACGGCGCCAAAGTAAATGGCGTCCATGCCCTGCAGTTGTGCTTTCCAGTCGTCCGGCATCATCTGGCCGTGGGCGGCGTAGTAGTCGCAGCCGGCCCAGTCGATGTGGTGGTAGGCGATATCGATGTCAAATCGCGCCGCCGCGGCCTGCAGTACGCGCAGGCCTTCGGGCATAACTTCCTTGCCGATGCCGTCGCCGGCAATTACGGCGATGTTGTAGGTAGAGTTGGTCATGATCAGGCCACCGCCTTGCGGATGTCAGTTTGGTTGAGCAGGGTATCGAGTGACAAGGTCAAACGATCGAACAGGAACTCGAAGTCGCGCTCGCTAAAACACAGGGCCGGGGCGAAGCCGAGGATGCCGTCGGCGAAAGCGCGGAAGATAATGCCGTTTTCATAGGCGATGCCGGCCAGGCGGTCGTGCAGTTGCAGTTCCGGCGCAAAGCGCGCTTTAGTGCCCTTGTCGGCCACCAGTTCCAGCGCGCCCAGCAGGCCGCGCTGGCGGGCGTCGCCCACCAGTGGGTGGGCAGTCATGGCCTGCAGGCGCTCGGCGAAGTAGGGTGCCACTTTCTGGCCATTGGCCAGCAGTCCGCCCTCCTGGTAGAGGCGCAGTACTTCCAGCGCCACCGCAGCGCTGACCGGGTGGGCGGAGTAGGTCTGGCCGTGGCCCACCAGTGGCGCGCGGTTGGGGCCGTCGGCAATGCCGGCGTAGATGGCATCGGACATCATCACGGCACCCATGGGGGCGTAGCCGGAGGTCAGGCCCTTGGCCATGGTCATCAGGTCCGGTTGCACGCCTTCCGCCTCGCAGGCAAACATGGGGCCGGTGCGACCAAAGCCGGTAATGACTTCATCCACCAGCAGCAGAATGCCCAGTTCACGGCAGGTAGCTTCCATGGCCTTGAGCCAGCCCACCGGCGGCACCAGCACCCCACCAGAGCCGATGATGGGCTCACAGAAAAATGCCGCTACCTGGTCGGGGCCACCCAGTTCCGCCACCTTGGCGCGCAGGTTGGCGACCGAGGCGTCAATTATCGCCTGCGGGTCGCTGCCCACCGGGCTGCGGTAGACGTAGGCGCAGGGAATGTGGTGCTGGTTGGCCAGCGGCAGGTCGAAATTGGTGTGGAAAGCCGGCAGGCCGGTCATGCCCGCGCCCACCGCCGAGGAGCCGTGGTAGCCGCGCTCCTGGGCAATAAAGTGTTTGCGTTGGGGCTGGCCAATGGCGTTGTAATAGTGGGTAATGTAGCGAATAGCGCTATCCACCGCATCGGAGCCACCAAGGGTGAAATAGACGTGCTCAAGGGACGCCGGTGTCAGTTCCACCAGTTTCGCCGCCAGCCGTATGGCCGGCTCCGAGCCGTAGCCAAAATAGCCGGTGGCGTAGGGCAGTTGGCTCATCTGTTTGGCGGCAGCTTCCACCACGCTCTGCTGGCCGTAGCCGGCATTGACGCACCATAAACCGGCGAAGCCGTCGAGCAGGCGCTTGCCATCGATATCGGTCAGCCAGGCGCCGTCGCCACTCTGCAGAATTTTTACGCCTTTCTCTTCGTGGGCACGGAAATTGATCACCGGGTGGATCAGGTGGCTGCGGTCCAGCTCGGTTAGCAATGATTTGGTCATAGGTAACATCCGGCATATGGGTGGATTGCTTTGGCCGGCGCTGATCAATCCTGTTTAACAACTAATGCGGCCGGGCAATATGTAAATGTGCAAATGTGCACTGTAGGACTATGTTAACGACAGCGCGCTGGTGGGTGTTGTTGTTAGGTCGCAATCAATCTCCATTGTTCTGTTGTTTTTCCGGCATTATCAGCATTATATGCTGCCGGTGAAACCGGCTGGCAGCGGTCGACAATCGGCACCATCTTTAGTCACCACATTGGTGCAAGGTTCGCGTATAAATAAGAACAATCAGCAACGGCAAACTGTGCTGATTGCAACGCCAAAACAGCGTATTTTTCAGCGCAGGGATTCCAAATCAGGACTATCTGTTGGCGGCAACGTGCTGTAATACTTTTCAACCTGTATTCACCCACTGCGGAAAACTGCGAGAGAAACTATGAGCACTTTCAGACCCAAATTCATCAGCTTTGACTGCTACGGCACATTGATTTACTTCCAGATGGCCAACATGGCCCGGGAGTTGTTCAGTGACCGCGTCACCGCGGAGCAAATGCCCCAGTTCTGCAAAGACTTTTCTGCCTACCGCCTGGACGAAGTGCTCGGCGCCTGGAAGCCCTACCAGGAGGTGGTGCGCAACTCCGTAGCCCGCACCTGCAAACGCTGGAACATCGAGTATCGCGATGAAGACTCCATCACTATCTACAACGCCGTGCCCACCTGGGGGCCGCACCCGGATGTGCCCGAGCCGCTGAAAGTTATCGCCAAGGAAATACCGCTGGTGATCCTGTCCAACGCCATGAACGTGCAGTTGCCCCACAATGTTGAGAAGCTGCAGGCGCCGTTCGCCCACGTCTACACCGCCGAGCAGGCCCAGGCTTACAAGCCGCGCCTGCAGGCATTTGAATATATGCTGGACAACCTCGGCTGTAATCCCGAAGACATGCTGCATGTCTCCTCCAGCCTGCGCTACGACTTGATGTCGGCGGACGATATCGGCATCAAGAACAAGGTGTTCGTCAACCGCGGCCACGAGCCGTCGACGCCTTACTACAACTACCACGAAATCCAGGATATCGGTGGCTTGCCAGGCATCGTTGGGCTCTAAAATTCTATGAAACTTGAATCCTTCTGGCTGGACACTGCACCGGCGTTCCAGGGCGGTGCCGCCGGGCAGGTAGGCGAGGCGGCGGACCGGGTGGATGTGGCCATTGTTGGCGGCGGCTACAGCGGTTTGTCCGCGGGCCTGGCGCTCGCCCGCCGCGGCGCCAGTGTGGTGGTGCTGGAGGCGGGCCGGGTCATCGGCGAGGCCTCCGGGCGCAATGGCGGCCAGTGCAACAATGGCACCGCCCAGTCCTATTCGGCGCTGGTGCAGGAGTTTGGCGAGGACACGGCGCGGCGCTTCTACCTGGCCTACAACAGCGCGGTCGACACAGTCGAGCGGCTGGTGCAGTCAGAAAATATCGACTGCGGTTTCCGCCGCTGTGGCAAGCTCAAACTGGCGGCCAAGCCGGAACACTACGAGGGCCTGGCCCGCGCCAGTGAAGCCTTGCTGGCGGCCGGCGTCGACCCTGGTGTAAAGCTGGTGACGGCGGCCGAACTGCCGGCGGAATTGGGTTGCGGCGGCTATTTTGGTGGCCTGCTGCAGCCGGACAGTGCGCAAATGCACGTCGGCAAATTCGGTGTTGGCCTGGCTGAGGCCGCGGCCGCAGCGGGTGCTCGCGTGTACGAACACGCCGCCGTGACCGGACTGCAGCGCCTGCCCTCAGGCGACTGGCAGGTGAGCTCGGCTCGCGGCAGTGTGCAGGCCAAACAGGTGCTGGTCACCACCGGTGGCAGCGGCCCCGGCCCCTTTGGCTGGTTTCGGCGCCGCATCGTGCCGGTGGGCAGTTTCGCCGTGGTCACCGCACCGCTGCCGGCCGAGTTGACCGAGCGGCTGCTGCCGCAGTCGCGCAATTACGTCACCACCCGCCATATCGGCAACTACTTTCGCCTCACTCCCGACAATCGCCTGCTGTTCGGCGGCCGCGCCCGCTTTGCGGTATCCAATCCCAAGTCCGACCAGAAGAGCGGTGCGGTATTGCGAGCGGCACTGGAACGGCATTTTCCCGAGCTGCAAGGGGTGGGTATCGACTACTGCTGGGGCGGCACCGTGGATATGAGCCAGGATCGCCTGCCCCGGGCCGGTGAAAAGAATGGCTTGTACTACTCCATGGGCTACAGTGGCCACGGCGTGCAGATGTCGGTACATATGGGCGAAGTTATGGCTGAGGTGATGGCGGGTAATCGCGCCGCCAACCCCTGGCGGGATTTGTCCTGGCCGGCGATCCCGGGGCACTTTGGCAAGCCCTGGTTCCTGCCGCTGGTGGGCTTGTATTACCAATGGCTGGACCGGGTGCAGTGAGTACCCGGTAGCTGGGCTGCAGGGCAGCGTGACTGTTGCGCCAGTCTTCTGGGCACACCTTTGAATCGAATTGACGGATAGAGACAGTATGGTAAATCGAAACAAAGACAGCGTTGACCAGCAGCGGCGCAAATCCTTGCGCTTGCTGGCGGGTGCCGGCGCCGCCGCGGGGCTGGGCTACCTGGGTTGGACGGCGCTGTCGGACTCGAGCGACGAGACCGAGTTGCAGCGACGCCTGGCGCTGGCAGAGCTGGACAGGCTCGGTAATACGCCAGTGCGAGGGGGGCGGATTCGGGTCGCCAGTTTGTCCATCTCCACCGCCGACACCCTCGACCCGGCCAAGGGCTCCCTGTCCACCGATTATGTGCGCCACAATATGCTCTACAACGGCCTCACCCGCTTCGATGAGCACCTCGATGCCCAGCCGTCGCTGGCGCAATCTTTTAGCAGCAGTGACCAGACCACCTGGTTGTTTGAGTTGCAACCCGGGGTGGAATTTCACGATGGCAAGTCCCTGCACGCCGACGACGTGGTCTATTCACTGCTGCGTCACAAGGATCCGGCCACTGCCAGCAAGGGCGCCGCGGTGGCCGCGCAATTCAGCGCAGTTAGGGCCCGGGGGCCACTGCAGGTGGAGATCGAACTGAACGGCCCCAACGCCGATTTGCCGCAGATTCTGGCCACCTCCCACTTCACCATTATCCAGGACGGTACCAAAGAGTTTCGCACCGCCATCGGCACAGGGCCGTTTAAACTGAAGGAGTTTGTGCCCGGCGTGCGCACCATCGTCGAGCGCAACGAAAACTACTGGCGTGAGGGCCGGCCCTACCTGGATGAGATTGAACTGATCGGTATCCCCGACGAAACGGCGCGGGTCAACGCGCTCCTGTCCGGTGACGTGCAGTTGATTATCGCCGTCAACCCGCGTTCGATCCGCCGCATCAACCAGACCCCGGGCTTTGCCGTCAAGGAGACGCCTTCGGGGCTCTACACCAACCTGATTATGCGCCAGGATATGTACCCCTCCAGCAATCCGGATTTCGTCCTGGCGATGAAGTACCTGATGGATCGCGACCTGATCAAGCGCGCCCTGTTTCGCGGCTACGCCACCATCGGCAACGATCACCCGGTGCCGCCCAGCCACCGTTTTTACGCCAGCGATTTGCCCCAGCGGCCCCACGATCCGGACCGCGCCCTCTACCACCTGAAAAAGTCCGGTATGACCGGCGCCCGCTACCCGCTGTTTGCCTCGCCCGCCGCCGAGGGCTCGGTGGATATGGCCACCTTGCTGCAGTTGTCCGCCTCCAAGGTGGGGCTCAAACTGGGGGTGAACCGGGTGCCGGGAGACGGCTACTGGTCCAATCACTGGATGAAGCACCCGCTGTCCTTTGGCAATATCAATCCGCGCCCCAGCCTCGACCTGCTGTTCAGTTTGTTCTTTAAATCCTCCGCCCCCTGGAATGAGTCGGCCTGGAAAAACCCCCAGTTCGACCAGTTGCTGCTGGCGGCCCGGGCGGAGGGCGACCAGGCCCGGCGCAAGCAGATGTACGTGGATATGCAGACCCTGATCCACAACGAGGCCGGTATTGGCGTGCCGGTATTTTTAAGCCTGATCGACGGTTTTGACCGCCGCCTGGGCGGGCTGGGCTCCATCCCCGTGGGCGGCCTGATGGGCTACTCCTTTGCCGAGCATGTGTGGTGGCACGGATGAGCCGGACGACGTTTCAGGCAAGCACCGTTGATGTAAGCACGGTTGAAGTAAGCACGGTTGAAGTAAGCATGGTTGAGGTAAGCGCACTATGAATCAATTGCTGTTGTTACTGGGCAAGCGCATCGGTGCGGCCTTGTTGACGTTACTGTTGGTGTCCGCGGTGGTGTTCTTTATTTCCAGCCTGTTGCCCGGTGATGCCGCCCAGGCCATGTTGGGGCAGAGCGCCACCCCGGAAGCGGTGGCGGCGCTGCGCTCCGCGCTGGGGCTGGATCAACCGGGCCATATTCGCTATGTGCACTGGCTCGGCGGTCTGCTCACCGGCGACCCGGGTATCTCACTGGCCAACGATATGCCGGTGGCCGAGCTGGTGGCCACGCGGTTGCCGAAATCCCTGGTGCTGGCCGGCATTACCACCCTGGTGGCGGTGCCGCTGGCGCTGTTTCTCGGTATCTACGCGGCCATGCACAGTGGTTCGCGCACCGATCGTGTGCTCAGTACCCTGACCCTGTGTATGGTGGCGGTGCCGGAATTCCTGTTGGCCACCGTGGCGGTGCTGGTGTTTGCGGTCAAGCTGCGCTGGTTTTCCGCCCTGTCCTACGCCCCGCCCGACGCCAGCCTGGGGGAGTTCCTCAGCGCCTACGCCATGCCGGTAATGACCCTGTGCCTGGTGCTGGTGGCGCAAATGGCGCGCATGACCCGGGCCGCGGTGATCGATCAATTGAACCAGCCCTACGTGGAAATGGCGGTGCTGAAAGGTGCCAGCCTCGGTCGCGTGGTGCTGCGCCACGCCCTGCCCAACGCCATCGGCCCCATCGCCAACGCGGTGGCGCTGGGGCTGTCCTACCTGCTCGGCGGGGTCATCATCGTGGAGGTGATTTTCAACTACCCGGGCGTGGCCAGTTTGATGGTGGATGCGGTGACCAACCGCGACATGCCCCTGCTGCAGGCTTGCGCCATGATTTTCTGCGCCGCCTACCTGGTACTGGTGTTGTTCGCCGACATCTGCGCCATCGTCTCCAACCCGAAATTGAGGAGCTAGACTCGTGCCGTTTAACCTGACTCGCCCGCCCAGCGCCACCGGCCTGATCGGTTTGGCGCTGGTGCTGTTCTGGCTGTTTGTGGCCCTGTTCGGGTCGCTGCTGGCCCCCCACCCGGTGGGTGAAATCGTCGCCTACGATGTGTTCGAACCCACCGGTGGCGCCTATCTTCTGGGTACCGATTACCTCGGCCGGGATGTGCTCAGCCGCATTCTCCACGGCGCCCGCTTTACCATCGGCCTGGCCCTGGTAGCGGCCCTGCTGGCCGGCCTCACCGGTACCGCGCTGGGGCTGTTTGCCGCTGTCAGCCCGCGCTGGCTGGACGAGACCCTGAGCCGGTTTATGGATGCGCTGATCTCTATCCCCAGCAAGATCTTCGCGCTGGTGATGATCGCCGCTTTCGATTCCTCGGCGCTGCTGTTACTGCTGATTATCGGCATTGCCTACACCCCCGGCTGTTACCGCATCGCCCGCTCGCTGGCGGTAAACCTCAACGCCATGGAGTTTGTACTGGTGGCCCGGGCCCGGGGCGAGGGGCGCCTGTACCTGGCCTGGGTCGAGGTGTTGCCGAATATGATTCACCCCATGCTGGCGGATTTCGGTCTGCGCTTTGTCTACGTGGTGCTGCTGTTGAGCAGCCTCAGTTTCCTCGGCCTGGGGGTGCAGCCGCCGGATGCCGACCTCGGCTCGCTGGTGCGGGAAAACATATCCGGTTTGGCCGAAGGGGCGCCGGCAGTGCTGATGCCGGCGCTGGCCATCGCTACCATTACCATCGGCGTCAACCTGCTGATCGACAGCCTGCGCGGCAAGATTCGCCACGCCGCCGGGGAGGTGTAACGTGAGTGCACATGTTGAGGTACAGCAGTTACAGGTGGTGGCCGAGACCGACACGGGCGGCACCATTACCATTGTCGACGACGTAAGCTTTGCCATCGACAAGGGCCAGGTGCTGGCCCTGATCGGTGAGTCCGGTTCCGGCAAGACCACTATTGCCCTGTCCCTGATGGGTTACGCCCGCGGTGGCTGCCGGCTTGAGTCCGGCTCTATCCGCATCGGCGCGACCGAGGTGATGGATCTCAGCCGCGAGCAGCTGGGGCAGCTGCGCGGCCGGCGGGTGTCCTACGTGGCGCAAAGTGCCGCGGCCTCGTTCAACCCGTCCCGGACCATTATGGACCAGGTCACCGAAGTGGCGGCGATCCACCACCTGATGCCGCGCCAGCAGGCGCAAAAGAAGGCGGTAGAGTTGTTCCGCGCGCTGGCCCTGCCGGAGCCGGACAGCATCGGCAGCCGCTACCCGCACCAGGTTTCCGGCGGCCAGTTGCAGCGCTTGATGGCAGCCATGGCGCTGATCTCCGATCCGGAGCTGGTGATCTTTGACGAGCCCACCACCGCGCTGGATGTGACCACCCAGATCGACGTGCTGCGAGCGTTTAAAAAGGTGGTGCAGGAGCGCAATATCACCGCGGTATACGTCTCCCACGACCTTGCGGTGGTGGCGCAAATGGCGGACCAGGTGGTGGTGCTGAACAAGGGCGCCATTCGCGAGCAGGGGGCCACCGCGCAGGTGCTGGATGCCCCCCGGGACGAGTATACTCGCACCCTGATGGCCGCCGCCCGCCAGCCACAACGCCACGGTCCCGAGCTGGACAGTGCGGTGCCGCCGCTGCTGGAAGTGCGCAACCTGCTGGCCGGTTACGGCAAGATCGACCGCCAGGGGCAGCCGGCCGTGCCCATTCTCAGCGATATCAATGTGTCCCTGCAGCGCGGTGCTACCCTGGGGGTGATCGGTGAATCCGGCTCCGGCAAGTCGACCCTGGCGCGGGTCATTGCCGGTCTGCTGGGGCCGGCCGCCGGCCAGGTACTGTTCGATGGCGAGGTCTTGCCACCCACGCTCAAGGGGCGCAGTCGCGAGCAGTTTCGCCGCATCCAGATCGTGTTCCAGAACGCCGATACCGCGCTCAATCCGGCCCACACCATCGCCCGTATCCTGGGCCGCCCGCTGACGTTTTACCACGGTTACCGCGGCGCCAAAAAGCAGCAGCGCATTGCCGAGTTGCTGGAACTGGTGCAGCTGCCGGCCAACCTGGCCGGGCGCCCCTGCAGCGAACTTTCCGGCGGCCAGAAACAGCGCATCAACCTGGCGCGGGCGCTGGCGGCGGAGCCGGATTTGATTCTCTGCGACGAGGTGACCTCGGCCCTGGACACCGTGGTGGGGGCCGCCATTCTCGATCTGCTCACCGAGCTGCGCAGTAAGCTGAATTTGTCGCTGGTGTTTATCAGCCACGATATTTCCACGGTGCGCTCCATGTGCGATGAGATTCTGGTGCTCTACAGTGGCCAGAAAGTGGAGTACGGTCGCCGCGAACATTTCGTCAAGCCGCCGTTTCACCCCTATACCGACCTGCTGATTGCCTCGGTGCCGGAGTTGCAACAGGGCTGGTTGGAGCGAGTGGCGCAGCGGCCGGCCCTGCCCGAGATCGGCCGGTCCGTCAAATCGCTGGAGCTGTGTCACTTTCTGGAGCGCTGCCCGGTGCGTATTGACGGGCGCTGTAATCGCCTGCCGCCGCCGCGGGTGCAAATGCAGCGTGGCAACGAAGTCCTCTGCCATCACGGCGAGCAGGAGTTGAGAGAACTGGAAATCCCCCCTTTGAAATGCGTCGCCGGAGGTGCCGGCTGATGAGCAAACGCTTTGTCCGCCTCGGGGAAACCCGGCGCCCTGAGGTGCAGCTGTACATCGACGGCGAGCCGGCTGTCGCCTTGCAAGGCGATACTCTGCTGGTGGCGCTGTTGCAGCACAGCAACCGGCTGCGCACCTCGGAATTTGGCGACGCTGAACGGGCCGGGTTTTGCCTGATGGGCGCCTGCCAGGACTGCTGGGTGCGCACGGAAGAGGGCGCTCGTTTACGCGCCTGCAGCACCACCGTGGCAGAGAATATGCGCATTGTCACCACGCAACTGGAGATCTCATGGCCGCAGCAGCAGTAGAGCCTCGCGTCGTCGTGGTGGGGGCGGGACCGGCGGGTAGTCGCTGTGTCGAAGCCCTGGTCAAGGCCGGTATCAGGCCGTTAGTAATTGATGAAAGTGCCCGCAGCGGTGGCCAGATCTATCGCCGCCAGCCGGATAATTTTACGCGCAGTGCGGAGCAGTTGTACGGCTCGGAAGCGGCCAAGGCGACCCGGCTGCACAAAAGCTTTGACGGTTTGCAGGGGCGGTTTGATTACTGGCCTGAAAGCCTTATCTGGAACCTGGCGGGCAACCGCATTTTTGTGGTGCGCGGTGCGCAGCAGTGCAGCGTGGAATTTTCGTCACTGGTGATCTGCAGCGGCGCCACCGACCGGCTGTTGCCGGTGCCGGGCTGGAACTACAGCGGCTGCTACAGCCTCGGCGGGGCGCAAATTGCGCTCAAGGCCCAGGCCTGTGCCATCGGTGCCGAAGTGGTGTTTATGGGAACCGGGCCGCTGCTGTACCTGGTGGCGGCGCAGTATGCCAAAGCCGGCGCCAGGGTGGCCGGGGTGCTGGATACCTCGCCGTTTTACCGGCGGGTCGCGGCGCTGCCGGACCTGCTGGCCAATCCCCGGGCGCTGTACCACGGCCTCGGCCTGACCGCCTCGCTGTACCTCAAAGGGGTGCCGGTCTACAGCGGGGTTGAACCGCTGGCGATCGAGGGCGATGCCGCCGCAGGCGTCTCCGCCGTGCGCTTTCGCGATGGTCGCGGGCGGGAAAAGCAGCTGCATTGCGACGCCGTGGCCATGGGCTATCACCTGCGCCCGGAAACCCAGTTGGCGGACCTGGCGCGCTGCCAGTTTGATTTTGATGCGTCCACCCGGCAGTGGTTGCCGCGCATCGATCGGGATGGCCGCAGCACAGTGGCAGATATTTACCTGGCCGGCGACGGCGCCCGCATTCGGGGTGCCGACGCGGCGGAAGCCAGCGGTGAGCTGGCGGCGCTGGCGCTGCTGGCGGACCGGGGCCAGGCCGTGGACAGCCAGCGGGTGGCCCGCTTGCAACAGCAACTAGGGCAACTGGAGCGCTTTGCCCGGGGCCTGGCCAAGGCCTTTCCCTGGCCGCACCAGTTGGCGGCGCAGCTGGCGGATGCAACGGTGTTGTGTCGCTGTGAAGTCGTTACGGTTGGCGAAATGCGCAGCACCATCGCCCTGACCGGCGCCAGCGAAGCCAACCGCGCCAAGGCTTTCAGCCGCGTCGGTATGGGCCGCTGCCAGGGCCGCTACTGCGCCAACGCCGGGGCGGAAGTGATCGCTGCGGCCACCGACGGTGATATCTGCAGCGCCGGTCGCTTGCGCGCCCAGGCACCGGTCAAGCCGCTGCCGCTGGCACTGGTTGAGGTGGCGCCGGAGGATTGGCTGGAGGTGTCGGCAGAGGGTGTGGATCCGGTATTGAAGCCAGCGGAGGCCGGCCTGTGAAACAAATAGCCAGCGATGTAGTTATTGTCGGCGGTGGCATTATGGGCAGTTCCGCGGCGCTGTTTTTGCGCCAGCGCGGTCTCTCGGTCACCTTGCTGGAGCGCGACCTGATCGGCCAGCATGCCAGTGGCACAAATTTCGGCAACGTGCGGCGCCAGGGGCGGCCGCTCTATCAACTGCCACTGGCCAATCGCGCCAGCGCTATCTGGCGCCGGGCGAAGGAACTGCTGGATACCGATGTGGAATACATCCAGGGCGGGCATATGCGAGTTTGCTACCGCGACCGCAGCGAAATGGTGGAGCGCATGGAAAGCTACGCTCGCGACGCCAAAGAGTTGGGGCTGGAGCTGGAGTTGCTGAGTGCGCCGGCGATCCACAAGCGCTTCCCGTTTCTCGGCCCGGAGGTGCTGGCCGGTTCCTACTCGGCGCTGGACGGCCACGCCAATCCGCGCCTGGTGTCGCCGGCGTTCGCCCGCGCCGCCCAGCGCCTCGGGGCTCGCATCGAGGAAAATACCCGCATTATCCTGGTGGAAAAAGTGGGCGAGGATTTCCAGGTATTGTCCGAGGCGGGCACAGTCTATACCGCGCCCAACGTGCTCATTACCACCGGCGCCTGGGGCAACGAGCTGGCCTCCCAGTTTCGCGAGACCGCACCGCTGACCAGCTTTGGCCCCAATATGTCGGTGACCGAGCCGGTACCCTACTGCATCAAGCCGTCGGTGGGGGTGTTCACCACTGAAGAAAAAGAAACCGTCTACTTTCGCCAGATCGAGCGGGGCAACGTCATTATTGGCGGCAGCACCCGGGCGCCGGGCTTTCCCAATACCTGTCGCACCCATGTGCGGCCGCAAAACACCCTCTCGCAGTTGCAGCAGATCCGCCGCCTGGCGCCGGGGCTGGGTCAACTGCGGTTGATTCGGGTGTGGAGTGGCACCGAGGGCTACCTGCCGGACTGGCAGCCGATCATGGGTCCGAGCGCGGTCGCGGCCGGCTTGTATTACGCCTTTGGTTTTTCCGGCGCCGGCTTCCAGATTGGCCCCGGCGTGGGGGAAACCATGGCCGAGTTAATTGCCAGCGGGCAAACCAGTATCGACCTGGAACCCTACCGGCCGTCCCGCTTTAGCCCCGAGGTAGGTTAATGAACGATTATCAGCCAGAGCCGGCAGTGGCCCAGCCGCTGCTGCAAACCGACTCCGCCAGTGTGCTTCCCGGGGGCAGCGCCGCAGCCGTGCGCGAAGAGCACGATCTGCTCGGCGAGCGTGATATTCCGGCCTCGGCCTACTACGGCATCAACACCCTGCGGGCACTGGAAAATTTTCCTATCAGCGGTATTGCCGTGGCCCAGTACCCGCACCTGATCAAGGCCATTGCCGCCATCAAGCAGGCGGCGGCGATCACCAACCGGGAGTTGGGCCTGCTCAGCAGCAACCGCGCCGAGGCCATTATTGCCGCCTGTGAGGCGCTGTGGTCCGGGCACTGCCACGACCAGTTTGTGGTGGACGTCATCCAGGGCGGGGCCGGTACCTCTACCAATATGAACGCCAACGAGGTGATCGCCAACCTGGCCCTGGAAAACCTGGGTTACGCCAAGGGCGCCTACGAGCAACTGCACCCCAACGAGCACGTCAATTTGGGGCAGAGTACCAACGACGTCTATCCCACCGCCATCAAGATCGCCCTCTGTTTCGCCTTGCAGGAACTGCAGCAGGCCATGGACGATTTGCGCGGTTCCTTTGCCGCCAAAGTCACAGAGTTTCGCTCGGTGATCAAGATGGGTCGCACCCAACTGCAAGATGCGGTGCCCATGACTTTAGGGCAGGAGTTCAGCACCTACTGTGACATGCTGGCGGAAGATCGAATGCGAGTGAGCGAGGCCATCGGCCTGGTGCAGGAGATCAACCTGGGCGGCACCGCCATCGGCACCGGCCTCAATGCCCACCCGCAGTATGCCGAGCGGGTCTGCCGCCACCTCAATCGCATCACCGGCCTGCCGCTGTGCACCGCCCCCAACCTGATCGAGGCCACCCAGGATTGCGGCGCTTTTGTGCAGTTGTCCGGGGTGCTGAAACGAGTCGCTATCAAGCTGTCGAAAACCTGCAACGACCTGCGCCTGTTGTCCAGCGGCCCCCGCGCCGGTCTCAACGAAATCAACCTGCCGCCGATGCAGGCCGGCTCCAGCATTATGCCGGGCAAGGTCAACCCGGTGATTCCGGAAGTGGTCAACCAGGTGGCGTTTGAAGTGATCGGCAATGACCTCACGGTAAGTTTTGCCGCCGAAGCCGGCCAGTTGCAGCTCAACGCCTTCGAACCGATCATTGCCCACAGTCTGTTTAAAAGCATCACCCACCTGACCCGGGCCTGCGTGGTGCTGGACCAGCGCTGTGTGCGCGGCATCAGCGCCAACGCCGAGCGCCTGCGCGCCCAGGTGGAAGACTCCATCGGCCTGGTCACCGCGCTCAACCCGCACATCGGCTATGGCAATGCCACCGATATTGCCCGCACCGCGCTGCTGGACAATCGCCGGGTCTACGACCTGGTGCTGGAGCGGGGCCTGCTGTCAAAGCAGCAACTGGACGACCTTCTGAAGCCGGAAACCCTGGCGGGTGGATAGCGAAGGGCTTGAACCCCTCGCTTGGCGCCGCAGACTTGGAAGATGGTCTGGGGGCACGGCACAACTCACAATTGTGCCGTGGTTGAGTTTACTTTCGGTAAGGAGGGTAGTCAGGATCGTCTGGAAAGCAGTGCAGCAAGCCGGGGTCCTTGGCAATTAACTTCTCCCAGTATCTGCGGTAGTGCTTGAAGTTCATGAAATCCTGGTCTTCACCGTAGACGACCTGGCCGTCGTATTCCCATCGTACCAGCGACCACCAGTTGATGATGTCGCTGTTGATGGGCCATTTTAACCAGTTTAATGTTTTACCCTTGGCGTGTAGCTCCCGGCCGAGTTCGTCGACAGCGCGAATTTCCTGGGTCAGAACTCGTCCATCGCGGCCGCGCACAGCCTTGCGGGTGCCGGAGACTACGCGGGACTTGATGCCATCGCGAACATAAAAGCCGGTGGTGACCGTTTCGGTGGTACCTTCGATAGGATCGTCGGCGAAGCTGAGTTCAGTCTGCGGATCGTACAGGTGCCAGGAGCTTTTTTCCGAGGCAAAAGCGTAGGGCCAGCCAGCTCGCAATGGGTCAGATACGTCGGCATGGCGGGGTCCCCAGCCGCGGTCGCGCAGGGCGCCACTGCTGATGGCAATGCGCTCGCCGTTAAGCTCGATCCAGCCGTTGAACTGACCGGATTGCTCGTAGTGGCCGACCGGAAAGTCACTTTCTTTTTTGACCCAGTTTTTAATGCCCGGGTCCTCTTCACCGCTCTTGGACAACTTCATGTAGTGCGGCTCTTTGGTAAAGGCGGTCCACACCAGGTCGAACTTGAAGCCATTGCGGTCGTAGGTGAAGTGGTACTCCTCCCAGGGCTTGACCATTTTGCAGGTTAGGGAGTTCGACAGGGCAAAATCGTACATCTCAGAGCCGGGGGGAATCGCCAGGTGTTGATCCCAGCCGTAGTACAGGCAGTTGTACACGTCTTCGCCGGTGTGATCCCAAATACATGGGCCGGCAACGGCCAGGTTCATATTGGGGCGCCAGTAGACATAGATAAAGCCACACAGGTTGCGCTCGGGTACGTTGAAGCTCAGCAGCGTGTTTTCGCTCCAGTAGGGGTCGTCGCTGAAACGGTGGAAGTACTCGTCTCTCAGGTTGGGTTCATCAACCCAGCCCGATCTGTCGTCCGGTTTAATTTCTGTGCCTGGATAAGCCATATTGAGTTCCTGTTTATGATGATGTTATTGCTTGAATTCACTATCAGAGTGGGTTGATTTAGCCTAAGCCGGCTATTTTGATCGAGTCGAGGTCGAGCGCCATGTTGGCCAGCTTTTGAATCAGGTCCGCGAGCAACTTGTCGTTGTGCTCATTTGATTCAACTTGTGCTGCTACACCGCCGTAGAAGATGACGCCGTACAGGGCGCCTTCGCAGTAGGATTTCCAGCAGGCATCCCAGTCGAAGTCCTTAACACCTGCTTTAACAAGCTCCTGGTGGTAAGCCGTGATGACATCGCGTTCGATCTTTCTGCGCTCTTCTGTTGGCAGGGAGCAGGCCATAAAGTAGGCCAGGTCGACCCCCGGTGGGCCAACGCGAACGGTTTGAAAATCGATCAGTGTTACCGGCGGCGCATCTGCGCTAGTACCAAATAGCACGTTCGCACTGCGAAACTCGCCATGCTGGAGCGCGGTTGGTGCTTGCCAGGAGCGTACCCATTTGCCGGCGTTAGGCATCACTGTCTTGAAAAGCTCGATCTGCTCGGCGCTCAGGCCCGTGGCATAGCGATTGAGAAAGGGCTCCAGGGCAGCGGGGAAGGCATCAAAATATTGTTGGGTGCGTTGGGGGGCGAGCCAGTTGAACTCGGCTAATACCGGCGAGTTCCAGAATGCGGCCTGAAAGCCGGCGAGTTCACGAAACACGGCGATGCACTGGTCTGCACTGGGAGGAGATTTCTCACCAGCCTGGGTAATGCCACTGAGGTCTTCCAATGCCAGGTTGAAGCGGCCACTCTTTTCGTCTATCTGCGCCAAATAGGCTTTAGGAATACTGGCGTCAGTCAGTTTGGGGGCGATATCCTGGTAAAAGCGCACTTCAAACTCATACAGGCCAGTGACCTGGGCGATTAGGAGGTTGCCTTCATCGCTGGATGGGTATTTCACCAGCATGCTGGCGGGAGCGTCGGTGGTACCGGAATAGCTCAGGCTGGCACGAACCATATTGGTCATGACGCCACCACCAAACGGCACCAGACTCACGTTTTCGACGTGGCCGCTACCCAACAATCCGGCATTTTGCAAAAGTGAGGTAAACCACTCGGGGGTCATTTCATCGGGCGTAGATGCAAACTTTATTGTCATTTGTCTCAGTCCTGGCTTGGTAATAATCAGTGTGGAAATCAGGTTGTCAGGCACCGGCCTGACAGACTCCGGCGACCAACTTTTAATAAGTGCTTACTTATAAAGGATATATTATGCCTTTCCCGTAGGATATTCAAGGATAAAGTCTTGCAGGGGCGGGCGGAGGGGTATATTTGCCATGCATATGACGGCCAGAGGTTGAAAACGGGTGCGGGGCAGGCGAGGATTATTTCACTGTTGTATGTGGGCTTGAAAAGCGCTAATATTCCACTTTTAGTAAGTGATTACTTATAATTGTAAGTGCATATATCTTGTATAGCGGATTACCTATGTAGTTGGTTGCTCATATAGATAGATAGCTGCTTATTCAAGGTGGTTACTCGTAAATAGTAGCAAGCTTAAACCAAATGAAACGCTTATAAACCAAGAGTAACAGAGGTTTAGTAATGAATACCCGAAGTCAGATCATCGCTGCCTGGTGCGGCCCGTTATTTATGCTGTTGTTTGGGTTGGGCTGGATAGTGACTGCCGGCTTTTTCCCGCCGCTATCGCCCGAGCTTGGTGGTGTTGAGGTTGCCAGTTTTTATCAGGCTAACCCTATGGGTATTCGCCTTGGCATATTGCTCAGCATGTGGGGCACGGCGGCATTTTTACCCTTCAGTGCGGTGATTTATGTACAGCTCGCTCGTATTGAGGGGCCAGCGCCGGTATGGGCGTATACGCACCTTATGGCGGCCGCTGGTACTCTCTTGACCCTCGCCTTTCCGGTGCTGTTTTGGGCTGCAACCGCGTTTCGCCTGGACCGAAGCCCAGAACTTATACAGCTACTGAGTGATTTGGCCTGGTTGCCATTTGTCGGTATGACCGTGCCCTTTTTAGTCATACCCATCTGCATTGCGATAGTGGGCTTTGGCGACAAAAGTCAGCAGCCTACCTTTCCCCGCTGGGCCTGCTATTTCAATCTTTGGGCTGATTTATTAATTCTGCCTGGTGGCCTGGTGATATTCTTCAAAACCGGGCCGTTTGCCTGGGATGGTTTAATTGGCATTTGGCTACCCCTGATTGCATTCGCTGCCTGGTTCGTTGTCATGGCTTACTTGCTGATCAAGGCCGCGCAGCGCCAGGCCCTTGCGGCTGGGTAACGGCCACTTGCAATCTTCTGTGTTGAGTACCCACACTATGAATAAAACATTAAGCATGTACGGTATCTGGAGTGGCGCAGCCTTTGTCGGTCTGTTTTTAATTGCATTTGTGTTCTTTGCCCAGTGGGTGCCACCCATGTCGCCGACGCTGACTGCCGAGCAAGTCGCCGCGCTGTTCAGTGAGCGCTCCGTGCCACTGCGCGTGTGCGCATTGATCATTACCCTGGTTGCCGCATTATACCTGCCCTGGTCGGTCATGATTGCCGAGCTGGTGCAAAAGACGCAGGGCGAATCCCGCTTTTTGTCCTGGACAATAATTACTTGTGCGGTGTTAGCGTCCATTACGTTTTTTATACCGGGCTACATGTGGGCCGTAGCGGCCTTTCGGGAGGGCCGGGATCCGCAAATTATCCAGCTGATTGTGGATCTGGGCTGGTTGATTTTCATTACCGGGATAGGCCCTTTTATTATCCAGTATGCCGCCCTGGCAGTGGCTATCTTCCAGGATAATAGTGATCAGCCGTTGTTTCCTCGCTGGTTTGGCTATTTTCAATTATGGATACTGGTCTCGTTTTTCTCGGCACTGCTCGCTTTCTTTATGAAGACCGGGCCCTTCGCCTGGAACGGTCTTTTTGTCTGGTGGATCCCGCTGACACTGTTCACCCTCTGGTTTTTGCTAATGGCCGTGTATTGTCGGCGCGCGATTTTAAATAGCGATCTACCACTGAAAGGATTGCCAGTATGAATGTAAGAAGCCAGTTGGTTGCCGCCTGGTGTGGCCCTGCGTTTGCTGTTTTGCTCGGTGTTGGCTGGGTGTTTGTGGGTGGCTTTTTACCTCCGCATTCGCCCGGCGCAGGGGGCGAGGAAATCGCTGCATTTTATCAAAGTGACCCCCACAGGATTCGCTTTGGTTTGTTGTTATTTATGTGGGGGTCGGCCTTATACTTGCCGTTTGCAGGTGTTTTGACGGTACAGATGCGGCGGGTTGAAGGCCGCTTTCCCGTTTGGACTTACACCCAGTTAATGGCCAGTGCCGGCAATGTGATTACGTTGACATTCCCCACGCTGTTCTGGGCGACCGCTGCTTTCAGGCTGGATAGACACCCGGATTTAATACAGCTTTTGAATGACCTCGCCTGGACTCCGTTTGTGGCAATGACATCACCCTTCCTGCTTATACCTTTATGCATGGCGATCATTGGCTTTGCGGATAAAAGTGATACGCCTTTATTTCCCCGCTGGGCCTGCTACCTGTTTCTGTTTATCGATTTTCTGTTGATGCCTGGCGGCCTCATTATCTTTTTTAAATCCGGTCCTTTTGCCTGGAATGGCTTGTTTGGTATCTATATACCCCTGGCGGCCTGGGGTACCTGGTTCTTTCTAACTACCTATTTGTTAATCAAGGCGATTAAACGCCAGGCTGGCGAAGAGTGTCAGCCGCTATCGGCGGCAGCGAGCTAGGGGCAGGGCTAGGGTTAAGCAGGGGATTCCAGCAACTTCTTGTAGCGTTCCAGCATGCGGGGCACAATCCGTTTTAAAAGCCCGTAGACTAATGGTGCTAGCAGGCGGGCGCCTCTGCCGGTTTCAAACGCCAGAGTGAAATGCAGTCGCACACGATTGTTGCCAATAGTGATGATCTTGTGGTCCTCAGCGAATCTGACCAGGCCGGGCACGTTGGCCTGGTCTACACAAAAGCTGACCCGCTGGGCGTCTTGCCAGTGAAAAAAACGCTCTTTAAACAAGATGCCACCCCTCAGGTAAACATCCCGTGTGGCATCTTTTCCTCCCGCTGCAGATGTCCAGTCGGCCGACACCATCGGGCTCGCCCAGGCTACCCACTGTTGTGCGTCCCGCAGTGCCGACATCATTCTCGTGGCTGAGCAATTTATGTCGAGCTGGTGTGTGATTTGAAAGCGAGCTGAATCGAAAAAGTCGGTATCAACGGCGGCGAGGCTATAGAGTCTAGGCATGGAAATCCGGATTATTCTGTATCGTCGAGTTTAATGAAGGGTATCTCTAATAATCGCCCGGTTTAATCAACGAGCATACGTGCGTAGGTCACATTGGTACACACGGAATTCTAACCCTGATCTGTGGCTTTTAACATCTTTTCATATGTAAGTGTTTATTTATTAATTGACACGGATCAGGTTTTATCCGATAGTAGAGTTTGTAAAATATTCTGCGATTCAGTAGTGAATATTTGTTTGGCAGAATAGAAAACATAAATAACAAGCAGGGCTCACTATGAAATCTTTTTACCAAAATTCGTATTTATCGGCGTCTATTGCTGCTGCTCTTGCCTTGACCGCTGGAGACACTCTGGCCGCTGGGCAAACTGCAACATTGGAGGAAGTTGTGGTGACCGCGCAGAGGCGCGCGGAGAGTATCCAGGATGTGCCCATCGCTGTGGTTGCCGCCTCCCAGGAGCAGCTTGAAACCGCCGGGGTTAGCAGTTTCAAAGACATTGCAATGATCGACAGCGGTATTGTGGTCAACGACAGCAATAACTTTGTATTTCCATTTATTCGTGGTGTCGGCTCGTTTATCCAGTCAGGGTCGACCAATAGTAGTGTTGCCGTCTACATGGATGGGGTCTATTTGCCGCGCCTCAGCTCTTCCGCATTGGAACTGGACAATATTGCCCAGGTAGAAATCCTGAAAGGGCCACAGGCAACCTTATACGGTCGCAACGCCACCGGGGGGACGGTAAAGATCAGTACCCGAGTCGCCAACCCGGGTGATGAACTGGAGGGTAAAGTAAGTGCGACGGTAGGGGATTACGGCAACAAACGAGCCAGCTTTTTCGTCTCCGGCGGTATGTCCGAGAGCGTTGCTGCAAATATGTCAGGTTACATTGCCAAGCGCGATGGTTTTACTAAGAACCTGGCGTCGTCTAACCTGGACGTGTCTGATTTTGACCAGGTCAAAGGCGACGACCTGGATAACCTGAACTCCTACTACATCAATGGCAAGCTGACCTATGAGCCCACTGATGAATTACAGTTTATCGTGTCGGCCTATAAGAGCGAATACGACGGGTCTGCCGCCTCAGGGTTAAGGCAATTGGATCCGGTTACTGCTTCTTTTACCATGTCCGCTTTTACCGGTGGATTGGTACCGCCCGCTGCGTTTCAGTTCAGCACCAGGGATCATGAAACCTATGGCCATGCGGATCGCACTTACAATTCCAGTGGCGGTGCAAGCTTAAAAGTCTCTTATGAACTGGATACCATGGAATTCATGTCCCTGACGGCGGCCAACAGCGTCAAGTCAAATGCCAGTACTGAATTGTTTGAGGCCAATATTCCGCTGGCCGGTTTTGAAGGTGTGACCAATTCAGAAGACTTTAGTCAGGAATTCCAGTTGACTGTGGTCGATGGTGAAGGGCTGGACTGGATGATTGGCATGTCTTACTTTCAGGAAGAGAGCAATGACTACGAAGATTTGGTCGGCATTCAATTTTTGCCCACTGGCCCTATTGCACCGGTAAGTTCACGTGTTGATTGGTCGGTTGAAGCTAAATCGTTGTTTGCAGAGCTCTACTACCCGTTGACGGATGCTCTGACGCTGACTTTGGGTGCTCGCTATACTGACGAGATTTTCGAAGCAACGCCAGTTGTCGATTTTATTGATCCATCGGGTATCGGTATCAAGCAAGATGTCAAGGACGATGCCCTGACCTATCGCGCAGTATTGGATTACAACACTGATTGGGGTTTGTTGTACGGCAGCATCGCTACAGGCTTTAAAAGCGGTGGCCTGGTTACGGCCAACGTTTCGGCCGGTCCCTATGACGCTGAGGAGTTGACGTCCTACGAGATTGGCGTCAAGTCAACACTGGCAAGTGGCAGTGTGCGGCTCAATGCTGCCCTGTTTATGTATGATTTCACCCAAATTCAAGCGCAGACGGTAGGTTCGCCCGATACCGGCGGTGCGGTGTTTATCGTGTCCGGAGATGAGGCTGATGTAAGTGGATTTGAAGTGGGGCTCGATGCTCTGGTGACCGATAGCTTTACCGTGCAAGCGGGCATGACCCTGCTGTTCGATAACGAGTACAAGGACTTTGTGGTGCCGGCAAATCCCGCTGCTAAAATTCCCGCGATTGATGCAGGCGGCAACGTCATGGTGGGGTCAGCGGAATTGATCGCGGTACTCGGGGGCCAGTATCTGGTTGAGCTGAGTGATCACGGCTCGCTGATCTTTAGCGCCAATGTGAATTACAACAGTGGTTACTATCACACGATTGACAATGTCATTGGAACCGGCGGCCTGGACGACGACGGTTATACCGTGGTTAATACTCGCGTATCTTTCCTTTCGGCTGACGAAAGCTGGGAGCTGGCACTATGGGCCAACAATATTACTGATGAATACTTTATTCGCTCTGGTTTGTCCGCGTTTGGTGGTGGCACCAAGCTGGGTCTGGAAGGCGCACCACGCCATTACGGTTTGACCGCGAAGTACAGCTTTTAATCAGTGGTGACAG
This sequence comes from Pseudomaricurvus alcaniphilus, assembly GCF_011440395.1. GTDB lineage: Bacteria > Pseudomonadota > Gammaproteobacteria > Pseudomonadales > Cellvibrionaceae > Pseudomaricurvus > Pseudomaricurvus alcaniphilus. The sequence goes on along the minus strand of NZ_JAAOIX010000004.1, from coordinate 247,809 downwards.
GGCGGCTGTTGTCGCTCGGAACGATTACCCCCCTGGGGGGGCAATTTGATTAGGCCTTTGCCGGCGACTGCACCGCAGTTTATGGCAAAGGCTTTTTTTATGGCTTGCAGTGGTCCCTTTTCTTGATGGCAGCTGGCCTGGTATTTTATAGCTGGTGCCGCAGTAAATTCGATTCTGTAATTCTCACAATATCGAAGAATCATCTGCCTTGAAACAGGCGCTAGAGCCTTTACTTGCACAAGGGCTTTGCTACGGCACCGTTCAGCTTGCGCGGAAGCTCGGATCAATTATTAAAGGCACCCTTGAGTCTGGCGCCGCAGGGGTAAGCAGGCTTTAAATCGGGGGCAGGCGTTATGTCTGGAGCAGGCCTGGATCTTCCGGTGAAGGCATTGAATTGGTATTGCCAAGAGCAGGCTATTGTCTGCAGGCAATAAAAAAGCCATCAGCGTGAACTGATGGCTTTGCTTGGTTTGGCTTGGTGATGTGTAGGCGTTTAAGCGCTGCGCTTGTCAAAACTTACCTGCAGTTTATGCAAGTGTAAATTCAGGTCAAGGACAACGGGTGAGTAATCGCTCATGGGAATGTCCGGATTAACCAGTTTGATGTTATCCATGCGGCTGACGATGGCTTCAAGCAATGATTTTAATTCAGTCCGTGCCAGCATATTGCCAATGCATATATGGGGCCCGGCACCAAACGACAGGTGACGGTTGGCGTTTCTTCGGTCTGCTTGCAATTCGCCGGCATTGTCGCCGAACACGGCTTCGTCTTCGTTGGCTGCCCCCATCATAATTAACACCTGGCTGCCGGCGGGAATGGCAACGCTGCGCAGTTCGGTGTCTTGGGTGGTAACCCGGGGTAGCATGCGCACTGGCGGGTTCTTGCGCAGGATTTCCTCGATAAAGACTTTGTAGGCGCGGTCGTCTGCAGCGCGCAAAAACTCCACCAGACCGGGGTCTTCTGCCAGGGTTTTTATAATGGAGGTAATCACAACGCTGCCAGTTTCGTGTCCAGCCACCAGAAATGCCGCTGCGACCGCCAGGATTTCAGGATCTGTTAATCGCTTGCCGTCAACTTCTGCCTTGATAATGTCGGTCAACACGTCGTCCTGGTCGGAATCGCGACGCTCGTTTATGTGCCCGATGATGTATTGCTGCATTTCTGCCAGGTCATTACCGACTTTGATGGCTTCACCTTCACTGCTTATACGGTTGCCAGCACAAGCGGTGTACGACTGGGTCCAGCGTTTTATGTCGGCACTGCGTTCGCGGGGTACTGATAGCAGATGGGCAATAATACTGACAGGCAGTGGCACCGCCAGCTGTGACATTACCTCGAACTCGCCATCATCAATAAAAGCAGTGATGAGCTCGTCGATAACTTCTTCTATGTAGACCTGGAACTGAGCAACCCGTTTTGATGAAAACGCCAGGTTCAGGGCGCTGCGAATACGGGTGTGCTCCGGTGGATCGGTCATCGGCAAAATAGACTGAAAGGCACCGTAAGCCTTTTCGTTCAGGATTCCATTTACCACGTCTTCGTAGTTATAGGAAGCGAACAGTGCCAAAGCGCTGGAGTAGAGGTTCGGTTGTTTAAATACTGCATTGACGTCCTCGTGGCGACTCACAATATAAGCGCCGATTGTATCGTCAAAATATACCGGACGCTCATCGCGCAGCGATTTGAACATGGCTTGCGGGTTGATCAAATTGGCAGGATTAGTAAAAGGACAGGGCATGGCTTACTTCCTAGTGGAGTTAGAGTAATGACCTGTATGCTACGCAGCTCCACCGCCCCTGTCAATAACTAAGTATTCACATAGTAAGGATATTGTCATGCAAGTATTTACTGTTATCTTTATTGGTAATTTACTAATAAAAACAGGGAGTTACACTTGAATTTTGGTTGCAGGCAGAGGTTAGGGGGGTGTTTCAATAATTTGATAAATTCGATATTTAGTGCCTATTATTGCTATACGTAGTACCATTGGCAGTCTGCCGTGCAGCCGTACCCTGGCAGCTTCAGTTTGGGTTTTACCTCACTTGAGCGGTTCTGCAGGGCATACCTGCAGGTTTGCTCTGTCGGGGGGCCGCAGAAGTCCTCCGCGGCACTGTAAATGGCGGCTTCGAGAGCGCTTTTGCCGGGCGGGTAATTCGCCTCAAGCTTACGCTGAGATGCGCGACTGACAATGATGACATTGAGATAAGGGTTGTAATTTTGGTCAATAAAAAATCTGCTAGCGCGGAAACTAAGCCCGCAGCGCCGAAGAAAAAACGCCTGCGACTATCGGCAGAGAAGCGTAAAAAGCAAATTATCCAGGCCGCGCAGAAAGTCTTTGTCAAGCTGGGCTTGAATGGCACCCGTACTAGAGACCTGGCCAAGGAGGCTGGTGTCAATGAGGCGACCTTGTTTTTATATTTCAAGACCAAGCAGGAAATCTTCGATGCGGCCATTGTCGAACCGCTAGGCAGGTTGGCGGCCATGCAGATGTCCCAAGGGGAGGCATTTTCCAAAGCAACCGATGAGAGCTCTAAAGAAGCGATAGGCGCCCAGGCCCATAAAGAAATCTATCAGTACATGGAAACCATAGGGCCACTGCTGAGTACGGCATTATTTTCTGATGATAAAACGGCTAAAGAAATTTACAAGCGCGATGTCTACCCAATGATTGAGCAGTTTGGCGAGGCGGCAAACTTGAGCTTTGGTTTGAAAAACAATAAAGAGGCTTCGGAGTTCGTTGTGATCGCTGCGTTAGGCTTGAGTTTTCTGATGCAGACTCACCATCGCTTGCTGGGCGTCAAGCCCGATGTCGACGTGATTACCAATCGCATTGCGAATTTATTTATCCACGGGGTCGATTCATTGGAATAGATCATACCGTGATGTGATCTGGTGGCGGCTGGAGGGCCGAGAGCCTGGCGCTTTAGAGGCTGTTCGCTTGAGCGCTACGCTGATTTAGCGAGAGCTGACTCTCACACTGGATAGAACTCGCTAGTGCCCTGGACCAGGGCTAGATATCATTCAGGTACCGGTGATTTTCGGAGCCTGCACAAATCACGGATAGTGCAGGCACCCCCCGGCAGGAGCTCTCGGGCTCCTCCCTGTCGCCGCTGGCTCGGCAGTGTGTCGGGATTTATTCCGGCAGGTGCTCAAGCACAAACGACAGGGTGGCCAGGTGCTCCACCGAGTTAACCTTGACCGGGTCATCGGCTGGGCCCTTGAAGATCGCGGCGATCACGTTCAGGCCCTGGTTGCGCACCTTGATGGTCACCATGCCGTTCTTGTCGGTCTTTTGCGGCTTCTGGTCGGGGTCGTTGACGAAGTCCCGTTTCACTTCTACGCCCTTCACCGGCTTGCCTTCGAACAGTACTTGCAGCTTCATTTTGTCGCCCATCATTTCCGGCATTTTATCGCCGACTGGCAGCACCTGCAGGGTCTGGTTTGGCAGGGTGGTGAGGGGCTGGTTGAGTTTGCCGCGCACATGCACTGCGTACTTCATGGTGTGCTCGGCGATGATGGCGTCAGGCACTTCATCCTTGCCTTTCTTGTGCCATTTACCGTCGGCGGTCTTGGACCAGATGCCGTTGTCCATCACAGCGGTCAACAGCGGCGGCTGCTCGTCACTGACCGCCAGTAGCAGCGGACCCGCGGCGAACAGTTCGGTCTCGACCGGCTGCAGGTTGGCATCGTAACCGGCGGCACTCTGGATCAGCGGCAGGCGCTTGACCGTGTCGAGGTCGTCGGCGCCAACGCCGTAAATCAGGGCGGTTTGCGTGGCGCGCTGGGCAAACCAGATGCCGTGGGCCTGGGCCTGGCCGGCCAGCAGGACGCCAAAGGCGGCGGCAGCGGTGAGAAGGCGGGTGCGTATTTTCATGAGTCAATTCCTGTGGTCAAAGTGCATGGCGAAGTTGGTTTGGTGTCTCAAGCTTAAAGCCCCGGGGGCCGATGAAGTTGCCAATTGCCGCCGTTCCGTTGACAGTTATTGCCAAATAATCGGTCGCGGCGGCAGATCCTGTGGTGCTGGCAGCGCCGTCACTCAGGGAGTGTAGAGCTTGGCAAAGGTACCGCTCACCACCAGCTTGACGGTGATGGGTTCTTCCCCCATGTTCTGCCAGTACCAGCCGTGGGTGCCGTCAAAGGGCGCGGTAAAGGCCCCGGTGGCCTGGCTCTGTTGTTTCTCTTTCCAGTAGCTGGTGAACTCGTCGCCGGCGTTGTGTCTCTCGCCGTGCATGTCCGAGTAGACCGGACTGTCGCTGCTCCAGTTGAAGACAATGTGGTCGCCGCTGGTCATCAGGGCTTTCATCTCAATGCCGTCAAACGGTTCGAGCACAATACTGCGCTGCTCACTTTGGAAAGCGTTGCTGAGAGCGACTACCGGGGCGGCGCTGGTGGCATTGGCAGGGGTGGCAGCAGGGACCAATTCCACGCTTTCCGCGGCGGCTTCAGTACCCAGTTGGGTCAGCCCCATTAATTTACCGGTGCCTAGCGGATCGATGCCGTATTCGGCCGGTAATACCGCGGTTACCAGTAACACGGCGGCGCCACTCAGGGCCAGCGCCATGGATTTACCCAATTGCCCGAGGGTGGGTAGTGGGGGTTGCATTGTCGGTGTGGTTTCCATGTCCAGGACCTCTTGGTAAATTCGTTAAATTGCGTTCAATGGATTGTGCCAGCTGGTTCAGCCGACGAAATAGCCGGTGAGTTGATAGCCCATCAGGATAAAGCCCGCGCCCATTAGCAAGGTGTTGGCGGCAAAGGCCTGGCGCAAATAACTGCCGGATTGGCGCCAGAAGGACACCGCTAGCAGGATGGCGCTGAGGGCCAGCAGTTGGCCGATTTCGACGCCGACATTGAAGGAGACGATATTGCCCACCAGGCCCTCTTCGGAAAAGGTAAATTCCTGCAGCTTGGTGGCCAGGCCAAAGCCGTGAAAGAAGCCGAAGATAAGCACGGCGGCCCTGGTGTTGGGCTGGAAGCCCAGCAGCCTGCGAAATCCGCCGAGGTTGTCGAACGCCTTGTACACCACCGAGAGGCCGATAATGGCGTCCACCAGGTAGGCATTGACGTGGGTACCGCTGAGTACGCCGTAGAGCAGGGTGACGCTGTGGCCGACGGCAAACAGGGTGACGTAGACGCCGATGTCCTTCATCCGGTAGAGGAAGAAAATCACTCCGAACAGAAACAACAGGTGATCGTAACCGGTGACCATGTGTTTGGCGCCGAGATAGATAAAGGGCAGGATTTGCAGGCCCGAGCTCTGCTCGATAAAGGCGCGGTCGCCGTCGGCCACGCCGTGGGCGAGTGCCAGTTGTGGCAACAGCGCGACCAGCAGGGTGGCAGCGGCCAGCAGGATGCGGGGTAGGGAGGTGAACATGATCTGTGCTCCAGCGCGGTTAACGGGTTAGTGGCTCTGGGGCTCGCCGATGGTAAAGTTGGCGCCAATTTTGGAGTAGCCGTTGGCCAGGGTCACCAGGGCCAGGATTTTTGCGCCATCTGCCAGGCTGACGTTGGCGGCGCTGAAACGGTTGCCGCCAGCGGGCTGCAAGTCAATATAACGGGCCGGTGTCTCACTCTTGATCTTGATTCTGGCGGTCATGGTGCTGGTGTCCATCAACTCGCCGTCGTCGAGCAGGTACAGCTCGATGCGGTTGTCGCCGTTGACCAGTTCGAAGGACATCTCGCCGACGATTTTTACCACGCCGCCGTGCTGGGGTTCGGTGCTGCCGTGACCGTAGGCCTGACCCAGGTGCAGGGTTGCGAACAGCCATAGGCCGGCCAGTAAAAGGGTGCGCAAACGGGGTGTTAGTGTGAGCATGACGGGAATCTCCGGGGTTAATAGTGTCTGGGGTTCTATTACAACAGAGCGGCAGAGGAAAAAAGATTGAACTGGGGAATGAGCGCGGCACGGGAGGTGTAAATTGCGCCCTGTTAGCGGCAGATTCTGCTGCCCGGCATCCGGGGCAAGGGTTGCCAGGCGGCCGACCGGGAAGAAGCCGGCAAGGGCGCAATAGAGTTTTACGGTCAATTTATAGAGCCTTCTTCAATAAGGGGGCTAGTGGCTGCCATGGCGCATGCTATTACCCGGCCCGTGGCATTACGTGGCATTAATAGAACAGCCAGAAGTGCTGCCAGCAGTTTTTACCGGCGCCTATAAACAGTTTTGGCAGCAGCCCTCCGCAGGCCCCCGGGCAGCCAGCCTGGCGACAGATATTGGTGGTGGGGCGGCGGACAAAGCCACAAAGCCACCGCGCGACGGCGGGCAAACGGCAGATTATTCGTTGTTGCCGGTTGTAAACTGGTTGCCGTCCTTACATCGAAGCAAATACCGAGGAAAGCCCAATGAGTCTCTCAGGTACTACAACGGCGGCAGCCAGCGCGATTCCGGTCACGCCAGCTATTAGCAAAACCCGCATCGCCACCATCGACGTGTTGCGCGGCCTGGTCATGGTGATCATGTTGATGGATCACGTGCGGGAACGGTTTTACTACTTCAAGCAGGTCACTGACCCCATGGACGTGAATACCACGGAACCGGACCTGTTCTTTACCCGTTTGGCGGCGCACCTGTGCGCGCCGGTGTTTGTGTTTCTCACCGGTATGTCCGCCTGGCTCTATTCACATCCTGCCAGCGGCAATTATCGTTCGCCCACCGGCTTTCTGTTCAAGCGCGGCCTGTTCCTGGTATTTATCGAGGTTACGGTCATCAACTTTTCCTGGGCCGGTACCTACGAGACGCTCTGGTTGCAGGTGATCTGGGCCATTGGCCTGAGCATGATCGCCCTGTCCTTGATGGTGAAACTGCAGTACTGGGTGGTTGGCTTGATCGGGTTTGCGATTGTCTTTGGACACAACCTGTTGACCCCCATCAGCTTCGCCCCGGGTGAATTCGGCTACACCCTGTGGGCCATCCTGCACGACCGCGGGGTGTTGTTGGAAGAGCCGTTGCGGATCAAGGCGAGCTATCCGATCCTGCCCTGGATCGGTGTGATTGCGCTGGGCTATTTCGCCGGCCCGCTCTACGCCCGTACCACCGAAGCCCTGACCCGCCGCAAGCTGCTGGTGGCTCTGGGTGTGGCCTGCTGGGCGCTGCTGTTGGTGCTGCGCGGCTTCAATATCTACGGTGAAACCCTGCCCTGGACCAGTGGTGCAACGGCGGTGCAGACCCTGATGTCTTTCCTGAACTACACCAAGTACCCGCCCTCGCTGGACTTCCTGCTGATGACCCTGGGCACCGCGTTTTTCCTGATGGCGTGGTTTGAAACTCTGCGCAACAAGTTTATGGACGCACTGGAGGTCTTCGGTTCGGCACCCATGTTTTTCTATATCGTGCACCTGTACGTGCTGTTGATCGGCTACCGCATCCTGCTGGCGGTCTTCGGCACCAACCAGGGTGAGATGTTCGGCGTGGATCATGTCTGGGGCATCTGGCTGATTACCATTGGCCTGGCCATCGCCCTGTACCTGCCTACCCGCGCCTTTGCCCGCTACAAGCACCAGAGCAAGAAGTGGTGGTTGCGCTACCTGTAGACAATTTAGTAGACAATGACGTACCCAGACAATGGTTGAGCCGACAATGACCGAACAGTTTAGCCTGCGTCCCATGCAGGAGCAGGACCTGGCCGGCGCACTGCGCCTGACCCAGGCAGAGAAGTGGCCGCACCGGGCGGAAGACTGGGCGCTGCACTTGCAACAGGGCCGGGGCTGGGTCGCCTGCGACCAGGGCGGGCAGGTTATTGGTACCACCCTGTTGTGGGAGTTTGGCGCAGCGTCCAACTCCGGTATTGGTACAGTCGGCCTGATTGTGGTGAGCCGCCACTGGCAGGGCCGTGGCGTGGGTCGGCAACTGCTGGAGCTGGCAATGGAGTCAGCGTCGGTGGCGACACTGCGGCTGATGGCTACCGAGGCCGGTATCAAGTTGTACGGTCGTTGTGGATTTGTACCCACCGGCACGGTGCAGCAGCGCCAGGCGATCCCCGGCCAGGTGCCGCTGCTGGCGGTGCCGGCAGGGCTGCGCTTGCGCCGCGCGCAAGCGGCTGATTTGGCCAGCCTGGTGGCCCTGGATGCTGCCGCCTTCGGCTGCGAGCGTGCGCGCTTACTGCAATCCATCTGCCAGATTGGGCGTACTATGGTCCTTGAGGCCGATACCGGGGTACTGGAGGACGACACTGGCATCAAGGCATTTGCCAGTATTCGCCGTGGCGGCCGCGGGCTGCAATTTGGCCCGGTGGTGGCGGCGAACCAGCAGCAGGCTTGTGTACTGATTTCCGCCCTGCTGCAGGATACTGCGGAGTTTATCCGCCTCGATGTGCCCCGGGAGGCGCTGCAGTTGGGCGCCTGGCTGGATGAGATCGGTTTGCCAGTGGTCGACCAGGTCACCGCTATGCAGCGGGGCCCGGTTGTCGAGGGTGAAAGTACCAATCAACAGGGCAACCAGCAGGGCGGCCAAGAGGGCAACCCCCGGACCTATGCGTTGGTGTCCCAGGCTTTCGGTTAAACGCCCGGACTTTAAGAATTTATACGTGTTCGCAACTATTGGAATTAATTGAACAATATGACAACCACCCCCTTCGGTTTTTCCCGCCGCCAGTTCGTGCTGGGGCTCGCTGCCGGCGGCGCCATGTCCGTTGCCGCCCCCCACACCCTGGCCACCGGGGCGAGCCAGCCTGGCCTGGTGCAGGATTCAGCCGCGGTGCTGACCGGCACTGAATTTGACCTGGTGGTGGCGCCGGCGCTGGCCAATTATACCGGGGTCAGTCGCCCCGCGGTCGCCATCAACGGCTCCATCCCGGCGCCCACCCTGGTGTGGCGGGAAGGCGATACGGTGACCATTCGGGTCACCAATCGCCTTCCGGTAGACACCTCCATTCACTGGCACGGCATTATTCTGCCGTTTACCATGGATGGCGTGCCCAATATCAGCTTCGCCGGAATTGCGCCCGGGCAGACCTTTACCTACCGCTTCAAGGTGGAACAGACGGGTACCTACTGGTATCACTCCCACAGCGGTTTCCAGGAAATGTCCGGCATGTACGGCAGTATCGTCGTGGTGCCGGCGGCCGGGGAGCGCATCCGGGCGGATCGTGACTATGTGGTGCAGTTGTCCGACTGGACCGACGAAGAGCCCATGGCGGTGTTCGCCAAGCTCAAACACCAGGGCGATTACTACAACTTCAACCAGCCTACGGCGCCGGATTTTATGCGCGACGTGGCCAATTACGGGTTCAGCCAGGCGGTGGCCAAGCGCCGCATGTGGAACCAGATGCGCATGAGCCCCACCGACCTGGCCGACATTTCCGCCGAGACCTTCACCTATCTGCTTAATGGCCGCACCCCGGCGGGCAACTGGACCGGTTTGTTTGACCGCGGTGAGCGGGTGCGCCTGCGTTTTATCAATGGTTCCAGCAACACCTTTTACGATGTGCGTATTCCGAACCTGCCGCTGACTGTGGTGCAGGCGGATGGCCAGGACGTGGAACCGGTGACGGTGGATGAATTCCGCTTTGGCCCTGGGGAAACCTATGACGTGGTGGTGCAACCCCGCGACGATGCTTACACCCTCTTTGCCCAGTCCATGGACCGCACCGGCTATGCCCGCGGCACCCTGGCCTTGCACGAGGGCCTGTCGGCGCCGGTGCCGGCCATGGATGCGCCACAGCCCCTGAGTATGACGGATATGATGGGAGCCATGGACCACGGTGGCGGTGGCATGGACCACAGCCAGCACGGCGGTATGGCCATGGACCACAGTAAGCACAGCGGTATGACGATGGATCACAGCCAACACGGTGCCAAGGCGATGGATCACAGCCAGCACGGCGGTATGGCCATGGACCACAGTAAGCACGGCGGCATGGCCATGGACCACAGTAAGCACGGTGGCAAGGCGATGGATCACAGCCAGCACCGGGCGCAAGCTGCCGGCATAAAAGTACCCTCCACCACCGTCAACCACGCCCGCACCGAATACGGGCCGAGCGTGGATATGCGGGTCGATACCCCGCGCACCAATCTCGACGACCCCGGTATCGGCCTGCGCAATAATGGCCGGCGGGTACTGACCCTGGCCGACCTGCGCACCATCGGTGGCCCCATGGACCAGCGCCTGCCGGAGCGGGAGGTGGAATTGCACCTCACCGGCAATATGGAGCGCTACAGCTGGTCGTTCGATGGCCTCGAGTTTGGCGACTCCACCCCGGTGCATTTCCGTCACGGCGAGCGCCTGCGGGTAATCCTGCAGAACGACACCATGATGACTCACCCCATGCACCTGCACGGGATGTGGAGCGAACTGGAAAATGAGCGCGGCGAATTTCTTGCGCGCCTGCACACCATCCCGGTGCAGCCGGCGCAGCGCATCAGCTTCCAGGTCACCGCCGATGCCCTCGGCCGCTGGGCCTGGCACTGTCACCTGTTGTTTCATATGGATGCGGGCATGTTCCGCCAGGTGGTGGTGTCATGAGCAGACTGACTGTTAAACAAGGGTTGCGCCAGCGCGGGGCGCTGGCCGCGGGGCTGATGCTGTTCGCTCTCAGCCTGGGCAACCACAGCACTGTCCGCGCTGCAGGTGAAGCCATGGAGCACGATATGTCCGCCATGTCCATGCAGGGTGGCAGCCCGCCCGCCAATGCCCGGGATCCCCACGCCTACGCCGGCGGGACCACCCTGGACAGCGGCCCCTACCTGTTGCCCGGTGTCTCGCGGCTGCACCTGGCCGACGAGCACGTCTTCGGCGTGGTGGCGGTCGACCGGCTGGAGGCGGTGGAATCCGACCAGGGTGACCACGGCGTGTATGAGCTGCAGAGCTGGTACGGCACCACCTATGAGCGCCTGGTGTTGAAGGCGGAAGGCGAGGTGGCGGCCGAGCGGGTAGAGGAATCCGAGACCGAGCTGCTGTACAGCCGGGCCGTGACCGCGTTCTGGAACCTGCAGGCGGGTATGCGTCACGACAGCAGCGAGGGGCCGGATCGCAACTGGTTGGCGCTGGGCTTTGCCGGGCTGGCGCCCTACTGGCTGGAAATCGATGGCGGCCTGTACCTGGGGGCCCACGGTCGCTCCATGTTGCAGGTGGAAGCGGAATACGAGCTGCTATTGACCCAGCGCTGGGTACTGCAGCCGCTGGTCGAGTTTACCGCTTACGGTCGCGAGGACAGTGAGGTTGGGGTCGGCAGTGGCCTCGCCAGGGTGCGGGCGGGGCTGCGCCTGCGCTACGAATTCAGTCGTCAATTTGCGCCCTATATCGGGCTTGAATGGCAGGGAGAATTTGGCGCTACCGCCGACTTTAGCCGCGCCGAAGGCGGCGATACCCGCTCTACCTCGGCCGTGGCCGGGGTGCGTTTCTGGTTTTAATTTTAATCTGATAGCAAGAGGTTTACCGCGTGAGAATCAAGCAGATTGTTAAACACAGTTTTATTGCTGTAGTCGCGGCGGCGTTCTCCGTCGTCACCCAGGCACACGACCCGTCCCTGCACATGAAAAATGCCGAGGCGCCAAACTGCAAGGCCATGGAGGGAATGGATCACAGCAAAATGGATATGAGTGACCCGATTATCAGGGCGCTGATGAAAAAATGCATGGCCCAGGTGCACGCCGAGGACGGCGCGGCAGAGTCTGCTGGCAGCAGCGAAAAGTCCGGGCAAGCGCAACATGAAGCGGATCACGGCCAACACAAACACTAATCGATAAGCCGCAGCGGTGCAGAGGAGGAAGTCATGGGGTGGGTAAAATGTGTGGTTTCCGGCCTGTTACTGGTGGTCGTCGCGGGGTTGCTGGTGGCCTGGTCCGGGGTAATATCTGTGGCCGCAGACCAACCCCATGATCCCCTGACTTACAAGTTGCTGGAATTTGCCCGGGAGCGCTCCATTGCCCGGGCGGCAGCGGACATAGAGGTGCCGGATCTCAGTGATCCGGACCTGCTGTTGGCCGGCGGCCCGGACTACAACGATATGTGCGCGAGCTGCCACCTCAAACCCGGTCAGCGGGAGAGCGACTTGAGCCTCGGCCTCTACCCGGCACCGCCCAACCTTAGCCTGGCGAGCGCCGGACAGGGCGATGGCGATGAGGTGCAGGCGGCGCGGCGCCAGTTCTGGGTGATCAAGCACGGCATCAAGGCTAGCGGCATGCCGGCCTGGGGTTTGACCCACGACGACCAGCGTATCTGGGCCATGGTGGCATTTATGAAAAAAATGCCGCAATTATCGCCAGCTCACTACCAGATTTTGACCGCCAGGGGTGACGACGAAGGGCATCATTGATGCCCTTCGGGGGGCGGTTTTGGATTCTTTTGGGGGCGCCGCGGGACAATGGTTTACGCGCCGTTGCTGTGCTAGTATGAAATGACCTAACGCAGCTTGGAATGCCGCAGAACATTGCAGGTAGCGGTCCGGCCGCTATACCCGTGAGGTTCATTACTTTGCCGCAGCAACCCATATGCGCATATTGAAGTCGTTGAGTCGCCACCGCCATTTGTTGCCCGGCATCTGCCTGGTGCTGGCGTTGTTTGTTGTCATTTCAGTATCCTCTCGCGCTGCCGCCGAGGCAGTGACCGTCGAAGACGGTAAAGTTACTCTCCTTAACGCGATCATTGAACACACCGACTGGCCCGACCAGGATCGTATCGACCGTTATATTATCGGTTTGTACGGTCGTGATACCCAGCTGCTGCGGGCAATCAAGCGGGCGGAGCCGCGCATGCGAGCGCACGGCAAGCCGGTGGTTGGCAAGTACTACAGTTCGCTGTTCGAGGCGCGCTCTGCCCACGTGCTGGTGCTGGCCAATTCGAAAAATTCCGAACTGGTCAGGGTCAACCAGATATTGCAAAAGAGCAACACCCTGATTGTCACCGACGGCAGTGATGACCAGCGCAATATCATGATCAACTTCACCCATCCAACCGACAACATCCTCTCCTTTGAAGTCAACCGCAGCAATATCGTTTTCGAGGGCTTGCAGCTGTCGAAGGAAATACTGCTGTTTGGTGGCACCGAGCTGGATGCCGCCACCATCTACAAGGAGACCGAGGCCGAGTTGGCCAAGGCCCGGGACCTGGCCAACCAGCAACAACAGGAGCTGGAGGCACAACAAAAATTACTGGCCCAGCAGATGGAGAAAATTCGCCAGCAAAGCGTGCAAGTGGCCAAAAAAGAACAACAGCTGGCCGAGTTGGAGCAGCATTTCAATCGAGTGCAGGCGAGCCTGGAGCAAAGCGAGATGCGTTTGCTGGATAACGAAATCGCCCTGCGCCAGAACGAAGCGGCGCTGCAGCAAAAGGAAGCGGTGCTGTCCGAAAAAGAGGCCTCGATTGCAGGCTACTCCCGCAAAATCGAGGAAAACCAGGCGCGGCTGGCGAAGCAGCAGGCTGAATTGCAGGAGCAGGAGCGCCTGATTGCAGAAAAAAATACGGTATTGACGAAACAGGTCAGTACTATTGAATACCAGAAATTGATCCTTATTGCTGGCAGTGTCGCACTGCTGGTGGTGCTGGTACTGATCGGGATTATATTTCGCAGCTATCGCAGCAAACACAAAATCAATCTGCAGCTGAAAGACAAGACCAGTGAACTGGAAGCGGCCAATGAAAAGCTGCGCATGATGACCGACGCCAAGAGCCAGTTTCTCTCCACCATGAGTCACGAAATACGCACGCCGATGAACGGCGTGATCGGTATGGCCGAGTTGCTGGAGGGAACCAAGCTCACCAACCAGCAGGCTGAATACGTGGCGCTGATTCTCAATTCCGCTGATACCCTGCTCGACCTTATCAACGACATCCTCGATTTCTCCAAGATCGAGGCCGGCAAGCTCGATCTCGAAGTCATTCCGTTTAATTTGCCCGATGTGCTGGGGGATACCCTGCAGACCCTGGCCTTGCGGGCCAATGAAAAAGGCCTGGAGCTGGCTTTTCATATTCCACCGGATGTGCCCGAGCGGGTCTGCGGCGATCCGGTGCGGCTGCGCCAGGTGGTGGTCAACCTGGTAGGCAACGCCATCAAGTTCACCGAGCGCGGCGAAATTGTGGTGGACCTGCACCTCGAGTCACTGAGCACCGATGCCGCCCGGATTGCCTTCGACGTGCGCGATACCGGGGTCGGCATATCCGCGGAGCAGCGGGAGAAAATATTCGAGGCCTTTGGCCAGGCGGACAGCTCCACCACGCGCCAGTACGGTGGTACCGGGCTGGGGTTGGCCATCGCCTCCCAGCTCGCCACCATGATGGGCGGGCAGATGACCCTGACCAGTGAGCCGGGTCGAGGCAGTACCTTCTCTTTCAGCGCTGACTTCGCGCTGCCCGCAACGGAAGGGACGGAGCCGGTCAAGGCCACCGACTTGCAAGGGCAGCGGGTGCTTATCGTCGATGACAACAGCACCAACCGCATGATCCTGGAAGAGATTGTGGAAAACTGGGGCATGCAGGCCTGCGTGGTGGACAGTGGTGCCCGGGCGCTGGCGGAACTGGACCACGCCGCCAGCAAGGCGCAGAGTTTTGCCCTGGCCCTGCTCGACCTGATGATGCCGGGCATGGACGGGGTCGAGTTGGTGCGCAAGATTCGGCAGCAGCCGGTGCACCGCGATATGCGTATCCTGATTCTGTCTTCGGCGGGGAGTTCCGGTGCCGGCTTCAGCACCGAGCTGGATATATCCCGGACCCTGCTGAAACCGGTCAAACACTCTGACTTGCTGGTGGCAGTGACCGATGCCCTCGGGGTGGCCACAGCGGAGCCCAAGAGCGCCCCTGTTTCCCGCGAGCGTCCCGAGGATGTGCCCGCCAGCCGGGTGCTGCTGGTGGAAGACGGTGTGATCAACCAGAAAGTGGCTACCGACCTGTTGACCAAGCGCGGCCACAGTGTCGAATTGGCGCAAAATGGCCAGGAGGCGCTGGATGCCCTGGAGCGCGAATCGTTCGATGTGGTGCTGATGGATGTGCAGATGCCGGTCATGGATGGCATCACCGCTACTTGCAAGATCCGCGAGCGGGAAAGTCGCAGCGGTGGCCATGTCCCCATTGTCGCCATGACCGCCAGTGCGACCACGGCAGATCGGGAGCGCTGTTTTGCGGCCGGCATGGACGACTACGTCACCAAGCCGTTTCGCACCGCAGAGCTGTTTCGCGCGGTGGAGGAAAACGCCTCAGGGCAGGCTGCATCGCCGTCCACAGCGGCCGCCAGGCCCGGCGCCGAACCGGGCCCTGAACCGCAAGCCACAACCGCAGCGCAGCCGGAACCAATAGCCGAGCCCGAACGAGAGGCGGAAGCTGGTGCGGAGCCAGAATTGAAAGCGGACGTAAAAGTGGAACCAGAAGCAGAAGCAAAACCGGAACCAAAACCGGAACCCAAAGAAGAAGCAAAAGTGGAGCCTGAAATGGAGCCAAAACCAAAACAGGCGGCGTCCGGGGGACCGGAGAAGACGGCGGGTGCGCCGCGCCTGGATTGGGCCGCTGCGCTGGCCAACCTGGAGGGAGATGAGGCGCTGCTGATCGAGCTGGCACAACTGTTTCTCGAGCAGTGCCCCAAGCTGATGGCGTCGATCGAGTCGGCATTGGCCGCGCAGGATGGCGCTGAACTGCGGCGCGCGGCCCATACCTTGAAGGGTTCGGCCAATGTGGTCGGTGGCCGGGCCACGGCCGCGGCGGCGCTGGCGCTGGAGAACCTGGCGCGCGAGGGCCAGTTCGAGGCGGCCGCACCCGCCCGCGAGGCGCTGGTGGCCCAGCTGGCCTTGCTGGAGCCGCTGCTGCGCAAGGTAGTGAAAGGGGCTTCTGCACAAGAGGGTGGCTAGTAGCAGATAAGCAGTTAGCCCCTGGAAGGCACTACCCAGGTTCGTAGCGCCGGGTAATGATTATTAGCGTGTAAACCCATCCACTCTGCAAGGAGAGGGGTCATGCAAGATCAAGCCATACACCTGCTGTTAATCGAAGATAACCCGCTCCACTCCCGCTTGATCCAGCGCCTGCTGGAGGGTGAACAGCAACTGCGCTGCGAGGTCGAGGTGGTGGACCGCCTCGCCGCCGGGCTGGAGCGGTTGGGGCGCGGCGGCATCGATCTGGTCCTGCTCGATCTGGTGCTGCCGGACAGCCAGGAACTGGATACGCTGTTCCAGGTACACGAGGCGGTACCGGAGGTGCCGGTGGTTATTCTCACCAGTCTCGACGATGTTACCCTGGCGGCGCGGGCAGTGGAGGCGGGCGCCTACGATTACCTGGTCAAGACCCACCTCAACAGCGTCTCCCTCGGCCGCGCCATCCGCTATACCCTGGCGCGGGTGCGGGCCCGCTCCGGGGAGTGGGAGGCGCCCATGTTCCGGCTGGCCCAGCAGCAGTTTCTCAAGGCCGCCCAGATCATGGCGCTGGACGACAATATCCGCCAGCGGCTGTTGTTCCCGCAGCGCACCCAGGTGGTGTCCTTCCCGTTTTTTCGCGATGACCGAGCCCAGGTCGAGACCGTGTTTGGCTATCGGGTACAGCATGTGTTGTCCATGGGGCCCACCAAGGGGGGGATCCGCTACCACGAGGAGGTGGACCTGGGCGAAGTGGCGGCGCTGGCCATGTGGATGACCTGGAAGTGCGCGCTGATGCAATTGCCATTTGGGGGTGCCAAGGGTGGGGTGCGGGTCGATCCTACTACCCTCAGCGATCGCGAACTGCAGCGCTTGACCCGCCGTTTTACGGTGGAAATCATCGATATGATCGGCCCCGATAAAGACATCCCGGCCCCGGATATGGGTACCAACGAGCGGGTGATGGCCTGGATGATGGACACCTACAGTCAGCAGGTGGGTTACACCGTACCGACCGTGGTGACCGGCAAACCGGTGGTGTTGGGCGGTTCACTGGGGCGCAAGGAGGCCACCGGCCGCGGCCTGGTCTACCTGGTACAGGCGGCGGCCGAGCATATCGGCCTGGACCTCAGCAAATCCACCGCGGTAGTGCAGGGCTTTGGTAATGTCGGCAGTTACAGCGCCCGTTTCCTGGCCGAGACCGGTGCCAAAATCATCGGCATCAGCGATGTCTCCACCGGGCTCTACAATCCCAACGGCCTGGCGCTGGATGCGCTGCTTGAGTATGTGGCCGAACACCGGGTGCTGAAAGGCTACCCGGACGCCGATGAGGTGACCAATGCCGAACTGTTGGAGCTGGACTGTGATGTGCTGGCGCTGGCGGCACTGCAGAACCAGGTGACGGTGGAAAATGCCGACCGGCTCAAATGCAAGCTGCTGGCCGAAGGCGCCAATGGTCCCACCACCCTGGAGGCGGACGATATTCTCGATGAGCGCGGGGTGTTCGTGTTGCCGGACGTGATCGGCAATGCCGGCGGGGTTACGGTGTCCTATTTCGAGTGGGTGCAGGGCACGCAAAACCTGACCTGGACCCTGGAGGAGATCAACGCGCGTTTGAAGTCCATTTTGCTGGATGCGTTTCAGCGCACCTTGCGCCGGGCGCAAGCTGAGCAGCTGGATATGCGCACCGCGGCCCTGATCGAGGGAGTGTCGCGGGTCACGGAAGCGAAGTTACTGCGCGGGTTGTTCCCATAGGCACCTAAAGCCGAAATTGGCGGTCGTTGCCATGGCGTTCAACTGCAATTGGATTCATTGATCTCGCTGACCTTGATAAAACTAATAATATTATCAATCAATAAATCGCGCTTTTTTTGCCGCGATAGCTTGGTGTATGTATACCCTTTTAGTATCCGGGTAATCGGACGCATGGCCAGCACTCCGATCATCATGGAGAAGATCATTACTGGTTGCATGCCTTCACCGCTGCCTTCGATAAATTCGTTGAGCAACACTTTAAGTTCATCGAAGACCCCTTGCAGGGATATATCTACTAAAAACTGATGGTTCTGTTCCCAGTCCTCGACCAGATTGCGTTGCAATAATTTAAAGTAGGCCGGGTTGGATTCCAAACTATCCACCATATTGCCTATAAACGCGCGCAACCGTTTCTCGGGTTGGTCATTGGCGAGCATCGCTTGCAGCAGGCTCTGTGCGTGGGGTGCGTACATGGCCGATTCAACCGCTTTGTACAGCTCCTCCTTATTGCCAAAGTGGTGATAAATAGCGGGCAGGGTGACTTTCGCTGCCTGTGCAATTTGGCGCATCTTTACTCCTTCAAAGCCGTGCTTGGCAAACAATTGAACCGATACGTCGAGAATAGTATCGCGAGAACTTCCCGTTCTCGAGCTAACTTTAGTCATGTGTTGCTCCGTTAAAGCCTGGGCAGTCAGTGGGCTCGTTAGCCCTGCCTGCCACAGCCTGGCTGATTTTGGGAATCTTTACAGTGCATTCATTTTTGCGTCGACCAGCTGTGCTAGCACTCGGCCGCGGCAATCAATCTGGTCCGCTACCGCTTCGTGCCCTGGGGCTGCACTGAGGTGGAAATATTCCCCGTGCCTGTTGACTTCCATAACGTACGTTATATATTATCACTACTTGAGTATAACGATCGTTAAGGGTGGTTGTCGAGTAGGTGGTGCCAATTACCTGATTTAACTGTGATTAATCGGAGGGGTTAAAAGAATGTCATTTACTGAAAAAATGATGGAAATGAGCTACGGCAACTGGCTGCCAGTGCCGGCGGATTATTTTGCCAATGAGGTGGTTGCCTGGGTATTTACTATTTGGGCCGGTGGTTTTGGTATAGCAGTGATACCCTGGGCGCTATATCGCTGGCTCAAACGCGATGACGCAATCGTATTGCTGATGTGTATCGGCGGCTTGATTTGCTCGCTGCTGGAGCCGATGCTGGATTCACTCGGTCACCTCTGGTATCCGACCAATTTGCCGGGGCCTGCCTTTGTTGGGTTTGAGCTGAATATACCGGCGCTGATTCCTCCCTGTTATGTATTCTTTATTGCCATGACCGGCTACTGGGCTTACCTGAAGATGAAAGAAGGGTTGAGCGTGAAAGGTGTGTTTGTAGTTTGGTTCCTGATCTCCATGACCGACGTTATTATGGAGATGCCGGGCACTTACACCGGCGCCTATACTTACTATGGTGATCCCTCCTTCAAGGTGCTGGGTTTTCCGGTCGTCTGGGGCTGGCTGAACGGCACTTCCATGCTGGCGGTAGGCTTTTTGCTGTACCTGGTTGAGCCCTACCTGAAAGGCGCTAATCGCCTGTGGATAATCATGGTGCCGACCACAGCTATGGGTGCAGCTTATGGAATGGTCGCCTGGCCTTACTTTATGTCACTCAACTGGGACATGCCGTGGATAGCCACTCGCCTGCTCGCTATTTTGTCGCTGCTGTTAAGTATTATGGTAGTTCGCTTTATTGCAGCAGTGGTAGCCGCAAAATCAGAGTCACCGGTAGACGTCCTGGTTGGTCAGCCGAAGCTGGCTTGATCGGTTGCGGCTCCAAATGCCCCGTTCTGTTATGGCGGGGCTGCCGCCTCGGTTGAATTTGCTTTGCCAGTATCAAGTGGATCTGAATCGGATTAAGCCTGTAATGATGATAAATGACACGACGCTGCCCATGAAGCTCAACGCCAATGCCAGGGATGAGGCTGAAGACTTGCCCGCTAACGAGACTATCTGGGTATTTGTACTCGGCGATATGAGCGTGTTTTCCATGTTCTTTTGCATGTACATTTACTTTCGCAATAGCAACCTGGAGTTGTATCAGCAGTCACAGGCGTTACTAAACCTGCACTACGGTTCTATCAACACTCTGCTGCTGTTGGCCAGTTCCTGGCTAATAGTGATCGCCGTGGCTGCACTGCGCAAGGGTGAGATCAGGTTGTGTCGCCTGCTGACAGGGGGGGCATTTCTGTGTGGTGCGGCATTCTCGATACTGAAAGTATTCGAATACCATGAAAAAATTAACGCTGGAATCAGTTTTGAAAGCAATGATTTTTTCATGTTTTATTACTTGCTAACCGGCATACATTTTATGCACTTGGTGACGGGGCTGGGAGTGCTTGGCTACCTCTATTTTACTTTTCGTCCCACCGAGTCAGCCACCGCAGAACAAGTGAACAACTTTGAACTGAGCGCGATCTACTGGCATATGGTTGATCTGCTTTGGATACTGATATTTCCCTTACTTTACCTGATGCCGTAACGCCATGTACAAATTAATAAAGTCTCGAGAAACGATGGTCTGGTTATTGCTAATGGTGATCACTGGTGCTTCCTGGATGCTGGGCGCCAACCATAGCATCCTGTTTACAGAGCCGGCCAAAGAGGCCGCGGTCTTGCTGCTGCTTGCCTTCTTTAAAGTACGGCTGGTGATTCGTTATTTTATGGAGGTGAGGCACGCTTCGATATTAATAAAACTGGCTTCCGAAGCCTGGCTGATTGTGTCTTGCGTGGCCATTGTTGCTTTATCATTTGGGGTTAGCTCAAGCTAGGAAGCTGTAGAAATTCCCTGTGCAAGTGTTTTGTGCAATTTTACACGACCTGCAGGTGCAGGAATATTGGTTATGACCAATGGGAAAGTAACGCGTTATACGCCTTATTTTTCGCAGTTACGCCGGTAACCTAAGTGGTACTGGATTGTTTTGGTCTGGCTGTTAAAAATTTTATACAACAATATAGACTGAATCATACACTCGAATAACTTAACCTGGACCAGAGGCTCGATATGTCTGACGTGAAACCGTTTTTTTTAACACCAAACCCCGGATTTGGACAAGCAACGGAAAAAGATGATCTCTTACATCCGGAAAAAAACTCCCTGGTTGATCATGACTCCCTGACCGAAACCCAGTATTTTGGTTTCAGTGTGCCGGAGGCGGGCATTCACGCTCTTTGCTATATGTGGCATCGCCCTAATATGGGCATTGTCACCGGTGGCGCCTGGGTTTGGAAAGGCTTTAAGGACAGCGTGGTTCACTCCGAATTGTGCGATCTTCGCACCTATAAAGACACGGCATTGAATAACGATCTGCATGAGTATCGCTTGAACAATGGCTACGGAATAAAGATCCTGGAACCGCTGAAACGCTTCCATATGACCTACGCTGATCCGGCGGCCAATAATTCCATCGATATTATTCTGCAGGCCGTGTCACCGGTGGTTATGTTTGCTGACGGCAATCACTTCGAGCAGGCCATGCACGCCAAAGGCGAACTGGTATTGCGCGGTGAGCGCTACGAGGTTGACAGTTACAATATTCGCGATCGCTCCTGGGGCAAGCCACGTCCAGAGGACAATATGCCATTGCCACCAACCTCGTGGATGACGGCGACATTTAACGAAAATTTCAGCATCAACTGTAATGTATTCGATCAGGTTAGCCGTGCCCCGGAGTTGCAAGGCTCCAAATTTGCCTTTGCGGATGAAAACACGGTCAACGGTGGCTGGATCTTTCGCGATGGCAAGGTGGGGCGAATCGTTGCCGCAAAAAAACAGATTAGCCGCGCGAAGGGCACGCTATTGCCTGAATCCGTCGAGCTTGAAGCCAGCGACGATCTGGGCCGCACCGTGAAGATGACTGGCACCCTGGTCTGCTCATGCAACTGGTACACCTGGGCCAATGTGCGCATGGCCATCAGCTTGATGCGCTGGGAATGTGAAGGCATGGTCACCCACGGCGATTGCCAGGAAGCCATGTGGAACGACTACCTGGTGTATATGCAGGACAAATAGGTAGCCCCTGTAGCGTAAAAGACTTGAAATTATTTATTGCTTTATTACAATGTAACGAACGATATATAAAATAGTTGTTCAGGCTGTAGCTTTACTATCGTTACTGTATATAAAATTGAGGATATAATAGTGATTAATCAAGCATTTAAAGTCAGTGCACTGGCACTGGCAACCATGTCGTTAGTTTCAGCTAACAGCCACGCGCAGAGTGGTAATACACTTGAAGAAATTGTCGTGACTGCACAGAAACGTTCTGAAAGCTTGCAGGAGGTTCCGGTCGCCATTTCGGCATTTACGGCCAACACGTTGGAAAAGAAAGGTATCACTTCCACCGATGACCTGACCATTGTTACCCCGGGCTTGCAGGCCGGGCGTCAGACCAGTTCCAGTACACCTTATCTGCGTGGGGTCGGTACGCAATCGTCAGCGGCGGGTGATGAAAACAGTATTGCCATGTATGTGGATGGCGTTTACGCGCCAAGCGCCCGCTCCAATACCATGTCGTTCAATAACATTGAACGCATCGAGGTCTTGAAAGGCCCGCAGGGCACCTTGTTCGGGCGCAATGCGACCGGAGGCCTGATCCATGTGATTACCAAAGATCCGCAATATGACACTTCTGGCAAGGTGGAAGTTTCCTACGGCAGCTACGACACCAGCGGAGTGAAGCTCTACGCAACTGGCGGTTTGTCGGAAACGGTGGCCGTGGATTTTGCCGCTATATACGAACATCAGGATGAAGGGTGGGGCACCAATCGGGTTACCGGCCGGGATGTGAATCTATCCGAAACCCAGGCGTACCGCAGCAAGATCCTGTTCGAACCCAACGATGACACGCAGATCAAAGTGGGTATCAACTACTCCAGCAGTGAAGGCGATATTGGCATGACTCGCCAGGTCGCTCCTGGCGCCTTGGGGGGCGACGGACTCGGGGTCTTCCTCGGCTGCACCGCACCGGCCGCCGTGGGCGGGCTAGGTCTAACCGAGGCTGAGTGTGCGCCTCTCGCTGCGTCGCTGGCAACAACCTATACTGGCGACTGGTATGATTCCGCCACCGCCAGGACCACATTTTCAAACGCTGAAGACCAGGGCGCGACGCTGCACATCGAGCACAGTTTTGACGGCTTCGATTTCCTCAGCATCAGCGCTTATCAGTACAGCGATTACGAGCAGTTGATGGTGGTGGATGCTGCGGCGGGTCCCTTTCAGGATGCCGTACTCAACTACGACGTGGAGACCTATTCACAGGAGTTCCAGGTGACATCCTCCAGTGGAGAGCGGCTGGAATGGATTCTGGGCCTGTTTTTTATGGACTCTACCTCGGCCTACAAACCATTTTCGCTGTTTACCCCATTTTCACCGCCACCGGCGCCAACCGTTACCGCGACCAACTCCCAGGATACCCGCTCTATTTCGGCCTACTTCCAGGGGGGCTATGACCTGACCGATGCCACCAAGATAACCCTCGGGCTCCGTGTTACCCAGGACGAGCGTGACATGCAGGCCAACCTGACAGTATTTGATCCGTCTATGGGTTTTATACCGGTTCAAGCGGAGTTGAGTGAAGAGTGGGTTGAGCCTACCTGGCGCCTGGCGCTGGATCACCAACTGGATGACAGTACCCTGTTATACGCCAGTTACAGCCGTGGCTTCAAAAGCGGCGTATACAACCTGGCGGGCTTGCCCGCAGACCCGGTGGACCCGGAAATTCTGGACGCGTTCGAAATCGGCAGCAAGTCAGACCTGTTGGATTCCAGTTTGCGCTTAAACACCTCACTGTTTTTCTACCAATACAGCGATGTGCAGTTGCAACGCGTTGAAGGCGGTTCGGCCTTCCTGGTCAACGCAGCAGAAGCCGAAATTATGGGGCTCGAAATTGATGCTACGTGGTTGGCCACGGAAGCATTAACTTTAACTGCAGGCCTGGCGCTCACCGACAGTGAATACAGCGATTACCCTGACGCGACCTATAATACCCCCACCGGTTTTGGCGGCAACTTGCAGGCATCCGCTGATGCCTCCGGGAATGATGTTATACGAACGCCGGAATTCACCCTCAGTATTGGGGCTGATTATGCCTGGTATACCAGCAGTGGGGAAGTTGCCGCCAGTGTTCACTACTATTATAACGATGGTTTTTACTGGGAGCCGGAAAACCGCCTGCGGCAGGACGCTTACGAGATTGTGAACCTGGAGCTGGCCTGGGCAAACCCGGAAGAAACCTGGCAGGCGCGGGTCTACGCCAAGAACCTGCTGGATGAAGAGTATTCCTACTACAGCAATAGTTCCCAGGCGGGCGATGCCATTTCAGCGGCACCGCCGAGAACTGTTGGTGTGGCACTGGGCTACAACTTTTGATGGCACCAATAATGACACTGATTGACGGTGCACCTGGGCCAACCGTGAGCGAACCAATTCGCTTGCGGTTGGTGGCAACCGCGTCAACAAGCTGGCAAGCATCACTGCTAGCGGTCTTGGCGGGGTTAATATGACTGCATTGGATCTGCATTACACGCAGCCGCCGCCGGAACTGATTATGCCAGCGATGCCACAACTCGTGACCACGGTTATATACGGCATTGGCGCGCTGGTGTTTGTGATTTACGCCTTGCGATTGTGCGTCCGGCACAAATCGGCTATGCCGGTCTATTTTATTCTGGGAGCGCTGCTGAGCATTTATTTTGAACCGGTAGTCGACTTGCTCGGCAACGCCGTTCACCCACAGATTGGCCAGTACAATATTGTAACCAGCAATGGCCACCCGGTTCCCTGGGCGGTTTTTGTCGGATATGTGTGGTATTTCGCTGCACCGCTACTCTTGTGTTATGACCAGTTCAAGAGCCAGCAACTGTCTCCGTCTTTTGTCTGGAAGGTGTTCGCCGCAGTCGTGGTTGGGGCCGCTATTGTAGAGCAGATACCACTCTACTTCGGCACCTGGGTTTACTACGGCTACCAATCGATAAAAATCGGCTTTATACCGGTCTGGTGGGTATTTGCCAATACCGCGGCAGTACTGGTGCCGTTCCTGATTATTTACAAGCTGTTTCCTGCGCTTAAGGGCTGGCGTCAATTACTGGTCATTGTGCTTATCCCCAGCGGCGCTTTTATGGGCCACTCGGCAGCGGGGTGGCCAATGTACAATGCGCTGGGTACCAACACAGAAACTTTTCCACATTGGATTATTCAATGCGCCAGTTTGGCAGCGGTCGGTTTGTCGGTGATTGTCGTTTGGGTGATGTTGAAAATGGCAGATGTGCATGCGCCTGAATAGATATTGCGGCGCCGGCAAAGCTCAAACGTGTAGCGGGATATCGGTCCGATGCCGAGCATAAGACATTAAATGCGGCGCTGGTAACCAGGTGTACCTCGCTATCTAATACTCTTTAACTCAATAAATGGTAGAGCTATGAAACTCAATCCCAATGATCGGAAATTAGCGTTAGTTCTCAAGGCTATGGAAGATGTAGTTGTGCCGGAGCTGACCTCATCCGGTGCGCAGTCAGCCGCTGGAATGATCATCGCAACCTTGACTGACATTTTGAAACAGGAGCACGGCAGTGTAGCGATTCTGCAGGAATGCATTGGTGCGGGTGTCACCCTGGCCAATGAAATCTCGGCACAGCTGGGCAGTTCGAGTGCGGTCTCCGAATTGTCGCTCGCCGAAGCCGACAGTTTGGCAAAGCTATTGCCGCTCCATGAAACGTTGACCGCCGGCCTGGCGCAACTGTGCGAGCAGCTATCGGCATCGACGCTGCCGGCGGAATCGATCTCGGCCACGCTGCGACGAGCGGCGGAATGGGAACTGTCTTACTATACCTGCCAGGCGGCGCTGCCGGTGCCGGAACTGGCACGGGTCGAGACTGCTGGCTCGCCATTGAGTAAGGAGTTGCTGCAGGACTATTTGAACAGCCTGCAGCAGGATTCTGGCGATGGCATAGAAGTTACTGGTTTCCGGCCATTGCCCGGTGGCTTTGGCAAGCAAACTTACCTGTGTGAATATCGCGACCCTGATGGTGTGGATCACGACCTGGTGGTGCGTAAAACCGATCCGACTCCAATTATGATGCACGGTGCCTGTGATCTGGAAAATGAATGTGAGTTGTTAACCGCATTGGCCAAAGTGGATTACCCATCACCCAAGCCGTTACACTTTGCCGCGAGTTTTAAAGACGTAGACGGCAGCTTTTACACCATGGATAAAATTGCCGGCAGTCCACCTGGAGGCTTTTTGGATGGTGTCAGTGGCGAGGTCGACGAACGTGTATTTCTTGAGCTGGCTGAGCTCCTGGGGCGCCTGCACAGCTTGCCGATGGAAACCTTTGCCGATTACATTCACAAGTACGATGACCCGCGCATCCTGGAAGCAACCACTGAAGAGTGCTATCGCTATAATTTGGAGGGCTGGGAACGCTATATGCAGCAGCAAGAGCACCTGCCGTCACCTTATATGTTCTGGTTGTTGGACTGGCTCAAGCGCAATATTCCAAAGGATACGCGCAAGCCGATCCTGATACATGGGGATTTTAATATTCACAATGTACTGGTCGACGCTGATCGGGTGACAGCGGTGCTGGATTGGGAGTGCGCCGGCTTCGGTGCACCGGAGCAGGACCTGGCTTACATCCAGCCCCATATTTCGAAGCACATTGATTGGGATCGCTTTGTGCAGCACTACCGGGACCACGGTGGCAAGGATATTGATCCTGCCGCCATGCCATTCGGGCTGGTCTACTCGGCCTTGCGCACCAATTTGGCGGGTAATCGCGGTACTCACAACCTGCAGGTTGGGGCCAATGAAGATGTCCGCTACGCCATGGTTGAGCTTGGTTTTACTGCTTCTTTCATGGGTATGGCCTTGCAAAGCGCGAAGGGTTAAGTCTCGCGTTTTTTTATTTAATTTATATAACTAACGTTATTTTATTGGCGGTATTTTCTCAGTCGTTTTTTGTAGCTCGCGGTCGGGCTGCAGGTAAAAGGAAAGGCGCCGGTCAAGACAATGACCGGTAGTGGAGTACAGAGAACGGTTTCGCTATTGGTGGCTTGCCTAAGCCGAAAAAATAACATCATCAGTTTTCGAGGGTAAAGATGTTTGATTTTACGAGTTATAACGATACACAACTGGAAGGGAAAACCTTCGACGTTATTGTCGCCGGTGCTGGCCATAATGGACTTGTTTCAGCCTGCTATCTGGCAAAAAGCGGTTTAAAAGTACTGGTGATCGAGGCTCATGATACTCCTGGTGGCATGACGGCAACCAATCCCATGGCGCCGGAGGCACCGGAGCATATCATCAACGAAGCCTCCATCCACGCCTCGCTGTTCAGGCTCTCGCCTATTGACGCGGAGCTTGAGCTGTCCAGCAAATTTGGTTTGCGCCAGCGGCAGATTGATCCCTGCCACATTCAATTGATTTCTCCCGAAGGCGATGAGTCCTTCGCCATGTGGAATGATGCGCGCAAAACCGCTGAGGAAATCAAGTACTTTTCGCCCAAGGATGCAAAAGTATGGCTGGAAATGTCAGAAGTGATCGATTCGGCGTTTAAAATAGCCATGCCCATGATGTTGACCAGCCCGGTAAAACCCGGCTTCTCCGCGATCATGAAGTCGGTTGGATCGACTTTGAAGCACCTGCGACACCTCAAACCCATTATCGACATGGTGACCAACTCCCACGCCGGGCTGGTGGAGGAGATGTTCGAGGCGGACATTGTCCGGGCCGCCTGTTTAACGCCCTTGCCGTTTATGGATTTCAAGGTCGACACCTCCGGGTTTGCCATGGTGTATTTGGCCGCTTTGCAAAGTAGCGGTATTTCCATGTTTGAGGGCGGTACCGGCGCATTTCCCAGGGCCCTGGTGCGCTGCCTGAAACACTATGGCGGTGAATTGAAAACCGGTGCGCCCATTGCAGAAATGATTGCCCGTGACGGTGCTATCAAGGGAGTACGACTGCAGAATGGCGATGAAATTTTTGCGGCGAAAGGTGTGATTACGGCATTTAGCCCGAAAATGGTGCTTAATCATATGTTGCCTGAGGGTCTGCTGCCGGAAAAAATGCAGACTCGGGCCAAACGGATTCCGACCAACCAGCGGGGGCTTGGTGATTACAAGCTGAATATCGCGCTCAAAGGAAGGATAGAGCCCACTCGCCATATCAACTGGCGCAAGCAGCGCGGCTGGAGTGAGGATATGCGTTTGCCGACGCTGCAATGGCAAACCTACCAACAGGCACTGGATGCCTACGACGCCTGTATCCAGGGTGAGGTGCCCGAGCAAATCGGGGGCTTGTCACAGATCACCACGGCCTTTGATCCGAAGATGGCGCCAGAGGGGTGTGACACCTACTGGTTCTGGACAGGGTTAATACCGTCGCAGCCGAAAGCGGACTGGGACCAGGTTCGGAATGAGATAACCGCCAAGACCGTGAAAGATGCCGCTATCATCTATGAGGGTATTGAGGAACTGGAAATCGCCCGCCGGCCACTGGCGCCGCCGGATATCGAGAAGCGCTTTTTTGCCATCGACGGCAGCGTCTATCACGTCGAGCCGTACTTGACCCGCTTTGGCCCGGGCCGGCCAATGTTTGGTATGGCCGATTACAAAACCCCGATCCCGGGTTTGTACCTCAGTGGGTCTGGCACTCATCCCAGTGCGGGTATCTCCGGTATGCCTGGGCGCAACGCCGCGCTGGCGTTCGTAAAAAATGAAAAGTAGCTTACCCTGTAAAGTTATTATGCTCTAAGGTGAATGGCACTGACTTTAGGGCACTTCTATTCGTTGCTCGCGACTTCTGGTTTTTAATGCGTTCAGTTGAAAAGGCGTGTGACTGAGTCGAGCTGGTTGTCCGGTGCATGAGCGGTCCGGTGAATGAGCGCTTAACGCGCTTGGCTTCGTATACTGGTCTTGGCTAAGTGGAGGGGTTGCTGAGTGAGTAAGCATTTGGACCGGCCCGATTCTCGGCGGGGTGGAGGCGGTGCAGTTTTTTGTTTCTGGAAAACCTGTATGCAGCACATTCATGTGCTTAATAGGGCCAAGGATGACCCCTTAGGTGGAGAAGTTCTCACTCATTCAGTAGGTCCGGTAGAATAGCACTTAACCTTTCGCATAAATTTATCTTCAACACGTCTGAAGTGGCTTGAGCCCGGTTTATTTCCCTTTTTGGTGATAATCTTATTCAGAGGTAAAGAAAGCCCCTTCTCGACATTTGCTGGAGGAAGGTTTGGCCTAACAACTAGTGTGCAGGGATTATCCACAAACCATTGGGTAATCTCAGCCACTATCAGCAGTACTTCGTAATTCAAGAAAAATGTTAACGAACCTTTCTATTTGATCTCTGCAGCGCAAATAGCCGGCAAGAGTTTTTGCAACCAAGTTCAGTATCAGTTTTCGCTACTCTGTTCTCGGGCTCATTGATTGGTAATTATGAAGCCTTAGCAGGCGCGCGCTGAGCCGGTCTTGAGGTGGCCTATCAACGGAAAGGGGGCCTGCGCGGCTGAGTTGGAGCGGTATATTCTCCGGCGAATGAGTAATTCCGCGATTTGGCTAGCCGGAGAATATACCGAATGAGTTAAAGATCGAGTGCGAATTTAAGTGCCCGAGCCTGGTACTGCAGCAGTCGCTCAATCGAATGGGTGGCCACGCTGGCGACAATGGCGTCGTCCCGTGCACCGGTATGGTAGTAAGTACGCAGGCGGGTGGCATTGAGGATATGACGGGTAAACAGCAGTATACTGTAGTAGGCGACCGCCTCTGGGTCACAGGCGTTGGCATCCCCGCCGGCGCCGACGTACTGGGTCACAAAATCTTCCCATTTGAAGACGTCGCCAGCTACCATCATGCGTATCATGGCCAGGTCTTCAGCGGGATCTCCCTGGTGTGCCAGTTCCCAATCGACGACGGCAACCAGGTGGCCGTCGCGCACTAGATAGTTGTGCATGCCACAGTCGGCGTGGACCAGACCGCAGGGTCTGTTGTCTGGTAGTGGGCGTTGTAACAGCCATTCAAAACCCAGGTCGACGGCGATGGACATGGGCGGCCGAGAGATTGATTGCCATTCTGCTTGCAGTGCCGATATCTCTTCCAGCAGCGCTGCGCGGGCTTGCTGACGCTGCTCGATGCTGTGTTCTGTGAGCGCGGTTTTGCTGTGCAAGGTCGCCATAGTGGAAGCAATTTCCTGGCAAAATCCTGGGCCCACCCGCACTGGCTCCTGTTTTCTTTCCTTGGCGAAATAGGCGCCGGCAGGTGAAACATTCGCGACTTCTTCCATAAGCAAAAAACTGCCGCCGAGAATGGTTTCATCCTCCTCCGCGAGAATGGGGCGCGGCACCGGCAGCCCCAGCGAGTAAACTCGCTCCATGACTGGAAACTCGTCAAAAGATCGGGTGCCGGTAAAGCTCATAGCCAGGTCGCGACGCAATACTATGGTTGAGGGTAGAGCGTCGTTGGCAACGAGGGTGACTTTCGCCATCTGTTTAACGTAGCCGCCGTAGTAAGGTGTAAAATTGGTTATGATTATTTCCGGTAATTGTGGATATTTATTACGCAGATACTGTTCCAGTTTCGAGCAGATGGTGTCATTACTACTGGCGGCAACGTCTTCGGCCTGCTTTATAGTCGCGCAGTTCACACCGTTTTCAATTTCTTCCCATAACGAAAAGGCGGCTACACCGGCCTTTCGAAACCATTGCCACTCCTTTGAGTGGGCTTCCGTCACCAGGCCGTTGGCGCGAATCAAGGTGCTTTGTGAGAAGGTATTTTGCAATTGTGCCAGCGATGCTTCCAGTTTTTCCCTGGGTTTCATTTCGGCATTGAGCAATCCTGGAGAGGCGTTATTATTCGTACACAGTTCATCCAGTTCCTGCTGAATATTTTCCCACTCTGCCATATGTTCAGTTGCGATGACGTTACGGGCGGGGCTGAGGCGCTCAATCAAACGTCCAAGTACAAGATTGAGTGCATCGGCAACACGGCGGCCGGTATCATCCTCGATAGTTGGTCGCAGGTCGTTGGCAATTGCGTTTCGTACGGTATTGAGGTAACGCGCAGTTTCCTCGGAAATTGTGTCTGCAAAAATATTATTCGAAGTGGTCATCGTTTAACTCTTTAGTAGATAATTACTGCTGCCGAAGAAGTTCCTGCAGCGGCACACAATTGGTGGATTTTTTCAGCTGCTGCTCATTACAGCGGGGCGGTAGCGATACCTCGTTCCGACCAGCCAATGCCCGGGATGCCATCGCAGGTCATGCGTACGGACTCATCGTAGATACAGGCTACATTGCGGTGCTTGACGACCCCAAGGGCGGTATCGAACGGCATTAGCATCGAATAGGGAAAAATGTTGAGTACTTCGATAATTTCAATGTCCATTTGTCCTAATTCACTTTCCAGAATAACTTTGTGAGTTTTGCCCGCATCGCCGACTTTGGTTATCAATTCGGTATGCACAACTTTTGCGCTGTAAAGTTTCCCGTGCGCTATAACTGCAGCGGTTGATAAGCCCAGTTCAGTAGTATCCTGGGCGCGCATGGCGTAGAGAAAAAAGGCACGACCATCCGCAAAACTGCCGTTGATCCAGTTGTGTGCTCCGAAGTGCGTCATGTCGCGAACACCTCGGCTGTGGTCCCTAATCGAGTAGCCGTCGGACAAGTTAAAGGTCTTGCCGTCGTATTCAATGTGGCCATTTGACTTACCGATTTGTTCAATGTGTATGCCGCCTGCCATGGTTGCCGCTTCAGTGGATTCACCTTTCATATTCCATACCGGGGTATCGGAGTCGAACTGCAGGTTCATAACGCAACGCTTCGCCGGTGGTTCATTCAATGGGGCGTTGAGGACCAGAAAATCGCTGCTGGCTTCCGACATCGGGCCGTCAAAAGTTAATTGCACGGATCTTCCGGGCTCGAGAATGTCGTACTTTGAAAGGCATCCTCCGGGACCTTGTGCATCAGCGTTTCTGCCGTACCCGCGGTGAAATAAAAAGCGACCATCGGGAAAGGCTACCATAACAAATTCGCGCCATAGGGTAAGGTCTCCATGCCAGCGGCCGGTACTGTACATTACCGCTAAATTGGATTTGGAGTCGGTAAACATTGCCGCAAAATTTTCACTCCATAACGGCGTATCGGGTAAGACCTTAATGGGGTATTCATCGGGTCCGGTGTAGTGAGTCATGCTGTTCGCGCCCTCTTTAGTTGTTGTGGAACCGCTGCCTGAATCAGTAGTTCCACCGCTGTCAATTAAAAATTTATATTAACGCTGACACCGTAGGTGCGCGGCGCAGAAGGAATGATGAGGTCGCCGTATTCTGAGGATACACCTGAGCGCAAATAGTACTCATCGGTCAAGTTGCGGCCCCACAATACCAGGTTGTAAACCTCATCCATGGAAGTCCAACCCACTGAGGCATTGAGCAGGGTGTAGTTCTGCTGGTTGTGGCGATTGTCAGGAGAATAGTAGAAGCCGTCGTTGAACATGGCAGTCGCTGACAAAAGGTACTCACCGCTGGCAACCGGAATGTTGTAGTCGGCGCTCAGGCTACCAGAGAATTTTGGTGTGCGGACAGTATCCTTGCCCGAAGCGTTGATAACCACAGCTGCACCGGTTGAGGTAAAGGCCTGGAAGCTCTCATAGTCTTCGTATTCACCGTCGAGAATGGCGAAGCCACCACTGATGGTCAAACCTGGCATGGGCAGGTATTCAAAATCCAGATCAAAGCCCTGGATGACGGCTGCTGCTGCGTTACCGGTCTTGGCGGCACCACTGGCGAACGTCTGCACCTGGATGTCCGTGTAATCATAATAGAATACCGATGCGTTTAAACGCATACGGCTATCCAGTAATTCTGACTTTACCCCGAATTCATAGGCGTCCAGTTGCTCCGGGTTGTAGCCATTTTCTGTCGGTGCCGACAATAAGTCATAGCCTCCACTTTTTATTCCGCGGTTGTAGGACAGGTAGGCATGGGCGTTGTTGGAGAATGCATGATCCACTGCCAGGCGCCAAGTAAATTCTTCAAACTCCTGTGTGGCCTTTAAGTGCGGCAGCGACACGCCACCCAGCACAACATCACTTTCGAAGTCCTGGCTCTCGTTGGTGTAGCGTAGACCAGCGGTAAAGTCGGTGCTGTCGCTGATGGCAAAAGTGGATTGACCGTAAAGTGAATGGGATTGGGTGCGTTGTTCAGAATCGAAATCGGCTAAAATTCCTGGGGAATAAAAGGCGGCTAACTGACCGTGACTGTAACCGGCGGTATTTTCAAAGTAGAACGCACCCAGCAACCAGTCGATATCCGAATCTGACGCTGATATCAATTGAAACTCTTGGGAAATGTTGTGCTGATTCAACGGCAATTCTGCGTCCAGAACCTGCAGGGCAATGGCGTCGGTGTCAAACGCCAGTACACCACTAGCTTCGCGGTAGGATGAAATGCTGACAAACTGGGCCCAGTCAAACTCGTGATTGATGCGCAGGGAAGCGCCACTTTGTTTAGCGAGTAAATCATTCAAACCGCCATCATTGAGGACAACGTTGCTGGCCGTATCGTAATCGCCCGCGGGTGGGGCAGCGCCATCCTGGCCATTGATGCCTTTGTCCAATTGGTAGTCGACACGAGAACCTTGCGCGCGGTTGTAATCTGCAGAAAAACGAATCTCAGTCACATCGCTGGGTGTGTAGAGTAATTTACCGCGTATGCCAAAATTACGCTGTTTGTATGTGTCTTCGCCCAGAGTTTGGTTGGTGCCCCAGCCCTCGCCTTGATAATCCGCTTGAATCGCCAGGTCGGCTGCCAGGTTGTCAGTCAAGCCGCCGGTGATATAAAAGGAACCCATCGACGTTTGAAAGTTGTCGTAACCCAGCTGAATGTTACCTGAGGAGTCATGTTCCGGATCACGGGTGACCACCTGGATGACACCGCCGGTAGCGTTGCGTCCAAAAAGGGTGCCCTGAGGTCCTTTTAGCACCTCGACGCGCTGGATGTTATTAAAGTTGGTATAGTTGGCGAAGGGTGCGGCAATATAAACACCATCAACATACATGGCCACGGATGGCTCATCGTTAGGGTTACCGGCATTGGAACCCACGCCGCGCAGGTAAGGTGTGCCGGCCGCACCAGTGGTGGTAAAGTCAAGGCCTGGTACCACCGCTTGCAAGGATGCAGTATCGATAACACCCTTGTTCCTCAGGTCATTGCCCGACATTACATTGACTGCAATAGGGACATCTTGCAGGCGCTCGTCTTTACGCTGTGCGGTTACGATAACCTCTTCGAGTGTCGATGACAGTTGGCGTTCTTGGGCTGTCACGGCGTCAACACCGCCGAGCAGGGTGGTAAAAAATGCGGCCACGCCGGTCAATTGTCTTTTACTTATATTCACGGTTGCTTCCTTATCTGGGGCATCTGCGGCTGCAGCAATTATCACAGTCAGCACGCCATTCGGTTCCAGAACCGGCCTAATACCGGTGCCTTTGAGTAAAATCTTCACCCCGGACTTTACCGTGTGACGACCACTCAAGCGGTTCGAAACCTTGCCCCGGACTTTGTCATAGGGAAACAAAATCGGTTGCTCTGCCTGGCGGGCAAACTCATTTAATGCTGTAGCCAGATCCTGTTTGGGGATGTTAAAACGGTGGATCTTTCTTGATCCATCGGCAGCAATTGCCAAGGGTATAAAAATGATCAGTAGCAGCGCGGCAACGCCCTTTACCATCGATTTAAATCCGACGAGAAATTGTGCAAAATCCTCAAACCGGTGATGCAAGTTATAGATGTGTTGCTGTTTCGACATAAACATTGTCAGTTAATAGGACAGGCGCGGAAGGTGAATCTGCCATAGGAAATATTTAATATTTTGTTTTTGAGTTTACCCGGACTTTTATATTGTTTTATCGTTCTACCGCCCGGAAGCCAGGCAGATTATTGCTATAGGGTCGCCATAATAATTCCAGGAAGCTGTTATTTGGCAGGAATTACAGTTGGCTGTTTTTCCCCAGCAAGACCAGTTTTGGATTAACCCGGGTGACTTTAATGTCAAAGCTGTTTTGCAGGGCGTCCAGCATGGCGTGGGTGTCTCCCGTGCGAAAATAGCCACCAATGGCAATGTTGGCGATGTCGGCGTCATCAATAATAATGCGGGTGTCTGTATAGCGAGTAACTTGCTCAATGACCTCGGCCAGGCGCTCACCATTGAACATTAGCATACCTTTTTGCCAGGCCAGTTTGCGATGAATTTCTTCGGGTTGCAGTTGCCGCACAGCTTGAACACTCTTGTCGATTTTTGCTGATTGGCCCTCACTGAGGGATATTCTGGACGCTGCTGGAGCCGGGGTCCTGTCGGCGAGGGTGGTAAAAAATCCATTAGTCGCGGGGGGGGCAGCATTAATTTCGACCACACCTTCGGTCACCAGCACATCGGCAATGTCGCGACTGTAGTCAATGTTGAACGCGGTTCCGACGGCGGTGACGGAAGCCTCGCCGACCCGCACGGTAAACGGCCGCTGGTTGTCTTTTTTAACATCGAACTGGGCCTCTCCCTGTTGCAGCACGATCAACCGAGTGCTGCCGGAATAGACGACCTTTATGCGGGTGTTGGTATTCATTCGCATGAGGGAGCCATCGGCGAGGGTCATGGTTCGCTGGGTGCCGACCGGGGTGACATAAGTTTTTCCGAACAGCTCTAGCTGCCAACTTAAAAAGACCAGCAGCAGGGTACAGGCCATGGCAGCATAGGCTGTTAATTTTCGTGCCAGCCGTGTGCTGATGCTCTTGGTGCATTGTCGCCACCATTGTGCCAGGCGGCATACCGCAAGAGGCTCAGCCTTGCCGGATGGGAGTAATTCAGAAAGCACTTTGAGCTCATCCGTCACCCCCCAAATTTCAACCATTTCCGCAAATGCCTTGCGGTGAGAAGCACTTTCAGCCAGCCATTGTTGTAATTGTTCTACTTCATGTTGGGTTAGGGCAGAATTATCCATACGCACGACCCATTCACTTGCGGTCTCGAGAATTTGCTCACGGTTTCTGATATTTGTAACTGTCACACCTGCTACCTGTTGCTACCGACCCCTGGATTTCATTGGCGCATGGGCTGTTTACCTGTACTTCGACGGTAAAATTCCAGAATAACTGCTAATAACCTTTAGACTTTAAGTGATTTAGGCACATAACCAGCCCTTTGGCTATATGTTTGTCCACGGTACTCACGCTAATGTCCAGCTGCTCAGCGATTTCCAAGTTGGACATTCCGTTGATTTTTTTCAATACAAATACTCGCCGACATTGCTCTGGCAGCGCACCTACAGCCTGACACAGTTCAATAAACCGTTTGCTGCCATCAAGTTCCTGTTCCGGCGATATGTTATTAACTAAGACACCCAGACTGTCCAAATCTTCTACAGCGTCAGTCAATCGATAATCCGACCGGGCCCGGTAGTTAATGGCTAGGTTGCTGGCAATTTTATACAGGTAGGCTTTGGGCGCCAGCACCGGACGTGCTCCACTGGCTTGAGTGGCGCGCAGGTAGGTCTCTTGCAACAAGTCGTCGACGTCCTCGCGATTGCTTAGATAACCGCCCAGGTGTCGGCGCAACCCCCTGATATTATTGATAAATACATCGGTGATGGGGCTTGTTGGCACGGCGCAGCTTCTTTTCTTTTTATCTGTTCGCAAACCGATCTCCCGCCATGATAGGAATGGCGCTTTCAAAAACTAACGATCGTTATATGGTAGGCCTTCGCGCGGGAAAAATAAATATAAATTCGCTACATCTGTAAAATGGATGGTTAACGGGCGCGAGTCGCGACAGATTGAAGAGCAGAAAATAGGGCTCTGCGGTTGCAATTCAATTCGACCAGATAGCGGGGCTGGTCGCAGCCGTCGGGCTGCAACTTCGGGCGGTGCGGGTCTCTTAGGATGGATGCCACAGCTCATGCAGAAATACCTTGATGTTTACGTTCAAGTTGAATTGTGACTTCTGGAAATGCTGGGCAAAAATGATTAATGGTGGTGTCGGATCGAGTTGTGGTTGGCCCGCTGAGCTGGCGCGATAAAGTACTTGCTGATAGAAGGGGGAGTTTGGTGTCAGAATTCGTATGATTTTCATACAGCACCTAGCGCAAGATTGTTTCCATTGTGTTAAAATCCGCGCCCGGTTTTTAATATTGGCATGAATTATGACTGTACTTGAAAAAGCGCCTGCGCAACAGGATCGTCTGGAATTGGTGCGCGAGCACCTTGCGGTGGTTCCCTCTCAAGTGATGAGCGAGGCCGAACAGGAGGCCTACAAACGCGATATCAAGCAGCTATTAAAGGCGAACAACGCCGTGCTGGTGGCGCACTACTACACTGACCCGGTGATTCAGGCGCTGGCCGAAGAGACCGGTGGCTGCGTGTCCGATTCGCTGGAAATGGCCCGTTTTGGCAAGAACCACGACGCTACCACCCTGATTGTGGCGGGGGTCAAGTTTATGGGTGAGACGGCCAAGATCCTGTCCCCGGAAAAGCGCGTGTTCATGCCGACCCTTGAAGCCACCTGCTCCCTCGACCTGGGCTGCCCGGCGGATGAGTTCTCCGCTTTCTGCGACCAGCACCCGGACCGTACCGTGGTGGTCTACGCCAATACCTCGGCGGCGGTAAAGGCACGGGCGGATTGGGTGGTCACTTCCAGTATCGCCCTCGACGTGGTGGACTACCTGGACTCCCAGGGCGAGAAGATCCTCTGGGCGCCGGACAAGTACCTGGGCGGTTATGTGCAAAAGCAGACTGGCGCCGATATGCTCCTGTGGGACAGCGCCTGTATTGTGCATGAGGAATTCAAGGCCAAGGGCATTGAAGACCTGAAAGCGGCGCACCCCGGCGCGGCGGTGCTGGTGCACCCGGAGTCACCGGCCAGCGTGGTAGAGCTGGCGGATGTGGTGGGCTCAACCTCGCAGCTGATCAATGCCGCCAAAACCATGCCCAATCGCGAGTTTATCGTCGCGACTGACCAGGGTATCTTCTACAAGATGCAGCAGGTATGCCCGGACAAGGTTCTGCACATTGCCCCCACTGCTGGCAACGGTGCCAGTTGTCGCAGCTGCGCCAACTGCCCGTGGATGGCGATGAACGCCCTCGATAACCTGAAAGCAGTCCTGCAGAGTGGTGACGGCAAGGAAATCTTTGTCGATGCCGATTTGGCCCAGCGGGCGCTGCGACCACTCAACCGCATGCTGGAGTTTTCCAAGGGCTAATAGCCCTGCGGTTAGATCCGGGGCGGCACCTGCCCGCCCCGGCAGTTCGGCACCTCAGATTACTTTAAAATTGACCGCTGACTTTTACCGGGGGCTGAATGTATGGTGTTGACGGTTTGCTAGCGCTTACTTACTGGGTCGCAGCAAAGGCCCGACAACTTAGGCGCGGATAAGCCCGGATTTTCCGTTTTATTTTCGCTAGAATGGTGGCCCTGCAAAAACCAGCTAATCCAGGCCCCAATGACCCAGAACTTTGTCCACCTTCGGCTGCACACCGAATTCTCCCTCAACGACAGTCTCATTCGCATCAAGCCCCTGGCTGAAGCTGTGGCCGGCTTGGGCATGGGCGCCTGCGCGATCACCGACGACTGCAATTTCTTCGGCCTGGTCAAGTTTTACAAGGCAGCCCAGGGGGCGGGCATCAAGCCCATCGCCGGCAGTGACTTCCGCATTTGGCCGGACGACCCGGACGCCGCGCCGGCGCTCATCACCCTGCTGGCGATGAACTCCCAGGGCTACAAAAACATCATCGAATTGATTTCCAGGGCCTACCAGCATGGGCAGCATATGGGCCTGCCGTACCTGTCCCGGGACTGGATCAGCGAGCGCGCCGAGGGTGTAATCGCCCTGTCCGGCGGCAAGCAGGGCGATATTGGCCAGGCCCTGCTATCTGGCAAGGGGGAGCTGGCGGCGAATCTGCTGGCGGGCTGGATGAGTGATTTTCCCGGCCGTTTCTACCTGGAGCTGCAACGCACCGGCCGCGCCCGGGATGAAGACTACTTGCACGCTGCCGTGGCGCTGGCGGAGCAGCAGCAGTGCCCGGTGGTGGCCACCAACGACGTGCGCTTTCTCAAGGCCGACGAGTACGATGTGCACGAGGCGCGGGTCTGTATCGGCGAGAGTCGGGTGCTGGATGATCCGCGCCGGGAGCGGCGCTACAGCGAGGAGCAATACCTGCGCAGCCCGGCGGAAATGGCGGAGCTGTTTGCCGATCTGCCGGAGGCGCTGGCCAACAGTGTGGAAATCGCCAAGCGCTGCACCCTGGATATCGAGCTCGGTACCTACTATTTGCCCGATTATCCCATTCCGCCCGACTTTGAGAGCGACCCCTGGTTCCAGAACAAGGTGCCCTACGAAACCCTGGCCGGGCACGCCCGGGCGGCAATGACTGAAAAGTGGGCCGGGCGCGAGTCCGAACCGGCCTACGCCGAAATGCTGCGCACCAATGTGTTCTTCCAGAAAATCTCCTACGAAGGCCTGGATGAGCGGCTGGATTTTCTCTACGACACCAGTGCCGAGGATTTTCCCGGCATCTACCAGACCTACCTGGAGCGCCTGCAGTTCGAGCTCAATATCATCATGCAGATGGGGTTCCCGGGTTACTTCCTGATCGTGATGGACTTTATCCAGTGGGCCAAGGACCACGATATCCCGGTGGGGCCGGGGCGGGGTTCCGGTGCCGGCTCGCTGGTGGCCTACGTGCAGAAGATTACCGACCTGGATCCGCTGGAATACGACTTGCTGTTCGAGCGTTTTCTCAACCCGGAGCGGGTATCCATGCCAGACTTCGACGTCGACTTCTGCATGGAAAATCGCGACCAGGTGATCAGCTACGTGGCCGACAACTACGGCCGCGACGCGGTGTCGCAGATCATCACCTTCGGTACCATGGCCGCCAAGGCGGTGGTGCGGGATGTGGCGCGGGTGCAGGGCAAGTCCTACGGCCTGGCCGACAAATTGTCGAAGATGATTCCCCCGGATCCGGGCATGAAGCTGAAAGTGGCCTACGAGCAGGAAGAAATGCTGCGCGAGTTCCTCGCCAACGACGAGGAGGCGCAGGAAATCTGGGACATGGCGCTGCAGCTGGAGGGCCTGACCCGCAACGTCGGCAAGCACGCCGGGGGTGTGGTAATCGCCCCGACCCGGTTGACGGATTTTGCCCCGCTCTACTGTGACGAAGCCGGTTCCGGCCTGGTTACCCAGTACGACAAGGGCGATGTGGAAGACGCCGGCCTGGTGAAGTTTGACTTCCTCGGCTTGCGCACCCTGACCATCATCGATTGGGCCAAGAAAATGATCAATCGGCAGCGCTCGGCCAAAGGCGAGGAGCCGCTGGTGATCGAGGCCATTCCACTGGACGACGCGCGCACCTTCAAGTTGTTGAAGGCGGCCGAGACCACCGCGGTATTCCAGCTGGAATCCCGCGGCATGAAGGACCTGATCAAGCGCCTGCAGCCGGATAATATCGAAGATATGATCGCCCTGGTGGCACTGTTCCGCCCTGGCCCGCTGGACTCCGGCATGGTCGATGACTTCGTCAACCGCAAACACGGGCGCGCGGCGGTGGCCTACCCCGACGCCAAGTACCAGCACAAAAAACTGGAGCCCATTCTCAAGCCCACCTACGGGGTGATTGTCTACCAGGAACAGGTGATGCAAATCGCCCAGGAACTGGCTGGCTACTCCCTCGGCGGCGCCGATATGCTGCGTCGTGCCATGGGTAAGAAGAAGCCGGAGGAAATGGCCAAGCAGCGCTCGACCTTTGCCGCGGGGGCGAAAGAGCAGGGGGTTGACCCCGACCTGGCGATGAAAATTTTCGACCTGGTGGAAAAGTTTGCCGGCTATGGCTTCAACAAATCCCACTCTGCCGCCTACGCGGTGGTGTCCTACCAGACCGCCTGGTTGAAAGCTCACTATCCGGCCCAGTTTATGGCGGCCACCATGTCGTCGGATATGGACAAGACCGACAAGGTGGTGACCTTTATCGAAGAGTGTCGGGTCATGGGCCTGAAACTGTTGCCGCCGGATGTGAACCAGGGGGAGTTCCAGTTTAATGTCGACGACCAGGACAATATCATCTACGGGCTGGGGGCGATCAAAGGCCTGGGTGAGGGGCCGATTGAAAATATCATCGCCGCGCGCCAGGAGGGTCCGTTCAAGGACTTGTTCGATTTCTGCGCCCGGGTCGACCCGCGCAAGGTCAACAAGCGGGCGCTGGAGGCGCTGATTCGATCCGGCGCCCTCGATGGCATCAGCCCCGGGGTGGATCGCGATTACGACCGCGCGGTAATGTTTGCCGCGATGGGGGAGGCGGTGAAGGCGGCGGAGCAGAGCAGTGCCAATGCCAGTGCCGGTATGGCCGACCTGTTCGGCGAGCTGGTGCCCACGGCCAACGAGGAGGGCGATGCCTACCGCGAGTTTCGCCGGGTGCGCAGCTGGAGCATCAAGGAGCGCCTGGAGGGGGAAAAGGAGACTCTCGGCCTCTACCTGACCGGCCATCCCATCGAAGAGTACCGGGCCGAACTAAAGCACCTGGTCTCGGCCCGGATCGTCGACCTGAAGCCGGATAAGAGCAGCCAAAACGTAGCGGGCCTGGTGGTGGGCTTGCGGGTGATGCGCACCAAGCGCGGCGACAATATGGCCTTTGTTACCCTCGATGATCGCTCCGGCCGGATCGAGTGCGCCGTGTTCAGCGACACCTACAATGAGTTTCGCGAATACCTGGTCAAGGACGCCATGCTGGTGGTGGAGGGGCAGGTCAGCTTCGACGAATACCGCGGCGAATTGAAAATGCGCGCCAACAAGGTGCTGAGCCTGGCGGATGCGCGGGTCGATATGGCCCGCGGTTTGACCATCAGGGTGAGCTCCGACAAGATTCGGCAGGGGTTTCCCCAGCAGTTGGCGAAACTGCTGGAACCCTATAAAAGTGGCCGCTGCCGGGTCAGCCTGGATTACTGCCGCCCGGATGCAGAGGGCCAGTTGCTGCTCGGCAGCGTCTGGCGGGTGCGCCCCGAGGATGCGCTGCTGGAAAATCTGCGCGAGATTTGCGGGCGCGAAAACGTGCAGCTGCAATACAGTTAATGTCCGGCCATAGCCTGGTGCCAATTGTGCGGGGTAGCGCCAGCCGGCGCCCCCTAAAAAGGTCGACTCATAAGGTGCTTTCGCGTATCGTATTTTGCCATCGCAGGGGGCGGCACATGGCCGCGGTTGGCACATGGGGCGGTGGCTGGACCGCCGTTCCGGCACCCCTGGCGACACTTTTTCACACCCTGTTTGGACACCCTGGTTGTTATGAACCCGAACTATCTTGATTTTGAGCAGCCCATTGCGGATCTGGAATCCAAAATTGAAGAGCTGCAACTGGTTGGCACCGACAACGATATTAATATCGTCGAGGAGGTTGCCAAGCTGCGCGAAAAAAGCACCAAGCTGACCGAGAGCATTTATTCCCAGTTAACCCCCTGGCAGGTGGTTAAAGTCGCCCGCCATCCCCAGCGTCCCTACGCCATGGATTACATCAAGCGTATGTTTACCGACTGGGACGAGCTGCACGGCGATCGGCATTTCGGTGACGACAAGGCTATTGTTGCCGGTGTCGCCCGGCTGGACGGCAAGCCGGTGATGGTGATCGGCGAGGAGAAGGGCCGCAGTGTGGCAGAGAAGGTGGCGCGCAATTTCGGCATGCCCAAGCCCGAAGGCTATCGCAAGGCGCTGCGCCTGATGGAAATGGCCGAGCGCTTTAAAATGCCGGTGTTGACCCTGATCGACACGCCCGGGGCCTACCCTGGCATCGACAGTGAGGAGCGCGGTATCAGCGAGGCGATTGCGCAAAACCTGGCGGTGATGTCGCGCCTGCGCACGCCCATTATCTGTACCGTGATCGGTGAAGGCTCATCCGGTGGGGCTTTGGCCATCGGCGTCGGTGACCAGCTCAATATGCTGCAATACTCCACTTACTTTGTTATCTCACCGGAGGGCTGCGCCAATATTATTTGGAAAACCGTCGACAAGGCGCCGTTGGCGGCGGAGGCCATGGGTGTGACCTCCGACAATCTCGAGCGTCTCGGCATCGTCGATGAAACCATCAAGGAGCCTCTCGGTGGTGCCCATCGCGATATCGATGCCATGGCGGAGCTGCTGCAGGAAAGGTTGATCGCCCAGGCGGATCGCCTCTGCGCGACCCCTATCGATGAGCTGCTGGAGACCCGTTACCAGCGCTTGATGAGTTACGGCAATAATATTTAGGTGCCCTGGGCACCTTTATTTTTCACTGCTTTTTGCATCGATTTTGGCCACCACAAGCATTTCACCTATGCAGTAGCGTTCTCCTGGTAGCCGCGGGCAGGCTAACGCCTGCGCCAGATGCCTGCTCAGTTTTTGTTTTTCATGGCCTTGTAGCCGACGATGGACATGGTCTCTGCCGCCACTTCACAGCTGACTTTGGCGGTTTCCTGGGGAGCGTCGACCCGGCTGATGGTCTTGGTTTCAATAAAGATCCGGTACACCTGCTCTTCTTCGCTAAAGCGGCTGGCGACCGGGTCCAGCTCATAGGCAATATGCTTGCCGCTGTTGCTGCTGACCACCTTGTCCTCGCAGATGTACATGGCCTGTGACATGGAGTGCAGTGCCGGTTTCGGCTCGGGGGGGGGTGGTACCGCCTCAGTCACGGCCGGATCCGGGTTTTCCGGCTCGTCTTGCGGCACTTCGCTGGCGGCGGGCGGGTCGCTGGAAAAGTGGCCGGTGGCGAACAGGGTGCCGACCACCGACAGGTTGGTCAGGACAATGGCGCCAATGGCGACGATCGCGATTTCTTTGGGACGCATGCAATTACCCGGTGATAAGGATATGCCGCCAGGCCCGGCGTCTGTCGCTCGAGGCCTTTTGGCGTAGCCGCAATATAACCGGAAATATTATGTGGTTAAAGGCTTTGTTGGCTCCTGGTGAGCCTAGCTGGCCAGTAATCGATCATATTTGTGGCTGAGGATGTCATAAAACTGTTCGCGCAGTTGCAGGATTTCCTGTTTCAGGCGGACAATTTCCTGTTCGCTGATGTCCTGGCGCCCCACGTACACCTGTTTGCGAAACTGGGCTATCCTGGCACCGTACAGGCGCAGGGTTTTCTCCAGGGCTTTCTCCCCCAGCATCAACAAGCGCGCTTCGGCGTCGGCAATCTTGCGAAACTCGTCCACCAGTTCGCTGTTGACCTTGGCCAGTTCTTCCTTGCGCGCCTGGGGCCAGCGCCCGCCAAAGCGAGTTGATTCGATCACCAGCGACGAATATTTGGCGAATATGTGGTTGACGTTGCCAACGTCGCTGGACACCGCCTCGAGTATGTCGATGCGGCGGTTACTGTGGGGTTTGTTGAGGTTGGAGCGATGCTGGCTGAGCCATAGGCTCAGGCCGGCAATGGACGCGCCGAGGGCGATTTTCACGGCGGTGTCGATCAGGGGCCAGAAATCGGTAGGTTGCATCGTGCTGCTCTCTGGGTTGCGGGTTGCCAAAAATGTGGCGGTTACGGGTTGCAACCTATGACAATGCAAGGAATGAGCCAGATATGTGGCGCTCGGCTCGCTGCGAAAGAGGCCCTAGGCGCCGGCCAATTTGACCTGAAAGCCCTTTGCTTCCAGCAGGGATTTGATTTTCTCCCGGTCGTCGGTCTGGATTTCAATCACCCCGTCTTTGATGGCGCCGCCCACGGCACACTTCTGTTTCAGCAATTTGGCCAGTTCCTTCAGTTCGGCGCCTCCCAGGCCCAGGCCGGTGACCAGGGTTACCCCCTTACCCTTCCTGCCCTTGGTCTCCCGCAGCAGGCGCACGGTGCCGTCACCGCGATCAACGGCGGCGGGGCTGCCGGCGTCGTCTTTAATGCGTCCGCGGTCAGTGGAATACACCAGTTTACTGTTTTTGCTCATTGCTTCGCTCCGGAGGATGGTGCCTTGCTCAACTTCTGGGTAAACAGGCCGGCGACGATAATGGCTGTGCCGAGGCCAAACAGGTGGGTGCTGCTGATAAAGTCCAGCTCCCAAAAATGGAACAGCGGCGCCAGGATAACGGCAACGAAGATCCCCATCGACAGCACGGTGTCGGCCTGCTCCGGGAAGACCACCGACTTCTGGCAGTGGGGACAGGGAAACGGCTTGCGCTTGAGAAAGGTTTGCAGCAGGCCGTGGCGGCGCAGCAGGTTTTTGTCGATGGGCTCGTTGCAGTATGGGCAGCGCAGCGG
Source organism: Pseudomaricurvus alcaniphilus (assembly GCF_011440395.1). Classification (GTDB taxonomy): domain Bacteria; phylum Pseudomonadota; class Gammaproteobacteria; order Pseudomonadales; family Cellvibrionaceae; genus Pseudomaricurvus; species Pseudomaricurvus alcaniphilus. The sequence goes on along the minus strand of NZ_JAAOIX010000004.1, from coordinate 203,002 downwards.
TTTGATAACGAGTGCCAAGTGAGGCTCCGGGGGCAGCTGGAAAAGGCGTTATTCTAACCAGTTGCCGCTGCCGCGCAAAGCCTCGGTCGACGAGCCGCCAGCAGAGACGGTGGCGCGGTGACTGGCGGTGCCGCGGCTGAACTGGTTAAATGGCGGGGTCAATACTCAGGAACCGGCTATGCCCCGCTCAGCCCTGCAGGAAAAACTCTACACCGTTATCTTCGGCACCAATACGCCCGCGGGCAAGCGCTTCGATATGGTGTTGATCTATATGATCTGCCTGAGCGTGCTGGCCATGATCCTGGAGTCGGTGGACCGGATCTCCGATCACTTTGGCGGTTTGCTCAGCGTTCTGGAGTGGACCTTCACCGGCCTGTTTACCCTGGAGTACGCGGTGCGCATCTACTGTGCGCCGGATCGCTGGCGCTATATGCGCAGCTTTTATGGCGTCGTCGACCTGCTGGCGATACTGCCTTCCTACCTGGGTATTTTCCTCAGCAATATGAACTACCTGCTGATTATCCGCTTGTTGCGGGTGCTGCGAGTGTTCCGGGTATTGAAGCTGGTGAAGTACCTGTCGGAGGCCAATATCCTGTTGCGGGCGATGAGCATGGCGCGCCGCAAGATCCTGGTGTTCTTTTCCTCGGTGCTGGTATTGTCGACCATCTTTGGTTCGCTGATGTTCCTGGTGGAAGGGCCGGAGCACGGTTTTACCAGTATCCCGAAAAGTGTTTATTGGACCATCGTCACCATCACCACGGTTGGCTATGGTGACATTACTCCGCAAACGGTGGTCGGGCAGATTATCGCTTCGGCGGCCATGTTGACCGGCTACTCGATTATTGCCATTCCCACCGGTATCCTGACTGCGGAGTTGGCGGCGGAAATGCAGCGCGAGCGCAGTAACCGCTTGTGCCCAAGCTGCACCCATCCCGGTCATGACAGCGACGCCGTCTACTGCAAGAAGTGTGGCCACGACCTCAGTAAAAAACCGGAGGCGGCGGTGCCGGACCAGCCACCCGGGCAGTCCGGTTAGGGCGCTGCCCGTCGCGGCAGAGATTACAGCGGCATGATCATTGCCGGCGCTTTGCGCTCCAGTTCGGCGTCGGCGGATTGGTTGGCGGCGGCCGCAGCGATGGACGTTTTACCGGTCACCGGCACCGGTATGGGCGCCAGCATATCCTCAATTTCATCGATGCTTGTATCGATCGCGTCCAGCGGCCGGGTAGCGCGCTGTTGCCAGCAAAGCAGGCGCATATTGCCATCGAAGTCTTCGGCAATGGCGCTGCAGGAATCCACCCAGTCGCCGGTGTTGTAGTAGTCCACCCCACCGATGCGCTTGCTGGCCGGGTGGTGGATATGGCCGCAAACCACACCGTCGAAGCCCTGTTTTTGCGCCGCCTTGGCCACGCTTTCCTCGTAATCCTGGATATAGGTCTTGGCGCGGGGAATGTGGGTCTTGATGTAGCCCGCCAGCGACCAGTAGCCGTAGCCGTATTTTGCCCGCAGGGCATTGTAGGCCCGATTGAGCAGCATCAGCAGGGCGTTGCCGCGGTCGCCAAAGAACTTCAGCCACTGATGACAGCGGGTCAAACCGTCAAATTGATCGCCGTGGATAACCAGCAGTCGGCGGCCGTCGGCGGTGGTGTGCAGCGCGCGGTTGAGTAAATGAATGTTGTCGAAGCGGTTGTTGGCGAAGCGGCGCAGGAACTCGTCGTGGTTGCCGGTTATATAGTCGATCTGTACGCCGCGTTTGGACAGGGTCAGCAGGCGCCGCAGCACGCGATTGAAGTCGCGCCGCCAATAGACGCCGGTTTTCATATTCCAGCCATCGACAATATCGCCAACCAGGTAGATCTTCTCGGCCCGGTTCTGCTTTAAAAAGTCGTTCAACAGGTCTGCCTTGCAGTCCTTGGTGCCCAGGTGAACGTCTGAAATCCACAGCGTGCGATGTTTTTCCATGATTTATCCTCGCAGCAGAGCTGTTACAATTGATGGTTGAGTTTAGGGCACCTCTAATAATTGATCGCAGCCTCTGCGCAATCTGAGCGGCGCCATTACAAGGCGCCTTGCGAAGGCAAAGGCTCGGTCCGACGTATCGGCGGTCCGGCGTTCCGGTTGTCCTTTGCGAGCAAGGCAACGCAGTAATGGTGCCGCTCAGGCCGCGCCCTTCGGGGCTTTCAGGAAATCCCGCTAGCAGCGTTGCGCTCATTCGCCGGACAACCAGTCCGACTCAATCGCGCGCCTTGCCAGCCGAATTTCCTGAAAGCCAGAGGTCGCGAGCAATTATTAGATGTGCCCTTTAAAGAGTGCCGCCGGGCTGTGACGCAACTGTGAAGGTTTCGTTGCGAGGCCGTGAACAGCTGGTGTCAGTTGCGTTACAGTGGGATCGCGCGCCGGGGTTTGCGCGGGCTGGCGGGCAATATTGGATGGATGATGAAAGTGAGTGCATGTGGTTGCTATACAAGGTGAATTGAGCCCCGGGTTCGAAGAAGTCGGCGAGGCATTTCAGCAATTGTTTGCCTCCTTTGGCGAGGTGGGCGCGGCGGTAGCGGTGCAAGCGCACGGTGAAACTGTGGTCAATCTGTGGGCCGGCGAGCGCGACCGGGCGGGGAGCCAGGCCTGGCAGGAGGATACTCGCTGCAATATCTTTTCCGCCTCCAAGGGGGTGGTGGCGCTGGCCGTGCTGCAGTTGGTGGATCGCGGCCAGCTGGCGCTGGATACGGCCATCGCCGATGTCTGGCCGGAATTTGGCTGTCACGGCAAGGATGCCATTCGGGTGCGCGATGTCCTCTGCCATCGCGCGGGGTTGAATGCGTTCCACCCGCGGCTGGCCGACGACCTGATCTACGACTGGCAGGGCATAGTGCAACAGGTGGCGGCCGAGTCGCCCTGGTGGACACCCGGCAGTGAGCAGGGTTACTCACCCATGATCTTTGGCTGGCTGTTGGGGGAGGTGGTGTGCCGGATCAGCGGCGCCAGCAGCTTCAACGATTACGTGCAGGCCAATATTACCGGGCCGGTTGCCAGCCAGTTGGTGTTTGGTGTCGACCCGGAGCAGCATTCCGGGCTGGCGGAAATGGGGCCGCTGCGCCAGCCACAGAAAGTTGTCGGCAGCAGCCTTATGGAAATTATGCGCGCTGACCCTCGGGGGGTGGTCAACCGCGCGTTTGCCAATCCACCGACGCTGATGATGGGCACCAATAAGCCCGCCTGGCGCAGCGCCCAGATTCCGGCCGCCAATGGCCACGCGTCGGCGCTGGACCTGGCCGCCATCTACGGTTCCCTGGCCGACCTGGACGATGAGCGGCTGCTGTCGGCAGCGGCACGGACCGGTTGCTGGCAGGAGCAATCCAGCGCGATGGACAAAATCCTCCACAGCGAGATCAGCTTTGCGCTGGGATTTATGCGCCTGCTGCCGGCCGGCATTCGTGCGCAAAAATACTTTTGCCATCCGGGCGCTGGTGGCTCCCTGGGTTACGCCGATGCCGGCGAGGGCTTTGGCTTCGGTTATGTCAGCCGGGCCATGGGCCAGTACATTTTACTGGATGAGCGGGCGGAGCATCTGCTCAGCGCTGTCTACCGGGCACTGCGAGGTTGAATAAGAGATGGTTGATATGAAGCGAGACCTTGCGGCACAAGAACTGGACCGGCAGCGGCTGCTGGATTTGCAGCGCGACGTTGAAGATTTACAAGCCCGGCTGGAGTTTCAAGCCGATACTTTGGCGGCGCTGGATAAAGTCGTCACTGAGCAGGATCAATTGCTACTGACCCAGCAGCGACAGCTGTTGCTGCTGGCGGACAAGTTCAGGCAGCTGGAATCCCGGGAGGAACAGGCGCCGGGCAGTGCCGTCGACCAGCCCCCGCCCCACTATTAATCTTTCCTAATTACGCCTATGAATAGGCCAGCTATCGGCGATAGTAAACATATACTCTGTAGCCCTTGGGACAGCAGCTTTGCTCCCCGCCTGGCTCCAGGGACTTGCTTTCAAGACTCGCCGAGGTTCCATATATGCCCAGCCGCACCCATCGCCGGAGGCCAGGGCTCTATAGATCCCGCTCCTGTTGCATCTTGGTCACCTGCTTGAGCTTTTCCTGCAGAATGGCGGTTTTCTGGTAGTTGCCGGCGGTCAGCTTGAGGGCGTTCTGCAGTTGCTGTTGGGCCTTGTCGAACACACCGTTGAGCAGGTAGTACTCGGCCCGGGCTTCGTGCACGCCGAGAATGTTGCCTGCCAGGCCGTGTACTTCTGCCAGCAGGTACCAGACGTAATCGTTTTTCGGCACCCGCCGCACGTGTTTTAACAGCACCTCTTCAGCCAGGGCGTAGCGGCCAGCCTCCATCAGCAGTTCGGCGTAGCGCACATTGTAGGCGTGCAATTGCGGCTGTTGCTGCAAGCCGGCTTTTATAATGGCCAGCGCTTGCTCGAGGTTGCCCGCGGCCGCCTCGATGTCGGCCTGGGCGATCACAAAGGCGGGCTTGTCGGGGTAGTCCCGCAGCAGCGGGGCCAGGGTTTCCCGGGCGCGCTCGGTTTGGTTGCTCTTGGTCAGTGCCAGGGTCAAGCCGTAGCGACTGGCATCGTGGGAGAGGCTCTCGCCGCGCAACTCCTCGGCAAAGCGCTTGACCGAGTCCTGCACAGTCTGGTCGTGCTTGAGGTGAATGCGGGCGCGCATCAGGTGGAAATCCAGGTTGTCGGCGTACTGCTGGCGCGGGTACTTCTGCGCCCGATTGAGGGAATCGGCGATGCGACTCTCGGTTATCGGGTGGGTCAGCAGGAACTCCGGTGGCTTGCGTGTGTAGCGGGTCGATTGCAGCATGCGCTCGAACATCGCCGGCACCGCGTAGGGGTCTTTGCCGGCCTCGACCATGGTCAGCATGCCGATGCGGTCGGCCTCCTGTTCGTTCTGGCGACTGAAGCGCAGCTGGGCATCCAGCGCCGCGGCCTGGGTGACGGTCATGGCGGCCATACCGGCGTCGCCCCCGGCGGTTGCCGCCAGTACCAGGCTGGCCAGCAGGGCGGCCATGGTGGGAATGCTGTTCTGCTGCCTTTTCTCAACCCCGCGGGCGAAGTGGCGCTGGCTCAAGTGGGCCAGTTCGTGGGCCAGCACGGAGGCCAACTGGGCTTCCGTTTCGGCAAACAGGAACAGGCCGGTGTGCACGCCGATCACGCCGCCGGGAACGGCGAAGGCATTCATGGTGGGATTTTCCACCACCACCAGGTCGAGACGCTGGTCCTTCAGCTGGCTGCTTCTGGCCAGCGTGGCGAGCAGGTCTTCAATGTAGGAGTGCAGCAAGGGGTCGGAGGAGACCGGCACCCGGCTGCGATAGGCGCGCAACCAACTCTGGCCGAGCTGGTATTCCTGTTGTGGCGAGACGATCGCCGATGAGGCGTCTCCCAGCTCTGGCAGGTTGAGGCCAGCCGCCCGTGTGCCGACACTGGCCCAGCCGAGCAGGAGAAGTGTCAGGAAAAGGGTGGCGCTGCGGTATTGACGACTGTTAAACACAAATAGATTGCCTGGCAAAAGTGCTGCTAACTCTATCGCAGTTAATGCTTTGGCTCCACACCTGTGCCCAACTGCAAGTAAATTGGAAGTTTTAGCGGCTGCCTATTGTCGAACGGAGACGCGTCCTACATTATACGTAGCCGATGGATATAGACCCCGAATTGGCGGAGAAAGTCCGTGCCGACGTGTTTGCCATAAATCTGACCAGATATTTGAGTTGCGATAATCAGCTGTTTTATGCAGGAATTGGATGCCAGGGGCTTGCAGTGCCCTCTACCTTTGTTAAAAGCCAAACAGGCCTTGAATCAACTGTCGGCGGGAGAGCGTCTGCGGGTGATGGCCACCGACCCGGGCTCGCGCAGGGACTTTGCCACCTTTGCCAGGCTCAGCGGGCATGAGTTGTTGCAGAGCACGGTGGTGGACGGGGTTTATTTGTATGTGTTGCAAAAGGTTTAGGGAGTTGTATTGATGTTGCGCGTAATCAGGGGCTGGGTGGATCGCTACTTCGGCGAGGAAGAGGCGGTGTTGCTGGCGCTGCTGCTGATTGGCAGCATGGCGGTTATTCTCACCATGGGCAATATTCTCGCCCCGGCCATTACCGGCCTGATCGTCGCCTTTCTGCTGGAAGGGCTGGTGGATAAAATGACGACCTGGCGTTTGCCGCGTTGGTTGGCGGTGGCAATCGTCACCTTGTTGTTAATGACCCTGCTGGCGATTTTCTTCTTCTACCTGATGCCGGTGCTGTGGCAGCAAATGGCGCGCCTGGTGGGTGAAATTCCGCGTATGTTGACCGAGTGGCAACAGCTAATGCTGTTATTGCCGCAAAAATATCCGCAACTGGTGAGCGAGCAGCAAGTGCGCGAGATAATGAACTCCGTCGGCAGTGAATTGCGTACTTTAGGCCAGGGGGTCCTGACCTTTTCGGTGGCAAACTTGCCGGTTCTGTTGGGGGTGCTGATCTATATGATACTTCTGCCCATTCTGGTGTTTTTTTTCCTCAAGGACAGCGACCAGATATTGCGCTGGTTGGGGTCTTTCCTGCCCAGCCGGCGGCCGGTGATGAACCGCATTTGGCAGGAAATGAACGATCAGGTTACCAACTACGTGCGCGGCAAAGTGATCGAAATCCTGCTGGTGGGGATTGTCTCCTACGTATCCTTTTTTATTCTCGGTCTCAACTACGCCCTGCTGCTGGGGGTAGCGGTGGGCTTTTCGGTGGTGATTCCCTATATTGGTGCCGCAGTCGTTACCATACCGGTGCTGTTGATCGGTTTTTTGCAGTGGGGCATCGGCAGTGACTTTTATGCGCTGTTGATTGTCTATGCCATTATCCAGGCACTGGATGGTAATGTGCTGGTGCCATTGCTGTTTTCGGAGGCCGTCAATCTGCACCCGGTAGCAATTATTTTGGCGGTATTGGTGTTTGGCGGATTGTGGGGGTTCTGGGGCGTGTTTTTCGCTATCCCCCTGGCCACCCTGGTGAAGGCGGTGTTGAATTCGTGGCCCGTGGCCATCAGGGAAACTTGTCCCTGACCGGTGCTGGAACGGTTGCGGAAACCGGTTTGCCGGCCATTGCGCCCGGGTTGTGCAAAAGACTGTATTAAAGGTAGTGTAATAGGTAGTGCAATAGATAGTGCAATAGATAGTGCAATAGATAGTGCAGAAACAGGAGTAGTTCTTGCGAGTAAATAGGCAAGCCTGGCAGCCGGTGACCTGGTTGCTGGCGTGGGTCGTGATGAGTGGCAGTTTGCTGCTGGCGACAGCTGCGCAGGCAGCGAATATTGAAGTTCACAAGGTTATCAGCAGTGAAAATGACGAGCGGTTGTACCGCTACCTGGTGTTGCCGAACAAGTTGCGGGTGCTGCTGGTTTCCGACGCCGATACCGACAAGGCGGCGGCCTCGCTGGATGTGGGGGTGGGCAGTAACGATGATCCAGTCGAGCGGGAGGGGCTGGCCCACTTTCTTGAACACATGCTGTTTCTGGGCACCAAAAAATACCCTGAGGCGGATGAATACCAGCAGTTTATAGCCTCACACGGCGGCACCCACAACGCCTATACCAGTGGTGAGCACACCAACTATTTCTTTGATGTTGAACATGTGCACCTGGACAGCGCGCTGGACCGGTTCGCCCAATTTTTTATCGCGCCGCTGTTTACCCCGGAGTATGTGGAGCGGGAAAGGCAGGCAGTGCACTCGGAGTTCAGGGCAAAAATCAAGGATGACTATCGGCGCCAGCTGGATGTGTATCGGCAGTTGGCCCGCCCCGAACACCCGCTGGCCAAGTTCAGTGTCGGCAACCTGGAGACACTGGCAGACCGGGAGGGACGGCCGGTGCGGGAGGATTTGCTGCAGTTCTACCGGGACTATTATGTCGCCGGCAATATGACCCTGGTCGTGTTGGGGCGGGAGTCGCTGGATGATTTGCAGGCCATGGTGGTGGATCGCTTTGTCCAGGTCGAGAGCCGGAAGGCCCGGCCCAGGGTTGCCGGTGAAGAGCTGTTTGAGCGCGACCAGTTGCCGCAGCTGGTCAAGGTGAAGCCGCTGCAGGATGCGCGGCGCCTGGCGCTTTCGTTCCCGGTGCCCAGCTCCAGCGCCCTGTATCGCAAGAAGCCACTGCAGTACATCGGCAGCATTATCGGCCACGAAGGTGAAGGCAGCTTGCTGTCGGTATTGAAAAGCAACGGCTGGGCAGAGGGGTTAGGTGCCGGTGGCGACGCCAGCGGTCGCAACCAGGGAACATTCGATATCACCATCCAGTTGACGGAGGAGGGTTTCCGCCAGCAGGAGAAGGTAGTGGCGCTGACCTTTAAAATGATCGGTCTTTTGCAGCAGGACGGTATCGACCGCTGGCGCTACCAGGAGCAGGCGAAGCTGGCAGAAATGGCGTTGCGCTTTGCCGAAGAGCGGGAACCCATTCACACGGTCAGCCGCCTTGCCAGTCAAATGCACGACTACCGACCCGAGGATGTCATCCGCGGTCCCTACGCCTTTGACAGCTTTGACTCCAACCTGATCAAACGATATTTAAGCTATTTGTCGCCGACCAACCTGCTGTGGGTGCTGGTGGCGCCGGAGGTTGAAACCGACCAGGTCTCACCCCTCTACCAGACGCCTTACCGGCTCGAGAAAATGGGCACCACAGCGATCACTGTGCCCCGTGCGCAAACTGCCCGCTTGCAGTTGCCAGGCAAGAACGGGTTTATTCCCGGGCGCCTGGCGGTAAAAGAGATCGTCGACCAGAAGGGCGGTGATAACCCGGTGCTGATCAAGAGCACCGAGCATCTGGACGCCTGGTTTAAGCAGGACCACAAGTTTCGCCAGCCGAAAGCCGATATACGTATCCGGGTCTACTCGGCGCTGGGCGGCAGCGGTGTCAGAGCGGCGGCGATGAGCCAGCTGTACGCCGCGCTGGTCAACGACGCGCTTAATGAATACGCCTACCCGGCCAGCCTGGCGGGCTTGTCATTCAGCGTCCGGGCCAATAGCCGGGGCTTCGATATTGTGCTGTCCGGCTACAACGATCGCCAGGGGTTGCTGTTGAGTCGCATCCTGGATGTTATTCGGCAGGGGCGTTTTGACGCGTCCCGGGTCGAGAACCTCAAACAGGAGTTGCTGCGCAAATGGCGCAACCAAACCCGGCTTACTCCCTATGAGCAACTGTTCCGCAAGTTGCCGGTGCTGCTCTATGCGCCGCTGTGGGATCAGCTGGACATGGCTGACGCGCTGGAGGCAGTGACTGCCACCGAGTTGCACCAGTTCAGTGGCAAGTTGTGGGTGAATTCAAAAATTCAAATGCTGGTGTACGGTAACTTCTTTCGCCAGGAGGCATTGAAGTTTACCTCTATAGTGGAAAACCACTTGTACCGGGAACCGGAGGGCGTGGCGCCGACCATCGCGGCAGCCAGGGTGGCAGACTTGCCGGATGGGCTGCAGCATTATCACCTGCTGACCGATCACCAGGATGTGGCCGCAGTGCTCTATTTACAGGCGCGGGAGGATAAACCGCGCGACCGCGCCGCTATGATGCTTATTCGGCAGATGTTACGCTCCGGTTTTTTCCACCAGCTGAGAACGCAGCAGCAGTTGGGTTATGTGGTATTTTTAAGTGATTTCGAACTCAAGGATGTGGCCGGCAATGTGTTTGTGGCGCAATCTCCCTCGGCCTCACTGAGCGAGGTGATGCGGGCCATCGAGAGGTTTGTGGCGGAATCTGCTGGCGCGGTGGAAGATTTCGAACTCTATCGCCGCGCGGTGCTGGCCGAACTGACAGACGCGCCGAAGAATTTGCAGCAGCAGGCCGAACAGTACTGGTCGGAAATCGTCGCCGGCCATCCCAACTTTGAGCGCCGCACCGATTTGATTGCGGCAGTGCAAAGCCTGACAGCAGAAGAGGTGGCCGAATACAGCCGGGCGATACTGGGCAGTCCCCAGGGCGTGTGGTTGACCGCCGCTGCCGAGCGTAAAGTGGAGGGTTTTTCGCCGCAATTGATGGGATTGGATAAATTTGATTTCAGTCAAATAAAAAACGGTGGTAAGGTCTTTACCTACCGCTGAGAAGAATAAGATGGCGGTGAGTGAGACAGCTCTGCCGGAGAGAGTGCCGGTAGAGTGTCAGTCTGAAAGCAAACAGGTTCTGTAGTAAAGTTACATACTATATATCAAATATTGCCTTAATAATTATGGGTTTAGGGGAATTTCTAAAATTTCACCCGGTCCGGCTTGTATTTCTACAGGCAAATATGTAAAAATACTACAAACCATTTCAAGGTCGAGCTTTGCCTCGGCGTGCGCCTGTTATTTGGGTGTAGCAGTATCGGAAGTATTGGTCTTAAAAAAACAACTTCAATCATTGGTTCAAGCGGGATTGTCATTATGAGTACTGAGGAAAATCGGGCGGTAGAAGACGTAGATGGAATTGAGACCCGTGAGTGGCTGGATGCTTTACAGTCGGTAATTCGTTACGGTGGCAAGGAGAGGGCAGCGTTTTTGATAAAACAGCTGTCTGATCGCGCCACCGACAACGGCGTGCAATTACCTGCGGCAATCACCACTCCTTACTACAACACCATTCCACTCACTGAAGAAAAGCGCATGCCTGGCGACTTGTTCATGGAGCGACGTATCCGCTCCCTGATTCGCTGGAACGCACTGGCTATGGTGATGCGAGCCAATGACAACAACGAGGGGCTGGGCGGTCATATTTCGTCCTTCGCGTCATCGGCAACACTCTACGACGTGGGCTTTAATTACTTTTTCCGCGGCGGTGATGGCGACCAGCAGGGCGATCTTATCTACTACCAGGGTCACTCTTCGCCGGGCATGTACGCCCGCTCATACCTCGAGGGGCGCCTGTCCGAAGAGCAGCTGGATAACTTCCGCCGCGAAGTGGATGGCGATGGCCTGTCTTCTTACCCGCACCCCTGGTTGATGCCCGATTACTGGCAGTTCCCGACTGTCTCCATGGGCTTGGGACCACTCCAGGCCATTTACCAGGCGCACGTTATGCGCTACATGTCAGCCCGCGGTCACGTACCTCGCGGCGACCGCAAAGTGTGGGCGTTCCTCGGCGACGGTGAGTGTGATGAGCCGGAATCTCTGGGTGCCATCTCTCTGGCGGGTCGCGAGCAGCTGGAAAACCTGATCTTTGTGATCAACTGTAACCTGCAGCGTCTCGATGGGCCGGTGCGCGGCAACGGTAAAATTATCCAGGAACTGGAAGGCGTATTCCGCGGCGCTGGCTGGAATGTGATCAAGGTGATCTGGGGTCGTCACTGGGACACTCTGCTGGAGCGCGATAACACCGGATTACTGCAGAAGCGTATGGACGAAGTCTGCGACGGCGAGTTGCAGAACTACAAGGCCAACGGCGGTGCCTATACCCGCAAGCATTTCTTCGGCAAGTATCCGGAGTTGCTGGAGCTGGTCAAAGACCTGAGCGACGAAGACATCATGTATCTCAACCGCGGCGGCCACGACCCGTTCAAGGTCTATGCAGCTTATGCCGAAGCGATGGCCTCCAAGGGCAAGCCCACCGTAATCCTGGCGCAGACCGTCAAGGGCTACGGTATGGGTCAATCGGCGGAAGCGCAGAATGAGACCCACTCGGTGAAGAAGCTGGACCTGGAGAGCCTGAAACGCTTCCGCGACCGTTTTGGCATCCCGATCTCCGACGAAGAATTGAAAAACGTGCCTTACTACCGTCCGGCGCCCGACAGCCCGGAAATGGTGTACATGCGCAAGCGGCGCGAGGCGTTGAACGGTTACCTGCCGGCGCGCAAAGCGGATTTCCCGGCCCTGACTACCCCGGAGCTCGATGCGTTTAAAGCCCATTTGAAGGGCACTGGTGAGCGTGAAATCTCCACCACCATGGCGTTCGTGCGAATTCTGTCGGCGCTGGTGAAAGACAAGAACCTGGGTGAGCGAGTGGTGCCGATTGTACCGGACGAAGCGCGTACCTTCGGTATGGAAGGTATGTTCCGCCAATTGGGGATTTACTCTTCGGCGGGGCAGAAGTACACCCCCCATGACCATGACCAGATCATGTTCTACAAGGAGAGCAAGCAGGGCCAGATCATGGAGGAAGGCATCAATGAAGCCGGCGCCATGTCAGCCTGGATTGCGGCCGCCACAGCTTACAGCAATAGCGCTTGCCCATTGATCCCGTTCTATATTTACTACTCCATGTTCGGCTTCCAGCGCATAGGCGATTTGGCTTGGGCTGCCGGCGATAGCCAGGCGAGGGGCTTCCTGATCGGGGCAACGGCCGGGCGTACCACGCTCAATGGCGAGGGTCTGCAGCACCAGGATGGCCACAGCCATATCCTGGCCAACACCATCCCCAACTGCCGCACCTATGACCCCACCTACAATTACGAGTTGGCGGTGATCATTCAGGACGGTATCAAGCGGATGTTTGGCGAGAAGGAAAACTGCTTCTACTACATCACCACTATGAATGAGAACTACCAGCATCCGGAAATGCCGACGGGTGTGGAAGAGGGCATCATCAAGGGTATGTACCTGCTGCGCGAAGGCAAGAAGACCAAGAAGTCTGAGCTGCGGGTACAATTGCTGGGTGCCGGTTCCATACTGCGTGAGGTGGAAGCCGCGGCGGAAATCCTGCGTGAGGACTACGCCATCGAGTCGGATATCTGGAGCCTGACCAGTGTCAACGAGCTCACCAGGGAAGGTCAGGGTTGCACCCGCCACAACCTGTTGAACCCTACTGCCGAGCCGCGCCAGGCATACATAACCCGGCAATTGGCCGATCGCCAGGGACCTGTAATCGGTGCCACCGACTATATGAAGAACTTCCTCGAGCAGTTGCGTGCATTTATTCCCGGCACCTATGCGGTGCTCGGCACGGATGGCTTTGGTCGCAGTGATACCCGCACCAAGCTGCGTCGCTTCTTTGAGGTCGATCGCCAGTTTGTTGTGTTGGCATCACTCAAGGCGCTGGTTGATGAAGGCAAACTGGAAGCCAGTGTAGTGGCCGATGCTATGGCCAAGTTCGGTATTTCCGCAGACAAGGCAAACCCACTATACAGTTAATCCGGATCACCGGGATTTGAGGAGAGAACGTGGCTATTGAAATAATTCCCGTACCTGATCTGGGTGGTGCGGACAAAGTTGAAGTCATTGAGTTGTGTGTCCAGCCCGGCGATATGGTCGAGGTGGAGCAGTCGCTGGTGGTATTGGAATCGGACAAGGCGTCTATGGAAGTGCCGAGTCCGCTGGCGGGGAAAGTCATTTCCCTGAAGGTCAAGGAGGGGGACTCCCTCTCCGAGGGCGACCAGATTCTGGAACTGGAAGTCGAGGCTGCGGGCGATGCCCCGGCTGAGCCAGTTGCGGCGCCGGCATCCGCTGAAGCTGCGGAGACCACCGCGGCACCGGTGGCGGCGGCAGCGCCCCCGGCAGCCAGTGCGGCCAGCAGCAACGAAACTATTGTTGTCCCTGACCTTGGCGGCGCGGAAGCTGTTGATGTGATCGAGCTGTGTGTGGCGGTCGGTGATACCGTGGCAGAAGGCGACTCGCTGATTGTAGTGGAAAGCGACAAGGCCTCCATGGAAATTCCTGCCTCGGCAGCCGGCAAGGTGCTGGAGTTGAAGGTCGGTGAAGGCGACAAGGTATCCGAGGGCGTTGCTATCGTGGTGCTGGAGGTGGCGCGTGCTGCTGCGCCAGCAGCGGCCGAGCCGGCAGCGGCTCCAAGCACTGCGGCTGAGCCGGCAGCGCCGGTGGCCGAGGCCGAAGTTGCGGACAGCAGCTCAGGCCCGACTGAACAGATCGTCGCAGTGCCCGACCTGGGTGGCAGCGACTCGGTGGATGTTATCGAGCTGTGTGTTGCCGTTGGCGATAGCGTCGCCGAAGGCGACTCGCTGATCGTGGTGGAAAGTGATAAGGCTTCCATGGAGATCCCGGCACCGGCAGCGGGCAAGGTGCTGGAACTCAAGGTGGCCGAGGGCGCCAAGGTGTCTGAAGGCGATGCCATTTTGGTGCTGGAAGTGGCGGGGGCGGCGAAAGCGGCCAAACCCGCAGCGGCAGCACCTGCCCCGGCAGCGGCAGCACCGGCGCCAGCGGCGGCACCTGCCAAAGCAGCTCCGGCGGCCAGTAAGGCCAGCGCTGCAGATACGGTTGTGACCACCGGTGACGCGGACTTATATGCCGGTCCGGCGGTGCGCAAGTTGGCGCGCCAGCTCGGGGTTGACCTGGGCAAGGTGAAGGCGTCGGGCCCGAGGGGACGGTTTACCAAGGACGATGTCCGCGGTTACGTCAAGCAGGTGATTGCCGATGTCGGCAAGGGCAAGGTGGCCGCTGGTGCTGGTACAGGTTCCGGCATTCCGGCCATACCAGCTGTCGACTTCGCCAAGTTTGGCCCGGTCGAGATGCAGAAGCTGAGCAAGATTGCCAAGGTCACGGCGGCCAATATGTCGCGCTCCTGGCTCAACGTCCCCCACGTTACCCAGTTTGACGATGCCGATATCACCGAGCTGGAAGAGTTCCGCAAGTCCATGAAAGCCGAGGCAGAAAAGCGTGGGGTTAAACTGACTCCGCTGCCATTCCTGCTGAAGGCCGCCGCGGCAGCGCTGGTGGCAGAGCCGAGCTTCAATGTCTCCCTGCACTCTGACGGAGAGCACCTGGTGCGCAAGCAGTATGTGCATATCGGAGTGGCAGTGGATACGCCTAACGGCCTGATGGTGCCGGTGATACAGGATGTCGACAAGAAAGGCCTGTGGGAACTGGCGGCTGAGACTACCGAGCTGGCTGGCAAGGCTCGCGCCGGCAAGTTGATGCCGCGGGATATGCAGGGTGGTTGCTTTACCATTTCCAGCCTCGGCGCCATGGGTGGCAACGGCTTTACGCCAATCGTCAACGCACCGGAAGTGGCCATCATGGGTGTCTCTCGGGCGCAGATCAAACCGGTTTGGAACGGCAGTGAATTCGTGCCACGGCAAATGCTGCCGCTGGCCGTTTCCTACGACCACCGGGCGATCAACGGGGCCGACTGCGGTCGCTTCTTCACTTACCTGGTGTCGGTCATCGCCGATATTCGACGTTTGCTGCTCTAACTGGCAAGGGTTGAAGCAGCGGCTATAAACTGCTGCAACTTTTAAAAAAAGGCGCTTATTCCCGGTTGGGGGTAAGCGCCTTTTTTCGTATTGGAGATAGCAGTCTCTCAGTGCAAGTTCGCGTCGGAGGTGCAGTTGAGTTGTGCCAGGGTGGCGCGGGTATCGATGTCGATAGCGGCCTCGGGCAGCGGCACGTCGATTCTGTCGGCGGGGTGTTGCAGCAGCAATTTCCTCGCGCCGCTGTCGCCCTCCAGCTGCAGCAACTCGGCATAGTAGGGCGCCGGAAACAGGGCGGGAATGCCCGGCTTGTTGTGATACCAGGCGCAGCAAATTTTGCCCGGCTGTCGGTGCCAGGCGTCTGTGACTTGCAGCAGATGCGCGCGGGTCAACAGCACCTGGTCAGCGGCGACAAACAACAGGGCCTGGTGGGATTGTGCCAGCCGACTCACCGCCGTGCGGATGGAGGCAGCGATGCCCTCACTCCAGCCGGGATTGCCGAGCACGGTGACCTCACCCAGGGGCAGGCTGCTCTCGATAGCCTGGCGATGGGCTCCCAACACCAGGTAGGTGGTGTTGTCGACGATGCCGCTGCAACTGTCGATGGCGTGCTGGAGCAGACAGGTATCACCCCAGCGCGCCAGTTGTTTGGCGCCGCCAAAACGCCGGCCTGCTCCCGCTGCCAGGATAACCGTGCCCAGTGCGGTGGCCAGGGCAGTCATCGGGCGCTGGCCCCTGCGCGGCAGGTCATCAGACCAGCCCCTGTTGTGCCAGCGTTTGGTGGCATTGGGCCAGCACTGACAGGGCGACGGATTCGGGCAGGTCGCCGCCGATATCAAACCCCATCGGTCCGTGAATGAGTTGGCAGAAGGGTTCGCTGCCGCGCAGGCCGGCCAGCTCGAACACGGTCTGTTTGCGCTGTTGCGGCCCCAGCAAACCGACATAGCGCAGCGAATCGGCCCGCTGCAGTTGCCGCAACCAGGCGGCGTCGGTGTCCAGGTTGTGGGTCATGACAAGGGCGGCATCGGCGCTGATTGGTTCCGGCAATTGCGTCGGTGGCAGCTGGATAAAGCGCGCGGCGTTGGGAAACTTCTGCCGCCTGGCATTGGTCAGGCGATGGTCGGCGATAGTCACCTGCCAGCCCAGCATAGCGGCGATGCGGGCGATGGGCTGGGCATCCATGCCGCCGCCCAGCAGCCACAGTTGCACCGGTGGCAGGTGCCGGGTCAATGACCACTGGCGTTCGTCGCCGTTGAGAAGCTGGTGTTTGGCCGGCTCGATGTCGCTCAGCTTGGGCAGGCTCACACTGCCCGAGCTGGCCAGTAGCGCAAGATTTTCATCCAGCAGCGCCAGGCCACTGAGCTCGGCCGGCTCCGGGCTCTGGAAGCAGTGCAGCAAGTGGGATGGCTGGCCCCGTTGCAGGCGCTGGTAAAGCGTCGCCAGGATTTGCCGGTGGGGGGCGGGCAGCTGCTGGATCAAGACCGTGATGCGGCCGTTGCAGCCCAGTCCCAGTTCGACGGCGATATTGTCTTCTTCAGTGCTGTCGTAGACCACCAGATCCGGTCGGCCCAGCGCCATGACTTTGCGCGCACGCAGCTGGATATCGGCTTCCAGGCAGCCGCCGCTGAGCAGGCCGCTGGTGTGGCCCAGCGGATCGACCAGCATCATGGCGCCGGCTTTGCGGTAGCTGGAGCGGTACCTGGCAACGATGGTGGCGCTGCACCAATCCTCGTCGGCCGGTGCCGCCAGGTAGCGGCGCAGGAGGCTGAACAGGCTGGCGTTGTCGCTGGTCGGGTCGATGAGCATGGAGACGGGTCTTTCGCAGTTATGGCCGGTTCTGGTGTGTGCCCAGTGTACCTTAAATCGAAGTGCCCCGGTGACCTGGCAGTGGTGGCAATGGTTGCGGCGGGAAGCCGTTGCACTCCAGCGCGTGGATAAATTTGAGGGTGCGGAAGGCGTCGAACCAGTGGTGAAAATGCTGCACTCGCCAGGCGCCGTCGGTGGACTGGTTGAGGTGCCGCCAGCAGGTATCGATGCCCAGGGTTTGCAGTGCCACTCGACTGGCGGGGTGCAGGTCGAGGTGAAGTAACGGGTCGCCGGCGATAGCCGTGCCGGCGCTGTGGCGGAGGTAATTTTGCGCCGCGCTCAACCAGTGCTTGAGCTCGATAAATACCTGCGGGTTATAGCTGCGGCAGGGCTCGCCCTGCTGCAGTTGCTCCAGTATGCGCGCGCTGGCCGGGCCGGTGCCAAACGGCACCCGCCGGGACAGGCGCGGCTGCAATTCTACGCAGGCGGACAAGGCCTCGACCCGGCCCAGCTTGGCCAGTTTGTTGAGCAGGTAGAAATCCTCCCCGCCGGCGCGCTTGGGAAACCCGCGGGCCTGGCAATAGGCCCGGCAGTGAAAGGCGAGGATACTGCCGATGGTGTAGAAGGCGTAGGGTGACCCGGCCCGGCGCAAGCCCTCGGTGTAGTTGCGCAGGTGCAGTTCGTAATAGCGGGTGGCCAGGGCGATGTCGCTGCCGTCGTCGCGGTGACTGAAGGCGTAGCAGGCGGCGGCGCTGTCCGCCGTCAGTGCATCGCTCTGGCGCAAGTAAGCTGGGGGCCAGTGAGCATCGGCGTCGCTGCTGTGAATCCAGGGTGAATCAATCTGGCCCCTGTGAACCAGCGCGGCGGCCAGGTCGGAACCCAGTTTGCGCGCCAGTCCCACGCCCTGGCGAGCCGGGATCGGCCGGTTGTGACGATCGACCAGTAATACCCCACAGCGGCCGTCGCCATGCAGGCTCAGGGATCCTGCCGGGTTGCGCCAGAGGGCTGGCAGCTCGGCTGCAACAACGTCCATCAGGCGCTGGTTTTGTTCGCAACTGGCAACAGAGTCGGGCCGGTTGACGACGATAATCGCCAGCGCCCGGTGGTCGGGCAGGGTGTTGGCCAGGAGTCGCTGCAGGAACTCCGGCGACTCGTCGAAAGCCGGCACCACCAGGCCGTAGGCGAAACGACAGTGCGCCGGCCAGTCCTGCAGCTGCCGGACTTCCGGCTCGGCGTAGCTGTGCAGGTACTTGTCGGTGGCGGTGCGGCTCATAATTGCCTGGGTTCTTTGCTTTGCCTGTGTACTTTGCTTTGCCTGTATACTTTGCTTTGCTTGATTGCTGGCGCCACGCTCAGTGCAGTGCCGCCCGCACAGGCAAACCGCTGGCGATCGCCGCCTCGATGTCGAGTAGTTCATCCAGACGCTGCTGAATGGTGGCGGCGGGAAAGTACAGCGCCGCAAGGTCGGTAAACAGGGTGTGGTGTTTGGCCTCAGACCGGGCAATCAATCGGTAGAAATCCTGCAGTTTGCCGGCCGGCAGCGCCTCTCCAACCAGGCCAAAGCGCTCGCAGCCGCGGGCTTCGATAATAGCCCCGGTGAGCAAACGATCGAGAAAATAGGGTTCCTTGCCCTTGCGCATGGCCTGCCGGAATTGATTGATGTAGGGGTCTTTTTCATCAGCGCCCAGCTGCAGCCCGCGCTCGGTCATGATTTTGACCACTTCGCGGAAGTGGGTCATCTCTTCGATCGACAGGTCGATCATGACTTTTACCAGCGCAGTTCGATCCGGGTAGTGAGAGAGCATGGAGATGGCCATGCCAGAAGCTTTCTTTTCCGCGGCGGCGTGATCGACCAGAAACAGATCCATATTGTCGATCACGGTTGCCGTCCAGCGAGCGCTGGTTTGATAACGTAAGGTAAGCATGTGCAGTCAAAACTGTCCTGTTGGCGAATCCGGGGGGCATTATAAGGAAAAGCGGGGGCGGTTTCGTGTTTTTATCGGTGTCATATCCATGCGCGAACATTATAATAGCCGGCAATCGGTCGCCGTTTGGGCGGCTTGCCCACAGGTTTCGATATTTAATTGCAACGGGACAAACTGATGATTATTAAGCCTAAAGTTCGTGGATTCATCTGTACTACCGCTCATCCCCAGGGTTGCGCTGCCAATGTGCAGAGCCAAATCGAGTTTATTAAAGACAAGGGTGCCATTGCCGGCGCCCCGAAGAATGTCCTCGTCATCGGTTGCTCCAATGGCTATGGCCTGGCATCGCGTATTACTGCTGCCTTTGGTGGCGGCGCCAATACCCTGGGCGTGTGCTTTGAAAAACCGCCCACGGACAAGCGAACCGCTTCTGCCGGCTATTACAACACTGCCGCCTTTGAGCAAATAGCTCGCGACGAAGGTCTGTACGCGGAGACCATCAATGGCGATGCGTTTTCCAATGAGTGCAAGGACAAGGCCATAGCCCTGGCGCAAGCCAATATGGGCAAGATTGACCTGATCGTTTACAGCCTGGGTGCGCCGCGGCGCCAGGACCCGATCACCGGCGAGCTCTACACCAGTACCCTGAAGCCCATCAACAAGGGCTACACCGCCAAGAACCTCAACACCGACTCCCTCACGATCACCGATATCACCGTGGAGCCGGCCACCCAGGAAGAAATCGATCACACCGTCAAGGTCATGGGTGGAGAGGACTGGGAGCTGTGGATCAAGGCGCTGAAGCAAGCGGATGTGCTGGCGGACGGCTGTAACACCGTGTCCTACACCTACCTGGGGGACAAGCTGACCTGGCCAATCTATGGGCACGCCACCATCGGCAAGGCCAAGGAAGACCTGGATCGCGCCGCCAAAGCCATCAATGCAGAGCTGCAAGACATCAATGGCAAGGCTAATGTCGCTGTTTTGAAAGCCCTGGTGACCCAGTCCAGTTCGGCGATTCCGATTATGCCACTGTACATTTCACTGCTGTATAAGGTAATGAAAGAAGAGGGTACCCACGAGGGCTGTATCCAGCAGCTCTACCGGCTCTTCACCGAGGGGCTGTACAGCGACTCGCCGCGTCTCGATGACAGCAATCGCTACCGCATGGACGACCTGGAAATGAAAGCCGAAGTACAGGCCAAGGTGGAAGAGTTGTGGCCACAGGTGACCGAGGAAAACCTGTTTCAGCTGACGGATTACAAGAGTTATCACGAGGATTTCCTGCGTCTGTTCGGTTTCGGCTGGGAGGGCGTTGACTACGAGGCGGACGTCAGTCCCATGGTCGAGGCGGACTTCAAGTAGCCCGCAAGAACTGCAGTAATCTTTAACGAGCGGCCGACATGTGCGGCCGCTCGACGTTTATCGCTCTGTTTTATACGACTGGAATCGAATGGCACTTGCTTGAGTTGCGAACGACCCGGCGAGTCATTCCCGCGCAGGCGGGAATCCAGGGGTTCAGGAGCTGGCGTTATATGGATCCCGAGACGCTGGATCTTCGCCTGCGCGGAGATGTCGGTCTGAAGTAAGTGCCACTCCTGCCGGAATCTTTTTATCTGCAGTTACGGTTGCGACTATCGCGGCGCCGTATTGCATTCATTGATCAGGCTAGTGCCAGGGAGTAGCGAGGAGGTATAGCCCATGGCCGATCTGCACACCACGCTGGTGCATTTCGATATCCTTTACGACCAGCCGGTGCGGCTGTCGCCGCTGGTGCAGCGCATTACCGCCAATAATCCCAGCCCGTTTACTGGCGCCGGTACCAATACCTACCTGGTGGGGACTGACCGCTTTACGGTGATTGACCCGGGTCCGGCGGAGCCCGAGCATATCGACGCAATTCTGGCCGCCACCGGCGGCAAAATCGATTACGTGTTTGCCACTCATGCTCACGAGGACCACTCGCCGGCGGCACTGCCACTGGTGCAGGCTACCGGCGCGCAGATGATGGGGTTGCAGGTGGTCAGCGACAGCGAGTCGCTGGATCACACTTTTACCCCGGCCCGGTCGCTGCAGGAGGGGGAGGTGGTTTCTGTGGGGGAGTGTGACCTGCGGGTCATCGCCACCCCTGGCCATTTGCATCAACACCTGAGTTTTTTACTGCCACAGGAACAGTTGCTTTTTGCCGGCGACCATATTATGCAGGGCGCCTCGGTGGTGATTATTCCAGAGCACGGCGGCTGCATGGTGGATTATCTGGACTCCCTGATGAAGTTGAAAGGGATAGGCATCCAGCACCTGGCACCGGCCCATGGACACCTGTTGTCCGATCCCGACCGGGTGTTGCAAGAGCTGCACGATCATCGCCTCGCCCGGGAGCGCATGATAGTCGATGCCCTGCGCACCCTGAAAAAGGCCACCACTGCCCAATTGGCGCCGCTGGTGTACCCGGATGTCGCCGGTGATTTGGTGCACGGCACCTATATGGCTCTCGCTGCCCACCTGCACAAACTGGTGCACGACGGCGTCGCCAGTCGCCACTGGGAGAAACACTGGTT
Organism: Pseudomaricurvus alcaniphilus; assembly: GCF_011440395.1. Taxonomy (GTDB): domain Bacteria; phylum Pseudomonadota; class Gammaproteobacteria; order Pseudomonadales; family Cellvibrionaceae; genus Pseudomaricurvus; species Pseudomaricurvus alcaniphilus. Next base: position 181,644 of record NZ_JAAOIX010000004.1, on the reverse strand, counting down.
GCTGGGTGAGGTGGTTTGGGAGTGGGTTGAATAGGGCGATTGTCTGACATGGAAAAACCGCAATTTGGTTGGGCACTGTTGCACCCGCGCTACTGGTTTTTGTGGCTGGCTCTCGGGCTGTGGTGGCTGGTGGTGCAGTTGCCCTATCCGCTGCTGGTCATGCTGGCACGTCTGCTGGGGCCGATCTTGCAGCGCCTTGGCAAGTCGCGCCGCAAGGTGATCGCCGCTAACTTGCGCCTCTGTTTTCCCGAGCTGAGCGCGGCGCAGCGCGAGGCTATGTTGCGGGCAAACTTCTTTTCCGTGGCCATGGCGCTGTTTGAAACCGGCATGGCGTGGTTTTGGCCGCGCTGGCGCCTGCGGCGCATCTACCGTATCAGTGGCCTGGAGCACTTGCCGGAGCAGCCCGGGCAGGGAGTGATCCTGATGGCCATGCACTTTACTACCCTCGATATCGGTGCCGCCTTTATGAACCAGGAGCGGCAGGTGACGGGGATGTACCGCCCCCATAAAAATGCCGTCTACGACTATGTGCAGCGCCGGGGGCGGGAGCGGCACTGGCGCGACTGCCGGGCCATCACTCGCAAGGATGTGCGCGGTATGCTGCGGGCGCTGCGCCAGCGCAGTATTGTCTGGTACGCGCCGGACCAGGATTACGGTCCCAAACAGAGTGTCTTCGTGCCCTTCTTCGGGGTGCCGGCGGCCACGGTGACAGCCACGGCCAAGTTTGCCGAGCTCGGCCGGGCGCAGGTAATACCCTTTGTGCAACGGCGCCTGCCCGGCTTCGGCGGCTACCAGGTGACGGTCTACCCACCGCTGCAGGGCTTTCCCTGCGGTGATGAGGCGGCCGACGCAACCTTTATCAATCAGTTTGTCGAGGCGCGGGTGCGGGAGCAACCCGAGCAGTACCTGTGGGCGCACCGGCGCTTCAAGACTCGCCCGCCCGGTGAGCCGCCCCTGTATTGACGGCAGGCGCTATTGAAGATGCCGGCTATTGCAGGCACACGGGGCTGCAAGTGGCGACCGGCGCGGGCCAGCGCCCCGCAGCTAGCGCCCACCCTTCATAACCAGCCAATAAAAGAAAAGCAACAGGGAACTTGTGTCGGCGCGGGGGCGTCAGTACCATTACGCCTTTGCGCAACACCCCACTCGGAGACAATGCATGATTCAAGGTAGTATGGTCGCTCTCGTGACGCCGATGACAGCTGCTAATGAGCTGGACTGGAGCGGCCTGGAAAAACTGGTTGAGTGGCATATAGAGAGGGGCACCCATGCCATTGTCGCCGTGGGCACCTCCGGTGAATCCGCGACCCTGGATGTGGGGGAGCACTTGCAGGTCATTACCCGAGTGGTTGAACAGGTCAACGGCCGCGTGCCGGTGATTGCTGGCACCGGCGCCAACTCCACTTCGGAGGCCATCGAATTGACCCGCTCGGCCAAGGCGGCCGGCGCCGACGCCTGTCTCTCCGTAACCCCCTATTACAACCGCCCTACCCAGGAGGGCCTGTACCTGCATCACAAGGCCATTGCCGAGGCGGTGGCCCTGCCGCAACTGCTGTACAACGTGCCCGCCAGGACGGGGGTGGATATGTTGCCGGCAACGGTGCAGCGGCTCAGCCGGGTGGATAATATCATCGGCATGAAGGAAGCCACCGGCGATCTCAAGCGCGCCGCCTGGCTGATTGAAAACTGCGGCGACGACTTCCTGGTATTGTCCGGCGACGATATCACCGCGGTGGAATTGATGATTCTCGGTGGCAAGGGCAATATCAGCGTCACGGCCAACGTTGCACCGGCAGAGGTGGCGCGCATGTGTGAGCTGGCCATCGGCGGCGAGGCGGACGCGGCCCGCGCCATCAATAAAAAGTTGATGCCGGTGCACAATGCCATGTTCCTGGAGTCCAATCCGATCCCGGTAAAGTGGGCGGTGGCACAGTTGGGCCTGATCGACTCCGGTATTCGCCTGCCCCTGACGCCGCTGGCGCCCCAGTACCACCAGCAAGTCCGCGCCGCCCTGGAAGGGGCCGGCCTGCTGTAAGCACACCAACTTATAACGATGAAAACTTATGAATAATCGATTTTTGCTGCGCATGTCCGCGCTAGTGGCGGTAGGCCTGATGACCGGCTGCAGCTCCATGTTTGGGCCCGAGGGCTATTTCCGCGATCGCGGTGACGACTACCTGAAAGCGGATGTAATGCCGCCAATGGTGGTGCCGGCGGGGGTAGAGCAGCGCGAAGTCGACCAGTTGTATGTGATTCCGGAAATTAGCAGCGAAGCAGAGCTGGCCACTAATTTCCAGGTGCCGCGGCCGCAAAGCCTGTCGGAAAATGCCTTTACAGACCGGGTGAAAATCCAGAAGCTGGACGACAAGCGCTGGATCCTGGTCAGTGCTTCTCCGGCGGAAGTTTGGCCCCAGGTGCGGGGTTTCCTGTCGCGCAATAACCTCGAGGTGGTGTACACAGATGCCGCCACCGGGATTATCGAGACCGGCTGGTTGCGTTTCGTCAACGATGATAAGACTCAGAATAAATACCGCATGCGCATCGAGCAGGGTATTCAGCCTGACAGCACGGAGATCCATGTATTGCACCTGAGTGTCGATAGCAGCGCCGGCAGCAATCGCAACGTGCAGTGGCCGCAGCGGTCCTCCAATCCCGAGCGCGAGAACTGGATGGTGGATGAATTGGCCGGGGTTATCGCCAGCGATACCTCGGGCAGCCAGGCCGCCTCCCTGTTGGCGCAATCCATTGGCTTTAGCAGCAAGGTGGTGCTCGATACCGAGGGTGCAGAGCCGGTGTTGCGCTTGAACGTGGACCGGGCCCGGGCCCTGGCAACGGTTACTCATGCGCTCAACCAGGGCGGCTTTATCCTCTGGGAGCAAGAGGCGAGATTCGGTGTGTTTTATGTGACCTATGATGAAAACGCCGCCGACAAAGAGGAAGAGCCCGGGTTTTTCGGGCGCCTGTTCGGTGGCGACAAGAAGGTTATTCCAGCGCCGCCCTACAGCCTGGCGGACATTCTCGCCAACCTGCAACTGGAAGATACGGAGCTCAACCGTCGTATCTTTGCCGGTCGGGGCAGTAACCCCGGCCAGGTGCTGAGCAAGGTGCCCGGCTATTTATTGGTTGCCCACAGCGAAAACCAGGGCGTGGCCGTGAGAATTCGGGATGGCTACGGCCGCACCCTGGGGAAAAACGAGGCGAAACACTTGCTGGCGGTGGTCCGGCAGAATTTGATCTAGCGGGCGCGCTGGCAGTGGCTGGGGCAGAGGCACTAGGGCTATGAAATTTGCGTCGCTGGGCAGCGGCAGCAAGGGCAACGGCACGCTGGTCGAGTGGCAGGACCAGTTGATCCTTATCGATTGCGGTTTCACCATCAAGGAGGTGGAGCGGCGGCTGGCCCTGCTGCAGCGCTCGCCCGGTGATATCAGCGCCATTCTGGTGACCCACGAGCACGGCGATCACCTTAAAGGGGTGGCGCCACTGGCGCGCAAGTACGGTTTGCCGGTGTATATGACCCCGGGCACTTTTCGCAGCCGCAACCTCGGCGCCCTGCCGCGCTTGCACCTGATCGAGGGCTATCGCAGCTTCCAGTTGGGCGGTGTCTCGGTGCAGCCGGTCGCGGTTCCCCACGACGCCCGGGAGCCGGCCCAGTTCGTGCTGACCGCCGGCGGCAAGCGGCTCGGGGTGCTCACCGATTTGGGCAATATCAGCGCCCATGTGGAGGCCCACTACCAGAATTGCCACGGCCTCTTGCTGGAGGCCAATCACGATTTGGATATGCTCGCCCGCGGCCCCTATCCGGCCTCGTTAAAGCGGCGTGTAGGCGGGCCCTGGGGGCACCTCAATAACCAGCAGACCGCGGCCTTTCTGGCGGGCGTCGATCGCGACTGCTTGCAAACCCTGGTGGTCGGCCATATCAGCCAGCAGAACAATTGCCCGCACAAGGCCCGGGAGGCGCTGGCGGCAGTGACCGCCGGTATTAAACAAGTTGAATTTGCCTGCCAGGACGAAGGGTTCGGTTGGCTGGCTGTGTAGCGGGTACCACATTTTTGTCCACACTGCCAAATGATCTTTGTAAATTTATTCTCTGGCCTTGCATTTTTTATAAGTTCGGGCGAAAAATACTTAACTTATTGATATTTATAGAAATATAGAACTTGTCTAAAAAGTGCGCAACCAGCGCCGGGTGGCGAGACAAGGCGGGTTGGCAAACATACGCAAAGCTCATGCACAGACTTATCCACAGCTTCTGTGGGTAAGTGGGGCCGCCAGCCGTCTCCCTGTATGGGCGCCGGGGCGCTGCCGGCATCGGTTGCAATACTCCAGCGCAGTCAGCGCCAGGGATATCGACAGGGCGAGTTGTCTTCACCGACAACTGTAACTATTCTAAAAGGGAAGATAATCCCAAAGGAGTGCAGCAAGTGGATGAGCGCCGCAGGTTTGAGCGCACCCCGACCTCGATCCGGGTTGAGATGACCCATCCTTCCTTCGGCACAATTGTTGGCTTTGCCCGGGATATATCCGACGGGGGAGCATCGGTGTTGGTTGAGCACTGCCAGATTCCCCCGGCTGGAACTGTGGTGGACGTAATGTTCAAGAAAGTGGTTGGGCCGATAAATTCGGAGCCGGTAAAAATGCAGATCATGCATCAGCACCGCAATGTCATCGGCTTGATGTTCAAGCCCGCTGGCTGATGGCGGGCACCGGTTAATCTTTTCGACACTGTTGGGGTACGCGCAGTTGACCGTTAAAAGACTGCTTCAGTTGCAGCACATCCGCGCAAGCCAGGCCCGGGTTGCTGTCGAGGTCGACCAGGGTCAGGTTGGGTAGCTGCAACAATTCGGCGGCGCTGACCAGCCGATTATCGTTGAGCAACAATATTTTCAGGCGAAAATGGAATTTTAGCGGTTCTATCGACGTCAACTGGTTGTTGCCCAGGTTCAACTCGGTCAGGTGCTGGAATTGCTCCAGTCCGGCGAGACTGGTTATGCCCGCGTGGGTGCAGCTGAGGCGGGTTACCTGGTTGCTGGCGGTGTGGCGATTGTCCTCGATAGTCTGGTCCAGGCAGTCCTTCAACTTGCGGTCTTCCACCTGGAAGTCGGTAAACAGGCTTGGCGGCGAGTACACCACAGTTTCGTTGACTGTCATCTGGTAACGGCTGCAGCCGGCCAGGCTGAGCAGGGCGGCGACAGGCAGCAGGGCGATCAGGCGCAGTCGGCGCCGGGTGATTGTCATACGGATGGGTCCGGTAGCTGGAAAAGTGTGCCGAGTTTAGAGGTATTGGCTGTCGCGAAACAAGGGCAGTAAACGAAACAGTAGATTCAAATGTGAAATGTGAGACTTTTTTAAAGGCGTGATGTCATTACACTTGGCAAATGCCTGCCCTTGCCGGGCGCCACTGAACTGATCAAGGGTGCCGCGGTTTTATTAACAGAGTTTGAAATGAAGAGGTTAGACCCTATGCGTAAATTAATGCCGCTGTTGCTGGCGACCACACTTGCTGCCTGTGTTTCCACCGACCCCTATACCGGGCAACAAAAAACCAGCAACACGGCCAAGGGAGCCGGAGCCGGAGCTGTGGCTGGCGCGGTCATTGGTGCGGCGACAGCGAGCAGCAAAGACCGCAAAAAAGGGGCGCTTACCGGCGCCGTGGCCGGCGGCGCCATAGGCGGCGGCATCGGTTTTTATATGGACAAGCAGGAAGCACAGCTGCGCCAGAAATTGCAGAACAGCGGTGTCCAGGTAGTGCGGGAAGGGGACAACATTCGGCTGGTGATGCCGGGTAACATTACCTTCGCCACGGGCCAAAGTGCTATTCGCGGTGACTTTTACGAAACCCTGAGTTCGGTTGCGCTGGTATTGGTTGAGTTTAAAGATACCGCCATCCGGGTTGCCGGTCATACTGATTCAACCGGGGCTGCCGATATGAACCAGCGCCTGAGCGAGGATCGCGCCAACAGCGTCAAACAGTATTTGATTAGCCAGAACATCCCCGCCGGACGGATCCAGGCCAACGGCTATGGGCCCCGTTATCCAGTGGCCAGCAATGCCACCCCGGAGGGACGCCAGGCAAATCGCCGGGTGGAACTGGAATTGATTCCCCTGACCCAGTAATGCTGCCTAAAAGCGGATGCTTAATGGCGCTGCAGCAACTATACTTGGTCGCATTTGCTGGTTGAAAGTGGTTTTATGAGCGACATACATTTGGATCCGGAACGGTTGCGGCAGTTTCGGCCCTTTGCCGGGTTGGATGCGCACCAATTGCTGTTGTTGAAAAGTCGGGTCGAGCTGTTGCGGGTGCCCAAGGGGAGCATGTTGTTTGAGCTCGGCGACATCGACAGCAACGAGTATTTTTTGCTGGACGGTGAATTCGAGCTGCACTCTGAAGACGGCAAGGTTCACCGGGTCGACCAGGACCACTCCTCGGCCAAGCGCCAGCTGGGAAGCCTGCGGCCACGCCAGTACACGGCGGTAGCCACCAGGCTCTGTGAGGTGGTGGTGCTGGACGCGGATATCCTCGACGAACTGCAACAGGACAGCGCTGAAAGCAGCAGCGGTGAGGAAGGCTACGGCGTCAGCGAAGTGGCCAGCATGGAGGAAATGGAATCCCAGGAGCTGTTGAGTGGTTTTCACAGCGCCCTGCAGCGCAACCAGTTTGTGCTGCCCAGCTTGCCGGAGGTTGCCCTCAAGGTTCGCCATCTGCTGGAAAATGAAAACAGTAATGCCGAGCTTATTGCCGCCGCGGTCAATGCCGACCCGTCCATTGCGGCGAAGTTGATCCGCGCCGCCAACAGCCCCATCTACCACGGCACGACCACCTGTGATTCCACCAAAAACGCCATTGTCCGGCTGGGGCTCGACACCACCCGGCAGCTGGTGGTCAGTTTCGCCATCAAGGATTTGTTCTCATCCCGCTCGCCGCAATTGCACAAGTACATGCTGAAGGCCTGGCGCCACAGTGTCGAAGTGGCCGCCATCAGTTTTGTTATTGCGCGCATGGTCAAGGCCAAATCCATTTCGGCGGAAGAGGCGATGCTGGCAGGGCTGGTGCACGAGATCGGCGTGATTGCCATTCTCGGCTATATGGACAGCCAGGGCGACATCGACAGGACCCCGGAACAACTGGACCAGGTGATCGACAACCTGCGTGGTGAGGTTGGCGAAATGATCTTGCGGCGCTGGAAGTTTCCCCAGGAGATTGTGGTGGTGGCTCGTTCGGTTTCGGAGTGGCAGCGAAAACACCCGCTGAAAGTCGATATTTGCGATATTGTGCAGATTGCCAAATTGCACAGCATTATCCGCAACAAGCAGCCGTTGCCGGTGCATCGAATCGACCAGGTGCCGGCGTTTCACAAGTTGCCGCTGGGCGATTTGACCCCGGAGCTGACCATTCGCATTCTCGATGAAGCGCGGGAGCAAATCGCTGCCATCAAACAGGTCCTCAGCGGTTGAGGCCGGGGCCCGGGTGCGACTGCCGCAAGCAAGCGCCAACCGGACCCGGCAGCAAACAGCCCAATTAACCGATGCAGGCTTCGCATCGATCTGCAGGCGACTCCAACAACGATAACAGCGCTCCATGATAGAAATAGAAAACCTGACCAAACGCTTTGGTCCATTTGTCGCCGTCGATAATCTCTCTTTCTCAGTTGCCGCCGGCCAGGTGCTGGGGTTTCTTGGCCCCAACGGGGCGGGCAAGTCCACCACCATGCGCATGCTGGCGGGATTTTTACGGCCCGACTCGGGCCGTATTCGCATCTTTGGCGACGATCTCAATGAGCGCCCCTTGCAGGTCAAGTCCCGCCTCGGCTATCTGCCCGAGGGAGCCCCCAGTTACGGCGACATGCCGGTGCGTGGGTTTCTGCAATTTATCGCCCAGGCGCGGGGTATCGAGCGCCGCCAGCGATCGGCCAGAATTGCCGCGATTATGGCCAGGTTGCAGCTGGAGACGGTGGCCAACCGGTCCATAGAAACCCTCTCCAAGGGGTTCCAGCGTCGGGTGGGTTTGGCCCAGGCGCTGATACACGATCCCAGTGTGCTGCTGCTGGATGAGCCCACCGACGGGTTGGACCCGAACCAGAAACACGAAGTTCGCCAATTGATCCGGCAGCTATCCGACGACAAGATAGTGATTATTTCCACCCATATCCTCGAGGAAGTGGAGGCGGTATGCCAGCGCGCCGTCATCATTAATCACGGTCGACTGGTGGCGGACGCCACCCCGGCGCAACTGAAATCCAGCTCCGATTATTTTCAGGCGGTGGAACTGGAGCTGGACGATGCCGAGGGCATTGCTCCGGCACTGCGGCAGCTGGCCGGTGTCCGGGAAGTGGTTGTGACCCCCGGCCAGGGCAACCGCGTGCGGGTCATGGCGGCAAAGCACGCGGTTATCTGGCCGGCGGTACAGGCGTTTTTGCAGGATCGGGGAATCCGGCCGCAATCCCTTTCGGTTTCGGCGGGTCGCCTCGACGATGTATTTCGCCGGATCACGGTCGACCAGGACCCGGGTCGGGAGGGTGAGCCATGAACACCTGCGCCCGTGTCGTGGCTGTGTACCGACGCGAACTGGGGGCGTATTTTACCACGCCGCTGGCGTATGTCTTTCTCGCCGCGTTCGTGTTGTTGAGCGGCTTCCTGGCGTTTGAGTTCGGCGGCTTCTTTCGCCGTGAACAAGCTGATCTCTTATCTTTTTTTAATTTTCACCCCTGGCTGTACCTGGTGTTGATGCCGCCGCTGGCCATGCGTATCTGGTCCGAGGAGCGCCAGACCGGCACCATTGAGTTGCTGATGACCCTGCCCTTGACGGCGCTTGATGCGGTTCTGGGCAAGTTCCTCGCCGCCTGGACCTTCGTGGCAGTGGCCCTGTTGTTGACCCTGCCGATGTGGCTGACGGTGAACTACTTGGGCAGCCCCGACAACGGTATCATTGTGGCGGCCTACCTGGGCAGCTGGCTTATGGGTGGCAGCTTCCTGGCCCTCGGTGGTTTTCTCTCTGCCCTCACCAAAAACCAGGTGGTGGCGTTTATTCTCTCCACCATTGCCAGCCTGCTGTTTTTACTGCTCGGCTTTGCGCCGGTGGCCCAGGTGCTGCAAGCGCTGCTGCCGGCAAGCGTGGCGGAGCTCGCCATTTCCCTGAGTTTTCTCTCTCACTTCCAGAATATTGCCAAAGGTGTGGTGGACAGCCGCGACCTCGGCTTTTTCCTGGTGTTTATGCTCAGTTGGCTGCTGGCCACCGCCGCGCTGATCGACTGGAAGAAGGGAGCCTGACAATGTTGCAGCTGTTTATTGGCCTGCGCGGCTGGAGCATTGCCGCCAGTATGCTGTTATTGCTGGCGGTGACGGCCTTGCTGCAGAGCCTGCCGCCCTGGCGCATGGATCTTACCGAAGACAAGCTCTATACCCTCAGCAGCGGTAGCAAGGCACTGTTGGCTGGCTTACAGGAACCGGTCAGCCTGAGCTTGTATTTCTCCCGCTCACTGGCCGCGGAACTGCCGCACATCAACGATTATGCCCGTCGTATCGGCGACTTGCTGGCGGAGTACCGGGCCCTGAACCCGGACCGGATAAACCTGCAGGTGGTGGACCCGAGCCCTTTTAGCGAGGCCGAGGACGCCGCGGTGGCGGCCGGTTTGCGCGGTGCCCCGCTAGCCCTGGGAGGGGATGCGCTCTACCTCGGCCTGGTGGCCAGCAGCGCCAGTGGTGGCACCGAGGTAATCAGTTTTTTCAATCCCGAGCGGGAGCGCTTTCTGGAGTACGACATCAGCCAGTTGCTGTATCGGCTGCAGCGGCCGGAGCCACCGGTGGTGGGCTTGTTGAGCGGGGTGCAGATGAGTGGCGGCTACGATTTTGGCAGCGGCCAGATGCGCACGCCCTGGACCGTGCTGGAACAGCTACAGGAGTCGCTGGCAGTGCGAGAGTTGCAGCCGCCGCTGCAGCGCATCGAGCCCGATATCGGCGTGTTGCTGATCGTGCAGCCGGCTGAACTGGACCAGCGCAGCCTCTATGCCATCGATCAATACGTGCTCGGCGGCGGCGGCGCCATGGTGTTCGTCGATCCGCACAGCGAAATTGCGACTGCGCCCGCCGCCGGCTCCGACTCCAATATCGACACCCTGTTGCAACACTGGGGGGTGGAGTACCAGCGCGATCAAATAGTGACGGATCGGCAGCGCGGCCTGCGTGTCTCCGCCTCCGCTGCGGCAGTGCCGCTGCCCCACGTTGGCATTCTCGGTCTCAGTGCCAGCGATATGAACAGGGACGATATCATTACCGCTGAGCTGGAAAACATCAATCTCGCCAGTGCTGGGGCGCTGGCGCCACGGGACAACGCCAGCACCCGCTTCGCGCCGCTGTTGAGCAGTTCCAGTGACGCCATGTTGATGGCCAGCGCAACCTACCTGGGCGCAGCCGACCCGGGCGAGCTGCTGGCCAACTTTGTCAGTGACAATCGCAGCTACGTGCTGGCGGCACGGGTCAGAGGCCCGGCCAGCTCGGCCTTCACCGCGGCACCGGCGGCAGCGGACAGCAGCTCCGAGACACAGCCGGCGCCGCAGATCGAACCCCATCGATCGACCGGCAATATCAATGTCCTGCTGGTTGCCGATGTCGACCTGCTCAGTGATCGGCTCTGGGTGCAGGTGTCCGATTTCTTTGGCCAGCGAGTGGTGGTGCCCTGGGCCAATAACGGCGATTTCGTGCTCAATGCGGTGGAAAACCTCAGTGGCAGTGGCGCCCTGAGCAGCTTGCGCTCCCGCGGCCAGTATTCGCGCCCGTTCGAAGTGGTCGACCGGTTGCGCAGCACCGCGGCGGCGGAATTCAAGCAGCAGGAGCAGGTATTGCTGCAGCGCCTCGAGGAGCTGGAGGCGAGGATTGCCAGCCTGTCGGCGGATACCGACGAGCAGGGCCAGCTGCTGTTGAGCGATGCCCAGCGGGCGGAAATCGAGGCGTTCGAACAGCAGCGCCTGGCCACCCGCAAGCAGTTGCGCCAGGTGCAGCGACAGCTCAATCGCTCCATCGATGAGCTGGAAAATCGACTGCGCTGGATCAATATGGCGCTGCTGCCGGCGCTGTTATTGCTGGCCATGTTTGCGGTGTTGGGTTGGCGCCGCCACCGAGCGGGTTTGTAAGTCATGGCTGCGATGGCGATTTCTGCATCTGGGCGGAGAGGTGACTGAGTTGCAGTCGAGTAACAACGATCCGCTGGTGCACGCACTTGTCTGCCCGTCGCCGCAACTGCAGGCGCTGGCGCAGGCCATTGCCGCTCGCCTGGGAGTGGCAGTGGTGGATGCACAGCCGAGTGTGGCTGTCGACAAGCTGGACACGGGTTTTATCTTGCAGCTGGACGAGCAGGGCTTGGCCCTGCAGCAGCTGGGCCGCAAAGCGCCCGGCCCGGTACGGGTGGATTTCGGCGCTGGTGCAGTGGAGCACCGGCGCAAATTTGGCGGTGGCAAGGGGCAGATGATCGCCAAGGCGGTGGGCCTGAACAAGGGGGCGGCGTTGACGGTGCTGGACGCCACTGCCGGTCTGGGCAAGGATGGGTTCGTGCTGGCCAGCCTCGGTTGCCAGGTGCAACTGCTGGAGCGCTCGCCGGTGGTGGCGGAGCTGCTGGCGGATGGTCTGCGACGGGGGCTGTTGAGCCAGGACGGGGAGTTGCGGGAGATTGTGCAGCGCCTGACGCTGCAGCGCGGCGACAGCCGCAATTTTCTTGCCGGGCAAGCCGCCGCGGAGTTTGATATCGTCTACCTCGACCCCATGTTTCCCGAGCGTAGCAAGTCGGCGCAGGTGAAGAAGGACATGGCGGCGTTTCATCAGCTGGTGGGCGGCGATGAGGACGCGGGCGAGTTGCTATCCCTGGCGCGAAAGATCGCCCGCTATCGGGTGGTGGTCAAGCGGCCGCGCAAGGCCCCCTGCCTGAACCAGTTGGCCCCCACCTACCAGTTGACGGGAAAAACCAGCCGCTACGATATCTATGTGAACGCCAAAATCGGGATTTAAATTGCTGCTGCTGCCGGCGCAGCGGCCTGTACGAGAGGTAAAAGGATGACTATCGAAGCAAACAGCCAGTCCAGCGAAACCATGGCCAAAATTGTCTATGTGTTGTACCTGGCCAGTGTGGTGATTGGGGTGAGCGGTATTATTGCCGTGGTGATCGCCTACATTCACAAGGACGAGGCGCCGCCGTGGTTGCAGAGCCACTACCACTTTCAAATACGCACCTTCTGGATCGGGGCCCTGTACCTGTTCTTTGGGATTATATTGTCGCTGGCAGTGGTGGGCTGGTTGCTGTTGTTATTTTGGGTGGTCTGGATCGTGGTGCGCTGCGTCAAGGGTATGAAGTGCCTCGACGCCAAACAGGCGCACCCGGATGTAAAGGGCTGGCTGTTTTAGCGGTGCCACTGGCAACAGACTGCGCCGCGGTCTGTGCCAGCTCTATCAATACCAGACCGATAAAAACAGCCGGATCACATCCGCATCGAAGCTGTACAGGGGTTCTTCGCCCACCGCCGCGCCGCTGGTGACATCGCGGAAGTCGTCGTAATCGAACTGGATATGATCCCAGTAGAGATTGATGCTGCTTTTATCCACGTAGGGTAAAAAACCGGGCTTGAATTCGTAGCTGACGCCGACCCCAAAGGTTTGCGAAGCAAAGGTGCTCAGCTCCTTGTCCCGGGCGCGAAAATTTGTGGCCTCGGAAAAGGCGAACAGGTCGCTGTAGAAATCCGCCTTGTCCTGGCTGTAGGCCCGGTACTTGAATTCCAGCATCCAGTGATTTGCCAGCGGGTGAGTGTAGCGCAGCTCGTAGGCGCTGGCGCTGATTCCCCAACTGTCACTGAAGCTGCGCACTTCGCCGCGTAAAGCCGCCCGGTAGGGCAGGTAGTAGAGGGCGCGCAGTGCCACCGCATCGCTGTTGCGAGTGGCCGGGTAGCGCTCCGGCTCGTAACTGTAACCGCTGCCGACACTGGGGTCGAGGTAGCGCACCGAGCGGTAGGGGTTGTTGAGAAAGCCCTCGTCCACCACCGTTTCAACCACCAGGCTGGCAATCAGGCTGGGGGTCAACACCTGGGTCAGGCTGAGGTTGTAGCGGCGGTGCTCGGTGTCCTCCTGGAAACTGGCATCGTTGTTGTTGCCGACGGTGTCGTTGCCGACCGAAAACCCCAGGCCAATGGTGGTCAGGTCACCAAAAAAATCCTGGCTGATGCCAACGCTGACGGTTTTCGCGTCGTAGTCATTCTCGCTGCTGCCAGTAAACGCCAGGCTCAGCAGGGTTTTATCATTGAGGTAGTCAATGCCGACGCTGGCCTCGGTGCGCTCCTCGCTGTAGGGGCTGGCGGTGGCCTCCACATCGATGGAGGCACTGCTCACCATATCCACGTAGTAATTGCCGTAGACGGAGACGGTATCGGCAAACTCCTTGCGCACCAGCACCGAGGGGCCATCAATCTGGGCACCACCGCCGTCGTAGGCGTGGTAGAGAATGTCGGCGCGATCGGCGGGCAGGACCGCGGCCTGCAGTGGCGTTACCGGTGCCAGGGTTGTGACTAAACAGAGCGCCAATAAACAAGCTGTGCGCTGTATTCCCGGCCAGGTTTTAATTGCAGCCACAACCACCTCCTGCGCTGCCCTCGGCACCCCGTGCCGCCTCGCGCGACTCGTAGACGTGATTGAGGTAACGCGTAGCGATGGCGTCGCGATCGAAGCTCATGATCGGGTCGGCCAGGTTCTGGCGCTCGTAAGGCTTTACCCAGGGGGTGAAGTTGCTGCAACCACTGAGCAGGGCGCTGCCGGCGCAGGCAGCGGCTAGCAGCAAGCAACGCGATAGTTTGATCATTCCCGAATCAACTCCTTGATCTGCTCGCGGTAGAGCTCTTCATAACCGGGTTTGTAACCGCGGTGCAGGTAGCGCAGCTGGCCATCGCGATCGATCAATACGGTGGTGGGCATGGCATCGACGTCGTAGAGCTTGCTGGCGGCACTGTCGCTGTCGAACAGCACCGGGAAGCTGACCGGCAGTTTTTTGAGCATGGCCAGTGCCGCGTCGCTATCGGTTTCCACATTGACGCCGAGCACTTTAAAGCCGGCGGCCTGATAGCGTTGGTGGAGCTCATCGAGCTTGGGCATCTCCTGGCGGCAGGGCCCACACCAGCTGGCCCAGAAATTGAGCAGCACCACGTTGCCGCGCTCCTCCTCCAGGCGCAGGTTGTCACCCTGAGTGGATTTGAGGGTGAAGTCCGGCGCCGCGCCGGAGAGATTGTTGGCCAGCAGCCAGGGGGACAGCAGCAGCCCGACCAGGATCAGTAAACTCTGTTTGCGCATGTTTAACTCCCGGGCAATTCGGTTGCCCTAACAAGTCATTCAGTTGCCGTTATTGGCTAATGAATGGTGGTCAAAAGAAAAAGGTAACGCCGGTGTAGGCTTCCAGGTTAAGCACGGTTTTTTCCTCGCCGAGCAGATCGTGCTCAAACATATGGCTGCGAAAATCCAGGTGCAGGGCCAGCCAGTCGTTGGCCAGCAGGCGCAGGCCGACACCGGCGTTATAGGTAAAGTGTTCGTCGTCGGCAAAGTCGGTGTTGCCAACCCCGGCAATCAGGTAGACGGCCGAGGTAAAGGCGCGCTCGCGGCCGATAAAGATTTCCCCCGGCAGCACGTTGTAGCCCACCGAGATATTGTAGTAGCTCAACTCCCGCTGTGCGTCGGTGAGGATGCGGGTGGAGCCACTCAGCAATTCGAAGCTGGTTTCTTCGGTGGTGGTCTGGCCGTAGCCGGCCTCGACAAAAAAGTCCTCACTGACGTGGTAGGCCAGGCGCAACCCGGCCACACCGTTGCTGCCGAAATCCTCGACGCTCATGATGCCGTAGTAGACTCCCACCTCGAAATCCTCGGTGTCGATGTCGGGCCGGGTGATTTGCCGGCGTTCCATATCCGGCGTGATGATTTTATCGAGCACGCTGCGCTCAGCACTGCTGGACTGGGCCTGTACAGCCACGGCCAGGCTGCCCAGCAGGGCCGCTAAAAAAATACGTTGAAGCCAATTTTCCATTCGTTTATCTCCTCGTTTGCGTCGCGACTGGTCAGCAAAAGGTGGTTGTTGTACTCAAGTCGCATAACGAAGCGACGGCTCAGGTAGACGTAGGCGCCGGCACCCACCAGCATGGCGGTGTCGCTGCGATCTTCTGTTTGCACCAGGGTGGCATGGGGCCGGGTGCTGATAACACCGGCACCGAGCATAAAAAACGGTGACACGCGCCAGCCGGGAAAGGGTTGGTGCAGCACCGCGGCACTGACCAGGGTGTTGTCAGAAAACTGGCCGGTTGACTGACTGCCGCGCACCTCGGCACTGAGGTTGGCGGTGAGGCGAAAGCCCAGGTTCAGGGTCAGGGATTCGGCGCCGTTGAAATCGCCCAGGGCGACGCCCGCTTCCCAGCGCCGGCTCAGATAGTCGTCCCAGCCCGGGTCACTGAACAGCAGCCGGCTACCGTCGGCGTCGAGAGAGTTGTTGAGTGCGCCGCGCTTGACCCAGCCCCGCGGTCGGCCGCGCTTGTCGCTGATTTGCAGCCAGTCGGTGCGCTGGCGGTGCACATGGATGGTTTCACCCCGCTCGAGGGCGTAGGTCACCGGGTAACCGCGACCGGGGCCGCTGTGCACTTCGACCAGGGCGGCGTCCACCACCAGTGAATAATAGTCACTGTCGCTGCGCATGGTTACCGTCGCGGGGGTGTCGTGGGGCGTGGCGGCCTGCGCCACTGGTGCCAGTAGCGGGGCGATAAGGCCGCAGAGCAATGCCAGGCAGAGGCTGGGGCGGCGCGAGTTGAACGGGGTTGGCAAGTTAAATAGCATCGTGGCGGGCTCAGTTGCCGGGTGCAGCAAAGGGGTTGTTGTAATACTGGGCGCCGATATCGAGCCACTCCGACAGCAGGCGCAATTCAGCGGCACTGAGCCAGTCCTGGTGATTGCCGCCGCTGCCGAAGGGCAGGTAGAAAGCGCCACTGGCGCGGGCGCCGGCGGGGCTCAGCAGCGGGTTGATGGTGACAGTCACCATGACTTGAATCGGTTCTTCGTTGGCGTCGAGGATCAGCTCACCCTCCGCATCTGTAAGGAATACCGGGTTGCCGTTGGCGTCGGTGAGCGGCTCCAGCAAGTCGACCAGGGCACCGTTGTCGTCCAGGGTCTGCTCGGCGTCCGGGAACAGCAGTTCGCGATAGGAGACCAGGTGTTCGGCGGCGTCCGGCGAGGCGGCGTCGCTCAGGTCCAGCTGGGCCTCGGGTACCTGCAGCATGTCATTGGCGTCGCGGCTGTTGTGGCAACTGGTGCAGGTGCGATCTTCCAGCAGGTTGCCAACCTCATCGAAAATGCGCCGGTCCAGGTTCCAGAGCGGCTGGATATGCAGCGGGTAGTGAATGGTGGTGCGGCAGAGTGCGTTCCAGTTGCTTTGGCAGCTGTCACTGACCGGTGCCGGGGTGGCCAGGTCGGTGTAGCGATAGGCAAAGCTGGCGGCCTTGTTGAGGCCGTCGCTGGGGTCGGTCCACTGGTCGTCAAAAACAATATCTGTGCTCGGCGTGCGAGCACCATTGAGCCGGCGATAAGTCTGCGCCATGCTCTCGCCGGCGTCGGCAAACAGTGCCGGCTCGCTGTTGGGGAAGGGCGAGCCGGTGGTCAGGGCGCCGGGATTGGCGCTGGCGGCTTCGGCATCGGGGCGGCCGTGGGGCAGGGCGCTGTTGGCGCTGTGGCAACCCGCGCACTCGCGCTCTTCGCCGGGGCGCAGTTGCAGCCAGTTCTGGTGGCGTTCACCGAGGCGTTTGCCGCTGCTGTCCAGCACCGAAATCATAAAGGCGATATCCGCCGGCACTTTTACCGTGACCGAACCGTCCGGTTCCACCGGCACATAGCCGATGATTTCGCGCATCAGTTGTTGGCTGCTGCGGCCGAAGGCGCTGTTGTCAAAATCCAGTACGTCGTCATCGGGCATGGATACCGCCTTGACGATGCGCACAAAGCGCGCCGGTCGGGCCGCCACCGGGGTCTGCGCCGGGTCGGCCATGGCGCCGATGCCGGCCGGGGTGCTGTCGACGCCGTCGAAGTCGTAGACGCTGCGGATGTGCAGCGTGCCGAGCCCGGCATCCACCAGTTCGCTGTCGAGATCGATGCCGCTTACTGGCGGCGGGATATAGTCCGGCGCCAGCCGCGGTTCCAGGGTCACCGCGGCGCTGATCATCAGGCCCTCGGTGGGGGGAATTAACGGCTGCTGGCTCTGGGTGTCGAGGTCGTAAATCCACAAACCATAAAGGGGCGGCGCCTCCTCGGCGTCGGGGTCCGCCAGCCCGTTTTCATCGCAGGCCACATAGGCGCCACTGTCGGGATCGATCAGGCGGCACTGGCTCCAGCTCACCAGCAGGCGATTGCTGCCGTCGGCAAAGGGGTAGACCGAACTGAAGGCGCCGTGGGATGAAATCGACTCATCGCTGCTCACTGGCAATTCGGTCAGCGCTTGCTGGCCGCTGCCGGTATCGCCGAGGTTGGCCGCCACCGGCTGGTTGGCATCGATAAAGTTGTCGGCGTCGATGGCCACCAGGTCGCCACCGTAGCGTTGGCTGCTGCGCGGCTTGAGCGATACCAGGATGCGGCCGTCGGACATCTCCTGTGGTCGCTGGAATGACACCTGGGCATTGTTGGTGCCAGTGTTCTGGCTGTGGTAGCCGTACAGCAACGCCAGTTCACTGCCGTCCGGTTTGATAGTGTAGAGACTGACCCGGTTGCGGCCGCCCAGGTTATCCCAGCGATTGAACAGGATGCGGCCGTCGTTGAGTACCGTTGGCTGCAAGTCGTGGCTCTGGTTAAACGTCAGTTGCTGGATATCGGAGCCGTCCGCTTCCATAACGTGCAACAGAAACGTTTCGCTGTTGCGGTCTTCGGTCTGGGCAGTGAACTGCGGTTTGTTGTCGTCCAGCAGTATCGCCTTGCTGCGCCGCTGGCGGGTTGAGGCAAACACAATGCGGCCGTCGGGCAAGTAAGCCGGGTCGATATCATCGCCGGCCTCGGCGTTGATGTCCGAGGCGATAACCCGGCGCAGTTCGCGGCTGTCGAGATTGTATTCCCAGATGTTCCAGCTGGGCTGTTCATCGTCGTCGGCGTTGGCTATCTCCGGTGCCCGCAGGGCAAATGCCAGGCGCCGGCCGTCGGCGGCAACTGTAAGGCTTTTGATGTCGTAGCTGGCGCCCTCGGCAAACAGGTTGGCGGTGAGGTTGGTGGCGGCGGCGCCGGGGGTGGCGCGATCTTTCAGGAACAGTTCGGCACCGGGGTGAAAGTCGGCCGGCGCCAGCAGCTCCTGGCTGACCAGCTCGCCGTCTTCGTCCATGGGCAGGCTGCGTTGAATGTAGGCGATGGGCAGGTCCACCACCACCGGATCAGGCTGTTGTTCGTCACCGCCGCCAGAACCGGCTTTGCAACCCCATAGACTCAGCGTGGCCACTGTGGCCAGCAGTAAAGCAGCTGTTTTGCTGGCAGTGCCAAGGTGCGAACCCGGTCGCGCAATCAATCCCATAGTCGTTCTTGTCTCGTTAGGCGCCTCTCGCGCCGTACCTCGCACAACCGCAGTTGGTTGGCTCTTGCCGCAGCTTGCGGGGCGTCAATGGTTATCAACTTGTACCCCTGTTTCTGTCGAGCCGGTCACGAAAACGCGGTTGGCGTTTTTACTTTGTCGCTTTAGCAACTATAAGTTGGGTAGCGGTAACGGGCGCGGACCAAACCCCGAATGGTTTAGCTGGCGGTTCTCTAGTTATAGCTGCCAGAAAAAAAGTTGTCGGAGTTTGGCGGAAAAATTTGCGCAAAGGGCGGGCTTTTTATTTCAAGTTGCGACCTGGTTAACAGGTTGCGAGGTGAGGGTTACACAGGCTTGCACCATCGGTTTACGCATAATGGCGCCGACAGCAAATGGATCGTGATTGATGTAACACAAGTTGCCGGCAGAAGTGTGCCGCAGCCAGGAAAAAATATGGAGACGCTAAGTTGGTGAGGCTAAAGGCAAGAGTTGGCCGGAAAAACGGGTTGCCGTTAAACAGAAATACAGCGCACGGCGTTGCAAGGTTACTGGTTGCAAGCCTGGCACTGGGACTCGGCAGTCCCGGCGTCAGTGCCGGCGTGCGCGAGCAAGCCAAAGTCATGCACGATCGCCTGGCCGGCGTTCCACCCTCACAAGCAGTCTTGCTGGATATGGCCGCTGACCTGGAGGCGGGCGATTACACCAGTGCCGCCTACACCGCCATGGACAACGAGGCATTTCTCGCGGTGACCCTGAAAAACTGGATCACTCCCTGGACCAATCGCGACCAGGACGTGTTTCGCGATCTCAATGATTACACGGCAACGGTTATTGGTGTGATCCGCGATGAGCGGGATTTTCGCGAGATCCTCTACAGCGATATTCTTTATACCGCTGACCCTGACCTGGGCCTGGCGGCCTACAGCAATAGCAATAACACCCAGTACCAGCAGCTGGAAACTCAGGGCTTGCCGCTGTCCACTGCCCTGGTGCCGGTGCAGCAATCGCAAGTCAACGGTTTGCCGGAGGCGGCCACCGCCGGGGTGATGACCTCCCGTGCCGCGGCGAAAGAATTTTTTATCGCCGGCACCAACCGCGCCATGTTCCGCTTTACCCTCTTGAATCACTTGTGCGTCGACCTGGAGCAGGTGAAAGACACCTCGCGCCCGCCCGATCGCATACGCCAGGATGTGTCCCGCAGTCCCGGTGGCGACAGCCGGGTCTTTCTCAATAACTGCATTGCCTGCCACAGCGGCATGGATCCCATGGCCCAGGCCTTTGCCTATTACGATTTTGAATTCAACCCTGGTGCCGACCCGGACGCGGTCAACGGCAGCATTCACTACAACGGCAGTGGCGATATCGACGCCGCCACTGGTACCCGGGTCGAGGCCAAGTATCACATCAACAGCGCCAATTTTTCCTATGGCTTTGTCACGCCCGACGATCGCTGGGACAACTACTGGCGCCAGGGCCCCAACCGCAACCTCGGTTGGGACAGCGGCTTGCCGGGCAGCGGCAGTGGCGCCAAGTCCATGGGCATGGAGCTGGCTCACAGTGAAGCGTTTGCCCAGTGCCAGGTGAAAAAGGTCTTTCGCGCAGTGTGCCTGCGCGAGCCCGGCGACGCCGATGATCGCAGTCACCTCAGTGGCACCACGGCCTTGTTCCAGGATGGCTACAACCTGAAAAAAGTGTTCGCGGAAACAGCCAACTATTGCAAGCAACCTTGAACATTGGGGCAGCTTTTTGCATTCGCAGCGGGCGAGTGCGCTGCGCAGGCGTGGAAATATTTGTCGGCACCGGGCGCTTGGCCAGCTTGCCGCTATCGAGTTATTTAAAATGATTGAGCCAGGGAGAGACGCGTGATCGCGGATAGACAGACAACGGGTTGGGCCAGCGGGTTGCACAACTTTGGCGCCATAGCAGGCCCCCTCAGGCTGGTGTTTTTTTTGCCCCTGGTGCTGAGCCTGCTGGCCGCCTGCAGTGGCGGCAGTGGCGAGTCCACCAGTGCCAACATCAACGCCCAGGCTGCCCCCGCGGCCGACCCGCTGAACTACACCGGGCCGGCGCCACAAACCGCCGATGTACAGGAGTTTAAACTCAACCTGTGGGACAACCTGGCGCTGGAAAATCGCTGCGGTAACTGCCATGGCACTGGTGGCCAGGCGCCCACCTTTGTGCAAACCGACGATGTCAACCTGGCCTACAACGCCGCCAACACCATTGTCGACCTGGGTGTTCCCGGCAACTCGCGCATGGTGACCAAGGTAGCGGGCGGGCACAATTGTTGGCTCGAGTCCGACACGGTCTGCGGCGATATCATCAGCAATTACATCAGTGGCTGGGCCACAGCCACCGGCAATGCCGCCAATGTGGTGGCACTGACGGCGCCGGCCATCAAGGATGTGGCGGCCAGTAAAAAGTTTCCCGCCGACAGCACCGACTTCACGCCGGTGCACGAATTGCTGCGCGATAACTGCGCCAGTTGCCACGCGGCGGAGTCGGGCGCGGCGCAGCAGCCCTATTTTGCCAGCACCGATATCGATGTCGCCTACGCCGCCGCGCAGGTGAAAATGGACCTGGATGAGCCGCAGAAGTCGCGCCTGGTGGTGCGCCTGGGGGAGGAGTTTCACAATTGCTGGAGCGAGTGCAGCAGTAACGCCAGCGCCATGCAGCAGGTGATTAGCGACTTTGCCGGCACCATTCCGGTGACCCTGGTGGACGCCAGCCTGGTCACCAGCAAGGCGCTCAACCTGGCCGATGACGGCATCGTCGCCAGCAGTGGCGGGCGAGTGGAAACCAACCTGATTGCGCTCTATGAGTTCAAAGCCGGCTCCGGCAGCACGGCCTACGACACCAGCGGGGTAGAACCGGCCACCAATTTGAACCTGATTGGCGCGGTCGACTGGGTTGGCGCCTGGGGCATTCGCATTCACGGCGGCAAGGCCCAGGCATCCACCGCCGACAGCCGCAAGTTGCACAACCTGATTACCGCCACCGGCGAATACTCGGTGGAAGCCTGGGTGGTGCCGGACAATGTCACCCAGGACGGTCCGGCGCGCATTGTCAGTTATTCCGGCGGTGGCACGGCACGCAATTTCACCCTCGGCCAAACTCTGTACAACTACGATTTTCTCAATCGCAGCAGCGCCACCGACGGCAACGGCCAGCCGGCCCTGTCCACTGCCGACGCCGACGAGCGCTTGCAGGCCACCCTGCAGCACGTGGTGCTCACCTACGACCCGATCAGTGGCCGACGCATCTACGTCAATGGCCAGTACAGCGGCGATGTGGATGGTGCCACCGGCGGTACTCTCGGCGACTGGGATGACAGTTTCGCCCTGGTGCTGGGCAGCGAGGTGTCGAACGCGGATGGCTGGGCCGGAACCGTGCGCCTGCTGGCGATCCACAACCGCGCCCTGAGTGAGGCGGATATCCAGCAAAATCACTCGGTGGGGGTGGGGGAGAAATTTTTCCTGCTGTTCGGCATTTCCCACCTGGTGGCAGTGCCCCAGGCCTTTATCGTGTTCGAAGTGCAACAGTTTGACGATCACGGTTACCTCTTTAACGCACCGTTTTTCACCAGCCTCGACAGCAGTGCCAACCCTGACGACATTGCCGTGCGCGGTTTGCGCATCGGTATCAACGGTCGCGAAGCGGAAGTTGGGCAGGCCTGGGCGACTTTGGATACTACGCTCAGCGCCGACGCCAATGTGGATGGCAAGCAAATGTTGTCCAGTCTCGGCAGTGTCGTGGCGCTAGAGCAGGGCCCCGCAATCGATGAGTTTTTCCTTACTTTCGACCAGCTCGGTGACAACAGTTATGTCCGGGTCGAAGGGCAAGTGACGCCGCGCTCAAGCGGGGAAAATATTGCCGACCAGGCGCGCATCGGGCTGCGCGGTTTTGCCGAAATCAACGCCTCCATGGCGGCGGTGACCGGCGTCGACTCCTCCTCGGCCAGCGTCCAGGAGACCTTTAACAAGGTCAAGCAGCAGCTGCCCACGGTGGAGAGTGTCGAGGGCTTTCTGGCTGCCCACCAAATGGGAGTCACCCAGCTGGCGGTGGCCTATTGCAGCAGCCTGGTGGGGGAGTTAAACGCTACTGATACCTCGGCGCGGGACAATTATTTCGCCGGCTTTGATTTCTCTGCCACCCCGGACCAGGCCTTTGATAGCAGTGGTCGCGCCGCTATCATCGACCCGCTGATCAGGAATCTGCTGGCCAATGATCTGCCAGTGGCCGACCCGGATTACCCGCAGCCGGCGCCGTTGGCGACCCAGCCGCTGCCCGCCGACATCACCAGTGAACTGAACAATTTGCTCGACCGCATGGCCGGTTTTTGTCCCGCCGACTGCGCCTCGGAGCCGGACCGCACTATCAAGTTGGTAAAGGCGGCCTGTGCGGCGGCGTTGGGCAGCGCGGTGATCCTGATGCAGTAGCGGGGCGGCGAACGATCGCTGTGATTTAATCCAGGGGCTGGAAGCGGGTGCCGCCGCAGGTTACAGGCACCGGCCAGAGCCAGAATTATTCAGGCGCTGTTGAACCGCAGCGCCAATTTAGCAAGGCAAGCGCATGTTTATTCGCAAACCCAAAAACGCAACAACCTACAAGCTCGACCAGGCCCTGCGCCACGGCGATCACCGTCGCCCGCTGTCGCGGCGCGAATTTATCGCCCAGGGTTTTATGGCCGGCATGGGCACGGCGCTGGGAGGGTCGCTGCTCAGCCTGTTTGCCAACCCGCGCGCCGCCTTCGCGGCACTCTCCAGTGACATTGATATCGACGGCTGCAATATCGCCCTCAGCGGCGCCGGCAAGATTCCGTTTATCTGTTTTGACCTGGCTGGCGGCGCCAATATTGCCGGCTCCAATGTGCTGGTGGGGCAGCGGGGCGGGCAGCGGGATTTTCTCACCACTGCCGGCTACAGCAAGCAGGGTTTGCCCGGTGACCGAATCCCCTCGCTGGTCAATCCCGCCAGTGGCAGCAATGATTTTGTCGACACCAGTCTCGGTCTGGCCTTCCACAGTGAGAGCGCAATGCTGCGCGGCATCCTCGAAAAGGCCCGGGCCGCCGCCGTCACCACTAACGGTGCGGTGCTGCCGGCGCGCTCGGAAAACGATACCGGTAACAACCCGCACAACCCCATGTACGGTATCAATCGGGTCGGTGCCGACGGCCAGCTGGTAACCCTGGTGGGCTCGCGCAGCAGTGAGTCCGGTGGCAATTCCATGGCACCGATGGCCATGATCAACCCGGAAGTGCGCCCTACCAAAGTGGACAGGCCCACGGATGTGACCGGCCTGGTGGATGTGGGTGACCTGGTGGGTCTGTTTAGCCAGGACGAAACGGTGGCGGTGATGGAGTCGATGTTCCGCATCAGCCAAAGCAAAATGGGGCGCATCTCCACGGGTACCGGCAATGACGCGGCAATCAAGGATTTGGCCCGCTGTGTCTACGGCAAGAGCGCCAGCCTGGCCGATCAGTTCGGCGTGCCCTCGGCCCTGGATCCCGCCATCGACCCGGATATTGTCGGCGCTAACGGTATTTTCTCCAGCGCGGAGTTTCTCGGCGACGGTGAATTTCGCAAAACCGCCTCGATAATGAAGCTGGTGGTAAATGGTTTTGCCGGCGCCGGTACGGTCACGATGGGTGGCTACGACTACCACACCGGTGATCGCGCCACCGGCGAATTGCGTGACTTGCGTGCCGGGCGCTGTATTGGCGCCTGCCTGGAATACGCGGCGCGTAAGAATACGCCGCTGATGGTTTATGTCTGCAGTGACGGCTCGGTATTCAGTAATGGCATGACCGATGAGTCTGTCGACGGCGCCGGTAAGGGTGTCTGGACGGGCGATAACCAGCAGACTGCGGCGTCGTTTTTCCTGGTCTACAATCCGGGCCGTCTGCCGGTGCTGTTGGGGGCAACACCGGAGCAGGAGGCGTTGCACCAGCAGTTGGGGTATATGCGTCCCAGTGGCGATGTCGAAACCGCGTCCAGCCCGGGCGCTAATAATGTCAATTTGCTGGTGGAGATGGTGATTCTCAACTATATGGCGTTGCACGGCGAGCAGGGTAATTTCGGTAACTTCTTTCCTCTTAACGGCCTCGGCAGTGCCAGTGGTTGGGACAATTACACGGCCTTTGAGCCGATCGTTAACGGTGTTATTACTAATCCTGTTTAAGGGTTTCCGTGCATTGATGACCGGAGCCCATTCATGCCTGTTTAGCACAGTGAGCCAGACTGGTCGCTTGCTCTGTGTGCTTTTCGTGCTCCCGGTGTCTTGTGAACGTCTTAATTGTCGTTTCTCTGTGTTCCGCTTGGATGTTTGTTTGTAGCAAAACATGGTTTAGCGCGGCGGCCCGGTGGGTGTGCCCTGCCAGACCGGCCGCAGGCTCCTCGCATTTTACGCGCTCCCGGCCCTTGATTAGCGCTAATAAAGACGCTTCGCACAATTATTTGGTTCGTAAAAATCTTGGTTTGGCGCGGCGGCCCGGTGGGTGTGCCCTGCCAGACCGGCCGCAGGCTCTCCGCACTTTTCGCGCTCCCGGAAACTCGCTACGCTGCGCTTCGCTCAAACATCCGTCCGCGAAAGCCCGAAAAGCGCGGAGAGCCTAAACGCGACCTGATTGGTCTGGCAGGGCACACCCACCGAGCCTTGAACAGGCATCGAGTGAGATTCTGGTAATTGCAAAACAGCCCATTTAAGGTCATCCCCGCGGAGGCGGGGATCCAGTACGTACTTATAAATCAATGGATCCCGGTACGCCGGACCGCCGCCTACACGGGGATGACAAAAAATGAGCTGTAGCGGGCTGATAAAGAAATCACACTGCCGTTAAAACGCACAATGTAGTCAGCGGTGGGGGGAGCCCGTTGCGGATCAATCAGGCCATGTTTATCCCCCCGACCACATTTGGGGTAGTCGGCGAGGACTGTTCGAATCCCAATTTTTTGCGCGTCTTCTTGCGCAAAAAATGGTTGAGTTTCACAGCCGCCAAATGTGGTCGGGGGGATATGGCCGATCCGCAATGGGCTCCCCCCATCGATGACGGGCAGTCCACTCATATCTCAACAGTGCATTTCTATTCACTCAGTACCGAGAACCCGTTGGTTCCCGCAATAAGCATGGGTGTCCACGTAAGGATCACAAGCATGGGTGTCCACGTAAGGATCTGATATGGCTGAACTGCAGTGGGTTGGCCTCGCTGGTGACGGGCAGCGTATGCAGCCCTGATTAGCGCAGGAATATAGTAATGCGGGCTAGTGCAACGAGGTCGGGAAATTTAGCTGCTATGCTGGAACATTAAGCGGACAAAATTTGATGGGCAGTATCATGGCGGTTGCAGGGCAGAGGTTGGTGTGGATGTTGGTAGTGGCTGTCCTGGCCGGGCTGAGTGGCGGGGCGGTACAGGCGGAGTGGTACGGTGAGCAGCGGGATATTATGGGCACCCGCGTGGTGGTAAGCCTGTGGCATGATGATGCGGTGCAGGGTAATGCGGCGGTGGCGGCGGCATTGGCGGAGGTGGAGCGGCTCGACCAGTTGCTCAGTCCGTACATCAGTAGTAGTGAGTTGTCCGGGGTCAACGAGCGGGCTGGGCAGGGGCCGATTACTATCAGTGCGGAGTTGGCCACTATTGTTGACAAGGCGCTGTATTACAGCCGTTTAAGTGAGGGCGCGTTCGACATTACGTTTGCTTCGTTGGGCAGGTTTTACGACTATCGCGCTGGGCAAAAGCCGTCCGCTGAGCAGCAGCAACAACTGCTTGGCGCCATTGATTATCGCCATTTGCAGCTGGATCGAGAGGCGCGGCAATTGCGGCTGGCCAGCCCGCAGGTGCAAATTGACCTGGGGGGAATTGCCAAGGGTTACGCGGTGGACCGGGCGGTCGATATTCTGCGCGGCTTTGGCGTGCAGCACGCCAGTGTCAGTGCCGGCGGTGACAGCCGCGTGCTCGGCGACAAGCGCGGCCGGCCCTGGATTGTGGGGATTAAGCATCCGCGCCAGGCCGATGATATGGCGGTGCTGTTGCCACTGGCGAATGTTGCTATTTCTACCTCCGGTGATTACGAGCGTTATTTTCTCGACCCGCACAGTGGTGAGCGTATTCACCATATTTTAAATCCGCGCAGTGGCAAGTCGGCCAGTGGGGTGCGCAGCGTCAGTGTGCTGGGTCCGTCCGGGTTCGATACCGATCCCCTGTCCACCACGGTATTTGTGTTGGGGGTGCAACAGGGGTTGGCGCTGATTGAACGCCTGCCCGGTTTCGATGCGGTGATTATTGATCAACAGGGCCGGACTCATTACAGCGCTGGACTGCAGCCACCGGCAGCCAGGTGAACGGTTATTTTTCTGGCCGGGTTTGCCAAGTGGTTCACGCTTTTGCATTCGCCAGCCATCCCGGCATCGATTCAGCGACTAATCTAAATAAACTTGTGGGGCAGGCTCCAAAAGGTTGTTCCATAAGCGTCTGCAATTACCAGATGTGTCCCCAGGCTTTCGACGAGCAATGACAGCTATGAAAATCCGTGTAGTAAATTCAGTCCTGGGCAGTGTTGTGCTGCCGTTGTTGCTGACTCTGTTGGTGTGGTCGCCGGCCCAGGCGGCGGAGAGCCGCGCGCGCGCCAGCACTGAACTCGACAGCCAGGTGGAAAATTTGAAGCAGGCGGTGCTGGAGCTGAATCGCGATCTGTTGATTCTGGAAGAGGAGTTGTTGTTTCCTGCCAGCACCCAGCTGTCGGTGTTTTTGTCCATGGACGTGGGCGAGTTTTTCCAGCTCGACGGGGTGAAGCTGAAAATAGACGACCAATTGGTGGCCAGTCACCTCTACACTGCGCAGCAGGTAGACGCCCTCTACCGCGGTGGTGTGCAGCGCTTGTACCTCGGCAACCTGAAGTCGGGCCGGCATGAGGTCAGTGCTTTCTTTACTGGTAAAGGGCCACAGGGGCGTGAGTACAAGCGCGGCGCCACCCTCACCCTGGACAAGGAGCAGTCGGCGAAAGTGCTGGAGCTGCGCGTCATTGACTCCAGGGCCAAGTTGCAACCGATGTTTGATATCAAAGAATGGCAACCACTGTAATTATTATTTCCGCTGGAATGCGGCTGCGCCGCTGGTTGTTGTGTTCGCTGTTACTGGCTGTGCCGGCCAGTGCGCAACCCCTGAGCTCGGTAGCGGACCTGCGCTACGGCGTCGTCTTGTACGAGTATTACCAGGGCAATTATCTCGATGCGTTGGCGGAGTTGATGGTGGCCGAGGCGCGCGGCGGCATCCGCGGTCATCGGGAAAATCCGCAACTGATTGCCGGTGGTATCAGTCTGGCCTACGGCATGCACGGCAAAGCGGCCGCGATATTTGATGACTTGCTGGACGACGACACGCCAGTTGAGGTGCGCAACGCCGCCTGGTATTACCTGGCGAAGCTGCTCTATTTGCAATCCGACTGGGACGCTAGCGCCGCCAGTCTGGGCCGGCTGGACGGCAGTCCCGACTCGGCCATAAGCACCCGTCTGCAGAGTTTGCAGTTCAACCTGGCCCTGCGTCGCAACGACCTGGACGCCGCGGCCGCGCTGTTACTGGGCTACCCGAAAAGCGATTTTATGTGGTCCTATCACGCCTACAACCTGGCCGCGGCTTACAGTCGCGCGCAACTGCCAGCCAGGGCACAGGCGTATTTCCAGGCCCTGTTGCAACATGTGCGCGACAACTTCAACCCCGACCCGATGGCCCCGGCCAGTGTCGAGCAGCAGCGAGTGGAAGCGCTGGCGCTGTACGACAAGGCGCAGACTGCTCTCGGTTACAGTCTGCTGCAACAAGGCCGGCAGGCGTCGGCGATCAGCAGCTTCAGTGGCGTGCGCAAGGACAGTGATTATCGCCACGAGGCGCTGCTCGGTTACGGTTGGTCCGCCTTTCAGCAGCGCGATTACCAGCAGGCACTGACGCCCTGGCAATTGGTCAACGCCGGCCCCCTCGATTCCCCGGCGGTGCAGGAGTCACTGCTGGCTGTGCCCTATGTCTACGAACAGATCGGTGCCGAGCAGCAGGCCTTGCAGGCCTACCAACACGCCGAGCAGCGCCTGCAGAGCGAGTTTCAGCGCTTGCAGGCACTGGCTGCCGATATTGAGGCCGGCCAGCTGCCGCTGTGGCTGCAGGCGCAGACCCGCGGCTTTAACTGGCTGGCGCTGGAGCAGGAACTCGACCTGGAGCTGGAGCAAGAACTGCCGGCCAACCCGCGCCAGCTCGAACTGGCGCGGCTGTTTGCGCGCAATCGCTTCCAGGCCAGTCTGCAGGAGTGGCGCGATGTGCGGGCGCTGCAGCAGCAGCTGGCCCGCTGGCAAGAGCAACTGGAGGTTTACCAGTGGTCCTGGCAGGAACGCTATGACCTGCGCCAGCAAAAGCAGGCATTAGTGGCCGGGCAGCCCTGGCGGGCGCAGGGGGCGCAGCTGCAGCAGCAGCGCGATGCCCTGCGCCAGCGTTTGGATAGCGCCCGCCAGCAGCAGGATTATCTGGCCCTGGCCAGCGGCGAGACGGCGGCCAACTGGCGCACGGTGCAGCGCATGCAAGCCAATGTAGAGCGCCTGCAAGCAGCGGGCAAACCGGTGGCGGAGTACGTGCCTGCGGTAGAGCTGTATCGCGGCCTCGTGCTGTGGCAGGCGGCGCAAGATTTTCCCGCCGCCTTGTGGCGCAATGAAAAAAATCTGCGCGCGGCGGACGCGGCGCTGACCTCTCTGGCGCAGGATCGGGATCGGGTAGAAGTTGCGCTGCAATCCGCCGCCGATATCGCCCCGTTTGCCGGGCGCATCCGCAGCCTGCAGCAGCGTTTGACCCAACAGACCCGGCAGTTGGCCAGCGCCCGCGCCAGCATCGAGGGCCAGCTGGCGCAGCAGGTAGTTGTCTACCTGGATGAGCAGCGCCAGCAGTTGCGCCAGTACCTGGCCCAGGCAAGGTTGGCCAAGGCGCGCCTGTATGACAAGGCACTGGAGGCCCAGCCCTGATGAACAGATCCAGGATCACTGCCCACCAGTGCAAGTTACCAAGAGCGGGGTTGGCGTGTGCCCGTTTACCAGGCACCCGCATACTGCGCGTGCGATCGGCGCGCTACAAATTGCTGCCGTTCCTGTTATTACCGAAGCTGTTATTACCGAAAATGTTTTTACCGAAGCTGTTTTCACCGAAGCTGTGGTTTTCGGGTACGGGGTTTTCGGGTATGGGGTTAGCGGGCGTGTTGCTGGCGGCCTTGCTGCAGGCCAGCTGCAGCTGGTTGCCCAATAGTGACGGGCTGGATATCGGGCCGACCCTTGGCCAACTGGCGTCGACGCCGCTGCCACCAGAAGACCACCAGCCCGCGGTGCGCCTCACGATCGACCAGGTGGACAGCAATTACCGCCAGGCGCTGGCGGTGACCACCGATCCGCTGGTGCGGCGCAAGATCATGATTCGCCTGGCCGATTTGGAAATGGCCCGGGCGGAACAGCGACTGCTGGACACCGAGCAACTCGACGCCTCTGGCAGCAATAGCTATTTCGATAGCGCCATTACCCTCTACCAGCAGCTGCTGGACACTGCTCCCGGCAGGGATACTGACCCGGCCGCAGGCACCGATGGGGATGAGCGGGACGTGCTCTTGTACCAGCTGGCCAAGGCCTACTCGCTGGCGGGCAAGCGGGCGTCATCCACGGCGGCGCTGGACCGCATAACCCTGCAGCACCCGCAGTCGCTGTTTGCGGTGGAAGCGGAATTCCGGCGCGGGGAAAAAGCCTTCAGTGAGCAACAGTACGCGCGCGCCGAGCGCAGCTATGCCGCCGTAGTTGCGGCCGGCGAACAGACGCCTTACTACGACAACGCGATTTATATGCGCGGCTGGTCGCAGTTCAAGCAAAACCAGCTGCGCGCATCGCTGCAATCCTTCACCCAGGTGCTGGACAAGCTGGCCCGCCAGGCGCCGCAGCTGGAGACACTCAGCGGTCCGGCTCACAGCCTGCTCAGCGACACCCTGCGGGTTATGGGGCTGGTGTTTTCCTATTTGCACGGTGCCGAGAGCATCAGCAGCGCGCACCCGGAGCTGGCTGAGCGGCCCTATGTGCATCTGCTTTATCGCCAGTTGGCGGCGCTGTACCTGGAAAAGGACCGCTATCGCGACAGCGCCGAGACTTACCAGCACTTTGCCTCCCGGCACCCGTTCAGCGACTACGCGCCGGAGTTTAGTGTCAAAGCCATCGAGGTGTTCCAGCAGGGCAACTTCCCCACCCTGGTATTGCCCGCCAAGGAAGCTTTTGTCCGTCACTACGGTATTTACAGTGACTACTGGCAGCAAAAAGGCCCGGCCCAGCGCCAGGGTTTGTTGCCGCAATTGCGCGAATATCTGCGCCAGCTGGCCGAATACCAGCACGCCCTGGCCCAGGCGCAGCAGCAGGTGCGACAGCAAGCTCAACCGCAGGCACAGCGTCGGGACAGTGCCGGCGGCGAGCCGGACGGACAGAATCTGCGACCGGCCCGGGAGCATTTTTTGCTGGCCGCCGACTGGTACCAGCAGTTTGTCGAGACCTTCCCGGACGCCCCGGAAACGCCGGAAATGCGTTTCCTGATGGCCGAGGCGCGCTTTGAGGCGGGCGCCTACGCGGCGGCCTACGCCGACTACGAGGCGGTGGCTTACCCCGCCGCCGGCTTCCCGGCAGAGAGCGTGGCGGCAGACAGCGTCTCGTCAGGCAGTGTCTCCGCAGATAGTGCCGCGCGGGCGGCGGAAGCCGGTTACAGTGCCATTCTGGCGCTGGATAAACACCTGGCGTCGCTGCATGCCCAAGCCCAACTGCGGGCCTGGCAGCAGCGTAAAATCGCCAGTGCCCGGCGTTTTGCCGACACCTTCGACAGTGATGCGCGGGCCCCCCGGGTACTGGCCCAGGCGGCGCAATTACTGCTGCAAGACGGCCAGAAGGAAGAGGCCATAGTCGTGGCCACACGCCTGACCCAGTGGCCTGGCTCGATTGATGGCGCACTGCGCAAGAGCGCCTGGCTGGTGATCGGCCAGAGCCAGTTTGACTTGCAGCGCTTTGCCGCGGCGGAACAGGCTTACCAGCAGGTACTGGCGTTGTTGCCGGCCGCGGCTGCGGACCGTGCTGGTATCGTCGAGCGCATCGCCGCCAGCGTCTACCAATTGGCCGGCCAACAATTGCAAAGCCAGGATGCCCAGGCGTCGGTCGAACACTTGCTGCGGGTACGCGAGGTTGCGCCCGGCTCCGCGATCGCACTCAAGGCCCACTACGATGCCCTCAATCAATTGCTGGCCCTGCAGGATTGGGAGTGGGCCGAGCGGGAGAGCCTGGCTTTTCGCCGCAGCTACCCCGACAGTGAACTGACCCCGAGCCTGGCGCCCAAGTTGGTAGTGATCTACGAAGCGCAGGGCAACTGGCAGGCGGCGGCGGATGAGTTGATCGCCATTAGCAAGGCCGACGGCGAACCGGAAGTGCGGCGCAACGCCTTGTTGCTGGGCGCGGATTACTATCAGCGCGGCGGCAATACCAGCGCCGCGATCAATTACTATCGCAGCTACGCCCACACCTACCCGGAACCGTTTGCCGAAGTGATGGAAGCGCGTTTTAAAATGACTGAACTGTATGCGCAGACGGCAGAGCCCGGCAAGCGCCGCTACTGGTTGCGCAAATTGATTGCCGGCGACGCCGCTGCCGGTGCCGCGCGCAGCGAGCGCTCCCGCTACCTGGGGGCCTATGCCAGTGCCGCGCTGGCGGATGACCGCTATCGGACGTTCGTTGATATTCCCCTGCGCCTGCCGCTGAAAAGCAGTTTGCAGAAAAAGCAAAAGGCTTTGCAGCAAGCCCTGCAGGCCTATGAGCAGGTGCTGGCCTACGAGGTGGCGGAGTTCACCACCCTGGCCGGCTACAGGCTCGGTGAAGTCTACGCCCAACTGAGTCGCGACCTGCTGCAATCCCAGCGGCCGCCGAACCTGGATGGGGACGCGCTGGCCCAGTACGACATGCTATTGGAGGAGCAGGCCTATCCCTTCGAGGAGCAGGCCATCGCCATTCACCAGCGCAACGCGCAGCGCAGCTGGGACGGCTTCTACGACCAGTGGGTGCAGGCCAGTATTGAGGAGTTGGCGCAATTGCTGCCGGCGCGCTACGGCAAACGGGAACAGCAACTGGAGTACGCCGATGAGATTTACTAGTTGTCGTGGTTTAGCCGCTGGTGGCGTCTTCGATCGCCGGCGATCGGCTATTCGTAGATTGCTGTTGTCACTGCCAAGCTGGCGATTGTCACGGCCAAGCTGGCGATTGTCATGGCCTGGCCGGCGACTGACTTTTTGTTGCATGCGCTCGGTTGCTTGTGGCTGGCGCTCAACACTCGGCGCCCTGGCGCTGGTCGGTTTTTTGGGCGGCTGCAGTGTAGTGCCGGGCGTAGTGCAGGGTCTGGTGCCGGGCATCAGCTTTGTGCCGGCCGGGGAGGGTCCCGACCGCAGCGCTGGCGCTGAGGACGGTGCAGTGGCTGCGTCTGGGCTGGAGCCCAGCGCCAATCCCTATCTGCTCGACCCTCCGGCAGTTCCAGCGGCGGCCAGAGCCGAGTTTGCCGCGGCGCTGCAGGCCCTGCGGGGAAAAGATTATCAGCTGGCAGAAGCCCGCCTGTTGCAACTCACCCAAGCTTACCCGCAGCTGTCCGGCCCGTGGTTGAACCTCGGCCTGCTGTACCGCGATAGCGAGCGCAACCAGCAGGCCGCAGCGGCCCTGCAACAGGCGCTGGCGGTCAACCCGAACAACCTCGAAGCTTACAACCAGCTGGCGATTCTGAAGCGCCAGCAAGGGGATTTCACCGCGGCCCAGGCAGACTACCAGGCGGCCCTGGCGATCTGGCCGCAGCACGCGGCCAGTCATCGCAACCTGGGCATACTGTATGAAGTCTATCTCGGCCAATTGCCCGCGGCGCTGCACCACTATCAACAGTACTTACTTTTGCAGGCCGGCGAGGATGCCGAAGTACAGGCTTGGGTAGTCGATTTGCAGCGCCGGGTAAAGGATCTGGACGTAGCGTCCCATTGACAGTGCCCGCGGCGGCAACCGGCTGCGAGCGAACAGGCCAGCGCTAAAAAGTGAGCGCTAAGAGGGCAGGCGAGCAATGCACAGGCAAGCGAACATTGAGCAAGCGGGCATGGAAATAAACCGGCAGGCAATGCCATCCCCAAAGACAAACAGCGAAAAGACAAGCAGCGAAAAGATGAACCGCCAAACGATAAACTACGCAAAGTTAAACAGCGCAAAGTTAAACCGCCAGGCAATGATCCGCCCGGCGCTGCAGCGGCAGGTGCGACGCCTGCGCAGTTTGGCTGGCGTCACTGGCCTGGGGTTATTGCTGTTGTACCTGCTGGCTCCGGCGCCAGCGGTTGCGGCAGAGGAGACCATCAAATTGCAGTCCCGGGTGACCGGTAACCAGGAGCAACCCAAGGTGCTGTACATCATCCCCTGGAAATCCCCCGGTTCCAGCGCCAACCTGCAATTGCCACTCAACAGTCAGTTGTCAGCCCTGTTCGAACACGTGGAGCGCAGTGAACTGGTGCGCGAACTGCACTATCGGGGACAGCTGCAACAGGCCACCAGCAGCGATGATTGATCGCTTTGGAAGCGCGCCAATAAAACACTGTGGCGGCGCCAGTCCTGGCCGGTTTTAGCCGGAATTTTCCGCGAAAACGCGGCACAGTACACACTTCTTTGGATAACCTCTGCCACCGACTTGCACAATTGGCTGCGGCTGATAAACCTGTAGGTGTCAGTTCGTTATTTACCTGGATTTTGAGGACAACAACCCTATGGATTTTTTGCACACATTGATTGGATTTTTTCAGGATGGCGGCCCGTTTATGTATCCCATCGCTATTGTGCTGGCCGTTGGCATCGCGGTGGTGATAGAGCGCTGGTTGTTCCTCACCCACGCCCGGATGAGCAACCGCTCGGCGTTCAATCGACTGCTGCCCATGTTGCAGCAAAAGGACTACAAGTCGGTGCTGGAGTTCGGTAACGGTACCGCCTCGCCGATTGCTCGCATCGTCACCGCCGGTGTGGCGCGCATGGCCACCAGTCCGCGCCGCGAGGATGTGGAGCTGGCCATGGAAGAGGGGGTGCTGGAGTCCATCCCGCGGCTGGAAAAACGCACCGCCTACCTGGCGACCCTGGCCAATATTTCCACCCTGCTGGGTTTGCTGGGCACGATTATCGGCCTGATTGCAGCGTTTACCGCTGTTGCCAACGCCGACCCCACCGAGAAAGCCACGCTGTTGTCGCAGAGCATCTCGGTGGCGATGAATACCACTGCCTTTGGCCTGATTGCGGCGATTCCGCTGCTGTTGTTTCACTCCATGTTGCAAACCAAAACCAACGAGATTGTCGACAGCCTGGAAATGGCCGGCGTCAAGGTACTGAACCTGATTTCTGGCCACAGCGCCAGCCGCACCCGGGCCAATGATGCGGCTTGAGATTGCACAGGGTTTTAGCGGATTGGAGCAGCGGCAGGGACTGAAGATATGATGCAGCGTGGCAGGAAATTCCGGCAGCAGGAGGCGGATCTCGATATCACCTCATTTATGAACCTGATGATTGTGCTGGTGCCGGTGCTGTTGATGAGCATGGTGTTCTCGCAAATTACCGTGCTGGACTTGAAACTGCCGGATGTGGCCAGTTCGGCCCAGGCGGCAGATCCGGACCATGCACGGCTGGAGCTGGTGATTCACGCCGACTATATCGACGTCAATTATCCTGTCGGTGTGCGCCTTAAACGCATCGAACGCCTGGCCGCAACTGCCACAACGGCAGGGGCTGATTTAACGGCAAGTCCTGATGTAACTGCAGGATCTGGCAGCGCCACCGGGGCTGGCATTTCTCCTGCGGAGCGGGGCTACGACTTGCAGTTGCTGTCGCAGGTTTTGCAACAGGTAAAGCGGCAACTGCGGGACAGGGACATCAGGCGACGGGACATCAGCATCCTGTCCCAACCCAGCACCGATTACCAAACCATCGTCAGTGTTATGGACACAGTGCGCTCCTACAAAGCGGTGGTGGCAACCTCGGTGGTGGACGCCGAGTTGTTTCCGGAGATTTCTCTCGGTGATGCGCCCCTGGGTGTAGACACTCTGGCGGCTGCAGACACTTTGGCGGCTGTGGGCACTTTGGCGGCTGTGGGCACTTTGGCGGCTGTGGGCACTCTGGCGAGCGCGGGGGGCGGGCAATGAAGCAATCCCTGCGCGCGCGCCGCATGGCCAAACAGCATCGCCGTCACGCCCAGCGGGCCAAGCTCAACCTGGTGTCGCTGATGGATATCTTTACCATCATTGTTTTCTTTTTGCTGATGAATACCGGCGAAGTGGAAGTCTTGCAAAATCACAAGTCCATTACCTTGCCGGAGTCGGTGGCGGCGCAAAAGCCCGGCGCCACCCTGGTGGTGATGGTCAATGCCGAGGAATTGATGATCGAGGGCGAGGTGGTGGCCAGGGTCGCCGACGTGCTGGATCGGGACGAGCCCACCATTGCCGGCCTGAGTCGGGCCTTGCAAGCGCGGGCAGCGCTGCTGCCAAAATCTGCGGCGGCAGGAGCTGCCAGGGAGCAGGCGGTGACGATCATGGGGGATGAGGCGGTACCCTACGCACTATTGAAGAAAGTCATGACCACATGCGCCGCGGCGGACTATCGCAATATTTCCCTCGCCGTCACCAAAGTCGCCAGTGCGGCGCTGTATGGTGATGCTGTGCCAACTGTGGCGGGAGGTTGAGAGTGACAGCGGCAGCCTATCTCTATTCCCCCGAACCGCAGTTGGCCTGGTCGGCCAGCAGTGGCGACGACCGGCGCTTTTATCGACTGCTGGGCGGCACGCTGTTGCTGTTGGCAGTGCTGGGCGTTGGCTTACCCTTTGTGCAGCTGCCAGAGGTATTGCGCGAGGCGGCGGTCAAACCGCCGCCGACCCTGACCCAGGTTGTGATCGAAGCCAAACAGTTGCCCGAGCCGAAGCTGGAAAAGCCCCAGCCCCTGCCGGAACCGCCGACGCCGAAAGTCCCACCCAAACCCAAGCCCAGGCCGAAGGTGGTGGAGCAGGTCAAACCGACGCCGAAAATTATCGAGAGCGCCAGGGACAAGGCGGCCAAAAGCGGATTGATGCAGTTCCAGGATGACTTGCAGTCCATGCGTGACAGTCTCGATATGAGCAAAATGCAAGGCGCTCATCTCACCCAGGGCGCGGCCAAAGCACGCCAGCTCGATCGAGCCGTGATTAGCAGCCAGGCGCAGACCACCAGTGGCGGCATCAACACCGCCGCGCTGAGCCGGGATGTGGGCGGTGTGGCCCTGTCCGGTCGGGAAACCACCCGGGTGGAGAGCAAACTGGCCAGTGCCAGCGGCACCAGTCCTCGCCCCGGCGACCCGGCCAATAACGCCTCCGGTCGCAGCGAGGAAGAGATTCGTAAAACCATGGATCGCAACCAGGGCGCCATTTTCTCCATCTACAACCGCGCCCTGCGCAGCAACCCGGCGCTGCAGGGTAAGCTGGTGATTAAAATGGTGATCGAGCCGTCCGGCAAATTGTCGGCGGTAACGCTGATCTCCAGTGAGTTAAAGGATGCGGCGCTGGAGCAAAAACTGCTGGCCCGTATTCGCCTGGTGCAGTTCGGTGTACAGAACGTGATTCGCACCACCCTCAACTACACCTTTGATTTCCTGCCTTACTGATTCTGCTGTGGGTGAGCTCTGCGGGGCTCACCCGCAGCGGCGCCAGTCTCATCAACCGGCATCTACCTCAATAGCCGTCTACCTCAATAGCCATCTAGCTCAATAGCCATCTAGCTCAATAGCAATTTCCTCAATAGCAGTATGAGTCAATAGCCACCCTCCTCAGTAGTCGGTCGTTGTAAACATTGTCGTTAAAGCGGAGCCAGGGTTTGCCCGCAGTGACAGCGGACTGTTACAGTGTTTGCCGCGCAGATCGAAATTGCGCTCGCTGTGCGGCGGCTGGGTAAACACCTGCACTCTGCAGGCGTCGACCGATCGAGAAGGAGGTTGGATGCTGTCCAAATTGGAGTGGTCTTATAACCGGTTGATCCGCAGCCTGTGGTTGCGGGCGAGCCTGGTGGGGGTGCTGGGGGGCGTGGTGGCGCTGGTGGCGATTCCGGTGCAATCGCTGATCGAGGAGCCCCTGCCGTTCAATGTCGGCAGCGAAGCGGTGGGCGAGATCCTCAGTATCCTCGCCACCAGTATGCTCACCGTGACCATCTTTTCACTCAGCGTTATGGTCTCCGCCTACAGTGCCGCCAGCTCCGGAGTGACGCCGCGAGCGACCAAGCTGATCAAGCAGGACCCAACCACCCAGAACACCCTGGCCACCTTTCTCGGCTCTTTCCTCTTCAGCCTGGTGGGTATTATCGCCCTGAGTACCGACCTCTACACCGAGGTCGGCCGCTTTATTCTCTTTGTTGCCACCCTGGTGGTAATCTTCTCGATTGTGGTCACCCTGTTGCGCTGGATCGAACACCTGTCTGGTCTCGGTCGCGTCGGGCGTACCACCGGCCAGGTGGAAGACAAGGTGCGCGCGGCGCTGGTGGATCGCATCCGCTGTCCGGCGTTGGGCGGCAGGCCCATGGCAAGCCCGCAGTTCCTGCCGGTTGATGCCAATGTGGTGTGTACCCAGGAATCGGGCTATGTGCAGCATGTCGACACCAGCGCCCTGTCCGAATGTGGCGCTGCGGCGGACAGGGAAATCGGCGTGTTGGCAATACCGGGAACCCTGGTGCACCCGAGCCGACCGCTGGCCTGGTATCAGGGGCCGGAGGATGAGCAGTTAAACAGCCGTATTCGCGACGCCTTTAGTATCGATGTGGAGCGCTCTTTCGACCAGGATCCCCGTTTTGGTTTTTCCGTACTGGCAGAAATTGCTTCGCGCGCCCTGTCGCCGGGGGTCAACGATGCCGGTACGGCGATCGATGTGATCAACCGGATGATGCGCCTGTTGCTGGTGTGCAGCGCAACCGGTCCCGAGACTTGCGAGGAGGCACCGGTGCACACCAACCTGCAAGTGGCGACGGTTGCCTTGGCGGATTTCTTTGACGATGCATTTTTACCCATTGCCCGGGACGGTGCGGGCCTGGTTGAAGTGCAAGTGCGTTTGCAAAAAGCCCTGTTGGCGCTGGCGGAAAATGATCCGCAGCGTTTTCGGGTCCAGGCCCGGCGCTGTTCGGCGCAAGCGCTGCAGTACGCCGAGGCGGCGCTGCAGCTGGAGTCCGACAAAGCGCGTTTGCGCCAATTGGCGCAGCGGTTGCAAACCAGCTGAGGCTGCAGGTCGGCAATCAGGTGCGGCGGCGTGAGAAGCTGTGTTGCCAGGGGCTGTGTTTCCAGCAGCTGTGTTGCCAGAGGCGATGTTTGCAAAAATCTGTTTGCAAAAAATCTGTTTGCAAAAACTCTACAGCCAGAAACAGCACTGCCAGAAATATTACAGCCACAAGCTGCGTGGCCAAAAAATCAGGGGTCGATAAAAAAGCGCAGCAGGCGGCTGATCAGCATCCTTAGCTGGGCCATCATGGCGATAAGAAAACCGAAGCCGCCGATGACCAGTCCGGCCAGCAACAGGATCTCCTGGCGGGTGGAGGGGGGCAGGGTGGTGCCGGCAATATAGATCAGTACGCCGCCGAAAAAGAACAGCATGGCGCCGAGTTTGAATTGTTTGAAACTCAGCTCCAGTGGCGCAGTGTAATGTTGTTTCAGGAACACCAGCCAGCGATTCGTCGCCATTATTTTTGCCAGCGCTCGGCGGCGTCGGTGTCGCTGTCCCGGGCGTCTACCCAGCGACTGCCCTCGCGGGTGATTTCCCGCTTCCAGAAGGGGGCCCGGGTTTTCAGGTAATCCATGATGAACTCGCAGGCGGCGAAGGCCTCGCCCCGGTGTTGGCCGGAGACGCCGACAAACACAATCTGGTCGCTGGGGCGCAGTTCACCGATGCGATGAATAATGCGGATCTGCTCCACTGGCCAGCGGTCGCGGGCCTGGCTGCAGATGTCCGCCAGTGACTTCTCGGTCATGCCCGGGTAGTGCTCCAGAAACAGGCCCTGGATGTCGTCGCCCTGGTTGAAATCGCGCATCAAGCCGGTAAAGGTGACAATGGCGCCAATGGTCGGGCAGTCGGCCCGCAGCGCTTCGTACTCCTGTTGCAGACTGAAGTCTGCCTGCTGGATTGAGATCATGCAGGTTCACTAGCCTCCGGTCACCGGGGGAAAGAAGGCCACTTCTTCATCGCCGCTCAGGGGTTGGTTCCAGTCCACCACGGTCTGGTTGACCGCCACCAGCAGGCCGCCCATTTGCATGGCCTGTTGCCAGGCTTCATCGCGGCGGCCGAGAAAGTCGCGCAGGTCGGTGACGGTGGCCACTGACTCGGGCAGGGGCAGGCTTTCCTCTCGCTGGCCGACCGCTTCGCGCAGGCGGGCAAAATACTTGATGCGGATCATGCTGTTACCTCGGCTTTATAATTCCCGGACTTGCCGCCGGTCTTTTCCAGTAGCCTCACCTGACTGATGACCATGCCTTTATCCACCGCCTTGCACATGTCGTAGACCGTCAGTGCGGCCACGGAGGCGGCGGTCAGGGCTTCCATTTCCACCCCGGTCTGGCCGTTGAGTTTGCAGGTGCTGGTGATGCGCACCCGCTGTTGCTCCGGTTCTGCCTCCAGCTCCACCTTGATGGAGGTGAGCATTAGCGGGTGACAGAGGGGGATCAGGTCGGCGCATTTTTTCGCCGCCTGGATACCGGCGATGCGGGCCACGGCGAAGACATCGCCCTTCTTGTGACCGCCTTCCATAATGAGCTTGAGGGTTGCGGGCAACATGCTGATACAGGCTTCGGCGCTGGCCTGGCGCTGGCTGCTGGCCTTGGCGCCCACATCCACCATATGGGCGCGGCCGTGTTCGTCGAGATGGGTAAGTTGGCTCATGAGCTCTCTGGGTCGTCTAATTCAAGCCCCCAATGATACCCTCTAGTGCAGATCGCTGCTAATGCAGATGCTCGCTAATGGGATCGAAGCGCCAGTGCAGTCGAAGCGCTAATGGCATTTAGGCAGCGGCAATCGATGCTGTTAGAATAGCCGCCTCGCAACAGGGCAAGCAGAGAGTGGGATATGAGCACTTTACAGGATCAATTGTTAAAAGCCGGGCTGGTGGATAAAAAGCAGGCCAAGCAGGCCAGCAAGGACAAGCGCAAGGTGGCCAAGGTGAAGAAGAGCGAGCGCCAGCTGGTGGTGGATGAGACCAAGCTGCAGGCGCAAAAGGCCCGGGAAGAGAAGGCAGCTCGGGATCGCGAGTTGAACGCCCAGCGCAAGGCCGAAGCCGATCGCAAAGCCATCGCTGCGCAGATCCGGCAGTTGATCGAGACCAACCTGCAGAGCAAGGGCGGCGGCGATATCGCCTACAACTTCACCGACGGCAGCAAGATCAAGAAGATGTACGTCTCCAGTGAGGTGCAGGGGCTGTTGACCCGCGGCCGGCTGGCGATCGTTAAACTGGGCGATAAATACGAGCTGGTGCCGATGCCGGTGGCGGACAAGATCGCCGAGCGGGACGCCGCGGTGATTCTGTCGGCCAACAAGAGCCAGCAGG
Source organism: Pseudomaricurvus alcaniphilus (assembly GCF_011440395.1). GTDB lineage: Bacteria > Pseudomonadota > Gammaproteobacteria > Pseudomonadales > Cellvibrionaceae > Pseudomaricurvus > Pseudomaricurvus alcaniphilus. The sequence goes on along the minus strand of NZ_JAAOIX010000004.1, from coordinate 140,505 downwards.
TGGCGGATGAGGACGATCCCTACGCCGATTACGAAATTCCCGACGATTTGATGTGGTAGGGGCGGGTGGCCGGAGCCAGTGCATATCCCTGGTTTCGTGCCAATCTTTGGTTAAGAGCAAGTCTTTGGTTAAGAGCAAACTCCCGGTTCAGTACAAATCTTTGCTTCAGTACAAAACCGGGGCTCATTGCAGCTTCCGGTTCAGTACAAATCTTTGCTTCAGTACAAAACCGGGGCTCAGTGCAAGCTTCCGGTTCAGTGCAAGTCAGCTCAGTGCGAACTTCCGGGGTCTTGGCCAGTCCCGGGGTCAATGAAAGTCCCGGGGTCAATGAAAATCCCGGGATTTCACTCCAAAGCCGGGCAGCTGATCGCTGTAGTCCTGGATGTCGCCGGCGATGACGTGGATCACATTGTCGCGCCGCTCGAGGATGCCCTTGACCAGCGCGATGCGGCTTTTCAACACCGCCTGGCGGCAGCGCTGCTGCAGGTTTTGCCAGATCACCACATTGCTGTTGCCGGTCTCGTCTTCGAGAGTCATAAACAGGACCCCGCTGGCGGTGCCCGGACGCTGGCGACCGGTGACCACTCCGGCCAGGCGCACAAAGCGGCCGTGCGGCACTCCGTACAAATCCGCCGCGCGCAGGCAGCGGTTAAAGGGATATTGCTGGCGCAGCAGGCTCATGGGGTGCTGGTTGAGGCTGAGGCTGGTGTGGCGATAGTCCTCGATGGTGGTCTCCGCCGCCGATGAGGGCGGCAATTGAATCTCCTCCTCCTGCGGTGTGTCGGCGGCTGCCAGCAGCGGCGTGTGCTCGGTCAATGCCTGTACCTGCCAGTGGGCGCTGTGCCGGTCCTTGCTCAGGTAGCCGAGGGCGTTGGCCGCGGCCAGGCACTCCAGTTCCTGCGACTTGAGGCGGGCGCCGCGGCCCAGGTCGCTGAGGCTGCCGAGCTGGCTGTGCGGCTGCTGGCGCCAGTGGACGATGCGCTCGGCGGCGGCGCGGTTAAAGCCTTTGACCAGGCGCAAGCCCAGGCGCAGGGCCGGCTGCTGTTCCAGCAGCACATCATCGTCGCGCAACTCCAGGCTGTGGTCCCAGTGGCTGTGAAAGATGTCGATGGGGCGCACTTCAATGCGGTGGCGGCGGGCATCCTGCACCAGTTGTGCGGGTGAATAGAAGCCCATGGGCAGGCTGTTGAGGAGGCCGCAGTAAAAGGCGGCCGGATAGTGGCATTTGAGCCAGGCGGAGCTGTACACCAGCAGCGCGAAGCTGGCGGCGTGGGACTCGGGAAAACCGTATTCGCCGAAGCCCTGCATCTGCCGGAACAGGCGCTCGGCAAACTCCTGGCTGTGGCCCCGCGCCCGCATGCCCTCCAACAGCCGCTGCTGAAAACCCAGCAGGTTGCCGTTGCGGCCCCAGCTGGCCATGGCCCGGCGCAACTGGTCGGCTTCGCCGCCGCTGAAACCGGCGGCCACCATCGCCAGCTTGATCACCTGTTCCTGGAAGATCGGTACCCCCAGGGTGCGCTGCAAAACTTCCCTGACCAGCTCATTGGGGTAGCTGACCGGCTCCTCACCGCTGCGCCGTTTCAGGTAGGGGTGCACCATATCCCCCTGGATAGGCCCCGGCCGGACAATGGCCACCTGGATCACCAGGTCGTAATAGCAGCGCGGCTGCAGGCGCGGCAGCATCGCCATTTGGGCGCGGGACTCCACCTGGAAGACCCCGACGCTGTCGCCGCGACAGAGCATGGCGTAGGTTTGCGGATTCTCCCGCGGCATATTGGCCAGACTCACCGGCGGCGACTGGTAGCTGTTGATCAGCGCCAGGCTCTTGCGAATGGCGGTCAGCATACCCAGCGCCAGCACATCCACTTTCAGCAGTTTCAGGGCTTCGATGTCCACCTTGTCCCACTGGATAATGGTGCGTTCGGCCATGGCCGCATTTTCCACGGGCACCAGGTTGCTGATGGGGGTGCGGGTGATAAGAAAGCCGCCGACGTGCTGGGACAGGTGGCGGGGAAAACCGAGTATCTCTTGCACCAGCTGCATAAAGTGGTGGGTCATGGGGCTGTCGCTGGCAATGCCGTGGCGCTGCAAGTGTTCATCGAGCTGGTCGCGCCGCTCCCACCAGGCGATGTCCTTGGCCAGCTGGGCCACCAGTAGCGGGTCAAAGCCCAGCGCCTTGCCGACGTCGCGGATGGCACTGCGGGGACGATAGGTGATGACCGTGGCGGTGAGGGCGGCGCGCTGGCGGGAGTACTTGCGGTAGATGTACTGGATCACCTCCTCGCGTCGCTCGTGCTCAAAATCCACGTCGATGTCCGGCGGCTCGTTGCGCTCTTTGGAGATAAAGCGCTCGAACAGCAGCGCGCTTTGGGACGGGTCCACCTCGGTGATAAAGAGGCAGTAACACACCACTGAGTTGGCGGCCGAGCCGCGCCCCTGGCAGAGGATATTCTGCTGGCGGGCAAAGCGCACAATGTCCTCGACGGTGAGGAAGTAGTGCTCGTAACGCAGCTCGGCAATGACCTCCAGTTCGCGCTGCAATTGCTGCATGACTTTGGGCGGGGTGCCGTTGGGCCAGCGCCGCTCGGCGCCCTGCAGGCTCAGTTCGCGCAAATGCTGGCCGGCGCTCTTGCCGCTGGGGACCAGTTCTTCCGGGTAGTCGTGGCTCAGTTCGTCGAGGGAGAAGCGGCACAGGTCGGCGAGGTGCAGGGTCTCTTCCAGCAGGGCCTGGGGGTAGATGCGCTGCAACTGCTCGATACTGCGCAAGTGGCGTTCACCGTTACAGTAGCGCCGCCGCCCCAGCTGTTCGATGCTGGTGTTGTGGCGGATGGCGCTGAGGGTATCCTGCAGGGCCTGGCGCTGGCGCTCGTGCATGTGCACATCGTTGCAGGCCAGCATGGAGATCTTGTGGGCCTGGGCCAGTTGATAGCAGTGCTGGTAGTGGTCGCGATCTGAACCCTCCTGCAGCAGTTCCACTCCCAGCCACAGGCGCTGTTTGAAATACTGCTGCAGGGTTTGGGCTTGTTGCTGGCACAGGGCTGCTGCTTGGTTCGGGGCTGTTTTTTTGCTCAAGGCTGCTTCTTGGCTCAGGGCTGATTTTTCGCTCAAGGCTGATTCTTGGCTCAGGGCTGATTTTTCGCTCAAGGCTGATTCTTGGCTCAGGGCTGATTTTTCGCTCAAGGCTGCTTCCTCGCTCAAGGCTGTCTCCGGGCTCAAGGCTGTTTGTCCGGTTTGCCCGGTTTGCCCGGCGATCCTGGGCGGCAGCCAGATGGCGAGGCAGTGGCGGGTGCCAAATTGCAGGTCCTTGAGGCTGAGCTGGTACTGTCCCTTGGGGCTGCGGCGGCGGCCCTTGGTAATCAGCAGGGACAGTTCGCTGTAGGCCTTGCGGCTGGGGGCCAGCAACAGCAGCTGGCAGGATTTCGGCTGCTGGCCGAGTTCATCGTCGAGCCGGAACTCGCTGCCGATAATCAGCTTGATGCCCAGCTCCCTGGCGGCGACGTGGGCCTTGACCACGCCGGCAAGGGAGCACTCGTCGGTAATGGCGATGGCGGCGTAGCCCAGCTCCCGGGCGCGGGCAACCAGCTCCTCCGGGCGAGAGGCGCCGCGCAGGAAGGTGAAGTTGCTGAGGCAGTGCAGTTCGGCGAACATGGTCAGGCAGGCGCTCGCATGTCCATCTGTTGTGCGGTAACCATTGCAGCAACCATTACCTTAACTACAGGCAGGTCAATCATTGGCAGGTCACGCGTCAGTACAACAGTCATTGGCAGCTCAGTCGTATTCACTTGCGAGTCAGGGGGTAGTGCCGCAATCACCGCCACGTCAGTCGTTTCCATTTGCGGGTCACGGGTCCGTACAACAATCATTGGCAGCTCAGTCCTATTTACTTGCGAGTCAGGGGGCAGTGCCGCAATCACCGCCACGTCAGTCGTCTTCACTTGCAGTTCACTCCTCCTTACCGCAGTCGTCGGCACAGCAGTTATATGCCTGGCGGCAGGTGGTTCGGCAGCACAGCCAGCATCAGCCAAAATGCCCCTGCAGGAACCACTGCCGGCGCTCGGCATCGTAGTAAATCCAGTGGCTGCCGCGCTGGTCGCGGGCGATAAAGTAGCTGCGCTGCTGGCGCTGGCGCCACCAGTGGCTGTCAATCCGGCAGGCACCGCTGATGATTTCCAGCTGGGTCAAATTCGGCCCCAGTCGCCGCGCTTGTGGCAGTAACCAGAGGGGCAGGGGAGACGCTGGCGGTGTCCCGCCCGGGGAGCTTGCGGCTGGCACTCCGGTGGCCGGCATCCCGGTGGCCGGCATCCCGCTGGAGACCATGGCCTGGCGATACTCCGGCAAGTGCTCATCCAGGCACACCAGTTGATAGAGTCGCTCCCGCCCCAGCCGGGTGTGCAGGGTGTCCAGCAGTTGCGCGCGATCGTGGCGGGCCTGCAGCCCCAGCTCACTGAACAGCGGGCGGCTGTGGGCCTGGCTGGCCAGCAGCATGGAGCTGTGTAATTGCACCGTTTCGACAGGCGCATGCACCCGGAAGCCGTGCAGCTTTAACAGGCTTAAATTGAGAAAGTTCTGGTACTGGTTCTGGGCTGTGGACAGCTCGATGGCCAGCTCTGAGGCGGATTTGTCAAAGTGATAAAAGCGCCAGCTAAAACCCTGGCATTGCAGTTGGCCGTCGAGCAGGAAGCGGTGCAGTTCCTGCAGCAGCTCCTGCAGCGGGTGCTGCAGCATGGCGACGCTGGTGAGGCCGCTGAGGTAGTGGCGCTCGCTGAAAAAGTGCCGGTGCGGCTGGATGTAGTACTGCAGGTCGATCTCGGCCCCGCTGATTTTATCCAGTTGCCGGGCCAGGGCCTTGCTGTAGCGTCGGGCCAGGCTGGCGCGGGGCAGGTCCAGCAGGTCGCCCAGGGTCTTGAAACCCACCTGCCGCAATTGCCGCTGCTGCTTGTCGCTCAAAGGCAACAGCGGCAGCGGCACCTGCCGCACCCGGGCCAGGAAAAAGTCGTTGTCGAGCTCCTGTTCGGCACAGTCGGGCTTTATCCCGCCGTTGCTGGTGAGGGGGTTGAGGTCCGCCACAGCCCCCAGTAGCCAGGCCGCCTGGGGGGTGTGACCGAGGCTGGCGACACAGCAGTAACCCTGCTGCTGGAGGCCGCTATTGATCTGCTGCAACAGGCTGTCGAGGCCATGAAACAGGCGCAGGCAGGTACTGATCTCCAGCAAGAGGGTGTCGTTGGGCGTGTCCTGGTCAGCCTCCGGTTGCGCCGCGCGCAGGCTTACGCAGGGAGTGAACTGGTAGCACCAGTGCGCCAGCGCTTGCAGGCTGGCGGCTTCCTGTTGCCGGTTGCGCGGCAGCGCTTGCAGATCCTTGCACAGCGCCAGGGCGGTGTTGAGTGACATGCCGATATCAATGCCGGCGGCGCGGGCACTGGCAGAGGCGAACTGGATGCGCTGCCGTTCCACCACCACCCGCGGCGCCGTGTCGCGGTGTTCGGTTGTGGCGGTGCCTGAGGGGCGTTGCTCAAGGGACTCATGCTGGTCAGAGTCAGGGCACGCTACCTCAGGGGATGGCTTTTCAGGGCAGGGTGCCGCGGAAAACCGGTTCCGGGAAGGTTGCTCCTGAAAGGGTTGATTCAGGGGAGCTTGATCCAGGGGCAGTTGGGGAAAACGCAGGCAGAGCCATAACAGTTGCACAGCACACCTCTGCCTAGACCTGTGCTGTGGGCAGCGTGGCGACCGAGGCCTGTCGCCGGGTTGCCTGCGGGCTATCTAATCCATGCCCGTTACCCGATACCCGACCGTGCTTTGATGTTTGCTCATAACCCAGGGCTGCACTGTCGGGCAGCGGCCCGTGGTACAGCGGTTGCCGGGCGGGTTGCGGCAGCGGCTGGCTGGCGGGCCGCAACATCAGGGTCTGGCCGGCCCAGCCGCCGCGCTGCTTGATAATCTGCAGTTGCAGCTGGCCTTCTGTCTCGGGCCTGAGGTGAATGCGCAGGGCCGAGGGGGAGGTCTGCAGTTGCTCGCGCTGATGGCGAAACAGCAGGTGCCAGCAGTTGCCGGCGGTGGCCGCCTGCTGTAAACGGCGCAAGTCCCGATCCCGTATTGTCTGGTCGAGGCTCCAGGTCAGCACGGCGCTGCAGGCGCCGGAAGCCAGGCATTGGCTGGCGCACCAGAGCAGCTCCTTGCTGTCGCGCGGCTGCACAATCAGCAGCCGCTGCAGGTCGATGCCCGCCTGCACCAGGGCCGGGGCAAAGGGCTGGTAGGGCGGCGCGATCATCACCAGCCAGGGGGCCAGTGGCTGGCGTGCCAGCAGGCCCGGCAGCAACAGACCCAGCTCGCCAAACCCCGGCTGCTCCAGCAGCAATTCGGTGGTGGCCGCCTGCGGCCAGCCCTGCTGGTGCAGGGCCTGGTCCAGTTGCGGATAGCCGGTGGCGATAACCGCTTGCAGGCGCGGCCCCCTGGAGGCTTGCCAGGTGTTGGGGAGTTTGAGAAGGGCTTCGAGCTTGCTATTCATGGGTACTTCTCATGGGCGCTTCTGGTCATGGGTACTTCTCATGGGCACTTAATGCTGTCTGTAAATACGAGGTATCTGCCTGGTTCCGGTGCTACTAGTTCCGGTGCTACTAGTTTCGGTGCTACTAGTTTCGGTGCTACTAGCTCCAGTGCTACTAGCCCCAGTAAGTTAGCTTTAGCGATATTTTGCTGTATAAATATACAGTACTATCCTATTCTAATGCTGCGTCGGAAGCAATCAAGTTTTTCTTACGCCAGCTATACCGACATAAAGCGGCAGGCCGACATAGAGGGGTAGATTGAGGTAGAGGGGCAGGCTGGCGGTGTCGTCACGACAGCTTTTTGCAGAAGTCGATAAAACAACATGCTGCGAAATTTAGGGCCGATATGGGTGGCGATGGGCGTGGAGATTGAAGCGGCAAGCAAATTCGTTAGCGAGGGATACAGATGTCCGGGTTGCATCGAGTTAAGGTATGTACCGGAATCCAGTGGTGTAACAGCGCTGTCACCCGATGTGCGCCGCTCACCGATACCTGGGCGAGCCTATCGGAGCCAGGTGTGATGACGGGCTGGTGAGTACAACTTTGTTCAGTCCGTAGTCTTTTCAGTCGGTAGGCTGCCGAGCCGTCAGTGCATAGCTGTGAGCCGGCCTCGGCAGTCTCTTGCTCGAAAGGAACAGGATGGAAAGCAGAATCTTATCGATGACATTAAAATAAAAATACGCTAATGCCCTGTCAACTGTTGCCCGGGTAGCACTCCAATACCGACAACCCCGCATCCGATTGGTACTGGAACTGGTCAACTCCTGCAGGACAGAAGAACCGATCCCAGCGTTGCAACTGTGTCACTTCATTGCCAATACGCAAGGTTCCGGAGCCAGCGGTCACGACGCCGAAGAAAAAGGCGTTTTCCTTGCGTTCAAAACAGCCACTGACCGACGCTCGCTTGATGGTGAAACAGGAGGTCTTGTCCGCGCCGATCAACTCTTCTAGGCAATTCCCGTGATTATCGTCGAGCAGAATTTTTGGCTGGCAACGAAATTCCGCGTCGACTTTCTCAGGGGGGATCGGGTCGAAATTGAAGACGTCCAGTGCCGTTTCGATATCCCTGCCCATAAATCTCGCCGCTTCGGGGATCACGTAACCACAGCGCTCAAACTCAAAGCGTACCGCCAGGTCGGAAGGCTCCATGATTTCCAGCATCAGTATGCCTTCACCCAGTGCGTGTGGACGACCTCCCGGGATCAAAAATACATCCCCGGGCTTGACCGGAATACGGTCGAAGCACTTTTCAATGGATTCGATATCCTGGTTTTCAATCCAGGTCTTGAGCTGTTCGCGGCTGGGGGATCTTTGGAATCCGGCGTAGATATAGGGGTCGCTTATTTCAGCGCGAGTCTCAAGAATCACGTAAGCTTCTGTCTTGCCGCGGGGCAGGCCCAGTCTCTTCTGGGCAAAGTCACGGGTCGGGTGAGCCTGGAAGTGCAGACGGGTTGAGCTGTCCAGGTATTTGACCAGGGGGATGTCTTCCATCGAGCGGGCGGAGTCGCCATCAGCCCCTAAAAAGTATTGTTGCTCTTGCCGCAGCAAGTCGCGAAACGGAACCGACTGGCCGTCCTCGTTTGTCACCATGGCCAGGCCTTCTGATATATGTTCGCGCCCAATATTGCGGGCCTCGACAGTGGAGCCAATCCAGTCTTCGGGGAAATGTGAATCCTGCGGGTTCTGCTTGCCTTCGATCATGTCGAGTTGCTTACCGCCCTGATAGGTTCGCCAGACACGGTTGGCGGAGAGCTTGATAATCTGGTTCATGCTTGTGGCTCCAGTTCTGTGGTCGAAGACGCTCGGCAATGCAGCTGCTGCAATAGGAGCAGGCATCCACCAGGGCGTAAAAAAAAGCCCCGGCAAAGAGCCGGGGCAAGGAGGTGAACCGGGCTGCCATCCAGGATGGCAGCCTTTGGTTCGATATTTTACCCGCACAATTTACATGCGATAGCTGAGACCAAAGGTGATTCTGCGATCGGGTATACCCTGGAAGCACAGGATTGCACCTTCGTTAACACAAGATTGTGTTATCTCTTCTTCAAGTACGTTTACAGCTTCGACACCAATATTAAAGTTCTCATTGATATCGTAGTTGATGCTCATATTGAGCTGACCCCTGTCTTCGGTAACAACCGGGAAGCCGTAAGTACTGGAAAGCGTAGCACCGCCCGCTGTGTCTTCGGTACGGAAAGCTTCACGCCAGGTATAACGCGCCCGGGCTGAAATACCATGCTTCTCGTAGAACAGAGTGAAGTTGTAAGCAGTTTCAGAAAAATCCAGTAGACCCTGGACTGCCTCAACGGTTTCAAAGTTGCGATCGTCGTAAACACCATTGATCGCGTTGAAGATATCGGTGCCTCGGGTTGCAGAGGAATTCGTCGCTTCACCACCTTCAAAATCCTGGATGGTGTAGTTAGCGATAATACCAAAGCCTGAAGCCCAGCCGAGTTTGTCCTCAAAATCCGCAAGGTCATACTGGAAGGATAACTCCCAACCTGACTGTGTGGTTTTTTCAGTGTCATTAACTATGGTCTCAATTGGGACACATAGTCCATTGCCTGGCACATTTGACAAAACGTTGCGATCAGGGAGTGGGTTGAAGATACCGCCGCCTTCACAGGGTGGGGTGATATCACGAAAACCATTGCCATCGACCGCAGCATCTTCCAGCTGAGAAACAAACAGGTTGGTGCGCTCTTTGTGGAAATAACCGATGCTCGCAACTGCGGCAGGTGCAAAATACCATTCTACTGAAAGGTCGAATGACTCTACCTCTTCAGGCTCCAGCCCCGGGTTACCGATCTCCACTGAGGTGTTCGGGCCGGTACCAAACAGTACCGAGGTAGACAGATCGTTAAAATCCGGGCGTCGGATATCTTCACCCCAACCCGCACGTACAACCAGGTCTTCCATGGGGGTGACAACCAGGTTCAAACGAGGGAGTAGGTAGCTGTAATTGCCGCTGGTTGTGGTTGTGGTTACATCACCACCACTGACACTGTTGCCTTTGGATTTTACGTCCGTCTCCAGATAGCGCAGACCAAAGTTGCCGCGGAACATACCGTACTCAAAATTTGCCTGGGCATAGAAAGCGTCGGTTGTCTCTTCGATATCAAAGAAGGCGGAATTACTGGATGCGGCATTGTTTAATGGGACTCTGCCGCCGTGTGCTATAACGGCAGCTTGCAGTATCTCCAGTGTGCCATCCGGGTCATTAAAGGCGCGATCCGGATCGATCAGGAGGAAGTTGCGAAACGCCAGATCTCTGCCGTCGCCATCATCAAAGTTGTCAGGACCGCGAACAAGCAGTTCTTCAAACAGAGAACCATTTGGGCTGTCTTGCATTGCACTTACGCCAAAATTTGAACTGACGTTGTCAAAAGTATTGCTCGCTTTGTTCCAGCGATAACCCACATCAACTGACGTCAGTGCTCCCCACTCAAGATAGTAAGTAAGGTCTACACGGAACGCATCGTTGGCATTCTCCCTGGTGTCCCGACCGACAGAAACTGCATCCAGTACAACATTGTTAGGATCGAGCAAATCATCTACTGTAGGGGCGAACGGTGAATCAAAATCAACACCAAAGGTCAGTGCTCCACCAGTCAAATCATAGATAAAGGGTACGCAGTTATCATTGCTGGTCCCGTCGAGGGGGCAATTAGGGTTGATGAAGTTCAAGGTAGTGCTTAAGTCAGGGCTGACCGTATCAGCTTCTGCCATCGCCCCCTCTACAGAGACTAACATCTTGTCGTTTTGCCAGGTTCCACCGATTCGGAAGACTGAGCTGTCAGTAATACGTGCACCGGTATCACTGGAGAAGCGTAAATTTGGATCGTCGTCATCAGCGGCCAGGTTTGGCTGGACGGTGCCTTTGGTTCCCACCTGGATGCTGCCCAGGTTGACACCGCCGAGGGAGCCAAAATTTACTGTTTCAAAATCGGTAGGCACGTTGTAATTAAGCACACTGCTCAAACCGGAGGCCTGGACCCTGGAGCTGTCTTGTCGGCGCTCCTGCTCGGTTATGATGACATCGGCAAACAACTTCAGGTTTTCATTGGGCGCCCACTCAAAGGTAGTGGAAACGTTGGTGGTTTCGTACTCGAAATTCTCGTATTCCTGGTTGAAGAATTGCATACCAACAAAATCGAAATCTTGCGCCGCGGGGCGTCTGGTTGGTTGATCTTCAATGCTTGTGCCGTTATCTCTAATAACAACCGCGTTAACATTCTCAACCAGGCCGCCGTCACGGTCGACACGAGGACGGAATGAGGTTGATTCCTGTTCGGTAATACTGCCGCTAATGACAAAGCCGATATCACCGATGCCGGTGCTCCAGTTGTTGCCAAAGGTTCCTGAAAATCTCGGCTGCAGGCTGGAGTCTGACAGGCTGCTGTCTTCCCCCTGAATGCGCGCAGCCACCAACATGTCTTCGAGATCAAGTGGACGTATGGTTCTCAGGTTGACAGTGCCGCCCACTGAACCTTCAATGGTTTTCGCATCGGGTGCTTTGGTTACTTCAACACCGGCAATAATAGAGGCGGAGAGATCTTCAAAGCTGATGCCGGTACGGCCGGAGCCGGAACCCACAGTGGCCACACCGTTAATCAGGGTTTGGTTGGCGCTGGTACCACGGATTTGAACGCCGGTACCCACACCTGCGGTACGAGTGATTTGGACACCGGTGACGTTCTCAAGAACTTCTGCCAGGTTTTGGTCAGGCAGCTTACCGATATCCTCCGCCATAATGACTTCCACCAGATTGGTGGCATTCTGCTTTTCATTCAGGGCGCTTTGCAGGGCAGAGCGGATACCCGTGACAACGACTTCTTCTACCATTGCCGGTTCGCCTTGAGCAAGCACGCCGCTTGATAAGGCAGAAATTGCCAGTGATAAGCTGCTAATCATCAGCCTTTTGCTCGACAGCCGCGGTGAATTTCCGTTGGCTCTCCTGGTGCGTGATTTCATTATTATCTTCCTCGTGGTCGTTTGGCTTTGTGTTTAAAGCACTTTATTTTGATTTTCTGGACACTTTTCTCGCTGTATGAGGTCGTGCCCCGTACTGCTCGCCGAAGTAAATCAATTTGGTGAGTTTTTGTCAATATATTTGGTAATATAGATTGTTCATTATTGGTAATAAGAGAGATTTTTAATGGAGTGAAAAGTTATTAGCTAATCATTGCTTTAACGGTGACAGTTGTGTTGAGGCTTTCTGTGTTGAACTCAGTGCGTGAAGCGCTGAGTGTCAGGCCAGCACCAGCTTTCCGGTCGACTAATAAAACCGGGGCCTAAAGCCAGAATAGGCGACAGAGGGCAGAGCGGCGCGGCAGCAGGTGTGTATTATGCGTGCATGACATGTTGGCTTCTGATTGTATTACCAATTTTGTTGACATAAAGTTCGTGTGTGAGTACTATCTCGGCGGTAACATAAGCTATTAATAAAAGATTTATTTCATTACGACCCCCGGTTACGACCCCTGGAAAGTAAGCGTCGATGGATGCCTGCAGACACTGTATTTGCGAGGGCCAGACACTGTCTTTGCAAGGATCAAACGCTGCTTTGTGAGGACCAGAATCGTCCGGATAGACCCGCAACTTTGATCTGTAATCTGACCGTGCAGGCCTGGTATCGCCCGGGCATAGAATTGGGAGCCTGATAGAAGATGGAGCGACTCAGCACAACCACCCTGTCCAAAGTGATGCCCGCGGTCGAGACGCCGGGATACGCGCGGGCGTCGGTTAGCAGCGGCATTGTTCACTTCGGTGCCGGCAATTTCCATCGCGCCCACCAGGCGGTGTACTGCGATGCACTGCTGAATGAGGGCGAGACTGGCTGGGGTATCACAGGTGTTTCGCTGCGCTCGCCCGCTATGCGCGACAACCTTGCCCCACAGGATTTCTTCTACACCCAGGCAACCCTGGGAGCCACAACGGCTTACCGCATTATCGGCGCTATCCAAAATGTGCTGGTGGCGCCGGAAAATCCCCAGGCGGTTATCGAGGCGGTGGCCCGCAACCAGACCCAATTGGTCACTACGACAATTACCGAGAAAGGTTACTGCCTGTCCAGCGGGGTGATCGACCGCGCGCATCCGGGCATTAGCCGCGATCTCGAATCTCTCAGCCAACCGCAAACGACCTACGGGTACCTTGCCGCGGCGATGATCAAGCGCTGTGCCGACCAGGGCGCGCCCTTGACCATCCTCTGCTGTGACAATATGCACGCCGGCGGCGAACATCTGCGGAGCGGTGTCCTGATGTTGCTTGAACGCCACAGCCCCGCAACATTGAGCTGGGTGGCGGCGAATGTGGCTTTTTCCTCTTCGATGGTCGATCGGGTAACGCCCGCCACCGATGAACCGTTAAAGAAGACAGTGGCGGAACGACTGGGGCTGTACGACGCAGCGCCGGTCGCCGCAGAGCCCTTCAGCCAGTGGATCATCGAGGATCGTTTTGCCGGGGAGCGTCCCCCCTTCGATCGGGTCGGGGCGCTGTTTGTCGAGGATATTGCCCCCTTCGAGCGCATCAAGCTGCGTTTTCTCAATGCCGGGCACTCCATGCTCGCCGCTTTGGGTTACCTGGCCGGTGACCGTTTTATCCACGAGGCACTGCAGCGCCCGGCCCTTGCCCGTTTTACCGAGCAGGCGCTCAAGGGCAATGTGCTGCCGGTGACCCCGGTACCCGCTGGCGTCAGCGGTGAGGGCTATATCGATCAGGTGCTTGAACGCTTTCGCAATGGCAATTTGCCCTATGCGGTATTGCAGGTCGGTACCGACAGCTCCCAGAAAATTCAGCAGCGCTGGCTGCCGACCATCGACGACGCCCTCAGCCAGGGGCAAGGTGCCACTTATCTGGCGTTTGCCCTGGCGGCCTGGGCAAGTTTTATTCGCCAGGCACTGCTAAACAACGACTTAAACGACCCGCTGCGCGATGCATTTGGCCGCTGTGAGTCCACAGCGACCACCGCTGATGTGGAGGATTTTCTTGCCCTGGCGGGCGCGGGCAAGTTCACTTTTTTCACCGATGTAGAGTTTATGGCGGCGGTGCGCGAGCATCACCGGGCCATTGCGGAGGTGGGTGTAGTGCAAGCGGTAGACAGTTTTTTAACGAACTAAATTTGAGAGACGACTATGCGTGAGTCCTGGAGATGGTTTGGTCCCAATGACCCGGTAACCATAAGCGATATTCGCCAAACCGGCGCAACGGATATTGTCAGTGCGCTGCACAGCATTCCCACCGGCGAGGTCTGGCCGCTCGCAGCAATACGCCAGCACCAGGCGCTGATAGAGGAGTGCGAACCCGGCACTGCACCACTGAAGTGGACGGTGGTGGAGAGTATTCCCGTGCATGAGGATATCAAACTGGCGCGGCCCGGCCATGAGAAGTATGTGGCGAACTGGATCGCGTCGATGGAAAACCTGGCCCAGTGCGGGATAAAAACCATCTGTTACAACTTTATGCCGGTGATCGACTGGACCCGCACGGATCTTAAATACAAACTCCCGAGCGGCGCCTACGCATTGCGCTTTGACCAGAAAAAATTTGCCGCCTTCGACCTCTTTATTCTGCAGCGTGAAAACGCCGCAGCGGAGTACAGTGATGGGGAAATAGCTGAGGCGAAGCAGGTTTTTGAGGCCATGTCTGCCAGTGAGCGGGCTGAGCTCACCAGCAATATTATCGCTGGCCTGCCCGGCAAGATGACGGACGCCTACGGCATTGACGATTTTCGAGCCATGCTGGCCAATTACAAGGATGTTACCAGCGACACCCTGCGCAGCAATTTGTTTGCCTTCCTGTCACAGGTATTGCCCCGGGCCGAGGCGCTGGGGGTGAAATTGGCGATCCACCCCGACGATCCTCCACGGGATATGCTCGGTTTGCCGCGCATTATCTGCACCGCGGATGACCTGGAACTGTTGTTCGCAGCCCTGCCCAGCCCCTCCAACGGTATCACCCTTTGCGTAGGCACTTACAGCAGCCGCCCGGACAACGATCTGCCGGCCATGGCCAGGCAGTTTGGACCGCGCATCCACTTTTCCCACCTGCGCGGAGTCAGCCGGGATCCCGCTGAGCAGCGTTCATTTTACGAGGCCAGTCATCTGGACAGCGATATCGATATGGTCCAGGTGATCAAGGAATTACTGAGTGAGGAGAGGCGCCGCAAACAGGAAGAACCTGAGCCCCAGGATATCTTTATTCGCCCGGACCACGGCCACCAGATGATGGATGATATCGGCAAAACCGTAAATCCGGGTTACTCCGGCATCGGACGCCTGAAAGGGCTGGCCGAGGTGCGCGGTGTGATCCGGGCGCTGTCGGCGCAGCAAAGGGATGCCTTGTCATGACGGCAGTGCCAGAGGCGGGTAGCCCAATCAACGACTCTCTGGCACGCAAGTTCGCCAAGGGATTGGCATTATTTCTGCCGGGTATTTTTTTACTGGGTTTCAATATCGGCACCGGCAGCGTCACCGCTATGGCCAAGGCCGGGGCGGACTATGGCATGTCCCTGTTGTGGACAATTGTTGCCTCCTGCCTGTGCACTTTCTTTATGATCAACCTGTACGGGCGTTTTACGTTAGTCACCGGTGAAACCGCCTTGCAAGCGTTTCGCAAGCACATCCATCCGGCGGTGGGCATCTTCTTTCTGGTGGCCTTGACCACGGGTGTCTGTGGCAGTGTGATGGGGGTGATGGGGATTGTTGCGGAGATCTGTTACGAGTGGTCGAAGTCGGTGGTTAGTGGCGGCATCGCACCGATCTATTTCGCCGCTTTCTTTGTTTCTGTGGTTTATTTCATCTTCTGGAACGGTAAAACCCAGTTCTTCGAACGCAGCCTGGCGGTAATTGTCGCCATTATGTCGGCATGCTTCCTGATCAATTTCTTTATCCTGATGCCGCCCCCAATTGACATTATGCGGGGCTTGATTCCAGGCATTCCAGAGGTCCCTCCCGGATCAGGACAAGGTCCTTTGCTGGTCATTGCCTCGTTGATTGGCACTACCGTCTTTTCCGGCTTGTTTATTATTCGTACCACGCTGGTCAAGGAGGCGGGCTGGTCGCTGGCGGATTACAAGACCCAGCGCAATGATGCCGTTGTTTCCGTAGTTTTGATGTTTGTCATCAGTGCCTCAATCATGGCGGCAGCGGCGGGTACTTTGCACGCTGAGGGAGTGGGTTTATCAAAGGCCTCGCAAATGATCGAATTGCTGGAGCCGCTGGCCGGACCTATGGCGGCTTCGATATTTGCCTTTGGACTTATTGCCGCAGGCGTATCGTCGCAATTTCCGAACGTGCTGATGTTGCCCTGGCTGCTGTGTGATTATACCGGCGCGCAGCGGGACATGACCCTGACCCGCTATCGAGTCATCGTATTTTTGATTTCCCTGCTCGGCCTGGTTGTGCCTGTTTTCGAAGCCCGGCCCGTGTTTGTGATGATTGTTTCCCAGGCCTTCAATGCGGTCATATTGCCGGTTACTGTTGCTTGTATTTTCTATCTCGGCAACCGCAAGGACCTGATGGGGAAATACAAAAATACCTGGGTCGCCAACAGCATCCTCGCCGTGATTCTGTGCTTCTCAATCTTTACCTCGGTGGTCGGAATCAGGGGCGTCTGGCAATTGTTGTGACAACAGCTGCGGCACCCCCCCGTCAATTTCAGCCTGGGCAAAAATTTTGCTGGCGGATCGGCGGCGATTAAAGCTATCATCGCGCGCCTTTGCGCCGAGGCCCTCCCTAACGCCGGTTAGCGCTCGCTAGCTTTTATCACCATTTACCTACTTTTTGCAGGGCAACTCATGTCAGCATTCCCACTGTTTACCGGCGATATGGACGCCGGTGGCCCGCTGTTGCAAGCCAAACTGGTTGATACCGGTTCGATTGCCAGTGATTTGGTTGAAAACGCCCTGTGTGAAAGTTCTCTGTTTGAACGGATGGCCAACGACCTGCTGGAGAAGGGCTACAGCATCAATCCGGCGATGTTGCCTGCTGCCCTGGCCGATACCCTGTGGCAGCACCTGCAGACCATGCCGGGGCAAAAATTTGACTCAGCGGGGATCGGTCGCCAGCAACAACACACACTCAACAACTTTGTCCGCAGTGACGAAATCAGCTGGATTAACGGTGAGTCGACCGCGGGCAGTGCCTGGTTACAGTGGGCGGCGGAGTTACAGCTCTATCTCAACCGGCGCCTGTTCCTGGGGTTGTTTTCTTTTGAAAGCCATTTTGCACACTACGCGCCGGGCGACTTTTACAAGCGTCACCTGGACGCGTTTAAAGGTGAGGCCAACCGGGTGTTATCGCTGGTGGTCTACCTCAACCCGGGTTGGCAGCCAGAAGACGGCGGTGAGCTGGTGCTGTACGGCGAGGCCATTGCAGCGCGGGGCATCAAGGTGACCCCCGGTTACGCCACTGTGGTGGCATTTTTGAGCGAAGAATTTCCCCATGAAGTGCTGCCGGCGGCGCGGGATCGCTACTCCATTGCCGGCTGGTTCCGGGTTAACACCTCTACCGCGGAGCGCATCGACCCGCCCCGCTAACCGTCTGCTATTACGCTCGCCGGCAATTGATTCGCCGGGTTGTCGCTGGTTATCAACCCCCGGCGACAATGCCAACATCGCTGTGTTAACCTCAGTAGGCCCTTATCAACAGGAGTTAACAAAATGAGCGATCACGTTTATAAAATGGTTAATGTTGTTGGTTCTTCCAAAGCCAGTGTGGACGATGCGATCCAGAAAGCCGTCACCAAAGCCTCGCGCTCCATTCACAACCTGGAGTGGTTTGAAGTTGAGAATATTCGCGGCCATATCCAGGATGGCAAGGTCGGTCACTTCCAGGTGACCATGAAGCTGGGCTTTCGGCTCGACGATTGAACTGGCAGGCGACAAAGGCTAACGGGATAGCTGGAATACAGCTGCAACAATACCGCTACGGCAACAGCGAGCTCTCTTAACCAATGCAAGAATTGTGTTTACTGTCCCTGGAGCAGGCCGGGGTTATTGCACTGCAGCCCAGTGGGCTGCTGTTCTGGACCCATGTCGGCGCAGGCGGCGCGGATAACCGAGTCGAGGCCGAGGGGGTGTTCGTGCCGCTCAGCAGCGACCCGCCAGCCGATAGCCCGGAACTGGCACTGGCCGCGCGGCTTGCCAGTGAGGTGCAGAAGGCTGAATGCTTTACCCCGCAGTTGGCCGATGCGGTGGATGAGGTGTTGCTGGAAATATCCTCCAGCGACGCTTACCGGGTGGATCGCCAGCGCTTGTCCGAATCCAGGAATGGCTGGGTTTACGTCACCGTCACGCCGCAGGGCGAGTTCAGTCACTTTCAAGGCTTCGAGTTATTTGCCGCTGTGATTACCTGGCCATTGGGCAGCGGCAACTGAATTTGATTCGAGTCGCTGCAACTGCTTTTTCGAGGCGCTGTGCTTGGGCTGACCGCTGCAGCAAAGCAAAGCGGCAGGCCTGGTTAGCGGTGACAATTTAGCCGTGACAATTTAGTCGTGACCATTTATCAGTGATAGTTTAGCCGTGCAAAGATCAAAGGCTGCGCGCGGCTTGAGTCGCGGCTCCTTTACGCTCGGCACTGATTCGGGTTTTGCGGATCAGGCTGGCCAATTGGTCGAGTTGCTCTGCGCCCGGCGATGAGTTTTGCCTGCTGCAGGATTGCAGCTCCAGCACCAGTTCGTGCAGTGGCCAGGCCTCGATATTGGCGGCCAGGCCTTTGAGGGTGTGCAGTAATTCGGCCAACCAGCTTTCCACCGGTGTGGAGCGCAACAGGGCCAATTTTGTCTGGCAGTCCTCCAGGTCTGCCGCAAACGTCGTGAACAGCACGCGGAGCAAGTCGCCGTCACCACCGATGCGTTGCTGCAGGCGGGCAAAATCGATCAGCGGCGGATTGTCGCCTTGGCCGGAAGCAGTCGTCGTTAGCTCCGCAGCAGCGATATTGTCCGCGGCTTCACTGTGCCCGGGTTCGTTCGAAGAATGCTGGTGCGGGCCCTGTTGCGAGGCCGGTACGGAGTCTTCTATAGTCTGCTGGTTTCCTGCCGGCAGCCACAAGCGCAGTTGCTCCAGCAGGCGTTCATGGTCAATCGGTTTGGCCAGGTGGGCGTCCATTCCCGCCGCAGCGCAAGCTGCGCGATCTTCCGCCATTGCCGAGGCCGTCATGGCGATGATGGGCAGGTGCTGGTCCCGGGTTTCGGTGGCGCGGTAGCGACGGGTGGCCTCCAGGCCATCCATGCCCGGCATCTGTATATCCATCAACACCAGGTCGTAGCTCTGGCTGCCAAGCTGGCTGAGGGCCGCGCTGCCGTTGTTGGCGATATCAACCTCGAGCCCGAGCCGTTCGAGCAGGGCTCGAGCCACCAGTTGGTTGGTTAAATTATCTTCGACCACTAATATTCGGTAGCCCTGCAGGCTGTTGTGATACTTGTTGGCGAGGCTTGAGTCGCCCGCAGGGGCGGTGTCCGTGGCGGTGGTCAGCGCGGCCAGCAGACGCGCCGGGGTCACCGGTTTGACCAGCACCGCCTGGGGCAGAGGCAGATCTTTATAGTCCAGAGCGGGTTCTTGTGAATCGCTCAATAACAGCCATTGCAGAGCCGGGGCCGCCGCGAAGGCGCTTTTCAAAGCTGCAGAACTGTCAGTAAAACTGGCACTGTCGACCAGCAAAAGTTGATCCGCTTGCGGCTCGATCGCCGCGTCTGCGCGCCAAGCGGTAGTGCTGATACCGAAGCGCTGCAGGATAGCGGTGGTGATCCGGGCGCTGGTGGGCTGCTGGTCGAGCAGCAGCACCTGGGCGGGTAAGCCGCGCTGTTGCGCGGCCATTTCTGCCGCCGTAGCGGCCATTGTCCGGGGCGCTACCGCAGCAAAGCTGGCGCTAAAAACAAATTTACTGCCGACCCCCAGGGTGCTCTGTGCCTCGATGCGGCCACCCATCATCTCCACCAGCCTGCGGCAGATAGTAAGGCCCAGGCCGGTGCCGCCATATTCGCGGGTGGTGGAGGTGTCAGATTGGAAAAACGGCTGGAACAGGGACGGAATTTGTGCCGCGGACACACCGATGCCCGTATCTTTTACGCTAAACCGCAGAGTGGTTACCGGGGGCGCACTGGTTTCGCTGTCGGTGTCGGCGGCAAGACTCACGGCAATCAGGATCTCGCCCCGCTCGGTGAACTTGACGGCGTTGCCCAGCAGGTTATTGATTACCTGTTCGAGTCGCAGTGCGTCACCCTGTAGGCTGACCGGCAGGTCGGGGGCGAGGTCGAGGTAGAGCTGCAGACCTTTGTCGTGGGCTTCAATGGCAAACAGGTCCAGCGAGCGGGTGATGGTCTCCTCCAGATCGAATTCCTTGCACTCCAGTTCCAGCCGGTTGGCCTCCACCTTGGCGTGATCGAGAATGTCGTTGAGCAGACCCAGCAGGGCGCGCGAGGAGCTGAGAATGCGCTTGCTGTAATCCCGCGCCTGGTCAGGTAATTCCTGCTCGGCCAGCAGTTGGCTGAAGCCCAGAATGGCGTTCATGGGGGTGCGGATTTCGTGGCTCATATTGGCGACAAAATCGCTTTTGGCGCGATTGGCGGCCTCTGCGTCCAGTCGCGCCTGGTTCAGGTTGGCCGCGTTGCGGCTGCGCTCGGTGATATCGACCAGCGCCGCAATACAGACTTCGCGGCCGCCGTAAAACAGGCTGCGAGCGGTAATCTCGACCCGGATGTCACGGCCATCAGCGGTGCGGTGAAAGGTTTCACTGGTGCCGCCGTGGTCGAGCCAATCGAGCTTGTCGTCCCGGTCCCGGCTGAGGTCGGCGAGGTGCATCTGCAGGAACTGCGCCCGGCTATAGCCGTAGTGCACAATGGCGGCCTTGTTGGCGTCCAGCAGGGCACCGGAATCCGGGTCGATTAACCACATGGGTACCGGCGCGAGTTCGAACACCTCCTGGTAGCGTCGCTCACTGGCGGACAGTTCTTTTTCAGCCTCATAACGACGGGTGACATCGATAATGATGGCCAGTACCAGCGAGCGACGGCCCATTTCTATTTCGCCACTGCGCATTTCCACCAGCCGCACTTCGCCGTTGGCGAGCCGTTGGTAGCTGCGCTGGCAGTCGCCTTCTTTGGCGCCGGCGGCGTGTAGCTGGGAACTGCTGGGAAAGGCTGCCAGCGAGGGGGGCGGGCTGTTGCTGGTGAGCGATGCCAGGGTCATCTGGCGCAGGGTTGTCAGCGGGTAGCCGTAGAAGCTGAGGGCGGCGGCATTGGCGTCGTGGATTTGGCCGGTATCCGGCTCGGTCAGCAGCATCACTGCCCTGGCATTGGTAAACAGCAAGCGGTGCCGCTCTTCACTGAGCACCAATTCCCGGGTGGCATCCTCGGCGAGGTTTTCCGCCCGCTGTTGGGAGCGGCTCAGGTTGATGATGACCAGAAACAGCAGGATATCCACCACCAGGCCACAGATGGCGACGATGGTGGGCTGGCTGGCTTCGGCGCCGGACAGGTAATTGGGCTCGGTGTAGACGTAAAGGGTCCAGTTGTGACCACCCACATTGACGCGGTGGAGGTCCGCAAACAGGGGCCGGTGATCGCTGGCGCCGAGGCGAGGGGGTGCATCATCGACATTGTTGTAGAGCAGGGAATCCGCGCCGGCGCGGTCGCCGTCGTAGATTTCGAAGTCGATCCCACCCTGGTTTGCACCGAGGATCCCCTGCATCAGGTCGCCCATTCGAAAGGCGCTATAGACAAAGCCGCGCAGGGCCTGGCGGCGCTGCTCAACGGTGGCGGTTGGCGCGTTGGCCCGATACAGGGGGTAGTACATCAGGAAACCGTACTGTACATCCCGGTCGGTCTCCTGCACCAGTGTCACCCTCCCGGAGACAGCCGGCTTGCCGCTGTCACGAGCTCGGTCCATAGCCGCGCGGCGGGTGGGTTCGGAATACATGTCGTAGCCGAAGGCGCGCTGGTTGCGCCAGTCGAACGGTTCGAGGTAGACAATAGCGCTGTAGACCTCACGGCGGTGGGTGGGGGTAACCCGGTAATCGGGAAAGCCCTCGGCGCGAATCTCCGTTTCGTGTTGCGGCAGCTGTTGCGGTGTCAGCATCTCGGCGTAGCCCAGCCCCTGGATGCCAGGAAAGTAGGTTTGCAGTTCCAGGGTGCTGGTAAAGTCACGCCAGTCCTTGCGGCTGACGTAGTCTGAGCCATTGAACATACCAACGCCGGCCCGCAGCGCCATGATGTATTCTTCCATGCGGCGCTCGATGGCGGTGGTGACGTCCTGCACCTGGAACTGGAAGCGCTCACCGGCGCGCTTGTTGACTGAGCGGTCGGAAATGTACCAGGCCAGACCGGTGATCAGCAGCGAGGTAACCAGCACCAGCAGGGCAGTGGACAGGCGGTGTGCCAGTAGTGCGCGCCAGAGGCGGGAAGTGGTGCGATGATTGGTGTCTGGCATGTACCGGTTCCGGGTGCTGGGTATGTTAACGTTAGAATTTTCCTGCGCCCAGCGGGGGCAGATAAGGCCGCTGGCGCGCAACCAGTGACAGGTGCGAGCGACCGCTGGCGGCCAGTGTCGGGGCGCACAGGTTTTTCTGTTTTAAGTTCAAGGTTCTATGTAATCAGTGTAGTAAACAACGGCGCAAGCGCAATGTCCTGAGCAGCCAGGGGGCGGCCGTTTGGCCGCCCGGCAGTGGGGCTGTTATTGCTGCTGGTGCTTCTGTTATTGCAGCTAGTGCTACTGTTGTTGTTGCTGGTGCTTTATGGGCGATGGGCGATCCTGGTGTGCGACTTTGGCTTCCGTTGCTGCTGGCACGGCGCTTTGCGCGGGACTGGGGAAGGTCGGGGGCAGTGATGAGGTGTCCATTTCATTGTCGGCGCCGGGCATGGGTTCAGGCATGGGTTCAGGCATAGGCTCGGGCATGGGGTCAGGTATGGGGCCTGGTATAACTCCGGGCACAGTTGCCGGTTCTGCGCCGCCGGGGTACTGGTCGGGTGGGAGCTCCGGCCCGGTGGCGGTGTCGGCGGGTGCAGTACCGCTCTCGGCCGGGGGCGAAACGTCTTTGTGCTTCTGGATGGCGCTGGCGTCAATCCCAATGTGATAGATGGCATAGCCTGGCAACACCACCTGGTTCAGGGCCATGCCGATAATCCTGCCGGCATAGCGGGAGCGCACTACCAGTTCGACGTTGGTAATGGGGTCAGTGATTTGGCCCAGCACCTCGCCTTCGGCCACCTTGTCCCCGGGCTGGCGGCTGGTAATGAAAATACCACCGGCTTCTGCCCGCAGCCAGCGCGAAGCCATATACATCGGCTGCGGGTTGCTCCAGAAAAATGGCCGCTTGATCATTTTCATATTGGTCAACAGCGAGTTCAGGTGTTGCACCCCGGCTTCGATCACATCCTCCTGGATGCGCAGGGCCTCTCCAGCCTCAAGGGTCACGGTGGGTACGCCGGCAAGAGTCGCTTCGCGGCGCAAGGTTCCGGTTGCCCCCGTATTGTGCAGCACCACGATGTGGCCGAATTGTTGCACCAGTGCGCGCACACTCTCCTGGCCCAGGTCTGCCCGCAGCTGCGGGATGTTGGTGCGATTGAAGGAGCCGGTGTGCATATCCACCAGCGCGGTGCAGTGGCGGATCACCTGGGTGAACAGCGAGTGGGCAATGCGGGCGGCGGAGCTGCCGTTGGGGGTGCCGGGAAAGTAACGGTTCAGGTCGCGACGATCGGGTAAATAGCGGGAATTGCGACGAAAGCCCATCTGGTTGACGATGGGAATACCGACCACGGTACCGGACAGCTTGGCCGGATCGAGGTTGTGCATAACCCGGCGGATGGTCTCGATGCTGTTGATCTCGTCGCCGTGAATCGCTCCGGTGATGCACAGTACCGGGCCTCGCTTGATGCCATTGGCCACCAGCACCGGGGTGGGTACCGGTATGCCATCGAACAGATTTTGCGGCGACCACCTGAGGGTTCGCAGAGTGCCAGGTTCGACTTTATCGCCGAGCAGGGCAAACAGCTGCTGGGGATGGTCTGGGTGGGTGACCTCAAGAGGGTGGCCTGCCGGCTTGGGTGAGGGGGCGACCGGGCCTGTCGGCGCAGGTCGGTCGGCGCGCTCCTGCTCGGTTTTTAATAACAGGTCGGTTTGCTTCGCTGGGAATCCGTCCAGCCCCTGTACCGAAATAGCCGTTTCGTTGATAGGCTCCTCGTCGATAACCTCGGTGGCGCACACCTGGGCCCAGGCGAGGGGCAGTAACAGTGCCAGCAACAGTTCGGTGCGAACAGGGATAAGCCACCGGCCACGGATAGGTGGGCGGCACGGTAGGTTGTCTGTAGAGTGAGTCAAGTTAGCCTGCAAAGCCAGGGAGCTGGCGGGTAATGATATGAATCAAGTTTAGCGTAATACACGCCATTTTGCGTGGATGAAATTGGTGAATTCGTTGGCTTGGTGGCCCACCCGGTGTGCCTGTGCTCCAATTGGGGGCAGCAGCAGGCCACAGCAATTGCATCCGGTTACAACGCGGTTGGGGAACATCAGGTTTATGAGTGTAGTTGCTCCGCTGCATTGCGCCAGCGCAGCGTTGGTCAATAGTAAAGTTTATAGCTCGCGATATGCGCTGCTGGCTGTGCCGGTGTTTCGGGACCCGGTTCGGTCCAGGCGACCGGGAAGGCTACCCGCTGCTGGGGCGCAGATTCCTGCAATTGCACTTTGTGGTCAACTTAAACCGGGCTGTTAGCGGGAACCAAGAGCAGAAACTTATACCAGGAGCTATTTAGCAGAAACTTCCAGCAGGAGCTATGGCTGCCCCTGGGGGCAGCCTGCCGCAGGCGATAGTTTGCTGTTAAAGGGTCGCCAGCTTGATCGCCTGCTCTTCCAGCTTACCCAGTGCCGCCTGCATATCCGCCAGCTTGTCCTTTTCCTTCTGCACCACCTCGGCCGGCGCGTTGTCGACAAATTTGGCGTTGCCGAGCTTGCCTTGCACCCGGGCACTCTCCTTTTTCAGCTTGTCGATCTCCTTGTTGAGGCGCGCCGTTTCCGCCGCCACATCGATCAGGCCGGCCATGGGCACCAGGATTTCCATGTCCCCCACCAGGGCGGTGGCGGACATGGGCGCGGTGTCACCGGGGTTGAGCCAGGTAATGGACTCAAGGCTGGCAAGCCGGGTCAGGAACAGACGGTTGTCGTCCAGGCAGCGCCGGTCGTTGGCGGAGCCGTTGGCAAAGAACAGGGGGATGCTTTTCGCCGGCGAGATGTTCATTTCACCGCGAATATTGCGCACCCCTTCAATTACCCCTTGCAGCCATTTTACGTCGGCCATGGCCTGTTGGTCGATCTTGCCGGGCTCGCACTCAGGCAAGCGCGCGGTCATAATGGTTTCGCCCTGGCCGTCTGCAGTGCTGACGCCGGCCAGGTCCTTGATGCGCTGCCAGATTTCTTCGGTAATAAACGGCATCAACGGGTGGGCCAGGCGCAGGGTTGCTTCCAATACCCGGATCAAGGTGCGGCGGGTGCCTTTCTTTTGCGCCGCGCTGAAGTCGGCGCTGGTCAATACCGGCTTGGAGAGCTCCAGGTACCAGGAGCAGTATTCGTTCCAGATAAAATCGTACAGGGCCTGGGAGGCGAGGTCGAAGCGGTAGCTCTCCACGCCCTCGGCGAAGGCCTTTTCCACCTGCTGCAGGCGCGAGATGATCCAGCGATCCGCCACTGACAGCTCATAGCCGCCGGAATTGTCCTGGTCGCAGTCGTGGGCGCTGAGGCGATTGCCCTGTTCGTCCTGCACCTCGCAGTTCATCAGCACATAGCGGGAGGCGTTCCAGATCTTGTTGCAGAAGTTGCGGAAGCCTTCGATGCGGCCTACATCAAACTTGATGTCGCGGCCGGTGGAGGCCAGCGAGTAGTAGGTGTAGCGCAGGGCGTCGGTACCGTAGGCGGCGAGGCCATTGGGGAATTCCTTGCGGGTCTGCTTTTCGATCTTCTCGCGCATCCGCGGCACCATCATGCCGGCGGTGCGCTTGGCCACCAGGTCTTCCAGTTCGATACCGTCGATCAGGTCGATGGGGTCGATAACATTGCCCTTGGACTTCGACATCTTCTGGCCGTGGCTGTCGCGCACCAGGCCGTGTACGTAGACGGTGTGGAACGGCACTTCCTTGCGGAAGTGCAGGGTCAGCATGATCATGCGCGCGACCCAGAAAAAGATGATGTCGAAGCCGGTCACCAGCACGTCGGTGCTGTGGAAGGTTTTCAGGAGGTCGGTCTGTTCCGGCCAGCCGAGGGTGCCAAAGGTCCACAGGCCAGAGGAGAACCAGGTGTCGAGCACGTCGTCATCCTGCTGCAGGCTGAGGTCGTCAGGCAAGTTGTGCTTCTGGCGCACTTCGGCTTCGCTGCGGCCGACGTAGACGTTGCCCTGGCGGTCGTACCAGGCGGGAATGCGGTGGCCCCACCACAGCTGGCGGGAAATACACCAGTCCTGAATGTCGCGCATCCAGGAGAAGTACATGTTTTCGTACTGCTTCGGCACGAATTGAATGTCGCCGTCTTCCACCGCCCTGATGGCTTCTTCTGCCAGCGGTTGGGTTTTCACGTACCACTGGTCGGTGAGGTAGGGCTCGATCACTACCCCGGTGCGATCGCCGCGCGGCACTTTCAGTTTGTGGTCGTCGATTTTTTCCAGCAGGCCCAGGGCCTGCAGGTCTTCGACCACCAGCGTCCGGGCGTCGAAGCGGTCCATGCTGCGGTATTTTTCCGGCACATTGGCGTTGGTGCGGGCGTCGTTGTCGAAGATGTTGATCATGGGCAAGCTGTGGCGCTGGCCCATTTCGTAGTCGTTGAAGTCGTGGGCCGGGGTGATCTTGACACAGCCGGTACCAAATTCGCGGTCGACGTAGTCGTCGGCGATAATCGGTATTTCGCGCCCTACCAACGGCAGGGTGATGGTCTTGCCGATCAACTGGCGGTAGCGTTCATCTTCCGGGTGCACCGCCACTGCGGTGTCGCCGAGCATGGTTTCCGGGCGGGTGGTGGCCACTACCAGGTGACCGCTGCCGTCGGTCAGGGGGTAGCGAAAGTGCCACAGGTGGCCGTCTTCTTCCTCGGAGATGACTTCCAGGTCGGAGACGGCGGTGTGCAGTTTCGGGTCCCAGTTGACCAGGCGCTTGCCGCGGTAGATGAGCTTTTCTTCGTAGAGGCGAATAAACACTTCCTGGACCGCTTTGTAGAAGCCGTCGTCCATGGTGAAGCGTTCGCGGCTCCAGTCGGGGCTGGCGCCGAGGCGACGCAGTTGCTGGGTGATGGTGCCACCGGATTCGGCTTTCCACTCCCACACTTTCTCGATAAATTTTTCCCGGCCGAGGTCGTGGCGGGAGATGCCCTGGGCGTCCAGTTGTCGCTCGACCACCATTTGGGTGGCGATGCCGGCGTGGTCGGTGCCCACTTGCCAGAGGGTGTTGCGGCCTTTCATGCGGTGGTAGCGGATCAGGGCGTCCATTATGGATTCCTGGAAGCCGTGGCCCATGTGCAGGCTGCCGGTGACGTTGGGCGGCGGAATCATGATGCAGTAGGACTCGCCCACGCCGGATGGCTTGAAGAAGCCATTTTTTTCCCAGGTCTGGTACCAGGATTTTTCGATTGCTTGGGGCTGGTAGGTTTTGTCCATAGTTCTGCTGTCGTTTGCTCGGCGGAAAAGTGCGGGATTATACAATGGCTGAGCGGTGGATGGGAGCGCCAAAGGGTGCTTTCTCGTTTGCTGACATTTGGCGGTTGGCAGGTGTGGCTCGTCGAGTCTATGCAGGCTCTCCGTTGGCGCTCAGTTTGAGCATCCGTCTGCGGGTACCCGAAAGATGTTAGTTAGTTCGCGCACATTAGACGGCTCGGCGGGTGTGCCCTGCCAGACCAGCCGCAGGCTCGCCGCTGGCAGTTGGCTTGAGTATCCGTCTGTGGGAATCCGAAAGATGTTATTTGGTTCGTGCACATTAGGCGGCTCGGCGGGTGCACCCCGCCAGACCGGCCGCAGGCTCGCCGCACTTTTCGCGCTCCCGCCCTTTTATTTACTTCTAAATCGTCGCTCCGCTGCGCTGCGCTCAAACATCCGTACGCGAAAGCCCGAAAAGCGCGGCGAGCCTAAACGCGGCCTGATTGGTCTGGCAGGGTACACCCGCCGAGCCTCGATCCAGCGTCGGCGAGGGTGGCTGATTTAACGGCATAGATCTTTTTTCGTTACAAGCGGGGTCGGGGCAGGCCTGAAAGGTTGGCTCTCATACTTTCAGGGGCCGCCGCAGATTTCTTTATCGTTTACTTAACAGAGGTATTATTCGTCTCCATTCGGCTTATCTACCTCGCCAAGAACCAAAGAAAAAACCCTGGCTCTAGCGATAATGCCGGGTCAAGGCGCAGCGGGTGCGTTCTACCAGACCAATCAGAGCGCGTTTAGGTTCGCCGCACTTTTCGGGCTTTCGCGGACGGATGTTTGAACGGAGCGAAGCGAAGTGAGTTTCCGGGAGCGCGAAAAGTGCGGCGAACCTGCGCTCGGTCTGGTAGGACGCACCCGCTGGGCCGCAGCGTCACACTTGACTGTTGAGCACTGGTTAGTTGAGCACAACCGCCGGGCCGCAGTGCCGACGCTTGGGGTTGCATGAAATCAATGAAATTCTCCCGCCACGCCACAACACCCAAGCGCAGTAGCTGCTCTGCAACCAATAGATTTCCGCTGAATGGGGCCGGGGAGCTCCGAGTGGGTTCATTCCCGCGCGATTCTGCTAGAATGGCGGCCTTTATTGATCCCATATCCAGGAAGCCTTCATGCAGCTACCCGATACTCCCCAGGCCATCAAAGACTCGGTGCTGGCCGTTAACGACGATCTGCCCATTCGTACTGATCGCCCGGTGCACAGTGGTAAGGTGCGTTCAGTCTATTGGTTGACCGAGGCTGACAGCCGCCGCCTGATTGCGGAGAAGGGTTACGATGTGGCCCCGGATGCGCCTTTGGCGATTATGGTGATCAGCGATCGTATCTCGGCGTTCGACTGTATCTGGCGCGGACAGGGTGATGTGCGTGGGGTGCCGGGCAAGGGCGCGGCGCTGAATGCTATTTCCAATCACTGGTTTCGCTTGTTTCGGGAGCAGGGGTTGGCAGATAGCCATATCCTGGATATTCCCCATCCGCTGGTTTGGATCGTGCAGAAAGCCCGGCCGGTGATGATCGAGGCTATCTGTCGCCAGTATATTACCGGCTCCATGTGGCGGGCCTATTCGAAAGGCGAGCGCAGTTTCTGCGGCATTGAATTGCCGGAGGGGTTGCGTAAGGACCAGAAGCTGCCGGAATTGCTGATTACGCCGTCGACCAAGGGCATTCTCAAGGGCATTCCCGGGGTGCCGGAGGCGGATGACGTCAATATCACGCGCGCTGATATTGAGGCCAATTTTGGGGCCTTTAATTTTCGTTCGCTGGCGGATGTGGGCCGCTACGAAACGCTGTTGCAGGAGGGTTTTGCCCTGATCAGCCGGGAGCTGGAAAAGATCGACCAGGTTTTCGTCGATACCAAATTCGAGTTTGGCTTTGTTACCGACAAGAATGGCGTTGAAAAGCTGATCTATATGGATGAGGTGGGCACACCGGATTCGTCTCGCATTTGGGACGGCGGGGAATATCGCGGCGGCCGGATTGTGGAAAACTCCAAGGAGGGCTTCCGCCAGTTTTTGCTCAACCACTTTCCCGACCCCGACATCCTGCTCAACAAGGAGCGTATGGGGGAGCGGCTCGCGCTGGCGCGGGACAATGAGTTGCCGCTGGAGGCGCTGTTGCAGATCTCTGCGACCTACGTGGGTATCGCCGAGAAAATTATTGGCGCTCCGCTGGCGCTGGCGGAAAACCCCAAGGCCGAGATCGTACAGGTGTTGCGCGACAGTTACGGCTTGATTAACTGAGCCGTTTTCCGGTCGCTGCGGAGCCTTGGCAGTATCCAGGGGCTGCCGCGCTGCAGGCAATTAGTGAAGGTTGCTTGCTGAGGCCCGGTTGATGCAAGCGTGCAGCAAGCGGGGCTGGCCTGGTTTTCCTGGTGTAGTGCCTCTTGCAAAGTGTTCATTGCGCAAGCCCCTAACGGGCCAGATACGAACCTCTGACCCAGGACACTAGCTACTGGCGTACTGGTTTAACAGTACCTGCAGCGGGTGCGGCAGTTGCGCGGCGTCAAAGCGCTTGGCTTGGCTGCGGCAGGAGTAGCCGGTGGCCATGAGTTTGCCCTGGTTGTCCGGGGCGCTGACCACTTCCGACCAGGACAGCTCGTAAATCTTCCTCGAGGTGTCGCGGTTGCGGGTTTCGTGGCCGTAGGTACCGGCCATGCCGCAGCAGCCCACGTCGACATTCTGCAGGGTCTGCCCCAGGGCGCTGAAGACGGTGTGCCAGTCCTTGATGGATGCGGCGGCGTTGGTCTTCTCAGTGCAGTGGGCCAGCAGTTTGAATTCACCCTGGCTAAAATTAGCGGCCTGTTGGCCGAGGTGCTCACTGGCGCCGGCCAGCCACTCCTGCAGCAACTCCACGCGCGGGGCTTTGTCGCCCAGCAGTTTCTTGTACTCGCTGCGGTAGGCCAGGGTCATGGAGGGGTCGATGCCCACCAGGGGAATGCGGTACTGGCCGAGGCGGTTGAGAAACTCGGCGTTGGTGTTGGCGGTTTTGTCAAAAGCCTTGAGAAAGCCGTGCACGTGCAGGGCTTTGCCATTGGCGCGATAGGGCGCCAGCATTGGGATAAAGTCGAGTTTTTGCAGCAGCGCCAGCACGTCCAGCACCAGTTGTGTCTCAAAGTAACTGGTGAAGGCATCCTGCACCACGATCACCGTTCTGGCCCGGTCCTCGGCGCTGAGCTGGGCGATATTGGCCTCGGCGGCGTACACCACACCCATTTCCGTCAGGCGTGCGTCCAGGTTGATGGCGCTGAGCAGGGGGCTGTCTACCATGCCGGCGATGCGCGACAGCAGGGCCTGCACGAACGCCGGTTTCATCAGGCCATTGTAGAGCCAGGGCACCCGGGCCAGGGTCGGGATCATATGTTCCAGGCCGCCGATAAAGTAATCCTTCAGTGGGCGCAGGTAACGACCGTAGTAGAGCTCCATAAACTTGCTGCGGAACGACGGTACGTCGACATTGACCGGGCATTGGCCGACGCAGGATTTGCAGGCCAGGCAGCCGGCCATGGCGTCCATCACTTCGTGGGAAAAGTCGTATTCGCCCTTGCGCTTGGCGAGGGTGTTCTTGCCGCGCGCCCAGAGTGAGCGCATAAACGGTTGCTGTTTCAGCTGCGCACTTTCTGCCAGCGGGTCGACACCGCGTTTACTCAATTGCTTGAGCCATTCGCGCACCAGTGCGGAGCGGCCTTTGGGCGAGTGAATGCGCTCCCGGGTGGCCTTCCAGGAGGGACACATGGCGTCGTTGGGGTTCCAGTTGTAGCAGGCACCATTGCCGTTGCAGTACATGCCCTCGCTGTATTCGTCCCAGATACGCACCGGTATCTTGCGGTCTTCTTCGCCGCGGGTGCGTACGCCGTCGATTTTGCTCAGCTGGTGCTGGTTGTCGGGGGTGGCGATCTTGCCCGGGTTGAGCTGGTTGCGCGGGTCGCAGGTGGCCTTGATGCGCTGCAGTTGCGGGTAGAGATCGCCAAAAAACTTCGGTGCGTACTCCGAGCGCACGCCCTTGCCGTGCTCGCCCCAGAGCAAGCCGTTGTATTTGTGGGTCAGGTCCGCCACCGCATCGCTGATGGGGCGCACCAGGCTGGCTTGCTCCGGGTCGCGCATGTCCAGCACCGGGCGCACATGCAGCACACCGGCATCGACGTGGCCGAACATGCCGTAGGCCAGGTTGTGGCTGTCGAGTAACTGGCGAAACTCGAGAATAAAATCGGCCAGGTTTTCCGGCGGTACCGCGGTGTCTTCGACGAAGGGCATGGGCCGGGCCGCCCCTTTCATATTGCCCAGCAGTCCCACGGACTTCTTGCGCATACCCCAGATCTTGTTGACCGCGTCGCTGCCCCAGGCCACCGAGTAGCCGCTGCTGACGCATTCAGGGGTGCCGGCGAGGGCGTCGAGCTGGTCGGTCAGGCGCTTGATGCTGGCTTGCAGTTCTTCTTCATCGTCGGCGCTGAATTCCACCAGGTTGATGCCCTGGATCTCGCCGCTGTCGGAACCCGGGAAGAATTCGGCCACGCTGTTCCAGACGATGTCGTTCATGGCCAGGTTGAGGACCTTGGAATCCACCGTCTCGATGGAGGTGGGGCCGGATTTCATCAGCTCGGTGGCGTCGCGCAGGGCGGCGTTGAAGTTCTGGTAGTTGACATTGACCAGGGCCGAGTAGCGCGGGATGGGCAAGACATTGAGCTTGGCCTCGCTGATAAAGCCGAGGGTGCCCTCGCTGCCGCAGAGTACACTGTTGAGGTCGAAGCGACCGTCCTCGGTGCGGATATGGGCGAGGTCGTAGCCGGTCAGGCAGCGGTTGAGCTTGGGGAATTTCTCCGCGATGGCATCCTTGTATTCACGCTGGATACTGTTGAGTACCCGGCACAACTCGCCGACCCGGTCCTGGCGTGAGGCGACCGCTGCGAATTCTTCGTCGTTGAGCGGTTGCGAGGTCCACTCGCTGCCGTCCATAAATACGGTGGTCAACGCCAGCACGTGATCGCGGGTTTTGCCGTACATGCACGAGCCCTGGCCGGAGGCATCGGTGTTGATCATGCCGCCGATGGTGGCGCGATTACTGGTGGACAGTTCCGGCGCGAAAAACAGCCCGTGGGGTTTGAGGGCAGCGTTGAGCTGGTCCTTGACCACACCGCTTTGCACCCGCACCCAGCGCTGCTCGACGTTGATCTCGAGGATTTTATTCATGTGCCGGGAGGTATCCACCAGCAGACCGTCGGTGAGCGACTGGCCGTTGGTACCGGTGCCGCCGCCCCGGGGGCTGAGCACGATATCGCGAAACTGGCGCAGGTTGCTCAGTTCCGCCACCCGCACCAGGTCGTTGGCGTTTTTCGGGTAGACGACCCCTTGGGGCAAGACCTGGTAAATGGAGTTGTCGGTAGCCAGTACTGTGCGGTTGGCATAATCCGGATTGATCTCGCCCTCAAAGCCGCAGGCCTTGAGCGCCTCGAGAAAGGCCAGGTATTGCGCTTGCAGCGGTGAAGTCTCGGTAATGCTGGGTATCATCGGGGTGTGTACGTCATGGAGGAGGAAAGGGTCGTCATTTTAACGGTTTCCCGGCAGTCGGGCTATGCCCCAATTTACGCCTGCTCGGGGAGCAGTGGATCACCGACGCGCAGGGTTGCGGTTTTTCCCGGCGCGGCGAGCAGGGTGGCGTTGACGCCAAAAGCGGCAGCGCGCGATTTGCTCGGCAGCGGGTTCAGCTGCAGCAGGGTGTGGAAGGGTTCGCGGTCGGCCGCCAGGGTGGCGCTGTCGGGGTCGATGGTGGTGATGATACAGCGCTCGCAGGGATCGCAAAGGGCAAAGCCCAGGCCGCTGGCGGGGTGTCGCAGTGCGCGTAACTGCTGTTCGCCAAACGCCTCGATACCGGCCACCACCAGGTTGGGGCGAAAGCGGCGCATATCCACCTGGGGCTTGGCGCTCAGCGCCAGTTGCTGGTTCAGGCGCACCAGCGAGGTGGTGTTGGCAATCAGGTAGGGGGCGGCGTCGGCAAAGCGGGTGCGGGTGTCGCGGCCAAAGCGGGCCGGGTCGGCGGCGGGGCGCTGCCGACCGGGTGCCAGGGTGACCAGGCGCAGGGGGTGCGGGGGCCGGAGCACGCGATTGAGCCAGGCGGAAGCCGCGCGGCTGGCTTCGATGACATCGCAGTCGTCGCGCCACACGCTGCCCTTGAAGACGGCGCTGTCGGTCGCGTCAGCGTTTGCCGGGTTGGGCAGCGGCAGCGCCACTGAACCGCGTCCGCTGGCACCCAGGTGCAGGCAATTGTCTTCAATGGCGGTGTCGACCAGGGCCATTTGCGGCAGTTGGCGCTGGCTGACGAAGCGGCCATTGGGCAGCACCAGCATCCACTGGCGATCGTAGGCCAGCCCCCGGGGGGTGGCCTGCCACTCCTGCACGGTAATTCCGCGCAGGGATTTCACCGGGTAGAGGGTGATTTGCTCAATGTGGATGTCGGTCACGGCGGCGGCTTGTGCTCGTGTGGATCCCTGTATCAGGGGGCTACATTAGTCCTTCTGTCTGGCGTTAAACGCGGCCAGCTGTTCCGGAGTGGCGGGCTGTTGGTATTTGTCTTTCCACTCGCTGTAGGGCATGCCGTAGACGATTTCCCGGGCCTGCTCATAATCCAGCGCCAGGCCTTTTTCTTCCGCTGCCGCGGCATACCATTTGCTCAGGCAGTTGCGACAGAAACCGGCCAGGTTCATCAGGTCGATATTCTGGACGTCCTTGCGTTGGTCCAGGTGTTGCAGCAGGCGGCGAAAGGCGGCGGCTTCCAGTTCGGTTTGTGTTTGTCGATCCACGGTGCACTCCTGTTGGTGAGTCGGTTGCCCTTTTAAGGCACTTTTAAGGCAACCCTAAAAGACTGAATAATCTGGCCAGCGGTTGGCGCCGGCGGTTTAAATCAACTGGTCAAAGCGTACCACCTCAATCGGGTCGCCCACCTTTAGTTCAGTGTCGACCGGGACAATGGCCACGGCATTGGCCCAGGTGGTGGAGGAGAGTACCCCTGAACTCTGGTTGGGGTAAACCTGCATCTGGCCCTCGTGGTCAATCCTTATCATCACGTACTCCTGGCGAATGCTCGGCCTGCGGGTAAAACTGGCGGGCCAGAAAGTGCCTTGCGGCAAGATTGGCTGCTGACCCTGGATCTTTTGCAGCCAGGGGCGGGCGAAGAACAGGAAGGTCACAAACACCGACAACGGGTTGCCGGGCAGCCCCAGAAACGGGGTCTGGCCAACGCGACCAAAGGCCAGCGGTTTGCCGGGTTTGATGGCCAGTTTCCAAAGGTTCAACTGGCCCAGTTTTTCCACCGCCGATTTCACATGGTCTTCCTCGCCCACCGATACCCCGCCGGTGCTGAGTATGACATCGGCCCGGGCGGCGGCCTCGGTGAGGGCGGCAAGGGTGGCATTGGCACTGTCTTCCACCCGTCCCAGGTCAATGACATCGACGTCGATATTGTGCAGCAGGCCGGTCAGCAGGTAGCGATTGGAGTTGTAAATCTGGCCCGGCTGCAGCGGTTCGCCGGGCTCCGCCAGTTCGTCACCGGTGGAGAGGATGGCAACCTTCAGTTTGCGCACCACCTCCACCTCGGCGATACCAATGGAGGCCAGCAGGCCCAGTGCCTGGGCCGAGAGTCGGTCGCCCCGGGCGGCGACCAGGCTGCCGGCGGCGATGTCCTGGCCGCGGGGGCGAATATTGTTGCGGGGTTCAATGCCGGCGGGAATCGACACCCGATCGCCCTCGACCACACATTGCTCTTGCATGACCACGGTGTCGGCCCCCGGGGGGACCGGCGCACCGGTAAAGATTCGCGCCGCGGTGCCGGTCTCGAGGGGGCTTGCGGTGGCGCCGGCGGGGATGCGCTGGCTGACCGCAAACCACTGGGCACCCGAGGAGGTATGTGCGGCGCTGTGGAAGGCGTAACCATCCATGGCGCTGTTGTCGCTGGGCGGCACGTCTAGCGGTGAGTGTTGGGTCTGGGCCAGGATACGGTTCCTGGCCTGGGCCAGCGGCACCTGTTCGGTGGCGGATAGCGGCACGGCGGATTGCAGAATTTGTGTGAGGGCTTCGACGGCCGGTTTCATAGCGGTTACTGCTCTGGAGAACTGACGGCGGATTATAGCCGAGTTGGGCGAATATGTTTCACCCTCCCGCGAGTTTGGGTTAAGGTTCGCCACCTTTGCATCCCGGTCCCGGGAGCGGTTATCCAGACCATGAGCAGTTGATGAAAAACAGATATCTGGTTGAATTAAAGCAGTTGATACGGCTGGCGTCGCCGCTGCTGGCGGCCCAGCTGTTGGTCACCGCCACCGGTGTGGTGGATACCCTGATGGCGGGCCGCTACCATGCCAATGATCTTGCGGCAGTGGCCATAGGCAACAGCTTTTGGCTGCCGCTGCATCTGTTGATCAGCGGCTTGTTGATTGCCACTACGTCTATGGTGGCGCGGGCACACGGGGCCGAGCAGTTGCAGGCGATCAAGACGGTGGTGCAGCAGAGTATCTGGCTGTCATTGGCACTGGCGCTGCTGTGCGTGCTGGTGCTGGTCAAGATCGGCGGGCTGCTGGAGTGGCTGGCAGTGGATAGCGCATTTGCCGGCATTAGCGAGGACTACCTGCTTGCCATCGCCTGTGGTTTTCCGGCGATTGCCATTTACAGTAGCTTGCGCGCTTTTTGCGAGGGCATGGGCCGCACCATGCCCTATATGATTGGCAGCCTGGTGGCTTTCCTGGCCAATATCCCACTCAATTACGCTCTGATTTACGGCGCCTGGGGCCTGCCGGAACTGGGCGGTGCGGGTTGTGGCTGGGCAACCGCGGCGAGTATGTGGCTGCAGGTTGTTATTTTAATGATTTTGACCGCCCGCTCCGGGGACTACCAGGGCATTCACCTCTTTAGCGATTGGCAGTGGCCGGTCTGGCAGGAGATCAAACCGGTGGCCCGGTTGGGGGTTCCGATTGCGCTGGCGGTGTTTGCCGAGGTGTCCATTTTTTCTACCATCGCCCTGCTGCTGGCGCCGCTGGGGGCGGTGGTGGTCGCCGGGCACCAGATAGCCCTCACCATCTCCCACCTGATTTTTATGATACCCCTCAGCTTCTCCCAGGCGTTGACCATTCGCGTCGGTTACTTTCTCGGCCGTGGCCAACAGTCAACCGCCAACTTTGTGGTCAGGACAGGTCTGCTGACCGCGGTGGCGCTGGCCCTGCTTACAGCGACCTCAATCCTGCTGCTGCGCCATACCCTGGTGGGCTGGTTTACCACCGATGCGGCGGTGCAGGCGGGCGCAGTGGCACTGTTTGTGTGGATGGCGCTCTACCAGATTCCCGATCATATCCAGATTGCGGCCAATGCCGGCTTGCGCGCCTATCAGGACAGCCGCGTGCCCATGCTGTTGATCCTGCTGGCCTATTGGGGGGTGGCGCTGCCGCTGGGTTTCGTGTTGGCGCGCACGGATTGGTGGGGGGTGTCGTTGGCGGCCAAGGGGTTCTGGATCGGCCTGCTGGTGGGTTTGGCTGGCAGTGCCGTGTTGTTGAGTGCACGCTTGCTGTGGGTGGCGACCCGCCCGCTGTCGGGGGCTAGCAGCCAGGCGGCTGTGGTGCGCTAGGTCAGACGGCGCTGCGCAACCGCTGCAGGCGCTGTTCCCGCATAATGAATTGTTCCAGTTGACGGCGCTCACTGCTGTCGAGGGTGACCATCTGCGCGCCGATGGTGGTGATGCCGGAATCGGCTTCGGCAATGCGCGCCACTCGCAAATCGCAGTGCAAGTTCAGCGAGGCGATCTGCAGGTTGCAGTTTTCAATGGCTTCCCCCACCGCCAGTGGCGGGCTGTCGCCAGGGGTTTCCGGCAGGGAGATTTGCACACCGCTGATGGAGATATCACTGACCCGGGCCTGGTCAATCTCAATACTCCCCATTTGCCAGCGGGCGCTGCCCTGGGTGGCCAGGCGGAAAGCATCGCGGCGCTGGTGGCCGTCGAGCTGGCTGGGCAGTACCAGGCTGTAGCTCGGCTGGTCGCCGTCGCTGAGGCGCTCGGCGACGCGAGTGTGGAAGGTAAGGGAGCGGTGCTTTGAGGTGCGCACGGTCACGGAGACGCGGTCGTTTTCATGCAGCAGCAGGCCGGTGGGAAACAGTTCGTCGATGGTGAGTGTGCCGGCGCCCGGATTGACCTCAAGGATGATGCTCTGGTAGGTGCGCTGCCCCTGATTGCCGCCACCGGTCGCGGTGCGCGCGACGTAGATCAGGGTGTGCTCGCGCTGCAATTTTTGCAGGGTGGCCAACACTTCGCGCTCGGGGGCTGCGCCGGCGGCGGCCGACCTGGGCTTGCTGTTTCTTAATACCCCGGTCAATTTCAGCATTGGCTCTCACCTCGATTCAGGCGCTGCGAATGCAGCACTGGTACTCTGTCTAGCGGCCAGTTTACGCAAAACTTGACGGTTTGTTTTAGCTTAATAAGTTCTATTAATGCCTGTTTTTTATGCAGGCATTTTTTATTCGGTCATTTTTATTCGGTCATTTTTATTCGGTCATTGGAGAGCCAATCCCGGCGGGCTGGAGCGGCCAGCCTCGCCAAGACCGTCGCGGACTAGTTGGTGCTGCTTTGACCGCTGAGCAAGCGCTGCAGAATGCCCCGATAAATGTTGGTCAAGACGTCCAGGTCGCTGGCTTTGACACACTCATCCAGCTTGTGAATGGTGGCGTTGACTGGCCCCAGTTCGATGACCTGGGCGCCGGTCGGGGCGATAAAGCGGCCGTCCGAGGTGCCGCCGGCGGTGGACAACTGGGTGTCAAAACCGGTTTCCGCCTTGATGGCGGCAACGGTGGCTTCCACCAGTGGTCCGCTGCTGGTGAGAAACGGCAAGCCGCTCAGGCGCCAGTCAATGTCGTAGTCAAGCTGGTGTTTGTCGAGAATGGCTTCGGTGCGCTGGCGCAGGTCCGCCTCGGTCAGCTCGGTGGAGAAACGGAAGTTAAAGATAACCTCCACTTGCCCGGGAATGACATTGGTGGCACCGGTGCCGGCGTTGATATTGGAGATCTGGAAGCTGGTGGCGGGAAAGAAATCATTGCCCTGATCCCATACTTCAGCCGCCAGCTCCGCCAGTGCCGGGGCGACCCGGTGAATGGGGTTGTCCGCCAGGTGGGGGTAGGCCACGTGCCCCTGCACGCCGTTGACTGTCAGCCAGCAGCCGAGGGAGCCGCGGCGGCCGTTCTTGATGACGTCG
This sequence comes from Pseudomaricurvus alcaniphilus, assembly GCF_011440395.1. Classification (GTDB taxonomy): domain Bacteria; phylum Pseudomonadota; class Gammaproteobacteria; order Pseudomonadales; family Cellvibrionaceae; genus Pseudomaricurvus; species Pseudomaricurvus alcaniphilus. Next base: position 102,103 of record NZ_JAAOIX010000004.1, on the reverse strand, counting down.
CCGGTTTTGGCGGTGCTGGAGGGCTCGCCGACCACGCACCAGGTAATTTGTTCACCTTGCTGCGCCAGCCACTCCATGACCTTGACCGTGCCATTGATGGCCACGCCCTCTTCATCACTGGTGATCAGGAAGGCAATGCGGCCGCTGTGGTCGGGGTGTTGAGCGACAAAGTTTTCGCACGCCACCACCATTGCCGCGAGACTGCCCTTCATGTCAGCGGCGCCGCGGCCGTAGAGCATGCCCGCGTCGATGGTGGGTTCGAACGGCGGCCGCTGCCACTGGGAGGCGGGGCCGGTAGGCACCACATCGGTGTGGCCGGCGAAGGCCAGAATGGGGCCGCTGGTACCGCGCACGGCCCACAGGTTGTCGACGTCGCCAAAGCGCAGGTTGTGAATCTGGAAGCCGATGGCGCTCAGGCGCTCGGCCATCAGTGCCTGGCAGCCCTTGTCTTCCGGGGTAACAGAGTCGCGGCTGATCAGGTCACAGGCCAGTTCAAGGGTCGGCGATAAATTAGTCATATAAAGGTTCTTCTGGTTTGGTTGACCGCGCTGAGCTCGGCCGGATTGTGCTGCTGTGCACACTAGGGAGGTTCCGGCGGCTGGCCGGACCTCTTTAGTTTTTGGCTTTTTTAGTTATTGGCTTAGTTATTGGCGTGCAGCTCGGCGTTGAGGGCTACAGCCGATTTATTGGTCTTGCACTCCACCGCGCCGGTGATGGAGTTGCGGCGGAACAGCAGGTCGGACTTGCCGGCCAGTTCCCGGGCCTTGAGCTGTTCTACTTCGTTGTTGCCGTCGTCCAGCAGGATGACCTTGGTGCCGGCGGTAATGTACAGGCCCGCTTCCACCGTGCAGCGATCGCCCAGCGGGATGCCGATGCCGGCATTGGCGCCCAGCAGGCACTCTTCGCCAACGGAGATAATGATGTTGCCGCCCCCGGACAGGGTGCCCATGGTGGAGCAGCCACCACCCAGGTCGGAGCCCTTGCCCACAAACACACCGGCGGAAATCCGACCTTCGATCATACCCGGCCCTTCGGTGCCGGCGTTAAAGTTGACGAAGCCCTCGTGCATGATGGTGGTGCCTTCGCCGATATAGGCGCCGAGGCGGACCCGGGCGGTATGGGCGATGCGGACGCCCTTGGGCACCACGTAGTTGGTCATTTTCGGGAACTTGTCGACGCAGTCCACATCCAGCAGTTCACCCTGCAGGCGCGCTTGCAGCTGCCGCTCGGGCAACTCGTCCAGGTCGATGGCGCCGAGGTTGGTCCAGGCGACATTGGGGAGGGTGCCGAACAGGCCGGTGAGGTTGGTGCCGTGGGGTTTTACCAGGCGGTGAGAGATCAGTTGCAGCTTCAGGTAGCCCTCCGGTACTGACGCCGGCGCCGCGTCTTCGCTGAGCAGGGTAGCCACCAGTGGTCGCTGGCTCTCTTGCAGGCTGCGGGCGAGGGTTGCCTGGTCAGCTTCACCGGCCGCCTCAAGCGCCGCGGCCAGGGCTGCCAGTTGACTGTTGTCGAGGGCGATGGCCTGGTTGCCACCGCTGTAACCCAGTGCCTTGTTGGCGGCTGCGGCCAGTGCAGCGCTGGGGTTCAGCTGGGGCTTGGGGTAGTAGACTTCCAGCCATTGGCCCTTGCTGTTGTGAGTGCCGACACCGAGGCCGAAAGAGTAGAGATTGCTCATGGTTAAGATTCCGTTTGTATTTGTAGGAGGTGGTTAAGCCGCCAGGTGCGGGTTGCCCCGGCGCAAGTTACTGAAACAGGGATTGGTATTCGGCGGGCTTGAAACCGACCTTGAGCAGGTCGTCGCGCGCCAGCAGTGGCCGTTTGATCAGGGTGGGGTGGGCCAGGATAAGATCGACAACGCTGGCGTCAGTAATCTGCTGGCGAGTGGCATCATCCAGGGTTTTCCAGGTGGTGCTGCGCTTGTTGACCAGGGTTTCCCAGCCCAGTTGTGTCACCCACTCGATTACGTCTGCGCGGCTCAGGCCGTCTTTGCGGAAGTCGCAGTACTGGTAGTCGACGCTGTGGCTGTCGAGCCAGTTGCGGGCTTTTTTCACTGTGTCGCAATTGCTGATGCCGTAAAGACGGGTCATGTTCGCTGGTTCGCTCCGTGCCGGTGGCTGCCGCAGCAAGCCATTGTCGAAAAAGGGTGCCTGATAATCAGGCGGGGGATCATATCAAATTCCTCGCTTGTATTCACGGCACCGTTGCCGGCCGGGTCGCTAAAGCGTCGGGAAGACAGCCAGGGATTTAGTGAAATGTGTAGAAATAAGTGACAAATGCCCTGATCTTTTTTATAATTTGTGGACTGGTTCACATTAATTTGCGGAATCCACTGGGGGTCACCCAGAGCCGCACGCCAGGTCGTGGCGATCGGGGATGTGATTTTGCCTGTTGCAGCGGCGAGGCAGTTTTATTTACCGTTGGGAGTTTTTGGGGATGTCCTCTGAGCATTCTACTTATCGTGTGGTATTTTGGGGTGAAGTGACCCTCGGCCACACCCGTAGTGATGTGGCGCGGCGCTTTGCCAAATGGTTTAAAATCAAGGAGCGAAAAACCCTGCAAAAGCTGTTTGGCGGCCGACTGCTGACGCTGAAAAAAGGCTTGAGTTACAGCGAGGCGCAACTCTACAGCGATGTGATTCGAGGCCTCGGTGCCGTCTGCAGGATCGAGCCGGAGCAGAGTATCCTCACCGCCCATTATCCGCTGCCCCAGCTGCAGGCGGAGCGTGAGCACCGGCCGGCACACGAGCTGCGGTTGGTGGATGAAGGCGAGGTCGCCGAGCGAGATCGCAACAACCCGTTCGCCGCCCGCGACCTGCAGGTGCCGAGCCACCCGCCCTGCAAATACTACGACCCCCGCGCCACTGGACCGCTTCCTGTGCGCTCCTGATTCGCTCCTGAATAGCCCCGCTGCCGGCCATTAATTGTGACGGCACTTGAATTCAGGGCTTGTTGATTTTCTTTGGGTGTTTGCGGTTGGGGTAACAAGTGGTGCAGATTTCGCACACCGTTCCGTCGCAGCCGCGCGCGCTGCAAAATTCCCGTCCGTAAAAGATGATCTGCAGGTGCAGCTTGTTCCAGCTGCCGCGGGGGAACAGCCGTTTCAGGTCTTTTTCTGTCTGCGCCACATTTTTGCCATTGCTCAGCCCCCAGCGCTGGGCCAGGCGGTGAATATGGGTGTCCACCGGGAAGGCGGGTTCGCCAAAAGCCTGCGCCATGACCACGCTCGCCGTCTTGTGGCCTACTCCGGGCAACCTCTCCAGTGCAGCCATATCCGCCGGCACCTCGCCGTTGTGTTCGCTCACCAGCATCTGGGAGAGTACCGATATGGCCTTGGCTTTCTGGGGTGACAGGCCGCAGGGGCGAATGATCGTCTGGATGTCTTCGACCTTCTGCAGCGCCATAGCAAAGGGGTTGTCCGCCAGTTGCCAGAGCGCCGGGGTCACCTGGTTGACGCGCAGGTCGGTGCATTGGGCCGAGAGCAGTACCGCCACCAGCAGGGTGTAGGGGTCCTTGTGGTCCAGCGGTATCGGCGGATTTGGATAGAGTGCCTCCAGACGCTGCTGGATATAATTGACCCTCTCGGGCTTGCTCAGGCATATGCTGGCCATGGGACCTTGCCTCAGCCGCGGCGGATAAAGTCGCGAATGCGCTCGGCCGCCTCCCGGCACTCGGCCTCGGTGGCCACCAGCGCCATGCGCACGTGCTGCTCACCGGGGTTGATGCCGTCGGCGGCGCGAGCGATAAATCGTCCGGGCAAGACCGTGACGTTTTGTCGGGCATAGAGGTCGCGGGCAAACTCGTGACCGGCTTGCGCCGTGCGGGGCCACAGGTAAAAGCCGGCGTCCGGGCGCTCGACTTCCATAACGTCCTGCAATATATCCAGTACAGTGTCGAATTTGGCGCGGTAAGCCGTGCGATTATCACGCACGTGCTGTTCGTCTTGCCAGGCTGCGACGGAGGCCAGCTGACTGGGTATGGACATGGCACAGCCGTGGTAGGTGCGATAGTGCAGGAATTTGGCCAGAATGTCGGCGTCCCCGGCCACGAAGCCCGAGCGCAGGCCGGGCAGGTTGGAGCGCTTGGAGAGGGAGTGAAACACCACGCAGCGGCGGTAGTCATTGCGGCCCATGTCCGCACAGGCTTGCAGCAGCCCGATGGGTGGCCGTTGCTCGTCGAAATACAGTTCCGAATAGCATTCATCGCTGGCAATAATAAAATCGTGTTCATCAGCCAGGGCGATCAGTCTTTGCAGGGTGGCGGAGTCCAGTACTGCGCCGGTGGGATTACCCGGTGAGCACAGGTACAGCAGTTGGCAGCGCTGCCAGGTAGCGGGGCTGACCGCGTCGAAATCGGGTGTGTAGCCATTTTCCCGGGTGCAATTGAGAAAGTGGGGTTGGGCTCCGGCCAGCAGGGCTGCGCCTTCGTAAATCTGGTAAAACGGGTTGGGCATAATCACCAGCGGCTGCTCGCTGCGGTCGATAACCGCCTGGGCGAAGGCAAACAGGGCTTCGCGAGTGCCGTTTACCGGCAGCACCTGGCGTGCCGCGCTGATGCTGCCCTCGGCCAGGCCGAAGCGCCGGCTGAGCCAGTCGGCAATCGCCTGGCGCAGCTCCGGCAGGCCAATGGTTGACGGGTAGTTGGATATGCGCGGCAGGCTGTCCACCAGCGCCTGCAGCACAAACGCCGGCGGCTGGTGCTTGGGCTCGCCGATGGAAAGGGCGATATGCGCCAGCGCCGCCGGCGGCTCGAGGCCGGCTTTCAGGGCGGCCAGCTTCTCGAATGGGTAGGGCTGCAGGAGTTCCAGGTCGGGGTTCATAGGGCTATTCCGGTAGGGTCAGATTTTGGGCCGGGGTGTGGCGTCTCAGCTGGTGATGGTATCGGTGCCGACCACCTGCTGATCCAATTGGGTGCGGATCTGGGCCTGCAGGGTGTTGCAAAAGTCGGGGTCGCTGAGGGGCTCGCCATTGGCATCCACCAGGTAGAATATATCCTCCACCCGCTCGCCCAGGGTCGCGATCTTGGCGCTGTTGAGCTGGATATTGTGCTGCATAAAGATCCTGGCAATGATGGCCAGCAGGCCCGGCCTGTCCGGGGTTACCACTTCCAGAACGGTGGAGTTGCTGCGAATGTCATTGCTGATCTTGGTGCGCGTGGGTATGGAAAAGTTCTTCAGCTGGCGCGGGGTGAGGCGTCTGGTGGTATCGCTGAAGAGGCTGTCTGATTCGAGGGCCTTCTTGAGCGCGCTTTTGATTCTGTCAACTCTGGCCGGGTCGTTGCCAATCGGCTGGTTATTGTGATCCAGGACGTAAAAGGTATCGATGGTATAGCCGCCGCGATCGGTGTTGTAGAGGCGCGCATTCTGGATCGACAGGTTGAGCTGGTCGAGAGTGTAGGCCACTGCAGCAAAGACGTTTTTGCGATCCTTGGTGCGGACAAATATCTCGGTGGCACCCTCGTGTTTCAGGTTGGTGGTCTCGCGCACCATGATCAAGTCGTCTTTGCTGTTGTGGCGAATGATTGCCTCGCTTTGCCAGATGATGTCGCGGGCGTGCTCGTGCAGGAAGTAGTCGTCGCCCAGATAGCCCCAGACCTTGTTGATCGCTGTCCGGTCAATGCCGCGCTTGAGCAGGTACTGCATGGCCGTTGCCTGGGTCTCTTCGATGATATCCTTCTGGTCGACCGGGTTTTCCAGGCCGCGGCGCAGAACCCGGATGGTCTCGTTATAAAGCTGGCGCATCAGGCTGGCGCGCCAGGTGCTCCAAAGATTGGGGTTGGTAGCGTTAATGTCGGCTACGGTCAGGGCGTAGAGGTAATTGAGGTGGGTTTCGTCACCCATCTCCAGCGCGAATTCATGAATTACGTCCGGGTCAGCGAGGTCTTTTTTCTGCGATACGAAGGACATCAACAGGTGCTTTTCCACCAGCCAGGCCACCAATTTGGCTTCCTCGCTTGCCAGGCCGTGGCGCTCGCAAAATTGCAGGGCGTCCACAGCGCCGAGGGTGGAGTGATCGCCGCCGCGGCCCTTGGCGATATCGTGGTAGAGACCGGCAATGTAGAGCAGTTCCGGCTTCGGCAGCGCTTTCATGCAGTAGTAGGCCTGGGAGAATCGCTCCCGGCTACTGGGGTTGTGCAGGGCGCAGATGTTTTCAATGACCACCAGGGTGTGCTGGTCCACGGTATATATATGAAACAGGTCATGCTGCATCTGGCCGATAATATTGCCAAATTCCGGCAGGTAGCGGCCCAGTATATTGTAGCGCTTCATGCGTCGCAGCTGGGTGGCCAGGCTTTGGTGGCAGCTCAGTAGCTGCATAAAATAGGCGGTATTGACCGGGTTCTTGCGAAAATCGTCGTCGATCAGCTCCCGGTGCTCGCGCAGCAACCGGATGGTTTCCGGGCGCACCCCGATGATGGCGGGATTGCGGCCCATATGGACAAATATTTCCAGCAGCGCATAGGGATGGTTCAGGAAAATATCCTGCTGGGTGACTTCGATATAATTATCGCGCAATTGAAAGCGCTCATTGATGGCAACAATTTCGGCGTTGCCATTGCGGTTTAGCACCGCTTCATTGAGGTAGTGCATCAGCACGTCATTGAGCTCGCGCAGGGCGATCACTACCCGGTAGTAGCGGCGCATAAACTGTTCAACTGCGAGGATGCTGTCGGTGTCTTTATAGCCGAACTCGGTGGCCAGTTGGCGCTGGTGGTCAAACAGCAGGCGCTCTTCAGCCCGCCCGGCCAGTTTGTGCAGGCCATAGCGAACCCGCCAGAGGAATTCCTGGCCGCTCACCAGTACCGCGAACTCCTCCTCGGTGAAGAAGTCCTGCCCCCCCAGTTGATCGAGGGTGTTGACCCCAAAGTGACGTTTTGCCACCCAGGCGATGGTCTGGATGTCGCGCAGGCCGCCGGGGGCGTTTTTGACGTTGGGTTCCAGGTTGTATTCGGTGTTGTTGTATTTTTGGTGGCGGTCCTGCTGCTCTTTCCATTTGGCGTGGAAAAAGTCGATCATTGGCCACATCTTGTCGGGCAGGGTCTGCTTTCTCAGTTCGATACACAGGCTCGGGTTGCCGACTACCGCCCGGCTTTCCATGATGCTGGTGGCGACGCTGATGTCCTGGGCGGCAATGTCGATACACTGCTCCATGGTGCGCACACTGTGCCCAATGTTAAGGCCGATGTCCCAGAGCAGCAGCAACAGCTTTTCGGCACTGGCGAGATCTTCCGGCAGCTCTTGTCGCAGCAGTATCAACAGGTCGATGTCGGATTTCGGGTGCAGCTCACCGCGCCCGTAACCACCCACTGCGATCAGGCAGGCATTGTCGCTCCATGGGAACTGGTGCCAGGCATAGTGCAGGATGCAATCTACCAGCGAGGCGCGCTCAAAGATGAGGCTGCGAATCTCCTCGCCTTCGGCAAAGCGATCATTGAGGTGAACGTCGGCACCGTGCAGGGCATCTTTGAAAACCGTAATCTGGTTGGCCCCGTCGCTAAACAGGTGCTGCCGAAAGCGATACTGGGAGAAAAACAGTGGCGGTCGTTCAAAGTAGGGCGTGGGGTATTTCATGCGCGAGTGGGCTGCCTGGTTGGTGTGCATAAGGTGTCGGGGCGGGCGGGGCTGCCCAACCCCGGGATTACGGGCCCCGGAAGGGTTCGTCCGGGCGCCGGGTCAAGACTTCCACCCCATCGGCGGTGACCGCCAGGGTGTGTTCCCACTGCGCCGAAAGCCGCTTGTCGCGGGTTTCAACGGTCCAGCCATCGGCCAGCAGGCGGGTCGCCGCCTTGCCAGCGTTAATCATCGGTTCAATGGTAAAGGTCATGCCTTCCTTTAGTTCCAGGCCGGTATTGGGCTTGCCGTAGTGAACCACCTGGGGGTCCTCGTGGAAGGTGTCGCCGATACCGTGGCCGCAGTATTCCCGCACCACGGAGTAGTAGTTCTTTTCCGCATGTTGCTGGATCACGTGGCCGATATCTCCCAGCCGACAGCCAGGCCTGACCAGCTCGATGCCCTTATAGAGACACTCCTGGGTAACCTGGATCAGTCGCTGCGCGTGCGGCGCAACCTTGCCGACGGTGTACATCTTGCTGGTGTCGCCATACCAGCCATCGTAGATAACGGTGACGTCGATATTGATGATATCGCCGTTCTTGAGGATTTTCTTCTCCGAGGGGATACCGTGACAGACCACCTGGTTGACCGAGGTGCAAATGGACTTCGGGAAGCCCTTGTAGTTAAGTGGCGCGGGAATTGCCTTTTGCACGTTCACAATATGCTCGTGGCAAATTCGATCCAGCTCGGCGGTGGTCACACCGGGCACCACGTACTCTTCGATCAGGTCGAGGAGTTCGGCGGCCATGCGGCCGGCGACGCGCATTTTAGCGATTTGTTCCGGGGTTTTAATGCTTACACTCATGATATCGACGGGTTTCCGCTGTACTTCGATGGGGACTGCGATTGCCAGCCTTGCATAAATTTCAACGCAAAATTCGGTTGCAGGCGCTGTGGACGGCCCTGAGTTCGCCTCACTGGCAGGAAAAGCGTTGTATTGTAAACCAAGCGCCCGGAGAGAAGTAGGGGGCTGGCGGCTTTCCTTGTGTTCTGGTTTGTGGTATAAAGCGCGCCCTGCTTTTCGGTGGTAGTCGTCATTGCTTGTTGACAGGCACTGCCGGAGCGGGATTTAAACCAGAAATTTTACTTATCGTCACACATGCACCGTCACATCGGTCTGGGTGCCCCGCGGTGTTAGCATCGCCAGGGGTTGACCAATGGGGTGTGTGGAGGCCTAACCCAGGAATATATTATTATGCCTAACGTAAGCATGCGCGATATGCTGCAAGCCGGTGTCCACTTCGGTCACCAAACCCGGTACTGGAACCCCAAGATGAACCAGTACATCTTCGGTGCCCGCAACAAGATTCATATCATCAATCTTGAGCACACCGTACCCGCCTTTAACGAAGCCCTGGCCGTTGTTACCCAGATGGCGTCGCAGAAGAAGAAAATCCTGTTTGTCGGCACCAAGCGTGCGGCTTCCAAGATTATCCGCGAGCAGGCCGAGCGCGCTAACCAGCCCTACGTCAGCCACCGCTGGCTGGGCGGTATGCTGACCAACTACAAGACCATTCGCACGTCTATCCGTCGCTTCCGCGAGCTCGAGGCCCAGCAGACCGACGGTACTTTCGAAAAGCTGACCAAGAAAGAAGCGCTGATGCGCAGCCGTACCAAGGACAAGCTGGAGCTGTCTATTGGCGGTATCAAGGATATGGGCGGCCTGCCAGACGCGCTGTTTGTGATCGATGTTGAGCACGAGCGCATCGCCATTCAGGAAGCCAACAAGCTGGGTATCCCGGTTATTGGTATCGTCGATACCAACAGCGATCCGGTCGGTGTTGACTACGTTATTCCAGGTAACGACGACGCTATTCGCGCGGTCAAGCTGTACGCTTCAGCGGTTGCCGATGCCTGTCTGGAAGGCGCAGCGAACCTGCAGGGTGGCGCCGCCAAGGCCGACGAGTTTGTCGAGGTGAACGACGACGAAGCTGCGGCCCAGTAAGGCCCGGGCTGGTCATATTTCCCGGGTCCGCTCAAGGGTCGGGAAACGCAAAAAGGGGGCCCGGCCCCCTTTTTTGAATTTGAATACGCAATTAATGAAGAGGATATTGTCATGGCAGCTGTTTCTGCTTCGATGGTAAAAGAACTGCGCGAGCGCACTGGTCTCGGCATGATGGAGTGCAAAAAGGCACTGAACGAAGCCGATGGTAACATCGATCTGGCCATTGAAAACTTGCGCAAGGCCTCCGGTCTGAAAGCTGAAAAGAAAGCCGGTCGCACCGCTGCTGATGGTGTTGTTGCGGTCAAGGTTGCCGACGACGGCGCCTATGCGGTAGTGGTCGAAGTCAACTCTGAAACCGACTTCGCCGCCCGCGATACCGGCTTCCTGGCGTTTGTCGACACCGCCTTGGAAGCGGCGTTTAATGCCAAGAGTGACGATGTGGCGGCCCTGTTGGCTGCCGGCCTGGAGGAGACTCGCCAGGCGCTGGTGCAAAAAATCGGCGAAAACATCGGCCTGCGTCGCGTGCAGGTGGTTGAGGGTGGCGTACTGGGTGCCTATGTGCACTCCAACAGCAAAATTGCAGTTGTGGTCAGCCTGGAAGGCGGTTCTGCCGAAGTGGCCAAGGATGTCGCCATGCACGTGGCAGCCGTTAATCCACGGGTTGTAAGCCCTGAAGACATGCCGGATGAAGAGCTGGCCAAAGAAAAGGAAATCATCAAGGCGCAGCCGGATATGGCGGGCAAGCCGGACAACATCGTCGAGAAAATGATGGTGGGCCGGGTCAACAAGTTCCTCAAGGAAAACAGCCTGGTACAGCAGCCGTTTGTTAAAAACCCTGACGTCACCGTTGGCCAGTTGGTCAAGGATGCCGGTGCTACCGTGAAATCCTTTATCCGCTTCGAGGTGGGTGAAGGCATCGAAGTCGCTGAAGCTGACTTTGCTGCAGAAGTTGCCGCCCAGGTAGCAGCCAGCAAGAAGTAATTGCTCATTTCCACTGCCGCTTGTTTGAGCCGGCATTGCGTTTAAAAAAGGCGGGGGCCACTACCTCCGCCTTTTTTTCTGGTACACTTCCGCAAATTTTATCCGCTTTCGTAATTGGAGCCTGTTTTTGTGACGTCCGGTAGAGAGAAGAAGTACAAGCGCATCCTGTTAAAACTCAGCGGCGAAGAGCTGATGGGATCGGAAAATTTTGGAATCGACCCCAGGGTTCTCGATAAAATGGCACTGGAAATCGGCCAGCTGGTCGGCATCGGGGTGCAGGTGGGACTGGTGATCGGCGGCGGCAACCTGTTTCGTGGGGCGGCCCTGCAGGCGGCGGGCCTCGACCGGGTAACCGGCGACCATATGGGCATGCTGGCCACGGTTATGAATGCGCTGGCCATGCGCGATGCCCTGGAGCGCAGCAATATCAGCTCGCGGGTGATGTCTGCTATTCCCATGAGCGGGGTGGTGGAGCACTACGACCGGCGCCGGGCGATCCGCTTTTTACTGGATGGGGAGGTTGTCATCTTCGCCGCCGGCACCGGCAACCCGTTCTTTACCACCGACTCAGCCGCCTGTTTGCGCGGAATCGAAGTGGATGCGGATATTGTCCTCAAGGCGACCAAGGTTGACGGCGTCTATACCGCCGACCCGATGCAAGACCCCAGTGCCACCCGCTATGAGCGGCTGACCTACGACGAGGTGCTGGATAAAAAGCTCGGGGTGATGGACCTGACCGCCATCTGCCTCTGCCGCGAGCACGATATGCCGGTCCGGGTGTTTCGTATGAACAAGTCCGGGGCCCTGCTCAATATCATCAAGGGCGAGAACGAAGGCACCCTGATCGAAGAAGTTGCAGCAACTTAAGCGAAGATTGTTTTAGTCGTAGATTGGATTAAAGGAAACTCAGAGGACTCCACCCAATGATAGAAGACATTAAAAAGGACGCCAACGAGCGAATGGCCAAGGCAGTAGATGCCCTCGGCAACAATTTTAACAAGATACGCACCGGGCGCGCGCACCCCAGTATTCTCGACAGCGTCATGGTGAATTACTACGGTTCATTGACGCCCCTGAAGCAGGTGGCGAACATTTCAGTGCTGGATGCCAGGACCCTGTCCCTGAGCCCGTGGGAGAGAGCCATGGTGCCCGAGATCGAGAAGGCCATTATGAAGTCAGACCTGGGCCTGAACCCGGTGACCACCGGCGAGTTGATGCGTATTCCCATGCCCGCCCTGACCGAGGAAACCCGCAAGAACTACATTAAGCAGGCGCGCAATGAAGCCGAGAGTGCGCGGGTATCGATCCGCAATGTGCGTCGCGATTGCCTCGGCCTGGTCAAGGACCTGGTCAAGGAAAAGGAAATCAGCGAAGACGACGAGCGTCGCGCCCAGGATGAAATCCAGAAGATAACCGACAAGTATGTTGCCCAGGTTGACAGTGCGTTGGCAGCAAAAGAAAAAGACTTGCTGGAAATTTGATGGCGCCTATTACAATGTTACTGCACGCGGCGGGGTTTGTCGGTGGCAGTTAATCAATTGCGCCATATCGCCGTTATTATGGACGGCAACAACCGCTGGGCGAAACAGCGCGGTAAAGTGGGCAGCCAGGGACACAAGGCCGGTGTCGAACAGATTCGCGAAGTGATGCGGGCCTGCAAGACCCACGGGGTCGAGGTGTTGACGGTGTTTGCGTTCAGTTCCGAGAACTGGCAGCGCCCCCGTCGCGAGGTGGAGGCACTGATGACCCTGTTTCTCACCTACCTCAAACGCGAAGCGGTCAAACTCAGCCAGGAGGGCGTGCGCCTGCGTATTATCGGGCGCCGGGATCGCTTCAGTGAAAAGATCCAGCGGGCGATAGGGGAGGCGGAAAGCATCGCCGCGGAGGGCAGTGCCACACTGGTGATTGCCGCTGACTACGGTGGTCGCTGGGATATCGCCAACGCCGCTCGCCAGCTGTCGGTGAAGGTGGCCAATGGCGAATTGGCCCCTGCGGATATCACTGAGGAGCTGCTGCACCAATGCACCTCCGTAGCCGACCTGCCGGAGCCGGATTTGTTGATTCGAACCGGTGGTGAGCATCGCATCAGCAATTTTCTTTTGTGGCAAACGGCCTACAGCGAATTCTACTTCAGTGACCTCTACTGGCCGGACTTTGGCGCTGAGGCGCTGGATGCGGCGGTGGCCGACTTTCACCGTCGCCAGCGCCGTTTCGGCAAAACCGCGGAGCAGGTACAAGGGGGCAGCAGTGCTTAAGCAGCGAGTCATAACAGCAATAATACTGGCAGCCTGTTTTTTGTTGGCGCTGTTTGCTCTGCCGCTGTCCGGTTTTGCCCTGGCGCTGGCGTTAGTGGTGATGCTGGCGGGCTGGGAATGGGCAAATTTGGCGGGTTTCGAGCCCCAGTGGCAGCGCTGCCTGTACGCACTGTTGGTCGGCCTGGTGGCGGCCGGGCTGGCGTATTACACCCATCTGCTGGGTGGCGAGGCGCTGGCACTGGATCGACTGCGCGACATCCTGCTGCTGGCCTGCGGCTGGTGGGCGCTGGCCCTGTTGTGGGTGCAGGGTTACCCGGCCAGCGCGGTACTTTGGGACCGGCGCTGGCTGAAGGCTATAATGGGTATAGTGGTGCTGGTGCCTGCCTGGCTGGCATTGGTATATCTCCACTCCCAGGAGTACGGACAGTGGCTGGTGGTGCTGGTCATGGTGGCGGTAGCCTGCGCCGATATTGGCGCCTATTTCAGCGGTAAGGCCTTTGGCAAGCACAAGCTGGCCCCCAATGTCAGTCCGGGCAAATCCTGGGAGGGGTTTTGGGGCGGCCTGGGCTGTTGCCTGTTGCTGGCGGCGTTGATTGGTTACAGCGCCAGTGGCGGCTGGTTGGTCTTCGCTGTCATCGTGCCGGCCAGTCTGGTGTCGGTGTTGGGGGATTTGTCGGAGAGCATGCTCAAGCGCCAGCGCGGCATCAAGGACAGCAGCCAGCTGTTGCCAGGCCACGGTGGCTTGCTGGACCGCATCGATGGGGTTACCGCCGCAGCACCGGTATTCGCACTGGCGATTTTACTCAGCGGTTGGTCGTTTTAGCACACTGCGCGCAGCACAGGGTTTGGATGTATTCATGAAACGACGGGTAACTGTTCTGGGTTCCACCGGCTCTATCGGTGTCAGTACGCTGGACGTACTGGCGCGTCACCCGGAGCGCTATCAGGTCTATGCCTTGACCGCCAACAATTCCGTCACCGATCTGTATCAACAGTGCCTGAGTCACCAGCCGCGCTATGCGGTGTTACGCCAGCAGGAAGAGGCCGCGCAATTGGCGCTTATGTTGCGGCAGGCCGGTTCCGCCACTGAAGTGCTGGCCGGCGCCGCCGGACTGGTGGACGTGGCAGCCGCGGCCGAGGTGGATACAGTCATGGCGGCCATAGTGGGTGCCGCCGGGCTCGAGCCCACCCTGGCGGCGGTGCGGGCCGGCAAGCAGGTGCTGCTGGCCAACAAGGAATCACTGGTGATGGCCGGTGGCCTGTTTATGCAGGCAGTCAGGGAGCATCAGGCCACCCTCTTGCCGATCGACAGTGAGCACAATGCGATATTCCAGTGCCTGCCCGCCGACTATCGGGGGTTGCAGCATTCCGGCATCCGTAAAATCCTGCTGACCGGTTCCGGCGGCCCGTTTCGGCAAACACCTCTGGCACAGCTGTCCGGGATGACTCCCGACCAGGCCTGTGCCCACCCCAATTGGTCGATGGGGCGCAAGATTTCGGTGGATTCGGCCACCATGATGAACAAGGGGCTGGAATTTATCGAAGCCTGCTGGTTGTTTGGTGTCAGCCCCGAGCAGATTGAGATCGTGGTGCACCCCCAGAGCGTAGTGCACTCGATGGTGGAGTATGTGGATGGCTCGGTGTTGGCGCAAATGGGCAACCCGGATATGCGCACACCGATAGCCCACGCCCTGGCCTGGCCCGAGCGCATTGAGTCAGGCGTGGCCAGTCTCGATTTTATGGCGGTCGCCCGGCTCGACTTTGAAGCGCCGGATTACCAGCGTTTTCCCGCACTGCAGTTGTCGGTGGCGGCGGCCAACGCCGGCGGCATCATGCCGGCGAGCCTGAACGCCGCCAATGAGGTGGCGGTTGAAGCATTCCTGCAACAGCAGATCCGATTTACCGATATTCCGGTAGTGATAGAGAAAGTGCTGGATAAGACCGACAATATCGAACCTGCAGACCTGAATACGGTCAAAGATGCGGATCGAGAGGCCCGCGCCAGGGCGGAGAGCGTAGTAGTACCAATGCGGCGGGATTTTCACGCTGGATCCAAGAGTAACCAGAGGTAGAGCAGTTTGGATAGTGTGTTGACCATTATTTGGTTTTTGGTGGCCTTGGGTGTACTGGTCACGTTTCACGAGTTCGGGCATTTTTACGTGGCGCGCAAATGCGGCGTCAAGGTGTTGCGCTTTTCGATTGGCTTTGGCAAACCACTCTATAGCTGGTATGACAAATCCGGTACTCAATACTGTGTGGCCGGCATCCCCCTTGGCGGCTACGTCAAAATGCTGGATGAGCGCGAGGGCGAGGTGGCGGCCGAGGAGCTGGATCGCGCCTTCAATCGCAAAAATGTCTGGCAGCGCATCGCCATAGTGGCTGCCGGGCCGGTGGCAAACCTTATTCTCGCCGTCCTGCTGTTCTGGATCATGCTGCTTCCGGGTACCACGGATATAGCCCCGGTGATCGGCAAGGTGGAGCCGGGCTCGCTGGCTTTCCAGGCCGGTCTCGAGGCCAACCAGGAGATTATCGCGGTTGATGGCCAAGCGGTGGCGACCTGGCAGGACCTGAACCGGCAGTTACTGAAACGACTGGGGGAGTCCGGAACCATCTCCTTTACGGTCAAATACGCCAATTCCAACCTGCAATATGAATCGGAAGCGCAGCTGGATAAATGGTTGCAGGGGGTCGAGGAACCTGACCCGGTGGCGGGCCTCGGCATCAGCCTCTGGCGGCCGACCTTTGAAGCGATTATTGCCGAGGTAATGGACGACAGCCCGGCCGGGCAAGCGGGCCTTGCCGCTGGCGATCGCATTGTCGCTATCGATGGCGAGTTGATCGGCGATTGGGCCGAGCTGGTGAAGATCGTCCAGGCTCGGCCCGGCCAGCGAATTATGGTGGAATATGAGCGTCGGCGGGAAATCTATACGGTGCCCCTGACCACCCGCGCCGTGACCACGGAAACCGGTGCCCAGGTGGGGCAGATAGGGATTATGCCGGTGCGCCCGGAGTGGCCCCGGGAAATGTTGCGCCAACAGGAATATTCCATCTCGGCGGGCTTTGTCAAAGCCGTGCACAAGACCTGGGATACATCGGGGTTTGTGTTGCTGTCAGTCAAGAAGCTGATTCTCGGTGAAATTTCCACGAAAAACTTGAGCGGGCCCATCACCATTGCTAAAGTGGCGGGCGCTTCCGCTAAAGCTGGCGCCAATTATTATATTGGCTTTCTGGCTTTGCTGAGTATCAGTTTGGGGGTGTTTAATTTATTGCCAATTCCGGTGCTGGATGGGGGTCACCTGTTCTACTACTTTATTGAAGTGGTTAAGGGGAGCCCGGTTTCGGAAAAAATACAGGCGGCCGGCTATCAAATTGGATTGGTGCTCGTTGCAGGGCTGATGATCCTGGCGCTCTACAACGATGTCATGCGACTTTGATGCTGTACTGCTCCGCAGGGGTGGTGTAATGCCCCTTTGGCGCTGTAGCAATACCGGGTGAAGACGGTGCACTGAAACCTGACATTCCCATTGCAAGTGATGAATTCTGCAGGCTTTGATGGCTCGCTATCAAAGCAATAGTTTAGTTTTAAAATAACCTTAGAACCTGATATATGAAGCGTTGTCGCTACCTCTTTGTTGCTCTCTTGTTACTGCCAGTTACCGTTTTCGCCGCCCAGTTCCGGGTCGCGGATATTCGGCTGGAGGGCTTGCAGCGTGTTTCTGCCGGCACCGTATTTGCCGCACTGCCAGTTCAGGTGGGTGAAACGATCGATACCCTGGATATCCAGCGGGCTACCAGGTCGCTGTTCCGGACCGGCTTCTTCGCGGACATCAAGATTGGCCGTGACGACGATGTGCTGGTGATCGTGATCAAGGAGCGGCCGGCCATCAGCGAGATAGAAATCGAAGGCAACAAGGCCATCAAAACCGAAGACCTGAAAAAGGGTATGACCGATAACGGTCTTGCCGAGGGCCAGATCTTCAAGCAGGCCACCCTCGAGGGCCTGACCCGTGAACTGGAGCGCCAGTACGTATCCCAGGGGCGCTACAGCGCCAAGGTTGAAACAGAAGTCATTGACCTGCCGCGCAACCAGGTCAAATTGAAGGTGACCGTGGATGAGGGCACGGTAGCCTCCATCAAGCACATCAATGTGGTCGGCAATTCAGCTTTCAGCGACAAGGAGCTGGGCGAATTGTTCGAGTTGAAAACCACTGGCTGGCTGTCATGGCTGAACAGCAATGACCGCTATTCCAAGGAAAAGCTCACCGGTGACCTGGAGCGACTGGAGTCCTGGTACCTGGATCGCGGTTACCTGGAGTTCAAAATTGATTCCACCCAGGTGTCATTGAGCCCCGACAAGGAGACGGTCTACATCACCGCGAATATCACCGAGGGCCCGGTATACACGGTCAGCGCGGTGGAACTCGCCGGTGAACCGGTGATTCCGGAAGAGCAAATCAAGCGCCTGTTTATCCTGCGCGAGGGGCAGACATTCTCCCAGGTGTTGATGACCACCACCTCCGACTACATCACCCAGCGGCTTGGCAATGAGGGTTATACCTTTGCCGAAGTGCGCGGCATCCCCGAATTGAACGAGGAGGATAGCACGGTAAAAGTGACCTTCTTTATGGACCCGGGCAAGCGCGCCTACGTGCGTCGTATCGACTTCCGGGGTAACACCAAGTCCACCGACGAAGTGTTGCGCCGCGAAATGCGGCAGATGGAGGGGGGCTCTGCTTCCACTTCCCGCATTGAGTCGTCCAAAGTGCGACTGGAGCGGCTGGGGTACTTTAAAGAAGTCAAAGTGGACACCCGCGAAGTGCCCGGTACCTCGGACCAGGTGGACGTCGAGTACACCGTAGAAGAGCAGCCATCCGGCAGTATTGGCGCCAGTTTTGGTTACGCCCAGGGCACCGGCTTCGTGCTGGGTGCCAATGTGCAGCAGAACAACTGGTTTGGTACCGGCAAGGCGGTGGGCTTTAACGTCAGTACCTCGTCCTACCAGACGGTGTACAGCTTTAACTATACCGACCCCTACTTCACCCCGGACGGCGTCAGCCGCGGCTTCAACATCTTTTACCGGGCGCGGGATTTTTCTGAGTACAACATCTCCAGCTACACCACTGACTCCTTCGGCGGCAGTGTTAACTTCGGCTACCCGATTTCAGAGGTCGAGCGGCTGTCCTTCGGCATCGGAATCTCGAATATATCCATCGAGACCGGCAGCTTTGCGGTGCAGGAAATTATTGGTTCACCGCGGCCTACGGCGGGTATTAACTGGGTGGTGGACCAAGCTGATTATCTCGGGAACTGCTTTGACAGTAGTGGTGCAGCTATCGCCTGTGATCTCAGTGATTCTGGGCTGGATCTGCGTCAACCGTACGATCCGAACGCAGCCTACAATACCGCATCTCCCGATGGCTGGATCGATATACACGGTGATTCGTTCAATATCATGACGTTGAATGGCAGCTGGCGCCAGTCCACCCTGAACCGGGGCCGACTGGCGACCCGCGGCTCCTCCCAGTCCCTGTCGCTGGAGTTGAGTCTGCCCGGCGGTGACCTGGAATACTATAAAGTGACCTACGACGCGCAGTATTTCCGCCCCCTGACCCGCAGCCTGACCCTGCGTTTGCGCACTAGCCTCGGTTACGCCAATGCCTACGGTGGCACCGATGAACTGCCGTTCTTTGAGCATTTCTACGCCGGCGGTTTTGGTTCGGTGCGGGGTTTCAAGCGCAATACTTTGGGGCCGCTGTCCACACCTGCGGTGTTTTATACCTCACCGCTGGATGTGGTGACCACAGCAGGCAGCGTCAATTCACTGGATGACTTTGCCTATATTATTGATAGCACTACCGGAAAGTTACGGACCCAGACCGCGAGCAACGACGACGACCCGTTTGGTGGTAATATTCTGGTGGAAGGCAGTGCCGAGATACTGTTTCCGCTGCCCTTTATCAAGGATCAGCGTTCCATGCAGTCGGCGTTCTTTATCGACGCGGGCAATGTCTTTGATGCCAATTGCGGCCCTGAGCAGCTCAACTGTTTTGATTTCGATATCAGCAAGTTGAGTGTATCTGCAGGGATTGGTGTTACCTGGATCAGTGGCTTTGGCCCCTTGACCTTCAGTATTGCCAAACCGCTGGTTGAAAATGAGTACGACGATACCGAGTTTTTCCAGTTCTCGCTGGGTTCTTCTTTCTGATCCCGGGTTCAAAACTGATTTATTATTTTAATTTGGAGTTTAATTGTGAATATAAGTAAAAAAATTACCCTGGCGTTGTTGGCCCTGACCCTTTCTGCCGGCGCCTTCGCGGCCCAGAGCAAAGTGGTGGTGGTCAATATGCAGGCTGCCATTATCCAGACCGAAGCGGCGAAAAAGCAGTTGATGGCCCTGGACGCGGACGCGGATTTCGCCGCCCTGCGAGCCAAGTTTGAAAGTCTGCGCGCCGACCTGGTCAACCTCGACAAGGACGCACAGACCAACGGCATGACCTGGTCAGAAGAGCGCCGCGCGGATCACCGCAAAAAAGTGGAATACATCAGCGCGGACCTGAAGCTGGCTGCGGAAAAGCTGAAAGCTGAGCGCAACGGCGTGGTCAAGCGCATTATGCAGGACCAGGGTGAGCTGGCCAAAGAAGCGCTCAATGACGTGGTCTCTGCCGGCAATATCGGCCTGGTGCTGGATTCCAGCGTGGCCTACTTTGCCACCCCTGACTACGACATTACTGCCAAAATTACCGAGAAATTGAACAAGAAGTAACTCGCTTGCCGAGCACGCAGTGCAAGTTGCCAGAGGACTGCTTTGACTGGCGACTGCAGTAGCGGTCCCTCGGCCCGATTTGGCCTCGATTGGCAGGTGCTTTCACCTTGCGGAAGTCTGCGATCCCGGAGCCTTGGATTGCATGTTTTTTCGATCCCGAATTCTTGATCGGCGGTTACTCTCGATTGACAGCTGCTCTCGAACGCCAGCTACTCTCGAACGACAGTAATGAAAGAGTTGATCGGCTTGTATTGCGAAAGTGAAAGGAAGGTCTCTCCCGGATCCGGGCCAACCGCCCGGGTGTCGGTGTGCCGCTGACTCGCGGCGCACTGAACGGTTAATTTGACGCATTTTATAATGGATGTCCCATGACCAAGCGACGTGTGTGGACCCTGCAGGAATTGGCCACACTGATTGGAGCCGATTTGGAAGGTGATGGCGACTGCCATATCAGCGGCATCAATACCCTGCAAAGCGCCCAGCCGGGCGATATCAGCTTTCTCGCCAACCCCGCCTACCAGAAGTACTTGCCGGACACCCGCGCCAGTGCGGTGATCATGCGCGCCGACAGCCGCGAGGTGTTTGCCGGCAACCGCCTGCTGTCTACCAACCCTTATCTTTGTTACGCCAAGCTGAGCCAGGTACTGGATACCTCACCCGCGGCAGTGCCGGGGGTGCATACCAGTGCCAGTGTGGACCCGTCGGTGAGGCTGGGTGAGGGTGTCAGTATCGGCGCCAGTGCCAGTGTGGCAGCCGGGGCAGTGCTCGGCGCCGGGGTAGTTATTGGCCCGGGCTGTTCCGTGGGAGCCGATTGCGAAATCGGGGCGGACACGGTTCTGCACGCTAACGTCACGCTC
Organism: Pseudomaricurvus alcaniphilus; assembly: GCF_011440395.1. Classification (GTDB taxonomy): domain Bacteria; phylum Pseudomonadota; class Gammaproteobacteria; order Pseudomonadales; family Cellvibrionaceae; genus Pseudomaricurvus; species Pseudomaricurvus alcaniphilus. The sequence goes on along the minus strand of NZ_JAAOIX010000004.1, from coordinate 81,694 downwards.
TACCACGGTGTTAGAATTGGTTCCGGGGTGATACTGCACAGTGGTTGTGTCATCGGCGCCGACGGTTTTGGCTTTGCCCCCAGTGCCGCTGGCTGGGTGAAAATTCACCAGTTGGGTGGCGTGGTTATCGGCGACCGGGTGGAGATTGGTGCCTGCACCACAGTAGATCGGGGCGCATTGGACGACACGGTCATTGGCAACGGCGTCATTATCGATAACCAGGTCCAGGTCGCACATAATGTCAGGATCGGCGAGAATACGGCCATCGCCGGTTGTACCGGCATTGCCGGCAGTACGACGATCGGTAAAAACTGTATTATAGCCGGTGCCGCCTGTATTGCCGGCCACTTGACTATTGTTGATAACGTGCAAATTACCGCGGTCACCTTTATCAATCAGTCGATCGATACACCGGGGTCCTATTCCTCAGGTACGCTGGCAACTGCCAGCAAGCAGTGGCGCAGAAACGCCATTCGCTTCGGCCAGTTGGATCGCATTGCGAGCCGGCTGGGGGTATTGGAAAGGGCACTGGAAAAAAAATTCTCAAAGTCTGACACCCAGGCAGGATCCGGCACCGATAAAGAATAGGCCAAGAATTACACTACTCTCAGGATTGAGCTAATGATGCATACCAACGAAATTCGTGAATACCTGCCCCATCGCTATCCATTCTTACTGGTGGATCGGGTTGTTGAACTGGTGGAGGGTGACTATATCCGCGCTTACAAGAACGTCTCCATCAATGAGCATGTGTTCAACGGCCACTTTCCCCAGGCGCCCATATTTCCGGGAGTAATGATTGTTGAAGCCCTGGCCCAGGCGGCGGGCATTCTCGGTTTTAAGACGCTGAACAAAAAGCCGGCGGATGGTTCCATCTACCTGTTTGCCGGAGCGGATAATGTGCGTTTCAAACGCCAGGTTATCCCCGGTGACCGTCTCGACCTGGAGTCCCGGGTAGTATCGGAAAAGCGTGGTATCTGGAAGTTTGAGTGTCGCGCCACGGTTGATGGTGTGCTCGCTGCTTCGGCCACGATTCTCTGTGCCGATCGCAAAGTCTGAGGGTGACCGCATTGATTGATCCCCGCGCGATTATTGATCCTGCCGCCCGCCTGGGTGAGGGCGTCAGTGTTGGTCCCTGGTCTATTGTTGGGCCGGGGGTGGAGATTGGTGACGGCTGCCGGATTGAGTCCCATGTGATTATCAAGGGCCCCACGGTTATTGGTCGCAACAATCATATTTTCCAGTTCTCGTCGGTGGGCGAAGACACACCCGACCTCAAGTACAAAGGTGAAGATACCCGCCTGGTTATGGGGGATAACAATGTTATCCGCGAGGGGGTAACCATCCATCGCGGCACGGTGCAGGACCAGGGTGAAACCCGTATCGGCAGTGACAATCTGTTGATGGCTTATGTCCACGTCGGCCACGACAGTGTCATCGGCAATCACTGCATCCTGGTCAATAACGCCGCCCTGGCTGGCCACGTCTACGTGGACGACTGGGCCATTCTCAGCGGTTATACCCTGGTGCATCAGTTTTGTCGGATCGGCGCCCACGCCTTTACCGGTATGGGCTGCGGCATCGGCAAGGACGTGCCCGCTTACGTGATGGTGAGCGGCAACCCGGCCGAGGCCAAGAGCATAAATTCCGAGGGACTGCGGCGGCGCGGTTTTAGCAAGGAAGATATCGCTGGCATTAACAAGGCCTACAAGATTATCTATCGACGCAAGCTGACCCTGGCGGAAGCCCTGGTGGAACTTGAGTCCCTCGCTGCTGACTGCCAGCCGGTTCGACTGCTGATCGAAACCCTGCAGTCGTCAAGCCGTGGCATCGTTCGCTGAGAAAATACTGAATGTCCTTGCGTGTGGGTATTGTCGTCGGGGAGGCGTCTGGCGATATGCTGGGTGCCGGCCTGATGGCGGCTCTGCAAAAGCGCTATCCCGACGCCGTGTTTGAAGGTATCGGTGGCCCGCGCATGCTGGCGCTGGGCTTTAACAGCTTTTTCCCCCAGGACCGCCTGGCGGTGATGGGGTTGATCGAACCCCTCAAACGCCTGTTTGAATTGCTGCGTATTCGCCGACATTTGGCCACCCATTTTAGCCGCAATCCGCCGGACGTATTTATCGGGATCGACTCGCCGGACTTCACCCTCAGCCTGGAGGAGACACTGCGGGCCAAAGGCATTGCCACAGTGCACTATGTCAGCCCTTCGGTCTGGGCGTGGCGGCAAAAGCGCATCGTCAAAATCGCCCGAGCGGTGGACCTGATGTTGACCCTGCTGCCGTTCGAGGCCAGCTTTTACCAGCAACACCAGGTGCCGGTCTGTTTTGTCGGCCACCCGCTGGCCGACCAGATTCCGCTGCATTCCGATCAGCAAGCTGCTCGCGCCAGTCTCGGGCTGGATGCGCAGGTACGCTATGTCGCATTGTTGCCGGGCAGCCGCGGCGGTGAGGTGAACATACTGGGTCCGGTTTTTTGGCGGGCCGCGGCCTGGTGCTTGCAGCAGTGCCCGGATGTGCAGTTTGTGGTGCCCGCGGCTAACGCCGCCCGCAGGGTGCAAATCGAACAGCAGCTGGCGGCGCTGCCGACACCACTGCCGCTGCAAATTATCGACGGCCAGTCGCAGACCGTAATGACGGCGGCGGAAGTGGTATTGATGGCCTCCGGCACCACCAGCCTTGAGGCCATGCTGTTGAAGCGCCCGATGGTGGTGGCGTACAAGTTTTCCAAATTGGGCTACTGGATTCTGTCACGGCTGGTGAAAACCCGGCACTTTGCCCTGCCCAATTTGCTGGCGGACGAGCCCCTGGTACCCGAGATTTTGCAGGATGACGTCACCCCCGAACGCCTCGGCAGGGAAGTCCTGGCTTACCTGCAACAGCCGCAGGAAGTGCGTCGCCTGCAACAGCGTTTTACCGAGATACACGAACATATTCGCTGTGACGCCAGTGAAAAGGCCGCAGCCGCGGTGTTGCAATTGATTGGCAGGGAGTGATTGATGCAGCCTTTTGTCAGTGTCTATTCGGGTGAGCTGGGTGCGGGTGTCGACGAAGTCGGGCGCGGCCCGCTGGCCGGTGATGTGGTGGCGGCAGCGGTCATTCTGGATCCGGACAAGCCCATTGCCGGGCTGGCAGATTCGAAGAAGCTCAGCGAAAAAAAGCGCGAATTCCTGTTTGAAGAAATCCGCACCAAGGCAAAAAGTTTCTGTGTAGCGCGTGCCAGCGTGGTGGAAATTGATCGCCTCAATATTCTCCAGGCCAGCCTGCTGGCTATGACCCGGGCAGTGCAGGGCCTGGAGGTCGAGCCGCAGCACGTGTGGGTGGACGGCAACAAGATACCGCGCTGGGACTATCCGGCGGAAGCGGTGGTCAAGGGTGACAGCCGGGTGGCGGCCATCAGTGCCGCGTCCATTCTCGCCAAGGTGACCCGCGACCGGGAAATGGTCGCCTTCGATCAGCAGTACCCGGGTTACGGCTTTGCCGGTCACAAGGGCTACCCGACTTCGGTGCATCTGCAGGCGCTGGAGCAGCTGGGGGTCAGCCCTATTCACCGGCGCTCGTTTGGCCCGGTCCAGGCGAAGCTGGAGCAGCTTAAGCTGTTTTAAAATTCTGATCTCAGGCTGTTTTCACCTGGCCGCTCAAGCTGTTTTACCCTGTTCGCTCAAGCTGTTTAAACAGACCGCACAGCGGCTTGTACAGTGCGCCTGGGTGGCAGGGTTGCAGCGAACCGGGTTACAGGGGCGGCAGACCGACAGTGGCGAGGTTGTAGTTGGAAAAACGCAGGTCGTCGGTGATCTCCTCACCAAACCAGGGTGGCGGCCTGAAATCGCGGCTGGCTTGCTCCGACTCGAATTCCACCTCGGCAACCAGCAGCGGGGCCAGCGACCCCTGGTATTGGTCGACTTCGATCAGGTGCTCACCCCAGGGATAGTGGTGGCGAATCTTGTCCAGGCGCGCGTCTGCGGTGGTCGCCCACAGGGCAGCAAACTGCGCCTCATCAATGTCTATTTCGGTCTCCTGCCGAGTCAGGCCGCGGCCGACTTTCACGGTTAAATAGCAACCCTCGCCCTTGCGCCGCACCCGCACCTCGCGGCTGTCTGGTGTCAGGGCTATATATCCCTGCTGGATTGGCACGCTGTCGTCCAAGTTCAGCGGGGTTGGCAGCTCGGCCAGCAGGAATTTACGTTCGATTTCCAGTGCAGTCATAGGGCTTCAATCCTGTTTCTCAGTTCACTCCACATCATTTGGTAACACTTGGCCGCGATATGGTTACGGGCGTAGGCAAAAATTGGCGCTCGCTGGGCGCCCATTTTTTCGATTTCGGCCGACAGGGGTATATAGCCTTGCAGCACGCGTTTGTAGTCCTTGTGCAGGCGCTCTGACACATCCTTATGCATGCGGGTTCGGTAGTTCACCATGGACAGGAAGGGACAGATTTTACGGGTGTCATAGTCGTTGTCTTTGAAAAACCGCCACAGCTGCCCCAGGGTACGTTCGGAGAGAGTGGTGGGGATGACCGGTACCAGAACCAGGTCTGCGGCGTTGAATACGTTTTCCGACAGCAGTGAAATGCTGGGCGGGCAATCCAGCAACAGCAGGTCATAATCACTTTTCAGGCTTTTCAGCACCTTGCGCAACTGGTGTTTTGAACGGGACATCTGCTTGAACATGACGTCAAAATTACGGTATGACAAATTGGCGGGCAGGATATCGAGGTTGGCGTAATCCGAGGCGCGAATGTTCTGGCGCAATTTTTCCTGTTCGCTGAGAAACAGCTTTGCTTTCAGTTTGCTGGAGGGTTTGACCCGGAAATAAAAGGACGACGCCCCCTGTGGGTCGAGGTCGATCAGCAGTACCCGATTGCCATCTTCGGCAGCGGTGAGGGCAAAGTTAACCGCGGCTGCGGTTTTGCCCACGCCACCTTTTATGCTGTAACACGCAATTGTTTTCAAGCAATACCCCGGCAGGATTATGGCACTGTTGCTGTTGCCGGGAACAGGTCGGCAACCACAGCGTCGTTTGGCTGGTTGTGAAAGTCCTTGAGCGCTGTCAACACCCGATGCTTCTCTGCCAGGTGTTGCTGGTGCAACAGGCTCAACAGGCCGCCAGCGGCGAGGCTGGCTTGCGGGTCGAGGTTTTTGGCACCGGCAAGCGCGCTGATTGTTGTGCTGAGAAATTGCTGCTGCACCGCCAGGTCGTTAAAGCGGCCGAGCATATCCTGCAGTGCCTTCAGCTGGCCGGTCAAAGCTTGCCAGGCATCCTGGTTGGCGATCGGCTGAAACAGCTCGGTCAGGTAGCGAAGCTTTTTACACTCAATACGGATTTCATGAATGTGTTCGTCGGCGCAATCCGGGCTGGCTTGTGCGCACAGGCGTGCGATTTTGCCGCGGTGTTTGCGCACTGCTTTGGCGGCGACCACTGTGCCGGACAGCTCGGCCCTGCGGCCGTGGAGCGAGGGGTCATTGTTTGTAAATTGTCGGCGGATACTTTCCAGCTGTTGCAGGGTTTCCGGGTCGCGGAGGAATTTTTGCACCTGTCGCAGGCTGGCCTGGCGCTGTTTGGCCAGCGCCCTGGCCAGCAATTCAAAACCCGGCTGCAGCTCCTGCGGCAGCATGGCCCGGTAGCTATCGCTATCCAGCAGCCACACATCGAGGTCGCGCAGGGTGTTGGTGCGGCTGGCCAGTTCGCCCAGTTGCCGCTTCACCTGGAGGCTGAACTGTGGCTCATAAACCTCTTTCAGCAGCGACAATAGCGCCCGGGTGCGGCGCAGGGCGACCCGGTAATCGTGCAGGAATTCCGGGTCCCGATCGCGGCTGATGCCGTCGATGTTGGCCTGCGCGCAGTCGAGGTTGGCGCTGATACAGCGCTGCAGCACTTGCTGCACCGGCGTGGCGGCAGTGAATTGCAGCTGTGGTTTACTGCGATAACCGCTGGCGAACAGGCGCTCAACCCAGGGCGCGAGCACCAGTTTTACGCTGTCGCCGCTGTGGCCCTTTGCGGGTTGCAGGGCCTTGCGCAGCCGTTTTATTGGCGTGCTATAACCTTTCAGAGGCTGCGGCTCAACCCCGTATACTGGTGCCAGGGGGCTATTGTCCGGCTGGTTGCCAGCGCAGGAAAAGTGGTGGCTGAGCAGGTGGCCGATCAATTTGTCTTCATCGTCGCGAACGGCAAATGTCGACGTTGCCCAGTCAACCCGAAGGCGGGCAAACACCACCCGCGGCCGGATCAGGGACGCAATCTCCGCGCCCAGCCCGGCGGGCAGATCGGCAGCGCCAATGTCGCCCTTGGGCCAGTTGACAGCTTCGCTATAGACAAGCCGTGTCTTTGGCACCTGGACCAGGTTGACCTGGTCATTCAGGCGCAGCAGTAAAAAGTTTTTTTGCCACAACAACCAGTCAAAGCTGTCATACAGCTCGATGCTGCAGGTGTTATCAGCGCAATGGCTCAGTGAAATTTGTAGTGCCTGGCAACGGGGCTGCACCGCGTCGGGGTCAAGCGGGGTGTCGAGCTGGTACCATCGGGTCAGGTTCATGGCCGGAGTATTTTTGCTGTTAAATGGAGAGCCTTGTCTCCGTAAATGTCGCTGTAAACGTTTCTGTAAATGTGCTGCAAGGGTTTGCGACAGGTTAACACAGTTAGCACCCGGCTGGGGCTGTCACCCCGGAAAGGTTATGATAGTGCCTCGATTCCAAACTGATCACGATGAGCAGGTGAAAATGGCAAAGATTACCGACCAGGCTGAGAGTGTCGGCCCCTGGCAGCGGCTGTCGCGAGAAACTGTGTATGAAAATCCCTGGATCAGGGTTAGTCATGATGAAGTAAAAACCCCGGCCGATACCGACGGAATTTACGGCGTGGTGCACTTCAAAAGCAGGGCCATCGGCGTGATCGCGCTGGATGAGGAACAACATTTGTGGCTGGTCGGCCAGACACGCTATGCGCTCGGCTGCTACAGCTGGGAGATTCCCGAGGGTGGAGCACCGCTGCAGGAGCAACCGCTGGCCGCGGCACAACGGGAGTTGCAGGAGGAAACCGGGCTGTTGGCGGACCAATGGCAACAAATACTGCACCTGCACCTGTCCAATTCGGTTTGTGACGAAGAGGCGCTGGTATACCTGGCGACCGGCCTGACCCAGGCCCAAGCCAGTCCGGAAGCCACCGAGGATATCACCGTCAAGCGGGTTGCGTTTACTACGGCGGTGGCGATGGTAGAGCGCGGGGAAATTACCGATGCCATCAGCGTAGCGGCGATTCTCACCATCGCCAGGCGCTTGCATGTTTAAGAGACGCGGGGCGATTGCTCGTGGGGCCACAGCTCGTCTATGGCCTGGCACTGTTCGCTGTGTGAAAAAGCCGGCGCCGGACTGGCTTTCGCTAACCGACAGGCCATAATGGTGGCATATCTTCCACGCCAGAATAAATTATGCCCCATGTAGAGTTGGTCGTTGCCTTCGTATTATTGCTGGCCATGTTGTGCCAGTGGGTGGCCTGGCGGGTGCGCCTGCCCGCGATTCTGTTCCTGTTGCTGGTCGGCCTGGTAGCGGGGCCGATCTCCGGCTGGTTGCAACCCGATTTGTTGCTGGGCGACCTGCTTTTGCCAATGGTGTCGCTGTCGGTGGCCATTATCCTGTTTGAGGGCAGCCTGACGCTGAACCTGCAGGAAATCAAGGGCGTGAACAAGGTGGTGCAGCGCATGATCTCCGTGGGTGCGCTGGTCACCTGGGTTATCGTGGCAGTGGCGACGCGGCTAATCCTGGATTTTTCCTGGCAGGTGAGCGCGCTGTTCGGAGCGGTGGTGATCGTCACCGGACCGACAGTGATTGTGCCCATGTTGCGCTCGGTGCGGCCGACTCGCAAGGTGGCCAATATCCTGCGCTGGGAGGGCATCGCCATCGACCCCATCGGTGCGTTGATGGCGGTACTAACCTACGAGTTTATTCTCGCCAGTGTTGAACAGCAGGCCATCAGGCACGTGTTGCTGGTGTTTTTCCAGACCGTGTTTACCGGCGGGGTGAGCGGCATTCTGGCGGGTTATGTGCTCGGTCGTTTGCTGGCCAAGAACTGGATTCCCGAGTACCTGCAGAACCTGGCCACCCTCAGCCTGGTGTTGGGGGCGTTCAGCATTTCCAACGCCATCCAGCACGAGTCCGGGTTGATCACAGTCACCGTGATGGGTATGTGGCTGGCCAACCGGCGCGAAGTGGATATTCACCCGATTCTCAACTTCAAGGAGCACCTGAGTTTACTGTTGATCTCGGTGCTGTTTATTCTGTTGGCGGCGCGGATCGATTTGCAACAGTTGGCGCAGGTGGGCTGGCAAGCTTTTCTGTTGCTGTTGGTGCTGCAGTTTGTCGCCCGTCCGGCCAAGATCTGGGTGAGTACCATTGGCCTCGATGTGAGTTGGCCGGAGCGCGGTTTGTTGGCCTGGATTGCGCCGCGGGGAATTGTAGCCGCGGCCATATCCGCTATTTTTGCCGATAAACTGGTGGCTGCCGGCTATCAGGACGCGGCCTTGCTGGTACCGCTGACCTTTTCCATGATTATCGGTACGGTGGTGTTGCAGAGCAGCACGGCGCGCCTGCTGGCGACGTGGTTGGGAGTGGCGGAGCCTTCTCCGCGGGGCTATTTGATCGTCGGCGCCAATGCCTTCTCCATCGCCCTGGCGAAGGAGCTGAAGGAGCACGACTTGCGTTGCGTGCTCGCCGACTCCAGCTGGGAGAGTGTGCGCCAGGCGCGCATGGCCGGGCTGGAAACCTATTACGGCAACCCGGTTTCTGACCACGCCGACCTGCACCTGGATTTGGCGGGTATCAGGGGCCTGTTGGCACTGTCGCGACAGCGCTACCTCAATGTCATTTCCACGGTGCACTATAGTGCCGATTTTGGCGCTGACAAGATCTACAGCCTGGTGACATATGCCGACAAGAACCAATCGGAGAAACACAAGTCATCGAGCAGTTACCAGGGCCGGAAATTGTTCTCCGAGGACATAACCTACGTCGATTTAATCAGCATGGTGTCCAAAGGCATGCCCATCAAGAGTACGCCCCTGACCCGGGAATTTGATTGGGCTACCTACCGGAAAAAATACTCAGGCAACCGCCTGCCCCTGTTCCTTATTGATGCCAAAGGGCTGGCTACCCCGTTTACTATCGATGCAGAATTAAAGCCAGGGGAGGGTGCCATCATTATCGCCCTGGCGTTGCAGGACGAGACGGAGACTGCGGAGGTCGAGGCGCAGCGACCCCGGGATAAAAACGCGCAGCCCGAACAGGTGGAGAGCAGGGCATAGGTTTATCGCAAGCATAGATCGATCACAGGCCTGTGCCAAAGCAGTCACCGCTGCGCCTTGGGCTAACCCGCCATTTGGGATAAAAAAGGCCGCAATAAATTGCGGCCGAAGAGGCATTGCGGAGCGAGTGAGTCTATTTGATAAACATCATCTCGGCGTATTTGGGCAGCGGCCAAAGGGCGTTGGGGACCAGGGTCTCCAGGGTGTCGGCGTAACTGCGGGCGGTATCCATCAGTGCGCGAATCTCACTGGCGCAATACTTCATGTGCGCTTCGACGCTGGGGAAGTCGTGCTGGCCGATCGACAGCGCCAACTTGTCTACGGTGGCCAGCAGTCCATCTGCCTGGGCTGCGACCTTTTTCGCCAGGCTGGCGTCCAGGCTAATGCCGAGCTCAGCGGACGTTGCCAGGGTGTTGGTCAATTGTTCCAAATAGCTCATTGCCGCCGGGTAAACCAGGGTTGTCGCCATATCGATGACCAGCTTGGCTTCGACCTCTATGGAGAGAATATACTGCTCGGAATAGACTTCGTAGCGGCTCTCCAATTCAACCGGTGTCAGCACTCCGGTACTGGAAAACAGTTCAATGATCGCCGGGTCGAGGAACGCTGGCAAGGCGTCGGCGGAGGTGGGCAGGTTTTTCAGGCCGCGCTCTTCAACCGCCATCTTGTGCCAGGCTTCGGAGTAGCCGTCACCGCCGAAAATAACATTGCTGTGCTGGTCCATCAGTTCCTTTAACACGGCCAACACGGCTTCAGTCAGGCTCAGGCCCTCACCCAGGGCCAGCTCCAGTTTCCCGGCGACCCAGTTGAGCGAGTCGGCCAGCATGGTGTTCATAGCCACCAGCGGGCCGGACACCGATTGGGACGAGCCCACGGCCCGGAATTCGAAGCGGTTGCCGGTAAAGGCAAACGGCGAGGTGCGGTTGCGATCCCCCGGGTCGCGTTTGAAGGGCAGGATTTCAGCCAGGCCGAGATCCATATTGCCGCCACATTCGGTGGCGGTAAGATTGCCCGCCTTGATGTCCATAAAGACCTTTTCCAGCTGGTCGCCAAGATAAACGGACAGGATAGCCGGCGGTGCTTCGTTGGCGCCGAGGCGGTGGTCGTTGGAGGCGGATGCGATAACCGCGCGCAACAGCGGCCCAAACAGGTGGACACCGCGAATCACGGCACCGCAGAACAGCAGGAACTTCAAATTGTCTTCGGGGGTATTGCCGGGATCGAGTAAATTGCCTTGAGTGGAATTGCCCACTGACCAGTTGACGTGTTTGCCTGAGCCATTGACACCGGCGAACGGCTTCTCATGCAGCAGGGCCATAAAGCCGTGGCGCTTGGCGGTTAGCTTCATCACCGTCATCAGCAGCTGCTGGTGATCGGCGGCGACATTGGCGGATTCGAAATAGGGGGCAATTTCAAACTGGCCTGGTGCCACTTCGTTGTGATGGGTCTTGGCCGGTATGCCGAGCTTATAGAGTTGGTTTTCAAAGTCCTGCATAAAGACCTGGACGCGCTCGGGGATGGCGCCGAAATAATGGTCGTCAAACTGTTGCCCCTTGGCCGGTGGTGCACCAAACAGGGTGCGACCGGTGAGCAACAAGTCGGGGCGCAGGTTGGCAAATTTCTCATCCACCAGGAAGTATTCCTGTTCCGCGCCGCAACTGGAATTGAGGCTGGCGATTTCGGTTTCGCCCATCAACTGCAGGACTTTTTTGGCCGCCTTGTTCATGGCCGCGTTGGAGCGCAGCAGAGGGATTTTCTTGTCCAGTGCCTCGCCGGTCCAGGACATAAACACGCTGGGTATCATCAGGGTGGCGCCGTTGGCGGTATTCATGATGTAGGCTGGGCTGGTTGGATCCCAGGCTGTATAGCCGCGGGCGGCATTGGTCATGCGCAAGCTGCCGTTGGGAAAAGAGGAGCCGTCGGGCTCACCCTTGATCAACAGGCTGCCGGTAAATTCTGTAATGGCGTTGCCATCGGCATTGGTGACGATAAAGCCATCGTGTTTTTCCGCGGTGGCGTTGGTCATAGGGTAGAAAATGTGGGAGAAAAACTTTACCCCTTTGGACAGTGCCCAGTCTTTCATGGCCGCGGCGACGACGTCGGCCGTGGCTGGGTCCAGCGGCGCACCGGTCTGGGCGGTCTTTTTCATCGCCTTGTAGGCGTTCTTGGACAGGCACTCTTCCATCTTGGCCAGGTTGAATACGTCCGTCGCCCAAATCTTGCTCAGCGGTTCGGGTTTTTCCACTTCCATTGCTGCGCCAGATGTAATTGCACTGATGGCCAAATGCCGGTACTCACTTCCACTCATGTTTGTTTCCTCAAAAATAGCAACGACGTTATCTGTTGCGTGGTAAACGATCAGATAACAAGGGGAGCTGGGTTAACGCCAACTGCAGCCAGCGACGGGGCAGATGAATACCGCTGACAGGTGGTCATCGTGTTCCCTTTCAATGCGTTTGCCGGGCCGGGGTGTTTTACTCGCTCAGGTCTTGTGTACTCAGGTCTTGTGTACTTTGCTCTCGTGTACATAGGCCTGGTGTACTTGGGTCTTTTGTAGCCAGGCTTTGCTTACATGGGTTTTGTTAGCTCGCGGAATACAGGGCAGCAACGCATAACAGTAGTGACAAGGCAAAAACCGAACCACACTGGTGGCATGCAACGAGTTATTTGCAGCTTGCACACTAAGGGGGTGTTTTGCGCGGTGGGCGCGAGAAGTTGGTGCACCGAAGTGCAGGGAATCGGCCTTAAACAGCGCTGGTGAAGTCCAAATGCCGGTGGCTGCCGGTAACTTTGCGTACAAATGATGCACTTGCGGTACTGGCCAGAAAGTCACGGTGTTGCATCCGCACTGACAGTACAGCCGTGCGCCGCGGGATTGCATATAAATGCGCCATATTAGCTCGTTGCCTGGGCAGAGCGCGGAAAACGTCCCCTGTTGGTGCGGCGCGAGATTTGATGCGGCCGTGGTGCTGTAGCTTTTTTGCCCGGTGCGCCAGCTGCCGGACAGTTGCCGGGCAATAAGCTGTCGGGCGACAACTACTCTGTCATAAGGGGATAGCCGCCCGGCGCTGCTGGTTATTGCCCCCAGCGTTGCGGTGCCGGGGGACGGTTGTCGACGATATCCTCGATTGCGTCCATGACTTCTGTGGTCAGTTGGGGCAAAGCGTCCAGCGCCCGCAGGTTGTCTTCTAATTGGGTCAATTTTGAGGCGCCCAAAATGACGCTGCTCACGTTCGGGTTTTTCAGGCACCAGGCCAGCGACAGGTGAGTGACACTGATGCCCAACTGGCTTGCCAACTCGGTGAGCTTGCGGATTTTGGCGATTTTTTGTTGGCCGGCGTCACTGTCCCAGGTTTTTCGCAACCACTCATAACCGGGCAGGGCCAAACGACTGTCGCCGGGAACGCCGTCGTTGTATTTCCCGGTCAGCAGGCCAGAGGCCAGTGGCGACCAGATCGTAGTGCCCATGCCGTAGTTTTGGTAGAGCGGCAGGTATTCCGCTTCAACTCGGTGCCGGTGAAGCAAGTTGTACTCCGGCTGCTCCATGCTCGGCGGGGTTAAATGTTCGCGCTGGGCTACCGCGTGAGCTTCGGTAATCTGCTGGGCTGACCACTCCGAAGTACCCCAGTAGATAACCTTGCCCTGTTGAATCAGGTTGTGCATGGCGCGCACAGTTTCTTCAATGGGGGTATCGATGTCCGGGCGGTGGCAGAAAAACAGGTCGAGGTAGTCGACCCGCAAGCGTTTCAGGGCGGCGTCGCAGGCCTCGCGCACGTGTTTGGCGTTGAGCCCCAGCTGGGTTGGCTGCTCGCCACCCCAAAATACTTTGGACGAGACGCTGAAAGTGTCCCGGGCCAGACCCAGGGCAGCAATGGCGTCACCCATGATCTTTTCTGATTCGCCCGCCTCGTAGCCCTCGGCATTATCGAAGAAATTAATGCCGCCATCGTAAGCCGTGCGCAACAGAATCTTGGCGTCGCGCAGAGCTACCTGTTTGCCAAAGGTGACCCATGAGCCCAGTGACAGCGCGCTCACTTTTAATCCGGCCTTGCCCAGACGTCGATATTCCATGGTTATACTCCCGAGTTAGTTAACGCTAAAAATAGCCACTGTAACATTCATGGCCAAGTGATACCGACACGCCAGCGGCAATGCATGAACGATACCGGCGGGGGAAGCTGTTGTGGGGCTGGTTCGCGCCTTCAGGAAAGGTTTTTATAGAGCGCCCTCAGGGGGCCGCTCTATGCCGGGGCAATGCCTACTTGACCACCTTGATCCACTCCCCTGGCTGGGGTTCACCCCGCGGATAGTAGCCATTCAGCAGCCGCAATTGCTCCTCGGTGTATTTGCCCAGGTTAAAATGCTGCGCCAGTTGTGCAAAGGTGGTGAACTCGTTGGCTCTGACATAGTGCAGGGTCTTGTTGGTACCGCTGCTGCGGCGCTCGGTTTGGGAGGGGCGAAAGGTGCGGATGCTGTCTACAAACAACTGGTCATCGGTCTTCGGTTCGCTGCTGTCTGCAGCCGGTTCGCTGTCGCTGCTGTCGCCGGCGGGCGGCGCCGCAGGGCCCTCCACCAGACCCTTGATGATATAGACCCGGCTGCCCTGGTAGATGACGGCCAGGCGGGTGGGGTAGGGTTCACTTGCCGTTGCTGGCACCAGGCCCATATGCCCCGGCATACCAAATTGGGTAAATGGCTCCGATTGCTGCAGGGTGGGTATTTTGAGAATTTGCTGGATATATTCGTTGGGCGCCAGCGGGGCGCGCAACAGGTCGATGCCAATGGTCATACGGGCGTGTTGGTCGGGGGCGCTGGCAACGATCTGGTTGCGCTGGTTCTCAGCTTGCCACTGCAGCGGAAAGTCGATGCTAAAGCCCAGTTTGCTGTGGCTGTAGGTGTTTTTCTGCGCCGCCTCCAGGGTTTTGGCCTGGTAGTTGGGGCCGTAGACCATGTCCTCGGTGTGCCGGCGGAACTCCTCCCGGTTATCCGTACCGGACTGCAGGGCGGACAGCTCGCCGGCTTTGCCAACCACCTCCTGCAGGCGCTTGTCGTTGCGCGGGTGGGTGGCAAATACACCGTGATAACTGCTGGGCTTTTTGCCTGAATCCAATGCCAGGCGCCGACTGAAACGCTCCTGGTCTTTCAGCACACCAATAACTTCGATCATGGCCTTGGGGTTGTAGCCGGCGCGGTACAGGTACTCGGCGCCCAGGCTGTCGGCTTCCAGCTCCATTTCCCGGCCGTAGCCACTGACTGCGGCCGTACCCCAGAGATCGGCGACATCGCCGACCACCGTGCTGCCGGTAGCCAGTACCGAAACAATGGTGGCCACACCGGAACCCTTGCGGGCAGTGTCCTGCTTGACCGAGTGACGGGCGGTAATGTGACCGATTTCATGGGCCAGCACCGCCGCCAGCTGTGCTTCGGATTGCAGGTAGCCGATCAGGCCGCGATTGATGTAGACATACCCACCGGGCAGGGCAAAGGCGTTGATATCGGGGCTGTCGATGATGGTGAAGTGATACTCCAGCTCTGGCCGGTGGCTGCTTTGTACCAGTTTCTGGCCGATGGCATTGATGTAGGCGGTCAATTCCTCGTCCGGGTAGACCGGGGCAGACTGCAGGATTTTTTCGTGCATCTCCTTGCCGAGGCTGATCTCCTTGCTCTCACTCATAAACACCAGGTTGGGTGTGCCGGTGGCGGGGTTTACCGAACAGCCAGCCAGGCCCAGCAGGGTTAACCCCAAGGCAACGGCGGCGACAGTGGGCAATTTCATGGAGCTCCTCCGGGCTGGTTTATTGCCACGCGGCTATTCCAGGCCGGGCACGTTGTTCTGGCTGGCGCCGACAGGCTGGAAAAAGCTGTACAACTGTTCCGCCATGGCTTTGCAGGCGTTGTTCTGCACTCTGGCAATGATGGGTATGGGGATGACCACCGCCGGCATATAGGATGTGCCTTCGGCATCGGCACTGATTTTGCCGAGATTCTGCAAATCCCGGTAGTCCCAGATGGTGGCTTCATAGTCCGATTCCTTGTCCCAGGTGCCGAAGCCAAAACAGCCGGCGCCGCCGGTGCCGATGGAGCAGCCGATGGAGCCGGCGCTGCCGGTGGTTTCGGTATTGCCATCCACCCAGATAATATAGCGGATCTTATAGCTGTCGATGCGCTGGGCGACCTGCTTGCGGGCCAGCAGGCGGTTCATATCCTTGACCCGCATCGGCGCGGTGCGGGGCTCAAACCAGGGGTACAGGGCGTCGACAAATTGCTGTTCGGGTATCACTGCGACGTTGTTGCTGGCCAGGGTTTTGCTGATGCAGTCCACCAGTTCCGGCTCGGTCTCATAATTGCTGGATTGACGCCTGCCCAGCAGCACCACGTACTCTCCCTCGGCGATTTCCACACTGGTCTGCCGGTGTCGCAGTTCGTCGATGGTGACGCTGGTGCAGCCCGGTAACAGTATGGCGCAGAGGATCAATAAGCGGCAGCATTTCATGGTTTGGGCTCCACGGTTTCGCTGGCTGGGGAAGCGGGGACGGTCGCCAGTATACGACTCTTGTTCTCCATCCAGGCTCTGATTTCCGGTACTCGCAGTGTCGTTAATGACAGATTGGCACCCAGGTCTCGCAGGGCGACCACAGCGGCGGCATTCATGGCCTTTTCGTCCGACAGCATAAAGGCCGTGGGGGTTTTGCCGTAACCGGTGAGAATCCAGTCGGCCACCAGGCCACCGTGGGAGTTGTAGGCACTGAGGTTGTATTTTAGCCACACTTCGTAGACTTTAAAGCGGGTCTCGCGCGGTACTGAATACTGGAACTCGATAATCTTCGGGTGTATCACCAGGTCCGCCGCCAGTGGCGCCTCGGCCTCTGGCAGGGCGCTGATTACGGTGAGGTCGCCAAACAGTTGCGATAAAACCTGGTTAAACAGCTTTATCTGGGCGTCGCCGGTCTCAATGATCCACTTGCCCCGGTCTTTACTCTCTTCGGTGTAGGTGTAGGTGCGAAATGTATCGTCGTAGTACACGGCGATGTTGTGGGCAGTGGGCTTGACCAGCGGAATGGGGAAATCGCCCTCGACCTTGAGGGCGTTAGTGCAGCCCTGCAGCAAGAGTAGCAGCATTAGCACGGCTGTCTTAGCGGTATTGGGCATGAAGCCGACCCCTCTTATATCCTATTTTATAATTATCAACTACAGCTCTTATATTTCGATGAGTTAACCGGTTAAAAGTTCTGGTGGCGCGGCTATTTTCCTGGCCGGTAGTCGTTCAGGCCGACAAACGTGCCGCCGTTGCGATAGGTTAGCTCCCGCATCAGCGCGGCAAAACGGATGCCGGTGGTTTGCAGGTGGGGCGGCCGGGCAAACTGCACCGGGAAGCCAACCGCGTGAATGCGCACCATGCGCTCGCCCGGGCGCCGCTCCTTGTTGAGTCGGTCAACGGTGTTCACCACCGTCTCGATGGATTGGCCGGTGAACTCATCCCCCATAACGTAAAGGCTGATCTTCTTGCCGGGGTCATAAAAGCTGCGCACGGCTTTCTGGATACCCTCTACCGGGCTGCTGTTGCTGAACGGGTTCCAGCTGCGCAGGCGCTTGATAATGATGTCACGCCGGCCGGGGGTATCCGGAATCCACTCACCGCGGTAATTGGGGAACATATAATCCCCCATATCGTTCATGATCTGAATGCCTTTAACCTGGGGGTATATCTGCAGGGTCGCCACCAGCTCCTCCAGCATACGCTCCCAGCTGTAGTTAAACATACTACCGGATGTGTCGATGATGAAAATAATATATTCGCTGTCCACGGGAATGCCGCCGATGACGCTGTTTTGGCGCTGGTGCTGGCGCCCCAGCAGGCGCTCCATTTCTTCAGTCAGGGTCTGCAGGGCGAGGTAGAGCTCGCCGCGGCGGGTGCCCTCGGTGGACGCCGCAGCCGCCATGCGGGCGTAGTCGGCCCGCACCTGCTCGAGCTTGCTCTTGAGGATGGCGATGCGCTTTTTTTCCTCGGACAGCTGCTCGTGCTTGGCGTCGAGGTCGCGATTTAACACGGCGGTTTCACCGCGCAGGCTGAAAAGCTGTTGTTGCAGGTTCTTGAGCTGTCCCTCCAGGTTGATCTCCGCCCGTTCAATGGCGATGGGCTCCGTGGTTTTGGCGATCATCAACAGCAGCACGATGGCGCCGAAGCCGCAGCAGATCACGTCCAGAAACGACATGTTGAATTGTTCCTGCTCCCGGCGCTTTCTCATCAGGGCCAATCCTTTGAGGGGCTGATAAAGCTGCCGTTGGTACTCTGGGCCAGTTGCCAGAAGGCCGCAGCGGCCATGGGGTCACCCTCCATCGGCGCCAGAATGACGTTTACCGGAATGCCTCCCGGCAACTTGTCCAGCGCGCGGTTGAACAGCTTGACCCGCTCGGGGCTGCTGACCACGCTGCCCTTGGGGGGCTGCATACCCTGGGTCGGCAGGCCGTCGGTGATCAGGTAGATATTGTCCGGTCGCGGCGACATCAGGCTGACCGCGTGAAATACCCGCTCCAGGCTGGTGCCACCGGCGGGTGTCAGGCGGCGAATGTTGAGCAAGCCCTGCTCCAGCTCGGCCCCGTCACTGACCCGCAGCCAGTTGTTTTCGCTGCCACTGATGGCGGCCTTCACGTCGGTGTTAAAGGTGTAGATCTGGTATTGGCTCAGGGGTGGGAACTGGGCGCTGAGCCAGTCCACAGTGGCGATGGCGCGCTGCCATTTGGCGGCGTTGCGGCGCTGTTCTTCCGGCATATTGCGACGCCGGATGATGTTGACGATGCGCTCGTCCAGCATGCTGGCGGAGGCATCCAGCAGGATCAGGATGCGGCGCCCCCCCAACTTCATGCCGGTGAGGTACTGGCGGTTGCCGGCGCCGACAAACTGGCGCACATCGTTGCCCTGGTCCCGCTGCTGCTTTTCCAGTTCCTCTTTTTCCGCCTGCAGGTCGCGCAGGCGCTGTTGCAGGGAGGTTATGGCTTCCTGCGGCTGGTCAGCCAGCAGATCTTCGATGCGGGCGCGGGCGGCTTCGGTATCGCGGTTGATACGGGTGGCCAGGCCGAAGGCGTCTGCCAGTTGTTGATCCAGCGCCGAGAGTGTATTGCGGGCTCGCACCAGGCCGGCCTCGCCCTCACGGATGTCCTCCTCGAGCAGGTTGACCTCGGCCATCAGGTTTTCATTCTCGACCCGGGTCTGGTTGTCGACATCGTGTTTAATGATCAAAAAGACCAGCGCGACGGCGCCAAATCCACAGGACATGATGTCGAGGAAGGAGAGGCTGAAGGTGGTAAAGCGCCGCTTGCGTGCCACGAGTGTTGTGTTTCCTGAATCCTGTTGACTGTTTGGGCATGATTTATCGTCATGCGCTGTTGGGATGCCCGCTGTGGCACCCGCTACGGTTCGCCGCCGGGGCTGGCCTGGCCTGCGAAAATTTTATGCCGCCCAATTAACTGGCGGGCAAAACCCTATCCCTCCACGGTAATCAATTCCAGCACCGGGCCATGGGCCGACAGACTGACAGTATCGCCCTGGTGCAACGGTTGCTCCGCGGTCAGGGTCAGGCCGTTGAGCATCAAGCCGTTATCTTGCAGCGGGCGTATATGGTTGTTGTGCAATATTGCCAGTGCGGCACTCTGCTCATCCGTCTGCAGTGGCTGCTCCCGATCGGCCTGTAACCACAAGGTGCCTGCCAGCGGGTAAGCCCGGGAGCGGAACAGGATATGGGTGGCGGGAATGCCGGTTTTCGGGGCCTCGGCCTGCGGGGTGCAGGGCAGGGCGCTGGTAAACCGAATGCCGTCGGGGTGGACCGGCAAAATGCGGGCGATGGACTCAAACGCTTGTCCCACTTCGGCGGCGGAGAGATGGTGCTGTTGCAGCTCCGGCGGCAAAAACATGCCCAGCCGCGACAGGCGATCGCCGAGGTAGAGCTGACTGTGATCGTTGAGTTGCTGCAGCCGGGTTGTCAGTGGTTGCAGCCGGTTGGCCACTTCAGCACAGAGTTCGCGGGCGTCCACCTGGATGCTGCTGTGATCGAGCCGGCACTCAATCACCCGCTGGGTTTCTGCCTGTTGCAAATACTCGGGGATGGCGTCAAACAGGCTCTGCTCGATGTGGGCGTCGTGGCGCGGGTTGAAGCGGGTCAGCTGGATAAATTTGTTAGTCAGGTATTTCAGCAGGTGCGCTTGCAAGTCGAGCCAGCCGATGTGCGGCAAGACTTCGACCTGCTGGCGCCGCAGTTGCTGCCCGTCCATGACCAGTTCGGAGATGACCGCGTGGTGCAGGTGGCACTCCACATGGCTGAGACGGGGTTGGCTGGCGTTGGGCAACAGCGAAGCCAGCGCCGTATCGACGATGCCGGTGGTGTTGAGGCCGCACTGCTGGGCAATGCCCAGCAACAGCCCCAGGGCCTGTTTGTCGAGCTGGCCGGAGAGGGCAAAGATAACGTCCCGGCCATTGAAGTCGAGCCCCAGTTGCGCCTCGATGTGCTGCAGGTGCTGGTAGGCCAGGTCGGCGTGGTGGCGAATCTGGCGGTTGACGCTGTTAAACGGGGTGACATCCAGCTGCGACCAGAAGCGCGTGTAGGTGTTCAGCGGCTGGGTACGGCTGGCCTGCAGGGCCGGCTCGCCAAACAGCAGTCGCTCGCGGTCGACCAGGGCGACGCCGGGGCTCTCGAGCAACATCTTGCCGCCGTCGTAGCAGCGAATGCCGAGGTCGTTCAGGTCCAGTACCAGGCTCATAGATCAGTTCCCTCAGGCGGCGCGCAGGTGGCGTAACAGTTTGTCTTCGCAGTAGCTGTGCGAATCCAGCACCTGGCGCTCTTGCAGCAATTGCAATTGATGACTCAGGAACATGACCACAATGCTGATCACCAGGGCGATAAAGGTGGAGTTAAAGGCTACCCCTAGGCTGACTGTGACGCCGGCAATATCACCCTCGACAGCTTTATGGGCCTGGCCCAGCGCCTCCCCGATACCGCGCACCGTGCCAATAAAGCCGATGGAAGGAATGGCCCAGGCGATATAGCGCACCATGGACAGCTCGCTGTCGAGACGGTCGGCTTCGGACTCACACATCTCCTTCACCGCATTGCTGGCATCGGCGATATTGCGGGTCGAGTGAAAGCGCCGCAGTGCCGCCAGCATAGCGCGGGGAATCAGCAGGCTCTGCTGCTCTTGCGGCAGAGCCTGCACCGGGCGGGCAAATTCTTCGGTATCTTCCGGTAAAATGCTGGTGCCCTCCCGCACCCGCAGCAGCGGCATGGCCAGCAACTTGCGTTCCGTGAGCGCCAGCCTGGCCTTGTAACCCATAATGGCCATGGCCCAGAACATCAGGATAAAGCAGGCCTCCTGCTCCAGGTCGCGCATCACCACGTAAACGCTGCGCTGCACCACGTAGGCTTCGCCACTGGCCTGGCGGTCGAGCTGGTATTGCAGTATGGCGTCAGCGTTGGGGCGAATCCAGGCGACGTAAAGGGAGTGCACCACGATGATGGCGATCAACAGGGCAAATAGTTGATAGGTGAACTCCGAGCCGGCATTACGTTTCATCCAGGTTTCCTGTGTGCTTGATGGTTAGGTTATATGTCGGCCGGAAAAGAGACCGACAGATCCTTGGAGATCTCTTCGCTGGGGTCAAACCGATCCGCGGAGGGCTCGGCAGGCTCTTTCGCGGCGACCTTTTTGTTCTGCTCGCCGTCTTGCTGGCTAGCGGCGGCTTGCTGTTCGGTGCCGGCGGCGCCGGCCTCGGCCTGCGGCTCGTCACCGGTCACTGTTTTTTTCTCGCTAATTTGTACGCCAATTTGCGCGGAGTTGTCGTCCTCGCCGAATACCGGTGTGGTGGCAATTGCCAGCGACAGCAGCAGGGTAGCCAGCGCCGCGCGAGCGCATAGTGTGTGCCCGGTGCCGTCGGCGCGGCTCGAGTTCGAAACGCTGGGTTGGCGCATTAGCGAGAGCCTCATTCTACGTAACGTGCAATTCTAAAGCCGACATCGTTGCGCGCCGCGCTGCCATAATCCCGATACGACAAGCGCAAATCGGTCATAGTGGCGTGGGCCCAGCTGGAGCCGCGAATAACGTGGTAGTCGCCTTTTTCCGGGCCCATCGGGTTTTCCTCCACCTGTTGTGACAGCCCGGTTTTGATGCCGTAATAATCGTTTATCCATTCAGCGGCATTACCGCTGATGTCGTAGAGCTGGTTGTGATTGGGTGGAAACGCGGTGGACGGTGCGGTGACGGCGTATCCGTCATCGTAATCGAACAGGATGTTGCCGAGTAATTTGGCGGCGCTGCGGTCGCCAAAATTTCCGCTACCCTTGGCCGGCGGCAGTTGATCGCCCCAGGCGTATTTGAGCATTGCGCCGTCGCGCCGCCGCGCCGCCCAGGCCCACTCCGCCTCCGTCGCCAGGCGATAACCTTTGGCGGCAGGTTCAAAGCCGGTGACCACGCCGTTTTCAACCTGGTAGAAAGGTGGCAATTGATCCCGCTCCGAGAGCCAGTTGCAGTACAGGGCGGCCTGCTGCCAGCTCAGGTTGACGGCGGGCTGGTCGTCGCCATTGAGGCTGTTGCCTTGCACGTGGCCGGAGGAGTGAAAGCGGTCAAACTGGCGGTACTCGCCGTTACTGACCAACCGTTCACCCAGGTAGAAAGCCTTGTTGAGAACCACTGTGTGCTGGGCTTCGTTGGCTCTGCGCCCCTGCTCGCGGCGGGAAGCGCCCATGCTGAAGCGGTCATTGGGCTTGAACAGCAGCAATTTTTGCTGGGCGGCGGTGAGTAACTGGGGGGGGATGTTTTTCCACTTGTACTCTTCCTCGGTGAGCAGTTGCACGGAGAGTTTTTGTTGCAAACCGCCCCGGGGTAATACGGTCGCGCTGTGGTCGGCGTAGCCGCTCTTGCTGATTCGAATCCGGTGCTGGCGGGTGGGCAGCGATACTGTCTGGTTGGCACGGCCCATCAGGACACCATCCACGTAAAGCAGTGCATCCTCCGGCGTGGCGCTAATCTGGATGTCGCCGAGGGTGGGTTTTAACGAGTAGCTGAGGGCCTGTTCGGCGCCGGATTGGGGGCTGAGGCTGGCGTGCAGCGGCTGGTAGCCCTCTTTGAGCAGGGTCAGTGAGTATTTCTGCTCCGGGGCCAGCTCGACCTGCAGTGGGGTCCTGCCATAAAACTGGCCGTCGATCGTGATATTGGCGCCGCTCGGGGTGGTGTTGAGGGTAATCAGGCCATCGGCCTTCTGCAGGGTGACTACGGGCAGGGTCTCAGCGGTTTGGGCGCTGACCCGCAGCACGTGTTGCCAGCTTTTGTGGCCGGGCAGCTGCAGTTGCAAGGTATGCTTGCCGGCTAACAGCTGGGCGGTGATGGGAGTCTCACCGACAGCCTGGCCGTCGACTGACAGAGTGGCGCCGGCCGGTTCGCTGGCGACGCTGATGTCAGCCCAGTTGGGCGCCAGTTGCAGATCCAGTGTCTGGTGTTGATCGAGCCCCTCGATGGTGATGTCCTGGCGCAGGGGCTGGTAGCGCTCGGCCAGCAGTTGCAGTTGATGCAGGCCGGGCTCGATGGGGGACAGGCGCTCGCCACTGACGCCCATCAGTTGGCCGTCGATATACACCTGCGCGGGCGCGTTGGTGGTGACGGTCAGGTGCCCGGGCATGGGCTGCAGGGTGATGTCCAGGTACTGGGTTGTGGCCTCGGTCACCTCGATGGTGGTGGTGGTGGGGAAGTAGCCGTCGGCACTGGCCTGCAGTTCGTGGCTGCCGCGCAGCAGCAGGAAATGATCCGCCAGGGCAAAGGTAAGCAGGCCGTCAATGGTGACGCTGGGTTGTTCGGCATTGGTGCGAATATACAGTGACTTGGCGGAAAACAGGTAGATCATCACCGCCGCCGCTAGCGCCAGGGCAATGGCGGCGGTGACGATTACCGGTGTCGGTCGCCAGCGCCTGTGGGGCAGCTGATCGGACACCGGCTGAAAGGCAACTGACTCGATGACTTCATCGTTGGTTTCTGGGTGCTGTGCGCGGGTATCGGGTTCTTTAGCCGTCAAGCGATATCTTCTCCGTGCACTGGATGACGATGGTCAGGGCCTGGTGGTCGGGCCGTACAACAAATTCCTCGCGTACATCCCGGTAGCCCTTGCGGCTGCCGACCACGGTGTATTGGCCGGGCTTCAGTTGCACCTTGTGCTCGCTGAAGCTACCCAGCGCGCCGACCTGGTAGAGGGTTACCTCGGTCTGGTTGTCTGACCGCAGGTGGATGGCGACCGGGATCTGGGACTCGGCTATAGCCTGCTGCAATTGGCGGGTTTGTGCAACGATGCGCTGGCCCTGGGGTTTGACTCGGCGGGCGTCGTCGAGGAGGGCCTGCGCCTGGGCGTAGACGCCGTCATCATTGAGGCGCAGGGGTTCGGTGATGAGCTGTTGCAGGCGCTGGTCGAGCCCGGCCCGGGCCTGGGTCCTGAGCACTCCGACCCGGGCTGCCACCAGGCTGCTATCGAGAGCTTGCACTTGCTGATAGGTTTCCAGTGCGGCCTGCCACTGCTCCTGGTCTTCCAGTGTACTGGCGCGCTGCAGGGCTACCTGTATTTGCGCTTGCAGGTTCTGGTTATTGGCGGCCGCCAGCGCCTCGCGCGCGTCCTTGTCGGCGGGCTTTATTTGCAGGGCCTGCTTGAACTGGCTAATGGCCTGCTTGAACTGTTGTTTTTGCATGTGCTGGAAGCCGGACCCCATGGCCGCGGCAAAGCGGTCGTCGGTAATGCGCTGGTCGATATCGGCGAGCAGGGCGCGGGCAGGCTCCGACTGGGGGTCGAGCGCCAGTGCCTGTTCTACCAGCTGCCTGGCGCTGGCGGTATCGCCCTGCACCAGCTGGTTGCCGGCATTGTCGAGTTGTTCAACCACCTGTTCCAGCACCAGCGCTCGATCCAACCCGGCCTGGGCAGCGCCATCCTGCGGCCGGATTTTAGTGGCGAGGGTGAAGCGCTCGATGGCGGTCTCGGCTTGCTGTTCCTGCAGCGCCTGTTGGCCGCCCTGCAACGCCTGTTGAAAGCGATCGTCGGCGCTCGCCACCAGGGCTTCGAGTTGTTGCAGCGCGGTTGTATAGCTGGTTTGGGCGAGCGGAAACTGCCGCTGGCTGTAGAGCTCATCGCCCTTGGCTGCGGTTTGCAGGGCCTCGGCGTAGGCGCTGTCGGCCCACAGTTGCACGTGCATTTTTTCCAGTGCGGTCTGGCGATCGAGCAGCTTGGCGAGTACCTCCTGGGCCTGTCGTCGCGCTTTTGCCAGTTGGGCCTGTTGCCAGGGGGCTTCTACAGGGCCGGCCGAGCGGGCCCCATTGCCGGGGCTGCCGGCGGGGTTGCTGCCAGTGGTGCCCTCCGCCGCGCCGGGTTCGACGGCGAGCTGCACCGGGGCAACATATTTGGGTAGCCACAAGACCACTGCCAGGGTTACTGCCAGCAGGCATAAAAACGCCAGCAGCTCGCGCCGGCGTCGCAACCACCAGGGGCGCTGGCCGGATTGGTGGAATTCGCTATCGTCCCATTTGCTCCCGGCCGGTTTGGCCGAGCTTGAGTGTGGTGTGTCTGCCATAGAGTTCCGAATCAATAGATACCGACTTCCGCGCGATAGATTTCCCGGAGGATATCCCGCCACTGCTGATACTGATTTTCGACGCTGCCAGACAGAGTAATGGTGCGGTCCTCCAGTTCAATGATTTGCGGTTCTATCGCTGCCTCCAGCGAGTCGCCCAATTCCTGCAGCGCCTCGACGTGCATTTCCGCTTCGGCGCGCTTGTCGAAACCGCTTTTAACCATATAGCCACCGGCACCCACGGCCACCGCCCCGGCGGTGCGGGTGGAGCCGTTATCACTGCCGGACGCGGCAATACCACCGATAATCGCGGCGATGCCGA
This sequence comes from Pseudomaricurvus alcaniphilus, assembly GCF_011440395.1. Classification (GTDB taxonomy): domain Bacteria; phylum Pseudomonadota; class Gammaproteobacteria; order Pseudomonadales; family Cellvibrionaceae; genus Pseudomaricurvus; species Pseudomaricurvus alcaniphilus. The sequence goes on along the minus strand of NZ_JAAOIX010000004.1, from coordinate 56,497 downwards.
GTATGGTTTGGCGGCGCGCATCGCGCTTCAGTTTGCGCAGGGCAACCACCTCATTGTAGCTCTGTCCGCGCCACTCCCGGTAGGGGTCATCCATTTCTCGTACAAAGGCGCCGTAGTAATCCTGCAGGGTATCGACAAACAGGTAGTCCCGCTCGCGAATCTGCTGGATGCGCTGCAGCATCGGGTCATCGTCGGCCGGCAGGCGGGTTATTTCCAGCTCGCCCTGCTTGTTCTTGCTCAGGTGTCCCGAAAAAGCCTCCGGGGAAAACTCCTGGGCAAATTTTAACTGGGCCGTGGTGCGGACTTTGCGCAGGTAGGCGCTGGAGAAATTTTGCCGCCGGTACTCGAGCAGATCGTTGGCGATATCATTGTAGAGGCTTTGAAAAGGCTCCGCTGGAATGGCGCCGCCGCGCTGCTTGCCGTAGGCGTATTTACTCGCCAGGCCGGTGTATTCTTTTTCGTACCAAAGCCGTCCCGTAGCATCGCTGGCCTTGATGGCCAGGGTGAGCTGTTCACCGTCGGAGTGGAGGATGCTGCCGCTGATGCTGACGTCGATACTGTCGGCGGAGGCGGGCACTACGCGCACGGCCCCCCAGGCCGCACTGTTTTGCAGGGTTTGCATCAGCCGGTAGGCCATAAAGCGGGATTCGGCATTGCGCACCTCCGGAAAGATGACCTTGTCATCCTCGTTGGCGGCATCGAGGCCGGGATCGAATTGATAGATACCCACGTCCAGCAGTTCTGCTTCGGGGATCTCCTGCGCCTCTCGCTCCAGGGGAGTTACCTTGGTGGTCTTTAGTGTGGTATTGCTGGCGCAGGCGCTCAGCAGCAGCATCGACAACAGCAGCCCCAGCAGGCACAGGCACCTGCTGGTCAAGGCTGTGCTGCCGGGCAGCGGGCGCTCATCACTGGGTCGGGTTAAAGTCATCATACAGCTGTGCTACCGGCTTTGTTTTTTGTATTTGCGATATTCGTCCCAGAGTTTTTCCCGCAGCGCCGGGTCGGTTTCGCGCATGGCCGCTTCCCGTATCTGCCTGGCGACGACGTCGTCATCGCTGCCGTCGGGAATGTCGGCGGGTGGTGCCGTGACCCCGGAGTGCTGGTAATCACCACTGCGGCTGGCACTCCCCGCCGGGCGGTAACCACCGCCGGAGGAGGAACCCTGGTTTTCTTCGCCCTCTGGCCCGCCCGCGGCTGGTCTACCTGCTTCGGCCAGCGGGCCTTCCGCACCGGGGCCTTCGCCGTCGCCATAGGGCCCTTCAGCACCTGCCTCATCGTAGGGGAGTTGCCCGGCATCGGCTTTTTCCAGGGCCTCTTCGCTGCCTTTCTGGTTGCCTTTGCTGAGTACGTAATCCCGTTCGCGCAGAATCATACCATCATAGGACGACATGGACTCATCCAGCCGCCCCTGTAATACCGAGACGCGCTCACCGCGGGTCAGTACCGGGCCAGCGCTGGCTGGGGCCGACCCGGCACGGGTCGCACCAGGGCTTCCCGCTGCGCCGCCACCTTCGGCATTGCTGCCAGATGGCGGGGATCCGGCGGACCCCGCCGAGCCGCCGGCACTGGCGCTGCTGCGAGACTCGGAACTACTGCGGGACTCGGAACTGCTGCTAGCGGCACTGCTGGCAGCGTCGTCTTCGGAAAAATCGATATCGTCACTGGGGCTGCTTTCGCTGTCCATGGACGGGTTGGTATCTATACCGGCCTGACCGGCCTGGGCCCCCGACTGGCCGGGACCCTGCGAAGCATTGCGGCCATCGGCAGGACTGGCGCCAGTGGGGCCGGAGCTGCCACTTGCACCGGACTTGCCTGCTGAACTGGAATCGCTGCTGCCTGCTGAGCTGGAACCGCCGCTGTTGCTGGTACCTGAGGGGTAATTGCTGCTGCCAGAGCTGCGCGAGCGGGGGCCGGATGCCGACGGCATGGAGCTGCTTGAGGGGCTACTGCTGGCGCTGGTGCCGCCAGAACTGGAGCTGCTGCTCGAACTGGAGCTGCTGCCGGAACTGCCGCTCGAACCGGAACTGCCGCTCGAACCGGAACTGCTGCTCGAACTGGAGCTGCTGCTGGAGCTACTGCTCGAACTTGAGCTCGGCGTACTGCTGGAGGAGCTGGAGGATTGCTCCTCCTTGCAGGCTGCCAGCCCCATAACCAGTAGCAGGGAGCTGCAGGTGATCATCAGTTTGTTCATAGCTTCCTTCTGCCGGTTGCACCGTTCAGCCCGGGGAAATGCCATTGCTGTGGCCGCTGCGGGGTTTGCACGCAGAGCACAGGGCCTCTGCAAGTGCTCGCCCCCTTATACAGTGTTGACCGCATAATGTAAGGATCATTCAGAAAAAATATAACGCCGGGTGACATTTTCGGTGGCCACGGCGACGCCATTTTCGAAGCGCGGCCTGAACTTTGCGACCTTCAGGCTCTTGCGGACCTTGGAGCGATTGCTGACCTTGTTTTCCGGGTAGGCTTCTATGATTTCAATGTTGTTGGCGTTGCCGTAGGGGGACACATCAAAGCGCACAACCACAAATTCCTCGTTGTCGCCGCCTTTGCGCTGCTGCAGCTCGACAGCGCTCAGGTCGGGCAATTCAACCGGTTCGCGAAACAGGTCGTTAACAATGGCCTCGGTCTGCTGGCCGTGGGCCGACTCGGCGATGGTCTGCTTGTACAGCTCCATCGCGGTCTGGGAGCGATTGAACAGCAGGTGCCAGTCGGCCAGCTCTATCTTGGCTTTTAAATAGGCGCCTTCCGGTGAATCGGGGTTTTCGGCGTAGACCTGCTGGATTTGGCTGAGTGCATTCTTGCCGCCGGAGAAGCTGCGAATAACGTACTGCTCCATTTTGAAGTGATCTTCCTCGCGGCTGGCATTTGAGCCGAAGCTCGCCTCAAAGCCACTGGTCGGTTTGGCGTAGCTTTGATAGGCAGCCAGGTAATAGTTGGACACCGTCAGGCCGCGCAGGGCATCGACGATACGCAAGTCGCTGGCGCCGTAACTGTTGGCAATAATACTGGCGGCTGCAGAGAACAGGTTGTGGGCGCTGACCAGGTGCTGGAACATGCTGTCGTCCACGCCCTGCACAAAAGCATTGAGGTGCCATTTGCTCAGTTTGTTTAGCATCGGCAGCATGCGCGGGTCGTCGTCGCTGTAGTTGCGGCGATGCAGCCAGTACAGGTATTGATGGTTTTCACTGGCGCGCTCCCAATCCTGGGCGGCGATATTGGTTTCGATCAGGCGCTCGAGTATGGGCACCTGGCTGAGGCTGTAGAGGCCTTCGCTGATACGGTTGAGGTGCATGGCGCGGGAGTAGGCATCCTCGGCTTCCGTATACTGGCCGCTGGCCTGGTAGTTGCTTCCGAGGCTGGTGAGGTGTTGGGCCAAATCGTTGTGGTAGGGGCCGTATTCGCGCTCCAGGGACTCGATGGCGGAGAGGTAACTGGCGTTTACCACGGGTTCGTCAGCAGCGTGTACCGGCAGGGCAGACAAGGTCAAAATGAGGGCTGGGATGAGTCCCGATATATGCCAGGCAACGGAAGTATTCATCGTTTGTAATGCTCTGGTTTCTGAGTCGGAATGGGCGCTCAGCAGTGACGTGCAGAAGCTGATCGCCACATTCTTATCCAATTTTATAATGTACGGTAGATTTTTTCTCAAGGCTCAGTGTCGGGATACAGTCCTCCCCGGCAATACTCGCCCCGTAATGTATTAGTTTGCAACGGGCGGTTAAGGTTCCCGGGGCGTGCCGGGTGGACAGAAATTTTCCTCGGGCCCGGCTGGCGGCGCGGGCTCGAGTTGGGGGCGGGGTTTATTGCGGGCTGAGGATTTTGGCCCGGGTGCGTGCAAACTCTTCCTCGCTGAGGCGGCCGTTTTGGCGGAGTAAATCCAGGGCTCGCAGTTGTTCGGCGTGCGGGCTGCTGGCGGCGGCGCTGTGTCCGGACCTCCCGGCACTTCCTTGCTCGGTAGAGGGGTCGCTGAAAGGGCTGGCAGTGGCGCTGTCATCATCGGGGTTGGGAACAGAGTCGGGCTTGTCGACCAGGCCGAGGAAGCGCCCCACTCGGTGGGCAACGGCTCGCAGCAGGCGCCACAGTTTTGGCAACAGCCAGATGGCGGCCAACAAGAATAGCGCCAGCAAGCACAGAAACACCAGCGGGTGAGCCAAAGCAGTCCACAGGCCGCCGATGACCAGTACGTCTTCAGCGAGGGAGGCGGTCCAGTTGGAAAAGGGTTCGGGAGAAGTGTTGATCAGCACCCGGCTGCCGGCCTTGGTCGCATGGCTGACAGTCGCCAGGGAGCCGCCCATAACACCGGCGGCAATGCCCAGCGCCGGGCTGACATCGCCCACGGCGCCCGCCGCCAGCAGGGCGCCGGCGGGAATCCTGATAAAGGTGTGCAAGGTGTCCCAGCCGCTGTCCACACCGGGGGTCTTGTCGACAAAAAACTCGATAAAATACATCAGTCCGGCGGCGCCGATCACCATGGGATCAGCCAGGGTTTGCAAGTCCGGGGGCAGGTCGATATTGCCGGTTGAGGCGCCGATTCCAAGCACCAGCAGAGCGGCGTAGAGGTTGATACCACTGGCCCAGGATGCCCCCATCGTCAGTGCCAGCGTGGCCAGCAGGGCGTCATAGCTTTCCAAAACGGGGACCTCCAGGGGTGAGATTCATTATTCTTAACGCTGAGCGAATGTTGGCGTAAAGAGTAACCCCGCTTTACTGAATAGTGCCTGAATAGTGCACAAGTTGTGCCCGGCGGCGCCCGCGCCTCAATCTTGCCGGCTGATCAGGGCGACAAAATTACAGGGTTTTTGGCGACTGTCGAGTTGCGGTTTGAGAATCAGGTCCCAACCGGTCTGGCAGGCATTGTTGGAGCCCGGCAGACAGAAGATCACCGTGTTGTTGGCGAGACCGCCGACGCAGCGGGACTGGATGGTGGAGCTGCCGATTTGCTCGTAGGAAACCTGGCGAAAGAGTTCGCCAAAGCCGTCAATGACCTTGTCGAACAGTGGCGTTACGGCTTCCGGGGTGCTGTCGCGGCCGTGGAAGCCGGTGCCGCCGGTGATAATGATGCCCTGTACCTCGGGGGCGGCAATCCACTGGGACACCACCGCCCGAATCTGGTAGATGTCGTCTACCACAATGCGATGGTCGAAATAATGATGGCCCGCCTCGAGCAGCGCATCGCGCAGCAGGTGGCCAGAAGTGTCGGTGTCTTCGTTGCGGGTGTCCGACACTGTCAGTACGGCGAGATTGAGGGGGGTAAAGGCTTTTTCCATGGTGATTAAAGTCCGGTTTGGAGTTGGGGGCAGCAATGCTTATGGGGGAGAGTGTTTACTCGCTGCCAGGGGTGGGGATTACCCCCCGGTGGAATTCATAAAGCGGACGATCTGCGGAGCGTCGTCTTCGTAAAAATGGTGCTTTTCCGGTTTGTTGCCCATGGCGGCGACGATGGCCGCTTTCAGGCGTTCACGCTCACCCGGGTAGCGGCGCATGATCGCCTTCAGGTCGAGGGAATGCTCATTGCCGAGGCAGAGGATTAATTTGCCCTCCGCTGTGACCCGGATCCGGTTGCAGCTGCTGCAGAAATTATCGCTGTGGGGGGAGATAAAGCCGATTAGATTGTCGCGGCCGGGAATTTGCCAGTAGCGTGACGGACCGGCAGTGGTGGTGGCGGTGGGCAGCAGCGGATAACGGCCTTGAATAAGCTCGCGAATGTCGGCGCTGGCGCAGAACTCTTCCTGGCGTCCGTGCTCACTGACCTGGCCCAACGGCATTTCCTCAATAAAACTGATGTCCAGGTCGTGCTGCAGGGCGAATTCCACCAGTGGCAACACCTGGCTGAAATTGCGGTTTTTCAGGATCACGGCATTCAGCTTGATTCGCTCTATGCCGGCGGCCCGCGCCGCCTGGATACCGTCCAGTACTTCCTGCAATTGACCGAATCGGGTCAGCTCCTGGAATTGTTCCGGGTCGAGGGTGTCGAGACTGACATTGATGCGCTTGACGCCGGCGCTGTGCAAGTGGCTGGCGTATTTGGCCAGGTAGGAGCCGTTGGTGGTCAGGGTCAACTCGCGCAGGGAGGGCAGCTGGCCGACTTGCCGGAACAGGGCGTCGATGTCCCGTCGTACCAGCGGTTCGCCGCCGGTGATGCGGATTTTATCGACCCCCAACTCCACAAAGGTGGCACATATTTCGGCACTCTCCTCCAGTGACAGCACCTGCGCCCGGGGCAGGAAAGTCATGTCCTCGGCCATGCAGTAAACGCAGCGATAGTTGCAGCGGTCGGTGACCGACAAGCGCAGGTAGGTAATGTTGCGGCCGAAGCCATCGGTTAGTTTCATGGGCGCCTATTGTGCCGAATTCTGCAGTAGTGGTCACCTGGACTTTACAGTCTTTACGTTTTCCAGTTCATCGGCCAGCAAATGCTGTAATTCGGGCAGGCAACTGCCACAGCCAGTGCCGGCGCTGGTGCAGTCGCTGACCTGGCTGACGGTTTCCAGGCCCTGCTCGCGAATCGCCTGGCAGATGGTGTTCTTGCCCACTTGCTTGCAGGCGCACACCAGCCGCCCCCGTGCCAGGGCGCCCTCGGCGATGCCGGTGAGGATCGAGCGCTCCATATCGCCATTGAGGGGCTCGTCCAGCAGACTCTGGACCCATTCGAAGTCCTGCTCCTGCAGCGACGGGGCCACCAGATAACAGCTTTGCAATTGCTGCTGGTGAATGACGGCGTGGCGGTACTGTCCCTGTGCCGGGCTGCAAAAGTTCAGCTCGCGGCCGGGGGTGGTGTCGGAACAGTAATGCTTTATCGCCGCGCCCAGCTTGGCCGGTGGTTCCCGGCTGGCGATGCGGTACAAATAGCCGCCGTTGACCTTTTGCCGCACCCAGTAGTCCAGCGCCGAGGTGTCAATCACGGCGCCGGTGAGCAGCAGGGCTTCCGATTGGTAGGGCCAGTCTTCGATCGCCACCGGGGTGTACTTGAATTCCGGTTGCCCGGAGATGGCGTCGGTGTCCGGACTGACCAGACTGCAAACGCGACCGGCGCTGGCCATGACCCCGGTCCAGTGGATGGGCATAAACAGCTGCCCCGGGGAAACTTTGGTGGAGACATCGACGCGAATACGAGCGTAGCCCCACTCGTTCGAGAGCGCGGCGATTTTGCCTTTCTGCAAGCCGTAACGGCTGGCATCGTCGGGGTGAATAGAGACATAGGGCTCGGGCAAGTGGGCCCCGAGTCGCGCCGAGAGCCCGGTGCGGGTCATGGTGTGCCACTGGTCGCGAATACGACCGCTGTTGAGGCTCAGGGGATATTCGGCACTGGTGCTTGATGCCGGCGCCTGGTGGCGCACGGCGACAAAGCGAGCCTTGCCGTCAGCGGTGAAATAGTGGCCGTCGGCAAACAGGCGTTTGTGTTGAACCCGCTGGTCAAGTTCCGGCAGGGGCCACTGTTGCGGCGCCATATCGCGGTATTCACGAGCGCCGAGCTGGGCCAGGCCGGTCAGGTCCAGGTCGCGGTTGACCTGTCCCGCAGCATTGCGGTAATCCAGCCCGGTGGAGGCGGCGTACTCGGCGAAGATTTCCCCTTCGTGCAGGTAGTTGAACGCGGCGCCGAAGCCCATGCGCCTGGCCACCTCACTCATGATCCACCAGTCCGGCTTGCCGTCGCCGGGGGTCGGCAGCAGGCGGCGCTGGCGCGATATACGGCGCTCGGAGTTAGTGACCGTGCCGGACTTTTCGCTCCAGCCCTGGGCCGGTAACAACACATCGGCGCAGCGGGTGGTGTCGGTGTCGGCAATGCAATCGGACACCACCACCAGCGGGCAATTGTGCAGCGCGCGCTTGATCTTGTCGGCATCCGGCAAACTGACCACCGGGTTGGTGGCCATAATCCAGACCGCCTTTACGCTGCCGTTTTCAATGGCATCGAACAGGTCGATCGCCTTGAGACCGGGGCGCCGGGTCAGGTTGTCGGTGCCCCAAAATTCACTCAGCAAGCGCTGGTGCTCCGGATTGCCGAACTCCATATGGGAGGCGAGGGTATTGGCCAGTCCGCCCACCTCGCGCCCGCCCATGGCGTTGGGCTGTCCGGTGAGGGAAAAGGGGCCGCAGCCCGGCTTGCCGATGCGGCCTGTCGCCAGGTGGCAATTGATGATGCTGTTGACCTTGTCAGCGCCCCGGGATGACTGGTTGACGCCCTGGGAATAGAGGGTCATGACTTTTTCGGTTTGCGCAAACCAGCTGTAGAAAAGCTTTAACTGGATCGGGTCGACGCCGGTGGTGCGCGCCAGTAACTCGGGATCGCTGCCGTCCTCTAGTGCACACATCAGGGCCTTGTTGTAGCCCTGGGTGTGGTTCTGGACATAGCTTTCATCGACTTTTTGGTGCTTGGCCAGATGGCTGAGCAGGCCGTTAAAGAGGGCCACGTCGCTGCCGGGCTTCAGCGCCAGGTGCAGATCGGCGATCTCTTCAGTGTCCGTGGCGCGAGGGTCGATCAGCACGATCTTCATGGCCGGTCGCTGTTGCTTGGCCGCCTTCAGGCGCTGGTACAGCACCGGGTGACACCAGGCGAGATTGGAGCCGGTGATCACCACCATGTCGGCCTGCTCCATATCGCTGTAGCAGCCGGGTACCGTGTCAGTACCGAAGGCGCGTTTATGGCCGGCGACACTGGAGGACATGCACAGGCGCGAATTGGTGTCGATATTGCCCGAGCCGATAAAGCCCTTCATCAATTTGTTGGCGACGTAGTAATCCTCGGTCAGCATCTGTCCGGATACATAGAAGGCGACGCTGTCGGGGCCGTGCTCGGCGATGGTTTGCTGGAAGCTCCGGGCAACGTGGTCGAGGGCGGTATCCCAGTTGGTGCGCACCCCGGCAATGCTCGGATGCAGCAAGCGGCCATCCGGAATCACGGTTTCTCCCAAAGCCATACCTTTGGAGCACAGGCGACCGAAGTTGGACGGATGCTCCTTGTCGCCGCGGATATCCAGTAACCCGGCGGCGTTGGGCCGGGCCTCTATGCCGCAGCCGACACCACAGTAGGGACAAGTGCTTTTGGTCCAGGCTTGAGGGCGAGTATTTGTCACAGTGGGCTCCCGATATCTCTGCAATCCAGCGGTCCTTATTGACCGTGATCATCCGTCTATGAGTATCTGTCTAGCAATAAGTAAGCCAAGAGCCGCAAGAAGTAAGCTGGGAGCATTAACGCAGAAGCTAAAGATGGCAATTGCCAAGCCATAGATCAGGCCCAGTGCCGGAACGGCCCGGGATTACGCCTGTTACCGGGTATATTGGCTGGGGTATATAGAAGACGGTCCAAGCAGCAGCGGCGTTTTTTATCCATATTTTGAATCATAATGGTGCATCTATAAATAGATGCTCAAGCAATTAAAATGATTTTTCCGATGTATTGTGGAACATGATGGCTCAAATATGGTGCGTTTATGTGTTTTTGTGGTGCCTAATGGTGCTCAAGCTGCCCGGCGACGTGCGTTTAGCGGTCCTTGGGTACATTCTGGCGCAGCCGCTGAATTTGTAATTCTTTGAAAAATATAGGTTTATTATTTTTTTGGGAAGATTTTCACGGTCTGGCATCGTCCTTGCTGTACTCAAAGGGACAGTGAAAACACAGCGTTCAACCTAACCAGCCTGGCGAAGGGGCAGCCCGATGCAAAGCACAGAGATTATCGACATTAACAAGCGTCCTGCCAGTGACGGCGTCCGTCCAGGCAAGGTATGGCTGGTAGGGGCGGGCCCCGGTGATCCCGACCTGCTGACCATGAAAGCAGTAAGGGCCATAGAGCAGGCCGACCTGATTCTGTATGACGCGCTGGTGAGCGAGTCTATTCGCGCTACTTTTCCCCTTAAAACTCCGGCGCTGTACGTCGGCAAATTGAAGGATCGCCATTCGATTCCCCAGCAGCGCCTCAATGAGTTGCTGGTGGAGAAAGCTCGCCAGGGTTTGAACCTGTGCCGCCTGAAAGGCGGTGACGCCTTCGTGTTTGGTCGTGGCGGCGAAGAGATGCTGGAGCTGAAGGCCGCCAATATCGAAGTGGAGCTGGTGCCCGGGATCACCGCCGCAGCCGGCTGCACCAGTTATGCGGGTATTCCCTTGACCCATCGGGGAGTCTCCCAGGGGTGCACCCTGGTCACCGCCCACGCAGAAAAAGCACTGGATATTAATTGGCGGTCACTGGCCAGCCTGGACCACACCCTGGTCTTCTATATGGGGCTCAGCAAGGCGGCCATGATCAGCGAAGAATTAGTAGCGGCGGGGCTCCGTGCCTCGACACCGGCCGCCTTTATCGAAAACGGCTGCTGCCCACAACAGCGCACGGTGCGGGGGGAGTTGGGCGAATTGGCCGAGCTGGCCCGTCGCGAAGCGGTGCAATCACCGGCTTTGATCGTCGTGGGACGGGTAGTGGACCTGGCCGACCAGCTCAGCTGGTTTAGTGGCCGCGCCAGCCAGGATGTGGCTGGCAATCAACAAATTCAAAAATTATCAGCTTAAGCAGGGGATGACTGATGAGCAAGCAGCGTATCGTAGTAGTTGGCAATGGCATGGTTGGGCACAAGTTTATTGATAACTTGTTGCAGGATCCAAAAGCCGACCAGTTCGACATAGTAACTTTTTCCGAAGAGCCCCGGCTGGCCTACGACCGGGTGCAGTTGAGCAGTTATTTTAGCGGCGCAACCGCAGATGACCTGATGCTCACCAGCGAGGGGTACTACCGCGACAATGGGGTCAACTTCGTCCTCAACGAGAAGGTGACCGAGCTGGATACAGCCAACAATCAGGTGGTAACCAGCAGCGGGCGGGTCGAATCCTACGACAAGCTGGTATTGGCCACCGGTTCGTTTCCATTCGTGCCGCCGATTCCCGGCAACGACCAGGAGCACTGCCTGGTGTACCGCACCATCGAAGACCTGGAGGCGATCAGTGCCTCGGCGGCGCAAAGCAAGATTGGCGTGGTGGTCGGTGGCGGTCTGCTCGGCCTGGAAGCGGCCAACGCCCTCAAGGCTGCCGGCCTGGAAACCCACGTGGTGGAATTTGCCCCGCGCCTGATGGCGGTGCAGCTGGATGAAGGTGGCGGCAAATTATTGCGCCGCAAGATCGAAGAGCTGGGGGTGAATGTTCACACCGAGAAGGCGACCAAGGAAATCGTAGCCGGCGAGAACTGCCGCTATCGCATGAATTTCGCCGACGGCAGCCACCTGGAAACCGATATGATCCTGTTCTCCGCCGGTATCCGTCCCCAGGACGAGCTGGCGCGCCAGTTTGGCCTGGAGATTGGCGAGCGCGGTGGCATCGTCGTCAACGACAGTTGCCAGACCAATGTCGACAACGTCTACGCCATCGGTGAGTGCGCGCTCTGGAGCGGTCGTATCTACGGCCTGGTCGCGCCTGGCTACACCATGGCGAAAGTGGCCGTGTCCCATATCACTGGCGGTGACGAGCAGTTCCGCGGTGCCGACATGAGCACCAAGCTGAAATTGCTGGGTGTCGATGTGGCCAGTATCGGCGATGCCCACGGCAACACCCCCGGGGCCCAGTCCTACACCTACAATGACGAAATCGAGCAGGTCTACAAGCGCCTGATCGTCTCTGCCGATGGCAAGAAGGTGGTGGGTGCGGTACTGGTGGGCGATGTGGATGCCTACGGTAACCTGCTGCAGCTGATGCTCAACGACATGGATCTGCCGGGCAATCCCGCGGGCCTGATTTTGCCCGCCGGGGACGGCGAGGCGGCCATGGGCCTGGGTGTCGACGCCCTGCCGGATACCGCGCAGATCTGTTCCTGCTACGACGTCACCAAGGGCATGATCAAAGAGGCGGTGGCCAGCGGTTGTACCGATATGGGTGCTATCAAGGGCGCGACCAAGGCCTCCACCGGCTGTGGCGGTTGCGCGGCGCTGACCAAGCAGGTGCTGGACGCAGAGCTGAGCAATCTCGGTTACGAAGTGAAAAACGACATCTGCGAGCACTTCGCCTATTCCCGCAAGGAATTGGCCGACATAGTGCGAGTCAAGAAAATCAAGACCTTCGATGAGCTGCTCGACAGTCACGGCAAGGGCCTGGGGTGCGATGTCTGTAAACCCGCTGCGGCCTCGATCCTGGCCTCCTTCTGGAACGAGTATGTGCTGGAAGACAACCTGGTTGGCTTGCAGGACACCAACGATGTGTTCCTCGGCAATATGCAGAAAGACGGTACCTACTCCATTGTGCCGCGGGTGGCCGGTGGTGAGATTACCCCGGACAAGCTGATCGTGCTCGGCGAAGTGGCGAAAGAATACAACCTGTACACCAAAATTACCGGCGGCCAGCGCATCGACCTGTTCGGTGCCCAGCTGCATGAATTGCCGGTGATCTGGAAGAAGCTGGTGGATGCCGGCTTCGAAACCGGGCACGCCTACGGCAAGTCCGTGCGCACCGTGAAGTCCTGTGTGGGCAGCACCTGGTGTCGCTACGGGGTGGACGATTCGGTCGGTTTTGCCATCGAAATTGAAGATCGCTACAAGGGCCTGCGCTCGCCGCACAAACTGAAGTTTGCGGTTTCCGGTTGTACCCGTGAGTGTGCCGAAGCCCAGTCCAAGGATGTGGGTGTTATCGCCACTGAAAATGGCTGGAACCTCTATGTGTGCGGTAATGGCGGTATGCGCCCGCGCCACGCCGACCTGCTGGCGACGGATCTCGACGCTGAGACCCTGATCAAGTACGTGGATCGCTTCCTGATGTTCTACATCCGCACCGCAGACCGTTTGCAGCGCACCTCGGTGTGGCTGGAAAACCTGGAGGGCGGGCTGGCCTACCTGAAGGATGTGGTGATCAATGACAAGCTGGGCCTGGCGGCCGAGTTGGAAGCGGAGATGGAAGCCAATATCGCCAACTACCAGTGCGAGTGGAAAACCACGGTGGAGAGCCCGGAAAAACTGAAGCGCTTCCGCCACTTTATTAACTCCGATGCCACCGACAGCAACCTGGCCTATGTGGTCGAGCGGGAGCAGCGCCGTCCGGCTTTCAAGGAAGAGCGCATCGCGGCTGTCGAGCTGGCCGATTAATCGCGCCGCCATACTGATTTAGAGGAGAAAGAATTGATGAGTAACTGGACAACAATCTGTAAAGAGACAGATCTCACCCCCGATACCGGCCTTTGTGCGCTGCTCGATGGCGAGCAGGTGGCGGTGTTTTACAGCAAGAAAACCGGGGAGCTGTACGCGGTTTCCAACTTCGACCCCATTGGCGAAGCCAATGTGTTGAGCCGCGGAATCATAGGTTCCATCGGCGAAGCAGTGGTGGTGGCCTCGCCGCTCTACAAGCAGCACTTTGATCTCAAGACCGGTGCCTGCCTGGAAGAGCCGGAGCACACTCTCAAGGTGTACCCGGTGCGACTGGAGGCGGGTGAGGTACAGTTGCAACCGGCTTAGGCCAGTGCGATATCAACCGCTGCGCCACGCTTTGGCTTGTTGCCGTGGCGCAGCACAATGAGTTCAAAAAAAAGGGCGCTCGGCGTCCTTTTTTTTGGCTCGTCTAAGCCGCGGCTCTGCCGGAAAACGTTGCCGCGCCGCGCCTCGGTTCATTGATAGTTTAATTGCTTGTGATCCTGATTGGTGCATTTTATCGCCAGGCTGCACCGTCTCTGGCGAGCCCGGTCAGGCAGCATTCAAAAAAAGTGTCATCAACTGGTGCGCCCCGGCACAACATTTGTGCAGAAAACCCGATTTATAGTAAGCGATATTTGTAAGCTATTGATTTTAAAAAAGTAAATAGTTGGTACGCATGTTGCTAAATCTTGTTACCTATTTACCATTTGCAATTACCTATTAACCTCAGGAAGCGACGCTCATGACAACCTCCGAGAAATTCAATATTTTCTCGTTCAGCGGCAAGATGAAAACACTTCATCTAAGCTGGATGGCCTTCTTTATCACCTTTGTGGTGTGGTTTAACTTTGCACCACTGCTGCAAGCGGTGAAACTTTCCCTCGGCTTGACCACCGCAGAGATCAAGACACTGTTGATTCTCAACGTTGCCTTTACCATTCCGGCGCGGGTGGTGATTGGTATGTTGACCGACAAGTACGGCCCGCGGCTGGTGTTCAGTGGCTTGCTGATCGTCTGCTCGGTACCCTGTTTTATGTTTGCGGTGTCGGACAACTTTGTCCAGGCGGCGATCGCCCGCTTTGCCCTCGGCTTTATCGGCGCCGGCTTTGTGATCGGCATCCGTCTGGTGTCCGAGTGGTTCCCGCACAACGAGTTGGGCACTGCAGAGGGTATCTACGGCGGCTGGGGTAACTTCGGCTCGGCGGCGGCGGCCTTTACCCTGCCCACCATTGCGGTCATGTTTGGCGGCGACGACGGCTGGCGCTACGCCATGGGCATCACCGGTGTGATGAGCCTGCTGTTCGGTTTTGTGTTCTACAAGAATGTCAGCGATACCCCCAAGGGTTCCACCTACTTTCGGCCGAAAAACCTTGGCGCCATGGAAGTCACCTCCGTTGGCGATTTCTTTCTCCTGCTGATCATGAAAGTGCCTATGTACGCCGCCCTGGCGCTGCTGGCCTGGAAGCTGTCTCCGGCGGGCGTGAATATCCTCAGCTCGGCTGTGGTCAATGCCATCTATGCCGGCCTGGTGCTGCTGTACCTCTACGACAGCTCCCACGTCTGGCGCGTCAACAAAACCATCTTCTCCGAGCCTGTACCTGAATTGCACCGCTACAAGTTCAAGCAAGTGGCGGTGTTGAATGTTCTCTATTTCGCCACCTTCGGTTCCGAGCTGGCCGTGGTTTCCATGCTGCCGTTGTTTTTCTCTGAAACCTTTGAACTGACTCCGGTAGTGGCTGGTATGGTAGCGTCTGCCTACGCCTTTATGAACCTGATGTCGCGCCCCGGTGGCGGCTGGTTGTCGGATAAGTTTGGTCGCAAGCCGACCCTGTTGATCCTGACCGCCGGCCTGGCCGTGGGTTACTTTGTGATGGGTACGGTCGACAGCTCCTGGGCGGTGTGGATGGCGGTTATTGCAGCGATGGCTTGCTCCTTCTTCGTGCAGTCTGGCGAAGGCGCAGTATTCGCGGCAGTGCCTTTGATCAAGCGCCGCATGACTGGCCAGATCGCAGGCATGACCGGCGCCTACGGTAATGTCGGGGCGGTGGTGTACCTCACGGTACTGGCGTCGGTGGAATACAGCACCTTCTTCTACGTGATTGCGGGCACCGCAGTACTGGGTTTCGTGACCCTGCTGTTTATGGAAGAACCCAAGGGCCAGATTGCCGAAGTCAACGAAGACGGTACTGTACAAATGATCGATGTCGCCAAAGCCTGATAGCGATTGGCGTTACTGGTAAGATCCAAAGTGGCGCCCCTGGCCAGGTAACTGGCTCGGGGGCGCCACTTTTTTTGTCTAGGAAGAAATATGGCGACAGATACAGCGGCCAAAGCCCTGACCATTGAGGTCGGCGGCTATACCACGGCGGGTAAAAAAGAGACCAACGAGGACGCCTTTGCGGTCAAGCTGCCGGCCAGCCCCGGGGTAGTGAACTACAAGGGCTTCGCGGCATGCATGGCTGACGGCGTCAGTTGCAGTGATCACGCCCAGCTGGCCAGCCTCACCAGTGTCAGTGAGTTTATCGAGGATTACTACAGCACCCCGGACAGCTGGAGTGTGAAGAAGTCTGCGGCGCGGGTGTTAACCTCGCTCAACTCCTGGCTGTTTCACCACGGCAAGCAGGGTGACTTGCGCCACAATGGTTTGGTGACCACATTCTCCAGCGCCATTTTCAAATCCAACACCGCCCATATCGTCCACGCGGGCGACAGCCGCATCTACCAGCTGCGCAATAACACCTTCGAACAGTTAACCCGCGATCACTGCCACCAGCAAGCGGGGCGGAAAAGCTTTCTGACCCACGCACTGGGGATGGATGACCGGCTGGAGGTGGACTATACCCAGGTCACCCTGCAGCAAGATGACATTTTTATGTTCTCCACCGACGGTGTGCACGAGTGGTTGACCGACAGCCGCCTGCGGGAGTTGATCAGCGACCGCCAGCAGGACCTGGAGGACACCGCCCGGCAGATCGTGGAACAGGCATTGGCCAACGGCAGCGACGATAACGCCAGTTGCTTGCTGGTGCGCATCGTGCAGTTGCCGAACTCGGAAATTGATGAAATTCATCGCCAGTTGACCGAGTTGGTGATTCCACCGGTGATGGATGTCGGCCACAAGATCGATCAGTACACGGTGCTGCGGATTATCCACTCGGGTACCCGCAGTCATTTGTACCTGGTGGAGCAGCCGCGCAGCAACAAACGGCTGGTGCTGAAAGCGCCGTCGGAGAACTTCGCCGAAGACCCGCTCTATCTGGAGGGGTTTATTCGCGAGGAGTGGGTGGGGCGGCGCATAGACAGTCCCTGGGTGATGAAAATTTTTCCGCGCCCGGACAACTCTCCGTTTCTGTACCACCTGTGTGAATACATTGACGGCCAGACTCTGCGCCAATGGATGCACGACAATCCGATGCCGTCGCTGGATACCGTGCGGGTCATGACCGAGTCGATAGTGCGCGCGGTGCGGATTTTTCAGCGCCTGGGCATGGTGCACCGCGACCTGAAACCGGAGAATGTTCTTATCACCGCGGAGCAGCGGGTGGTGCTGATCGATTTTGGCACGGTCAAGGTCGACGGCCTCGATGAGATCTCCGCCCGGGTCCAGGACGACACCCCGGTGGGGTCGGTGGACTATATCGCCCCGGAATACCTGCGCGGCGAACGGGGCTCGCACAGCTCGGACATATTCTCCATCGGTGTTATGGTGTACGAGATGCTCACCGGAGCCTTGCCCTACAAAACCTCGGCGGCACAGCAGCGCAATCCCCAGCGCTACCAGGAGTGGCGCTATCGCTCCGCCAGAGAGGTGCGGCCGGAGATTCCCCTGTGGCTGGACCTGGCACTGGAAAAAGCCTGTGCCGAGTCACCGGCGCAGCGCTATCTGGCCATGAGTGAATTCCTGACGGCGATTCGCACCCCCTGCCAGGAACTGCTGAGTGAACATCAAAGCGCACCCCTGTTACAGCGCGATCCTGTGCGTTTTTGGCAATGCACCACGGCGCTATTGCTGGTGGTGGCGCTGGTGGAAGCCTGGCTGTTAAATCAGTAGCATCGATTCGAGTAATGCAATTCAGCGATCTTTGTCCTGATCGTTCTTGGTGCGCTCACTGCTGTCCCGAAAGAGGCCGTGCAAGGCGTCCTTTTCTGCGGTGCTGACGGTGACCGCCTGCTCGAGTTCGTGTCTCTTGCCGGCACAGACCCGGTTGCGGCCGCTGCGCTTGGCCTGGTAGAGCAGGGCGTCGACCCGCTGCACAAATTCTTCCTGGGTCTGGCGGCGGCCATGGGTATAGACATCGACCCCGAGACTGGCGCTGAGCTGGATATTGCCCTGCTCGAGGGGCAGAGGCGAAGTTTCAATCAGGTAGCGCAGGCGCTCAGCCACCTGTGAGCTGGTGAGCAGGTCGGTGGAGGGCAGGATGACCGCGAATTCTTCGCCGCCGTAACGACAGGGTATATCCAGTTTGCGCGTGGTTTTCTGCAACAGTTGGGCGATGTGCGCCAGCACCTGGTTGCCGATCTCGTGACCGTAGGTGTCGTTGACGGCCTTGAAGTGGTCCAGGTCGAGCATGATCAGCCCGGTGGCATTGCCGGAGCGCTGGGTGCGTTCGATTTCATGATCCAGGGCTTCGCTGAAGTGGCGGAAATTGAACAGCCCGGTGAGGGTATCCTGGTGTACCTGCTCGTCCAGGCGTTTGACTTTCCGGCGCAGCTTTTTCATCTCTTTTTGCAATTGCTGCAAGGCGGGCACCAGTTCGCCACAACTGGGGCACGTGCTATCGAGAGTTGTTTCTGAATTTTTTGCCACTAACTGCCAGTCCTGCCTGCTTGTACTTTGCTTGCAACCATTCAAATTTTATAACCCTTCTAAATATGGGGTATTACCCTAATAAAGTCCAGCCGCGGCCTCATTCAAATCAGCCACTGTATTGATATTGAAAAACGGATCGACAGGGGCGCTCTGGAACTCAACCTGCTGGTAGTGCAGGCTTTCGACAAATTGCATCATTCGGCGCTGCTGGTCGGTTTCCAGGAAATGGCGCAGCCGCGGCAGTACCCTGATGTGCCAGAGTGCGCAGGTGGGATGGGCCCGCTTGCCGCTGCTGGCGGCAATAACCAGGGTGTCGGTTTGGGCGGCTTGCTGCAGGTTGCGATTGAGGTCGAGGGGGAAAAACGGGGTGTCAACGGCCACGCTCAGTAACCATTGGTGCCTGGATTGCTGCTCGGCTAACCATTCCAGCCCGGTTAAAATACCCGCTAGCGGACCGGCATAGCCCCCGACCCGGTCATTGAGTTGCGGGTAGCTCCCAGCGCTGGCCAGAGGGCTATTGGTGCTGATGAGCAAGCCTTCCACTTGTGGCGCCAGGCGTTCGATAGCGCGCTGCAGCAAGGTTTTACCCTGCAACTGTAACAGTGCCTTGTTTTGGCCCATACGGCTCGAGCGGCCGCCGGCGAGAATCAGGCCGGTGGTGGGTTGTATAACAGTCATTGCAGATAGGTTCCGTTGCCCATTGGGCGCTTCTCGCGTCGCATGGCCTGACCTCGGGCCAGCAGTGAATGGCAGTGAATTGAGGGAGTCTGGGTCGGCTATTTAAGCACGACTGATTTTGCAAGGGAATCAGGCTACAATCGGGCAATTTTGCAAAACAGGTGGCAGGGCGATGGAGCTGGACAAGTTTCGCAGGGATTATCTACAGGGAGGGTTGCAGCGCCAGGACCTGGCAGACGACCCCATAGTGCAGTTTGAAACCTGGTTAAAGCAGGCAGTGGAGGCGGGCCTGAAGGATCCCACCGCAATGACCGTGGCGACTGTTGATGCCGAGGGCCAACCGAGCCAGCGCATTGTGTTGTTGAAGCACCTCGACCAGCGGGGTTTTGTCTTTTACACCAATTACGAAAGTGATAAGGCGCGGGATATTGCCGCCAATCCGCGGGTGAGTTTGCATTTTCCCTGGCATGAACTGGAGCGGCAGGTAAAAATCTGTGGCCGCGCCGAGAAGGTCAGTACCGCGGAGTCGCTCAAGTATTTCAGCTCGCGCCCAACCGAGAGCCAGTTAGCCGCCTGGGCGTCGGCCCAGAGCCGGCCAATTTCATCGCGCCAATTGCTGTTGCAACAATTTCAGGCCATGAAGGAAAAGTTCAAGCAGGGCGCCATCCCGCTGCCGGACTTCTGGGGCGGCTTTCGGGTGATTCCCGCCACGATAGAATTCTGGCAGGGAGGCGCCCACCGCCTCCACGACCGTTATAAATACCGCCGCACGGATACGGGTTGGGAGGTCGATCGCCTGGCGCCCTGATAAACCGGTCAGCGTTAGCCCGGCAATATTAAACCGGGCAACATTAATGGCCGTAGCCGCAACAAGTAGCAATAAACCAAGCATCGATAAAAGGAGAGAGCGCTTATGCGCTATGTAAACATCAGCAAACCTGGTGACATCTCGGTACTGAGTGTCGAAACCACGGAGGCGCCGGTCCCCCGCGATAATGAAGTGCTGATCGACGTCGCTTACGCTGGCGTCAATCGGCCGGATATTTTCCAGCGCCTGGGCTCTTATCCTGTGCCGGCCGGCGCGTCACCGATTATGGGCCTGGAGGTATCCGGTCGCGTGGCGGCGATTGGGTCCGGGGTAACCCGCTTTCAAGTCGGCGACCAGGTCTGTGCCCTCACCAACGGTGGCGGCTACGCCGAGCGGGTCTGTGCCGCAGAAACCCAGTGCCTGCCCGTGCCTGCAGGCTTGACTATGGCGGAGGCGGCGGCACTGCCGGAAACCTGCTTTACCGTCTGGACCAATGTCTTTGATCGCGGTCGCCTGCAGCCGGGGGAGTGGCTGCTGGTGCACGGCGGTGCCAGCGGTATCGGCACCACCGCCATCCAGATGGCCAAGGCGCTGGGGGCGCGGGTGATCGCGACCGCCAGCAGCGACGAAAAGTGCCAGGTCTGCCTGGACCTGGGGGCGGAAGTGGCGATCAACTACCGACAGCAGGATTTTGTCGAACAGGTGCGCGCGGTGACCGACGGCCATGGCGCCGATGTGATACTGGATATGGTCGGTGGCGATTATATCCCGCGCAATATCGAGGTGGCGGCGGAGGATGGGCGCATTGTCAGTATCGCTTTCCTGCGCGGAGCCAAGGTGGAGGTCAATTTCTCCCTAATGATGGCAAAGCGGTTGGTGCTTACCGGTTCGACCCTGCGGCCCCAATCGACGGCGCAAAAGGCGGCCATTGCCAGTCAGCTGCAAGAGCGTGTTTGGCCGCTGATCGAAGCCGGCGCCATCCGGCCGCTGATTGCCCGGGAATACCCGCTGCAGGAGGTCGCCGAGGCGCACAAGCTCATGGAAAGCAACCAGCTGGTGGGCAAGATTGTTTTGAATATGCACACGGATACCTATCACAGCTATGAAAACTGAGTCTTCAGCACCTGCGAATACCGCTGGCCCCCTGCGCGGGATCCGGGTGATTGAATTGGGGCAATTGCTGGCCGGCCCGTTTACCGGCTGTATGCTCGGCTATTTTGGCGCCGAGGTGATCAAGATCGAGCCGCCTGGCAGCGGCGATCCGATCCGCGGCTGGCGCGAAGTGCAGGACGGCACCTCGCTCTGGTGGCACTCACTGGCGCGCAACAAGAAGTCGGTCACTATCGACCTGAAATCTGCCCGGGGGGTGGAGCTGGTGCGCCAGTTGATCGACAGCGCCGATGTGGTGATCGAAAATTTTCGTCCCGGCACGGTGGAGAAGTGGGGGCTGGGGCCGGAACAATTCCGGCAGTCCAACCCCGGCCTGGTCTACGCCCGTATATCCGGCTATGGCCAAACCGGGCCCTACGCCAGCAAGGCGGGCTTTGCCTCGGTGTGCGAGGGCATCAGTGGTTTTCGCTACGTCAATGGCATGCCCGGCGAGGCGCCGGTGCGCCCCAACCTCAGTATTGGCGATACCATTGCCGGCATTCACACAGCCCTGGGTATTGCCCTGGCGCTGCTGGAGCGGGAGCGGGGCGGAACCGGCCAGGTGGTGGATGTGGCGCTGTACGAAGCGATGTTCAACCTGATGGAAGCGGTAGTGCCGGAGTATTCAGGCGCCGGCGTCATAAGACAGCCGTCCGGTAGCACCGTGACCGGGATCGTGCCGACCAATACCTATCGCTGTGGCGACGGCAAGTTTGTGGTTATTGGCGGCAACGGCGACTCGATTTTCCAGCGCTTGATGCGCGCCGCTGGCCACCCGGAAATGGCGACGGATGAGCGCATGGCGAACAACGCCGGTCGGGTAGAGCATGAAGCCGAGATCGACGCCGCCATCGCCGCCTGGTGTGCCGGTCGGGATTCCGCGGCCGTGCTGGCAACTTTGGATGCCGAGCGAGTACCGGCCGGGCCCATCTACAATGTGGAGGATATGTTCAACGACCCTCATTTCCAGGCCCGGGGTCTGTTTGAGGAAGTGGAAATCAACGGCAAACCGCTGCACATTCCGGCGCTGGTGCCGAAACTGGACAAAACCCCCGGTGCGACCCGTTGGAGTGGACCGGAGCTCGGCAGCCACACCGACGAAGTGCTGCAGGGGGTTCTGCATCTGTCAGCACAGGAAATAGAAAATTTAAAATCCACGGGTGTTGTTTAGCGCCGCAATCCAGTAAAGTTTGGGCTTAGCGAATCTTTGAATTAAGGGCACCCTTAAGTGGAGGTTCGTGAGAGTTTTGTCTGGCAGGTGTAGCGGCGCGCTGTGCGTACGACACTATATCCCCAGACATAACGCCTGCTTCTCTGATGCTAATGATAACAAACAGGTACCGGCTTATGGCTTTACAATACGCGTTACTGGATATTTTTGCCGATGCACCATTCCAGGGGACCCAAATCCCGGTGGTGGTGGTCGACGAGGGTGAGCTTTCCGACCAGCAGAAAACCGCCATTGCCAGCGAGTTCCAGCAAACTGAAACCGTGTTCCTGGAGCTCACTAGTGTCGATAGCCGGGTCAGTGTTTTTAGCGGCAAGGGCAAGGTGGCGTTTGGCGCGCACACGATTCTGGCGGCTTCCTATATCGCTTATGAGCGCAAGCTGACCGAGGACAAGGGCAGCTACGCCAGTTACAAGTTGCAGCAAAACTCGGAAGTCATTGACTGTTTTATTGACCAGGCCGACAGCGGCCCCGGCGCCATTCAATTCTCCCGCTCCCTGAAGCCAGTGATCGATCGTTATACGCCGCCGGCGGGGCGCATCGCCGAAGCCCTGCAGCTGGATGAAAAGCACATCGCCTTCAGCAAGTACCGGCCTATGGTGGTGAGTATTGATCACCCCATCCTGATCGTGCCCGTCACCCGGGTGGAGCATGTGTTACAGGCTCGCCCCAATGCCAGTGTTTGGACTGAGCTGCTGGCCGATACCTACGCCACGGAGATGTTCCTCTTCGCTCCGGGCTCCATTACCGGCTCGTCGGAATTTCACGGTCGTCTGCTGAATCCGGATTTGGCGCGGGGTGTGTTTCCGCCGATTGGCGGGGTGATGCCGGAGTTTGTTGCCTATCTGGCGGAGCAGGAGAATACCGCGCCCGGCACTCATACTTTCAGTATTGATCGCGGCAGTGAAGACACTCGTAAGAGTGTGTTGCGGGTCGAGTTCGACAAGCGTCCGGGCAAGAGTACCCAGTGCCGTATTGGTGGCAATGTGATCAAGATGGGTGTGGGGACGTTGTTGTATCCCTAGTTGGATTTGCTCGTCGCAGGCGATAAACCGGCGTTCGGGTTATTTAGTAGGGCGTTTTTAAATTGGCGAGTTGGCGCGCTTGGACCTGATACACTTTTGCGGTGTCGATGGGCGAGGTCGCGCAGCTGACGCGCTCAAGCCCATCCATGGGTCGCTCGACTGCCGACGCCCCCCAGGGGGCCCTCTCTCAAAGCTGCGCTTTGATTCACCTTGTCCCTGTCGGCAGACGGTCAGCCGCGCAACCTCGCCCATCGCCACTCCGACCTTCGTAGCGGAATTCGATTTTAAAATCTAAATAACTAAATGTCTGAATGCCAAAATGCCGTTGAGCTTGCCATTATATGGGTTAATTCTTTCAGTGCAGTGGTTGCGTGGTTAGCACTGATTAGGTTCTTCGTCCAAATCAACTGAACGATTTGCTACTCAAATACCTCCTCACCGGTGGGTTCCACGTGTTGGGTGTTATTCATTTTCTGGCGATAGCGGGACAGTTCGTAATACATGCGCTGGCGAGCGCGGCTTTGATTGCCCAGCGGTCGGTGCTCGGGCAGGCAGTGCCAGGGGTTCATGGTGAGTTCGCGGGTGAAGGCAAACTGGGCGGGGGAGTCGAATTTTTGTTTGGGAATGTGAATGTCGGCCACTGTAATGAAGGGCGACAGTTTCTCCGGCCACAGCACGGCCGCATTTTCGATGGGCATGCGGTGGGTGTCGGTCTGTAGTTGCAGTTGTAAGTCGAAGTCCACGGACTTTTTCGCCAGGGTCTTGATCATATTGTCGCGCAGGTAATTGCCGGGTACCCGGCCGAAGGGGACGCCGGGGATGCGGCGGTCGACCCTGGTTTTCGAGGCAAAGGAGTAGAGCACCGCCTGCCCCTCGCCGAGCAGGTAGGGTACGCAGCTGTAGTAGCGGTGGCCGAGGGGGTTGTACTGGGTTTCATTCCACAGCCCTTGCATAAGGAAGTCGCGCAGGTGGGAGTCCTTGGGGTTGAGGAAGTAGTAGATGGGCATGTCGCGCAGGCTCCAGTCCTGCAGCTTGGCGTTTTCCCGGGTGTTGGGGGTGACGAAGGTCGGGGTGCAGACGCCGATAAAATCCTGGGTGTATTTCTCGTCGTCCATGAGTTTGGGGCCGGGCACATCCATTACCTTGATTGCCATGCTGCTAAAGCCGACGTCCTGTATATCCCTGGGCACATCCGGGCCGGGGCCGGAAAAGCGAATGTAGGCGGGGTAACTGCGCGGGGTGGCGAAGATTCCCTTGCGCATGCGCTCCGGCACGTCGTCGCGAATGGTGACTGTGGCTCGCACCAGGCCGTGGGTTTTGGTATTGCCGCCGCGCTCAAATTTGCCGGGGGTAAAGTGGCCGCGCATCTGCTCGGCCATCAATTTGATGATGGCGTCGTTGCTCTCTTCTTCCCAGCTGAAAATGGTTTCTTCTGCCAGCTCAACAAATTCGTAGGGGCGGCCGAAGTTGATCAGGTATTGCAGCAGTGCCGCCGCGGGTTGGCGCAGCAGGTAGTTGAGTTGCGGCCGGAAGAAGGGTTCCAGGCGGCGCTCCACTTCCAGTGTTCTGACTAAAATGGCGTGCAGTTTTTGCAGTAGCATAGGGGTTCGCCTGTAGGTTTGATCGATTCAGCGGGTGATAAAGCGCAGCGCTTTGATCCCCGGCATAAAAAAGTAGGCGCCGCCCACAACCCGGACAAATTGCGGCAGGCCCTGGATACAGCGCGCCGGCGCGCCGGCCCGGGGTATGGAAAAGTGGTCGGTTGGCGCGGCGTTGAGCAGGGGCTCGCGGTTGCCCAGCAGCGGGTCGCTCTCGCTGGGCAGGCCGGCAAACTTGGAGCTCGCGCACCAGGCGTTCTGGACGAATTCAAACTGGCGCGAGATATTGGCGCCGAGGCAGATAAAATGCAGGCCGCGCTCCTCGCTGTCGTCGGCGGCGGCCTGCAGGGCTTGTTCCGGTGTCAGTTCAACGCCGTAGATGCGGCCGCGGCGCAACAGCCGGTGGAAACGGCTGGAGGCGACCAGGTCATCGCCGTGGTGACGGCGCCCGAAACCCAGGGTGCGCACCAGGCGCGACAGCCAGTTGTCTACACCCACCGGAAAGTCACCGCTGCGCGGGTTGGCGCGGCGCACGTGGGCGCCGATCGGGCAGCCGTGGCCGTGTGGGTCCCGGGCGTAGGTGAAGTGGTTCTGCCGGTCGCTCGGTTCGCTGCCGTCAATGGCCTCGCCTGCGGCTGCGATCAGGGGCGTGCCGTCGCGCTGGCGACCCACCATGGCGGCGGCAATCTGTTCCCGTTGCTGTGGGTCAGCGCCGGCCTGGTCGTCGACAAACTGCCAAAAACCGCGCACGTCCTGGGCTAGCTGGCGCAACACCAGGTAGGTGCCGTTGCGACCGAGATCCAGCAGTTGCGGTTGGTCTTCGGCGTCGGGCAGGGCATCGTCGCGGTCCACATCGAGCGGGTTTAACAGGGGCCTTTCGGTATAGAGGCCGTATTCGTTGCGGTAGCCCAGCAGGACTTCGCCCAGCGCCAGGCGATTGGAGTAGCGGTCGCGCTGGTGTAAATCGGTGCTGACCTGCTGTTGCCAGTCGATCAGTGGCTGGCTGATACCGTCGACAAAGCCAAACGGCTCCCGGGGGCCATTGTGGCGCGATACCAACTCGGCCAGCTGGGTGAAGGCCTGCTCAAACTGCGGCTCCCGGATGCTGGTCAGCAGGCTGTCCAGCCGGGTGGGGTCGGCGTACACCATCAGCAACAGGTGCGGGGTAGTTTCGGCGCTGCCGCCCCAGCGCCAGTGTTGCGGCGCATTGCTGCCGGTATCGCCGAGCCGGCGGGAGCGATTAGTGTCCCCGCCCAGGCCGCTGACAAACTCGTCTGACAGTTGTTCGACCAGATCCTCCGCCAGCCCCAGCGCGCGCAGGCCGGGGGCGGTGAAGGCGACCTGGAGGGCGGATTGCGGCGCTGGGGTGCTCTCGGTCGCCGAGGTGATGGCGGCGCTGTTGAGCCAGCGCCGGGCCGCCTCGAGGTCAGCAATTTTCAGCAACAGGAAAGCGCTGGCCGATAGCTGACCGTGGCCAAATCGTACCAGGCCCTGGATGTCCTCATAATCGATATCTGTGGTCTTTGTCATAGTGGCTCAGTTGCAGTGGCTCGGTTACGGTCGTTCAGTCACAGGTTGCGGCTCGCAGGTGCTCCCGCTCGATCAAGGCCAGCAAAGCAGGTCACAGCAGGGCAAGCCAGCTGCGAATCTCGCTGTCGCTGGGGTCCGGCGCCTCCAGTCCGGCGCGAATACGGCTGTTGCGGGCCAGGTCATAGGCGGTCAGGCCCGGGTAGGCCTTGTACCAGGATTCGGACGGCAACTGGTTGCGGCGCAGGGTGCGCTTGTATTTTTGTTCATACTCGGCGCCGCCTTTCAGCAGCCAGCGAGTGCGCGGGTAGCCGACGCCGTTGCTGAACACCAGGTTCAGGCCCCAGGCGACCTTGTTGATAAAGTCGTCCATATAGCTGTCGGCACTGCCGTCGTAGTTGCTGGCGAAATAGACCCGTCGGTTGTTGTCGAGCAGTACCCAGCGGGCAAAGTGTATGGTTTGCACCCGGGTCAGGTAGCCGCGCTTGTAGATATGGCGCGAGGTGTAATCCAGCAGCAGCAACCCCATCTTGATGGTGAAAAGGCGCAGGCGACCGGGTTTTACCTGGCCGAACACGTTGAAATGGTTGCTGACATCGATATCCTCCTGCTCCACCAGCGCTTGCAAGTGTGACCGCTCGGGGCGCTGGGTGTTTTCCGGGTCCGACTCTTCCAGTTGCCGCAAGCGCGCAAAATAGAAGGGGGACGCCAGCAGCATCAGCGGCGCCAGCAGCAACAGTGCCAGCGGCACCCCAACCAGGTTGATCAGGTTGCGCAGGTGCCAGCCGGCCGGTGCTGGCAGCGGGTCGCTGAGGCGCAGGCGGCGGGCGGCAATCTCCTCGGTTACAAACGCCTGCAGCTGGCGCCGCAATTGGCGCGGACGCAGGTCGCCCTGTAGTTGCTGCAGGTCGTTGAGGCGGGCGCGCAGCGCGACACTCAGGGCTTGTTCTTCCCGGGCCTGGAGCACGGTGCGGCCGCGCCAATTGATGTAGTTGGCGCTGGGCTTGCGGGAGTGGTCATGCAGCCACTGCAACAGGTTGTCGCAGTCGCTTTCAAAGTCTTCGCAGTGGGAAAAGATTTCCCGCAATCCGGGTTCCGCCCGAATCACCAACTCGGCCAGGAAAAGGTCTGCGGCACCGTCCACATCGCCAATAAAGCACAGGGTTGGCGGCCAGTCTGAGGGCTCCACCCCGTAGTCGCGAATGTCGTCGTTGGTATTGGCCTGCAGTATGGTAAAGCGCGCTACATGCAGCTGCTGCATCTGCCAGTAAGGCAGCAGCCGGTTGCGGGGGTTGGCAAAACCGGGAGCCTGGTTCATCGATCTCAGCAGGCGTTGCAAGTTGGTGAGTTGATCGCTGCGAATCACCGCGGTAATCATAAATGTCGACTGTTGGGTCATGGCGAACTCTGGGGGCTGGTCGGGAGTGTCGGCAGGTGACTGGCAGCTGTGCCTACCGTTCGGCAGAGGCTGTTCGCGCCACAAGTCCTGCGGTTGCGACGGCTTCTGCCACTGTTTTTGCCGCTAGCTCAGCGGCTTGCTGAGGGCGAAGTCCAGAATTCGGGTCTTGCCCCACCAGACCTTGCCCAGATAGACACCCGGTTCAATTTCCCGAATCTCGTCGCGAATCTTTTTGGCAAAAAATGAGGTTTTCGAATAGTCGATAACAATGGTCTCCTTGCCGTCCATCCAGCTGGCGTCCTTGTAGACCTTGGCGACGATAAAGGTCAGGCTAAAGCCGGTAATCTTGTTGATCAGGATGCCGTTTTCCTGGTTGGGGGGAAACAGGTCGAAGACCTTGCCCTGCCAGGCGAACAGGCGCGCCAGGCGGGCGTAGCAGCGGGCCAGGAAAGAGCCGGCGACAATGGCAGTGCCACGGGTGTCGCCACTGGGCAGGGTGCCGGCGCTGGCGTTTTTGTAAATCTCGTCCAGTTCGGCTCGATCCAGTTCGAGCCAGGTGCTGATGGTCGGGTGTACGTCCATATTTTTCCCTTGTGCGATGCTGATTAGTTGCGGTGAGTGAGACCAGGTTAGCGCCGGGCGTTTTCCTCTTGCCTGAATTTGCCAATCTCCGAGTAGATGGCCAGTCGCGTGCGGTTGATGCCGCCCAGTGGCCGATGCGCCTCCAGGCTCTGCCATGGATTAAAGGTCATCGCCTCGCAGTTGGCGCGCGTCGCAGCGCTGGTATCCCCCGGTTCGATGGTGATGTTGGCGACCTTGATAAAGGGCGACTCCGCTTCGCTCCACAGCACCGCGGCATTTTCAATGGGCATGGCGACCGGGTCAGTTTGAAACTGCACCATAAAGTCGAAACAGGCAGGAGTGGCCTGCAAATGGGCGTGCATGGCATCGGTGAGGAAATCGCTGTGGGCTTTCACCTTGATGTCGGGCACAGCCCCCTCACAGGGGCGCACCGAGTATTTTACCGCCCTGGTTTGATCGCTGCCGAAGCGATAGGGCGTGGTGCTCCAGTAGCGAATGGCGAATGGGTTGGCGATCTTCTCGCGGCCTTTGAGCACCACCAGCAGGGAGTAAAAGTGGGCGGGGTTCAGAAAGTACTGCCAGAGCCGCTCCTTGCGGGTGGCCTCGATAAAGTCGAGAAAGTCGGCCGGGTCGGCGGCAAACAATACCGGGTGGCTGTTGAGCAGGAAATCCTGCTCGCCCTCAACGCCCCACAGCGGAACGCCGCTGACCCCTTTGAGCTTGATCGACAGGCCGCGGAAGTCTTTTTCGGTGTCGTCATTTTCACTGGCATTGGCAAAGCGCAATTGGGCCGGGTACTCGTTTTCCTGGGCAAAGATGCCCTGGCGCAATTCCACCGGCAGGTTTTTGGCAACGCTAAAATTGGCGTCAAAACAGCCCAGGGTTTTTACCTGGTTAAAGCGCTTTACCAGGCCCTCGCCAGCAGCCCTCTGCCGGCTGACATCCTTGATGGCTTCAATCATCTGCGCTGTCTGCTGCGCTTCCCGGTCGCCGCTGCGCTCCTGCCCTAACTTGAGGGGGTTGTCGGCGCCACTGCAGGCCGCCAATAGCAGGCAGGTGCTAGCGATGCCGGCCGCGTGGCGGCTGGCTAATTTGCGGCCGGCTGGCTGGCGATCGCTGTTGCCGAGTGCGCTATTACTTAAAGGCCGGGTCGTCTTTGGCATCGTCCCTGGGCTCCCAGGAGAGTGAGTAATAGTCGCCCCGGTCTCGCGCCCAGGGGTCAAATACGTTAACCACATGCATCAGCTCGCTGCGCAATTGGGGAATGTTGCGCATCATGATGCGCTTCAGCGGTGACACGGCGATGTCGTGACCATTGGACTGTTTTGGCTCGTTGCAGACCTTGCGATCGTCTTTCATCTCGGTCAGCGGGTAGGGGCAGTCCGCCAATGGGCCGTTGTTCATGACCCAGTCGTAACCCATATGAGAGTAAAATTCCGGTCGGTAGCTGGAGGTGAAAAAGCGATCGCTGAACAATCTTCTGGAGGCGTTGAGGATAAAAATATGGAACTGGGTTTCGGAAATGGCGAAGCCGTGGGGGCGGGTGTACTCCGCCAGCCAGCCGACCACGGTGTCCACATCTTCAATGTTGTCCACGATGCTGCCATCGGGTTTGCCGTAGCAGTCGTTGATAAAGGTGCCGTCGTCGTTTTTCTGGGCGGTGGAGATAATCTTGCTGGCATCGCACTTATGGGTGCCGTACACCTCGCGCAAACTGGCCACCACTTTTTCCTGCTCCTGGCGCGCGGCGGAATCCTCCGGCAGGCGTCGGTCGACAAAGTCATCAAAGCTGGTCAGGGTGCGCAGGCCGATCTGGCGGCGGAACTCGTTAAAGCGCGGTACCCCGCGCTCGCGGTCGCGAATAATATCCAGGGCGACGATATCCAGTTTGCCACTGGGTGAATCCAGGTGCGGCATGTCCAGGTTTTGCAGGAACAGGGGATGGTTTTGCAGGTGCAGCAAACCGAGCCGCTGGCGGCCCATACTCAGGCCCCAGTTTTCCAGGCTGCCGCTGCGCATTTGGCTGCTGCTACCGGCGCGCACGGTATCGACCACCGGCACCTTGCTGGCGATCTGGTTGGGATCCTGGTGGCGGCGAAACTCGATCAGGTCCGGTACCAGCGGGTGCAGGCGATAGACCGTGGTGAATTCTTCCGGGAAGTTAAAGGGGGAGCCGAAGTGATTGACGCCGCCGTTGACGTCGCGCAGGTCAGTCAGGTCCCAGGCGTCGCGCTTCCACCACAGCATGCCCTCTTCGCGCTTGTTGTTAAGGCCAAAGATGCCGGCCCCGGAGGCGAGTATCGAGTACAGGGCGTTGCTCTTGTCACCCTCGCCCTTGCGGTCAAACAGGCTCGCCAGTTTTGCGGAGGTGCGGCTGAGGATGTTTTCGTCGCGGTTGAAAATCTTGCGCAAGACCTGGGAGACGCTGTCTTCCTCGACGTTGAACAGGCCAAACCAGTTGGAGTTCATGCCCAGGTACAAGGGTTCATCGTAGAGCAATTGGGTAGTCCACTCGATGGTGTGGATTTTGGCGATTTCCGCTGCCACCACCAGGCGTGCCACCTGGAAGATCTCTTCATCGCTGACGTCCTTGTAGGTAAGGACCTGTTGCGGCCGGATCGGGTTGCGCAGGCCGGAATCCCGGTCCGGGTGGGCTTTTTGCAGGCGCCGGAATTCATCCACCACGCTGTTGTGCTCACGCACAAACAGGTTGTGATAGAAACTCATGCCGATATTCCAGTTGTCCGGAAAGGCGGCCACTTCCTGGCCCTGCCACTGGGGCTGGATCGGGCAGTCTGGCTGGCACTCGGAAAACAGTGGCAGGTAACCACCCGGCTGCCACAGTTTGGCGGGGTCATTGCGGTCGCGCAGGACTCGCTGGCTGGAGATGGCATCGTGACCATAGATTTGGGACGCGTCCCACCAGGCGGTGATGGTGTTCGCGGTGGTGCGGTAGGCGCGTTTCTGGTAGTTCTGGCCGTTGTGGTTGAAGCTGCCCGGCGTACCCTCGGCGGCGACTAATGTAGCTTCGCGACGATCACCGGGGCGGCAGCCGAGGCTCTCGGCTTCCTCGTCACAGCCCACGCTTTCCAGTCCGGGGCTATTGCGGCCCTCGTAGGTGTGGGAGAACCAGTCGTGGGTCATAAATTGAATCCAGAAGGCAGCGAGGACGTTAAAGAAGGGCGCTTTCTGGTAGTCGCAATGGGCCTGGTTGGGGTTGGCGTCCAGGCCTTTGCCGGCGTTGCACAGATCGGGTCGGCTTTGCTCCCGGGTGAACAGCTTGCGGCTGATCAGTTGCGGATCCGGCGTCAGCAGGCCGAGACGGTTGCCGTTTTCCGGGTCGCTATGGCGGGCAATGGTCAGCTCATTTTGCCCCAGGCGGGGGAAAGTGGACTCGAACTGGGTGTTGCGGGCGAAGAGTGTACCGCTGGAACCCATCAGGGGGTTGAAGACATCGTTGCAGATGCCGGTGAGGGTGCGCCAGCGAATCAATTCGCCGTTGCAGGACTGCGGCCCGGAGCCGCCCACCTGCTGATAGAACGGGTGCTCGGGTGGCAGGCGCATGGCGTCCCACTGCTTGAGGGTGGAGCCGGGCTTGCCGCCGATGCCCTTGATATAGGATTCGTAGGTGTAGTTATCGAACAGATTGAACTTGATCAGTTCGATGCGCTGGTATTCCAGGTCGATCAGCGAGCCATCGATGCCGCGGCCATTGGGTTTGGCGTGCTCGCCGAGCAGGGTCTTGGCCTCTGAGCCCTCCTTTTTGGTACTGGCATCGCCGGTGGCCCAGTAATTGGACCAATCCACCCAGGGGGTATCCCGGTATTGCACCGCTTTGTCGCCGCCGCGACAGCGGGCGGTATCCTCTTGTACCTTGCCCTGGAAGCGCTCGGATCGATCATCTGCTATTTCCCGAAAACCTTCCTTTACCACTCGGGCACAGGCCGCCAGCTCTTCTTTGGAAGAGTCGGTACAGCTGGCCAGTAGCAGGGTCGTGGTGATTAGCAGGGTAAGCGTCGCGGACCGGGGGGGGCGTCGCGCTGTGTTTGATGACGGCATGATCCCTGACCCTTTAGTTGGACCAAAGAATGAATGAAGCGCAACTAACAGGTGATTACGTGACACGAAACTCCTCCCTAAGATAATCCGAGTCGAGCAGAGTGTTTTTAGAATTTATTTTACTCAACAGTTCTTAACTTATTAGCAATAAGATATGGGTGGAAGAAATGCTTTGGTATATACAGATCCATGGAAAGAATCAGAAAGAATAAAAACTGTCGGCAGCTGCGTTTTGCTTCAGGGGTCTAGGGCACAGGGCCTATTTAAGTGTCGTCAGCCCCTGCGTGGCGCTTGCCAGCGCGCAGGCGGCAAATGCCGTCCGTGCAAATTATGTTGACTGATTAGGTTGTCGGGCAAAGGGCGCTGCCAAAGTCCAATTTGCCGGCAGGGGTTGGACCGGGCTCGCAATGGCTGGTTGACGCGGTGGGGTAAGCCGTTGGGACGATAGGCAACTAGCGTACTGTCTGATTATTTAGGTTATAATGCCGCGCTTTAAAAATTAATCAAATAAAGTCGGTGATAACGGCTGGAATTAGAGGATGGCAAAAATGAGTCAACGTGAAGTAGTAGTTTTGAGTGGTGTACGCACCGCAATTGGGGATTTTGACGGCAGTTTGAAAGACATTCCGCCGACCGATCTGGCGGCCCAGGTGACGCAGGAAGCCCTGCAGCGCTCCGGTTTACAGGCCGCGGATATCGGCCACGTAGTGTTTGGTAATGTCACTCACTCCGATCGCAGGGATATGTATATGAGCCGGGTGGCGGCACTCAAGGCGGGTATTCCCGAGAGTGTGCCGGCCCTGACCGTCAATCGCCTCTGTGGCTCCGGCTTGCAAGCGATCATTTCGGCCGCGCAAATGATAGTTCTGGGAGATGCCCAAGCCGCAGTCGCCGGTGGTGCAGAGTCCATGAGCCGGGTGCCTTACTGGCTGCCCAGCGCCCGCTTCGGTGCCCGTATGGGCGATGGGGTTATGGTGGATGCCATGACCGCTGCGTTGACTTGCCCGTTTGGCGATACTCACATGGGCATCACGGCGGAAAACATCGCCGAGAAGTGGGGGATTAGCCGTGAGGAGCAGGATGAACTGGCTGCCCTGAGCCACAATCGGGCCGAAAATGCCATCAAAAACCACTATTTCGAATCGCAAATCCTGCCCATTGAGCAGACGCGACGCAAGAAAGTGACGGTTTTTGCCGAAGACGAACACGTGCGTATGGGGGCGACTCCGGCGGATATGGCCAAGTTGCGTCCGGCCTTCAAGAAAGACGGCTCGGTCACTGCGGCCAATGCTTCCGGCCTCAATGATGCCGCCGCGGCGCTGGTGCTGATGGATGCGGAGGCTGCCGCCGCCAGAGGATTGCAGCCGATGGCGAAAATAAAGGCCTACAGCTTTGTCGGGGTCGAGCCGAAATACATGGGTATCGGCCCGGTACCAGCGGTTCGCAGCCTGCTGGAAAAAACCGGTTTGCAAGTGGCTGATATCGATACCTGGGAAGTGAATGAAGCGTTTGCAGCCCAGGCGCTGGCGGTTGCCAGGGATCTGGGGCTGCCGGCAGACAAAGTTAACCCCAACGGCAGCGGCATTTCTTTGGGGCATCCCATCGGCGCCACGGGTGCCATTATTAGCGTCAAGGCCCTGTACGAACTGCAGCGCATCGGTGGTCGCTATGCGGTGGTCACTATGTGTATTGGCGGTGGCCAGGGAATTGCAGCCCTGTTTGAGCGCTGCGAGTAACTGACTGCTACGGCTGGCGGTAGGCGGCTGGGCAACCAGTGGCGACCGTCGGCTAGCATTGGTTTTTGTATTGGTTTTGTGGTGCGGGCTGTGTTCAGCAGCGCGTACTATGTTCAGCAGCGCGTACTAGGTTCAGCAGCGCGTACTAGGTTCAGTAATACGTGCGGTACTGCCAGCCTTCTGCCTGAGCGATTTAAGGCGGGTAAAACGGCGGGCGCGGTTGGCAATCGAGGCTGAGCTGGCAAGATGGAGCCGCAAACAATCGCCAGAGGCCAAACAGTCGCTAAGGCCCTGGCTTTTGCCAGCGAATTTCTCGCTAACCCTTAATAACAGTTAACCCTTAATAACAGTTAACCCTTAATAACAGTTAACCCTTAATAACAGTTAACCCTTAATAGCAGCTCAACCTGAGTGGCCGCTAGCCTTCAATATCAATGTCAGTTGGTCGCCATTGGCTGGCGTCGACTTGAGATCGAAAGCTGTCCGCGCCCGTATTATTCCAGCAACAACTTACTCTGGAACAACGTTCTCCGCCTGAGGGCCCTTCTTACCATCAGTGACGTTAAAAGAAACTTTTTGCCCTTCGGCCAGGGTTTTGAAACCGCTGCCCTGAATGGCGCTGAAGTGAACGAAAACGTCTGGACCTGATTCCTGTTCAATGAAGCCAAAACCTTTGGATTCGTTAAACCATTTCACTTGTCCGGTGTGTGTTGTTGACATAACTAATTACTCAAACTCAATTTAATGGGATCCGCGAGGGACAGTACCAAGAAATGTAGGCATAGCGTATGTAGAACGAGGCAAGAAGAAGCCGAATGGCAATTTGACGGGTCTAAACATAATAACTTTGTTGCTGTCTTTTCCGTGTAACCAATCTATGGAGTCGTACATCCATGGGCAAGAAAAGTTTGCGCAACGCGCAGAACCACAATTTCTTAAAACCGATCCTAGCAGCAGTTTTCCGGCTTGCAAAGTGTTTATTTTCAATCTTTAAACTATGGATTCAAGGGACTGGTTGCGGTTAGGCTGGCGGTAGGTGCAGTTGTCTGCGCGGGGCCTTAATAGAGGAGATAGATTGGTTTGGTGGAAGGCGAAAAAAAAGAGCATATACAGCGCCCCCGCAGCATCATCCTGGTGGGTATGCCGGGCGCGGGTAAGAGCACCTTGGGGGTGATGTTGGCCAAGGCGCTGGGCAAGGATTTTGTAGATACTGATTTGTTGATCCAGTCCCAGGCGGGTACAACCCTGCAGCAGATCATTGATCAACAGGGCTACCTGCACCTGCGGGCGGTGGAAGAGTCGGTGCTGCTCGGTTGCCAGTTTGGCAATCACGTGGTCGCCACCGGCGGCAGTGCCGTCTATAGCGAGCCGGGTATGCAGCACTTGCGCAAATTTGGTGCAGTAGTGTTTCTCGATGTGGCGCTCGATGAGCTGCGTAAGCGAGTGACAGACTACGATAATCGCGGTATCGCCAGGCGCGAGGGGCAGTCCTTCGAGTCCCTGTTCGCGGAGCGCCGGGCGCTGTACCTGCGCTATGCGGACTTGCGTATCGACTGCGCTGGCCTGTCCCACAATGAGGCGCTGGCAAAGCTGTTGGTGGCGCTCGAGAATTATTACCAGTCGCCCGTTTAGCTAGCGTTATTCGCGCGCAGGCGACGGTACGACTTCCTGTAATTCCTAGAATTCAAATAGTTACAGGGTCCACGCCTGGGCGGGGACCACCGAATAGAGTTGCTGGACTAAAGCTCCTGGACGGCTGTTAACTGGTCGGGCTGATGGCGTCCAGCGGCAGGGCAGTGGTGTATTTGACCTGTTTCAGGGCAAAAGTGGAATTGATCGACGCCACGTTTGGCAGGTGCACCAGGGTTTGTTTCAGCAGCTGCTCGTAGTGGTCCACGCTGCTCACAATAATGCGCAATAAATAATCTTTCTCTCCGGTGGTGGAGTAGCACTCGACCACCTCCTTGACCGCCTGCACCGCGGACTCGAAGGCATTGAGTGAGTCCTCGTCGTGGCTCTTGATGGTCAGGTAGGCGTGCACGCTGACCCGCATATTCAGTTGCTTGGCGTTTAGCAGG
The DNA here is from genome assembly GCF_011440395.1 of Pseudomaricurvus alcaniphilus. Classification (GTDB taxonomy): domain Bacteria; phylum Pseudomonadota; class Gammaproteobacteria; order Pseudomonadales; family Cellvibrionaceae; genus Pseudomaricurvus; species Pseudomaricurvus alcaniphilus. Next base: position 20,731 of record NZ_JAAOIX010000004.1, on the reverse strand, counting down.
GTAACCTTGCCGAGGATATAGCCGTCCGCTTCGAGGCGCTTGATGCGGCGCCAACAGGGGGTGTGGGAAAGCCCCACCAGGTCGCCGAGCTCGTTCATGGAGTAGTCGGCGTTTTCCTGCAGCGCTTTTAGTATTTTAATGTCGAAATCATCGAGCTGGGAGTGATCTGTCATGCGGTGTCCGGTGAAATTATTTGGCGATCAGTAAAAGCAGTATAGGATTGAATCCCAAAGCTTCAATCTGGCGGCGATAATTCTCTATAATGGCGGGTTGAGTCAGTTCACCGAAACCTACAAGGGCAATAACGATGTTTGAGCAGCTAAAAGCGCTTCCTACCGACCCCATTCTGGGGTTGTCTGCGGCTTTTGCGCGGGATGAGAACCCCGATAAGATCGATCTGGGGGTCGGGGTCTACAAGACCGAGGCAGGAGATACCCCGGTTTTGGATACCATCAAGGTGGCCGAGGCCCGGTTGCTGCAGACCGAGACGAGCAAGAGTTACCAGGGAATGGCCGGTAATATGGCGTTTAACCAGGCGCTGCAGGCGCTGATATTTGGCGACCTGGCCACGGATTCCCGCGTCAATACCCTGCAGACACCGGGCGGCTGCGGCGCACTGCGGGTGGGGGCAGAGCTGATCAATCGCGCCCGCCCCGGTGCCAACATTTGGGTTAGCAGCCCCACTTGGGCCAATCACATTCCGTTGCTGGGCAGCGCCGGGCTGAAGTTTAAGGAATACCCTTACTACGATGCTGGCCGCCGGGCGCTGGACTTCGACGCCATGTACAACTGTCTCGCCCAGGTGCCAGCGGGTGATGTGGTGCTGTTACACGGCTGTTGCCACAACCCCTGTGGTGCGGATTTAAGCAACGAGCAGTGGCAGGCCGTGGCCAGTCTGGCGGAGCAGCAGGGCTTTACTCCGTTTATCGATCTCGCGTACCAGGGTTTTGGCGACGGTATCGAGCAGGATGCCTATGGCGTGCGTTTGCTGGCGGCAACCCTGCCCGAGTTGATGGTGGCCAGCTCCTGCTCGAAAAATTTCGGTCTCTACCGCGAGCGTACTGGTGCCCTGAGCGTGATGGGTACTAACACCGCCAGCTCTGGAGTGGCCTTCGGCCAGCTGCAGAATATCGCCCGGGGCATCTATTCCATGCCGCCGGCCCACGGCGCCTCGCTGGTGCAAATCGTGCTGGAAGACTCCCAGCTGCGCCGGCAGTGGAGTGACGAGGTAGCGGCCATGCGGACCCGGATCAAGCAGTTGCGCCAGGATCTGGCCGCGGCACTGGCTGACTGCGGGGATTTTGACTTTATTACCCGCCAGCGTGGCATGTTTTCCTTCCTGGGTTTGTCCGAGGCCCAGGTCGTGAAGTTGCGCGAGGAGCACAGCGTCTACATGGTGGGCTCCAGTCGCATCAATATCGCTGGCATTAACAGTGCCAACCTGGCGAATCTGGCCGGGGCCATCAAGGCGGTTTTATAGAGATAAATTCGAACAATATTACCTCCCAATTATTGGCCGGAAGGCTTGATCCTTGCTATATATTATAGATCGTAATGGATAGTAAGAGCTGCAGTAAGAGCTGTGGTGGGAATAGGCTCGCAGGAAAACGTGATTTTGGGGAAAGCAGGGTGCGGTTAGTATGAATTCGGGCTCGATGAAGTCGGTCAGGGGGCGCAGGAAAATCCATGTGTCAGAGCTCCAGGTCGGCATGTATGTGGCCGAGCTCGATCGGGATTGGCTGGGAACCCCTTTTTTGTTGCAGGGCTTTACCGTGCAGTCGCGGGCGGATGTGGAGACCGTGCAAAAGTACTGTGAGCACGTCTGGATCGAGGCCACCGATGTGGTCTTCACCTCGCAACCGGTGCGCGAAGGTATCAAGCCAGCGCGCCAGTCCCAACCTCGATATGTCAACAAGGTCTCCACGGCCACCGAGCACCGGCAGGCATTTGGTATTCACCACCAGGCGCGCAGCATAACCAAGAGCTTGCTCGATGAAGTGCGTTTGGGAGCCGCGGTCAACACCGAGCAGGCCCGGGAAACCGTCAGTGGCTGCGTGCAGAGTATTCTGCGCAACGCCGACGCCATGTTGTGGATGACCCGGATTCGCAACGAAGATGAGTATACCGCCGAACACTGTCTTAATGTCTGCGTGCTGGCCATTGCCTTCGGTCGTCATTTAGGCATGGATGAAGGCGATTTGCACAAGATTGGTTTGTGCGGCCTGTTACACGATGTGGGCAAAATGAAGATCGCCCCGGAAGTGCTCAACAAGCGCGAGAAACTGACCGACAAAGAATTCAAGATGATCAAGGCCCACACCGTGCACGGTCGCAATCTGCTGATGGCGTCCAGCAACAAGGATTCCTACCTGGGCATGGTGGACGTCGCCTACAGTCACCACGAGCGCCTCGACGGTACCGGTTACCCGCGCAAGCTCAAAGCGTCGGGTATCTCCACTTTTGCGCGCATTATCGCCATTGTGGATGCCTATGACGCCATGACCACCAAGCGCTGCTATGAAAATGCGCGCCCCTCTACTGAGGCATTGAAAGAAATTTATCGCTGTCGCGGCACCCATTTTGACGAGGAGTTGGCGGAGCGTTTCACTGAAATGGTAGGGCTCTACCCGCCTGGCAGTATTGTGGAGCTGCGCAATGGCCAGGTGGGCATCGTTTTCGATACCAACCAGAAGTACCGGCACCTGCCCAAGGTGTTGGTGGTGCGGGATGAAAACAAGCAGCCCTGCCCGGAGCGTGTGGTGGCGCTGGCCGACACCGAGAAAGGCACCCTCGACAAGACCCATTTGATCCAGCGGGTCATCACCGATGGCACCCACGGTGTCACTTTGCAGGAGTACCGCGAGAAGGGGCTGCAAATATCCTTTAATTAAGTTCCCGGGAAAGTCATCCCTGACTTTCCCGGTGGGGTCGCTGCGCCAAACGCTGCGGAAAAGCGCCGTCACAAAACTGCAATCAGGCTGTAAAACTCCATTGTTAAGGTCCCTGCGGATCAAACAGGTTGATGTCCACACAACCTGTTCCGTAACCCGAAGATGGAGCAGCAAGAATGAAAAAAATCTTTACCGCGTTGCCGCTGGCAGTGGCAATTTGTGGGGCCGCGCTGGGCGCCCAGGCTGAGCAGCGTTATTTGCAGCGGGTCAGTGTCTTCCCGGTATGCGAGAACATCGAGCGCAACTGCGATACGGATACAGAAACCAGCGCGGAGATCGTGGTGCCCAGTCGCGATGGCAAGGTGCTGGTCTATACCGACAGCCAACAAGAGCAGATTGGCTTTGTCGACATCTCCAAAGTGCGCAACCCCAAGGGAATGGGCACTATCCCCCTGGCGGGAGAGCCCACCTCGGTCGATGTCTGGGGTCGTTACGCCTTTGTTGCAGTCAATACCTCCAGTGGCGATGTGATCCCCGGCAGTGAAGATGCCAATGCCGACCTCAAATTCACCCGTGCCATGTCCGGTGAGCTGGTGGTGTTCGATATGCACAGTGGCGACCAACTGCTGACGATTCCGCTGAGTGGCCAGCCGGACTCTGTGGCGGTGAGCCCGGACGGCCAGTACGTAGCCATTGCCATTGAGAGCGAGCGCGATGAGGAAATCTGCGTCGGCGGGTTGGCCAATGCCCAGCCAGTGCCAGAGGACGATGACGCGGCCGCAGAGGCCTGCGAAGACGGCGGTGGTGGAGTGGGTATTCCAGGCCAGGGGCCGGCCGGTGGACTCGATATTGTGAAGCTGGAAGGAGACCCGAAAACCTGGCACGTGCGCATCCGTCGCAATAACAAATACCCCGGCGCCAATATACCCCTGTACAGCCATTCAACCGTATCAATGGTTGGTATTGCGGACAAGTTTCCAGCGGATCCGGAACCCGAATACGTGGACATCAACAAGAAAAATATCGCCGTGGTCACCCTGCAGGAAAACAACCATATCGCTCTGGTCAACCTGGAAAAGGGCAAGGTCTTCAACCATTTCAGCATGGGTGATGTGGACTTGTCCCGGATTGACACCAAGGAAGAGGATATCCCTCTGATTTCGCTTACCGACGAGCAATTTGCCAGGCCGCGGGAGGCTGACGGTGTTACCTGGATCAATCGCGCCCAGTTCGCCACTGCCGATGAAGGTGATATGGATGGTGGCAGCCGCGGCTTTTCCATCTACAATCGCCTCGGAGTGCTGGACTACAGTTCCGGCAACGAGCTGGATCACCTGGCGGTGCGCTTCGGCCACTACCCGGACGATCGCTCTAAAAACAAGGGTAACGAGCCGGAAAACGTCGATTTCCTCGAGTTCAGGGGCAATGCCCAGTTGTTGGCGGTGGCCTCCGAGCGTTCCAGCGTGTTGTTTATCTACGACGTGCGCAATCCTTCCAATCCGCAATTCCTGCAGGTATTACCCGCCGGAGTAGCGCCGGAAGGGGTGAAAGCCATCCCGCGGCGCAACCTGCTGGTCGCGGCCAGCGAAGCGGATAGCCGCGACGACAAACACCGCTCGGTCATTAATATCTACAAATACGGTTATAAAAATCCCATTTACCCGACCATCGAATCGGCCAATCGCGCCGACGGCACGCCGATTCCCTGGGGGGCTTTATCCGGTTTGGCGGCAGCAAGCAACGATGTGGCCTATACCATCCACGACAGCTTTTACCAGCAGAGCCGGATTTTCGAACTGGACCTGAGCGCGCAACCGGCGCGCATCGTCAGTGAGATCGTGCTGCGTGACAGTGCTGGTCTGTTGGCTGGGCTCGACCTGCCGGCCGGCCCCGATGACGAGGCCTTCGATAGCGACGACCTGGCGGCGCTCATCAATGCGGACAAGTCCGTCAACCTCGACCCGGAAGGTATCGCCGTGGCCTCTGACGGTGGCTTCTGGGTTGCCTCGGAGGGCGCCGGCTCGGTACCTGCCTATGAATCCGGCCGACCGATCAGTTCGGCCAACCTGGTGCTTAAAACCGATGCTGAAGGCAATATTACCCGGGTCATCACGCTGCCGGCGGAGGTGAATGCCGGGCAGCGCCGGTTTGGTTTCGAAGGTGTGGCGGAGCACGATGGCAAACTGTACGTGGCCATGCAGCGCCCCTGGACGGAACTGGGGGATAGCAAGGATGTCGATCACGCCCGTATCGCGGTCTATGACCTGGGCGCCGCAACCTGGTCGTTCCTGTTTTATCCGCTCGATCCACGGGAGTCGCAGAACGGCGGCTGGGTGGGGCTGTCGGAAATTACCGCGCTGGGGAATGGCGAGTTCATGGTTGTCGAGCGCGACAACCAGGCCGGCCCCGATGCGGCCATTAAGCGCCTGTACACCTTCGATACAACCGGCCTGGAAGACGGGGCGGTGCTGACCAAGACCTTGTTGGACGACCTGATGGACGACCTGCAAGCCCCGGGCGGGCTGGTGTTGGAGAAAATAGAAGGCGCTGCCGTACTGCCTGACGGTGATGTGCTGATCGTCAATGACAACGACGGCGTTGATGCCTCCAACGGTGAAACCCAACTGATCAACCTGGGTAAATTGCTGTAGGGTTCGGCTGCAGCCGCATTCTGTTTGTCGACACGGGCTCCGCAATAGAGCCCTTTTTTCGTTTTCGGCGCTTGTGCCACGGCGCCCAGACTTGCCATTAATCGTTCGCCCAGCCGGGATTTACTCAAGCCGGGCTTGTCACAAGTGCCCGCCTGTTCTTTAATCCCCCCTCGCTGTAGTTATCTATTCACTATCTATAGTTATCTGTTCGTTATCGCCGAGGGCTAAAGGCATTGAAATCTAACCTGATTACCCGTGAGGGTTACGACACCCTGAAAAAGGAACTGGATTACCTGTGGCGGGAGGAGCGTCCGGAGGTGACGAAGAAAGTTTCCTGGGCGGCGTCGCTGGGGGATCGCAGTGAAAATGCCGATTACCAGTACAACAAGAAGCGCCTGCGGGAAATCGACCGCCGGGTGCGCTATCTGCGCAAGAGCATCGAGAACCTGAAAATCGTCGACTACCACCCGCAGCAAGAGGGCAAGGTCTTTTTTGGTGCCTGGGTGGAAGTGGAGAGTGAATCCGGTGAGCTGAAAAAATTCCGCATTGTCGGCTACGACGAGATCTTCGGTCGCACGGATTATATCTCCATCGATTCGCCCATGGCGCGGGCGCTATTGAAAAAAGAAGTGGACGATGAAGTGGTGGTGCGGGCTCCCGCCGGGGAGATGACCTGGTTTATTACTGCTATTGAGTACCCGCAGGGCTGAGTTTGCTGGCTGCACCTCGATCAATCATCGGAGTGGAATTCCTGGGAAAAGAAGAAGAAATAAATAACCAAATCGTGATGGCGGGCAGGGAAGCTCCAACTCGCTACAGGCTTCCCCCGCTGATGTCGGGGGACCGGCATTAACCGAGATGCCTGTCGTGACGCTAAGCACAGGCGACCATAACTATTTCACCCTGCCGGCGCATCTATTCAGCGCGCGTCCAATTTCCTTTCTATACTTCAGGCATCAGAAGCGGCACCCACTAAATTGTGGCAATAGGTGCCATCCTTTTATATTCGAATTTACAGAGTTTCATGCTGCAGTCTTGGTTAAATCAGGTGTGTAAGGTATTGCCCGGCGTGGTCGAGGCAATCGTGGTAACACCACTTCAGGGTCAGGAGGAGGGCGTCATTGCGGCCAGTTGGCCGCAGCAAGCCGCTGCCACCGCGCAGCTTCGCAGTATTGCCACGGTCGCCGCCAGGAGCGACGAACCGGTGGTGTCCGCAGCCAAGAACGGGCTGCTGGTGGGCCGCGCCTTGGGTTCGAGCAAGCCCGGTGCAGCGGTGTTGGCCGGTGCCGCGGTGGCGCTGCATTTGGATGTGCCGGCAACGAGTCGCGATACCTTGTTGCAGTTGCTGGATTGGTCGCTGGATTGGCTGACACTGCTGGTGCAGCAAAGCGGGTCGGCCAGCGGTTCGGGTCTGGCAGGCAACAGTGTGCAGGCGGCGGAGGTATTGTCCGACTGGCTGCAACAGACTATCGATGGGCCACCCCAGGGCAGCCTGGCCCACGATATTTGTTTGCGGCTGGTGCAACTGCTGGGCTGCCAGCGGGTTTCTATCGGCCTGCTCAAGGGCGGCGAGCTTAAATTGACGGGTACGTCCGCCAGCCGCCAGTTTGACCCGCACTCGGACTTTGCCGGTTTACTGGAAGAGGTGATGAACGACGCCGTTGCCAGCGGTAGGCCGCGACAGCGGGCTAACGGTGACGGCCAGCCCAAAGACGCTCACTTTCGGCTGTGTGCCAGCGTCGGCGGCGGCCGGGTCTATTCGGTGCCACTGCTGGAGGCCAGCGCTCCTAACTCAGACGGCGATCAAGCAGCTGCTGGTGCTGTTGGTGCCGGGGGGGCTCTCAGTGCCGGGGGCTCTAATACTGCAGCCGTCGCGAATAGAGCTAAGGGCTTTAACACCGCTGCAGGCTCTAATGCTGTTGCAGTCGCTAATACCGCTGAAGGCTCCAATACCGCTGAAGGCTCAAATATCGCTGAAGGCTTTCATAACGCTGAAGGCTCAAATATCGCTGAAGGCTTTCATAACGCTGAAGGCTCTAACCCCAATCCACTGGCCTGGGCGGTGGTGGTGTGCGAAACGGGCGCGGAACAGGCGTTTGATGAACATTTCCTGCGCCAGGCAGCCAGCTGGATACCGGCGTTGGTGCCGCTGCTGCGCCTGCAGCCGCGCCGGCAACGCGGCTTGTGGCAGCATTGGCGGCAACGCCTGGGGCAATTCTTTAACGGCCCCGAAGCTCGTAAAAACCGGGTTGCGCTGGGGGTTGGCTTGCTGGTGCTGGTGACCCTGCTATTCGGCCAGGCCACCTATCGTGTCAACGCCGACGCGGTGCTGGAGGGCCGGGTGCAACGGGCGGTGGTGGCACCCTTCGACAGCTATATCGCCACCGCCCTGGTGCGCGCGGGTGAGGAAGTGGAGGAGGGTGCTCTGCTGGCGGAGCTGGATGATCGGGAGTTGTTGCTGGAGCTGGACAAGCTCGGCAGCCAGCGCAATGAATACGAAAAGCAGTACCGCCAGGCTCTGGCGCAGCTGGACCGTGCCGAATCGCGCATCGTGCAAGCGCAGATCGCCCAGGTGGATGCGAATATCCAGTTGCTGCAGCAGCAGCGTGGCCGGGCCCAGTTGCGGGCGCCGCTGGCCGGGGTGGTGATCAAAGGTGACCTGCATCATTCCCTCGGCGCACCGGTGGAGAAGGGCCAGGTGTTGTTCGAGCTGGCGCCGTTGGACGAATACCGCCTCACCCTGGAAATTGATGAACGCGACATCGCCGCGGTCAGGGTGGGCCAGCAGGGCAGCCTGGTGCTGGCGGCGTTGCCACGACAAAAAATTCCCTTTGTGGTGGAAAATATCGCCGCAGTGCTGGGTGAAGAGACTGGCGAGACGGTCTACCGCACCGAGGCGCGGCTGGATTTCCCGGTGGCCTCCTTGCGCCCGGGTATGCAGGGGGTAGGCAAGGTTGAAGTGGGGCAGCGCTCGATTATCTGGATTGCCTTCCACGACCTGCTGGACTGGTGGCGCATCCGGGTATGGCTATGGATGCCCTGAACACTGCCAGCATAAACCTGGTGCCAGAGGCCGCGCCCGCGCCCTGGGAGCGGGTGCGGGAATTGCGGCTGCGGCTCAAGCGTGACTGCAATATCTATCGGCACCGCTACCTGGGCCAAAACAGTTACATCATTAAAGACGCGCTGACCTCGGCTCATTTTCGTCTCACCGAACTGGCCTGGCGCCTGCTGTCGCAGCTGGACGGGCAGCTCAGCGTTGAGGCGGCCTACCAGTCCCTCAGTCCGGCGGAACGGGCCGCGCTCTCCCACGATGACGTGATTCGGTTGCTGGCCGGGCTGCGGCAGGCCGAGCTGCTGGAGACGGCCACTGACGCCGCGGGCCAGGATTGGATTGGCTTGAGCGCCAGGCCCGGCGTAAACCGCGCCGTGCCGGGGGTGGGGCGGGAGCGCTGGCGGGACAAGTTGAAGCGGCCGTTTATGATCAAGCTGCCGCTGTGGAACCCGGACCGCAGCCTGGACATTATAGTCGCCTGGACTCGCCCGCTGTTGCTGAGCCGGCTGCTGCTGCCCGCGGCCCTGTTGCTGTTGGGCTGGGCCTGCCTGCAAACAGGGCGGCAGTGGCTGGAGCTGCAGGAACACTGGCAGAGTCGTTTTCTCGATCCCTATAACCTGCTGTCGCTGTGGCTGTTGTATCCGCTGATCAAATTGGTGCACGAACTGGCTCACGGGGTGGCGGTCAAGCTGCGCGGCGGCAAGGTCAAGGAAATGGGTATCATGCTGCTGTTGCTGATGCCGATTCCCTACGTCAACGCCTCGGCCAGTACTACATTTCCCAACAAGTACCAGCGCTTATGGGTGGCGGCGGCGGGCATCGTTGCGGAGTTGCTGCTGGCGGTGGTAGCGCTGGCGGTGTGGCTGGGCACTGAGCCGGGCCTGGTCCGGGACCTGGCCTTCAACACCCTGTTTATCGGCGCCGCCTCCACCCTGTTGTTTAACGGCAACCCTTTATTGCGCTTCGACGGTTATTACGTGCTCTGCGATTGGCTGGAGATGCCCAATCTGGGCACCCGCGCCCAGCAGTACCTGGGTTATCTGACCCAGCGCTACCTGTTTGGCCTGACCCAGCGGCAAGCGCCCATGGCGCAGCGCCGGGAGCAGCCCTGGTTGTTGGCCTACGGGGTGTTGTCGGGGCTGTATCGGCTGTTGCTGGGCGTCACCATTGCCCTGTTCCTGGCCAGCAAGTTTTTCCTGCTGGGGGTGCTGCTGGCGCTCTGGTTCCTGCTGCTGCAGATTGCGCTGCCGCTGCAGCGTAACTGTCGCACACTGTTGCAAGCGGCAGTGGCGGAAAACGCGCTGCTGCGGGTGGCGGTGCGGGGCACTGCGGTCGCGCTCCTGGTTTGGTGGGCACTGTTTGTGCTGCCCATCAGCCAGTCCACCCGGGCCTACGGCGTGGTGCAATTGCCGGAAGGTGCAGAAGTGCGCAGTGGCAGCGCCGGCTTTGTCGAGCAAGTGTTGATTGAGCCCGGTGTGATGGTCGGCGCCGGTCAAGCCCTGCTGCAGCTTGCCAATCCGGAGTTGGAGCGGGACCTGCAGGTCTTGCAGGCGCGCAAACAGGAATTAGAGGCTCGCTATCGCAGCGCCAGTGCGACGGACACAGTGGCGGCCGCGATTTTGATTGGCCAGCTCAAGGCCATCGATGAGGAGTTGCGGGATGCGCGCCAGCAATTGCAAAAATTGCGTCTCACCAGCCCGGTGGAGGGTGTCTTGCAGCTGCCCGCTGCCACCGATCTGCCCGGTCGCTATATCGAGAAAGGCCAGGTGCTGGGTTATGTCAGCGCCGCGGGCCAATTGCGCGCTCGGGTGGTCGTCAACCAGTGGGACGTGCGGCGGGTGATGGAGCAATCGGCGGCCATCCAGATCCGCCTGCCCGGTGCTAGCGGCGATATTATCAGCGCTGAACTGGTGCAAGCGGTGCCGTCGGCGACCCGGGAGTTGCCCAGTGCCCTGCTGGGCAGTAAACGGGGTGGCCTGATGCAGGTGGATGCCCGCGATGAGCGAGGGCTGGCACTGTTGCGCAGTGTCTTCCAGTTCGATGTGCAATTTACCGCCCCCGGCGCTCTCAACCTTCTCGGCAGCCGGGTTTTGGTCAGGTTTGTGCATTCCGAGCGGCCACTCGCCCGGCATCTGGCTGAGCGGTTAAAACAATGGTCGCTGGAATCTCCTTTTTTAAAATATGTACTAGACTGAAAGCAGTAGCAATCTGGTATTTTTTCTTGGAGTGATAACTCGGTGGCATTCGAACATTTCTACGGACGGCAATTTACCCGACCGGTTGGCATAGTAACCCTGGTTTTAACCTCAATCCTGGCGCCGGTCCAGTGGGCTGCGGCTGACAGTGCTGATCGGGCCAAAGCTGCTCAGGGGGGCGCCGGCATTGATGCGCAGGCTGATATCCTGCCCGTCGACTGCGTGATCAACCCCTACAAAACCATTGAAATGAGCAGCGCGGTGCCGGGTGTTATCGACAATGTCAAAGTCGAGCGCAGCCAGTTTGTGCAGCGCGGCCAGGTGGTGGCCGAGCTGGATGCCGGCGTGGAGCGGGCTACAGTGGCATTGGCCAAGCGCCGCGCAGCCATCGAGGCCGATACCCAGGTCAGCCTGATCAATCTCAATTACGACGAGCGCGAGCAGCGCCGTATCGACTCCCTCTACCAGAAGAAGGCAGTGACCTTCCGGCACAAGGATGACGCCGATCGCGAGGCCCAGTTGTCGGCCTGGAAGCTGCGCCAGGCCCGGGACCTGGAAGAGATTCGGGCGCTGGAATTGGCGCGGGCGGAAGAGCAGCTGAAACAGAAAACCATTCGTTCCACCATCGATGGCTTTGTCTCCCGAATTTACAAATCCTCCGGCGAATACATCGAAGACCAACCCATATTGCAGATTGTGCAAATCAATCCCCTGCGCATAGAGGCGATCGTACCCATGAGCCTGTTTGGACGTATCCAGCCGGGCATGGTGGCGGAAGTGGCCCCTGAAGCCGCCTCCAGCGGCAAGCATCACGCAGAGGTGACCGTGGTAGACCGCATCGGCGACGCCGCCAGTGGCACATTCGGGGTGCGGCTGGAATTGCCCAACGAGAATTACCAATTACCCGCTGGCCTCAAGTGCGGACTGCGGTTTCTTAACGTCGAGGAACAAGCCGCTTACGAGCAATCACTTGAACCACAGGTGTCCATGCAAGCCCGTTAAGGTTGCACTGATCAGCGGGGAGCAATCAGCGTGAAGAGTACCACTGGAGTTTGGTTGAAAGGCCTGGGTGCGGGAGCAATGCGGCTGCGCCAGCGTGCCTATTGTTCGGTGCGGGCGCTGCGTGGCAGCTTGCAAGTGCCGGCTGCACCGGTGGGAAAGCGCACACTGGAGCGGTTGGAGCCGCGTATTTTACTGTCTGCGGACCCGCTCTCCAGCAGCCTGGACAGCCTGGTCAACGACGATCACGACTCCCGGCAGCAGCTCGATTCCTTCGCATCAATCGAGCAACTGGCCGATAACCTGGTCACGGATTTTAACCCTGGTACGGATTTTAACCCCGCCAATGATGATGGCAGGGATTCCGGCCGCCAGCAGCATACCGCGCTCGACCTGTCCCAGTTGAACGAGTTGCTGGCAGCCCAGCCGCTGGCGGACGTGGCCGAGCAGCGCCAGGAAATCATCTTTGTCGACACCGCCACCCCCGACTACCAAACCCTGATCGATGGCATCGTCAGCAGCAGCGCCACCGATTACCAGATCATTGCAATTGACCGCAGCAGCGATGGCATCGCCATCATCAGCGACTACCTCAACGGGGCGGAGAACATCGATGCCGTGCACCTGGTCTCCCACGGTAAGGCCGGCGGTGTGCAGTTGGGCAATACCTGGCTCGACCAGGCGTCCCTCGGTGAATTTGCCGATTTGATCGCCAGTTGGTCCACGGGCCTCAACAGCGATGCGGATTTGCTGATCTACGGCTGTAACCTGGCCGCCGACGCCAGCGGTCAGGACTTGTTGCAAGCCCTGGCTGAGCTCACCGGCGCCGATGTGGCCGCCAGTGACGACCTCACCGGTGCCGCAGATTTGGGCGGCGACTGGGAGCTGGAGTTCCAGCTGGGGAGTATCCAGGCCAATATACCTTTTAGCCTGGCACTGCAATCGAGCTGGAGCGGCGTGCTCTCGACCCATCAATACGGCGATTCATTTTCAAGCGTGGCCTACAACAACAGCGACGGCGCCCTTGACTGGAGTGCTAACCCCTGGGCTGAGAGTGGTGATGACGGCAGCGCTAGCAGCGGCGCGATCATGGTCACGACTCTGGGCGCCGACGATCTGCTCAAGATTGGCGGCGGTTCCGGCAGCCTCAAGCTGGAGCGGGCGGTGACCCACACCAGTGACGCCAACGGTTCGCTGGAGCTGTCGTTCGACTACCAGCGCAATAATTTTAGCGACGGTGACGACAAGGTTTATCTGCAAATCTCGGACAACGGCGCTTCCTGGAGCACAATCCATACTTTTGACAACTCAGGCGGTGGCTCGGACGCCAGTCTCAGCACCCTGGAGTTTTACGTCACCAATTACGACTCCCGCACCACCTGGATCCGCTTCAATACTGATGCTGGCCTGGACGCCGGTGCGGCGTTGTATATCGATGATTTTGAAGTCAAATTCAATACCAACACCCTGTGGTTGTCCACTGAGGGCGATGTCGTATCCCCCAGCGGTGCGCCGGGCCAGGACTCCTGGCAGGACTCCGACGTACTCAACTTTGCGCCGGATGCCGGCGGTTTTGGCGACGCTACCAGCGGCAGCTTCGGTTGGGTCATGGAGTCGGACCGCTTTATCGACTATCCGCTGTTCGACAGCGATATCGATGCGATTCACTACGTGACCAAGGATATTTCAGTGGGTACGGGCGGCAGCCCCATCAATTTGCTTGAGGGAGACGTATTGTTTTCCACCACCGGCACCGAGACCCTGGTGAGCAGTAATATCCTGATAGCGAATGATAACGATGTGGTGCGCTATCGGCCGGATGTGGCGGGTGATTATTCTGCCGGTACCTTTCAGCGTATTTTTACCAGCTCAGGCCCCCAGAACCTGACTGGTCTGACCCTGGTTGAGGAATCTACCGTGGTATCTGCGGATACCACCCTGGACGAGGGAACCTTCCTGATCACCGTTGCCGGTGGGCCTAATGCTCGTGACATTCTGTTGGTGACCCCGGGGGATCTGTCGGCTTCACCTACCAATATCACTCAGCAAGTGTTTATCCTGGGTTCCGAAGAGTTGGTGGTCGACAACGATATCTTTCCCTCCGGTCCGGAGGGGCTGGAACTGATCGAGAATGAAGTGACTATCGGTGGTGTGACCCTGGCTGAGGGCACGCTGTTGATGACTATGAACCTCGACAGTGGCATAAAACTGGATACCGATCCGGCCAATTGGGTGATTGAAACCCGCTACGATATCTACGCCTTGAACCTGACCCAAACCTACCTCAACTCCGGCTCGACCCGCGGCGCCGTGTCGCTGTTTTACGATGGCGGGGATGTAGGCCTGGATCTGGTCGCTGAAAGCCTGGATGCCATTTCGCTGTTTGTACCGCAGAGAAGTAATACCCTGCCCAGCGGGTCGGTTGACATCACCGGCACTGTGATGGAAGACCAGACCCTGAGCGCGGATACCAGTAGCCTGGCTGATGCCGATGGCCTCGGCACATTCAATTATCAGTGGTTACGAGACGGTACGCCGATCAGTGGCGCCGACGCGAGTACCTATGCGCTTGACGATGCCGATGTAGGTGCCTTGATGAGCGTTGAGGTCAGCTATACCGATGGCGGTGGCACAGCGGAACTGGTCACCAGCGCAGAGACAGCGGCGGTAGTGAACGTCAATGACGCTCCCACCTTTACCACCACCGCCCTGACACCCGGTTATACCGCCGGTGGTGCCGCGGTCAACCTGTTCAGCGGCACCGCGATTGATACCATCGAGAGCGGCGATACCATCAGCGGCTTTGTGCTGACGGTGAGCAACGTCAGCGACACCACGGAATACCTGGCTATTGACGGGCTGGATATCGCTCTCAGCAATGGCAACAGTGGCACCACCACCACCAACAGCCTCGGCTACAGCGTCAGTGTTACTGGCACCACGGCCACGGTGACCATTAGCGGCGGCGCCATGACTGCCACTACTGCCGAGGGAATATTCAATGCCATTACTTACCGCAACAGCAGTAGCGAAGTGAGTTTTGGCAGTCGCAGCGTCACGGTGACCAGTATTACCGATAGTGGTGGTACTGCGAATGGCGGTGTAGAGACATCTTCCCCGGGTTTGGCTGCGAAAGTAATCGTCCCTACCCAGTATGCGGATTATTTTAGTAGTGTCGCCTACGACAACAGTGACGGCAGCATAGATTGGAGTGGCAATCCCTGGGTCGAGAGCGGTGATGATGGCAGCGTCGGCAGCGGCGCAATCAAAGTCACAACTCTGGGCGCCGATGACGTCTTGCAGATAGGTGGCGGCGCCGGTAGTGTCCAGCTGGAGCGCGTTATCACCCATACCAGTGATGCCAATGGTTCGCTGGAACTGCAGTTCAACTATCAGCGCGATAACTTTAGCGACGGCGACGACAAGGTCTACCTGGAAGTCTCCGCCGACGGTGTTACCTGGAGCACGGCTTACACCTTTGACAATTCCGGCGGCGGCTCGGATGCCAGCCCCACCTCTCTCGACTTTTCCATCACCAATTACGCGTCTCGTACCACCTGGTTCCGCTTTAATACAGATGCCGGCCTGGATGCCGGTGCGGCGCTGTATATTGATGATTTTGAGGTTGGCTACAACGCCAATACCCTTTGGCTCTCCACCGCCCACAATGTACCGTCACCCAGCGGCACCACGGGACTGGATTCCTGGAACGACTCCGATGTCATCAATTTTGATCCCGATGCCAACGGCTTTGGCGCGGACAGCAGTGGCAACTTTGGCTGGGCGTTTGATATCGATAATTTTTCCGCCAGCAACAATGCCGACATCAGCGCTCTGCATTATGTGACCGCGGATATTTCTGTAGGTACGGGTACGCCCATCAATTTGCTTGAAGGCGATGTGCTGTTGTCGCTCTGGTCCAGTGATACTCTCACTAGCAGCAATTCGCTGGCAGTGGGCATCGACGATGTAGTTCGTTTTCGTCCTGACGTCGCCGGTGATTACAGCGCGGGTACTTTTGAGTTGCTGTTTTCCCATCCGGGCAATTGGGGTATTAGCGGTATTTCGCTAGTGGAAGCCGATACTACAGTGGCTGATGTCGAATTGCAGAAAGGCACCTTTCTGATAACCGATCTCTCCGGGGGTAAGCGGTACGACATACAGGTATACACGCCTGGTGACCTGTCGGTAGACCCGCACGATGGTACGCTGCAAACCTTAATCAACGGCAAAGACAGCCCGGTCCCCTCTAAATGGCTGTTTGAGGATGGTCCGCTGGGGCTGGAACTGCTGGAAGTCGGTTATACCATTGGCGGGCAAACCTTTAACGAAGGCACAATTCTGGTGGCCACCGATGGTAATACCGGTGTCTTCCTCGACAATACAGTGGTCGGCACCAGCCAGGATATCTACGCTCTTAATATGACCCAGACCACCCTAGGCTCCGGTAATAATGCCGGCACCGTGTCATTGTTTCTGGATGGCTCCGATGTTGGTCTCGATACCTGGGCCGAAGGCATAGATGCGTTTTCGTTTTACCATTCCCAGGTAGCCACTAACAGCGTACCGAGCGGCACTGTGGTTATTACGGGTACGGTCATGGAGGATCAAACTCTCACTGCAGATCCCAGTGGCATTACCGACGCCGATGGCCTCGGCAGCTTTACCTACCAATGGCAGCGGGATGGCAGCGACATCAGTGGCGCTACCGCCAGTACCTACGTTCTCGATGATGCCGACGTTGGCGCGACAATGACTGTCGCGGTGCGCTATACCGATGCCGGTGGAACTATCGAGGACGTGACCAGCGCTGCTACAGTGGCTGTGGTCAATGTCAATGATGCCCCTACGTTTACCACCAACGCCCTAACCCCTACTTATACCGAGGGCGGGGCGGCGGTTAATCTGTTTAGCAGCACAGAAATTGATGCCATCGAGAGCGGTGACACTATCAGCGGTTTTGTACTCACCGTGGCCAACGTCAACGATTTTCTTGAAATTATTAATGTCGACGGTATTGATATCACCCTGACTAACGGCACCTCAGGCTCCACGGGCGTTAACGGACTCACCTTTAACGTCAGTGTGGTGGGCTCGACCGCCACCCTGACCTTATCCGGTGGCGCCATGGCCTCGGATACTGCCGAGGGAGTGTTTGACGCCATTACCTATCGCAACACCAACAACGACCCGACTACCGGTAACCGCACCGTAACCGTCAGCAGTGTTACTGACAGTGGTGGTACCGCCAATGGCGGCGTCGACACCGCTACTCCGGGTTTGGCGGCGACGGTTACAGTGGCGGCAGCCAATGACCGACCGACCGCCAACGCGGTTGCAGTGAATGCCGATGAAGACGGTACCACTGTATCTGGCAGTTTCTCTGTCAGCGATGTCGACAGCGGCGACAGTCACACTTTCGACATCACCAGTGCACCCGCTGAAGGTAGTGTCATCAACAATAACGATGGGACCTTTACTTTTGATCCAGGTACAGATTTCCAGGACCTGGCTGATGGTGAAACCCGGGATGTGACCTTTAATTACACCGCAACCGACAACTCCGGCGCGGCCAACGATACCAGTACCGCGGCGACCGTGACTGTGACTGTAACTGGTACTAATGACCAACCTGTGGCGGGTGCTGTAGCCATCAATGCTGATGAAGATGGGGCTACCGTCGACGGCAGTTTTGTACTGGCCAGCGATGCCGATAGCAGCGATAGTCACACTTTTGACATCACCAGCACGCCGTCCGAGGGCAGCGTTGTAAATAATGGTGATGGCACCTTTACTTTTGATCCGGGCACGGACTTTCAGGATCTGGCCGAAGGTGAAACTCGCGATGTGACCTTTAATTACACGGTTGTTGATGATTCTGGTACCGGTAACGCTACCAGTACCACTGCGATAGTGACCGTAACAGTGACTGGCAGTAACGACCGGCCCACTGCCAGTGCGGTGGCCATTAACGCTGACGAAGACGGCGCTACCGTCAACGGTGCCTTTGTACTCGGCAGCGATGCCGATACCGCCGATAGCCACACTTTTGCCATCACCAGTTCGCCTGCTGAAGGCAGCGTAATCAACAACAACGACGGCACCTTCACCTTCGATCCCGGCAGCGATTTCCAGGACCTGGCCGAAGGTGAAACCCGGGATGTGACCTTTAATTACACGGTTACCGATGACTCTGGTGAAAGTAATGATACCAGTGTCGCCGCCACTGTAACCGTCACGGTGACCGGTACTAACGACCGACCGACCGCCAGTGTTATCGGCGCGGGTGTGCTCTCATCGGGCGCGACAGTGACCGACAGCTTCCTGGTGGCAGATAGCGATAGTAATGATACACATACCTTCGCCATTACCAGCTCACCCATCGAAGGCAGTGTGATCAATAACAACGACGGCACCTTTACCTTCGATCCGGGCACGGATTTCCTCGACCTGGCCGCCGGTGCTACCCGCGATGCGACTTTTACCTACACCGCCACGGATAATTCCGGTACGGCCAATGCGACCAGCACCTCGACGGTTATCACGATTACCGTGAGTGGCGTCGGCGGTAATGCGCAGCCCATTGCCAATGCAGTCGCTATCGCAGCAGTCGAAGACAGCGTTACGGTTACCGACAATTTCTCTGTATCTGATGCGGATGTTGGTGATTCCCATACCTTTACTATCACCAGCAGCCCCAGTGAAGGCAGCGTTATCAACAACAATGACGGCAGTTTTACCTTCGATCCCGGCAGTGACTTCCAGGATCTGGCGAAGGGTGAAACCCGTATTGTAACTTTTGACTATATCGCCATCGATAATTCAGGTTGGGTAAACGATACCAGTACTACTGCGACTGTGTCGGTGACAGTGACCGGCACTAATGACCAGCCCACCGCCGATGCCGTCGCCATCAGTGCCGATGAAGACGGTGCTACCGTCAGCGGCAGTTTCCAGTTGGGTGGCGATGCGGACACGACTGACAGCCACACCTTTGATATCACCAGCGCGCCCGGCGAGGGCAGCGTGGTGAACAACAACGACGGCACCTTTACCTTCGATCCCGGCAGTGACTTCCAGGACCTGGCCGACGGCGAAACCCGTGACGTGACCTTTACCTACACCGCGATTGATGACTCCGGTACCGGCAATGCCACCAGTACATCGGCCACAGTGACCGTCACCGTGACCGGCAGCAACGATCAGCCTACCGCGGGTGCCGTAGCCATCAGTGCGGATGAAGACGGCACGACTGTCGACGGTACCTTTGTGCTGGCGGGCGACGCCGACAGCAGCGACGATCACACCTTCGATATCACCAGCGCGCCCAGCGAGGGCAGCGTGGTCAATAACAACAACGGCACCTTTACCTTCGATCCCGGCAGTGATTTCCAGGACCTGGCCGACGGTGAAACCCGTGACGTGACTTTTACCTACACGGCCATTGACGACTCTGGCACTGGCAACGCGACCAGTGCTTCGGCCACGGTGACCATCACGGTAACGGGTACCAACGACCAGCCGAGCGCCAGCGCGGTCGCCATCAGTGCCGATGAAGACGGTGCCACGGTTGACGGCACCTTTGTAGTCGCGGGCGACGCCGATACCACCGACAGTCACACCTTCGACATCACAAGCGCGCCCAGCGAGGGCAGTGTGGTCAACAACAACGACGGTACCTTCACCTTCGATCCGGGCAGTGACTTCCAGGATCTGGCCGACGGTGAGACCCGCGATGTGACCTTTACCTACACCGCGATTGATGATTCCGGTACCGGCAACGCCACCAGTACTTCAGCCACAGTAACCGTCACGGTAACGGGTACCAACGACCAGCCGAGCGCCAGCGCGGTAGCCATCAGTGCGGATGAAGACGGCACGACTGTCGGCGGTACCTTTGTGCTGGCGGGCGACGCCGACAGCAGCGACGATCACACCTTCGATATCACCAGCGCGCCCAGCGAGGGCAGCGTGGTGAACAACAACGATGGCACCTTTACCTTCGATCCCGGTAGTGATTTCCAGGACCTGGCCGACGGTGAGACCCGCGATGTGACCTTTACCTACACCGCGATTGATGATTCCGGTACCGGCAACGCCACCAGTACTTCAGCCACAGTAACCGTCACGGTAACGGGTACCAACGACCAGCCGAGCGCCAGCGCGGTAGCCATCAGTGCGGATGAGGACGGCGCGACCGTCGACGGCACCTTTGTGCTGGCGGGCGACGCCGACAGCAGCGACGATCACACCTTCGATATCACCAGCGCGCCCAGCGAGGGCAGCGTGGTCAATAACAACGACGGCACCTTCACCTTCGACCCGGGCAGTGATTTCCAGGACCTGGCCGACGGTGAAACCCGCGATGTGACTTTTACTTACACCGCCATCGATGATTCCGGCACTGGCAATGCCACCAGTACTGCCGCCACGGTAACAGTGACCGTGACCGGCACTAACGACCAGCCCACCGCCGGCGCGGTAGCCATCAGTGCCGATGAAGACGGCGCGACCGTCGACGGCACCTTTGTGCTGACCGGTGATGCCGACACCAGCGACAGCCACACTTTCGATATCACCAGCGCGCCGGCTGAAGGCAGTGTGGTGAACAACAACGACGGTACCTTCACCTTTGATCCCGGCAGTGATTTCCAGGACCTGGCCGACGGTGAAACCCGCGATGTGACTTTTACCTACACCGCCATTGATGATTCCGGCACCGGCAATGCCACCAGTACATCGGCTACTGTGACCGTCACTGTGACCGGCAGCAACGACCAGCCGAGCGCCAGCGCGGTCGCCATCAGCGCGGATGAAGGCGGCGCGACGGTTGACGGCACTTTTGTCGTCGCGGGTGACGCCGATACCACCGACATCCACACCTTCGACATCACCAGCGCGCCTGCCGAGGGCAGCGTGGTCAACAACAACGACGGTACC
>NZ_JAAOIX010000041.1 GCF_011440395.1 Pseudomaricurvus alcaniphilus | reverse complement strand
CTGAACCGACCACCCCGGATCGGCGCAACCGGCTACGTTCTAAGCAGCTGTAGAAATTGAGTCGTTACTGTTTCGAACTACGACAGCGGCAAATAACCGCGCTTTTGGAGTGGCACATACAGATGCCATCAATGCGATAGAGGAGAGACTGGATCTGGCGGTACAACTGCAGCGAGAGATATTAGTGCTCGCTGATCAGCCGGCAATTAAAGCGCGAAGAAAAATCAAGGCGATGCTGGAACTGGAAAACCCCAGCCCAAATACCTGATAAACAGGCACGCAAAATGGGGGCGGTGACACTTGTGAATGATTTTAATTTGTCACCGCTCCCTTCAAATACGCTGAACGGTGCATAACACTTTAGCAACAGCAACAACGGCGGCATGATACCTGCGACGCCGAGTAGAGCCAGTTGCCCCCTGGCAGAGCAGACCAACCCGCCATTGCCCGCGGACACGCAATTTCCCTTCTGACTCGCGCCAAAATATTCGCCCGCAATAGCATCTTCATATTACCAAGCAATAAAGAAAATCTTTTATATTCTCAAATCTTTTTGTTCAACCACCCCGTTTGGGCGCATGATTAAAGTCGGTGATTGAATCGAGAACGACATGCCTTCGCGCAGGAGCCGAGCTTCGAGGAGGCAGCACAGGAGGATAAATCATGACATTCAAACTGGACGGCAACATCGAGGAGGTATTGATTAAAACAAAAGCCACGGCCGGTGATCACTACCGGGATGATTACGGTAACGACTGGGTGGTGCACGATGACCGCGACGGCTTGCGCTTGCAGAAGGCCGATAACCCGGACGCATGGATACCCTATTGGACCGCATTGACCATCAAGCTACCAGGTCTGCAAAAGACGCGATAACTCTGGCCGCGCAGCGCTACTTTGAAAAAACCACAAAAAAAGGCCCATCGCGATTCGATGGGCCTTTTAAATTAAGAGGCTGACAATGACCTACTCTCACATGGGGAAACCCCACACTACCATCGGCGATGCTTCGTTTCACTACTGAGTTCGGGATGGGATCAGGTGGTACCAAAGCTCTATGGTTGTCAG
>NZ_JAAOIX010000040.1 GCF_011440395.1 Pseudomaricurvus alcaniphilus | reverse complement strand
GGCAGTGAGGCGCCATTCACATGTGGGCAAGAATTCAAATAAGCATGAAATCCAGTCGCGTCTTTCACGACGAAAACCGTATCGATTCCACGATTGCTTAGATCGAAACCCTTGGCGCCCTGCGCAGGAAATTCCGTCACAGGGCAAAGCTTAACCCCATTTTGCATGATTAAGCTCCCGCCCCACTTTTCAAAAATGCACTAATACTATCTCGTTGAAAAACAGATTAGTTACCACCGCCCGGCGCCCAGGTTTCACGATATTGGAACAGGAAAATCTGGGAATTGTCTGCACGGAAATCTGCTTCGCGCGCAACCCAGTCATTATTGTGGGTATCCATATCTGCATCGTATTCCATTACACAACCCAACGGAGATTTGAAGTACCAAAAGTAATTTGAACCAAACATGTGACGCCCCGGCCCCCAAAACGGTTCGTAGCCTTTTTTCACAAAGGCACTACCTGCACTCAACACTTCAGAAGGGCCACCCAAATGGAAAGCGAAGTGTTCACAACCTTGCATATGCTCAGGGGTTTGAATGGTAAACAGGGTATGGTGGTCTGATGTACCGGCCGGGCGCAAGAAAGACCCAGCATTGGTGAAACGGTCGGTCACTTTAAAACCTAAACGCTCTTCGTAAAATGCTTCCATCTTTTTAAAATCAGGAACAAAGTAAACAACGTGCGACAGTGTTCTTGGTTTAGGCACATGACCTTGTACAGCGCCCACCTCATTCACGGGGCGATGTGTATCACCTGGGGCATTTACCAATTCAGCTTTAAGTGAAAGCGGCTTTCTTACTGTAATCTGAAAGCCGATTGCAAAACCCAGATCGTCAACAGACTCCAAAGAACCATCTGCCAGTGTTTTAACTTCACGATCTTTACCCAACTCAGCTTTGATAGCATCTAAAGTAGCCTGATCTGCAACACCATAGACGGTTTTTCGCAACATATTGCCGGTAGTAAGCGCTTCAGGGAGATCTGCATCATCTTTTGCTTTGACAATAACACCAGTACCGTCCAGAGCAGCAAAAAGACCATTGCCCTTAGCCTCCAGTCCGTAATCCA
>NZ_JAAOIX010000003.1 GCF_011440395.1 Pseudomaricurvus alcaniphilus | reverse complement strand
TTTTGTTAGGCGGCTGTCAAATTAATGCCCCTTCTGGGAGCCGCCTAACATCGTCTGGAATTACCTCCCATTTTCGCTGAAACTCACAGAAAATCAACTGGTTAAATCTGACAAAGTAGAACTATGATTAGAATGCAAAAAATCGCCTTTTCCGACACCTACTCGGCCCTGTGCGCACCCTCCCGGAACACCACCACTACCCCGCTCCCATAACCCACCAGCCTGCTGCCGGTGTGCCTGCTATTGCGGGAAAGTGGTACACTGCCGCCCCGCCGCTCTGCACCAGCGCCGCGGGCCCAAACCCCGACCCAATAATCCCATGGCAGGCCGGCCTTCAAGCCCGCCCACCAATGCCCGACGCACGCAATGAACCTGCTACTACTTGAAGATTCCGATTTTACTGCTGCCAACCGGGTGACACTCCGCGGCCGTCGCCTGCAGCACATCCTCGAGGTGCACCAACTGGCCAGCGGCGCCAGCGTGCGAGCCGGCCGCCTCAACGGAGCCATTGGCTCCGCCCTGGTCGAACACATCTCCGGCAGCGAGGCGCAATTGCGTGTGGACCTAACCCGCGAGCCTCCTCCCCCCCTGCCCCTGACCCTGATTGTGGCCCTGCCCCGCCCCAAGATGATCAAGCGTATCGTCCAGACCATCGCCACCATGGGGGTAAAAAAGCTGGTATTTCTCAACAGCTACCGGGTGGAAAAAAGCTACTGGCAGAGCCCGCTGCTGGAGCCGGAAAAGCTGCACCAACAACTGCTGCTGGGCCTCGAACAGGGAGTAGACACCCTGCTGCCGGACATCCGCCTGGTCAAACGCTTCAAGCCATTTGTGGAAGATGAGCTGCCGCAACTCTGTGCCGGCAAGCGCGCCCTCGTCGCGCACCCGCGCGCAGCGAGCACCTGCCCGGAACCGCTGGCGCAAGAGACCGTGCTGGTAATTGGGCCGGAAGGCGGCTTTATCGACTATGAAATCGACAAATTAATCCAGGCCGGCTGCCAGAGCGTCCATCTCGGCCCCCGTATTTTACGGGTCGAAACCGCAGTGCCCGTACTGCTGGGCAAATTATTTCCCATAACCGGTTGGTAACAATGACGCCACCGTCTACCTGACCCTACAGGCAATAACGGACCAGGCATTGATCGGCCAGGCGTTTACCCGCCCGGAAAGGACCATTACACTGCTACCAACAGCAACGACAGGCAGGTGCCGGACAAGTGCCAGCACCCAATAGCGCCGGCAACGGCTGCAAAAGGCGAAAAAAGTAATGATACACCCCGGAAAATTCAACCGCTTAAGCGTGGTCAAACTGGTCAACTTCGGGGTCTTCCTCGACGGTGGCGAAGCCGGCAATATACTGCTGCCAAAACGCTACGTGCCAGCCAATACCGAACTCAACGATGTTCTCGACGTATTTTTG
This sequence comes from Pseudomaricurvus alcaniphilus, assembly GCF_011440395.1. Classification (GTDB taxonomy): domain Bacteria; phylum Pseudomonadota; class Gammaproteobacteria; order Pseudomonadales; family Cellvibrionaceae; genus Pseudomaricurvus; species Pseudomaricurvus alcaniphilus. The sequence continues at coordinate 461,826 of NZ_JAAOIX010000003.1, read as the reverse complement.
TACTACGACTCCGAAGATCAACTGATCGCCACCACCGAAAAGCCAAAGGTCGAGCTCGGCCAGTGCGCCTGGTTAAAAGTAACCGACGTCAACAATACCGGTGCCTTTCTCGACTGGGGGCTACCCAAAGACCTGCTGGTGCCCTACGCCGAACAACACACCCCGATGCAAGTGGGCAAGTCCTACGTGGTATACGTCTACCGCGACAGCGCCAGCAGACGCCTGGTGGCTTCCAGTCGCCTGAATCGCCACCTGTCGGAACAATCCCACTATTTCAAACCCCAACAGCCAGTCGATTTACTAATCTGCGGCCACAGCGACATGGGCTACAAGGCAGTAATCAACCACACCCACCTGGGCCTGATCTTCCGCGACGACGCCTTCAAGCCACTCCGCTACGGCGCCAAGCTTAAAGGCTACATCAAAAGCATTCGCGACGACCAGAAAATCAACGTCAGCCTGCAACTGCCGGCCGCAGCCCAGCGCCAGGAATTAACCGAGCAGATTGTGGCACACCTCAAAGCCAACGGCGGCAAATCCCGCCTCACCGACAAAAGTGCCCCGGACGATATCTACCACCAATACAACGTCAGCAAGGCCAACTACAAAAAGGCGCTGGGCAAACTCTACAAAGAGAAACGCATCAACCTGGGCAAGGATGAAATCACCTTGCTGGAGAGTTAGCGCCAGGGAAACACTGATTAACGCGCATTAAGTAGCCGCGGAGGTCGACCAGGATACTTCCACCTGGATTGGTCGCAACACTTGATTGATATGAGCGAGCTGCCCGTCATCGATGGGTGAGTCCATTGCGGACAGCGGGAACCATTACAGAACGCGGTTCTGACTTTATCGTAATGCACATTCGAGATATGAGCGGGCTGGCCGTCAGCGCTGGGGGGGAGCCCATTGCGGATCGGCCATATCCCCCGACCACATTTGGCAGCTGCGGAACTCATCAGTCCATACTTGGACACCCGTACTTGCAGCGGGAAGCGATACGGAACGCGGTGCTGACTTTATCGTAATACACATTCGAGATATGAGCGGGCTGGCCGTCATCGATGGGGGGAGCCCATTGCGGATCGGCCATATCCCCCCGACCACATTTGGCGGCTGCGAAACTCAACCATTTTTTGCGCAAAAAGACGCGCAAAAAATTGGGATTCAGACAGTCCTTGCCGACTACCCCAAATGTGGTCGGGGGGATAAGCATGGCCTGATTGATCCGCAACGGGCTCCCCCCACCGCTGACTACATTGTGCTTCCAAGAGGAGTGTAATTTCACTTCGAGCTTCCCGAACTGAAATCTGCTCAAGACCTCAACCGCATGCCCTTCATATCCACCAAAGATCGCAGATGATCGAAATAATTTATTCTCGCGAGGACCTCATTATCTTTGTTTTTGTCTTTTTCCAGAATCTCGCTCGATGCCTGGTCAAGGCTCGGTGGGTGTGCCCTGCCAGACCAATCAGGTCGCGTTTAGGCTCTCCGCGCTTTTCGGGCTTTCGCGGACGGATGTTTGAGCGAAGCGCAGCGTAGCGAGTTTCCGGGAGCGCGAAAAGTGCGGAGAGCCTGCGGCCGGTCTGGCAGGGCGCACCCACCGAGCCGCTGCGCCAAACTGTATTTTACTTGTGGACGGATGTTTGAGCGCTAGCGACCATCTTGAAGTTAATAAGAAGGCGGGAGCGCGAAAAGCGCGGAGAGCCTGCGGCCGGTCTGGCAGGGCACACCCACCGGGCCGCCGCGCACCGTGTTTACCTGCGCACGGCTATTTACTACTCCCTAAACAGGCTGCAAGAAAAAGCGGCGAACCTCTTCATCGAGCCTGGCAAGCACCTCTTGCGCGTGGGGAGACGTGTCAACATCGTAATCAAAATAAAGACCATAACGCCAACTGAGCGCCGCGCTTGCGCCCTGCTCGTCACCTGACTGCTCTGCCTGGCGACGGTTACACACTACCGCAGTCACAGTCAGCGGCTCCGTCTTCGCCAGCTTGATTGTTAACTTCAGCGAATCCCCCACCGCAAACACATTGCGGCTGAGTATTCCCAGCCCCGCGCGACTGATATCCACAAACTGCACATCGCGAGAATCTATTACTGTGGCATTGGGCCAATTGATCTCGGCCTCTACCACCGCCCGATCACCGGGATAGGGAAAGCGCTCAAACTCTCGCCGCTCCTCCTGCTGCATACAAAACCTCCAGTCTCTGAACTTTAATCCTTTAGTGTCCCCCTGATTCATTCCTGCTCGAAGCAACCAGGAGTGCTTATTTTTTACACCTGCCGAATTATACACCCGCCGACACTGCCAGGCTCAACCCGGCCTGGAACCGGAACACCACAACAGGAACTAAATCAACAGAAGTTTAAACAACTCAAATGACCAGCGAATTACCGGTAACTTTCCCACAAACGCCGTCGCATGCAGTAATCCTGCGGCGCTTCCCCCGGCGGCTTGATACCGCTGGCAACGTGGTTTAACACATAGAGCGAAATCCGCGCCCGATCGCCATCTTTACCCGGATCTGCCAATTCGCTGCGCAATTGCTCTTCGATATCGCTCAGCGGCATGATCCCGGGCTTCGACAACTCCTCATAAAAATAGGAATATTTGGCGCAGAAGTGCTCGTTTGCAGAACCACAGCCGGTCACTACAAGCGGCAGCAACAGCCCCGTCAGAATTACCCGCACCACCCGGTCCACCTCCCGCTTGTTGTTCACTGTTGCCGCGCTGAGCCATCCAGCGCCAGCCCAGGAGCCAAACTGGCTAACCCGAGTGCAATAATCGGCGCTGTCTATAGCTACCCGCCTGCGCGGGAATTAGGCCCAATTGGCAATTTCGTAGCAGCCAAATGCACACTGACTATAGACTCAATGGTCAAAGATCAATAACCATAGATCAACAATCATAGATCACAGGCAGGGCTCTATAGGCAGCGTGGGCTCACTTGGTAAGCATAGAAGCGAATGCGGCTCAACACCAATAATCATTGCTGCGATAAAGCGGGAGGTACATCCGTGACCCAGGGCTAAATCAGCCGAGGGTCACACTGAGCGGCAGTCGGTTCAGGCCACTTCGCCTTTGCTGAAGCCACTGCGCGCCAGCACGTCAGCTATTTCTGCCAGGCTGCTGGGGTCATCGATAGTTGACGGCACAGTGTACTCATCGCCGTCGGCAATTTGGCGGAGGATTTTGCGCAGGATCTTGCCGGAACGGGTTTTCGGCAACCTGGAAACCACAAGCGCTTCTTTAAAACAGGCGACCGCGCCAATCTTGTGCCGCACACTGGCCACCAGTTCAGCTTGCAGTGCTGCCGCGTCTATTTCGACGCCGTCTTTAAGCAAGATCAGGCCCAGTGGCTTTTGGCCTTTGAGGCTACAAGCGACACCGATAACCGCGCATTCCGCCACTGCCGGATGAGCCGCTAACACCTCTTCCATTTCACCGGTGGAAAGCCTGTGGCCGGCCACATTAATCACATCGTCGGTGCGCCCCATGATAAATACGTAGCCCTCTTCGTCCTTGTAACCACCGTCACCGGAGACGTAATAACCCTCGAAAGTGGACAGATAGCCCTCGTAGAAACGATTGAAATCTCCCCAGATGGTGGGCAGGCAGCCGGGTGGCAGGGGCCGCTTCAGGGCCACGACACCCTGCTCATTGGGCCCAACGGGCGCCCCGCTTTCATCCAGGATTTGCACGTTAAACCCCGGTGCCGGCAGGGTAGCCGAGCCGGCCTTGGCCGGCATGGGCTCAACTCCCATTAGATTGGCGCAGATAGCCCAACCGGTTTCGGTCTGCCACCAGTGGTCCACGACCGGCACGCCCAGTAAATCCTTGACCCAATGGTAAGTGGGTGGATCCAGGCGCTCACCGGCCATAAAAACGGTTTTCAAACAGGACAGATCATAGCCCTGCAAGCAAAGTGACTCCGGGTCTTCCTTGCGGATGGCGCGGAACGCCGTGGGTGCCGAGAACAGCGCCTTCACCCGGTAGTCACTGACGACTCGCCAGAAGGCACCGGCATCCGGAGTACGCACAGGTTTGCCCTCGTAGAACACCGTCGAGAGCCCCGCCAACAGTGGAGCATAAACGATATAGGAGTGGCCAACCACCCAGCCGACATCGGAAGCGGCCCAGAATACATCGCCGGGGTTCATGTCGTAGATGGCCTTCATGCTGTACTTCATGGCCACCGCGTGGCCGCCATTGTCGCGCACTACGCCCTTTGGCTTGCCGGTGGTACCGGAGGTGTAGAGAATATAGAGCGGGTCGGTGGCCAGCACAGAGGTGCAGTCCGCGGCCGGTGCACTCGCCACCGCCTCTTGCCAGTCCAGGTCGCGGCCGCTCTGTAACTCGGCAACCGCCTCGGGCCGCTGCAGGATGATGGTGCGGGCCGGTTTGTGCGACGATGTCGCAATGGCCTCATCCAACAACGGCTTGTAGGCAATGATGCGATCGATTTCAATACCGCAGGAGGCGGACACCACCACCTTGGGCGCCGCGTCCTCAATTCGAACGGCCAGCTCATTGGCGGCAAAGCCGCCGAACACCACCGAGTGAATCGCGCCGAGGCGGGCACTGGCGAGCATGGCAACTGCCGCCTCCGGCACCATCGGCATATAGATCAACACCCGGTCGCCCTTAACAACACCCTGCTGCTGCAAGAGCCCGGCGAATTTCGCCACCTGGTCGAGCAATTCCCGATAGGTAATGGCGCGACGACTGGCCGTCACGGGCGAATCGTAATAAATCGCCACTTGCTCGCCGCGGCCATTGGCAACGTGATAATCAAGCGCCATATGGCAGGTATTCATTTCGCCGTCTGCAAACCAGCGCTCCATGCCGTTTTCATCCCGGCTAAGGATTGTGGTTGGGGCTTTGAACCAGTCCAGTGCGGCGGCTTTATCCGCCCAAAAAGCTTCAGGATGGTCAATCGAACGGGAGTATTCAGACTGATAGGTCATTGTTATCACCACGCGGAGCACTTGGGTTGAATTACTTGTTTTTGCTTTATAGTTTTTCGTTGCCGCTAAGCCAGCCGGACGACGACTACTCTAAAGTGCTCCCCTCGATCTGGCCATTGGACCAAGGTCGAGGGGGGATATTTCCGCTGGGATGATGAAGATCAGAAGGTGGGATAGTGAGCCCGGATGGCCCGGGCTCGTGTTTACAAATAGAATTTTAACTCGCGCAAATAGGCCTGCAACTTCTCGCGATTTTCATCGCCCATGCGCCACAACCACTTTTCCAGGGCGCTGCGATTTTCCAATGCCGGGTCGCTGTATTCATAAAACACATGGGGGCGCACCAGGGTTGCGTCAACGGGTGCCGGCCCAGCCTCCTGGATCCGCTTTATGACACGGTCGACCCGGGCTTTAAAACTGTCCTGCTTGCCAAGTTCGCCATAGGCTTTCTCCAACAGTGGCATCCAGGCGTGATAGTGCTGGCCGAGTGTTTTGGGGTCAATCGCGACGATCGAATCAATCAAAGGGGTTAAACGATCGAGGTTAGCGTCGGAAAGTTCATACTTGCCGTTCAGCTCTTCCACCTTGAATGCCTGCAGATCAATTTCAACGGGCTTGTGACGCTGTGGCAATTTGCCTTCTGCCAGTACATCCACCGCCAACACCAATTTGCGCACCTGCTCTTCGGGTACGATCCACTGCAGCAGCGGCGGCGACAGCTTTTCTACGGCCGCAACCACGTAAGTGTCACTTTCATCCAGAGTTTCCGGGGTGGGGATTGGCGGTTCTTCCACTTCCAATTGTGTCGGTGGCTGGGCCGGTGGTTGCGGCTCTACTGGAGCCGGTGCTTGAACAACTGCCGGCGCCGGCGCCGGCGCTATCACCGTTTCCTCAACGACGACCTTCTCAGGCTCGGAGGGCTTAAATACCAGGAATAAAATGACCGCCAGCACAACAACAGCGGCAACTGCAAGAATTTTCCGGTTCATAGTGACTATCCATATAAATTATTGGGGCAATAAACTACTAAGACGTTGTTTTGACACTTAAGTTTCTTATTATTTCTGCGACAAAAGACAAGTTATCCACCCTAACTTTCCTATCGCTGACCCGACTATAACTCCTATAGTTGACCTGCATCAACGGGTTTCAGCGCCTGTTCCGTAGACTCTTAGCAGCCAATTCGATAAATCTCACCACGACAGGTAAAACCCATGGGCTTGACCCGCGGCCAGGACTATCATAAACGTGCATCCCATAAACCATAATTTAGGCGGCGCCAGCTACTGCTGGGAATCTTTGCTGGAGCGCAACAGCATGGCAATTCCAGCCAATGTTTGTGGCTTTTCCGCTGCCCCCCATACACCACTGGGCATCAGCCTGTATGCGCCCGGGGAGTACAGCCGAATATTTGCAGCCGGCCCCTACACCTCCCGCCACCTGGTTGAAGGCCTGTTGCGCGAATTGCAACTGCGCAGCCCCGGCATCGGGCAGAGAAAGGTATCCTGGCTGGATTGGCAGCTGCCACAAAGTATCCTCGACAGCGCCGACGTCACTGAAATCATGTATTTTCTGGGCCGCTGCTACTCCCTCGGCGAAGTCAACAGCTGCCGCTACAGCGTGACATTTGATCTCGAAGACTTCAATGAAGTGCGGGCTGCCCTGTTTAAAGGGCTCGGCTTTAACAGTGTGGAGATCCGCATCGAAGACTGTAAAACACTGAACCTGCCTGCCCTGCTGCGAAGTATCAGCATCGCTGCGGACTTTCACTATCAACACGTCAACCTGACCCTCACCCGACCGCTGGCAAGCCTGGTGAAAACCCTGAAACAGCTGTCCGCCCGTGGCTCCACCCTGCCCCACTGCGTATCCCTGGGCCGCTTCCCGTGCAGCGCGGAAAACAGCCGTAATTTCGATGCCCTGTTTACCGGTATGACGACCCTGGGGTACCGAGTGCTGGGCAATGACTGCTTTGTCAGCAGCGATTCGGCTTTGGCGCGTGCCCAAAGGCAAAGACAGCTGTGTTTAACCAATCACGGTTACAACTGCCAGGGCGTCACTGACATCATCGGCCTGGGGCCGGGCAACAGCAGCTCCTGGGGCAGTTTGCACAGACAAAACCCTCGCCAATTGCCCGCTTACCTGACCGCCCAAAGCCCGGATCGTATCCCTTCCGGCCTGCCCGCCCACAACTTCAAGCCGGTGCTGGCTCAATTACTGTGCTATCACAACCTGGACTTGACCTACTTTCGACGACGATACCAATGGAACCTGCTGCCACTGATCGAGCAGGCCTGGTCACAACTGCAGCCGCCAGGCCGGGTACTCTACAGCATCCGCCAAGGCGAGTTGAGGCTGACCGCTGCGGGGGTGCGCAGCCTGGCCATACTGTGTGACGCCTTGATAGAGCACCTGCGGGCCGCAACTGGTACTTTACCCGGCTCTGCCTCTGTAGCAGAATAGCCAGCTGCAGTTGGTGAGCGTCGCGCTCCCCCGCATTCAATGGATTGCCTTACATCATGAGCCGCAAGAATATAGCCAGTAGCAACAGCACTTCCGACAGTAGCGGGAATAGCCAAGCCAAATGCCATCATAATCCCCTTGTCTCCTGTGGCGACTGTCGCCTCAATGCCATCTGCCTGCCAATCAGTTTGCACGTGGATGATATTGATCGACTGGATGAAATCATCCAGCGGGGCCGCCCTCTGCAAAAAGGAGAGTACCTCTACCACACCGGCGCGCCATTTCGCTCGGTGTTCGCCATCCGCTCTGGCACCATAAAGGCGATCAGCATCACCAATGGTGGCCAGGAGCAGGTAACCGGCTTTTATCTGCCGGGAGAAATCCTGGGGATGGACGGCATTGCCCAGAATCATCACACCAACTCGGCCATCGCCCTGGAAACCGCCGCTGTCTGTGAAATACCCTTCTCGCGCCTCGAGGAGCTGAGCCTGAAGTTGCCCGGCTTGCAGCGCCACTTTTTTTCCCTGATGAGCAAGGAGATCACCTCAGACCAGCAGCTGATCACCCTGCTCAGTAAAAACAGCGCCGACGAGCGCGTTGCCTCACTGTTGTTGAGCATATCCACTCGCAATCACCATCGCCACCTGTCCGCCACCTGCTTTCGCCTGCCCATGTCCCGGGCGGATATAGGCAATTATCTCGGTTTGACGATTGAAACGGTCAGCCGGGTCTTGAGCCGCTTTCAAAAATCCAATCTGCTGGCGGTGGACAAGAAAGAGATTACCATTCTGGATATGGACGCCCTGAAAAAGGTGGCCCAGGCTGAATCGCGCTGCTGAGAATTAGCAACCTCACCCAAACGCCCGCAACAACAGCTGCAGAGTGGCTGCCACAGGCGCACTGTCGACCTGTCGCGCCGCTTTAATCCGGCTCGCCGGCCTCACAATCAGGTTATTTGTGCTAGCCTTAAGGAGTTTCCGACCCGCCTGATCAACCGGTAAGTGACCAGATGTCAGCCCTGCAACTGCCCACCAACAAGATTCTTAAAGGTCACACACAGAGTCTGTTTCAAGCCCTGCGTTTGCTCAATGAACTTGATTTGGGTGTGGCAAAAGGCGCCCGCTATATCAGCCCCTTGCAACTGCTCGAGCTTGTGAGTGAATTAGATTCCGTCGCGCCCACGGGGGTAAACACAGAAGCAAGCTTCACCGGGCTGCAGCGGCTACTACTGCAACAACCAAAAGCACTGCAGATTGAGCCGCAATATCGGGCCGCCCTGCTGCTGGTAGACAGCTTGCTGCAGCAGCTCTGGCGTACAAGTCGGCCCCACCCGAACCTTTGCCGTCAACTGCAGAGCGCCAGCCTGCTGCTCGGCTGCCGCTTACTGTTGCGGCCAGACCATATTATCAACTTCGAACACCCCCTGGCCCTACTGCTGCAAGAACTGTTTGAACATTTGAGCACCTGGGCACCCGCACCGGGACGGGCGGGCCGGCAACTGCCCGAGTGGCTGGCCGACTTTGCCACCCGGCTTCGCAGCCTGGACATCAACAACCGGGAGGAAGTCAATCAACAGCTAACAGGATTTCGCCAATTGCGACGGGGCGAGCTGGCTCGCGCCCAGGCCATAGAAGCACGGATTCTGCAACGGGAAATGGCCGCCATCGACATCAAGCATGCGCAGCGGTCAGTGCTGTTGTATATCGACCAGCGCCTTGCTGGCAGGCCCTTGCCCACAGATATTGCCAGTTTTATCAAATCGCCCCTGGTTGGCGACCTGCAATACCTGGTGATCAACCACGGTATTGATGCGCCCGCCTGGAGGCAATGGCAACGTCTGCTGCAGGTATTATCATGGGCATTCCCGCAAACGGACAGCTCGGCAGCGAGCCTGGCTGGCGCCAGCCAACAACGAAAGAAAATTGACACCCTGCTGCCGGCGCTGATGGAGCAACTCGACGATTCCTATTATCGACAATTCAGCACCTGCAGTGGCTATGAAGACTTTTTCAGGCTTCTGATTCACTATTTTATCGAAGTCTTGCAAGGCCACACCCCAAGCTGCATTGAGTTTGCCGCCCTGGATGAGACCAAAGAAGTTCGCCAGGCAGCGGTCATCGACCAACTCACTATCCGGAGTCTGGAGCAATACCAGCCCCAGCACTGGTTTTTATTTTCCACGAAAGATGGCCAAAAACAGGCCGGCAAATTGTTGTATAAAGAAGCTCGTAAAGATTGCCTGGTATTCTCCGCGGCGGACGGCAGCATACTCTCGCGCTACACTTTCGAGGAGTTCAGTAACGCGCTGGCGCTGAAGCTGGTTACACCACTGAAGCCACGACAACTGTATCGAAATTGCCTTGCCCAAGCCCTGCAACAGCTGCAAAAGCACTATCAACAAAAACAACAGGATCGAACCCGGCAGCAACAGGCCACAGCAGAACGCCAGCAGGCCGCAGAGAAAGCTGCCCGGGAGGCACAAGAATTACAACGGCGCAGTGCACCTGCCGCGCCCCGCGAGCCGCTCTCAAGCAGCGATCATGCGGCTATTCAAAAATCGATTATTGACCTGAATTGTGGCTCCTGGCTGTTGCTCTCCCTGCCGGCGCAAGCCCCTGTGCAAATCAAGTTGTCGGTAAAACTGCAAACTGCCGAAAAGTATATTTTTACCGACCGCGTGGGCCATCGCGTCGCAGAATACTCCCTGAACGAACTGGTGCAATTGGTTGCCGCGGATCAGCTGCAAATACTGAGCCGGGGCAAGGACTTTGAAAACAGCCTGGAAACCATTGTCCGTGGACTGAGGAAGAACCATAAATGAACCAAAAGAACCGACGCCAGGATTATCGCCTCAACAGCCGGGAAACCGTACTGCTGGAGTTGGTATCCGCCAACTATGACGGCAGCTCCCCACCGGAGTTGTTGATCTGCAACAGCGTGGACATCTCCGCCAATGGCCTGCAGATTTCCGTTAACCAGCCACTGGAACGTGGCCTGATACTTAATATCGCCGTCCAACTGGAGCAAATGGCCCCCATCACCCTGGTGACCGAGGTCAAGTGGCAATTTCCGCAACAGGGCAGCGATCAATGGATGACTGGCCTATCCCTGCTGGATTCAGACGGCTCCGGTCTGGTTGCGTGGAAGCAGCAAATTTCAGAGAGGCTGTTGCAGGAGGACTAGACCCTCCCCGACCGACCATCCGGCCGGGTCGAGCTTTCCAAAAACCGCAATATTTGCTCCGCCTCGGTGCGGGTGGAGCCACAGAATTCCGGCTCCGGCTTGAAAATGCGGCAGAAATCCGGGTATTCGGGTTGCCCCCAGATTTTGCAGGTGTAATCCGAGAGGTCAAGATTAACGCAGTGTTCACCGGCCTTTTTGCCCGCCGGCATACCTGGCAGCGGCTGCACAATGGACGGCTCGATGCAGCACATGCCACAGCCCTTGCGACATTCCATACAGTTAGCTCATTGACCGAGGATCCGCACACGTCCATCTGCGGCGATTAAATAACTGGCATCCTGCTGTTCTTGCAAGCCAAGCAGTGCCATCAACTCCAGGTAGGACTTCTGGTTCTGCTCCAGGCCGGCCTGGTCGCCACACCCGGAGACCTGGATAGAGGTGCAGATATCCCGCCAATTACCGGCAGAAAAAATATAGGACGGGCGATATTGATCAATCAACCCGGCTTGCGCCGGGGTAAAACTGGCGGGTAGTACCAGCGCCACCGAGGTGGGCCGCGTAAAGGCCGCCACTCTCGCCGCCTCGTATCGAGTCCAGTCCAACGCCACACCGTTGACGAATTTACCCGGTACCAGCGGCGGACGGTAGACACTGGCCAGTGAAGTTTGCACACCCTGGACAAAAAACGCCGGCACACCGTGAATCGGATAGCTGGCAACCACCCGGTCGTTCAGTTCTCGCAATGCATGGTCGTACTTGTCGCCGCACTGTGCAGCTTGCCCACTGCGTTTAGCGGTAGCGCCCTCAATATCGCCACGCACCGCAAACCGGTGCAGGATTTCGTCGCTGGTGGGCCTCTGGCAGTGAAACAGGGGTCGAATCGTGCTTTCGCTGCGCTCACCAAATATGGGGGCCCAAAATACATAGACGTTGTAATCGGTTATCCCATCAAACTTTGGAATTGCTCGCTTGCAGTAGGGGCAATGCGGATCGATAAACACCAGCAGATTGGCTCTCCCAGGAGCCCAATCGCTGTATAAAAAGGCCGAGTGCTGGTTTTTATCGGGAATCACAAAGGCGGTAGCGGCACCAGCATTGAGGCTGGCAGTAAAAAAAACGATCAGCAGCAGCGCACGGAACCCGGTTCGTTGCAGTCCGGTCGCAGAAACAGCGTCTAACATATACCCTCTTTCCGGTGCCTTTTAGCAGGCGACCTCTTTTTAACGTCCATTACCTGACGACGTTTATTTGGCGGCTTCCTGGGCCAATCTGGCCTTTTCCATGGCAATGGGTAAAACCGCATCGCTGTAGGCGGCCAACTTTTCCTTCATGGCCTGGCGATGGGCTTCGCGTTTGTCGGGGTCAGAACGGACTGTTTCGTATTGTTCCGCCATTTGCAAAAGTTCCTGCTCTTTTTCGAGTGCAGCGATCTCCTGCTCGCGAGTTACGGCTGGCGCAGTGGAACTATCCGCCGGCGACGTCTCCACCTGCTGCAGAGCCGAGCGACGGGACTCGATAGTCTGCCCGCCTGCTATTGCACCGCCGCTGGCAGTGGGTGACTGGTTGATCGCCGCAGGTACACTGCGGGACGCATCGACATCGAGGTCGGCTGTCAACCACAGGTACCCTGACCCTGCGACCACTAACACCAGCAATGATAGGGCAAAATATTTCATCGTTTACTCCTGTACATTTAACCTCAGTACATTCAACCCCAGTACATTCAATCCCAGAATATCCATCCTCAGGAAATCCAGTCGCGAGATCCAGCCTGGCAGCAGCGTGTCTCGCCGTTCAGTCAACTTCTAGGGCCCGGCCGTGCTGAAATTCCTACTGGTGCCATTGATACGATTGCCTGCCAAATCAAACAGATAGGTGTTATAGGTAACGTACAATCGATAGGAGTGGCCCGCTGTCAGCGCCGCACCAGGTACAAATTCCAGTGTACGCCCATCTGCAGCCAAAACACCAGCCCCTGGGACCCAGCTGTTTTGGGTGACATTCAACAGAGCAAAACTGGCTTGACCGGTATTGGGGTCCGTATTGATGGTAGTCGGGTCGATACGCTCACTAAGCACCACTGACAGCTCGGCATCCAGTGCCAGCACAGCGTTATTCTCAAAGCTCCAGCTGGAAATACTGCCCTGGGTAGTATCGGCCGTAGTGGCGGTGGAGAAGTCTATTTCAATCGGCGTCGCCAGAGAATTACCGGCGACATCCTCGACGCCTGCCACTAATACCGTATAACTGCTGCTTGGCGTCAGCGTCGTTTGCGGTGTTAGGGTGACGATATCCACCGGACCGTTATAGGACACAGTCACAGGCACACTCGCGTCACCTGCATCTTTAATGGCCAGCTCGGACAAATACCCGGGGTTAAGTGGTTCGTTGAACTGCAAGCTGACACGCACGTTGGTTGGCACGCCGGTCAAGCCATCTGGCATAGTCGACTGCATCAAAGTCGGTGCGGTATCGTCATCCCCCGCCGCCACTGAGAAATTGCGGTTAGCGCCATTGATGCGGTTACCCGCAAGATCGTACAAATAGACGTTATAAGTAACGTACAGACGGTAGCTGACACCGTCTTGTAAAACTTCCGCATCATCCAGCACAAAACGCAGGTGTCGACCGTCCGCGGCCAATACACCGGTTCCCAATACCCAACGGTTTTGGGAGACGTTGTAGAGAGCTAAACTGGCCACGCCGTCCCGGGTTTCTATGGTGGTCGGATCCACCCTTTCGTTCAGCTCCACCTCCAGCACGGCATTCTCCGGCAGTGTAGCGTTGTTGGTGAAGCTCCAACTCTGGATACCACCCTGTACATTGTCGACGCTAGCGCCAGTGGTAAAGCCAATACTGATTGGCGCCGCAATCACATTGCCACTCACATCTTCTATGTCAGCAATTACCAGGGTGTGCGCTGCAGCAGGCTGCAGCAACTGGGTTGGGACCAGGGTCAGCGTGCGTCGGTCAGCACTGAGACTGACAGTGGCGACAACCGGCGCATCCGCACTATCCAGTAGCTGCACACCAGCCAGTTCCAACGGACTCAGCGGTTCGTTGAAGCGAGCACTGAGGCGAACGTTGGTGGGGACAGCAGTCTGGCCATCGAACACTGTGGACGAATCCAGGGTCGGACCAGCGCTGTCCTCTTCACTACCGGTGGTGAAGTAATACAGTGCCGACTGCATATTGTTGCCACTCAAATCGCGCAGCGAGTGAGCGTACCAAAAATGCTGGCGATCTGCGGGCAGCACCTCCACCGGCACCATAGTCAAGCGCTTGCCATCTGCGCTCAAGGTCACTGTGGTGGGCACCTGGCTACTGGTGCTCGTATCATAGAGGTAGACACCGGCGGCAGTGACGCTGACCGGGTCGACCGGTTCATTAAACTCGCGCACCAGTATCGGGTTGCGAGCCACGCCAGTGGCATTGGCGGCGATAGAAATGTGGGTGATCGAACCGCCGGTTAAATCCGGACCGTTAGTGGTGGTAAAGGTGGTGCTGGCGTCAGCCACCACATTGCCACTCTCATCCCGCGCTGCCGGCACTTGCTCGGTAATTTCACTGTCAACCGGCAAGGTGCCAAGCCGCTGATAGCGTATCACCTGGTTGTTCTCATTGATCTGCAGGTTCAGTAGCGAGTCAGTATCAAAGATCATGCTACTGACCGACTCGTCATAGCGAACGGCGAAATAAGGGTTGATACCCACAGCGGTTTCACCGTCCGGCGGACTGATGGCGGTGATCAGCGGCGAGCGGTCGTCCACCACCGAGTTGGGACCCGTGTAGAAGTACTGGTAGCGCTCGGTACCGTGAGTATCGCCATCGGTATCGGTGATAGCCGCCAGCATGCGCAAATAGTAAATCAACGTCGTGTCGGGTTCGGTGGGTTTTACCAGCTCCTCTTGCGGAGTCACGGTCATAAGCCGTCCCCGCACAGTGTCGTAACCGACATCGCCCGGTTCGGTATTCAACTCAATGGTAACCGGTATCTTGTTACCGCTGTTGTAGACCTGCTCCAAAAACACCGTATCGTTGGTTAACGAGGCAGGGTCCAGCGGCTCGGACCAGAGTATCTGCATGACCGGATTGAGGGCAACATTCCGACTGTTAAGCACCGGCGAATACACCTGCGGCAGAGGTCTTGTGCCAACACCTTCATCGGTGGTGCCGTTGTAGAAGTAGGAACTGAAATTGTTCAGCGGGTTGTTGGCGTTATCCGTGGCCAGGTCGCTCAGGTAGACCTGCACCAGGGAACCTTCGGCAAACACTGCATCCTTGGTAAAGCGCACGGTGCGGCCATCCCCCAACACCTCCAAGGTGCCTTGGTCGTCGATCAGCTTACCATTTTCGGCGATATGGAAAGCGGCTTCCACGGTGGTGGCGTCCAGCACCTCGTTGATATAGAGCACAACTTCCCGCAGTCCCAGCCAACCGGATGAGCCATTGGTGGGGAATACCGTGGATACGCTCGGCCGACCGCCATCAGTATTAAACCCGGAAGTGGTAAACGAACTCACATAAGGCGCGATGGCGTTGCCGGCCAGATCGGTGACGCGATCGGTAACCACGGTGCTCACCACACTGTTGGCTGGCAGATTGGTAGACAGGGTTACCTCGCGACCATCCGCAGCGCGCATTACCGATGGGTTGATAATACCACCATTAGCGTAGAGCAATATGTTGCTATTGTTGATGGTGTTGGTAGCCATGGCCTCGCTGAAGGTCAGTACGATATTGTTGGCTGGGCTAACATCCACTGCATCAGCTTCCGGCGCGATGGCCAGCACGCTGGGTGCGGTAGTATCGGCCATAACCTCCGTAGTGAAGTAATAATTACCATTGTTGCGGTAATTACCAGCCAGGTCGTAGGCATCGGCATCTACCCGGTATTGCGTGCCCCCCAGCAATGGTTCGCTGGGAGTAAAGGTCAACACATTGCTTGCGACCTCGTAGGTGCCCGGCACCAGTACGGTACCGTTGTGGACGTACACAGGTGGCCGCGACAACACGCTCAAGGTTTCGCTGTAGGATATGACGACCCGACTGTCTACTCCAACGTCAGTGGCATTTGCCAGCGGAGTGATGCTTTGCACAGTTGGCCCGGTGGTGTCCTGCGCGGTTGACGATGACGTAGTAAATGTCAGCAGGGTTGTGGTCAGGCTGTTACCGGCGTAATCACACAAGCCCTCAAGGCCAAGGCTGTAAATGGTATTGGTGGCCAAATCAGCAGCTGGGTCGACGGTCAATGTAGTGCGAGCAGAATCCAGGGATACCGCTGCCGCGACCGGTGTTCCGGCCTGGCTCAGCACCACCCGATCCAGGCAACTGTCGCTGAGCGGCTCGTCGACAGTGAACAACAGGTTACTGTTGATGGCTACTCCAGTAGCGTTGTCCGGCAAACTGGTTTGTTGCACGACCGGCGCCGCAGTATCTTCACTGTTACTCACATAGAGGCGGCGATTGGTGCCGTTGACACGGTTGCCGGCCAGGTCCAGCAAGTAGGTGTTGTAGGTCACAAACAGCCGATAGGTGTGCCCCCACTGCAGCGGTTCCTGCCGTTCAAAGCGCAGGTGACGGCCATCATCGGAAAGCACCCCTGTGCCCTTGACCCAGCGATTTTGGGTATCACTGTATAGCGCAAAGGTACCGAGCCCGGTGTTGGGGTCAGTATTTATACTGGTGGGGTCGATACGCTCACTCAACTCCACCTCAAGTACTGCATTCAACGGCAGCACCGCATTATTGGCAAAGCTCCAGTGGTTTATACCGCCCTGCACATTGTCTATAGAGGCACCGGTTGTAAATCCGATGTTGATGGGTGCCGCCAGCACATTGCCGCTGACATCCTCTATATCCGCGATAGCGAAGCTGTATTCACTGGTCGGCAGCAATAATTGTGTCGGCACCAGAGTCAGTGTACGGCGATCAGCGCTGAGACTGACACTGGCAACCACCGGCTCGGCCGTGCTATCGAGCAGTTGCACGCCCGCCAGCTGCAACGGGCTCAGCGGCTCGTTGAAACTGGCGCTGAGGCGCACATTGGTGGGCACACTTTGCTGGCCTGCAAAAACTGTCGCGGCCTCCATTGACGGTGCCTCAGTGTCCTCATCGAAACCCGTGGTGAAGTAGTACAAGTCTCGAGGCAGATCATTACCACTCATGTCCCGCAGCGAGGTAGCATACCAGTAGTGACGGCGGCCGACCGGCAGGGCCTCGACCGGCACCATGGTCAGGCGTTTGCCATCGGCGCTTTGGGTCAAGGTTACCGGAACACTCCTGTTGAGCAGGGTATCCTGCAGGTACACCCCGCTTTCAGTGACACTGACCGGATCAATGGGCTCACTGAACTCCCGTACCAGAACCGGGTTAAGCGGCACGTCCGTAGCGTTGGCAGCTACCGAAATATGGGTTATCGAACCACCCGCCAGATCTGGCCCGCTGCCAGTGGTAAAGGTGGTGCTGGTAGCGGCCACCTGATTGCCACTTGGATCGCTTGTAGGCGGCAGTGTCTCAGTAGTTTCACTGTTGGCCGCCAGCACGCCGATACGCTCATAGCGCAGCACCTGGTTATCTGGGCTGAACTGAAGATTAATCAGCGAGGCGGTGTCGTAGACCATGGTGGAGATGGGCTCATCGTAACGCACCGCATAGTTAGGATTGGTGCCCACACCCACCTCCCCATCCGGCGGATTGAGTGCGGTGACGATGGGTGCACGATCATCCACCACCGAGTTGGGCCCGGTATAGAAATACTGGTAGCGCTCGGTACCGTGGGTATCGCCATCAGTATCAGTAATACCGGCCAGCATGCGCAGATAGTAAATCAGTGTGGTGGCAGGTTCAGCCGGTTTCTCCAGTGCCTCTTGCGGGGTCACAGTCATGATTTGCCCTGGCACGGTTTCATAACCGATATCGCCCGGCTCGGTGTTCAACTCGATTGTGACAGGAATCTTGTCACCGCTGTTGTACACCTGCTCCAGGAACACGGTATCTTGCGTCAACGAAGCAGGATCCAGCGGCTCCGACCAGAACACTTGCAAGACCGGATTCAGCGCCACATCGCGGCTATTTAGTGCCGGGAAGTACACTTGCGGCACTGGCCTGGCCCCGACACCATCACTGGTAGTGCCCATATTGAAGAAGGCACTGAAGTTATTCAGCGGGTTATTGGCCGTATCGGTGGCCAGGTCACTGAGGTACATCTGCACCAGGGCACCTTCCGCAAACGGAGTGTTTTTGGTAAAGCGCACGGTGCGGCCATCCCCGAGCACTTCCAGAGTACCCTGGTTATCCACCAGCGCACCGTTCTCGGCTATATGGAACGCGGCCGGCACACTCTCTACAGCCAGTGGCTCGTTGATGTACATCACCACTTCGCGCAATCCCAACCAGTTGGAAGAACCATTGCTAGGCAGGGTTCGGGAGACACTGGGACGACCACCGTCGGTGTTCAGCACCGAGGTTGTGAACGAACTGACATAAGGCGCTATGGGATTGCCACTGAGATCAGTAACCCGGTCAGTAATCACCACGCTCACCACACTGTTCCACGGCAAGGTAGCGGACAACGTGACCTCGCGGCCATCCGCGGCGCGGAACACAGACGGGTTGATAAACTCGCCATTTGCGTAGAGGGTGATATTGCTGTTGTTGATAGTGCTGGTCGCCATAGGCTCACTGAAGGTCAACACAATACTATTGGCCGGGCTGACATCGATGGCATTGCTTTCGGGTGCAATGGCTTGCACCACCGGCGCAGTGATATCTTCCAGCGCTTCGGTTGTAAAGTAGTAATTTCCGTTGTTGCGGAAATTACCCGCCAGGTCATAGGCATCCGCGTCGACACGGTACTGGGTGGTACCCAGCAACGGCTCGTCCGGTGTAAATGTCAGGACATTTTCGGCGATTTCATATCCGCCACGGACCAGCACCGTACCGTTGTTTACGTACACAGGCGGTGCGGACATCTGGCTCAAGGGCTCGCTGTAGGTAATAACAATTTGGCTGCTCACCGCCACATTGGTCGCATTACTCACAGGGCTGATACTCTGCACCGTTGGACCGGTGGAATCCACTGCCGTTGAGCCGGAAGTCGTAAAGCTCAGCAGTGTCGATGTGAGTCCGTTGCCTGCATAGTCACACAGCCCCTCCAACGCCAGGGTATATTCTGTACCTGTGTCCAGGTTATCAACCGGATTGACTGTCACCGTGCGTCGATCAGACGCCAGCGAGATCGCTACCGCGACAGAAACCTCCCCGCTGCTGAGCACTACCTTGTCCAGACATCTGTCACTCAACGGTTCATCGACCCGGAACAGGAAATTGCTGTTGACGGGCAAGCCAGTGGCACCGTCCGCCAGGCTGGTCTGCTCAACGGCCGGGGCTACACTATCTTCTACATTGCTCACGTATATACGCTGATTGGTACCGTTAATGCGGTTGCCAGCCAGGTCAAACAGGTAGGTGTTATAGGTCACAAACAAGCGGTAGGTATGTCCCCACTGCAGCGGTTCATCGCGCTCAAAGCGCAGATGGCGTCGGTCTGCCGACAACACGCCGCGCCCCCTGATCCAGCGATTCTGGGTGTCGCTGTACAGGGCAAAGGTGCCGAGCCCCGTATTCGGGTCTGTATTGATCGTGGTGGGATCGATACGCTCGCTCAACTCTACTTCCAGCACTGCATTCAGCGGCACTTCTGCGTTGTTGGCAAAGCTCCAGTGATTGATGCCACCGGCGGCAGTATCCGATTCCGCGCCTGTAGTGAAAGCGATAGTCACCGGGTTGGGCAACAAGTTGCCACTCAAATCCCTGACGCCGTCAATAAAGAAGGTATAACTACTATTAGCATCGAGCAGAGGCTCGGGATCCAGGGATACGGTTTTCTTGTCCGCACTAAGTGACCTTGCGACGGGCACTTCAACCCCGTCACCGTCAAGTAACTTGATGCCATTGACATACAGTGCACTGATCACCTCACTAAAGCGCACATTAAGCAAGGCATTTTGCGGCACATCGACGGCACCATTGAGCATGGTGGTAGCGGCTACCTGGGGCGCAACTCCGTCTGCGTCAAACGAGGTGGTGAAAAAGCGCGAGGTACCAAACAGGGCCAGTCCAAACAAGTCCTGGATCTCCGACGTCAGCACCACCTGGTATTGGCGTCCTACCAGGAACGGCGTATTGGGGACAAACGATATACTGGTTTTATCATCGCTGACCATCAATGCGCCACCAAACCGAAGGTTGGTGGAACGATCGATAATATAAAAACTATCGTCAGTCACCGTATCCGGAATGATGGGCTCGCTGAGAATTACGTCGACCAGGCTGTTCAAGGGCACATCAGTAGCGTTATTCGCCGGGCTGATATCGATCACACTGGGCCGCACGGTGTCGACAAAATTACCTGTGGTAAAGCTCCGTTCTACCGTAACTATGGGGTTACCTGCCGTATCCTTGACGCCGGAAATCGTCACGGTATGGAGTTTGAAGTCAGACATGATATTGGAGGGCACGAACAGCAACTCGGTATTGCCCGCCGCCAACTGCAGGGTACCCGCCAGCGGTGTGGAGCTACCTTCTGGGACGATCAACACCGACTGGCTATTGATCGACCTGGGCAATAAGGGCTCATTAAAGGTGACGCTGATGCTGGAGTTTTCCGGCACATCTTCCTCGCCATCATCCGGTGAAGAAGAGGTAACCTCAGGTGCTGTGACATCGGGGTTTAGCGGGTCGGTACCGTTATCCACCTCAGCTTTATCCGTCAAACCATCACCATCCGAATCGGTGGAGTTTGGATTGGTACCAAGGCGCACCTCTTCCCCATCCAACAGACCATCGTCATCGGAATCGGGGTCGTCCGGATCGGTATTCCAGGTCACCACCTCTTCATTATCACCAAGGCCGTCACCATCGGAATCCGGCTCGATATTGAGCGTAATCGTATCTTCTGCAAGGTTATTACCCAGGTCTACGGCCCGGGCAGTCAACGTCATGGTCAGCTGGTCGGAAGTTACCGATATCGGGGCCTCATAGGGCCGGGTGGTATCGGTGAACACAACTTCCCCATCGACCAAAAAGGTTACTGAACCCACAGCCACATCATCAGTGGCGTTAGCTCGCACAATAAAGCGGCTACCTTCAACCACCACCGCGTTGTCTGCCGGCGAGGTAATTGCAACCGTTGGGGCGACGCCCTGAATATCGCTGAGCTGCCGATACTGGGATATATACAGGTAATTACTGCCGGTCGAATACACATGGCTGGCATCCAGCGACAGGCCCACAGCATCTCTATCGCCGAACTGGCGAATGTCAATAACACCCTGGAAAATCGCATTTTCCGGATCAAAGATATTGACGAATGGCACCGCATTGACGAACAGAATGTCACTGAAGAACGCGAAGCCGTTGGTCAGTTCTACATCGGACGGATAAAACCCGGTACCGCCGGTGACATTGAGCACAACTGGCAACATCGGGTTGCTGATATTAACGACTTTATAGCCACTGGTATAAGCGGCGGCGTAGGCATAGTCGCCATCCATTACTACAGCGCGCAAGCCGCCGATATTGACACTGCCGAGACGCATGGGCGAATCCAGCTCGGTAATGTCAAACAGTATCAGCGACGAACTGGTGGCAACTACGAGTCTGTCGCCCTGAACATCGACTCCTACCGCTGCGCCGATGTTTTCAATATTGGCGATATTGATGGGGCCACTCTCATTCCGGGCATCGACAATTTGCACGCCGCCGGAGCCGGCAACAAACACGTAACCATTCTGCACTGCCAGATCTGCGGCACTGCCGGCAAGCCCGATATTGGCAAGCAATTGCGGTGCGGCTGGATCCGCAACATTGACAATATCCAGCCCGCTGTTGCTCACCGCGACATAAGCGGTGTTACCCACCACTTTGACATCGGTAGCGCTGGAGGTTGTAGCAAAAGTTGCTGCCAGGGTTGGAGTAGCCTTGTTAGCCACATTGACAATATGCAAGCCGCCGCTGGTAGCCGCAATATAGACATAGTCTCCCTGTACATCGGTGTCCGCACCGACACCATTGAAACTGAAGCGCGCGATTCCCCTTGGCTCAAACGCCTCCACTGCAACCGGGATTTGCAGCGTTTTGTTATTGTTGGTGACAGTAACCACGGCATTACCTGCCCTACCACCAAAAATCTCGCCCTTGTTGATGCCAAAACTGACAACAGTCAAATCATTAGAAGCATAGGTGGTACCCGGGTGTGACGTCAGCGGGATCTGGGAACCGTCCACCAAAACACCGAAAATGGACAACTGTGTACTGACTTCACTGTCAATGCCATTGAAGGTCATCAATACATTTGCAGGAGTGGATCTTAATGAGACCAGCGCAGCGGCCAGGTTGGTATCCGAGCTGTCGTTGGGGTCAGAGCCCACCGCGACCTCAACCCCATCGGATAGGCCATCACCATCACTGTCAGCAAGCAATGGATTGGTAATATAGCCATCAGCGCCAGCGACAACCTCTTCGCCATCGTTAATGCCATCGCCATCGGTATCCGCCCTGAGTGGATTGGTACCCAGATTATATTCTTCCAGTGCCGAGAGGCCGTCATTGTCCTGGTCTTCGAAAGCATCGATGGGGTCGCTCGGGTTCAATCCGTTTGCAACCTCGTACTCGTCTGGCAAGCCATCGCCATCGACATCTGAACCCGCAGCGGCAACCCGAATGATACGAGTAGCAATTAAACCGTCAAAACTTGCAGTAATTAATGCGGTACCATTACCTATTGAAGTAATAAAACCGTCACTACTTATGGTGGCTACCGCCGGGTTGGTTACGCTGTAAACTATACCGGACTCGGAACGGCTGATGTCAACCTCATCACCGTTAGGGTACTGGGCTGAGAGGGCGAGTTGATAGTTATAGCCCAGGTTAAAAAACTCGATAGTACTGTTGTCGGAGAACGAAATCCCGGAAGCAGAAACCACCTCTTCGGCAAACTGTATCTGTTCAACCCGGGTTATGCCGTTGGCAATGACCGTAAAGAATGAACTCTGCCCGGTATCGGTCTCACCGGCCGGAGAGATGCAGGTTGCCCTGGCCCTTACTCCACCGATATTAGAAGGCACATTGGGTAAAGACCAACCTCCTGCCGGGCTCACCTGAACGGTTCGATTGAGAATATTAACCACACAATTCTCATTCAACTCGGCTGCAAAGCTTAAATTTGCAACCAGGGCGAAAAACGTCGTTGCCGCAAGGGCAGCCTTAATGATCATCGTTTTCTCCAGCCGATCCACCCATCGGGTGAACAGGAATTCCGCCTGATTCTCAAGAGTTTCACGCTAAACTTTTGATATCCCGAATAGCATTTTTCCGGTTAACAATTCCCGTGGGAATCGAAATGGTTAATGTCCCGTCACCTTCAGCCTGGACATTTACCTCTGAACTTATCAGGGCTCGCTCTTCATCCTTCAACATCGAAGCATTTACCTCAATGAGCAAACCCCTTTTGTTTAACCCAAACAAGCCGGGTTTCAAATTCTTTACCACCGCCCTTGGCAGCACCAAATACTTGTGACCATCGGCAGCCGCTATGACATACAAACAACGTCGATCAGCTAACAATGGTGTCCAGACTCCGCTCGACAACTGCTTGAAAAATCCAACTGCAAATACAAACACCACGGCACAACCCAGACTGACAGCAATTATCATTTCACTTCGTGTCACAGACTGGCTGGCAACTATTTCAGCTAATACTGCCAGTACCAACCCAGCAATTAACAGTACCGCCACTTTCAACCACTTGGGCTGCTGCAGCCTATAGACCGGGTTGATATCCGCATAATCTATGGTACGGACACTCACCCAACCCCACTCCAGCGCAACTTCATACAACCCTTCACGCAAACCTTACTTTTTCGGCCACTGGTACCCAATAATCTGTTCCGCAATGACACTGTAGAAAAAATCGTCCACCAGGCCGTTGCTTAAAAATAACTTTTTGTCATGCTCTGTGACGGGATAGAGCTTTACATAATCGCCCACGCCGACCAGGTCATGTAACACGTATACCAGATAAAAACTGCCGTACTCAATAACACCCACCAAGCGGCTGCTGCGTATATTCAGGAACAATGCTCGATTGCGCTCCAGTGCCGCCTGGTTACCCATAAGCTCCAATAATCGAGCGCGCTCACCTGGGGCCCAGACGTCCATCACATTGTTGACGTCCGTGCCCTTGTTGACCTCAATAACCCGATACATAAACTCGGCAAATCGATCCCTGGATTTCTCATCAATTTTAGGGCCGTTCTTTTTGGTAAACATACGCCCCTTAAAATTAAGAGAAGCCTCACTGCCACCACTGGCGGGAGCAAAGACTATCTTTTCCTTTGCCAACAGTGACTGCCCCCACGCACCTGAACCCGCAAACACAATAATCCCGAACAATGCCAGCCTTACAACTACAGCGCGCGACACAAACTTCATCAACATCTCCTAAGGATAACAAGCAACCAGATTATTAAAGGTGTAAGTGATCTTTTTCTCAATCCAACCTCCCAGGGTAACCTTGCCGAACGCGGAGGGAGGACCGACACAGCCTTTTGCCGATATAGAGCCGCAAGAATCGGTCACGGTGATACTGCCACCACCTTCCAGACCTGCAGATACTTCCACCACATCCGGGCTAATTACATTAACTCCCAATCCTCCGGATACCGTCACCTTGATTGCGCCGGAGACTTCCCAGCTGCAATTTTCCTTACACGGGCTCTGGTAGCCGGAGGCCTTTATTTCACCTGAGCCACCGGCTCCGAAGTTACCGGTAAGAGTGGCAAAACCCCAGGTAAAGGCCGGCACCCGACAGGTCACTTGCGGGATAGTCACCGAAACACTACCCTCGAAGCCAGTGGCGTCAACCATCTTCTTCTGGGATTCACAGCACTCCTTGGCGCTCTTGACCCCAAAACTGCCACTGATGGCAGGGGTACTGGAAGACTCGCACCCCGGCACAAACTTTTGCGCCAATGCTGCACCATCGAGTAGCTGCTTGATTTTGGTAAAGTCATAGCTCTGGGTACCGGTTACAACATCGACCCTGCCGATCTCCTTGCCATTGCATTTGCCATCTTTACATTCGTCGGCGCCTGGTGCCATGCCATCCGCGGAGGTACAGAACTTGCCGTCATCACAAGTACTGCCGTCGGCCTTCTCCTGCAAAGAGCCGTTATCACAGGTAGAGCAATCCTGGGCATTTTCCGGCAGGTCGCTGTCATCATTTACCTGATTAACGCTACCGCCTTTACACTCCGGCTTTTTGCAGTCGCCCTTGGTATCCAATGATGCCAGCCTGGGGTCTCCCGAGGCAGGTACACAATTACATTCACCATCACAGTCCTGACAGATGGGGCAGTTGTGAGCACAGCCGCTGCCGCCGGGCTGGCTGCCACAGTGCCAGCCGGCTTTTACCACGCCAACTCCGGGATTGGACCTGACCAGGGTTGAATCTTCGCTCACGGTTCCGAGACCAATAGAGACAAACTCTTCAAGATCGTGATCATAGGAATACATTTCTACCTGCGCACCGGGCTCATGGCCGTCCACATTCGGCAGCGTCAAGGGTGCAGGAGGATCGAAAAGAGTACCCGTTGGCTGAATGGTGACAATAAAGCGCGGCTGCATGCCGTTGGGCGGCGCCATGGGAACTTTCGCGGCATTCACCGGAGTAACAGAAATCAAACCTTCTTTGGAGCCATCCGGGAAGGTAACCGAGTTCCTGGCAATCTCCAGCTTAAACCCGGGGTAGGAACTGAGCGTCAGCGCTACGTCTTCAGGACCGGCGTAAACGGCGCCGTCAGTATCCAGCTTGATCATATAAATTGGCGCTGAGAGTGGATTATCCACACCGGCTACGGTGACTATGTTATAGGAAAGGGATGGAAACTCGCCCTCAACCGTCGCTGTGGATCCGTCGGCGATGAGGTGAACTGGGCCAATAGGAGCCTCAGTAATCTCAAACTGCCCCTCATCGTCAGTGACGGCCTGACGCTCGGAATTCTCCACTCGAACAGTAACACCGGGTATAGGTGTATCCTGGTTATCCAGCACAACCCCGCTAATTGAGGTGAGGCCCGGATCGGCAGCGACATAGCCGGTGGCGGTAAAACCTGCGGTGATAATCTGCCCCTCCGGGGCATCGAGTAGTGTCGCCGTGACCCGTTGCGCGTCGGTACCCGCCAGATAACCGAGCCGATACTCTGCCGTGGCCCTGCCATCACTGTCTGTCTGGGTAGTAAACGTATTGGCAAACTCTGCCGAACCAACGCCGGCCAATTTGCCGCCACCTTTGGTAACGGTAAATTTAACCCGCGCATTTTTCACCACGTTGGCTCCATCGTCCGTCACCGCGACCACAAAAGCTTCCGACAGAATCTGCCCTACCGCCCCGCGCTGGTTATTACCTGAATTAATACTCAGCTTGTTGCCAATATTGCCTTCCGCACTGGCGGTAAATACTACATCATCCTCATAACCGACAACTTTAGCGCGGACTTTATGATTGTCAGTTCCAACCCTGGAGCCCAATCTGAATGCGGTTTCAACCAAGCCATCACTATCGCTGGTGAGTATAACTGCCCTGCCCGCAGAACCCGTTCCCACTCCCACCGCACCGGAACCCTGTATTACACGAAACACAACGGAGGCGCCCTCCAAAGGTTGTGAGTCTGCATCTAGCACCCGGACCTTGAGTGGTTGCTCCAGCACCGTGTTAATTTTAGCGCTCTGGCCCTGACCACTAACCAATTCGAGTTTGCGCCCTTGTAATACCTCGTAGTTAACCGTGAGGGAAACAGTACCGATATTTCCCACCTGATCGACGCCATTGACCGTTATTGTGTTGTTTCCCTCGTTTAACGGAATATTTTTCGCAGAATAACTTCTATTGGAGATAGCAGCTTCTTTTCCATTAACAGTGACCGTAGCCTGGTTTTGCTCAATGGTTCCACGCACAACGTCGTTGATTAAGCCAGTCACCGTTATTTGGTCAACATAGACTTTTTGCCCGTTTTGGTGCGACTCTATAGTCACATTGGGCTTGGTTTGATCGAGTGATACCGAGATGCTATCGGTAACTTGCAGGTCACCTTTTACCGCACGGGCAACAACAGAGTTGTGCCCTTCTACCAGCGCCACACTGGCCTCGAATGTTCCGCTATCGGTCGGGGTTATTTTGGTACCGTTTACCGTCAATACAGCACTGGTGTCATCCACTGTGCCGCTAACCGTAATCGGGGTATTTTTCACGGTGATTAAAGAAGCCGGGCTCAATATACGAACTGACAAACTGGGTGCTATGACCGGATCCTCACCGTCACAGTTTTCATCGATACCGTTATTGGGGATACTCTCCGCATCGGGATTAATCGCCGGATTGTTATCGTCACAATCTTCGTCAACGTTAAACCCGTCACCATCTACGTCATTCGGTTGGGAATCGCCCTCCACAATACCATCGCAGTTTTCATCTACGTCATTGCCGGCTATTTCTGTAGCGCCAGGATTGATGGCCGAGTCATTGTCATTACAATCTACATCACTGTTATAACCATCCCCGTCTGCATCTACTGGCGTCACTTCCGCGTCACTGCCGTCGCAATCTTCATCAATTCCGTTGCCGGGTATATCAGTCGCGCCAGGATACCTGTCGGCATCGTCATCGTCGCAATCGCCGTCGGCCGGGGTTACCCCGTCACCGTCCATATCCAGCAAGGTATTGTCGACAGTATCTGCACCGCTGCAATCTTCATCAATTCCGTTGTTGGGTATATCGGTCGCACCAGGATACCTGTCAGCGTCGTCATCATCGCAGTCGCCGTCGGCCGGGGTTACCCCATCACCGTCCATATCCAGCAGGGTGTTGTCGACAGTATCTGCACCGCTGCAATCTTCATCAATTCCGTTGTTGGGTATATCGGTCGCGCCAGGATACCTGTCGGCGTCGTCATCATCGCAGTCGCCGTCGGCCGGGGTTACCCCGTCTCCATCCATATCCAGCAGGGTGTTGTCAACAGCGTCTGCGCCGCTGCAATCCTCATCGATGCCATTGTTGGGAATGTCGGTAGCGCCCGGATAGCGGTCTGGATCCTCGTCATCGCAGTCGACATCCGCGTTGGCGCCATCGCCATCGGCATCCACATCCCCCAGGTCTTCGTCAAAGGTAAAGCTGTAACTCATTTGATCCAGGCTGTTGGCCTGGCGCCTATCCAGGCGCACGGAAAAGGTGTCACTACTGGAGGCACTGCCCCCCGCTTGAATGTCGGGAAACGCTAACGCGCCATCGATCACCACGGGATTTGATGTGGGCACCGTAACAGTTGCAGACACATTACTGACATCACCGCCGCTATTGGAAACGGTGAGTCTGTAGGTGTAAATATAATCGGTAAAGCTGACCCGCTCGGAACTCACCTTTTCCAACTGCCCGGGAACCAGGTCCGCCCGCAAATACGACGACGACAGTAGCAAGACAACACAGGCCAGAGAACGGACACAAAGCTGAGACAGTGACATTGTTAGAGTCCTAAATGTTTAGCGGCATTTAAGTCGGCGTAGCGCAAGGGGTCTATTTTTATCGGCAATAGCTGCACAACAAGCAATGCTGGTCTTTTCGTGCAGAGCAAGCAGATAGGCACTTTTCCACCGTTGCGAAACCTGCTGATCTTAAAAAAGCATATTGATTTTTCAATGGTGCCGACAAAAGTGAAACAAGCGTGCATTGATCCCGGCACCCAATTTCTATTATTAGAAGTTTTTGCGATGATATTGTTTCGCCTTACCCGGCGACCACCTTCCCCAGGCATCCTCACTGAGAGTGAAATATCATAACAGTAATCACAAACCCGATATCCAACGAAAAATAGACTACTGTCCCCTGGTTATTTTTATTGCTCTATTGCCTTCTATAATATGCCTATCGCAGCACACCGGCAATCGCAAATGCCCCCTATTACTCTTACGAAGCAATTGCGCAAGAATCACACCAATTTTTATAGCACCAAATAAATCAATAAGTTACGAAAGTCTGTACCGCCCAGCCAGCAGATGTGTAAAATTTTATGACACCTAAACAAAACCATGGCACACGGTTTACGCGGCGACCAGGTGCGCCCAGTGAGACAGATGCTGCCGAATTATCAGCAGTCCGCTATTCCAATAACTTTAGTCATTATTATCCTGGTTTCCAGCTGGCGTGACGACGAATTTAATTCACCGGCGTTGAGCAGCAGGAAAGCCTGCTGATTTATAGAGAATATGCGGGCAGATTGAAACAAAATCGGGGTATTGGCGTTGACAATGATTGTCGCTGGAGTCGTTTGGGGATTAGCCGCGGAAGCCTGGCTGATTCCGTGGAATATTATATGCATGCGGGTGAATTTGTTGCTGCTATCAGCACTAATTTCATAGACGTATTTATCACACATAACGCCATTGTCAATATTCAAGCCGCCGGCTTTGGAGAATTGAAAATCTCCTTTATGCTTATAACCCGGACCACTACCTTCAAAAACCGTAACTACCGAGTCATCCTTTACGATAGAGTTACCAAAAGCCAACAAGTGTCGTCCCCTGGCTTCTACTGCGTAATAATAGTTGTTAACAAGGCGATAGTGGTCCTCGCTGGCGCCGGAATCCAGGGCCATCATCGCCACGCCATAGCGTCGCCCCTGCTCCTGTCCAGCCCCCACAACCAGGTAGCCGCCCGCTACGGCACTGAAATCCAGAATCGATACGTGTTCGTCAGCGGGCAAAAGCAGACTCTGTTGCCGAGCTTTCTTTCCCGCCAATACATCAACCGAGATCAGTTCCAGCTTGTGGTTGTGACCGTAAAGCATTACGGCTTCGTGATCCCGCTCCATGCTTGCAGCGATAAACTGACCCTGGTCACCAAACCTCGAAATATAGTCGGTAATATTGGTAGCACGACCGTGCCGGGTATCAAATAAAACCAAACCGACGTTGCCCTGACTACCGTTCAACTGCGCGACCACTGCGGAATTTGAGCGGGTAACTTTCACCCGCGATATCTTTTGCGGGTAGCTTAACGAAGCCACCTTATCTATGTGCCCGTCCTGATTCAATTCATAGAGCAATACATCCTGCTGCTCTGCGTCTGCCACCAGCCTGGTTGCCGACACAACCATGTAGCAGACTGACTTTTCGTTTGCGCTACACACCACATCCCAGAAGCGACTATTTTCGTAGCCATCGATCACCAGGGTATCCGCTGTATTAATATTGAGCGCGTCGGCCTGCGCCAGTATAGAAAACACGCACCCTATCAACAGACCAATGCGTTGCAAATTACTCTCCTCTGTTCATTTCACCGTGCTTTCAGCTGCCACAACAGTTACAGAACTGCCCCTGCCGTTCCTCGTAAGCAGACGAACCAAAAGCACGCAGCCCCAACCAGATTTCATTGGCCATCTGGTTGCAGTAGGCCGCCTCATCAAAATAATCCAGGCACTGGAATACAGATTTGCTGGCCGGGCAAGGGCTGGGATAGGCGGCATTGCACACAGCCACCATATCATCAAAGATTTCATCATCGCACACCTTCTGGGTGCGGCCACAGCTTTGATAGCAAATATCGTGGTTATTACAAGGTGCGGGAATAAAACCTGTCAGGCCTGTGTGAGGTATATTCAAACCGGGTTGCGGGATACCGAAATCGGTAGCGCTCAAGTTTTCGTCCTGGCTCCACAATAAGGATGGGATATACAACCCGCCGGCCCGGGTCGGGTTTTGCTGGATACCGCCGGAACAGCCATCCACTTCATGAGGCCTGACGGTATCCTGCACAGGTGACTTACACTTGCTCTGTAAATCGTCATAGGATTGCTTCTTGGAAATGGAGCTGCCCTGGTAACAACACCCGCCCGCCGAGGTTTCAGTGCCGTCCTTGGAGCTGTCAGCCACACAGTTGCAGTTGGCATCGCAGCGTTCGCAGTCAGGACAGTTGTGGGCACAGCCCTGCCCGCCCGGCTGTGAACCGCAGTGCCAGCCGGCCTTGACCACACCCACACCCGGGTTCGACTCCACCAGGGATCCGTCTTCAGACACGGTCCCCAAACCGATCGAGACAAATTCCTCCAGGTCGTGATCGTAGGAGTACATCTCCACCTGGGCTCCGGGTCGGTGGCCGTCCACATTCGGCAGGGTCAGCGGCGCCGGCGGGTCAAAGCGGGTACCGGTGGGCTGGATGGTGACGATAAACTGCGGCTGCATGCCGTTGGGAGGGGCCATAGGCACAGTCGACGCGTTCACCGGCGTCACCGACACCAGCCCTTGCCGCGCGCCGTCGGGGAAGGTGACGGAATTCCTGATGATGCGCAGCTTGAACCCGGGGTAGGACGCCAGCTCCAGATCCACATCCTGGGGACCGGCGAACACCGCACCGTCGGAGTTTAGTTTCACCATATAGATCGGTGCCGACAGTGGATTGTCGACCCCGGCGATGGTAACGATATTGTAGGACAGAGACGGAAACTCCCCTTCCACCGTGGTGGTGGAGCCGTCGGCAATCAGGTGCACCGGGCCCACCGGGGCCTCCTCGATCAGGAATTTACCCTGATCGTCGGTAGCGTCCTGGCGCTCGGTGCCACTGATTCGTACCGTCACCCCCGACAGCGGGTTATCCTGGTTATCAAGCACCACCCCGCTAACGGTGGTGGCACCGGGGTCCGCTGGCACAAAGGCAGTGGCACTAAAGCCGGCAGTGATAAGTTGCAGATTGCCCTGGTCATCGGTAGGTGCGTCCAGCAGTGTGGCGGTAATTCGCTGCGCATCGAGCCCGGCCAGGAAGCCCAGTTTGTACTCCGCCGTGGCCCGACCATCACTGTCGGTCTGCACCTGCAGCTGGCTGCCAAACTCGCCCGAGCCAACCCCGGAGAGCTCCCCGCGCCCCCGGGTGACCTTAAACAGCACCCGGGCATCCTTGACCACGTTGGCACCGTCGTCGGTAACCACTACCACCAGCGCCTCCGGCAATAGCTGGCCCACCGCGCCGCGCTGGTTATTGCCCGAGTTGATACTGATCTTGTTGCCGATATTGCCCGTGGCGCTGGCGTTGAACACCGCCAGGGTCTCGTAACCTACCACCTGGGCGCGCACCTTCTGGTTAGCACTGCCGACCCGCACACCCAGCTTGAACGGCGTCTCGGCCATCCCGTCAGCATCGGTGCTTACCACCACCGCCCGCCCTTCTTTATCCGTGCCTGCGGCAACCACACCGGAGCCCTGAATCACCCGGAACACCACCGAGGCATTGCCGACCCCCTCGCCAGCATCATTCAGCACCTGCACCGCCAGAGGTTCCGGCAGTATGGTATTGATCGCTGCGGTCTGGTCGTCACCTCCAATAATTTCCAGCCGCCGACCGGCCGGCACGGTGTAGTTCACGGCTATCTGGCGGCGGCCAACATTACCCACCTGGTCGACACCCAGTACCTCAATAGAGTTGGAGCCGACCTGCAACGGAATGTTTTTCGCCGAGTAACTGCGATTGGAGATCGCCGCCTGCACCCCATTGACCGTAACACTGGCCTGGCTCGCCTCGATGGTGCCACGCACAATGTCGTTAATCAGGCCGGTCACCGTTATCTTGTCGGTAAACACTTTCTGGCCGTCGCTGTGGGATTCAATGGTCACCTGGGGTTCGGTCAGGTCAAGGGAGACCGCAATGGAATCGGTCACCTGGGTGCCGTCTTTGACGGCCCGGGCAACCACGCTGTTGTGCCCTTCCTGCAGCCCCACATTGGCACTGAAGTTGCCCTCCGCATCCGCTGTGACCGCCACCCCGTTGACCGTCAATGCCGCACTGGGGTCATCCAGGGTGCCGGTTATGGCAAGCGGCGAGGCGCCGACGGTGATCAACGACTTCGGCGAAGTGATCCGCACCGCCAGCGACGCCGCCACGATGGGGTCGAGACCGTCGCAATCCTCATCGATGCCATTATTGGGAATACTGTCAGCTCCGGGGTTGATGGCGGCATCGTTATCGTCGCAGTCCTCGGCACTGGCAAAGCCGTCGCCGTCGAGATCGTCCGGGTCTGGCTCGCCGGGGTCGACAAACCCATCGCAGTTTTCATCCACGTCGTTGCCGGCAATTTCCTCGACGTTGGGGTTAATGGCCGCATCGTTATCATTACAATCATTCTGCGCTGCGCTGAAGCCGTCACCGTCCACGTCATCTGCCACTCCGTCGCAGTTTTCATCCACCTCGTTACCGCCGATCTCGGTGACGCCGGGGTTGATGTCCGGGTCGCTATCGTCACAGTCTTCATCGGCGCTGTAGCCGTCTTCGTCGGCGTCGACAACACCGTTATCTTCGTCAAAGGTGAAACTGTAGGTTAACAAATTGAGACTATTGGCCTGGCGCCGGTTCAGGCGTATGGAAAAGGTATCGACACTGGCACCACTGCCGCCGGCCACAATATCGGCAAATTCGAGGCTGTCATCCAGTAACACCGGGTTGGAAGTCGGCGCGCTAACTTTCGCACTGAGGTTAGTGACATCGCCGCCGGTGTTGCTGACACTGAGGCGGTAGACGTACTCATAGTCGGTGAAACTGAGGCGTTTGGAGCTGACCACCTCCAGTTGCCCGGGCAGAATTTCAGCATGGACGCTGAAAGAGAACAGTAAACCGGCAAGCAACAAACCAAAAGCCCGGCTCAATCCCTGGCCAAAAACAACCGACTTTTTTGATGGAGGCATAGAAACCTTTTATTCACCAGTAAAGAAGCGTCGATTTCCTCGGTTTATCAGGTTCCCTGCCAGATCGAAAAAGTAGGAATAACTGACGTAGAGGCGGTATTGACCATTGGCTTTAAGCAACTCGTCCGGGGTGAAGGTCAGGGTCAACCCATCGGCTGAAACAGCAATAGAGCCCGGCACCGCTGCATTGGCGGCCTGCTCGTCGAGCAGGTAGAAGCGTGCAGCATCCACCGTGGTTGGGTCAACCCGCTCGTCGAGTGTCACCTGCAGCACGACATCCCGTGCCAGCGTTTCATCAGCGGTAAAACTCCAGCTGCTGATATTGCCACGAGTCGTGTCCTCACTGGCACCGGTGGTAAGCCCGAGGGAGATTGGAGTAGCCAACACGTTTCCGGCCAGGTCCTCGACATCCGCGATCAGCAGCTCATAACTGCTGTTGGTCTGCAAGGATGATAGCGGATCCAAAGTAACAATATTCGCCCTGCTGTTGAACGACATGGAAACCGGCACACTGGCATTGAAGCTGTCTTCTAGCACCAGTCCGGAAAGCCGTGTTTGGCTGATGGCCTCATTGAACTCGACATTCAGCAGTGCGTTGGTCGGTACTCCAGTCTGCCCATCCGCCACCGTCGCCTGAACAAATGCTGGCGCGGTTTCGTCGTCACCTGCCACCGTGGTAAAAGCCAGACTGCTACCGTTTACTGTGTTGCCAGCCAGATCAAACAGAGAGGTGTTGTAGTTGATATATAACCGATAAGAGTGATCGGCCTGCAACGCCTCACCCGGGGCGAAGCGCAAATGCCGGCCATCCGCCGCCAATACCCCGCTGCCCTGCATCAGGCGCCCCTGGGTGTTGCTGTACAGAGCCAGGGTCGCCTGGTTGGTTACAGTACTGACGGAGGTGGGGTCTATGCGTTCGTTCAACTCCACTTCCAATACCCCGTTTAGCGGCAGCGAGGCATTGCTGACAAAGCTCCATCTGCTGATGGACGGCCTGATATTGTCGACACCTGTGCCAGTGGTAAAGCCAATATTGATGGCCGCTGCCAGGGCGTTGCCACTGACGTCCTCGACGTCGGCAATTGCCAGGGTATAGGCTGTAGATGCTTGCAACAACTGGGTCGGCACCACTGTCAGGGTACGCCGATCACTGCTGGTACTGACGCTGACCGTGACAGGTTCATCCGCACCATCCAGCAACTGCACCCCATCCAGCTTCAATGGACTGAGCGGCTCATTGAAGCGCACATTGAGACGCACATTGGTGGGCACTGAGGTTTGCCCATTGAACAAGGTAGCCGACTCCATAATCGGGCCGGTGTTATCTTCTTCAAATCCGGTGGTAAAACAATAACCGCCGGAACTCATGCTGTTATCGCTCAAATCCCGCAGCGAATTAGCATACCAACAGTACTGGCGACCACCTGCGAGAACATTGACCGGCACCAGGGTCAGGCGCTTGCCGTCAGCGCTCTGCATCAAGGTGGTGGGTACCCGTGCGTTATCAACCGTGTCGTGCAGGTACACCCCACTCTCGGTCACACTGACCGGGTCGAGTGGCTCATTGAACTCCCGCACCAAAATCGGATTGCGCGGCACATCGGTGGCGCTGGCCGCTACCGAAATAGACACCACCGCACCACCCGCAAGATCCGGTCCGGTGCCGGTGTTAAAGGTGGTGCTGGTCTCGGCGGCCTGGTTACCGCTGAGATCCGAAGTGGGCGGCACCGTTTCGGTCACCTCACTGCTGGCCAGCAAGGTACCAGTACGCTGATAGCGTATCACCTGGTTGTTCTCGTTTGAACTAAATTGCAGTCCAATCAGGCTGGCGTCGTCGTACACGAGGGTGCTGATGGTTTCATCAAAGCGCACCGCATAGTGTGGATTGGTGCCGACGTCGGATTCAGCGTCCGGCGGGCTCAGGGCAATGACCACCGGAGCTCGATCATCCTCCACTGAGTTGAGTCCGGTATAGAAGTACGGGGCACGCTCGAAGCCCTGGGTATCGCCATCGGTGTCCGTAATGCCTGCCTGCAAGCGCAAGTAGTAGATCTGCTGCGTCGCTGGTTCTACCGGCAGCTCCAGTAACTCCTGGGGTACTACGGTCATTATTTGACCCGGCACGGTTTCATAGCCAATATCGCCCGGCTGGTCATTTAATTCAATGGTGACTGGAACGCGAGGGCCGTTAAAACCTTTCTCCAGGAACACCGTGGTGTCATCGAGCGAGGAGGCATCCAGCGGCTCTGACCACAGTATCTGCAGGGCAGGATTCAAGGACACGCCGGTTGCACCCAATACGGGTGAATGCACCAAAGTGGTCGGACGCACACCCACGCCGTCACTGGTAGTACCCATAAAGAAGTAGGCACTGTAGTTGTTCAGCGGGTTGTGGGCGATGTCAGTAGCCAGGTCGCTGAGGAACACTTGCACCAGGGCACCCTCGGCAAAAGGCTCATCCTTGGTGAAGCGCACAGTACGACCATCGCCCAACACTTCCAGGGTGCCCTGGTCGTCCACCAGCTCGCCGTTTTCAGAAATATGGAATGCGGCCTCGACACTTGCCACATCCAGCGGCTCATCGGTGTACAGCACCACCTCCCTCAACCCCAGCCAACCGGACGAGCCGTTAACTGGCAGCGCCCTGGAAACGCGCGGCCTTGACCCATCGGTATTCAGCGCCGACGTGGTAAAGGAGCTGACAAAAGGTGCCATCGGATTGCCACTCAGGTCGGTAACCCGGTCGGTAACCACGACACTGACGACACTGTTGGAGGGCAGGTTAGCGGATAAAGTCGCCTCGCGACCGTCGGCAGAGCGGAATACCGACGGGGTAATGATGCCGCCGTTGGCGTAGAACAAAATATTACTGTTACTGACGGAATTGGGCGTCATGGCTTCACTGAAGCTCAACACCACACTGGACGCTGGGCTGACATCCACGGCATTGCTTTCCGGTGCTATCGCAGTCACGGTGGGCGCAGTGGCATCGGCCAGCGCCTCAGTGGTGAAATAGTAATTGCCGTTGTTGCGGAAATTGCCGGCCAGGTCGTAGGCATCGGCATCAGTGCGGTACTGGGTACCGCCCAGCAATGGCTCAGCCGGGGTAAAGGTCAGCTCATTGACATTGATACTGTAGCTACCCGGCACCTGCACACCAGTGCTGTTGGCGTAGACCACCGGCCTGGTGAACACGCTGAGGGGCTCGCTGTAAGTGATGGTTATCGCAGTATCCACTGACACATTGGTGGAGTTGGCGCCCGGGTCTATAGTCTGCAGCGTGGGGCCTGTTGTATCGAGGGCTGACGACGACGAGGTGGTAAAGCCCAGCAGCGTGGTGGTCAAAGTGTTGCCCGCGTAATCACACAACCCGTTCAGCTCAAGGCTGTAGGCAGTGCTGGTTGCCAGGTCGGTCAACGGATCTACGGTCAGAGTGCGGCGATCATTGGCCAGCGCTATGGAGATATCCACCGTCGCGCCACCACCAGTCAAGATAATATCATTCAGGCAGCTGTCGCTCAGGGGCTCATCGACCCGGAACAACACCCTGCTATTGACGGCCACATCAACGGCACCATCGGCAATGCTGGTCAGCTCCACCTGGGGCGCCGAATTATCGGTCACATCGACGACGCTGAATTGACGGCTATTGCCATTGATAATGTTGCCAGCCAAATCAAACAGATTGACATTGTAAGTTACATACAGGCGGTAGGTATGACCCGCCGACAAAGCCTCATCCAACTCGAAACGCAAGTGGCGGCCATCCGCAGCCAATACGCCCTGGCCCTGCATAAAGCGACCCTGGGTGTTGCTGTACAGTGTGAGGCTGGCCACATTGGTGGCGGTACTCACGGAGGTGGGATCGATGCGCTCGCTTAGTTCAACTTCCAGCACAGCATTGAGTGGCACATCAGCATTGTTGGCAAAACTGAAATTCAAAACACTACCGCGCAGGTTATCGATAGAAGCGCCAGTAGTGAAACCAATACTGATAGGCGCCGCCAGCACATTGCCACTAATGTCTTCAATATCAACAATGGAGAGAGTGTAATCACTGGCCGGCCGCAGCAATTGTGTCGGCACCAGGCTGATGGTGCGCCGATCACCACTGAGACTGACGCTGGCCAAGACCGGCTCGCCTAGCCCGTTGCGCAGCTCCACACCGGCCAGGTGCAACGGACTCAATGGCTCGTCAAAGCGCGCCCGCAGCCGCACATTGGTGGGCACCTCGGTCTGGCCGTCGAACAAGGTGGCCACTTCCATCTGCGGTGCGATGTTGTCTGCCTCGAAACCGGTGACGAAGAAGTAACTCGACCCCGACATCGGGTTGCCGCTCAAGTCACGTAAGCTAAAGGCATACCAGTTGTGGCCGCGACCAACGGGCAAACTACTGACCGGTACCATGATCAGCCGCTTGCCATCGGCACTGAGGTCGATGGTGGCCGGCACGCGCAAGCCGGTAATTGTATCGTAGAGGTAAACGCCACTCTCAGTGACACTGACAGGATCGATGGGTTCATCGAACTCACGCACCAGGGTCGCATTGCGAGGCACATCGGTGGCGCCGCTGGCGACGGAAATGCTAACCACCGAGCCATTGGCCAGGTCCGGGCCACTGGATGTGGTAAAGGTCGTGCTGGTGGCAGCCACCGCATTGCCGCTTTGGTCGCCAACCGGAGGCAGGGTTTCCATAACCTCGGTGTCCGCAGGTAAGGTCCCGTAACGCTGGTAACGCAACACACGGTTATCCTCACTGAACTGCGAATTCGCAAGTGTCTCCGTGTCGAACACAAGGTTGACTACAGGCTCATCGTAGCGGACTGCAAAATAAGGGTTGGTGCCTACACCAGTTTCACCATCGGGTGGACTCAATGCAAGTACCACCGGGCTGCGATTATCCTCCACTGAATTCTCGCCAGTATAGAAGTAAGGAGCGCGCTCAAACCCAAGGGTATCGCCATCAGTATCGGTAATACCGGCCTGCAGGCGCAGGTAATAGATCTGACTTGTGGCGGGAGCGACGGGCAACTCCAGCAACTCCTGTGGAGTTACAATCATCAATTGGCCGGGCACTGCTGTCTGGGAACCTATATCGACTGGCTGGCTATTCAGTTCTACGGTAATCGGAACGCGTGGACCACTGTAATCCTTGGCCAAAAAGACATTGCTGTCCGTCAGAGAGGCGGAGTCCAGCGGCTCGGACCAAAGTACATAAAGTACTGGATTGAGAGACACCCCGGTTTCGCCCCAGAAAGGTGCATGCACTAAAGTAGTCGGCCGCGTACCAATCCCGTCGCTAGTAGTGCGCATATTAAAGAAGGCACTGAAATTGCTCAGTGGATTATTGGCGGTATCGGTGGCCAAATCACTGAGGTACATTTGCACCAAGGCGCCTTCAGCAAACGGGGTATTCTTGGTAAAGCGCACAGTGCGACCATCCCCCAAGACTTCCAGACTGCCCTGATCATCCACCAGAACACCGTTCTCGGCGATATGGAAGGCAGCTGGCACACTATCAGCAGCCAACGGCTCGTCAATGTACATCACCACTTCCCGTAAGCCTGACCTACCGGAAGTACCACTGACTGGCAGGGTTCGGGAGACACGGGGACGAACACCGTCGGTGTTCAACACCGAGGTCGTAAACGAACTGACATAGGGCGCAATCGGATTGCCGCGCAGGTCGGTAACCCGATCGGTCACCACCACACTCACCACGCTGTTCCAGGGCAGAGTGGCGGAGAGAGTCACTTCCCTGCCGTCCGCAGCACGGAACACCGAGGGGATAATAATATCGCCATTGGCGTAGAACACGATATTGCTGTTGTTGATGGTGTTGGTGGCCATAGCCTCGCTAAAGGTCAGCACAACGTTATTGGCAGGGCTCACGTCAACCGCGTTGGTTTCCGGCGCGATGGCCTGCACCACCGGCGCAGTAGCGTCTTCCAGCTCCTCGGTGGTGAAATAGTAATTACCATTGTTGCGGAAATTTCCTGCCAGGTCGTAGGCATCGGCATCGGTCCGGTACTGGGTGCTGCCGAGCAGCGGCTCGGTGGGGGTAAAGGTCAGCACATTGCTGGCAATCTCATAGCTGCCAGGCACCAGAACAGTACCGTTATTGACGTAGACCGGCGGCCGGGTAAACGGACTCAACGGTTCACTGTAAGTGATGACAATTTGTGTATCCACACCCACCAGAGTGGCATTGGAGACAGGGGAAATACTCTGTACCGTCGGTCCCGCGGTGTCGGCGGCAGAGGATGAGGAGGTAGTAAAGCCGAGCAAGGTAGTGCTCAATGAATTGCCGGCGTAATCGCAGAGACCATTCAGCACCAGCTCATACTCGCTGCTGATGGCCAGGTCTTCGTTCGGATTGACCGTTAATGTGCGCCGATCCGAAGCCAGCGTCACAGCAGCAGGCACTGGCACACCGCCACTGCTGAGAATCACTTTATCCAGGCAGCTGTCACTGAGGGGTTCGTCCACGCTAAACAAAATATTGCTGTTCACCGCTACATCCGTGGTGCCATCGGCAAAACTGGTTTGCTGCACACTGGGCGCCACCGTGTCTTCAATGTTACTGGCAGTAAAACCAAAGCTGGTGCCGTTAATACGATTGCCAGCAAGATCGAACAGATAGGTGTTGTAGGTCACGTAAAGCCGATAGTTGTGCCCCCACTGCAGGGCCTCAGCAGGCTCGAACCGCAGGTTGCGGCGATCGCTATCAAGTAGCCCCTGACCGCGAATAAATCGATTCTGGGTGTTGCTGTAGAGAACAAAAGTCGCCTGCCCGGTATTGGCATCGGTGTTGATGCTGGTGGGGTCGATACGCTCGCTGAGTTTGACTTCCAGGCGTGTATTCAGGGGCAACACGGCATTATTGGCGAAACTCCAATGGCTGATACCCCCGGTCTCGGTGTCCGACTCACTGCCGGTGACAAAATCAATAGACACCGGGTTGGGCAACAGGTTACCGCTTAAATCCCTTACCCCGTCGATGACAAAGGTGTAATTACTGTCGGCCTCCAGCATGGCTACCGGGTCGAGGGATACCGTTCTCTTGTCGTTGTTCAATGTCCGGGTTACCGCCACTTCGGCACCGTTACCGTCCAGCAGCTTGATCTGGTTTACATAGAGCGCGCTGATAACTTCAGTAAACCGCACATTGAGCAGCGCATTGGTAGGTACATTCTGCATATTGGCAACGACGGATGCAGACTCTACCTGGGGCGCCGTACCGTCGGAAGCAAACGAGGTGGTAAAGAAACGAGACGTGCCATTTAACGCCAGCCCGAACAAATCCTGGATATCGGTGGTCAACACCACCTGGTACTGGCGCCCAACCAGGAAGGGCGAATTGGGCACAAACGAGATACTGGTCTTATCGTCCGCGACTGAACGCACCCCCTCAAAACGAAGATTGGTGGAGCGATCGATCACGTAGAACGAGTTCTCGGTGACAGTCTCGGGAATAATCGGCTCGCTCATTATCACGTCGATAACACTGTTGAGAGCCACATCAGTTGCATTGCTGGTAGGGCTGATATCAACCACACTGGGGCGCACAGTATCGACAAAGTTACCGGTGGTAAAGGTGCGCTCTACCGCGACAATCGGGTTCCCGGCCCGGTCCCTGACCCCGGCAATAGAAACCGTATGCAAGGTAAAGTCCGCCATGATATTGGTCGGCACGAATAACAGTTCGGTGTTGCCCGAAACCAGCTGCAGTGAACCCGCCAGCGGCGTGGTGCTGCCCTCAGGAATGATACGCAGCGACTGACTGGTAATGGACTTGGGCTGCAGCGGTTCATTAAACACGACACTGATACTGGAGTTTTCCGGCACATCCGTTGCGCCGTCATCCGGTGTCGAGGAGTCAACCAGCGGTGGTGTGACATCCGGGTTCAGCGGGTCGGTACCGTTGTTGACTTCGGTCTGGTCATCGATGCCATCGTCGTCGGAATCGGTATCGTTGGGGTCAGTACCGAGGCGAATTTCGACCCCGTCCAGCAAGCCGTCGTCGTCAGAGTCGGGATCCAGCGGATCGGTGTTCCAGGTATTCACCTCTTCATCGTCGCCGAGCCCGTCGCCGTCCGCATCCGGCTGGATCTCGACACTGACATCCGCTGCAAAGGTAACATTACCGCCTAAATCGATGGCCGATGCGCCAAGCACCAAATCGGCCTCTCCCGGGGCAGGAACGGTAATAACGGCCTGATAAGGCGAAGAGGTGTCGGTAAAGACCAGGTTGTCATTGACGAAAAAGCTGACGCTGGCCACCGCGATGTCATCCTCTGCATCGGCTGTGATCACCAGTTTTCTGCCTTCCACCACCACCGAGCCATCCGCCGGATTGGTAATAGAAATCGTTGGCGGAACGCCGTTATTATCATTGATGTCGCGGTACTGGGCGATAAACAGCTTGGTATTACCGGTCGCCTTGTAGTCCTGGCTGACCACAAAACTCTCTTCAGTGATATAGGCGTAGCTGGCATCGAGGGCGATACCGGTGCCGGCGTAATCACCAAACGGCGACAGGTTGATTGTGCCCTGGAAGACGGGAGCTTCCGGGTCAAAGATATTGATAAACGCC
Source organism: Pseudomaricurvus alcaniphilus (assembly GCF_011440395.1). Taxonomy (GTDB): domain Bacteria; phylum Pseudomonadota; class Gammaproteobacteria; order Pseudomonadales; family Cellvibrionaceae; genus Pseudomaricurvus; species Pseudomaricurvus alcaniphilus. The sequence goes on along the minus strand of NZ_JAAOIX010000003.1, from coordinate 419,832 downwards.
ACCACATTGGGGAACAGCTGCTCGGCGTAGAAGGCGAAGTTGCGGGTCAGGGCCACATCCCGCGGCGCGATGCTGCTGTCGCCGCCAGTAATACGCGGCAGCATCGGCTCGCTCAGATCAACCACCCGGTAACCCTGGCTGTAGGCCGCCACATGGGCGTAGCCATTACCCAATGCCAGGTCCTTGACCGCACCAATATTAACGCTGCCAAGTCGAATCGGGCTGGTCGGGTCGCTGATATCGATAGCGATCAGTGAGGAACCTGCCACTATGGCCATCAGCTCCTGCTCTACGGCGATACCCAGCACAGACCCCAGGCCTTCGAGAGTAGCGACCGAGGACGGGCTGGCCGCATCCGATATATCCACCACTTCAATACCGGCACTGCCGTTGGCGAGAAATGCGTAATTGAGCTGCACCGCCAGATCCTGGGTTACCCCGGCAGTATCGAGCGAACCGAGCAGGAACGGCGCCAGCGGATCGGCCACATTGATAATCTTCAGCCCCGCCTCACCATCGGCCAGGTAGACAAAATCTCCCACCACTTTGATATCAATCGCGGTGCCATCGGTATCCAGAGCCGCCACCACTTCCGGTGCAGTCCGGTCAGAGACGTCAACCACCTGCAGTCCTTCGGCGCCGGCGGCGACAAAGGCGTAGTCACCACTGATATCCACATTATTGGCGTAGCCGGGGATATCCACCGCCGACAGGGCAACCGCCTCGAAGGCGCGCACGGTGACATTGATATCCACCGACTTGCTGCCGATAGAGGCGCTAACCACGGCGTCACCCGGCAACCCGCCAAACACTTCACCCTTGACCAGGCCAAAACTGGCCACGGTAACATCATCGGAACTGTAGGTGACCGTTTCCGTGAGATCCACCTCCGAGCCATCGATCAACAGCCCCAGAATAGACAGTTGAGTGCTCACCTCGCTATCGATGCCATTGAAGGTCATTACCACATTGGCGGGCACGGAGCGCAGCGATACCAGCGCCGCCTCCAGGTTGGTATCGGCACTGTCATTGGGGTCGGAACCTACGGCAATTTCAACACCATCGGAAAGACCATCGCCATCGCTGTCGGCCAGCAGGGGGTTGGTGATAAAACCGTCCGCCCCGGCGACGACTTCCTCGCCGTCATTAATACCATCGCCATCGGTATCGGCAACACGGGGGTTGGTACCGAGGTTAAATTCTTCCAGCGCGGTGAGCCCGTCACCGTCCTGGTCCTCAATCGCATCGATCTCATCGTTGGGGTTCAGGCCATTGGCGGTTTCATAGTCATCCGGCAGGCCGTCACCGTCGAGGTCGCCACCGGTGTTGACCTGCACCGTGCGCATGGCCAGCACGCCGTCTTTACGCGCGCTGATCAAGGCGAGGCCATTGGCGCGAACTGTAATCAGGCCTTCCGCATTGACCGATACCACGGCGGAATTGGTGGAGAAATAATTGGTGCCCATACTGGATGAAGTGACGTCAGCGGTGGAACCATCGGGATAGGTGGCGGTAACCTCCAGTTGTTCAGTGGCACCAATAGTGTCGAATAAAATGGGTGTAGAGGGGGTAAAATCCAGCTGTGAGGGAATGGGGTCAACACCGGCAAACTCGATTTCGCCGACCTGGGTAATGCCGTTATTGAGTATAGTAAAGTAGCCGCTTTGGCCGGATATGGTACTGCCATCTTCTTCGGAACAGGTTGCCCGTGCCCGCACGGCCCCCTGGGTTGAGGGAATATTGGGTATTGACCAACCGCCGCCAGCCGATACCTGGATGGTGCGATTGAGAATGTTGATGACACAATTTTCATCCAGCTGAGCATGAGCGGAAACTGCAATAACCAGCATCGCAAAACATTTTGTAATTTCTCTAATGACAGATCGATTAGTGATGTTCATTGAGCTTCCACCTTGTCTCTACTAGCGCTGCTGCATGGCAACTTACGTCAATAACTACTCAATAAATTCTGGTAAAACTGACCTCATCAGCGGCACTAGCTATCATTCACTGCCGTCTACATGGCCAATAACCGGTCCAGGTCAGCTCGACCCTCTTGCGGATAAAGATCGAGATTCGACGACATCAAAAACTTGTTATCAAACGCTGGCAAACCAGTGTAAATGAACAAGATATACTTCCTTGAATAGTCAACAGGTACGTCCGCAACCCGGTGCGAATAATCCAGTCCGCCAGGTCTCACCGGGACAATAAACGCGCCCTTCAGTACCTGCTCGTCAGACACCTCCAACTTGCTTCTGTAGGCATCAAGTTTTTTCTGGTAATCATTTTTAGCGATGTCACCTGACTCCAATTGCTGCTCAAGCTTTTCGAGATACCTAAGTGTGCTGGTGTAGTTCCCGCTTACCAGCAATTTACTCTCCTTGCCGTTGGACTGTATATCGCGGGTGTAAACAGGCAGTTTGAAATTAAAGCTGGTAGCCTGAGCAGCCCCCTTAAGATAGCGATCAACTTTGAAAACGACATCCATAAACGCAGAATCATCCGCGAACTTCTCCAGCTTGGCATTGGACGTTTTTTCAAACGAACCGCTGACTACCAGAAAGGCATCTGCATAGCTCAACTTGACCTTCTGCTGCAGGCTTAATTCGCAATTACCTTCCTCTGAACAAATAAGCTCTTCTTCAGCTATCACGTCAACTCCTGAAAACATCAATAAATTAAGTGCAAACAAAAAGCTTAAAAATCTCATAAATCGATACCTGCTTTAATAGGTCGTACCATTAGCCTGTTCAGTGGGGTTACCCCCTACACAATAGGTTGAGTATTTAGCCTCACCGGCAAAGTCCGTGTGGGCCGCCTGTTGTGCAACCATGGCCGTCCACTCGTTTTGGACTTTGGTCGTCAGTGCGGTTTTCGCTGTATTGCACGCTGCCTGTGAATCATACACCGTGCCAATGGTCGCTTTATTGCTGTTGATAACACCCATCAGAAAATCCCGGTGTTTCAGTTCATGGGTGGTAGTGCGTGCAATATTCGGCGCGGTTCTGGCCCCTCCCGGGTTGGCACAGCCGGCGACGTCTCGCAACACCGTACGTATTTGCACGACCCAGCTGGCCGAGGGGGTTATGTCTCCTCCAAGACCGAATTTTTCATCGCCGTTAACGCACAGCGAGGTACAGTTGAGCGCCAAATCGTAACCAAAGGCTGAGTTCCTGCCCCACCACCCGGTAACCACATTGCTGTTCTGGGGCGCAGGACCCGCCGATGCTGCCGGTGTCGCCGGTGGCGTTCCATTGGGCTTATTCTGCAATGAACCACCGGAACACATTTTACATTTCGCGTCTGCGGCGGAAATATCACTATTGTCAGGCACCTGTTTGGGGCCGTTATTGCACCCCGGCTTTTTGCAATCCCCGGGCGTGTCTGTTAGGGATGTTGGCGACAGGCTGTTGTCCCAGAAACAATTACACTGGGCATTGCAACTGGCGCACTCGGGGCAATTGTGCGCGCAGCCCTGGCCGCCAGGCTGGGAGCCACAGTGCCAGCCGGCCTTAACGACGCCCACACCGGGATTGGATTCCACCAATGAGCCGTCCTCACTGACCGTGCCCAGGCCAATCGAGACAAACTCCTCCAGATCGTGATCATAAGAATACATCTCCACCTGAGCTCCGGGCATGTGACCGTCGACGTTGGGCAGGGTCAGGGGGGCTGGCGGATTGAACTTGGTGCCGGTGGGCTGGATGGTGACAATAAACTGCGGCTGCATGCCATTGGGCGGCGCCATGGGTACGGTGGATGCGTTCACAGGGGTGACTGAAATCAGGCCCTGTTTGGAGCCGTCGGGAAAGGTGACGGAGTCCTTCAGTATCTCCAATTTGAACCCGGGATAGCTGGACAGCGTCAACTCAACGGTCTCCGGGCCGGCTAGCACGGCACCATCGGTATTCAACTTGACTATGTAGATAGGGGCCGGCAGGGGGTTGTCGACCCCTGAGATGGTTACAATATTATAAGAAAGACTCGGGAATTCACCCTCTTGAGTGGCGGTTGAACCGTCGGCGATCAGGTGCACTGGCCCCACTGGCGCCTCGTCAATCAGGAATCTTCCCTGTTCATCCGTGATGCCCTGGCGCTCCGTCCCCTCGACCCGAACTGTAACCCCGGGCACTGGCGCATCCTGGTTATCCAGCACTACACCACTGATGGACGTATCGCCAGGATCGGCGGGAACGAAGCCGGTGGCACTGAAACCGGCGTTGATCAGTACAGTATTGCCCTGGTCGTCGAGCGGTGCATCCAACAGCGTTGCCGTCACCCGCTGTGCATCCAGCCCCGAGAGGTAGCCCAGTTTGTATTCCGCGGTCGCACGGCCGTCACTGTCGGTGGTAGCCTGGAATTGTTTGCCGAACTGGGCAGCGCCGACACCTGACAGCTCCCCACCTCCATTGGCCACTTCAAACAAGACCCGAGCACCCTCGACCACATTGGCGCCGTCATCGGTAACCGACACCACAAACGCCTCCGGCAGGACCTGGCCCACCGCACCGCGCTGGTTGTTACCCGAATTAATGCTGATCTTGTTGCCAATATTGCCGGTGGTGCTGGCATTGAATACCGCCAGGGTATCGTAGCCCACCACCTGGGCGCGGACTTTCTGGTTGGAGCTGCCGACCCGTACCCCTACCTTGAAGGCGGTCTCGGCCATACCTTCGTCATCGCTGGTCACCACCACAGCGCGGCCTTCTGTTGCCGACCCCGCTGCCACCACACCGGAGCCCTGAATTACCCGAAACACCACCCGGGCATCGGCCACCGGATCACCAGCGTCATCCAGCACTTTCACTGCCAAAGGATCTTCCAGCACGGTATTGATGGTCGCGGTTTGGTCCTGCCCGCCGACGATTTCCAACCGCCGTCCCAGCGGTACTACATAGTTGACCGTTCTCTGCAGCGTCGCCATATTGCCGACCTGGTCGACACCAACCACTTCGATGGTATTGTTGCCCTCAGTAAGAGACACATTTTTCACTGCGTAGCTGCGGTTGGAAATTGCTGCTTGTATGCCGTTCACAGTGACACTGGCCTGGCTCTCCTCGACGGTGCCACGCACTATATCGTTGATCAGGCCGGTGACGGTGATGGCATCACTGTAGACCTTCTGGCCCTCGGTGTGGGATTCAATGGTGACATAGGGTTCAGTCAAATCCAGTGATACCGCGATCGAGTCGGTTACCTGCATGCCGTCCTTGACCGCGCGAGCGACCACCGAGTTATGCCCCTCCTGGAGACTTACGCTGGCGCTGAATGCACCTTCGCTATCCGCTGTCACCGCGACACCGTTGACCGTCAGCGCCGCATCTAAATCGCTGACGGTTCCAGTAATGGTTAGCGGCGAGGCGCCCACTGTGATCAGTGACTTGGGTGAGGTAATTCGGACCGTGATCGCCTCCGCCTCCAGCGGGTCAGAACCATCACAATTCTCATCAATACCGTTATTGGCAATGCTTTCAGCGTCGGGATTGATCGCCGCATCGCTGTCATCGCAGTCACCATCCTCCACCGTAAACCCGTCACCATCCAGGTCTGCCGCCAGCACTTCCCCACTATCGATAAAGCCGTCGCAATTTTCATCGACATCATTGGCTACAATTTCTTCAGCAGCCGGATTGATTTGTGCATCGCTATCATCACAGTCATTCTGGGCGATGGTAAAACCGTCACCGTCGATATCATCAGCGACACCATCACAATTTTCGTCGATCGTGTTGCCGGTAATTTCAGTAGCGTTCGGATTGATGTCTGCGTTAGCATCGTCACAATCGTTCTGTGCCACGCTAAAACCATCCCCGTCTATGTCATCGGCAACACCGTCGCAATTCTCATCTACGCTATTGCCGCCTACCTCATCGGCCCCAGGATTTATATCCGGGTTGGTATCATCGCAATCCACATCGATGGAGTACGTATCGCCATCCATGTCCTGATCATCGAAATCGCTGACGCCAGTATCGATAACACCATCACAGTTATCATCAACACCGTTGTCAATAATCTCGTCAACACCCGGATTTACCGCAGCGTTGTTATCATTGCAGTCATTCGCTGCAACGGTAAACCCGTCACCATCGACATCTTCGGCCACCCCATCGCAGTTTTCGTCCACGGCGTTTCCGGTAATTTCGTCAGCATCGGGATTAATATCGGCGTTGCTGTCATCGCAATCCACATCAGCATCAAAGCCGTCGCCGTCTGCATCCTGGCCAGGGTCCTCCACTACCCCGTCACAATTTTCATCCACGTTGTTACCGGGGATCTCGTCGGCACCGGGGTTGATGTCGGGATCATTGTCATTGCAGTCTTCGTCCGAGTTGTAGCCGTCGTCGTCCGCATCGACTGCACCAGTATCTTCATCGAAAGTGAAACTGTAGGCCAGTTGCTCCAGGCTATTGGCCTGGCGCCGATTGAGGCGAATGGAAAAGGTATCGAGGCTGGCACCGCTGCCACCGGCAGCGATATCGGCAAATTCGAGGGTATCGTCGAGCATAACCGGGTTGGAGGTGGGCGCGCTGACCTTTGCTTTGAGGTTGCTGACGTCGCCGCCGGTATTACTGACATTGAGGCGGTAGACGTACTCATAGTCAGTAAAACTGAGCCGCTTGGAGCTGACCACTTCCAGCTGCCCGGGCAGAATTTCAGCGTAGGCTGGCGTAAAGCCCAGCAGTGCAACAATGACGATCCAGCAGTATTTAAAAGTGCTATTCATAAGCTGCATTGTAATGACCCTGCAAATTGGACAGTGCAAGCAACAGGCGTGCACAAGCTTCCGCAGGGCGCACGCCCTCTCGGAAGATAGGAACGAAACCTTCTAATAGGGAAGCTGGAAGGAAAACCGGACGGGGAAAAAGTATAGCGGGACTGACCGGGGAGGTACGCAGCAGCCGCCGAATAGCCGCTACCTGCCTGAGGGGCACCGGTATACAGTAACCACTGCTGCCGGAGCTAATTTTATTGTGTAGAGCCAGAATCACATTCCTGATCCCCTGTCTCCCAGGTACAGCGCCAGCTATCTCAAAAGTCGCAAACAGCTGCCATCCTCGGTTTTTTGTTCAAGTATCCACAAGACACCTGATACCGGGGCGCGCGAGGCACCTGCCGATTTCAACTAATCTCGTCCTGGCGAAATCGGCGAACTGGCTCGCACTTGTCGGCGAATAATTCGTACAAAACTATCGCCAACCAACTTGTAGACCAACACCAGAAGCTAACTTTATTCTTTTGTTCTATTAGCGCTCGTAGTGCTCAACCCACTTATCCCGGTACCAGGGCACGCGTCTCTACCGGTTGAGTATCTCTATAGCGTAGTTAGTGCCCGTTTACATGTTACCTGTTTAGCAGATATTCGTTTGAAATTCGCTTGATTTCCGCAACATTGGCGCTCAGGCGACAAACATCAGCTCTATTAGGCGCCATTTAACTCCTGACGGCAAATACTTTATCGCAGCTAAAAGCAATTTTTTTTATAGCCTATAGAAGATAAAAAACGATTGCCGGTGGGCAGCAATTGAGTAACACCAGCTTCACGCAGCCCCTGCAAAGATTGTCGGCATGGTCCAGCAGCGCTTTCGTTTCAGCTTGAGGGTAGAAATCAAATCCGACCGGCCCGAGCAGCGTAATGCCCGATCTGCCAATGGCTGGGTCGCAGATTAGGAACAGCCGAGCAGTCACTTGTAAACTATTCTGACATCTCAGCAACACGGACTCTGACCTCAACCTCTACAGGGCGGGGCTGCGACGCACAGCCGCCGGTGCCACCGCCCCGCTATTCGGTAAATTCTGTTGTACTCTCAAATAGGTACAGTACAATCTTCAATGGAGTTGCACTCCAGGCGCCACGGCGCCAAATGTTCACAACAATAATGCCTCAACCACCCAGGCTGACACTGCAATCCAATGAGCAATCGATTGTCACGATTCCCCCTGTTTTTGGCAGCGACATCGCTGTTGCTCGCTGGCCTTGTCCTCAGCCAATTGCCGCAACCGAAACCCGCCGTCACAGCGCCGTTATATGCCCCGCCCGCGGAGCTCCAGCCCCGGCCAGAAGTACCACCAGCGCAACTGCGCGACAAGAGCCTCGACTGGCAGCTCAATGTTCACCACCAGCAAACTACCGACAAACTCACCGCCCTCACCGAGACCCTGGGCAGTGGCGTATGCGCATTCGATGCCAACAAGGATGGCTGGCTGGATTTGTTTTTTGTCGGTGGCGGTGGCCATACCCGTCACTATGGCCGCGCCTCCTGGTGGCATAAACAGGCTGGCAACAAGCTGTTGATCAATCGCGACGGCCTCTGGCTCGAAGACCAGACCGAAGCCGCCGGCCTGCAGTCCAGTGGCTGGGGAATGGGTTGTGCCGTCGCTGACCTCGACAATGACGGCTGGGAGGATCTGCTGGTCACTGGCATCGATAACAACCGCCTGTACAAAAATACCGGCGCCGGCAAATTCCAGGATATCAGTGCCACTTCCGGTATCCTGGCCGAGTCCTGGAGCACCGGCGCCGCACTGGGTGACTTCAACCGGGATGGACTGATCGATATCTATCTCAGCAATTACATCAAATACGAGCAGGGAGCGCGGACTTTTGAGCGCTCCAAGGGCTTCGAAACCGATCGCGTTGCGTTTGATGCAACTCTCTATGACCCGCTACCGAACAAGTTGTACTTGAACCTGGGTGATTTTCGCTTTCGCGAGGTCGCGACGACTATGGGTGTGGCCAATTCCTTTGGTCGCAGCCTGGGCGCCAAATGGCTGGACCTGAATCGTGACAGCTGGCCTGACCTGCTGGTCATCAATGGCAGCGAAAGCCCCAGCCAGGTATTTCTCAATCGGGAAGGACGCGCGTTTGATATCGCCGAGAGCGACAACTCTCTGCTGGAAACCCCGGGCGTTCACGACGCACTGGTGGCCGACCTCAACTACGACGGCAACCTCGAAATCCTGATGACCCGCCATCGCGGTATGGCACCGGTATTGGCCCGCACCGAGCCCAGCGCTGCACTCGGCAGCGGCAGGAAAATACCCGCAAGCCTAACCGACCAGGCCTGGCAAGCCGGTATCGCCCACCAGAATCGCAGCAACCTCAGCAGCTGGGGCGCCACCAGCGGCGACCTCAATAACGACGGCATAACGGATATCTACCTCGCCAACGGTGCCATTGAGCCCGACATGGACTCAGAGCTGGTACCCCAGGGGCAACCCAACTACCTGTTTCTCGGCACCAAACAGGGTATTTTCACTGCATCCACCACTCCACCGCCAGCCAACTTCTCCTACTCTTCACGGGGAGTCATTAGCGCCGACCTGGATAACGACGGGCAACTTGAGCTGGTGGTGAGTAACAACAATGGCCCGCTGCAAATTCTCGGCCTCGCCTCCAGGCCCAATGGCAACTGGGTTGGCTTCGATCTCACGGCATTAAACCCACCCTCCCAGTCCTATGGCGCTCGCCTTGAAATCTACGCCGGCGAGCAGCGCTTCCTGGGCCAGGCACTGCCGGCACAGGGCTTCCTGTCACAAGGTGACGCCCGCCTGCACCTGGGCCTGGGTGATATCAACACCATCGACAAGGTCAAGATTCAATGGCGCGATGGCTCCAGTACCACACTGACCCAACTCGCCGTCAATCAATACTATCGGGTAGACAAGGCCGGCGGCTCGCTCCAGCCCGTCCCCGACATGCGGCCGAGCCAGCGCGACTTCGCCGCCAGAATCGCGGCGTTCAGCCCCGCCACCCGCACGGCCCTGGCGAGATTCCTGATTGAATCGAAATCCAGCGATCGCCTGGCAAAACTTTTGCAATTATGGGACTCCAGCGAGCAGCAGACACGGCTGGCGATATTCGGCTATATCAAGCAAGCCTGGAGCACAGAATTCCTGGCGCTGTTACAGCGCGGCTTGGGCGACAGCTCGGTCGAGATCCAACTGGCTGCCATAGAATTGGCGCAAGCACTGGAACTGGAAGCCAGTGTCGCCTGGTTGCTGCCCCTGCTGGAGGCCGAGGATAGCCGCGTACAATGTGCCGTGGCGGCCACTTTCGAGTTCTTCTTTAACGAAGAGGAGGCCGTGACTCACCGGAAAAAGCTTGCCGTAGCGCCACTCATTCGGCTTTTGCAAACGGCACCGGAACCGGTAAAAATCTGCGCCATACAGGCGCTGGCTGCCGCCGAGCACAAGCGTGCCGCACTGCCACTTATCCAACTGGCGGACAGCGCAGAATCTGTGCCCGTGCGCAGCGCCGCCATTCAGGCCCTGGGGCTGGTTCGAGATTCGGCCGCTATTGCCACTCTGCGCAAGATGACCACGCCTGTAGCCGCCCAGCCGGCGGCAATCAGCGCCACAGCACTGATCGCCCTGCACCGGTTGGGCCAGCAGCAGGAAGTGGCCGAATATTTCCAGCAACTGGCGTCAGCAGAGCCCGGCGACAACCCTGCATTTGCCTTGCAGCTGCTCAACAACCTGTTGCAGCAGGCGGACGGCATTGTCCTGCGCAAGGAGTTTTTACTGGCGGAACTGAGGCGCCATTACCAGGGTTTGTACGGCACCGGCATAAACCCCGAGACCGCGGAAGTTACGCTGTTGCCGGCGCTGCTGGATGCCATGCGACTGGGCCAGTTCAGCCAGCACGCGAGCTTTGCCAGGCGCCAGTTGCAGGCCGACAGCGCGGAGGTCCGCCAGCGTGCCTACCTGGCCTTGCTCAGCTTTCGGTCCGAAGCGGATGAGGCACTGGCACAGTTGGTTGGCAGTGAAAGCGAAGCGCTGGTGGAAGATATCCTTAACCGCCCACAGTCGTCAGCGCTGCAATTCAGCCCGGAAATCGTCGACCTGTGGGTGGCGCGGCTGCATTCCGGCGGCCTCGGCTACCGCGCTACCGCGCGGATCTTCAGCAATTTAAACGACCGCAGCCGACGCCTGCTCCTCGGCGGGATTATAGCCGCGGCGGATAACGATCAGTGGCTGGCCAACCTGACCGATTGCCGCCATATCGGCAACCTCAACTTCGACAGCGCCAGTTTGCAGCAGGTTGCCAATGAGCCGCGCTGGCAATACGCGCAAACACTCTGCCTCTATGAAAATGGAGCCGCAGCCTCCGCACCGCTGGCACAAACCCTGCAGGCCCGCATCCAGGTCAAAGGCATCCTCGAGTCCGACCACTTCAGTGATGAGCAAAAATGCCAGCTGCTAATTTTGGCCAGCAAGACCGACGCTTTTATCGCCGGGCATATGCTGGCACCCTACCTCGCCAATATACCCGCCCGCGAATTGCCACAGGCCATCGATACCCTGGCGGCCTACCCTTCCAGTAGCGAACTGGAATCCTCACTCTGGGCGCTACTGAAAGATCGCAACAGCAGCATGGAGGTGCGCCTGGCCTCGGCCACCTACTTGCTCAAGTCCAGTTACGATCAAGTCATCAACTTTGTCGACAGCGAGCTTTTGCAAAATGCGACCGGTTAAAGATTTACTCGCCACGGAAAAAGGCTATTCACCCATAACCTTTGCCCTGCTGGTGGCCTGTGCCAGCAGCGGTCTTACCGTCTACCTGCTGCAAGAACACTCGGTTTTCCTGCAGTGGACGGTCCTTGCCCACGCACTCACCGGTATCGCCACCGCCCTGGCACTGACGCCCTACTTTATCACCCACATACGCCGCACCGTGGGCTTCCGCCGTTTGCCCTCCATGTTGAGCGGCGTAGTCACGCTGCCGTTGTTTATCATTTTTGCCTACAGCGGCCTGCATCTGGCCCTGTTCGGCCAGCGGGAAAATCAACAGTGGCTGCTGGACGCCCATATTGTCAGCGCCCTGCTGTTTGTCCTGCTGCTGACAGTGCACCTGCTGGTGCATTTCGTCTTTTTGCCCGCCAATCGCAGAAACCAGCCGGGCCCGAAATTTCCCAGCCTGACCAGGCCCATGCTGGTCACGGTATTGGGCTTCAACCTGTTTATCCAGGTCGCCATTGCCAGCGCCAGTTTTATTTACCAGCTGGCCGAGCCCGATTACTCCGACCAACCGGTAACGGAAAACTACCTGTACAACTACGGCCCCCATCCCTTCCGGCCGAGCCAGACCGAAACCAGCAGCGGTACCTTTATCGATGCCCGGCAAATCTCCAACTCCCACCGCTGCATGGCCTGTCATGAAGACATCGGCAACCAGTGGCAGGCCTCGGCCCACATGCTCGCCGCCTCCGACCCCAGCTATGTCACTAACGTTTCCCTGTTGGCCGACAACAAGGGCATCACCGCCACCCGCTACTGCGAGGGCTGTCACGCACCGTCCGCACTGCTCACCGGCGAGCTGTCACCGGGTGGTAAACACGGGGGCATTGCCGGCTCCACCGCCAACCACGAAGGTATCCCCTGTATGGGCTGCCACGGTATCGCATCACTGCCCCACCTGAAGGGAGTCGCCAGTTACCAGTTCCAGCCCGCCGAGGACTATTTGTTTGCCCAGGCAGAAGGCCCGCTGCTGACCGGCATCAACAGCTGGTTGATACGCCTGAACCCGAACCAGCACAAACTGGACATGGGGCGACCGCTGCTCAAGGACCCGAAAATATGCGGCTCCTGCCACACCCAGTTTATGGACAAGGATATGAACAACTGGGGCTGGGTGAAGATGCAGGACGACTACTCCGCCTGGCTGGAAAGCCCCTATTCCAAGCAGCACGAAGAGGGTTTTGCCAGCGCTGCCGCGGTGCGCTGCAACGATTGCCACATGCCACTGCGACCGGCGAGTGACCCCTCCGCCGACCAGGACGGCCAGGTTCGCGCCCACCAATTCGCCGCCGCCAATACCTTCTTGCCGCTGCTGCGAGGCGACCAGCAGCACCTGCAGGAAACCATTAAATTCCTGCAGTCGAATAAAATGCGCATCAGTATCGAGCGCCCCAATCGGCGCGATGCCCTGCAAACGCTGCAAGCCCTGGACGAAAGCCTGCGCAACTTTGACGAGGCGCCTTACTATTACTATCTGGGCGAGACCGCGAGCCTCAATATTGTCGTCAGCAACAACGGCGTCGGCCACAATTTCCCCGGCGGGACCATCGATATCAATGAAGCCTGGCTGGAGTTTATCGTGCTCGATGCCGAGGGGCGTGAGGTTTACACCAGCGGTGCCATCGACGAATTCAATTACGTCGATAAAGACGCCTATTTCTACGTCTCCAAACCCATTGACCGGCACGGCAAGGAAGTCTGGAAACACGACCTGTTCAACCGGGTCGGCGAAGCCTACAAGCGCGTGGTCAAAGCCGGTGAATCCGACATTGTGCGCTACAGCTTTACCGTGCCAAGCTGGGCCAAATCGCCATTGACCGTCACCACCACCCTCAAGTACCGCAAGCTCAATGAACGCTATGCGCGCTGGGCCCTGCGCGACAAATACGTCAAGATCCCGGTGGTCGATATGGCCTGGGACAGCCTCAATATTCCCCTGCGAGTGCGCAAAGAGGTGGAGAGCGAGGCCCGGGTCAGCAGCCTGGACAGATAATCCATAGTTCCCCACGGGAGCGGCTGCCCCGGTGGCAGTGCACGCCACACAGCGCCTCACAGCATTCACGAGATCAATAAAGTTACATAATAAAAATAAATTTTCCTGATCACTGCTGCATACCTATAATGACCCGGCATCTCGACCAAAGGCAGCACATGGCAGAAATCACCTTACTCCGACACGGCCAGGCCTCGTTTGGCGCCGACAATTACGACCAGTTAAGCGAGCTGGGCTTGCAACAGGCTCGCTGGCTGGGCGAACACCTGCGCAGCCTGGGCAAGAGCTTCGATGCGGTGATCATGGGCAGCATGGTCCGCCACCGCCAGACCGCGGAAGCGTTTAGCCAGGGCTATGGCGGCAACCATGATTACAGCGTCGACCCGGGACTCAACGAATACAGCTTCCAGGGTTTGCTGACCCCCCTGCGCCAACAGCACCCCGAGCTCTACGTGGAGAGCGGCAACCCGCGCAAGGATTACAACGACAACCTGAAACAGGCGCTGGCACACTGGATGAGCGGTGAAATCAGCACCGATGGCAGCGACAGCTGGCACAGTTTCCAACAGCGCGTCGAAAGCGTTTTCCAGCGAATCTGCCAGTCCCCCGCCAAACGCACCCTGGTGGTGACCTCCGGCGGCCCGATTTCGGTGGTGCTGGCCGCGGTGTTAGGACTCGACCACCAGCGTATTCGCGAGATCAATATGCAGATCCGCAACACCAGCACCAGCCGCATATTGCACAACCGCAAGAGCTTCGCCCTGGACAGTTTTAACGACGTGTCACACCTGCAACAGGCGGACAAACACGCCGCTATTACCTTTACCTGATTACCATCACACTCACTTGCTCGTGGAGAACCTCATGTACCAACACAGTGACAAAAGCCTGCAACTGCTGGACAAGCTCAATGCTTTTTTCGAACAGCACATCTACCCCAACGAAGAGGCCTATGCGCGGCAACTGCACGAGGCCGAAAACCGTTTTGCGCCGCTGCCGTTAATGGATGAATTGAAGCAGAAGGCCAAAGACGCCGGCTTGTGGAACCTGTTTGTACCGCCCTCCCACGCCGAATACTGCGACCACGGCGGCTTGACCTTCGCTGAATACGCGCCCCTGTGCGAGGTAATGGGCCGGGTGATCTGGTCCCCGGAAGTGTTTAACTGCAACGCCCCGGACACCGGCAATATGGAAGTCTTTATGAACTATGCCAACAAGGAGCAGCAAGACCAGTGGCTGCAACCATTGCTGGCCGGTGAAATTCGCTCTTCCTACGCCATGACCGAGCCGCAAGTGGCCTCCAGTGACGCCACCAACGTGCAACTGAGCATCGTCAAAGACGGCGACGAGTGGGTCCTGAATGGGCGCAAATGGTTTATCACCGGTGCCATGTATGAGCGCACCAAAATCTTTATCGTCATGGGCAAGAGCGATCCGGACAACAACAATCGCCACCTGCAGCAAACCCAGGTACTGGTGCCCAAGGGTACTCCCGGCCTGAAGATCATCCGCCCATTGACCACTCTCGGCTACGATGACGCCCCCATTGGCCATGCCGAGTTGCTGTTTGAAAACGTGCGTGTACCGCTGAAAAATGTTTTACTCGGAGAAGGTCGCGGCTTTGAAATCGCCCAGGGCCGCCTTGGCCCCGGCCGCATGCACCACTGCATGCGATTGATCGGCACCGGCCAGCGGGCGCTGGAGCTGGCCTGCAAACGGGCCGCCTCCCGCTCTACGTTTGGCCGCCCGTTAAGCAAACACCAGTCGGTGCGGGAAGACATCTCCAGAATGTTTTCAGAAATCGAAATGGCGCGCTTGCTGGTACTGAAAACTTGCCACAAGATCGACGCCGAAGGCGTTCCCGCCTCCATCGACATGATCGCCGCCAGCAAGACCACCGTGCCGCTGTTGATACAAAACGTCATTGACCGTGCCATGCAAATACACGGTGCCGGTGGTTTGACAGAAGACTACTGCATGGCTGAGGGCTTCAACTACGCCCGCTGGTGTCGCCAGGCTGACGGCCCCGACCAGGTCCACCAAATGGCCCTCGGCAAGCAAATCATCGATCGATACGCCGCGCAATAAGCCCCTTGAACCCGACCAAAATAGAGATTGCCGATGTCACAGCCAAACTTTGATTTTGATACCAACAAGCTGGCCCGCTACCTGGAAGCCAATGTGGCCGGCTTTAAAGGCCCGCTGAGCGCTGAGAAATTTGCCGGCGGCCAGTCCAACCCGACCTTTAAAATCAGCGCCCAAAGCGGCCGCTACGTGTTGCGCCGCAAACCGCCCGGTGAACTGCTGAAGTCGGCCCACGCCGTGGACCGGGAGTTCAAGGTCATGGCGGCACTGGCCAACACCGATGTGCCGGTGGCCAAGGCCTATCACCTCTGCGCCGACGACAGCATTATCGGCAGCATGTTCTACCTGATGGAGTTTATCGACGGCCGGGTGCTGTGGGATCCCGCCCTGCCTGGCATGAGCAACGCCGAGCGCGGCGCTATCTTCGACGAGATGAACCGGGTGCTTGCCGCCCTGCACTCGGTGGACGTGGACGCGGTAGGGCTGAGCGATTACGGCCGGCCCGGCAACTATTACCAGCGCCAGATCAACCGCTGGACCACCCAGTACCGGGCCGCGGAAACCGGCACTATCGCTGAAATGGACCGGCTGATTGACTGGCTCCCCGCCAACCAGCCCCAGGACGACGGTCGGGTGGTGCTGGCTCACGGCGACTTCCGCCTCGACAATATGATGTTTCACCCTACCCAGGCACGGGTGCTGGCGCTGGTGGACTGGGAACTGTCTACCCTGGGCCATCCCTTTGCCGACCTCGCCTACCAGTGCATGCAGTTGCGCCTCAGCAACGACAGTGTGCTGGCCGGCCTCGGGGGTATTGACCGCGCGGCGCTGGGCATTCCCAGTGAGGAAGAATACGTGGCCCAATACTGCCGCCGCATGGGGCTCGATGAGATACCCAACTGGAACTTCTACATGGTGTTCAGCATGTTCCGCTTTGCCGCCATCCTGCAGGGGGTAAAGAAGCGCGCCCTGGATGGCAACGCCTCCAGCGACAAGGCTACGCAGATGGGCGCCCTGGTGGCACCGCTGGCGACCATGGCAGTGGCGCTGATCGATTGATCAAACCGGCTAATACGCCTGCCGCGGCGGCGTACCCAGCGCGCTGAGGGGGGTGTACGGCCGCGCCAGAATTGCCGCGGCCATATTGTCCACCGCGCTCTGCAATCCCGCCGCGCCGTAGAGCGCGCCCGGCACCTGGGTTTGCTGAACCAGCAATCGCAGCAACGCATCCACACAATCCGGTTGCGGCGCAGTGGGGGCACTCCAGAAGTTATCGAGTGAGTCCTGGCTTGTAATTTTCGCCATATCGTAGAAGGCGCCACCCAGTACTTTGACCGGCTTGCCGGCCTGCAGCGCCTCAATACCGACGGTGCTGTTTACCGTGACCACCCCGCGAGTGTGTCGCAACAATTCACCCAGATCACCGCCGTCGATATAATCCAGCCGTTCACTGATGCCCAGCCTGGCCGCCACCGCCCGGGCGTACTGCTGCAGCCCATCGAGGCCACAATCCAGTGGGTGCTGCTTCAGCACCAGGCGACTTACGGCTGGCGCGCAGCGGGCAAAGGAATGCAGCACCAGGTCTATGGCCTGGTGCAGGGAGTGAAACGGCGAGTGCACCCGAATCTGGAAATCCCCGTTTAACTGCAGAGGAAACAAAAAATAGTCAGTGTGCTCCGCCGCCAGCCGTCGGCTCAGCTGCTGGGCCGCTGCATTGCGGCGCTGCTCGCTACCCAGGCGCGGAATCCAGCTGAGGTATTCGATTACCGGGTTGTGCGGTGTGTGCCGGCGAAAGAACGGGTACAGAAAGCAGAGAAAGTAATTCAGCAGGTTATAGGAGACATCGTAGAGCGCCATTTTCCAGAACGGATAGTCAAAGCGTTGGCCGGCGGGAGCGTCAAGCCCCTGAGCCTGAACACAAATCTGCTCTGCCGATGCCGGAAAGAAGGAGTTGAGTGACAAGCCGCCCCACTCCAGGGTGAGCCAACCGGGCCGCAGCGCCCCTAATTCGGTGACAATCACTTCCAGGTCCAGCGCCCGGGCCACGTCGATCGCCTGCCGATGGTACCAGCGGCAGTCGCCGTGCAGTACCAGGGTGGTGATGCGCTGCTCCCGAATCACTCGCTGTAAATAGCCGCGCCACTTGGCTCGGCTGCCACGGTAGGAGTAACAGCCCTGCCCGTGCCAGTGCAGCCAATCGCCAAAGGACAAGTTGATCCGACTGACCGGGCAGCCACGGCGCCGCAGCTCGAGCCCCAGCAGGCGATAGAGCGGTGACAATGGGCCCTGCAAGAAAAGTACAGATCGCTGTGTTGCTGCTGCGCTCACCCGTAAGCCTTGTCTTTCAACAGCCGCGGCGGCTGATCAAAAAACGCATCCGAGTATTTGACCGAGCCGGTCAACAGCCAGTTGGTAACCTCGCTGGCACCGGTCAACTGGCCCTGCTGGGAGTAAAAGTTGCCGTGTACCTGGATGGTGCCGCCCAGCAAGCGCAGGAAGCAATCCACCAGTTCTTTATCCGGTACCTCCGGCGCGGCGAAAAATTCGCCCATGCTTCTCTGGCAGGTCATGCCGTCGATATCGTAAATGGCGTAACCCAATACCTTGACCGGCTTACCCTGCTCCAGCGCCTGTACCCCCACCGTGCTGTTGACCGTGATAACCCCGCTGCTGTGCGCCAGCATGTTCTTCAAAATGCCACCGTCCACCAGTAACAGCCGGTCGGCGACGTCATGTTCCTGCCCCAGCCGCGCGATCATCTTATCCCAGGGCTCAATGCCGTTGTCCAGCGGATGGATCTTGAACAGCAGCACCGTGTCCGCCGGCGCGTGCTGGCTGAACTCCTCCACCACCATAGCAATGGCTTCGAGCTGGTGATTGAAGGGCGAGTTATCCCGCAACTGGTAATCATTTTGCATTTGCAGGGGAAAGACAAAGTATTTCTGGCCCGAGCGCCGCAACGAATCAAACACCTGGGCTGTGCGCTTGTGCTTTTTGCCCGCTCCCAGGAAGCGCGGTATGTAATTCAGGTACTCCACCAGCGGGTTGTAAATCTTATCCGGCAGGTAGTGCGGGAAGAAGATAAAATCAAAGAAGTTGGCCAGGTTGAACACCACCTCCTGCACCGCTTCCTTCCAGAAGTCATGGGACAAGCCCGGCAGGGACGTGGGCTTGGGATAATTCATCCCCACTTCCTTGATGTGTTCACCACTATCGGGAAAATGGGAGAACCGCGACATCCCACCGCGCTCCACGGTGATCCAGTTGGGCCGCAGGTAACCGTGCTCGTAGGCGACGGCATTGATGCCGAGGTTGTTTGCCAGGTCCCGGGCCGCCTTGTGGTAGGGCAATCGGTCGGCGTAATAGATAATATCGGTAATGCCGTGCTGAAGGACAAACTCTTTCAGGAACAGTGGCCAGTGCTGGATATTGCCGCGGTAATTGTGCGCCTTTTTGCCCAGCCAGAAGAGCCAGTCACCGAGGCACAAGTTGATCCGATAACAGCGGTGACCCTGCTGTTCAATGCAAGTGGCCAGCCGATAGGCGAAGCGACACGGCGGTCCCTGCAACAATAAAAACACCTTTTCCTTAACTAATTCCAAAATCATCCACCGTAAAACATAAGTCCAGAGCGATCATTCACTGCTGGCTGAAAGCCTTTAATTTACTGTCGTAATCGGGGTCCAGGGTACCCATCAACCGGTCCCACCAGGAGAAGTGGGTGGCGTAATTGCAATGAAATTTTTGATGGTGCTGGTCGTGAAACGTCACGCCCAGCAGTGGCCAGGGAAAACGCGACAGCGGCCCGGGCGAATACTCATAGCCGGAGTGACCCACCATGCCGGTCACCTGGTCGAAGATTTTGTGGGCCACCAGCACCGGCGCCGCTATTGGCAGGATAAAGATAGCCAGCAGGAAATACGACTGAATAATGCAATTATCGAGAAATGTGTCACTGTTATTGCTCCACACGGTCGGAGTCACGGAGCGATGATGCCAGGCGTGAATACGCCGATACAGAGGCCGCCAGTGCAGCAGCCGGTGGCCCCAGTAAAACCAGGTATCGAATACCACCAGGGAGAGAAGAAACATCAAGCCGTTATTGAGCCACCCGGGTGCCAGCGGGCGCCAGCCATAACCGGCCTGCTGCAAGGTGATGGCCGCCCCCAGAAACAGGGATAACGTCAGCAGGGAAAGCAGGCTTTGGCGCACATCCCGGCGCACATCACCGGCGCGAGGCTCGCGCCGCTGGATTTTTTTCTGCTGCCCCAGGCGCCGGTTGAGCTGCACCACCGCCAGGCCCAGCAGCACGTATATCGCCACCAGCATTGAGTAGCAGTAAAACCAGTACTCAAGCAATTGTAAAACCATGTGCATTACCATCGTATTTTTTGACGCCGACTGTGATTGTAGCCAGCGCCGCCGCAAACCCGGCCCTATCAATTTACATGTCAGGCATACCAGCACCGTTGAGCAGCGCGGTTACAGACCCACTTTTCTCGCCGCCCAGGATATTCCCGTCAGCACACTGGCCTTGAGGTGGGCATAGCGGCTCCCCTTGCGTTGCGCCAGGTGCTCAATCAGCACCTCCGGCGAACATTGGCGCGCGCCAACCGGGTCGACGTAATGGCCGTACTCCACCAGCAAAATGTACACCAACGCCGCCAGCGACAGCGGCCGATTGCGACGGGGAAAGCTGTCGAAATCCCGGGTCAGCCCCCAACCCGCATAAAACGGACCACCGTGAGTAACCACCGCCTTGCCCCGAATCAGCGCTTCAAAACCAGCCAGCGAAGAGATGGTGTGCAGCTCGTCACACCAGTCGATCAGCGCCAGGATGTCGCGCTCCACCACTACCCCATCCACCAGTCCGGCAAGACTGCCGGTATCGATCTTGCCGGGGCGCAAATCGGCGGCCACATCCGGGTGCGGCTTGTAGACAATGCAAGCCTCCGGGTTTTCCTGCCGACACCAGCGAATCAAGCTGAGATTGATATTATCGCCCGCCATCGTCGCCAGTTGCGGCGCCGGATTGGTGGTAATGGAGGCGTCGTTTTGCACCTGGCCCACCACAAGAATACGACGCCGGCTGTCCGGCCCAAGTGTAAATGTAGTCGATTTCTTCAGGTTGTACTTGGAAATCTCATTGGCGACCAGCAATTGGCGCAGGCGCTCGCCCCGCTGCAACTGGGCGGGAGTCAGCTCCATATGTTGCAGCAAGTGCTCGAGGTCGCTGGCCCGGGCGGCATTGTAATAGATCCCGCGCCGGTCGAAGACATAGGACAAACCGGCATTCAAGCCCGCCCCCAGGCCCACCGAGCGGATAAAGCCGTCCTCGAGAAAATAGCAGTCCAGCTGGCGCGCCTGGGCCCGCTGCTCTTCCGACAGGGACGAGGCCCACAGGATCAGTGGTGCGGCCCGCTCCCGAGAGGCTGCCAAAGCCAGGTCAAAGGAGTCGTGAAAAACCGGCGCCGCGCCAAACTTTTCCGCAATTAACACCGACAGCCAGCGCTGGTTCCAGAATTTTACGCCACAGACCTGGGCCGCAACCGCCGACATTTGTTCAGCCGCCATAGTCGAGCCAACGCAAGATTCGCTGTGAAAGCGCTGCTGGCAAGACCGCCAGAAACCAGCAGCCGAGGTTGAGCGGAAACGGAAAGCTCAGCCGCGCCCGATTGGCATCGATGGCGGCGCGTATTTTTTCGGCGGCTCGCTGCGGTTGCCACAAAAACGGCTTCGGCCCGGCCATGCCCCGGCACATGGCCGAATCCACGTAGCCCGGCATAATGACACTAACCCCCACCCCAAACCGCGCCAGCGCTCCCCGCAAGCCTTCACCGTAGGCCTTGACTGCCGCTTTACTGGCAGAGTAGCTGGGCGTCACCGGCAGGCCATAGAAGGCCGCCAGCGAACTGACCAGGGCAATTTGACCGGCCCCTGCCCTGCGCATACGCGCGGCGATAAAGGTGGTCATCAACAGGGTTGAGCGCACATTCAGGTCGAGCAGCGCGGCAACCTGCTCCAGCCGCTCCCCCTCAAAGCCCTTGCCAATGCCGATATTCATGCCGGCGTTGGCGATAAACACATCCGGCACTCGCTCGGCGCAGACGGTCTCCAGCCAGGCGAGAGTGGCCTCGGTATCGGTCAGGTCCAACGCCTGCTGCCGGACCTCGGCACCGGCGCCAGTGCAGGCGGCAGCGGTCTGCTCCAGCCTGGCTTGGTCCCGGCCCTGCAGAATCAGGGTCGTACCCGGCTGCGCGTAACAGACAGCCAGAGCCTGGCCGATCGCGCCGGAGGCGCCGGTAATCAGTACGGTCTTGTCAAGGGTATGTGTCGAATGCTGGGTCAATGCCAGGGCCCTGTCAATAATCCATTAATTCTGGAGGCTGTTTTGCGACCTCTACTGCGGAACAGATCGCGCCCGGCTCAATCCATGTAGGCTTGCAGGACGGCACAGGTTTCCGTCAACTGGCTGTCAGTGTGCTCGCTGGAGATAAAAAAGCGCAGGCGGGCACTTTTTTCCGGCACCGCCGGGTAGAGAATCGGCTGCACATTGATGCCGTTGCGAAACAGCTCCGCCGACAGGCGCGCAGCCTTGACTGAGCCGCCGAGGATTACCGGCACCACCGCCCGGCCAACACTGCTGCCGGTATCCAGCCCCAGCGCCCTGGCGCGTTGCAAAAACACCTCTGAATTGCGCTGGTTGCGGCTCACCCGCTCCGGCTCGCGCAGAAAGATTTGCAAGGCCTGCAGCGACGCCGCCGCAGTCGGTGCCGGCATGCCCACACTGTAGAGAAAGCCCGGCGCCAGGTTGCGCAAGATATCGATCAACGGCTGTACTCCGGCGATATAGCCGCCACAGCCCGACAAGGTCTTGCTCAGGGTACCCATCCAGATATCGACATCGGTGGGATTTACCCCGGTGAGCTCAAAGCTGCCCAGCCCTTTTTCACCCAGTACGCCCAGCGCATGGGCTTCATCCACCATCAGCCAGGCCTGGTGGCGCTGTTTGAGGTTTACCATGGCGCGCAAATCCGGCACGTCGCCGTCCATACTGAACAGGCCCTCGGTGACGATCAATACCCGCTCGAACTGACCGCGGTGCTGGACCAGCAGTTGTTCCAGCGCCTCGACGCTATTGTGCTTGAACGGCATGCGCCGCGCCCCGGACAGCTGCGCCCCCACCAGGCTGCTGTTGTGAATGTACTCATCGTGCAGCACCAGGTCTTTAGGGCCCATCAAGTAGCCGATTACCGACACATTGGTGGCGTGGCCGCTGACCAGCGCCAGGGCATCATCTGCTTGATACAGTGCTGCCAGCTCGCGCTCCAGTTGCTGGTGCACCGGTCGCTCGCCGGAGACAATACGGCTGGCAGATACCGAGGTGCCGTAGCGGGCCGCAGCTTCCGCCGATGCCTTGATCACCTCCGGGTGCCCCGCCAGGCCCAAATAATTGTAGCTGGCGTAATTGACGTAGGTTTTGCCGCCGATCACCGCCGTGGCGCCGCTGCAACCTTCGTGCAGGCGGAAAAACGGGTCTTCGATCCCCAGCGAGGCCGAACCCTCGCGCATGATTTCAATTTGCTTGTAGGCCGGGTGGCTGCGGAAATCGGTGTAGCGAGCGCGGTCATCGGCGGCGTCGAACGACAACCCCAGACCCTTGCCCGCCAGCTGCTCATTGCGCTTCAACTTACCCTTGAGAGACTGCTCGATCAGTTTGTTTTTCAACGACTTATCGAGTTTCATCCAGTCATATCCTCATCGCTGACGCCGTGTTGAATCGCCATATACTCAATGGTGCCAGCGTCGTCATCAGCACCGTCCGCGAACAGTTTCGACAGCAGCTTGGCCGCCAGTTTATTGAGCGTTGTGGCTTCGCTCAAGGTCATGGCCGGCAGCTGCACACCGAAGCGCTCCTCGATGGCCACCATCAATTCTACCCCCATAAGGGAATCGAAACCCAGGTCGAAGACCGATGCATCAGCTCCGATTTGTTCCTCCGGCAACATCAGGATCTGGCTCAGGTTCTTGCGGAGCATGGCCACCACTTCCGCGTGTTGCTCCTCCGGGGCCAGGCCCTCCAGGAACATCAACAGTTCTGCCGCTGAGCCTAACATATCGCCACTGTCGCCAGCCAGCAGCGCCAGCTGGCGAAACTTCGGCGCCAAGGCATTGGGCAGGAAGCGCGCCATGGAGGACCACTCCAATTCCAGCACCGCGCGCAAGGTTACGCCGTCGAGCAGCATTTTTTCCAGCATCGCCAGGGCCAGATCCGAGCTCAGGGCCCGCCCGCCCATACGACTTTCCAGCGCGCCCTTGATAGCTTCATTGCGGGCCAGGTACCCGACATCGTCAATGGCGCCAAAACGCACGCATGTAGCCGCCAGCCCCTGTGCCTTGCGCGTCACCGCCAGGCCTTCCAGCCAGTGGTTAGCCGCCACGTAATTACTCTGCCCGGGATTGCCGAAACAGGTGGTGGCGGAGGAAAACAAGACAAACAAATCCAGCTCGAGACTGCGGGTCAGCTCGTGCAGCACCTGGGCACCCTCTACTTTGGGCGCCATGACCGCGGCGATCTGGCTGTCGGACATATTAATCGCCAGGGCATCGTCAAACACGCAGGCGGCGTGAACCACACCTTTTAACGGCGGCAAGTCCCGGGCAATCTGGCTCAGCAGCGCCTTGACCGCAGCGCGGTCGGCGATATCGCAAGCCACCGCGGTTACCGCCGCGCCCCGCGCCTCGAGTTCGGCGACCCCGGCTTTGGCAGCCTCACCCTTGAGGCCACTGCGACTCAGTAACACCAACTGGCGAGCGCCCTTCTCCACCAACCAGGCCGCAGTGCGCAGGCCGAAGCCCGCCAAACCACCGGTGACCAGGTAAGTCGCGTCGGCGTCGAGCTGCAGTGCCGCGGACGTTTCCGCTGTGCCATTGCGAACCTCGGCCCGGGGCAGCTGACGATAGTTGACCACCACCTTGCCAATCTGGCGAGCCTGCTGCATAAACCGAAACGCCTCCACCACCTTGTCGGCGGAAAAGCTGGTGTAGGGCAGCGGGTAGAAGGTGCCATCGGCAAACAGCGCCATCATCTCCCGGAACAGGGTCGCGGTAAGCTGCGGGCGCTCGCTCATTAACTGGTCGGAATCGATGCCGAAATAACTGATGTTGTTGCGGAAAGGCCGCAGGCCAATGGCCGTATTTTCGTAGAAGTCCCGCTTGCCCAGCTCCAGAAACCGGCCAAAGGGTTTCAGCACCCGCAGATTCTGGTTGATGGCCTCACCGGCGAGGGAGTTGAGGACTACGTCGACCCCCTTGCCATCGGGGGTCGCGGCCAGGATTTCTTCGCCAAAGCTCAACGAGCGGGAATCGTAAATGTTGTCCACACCCAGTAGCCGCACCACGTCGCGCTTGGCGGGCGAACCGACCGTGGCAAAGATTTCGGCACCCAGCCAGCTCGCCACCTGGATCGCCGCCAAACCGACACCGCCGGCAGCCCCGTGGATCAAAATACGCTCACCCGGCTGCAGCTGGGCGAGGTGCTTGAGAGCATAATAGACCGTAAAAAACGTCGTCGGAATAGTGGCCGCAGACTCCGCCGACAGTTCGGCGGGAATGTGAGCGATAGCGTTGACCGGTGCAATCATGCGATTGCTGAAACTGGAGGGACCAAAGCCGACCACGGCATCGCCGGGGCGGAAGTCGGTCACATCCGGCCCGGTCGCCACCACCCGGCCGGCAAATTCCAGCCCCAGGGTCGGCCCGGAAAAGCCGTTTTCAATGGCTTCATCGGAAAGCATGCCCAGGGCGTACATGACATCGCGGAAATTGAGGCCGGTGGCATCCACTTCCACTTCCACCTCGCCGGCGCCCGGCTCCGCCAGGGGCGTGCCCAGCCAGCGCAAGTTGCGCAATTGCCCGGGCAGATCGAACCCCAGGGTCACGGCTTCACGCCGGTTACCCGACTGCGAGTCTGCCTGTTCGTGTACTGTTTTCAGGCGCGGCACAAAGCGGCTGCCATCGGCGAACAGCACCTGCTCGTCTTCGTCAGTGCCCTGTTGCAGCAATTGCGCCAGCGCTGTGAGTGCTGCGGTGTCGGGTTTGAGCGGCAGGTCGACCAGGCGAAACTGGGTGCGGGACGCCTCATTCATGAGCGAGCGCACAAAACCCCAGCAGGCCGCGTCCATGGGCGCAGTTGCGCCCCCGGCCAGCAAGTTGCTGTCGGTGGTCAGCAGCGCCCCGACCCCCGTGGTCAACACCCAGCACTCCACCTGGCGCGGCTGGGCCTCGATCAACTTGAGCACATCCCTGAGGCGAGCACAGTGCTGCACCTGGGCGGCACTGCTACTGCGATCAAACAGGTCGCTGAGCACGATGATGCGCACGGTTTCGCAACTGGCTGGCAGCGCCAGCAATTCATTATTCAGGGCACCCAGGTCGTCGCATTGAGCAACGCTGGGAAGTTCGGTCCGGGTTGCCGATTGGGCGGCGGATTGTGAGGAGGATTGTGAGGTGGATTGCGCGGCTGATTCAAGCAGTTGCTGCGCCAGCGGGCGATCCCCCTCGGCGCCGAGCAACAACCAGGCGCTCGCCGAGGGCAGCGATTCCGGCACTACCTCGTTCTCGCCGGTTGCATCGACTTCACAGGCCAGGCAGAAAGTGCCGGCGCCATCACCGGCCACCGACTGCTGCACGGCAAAGCCCTGCTCTGCCAGCAATGTTTGCCAATTCTCCAGCGACAACTGCCGGGTTTGGCCACCCGCTTGCCACCAGCCGGGGTTGGCGGCAAACACCTGGTTCAACCAAAAAGACGGATAGCGCCCCAGCAGCAACACCCGGGCACCGGGTAAACTGCGGCGCCTAACGGCTTGCAGTAACTGGCGTGCGTCCGCCAGGGCCAGGGTATCCAGGTGCACAAAGACCAGCTGTGCCGCCGGAATCGCCGGGTCCGGGGCCGCGCCCGGATCGAGGCGCTCTACCCGCGCCTGGGGAAAGCTGTCCAGCTGGTTACTGGCTTCGGCAACGCTGTCGGCGTTTTCCGACAGGAATGTATAGTCCGCGCGATCAAAATCCAGGCCGCTGCACACGGCCCGAGCCAGGATCGGCCGGCCGGCGCCAAACTCCATGACCGAAAGGCGCTGGTCGGTGCCGAGGTGGCCGACCAGTTCGCCAATACCCTGGGCCCAACTGGCGGCGATGGATTCCAGTGCCTGCTCGCCGCTGATGGTGCGACTGAGTTCCATATACAGGCGTTCATCGGGCAAAAACTCCAGTGACTCGCCATCGAGCCAGTGCTGCAATTGCAAACCGAAGCGGCCCACCGCTTGAATCAGCGGGAAGGAGGCCGGATATTCCTGCGCCAGCATTTGCCAGAACTGCTGTGGCTCCACGTCCGGGACATCCACCGCAACCTGCAGGTCACCACCTTCGTTGACTTCAAGGCTGCCTTCATCCAGCAGACTCTGGGCCCACTGGCGGGCGCTGCCATCCAGTGCCTGCAGGTTGCGCGGTTGCTGCAACGCGGCGGCTATAAAGGTGGTTACCAGCGTGTCCAGCAGCGGCTCCAGCTCCGCCGCGTAGGCGCTATCGGCGAGCAGGTGGGCGCTGTAATCCAGCTGGGTGCGCTGCCAACCCGGTATATCGATGGCCGGCATGCGATTTTGCAGTGGCGCCGGAACCAGCTCGTAGTCCAGCATCTGGATATTTAGGCGCTTGGCTCCGCGCAGGGGCACCGGCTGGAAGCGCACATCGGTAAGTACCGCTATGGCGCTGCCGTCACTGGCAAAGATTTCGATATCGGCCAACAGCGAGTGGGGAGAGAGCCGTTTTTGGCGCAAGCAGAGGTAGCTGGGTTCCTGCCCAACCTGGTAGGCATCGAACTGCACCCGGCCAACCCGTGTCGGTACGAAGCCGACACCGGGATAGCTGCCCCGCCTGGCCAGCAGTAACTGAATAAACAATTGCAAGGCGGAGTCGAGAATGCCCGGGTGGAGCAGGCTTTCTGGCAGTGCTTCGGCAATAACCGGCGGGCATTCGCAGGCGCCGATGACACTGTCGCCCTCGAGCCAACCGTGGGACACCGCCTGGAATGCAGGGCCGTAATCGAGACCAATTTCAGCGGCGTCCTGCAGGTGCTGCTGGCGCAGAAAATCCGGCTTGCGGGTGGGCAGCGGTTGCGCCTGGCGCGTCAACTGCAAACCGACGGTGCCGCTGAAGATGCGCGCCCTTACGTGCTCACGCCAGTCTTCCTGCTTGGCCAGTTCGCGGCTACTGATTCGCACCTGGCCATTGCCGGGATTGATTTCAGTGCGCACCACCTTGGTGTGACTCTGGTCCAGCAACAGCGGCGCGAGAATTTCAAAATCCTCGATATCGATCACTGTAGATGACTTCCAGGCGGACGCCGCGGCGAGGATCAACTCGACAAAACCGGCACCCGGGAACACCACACCATCACCGACCTGGTGATCCGCGAGCCAGGGCTGGCGCTGGGTATCCAGGTGCGCCTCCCAGGTCAATCCGGTGCGGGACAGGCGATAGCCGAGCAGCGGGTGCTCGTAGTGCCGGTCCAGCAAGCCGATCGACTCGGCGCTGGTGGGGTGCCAGAATTCCTGGCGCTGCCAGGGATAAACCGGTAACTCTACTCGCTCGCCGGCCACCGGGAACCAGCGCTCCAATTCAAAGCCGAGGCCACACAGCAGCAGCTGGGCGTAGGCCTGCTCCAACTTTTCCTGGTCGCCTTCACGGCGCGACAGGGTCGCAATCACGGTGCCACTGATTTCGTTAGCGCGCAGGTTTTCATTCAGGTAGCCCCGCAGAACCGGGTGTCCGCCCAGCTCAACAAAGGTGTTCAGCTGGCGCTCTGCCAATAATGCCAGGGCATCGGCAAACGCTACCGGTTCGCGCACATTGCGCCACCAGTAGTCCGCCACCAGCTCGGTGCCCGACAACTCAGCGCCGGTCACTGTGGATATAAAAGGTACTTTAGTGGCACTGGGTTGCAGATCCGCCAGTGCAGCCTTGATGCCAGATTCTACCGAATCCATTAATGGGCTGTGGAAGGCGTAGTCCAGATCGAGACGTTTAAAGCGCAGGGAATGCAAGGACAAAAATGCCTCCACAATCTCCAGCCCCGCCACTTCCCCGGCGATGGTTATTCCCCGCGGGCTACTGGCGCCCGCCACGCAGACCACACCCGGTTGCAACTCTTGCAGCAGGCTCTCCATCTCCACCGCACTGCAGGCCACCGCCGTCATCTGCCCGAGGCCCGCAGTCTTGCCCTGGTAGTAACTGCGGTAGTAGATCACCTTGACCGCCTGCTCCAGGCTCAGGGCGCCAGAGGCCCAGGCCGCGGCGGCCTCACCGACACTGTGGCCGATCACTGCCACGGGCTGGATGCCCCGGCTGCGCAGCCACTCGGTAATGCCCACCTGCAGGGCAAACAGGGCGGGCTGGGCAACTTCGGTGCGGCTGTAGCGCCCTGTCCCATTTAAACCCTCGAACTCCTCCAACAGGGAAAAGTCGGCGTATTTGGCAAAAATCTTGTCCACCTTGGTGATGGACTGGCGAAACTCTCGGGACTGGGTCAATAACAGTTTGCCCATCTGCTCCCACTGGCAACCATTGCCGGAATAAACAAACACCGGCCCCTCAGCCTGCAACTTGGCGGCCGCAGTATAAACCCCCGGGGCGGAGCCGTTAAGGGCGAAATCGTGCAGGCTGGCAGCGGCACTGTCGGGGTCTTCGACAAACGTCAACAGCGCCTGGCAGTGTAAATCCCGCTGTGTGTGGCTGGCCCAGGCGATATCGTAGAGAGAGCTCCCGGCGCTGCCGATCAGATCCCCCATATCACCGGCCAGGGCGCGCAGGGCCTCTGGCGAGCGCGCGGAAAGTCGCAGCGGCAATGGCTGTTTTATGGCCGCCGACTTGGTACGCCGGGAGCGCACTGGTGCCTTTGGCATTGGCGGCGGGCTCTGCAGCACCACGTGGGCGTTGGCACCGCCGAAACCAAACGAGTTGATGCCGATGCAAAGGGGTTTTTCCGGATCCAGTTGCATGGTGTCGGTGACGACTTCAATATTCCACTCCTCGGTGAGAATATTGGGGTTGATTTGCTTGATGCCTATGGTCGCCGGCACCGCCCGGTGCCTGATGGCATACAGCGCCTTGGCCAGCCCCGCCACACCCGAGGCGGTTTCCAGGTGACCGAGATTGGACTTGACCGAGCCGATGGGCAAGGGCCGGCTGCGCTGCTGGCCGAGGGCCCGGCCAATGGCGCAGGCCTCGATCGGATCACCCACCGGCGTACCGGTGCCGTGGGCCTCCAGGTAATCGACGTCGTCCGGACCGATGCCAGCCTGCGCGTAGGCCTGGCGCATCAGGTTTGCCTGGGCTTCAATGCTGGGAACGGTCAAGCCAGACTTGTGACCGTCGGTATTGACCGCACTGGCCGCCACTACGGCGAGAATGGGGTCGCCGTCAGCCACGGCCTTGGCGTAATCCTTGAGCAGGAACACCCCGCCACCCTCGGAGCGCACATAGCCGTCACCGGCGGCGTCAAACACCTGGCAGCGACCGGAGGGCGAGAGCATGGTGGCCTGGGCGAAAACAATAAAGCCGTAAGGGTGCAGGTGCAGGCTGATACCACCGGTCAATGCCTGCTCGGTTTCACCGGAGAGAATGGACCGACAGGCCTGGTGAAACGCCACCATAGAGGATGAGCAGGCGGTGTCCATGGAAATGCTCGGGCCGCGCAAGTCAAACACATAGGAGATGCGGTTGGAGGCGATACTGGGCGCCGTACCGGTACCGGTATTGGGACCAATTGAGCACCAGTCATCGGCAAACCGATAGCCGTAATCGCCACTGGCGATCCCGATAAATACCCCGGTATTGCTACCGCGCAGACGTGAAGGCGGGATACCCGCGGACTCCATTGCCTCCCAGCTCATTTCCAGCAACAGGCGCTGCTGGGGGTCCATATGCATGACTTCGCGGGGGGACAGTCCAAAGAAACCGGCGTCGAAACCACTCACATCACCCAGGCTGCCGGCGGCGAAACTGTAAGTGCTGCCCTGGTGGCCTTTTTCCGGGTGCTGGTAGGTCTCTTTGCTCCAGCGCTCCGGGTCTACCTCGGTAACGAGATCTTTCTTGTCCAGCAAAGACTGCCAGAAGGTTTTCGGGCCGCAGCCGGGGAACCGAAAAGAATGTCCAATAATCGCAACTTGTTTACGCATTAACCAACTCAAAAATCAATATTCTGGCCTCTAAAACCGCAGCAACGTCTGCGCGCCATCGTCGCGCGCTTCCCGGGCATAAAATGCATATCCAGCACCAGCAGTGACCTGGAAATGCGGCTGCCTCTTGTCGGCCCTAACTCTGAGCCCTGTTTCTCGAGAGCACTTCTCAAGCACAACTGTCATAAACGCATGTCAGTCACGTTAGACAACGTCGGTTGTGCGCTAGCGGCACCTGCGGGACATTCTGTCCCCAGAGCCTGGCTCTCGTTTGCTGCGAAATCGTCTGTAATACACCAGGCCCATTCCAGCCCGGCTTCTCCCTTGGCGCCGGCGACTGTATAACGAACCGCGCACTAAAAATTGCTGCTGGTGGTTGGCCCGGCCCGCGCTGCTGGCCGGCCTGGACCTGGTATTCCTGGCGCCAGTACCGGCGCTGCTATCCCCCTGTACTGGTACTTCTACTGATAGAACGTCCACTGTTGCTACTGTTAGAGCTGAAAGATAAATGCGACATTTTGCGCTCCCTGCCATTCAGCCGGCCAGTTTATCACTTTTTCACAGTCAATGACCAAAAATTGACAGCCACTTATCCCCTTTTCCCGCCTTCCCTCAGGGCGACCAATCGCTGCGCCGTCTGTTCGAACTCACAGCGCTCCCCGGTAAGGGGATCGACGTAGCGACAGTAGCGTAAATAGGCCGCCGCGAACACCTGTGCCAGGGGGCGCTTCAACCCGCGCCGCGGACAGTTCAGCGCATCCCGGGTAAGCCCCCAGCCGGCATAGAACGGCATCCCGAAGCAGTGCACTATTTTACCCGCCATCAACGCTTCAAAACCCATCTGGCTGGTCACTACATACACCTCATCGACCAGGTCGAGGGCTGCCCAGGGCGATATATCGGCATCCAGCAGCAGGCAATCCCGCCGCTGGGCCAGCTCGGCCAGGTAGCCCTGCTTCTTTCCCGCCAGCACATCGGGATGCACCTTGACCAGAATCTGTGCCTCGGGGTGATTGGCGATGGCGCTGTCCAGCATATTGGCAAAGCTCGCCCCATCCGCCAGGCCGCAGGCAACCGATGGATCGGCGAAGGTCTGGTCCACCACCAGCACCGCCGCCCTGCCCTGCAAACGGGGATCGCGATAGTGATCCGCGGCATTGTTGTATTTGGACAGGCGCCGGGTGCGCATCAGCTCGATGCCCCGCGCCGCCCGGGCCAGCTCTGCCTCGTCAAAATCCCCATTGATAATCAGCGATTCCAGGTCACTGGGGCCTGTGGCGTCGTAATAAATGCCACTGTAATCCACCGCCAGGCTGTGTGGGGCAGCACCCTCAACCCCCAGCCCCACCGAGCGCAGGAATCCGTCTTCAATGGAAATATACGGCAACCCCCGGTCGCGGGCGAAACGGCGCGCCCGCGCCGCGGTGGGCTTGCGCCCCCAGCCCATAATGTGAGTCAGGTCACGCTGGCGCCCCAGCCAACGGACCCTGCGGCAGGGGGCTTCGAGCAGTTGCTGCAGATGCGGCAGGCGGCCGATACCTGAGGAAAAGTAACCGATCATCTTGACCGCCTCTCGGCCCGGCTGTGGCCCTGCGTTCACAGCGCTGCCCTCGCCTGTTGCAGCAGCGACTGGCGCAGCGCCTCGTCGTTACTCAACTGGAGAATCGCGTCCGCCCAGGCCTCCACCTGCATCGGCACCAGCAAGCCGTTATGCAGATGCTCGACTCGCCCTCGATAGACCGCGTGATCGGCGTAGATACCTGCCGCCCCGGCCTGGGTGATGTCAAAAAACTTGGTCGGTGCCCGGGAGCGGTTAAAGGCCTGGTCCAGCAGCGGGGCCAGGCCAATGGTGCGGCCACTGCGACTGATAAACGCCCGGTACGCCGGCCAGCGCATGGGATGCACTACGTGTACCCGCGGCAGGCCGGCAAAGATGGCCCGCACTTTCTGGTCGCCAATAATTTCAAAGCACAGTTGCGGGTCGCGGGCCAATACCGACTCGATCACCGGGTACAGCCAGCGTATTTCCGCACTGTGGGAGGCTGAACCGTGATAAAATACCGTCTTTACCGGCGGAACTGCGGCATAAGGCGAACCGGGTTGCACCACCTCGGGCTGCCAGGCGGTGTATTTTTGCGCCAGCCAGTCGGTGGACACCCACAACTCAGCGCCCATGTTGCGCAGCCACTGCCGGTGACGCCAGGCCAGGTTATACAGCTTCCAGCGATAGCGCAGTGGCAAACCCGCGTGGGCACGCAGGTCAAACAGATCGTCGTCCATAAAGTACACCAGACGCTCAACCTGGTCGCGACGCGCCTCCACCAGCCGCCGCCAGGCCGGGGTCAGGTAGCGCACAAACACCAGGCTGGCTGGCAGCGGCGCTGTCGATGCTGGCGGGCACTGGCGCAAGCGCTGGCTCTGGAACTCCAGTCCCAGGCGCTGCAGTTGCGGCCGCACAAAAAAATGACTGGAAGAGTTGTCATTTTCTTCGATAACCCACGCGGCCTCACTCATAAGCGTCACCGGTCATTTAGCGCAGGGAAAAATCTTCGAAGGCCAGGGTCAGGTTGGGGTTGTAGGCTGGATCGCTATCCAGCTCACTGCCCCAGGTTTTGCGCATATAACGGATCTCGTCCTGGAAGCGCTGCTGTTTTTCCGGGCTGTTGTCTTCGCCGCGGGAGACCGATTCGTGGTGGTAGAGCTCGGCATAGGGAGTCCACAGGTTGCGGTAACCGGCGGCACGTACCTTGAGGCACAGGTCCACATCGTTGAAGGCAACTTTGAGGTCCTTTTCGTTCAACCCGCCCACTTGCTCAAACACCGACTTTCGCACCAGCAGGCAAGCCGCGGTTACCGCCGAGTAACTCTGCACCAATTGCAGCCTGGAAAAATAGCCGTAATCGTCCCGCGGCCGGTATTTGTGGGCATGGCCCGCCACACCGCCAATACCAAGAATTACCCCGCCGTGCTGAATGGTGTCATTGGGGTAGTACAATTTGGCCCCGACACAGCCCACCGCGGGGCGACAGGCATGGCGAACCAACTCGGTCAGCCAACCGGCGTTGATGGGCTCGATATCGTTGTTCACCAGGCCGATAATCCCACCCCGCGCCACGCTCACCCCGAAATTGTTGATGGCAGAATAATTAAACGGGTGATCCCAGTGTTCGACGCGCACACGGCTGTCGCGCTGGCGCACCTCTTCCATGTAGGCAAGCGTCTCCGCACAGCGGCTCTGGTTATCGAGAATAATCAGTTCGAAGTTGCGGTATTCTGTACGCTCGAGAATAGCATCGACACAGGGCTGCAGAATTTCACAGCGATCCCGGGTAGGCACCAGCAAACTGACCAGTGGCGCCGGCTCAGGCAGCGGCCAAATAACCCGGTAACTGTTTGGCACCATGCCCATCTCCGCCGTCGCACCACTAGCCTGCTGATCCAGGTAATCCTGCACCGCTCGCAGCCCCGCATCAGCAGTGTAGTCCTTCTCGCCACTGGCCAACGCGGTAGAACCGGCAACCGCACGCCAGTGATAGAGAATCCGGGGAATGTGGGCAACCTGTTGTCGATCCAGGCCGGCGCTGAAACGCAATACCAGGTCATGGTCCTGGCTGCCCTCGTAACCGCGGCGAAAGCCGCCTATCTGCTGCAAGCGGCGGGTCTGGTATACACCGAGATGAGAGATATAGTTTTGCGACAACAAGCGGTCCGGGTCCCAACCCGACTTGAAATGCGGATCGTACCGGCGCCCCTGGCGATCCAGCTTGTCTTCATCGCTGTACAGCAACAGGGCTTGAGGATTGTCATTGAGCGCCTCAGCGACGTAATACAACGCGTGCCTGGCGAGCTCATCGTCGTGATCCAGCAGCGCGCAATATTCGCCACGAGCCAGCTCCAGGGCAGAATTACTGGCCGCGCAAATATGGCCGTTCTCTTCCCGCCAGACCACGTCGATGCGCTCGTCCAGCTGTGCCAGCCGCTGCAGGGCCGCGCGGGATTGCCGATCGGTTGAGGCGTCGTCGGCGATACACAATTGCCAGTTCGGGTAACTCTGCGCTAACACCGATTGCACACAGGCCTCCAGCAGCTGGGGCTCGGTGTTGTATACCGGTAACAGTATCGAAATCAACGGCCGCCGCCCCAACTCGCCCAGTCGCTCCGGCACTTCTGCATCCAGCTGCAGATCCGCGTTTTCAATTTCACTCAACCATTGCCGGTAGCTGTTTTCGGGCAGGAAGTAAAGAAAGGTATCCTCGTAACTGCGCAGCGCCCAGCTCCGCCAGTGCACTCCTTGCGCCGCCGCACACTCCTTCAAGCGCTTAAATACAAGCTCCGTCGGCAAATCACGATAGTCCGGGTGCACGTATGCCAGCCGGCGCAGCAACCGACTGAGCGCAAAGCTCGGCGTCAACCACACCAGGCGACAGGTTTTGAGAGTAAACTGCCCTGTCGACTCCAGCGGATCGAGGCGCAGCGCCCGGGCTTTCACCGGCAGATAGACCAGCCGTTTACACAGGGCACCCTGTTTCAGGGGTAAATCGATACGCGAATCAGCGCTAAAATCATTGCCGTAGTCGATGTAGAGGGATGCCGTGCCGGCAGGTTGATCGTGGCTCACCGCAACTTCCAGCATGTACCAGCCGGGCCACCAGAATCTGGTATCGATCTTGAATTGCGGGTCTTCGTCAAGCGACTGCCAGGCAAACGCATTGGCGTCGTCCCTCCGAGCCTCCAGCTTGCGCAGGCCACGCAGCGGAACGCAGGCAGGGTTACGAATCAACCGGAGTAATAGCAACAAATACTCTAACATTAACCTAATACCAACATTTATTTTTCAGGTGGCAGGTGTGGCGCCGAAGCCGGAGGGGCTTCAACAATCTCCCAGAGACCCTGCTCCCCCAACTATAGTTTGGCATCATTTACAGTCACTTGACCGAGCACTTGCCCTGTCTCGGCTACCTCACATCGAATCTCATCACCGGATTCAGCCTGGTAATCCACATGAAAACCAACGTAGCCATTTCTTGGCGGCCCGTAGCGCAACTGCCCCGGCCGCAAACTGCTGGCGACGGCTTGCCCACACAGCTGGTCGTTTTTATACACTAACACATCGACCGCAGCATCGGACTGCGCCCACCAGGCCCAACCTGTAACACTTTTAGGGCTTGATTGCGTGATCGCCCCGTGTGCAAAGGGTAAATTTTTGCGAAAAAACTCATGCCGCAGATTAAATAATTTCCTGGCTCGCTGGTAATACTGAATATCAGGTTTGTTCAGCTTCCTGATTTCCACTTCCTGCTTTTTGGTCAACTCATAAGAAAAGGATTTTTCTTCACTGCCAGTATTCAACCGAAGCCCGGGAATATCGGCCTTATAGGCGTGATTGATGATTTCCAAACTTTCGTTGTATTGCTCCGTAATTCCTACTACTCCCAGCAGCGGCAGAGATATATTGCTCAGGATTCGGCGCTGCCTATTGATAAATTGCGGCTTTCTGTAAAACGACTCAAGGGGACCGGGATAATTATTGTTGCGCACGAAATGCCAGTATTCCGATACAACTCTCTCGACCGGGTCGCGTAAGAATGTAACGGTATTTCTGGCGCCAACCCCATGAATATACTTGTGCACATTGACGTGACCGGAAAGTAAATTAGAACTGCTTGCCATTAATTGCTGGTAAAAGCCCAGGCAATCATTACTCTCGTAAATAAAGTCCTTGACCAGTGACGAGGTTTCAGCGGAGTTAACTGAATAGTCATAGCAGATGTTTCCACCACCAAAATATGACTCTGCCCCCTTGCGAAAACTGGTGCCCGCAGTTTTGGGAATATGGACAAAAAATATTGGATGATCTGACTTCATTTACACATCTTCTTCAACATAACAAAAACAAGCGCCCTGGCCAGCCATCAACAATCAGCCCGTACGAAGAGCGCGTCTTTGGCTGCGACCTTGGGCCTGACAGATCTCCCATCGACCTCAACCTCGGCACCGCTGGCCAGTGGCCGCAGCCGACACCCCGGGTAGGCGTTGTCCAGGGTTACCGCTTGGGTACTGTCCGCCGGATTGGCAACCAAAAAACCGTGTTCAAACTGTTGGCTCACCACATCCGGACTGGCATGCACAGTGGCACGCCGGAGATAAACATCCCCCTCCCCCTCCGCTCGCAGGGTCACGCTGCAGCCTTTCGACCATTTAACGTCGCTAAAATAGAAGCGCGAGGAGAAGGTTTCGCCGCCCAGCCAACTCATTATAGATTGGGTCGAATTACAGGCACTGCTCAATTCTACCTCTAACAAGCGCGGCCGCTGCCCTGAATTCGTATTGATCGGCGCATTAGAGGCGGCCAACGCAATTACCAGGTCGCTGCCGCTAAACGCCGGAATCGCCAGTTCCACTTCTACCCTGGCGCTACCAGCCTTTGTCCGCCCCATACGCAGCACCTGCTCGCGGCTGTCATAGCCCAGCCGGCCGTTCAGGCGCCACTGCCCGGCGCTGCCAACCACATCCTCGCCCCACAAATTGGGCGTCTGCGTGGCAGTGTAGACGGGCTCGGCCAGGGGCTTACCCAGCCAGCTGGAATAGACGCCGCGGCCGCCACTCAATTCCGGCCACTTGTGGAAAGGCAACCCGGCGTTGCGATTAGACGGAACGATAGCCGAACCCGTAAGAATGGCGCCAGCGATCATCAGGCGCTGCAAATTGGCAGAGATTTCTACCTTGCGCAGCTGCTTGTCATACAACTCCCCTATGCGCACATAACTGAAGCGGGGCTGGCGGGCAAATTGAGCCCAGTATGCGTGGCGATTCAAGCCGCCGGACCAGTCCTCGAGTTGCAGATCGTAGTGATGGGGCCAACCCTCACTTTCAATGCCATTCAAGTCGGCGACAGAGCGCTGGTGATTGGTCCTGTGGCCATCTGCCAGGACCAGCTTGCCATCCCCCAGCGCCGCCCGGACCCGTCTTAGGAACTCTGCCACCCCGGGACCGTATGCCGACCTGACCCTGGCATCCAACTGGTCAATGGTGCCGTCACCATTGAAATCGATGTCGGTGGGTCGCCCCCTGCCGGGATTGCCCGGGTTTTCTACCATGACATCGAATTCCAGGCCATCGAAAGCCCGCAACACCCCGTCGCTGGCAAACCAGGCGCCAATTTCATCCGCTAGCACCTGCGCCACCGGCTGAACTCCGGCCAGGGTCGCGCTCTGCAATGAATAATTGTAGAGCCAATCCATCTGCGCCGACTTTGGCCGCCAGGGACCGGAAGTCACCAGCGGCGCAATATAATAGCCGTCAAAATGCCGTGCGCTGGTCCCGTATTGCCCCCTTTCAATTAGCAACTCACCGGTTTTGGCATTGACTGAACGCAAGCGGGCATACTCGAAGTGTTGCCAATCCGGCTTGCCCGCGGGCGTCAGGGCAGTGATCACCAGATCGTCGCGGCCTCGTCCTCCGCGCCCGGTGCTGGCCTGGAAGATGCGCGCCTGTGCGCGGCCGGATTTGCCCAGGCGAATACTGCTCGCCGCCGGCTCCAGCCTGGAATTGCTAGTGACCCCGGCATAGGTCAAAAAATGCAACGGCGACAGGCGCGGGTTGGTCAACTGGGGAAAGCGGGATTTACCGTTGATATGCAATAACGCCAGCTTGTCCGGGTAAGTGGCCTTGTACAGCTCGACCTTGCTGATAACCTTGTCCGGGAAATCGAAAGTGAAGTCATCCAAAGCGCTGACAATCATGCCGTCGAGATACTGCCAGCGCTTGACCCAATGGGCATCGGCGCTCGGCACGCTGCTGGATCCCGGAGCAACATAACGAAAATACAGAGCCTTGGGGAAACGGCCATCGAATACGGCCAGATTATCCAGGCCAGCGTCTACCCCTGCAGGTTGCTGCGGGCTAGATACAGGTGCCTGAACATCGGCCAGGCCGGGAGAACTGGCGACCGTGAGGCCAAAAGACAGTGCCCAGACAATGATCAACGGCAGGTTGCGCAAGATTCTCAGATATCCACCAGCATTTAAATAGCCTGTACCAGTCATGGCGGGCTTTGGGGATATGCCTGACCCGCAAATCGACGGATTATACGGCACCGGTCAGGCAGTGCAACCCGGGGCTGTTTGGCAGCACGTGACCCGGGTCACAGCCGCTGACAAACCCAACAGACCGGTGGACAATCAACCACCCGCAAGCCCCAATGATCACCAAACCAAAGCACTGCAGGTAGCCAACCCGATCCAGCCGGTCACGCCTTCTTTAGTTAGTGTAGAAAGTTTGATTGGTGTTAAAATTGTCAGTTTCCAGGGCTCTAGCCTGATCCACAAGGCATTGGCTCTGCAAATCTACGCCATGAAATCCACGCTATGTTAAAACACAAGTAGCCAGTTGAAGAGCAGCCAGCAACTTGATTGTGGAATGTGTGAAAAGTGTAAATGGCCCAAGCAGCTTGCCAGTGACTGCTGAGATAGCAATCCGTCAGTTAACCAAGCTTTATATGCATCAACAGGTTTTCCAGGTAAAGAATGAAAGTTGCCATAGTATCAATCATGAAAAACGAGTCGAACTACATCCTGGAGTGGCTCGCATACCATCGCTCTGTAATCGGCATCAGCAACTTTATCATTGCCGATAATGTCAGTGATGACGGCGGCAGCGAATTACTGGAGGCACTGGATCAAGCCGGCCTGATCAAGCGATTTTTTCACCCCAGGGTCAACGCTGAGGTTGGCGTACAACACACCGCTTATGAGCGTGCCATTCGCGAGTACGGCAGTGCTTATGACTATTTTCTCTTCCTCGATGCCGATGAATTCCTGGTCAATGAAACCGGCATCAAGCTTATGGATTTTCTGGCTAAAACCGAAAGCTGCAAGGATTTCTCGGCGCTGGCCTTAAACTGGCGCATCTTTGGCTCATCTGGCCGAAAAGTTTCCGGCGATGGACTGGTAATTGAGAGATTTACTCGCTGCTCAAAGCCGGAAGAGCCTCGCAACTGCCACATTAAAACACTGGCTCGCATTAAAGATATTGATAAAGTCAGCATTCATCATAACGAGTTAGTCAACGGCGTCTACTACAATGAAAACCTCGAACCGGCAAGGTTCGCTACAGTCATGCTGGACAGGGAAGATAATATTGCTGATGGACCATCCCCGTTTACCGTCGAGATCAATAACGCAAAACTTTACATCGCTCACTTTGTAATCAAATCCAGGCAAGAGCACTTTGAAAAGAAGTTCAAGCGGGGTTCGGCAGCGGGGTCACTATTACGAGAAAAGGGTGAAGGCTATTTCAGGAGCCATGACTTGTGCCATCATTCATGCTTGGATTTGTCCAAACATTCAACCCTGGTACGCCAGGAGATTGCCAGCCTTGTCAAAAC
This sequence comes from Pseudomaricurvus alcaniphilus, assembly GCF_011440395.1. Lineage (GTDB taxonomy): Bacteria > Pseudomonadota > Gammaproteobacteria > Pseudomonadales > Cellvibrionaceae > Pseudomaricurvus > Pseudomaricurvus alcaniphilus. The sequence continues at coordinate 379,613 of NZ_JAAOIX010000003.1, read as the reverse complement.
TCTTGGCGAACAGACTCATTATTTTGCCTATATTCAATCTGCATTTAACGAGGCCAACAACCATTTTGTCGGGTGGGTGACATCCGATTCGTCAGCGCCGATAAAATTGCTGCTTAAATACGATAACAATGAGTTGGAACTTGAATTAAATGTTGAACGTCCGGACCTCATCCGCAAAGAAATAACCAATCAAATCAAGTCTGGCTTTAAGCTGCCTCCGCCTGCAGTTAAAGATGAGTCGTCTCTAATACTAAAAATCAAGGGCAATGAGCACCAGGTGTATCCGAGAGCATAGGTCAGGCAGCAATTGTAAAGGCTAAACCTGTCTTTGCCTTACGGTAAGACCGCGGCTGCACCCTGATGGGCTCACTTTGACTACCATCAACTAACCACGGCTATGAAAACTCCTCGCCGGTGCATTCAAAACTCCGTTTCTAACCGTCGAACGATCCCCGGCTCCAGCGAAACCGCAGCCGGGGCATCTCAACCGATTAATACCAGGCCGCAGGCCAGGTGACGCGGAACAACAGCTGGGCATGGTTGGCGCCGTTCTTGATTTCCAGCACCCCGCTGCCGCTCTCGGCTGAGTAGAGTCCCACCTCGGGGATATTGTCACCGTTCATATCACTGAGCTGCACCAGGGTCGCCTTGGTGGCGTCCATGGAAGGCCAGCTGAAGGTGCGCAGGATAGTGCCAGTGGCACTGTCTATTACCGGCAACTGGGCGTAACCGGCGTTAAAGTGGTTGCCTAGCAGGGCGTAATCTTGCAGCTGGTCGAGAGAGAGATCGTCGAGAATATAGACAACCCCATCCACCCAGGTGGTATTCCAGCCCACCGACTCCAGGGTCTGCTGGCTGCTGCCCTTTTTGACAATGATCTGGGTGCGGCCATTGTCACTGCGCACGCCCACCATACCCAGCTCAGCCCGACCATCGCCATCGCGATCCGGCACTCGCATATAACTCGGATTGGTTAACACGGCCGGCCAACCGTAATTGCGCACCCCCTGGGAGCGATTGGTGCCGTTCTTGACGATCATCTGGGCCCGACTGTCATCCCTGCGAATACCGGCCAGGGCCACTTCCTCGACCTGGTCGCTATTGAGGTCATCCAGGCGCACATAGCGCGGCTCATCCCAGTTATCACCCCAGTTGTAGACATCGTGTTTGATATCCGGGTCCAAACCGTCCTTGATCACCAGCTGGTTGCGATTGTTGCCGACCCGCTGGCCAAAGATAGCCACTTCGTCGATACCATCGGCGTTAACGTCCGGAGTCTGGACAAAACTGACATTATTCCAGTTGGCGGGCCAGCTGGTGGTAGGCAGCTGCAGATCCGGATCGACCCCGTTGCGCACCACCAGTTTCGCTTGCTGGCTGTTGATATCAAAGCCGAATATGGCCAACTCCGTGACCCCGTCTCCGCTGGAATCGTCCAGCTCCACCATACGCACCTTGCTCCAGTTGGCGGGCCAACTGAATGTATCCACCACCACCGCGGCATTGGTACCGTCCTTGATGGTCAGCTGGGGTCGCAAGTCGGCTTTGGCGAGGCCGAAAATAGCCACTTCGGCGATGCCATCACCGTTGCGGTCGGACACCTGCACAAACTCGGGGTTGTACCAGTCATCCTCCCAGGTATAGGTGCGCACTGTGGCACCGGTGGCCGGGTCGGTCACCACCAGTTGCGGCTTGTTGTTGTTATTGCGCAGGCCAAACTGGCCCACCTCTTCCACCCCGTCACCGTTCATGTCCCAGAGTTTGTGCAGGGAGATATAGGCACTGTTGAGAGTCAAAAAGCTCAGTTCATCCAGCGGGTCAGTAGACAACAGCGCTTCCTGGATATCGCTCCAGCCATCGTTGTCGTCGTCCGGATCACCGGCATCGCAAATGCCATCGCTTTCGTTATCGGGGCCGTCGTTGGCAGTATCGGGCATACCGGCGACACTACAATCGTCACAGGAATCCCCATCGAGATCCTGGCAGACAAACGGGTCATTATCGTCCAGGTCATCTTCGGCAGCTACCGTATCCCCGTCCTCATCATCGGGAAAATCACAGGCGTCGCCGATACCGTTGTTGTCAGTATCCTCCTGGCCGGGGTTACTCACCGTGGGGCAATTGTCGGTGGGCGACGGGTCGATAAAGGTTTGAAAAGCGAAATCGCCGATATCTTGCCAGTTACTGCCACTGGTGGACAGGTAACCAATGCCGCCGGCATAGCCTTCACTTGAGGTTATCCAGCGACATTCCCCATCGGCCTCCAGTACCAGCGCGTAGCTGCTGCCGCTGCTTAAACCTGCGGCGCTTAGCGAGTACTCCACCACCCCGGAATTGGTGGTGGGCACACCGACACCGCCGGTGAACGTCGCGCTGCCGAGGACGGAGCTGCCGGGCTCGCCGCTCACCACATTGCGGATTTCCAGCTCCAGGTCACCGCTGGGGCAATACACCGGCAGATCGAGGCGCTGTAAATCACCTTCAATGGCGACGCTGAAGGTCTGTGCCATAAAGGCGAAAGCGGGGTTGCCACTGTTTGGACCAACCGCAAACAAACTGGAACCGAGCGGGTTAAGACCGACGCTGGCGTCCACCGCTGCCTCGCTGTATATACCGTCGCCGTCCTGGTCGGCGTCGCAGGCATCACCCTGGCCATCCTCGTCGGTATCCAGCTGGTCACTGTTGGCATCCAGCGGGCAGTTATCGTCGGCCAGGCCGACGTCATCACTGTCGACGTCATAGTAGGCTGCCGCGCCGGCGATATCATCCGCCTGGGGAGTTTCCGTATCGCCCGCTAATGCCTCCATGATGGAGCCCGTGACGAGGGTGTGATCAAGGCCCAAACCGTGTCCCAGTTCGTGCACGGCGACCCGACGGAACTCGGCCACCCCGGTCCAATTGCCGCTGTAAATATCCCACTCGATGGTATTTTTAAAAATGGTGCCGGTCTTGGTGATGGTGGCACCGGAGGTCCAGCGCTGCTGTACCGCCAGGGTGGCACCACCAAATTCGCCGAAACAGGTGGTATCGGCAAACTTAACGCCATTGATCGTATCCGATTCACAGGGGTCACTGTGCCCCTGGTCGGTTACCGCCACATAGCGAAAAGTGGAGCTGTCACTCCAACTCTGCATGGCTTCGATATAGGCGGCGTCCAGCTCCGCGGTGCTGGGGCCGCCGCTGACCACGTTGGGCTGATCGTCTCCGGGTGGATTGGAGGCGCCAATGTCCACCCGCACAACAGCCTCGCCCGTAGCCCATGAAGTGCCCGACAGCACAAAACTGTATGCCGGCCCACTGCCGACCAGCAACACCAGTGAAAACAGCACTGTGAACAGCAATGCAAGCAGCCGCACCGGCGGCAAGAGCACATGCCAGCGAATTTGGACATGCCCGATTAGAATATTCATAACGACACCTAGAGTTCTGGCTCTAGCGCATTGAGACGCTGCCGCAGCGCGTCGCGAAACGCCTTGCGGTCCAGTGCACTATCTAAATCAGCGGGCTGGCCCAATTGCAGCCCGGCGGCCATGCCCTTGCTAAACGGGGCGAAGCGATCGGCCGCAGCACTGGTAGCAGCAGCGCGAGAGCGGCTCATAACCTGCTGCACCGGCGCCCTGCCCCGTGTCACCACCCGCTCTGTACCATCCGCATCTTGCAGCAGCAAAAAATGCCCCTGGGTCCAGCCCACTAGCGGATTAACCATTTGCCTGGTGGTGGATTCGACAAAATAAATGCCTTTTTCGCCCAGCTCGGGGTATTCCATCTCCCCCACCTGCAAGCCCACATCGCCCACCTGACCTCCAGCGAACTGCAATACCAGGGTTGACTCGGCGTGTTCGCCCTTGATGACGTGATTTACCTGAAAGGTGACGTGGGTAAAAATGCCGGTTCGAGTGTTATTCCAACGGGCGTTGCTGGCGATGACTTCGCCCTCAAAAACCAGTTCGGCGTGTTGCAGTAAATAGTCGAGGTCCACCTGCATAACTGTCGAGGCCCTGACGGCCGGATTGAACAGTAGACTACCGAGAAATACGGCAAAGAAAACAGCGAGTTGCATAAACCTGCATACAGGCACTGATCTGGTGGGGCGGGCGCTGGTCATTGTATTTGGCCACTCCTTGCTGCTAGTTGATTATCGCAGAGCTGCCGCTTACTACTCTTGAGCTTACTCCCAATTCATCAATAATTAAACCCGGGGTACCCCAGCAGCGCACAAAATCACTGACTCATCGTCATCGACATCGGCGCGTCGAGAAGCACTCCCGGTTATCCTGCCCTGCCGCCAGCGCGGCAGGGCAGTGCTCAATACCAGGCCGCAGGCCAGGTCACCGTGGACAGCACCTGGGCCTGGTTGGCGCCGTTCTTGATCTGCAGCACGCCGACCCCGCTCTGGGCACTGTACAGGCCCACCTCGGGCACACCGTCGCCGTTCATATCGGCCACTTCTACAAGAGTCGAGCGGGTGGCGTCCATGGAGGGCCAACTGAACGTGCGCAAGACGCCACCAGTGGCACTGTCGTTGACCACCAGCTGGGCGTAGCCCGCCAACACGTGATTACCCAACAGGGCGTAATCCGGCAGTGAATCGGAGGACAGGTCTGCGAGCACATGTACCTCGGTATCGGTCCAGTTGCTGGCCCAACCGGCCGCCTCCAGGGTCTGGCGACTGCTGCCGCGCTTGACGATCACCTGAGTGCGACCGTTGTCGCTGCGCACGCCCACCATACCCAATTCAGCAATGCCGTCGCCGTCGCGATCCGGCACGCTCAAGTACTGACCGCCAGTCAACTCCGCAGGCCAGCCGTAATTGCGCACATTCTGCGAGCGGTCGCTGCCGTCACGCACAATCATCTGCGCCCGACCATCGTCCTTGCGTACGCCTGCCAGTGCCACTTCACCAATACCATCCGCGGTCATGTCATCGAGGATAACCACCTGCTGGTCGTCCCAGTTATTCCCCCAGTTGAACACCTCGTGCAGGATACTCGGATCGACGCCATCCTTGACCACCAGCTGGTTGCGGCCGTTGCCGGCCCGCTGGCCGTAGATCGCCACTTCATCGACGCCGTCGCCGTTGAGATCCGGCGTCTGCAGGAAGCGCACATTGTTCCAGATGGCAGGCCAGCTGGCCGTCGGCAGGGAGACCGCCGGATCAGCGCCGTCACGCACCACCAGTTTGGCCTGGTCACTGCCGTTGGCAAAACCGAAGATCGCCACCTCGGAAATACCGTCACCGGTGGAGTCGTCCAGCTCCTGGAACTGCACATCATACCAGTTGGCCGGCCAGCTGAAGGTATTCACTGCAGCCGCGCTGGCACCATTTTTGACACTCAATTGCGGCCGTTGGTCGGCCTTGGCGAAACCAAACAAAGCCAGCTCATCCACGCCATCACCGGTGCGGTCGGCCAGGCGGACGATCTCGGGGTTATCCCAGTTGTCGTCCCAGGTAAATGCCCTCACGGTCGAGCCCGTGGTGGGGTCAGTAGCGATTAACTGGGGCTTGTTATTGTTGAGACGCAGACCGAACTGGCCCACCTCCTGGACGCCATCGCCGTTCATATCCCACAGCTCGATAAAGGTGAGATTGGACGGCACACTGACTTCGCCCTGGGTGACCGGGATATCGAGAAAATCCGCGATCAGGGGGATGTAATTGCTACCGCTGTATTTGATGCCCAATCCCAGTGCTGCGTAGGCCTCCTCAAAGCCAACATCCTCCATATCGGCGCCACCTTCGGAAAACAGCAGCGCATTGCCGTCGGCACCCAGCTGGAAGAAAATCGACTCCGGCGACTCGCCGCTCAGGGTCTCCTCCACTTCCACAACGCCGCCGGCATTGACCCGATAGCGACAGGCTTGCATGTCGTCTACTTCGCCCTCGATCCAGGCCCAGCCGGCGGCGTCGACTCCCACGTCACCGCTCAGGCCACGACCGGAACCGGAGCTGGCAACATATAAACTGCAGTCACTGAAACCATCGAGCCCCGGGGCTGCACCGCTGAAGTCAAGCACCGCCCGGAAGATGCCATCGCCGTCATAGCCGACGAAGGCAGTATCGGTGTGGTTCCAGAAGTCCAGGTCCATACCGGCAATAAAGAACGCGCCCGCAACTGCGGCATTATCGCCTGCAGTAGGGGTGGCTTTGCTGACACCGAGGACAAATCCAATTTCGTCGGGGCTGGCGTCCGGGTTGCTGCTGGCCAGGTAATTGAAGTCCGGAGTGACGCGCAGCGCCCAGACACCGGGATCGCCCTCGGTGGGAGTCAGGGTCAGCTGCAATTCGCCACTGGCAGCATCAGTGCTGAAGCTGCAAGCGGAGAACGTAACAGGCGCTTCGCTGTGGTACAGGTTGGTGCGATCGTCAAAATCATTGTCGCCATCTTCCAACTGCTCCAGCTTGTGCTCGGTCCAGCTACTGACCACACAGGTACCGTCACCGGTTATGGACAAGTCAAAGGACAACAGCAGGTTGGTTTCCGAGAACTGCGCGTTATCACCCTGCGCAAAGCTCTTGCTCATGGCCGCCACGGCGTAGGTCTTGCCCACCAGATCGTTGTTGCTGAGACCACTGGCTACCTGCACCACCATGCTGACGCCGTATTCGATATCGCCGACACTGGGGTCCCAGTTTTCATCGCGCAGCGGATTGCCGTTGAAATCGTAGTGGCTGACAAACAACATGCCATCGTCGGCGGTCACCATACCCCGTGCGCCTACATCCAGGTAATTACCATCGCGCACTACCGACTGGGAACAGGTACTGCCCTCGTCGCAACTCGGGTTTTGTTCCTGATCGGCAAAGATAAACAGGTCCAGATTGCCGCTCCACCAGGCCATGCCCCGCACAGCGCAGTAAGATACCCAGAAGGGGTCGGGCACAAAGTCACCACTGTTATCGAGGTAGCCGCCGCTGTCTTCGCGACACACCTGTTCCTCGTGGTAGTTGCCGTTAAAAGCGAGATGGGTCCAGAAGCCCAGCGCCCTGAAGGCCGTGCCGGGCTTGTCCTCCGGGTCAGTCATGCTGGTGCCTGCCAGAGCCTCAGCGGCATTGCTGAAGCCATCGCCGTCCTGGTCACGCTGGCCATCGGCGGCGTTCCAGGGGTGTAAAAAGGTAGGATTAGCCAGTTCGATAATATCCGAAATACCGTCGTTATCGTCATCGGGGTCGGTGCTGTTGGGGTCGCCGTCGTCATCGGAATCCTGGCCGCGATAGACGAAGAACTCGTCCTCGTTGCTGAATTCGTCGTCGTCCTGGTTGGCGGATAGATCGCCGGAATACTGCACCCCAACAACGACAATAAGCCCGCTCTCGTCAACCACATCAGTGCCTTCCACTATGACAGTACCGCTCTCCGCCAAGGCGAGCGTCAAGGCCTCATAGTTGTTGGAGATTCTGCCGTCAATGTTCACTTCCTCGACACCGCCGTCGTCTTCGAAAGTTAACACCAGCTCGAAGCCGCCGCTTTGATGGATGCGGAAGCGGCAATCCAGCGCCTCTTCCAACGGGGAGGTGAATTTATTGAGGTCGGAACTGACATCACCACCGGCCTCGGTGCCGGAATCGGCTTTCTCGGTCTCCACCCCACGGTCGCGGAAGGAACACTGGTTAAACCCCGTATGGCCCGCCGCTGCAGCACTGGAAAATTCCAGCACCGCACGGCCGAACTGGTCAAACTCCGGGCTCCAGTTGCTGAGCAGGCCGCTCTCATAATCACTGGCGATGTAATTGAGGAGGAAGGTGCCGGCGGCCGCATCGTTGCGTGTGTCCTGATCGGCATCGAAGGCCGCAACCTGCAGAAACAGGCCCAGGCCCTTGATCTGCCCCTCAGTGCCCTCGCCGCCACCGACAGGTTCTCCAGTGCTGTCGAGAGAGTTGCCAGAGTCAGTAGACACCAGGTAGCGCTGGCTGGCGTCACTGTAAAACTCAAACAACTGAAACTCTCCCTCACCACCCGGGTCGGCGCGAATCTCGATCCGGCCGCTGCTGTCTACAGAATAGGTACAATCAAATCCGGAGGAGTCCTGGATTTGGATAGCCAGCCGATTGCGGTAATCCTGGTCCCCCTCGACAGTGCCGGAGTCGCCATCGAGGTCGGGAATGGTAAACTGGAGAATCTCCGTCCGCTCCAACGCGGATATCACGCAAGCAGAGGTGGAGGTAAATTCAATGGCTGCCAGGCCGCCACTGACGGCCTCTGTGTATTTAGCGTCGTAGCCATCAATACCAACATATTCGCGGGAGCGGAATACGCCGTGGAATGACTTGCCATTCAGGTCCGCCGCTGTGGTCGGATAAAGAGTATCCATTTTGGCGAAGATACCCAGCACACTGGACACCAGGTTTTTGCCACCACTGAGAAAATCATTGACCAACACATTGCTCACCAACAGATCTTCCGACGGCGTGCTGGTAATTACGGCACGGAGACTGGTGTCACTCAAAAAGGTAATGGTGTTGTTTATGTCCGCCTCATAGAGCCCCACTCCCGCCTGCGTCAATGAACTGGTAAAGGCCGGCGCCGAAAATCCCGCTGGGGCCTGGAGCAGGGAGTAACCACCATAATTGCTACCCACCAGGCGCCTGGAGCGATGGGTCGTGCTCTGCAACACCCAGCTGTCGGCCTGCTGGTCGTTATTGGTATCGACAAAGACATAGTCTTCACTCAGTACGCTGGGCGTAATATTGCCGCTGCCGTCGATCACCCACTGGATACCGTACACAGAGCTGGACTCCAGTGCGTGGCCAGCAGCACCACCATTAGCCTGCAGATCGAGCAGGAATTCCACCGAGCTTTGCCCTCGGTAAGTGCCCTGGGGTACCGCGGCGACAGTGGAACTGAGCAACAGTGAAGTGGCCAACAGAGTGGTATTAACGAGCGGAAAGGCGCGAATAGAAGCGCTGACAGGATTCATTATTATTTCTCTCTTCCTTAGCGAAAAAAAATACTGCCACTGCAGAGAGCAACTGCAATGCTCAGCTGCGCGACAGGCATGAGTTATCACTTGATATTAGCTAACCTGACCCAAAAAACCATAAATTAACGCAAAAACCTGCCACCGGGCAGCCCGGCAAACATTAATACCAGGCCGCAGGCCAGGTTACCCGGGACAGTAGCTGGGTCTGGTTGGCGCCGTTTTTGATTTCCAATACACCACTGCCACTGCCGGCAGAATACAGGCCGACTTCCGGAATGCCGTCGCCATTCATATCTGCAAGTTCTACCAGGGTGGATTGCGTGGCATCCATAGAGGGCCAGCTAAAAGTGCGCAGGGTTTGCCCGCTGGCGCTGTTGCTGACCACCAATTGGGCGTAGCCAGCAGTGACGTGATTGCCCAGCAGCGCGTAGTCGTGCAATTGATCGCCGGACAAATCCGCCAGCACGTGCACCTTGCCATCGACCCAGGTGGTATTCCAACCCACTGCCTCCAGGGTTTGCTGATTGCTGCCGCGCTTGACGATAATCTGGGTGCGGCCATTGTCACTGCGCACCCCGGCCATCCCCAACTCCGCCCGGCCATCGCCGTCCCGATCCGGAACCGGCAAATACTCGGGGCTGGTCAACTCTTCCGGCCAACCGTAATTACGCACCCCCTGGGAGCGATTGGCACCATTCTTGACGATCAACTGGGCGCGACCGTCGTCCCTGCGCACACCCAGTAACCCCAGCTCTTCAATGCCGTCGTTGGTGTTGTCAGCGAGGCGCAGGATCTGCTGCTGGTCCCAGTTATCACCCCAGTTATAAATAGCGTGCTGGATATTCGGGTCGACGCCATCCTTGATCACCAGCTGGTTGCGGTTATTGCCCGTGCGCTGGCCGAAAATCGCCACTTCCTCCACCCCGTCGCCGTTGACATCCGGAGTCTGCAAAAAGCGGACATTCTGCCAAATTGCCGGCCAGCTGGTGGTGGGTAATTGCTGCTCCGGATTGGCGCCATTGCGCACCACCAGCTTGGCCTGGTCACTGGCTTTGTCAAAACCGAAGATCGCCAGCTCGGAGATGCCATCGTTGGTGGAGTCGTCCAGCTCCTCAAATTGCACCGCGTACCAGTTAGCTGGCCAACTGAAGGTATTCAGCTGCGCCGCGCTGACCCCGTTCTTGATGGATAACTGGGGGCGCAAATCAGCTTTCGCGAAGCCGAAGACGGCCAGCTCATCGACTCCGTCGCCATTGCGATCCGACAGCCTGACCAGCTGCGGGTTGTACCAGCTCGCCTCCCAGGTAAAGGATTTGACTGTGGCACCGGTGCTGGGGTCAGTCACAATCAGCTGGGGCTTGTCGTTATTGAGGCGTACACCAAACTGGCCCACTTCCTCAATCCCGTCACCGTTCATATCCCAGAGTTTGTGCAGCGAGAGATAACTACTGGCTTCAAGCAGCACGTCGCGGCTGTCCAGCGGGTCAGTGCCGTACTGCAGCTCCTGGAAATCAGTAGCGCCGTCGCCATCGCTGTCGTGATCGAGGTCGACCGGGTGTTCACTGCCGAGCGCCCACAGTCTTTGAATGGCCAGCGGTGTGCGCGGCGTCGAGGCCCAATCCAGGTTGACGTGTCCCACCAGCAGTGCGCCGGCGGCGGCGCCGGATACCGTCGCCGCCAGGTCAAAGGGTGCAGATTCGCCGCTACCGAAGTCACCCAGCGGGAAGTAGCCCCAATCGCCGGGGAAACAGCCGCTGTCCGGGCACACCGCCCCGCCCTGCCCCGGGAAAAAGAAACTGGTGTTGGGCATCAGGAACCACAAGCGGGCATCAGTCAGTTGCGGCGCGCTGATATTCTCAGCGAGAAAATCCCAGTTCAGGGTGCTGCCGCTGACTGCCAGGCCAGAGTCCACATCCAGCACCTCGGCGCCAATCACGGTCGCCAGTTGCGCCCGTGCCAGGGACCCGGGTTGATTGCCGCCGCCGCGCAAGCTGCCTTCGAGTATCAGCACCTGCCCCGCCTCCAGCCCCGCGTCTGCCTGCAGGGTGACACTCTGCTGCACCCAGCCGCCGGCGGGAATATTACCCAGTGGCCAGATCACATAGGGGTTGCCGGCCCCCGCCAGTGCCAGTCCATTGCCGGAGACCGTCTGCACCGCAAAGCCCGACGGGATCGAGAGCACGAAAAATGCGTTATTGAGCGCCGCCGCTCCGGGATTGCCGACGCGGATATCCACCTCCTGGGTGGCATTCGCGGCCACCACAAAACGCCGTCCGGCCATGGCCACCTGGGGTTTCACAGCTTGCGCATACAAGACTGAAGACTTAACCCCCGCCCACTCAGCACCACCGTCCGCCTGCGCCATGGCCCGGCTGGTGAGAACATCCCCATTCACGGCGGCGTCGGTTTTCAGCACCGGGATGGTCACCACCCGGCTCTCCCCTGCCTCCAGTGGGCCAAAACTGTAGTAACCCCACTCGCCGGCATCGCAGCTGGCACCGCTGCAGTCTGTGGCCGGCAAGCTGCCCAGCTCCATATAGCTGCTGTGCTCTGCGGTTAGCACCCGCAGCTCCACATCTGCCAGGGCTGCCGAACCCCGATTAGTCAGCACATAGCGATAATAAAAATGTCCGCCCAGGGCGAAGCTCAAGTCATTGACCAGGGTCGCGTCCAGGGCCAGCCCAGCCTGGTTGAGCACCGCTACACTCTCCGCAGCGCTGACCAGGGTTTGTTCGCTGTCACGCACACGAGCTGCTGTTGTGATCAGGTCGCCGGATTCCTGGTCCGCCGCCAGCGCCACTCGCACAAAGTGCTTGCTGGCAGCCCCCGCCGCCAAAGTGCCCAGCTCCCAGCTGATTACGCCGTTGGCCAAACTGCCACCGTCGGACACCTCCACCAGACTGGCGCCGGCAGGCAGGTCAAATTCCAGCGACAGTCCCGGCAAGGGAGTCGCACCGATATTGCCGAAACCGAGCTCGTACCGGACCTCGCCGCCAGCGGCTACGGTTTGCCGGCGCGCGTCCAGTGACAGCTCCACTGCGCTACTGGTGTCATATTCGGCCTCCGCGGTCGCGCTAACCGGTTCGCCTAAACCGGTATAAGTGGCGGCCGCGTTAAACGTAAAGGTCTGCCCGGAAGTGGCGCCCACCTGCTGGAACGGCACGATTATTACCCGGGACGCGCCCGCGGCCAGACTGCCAAGCTCCCAGCTCGGGGTCTCACCCGCGTCACAGCTACTGCCGCTGCAATTGGCAACCGGCAACGCACTGGTCTCATTGAAGTTGGTATTGGCGGGCACATCGATGGCGACGGTGACGTTATTGCGCACCACCGAATCCGGGTTTGATACCAGGATTTTGCAGTAAAAGTAATTGCTGCCCTTGCGATCGGAATCAATAGTGGCTGCCAGGTTCAGTGCATGGCCAGGACTGGCAATACACAGAAGCAAAGCAGTGAGGAGGATTGATCCAAAACTCGGACAACTATACCAACAAGAACACCAACAAGAACGCCAACAGGAACGCCAACAGGAGCTAAGACTAGCGTATGAGAACATCGCACAATCCGATTTAAGGTTCGCGCCATTAGCGCGACCAAACCTTGTCAAATCCCCATGCCTGAATAATTTTTAGCGATCGCGAGGGGAAGCCCGGCGCAATTTCAAGGGGCTCACCCACGGAGCGGGCGGAGTCCTTGCGAACTGGCTGAGGTAGAAGTATACGCCAGTGGAGAAGACTCGCAAGGTGGCAGACGACCGGTGCGTGGCATGCACCTTCGGATTGATGGGAAGTAATAAAACTCTGTATAGCCTGCCCAGCGACAAATGGCTGGGCAGGCTGCTTCGCTAAAATGCAGCCATATACACGCGTCTAGTACCAGGCCGCCGGCCAGTTCACAGTCGAGAGAATCTGTGCCTGGTTGGCACCGTTCTTGATCTGCAGGACACCACTACCGCTCTCGGCCGAATAAAGTCCCACCTCCGGAATGTTGTCGCCGTTCATATCCGCCAGTTGGATCAGGGTAGCTTTGGTGGCGTCCATGGTAGGCCAACTGAAGGTGCGCAGGTTCTGGCCAGTGGCGCTATTGATCACCACCAACTGGGCATAACCGGCGTTGAAGTGGTTACCCAGCAAAGCGTAGTCCTGCAGTGCGTCTGTCGAGAGATCGGCGAGGATATGCACCACTCCGTCAAGCCAGGTGGTATTCCAACCCACCACCTCCAGGGTTTGCTGGCTGCTGCCTTTTTTGACAATGATCTGGGTGCGCCCATCGTCACTGCGCACGCCGACCATACCCAGTTCCGCCAGGCCGTCATTGTCGCGATCCGGTACCGACATATAGATCGGGTTGGTCAACTCCTCCGGCCAACCGTAGTTGCGCACGCCCTGGGAGCGATTGCTGCCGCTCTTGACGATCATCTGGGCTCGGCCGTCGTCCTTGCGCACACCCATCAGCGCGATCTCGTTACTGAGGTCATTGTTGAGATCGGCCAACGACACCACCTGCGGGTCGTCCCAGTTGTTGCCCCAATTGTAGATCTCGATCTGTACATCGGGGTCAGTGCCGTCCTTGATCACCAGCTGGTTGCGACCACTGCCAGTGCGCTGACCAAAGATAGCCACTTCATCAACCCCGTCGCTGTTCATATCCGGCAGTTGCACAAACTGCACATTGTTCCAGATGGAGGGCCAACTGGTGGTGGGTCTGGCAACTTCCGGATCGGAGCCGTCGCGCACCACCAGCTTGGGTTGCCAGGTGACATAATCAAACCCGAAGATGGCCAACTCAGACACTCCGTCACTGGTGGAATCATCCAACTCTACAAACTGCACGCCGGTCCAACTGGCCGGCCAGCTGAAGGTATTCAGCACCTGGGCGGCGTTGGCCCCGTTTTTAATCACCAGCTGCGGCCGCAGGTCGGCTTTGGCCAGACCGAACAGGGCAAGCTCCTCTACTCCATCGCCGTTGCGATCGGAGACTCGCACCAGTTGCGGGTTGTACCAGTCATCCTCCCAGGTGTAGGAGGTCACCGTGGAGCCGGTGGTCGGATCGGTGATGATCAACTGAGGCTTATTGTTATTGGTACGCTTGCCAAACTGCCCGACCTCCTCAACTCCGTCTCCGTTTATATCCCACAACTTGTGCACAGAGATAAAGGCCGCATTGGGAATATAGTAATCACTGTCGAGCAGTGGATCGCTACCCAATAATGCTTCCTGGTAATCAGTCCAGCCATCGTTGTCGCTGTCCTCATCATCCAGCAGGGTGCCGAGCCGGTGTTCAGTCAGGTTGCTCAAACCATCACTGTCCAGGTCGAGGCCGGCGTCTGCGTCCGAGAGGGGGTTTAAACCCACTGCCACTTCAGCGCCGTCGGTTATACCATCGGCATCGGTATCGGCTACGTACGGCAGTGTGCCAGCGAAATACTCGCCGGTGTTACTCAAATCATCATTATCCGCATCCAGCGCACCATCGGTGCCGTCGAGGAAGTCAAAGCCATTGGCGATTTCCCACCAGTCCGGAGCGCCGTCCCCGTCGCTGTCGTGGTTCTGGTCAACCTGGTACTCACTGCCCGCACCCCAGACTCTTTGCAGGGAAATTGGCTTGCGGGGAGTGGAGGACCAATTGAGCTGAGCCTGGCCCACAAGCAACAAGCCATTGGGCGGGTTTGAATCAGTGAGCGGCAGATTAAACGCCTCAGCGGCACCGGCATCAAAATTTCCAATGTCCCAATAACCCCACTCGTCGGGGTTACAGGTACTGCCCGAACACACCGCACCGGTGCCGGACTCCAGCGCATAGGTATAGCTCGGCACCCAGAAATACAGGGTGGTATCAGCCACCTCGGGCGAACTGATATTTTCCGCCAGCAGATCCCACTCTCGCGCCCCGGCGGTATTGGTTTCTGCGGTATCCAGATCGATCACCTCTGCGCCTATCACCGTTGGCAATTGCGACCGGGCCAATGCATTGGTGGGATCAGCGCCGCGATGCAAACTGCCGCGCAGTACCAGCACCTCGGCCGCACCAAGACCTGCGTCGGAAACCAGGGTTACCGATTCATGCAGCCACTGCCCGGCGGGAATATTACCCAGCGGCCAGACCACGATGGGGCTGCCTGCAACGGTATAGGCCACGCCATTGTTCGATACCGTCTGCACTGAATAGCCGTCCGGGATATTGAGAACATAATAGGCATTGCTGACCACGCTCGACTGCGGGTTGCCGGCCCAGATATCGACCTCCTGGGTAGCGTTGTCAGCCAGCACAAAACGACGCGCGGTCATGGCGACCTGGGGCGTCGGATCATCGGCGTAGAGTGCCGTGGATTTACTGCCCAGCCAGTAAGCACCACCGCTGTCGTAGGCCACCGCCTGGCTGGTGAGCACCTCACCATCCACAGCGCTCGACTCCTTGCTCACTGGAATGGTCACTACCCTGGATTCGCCAGCGCGCAACTGGTCTATGCTGTGCAAACTCCACTCGACCCCGGAATTACAATAACTGCTACCGCAACCACCCGCGACAGGCAGCGCGTAGGTGTAATAAAAACTGGTGTGGTGAGCCACCATAGTGCGCAGGGTCACGTCAGCCAAATCTACCGAACCGCGATTGGTCAGCACATAGCGATAGAGAATATAACCACTGTCATCGTAGGTTTGGTCATTGACCAGACTGACATCCAGCCCCAAATCCACATCGTTGCGTACCACCACACTTTCGGAGGCCTGGATCAGGCGCGCCGCGCCGCTGTGCAAGCGTGAGTGGGCGACAATCACATCGCCGTCTGCCGCACCGCCCGGCAAGCTTACCCGTACATAACGTTTATTGGCCGCACCGGTGTTTAAGGTGCCCAGATCCCAGCTGACCACGCCGCCACTCAAGGTGCCACCGTTGGAGGCATTGACCAGTGTCGCTCCCGCCGGCAAGTCATACTCCAACACCAGATTCTGGTAGGCGCTGTTGCTGATATTGCCGAAGCTCAGTTCATAGAGGACTTCCGCACCTGTAGCTGCCACTTGTGTGTCGGCGGCGAGGGACAACTCCAGCGACGCCGTACTATCATAATTGGCTGAAGTCTGCGCCCCCAGGCGGAAGCTGTCCGTCGCATCGTAGGCCACGGCGCGGCTGGTCAGAACTTCGCCATCCACAGCGCTATTGCGGTCTACCGGCACGATTACCACCCGGGATTCCCCTGCCGGTAGCAAACCGTAACTGTGCTCACTCCAGTCCACCCCCGGATCGCAATAGCTGCTTCCGCAGCCGCCCGCCGTAGGCAAGCTGTAGGTGTAATAAAAACGGGTATGGTGCGCCACCATGGTACGCAGTGAAACGTCCGCCATATCCACCGAACTGTGGTTGGCCAGGACATAACGGTAGTAGAGAAAATCACCGCTGGCGCTGCTGGTGTCGCTGGCCAGCGTCACTGTCAGGGACAGCCCGACGTCGTTGCGCACCACCACGCTTTCGGACGACTGGATCAAGCGCGGCCCTCCCGTGTGCAGCCGTGCATCCGTGACCACCACCTCGCCATCGGCCAGTGTATCGGCCAATTCGACGGTGACCAGGCGCTTGTTGCCACTGCCGGTATTGAGGGTGCCGAGGCTCCAGCTGACAACCCCGTCGGACTCACTGCCACCGTCGCTTGCGCTCACGAGCGACGCGCCGGGCGGGAGATCAAATTCCAGCACCAGGTTCTGATAGGCACTGCCGCTGATATTGCCAAAGTTCAATTCGTAGGTAATTTCCTCCGCGGTATCCACCACCTGCTTCTCTGCCGATAGGGACAGCTCCAGAGCCGGCGAACTATCGTAATTGACCGAGCTCTGTGCCCCCAGGCGGAAGCTGTCGGTGGCATCGTAGGCCACCGCACGGCTGGTCAGCACTTCGCCGTCAACAGCTCCGACGCGGTCTACCGGAACGATAACGACCCGAGACTCCCCTGCAGGCAGCAACGAATAACTGTGTTCACTCCAGTCCACTCCGGGATCACAGTAGCTGGTGCCACAACCACTCGCCGTGGGCAAGCTGTAGGTGTAATAAAAACGGGTATGGTGCGCCACCATCGTGCGCAGCGAAACGTCCGCCAAATCCACGGAACTGTGATTGGCCAGAACATAGCGATAATAGAGAAAGTCGCCACCTGAACTGCTGATATCACTGGCGAGCGTTACACTGAGAGTCATTCCGACGTCATTGCGTACCACCACACTCTCAGCGGACTGGATTAGCCGCTGGCCACCTGTGTGCAGGCGCGATGTGGTAACGACTACATCGCCATCTTCCAGGGTATCCGCCAGGGTCAACGTTAGCATGCGCTTATTGCCAGTACCGGTATTCAAGGTACCCAGGTCCCAACTCACGACCCCGTCCGACTCGCTGCCACCGCCTGTGGTACTGACCAGCGTAGCACCGGCCGGCATATCAAATTCCAATACCAGGTTCTGGTAGGCACTGCCGCTGATATTGCCGAAGTTCAATTCATAGGTAATTTCTTCACCCGTTGCCGCCACCTGCTTTTCTGCAGACAGGGACAGCTCGAGTGTCGAGGTGCTGCTGTGATTGATGGATGTTCGACTGCCCAAGCGATAATTACCGGTGCTGTCAGAGGCCACCGCGTGGCTGGTGAGCAACTCGCCATTGACCGCATTAACACGGCTGAGCGGTACGATAACAACTCGCGATTCACCCGCGGGCAGAGAGTCGTACTCGTGCGAACTCCACTCCCCGGGATCACAGTAACTTGTACCGCAGTTAGATGCCGTTGGCAGTGAATAGGTGTAGTAGAAACGGGTATTATCCGCGACCATGGTATTCAGAACCACGTCGGCCAAGTCCACCGAGCTGCGATTCGACAGCACGTAGCGATAATAGAGGTAATCGCCACTGCCACTGGAAATATCACTGGCCAGGGTGACATCCAGGGTCAGGCCAGCTGCAGAGTTGACCACAATGGATTCGGTAGAAGTCACATCCAGTGAGCCGGAACCGGTAAATTGCGCGTTACTTAAGTAAATCTCCCCATCCTCGGCACCGTCCGGAATCGACACCGTAAAAAATCGCTTGCTGCCACTGCCCACGCCGAGAATGCCAATATCCCACACCACCTGGCTGCCGACCTGGGTGCCGCCATCCGAGGCCGAAACCAGTGTCGTGCCGGCCGGTATATCCGCCGCCACTTCTGTTGCAGTAAGGCTGGCGTTGCCGATATTACCGTAGCTCACCTGGTACTGGACGTCACTGCCGGCATCGACGGTCTGTTTGACCGCGTCAATAGATAGCTCAATCGGGGTGGTAGTGTCGTACTGGGTGGTTACCGAATCTGTAAGCGGCGAGCCCAATCCGGCGTATGTTACCGACGCGTCAAAGGTGAACGACTGCCCGTCCGTTGCCCCGCTGCGCTGCGCCGGCACGATGATCATCTGTGAATCACCTGGCGCCAGGTCGCCCAAATCCCAGCTTGGGATATCGGCACCATCGCAATAACTGGTGCCGCAACCACTCGCCACAGGCCGTGAATAAGTGTAATAAAATCGCAGGCCCGCCGGCACATTGGTGGTGACCGTGACATCGCTGCGCGTCACCGAATCGGTATTGGACACCAGAATCTTGTAATAGTGAAAATCCGAGCCCTTTTGGTCGACATCCACCGTCGCGACGATATTCAACGCTAACGCGAAATTGGCGACCAGAGCGAAAAATGAGAGGAGAAAAAACTGTTTGAAAAATGGCTTGAGCAACCTGCGTAAGCCTATGAAAGTGAGCGAGATCATTACACAATTCCTTCTGCGTTTATATCAATGCTGCATGACGAGCGGTAAAACATTTGCGTCAGTGAAAATAAACCTGACAAGTTGCACGGACTAGCCATTGACCAACGGAGTTATTTTCGAGGAGACACCATTAAACCGTTAGAGTAAATCACGATTTAAGCGAATAGAAAAAGATTGATGTGGAATATAGGATTAGGTCTTTTAGATGCTCGTCACAGGAATGCAATAAAAAACCGAGGTATCAGGTCAAAATATGCGGCCAGCCAAGGAATAAAATGTTAATGACGTCAAATGGTCGAAACCGATCTGACTGTACACCTCGAGAATTAAATTAACTTTGAAAATCTCAGGCAGGCTAAATCAGCGCTACTACAAGCCTGTGGCACCCACCCCGCTCCAAACCCTGAATCTAATCCTGCTTTTGCTCTTTTTCCAGCGCTCGCCAGTGCTTTTCAATTCGGGACAACAGATCCTGCTCCGCAGCCGCAGATCCCACAAACGCAAACACAGGCGCCAAAAATTGAGCCTGATTGACGCTTTTGAGAGCCGTGCTAACCATGGAAAAATAAGCTTTCTTGCCTGCCTCTACATCACTGGCCAACAGCAACTTTACGTATAATTTTTGAACATCTGCTTCCTTGCGTTCGGCTATGGGGGCCATTGCCGCCAATGCCCCTTCGATATTGCCCATTTGTTCCAGCGCAGCTGCCACGACCTTGACAATACGCTTGTCAGTTGGCGCCAGTGCAAGCGCCTGCTGATAGAGCACCACGGACTCTTCCCGCTGACCCAACTCATCAAGCAACAACGCCTTGTGACAATAAAACATGGCATTCTTTGGGTTAAACTGAATGGCCTTGTCGAAAAAGCATTGGGCGAGTTTTATATCTTTCAATTTCAAATAACATTTACCAATGGATGCGTACAATTGGCCATTGGGTTTGTTGATCAAAACTGCGTGTTTATAGCTCTCCAGTGCCAGGCTGTGCAGGTCCGAGAAGTACAGATAATCCGCTAGCGCCTGGCAGGATTTTGAGACCAACGGCAAGTGTGTATCAACATGATTGACAAGGTGTGAACCAAGTTCACGATCGGCTCGAAGCCCCTTTCTGGTTGCCCATTTTAACAACTGCGCGAAAACATCCTCGCCAATAGCACTGGCCAATCGATTAACGAAATCATCCTCAATGGATCCCACGGCGGTGGTAGCTGCTGTACTTTTGTTATCGATGGCTTCAGGAATAAACCCCTGCACTTGTTTTAAAAGCAGCTGATCACTTTTCCCTTGTTTGTAGTAGCGAACATTTTCGTCTTCCGCCTGAAAGTCAGCATACTCTAACAATTGCTGCCAAATGGCATCCAGCTGAACACGCAACGACTCGGACAGGGAGTCATGGATAGAATCGGCAACACTGGCGGTGACCAATTTGGTATTGACAGGCGAATCAACCGTAGCGTCCAGCGCCATATTAAACTTTTCATTCACGCTGGCTATCAAGGGATGCTTTGCCAGAACAGCTCTGTGAGTCAGGACCATTCTGTTACTGTGTTGTCGCTCTAAAAATTCTAACAATTTGCGGTTATAGGCCAGCCACATCCTGGCGGCCAGGTCCGGCTGAGACCAAAATGCGGCGTGCAAGCGACAGCTACGCCGGGAAAATTCATTGTAAGCCAGTGGCCGACTATGTCGCTGCAACAGTGACTCGATACACTCGGCCCAGTGCCTGATTACAAAAAGGTAGCGCCCTCTTGAACCGAGAGCCTTATCCCAACTATCGAGATAAAGCATCGTCCTGGGGTCTTTAAATCCCCAGGCTTTCTCACCCTGGTCGCGAACGGCCACATAACCAGCGATTGAGTCTGTTGGCAATGCCAACAGAGCCTCGTTCCCCTGGTATTGCCAGTCGGCACCAGACTCCAGCAATGCTGCATCGTGCAGCTTCACCACTGGCCAATCTTCAAAATGACCACCCGGATTGGAAATATCGGCCCCCATCAGGTGGTTGCCCATATTTAATCCGGCACGGTTCAAGTAACGGGCGACAGCGGAGGTGGCGCTGCGATGAAAGCCGGTGCAAACAATGACGGGCTGGCCGACAGGGCTGTTGGTCATAACAAACTCTTAACTTGAAAAACCGGTCATCACCCCACAAGAAACAAGCGCTCAAGACGCCAGGTAAGGAGATGCAGGCACTTGATTTGTTTGCAGAAACTCAATGTAGCGAGCTCTGATCGCCTCCCTGTTGGCATCGAACCCGGCCCAGTCGTATTCCGCCAGAAAGCCAAAATCGCCGTTGTCCAGGCAGCTCAGGTCATCCTTGCCAATCTCGAGGAACGGAATTTTCATGGTCTGGCACATTTCCTTGGTGCGACTGTCGTGCACCAGGCACAAAGCAGGCTTGCCGGCCTGAATCGCCATCATGCAGCCGTGGATACGGGTGCCCACCAGCAGATCATAACCACTGAGAAAATCGATCCAACTGTCGATATCGAAAAAGGCCCTGGAGCGGCGCTCAAACCAGCGGGTAAAGCGATTCAGCGGCATGGCCGGCTTGATGGCATCGCGATACTTTTCAATAAAAGGTTCCGGCACTTGACCGGCTTCACCGCGCGCCAGCTTGATAGAATTGATGGGGTGCTGCACGATGTACTGGCCACTGTGCTTCTCCAGCAAACGCACCAACTTCTTCTCAGTGGTACCGTACTTGCCCTGGGGATTGGGTGACCCGGCAGCGATAGCAATTTTTTTCGGCTCCGGATTGATCCGCCCCTGGATGTAACGCCCCAGATCCCGGCGCGGGTTCAGAAACAGCGACGGGCAGCCTAATACAGTGACTGACTTTTCCAGACCGTACTTTTCGAATACCTGACGGGTGGATTCGCCTCGCACGGCGATATTGGCGGCGCCAGTGGCACTCTTGCTGGCCAGCGCTTCCATAAATGCCAACGTATCGTTGGACAATTTTGGCGCCTTGCCACCCAGTGCCATCTGCGCCCCCAGGCCGATGGCCACAACCGACCCGGGAAAGTCATTGCAAAACTCATAGCGGGCGCGATTGCCAGCGTGCTCACCGATATGATTGGCGCAGGGAATTACCGCCACATCACCACTGGCCCCGACACGGCTGTGAAAGTCGATGTTAGTGTAGCTTTCCAAATGACGCTGGACCGCGGTAAAAAAAGCCAGGTTACCGGTATTGCCGGTTTTCTTGAATGCTTCATTGGTCGCCATAAATGGCCAACCATCCACCCGGCCAACACTGCCGACCACAAAAACATTTTTCTCTGCTACTTGCGTGGAATCCAATTGATAAACCTCAAATTTTCGTTAAACAATGACTTCCGCGCTTGCCGGACGCTGCTCATAGAGTGGCAGGTGCCGCTGCAAGCAGTCGTCAATACTCAGGGGCGGGGTAATATTAGCCGCGAATTCATCGCGCAGGGTCGGGTTGTTGATGATCTTTTCCAGGGCGTGGGCCAGCGACGCCGGCTTGCCCGCGCGGAAGTGCAAGCCGGTGCGGCCATCCTCAACTTTTTCCGCCATGCCGCCGATATCACTGACCAGCAGCGGGCGACCGTAGTTGAAGGCCTCCTGAATCACCATCGGTGAATTTTCCCACCAGATCGAGGTCATCACCACCCAATCCACGTCTTTCATGATGTCGAACAGCTCCCTGGCTTCGTAGCGGCCGTGAAAGTCGATGATGTCCTTGTTCTTTTTAAACAGAGTCATCAACTCCTTCTGGTAGCTGGATTCCTGCGACTCCAGATTCGCACCGTGCACATCGATATGCAGCTTTTTACGCAATTTCTTCGGCAGGAAATCCAGCGCGGAGAACAGCACGTGCAAGCCCTTGAAGGGGTTGATCTGGCCAAAATACGCCAAGTGCACCTTGCCCTCAGTCGCCACCGGGTAGCGGAACGCCGGCTTACTGACCGGCGGTTGGCCGTTCTCGATCACGGTAATCGCATCCGCCGGTATACCCCAATCCACATAGCGCTGCTTGAGAAACTGTGACGGCGATACAAACGCATCCACCAGCCCAAAGAACGCTTTCAGGTATCGCTCGCGCAAATAAAAATCCGCCGGCGAATGCTTGGGAAAACAGCGATGGCAATCGGTGGTGCTGGCGCCGTAACAGAGTTTGGGCTTGGTATCGGTAGTGATCATCTGCCCGCCGTTGCGGCAAATGGCCAGGTATTCGTGCAGGGTCAACACCAGGCGGCTGGCTGGCAGCGTGGTCTTGACGATCTTGAGGGCTTCGATACCAAAGTGAATGTAGTGATGAAAATGCACCACATCTGGCTGGATACGCTGCAACAGCTCCCTGAAATCGGCCCACAGGTGGCGAGTATTGATATTAGAGAACAGGAAAAAGTCGTCCATAGTGGTGTGGAACAATATTTCCCGCTCATCGCCGCGGGTGGAAAAGGCCGCGCCGCCGTGGGGCATCAAATCCGTACGAGCCAGGAACCAGGCGTCTACCCCCTGCCGGCGCAATGCCTGGTACATATTGTAGGCCGCCAGTTCCGCCCCGCCCTTGTTAAAGTCCGGGTGGCCGTGGGAGACAATCAGGATTCTCTTATCAGTTAAGCTCATTCTTCAAATCCTTAATTTGCTGGTCCCACTTTTTCTTTTGCCGCATACCGTTCATCAAGGTCAATTTGAACTTCCAGTCGCCCGCGTCCACCAGGTTCTGCGACTGGCGCTCCAGGTGATAGAGGCAGTTTTCACCGTCGGCGTATATCTTCAGGCCTTGTTGGCGCACTTTCATACACAGGTCAGAATCCTCAAAATCACCGAGCAGGTAATGAGTATCAAACCCTCCGACCTGACGATACACCTCGGTTTTCATAAGCATGCAAGCCCCGGTAACCGACTCCACCTCCTGGCTGGTAAACGCCGGTGCCAAACTCTCGGGAAAGCCTTTATAGGGGTGATAGTTCATCCAGACACCGGGGTAAAAGCTGTCTTCCTGGAAGCGCATACCCATATGCTGGATGGAATTGTCTTCATAGACCAGCTTACCGCCCAGGATCCCCACCGCGTCGAGGGTGGTAAACTTGGCCAGCATTTTCGAAAGCCAGCCCTTTTCCCGCGGAATAATGTCCGAGTTCAACAACAGTACGAACTCGCCACGGGCCTGCTCCACACCGAGATTATTGGCGCCGGCGTAGCCCAGGTTGCGGCCACAGTAAACAGTGGTAAAAGCCTGGCCAAAGGTTTGGAAGGCACCGTTGCAGGCAATAAAGAACTCTCGCGCTTTGGACGGATCATCCAGCACGTAGATGATTTCGGTATTGGCAAAATCCTTGTCGCTGGAAAAATGCAATAACTGGTGCTGGATAAAATCGTAGCGCCCATAGATGGGAATAATCACCGATGTCTTTGGCGACTCCGGCCGCTTGCCGTACTGCTGCACCTCACCGGTTGGCCTGCTCTGCAGGCGCGGCTCCCAAATCGCTTCGAACACCTGGGCCAGTAACGGTGCTGCCCGGGTAGCAAAGGATTCGCTGTAGACGTTGAGCGGGGCCAATAAAAAGCGGGTTGCCTTGACCTCATCCGCCGGCAGGGAGCCAAACTTCAGGGGCAGTTTCTTGAGACTGCTTTTATGCTGTCTGCGGCCATAACTGAAACTGCCTGTGCGCACCGGCCCGGCACAGGGCACCACACAAAAAAATCCCATTTCCGTGTGGGTCATACCCTTGGCAGCGGCCATATCCCGCAGGTCGTGGCGCGGGTAGCGAATTAACTGGTTAGTGATATCCAGCACCTGGTCGTCGAGCTTTACCTGAATCAAATCAATATCAGAGCCGGGATCGGCAATCCAGCCATTGAGATACACGTACTTATCGACGATGGTCGCTACTGTATCCACACAAACACTGAATACTTCGCTTACTTCTTCATTCGCATCGTCCTGTGGATCATCGGCATCAAGGTATTCCAATGCCTCCGTCACCCGGGCTCTACTGGCCGCAGGTACGGATCCGATAATGGCCGCCATAGAGTCCACCATAACAAAGGCCTGCTGGCTGATATCCACGGATTCCGAGCCCACATGCAGCTTGCCCAGGCGGTTTGAGCGGCTTTCAGCAATGGCGATAAAACCTGAACAGTAAGCGCTGTCGGCTTGCGGTTTCAGCGCGGCCTCTACATCTGGCCGATGCACCCAGACAAAGCGCACGTCAATCGGGTTACCTTCCACATCTGTGAGCGAAGCTGAAGGTTCCGCAGGACTGCCCTGTACCAATATCCAGCCCCATAAAACCGCAGTATCGCCGGATTCATAAAGGGTATCGACTGTCGCTCGCAACGAGCCTTTGCTTTTACCCGCAGAGGTAAACTTTCTAACAATTCTCTTCATAAGCGTTGTCACTGCAAAATAATGTGTAGCCGAGGCAGGTGAAACAGGTATCTTATCCGTTCACCCCGGCACCTATTGCCGGTCGTCCCTGGAGAGCTTGTTAACCCGGCGCCGCAAGACAGTTACCTCCTTATTCAGGCGCTGAATCATCAACAGCAGCGCGGCAACCAAATCTTCATTGGTAACAGCGGTCTTTTTAACTGACGATTTGAATTGCAACGGCGCCTGGCCCATCTCTCCGAATAACTGGTTCAGTTCATTCAGGTCATTGTTGCACTGGCTTTTGATGGTATCGAGATCACCTTCGCTGGGCAGTAACGCTGAATAGTTGACGCTTTGAAACTCTTGCCGCAGTACGCCGGATTTTTCCAGTAATGGCTCCAGCTCCGCCGGCAACACTTCGCCTTTTATTTGGCTGTTGTAAATCGCCCACAGGGCCATGGCTACTTCATTGGGAGAGGAGTTTTGAAAGTTCTCGCTGGACGGCTGGTATTCCAGCCCGATCAGTCCAAAAAAGTCTTCCACTACATCTCCGCAGGCATCGAAGTTACGCAGGTAAAAATTGCCTTTAGCCAATCGTCGCCAGCGCCTGACGTTAGGCATAAATTCCAGGTTTCTCTCAGACACCCACTGCTTAAAACTCTTGACCGGGCCACTGTAGGTTTTGTGCTTGATGCCCCATTGTTTGTAAGCCGACACTGCCCAGGAAAAGTGATTGCGCACATAACCGATAATAACGACCTTAACCTGCATCTTGCGCGCCAGCTCAATCACCGGCTCGATCACGTCCTGGAACGGAAACAGGGACTCGTTCGACCACACCGCTCCCCTATAGCCTGCAGCTTTCAACTTCGAAAGTTCACTGTCTATAACAGTCAGCAGTTGGCCAATGCCGTCTTCATTGTTCCTGACGTTGAGGAAATCCGGCCAACCGTAGCTTTTCTGCCAGCCGTATTTGGGTTTATCGACGTTTTCAAACATCAAACCAATATATTTTAAACGGCTTTTTTCCAACAGGGCGGACGACTGATTCAACCGCGTCTGGATAGAGGTGCTACCGGCTTTTCCCGAGCCTACATGAATATAAAAAGTGAAATCAGAATTTTCTGTTGACATAATTTGATCCGTACTAATTAATTGTCCCAAACACCGCAAGCAGTATTAATCTAGCCCTTGCCCGTCCACATATCGGCAATATTACAGACTTTGAGTGTTGAGCTCATACATTCTCAAGTTGGCAATTTAGCAGTATAAAATTTTTTTAATAAACCTAGGGAGCACTAAATGGCAACTTTAAAATCAAATTATACTGATGAATTCAAAGTTATTCGTTATCAATAAGCTCTTCATCACAAAGCAAATCTACGATTTTCTGCATTTTTGTGGAATGCTTTTCTGCTCTATTTTCTTCCATATTTCGAACTGGATTTAACGCTCCATTACTTGCAGTATAGTGTTTTAAAAACAAGCTCATCACATGCTTTACACCTTCTGGGGTTACTTCTCGACAGTCTTCTGCAAAATATTTTCCTCTTACATGTGGACTTGTGATAATTTCATAGGATGGAAAGTATACGCAATCATCAAAATTACAAGTCGCTTGTTCTGCAGCAATACGTAGCACTGATTTTGACCAAGTGGTTGAGAGTAATACATGACGATTTTCATACGTCGCATTCAGCGGAACTGGAGAAACCGTCAGAATAATTCGAAGCGAAGGATTTATAGTTCGCAGAAACTCAATAGATTGTCGGAGATCTTCGTAGGTTTCACTCACATCAAAATTACGAAAAACCACTTTTCCCGGATCATAATCACCACCGGCTATGCCAGGCGCAATTGGGTATATAGCTCCATCACTCACATCCTCCCAAGCCTCTGTCAACCCCAAAGTAAATACAAAAACATCCATATTCTCAAATGCATCTCTCACATATGACAAGTGCTGTTGTTGATCACTTAACAGTTCCGCTTCACTCACAAATCCATTGGGTTGAATTTGAGGTCTAAATGGATCGATAAAAGCATTGTGATCAAATTTAGATCTCCATGCTTGTGCAACAGGTACAAAATGGCCGAACGCCCTGTAAATAAGTTGCTTCAATTGGCGTGTTGTGTAAACGTTTCCGTACCGTGCTGAAAACTTTCCGTAGTTGTTGCGCATTGCTATATGGTTAGGAATGACAGGGTGTGGCCTTTCGGATATATAATGAAGAAAACCAGAGCCAGATAAGAACTTTGCAACATGTTGAGCAAAGCAACTACCAGCCGTAACGATTTTATTGTCTTCCGATATCAAAAATGGTGGCTTCGGTCCAACCGGATCTAAAAGTTTTCCATCACCGACACCAGGCTCCTTTTTCCAAAATTGGTAATCGGGCAAGTTCTTATAGGGATGCATCACTTTTCTCCAAAATCTCTTCAATTAATTTAACGACTAACTTCCCGTATTCAATATTTCCATGTGTTGGGTCATCGTTATAAAATTCACTCCGAAGAAACCCTCGATCATCTATAGCCGCAGGAGGTGCATCGACGAAATGGGCCCCCAAGTCACTTGCAAATGATTTAAGTACATCTGTTTGAATCTTATAAAGCTCCAACTTTAAATCATCTGGAGCGGGCCCGCGCCCTATAACCTCCTTAAAAAACTTCGGGTGTCGTGTTATATGCATCCAATCAGAAATTGGAGGAGGTGGATTCAAGTACATTTTTTTTGCATCAGGAAAGGAATTACACAAAGACTTAGCCTGATTAAAAAATATCGTTAATTTATCGGTAAAAACCTCCAGCATTATATTTCTAGGGATAAGCCACCTAGAGCTATCATGGGGAACAGAACCTAAATCAAAATCACCAACACTAAATGGATTGGGATCTTCAACAAGACCAAGAATATTGTGTTCATTACCGCTAAGACTTATGCAAATAACGTCAGGACTAGGGTTTCTTAATAATGTCCTGTCAACTAGTCCATCCGAGCTCTTATTCAATACCTTTGCTTTTTGAAGTTGGCGTATATTTAATACTTCAAAATCTTTTGATGAACTTAAATTAACCGCCTTTTGAATACAGTTTACATGGCTATGCCCAACAACAAGCGCCTTACTTTTCATCTGCCCCTCCATTCCGAATAATTATTTATAACCAAGTGTCTTCGCGATTAATCACTCTTTACTTTAGGCTTGACTTTCAAACTTTTCAGACGAACAATTTCTTGTCTCTGATCCAAACACAGTTGCACCAGAACCTCAAATACATCCAATACATCTTGAGATATGCTGGTAACTTCCCGAGAAATATCATAAGAAGGTAACTTCATTAGATCCAGTATTTTCAAATCGCCACCTAGCTGATACTTGAAATTAATATCATTCAGCAATTCAGTGTACTTTTTTATCATATCCACTAGCGCTGAAGGGTCGACAGGAAAGGAATATTGCTTCTCTGGATGTCGATATAGAAGCGAATCAGAAATTCGCTGTGAAAAAACGCCATCATGGAGCTTGTTCAAATAAGTCAATATAAACGTTTCATCAATTGTTAGACTCCTGTTTATCTTCTTCCTATGAGCCTCATAATTAATACTCTCCACTAACCCATCAACTTCTAACAATGCCAAAAACTCAAAAAAGAGATTTTCTTTTACAGCGTCATAACTAATCAACTTTAAATTATCAAAAACACTTCCCCATTCGTTGATAGCTCTGATTTGAGGGGAAAAAAAACCTTCATGAAACTCCGAAAATGCACGTTTATCGCCATGCCGCTTTACAGATTGCATGTATAAAGAATAAGTATGATCGTAAATATTCCTTACACACCCAACAGGAATGACGTGCAAATCCTTACTATCGAAAAATTTTTTCAACTCCTGAATTTGCATTTTATTCAGGTTTCCTAAAAGCTCGCTAGAAATAATGGCCGTATTGTTATTTTTAAAATACCTATCGACAAAACTCTTAATGAACTTCTCTTCATCAAAGCTGGCCGGGCGGCGTGCAACTGTAGCCAGCTGCACTAACTCGACACCATTTCCACTCGTTATCTTGTTCTTCTTAGCCTCTTCGGGAAACCCAGCATAAGTGACTCCATTCTTGCTCAGATCTTCTTCGACTTTTGCAAGCGCACTTTGAATTGCTGTGGAACCAGTTTTGGGGAAGCCGATATGTAAAATTAACTTCTTAGATTTTTCCATAGAACAACTCACTCTACTCTAAAATAGGCTTTCAAAATCACGATACAATGCATCAACTAAATCAGAGTATACTCATGAAGCTTAACTTGTTTCGAGGAAAACCTAAAACTTGAGTAGAACTCAGTCAAATTGGTACCTAACAAATCAAATACCTTTAGCGACCTATCAAAATCTTCCTCAAAGTATTTGTCATGAATCTCCGAAAACTCCAACTCGCTTAGACTACTTGTCCACTTTTCAGTGGACTTCATAACTCGTGAAAACTCTGAGGGCGTTACCTCACTATAAACTATGCTATTTTTACCTGTCACAACCGCCATCTCGCCCTTCTTTACGAGCATTTCCTTGTTGTTACAGGAAATAATATGATCACAATCAGCAGAATAGAAATAGGTGGGCAGACGCCCCCCCTCAAGAACTTTACCCACATCTTTTAGCTGTTCCGGCAACAAAAAACCATACCTGTCAGCTAAACCTGAAAAATATTGCTCTACGCTCGACGCATCCCTTTCCAAGCAAAAAACATCAATACTATCTTCTCCAAACACCTCAAGACAAAGCATAAGGTCTTCGTAATACGAAACATTTACATTTGACTGCAGAGATATCGCCTCCGGAAAGCTATTAGCGTAAACATTGTTAAAAAGCTGATTACGCTGCAAATTATTAGGCGAATACTTGTATGCGCCGAATCTAGAGAAGACCTGTATATCATGGATATAATGTGAAAATGCCCTATATACAGGATGCCTCACACAAATAATAATTTTTAAATTATCACCAAAAAAACTCTTTATCCGAGATAATATTTTTCGTTTATGTAGATGGTTACCACCAGTCAAATACGATGGACTTGACTCAAAATAAGAGGAAGGGTTAATCCTCGATTGCGAAAACATACCCCTATAGTTTTTCATATTGAGCCCAGCATTTCCCCGAAAGAAATTAAGCTCTTTCTTTTCTCCTGGGTAATTTAACAGTTGATTTGTTCTAACATATCTATCCAGTAAAGTCGTACCGCACTTTCCCCAGCCCAAATTAACAATAAACACTGCCGTCACTCCATATATAGAAAACTTCAATTCAACCTAGCGTCAAGAGATCGCTCAATCTATATCATAAGCCACTGCACGAGCTGCTTGATAACATGGTAATTCATGCATGAACTGAAATTGAGAACGCAAAAACCCATAAACTCCATCGCGATCAGTATCCAGGCATTCCTCCAATGAGATTTTTTTAAGTGATTCAGCACTCAGAAACGAACAAAATAAAGTCGACGCCTGCGACTCATAGATGTGGTTTACATAGAGCGACGGCACTTTATTAGTCACTGAGCTTGTAACAACCTGATCATAGGAAAGCACACAAGAAGCGTAGGGTGATAGTTTCGCCAAACCTTGACCATTTAACTTTTTTAACCTTCTCGTTAGTATCATTCCATTTGATGGAGTGATGTCCGACACATATTTTAAGTGCGCCAGTGTATTGGACTCAATTCGCGCGGTGCCACTCATAAGCACACAATCACCTTTACACTTTTGAAGAAAAGCATCCAATTCAACTGCAAGCAGTGAGTCTTCATAAGATCGAATAGCTAATTGATCTTGACTACCAAAGGCCATTCGTAAACTTTTTTCAATGGAACTACCATCCGGAACCATGACTGTCAGGCGCCCTGATTTATTATTCAATGCGAGTAGTGCACTGGTAATACTGTCAAAAAGATATGAACCTTCTGACTCATCCGCCAACATAATCAGATCGAGATCAAACTCAGGGCAGGTTGAAGAGAACACATGCTTATCAAGCAGCGGCCTCTCCTCATTAAAAATTCGTTGAATTTCCTGAAAATTTCTTTCGTAACTTTCCAGGTGGGTAATTTGATTTTCTGCCTTAGCCATAAAATAATCACTAAGCAAAACCGGAACAAATTTTGGAGATTTAATATAGCTATACCGCCATATCAATTCCCAATCAACCAATCTCCGCATACTTTCATTGAAGCCGCCTAATTTTTCATATGCGGCCCGTCGATGAATAAAACAATTCAAATCAATATAATTTCTATTTTCCATCAACGAGAGACTGAATGGTCCTGTTCTAATCATGACTGGATTATCAACTGGACCTTCAGGCGTTTGTAATACTTGAAAGACAGTTTGCCCGCAGTATGCACTGTCGGTTTCTGGACTCAAGTATAGAGCCGTCACCATAACCTTTAGATAATCAGCCTTCCAGGTATTGTCGGAGTCCAGGTATGCAATGAAATCACCCTTGGCTTCGGCCAAAGCTCTGTTCCTGGCAGCGGATACTCCTGCATTCTTTTCCGATACTACTAGCTTTATCCGCGACTCACCCAGCTCTTCAACCAAGTCCCGCACTACCGAAACCGTCTGGTCAGTCGAACCATCATCCACGATAATCAGCTCAAAATTTTCGTAGGTTTGCTCTAAAACAGACCGAATTGACACCTCGATGGTCGTTTCTCGATTAAAAGCTGGCATTACCACTGACACCAACTTCTCACTTTTAATTTTTCGCGCAAGCCCAACAAACGATTTCTCGGTCTGACAAAAGTATTTTAATAGCTCCAAACTTTCATCGTTGTCATAGGCAAACTCCCTGTGCCTGGACAACCAGGATAGCTGTGTTTTAAGACTGCTCACCGGGAGCTTTGAAACCGGGTTTAGCGCTTTTATTTTTCGCTGCGCAAGCACCCTATTGTCCCCCGGCAATTTCAGCTTGAACTCATGCTCCTGGCCGTCGAGCAGCTCAGCAGGTAGCCGAATTTCGAATCCGTGCTTCCCATTACCAATACCTGCCTTCAAAAGGTCCGCCCTAAACGAATCTGCTCGCCCTAAAACAGAGCCCTTGTTATCAAAAACAACCTCTACTACCGGGCGCTCATTCACGTTTGCCTTATTGAAGAACCAACCCCTTATCATATAACCAGAAACACCGTCCATACGGCCTTTATAATCGGAGCCAACCTGAGAAATCAGAACCCTCTTGGCTATCGAGCCCCCATTAACCATTCTTACTTCAACGACATGCCGCTCGCCGTCATCAATCTGGTTGGGTAATTTAAACCGAAAAGCGCAATTACCATTTTTATAACCCGCTGCTTCGAGATCCTCGCGGTATTGTTCAGCCTTAACAAAGCCAACGAACTGACCGTCCAATAAAACCGCCAAATCCAGGTGCTTTTCCGGGTTCAAAGCGTCGTATGCCCAACCAATGACCGTGCCGTTATTAATAGCATCTATAAAACCCATGGCACTCGTTGAGGGTACTACGGCGTCTTCAGGGGCGAAAAGATCAGATAGCTCCCGCGAGCCCGACACACCATCACTAGCATCTACAAGCGCTGCAGCAGATATTTTCTGATAAACCTCCAGCTTATTGGGTGCTCGTTTCGCAATCCTTTCCAACCAAGGTGTTATAAAATTATTTTTCAATGCAGCTTTCGTAATCTCAAGAGCCGCGGGTTCATGCTGATTAGTAAACCGAATTGCATTCCTTATAAAGTAATAGAAGTAATAATGAGACGGTAAACCGCCGCTTTCCGAGCGCTTAAAGTGATAAAGTTCGGATCGCGGCTCCACCAGAATCTCTTCACCGGAAGCACGTACTCGTTGGCACCAGTCCGTTTCTTCAAAGTAAAGAAAATAGTCCTCGGGAATCAATCCGACCTTTGAAAATATTTCTGGTCGACAAAATAAGCTGGCGCCTGTCACGTAATCTGCTGCATATGGCGTCGACGGGAGCGTATTCTTATCCATTCCCCCATACAAATGGCCAGCATCCAATCCATTTTTAAAGTTCAATCGACCACCTGCTGACCAAACTTTGTTATCGACACCTCCCACATAAATCGCCGAACCAAAAACTTTACACTCCGGGTTATCAACGGCTGTTTCGACCAATATATCCAGAGCCTGCTTTTCCATGACGATATCCGGGTTCAAAACCCAGATAAAATCAAACTGTTGTTGGAGCGCAATACTTATCCCGACATTATTACCTAGCGCATATCCGCCATTATGGTCAACTCGTACATAGGTGATAGGACAAGCAAGTTTCGATGTAAAAGATACAAAATCGGAGTAGCTAAGATTGGGTGAGTCATTATCAACCAGAAAAAGCTCAAAGCTTTTATTTGTGCCAGTCTCAATACTGCTCACTAAACGCTGGACATCGTCGTAGTGTCCATAGTTGAGTATGATAATTGCCGCATCACGCTTGCATTCTCGATCGTGACTGCTGCGAGTAACTTTTACTTTCCTGGTAGATCCGGCGACCTCCAACTCCGTCCAATCCGGCTCCATCTTCTCGGAAACAGCAGATGCCAGATTCCGGCTAAAATCCTTCCAGGTTAGATGCTCTACGCTAGCTTTCGCGTTTTGAAATAACGTCTCCCTCTGCTCCAGTATCTCTTTGCTCAGACACGCGCGCATTGTGTTGTATAACGCGTCATTGTCTTCAGGGTCATAAAGCCAACCATTCTTACCATTAACAATAGTTTCTGGCAGCACACCCATACAAGGCGCGATAACAGGCCTTGAAAAAGACAATGCATTCAGAACGGAGCCTGAAGTCAATACATTAAGATAGGGCAAGACCACAAAATCAGTGGCATTAAAGTGCAGCTGCAATTGATCGTCAGGAATAAAGTCAGACACCACTGTACAATCATCCACGCCACTGGTTAACTGACGAATACTTTCAGAATTGTAAGGATGCACTGGCTTTCCAGAGATCAACAAATGGATATTGCTGAATTCTCTTTTGAGCTTTCGAAATGCTTCGATTAACTCTCGCAACCCTTTATAAGGGCGCAACTGACCGATAAATGAGAAAACTATAGTATCATCAGGTATTTTAAAATAATCTCTGGCCACTTTGGGCGTAATATAGTTTTGATATACATCAATATAATTCGGGTGCGGTAAAACTATAACTTTGTCGGCACTTATGCTGTATTCGTTCTTTATTTCTTCTATTACGAGCTGAGAATGCACGTGAACTTTTGCGGCGATATCGGCAACAGATTGAGATAGACTTCTTTCGACATCTTCATATCGTCTGTCGTGTGAAAGAACATTGTGTATCGTCCAGATGACAGTACCACCCAGCGCAGTAAATTCTTTTAACTTACCAATAAATTCGTCTTTCTGCCTTTCTGCAGCCCAAACGCTCGGCGCATTGCTGAAAACAGGGTTCAGCCAATGAAGATGAAAAACATGACCATCGCCATCAATGTTGTTGCGAATTTTGTCAATAGCGTCATCGATTTTACCCGGGGAATGCTGCCAGTTTCCCGGCAACGATCCGACTAACCTTTTCTGATATGGATTAGTAATGGAGTAATCCGGAAAATACGTCAGGTGGACCATCGGCTCTTTGGCTTTTACAACTGTTTTTACTTTTTCTGCAATCTCACTTGCACTACCGCCTATCAGCTGACCTTCAAAACCCTTTATTTCAAGCCTAACTTTATTCCAGTCAATAGCCTTCTCAGACTTCAGGCTAAATCCGTAATCTCCGTGCCCCAGACCAGCTGCAGCCAAATCTTCTCTATACTGATTCGCCATAACACTCTTAATAACCTTGCCATCAAGAGTCAATTCTATCTCTACATGCTCATCTGGCAGCCCAGGAATCCAGGCCCATCCATTAATAGAATTTGCTGTGATACCTTCGAGGTAGCCTTGCACCTTATAGTGTTCTGCTTCATCGGTTGGCTTTTCCCCCTCAACTTGATTGTTGGATACCAGGGGTTCGTCTGAGAGTGTTTCAGCGTTGGCTTTCATCATAATTTAAATGCAGCTCGTAGTAAGTTATCGGTGGCCTTGGCGTGGGCCTTATGAATAGTTCGCACTATTTCGGATCAATCCCTATGATCCTTCACAATCATCACCAGCATCTGCAAGATCAAACCCAGAAAAAACGTGATGATGGTAAATACGGTAATATTGTACAGGCGCTGGGGCTCCACGGCGTATTCCGGCACGGTGGGGCTCTGCAACACGGAAACCTGCTTCAGTTTCCTGGCCGCTTCGATGCGGGTGTTTTGCAGGGCGGCCAGCGCGGCGGCGTAGCTCTCCAGGGCAAATTTCATCTGCATATCCAGTTTTTGATATTCAGATGAAACTGTGTTCAGGGCGCCGCCGGATTGCTGGGCCATGCGCGCCTGCTCTATGCCAATCTGTTGCTGCAGGGCCTCGATTTCGCTTTCGGCACGCAGTATTTCCGCCGAGCGAGGGCTCAGGTAGCTTAGCATAGCCGAGCGCTTGGCCCGGGTAGTGGCCAACTGCCCTTCCAGGCTTGCCACCACGGCACTGATGGTTTCCACGGTGCCAGTAGGCGATACCAGGCCGTGTTCGTTCTGGTAGTCGAGCAGTTCGGCGCGGGCCGAGTCCAGCTTATGGCCCAACTTTTCTACCTGCTTTTCCAGAAAGCTGACCTGCTCTTCTGCCAGTCGCTGGCCCATAGAGTTCATGTGTGCCTCACCTTCCTGCAACAGCACCTCTGCTATGCGATGAGCCATTGCGGGGTCGAAGGCGGCTACTTTGACGCGCAGCACCTGAGCGTAGTCGTCCAACTCTACCGCAACCCGCTTGAGATAGTATTCATGCAGGTCTTCCATGGGCGCATCGCGGTCACCAAGCGAGGACAGGAAATCGATACCCTTGCCGCTGAAGTGGCCGCGAAAATCCAGTTGGCTGTCGATTTTACGCAGCATATCCACCGACAGCATATAGTCGCGCAGCAGCAGCATATCCCCGGCATTGCCGGTATTGCCGCTAAACAGCGACTCGAAACTCATGGTCGGTGCGGCGATTTGTGGGCTCTCCAGTACCACATTGGTCTCGGATATATACCGATCCGACGCCCACAGTGACCAGTAGACCAGGGCCATGAAAGTGGCCACTATACATGCGGCCCAATGCGGGTAGCGCAGTGCAAACGACCTTGTTCTCTCGACCAGCGCCGGGGGTAAAAATACTTTACTCATCTACTTCTCTTCTCTCGGGCGCCGCCGCAGGGCGGCCGCCTCTCTGGCCGCTTTTCTGGCCGCAATGGTTGCCGCTCGCTGCTGCAGAGCTTGCTGTTGTGCCGCGCGCTTATCCTTCTGCCTCTCTGTGGGCTCAAGGTGATACGCGGCGATGGCATCGGCGATATCGTCGTACCAGGTCGCCTTGCCACCTTCCAGCAATACACCGGCCTGGCACAAATCCCGCAAAATCTTTTCCTGGTGGGAGACCATGATAATACTCGCCCTGCCGATGCGATCCTGAAACGCCTTTTGCGCCTTCGCCTTGAACAATCTGTCACCCACTGCGGTGGCCTCATCGGACAGGTACACATCGAAATCAAACGCCAGCGACAAACCGAACGCCAGTCGGGCGCGCATTCCCGATGAATAGGTGCGCACCGGGTCATCAAACGCGCGACCAATTTCCGCAAACTCTTCAACCCGGCGAATGGTATCGTGCATATCCTCGCCACTACCGTGGATACGGGCCACAAAACGAACATTCTGGCGCCCGGTCATGGAGCCCTGGAAGCCGCCCCCCAGGCCGATGGGCCAGGAAACCCGGCAGTCGCGATGAATGTGGCCACGATCCGGCGCGTCCATGCCACCGATCAAACGCAACAAGGTGGATTTGCCGGCACCATTGCGACCGATCAGGCCGACGCTGACATTGGCGGGAATTTCCAAATTGATGTCCTTCAAGACCCAGTCACTGCCGTGCTGTTTATGGTAGCGCTTACTGAGGTTTTCGATGCGAATCACTGGCGCTTCAACCTCATTTCAAAACGCAGGTGTAACATCAGGCCGAGCGCAATCGAACCGAGAGTCCACCACCATAAATACAGGAGGCTGGTGCCCGGCACCACTCGATATTCAGCATAGAAACTGGCCCGGAACAATTCCAGTCCGTGCGCAATCGGGTTCAACATCAAATAGTAGAGTAAACTCTCAGGCAAAAAATTCAGCGGAAATATCACTCCGGAGATAATCAGCAGCGGCAAGGTAGCAATTTTAACAATGCGACCAAATTCCGGCGCCAGGCCTGCCAACGCGGAAAACACCAAGCCGGCGCCGAGCCCCAAACTCCAGAGGGACAACCAGGCAAACAGGGCCTGCAGCGCATAGTCCGGGGTCAAATCCACGTTCAATAGCAACCCGGCCAGAACGAACATTAAAAAGATAAAGGTTTTTAACAAACCCTCCAGGTAACAGCGGACTAACACTGTGTCGATGGGCTTTACCTGGCGATAGGCAAACAGCCCTTTGTTGGCCTCGGGAGCGCCGATGGAGCGCATCATATTTTCCCGAAATAGAAAGAACCCGAACAACCCTAGCAACAACCACGGAATGAAATCGGCGCCATTGATATGCCGCGCCCTTCCCATAACAAAAGCTCGTATGGCCACCATCACTGCGATCATGGCGATAGGCTCAACCAGCATCCAGAACCAGGCCATACGGTCGGCCATGGTCCTGGCGACCACCTCGCGCAGAAACATCGCGTGCCAAACCGAACGGGTAACCTGCCAGGGTGTCCTGGTGCTGAGCGTCATCGTCTACCGGCCCGGTGTCACTAGAGATCGATCGCGACTTTGGTAGCCACGGCAATCTGGTAGAGAATCTGGCTGATGCTGGTGGCCAGCTGGATGTTCTTGGTGGGCGCCTTCGGCAGCACCAGGATCTCGTCGCCGGGGCGCAGTTTGACGTCGTCGGCATCGCGAATTTCACCGTTCTGGCGCACCACCAGGATACGATCTTTATCGGCGCGCTGGCTAAAGCCACCGGCACTGGCGATATAGTCCAGTGCGTCCAGCTTGCGGGTATAGACCACTGCTCGCGGCACCATCACTTCGCCGCTGATCAAGAGGGAATCACTGATCTCCGGCAGGGTGATGACGTCGCCGTCCTGGAGGCGGATATCGGCGATGCGGTCGCGGTAGGACACCACCATGCGGCCGGTGGGCTCGACCTGCTCGGCCTTGCGCACAAACTCCTTGATGAGTTCAGCTTCTTTTATGCGGATGCTCGCCTCTTCGGCGCTGGACGAGGAAGCCCCCAGGTAGGTGGTTTCCAGCCGACGCAGGTTTTCCACCAGCGATTCCTTCTGCCGGGCCGCAACCGACAAGCGGCGCAAGGAGACACTGTTGACCGCAGTCAAACCTTCCGGCACCGCAATGGAGTCGAGAAATTCATGCAAGCGCGCGTCTTTTGGCAAGGCGTAGCGTGAGGGACCATAGAAACTGCCCTCCAGTTGCACGACGATGGTTTCATCGCGCTGATCGGCACTGAACAGCACCTCGTCACCGTGGCGCAGTTGCTGGGTGGCAAACTCCTGCAGTGACAGGTAGACCGAGATGGGGCCGTTGTCACGCACACCGCGGACCAACACATGAGATGCGTCCGCCTGCAGCCGGGCCAGGCCCAGCAACTCCTGGCCCAGCACCGAAGCGCCCGGCAGTTCATAGCGGTATTCCCGCTCTACATCACCGCTGACCACGATGCTGGCGGCACGGGCCTCTACCACCAGGGTATCGCCGTCCTGGAACTGCAATTGCGGAATGGAGCCGGAAAGTAGGAAGCTGTAGAGGTCGGCCCTGGCGATGGTCTGCTTGCCACGCAACACCTTAATCTTGCGATAACTGCCGAGCTGGTCATCTATACCGCCGGCCTGGCCGAGAAAATAGAGCATGGAATCGTTGGGCGTACCGGCGTAGTGACCAGGATTCTTAACATAACCGGTGACAAACACCGCCACCGGCTGCACCCCTTGCAGGTTGGTATAGACCCGCACATTGTCCGGGTAGACCGAGCGCACCGCCTTGGTCACCTGGTCATTTAACTGGCCGTTGGTCAGGCCCTGCACTCGCACCGGGCCAATAGACGGAATAAAGATATTGCCCTGGGCATCCACCGGCAGCTCGCGTTCGACTTCCACCGCGCCCCAGATGCGCAGGGTCACCATGTCGCCGGGCACCAGTCGGTAGTTCTGGTTGAGGCCATCGCCGCGCACACCGCTGAAACCGCCGTTGAACAGGGCGTGACCAAACGGCTTCAGGCCAGTGTCTGCGGCAGGTGCGGCCAGGGTGCCGTACTGGGCAGAAGTCCAGTTGACCCGCTCGGGCTCATCCACCATCTCGGGAATGGCGGCAGCTCTCTGCTCAGTGGGCAGGATGCCACCGCTGTCGAGACCAATGGCATTGCCAACCAGGGGCAACAACAGTAGCGCGGACAGCAACAAGGCTGTTTTGCAATTTAAGTTGAACATTTAAGTGTTTGTCTCAATCACGGGAATATTGTCTGGCTCGATGCCCACAGGGCAGGCAGAGGGCTCAATGCGCTTTAGATACGAATACTGAAAGCCTGTAATTTATAAGCCTGTTATTCAGAGTCAGCTAATTAAATAGCCACCTTGCTGCCTGTCACTTTAACAGTTGCGTCACGGCGCGCACGGGTTGCCACTGGCCGGCATCGACTTTACAGGCAAGTTCGGCACGATCGGTTGAATCAGGTGACATTTTTTTAAAATGCAGATGCACCGTGCGGCATTCTCGCCCGCTGGCGGCGTAATAGGTCTCGGCCAATTGCAGTTCTACCTGGTTACCCCAGGGAGTCGAATCAAAGGCCGCGACGGAACCGGCGGGCATAGCGCCAAAAAATTGACCGAGGTCGGGCGGCAGTGCCGGAGCACTGGTTGCAACATTGTTGTGCAAACCTGTGGTGCCTTCATCCCAGGTGGCGCACCCATTTAGTGCGACCGAGATCGCAGTCAACGCCAAAATTGACAGTTTAAGGTTCATAAAACCGGTCTTACGCATCTTAATTGACGCCTCTCTCCATTAACCCGCCATAGCAACCCGTTACTTGTGACACTTTCTGTACGCCTGACAGGCGAAAACCAGGTCGGCCCACCACCGGGGCGCTCAATAACGGGGCGTGATATTAACGCAATGACCATGCCATATCCACCTGAGATGGTAATTGCGGGATTTCGGCGACAACTGGGGACGATGGTCTGGAGAGGATCGTGACCGAGGTCACACTTTTACCGGGAAGGTGTGTACGGAGGAGCATGTGCACTGCCACGAGTAAAGCTGCGCCACCAGGCTCTGGCTGGCGGCGCAGCAAGCGTTTAAAAGCCGCTCACTCCTCACCCAGCCAGTCGATACGGTACAAATCCCGTCGCTTGTCGAGGAAGTTACGCACCGAGCCTTCATTCTGCAGGGTTTGCAATTTCTCCAGGTCAACGTCGACGATCAGGGTCATCTCGGTGTTGGGCGTGGTCTCCGCCATAATGGCGTCGTGGGGAAAGGCGAAATCCGAGGGTGAGAACACCGCGGTCTGACCGTACTGGATATCGACGTTATCCACCTTGGGCAGGTTGCCGATGCTGCCGGCAATGGCCACGTAGCATTCGTTCTCGATGGCCCGCGCCTGGGCACAGCGACGCACCCGCAGATAACCGTTTTTGGTGTCGGTCCAGAAGGGTACAAACAGGATCTGCACTTCTTTCTCACCAAGGATCCGGCCCAGCTCGGGGAACTCCACGTCGTAGCAGATAAGGATACCAATGCGGCCAAAGTCAGTATCGAACATCCTCAGGGCATCGCCTCCGGCCATCAGCCAGTCACGTTTTTCATGGGGCGTGGGGTGCAGTTTGTACTGGGTGTCCACGGTGCCATCGCGGCGACACAAGAAAGCGACGTTATAGAGTTGCTCCTGCTCGATAATGGGCATGGAACCGGCAATCACGTTAATGTTGTAGCTGACAGCCAGCTTCGACATTTCCGAAACGATCTGTTCGGTATAGGAAGCCAGGTGGCGTATGGCCTCAATCGACGATGCGTCGCTGCTGAGCCCCATTAGCGGTGCGTTGAAAAACTCCGGGAACAGGGCCACATCGCTGCGGTAGTCGGACAGGGCGTCGATAAAATACTCGGCCTGTTGCAGCAACTCCTCGACACTGGCCATCTCCCGCATCTGCCACTGCACGCAACCAATACGAGCGGTTTCCTTTTTGGCGCCGAACAGCTTGGGCTTTTTCGGCTCGTAATAGAGGTTGACCCACTCCAGCAGGGTGGCAAAACCGCCCGACTCCTTGTCTTCCGGCAAATAGGCTCGCAGCACCCGTTTCACTTCAAAGTCGTTGGACAACTGGAAGGTCAGAATGGGATCGTAGATTTCCTTGCGCTTGACCGCCTCGATGTACTTCTGCGGCGACATCTGGTGGCCGTATTCCTTGTAGTTGGGAATGCGCCCGCCGGCAATAATGGCGCGCAGATTCAGGCTCTGGCACAGTTCCTTGCGCGCCTCGTACAGGCGCCGACCGAGACGCAGATTGCGGTAATCCGGGTCGACAAACACATCGACGCCATAGAGCACATCGCCATTTGGGTCGTGGGTGGTCAAATAGGCGTCACCGGTGATTTCATCGTAAGTGTGGTCATCGCCAAACTTGTCGTAGTCCACCACCACCGAGAAGGCACAGGCGATCACCTTGTCGCTGTCGGCGATACAGATCTGCCCCTCTTTGAAGGTCTTCAGCATCGAGACATATTTTTTCTTCGGCCAGGCGCCCCCCAGTGACTCATACACCCGGTCCATAATGGCTTTGACTTCGTCGAAGTCTTCCAACCTGAGGTTTCTTACGCTCAGTTTTACGTCGCTCTGTGTATCAACATCCAAACTCATGCCAAACCCCAATAACCAATGATTAAGGAACAATAAAAACTAACTAGTACTCGTCTAGAAACGCTGTTTTTTGTCATCCCCGCGCAGGCGGGGATCCAGTAAGTGCGTGAAATCCACAGAACCCGGTATACCAGCCCGCCGCCTGCGCTGGAATGAGATTAAAAAATAATACACCGCTATGGCCAGACACTAACTGTATACCGGCTCGGACTGCTGCCGCTGCTGCACCCGCCACAGGTGCGCATAGTGCCCGTTTTTCTGTAACAATTCGGCGTGACTGCCCTGCTCCACCACTTGCCCTTGGTCCAGCACCACGATTTTGTCGGCATCCACGATGGTCGATAATCGGTGCGCAATCACCAGGCTGGTTTGCTGGCTGGAAACTTCCTTGATGGCTTGCAAAATCGCCTTTTCGGAGTGGCTGTCCAGTGACGACGTCGCCTCGTCAAACACCATCACCGGCGGCCTTTTAAGTATTGTTCGGGCGATGGCGACTCGCTGTTTTTCCCCGCCGGAGAGCTTCAACCCGCGCTCCCCCACCACCGTCTCAGCGCCCTTGGGCAACTGCTTGATAAAAGCATCCAAATGGGCCATACGGATCGCCTCCCACACCTCGGCATCCGTTGCATCTATATTGCCATAACGGACATTCTCAAAGATAGAAGTATTGAACAGAACCGTATCCTGCGGCACCACTCCAATGGCCCGGCGCAGTGACTGCTGGGTAACCTGGCGCACGTCCTGGCCGTCGATGGTCACCCGGCCGGCGCTGGCGTCGTAAAAGCGAAACAGCAATTTCGCCAGGGTTGACTTACCCGCGCCACTGCTACCCACCACCGCCACCTTGCTGCGGGCCGGCACTGTGAAGGTCACGCCCTGCAGTATGGGGCGCTCCGGCTGGTAGTGGAAACAGACATTCTCAAATACCAGTGCGCCGCCGCTTACCTGCAACTCCTTCGCGCCGGGCAGGTCCCGCACCTTCGGCTGCACCTCTAATAACCCGAACATGC
This sequence comes from Pseudomaricurvus alcaniphilus, assembly GCF_011440395.1. GTDB lineage: Bacteria > Pseudomonadota > Gammaproteobacteria > Pseudomonadales > Cellvibrionaceae > Pseudomaricurvus > Pseudomaricurvus alcaniphilus. The sequence continues at coordinate 336,615 of NZ_JAAOIX010000003.1, read as the reverse complement.
TCTCAATATTCGCCATTGCACCTTTCATTTCCCGGTAGACAAAACCGAGAAAATTAAGCGGCATAAACACCTGTATCATGAAGGCATTGATAAGGACAAAATCCCCCAGGGTCATGCGACCATCGCGCACTTCGACCGCGGCCAGGATCATGGCCGCGGTCATGGCTGCCGCAATCACCAGCGCCTGGCCACCGTTCAGGGCAAACAGCGACAGGCGATTCTTGCGCCGGGCCAGCTCCCAGGACTCCAGTTCGCGGTCGTAGTGGCGTGCCTCGTAATGCTCGTTGGTGAAATATTTGACCGTCTCGTAGTTCAACAGACTGTCGATGGCACGAGTGCTGCTGTCTGATTCAGCCCGGTTGGCTTCGCGCACGAAGCGGGTACGCCACTCGGTGGCAAAGATCGAATAGGCGACGTAGCAACTCACCGCCAGCGCCACAATCAGGGCGAACCAGCCGTTGTAACGCCACAATAGCAGGCCAATCACCATGCCGATCTCCATAAAGGTGGGCACGATATTGAAGACCATAAAGCGCAGCAGGAAGCTGATACCATTGGTGCCCCGCTCTATGTCCCGGGACAGGCCACCGGTGCGCCGATTGAGGTGAAAATCCAGGTCCAGCGCGTGCAGGTGTTGAAACACCTTGAGGCCGATGCGGCGCATGGCGCGCTCGGTAATGCGGCCAAACAGGGTGTCGCGAATCTCGCCGAACAGGACATTGGCAAAGCGCACCAGCCCATAGGCCAGCAGCAGCCCCAGCGGCACCGCCACAATCCCCCCTAAGTCGCTGGCAGCGTCCAGGTCATCGACGATGTACTTGAGCACAAACGGCAAACCGACGCTGGCCACCTTGGCCATGACCAGGCAAAGGATTGCCAGCCACATCCGCGCCTTGAATTCGGACAGATACGGCAGCAGGGATTTCAGGACGGTCCAGTTGACGTCACCCATGGCGACGTCGGTTCGCATACTGCGCATATAAATGACTGATTAAAATTTAATAATGTACCGGGAATATAACACGATCACCTTCGTGCCCTGTTCTATTTGCGGCACTGACTATAAAATAGCGCCGCCCGCGAAGGAGACGTTATGACTGGACTCACATCCGCTTCACCCGAAAATCACCCCTGGTGGCGACTCAGCGATTCCGCCACCGAGTTTCCACAACACAATTCTGTCGATTCACTGCCGCTGCTGGTGGTGGAGTCGCCGCTGTGCCGTTCGGTTATCGCCCCCCAGGGCGCGCAATTGCTCACCCATACCTCTTACGGCCGTACCACCAGCAACAATGATCAGTTGTTATGGCTGAGCCCCACAGCGCTTTTTGTCCGCGGTAAACCGCTGCGCGGCGGCGTGCCCCTGTGCCTGCCCTGGTTTGGCCCACACAACGAACCGGGCAAGCCGCAGCACGGCTTTGCCCGCAACGAAGACTGGCAGTTACTCGGCGCCCAGGCCGACAGCGATGGCAATGTCGTACTCAGCTGGGGGTTCGGGCAGTATGCCAGCCAACCGCACCCCGAGTTCCCCTGGCGCTTCAGCGCCCGCCTGACTATGACCCTGGGCACCCGTATCGAGCTGGGCCTGGAGATCCAAAATTGCGACACCAGCCCCATGCCCCTGAGCTGGGCGCTGCACAGCTATCATCCGGTCAGCGACCTGGCGGCGGTGCGGGTGCGCGGATTGGCGGGCTGCGATTTCCTGGACAACACCCGCCAACTGGAACGACGCCGGCAGCAGGGGGATGTTCAATTCAATGGCGAATTGGACCGGATCTACCTGTCGGTACCCGACGAGCAGATCATCGCCACCGAGCCAGCGCTGGCCATCCGTGGCAGCAACTGCCCCAGTGCTATAGTCTGGAACCCGGGGTATGACAAGGCCGCCGCACTGGCCGATGTAGGCGCCGAACACGGGCAAGAGTTTATCTGCCTGGAACGGGGCAATGCCGGCACTAATGCCCTCAGCCTGGATGCGGGCGCCAGCCACAGAGCCAGTGTCAGCATCGGCGTCACCGGGTAGATGGCGGAACTGAGCTATCTGCAACTGGCATTGATTGGGCTGGTCTTTGTCTGGAGCGGTTTTGTCCGCTCCGGGCTGGGTTTTGGTGGCTCGGTACTGTCACTACCGTTTTTGCTGATGATCGACAACCAGCCGCTGGTGTACCTGCCCATCATCGCCGTACACCTGCTGTTTTTCGCCACCCTGACAATCTGGCAAAACAACCGCAGTCGCTCCGCCGGCGCCACGGCAGCAATGGACACCCGTGCCAGCACCGTCGACTGGGCCTACTTGTGGCGCGTGTTGCCAATCATGATCGTCCCCAAACTGGTGGGTGTGTTTGGCTTGCTTATGCTGCCCAACACCCTGATGAGTTTGATTATCTTCGTGATCGTCGGTGGCTACGCCATCAGCTATATGCTCAACAAGCCGTTCAAGAGCAACAGTCGCACACTGGACATTATCTTCCTGATGCTGGGCGGCTATATCAGCGGCACCTCCCTGATTGGTGCGCCATTAATTATCGCCGTGTTTATGAACCACGTGGCCAGGGAAAAACTGCGGGACACGATGTTCGCCCTTTGGGTCATCCTGGTGAGCATCAAAATGGCGGCCTTCGTCTGGGCCGGCATTGACTTGCAATTGATCCACCACCTGTGGCTGTTGCCCTGCGCCGCCGTCGGCCATGTGTTCGGCCTGCGCCTGCACGACCGACTGTTAACCGCAGAAAGCCCTGTGTTTTTCCGTGTTTTGGGCGCGGTACTGTTTATCGTCACCCTGCTCGGCGTCTACCAGGGGGTCAGGCAACTGTGACCGTGCCGCTGGTAACCCACCCGGAATACAGCTTCGACTTTCCCAGCAAGCACCGCTTTCCCATGGAAAAGTTTCGCCTGCTGCACGAGTATCTGCAGCAGCAAGGCATCGCCACCGCCGCCAATACCCTGCGCCCCGGCCGTGCCAAAATGGAACTGCTGCAACTGGCCCATTGCCCGCAGTACCTGCAGCGTTTTATCCACAACCGGCAAACGCCCCAGGAACTGCGCCGCATGGGGCTACCCTGGTCACCAGCGCTGATGAAGCGCACCCTGATCTCACCCAACGGCACCTTCCTCACCGCCAACCTCGCCCTGCAACACGGCATCGCCTGCCACCTCGCCGGCGGCACCCACCACGCCCACTACGACGCCGCGTCCGGCTTTTGCATCATAAACGACCTCGCCGTAGCGGCACTGGGTATCCTGCACGCCTCGCGCAAAACCCAGCTGGAAAAGCCCTCGCTGCTGATATTTGATTGCGACGTCCACCAGGGCGACGGCACCGCCAATATCCTGCGGGGCGATTCGCGCATCTTCACCTGTTCCGTGCACTGCGCGAAAAACTTCCCGGCGCGCAAGGCCAACAGCGATATGGACGTGGAGTTACAGCCGGGTACCGGCGATGACGAATATCTGGCAACCGTGGAACGCGCATTCATGCAGGCGCTGGATAAGTCCCGCCCGGCGCTGGTCTTTTACGATGCCGGGGTGGATGTATACGAACACGACCCGCTGGGCTTGCTGAATATCAGCCTGGCCGGGCTGCGCCAGCGCGAGCGGTTGGTACTTGAATTGTGTAAAGCCAAGGGCCTGCCTGTGGCCACGGTCATTGGCGGTGGCTACGACGATGACCGCCACGCACTGGCAGCCCGCCACGCGATGGTAGTGGAAGAAGCAGTAAAGGTTTTTGCCTGATAGGAGCGTCGGCGGGATGTGTTGTGCTTTAGGAAACGGCTGTGTCGAGAAACCGGTCGACATACCAGCAGCGGCTGGTCACCTGGTAATTATGCTTTTTGGCCCACTCGAGCCCGGCTGCCACCAATTCGGCGCCGTAACCGTGACCGCGCAAGCTGAACGGCACGTGGGTTGAGGTAAATTCGATCACGTCGTCGTTAAGCAGTCGATAATCCAGCTTGGCCAACTGGCCATCCAGATCGATAGTGAAGCAGTGCAATTGAGGCTGATGCACAACCCGGCTCATGTATTGTTACCCGTTGCAGTTAACAACTGACTGTTTAAACCCTCTCCGGTAAGCCCTTGCCGCCTTTGCCCTGCTGTGCTGTTCGCTTACCTCTACTTAAATATAGACCATTTTTTGCGCCATAGTTACCGGTTTTTTACTAATTATGACAATGTGAGTAAAGCTGCTGCTTAACTGCCAGCATTGCCCTGCGCACGAGCAATCCAGACACGCCGTTAATCCGTCCCTGGAGGCTCTCTGCCGCCTTCCCTGGCGGCAGAAGGTCTGGATTGCTCGCACGCAGGGCAATGCACCCACCAACGCGCAAGCCCAAAGAAAGATAATAACTATTAATCTACAGCGGAGGTATGTCACTTGAGAACCGAATTGCCGAGTGCCCGGACGATTCATTTACCACTGTGCATAAAGCAGCAACAGTTTTAGGGTTTTGGGGTTTTGGGGTTTTTAGCTTGAATTCCGCTGTATAGGTGGTTGTGGCGATGGGCGAGGTTGCGCGGCTGACCGTCTGCCGACATGGATGTCGGCAGTCGAGCGACCCAAGGAAGGGTTCAAGCGCGTCAGCTGCGCGACCTCGGTCATTGCCACATGCGATAGCCATTGGGTGAAACAAACCCAGTGAATGAAGTTAGTAGCTCGAGCAATAATTTAAAGGGTAAACATTAACCTTCCTAAAGATTGCGATGGCAACGTAAAGCAGATGACAAAGCAGGTAATACCGGCGTACTCAACCTGACTTTACATCTGATACGAGGCCTTGCAAACGAGGAGGAGACCATATATGGGCTTGAGCGCGTCAGCTGCGCGACCTCGGTAACCGACACTCAATACAAACCACTAACCACAAACCACAAACCAATAACAAAAAGTTACTTCTTCTTGCCCTGCTTCTTCTGCTTTTGGTAATGCTTGGTGAGGCGCATTTTTTTCTGCAACTGGCGATCGGTGAGCTTGTTCTTGCGGCCTTCGAACGGGTTGTCGGCGGTTTTAAAAAGGATTCGGATCGGTGTGCCGTGCAAATCCAGCGCCTGGCGAAAGGTCTTCTCCAGGAACTTGGCGTAGTGACCGGGGATTTTATCCGTCTGGTTACCGTGGATAACGATGATGGGCGGATTGTGGCCACCGGAGTGGGCGTAGCGCAGTTTAATGCGGCGACCATTGACCAGCGGCGGCTGGTGCACCGACACCGCGTCTTCCAGGATTCGGGTCAGGTGATGGGTCGACAATTTGTCCGTGGCGGAGTGGAAGGCCTTCTCGATGGACTCGTACAAATGGCCGACACCGGTGCCGTGCAGGGCGGAAATAAAGTGCACATCGGCAAAATCCACAAACCGCAGGCGCCGATCCAGCTCGGTTTTGATGTAATCCTTCTGCTCGCTCTGCAGCCCGTCCCATTTGTTCAGGGCCACCACCAGCGCCCTGCCGCTGTCGATAACCTGGCCCATCAGGTGCAGGTCCTGGTCCACCACCCCCTCGCGCGCATCCATTACCAGAATCACCACGTTGGCATCTTCGATGGCCTGCAGGGTTTTGACGATGGAAAACTTTTCCACCGTCATTTTGACGTTCTTGCGGCGGCGAATACCGGCGGTATCGATGATCGTGTAGGGCTGGCCGTCACGCTCGTAATCGATGTAAATACTGTCCCGGGTGGTTCCCGGGAGATCGAATACGATGACCCGGTCTTCACCCAGCATGCGATTCACCAGCGTCGACTTACCCACGTTAGGGCGCCCGACTATGGCAATCTTGATACCGCGCTGATCATCTTCCGGGGTCTCCTCCGGCGGCGGAAACTTCTCCAGCACCTCCTCCATCAGGCTTTTGACCCCGCGACCGTGGGTGGCCGTGGTCGGGTACACATCTCCCATGCCCAACTCGTAAAAGGGTGCCACGGCGACGTCAAAATTCTGCCCGTCCACCTTGTTGGCAACCACGTAGGTGGTCTTGTTGTTGATTCGCAAGTGCCTGGCGATCATCTGGTCCGCTGCGGTCAAGCCGTCGCGGCAGTCCACCAGGAACAGCACGGCATCCGCCTCGGCGATCGCCTGCAGGGACTGCTCGGCCATAACTTCGTCGATACCGTGTTCATCGCCACTGATACCGCCTGTATCGATCAGCATAAACTTGTGGCCCAGCATTTCCGCCTCGCCGTATTTGCGGTCACGGGTCAGGCCGGCGTAATCCGCTACGATAGCGTCCCGGGTCTTCGTGAGACGATTAAACAGCGTGGATTTACCCACGTTCGGGCGGCCCACCAGGGCAATAACAGGGATCATCAGCTATCTCAACAAGTTTCCAAATAAATAAAGGCCAGCGCAGTCATCTGCGCTGGCCTCAGTATACCCTAAATGGGTTGGTCTATTCGGCGCGCAACGCTACCAGGTCGCCGCTGTTGCCGTACACATAGAGGATATTGTCGACCCCCTGCATGGGCGAGCGCACCCCGTCGCCGTCCACCTTGCGGCGGGCCACAAAGGTGCCATCACTCTGGTTCATGATGTGCACATAACCCTCGAAATCCGCCACCGCGACGTAATTGCCAAAGGTCTGCGGCGCGCCCACCTGGCGCCGAATCAGCTGGTCGTTTTCCCAAACCAGCGTCCCGGAGTTGGCGTTGTAGGCCTTCACTATTGCGTTTTCGTCGGTCAGGTAAATCTGCTGGTTGCCGGCCGCCAGGTTGTTAAAGCTGGATTCCTTTTTCGCCCAGAGACCGGCGCCGGTGCCGCGATTGAGTGCCACCAGTCGCCCCTGGTAGCTACCGCAATAGAGAATATCGCCCTCCAGCAGTGGCGCCGCGTTGATATCCACCACCCGCTCCAGTTCCGAGCGGCCGGTGGCCAGGGCGACCCGCTGCTCCCACTGCACCAGGCCGTCCTTGACATCCAGCGCCATAATCTTGCCGGAGGCGAAGCCGGCGTATACCGCCGTGTCTGTGACGATCGGGGTCGATGTACCGCGCAGGGTCAGGGCCGGAACCGCCACCTCCTGCATCCACAACTGCCTGCCGGAACCGGTATCGAGGCCGACGATGCGACCGTCCTGGGTTTGCACAACCACCACCGAACCATTGCTCTGGGGCGGCGCCAATACCTCGCTGCTGAGCCTGGTGCGCCACAATTCACTGCCATCGCTGGCAGAGAGTGCCACCAGCTCGCCGTTCAGGGTGCCGACAAAGAGCTTGCCCTGGGCCGCGCCAACGCCGCTGGCGACCCGCTCTTCCAGCTCAATACGCCAGCGTTTCTTGCCGTTGAGGCGATTGACCGCCATCAACAAGCCCTCGGTATCCACCGCAAAAATATCATCACCGGCAATTGCGGTGGGCAGCAGTGTGTAATGGGAACCCGCGCCAGAGCCTATGCTTTGCGACCAGAGCCGCTTGACCTCGACGGTCTCCTTGAACTTGACCAACTCCGCCGGTTCCAGTTCTACCGTGTCATTGGAGGAGCAAGCCGCCAGCAGCAGGCAGAGGCCCAGGGCTAGAATTCGATTCATGAATTTTCTCCAGCCGCGCCGTCGAGGTTTTCACTTTCCAGAGCCTCATCAGCCTGGCTCGGTTGGGTGACAACCACCGGGCTGGTCTGCAGGTCATCGAGCTTGATCTGCAACAACTGAGCCCGGCCTTCGAGCCCCGGCACCAGGTTGTCCATCGCCAGTCGATAGGCCGCACGGGCCTCCTGGGTGTTACCCTGCTGCAGCAGTATATCGCCGCGAATCTCTGCGAACGTCGCAGTAAAAGCAGGGTTACGAGTTTCTTTCACCAGCGCCAGCGCGGCCGCGTAATCCTGCTGCGCGATTTTTACCCGGGCCAGGCGGGCACGGGCCAGCAGGGTCACCGCCTTATCGACATCGCGATCGATGACCCACTGCAATTCTGCCGCAGCCCCATCGAGATCGCCTTTATCCACGGCCAGCTTGGCCAGGAACATCGCCGCCTGACTGGCGTACAAGTTGCCCTTGTGTTTCTCCTTGAGCTCACCGGCGAGGTGAGTAACATTGGCCACCTGCTCTTCGCTCAACTCCTGCCCCGGCTCGCTCACCAGCGCCTCCATCAGGGTCTGGTAGGTCGCCGAGGCCTGCTCGGCGTTCGCCTGATGGCTGTCTTGCCAGCTGTTCCAGCCGAGGTAGCCGGCCACGGCCAGTACCACCGCGATCACGGTCGACTTGCCATTTTCGGCCCACCAGCGCTTGAGGGTTTCCAATTGTTCTTCTTCGGTTAAGTGTGCTGTCACAATAACTCCTGACTTAGCATTTTCAGTATCTGAGCAACCGTGTTATTGACCCGGTTTCTACGTTTTTGTTTCCAGGGCGGGGCCGCGGCGGGCCTAATCTTGCAACGCCCGCACCAGTTCGGCAAGCGCCAATGTTTGTTGCGGCTTGTCCTGGCGCAGGTATTTTACCGTCGCCTGCTGCTGCCGGGCCTCTTCCTCGCCAATAATCAAGGCAAATTCAGCGCCGCTGGCATCGGCTTTCTTGATCTGTTTCTTGAAGTTGCCACCGCCACAATGGGACATCACCCGCAGGTGCGGCAGTTGCTCGCGCATGTATTCGGCGGTGGCAAAGGCCTGCGCCTGCACGTCGCCGCTGGCCATGACGTAGACGTCCACCGCCTGCTCCAGCCCGGCCGGGACCACCTGCAGTTCCTGCAACAGCAACACCAGCCGCTCCACGCCCATGGCAAACCCCACCGCCGGCGTGGGCTTGCCACCCAATTGCTCCACCAGGCCATCGTAACGCCCCCCGGCACACACTGTGCCCTGGGCACCCAGCTTGTCGGTGACCCACTCGAACACGGTCTTGCCGTAGTAGTCGAGCCCGCGCACCAGCCGCTGGTTGACCTCATAGGCGATACCCGCGGCGTCCAGCAGGGCGCGCAGGCTGGCAAAGTGACTGGCCGACTCCTGGTCGAGATAATCGTGCAGGGCCGGGGCGTCGTTTAGCAGTGCCTGGGTTTTCGGATCCTTGCTGTCCAGGATCCGCAGCGGATTGCTGTCCAGGCGGCGCTGGCTGTCCTCATCCAGCTGCTCGCGCCGGCTGCCGAGATAATCCACCAGTGCCGCCCGGTAGCGGGCCCGGGACTCGGCCGAGCCGAGGGAATTGATCTGCAGGGTAACCGCCTCCGCGACGCCCAGCTCGCGCCACAGGCGCGCAGTCATCAGCAGCAACTCGGCATCGATATCAGGCCCCTGCAGGCCAAACACTTCGATACCAATCTGGTGAAATTGACGCAGGCGTCCCTTTTGCGGGCGCTCGTAGCGGAACATCGGGCCCTGGTACCAGAGCCGCTGGGTCTGGTTGTACAACAAGCCGTGCTGCTCGCAAGCGCGCACACAGCAGGCGGTACCTTCGGGGCGCATGGTCAGGCTTTCACCGTTGCGGTCGGCAAAGGTGTACATTTCTTTTTCGACAATGTCGGTCACTTCGCCGATGGAGCGCTTAAACAGCTCGGTGGGCTCCAGAATGGGAAAGCGAATTTCCTGGTAGCCGTAACTGGCGACCACACTGGCGACGGTGGATTCCAGGTGTTGCCAAACGATCGAGTCCCGGGGCAGCAGGTCATTCATGCCACGAATGGCTTGCAGTTTTTTCAAGTTTCTTTCCTTAACAATCAAAGAGTCTTAACAATCAGTGTGCCTGGCCGTCGCGGACGGCATCAGGCCTTGGCGATAAGGTCCTTTTCAGCCTCGGCCTTGGCCCGCGCCTTGGCCCTGATCAGGCGTTCGAGATCATCCACCAGATTGTCCTTGCCCAGCTTTTGATTGGGTTCACCGTCGACGTAAATCAGGTTGTTGGGGGTACCGCCAGCGAGGCCGATATCCGCTTCCCGGGCCTCGCCGGGGCCGTTGACCACACAGCCGATCACGGCCACGTCCATGGGTGTGGTGATGTCTTCCAGCCTGACTTCCAGTTCATTCATGGTTTGGATAACGTCGAAGTTCTGCCGCGAGCAACTGGGGCAGGCGATAAAGTTGATGCCCTTGCTGCGCAGCTTGAGGCTTTTCAGCAAGTCCCAGCCGACCTTGACCTCTTCCACCGGGTCGGCCGCCAGGGAAATCCGCAGCGTGTCACCAATACCATCGAGCAACAGTGCCCCCAACCCCACCGCCGACTTCACAGTACCGGAGCGCAGGCCTCCGGCTTCGGTGATACCGAGGTGCAGGGGTTGCTCGATCTGGGCGGCCAGCTGGCGGTAGGCCGCCACCGCCATAAACACGTCCGAGGCCTTGACGCTGACCTTAAAGTTTTGGAAATCCAGTTGATCGAGAATTTCCACGTGACGCAGGGCCGATTCCACCAACGCCGCCGGTGTCGGTTCGCCGTACTTCTTCTGCAGATCCTTTTCCAGCGAGCCGGCGTTGACACCGATGCGGATGGGTATGTTCAAATCGCGCGCCTTATCGACCACCGCTCGAATGCGCTTTTCGCGGCCGATATTGCCCGGGTTGATGCGCAGGCAGTCGACCCCGAGATCCGCCACCCGCAGGGCGATGCGGTAATCGAAGTGAATATCGGCAATCAGCGGCACAGTCACCTGCTTGCGTATTTCGCCAAATGCCTCGGCCGCCTCCAGGCTCGGCACCGACACTCGCACCAGGTCCGCACCGGCATTCTGGATGCGCTGGATCTGCGCCACCGTGGCGGCGACATCACAGGTTTCGGTGTTGGTCATACTCTGCACACTGATGGGGGCATCGCCACCCACCGGCACATTGCCCACCATGATCTGGCGGGATTTACGACGTTTTATGGGAGATTCAAAATGCATGACAATATCCTGCGCGACTGCTACTGATTGCGGCTATTTGCCAATGGTGGTTTTCAGGCGATTTTTACTGTCGCCGCCGGACAGCGGCACAGCCGTGCTGTTGAGTGCGACCCTGACGGCGCGGATATCACCAAACACCACTTTAAACGGTGCCCTGCCTTCCAGTTGCAGCCGGTCGCCGGCCTGGTAGAGGTTGGTCGCCAGCACATCGCCATCGGCGTCAATCACCTCCAGCCAGCACTCGCCGCTGAATTCAAGCGCCAGCTGATCACGCACATCTGCCGCGACGGGGGCAACCGCGGCCGCCAGTGGGGCTGCCGCTGCTTGCCCGGTCGCTGCAGGTGCTGATGCCACAACTGTACCTGCCTCAACTGTACCTGCCTCAACTGTACCTGCCTCGACTGTACCTGCCTTGCCCTGCGGCTCCGCCTCAAGCGGCGCTGCGCTGCCAGCTGCCGCTGCTTGCAACTGGTTGCCCGCCGCCGCCTGCGTCGATTCAGTGCTGGAAGCGGCCAGCTGTCGCGGCGCGGCCGCTCTGCTGCTGGCGGGCTTGCTGACAGAACTAGTGGCAGCTTGCGTCGTCAGCTGGGCATCGTCATTGCCACTGACAATAAAATACGCTACCGCTCCGGCCAGCAGAACTAGCAGCAGCAGAATAATGCTCTTGTGATGCTGGCTGAGCAGTTCCCTGGAATTAAAATGACTGCCAAAACCGTTGTTAGACGGGTGTAGCACCGGCTCAACGGTGTTATTGAGCTGATCGCGGTAGGCCCGGTAACTGTCGATCAGTTCCTGGGGCGGCAGCCCAACCAGCTTCGCGTAGGCCCGAATATAGCCCAGCACGAAGGGTTCAACCGGTAAATATTCGTAGCGATCGTTTTCCAGTGCGTGCACGTAATTTTCCGAAATATGCAACACAGTAGCGACTGACGCCACATCCAGGCCGGCTTCCTTGCGCGCACTTTGCAACTGAAAGCCCGGCGAATTCATATCCGGCTGACCGCTGGGGCTTTCATCCTTGTGGTTGGTGTTGTGCCTTAATTCAATCATTCTATGCTCTTCTTATACTCAAGAAACTCTTCCGAGTATGGGTGCAGGTTTTTAAGTGCCAGCGCGTAACTGGCTTCCTTGTCCTTGTTACCAAAGTGGCGCTCCAGCCGAATCCCCAACCAGAGGCTGCGGGGTGTCTGCCGGCTCAACTTTGAGAACTGCTCAAAATAGTGCTTGGCGACCACGTAATCCTGGCGCGCGTAGTAAATATCGGCGAGCTCGATATGGGCCAGGCTCAGCCGGAAATTAATTCCCAGGGATTGCTTCAGTGTCTTGATGGCGGCATCGGTTTTGCCCAGCTGCAGCTGGGTCCGGCCGAGGTTCATCAGGGCGACATCACGGCGCTCGTAGGACTGGTCCTCCACCACCTGCAGCAGGTGCTTTTCTGCCTCGGGGTAGCGCTGCAGGCCGTGGAGAAAGGCCGCATAGTTGTTGCGCGCCAGGGAAAAGCCAGGTTCCAGTGCCAGCGCCCGGGTGAAATGCTTTTCTGCCAACTCCTCGTTATTTTCAAATTGATAGACCAGCGCCAGGCCATTGTGGGCACCGGCCGAACGCGAGTTGATATCGATGGCCTTGAGGAAATGGCGCCGCGCCGACTCCTTGTCGCGTTGGCGCAAATAACCCATGCCCGCCTGGACGTGGGTTTGCTCGGCCTTTTTCAGGTCCACCGTACGTTCCGGGGAATTACTGGTGGTGACGCAGCCGCTCACCGCCAGCAGCAGGGCCGACAACCCCACTGCCTGCAGGAGTAACCTTTCAATTGCTGTTAACCAGCGCGGCATTGCTCACCTCTTTTGCTGTCGCTGCAACACTTTGGCTGCAACCACTGATACATTCTGTTACCGCGAATGACACTGACTTCGGTAGTTGCGAAGATAGTTTCGAAGGTAGCTGCGAATATTCTGGTCTCGATTTTCGCTCCTAACTCCTGTTTTCTACAGACCGGTTTTCAACAGTCCGGCTTTCTACAGCAGCCCAATTGGCATTGGCACTGCGACCCGTGCCGCTGTGCTGCTCCCGGTAGCGCTGGCTGCGGCGGGTCTTGTCGTTTACCGCGCCGGCCAACTGACCGCAAGCAGCGTCGATATCGTCACCCCGGGTAGTGCGCACCGTGGTGGTAAATCCGGCTCTGGTGAGGATATCCTGAAAGGTGCGTAAAGCGTTATTGCTAACCCGTCGATAATCCGATTGATCGAAGGGGTTAAAGGGAATCAGGTTGATTTTGACCGGGATATCCTGCAATAGTTGCGCCAACTCGTGGGCGTGCTCGGGCCGGTCGTTGATCTCCCGCATCAGGGTGTATTCGATAGTAATTTTACGATGATTGTCGGGCAACCCGGCCACATAGCGCTGGGCCGACTCCAACAACATGGCGATGGGGTATTTCTTGTTGATCGGTACCAGCTGGTTGCGCAATTCGTCGTTGGGCGCGTGCAGCGAAATGGCCAGGCAGACATCAGTGTACTGGCCCAGTCGATCCAGTGCCGGCACCACCCCTGAGGTACTCAGGGTCACCCGTCGCTTGGACAGACCGTAGCAGTTGTCGTGCAGCATCAGGTTCATGGCATCGACGACGTTATCGAAGTTCAGCAGCGGCTCGCCCATACCCATCATCACCACATTGGTGATGATGCGCGGCCGGTTCTCGCCGAACTGGCCGTAGGATTTGGCCGCCAGCCAGACCTGGCCGATGATCTCGGCCGCGGTCAGGTCGCGGTTAAAGCCCTGCTTGCCGGTGGCGCAAAAACTGCAGTCCAGCGAACAGCCCACTTGTGATGAGACACACAGGGTGCCGCGGTTGCCATCCGGAATCAGTACCGTTTCGATGGCACTGCCACCGCTGACACGAATCAGGAACTTGCGCGTACCGTCGGCCGAATCCAGCTGCTGCAGCACCTCGGGTGGACGGATCTCCGCCACCTGGCTGAGCTTTTCTCGCAGCGCCTTGCTGATGTTGGACATCTGCTCGAAGTCGTCTACACCCATTTGGTGGATCCACTTCAAGACCTGGGTCGCGCGGAATTTCTTCTCCCCGATCGACTCAAAGAATGCTTCCATCTTTGCCTGCGACAAACCCAGCAAGTTGACCTTTGCAGGTTCTGCCAGGTTTACCGCCGCTATCTGCTGTTCTGTCATGCCGTTAATACTCACGAGCCCCTGTTTATTGCGTACTGCAATCAGCTTACTGCAATCAGCGCGGGCAGATTTCGCTGCTGCTGAAGAAATAGGCAATTTCACGGGCCGCAGATTCCGGTGAATCGGATCCGTGCACCGCGTTGGCGTCAATGGTTTCGGCGAAGTCAGCGCGGATGGTGCCAGCGGCGGCTTCTTTCGGGTTGGTGGCACCCATCAGGTCACGGTTGGTGCTGATGGCGTTCTCACCTTCCAACACCTGCACAACCACAGGACCAGACGTCATAAAGGCTACCAGGTCCTTGAAGAACGGGCGCTCTTTGTGCTCAGCGTAAAATCCACCGGCTTTGGCATCATCCAGCTGCAGCATTTGCATGGCGACAATCTTCAGGCCGGCCTTTTCAAAACGGGCAGCAATTTCACCGATTGCGTTTTTCGCAACAGCATCAGGTTTGATAATGGACAGGGTGCGTTCAACAGCCATTTGTGTCTCCGAAACAAATTAAAATCAATGATAAAGCCTCAATGTGAGGCCTACTTTCCTGTGTCGATAAACCCACTCTCCCGGTTTTGCCAGCGCCAAACCGCTGCCGGGGCAAGTAAACCCGCGGATTATACGCAGGTTCGTGTGAATTTCATACGCGAGCAGGGGCTATTTTCCGGCAAACCGGGGCATTCTGCCAGCCAGCCAGGACCGACCAGGCGGGCACCGGGCTCAGGCGGGCTCGGCGGCCCGGGCAATACCCTGGATGCGAGAGACAATGGCGCGCAGACCGTTGCCGCGGGTGGGGCTCAAATGGCGTTCGAGGTCCAGCTTTTGGAAGTATTCGTCGATGTCAAAACTGCGAATTTCGGCGGCGGTTTTGGCGTTATAAGCCGCCATCACCAGCGCCAGCAAACCGCGCACGATAACCGCATCGCTGTCCACTTTGAAATACAGCTTGTCGGCGTCGGCCTGGACATCGATCCAGACGTTGCTCTGGCAGCCTTTGACCAGGCGCTCGGGGGTGTGCAGGGATTCATCCAGCTTGGGCAGCCCCCGCCCCAGATCGATAATGTAGGTGTAGCGCTCTTCCCAGTCATCGAAAAAGGCCAGGTCATCAAGAATTTCGTCGGGTGTCGGTAAGCTCATAAGTCTCGTCTAGCCTAAAAAAATAATCCGGCTTCCAGTTGCGCCTCTTCGCTCATCATCGCGCGCGACCAGGGTGGGTCAAACACCAGCTCCACCGCCACCGCCTTGACGTTGGGCACCTTGCCAACCCGGTATTCCACGTCGCTGACCAGCACCGGCCCCATGCCGCAACCGGGCGCGGTCAAGGTCATTTTAACCTCGACCCGACCACTGTCGCGATCGATAGCAACCCCGTAGATCAAGCCGAGCGAAACCAGGCTGATGGGTATTTCCGGGTCAAAAATACTGTCCAGGGCCTGCCACACCTGCTCCTCGTTGATCTCGCCACTGCCGTCGTCGGCAAAATCCGGCAACTCCACCTCCTGGCCTATGGCGGCAGCGTCCGTGCCATCGATACGGTACATATTGCCGCGCCAGGTGACAGTAAAATTACCCCCCAGACTCTGGTTGATGGTAATAAACTGGTCGACCGGAATCACAACCGGCTCGCCCGAGGGCACTCGCCGCGCCGGACACGCCTGCCGGGTGACAACCATGGACTGCTGCATTAACGCTTTTCCCCGCTCACGCCCAAACTATTCCACATTAAAACTTTCACCGCAGCCGCATTCCGCCACCACGTTCGGGTTATTAAACTTGATCACCCGGTTGACGCCCTCGGTCGCCATATCGATCTCGGTGCCCCGCAGCAGCTTGAGCGCCTGCGTGTCCACCGCCACCGTAATGCCCTCGGCCGGGTGAATAACCGTGTCGCCCGCTTCCGGGCCGTCGGCAAAATCCAGTACGTAGGCATAGCCCGTGCAACCGCTGGTCTGGGTGCTGAGACGAATGATTTTACCCGCCTGCCCTGCCAGTTTGGTGCGAAAGTGCCGCACTGCGGCCTCGGTCATGGTGACCACCTCTGCGGTGGGTTCAAACGTAGAAACTGACATATTTACCTCACAATACTGCAATAAACCCTAAACCCGGTCTCTTGAAATCCGGTCTGGTCCTAGCCGGTATGGCCCAGTCCGCCCGGACCACAGCGGGTTAATCCAACATGGTCCGGACTTTTTTCAAGCCCGCGAACAGGGCGTCAACTTCTTCCAGCGTGTTGTAGATGGAAAAACTGGCCCGGGCGGTGCCCGGTACACCCAGGCGCCCCATCAATGGCTGGGCGCAGTGGTGCCCGGTGCGGATGGCGATACCCTGGCGATCCAGCAAGAAGCCGATATCGGCCGGGTGGCCCTGCTGCATAAGAAAGCTCAGCACACCTATTTTACGGGCCGCGCGACCGACAATGGTCAGGCCGTCGAATGCTTCCGCGGCGCGAGTTGCGCGCTCCATCAGGGCCGCTTCGTGGGCCTGCACTGCGGCCAAATCCAGCTGCGAAAACCAGCGGATGGCCTCACCCAGGCCGATAACTCCGGCGATATGGGGGGTGCCCGCCTCCAGCCGGTAGGGCAAGGTGTTCCAAACTGCCGACTGGTAGGTGACCTCGGCAATCATCTCGCCGCCGGTTTTCCACACCGGCCAGTCTTGCAGCAACTCCTGCTTGCCCCACAGCACGCCGATGCCGGTAGGGCCAAAAATCTTGTGGCCGGAGAAGGCGTAGAAATCGCAGCCCATGGCCTGCACGTCGATATCGCCGTGGGCGACTCCCTGGGCACCGTCCACCAGCACCAGCGCGCCGGCCTGCCGCGCCAGCTGGCACAGCTCTTCAACCGGGTTTATGGTACCGAGGGCATTGGACACCTGGGGAAACGCCACCAGCCGGGTGGCCGGGCTGAGCAACTCGCGGAACGCCTCGACCTGCAATTCACCGGCCTCGTTGATGGGGGCGATCTTCAGGCTCGCTCCGGACTGCTGGCAGGCTTGCTGCCAGGTCACCAGGTTGGCGTGGTGCTCCATCTCGGTCACCAGGATTTCATCGCCCGCCTGCAGGCGGCTGGCGATACCGTGGGCGACGATATTGATCGCCTCGGTGGTGCCGCTGGTCCAGACCACTTCCTCCCGCGCCCGGGCATTGATAAACCCGGCCACGATATCCCTGGCACCCTCGTACTTTTGGGTTGCTTCATCCGCCAGCCGATGGGCACCGCGATGGACATTGGAATTGCAGTTGCTGTAGTAGTCGACAATCGCATCAATCACGCACTGAGGCTTTTGCGTAGTCGCCGCATTGTCCAGGTACACCAGGGGCTTGCCGTCCACCGTGCGCGACAGAATCGGGAACTGCTCGCGCAGGGCCTGCACATCAAAGGCAGACTGGACACGAAAATCAGCCGCTGTCATTTGACCTCCATCGCCGCGAAACGCTGCCGCAATTGCGGTCGCAGCCATTCGGCCAAAACGGCATTGGGCATATCGTCCACCAGCTCATTGATAAAACCGAAGTTCAGCATAATCTGCGCCTGCTCGCGCTCGATACCGCGCGACTGCAGGTAGTACATGGCTTTCTTGTCGATTTCGGCAACCGTGGCACCGTGGGCACAGCGCACATCGTCGGCGTAGATCTCCAGCTCCGGCTTGGTGTTGATTTCCGCCCGGTCTGACAGCAGCAGGTTGCGGTTGTTCAGCTCGGCCAGGGTTTTCTGGGCGTGGCGGTGGATGTGGATTCTGCCATTGAATACCGCGCGCGAATTGTCGGCGACGATGCCACGCACGTTTTCCTCCGAGGTGCCGTTGGCGACGGCGTGCTCGATATTGCTGTGCAGGTCGAACAGCTCTTTGCCATCCAGCAGGTAAATGGCGTTCAACAGCGCCTTGGCGCCCTCGCCTTTGTGGTTGATGTCCATATCCACCCGCGAAAGGCGGCTGCCAAACGCCACCAGGTTACTGGTCAGGGTGGCCCGCTCGGCCAGGTCAAAGTGGCTGCCACCGATGTGCATGGCCTCACCGGATTGCAGGGCAAAACGGTAGTGTTCCAGCTCAGCGTCGGTGCCGATGCTGTACTCGGCGAAGCCGGTGCTCTGGCTCAACTGGTTGCCGACGTAGTGCTCGACAATACTGACTTTGGCGCCGCTGCCGACACGCACCAGTACCCGGGCGTGGGCTTCGCTGCCGCCATTGACAATATTGACGATACGCAACGGCCGCTCGATGCGAGCGCCGTCGGCGACGTCGATGATCAAACCGTCGGTGGCCAGCACATCGTTGACCAACCCAAACAGATGGCGCTCCGGCTTGACCTGGGCGAAGGTCGCCTGGGCCCAGTCGAGGCGCGCGGCTTCAGCGCTGGCCAGGGGCAGCACTTGCAGGCCCTCGGGCCAGGCCGCGGCCAGGGTATCGGCCTGCAGCTGGCCGTCGCGAATAACGATATCAAAGCTGTTCAAGCCTTCGATGGGCTCGGCCTCGATATTGGAAGCCACCGCAGTGGACAGCTCCGCCCGCTCCCAGACATTGATGGGAACGTATTTCCAGGCCTCGGTTTTACGGGTCGGCCACTGGCTCTCCTGTAACAGTCGCAGGGAAGCCTGGCGCCGGGGCGCCAGCCAGTCGTGAATGGCCTCTCCCCGCTGCGCCGCGCTACTCAACCAATTAGTCATACCCTTATTCCTCGCCTGCTGGCGCTGGCTGGTCCTGCAACCAGGCGTAGCCCTGCTGTTCCAGTTCCAGCGCCAGTGAGGAGTCGCCACTCTTGACGATCTTGCCGTCGGACAGCACGTGGACGAAGTCGGGCTTGATGTAGTCGAGTAGGCGCTGATAGTGAGTAACGACGATAAAGCTGCGCTCCGGCGAGCGCTGGCTGTTGACGCCATTGGCCACCACCTGCAGGGCATCGATATCCAGCCCGGAGTCGGTTTCGTCGAGGATGCAGATTTTCGGCTGCAACATCAGCATCTGCATGATTTCATTGCGCTTCTTCTCGCCCCCGGAAAAGCCCTCGTTGACGCCCCGCTTGAGGAACTCCGCCGGCAGGTTCACCTGCTTGCAGGCCGCCCGTGCCGCCTGCAGGAAATCCCGCGAGCTCATGGGCTCCTTGTCTTGCGCCTTGTGCTGGGCATCCAGCGCCGCCTTGAGAAATTCCATATTGCTGACCCCGGGAATCTCCACCGGGTATTGAAAAGCCAGGAACAAACCGGCGCGGGCACGATCTTCCGCCTCCAGTTCCAACAGGTCGGCACCGTCGATAGTGACACTACCGCCCTCCACTTCGTAGCCGGGCCGGCCGGACAGGGTGTAACCCAGGGTGCTCTTGCCGGAGCCGTTGGGGCCCATAATGGCGTGCACTTCACCGGGCTTAACCTCCAGGTTGAGGCCCTTGAGAATGGTCTTGTCTTCGACACGTACTTGCAGGTTTTTTATCGACAGCATTAATGATTCCTCTTGCGGCGGGCTTAACCCACCGACCCTTCCAAACTGATTTCCAATAGCTTGCCGGCTTCTACCGCAAACTCCATGGGTAACTCTTTAAAGACTTCCTTACAGAAGCCGTTGACGATCATCGACACCGCCTTTTCCGGGTCGAGCCCGCGCTGCTGGCACAGGAACATCTGCTCATCGGAAACTTTCGAGGTGGTGGCCTCGTGCTCGACAATGGCACTCGGGTTGCGACTCTCCACGTAGGGAAAGGTGTGAGCGCCGCACTGGTCGCCGATCAGCAGCGAATCGCACTGGGTGTAGTTACGGGCGCCGGTGGCGCTGCTGTTCATGCGCACCAGGCCGCGGTAGCTGTTGTTGCTGCGCCCGGCCGAGATCCCCTTGGAGATAATGGTGGAGCGAGTATTCTTGCCAAGGTGGATCATCTTGGTACCGGTGTCGGCCTGCTGCATGCCGCGGGTCAGGGCCACGGAGTAGAACTCGCCGATGCTGTTATCGCCCTTGAGGATACAGCTGGGGTATTTCCAGGTAACCGCCGAGCCGGTTTCCACCTGGGTCCAGGAGATCTTGGCGTCGTTGTGACAGATGCCGCGCTTGGTGACGAAGTTGTAGATTCCGCCCTTGCCGTTCTCGTCGCCGGGGTACCAGTTCTGCACGGTGGAATACTTGATCTCCGCCCCGTCCAGCGCCACCAGTTCCACCACTGCGGCGTGCAACTGGTTTTCGTCCCGCTGGGGCGCGGTGCAGCCCTCCAGGTAACTGACGTAACTGCCCTCTTCGGCAATGATCAGGGTGCGCTCGAACTGGCCGGTATTCTGCTCGTTGATGCGGAAATAGGTGGACAGCTCCATGGGGCAGCGCGTGCCCTTGGGAATGTAGACAAAGGAGCCATCGGTAAAGACGGCGCAGTTGAGCGCGGCGAAGTAGTTATCCCGCTGCGGCACCACACTGCCCAAATACTGTTTCACCAGCTCCGGGTATTTTTCGATCGCCTCGGATATCGGGCAGAAAATAACCCCCGCCTCGGCCAGCTTCTCCCGAAAGGTGGTGACCACGGACACCGAGTCAAACACCGCATCCACCGCCACGCCAGCCAGCATCTGCTGCTCCAGCAGGGGGATACCGAGCTTTTCATAGGTCGCCAGCAGCTCCGGATCAACCTCGTCCAGGGACTTGGGTTTGTCCTTCATGCTCTTTGGCGCCGAGTAGTAGGAGATGTCCTGGTAATTGATCTTCGGGTAGTGCACGTGGGCCCAGGTCGGCTCTTCCATTTCGAGCCAGCCGCGATAGGCTTTCAAGCGCCACTCCAGCATCCACTCGGGTTCATTTTTCATCGCCGAGATGCGCCGGATGACATCTTCGTCCAGGCCCGGAGCGAAGGTTTCCGATTCGATATTGGAGACAAACCCGGCGGAGTATTCCCGCTGCAGTGCTCTGTCAATTTGCTCAGTCATGTTTACCACTCACTTGTTTCGGTAATACATTTTGATGAATGCAGTTTCGCCCGCGTCGAGCCCGGCCCTGTTCAGGCCGGCTGCAGTTGTGTCACCACGTCGCGAATATGCGCTATGGCTCGCGCCACGTCGTCATCGCTGGTAAAGCGCCCCAGCGAGAAGCGAATCGAGCTGTGCGCGTCCGCGTCGCTCACGCCCATCGCCTTTAATACGTAAGAAGGCTCGATGCTGGCCGAGGTGCAGGCAGAACCGGTGGAAACTGCCAGCTCCCGCAGCGACAACACCAGCGCCTCGCCGTCGACCCCGCCAAAACACACGTTCAGGTGTGCCGCGCTAACCGCCGTGGCCGAGCCATTGCGCCTGACCCCGGGCAGATCCTTGATACCATCCCAGAGACAATCCCGCTGGGCCGCAAGGCGCGGTATTTCCTGCGCCTGCCCGGCCGTTACCAGCGCCGCCGCGGCACCCAGCCCCACCAGCTGATGGGTGGCCAGGGTACCGGAGCGCAGCCCGCGTTCATGACCACCGCCGTGCATCTGGGCCCGCAACTGACGCTGAATGGCGCGCCGGGCATAGAGGGCACCCACACCTTTGGGGCCATAAAACTTGTGCCCGGACAAGCTCAGCAGATCCACTTGCAGGGCGGCCACATCCAATTCCACCTTGCCGATAGCCTGAGCCGCGTCCACATGCAGCAGAATATCCTGCTGCCGGCACATCTTGCCGATTTCGGCAATGGGGTTGATGGCGCCAGTCTCGTTGTTCACCATCATCAAGCTCACTAGCCGGGTGTCTTGCCGCAGTGCATCGCGCACCTGGGAGACATCGACAGCGCCATCGGCACCGGGCTCCAGCCAAGTCACCTCGACCCCACGCTGCATCAGCCAGCGCGCCGGATCGATAACCGCCTTGTGTTCCACCCGCGAGGTAATCAGGTGGCCGCTGTATTCCTGCGCCTCAAACACGCCCTTCAGGGCGAGATTGTTGGATTCGGTAGCGCCGCTGGTCCAAACCACTTCCCGGGGGTCGCAACCCAGCAAATCTGCCACTTCGCCCCGCGCCTGCTCGACTTTTTCTTCCGCCTGCCAGCCATACACATGGGAGCGGGAAGCCGGATTGGCGAACACGCCGTCCATGGTCAGGCACTCGGTCATGGCGGCCGCAACCGCCGGATCTACCGGGGTGGTGGCGGCGTAATCCAGGTAAATCGGTTTCTTCACGCGCCACCTGCGCCGATAAATTCAAGCGTCTGTTCGCGGTCGCGCTCGCGATTCTGTCGCTCCGCCACCTCGCGCACGTCATTCCTGGCAACCAGGCCCGCCAGGCTAATACTGGAGAGAAACTGGTGTATCTGGTCACTGAGGTCACACCACAGGTGATGGGTCAGGCATATCTGGCCATCGCTGCAATTGCCGGAGCCACCGCAGTTGGTGGCGTCAATCGATTCGTTGACGGCATCGATAATTTCCGCCACGCAGATCGCCTCGGCGTCGCGACTCAGCTTGTAGCCGCCGCCCGGGCCGCGCACGCTGCTGACCAACCCCTGCTGTCGCAACTTGGAAAACAACTGCTCAAGATAAGACAGGGATATATCCTGGCGGCGGGAAATATCCGCCAGGCTAATGGGCTTGTTTTCGGCATTTAATGCCAGGTCCAGCATTGCTGTAACCGCGTATCGGCCTTTGGTGGTAAGACGCATCAGCCTATCCTTTGTAACCATTCATAATAGAAGGCAATTATCTAATTCCCTACTACTTTAGTCAACTATAAGACCCACTAAATTAGTACGGTATTAACCCCGCACCGGTTTATTTCTTCTCGGCCGGGGTTTCCCCGCGCAGCGCCTTTATTTTATTGTCCGAGTGGAAGATATAATTCTGGATGGAGGTCAGCATTCCCCGCAGGATACTGAGCTCCATTTGGTCCAGCCGAATACGGCTGTAGAGGCGCCGCAACCGGGTCATGGTCTGGCGCGGGTTACCCGGCTCGATAAAACTGAGGGACTCGAGAGTTTCCTGCAGGTGCTGGTAGTACATTTCCAGCGCCTGGTGGTCCGCCGGCGGCTGGTCCCAGTCTTCAAAGTGCGGCGCTCGCCCCTCGCGCAGAGTCAACCAGGCCATGCGCACTTCGTAGCTCACCACCTGTACCGCGGCGGCGAGGTTGAGCGCGCTGTAGTCCGGATTGGCGGGAATATGCACGTGGTAGTTGCACTTATGCAGCTCTTCGTTGGTGAGCCCCCTGTCCTCGCGCCCAAAGACGATGGCGACGTCGTGCTGGCGGGCTTCGGCAACGGCCCGCTCGCCGCACTCCCGCGGGGTCACCAGCGGCCAGGGGATACGTCGCTCGCGGGCACTGGTGCCCACCACCAGGCCGCAGTCGGCGACTGCGTCGTCGAGGGTTTCCACGACGATGGCGTTGTCCAGTACGTCCACCGCTCCGGCGGCCCGCCAGACGGCCTTGTCGGCCGGAAAGTCTCGCGGTTCCACCAAATACAGTTGCGACAGGCCCATGTTTTTCATGGCTCGCGCCACGCCACCGATATTACCTGGGTGGGTGGTGTTAACCAGCACAATGCGAATTTTCTGCAGTTGTGACTCTGGCGTTTGGGTATCTGGCGTCGTTGATTCGGACATAGGGGCACCTGAGAATGCTGTTTCAACCTGTAGGCCAGTGGTTCTGCGGCCCCAGGATTCAAAAAAGCGCGCAGTTTAGCAAATTGATCATTACTGTGCCGAATTCTTTGCGGGTGCGGGGTTAGAACTGTCGTAAACCGGGTGCAGCGCGGCGGCCCGGAGGACCTGGTAACAGGTGTAGCGCGGCGGCCCGGTGGGTGCGCCCTACCAGACCGGCCGTCGGCTTTTCGCGCTTCCGGCCTCTTGTGAACTCCTTATATTGTCGCTTCTCTGTGATTTCGCGGAATATTTGTTGGTAGCAAAATATGGTTTAGCGCGGCGGCCCGGTGGGTGTGCCCCGCCAGACCGGCCGCAGGCTCTCCGCACTTTTCGCGCTCCCGGAAACTCACTCCGCTGGCGCTACGTTCAAACATCCGTCCGCGAAAGCCCGAAAAGCGCGGAGAGCCTAAACGCGACCTGATTGGTCTGGCAGGGCACCCCCACCGAGCCTTGACCAGGCATCGAGCGAGGTTTCGGGAGTTGCAAAACAACCAATTTAAGGTCATCCCCGCGCAGGCGGGGATCCAGTACGTACTTAAAATCAATGGATCCCCGCCTGCGCGGGGATGACAAAAAATGAGCTGTAGCTGGCTGATAAAGAAATCACACTGCTCTTAGAACGCACAATGTAGTCAGCGGTGGGGGGAGCTCGTTGCGGATCAATCAGGCCATGCTTATCCCCCCGACCACATTTGGGGTAGTCGGCGAGGACTGTTCGAATCCCAATTTTTTGCGCGTCTTTTTGCGCAAAAAATGGTTGAGTTTCGCAGCCGCCAAATGTGGTCGGGGGGATATGGCCGATCCGCAATGGGCTCCCCCCAGCGCTGACGGGCAGCATAAAAATATGCCATTAGAATCGATCCACACGTGTTCTCGCCTCCGAACGGCAACCTACCAATATGCCATTAGAATCATCTATATACAGCGAGCAACAGGAGACTAAATCGACCAACGGCGATATCAAGGGACTGTATTACTATGCAGAGGCTATCGTACGCGGAAAGTATATTATGCAGAAAATTTAATAATGGCAGTAAGGCACAGGGCGTTACTCCCTTCCCTGGGAGCGTGTTTACACGCCCATCTTATTCAACGAGTCCAACACCTCCCTAAGGGCTCGGGCCAGCTTTGGGTGTTTGCTTTCGAACTCCACCGCTTTACTGTCCAATTGATCGCTGATACTTTCGTCGATCTCTGCCGGGTGTTTTTTGGTGATACCCTTCATCAGATCGCCCAATAAATCCCTTTCTTTGCCATCCAGTGCGGTTTGCATTAGCTCCTTCACCTCGGCAATTGAATCCTTCAGTTTATCTTCCGACATAATCCCTCCCGCTAGAACAGTACAATACCGGAAACATCCAAATATTGTTCATTAGCAATATCTCACTTACCGGCAAGCCTTTGCAATGATCCAAAACAACTAAAGGCGTGACATTTCAGATCGCTTTGCCATAAGCAGGGCGTGCATTCTGGCCCTGCTGTACTCCAGGCCCCTAGGTTCCGTTGGGCCCCAGGGGTAACGCCCCTTCCTCCACCACTTTGATGCGCGGCATCAACCTGATACCGGTATCCAGGCTGGCTTCCAGGCGGTAACTCAGCTGTTCGCGCTTGGTGCTCACCAGGCTTTGTACCAGGCGCAGGCTGTTCATCAGGCTGGCAGTTACCGGCACCGTTACCCGGGCGGAGCCGTAACCGGCGATTTCCGGAATGTCCGCGGTAACGCCACTGGCCAATTTGTAGTCATCGATGGTGAGACTGTAGCTCATGCCTTTCAGTTTGAGTGCCCTGGAGTTGGGGTTGGTGACCTGTAAACCCACCTCGAAGCTTTGTTCCAATCCAGTGGAGGGCAACAGGCGCAGACTGGTGACGCTGACCGACGGGGTTTCGAAACTTGGGGTCAATGTTGCGCAACCGTTGAGTAGCAAGAAACTTAACAGGATCCACAGGGTGTAAGCATGGGTGTCGCCGGGGCTGGCCGGAGCGGCGCGCCACTGTTGTTTAGTCATAATGTGCTTCTATATAGAGTGTGATTCGATCAAAGTTGGTTAGTGTCCGCCAGAAGAGCGTTGGGCGCCTAAAACAAACCAATCTGGCGACCGGCAATACGGGCAAATGAAGTGCCCAAAAACTGCACTATGCCATCGACGATGGGGGCGATCTGGCGTTCGATCAACAGTTCGTAGTCGAGCGGGGAAAGCAGTCGCTCCAGCGGTTCGGCGCCATTGACGGTGAGCGCGT
Source organism: Pseudomaricurvus alcaniphilus (assembly GCF_011440395.1). Classification (GTDB taxonomy): domain Bacteria; phylum Pseudomonadota; class Gammaproteobacteria; order Pseudomonadales; family Cellvibrionaceae; genus Pseudomaricurvus; species Pseudomaricurvus alcaniphilus. The sequence continues at coordinate 310,853 of NZ_JAAOIX010000003.1, read as the reverse complement.
ATCTTATCCAGCCGCCGCGTTCATAGCGAGGTTTATTACCGTTGGCGCGCAACCAGTCATCCGCCTTGCGCGCCGCCTGCACGTGCGGCGGCACGTTGCGGGTGTAGTCTGCCAAATGGCGCCGGATACGCTTACGGTAATAGAGTTTGGCATCCAGTTTTTGTGCGCGAATGTCGTTCAGAGTCTCGAAGATATAGTCTTCGTAGGGTAACTCCAGGAACACCCGCCGATACAACTCGCGCTGGAATTCCCGCGCCAGTGGCGTCCAGTCGGTGCGCACCGCTTCGAGCCCCTTGAACACCAGCTGCGGCTCGCCATTACCGCGCTCGATCAGGCCGGCATAGCGCTTCTTGCTGCCGGTTTCCATACCGCGGATGGTGGGCATCAGAAAGCGGCTATAATGAGTTTCATACTCGATTTCCAGAAAGCTCTGCAATTGATAGTGTTGCTGCAAGTGCTCGGACCACCAGGCGTTCAGGTAGCTGGCCAGGGCGGTGCCCTGCTCATTGATCTCGGCCAGGCTTTTGCCCGCAGCGCCCTCCAGGCACACGAACACCGAGTCGGTGTCACCGTAGATTACCCGGTGCCCCAGCTCCTCGATCAACTCCCGGCTGCGGGTCAGGATCTGGTGGCCGCGCAGGGTAATGGAACTGGGCAGGCGGTGGTCGAAGAAGCGGCAGCCCGGTGTACCCAATACTCCATAGAACGAGTTCATAATGATCTTGATGGCTTGGGACATGGCCTGGTTGCGCTGTTGTTTGGCTTTGTCGCGCGCCTGCCACAGCTCGCCAATCAGGTTTGGCAACAGGGCGTTGCGCTTGAGGAACACCGCGCCGTTGTAGCCCGGCACCAGCTCGGCCCGATCCACGTCGGCGGTTTCCTGCATATCCCAGCTGTCTTCCCGCTCCAACCCCAGCTCAGTGCGCTCGTATTCGCGGCCGCAGGCCTGGGCCAGCGGATCGATGTGAAAGGTGCGAATAATCGAGGGGTACAGTGATTTAAAATCCAGCACCAGCACGTGGCGATAGAAGCCCGGGTTGGAGTCCATCACGTAGCCACCGGGGCTGCCCACCCCCACCGGCTCGGCGGGTAGGCAGGGTGCAACAAATCCCTGCCGGTGCAGGCGCGGCAGGTAACGGTTGTCAAACGAGGCCACTGAACCGCCAAACCGGTCCATGGCCAGCCCGGTCAGGCGCGCCCGCTCCACGGCGAAGTCCAGCAGTTTGGTGTGCACAAAGATATCCCACACCAGCTGGCAGTCTTCCAGGTTGTAGGCCGCCAGGGCCGGTTTATCGGTCAGGAATTGCTCGGTGATGGTGTCGCCGCGATGGTCGACATCGTCGGTCAACTTGCCGCGCTGCAGCAACTCCCGGCCGACGAAATCCAGGCCAAAGCTCTCAAAGTTATAGGTGGCTGACTTCAGGGTATCGATGCCGTCCATAACCAAGCGGCCCGCCAGGGTGACGGTGTAGTGCTGGTTGTCGTCCCGGGACTGGCGCCAGTCGGGTACTGACTGCTGACGGCCGAGCGTCAGCCTCAGGCCCAGCTCATCGGCCTTGCGCTGCAGGAAGCGCAAATCGAAGTTAACCACATTCCAGCCGATCAGGATGTCGGCATCCACCTGCTGGTACCAGAGCAGAAACTGCTGCAGCAGTGCCGTTTCATCCTCGCAGTAGCTCAGGTAGGAGTGGCTGGCCGGCACTTCGCCGGTGCCCACCATCATCACCTTGCGCTCGATAACTTCTTGCTCTCCGCCGCTATTCGCAACCACGGCGCCGATGCTGTACAGCTGGTCGCCACTCATTGAGGTTTCAATATCCAGCGACAACATCCGGTAGTGCGGGGCAAACTGGCTAGGGCGAACCAGCGGGTTGTGCAGCACCCGGATATCATCCTCAAAGGTCACCTGCCCTTCTACCTGCATGGCCCCGGTGATAAAACGCTCCATCAGAAAGCGATCGGCGGGCTGGATATCGGCCTCCAGCGGTGTCAATTTGCGTCGCCCCAGCAACTCCCGCGCCCGATAGAGGGTGCGCTGCTCGCGAAAATACACACCTACCACCGGCTGGTGGTCAAAAGACCGCAGTTGCAACGGGCGTATTTCCCAGACCGGGATAACCGCCGGATGACTGGCCGACTTGCCCAGCTCCCGCTCCAGCAGCGCCCTGGCTTCAGCCTCCTGCGCCTGGGGCAGGAAAAATACCGCGCTCTGGCCGTCCACCACTACCTTGACCGGGCCCTGCGCGCTGGTCAGCCAGTAGCACAACTGCAAGCTGCGCAAACTGCCCAGACGACTGGCCACCGGCACATCGTCCCAGTGACGACTGAGGATAAAGCCGTCCACTACGCTGACAGCGTCGGCTGCGGATGTCGACATCGTTGCGCTTACCTGTTGGGGGGAACGGCTACCAAAGCCTGATTTCTGCAAACCGGGTTACTGCAATTAAAGCTACTGGAGACAGCGATACACCGCAAAGGTCTGGCGACCGTCCACCAGGTCACCTTTGGCCACCAGGGTATTGCCGGACATGCTCAGTGCCTCATTGCGGGCCAGGTCCAATACCTCTTTGGCCACCTTCTTATCATTGCGTGAAATCACAGTCACTTTGGCCTTGGTCTTGCCGGTGGCGGTGCCCAGGTATTTACACTGGCCCACCTCGGCCAGGGTTTTTAACGGAATATCCCGCGCTTCTGGCGCCACTTTCACCCAACTGCATCCTGTAACCATTACTGTTACCAGCAAAGCGCTAACCAACTTCATAACCTACCTCTGTGGACAATTGTAAAGGAGCGCTATTCTACCTAATCCCGCTGTGAAGTGGACTTTTGCCGTACATGTTTCCGTGTTTAAATGAGGAAGACGAGCAGCTAATAAATCAGGAACTCAGGAAGTCACATGATCAGCAAACTGGACCAATTGAAGAAAATGACCGACGTGGTGGCCGACACCGGCGATATCGAAGCCATCGCCCGCTTCCAGCCACTGGATGCCACCACCAATCCATCGCTGCTCTACAAAGCGGCGCAGATGCCACAATACGAAGGCCTGCTGCGCCAGTCATTGAACAGCGCCGGCGGCGATATCGCCCGGGCCTGTGACCACCTGGCGGTCGCCATCGGCACTGAAATCGTCAAACTGGTGCCCGGTCGCGTTTCCACCGAGGTGGATGCGCGCCTCTCCTTCGATACCGAAGCCACCATCGCCAAGGCCCGCCACCTGATCGATCTGTATCAGCAGGCTGGCGTCGACCGCTCCCGCATATTGATCAAGACGGCTTCTACCTGGGAGGGTATTCGCGCCGCTGAGGTATTAGAGCGGGAAGGCATTAACTGCAACCTGACCCTGTTATTCAGCTTCGCCCAGGCAGTGGCTTGTGCCGACGCCGGCGCCACCCTGATTTCACCGTTCGTGGGCCGGATTCTCGACTGGTACAAAGCCAACACCGAGGTCAAGGAATATACCCCGGCCACCGATCCCGGGGTGATCTCGGTGACCCGCATTTACAACTACTACAAGCAGCACGGCTACCCCACCATTGTCATGGGCGCCAGCTTTCGCAATACCGGAGAGATCGAAGGCCTGGCCGGCTGTGACCGGCTGACCATCAGCCCGCAGTTGTTACAGGAGTTGTCGCAGGATACGGCCCCGCTGGAGCGCCAGCTCAGCGCAGACGCCACCGGAGCCCCGCAAGAAAAAGTATCCTACCGTGAAGCTGAGTTCCGCTACGCCATGAACGACGATGCCATGGCCACCGAGAAGCTGGCGGAAGGTATTCGCAACTTTGTCAAAGACCAGATCAATCTGGAGCAACTGCTAAAAAAGATGCAGTAGCGATTCGGCTAGGAGCCTGTCGGACTTAGGTGCCCGTAGCGAGAGAAAGTCCGATTTGAGTCAGTTTTTAACCATTTTTGAGGCGAATAGTGGTTCTATTTAACGAGAAAATGGTTAAAAAATGGCCAAACTCGGCTTTTTCGCAGCAGGGCAACCCTAAGTCCGACAGGCTCCTAGGCCGTGCTAATGCGCTCCACACAACTGTACACGGCGTGCCGGCCCGGCTGGCTGAAGCCCACCAGGGCGATACCACACTGCTCGGCCATCTCGATGGCCAGTGAAGTCGCCGCGGAGACCGCCACCAGCACGGCAACATTGGCGCTGGCGGTTTTGGTGACCATTTCGTAGCTGGCACGACTGGTGATCAACACAAAGCCTTCTTTGCTCGCCTCGTGCAGCTGTAAGGCACCCAGCAACTTATCCAACGCGTTGTGGCGCCCTACATCTTCCCTTAACAGCAGGATCTCCCCCTGTGCGTCACACCAGGCGGCGGCGTGCACGGCGCCGGTCTGTTGTTGCAGCAATTGGTGTTGCTGCAAGGCGCCGATGGCCCGATCTATGGCCTCGTGGGTGACTTGCACATCACTGTTTACTGAACGGGGCTGGACAATGGCCTGCTGCAGGGATTCGGCCCCGCAGAGACCGCAGCCGGTGCGGCCGGTCAAATTGCGGCGCCGAGCTTTGAGGCCAGCAAACTGGCGCGATGGAATGATCAGGGCCAGTTCCAGCCCCAGTTCGGTCTCGTTGACCTCGAAATCCAGCAGTTGCGCGGCCGACTCCAGAATGCCTTCCGACAGGCTGAAGCCCAGGGCGAACTCGCGCAGATTGACCGGCGTCACCATCATCACCACGTGGGAGATGCCGTTATAAACCAGCGCCACCGGGCATTCGGTCACCACCTGATCGGTATCGGTGCTGAGCTCGCCGCGGTTCCAAACGCTGCGCCTGGCGGACTTGATGCCCGCCACCGCTTCGGGAACAGGCGCTTTATTGGCTGCCGGTACTTTTTTCGCTAACGGCACTTTTTCGGCTCCCGGCACTTTATCAGCTCCCGGCACTTTACCTGCTGCCATCACTTTTTTCGTCGCCATCATTGCCGGGATTCTTGCAGCAGCGCTTTCTGCTTTTTGTCGAACGCCTGCTGGCGGGTCTGCCAGGCCGAGGGCGCGGTGACCTTGCTCACCTGCACCGCGGTAACCTTGTACTCGGGACAGTTAGTGGCCCAGTCGGAGTTGTCCGTGGTGATCACGTTGGCCCCGGACACCGGGTGGTGAAAGGTGGTGTACACCACGCCGGGCCGCACCCGGGTGGAGTGCTGGGCGTGCAATACAGTGGTACCGATCCGGCTCTGGATACCGACCCAGTCGCCGTCATTGATGCCCCGCTCCTCGGCGTCCTGGGGATGGATCTCGAGAATATCCTCCGGATGCCAGGCGGAATTTTGTGTACGCCGAGTCTGGGCGCCGACGTTGTACTGGCTGAGGATGCGGCCGGTGGTCAACAGCAGCGGGAACTTGCGATTGGTGCGCTCGGTGGTGGGCACGTAATCGGTGACCACAAACTGACCCTTGCCCCGCACAAATTCATTCACGTGCATGGTGGGTGTGCCCAGCGGCGCGTCTTCGTTGCAGGGCCACTGGATGCTGCCCAACTTATCCAGGCGAGCGTAGCTGACGCCACTGAACGTAGGAGTCAGGCGCGCGATTTCGTCCATAATCTCCCCCGGGTGCTGGTAGTTCCAGTTGCAGCCGAGGGCGTTGGCCAGCGCCAGGGTGGCCTGCCAGTCTTCCTTGCCCGCCAGCGCCGGCATGGCTTTGCGCACCCGGGAGATACGGCGCTCGGCATTGGTAAAGGTACCGTTCTTCTCCAGGAAAGAGGAGCCCGGCAAAAACACGTGGGCAAACTTAGCGGTTTCGTTGAGGAAGATATCCTGCACGATCAGGCACTCCAGCGATCGCAGCGCCGCCTCCACGTGCTGGGTATTGGGGTCGGACTGGGCGATGTCCTCGCCCTGGCAATAAAGCCCTTTAAACTCGCCGTCCAGCGCCGAGTCAAACATATTGGGAATACGCAGCCCCGGCACCGGGTCCAGCTCCACCTGCCAGGCCGCTTCGAAGGTCGCGCGAATGGCGTCGTCCGTGACCGGTCGATAGCCGGGCAACTCGTGGGGGAAGGAGCCCATATCGCAGGAACCCTGCACATTGTTCTGGCCGCGCAACGGGTTGACGCCGACGCCTTCGCGACCGACGTTGCCGGTGAGCATGGCCAGGTTGGCGATGGCCATCACCGTGGTGGAACCCTGGCTGTGCTCGGTGACACCGAGGCCGTAGTAGATGGCGCCGTTGCCCTGGGTGGCGTAAAGACGGGCAGCAGCGCGCAGATCGGCGGCGGGAATACCGGTGTACTGCTCGCTGGCTTCCGGCGAGTGTTGCGGGTCGCGGATAAACGCCAGCCACTGTTCAAACGCCGGCCCTTCGCAGCGGGCCTCAATATAGGCCTGATTCTGCAGGCCCTCGCTGACAATAGTGTGAGCCATGGCATTGAGCGCGGCGACATTGGTACCCGGGCGCACTGGCAAGTGATAGTCGGCGCTGATGTGGGGCGAATTGACCAGCTCAATCTCCCGCGGGTCGATAACGATCAGTTTCGCGCCCTGGCGCAGGCGCCGTTTCAGCTGCGAACCGAACACCGGGTGGGCTTCGGTAGGGTTGGCACCCATAACGATAATGACATCGGCTTTTTGCACCGACTCAAAGGTCTGGGTGCCGGCGGATTCACCGAGGGTCTGCTTCAGGCCGTAACCGGTGGGTGAATGGCACACCCGCGCACAGGTATCGATATTGTTGTTGCCAAAGGCGGTGCGCACCATCTTCTGCACCAGCCAGACTTCTTCGTTGGTGCAGCGCGACGAGGAAATGGCGCCGATGCTGGTGCGGCCGTGTTTCGCCTGCACTTCGCGCAAACGCTGGGCGGCGTAGCTGACCGCCTCTTCCCAGGACACCTCCTGCCAGGGATCATCAATGGACTGGCGAATCAGCGGCGCCGTAATGCGATCCTTGTGGGTGGCGTAGCCAAAGGCAAAGCGACCCTTGACGCAGGCGTGTCCGGCGTTGGCCTTGCCGTCTTTCCACGGCGTCATGCGCACCACGGTACTGCCCTTCAGCTCGGCTTTAAAACCGCAACCCACCCCGCAATAGGCGCAGGTGGTGATGACGCTGTGTTCCGGTTTGCCGGCGTCGATAATGCTGTTTTCCGTCAATGTCGCGGTGGGACAGACGTTGACGCAGGCACCGCAGGAGACGCAGTCGGAAGCCATAAAGCTTTCCTCCTGGCCGGAACTGACCTTGGAATCAAAACCGCGCCCGGCAATGGTCAGGGCAAAGGTGCCCTGCACGTCTTCACAGGCGCGCACGCAGCGGGAACAGACAATGCACTTGGACGGGTCAAAGGTGAAATAGGGGTTGGACTGGTCCTTCTCCGCGGCGCGGTGATTCTCACCCTCGTAACCATAGCGCACCGCCCGCAATCCCACCTCACCGGCGGTATCCTGCAGTTCGCAGTCGCCGTTGGTGGGACAGGTCAAACAGTCCAACGGGTGGTCGGAGATGTACAACTCCATCACGTTGCGGCGCAATTTGGCAATGGGGTCGGATTGGGTGCGCACCACCATGCCGGCAGCCACCGGAGTGGTGCAGGAGGCGGGATAGCCCTTGCGTCCCTCGATCTCCACCAGACAGATACGACAGGAGCCAAACGCATCCAGGGCGTCGGTGGCGCATAATTTCGGCACTTTAATGCCGGCCTCGGCGGCAGCGCGCATCACCGAGGTGCCCTCGGCTACGGTAACCGGCACTCCATCGATGCTCAGGGTCACCTGGGTGTCACTGGTGCTGGGTGGGGTGCCGTAATCGGCGTCCGGTTCGTAAAACTGCAGCATTGCCTGTTACCTCGTTGTTTTTGGCTCGCGTCTCAGCGCTGAAAGTCGTCCGCAAAATAATCCAGCGCACTGCGCACCGGGTAGGGCGTCATACCGCCCATGGCGCAGAGCGAGCCCGCCTCCATGGTGTCGCACAAATCGCGCAGCAGAATCAGGTTGTTGTCCCGCTCAACATTTGCCCGAACCTTGTCGATCACCTCGACCCCGCGCACCGAGCCAATGCGACAGGGTGTGCATTTACCGCAGGACTCCACCGCGCAGAACTCCATGGCAAAGCGGGCCTGGTCGGCCATATCCACCGTATCGTCAAACACCACGATACCGCCGTGACCGAGCATGGCCTTGATGGCGGCGAAGGCCTCGTAGTCCAGTGGCGTATCCCAGTGCTGCTGGGGCAGATAGGCGCCCAGCGGACCACCCACCTGGATGGCGCGCACCGGGCGACCGCTAAAGGTGCCACCGCCAAACTCCTCCACCACCTGGCGCAGGGTGGCGCCAAAGGCCAACTCAATCAGGCCGCCACGCTGGATATTGCCGGCCAACTGCACCGACAAGGTGCCGCGGGAGCGACCCATACCGTAGTTCTGGTAGTAGTCTGCCCCCTCCGCCATAACAGTGGTCACCGCCGCCAGGGTCAGTACGTTGTTGACCACCGTCGGCTGGCCGAACAAACCCTCGATGGCCGGCAGTGGCGGCTTGGCGCGCACCATGCCGCGCTTGCCTTCGAGGCTGTCCAGCAGCGAAGTTTCTTCGCCGCAAATATAGGCGCCGGCGCCGAGGCGCACTTCCAGCTCAAAGGTCTTGCCGCTGCCGCAGATGTCAGCGCCCAGATAACCGGCCTGCTCGGCCCGCTCGATAGCTTGCTGTAATATTTTAAACGCCCTGGGGTACTCGGAGCGCAGGTAGATAAAGCCACGGGTGGCGCCCACGGCCAAACCGGCAATCAGCATGCCCTCAATCAACTGGTAGGGGTCGGCCTCCATTAACAGGCGGTCGGCAAAGGTGCCGGAATCGCCCTCGTCGGCATTGCAGACGATGTATTTTTGTCCCTTGGCAGACTGGGCATCCAGCACCGTCTGCCACTTGATCCCGGCCGGAAATGCCGCCCCGCCGCGGCCGCGCAGACCCGAGCTTTTGACCTCGTCGACGATCTGCTGGCCATCCATCTGCAGAGCCCGCTGCAAACCCTTAAAACCACCCAGGCGGGTATAGGTATCCAGACACAAGGGATCGCCAATGCCGGCCCGAGCGAAGGTCAGGCGCTGCTGCTGTTGCAGATACGGAATGGCCTCGGTGGGGCCGAGATAACGCGGGTGCACACTCAGGTCATCCAGCAGGCAACGCAACAGCAGGTCGACGTCGTCGGTGGTCAGGGGACCAAAGGCATGGCGCTGATGATCCTCCTCCACCTCCAGCATGGGCTCGAGCCAAAACATCCCGCGGGAGCCGTTGCGCACCAGCTCGATGTCCATATCACGCTCGGCAGCTGCTGCCAGCAGTGCGCTGGCAACCTCATTGGCACCGAGTGCACAGGCGGTGGTGTCCTGGGGCAGAAACAGGCGAATACTCATACCGCGTCCCCCCGCCCGGTTATCCGGCTAAGTAATTGATCAAAACGACCGGCGTCTACTCGGGCGTAAACCTCATCGGCGATGCGCAGCGACGGACCGCAGGCGCAATTGCCAAGGCAATAGACGGCCTCGAGCGTGACGCTGCCGTCGGCGCTGGTCTCGCCGTATTCCAGCCCCAGTGCTTGTTTGGCGTGGGCTTCCAGGGCGCGACTGCCGCGGGCCTGGCAGGCCTCGGCGCGACACACCTGCACCGTGGTCTGGCCGCCCGGTTCGGTGCGAAATTCGTGGTAGAAGCTGATCACGCCGTGCACTTCAGCGCGGGACAGGTTCAGCGCCTTGGCGATGGTGGGTACGGCGTCTGCCGGTATATAGCCCAGTGCCTGCTGCACCGCATGCAATATCGGCAACAGAGGGCCCTGGCGGTGAGCCTCTGCCTCTATCAGCGAGGCAATGGTTGCTGTTTGCGTGGCGCTTAATGCCATCGTTATTCTCTCTGCTGGTATGACTGAAAATGACGTTGTTATACTTGTTGCCGATTACGCAGACCGCTGCTCGGCTTCTTGCAACTGATCCATTCTACTGACCATATCACGCCCCTCGGCGGGGGAAAATATGATATTTTGTGCCTAACTTCTGAATTCCGGCCCCGGTTACTCCATGCCCCCGAAACGCATCCAGATCTCGCCCTCGTGGGTTTTCACCGACGATGCCGGCAACCGCATAGACCCGCATCTGTTTCGCCTGCTGGCGGTCATCCGTCACCAGCACAAGCTGACCGAGGCAACCCGGCAAATAGGTGTCTCCTATCGCCACGGCTGGAACCTGATTCGCAACTGGTCGACGTTCTTTGGCAGCGACCTGGTCAAACTGGAGCGCGGCCGCGGCGCCAGTTTGACGCCACTGGGGGAAAAATTGCTCTGGGCGGAACAGCGGGCCAGCGCCCGCTTCAACCCACAGATGGAGAACCTCGCCTCCGAATTGAATGTGGATATTCAACGCATTCTCAATCACAGCAGCCCGCTGCTGCAGATCCACGCCAGTTACGGCTATGCGGTCGCCCTGCTGCCCACATTCGACTACAGCTTTCAACTGGACATACAGTACAAAAGCCCGCTACAGGCGCTGCAGGCCCTCAACTCCGGCAGCTGCGACATGGCCGGGTTTCCACTGCCGGCGCAGGTTCGAATCGAGCGCCTGCTGCAGGACTATGCCCGCTTGCTGGACCGCGCAACCCACCGCATCGTGCACCTGGTAACCCGGCACCTGGGGTTGCACGTGCAGCCGAACAATCCCAAAGCCATTTTACGAATCGACGACCTGGCGCGGGACGATGTGCGCTTTGTCAATCGCGATACACGCTCGGGCACCCGGGCAATGCTGGATCAACTGCTACTCAACAGCAATGTCCAACCCCACCAGGTCAATGGTTACCAGAATGAAGAATTTACCCATTCGGCGGTTGCCGCCTACGTCGCTTCGGACATGGCCGACACCGCCTTTGGGGTAGAACCGGCAGCGCGCCAATTCGGCCTCGACTTCGTCCCGGTCACCACGGAAGACTACCTGCTGGTCTGCCATCGTGACAGTCTCGAAAAGACCGCAGTACAACAACTGCTGGACTTTATTCGGGGTGACACTTTTAGCAATGCCGTGCAGCAGTTGCCGGGCTACTCCGCCGACGGTTGCGGCACCATCAAGACCGTTGATGAGGTGTTTGGTGCCACTTGAGCATCACAGGTATTGGGCGTGGAATTCGATATGCTCGCCGATAAATGAGGCGATAAAAAAGTAACTGTGATCGTAGCCCGCCTGCAGGCGAATATTGGCCGGGTAATCGGCTTCGATACTGGCTCGCAACAGCAGCTCGGTTTTCAATTGCTCTTTAAGAAAATTATCCGCGCCGCCCTGATCCACCAGCATGGGCAGTTTGTGGCTGGCGCTGCGCAACAGTTCAGTGGCGTCATACTGGCGCCAATCATCCCGGTTATTGCCAATATAATTGCCCAGCGCCTTCTCGCCCCAGGGGCAGTTCATGGGCGAGCAAATGGGTGAAAAGGCCGACACCGATTTGTACTGAGTAGGGTTTTTCAGGGCGATGGTCAGCGCCCCGTGGCCGCCCATGGAGTGACCGAAAATTCCCGCTCGCGCCGGGTCCACCGGGAAGTTGCTGTTGATCAACGCCGGCAGTTCCTGCACCACGTAGTCGTACATATGGTAGTGCTGTGCCCAGGGCGCCTCGGTAGCGTTGACGTAAAAGCCCGCCCCCAAACCAAAGTCATAGGCACCTTCGGCATCGTCGGGTACACCGTCCCCGCGGGGGCTGGTATCCGGGCAGACAATGGCAATGCCATGTTCGGCGGCGTAGCGCTGGGCACCGGCCTTGATAACAAAATTTTCATCGCTGCAGGTGAGCCCCGACAGCCAATAGAGCAGCGGAATTTTATTGCCACCATTGGCGCCGCCCTGCACGCTGCACGCCTGGGGTGGCAAGTAGATGGAAAAGGTCATGTCGCAGCCGAGGGTTGCCGACGGGTGTTTAAAGCGCAATTGGCGCCCGCCAAAGGATTTGTTGTCGCTAAGTTGTTCCATAGTTCGCTCTTTTGAAATGCCGCAATTTGTCTCTACCCAAAGGTCACCGCGGCGCTAACACCGGGGTGACCTTGACAGGGAATGACGTTAACCGGATTTACCTGTTACTCAGGTTCGACCCTATTAAAAGTCTTTGTGCAGCATTAATCGTAAAGCACTACCGAGCGAATACTTTCCCCGGAGTGCATCAGGTCAAAGGCCTTGTTGATGTCGGTGAGGGGCATGGTGTGGGTGATCAGGTCATCGATATTGATGTGCCCCTCCATATACCAGTCGACGATCTTCGGCACATCGGTACGGCCGCGGGCGCCGCCAAATGCGGTGCCACGCCAGGAGCGACCGGTGACCAACTGGAACGGGCGAGTTGATATCTCCTGGCCGGCGCCGGCGACACCGACGATGCAGCTTTGCCCCCAACCCTTGTGACAGCACTCCAGCGCCTGGCGCATAACGTTGACGTTGCCGATGCACTCGAAGCTGTAATCGACACCGCCGCCCGTCATCTGGATCAGGTGATCCACCACATTGTCCACTTCCTTGGGGTTGACGAAATCGGTCATGCCAAACTTCTTCGCCAGCGCCACCTTGGACGGGTTGATATCGACCCCGATGATACGTGTGGCACCCACCATCTTGGCGCCCTGAATGACGTTCAGGCCGATACCGCCGAGGCCAAATACCGCCACCGTGGAGCCGGCTTCAACTTTCATGGTAAAGGCCACCGCGCCTATACCGGTGGTGACGCCGCAACCGATGTAACAGATCTTGTCGAACGGCGCGTCATCGCGCACTTTGGCCAGGGCAATTTCCGGCAACACGGTGTAGTTGGAAAAGGTGGAGCAACCCATATAGTGCAGGATCGGCTTGCCGTCGAGGGAGAAGCGACTGCTGCCATCGGGCATCAGGCCCTGGCCCTGGGTTGAGCGGATCGACTGACAGAGGTTGGTTTTCGGGTTGAGGCAAAAATTGCACTCCCGGCACTCCGGCGTGTACAGGGGAATTACGTGGTCGCCAGGCTTGAGGCCCTTCACCCCCGGACCCACTTCCACCACCACGCCGGCGCCTTCATGGCCGAGAATGGCGGGAAAGGCCCCTTCCGGGTCATCGCCGGACAGGGTAAAGGCGTCGGTGTGACAGACACCGGTGGCCTTGATCTCCACCATCACCTCACCGGCCTTGGGCCCTTCCAGGTCGACATCCACTACCTCGAGGGGTTTGCCTGCCGCAAAGGCTACCGCTGCTTTTGTCTTCATTCTTTGCTCCGCTTTTATATATAGGTTGAAAAGTCTGAGCCAGTATATATTTTGTTCCCCGGAATGATAATATAGCCGCCAGTCAACTGATTGTTGCCAGGCAACAACAATGATCTCATCGGATACCCTTTGGAAAAGCAACCTATGAGCCGCTGGGATGCCACCGAAATATTTGTCACCGTCGTCAACGAAGGCAGCTTTTCCGCCGCCTCCCGGCGTTTGGGGCTGTCCAAGTCCCACGCCAGCCGCCAGGTGAGCCAGCTGGAAAATCGCCTCGGGGTGCAATTGCTGCAACGCACCACCCGCAAACTGGCGCTGACGGAAACCGGCCAGGCCTACTACCAGCGCTGCAGCGATATCGTCAACCAGCTCAACGAAGTGGAGCTGGCGGTGATCGACCAGCAGGAAAAACCCCGCGGCAACCTGCGCCTGACCGTTGCCGGTGCCTTTGGCGAGCGCTACGTGGCCCCCGCCGCCGCCATCTTTATGCAGCAGCACCCGGAGCTCAGCATCGAACTGGACTTTACCAACCGCAACGTCGACCTGGTGGCTGAGGGCTACGACCTGGCCATCCGCGCCGGAGTGTTGAAAGATTCGTCCTTGATCGCCCGCCGCATTGCCAACCGGCAGTTGATCACCTGCGCCAGCCGCGATTATTTTGACCGCTACGGCTTTCCGGAGGATTTGCGCGCACTGAAAGCCCACAACTGCCTGGTGGGGTCGCTGCCCACCTGGCGCTTTCGCGACGAGAGCGGCCAACATCTGGACATCAAGGTGGAGGGCAACTGGCACAGTAACAACGGCCACGCCCTGCTCGCCGCTGCCCGCAAGGGCCTGGGGTTGGTGCAACTGCCGGAGTTCTACGTCTACGCCGACATCAATGCCGGCCGTTTGCAGACCACACTGGAGAGTTTCCAGGCCACCGACACCGCGGTCTGGGCCATCTACCCCAGTAACCGCCACCTGTCACCCAAGGTGCGGATGTTTGTCGAGCACCTGGTCAGCCAGTTCGAAACGGTGGATTATTTGTAGCCCACCACGGCATGCGTTTGCCGCCGGGCACCGGTTATACCTTTAACTCAAAGCTGATCCCGGTAGAATACAGCCCTTTCCATCTAGGAGCCTGTCGGACTTAGGTGCCCGTAGCGAGAGAAAGTCCGATTTGAGTCAGTTTTTAACCATTTTTGAGGCGAATAGTGGTTCTATTTAACGAGAAAATGGTTAAAAAATGGACAAACTCGGCTTTTTCGCAGCAGGGCAACCCTAAGTCCGACAGGCTCCTAGCCTTGGGCGGCCTGACCATAGACTTTTTTTGCTACTGGTTATCCAGAACTCCGCACCTGCACCAGCGCAATCACTCCGGAATCCAACATGACCATAGAACTGGTTGTAGATGGTGCGATCGCCACCATCAACCTCAGCAACCCCGCCAAACACAACTCGCTCACCGCTGACGCGGTCAGCTTGTTTATACGACACCTCGATACGCTGCGCACGGATCCCGCGGTACGGGTATTGATTGTCACCAATCGGGAGGGTAAGACCTTCTGTGCCGGCGCATCGCTGCAGCAAATGCTCGACGGCAGTATGAGTGGCGAGCTGTTTTCCACCCTGACCAATTCACTGGCCACCCTGCCAATCCCCACCATCGCCATGCTCAACGGTAACGCCTACGGCGGCGGTGCCGAACTGGCACTGTGCTGTGACTTTCGCTTCGGCACGCCGGGAATGCGCCTGTTTGTGCCGCCCGCCCGCATTGGCCTGTGCTATCCGCTGGACGGAATCAAACGCCTGGTCAGGAATTTGGGCAACACATTCGCCAAGCGCCTGCTGATTGCCGGTGAAGAGTTCAACGGCCAGCAACTCTATGAACTGGGTTATCTCACCCACTTGCTGGCACCCGAAGACCTGGAAAGCGCTACCAGTGATTTTGCCCAAACCATTGCCGGCCTGGCACCACTGGCAGTGCAGGCCATGAAGCAATTATGTGACCAGATTACCCATCACCAACTGGACCCCGAGGCTGCCGCCGAGCTCATTGCCACTTGCAATGCTTCCCCGGATTTACAGGAGGGGCTGCAAGCGGTCAACGAGAAGCGCACACCGGTCTTTCGCGGCAAGTGAGCGGGGCAGGACAAGCCACCAGCCAGCACTACAGATAGCTACGACCGCATCATATATAGTTACGACCACATAACACCCAGCGCCTTGCGCCCCATAATGACGTCATCAAACACAATGCGAGCGCCTGACTGGTCCGCCAGTGAGGCGCCGTAACAGACGTGCAGGGGCAGCAAGTGCTCTTCCCGGGGGTGGCAGTAACTGGCGTGGGGCGCCCGCCTCCAGTCGATCAGCATTTGGGTCCGCTCCGGCTCGCTGAGGCGCGGATTGACCAGGGTGTCCAGTAACCAATGCTGAAATTCCACATGCTCGTTATTCCCCGGGTCGTCGGTAAAAAACGCCTGCAGATTGTGAAACGACAAGCCGGAGCCGAAAAGCAACACCCCCTGCTGGCGCAGTTCCGCCAGCGCCCTGCCCAGCTCGATGTGTTTGGCCGGATCCAGGTCACTGCGCAGTGACAGCTGGATACAGGGGATATCCGCCTCTGGGTACACCAGTTTCAGCGGGATAAACAGGCCGTGGTCAAACCCGCGCTGCGGATCAATGGTGGCCGCTATCCCCTTTTTATCCAGTAGCTGTTGCACGGATTGCGCCAGTGCCGGTGCGCCCGGTGCCGGGTATTCGATGGTGTAGGACTCGGGGGGAAAATTGTAGTAATCGTAGATTAAGCCCGGGTTCTCGGCGCCGGTCAGGGTCGGAATCTCTTCTTCCCAGTGGGCGCTGATCACCACTATGGCTTTGGGCTGGCCCAAAGTTGCGCCGAGGCCTCGCAAAAAGTCGATCAATGCCTGGTGATCGTCTGCCCCCAGCACCGGCCTTGGGCCACCTCCGTGGGGAATATAGACAATGGGAAATTCGCTGCTCATGGGCCGCCTTATGGGATAAATGATAGTGGTACTCGGAACGCTGGCGACTCCCGCATAACTTGGCCGGCGTGGTTGGGCGATATGATAGCGACTGGCGCGCTATGCGCAACTCCTCCTTAATTGTGCCCTGATGCCGTTAGCAATGAAGCTTGAATTATGATGATTGGGTGAGCAGGCCTTTACCTGCCGGCTAACATGCGCACCGGCATTCGCTGTGCGCCCCAGCGCCCCGCTTGCGCCTCAAATACGCCCGCGCAAGCCGTATCACAATATTTACAGCGACCGGCCGGGTTCAGGTTCCACTCCAGCAATTCGTACCAGTCGCGCGCAATCAGTGCTTCACCGCAGCTGTGACAGTGAGTGGTGCCGCCCACCCGGTCGTGTACATTGCCGGTATAGACGTAACGCAAACCGGCCTGCAGGGCGATCTTGCGTGCCCGGCTGAGGGTTGCCGCCGGGGTGTGGGCCTTGTCGGTCATCTTGTAGTCCGGATGAAAGGCGCTGAAATGCAGTGGCACATCCGGCCCCAACTCCTCACTCAGCCACTGGCACATGGCCTCCAGCTCCCGGTCGGAATCGTTTTCATCCGGAATCAGCAGGGTGGTGATCTCAAACCAGACATTGGTTTCATGTTTTAAATATTTGAGAGTGTCGAGCACCGGCTGCAGGTGGCCGCCGGTGACCTTGTGGTAGAAGTTTTCACTGAAAGCCTTCAGGTCAATATTGGCGGCATCCATATGCCGGAAAAACTCTGCTCTGGGTTCATCGCAAATATAACCGGCGCTCACCGCCACCGCCTTGAGGTTGTGCTCGTGACAGGCGAGGGCTGTATCGATAGCGTATTCCATGAATATCACGGGGTCGTTATAGGTGAAGGCAATACTGCGGCAACCCAGCTCGGCGGCGCGCTGGGCCAGTTTTTCCGGGCTGGCGGCATCGGCCAGGGTATCCGTTTCCCGGGACTTGCTCATATCCCAGTTCTGGCAGAACTTGCAGGCCAGGTTGCAGCCGGCGGTGCCGAACGACAGCACCGGTGTGCCGGGCAGGAAGTGGTTGAGTGGCTTCTTCTCGATGGGGTCGATGCAAAAGCCGCTGGAGCGGCCGTAACTGGTCAGCACCACCCGGTCGTCGAGCCGCCCCCGCACGAAACACAGGCCACGCTGCCCTTCCCTGAGCTTGCAGGCTCGGGGACAGACGTCGCACTGGATGCGACCGTCCGTCAATGGATGCCAGTAGCGCGTCTCGACCACACTGCTGTCGCGGACTATACCTGTGTCACTCATCTGCCTTTACCTCTACCAGCATGGGGAGTCTGACCAATTTAGCCGTGATTCAATCAGTGGCTCCACGATCTAACCCGGGCCCGTTTCACTGCGGCCAGCTCCCTCTCTTGAAACCTTGGGGCAATAGGCCCATATTTAAAGCTATAAGCCTGAAAGGAGGCCGATATGACTGCCACCAATCTCCGCCCGCCGGCGGTGGCCGGGCTGTTCTACCCGGAGCAACGGGAGAAACTGCAAGCCCAGGTCGAAGGATTCCTGGCCGCCGCCAGGGCAGAGGATCAATCTGCGGCTGCACAGGACAACGTGCCGTTGGCAATTGTCACCCCCCACGCGGGTTACATTTATTCCGGTGCCATCGCCGGCGTAGCCTGGGCCCATGCCAGCCGCTGTGGCGCGCACATCAAGCGGGTATTGTTACTTGGCCCCAGTCATAGAGTGGCCTTGCGCGGCCTTGCCACCAGCCCGGCCAGCCACTGGCAAACACCACTGGGCCCTGTGCCATTGGACCAGTCGGGGGCCAAACAGTTGCAGGCATTGCCCTTTGTCCAGGCCAACGCCGCCGCCCACGCCCAGGAGCACAGCCTGGAGGTCCAGCTGCCCTTTATCCAGCTACTGTTTCCCGAGGCCGAGCTGTTGCCACTGGTGGTCGGCGAGGCGAGTCCGGCGCAAGTGGCTGAAATTATTCAACATTATTGGCAGGACGGGGAAACCCTGGTGGCCATCAGCTCAGATCTCAGCCATTACCACGATTACCGCACCGCCCAGCGACTCGATCGCAGCACCTCAGACGCTATCGAACACTGTGACATTAGCGCCATTGGCCCCGAGCAAGCCTGCGGCTGCCGCTCCCTCTGTGGTTTGCTGGAGGTCGCTGCCAGCCACCACTGCCGGGTAGCCACCCTCGACCTGCGCAATTCCGGCGATACCGCCGGCGATAAACAGCGGGTAGTGGGCTATGGCGCCTACGCCGTACACTGAGGCGGGCATGCTCAACCCCGGCGAACGGCAGCAACTGCTGCAACTGGCCCGAACAGCCATTGAGCAGCCACTGCTCGACGGTGAAACTGTGCAAATTGACCTGCAGCACTGGCCGCAAAAGCTGACCCGGCCCGGGGCCAGCTTTGTCACCCTCAAACTGGCGGGCAAACTGCGCGGCTGCATCGGCACCATCGAATCCCATCGGGCACTGGTGCTGGACGTCAGTGCGAACGCCCACGCCGCCGCTTTCCAAGACCCGCGCTTCGAGCCGGTGACGGCGACCGAAGTAGAGCAACTCAACATCAGCCTTTCCATACTCAGCCAGCCGCGGCCGGTGGAGTTCCAGCAGGTCACTGAACTGCACGACATTCTCCGCCCCCGGGTGGATGGCGTCATCCTTGAGGCCCATGGCCGGCGCGCTGTTTTTTTACCGCAAGTCTGGGAAATGCTGCCAGACCCTGTAGAATTCCTGCTGCAATTGCGGCGCAAGGCTGGCATCCCGACAGACATCGACCCAGAGACGCTAAACGTATCGCGCTTCCAGGTAGAAGCTTTTTAAGCCGCTAGCGTCTCCGGCGGCAACCCAAGCTGTTTTTTGTCCCAAGCTACCCCCCGGTCGCAGTCGCATTACCGCTACCATTGATCCCCGTCTAAGCGGGAGTCATTCGCGTCACAGCAGAACAAGTCACTAAGGAATATACATTTTGGCATACGAACTCAGTTGGTGGATGGCGACCCTGTTGGTCGGCACCGGCCTGATCGCAGGTTTTATCAATATCCTCGCCGGCGGCGGCTCCTTTCTCACCATTCCGGCACTGATGCTGTTGGGCATTCCCGCCGACATTGCCAATGCCACCAACCGGGTCGGCGTCATGCTGCAAGCGGTGGAGGGTATCCGCGGTTTTCAGCGCAAAGGCATGCTGCCACAGAATGCCATCGTGCCGATGCTGGTACCCACCGTTACCGGCTCACTGCTGGGCTCACTGCTGGCTTCCTATATGCCCCTGGCACTACTCGAGCCGATTATTCTCATCACCCTGATCAGCATGGCCTTGCTGATGGTCTTCAAGCCCTCATTTGTCACGCCGCCACCGGGCACCGAGCCTCTGTCCCCCTGGCAGTCGGCGAGCGGGTTTGCGGGAATGTTCTTTGCCGGTGTCTACGGCGGTTTTATCCAGGCCGGAGTGGGGTTTGTGCTGATTGCCGCCCTCGCCGGCGCCTTGCGTTATGACCTGGTGCGCGCCAACGCCCTGAAGATGGTCGCCACCGGAGTGTTTACCGCCATTGCGCTGACGGTGTTTATTGCCCGCGACCAGATACTGTGGATACCCGGATTGCTGCTGGCGCTGGGCTCGGTAATCGGCGCGCGACTGTCGGTCAACTTCGCCGTTTCGGTTAACCAGGAAGTACTGCGCTGGTTACTGCTGGTGATCGTGATCGCGGTGTGCCTGGCGGTGTGGTTGACCTGAGCTAGGAGCCTGTCGGACTTAGGGTTGCCCTGCTGCGAAAAAGCCGAGTTTGGCCATTTTTTAACCATTTCCTCGTTAAATAGAACCACTATTCGCCTCAAAAATGGTTAAAAACTGACTCAAATCGGACTTTCTCTCGCTACGGGCACCTAAGTCCGACAGGCTCCTAGAACAAGAAGCGCACACCGAGCTGCCACTGTTGCTCGGTTAAATTCAAAGAATGACCGGCTGCGGCTCGGGCGGGACGCCGGCTCTCCATCCAACTGTATTCCGAGTGCAGGAACCAGTGCCGATTGAGCCGGTAACTGTAATTGAGGGTCGCGGCTTTGCCGTACTCGTTGTTGTTGTCGGCGGCGATGCTATCCCGGTCGACCACTGCAAATTCCTCCAACCGTGCACTGAGGCGATGGCGGGCGACTTTCTTACTCAGCATCACAAACCCGCTGTGGTAGCCGTTATTGACCAGGTCCGTGCCCGACCGGGACGACTGCATCAAGGTGTCACCTGCCAGGTACTGTGCCACCAGGTCAATGTTACCGGGCAACTGCCAATGAACCCCCAGATGGGCAAAGCGGGTGGTCCAGGCCCACTGGCCGCGCTCCACGACCTTGGGGTCGGCCTGGTTATCGTAGTAGCCCAGCAACAGCTTGCCGTGATTGTGCCAGTGCCACTGCCCGCGTAAGTGGTAGCCGAGGCGATTGTCCAGTTCCAGGAAAGGGTCGGAAGCGGCGGGTACAAAACCCGGCTCCAACTGGGGCAGTGGCAGGGTTTCATGGCGCAGGGACTGGCGACTGCTAAGCACCCAGCCGTGCCAGGAGAGCATTGCCCCCACCGGATCGTTATCCCGGTAGACCGCCATGCCAGCGCTAAAATCGTGGCCACTGTTGTGGGCATTGCCGAGCCTGGTCAGGGCAATATCAATGCCCTGGTGGCGCACCTCCTCGCCGATCCAGCTATTGATGGTGTCAAAATCAAGCGTGTAGGGTGAAGTCCAAGCGGTCTGGATATTGACCATACTCACTTGCGGATACAGCAGCCCTGCCCGGGCCTGCCAGCGCCAACCCTGCGCCGATGGTAAACCCCGGTATTGGAGATAAGCCTCGCTGAGGCCGGCACCATCCCGCACCCCGCCAAAATAGCCGAGGCCGACCAGGTGCACACTGACCGCA
This sequence comes from Pseudomaricurvus alcaniphilus, assembly GCF_011440395.1. Lineage (GTDB taxonomy): Bacteria > Pseudomonadota > Gammaproteobacteria > Pseudomonadales > Cellvibrionaceae > Pseudomaricurvus > Pseudomaricurvus alcaniphilus. Next base: position 289,785 of record NZ_JAAOIX010000003.1, on the reverse strand, counting down.
TCGGTCAGCTCCCCCCGGTAGCTCAGTGCGGCCTGCGCCGGGGCAAGGGTGGCACCATCAGCGTATTGAAACTTGCCGTAGTCGCCGCCCAAATAGGACGGCAGCGTGTCACTGACGCTGAAGCGCAGATCCAGCAAACCACCCAGCTTGTGCTCGACGCCGTGAGCGGCGGCAAGATAAAACAACCAGGGCAGGATAATCACAACGGCTTGGCGAATATTCATTAACTGAGGGCCCCGGTATTCCTATTCACCACGCTGCAGGGAATATATCTTTGCCGGGCCCTGAGCGTTGCGCTGGGCCAACCATTCAAGCAACTCTGCTGCCGGCTTGGGCCGACAGATAAAATATCCCTGTGCCAGGTCACAGCCGTTGTTGCGCAACCAATTGAGCGTAGCCACATCTTCCACCCCTTCAGCGACCACCTGCATTTGCAGTTGGTGGGCCAGCTCGATGGTGGATTTGACAATGACCTGGTCAGCGGCGTCGCCAGTCAGGTGCTGGACAAAGGATTTATCGATTTTCAGTTCGCCAACCGGCAACTGCTTCAATTGCGCCAGGGAGGAGTAACCGGTGCCATAATCGTCAATAGCCATGCCCAGCCCCAACGCCTGCAAGCGCCGCAATTCGGCAATGGCGGCTTCCGGCTCGGCCACCACCACGCTCTCAGTCATTTCCAGCGAGATGGCCTTGCGTGCCAGCAACTCAGTGTCGATGATGGATAACACGGTTGTGTAAAAGTCTTTATCCTTAAGGTTTTCGGCGGAGATATTTACCGCAATGGACAGCTCGACGCCATCCCTCGTCCATTGCCGATACTGCCGTGCAGCCTCTTGCAATACCCAAAGGGTCAACGGGTTGATCAGTCCGGTCTGCTCGGCAATACCGATAAACGTGTCCGGGGGAATCATGCCTTTGAGGGGATGATGCCAGCGCACCAGGGCCTCGACGTGGCCGATTGTGGCTGTCGCCAGGTCCAGCTTGGGTTGATAGTAAAGCTCCAGCTGGTTTTGCTGGATGGCAATTTTCAGATCGTTGATCAACTGCAGGCGTTCGACACCCTGGTCACACATACGCGCGTTGTACACCTGCATGGGTTGGCTGCAACTGCGTGCGTACTGATGGGCAATGGCAGATTTTTGCAGCAGCCTGGCAGACTCAAGGTCATCGGCTGGGTAGACCGCCAGACCCAATTGCACTTCGATATACAGGGAAATGCTTTGGTAGCGAAACGCCGGCTCCATGGCCTTTAAAATCGCCTGGCCATGAGCGTTGACCACTGTGTCTTCAGCGGCAGCCAGGTCGTGAATGACAATAAATTCGCTGCCGCCTAAATGAAAAACCCCCTGCCCCGCTTGTAGCCGCTGCAAGCGCCTGGCCACTTCCATAATCAACTGGTCGCCGATTTCATGGCCGAGGCTCGAATTGATATCTTTAATGCGCCGTACGCTGAGCTTGGTAATGCTGAAAGGATTGCCCGGGTTGCCGGTCTTCGCCGCCAGCACCTGCAGTAGCCGGTTGCGATTGGGCAGGCCGCTCAGGTCATCGTGAAAAGCCTGGTGGGTAATGGTCTGTTCACGGCTCAATACCGCCTGCTGCATATCGTGAAACACCGCGGCCAATTGACCGAGCTCACCTTTGGCCTGGATATCCACAGTTAAATCGTAATTACCGGCAGCGATCTCTCCCGCCTGTTGTTTCAGTTCTCGCAGGGGCCGGCCGATTCGGGCGGCAATTATGTAAGCTCCTGCCAGGGATACCGATAAAATAAGCGCTGCCAGCAAACCCAGCTCCTGCCAGCGCTTGCGGATTTCGGTCAACAGATCGCCACGGTCGCCATAAATAACGGCGAGCAGCTTTTGCTCCCCCACTTCACCCAGAGGTAGGGTGGCGGCAATGACATACTCCGGAGTTTGTCCGCGAGCGATCTGGCCAATCAAGTGGGCGTACGATGCCGACCCGGCACCGTTGGCCTGCGACCGGGAAGCGGCCAGCAAACCGGTTTGCTGGCCCTCGGCAATCACAAAGCTGCTGTTCAGACCCGTCTGGCGGGCAAATTGTTGCGCCAGGCGTTGATCGATTTGAAAACCAAAACCGATCCAGCCGATTACCAGTGAACCGCTTTTGAGCGGCGCCAGGTTGAGTTGATAGTAGGAATCCTGCAGCGCATACAAGCGAGCGTCATCCTGCAGCTGCAACCATTCCGGGTAGCGGAACATAAGTCCCTGCTCCGGTCCCACCCGGATTCGGGCTTTACCCGCTGCATCGACCTGGGTTATCAGCTGGGCACTGATTTCCCCCTGGGCAGTTATGGCAATCGCTATATCGGCGTCAATGCGCTGGCGATGGTTGTTCAACGCCACCAGGAAGCTGCGGGTATCCTCCTGAAACACCTGTTTCAAGCCAAAATCCTTGGCGACGGTTTCGGCAAAAGCCGCCAGGTAATGGCGGCGGTTCTTGAATTCGGTTTGAAAAATGCTCTTGGCGGTATTGAGCTGGTAGTTTATCTGGTCCCGCTCCTGCTCTTTGGTGGCCTTGTAAATGGTATGAAAAAACGCCGCCTGTACCGCCAGCAACAGCAGTACCACGAAAAAGAAAATGGTATTTTGTAAGCTCTTCATAGCTTTATTACGCCAATCCCACTACGCCAGCCAGATAGCTCTGAAAATCTACCCTCAGTCGGCCCACGGCACCCCCTGCCCCTGTGCCAGCAACTTTATTACTGATGTTCTGCAATGACGAGCTCGCGCCTTTAGTATTCTTCAAGAAAATCAAAATCGTTGACAGATTTTTGTACCGGCAGTTGCGCCAGTGGTCGACTCAGGTGCAGCTCCAGGGCTGCCGTCTCGGGAACTCGAAAATCCAGCGCCAGGTCACTGGCCTCCTGCAATTGGGGATGCCACACCAAGGCCCGGTATTGACCCGCCGCCAAGTCGTTAAACTCCACTCTGCCGTCGCTGTCCGTAAAGCCAAAATAAGGGGTGTCTACTACCAGCAGGTAACCGCTCATCCAGTCGTGAATATTGCACCCCATCGGGATCACTCCCGCTTGCGACAGCGGCCGCACTTTCCGCTCCTCACCGGCGCGCAACTTGAACGAAAAGCGCTTCGGCCCGGCGACTGAATAGATATGGTGGGTGATATCGTCACGGTTGGTAAATACAACCTCATCACCGCTTTGGGTCACACTCAGGTAGGGCGCAAAACGCTTGCCCTGCTGGTGAATGGTGATTGCACGCGGCGCCGCCAGGCGCTCTGGCAAATCATCACCGTGTAAATAGACCACTACCCCGCTGACGACATCACCAGTGGGTCCCTTAACTCGAATGCTTACATCGCCCGCCAGGCATGACAGGGCCAGGCACGACAGTAGTATCGGTGCCAGCAACCTCATCCCGGGGGCGCCCTTTATAGCTGTTTTATTAGACATTTAAAAAAATAACGCCTTTTTAAAATAAGGCGCGCAGAATTTATCGTTCCCTTAACTCTAGGCTATAACCGGCATTACGCCAGCTGGCTAGCAGGGAAAAATACTGAAATTGATAGTCGAAACAATTGGGAGGATAAGTGCCTGCCGGTCAGGCACTATTGCAGCCACAGTCTATCCACCGGCCTGGCGAACACCTTGCCGGCGCAACAGAGCGTCAACCAGTTCGGTGAGAGGTGCTTGCACCCCAAGCTGCCGGCTACGCGCCAACACCGCGCCGCTTAGGGAGTCGATTTCCAGCTCCCGGCCTTTTTCCAGGTCCACCAGCATCGAGGTCTTGATCGCATCAAAGCCGCTGATCAGGGCAAACATTTCATCCACATCGGCTCCCCCGAGATCCACGCCATCCGCACTGGCCGCCACGGCGGTCTCCGCCATGATCGCGACTATGGCCCTGGCAAAGGCCGGGTCGGAGGTCAAAGCGCGGGTATCCAGACCGGTGATGGCAGACAGTGGATTGAGGCCGTTATTGATCAATAACTTGCGCCACAGTTCGCGGCGGATATCGTCACTGAGCCGGGCATCGATGTTGGCCGCGACCAAAAGCTTATGCCAGCTGGCCAGATCGGTCCGGCCAGTTACTGCCGCTGCGGCCTCCGCACTGGGCCAGGCGCCAATCAAAACCTGGGCGACGCCCCTGGCAACCACTTTGCCTGGCTGCTCGATATGGCCACCGATGCGTACCGCCAGCCCCCCCAGAGTTCTGGCTTGCCCCACCGCCGCCGCAATCAACGGCTCGTTGTCAACGCCATTTTGCAGGGATAACAGCGGGCAGGTGCCCTGCCGCAACCAGTCTTGCAGGTCGCCCAGGGCCGCCACCGTGGCGGTGCTCTTCAGGGTAATGATGATCAGGTCAAAATCCTTACAGCGGCAGTCCTGCTGTAATTGCTGCTGGCTCATGGCCCTGACCATGCCATTGAATTGCAGGCTTTCATGCTGAACGGAAAGGCCTTTGGCCTGCATGGCCTGTAAATGATCGCCGCGAGCGATATAGGTGACCTGGTGGCCAGCCAGCTGCAACCTGGCACCGTAGTAGCAGCCAATGCCACCGGCGCCCCAAATCATGATATTCACCGATTCCTCCATCTAAAAAAAAGGCCCGGATTTTAACAACACCCGGGCCAAAACCATTCAATGCCAGAGAATGGCGAGACTGAACTCTATCGCGAATATTGCACCGCGACGGGTTACCTTAGGCCCCGGAGGCACGCAAATTCTGCACCGTCATTTTGCTCTCCGGCGTTAAAGTGGCGTCTACAATACCTTTGAATTGGCCGGTGGTGCAGTGATTGGCCTGGATATCGACCATCGAAAAGGAGTCGTCAATTGATACGCCGGTGCCTTTGTTCTGCGGCAGGTGATAATCCGGGTGGGCCTGGCCGATCAACCAGCTTTTCCACATATCCCCCTTGCGGTCGTAGGTAATATTGCGCGGAATGGTAAACGTCTGCGCGTCAATGTAGTGCTCCCGCTTGCTGATGGGGTGGTTGGGATCCACCGGATCAGACTCCAGCAGGTAGACCTTGCGCAGCTGCCACTGGATATTGGGAAAGCACCCCCCCTTGCCACCAAACGCCACTACTTGATATCCATCGTCATCGGCGTGAGTTTCCGTATCCAGCTCCAGGTTGTTGTGATTGTACATCGGCAACAGCATGGTTTTGGTGCCCTTATAGGTCCAATTCATATCGCTGATGCGGCCGTTGTAACCTTCGAAGTCCTCGATCATCAAATCAGACCCCAAAAAGGCGTCGGTCACCTGACCGGTGGACAGACGCCGTACCCGGCGCTGGAAGCCCAGGTACAAGTAGGCGTTGTCACGCTTGAGATCGTCATCAAAGCGCTGGATTAGCAATTGGGTATTTTTAATATCAAACGGCTCCAGCACCTGCACGTAGATCCCGCGAAACAAATTCGAAGGATTAGGCGTAATCGCCGGATAGGGCTCCTGCTGGGTGCGATGGGTATAGTTGAGAAAGTGGAAATTGAACTTGACGGTGCGTTCAACCTTGCCGCTGTTCATGTCCCGGTACTTCCAGTAAAACGGCATGATCGCGGCGGAATCGCCCCAGTTATAGCCGTTCTTGTAGTTCCAGGCCAGCTTCTCCCCGGCCCGTGGATCGTCCAGGGATGGCTCCTGCGGGAAGGGTCGGCCCGCTTCGGAGCCCTCGATCTCACCGATTTTTTCGCCCAGCCTCGTGTCCCCGGCGTATTTTCGGGTGGCTTCGACATAGGAATCGTGCAGGGCGAAATCCATGGTGTCACTGACCGTAATCTCGGTATCGCCGTTTTTGATGAACTGATACATTGCCGGGTCGAGATAGTCTTTCACCGCGTCGACATTGGCGGAGCTAATGACCATGCCTGGCTGGATGGACGCCGCAGTGGGCTTACCTTTGGCATAGGGATAAAAAGACTGCTGGATAACGTCTTCGGAAATCGGTGCCGCCTGGGCAGCAACCGCCACACTGGCGCAGAGCGCCAGGGAAGAAAGTGTTTTCTTAAACATAATATTTACCTTTTTTATTCGGGTTTAAAAGCTGTAACGCACGGTCAACTGCAGTTCATCTTCCTGGTTAGCCACACCTATGGGTCCGTTAGTAAAGCGCGCCAGCGGCTCAAAGGTTTCAGTACCGGCGACCGACCAGGCAAAGGTCTCATCGCCGCCGCTCTTGACGTTCAGGGCGAGATTGAAAGTCCAGTGATTATCGGGGGTCCAGGAAATGCTGGGCGCGACCACCGTGGATTTGGCGGCCACATCGTGGGCGATAATGATTTGCGGACTGAGTCGATTGTTCATATACCAGCCCTTGAACAACAGGGTAGCAATCCAGTTATCCTCGTCATTGGGCATATCGGCGACATGGTCGAGAATATGCTCGCCAAACAGCTGCGCCGAAATCAGGAAGGCGCTGCGCGCTTTCAGCGCCGGGATAATGAGATTTTTGTCCATACCAATGACGTAGCGTGCCATCGAGGTCGCCTTATGGCCGTTGGTATCCCGCGGCAATTCTTCACCTTCGGTGTAGGCCAACTCGATACGCCAAGTGGCGTCGGTTGCCATGGAGTAGTAGTCGAATGCGCCGCCCAGCAAAGTTACCCGTGGAAAGCGAATATCGAAGACACCGTCAGGCGCAGGTAATCCTGCCGCCGCCAGGGCCGCAACCGGATGTTTGCGAAAATGCAGCGACGGTAACTGCTGGCGATAGTGCAGCGCATTCACCGAGAAGGTGGCATCGCCATAGACGCCCTCCCACTTGAAACCAAACTGGGTGTTGCTCAAACTCCAGTTGGGGTCTTCAACGTCGTGGATAATGGGCACATTATTGGAGTATGGCGCGCCGAGATCCGCCAGGTTGATATAGGCACTGAAGAAACAGCCGGCATCGAGGATCTTGTAGGGCTGGCCACAAGTGCCGAGGTTGTTGGGCCGAAACTCGTCAAAATTCCAGAGTATGGAAAAGTTGGAGTCGTCAAAGGTCGCCGTCGAACCCATGCGCCACTCGGCAGTTACCATCCACTGGGGAATGCGAATATCCTCCAGTTCATCGTAGATATTGTGACGGGAGTAATCCACCGGGTTGATAACATCGAGCACCCGGAACAGATCGGTCTTGCCCCAGACCACTTGCTGCTTGCCCAGTTTTACCGAGACTACGTCGCCATTGTCCAGGTACTTGTCGCCGCGAATATAGAGTTCGCGAATAAAATCCAGCTCGTCGTTGAACTCGGGAAACATCGCGTCATTTTCATCCTGATCCATATAGCCGCCGAGATTGCGGCACAGCAACGGATCGTTTTCGCAGGGAAATGCTACCCCGGCCGAAAGAATGGTGGTGTTTGGCCCCGGAATAAATGTGGTTGCCGCACCCCGCGGGTGCCAGTTCTGGCCCAGATAATCTTCCCCGGCATCCTTGCCAAACTCCTTATCATTCAGGTCGTAGACACGATCGTAAGTACCGCGCAGTGTCCCGTTGATAGTGACATTGCTCCAGGAACTGGTGTCCAGTGCCTTGCTGAACTCGCCCTGGATGGTGTTGCGAAATTTGGACAGGCCAACGCCGTCGCGATAATAGGTGGCATTCTCTACGAACCCCGCCCGCTCCATCTCTGCTGCGTTGACCCCACTGGCAACCCCCATGGTGAGCCCGGCGGCGACCCCCATGGAAATTGTGTTGAGAGTCCTTGTTATTTTATTGGACATGAATACACCCCTTCTGGTTTTTTATGGCAAATAGCAAGCCTGTGATCGACTTCAACCGTGAATAACACCGTCTTCGTCGGCATAGGCCTCGCAGATAAATTTGGGCTTGAACACCAGCACCCAACTTGGCACCAGCAGCATTGCTGCCGCCGCGTTTAATACCACCATTACTGTCAGCAACAGGGCCGCATCGGCCTGGAAGCGCAGATCGGATAACAAAACCCACATGACAATGCCGGCGATAAGGGTAATGGCGGTAAAGCTGATGGCCAGTCCAGTGGTACTGATTGCGCGTTTTACCGCCTGGTCAATTTGTTTCAGGGCCACCATTTCCGCGCGAATGCGATCCATCATGTAGATGGAGTAGTCGATACCCACACCCACACCCACGGCGATGATGGGTACGGTATTGATGTTGATACCCATGCCGGTCACACCCATATAGGCGTAGGTCAAGGTGGTGGCGAACAGCATCGCCATAAACATCATGCTGCCGGCCGCCAGCGACTGGTAGAAAAACATGACCATCACAAAGATCAGCAGAAACACCAACGGCAGCACCCAGAGATTGGTCTCGTAGGCCGCTTCATTCATGGCCGCGGTGACGCCGATGGTGCCACCTGCCAGGCGAATATCGAGGCCATCGACCCGGTCGGCGTTGGCATTGATCCACTGCTTCGCGGTGTGTATCGCCCGGCGAATGGTCTCGCCCTGGTGATCCTTGTAATAGAAGACCAGGTTGGCGAGCCGCTCGTCGGTATCGATAAATTCGTTCAGGGCGCCGGGGATGGGGCTCGACATCATGTAGGTAAACATCAGTCCGCCGACATAGACCGGATCACTGGGAATTTGCATCCAGCGCGGGTCATCGTTATGCAGCAGGCGGTTTACCTGCTTGATCAGGTCCGGCACCCCCTTCGCTCCTCCCACTTCCGGGTCGAGCATCATGTGCGCTTCCAGATCACTCAATGCCGCCAGCACTTCCGGCCGCTTGATGCCGCCCTTGGCGTCTGTCTCCGCCACAATGTAGAGCTCTTCCGAGCCCGGAAAGCTGTCATTGACCGCCTTGGAAGACAGGTTGTAATCGTGATCCTGGTACAGGATGGGCGAACCGGGTTCGGATTCCCCGATCACCACCTGGGAGGCGAAATACCAACCGCAGACCAGGAATGCAGCGCCGACAAACAGCGCACGTTTGGCCGCGGTCCGACTGCTGATCAAATCGGCGCAGGCGAAGCCGACGCTGCGAAAGAAATTGGGCCTTATGGCGATGTTTTTCGGTTTCGGCAGTATGGACAGCAACAGCGGTACCGCCAGCAATACCGTGACGATAATGCACAGCGCCCAGAGCGACGCGTAGTGCGCCAGCTTGGTATTCAGGGGTATGGAGCCGATAGCAATCAACAGCAGGCCAATGGCGTCTGAGACGACGCCGAGACTGCCGGGGCGAAACAGGTTTTCAAAGGTACTGCGGGCGGCCTTATGGTGATCGGCGTGATCGTTGAGCTCCAGGTAGTAGCGCTCGACGATCTGGATCCCGTGGGACATGGCCCGGGCCGAAATCAGGAACGGTATCACCAGCCCCAGCGGATCCAGGTTGTAACCGAACAGGGATATAATGCCGACGCCCCAGATCGAAGACACAATAACCGCCGCCAGAGGCACCAATACCCCGTAAGCCTTGCGGAAATAAAAGATCAGCAGCGCCACCATGATAAGTGCGGTAAAGAGAAATATCTCGATGATCTGGTCCAGGTATTGATAGGCCCACCCCACCAGCATCGGCTGCCCGGTAACATGAATCCGGATACCATCCGTCGCCTCTTGCGCGCGCATTTTCTGGATTTCATTAAAGGTGTTGATGTAGTCCAGTTGGCCTTCATTCAACTGCGCTTTTACCAGCGCCATCTTCATATCCGGCGACACCAGCGGCCCGTAGACACGTGGATCGGCCTTGACATCCGCGCGCAATAGACCCAACTGGCTCGCACTCATGTCGCCACCCTGAGGATCGTAATAGGCCTCAGAATTGACATTGCCCTCGGGCGTCATGCGCACCTTGCGGGAATTGCGGTGGGTAACGCTGGACACCAGGTTGTGGTTGACTCCGGGGAGACTGTCCACCGCCATGGTAATGCGGTGTATTTTTTCCAGCGCTGCATTGGTAAAAATGTCACCTTGCTCCACCTCGACGCCGACGATGATGACATTGGCTCCGCCGAAGGACTCCTTGATTTCATTGTGCAATTCAATGTAGGTGTGTTCCTGCGGTAACAGGTCGGAAAAATCCGAGTACATCTTCACGCCAGGTATTTGCGCCGCAAAAAACAAAGTCACCAGTAGAATCAGGCTGAGAATCAGTTTTGGATGGCGGAATACCGACTCATCCAGATTGTGTAAAAAATGCGTGGCCTTGTGAGCCTTGGCGGATTTCTTATCCATGTTATGGCCCCTTGTGTTCTGCTATAAATGAAGGCGATAAAAGGTCCATGCTAAACAGCGAGCCATTACCACCCGCCAACATGACACCACCGTCCGGCAGTGCCGCGGCACCTCTTAAATACACCGGTGTTGCGTCCACCGACAAACGCTGCCAGCGGTCGCCATCATTCTTTAACACAGTGCTGTGGTCGCCGTAGGCAAAGAGTCCCTGGCTGCTGGCTAAAAAGCCGTACACCGGTGAGTCGGTGGGCGTAGTCTGTTGGCTCCAACTGACGCCACCATCGGTGGTATGGTATATCTGGCCATTGAGTCCGCCGGCCCAGCCTTCATTTTCCGAGCGGAAAAAGGCGCCGTGGATATAGAAATCGTCAGGGATATACTCGGGGGGATTCCAATTAAAGCCGCCGTCATCGGAGCGGACCACCAGGCCAAACTCGCCGGTGAGGTAAACCGTCTGCTCATTGACAAACTGGATACTGGTGAGCATGGCATCTTCATTCAAGGTCTGCTCGTCCCAGGCGTCACTGCCTTTGTCGGCATGAAAGATGGAGGTAAAGCTGCCCACTACCCAGACACGATTGTCCGGTGCGCAGGCTAGTGACAGTACGTCCTCAGAAGTGGGTATCCGTGACGCCTGCCAGTGCCCACCATTGTCCTCACTGACCCAGACTTTTTTGTCCATGCTCAGGGCCACGAAGCTTTGATCCGCACAGCTCACCACTTCGACAAATGCGGGTTCGCCTTCGACAATCGTACGCTGCCAATTGATGTTATCGATGCTGCTGACCAGCATCACACCGTCGTTCGCCACTGCGACCAGGTGTGAATCGTTGGTCGCGACAGATTGAAACTGATCGGTGCGGCGAACGGTTTTCTGCAACTCCTGGTTGATGCCCTGCAAATCCAGGCGTGCCTCACAGCCGCCGAGAAGCAAAGGCAACACACTAGCGGCCAACAGGGCTTTAATAGCCGCCGGGGGATATAACCTCGCCGAGCAACCTGTTGTAGCAGCTGGGTTGAAAATGAACTTTGCGCTGATTTCTTTTGTTTTAATTATCGACATTGTATTTGCACTGCCTGATTTCGTTAACGTGTTGCGCTACCACTTGATAATTATTTTCACGCTCACAAGGTGACTTTTTGTGATTAGCAAGTTGTGATATGCAAGTAGTAAAGAGCAAGCACTGTGCCAGCCACTGAAACAGCTATTCAGAAAATTTTAACTTTATATTTTTCAACGAGTTAGGCGTTGACAAACAAGCAATTAGAAAACAGAGCAAAGTTTGCACTGCTGCCGGCCTGGCCGGGCTTAACCATATGGTTAACAAGGCAAATGCGAGTGAATCATTAGGATACAAACAGCGCCAACCGCGCCCGTCGGCGCAGAGCTTTTTCACAACCCAAACAAAAAAGGCCAGCGAAGTGCTGGCCTGTCAGAAGCGTGCGGTTAGACAGTATTATATTTTTTTAAACAGCGCCGAGCGGCCCTGCTCCTCTGCACCATCCGCTGCAGTGAGAAAGCGTTCCATATGAATATCACGCTCGAACAGACGCCCTTGCATCAGGGTGGTAATAGCGGCATCGATCATGGGTGGCGGCCCGCAGAGATAGGCTTTATGTCCGTCAAAGCGACCGTCAAAATACGATTTTGCCGCCTCGTGGACAAAGCCGGTAAAACCCTGCCAATCATCCGCTTGCTCCGGCGCATTGAGCGCGGGAATATAATGAAAATTGCTGTGTTCCTGTTCCAGCGTCTCGAATATTTCCCGGTTGTACAACTCCCCTGCATTGCGTGCGCCCTGGAACAGATAGATCTGCCTGGAATCGCCCTCTTCTATCAATTCCAGGATCATGGACTGGGGGCTGGACAGTCCGGAACCGCCGGCAATAAAGATCACGTCCTTGCTATCGGATTTACGGGTAAAGAATTGGCCATAGGGGCCCGACACCTTGAGGCTGTCACCGGGCTTAAGGGTTTCGTGTATATAGGATGTTCCGGCGCCGCCGGGCACCAGGCGGACATGCAGTTCCAGCACCTCACCGGATGAAGGTTTATTGGCTATAGAAAATGCCCGAACACCGTCGACACCGGGAATATTCAGGTTGATATACTGCCCCGCCTGAAATTCCATACTCCCGTCCAGGTCAAAATAGACGCCTTTAATGGTGGGCGACAAATCGCGAACCTCAGTCACCGTCGCGGTATAATCCTTGATCGGGAAGCCGGCGAAATCAGGGTCCACGTCGATATCCGCTTCAATCACCAGGTCCGACTCCGGAATGGCACAGCAGGCGAGAATTTTGCCCTCATCCCGTTCTATATCCATAAGCGCGAACGGCGAGGCATTGCCCAACTCCACATCGCCATCCAGCAACTGGCATTTGCAGGTGGCACAGGTGCCATGACCGCAGGCAAAGGGCAACCACACACCCTGGCGCAAGGCCGCATCCAGTATCGTTTGCCCCTCTTCTACTTCAATGACGTCGCCCGTGGGCTCGATTGTCACTTCGTAACTCATAACCCTTTCCCCTTCTGTAGCCGTGAACGCTTATACAGCCGCGCCCTGGAAACCCGTTAACTCAGGCGTAGAAAAACGCAACAGCGATTTATGACCCACCCCTTGTTCCCGCAGTGACACATCCAGCTGGGGAATAAACGGTTGGCCATCCAATAGCCATTCGGCCGTTTTCCAGTTTACTTTCTCAAATTCTTCATGTTCGCCAAATGCTTCTGGCATTACCTCTTCGATCAGCGCTCGAAAAGGAAGCTCCGGAGGCACCGGATAGGCAAACGGCGCACAGAACATCAGGTGTCGGTCCCAGCTGACAAATACCAACTGGTTGCCGTTAAAATTTTCTACTCTGTCGAGTACTTCACCCGTGTAATCGGGTACTACTGCATATACAGCCATGATTTTATTCTCCAGTAATTGACCGGGATTGTTATGTCATTCAGCAATCCCGGCGTTGCATTTATTGGCCTGTCAAGCGACCCCTTTCCACTCTTTCCAGCGCTTCTCGTCCGGCGAGCCTTTGATATCCATGTTGTCAGCACCGACATTGAAACCGTAGAATTCGCCCAGGATTTTATCCAGCTCCGGGCCACCGCAATTGCCCTGCAGAATCTGGTGCACCGGCAACCACGACTGGACAAATTTCTCCGGTTCATCGTCGAAAATATCCTTGCAGCCGTCGGAACAGAAATGGTAGCGATCCCCTTTGTAAACCGATTCCCGGAATGACAATTGGGTCGGGTCGTCCATTTCAGTAAATAACATGGGTACCTGGCAGGTGTTGCACAACTGTGGCAGGGCCTTGGTATAGAAGCGCTTGCCTTCGGCCTCCATTTTTTTCGCCAACTCCCAGCGCGGGCGGTAGTACTTGTCAAACGTGTCGGGGTACTTTTCGGACAACCAGTCCAGCTCCTGATCGGATGGGATCCAGGTATGGAAGCCAGCGGCGTGACCATAGTTATAGAATGTCCACCAGACCTGGTGGGAAAGATGCTCCTTTTCTTTCTCAATAATATCGGAGTACTTCGGCATCCGAATGCCGTAGCGCGCCAGGTCCTTAAACAGTGAACCGCCCGCCTCTTCAAAGTACATCTCCCAGGCTTCTTTCCAGGACATCACTTTATTGGGCAACATATAATCCATCATCATGGAAACGACGCTTAACAAACGAGTGCCACGCCAGAACCATTTATCGATCCACTTCTGCACGATTGGCACGTTATCTTCGTGCTGCTCCAGCAGGAATTTGATAATTTCCAGACCCAGGGTCATGTGCCGCGCTTCATCAGATTGCGCGGAGAAACCAAAGGTTACGGTTGCCATATCGCCATTGTGGGCAGCACCGGACATAAACGGCACAAACAGCAGATTGGTCAGCACATATTCGAACGAGAAGCTAATGGCGACCAGGAATTCAAATGGCCCAGCGGCGCGGGCATCGTTAAAAAACGATTTCGGAACCGACAGATACCAGACCCGGTCGTGCATTTGGCGGAAGTCCTGCAGGCCGTCAAAGAATTTGTTGTAGTGGCTCATCGCATGTATCTGGGTCTGGATATGACGCAATTCATCGATGGATTGCATCTGGCAGGCCACACGTGCACCTACACCACTGAACTGGCGGCCGACGTGGGCATAACCCTGGTAGGCGCCGTACTCAAGTGGCGACACAGCAGTGAGGAATATCTTCAGGGCGTTGACATAACGCGGGTCGGAGATATTCAAGTGGCCATTATTCTGCGAGAACGCATCAAAGATGGCGTAGAGCTTCTTCTCCTTTTCCGCCTGGTACTTCCAGTAGGAGTCCATGGTCAAGCGGAACGGGTCTTCCCACTTGGACCAATCCGTAATCTTTATGCCTTCAAATTCCTCAAACGGAAAAGCTTGCTGGCGATCTTCATAGGAGTAGTCCCAGTCCAGGTCGCGGGTCAACAACTGATACTTTTCCTTGAGGTTCAGTTTTTTCGCACTCATCGTCATTCCACCTTTATCAATTTACTTTTATTCTTTCCAGAACAGACTGAAGCAGTCATCGTCTTCGTCGACGTTGCCGCCAATGGTAATCAGGTTCAGGTGCAATTCCTGCACATCCCAGTCGCGACCAATAAACTCCTCAACGGTTTCGCGTTTGATATCCAGGCGCCCTTCGTTTTCGATGCGGATCATGGCCGGGTTGTGGACAATGGTTGCATCGGGGTTGTCCTGCTCAATCGCCTCGACGATATAGCGAGACACATCATTATCTTGCAGAGCTATATATACTTTAGACATTTGTGTTATTCCTTATTTATACAGGCCGGCTTTCGCCAGGCGTTTATCCAGTACCGAGACGGCCTGTGCCAGTGCGTCGCCGCCCAGCAATTCGCTGGCCAGGGGCTGCAACGCTGTCACGCACTTGTCTTTCCAGGTCGAAACCCAGCGCTGGATTTGCTCCCTGTTGTGAGTTGATTCCGCACACACGATTTTCATCACGGAATCCACCCAGCGGTCATTCTCTTTCATCCAGACCTGCATAAATTCCGTTAACATAGCCACATCCTGGGCACCATTGTCGCTGAGCCAGGCGTCGAACTGGTAGTAGTAGAGATCGTAAACCAGGGTGTCCAGCACCACATTCTGCGCCACCCACACTTCAAACCAATCCTCGGTTACTGTCATTTTTTCGACGTAGGCACGCACTCCCTGCCAGGCAGAATCCTGCATCCAGCAACCTTTGGCGTCGGCCAATACCGCACCGGAGTGAGCGTCGAGAATCAGGCCAATACGTGACAGGTATTGGGCGATACCCAAGCGATCCATAGCGTTGTACAAGCAGGCTTGGGTGATAGCGGTTGCGGTACCGTAAGCCGCCGCATACATATTATTCAGGTTGGCCCCCTGCTCCACATGGCGCAGGGGTAGCAGGTAATGAATCAGTTGCTGCTTTATGTCGTCAGAAATCAGTCGATCCAGGTTGCGCTTTTCAAAGAAGGCGTAGTTGTTTTCCGCAACCTCCTGCATTTTGCTGCGTTGCTGCACATAGGCACCGTAATAGAACTGGCGCGGATCCTTAAAGCTGTACCAATCTTCCATTTCGATCACGGTTCTGGTGGGGTCGTTCAACTCTTTCTGCGGCTGCCACAATGGGCGATAGTGAAAGAATTCCTTTGACGCTAAATCATAGGTTGCCTCCTGGTAGCGACTCGCTGGCTTGTCGCCGAAGCGGCGTTCAATATTAGCGTAGGTATTCCGGATCGGTTCCAGGTTTGCCGTTTTTATTTCAAGTGTCATAGTTATTTTCCCTACTGTTTCAGGTTGATTATTGGTTCGATCGATGGTGATTGCCGGCCATTAATGTCTCTTCGCCATAACGCCATTTATCCATCTCATCATCGACCGCCTTGATTTGCTCTGCCGTCATGTGCACCACTTCATTCTTGCTGCAGAAAATCTCGAAGGCTGTTCGCGGCATGACCAACTCGACAAACAGGCCGGGATCATCAATGGCAAAGTCAAACTCCACCATGCGCGCGCCAGCAGCACTTTTTACCCGCACATATTTTTTTAGCTGGCGAAATGTATCTTTGTGGCTATTACTGGCAACGACTTTCGGATCAGGCTTTTTCATATTTTCCAATCACTTTTATTGGTATTGCAGACTGATGGGACAGTTCCTGAAAGGGGTAGAGCAAACGCTGTGCCAGCCGTCCATCAAAACCCCCAAGGCGCGACACAAAAAGTTGTTAACCAATTGTTTTTATTGTTATTTTTATAATATCCTCAATCGTGACCGGGCTGCTTCTGCGGTGCTTGCGACAAAAGTCGTAAGCATACGGCGCTGTTCAAAGGGTAATGAAATGGTTATGCTGCTGGCATTCCTTGATGATTTGAACAGGCTTCCGCATTACTGCAAGCACGCCAAAAAACACCGGAATGCAGCGGCAAAGGAGAAGGGCTACTCACAGCGCAAACTGGCGCATTGATTGCAGATCATATGCAAATGGTATCGCAATGAAACGCCAGCACACACCTGCTTCTTATCGCCATCAGGATAGATATAACTATAACGAGCACCGCTATGAACAACGATAAACTCCATACTCTCTCAACCCCAAAAGACCTGATTTCACAAATTCATTTTGATTACCAGGAAGGCAAAATATGGCTGGCAGAGCAGCGCATGTTGTTGATCCACGCCAGCGTCATGGGTTCATTGCGCAAGGAATTGATTGCGACCCTGGGGGTTGAAAGAGCCAGGGGATTTATGATGCGCTTTGGCTACCAATCCGGCATGAAGGACGCTGAATTGGCGCGTAAACTGCGACCTGAAATATCCACCGACGAGGCATTTTTGATTGGCCCCCAGTTACACGCACTCAAAGGTATGGTGAATGTAGCTCTGGAAAAACTCGATTTTGATGTGACATCCGGAAATTTTTACGGTGAATTCAATTGGTACAATTCGTTTGAGGTAGATATTCACCTGGCCGAGTTCGGTGTCGCTGAAGAGCCGATTTGCTGGCTGCTGATCGGTTACGCCAGCGGGTTTTCTTCCTACTATATGGGAAAGAAAATTATTTTTAAGGAAGTGGAATGCGCAGGTTGTGGTGATAAACACTGTCATATTGTAGGCAAGCCGGCCGAGGAATGGCCCGATCAAGAGGAGCTCGAACAACAACTGTTGCCCGACCACATTATCGAAGAGCTATTCGCCCTGCGCTATGAAATTTCAACCCTGCGGGAAAGCCTGGTCGACAACCAATCTCCGTCGGAGGAGTTGCTGTTTAATTCGGTCGGCCAGTCCAAAGCCTTCAAGCAGGTATGTCACCTTATAAAAAGAGCCTCGGAAAGCACCGTAACCGTGCTCTTGCAAGGCGAAACAGGAGTGGGTAAGGAAGTGGTAGCACGGGGCCTGCACCTTGGCAGCGAGCGCGCTGACAAAGCGTTTATAGCTGTTAACTGTGCCTGTATTCCACCGGACTTGATTGAAGCCGAATTGTTTGGGGTGCGCAAAGGCGCCTATACCGGTGCCACCGAATCGCGGGAGGGTAAATTCGAACGCGCCGACGGCGGCACTATTTTTCTGGACGAAGTCATCGAACTGAGCCCTCGCGCCCAGGCCACCTTGCTGCGTGTTCTGCAGGAGGGAGAGATGGAGCGAGTGGGCGACAACAGAACCCGCAAAATTGACGTGCGGGTGGTGGCCGCTACCAATGAAGATTTGGCTCAAGCGGTACAGCAGGGGCGTTTTCGCGCTGACCTCTTTTATCGCCTGAATGTTTTCCCGGTTGTTATTCCACCATTGCGGGAGCGCATCGAAGATATCCCGCTGTTGATCGAGCATTTCCTGGAGAAATATCACAACCTGTACAACAAAAAGACTTCCGGTGTCTCCGACAGAGCCCTGCAAGCGCTACTCAGTTACAGGTGGCCCGGTAATATACGTGAACTGGAAAACATGATTGAGCGTGGAATCATACTTACCGACAACAATCAAAGCATTGAAATGAATTCCTTTTTCCCATCACTCACCGAACCAACTCACCCGCTACACATTGCGACCGCCACTGGCAAGGTCGAGAGCGCCGGTTTGACCGAGGGCCTGCAGGGATCAAGCCTGGTCGAGCAATTGTTGCAGAGCAAACTCAATCTCGATGAACTGGAGAGCCAGTTGCTGCAACAGGCTATGGACAAGACCGATGGCAATATCGCCCAGGCCGCGCGCCTGCTGGGTATTACCCGGCCGCAAATGGCTTACCGATTAAAGAAACAAACTTCCTGAACACTTCCGCGCCGGATCAAATCGGCAGCTTGTGGCAGCAATTCGGCTCCAAGTCTGTATTGATTGCTACCAGCTGCCGATAAGCAGAGCGGCTTCGCACCTCACCAACTCGTTAGCCTTGTGCCAACCGCTTTATCATTTGATAAAACTGGCCAAGGAAAATCCTGCCGATGACATCCTGTTATCACTTGAAACACCTTGGGAAAATATTTTAACAACAAAAATAACACATATTTTTCAGTGTGTTATAACACAAAACAGGTTTTTCTCGAGGGCATATAAAATCTTGGCACAGTAGCTGCAACCACCAGGTAAGTGAACTGACAATAATGCTTTGGTGGCTAAATCATAATGCGAGAAAAGCTAACCCCTGCGACTGGCGCAGGTCAATATTTTCAAATCATGGTGGTCAACCGCGGTGAAAAATACCGCTGTAGACCGGGCCAGAGCTTACTCGCCAGTATGGAGTTAGCGAACAGTAGCTGCATAAACATAGGCTGTCGCGGTGGCGGTTGTGGCGTGTGCAAGGTTCGCATACTGTCGGGCGAATACAGCTGCAAGCGCATGAGCAAAACCCACATCGCGGAGGACCAGGCCGAAGCAGGCTTTGCCCTCGCCTGCCGGGTTATGCCACTGAGCGACCTGACTGTCGAGTCAGATCATTGCAGCGAGCGGCCCCACAGGAATACTCAATTCTACAGTGACTCACCGGCAACTACTGTCGGCAACAACCCATCAAATAATAAATCGCAGAGGAAATTCAAATGAAGAAAGGTGTGATGCGTCCCGGCCATATACAGCTGCGGGTACTGGATATGGAAGAAGCCCTGAAACACTATCGCGACTTGCTTGGCCTGATTGAAATGGATCGTGACCAGCAGGGTCGGGTTTACCTCAAAGGCTGGACCGAAGTGGATAAATTCTCCGTGGTATTACGTGAAGCAGACGCACCGGGAATGGATTTTGTCGGCTTCAAGTGCCTGAGCGAAGACGTGGTGGATAGCCTCCGCGCCGAGCTGATCGAATTCGGCTGTGAGGTGGAGGATATACCCGCGGGTGAGCTGCTGGACTGCGGTCGTCGAGTGCGATTCAACAGCCCTAGCGGCCATTACTTCGAACTCTTCGCCAGCAAACAACAAACCGGCAAATGGGGAATCGGCGAGGTCAATCCGGAAGCCTGGCCCCAAGGTCTCACCGGCATGAAAGCAGTCCGCTTTGACCACTGTTTACTGTACGGGCCCAATATTGCCGGCACCGCCGATATCTTTTGCAAAGTGCTCGGTTTCGATCTCGCGGAGCAAGTGATCGAGCCGGACGGCAACATCATCGCCCGCTTCCTAACCACCAGTTCCAAAGCCCACGACGTCGCCTTTATCGAGCACCCGGAGCAGGGCAAGCTGCATCACGCATCGTTTTGGCTGGAAACCTGGGAGGACGTGCTGCGTGCCGCCGACCTGATTTCCATGAACGATGTGTCGCTGGATATCGGCCCCACCCGCCATGGACTCACCCACGGCAAGACCATTTACTTCTTTGACCCCTGCGGCAATCGCTCCGAAGTCTTTTGTGGCGGCGACTATCACTACCCCGACCACCCACCGGTGACCTGGCAGGCTGAACAATTGGGCAAGGCCATTTTCTACCACGACCGTCAGTTGAACGAGCGATTTTTAACCGTGTTGACCTGACAGAGCTGCACTGGCACACCCATTCATTGAATTAAACGGGACTACGATGAAAGAGTTCAAGCATTTTATTAACGGCGAATTTAGCGCCTCCAGCAGCGCAGCAACCTTCGAGAATCGCTGCCCGGTGGATAACCAATTGATTGGCCTGGTCCACGAAGCCGGCCAGCAGGAAGTGAACGCCGCCGTGGCCGCTGCCAAAGCGGCACTGCAGGGCCCCTGGGGACGTATGCCCCAGGCCGAACGGATCAAATTACTGGACAAGGTGGCCAACCGCATCAACGAGCGTTTCGATGAGTTCCTGCAGGCGGAGTGCCTGGATACCGGCAAACCCCATAAAATTGCCTCCCATATCGATATTCCCCGCGGCGCCGCCAACTTCAAGGCCTTTTCCGAGACCCTGGCCAACCACCCTACCGAGGCCTTCAAGCTCGACACTCCAGACGGCAAGGGCGCCCTGAATTACGGTCATCGCAGCCCCAAGGGTGTGATTGCGGTCATCAGCCCCTGGAATTTGCCGCTGTTGTTGATGACCTGGAAAGTTGGCCCGGCGCTGGCCTGCGGCAATACCGTAGTGGTCAAGCCCTCGGAGGAGACTCCCGCCACCGCCACCCTGCTGGGTGAAGTTATGAATGAATGCGGTGTGCCGGCCGGGGTTTACAACGTCGTGCACGGCTTCGGGCCAGACTCGGCCGGTGCCTTTCTCACCAGTCACCCGGATGTCAACGCCATTACCTTTACCGGCGAAACCCGCACCGGGGAAATCATTATGCGCTCCGCCGCGGCGGGCCTGCGCAATATTTCCCTGGAGTGCGGCGGCAAGAACCCGGCCATCGTCTTTGCCGATTGCGATATGGACAAGGCGATCGAAGGCACCATGCGCTCGGCTTTCGTCAATTGTGGCCAGGTGTGCCTCGGTACGGAGCGGGTTTATGTTGAACGGCCGATCTTTGAACAATTTGTGCAACGCCTGAAAGCGGGGGTCGAACAGCTGAAACTCGGCCGCCCGGAAGACCCCAGCGTGGATTTTGGCCCGCTGGTCAGCCAGGAGCACCGCGACAAGGTTCTGTCCTACTACCAGCTCGCTGTGGCCGAGGGTGCCGAAGTCATCATTGGCGGCGGTGTGCCGGATATGGGTGAGGAACTGAATGCAGGCGCCTGGATCGAGCCCACTATCTGGACCGGCCTGGCCGATGACGCTCGGGTGGTCAACGAGGAAATCTTCGGGCCCTGCTGCCATATCCGGCCGTTTGATCGCGAAGAGGAAGCCATCGCCCTGGCCAACGATACCCGTTACGGCCTGTCGGCCACCATTTGGACCGAGAACAGCGCCCGCGCCTGCCGGGTGGCAGAAGCCATGGAAGTGGGCATCGTCTGGGTAAACAGCTGGTTCCTGCGCGACTTGCGCACCGCCTTTGGCGGCGCCAAGGAGTCCGGCATCGGCCGTGAGGGTGGCGTGCACTCATTGGAGTTTTACACCGAGACCAAAAATATCTGTATCAAACTTTAGCGGACAGTGGCTAGCAGCACATTGTCCACCAGGGAGAAACGAGAGCGAGCATATGACCATCAGCAGCAGTGAAAGCAGTAGATACCAAACCAGTGCGGCCCAGGCCAATCCCGAAATTGGCCACAGGATCGATGTTGGTGGGGTGTTGACCAACCTCCACGATCTCGGGGAAGGCCAACCCGTGCTGTTGATCCACGGTTCCGGCCCCGGCGTCAGTGCCTGGGCCAATTGGCGCCTGGTCATACCCCAGCTGGCGTTACAGCGCCGGGTCATAGCGCCGGATATGCTCGGCTTTGGCTTTACCCAGCGTCCGGCAGACAACCACTACAGCGTTGATCGCTGGGTGCAACACGCTGTCGATCTGCTCGATACGCTCGATATAGCGCAGGCAGACCTGGTGGGTAATTCCTTCGGCGGCGCCCTGTCCCTCGCGCTGGCGATTCGTCACCCCGAGCGGGTGCGACGACTGGTGCTGATGGGCAGCGCCGGGGTGCCGTTCACCCTCACCCCGGGGCTGGATGCGGTATGGGGCTACCAACCCTCCATTGCCCGCATGAAATCACTGATGGATACCTTCGCCTTTAACCGCGACCTGGTGACCGACGAGCTGGCGCAATTGCGCTACCAGGCCAGTATCCAGCCCGGTTTCCAGGAATCGTTTGCGGCCATGTTCCCCGCCCCACGGCAGCGCTGGGTGGATGCCCTGGCCAGCCGGGAAGAGGATGTCCGCGCCCTGCCCCATGAGACCCTGGTGATTCACGGCCGCGAGGACCAGGTCATTCCCCTGCAGACCAGCCTGACCCTGAGCGACTGGATCCCAAATGCCCAGCTGCATGTGTACGGCCGCTGTGGGCACTGGACCCAGATCGAGCACGCCGGACGCTTTGCCAGGCTGGTGAGCGATTTCCTTACAGAAGCCCAGTAAATTCAACAACCAATGGACACGATAATGGACAAGCAACAAATAAGCGCCTGTGGGGACGAACTCTATGCCGCCATGGTCGAAGGTAAAACCGTGGCGCCACTGACCCAGCGCTATGAACTCAGCATTGACGACGCCTACCATATTTCCCTGCAAATGCTGGAGCGGCGCATAGCCGCCGGGGCGCGGGTGATCGGTAAAAAAATCGGTGTCACCTCGAAAGCGGTGCAAGCCATGCTCAACGTGCACCAGCCGGATTTTGGCTATCTCACCCACGATATGGCTTACAGCCAGGGCGAGGAAATGCCCATCAGTGCCAAGCTGATTCAGCCCAAGGCCGAGGGGGAAATTGCCTTTATCCTGAAAAAGGACCTGCTTGGGCCCGGCATTACCAACGCCGATGTGTTAGCGGCCACCGATTGCGTCATGCCCTGTTTCGAAGTGGTCGACTCCCGCATCGAAAACTGGCAGATAAAAATCCAGGACACCGTCGCCGACAACGCCTCCTGTGGCTTGTTTGTGCTGGGGGACTCCGCCGTCAGCCCTGGCAAGGTTGACCTCTCTACCTGTGGCATGGTGGTGGAAAAGAACGGCCAGATCATATCCACCGGCGCCGGCGCCGCTGCCCTGGGCAGCCCGGTCAACTGTGTCACCTGGCTCGCCAATACCCTCGGCACATTTGGCATTCCTCTCAAGGCTGGCGAGGTTATTTTATCCGGCTCGCTGGTGCCGCTGGAGCCAGTACAAGCGGGTGATTTTATGACGGTCAGCATTGGCGGCATTGGTTCTGCCTCGGTGCGCTTTACCTGAGCAGCGGCTCGCAGCAACCCACCCGACACCTATCAATACGATTTTTGGGAAATGACAATGAGTAACAAATTAAAAGCGGTCATTATCGGCCCGGGCAATATCGGCACCGATTTGTTAATGAAAATGCTGCGCTCCGACTGGGTAGAGCCGGTCTGGATGGTGGGTATTGACCCTGAATCCGAAGGCCTCAAGCGCGCCGTGGAAATGGGCGTAAAAGTATCCAGCGCGGGAATCGATGGCATGCTGGAGCAGGTTATTGCAGACGATATTCGCATCGCCTTTGACGCCACCTCGGCCTACGCCCACGCCGAGAACAGCCGCAAGCTGAACGAACTGGGTGTGATCATGATCGATCTGACCCCGGCTGCCATCGGCCCGTTTTGCATCCCACCGGTAAACCTGAAAGCCCACGCCGAGCGCCTGGAAATGAATGTCAATATGGTCACCTGCGGTGGCCAGGCCACCATTCCCATTGTCGCCGCAGTTTCCCGGGTACAGCCGGTCGACTACGGCGAGATCGTTGCAACGGTTTCCTCGCGCTCGGTGGGCCCGGGCACTCGCCAGAACATTGACGAGTTTACCCGCACTACCGCCGGCGCTGTGGAAAAGGTCGGCGGCGCAAAGAATGGCAAGGCGATTATCGTCATCAACCCGGCCGAGCCGCCCTTGCTGATGCGCGACACCATCCACTGCCTCACCGCGGACACGCCCGACCAGCAGGCCATTACCGAATCCGTTCACGCCATGGTGCGCGACGTACAGAAGTACGTGCCCGGCTACAAACTGGTCAATGGCCCGGTGTTTGACGGCAACAAGGTATCGGTATTTATGGAAGTCGAGGGGCTCGGTGATTTCCTGCCCAGGTACGCCGGCAACCTGGACATTATGACCGCCGCCGGCTTGCGCACTGCGGAGATGTTTGCGGAAGAAGCCAGCAACGGCACCATCACCCTGCCCGCGCGCGGCTAACTGGAGAATTGAGCATGAACCTGACCGACAAAAAAGTAACCCTCCACGATATGAGTTTGCGCGATGGTATGCACGCCAAACGTCACCAGATATCGCTGGAGCAAATGATAGCGGTAGCCACCGGACTGGACGAAGCGGGCATTCCGCTGATCGAAGTCACCCACGGTGACGGCCTCGGCGGAGCCTCACTGAACTATGGCTTTCCCGCGCACAGCGATGCGGAATACCTGGACGCGGTGATTCCGAAGATGAAAAAAGCCAAAGTCTCGGCCCTGCTACTGCCCGGCATCGGCACCGTGGACCACCTGAAAATGGCCCGCGACTGCGGCGTGCACACCATCCGGGTGGCCACCCACTGCACCGAGGCTGACGTCTCCCAGCAACACATCGGCATGGCCGCGAAAATGCAGATGGACACCGTTGGCTTTTTAATGATGGCCCACATGGTCAGCGCGGAAAAAATTCTTGAACAGGCGCGTTTGATGGAAAGCTACGGCGCCAACTGTATCTACTGTACCGATTCCGCCGGCTATATGTTGCCCGACGAAGTGCGGGAAAAAATTTCCCTGCTCAGGGCCGAGCTGAACCCGCAGACCGAAGTGGGCTTTCACGGCCATCACAATATGGGCATGGCAATTGCCAACTCGCTGACCGCCATCGAGGCCGGCGCCAGTCGCATCGACGGCTCGGTCGCCGGCCTCGGTGCCGGTGCCGGCAATACCCCACTGGAAGTACTGGTGGCCGTACTGGACCGCATGGGCGCCAGTCACGGCGTTAATCTGTACAAGATTATGGATGTGGCAGAGGACATCGTGGTGCCCCTGATGGACCAGCCAATCCGGGTGGATCGCGATGCCCTGACCCTCGGTTATGCCGGTGTTTACAGCTCTTTCCTGCTGTTTGCCCAGCGCGCCGAGAAGAAGTACGGCATCTCCGCGCGGGACATTCTGGTGGAACTGGGGCGCCGCGGCACCGTCGGTGGCCAGGAAGATATGATCGAAGACCTGGCCTTAACCATGGCCAAAGACAAGGGCTTAATCAAATGAGCAATCTCAGCAGGCAACAAATCGAACAACTGGCCGAGCACTGCGAAAACGCAGAATTGCAGGCCTATGAGATCACTAAGATCACCAACGATTTTCCCGACATGACCTACCGGGATGCGTTTGATATCCAGTGGGAAATTCGCCGTCGCAAGGAAGCCCGCGGCCACAAAATCGTGGGCATGAAAATGGGGCTGACCTCCTGGGCAAAGATGAAACAAATGGGCGTCGAGCACCCGTGCTATGGTTTCCTTGCCGATTATTTTGCCGTACCCGATGGCGGTGACATCAAGCACGATGAGCTGATTCACCCCAAGATTGAAGCCGAGCTGGCCTTCGTCACCAAGGCGCCGCTAAAGGGCCCGGGCATTCATATCGGTGACGTGCTGCGCGCCACCGACTTCGTTATGCCCGCCGTCGAGGTGATCGATTCCCGCTACAAGGATTTCAAATTCGATTTGAAAAGCGTCATCGCCGACAACTCTTCCTCCAGTCGCTTTATTGCCGGTGGCACTATGGCCAAACCGGAAGACCTGGACCTGAAAAACCTCGGTGTGGTTATGGAAGTCAATGGCCAGGTAGTAGAGCTGGGCGCCGGTGCCGCGGTACTCGGACACCCCGCTTCTTCCGTCGCCATGCTGGCCAATATGCTGGCCGAGCGGGACGAGGAAATTCCGGCCGGCACCTACATTATGATCGGCGCCATTACCGCGGCAGTTCAGGTCAACAAAGGCGACTCCTTCTGTGTCCGCTACCAGGGCCTGGGCAGCGTCAGCGGTCGCTTTGTGTGAATGATTCAGCCTCTGCGCCAGAGCAATCGAGGCATCTTGCAAGCGCTGGCGACAAGACACCTGGCCCGGCTCACGCTCCCGGCCTGGCGCACAACAACAACGTCTGCCAGCCGGGCAGCGAGGGGCCGGTCACGGTCAGTATTTCGCGCAAGGTCAAGCCCGGCTGCGAGGCGGACTACGAGCACTGGATTTCCGGCGTAATCGAGGCCGCATCAAGTTATCCAGGCCATCTGGGCACCAGTGTGTTGCGCCCGGGGCCGGCCACCCGGCACGAGTACGTGATTATCTATCGCTTTGATAACTACCAGCACTGCCAGGCCTGGGAGCAGTCCGAGTTGCGCCAACACTGGCTGCAACAATTGGCCGGGCTGACCGAAGGCGAGCCCCAAACCCGGCGCAGCACCGGGCTGGAATTCTGGTTTGACCTGCCGGAGCTGCCCAGCCATCGCACCCCGCCGCCGCATAAAATGGCGCTGGTGCTGATCGTGGTTGTCTATCTGCTGATTATGGGGATCAACCTGCTGTTCGGCGCCTGGTTGACGCTTTTACCCCACTGGTTGCAGACCTTGTTTGTCGTCAGCGCGCAGGTTCTGCTACTGACGTTTGTGGTGATGCCGCGAGTCACCAAACTGCTACAGCCCTGGCTGTTCAAGGATTGATTTTCGTTTACCACAAGCCATTAATTTCGGGTTCTATACCCTTTCAACAGCAGAGACTTATTGCCATGCCCATCGCCCAGATCAACATCATCGAAGGTCGAACTGACGAACAAAAAGAGCGCCTGATTCAGGAGGTGACAGCAGCCATAGTGCGGGCAATCGACGCCCCGCAGGAAAGTGTGCGTATCATTATCAACGAAATGCCAAAGCAACATTTTGGCATCGGCGGCCAGTCGATAAAACAGCTCGGCCGCTAGTGTCCTGATTCAGGCCACTAGCGCCACTATTCGCTGCAAGCGGCGGCGGCCCTTTTTTTCATGCGGTAGGCAAACGTTGGCCGGGATATTCCCAGAACCCTGGCGGCGCTGGATACGTTTCCCGCGCCAACTCCAAGGGCGTAATCAACCAGTCGCTCCTCGATGGCATCCAGCGAGCCACACTCCTTTAAAGCGGCTTCTATCCAGCTGTCTGCCTCGGCCATTGCCGCATCCGCAGCCTCTTCAACCAGCAGGCCCTGGGCGGAGACCACCTTGCTCGAACCCAGCTCCAGGGTGGGGAAAAGCGAGTTGGCGCTAATGGCATCACCACTGTCCGTCAGTATCATCCCCCGCTCGATAAGATTCTCCAACTCCCGCACATTGCCCGGCCAGGCATAATTCATCATCGCTTCGCTGGCCATATCCGAGAGGCCGGCGACCCGCTTGCTGTAATAGGCCTGGTATTTCTGCAGAAAATGTTCGATCAGCAGGGGAATATCCTCCCTGCGCTCGCGCAGCGGCGGAATGTGGATGGGGTAGACATTGAGGCGATAAAAAAGATCAGCCCGAAAACGGCCCTCTTGCACCGCTATTTCCAGCGATTCATTAGTGGCCGCGACCACCCGCACGTCAATTTTGCGGGTTTCGCTATCGCCGACCCGCTCCAGCTCCCCCTCCTGCAGGACTCGCAGCAAGGTGGCCTGGGCGCGGGGTGACAACTCCACGACCTCGTCGAGGAATATGGTACCGTTATGGGCTCGCTCAAACCGGCCTTCACGGGTTTGGCTAGCGCCGGTAAAGGCACCCTTACAGACGCCAAACAATTCGGATTCAATCAAATCGGGGGGAATTGCCGCGCAGTTGACCGCGACAAAAGCGTTATCCTTGCGCTCACTGGCCGTGTGGATTCCCTTGGCGACCAACTCCTTGCCCACCCCTGTTTCTCCCAGCAAGAGTACAGTCACCTTGCCGCTGGCCGCCTTGTTCGCCAGGTGACAAACACGCTGGTAGCCGTCGGACTGGCCGCGAAAATTTCCCAGCGTGGACTCGGCATCGATCTTGTGTCGCAACACCGAAATCTGCGACTGCAACTGGTACAGTTCCTCGATAATGGGGCTGCTGTCCAGATACTTTCGATACTGGGCTGCGTCCTCCCACTGCTGCGCCGGGCGGCCCACGATCCGGCACTCGCTATCACCACAGCCCCGACAGGAGGTTTCCTTAAACAGGATTTCCCGGCCGAGGATACTGGAAGTAAAGGCGCTGGCATGCCCCACCAGGCTCCAGCAAACCGGCTCGTTAATCAAGCCCAGCTCACCGGTAAACATCTCCGCTTCGTAGGAGTCATGGAGAATATACTCCGCGTAAAAATCGTCACCATCGGCGCCCACGTCCAGCTTCTGTTCATCCACTCGCACCATGCCCTTGAGCGAATGCAGCTCGAAGCCGGTGTGAATCAACTCCGCCAGCTCGCCGGAGCGACACAAGCGCCGTGCCAACTCCGCATCTTTCTGGCCGAGGCTGTAACCCAGGCGCATAAAAAAGCCCTTGGCCCGCTCTAGCCCCACAGTCTCTATCTGCTCCTTGCGGAAATTGGTCAAGGACGCCAACTGCAGCAACAGCACTCTCTGTTCGTCAAACCAGACCTTGCCGTTGGCGTTTTGAAAGCGTATCTGCCGGCTCAGTTTATTGGCACTACTGCGGGCATTGCCAATATGGCTCTGTGGCTGCCCTGCCTGCCGGCCGTGACTCTCACGCCGGATATTATTTTGGTAATCCCTATGGTCAATACTTTGGCTAGTACTTCTTATAGTGCTTTCCATTGAGTGCCCCGTGGGTACAAAGGAATGTCAGGAGCTTATTCTATGCAATTACCCATGCTATATTTAACAAACTTTATGGGAACTTAAATCCCATATATGGGATTTGGAATGAATTATCAAAATCTCCACCTGTTCGTCAAAGTCGTGGAAAAAGGCAGTTTTCTGGCCGCCGCCGAGGCGCAGCAAATACCTTCCTCCACGGTCAGCCGCAGAATCCAGCAGCTGGAAGACGAGCTGGGCTACAAGTTGTTGCATCGCAGTGCGCGCAAACTGGCGCTGACGGAGGCGGGAGCTTTATTCTACCGTCGCTGCCAGCCACTCTATGCCGAGCTGGAAGCAGCCACCCTGGAACTCGAAGGTGAACTGACTGCAGTGACCGGCAATCTGCGGATTACTGCTCCCGTGAGCCTGTTTAATGAATTGCTGGACGAGTGGTTTTACGAATTCCTGCAGACCTATCCCGCTATCGACATGCAATTACTATTGGAAAACAGGAACATTGACCTGCGCGACGAAGCCGTAGACGTCGCTTTCAGAATCGGCGATGCCAAAATAAAAGACTGGGTCTCCAGGAGCCTGTTCCACTCCCGCTATATCCTCAACTGCAGCCAGAGTTTCAAGCATTTACACGGCAGCCCTGAGCACCCGCGGGAGTTGAGTGAGTATCCACTGATTGTGCCATCACGCACCGCCACCTGGCTGTTCAGTAACGCCGGCGGCGAGGTGGTCGAGGTTACCCCCCAGGCCCGATTTCTCACCAATGAGCTGCGCGCTGCGGCCAAGGCCACCTGCGCCGGCCTAGGCCTGCCCATTACCCATAAGTCCCTGCAGCGAGACCGCCAAGGGGTCAGCGGCAAGGCGCATTTTTGAAGGCATAGTGGGCCTATGTCGAGAAAATGCAACGCAGCAGATGGCCCCTTGGCGGCTCGCCCGGAGGGAGCCCCCCAATTCGCCCTCGGCCGCGTTGCCGTTCTTGAAAAGAGGCCCACTCTTCACTGCGAACGGCGCCTTGCCGAAAACGAATTGGGGGGCTCTGAAGGGACTTATGGGTAAAGGGCAGGCCTAGGCATCAGTTACCTGCCCCACTACGTGATCAAAGAGCAGCTCCAGCAGGGGCAGCTATTGCCGCTAATGCCGAAGTGGCAGGCC
This sequence comes from Pseudomaricurvus alcaniphilus, assembly GCF_011440395.1. Classification (GTDB taxonomy): domain Bacteria; phylum Pseudomonadota; class Gammaproteobacteria; order Pseudomonadales; family Cellvibrionaceae; genus Pseudomaricurvus; species Pseudomaricurvus alcaniphilus. The sequence goes on along the minus strand of NZ_JAAOIX010000003.1, from coordinate 259,760 downwards.
CGCGGGCGGGATGTACAAATGCTCTACCCGCACCGCACATACCTGCCCGCCAAGGTGCGCACGTTTATCGAGTTTATACTGGCAAAGATCGAGCCGCGCAAGGCGACGCTGTAAGCGCAGCGCTGCTACTGTCGCGGCACGGCCGGGCCCCGCGGGTCGGTGCGGGGCAAGTCGCCGGCTTGATTCCAGCCGCCGCTACAACCGCAACGGCACCGGCAGATCCCGTATCCGCTTGCCGGTCGCCACCTGGATGGCGTTACACAGGGCCGGCGCTACCGGTGGTGTGGGCGGCTCACCCACCCCCGCCGGCGGTGCCGAGCTGGGAACGATATGCACGTCGATCATGCGCGGTGCCTGGGACATACGGGCGACCCGGTAATCGTGGAAATTGCTCTGCTGGGCGCGCCCCTCGCGGAAGCTGATTGCGCCAATGGCACAACTGACCCCGAACACAGTCCCACCTTCACACTGGGCGGTGACATGGTCGGTATTGACCACCGTACCGGCATCGATGACGGTATGGACGGAGGGTATGATCCAGCTGCCGTCCGCCTTTACCTCCACCTCCACCACGGTGGCGACGTAGCTCAGGAACGAGCGGTGGGCGGCAATGCCCAGTGCCCGCCCCTGCTTGCGTTTGCGGTTCCAGTCGCTGCGCTCGGCCACGGTTTCGATAACATGGCGTAAACGCCCCGTGTCGATGGGGTACTCCGCTTGCGCAGCGCCGTAATTGGCGTATTTCACCGGCAGGTCGGGCAGCTCAACGGTGCGCGCCGGGCCGATCAGTTGCAGCAGGTAATCCTTCGGGTCTGCCCCGGCGGCCTGCGCCAGTTCACAGGCAAACGACTGGGCAGAAAAGGTGTGCAAAATATTGATCACCGAGCGCAGCCAGCCGATGCGGGTGTAGGCTTTGGCCTCGCCCTTTTCGATGCGCAGGTTGTCGATGGCGAAGGGATTGTCCTGTGCCCCCATGCCCAATTCGAAATCCAGCGGGCTGACTTGCCCGGCGTTAAAGGTAGAACCGATCGAGGGAAATACCGTGCGCTGCAACCAGCCGATAGTCTTGCCCTCGGCATCGAGGCCGGCTTTCAGGTACTGGGCACTGATGGTGTGGTAATAATCGTGCTGGATATCGTCCTCGCGACTCCACACCACCTTGACCGGTTTACCGGTGGCCCGCGCCAACAGTGCCGCTTCCACCACAAAATCCTGTTTCGACTTGCGCCCGAAGCCGCCACCGAGCAGGGTAACGTGCACCACCACCTGCTCCGGCTTGAGCCCCAGGGCCTCGGCCACACTGCTGCGGGCTGCCTGGGGATTCTGGGTACAGGCCCAGACTTCAGCGCTGGCGGCGGTGACCACCGCCGTAGCCGCCGGCGGCTCCATGGTGGCATGAGCCAGGTGGGGCGCGCGATAAACCGCCTCCACGGTTTTGGTCGCACCGGCCAAAGCGCGGTCGACGTCACCCTGGGCTCGCACTACAGTACCGGGTTTGCCCACCGTCGCCACCATGCTCTCCATAAACTGGCCGGAGTCGTAGTCGCCGTTGTCGCCATCGAGCCAGTCGATCTCAAGCTTGCCGCGCGCCTGCAGGGCGGTCCAGGTGTTGTCCGCAATCACCGCCACCCCGCCGAGGGCCTTGAACGCCACCGGCGGGCTCGGCGGGTCGAGCTGGATGACATCCACCACCCCGGGTGTGGCCCGGGCCGCCTTGTCATCCAGGCTTTTCACCCGCCCGAACACTACCGGCGGCCGAGCGATAACCGCCACCAGCATCCCCGGCAGCTGCACATCCATGCCAAAGCGGGCGGTTCCGTGCAGCACGTCATCCAGGTCAACACTGGCCACGGCCTTGCCAATATAGCGCCACTGATCCCTGGTTTTCAGGGTTGCGCTGGCCGGCTCGGGCAGGGGCAATGCGGCCGCCCGGTCTACCAGCTCGCCGTAGCCCAGCTGCCGACCGGAGGCTCGGTGATAGACGACGCCCAATTCACTGCTGCACTCCGCCACTGGCACCTGCCAGGTATCTGCAGCGGCCAGGTGCAACAGCTGGCGCACACTGGCGCCGGCCTGGCGCAGGCGGGTAAAGTTGAGACGCACGCTCTTGGAGCCATCGGTGTTTTGGTCGCCGTATTTGGGATCCCCGGGCGCCTGCCGAACCACGACTCTGGCCCAGTCTGCCTCCAGTTCATCGGCCACCAGTTGCGCCATGCTGGTCCTGGTCTGCTGGCCCATTTCCGAGCGATGACAGGTAATGATGACGCCACCGTCACGCTGCAGTTCCACAAACAGGTTCGGGCTCAACCCGGGTAACACCGCAGCGGCGGCTTCCGCTGCGGCCGCGGCAGAACGCTGGCCAAAGGGCAGTAACTGCAGGGTGAAGACCAGTCCACCGGCAGCGGCGCCCATACGCAGAAACCCGCGCCGGCTGAGCTCTCGGGTAGCGCTCATGACAACTCCTCCGCGGCGGTTTTAATGGCGGCATGAATACGGGTATAGGTGCCACAACGGCAGATGTTACCGGACATGGCACTGACGATTTCGTCATCCGCCGGGCTGGCATTTTTCGCCAGCAACGCGGCCGCCTGCATGATCTGGCCGCTCTGGCAGTAGCCACACTGGGGTACATTGTGCTGCTGCCAGGCCTTCTGCAGGGGATGCAACTCATCCCCCTTCGCCAACCCCTCGATGGTGGTTATACGCTTGTTTTCAGCAAAAGATACCGGCGTGGTGCAGGCGCGCACCGCGGCGCCATCCACATGCACCGTGCAGGCGCCGCACAGGGCCATGCCACAGCCGAATTTGGTGCCGGTAAAACCGAGCATATCGCGCACGAACCAGAGTATGGGCATGGCGGGGTCGCCATCGAACTGGTGACTTTCACCATTGACGTTGAGCTTCATGTTGGTACTCCTGAACGGTAATTTTGCGCCAGCAACCCATTACTCCAGATGCCAGCAGAATCCCATAACATTGCTTTCTGCAACTCGTATCCCCCAAGGGTTTGCTAACCAGACAGCGGGCCCTGCTGCGGTTGAGCCTGGATGGCTCGGGCAAGGGCAACCGTACTGCCAGCAAATTCACTTTGCAAGCGAGAAAAAGACCACGCGCGACAGCTAGTGCAGAGCCTGTTGACCTGCGTCAACACAAAGCGCACGCTAGCAGAGCTACAGTGTAATGACAGGAAGCAGCCTTCTTGCCGCTGTGGGCCTGTCAGTTGGCTGATGTCGATCCATAAATCGTACATTTTTTAACGCCATTTCTCGCCCAGGCGGAGTGGATGACATAAAAATAAGCGTCTGATTGCGCCCTGGCAAGCAGACCGGGAATAGAAACTGGTGCGCCAGCTGCTACCCGGCCGCTTTCCGCAAAGAGCAAGTTGTAGTGCACTGTTTCCACTGACAGGCGGTGAATTATGCAGACTGCGATACTCGCGGCAGCAGATCTCGATCAGCTGATCCAGCTGCTGATTGTCGAGGGCTTCCAGGTCATCGGCCCGGTGCGCGACCAGCACGCCATTCTCTACGACCAGATCAGCAGCGCTGCGGACCTGCCCCAGGGCTGGATCGACCAGCAGGAAAAAGGCAGTTATCGGCTGGAACAAAGCCCCAACCAGGCCTACTTCGGCCATACGGTGGCGGCCAACTCCTGGAAAAAATTCCTCAACCCGCCCCGCCGCCGCCTGTGGCGCGCCAGTCGCGAAAACGGCCAACTGGTATTTCAAGCCGAAAGCAATGAGGCGCCACCACTGGCCTTTATCGGCGTGCGTAGCTGTGAACTGCACGCCATCCGGATCCAGGACGCGGTCTATATCCAGGGCAGTCACCCGGATGAACTTTATCGCAGCAATCGACAGCGCCTGTTCAACGTTTCCGTCAACTGTACCCGGGCCACCGCCACCTGCTTTTGCGCCAGCATGAACACCGGGCCCGAGGTCAGCCTGCCCAGCGACATCAACCTCACCGAAGTGATTGACGCCGAACAGCACTACTTCCTGGTTAAAGCCGGCTCTCCTGCCGGTGAGCGCATCGTCGCTCAACTGCCTACCCGAGCGGCTGACCAAACCGCACAACAGGCCGGCCGCGAGGCCATTGGCGCAGCCCTGCAACAAATGCAAACCGGACCCCGTTATTTTGACAGCAGCGATGTAAAAGAGCTGCTCTATCGCAACCTGGAGTCCCCCAGCTGGGATGACGTCGCCGAGCGCTGCCTGTCCTGTGCCAACTGCACCCTGGCCTGCCCCACCTGTTTTTGTTCCGCGGTGGAGGACAGCACCGATCTAACCGGTGACCACGCCGAACGCTGGCAACGCTGGGACTCCTGCTTTACCAATGATTTCAGCTATATCCACGGCGGCACGATCCGGGAGAGCACCCGCTCCCGCTACCGCCAGTGGATGACCCACAAACTGGCAACCTGGATCGACCAGTTCGGCCATTCCGGCTGCGTCGGCTGCGGCCGCTGCATCAGCTGGTGCCCGGTGGGTATCGACATCACCGAGGAGCTGCTGCACATTCGCGCGGCAGAAGCAAAATGATCACCGTCGCCGATTTCGTCCGCCAGCATTCACTCTTCGCCGGGCTTGAACCGCATCACGTCGACTTTATCGCCGGCTGCGGCAAATTACGGCGCTTTAAGGCCAATGAATATTTGGGCCGGGAAAACGAGCCGGCGGATTATTTCTACTTGCTGCTGGAAGGCAGGGCCGTGATTGAGACCCACCAGAACAGCAAGCCGACTGTACCGCTGCTGACCCTTGGTGAGCAGGAAGTGGTCGGCTGGTCCTGGTTGTTCCCACCCTACCGCTGGCATTTTGATGCCCGGGCAATAAGCGCTCTGCGCACCGTGGAAATGGACGGTCGCTGCCTGCGCGACAAATGCGAGCAGGATGCCAAACTGGGGTTTGATTTAATGCGCCGCCTGGCCATGGTGATGATGTCGCGATTGCACGCCGCCCGCTTTCAGTTGCTCGATGTCTACGCCGCAGTGCCCGCCAACAGCCGGGGATCATTGCGATGAACACGCCGCGGGTATTGCAAGTGCACAGCCGCCGGGAAGAAATCCCGGGGACCTTTACCCTGCAGTTGCGAGCCGCGGACGATCAGCCGCTGCCCTCTTTTGTACCCGGCCAATTCAATATGCTCTACAGCTTCGGTGCTGGTGAAGTGCCAATTTCCTTTAGCGGCTCCGCCCGGGAAACCGACAGTTACACCCATACCGTCAGGGCGCTGGGGAAAAACACCGAGGCACTGCAACGCCTGCTCGCAGCGGATGACATTGGCGTACGCGGGCCGTTCGGCAGGGGCTGGCCCATACCGGAGCTGGCGGGCAAGCAGGTGCTGGTGATTGCCGGCGGCCTCGGCCTGGCGCCGCTGCGACCCCTGATCTACCACCTCAACGACAACTACCAGCAGTTCGCCGGCATCCAACTGTTTTACGGCGACCGCCACCCGCAGCAACTGTTGTACCGGCAAGAACTGCAGCAATGGTCGGCCAATATGCAGGTGAACTTGAGCGTGGACCAGGCCGGACCCGACTGGCACGGCCATATCGGCGTTATCACCAGCCTGCTGAACAACGCTGTGTTCCCGCTGGATAACACCATCGCCCTGGTCTGCGGCCCGGAGATTATGATGCGCTTCAGTATCCAGGCCCTGCGCGCCAAAGACCTGCCGGGAGAAGCCATCTACCTGTCCATGGAGCGCAATATGCACTGTGCCATCGGCCACTGCGGCCATTGCCAGTGGGGGCCCACGTTCGTGTGCAAGGATGGCCCGGTGTTTCGCTACGCCGATATTGAAAAATGGCTCTATACGAGGGAACTGTGATGAGTGCAGCAAAAGCCACAGTCGCGGTGTGGAAGTTCAGTTCCTGTGATGGCTGCCAGCTGTCGCTGCTCGACTGCGAAGACGAACTGTTGGCCGTGGCGGAACAGGTGGAAATCGCCTACTTTATGGAAGCCAGCAGCCGCCAGTTACCGGGGCCCTATGACCTGTCGATTGTCGAGGGTTCGATCACTACACCGGAACAACTGGAGCTGATTCAATCGGTGCGCCAGCAGTCGCGCTTCCTGGTGGCCATTGGCGCCTGCGCTACCGCAGGTGGCATCCAGGCACTGCGCAACCTGGTCGACGTCAAGGACTATATTGCCACGGTCTACGCCCACCCGGAATACATCAGCACCCTCGCCACCTCGACCCCCATCAGTGAGCATGTCACGGTAGACTTCGAGCTGCGCGGCTGTCCGATCAACAAGCAGCAACTGCTGGAAGTGATTAGCGCCTTCCTGCGCCAGCGCCGCCCCCAGATCAGCGACCACGCAGTCTGCATTGAATGCAAACTGAGCGGGGTGGCCTGCCTGACCACCTCGCGCGGGCTGCCCTGCATGGGCCCGGTGACCCACGCCGGTTGCGGCGCCCTGTGCCCGCGCTATGACCGCCCCTGCTTTGGCTGCTACGGGCCCAAGGAGAACCCCAACCCGGACGCCATGAGCCAGTGGTGGCAGGCCAGCCTCGGCGTCGACAGCGTTAAAATCATCGAGAATATGCGCAACTTCAACGCTGCGGCGCCGGCTTTTCACAACGCCGCGGAACGAATGAATACGGGTGGTAAAGATGACTGACAAGAGCAAGACCATTCGCGTTGACTACCTGGCCCGGGTCGAAGGTGAAGGCGCCCTCTACATCCGCTACGATGATGAGGCGGTGCACGATGTGCAACTGAAGATTTTTGAGCCGCCGCGTTTTTTTGAGGCCTTTATGCAGGGTCGGGATTACACCGAAGCACCGGACATTACCGCCCGCATCTGCGGCATCTGTCCGGTGGCCTACCAGATGAGTGCTGTGCAAGCCATGGAGCAGGCGCAGGCCATTAGCGTGGCGCCGGAAATTCACGCCCTGCGCCGCTTGCTCTATTGCGGCGAGTGGATCGAGAGTCACGTATTGCACATCGCCATGCTGCACGCGCCGGATTTTCTCAAACTGCACAGCGCCGTGGAAATGGCGCAAGTGCATCCGCACATTGTGCGCAATGCCCTGGAGCTGAAAAAAGCCGGTAACACCATCGTCAGCCTGCTCGGCGGTCGCGAAATCCACCCCATTAATGTGCGCGTCGGCGGCTTCTACAAACTGCCCAACCGCGCCGCACTCAGCGAACTGCGGCAGTCGTTGCAAGCCGCCCTGCCGCTGGCTATCGAATTGACCCGCTGGGTGGCGAGCCTCAGCTTCCCGGATTTTTCCCGCACCGACGAGCCCTATGTTTTCGTGGCCCTGCAACACCCGCAGGAATACCCCATGAACAGCGGCCGCCTGGTATCCAGCGGCGGGATGGACATCAGTGCCGACGAGTTTGAACAGCATTTCATTGAAAGCCATGTACCCCACAGCAACGCCTTGCACTGCCTGATCGATGGTAAAACGCCCTACTTTGTCGGCCCCATGGCGCGTTTCAATCTCAATTTCCAGCACCTGGCCCCAGCGGCGCTGGCGCTGGCAGAAGAGCTCAATTTCAAGCCGCCCTGCACCAACCCCTTTACCAGTATTGTGGTGCGCGCCCTGGAAGTGGTGCACGCGGTCAGCGAAGCGCTGCGCCTACTCGATCACTACCAGGCGCCGGAGCAACCCTTTAGCGCCGGACCGCCACAAGCCGGCAGTGGCTTTGCCATTACCGAGGCGCCGCGGGGCATTCTCTACCACCACTACGAAGTCGACGCCGACGGCAAGATCCTGACGGCCAAAATCGTCCCGCCCACTTCGCAAAACCAGAAAACCATCGAGGACGATTTGCGCCTGATGATTCCGGGGTTTTTGCATTTAGGCGACGACGAATTGCGCCATCAATGCGAGCAGGCAATTCGCAATTACGACCCGTGTATATCCTGCGCCACTCATTTTCTGCAACTGACCCTGGACAAACAGTGACTAAGCCCCTGGTGATCGGCATAGGCAATTCCCTGCGCGGCGACGATGGGCTGGGGCCACTGGTGGTTGCCAATCTGCAGCAAACCTTTGCCGAAAGTGTGGATTTTATCGTCAACCCGAAAGATGCCTTAAGCCTGATCAACAGCTGGCACGATCGCGAGGCGGTGTACCTGGTGGATGCCTGTTACGAGCAACAGCTGGCCGCCGGCGAACTGGTAATAATCGACAACGTATTGACCGATGACCTGGCGCTGCTGGCCAACCTGCGCCAGCCCCAGTCGAGCCACAGCCTCGATATTCGGCTGGCGATCGAATTGAGCCAGACCATCGGCAATTGTCCGCAGCAGCTGGAGATCTACGCTGCGTCGGCAAAAAAATTCAGTCGCGGCAGTGGCCTTTCGGCGGCCATGGGTGCGGCGGCAGCGCAGATCGTGAGCATGATTTCCGCCCGTCTGCAGGCCTCGCTGCACCACGTAATCCACAGCAACCTGACGGCTAAAACCATGCATGAACAGTCCCTGATCAACAACCTGGTAAAGAAAATCGAACAGATAGCACACGAGCATTCTCCCCACCGACTGCAACGTGTCACTGTCGAACTGGGCCCGCTGGCGCACATTTCCGCCGCCCATTTTCGCGAGCATTTCCAGCAGGCCACTGCCAATACGGCGTTTGCCAACCTCGACCTGGTGATCGAGTGCGCAACCGACATTAACGCGCCCAACGCCCAGGACATCCTGTTAAAGAGCGTCGATGTCAGCGAGGAGTAAACCCTATCCGCAAACCTGCGCGCGCAGCCCCCGCGGTGGCAACTAGCACTCGCCGCCGCATCGAGATTACCGGCACTGTGCAGGGTGTCGGCATGCGCCCCTTTATCTACCGGCTGGCCACAGAACTGGCGTTGGCGGGCTGGGTTGCCAACCGCGCCGGCGGTGTCGTTATGGAGGTACAGGGCGGGCCCGATCAGGTTGCGCAGTTCACCCGTCAACTGCAGCATGCGCTGCCGCCGCTGGCCGTCATTGAGCGACTGCATTGCACCGAGCAGCCCCCGCACGAACAAGCCCTGCATGAACAAGCACTGCCCGAACAAACTCTGCGCGAACAATCCCTGCAGGGCCCAACCCTGCATCAGCAGCCAGGCTTCACTATTCGGCCAAGCCTGGATACGGGCACCCCGCACTTGAACGTACCCACCGACCGGGCGCCCTGCCCAGCGTGCCTGCAGGAGATACGCGACCCCGCCGCGCGTCGCTACCAATACCCTTTTACCAGCTGCACCGAATGCGGCCCGCGCTGGTCGATTTTAACCAGGCTGCCGTTTGACCGAGCCAACACCAGCTTGCAGGGCTTTGCCCTGTGCCACGAGTGCGCGCGGGAATACCACAACCCCGGCGATCGCCGCTTTCACGCCCAAACCATCGCCTGCCCCAACTGCGGGCCGAGCCTGCAATTGCTCGACCGCAGCGGTGGCTGCATTGGCCGCGCTGCCGAGGCATTGGCGCAAACAGTGGCGGCCTTGCGCGCCGGCCAGGTAGTGGCCTTGAAAGCCGTTGGCGGCATGCAACTGCTGGTGGATGCCAGCAACCCCGACGCCATCGCGCGCTTGCGCCAACGCAAGCAGCGCCCGGCCAAACCCCTGGCGGTGATGTTTCACTCGCTCGAGCAAGTCCGGCACTACTGCGACCCGGATCGCCGCGAGGTCGAGGCACTGACCTCGCCGGCCCGACCCATCGTGCTGCTGCGCTCGCGGCAGCGCTTGCCCGCCGGCATTGCGCCAGCCATTCACAGCCTCGGCGCCATGCTGCCCAGCTCGGCACTGCACCAGTTGCTGCTGGATCAATTCCAGCAGCCGCTGGTCGCCACCAGTGGCAACCCCAGCGGCGAGCCCCTGTGCAGCGACAACCGCACTGCCCTGGACCGGCTCGGCCCGATCGCCGACCTGTTACTGCTGCACGATCTGGACATCACTACTCGCCTCGACGACTCCGTGGTCCGGGTCATTGCCGAGCAGGTGGTCACCCTGCGCGCCGGTCGCGGCTTGGCGCCCTACCTGTTGCAATCTGCGCCGGCGCAGGAGGCCGGGCCCATGCTGGCCCTGGGCGGGCACCTGAAAAGCAGCGTCGCGCTTTCCCTGCCCGCAGGGATTTTAGCCAGCCAGCATATCGGTGACCTGCACAGCGCAGGGTCACAGCAGCACTTTCACGGCACCATCGCCAGCCTGCAGCAGCGCTTCGAGCAACGGCCACAACTGCTGCTCCGCGACGCCCATCCCGACTATGGCTCCAGCCACTGGTGCGCAAGCAGCACCCTGCCGGAGCTGCCGGTACAACACCATGTGGCCCATTTCTTCAGCTGCCTGGCCGAACATCAGCATCGCGGTCCGGCCCTCGGCGTGTGCTGGGATGGCAGCGGCCTGGGCAGCGACGGCTCCCTTTGGGGGGGCGAATTTTTTCACTGGGACGGAGGCGGGAAGGTCACCAGGATCGCCCATTTGCGCCCGTTTAGCCTGCCCGGCGGCGAGCAGGCAATACGCGAACCGAGGCGCGCAGCACTGGCACTGCTCTACCAAATGCACGGCGCGCAGCCCAGCCCTCCCGCCTGTTTGCAGGCGGCGTTTAGCCCGGCCGAGTGGCGCAGCCTGCAGGTCATGCTCGAGCGCGGTATCAACAGCCCCACCTGCAGCAGCGCCGGCCGCCTGATCGATGGCGTGGCAGCGCTGCTGCAGCTGTGTTACCGCAACCGCTACGAGGCGGAGGCGGCTATGGTGCTGGAATCCCGGGCAGCCGCGGCCGCGGTCACCGATGCCCTGCCCTATACCATTGCCGCAGCCGGCGAGTGCCGGGTTATCGACTGGCAACCGACCCTGGAAGCCCTGCTGCAGCAGGCGCAAAACGGCCGCCCCGCGGCGGCGTTGGCGGCGGCGTTTCACAACACCCTGGCAGATATGATTGTCGGCGTAGCAGAGACCTATCCCGAGCTGCCTGTCTTTGTCAGCGGCGGTGTGTTTCAAAGCCGCCTGCTCACCGAGGCCGTCACTGCCCGCTTGCGCGCCACCGGGCAACCTCTGTTCAGCCACGCCAGGGTGCCGCCCAATGACGGCGGCCTGGCGGTTGGCCAGCTTTACTATGCCCAACTCAATAGTGCCAAACCCAACAGCAAGCAACTGTCCCCTGTACAACCTGATACTGCCGCCTGTGAAACCGGGGAGCACGAGAGTGCCGAATCCAGGCCGCCGCGGTTGCAATCCCGTCCCTCTAAACACAAGAGTACCCCGCCGTCATGTGCCTAGCCATTCCCGGTCGAGTCGAGCAAATTCTCAGCGATGAACCCCTGGCGCGGGAGGCCATGGTCAGCTTTGGCGGCATCCGCAAAACCGTTAATTTAAGCTTTGTGCCCGACGCCGCGGTGGGCGATTACGTCATCGTCCATGTGGGCCTGGCCATCAGCAAACTGGATGAAGAGGCGGCGGCCGCGCTTATTGCGACCTTGAATTCGATTCCAGCGGTGGAGGGAACGCCATGAAACACCTGACGGAATACCGCGACAGCCAACTGATCGGCCAGCTGCTAAAAATGATTGCCGCCCGGGTCAGCCAACCCTGGGTGCTGATGGAGGTGTGCGGCGGCCAGACCCACAGCATTGTCAAATACGGGCTGGAGCAACTGTTGCCCGCTGGCATCGAGCTGCTGCACGGGCCCGGCTGCCCGGTCTGTGTCACCCCCGCCAGCACCATCGATCAAGCCATCAGCCTGGCCCGGCGCCCGCAGGTCCTATTCTGCTCGTACGGGGATATGCTGCGGGTACCGGGCTCCGGACACAGTTTGCTGGAAGCCAAGGCCGCAGGCGCCGACGTGCGCATGGTTTATTCGCCGCTGGACGCACTGGCCCTGGCCCGGGACAACCCGGACCGGCAAATCGTCTTTTTTGCCATCGGTTTTGAAACCACCGCCCCGGCAACGGCCATCGCCCTGCAAACTGCCAGGGCACAACAGCTGGCCAATTTTAGCGTCCTGGTCGCCCACTTCCTGGTACCGCCGGCGCTGGCCAGCATCGCCACTGCCAACTCGTCGCGCCTGCAGGGTCTGCTCGCCCCCGGCCACGTCTGTGCGGTGACCGGCATGGCAGAGTATCAAGCCCTGGCCGCGCGCTACCACCTGCCCATCGTCATTACCGGCTTTGAGCCCGCCGACATCCTGCAGGGGATTTTACAGTGCGTCGAACAACTTGAAAGCGGTCAGGCCTACGCCTGCAACGCCTACTCCCGAGTAGTGCGCGACGCGGGTAACTCACTGGCGCAAGAGGCGGTGTCAACAGTCTTTCAAACGGCGGACCAGGAGTGGCGCGGGATTGGCATTATCGAGCGCAGCGGCCTGCAATTGCGGGCTGAATACCAGCAGTTTGATGCCGGGCTCGCCACCACCAGCAATGCACCCGCGGCACAGGAGGAGTGCATCAGCGGAGCTATCATGCTGGGCCTGAAAAAGCCCCAGCAGTGCCCCCATTTCGGCACTCGCTGCCGGCCGGAACACCCACTGGGCGCACCGATGGTATCCTCCGAGGGAGTCTGCGCCGCCTATTTCCAGTACCATTGAGCCAATGCCATTGAGCCAGTACCATTCATCCGGCGCACGGCACAGCAGAGGCGATGCCAACAAATCTTCACTGCCGCCCTGTACGCTAGCATCGATAATGCCACTCATAGGTACGCCAATTACAAAACCGCTAAACAGGTAGACCCATAGCTCCACCCCTATGCCCAGATCGCGGTTAGCGCTTGCAGCACTCATAAACAGCACGTCCACAAAGGTAGTAGTAAATGCCCGACCAGCCTGAATTCAATCTGCACTGCCCGTTGCCTTCATCGCCCACGGACGTGATCCAGCTGGGCCACGGCGACGGCGGCCAATTGACCCAAAACCTGCTGCAACAAATCATCTATCCGCGGTTCGCCAACCCGGAACTGGACCGCGCCCACGACAGTGCACTGCTGCAGCTGCCCGGCAATGCACTGGCCTTTACCACCGACTCCTACGTGGTCAATCCGCTTGTGTTTCCCGGCGGGGATATCGGCAAACTGGCGGTCTACGGCACCGTCAACGACCTGTTGATGGCCGGCGCCCTGCCCCGCTACCTGAGCTGCAGCCTGATCATGGAGGAGGGTTTGCCAATTGCCACCCTGACCCAAATCGTCGACTCTATGGCCGCAGCCGCCCACGAGACCGGCGTACAGATCGTCACCGGTGACACCAAGGTGGTGGACAAGGGCCACGGCGACGGCCTCTATATCAATACCGCCGGTATTGGCGAGCGCTGTACTGACAGGCTAATCGCCCCGCAATCCATCTGCGCCGGCGACCAAATCATTCTCTCCGCTGATATTGGCCGCCACGGCCTGGCCATTATGGCCCAGCGCGAGGGGTTGAGTTTCGAGGCCCCCCTGAGCAGTGACTGCGCAGCCTTGACTGGCCCGGTGAGCGCGCTACTAGCCGCTGACATCGAGTTACACTGCCTGCGCGACCTGACCCGCGGCGGCCTGGCAACGGCACTGGTGGAGTTGGCGGAAACCAGCGGCTTGGGCATTTCGGTAGAACAAAACAGCATTGCTATCAGCGACGCCGTCGGCGGCGGCTGCGAGCTGCTCGGCATGGACCCGTTATACCTGGCCAACGAGGGCTGCTTTATCGCCTTTGTTGCCAAAGCCGATGCTGAAATCGCGTTACAACTGCTGCGCCAACACGCCGTCAGCGCCTCCAGTTGCATCATCGGTGAGGTGTCAGACAGCAACAGCGGCGCTCGACTGCAGACCAGCATCGGCAGCGAGCGGCAACTGCGCCGCATGATGGGCCAACCACTACCGCGCATTTGTTGAGCTCTAACTTATACAGTCAGTACCGCATCCTATATTGGTTCCAGCTGTAATTGTGGGTGTGCAATTAAGGCTGTTAGTAGAAAAACATGGTTTGGCGAAGCGACCCGGTGGGTGCGCCCTGCCAGATCGGCCGCAGGCTCTCCGCGCTTTTCGCGCTCCTGGTGTCTTGTAAGCGTATTAATAGTCGCTGTGCTCTGGTTAAGTATTTGTTCGTAAGAATATGTGGTTTAGCGCGGCGGCCCGGTGGGTGTGCCCCGCCAGACCGGCCGCAGGCTCTCCGCGCTTTTCGCGCTCCCGCCTTTTTATTAACTTCAAAATGGTCGCTAGCGCTCAAACATCCGTCCCCAATAAAATGCAGTTTCGCGCGGCGGCTCGGTGGGTGTGCCCTGCCAGACCGGCCGCAGGCTCTCCGCGCTTTTCGCGCTCCCGGAAACTCACTCCGCTGGCGCTACGTTCAAACATCCGTCCGCGAAAGCCCGAAAAGCGCGGAGAGCCTAAACGCGACCTGATTGGTCTGGCAGGGCACCCCCACCGAGCCTTGACCAGGCATCGAGCGAGATTTGGGGAAAAAGATAAAGATAAAAATAAAGATAAGGATAAAAATAATGAGGTCCTCGCGAGAAAAACACCCCGATCCTCTGCGATTTCTGGCTGGCTTGTAGTGGCGCACCAATCAGGTCTTGACCAGATCTCAGCCCTTTAAGTGGGAAGTGAAATCACACTGCTCTTAGAAAGCACAATGTAGTCAGCGGTGGGGGGAGCCCGTTGCGGATCAATCAGGCCATGCTTATCCCCCCGACCACATTTGGGGTAGTCGGCGAGGACTGTTCGAATCCCAATTTTTTGCGCGTCTTTTTGCGCAAAAAATGGTTGAGTTTCACAGCCGCCAAATGTGGTCGGGGGGATATGGCCGATCCGCAATGGGCTCCCCCCATCGATGACGGGCAGCACACTCATATCTCGAATGTGCACTGCTACAAAGTCAGCACCGCGCCCCATACCCATTCCCGCTACAGTTGTGGGTATCCAGTCAACAGTGTTCGTTAACAGTGTTCGCTGCAATAGTGTCCAATTAGGACTTTCAAAGCATCAGGTCGCGTTGCGGCAGTTTTGCAGTGAGGCTATATCAGTATCAGCTTAATCCCGGAAGATGGCCGGAAGTTGTCAACCAAATAGCCCCTTCTGCGTTTGGGTTATTAGATACAATGCAACTTAGGCTGTGCCTGGGCGGTCGTAACTAGAAAGGCGCCCGTGATTTATTCCTGCCTGAATATGGCTGAGGTTCCTGAAAAATCGAGTCAGAAGCTGCATACTGCTAGAGACCACCTGATGGGAGAGAGCATGAAAAATATCCATTCCAGCATTGGGCGCATACTCTGTACCAAGCCAACTCTGGTACTGCTGAGCATCACGATACTGGTTAGCACAGGCTGTGCGCGTAACCAGCCACACGGTTTTGCCGGTGCCGAAGTCATCATCGATCGTAAGGGTGTGGATATGGAGCAATACCATCGCGACCTGTACGAGTGTCGGCAATACACCCAGGAGGTGGCTACCGGGCGCAAGGTGGTCGGGGGAGCGGCCGGTGGTGCAGTGGTAGGTGGGTTGATAGGCGCCGCTGTGGGCAATAGCGATACTGCCAAGCGTGCAGCGGGTGCGGGTGCCGTGGCCGGCGGCGCGAAGGGCGCTGCCGCAGCTGGCCGCAGCAAACAGCAGGTCCTGAAAAACTGCATTCGCGGTCGCGGTTACCGGGTTCTGAATTAGCGCGTAAATCATTAAGGCCAGAGTTATTGATAAGGATAACGTAAGGATTGTTGGTTTCCGCTGCTAGTGTGGGTGCCCATTCCCTGACAAGGATTTTCGCTCTTGCGGCTCCTTGTTAAGGTCTTGATAGTTGCTTCCGTTTCAATTTTAGTTAGTGACAAAACATGGTTTAGCGCGGCGGCCCGATGGGTGCGCCCTGCCAGACCGGCCGCAGGCTCTCTGCACTTTTCGCGCTCCCAGCCATTGGTGAATGTCTTAATAGTCGGTTCTCTTTGTTTCGCTTGGATATTTGTTAGTTGCAAATATTGTGTGGCGCGGCGGCCCGGTGGGTGTGCCCTGCCAGACCGGCCGCAGGCTCTCCGCACTTTTCGCGCTCCCGGAAACTCGCTACGCTGCGCTTCGCTCAAACATCCGTCCGCGAAAGCCCGAAAAGCGCGGAGAGCCTAAACGCGACCTGATTGGTCTGGCAGGGCACACCCACCGAGCCTTGACCAGGCATCGAGCGAGATTTTGGGAAAAAGAAAAAGATAAAGATAAAGATAAAGCTTATTAAGCCCTCGCGAGAATAAATTATCCCGATCTTCAGCGGGTTTTGGTGGGTATGAAGGGCATACCTTTCGCGTCTTGAGCAGATCTCAGTCCTTTAAGTCAGAAGTGAATTTACACGGTTCTTAGAAAGCACAATGTAGTCAGCGGTGGGGGGAGCCCGTTGCGGATCAATCAGGCCATGCTTATCCCCCCGACCACATTTGGGGTAGTCGGCAAGGACTGTCTGAATCCCAATTTTTTGCGCGTCTTTTTGCGCAAAAAATGGTTGAGTTTCGCAGCCGCCAAATGTGGTCGGGGGGATATGGCCGATCCGCAATGGGCTCCCCCCAGCGCTGACGGGCAGCCTACTCATATCTCGAATGCGCAATACGATAAAGCCAGCCCCCAACCCATATTGGCTCCCCCCATCGATGACGGGCAGTCCACTCATATCTCGAATGCGCAATACGATAAAGCCAGCCCCCAACCCATATTGGCTCCCCCCAGCGCTGACGGGCAGCCTACTCATATCTCGAAGGTGCATTACGATAAAATCAGCACTCTTACCCACATTTGCTCCCGCTACAGCAGTGGGCTTCCTTGTAAAGATCATGACGGGCAGATCACCTCTATAGGCCAAAACAATAAATCACCCGTGCCCCACTCCATTCCTGCCATCCTTCATTGAGCCGAGCCGGTGTCGCTGTTATACTCCCACCCCCTTGACCGATGGCGTCGGCGCGGCCTCACCCGCCTCAGAATTCACGCCAGCTCTTTATACATTCATTCATTGTCACTTTACGTGCCCTTAACGGTTGGTATCCTATGGAACCCATGTTGAACATTGCCCTGCGCGCGGCGCGCAAGGCCGGCGAGCTTATCGAGCGCGCCCTGGAACGCGTCGACGTAGTCGCCTTCGAAGAAAAAGGCCGCAACGACTTCGTCACCGACGTCGATAAAGCCTCGGAAAAAGAGATTATTTACCACCTGCGCAAGGCGTTTCCCGAGCACAGCATTCTCGGTGAAGAGAGCGGCCACCAGCGCCGTGACAGCGACTATGAATGGATTATCGATCCCCTCGACGGCACCACCAACTTTATCCATGGCATCCCCCACTTCGCCATCTCCATCGCCTGTACCTATAAGGGCCAGCTGGAACATGGCGTCGTACTCAACCCCATGACCCGGGAAGAGTTCACCGCCAGCCGCGGTAAAGGAGCGACCCTGAACGGCCGGCGCATCCGCGTCTCCTCCCGCCGCGGGCTCGACGGCGCCCTGATTGGCACCGGCATTCCCTTCAATGGCTACGCCCTGGAGCGCTTATCACCCTATCTGGCAGCACTGCAAGAAATTGCCGGCAAGACCGCCGGCATCCGCCGCCCCGGTGCCGCGGCACTGGATCTCGCCTACGTGGCCGCCGGGCGCTTTGATGGCTTCTGGGAAATGAACTTGCAGCCCTGGGATATGGCCGCCGGCATACTGCTAGTCAAGGAAGCGGGTGGACTGGTCAGTGACTTCAAAGGCGGCAACAGCTGCATGGACACGGGCAATGTGGTCTGTGCCACACCAAAGACCTTCAAGCCGCTGCTGCAAATCGTCAGCAAGTATATGGGCAATATCTGAATAAACGCTGCCCGGCGGCAGGGCGCAGAGGCACCATCCGCAGTGGGTGGGCAGTGACCAAAAAAAGAGCCCCGACAAGCGGGGCTAAATGCTCAGAGAGATTCTTCTTGCTGGAGGAGCCGGCGCAGCAGGCATCGGCTCCTGCAGTCAGCATTGGCTTAACCAACTGCTGGCTGCTAACAATCTTGCAGTAACTTGTCGTTAGCGACAGGACGTTACTGACTGCAATTCCTGGAGAGACCCCTGATAAAGCTCAATTCATCCGTAAATTGACCAGAAGCCCCTGCATTGTATGCAGCAATCAGCGTGCCAGAAAAAACCTCGAATTCAGGGCCTTAAACGGTATTTTTGCACCAGCCCGTAGCAAGCAGCCTAAAACCCGCCTGTTTTGCACCAGCACACAGCAGCGCCGACATCCATGCCTGGCGCATAAAACCCCTTTGCCTCAGGGGGTATCGTCCAGTTCCTGCCCCTCTTTCACCGGCAGCATCAGGTCTTCCTTGCTGATATCGAGCAGCAGCAGTACGTAGCTGGATACATAGATGGACGAGTAGGTACCAATTAAAACGCCAAACAACAGCGCGATGGAGAAGCCGTGGATGGTTTCTCCACCGAAGTAATACAGGGCAAACAGCACCAGCATGGTGGTCAAACCGGTGATCAAGGTGCGGCCGAGGGTTTGGGTGAGGGAAATATTGACCACTTCCAGCGGCGTCTCTGTGCGCAGCTTGCGGAAGTTTTCCCGAATACGGTCGGCCACCACGATGGTATCGTTGAGGGAGTAACCGATCACCGCCAGCACCGCGGCCAGCACCGTCAAATCGAAATCCAGGCGCAGCACCGAAAACAGGCCAAGCACCAAAATCACATCGTGGATCAAGGCGACCACCGCGCCCACCGAGAATTTGTATTGAAAGCGCATGGCCACGTAGAGCATGACCACCAGCAGGGCAAACAGCATACCGAGACCGCCGTCGTCACGCAGCTCTTCACCCACCTGCGGGCCGACAAACTCAATGCGCCGCAACTGTACCGGTTGCGCCGCATCGCGATTCAGTGCGGCGAGAATCTCTTCCCCCAGGCCCGGGTCAAAGCCGCGCTGCAAGCGAATCAGCACGTCGGTTTCGGCGCCAAAGTAGACCACCACCGCACCTTCATAACCGGCACTCGTTAACTGGGAGCGAACCTGGTTGAGGTCTGCCGGCTTTTCATAACCCACTTCGATCTGGGTGCCGCCGGTAAAATCCAGGCCGAACTGCAGGCCGTTGACCGCCAGGGACACGATGGACCCAAGGATTAACAGCAGGGAAAAGACGCCCGCCAGGTGGCGCACGCGCATAAAATTAATGACTTTTTCGTTCTCTGACATGTGTTTTGATCCGTTTTCGTTGTGCCGATGGCTGCGTCTGCGCTGCCAGCCTCCGCGGTATCTTGACCACACAGCCCCGCTCAGCGGAGCTGCGTGAGCCCGCCGCTTAAATCCAGATTTTTTCCAGGTTGCGACGACCGCCGTAAATCAGGTTCACCACCGCCCGCGCGCCAATAATTGCGGTAAACATCGAAGTGAGGATACCGATCGACAGGGTTACCGCGAAACCTTGCACCGGCCCGGAGCCGATGGCGTAGAGGATAACCGCCACAATCAGGGTGGTCAGGTTGGCGTCCAGAATAGTGGTAAAAGCCCGCTCAAAACCGGAGTGAATCGCCGCCTGGGGCGAGGCGCCATTGGCCAACTCCTCCTTGATACGGGAGTAAATCAGCACGTTGGCGTCCACTGCCATACCCACCGTCAGAACAATACCGGCGATGCCTGGCAGGGTCAGGGTAGCCCCCAGGATCGACATGCAGGCGAGCATGATAACCATATTCATCGCCAGGGCGATGTTGGCGGCCAGGCCAAACACCTTGTAGAACACCAGCATAAACACCAACACCAGGCCGAGGCCGATTTGTACCGACTTCACGCCCAAGGCGATATTTTCAGCCCCTAGTGAGGGACCAATGGTGCGCTCTTCGACGAAATACATGGGTGCCGCCAGCGCACCGGCGCGCAACAACAGCGCCAGCTCCGAGGCTTCGGCGACATTATCCAGCCCGGTAATACGGAACTGCACGCCGAGTGCACTCTGGATGGTTGCCAGGCTGATGATGCGCCGCTCCACCACCTGGCTTGTCACTGGCACCTGCTCACCCGCCTCGTTGACCACGTAGTCAGTGCGGGTTTTGTATTCAATAAACAACACCCCCATTCGGCGGCCAACATTATTGCGAGTGGCGCGGTGCATCTTGGTGCCGCCGCTGCTGTCGAGGGTGATATTGACCTGGGGCTGGCTGGTTTCGCTGTCGAAACTGGACTGGGCGTTAGCCACATGATCGCCGGATATGATCAGCTGTTTTTCCAGCCAGGCGTCGCCGAAACGCTGCTGGTCCAATTCACTGCGAAAGCTGAACGCCTCTTTCCGGGTAACCAGCTCTGAGGGCCTGGCTTCCAGGCGAAATTCCAGGTTGGCGGTTTTACCAATGATCCGCTTGGCCTCGGCGGTATCCTGCACACCGGGGAGCTCCACCACCACCCGGTTGCGCCCCTGGCGCTGGACAATGGGCTCAGAGACACCGAGCTCATTGACCCGGTTGCGCAGCGTGGTGAGGTTTTGGCTGACCGCGTAATCTTCAATTTCGGCGATGGCCTGCTCGCTCATGCGCAGCTCCAGGATATAGCTGCCGTCCCGGTCGATGGCCTCGCGCCGCAGGCTGGAAAAGTCCGAGCGCAACTCGGAACTGGCCTCATCCCGCTCCTCGGCCGAGCGGAAGGTCAGGGTCACGACGTTGTTGTCGTCCTGGATCACCGATTGATAGCGGATTTTGGCTTTGCGCAGCGCGGTTTTAATTTCAACCACATCCGACTCCAGCCGCTTGGCCACTGCCGACACGGTGTCGACCTCCAGCAGAAAATGCACACCGCCGGCGAGGTCCAGGCCCAGCTTCATGGGTTCGGCCCCGAAGTTGCGCAGCCACTGGGGAGTAGTGGGCGCCAGATTCAGCGCCACCACAAAATCATCACCCAGGCTTTTTTGGATTGCCTCCTTGGCGGCCAACTGATGTTCGGCACTGGTAAGCCTGAGCAGCGCATTGTTGCCGTCGGACTCGGCACCAAAATACTCAATACCCGCCTCATCCAGGGACCGGGTGACAGCGCCGAGCACCCGCTCGTCGATAACGGTGGCGCCGGATTGACCGGAGATCTGCACCGCCGGGTCCGGGGCGTACAGATTAGGGGCCGCATAGATCATGCCCAGCGCCGCAACAAATAAAACCAGCAGGTTTTTCCAGAGGGGATAACGATTCAACATAGAAACTTCCAAACAGGGCCATTCCCGGCCCAAAACGTTTATTCTCGCAACTGCCAGGGCACAGAGCGCCCGGGACTCAGTCAGAACGTGCGCCGCAGCGAACAAAGCCCGGCATTATACTCATGATTGTTACAGGGGCGGTATATCCAGCCCCTGATTACCGTAAAAACGCGCCAGGAAACCGTCCAGGTCGTGGCTCGCAATCGCCTCCCGCAAGCCCGCCATCACATTCTGGTAGTAACGCAGATTGTGAATGGTGTTGAGTTGGGCGCCGAGAATCTCGCCACACTTGTCCAGGTGGTGCAAATAACTGCGACTGAAATTACTGCAGGTATAACAATCGCAATCACTGTCGAGGGTGCCGGTATCGTGGCGATGGCGCGCATTGCGGATCTTGATTACCCCGCTGCTGGTAAACAGGTGGCCGTTGCGGGCGTTGCGGGTCGGCATCACACAGTCAAACATATCCACGCCGCGGCGCACCGCTTCGACGATATCCGCGGGCTTGCCCACCCCCATCAGGTAGCGGGGTTTGTCGGCGGGCATCTGCCCCGCCAAATGATTCAGCACCCGCAGCATATCCTCCTTCGGCTCCCCCACCGACAGGCCGCCGATGGCATAGCCATCAAAACCTATGGCCTCCAGCCCCTGCAGTGATTCACTGCGCAACTGCTCGTACATGCCACCCTGGACGATGCCAAACAGGGCCGCCGGGTTGTCGCCGTGAGCGTCTTTGCTGCGCTGCGCCCAGCGCAGCGACAACTCCATGGAAACCCGGGCCTCCTGCTCCGTGGCCGGATAGGGTGTGCACTCATCGAAGATCATGACAATATCCGAGCCCAGGTCACGCTGCACCTGCATGGCGATCTCCGGGTTCAGCTCCACCTTGCTACCGTCGATAGGGGAGCGAAAGACCACCCCCTGCTCGCTGATCTTGCGCATTTTGCCCAGCGAGAACACCTGGAAGCCGCCGGAGTCGGTCAATATCGGCCCCGGCCACTGGATAAAGTCGTGCAGATCGCCGTGCGCCTTCACCACTTCGGTGCCCGGTCGCAACATCAGGTGAAAGGTATTGCCGAGGATAATTTGCGCACCGGTGGCCTCGATGTCCCGGGGCAACATGCCTTTGACTGTGCCGTAGGTGCCCACCGGCATAAAGGCAGGGGTTTCCACCACGCCGCGGGGAAAGCGCAAACGGCCGCGGCGCGCTTGCTGCTCAGTGGTATCGAGCTCGAAGCTCATAAAACATTCACGGGTCACAGCCAACCTCCTCGATGCTTGCGCGGGGGTTGCGGGTGATAAACATGGCATCGCCGTAACTGAAGAAGCGGTAGTTCTCCGCCACTGCCTCGGCATAGGCCGCCATGGTGTGCCGGTAACCGGCAAAAGCGGACACCAGCATCAACAGGGTAGACTCCGGCAGGTGGAAGTTGGTCACCAGCGCATCCACCACCTGGTACTGGTAGCTGGGGTAAATAAAGATATTGGTTTCACCCTGGTAGGGGGTGATTTCACCGTTCTGGGCCGCCGTTTCCAGGCAGCGCACACTGGTGGTACCGACCGCCACTACCCGGCCGCCGGCGGCCCGGGTCTGCTTCACTTGCTCGCACACCTCCTCGCTCAACTCCATGATCTCGGCGTGCATGGTGTGCTCGACAATGTTGTCTACCCGCACCGGCTGGAAGGTGCCGGCCCCCACGTGCAGGGTAACAAACGCCAGCTTGATGCCCTTGTTCTGCAGGCACTGCAACAGCTCTTCGTCGAAGTGCAGGCCGGCGGTGGGTGCTGCCACCGCGCCCGCCTTGCGCCCGTACACCGTTTGATAACGCTCCCGGTCAAACTCCAGGTCGTCCCGTTCGATATAGGGTGGCAAGGGCATATGGCCGATGCGCTCCAGCACTTCCAGCACCGCCCGGCCAGCCGGAAACTGCAACTCAAACAGGCTCTCGTGGCGGTCAACCACGGTGACCGTGGTGTCGTCCTCCAGCAGGATGGTGGAGGCCACCCGCGGCGAGCGACTGGCGCGGACATGGGCCAGCACCCGCTCACTGTCCAGCACCCGCTCGATCAGGATCTCCACCTGGCCGCCGCTGGGCTTGCGCCCGAACACCCGCGCCGGGATCACCCGGGTGTCGTTGAAGACCAGCAGATCGCCGGGTTCAAGCCAGTGCAACAGATCGGTAAACTGGCCGTGCTGAATTGCGCCGCTGTCGCCGTCCAGGCGCAGCAGGCGGCTGGCGCTGCGGCGACTGGTGGGTTCGGTGGCGATCAACTGCTTGGGTAAGTGGTAAGAGAAGTCCTGACGACGCATTGAAAAAGTCTGTTTTACCGGCTGTGTTTAAGGGGCGCAAGAGTATAGCAAAACCCCGCCCGTTGCCACGCGGGGGTTGAGTTTTTGCCGCCAGTCACTCACCCAACTTCAGCAGCGCCTGCTCCAGAGTCGCCACTGTGCGGTCGATATTGGCCAGCTTGTCGAGACCGAACAGGCCGATGCGAAAGGTCTGGTAGTCCTCCGGCTCGTTGCACTGCAACGGCACACCAGCCGCAGTTTGCAAACCCAGCTGCTTGAATTTGAGGCCCGAATGCAGCTGCGCATCCCGGGTGTAGCAGACCACCACGCCGGGCGCAGTAAAACCCTCCGCCGCCACACTTTTAAATCCCTGTGATGCCAGCAGCGCCCGGACTTTTGCGCCCAATTCGATTTGCTGCTGCCGCAGCCGGTCAAAGCCGAGCTGCTGCATTTCCTGCATGGAAGCGTGAAACTTCACCAGCCCGTCGGTGGGCATGGTGGCGTGATACGCATGACCGCCGTTTTCGTAGGCCGCCATAATCTGCAACCACTTTTTCAGGTCGCAGGCGAAGCTGGAGCTGGTGGTGGTCTCCAGTCGCTGCCGGGCGTTTTCACCCAGCATTACCAGGCCGGCGCAGGGGGAAGCGCTCCAGCCCTTCTGCGGCGCACTGATCAACACGTCCACGCCACAATCCTGCATATCGACCCAGAGGGTACCCGAGGCAATACAATCCAGCACCAACAATCCACCCACCTGGTGCACCGCTTGCGCCACCTGCCGAATATAGTCGTCCGGTAGCATCATGCCGGAGGCGGTTTCCACGT
Organism: Pseudomaricurvus alcaniphilus; assembly: GCF_011440395.1. Taxonomy (GTDB): domain Bacteria; phylum Pseudomonadota; class Gammaproteobacteria; order Pseudomonadales; family Cellvibrionaceae; genus Pseudomaricurvus; species Pseudomaricurvus alcaniphilus. Next base: position 235,592 of record NZ_JAAOIX010000003.1, on the reverse strand, counting down.
GGGGTGCGAACACCACCGCCGGCTTTTCCCGGGCGATGGCGGCCACCACCTCCTCGATCGGGGCCGGGGCAAAGGCCGCCTCTGGCCCTTCTTCCACCGGTCGCGCCGCCAAGACGGTAATATCGCGGGCGATCTGGCCCATCTCCAGAATCTGGCTCCAGCGATAACTGAACCAGCCGTTGCGAATCACCAGGCACTTCTGCGCGCTGGCGAACTGGCGCGCCACCGCCTCCATGGCGAAGGTACCGCCACCGGGCACCACCGCCACAGCCTGGGCGTTGTATACCTGTTTCAGGGTACTGGATATATCCACCATAACCTGCTGGAAACTGGCGGACATGTGATTCAGGGACCGGTCGGTGAATACTACCGAGTACTCCAGCAGTCCTTCGGGGTCGACATCTGCTAACAATCCAGGCATAAGCTTTTCTTCTCTTCTCTCTTTATGTTTGGCCGCCCACTGCTTGCGCGACCGGGGTTAATCCAATGTAGCGTCCTCTACAGGGCACTACTCGATGGTAAAACGATCGGCGTCGAGGTGGGCGGGAAATGCCCGCCGATAGTCGTCCAGCTCGGCGCCATCGAGAGTGGCGGTAAAGACACCGGCGGTCGAGCCCGGCTCTGCCAGTGGCCTGCCCCGGGCATCGAGGATGATACTGTCGCCGCTGTAATCGTAGCCTTTGCCGTCCACCCCCACCCGGTTGACCCCAACCACGCAGGCGAGGTTCTCAATGGCCCGGGCCTTGAGCAACGCTGACCAGTGATCGGCGCGGGCGGCGGGCCAGTTGGCGACAAAAATCAGCAGGTCGTAGTCGCCCTGGTTGCGGCACCACACCGGAAAGCGCAAGTCATAGCAAATCATCGGGCACACGCGCCAGCCCTTCAACTCCACCAGCAGCTTGTCCTTGCCGGCCCGGTAGCGCTCGAGCTCTCCCGCCATGCGAAACAGGTGGCGTTTGGCGTAGGTGGCATAACTGCCGTCGGGGCGCATCCACACCAGTCGATTGACCGGCACTCCCGCCACCAGCACCGCATAACTGCCGGTGATGACCGCTCCGGACTGGCGGGCGATCTGCGCCATCCACTCCAGGGTTGCTCCTGTTTCCGGCTCGGCCACGGTGCGCACATCCATGCTGAAGCCAGCGGTAAACATTTCCGGCAGCACCACCAGGTCACTGCCGACGGCCTGTTCGGCAATCAGCCGGGCAAATTGATCCCGGTTGGCGGCGGGCTGCTGCCAGACCAGGCTCTGCTGGATAATGGTGCAGGTGAGATTCTGTGCTGGCATCAGGACATCCTTGCGACCGGTAAATTGGTTTGCCGGAAACGTTCTGGAGGTTCCCCGTGAACCTGTTTGAACGCGCGGTAAAAATTATTGGGCTGAGAATACCCCAACTGAAAGGCAATTTCCTGTGCGGTCAGGCGACTGTAGAGCAAATAGTCCCGGGCGAGACTCATGCGCACTTCCAAACACACCTGCCGAAAGGTGGTGCCGGCCTCCGCCAGGTAGCGGCGCAGGGTGCGGCTCGACAGGGATAACAGCGGCGCCGTTTGCTCCAGGCTATAATCACAATCCGCTGGACGCTCCAGCAACAAGCGTTTCACCCGATTGACGATATCCCCCTGGTAACCCTGTTCCCGCAGAATCCGCAGCACCTGGTGCTCATACAGGGACTGCGCCTGGCGGCTGCCCCTTTGCACCGGGATATACAGCCATTGGCGCGGAATCGCCAATACGGTCTGGTCGCGCTGGAATTCCACCCGGCAACCCAGCAACTGCTGGTACTGCCAGTGATAGGACGGCGCCGGGTAATTCAGCTGGGCAAAACTGGCACAGGCCGCGACGCCATCCGGCAGCAACTCGCGAATGTAATTCCACACCGACACCAGCCACAGCTCCTGCAGCAGCTGGCCGTGGCTGAGCCCGCCGGGCAGTAGCGAACAACTGAGCACTGCGTAGTCCGGCGTGGCCTCCAGGGTGATGCGGATAAACGGGTAACTGTGTTCGATAAACTGGCTGCACAAGTGCAGCCCCTGCTCCAGGGTCGCGCAGGCGAGAACCGCGTAACCCATGACGCCGAGGCTCTCCAGGCGGATATGATTGGCCACCCGCAGGGCGATATTGGGGGCCTCGCTGTCGTGCAGGGCCTGCAACAGGCGGAAAAAATCTGCCTGCCCCAACTGGGCTGCCTGCAGGCGCCAGTGCCGGCCTACCCCGCTGCGCGCGCCCAACGCCTCGCCATCGATATGCGGAAACTCCTCCCGCAGGACTTCCACAAGCTCTCCCGCCTGGGAGCCGGACATGGAGGCCGGCACCTGCTTGAGCCCCTTCAGATCAGTAGTGGCCATAGAATTCCCCTCATCGCTCCGAGACTGGCCGATTATGATAGGTTTTTTTGGCCGCTAATGCTAACCTTATGGACGAAAATGCTATCTACAGCTGGACTGTTTACGGTTACTCTTTACCCCGCCCCCCCACAGCTAACCGCTGCGGAGACATAGCCGTGCACTGGCCGTCGCCTGGGCAGGGAAATACAGACGCCGGCACAAGCGTAAATCCAATAACAGACCAATTGACAAGAGATACTACACATGGATAAAACTTGCATCATTATTGGCGCCAGTCATGCCGCCGCCCAACTCGCCCCCTCGCTGAGACAGGAAGGCTGGGAGGGAAAAATCATTGTAATCGGCGACGAGCCGCACCTGCCCTACCACCGCCCGCCGCTGTCCAAGGGCTTTCTCTCCGGGGAAAAAAACGCCGATGAACTGCTGATTCGCCACCAGTCCATGTACGAAAAAGCCAATGTTGAATTTATGCTGGGCACCCGGGTCAGCAGCATTGATCGCGGCGCCAAGACCGTTACTCTCAGCCACGGCGAGGAGCTGCACTACGACAAGTTGGCCCTTTGCACCGGCTCTCGGGTGCGCACCGTTGAACTGCCCGGTGTCGAACTGGAAGGCATTCACTATCTGCGCGACCTCTACGACGTGGAAAAAATCAAACCCTATGTCAGCAAGGGTAAAAGCGCGGTTATTGTCGGCGGTGGCTATATTGGCCTGGAGACCGCAGCGTCACTGAAAAAAATGGGTATGCACGTCACCGTCCTGGAAATGGCACCGCGAGTTTTGGCGCGTGTAACCGCACCGGAACTGAGTGAGTTCTACACCCGCGTGCACGACGAAGAGGGAGTGACCATTAAAACCGGTATCGCCGTGTCGGGCTTTGAGGGCAAAGACCGGGTCAGCCGCGTGGTCTGTGCCGACGGTTCCCACTTCGATGCCGACCTGGTGATTATCGGGGTGGGGATCATCCCCAATGTGGAGCTGGCTGAAGCGGCCGGCCTCAAGGTGGACAATGGTATCGTGGTCGACAAGTACGCCCGCACCGAGGACCCGGATATAGTAGCGGCCGGCGATTGCGCCAATCACCCCAACGCTTTCTACGACATCCGCCTGCGCCTGGAGTCGGTACCCAATGCCAGCGAGCAAGCCAAATCCGCCGCCGCCAGCATCTGCGGCAAGGACAAGGTCTATCACGCCCTGCCCTGGTTCTGGTCCGATCAATACGACCTGAAACTGCAGATCGCCGGGCTCAGCCAGGGCTATGACGAAGTGGTCATCCGCGGCGATAAAGACCAGGGCCGCAGCTTTGTCGCCTTCTACCTGAAGCAGGGCAAATTGATTTCTGCCGATTGCGTCAATCGACCGCAGGAATTTATGGTCAGTAAAAAGATCATTGCCGAGGGCCTGGCGGTCGACCCGGCCCGACTGGCCGACGAGTCACTCAAGCCGAAGGAAATGATCGCTTAAGAAGCTGCCATGCTCGGGGCCGGGCGTCGCCCCTGCCCCGAGTATTTGCCCCTCAGCCGCACCTGCAGCTGTCAACCGGGGCCGCTGCCAGTCGCAGTCCTCAAGCCAACCCTGCAGCAACCGGCTATTTTTCCAGCTCATCCAGCTTCGCCAGGAATTTTTTCGCCCGCGCGATATGGGCCAGCAGCACGGTGTTTTTCGGATCCAGCGGTTTGGCCTTGCGCCACACTTGCAGCGCCTGCTCGATCTCGCCCCGACTGTACAAGTACTGGCCGCGCTGAATTTCGCTGCTGACCTGCTCGGCAATCAGGCGCTTTAACTCTGCCCGCCGCCGCTTTACCTGTGGATCCTGCGGCCAGGCCGCCTCCAGTTCGCCCAGTTTCTCCCGCGCCGAGAGCCACCAGCCCGCCGCCACCGCATCCTCATAATCGGCCAGCATTTGCCGGCGCTGGTCATCTGCGGCAGCAATAGCGGCGGCGCTGTCGCTCGACTGCACCTGGTCCGTCACTTTGCTTGGCCGCGGTTCAACCTTGACTACCGGGGCGGGCCGGCGCTTTTCAGCCTGGCGTTTAGAGGCGGCAATAATTCGCTGGGCCGCCGCAATCTGTTCGATTTGCCGACTATTGGCGATCGGCAACACCACCTCAAGGCAAAATTCTGCCCGCTCGATTGCGCCAATTCGAATACTGCGCTCGGCGCAATCCAGTAATTCTGCCACCAGCTTGAAGCCCTGTTGCCTGGCGGAGTGCAACTGCCAGCTACTGAGCAAGCGGCCGGGGTCCGCCAGCCGGATTTTTTCCAACAGCGCCAGCTGGTCCGGCAGCTGGGCGGCTCGGTGGTGGATCAGTTGCAAGCGCTGCTCGTCAATAAACTCATCGCGCGAGGCCTCAATTTGCCCCGCCATGTTAACCAGCTGTTCCGACTCTGGCAGCTTGAGCCGCCATTGTTGCAGCATTTGCAGTGCCTCATGCCACTGTTGTTGCGTCGCCAATTGCTCGGCCTCGGCCAACACCTCAAGTTTGCGCCGCTCAACCGCCAGTGACAGTTCTTCGCGCAACGCCGACAGATCGTCAGCACCCGGATCCAGCGACAACCGTTCGAGCACACTTGCGGCAGTGCGAAAGTCTTCTGCCGCCACCGCCGCCTGAAAATCAGCGGCCGTGACCGGCGTGCGAGCCAGCGAGCTGCAACCCTGCAAACCACTAACCATCAGGATGAACGCCAGCAGACGCAATAACTGTATCAACAGAGTCTACCCTCACACCTGCCGCAATAGCCCGCGGCAGGCACTATTTATATGTTGCGCAGGTTTACGAGGGAGATCCTTGTTGGTGTCCGGCGTTCCATCTGTGGGGTTCAGTCAAACCTGCAATTGTATGAGCAACCTTCAGTGCAAAATATCTTCAATCAGGTTGTCGATTATATTGGCATAATCGGGCGCAATATTAATGACCTCTACCGCCCGGGTCATCGCCAATTTGCCTTTTACCGAGAACTCGCCGAGGCTGCGGTAAATCGCCCTGCCCGCCAGCGACGGATGCTGGATCGTGGCCTCGCCAACCAAAATTGAACCCGGTTCCGCCAGCGCAGTGAGGCGGGAGGCAAGGTTTACCGTGTCGCCAATAACGGTATATTCCATTCGCTGCTGCGCTCCCACAGTACCCGCCATGACTTCGCCGGAGTTAATCCCGATGCGCACCCGGATGTGCTCGTGCCCGGTGTCGCGGCGGCGCCGATTCAACTCTTCCAGCAAGCGCTGTATCGCCACTGCACAGCCCAGGGCCTGAAAGCGATGATCATTGCTGTGCCGGGGAGCACCAAAGATAATCATCGCACAGTCGCCAATAAACTTGTCCACAGTACCAAAGAACAACTGGCTGCACAGGGTAAAATAGCCAAAATACTCGTTCAGCAACGTGACGATCTCGTCCGGAGAGTGACGCTCCGTCATTGCGGTAAAGCCGACGATATCAACAAACAACACCGACACTTCAACTTTTTCGCTGCCACCATTCACCGCCCCGGTGTCCATCAACAAGGCTTTGGCCACGTCCGCCGCCACCACCCTGTTGAGCAGGCTTTCGACCCGGCGCTTGTGCTGCAAGCCCGTCGCCATCTGCTGCACCGCATCTGCCAGGCGGCCAATTTCATCTTCCCGGCCGGATGGCACCTCAATATCGTAATCGCCGGCACCAATTTTTTCGGTAGCCTCAACCAGGGAGGTAATGGGTCGCGACAGGTGCCGACTGAAAACAAACGCGCACAGCATCAGAATCAGCATCATGGCGAGCGCCACCGAGACGATGGTTTGCAGCATCCACTCAAAACTGCGCCGGACATCCAGGGTGATAAATTCAACCACCACCTCGCCGGCGCTCACCTCGTTAAAAACCACCGGACTGGTGACAACAACCGCACCCTTCGCCACAATAACCTGACCAGCCGGATGCGGCGCAGGTGTATAGGCCGCCGGGGCTACAAAACGACCCACCCGCACCACAACCTCACCCTTGTGATCCACAATCCGGGCCGCTCGAACCCTCGGATCTTTGACCAGGTTAACCGTCAGCACCTCCAGTGCCATGCTGTCGCCGGTGAAGAGCGGCTCGGTCACGCTGGCGGCAAACTGGCTGGCGATGATATTACCGAGGGATTCGATTTGAATATTGAGCAACTGTCGCTGGTAGTTGACCACCACCAGCAACAGCAGCACAGTACCCACCACCAACACCAACCAGGATGTCAGCGCCAGCTTGTATACCACCGAAAGACGGGCATAGGCATTTACGAGGCGTTGTGACCATCGTTGTAACTGACGACCAACCTCCTGAAACACGGCACCCTCTCTAATAGTTACCTAATTACTACCTAAGTTAAGCTTTCGTGCAGCCGGCACTATGTTAGGTCTGGCTTCGGGGGCTTGCTTTCAAGACCCTCGACAGCAGGGATGCTGTCGTGGAGCCTCCATGGATGGAACCTCGGCGAGTCTTGAAAGCAAGCCCCTGGAGCCAGGCCGGGAGCAAAGCTGCTGTCCCAAGGGCTATAGGGTATATGTTTACTATCGCCGATAGCTGGCTTATTCATAGGCGTAATTAGGAATAGTTATGAGACCTGAATATCGAGCCGGGGCTGCAGCAGACACGGGTTATCACACCATCATACTGCTATCGCCCATGGGCGGCTAAATTTTCACAGTAATTAATTGTAACCTTTGCGCACTGGCTCACGTATTCGGTCCGGTAGCTGCCGTGATTTCTACACCCACCTGGAATTTAACACCTGGAGAAACCTATGAACGTTTTTAAACTGTGCGCCGCAGCCTGCCTGGCCCTGGCCGTCTCTCTCGCCAATGCAAATCATGATCAGGCCGGCAAAAATCTGCGCTACCGGCTCACCATTACCAACCTGACGCCAGCCCAGACCTTTACCCCGGTGCTGGTCGCAACCCACAACCACCGTATCGCGCTGCTTGAAATAGGTGCAGCGGCCAGCGAGGAGCTGGCGATATTGGCCGAGGCCGGCATGACCGGACCACTGACCGAGGTACTGGAGGACTTCCCGCAAGGGGTAGCACAGGTGAAAACCATTGCCGGCCTGTTGCCGCCGGGACAGAGCGCGTCGGTGATCATCAGGGCCAGCAAGCGCACCCCCAAGCTGAGCCTGGCCGCCATGCTCATCCCTACCAACGACACCTTCGTGGCACTGGATGGGGTCACCCTGCCAAACAAGGGTACGCAGGTGTATTATGCCCTCGCCTATGACGCCGGCAGTGAGGCCAACGACCAGGCCTGCGCCAACATACCCGGGCCTCGCTGTGAGGGCCAGGGAGTGTCCGAGCCGAGCGACTCCGACGAGGGCTTTGTCCACGTCAGCAACGGTTTCCACGATCTCGGGGATATGGACATGGACGGCGGCGAGGTGCTAAAACCGGCCCATTACGACTGGAACAACCCGGTGGCCAGGATCACTGTCAAGCGCCTGCAAAACCCCCACGACTGAGCAGGCTGCGTGAAAACGTTGCTGGTTTGTTCCTCGCCAGCGGCGAAAACAGCTATAGTCGATCGCGCGACAGCAATGGCTACGCCACAGCTGTCGTCGCGACATTGCCACGGGACAGTTAGCGCCATGGACCAATGAAAATAGACATTGATATTGACATTGATATTGGCAACCAAAAAAAGTGGGCCCAGGACGAGCGCCACTGGGCCGGCCTGATGGCGCTCGCCCATCGCGGCGACAAGGGCGCATACAATCAACTGCTGACCGAGCTGGGGGATGTAATTTACAAGTACTTGCTGGTGCGCTTTGGCCGCGCCAACTGGCTGGAGGACATGCTGCAGGAATGTTTGCTGGCGATCCACAAGGGCCGCCACAGCTATGACCCGAAACGGCCATTTCGACCCTGGCTGTTTGCCCTGGTACGCAACCGCTCCATTGACTTTCTGCGCAGCCAGCGCTCTTCGGGCGGCCGACAGAGCATCGACCTGAGTACTGCAGCGGCGGAAGCCAGCTACGAGGAAAACCACGCTGTCAAGCTGGATGCGGTACGCCTGCTGGCGCGCATGAGCCCGGATGACCGGGAGGCCCTGACCCTGACCAAGTACGCTGGCTTTTCCATTGCGGAAGCAGCCGCCTGGTCGGGCATATCCAAAACCGCCATGAAAGTACGGGTTTTTCGCGCCCTGGCGCGTACCCGCAAGCAACTGGCACGGGAGAAGATAGCCTTATGACCCGGGATCGCGATCACCTCATCAATTCACTGGTAGCTGAATTGACCCCGGTGCAGAGCCCCGGCCAAAGCGGCCGCTTAGCGGGGGCCTGGCTATTGCTGGCAATGACTTTCGTTAGCGCCTGCCTGTGGCTGGCAGACCCTTTTCGCCCCGGCTGGCACCTGCAACTGGCAACGGAGCCACAATTCCTGCTGGAAAACCTGCTCGGCCTGATCGCCATTGGCAGCCTCGCCCGGCTGGCGTTTAATTGGGCCATACCCGGTTATCCGGGCCGCCCGGGCCTCACCCTGGTCGCCTTGCTGCTGCTCGGCTCGTGGGTCGCCATGCTGGCGGCCGGCCGCTACTGGCCGGCACTGCAGCCTTCGAGCGCCGGCGCGCGGGCCCACTGCAACCTGGAAGTATTGCTCTACGCCCTGCCGCCGCTGCTGTTGGGTGCATTTGCCATGCGCCGCCTGCTGGTACTGGAACCGCTGCGCACCGGCGCCCTGCTCGGTCTCTGTGCCGGCGCCCTGCCCGCCTGGCTGATGCAACTGGCCTGCATGTACGCGCCCGCCCATGCCCTCAAATACCACCTGCTGCCCATTCTGCCGGTCATGGCTTGTGGCATGGTGCTGGTCTGGTTGCTTGCGAGACGCAGGAATTAGGCTGGCTGGCACAGGCCTGGAACCTGGCGCGCGCGCTCCCGGCAGAGACAGGTTCTGCACCCGAACAGGTTCTGTAAAAGGGTCTACGGGGGAGTTGCGCGCTGCGCCGCGGAGTGGATAGCGTCGGCGAAAATCGGCATCGCCGCTTCCGGGAACTCGTGTCCCAGCCCCGGAATTGTCACCAGGCGCGCACCGGGAATGTTGTACGCCGTCTCCAGACCGCACTCCAACGGGATCAGCGGGTCCTCTTCACCGTGCACCACGGTTGCCGGGATCTTGAGCTTGCGCAGCAGGTTGCGTCGGTCGCCACAGGCCAGTGAGGCCGCCAACTGCCTGGCAACGCCAGCGGGGTTGTAAGCGCGCTGGGCCGCCCCGGCAAGGGACCTGCGCAATTGCTCTTCATCCAGCGGGTAACCGGAGCCGTTGAATACCTTTCTGATTTTCATGCCGCGCTCGACGATGCTGTGGATGTCCCCCGGCGCAGCCGAGGGCAACAACAGTGCCTTGGCCGCTTTGGGTGATGGCCGGCCGACCCGGCGGTTGCCGGTGGTAGACATAATCGAGGTCAGGGACAACACCTTGTCGGGGTAATGAGCGGCAGCCAGTTGCGCAATCATCCCGCCCATGGAGGCGCCGGCCAGATGGGCCGCGGCAATACCCAGGCCGTCCAGCAGGGCGGCTGCATCGGCGGCCATATCGAGCAGTGTATAAGGGGTTTTGGGACGCAGACCAAAGGTTTTTGCCAGCATCACCCGCTTGACGTTGGGCAACCCCGCTGCATTGAAGTGGGTCGACAGGCCCGCGTCCCGGTTGTCGAAGCGCACCACCCGATAGCCCTGCGCTACCAGCATCTGGCACAAACTTTCCGGCAATTGGGTCAGCTGCTGCCCGAGCCCGACGATAAGCAACACCGCGGGCGCCTCTTCACTGCCGAAGCTTTCGTACTCTATGTCCACTCCATTGGCGGTTATTCTTGCCATAGCCTGCTCCTGACTCTGCTCCTGCCGTTGGTAATATTATTGCCACAATACACTAGCTTATGAGGCAGTCAATAAACGCGCCTGCGACGGCGCCGACAACGGTAAAACCGCAGCCCGGCGGGCTCAAGGCAGCGACCGCTAAAACAGATAATTGGCCAGCAGCAAGGTCAGCACATAACCCCCGGAATAGGCGATCAACAACGCGGGAAAGTACTTCAGGTAGGAGGTAAATGTCAGCCCCTCCACCTTGCTCATTACAATAATGCCCGCCGCCGAGCCGATAGCCAGCAGCGAGCCGCCCACGCCCACCGCATAGGTTAGGCCCAGCCAATCGGGAGTGAGCAGTTCGGGCGAGGCTTTCAGCAGGGCCGAGGTCAGGGGCACATTGTCCAGCAGTGCCGAGGCCGCACCGGCGAAGAAATTGGAGTACTGCGGATCGAACTGGGCGTACAGGCTGGCGATACTGGCCAGCACCTGGATCTCCTTGAGCATGCCCACCAGCAACAGTATGCCGAGAAAAAACAACAAGGTGTCGTATTCGATCTGGCGAATATATTCGAGAATACGGGTTTGTTCGTTATCAGTGACGATCGCCCGCCCCACCAGGAACATCAGCGACAAACCGCTGAGAAAGGTCAACACCGGCGGCACCCCAAAGAGCACATTAAACAGCATGGTAAGGAGGATGGTGGCGAAGAAAATCACCAGGATGGCAATATCCACCCGGTTAAATTGCAGCTCCACTTTTTCCATGGTCACCTGGCCACGCAAGCCAAAGCTGAACAGTGCCACCAGCAACAGCACACTCACGGCGGAAGGCAGCAACAGGGTCAACAGCTGCACCATACCCACGTGGCCAGCCAGGAAAATCATCAGGGTAGTCACATCCCCGGTAATCAGCGCCACTCCACCGGAGTTCACCGCAAATACCACCAGCGCTGCCATTTTCAGCCGCACCGCCGTCTCCAGCCTGAACGATTGCACCAGCCCCAGGCTTACCAGGGTGGCCGTTACATTGTCACAGATCGCCGACAACAGCAGCGCAAACACCGCCACCAGCAACAGCAACTGCCGCTGCGATAGACGGGATGGGATCACCCTTTGCACCAACACCTGGATCATGCCCTTGGCATTGAGATAGGCGACAAAGGTCATGGTCGACATGAGAAACAACCAGAGGCTGGCAATTTCCAGCAGATTCTCATCCAGCCGCTCGCCGATCAGGTGCTGGTGCTGCGCTGAATCCGCTGCCATAAACAGCAGTAACCAGGACAGGCAACCCAAAAACAGCGTGGTTTTGGCCTTGTTGATGTGAATGACTTCTTCAAAAATAATACACAACAGGGCCAGAACCGCCAGCCCGGCGAGCACGGTGTTCAACATACCATCAATATCTCAATAAAATAGCCGCACCAGCGCAGCGCGTCTGCAGCCAGGTTAAATCCTTCACGCCGTGGGCTGATTGTTATGATGCCGATTGTTGTGATGCTAATTGTTATGACGCCAGCGTGACCCTGCAGCCAGAATCATAACGACGACTCCGGCAGGCGCGCACCTTGCCAGCACCCGGAATGGATGTCTATAGGTCTATAGTCGTAGCGGGGCCAATGAAAGCCATGGTGCGGACTGTGGCGGAGATATTAAAAGCGGCTGGGATGTTAGAGATGACGCGGGGCGAACATAATAATAGCCATCCCGGCCAAGGCCACCGCCGCCCCCAGCAGATCCCACGGGCTCGGGCGCACCTCGTCCACCAGCCACAACCAGAGAATTGCGGCACACACATAGACACCGCCATAAGCGGCGTACACCCGTCCCGCCGCGGTGGGATGCAGGGACAACAGCCAGGCAAAAGCTGCCAGGCACAATGCACCGGGCAGCAGCAACCACACCGAGCGCCCCTCCCGGAGCCAGAGATAGGGCAAGTAACAACCGAGGATCTCCGCCAGCGCGGTAACAAAAAACAGCGCCACAGTTTTCAGTTCCGGCACGGCAACACCCCTCCCTCAATAATGCGTCGCCTGCTCAACGAACGCGGCGCCTGTTTCAAACCACACCATAGGCCAGCATAGCATCGGCCACCTTGATAAAACCGGCGATATTGGCGCCGCGGACATAGTCCACCGACTTTGAGCGACCCGGTGAGTGCTCGAGGCACTGCTCGTGAATTTTGGCCATGATGTCGCGCAAATGTTGGTCGACCTCGGCGGCGGTCCAGTGCATACCCACCCGATTCTGGGACATTTCCAGGCCCGAGACCGCAACGCCGCCGGCATTGGCGGCTTTACCGGGGACAAACACCACACCGGCATCGGCAAACACCTCATAGGCGTCCGGCGTGACGGGCATATTGGCCCCCTCTGCCAGCGCCTGGCAGCCACTTTTAACCAGTTGTTTCGCCTCCTCGACTCCGATTTCGTTCTGGCTGGCACAGGGAAAGGCCAACTCGCAGTCCAGCCCCCAGGGCTGCTTGCCCTTGTGAAACTTCAACTTCAATTGCTTACCCAATTTCGCCAGTGGCTCGCGCCGCTGCAATTTGTGCTCTTTTATTTCCCTGAGCTGTTCCCGGGTCAGACCGTCGGCAGCGTGAACGAAACCGGAAGTATCCGACAGGGACACCACCCGGGCACCGGACTCGATCAACTTTTCGGCACAGAACAGGGCCACATTGCCCGCCCCGGACAGCACACAAGTCTTGCCCTCGATGGTTTGCTGGCGGTGCTCCAGCACCTGCATCATAAAATAGGCACAGCCATAGCCAGTGGCCTCGCTGCGCACCAGGCTGCCCCCCAGTGGTATCGGCTTGCCGGTCAGGGCGCCGTCGAATTGGTGGGTCAGGCGCTTGTACTGGCCGAAAAGGTAGGCGATTTCGCGACTGCCCACACCGCCATCACCGGCGGGCACATCCACATGGGGGCCGAGATAGCGGGCCAACTCGGTCATATAAGCCTGGCAGAAGCGCATCACCTCATTGTCCGACTTGCCTTTCGGGTTAAAGTCCGCACCACCTTTGGCGGCCCCCAGCGGCAGGGTGGTCAGGCTGTTTTTAAAGGTCTGCTCGAAACCGAGAAACTTCAACACACTGAGGTTGAGGTCGCGGTGGAAACGCAAACCGCCCTTGTAGGGCCCGATGGCGTTATTGAACTGGATGCGAAAACCCTGGTTGGTGCGGATGTTGGCCTTGTCATCATGCCAACAGACACGAAAACTGATCACCCGGTCGGGCTGGGTCATGCGTTCCAGGATCTGGGCGTGGCGGTATTCAGGGTGTTTCCTGATAAACGGGACAAGCGATTTTGCCACTTCGTAAACAGCCTGGTGGAATTCCGGCTCGCGCGGGTTGCGCCGCTTGAGGCCGTCCATAAAATTGTCGAGGGTCAATGCCTTGCGCATATCTCTTGTTCCTCTTTTGCGCGTCGCCGAGCGACCGGTTGGAAACCGTGTGGTTAGAAACAGTCAAAGTCACACAATGAAAAGTCACACTGTGAAAAGTTACCCGTTTCCGGGACGGATTGCGAACGCTCCCGGCCCGGCTTGCCTCTCCACCTGCCAACTGCGAGCGGCGCCAGCCAACTGTCACACTGGCCCTGAGGCGCAGCGCCTGTGTTAAACTGGGTCCTCGACTCTTCGCACAGCAGACTATGAACTTCTCCTCGTTCGGCACCAAATTTGGCGGCAGCTCTTCCATCGGCAACCTGATGGAAGACCTGGGCAATGCGCTGCGGGAAAACCCCGACATGATCTTTATGGGTGGCGGCAACCCGGCCCACCTGCCCGCCGTGGAGCACGTCTTCCAGCAGCACCTGGAAACCCTGCTTGCCAATCCGGCCGAGCGCAAGGCGCTGTTTGGCATCTACCAGCAGCCCCAGGGCGACACGGAGTTTCGCCACGCGGTAGCGCGGTTTTTACACAAGCAGTTTGGCTGGCCGGTAACCGCCGCCAATATCGCGGTCTCCAACGGCAGCCAGCCCGCCTTCTTTATTCTCTACAACCTGCTCGCCGGTGCCATGCCCGACGGCAGCCACAAATCGATCCACCTGCCGCTGGCACCGGAATACCTCGGCTACAAAGACGTCGGCATTAGCGAGGGCTTCTTCACCGCGACCCGACCCAGCATCGAACTGCTGGACGACCAGCTGTTCAAATACCACGTCGACTTCTCCCACCTGCAGGTCGATGAAACCAGCGCCGCATTCTGCGTATCGCGGCCGACCAACCCCACCGGCAATGTCCTCACCGACAGCGAAATGGCCCACCTGGACGAGTTGGCACGGCAGCACAATATGCCGCTGATCATCGACGGCGCCTACGGCCTGCCCTTCCCCGGCATTATTTTCAGTGAAGCCAGCTGCCACTGGAACGACAACACAGTGCTGGTACTGAGCCTGTCCAAGCTGGGCCTGCCCGGGGCCCGCACCGGCATCGTGGTGGCAGCAGAAGAGCTGGTGCAGGCCTTTGCCAACGCCAACACCATCGTCAGCCTGGCCTGTGGCAATCTCGGCCCGGCCATCGGTAAACAGCTGCTGGAGAACGACCAGATTCTCACCCTCTCGCGCCAGCACGTGGCGCCCTATTATCGCCAGGCAGTGGTGCAAACCGTGGACTGGCTACGCGCTGCCCTGCAGGGCTTGCCCTGCCATATTCACAAACCCGAGGGCGCAATCTTTCTCTGGCTCTGGTTTAAGGACCTGCCCATCGGCAGCCAGCAACTCTATGAACGCCTGAAGGCAAAGGGCGTGCTGGTGGTGCCCGGGGATGGCTTTTTCGTCGGTATCGATGACGCCTGGCCACACAAACACGAGTGTATACGGGTGTCCTATGCCCAGAACCCGGCTTCGGTCAAACGCGGAATCGAACTCATCGCCGAGGAAGTGCGCAGCGCCTACGCCGGCCGCTAAACAAGATTCCGGGCAATCACTGCAAAAAGACTGTAAATAGTTATCCGCGCTCTATAAAATGCTGCGTCCGCCCTGGATTCCCAGGCTTTTGCGGCAATTGCCTCTTTATTATTGCAATTGCCCTTCTATACGACTGCCAAAACCCTGTATACTACCGCGCAATTTTGGCCCTGGCTTATCGAGAAACACTAATGACAGACTTATCCAAGTACAGAAATATCGGCATCTTCGCTCACGTCGACGCCGGTAAAACCACCACTACCGAACGTATCCTCAAGCTGACCGGCAAGATTCACAAGACCGGTGAAGTTCACGATGGCGCAGCCACCACCGACTTCATGGAGCAGGAAGCCGAGCGCGGTATTACCATTCAATCAGCGGCGACTACCTGTTTCTGGAAAGATCACCGCATGAACATCATCGATACGCCCGGGCACGTTGACTTTACCGTTGAAGTGTACCGCTCCCTGAAAGTACTGGACGGCGGTGTCGGCGTATTCTGCGGTTCCGGCGGTGTTGAGCCCCAGTCCGAAACCAACTGGCGCTACGCCAACGAATCTGAAGTTTCGCGCATCATCTTCGTCAACAAGATGGACCGTATGGGTGCAGACTTCTACCGCGTTGTGGCCCAGGTCAAAAAAGTACTGGGCGCCAACCCGCTGGTGATGACCCTGCCCATCGGCATTGAAGAAGAATTCAAAGGCGTTGTCGACGTCCTGTCCCAAAAAGCCTATATCTGGGACGACACCGGCCTGCCCGAGAACTACGAAATCACCGACATCCCCGCTGACCTGGTCGAGAAGGCTGCCGAGTATCGCGAAATGCTGATCGAAACTGCTGTCGAGCAGGACGATGATCTGATGATGGCCTATATGGAAGGCGAAGAGCCCTCCATTGAAGACCTGAAGCGCTGCATCCGCGAAGGTACCCGCAAGCTGGACTTCTTCCCCACTTACTGTGGCTCGGCCTTTAAAAACAAGGGCATCCAGCTGGTGCTGGACGCGGTTGTTGACTACCTGCCGGCCCCTACCGAAGTCGATCCACAGGAACTGACCGACAGCGAAACCGGTGAGCCTACCGGTGAAGTCGCCAAGGTGTCCGCCTCTGAGCCGCTGCGCGCACTGGCGTTCAAAATCATGGACGACCGCTTCGGCGCCCTGACCTTTATCCGTATTTACTCCGGGGTACTGGAAAAAGGCATGACCATCCTCAACTCCTTTACCGGCAAGACCGAGCGTATCGGCCGCATGGTAGAGATGCACGCCAATGACCGCACCGAGATCAGCCGCGCCCAGGCCGGTGACATCATCGCCGTGGTCGGCATGAAGAACGTGCAGACCGGTCACACCCTGTGTGATCCCAAGCACCCCTGCACCCTCGAGCCAATGATCTTCCCCGAGCCGGTTATCTCCATCGCCGTGGCACCGAAAGACAAGGGCGGCGCCGAGAAAATGGGTATCGCTATCGGTAAAATGGTGGCTGAAGATCCATCCTTCCGGGTCGAGACCGACGAAGACAGTGGCGAGACCATCCTCAAGGGTATGGGCGAATTGCACCTGGACATCAAGGTCGACATCCTGAAGCGTACCTACGGTGTTGAACTGGTGGTTGGCAAGCCGCAGGTGGCCTACCGCGAAACCATCACCAAGGCCATCGAAGACAGCTACACCCACAAGAAGCAGTCTGGTGGTTCCGGTCAATTTGGTAAGATCGATTACCGCATCCGTCCCGGTGAGCCCGGCTCCGGCTTCAAGTTCGCCTCTACAGTGGTCGGCGGTAACGTACCGAAAGAATTCTTCCCCGCCATCGAGAAAGGCTTTGGCAGCATGATGCAGGAAGGCCCGCTGGCCGGCTTCCCGGTGCTGGACGTTGAAGTTGAGCTGTACGACGGTAGCTACCACGCCGTTGACTCCTCGGCCATCGCCTTTGAAATCGCTGCCAAGGGTGCTTTCCGCCAGTCCATGCCCAAGGCCGGCCCACAGCTGCTGGAGCCGATCATGAAGGTCGACGTATTCACCCCGGAAGATCACGTCGGTGATGTAATCGGTGACCTCAACCGTCGTCGTGGCATGATCAAGGACCAGGAGCCAGGCGCCACTGGCGTGCGCGTCAAGGCTGACGTACCGCTGTCAGAGATGTTTGGCTACATCGGTCACCTGCGCACCATGACTTCCGGTCGCGGCCAGTTCTCCATGGAGTTCTCCCACTATATGCCGTGCCCGGCGCAGGTCTCTGAAGAGATCATCGCCAAGGAAAAAGAAAAGAAAGAGGCCGCTCGCAAGTAAGGCGTCCGCCCGCCACTGCCCCGCCAACTTCGGTTAGGGGCAAGGCACTTTCTGATTAACCCCGCCAGTTACCGCTGGCGGGGTTTTTTATTGCCTCTGGCCGGCCCAGGTCACCCAGGGTGTAGTCGCACACCCCGTCGGCAAACACCTTTTCCAGTATCTGCCGGTAGGGGGACATATCCAGCGGCGCGTAAAAATCGCGCTCCAGTGCCACCGCAACCGGGATCAAGGCACAGCTAAACAGGTCGCCGGCCAGCGGTGCACCGGCCACATTGCGAGAGGTTTCATGGGCCGGATAGCGCTGCAGGCAGGGCCCTTGGGGCCGGCCGTTCCAATCGCCATCCCAGACGCCCTCACCGGCGGCAATGGTATTGCCCCCGGCATCGAAACAGGTGTCCACGGCCGCTGCCGGCTTGCCGTTTTGCAACCAGTCGACCAGCAGGTCGCGCGCCTTTTGGGCCGGATTAAAAGCCGGATCCGCCACCCATACCAGCATATTATCGCTCTTGCCCCTGGCCGCCGCGATACGCAGACGCGCCGATAACGAGGCGAAGGAGTGGTGCATATCGAGCCGGTCATCGAGGTAGTGGCGCACATCGATCACCGGCACATCGATATCCCCCACAAACACCTGGCCACTGCGATAGGCGGCGGCGATGGCCTCGAGGCTGCCGCGGTTGCGCGGCGCCACCCGCACCTGGTCGATGGCATTATTTTGAAACACTGACAGCGGCGTCGCCCCGCCGGGAGTCTTGCGCATATTGTGGTCACTCCAGAGGGAGAAAGCGCTGAAACTGCGCTCCTCGCTCAATACCCACAGGCGCTCCGGCGCCATATCCGCAGGGGCTTTCCAGGCGCCGATATTGGCGTTCAGATGGAGAAACTCGGCCGGACTGATCCTGCCGCTGCGCAGCGCTTTCAACCCGTACTGCACCCCGGTATTGTCAAAGGTTCGGCGCGCATAACCACTCTCGTCGACGCCATAAACCCACTTCAGGTCATGCCAGTGACTGAAGCGCTCGCCGGCCCGGACCCCGGGCGAAAAGCGCAGCGCGCGATGGTAAAAGTGGGGATTATTGGTCATCGCGGTAAGGCCGCGCCAGCCGCGGGCACACTCGGTGGAGCCCGGCGCCAGCGGTGGGCGCAGCGACAGCCGGCGCATCCACTTGTCGACATTGGCAAAGCGATTCGGCAGGTTACTGTCGGCGGTCAGGCCCTCGATCAGGGTGCGCTCTTCCTGCTTCTGCCAGCGCGGCTGGTCCGCCGCGGTAACGTCAAAATAATATTCCAGCAGGTCGCAGTCGAGCACCCAAATGGTCTGGGTAATCATATCCGGATAGGAGTAGCCGGTGATGAGGCCGTCCAGCAGGCCCGGATGGTTTTGCGCGGTGAGATATTGCAGCACGGCGCCACCGGATTCGCCCAGGCCCAGGGTCAGCTCCGGCGCGCCGTAACGGCCGCGAAACTGGGCCACAACCATGGCCGCAGTATGGCCGGCGCGCACGACGTCGTAGTGATTGCGGGTATGGGTGCCGCTGCTGAAGGCCACGGCGTAACCCTCGGCCAGGTCCTGGTGCCGGCGCTCACCGATGGTATTGGCGGTAACCTTGCCCTGCACCTTGCCAATCCCGACACCGCCGCGAAAAAAATACAACAGGCGGCCATTCCAGTAACTCGGGTCGGCCGTGGCTACCGGCAGATTCGGGTTTTGCAGCACGGCGATGGCGTAGATAAAGCGGTTGATGGTACCCCGCTCGAGGCGGATGACAAAGGGAATGCGCTGCCCATCGCGCTCGATCCAGGTCATATCCCCGGGCAACTCGCCGGCGGGCAGCGGCTGGAACTGATCGCTGCCCTGGACCGCGTAAAAATACTCGGCGCGAGCCGGTACCTGGCAATCCTTGCTGTAACCAATGATCTTGCCGGCGCTGTCGGTCACCGCGACCCCGGCCCCCTGCTGGTTGTCCACCAGCGGCTGCCCCAACCCCGACGCTTGGCTATCGCAGGCAAAGGGGTATTGCGGGGGCCCGAGGCTGGTGTCGATAGGGCCGACTGCCCCCAGATCCACCGGAAATGCCTCGGCATCAACCGCAAACGGCCGCTGCGAGGGGTGCGGTCCGCTGTAGGCCTGGCGCGGCGCGTAGCGATCGTAGCCAGCAGGCAGTTGCTGCACCAGCGGCCCCGAGCGGATACCAAACAGGGCCTGGTCAAGGTAGCGATACAATGCCCCGCCAAACGGGGCAGAACTTAACAGACCAGAACTGAACAGGGCAAAACACACCCCAAGGATTACAACGCAGCTGACCAACACAACCGCAATTCCTCGCCCAAACCCTGGCATCTGCCGGCCCCTGCTTCTCTTTTATCCGTTTAGGTGTTTACGTGTTTGCCTGCTGACCTGCTGCAAATCCAAATACCTGAATCCTGAACCCTGCAGACGGCCACTGCCAAACGCCCCGGCCGGTCAGAAATCCACTTTGCCCCGCAGTTTCTTCACCTGGCCACGCTGCTTCTTTTGATCGGTGCGCTTGCTCCGCGCCGATCGCGACGGCCGGGTAGGCAACCGCTTCTTGCGCTGCACCGCCACCGACTGGATCAACGCCTGCAGCCGCTCCAATGCATCGGCGCGGTTCTTTTCCTGGGTGCGATACTGCTGGGCCTTGATCACCACCACCCCCTGGCTGGAGATACGACTATCGGCCAGCCGCAACAGCTGCTCCTTGTAAAAGTCTGGCAGTGAGGAGGCGACAATATCAAAGCGCAGGTGAATCGCGGAGGAGACTTTATTGACGTTCTGCCCGCCGGCCCCCTGGGAGCGAATGGCGGTCATTTCGATCTCGTCATCAGGCAAATCAACCTGATTGGATATTTTCATGCTGTTTCTGCCAGGCAGGTTAGCGGGAGCCGACTCACGGCAGGATCAGGGTAAAAACGCCGCCACCCAGTGGGCCGCCATTACTCAACTGAATTCTACCCGACATTTCCCCGCGCCGGTGCATGTTGGCCACCCGCCGGGCAAAAAACAGGCCCAGATGCGTATTGCCGGCGGCAAAATTGACCCCGGCGGCGCTGTCCTGGCCGCTGTTTTCCAGCATCGCCGGGGGGTAACCGGCGCCGTCGTCGGCGATGGTAATAACCAGTTGCTGCTGCTCGACAAGCGCTCGCAGCAAGATCTTCTCCCGGCTGTAACGAGCGCTGTTTACCAGGATGTTATTGACCACGCCACCCACCAGCTCGGCATCAAAATACCAGGCCAGGTCTTCGTCACAGTCCACCTCCAGGCTCAGCTTGCGGGTCTGGCACAGCATATCATTGCGCGCCACCTGTTCCTCCAGCACATCGATCAGGAAATGCTGGTCCACCTGTACCGGCAAGCTCCGGTTTTGCATTCGATAGACGGCCAGCAGCTGCACCAGCTCGGTGTTGATACGTGCCGCCTCGTACTGCAGGGTGGCAAACTGGCGCGCCTGCCCGTCGTCCCGGGGCGGGGTCGCCTCGACCACCTGCTGCAGGGTATCGAGCAGCATGCCCAGTGAGTTTTTCATATCGTGCACGCTGGAAGCCAGCACCAGTGAAAAATCGTCGATTTCATATGCGCTCATTTTTGCCTCCCCTGACAGGCCTCAGCCAAATTAATGCAGCTGCTTAATAACCTGCTGTAACTGTTTGAATCGATTGAACTCCTCTCCTCCCGGCTGGACCGTCTGCTGAATGCGCTGGCAGAGACTGGCGGACAATTCCATGCCCTCGCCACTACAGCCGTGTTGCTTCATATCCGCCACCAGTGCCTGCAGCAAATTCAGCTGCACTCCCGGGTGATGGGGAAACAAGCGGCAGGCACGTTTGAAGCTGTCCAGCGCCCTGGCGTAGTTGTTGGCATCGTAGAAGCCGATACCCTCGCGATTGAGCTCGGCCACCAGTTTGCGGTTGCGCTCACTGACCGGCTCCTCCAGCCACAGGTCAATCCGCTGCAGGGCCGGCTGGTCACCACAGTACTGTTCCACCAGCGACTTCAGCACTTGCTCGGCACGCTCATCCAGTCGCAGCGTCTTTAGCGTGGCCACCAGGTCCAGCTGTAAATCGAGGCTGTCCCCGGGAAGCTCTATGTTTTCCTCCACATCCTTGAGCAGTTCCTGGGCGCTCTTGTCCTCCCCCCGGGCGCTGAGCAGCTGGCACTCGAGCAGCGACACCTGCTGGCGCTGGACCGCACCCAGTTCAAACCGCCTGGGCACATTGCCCAGCACCCGCAACCCGTCCTTGGCCAAATCCAGCGCATTAGGCAACTGGCTCTCGCGAATCCATGCGGCGGTGACGCGACCGTACTGGAGGTGATTATCCTGGTGATCGTGACAGGAATTCTCACCCAGTTTTACACAGCGCCCATAGGCCCGGGAAGCCACCTCCAGATCGCGATTAGCGGCGGCGGTATGGGCCAATTCTGCCTGGCGGAGAATGGACAGCGGCGATACCGCCACTGCCGCTTGCATGACCTGCTGGGTTTTATCCGCTTCCCCCAGCTGCCGATAAACCTCCGCCAGGGCATCGTAAGCTGGCAGGCAGAAGGGGTTGTCATCGATAATTCGCTGCAGCCATTGGATGGCCGTTGGCAGGTCACCCTGAGCCCGTTTGACCTGGGCCAACCCCACCTGGGCCCAGTCCAGCGGCCGCATTTCCAACACCCCGGTGTATAATTTTTCCGCCTCGCTGATCCGGTCCTGCTGCATATACAGGTTGCCCAACAGGCGCTGGCAGGCATAACTGTAGCGGCTGCCGGCGGCAATGGCCTGCTCGGCCAGCCCAATGGCGGCGTCAATCTTGCCCGCCGCCAGGCGCGCGTATATCGGCGCCATAGCGTCGCGTTGGCGCAGCAGGCGATCCAGGCGCTGCTGCAGGCTCTTGCCGTTAATGGGCTTGGTGAGATAGGCATCGGGCGAGTAGTCGTAGGCGGAGAGCACAATCGCCTGGCTCGACTCGGCGGAGACCAGTAAAAACAAGCTGTCGCGGGCGAGCAGGTTGCGCTGGCGCAACTCTTCCAACACCTGCTGGCCGTTGGGCCCCTCTCCCAGGTTGTAGTCGCACAGGACCACATCAAACTTGTGCTTGCGACACGCGGCCAGTGCCTGCGGACCGTTCATAACCGTGGTTACATCGTCGCAGCCAAACTCCGCCAGCAGCCGGCCGAGGGTGGCCCGAAAGCTGTGAAAATCATCCACCACCAGTATTTTCAGCGCGGCGTATTGAGAAACTGCCATTCTGCCCAAATCCGTGTCTATCCCTATCGTTCCTAACAGAATAGACCATATAGCATCGGCCCGAAGGCGCCCGGTTCACAATCGCCCCAAAGACGAGTATCCTGCCGCCGAAACCACACTGGATCAACTCATGCCTGCCCCAACCAAACCCGACAAACTGTTCTCCGACCCGCTCAACCAGACCGGCGGGTTTCAGTTCGACCAAAAGGTGGTGGAGGTGTTTCCGGACATGATCAAGCGTTCAGTACCCGGCTACACCACCATTATCAGCATGATCGGCAACCTGGCAGAGCGCTACGCCAGCAGTGGCAGCCGCTGCTACGACCTGGGTTGTTCGCTGGGGGCCGCGACCCTGGCCATGCGCCATCGAATCCAGGCCGCTGACTGTGCGATCGTTGCGGTGGATAATTCCGAGCCCATGGTGGCACAGTGTCGCGCAATCATTGCCGCCGACAGCGGCGAAGTACCGGTGCAGGTGCTGTGCAGCGACCTGCAAGAGGTGGCCATTGAGCGGGCCTCAGTGGTGGTGCTGAATTTTACCCTGCAATTTATCCAGCCCGATCGACGCCAGCAGATCCTTGCCGCGATCTACCGGGGCTTGTTGCCTGGCGGGGTACTTATCCTGTCGGAAAAAGTCTCTTTTGACGACCCTCACCACCATCAACTGATGATAGAGCTGCACCACAACTTCAAGCGTGCCAACGGCTACAGTGAACTTGAAGTCTCCCGCAAGCGCTCGGCCCTGGAAAATGTGCTGATACCCGAGACCCTGGACGCGCACCGCCGCCGCCTCAAGAGCGCCGGCTTTGCCAGTTGCGACGTCTGGTTCCAGTGTTTTAATTTTGCCTCCCTTATCGCTGTCAAGTAACCCCAACCATGGCCACCATTGACTACACCTCCTTCCTGCAATCGCTACCGGGCACGGCCCTCGAACCCTGGCTGGCGACACTGCCGGAGCAAATCGAACGCTGCCTGAGCGCCGAGCGCTTTGGGGATCTGCCGCAATGGCTGCAGGCACTGGAGCAGTTGCCCACCGTGACCACCGACCAGGTGGAACTGCAGAGCGGCGTTGAACTGGGATCGACGGTGGCCATAAATGAAGCGCAGCGCGAGCAGATTCGCGCCTGCCTGCAGGCGCTGATCCCTTGGCGCAAAGGCCCCTACCGTATTCACGGCATCCACATCGATACCGAGTGGCGCTCGGACTGGAAGTGGGAGCGGGTATTACCCCACCTGGCCCCGCTGCAAGGCAGGACTGTGCTCGATGTCGGCTGCGGCAACGGTTATCACTGCTGGCGCATGCTGGGAGAAGGTGCGCGCCAGGTCATTGGCATCGACCCCTCGCCGCGCTTTGTGGTGCAGTTTTATATGCTCAAGCACTTTATCGGCGCCGCACCGGTAGAATTGCTCCCCGTGGGCATCGAGGCATTGCCGCCGGCACTGCAAGCCTTTGACACTACCTTCTCCATGGGTGTGCTCTACCACCGGCGCTCGCCCATGGATCATTTGCGAGAACTCAAGGCCAGCCTCAAGCCCGGCGGACAAGTGGTGCTGGAAACCCTGGTGATTGAGGGCGGCTTGGGGGAGGTACTGGTACCGGAGGGGCGCTACTGCATGATGAACAACGTCTGGTTTCTGCCCAGTTGCGACACCCTGTTATCCTGGATGCGCAAGTGCGGCTTCAACAATCCGCGCCTGGTGGATTGCACCCGCACCAGCGTTGAGGAACAGCGCTCCACCGAGTGGATGAAGTTTCACTCACTGCCGCAATTTCTCGACCCGCACAACCCCGAACTCACCGCTGAGGGACACCCGGCACCGCTGCGCGCTGTAGTGATCGCCGAAGCCTGATCACAGCTGTATACAGGAAGCCGGACCGGGCCGATGTCGACGCTTCTTATGCCTGGATGATGGCAGCGTCTCGCCCCTCAGTCAGTCATCCAGTTCAAGCGGCTCGATATCGAGCTCAAACTCCCTCGCCACCTGTTGGCACCAGCGGTTCAGGCGCCCGGCAGTCAGGTCTTCCTGCTGGTCTTCATCGATACCCAAACCGACAAAATAGTCACCGTCGGCGGTAACCGCCTTGGAGGCATCAAACTCGTAGCCCGACGTCGGCCACAGGCCGACAATTTCAGCCCCCCTGGCGACGATCACATCGTGCAGCATGCCCATGGCATCGAGGAAGTAATCGCCATAGCCAAACTGGTCCCCCAGGCCCACCAGCGCCACCGTCTTGCCGGTAAAATCAATGTCGCTGACATCACCCCAGAACTCTTCCCAGTCAGACTGGATCTGGCCAAAGTCCCAGGTGGGTATAGCGAGGATTATTTTGTCGTAATCGGCAAACTCCAATTGGGTCACGTCGGCGATATCGTAGACATCCACCCACTCCTCCCCAAAGCGCTGCTGTATACGCGCCGCCACGGTCTCGGTGTTGCCTTCGTCGCTGCCAAAAAACAGGCCAATAACTGCCACAGAACTGCCTCAAACGTATCATTTCAAACCGGGCGCCAATTCTCCCAGTTCTCTCCAGGAGGCGCAAGGGATGAGACCCGGGGGGTGCCGTCGAAGACGCAGGCGCACGCCGGTTATGAGAATCGATCAATGAGGGGGCGGGGGTAAAAACCAGGGGGATAAAACGAGGCAAAAAAAAGCCCGGCCTGCGACTTGGGGGAATCGCGTGTTCGCACTAGCGCACGAACGCTGGCCGGGCGGAGGGTCACTAACGGGAGAGTAATCGTTCACCTTTTCGAGGCCACCATGAAGACTCTCGAAAAATACTCTCTGCACCTGTTAGGCGCCTGCGCCGGGGCAAAGTTCCTGCTCTACAGGATAATAGTCGCTGAAAACAACATCTTTGTGCGCCGACACTTTTTACAGCAAAACTGCCCTCACCCGTTGTGTCTCTCGGAAAAGCCAGCTCAGTCCAGGCACACAGTACCGGAGAGGGCATATTCGTTGCTGTTGTTGTCGGAGCAAAAGCTGACCACACCCTCCGCGGTAATATTGTGTCGATCATTCGACAGCGACCTGAGCCGGCGTGTACCCGCGGCCTCGGAGATGGTTTCGGTGACATTAAATTCACAGTAGGCACCGGGTATACCGCCCTCCAGCTTGCCGGTGGGCACCAGTACCGCCTGGTCATTGCTAGTCTGCAAGCGTATCAGTGAGCCAAAAAACATGCTGTGATCCAGCGTGGTTACCGGCAAGCCGGTATTGGGATCAATGCTCTGGCTGGTGGTTTCACCAATAATCACCCCCGTTCGCTTGAAAAAAACTTCCCCTCCCACCCGGATTTTGAGTTTGACAAAGCCGCTCTGGGTGGTTTCGTTCAGGTTAACGGTTTTCACCCAACCACTCACCTGCCCGATAGCATCGCAATGCTCCCCTGCCAGCGCCACGCTTGGCAGAGCCGCCAGGCTGAACACTGTAGAGGGCAAAAACACTTGCAACAGCCTGCTTTTAACGGCCGCAAAGTAACGATTATTTTTCATAGTCTTAATATTTCCTTATTTTCAAAAAATGTACATTTTGTTTCATGTAACTGTCCTGATGACGATCTCCATCCTAGGAGCCTGTCGGACTTAGGTGCCCGTAGCGAGAGAAAGTCCGATTTGAGTCAGTTTTTAACCATTTTTGAGGCGAATAGTGGTTCTATTTAACGAGAAAATGGTTAAAAAATGGCCAAACTCGGCTTTTTCGCAGCAGGGCAACCCTAAGTCCGACAGGCTCCTAGTGGACCCCGGCTACTTAACCAAACTATTGCAACCATTACCACCCATGATCGCGCCAGCAGCGGCTTTATTGGCACCAAATACATTTTCGTGAAAATTGAAAAAGCGGTTGTCGCCACCCGATTGCAGCTTAATAATGGGTAAAGAATAGTTATAGCGAGGCCTCTGCTCGTGACACGCGCGCTGGAGTCATGCAAACTCCGCCCGCTGTCGCCGACTGGCGCGCACTCAATCACTCCTGCAAGGCACAAATACCGATAGCGGAAAGACAATGGCTACCAATAAACTACTGCTCGTTGACGATGACCAGGAACTCTGCCTGTTGCTGAAAGAGTACCTGCAAACAGAAGGTTTTGAGGTCAGCCTGGCACACGATGGCGGCAGCGGCGTGGAGCTCGCCAACCGCAGCAGCTTCGATGTCATTGTGCTGGACATCATGATGCCGGTAGTCAACGGCCTGGAGGCCTTGCGCAAGATACGCGAGCAGCAGCGCACACCGGTACTGATGCTCACCGCCAAGGGTGAAACCGTCGACCGCATCGTCGGCCTGGAGATGGGTGCGGATGATTATTTACCCAAACCCTGCAACCCCCGTGAACTGGTGGCCCGGCTGCGCGCTATCCTGCGCCGCAGTGACAACGCCGACACCCCGCCGCCACTGCCAGATGAGCTGCAAGTTGACGGCTTAAAGCTGCACACCAAAAGCCGCACGGCCTTTTTCAACGATGCCGCTATCCCGCTCACCGGGGCGGAATTTACCGTGCTCGAACTGCTGATGAGAGAGGCGGGAGAAGTTATCAGCAAGGAATCCCTGACCGAAAATGCCCTGAACCGGAAGCTGACTCCCTACGACCGCAGCATTGACGTTCACGTCAGCAATATTCGTAAAAAGCTGTCCAAACTGGGCGCCAACAAAGACCTTATCATCAATATCCGTGGCGCCGGCTATATGCTGACGCGACAGTAGCCCGCCCGAGGTGACCTGAGACTGTGCCCTTCATCAGCCGTACATACGTAAAGATTTTCCTGGTCTTCTGGCTGGTTACCATATTAACCCTGCTGGGCTCCAACCTGATTGTCCACTTTCTGGGGCTGGGGCCCGACAAGCACATAAGCCACAGCGAGAGCGACAGGCAGGGAGGAGCCGGCGGGCGCCTGTTGCGCGAGATTGTCAGCGATGCGGTCAACTACGATTACCACACGGTCAAGGAAGGCTTGCAGCGCATGCCCGCCTGGGCCTCGCGCTACTTCTATATTATCGATGACAACGGTAACGATCTGCTCGACCGGGACATTCCCGCCAGCGTGAAGCAATTCCTGCCCCAAATTAACTCCAGCGCGCCGTCGCTGAGATCGATCCAGGGCCAGGACAGCATGTTCGGCCGCCACTTTACTCTCAGTGACGGCGCCCAGTTGCGACTGGTGGTCATCTCTCCCCACGACGCCTTTCTGCGCTGGATGCTCTATTTCAATAACTTCTGGCATATCCTGCTGCTGAGCGTGATTATCAGTGGCGCGGCCTGTTTTTACCTGGCCCGCTTTATTACCCGCGACATCCAGAAGCTCAAGGAGGCGACCCAGCAAATCGCCCGCGGCAACTGGGATACCCGGGTCGCGGAAGAATTTTGCAATCGCCCCGGGGAAATGGCTGAGCTGGGTCGGGCGTTCGATAATATGGTGGTTAAATTACAGCGCACCATGGAAGAACAGCGCCGCCTGATCAAGGATGTCTCCCACGAGTTGCGCACCCCTCTGGCCCGCCTGCAAGTTGCACTGGCCATCGCCCAGCAGCGAGCCAACAGCGAAATTACCGGTGAGCTGGACCGCATCAAACGCTCGGCGGATTACCTCAACGATGTAATTTCCAATATCCTGTCGCTGCCCCTTACTGACCAGGACAGCTGGGAGCTGGATGACGTAGTGGAAATTTGCAGCCTGGTGTCAGTAATTATCGAAGTCTCCGAGAGCGATCTCAAGACCAAGAATATTTCACTAATCCGCAAAGACGATCTCAAGGAAGCGCTGATTCAAACCCGCTCCACCACCCTGGCCAGCGTCTTTGACAATGTCCTGCGCAACGCTATCCGCTACACCCCCCAGAACTCGACCATTAATGTATGCATGAGCAGGACAGCCAACGGTTACTGTCGGATCACCATCGCCGATCGTGGCCCGGGCATCGACCCGAAACACCTGGATGCCATCTTCGAACCGTTCTTTCGTACCGACGAAGCCCGCTGCCGCACAAAAGGCGGCTACGGACTGGGCCTGGCCATAGCCAAGCGCACGGTGGAACTGCACGGCGGCACCATCAAGGCGGAAATCAATCGCGCCGGCGGGCTGTCGGTCATTATTACCCTGCCGCTGTGCGATGAGAATATTGCCCTTATGGGCGACGATAATGAGGAGTTCACTGATCAAGATACGCCCGGTCATCGTAGGTCTTGACCAGTTCTGGCTTAAGCACGGTCAACACGGTAATCACGGCGCCATTGATAAAACCCTCGGGGAACATCATCAACAGGGTCAGGTAGTAGTAATCCACAACCTGCACCAGCAGGGGGCCGGGGCCCAACAGCCAGACATAAGCCAGGCTTGCCAAAGCCATCACTTGCACCGTCAGCATCGCCCCGAAAAAGCCGCCGCCGAGCATATAAACAAACAGGTTGCGCTGCGGAACCCGGTCGATGGCCCACAAAACACAGACCGCAGCGCCAGCCGGTAAAATAATGTTTAACAGGCATTGGGGCGGCAGCGCCAGCCATAGGCCGGAAAAAAGCCAGCAACCTGCCAGCAGCGCCAGGGTCGCCGCCAATATCGCCAAAGCCGCTCCAAACACCATGGTCAGCGCCATCAGCAGCAGGGGGTGCAAACCCAACAGGCCGCGTACACTCACCTGTAATTGCCAGAACAGCGCCAGGGCAACGATCGCCGCCAGCCACAAGTTGAGCCGTTCGCCGCGGGCCCACAGCTGTCGCCAGGGGGCCTTCAGCACACACAGCAGCAAAACCGGCAGCGACAGCGCTGCGGCTGGCCCCCAAAATCCCACTGCACCGGCAAAGTAAAATACCACCTGTTAGCTTCTCCCGCCCTGCCCCGGAGCCCGGCCACTGCGACCTGGTTAAAACGGGTGCTGCAGCTTTGTTGCAACAGTCACTGCGGCTTTGTTGCGACAGTCACTGCGAGTACGTCAAGAAGTTGCCGGCGGCAAGAAGTTGCCTGCGGAGTTGCCGCTCGAGCCGTCGACTTCTTGTCACCTGCGCCATGAAAATATTCTCAACAATATTAACCTATTGATTTATAAGAAGTTATTAATATCTTCTGCAATTGGCACACATTTCGCAATCGACCCTGTAACAGATTTCAAAGCGCCCCAACTCACCGGCAGATAATGCCCAATGGCCAGGACAGAATTATGGCGATAACCGCTGGCAATGGAAACAACGCCGTCTCGGCGAAAGACAACATAGCCATCTTAACCAATCCGGCGAGCTATGAAGAACACGCTGCAGCCCGCATCCGGCTTACCCAGGCGCTGCAAACCAGCCTCGACCTGACCACTGTGCTGGAAATTTTTCTCGAGCACGCCCGGGCCATAGTGCCGGTTGGCGGCCTGGTATACGGCAACGGCGCCTCAGAGAGCCGGGTCCAGCTCGGCATGGAATGTGCGCAAACCCTCAACTACCGCCTGCAGACCCCGCAGCAGGATATGGGGAACATCACCTTCAGCCGCCGCAAACGCTTCAACAAGCTGGAAATCGCGGCCCTGGAAAACCTGTTGTCGACCTTGATCTTTCCGTTGCGCAACGCCCTGCTCTACCGCCAGGCGGTACTTACTTCGCTGCTGGACCCCCTCACCTGCGTCGGCAATCGCCAGGCCATGGAGGAAGCGCTGGCGCGCGAGATCAGCCTCGCCCGCCGCCACCGGCAGCCGCTGTCCATGCTGGTGATCGACGTCGACCACTTTAAAAGCATCAATGATAACTACGGCCACAGCAGTGGCGACGATGTACTGCGCCTGCTGGCCAGCACCATTCGCACAATTGCACGCACCACCGACCTCACGTTTCGTTACGGTGGTGAGGAGTTTGTGCTGTTGCTCAACAAAACCGACGCCGAAGGCGCAGCGGTCATCGCCGAGCGAGTGCGCAGTCAAATTGAAGACTTGATAATTGGCACTGAACCGACCTGTATTCGCATCACCGCCAGCATCGGTGTCAGTAGCTGGCGCCGCGGTGAAAAGGGCGAGGATTTGTTTCGACGCGGCGACAGCGCCCTCTACCAGGCCAAGCGCGACGGCCGCAACCGGGTGGTAATCGCCAACTAGAACCTAAACTGGCTAACGATTGCGCCGGGGCCGACTGCCCTTGCCCGCCCGCAGGCGGCGCTGGTGCCGCTCCTGATCCACAGTTTTTTGCCGCGACGACGGCGCCGGCTTGGGCGCTTCCACTCCTGCGGTCAGGCACAGGTCGGCGATCTCCTTGTCGTTGAGCTCAATCCACTGCCCCACGCGCACATGGGAGGGAATAAAAATATTGCCGTAGCGCACGCGCTTCAGGCGGCTAACCTTGACCCCCTGGGACTCCCACAAACGCCGCACTTCGCGATTGCGCCCCTCCATGACCACGCAGTAGAACCAGCGGTTGCGCCCTTCTCCCGCGCCGTCAACGATATCGGTGAAGCGCGCCACGCCATCCTCAAGCAGCACACCGTCGCGCAACCTTTTCTTCATGTCGTCGTCGACATCACCCTGGATTCGCACCAGGTACTCGCGGTCGATCATGCTGGACGGATGCATCAGCTTGTTGGCCAGCTCTCCGTCATTGGTAAACAGCAACAATCCGCTGGTGTTGAAATCCAGGCGCCCGACCGAGATCCAGCGCTCACCGCTGACTTTTGGCAAGCGCTCGTAAACCGTGCGGCGGCCTTCCGGATCAGAGCGGGAACAGATTTCCCCCTCTGGCTTGTTATACAGCAACACCCGCACGGCACTCTTCTCTTCCGACTGCACTTTGATGCGCTTGCCGTCGAGCTGCAGAATATCCCCCTCTGCTACCCGGTCACCAAGTTTCGCGACCTCGCCGTTAACCTTGACCCGGCCCTCAGCGATAACCTTTTCCATTTCGCGGCGTGATCCCGCCCCCGTCCTGGCCAGAACCTTTTGAATTTTTTCATCTTTTTGCATAGTGGCGTTACGTCAAACTCTTAGCCGTTATCGGCAGTTGGTGCCAAAGCGTTGATCGCTGCAGCAGTGCTCTCACCCGGGGGAGCCTTTCTTTCACCGGTATCGGCACTATTTTCGTTAGTGCTGGCGCCCTCCCCGGTGTTGCTGGTGTCTTCTTCGCCAGCGCCGGCGGTATCGTCACCGGCAGTATCGGCACCGGCGGTATCGTCGCCAGCACTGTCCTCTTCCGAATCCATTTCCGGCTGCACTTTTGGCGCCGGCGAATTATCAGCCAGGGAACTTTCTATTTGCAGATCCAGTTCACTGTTGAGCTCATCCAGATCCCTGATTTCACTCAGGGTCGGCAGCTCATCCAGGCTCTTCAGGTTGAAATAGTCCAGAAAGTGCCGGGTGGTAGCGTACAGGGACGGGCGACCGGGAACATCGCGCTGCCCCACCACCTTGACCCACTCCCTCTCCACCAGGGTCTTGATAATGTGGGAGCTGACCGCCACCCCGCGAATTTCCTCGATATCGCCGCGAGTAATAGGCTGGCGATAGGCAATCAGGGCCAGGGTTTCCAGCAGGGCACGGGAATACTTTTGCGGCTTCTCCTCCCACAGGCGATTCACCCAGGGAGCGGTTTCCGCCCTTACCTGAAAGCGCCAGCCACTGGCCACCTCGGCCAGTTCGTAACCGCGGTCGCGACAATCGGCCTGGATATCTTCCAGCACCGACTGTATATCGTCTTTCTCCGGCACTTCGTCGTCGCCTTCAAACAATAGCAGCAGCCGCTCGCGGGACAGGGGCTGCCCCGCCGCCAGCAGTGCGCCTTCGATGATTTGCCGCAATTTGTCTCTGTCAATATTCATTCTTACCTGCAGTTACCTCTCGCCTGGCACACTGCACTAGCTTCGAGCCTTGACATGAATGGGACCAAAGCTTTCACTTTGCACAATTTCCACCAACTGTTCCTTGATCAGTTCCATAACCGCCAGAAACGTCACCACCACACCGAGCCGCCCCTCAGCGACGATAAACAAACTGACAAAAGGTACGAACTGCCTGCCTTTCAAGGTATCCAGCACCTGCGCCATGCGCTCGCGGGTAGATAGCTTTTCCTTTTCGACGTGGTGACTCTCAAACATGTCAGCGCGCCGCAACACTTCACCCAGCGCCAGCAGCAGCTCGCGGATATCCACCTCCGGATCCGGCCGGGTCAAATTGCGATCCGGCGCCAGGGCGTTGGCCTGGTGAATCTCGCGTCCGAGCCGCGGTATCTGGTCGATATCTTCAGCCGCCTGCTTGAAGCGCTCGTACTCCTGCAGCCGACGAATCAATTGGGCCCGGGGGTCCTCTTCGTCCTCGACTTCTTCACTGCTGCGCGGCAGCAGCATGCGCGACTTTATTTCCGCCAGCATCGCCGCCATCACCAGGTATTCCGCCGCCAGCTCAAACTGCATGGCCTCCATCAGCTCCACATAGCGGACATACTGATGGGTGATCTGGGACACATTGATATCGAGGATATCAATGTTTTGCCGGCGGATCAGGTAGAGCAACAGGTCCAGCGGCCCTTCGAACGCCTCGAGAATGACTTCCAGTGCGTCCGGCGGAATATAGAGATCCTTGGGCAGCTGGGTAAACGCCTTGCCATGCACGATGGCAAACGGCATTTCAGCCTGGCGCGGGGCCTTGCCCTGGCCACTGCTGCCAGCGTCACTACTGGCATTATCTGCAGTTGACGGCGCCGGGTCGGCGGCCTGCCGGGCGTCTGTCTCGTCCTGGATAATGGCCTCAGCCTCACTGTTCACGGCAATACCTTTATGAGTGTTCTGCAATTCCGCACTTATGTACAATTCTGCTTCCGGCGCGGCGCTGATTTATCTGCTCTCCGGACCATGCGTCGCCCGGGCAGCGCCGGGCAACGGCAATCGCCCCGATCGACAAGCGACCCATAGAGAACTGGCGGCGAGTAGCCGACAGCGGTGGACAGGCGCGGGGATTAACTGGCAGCAAACCGCGGATTATAGCGAGTTATGGCAAGTCAAGACAGCAGAAACGCACGCGCTTTGCACTCAGGAGAGAAAGTCACTGGCATCACCCAGCCCCTGCCGCACCAGCTCCGGGGCATCCCCGGTCAAATCGATCACCGTGGTCGGGTCCAGGCCGCAATAGCCGCCATCGATAACCAGGTCGAGCTGGTGTTGCAGGGTCTCGCGAATATCGTAGGGGTCGGTCAGCGGGTACTCTTCCCCCGGCAGCAGCAGCGAACTGGTCATCAACGGCTCCCCCAACTCCTCCAGCAGCGCCAGCGCAATGGGGTTGTTGGGCACGCGCATGCCGATGGTTTTGCGCTTGGGGTGAAGCATGCGTTTGGGCACTTCGGAGGTCGCCTCGAGGATAAAAGTAAACGGCCCCGGCGTGTGAACTTTGAGCAGGCGGAAGGTCTGGTTGTCGACTCGAGCGTAGGTGGCCAATTCAGACAGGTCGCGACAGACCAGGGTAAAATTGTGGTTCTTATCCAGCTTGCGAATCCCGCGAATACGATCCAGCGCGGTTTTATCACCGATGTGGCAGCCCAGCGCATAGGCGGAATCCGTGGGGTAAGCCACCAGTCCTCCGGCGCGAATAATATCAACCGCCTGCCTGATCAGGCGGGCTTGCGGGTTCTCTGGATGAATCTGGAAAAACTGGGCCACTATTGTCCTCGATATCGGCCATAACCCCGGGGCAGTTGGCCGCAAAATTGAATCGTAATTGTGCCGCGACAATAGCGCGGGAAAAGCTGCGGCACAACCGGGAAATTAGCGATAGCGCCAATATTTGCTTATTTAACGCCATTTGACCAACCAGCGTCTTTTGACCACTAACCAGCGTCTTTTGACCACTAAGTAGACGCCGTAAAGTCGACTCAGGCCCAGCAAGTCCATACCGGCTCACAGCTGGCGGGCAGGGGTTCGAAGCGGCCGAGATCCTGCCAGGCCTGCGCGGGGTCGTGAAAGTCGCTACCACAGGAGGCGTACAAACCGAACTCAGCGGCCAACTGCGCCATCGACCTGGTCACATCCGGCGCCTGCCGACCACTGACCACCTCCATCGCCTGTCCGCCTGCGGCCCGGAACTCGGTCAGTAAACGCCGCAGCTTGGAGCGCGTCATTTTGTATTTTTCCGGGTGCGCCAGCACTGCCACGCCGCCCGCGGCATTGATCCACTCCACCGCCCGGGCTACAGGAGGCCACAGCTGTTTAACATCGCCGGGCTTACCCGCCCCCAGATAGCGCTTGAACGCCGCGCTGGTGTTCGGCACCAGGCCGCGATTGACCAGCAATTGGGCAAAGTGGGGCCGACCGATGGCGCCAATGCCGGCAATCTCCTGCGCGCCAGCCAGGGCGTCGGCAATTCCCAGCCGCGCCAATCGCTCGGCAATCATCGCCGCACGCGCCACTCGCGCCTGGCCCTGTTCCTCGATGGCAGCCAGCAGCACGTCGCTGCCAGTGTCGAAATTCAGCCCCACCACGTGCACACCCACCCCATCCCACAAGCAGGACAGCTCGATACCATTGATGAATTGCATATCGAGGGCTGCTGCTGCGACCCTGGCTTCCGCCAGGCCACTGATGCTATCGTGATCGGTAATTGCCAAAGTTGTCACACCATTCTCTTTTGCTCTCGACACCACCGCCTGAGGACGTAAAATACCATCTGAATGAAGACTGTGAGAATGAAGGTCAAACAAAGGACTGTCCTTTTTATCGATTAGCGCCATTAGTGCCGGGAAGTGGCTATAATGGCAGCTGCCATGGCGATTCGCCATGAATTATTGCCGCTTGTGCGGGCCAAAAGGCCCATTGAGCTTAAGCCGTTGGCATTAATCGGCCGGTTTAACCATTTAACTATCAACGATTTATCCATCAACCCTATAACCACCAACAAGCTGGCACGCCAGTCCCGTTGTTACCCTCGAGCCCATCCATGACCCAAACTGCCAATCAACCCAAGCGCGAAAGCCTGTTGTTGAACCTGTTGTTGAACATAATTATTCCCACCGTCATCCTCACCAAGTTCAGTGGTGACAACTATCTCGGCACCAAGTGGAGCATTGTAATCGCCCTTGCGTTTCCCATTCTCTACGGGTTGAACGACTTTCGCCGCACGGGCAAATTGAACCTGTTTTCCGCGCTCGGCGTCATCAGCATCTTTCTTACCGGTGGCATTAGCTTGCTGGAACTGGATCCCAAATATATCGCCTTTAAGGAAGCAGGCATTCCCGCCCTGTTTGGACTGGCCACCCTGATCTCACTGAAAACCCGCTATCCGCTGGTGCGCACATTTCTCTACAACGATAAAATCCTGCAGATCGACAAGGTTGCCCAGGCCCTGGCCCGAGAGGGCACTGAAGTAGAGTTTAATGCCGCCCTGAAGAACGCCTCCTACCTGGTGGCCATGTCGTTCTTCCTGTCCTCGGCCCTGAATTACGGCCTGGCCAAATATCTGCTGGTGAGCCCGCCCGGCACAGAGCAGTTCAACGCCGAATTGGGAAAAATGACCGCCCTCAGCTTTCCGGTGATCGCCATACCGGCCACCGCGGTGATGATGTTTGCATTGTTTTACCTGTTCAAAAAAATTAAGGTACTCACCCATCTCGATCTGGATGACATCCTGATCCACCAATAACCCTGTCTGACCACACCCTCTTTGGAAATCTGTACACTATGTTCTATGCCATTATTAGCCAGGACGTCGACGACAGCTTGCCACTGCGCAAGCCGGCCCGCGCCGCCCACATTGCTCGCCTGGAAGCACTCAAGCAGGAGGGGCGTTTGCTGGTTGCCGGCCCGCACCCGGCCATCGACAGTGAAGATCCGGGTGAAGCCGGCTTTACCGGCAGCCTGGTGGTGGCCGAATTTGATTCGCTGCAGGCGGCCCGCCAGTGGGCCGACGAAGACCCATACGTCGCCGCGGGTGCCTACGCGCAGGTAACCGTCAAACCCTACAAGGTGGTCCTGCCATGAATGTCACTGCCACCGCGATGGCTTTATTTACAGAAAAGAACCGAGCGGCAATTATGTCCACTGCTCGACCCGCTCAAACTTGATTACCCAGGAATTGCGAGTGAAAATTTTTCCCGTTCTGTTTGCCCTTACAATACTGCTAGGCTTCGCTCAAACCGGCCTTGCGGAACAAAAGGTTTGGGTTGCCGACTCCATGTACCTGCCGCTGCGCAGCGGCGAGGGCAACCAGTATCGCATCATTGCCAACCTGAAAACGGGCACCAGCCTGACACTGCTGTCACCCGACCCGAACAGTGAATGGGTCGAGGTCAGGACCAACGGCGGCACCACCGGTTTTGTGCTCAGCCAACACCTTCGCGACACCCCCATTGCCGCCGAGCAACTGGAAGCTGCGAGGAAGGAATTGGCCGCCCTGCGCAGCGACTACGCCGCTCTCAAGTTGCAACTGCAGCAGTACAAGGGTGAGGGCAACGAGTTAAGCCAGGCCCTGCAAAAGAGCGAGCAACAAGCCAGCACACTGCAGCAGGAATACGACGAGTTAAAACGCATTTCAGAGAGCGCGGTAAACTTGCACCAGCGGCACAAGGAGATGCTGCACAACTACGACCTGTTGAAAACAGAGTTGGATGTCCTCAAGGCCAGGAACGCGCGCTTGCAGAGCGACGCTCGCAACACCTTTTTTCTCTACGGAGCCGGGGCGGTATTGCTCGGTGTCCTGATTGCCCTGACCGCCCCGCACCTGAGACGCCGCAAGCGCTTTTCCGAGTGGGCCAACTGAACTTGACTGGGCCCGGCAGCGCCAGGAAACTGATATTATGACCTGCATACGCAACACCCTGCTCACCCTGACACTGGTTTTTTGCAGTCTTGGCGGCAATTGTTTCGCTGCCGCCGACGCCGCGACCGTGGCGCCGGGCACGCCACCGCGAGTCCTGTTAAAGACAGACCTGGGCAACATCACCCTGGAACTGTTTGCCGACAAGGCACCAGCCACTGTCGCCAATTTTCTCCAGTACTGCCGCGAGGGATTTTACGTTGGCACCATCTTCCACCGGGTAATCCCCGGTTTTGTGGTGCAGGGCGGCGGACTCACGTTTGACTACGTGCGCAAGGAAACTCGCGACCCGGTGGTCAATGAGTCGGGCAATGGCCTGCGCAATCGCACGGGTACGGTGGCTATGGCCCGCCTCGGCGACCCGGACAGCGCCACTTCCCAGTTCTACATCAACCTCAGGGACAACAAACACCTGGACCCGGACAAGGACAAAGCCGGCTACACCGTATTCGGACAGGTACTCGAAGGCATGGACGTGGTCAGGAAAATCACCGAGGAGCCGCAGGGCAAATACCAGGACCAGGCTCCGGACTTGCCGGTGCGTATCCTGGCCGTCACAATCCTATAACCCGCCACTCACCGACAAGGTATGCCATGCCCAGCCAGCCCGCTACGGCGCTCAGCGTCAACCTGAACAAAATAGCCCTGCTGCGCAACTCGCGCGAGGGCAATTACCCCAGCGTTCTCCAGCACGCCCAGATTTGCCTGGATGCCGGGGCCGACGGTATAACCGTTCACCCCCGCCCCGACCAGCGCCACATTCGCCCCCACGACGTGACCGAGCTGGCGGACATGATCCGCCCCCTGAAGGACATCGAATTCAATGTCGAGGGCAACCCGTTTGCCGGCCGTCACGGCAGCTACCCGGGGTTTATGGCATTGGTGCAAAGCAGCCGCCCCGACCAGTGCACCCTGGTGCCAGACAGCGATGAACAACTGACCTCGGATCACGGCTTTGATTTAATCCAGTCCGGCGCCAGGCTGGCACCGATCATCGCCGAGCTGCACGCCCTCGGTTGTCGCGTCAGCCTGTTTATGGACCCGCTGCCGGAACAAATTGAACTGGCCAAACAGGTGGGAGCCGATCGCATCGAACTCTATACCGGGCCCTACGCCGCGGCATTTTTACAGCGCGCGCCCAACCTGGACGAGCTGTTTGAGCAGTACTGCCTGGCGGCGCAAACCGCCAGCGCCCTCGG
This sequence comes from Pseudomaricurvus alcaniphilus, assembly GCF_011440395.1. Classification (GTDB taxonomy): domain Bacteria; phylum Pseudomonadota; class Gammaproteobacteria; order Pseudomonadales; family Cellvibrionaceae; genus Pseudomaricurvus; species Pseudomaricurvus alcaniphilus. Next base: position 197,043 of record NZ_JAAOIX010000003.1, on the reverse strand, counting down.
CCTCGGCGTCAACGCCGGTCACGACCTCAACCTGCTCAACCTGCCGCGCTTTCGCCGGCTTCCCGGCCTGCTGGAAGTCTCCATTGGCCACGCCCTGACGGTAGACTCGCTGGCGCTGGGCATGAGCACCGCAGTGCAGCGCTACAAGGCCATTTGCTGTAGCTGAGCGGCCACTTATCCACGCCCCGGTGCTGTTATGTTAACCCTCAATATAATCGGCTGCGGCAACCTCGGCCGCACTCTCGCCCGCCTCTGGCACCAGCAGCAGCAATTCCAGATCCGCGACCTTGTCACCGCCAGCCCGGCCAGCGCCAGCCGCGCCTGCGAGTTTATCGGCGCCGGCCGGCCGCGGTCGGACCTCACCGCAATGGCGGCTGCCGACTGCTGGCTGCTGGCCACACCGGACGATGCCATTGCCGCCACCGCCGCCCGCCTCGCCGAGAGCGGCCTGGTCAGCGCCAACAGCATCGTCTTCCACTGCAGTGGTTCCCTGGCCAGCGACACCCTCGCCCCCCTGGCCGGCAGCACTGCCCACTTGGCCAGCATTCACCCGGTGCACACTTTTGCCGTGCCCGCGGAATCTGTCACCCGGTTTGCCGGAACCTACTGCGCTTACGAAGGCGAGCCAGTGGCGCTGGCCGGATTGCTACCCGCGTTCAAGGGCATTGGCGCAGAACTGATTGCCATTGAGGCGGCCACCAAGATTCACTACCACGCCGCCTCGGTCATGGCCTGCAACTACCTGGTCGCCCTGCTGGACGCCAGCCTGGAATGCTACGCCAACGCCGGCATCGACGCGGCAACCGCCAGCAAGATGTTGCTGCCCATTGTCCACCAGACCGTGGACAACAGCCTGCTGCAATCGCCGCAACGTGCGCTGACCGGGCCCATTGCTCGCGCCGACGGCAACACGGTCGAGCGACAACTGCAGGCGTTAACAGGCAAATCGGAATTGCTGGCCAACCTTTACCGACAACTGGGATTACAGACGCTGCAAGTAGCCCGCCGGCGCACCAGCGCCAGCCCGCAGCTGGATAAAATCGAGCAATTGCTGCGCGCGCCGGCCCCGGCTTACAGCAATAAACCCGGCTAAAGCCGTTATACTGGGCGCCGATTGAGCGCGGAGTAAGACATTGAAAAACAGCCCCAAGGATCGAGACAGCGACGACTACCTGCAGAAAAAAGCCTTTTTTAACCAGCTGCTGACCGTCTATGGACGCAAGCCGGTGCTGGAAGCATTACAGGACAGCAATACCCGGGTCTACCGGCTGCACCTGGCCGACAGCAACCGCTCGGCGGCCATTATTGACGAGATAATCGAGCTGGCGAAAAGCAAAAATGCCGAGCTGGTGTATCACGACCGCAAGGCGCTGGCGCGAATCTCCCGCAACAGCAAACAGGACCAGGGGGTGGCCGTCGACCTGATCTGCCGCGGTTACCAGGATTACCGGGATTTTCTCGCCTCCCCTCCCGCCCACGACTACGACATCATCGCCCTCGACCGCATCACCAACCCGCAAAACCTCGGTATGATCATTCGCTCGGTCTGTGCCGGCGGCAGTCGCGCCCTGTTGCTGCCGGACAATGGCTGCGCCAAACTGGATGCGCTGGTGATCAAAGCCAGTGCCGGCACCCTGTTTCGCGCCTCGATCCTGCGCTGCCAGGACCTGACCCGGGCGCTGGCTGACTTTCGGCAACGGGGCTGTCGCATTTACGGCCTCTCCTCCCACGCACCGACGCAGCTGGCGGACTTGCCGGGGGAAGGTTGCAATGTGTTTGTGCTGGGCAATGAAACCGAGGGGGTTTCCGCCGAGGTTGCCGCGCAGTGCAACCAACTGCTGTCCATCCCCATGAATAACGGGGTCGAATCCCTGAATGTGGCGGTGACCGCCAGTTTGCTGGCTTTTCGCAAAATGCTGTGAGGGGCAGCTGGCTGGGCGCGCCTAGTGTTGCGGCACCCGCCACAGGGCGGTGGAGCGCAGATACGCGGCAAACAGCAGCAGGCTGACCGAGCCACTCAATAAAAAAAGAAACTGGCTGCCGTGCCAGTGCATCAAGTAGCCACAGGCCAGTGCGCCCAGGGGAGCACTCCCCAGCAGGGCCAGGAAATAGAGCGAAAGCACCCGGCCACGAAACTCATCCGCCACCTGTTGTTGCAGCAGGGCCTTGCCCATATTGGTTGACACCCCGGCCACCACACCCCAGGCAAACACCAGCAGCGCCAGGCCGGTGGCCGTCGGCCGGGCCGCCAGGGCCAGCATGATCAGGCCCGAATAGAGCAGGCAAAACAACAGCGAGCGCCCCGGTTGCTCCACCGTACCGCGGCGCAACAGTGCCACGGCAGAGACGATACTGCCGACCACGAACAACAATTGCAGGACAGAAAAAAACGCCGCATCCCCGGCGTAGACATCCCTTACCAGCAGCGGCATCGCCACCAGGTAAACCCCGAGGTGGGTAAACCCGTTAAAAGCCACCAACAGGATCAAGTGGCGCAGCACCCGCTGCCGGCGGATATAACGCAAGCCGCGCCCTATGCCCGGCTCGGGCGAGTGGCCCGCAGCTGTCGCCGGGGCTGCGACAGCTGCGGGTAAACCGCGCAATATTGGCCGGCACAACAGCGCCGCAGCCAGCAGGCAAACGCCCTGTAGCAGCAGGACCTGTGACAAGCCCAGCCGATCCATCTGCCCCGCCACTGCCACTCCCAGCGCCTGGCAGGTGTAGACGCACATGCTGACCATAACCACTCCGTGCTGGACTGTGTGGCTGGAACGGCGCTCGACCAGCAGCGGCAGCAAGCGATCCCGCAGCGGCTGCAACAGGGCGTAGCCAACCCCCAGCAGGGCACCATAAAACAGCAGTACAGGCAACAGCAAGGCATCCGCAGCTATCACTGCCAATATCCCCAGGTGGCACAGCATCATACCCAGGTAGATCCACGGCAAGTACCCCGCACTGCCGCGGCGGTCGGCAAAGGCGCCGCTCCACAGCAACAGCAGTGCCCCGGGGATCAAATTGGCCGCCTGGACCCAGCCCACTTGCTCGCCGGAGAGCCCCAGCTGGCCAGTGGCCAGCCACGGGATCAGGACCAGCTGAATGCCGGTCGCCAGGGACGCAAAGCCGATAACGAGCAGGTAGAGTATAAAATCGCGGTGCAAGACTGGCCTCTGGGCAAAGCGGCAATGGTAGTGCAAAAAGGGAATGCCGGAAATGGCGGGATTGATGTAGCCACGCGCTCCCAGCAACTGCAGCGCGCCAGCAGAGCGTAAAAGACTGGAGCCCGGCGACCTCCGTCATACGTTTTGTGGGCCGTGCCGCCGGACCCGCAACCGCCGACGCCTAAAGCGCCAACTGTGCGGTTGCGTACTGGAGAGCAGGACTTTCGCCTGCTCAAGTAGGCTCAGAACTTGTAACCAGTCTCCTCGTGACTGACCAGGTCGAGGCCGGCGGTTTCGTCTTCCTGGCTGACGCGGATACCGTTAGTGAGCACACCGACAACTTTCAGCACCACCCAGGTAACCACACCGGTATACACCAGGGTTGCCACCACACCAATCAACTGCACCTTGAACTGCCCGCCAATGGAATAGCCGCTGTCGGCGGCAGCGCCAAACCCGCTGAACAAGCCGATGTCCGGAGAAGCGAAAAAGGCCACCAGCAAGCTGCCGAGAATCCCGCCAATGCCGTGCACCGGAAACACATCCAGCGAGTCATCGATTTTCCAGGTGCGTTTGACCAGTTGCGTCATAAAAAAGCAAATGATACCGGCACTGATGCCGATCACCATCGCCCCGGCCGGCCCCACAAACCCGGACGCCGGGGTAATGGTGCCGAGACCGGCAACCATACCGGTCACGATACCCAGCACACTGGGCTTGCCGAACTTGATCTTCTCCATGCACACCCAGGCCAGCGAGCCGGCGGCGGCAGAGATATGGGTAACTGTCATGGCCATGGCCGCATCGCCATTGGCGGCCAGGGCACTACCGGCATTAAAACCGAACCAGCCGACCCAAAGCATGCCAGCACCGGTGATGGTCATGGTCATATTGTGCGGCGGCATAGCCGTGGTGGGGAAACCGCTGCGGTTGCCAATAACGATCGCCGCCACCAGCGCCGCAACACCGGCAGTGATATGCACCACGATACCGCCGGCGAAGTCCATAACCCCCATCTCCGCCAACCAGCCGCCGCCCCAGACCCAGTGACACACCGGGAAATACACCAGCACCAGCCACAAGGCACTGAACAGCAACACCGAGGAAAACTTCATGCGCTCGGCAAAGGCACCCACGATCAAAGCCGGGGTAATGATGGCAAAGGTCATCTGGAACATAAAAAACAGGGATTCGGGGATATCGCCACTAAGAGAGTCGCGCCCCATGCCGCTCATAAACAGCCGGCTCAGATCGCCGACCCAGGCGCCGCCCTCGCCGAAACTCAAACTGTAACCAAACACCAACCACATCAGCGAGGCAATACAGGCAATGGAAAAACACTGCATCAACACCGAGAGAACGTTCTTGGTACGCACCAGGCCGCCATAGAACAGCGACAAGCCGGGCAGGGTCATAAATAACACCAGCGCGGTGGCGGTCAGGATCCAGGCCGTGTTCGCGCCACTCAATTCGTCTCCAGCCCAGGCTACCGACGACAGCCCAGCCAACCCCAATACTGTTAACCACTTTTTCATTCTGTGCACCGTTATTATTTTTACGAAGAAAGATTTCACCTGCAAAGCTTTCCCCGGAAAGGTTCTTTGCAAGAGGGTTACTGCCGGCAAACCGCTGCTGCCGGGCAATTGATCACCCCTGCCCCCAAAAGCCGGATTGCGATAGCAATCAACGGCTTACAAACAGCGCTGTATTGTGCCCAGAGCGCCGCAATTTCTCAAGGAGCGATTGAGCAGCTCTCTTTTTTAAATTCCATCCAAGCCAGGCGTCGTTGAGTCGGCGCAATACCAAGCCTGGCTTCGGGCAGCAGACCTGGCTTCGGGGCTGTCTTTCAAAACCCAAACGTCGTTCAACGCATTACGGCAGGGCTGGCTGCGGGGGCTTGCTTTCAAGACCCTCGACAGCATGGATGCTGTCGTGGAGCCTCCACGGACGGAATTTCGGCGAGTCTTGAAAGCAAGCCCCCGGAGCCAGACCGGGAAAAGAACTGATACCCAAGGGCTGCCAACTACCAACCCGCTATCACCGCAAGCTGACTTATTTTTACAACAAAACCTTCGTTACCAGGCCCGAGCGGCGCAGAGCCCTCTTTAATTCGGCCAGCGCCTGCTTCAGCTGCAACGCCGAAACGGGTCGCTCCTCGTAAAGCATGGCTTCGACACAGGCGGTGACTCGCTCCACCGCCGGCGCCAGGCCGGGCTGCGCCGTCGCCACACGGCGGGCAAATTCCGCCGCGCTCTCCCCCGCTGCCCGCCGTTGCCCATACCGGGCCAGCAGCCTTTCGGCGCGCTGGTAAAAGCGCTGTGCGGCCGAGCGCCGTGGCGGCCGCGACTGCCACCACAGGTGCAGGGTCAGCAGAGCCAGTGCCAGCCCGCCGCCAATCAACACCAGCAGCACGATCTTCAGCGGGCTGGTGCCGCGCAACCAACGCTCCAGCAATTGGCTCTGGCTGTTGCGATCAAAACCCAGCACCGCCCGGTCCCAGCGATACTGGATCGCGTCCCAGTGCAGGCGCAGTTGCGCCACCCACTGAATATGACGATAGCGACCCAGCGAGACCAGGCTTTCAATATCCGCGGCGCGGCTGTCACCGAGACTTTGCCGGACTCGCTCCGGCGCCACCGCCGCAGTGGGATCGACCCGCACCCAGCCGCGCGCCTCCAGCCAGACCTCGGCCCAGGCGTGGGCGTCGTACTGGTGCACCACCACATAGTTTTCCAGTTCATTGAACTCGCCACCCATATAGCCCGCCACCACTCGCGCAGGAATTCCGGCAGCGCGCATCAACACCACGAAACTGCTGGCAAAGTGCTCGCAGAAACCCTCCCGGGTGCGCCACAGAAAGTCATCTACACTGTCGCGGCCCAGCGCCGGTGGCTGCAGCGAATAGACGAATTGGGCGCGAAAATACTGCAGTACCCCCGCAATATACTCATCCGCATCCGGCCACTGCTGGCGCCACTGCCGGGCCTGGGCCAGGGACTGGGGATTGAAACCGGCCGGCAACGCCAGCTCATTGCGCCGGCGCCAGTTGGGTAGAAAGCCGGGTTCCAGCGCGTAATCCAGCGCCGAGTTGACCTGGTAGGCGAGACGCTGGTACACCGGCTCGGCACTCAACAAGCGAAAGTCCCGGGTAAAGCCCAGCGGCAGTGAAGCCGAGGTACGCACATCGGTGGCCAGGCCGAGACTGTAGAGCCAGGGTTGCTGGCTCGGCTCCATAACCACGCGATAGCTCACTGGCCTGCCCCGGGGCTGCGCCAGTCGACGCCAGGGGGCCGGCCGCTCGCTCTGCCAGTTCACCGGGCTGCCATCGCGAAGGTAGTCAAACGCCTCTGCCTGCTGCCAGCGCCGGCCATCAAAGCGGGAAAAGACCAACCCGCGCCAGTAGAGCTCCTCCCGTTCGGGCAGGCCGGCCTGGAAAGTGGCCCGAAACGCAACCCCTCCGGCGCGCGACAAGCGGACAAAATCCCCCGGCGCCATGCTGTCACTGACCCCGGTTGTCGCCGTGTGGCCCGGATTGGGTACCGCCCACAGGGACCCCAGCCGCGGCATCACCAGGAACATCAACAGCATCAGGGGCACACTGTGCAACAGCAATACCGCCGCCAGGCGCAGGGTGCGAAGCGGAAACTGGTGTCCCTGGGGCTGGTGAATCGCCAGCAGCGCCGCCGTATTCACGCAAAAACACAAGAGCCCGAACACACCGGCCAGCAGGGTCTGGGAGAAGAGAAATTGCAGCGCGGTGAGAAAGTAGGTCAGGTAAACGAGGACGATAGCATCGCGCAGCTGGCGCACTTCCAGCTGCTTCAACAGCACCGCGCAGATCAGCAACGCCACCATCGGTTCCATGCCCAGGAAGCGACCGAAAGACAGCACCAGACCGCTGACACAGACAGCAACCAGGGTCATTCGGGTGAGGCCGCCGGGCATCTGCCAGTGGCCGAGAAATTCCAGCAGCCGCCACAGCAACACCCCGCTCCACACCAGCGTCAACCAGATTGGCAACTCCAGCAACAGCGGCGCCATGGCCAGTGTCTGCGCCCCCAGCAGCCACAGTAAACTGTTGCGCGGCAGCAAACGTTGGCGCTCCGCCATCACTCCACCGCCTCTGCCGCAGCCTGCTGCCATCGATACAGGGCCAGGGCGCGCAGCAGTTTCTGCTGCTGTTCCGGACCGAGCTCCGGTGCCAACTCCTGATCCGGCAGGCGCAGCCCCAGCGGCTGGTTGACAGTGCCGAGCTGTAGCACCCAGTAGCACAGGCGCGACAGGCGCGCCTCAGTGCCCAGGCCCTCGAGGGCATCCCAGTCCAGCCACAGGCTCTGCCCCTGGTAGGTGACATACTCCTTACTGTACAAGGCCTGGCCGCGGGCGTACTGTTTCCAGGCGATATGGCGGGTGGGCATGCCGGGGACATAATTCCTGAAACCAAAAAAGTCTTCCGCGCCCTGCTCGGCAATCAAATCCCCCTCCTGCTGCGCCACGGAGGCCAGCGGCAAGTCACCACCGGGCAGGGGTTTCGGGTACACCAGCATGGGCATATCGAACGCCACCCAGCTCCAGCAGCGAATCAAGCCCAGCGGAAAGCTGCTCTGCACCAGCAACCGCGGCGGCGGGCACCAGCCGCGCCGCAGGCCCGGCACATACAGCTTCACGTCCGCCGAGCACTGCTCGATCAGGTCCAGCGTTAACAAGGTCTCGCGCCGGTAGCCCAACTGGATATTTTCCCGGCCCCGGCCGGAAGGCCGCGCCAGGTTCAACTCCAGCTCCGCATTTTCGCCCTGCAAGCAGCTACCCGTATGCACAACTTCCAGGGTCAGGCCGGTCAGGTTAAAAAAGGTGTGGTGGATACAAACCACAAACAGGGACGTCTGCAGAAACGCGGTCGCCAGGATCAAATTGTTTTCGTAGTTGGTTCCCGTCAACCACAGCAGCAGGTTGACAAACAAATAGCCAAAGCCGGCACTGCTGGGGAAGATAAACAGGTTTTTGCGGCTTAAGCGCAGCTGCCGGACTGGCCGCAGGCGACGCAGCATCCAGCGTCGCACCGAATTTCTCAATCGCCGCCATCCGGGTTCCGCCAGGCGGGTTTTCACTGCGAGCTGATCCAACAACGTCACCCCCTACCCCTAACTGTTTGCCCGCCGGCCAAAGCGGGCGCTGGGATTTACCACCCGCCTGTGGCCGCTGCCCCCAAGCCCCCCGAGTTCTGCTACCATACCGGCGTTTTTTCGGGAGAATGCAATGACGACACCATTGGCCGCTCGCCAGCACTGGCAGAACATCGGCTTTATCTGTGGCCTGTGTGAGCGCCACTACCCCAACTTTCAGCTCTACAGCGAGTCACTGGGCGAGCCCCAACAGGGTCAACTCTACCGCAAGATCCTCAACAAGGTGTGGGAATACCTGGCCGGCCAGTTAACCTCCCTGAAAAACCTGGAGAAGTCACTGCCGCAACTGGAGGAGATTACCCCGCAGCCGGGCGACGCAGACAGCTACGGCGTCTACCCCGCGCTGGACGCCTGTCTGCTGCTGACCAGCGCCCTGCAAATGATTCTCGATGACAGCATTGACGACAGCGACACCGCCGCCCACCTGTCGCGCGCCACAGTGGCCCAGTTTATCGCAGTGATATCCGGACAGGAGTCGTTTGATCCGGACACACAACAACACGAACTCTACGACGCGGAACTGCAGATGCAGCAATGGCTGCGCGAGCAAATGACACAACCCGCAGACACTGCCACCATCATCAAGGAGACCCGGCGGGCGCTCAGGCAGCTGGATTGCAGCAACCTCGGCATCACTCTGGAATAAGTGCCCGGCTCATCACTGGCTCGCCCCACTCCGCCGGTGTGGCCAGGACGGCGATTAAAGTGGCAAATAAAGTGCCGACTTGCACGCCGACTAAAACGGCTTGTTGGGCTCCTCTTCCTCGTCTATTTCTTCCAGCGCCAGGGAAAAGCCCTCGCTGGGCTTATCCTCCGGACTGGCGGCAGCCTCTCCCTCCGTCGCCGCGGCGAGGGCTTGGCCTTTGCGATCCAGTTTAATGCGCAAGCGCAGGTTGTTGGCCGAGTCCGCATTTTTCAGGGCCTGCTCCTCGGAGATGCGCCCCTCTTTAAACAGGTGAAACAGCGCCGAGTCGAAGGTTTGCATACCGAGATTTTCGGATTTTTCCATAATCTCCTTGATGCTTTCAAACTCACCGCGAATGATCAGTTCCTCTATGGTCTTGGTACCCAGCAACACTTCCACCGCGGCACAGCGCTTGCCATCCACCGTCGGCACCAGGCGCTGGGAAACAAAGGCGCGCAGGTTCTGCCCCAGCCCCAGCAGCAACTGGGCCCGCCGCTCCTGGGGAAACAGGTTGACGATCCGCTCCAACGCCTGGTTGGCGTTGTTGGCGTGCAGAGTGGAAATCGCCAGGTGGCCGGTCTCGGCAAACGCCAGGGCGTGCTCCATGGTCTCCCGGTCACGAATTTCACCGATCAGGATCACGTCTGGCGCCTGCCGCAGGGTGTTGATCAGGGCGTTGTGAAAGCTGCGCGTATCGACGCCGACTTCGCGCTGGTTGACGATACACTTCTTGTGTTTGTGCACGTATTCAACCGGGTCTTCAATGGTAATAATGTGGCCGCCACTGCTGCTGTTGCGATGATCGATAAGCGCCGCCAGCGAGGTGGACTTGCCGGAACCGGTACCACCGACAAACAGGATCAGCCCGCGCTTGGCCTCCACCACGTCCTTGAGAATCGGCGGCAGCTTGAGGTCATCGAACTTGGGAATTTCGGTGACGATATTGCGCGCCACAATCGAAACGTCATTGCGCTGGCGAAAAATATTGACCCGAAAGCGACCGACTCCCGGCAGCGACATGGCCAGGTTCATTTCCAGCTCATGCTCGAATTTTTCCCGCTGCTCACTGTCCATGATGGCACTGGCAATCTCGGCGATCTGGCCGGGCTTGAGCGACTCCTTGCCCAGCGGTTTAAGCACTCCTTGAAATTTGGCGCACGGCGGCGCCCCTGTGCTCAGATACAAATCCGAACCGTCGTTTTTTGCCAGTATCCGCAAATAATCTTCAATGATCACAACTGCCACTCCATTTGCTGTTCTGGTTTATTAGTTATCGCGTTCTTATCCAAGGCTTTTTACCCGAGGCTCTTTTACACCAAGTAATACATAGGCAAAAAGTCGACATATTTCCATCCCCGCAGCGTTTATTTTTTTAGCTGGATGCCACAGTACAACTCAAGCCAACTGTGCGGCTCAGTGACCGAGCACATCCACCCGATTGAGAACCTGCTCCACCAGCGCGTAGCCACTGCCATCGCTCATATCCGCGGCACTGCGCAAGCGGTGCGCGACCACCGCCGGCATAACCGCCTGTATGTCGTCCGGTAACACATGCCCGCGCCCATGGATCAGGGCCCAGGTGCGGGCGCAGCGCAACAGGGCCAGCGCTCCCCGAGTGGACAGCCCGTGCTCGATTTCCGGCAGGCTGCGGGTACAGTGCACCAGGCGCTGCAAATAGGCCAGCAAGGCATCGCTGGCGTGAACCTCATCGACGCTGGCCTGAATAGCCAACAGTTGCTCGTTAGTGATGGCCGCGGCCAACTGGCCGACTGTGCGAGAAGTGTCGCCGCCCCGGAGAATCGCCAGCTCGGCCGCCGCCGAGGGATAGCCCAATTCGACCCGCATCAGAAATCGGTCCAGCTGGGATTCCGGCAGCGGAAAAGTGCCGGACTGACTGCTCGGATTCTGGGTGGCGATAACAAAGAAGGGTTGCGGTAACTGGCGGGTTTCACCGTCGATGGTGACCTGGTATTCGGCCATGGCTTCCAGCAGCGCACTCTGGGTTTTCGGAGTGGTACGATTGATTTCATCCGCCAGCAGCAATTGGGTAAAAACCGGCCCCGGATGAAAGGTGAAACTGCTAGTGTTGCGCTCAAATACCGACACACCGAGTATGTCGGCAGGCAGCAAGTCACTGGTAAACTGGACCCGCTTGTAGGACAGGCCGAGCACATTGGCGAGAGCGTGGGCCAGGGTGGTCTTGCCCATACCCGGCAGGTCTTCCAGCAACAGGTGCCCGCGCGCCAACAGACAGGTGAGCGCCAGCTTGATTTGCTGCTCCTTGCCCAACACCACCTCGCCGACCCGACGCACCAGGGTATCGACCAACTCATTCATAGGTCTGTACTCGAATCACCGCCGCCGTTGCCCTCACTCGCTTTTCCGTCTTCCTCGAACCGCTTAACTGAAGCATAGTGCAAGAGCGGGCAAGTTGCTGCGGCAAGCTGCGGATGGCTGTTACAGCGCCGCAATTCCGCGGGCCAGGTCGGCCTGGATATCCGCCACATCTTCCAGCCCCACCGCTACCCGGATCAGGTTGTCGGTGATGCCTGCCTGGGCCTTTTCCTCCACTGAGAGTCGACCGTGGGTGGTCGTCCCGGGGTGCACGATGGTGGATTTGCTGTCCCCGAGGTTAGCGGTGAGCGACAACAAGCGGGTGGCATTGATAAAGCGGAACGCCTCTGCCTTGCCACCCTTGACCTGGAACGACATGACCGCGCCAAAACCGCGCTGTTGCTGCGCCGCCACCTGGTGGCCCGGGTGTTGCGGCAGGCCGGCGTAAAACACTTTTTCAATCTGCGGCTGCTGCTGCAACCAGTTGGCGATCGCCATGGAATTTGCGCAGTGCGCATCCATCCGCAGGCGCAAGGTCTCCAGGCCTTTGAGAAATACCCAGGCGTTGAAGGGGCTCATGGAGGGGCCCGCGGTGCGCAGGAAAACCAGCACGTCTTGCAGCAGTTTTTCCGGCCCGACCACCACCCCGCCGACACAGCGCCCCTGGCCGTCCAGGTATTTAGTGGCGGAGTGCACCACGATATCGGCCCCCAGTTGCAGCGGCTTCTGCAATGCTGGCGTGCAGAAGCAGTTGTCCACCACCAGCAAGCAGTTGCTGGCGCGGGAGATTGCCGCCAGGGCGCGCAAGTCCACCACATCGCAGAGCGGATTGGAGGGGGTTTCCAGAAACAACATGCGGGTATTGGCACCAATAGCGCTGCGCCACTCTTCCAGGTCGACCGGATTGACGAAGGTGGTAGTGACCCCGAACTTCAGCATATAGCGGTTGAACAGGGCGGTGGTCGTACCGAACACGCTGCGCGAGCAGACCACGTGATCCCCGGCCTGCAATAACGCCATACAGGTGGAGAGAATGGCCGCCATGCCCGAGGATGTCGCCACCGCCATCTCGCCCCCTTCCAGCGCCGCTATCCGCTCCTCAAACATGCGCACCGTGGGATTGGTGTAGCGGGAGTAGACATTGCCCGGGTCATCCCCGCTGAAGCGCGCCGCCGCGGCCTCGGCGGAGTCAAACACATAGCTGGAGGTAGTGTAGATAGGCTCGCTGTGCTCCCCTTCCGCGGAGCGGGTCTGCCCGGCCCGCACCGCCAGGGTGTCGATACCTGCATTTAGAAACAGGTCTTTTTCTGTATCGGTCATGTCCAGATTCCTTACTGCCGGCCAGCCCTGCCAGTAACAACCGCCCTGCGGCCAGCTCAAAGCAAAAAACGGCAGCCCAGGGCTGCCGCATCGTTATTCCCGCCGCCAGTGCTCGCTGCAGCGACACCAGTGGCGACCCGCCTTTCCAGCGACAGACTGCAACGCCCGCCGGAAAGGTTCGCAAATCAATTAAACCGGCTTCTTATCCCGCTTCTGCAGCGTTGTCATTGTGCAGACCGATCAGGGCATTGGAGCCCCGCTCAATAGCTTTGTCCGACTTGCGCTTGTTGCCATCATTGCGTGCCGAATCCAGTTGATCCAGATAGGCCTGGTCCACATCGCCGGTGACATACTCGCCGGTAAAGACCGAGCAATCAAACTCGGTGACATTCTCGTTGCCCTCGCTGGAGGCGGCAATCAAATCTTCCAGGCTCTGGTAGACCAGCCAATCGGCACCGATTTCCGCGCACACCTCTTCCACCGTGCGCCCGTGGGCGATCAATTCCCTGGCGCTGGGCATGTCGATACCGTAAACATTTGGATAGCGCACCGGCGGCGCCGCCGAGGCAAAGTACACCTTGTTGGCACCGGCTTCCCGCGCCATCTGGATAATTTGCTGGCAGGTGGTGCCGCGGACGATAGAGTCGTCCACCAACATCACGTTCTTGCCTTCAAATTCGAGCCGAATCGGGTTCAGCTTTTGGCGCACTGATTTTTTTCGCTGTTGCTGGCCGGGCATAATAAAGGTGCGGCCGATATAGCGATTTTTCACCAGCCCCTCGCGGAACTTGACCCCCAGCGAATGGGCCAGAGCCTGGCCGGCAACCCGGCTGCTGTCGGGAATGGGAATGACCACATCGATATCGTGATCCGGCCTTTGCTCCAGAATGGTGGCCGCCAATCGCTCGCCCTGGCGCAGGCGCGACTTATACACCGAGATACCGTCCATCAGGGAATCGGGACGGGCAAAGTAGACGTGCTCGAAAATACAGGGGGTGAGCTTTGCCACCTCACTGCACTGCTTGGTGTGCAATTCACCCTCGGTGGTGATGTAGACGGCCTCCCCTGGCTGCACGTCGCGGATCAGTTCGTAACCCACCACGTCGAAAGCCACACTTTCCGATGCCACCATATACTCGGTGCCCTGGGGGGTTTCACGCTTGCCGAACACCAGCGGCCGAATGCCGTTTGGGTCGCGAAACGCCAGCAAGCCATAGCCAGCGACCAGCGCTACGCAGGCGTAGCCGCCTCGAATTCGTTTCTCCATGGCCCCGATGGCGCTGAAAAAATCCTCGGCGGTGGGCTTTAGCTTGTTGATTTTCAACAGTTCCTGCGCGAGCACGTTAAGCAGGACTTCAGAGTCGGAATCGGTATTGAGATGGCGCAAGTCAGCCCGGTAGAGATCGTCGCTGACCTGTTCCGTATTGGTCAGGTTGCCGTTGTGGGCCAGGGCGATGCCGTAGGGGGAGTTGACGTAGAAGGGCTGTGCCAGCGCCGGGCCGGAACTGCCGGCGGTGGGGTAGCGCACGTGGCCAATACCCACCTGCCCCACCAGCCGCTGCATATGGCGGGTGCGAAACACGTCGCGCACCAGCCCGTTGGATTTCTGCTGCGCAAATTTATTGCCGTGACAGGTCAGGATACCGGCCGCATCCTGGCCCCGATGCTGCAGCATGGTAAGCGCATCGTAAAGCTGCAAATTGACGTTACCTTTCCCGACGACTCCGACAATGCCACACATATAGGTCTTTCCTCAAAACTCGAGTAAATCTTTGGTTACGAGTATATCTTTGGTTAGTAGCCGCCTACTGCGACGCCTACTGTTTGTGGCACAGCGACATGCCTGCACGAATATGGATCCCGCCCAAAGGCCGGTGTCGCGACAGGCACTTACTCAACCAGAGCCGGACTGGAACAGGGCTGCGACCCCGCTTGTCAGTTGGCTCCAGGTGGAACTGGCCCAACCCTCCATGGCAACAAAGTGCGGGATGACCTGGGACTGCTGCCACCAGGAGTCCTGCTGCACCGGTATTATCATAGGTACCAGCAATACCAGCGCCAGCACAACTGCACCGCCTCGCGCCAGCCCAAACACCATACCCAACAAGCGGTCAGTGCCGGACAGCCCGGTAATTCGAATCAACTCGCCGATCAGGTAGTTTACCAAAGCCCCGACAATAAGGGTTGCAATAAACAACCCGGCAAAGGCGACCAGGTGACGCACCGATGCGGTGTCGATCAGGTTACCGAGCAGCGTGGCCAGGGATTTGTGGAAAGTCCAGGCGATCAGAAAGGCCGCGATCCAGCAGAGCAGCGACATTGCCTCTTTTACCAGGCCCCGCTTTAACCCGATCAGGCAGGAAATAGCGAGAATTCCGATGATAATCCAATCTGCCCAGTTCATGAGTCCACGCTATTCAGGTCGGTGCCCGTTTCGAAGGGCGGCATTTTAACAAAGATGACGCACATGTCACGGCCAACAATGCAAAAAAACGCCGGCGCGACGCCAACCGGGTCAGGGGGCAAAGCGCACCACCATCGTTTGCAACTGCAACTCCCGGTCCAGCTCCTGCTTTAACTGCTCCGCCTTGTGGCGATCAATTTTGGGCCCGACGTAGACCCGGGTCAGGTTGCCGCTGCCAGCCCGGGAAAAGGCCGGGTGTCCGGCATCCAGCAGCTTGTCGCGCAGGGCCGTCGCTCGCTCCGGCTCGCTAAAACTGGCAACTTGCACGGCCCAGGCCTTGGCGACCCCTTTGCTGTCGAGGATATCCCGGTCCGGTGTCCGCACCGGGGCTGGTGCAGCCGCTGCGCCCGGCGCCTCATCCCGGACCGCCGCCGGCCCCTCTGTCGCCCCGGCGGGGCTCAAGCTGTACATCTGCTCGGGCGGTGGCGCCGACTCTATCTCCGGGACCGGCTCCGGCTCCGCGATGACCACGCTGCCCACCTCTGGCGCCGGCGGTATTTGAGTGGTGCGGTCGACTTTATTGCGATAGTCCGACTCGAATAAAACCGGCACAAAGATAACCCCCAGTGCCAACAACACAAAGGCGCCGATCAATCGCTGTTTTAGCCCTTCATCCACAACCTACACCTTTACCGGCGAACCAGATTCAAAAAACGACTGCGCCGCGGCCACGGTAAAAAATGACCCCATCACCAGCACTCGATCACCCCTCTCCACCGTCGCCAGAAGACTCTGCAAGCCCGCTTCGACACTGGGGTGAGTCTGGCCATGCCCGCCTGTTTGCTGCAGCGTCGCCAGCAAGTCCGTGGCACTGGCCGCCCGGGCCACACCGGGCAGGTCGCACACATGCCAGCCATCCACCTGGGGTAATAGTACCTCAAATATGCCGCGCTGGTCCTTATCGGCCATTATCGCGCACAGGCACCAGGTTCGCCCCGCCCCGCCAGTGGCAGCCAATTGCTGCGCCTGGTAACCGGCAGCGGCCGGGTTATGGGCCACATCGAGAATAAAACTGACGCCATCGCGCTCGATAACCTGGGAGCGGCCGGGCAGCGTGACGCCAGCCAGTACTGCCCCCAGCTCCGGGCCAGGGCGGTAACCCAACAACACATAGGCCTGCAGTGCCGCCGCCACGCTGGCCAGCGGCAGCCCGCTGCGCGGCAAGTCCGCCAGTTGCAAGGGACTGCCGCTGTCATCTATTCCGCGCCAGGTCCAGCGCTCCGCGCTGCCACCGCCATCGATCTGCATCCCGGCACCCATCGCCAGCCAGCGGGCGCCCAATTGCTTCGCTGTCGCCTCTACCGAGCCGGGCGCCTGCTGGTCGGCACAAATGGCCCAGCGCCCGGGCCGGTAGATACCGGCTTTTTCGCGGCCGATCTGCTGCAGGTCCGACCCCAACCAGTCCTGGTGGTCGAGGGCGATCGAGGTTACCACCGCGATATCCGCATCCAGTATATTGACTGCATCCAGCCGCCCCCCTAACCCCACTTCCAGCAACATCACCTCGACCCGCTGCCGGCGAAACAGGTCCAGCGCCGCCAGGGCACCGAACTCAAAGTAGGTCAGGGAGATGTCACCGCGAGCGCTATCGATACGCTGGAAAGATTCGCAGATCAGGCTATCGCTGAGTTCCTGGCCATCGACCCGCAGGCGCTCGTTGTAGCGATGGAAATGGGGCGAGGTAAAGGCTCCCACGCTCACCCCTCGCGCCACCAGCAGCGCCTCCAGGGTCGCCACGCAGGAGCCCTTGCCATTGGTGCCGGCTACAGTGACGATTTTGGCCGCGGGCTGTAACAGCTGCATTTTGGCCGCTACCGCCCGCACCCGGTCGAGGCCGAGATCAATAGCCCTGCTGTGCAATCCCTCTTGCCAGTTGAGCCAATCTTGCAGGTTGTTAAATCTGGTCATACATGGGGTCTGATCACAAGGGCCAGCGGGGAACTCCCCGGGCAGAAAAACAAAAGCCCCGGGCGAGGGGCTAAATCAAGGGCCTTCACAGCCAAGTCGCAACTCGCGCTGCCCCACCAGCGACAGCACCGCTCAGGCCGCCGGCTGCTCGGCGGGCTGCTCGGCCGGCCGCTCAGTAAATTTCGCCAACAGAGCCCCGACCCGCTCCCGCATCTGGTGACGCGGAATAATCATATCGATGGCACCGTGATCGAGCAGGAACTCCGCCCGCTGGAACCCCTTCGGTAACTTCTGGCGAATGGTCTGCTCAATAATATTGGGGCCGGCAAACCCGGCCCGGGCACCGGGTTCGGCGGCATTGATGTCGCCCAACAGCGCCAGGCTGGCGGACACGCCGCCATACACCGGATCGGTCATAACTGAAATATACGGGGTACCCTGCTGCTTCAGGCGCTCGATCACGGCGCTGGTTTTGGCCATCTGCATCAGCGATATCAGCGCCTCCTGCATGCGCGCGCCGCCGGTGGCGGAGAAACAGACCAGGGGAATGTCTTCCTCCAGGGCAAGCTGGGCGGCACGGGTAAATTTCTCCCCCACCGCGTAACCCATGGAGCCACCGTGGAAATTGAATTCAAAAGCCACCGCCACCACCGGCATGCCCTTCAGCTCGCCCTTAAAGGCCACCAGGGCGTCTTTCTCACCGGTGCTTTTCTGGGCTTCGCTGAGGCGGTCTTTATACTTTTTGATGTCCTTGAATTTGAGGTGATCAACGGGCTCGATATCGGTGCCAAGCTCGGTGCGATTGTCCTCGTCGAGAAACACATCCAGGCGGCGACGAGCGCCAATGCGCATGTGGTGATCGCACTTGGGGCAGACATCCAGGTTTTTTTCCAGCTCCGGCCGGTAGAGTACCGCTGCACATTTGACGCACTTCTTCCAGAGCCCCTCGGGAACCTTGCTCTGGCCTCTCTCGCGCTGCGACTTCTTCACGTTGGGGACAATCTTATTGATCCAGCTCATAATTCACCTGTCTCAGTCTGTGGTGTCTGCCTTGTCGCCATCCAGCCGCAATTTACAGCTCATCGAGCCCTTGGCGGATAGGCTTGATCAATTCGGCCACGGCGGCGGCGATTTGCGCGGCACCCTGCCCCTGCATTGACCCCATCTTATCCACCAGCACACTGCCGACCACGGCACCGTCGGCCGACCTGGCAATGGCCTTGGCGGTGGCAGCGTCTTTAATACCGAAACCCACACAAATTGGCAAGTCAGTCAGCTGGCGCAACTGCGCCACCTTTTGCTCGACCGCACCGATATCCAGGTGCCCGGCCCCGGTGACTCCTTTCAGCGACACGTAGTAGAGAAAGCCACCGGCCAGTCGAACAATGCTGGTTGCTCGAGCCTGGCTGGTAGTTGGCGCCAACAGGAAAATGTTTTCCATGTTCGCTTTTTTCAACTCACTGTGCAGCGCCCCGGCCTCTTCCGGCGGCAGGTCCACCGTCAGCAAGCCATCCACACCGGCGGCGCTGGCACTGCTGGCAAATGCCTCGTACCCCATTCGCTCCACCGGATTGGTGTACCCCATCAGCACCACCGGAGTAGCCTGGTCAACGGCGCGAAACTGCCTCACCACCTCTATGGTCGCGCGCAGAGAGACCTTGTGCTCCAGCGCCCGCTCGTGACCGCGGGCAATCACTGGCCCCTCAGCCATGGGATCGGAGAAAGGCACTCCCAGTTCAATAATATCTGCGCCGGCCGCTACCATGGCGTGCATGGTCTCCAGGGTCACTTCTGGCGCAGGGTCGCCATTGACGATATACACCACCAGGGCCTTGCGTCCTTGCTGGCGCAATTGCGCCAGGCGCTCATTCAATCGATTCATTTACTTCTACACCTCAATCCCGTCGAGTTGCGCGACGGTTAAAATATCCTTGTCACCCCGTCCGGACAGGTTGACGATAATGACCTCTTCCGGGTCCATGGTGGCCGCCAGCTTGGCTGCATAGGCCAGGGCGTGACTGGATTCCAGCGCCGGCATAATACCTTCAACCCGGGTCAGGGTGCGAAATGCCGCCATCGCCTCGTCGTCGTTGATGGCCACGTATTTGACCCGGCCTATATCTTTTAACCAGGCGTGTTCAGGACCGACGCCCGGGTAGTCGAGGCCGGCAGACACAGAGTGGGTTTCAATAATCTGGCCGTCTTCATCTTCCATCAGGTAGGTGCGATTGCCGTGCAACACACCCGGCACACCATCGTTCAGTGGCGCCGCGTGCTCACCGGTCTCGACCCCGTGGCCACCGGCCTCCACCCCGTAGATCTTGACGCTGTCGTCCGCCAGGAACGGGTGAAACAGTCCGATGGCATTGGAACCGCCACCGACGCAGGCGACCAGGGCGTCCGGCAGTTTGCCGGTCATATCAAGGCATTGTTGGCGCGCTTCGCGCCCGATCACACACTGGAAATCCCGCACCAGCAGCGGGTACGGATGGGGACCTGCCACGGTGCCAATGATATAGAAGGTGTCATCGACGTTGGTCACCCAGTCGCGCATGGCTTCATTCATGGCATCCTTGAGGGTGCGCGAACCTGAGGTCACCGAGTGCACCGTGGCACCCAGCAGCTTCATGCGGTAGACATTCAGCGACTGGCGCTTGACGTCTTCAGCGCCCATAAAGACTTCACACTTCAAACCCAGCCGCGCTGCCACAGTGGCCGAGGCGACCCCGTGCTGGCCGGCGCCGGTTTCGGCGATAATGCGGGACTTGCCACTGTGCTTGGCCAGCAGGGCCTGGCCGATGGTGTTATTGACCTTGTGAGCGCCGGTGTGGTTCAGGTCTTCCCGCTTCAGGAAAATCCGCGCGCCCCCCACCTGCTTGCTCCAGCGCTCGGCGTAATACAGCGGCGACGGCCGGCCTACGTAGTGCGCCAGATCGTAGTCAAATTCGCGCCGGAATTCCGGATCATCTTTGAGGCGATTGTACATTTGCTCCAGCTCGTCGAGAGCCGGCATCAGGGTTTCAGATACAAAGCGTCCACCATAAGGGCCAAAGTGGCCGTTCTTATCGGGGTACTGGGAATAATCCACAGCCGCACTTTCGGTTGTTTTACTCACTGGTTATCTCCGCTCAGAGTTTTCCCGTCTTGGCACGACGTACAAACGTCGCTACTTTATCAAAATCTTTCCGGCCCGGCTGCGCCTCGACCCCGCCGCTCACATCCACACCGTAGACATCGGTCTGCTCCAGGGCCGCCAGCACGTTGTCCGGGTTCAAACCGCCAGCCAGGACAATATTGCGCTGGCTGCGCCGGGGCACCCGCTGCCAGTCAAACGTCTCGCCGGTGCCGCCCGGCACCCCCTTGCGGTAGGCATCCAGCAGGATACCAACCGCACCGGGGTAGCGCTCAATGGCGGCGTCGACGTCCAGCCCCGGCTTCATGCGCAGGGCCTTCAGGTAGGGGCGACCAAAGCTGCGGCAATAGTCCTCGCTCTCGCCGCCATGAAATTGCAACACCTGCAGCGGTACGGTTTGCAAGATCGACTCAACCGCCGCAACTTCAGCGTCCACAAACAGCCCTACCACAGTGACAAACGGCCCCACCGCGCAGGCAATACGCTGCGCAGTTTGCGCGTCAACCCAACGGGGACTGGGCGGATAAAACACCAGGCCGATGGCATCGGCACCCGCCTGCACCGCCTGCAGGGCGTCCTGCACGCTGGTAATACCGCAAATTTTCACCCGCGTGCTGAAGTCAGTAGAAGAGGAGGACATAGCTGACAGAGTTCACCTTGCAACGAGGACCACGACACTGCACTGGCCCATTGCCACAGCAGTTGCAGGCGCCGAATACTACCAGAGTTACGTTGAAAATGCTGTAGAGGGATCAATTGCGCCGCTCTTTTGCTGGCGCTGCCAGCAATCGGGTCAGGCGCCGCTAAAGCCGCCCAGCGGCTCACTGAAAAACACCGGGCCGGGCACGCAGTCCGGCAATTGAAATTCGCCGGGATAGGCCACCGCGACCAGGTGCAGGCCATTGGGTTTGGCCGTTACCCCGGCGAGGCGGCGATCCCTGGCCTGCAGCACCTGCTGCACCCAGGCCGGTGGCTGCTCGCCCCTGCCCACAGCCAGTAGGACCCCGACCATATTGCGCACCATATGGTGCAAAAATGCGTTGGCCTGCACTTCGATCACCAGCAGCTCACCGCGGCGGGCAATATGCAGGTAGTGCACCCGCCGCACCGGGCTGCGCGCCTGGCACTGGGAAGCCCGAAAGGAGCTAAAGTCGTGCTCTCCCACCAGCGCGACCGCGGCATCTTGCATTGCCTCGAGCGCCAGCGGCTCCCGCACCCAGGTCAGCTGCTCACAGGCCAGCGCCGGCCGGGCGGGGGTATTGCTGATCACATAGCGATAGGTCCGCTGGCGCGCGCTGAAGCGCGCGTGAAACGATGGCGGCACTGGCGTCGCCCACTTGACACTGACACTGTCCGGCAGCAGGGCATTGACCCCGCGGGTCCAGGCCTTGAGCGGCCGCTGCGCCAGGGTATCGAAGTGAATAATTTGATTGGTGCCGTGTACCCCGGCATCGGTGCGCCCGGCGCAGACCAGGGTAATGGGTTCGGCAGCGACACTGGACAAGGCTTTTTCCAGACTCTGCTGGACCGTATCGACGCCGCTGGCCTGGCGCTGGAAGCCGTGAAAATGCGCGCCGTTATACTCGACACACAGCGCCACCCGGTGCATGCCCGCCGGAAAGGCCGACGGTTCCAGAATCTCGGCGTTGCGGGTATAGGGTTTTTGCACCGGCGGGTAAGTGTTGGACATAGAAAGGGGTTTCAAAAATCATATTCCGGCGGCCGGGTCGATCCCGCGCCGTCGAAGAATAACCTGGCCTGCCAGGGGTTTTGGCAGTACCCGGCGCTGTTAACTTCGCGGGTAGTTTACAATTAGCCGCTGCGAGGCGGGCCGCTGTGGGATGTCAGCGCCCGCCACCGGATCAACCGGCACGGACGCCGGGCATCATCCCAGCCTGGACATCAACTCCTGTGCCTGTTGACGCTGCTGCTCATCGCCCTCTTCGGCCACTTCGTCGAGAATGTCTTTGGCGCCCTCGTGATCCCCCATATCAATATAGGCCCGAGCCAAATCCAGCTTGGTGGCGGTCTCATCGGTATCGGCGAGAAAATCAAAATCATCCTCTTCAGCCGCGTCTTCCTCGCCGGACAACACATCTTCAGGCGAGGGCAAATCCGCCAGCGCGGCCGAGAAGAGCTCGTCATCCGAGGGCTCCGGTGCTGCCTCTGCCGGTGTCGCCGCACTGGCCTCTTCTGCTGCGGCTAACTCAGCACCGAACTCCGCGGCAACGTCTTCCGGGGCAACATCACCTTCCGGGGCAACATCGTCTTCCAGGTCGGAAAAGCCCTCGAGCTCCAGCTCCTCGTCCAGCGCGGCAAATGCGTCGTCGGTCAACTCCGCCTCGTCCTGTGCCTCTCGGACAATCGCCTCCCGGTCAAGCGCGTCCCGGTCAGGAGTCTCTCCAACAAGCTCATCCCCGGCCAGTTCGGCAAAAGGGTCATCAGTGGTGAGTTCAGTGGCCGGTGCGGACTCATCGGCTTCAGCCAGCCCTGACAGCGCACCCAGCTCTTCATCCAGGGCAGCCAGGTCAATGTCATCCACTTCTGCCTGCAAGTCGAAATCGCTGTCCGCTTCGATTTCCGGCTCTGCGGGCTCTTGCACTGACTGCAATTCATCATTCAGGTCAGAAGAAGCCAGGTCACCGCCGCCCTCAAGGCTTTCAAAATCCAGCTCAAAGCCGGCTTCATCATCGCCTGCATCGAACTCCGGCTTCTCATCCGACGCCCCGGCGAAATCCTCAAGGTCGGTTGCACCCTCGCCCGCCTCCGCCACTGCCTCCTGCTCGCCGAGACTGAAATCCAGGTCCTCGCTATCCAGGCCTTCACCATCCTGGACTTCACCGTCAACGACGAAATCGAGACCAATTTCCTCGGCATCCAGGTCAAACTTGTCATTACTGGCGGCTAATTCATTGGTACTGACAGCCGCTGAACCCTCTTCCCCTGTGTCGAGATCATCCAGGGTAAAATCAAAATCGAGATCATCTTCTGTGGCACCCTTTTGCGCGGCGTCATCCAGCGCCAGGCTGTCCAATTCGCCGTCGTCCAGCGCCGCCAGTGCATCCTCTTCATCCAGTTCGAGGTCGAAATCGAAATCTGCAATTTCCTGCTCGAGGGCATTCTCGTCGAGAACCTTATCTTCAAGAGAAAAGTCTTCAAGAGAACTGTCTTCAGGAGTAATGTCGTCGAGAACATTGTCTCCAAGAACATTGTCTCCAAGAACATTGTCTCCAAGGACATTGTCTCCAAGATCACTGTCATCGAGAAGACTGTCGTCGAGAGATGTGTCGTTGAGAAAATCGTCGTCCAGCGCCAGGTCCGGAAAGGATTCCTCTTGTAAATCTGCGCCAAAGTTGTCATCAGCCTTGCCAAAGTCGTCATCAGCGACGTCAAAGCCTACCTGCTCTGTAGCGGCCGACGCGGCTGCTGCAGCCCCCTCTTTCGGTGTATCGGTGGCGCTGCTCCAGTCGGCTATATCCAGATCGACTTCATTCACGTCAACTTCATCAAGGTCGACTTCATCAAGGTCGACTTCATCAAGGTCAACGTCCGGCTCGGCCAGGTCTTCCGCGCCTAAATCAACAGCGCCGAGCCCTGCAGCACCAGCCTCTGCCAATGGCGGCACATCTTCAAAGTGCATGCGCAAGTCATCAGCGCGGGCAATTGATGACTCATCCCCGGTAACCGATATCTGTGCGTACTGCTCATCGAACGCCGGCAGGTCATTGGCCTCGGCAAACACTTCCATCAGCTTCAGGCGGGCAACAGTATTGTCCGGATCGACCTCCAAAGCCTTCATCAACATGGCTTTGGCCTGGTCCAGTTTGCCATAAGCGATGTAAATATCCGCTTCACCTACCACATCGTCCGTCTGCGGTTCGGCGGCTACAGGTTTCTGCGGCTCAGCCTCTGCCAATCCCAATTCATCGGCCAGTAACTCTTCGTCATCATCGTCGGGCAAGTCGACATCCAACAGGTCCTCTTCCCCGCCAGCGACCGCCACACCTGCCACCGGCGCGGCCGCAGCCATTGCCAGCTCCGGCTCCTCTTCCTCCTCACGACGACGCAGAAGCATCAGCACCGCTGCCAGCACCGCCACCAGGGCACCGCCGAGATACAGAATGTTGTCGGTGATAAAATCGAACCACGACCGGCCCTGGCCGGATGCGCCAGCAGCGGTGGCGGAAGCGGCGTCAACTCGTGCCGGTGCTGCGGCAGGCTTCGTGTCCGGGGCGGTTGCAGCTGTGCCAGCCAGTGGCGCGGCTGCCTGCTGATTGCCCTGTTCGCTCTGCAGTTGCAGCGCCCGCAATTCGCGACTGGACACCTCGACCAGCCGCTCCATGGTTTTAATCTGCTCTTCAAGGGCGCGCACGCGACTCTGCAGGTCGGAGTTTTCCCGCTTGGCCCGATCCAGCTCTTCCAGTGATACCGCCAGGTCTTTCTGCAACAGCGCACCGCTGCCGCCCGCTTGCCCACTGCCACTGCCCTGGGGCAAATTGCCGCTGGGCGTGTCTGTCGCCACCTTGACCCGACCTTCAATGGCCGCTGTCGGTGCCGGTGCCGGCTTGCTGCGGCCAGTGGCATCCAGCTGCGCTGCCGCAGGCTGCTCCGGCTGCTCGCCGGCCCATTGATTGTTTTGGAAGGCAACTTCGTTGAGGGCCTGTTGCTGGGAGTACTGATCAATATCCGCGGCGCGAGGAATTCGCAACACCTGCCCGCGGCGCAGCATATTGATATTGCCGTTGATAAACGCCTCGGGGTTAAGCCGCTGCAAGGCAAGCATGGTCTTGTGCACCGAGTACTGGCGACTCGGCCTGACTTTTAACGCGATATCCCAGAGCGTGTCTGTGGCTGATACCGGGCCATAGACATCGCCGGCGCCACTGGCCGCAGATGAACTGGAGGCAGATGAGCTGACGGCGCGAGATGGCGCTGGCGCCGGTCGGCTGCTGCCCTGAGCTGACCGCGGGGAGGTGGTGGTGGCGCTTTGAACAGGCTGCGGACGCTGATCGGCAAAAACCGGCAAGTCCAGCAAGACGGTGTATTCGCGCAGAATGCGACCGTTTGGCCACTGACTCTCCAGCAAAAAATTCAGATAGGGTTCGCGTACCGGATTGCGAGTTGTGACCCGAATCACCGGGCCTGTGGGCGCATCGAGGCGCACACTGAACTTCAAATCGGTGAGCAGGAACAGGCGGTCTATGCCGGCGCGCTGAAACTCATCTTTGGAAGCGAGACTGACAAGGATTTCGTTTTCGCTGAGATCCCTCACCTGCAACAACTTTATTTCTGCTTCCAGCGGCTGATTCAAGTTGGACAATAACTTGATTTCACCCAATCCCAGGGCATTGGTCACGCTTGTGCTGAAAGCACTTGCCAGACCTACCGCTAATGCCAGCCTACGGAGACGCATAAATCTTCCTTTTTTGCATGTTGCATGTTTGGGCACTCACGCACCAATCAATTTTTACTAAACACTTTCCTGTTAATAAACAGTGTCGTGCTAAACATTGTCCTGCTAACCATTGTCCTGCTAAACATTGTCCTGCTAAACATTGTCCTGCTAAACATTGTCCTGCTAAACATTGTCCTGCTGGACATTGCCTCACTGGCATAGTCCCTGCTGGCACAACCTCGCTCGACACTGCCGGACGGGGCATTGTCCCGCTAAGCATTGTCCCGCTAAGCATTGTCCCACTGAGCATTGCCTGGCTGAAACCCCGGGGAAGCGAAATTGCGGGAGTACGCACCGACCACTGCCAGCCCGAGGCCCCCGTTGACCGCCAGGGCGCGGCCAAAGCTTACGCACTTTTTCACTAATCCTCGTAAGTATTCATTATAAATAGAGTTTTATCAATAAAGCCGCCAGCTCCGGCCTGCCTGGGCAACCGGGCTTAACCGATCGTATGCTGCAGTGCACAACACAACACCGGGTATTACAAGGGTGTCAGGGGCACGGCGCGGCATGGAACAATCTCTTTCAGGATAGAACAGATGGGGCGTTACTCAAGAATATGGCAACAAAATAAAAGGCAAGGGCTCCCCGCCCGAGCGGCGGAGAGCTTTTAACAGTCAGGACTCGAGCAGGATACGCAACATGCGCCGCAGCGGCTCAGCGGCCCCCCACAGCAACTGATCACCCACAGTAAAGGCGTTGAGATAGGTCGGCCCCATGCTCATTTTGCGCAGACGTCCAACCGGTACAGACAGCGTCCCGGTCACTTTGGTCGGCGTCAAACCAGCCAGCGACTGCTCGCGATCGTTGGGCACCACGCGCACCCAGGAGTTAGCTTCGGCAATAATCGCCTCCACATCCGCCAGTGGCACATCGCGCGTCATTTTAACGGTCAGGCCCTGGCTGTGGCAGCGCATCGCACCAATGCGCACACAAGTGCCGTCGATGGCAATCGGGTTGTTGCGATTGCCGAGAATCTTGTTGGTTTCCGCCTGACCCTTCCACTCTTCGCGGCTCTGGCCGTTGGCCAACTGGGTATCGATAAATGGCAGCAGGCTACCTGCCAGCGGGTGACCAAATTTATCAGTGGGAAAATCGCTGCTGCGCATGATTTCGGCGATCTTGCGATCGATGTCCAGAATGGCGCTGGCGGGATCTTCCAGCTCCGGCCGCACGGAGTCGTGCAGCACACCCATCTGGGCGATCAGCTCGCGCATATTCTGGGCGCCAGCGCCGCTGGCGGCCTGGTAGGTCATGGCCGAAACCCATTCCACCAAGCCCTCGCGGAACAGTCCGCCCATGGCCATCAACATCAGGCTCACGGTGCAGTTGCCGCCGATAAAGTTTTTCGTGCCACCGGCAAGCGCCTCGGTAATCACCTGGTGATTGACCGGGTCGAGGACGATCACCGCATCGTCGGCCATGCGCAAGCTGGAGGCCGCATCGATCCAGTAGCCTTCCCAACCGCTCTTGCGCAATTCGGGGTAAACCGCTTTGGTGTAATCACCACCCTGGCAGGAGATAATGGCGTCCATGGCGGACAGCTCGGCGATATCGCTGGCATCCTTGAGCGGCGGAATATCCTTGCCAATCTGTGGGCCTTCACCACCAACATTTGAAGTGGTAAAGAATACCGGCTCGATATCCACGAAATCATTTTCCGACAGCATACGCTCCATAAGCACGGAGCCCACCATCCCACGCCAACCTACAAATCCTACTCGCATCGCTTTCTCTCGGTGTTTAACGGTTTATCTAAGGTACTGAAACAGACCTAAATCATAGCATATTTTTTGACCCAATCACCCTGCTCATAGCGCTAATAGCAGGGTTTGCCGCCAACTTTGCAGGGCGCCGGAGCGGGTCGCCAACCCGCTAGTCTGCCAGCGCCGCCAGTACCGCGTCGGTCATCTCGACCGTGGATACGCGGCGCATACCCGCCGACATGATGTCGCCCGTGCGCAACCCCTGGTCCAGTGCCTTGCCAATTGCTCGCTCAATGCGGTCGGCGGAAGCACTGGCGTCCAGCGAATAGCGCAGCATCATAGCGGCCGACATTATGGT
Organism: Pseudomaricurvus alcaniphilus; assembly: GCF_011440395.1. Taxonomy (GTDB): domain Bacteria; phylum Pseudomonadota; class Gammaproteobacteria; order Pseudomonadales; family Cellvibrionaceae; genus Pseudomaricurvus; species Pseudomaricurvus alcaniphilus. Next base: position 169,339 of record NZ_JAAOIX010000003.1, on the reverse strand, counting down.
TGCCAGTGGATTGGCAATGCCCTGGCCGGCGATATCCGGAGCCGAGCCGTGGCTGGGTTCGTAAAAACCCTTGCTGCTTTCGTTCAGGGACGCAGACGGCAACATGCCTATGGAACCGGTCAACATTGAGGCCTCGTCCGAGAGGATATCGCCGAACAAATTGCCAGTGACAATCACATCGAACTGCTTGGGATTGATCACCAATTGCATGGCGGCGTTATCCACATACATATGGGTCAACTGCACGTCCGGGTAGCCCTTGCTGACCTCTTCCATTATCTCGCGCCACAGCACCGTCACTTCCAGTACGTTGGCCTTGTCCACTGAGCAGACCCGCTTGCCACGCTTCTGCGCCGCCTCAAACGCCACCTTGGCGATGCGGCGAATCTCCGATTCACTGTAAACATCGGTATTAAAACCCTGCCGCTCGCCATTTTCCAAAGTGCGGATACCCCGCGGCTCACCGAAGTAAATGCCACCGGTCAACTCGCGCACGATCAGGATATCCAGCCCCGCCACCAACTCCGGCTTGAGCGGCGACGCGTCGGCCAATTGTGGATAGGTAATGGCCGGACGCAGATTGGCAAACAGACCCAGGTCGGAACGGATATCCAGCAAGCCAGCCTCCGGGCGCAGGTGGCGCTCGGTTTTGCCGTCCCATTGTGGCCCGCCCAAGGCGCCAAACAAAATGGCGTCTGCCGCCCGTGCCTTGACCCGGGTCTCCTCCGGATAGGGGTGGCCGTATTTGTCGTAGGCGCCACCACCGAGCATGGCTTCCGTGTAACTCAGGTTGAGATTATCCAGCTTGTCCACGGCCTCGAGCACCTTGCGGGCAGCTGAAATGATTTCTGCGCCAATCCCGTCGCCTTCCATTACCAATACATTGCGTGTCATTGTTTTTTGTTTCCTCAAATTTTTTTCGGCGCAGAAACTGTCTCGCCGCAGAATTGTTCAGGCGGGCCCTGGGCCGGACCCGCTCCCGGATAGTTACTTAACCGCACCAAAAAGCCAGGGGGCCTGCTGCTTTCTGCGCTCCTCATAGGCGCGAATGGCGTCGGCTTCCTGCAGGGTCAAGCCGATGTCGTCGAGGCCATGCAACAGGCAATGCTTGCGAAATTCGTCGATCTCGAAGCTGAAGCGCTCTCCCGACGGGGTAACGACCACCTGCTGCTGCAGGTCGATGGCCAGCTCATAGCCCTCGTTGGCGTACAGCTCCTGAAACAACTGCTCAACCGTATTTTCTTCCAAAACAATGGGCAACAAGCCATTCTTGAAAGAATTGTTGAAGAAGATGTCGGCAAAACTGGGGGCGATTACGGCGCGAAAGCCGTAGTCATCCAGCGCCCAGGGGGCGTGCTCACGGCTCGAGCCGCAGCCAAAGTTTTCCCGTGTCAGCAAAATACTGGCGCCCTGGTAGCGGGGAAAGTTGAGCGGAAACTCTTTGTTCAGTGGCCGCCCGCTGCAGTCCTGGTCAGGCTGCCCCTCATCGAGGTAGCGCAACTCATCAAACAGGTTCTTGCCAAAGCCCGTGCGCTTGATGGACTTGAGGAAGTTCTTCGGAATAATCATATCGGTATCGACGTTGGCGCGATCCATCGGCGCCACAATACCTTTCACCTGGGTAAACCTTTTCATGCCTGCGTGCCCTTTAAATCCTGTACGTTGACGAAATGACCGGCGATCGCCGCCGCCGCTGCCATGGCCGGGCTCACCAGGTGGGTGCGACCACCGTAGCCCTGGCGCCCTTCAAAGTTGCGGTTCGAGGTGGAAGCGCAGTGCTCGCCGTTGCCCAGCTTGTCGGCGTTCATGGCCAGGCACATGGAACAGCCGGGCTCACGCCATTCAAACCCGGCCTCGATCAATACCTGGTCGAGCCCCTCAGCCTCAGCCTGGGCTTTGACCTGGCCGGACCCCGGCACCACCATCGCCTGGATCACCGAGCCGGCCACTTTGTGGCCCTTGGCGACGGCAGCGGCAGCGCGGATGTCCTCGATACGCGAATTGGTGCAGGAGCCGATAAAGACCCGGTCCACGTGAATGTCGGTGATTTTTTGCCCGGCCGCGAGGCCCATATACTGCAAGGCGCGCTCGATACCGGCCTTTTTCACCGGGTCCTTGACCTGTGCAGGATCGGGTACGCAGGCATCCACTGGCAGCACCATTTCCGGGGAAGTGCCCCAGCTGACCTGGGGCTGGATCTTGCTGCCGTCCAGTTCCACCACCTTGTCGAACACCGCATCCCCATCACTGACCAGTTCGCGCCAGTTGGCCACCGCCGCCTGCCACTGCTCCCCGGTGGGTGCAAACGTACGGCCCTTGACGTAGTCAATGGTGGTGTCGTCCACTGCCACCATGCCCGCCCGGGCGCCGGCCTCAATGGCCATATTGCAGACCGTCATGCGCCCTTCCATCGACATATCGCGAAACACCTGGCCGCCAAATTCCATGGCGTAACCGGTGCCACCCGCAGTACCGATTTTGGCAATGATCGCCAGTACGACGTCTTTGGCCGTGACCCCGGCGGCCAGCTGGCCGTCCACCTTGATCAGCATATTCTTCATTTTCTTGGCCACCAGGCACTGGGTGGCCATTACGTGTTCCACTTCCGAGGTGCCGATGCCGTGGGCCAGCGCACCCAGCGCGCCGTTGGTGGCGGTGTGGGAATCGCCACAGACAATGGTCATACCGGGCAGACAGGCCCCGGTTTCCGGGCCAATGACGTGGACGATGCCCTGGCGCCGATCGTTGATCTTGAATTCGAGAATGCCAAATTCATCACAGTTGTCGTCCAGGGTCTGCACCTGGATGCGGGAAACCGGATCCTCGATGCCGGCCACGCCGGAAGCTCGCTCCTTCACCGTGGTCGGCACATTGTGATCAGGTGTCGCGACGATAGAGTCGAGCCGCCACGGTTTGCGGCCGGCGAGGCGCAGCCCCTCAAACGCCTGGGGCGAGGTCACCTCGTGAATAATGTGGCGATCGATATAGATTAGGGCCGAGCCGTCATCACGCTGCTTGACGAGATGGGCATCCCAGAGTTTGTCGTAAAGAGTCTTGCCTGCCATTGGAAACCTCGCTGGTGGTCACTGTGCGGGCAGCCAGAACAAAAAAACCTGCTCCAGCCGCCACCTTGGGAAGCAGTCTAAACCGCCTCCAAACATAAGACAAATTCATCTTTTTTATTGTTTGCATTCCTGTCTGGAATGTATCTAATATAGGCGCATGGACACCCAACACCTCAAAGCATTCACCACCGTCGTGCAACTGGGCAGCTTTACCGATGCCGCGGACAAGCTGCATTTAACCCAACCCGCGGTCAGCAAGCGCATTGCGGCACTGGAACAACAGCTCGGTTGCCGCCTGATTGACCGGGTTAAAAGGGGCGTCAGCCTCACCGAGGCCGGCCAGGCGCTGCTGCCCAGGGCGCAGGCAATACTGCGCAGTGTCAGCGATACGGAACTGGCCATTTCCAACCTTGCGGGCAGTGTCGGGGGCAAGCTCAAGCTGGCCACCAGCCATCACATCGGCCTGCATCATTTACCCCGGATCCTGAAGCTGTTCACCCGGAGATTCCCCGAGGTCGAGCTCGACCTGGACTTTCTCGGCTCCGAGCGCGCCTATGACGCCATTGCCAGCGGTGATGCCGAACTGGGTATCGTCACCCTGTCCAGCCTTGCCGGTGAGGACATAAGTAACCGGCCGCTATGGCAGGACCCACTCTCCTTTGTGGTGGCCACGGATCACCCATTGCGCCACACGGAGCGCGCCAGCCTCGCCGACCTGGCGAATTACCCGGCCATCTTGCCGGACCAGTCGACCCAAACTACTCGCCTGATACACGCCTTGTTTGCCAACCAGCAACAAACCCTGCGCACCGGCATGACCACCAACTTTATGGAAACGATCAAGATGATGGTGTCCATCGGTCTGGGCTGGGGCGCCCTGCCCAACACCATGCTGGACGAAAAGCTGTGGGTGCTGGATATCGACTCAGCCAGTTTGAGCCGCACCCTGGGCTATATTCATCACCGCCGCAAAACACTGAGCAATGCCGCCCGGGCTTTTATTGAGACCTTGCAGGAACACGCTCACTAAGCCCTTACTCGAGCACGTCAGGCTTCTCGCAGGCGTCGCCCCGCAGCCCCACCCAGACCAGCGCCAGCGCACATCCGGCGGCCACGGCGCTGATGGCAAAGGTCGCCGACGGACTGACCTCCCAGACAAAACCACTGATCAGGGCGCCACAGGCGCCGCCGGCACCGAAACTGACGGCGCTCAACAGCGCCTGGCCCTGGCCCTGGTGTCGACCGCGAAAGAAACGCCGCACCAATTCAATTGAAACGGCATGGGCGGTACCAAACGAAAAGGCGTGTAACAACTGGGCAAACAGGATGACCCCGGCATAATCGGCAAAATAGCCAATCAGCAACCAGCGCAACATGGTCAGGGCCAGGGTTGCCAGCATGATGGTGCGCGGCCCCAGCAGCTGGATCAAATGATGCATAAACCAGAACACCGCCACCTCGGCCACCACCGCCAGCCCCCAGAGCAGGCCGATCGCGGTGCGGGAATAGGACAGCTGCTCCAGGTAGATACTGTAAAAGGTGTAGTAACTGCCATGGCTGACCTGCAAAAAAAACGCCGCCAGTAAAAAACAGGCCACCGGGAAGTGATTGATTTTGTCCCAGAATTTTTGCCCGTGCTCGGGCTCATGCTGGCGCTGCCGACTCTCCGGCACCGCCAGCGAGCTGAGCCAGATGGCCGTCAGGATCAAAACGATCACTACTGGAAGTGTACTAATGGAGTACCACTGATAGAGGACGCCCAGCAGCACAGCCAGCACGATAAAACCGATTGAGCCCCACAGCCGGATGCGGCTGTAATAATGGCTGAGCCCGCTCAGGTGGGACAGGGTCACCACCTCGAATTGCGCCAGAATGGCGTTCCAGAAAAAACTGAACGCGGCCACCACCACGCAAACCCAGATAAAATCAGTCCGCCAAAACAGTAGCGTAAAGGAGAGGCATGCGCACAGCGCGCCGGCGCGAATTACCGTCAGGCGACGCCCGCTGCGCTCGCTGAGCCAACCCCATATATTGGGCGCAATCACCCGCGAAGCCATAAGAATTGCACTGACGATGCCGATTTGGCGCGGCGTAAACTGCAGCGATTGCAGGTACAGGCTCCAGTAGGGAACTATGACGCCGAGCAGGGCAAAGTAGAAGAAATAAAAACCCGACAGGCGCCAGTACGGAACCGCAGCAAACGCGGGCACCGAAGCAAACCCCTGCATCCGATTCACAATCTGGCGCCTGTACCGTTAGCCGCGGCCCGAGCTGCTGGCGAGCTTACTGCGGGCAACTTAACCCGGGATAACCGGGATGCCATGCTCAACGTCGCCGTTCTGGCCGCGGTGGCGCAACAGGTGATCAACAATCACCAGCGCCATCATCGCCTCGGCAATGGGTGTGGCGCGAATGCCAACACAGGGGTCGTGCCGCCCCTTGGTGACCACCTCCACCGCTTCGCCATTGACGTTGACGCTGCGCCCGGGCAAATGCAGGCTGGAGGTGGGCTTGAGCGCCAGGTGGGCAACCAGCTCCTGGCCGGTGGATATGCCACCGAGAATACCGCCCGCCTGGTTGGACAGAAAACCCTCCGGGGTCATTTCGTCGCGATGCTCGGTGCCCTTTTGCTCCACGCTCGCAAAGCCCGCACCAATTTCCACACCTTTCACTGCGTTAATGCTCATCAGGGCGTGGGCCAATTCCGCGTCGAGACGATCAAACACCGGTTCCCCCAGCCCCGGCGGCACACCGGTCGCAGTGACCGTGATTTTGGCGCCGATGGAGTTGCCCTCCTTGTTCAAGGCCTGCATATAGGTTTCCATCTCGGCAACCTTGCTGGCATCGGGGCAGAAAAAGGCGTTGTTGTGGATCTCGTCCCAATCCACGCTGTCGATCTTGATCGGCCCCAACTGGCTCAGGTAACCGCGCACCTGGATGCCGTGCCGACTGGCCAGGTATTTTTTGGCGATGGCACCGGCCGCCACCCGCATGGCTGTCTCCCGGGCCGAGGAACGACCGCCGCCGCGGTAATCGCGCACCCCGTACTTTTGCATATAGGTGTAGTCCGCGTGGGCGGGCCGGTAGATGTCCTTGATATTGGCGTAGTCCCTGGAGCGCTGGTCGGTGTTCTCGATCAACAAGCCAATGGGTGTACCGGTAGTCTTGCCCTCAAACACGCCCGACAGGATTTTCACCTGGTCCGCCTCGCGCCGCTGGGTGGTGTAACGGGACTGGCCCGGTTTACGCCGATCCAGGTCACCCTGCAGATCTTCTTCTGTTAATTCCAGCCCCGGGGGACAGCCGTCCACAATGGCACCCAGGGCCAGGCCATGACTTTCCCCGAAGGTGGTGACGGTGAACAATTTACCAAAGGTATTTCCAGACATAAGTAACCAATCATTCCCAAGTTCACAGGCGATTGCCCCGCCCAACTGCACACCCGGCGCTCAGCCCGAGCTACGCAACTTATAAAAGCCGGGCATTATACGCCAATTTTGGCGGCCCCCTGCCTTCTTTAACTTATTTTTATGACGCCTGCAGCGCCTCTGCATACTGATCCAGCTGTTCGGCACTGAGGGTGAAAACACCGTGGCCACCGTCGGCCAACTCTACCCAGGTAAAGGGTACCGAGGGGTAAGCGGCCTCCAGCGCTGGCCAACTGTTGCCCACTTCCACCACCAGCAACCCGCCATCCCGCAGGTGCGCCCGCGCCTCGCGCAACAGGCGCCGGGTAAATGCCAGGCCGTCGTTACCACTGCCCAAAGCGATGGCCGGTTCAGCCCGAAACTCGGCCGGCATAGTGTCCAGGTCCTCGGCGTTTACATAGGGTGGATTGCTGACAATCAAGTCAAACGATTGACCCACCAGGCCGCTGAACAAATCCGACTGGACAGCGCTGACCTGATCGCCGAGGCGGTGCTTGTCGATATTCGCCTGCGCCACTTGCAGGGCACCGGCATCGATATCGCTGAGAATCACTTCGGCATCGGCAAATTGCCGGGCGCAGGCAATTCCGATACAGCCACTGCCGGTGCACAGGTCCAGCACTCGCTCGGGCCAGACTGTGAGCCAGGGCTGAAACTGCTCGCCAATCATTTCCGCCAGTGGCGAGCGCGGCACCAGCACCCGCTCATCCACATAAAATTCCAGCCCGGCAAACCAGGCCTTGCCGGTCAGGTAAGCGGCGGGGATACGCTCGCTGATGCGGCGCTCAATCAGTTCCACCAGCAATTTACGCTCGTCGCTGGTGAGGCGGGCATTGAGTAAATCCGGCGAGCTGTCCCAGGGCAAGTGCAAGCTGGGCATGATCAGTTGCACCGCTTCGTCCCAGGCGTTGTCGGTGCCGTGGCCAAAGAACAGGTGTGCAGCGTTAAAGCGGCTGGTGGCCCAGCGCAGGTAGTCGCGAATGGTGATCAGTTCGCCAACAGGTGATTCGCGTTTTTCGATCAAGGGTTGCTCCAGGTCGGATCAGGGGTTTGGCCAAACAAAGCGCCAAATATTAACGTTTTTCGTCGAAACCAGCACCATTTTGACGCAATACGTCCTTTAAAGAAATGCAAAACCACTTTACCCCCTGCAAACCTTCAAGTAGGGTAGCCTGCTGATCGAGCGAGGCAGCGGTCAACGCCCTGATACTTATATATACTTACTATATGAAGGCCACCGAACCAGAGCCTGCAAGCACTCGTAAAAAACATTTATAGCAAGAGATATTGCCGCCAATGAAAGAAGAATACGCCAGGATTATTGAAGCAATTGGTGAAGACCTGGACCGACCCGGCCTGAAAGACACCCCTGCCCGCGCGGCCAAAGCCATGCAGTTTTTAACCCGTGGCTACAGCGAGACGGTGGAGCAGGTCGTCAACGACGCCCTCTTCCCCTCGGATTCCAGCGAAATGATTATCGTCAAGGACATCGAGCTCTACTCCATGTGCGAACACCACATGCTGCCGTTTATCGGCAGGGCGCATGTCGCTTATATACCCACCGGCAAGGTGTTGGGACTGTCCAAGATTGCCCGAATCGTCGATATGTTTGCCCGCCGCCTGCAGATTCAGGAGCAGCTGACCTTGCAAATTGCCGAAACCGTGCGCAACGTTACTGAAGCCGAGGGAGTTGGGGTAATCATTGAAGCGAAGCATATGTGCATGATGATGCGCGGCGTCGAGAAGCAAAATTCTGTTATGAAAACCTCAGCCATGCTGGGTGCTTTCCGGGACAACGCCGCCACCCGCACCGAGTTTCTTTCCCTGATATCCTGAGCAAATCCCGCTCCCTTCCCGGCCCGTCAACGCGGGCCCGCACAACTTCCCGCAACTGGCTGCAACTACCTCGCGCTGTCACAATCCCGAGATCAGCACCACCTGGAACAGCGCTTCCCGCTTGCCCAACCTGACCGCCGGCACCAGGCCGCCGAGACCAAACACCTGCACCCTGTCAGCCTCCACGCCACTGGCCAGTAACTGCTCTTTAATCGCCACCACCATGGCCAGCGACTGGCGCTGCTGTTCGGCCAGGGGCTGCGCTGCATAATTGTGTCCCACCAGGCCGATCACCCAGGTGCGGTGCCGGCGCAGCAGACCCTGCAGGCTTTTCAAATGCCCTTCTTCCAGACCGCCATCGGGCAGGATTGCGTCCACAAAGGTAAAGCTCTGCTGCTCCCGCAGGCGCTCCTCGATCGCCTCGACGGAGCTGGAAATCCGCGGCGTCTCCCGCGTCTGCAACACATCCAGCTGCACGTAATTGCGGTTATTGCCCCGCCTCACGGCGTAGAGCGCCACATAGGAGCGCAGGTCATTGTCCTCAATAATCTCGAAGGACGAGTAGTACTGATCACTGTCCAGGCCATACAACTGCTTGACGTGAAAGCGGGTATTGGCCCAAGCGTTGCTGCTGCCACAATTTCTCGATTCACAATAGAACAGCTCCCGTCCACCCAGTTGCAACAGCTGCTTGCGGTAATAGTTAAAAACCTCCTTTGCGCTGTTGTCCTCGCTGAGTTCAAAGGTGCGGCTGTGCAAATCACCTGTCAGCCGCTGCTCACGGTCGGCACGCCAGCGACTGTCGATTTTTTTCAGGTTGCCGAGCGTGAGACGATAATCGTCCACCGACTTGCGCTGCTCAAACAGCAGCGTAGCGTGGGGGTAAGTGACCAGGGCCAGTGCCGCCACGTGGCTGGATACAAGGAAGGCCAGCACAGCCAGCAGCGACTGGCTGCAGATTAATTTGAAGCGGCAATAGGTGCGACACAGCAATTTATCAATCACGAGCAGACTCCCCCGGCTGTCGCAACCAGTTCAACGTGGCACAAGACTGGGCCAGCACCTCTGCGTCGATACAAGCCAGTGCGCTGGTTCCCATAAAGTAGCGCCCCCTCGGCGCCCCGGTGAGCCAGTCGACGAGGCGGCCGACCAGCGGTTGATGGGACACCAGCAGGCAGGCGGCGGTGCTATTGTCATCGAGAAACCGGATCAAGGGTAAGATGTCCCTGTCCGGGGTAAGCAGTTCACAGTTTTCCACCGCGAGGCCTAATTGCTCCGCTGCGAGCCCGGCTGTCTGCTGAGCCCGCTTGTAGGGGCTGGCGAAAATACGGCCTACCTGCTGCAATTCCGTCGCAGACTCCTGCAATACTGCCCGGGTCTGCGCATCCCCGGCGACGGTCAACGCCCGCTCTGAATCCCGGGAGGCAAAGCTCTCCGCTTCGCCGTGCCGTAAAATAAAAAGTTTCATACCGATCTTTTGTCTGGAGTTGCTTTAAACGCCACTATATCAGCATTCCCTCGCTGTGTACGCTCGCAACCGCCCGGCGGTTTAGTCAGACGAGTCGCCTGGCCAGTCCTGGAAAGGGAACGGCTTGTCGTCGGAATTGTAATTCAAGAATTGCCAACACTGGAAAATAAACACCGACAGGCTGTGGCCAAACTCACGCAACGGAATATTGCTGGTGCCACCCACTAAATTAAACAGGAACTGGACCACCACTACCACCCACATAACTGCCGCTGCCACCTGCACCAGCAGCGCAAACAACAGCATAAATAACAGCCTTATCCAGTGGGCGCTCGACAACAGGTTGGATTTAAGTTGTTGGTCCATCAAAAACACTCCGGTAAATAACGCGTAAAACACAAGTGACTACACCGCGCCCGGGGCCGGGTGCGGTGTAGTTGAATGGGGTTGGAACAGGCACTGCTGGCAGTGCCTTTGCGCACTCTTCCGCTACCGCGGAGAGATACACCCCGCAAACAAACGGGACATTTGTTTGCGGACGACTATATTTTGCTTCCGGGCGACCGGATCAGTTACTCAGTTCCAGCAACAGCTTGTTGAGCTTGCTGACATAGGCCGCTGGATCCTCCAGGGTACCACCCTCAGCGAGACTGGCCTGGTCAAACAGGATATTGGCGAGATCGGCGAAGCGATCTTCATTCTGCTCGTGGTCCAGCTTGTCCACCAGCGGATGCTCCGGGTTCAACTCGAAGATCGGCTTGGTTTCCGGCAGTTCCTGGCCGGCCTGCTCCAGGATACGGCGCATCTGGGCACCCATATCATGCTCGCCCACCACAATACAGGCGGGCGATTCAGTCAGGCGATTGGTCACCCGCACATCGGCAACCCGATTGTCCAGCACGTCCTTGACTCGCTTCACCAGGTCCTCGTGCTGCTTGGCGCTCTCTTCCTGGGCTTTCTTGTCCTCTTCAGTATCCAGTTCCCCAAGGTTCAGCTGACCCTTACCGACATCCTGGAAGTGCTTTTCCTTGTACTCCATCAAGTGGCTCATCAGCCACTCGTCGACCCGGTCGCACAGCAGCAGGACCTCGATACCGCGCTTGCGCAGGGCCTCCAGATGCGGGCTGTTTTTGGCGGTATTAAAGTTTTCCGCCGCCACGTAGTAGATTTTCTCCTGGCCTTCCTTCATGCGCTCGATGTAGTTATCCAGCGACTGGTCCTGGTCTGGCTTATCGGTATGGGTACTGGAAAAGCGCAGCAGCGAGGCAATTTTTTCCCGGTTGGCGAAGTCTTCAGCAGGGCCTTCTTTCAGCACCTGGCCGAAAGCCTGCCAGAACTTGCTGTAATCTTCCGGGTTGTTCTTCGCCATCTTACCAAGCATGTCCAGCACTCGCTTGGTCAAGGCAGTGCGCATGGCATCGATGTTCGGGTCCTTTTGCAGGATTTCCCGGGAGACGTTCAACGACAGGTCATTGGAGTCGACAATACCCTTGACGAAACGCAGGTACATGGGCAAAAACTGCTCGGCGTCGTCCATAATAAAGGTGCGCTGCACGTACAGCTTGAGGCCGCGGGAAGCATCCCGGTTGTACAGGTCAAACGGGGCCTTGGCGGGGATATAGAGCAGGCTGGTGTAATCGAGCTTGCCCTCTACCCGGTTGTGGCTCCAGCTCAGCGGGTCTTCGAAGTCGTGGGAGACGTGCTTGTAAAACTCCTTGTACTCATCGTCGCTGACTTCGGAGCGCGAGCGAGTCCACAGCGCCGTGGCGTGGTTGACGGTTTCATCTTCCGGCTCCTTGCTCTCGGCATCTTCGCCGACCGGATCTTTTTTCATAATCACCGGCAGGGAGATGTGGTCGGAATACTTCTTGATAATGCTGCGCAGGCGCCAGCCGTCGGCGAATTCTTCAGCATCGGGCTTCAAGTGCAGGGTAATCGTGGTGCCGCGGGTATTCTTCTCGACGGTTTCGACGGTAAATTCGGCTTCCCCGGTGCACTCCCAGTGCACGCCCTCTGTTATCGGTGTGCCGGCTTTGCGGGTAAACACTTCGACACGATCGGCAACGATAAAGGCGGAGTAGAATCCGACGCCGAACTGACCGATCAGTTTCGAGTCTTTCTTCTCGTCACCGGACAGCGACTGGAGGAACTGGGCTGTACCTGACCTGGCGATAGTACCGAGGTTTTCCACCACTTCTTCACGGGTCATGCCGATGCCGTTATCGATAATAGTGATGGTTTTTGCGTCTTTATCAAATTCGACGCGAATAGCCAGCTCGGAATCACTCTCGTACAAGCTGTCGTCTGACAGCGCCTTAAAACGCAATTTGTCCGCTGCATCCGAAGCATTGGACACCAGCTCCCGCAGAAAAATTTCGCGGTTGGAATAGAGCGAGTGGATCATCAGGTGCAGTAATTGCTTGGCTTCTGTCTGAAAACCACGGGTTTCTTTATGCGCTTCCACAGTCATTACTAATAAACTCCTAATTTAGGTCGAGGCTGTTCAACGGATGAATCTGTTTTCATGTTGTATCTGATATTAGGGAGATACAGGATGGAAATGGAGATGGGGGCTAACTGGAATAATTCAACCCCTGATGTGCGACCTGAAAAGCAAAACGCCGGTAGCGGCAGATACCCAACAGTGACAAGGGCCCTGTAGCGGTGCCCCCCTGAGGGAGAGTGTCACCTACTCAAATACATTAATATCTTCTAATGTTGGCAGCCTCTAATATTGCCAATCTCCAAATATGCAGCCTCACTGCCGGCCTCGAGTGCTGCAACGGTCTTGTGCATAGCACCGCAGCAACCCTAAGCAGCCCTATGGTCGATCAGGACCAGGCCACAGCCAGCAGTGGTGTCAACGCCTCAGTGGTGGCTGCAGGCAGCACATAGCCGGCGCCCTCGGGAACATCAAATGCCGCCATTGCTGTTATCAGCTGGCCCAGCATTCCCTGGTCCAGGGTTTGACCCTGAGCCTGGATAAGCGGCTCACCCTGAGCCCCGGCAAACCAGTTCACCACCTTCACCTGATCACCGGAGCCGATGGCGTTTATAAATAAATGCATGCCACTCTGCCTGAACCACAACTGCTCGGCAGCCACACCTTCAAACACCAGCGTATCGATCTCTCCCTCCACTGTCTCTGCTGTTGCTACTGCCGGTAATACAATCCGGTCGCTGCCATCTCCAGCCCTGAAAATAAAGCGGTCGCTCCCCGCTCCACCCTTGAGCAGATCGTTGTCGGTGCCGCCCACAATGACATCATCGCCAGCCGAACCGGTTATTCGATCGCTGCCCGCGGCCCCGTCGATGAGGTCAATATGGCGCAACTGGCTGGCGGAAAAGTCCAGCACATTACCACTGGCGCTACCCAGCAGAATGTTATAGCCCTCGCCGCCATCGATTTCCTCCACACTGTCCGCAGCCAGCAAGCGCACCAGGCTAATGGCATCGTCGCCGCTGCCCCCGCGAATAGTATCTTTACCCCCGCCACCAATGATTCGATCAGTGCCCTGTCTCGCTCCCTCGACGACGAAGACGTCAGCACCCGCCCCACCCTCGAGCTTGTCATTACCCTTGTTGCCCACGATGACATCCGCGGCCGCGGAACCGGTAATCCTGTCGTGCCCCGCGCCACCATCAATGAGGTCGATATTGCGCAACCGGGTAGCGGAGAAATCCAGCCTGTCGCTACTGGCTGTACCCAGTACCGAGTTGGTACCCGCCTCGCCATCAATTTCTTCCACACTGTCGGTAGCCAGCAAGCGCACCAGGCTAATGGCGTCATCTTCGTTGCCGCCGACAATGGTATCTGTTCCCCCGCCTCCGATGATTCGATCGCTGCCCTGATTGACGCCCTGCACGACAAAGGTATCGTCACCCGCCGCGCCTTTGAGTACATCATTGCCCGCACCACCGACGATGACGTCATCGCCGCTCGTACCGGTCAAGTCATCGTCCCCGGAGGTCCCGGCAATCTGCTGCCCTGCTTCGGTAGCGGGGCCGGGTTCGGGACTCACCTCAGGTTCAGGTGCAACTTCAGCAGCGGCACTCAGCACCAGCAGATCGTTGTAGTCCAGTGTTTCGCCGCTAGCAAAAGCAACGGTCGGAGCGCTGGCGGCAGCCAGGAAAAAATCACCCACGGTGACTGTATTCGACCCTACTTCCAGAACCAGGTTCGACCCTGCACGCCGCGCAGCCAATGAGGCTGCACTAATATCGGCAGCAAATTCAATCACGTCTCTATCGCCGGCGGCGGCACCCTCGCTGGATATCCAGTCGTGGCCAAAGTCGGATTGAAAATAATAGCGGTCACTGCCACTGCCGCCGGCAAGAAAGTCATCGCCACCGTTGCCGTGTAACTGATCGTTGCCAGCGCCACCGTAGAGGACGTCATTACCGTGTAATTCTGCCGGGAGCTGTTGAAAGTGTGCAGCGGTCACTTCACCCGGGGCCCCATCGAAGGCTTCTTTCCAGCTAATGTAGGTGGGAAAATCCGGGTTGGCTCCGTACATGCCTGCTACCAGCGCCCGGGCCTCTTCAAAATACCGGCTGCTTTGAATGGGCATGTAGTCCTGCCAGGCGTTACCCCGGTCACCGTAGAGGGTATCATTGCCATCCCCGCCCAACAGAGTATCGTCGCCAAGTTCACCAAAGAGTGCGTCCTTGCCGTCGCCGCCCCAAATGGTGTCATCGTATTGCAGGCTATCTGTCGCGCTGGCAACAAAATCCGGCACTATGTACTTGCCGTACTCCCAGAGCTTAAGCTCGGTATCGACCTGGGTATTATTGCCCAGTGCGATATCCGCCCAATCGGGCTCGGGCACCGCGTTGACGTTTTCAAAGCGGGCGTAGGAATCCCCAAAGACAATATCATTACCCTGCCCGGCCTCAACCAGGTCCGAACCGGCACCGGCCAGAATTTGATCATCGCCCGACTCCGCGAACAATTGATCGGCGTAGCTGCCGCCATAAAGCTGGTCATCTCCGTCCCCGGCAAATACAACATCCATGTCGTCCACATTTTCCAAATCACTCTCGCTATACATAAGTACGGTATGGCCAAACTGCCGTGTATCCCAGTCCCAGTTCACCGAAATTGATTGGTCGTATTCCCAGGTATAGCGCCCCAGCCGATATTCATCCGTTGCAAAAATCGTGTCATTGCCACCACCGGCGTAGATGGCATCCGATCCTCTTCCACCCAGAATTGTGTCATCACCAGGTTGCTCAGACAGAACGGTAAGAAGGTTGGTACTGGAAAACCAATCCCGGGGTACCATCTCGTAATCGCCATAAATCACATCATCGCCGTCCTTACCCCGCAACAGGTCATGCTGTGATTGGCGAACAATATTGCCGCTTTGATAGGCGCCAAAACGACCGTAAATCAAATCGTCTTTATCGCCGCCGTCCGTCCAGCGGTCAACCGCCAGTCCGTGCACCGCATGAGCGTGAATCTCGAGAGCTTCACTATTGACCCAATCGTAAAAAAGGGCGTAATCGACCGGGTAAGGTTGGTTGTAGGTTGAGTCGACCCAGCGAAAAAAATAGCTTGGCAGACCTTCGTCGGTCCACTCCGGTTGCGAAGGGTTGATGTAAAACATGGAGTCGAACACCAGTTCGAACTCACTGGCGTCGTCCGTTTGATTGGCATGGTCCAGCAGTTCAATGCCATAGGATACGGCCGAATCCGCCACATTGAAATTATCAATAATAATTACATCATCTGCTGCGGTGTCGACACCGCCCACCAGCACCCTGAGATCTCCGTCATCGACTACAAACAGATTGTCATTGAGCGGGTTGCCGCTGGCATCTAGCTGCTGGTACATCGCCGATGCACCGGCAATGGCGGTCAACGTGCCTATATCGGAACCGTTGACCCTGACCGTATTGGCGCCACCGATATCGTAAATAACATCCATGCCATCACCGGAGTTATAGATATAAGTATCATTGCCGAACCCGCCTTCCAGGTAGTCGTCACCGCCATTACCGGTCAGGGTATCGTTGCCACCGCCAGCGTAGATATGGTCATTTTTGCTCAGGCAATAGAGGTTAGCATTGTCAGACTCATCACCAAAAACAATATTGGCGACGGTTGTGGGATCCACCGTGTTGGTACCCCCCTGGCCGGTGGTATTGCCCCCGGCGAACACTTCGCCGGCATCCGCATCCACATAGCGAATCGCTCGGTTGTTAATCTTGTCGGGATGGACTGCGTCATCGCTATTGCGTTGCACAATGGCATCGAGCAGTGAAATGCGATCCTGGAGATAATAGTCGCTGAAATTCTCGACATTCAGCTCGCCGTTTTGATTATGAGCGGCGTAGAGGTCATCGCCACCAACTATGACAAAGGGATTGAGATTGCGCAGCGCATGACGATACGCCATACCGAGTGGCGAATCCTGTTCGGCGACGGATTTATCCAGTGCGGCGACAGAATGGACTCTAAACTCTGCGGCAAGGTTTTCACTGATCACTGTGTCGATGACAGTATAGAGCGCCTCCCTATCATTGTTATTGATATGGGGCGCAGCAACGCCCAATAGTGACACCACCGAATTGACGATACCCTCCAGACTCTGGCTTGCCTTGTTTGAAGCCGCGTAGAGAATGGAAGACGCATCATCGATTGTTAAACTGTTGTCTAACCGGGACAGCATGTCATAAACCGCCAGGGCGTCGGTTAGGCTCTTGATGGAATGATTGGTAAGAATATCGCCCACCCTGCCCTGCTCAATAAATAGCATTTCAGAGGCACCCAAATTGTCACCAACAATAGCCGTGAATTCGGCGCCGGGCTCAGCAATCACATTGGTAACCCGGGCATCAGCAGATGGGCCTGGGGTAACATTTATCGGATCGGTAATCGCACCGAGCATCTCTGCCAGGTGATCGAATCCATCCACACCGGAATTAATTCCAGGTGCATTGTAGGTGTAGGCGGCAGAGACAATATTCGGGAACAGGCGCACAAATGCCTGGGCGAGGTGGCCGCCGAGGGAGTGTCCGGTGACAATTATTGGCGTTGTTGCATTGAGGCCTGGAATACCCAGGCCGTTGGCGGGGGCCTTTTCCGCTAGCATCAAGCCGGCATCCGAGGTACTGACGCCCACGTTAATTTGATACTGTGCGACCTGCTCATTTGCGGGGGTAATTGCTTGTAAATAAAAATTCAGCATATCCATTATCTGGAGAGTTGCGGTCCCGAGAACACCCAGCGATAGATCTGATATGTAGTCCTTGTAAAACTCAACGGGATTCTTGATGAAATTCCCATCAGTTCCTCTTAAAGTGAACACAAAGCTTCCAGAACTTTCGCCCGCCTTAACCATATAAAACGAGCCAGAAAACCCAGTTAATGTGTCAGGAGATGTTTCTTGATGCTCGAACTTTTTTAAAAATTTTTCAGCCTGAGAATTACTAAACTCGACACCATCAGCTTTCAAGTCTGACATCAGTTCTCCGTTTGCGTAGGCAGCCATCGCCAGACTGGAGTAATCAAACAAATCGGTAAGTTTTGTCATAGCTCATTCCTTTAGCTCTTAATTTTACCTAATTACGACTATGAATAAGCCAGCTATCGGCGGTAGTAAACATATACCTTGTAGCCCTTGGGACAGCAGCTTTGCTCCCGGCCTGGCTCCAGGGGCTTGCTTTCAAGACTCGCCGAGGTTCCATCCATGGAGGCTCCACGACAGCATCCCTGCTGTCGAGGGTCTTGAAAGCAAGCCCCCGAAGCCAGACCTAACATAGTGCCGGCTGCACGAAAGCTTAGCTTAGGTAGAAATTAGGTAATTTTATAAAAAATTTCGTAGAGTACTTTCTTATGCATATCCACATAACCAGGCCTACGGATTTTTTCAGGACAACTTTTACCACCTCCTCCAGGGGTAAATTTCCTGAAGAACCAGCCACCTCCTCCGTAAAGTGTAACTGCCTTCCCCAACAGTTTTTCTCCATCCATAACAGTTGTGGTATAGCTGGAAACATAGCCTCGGGAAACAATGTCTTTTTTCGAATGATCTTCTATTTGATATCTTGCCTTGAGCTTTTCTATATCAATTTCATTTCCTTTTGCCTTTACTTCTCTAGATCCTGAACCACCATTCTCCCGATAGATGATTTTTCGTATTGGCTCTCCTTCTTTCACGAAATACTCCGGAGGCAACCCAACTTTGTGATAGACAAAAATACCCGCTTCCTTCTCACACAACTTATTAAAACGATAAAGATTGAAAGGTACATCACCAAAAGGAATTAAAATCAGCGCAAAGAACAACATCAGCATCCCGAGCCTCTTTTCCCCTTTGGATTTGACTGCGGACCAAAGAAAATAAACAAGCGCAATCGGGTACAACAGTGTTACTGTTATTACAAATAAACCGATCATAGGTATTTATCCTTTCATAGTTGCTAATTCTGCAATAAATCAAAATCTGCTGTGCAAAATATAATCTAATTACCACCTAAGCCAAGCGTCGTGCAGTTGGCACTATGTTAGGTCTGGCTTCGGGGGCTTGCTTTCAAGACCCTCGACAGCAGGGATGCTGTCGTGGAGCCTCGAGCCCGCCCCGCGAGCGGAGCGAGTGCTTTGGGTGCATGGATGGGTTGACGGCGAGTCTTGAAAGCAAGTCCCTGGAGCCAGGCCGGGAGCAAAGCTGCTGTCCCAAGGGCTACAGGGTATATGTTTACTATCGCCGATAGCTGGCTTATTCATAGGCGTAATTAGGAAATATAAAGTCTGTTTTCAGCGCTCTCTGGCGCTCTCGTTGGCCTTTCTCAGCAGCGGCGACAGCACAAACTCGATCAACCGACGCCGACCAATCTTCACCTCTGCGGTCACGGCCATTCCAGGGATCAGAGTCACCAGCCTGTCATCGATTTGCAATTCACTGCGTTGCAGTTGCAAGCGCAATTTATACACCAAACCTTTCACCTCATCGGCAATGGCATCGGCACTAAGGCCCACGACTTTGGCCTCCAAGACCCCGTAGCGGGTAAAATTAAAGGTATTGATTTTTACCTCAGCGGTTTGTCCGGGGAAGACAAAACCCACATCCTTGTTCGCCAGCGTCGCTTCCACCTCCAGGAAGTCATTACCTGGCACCAGTTGCATCAACACCTGCGCCTCGGTCACCACACCACCAACCGTGTGGATGGCCAGCTGCTGCACCTGGCCATCCACCGGGGCGTAGAGTATTTTACGGCGATTTACGTCCCTTGCTTTTGCCAACTCCTGGCTCAGGGAATGTATCCTGCGCTCCAGGTTATCGATTTCCAGCAAGGTATTTTTCTGCATTTCAGACTGAAAACCAATGAGTCGCTGCCTCGCGCTCTCCACGGCTGCCGAGTGCTGTTGCTGCTGTGCGCGATAGGCGAACAGCGCTTGCTGCTGCTCAATAAACTCCTGCTCTACACTGAGACGCTCCATTTCCGCGACCAATTTGTCTTTCTCCAGCTGCCGCAGTGCCTGTAAACGCTTTTCGATCAGGGGCAGGGTTTGCTGCAACATATTGATTTGCGCGAGATTGGCCTGTAATTGAGCTTGTAACTCTTTTTCATCACTGAGGTAAGCATTGATTTTGGCCTGGTAGTCCATCAGTTCCTGCTCCAGCAAACTGCGTTGGGGTACCTCCTGATCTGCTGGCAGCACACGGTCAAGCGCCGCTACCGCGGCAACGTCACCATTACCCCGCTGGATCAACATTACGGATTTCGCCTGCGCGGCGCTAAAATATTGCTTGCGCGAAAGCTCTGTTCGGGTAAAGCGCAACTCCTCCGCCAAACGTGCTTGCTCTGCCTGGGTAACGGTTTGATCCAGTTCGATCAATGGCTGGCCCCGCTTCACGAACTCGCCTTCTTGTACGTGAATCGCCCTCAGCAAGCCTTTTTGCAGCGGCTGTATGGCTTTGATACGACTGCCAGACACCACCTTGCCCTCAGCTACAGCCACAATATCCACTTCTCCCAGGCAGGCCCAGATAATGGCAATACTGAATAATGCCATCAAGCTCCAGCCGAGCAAGCGGCCCGCCGGTGAGGCCGGGCGCTCCTGTATTTGCAATACAGCCGGAAGAAAATCCAGCTGTTCGCGACCGCACTCAGTCGCCCCAGGCTGGCGCCGAGCTCCCAGGATGTGCAACATCGCCCTATACAGTCGGGTAAGTATTGTTCCCATAATGTCCCTTTATGAGTGATCTTGCTGCAAACTGCCCTTTCAGTGAGGGCGTTACTAACGGCCAATAATTAACCGCGTCAGCTCGCCCTATACCTGCCGGATTCTCGGGGTATGATTTTGATAGCTGTGTAATTGAGTGTAGTAGCCGTTGGCCTCCAGTAAATCGTCATGGCGCCCCTGCTCGATAATCCGTCCGTTTTCCATTACGATAATGCGGTCGCACTGACGCACCGTTGATAGCCGGTGGGCGATAATCAGCACCGTACGGTTCTGGCATATAGCCGCCATATTCTCCTGGATAATGCGCTCGGACTCATAGTCCAGTGCACTGGTGGCTTCGTCCAGGATAAGTATTCGAGGGTTGTTGATCAGGGCCCTGGCAATGGCCAGGCGCTGGCGCTGGCCTCCCGACAGGTTGCAACCCTGCTCACCCACAGTGGTGTCATAGCCTTCCGGCAGCTGCAGGATAAAATCGTGTGCGCCGGCCAGTTTGGCGGCAGCGACCACCCGCTGCATGGATAAGCCCGGATTCACCAGGGCAATATTGGCCCGGATACTGCGATTGAAGAGAAAGTTATCCTGCAATACCACGCCGACATTTTGCCGCAACCACTGGGTGTCGATAACACCCAGGTTGGCACCGTCGACCAGAATACTGCCGGCTTCCGGCAGGTAAAAACGCTGCACCAGTTTGGTCAGTGTGCTTTTACCGGAACCGGAGCGACCGACGATACCGAGGACTTCCCCGGCGCGAATGTCCAGCGACACATCATCCAGCACCAGCGGGCTGTCTGCACCATAGCGAAATTTTACGTGCTGCAACTGAATACGTCCATGCAACCTGGGCAGGGAGCTGCGACCGGGATTAAAGCCGGGCTCCGCCGGGGTGTTGAGAATATCGCCCAGGCGGGCAATGGAAATCCGGGCCTGCTGAAACTCCTGCCACAATTGCACCAGTTTCAGCACTGGCCCGCTGACCCGGCCCGCCAACATATTGAACGCCACCAGTTCACCCACGGTCATTTTGCCATCCATAACAGCGTAAGCGCCCAGGTAGATGATCAGCAGAGTAGTCACCTTGCTGATCAGCCCCGCGACCTGCCCCGACAGGTTGCCCACGTGTTGCGCGCGAAATGAGGCGTTGACGTAGCCGGCCAACTGCTCCTCCCAATGGCGCTGCATTTGCGGCTCCACCGCGCTGGCCTTGACCGTTTCAATACCGTTGACGGCTTCCACCAGGAACGCTTGGTTGCGGGCGCCAAAGTTGAATTTCTCGTCCAGGCGCCGGCGCAATACCGGGGTAATCAGGAGGGATAAAACTATGAAAAAAGGCACTGATCCCAGTACCACCAGCGTCAATGTGGGGCTGTAGTACCACATAACGACAAAAAACAGGAAGGTAAACAACAGGTCGATACACAGGGTTAACGCGGAGCCGGTAATAAAATTGCGGATGGTTTCCAGTTCCCGGACCCTGGCAGCACTCTGCCCTACCTGGCGCGCTTCAAAATAGGCCATGGGCAAGCGCAGCAAATGTTGAAACAGCTTCGCCCCCAACTCGACGTCGACCCGGTTGGTGGTGTGTGAGAACACGTAGTTGCGCACAGCACCGAGCAGAGCCTCAAATACCAACACCACAAAAAAACCACACGCCAGCACATCCAGCGTGGTCAATCCGCGGTGCACCAACACCTTATCCATCACCACCTGGAAAAACAGCGGCGTCAACAGGGCGAACAGCTGCAAAAACAGCGACGCCAGCAATACATCGGCAAACAGTTTGCGATATTTCAGCAGCGCCGGAATAAACCAGCTGATATCAAACTGGCCCGGTCCTGTGCCAGCAGCGCCACGCCTGGTGAAGAGGAAAAGCTCACCAGACCAGTCCGCTTGCAGTTCCGACTGTGGAATTTCTCGCGGTGATGACTCCGCCGGAAAAAATACCAAAGCCCTGGCTTCCGCTTCGGCAGCACCGGTATTTATTCCCGCCTGGGCGACGGTTACGCGGGCGATGACGAAATAATCACCTGCCTTTGTTTTGCCAATTGCCGGCAGCAGCTTGTTCTTCAAGCCGGCAAAGTCACTCTGGTGTTTACGCGCCTTGAAATCAAGGGCGGCGGCCGCCCTGAGCAGATCACCGTCATTCATTGGCTGCCCGGGCTGGGCGAACTGATGCAGTACCCCGGCCTCATCGGTGGCAACCTGATGGTACTGGGCCAATAAAAATAGCGATCGGGCAGCGGTGTCCACATCCTGTGGTTGGGTTTTTCTGGCGTCCATGCTTTAACTCCAGTCGAGTCTCTACATCCTTTCCCGAGCAACGCCCTGTGTCAATGCGTGCAAGCACAAAATCATTGCAGTTGATCCAGGGTTTCATACTATTAGATGAAGTTAGACCCACAAAAAAAGCCCCCTTGTCACCAAGAGGGCTTTTCGAGTGTCAATCACTGATCACATCGATTGCTGCATTTGCAGCCCCGATCTTACCAGCCAGTCACTTCTTTCAGTGCTTCACCGATTCCCGCCAGGGAGCGTACGGTTTTAACACCGGCATCTTCCAGTGCAGCAAACTTCTCATCGGCAGTGCCTTTACCACCGGAGATGATGGCACCGGCGTGACCCATGCGCTTACCTGCAGGTGCAGTTACACCGGCGATGTACGACACTACCGGCTTGCTGACATTGTTCTTGATGTAAGCAGCGGCTTCTTCTTCCGCGGAACCACCGATTTCACCGATCATAACAATGGCTTCGGTCTGCGGATCTTTTTCGAACAACTCCAGCACGTCGATAAAGTTGGTGCCCGGAATTGGGTCGCCACCAATACCCACGCAAGTGGACTGGCCGAAGCCGTAATCGGTAGTTTGCTTGACCGCTTCGTAGGTCAGGGTGCCGGAACGGGAGACGATACCCACCTTGCCTGGCAAGTGGATGTGACCTGGCATAATACCGATCTTGCACTCACCGGGAGTGATAACGCCCGGGCAGTTAGGACCAATCAGGCGTACACCCAGCTCATCACAGCGAACCTTGCACTGCAGCATATCCATAACTGGAATGTGTTCAGTGATACAAACGATCAGCTTGATACCGCCGTTGGCAGCCTCGAGGATAGAATCTTTACAGAAAGGGGCAGGTACATAAATTACCGACGCATCCGCACCAGTGGCCTCTACCGCTTCCGCAACGGTGTTGAATACTGGCAGGCCCAGATGAGTGGTGCCGCCCTTACCCGGAGTCACACCACCAACCATTTGGGTGCCGTAGGCGATAGACTGCTCGGAGTGCATGGTGCCCTGGGAACCAGTGAAACCCTGGCAGATTACTTTTGTATCTTTGTTAATTAATACGCTCATTTGCTCGCCCCTTATTAACCTTTAGCCGCTTTAACAACTTGCTCTGCAGCATCGGTCAAGCTGGTCGCAGCAATAATATTCAGACCGCTGTCAGCCAACACTTTGGCACCCAGGTCGGCATTGTTACCTTCCAGACGTACAACCACAGGCACTTTTACACCCACTTCTTCGACGGCGCCGATAACACCTTCGGCAATCAAATCACAGCGCACGATACCACCGAAGATATTGATCAATACCGCTTCAACCCGGTCGTCGGAGAGAATGATCTTGAACGCTTCGATAACACGCTCTTTGGTTGCACCACCGCCCACATCAAGGAAGTTGGCAGGGTTGCCGCCGTGCAGCTTGACGATATCCATGGTACCCATCGCCAAGCCCGCGCCATTAACCATACAGCCGATATTGCCGTCCAGGGCCACGTAGTTGAGGTCCCACTGGGCCGCATGCGCTTCACGGGCATCATCTTGGGAAGGATCGTGCATTTCCTTGATTTGCGGTTGACGATAAATTGCGTTGCCATCGATGATCACCTTGGCATCGAGACAGTGCAGGTCGCCGGCCGGGGTAATAACCAGCGGGTTAATCTCCAGCAGGGCCAGGTCTTTTTCTTCAAACATTTTCGCCAGACCGAGGAAGATCTGGGTGAACTGCTTGATTTGCTTGCCTTCGAGACCCAGCTTGAACGCCAGCTCGCGAGCCTGGTATGGCTGCGCACCTGTCAGGGGGTCGATGGTAGCCTTGAGGATTTTCTCAGGAGTTTCTTCCGCCACTTTTTCAATTTCCACACCACCTTCAGTGGAGGCCATGAAAACGATACGACGGCTGGAGCGATCGACTACAGCACCGAGGTATAACTCGTTGGCAATATCCGTGCAGGGTTCAACCAGAATGCGGCTGACCGGCTGGCCATTAGCGTCTGTCTGGTAGGTCACCAGGTTGTTGCCCAGCCACTTTTCAGCAAACTCTTTGATTTCAGTTTTGGAGGTGACCAGTTTGACACCACCAGCCTTACCGCGGCCGCCAGCGTGAACCTGGGCCTTAACAACGTATTTACCGCCACCGATAATATCGGCTGCAGCAACTGCTTCTGCTGAGGTTTCAGCAGCTATGCCTTTGGAGACAGGCAAGCCGTATTCGGCAAACAACAGTTTGCCCTGATATTCATGCAAGTTCATGTTTACTATCCATCCACTTGCGCCTATGGCGCTTGATTGTAATAAGGCAACCCGACCAGTCGGATTGCCAGGCACGAGATGTACTCATACTGCGAGCCATCTCTCCTGCGGCGCTGTCAGTTTTATTATTTGCGCTTCTTCTTGTTCGGCATATGAATGGCATGACCATTCACTGCCAAAGCAGCTTCTTTTACGGCTTCAGAGAAAGTCGGGTGACCAAACACGGTCATGCCGAGATCCTCTGCAGTTGCCCCAAACTCCATCGCGATCGCCACTTGCTGGACCAGGTCCGAGGCATTTGGGCCCACAATGTGGCAACCCAATACCCGGTCGGTTTTGGCGTCTGCGATGATTTTAACCATGCCGTCGGCATCACCTGTAGCCACGGCCCGGCCGATAGCCAGGAACGGGAAGGTACCGACACTGTATTCTTCGCCATCGGCCTTCACCTGCTCTTCGGTGCGACCTACGGAGGCGACTTCCGGCTGGATGTAAATAACGTTGGGGATGATATCATAATTCACCAGCGGCTTCTGCCCGGCTATACGCTCGGCCACTACCACGCCTTCTTCTGAACCTTTGTGGGCCAGCATCGGACCACGCACCACGTCACCGATTGCCCAGACACCAGGTGCATTGGTTGAACAGAGATCATTGACGTAAATACAGCCGCGCTCATCCAGGTTCACACCGCTATCGGGGGCCAGCAGGCCTTCAGTGAAAGGGCGACGACCAACGCAGACGATCAGCTTGTCAAAAGTTTCCTTCTGCTCTTTACCGGCCTTGTCGGTGTAGGTAACTTCGACTTCCTTGCCATTCACTTTGCTACCGGTAACACGACAGCCGAGGCGGATATCGAGCCCTTGCTTGGTCAGGATCTTCTGGGTTTCCTTGGCAATTTGCTGGTCCATAATGGCCAGGAAGTCATCCATAGCCTCGAGACATACGACTTTGGAGCCCAGTCGACCCCAGACGCTGCCAAGCTCAAGGCCGATCACACCAGCGCCGATAACGCCGAGTCGCTTGGGCACTTCGGTAAACTCCAGTGCTCCGGTGGAGTCGACGATTACGTCGTTGTCCACTGGCGCAACCGGGATATTGACCGGTATTGAGCCCGACGCCAGGATGACGTTCTCGGCTTCCAGTATCTGTTGTTTGCCTTCGTTGTCAGTGAGCTCAACCTTGCGCCCTTTCAGCAATTTGCCGGTGCCGTACAGAGGGGTGACCTTGTTGGCCTGGAACAGGCCGGTAATACCTCCGGACATCTGCTTTACGACTTTATCCTTGCGGGCAATCATCGCAGGGACATCAATACTCATTTTACCGGTGCTAATACCGTGGGCAGAATAGGAGTCTTTCGCTTCATGGTACTTGTGCGAACTGTCCAGCAGTGCCTTGGAGGGGATGCAGCCCACATTCAGGCAAGTTCCGCCATTGATTCCTTTGCCCTTGTCGTCTTTCCACTTTTCAATACAAGCGGTCTTCAGGCCCAATTGAGCCGCCCGAATTGCAGCGACATAACCCGCAGGTCCTGAGCCAATCACGATCACATCGTATTTATCCGACATAGTAATACACCCTAAATGGTTTAAAGTTTAATTTTCCCGGCAGCTCGCGAGCACTGCTCGCGCTGCCATAATTAATCGCGTTACAAATAATGCTGTACAGATACCTGAGGCCGATAGTCTCCTAGAGCTCCAACAAAATGCGAGCAGGATCTTCAATCATATCCTTGATCGCCACCAAAAACTGGACCGCATCCTTGCCATCGACCAGGCGGTGATCGTAGGAAAGGGCCAGATACATCATTGGTAAAATCTTCACTTGACCGTCCACTGCCATGGGCCGTTCCTGAATCTTGTGCATACCCAGGATGGCGGTTTGCGGTGGATTCAGGATGGGCGTTGACATCAGCGAGCCAAACACTCCGCCGTTGGTAATGGAGAAGGTTCCACCGGTCATCTCTTCCATACTCAACTTGCCCTGCTGCGCCCGGACACCGAAGTCGCGAATAGCATTTTCCACCCCGGCCAGGCTCATGTGCTCGGCACTGCGCAATACCGGCACCACCAGACCTTTGTCGGTGGACACGGCGACACTGATATCCTGGTAGCCGTGGTAGACAACATCATCATTGTCGATGGATGCGTTTACCGCCGGGTAGCGACGCAATGCTTCCACTGCGGCCTTGACGAAAAAGCCCATAAAACCCAATCGGGTTCCATCGTGGGATTTTTCAAACTGCGCCTTGTACTTTTTGCGCAACTCCATCACCGGCCCCATGTTGACCTCATTGAATGTGGTCAACATAGCGGTACCACTGGACGCTTCCAGCAGACGCTCGGCAATACGCTTGCGCATACGGGTCATCGGTACACGCTTTTCAACGCGCTCACCGCTGGCGCTAATCGCGACCGCCGCTGGCGCGCTGGCGGGTTTGGCGGCAGGCGCTGCCGCGGGTGCCGGTGCGGCGGCGCTGGCATTAACAACGTCTTCCTTGGTGATACGGCCGTCCTTGCCAGAACCCTTGACACTGGCCAGGTCGATCCCTTTTTCTCCAGCCAGCTTGCGCGCCGAAGGACTGGCAATTGCGCCTCCGGCCGCGTCTGCTGCTCCAGCTTCGACAGTCTCTGCAACCGCCGGGGCCGCCGCGGCTGCGGCATCCACTGCACCTTCAGCAAACAGGGCAATGACTTCGTTACTGAGAATGGTATCGCCCTCCCCTTTGCGAATTTCAGCGATACTGCCATCGGCAGGAGCAACCACCTCCAGCACCACTTTATCGGTTTCGATATCAACAATCAGCTCGTCCCGGCTGACTGCCTCGCCAGGCTGCTTGTGCCAGGTTGCGATAGTGCCATCCTGGACGGATTCTGGAAAAGTAGGTGCTTTTATTTCAATAGTCATTCTCGTGTTCCTTTAGCTTTTGGCAATTTCCAGCTTAAACCTGTGCGCGCTTCATTTGCCATCGGGTCGTCTAATATTGGGGTGATAACTTTATTTGGCGAGAGTTAACTGACCGTCAACGCCTGCTCAACAAACCGGCTCTGCTCTTCCAGGTGCACTGACATATAACCTGCCGCAGGTGCGGCTGAAGGTTCACGCCCGGCATAGAGCAGCGGCATCGATTTATCAATCGTGTCGACTACGCGACGCATATGGTGCTGACTGCTGTACCAGCAACCCTGGTTCATAGGTTCTTCCTGACACCACACCACCTCCTTGAGGTTGCTAAAAGGCTGCAATGCTGCTGCCAATTCATCGCTGGGGAACGGATACAACTGCTCCAGCCGAATCAGTGCCACGTCGGTTTGGCCGGACTCCATGCGGGCCTCGAGCAGGTGGTAATAAACCTTGCCACTACATAATACCGCGCGCTTGACTCCCTCAGGCTGCAGCTCCTGCTCGCCGATTACGTTCTGGAAACGGCCGTTGGCCAGCTCTTCCAGGGAAGATGTAGCAAGCTTGTGGCGCAGAATCCATTTCGGGCTCATTACCACCAGCGGCCGACGCATCGGCCGGATGGCCTGGCGACGCAACATGTGAAACACCTGCGCTGGGGTTGTGGGAATGCACACCTGGATATTGTGCTCGGCACACAATTGCATAAAGCGCTCCAGCCTCGCGGAAGAATGCTCCGGCCCCTGGCCTTCGTAACCGTGTGGCAACAACATGGTCAAACCACACAGGCGACCCCACTTGTGCTCGCCACTGGTAATAAACTGGTCGATAACCACCTGGGCCCCGTTGGCAAAGTCACCGAACTGAGCCTCCCAGATCACCAGCGCGTTGGGCGAGGTGGTGGCGTAGCCGTACTCAAACGCCAATACCGCCTCTTCCGAGAGCAGCGAGTCGTAGATATCAAACTCGCGCTGATCGTCGCTCAGGTGGGCCAAAGGCTCGTAACTGGAGCCATCCTTTTGGTTGTGGATAACCACGTGGCGATGGGAGAACGTACCGCGGCCAACATCCTGGCCGGTAAGGCGCACCCGGACATCGTCGGTCAACAGCGTGGCGTAGGCCAGGGTTTCGGCCATACCCCAGTTGATCGGCAGGGCACCGCCTGCCATCTTGCGGCGATCATCGTAAATCTTGGTAACCTGGCGCTGCACCTGGATGCCGTCGGGAATCTCGCACATTTTGGTTGCCAGTTCCTGCAACGCCTTGAGGTCATAACTGGTATCCGCTGGCGTATACCAATCGTGACCGATGTAGGGAGTCCAATCGACAAACATGGTCTTGTCAGGCTCGCTCACCAGGCCCTGGGCCACGTGTTCACCACGGTCCAGCGCTGCCCGGTAATCCGTGGCCATCTGGTCCGCATCGGCCTGGCTCAGGACGCCCTCATTGACCAGTTTTTCCGCGTACAGGGTACGGGTGGTCTTGTGATTGCGAATCGCCTTGTACATGAGCGGCTGCGTCGCGGACGGCTCATCGGTTTCGTTGTGACCGCGACGGCGGTAACACACCAGGTCAATGACCACATCCTTCTTGAACTCGTAGCGATAGTCCATCGCCAGCAGCGTAACAAACAGCACGGCTTCCGGATCGTCGGCGTTGACGTGTAAAATCGGTGCCTCAATGACCTTGGCCACGTCCGTACAGTACTCGGTAGAGCGGGCATCTTCACGCCGGCTGGTGGTAAAGCCAACCTGGTTATTGATAACAATATGGATGGTGCCGCCGGTGCCGTAGGCGCGGGTCTGGGACATCTGGAAGGTTTCCATCACCACACCCTGACCGGCAAAAGCCGCATCCCCGTGCACGGAAATCGGCACCACCTTGTTGCCCAGCGGATCCTCGCGACGGTCCTGGCGGGCTCGCACCGAGCCCTCCACCACTGGCGATACAATTTCCAGGTGTGACGGGTTGAAAGACATCGCCAGGTGTACTTCACCGCCCGGGGTCATCACGTTGGAAGAAAAGCCCTGGTGGTATTTAACGTCACCGGAACTGTCAATGATGCGCTTGCCTTCGAACTCCTCGAACAAATCGGCCGTTCTTTTACCCAGGGTATTCACCAGGGTATTGAGGCGTCCGCGGTGGGCCATGCCCAACACAATTTCCTTGGCGCCGTGCTCGCCCGCCCGGCGAATCAGGCCGTCGAGGAGGGGGATAAAGCTTTCGCCACCTTCCAGACCAAAGCGCTTGGTGCCGGGAAACTTGCTGTCCAGGTGGCGCTCCAGACCCTCGGCTGCGGTCAGGCGCTCCAAAATGCGGGTGCGGAACTCAGGGTCGTAGACCGGTTTGCTGCGCACGCTTTCGAGGCGCTGCTGCAACCACTGCTTTTCAGCGAAATTGGTGATATGCATGATTTCCGGGCCAACTGAGCCGCAGTAGGTCTGCTCCAGGGCCTCGATAATTTCACGCAGCGGGGCTTCGTCTTTGCCGAAGAAGGTGTTGGCCGTCTGGAATGCCGTATCCAGGTCCGCCTGGGTCAAGCCGTGAAAGCCTAATTGCAGGTCGGGCACTTGTTCCCGCACCATCAATCCGAGAGGGTCGAGCTTGGCTTTTTGGTGGCCGCGGAAACGGTAAGAACTAATTAATTGAACAACGTGGATCTGTTTGCTTTCGTGCTCAAAGCTGGGGCCGCCTGAGCCGGGTGCAACCACCGGACGGGCCCGGTTTCTGCCGAGCAGTTCGAAATGCTCCCGCACCACCGAGTGGGGTACGTCTTGCGTAACCACGCCCTCGATTCTGGGCAGCTGATCAAAGTAATCCCGCCACTCTGTCGGTACGGCATTGGGATCGTGTAAATAGGTATCGTAGAGGTCTTCAACGTAAGCTGCATTCCCACCCGAGATATGGGATGTCCGCAACCATTGCTCCATGATGCTTTCTTGCATTTGTGCCCACCTTAAAAAGGGGCCTTAGCTCCAGTGCAAGTTGGATAACACACCGCTCTATTCATTCGGGCACCTCCCCACACCCCGGGAATGTCTGACCGATATCTTCCCTGCTGCGACTGCTTAAGTCAGTCACTGCAGAACATCGGAAATTCCGCGGGAGTGTTGCACCCGTGAAAAGCAAGCGCGCCTGCTTATCGAACTCACCCTGCCAGCTCGGGTGTCACCCGATTGCCCCCGCTGTTACCAGCGATTTGCCAACAGTAAAAACCTAATCTTTTGGATAGGGTTTCGCTCTTTCTCTGAGCATATCCTGGTTACCGCAACGCGCTAATCGCAGGTGCACTCAGCTTTATTTTCTTGTTACCCGCCCTCTCCTGCCTGATACATCAGTCTGAGAGCTTGTTACCGGCCTTGCCAGGCCGGTTGACTTGCACTCCCGGCTGCCCCGATAGAGCTCCGGCGAAGACCCTGTGCCAACGCCGCCCCGCAAACTATCGCAGCACCGAGATCAGGTGGCGCTCTGGATCAGCATATTGCGAATATGCCCAATAGCCTTGGTAGGGTTCAGGCCTTTGGGGCACACCGCGACACAGTTCATAATACCGTGGCAGCGGAACACACTGAAAGGGTCATCCAGTTTCGCCAGTCGCTCTTCTGTCGCTGTATCGCGACTATCTACCAGGAACCGATAAGCCTGCAACAGACCTGCCGGACCAATAAACTTGTCCGGATTCCACCAGAACGACGGACAGCTGGTGGAGCAGCAGGCACAGAGTATACACTCATACAACCCGTCCAGCTTGGCGCGATCTTCCGGAGACTGCAAGCGTTCTATGGCCGGTGCCGGGGTATCGTTCTGCAGGTACGGATCGATCTTCCGATACTGGGCGTAAAACAGGCTCATATCGATCACCAGGTCACGGATCACCGGCAGACCTGGCAGCGGGCGCAACACCAAAGTGTTTTTTTCCACACACTCCGACAATGGCTTGATACATGCCAGGCCGTTCTTGCCGTTGATGTTCATGCCGTCAGAGCCACACACACCCTCGCGACAGGAGCGACGGAAAGCCAGGCTCGAGTCCTGCGACTTGAGCAGCTCCAGTACGTCCAGCACCATCAGGTCTTTACCCTGGGTATCAACTTGGTAACTCTGCATATACGGGGCAGAGTCAGTTTCAGGGTTGTAACGATAGACTTCTACATTCAACATAACTAGCTACCTCCTGATCAGTATGTACGAACCTTGGGCTCAAAGGGTTCCATAGTCTTCGGGGTGAAGTTTACGGCGCGCTTGCCGACTTTCTTTTCCTCCGGGAAGAACATGGAGTGACACAGCCAGTTTTCGTCATCACGATCCTGGAAGTCTTCGCGCGCGTGGGCGCCGCGGGACTCTTTGCGCACTTCGGCGGCAATAGCTGTTGCTTCAGCCACTTCCAGCAAGTTTTGCAACTCGAGGGCTTCAATGCGGGCGGTGTTAAAAGCACTGGACTTGTCAGTCAGTTTGACGTTTTCAATGCGACCACGCAAATCCGCCAGCTTTTTAATGCCCTCCTGCATAAACTCGCCTTTGCGGAATACGCCAAAGTGGTTTTGCATGATGGTCTGCAACTCTTTGCGCAGGGCCGGAGCCTCTTCGCCGTCGTTGGTATTGTTTACCCGGTTCAAGCGTGACATCGCCTGCTCGATATCGGATTCCGACGCTTCGCGATGCTCGATGCCTTCACGCAGGGACTTCTCGATAAACAGGCCGGAGGCGCGCCCAAACACCACCAGGTCCAGCAGCGAGTTGCCGCCCAGACGGTTGGCGCCGTGCACTGATACACAGGCCACTTCACCGCAGGCGTAGATACCTTCGATAATCTTGTCTTTACCGTCAGCATCGACCGTCAGGGCCTGACCGTGGATATTGGTCGGAATACCACCCATCATATAGTGGCACGTAGGCACTACCGGGATAGGCTCTTTGACCGGGTCGGCGTGAGCAAAAGTACGCGACAGCTCAAGAATACCGGGCAACTTGGCATTCAGGGTCTCCTCACCGAGGTGATCGAGCTTCAGGAACACGTGATCGCCCTCCGGTCCGCAACCGCGACCGTCGATAATTTCCAGCACCATGGAACGGGCAACCACATCGCGGCCAGCGAGGTCTTTAGCGTTGGGCGCATAGCGCTCCATAAAGCGCTCGCCATCCTTGTTGATCAGGTAGCCACCCTCACCCCGGCAACCCTCGGTTACCAGTACGCCGGCACCGGCGATTCCGGTCGGGTGGAACTGCCACATCTCGATATCCTGCACCGGGAAACCGGCCCGCAGAGCCATGCCGATACCGTCACCGGTATTGATATGGGCGTTGGTAGTCGAGGCGTAGATGCGACCTGCGCCACCGGTGGCCAGCACCGTGGCCTTGGACTTCACATACACCACATCGCCATCTTCAATATTCATGGCGATAACACCGGTCACAACCCCGTCCTGGTTCTTCACCAGGTCGATGGCAAACCACTCGTTCAGGAATACAGTGTCATTCTTGACATTACCCTGGTACAGGGCGTGCAACAGCGCGTGACCGGTGCGGTCAGCCGCCGCACAGGTGCGAGCCGCCTGGCCGCCGCGGCCAAAGTCCTTGGACTGGCCGCCGAAGGGGCGCTGATAGATACGGCCATTTTCAGTGCGGGAGAAAGGCAGGCCCATGTGATCCAGTTCAAACACCGCTTCCGGGCCAACTGAACACATGTATTCGATTGCATCCTGGTCACCAATATAGTCCGACCCTTTGACGGTGTCGTACATGTGCCAGCGCCAGTCGTCGTTGGGGTCATCAGAAGCAATGGCACAGGTGATGCCGCCCTGGGCCGAGACTGTATGGGAGCGAGTGGGGAAAACCTTGGTGATTACTGCTGTTTTGTAGCCGGACTGGGCCAGTTGCAGTGCGGCGCGCATACCTGCACCACCACCGCCGATAACAATACCGTCAAAAGAAATCGTACGCATATTAGCCATTAATTAAAATCCCCACAAAATTTCAATGCCCCATACGGTGTAGGTCAAAATGACCACACCCATGAGCAGTTGCGCTGAAACGCGCAGTACCGTGCCCTTGGTACCCAGCAAACGGGTCGTCAGGTAATCGGTCAACACCGCCCACAGGCCTATCCAGGCATGCGCCACCATAGACAGCAGAGCCAGCAGGCTGAAAACGCGCATCCAAAGGTAACTGTAGAGCTCTTTCCACTCGGCGTAGCCCACTTCCGGAGTCAACAGAATAAAACCCACCAGGAACAGTGTGTAAGCCGCCAGTACCACCGCACTAACACGCTGGGCGACCCAATCGTAGAGGCCGCTGCGGCCAAAACTGGTTACTGCAGTTACCATACCCAAACTCCCGCTAAAATAATCAATATTCCGGCCACCACAAACGCGACTTTGGCGCCATCCTGCCCCCCTTGGAGGGTTTCACCAATACCCATATCCATGATCAGGTGGCGAACACCAGCGACCAGGTGAAAGGCGAGCGCCGCCAAAGTACCCCAAATCAGAAATTGGTAAACAGGGTTCTGTAAACCTTCTTTCAGCGCCGCGAAGCTTTCCGGCGATTCGAGACTTGAGTCGAGCATACAGAGTAAAATCGCCACACCGGCGAACAGGATTACGCCTGAAACGCGATGCAAGATCGATATATATGCGGTGATAGGAAGTTTAATAGTGGAAATGTCCAGATTTACAGGTCTGTTCTTGTTCACGAGTAAGTCACACCTTCTGTTCCCCAGGAATGGGCATTTTCGTTTGCAGCGATGCTGCACAAGTCGCCGTCATGATCTGCCAGTTGCGCCAACTTGCAGCACATCCGGCACTAGGCAGGCCGCGCGAAATTATAGAGAGACGACTGTCAAAAAACAACAGAAGACCGCGAAGATCGACTGAAGTTCTCGGAAAATACAATTTAAATGCGGCGAAACGGCGGCAAAAACCGACAAACCGGCCAGCATTTGCCCAGTGCACAAACACAGTGCACCGAGCCCCTTAATTGCGCACCACTTCGCCATAGCATGCCACAGGCTCAGTCCAGCGCAATCAGACCAAAGTCCGGGGGGTATCGTGGACAATATCAATTGACAATAGCTTGGCGCAGCTTATAGTGTTGCGGCTCTGGCATCTTTATTACACGTGTACTGTCATGCAGTGCAGCTTTTATATACTTTATACAGGAGTCCGTAATGGCTGATAAGAAAGCCCACCTTTCGGTCGACGGTTTGGATGAACCCATCGAATTACCCATTCACTCAGGTACTGTAGGCCCCGACGTTATCGACGTCACCAGCCTCACCTCCAAGGGATACTTCACTTACGATCCCGGATTTATGTCCACCGGGTCCTGCGAGTCAAAGCTGACTTACATTGACGGCGAGAATGGCGTACTGCTGCACGGCGGCTACCCTATTGAGCAACTGGCCGACCAGTCCGACTACCTCGAAACCTGCTACTTGCTGTTAAACGGCGAACTGCCAACGCTGGCACAGAAAGAACAATTTGTCAGCATGATCACCAACCACACCATGGTACATGAGAATATCGCTCGCTTTTTCCGCGGTTTCCGCAGCGATGCCCACCCCATGGCCATTATGTGTGGGGTTGTCGGCGCCCTGTCGTCCTTCTATCACGACTCTCTCGACATCAATAACCCCGAACATCGCAAGATTTCAGCCCATCGCCTGATCGCCAAGATGCCCACCATCGCTGCCATGTGCCACAAGCACCACGTCGGGCAGCCGTTTATGTACCCCAACAACAAGCTGTCCTACGCAGAGAACTTCCTGCACATGATGTTTGGTACACCCTGCGATGACCCGGAAGTCAACCCGGTGCTGGCCCGTGCCATGGACAAGATCTTCCTGTTGCACGCCGACCACGAGCAGAACGCGTCGACCTCCACCGTGCGCCTGGCCGGCTCCTCCGGAGCCAACCCGTTCGCCTGTATCGCAGCCGGCATCGCCACCTTGTGGGGCCCATCCCACGGCGGCGCCAACGAAGCGGTACTGGACATGCTGGAAGAGATTGGCAGTGTCGACAACATCGACAAGTACGTCGCCAAGGCCAAAGACAAGAACGATCCCTTCCGCCTTATGGGCTTCGGTCACCGGGTCTACAAAAACTTCGATCCGCGCGCCAAGGTTATGAAAGAGTCCTGCGATGAAGTGCTGGCCGAACTTGGCCTGGAAGACGATCCGCTGCTGGCGATCGCCAAGCGCCTGGAGCAAATCGCTTTGGAGGATCCATACTTTATCGAGAAGAAACTCTATCCAAACGTCGACTTCTACTCCGGCATTATCATGAAGGCCATCGGCATCCCCACCGATATGTTCACCGTGATTTTCGCCACTGGCCGCACGGTTGGCTGGATTGCCCACTGGCACGAGATGATCAGCAACCCCTACAAGATTGGTCGTCCTCGCCAGCTCTACACCGGTTACACCCCGCGGGACTTCGTCCCCATTGAGCAGCGCTCATAACAAACGCCAGCATCCGGGGAGCCAGCCCCGGCGCCAGCAGACAAAAACCCGGCTATTGCCGGGTTTTTGCTGTTTACGCAAACCGTCCAGCTGCGCAGCAATCCAGCCGCTGGAAGTAAAACAGCCCGCGAAGCGATCCAGCCTTCCAGCAAATCCGGCCCGAAAGCCAGCAAACCACCACTCATAAGTGTGAGTCACGCCACAATGGATCCGGACCGGGATACACGTTAATCTTACCGTCACAGCCCAGCGTGCTTACCTGAAGGACCACCCTGCCATGAATCAGTCGCGACTCAATTGTATTTTTGCCGCCATAGACCAGAAGAACCAGCAAGACCCCAATCTGCTGCCGGTGGATGATAAAACCGTACCCAAGGAACATCTTTACGCCGTGCGCATGAGTGAATGCCTGCAACAATTCAAGCCCGATGCCTCGGAAAACCTGCAGATCGCCTGCCGGGCCCAGCATATCCAGCGCTGGAAGATCGCCCGCACCGACTACCCCATGAATCGGGTTGGCTACCGGCGCTGGCGCACCGAGCTGGGCAGATTCCACGCCGAGACAACCGCCGAACTCATGGGCGAATGTGGCTATCCCGAGGCAGACAGAATCAAAGTAATGGATATCTTGCAGAAGAAGCGGATCAAGCAGGATGCGGAGACCCAAACCATGGAAGACGTCGCTTGCCTGGTATTCCTGCAGCACTACCTGGACGACTTCGCCCGCCGCCACCCGGACGACAAGGTCGTAGACATCATCCGCAAAACCTGGCAGAAAATGTCAGCCGAGGGCCATGCCGCGGCTCTGCAAACAAAACTGCCCGACCATCTGGCCAAGCTGGTGCAACAGGCGTTGGCTTAGGCTCAGGGTAATGGCTTGGGGCATTGGCTCGGAGAGTTGACCTGGGCGGCAGTTATCCGGCCCGCCAGTACCGCGGCGATGCGCAGCGCGATAACAGCGATTCAGCTATGCGCCGGGCTTCTTTTTTAAGGACAATGTGGGGCGCTGGGGCCGGTTCGCCGGGGGAGTATACGCAGGTCTGGAAGGCGCTGCTTTCCGGCCCCCCTTTTTCGCCGCCTCCGCGATCGCCTCAAGCCCGATGCGCAACAACCTGACCTGCTCGATGCTGCTCAAACCACTGGGAAACTTGCCCGGATGCACCGCGCTCGGATCACGCGGGCTGCCTTCTATCTCAATTCGAAAACCACTGCTGTGGGTCGCACAGCATTTGGGGAGATCAACACTCCAAGCGGAAAAATCCATATAAGCCAGTTCTCATCTCACAACTATTCAACTACCACCAGGGCCTGCCACCAGCCCCCCATTTCACTCGTTTGCAGCCTGCTCCCGGGCCGCGCCGCCAGAACACCGCGGCCCCAGCGACTTCGTCAGCAGCGGCTCAGGGTTTTTGACGCTGCTGCCGCTGTGGCGGTGGCGCACCGATGTGCACCTGCTGCCGCTGCCGGGCCAACAACATTTGCTTTTGCCGCTCCGCAAATCGCGCCCGCTGCTCGTCCGTTTGCCGGTCATAGCAGCGCGGGCAGGTGATGCCCTCGACATACTTGTCGCTCAACTTATCCTGCCCAGAGACAGGCTCCCGGCAACCGTGACAGAGATCGTAGCTGCCTCGCTCCAGGTCGTGGTCAACACTGACCCGGTTATCAAATACAAAGCACTCACCCCGCCAGAGGCTGTTTTCCTTCGGCACCTCTTCCAGGTATTTCAGGATGCCCCCCTTGAGGTGGTAAACCTCCTCAAACCCCTGCTCCCTGAGGTAGGCGGTCGACTTCTCACAGCGAATGCCACCGGTGCAAAACATGGCCACCTTCTTGTGCTTGGCCGGGTCCAGGTGCTCGGCCACATAAGCGGGAAACTCGCGAAAAGACCCGGTTTTCGGGTTGACGGCCCCCTCAAAACTGCCCAATTCCACCTCGTAGTCGTTGCGGGTATCAACTACCACCACGTCGGGATCAGATATCAGCGAATTCCAGGCGGCCGGCTCCACATAGGTACCCACTACCTGCGCGGGGTCTATACCCTCCACACCCATAGTCACTATCTCCCGCTTCAACTTGACCTTCATGCGGTAGAAAGGCACCTCCTCGTGCAGGGATTCCTTGTGACTCAAATCAGCCAAACGCGGGTCGCGGCGCAAATAGTCCAGCAGCCCATCGATGGCCGCGCGACTGCCCGCTACCGTGCCGTTGATACCCTCACTGGCCAGCAACAGGGTGCCTTTGACTCCCGCCGCTCGACACCACTCCAATAGCGGCTCGCGCAAGGCTTCGTAATCGGGCAGGCTGACGAACTTGTAGAGCGCGGCAACCACGACCTTATTCTTTCTATCAAGCATTCATATGGACCTATTCTTTCACCGGACTTGGATTACAGGTTTTTTTACAGAGTATGTTCTGCGGGGCTGGTTCTGCAGGGCTTACCTGCAGGGACCGGTTGACCAGCGCAGCCGGCCGCAGCAACTGCACGAGCCGAGCCCGAACAGGCTAGCCCGAAGGCGCGCATTGTACCGGATCGCTCATTTTTTGCACACCGCCAAGCCTTAAAAAATCAATCACTCAGGCTTTCGATCCGCCCAGGCAGCGGGGCGAATCCGGCGCCCCGGCTGCCGCAGCCCACTCCGCGGGTGCATAGGTGTGCAAGGCCAGCGCGTGAACCCCGCCGGCCAACTCCTCACTGAGCACCTGATAGACCATCTGGTGGCGCTTGACCCGGGTCACTTGGGCAAATTTCGGGCTCACCAGAATAACTTTAAAGTGGGACTCCGAACCGGCCGGCACATTGTGCATATGGCTCTCATTTATGACCTCGAGATGGTCAGGCGCCAGGGCCTCGGTCAATTTGTTCGTGATAGTTGCTTGCGTTTCCATAATACCAACCGTTGTATGACATTTTCAGGACGCCATTATAACCCGTGAACAGCGCCTGGGCCTCGCAGCAATACTCCGTTTCCGGGCACCAGCCGCAAAAAACAAAATATGGCGTCGCAATCAACACCCTAATGGAAAAAGCCAAACCCTGGGCTAGAGTTAAAATATTCGCTCGGCACTGGCAGTGAGCCAACCGCGGCGACCCCGGCAACAAACTGCAGCTTCAGGAGATTTATGGACAAGGGCAAAACCTTTGTAAACCGTCGCAAGGGAACAGACCGACGTTATGACAGCGATCCCTGCCGGGATATTCCGCTGGACCTCTATCACCGCAAGCGCCGCAAGCGCACCGAACGCCGGGCCGAACGCACCCTGGTGGAAGATTATTACGCTTTTATCCAGGCCAGTTCACCGAGCGATAGCAGCACAGATAACAGCATTGACAACAACCCGGAGAGCAAACAATAGCCTCACCCTGTGGTTACCCGTTGCAATTCCCATTTAATGCCGGCAGCGCCGTCATTCTCACCAGTTAATCCCCAAAGCCGCTTTTATTTTGCTATGATTGCGCCGCAAAACCGCGGCTCACCCCAGTCATTCAACCCACCTTCACCGAAGAACAGCGACTCTCCATGCTTGATCCCAACGCCCTGCAGCAACTCTCACAATTGAAACAAGACATTCGCGCTGACAAAAACCTGTTTAACGGTACGGTCAGGGGCAGTCAGGGGCGCTTTGGCTTCGTCACCCTGGACGATGGCAGGGAGGCATTCCTGGCACCCACCGAGATGGCTCGCGTATTGCCCGGTGACCGGGTGGAGGTCAGCGTCACCGAGAAAAAGGTGGCCAACGGCAGCAGCAAGATCGAAGTGGTACTGGATAAATTGCTCTCATCCACCACCCAAAAACTGGTGGGCCAATATGTCGTGCGGGGCAAAGGGCATTTTGTCGCGGTGGATATGCCGCAATTAAATCGCTGGGTGTTTATTCCCCCCAAAGCTCGCGGCAAGGCTGGAGCGGGCGATTACCTGCTCTGCAAACTCACTCGCCATCCATTTGCCGACGGCAAGGGCCAGGCGAAAATCCTGGAAATCCTTGGCAAACCCTCCACCCCCGGCATCGAGCACAAGATCACCTGCCTCAAGCACGATCTGCCCTGCCACTGGCCCAAAGAGGTTCAGCAACTGACTGACACCCTGGCCCACACGCCACCAACCGGGCTCACCGGCGACCAGCAGCGCCGCGATTTACTCGACCTGCCATTTGTCACCATCGATTCCGCCAGCACCCTGGACATGGACGATGCCCTGCACGCTGCAGAGACCGAGTCGGGCTGGCGCTTAACCGTGGCGGTGGCCGACCCCAGTGCCAGCATCGCCGCCAACAGCCCCATTGACCGGGCCGCCCGCGAGCGCGCCAACACCGCTTACCTGCCCGGCGGCGCCCTCACCATGCTGCCCGAAGCGCTGTCGCACGATACTTTTTCCCTGCTGGCCGAAGTGCCGCGGCCGGTGCTGTTATGTCATATGGACGTCAGCCACAGCGGCGCCATCGAACACTATCAATTCGAGTTTGGGCTGATCAAATCCCGCCATAAGCTCAGCTATCAACAGGTGGCGGCTTACCTAGACCAACAACAAAATGAGGCCTGCCCCCCAGACTGCCAGCCCCTGCTGCAATGCCTTGCAGCCTGCAGCAGCGCCCTCAACGGATTCCGCCGGCAGCATATGCTACTGATGGAGGAGCGCGACGATTATGACATTGTCGTCGATGCCGACCTGCACATTGCAGAAATCCTGCGGCAGTCGCGCAATAGCGCCCAGCAGATAGTGGAAGAGGCCATGCTGGCCACCAACCGCAGCGCGGGCGAACTGTTCGTCAAACACCCCAACTCAGGCATATTCTCCACCCACGCCGGCTTCCGGCCAGAAAAGCTTGCCGCCATCAAGACCACCCTGGAAGCGGACTACCCTGAACTGGCCAGCATCGACCCGTCCCAACTGGACGGCTACCTGGAGTTAATTCGGGCGCTGCAGGCGCGGCCGGATGCCGCCACCCTGCTGGCCGCTTTCCGGCTTATGCTGCAGGCCGGCCAATTGAGCCTGGAACCCCGGCCCCATCTCGGCCTGGGCATGCACCATTACGCCACGGTCACCTCCCCGATTCGCCGCTACAACGACCTGCACAACCATCGCGCCATTCGCGCCATACTGGCCGGCACCAAGCCGCCCGCACTCACGGCGGAAGACCTGGTCGACATGCAGAGCCGTATCGGCTCCACCCGCATGGCCAGTCGCGACCTGGAACAGTGGCTCTACTGTCTCTTTATGCAGCAGCACCAGGACAAGGCGCTGGCCGGCCACATTTTTCGCGTCACCTCCCAGGGAGTCATGGTCAAGCTCGACGACTGGGGCATAACCGGTTTTGTAAAACTCGACCCCAAGCAGCACAAGTTCGACGAACTGCGCATGACAATGACCCGGGAGAGTATCACCTACACGCTGAACCAACCGGTGACAGTCAAACTGGAGAGTATCGACCTGGACAAGAAGCGACTAAGTTTTTGCTGGGCTGAGAATACTGTGACCGCAAGCACACCTATCGAGAGCACAAGCACCGATAGCACTGAGACTAATAGCACAGAGACCGACAATCCAAAGGCAGCCAGCTAGCGGCCGACTTGCGCCAAAAGTCTCCCGCAGACCATTGCCACCGCGAAAAGAGCGCCGGGCACCCGGCGCCACGGCAACTGCAGCCGCTGGCGCCCAACCGGCGTGGCGTCTAGGCGAGCTTTTGCCCGCAGCGACGCAACCAAAAGTAGCCGGCCAATCCGGCCAACAGGGACGCCACCAAAATGCCCAGCTTGGCCGTATTTAGCGCCGCCGGCATTTCCTCGAAGCCCATGCTGCTGATAAACATCGACATGGTGAAGCCGATACCGCCGAGCAATCCCAGTCCCACCACATGGCTCATCTGCAAGCCTGCCGGCAGCTGACCGAGTCCCAAACGCAGCGCCACCCAGGTAAACAGGGGGATCCCCACTCCTTTGCCCAGCACCAGGCCGAGCACCACCCCCAACGCAACAGAGTTGATCTGCGACTCCTGCAGTGCGTCCAGGTGCAATTCGATACCGGCGTTGGCAAAGGCAAAAATGGGTAACACCAGCAGCGCCACCGGATACTCCAGCACACGCTCCCAACGCCGCAACGGGGTGGTGGCTTTCTCCGCCGCCGCCTGCATGGATTCCAACACCGCATGCTGCTCGGCCTCGGCCAGCATTGGCCCCGGACCGTCCTTGCGGCGCTCGAGGCGCTCAAACTTGCTCACCAACTCAGTGACCCGTTGCAGGAACCAGCCCGGCTTGCGCTTTGGCCGCGCCGGCACGGTCGCAGCGATCAGGATGCCGGCCACCGTGGCGTGAATCCCGGAGCCCAGCATCGCCCCCCAGAGCAGGGTTCCAACTCCCAGGTACACCCAGGGATTGCGCACGCCAATGACATTGAGCAGGATCAGCAGTAGCAGCAGCCCCGCACCAACCCACAGATTCAGCAGATTGATAGAATCCGAGTAAAACAGTGCTATCACCAGGATCGCACCCAGGTCATCAATTATGGCGAGGGCGACCAGAAAGGTGAATGCGGTCGCCGGGATGCGACGCCCCAGAAACGCCAGCACACCAATAGCAAAAGCCGTATCCGTGGCCATGGGTATGCCCCACCCCTGGACATAGGCGGTGCCCGCATTAAACCCGTAATAAATCCCGGCCGGCACCAGCATCCCCCCCAATGCAGCCGCCATTACCGGCACCAACACCTGCACCTGTTTGATTTCTCCCACCAGCATT
Source organism: Pseudomaricurvus alcaniphilus (assembly GCF_011440395.1). GTDB lineage: Bacteria > Pseudomonadota > Gammaproteobacteria > Pseudomonadales > Cellvibrionaceae > Pseudomaricurvus > Pseudomaricurvus alcaniphilus. Next base: position 126,727 of record NZ_JAAOIX010000003.1, on the reverse strand, counting down.
TCGCGCTTGATTTCCAGCCCCAACAGGAAGAAGAAAATCGTCATCAGACCATCGTTGATCCAGTGCTTGCTGCCCATCACCAGCGACCAGTCACCCACAACTATGCCCAGAGGCAGGTGCTGCCAGGCGTGGTAGTGAGATGCGAGTCCGGAATTGGCGATCACCAGCGCAACCACGGTGGCCAGGATCAGCACCAGGCTACTGGTAGTTTGATTTTTGATAAATTGCTGGAACGGCGAGAGGATTTTTTCCAGCCCCTGCTCGATTGCGGTTTGCTCTGACTCAGACTGGTTGTGATTGTGCCTGGGGTTGTGCTTGTGGTTGTGCATTTTACTCCATGTGTTCGAATAGGATATGGCTCGGGCCGGATGCGGCCATGTTGTTGCCTGCACCCCAAGCTTGCCAGTGTTGGCGACGAATTCCAACCGCCCTCTATTGAGGCTTGGGGCTGAAGGGCATAGAATGGCGACCTGTCCTAAGGGGGGGTAATGCACCTGAGATGCGGCACGCGCCGCAGACCCTTTGAACCTGATCCGGATAATACCGGCGTAGGGATAGGAAAATACATAAAGCACCATGTATTCACCCTTACTAATACGCACGCATCCGGGTCTCTATGATAATTGGAGACCAATCGTGAAACACACCTTCCCCGCCCTGCTGGCGCTGGCCGCTTGCAGTTGCGCCTTTGCCGCTGAACCCCTGCCCATTGTCAATGTCACAGCCGATTTCCGCGACGTGCCCGACACCGAGTTTGCCAGCAGCATCACCGTAATCGGCGGCGCCGAGGTGATCGCCCGCGACGCCCGCCACCTGGAAGAACTGCTCAACCTGGCCCCCAATGTCAATTTTGCCGCCGGCGCTTCCCGCGGTCGCTTCTACCAGGTGCGCGGCATCGGTGAGCGCAGCCAGTTCGTGGATCCCATCAACCCCTCCGTGGGCCTGATGATCGACGGTGTCAACTTCAGCGGCCTGGGCAACGCCGGTACCCTGCTCGACGTGCAGCAGGTGGAAGTCCTGCGCGGGCCCCAGGGGACCCGTTTTGGCGCTAACGCGTTGGCGGGTATGATCAATATCCGCTCCAACGAGCCCACCGAGGAATTCGAGGGGTCCGTCAGTGCCGGCGTGGGCAACTACGACAGCTACGTCGCTTCAGCAGTGCTGAGTGGCCCACTGGCGCAAGACCTGCTCGGCCGCCTGGCCGTGCAGCAATACCGCAGCGACGGCTTTATCGAAAACGATTATCTCGGCCGCGACGATACCAATGACCGCGACGAACTCACCCTGCGCGGCAAGTTGCTGTGGCAGGCCAGCGATCGACTGACCCTCGACACCACCCTGACCCTGATCGATGTCGACAACGGCTACGATGCCTTCTCCCTCGACAACAACCGCCACACCCTGTCCGACCAGCCGGGCGTCGACACCCAGCAGACCCATGCCTTGGCACTGCACGCCGACTGGAACGCCAACGCCCGTTTCCGGGTTGATGCCACCCTGGCGGTGGAACAGACCGAAGTCGAGTACGGCTACGACGAGGATTGGACCAATACTGAAATTTGCGAGGGTTTAGCCTGCGATTCTGACGACTGGGGCTTCGACTGGTGGTATTCCAGCACCGACACCTACTTTCGCGAGCGCGATTCGCTGCAATTCGACCTGCGCCTGATCTCTACTGAAGACGGCAAATTGTTTGGTCAGCTGGAATGGGTCACCGGCCTCTACGCCATCGACCAGCGCGAAGATCTGCGACGGGAATTCTTCGACTGGGACCTGGGCAGCCCCACTACCTTTGCCAGCCAGTACGACAGCACTCGCATCGCCTGGTACGGCGAACTGGCTGCCCCTTTAAGCGAGCGCTTGACCCTTAGCACCGGGATCCGGGTCGAAGATTTCAGCAGTGACTACGACGACCTGCGCGGTGTCAGCGCCAGCCCCGATGAAACCCTCTGGGGCGGCGAAATCAGCCTGGAATTCCAGGCCGACGATAACACTATGATTTACGGATTGGTCTCTCGGGGATTCAAAACCGGCGGTGTCAATGGCGACGCCCTCGGCAAGGCGGAACAAAACAACTTTGACCCGGCTGTAATTGGCTTTCTCAACAGTCGCCTGGTATTTGACACCGAAGTCGCCCACAACTTCGAAGTCGGCCTCAAGGGCGATTACCTGCAGGATCGCTTGCAACTGCGCCTGGCGGCCTTCCATATGGAGCGCGACCACGTGCAGCTCAAGGGCTGGTACAACGAAGGGCCACTGTTTGTGGGCTACACCGACAACGGCGCTGCCGGCACCAATCGCGGCCTGGAATTGCAAGCCGGTTTCCAACCCATCGATACGCTCAACCTGTTCGCCGCCATCGGTTGGCTGGACACTGAAATCGAGGACTTCTTTATTCTCGACGGCGACACCCTGATCAACCAAACCGGCCGCGACCAGGCGCACGCGCCCCATTACCAGTTCAACATTGGAGCCGATCTGCAGCTCAACTCCGCGCTCGCGGCGCGCATCGAGCTCGACGGTCGCGACAGTTTTTATTACTCCGACAGCCACGACCAGCAGTCCAAGTCCTACGCCCTGCTGCACGCCAGCATCACCTACACCCTGGGCGATCTGGTCCTGCGGCTGTGGGGGCGCAACCTCACCGACAAGGACTACACCGTGCGCGGCTTCTACTTTGCCAACGACCCGCGCGAATTCTACGAAGACGACCAGGCCTACACCCAACTGGGCGACCCGCGCACCTGCGGCCTAACCGCCACCTACAACTTCTGAGGTCACTATGAAACTGAGTGCTGAAATCACCATGTACCCGCTGCAGGAAGACTACCGCCCGCGCATCCGGGCATTTATCGACGAACTGGCGCACAACACCAGTGTCAAGCGAGAGACATTTCCCACCTGCACCGTTCTCACCGGCGACTACGACGAGCTGATGCAACTCCTCGGCGACACCATGAAATGGAGCCACGACACCCTCGGCAAGGCAGCCTTCGTGGTCAAGTTCCTGCCCGGTTACGAGGCGCTCTAAATGTCCGCCTGGCAGGACGCGTTGCAAACCGCCTGGCAGGCCATGTCGGGCTGGGAGTTGGTCGCGGTCGTGTTGGCCATTGCCTATTTGCTGCTGGCCATGCGCGAGAACATTCTCTGCTGGTATGCGGCGCTTATCAGCACCGGCATCTACCTGTTCCTGTTCTGGGACGTCAGTCTGCTGATGGAATCCGCCCTGCAGGTGTACTACCTGGCCATGGCCGTTTACGGTTGGTACCAGTGGAAATACCGGCTCGTGGCCAGCGCTGCCAGCAACGAGTCGGGCATTTCCACATGGCCCCTGCGCAAGCACGGGATCGCCGTCACTGCTGTGCTGCTGATTAGCCTGTGCAGCGGTTACCTGTTGCAAAACCACAGCAGCGCCGCCCTGCCCTTCCTCGATTCGTTTACCACCTGGGGGGCGGTACTCACCACCTATATGGTGACCAAGAAAATCCTTGAAAACTGGATTTACTGGCTGGTTATCGACGGCCTGTCAATCTACCTGTATCTCGACCGCGGCCTCTACCTGACCGCACTCCTGTTTGTCGCCTATTTGGTAATCTGTGTATTTGGTTTTGTCAGCTGGTTAAAACACTACCAGCGCCACAACCTGCCTGCCTATGGCTGAGCTAGAGGCCGATATTTTATCCAGCTGGGTCAATTGGGACGCCGACCTGGTGACCCGGCCGGAACTGGTGCACGCCCTGAGCGGCGGCAGCAGCCACAGCAGTTTCCTGGTTTCCGGCCTCTCCAGCCGCGGCAGCACCGACTATTTTGTGGTGCGGGTCGAAAACAGTCACAACCGACAGCTGGCCATGCCAGTCCACCAGGAAGTGGCACTAATGCGCTGGGCCAAGGGCCTCGCGCCACAAGTCGTGTTTCAAAACTCACTGCTGCTGGTTAGCGCCTATATCGAGGCACCCCAGTGGACACCTCCCGGCCAGTTACGCACCATCGCCACCGGTCTGCGCGAACTGCATAACCTGCCGCCACCAGCGGGCCTGGCCGATTTTGATCTGCTCCAACACTGCGACGTTTACTGGACCCAACTGGGCCAGCCACAGCGGCACCACGATTTTTATCGTGCCTGGCGCGACCAGCTGGACGAGGTTTTGCGCAGCTACCCGGACCGGTGCCTCTGCCACAACGACCTCAACCCCGGCAATATGCTGCTGCATGACTCGACCCTGGTGCTGCTCGACTGGGAATACGCAGCCATCAACTCCCCCTGGTTTGATCTCGCCTCGCTGGCTGAGTTTGGCCAACTGGATCAGCGCGACCTGCAACTGTTAAGCCAGCACTACGGACCTGACTCCGACCTGCACGCCATCGAACAGTTTCGGCCGGTGGTACGCCTGCTGGAGTGGCTGTGGCTGTCACTGCAGGGAGCCACCGAGCTGGCCGAGCACAGCCGCCAGCGATTATTGCAGCTGCAGTACTTGCAATAACAGCACCTGCAATAACAGCCGCAACAGCAACAAGCGCCACAATTGCGATAAAAATACGGACAGGAAATTGCGACGAAATTGCCGCCAGAGTTGCAAATATGGCCAACCACAATGATATAAACGCCAACTTTAGCGATATTTACAAAGGCGACTTTGCGCGACCTTTTGGGCTTGGCTAGTATTAAGGCTAGATATCGCGACCTGCTCGCCAGATTGCGCCTTTCAGTTCAGGAACCCCGGCCAATGAAGGCTTTTTTTGAGCACAGCGACAGGTCTTCGAACAGGTCAGCAAGCTGGGATCATACGGCAAACACCATCAACACCAATTGCCAGTACCTAAACCAATGATCGCAACCTCCCCCGTAGTGATCACCGCAGCGGTTGCGTTAAGCTACTTTGCGCTGGGTATGGTGGGCCAACTGCTGGCCATTCCCCCGGGCTATGCCACCGTGTTTTGGCCTGCCTCGGGCGTCGCACTTGGGGCCACGCTGCTCTGGGGCAGAACCGCGCTGCCCGGTGTATTTCTGGGCTCGCTGCTGGTCAACCTCTATATCTCCAGCGCTGCCGGCAACCTGCTGCAACAATTTATCTTGCCGGCCACAATTGCGGCCGGAGCAGCGTTGCAGGCACATGTTGGTGCATATCTTTGCCGCCAGGCAGTGGGCTTTCCATTCAAGTTTCACCGCGTCGAAATGGTGCTGCGCTTTATCGCGGTGGGCGGCCCTCTCGCCTGCCTGGTCAACTCCACCCTCAGTTGCGGCGCCCTGGTGCTGTTTGCTGTCATGCCCGTGACCGACTTTGCCTGGAACTGGTTTAACTGGTGGCTGGGAGACTCTGTCGGCGTATTGGTTGCAATCCCCTGGCTGTTACCTTGGCTGCCAAAATTGTCCAGCGTGCGTCTGCCCAAACGCAGCCAGCTGCTGGCATCCATGCTCTGCATTGTCATTATCACGGCAGGCTTTTGTTACACCATTACCCGCATAGAAATGACTCGCCAGGCCGATGAGTTCAACAACCACACCAACCTGCTGGCGCAATCGCTGCAAACTCGAGTCGACGCCGCCATCAGTATCCTGCATGGCCTGGCGGGCTTTATCGCCGCTACCGACCAGCTGACGCCGGAGAAATTCCGGGCTTACAGCCAGGCCAACCTCGCCAACGAGTCCTGGTTGCACGGTCTGTCCTGGAACACGGTACTCCCGGGAACAGAACTGGCTAGCTTCAACCGCCATATGCAGCAGCTCTACCGTGACTGGCAGATTGATTTCGACACCTACCAACAGGGCCCTGACGACAGTCGCCGGCCGCTTATTCCGGCGGCGCGCCATGCCGTGGTCAGCTTTGTGGAGCCGTTGGCACCCAATATCCGGGCACTGGGGTTCGATACCTGGTCCCACCCCTCCAGGCGGCAGGCTTTGGAGCGGGCAATCGCCCAGCGCGCGCCAGCGGTGACCAAGCCCATCACCTTGGTACAGGAACAGGGAGACCAGGCCGCGGTGCTGATCTACTTACCTGTATTCACAGAGCCGGGGCAAGGGGGCGATGCAAACCTGTCCGGTTTCGCCACCGCCATTATGAAAGTAGGCAATCTTGCCAACAGCGCTTTTCGTGCCGGGCCACTGCCCCAGAGTGAGCTGGCACTTATCGACCCCGCCGCCGAGGCGAGCAAGCAGATAATGTTTTACCGCGGCGGCGCCCGGCGCGGCACAGTTGCCAGTCATGCTTTTACCGAGGCCAGCACCTTTCCCCTGCGCCGCGCAGCGCCCATCACCATCGGCAACTACCATTGGCTGCTGGTCCAGGGCAGCCATTCGGTGTTTATTTACCAGCCCTGGGGAGTGCACATCCTTATTCTGGCAGCGCTAATCCTGGCCGCGATCCTGAGCTGGTTTATGATCATTGTCACCGGCCACACCACAGAAGTGGAACGTGAAGTTGAGCATCGCACCCGAGAGCTTAATGAAACCAATCGCCTGTTCAATGAAGCCGAGAAAATTGCCCATATTGGCCACTGGCAATGGGACCTCGCCGACGACGACTTCTGGTGCTCCAGGGAGACATACCGAATTATGGAGGTCGACCCCAACAGTGACCAGCTTGACCGCAAACAGTTCTGGGCACTGGTACATCCGGACGACCGCGACAAGGTAACCGAGGCCTTGCAGCGGTGCAGAGGCGGTGGCCGCAGTTACCAGCTGGAACACCGCCTGGTTACTGCCAGCGGCGAGGAGAAAGTCCTATACCAACAGGGTAATGCCGTCCTCGACAAGCATGGCGAAGTGGCCAGTATCATCGGCATTTCTCAGGACATTACCCAGCGCAAGGAGGCCGAAATGGCCCACCTGCTGGTGGAGCAGGAAAATATCTATCGGCAGATGTTCCAGCAGAACACCGCCATTAAAATCATGGTCGATCCCGACGATGGCCGGGTTGTCAACGCCAACCCCGCAGCCTGCCGCTACTATGGCTACGACCTGGAGTCATTCAAGCAGTTGCGAATGGCCAATATCGTCGTCAATGACGAGGCGGAACTCGAGCAGGAGCGACTGGCCGCGGCGCAGGAGGGGCGGGAATTTTTGCGAGTTAAACATCGCACCGCCAACGGCCGCGTTCACGATGTAGAGGTACATAACGGCCTGATCCTGATCAATAAAAAGACGTTCACCTATTCCGTAATCGTCGACGTAACGGAACGCAACAACTACGAGCGCCAGCTGCGGGTGACCGCCCGGCAACTGGAGTTAGGCCACAAAAAATTGTCTGAAATTGTTCGGGCCACCGACGTCGGAACCTGGGAGTGGATCATCGATACCGGTGAAATATTTATCAATTCCCGTTGGGCCGAGATTATCGGCTACGACTTGAACGAGCTGAAACCGCTGACCATCAAATCCTGGACCCAACTCTGCCACCCGGATGACAACGCCTCATTCCGGCTGGCCATCAACCGCGCTTTTAGCGGGTCGAGCAAGTATTACGAATGCGAATATCGCATGCGCCACAAGGATGGCCATTGGGTCTGGGTGATGGACCGTGGCAAAGTCATCGAGTGGCACTCCGAAAACCTGCCCTGGCGGATGACCGGCACCCACACCGATATTTCACCGCGCAAACTGCGGGAACTGGAGATCGAGCGGCTGGCCACCACCGACACACTGACCGGCCTGGCCAACCGCAACTACCTCAACCAGTGCCTGGCCGATACGATCAAGGTGGCGCAGAGGAACAACCGCGAGTTTGCCTTGATGGCCCTGGACCTCGACGGCTTCAAAGAGGTCAATGACAGTTACGGACACCCGGCAGGTGATGCACTGCTGCAAAGTGTCGCCAAGGACCTGACCAGTACTGTGCGTGAATCCGACGTGGTCGGGCGCTTTGGCGGTGATGAATTTATGATCATACTCACCACCATGGAAGACTTTGACGGTATCGAAGGCCTGGCCAGCAGGATTCTGGAAAAGGTGCAAGCGACTAAAAACATCTGTGGCCATACCATTGAAGTTGGGGTCAGCATCGGCATCAGCACCTACCCGGCCAACGGTGTTACCCAGGCGGACCTGATCAAGTCTGCCGACAGTGCCCTGTATCGCTCGAAAAACGCCGGCAAGAACACCTATCACTTTTTTACTGCAGAGGCCTGACCAGCCGCCGTCAGCGCGGCAGCAAGCCGTAACCAAATACAGAGTCGCGGCCCGGCTCGCCCAGATCGGTTGCCCGCCCTCGCAGCACAGCCATTGCCCGACTCAGCTCGCCCCCCGCCGCACTGAGCGCACAGGCCAGGTGCGCGGCGACCACTGGTGTCGCCATGGACGTGCCGGACTCGCGCCCGATGCCACCGTCACTGCGCGCGGTAACGATGGAAACCCCCGGGGCTGCAAAGTCCACCTGGTCGCCGCGGTTGGCCCAGCGATAGATACGCTGTTCCCCGTCCACCGCGGTTACCCCGACCACCGCGGGATAAGCCGCCGGATACAAGGGCGGAGCCGCCGGCCCCTGATTGCCCACCGCCGCGACCAGGGTAATATTGCGCTCAGCCAGGGATTCCACGGTGCGCTGCAGGATTACATTGGGCGGCCCCGCCAGGCTCATGTTAATGACTTGCAGCCGCTGTTGCGCCAGCCAACCGAGGGCTTGCACCAGGTGCATCAGTGTCGCGCCCTGCTCATAGGCATCGCGGGAATAAAATACCGAAGCGGCCTTTAGTCGCACCGCGGGCAACAGCGGCTGCAACTCGGCACTGCTGCCAGCCAGCAATCCCGCCACGGCAGTGCCGTGGGCCTGGGGCTGGCCCATAGACTCCGGCAAAAAGGCCCGCTGCTCAACCTGTGCCCCCGCCAGCGCCGGATGCTGCAGATTCACTGCGGTATCGATCATGCCCAATTCCAGCGGCTCCGCGCACAGGCTGCCATCATTGGCTGCGGCCGCGGCGGTATTTACGGGCATGCTTACGGGCGTGTTTACGGGATTGTTTACAGGGGCGCTTGCGCCAGTGGACGCCTGGGTGGCATAGACGTGATTGCGCCCCAGCCGGGCAACAACAGCGGCCGGCAGGCGTTGCTCCAGCTCCGCCAGGGAGTCAATCGTTGGACTGACCCGCAGCCTGGCCACGGCCAGGCCCAGCGAATCGATACGCTGCAGCTCCAGCACTTCCACCCCGGCCAGTTGTAACCCCTGCCATTGGTCTGGATCCACCAGCAGTAACCACTCCCGCTCGACCGCGCGCCAGCCGTTGGCCAACCGGACTTCAGTCAATGCCACCTTGCCCTGCAGGTCCGCTATCGGCCGCGCCGACAACACCTTATCCAGGCGTTCTTGCACACCGGCGGCGAGCTCACCGGCGGTATCGGCCAGCGCTCCAGCTTCGGAGTCGGCGGCCAGCTCCGCTGCCGGCAACTGTTGTTTGGCGACCTCATCGCGGGCCGCGGCGGTGCTCTTTTCCGCCTCTTTTCGGGCGCGCTGCAAACTGCCGTCGATGCCACCGGTGGGTAACCGGCCACCATCCAGCAGGCCGCCACCAAGCAATTGCGCCTGGGCCGGCAGCCGGGTAAAAATCAGTAATAGTACCGTTATTGCCAATATCTTCATGGTAACCTGCGCCTCCGCTTTTCAGTATCAATATAAAGATCAACGGATCAACCGCAAAAAAATTTCATTTGTCCTGGAATATATTCCTGCCCCAACCGTCAACCCTGTAAAACCAAGGGAATTCAGTGTTATGCAAGAAGAAATCGTAAAGTTAGCGCCGGCTGTGCGCCGCTTCGCTTACTCCCTGACCGGCTCGACCCACGATGCTGACGACCTGCTGCAAAGCACCGTCGAGCGGGTCCTGAGGAGTCCGGCCCCTGAGGGTGTGGAACTGGCCAAATGGATGTTTCGCATCTGCCGCAACCTCTGGGTGGATGAATACCGTTCGCGCAAGGTGCGCCTCAACGCGGCCGCCGACCCGGAGCTGCAAGAGAGCCAGATAGTGGACGGTGAGCGGGCCATCTGCGGCGAGATCACCATTCGCCAGGTCGATGCCGCCATGCGCCAACTGCCGGACGACCAGCGCTCTATTCTATCACTGGTCGCACTGGAGGGGCTGTCCTACAAGGAGGTGGCGAGCACCCTGGACATCCCCGCTGGCACCGTCATGAGCCGTTTATCTCGCGCCCGCGCCGCCCTCAGCAAGATTCTGAATTTAAACGCCACCGGAGTAAACGCATGAACATTACCGATACCATGCTGAGTGCATTTCTCGATGCCGAATTAGCAGAAGCCGAGATGGAACAGGTTCGGAGTGCCCTGGCAGAAGATGAACACCTGGCCGACCACCTGGCCGAACTGGCCATGGTCGACCAGTTGGTGCGAGATACCTACGCCCCCATCGAACAGCTGCCCATACCCGAGCTGGCACTTTCCCCAGCAGCACCGACCGGGGCCACCGCCCAGATCATCGCGTTGCCGCTCTGGCGAAGAGCGAGCCGAGCCCTGCAACGACCCATGGCCGCAGCCGCCGCCGTTGCCCTCGCCATCGGTCTGGTTATCAACATCGAGCGCGGCGAGAACGGCGCCGCGGATGGCAGTTGGGAGCAAGTGGCTGCCAGTCTGGAGACCGGTCGCAGCGGTATTCGCCAGCAGTTGGCGGACGGCAGCGAGGTATTGCCGCAGTTGAGCTTCGTCAACCACGACGGCGAATACTGTCGTCAATTCTATCGTGCCGGGGGCGGCAGCGCCGCACAGGGTATTGCCTGTCGCGATGCCGACGGCTGGCAGTTGCGCAACTCGGTCCCGGTACAACCCTTGACCACAGCGGATAGTTACCAGACAGCAACCGCACACAATGTGCTGGAGCAGTTACTGGACGACATGATTGCCAGCGGGCCACTGGATGCCGACGGGGAAGCCGCGGCCATCGCCAGTCAATGGCAGCCCGTACCTTGAACCCCGGTCTGTGAATCACCACCTATAACCGCAACTGTACAAAAAATTAATCCCTTAATGGAGTCTCACCATGAAATCTGCAACTTTCGTATTTGCGCTACTGACCCTCACCCTGGCTGCCTGCAGCAGCACTCACCCCTACAAGCAGGCGCAGGGTTCCGGCTACGGCTACAAGGAGACCGCCCTCAGCGCAGACCGCTACCGCGTCCACTACAAGGCTCGCGGTAATGACACCGCCGAAGCCATGGACATGGCCCTGCTGCGCGCTGCTGAACTGACCCTGCTGCAGGGCTACGACTGGTTTGTGGTCGTCAACCGCGAGCAAATGACTGAGCACAACCGCGATCATCACACCGGCAGCAGTATCGGCGCCAGCCGCCAGCAGGAAGTGGTGCGCGACTGCGGCCTGCTCGGCTGCACTACTCGCACTCGCCCCAGCACCCGGTATGACGTGGGGGTCAGCGTTGGCGACGGCAGCGGTCGCAACGAAACCGAAAGCGTCCTGGAGATCCGCCTGGGCAAAGGTGTGCGCCCGGAAGAAGGCGATAGCTACGACGCCTACGAAGTTTCCAAGCGCTTGAAAGCCGCCCACGGGGTGTAGCGCGCCCCGCCATTGTTAACGCCCCCGGGGGTGCCACACTCCCCGGGGGCATTTCGTTGTAAGCCTGTCACTTTTAGCCCTCAATCACCTCCCACCTCCGGCATCTCCGCACTGCCACAGCTACCGCCAGCGGTACTGCAGAGGGCCAGCACCCCAGGCAGTGCTGCTCAGCGCCGCCGCCATCCTCGTTCCGGCAGGCTCACCTGGGCCATTTCTTCCCGTGGGAAGCAGCCAACGGCGCAATCGCAAAAATAATTCATTTTTCCTGGAATAAACGCCTCCGCCACCCGTTAACCCATTAACAGCAGGGGAATTCGGTGGAACGCCGGCAGCAATGGCCAGCCACTGAGCTCCCAAACCAGCAACCCTGATGTTAGAAACTTGTTCTAGCAACAATGAACTCGAACCAGCCAAGGAAACTCACTATGAAAACTGCAACCCTTATCTTCGCTCTACTGACCGTCAGCCTGGCCGCCTGCAGCAGCACTCACCCCTACCAACGAGCCCAGGGCTCCGGCTTCGGTTACAAGGAGAGCGCCATCAGCACTGACCGCTATCGCGTCCACTACAAGGCCCGCGGTAATGACACCGCCGAGGCCATGGATATGGCCTTGTTGCGCGCCGCCGAACTGACCCTGCTGGAGGGTTACGACTGGTTCGTGGTGGTCGACCGCGAGCAAATAAGCGAGCGCAATCGCACTCATCACAGCGGCAGCAGCTTCAGTGGCAACAGCTTCAGCAGCTTCAGTGCCAGCCGCCAGCAGGAAGTGGTGCGCGACTGCGGTCTGCTCGGCTGCACCACTTACACTCGCCCCGGCACCCGCTACAGCATGGGCATCAACCTTGGCGACAACGCCGGCTACAACGGCGGCCGCAGCCACGTTGAGAGCATCCTGGAAATTCGCATGGGCAAGGGTGAGCGTCCCCAGCAAGGCGACAGCTACGCCGCTTACGAGGTCTCCAGGCGCCTGAAAGATGCCCACGAGGTGTAGAGAAGCTACGGCTTTATAGCCCTGACTCAGCTCATAGCGGCGCCGGGGCTTTCTTTTGTTCACTTCAGGAAGCAATACCTCAAGAAGTAATGCCAGCGGCAGCGACCACCGGGCTTGCGGCAATTTATAATCGGGCCGGGTAGAACCCCACAGCGGCGAGCAGCAGCCCCGTCGCAGCAGATTCAGTTCCATTAAGCGGGCAAATACTGTACAAAGACGCCATGAAAATCCCAAAAAGACTCCAGCCCTTGCTCGACGAGGGTCTCATTGACGAAGTTATCAGCCGCTTGATGAGCGGCAAGGAAGCCGACGTCTTCGTGGTGCGCTGCCATGCGGAGATTCGCTGCGCCAAAGTCTACAAGGAAGCCAGCAAACGCAGTTTCAAGAAAGCCGCGCTCTACCAGGAGGGGCGCAAGACCCGCAACAGCCGTCGCGCCCGGGCCATGGAAAAGGGCTCCAAATTTGGCCGCCGCCAGCAGGAAGAAACCTGGCACAACGCGGAGGTGGATGCACTTTACAAGCTCGCTGCCGCCGGAGTGCGGGTTCCCAAACCCCACGCCTGTGTCGACGGCGTGCTGCTGATGGAACTGGTCACCGACAGCGAGGGCGACGTCGCTCCGCGCCTGAGTGAGGTCAGCATGTCAGCCGAGCAGGCGCTGGAAGATCACGCCACGGTGATGCAGGATATCGTGCGCATGCTCTGCGCCGGCCTGGTCCACGGTGACCTGTCAGAATTCAATATTCTGGTGGATGACTACGGGCCGGTAATTATCGACCTGCCCCAGGCGGTGGACGCAGCGGCCAATAACAACGCCCGCGCAATGCTGGAACGGGATGTCAACAAGGTTACCAAGTACTACAGCGAGTTTGCGCCGGAACTCAAGGAGAGCCGCTACGCCAGCGAGATCTGGGCCCTGTATGAGGCCGGTGAATTGCACCCGGATATCGAGCTCACCGGCACCTGCGAGGAAAATACTGAGGCGGCCGATGTGGATGGTGTACTGCTGGAGATAAAATCCATTCTGGAAGAAGAACAGGCTCGCCAGGAGCGCCTGCGTGAGGCGGAACAAGCGCCAGATAACTGACGGATACTTTCCATTTCCGACGCCATTTCACTCCGACCGGGTCGGGCACTTACTTTAGACCGTCATCTCCGCGCAGGCGGGGATCCAGCGGCTCGGGATCCCTATAACGCCAGCTCCTGAACCCCTGGATGGCCGCCTGCGCGGGAATGGCTAGCCGGGTTGTTCGCAACTTTAGCAAGTGCCATTACACGCTGCCCCCATTTACACCTCCGGCCCCATATCCGCCGCGCTCGGCCGCCGGGCGCCATTCACCCACTCAGCTACTCATTTTCATGACTAACCACCACACTGGCGTCGCCGTCCGGGTCGACACTGACATCAAAGTTGATTGGCCGGCAGCACACCTGGCAATCTTCAATGTAGTGTTGCTCATCCACCGAGCAATCCACCAGCACAGTAATGGCTTCGCCGCAGTAGGGGCAGTGGATCCGATGGCTGGTCAATTCGTTCATTGGCTACTACCTCACCCGGTTGACTGACTCGATTTCAATGTTATTTGACCTCGCTGTGGATTGCCCGGCGGGCGGCCAGCCCTCATACTGATTATTTGGCCATCGGGTTATCCGGCTATACGCCTCTCGCACCCCGCCACCCATGGTCGGAACCAGCAGATAGGCTATCTGCCGGGGCAGCACCCGGTTCCCCGCACTGGCCGTTGGAGAAGAAACAAAACCATCGTTGTCGAACCGCAGTATATATTACTGCCTGTTTTTACCTACGGAGTAGCTGTATGAACAACTATAAAGCACCTGAACAGGAATTCCTGTTCCTGCTCAAAGACCTGCTCGACTACGACGCTCACTGCCAAATGCCCGGCTTTGAAGAGGCCACCACCGATATCGTCGAAACCATTATTCCCGAGGCGGCCCGCTTCTTTGAACAGGTGATTGCCCCCACCAACCGCAGTGCCGATCAACAGGGCAGCAAGCTGCACAATGGCACAGTGGTGCCACCGCCGGCGCTGGATGGTATCAGCCAGCAACTGGCGGAGTCCGGCTGGATCAGCCTCAACGCCGACCCCCGCTATGGCGGATCGGGTTTTCCCAACCTGGTGGGCGTGGCCATCAGCGAGATGCTGCAGAGCGCCAATATGGGCTTTAGTTTGATGCCGCTGTTGACTCACGGCGTTATCCACGCGCTGGGACTGTATGGCAGCGAGCAGCAAAAAGACACCTACCTGCACAACCTGGTCACCGGCAAATGGTCGGGCACCATGAACCTGACCGAACCCCAGGCCGGCACCGATCTCGGTGCAATCAAGACCCGCGCCATCCCCGAGGGCGACCACTACCTGATCAGCGGCCAAAAAATCTTTATCACCTGGGGCGACCATGAACTGACCGACAACATCATTCACCTGGTGCTGGCCCGCACCCCGGACGCACCGGAGGGTACCCGCGGCATCTCCATGTTTATTGTGCCCAAGTTCCTGCTCAACGAGGATGGCACGCCGGGGCCCCGCAACGACCTCAAGACCGTAGCGGTGGAACACAAGCTGGGTATCCACGCCAGCCCCACTTGTGTGTTGCAATACGGCGACAACGGCGGCGCCACAGGCTATCTGGTGGGCGAGGAAAACCAGGGTCTGGTGTATATGTTCGCCATGATGAATGAAGCCCGGCTGGCGGTCGGCCAACAGGGCGTATCTATCAGTGAGCGCGCCTTCCAGCAAGCCCTCGCCTACGCCAAAGACCGGGTCCAGGGGACTACCCCCGGTGCCAGCGAGCCGGCCAAAATCGTCGACCACCCGGATGTGCGCCGCATGCTGATGCAGATGCGGGCCCTGACCGAGGCCGGTCGCGCCATGTCCTTTTATGCCATCGCCGCTGAAGATCGCAGCTTTCGCCATCCCGATGAGCAAATTCGCCAGGCCAATACCGGCATCCTCGATGTCATGACCCCGCTGGTCAAGGGCTGGTGCACGGAGATGGGCATGGAAGTGACCTCCCTCGGGGTGCAGGTGCATGGCGGCATGGGCTTTATCGAGGAGACTGGTGCGGCCCAGCATTTTCGCGACGCCAGGATTTTACCCATCTACGAAGGCACTAACGGCATCCAGGCGCTGGATTTTATCGGCCGCAAATGCCTGCGCGATGGCGGCAAGGAAGTGCAGCGTTTAATCAGTGAAATGCAGCAGCTAAGCGCCGGTGCCGGGAAAGGGCTGCAGGAACTGCAGCACCAGACTGCAGCCGCCATCCGCCAGTGTGAAGAGGCATTGGCCTGGGTTTTAAAGCACCCTGAGGATGCCGGCGCGGTGGCCTATAACTTTATGATGCTGTTTGCGAACACCATGGGCGCTGTGCTCCTGACTCGCTCTGCAGTCATTGCCCAGGGCTACCTCGACCAATCCAGCCAGGACCCGTTCTATCGGCGCAAGATCGCCACTGCCCGGTTTTACGCAACCCAGGTATTGCCTCGCAACCTGGGCTATCTGGCAGCGCTCAAGGATGGCGCCGCAAATATCATGGCGCTGGCCACCGCAGAGCTGGAATAAATCCGACCAGGTTTATCGACTGGGCCGTCAGCCAACCAGTTCCTCGACCACCGCCTCGATGACGCCCTTCATCCACTGGATGGAGGGATCGTTGTCAGCACCCTTGTGCCAGAACAGATTCCAGTAGAGCATTTCCGCGGCAAACGGCAACGCTGAACTCTGCAGCGGCAAGCTGTCCACCAGCACCTTGGGCACCGTCCACAGCAAGTCAGTTTCCGCCACGATCCGCGCAGCCACCAGATAGTTCTGCACCCGCATTACCACCCGCCGGTTATATCCCAGTTTGTGCAGGGCGATGTCCATTTGCCCGCGGCCCTTGCGCCGGCTGGACACATGCACATGCTCGGCCGCCAAATAATCCGCCACTTGCAGGGGCCTGCCGGCGAGGGGGTGGCCCTGGCGCATGGCCACCACATAGGGCAGTTGCGCCAAGTGACAGCCGCCCAGTTCCTTGGCGTTTACCAGCGGGGCATCGAGCAATAGATCGATGGCACCGGCCTTCAACTCCTCGGCGGCGCTCTCGCGCTCGGAGTAATAACTGGTGATGGAGACCGCTGGAGCCAGCGGTTTTATCTTTTCCAAAATACGGGGCAGCAGCAGGGATTCAGCCAGCCCCATCATACTCAGGCGAAAGACTTTATCGGAGGTGGCCGGGTCGAACCGGGCGTTGGCCCCGACGCTGCGCTGTAATAGCGCCAGGGCCTGGCGCACATCGCTGGCAATACTCTCCGCCACAGGTGTCGGCGCCATACCCCCGGGGGTACGCACAAACAGTGGGTCGTCGAAGGTCTGGCGCAAACGGCTGAGGGCATTACTGACCGCTGGCTGGGTCAAATTGAGCAGCAACGCCACCTTGGTCACGCTGCGCTCCTTGTAGATGGCATCGAAGACAACAAACAGGTTCAAATCAATTTTATCAAGCCGCATAGTCCACTCGCTGCAGTTGCCGCTGCCTGCACGAGGCGGGTTCGGCATTTAGTTAGCGAATATTAACACACAGAAAAATAAATATTATTGATATCAGCCCCCTCCCCTGCAGCGGGCCGCCGGCGCGCCAGCCTATTTCAGTTCGGTTACCCAGACCCCCACATCCAGGCTGGCGCCGGGTGCACCAACATAGGCACCCGCCACTGGCGGCACCGATTGCGGTGAGCGCGCGACGGCAATGGGAATATGGTCGGCCCCCACCATCTCGCCGATGGTGGGGTCAAAGCCTTTCCAGCCTGCGCCCGGCAGCAGCACTTCGGCCCAGGCGTGGGTCGAGCCAAAATCGGTGGCCGACGGCGGGGTGTGCAGGTATCCACTGACGAAGCGTGCCGCCAGCCCCAGCCGTCGGGCCGCCTCCATAAACAAATAGGCGGAGTCGCGACAGGAGCCGCTGCCGAGCGCGAGAGTTTCCTCCGGCGCCTGCACCCCGGGCTCCTCCCGCAACTGATAAGTCAGGGACTGGTTGATGGTCTTGTTGAGGCGCTGCAACAGCGAGTAGGTTTCAATTTTCTCACCCGCCTGCCAAACCCCTGCCAGCCATGGCTTGAGGGTATCGACCGCCGGCTGCGTGGCAATCGCCAAATAAGGCGCCAGCACAAAGCGATCTTCTGCCTGATAGGCAAAGGGGTAATCCCGGGCGTAATCGGCGACCAGAAAATCCAGTGGCGCTTCGTTGTAATGCTGGATAATTACTTCGCTCTCTATCTTCAGCTGGTTGGTCGGCTCGCTAAAACTGGCCACCGCCACCGAGTTATCCTCGACGTCGCGCCGCCAGCGCAGAGTGGCTTTGGGGCTGATATCCAGGTTGGAAGACTCAATGCGCAGCTCGTGGCCTTCCCGGGGGCGCAACAACAGGGTATGAGGCTGTAACTGCACAACCTCGGGAAAGTTGTAATAGGTCCGATGCAAAATCTTGTAACGCCGCATATTGCCTCCTGGTTCGTATGCACCCCGGCTGGAAGGTTCCCCCAGCGCATTGGCTTGCGGCAGCGCATAGAGTTAACTCGTCAACAGCTGCCCTTCAATAGTCTCACTCACAGCGCCTGATGGATAGCACCGGGCACTGTGTTTTGCCAATTATTTCGGCTCGCGCCTATTGCAGCAGGAACAACGCCACACCCAGTAGCAGGGGCACGTGAGGAAAGGCTACCGTCGGTCGCAATGCCTGGCGGGCATAGGCCCGCAGCAGGCCCGCAAAGGAAGGTCGATTTTGCTGATATTGGCTGTTGAACTGCCAGGCGTGGCTGTCTCCGCCGTGCAATTGCGGCTTGTTGGAGAGCAAATTCTCAACCACCAGCAAGCGCGCATCGATACGCGACTGGAAGGTTTTCCAGATTGCATCCTGCACCCACAGTATAAGCAACAGCAAAAGCAGCCAGCCTCCCAGCTGTCCGGCGAGAAAGGTCGCCGCCGTGAGCACAATAGCCAGCAGCTTGATCAGCAGTGAATATTTTTCATAACTGTCAAATTGATTTTGCAGCAGGGCCCATTCGCTGGCCAAGTCAGAAGTATGCACGAGAGTATCCTGTCCTATTGTGGCAAACCAGGCGGCAAGCGACAAAAAAGCCCCACCATCGCTGGCAGGGCTTTTTTGTGCAGATCGTCCACCTCGGCAGCCAGCTTTGCTGGCGCAATCACTGGCTGTACTCGTTAGCAGCAGTCCGCCATTAACCGCCCATGCCCTGCACCATGGAAATCATCACGCCGGCCGCAACTGCCGAGCCGATAACCCCGGCCACGTTCGGCCCCATGGCGTGCATCAACAGGAAGTTGTGCGGGTTTGCCTCCAGACCGAGCTTGTTGGATACCCGCGCCGCCATAGGCACTGCGGAAACCCCGGCGGAACCGATCAACGGGTTTAGCTGCTGCTTGCTGAACTTGTTCATCAGCTTCGCCATCAATACCCCCATAGCGGTACCAATACCGAAGGCTACGATACCGAGCGCCAGGATACCCATTGTCTTGGGATCCAGGAATTTGTCCGCCGCCAGCTTCGAGCCCACCGATAGCCCGAGGAATATGGTGGTGATATTGATCAGGGCGTGCTGCGCGGTGTCGCTAAGACGATCCACCACACCACATTCCTTCATCAGGTTACCGAAACAAAACATGCCCAACAGTGGCGCCGCCGAGGGCAGGAACAGGGCCACCAGAATCAGCACCACCACGGGAAAGGTAATTTTTTCCCGCCGCGAAACGGTCCGCAACTGGGTCATAACGATCTTGCGCTCTTCCGCCGTGGTGAGGGCGCGCATAATCGGCGGCTGAATCAGGGGTACCAGTGCCATATAGGAATAGGCGGCGACGGCGATCGCACCCAGTAATTCCGGCGCTAACAGGGAGGACACATAAATCGCAGTGGGGCCATCGGCACCACCGATAATGCCGATCGCGGCGGCGTCGGCGACACTGAAATCCATCCAGCCCAGGTAACTCATGCCCACGGCTCCCAGCACCGTGGCAAAGATACCAAACTGGGCCGCAGCGCCGAGAAACAGGGTCTTGGGGTTCGCCAGCAGGGGGCCGAAATCGGTCATGGCCCCAACACCCATAAAAATCACTAATGGCGCCACACCGGAGGCGATTGCCACCGAGTAGAAGTTGTACAGCATGCCGTTGTTGAACCCCATGTCAGCCACCAGGTTGGCTATCACGCCGTGTTCGGCCGCGTTGAGGTGCTCAAAGGCGTACTTGATGTCCTTGGCGGTCTCCCACACTTCCAGCCCCATGGCCTGGGCCAGTGCCGACAGCACCTCGGGATTAGCGCTGCTGATGGCCGCCTCGGTTGCCGACAAAGCCAGGTCCGCTCCCGGGATATTGGCCAGGATGCCACCGAAACCGATGGGCACCAGCAGCAGTGGCTCAAAGTTTTTGTTGATGGCCAGATACAATAGCAACAAGCCAACGACAATCATCACCAGTTGGCCCGGTGCCATCAAATACAGGCCCGAGTCCTGCCAGAGTCCGATTAAATTATCCATTAATGCGTCTCCAGGACCTAAGCGATGGTAAGCAAGATGTCGCCGACGGATACCGAGTCGCCGACCTTGACGTTAACACTGGCGATAGTGCCGGTTTTGTTGGCGCGAATTTCAGTCTCCATTTTCATGGCTTCCAGCAGCACCACCAGATCACCTTCCTGCACGGCCTGGCCGGGAACCGCGTGTACCTTGAAGATGTTGCCCGCCAGCGGCGCCGGCAGCGGGTCACCCCCGCTGGGAACAGCACCGGCGCTGGCAGCCGGTGCTGCTGCGGCACCACCCACCGGCGCGATACCGGTCAGGTCTCCGCCGTTGGACACGGTTACCGTATAGCTGGCACCTTCCACCGTCACGGTGTAGACCTCCTCACCGGCATCGTTGGTAACCAGCGCGCTCTCCTTGCCCGTAGGCACCGGCTCGAAGGCGTCCGGGTTGCCGCGATTCTGCAGGAACTTGAGGCCAATCTGGGGGAACAGCGCGTAAGTCAGGACGTCGTCTATCTCGCCCTCGCCCTCCGTCAGGGCAATACCCTTTTCCTCGGCCAGCTGCTTCAGCTCCAGCGTCAACTTGTCCATCTCCGGTTTCAACAGATCCGCCGGCCGGCAAGTAATCGGCTCGGCACCATCCAGCACCCGAGCCTGCAATTCGGCGTTGTACGGCGCGGGAGCAGCGCCGTATTCACCCTTTAGCACTCCCTGGGTCTCTTTGGAAATCGACTTGTAACGCTCTCCGGTCAGTACATTCAGCACCGCCTGGGTACCGACGATTTGCGACGTGGGTGTCACCAACGGGATAAAGCCAAGGTCTTCACGGACCCGCGGAATTTCCGCCAGCACTTCGCCAAACTTGTCTTCCGCACCCTGGTCACGCAACTGGCTTTCCATATTGGTGAGCATGCCGCCGGGTACCTGGGCAGTCAAAATACGTCCGTCAATACCGCGCAATGAGCCTTCAAACTTGGCGTATTTCTTCCTGACTTCACGGAAATAGTTGGCAATCTCTTCCAGTTTGATCAGGTCCAGCCCCGTGTCTCGCTCGGTGCCCTGGAGAATGGCCACCACAGCTTCAGTAGGGCTGTGACCATAGGTCATGGACATGGAAGAAATTGCGGTATCGATATTGTCGATACCGGCTTCCACACACTTCAGTGCCGTCGCTGTGGAAAGGCCGGTGGTAGCGTGGCACTGCATATGGATGGGAATATCACAGGCGGCTTTCAACTTGCTGACCAGTTCAAAGCCCACGTAGGGCTTCAGCAACCCGGCCATATCCTTGATGGCAATGGAGTCTGCGCCCATGTCTTCGATGCGTTTACCCTGCTCTACCCACATATCAATGGTGTGCACGGGACTGATGGTATACGAAATTGTGCCCTGGGCGTGCTTACCCTGCTTTTTTACCGCTTTCAGCGCTGTCTCGATATTGCGCATGTCGTTCATGGCGTCGAACACGCGAAACACATCGACGCCGTTGGCGACACAGCGTTCGACAAACTTTTCCACCACATCATCCGCGTAATGCCGATAACCGAGAATATTTTGCCCCCTGAACAGCATCTGCATGGGGGTTTTGGGCATGGCTTTTTTCAGCTCGCGAATCCGAACCCAGGGGTCTTCACCGAGATAGCGAATACAGGCATCGAAGGTGGCGCCGCCCCAGGTTTCCAGCGACCAGAAACCAATATCATCCAGTTTACTGGCAATGGGAAGCATATCGTCGAGACGCATACGGGTGGCAAACAGGGATTGATGCGCATCGCGTAACACGACGTCAGTGATACCAAGCGGTTTTTTGTTTTCACTCATTGGAGTAAGCCTTCTCTGTGGAGATCAGAATCTGTGGTTCGTGTGCAATAAGAAACTTATTTGTGCCGGGAGCGGTGTTTCTCGATTGCGGCCTTGATGATGGCCTGCAATTTAGGATCAACCCCCGCTTTAGGGGGGGGCGCTGCAGCAGCCGGCAGCGGCTTGACAGCGTCCGGGAACAAGCGGCTCACAACACCGGACATAATCGTCGTGGCAATCACCAGCACGGTCAGGAACACAAACACCGTTCCCATGCCAAACAGCATCAAATCCACGCCCTGTTGCAAAATTTCTTCTTGCATAGGTTAGTTAACCTCCTGAAAACCGGCCGCGGGGTCCAATCCGCTGCCACTGGAAAAGCAATCTGTCTCTTGGACCCATTGCTCACTTTTATTCGCTCTGCAACGCCAAACCGATAAGTTCGCACGCCGCCAGGATAAACCGGTGCCAGGTCGCCTCACGCACACCCCGCCGGTTCCACCCCGCCCCCCGTAAAAGGGACGTGGAATTTAGCCCGAACTTTACCCTGTAAGCAAATTTTCTCATTTACTACACGGTTTGGTAAAAATACTACAGGCAGGGATAATTACAACCTCGCGCAGCTACCTATTGGAACTTTACGGTACAATGCCGCCAACTTCACCAGCCCCCGGTTTTTTCATGCGCCTGTTTCTCGCCCCTATGGAAGGGGTAGTCGACTATCACTTGCGCGACCTGCTTACTACTCTAGGCGGTCTCGATGGTTGTGTCACCGAATTTGTGCGCGTGAGTAACCAGCAGCAATTGCCCGAACGAGTATTCACCCGGCTCTGCCCGGAATTGCACCACAACAGTCGCACCAGGGCCGGGACCCCGGTGAAGCTGCAGTTGCTCGGCGGAGATGCTCAGGCGCTGGCCGACAATGCCGCCGTGGCGGCCTCACTGGGGGCCAGCGCCATCGACCTGAACTTTGGCTGCCCGGCGAAAACGGTCAATAAAAGCGAGGGGGGCGCCTGCCTACTGCAATACCCGCAACGGATTTACGGTATCGTCGCCGCCGTGCGATCGGCGCTGCCAGAGCAGGTACCGGTCACCGTGAAAATACGGCTCGGATACGCCGATCGCAGCGCCTACCTGGACAACGCCCTGGCAGTGGCCGCCGGCGGAGCCAACGAACTGACTGTGCACGCACGCTCTAAGGTCGACGGTTATAAACCTCCGGCCTACTGGGAATACATCGGTAAAATACGCGCAGCCCTCGACATCCCGGTAATAGCCAATGGCGAAATCTGGTCCGTAGCGGATTATCAGCGCTGCCGCGAGCAAACCGGCTGCGAGAACTTTATGCTGGGAAGGGGCATACTGGCGCGACCGGACCTGGCCCTGGCTATAAAAGCCGCTGCCGCCGGGCGAGAATACTCGCCCATGAGCTGGCAACAGGTGGCGATTTTGTTATTTCACTACTATCTGACTACAAAACCGCTCTACCCGACAAAGTTTCTCGGCAACCGGGTAAAGCAGTGGCTGGCTTATCTGCGCAACCACTACCGGGAAGCGGAAATTTTATTTACGGCTATCAAACGGGAAACAACCGCCGCCGGTATCGAGCGAGGCTTTGAGCGATGGGTCAACCGCAGCGCTGCAGTGCCGCCGACGGTCAAACATTGGCAGCACAGCACCACCCCGGTGCCAAGCCAACAAACCCGGCACCGCAGCCCACAATCCTAGGAGCCTGTCGGACTTAGGGTTGCCCTGCTGCGAAAAAGCCGAGTTTGGCCATTTTTTAACCATTTTCTCGTTAAATAGAACCACTATTCGCCTCAAAAATGGTTAAAAACTGACTCAAATCGGACTTTCTCTCGCTACGGGCACCTAAGTCCGACAGGCTCCTAGTGAATGGCGTCGCCGACGCGCACGATTTTCATGGTGTTGGTGCCACCGTGCACATTGCGGAAATCGCCTTTGGAAATAATTACCAGGTCGCCCTCGGCCACCACGCCACGGCTCAGCAACTCATTGACCACCGCCTGGTTTAAATCTTCCGGTTGGTGCTTGCCAGTGTCGAAAGTCACCGGCTCAACCCCACGATAGAGCGCGAGGCGCTGCTCCGTACGGGCGTGATCAGTGAAAGCGTATACCGGCAAGCCGGAACTGATGCGCGTCATGTACAGCGGTGTGCGTCCGGTTTCGGTAAAGCTGATAATTGCCTTTACGCCATCCAGGTGGTTGGCTGTGTACATAGTGGCCAGTGCGATGGCTTCATCGATGGTCGCGAAATGCTCGTGCAAGCGGTGGGTCGATATTTTGGTTTGCGGCTGGCGCTCGGCACCAATAATGACCCGATTCATGGCATCGACTACTTCCAGCGGGAATTGGCCGGCGGCGGTTTCGCCACTCAACATCACGGCGTCGGTACCGTCCAGCACCGCGTTGGCGACGTCGAACACTTCGGCACGAGTCGGAAGTGGGCTATCGATCATGGATTCCATCATCTGGGTAGCGGTGATCACCGGCTTGTTCAATTCTTCCGCACGGGCAATCATGTGCTTCTGCACGGCGATCAATTCAGCATCACCAATCTCGACCCCCAAATCACCTCGCGCCACCATCACGCCATCAGAAGCGCGGATGATACCGTCGAGTATTTCCGGCTGCACTGCTTCGGCGCGCTCGACCTTGGCAATCAACCCGGCGTCACCACCGGCCTCACGCAACAGCGCCCGCGCCTTTTCCAGGTCTTCGCCACTGCGCACAAATGAAACCGCCAGGTAATCTACTTCCAGCTCAGCCGCCAGGCGAATATCGCGAAAATCTTTCTCGGTCAAGGCATCGGCCGACAAACCACCGCCCTGCTTGTTGATACCCTTGTTGTTGGAGAGCTTGCCGCCCACCTCTACTTCGGTGCTGATTCGCGTCCCGTCGATAGCAGTGACTCGCAAAACCACCCGGCCGTCGTCCAGCAACAGTCGGTCTTCCGGTACCACATCATCGGGCAGGTGAGCGTAGTCAAGACCCACCTCGTTCTGGTTGCCGGCGTCTCGGGCCAGGGATGAGTCGAGGCAAAATACATCGCCGACCGCCAGCTGGATTGGACCCTCGGCAAAACGGGCGACCCGGATCTTGGGCCCCTGTAAATCGCCTAAAATAGCGACGCTGCGCTTATATTTCTTTGCCAGCTCCCTGACCTGGGTAACACGCAGCTTGTGGTCTTCGGGGCTGCCGTGGGAAAAGTTCATCCTCACCACATTGACACCGGCCTTGATGATCTTTTCCAAAACACCAGGTGCGTCGGTGGATGGTCCCAGAGTTGCAACAATTTTAGTGCGTCTTTTCAAAGTACTTTCCTGTAATTGCGATGACTGCATTGAATGCATGAACGTTGAAACGTGTGAATGACCTATGTGAAAGCGCCGGGGGACTTTTGCCGCAATTGCCGCGATCTAATCCATTTTATTGCTACTGAGGATATTGCGCGTTACTACTCAACCAACGGGGATCATGCCTAACCCAACGGCAATACTACTTCGCTTAACGGTACTTTTCTTACTCTAGCTCTAACGTCTTACTGTAGCTCTAACGTCTTACTCTAGCTGTGCGGGCTAGACAGGTGACCCAATCCGGCTAATTTAATTAAGTTAAATTATAAGGCCTGAAAAATGACAAAACAATGAATTTATTTTAATTTAGTTAAATATTTGGTAGATTCAGCGGCAACGTTCCCGGTCGCTGAGCAACTCTACCGCCGACGCCGCAGAACTGAGCTCATACTATTATATTTCTACCAATTTTTTACTACCGGTTTTTTGCTACGAAACGCTGTCAAGCGTTGACCAAATCGAGAACAGCATGATTTTGACCCGCTTGCAACACAAACTCAATAACCTGAGCAAATCAGAGCGTCGCATCGCCGAGGCTATTCTGGCCGACCCCGAGGCGGTGGTGCACTCCACCACCGCCGAACTGGCGCGCCGCGCGGGGGTCAGCGACCCGATGATTTCCCGCCTCTGCCGGGGCATCGGTTGCAAGGGCTTTCCCGAGTTCAAAGTGCAACTGGCCCAAAGTCTGGCAAAGAACACTTCCTTTGTCACCCGCTCCGTGGCAATCGACGACGATACCGACACCTACGTCAACAAATTGATCAGCACCCACCAGGGGGCCCTCGATTATCTGCGCAAGGAGCTTGATCCCCGGGTTATAGAGAGCGCCGTCGACTGCCTGGACAACGCCAAACGCATTGAAATTTTTGGCATGGGCGGCTGTGCCTCCCTGGCCCAGGATGCCCAGCACAAGCTGTTTCGCCTCGGCACCCCCACCATCGCCTATGAAGACAACCTGAAGCAGCGGATGGCCGCGGCGGCCGCCAACGAAGACAGTGTCATCCTGTTTATTTCCTTTACCGGGCGCACCTACGCCACCATCGAGACCGCCACCACCGCCAAGAACAGTGGCGCCAGGGTATTGGCCATTACCGACCCCAAGTCGCCGCTGGCAGCGGTGTGCGACCTGGTGATAACCTCCGGCAGCGAGCTGGAAGACACGACCATCTACGTGCCCATGACTACCACCATCATGATCCAGACCATCATCGATATACTGGCGACCGGTCTTGCCCTGAAGCGCAGCCCACAGGTGGACCAGCAGTTGAAGCGGATCAAAGACAGCCTCGAGCACACCCGGGCCGAGAAGAAGTAGCGCGCCGCCGCTCTGGTACGCGGCGCGCTTATTTTACCTCGCTACAAACCTTACTCTCGCCATTCTTACACAGCGGTGCCAGCAGCGCTTGCACGTCGTCGCGCTGCGCCAACAACAACTGCTCTTCGAGCACGGCGCGAAGTACATCGTGGGTGGTCAAGGGGTTGGCCAGCACCACCCGAAACACCGTCAGCACGTCACCGCCGTAGGCCTGGGCATCCACCCGGGTGCGCGACACAAAACTCTGGCCGGCGGCCCGCTGCGCCTTTTGCAACAGCCGGGTGGCCTTATCCAGTTCGCGGTTAATGTGCTGGCGCTGCTCCGGGTCGGCCAACTGCAACTTGCGCTGCAATTTGCTCGGCACGTAGCGATAACCGAGGATATTGAGCTCCGGCGGCACCACCAACTCAAAGTCCGGGTGCTGGTCGATCAGTTCGGCAAAATACCGGGCTTTGTCGATGCCCTGGTCGATCAACAGCTCGTAACCCTTTTTACCGATAATATTGAGGCCGGCATGCACCAGCAGCGCCATCCCCGGGCGGGAGCCCTCCAGCGTGTGGCTGCCCAGGTCCTTGGAGCCTTTACGAATAATGTATTCGGCGTGATGCTCGATACTGGAAACCTGCTGCGGGTCTCGAAACAACACCATGCCCACTCCCATGGGAACGTACATTTGCTTGTGCGCATCAATGGTGACGGAATCGGCCAGCTCGATACCTTTCAGCCTCGACCGGTAGTTTTCGGAAAACAGGGTGGCGCCGCCCCAAGCCGCATCGACGTGAAAATGGCAACCCACTTCCCGCGCCACAGCGGCCAGCTTGTCGAGTGGATCGACGCTGCCGGTTTCGGTGGCGCCGGCGAGACCGACGATACTCAAAATGCCATAACCCTCCGCCTTGAGCTGCAGGGCTTTGCGGCGCAGTTCGTCGACATCAACCCGATAGCGCTCGTCGGTGGCAATGGCTACCAGGTTGTCGCGACCGATGCCCAGCAGGTCCGCCGCCTTGGCCACCGAGTAGTGACTGCGGCGTGAGCCCAGAATCACCAGGCCTTTCAGGCCGCTGGCCTGCAGGGCACCGTGCAGGCCCTTGCGGGCCACAGCTTGCCGGCCCAACATATGGTTGCGCGCCACCCACAGCGCGGTGATATTGGCCACTGTACCGCCCGAGCAAAATGCTCCCAGGGCAATATTGGAGTCGTGCAGCCAGCGCTGGTAAAACTCTTCACTCTCCCCGTACGTCAGCTGGTGCAACATGCCCAACACCTGGCGCTCCAGTGGGGTAAACGCCTTGGAAGTCTCCACTTTGACCAGGTTCTGGTTGAGCGCGGTGACAATTTTCGACAGCGGCAGCATAAAATACGGCAGTGACGAGGTCATGTGCCCGATAAAGCCCGGCGCTGAGGTACGCACAGACTGGGCTACCAGGTGCTTGAGAATAAAATCGGTATACGCGGATACGTAGTAGGGTTGCTCGGGGATAGCCGCAGAGGCGAAGGCAGTTTCGATTTCACCCAGCGCTTTCTCCACCGCCACGATGTGTTCGTGCAGAAAACCGTCCAGATTGCTGGAGATATCGGCGTCGATTTTGGCGAGAGTTGCACCACTGGATTCGGGAATGGTGAAAATCCGCTGCAGACTCTCCAGATTGGCATGGGCCTGGAAGTCCAACCCCTCCTGGGCAGCGTACTGCGCTATGGTAATTGGTCGGGATTTTTCAGTCATCGCCCTACAACCTTATACACGGGTCGTGCATGATATAGAGAGATACCCGTGCAACGCAATCACCGCAGTTGTAGCGGCCCTTCCCTACCCCCTCAAACCGGTGCCGAAACCGGCATGCACCGCGCCCGCCCAACCACCAACGGCAGGACAATTATCAGCCCTCGTCAGCTACAGGTTCAGTCACGCTTAATTCCTTGCCGCGCTGCAGGCTCTTGCGGTAACGCATGCCCATACGGGCCAGCGACAGCTCGCGCTGTTCGTAATCCTCAATAATATCCTCCAGCACCCGGCCAATTTTGGTGGCAATGCGAATATTTTCCACTTTTGGCCAGGTGGCTCGCTCACCCGCACGAATTATTTCCATCATCTCTTCCGGGCTAAGCAGCGTCATCAGGCGACGGGGATCCTTGGCCCAAAACCGATAGATAATATTGATGTCGCCGGTATAGCTTTGCCCCATCACCGAAAAACCCAAACTCATGGCCGACTCCAAACGGGGAAAATGCTTTAAAAAGCGCCGATTTATGCGCCCCATAATGGTTGAGTATTCACGCAAGCCAACCTTGGCAAGCCGGGTAACCGTGCGACGGAACTCGCCACTTTGGGCCGGGTCGGAGGCGAATGGCAGGACAAAGGGGTTGGTGAGGCTGACAATATAGTGATTCACCCCGTACAGGCGCCCCAGCCGCCGGGCGGGAAGGTCATCGGAAAAAGAGCCGTCAATCCACTTGCGCAACGGCAAGTAGGGCTTCACCGTACCGTCCTTATCCTTGGCCATCAGGGTTACCGGGGGAAATGCGCCGGGTACCGCCGCCGACGCCAGCACCGCACTGCGCACCAGCACATTGGGCGACGCAATGGCGTTCAGCAAGCGCGCCTTCTGCAGTGGTTCGGCCGGCGACACGGTGATATTGATGTACAACCCGGTCAGCTTGTAAGCTTCCTCAAAGGTCATATCCGGCACCACATTATTGATAATCGCCTCCACGTCATCGCGATCGATGGGGCGATAACCGTGATCCCAGAGGCGCCGTAAAATATTGGCCTCCTCCCGGGAGCTGGTAATCAGGTTCTCCACTTTAAACAATTCCACCAGCCGGTCACGGGTATTGGTCCCGATCATGGCCGCGAATATAGCGCCGGCACTGGCGCCGGACACCACTTTTGGCATCAGGTTTTGTTCCAGCAGAGCCTTCAACACCCCCAGGTGGAAGTTGCCGAGGGCCGCTCCACCACTCAACATCAGCGCTGTGCGGCCGAAGCAATGGCTGGCGCGATGGAAGAAATCCAGCTTTTCCTCGAAGCTGATATCGGGGCTTTCCAGCTCGGCCAGGTAGCGCAGGGCACTGGCGACTTCGTCCACGTATTCATTAATCAGTTTCTTGCTGCCAAATTTGGCGTGGTTATACAGTGCCCGATTACCCATGCCGCCGGTATTGCCGTGAATACCTTCGTTGAGAGTAAACAGCAGCCCCCTGTCATCGCCATTGAGGCGGCAACTGCGCAATTTTTGCAGCCTGGCCTTGATGATCTGGTAATCGTACAAGTCGCTGCGCTCAGTCCGCTTCCAGCGGTCCTCGCCGGAAACCTTGTCATGCCACTTTGCGGCTTCAGCCCATTCCGCATAGGTTTCCGCTTTGGCCATGCGGCGTTCTGCATCCCTGAGCGAGACGGGCTTCATCAGAATTTTCATAAATCCGGTATCCAACTGAAAGAATGAGCTACCAATAACAAATAAAACTAGAAAGGTACAACTAGAGTGCTCAAACAACGTTTCAGCATGACTTTGAGCAAAAATATACCAGCTTCTGCCTCCCAGCGAGAGCACCTGAGTAAGAAATTTCCCTAGGGCAGAATGATAGCTTAAGACAGGAACCCACCCTAAAGCCAGCAATTATCCTAACCCGAGCTTGCATCTTTATTGCCTGTCGCCGCAGCCTGGCTGCCGTGACCCACGGCAAACACCCGGCCACAGGCACAAGCGTGAACGGTGCAAACAGGAGAAAAGAGCTTCTGGAGAGAGGGTTTAAACAGCTGCAATCGACAATATTGAGTGCAAATGAGCATCAACCGGGCCCTATTCTGGCCCGGCCATTACCGGGAATTCCTCCACTGCGACCTTCGGTGAAGGTATTTTGCTAGTTACACCCGGTTAACAGGCGGGGGTCCAGCAGCCGTTTGAGAGTGTCCTCATCCAGGTCGGTGAGCTCCAGCGCTACCTCAAGTACCGGGCGCTTCTGCGCGTAAGCCTGCTTGGCAATCGCCGCGCCTTTCTCATAGCCCACCTCGCGATTGAGGGCGGTCACCAGGATCGGGTTGCGATCCAGCGCCGCCGCCAGGCGCTCAACATTGACCGTGAAGCCGGCAATTGCCTTGTCTGCCAGCAGCCGCGCACTGCTGGCCATTATCTGGATGGATTGCAGCAGGTTGTAGCCGATCACGGGCAACATAACATTGAGTTGAAAATTGCCACTCTGGCCGGCCAGGGTAATGGTCACATCATTGCCGGTCACCTGGGCACAGGCCATGGCCACCGCTTCGGGAATCACCGGATTGACCTTGCCCGGCATGATGCTGCTGCCCGGCTGCAGGGCCGGCAGCTCAATCTCCGCCAACCCGGTGAGCGGGCCGCTGTTCATCCAGCGCAGGTCGTTGCTGATTTTCAGCAGTGCGGTCGCCAGGGTCTTCAGCTGGCCGCTGGTTTCCACCGCTGTGTCCTGGCAGCTCAGGGCCTCGAAATAGTTATCCTTTACCACAAACTGGATACCGGTTAACTGCGCCAGGCTGGCGGCAACCCCCTCACCAAACTGCGGCTGGGCATTGATACCGGTGCCCACTGCAGTGCCGCCGATGGCCAGCGCGGTGAGGCGCACACTGCTCTGCTCCAGTCGGGCAATCGCCAGCGCGACCTGGCTGGCCCAGCCACCCAGTTCCTGCCCCATAGTGACCGGCATTGCGTCCATCAGGTGGGTGCGGCCGGTTTTCACAGTCGCCGCCAGTTGCTGCCCCTTGTCTTCCAGCACCTGGTGCAGGTGACGCAGAGCCGGCAACAACTCTTCATAAACCAGCAGCGCCGCGCTGACATGAATACAACTGGGAATCACATCGTTGGAGCTTTGACTCATATTGACATGGTCGTTGGGGTGCACCGCCACTCCCGCATCCCTGCGCGCCAGCGCCGCAATGACTTCATTGGCGTTCATATTGGTACTGGTGCCAGATCCGGTCTGGAAAACATCGATGGGAAACTGGCTGTCGTACTCGCCGCTGGCGACCCTGGCGGCGGCCTGCTGCACCGCCGCGCCAATCGTGTCGTCAAGTTGACCCTGGCGCACGTTCACCGCCGCACAAGCCTGCTTTATCAGTCCCAGAGCGCGGATAAAGGCGCGCGGCATAACCAGGCCGCTGACCGGGAAATTGTCGATGGCGCGCTGGGTTTGTGCGCCATAGAGGGCGTCGGCTGGCACCTCGACGTCACCCAGGCTGTCTCGCTCAGTGCGGGTTTTGCTGGTTAAATCACGGTTCATGGGCAGCACCTCCTGATTCGATTCTACGCCCATCAGGGCCAGGAATGAACTGTGGCAGGCAGCAACGGTTATGCAAGCCCCAAAAAGGCCTACAAGCCTGCCACCACCAGGTCACTGGACCAGATCACCAGCCAGATAACCACCAGGTAACGAATGCCCTTGCCGATTCCAGCCAGCACCAGCAGGGTGAGCAAATTGATGCGCATGGTGCCGGCAATAAAGGTCAGCGCGTCCCCTCCCACGGGCATCCAGGCGAACAACAGGCTCCATTTACCGTAGCGTTGAAACCAGGCTTGGGAGCCCTGCAGGCCCTTTTCCTTAAAGGGAAACCAGCGCCGATCGCTGAAATGAAGACAGTAACCGCCCAACCACCAGTTGACCCCTGCCCCCAGGGTATTACCCACGGTGGCCGCTAACCATAACCAGTAAGGGGATAAGCCATCGATTAAGAATGAAGTGAGAATCACCTCGGAGTAAAACGGGAACACCGTGGCCGCCAAAAACGCGCTGGCAAACAGGGCCAGATAGCTGCTCATGGTGAGCGCGGCACCTCAGGATTCATCCGCGCCGCCTTGCCCCGCGTCAGGCAACAACTTTTCGGGCGTCTTCCGCACTGCGCTGGCGAAGTGAGCAAACAGCAAACGCTGGGTGCGCTTGTAGGGCAAATATTCCGGGTGCCACTGCACACCGAGTATAAACTGCCGTTCCGCCTCCACTGCCTGGATGAACCCATCGGCGTCCCGGCCAATGCATTGCAGCCCCTCGCCCAACCGATTTATAGCCTGACTGTGCAGGCTATTGACCTTGAGCCGAACATTGCGGGCCGAGTGGTGATCAGCGCTGTGGGGCGAGCTGCCGGGCATGGTTTCAGGCTGCTGGTGGAGAAAAGCGGCGAGCCGGCTGGTACCTGCCAACTCCACCCACTTTACCGGGCGCGCAGTATTGTAGTTCGGGGTGCGCTTGCGCAGCGGCCGAATGTCCCGCCACAGATTGCCGCCCAGCACCACGTTCAGCAGCTGGGCACCACGGCAGATTCCCATAATGGGCACCCTGGCCGCCAGTGCACGGCGGATAATATCCATCTCCAGGGCATCGCGCTCCGGGTCGTAGGTGACCCCCGCATCGCCAGACTCACCGTAGTGCTGCGGCTCGATATCGTCGCCGCCGCCGATGATCACCCCCCGCACCGGCTGGCTTAACTGCGCCCGTCCGGAACTCACATAGACCCCGCGCAAGCCACACAGCAGCAGCATCAGCCGGGTTGCCCACCAACCGAAACGCAGGCGCCGGTGAGGGCCAGTAACCGCGATCAGGGGACGCATATCAACAGCAGCACCTTGTTTGCAATGAGCATGGATAGCAGGCGGAGTTGGATCAGGACTCGACCCAGCTCTGGCACTGCGCCAGCCACTTATCGTCGAGGCGGCTGCCGAGACGGGTCAACTCCTGCTGGTAAGCCTGGCAAATTGTCGCCAGCTGTTCGCTGTCATTGGCCAGGTATTCCACCTGCAGCCAGTGGTACCAAGGGGTTAGCAAGGTCCAGTGGGGGTTGTCGATGTCGCAATTGGGCAGACGATAGTGCAATGTCGGCCGGCCCTTGACCCGCGAGTCCTGCACCACCGCCCTGACCCGCTGCTCGTCCAGATGGGCAAACAGGGGCAGCATATCCAGGCTGCGATTGCGCGTCGGGTTGGCGTCCAGGTAATCGTCTATCAGGGTGGCCAGGTCCGGCTGGTAACCAGGATCGATAATCTGCTGGATGTAACTGCGTTTGAAGTGTTTGATATAGGGGGTCAGCCGCCGCGACAGATCAATTTTTTCCCGCGCTACAATCCAGTCATACAAACAGACATAGGCCTGCAAATAGCGCAGAATGGTACCGGCATCGAGATCCGGCAGTTCCGGATTGAGGTGCACGCCAAAAGCAAAGCGCGCGGCGTGCCGGGTACCCTTCGCACCCAGCGCACGCAGCTCGCCGGTGATAGCGGCAAACTTCTCCAGCTGCGCAATCGCAATCGGTGGCGAGACAATTTCCCAGGGGACAAATTGCTCGGCGGCCGCGGCGACTACGTCCGCAGAGATATTCTCAATTTCCGCGACGACATCGCTACCGCCGATCAACTTCGACAGTTGCCCGCCGGAATCCTGCTCCAGCTCCTTGAAAAAGTCCGAATCCAGCTCCAGGCTGAAATCGCCGAATTCAGTGCCGGTAACGCTCAGCTCATAGCGGGTGTGGCGCTCTATGCTGCCGCCAAATTCAGCCTGCAGGCAGCGGGCGATGGCGTCCGCCTCAATTCCGGCCATTTCAATCTCGATTCCCACCCGCCGCTGTGCCCCGGCCGCTGTATTGAGCCGGGGAGGCAAAAAATCACTGACTTCAGACTGACCCATGTTTTACTCCGCTGTATAGAATCACTGCCGGGACTGGCAGCACAGAGCCCTCTTCCCTTCGGGACACTGCACTGCCCTAACCTAACACGCGCAAATTATGATTCGAGGCACACAGATTTACCCTGTATTGCGCATCCCCGCCGCCACACCGGCGATGGTGATCATAATGGCCTGCTCAACACTTTCATCGGCCTGGGCCCGGTAGCGCTCCAGCAGCTCTGCCTGCAATACATTGAGCGGATCGGTATAGATACTGCGCAACTCAATGGATTCCCGCGCTGCGGTCTGGTACTGGAGCAGGTTTTTTTCATTCAATAGCTGCAGAATAGTGGCGGTGTCCTTGCCCAACTGCTCCCGCAACTGCTCGCCAATACCGGCAAACTTTTCCTCCACCAGGCGCTGGTCGTAAAAGCGTGACAAGCGGATATCCGCCTTCGCGTAGACCATTTCCAGCATCGACAGGCGAGTCTCAAAGAATGGCCACTTGGATGCCATTTCTCGCAGCAATTCGCCCTTGCCGCCGGCGCTGGCCTCCGCAAACGCCTGGCCGGCCCCAAGCCAGGCCGGCAGCATCAAACGGTTTTGCGTCCAGGCAAAAATCCAGGGGATTGCCCGCAGGGATTGAATGCCACCGCCGGCCTTGCGCCGCGCCGGGCGGGAGCCGAGGGGCAGCTTGGCCAACTCCTGCTCCGGGGTTGCCTGGCGGAAGTAGGCGACAAAATTTTCGTTGTCGCGCACCAGCGCCCGATAGTGTTTGCAGGAACTGGCGGCCAGCTCGTCCATCAGGGTGCGCCACTGCTGGTTGGGCACCGGTGGCTCCGCCAGGTTGGCCTGCAAAATGGCACTGGTATAGAGAGCCAGGGTTTTGCTGGCCAAACCCGCCAGGCCCAGCTTGGTGCGAATCATCTCGCCCTGCTCCGTTACCCGCAAGCCATTGCTGAGTGAACCCGGGGGCTGTGACAACAGCGCCGCGTGAGCTGGCGCGCCACCGCGACCGATGGTGCCACCGCGGCCGTGAAACAGGGTCAGCTTGATCTGCGCCTTTTCACAAACCTGCAGCAGCGCTTCCTGGGCTTGATACTGGGCCCAGGAAGCGGCCAGCACCCCGGCATCCTTGGCCGAGTCGGAATAGCCGATCATCACCATCATGCGGCCATCGAGATGCTCGCGATAGCTGGGGATAGAGGTCAATTTGGTGACCACTTCCTCCGCGCGATTGAGGTCGTCCAGGGTTTCAAACAGTGGCACCACCTGCAGTTTGCCTTGCACTCCGGCAGTCTTTAGCAACAACTCTACCGCCAGTACGTCGGAGGGCTGGCGGGCCATGGAAATGGTGTAGCAGCCAAACGCTTTAATTGGCTGTGCGGCAATAACATTGCAGGTGTCCAGCACCTCCTGGACATCGGCACTGGGCTGCCAGCCCTGCGGGATCAGGGGCCGCTTGCTGGCCAGTTCCGCCAGTAAAAACGCCTGCTTTTCCTCCTCGGACCACTGCTCGTAGTCGCCAATTTCCAGGTAGCGGGTCAATTCGCCCCACACGGCGCTGTGGCGATCCGAATCCTGGCGCACATCCAGCGCGCACAGGTGCACGCCAAAACAACGCACCCGGCGCAGCAGGTCCAGCAAGCGGCCGTTGGCGATGGTGGCCATGCCGCAATCCAGCAACGACTGGTAGCAGTCGTGCAATGGCTGCCACAGCTCGGCTTCGGTTTGCACGATATCGGTGTGCTCCGAGTCCTTGCCGACCAATTGCAAGGTCAACGTGTCCAGGGTGTTGCGCAACTTATCCCGCAGCGACCGCAATACCACCCGGTAGGGCTCGCCGGCGTCATTGCTCAGTTCACGCAGCCGGTCATTACAGCCCGACATGGAGAGCTCTTCAATCAACAGCACCAGGTCTTGTATATACAAATGAGCTGCCTGCCAGCGGCTCAGCAACAGCACCTCGGAGGTCACTGTGGCGGTCACATTGGGGTTGCCGTCGCGGTCGCCCCCCATCCAGGAGGCAAAAGAGACCGGCCGGGCATCGAGGGACAGGTGCCGGCCAGTGTTTTCAAACAGGGTTGCGTCCAGCCGGCGCATAAAATCCGGCACTGCATCCCAAAGGGAATTCTCCATCACCGCGTAACCCCAGCGGGCTTCATCCACCGGCGTCGGGCGACTGCTGCGGAAATCCCGGGTGTGCCAGATCTGGGCGATCAACTCTCGCAGACGCTCGGAAATTGCCGCCTGCTCATCAGCGGTAAGCCCTTTCAACTCCAATCGCGCCAGGCAAGTATCTATCTCACCATGCTTGTGAATCAGGGAGCGGCGGGTAATCTCAGTGGGGTGGGCCGTGAGCACCAGTTCGATGCGCAAGTTATCTATTGCCGCGCCGATAGCCTCTTTCGAGCAACCGAGCTCCTGCAGACTGTCGAAGGTTTTGTCGAGGGTACGGGTGGCGGAGTACTCCCCATCCATCTCGCGCGCCAGGATGTGATGCTGATCGGCAATATTGGCCAGGTTCAGGAACTGGCTAAAGGCCCGGGCCACCGGCAGCAATTCCTCCTGTTTGAGGTTTCTCAGCACCTCGCGCAGGCGCAGCCAGTCCTCCTCGACCCCCGCTCGCGCCGACTTGGAAATTTTGCGGATGGTCTCAATTTTCTCCAGGAATTCCGGGCCAGCAGCCTCGCTGATGGTTTCTCCCAAAATATGCCCCAGCATACTGACGTTGCTTCTCAGGGTAGAGTTAAGCGGGGTATTCATAGATATCGTCTCGCAAATTGACTGGTGAATTTTAGTTTTTGATTAACAGCCCCCGACGATGCCAGGGGCAGCACTGCAGTGGCAAGTGGCTAGCCGCTAGAGCAATTAGCAATTAGCAGTTAGCAATTAGCAAGCCAGTTGCCATTAACAGGAGCAGCGGCACGCCGAATCAATCATCTGTGGCGTAGCGGGTGGATTTAAGACTGTCCTTGATCTTTTTCAGGTAGGGCTGAAATTCCGGACCCCGTCGCACAGTCACTCCAGTGGCCAGCACATCCAGCACCACCAGGTGCACGATGCGCGAAGTCATGGGCATATATTCATCTGTATTTTCCGGGACCGCAACCTCAATCGCCAGGTGGCAGACCTTGGCCAGCGGTGAGTTCGGCGCGGTCAAGCCGATGACGGTCGCTCCGCTCTCCCGCGCCAGGGTCGCCGACTCTACCAACTCCCTGGTCCTGCCGGTATAGGAAATGATAAAAAACACATCGCCGGTAGTGCCCGCCGAGGCCAGCATGCGCTGCATCAATACATCTTCATGGAAGGAGACCGGCAGGTTAAAGCGAAAAAACTTGTGCTCCGCATCCTTGGCCACCGCACTGGAAGCGCCGAGCCCGAAGAAATAGACGCGCCGCGCCTGGATCAACTTGTCGACCACCCGGTCCACAAGGTCGAGGCACAGCTTGTCCCGCACCAGCGCCAGGTTGGTGATGGTGCTGTCGAAAATCTTGCCGGTGTATGAGCCGACATCGTCTTCCGCCGCCACATTCTGGCTGACGTAGCGAATCCCGCTGACCACACTCTGCGCCAGCTTTAACTTGAAGTCGGGAAAACCCTTGGCATTAAATTTTTTGCAGAAGCGATTGACGCTGGGCTCACTGACTCCGGCTGCCACTGCCAGCACAGCAATACTGGATTGGGTCGCCTTCTCCGGATCAGCAAGAATCACACTCGCGACTTTTTTTTCTGACTTGTTCAGCGTGGGCAGCGCATCGGCAATGATGCCCAAAAGATTGGTCGCGCCTGGTGTCATCTGGACTCCTATACCGGCCTTGTTCAACTCTGGGTGAGATAAGTATGCCAAAAATGTAATTTTATTTCATAATTTTCGCTTGTAAACGCGAAAAGATTAAAATATCGCCAGTTTCTGGTAATGAAATCCTATTCATTGTAACTTAAACCAAATAAATATTGACTAAAAACGATATTATCCATAGATTGCGTAACTAAATTACACCTACAAACCACTCACTGCCCAGGAGTCAACTGATGATACGCATAGCAATTAATGGTTACGGCCGAATTGGCAGAAATATTCTCAGGGCCTTCTACGAGCGCCCATCACTGCACGACTACATTCAAATCGTTGCAATCAACGATCTCGGTGACGTCAATATCAACGCTCACCTGACCCAGTACGACACCGTCCACGGGCGCTTCCACTTACCCGTCAAGACCGATCAGGAGCACCTGATTATCGGTACCGACAAAATCCGGGTACTGTCCGAGCGCGATCCCGCCAAACTGCCCTGGCAGGAACTGAAAGTCGACGTAGTCTGCGAGTGCACCGGCTTCTTTACCGAGCGCAGCAAGGCCGCCGCACACTTGAGCGCTGGCGCCAAAAAAGTACTGGTCTCTGCACCTGGCAAGGGAATGGATGCCACTGTTGTGTATGGTATCAACGAAAACTCCCTTAAGCCGGAAGACACCATTGTTTCCAATGCCTCTTGCACCACCAACTGCCTGGCCCCAGTGGTCAAGCCCCTGCACGACGCACTGGGCATTGACACGGGCTTTATGACCACCGTGCACGCTTACACCAACGACCAGAACCTGAGCGACGTCTATCACTCTGATATCTACCGCGCCCGCTCCGCCACTCACTCCATGATCCCAACCAAAACCGGTGCCGCTGCGGCAATCGGCCTGGTGATCCCGGAACTGGCGGGCAAACTGGACGGCATGGCTGTGCGCGTACCGACCATTAACGTATCCCTGGTGGACTTTACCTTTGTTGCCAAGCGGGACACCACCGCTGCAGAGGTCAACGCCATCATGGCGGAGGCAGCCAAAGGCTCACTGGGCCACGTGCTGAGCTACACCGAGGCACCACTGGTGTCAGTAGATTTTAACCACACAACTTTCTCCAGCAACTTTGACAGCAGCCACACTCGCGTGCAAGGCAACCTGGTGAAAATCATGTCCTGGTACGACAACGAGTGGGGCTTCTCCAACCGTATGCTGGATACCAGCCTCGCCCTGATGAATCAAGCCGTCATGAAAAAGACCGCTTAATTGGCCAGGCCCTGCTTAATCGTCAGGCGCGGCCCGACGGTTAAGCAGTAAATGCAGTACCCGCAAGCCTCTGCCCGACCCGGCAATTGCTGTTGTCCCAACAGAGGCTTGCGCAAGTTTTAGTTTTACGCTCCATCCTCTTTATCGTGTTTTGTCATGCTTTGGGCCTCTTGTGGGGCCCATTTTTTTGCCTGTAATCTTGTACCGGAAATCCTGCGCCTCTCTAATTGCGCCTCTATAATTGACCCATATAAGCACCGGGCAGCAGTGGGGAAATCAAAAACGGACCTAATTACGCCTATGAATAAGCCAGCTATCGGCGATAGTAAACATATGCCCTGTAGCCCTTGGGACAGCAGCTTTGCCCCCGGCCTGGCTCCAGGGACTTGCTTTCAAGACTCGCCGTGCCCAAAGCACTCGCTGCGCTCGCGGGGCAGGCTCAGGTTCCATCCATGCACCCAAAGCACTCGCTCCGCTCGCGGGGCGGGCTCGAGGCTCCACGACAGCATCCCTGCTGTCGAGGGTCTTGAAAGCAAGCCCCCGAAGCCAGACCTAACATAGTGCCGGCTGCAGGAAGCTTAGCTTAGGTGGTAATTAGGAAAACGGAAAGATTCGGCGGCAATCAGCCGCCGTAAAGCTGGCTCACGTATTGCTCAGCCACATCAGACCAGTAGAAACGGCAGGCACCAGCAGCCTGGCTCACGCCCTGCCACTGATCCGGATCCTCGCTGCGCAACGCGATCGCCTCGCTGAAACGCTCGACCATATTCTCCGCCTGCTGCAGAGGACTATCGCCCGAAAACACAAAACCGGTGAGGTTATCTGACACCGTATCGCGCAGGCCTCCCACACCGTGCACCAGGCAAGGCTGACCGGCACGCATGGCGAGCATCTGGCTGATGCCACAGGGCTCAAAGGAACTCGGCATCAAAAACAAATCACCATGGGCGTACATGAGCTCCGCCAGGTCTTCGGAATAGCCCTTGAGGAACAACAGATTACTCCTGGCTGCCGCGACTTTGGCAATAAAGCTCTCATACACCGGATCGCCACTGCCCAACAGCAGCAACAGCCCCCTGCCCTCCAGTCGATCGAGGATATGTTCCAGCCCGCTGCGCCCATCTCCTAAAGGCTCACGCAACAGGCGCACCTTCTGGTCAGTGAGACGCCCCACGGAGGTCACCAGCACAACGTCGTCCGGCAGGGAGGCCTGGCGCCAGTCGTTGATCCGGTCAGCGGCGATGTAATGCACGCTGGGTACACTTTGCTGCGCCGCAATCCACTGCAACACCTGCTGCTTCAGCACCTGCAACGAGCCCTCGGAGAGTAGCGAGCCTTCCACCAAAGAGGAATCGGCACCCTCCTCCCCAGCGTCCGACTCAGCGACATCCGGGTACTCACAACCGTTCAGGATACCCACCAGGCGACCCTCGGAGCACGCCTGGCGCAAGTCAGACTCCAGCCCTTCGCCGCCCACAAACCCGCGCTCCCGGTCGCTGGGCCGCTGGATTTCATGGGCGTAGGCCGGCGACACCGCGTGCACCTTGTCGCACAGGCGAATAGCGGCACGCATCGGATTGATACAATCACCGTAGCGGGGATCCCTGAGCTGGGTGGTATCGCACACCAGCTCGGGAAACCAGGAGTGCAGGGATGAACTGTCACCGTGCAGCGGCCTGATGCCCTGCAGGGAGAGGTTATGGATGGTATAGACCAGGGTTTTGGCCGAAATTGCCTCATAGTACGGGTGGTATCTGGCCAACACCGCCAGCAGGGCCGAATGCCAGTCGTGCAGGTGAATAACCTGATAGTCGTCCAGCACACCATCCACAACAGCCTGCGCCACCGCAACGCTAAACAGCGCAAACTTGGATGCGTCCGAGGCAAACGGCCGGTCCGGCGGATCATCACAGTAGATTTTACCGGCCCCGGCAGCCGCAAATTCGGTGTGTTCGAGCAGCCAGCAGCGCACCAGGGAACCATCTTCCGCAGCGGGCAATTCAAACACCTTTACCCGCTCCTGGTGCCCCCGAAACGGCACAACCACTTCGGCCCGCAAGTGCGCCCCCGGCAGTTTGGAGAAATGCATATAGCCGGGCATTATCACATCGACGTGATGCCCCTGGCGCGTTAACGCCAGCGGTATATCGCGAATGACATCACCCATTCCGCCGACCTTGCCGCCGGCCAAGGCGCCGTTTTCTGCAGCCACCATCAGAATATTCATAGCTTGTTATCCAACCCAGGGGCTCAGGTAATGACATCCGGACGTTGCCGACCGGTTATCTGGCGTAACTTGGTAATCTCCTCAATGGCATCGATCAAACCACTCAGCGCCCGTTGCGTATCAGAGCCCAGCAGCCCCGGATCATTTTCAAAACGATCACAGTAAATTCTCACTGTCGCTCCCGAGGTACCGGTACCGGAGAGTCGAATGACAACACGCGAGCCATTGGTAAAAAACAAACGCACGCCCTGGGCCTTGCTCTCGCTGCCATCGACCGGGTCAACATAGGAGAAATCATCGGCCGCCTCCACTTCAAAGCCCGCAAACGTCTTACCCGGCAAATCCGCCAGTGAGGCTTTCAGGGTATCGATCACTGAACCGGCCTGGGCGGAATCAACGTTTTCATAATCGTGGCGGGTGAAGTAGTCGCGCCCGTACTCCTGCCAGTGCTCACGTACGATCGAACGCGCCGGCTTGCCAAGAACGGCGATGATATTGAGCCAGAACAACACCGCCCAGAGACCGTCTTTCTCGCGCACATGGTCGGAACCGGTACCAAAGCTCTCCTCACCACAGAGGGTGATCTTGCCGGCGTCCATCAGGTTGCCAAAAAACTTCCAGCCAGTTGGAGTTTCAAAACAGGGAATATCCAGTCGCGCTGCCACTCGGTCAACCGCGCGACTGGTTGGCATGGAACGCGCTACACCCTGCAAGCCATCCTTATAACCGGGCACCAGGGTTGCATTGGCCGCCAACACTGCCAGCGAGTCACAGGGATTGATGTAAAAGCCGCTGCCCAGCACCATATTGCGATCACCGTCACCGTCGGAGGCGGCGCCGAAAGCCAGTGGTGCGTCGCCATTCATTTTGGCGACCAGTTCTTTGGCGTGAACCAGGTTAGGATCGGGGTGACCGCCGCCGAAATCTTCCAGTGGTACTGCGTGGATGACGCTGCCGGGCTCAACCCCCAAGCGCTTCTCCAGAATCTCCAAAGCGTAGGGACCGGTAACCGCATGCATGGCGTCAAAGCACATGTGGAAGCGCTTGTTGCTAACCAGTGCCCTGATCTTTTCGAAATCGAACAATGTTTCCATCAAGTCGGCGTAGTCGGCGACTGAATCGATGACCTCGACCCGGGCACCCTCGATTTGAGTGGTACCGATCCGGTCCAGGTCAATGGCCGGACTCTCCAGGGTCAGGTAATGATCGATGGTGCGAGTGCCCTGGTAAATGGCCTCGGTGACGGACTCCGTCGCCGGGCCGCCATTGGCGCCGTTGAATTTGATCCCGAAGTCTTCATCGGGGCCACCCGGGTTGTGGCTGGCGGAGAGTATGATGCCGCCGTCCGCCTGGTGTTTACGGATAACACAGGAGGCCGCAGGCGTGGACAGGATTCCGCCCTGGCCGACGATCAGGCGGCCAAAACCATTGGCTGCCGCCATCCGCACGATAATCTGAATGGCTTCACGATTGTAGTAGCGACCATCGCCACCGATAACCAGCACCTTGCCCTTGCAGTCGTCCAGCACATTGAAGACCGACTGCACAAAGTTT
Source organism: Pseudomaricurvus alcaniphilus (assembly GCF_011440395.1). Taxonomy (GTDB): domain Bacteria; phylum Pseudomonadota; class Gammaproteobacteria; order Pseudomonadales; family Cellvibrionaceae; genus Pseudomaricurvus; species Pseudomaricurvus alcaniphilus. The sequence goes on along the minus strand of NZ_JAAOIX010000003.1, from coordinate 83,745 downwards.
TCCAGGTAACCGGCTTGCTTGAACTCAGTAACTTTTTTGCGCAAACCTGAGGTGCCGGGCTTCTGCCCGGCAAACGGGGTTGTTTTGACCTTTACAACAGTCATTGCTCTCTCCCTAAGGATAAAAATTCAGATTGCAGCACTGTGGCCAGGTTGAATTGGCGCCGCAATCAAAGGGGGCTATTGTCATCTGGAGCTTTCCTTGCGGCATGTCGGCCGCTCACAACACGACCAGGCGCCAGGGTAGCTGCCCGTTTAAAATAATAACTACTTGTCCGGGTTTGGATTCTTATCAAACTCTGCGGTCGAGTACTTTGACGTTTGTCAGCAACCTGACTCTGGGCACTCAGGACAAACCGCCACTGCTCCGTTAGCACCGTCATTAATTCAATAAAAAGCGGCGGGCGCCCCATCTGCCGATCAGGCGAAGCCTTCGGGCTGGCCCAGCATCCCCCGAGTCACCAGCACCACACCCTTGTCGGTAACCCGAAAACCGTTGGCTTTGTCCTGGTCGATATCGAAGCCAATTTCCATCCCGTCCGGGATATTACAAGAGCGATCCACAATGCACTTTTTCAGCTTTACATTGCGGCCAATAACCGCTTCCGGCAGGATCACGGACTCTTCAATGGTGGAATAGGAGTGCACCCGAACATTGGAAAACAGCAGCGATCGACGCAACTTGCTGCCGGAGATAATACAACCGCCGGACACCATGGAATCCACCGCCATACCGCGGCGCTCATCGAGATCAAACACAAACTTGGCCGGCGGTAGCTGTTCCTGGTAGGTCCACAGCGGCCACTCCGGGTCGTAAACATTAAAGTCCGGGACCGTTTCAATAAGCTCCATATTGGCCGCCCAGAAGGAATCCAGAGTTCCCACATCGCGCCAATAGGCCTTTTCTCCGGTCTTCTCATCCCGGAACGGGTAGGCCTGCACGTTAAATTTGTCGATGATTGCCGGCAAAATATCGTTGCCGAAGTCGTGGGATGACTTGCTATTGGCCGCATCCAGTTTGAGCTGTTCGAACAAGAACTCGGTGTTAAAAATGTAGTTGCCCATGGAGGCCAGGCAGCGGGTGTCGTCCCCTGGTATCGGCGCCGGCTGGGCGGGCTTCTCCTTGAAACCAATGACCCGACTATCGCTGTTCACCTGCATGACGCCAAAGGCGCCGGCGGCTTCCTCGATGGGCACCTCCAGGCAGCAGACCGACATATCTGCGCCGCTTTCCACATGATTGACCAGCATCGGGCCATAGTCCATCTTGTAAATATGGTCGCCGGAAAGGATCAGTACATACTCCGGCTTTTCCGCCCGAATGATATCCAGGTTTTGAAAGATCGCGTCAGCGGTACCCTGGTACCAATCGGCGGAATAGCGCTGGGATGCGGGCAGGATCTCAACAAACTCACCGAGCTCCTTTTTAAAGTGACTCCAGCCCCGCTGTATATGACGTACCAGCGAGTGCGCCTTGTACTGGGTCAGCACACCGACCCGGCGCACACCGGAATTGATGCAATTATTGAGAGGGAAGTCGATGATTCTGTACTTGCCGCCAAAATAGAGTGCCGGTTTGGCACGCCAGTTGGTGAGCTCATAGAGGCGAGAGCCTCGACCACCGGCAAGCACCAGGGCGAAGGTATTCTTGGTAAGACGACTAACGTAACGCGGGTTTTGATCCTGCATGTTGGCACTCCGTATTTTTTATCTCTTTTGCAGATTAGAATTGCTACGGCTGCACACACCCACCAGGGACGTGTACAGCCGCTGCACTAAATGCCTTGCCAAACTAAATGAGTTATCTCCTTGATCAAAGTTTATTTACCGTTATTTGTACCAGATTTCATCCCGGTATTGCGCAATGGTGCGATCACTTGAGAAACGACCGCTGCTGGCCGTATTGAGTACCGCCATTTCGGCCCAATGGTGCTTGTCAGCATAGGCCTTGGCCACGCGCTGCTGGGCATCCACATAGGACCTGAAATCGGCTGCGGTCATCCAGGGGTCGGTGGGGCTTTCAATCGCCGCAATGATCGAATCAAACACCCCGACCTCTGACAGGTTAAAGTGCCCGCGGCGCAACATATCCATGACCTTGTTCAAGTCCTCATCAGCGGCGATGACCGCTTGCGGGTCGTAGTGGCTGCGCATCGCTTCCACTTCGGCGGCATTCATCCCGAAGAGAAAGAAGTTTTCGCCACCAACGGCTTCGCGGATTTCAATATTGGCGCCATCAAGAGTACCAATAGTTACCGCTCCATTCATCATAAACTTCATATTACCGGTGCCAGAGGCCTCTTTACCTGCCGTAGAGATCTGTTCGGACAGGTCCGTGCCAGGACAGATGATCTCCATGGCGCTGACGCGATAGTCAGGGAAGAAGGCCACCCGCAACCAGTCTTTGGCTTTCGGGTCACTATTGACTACCTTGGCGACGTTGTTGATCAGCTTGATAATGGACTTGGCCATCACATAGCCGGGTGCCGCTTTACCGCCAATCAATACACAGCGCGGCTGCATGCCATCGGTATCGCCCTTGCAGATGCGATCGTAGAGGTGAATGATATGCAGCACATTCAGCAACTGGCGCTTGTACTCGTGGATGCGTTTGACTTGCACATCAAACAGCATGTCAGGGTCAAACTCCACACCGCAATCGGCCAGCACCAGTTCGGCCAGCTTTTGCTTGTTCTTGCGCTTCACTGCCATAAAACGTTCGGTGAACTTGCGCTTGCTGGCAAATGGCTTGAGCTTCTCCAGCCGATCCAGCTCCATAATCCACTCATTGCCAATGGTATCGTTGAGCAACTGGCGCAGCTCGGGGTTGGAATGAGCCAGCCAGCGCCGCGGTGTGACGCCGTTGGTTTTGTTGTTGAACTTCTCCGGCCACAGCTCGTAAAAATCCTTGAACAACCCCTCCTTCAATAACTGCGTGTGCAGGGCGGCCACGCCATTGACCGAGTGGCTACCGACAAGCGCCAGATAGGCCATGCGTACACTCTTGTGCCCGCCTTCGCCAATGATGGACATGCGTTGCAGGCGATCGCTGTCGCCAGGCCATTTTTTGGCCACCTCCTTCAGGAAGCGGGCATTGATCTCGAAAATAATGTCCAGCAGGCGCGGCAGCAGTTGCCCCACCAGGCCTACTGACCAGGCCTCCAGCGCTTCGGGCAACAGGGTGTGGTTGGTATAGGCCATGGTGTCGGTGGTGATTTTCCAGGCACTGTCCCAGTCCATACCGTGCTCGTCCATCAACAGCCGCATCAGCTCTGCCACCGCGATAGTCGGGTGGGTATCGTTGAGCTGAAAACCGTTTTTCTCAGCAAAGCGACTGAAATCCCTGCCGTTTCTGCGCACCCAGCGACCGATTACGTCCTGCAAACTGGCAGAGGCGAGAAAATACTGCTGCCGCAGGCGCAGCTCTTTGCCCTGCTCGCTGGCATCATTAGGGTACAACACCATGGTAATCTGCTCAGCCTGATTTTTTGCTGCCACCGCATCGGTGTAGCTGCCGGCGTTAAACTCCTCCAGGTCGAACTCGTCGGTGGCTTCAGATTTCCACAGCCGCAAGGTATTGACAGTGTTGTTTTTGTAACCGGGAATTGGCACATCATAGGGCACTGCCAACACATCGTGGGTATCTACCCAGCGAACCTTGGGCTTGCCCTGCTCGTCCTGGTAGTACTCACTGCGACCAAAGAATTTCACCCGCCGAGTGCTGTCCGGGCTTTCGATTTCCCAAACATTGCCGTTGCGCAGCCACGGGTCGGGGCTCTCTACCTGGTAGCCGTTTTTGATTTTCTGGTGAAACATGCCGTACTGGTAGCGGATGCCGTAGCCAGTTACCGGAATTTCAAGATTGGCACAACTGTCGAGGAAACAGGCAGCCAGGCGACCCAGGCCACCGTTGCCCAGCCCCGCGTCCAGCTCTTCGCTCTCCACTTCCTCCAGGCTGCAGGCGTAGGCCGTCAGCGCTTCGCGCACATCGTCTTCGATGTCCAGGTTGAGCAGGGCATTGTTGAGACTGCGTCCCATCAGGAACTCGAGGGACAGATAGTTGATACGCTTCGGTTCTTCACTGCGATAGCGCTCGCGGGTATTGCGCCACTGCTCCACCAGCCGGTCGCGCACGGTCATAGCCAGAGCCTTGTATAAATAGTGGTGGGATTCGCCCACCTCGTCCCGGCCGAGGGTCAATTCGAAATGGCGGCGCAGATCGTCACTGATCTTAATCTGAGAATTCCTGGATGGTTGATTTTCGGTTTTCATGAACACTCTCTATCTAATTCGATTAATGTACTTTCCAGTTTATTCCGCTTAATACTATGTACATCGAAGTTTAATCCGGCACCTCGCCGGCAGTAAGGATTTGGACGGATTTCGGGGCCAGGGTGACACTGTGGTGGACCTCCACCGCCCTCCTGTCTTGCTGAAAATCCTTGGCTGCGGTATTGATCACCCGCCGCCATTTGTTGCCGAGATGTTTTGGCAATTTGAAGATAATGGGTAAGTCCGAAGAGTGAAACAGGATCAGCATATAACGTGGCAACACATCGGCATGTTCGCCCTTTTCGGTCAACAGGTAACCCAGGGTAGAACAATCCCGCTCGTGCCAGTGCTCCTCGCGCATCAACTTGCCGTCGCTGTTGATCCATTGAATACTGTCATCGTGGGGATCATCCGGCAAGTGGCGATACTTATTCGCCTGTAACACCGGAAACACGCGCCGCAGGTGCAGCATTTTACGCGTAAAGGCAATCAGCGACTGAGCGTTATCATCCAGGTTGCCCCAGTCGAGCCAGTTGATCGGGTTATCCTGGCAATAGGCGTTATTGTTGCCGTTCTGGGTGCGTCCGAATTCGTCACCCGCCAGCAGCATGGGTACGCCCTGGGAAATCATCAGGGTGGCAATAAAATTGCGTTGTTGGCGCCAGCGCAGCTCTTCAATCTCGGGGTCGGTAGTTACGCCTTCATGGCCGTGGTTGTAACTGAGGTTGCCGCGGTGGCCATCGTTGTTATCTTCCTTGTTGTCTTCATTGTGGCGCTCATTGTAGCTCACCAGGTCACGCAGGGTGAAGCCGTCGTGACTGGTGATAAAGTTAATACTGGCATAGGGCCTGCGCCCTTTGTGCTCAAATATATCCCCCGAGCCGTGCAGGCGTCGCGCTAATTCCGGCAGTTGCCCGTCATCACCGCGCCAGAAGCGCCGGACCGTATCCCGGTAGCGATCATTCCACTCGCTAAAACCGGGCGGGAAGTGCCCCAGCTGATAGCCGCCGGGCCCCAGGTCCCAGGGCTCGGCAATAAACTTGCAACCGGCAAGCACCGGGTCCTGGGCTATCATTTGAAAGAATGTGCCCTGCGAGTTAAAGCCCTGCGGTTCACGCCCCAGCGCCGCGGCCAGGTCAAAGCGGAAACCATCCACCCCCATCTCCCCGGCCCAGTAACGCAGACTGTCCATAATCATCTGCATCACCCGCGGGTGGTTGACATTGAGGGTGTTACCGCAGCCGCTATCGTTGATGTAAAAGCGCCGATCACCGGGCAGAAGCCGGTAGTAGGAGGCGTTATCAATGCCGCGATAGCTGAGGGTTGGCCCCAGGTGGTTGCCCTCGGCACTGTGGTTGTAGACCACATCCAGGATCACCTCCAGCCCGGCCTGGTGAAAGCGGTCGACAAACTCGCGGAAGGACTCGGCCCCGGCACCGCCCAAATAAGGGGCGTGGGGGCTAAAGAAGTTCAGTGTATTGTAACCCCAGTAGTTGGTTAAACCTTTTTCCTGCAGAAAATACTCGTCGACAAAAGCGTGCACCGGTAACAGCTCCACCGCCGTCACCCCCAGGGATTTGAGGTAATCAATCACCTGGGGCTGGGCCATACCCGCAAAGGTTCCGCGCAGGGATTCGGGAACGTCGGGGTGAAGGCAAGTGAACCCCTTTACGTGGGCCTCATAGATGACACTTTGATGCCAGGGCGTGAGTGCCTTGACATGGGAGTAGCTCTGTTTGCCAGGGCTGGTAATCACCGCCTTCGGTATATACGCGGCATTGTCGTTGACGTCCAGGCTCAGGTCCTGCTCGTCCGAGTCGACGCGATAGCCATAGTTCGAGGGGTGTAATTTAAACTCACCCTGGAAACCCCTGGCGTAGGGATCGGTCAACAGTTTATTGGGATTAAAACGATGGCCCGCGTGGGGCTCGAACGGGCCGTAAACCCGATAGCCATAGGTCGTACCCGGCCCGACGCCGGGCAGATAGCCGTGCCAGACGTCGTGGGTTTTCTCTGGCAACAGGAAGCGGCCGAGCTCCTGTTGCCCGGCACTGTCATAAAGACACAACTCCACGGCTTCGGCGTGAGCCGAAAAAAGCGCAAAGTTGGTCCCCTCACCATCGTAAATGGCTCCCAGCCCATTTGCTGAACCCGCTTCCATCCGCATCGTTGTGCTCAAATTCAAATCACTCTTGATATTCAAAAATTACGGTCGCCAGTGGCGGCACCGTTATGGTCATGGAACACGGCTGGCCTTCATAGCCTTCAGCGACTGCATTGGCACCACCGGCATTACCCTGGCCACTGCCACCGTATTCGCCGGCATCCGAGTTGATGCATTCTCTGTACCAACCCGCCTTGGGCACACCCAGCCTGTAACCAAAATGGGTTTGCGGTGTCATGTTACAGATCACAACCACCACACTTTTGTCATTTTCGCTTTTTCTCACCCAGGAAAAGATAGACTGATCGCGATTCTCCAGTTGCAACCACTGGAAGCCCTGGGGAGAACAATCCTGTTCATACAGCGCCGGAATGGTGCAGTAGGCCTTGTTCAAGTCCTTGACCAGGGTTTGCATGCCCCGGTGCCAGTCTTCATTCAACAGATGCCAGTCGAGGCTGAAGTCATGATTCCACTCGCCCCGCTGGGCAAATTCACAGCCCATAAACAGCAGCTTCTTACCCGGGTGCCCCCACATAAAGCCGTAGTAAGCCCGCAGGTTGGCAAACTGCTGCCAGTCATCACCCGGCATCTTGTGCAGCATTGAGCCCTTGCCATGCACTACTTCGTCGTGACTCAGGGACAGAACAAAATTCTCATCCCAGGCGTAGACAATACTGAACGTCATTTCATTGTGGTGATGCTGGCGATAGATGGGATCGCGCTCCATATAATCGATACTGTCGTTCATCCAGCCCATATTCCACTTGAAGTGGAAGCCGAGGCCGCCGCCATCTACCGGTCGGGATACGCCCGGCCATGCCGTGGACTCTTCCGCGATCATCAGCACACCGGGGTGATTCTTGCAGACCCGCTCGTTGACCGTTTGCAAGAAGCGAATCGCCTCCAGGTTTTCCCGGCCACCGTGCTCATTGGGAATCCACTCACCGTCTTTGCGGCTGTAATCGAGGTACAGCATGGAAGCCACCGCATCCACCCGCAAGCCGTCGATGTGAAACTCTTCCAGCCAGTAGTTGGCATTGCTGAGCAAATAGCTGATCACTTCCTTGCGGCCGTAGTTGTAAATCAGGGTGTTCCAGTCCGGATGGAAGCCCTTGCGCAGGTCCATATGCTCGTACAGGCAGGTGCCATCGAATCGACCCAACCCATGGGGGTCGGTGGGGAAATGTCCCGGTACCCAATCCAGCAGGACGCCGATATTATGCTGGTGACAGCGATCGACAAAATAGCGGAACTCATCCGGTGTACCAAAGCGAATTGTCGGCGCAAACATACCCACCGGCTGGTAGCCCCAGGAACCGTCAAACGGGAACTCACTGACCGGCATCAACTGTACGTGGGTGAAACCCATTTCCAGCACATAGGGAATCAACTCGTCAGCCAACTCGTGGTAGCTGAGATAGCGGTTGCCCTCCTCGGCCTTGCGGCGCCAGGAACCTGCGTGAATTTCATAGATGGTGATGGGCTTTGACCTGGGATCGACCTTGTCCCGCGAGGTCATCCAGTCGCTGTCCTGCCAGCCGAAGTTATCATCCAGCACCACCCGGGACGCAGTCTCCGGCGGGTGCTGCATGGAACGGGCGTAAGGATCCGACTTCAGTGGCAACAGGTGACCGCCGCCATCAATAATTTCGTATTTGTACAGCGCGTACTGGCTCACTGCGGGAATAAATATTTCCCAGACTCCGGAGGCCGGGTGTTTGCGCATCACATGGCGCCGGCCATCCCACGCGTTAAACTCGCCAACCACGGAAACGCGCTTGGCCGAAGGGGCCCAGACGGTAAAACAGACACCCTTGACGCCATCGATAGTGCGCCCGTGCGCGCCCATCCAGCGATAGTTGTGCTCGTGGGTGCCTTCGTTAAACAGGTAGACATCACCCTCATTGAGGATACTGCCAAAGCGGTAGGGATCTTCGATAGTCTCAGACTGGTTGATACTCAGGGTGTAATCGAAGCGTTCTTCGCGCTCGGCAAGCAACGCCTCGAACAGGCCTGCATCGTCAATTTTTTTCAGCGCGGCAACCTTGTTGCCGTTGCGCTCCAGGATATCCACACTCATGGCATCGGGTATAAAAGCGCGGATAACCACGCCCTTGCCAGCCCTGCTAGCGTGCATCCCCAGAACGCCAAAAATGTCTTCATACTGGCCGTTTACAATAGCGCCAATCTCCGCCGCCGACAGCAAGGGGCTGTTTTTCTCGACGGCTTTTGCTACCGGTGCTTTGCTCGCTGCAGCCTTGGCTGCGGGTGCTTTTTTCGCCGCTGTTTTTCTCGGCGCTTTGGGTTTGGCCGCGGCTTTGCTCGTCGTAGTGGTTGCTGCCGCTTCGACCTTGGTGGTCGCGGCGCTGGCCGCCGCAGCCGCCGGTAAGTCAGTGGCAGCCGCCTTTGGCGCTTTCGGTTTCGCAGCAGCTTTCTTTGGCGCTTTCGCTTTCGCGGTCGCTCGCGCAGCCTTCGGCTTGGCCGTGGTTGTCTTGCTGGCGGTCACTTTTTCTGCAGCGCTTACACTGCCGGCCGCACTGGCTTTGTCTGCCGCTGCCGCCTGGGGGGTTGTCTCGGCGGTCTGGGCAGGAGTCGCAGCTTTGCTGCTTTTATCTGTTTTAGTATTTTTAGTGGTTGTCATATTTTCTTCCCTTACTCACTAGTTGGAGTATTTGTTGTGCCTGAGTCAATGAAAAAATATCGCGGGTGTTACTGGTTTGCTTGCGTTGCCAGTTGGGGTACTCCCGGTAGGTGCCGGGAATATTGACCGGCGATTGCAGCAGTTGTAAATCTTCCAACTGCAGTAATAACAGCTGCGAATTGACCATTGCACAGACGTGATGAATGGCTTCGCACAAGGGGTAATCGAATACTGGCTCCAGCTCAGTGGCGCCACGATTCTCTGGCAGGGAATCGGACTCCGCCAGCCAATTCAACATCTTTTGTTTTTCCTGGTCGCGCCACTGCAATTGGGCCTGCAGATCGTTTTCATCCCCCAGCAATCCGAGCTCGAAGCGCCGCTGCAGGTCGGTCTTGTTCCACCAATCGGCCAGCGTCGAGACGTCGTGATTGGTCACCATCAGCAGTGCATCGGCCTGATGTTCCCGTGGGGGTTTGAAATACTGGTTGTTGTGCTGTTCAAAGTACAGCAGGTTGTTGCTGTAGATACCGCTGGCAGCCATGGCGGTGCGAAATTCGGCAGGCACTACCCCCAAATCCTCACCGACGATCAGGCAGCGATTGCGCACACTCTCCAGCCGCAGCAGGGCTAACAAATCCTGCAGTGGGTAAAAAATGTACAGCCCCGTCGCTGGTCCGTGCTCATCGGCTGGCAAACACCACCAAAGGCGCATCAGAGCCATGGCGTGATCGATCCGCAGCGCGCCGCAGCTCTCCATATTGGCCCGCAGCAGGGAGATAAAATGGCGAAAGCCGCTGCCTTTCAAGGTCACCGGGTTGACCACCGGCAAGCCCCAATCCTGCCCGCTTTCCGCCAGCGGGTCCGGCGGCGCGCCAATGGTGACGTCCGCCAGGTATAAATCGGGGTTGGCCACCACCTCACAGCCCCTGCCCACGGAGCCCACTGCCAGATCACCCAACAGGCCGATCTGCATGCCCGCCGCCAGGGAGTCCTGCTGGCACTGCTGCAACTGGGAATGCGCCAACCACTGCAGGTAACTGTAAAAGCGAGGTTCGTTGACTGCGGCACTGGCGTAACTGTTGCTAGTGGTTTCGTAGCGGCTGAAATCCTGCAGCGGCTCACCTTTGCGCTGCACGAAATCGGCAAAGTCCCGGGCTCTCTCTGTCTTGCCCGCCAGGTGGCGCTGGCAAAACTCCTGGTACATCAGCTCAAAGAACTGGTACTTGAGGGTATTTACCGCCGCGTAATCCACCAGCTCCTGCTGTCGCAACTGCGCCAGTTCTGCCTGGCAAGCGGCAGCAGTAAACCGCTCGCGCACCAGTTTGCTGCTATTGAAGTCCGGTACCGCTTCCGGATCGATATACAAAGGGCTGAGAAACCGTCGATCAGAGGGACTGTAGGGGCTGACCGGCTCCGGGTAATCACTGCAACTGGCGTGCAGCGGATTGAGGCCAATAAAATGTGCGCCCTGGGCCGCGGAGAGCTCAACCAGTTCCATCAAGTCAGTGAAATCGCCGACGCCCCAGTTGCGCGCTGAGCGCAAGGTGTAAAGCTGGCAGGTCACCCCCCAGAGGCGGGTGTCAGCCGCGAGCGGCTCGTGACAGCGAGGCGGGCAGACGATCAGCTCGCAGTCCTGACTCTGCGCGCCGCACTCCAGGGTGAGGCGGTGGTAGCCGAGGGGTATATGTTGCGGCAAGGGCAATTGGCGCGCGCTGTAGCGCAGCGAGTTGGTGTGGTAGTCGCCGGTTTCCGGGCAGGCCGAGGGTGAGAATTCGGCGCTCAACTGTTCGCCAGACTCACAGTGCACCTGCCAGCGGAACGGCATGTCAAGACGGTCCGGGGGGCAACTGAACGAAATCGCTAGCGCCCCCTCAACGACGATATACTGCGGGCGCAGCCAGGATTCCCAGGGTTTCGCATCCAGCTCATAAACCGCTTGTTCAACGGCCTCACTGCTGTCTACCGAGTAGCCGCAAGCGCGTAACACCCGGACACGATCGCTGCGAGGGACTGTGTGATGAGTACCCGAATAATCCAGATAATCAGCGGAAACCCCGCTCAGATACAAGAGCTTTTCAATACTATCCATTTTTATTTGTCACCGAAGCTATTAACCCTAGCCGGGAAGGCCGTCCAGTACCCATTACATCCAGTGCCCTGCCCCATAAACTGAATTAATTATTCTGGACCGGTTTATCGCCATGGCCAGGTGCACCGCCGTTTGCAGCACAAGCTGCAGCCGGTCGAAACACCTGCCTGACAGGCGCAAAGCTCTACCACCAATTGACGCCAGCATAGGCTCGCGCAAACCGGGAAAAACACACCAGAGAACTACTCAGCCCAAAAAACCGATACCGGCGTGCGCTGCTGCTGCAGAACCGCACTGATGGGTAATTGCGCCTGATCTTTCACCCGCAACGCTCGCTCCAGCACCGCTTTTTTATCGGCCCCGGCGATATGCACAACAATCTCTGCCGCATCGAGCAGGCGCGGCAGCGTCATGCTCATGCGTTGGTGCGGTGCGGTGGTCGGCTGAACCGCCACACAAGTGCGGCCGGATTTCATATCCAGCCCCTGTGGCAGTTCCTGTGAACAGGGAAACAGCGACGCGGTGTGGCCATCTCCACCCATACCCAGAATAACCAGGTCAAACTTTCCCAATGGCGCCAGATCCCGTTCGCACTGCTCCACTCCGGCCTCGGCATTAACTGCCGAATTTTTCAGCGCCACAAAGCTGGCCGCGGCGGCCTTGTTCAGCAACAGCTTTTCCTGCACCAGGCGCTGATTGCTATCGGCGTGATCGGCCTCCACCCAGCGCTCATCGGCAAGGGTGATGGTCACGTATTGCCAGGGCAAATCCTGCTGCGACAGCAACTGGAAAAAATTCAATGGTGTGGAACCGCCGGACACCACCAGGCTGGCCTTGCCCCGTGCGTCGACAGCATTAGTTAAAATGGCCGCGACTTCACTGGCCAACTGCTGGTCCAGCGCAGCTCGGGAATCAAATTCCCGCACCAGTAAATCACTCATGCCAACTCCTGCCGTCGCGCTCGATCAACAAGTCGGCCTTGGTCGGCCCCCAGGAACCGGCGTGGTAACTTTTCACTTCCAGCGCCTGCTCATTCCAGGCCTTGATCAGGGCATCGCACCAGCGCCAGGACTCTTCCACTTCTTCGCGGCCGACAAACAGTGACTGGTCGCCTTTGATGGCATCCAGGAACAGTCGTTCATAGGCGTCGGGAATGCGGTCATTGCCAGAGGTGCCGAGAAAGTCCAGGTTCAGGTTCTGTTTTACCAGTGCCATCTTGTCTTTCAAGCTGTGCAGCTTGGACGACATCTGCATTTCAATACCTTCGTTAGGCTGCAGGCGAATCACCAGGCGATTGGGAATATTCTCACCGGAAGAAAAAATGTTGTGCGGCAGACTCTTGAAGGTAATAACGATTTCAGTAATTTTTTCATGCATGCGCTTGCCGGTGCGCAGGTAAAACGGTACCCCTGCCCAGCGCCAGTTGTCCACATGGGCCTTGATGGCAACAAAGGTTTCCGTGTCACTGCGGGTGTGCTCGCAACCCTCTTCACCGAGGTAGCCAGGTACTGCCTGGCCGCGATACCAGCCGTCCGAGTATTGACCGCGCACCGCGTGTTCCGCCACGCTGGAGCTATCGATGGTGCGCAGTGCCCGCAGTATTTTCACTTTTTCGTCGCGAATGCCATCTGCAGTCATTGAGTTTGGCGGCTCCATCGCCACCAGGCACAACAACTGCATCAAGTGGTTTTGCACCATGTCCCGCAGCTGACCGACCTTGTCGTAATAGGACCAGCGCCCTTCAATACCCACAGTTTCCGCCACGGTGATCTGCACGTGGTCGATGGAACTCTGGTCCCACTGGGTGTTGATAAAGCGGTTGGCAAAACGCAGCACCAGCAGGTTCTGCACAGTTTCCTTGCCGAGGTAGTGGTCGATGCGGTAGATATTTTCTTCCTGGAAATAATTCGCCACGGTCTGGTTGACCTCGATACAGCTCTGCAGGTCGTGACCGATGGGTTTTTCCAGCACGATACGGCTGCTCTTGGTCAGGCAACCGCTGTTGCCGAGGTGCTCACAGATATTGTCAAACAGTTGCGGTGGCGTCGCCAGGTAAAAGATGCTGGTGCGCTGCTCATCGAGCACGTCCGCGAGAGAGGCATAGGAATCCGCCTCGGCAAAATTCATACTCAGGTATAAAAAGCGTTTGGCAAAACTATCCCAGTGCTTTTCAGTCCAGCGTTTGCTATTCACATAGGAGGCCATCTTGGGCTTGATTTCCTCCAGGAAAGCCTCGGTGGTCAGATCTTCTCGAGCCAGGGCGACGATACGCAGCTCGTTGTCCAGCAGCCCGCAATAGTGCAGGTGATACAGTGCTGGAAACAACTTGCGGGCCGAGAGATCCCCCTTGGCCCCGAATAAAACCAGGTCAGTATTTTTGTTCATGTTGGGCTCCGCCAATCAAGTCGCTGATCTGATGCTGGCAACTTTTTCCGTTGCCTCTTTCGCCAACCGGGTTATTCCAGCCCAGTCGCCAGCGTTGATCAGGTTATCGGGCGTCAGCCAGGAGCCACCGACACTGAGCACCGAAGATACAGCCAGGTAATCGGCGATATTGTTCAGGCCGATGCCGCCGGTCGGGCAAAAGCGGATATCCGGGAAGGGGCCACTAAAAGCTTTCAAGGTCTTGGCCCCACCTGCAGCTTCCGCCGGGAAAAACTTGAGCGTATCCAGGCCGTGCTCCATGCAGCGCATCAAATCACTGATGGTAGCAATACCAGGCAGGAAGGTAACACCACACTTCATGCCAGCGCGCAACAGGTTGTCGGTCAAGCCGGGGGTAATGATAAACTCGCTACCCGCTTCCACGGCATTGTCCAGGTCGCGCTCATTGACGATCGTACCGGCACCGACCACGGCGCCCTCTACTTCCTGCTTCATCAGGCGGATGGCCTCCAGCCCCTGGGGTGTACGCAGGGTCACTTCCAGCACCGGAATGCCGCCAGCAACCAGGGCTTTGGCCAGGGGTACCGCGTCCTTGATGTCGCGAATGGTAATCACAGGTACCACAGGTGCCAGCTTCAATATTTCCCGAGAAGTTCTGCTCATTTATAGCTCCGATATGCTTAGTTTTTTAACCGCACCGGCAAGACCAAGATCATCTTTGGTGATTACCCGGGTTGGTATTGTGGTCAGGTAGGAGCGAAAACGCCCCTTGTTCTCAAATCCGTGGCGGAAGTCGCTGGCTTCCAGAAAGTCGATAAAGCGCGGCACGATGCCGCCGGCGATATAAACGCCGCCCTTGGCACCCAGGGTCAGGGCCAGGTTACCCGCCACGGCGCCGAGTGTCCGGCAAAACATTTGCAAGGATTTCAATGCCAGGGTATCAACCCCTTCCAAGGCCGCCGCGGTAACTTCGGCCGGTGCCTGGAGCACCGGCGACTGGTTGGCCAGCTGCGCCAGGGCCTGGTAGATATTGAGTATGCCCGCCCCGGACAACAGACGCTCGGCGGAAACCCGGCCAAAGCGCCGGTTAAGGATTTCAAACACCGCAATTTCCTGGGCGTCGGTGGGGGCGAAATCCACGTGCCCGCCCTCACCTTCGATAACCTTGTAGCCGGTGCCAATAGGCACCAGGGTACACACACCAAGGCCGGTGCCGGGCCCGAGAATAGCGATGGGACGACCGGTAACCGGCGCGCCGCCACCTATCTGGTGCCAATCCTTCGGTTTCAAGGCGGTGACCGCGTGGCCCACCGCGACGAAGTCATTCACCAGGCTCAACCTGGCCGAGTTCAACTGCTCGGACACCTTGTGTCGATCGATGGTCCAGGGGCTGTTGGTAAACTGGACCACATCGCTTTCCACCGCGCAAGCAACCGCGAAACAAGCGGCCCGGGGCAGCGCTTCCCAGCCACCCATTTCCTTGACGTCATTGAGGAAGTGATTGAGGGCATCGCTGAATTCGGCATGCTCGGACACCGAATAACGCCGGGTCTCCTGCAGCTTGCTGCTGGCGTAATCCTCCACTCCAAAGCGCGCATTAGTGCCGCCAATATCAGCGACCAGGTTCCAGGGCTGAACACTCATGCTTCAAGCCTCGTCGTAGTCGAACAGAACGGTTGCGCCCTGCTCAGCGGAAGAGACGATACGGCGGAAGTTGGTAAACAATTCACGGCCGACGCCATGGCTGCTCTGCTCTTCTGGTTGTGCTGCCGGCCTGGCCGCCAATTCCTCGGCGCTGACCCGACACTCCAGCGTGCCCTTGTTACCGTCCAGCACAATCCAGTCACCGTCTTGCACCTTGTTGAGAATGCCACCCGCGGCGGCCTCCGGCGATACATGAATTGCCGCCGGCACCTTGCCCGAAGCGCCGGACATGCGGCCATCGGTCACCAGGGCGACCTTAAAACCACGATCCTGCAGCACACCCAGCAGTGGTGTCAACTTGTGCAGCTCTGGCATACCGTTGGCCTTTGGTCCCTGGAAGCGGACGATTACGACACAATCCTTGTTGAGCTCACCGGAATCAAATTTCTCCTGCAGTGAATGCTGGCTGGCAAGCACCACAGCCGGACCTTCAATCACCCGGTGCTCTTCCGCCACCGCGGAAATCTTGATCACCCCGCGTCCGAGGTTGCCCTGCAGCAGGCGCAAGCCCCCTTCTTTATCAAACGGCTTCTCCACCTGGGCAATAACATCCGGGGCGAGACTCTCTTTCACACCCGTTTTCCAGACCAGCTTGTCGTCTTGCAGGGTGGGCTCAACGGTGAAGTCGGCCATGCTCTTGCCCCACACGGTGCGGGCGTCGGCGTGCATCAAACCGGCGCTCATCAGCTCCTGGAATAAATAGGAGGTACCGCCGGCCGCGTGGAAATGGTTGATGTCAGCCTGGCCGTTGGGATAGACCCTGGCCAGCAGCGGTACTGCGCCAGACAGGGTATTGAAGTCGGTCCAGTTAATCAGCACGCCGGCTGCCCGGGCGATAGTCACCAGGTGAATGGCGTGATTGGTAGAACCACCGGACGCCAACAGGGCCACGATACCGTTCACGACCGAGCGCTCATCGACCACTTCACCCAGTGGCCGCGGATCGCCAGATTGACGGGTAATACGGGTAATGTGCTGGGCGGCCTCTTTGGTGAGCGCCTCGCGCAAGGGGGTATCCGGGTTGACAAAGGAGCCGCCGGGCAGCTGCAAGCCCATAGCTTCCATCAGCATCTGGTTGCTGTTGGCGGTGCCGTAGAAGGTACAGGTACCGGCGCTGTGATAGGAGGCCGATTCGGCTTCCAGCAATTCCTCGCGACCCACCTTGCCCTCAGCATAGAGCTGGCGAATGCGGTGCTTTTCCTTGTTGGACATACCGGTAGCCATGGGCCCGGCCGGCACAAACATCACCGGTACATGACCAAAGCGCAGGGCTCCGATCAGCAGCCCTGGTACGATCTTGTCGCAGATCCCCAGGCACAAGACCCCGTCGAACATCTGGTGGGACAGGGAAATGGCAGTGGCCTGGGCGATGGCATCGCGGCTGAACAAGCTCAGCTCCATACCCGGCATGCCCTGGGTGACGCCGTCACACATGGCCGGCACACCACCCGCCACCTGGGCGGTACAACCCATTTCCCGCACATAGGCTTTGATCTTGTCCGGGTAATCGGCATAGGGCTGGTGGGCGGACAACATATCGTTGTAGGCCGTGACAATGCCGATATTGGAAGCGTTCAGCATGCGAATACGGCCCTTGTCCGTTTCATCGCAGGCGGCAAAGCCGTGTGCCAGGTTGCCGCAACTGAGTTGCTGGCGCTCCGGCTGTTGCTTTTGATTGGCACTTATCTGATCCAGGTAATCGCCTCGGGCAGCCTTGCTGCGGGCAATTATCTCTGCTGTCACCTGCTCCAACGTGCTATTGAGATTGCTCATGCCTTGTATCGTCCTCCAACAAATGTAATTATATTACGCATATTGCATCAACCCGAAGCTCAAATCCACATTTTGTGTAATTAAATTACATGCATACGTTTTCATGGACAAGTCGTCTTTTAAGGGCTGAATTCAGCCCGAACCAGACCTGCAGATCGATGATTGATAAATTGAACCCCCCTGTCGCGACAGCTTACACCAATACTATGCAACCGGTAACCATTGGTGTTATAACCAATCCCAAATTAGTAAATCCCAAAGAAAGCCGATAACAATTACACTTCTCTGGAGGCAACCCTTTTGAAAGAGCGCAGAGCCACATCCCTGGATATTGCCTACCGCGCTGGCGTGTCGCAGTCCACAGTCTCCCGGGCGTTAAGAAACAGCCCCCTGGTGACCCCCGAAACCCGGCAAAAAATTCAGGAGATTGCCCGCGAGCTGAACTACCGGGTCGACAAGAACGCCGCCGGACTGCGCTCGCAATCCTCGAAAACCCTGGCCCTGCTGCTGTTCGAAGACCCCACCACCGACGACTCCCATATCAACCCGTTTTTCCTGTCGCTGCTGGGCAGCATAACCCGCTTCTCTTCCGGCCACGGCTACGACCTGCTGCTCTCGTTCCAGCAGTTCAGCGAAGACTGGCACATTGATTACGAAGTCTCCAGCCGCGCTGATGGCATTATCCTGCTCGGTTATGGCGACTATATGACCTATAGGGAGAAGCTGGAACAGCTGGATAATGCCGGCGCCCGTTTTATTATCTGGGGCCCCAAAGAAGAGGGGCAGCCGGGGCTGTCCCTGAGTTGCGACAATTTTGCTGGCGGTCGCGCCGGCGCCGAGCACCTTATTCAACTGGGCCACAGGCAGATCGCCTTTATCGGTGGCAACACCCAGCGCAGCCCGGAATTTATGCTGCGCTACCAGGGCCACATGGAGGCACTGCGCGAGGCGGGCATCGAGCCTGAGCCCGGCCTGCAACACGAGGCCTACAATTTCGAAGAGGAAGGCTGTGAAGGAGTGCATAAGCTGCTCCGCTCCGGAAAAAAATTCACTGCCATTCAGTGTGCCAGCGACTTGATTGCGATCGGCGCCATTCGCGCCCTGCGGGAACACCAGCTGGAAGTCCCGCGCGACATTTCGGTACTGGGCTTTGATGATATCCCCGCCGCGTCCTATATGTATCCGCCTTTAACCACGGTGCACCAGGATACCCATCGCTCTGGCGAACTGCTGGTGGCAAAGCTGATCCAGTTGATCGAGGGTGAGACCGTGCAGTCCGAACTTGTCACCCCCCGCCTGGTGGAACGGCAATCCTGCGCCCCACTGGCAAAATAATCAACCGTCAAAAGAGGTTAACCCCCGGCGCGCAGCCAATGCAGTGTTTATCGCGGGGGCACTGACCGGGTCGCGATCAACCATAACGCAACTTCAAACGCAAAATGGTGCCCGCCAGCAACAGGGTAAAGAAATTCCACATCAGCAGCGGCAGGCTGGATATCAGTACACCATAGATGATCCACAGCGTCACGCCGGTAACAAAAACCACATACATCATCAGTGAAATGGAGGTGGTGTTGCGCGTCTTGATAACCTGCAACGCCTGGGGCAGAAAGCTCAGGGTGGTACAAAAGCCGGCCACCAGGCCAACCATTTCCAACATTAAAGTATTGGACAACATCGACTTCAGCCTCCGTGAGCGAAATCAAGGGAGACCATTTTGAAAATGGTCGTGATTAAGTATTTGCCAGGGAAATCTGGCGGAAGTTTAGCGAACCGGGGCTCTTCATGATTAACGGGCTGGCAAGTTCCAGACGCCCCTGGCGGACATTCGGAAAACAGTGCCGAAAGCCAGGTATTTACCCGACCGGGAGCCCTGAGATTAAACCCACAGGAGCACGCTGTAGAAACCAGCTTCGCCCTCCCGGCCGGGTTTGATCCCAGGCTACTGGAGAGCGCAACTGAAGCTCGCGTATTAGATCATTATCTGCGCAAACAAGAACAGCTGCTGAATACGTATTCAGCAACGAACCATTGCACAGCGCCGGGGAAATTCGCACCATCGGCGCATCCGGTGGCGATGCCACCCGTTTGTGAGGAGTCTATTTATGGACCGCAAAGCAATACAGCAGGCCCCGCAGAAGCAACAGCGACAGCTGGGCCTGGACCGCTACTACCGCGACGTACAGTCAATTATCCTGACCCGGCAAAACCCCATCACCGGCTTGCTACCCGCCAGCACCGCAGTCACAGTCCACGGCGACTACACCGATGCCTGGGTGCGTGACAACGTCTACAGTATTCTCGCCCCCTGGGGCCTGGCCATCGCCTACCGCCGGGCGGAGTGCGATAGCGGCCGCGCCTACGCGTTGGAGCAGAGCGTGGTCAAGCTCATGCGCGGCCTGCTCATCTGCATGATGAAGCAGAGCGACAAGGTCGAAGCTTTCAAGCACACCCTCAACCCCATGGATGCGCTGCACGCCAAGTACAATACCCAGACCGGCGACCCGGTGGTTGGCGACGATGAATGGGGCCACCTGCAACTGGATGCCACCTCGATCTTCCTGTTGATGCTGGCCCAAATGACCGCCAGCGGCCTGCGCATTATTTTTAACCAGGAGGAGGTCAACTTCGTCCAGAACCTGGTGCACTATATCAGCCGCGCCTACCTGACCCCGGATTTTGGCCTGTGGGAACGCGGCGCCAAGAGCAACGAGGGCAACGCCGAGATCAACGCCAGCTCCGTAGGCATGGCCAAGGCAGCCCTGGAAGCCATGCGCGGCTTCGACCTGTACGGCACTGAAGGTAACGAAAGCTCGGTGATTCACGTGGTTGAAGATGACATCGCCAACGCCCGGGACACCCTCGAGGCACTTTTACCGAGGGAGTCGGCGTCCAAAGAGATTGACGCCGCCCTGCTCAGCATCATCGGCTTCCCCGCTTACGCCGTCGAAAACGAAGCACTGGTCAACCGCACCCGCCAGGAAATCGTCGACAAGTTGCAGGGCCGCTATGGCTGCAAGCGATTTCTGCGGGATGGGCACCAGACTGTGGTGGAAGACCACGAGCGCCTCTACTATAAAACCGGTGAGCTGCAGGCGTTTGAAGATATCGAGTCGGAATGGCCGTTGTTCTTCACCTACCTGCTACTCGACGGGCAAATGCGCATGGACGAGCAGCAAGCGAATTTCTACCAGCAGGCGCTGGAGCCGCTGTTCGTGGAGCAGGACGGGCAGAAACTGTTGCCCGAACTCTACTATGTGGCAGCGGAACATATTGAGGCCGAAAAAGCCGCACCGCACTCGCAACCGCGACTCGCCAACGAAAACGTACCACTGGTATGGGCCCAGAGCCTGAGCATTCTCAGTTCACTGCTGCAGGAAAAATACCTCTACCCCTCTGACATCGACCCGTTGGACCGGCGCTGGCAGCAGGAACAGCCGCACAAAAACCGTTTGCTGGTCACCCTGCTGGCAGAGAACAGCGAAGTCAGGGCGATGCTGCACGAACTCGGCATTGCCTCGCAAACCCCCCAGCAAATCGCCCCCATCCAGGTCGCCAGTTCCTCGGCGCTGGCGCGCGCATTTACCGGCGTGGGCAGCGATGACAAACTGTCGCTGTCCGGGCGACCGCTGCGGCAACTGGATACCCTGACCACCTCCCAGATCTATACCCTGCGCGGTGAACAAGTTATCTTCCTGCCACCGTTTATTCACACCCGGCACTCCTACTTTCAACTGGACAACTATTTCCTGGTGGAACAAATCCGGGCCGAACTGGGGCATATCCAGCGCAACTGGCGCAAACCCGGCCGACCGCTGTTGAGCTTTATGATCACCCGGGCCATGTTATCGTCGCCGGGCCATGAATTGCTCACCGCCCTGCTGCAGGAATTGCAGGCCGGCGACTGTAACGGTGTCTCCACCCGTGTGGCCCGGATCACCGAACACCTGCCCACCGCGAGCCGGGAAAACATCGATTACCTGCACGATTTTGCCATTCAGCAAAATGAGTTTGCCAAGCCGGAGCCATTGCAAGGCGTACTTAAAAACAGCCGTGCTGCGGCGCAGCGGGTGCCTGCATCACTGATCAACCTATGGAGCAAGAGCAGTGACGAGGAGTTGCTGCAGCAGTTGCAACTCAGCACCAACGCCTACGCCCAGGTTGAATTGATCAGCATTCTCTGGGAGCGACTGGACAGTAAAACCAGCACTGCCGCTGGCCGCAACTTGCGGGACCTGGCGGAGGAACTCTACCACCAGGCCGCCCAGTGGCGCCTGTGGGGTGTGATGCGACGGACCGCAGCCCTGCTCGGCTGGTACGACGAACGACTCCAGGATGAACTCGCCAGGCTGGTCATTCGCGGCATAAGGGTGGCGGTTGGCCGCTCATTCAGTGACGAGGTGCTGATCGTCAGGCCGCTGGGCAACGCCGAAATCATGGAGCGCATCAACACCTACGGCGGCGACGACCTCCGCGGCCGACTGTTGCTGCAAGAGCTGGTGCTGCTGCTCGGCAAGCTGGTCAAGGTCGATCCGGCGGCCTTCAAAAACACCTATACCCTGCAGTGCTGGCACCTGTTGCTGTTGCTGAATGGCGAATTGGCCTGGGAGCGAGGCATTACCGAGGATGAGGCCTTTGAAGAACTGCTGGAACTCAACCCGCAAAACCTTATGCAGCGCCTGCACCAGTTGCTCACCAATACCGGTGATAGCCTCAACCACTTGGCCAGTATCGAATCCTTGCAGGTCGCCCTGCAGGACAGCGACATGGTCAGGATCAAATTTACCCCCGACTACAACCCGCAGTTGGAGTCCGGCGCCACTGGGGAACAAACCGATATTGACTGGGCTGGCTGGCGCAAGGCCCACGGCGGCGTTATTCGCCTGAGCGAAGCGTTTTGCGCCCAGGTGTGGGAAGGGTTTGGCCAGTGCGCCGGCATCGTAATTGGCGATCGCCTCAGCGCCCAGAACCGCCTGGAAAGTAAAATCATCCGCGCCGACATGACCCCGGGTGAAAAGAACTTCGCCCTCCTGATCGAGGACAAGCTGAATCACATCCACGCCCCGGAATATCGCCAACTGGTTTTGGAAGCGCTGCAGGTGGTCGCTGCTATCTTGCGGGCCAACCCCTCCCTCAAACTCGACAGCTATATCGTACTCGATGTCCTGATTGGTTACGCAGTGCGCATTCACAGCGAGAATAATTCTGCTGTCGCTACAGCGGCAAGCGGCAAATCCAACGCCGACGCCTGGTCACTGTTTTTTGCAACGCCGCCCTACGAGGTTGCCAACGCCATCGTCGCGGCCTTTGACCACCTGGTCAAAGAGGCGACACCCGCAGAAGCCAGTGTTTAAGTGAGCCGCAGAAGCTGCTGGTCGCCGCCTTAACCGCGCTGCCGCCCGGACAATATCCCGGTCCGGGCGGCAGCGCGGTCAACAGGCTACAGTAGCGCTGAACCTATCGCTGGCATACCCGCAGTGGCAAACCCTTTCAACCTCCCAACTCGAACTCTATAAAGCGAAGATAATCGCCTGGTAAGGCTGCAGCACCAGCTTGCCCGCGACCGGTAGCGCCGCTGCCAGGTTGCTGATCAACAAACCCTGCGGCACCAGCTCATTCGGCAAATCAACGCTGGCCTCCGCATCGGAAAAATTCAACAACACCAGTACAGCTGCGTCGTCGAGCCGGCGGCTGTAGGCATATACCTGCTCGTGCTCCGGCAGCCACAACTGATAGCTGCCGTACACCAGCACCGGGTGATCCTTGCGCAACTGCACCAGGCGGCGAAAATAGTTCAGCGGGCTGGTCGCATGGTTTTCCTGCACCGCCACATTAATCTCGCTGTGATTGGGGTTGACCCGCAACCAGGGTGTGCCACTGCTAAAACCGGCGTTGGGCGAAGCGTCCCATTGCATCGGGGTACGGGAATTGTCCCGCGACAGGTGTTTCAACTGCGCCATAAAGGTGTCCATATCGACCCCGTCCTTGAGCGCTTTTTTATGGCTGTTCCGCGCGGCGATGTCCTGGAAGTCGGCAATACCCTCAAACTCCGTATTGGTCATGCCCAGCTCATCGCCGTAGTAGACATAGGGCGTACCCCGCATACTGAGAACAAAAGTGTTGAGCAGGCTGGCCGACGCCGCGCGCAACGCCGGGCTGTCGTTACCGTATTTACTCACCATCCGCGGCACATCGTGGTTGGCCAGGTAGATCGCCAGCCAGCCCTTTTCCGCAAAAGCTTCCTCCCAGCGCGTGTAGACATCCCTGAATTCCGCCAGGGTGTAACCCGCCAGGCTGCTGCCCACATGCACGCCGTCAAAATGATAGGCCATATTCAATTCATTGCGCTCGGCGTCCACCAGCGCGTGGGCGTCAGCAAAGGTATTACCCGCACCTTCGGCTACGGTCATCAGGTCGTATTTGCTAAATACCTCGCGGTGCATTTCCTGCAAATAGTCGTGCACTTTGGGATCCATGGCCTGGTAGCTGATAACGTGTTTGATATCCTCTGCACAGCTCTCCGGCAACGGCGGAAACTCCGGGTCCTTGGCCACCAACTGGAAGGCATCGAGGCGAAAACCATCCACCCCCTTGGCCGCCCAAAAATTCATCAGTTTATAGACTTCGCGCCGCACTTCGGGGTTATCCCAATTCAGGTCCGGCTGTTTGACGGAGAAATAATGCAGGTAATAAGCGTCGGTGGTAGCGTCGTACTGCCAGGCATTGTTATCCTCATCAAAAAACGAGTATCGATAGTTAGGCTTGCCTTTCTCCGCCGGCCACCAGTGATAATAATCGCGATAGGGGTTATCCCGGGAGCTGCGCGACTGCACAAACCAGGGGTGCTCATCGCTGCTGTGGTTGACCACGATATCCATCACCAGCCGAATGCCACGCGCGTGCATGCCTTCCAACAGTTCATCGAAATCGGCCATGCTGCCAAAGTCGGGGTGAATGCCACAATAATCACTGACGTCGTAGCCGTTATCGTCGTTGGGCGACGGGTACACCGGCGTCAGCCACACCGTATCAACACCAAGGCTTTTGATGTAATCCAGCTTTTCAATAATACCCCGCAAGTCCCCTACCCCATCCCCATCGCTGTCTTTAAAACTGCGCGGATAAATCTGGTAGACGACGGCTTCTTTCCACCATTTTCTGTCGATATTGGGCATAGTTCCGGATACCTGTAATAAGTAATAAACAAGGAGTAAAAGGGTATTGGGCAAACTTTATCACAATCCAGTTGGGTTGCCGGGGTCACTTGCGATGAATTGCCCTTTTTAGGTATGGGTAGTCTGTACTTTCGAGATGTCGGTAGTCTGTACTTTCGAGATGTCGGTAGTCTGTACTTTTGAGATGTGGGTAATCTGTACTTTTGAGATGTGGGTAATCTGCCCGTCATCGGTGGGGGGAGCCCATTGCGGATCGGCCATATCCCCCCGACCACATTTGGCGGCTGCGAAACTCAACCATTTTTTGCGCATAAAGACGCGCAAAAAATTGGGATTCAGACAGTCCTTGCCGACTACCCCAAATGTGGTCGGGGGGATAAGCATGGCCTGATTGATCCGCAACGGGCTCCCCCCACCGCTGACTACATTGTGCTTTCTAAGAACAGTGTGATTTCACTTTCGACTTAAAGAACTGAAATCTGCTCAAGACCTGATTGTACGCCCGTCATGCCCACCAAAACCTGCAGAAGATCGAGATATTTGATTCTCACGAGGACCTCATTATCTTTATCTTTATTCTTTCTTTTTCCAGAATCTTGCTCGATGCCTGGTCAAGGCTCGGTGGGTGTGCCCTGCCAGACCAATCAGGTCGCGTTTAGGCTCTCCGCGCTTTTCGGGCTTTCGCGGACGGATGTTTGAGCGAAGCGCAGCGTAGCGAGTTTCCGGGAGCGCGAAAAGTGCGGTGAGCCTGCGGCCGGTCTGGCGGGGCATACCCACCGGGCCGCCGCGCTAATCCAGACTTTTACAAACCGGATACTTTCGCAAAGCGCCTAGCTAGCTGTTAACAAAGGCAGTGAGTACGAAAAGCGCGGAAAGCCTGCGGCCGGTCTGGCAGGGCACACCCACCGGGCCGCCGCGCTAATCCCGTTTTATTATTACCACACACGCCTACTCAACAACCGGTAACAATCGCACCCCGTAAATATCAAACGCATTGACCGGCCCGTTCAAACCACCGGCACCGCTGTTACCACTATAAGTCGCATTGCTCTGCAAATAACTCATATTGTAGAAATCTTTCAACTCCAACCGATAGCGCCCGGGCGCCAACTCAAGCTGCAGCGGCGTAGAGAAATTGGCCACCGCTGCCTCGGGGATCGTGTGCGGCAACTGGATCACGCCTGCCGCCAGCGGGCGATTATTGCTATCAAACACCTGCAGCCACTTCACCCCGCAGGTAATTCCGGTATTGATGCCATTCAGGGTATTGCGATACTTCAACTGAATCGCATAAGAGCCCGCCTGCTCAATACGGATATCGTTTACCGTAAACTGATCGTCGGGCTTGCCCCACTGCGGCAGCAGCAATCCATCAGCCGCTTGGCGCGGCGCGACACTGCTACTGATACGGGCATCGCCGACGCCGATTTCCATGCCCACCCGGGCACAAACCGGTTGGCTGTGGTGGGACTCCAGACCGGAAGACCTGAACACCGCTACCGCGGCGTAACAGGACTGGTAAGGATCGGGATGCGGATCCGTCCACGGCCCGGCGGCCAACTGGTCCGCCACCTGTTTGCCGTTGCGAAACAGGCGATAATAGACGCCACCCTTATTGCGCTCATCTGTGATGCTTACACGCAGCGGGCCCTTGCCGGCGGTAACACTGAGGTGTGGTTCGTAGGGGGCGTAGACCCGTTCGTCAAACTCGCGGGGGTCGGAGTTCACCCGGGTGATGGCGCTGGCACCGGCAACCACTTTACCCAGGGTGACCTGCAACTGATTGACATCCGCCAGTTGCTCCAGCGTGATGCGGTTGCCGATCAACTCGCCATTAAGGCGGATTTCATCGACCGCGTAATAACCTTCGCCAGCAGTGTGCAGCGGCAACTGCAACCGCACATCCAGGCGCTTGCCCTGCCAGTTCAGGTTCTGTAACTCAATCGCTGGACTGGCGCCGAGGTAATCCCGTAGCCAGGTGCTCACATACGGTGCGATGCGCAGGCCATCGGCGTCGGCGTTGAGGCCAACGATGCGGTTCACCACCATGCCCAGGTAGGCCGCCACGGACCACAATTGTCGCTTGGAGTTTATCACCGGGCCACTCAGGGCCGGGTCGCGGGAATCGTTAAACAGAGGCTCAGCGGACAGCCACTCCAGGTTCTCCATATTGGAGATATTCAGCGCCGCACCGCGCACCAGCGTCTCGATGGCGCTATTGGCCACCGCTACATTGGTCGTTGCCGCATTAGCACTTGCCGAATCGTCAACGCCGATAGCCGCCTGCAAACCAAAGGCGGTGACAAACGGCCAGATGGCGCGGTTGTGGTAAACGGGTATGCCCGGCTGCTGCGGAAAAATGACCGGCGCCCCCATGGGGCCGTGGGGATAGTTGGCGAGTATTTTTTGCCGCTGGCGGGCATCGGCAATTCCGCTGATAACGGCCAGGGACTGGCCCAGCCAGTCGTAGCGAGGCATAACCGCGTAGTCGAAATGCGCTGCGGTGAGGCTGCTGTAGAGCCCCGCCTCCTCGATCCACAACTCCCGGTTAATGGCGACCTTCAACTGCTGCGCCCAGCGTTGGTAGCGCACCGCCCTGCCGCTATCGGCGTTCTCTTTGGCCAGGCGCACGGCCAGTTGCAGCGCCTGGTAGTGACCAACATTGGTGGACAGAGCCTTGGCGGTCGCCATGCTGGCCAGCTGCCCGGGAATCCAGCTGGCGTAGCTCTGTTCGCGCCAGTCGAGAAAGGATTGCTCACCGCCGTACAAGCCGCTGGCGGGATCAAAGACCGCGAGGCGGTCATTGTCCAGCGTGTTGGCCAGCGCCGCTAGCGCCTGTTTGGCAAACTTCTGTCGCGCTGCCTCAGGCAGGCTATTGAGTGCCGCTTCGGCGCCATAGGCCCAGCTGACCCGGTCGCTGCTGATGGGCCAGCTCCCGCCGCTGCCCGTGTCCTGGATAATTTGCAGGCCATCGGCACTGCCGGCCACCGCAGCGGCTTTGCTCACCCCTGGGCGCAGGCTGGAGGTCTTGAACAGCAGTGAATTGCGCACCCGCTGCGGGTCGACAAACCCCAGCCCGAGCCAGGCCGCATAGGCCAGGTCCCGGGTCCAGACATAGTGCCATTTTGCCCCGGTCTCGAAACAGTCACAGGCAATAGCCTCGCCGCCATTGTAGGCCTCGTCCCTGATTTCACTGACCGAGTCCTGCTGCATTTCCTGCACCGCCAGGGCGAACAGGGCATCAAACGCCACGCTGCCGCTGCGCAGGCGCGGTTGGTCTGGGTATTCAGGGTAGCTTTCGGCCTGGGGCTGCTGGTCACGCAACGGCTGGCTAGTGCTGTGCCAATAGCTGCGCAGGTCGCCCTCCTCCCGCTCGACCCTGAAAGTGGCACTTTCCCTGCGTCCATCATAAGTGCTGAATGCAAGAATCTGTTGTTCAAATGCTGGCGCTACGATAGCTTGCTGCTCCTTGCCGTACTCTTGTTGGCGATTGTCTTGTTGACGACTATCTCGTTCACGGAAGTCCTGCTGACAGCCTGCACTCAATAATGCCAGCAGAGCAATACTCCAGCGGCAAATATTTTCAGTTTTCCATACAGCCGTAAACCGGTTCATGGCACTTCACTCCCATTGCGCGCCTCCAGCAAGCGATACCAATCCTCACGCCGGTAGTCGATGCCCAGGGCAGCGACAGATTCGGCAATTCTTGCGGGGGATGTGGTACCAATAATCGGGGCGATGCCGGCGGGATGGCGCAGGATCCACGCCAGCACGATCAACCAGGGTGCGGCGCCGTATTTCTGCGCCTGTGCCGCTAACTCTTCTTGCAAACGCAGGTCAGTATCAGCACCGAGGGCATGGGAGGCAGTGGGTAGAATACTGCCAGCCAGCGGGCTCCAGGCTTGCGGGGTAATCTTCAGTTGCTGGCATTGCTCCAGGGTGCCATCGTGCAGGGCGTTGAGATTGCTGAGATTGACTTCTACCTGGTGCACCAGCAACGGCATGGGCAACACCGAGTGCAATAATGCCACCTGTGCCGTGGTGAAATTGCTGACCCCAAAATGCCTGACCTTGCCACTGTTCTTCAGGCTAGCGAAGGCCTCGGCCACCTCACTGGCATCGAACAAATAATCCGGCCGGTGCAATAGCAGCATATCCAGGTAATCGCAGTCCAATCTCGAGAGGGAGACGTCCACCGAGTGCAGGATATGCTCCCGGGAAAAATCGTAGCGTTTGGGATAACCCGCTTGCGGAGAGTTCGCCAGGCGAATGCCACACTTGCTGGTGACGATGATTTTTTCTCGAGACATCCCGAGTTCGCGCCAAATCTTGCCGAAGGCAGTTTCGCAACTGCCGCCGCCGTAGATATCGGCGTGATCGAAATGGTTGTAACCTGCCGCCAGCGCCGCCTCCACCATCTTGCGGCTGGAGGCGTAATCCTTGCTGGTCAAACGCATACAGCCGTATACCAGCCTGGAACTACTGAGGTCGGATTGCCCGACGAATTGATATTTCATTATTTAGTTGCTCCGTTTGAGCTATAAAGCATCTCGGCAGCCGCAGAGCTTGCAAGGAATATGCTGGTAGTTGACTCATTCGCAAGGCGTCTTGCAATGGCACCGCTCAAATGACGGAAAGCCTGAGATCAATTATTCGTGGCGTCTTTGACATAGACCCGGTATTCCCAGGGTTTGAGCTGCACCACTGCGTCAGCTTGCATGCGGTAGGATGCACCGCTGAAAAGCTCGGTGTAAACCCCGGTGTGGTAATTGGACTCCTGCAGGGTTGCGGTCACTGGCTGAGCGCTCATGTTAACGATGGTAATGACCTTGTCAGTGTTTTTCTGGCGCGAAAACGCTATTACCCGGTCCATGCGGTCATTTTTGATGCGTTCCATGGTGCCGCCCCAACTGCCATTCCAAAGCGCCTGGTTGCGATGCTTGAGATGGAAAAGTTTGGAATAGATCTGGCCGATCTCGTGCTCCCGCCAAACCACGGTATCGCGGTCAAAGAAATCGAGCGAGCGATCGAGGCCAGCCTCCTGGCCGGTGTACATCATGGGCATGCCCTCAATGGTGCCGGTGAGGACGATTGACGCCAGCAGGCCGTCGCCAAAATTGGAAAATTGCGTGCCTTCCCAGGAGTTTTTATCGTGATTGTCGATAAAATTCATGCGGTAGGCATTTTCCGGCCAGATGCTGACATGCTCGGCTATATACCCCTCAGTCAAGCCGCTGAGACTCTTGCCCTGGGTGGTAATGGCGTGCAAATGGTCCCACAGAGACCAGGAATAGGTCATATCAAACGCGCGCTTGTGCAAATCCCGGTCCGCGGCTTCTGCCAGCATAAACACCGGTTTGATCTGGTCCAGCTCCCGGCGCGCATTGTCCCAGAATTCCAGGGGCATAAAGCTGGCGATGTCGCAGCGGTAGCCGTCGATATCCAGTTCCTTAACCCAGTATTTCAGCGCCTCGGTCATGTACTTGCGCAGGTCTGGCTGGCTGTAATCAAAGTCGATAATGTCGTCATAATCGCGCCACGGGGTAGACTGGAAGTTGCCTTCCCGGGTTTTGATGTACCAGTCCGGGTGCTCGGTGACCAGGGGGTTGTCCCACGCTGAATGGTTGGCTACCCAGTCGAGGATGACATACATGCCCATGGAGTGAATGGTATCCACCAGGTGTTTGAAATCCTCGACAGTGCCGAACTCGGGGTTTACCCCAAAGTAATCCCGCACCGAGTAATAGCTGCCCAGCGGGCCCTTGCGATTTTTCTCGCCAATGGGATTGATGGGCATCAACCAGAGGATATCAACGCCCATTTCCTTCAGCCTGGGCAGGTGGGATTCAAACGCCTTGAAGGTGCCCTCGCGGGTGTACTGCCGCAGGTTAACCTGGTACAGCGTGGCGTTCTTGCTCCACTCGGGGTGAGATATTTCGACATACTCCCGCGGCTGGTAGGGATCCGGCTCGACCCGGGCAGTTGTAGCTGCAGTGTTGCTGACAGCGCAACCCGCGAGGCCGATGCAGCCGCTTAGCAGGGCGCCCAGCAAGGAGTTTTTAATCACGTTTGTTATCCTCTGATGATCTGGCATCTGTAGTGGCTTTGTTACAGTGCTGCCAAGCGAGCCAACAATTCAGCATTGCTGACCGGGTCGCGATTGATCCAGATGCTCACTGAATGGGCGGGCAGCTCCTGGGTAATACTGCCCTGCAATGGGACCTCCAGCGAGGCGCCGGTCTGCAAGTTGTGCCACCGGCCGCCATTCAATAGGCCAGCGGCCGCAACGGTCGCAGGCACATCGCCTTTATTCAACAGCACCAGTGCCGTTTCAGCCTTATCACCAGACTGATAGACCCGCAGGAATGCTGCCGAGTTGCCGTTGAAATCCAGGTTTACCTGTAAGCCTCGCTGCAGGGCCACCGATTGCTGGCGCATTTTTGCAACTTCTGCCAGCGCATTTTGAATCGGGTGAGTTTTCGCCGCGGCAATTCGCTCGGCACCGAAATAATTGCGATTGCCCTTGTGCTCCCCGGTACCGCGCATAAAACCCGTTTCAGACCCGTAATACACCACTGGAATTCCGCGGGAGGTGAACAGCCAGTTGTGCGCGTCAATAAACCCGCCATCGGTGGCATTCATTCGCGGCATATCGTGGTTGTCGTAAAACGTCATCAATTCATAGGGATTAACGTAGGTGCCGTCATTGAGGTGCAGATAGTCCAGCAACTCGGCAAAATCGCTGTTCGGGTTGCCAAATACCTTAACCATGGCTTCTTGCCCGGGAAAATCCAGCACGCTGATGCTGCCATTTTCCGGCAACTGGTGCTGGGCCACGTCCGTCGCGGAATAACTGAAGTGCTCGCCGAAGAAGAACATACCCGGGTACTGGGCGCGAATGCGGTCCGCCATCTCCTTCCAGAAATCATTGTCCACGTGGCGAATGGTATCAATCCGAATCGCGTCCACACCCTGGGCGATCCAATACAGATAGGAGTTGATCATGTACTCGCGCACATCCCGATTGAATTCATCCAGGTTGGACAGCTGCGCCAGATCCTTCTCCTTGTGGAACCAGCGCTGCAGTGGATCGCTGTAGTCCAGCTGCTCGGGTTCCAGATTTTTGTGATCGGCCACCAGCTTGCCATCACGATCGTAAATCTCGCCGTACTGAGGCTGGTCCACCGGCATGCTGAACGAGGGCGAGCCGTGATTGGCAACAATATCCAGGACAACCTTCAAACCCTTGTCGTGTAACTGTTGACTGAGGCCGGCAAAATCCAGCCCCGGTGACGGCAGGTGCTCGTCCAGCTGATAGAAGTTCACGCCCCAATAGCCGTGGTAGCCCGACTTGCCCAAATCGGCGCCGGTAGTTGCCGTGATGGGGCTACCACCGGTAAAGTGCTGATCCGGGTTATCGACAATGGGCGTCAACCACAACGAGGTAAATCCCATCGAGCGGATATAGTCGGCGTGGTCAACGATGCCTTTAAAATCACCGCCCAAGTAACCGATATTGGCGGCAGCTTCACCATCAAACTGGATCGGCAAATCAAAACTCGGATAGTCGCCGCCCTGCTGGGGAAAGTTATTGTTCGGGTCACCGTCGACAAAGCGGTCGGTCACCACAAAGTAAACGGCCTCGGCGGCAAACGGTTCACGGGTGCCCACAAACTCAGGCAGCGGTTTAGCGGCATCCCCCGCTTCCTGCAAGCTTGCAGTTTGGCGAGTATCTTCGCCACAAGCGACCAGCGCCAGGGCACTCAGTAACAGTGTATTTTTCGACCAGGTAAACATCAGGCAAGCTCCTCTTAAACTTTGGCTTCTTCCACTACGGGATCGTGGCTGTCGTCAACAAACAAGGTAACCAGGCCACCGATTAACAGAAAAACACCGCCAATAACAAGCGCGTATATAGCCTCGCCATCGAACAGCACACGTACCAGCAAACCGATAACACTGGCGGCCATAATCTGCGGTATCACAATAAAAAAGTTAAATATGCCCATGTACACACCCATTTTATGGGCCGGCAGGGCTCCGGAGAGAATGGCGTAGGGAACGGACAATATTGACGCCCAGGCAATCCCCACCCCAACCATGGACAACAACAACCACTGCGGGTCCTTGATAAAAATAAAGGAGATCATGCCGGCGCCCCCACACCAGAGATTAATCAGGTGGGACGTACGGCGGCCAAAGCGATTGGCGATAACAGGAATGATGATGGCGGCCAGAGCGGCAAAGCCATTATAGGAACCGAACAATACGCCTACCCAATCAGCGCCGTCATTGAAAGCCCGGGTGGTGGGATCAGAGCTGCCAAAATGATATTCGGCAACCCCGGCGGTGGCGTAGATCCACATGGCAAACAGGGCAAACCAGGAAAAAAACTGCACCACCGCCAATTGCTTCATGGTCTTGGGCATATGGAACAGGTCATCGACGATTTCGTACAAGCCGTTACTGGTTCTGTTGGTCATCGCCATCCGCCAGGTGATCAACTGCAACAGGGCGAAGGTCAGCAGTCCACCGGCCAAAATGTAGAGTTGTTTGTCCCAGCCCTGGCTGTAGATCAACAGGCACAGCGCGGCGCCGGCGACCAGTAAAATGGCGGAGTCCCGCAAATACTTCGCGCTACTGCGGCGCGGGCCAGCGTGGGCTGCCGCAACTTCCTGACTGGCCTCGACCTCCTCCTCGAAACTGGCCATTTGCTCGGGCGAGTATTCGCGACTGAAGAGCACCGTCCAGCCCACCGCCAGGAACAGCACCGCCGCGCCGAGGTAGAAGGAAATACGGACGGAGTCCGGCACCTCCCCCGCCGCTGCCGTGTTGCTGATACCGGCGTAATTAAACAGTATATAAGGCAGAAACGAGGCGATGATCGCGCCGATACCGATAAAAAAGCTCTGCATGGCGAAACCCAGTGTGCGCTGCTTGTGCGGCAGGTTATCCCCCACAAAGGCGCGGAAAGGTTCCATGGAAATATTGATGGAGGCATCCAGGATCCACAGCGTACCGGCGGCAATCCACAGGCTTGGCGAATTGGGCATAAATACCAGCGCAAATGTGGTCAAAATGGCGCCGATAAGAAAATAAGGCCGCCGCCGCCCCAGAGAGGTCCAGGTTTTATCGCTCATGTAACCAATGATTGGCTGCACAATAAGGCCAGTCACAGGAGCCGCAATCCACAACAGGGGAATATGTTCGACATCGGCCCCAAGAGTCTGGAAAATTCGGCTGACATTGGCATTTTGCAGGGCAAAGCCAAACTGGATGCCGAGAAATCCGAAACACATATTCCAGATTTGCCAAAAACTGAGTGCAGGTTTCTTATCCATTATTAATTGCCTGTTCGGTATTGTTGTGGAAAATATTCTATGCCACTGGGGTTTTTATACAATGACTACAAACGTATGCAGCTTGCTACAAACGTATGCAGCCAACGTATTCATCCCCGGTAATTGCCCAATGCCCGCAACGCTGACCAGCGAGCTGCGGCCATAGCGCAACTGTCACCTGCTGATGCCTCATTGCAAAGTGTCACCTTGTTTGATATCCCCTTCATACTTATTTGCCTATCTGCAACTGCAGCGGTTTATGATCCCAGTCAAAAGCAATGGTCAATAACCGTGCGACAGGATCGTAATAACTCGCGCTTGGCTGTGTATCCAGCGCGTCGACGGTGCCAACAGGATTGACGCTAGTACCACCCATTTCAACTTCGGCCTCAGCCTCAATATTGTGTAGCACCAGATGCATACGCCGAGCGTCCGGCATGCCCTCGTAACCTGCCTCCCCCTGCTGCCGTTGTAACTCGATGGTCAACCCGTTGCCGCCACTGCTGGCAGAGAATTCCAACAGTTCATACTTACCCTGCTCATAGGCCTGATAAGTCTCGCCATCGTCTTCGTACATCTGCCCGCTGGCGCGCCGGACACTGGCATCGTGGTAGTAATGCAGGGTTAACTGCGCGCTTGAGTAGCTGGCGGCATTGACTGTCTGCTGGACCATGGGCACGAAGGCCCCGGCTTTGACCAGTACCGGTAAGGTGGACAGATCGACATCGCGAGTAATCTTGCGGCCGCCGCTGTAGCGTTGGTCGTTCCAGAAATCGAACCAGACACCATCGGGCAGGTAAAAACGTGCCTGGGAAACCGACGGATCGGTTATCGGGGATACAAAAAAAGCGTCTCCCCAGAAGTAGCTGCGGGCATTATCCATCAGCGCCAGATTGTCTTCATCGCTGAAAAACAGCGGTCGCATCAGGGGCATGCCAGTGGTGGAATTGATGTGTGCAAGCGTGTAGTTGTAAGGCGTCATACGATAGCGCAACTGCACATACTGGCGCAGGATATCCCGGACTTTTTCGCTGTGAAACACCGGCTCCGGCGCCACCGGCTCGATCCCGTGGGGCCGGTATATGGGCTGGAACACGCCGTATTGTAACCAGCGCACATAGGCCTCTTCATCCAGTCGATCGCCGACAAACCCGCCCAGGTCGGAGTGGGTATACGCCAGCCCCAACAGCCCCATTTGCAACGACAACTCCACCTGCGGTTTCAGTCCACCCCAACCGCGCTTGACGTCGCCGGTCCAGGGGAAAATTCCATAGCGCTGGGAGCCGGCGAAGCCGGAGCGAATCAGGATAAACGGCCGCTGCCCAGGAAAGTCCCGCAACTGGTTCTCAAACAGTACTTTGGCCCACTCGTGGCCATAGGCATTGTGCACTTCGTCAGCGCTGCCCAGCACATGCATGGCTTCAGCCGGGTGCTTTTCCGGCTCGGCCAGGTCACACCACCAACCACTGGCTCCCTGCTCCATCAAACCGCGATAGATACTCCAGAACCAGTCTGCTGCCTGGGGATCAAAAATATCGACAATGCCGGTAGTGCCGAAGTAAAACTCGGAGAAAGAAAATGGCTTGCCCTCGGCATCGGTGGCCAGCGCCTTGTTGGCCACCGCCTCATCCCACTTGCCGGAACTGGTGAGAATAAACGGTTCGGTTATGAGAATGGTTTTGATGCCCTTGCTGGCAAAGTCGGCCATCATTTTTTCCGGCTCAGGAAACGCCTCTCGATCCCATTGCAGATTGCCCATATGGCCCTGGATGTCCTTGCCGAACCAGTACAAGTCAAAAATAATGGCATCGACCGGAAACTCCTGCTGCTCAAACTTCGCCAGGGTATCCCGTGCTTCCTGCTCGCTGCGGTAACCAAAGCGGGAGGCGATATAACCCAGCGACCAACGCGGTGGCATGGGTTGCCGACCGGTTACGGCAACGTAATTGGCGATCAATTCGGGATAAGTGTCCCCCGCCACCACCAGATAGGCCAGGCGCCCACCGACGGCCTCAAACGACAGTATATCGCTCTCGGTTTTGCCCGCATCCAGCCAGCCTTTGGCCGAGTTATCGAACAGCAAAATATATTTGTCGCTGGACATCACCGCCGGCAAGCCGTAGTTCATTTTTTCCGAATGAGTGGAGTATTCACCGTGCGGCTCATTGTAGAGCGGCAGGCGATAGCCGCGCCGATCCATCCCCAGCACCCGCTCGCCACCGCCCAGCAACTTTTCATCTTTATCCAGCTTGAAGCGAAAGCCACTCACCGCTTCACCGTCTGCAGTTTCGCCCTGAAACACCCCTGCGGCCTCGGCCAGTAGCGGTTTGCCCCTGTGCAAATACTCGATCGTCAGCGGGTTCTTGTGGATCAGTGCTGTGAGTTCACCGTTGCCAAGCTGCAGCTGATTGCGCTTGTCCTTCAGCTTTACCTTCCGTTTTACATTGGTGCCAGCGGCTTCGCCGTGCAGTGCAAAAGACGGGAAAGGCTGCTTGCCCTGGGGTACAAAGTGCACCGCAAAAGCCTTCTCGCCGTGCGCACTGAGGGTCAATTTTCCAGTGCTGGTGGTAATGCTCAGGGTTGCACCATCCAACTGGTGGCTCACGTATTGGCCGGCATCGGCGTACAATTGCGACGCCAGCAGAAGCAGCAGCAGGCATGCGCGTTGAAACAGTTGCAACGGCTGCAGGGCGCAAGATATAACGTGTGATAGTCGCTTCATGCTGTTGTTACCTGTTATGTTTTGGTTAGTCCAATAGGTATTGGTTAGTGCGCAAACTAGGAGCCTGTCGGACTTAGGTGCCCGTAGCGAGAGAAAGTCCGATTTGAGTCAGTTTTTAACCATTTTTGAGGCGAATAGTGGTTCTATTTAACGAGAAAATGGTTAAAAAATGGCCAAACTCGGCTTTTTCGCAGCAGGGCAACCCTAAGTCCGACAGGCTCCTAGCGTCCGGGCTCGATCTCCTCGGCACTGTGAAAGGCAGCCTTCTCACCGGTCCACAGCACTTCCATCTCTTCCAGAGTCTTGCCTTTGGTCTCCGGCACCAGCTTCCAGACAAATATCATGGCGACCACGCAACAGCCGGCAAAAATCAGGTAGGGCAATGCGCCATTGAAGGCCTGCTGATTGAGGTCGCTGCCATTGATCACCGGGAAGCTGTTGGCGACGATGGCGTTGAACAGCCACTGCACCGCCACGGCAATGGACATGGCAACACTGCGAATATTATTGGGGAAGATTTCCGCCAACATCACCCACACCACCGGCCCCATGGACAGGGCAAAGGAACCGATAAATACCAGCACCGCAATCAATGACACCACGCCCATTTGCTGGCTGTACAGGGTCCAGGCCAGCACACTGAGGCCGACCACCATCCCCCCGGTGCCGAGCAGAAACAGCGGCTTGCGCCCCCACTTGTCGATGGTAAAGATCGCCACG
Source organism: Pseudomaricurvus alcaniphilus (assembly GCF_011440395.1). GTDB lineage: Bacteria > Pseudomonadota > Gammaproteobacteria > Pseudomonadales > Cellvibrionaceae > Pseudomaricurvus > Pseudomaricurvus alcaniphilus. Next base: position 46,760 of record NZ_JAAOIX010000003.1, on the reverse strand, counting down.
AAGGTGAACGCCAGGTTGACCGCGCCCAACCACAACTGCTGTTTTAGCGCGTCTTCCGGGCCGTAACCGAGGGCATTACTGAAAATTTCGGCGCCGTAATAGAGAATGGCGTTGATGCCGCTCACCTGTTGAAAAATCGACAGCATAATGCCCATAAACAGCACAAAGGCGATGCCTTTGGTCGCCAGTGTCACCGGGTGGTGATTGCGGGTAGTGGAGAATGACAGGGCGATATCATCAAACTCCAGTTGCGCTTCCCGCGGCCCATCGGTGATCTTTGCCAGCACCTGCTTTGCCTCCTCGGTGCGTCCCTTCATCATCAGCCAACGCGGCGTGTGCGGCACAAAAAACAGCAGGATAAAAAAGGCCCCGGCCGGTAGCAGTTCGGACCAGAGCATCACCCGCCAGCCTCGCTCGACGTTGTAGGTGTGCAATTGGGCGATCTCTTCAGCTGACATACCTGCGGTGTTGCCGCCGCCGATAAAGTAAGTTGCCAGGAACACCACAAAGAAACCAATCACCACCGCCAACTGGTAATAGGCCACCATCTGGCCGCGCTCTTTCGGCGGTGCGATTTCGGCGATGTACATGGGTGCCGCCATGGACGCCATGCCTACCCCCAGCCCGCCGAGGATTCGGTATAACACCAGTTCCGTGAGCGAGTCGGCGACACCGGAGCCCCAAGCCGACAAAAAGAACAAAAAAGCCGACAGAATCAGGGTGTATTTGCGGCTGATGGCCTTGGTCAGGTAACCACTGAGCAGCGCGCCGAACAAACACCCGTATATGGCGCTGCTCACCGCCCAACCCTGCTCTCCCGGGGTCAGCTGGAAGTACTTGGTAAAGTAGAGTTGGCTGCCGCCAATCACGCCGGTGTCGTAACCGAATAACAGGCCGCCCAACGCGGCGACCGCGGTGATAGCGAGAATCATGCGCCGGTTGGCGCCTGCCCGCGGAGTGGCCAGTGGGATAGTGCTCATATATCAGCTTCTCTCTTGTTTGTGTAATTATCATGGTTTTGTGTGCAACAGGGACCAGCTTTCATCGCCTGCGGTTTTTTCGTTGCAATGCTAGTCGTGCTCGCCCACCTTTATGCGGGCAAACCGCTGACAAAGCTGTTCAAGGTCAAGCGCCCCTGGCGGAAATTCGTGCTCAGTAATTCCGGCACGGCGATATAGCCACTGTGCGGCACTTCACCGGAATAAAAAATCATCCGGTTAAAGCGCGCCGGGATAACCGCCAGCAATTCCGCCAGTTCGTTGCTGCCAGTCATATACTGCGGCGGCTGGCGAAACGCTGCACAGTGCTGCGCCAGCAACTCAGTGGCCGCAGCAGGGGCCTGCAGTTCCAGCGCCAGCGCCTGTTTGACTATGTCGGCGCGTTTCCAGCGATAAAATGCCGTGCCGCCGAGTCGCTCGTCGGCAAACAGATAAACCAGCGCGGCGTAACTGCGCCGCCCCGTTGCAGCGCGCGGATCGGTGTGACAAATGCGCTGGAAGTTGCCCAGTTGCTGCGGTGGCAGGACGGTCATGGCGAGCCCGGTATTGAGCTTCAGACCACCGCGTAAAATGGCAAATTGCCGGGCCATTTGGCTGCGAATAAAGCGGTGCAGCTCATCGACAACCTTGGCAGCGAGATTCAACATCACCCCCGGGTAGCCACCCCTGGTGCTGTAGAAGTGCGAGCCATTGGCCGCGGCGAATTCCACCAGCGCCTCGGGATTTTGCAGAAAATTGTCCACCACAACACAAAAGTCATGTTCACCCAATGGCTGGCGCCGTATTTCCAGCTTGGCGTTAAGATGGATCAGCGGCGCACTACTCACCTTGCAACCTCCACCAGTGCGCCTTGCAATACACTGGCCAGTAATGGCTCGCTAGCGTGCCTGTAACTGCAGTAAATCCGGCACATAGCGGCGCTATAACCTGTGCAAGCGCACCGCGGCACCGCCACCGGGCTTCAAATCCAGCTTCAGGACCTGCCCCGCTTTTACTTTCTTGCTCTCAATAACGTAGTCTTCCGGATTGGTGCGCCAGTGGGCCTGCTCGCCGTCCCGGTAGATCGTCGCCTGGTAGCGGCCGGCGTCGAGAAAATCCAGTTTGATCGACAGCTGGCGGGGGGTTTCATTGCTGGTCGCCCCCAGGTACCAGTCTTCACTGTGGCGATCTTTCCTGGCAATTACCAGGAACTCTCCAATCTCACCTTGCAGCGCCCTGCTCTCTTGCCAATCTGTAGGTACATCGTCAATAAACTGGAAGGCTGGGTGGCCCTGGTAGTTTTCCGGCAGGTCGGCGGCCATTTGCAGCGGACTGTAGAGCGTCACATAAAGTGCCAGCTGCTTGGCCAGAGTGGTCGGTACGCGGTTGTAGGGTCGGTGCTCCTGGTAGTCAAAATTAAAAATACCCGGGGTAAAATCCGTGGGGCCGGCCAGGCCGCGAGTAAACGGAATGATAACGGTATGGTTAGGCAGGTTACCGGTATCCGGGCTGCCGCCGTTATACTCCATACCGCGCACGCATTCGCGCGTCATCAGGTTGGGGTAGGTGCGACGCAAGCCGGTGTCCTTGATGGTTTCGTGGGCATTGACCATCACTTGGTATTTAGCGGCGGTTGCCACCACTTTGGCAAAGTGACGCACCATAAACTGGCCGTGGTGCCACTCCTTGCCTTCCAGGCGCGTGCCCACATAGCCCATTTTCACCGAGTGAATACCGAGCTTTTGATAATAGGCAAACGCCCGCTCCATTTGCGCTTCGTAATGGGCGATGCCGGCAGCGGTTTCATGGTGACCAACCAGCTGGCGACCTTTCGAGCTGGCGTAGTCAACCGCGGCCTGGATATCAAATCCCACCACCGGCTCATCGAAAATAAAAGTCGGTTTGCGCTGCCACCACTCACCTTCCCAGCCCTTGTTCCAGCCCTCCACCAGCACCCCATCGATATCGTGTTCGGCGGCAAAATCAATGTATTCTTTTACTCGCTCGGTGGTCGCCCCCTGGTCGGCACCTGGACTCCAGGATTTACTGCCGATATGCATCTCCCACCAAACCCCCATGTACTTGCCCGGCTTGACGTAAGCCGAGGTATCGCCGAGACGGTTGGGCTCATTGAGGTTGACGATCAAGTCCGAGTTGATCAGCTCCGCCGCCTGGGAAGCTATCTGGATGGTGCGCCAGGGCGTGGTCAGCGGGGTTTTGGCATAGACTTTGGTACCGTCGGCCCAGGGTACCAGGTCAGCTTTCAGGGTCTTGTGGTTGTCTGATACGTTGCGCAAAGTCATCGAGGCGTAGTCCACCAGCGCCGCCTCATGAATGGCAATGGCAATTCCGTCGTCAGTCAGGGTCAGCGGCGTGTGGGCCACATCAATAGAACTCAGGGCCGACTTCAGGTACTGGTATTCATAGCGCTGGTCGCGGTAGGCGGGAATCCACCAGGCGTGGTAATTCTGCGCCAGGGCAAATTCGGTCAGTTCATCCTCAATAGCAAATTCCTGCAGATTGGGCTGCTGAGGCAGGTGATAGCGAAAGCCGATGCCGTCATCAAAGGCACGGAAAACCAGTTCCAGCTTGCGCTGCAAACCTTCCCGCTCCTGCAAACTGATGCTGAGCTGGTTGTGGTGATCCACCACCTCGGCCCGCTCACCCCAGACCTGCTGCCATGCTTGGTGCGTGGTGTTGCGCTGTACATCGGTCACTTCCAGGTTAGCCGCCAATTGTGGCTGCCCCTGGATATCGAAACCCAGCCGTGAAGCTTGAATAACCGCTTGCTTTTTGTATTGGACGCTGTAGTACACACCGGCGTCCCGCACCTCGACGGTGACTTCAATGCTGCCGTCTGGTGAGGTCAATTGCTGGCTAGAGGGTTCCGCCGCCTGGGCAGTGACCAGCAGCACGGATAGCAGCAAGAATAGAGGAATCGTGAATAAATTGTGCATGCGCAACAAGATGCCATTCCCTGAGTTTGAGTTTTTTCAAAGTTGGGTAGCGCTCACTCGTTCAGATTGTCGTGTGCCTACTTCCGATTAATAATCCCAATAACGAATCCCGAAAACGACAGCTGATAAGTGCAGCTAACAAAAAACACCACCGGCGGACGCCGGTGATGCTTGCTGGTATCGCCCTGTGTTAGTAGAACGAATAGTTAACGCTCAGCATGTAGTTGGAGCCAAAGTGCTGATTCTTGCTGACAAAGCCTGTGTCGAGCAGATTGGTGTCATCTTCATCGGTGAGGTTTTGCGCTTGCAACGATATCCGCAGGCCCGCCAGGTGCTCGTTGCTAGAATCCTCGAAATCATAGCTGATCTGGGCATCCACCAACTCGCTGCTGTTGCGGGTAACCCCGGCAATGGTGTTGCTGCCACCACGCTCCTCAGAGGCGAAATCACCGCGCTTGGTCCAGGCGACACGGACTTCGAAACCACCCCGTTCGTAATAGACTGTCGCCGAATAGACCTCATCGGAAAGACCAGGCACTCGCGAGCCATCATCCAGTTCACCGTCAGTAAACGATGCCGACAGCGCCATGCCCAGGCCACCCAGCACCTCGGCAAGATCGCCGAAAGGTATGCTGCCTTGGATTTCGATACCATCCACTTCACCGGTCAGGCCATCCTGCTGAAAAGTGTTGACCCCGGTAAAAATAGCCGGATCGAAAATATTGCCGTTGCTATCGACACCCACGTGGTAACCGGGAATGTAGTACTCGGAGTAATCGATGACCTCCGTAGCCTTTTTGTGCCAGTTCAGAAGGTCTTTATAGAAATAGGTGGCACCCACATAACCCAGATCGCTGAAGTAGTATTCGTAAGACAGGTCAAACTGGTTGGCTTCATAGGGTAGCAACTGAGCGTTACCGGAGGTAGACAACCAGGGCCCTTTCTCCGGATCCGTATTTAGCACTTCGGCAATATTGTTCCTGAACTTGATCGACGAACCCGGCCCCAGGGCGTCAATGCGCGGCCGGCTAATGACCTTGGCCGCCGCAACCCGCACCATATGGCCCTCACCGAAATCAAAATTCAGGTTCAGGCTGGGTAATACGTTGGAGTAGCGCAGACCGTCAGACACCGGGGTCGCCTCAACAAACAGAGTGTCGACGACCACAGAATTAAAGCCAGTGGCTTCCTGCTCGGTGTGAATGCCCTGCAGGCCGGCGTTACCGAAAATCTGGATACCGTTATATTCCGTCTCGAAATCGATCTTGATAAATTCGCTCCAGATCTGCTCGGACACCTCATAGGTATCCCCGAGGCGATCGGGTTCGAGTTCGGCTGCGGCCCACTGGGTGTAGTAACCGCCCTTGATTAGGCTCAGGGCGTCATAGGCTGCGTAACCACCCAGCCCCGCCCAGCTGAGGTCCGCGACACCTTCGCGAACATTCTCCGGAATCAGTTCCTGGTCAGGCCACGCGGGTGACGTCAGGAAGGCGCCAAAGTTAACCTTGGACTTGGTATGGTCGGAGTAGCGCATCCCGAAATGGATCTTGGTGATGATCGAATCTTCGATCTGCTTGACCGCCTCGAGACGAAAGGTATCAAGCTCTTCCTCGAAAATGGCCTCGTTGGCAAAGCCATCCTGCGCCTGCGCAAAACCCACGCCGGGAAAGCCTGCCTGTTCGACCAGTGGCCCACCTGGCTGACCGAAAGGCGCCAGGCTGCCACCCCAGGACTGGGGGCCAGCCAGCTGAATCATAGCGAAGTCGGAGAAGTCATCGCCGGCGTCGGAAATCAGGAAACCCGCCCCCCCTGACTCAAAGGTACGGATGGTCTGGGCGCCCTGATTCGGATGATTCGGACGACCGCCAAGACCCGCATAACTTTCCGCTCGCAGGTCGCTCTTGCTGGTCTCACTGTGGGCCGCATCGAAGGTAAGCTGCCATTCGTCGTTAAGCACGTAATCCAGGTTAACGCCATAGGACTCCAGGTCACCGGTTTTTTCCGACGGGTCGGTGCGCATGACCGAGGCAAAACCTGTGGTCATGGCCGAGGTAACTACGCCGTCAGCGGCACTGATTACGCCGCTGCCATCGGCAGCGAACGGCATCTGCTCGATAAACCCGCGAATAATGCCGGAGTCCGTAAAGTCGATATTTAAATAATCGACGGTGGCGGTCAATTTATCCGTGGGCGCGAACTGCAGCACGCCGGAGAAGGTATCCCGTTCCAGCAGCCGTGAAATGGAGAAGATGCTCATGCCATCCGGGACAAAAAAGCCGGCATTGGGACCGGAGGTGATGACCGTGTCGGAATAACCCCAGGCGCTGAATTGCTCTTCCTGGCTGGGGGATTCGGTTGAGGCGACCGCCAACGATATACCGATCTTGCCATCGGCAAACTGCTCGGTCCAGCCCAGCGCAAAGCGATGGCCGGTATCATCGAAATCCGGATTGGGGGATTTGAGGTCATTCTGCTCATAACTGGCATTCAGCGTCAGGCCGGCCTTTGCTTGCAGCGGCCGAGCCGTCCTCAGATCTACGGTTCCGCCGATGCCGACCGTTGCCAGGGAGGCATCGGGCGCCTTGTAGACCACCGCTCCGGTCATGATCTCGGCCGGGTACAAGTCGTATTCAACGCCGCGGTTATCACCAATGCCCAGCAGCTCACGGCCGTTCATAGTGGTGCCGACGAAGTCCTCTCGGAAACCGCGCACCGACAGGCCACTGGTGCGGCCGTTGCGACGTTCGCCCGCCAGGCCCGGCAGCCGCGCCAGCGACTCGGCGATACTGGAGTCGGGCAGCTTGCCGATATCTTCCGCGGAGATCGCCTCGATCACCGACGAGCTGTCCATCTTCATCGCCTGGGCGCGTTGCAGGCTGCCGCGGATACCGGACACCACAACTTCCTCGATCACTGGCTCTTGTGCCACAGCCAAACTTGAAGCTGCTGCAGAAAGGGCAATTGCCAGATAGATGGGCTTGCGTTTGAATGTATGAATCATGATTTCCTCTCCAGATAAAATTTATTATTTCGTTACCGGCTGGAAGTTTCGCCTCAACACAACCGATCATAAAAGCTGTAACTACTTCAATTGAATATATTATTAAACCCCATCCATAACCGGAGGGGATAAAGTGAATTTGAAAATAGCATTAGCTTGCATCGAATAGACGCATTTTTGAATAGTTTCGGGACCCCCAAATTCAAATTATTTACACTGCGTCACCTTTAAATTCAAAGTTAACAGCAGAAACTGGACCAACCGAGTTTGGCAACACCTCCACTGCCCTCCCGGAAAACCACCTAAGTAAAAAATCATTTCCCATATTTAATTTTTTCCGAGTTAGCGCATTCGGTAAAAGATTGGCATCTCGCTAATCGAGTGCTGCTGCCGAAATGAGCTTGTACAACAAACGTTAAAGGCCCAATGTCTTTCGAATCTGTGACTCGTCTTTTTCCACTGTAGCGAAATCGTCAAAGGCCTTGTCCGTCGTACGGATAAGGTGTTCCCGGATAAACTCCGCACCCTCTCGGGCACCATCCTCGGGATGTTTGAGACAGCACTCCCATTCCAGCACGGCCCAGCCCTGATAAGCGCACTGGGCCAGTTTACTGAAGATGCCCTTGAAATTAACCTGGCCGTCACCCAACGAGCGAAAGCGACCGGGGCGCTCTATCCACGACTGGTAACCACCGTAGACACCGGCTCTTCCCGATGGATTGAATTCGGCATCCTTGACATGGAAAGCTTTAATCCGCTGCTGGTAGATATCAATAAACGCCAGGTAATCCAATTGCTGCAACAAAAAATGACTGGGGTCATAGAGAATGTTAGCGCGCACATGCTGCCCGGTCGCATCGAGAAAGCGCTCAAAGGTGATCCCGTCAAACAGATCCTCGCCGGGGTGCAACTCATAACAGACATTGACCCCGGCTTCGTCAAACGCATTCAAAACCGGCAGCCAGCGCCGCGCCAATTCGGCAAAACCAGCCTCCACCAATCCCGTCGGGCGTTGCGGCCACGGATACACAGTGTGCCACAACAAGGCACCGGAAAAGGTCACATGCTCGGTCAGGTTAAGGCGTCGGCTGGCTGTAGCTGCGTAAAGCAGCTGTTGTTGGGCCCACTCGGCACGGGCAGCGGGCTGATTGCGTAACTCCGGCGGAGCGAAGCCGTCAAACAGTGCTTCATAAGCGGGATGCACCGCAATCTGTTGCCCTTGCAGGTGGGTCGAGAGCTCGCTGATTTGCAGGCCGGCCGCAGCCACTGTACCGGCAACTTCGTCGCAATAGTCCTGACTGGCCGCCGCTTGTTGCAAATTGAACAGGCGACTGTCCCAGGTCGGAATTTGAACCGCCTGAAAGCCAAGGCCCGCTGCCCATTGACAAATACTCTCCAGATTGTCAAACGGCGGTTGGTCCGCACTGTACTGTGCCAGAAAAATAGCCGGCCCTTTTATCTTCGCCATCTGGTTGCCCTCTATAATTTACCGGTAAATTAATACACTCGATATACTCGAGCGAGCTCTGCTTAACCGCGGTGTGACGTCCTGTCTATTACAGCTCAACCCATACCTGGCCTGCACGACTTGATTGCAACACCGCCTCGACAAACTTCATGCCGCGCACTCCGTCCTTAACACCGGGGAAAGCACCACCACAGTAGGGCTCGCCTCTAATCGCCTGGGCAGCCCCCTGATATATATTGCCCATGGCATCAAACAGGCCTTCCGGGTGACCGGGAGCGATTTTGGTACTTTGCCTAGTAAAATCGTGGTTGTAAGCGTTGCCAGGCTTATAGATCTGAAGCGGCTTGTCTTCTCGCAAGTGATATAACACTGTTGGGCTTTCCTGCTCCCATTTCAGGGCGCCCCGGTCGCCATAAACGGCAATAGCGATGTTATTCTCCTCGCCGGTGGCAATCTGACTGGCCCGAATAATACCTCTTACCCCTTCCCGGGTGCGGAACAAAGCCGTGCCATCGACATCCAGCGGGTTGTTGTCGTAGAGCGTATCGATATCGCCTAAAACGCGCTCGACCTCCAGCCCCGTGGTGTATTCAACCAGATTGAATGCATGGATACCGACATCTCCCATGCAACAACTCAGCCCGGATTTTTGGGGATTGAGGCGCCAGACAGCAGTGCGCTTTTCCGCCTCGTGGATAAACGGATTGATCCAGCCCTGGTAGTATTGAGCGTCGACTTTTTGTACCTTGCCGATTTCACCATTGGCAATCATTTCCCGCATCTGGCGCACCATTGGGTAACCGGTGTAGGTATGGGTCAAGGCAAAGACAGTTTGCTTTTGCTGCACCAGCGACTCGATTTCCTCCGCCTCAGCAGCGCTCAGGGTAATAGGCTTTTCGCAGATTACATGAAAGCCAGCGTTGATCAATTGTGTCGCCATGGGGTAGTGCAAAAAATTTGGTGTCAGTATGGAAACCACTTCGATGCGTTCCGAAGCCGGCCGCGTCAACTCACCTTGGATAAAGCTGTCCAGATCCGCATAGGTTCGCGACAGATCCAATCCCCGCTGCTGGGCAAATTCTTTACTGAGTTGGTAGTCTGAACCAAACACCCCCCCGGTCAACTGGTAGCGCTCTCCCATATTGGCGGCAATACGATGAACGACGCCGATAAAGGAATTGGAACCGCCGCCAATGAGGCCAAGCCTGATCTTGTCTGAATGCATTATGGCTCTCCAATTTGCTGTGAGGAAACTGCTTGGCGCTTGAAAGCCAGCAGGAATATCGCCGCAACAACCCCGGCAAAACCTGCGGGAAATAACCAGATACTCTGCCAATTATGGGTTGCTCCGGCCGCAAAGCTGTCGGTGATATAACCGGCGACTGAAAAACCAATCAACATCCCCAGACCATAGGTTGCCAGAGTAATCATGCCTTGGGCCGAACTCTGAAAGCGCTGGCCGGCTTGCGAATTGGTGTATATCTGGCCCGTCACAAAGAAAAAGTCGTAGCAAATCCCGTGCAAGGCTATACCGACGATTAACGTGAATGCCAGGTCACCGGCATCGCCAAAGGCAAACATCAGGTAACGGATCACCCAGGCAAGCATACCGAATAACAAGGTAATCCGGATACCGAACCGATGCAAAAATGCTGGCAGCAACAGCATAAAACCAACCTCGGAAATCTGACCCAGCGTCATCTTACCAGTTGGGTTGGCGACGCCAATCTCTGCCAGAAATGGATTAGCGTTCTGGTAGTAAAAGGCCAATGGAATACAGATCAGGATCGAGGAGATGAAAAATACCGCAAAATTTCGATCCTTGAGTAACCGAAAAGCATCCGCCCCGACAATTTCTCCAAGACTGAGCTTTTCCTTACCCTTGGCTATTGGCGCAGTCGCCGGTAAGATAAAACTGAAAACACCCAGGATAAAAGCCGCACAGCTACTCAGTAAAAATGTATTGCGCAGCAATCCCTGCTCAATACTGGCGCGTGAATCCCAGGAGAACATATAACTGATCATCAGTCCTGCGACAATCCAGCCAACAGTACCCCATACACGAATTTTAGAGAATTCCTTTGCCGGATCTGACATCTGCCGAAAGGCTACTGAATTGACCAGCGCCAGAGTCGGCATGTAGAGCACCATGTAACCGAGAACGAAGGGGTAAAAAGTAGCGAACTCGGTGGAATTGTGCATTTGAAAGAGCAACGCGGCACCCCCAAGGTGTAGAACACCCAAGATTTTTTCGGCGTTGAAGTAGCGGTCGGCAATAAGACCTATTACGAAGGGGGCGATAATCGCCCCCCAGGATTGGGTGGCAAAGGCCATGCCGATCTGGGCGCCTGACGCAGTCAGGTTACTGGCGAGAAATGTACCCAGTGTAACAAACCAGCTCCCCCAGATAAAAAACTGGAGAAACATCATAAAACTCAATTGATATCCCACTCTGTTCATGAGCAAGCTTTTCCTTCATTAATTATTGTCGTGTGCAATGCACCGATAAGTTAAAGCTCTCTCAACCAGATATTGCGGAAACTGACCAGTTCGTTGTGGTCCTGCAGCACCAGCGGCAACTTGGCCGGGTGTTGCCGATACAAAGGCACGCCTCTATAGGTAGTTGGCCCCCAGATACTGACATTATTTTGCACCAGTACCCCGTTGTGGATGACGCTAACCCTGGCCGGCGCAACCAGATTGCCAGTGCTGCCAAAAACCGGTGCGGTGAAAATAATATCGTAAGTTTGCCATTGCCCGGGCGGCAGACTGGCATTCACCAGCGGGCTTACCTGCTTGTAGACCGCTGCAGCCTGGCCGTTGCTGTAGGTTTGGTGTTGATAGGAATCCAACACCTGCACTTCGTACAAACCCTGCAGAAAAATGCCGCTATTGCCTCGATCCTGGCCTTCTTTCAAAAGCTTGTTCGGGCTTTTCCACTCGACATGCAATTGCACATCCCCGAACGCCTGTTTGCTTTTAATGTAGCCACTACCGGGTTTAACGGTCATGCTACCGTCTTTTACATCCCACGCAATTGGATCACCGGGCTTTTTCAGCTTTTGTAGAAACTCCGCGAAATCAGTATAGGTATCGGCAGCCCCTACGCCTTTTTCCCAGGCTGAGTGATTGCTGCCATCGAATAAAATGATGGCATCGGAAGGAGGTGCACTGCCAGCGCCAGGAGTAACTACTACCGGTACGGAATTCCAAATTTCAGTTGCCTGGGGGTCTACTTGCCCGGTCGCCGTCCCGGCGCCGTTGGCCACCGCCGTCAACAGCAAGAATCCCAATGAAACGATATAGTGGGACCAGGGACATACATTGCAAAATAGGCTGTAATTATTTTTCACGCGGCTATTACCTCTTGCTGATTTACCTGTTAGGAATTTTACCTGTTAAGAATTTGTACTCTAGAATGTCCAGACATTACCGACTTCTGACACCGGCATGCAGGGGTCATAGCGCCCTGGGATCGGATCATAGCTAAGCACCTGCTTGGCTATTTTTTCCGAGGTAAAGTACGATTTTATGGTCAACTCGCGCTGGGTTACCAGAAAACTCGAAAGGAAATACTCATTCTCCCTTCCGCGAGGCGCATCAATTTCTGCGACCAATTCGAGTACATTTATTGTCGACTCGGGTGACAGAGTGTAATTTTTCTCGATAAATTGACGCTGCAATTGCACGCTGCTTTTATGGAAGGCTGCGCCATACTGGTGCGCGTATTGCTTTAGAAAAACCTGCAGCCCTTGCCTGAACTTTTCACGCTCTGGAATGCTAAATACATCTTTCAACAACAAGTCGATAAATTGGGGTACTGCCACATCAACAGCACCCGGTATTTCACTGGCGGGTATAATTGCATCAGCGATTTGGGTAACAGCAAACGCTTCTTCACGATTCAGAAAAACCGGCAGCCAATCTGCATTGGCAGTCTTGGTCGCAGCCTGCAACAATCCCGAAAATGTACCGGCAGCAATGACTACACCGGTGGACAGCGTTATGGATTTTAATAGTTGACGTCTGTTCATCCTACAACGCCCCTTTCTTCAGCTGTGCTACAGCATAATCTGCCGCCCTGGCCGTGAACGCCATGTAACTAAGCGATGGGTTTTGACAGGCGGCGGAGGTCATAAAAGCGCCATCGGTGACAAATACATTGGGCACACTATGGACCTGGTTGTGGCCATTCAGTACCGACGTGTTAGGATCCCGTCCCATCCGCGCCGTACCCATTTCATGAATGCCCACCCCGAGCGGTGAGCCATCGTCAAAACTTTCTACATTTTTAAAGCCCGCCACAGTCAACATTTCTTCAGCACTGGCGCGCATGTCCATTCTCATTTTTAGTTCGTTGTCTTTGAGTTCACAATCAAAGGTGACCGTAGGCAGCCCCCATTGATCGGTGCGTTTATAGTCAAGGTACATTTTATTGTCGTGATGGGGAAGCACCTCACCGAAGCCGGAAAGCCCCATTTTCCAGGGACCGGGGCGGGTAAGTTGCTCTTTAAGATTGAGCCCTATGGATAATTCCGGGATACTCCTTTCCCAATTTTCCCGACTGGCGCTGCCCTGGTAACCATAACCCCTGATGAAATCAACTTTCTCAGTTTGGCCAGGCAAGTTCCTGAACCTTGGAACATAAACACTGCAGGGCTTGCGGCCTTTGTAGTACTTTTCTTCGAAACCATCAATCGTTCCCGAGGCACCCACACGATGGTGGTGATCCATTATATTGTGACCCAATTCACCGCTATCATTGCCCATACCGTTGGGGAAGCGGTCAGACCGGGAATTGAGTAGAATACTGGCAGACGCGATGGCCGAAGCGCAGCAGAAAATGACCTTGGCAAAAAACTCAAAGGTCTCTTTGGTTTCGGTATCTATTACCCTGACCCCTGTTGCCTTGCCTTGCCGCTCATCATAAATAATCGAGTGCACAATGGAATTGGGCCGCAACGTCATTTTGCCGGTTTCTGCTGCATAGGGGAGCGTCGAAGACAGGCTACTGAAATATGCGCCAAATGGACAACCTCTGATGCAGCGATCTCTGAACTGGCATTTCACCCTGCCTTTAAAAACTTTATCACCGGTAATATGGGCGGCTCGTCCCGGCATTAACAGTCGGCCTTTATAATTCTTACTGATACTACTGGCCAAATGCTCCTCAACACAATTCAAAGGCATTGGCGGTAACAATTTGCCATCCGGCAGGTGCGGCAAACCCATATTCTGCCCACTCACGCCAATATGAGTTTCCACATAGTCGTACCACGGCTCTATATCCTTGTAACGCACTGGCCAGTCTACCGCAATACCATCCTTCAGGTTCGCCTCAAAGTCCATTTCGCTCATGCGATAACTTTGCCGCCCCCAGGTTATGGATCTGCCACCTACGTGGTAACCGCGTATCCAATCAAAACGCTTATCTTCGTTATAGGGGTGATCGACATCATCCACGAACCAATGCTTGCCTTCCGGCCGGGTGACAAAACCGGTTCTGGCTTGCTTGGGTTGTCTGGCCAACTCTTCGGGAGTGTTATAGCTGCGGTGTTTAAAATCCCAGGGATCCATCATGGCGGTGTGATAGTCTTTTATATGCTCGACCTTGCGCCCGCGCTCGAGCACTAATGTGGTCAAGCCCTTTTCGCAAAGCTCCTTCGCAGCCCAACCTCCGCTTATGCCACTGCCGATTACAATAGCATCGTAAGTTACAGAATCATTTATCATTATTAGCATCTCAACATTATATTGTTGTACTCAGCGACGCAGGATAAGCGCCGAAGAATAGAGCACTGCAATCCGTTAATGTGTGCACAATTTCTGGCACAAAATTACTGAAATCGATTGCATTATACCGACGCCTCCCATTCACCATTAGTATTTAATCTGAGCAGACTTGGACAAAATCAGCGATTGCTGGATAAATGAGAAATCCCCCTGTGCCCGGTTAATTGTTAGATGGCGTATTAGCCGAACGGGGATAGGCGCAGCCGCCAGTAACAACAATCAATTACATCAAGCATGAATCCGGACCCTGTACCACGTCACGGGGACGTTGCCCGCTCCCTGTATGCAGAGGGGGATTCGCCAAAATGTTTGCAAAATTGTCGACTGAAATAGGCCGGATCATCGAATCCGCTTTCATTGGCGACAATCGAAATCGGCACTAAGGTCTCGACCAACAAGCGGCGAGCGTTCTGCAGGCGAATTTCATTGATAAACCGCTTTGGCGATTTTTTCAGAAACTTATTGAAACGTCGTTCGAGCGCACTTACTGACAGATGGGATATGGCCGCCAGATCCTGAATTTGAATCTGGGTCATATAGTATTTTCGAATATAATCGATAGGCACACGCAGTTGATCGAGGGCTTTCAGGGAATAAGATATTTTTTCGAGATGCCGGGAAATTCCATAGGTACCAAGAATTCGGTTATTACTGTCGTAGATGGGACGCTTGGATGTAAGGAACCAACATAAATCGCCAGATTTCAGAACATTCAACTCCAGCCGCTCGTTTACCTCCGCGCCTTGCAGTACGCGTTTATCATCGGCAATAAATTGCTCGGCGATATCCCTTGGGGCAAAATCAAAATCGTTAAGCCCGATGACAAGATCGAGAGAATCAATGCCCACCTGTTCCAGGAAATACTGATTGGCAAAGATAATCCTGCTTTCCGAATCTTTGATCCAGACCAAACTATCCGGAATCAAATCGAGCACATGTAATAGCTGCCGGACTCCGGCACACTGATAGAAATCCTCGCAATCAATTTTATGGGAAACCATCAGCATTCGCTCCTATTGCTGCTGCCCGTTCAAACCCAATAGCATTGTCGGCGAACCAATTTCTTTCATGTACTCATTGTCTCCTTGTTAACAGGCCGTTAACTGACCGCTATGGACTTTTCACAGTGTGCTGCTTCGCCACAAAAACAGCTGTGGTTCGCGCTGGCACATAAAACACTCTCGAGTGCGAATCAAATCGGGCCCTTCTCACCACTCGGTCATGGGATTTCTCCTGCACCGGGTGGAGTTTAAATCCAGCGTCGCCATCGCCGGCCGGGAAATAAAATCCCCGCCCTTGAGCGTTGGCGTTGAATAAGACGACAATTTCAATGCCATTGCCACCGCCCAGGCTCATGACAATAAGTCCGGGAATCTGGTCCGGACCGGTATTGTGGAACGCCAGCTGGTCGATGACATCCGCTGCCGTTCGCAGGCGAAACAAGCCGGAACTGCTGCGGATCTGCAACATTTCGCGCAAGTGCCTGGCCGCGCGGCGGATATCCCTCACATCCACACCCATGTCTGGATCGGCCAGCAAAGGTGCAGCCACCGGCCAGTTATTGGCGTTGTCCCGCTCCGGTGGCAAGCCGCGGCCCCAACCATTGACGCCGTAGGTCCAGTCGAGCATATTGAACCAGTCACCCGAGTCGTAACTGTTGCGGTCCAGGGACTTGGAGCGCAACATATCCTGTCCGGCGTGGAACAACGGAACGCCCTGGCTGAGGGCAATAATGCTGTTCGCCAGGTTGACCACCCGCACCCGATCGGCGCTGCTGGTGGTGACAGGCAGCTTGTATTGACTGATGTCAAACAGTGTCTCGTTGTCGTGTGCGGCAGCGTAGTTAATGACTTCCTGGGGGTCGCTGGTATAGCCGGCACCGCCCTGCCCCAAATAGGGAAGCTCAGAGCCTCTGGTCATGTTGCCCCGGGCATCGATAAACGCGAAGTCGCGCAAGCTGCCGGCAAGGCCAATGCGAATCCAGTCAGTGAGGCCTAGCAGTTTCTGCCGCTCTTCCCAACTGCCCGAATTCTCGGCATTGGGATCAGTGTACAGGCCATTGATAAATCCCTGGGTACGCACGTGATCGATCCCGGAATCAAAGGGGCCACCACCGCGAACGCCATCCCGCAAGCGGTCGTTAAAGGAACCGACCCCGGTCTGGTCGCCCATATTGATCTGGGTTGCCTGGACAAAGCGGGCATCGTTGGCCACTTCGCCAAAATTCCAACCTTCGCCATAGAGGTAGATACTCGCACCGTCGACACCGTCCTCAGCAGCTGTCAACGCTTGCAGCATGTCCCTGGCTTTTTCGATATTGGCCCTGGTGTGATGACCCATAATATCGAACCGAAAGCCATCGACTTTATAGGCTGTGGTCCAGGTGCGCAGCGAGTCGAGCATGAGCTTTTCCATCATGTAGTGCTCGGTGGCGGTGTTGGCACAGCAACTGCTCGTCTCGATAACGCCAGCGGCGTTTAATCGGTGGTAGTAATCGGGCACGATCTTGTCCAGCACCGACTTTTCTCCCTGCAGACTGCCGCTGGTATGGTTGTAAACCACGTCCATGACCACCCGCAAGCCGATTCGGTTCAACCCTGCCACCATCTCCCGGAATTCACGGATGCGGGTGACGCCGTCGGGGTCGGTGGCATAACTGCCCTCGGGGGCCGTGTAATGGTAGGGGTCATAACACCAGTTGAACCCGTCCTGGCTGCGAATGGTTTCCACCGCCGCCTGCTGTTCGGTTGAATCCGGCGCGAAGCCTCCCAGATCCCCCGTGGTCAACTGCAAGCTGCGCGCTTCCGGAATGGTGGCGCAGTCAAAAGCCGGCAGCAAATGCACATGGGAGAGCCCTGACCGGGACAGCCTCCGCAAGTGCTGAATGCCGCGACTGTGCCGCAGGTTAAAGGCGGCAAAGGTGCCGCGCAGGGCTTCCGGCACCGATTTATCGCCAATACTGAAATCCCGCACGTGCAATTCGTAGATCGCCGCATCCTCCGGAGCTTCGAGATCGGATTTGCGCAAGCGGTCCCAGCGGGGAGGCTTGAGGTCGGCATCCTCCAGGTTGACAATCTGGCTGCGCCGGCTGTCCATGGAAAGACTCAGGGAATAGGGGTCCGTGACCAGGTTGGTGACAATCTGCCCGCTATTACGGGCGTAGACCTCGACTTCAAACAGGTAGTATTTGCGATTCCAGTCGGCGTCTCCCTCGATCGACCAGGTACCGGTAACGGCGTCCCAATGCATGGGCAGAATGGCGCTGGCAGCGCCGTTGGAATCGTCAAACAGGTGCAGCCGCACCGAGCGGGCGGTGGGCGCCCAGACGCGAATGCCGGGCACGGCGCCGGCAAAGCTGACACCGAGTTCACCGTCGTAGGCGTAGAGATCATCCAGCACACCGGGCGGTTGCACGCCGGTGGCGGCCACTGCATCACCAGCCGTGTCGGTTGCGGCGACGGCAAACTGGGATTTCAGAATCTGCGGCACCAGGTCCAGGTCGCCGGCGCCAATGCGGTACACCGGCAAGCCGGCAAGGTGACGGAATTTTCTGGCGCTGGCGCCGTCGACCACGCCGTCGCGAGTCAGCGAAATGGCGTCACCGCCCGTCAACCCGCCCGGCGTGACTGCCAGGCCGGCGCTGGCGCTGAAGTGTAATTGCACAGTGCTATCCGCCGGTACGTCCCAGGCCAGGGTATCTGCCGTCAGCCAGTAGGCTTTGGCCTCGGCGATATTGCCCACCGGCAGATCGCCACCGATGCTCAGCAGGTGGCTGACCGGATCGTAGCTGAAGACCACCAGGTCGCCATTCTCCGGGACCGAGAAGGCAATATCAGCGCCGTTGCGCGCGCCGCCAGCGCCGTAGTTTTCATCCCAGCTCTCGTTGTGGGCTACTTTGACTGTGTAGTTACCGGCGGGAATCGCGGTGGTGGCAAAGCTGTAGATACCATCACCGTCCGCATCTTGCAGCCAGGACTGCAGGCATTCCGGCTGCCAGTCGCCTGGACAACCCAATTCCGACTGGTAACTGCCCGGCGCAGTGGCGATGATCGAATTGTGGTCGTCTGTAATCCAGTGGCTACGGTGGTCGTAGTAGAACTTGACCGCTGCCGGAGCGTTGAGGTTTAACGGGATATTAGCGCCGTTGCGATCGGCGTGGCGGCCATAGTTTTCATCCCAATTGCCGTTCAGTGCCGCTTTGTATTCCCAGTTGCCCGCCGCCAGGACAAAGCTTGCCTGCCATACCTGATCGCTGTCTTCGAGATCGAGCACGGTATTTAAGCACTCGGGTTGCCAGTCGCCAGAACAGCCCAGTTCGGATTGCAAGTCGCCGACCAGGGCCACGCTCCCGGGTTGACTGCTGTGATTAGCGAGGCCGGGGGCGGGTACGAATGCCGCGACCACGGACAGGCACAGTAAGCCCGGTAAACCAGAAATTAATTTACGTCCATGAGTCGTGGCTGCTAATCCCAGTTTTCTTTTCATTTCTTCAAGCTCTCATTAATAGTGCATTTATTCTCGCGACTATGGCCGCCACTAAATCCAGGCAGTAAGTAAAGCCACCAACGACATGCCCGGAGACTTGCGAACTTCCGGTTCGCCGACTTGCAATGCGATCACCGGACATTGGCCAGATTTTCTTGATGCGAGCTGAAATTCAGGCTGCAACCCTGGAGAAACTGCTCGACTTTATGGTCCTTGAAAAAATCGACTTTATCCAGCTGCTTTTGCACCAGCGGAGGATAAGCACCATAGCCGGATAATAAGCAATGCCACGACAGCGAATTAAAATTTGATTCAATCTTTTGCCTTTCAATTTCTTTGCTGACATCGCCAATTCGAAACCAGGTATCCAATATATGCAGCAGCGAATCGGAAAGCACCTTGTTATCCCGGTTGGCTTTCCAGTATTCGCTGTCATCGCGGGTATTGAGCTTATAGTGGGCAACGATATAATCCCTCACCCGCTCAAACCTCCCGGTCATTTTATTGTTGAACTCGTCCCTGCCTGCAGCGGTGAACTTTTCCCGCTCGTAAATGCCGATAAACAGTTCAATACAGATTTGCACCAGGTGCAGCGCAGTGGCCTCGAGAGGCTCGATAAAGCCTTGCGACAAACCGAGACCCAGGCAGTTGCGGTGCCAGTGTTTCTCAAGTTGGCCAACCTTCATTTTCAGGTGGCGTGCCGGCTGCTCACTTTCCAGACTACCCAATACTGTTCTCAGCTCCGTTTCTGCGGCATCGGCACTAATAAAGTCCGAGCTGTAGACGTAGCCATTGCCATAGCGATTGGTCAGCGGAATCTTCCAGCACCAGCCGTTGGAAAGTGCACAGGACAGGGTTTCAACCGGCACGTTTGCAGTAATGGGAGTGGGCATGACCACAGCGGCATCGTTAAACAAATTGTCTTTATAGCTGTTGAATTTTACCCGGAGGGCTTTTTGCATTAGCACCGAGGCAAAGCCGGAGCAGTCGATAAAAAAATCGCCTTCGATCTTCTCTCCGGCGGCGTTGGTCAGCGCCGCAATATCACCGCTAGCAGCCTTTTCGACATCGACGATCCTGGTTTGAATGTGCTCCACACCCTGTTCGACAGCCCGCTCAGCCAGGTACTTGCCCAGCATCCCGGAATCAAAGTGATAGCCATACTCCATTCGAAAGGGAAAATTTGCCGGTGTTTGTGGGCCTTTAAGCTGTTGCGCCAGTACGCCGTTAATGAAAAAGTCGTCGGGCTGCGTATGCACATTGAGTCCGTGCCGGCGATTCAAGCAGTTCATGATGAAATCGTTTTGCGTAAAGCCATCGAGTTGCGATATGAACGGGTGGCTGTAACTTTGCCGCCCGGAGGCAGGACTCCAACCCTCGAAGCGAATATTGACTTTGTAGGTGGCGTTGCAGCGTGGCATCCACTCCTTGTCATCAATATCGAGCATTTGGAAGAATCGTTTCAGGGTGGGAGTGGAGCCTTC
Source organism: Pseudomaricurvus alcaniphilus (assembly GCF_011440395.1). Lineage (GTDB taxonomy): Bacteria > Pseudomonadota > Gammaproteobacteria > Pseudomonadales > Cellvibrionaceae > Pseudomaricurvus > Pseudomaricurvus alcaniphilus. The sequence continues at coordinate 26,595 of NZ_JAAOIX010000003.1, read as the reverse complement.
CCCCACACCAATAATTCCGACATCGGGTGACTCAACCAGGCTGATGCTTACCTGCTCCTCGCGCCACTTGTTGGCGAACAGGTTAGCCGCCATCCAGCCGGCGGTACCGCCGCCGAGAATGACAATCCGGTGCGGTGCCTGGCTCATTGCCCGGCCCCGCAATACATACGTAAAAATTCATCGTGTTGCGGCAACTTTGCTAGCGGCTGGCGCTTGCTTGCCGCCATCTTGGCCAGCATTTCTTGCAGCTGTTGCTCACCGGGTTCATCGGCCAGCGGGTGGTAATCCTCCGGCACTATGCCCTGCCCCAACATAACCTGCAGCCAGGAGGCATCCTTGAAAATATCCAGCTGGTCCTGGAACAACAGGCCGTTGGCTCGAAACAGGTCGATCTTATCGCGCAAGCGCGGCGGCACATCCATGCTCCTTAAATCACGCCAGAACTGGCTGTCGTTGCGTTCATTAACGTGATAGTGAAGGATTATGAAATCGCGGATGGTCTCGTATTCGATCCGCGCCTGCTCATTGTACTCGGTCACCAGTTTGTCGCTGACGCCCTGGTGCGGGAACAGCTTGATCAGCCGCACAATAGCCGACTGCACCAGGTAGATGCTGGTGGATTCCAGCGGTTCCAGAAAACCGCTGGCCAAGCCGACGGCACAGACGTTGCGATGCCACTGTTTGCGGGCCCTTCCGGTGCGAAACGGTATCATTTTCGGCTCACCCAGCGCGGGGGAATCCAGGTTCGCCAGCAGTATACTGGCGGCTTCGTCGTCGCTGTAGTGATTGCTGCTGTAGACCAGGCCGTTGCCATTGCGATGCTGCAGCGGGATACGCCACTGCCAACCGGCGCTATGAGCTATCGACCGAGTATAGGGCAGGGTTTTTTCAAAGCGCTCCGACGGCACGGCGATAGCCTTGTCACAGGGCAGCCAATGGCTCCAGTCTTCGTAACCGGTACCGAGAAACTTCTGTATCAGCAAGCCGCGAAAACCGGAGCAATCGATAAAGAAATCGCCCTCAACCTGGCGACCATCGCGCAGTAACAGGGAGGTAACAAAACCTGAATCGGGGTCTATGCTGACATTATCAATCATGCCCTCGGTGCGTTTGACACCGTTGGCCTCGCTGATTTTGCGCAGGAATTGCCCGTACAGGCCGGAATCAAAATGGTAGGCGTAAGGGACATCCCAGATGGGGTCCTTGACTTGTAACTTGGCAAATACTCCCTGCTCACAGCAGAGATAATTAAGATCGTAGTCCCACAAATTGCTGTGCAAGCCAAGCTTTTCCGCACGGCGCCAGTAGTGGTGGAAATCACAAAATGCATGGCTTCTCCCGGGCACGCCAAAAGTGTGATAATAACTTTCACCGGGCACTCGCCAGTTGTCAAACTTGATGGCCAACTTGACGGTCGCTTTGGTAGCGCGCAGGAATTCGGCCTCATCGATACCCAATACCGCATTCACTTGCTGAATTGGCGGGATAGTGGCTTCGCCCACGCCGACAATGCCAATGGCGTCGGACTCCACCAGTTCGATCGTCACTTGCTTGCCGAGCACGCGTTGCATCAGCGCTGCAGACATCCAGCCCGCGGTGCCACCGCCGACTACAACCACTTTTTTTATCATTGTATTCATCTTTGCATTGATACGGGTATTACCGATACTAATGGAAGCAAAACCCCACTGGCAAATGCCAGCGGGGTTTACTACTGCAATCCTCCTTAGAAGGAGTAGTTCAGGGTCAGCAGGTAGTTGGCACGGTGTCCACCGCCTGGTGAAAGCCCGGTATGTAAAACGGCGAGAAATCGACGATCTCGCGACCGTTGGCGTGCCAATTTACCAGATCCTTGTAGAAATAACCCACGGAAATGTAGCCATCGTCTTCGAAGTACCAGTCGTAGGAGATATCAAACTGGTTGGCTTCCAGCGGCTTCAACTGGGCATTACCCGACACCGCCTGCCAGGCGCTGTCTTCCGGGTCGGTGCTCAACACGTTGAAGATGTTGTTGCGGAACTTGATGGAGGAACCTGGGCCCAGGTGATCGATGCGCGCCCGGCTGATAACTTTCGCCAGCGCCGCCCGTACCATGTGACCGTCGCCAAAATCAAAGTTCATATTCAGGCTCGGTAGCCAGTGGCGGTAGCTGTCGCCATCCTTGATTGGGGCCGCCTGCACCAGCAAATCGGGGCCGGTGAGAGCATTGAAGCCCGTGGACTCCTGTTCGGAATCGATCATCTGCATGCCGAAGTTACCAAAGAAATTGACACCGCGGATATCGGTCTCGAAATCAAACTTGGCAAACAGCGTCAGCACCTCTTCGCTCACGGTGTAGGTGTCACCGAGGCGATCGGGCTCCAGGCTGGCGGCATCCCAATAGCGGTAGGCTTCAGAGTCCAGGATCGAAAGTGCGTCGTAGGCCACCACATTGCCCAGCCCGGCAAACGACAAATCGGCGACGCCTTCACGGAACTCCTCGGGAATAACACCGTCCAGTGGCCAGGTGCTGGCGGTGATAAAGGCGCCAGTGTTGTCCTTGGACTTAAACCGATCGGAGTACTGCACGCCGAAGTTGACCGACTTGATGTAGTCGTGGCTCAGCTCAACCACGGCTTCCAGACGGAAGGTATCCAGCTCTTCTTCAAACACCGCCTCGTTGACAAAGCCGTCCTGGGCCTGGGCAAAACCGACGCCCGGAATACCGGAGACCGATTCCTGCAGCGCGTCAATCGGCGCCAGGCTGCCACCCCAGGCCTGGGGACCGGCCAGCTTGATCATATCGAAATCGCCAAAGTCGGTGCTGTTATTGGAAAACAGCAAGCCCTTGGAGTTGAGCTGCCACTCACGGGTGGTGGGGTCACCCTGGGTCGACAATCCGGCACGGCCGACACCGGCGTAACTCTCGGCCCGTAAATCATTTTTGGTGGTCTCGCTGTGGGCAACATCCATCTTCACTACCACGGTATCGGCCAGCTGATAATCAAAATTCGCCCCGAAGCTTTTCAGTTCACCGAGTTTTTCCAATGGATCCGAGCGAATCACCGAGTGAAAGCCTGCGGTCGTGCCAGCCGTCACCGCGCCATTGGCTATGGTGTCGGCGGTGGCGGTGGGCAGGGCTTCGATAAAGCCGCGGGAAATACCGGTATCGGCAAAGTCGATGTAGAGCGCATCCAGCTTGATGTCCAGCTTCTCATTGGGGCGGAATTGCAATACCAGTGCGGCTGTATCGCGCTCCAGCAGTGTCGAGCGGACTGCGGTATCCATGCCATCCGGCGTGAAATTGTTGCCGAACGACGGGTTCTGGGTGTAGCCCCAGAGACCGTTGCGCTCTTCCTGGGTGGGAGATTCGGTGGTCGCCAGCGCCAGCGCCACACCGATAGTGTCATCGGCAAAACGCTGGGAGAAACTCAACGCCGCGCGATGTCCGGTATCGTCGAAGTCGGGGTTGTTGGATTGCTCGCCGTTCATTTCATAACTGGCGTTGATGGTGATCGTCGGCGCCGAATCCAGTGGCCGCGCGGTGCGCAGGTCAACCGTACCACCAATACCCATCTGTGCCAGGGTGGCGTCCGGAGACTTGTAGACTACTGCGCCACTCATAATTTCAGATGGGTAGAGGTCGTATTCGACACCGCGGTTGTCGCCGATACCCAGCAACTCGCGACCGTTCATGGTGGTACCGACATAATCTTCCTTAAAGCCGCGCACCGATAGACCACTGGTGCGGCCATTGCGCCGCTCACCGGCCAAACCGGGCAAACGCGCCAGCGACTCGGCAATACTGGAATCCGCCAGTTTGCCGATGTCTTCGGCAGAGATGGCTTCGACAATGGACGAGCTGTCCATTTATACCGCCTGGGCTCGCATCAAACTGCCGCGGATACCGGATACCACCACTTCTTCCAGGACCTGATCCTGGGCCACCGCCACACCAGAGGCAGTGGCAGCCAAGGCAACTGCAAGGCAGATAGGCTTGGGTCTGAATTTATGCAGCATAGATTGTTCTCCAGAGAGTACTTATTATTTTGTTCCCGGCTGACAGTCTCGTGCGCCTGCAACTGGTCGCAAAAACAATAACCGCTTCAATTAAATTTATTATTAGCCCCTCGGCCAAACCTGCATGGGATCAAACAGATGTCATAAATACATCAACACCTCCCCTCTAGACGCTTATTTGAATTATTTAGGGACCCCCAATATGCAAAAAAATGAGGAAAGTGACTGTGTCATTCAAATTCTGGAGCACATTAGGCAATTACCCCTTCACGGATTGATTGTCCCTTCAATAATTGATTGTCCCTTCACGGATTAATTGTCCCTTTACGGATTAATTGCCCCTTCCAGATTAAGAATGGGCGGCAGGTTTGAGCGGGAATATCCACTGGGCCGGCTAAAACGTTAGCCGCAAGGACAGCCGAACATCGCGACCAAAGATTGGCCGCCCGTAGAAAATATTTGACACTGAAGACTCTATAGCCCCCCTTCTTGGCGCACCTTCGGTGATACCAATTTCATCGGTCAAATTCGTCGCCAGTAATTGCACTTGACTGCTGTCAGTTAGATTAAACAGCAAGCCCATATCGAGTGTGGAGTAGGCCGGAAGCTTTATGGAATTGGCCGCATCCGCGTATCGCAGCCCGGTATAGTGGAATGCGGCAAACAACTGATGATTGTTTTCACCGAAATACCACACCGGCCTCAGGGTCATCACCGACCTGGGCTGGCGCAGGATCTGGTTGCCATCGAACCCCCGCGCCAGAGACAAGCCACCGCCCGCCGCGCCCCCGGTTCTGGCGAAATCTGCGTACTGAATCGACTGGTAGAACCCGCTAAACTGCAGTTCCAGAAAATTCTGCGGATGCCATGCCAGCTCCCACTCCAGCCCCAGTGCTTGCGCGGCTGCATCCGCTGTTTCCGTCACTATATTGCCCTGTGCATCGACCCTTTGGTTGGAAACGGCAATGCGAGGTAAGTCGTTGGCAAACACCACCAGATAGGCGGAATGGAGACTCTCGCTGTATTTAAGCCCCAGCTCCAGCAAGGTAATGCCTGATTCGGTTGGCTGGCAGCAAGAGAACCACTGGGCAAACGCAGGGGTAAACCGAAAGGCCTCGCTGTAGCGTGCAAACAGCGAAAGCTGCGTACTGCTGCGGTAATTTAGCCCGAGAGTCCAGGCCAATTCGTCATCCGCGAACCGATAGCGTCGCTGCTCGCCAGTAAAAACTGCGACGACGTTATCGGCAAGGGTTGCGGGGTCACCGAGATTTATCTCTTCCGTCAGGGCCACTTTACCCTGTTTGCTGACACGCTGGTAACGCAGGCCAAAATCCATGCGCCAGGCTTCGTCCAATTGCCAGGTATCGATAAAGTACAACGCCTTGTGAACCACATCATCCTCGAATTTCTGCAAATTGCTGTGATGATTCCAAATACCCTGATCGGTGTACTTAATGGTCTGCTGGCCGCTGCTGTCGACGCCGACCAGGTCCAGCAACCTCGGCCGGTGCCTCGCCTCGCTGATAATCGACTGCCAATTCCACGCCTGCGCCTGATCAAACTGGCTGTAATACAGACCCAGCGTGACTTCATTACTGCTGCCGTCTGCGCGAACCGCTCGCCTTACCAACCGGAAATCATTGATCAGGTTATCGAGCTCTACCACACTCTGCCAAATACCTTGATCAACCAGGATCCCGTTAGGCAACTGTTCACGGCGCAGCAGGGCCCCGTCACCATTCAGGTAGCTGAACCGAAGCGCTGCCGTAGCCGGCGCCTCCGCCTGCAGGGCGAGCAATTCATCATCCAAATCTTCAAAGTTATTACTTCCCGAAAAAACCGCATTGAAATCCACGTGCCCCGACACATGCCGTAATTTATTACTCAGCTGCCAATCGCCCAGCGTTCGGTCTAAAAAGAAATCCAGGGTATTGACCCGAGTTTGCACACCATCGGAGACGTCAAAAATACCGGTCTTGTTGCCAATGCCATCATAAATAGACAGGTTCGAGAACTCCTGCGAGACCATGGATCCCGTGCCCGGATCCAGCCCGGCAAGACCGCGCCGACTGCTCGCCATCGGCAGCGCCGGGTAAAAGGTACTGGTGTCGGAAATGCGTTTGAAACCCAGGTATACATCACTCTCACCCAGCGCCAGATTCAGGCCGGCGCGGACCTGCCCGCCGCTGTTGGCGTTAAAGCCCGGATCCCGGGTACCACCATCCGACAATTGAAACCCGCCCACGTGATAAAGCAAATTCTCTGTCACAGGCCCGGAAAACTGGAAATCCACGCGGTATAAGTCATGCTCACCCATACCCAGTGTCAACTGGCCTTTTGGCGCTACAGTACCTTTACGGGTAATGATATTTACTGTGCTGCCGGGAGAATTGGATGCGGTCACCGCCGCTGAACTGCTGCGCACGATTTCAATGTTTTTGACGGTATCATCGATTCGGCTGAAGATATCGGCATTGGTAAAAGTCCCTGCGCCCTCTTCGAAAGTCGGCAGGCCATCTTCCAGAATCCGCACGTAACGAAAATTGTCGTTTGGCAGGCCACGAAAATAAACGTTGTTGCCCAGCACCCCGCCGGAACTTTCCACAAACATCCCCGGGACTTCCGCCAGCACCTCCGCCAACCCTCTCGGAGCCCGCTTTTCTATGGCCTGAGACTCTATAGCGCTGATCGCATAAGAGGCATCAAACCGGGTCTGCCAACCATTGCCGCCGACACCGGTGACTATAATATTCTCGATTATTTGTTGTGATGACGGTGCTGTACCACCGACTTGGGGCGCTGCAGATTCCGCGGGGGGGCGGATCACTCTGCGAAGGGCTATAGTATTTTTATTGACCAACAGGTATTCGAGCCCGGTATCCGCCAATAACAGCTGTAACACATCCAGTGCCGTTACACCCGGGTCTTGCAGCGACCAGCGAGCTGTCGCTGACTGTTTCCCCAGCACCAGTTCCGCAGCGTAGACAATTTGCACATCAAACTGCTCGGCAAACGCGCGCAGAGCCCGGGCAAGGGGTTGTGCGCCGATCTCGGCAGAAGGCAATTCCTCAGTCACTGCCGCCGATAACGAACATCCCAATGCCAGCATCAGGCTAAAAAGCAGCCGGGTAAATGTGCTTGATTTCTTCACTACAAGGTTCCGAGGATTCTGTTTAAGCTGAGAAAATCACTTGCCTCGGCGCAAAAATTAAAAGAGAAAAGCCCCCCTCAATGATTATATTGCTCCAGTCGAATTGCAACAGAAAAATCAATAACCCTGCAGCTGGAATCGACCGCAATCGCGACGTTTGGTTAGAGCCACTTTACTATGCCTGATTACAACTAACGCTAAACGATCCAGAAGCTGGCTATATCTATAAATTACAACCAGCTATATCTATAAATTACAAATAGTTACACCGATTTTCCTTTATAGCCGAAGCGACTATTTTGAAGCGGGCTTATCTCTAATTATACGCGTGCCATCCGAACCCACTTCTATCGTAATATCGCGCACTTTCAGCAGATATTCCAGCAATGAATTGGGATCCTTGCTATCGAACACGCCGCTCAACTCAATCGCCGCCAGTGTCGGGCTATCGACTTTCAGTTTTCGACTGTTGTAACGATTAAACTCCTCGGTTATGGCCGCCAGAGTCTGCTGATCAAAAACCAGCTTGCCCTCGGTCCAGGCCAACATTTGCTTGACCGGCAGGTTGTCCGTGACTTCTATACCCAGGCCGCCACTGTTGCCCTGAGCAGCACTGCCAGCTTGCTCTCTGCTCACCAGCAACGCCCGCTGGCCAGCTCGCAAGTTCACCCCCGCCTGCATCGCAGTGAGACCTTCAGAGCCGCCGTCAGCTGACACCTCTGCCTCGGGCGGCAGGACAATTGACCGCTGGTAACTTCGAGGCGCCAGCATAACATTGCCCTCCAGCAAGCTTACAGACGCCTGCTGGGGTTGTTTGTGAACATTGAATTTGGTCCCGGTCACCACCACCGTCGCCCTGCCGCTACCAACATCCATTTCTACCACAAATGGTCGACTGACCTGGGACTCGACCTCAAACAAAGCTTCTCCACGGCGCAACTCTACCCGCCGCAGGTTGTTATCGAGTTGCACCAGCAACTCCGTACTGGTGTTCATAATCACCGTTGAACCGTCATCCAGCATCAGGGTGCGCTGCTCCCCCAACCCGGTGGTATAGGTTTGCGGCTTCTCGGTCATAAACGTTGTTGCAACAGTGAATAGCAGCAGGCCCGCAGCCAGTGCGTAAAGGGGATAGATAACTCGCTTCAAGCCGCCTAATTTAGCGTCTGTCATGGAATGGATGGCGTATGTGTCTGCGACGGGCTTGCGCCCTTCTGCTGGTGTTGCGTTAGCAGCCTGCGCAACCGCCGCAGTAGTGCCCCCGACAACCCGGTCGTCGTTAGTATCCGATTGCGCCACAAGACCCGCTATATCCAGCTGGCTGGGTACTTTCAGCTCGCCGGCATCGCCCCAGATTCTGGTTATTTCCAGATACTCATGCACATGCTGCGGCGAGCGCTGCAGCCATGCGAGAAAGGCTTGCTCCTGAGTAGTGCGCTCAACTTCCGGCAACGGCATATCATCGCGCAAAGTGACAAACCATTCAGCCGCCTCTGCCGCTACAGGATTGGTTTGCTTGGTGCTGCTCTCTACCACGCCAATTCCACATCAGTTTCCCTGGGTAAGCATCAGGTAATCCCGGCAACGCACCAGGGCCTTGGACAGATGCTTTTTGACCATATCCCTTGATATACCCAATTTGGCCGCAATTTCATCGTAGGTAAAACCCTGCTGCCGGTGCAGTAATAACACATTTTTTTGGATCTCAGGCAAATGCTCAAGCGCTTTTTGTAACTCGTCAAATTGTTGCTGCTTCTCCACCACCGTGTCCAGAGACTGCTCATCGTCGCCTACAAGATCAAAATCATCAACTTCACCTGACATTGGCATTCTCGCGGTCTTATTGGACCAATATTCACTGATAAGATTTGCAGCAATTCGAAACAGATAGGCCTCCGGATTATCGACCTGATCTGCCTTGTTAAAGCGCAGCAGACGCAGGAACGCATCCTGGGCAATATCCTTCGCCGACTCATTATCTGGCAGCCTTCTCTGGACGAATCGCTCCAGATTGACCCGGCTGCTTCGAAACAGGTCAGCGACAACCTCGTTAGAAAGTCTCACGATGCGCGACTTCGGCCCAACAACTGGCCGGCCAGCAACCAGTTCGTGCACAACAGGACCAACATTTTACAAGACTCCCAAACTGGGGTTTTCGGGACCCCTATTTTGTTAATAACGGGGTAAAAGACGTTCTTGACAGGGCAAGAGTCGTTATTCGCAGGGCAAAAATGCTTGCCACAAGAGCAGGATATCGTATTTTTCATCGGCTGAACCCAATTATTCTATTTTACCGCCATCGCCCCACTGAATGCTCAGTGGCAACCATTGCTGCCGCTGGTCCAAAACCAATGACCTGCAGGTTCCGGCAGCGCAGTGTGGCGCTTATCGTTACGCAGTCCAGACTACACAAACGCTTGATTCTGCAACAAGGCAAGGCATACGTATTCAGGTTTGCAGCGCTGCGCAACAGGCAATGAATAGGTATGGAACAGATTGAGAAAATTCCTAATCAGCATAGAGTAGGCTCACGTGCAAGCACATGACTGCTGTGGCATTGAACGGCAGCCAATGGCACCACCGAGGCTTTAGAGACCGCGAGCACCCAAAGAGCGATAGTTCGCCATTTCACCTATCATTAACCCGCAGGAAATCTAATAACATGACACTTGGTTCAAACAACACAGCAACCCCGGCAAGGTCGGGACTGAATCCGGAGCAACTGCTCAGCGGCCGCGCCAGCGGCGTACTGCTGCACCTGTCCTGCCTGCCCTCTGCCCACGGTATTGGTGATATGGGCACGGCGGCCTATGAGTTCGCCGACCAACTGCAGGCCGCCGGGCAAAAATACTGGCAAATGCTGCCGCTCAATCCATCCAATCCCCAGTCCGGCGAGTCGCCCTATTTCAGCAGCTCGGCCTTTGCCGGCAATCCACTGCTGATCGATTTGCGGCAATTGCTGCAGCAGGGTCTGCTGCAAGGCGCTGAAATTGAGGTGCCCGCCGACTTGCCACCCACCCAGGTGGCCTTTGCGCGGGTGCGCAAGTTCAAGCTGGCAATGCTGGAGCTGGCTGCGGCCCGATTCCTGGCCGCGGCTGAGCTGCAACCGGACTTCCACAGTTTCTGCGCGCGGGAATCCGCCTGGCTGGACGACTTCAGCCTGTTTACCGCCCTCCAGCAACAGCAGCAAGCCGCCTCCTGGGCCGATTGGCCCGCGCCCTTGCGGCAGCGCGACCCGGCGGCGCTGGAGCAGGCGCGGCAGCAGTTGGCCGAGCCAATTCGGGTGCAGAAAGTGCTGCAATATTTTTTCGATTGCCAGTGGACGCGACTCAAATCCTACTGCAACAGCCTTGGCCTGGTGGTGTTTGGCGATATGCCCATCTACGTCAGCTACGAGAGTGCCGATGTCTGGGCCAATGCCGAACTGTTCAAACTGGACCAGAACCAGCGCCCGGTAGCGGTGTCCGGGGTGCCGCCGGATTACTTCAGTGCGACCGGCCAGCTCTGGAACAACCCGGTCTACAACTGGGAGCGCCTGCAGGCCACCAACTACCAATGGTGGGTTGAGCGCATGGGCGGTTTGTTCCAGCGTTTCGATATCGTCCGTATCGACCACTTTCGCGGCCTGGTGCAATACTGGGAGGTGCCCGCCGGCGAGCCAACCGCCATCAACGGCAGCTGGCAGGACGTGCCCGCTTACGAATTTTTCGACTGTCTAAAGGCCGCCTACCCGCACTTTCCGGTGGTGGTGGAAGACCTCGGCATCATTACCCCGGATGTGGTGGAGGTGAAGGATCACTACCAGTTGCCCGGCATGCTGATTCTGCAGTTCGCCTTCAGCGATAACGACGACAACCCCTACCTGCCGGACAAACACCCGCAGGCGGCGCTGGTCTACCTGGGCACTCACGACAACACCACCGGCCGCGCCTGGTATGAACAGGCCGACCCGCAGACCCGGGCCTCGCTGCTACGCTTTATCGACGCCAACGAGGGCGACGATATTGACACCATCGTCGATCAACTGCTGGCGCTGACCTTGTCGTCACGAGCCGACATCGCCATTGTCACGGCCCAGGATTTGCTGGTATTGGGTGCCGATGCGCGCATCAATGACCCCGCCGTCAACACCGGTAACTGGGGCTGGCGCATGACCCAGGCCGAGTTTGAGCGCCTGCCTATGGCGCGCCTGGCAGAGCTGACCCGGCAGTACGGCCGGGTCTGGCAGGCAAACCAGCCTTAATTGTTACCTACGAGCATTTAGTTTCCATCCTGTAAGTCTTAGCCGGCGTTAAGCCGGCTCTTTTTTGCCTGCGGTTTTTGCTGCTGCTTTTTCCCGAACAGGGATTGCTGCAGCTGCTTGCTATGGGCATTGCTATCGCTATTTCGTAGCGCTTTGCCGCAACGGTATACCTTTTTCGACGAATACTTTTTGCAGCACTTTGCGGACAGTCAGTTAACTGCGGCTGAGCGGCGAACTAGCCGGCCAGCAACCCCAGCAGTCCGGTCAGCAACACCCAGCAGGCAAACAACAGCTTTAATTTGCGCACCGGCAACCAGCAGGCGATACGCCGCGCCAGCAGGCCACCCAGCAGCGCACCGGGGCCGGCAAACAGCACCACATGCCAGGCGATCTCCGGCTTGAACAACAGGTGCTGGGGCAGTGCCGCCCACACGGTAACAGCGGATACACACACCGCCACGGCGACCGCCAAAGTGATTTCAAAACGCCGCAAAATCAGGTAGGTGGCCACCAGCTCCCCCACCCCCACCGACAGGGAAGCGGTCAGCCAACCGCCGCCGAGACTGATCGCCAGCAGCGCCAGCCAGTCCAGTGGCAACAACCTGCGCGCCGGCACAATGGGCAAACGCAGGCTGAGACTGGCCAGCAACAACAGCCCCAGCACGACGGAAAACAGGCTGAAATTGTGCTTCAGGGAACCGCTGTGGGGGGCCAGGTCGGTGTACAAACTCCAGATCCCCAGGCACGAGGCGACACTGCACACCAGCACCAGCGCGGTAAACGCCTGCCAACCGGTAGCTTTAACCACGGAATTTTGCCGCAGCGCACGGGCGTGGCGAGTCCAGCACACGGCCCCGGCGGTCATGCCGAAGCACTGTATGGCGAAGCTGGTCGCCACCGCCTGGGCATCGCTGAACTGCAACTGGGAAAAGGCCGGGATAAACACTACCCCGCCACCGGCGCCGGTGGTATTGGCAAAAATTGCACCGCAGATACCCAGCAGACTGTAGGGCAGGTGTGAGCTGAGAAAACTGGCCAGCGACGGCTGCAACAGGGGTAGCATTATCGCCAATGCAACCACGGCAACCCCGAGTGGCAGGCCAAGCAGCAGCAACCAATGCCATTGGCGCCGGGCTTGATCGCGCTGCCGCAACAATGGAGTGGCGTTGGCCCTGTCTGAATCTCTGGACATGATTATTATGATGATTCCGGCTGCCGCGCAAGAGCGCAGGTTGGCCGGCAGTATACTCTGCAACCAGCCCGCCGCAACAGCGCTGGCAGGCGCTGCTGGTGGCGGCTGTTGGAAGTTTACCGGGAGGACTTAATTGCTGGCAGCGACACTCTTGATCCAGTTGGCCAGGCCATTGGTGGACGAGTCATGACCGCTGACCGGCTCCGCCCCCTCCAGCTCCGGCAGGATCACACTGGCCAATTGCTTGCCCAGTTCTACGCCCCACTGGTCAAACGAGTTGATATCCCAGATCACACCCTGGACAAACACCTTGTGCTCGTACAGCGCGATCAGGTTGCCCAAAGTCGCTGGGGTCAATTGCCGATAGACAATGGAATTGCTGGGGCGATTGCCTTCGAACACCTTGTGCGGGGCCAACTTGTCCTGGGCCTCGCCGACGATACCGGCGGCCTGCAGCTCAGCCCGCACCTCACTCTCATTTTTACCCTTCATCAGGGCTTCGGTCTGGGCCAGGAAGTTGGCCTGCAGGATACTGTGGTGGGAATCACCCTCGATATCGCTGATGCCGGCCACCAGGAAATCGCAGGGGATCAACTCGGTGCCCTGGTGAATCAGCTGGTAAAAGGCATGCTGGCCGTTGGTGCCGGGTTCACCCCAGATAATCGGCCCGGTCTCGCAAGCCACGGCGCTGCCATCCCGGCGGGTGGACTTGCCGTTACTCTCCATATCCAGCTGCTGCAAATAGGCAGCAAAGCGATGCAGACGCTGGCTGTAAGGCAATACCGCATGATTATTGGCCTTGAAGAAATTCCGGTACCAGACGCCCAGCAGCGCCAGGATCACCGGCATATTTTGCGCCAGCGGCGCACTGCGGAAATGCTCGTCCATGTCGTGGGCGCCCTGCAGCAGGGCCTTGAAATTGTCCATGCCGATGGCGAGGATAATCGGCAAGCCCACCGCCGACCAGAGCGAATAGCGGCCGCCGACCCAATCCCAGAAACCGAAAATATTGTCGGCGCCAATGCCGAACTCCTGCACCGCCGGGGCATTGGTGGATACAGCGACAAAATGCCGGGCCACGGCGGCTTCATCCTGCAGGTGACCCAACAGCCACTGCCGCGCGGAGCGAGCATTGGTCATGGTCTCCTGAGTGGTAAAGGTCTTGGAGGCGACGATAAACAACACCCGCTCCGGATCAATGGAGGCCAGGGTGTCGGCGCAGTGGGAGCCGTCGACATTGGAAATAAAGTGCATGTTCAAACGCGGGTGCTGGTAGCCCTTCAGTGCCGCGGTGGCCATCACCGGGCCCAGGTCGGAACCGCCAATACCGATATTGACCACATCGGTAATGGTTTTACCGGTGTGGCCGAGCCACTTACCGGAGCGCACTTGCTCACTGAAGGCCTGCATCTTGTCCAGCTCGGCGGTCACATCGGGCATCACATCGCGGCCGCCCACATTGATGGCCCGGCCGGACCGGTTGCGCAGGGCGATGTGCAGCACCGAGCGCTGCTCGGTATTGTTGATGGCCTCGCCCGCGAACATGGCGTCGCGGTGGCTTTCCAGGTTTGCCTGGCGCGCCAGCTCCAGCAACAGCGGCAGGGTTTCAGCTGTGATGCGGTTTTTCGAGTAATCCAGCAGTAATTCACCCGCCTGCAGGGAAAACTGCTCGAAACGCTCGGGGTTGTCGGCAAACAGGTCGCGCATATGCAATGGCGCAACCGCCTGTTGGTGGGCTGTTAACTGCTGCCATATAGCGGACTGGGTGAGGTTCTCTATGGTCATAGTGCTAGCTCTCTACGCGTAAAAATGAAAAATTAACATACATTGGTATGGCAGGCTAAATATTGCTGTGGGTAACGGTAACACTCCCGCATGGTTTTTGACTGGACACTACTTGGTTAATGGGTCGTCTGGTGAATTGGCATTGATTGTAAGCCAGCGGTTTCATGCCACCTAACGAAACCAAAAATAAAGAGGTGTGCATGAAAAAAAGGTACACAAGCTCTCGGGAGCAGGCCATGATCAGATTATAAATTTGACCAGAATATACCAGAAGGGTATTACTGGAGTAATCGAGTGCAAACGTATTCACAGAGAACAGCCCAAGATCGCCACCGGGTATACCCTCGCGCTGGTGGTATTGTTCGATGCAACTTGGCAAAATGGCGGCTATCACGCAAACTCTACGCTTTTGTGCTCACTCTCCAACAACGACACACTACTTATACTAATTAAAGAGAACCCCCAATGATTCTTTGTAACGGCGAAGCCCTTATCGACATGATTCCCGCCCGCGACAGCCAGGGCAATCAATTGTTCAGACCATTGAGTGGCGGCGCAATCTTCAACACCGCCATTGCCCTCGGGCGCCTGCATATAAAAGTCGGCATGTTAACCGGCCTCTCCAGCGACCTGTTCGGACGGCAATTGCTGCAATCCTTGCAAGACAGCGAAGTGGATACCTCACTGGTCATTACCAGTGATCGTCCCACTACCCTCGCCTTTGTGGAACTGACTGACGGCCACGCCAGCTACACCTTCTACGATGAGAACACCGCCGGGCGCATGTTGGGAGTTGGCCAGTTGCCGCAAATTTCCGCCAGCTACAACGCCCTGTACTTTGGCGGCATCAGCCTCTGCAGCGAGCCCGGAGCCGATACCTACCTGGCACTGGCCGAGCGGGAAGCCGGGCAGCGAGTGATCGTGATCGACCCGAATATTCGCGCGCCCTTTATTACCGATGAATCCACCTACCGGGCGCGCATCAAGCAGTTCCTGCAGCTGGCCAATATTATCAAGGTGTCCGACGAAGACCTGAACTGGCTGGTCAAAGGTGACGACGGGCTGGCGGACAAAGTAGCCAGGCTCACGGCCAAGCGCCCCGCCATGGTGATTGTCACTCGCGGCAGCCAGGGTGCCAGCGCCTGGCTGGCGGACGGCAGCCAGGTGGACGTGCCCTCCCAGCGAGTGGAGGTGGTGGATACTGTGGGCGCCGGCGATACCTTCAACGCCGGGGTGCTGGCCAACCTGGAAGAAGCCGGCTTGCTCACCAAGGACAAGGTCGACCAGATCGATCGCGCCGCGGCGGAGCAAGCGCTGAACTTTGGCGCCAAGGTGGCAGCCATCACAGTCTCGCGCGCCGGCGCCAACCCCCCCTGGCGCAACGAACTCTAACACCTCCAACGCGGCCGCCTCACCTCCAAATACCGATGCCAGTCGGCATCGGCAGGCGGCCGCGCCCCGAATTACCATAAATTCTCTCGCTACCGACTCGGACAAATGCGGACAGGCCTTGCAACCGGTTGCGCTTCTGCTAAACTATTGCCGGGTTCTGCGTAACCGGTTGCAATCCTGGCGCCTGAGCGCTTCCATCGCGCTAACGGATAACTCCCTCGCCGCGGCTAACACCAGCGGGGAAACCCAGTGAAGTACTTTTGCCCGGCCCAAGCCTTCACTTTTGCCTACGGCAACCACGACCTGCGCAATGCGGGCCTGTAACTCGAATTTGCGCACTCGAATTTGTTCACTCGAATATGTACAACAGCAAGCATAAAAAACCAATAAAGCGAGGGAGATTATGAGTATTCAACAAGACAGCCAGAACTGCCTGAACAGGATCGTAGAGCGGCTGCAATTAACCAAAAAAGTATCCAATGACGACGCCGAGTTCTTGCTGCGCCTGGGACAGCATTTCCCGCGCCTGTATGAGTTGCTGTGTACCGTGTACGAGTACCGCGACGACATGGAGGAACAGCTGTTCAAGCTGGTACAAACCCTGGTGCGCAGTAACCAGCAGCGCCCCAAGCTACTGAAAAAGAAAGACAAGCAGCGCATCGCCGACCCCCAGTGGTACCAGTCCGAGAAGCTGGTGGGCATGGCCTGCTACGTGGATTTGATGGCCGATGACCTGGTTAACTTAAAGACCAAAATTCCCTACCTCGTCGACCTGGGTATTACCTATCTGCACCTGATGCCGCTGTACAAGTCCCCCGAAGGCGACAGCGACGGCGGTTACGCCGTGTCCGACTATCGCACCGTCAACCCCAGCCTTGGCACCATGGATGACCTGCGCGACCTGGCCAACGAACTGGAGGAGGCCGGCATCAGCCTGGTGATGGACTTCGTCTTCAACCACACCTCCGATGAACACGAATGGGCCAAGGCCGCGCGCAAGGGTGACCCGGAGTTCAGGGACTACTACTACATCTACGACGACCGCTCGGTACCCGACGCCTACGAGAAAACCCTGCGCGAAATTTTTCCCCAGGTCCGGCGCGGCAGTTTTACCCAGCTGAAGGAAACCGGCCAGTGGGTCTGGACCACCTTCAACAACTTCCAGTGGGACCTGAACTACTCCAACCCCACCGTGTTTACCGCCATCGTCGACGAGATGCTGTTCCTCGCCAATGTCGGCTGCGATGTGCTGCGCCTCGACGCCCTGGCCTTTATCTGGAAGGAAATGGGCACCGACTGCGAAAACCGGCCCAACGCCCACAAGCTGATCCAGGCCTTCAACAGTTGCCTGCAAATTTCAGCGCCGGCCGTGGTGTTCAAGTCCGAGGCCATTGTCCACCCCGACTACGTGGTGCAGTACATCAGTCCGCAGGAGTGCCAGCTGTCCTACAACCCGCTGTTGATGGCCATGATCTGGAACAGCCTCGCCACCCGCAAGACCCGCCTGATGACCCAGTCACTGTCGCACCGGTTTGCCATTCACCCGGATTGCAGCTGGGTCAACTACGCCCGCTGCCACGATGATATCGGTTGGACCTTCGACGACGGCGATGCCGCCGCACTGGGTATCAATGGCTACGACCATCGCCAGTTCCTGAACCGCTTTTACACCGGCCAGCACGAGGGTTCTTTTGCCACCGGCATGGGCTTCCAGTTCAACCCGGAAACCGGTGATTGCCGGGTGTGCGGCTCACTGGCTTCACTGGCCGGGCTGGAACTGGCGGAGCAGTTACAAGACGAACACCTGGTCGATATGGCCATTCGGCGCATCCTGCTGATCCACAGCGTCATCCTCAGCATTGGCGGGGTTGCCCTGCTCTACGCCGGCGACGAGCTGGCCATGTACAATGATTACAGCTTTAAGGAAGACGAGCACAAGCGCCACGACGAGCGCTGGGTCAACCGCCCGCGCATCACGGCACAGGCGGTGGAACTGGCGCAAACCCCGGGCACCGTGCAAAACCGGGTCCACCAGGGGCTGCGTCAGTTGATCCAGCTGCGCAATACCAACCCCATCATGGGCGACGCCAAAACCCATATCGTGCAAACTAACAATGTCCACGTTTTCGGCTATCTGCGGCAGAGTCATGCCCAGCAAAAACTGCTGGCCCTGTGCAATTTCAGCGATCACGAGCAACAGCTGGATGCCGCCCTGCTGCAGCAACTGGCGCCGGCGCAAAGCGCCCGCGACCTGGCATCTGGCGCCGATATAAACCTGGCCAGTGCCCTGCACCAGCCGCTGAAGCTGGAGCCCTACCAGTTCCTGTGGTTGAGCGCAGACGCGCAGTAAGCCCGGGCCCTCCGAGCGCGGTTTTATCACCAGGCTGCACTGACTGGTGAGAAAACCGCGCCTGGGAGCTGCTATTGCAGCGATCGTGTGGATATTTGTGGTAAAAAATCCAGACTTGGTCTTTTCCCCGCGAAAGCGGTAAAATCTGGCAGGAGAACTACCGAATGCCGAGCCAATGAAGACGCCACCCGCCAAATCCAAAAAACCAGCCGTCGTAAAAATGTCCGACCTGGCGAAACTTGCCGGCGTTTCCAAGGCCACCGTGTCCCGCGCCCTCAGCGGCAGCGAACTGATCAACCCCGCCACGCGCGAGAAAATCCAGGCACTGGCGAAACAGTACAACTACCGCCTCAACACCCAGGCTCGCAATTTTCGCCTCAAGGAATCCCTGACCATCACGGTCATCATTCCCTCGGCCGAATCGGCAAAGTGGCAAATATCCGACCCTTTCTTTCTCGAACTGCTGGGCAGCATATCGGTTTGCCTGATGGAAAAGGGGCACGAGATGCTGCTCTCCGCGGTGGACTTTCACCTGCCCGACAAGACCAGCGGGCTGAGCAAAATCAACAGCGATGGCATTATCGTCATCGGCCAATCCTATATTCACAAGGGCCTGAACGAATACGCCCGCTCCCACCCGCAATTGGTGGTGTGGGGGGCAAGAATGGAGGACCAGGACTATTGCTGTGTGGGGGGCGACAATTTGCGTGGCGGCCTGCTTGCCACCCAACACCTGATCGAGCGCGGCTGCAAACACATCGCCATTATTGGTGACCGTGAGGTGCCGGAGGGCAATTTGCGCTACCAGGGCTACCTGCGCGCCCTGCAAGACGCCGGCATCGAGCGCAACCCGGCGCTGGAAATCAGTATCGGCTCACAGAAAAACGAAGGTTACGATGCAACCCTGCTGCTGCTCTCCAGGGGGGTAAAGTTTGACGGCATCTTTTTGCTCAGTGACGCCCTCGCCATGGCCTCCATCAGCGCCCTGGATGAACACGGTATTGCCGTGCCCAAGGACGTGGCGATCGTCGGCTACGACGACATCTCCCTGGCCCGTTACTACACCCCTTCCATTACGTCCGTTCACCAGGACCGGGAAATCGGTGGCCGCCTGCTGGTGGAAAAATTATTACAGCTAATCGATGGGCAGGAGGTGGAATCCTTTACCATGCCCACCAACCTGGTGGTGCGCAAAAGCTCGAAAAAAACCACGCAGGCCACTGTCACCCAGCACCCAGCCGACAATCGGGAGTAGCCCACCCCCCCGCATATTGTGGAGGGCGGGAAGACTGCCTTTTACTCTGCGGCCGGTATAGTCGCAGCGATATCGCGGTCCATCAGCTTGAGACGATGGGCGGTAGGATCCTTGATAAAGTTGTAGACACAGCCGAAAAACAGCACCGCAGTACAGGCGGTGGCAAACATAAAGCCGTAGGACACGTGGCCGAAGATGTCGCCAATCAGCCCCATAATCAATGGCCCCAGGGCCGCCGAGGCCGCGGTAAAGAACAGGATCAGGCCCGCGGCGGCGCCCTGCTGGTCAGCGTGGAAGCCACTGATACCTTTGGAGTTCAAGGTCGGGTAAATCACCGAGCCAAACAGGCCGGAGATCGGCAACAGCCAAACCGCCGCCTCTACCCCCTGGACCGAGCTGATCAAATAGAACGCAAAGATAGTGCCGCTAAACAGCACCAGGGTCACCTGCCAGCTGATAAAGTTCAGGATCCAGGCCGCCAGGAAACGACCAATGGCGCGAAAAATAAAGAAAATGGACAAGGCATAGGCCGCCAGAAATGTGGCCGGGCCGTCGTAGCCCAACAACAGGGTCGGCATCCACACATAGATCGCACACTCGATAATCACATAGAGCCCGATACCGGCGGAGAAAAACAGGGCGTGACCGTCTTTCATCAGGCGCATGGACGAGCGCCAGTCCACTTTGTGTGTCTCGGTAACGATTTTCTTCGGATACTTGACCGTGGATGCCAGCCACAGGGTCATCACGCTGACCACGCCGGCGATGACGTACAGGTACTTCCAATCCACGTCATTACGCAGCAAATAGGTCACCAGCGCCGGCCCGATAATGGCGCCCACCCCGAAAAAACCCTCGGCAAAATTCATGGTTTTGGTGTGCTGGTTGGTGGACGTGGATATATCGCCGATCAGGGCCAGGGCACCGGTTTTAAACAGACCTACCGATATGCCCATGCAGATCAGCAATATCAGGAAAACACCAAAGGTACTGCCCACCGCAAACAGGATACACACCAGGGAAAACAGCCCCAGCCCCAGCAGGATAACAATCTTCCTGCCCAGCTTGTCGGCCAGGAAACCGAGACCGATACCAGCCGCGGCGATGGCGATCATGGGCGCATAGTGAAAGGTACTGGCCTGCAACAGGGTCAATGAGAATTGTTCGATGATCACCGGGATAATAACCCCTACCGCATCGGTAGTGACCGCAAAGATAAAAAACATCGCGTAGGTGAGCATACGGACATGGCCAAAGTGGTCGGCGCCAGCATTCGCGCTATTGTTGTTATTCATTCTGTTCCCTCTCCCGGCGCACCGCTTGCGCTCGCCCCTATGCCCAGGGCCAAGGCTGCAGCTGCCAGATTGAATTTGCGTTATTTTAGGGTCGGTAACTTAAATTTGCCGACCCATTATAGTGGAAAAAGAAAAATTCGCAACCGGTTGCATAAATTCAACTGCCTTGCCCGGAAGTATCGGTTACCCGGCCATCCGCTCGCACCTTAACTGGCCCGGGTACGATGCCAGCGCGTCACCCGATGAACCTGGCCCCCAACCTCAACTGGAGGAGCCCGACATCAGGTTTTGCACCAGTTTGCGCAACAACTGGTGCAACAACTGCATTTCGCTGTAGCCAATGCCCGCCTGGGCATCTTCATCCATGGCCTTGATCACCGCCGAGGTCTCGATCATCATTTTGCGCCCCGTTTCGGTCAACGCCAGGCTAGGGGCCGGCGCGTCCGGCACCTCCTGCACCAGGTTTTTCGCCACCAGCTCCCGGGTTTCTGCCGCCGACAGCTTTAAACCGGCAAAATCCAGGTTGGCGCGAATCAGCTTGAGTTGCAACGGCGACTCATTGCCCAACTGCGACATGGTGTAAAACTGGCCGCGACTGAGACTGTGCTGCTGCATGATGTCGCGCAACTGGCGGTCAAACAGGTAATGGGCATTGCTCACCAGGTAGCTGAGCGAGCCGCGGGTAAAACTCGCGTCCAGCTCACGCTTGTCTTCGACGCCGGTGCTGGCCGCCACCCGCGGTACCGCCACCGCGTATTTGCCGCCCAGAAACGCCAGAGGCGGCTTGTTAAAATTGACGAACTCCACCACTTCGCCGACAAATATTTCGTGGTCGCCCCCCTCGTATTTAAACGCGGTCTTGCATTCAAAGCGCGCTGCACAATCATCCAGCAGGGGAATGCCACCCTTGCCACGCGTCAGCGCCAGGCCAGCGAACTTGTCGCTGCCCTTTTTGGCAAACCGGTCCGACAGCGGCTGCTGGTTGTCCGCCAATATATGCACGGCAAAAAACTCCGCCTCGGTAAAGGCTTTCAGGCTCAGGGCCTGTTTATCCAGGCTCCAGAGCACCATGGGCGGCTGCAGTGAGACGGAATTAAAGCTGTTGGCGGTCAAGCCCACATCCACGCCGTTGGCGTCCCGGGTAGTGACGATGGTGACGCCTGTGGCAAACGCCCCCAGCGCCTGGCGAAACGCCTGCGGATCAATGCTGTCGGCATCATGATTGTTGTTATTGTTGTTGTCGTTAGTGCTGTTGCTCACGGTTTGGTCCTTGTATTTACCGACACTCTCGCGCAGGGCTATGGGTTTGTCTGTTTGCAATTGTTTAACAACGCCGCAGCAAGGGCAAGCATTGGCGGCGGATTTCCCGCCTTTATTCGCCGCGACGCCTGTTGCCCCGGGCAAACGGTCAGCAAGTATGATTCCAGGCCAACAGCGGTTAGCCCTCTGCCGACGATTCCCCTATAATCCACTCCCCTCAATGCCTACCTGACGCCAGCCGAAGCCGACCCCCAAACACCCATGAGTTTTCTTGCCCAGCTCCGACAGCAGCAGCCAGCAGGCGGTCCGAGCCTCGCCCTCTGCTACCTGTTGCGCATCGACCGCGACCAGCCCGGTGCCAGCCAGACATTGGTGCTGTCTTTAGTGCTGGCCGAAGTTCGCCAGGGCCAGCCGCTGGTACCGGGTAAACCCTATGTCATCCAGCGCCCGCACTTGCACACACCGCCGCCCTTCCTCAATCGCGCCGACATAGAAGCTTTGCAACAGCTGGTGACGACCGACGAACACTGGCTGCAACACAGCAGCGGCCCCCTGCCGCCCGCCTCCAGCTGGCCCCACCTGGCTGGTCTGCTCGACGCTGGACGCTGTTTTATGCAGCAAACCCCACAGCACTGGGTTGCACTGGCCGCGGCAGCAGCACAACCGGTGGAGCTGCAGTGGCGCATCGACAGCGCCGGCAGCCAGCACTTGCAATGGCGGCTCAGCGGCGGCCAGCAACGCCAGCCAGAGCAAGCCAGCGCCGGCGGCGCCCTGGTAACCAGTTCGACCTCCGCCGAGCCCTATTACTATCAAGCCGCGCAGCGGCGCCTCGGGCCCTGCCAACACCCCTACAGCGCCGCGGCCCTGGCCCTGGCGCAAGCCTGGTTCCAGCCCCGGCCCGCGGCGGCTGTGCAGGCGCTGCAGCAGCTGCGAGACCAGTGGCAGGCACTGCAGCTGCCACTGCCGCGGGAAGTGCCGCAGCGAACCGTGGCCGCCAGCGCAACCCCGGTGCTGCGCTGTCTGCCGACCGGCGCGGACGGCAAACTGCAAGACACCTTGCAGTTGCAGTTTCGCTACTGCAGCGATTGCTACTGCGAAGTTGTCGGCAGCGACAGCGCTGCAGTGACCTATTGGGACGGCACGCATTTGAACCTGATCCCTCGCCACAGAGAGCAAGAGCAAACCTGGCAGCAGCAACTGCAAGCCCACCTCGAGCCTTTCAGCGTCGCCTCCCGGCCCCTGAGCTGGCAGGCCCGCGACGGCCAGGCCTGGCGCGACCTGCTGATCGAGGCGCGCCCGGCACTGGAGGCACTGGGCTTTGAATTTGCCATCGCCGCCGATTTTCGCCATCACTATATTGTTCCCGCCAGCTGGCAGGTGGCGGTCGAGCGGAACAGTGCCGAGCAGTGGCGGCTGGCGGTGCAGGTCACGACCCGGGGTGAATCGGTCGACCTGCTGGCCCTGCTGAGCGAGCTGGACCACCTCGGCCGCGACGGAGAAGTGAGTTGCCGCCTGGCGGATGGTCGCCTGCTGTTACTGCCCGCCGATAAAGTCAACGGACTAATGTCAGAGCTCGGTGACCTGATCCAACAGGGCAAGCTGCAACAGGGCCGGCACAACAGCAGTGGTTACTGCCTGCCCACGGCGCAAATCAGCCGCCTGCACAGCCTCGCCCGGCACCTGCCGGAAGACACCCGCTGGCAGGGGGATACAGCCCTGCTGGAGCAGGCAGCAGAACTGCATCGCCCACCCCGACAGCTGCCGTCCGGCGACAGCGGCATTCGGGCCCAGTTGCGCCCCTACCAGTGGCAGGGCGTGCTGTGGCTGCAACACCTGCGCCAGCACGGCGCCAACGGCCTGCTGGCGGATGACATGGGGCTGGGTAAAACCCTGCAAGCTCTCACCCATTTATGCCTTGAGCAGCGCCAGGGGCGTCTCGCCAAACCGGCCCTGATCGTCGCCCCCACCAGCCTGCTGCACAACTGGGCCGCGGAAATCCAGCGCTTTGCGCCGCACTTGCGCCAGCTGGTTATCCACGGCCCCCAGCGTCACCAGCACTGGTCGCAGCTGCAAGACTTTCATATCGTAATCAGCAGCTACCCCACCGTGGTCAACGACCTGGCCCAATGGCAGCAACAGCCCCTGAGCTGGGTGGTGCTGGACGAGGCCCAGTGGATCAAGAACCCCCGCACCCGGGCCAGCCAGGCACTGCGTCAACTGCACAGCGACCAGCGCCTGTGCCTGTCCGGCACGCCGCTGGAAAACCACCTCGGCGAGCTCTGGTCGCTGCTGGACTTCCTGATGCCCGGCTGCCTCGGCGCTCGCAGTGATTTCAAGCGCTACTTTCAAAAGCCCATCGAACAGGAGGCCGACAGCGACCGGCTGCAATTGCTGCTGCAGCGCATCGCGCCGTTTATGCTGCGTCGCAGCAAGGATCAAGTGGCCACCGACCTGCCGGCGAAAACGGAGATCGTCCAAACCATCAGCCTGGCCGACGACCAGCAAGCCTTTTACGACGACCTGAAAAGCGACGGCTGGCGCGCACTGCAAGAGCGGCTGGCAGAAACCAGTCACGCCGGTGAACAGCAAATGTTAGTTCTGACCGCCCTGCTGACCCTGCGCCAGGCCTGCTGCGACCCGCAGTTGCTGGGCGAACATCAGGTCAGTTCCAGCAAGCGCCAGCACTGCATGGAGATGATCGAGGAACTGGTGGCGGAACAGCGCGGCATCCTGGTATTTTCCCAGTTCACCAGCGTGCTGGATTTGCTGGCCCGGGACCTGGAAGACAGGGGGATCGACTATTTCATGCTGACCGGCAAGACCCGCCAGCGCCAGGCCCTGGTGGATGCCTTTCAAACCGGCGCCGCGCCGGTGTTCCTGATCAGTCTCAAGGCCGGCGGTGTCGGTCTCAACCTGACCCGGGCCGACACCGTGATTCACTACGACCCCTGGTGGAACAGCAGCGCCGAACAACAGGCCAGCGATCGCGCCCACCGCATCGGCCAGGACAAGCCGGTGTTTGTCTACAAGCTGATCGCTGAAAACACCATCGAGGAAAAAATAGCCGAACTGCAACAGCGCAAGGCCCTGCTCAGCCAGCACGTCAATCAACAGGCCCAGGCCAGTGCCGAGCAATTTGCCCTCAAGCTGGACGACCTGCTGGCCCTGTTCCGTGATGAAGCCACCGAGCCCCTATCAACCGTCCACCCGCCAGCAGAATAAGGAGCAACCGCCCATGTTAAGCATCGCCGACATCGACCGCTTTCTCAGCCGCCAGGGCCACTTTTGCCTGATTGACTGGCTGCTGGCGGAAAATACCCTGCCCTACGCCCACTACGAAGCCTGGCGCTATGGCGACCAGACCTATCTGGACGATAGCCTGCACCTCGACCAGGCCCAGCTGGCTACACTGCTGCAGGCCGCGCAAGAGCATTGCGACGCCCTCGGTCTCAGCGGCGAAGAGCAGGACTTTAACAGCTGGAGCGCGCAGTCCCCCGGCCGCTTGCTGGCCAGCCGCCAGGCCGATATGCATCGCCAGTTGACACGCAAGTGGCTGCGACCCCGGGACGTGCCCCAATTCGACCTGTTTATGGACAACGCCGCAGTCATTGCGGAAAACCTGCTCTGTGACGCACTGGCTGGACGCCAGTTCGACCGGGCCGCAGAGCAATTACTGGAGTTGACGCGCCTCAACTCGGAACACGCCCGCCTCGGCAGCTACCAGGATCTGGTCAACTACGGCCAGCACTTGCTGGCCAACCCGCACATCGACCCGGCTCACCTCGCTGCTGAATTGGCCGGCTTGCAACAGGAGGTCGCACCATTGGCCCGGGATGTTCTCGGTGTGGCCGCGCGGGATTACCTCGCCTTCGCCTGGCGGCGGCTGGCTGATAACCTGCTGCCACAGGTGTTTGACCCGCAACAGCCGGAGCTGCACGCCAGTTTCGCCCTCGCCCAAATTCCCGACTGGCAGGCCGTGCGCGAGCAACTGCAAGCCGAACCGGCACTGTACCGGCAACCGCTGCTGCTGGAGCGAATGGCCGAGGCCTGTGCCGCCCTGCAGGAAGATGAACAGGCGTTACTGCACTGGTGTTTGCTGTTCGAGCACGCGCCAAATTACGCCGAAAAAGCCATCCGCGTCCACAGCGGCTCCACTGCCATCAATTTATGGCAGGATTTCGGTGAGCTGGAGGACAAACTTGACCAGGAGTTAGCCAGCTCCTGGTTCGGGGCCTTTGTGCTGGCCAAACGGCCGGGGCTCATCCACCATCTCGACGGTCACCACCTGGACCCCAGCCACCCTGACAGCAGACTGACTGAGCCCGCCAACCAGGCCATGCTGGCACTGCTGCGCGCCCGCCACGACGGTGCCGATGAAGTTCCGGCGCGGCAGCAATTAAAAAGCCTGCACCCGCTGCTGCTGGCAATGTACCAGGCAATTTAAGTAGCGCCGGTTCAATTAAGCGTACGTTCGTAAAAAACCGGTGTAGCGCGGCGGCCCGGAGAGTGTAGCAATGATAAACCAGGTGTAGCGCGGCGGCCCGGTGGGTGTGCCCCGCCAGACCGGCCGCAGGCTCTCCGCGCTTTTCGCGCTCCCGGAAACTCGCTAGCGCTCAAACATCCGTCCGCGAAAACCCGAAAAGCGCGGAGAGCCTAAACGCGACCTGATTGGT
>NZ_JAAOIX010000039.1 GCF_011440395.1 Pseudomaricurvus alcaniphilus | reverse complement strand
AGCGTTTTTGGTACGGTCGCCGCGCCGCATTGCGGGAACTGTTTGCTGAAGGGCAGCGCATTGGAGAGTTTAGGCGCGGCGTAGATCCTGAATTTCTTATGGATGTTCTGTATGCGCCTATTTATTTTCGCTTGCTTTGGGGGCATATGCCGCTGGACGACCAGTTCGTGGAAGAGCTCGTTAAAAATGTTATGCCTCTGTTAGAGGTCGCCTAACTTACTTGGGCGAGGCTCCTAAGCCAGATCGGCACAAATCGGCTGCCTCGCAATTTACCTACTTTTAAGCTTTTATCTTGACTCTACTGCGTATCTAAATACAATAAAATACGAAACGTTCCGTTATTTAATAAATCGGTTTTGGAGAGTCTATGAGCACAGAAAAAGCAGTTAATCATTCGCCTAATTACAAGCCTGTACGCCGTATCGTCACTGGCGTCAATGGGGAGGGGCGTTCAGTGATTATTTCCGACAGTGATACGCCAAACGTCAAATTACACGAAACTACACCCATTGTGGCGCAGGTCGTATGGGCCACTGAAGAAATGCCCGTGGCAATCGGAGCATACCGCGACGCCGCGCCAGCCGATGTGGCATTCAAGGCGCCACCAGGAAAAAATGGAACAATTTTCCGCATTGTAGACTTCCCGCCTGATTCCATGGCGCAGAATTCTGCGAGCCAGGAGGCGGCAAAAGAAATTGAAGAATCTGGTCACCGTGCGACCGACGCTCGCCACTTTCTGTTCCATAAAACTGAAACGATCGACTATGCCATCGTTCTGGAAGGTGAAATCTGGGCGTTGATGGATGAAGGTGAAACCCTGATGAAGACGGGTGATGTGATGGTGCAGCGGGCTACCCACCATTCCTGGGCAAACCGCACCGAGCAGTTCTGTCGCATGGCCTTTGTGCTGATAGACGCGCAGGAAGTTGACGCTTAAGCAACAATGACGAGTACGACAGGGTGTACAGGGATGTACACATTTTTATAAAAATAATAAACAGGCGAGGTGTATTAATGAGATTCTTACGCAATACCTGGTCTGCGGCAGGCTGGGTAACCCAGCTGAAAAAAGCGCCGATTGCCATCACAATTCTGGACGAGCCGCTGTTGATTGTCTGTGCTGAGGATGGCACGCCTTCAGCGCTGACTGATA
>NZ_JAAOIX010000038.1 GCF_011440395.1 Pseudomaricurvus alcaniphilus | reverse complement strand
ACATATTCACCTTTAAGATGGTCACCAAATACCATTTTGCGAGTTGCTGATAAAGCGCCATCGGCGGCAACGAGCAAATCACAGGTGTCGATTTCGCCATTGGATAAAGTCACAGTCACCTTGCCGTCGCTCTGTACGATATCGGTAACCGTAGTTTGGTAATCAATTTTTGCACCTGAAGCCAGTGCGTTTTCTTCCAGTATTTTTCCAAACACGGGTCGCATTATGCCGAGTGCTGCAGGGAAACCTTCGCGGTGACTGTTTCCAGTTTTAATGGTGCGGTGTATGTTTCCAGCACCGTCTGCGAGGCTGACTTCGCTCCAGCCTTTACCGTGTTTTAAACAAGCTTCGCCTAGCCCGACTTGGTCAAGAGCCCTCAACGCATTACCCAACAGATTAATGCCTGTTCCGAGAAGGTTGGCTGGCGTGTCTTTTTCAATAACTCGGACTTCATAGTCTGTCATTCTTTTTACGGAATGTGCCAGTGTAAGACCACTGATACCGGCCCCGACTATTATGATTTTCTTTTCTGAAGACATAATGAACCTTCTTGGTGCTTATTTATCGTTAACGTTGTAAGTCGCTATGCTTTTTCGAGCATAGATTTGCTGCTAAAAGTTCAGATGTAGCGTTCGTAGCTACTTTATTGCTTATTGCTCTTCTTATAACAGGTGTCACGTCCTGTAAGTCTTTCTTTATCAACTAAGCAAGTGATAAGTAAGCTTTTTGTTTAAAAGGTTACTTATACAGGCAGGTAAGCTTCCCAGATGTTAGCTTAACGACTCGGAAGCTGCTTGCGGATATTTACATAAAAGGCTTACGCGGCTCAGGCCACCACAGACCTTCCTGCTTTTGGCCCATACGGTTACGCAGTACACCTACGCCGTCGGCGATAAGTTCTACTACGTCACCTGGCTCAAGCTGTCGGTCGAGTTCCAGTGCAGAGCCTTTACCCATGGTGCCGGAACCGATGATGTCACCGGGTTGAATCCAATCGGCAAGGGAAACGTAGGCAATCAGCTCTTCAATGGACCAGAGTTGGTTACTGCTGGTTCCTTTGGACCAGGATTCGCCGTTGACTCGAACTTCCATGCCGATATTTTCCAGGTCTTCAAACTCGTCGATGGTGGTAATCCAGGGGCCAATGCCGTAGGCAAAGTCTTTACTCTTTTGTGGGCCCATCAGAATACCCATTTCGTCGGCCTGGCGATCGCGGCCACTGAAATCATTAAA
>NZ_JAAOIX010000036.1 GCF_011440395.1 Pseudomaricurvus alcaniphilus | reverse complement strand
TTCTACTTTGTCAGATTTAACCAGTTGATTTTCTGTGAGTTTCAGCGAAAATGGGAGGTAATTCCAGACGATGTTAGGCGGCTCCCAGAAGGGGCATTAATTTGACAGCCGCCTAACAAAACTTCAACGAGAAGGGGTTAATAATGACAAGCCGCTTAAAGCGGTTTCGTCTCGGTATTGTTCGTTTTCTGAACGATTTCATTCCCACTTCCTCTCCCGAACACGCAGCGCCGTGGGTCAGGCCAATCACTACCTTTGTGGTTTGATGCAGGCAGAAAAACGGAATATGGAGCGCATGGCAGAAGTTGTTCCTCAATCAGATGAGCAGGCTCTGCAGCATTTCCTCTCCAATTCTCCTTGGGACGAGCGGGCGGTTATGGACCATGTCGCACACGATCTCAATCAATGGCTGGGTGGCAGCGAGGAAAGTGCACTGTACATTGATGAATCGGCGTTTAAGAAGCAGGGCAGGAAATCCGTCGGTGTCGCGCGCCAGTGGAATGGCCGTCTCGGTAAAGTGGACAACAGCCAGGTGGGGGTCTTCGCGGCTCTCGGTCGCGGTGATCGAGTGGGTATCGTGGATGCCCGTTTATACCTTCCTCAGGAGTGGACGGACGATCCCGAACGCTGTCAAAAGGCCAAGGTACCCGAACAGGCTCTCACCCATCAAAGCAAGATCGATATCGCACTCGAGATGGTGCGTCGCGCAAAACGTCTCGGCCTGAATTACCGATGGATTGGCATGGATGGTTTTTACGGTCAGTCAGGTGAATTTCTGCGTTCTTTGGATGAAGAAGGGGAAACCTTTGTCGCCGACGTGCACAGCGACCAACACGTCTACCTCGACGACCCTGAGCCGTTTCTGCCTGAACAAACCGCCAGCCGAGGCAGGCCGCGTACACGCTACAAAAGTGATGCTAACGCTATCACGGTGTCGCAGTGGGTCAAGCAACAGCCGGAATCGGCCTGGACTCGTAAGACGTTGCGCAGTAGCAGTCAAGGCAAGCTTCAGGTCGAGGTGTTACATCAACGCGTGTGGCTTTGGGATAAGAAGGAATCGCAAGCGCACTGTTGGCACCTGATTGTCCGCCGCGAAATCGACTCCCCACAGACGATCAAATACAGTTTGAGTAACGCTTCACCAGCGACTAGCAAGTTGAAACTGACGAAGATGCAAGCGCAGCGGTATTGGATTGAGCGAGCATTCCAGGATGCCAAAAGCCATGCGGGCATGGCTCACTATCAGGCGAGGAGCTGGCCGGCGTGGCACCGCCACATGGCTCTGGTGATGATGGCCATGTTATTTATGCTTGAAGAGCGGGAGACGCTGAGTCAGCAGTTCCCGCTACTCAGCTGTTACGATATTCAGGTATTGCTGGCAAAAACGCTTCCCAATCGACAGCGTGACGAAGAGGAAGTGATCCGGCAAATGGAGCATCGACATAAGAAACGATTGGCGGCGATAGAGTCGGCTGAGAGGTGCCGAAAACGCAGGCGACAACCAAAAGTCGCCGCGCCTAATGTGACAAAGTAGAA
>NZ_JAAOIX010000035.1 GCF_011440395.1 Pseudomaricurvus alcaniphilus | reverse complement strand
ATGCCTTGGTGCCTTCGGGAACCGAGAGACAGGTGCTGCATGGCTGTCGTCAGCTCGTGTCGTGAGATGTTGGGTTAAGTCCCGTAACGAGCGCAACCCTTGTCCTTAGTTGCCATCAGGTCATGCTGGGAACTCTAAGGAGACTGCCGGTGACAAACCGGAGGAAGGTGGGGACGACGTCAAGTCATCATGGCCCTTACGACCTGGGCTACACACGTGCTACAATGGTCAGTACAAAGGGTTGCCAAGCCGCGAGGTGGAGCTAATCTCATAAAACTGATCGTAGTCCGGATCGGAGTCTGCAACTCGACTCCGTGAAGTCGGAATCGCTAGTAATCGTGAATCAGAATGTCACGGTGAATACGTTCCCGGGCCTTGTACACACCGCCCGTCACACCATGGGAGTGGGTTGCACCAGAAGTAGCTAGTCTAACCTTCGGGAGGACGGTTACCACGGTGTGATTCATGACTGGGGTGAAGTCGTAACAAGGTAGCCCTAGGGGAACCTGGGGCTGGATCACCTCCTTAAACGATATCGCACACCTCCTGTAAGTGCTCACACGCATTGCTTGATTAGTCTGACAGCAGTGAAAATCCAGTCGCAAGTTACAGCCGTTATTGAGTAGCCGCTAAATGCTAGCGACGAAAAGATTATAGGCCTGTAGCTCAGCTGGTTAGAGCGCACCCCTGATAAGGGTGAGGTCGGCAGTTCAAGTCTGCCCAGGCCTACCATTTTTGCCCTGCTCTTCGTTGAATCGCTACTCGCATAGCAGGCTATGCGTCGCACCGATTCGCCTCGATCAGAACAAAACTGGCTCTCAAAAGTTTAACCGTTTGGCTTTTATAAAAATGTTTTATAAAAGTTTAACGCCGAGATTTTTGTGATTGGCAAGGCGCCAAGTGCAAAAAGATCAAGTTAAAATGGGGCTATAGCTCAGCTGGGAGAGCGCCTGCCTTGCACGCAGGAGGTCTGCGGTTCGATCCCGCATAGCTCCACCATTTTATCACTTGGTTGACGGAGGTCTGCGGTTCGAGCGAGTCGTCGCACCGCCCGCATAGCTCCACCATTTTATTACTTGGTTGACGGAGGTCTGCGGTTCGAGCGAGTCGTCGCACCGCCCGCATAACTCAACCATTTTATATTTCACTGCTAGATAAGAAGTCAGAAAATTGTTGTTTCGAGGCAGTAATGCCAGGTTGTACGAGGCAACAGCTTTCTGGTTTTTTACAATCAGAAGTTCTTTAACAAGGTGGAAAGTAAAGTTGTTTAAATACAATGATTTGAAGTGATTGTCTTCATTCGTGAAGGGAATTGTTTTGAGTCAGCTGATTGAATCAAGTGTGTATTTTTTATTTGTACATACCTGTCCGGCGTAAAATTGTCATTTATTACAATCGAGAACGTTGTGTTGTTTTGATTGCCTGTTTATCGGGTGATTAAGGTTACACGACACTATCAAACATTGTAAGTCGCAACATTTTAGTAGCTTGAGTTATATGGTCAAGCGACTAAGCGCATACGGTGGATGCCTAGGCAGTTAGAGGCGATGAAGGACGTAGG
>NZ_JAAOIX010000034.1 GCF_011440395.1 Pseudomaricurvus alcaniphilus | reverse complement strand
TTCCCCACCTTCGACACCAAAATGCCTATTCATAATGCCTTCCTTGACGGCCTCCTACAACCATGACTGCGCCTGCTAACGCCGCTGTAACTGGCGCGAAATACGGAGCTGTTTTTTGTGCGACAATGAGCGCAGCGAACGCACAAAAAACGGCGTAGTATTTTGCGTCCAGTTGACGGCCTGGTTATGAAATGACTGCACACACTCTCCATGTTCTATGTTTCGGTTCGGGCACGAAGCTATCTACTTGAACCGCGTTTAAACTGCCGACTTTTCCGACCAGCTAAGGTCACATCTGGCAGCAGGAACAGCACTACCAATGCCCAAATATTACAACAAACCTTACCGAAGACACACCACTTAAGAACTGTAATTCTTCACTCCAGCATCGATCTCAAGCCATGCCACAGGAACAACGCTGGCGAGATAGGATCCGGCCTACTGCTCAATGCCGCGACACTCGTTCTTTAGCAAGACACTCGACTTCAATAGACTCTTGCTTCGTTTCATAACGCCGCTGTAACTGGCGGAAAATACGGAGCGGTTTTTTGTGCAACAATGAGCGCAGCGAAGGCACAAAAACTGCGCAGTATTTTGCGTCCGGTTCACAGCTTTGTTAGCTGCGCGCCGGCCACAAAGTTGATTTGGCCACGTTTTCAGCATTGTTGGTTCACCGCGGCGATTTTATGGCTTAGTGGCAAAGAGCTGAAAAACCCGGAGTCGCCAGGTATGAGCATGTCTCGAATAGTGCGCTGGTCTATGCGGGCCACCGGGCCCAATACAATACTGCTTAAGAGCCCTGAACCCAAGGAACGAACGCGTGCTGTGGATTCACCGCCACCCAAGCTCAATGGTGCACGATTCTCTACGTGCACCGAACTTCCCACACCCTCGACACTAAAATGCCTATTCATAATGCCTTCTTTGAAGCCCCCCAACAACCATGACTGCGCCTGCTAACGTCGCTGTAACTGGCGCGAAATACGGAGCGGTTTTTTGTGCGACAATGAGCGCAGCGAATGCACAAAAAACGGCGTAGTATTTTGCGTCCAGTTTACGGCCTTGTTATGTGGCGGCAGGTTCATTGAAAAGTACCTTGTTCGAAAAGGGATCAATAACCGTAAAACAACGATCGCCCCACGGTGCCAGCTCAATTGTCGGCTTATTATACTTGTAGGGTCGAGACGTTATCTCTTGGAATAATGAGTCTAATTCTTTGACATTAACAAACACCTTGCAACCTGGAGTACAGTCTCCTGAATGTTCACTAAGATGAAACACCAGATTCTCTTTGGATACTTGCATGTAAATAGGAGCATCAGACTCAAAACGATGCTCCCAATCTAAGGTCATGCCAAGAAATCCGATATAGAATTCCTTTGCCCTACACTCGTCAAATATTCGAATTATTGGGATTGTTTGAAATTCCATTCGCTATACTCTAATTTCCACAGTCGTGGTAGAACGCCCGGTTACCCGGACGCCCCCACACAGATCCCGGCGTGCGGGATTACCGCACCGGGCTCCTCAGTAATAACATTGCTACCGTGCATGGGCAGCCCCCTTCTCG
>NZ_JAAOIX010000033.1 GCF_011440395.1 Pseudomaricurvus alcaniphilus | reverse complement strand
CCATGGATGATGAGATGGTCTCCTCCTCTTCCCAGCGGCATCGCAATGTGCCTGAATAGAGGGTGAACAATTCGTTCTCTATCGACAGAAGCAGGAGGAGACCATGGACAAGTTTAACGTAATTGGACTGGATACCGCCAAATCAATATTTCACTTGGTTGAGTTGCATGCCAATGGCAAAGAACTGGCTTGCCGCCAGCTCAGGCGCTCGCAGCTGTTGAGGCGTATGGCGAACTTGAAGCCCACAACCATTGCCATGGAGGCCTGCAGCAGCTCCCACTACTGGGGCCGCCGCTTCCGGGAAATGGGCCATCAGGTGGTTTTGTTGCCTGCCCAGCACATCAAAGGTTACCTGCGGGGGCAGAAGAATGATTACAACGATGCCAGGGCTATTGCCGAGGCCTGCCTGCACGGCCGTATTCGGTCTGTTCAGGTGAAATCGGTGGAACAACAGGACTTGCAGGCGCTGCACCGATCGCGTGAACAATTGAAAAAGTCACGCAACCAGTTGGCCAACCAGATTCGCGGCTTTTTGCGTGAACGGGGTGTTATCGTCGCAGTGGGTTTGGCACCACTCAGAAACGCCCTGCCGGAAATCCTGGAGAGCCCGAACGAAGAGGTCACGGTCTTCATACGGGAGCTGTTGGCACGAGACTACCGCCGCCTGAAAAGCCTGGACGAAGAGATCGACTGGCATGACCGACAACTGAGACAGCAGGCAAAAGCCAGTGACGTATGCAAACGACTGTGCCGGATACCCGGCATCGGTCCCGTGGTCAGCACTGCTTTTGCCAACTGGGTCGGTGACGGTCAACAGTTTCAACGTGGCCGCGATGCTTCTGCGGCACTGGGGTTGGTACCCAGGCAGCACACAACGGGGGGCAAGCCCAAACTGGGTGGCATCAGTAAACGGGGAGATCGCTACTTGCGAGCGTTATTGGTTCACGGCGCCCGGTCGGTGGTTAAACAGAGTGATCGACGAACGGACTCCCTGAGTCAATGGATCAATCGGCTCAAGGCCCGCCATGGCGTAAACAAGGCAACCGTAGCCTTGGCAAACAAAATAACCCGTATCGCCTGGGTGGTT
Source organism: Pseudomaricurvus alcaniphilus (assembly GCF_011440395.1). GTDB lineage: Bacteria > Pseudomonadota > Gammaproteobacteria > Pseudomonadales > Cellvibrionaceae > Pseudomaricurvus > Pseudomaricurvus alcaniphilus. The sequence goes on along the minus strand of NZ_JAAOIX010000033.1, from coordinate 513 downwards.
GTGGCACGAGAAGAGAACTATCGACCCGCGGAGGCCTTATGCTCATGATGCGCGATGAAAATACTGGCAGCGGGCGCGAAGGTTGGGGTGGCGATGGGCGAGGTTGCGCGGCTGACCGTCTGCCGACAGGGACGTCGGCAGTCGAGCGACCCAAGGAAGGGTTCAAGCGCGTCAGCTGCGCGACCTCGGTCATTGCCACTTGCAATGACCACTGGGTGAAACAAACCCAGTGAATGAAGTTAGTAGCCCAGGCAATAATTTAATGGGTAAACATTAACCTTCCTACAGGTTGCGATGGCAACGTAAACCAGATGACAAAACAGGTAAAACCGGCGTACTGAAAACCTGATGGACCCATAGGTACCCAATACCGTATGGATGGTTAGGACAGTACGCGCGAAACTTCATCAGGGCCAAGAGCAAACAAGCTCCTAAAACAGGCCGGATATATGGAAGCAACCTGACTTTACATCTGATACGAGGCCTTGCAAACGAGGAGGAGACCATATATGG
>NZ_JAAOIX010000032.1 GCF_011440395.1 Pseudomaricurvus alcaniphilus | reverse complement strand
GTACCTGTCCGTGCATTGTCCGCACACTTCAGTAACTTCAGTTATATGGTCAAGCCTCACGGGCAATTAGTACTGGTTAGCTCAACGCCTCACAACGCTTACACACCCAGCCTATCAACGTCGTAGTCTTCAACGGCCCTTCAGGGGGCTCGAAGCCCCAGGGAAAGCTTATCTTGAAGGAGGCTTCCCGCTTAGATGCTTTCAGCGGTTATCCCGTCCGAACATAGCTACCGGGCAATGCCATTGGCATGACAACCCGAACACCAGAGGTTCGTTCACTCCGGTCCTCTCGTACTAGGAGCAACTCTTCTCAACTTTCCAACGCCCACGGCAGATAGGGACCGAACTGTCTCACGACGTTCTAAACCCAGCTCGCGTACCACTTTAAATGGCGAACAGCCATACCCTTGGGACCGGCTTCAGCCCCAGGATGTGATGAGCCGACATCGAGGTGCCAAACACCGCCGTCGATGTGAACTCTTGGGCGGTATCAGCCTGTTATCCCCGGAGTACCTTTTATCCGTTGAGCGATGGCCCTTCCATACAGAACCACCGGATCACTATGACCTACTTTCGTACCTGCTCGACGTGTCAGTCTCGCAGTCAAGCACCCTTATGCCATTGCACTCATTGCATGATTTCCGACCATGCTGAGGGTACCTTCGTGCTCCTCCGTTACTCTTTGGGAGGAGACCGCCCCAGTCAAACTACCCACCATACACTGTCCTCAATCCGGATAACGGACCAAAGTTAGAACCCCAAACATACCAGGCTGGTATTTCAAGGACGGCTCCACGATGACTGGCGTCAACGCTTCAAAGCCTCCCAGCTATCCTACACAAATAGGTTCAGAGTTCAGTGCAAAGCTGTAGTAAAGGTTCACGGGGTCTTTCCGTCTAGCCGCGGGAACACAGCATCTTAACTGCGATTTCAATTTCACTGAGTCTCGGGTGGAGACAGCGTGGCCATCATTACGCCATTCGTGCAGGTCGGAACTTACCCGACAAGGAATTTCGCTACCTTAGGACCGTTATAGTTACGGCCGCCGTTTACCGGGGCTTCGATCAAGAGCTTCGCCGAAGCTAACCCCATCAATTAACCTTCCGGCACCGGGCAGGCGTCACACCCTATACGTCCACTTACGTGTTTGCAGAGTGCTATGTTTTTAATAAACAGTTGCAGCCACCTGGTTACTTCGACCAGCGTCAGCTTAGGGAGCAAGTCCCATCACCAACACCGGCGCACCTTCTCCCGAAGTTACGGTGCTATTTTGCCTAGTTCCTTCACCCGAGTTCTCTCAAGCGCCTTGGTATTCTCTACCTGACCACCTGTGTCGGTTTCGAGTACGGTTCTGTATAACCTGAAGCTTAGAAGATTTTCCTGGAAGTATGGCATCAACCACTCCAACCCCTAAAAGGGGTCTCGTCATCACTTCTCGGCCTTAGGATCCCGGATTTGCCTAAGATCCCAGCCTACAAGCTTAAACGCGGACAACCAACGCCGCGCTGGCCTAGCCTGCTCCGTCCCTCCGTCGCAGTTATACAAAGTACGGGAATATTAACCCGTTTCCCATCGACTACGCCTTTCAGCCTCGCCTTAGGGGCCGACTAACCCTGTCCCGATTAGCGTTGGACAGGAACCCTTGGTCTTCCGGCGGGGGAGTTTTTCACTCCCCTTGTCGTTACTCATGTCAGCATTCGCACTTCTGATACCTCCAGCAAACCTCACAGTTCACCTTCAACGGCTTACAGAACGCTCCCCTACCAT
>NZ_JAAOIX010000031.1 GCF_011440395.1 Pseudomaricurvus alcaniphilus | reverse complement strand
ACATGACCGCTAACAAGGCTGTAAACTGGACGCAAAATACTACGCAGTTTTTGTGCACTCGCTTCGCTCATTATTGCACAAAAAGCTGCTCCGTATTTTCCGCCAGTTACAGCTGGCGTTAAGTGCTCTCTATTAGATTGAATATAGTAACAAAATTAGATCCCAATATGATTATTAGTAGATTTCGGTTTGTATGGCTAGTTATCGCTATGTCATTCAGTACTAGCTGCAGCTCTTTACCTAAATATGAGCCCTCGGAAATTGAGGATATCTACAATCAATATGAAAACAATGGCTATGTAGCCGTTAATGGGTATTTGTTTCAAGATAATCAAATTAGGCTATATAGTTCGAGAAAGGACGCTGAAAGAATGTCTGAATTGAATATCATTCTAATAGATCCATCTGATTCGGGTAATATGGTAATAAGCTGTGAGGATAACTATGTACGAGTATACGGAAGGCTTGGCCTGAAGTTTAGGGTGTTTGCTTTATCAGATATTGTCAAAGTGGAGAGCGAAGCAGGTAGTGTTTGCTGGCAGAAAGAATAGAGAGAACGCACTTAACAAGGCCCATCAGGCTCGCCCGCAAGCGGGCTGGACCTCCGTTGCGGTGCTTGTTTTGCGGTTTACCGCTACGCTACCGCAAAACATTCACCTCCACTGCGGCCCCTGTGGGCGGCGTTAAGTGCACAAACAATGAATAAGCTTCGAGGAATACTCATAGTAATCGGCATCGCAATTCTTGGTATTGCCGCACGTTCCTACATTGAGTCTATGCAGTATTCCAGCTGGCAAAGTACTCCAGCAGTTTTGCGGTCAGTATCATTGCAAAATGCCAGTAGTCCAACTGTTGCAGGTGCCTCCGACTGGGGTAGCAACATAGGCAGAGCAAGCTATAGCTACCAGGTGGGCGGTAAAGAATATACGGGTACTCGTATCATGCCACTGCAAAATGTTTACTTGCCAAGGGAGAGAGTAGTTAATTTAAGTAAGGGTAATATCACAATCTCATATGATCCTTCTGAGCCTTCTCAATCCTTTATATTTGCTGTTACACCTTTTTCTCAATTGGTCATGCTAGTTTTGGCAGGTATGTCAGCGGTGGCTGTTGCTCTCGGGTTGCCAAAGTTGGTTGCTTTTTTTTGGGGTGCTGCAAGTGAAGGCACTTAACAAGCGGCATCAGCATCGCGCAGCAAGCTGCGCTGGACGTGTGCTGCGCACACGCCGCTGTGCCGAGCGTTAGCAGGCGCAGTCATGGTTGTAGGAGGTCGTAAAGGAAGGCATTATGAATAGGCATTTTAGTATCGAGGGTGTGGCAAGTTCGGTGCACGTAGAGAATTATGCACCATTGGGCTTGGGTGGCAATGGCTCCACAGTACGCGTTCGTTCCTTGGCTTCACGGCTCTTAACCATTATTGTGCTGGGCCCGGTGGCCCGCATAGTTCGGCGCACTTTTCGAGACGTGCTCATGCCTGGCAGCTTCGAGTTTTGCAGTACGTTGCCACTAAGCCTTAAAACCGTCGCGATGAATCAACAATGCTGAAAACGTGGCCTAATCAATTTTGTTGCCGGCGCGCAGCTAACAAAGCTGTGAACCGGACGCAAAATACTACGCAGTTTTTTGTGCATTCGCTGCGCTCATTGTTGCACAACAAACAGCTCCGTATTTTGCGCCAGTTACAGCGGCGTTAGCAGGCGCAGTCGTGGTTATAGGGGGCGTCCAGGAAGGCATTATGAATAGGCATTTTAGTGTCGAGGGTTTGGCAAGTTCGGTGCACGTAGAGAATTGTGCACCATTGAGCTTGGGTGGTGATGAATCCACAGCACGCGTTCGTTCCTTGGGTTCAGGGCTCTTAACCAGTATTATGCTGGGCGCGGTGGCCCGCATAGTTCGGCGCAGCTTTCAAGACATGCTCATCCCTGGTTGCTCTGGGTTTTGCAGTACTTTGCCACTAAGCCTCAAAACCGTCGCGGTGAATCAACAATGCTG
>NZ_JAAOIX010000030.1 GCF_011440395.1 Pseudomaricurvus alcaniphilus | reverse complement strand
GCGATGATGCTGGAATTTCCATCCTGACACCTGCCGGCAAATAGAGCGTTGCGGTACCAGTCGGGGCAGAGCTGGCAACACGCACGGGCACCAATTTACCAGGGTTGGCTGAAGCCCGGTTTAGTCGAGTGCGCCAATAGGCAAACTGGGCAAAGGACAAGTCGCGCTCTTCGCAGTAAACTTTCTGAGTGACCTGGCTCTTGCGCCAGTCATTGATGTGGCCCTGCCAGAACCTTTGCTTTTCCTCTGTTTTCATACGGGAATGCTCCATTAATAAGTGAAGTCAAACCGTAACAGCTGCTGGGATCGGGTTGAAGGTGGGGTTTGTTGATCGCTTACCAAAAAAGTAACCAAAATATCCTCCAGGCAAGAGAAAGAGCTTTCCAAGGTTAAGCGGTTGGAAGCTGAGAATCGAAAACTGAAACAGGAGGTCGACCTACTAAAAAAGTGGCAACGGTTTCTTGCGGAGGAACATCAGCAAGGTATCGATTCATCGAAAGATTCGGATTAGACCTGGGAGTTAAATCATTGTGCGCCTATCTTGGTGTGTCCCGTAGCGGTTATTACGATTGGCGTAAACGGTTGCCCTCTGATCGTGCCAGTGAAGATAATGCTTTAAAGATTGAAATCCAGAAAATCTATGACAGGGCCGAGGGGCGCTACGGCAGCCCGAGAATCTGGAAGGCGCTACAAAATCAGGGATATTCCGTTAGCAGGAAGCGAGTAGCTCGCATAATGCAGGAAATGGGCCTGATTGCACGGGTTACACGAGTAACTTACCGAGCCCCTGGTATGAGACGTTTCCTTGCCTCTGGTGAGAACCTGAGATCGGACGGAGCGGTACCTGAAGAAAGAACAAAGTGTGGGTTGCTGATGTGACGCACCTCAAGGTGAAAAGCCAGTGGCATTACTTATCTGCGATTATGGATCTTCACTCCCGCCGTATTATTGGCTGGAGCCTGGATACGAAGAGAACGACGGCCGTTACCAAGCGAACACTGGCTACAGCCATAAAGAAAAGGAAGCCGGAAAAGGGACTGATGCTGCACACGGACAGAGGTGTTGAATACCGTGGGGCAGAATATCAGAAGGATCTCAAGCGGCATGAAATTCAACACAGCTTAAGTCGCCCCGGTCAATGTACAGATAATGCCCATATGGAGTCGTTCTTTCATACACTAAAAGCTGAATTGATACGAGGATCCAACTTCCAATCAGGTAAAGACTTGAAGTATGCTCTGGGTCGTTACATCAATGACTTTTACAATCGGAAGCGGCTGCACTCAGGTATTGATTATTACTCGCCGATTGAATACGAGCAAATAGCAGCATGAAATTTTATGTGTCCGTTTTATCGGGGGAAGATCACGCCTCCACTGCGGCCCCTGTGGGCGGCGTTATGCAGCTAGCCCCGTCCTCTAGACATACCATATATAGTATGTATAATCGTATCCATGTGGACAATATACGAACACCGAAGAGTCGCTAAGGCATTGAAATCTATGCCTTTAGATATCCAGAAGCGCTATGAAAAGTGGAAAGATATCGTCTCTCTGTCTGGTCCCCAGGGATTGAAACTGATCAGAGGCTTTAACGACGAAGCCTTGTCCGGTGATTGGAAGGGTTTCAGGTCTTCTAGGCTAAACCAGCAGTGTCGAGTTATATATCAGGTCGATGGAGAGCAGGTTTTAGTACGGGTGGAATCAGTGACACCTCACGATTACAAGAGGAAATGAAATGAGCGAATATGTAAGAGCAAAACGTCATGTGGATGTTTCTGTTGGGGAATCAGTCAAGATAATTCGAGAGTTGCAAGCTCTTAGCCAAAATGATTTGGCTGAATTAACAGGAATTCCTCAATCTACAATTTCCGCTATAGAAAACAATCGCGTACAACTCGGTGTCGAAAGGGCAAAGGTGCTGGCCAGAGCATTGTCCTGCCATCCGGCAGTGCTTGTATTTCCAGGCTGGGAAGTAGGTGGTGAAAGCGCAGCATAACAAATTGCTTCACTCGGACGCCCACTGCTACGTTCGTTTTTGCGCATTCCGCTGCGCTCCATTTTTGCACAAAAACGCCCTCCGCAGCGGGCGCCGGTGAGCAAGGCGTTAGTGCGTCAAGAAGCTTGATGCATCTTTCAGGGTGAAAGTCCCTGTAGGGAAAGGTCTAGCCAACCACCCTTAGCGAGTGTTGCGCGTAGTGCGGAGCATCG
>NZ_JAAOIX010000002.1 GCF_011440395.1 Pseudomaricurvus alcaniphilus | reverse complement strand
CTGAACCGACCACCCCGGATCGGCGCAACCGGCTACGTTCTAAGCAGCTGTAGAAATTGAGTCGTTACTGTTTCGAACTACGACAGCGGCAAATAACCGCGCTTTTGGAGTGGCACATACACCTGTTGAGCTCTGCAGTAGCTCTTTTTTAAAGCTCTTCCAGGCCAATAGGCTAGCGGCTTGTTTCGAATGCGTTATAGCTCTTGCACCGGCAGAGATTCAAGTCGCTGATCAGTAAGTTTTCGCAATCCTTGGTTATCGTTTTAACGCTTCTTGCACAATTTTAATGTCTGGCATCGCGAAATAAAGCAGCGGAGCCTGGATCCCGACCCAGCTCGATTGGGCAGTGCTAGAGGGGCAAGATGGTTTTGTTAAATTGTATAGCCAATCTAATACTGGCCCTTCCGCCAACGTTTAGCTGTTATTTTTTCAAGCTTTCTACGGTATTGTTTTGTACAAAATTCCATTGAGCTATCTTTTAACAGATCATAAATATGTTCACTCAGTATTGCCGCGATTGCATGAACTGCCTCGTGTCTACTTAATCCCTGACGAATGAGACGTGTAGCTGCACTCTCTACATTTTCCTCTCCCATTGCAATTTGATTTTCTACGATCACATGCATCGCAGCATGAAGAGTTAAGGGCTCCCCCTCGAGTTCATCATCAACATTTTCGTGATATGTCCTTACAAGCTCGACCCGTTCTTCTTCATCCAAATTTAGCCACTCTGTCTTTTTATCCTGAACTATAGGCTCGTATTTATTCATTTTCTTACTCTCAAGTTCACTCAAATAACACTGATTTTCCCAATATTCATTTAGTGCCCTCCTGATAGAAGGATGGTCAAATTTGTAATCATCCTTTTCAAGGCACCACTTTAAATACATCACCACTGATTTACGTTGAATGTTGCTTAATATTTGTAGTTTCGATATCGAATACTCATCTAGCTGTATAAGATGGAACAGGGGGTCATCTACCTCGTTCCGAATACTACCAATGATGAACGCGGGAAGGTGAAACCGCATACCGTCTGCATCAAAAAATGAAAGGCTACTATGACAACGTTGTAGATCACCGTAATCCAGTAATCTCCAGTCCTGTTTTTGATCTCTCTCACGGTTCGCTGTTTGAACTTCCTTTGTTTCATAGTCATCAATAGCTTGTGCCTCCCACAGCCCGATTCCTTTGCCAAGACGGACACCTAGAAATGCCGACGTAATATCTTTTTCAATGCTGACTCTATCCATTGGAAATTTAACGTTCGAGCTAAGCGGACGCCACTCTGTAAAACCTAACGCTCGCCAGCACGCTTTTTGCGCCGGTGATTGTGATTGGCTTTATTAATGGGTTCTTGAATAGATTTAATCATGAACACCCCACCGCCGACACCGAATTAAATAGCGTGTTAATTCTACCGCGCTTAGTACGCACCCAATTATGTATGCAATCAACAGCAACCAATTACCTGCTTGAGTACTGTATTGTAAAGTAAAAAAAGCCAGCACTGCACAACCAGACCAGTAAATTGCTAGCCACCCGGTTCGCTTCGAGCCGGTAATAATTGCAATTACCGATAAAGGTACTGTAAGAACTACTATAAAAACGGCAGGAGTGAATGGAGCTGCGCTCAAGAACGCACTAATAAACGCTAGTAGAAAGGAAAGTGTTCCGATTACAAGCCCAATTACTCGCATACGACAATCCAGCCTAACGCCGCCAGCAACGGCCGTAGTTAATTGGCCGATTTTTCACGGATTTATGCAAAAAAGAAGACAATTTGCGGAGGCCCAGCTGCTGCCACTTGTTGAACAAAGCGCTGCGCGGCAAGCTAAATCTCCAAAATCCTCTTCGTGGAATAATTCCCCTACGTGCTCACGCCCGAGCACGACTACTAGAGGAATTACTCATGAACACAGCACAGCAAAAGAAGTTCAATTCACTGTACCACAAGCATGTTAGCGTACTGCGCCGGCAGGGCAAAGCGGAACGGACGATCGACTCCTATTCAGCGCTGTTCGACGTATAGGCGAGTTCTGGGATGCCTGCCCCGATATACTCACCCAGGACCAGCTTGAAACCTACTTTTCGGCCCTGGTGGCGAACCACCACTGGTTCACCGTCAAGGTGGATTAGAATTTTCTACCAGCACGTCCGAAAGAAGGGCTGGCGTTGACACAAGGATCTCCCGCCGAGCCAGGTAGGTAGTGAAAGGCCCTGTGCGGAGGCGCCGGGCCGTGCAGGCTGCAGGGTGTTGTGGGGTCTGGGGGTTAGATGCCCTCGTCTACCCGATTATGCATTTATCTTCCTTCTCAGCATGCCCAAAAATAATGTCTTCATGAACAAAATTTGACTACTAATAAAGCCTGGATATTTAGGTAGATTATCATTGATATCTTTGATTCGGCGATGATAGAAAATATGAGCACAGGATTCAGGCAGATAACTTCCTTTCTCAATATTCTGACTTGGAATAATTGTAAGGGAAGGAAATAGAGGAATATCCAGGAACTCGATTATAGCTTTGTGGCATGAGCCGCATCTTCCAGGATCTACTGCGGGTGGTGCTTTATACTTTTTAAATTATACGTTTTGAGCTTGATCAAATTCGATATCTTTAGTCAAAAAAATAGTTACTTCTGAAAAATCTTTCTCATTGAATTCTTGGCATATCGTGCAATGGCAGAACACACGCATCAAGGGTTTTCTCTTTGTAGTAAATTCGGTTTTTCCACACTTGCAATGACATTGTTGTTCAGGAATTACTTGATGCATTGTTTCCTCTTGAGTGCATAAGGCTCAAATCAGCTGCGCGTTTTTTACGTCGGCCATATATCCTTATTTGTTATGTGGCATTTATTCGACCACCTTTGTATAAACCAAAAACAGACACCGCCATACCAAAGAAAAGCATCATCGTTGTTGTGTTCGAAGTACGCTGCCAAGGCGCCAAACTTTCGCTAAGCCATGCTGGAAAATAAAAAGAGTAAGGTATGTAAACAATGATGAATAGTAGCCAAGCAATATATTCAAGTAGTAATGTACCGTTAACTTTCCGGCGAACCCGTGTGTTGAACTTGGCAAGATATATACAAGAGGCAACGTAGAGAATCATACCTACTGTGAAGATTAAAATTTCCATACTTTAAGACAATTTGCGGAGGTCCGCTTGACTGGCCTTGTTATGGCAATATACCATTATATACCTAATTTTGGTATTCAGGGCGCAGCTATGGCCAAGAACACGAGTATGACCCTTGGTGATCATTTTGATGGGTTTGTAGCACAGCAAATTGCAGAAGGTCGGTATGCATCTGCCAGTGAGGTTGTTCGCGCCGGCCTTAGAATGCTGGAGGAAAATGAGCAAAAGCTTATTACGCTTCGACGCTTGCTTGATGAAGGAGAAAAAAGCGGCGCAGCCGATTACAGCTACGAACGCCTCATGCAAGAACTGGACGATGAAATCGGCTAATGGGTGCATTTCAGCTCACAAACCAAGCCAAAAATGATTTGAAAAGGATTGCCGCCTACTCTCAGCGGAAATGGGGCGGAGCTCAAAGACGAAATTATCTCCGGCAGTTTGATGACGCATTCCATTTGCTTGCAGAATCTCCAGACATTGGTATTTCCTGCGACTATATAAAATCTGGGTATAGAAAATTCCCGGTTAGCAGTTATATCGTATTTTATCGCCTGGTATCGGGCACCTACATTGAAGTTGTTCGTATCCTTCATAAAAGAATGGATTCGAAGCCGGCCCTCGCAAAGCCATAACGTCGCAATCACGCGCTTGTCGCGTGCATTGATTTGTTATTGGTTTTTATCTCAATTGCATTCTCAAATGCGCACGCATTCTCAAGTTTTTTCATGGTTTCTCTGTCGGGCAAGCAACAATCCTCAACGAACTTCACGATCTCAATAGCTGGATCACAAAATAATATATCCAAAGAAAGACGATCCATGCCATATATTCCCCGATGTATCATATTTGCACTAAACACAAGTAGATCTCCCGCATTCAAGTTTACTTCCAGTCCAGTAGGGAGGTTCTCATAGTTCTTACGGCCATTCTGCTCAATGCGTACATTAAGTTCTTCTTCACTATCCCAGCGCCTGTGGGTTCCAGGAATCAACTCGACACCAGGTTCATCAAATAACGGAATTCTGAAATGGATGACATTGGGGCCTGCCAATGCCTCTTTCTGCTCAGCAATAGACATATGGTACTGAGGGTCCCTATGCCAATAGTTTCTCTGGCCTTCGTTAACCGGATTAAAAAACAATTGGGTATTCATAAAGGTTGCACGAACACCCATAATAGATGTCACGATCCTCATCAACTTAGCTGATCCGATGAATTTGAATAACGCCTCTCGTTCAGAATCTAACAAGTGCTCCTTACCAGTTAAATAAGCAGAGTTTACAGCCTTGTCATTGTAGAATTTAGAATTCTTCTTAATCCATGACTTATGAAATCTTGCAACAACTTCCTGCATCTTACGAAGCTCACTTTCTTCAAACATATTTTTAAGAACGAGAAAGCCATTCTCTTCAAAGTCTTTAATCATGTGGTTACCAATAACGCCGCTGTAACTGGCGCGAAATACGGAGCGGTTTTTTGTGCGACAATGAGTGAAGCGAATGCACAAAAAACGGCGTAGTATTTTGCGTCCAGTTGACGGCCTGGTTATGAAATGACTGCACACACTCTCCATGTTCTAAGTTTCGGTTCGGGCACGAAGCTATCTACTTGCACCGCGTTTAAACTGCTGACTTTTCCGCCCAGCTAAGATCGCATGTGGCAGTAGGAACAGCGCTACCAAAAGCCCAATATTTCAACAAATCTGACCGAAGACACACCACGTAAAAGCAGTAATTTTTGACTCCAGCATCGCTCTTAAACCGTGCCCGAGGAACAACGCTACCGAGGCTAGATCCGGCTAGTCGCTCAATGCCGCGAGACTTGTTCTTTAGCAGTAAGCTAGACCTTAATAAGCTCTTGCTTCGTTTCATAACAGTACGTTAATAAGGCCTTAGGCCTCATAATAATAAATGTCGGGCGACCAGTGTAATTACTTAACGAGCGCATCGCCTCCCCCGGTATCCAATTGATATCCAAAGCTTTTTCAAAGCCCTCGAAGCCCCCGGCCCCTATTAAGCTGGTCAAAAAAACATCTTTAGAGCTAAAAGCGCCCGAGCTATGCCAGCCGTGACGATGCGCCAGCACGACAATCAAGAGGGAGAGAAAAGGTAACCACTTGGAATATCACTCCCTGGCTCAGCCAAATCCCGGCAACCTTGAGCGGCTCGAAGCTAATTCCTGCCCTAATTAAACGTCCATTTTGCCCCTGTCGCAACCGCCACCTGGTGGCGGTGAGGGTAGCGCTGGGCGCACGGTGCAGTTGAGCCTATAAAGATCCCACCAACGTACCCGCTGGCGTTACTTGTGTTCGCTTTTCAGCATCCGCCGCAGTGTTCCATCCCGATCAATAAAATGATGTTTCAGCGCCGCCAGTGCATGTATCGACGCCAGGCTGACAAGGCCGGTTGCGAGCCAGTAGTGCAGTTCGCCGGCCACGTCTTCCTGGTTTTCTAGCAGGGGCGGCAGGGCCGGTACGGTGAACCAGTTGAATACCTCGATGGCGCGGCCATCGGCGGTGGAGATCAGGTAGCCGGCGGCGAAGACACAGGCCATCAGCAGGTAGAGCAGGTGGTGGGTGATGCGGGCCATGCGCTGTTCCCAGGGTTTGTGTTGGGGCAGGGGGGCGGGGCGCGGGTTGGCGATGCGCCAGCCGAGGCGCAGGCAGAGGGTGATTGCCAGTAACAGGCCGATGCTTTTGTGCCAGTGGGGGATGATGCGGTAGTTGGGGTCGTAGTAGTCGAGGGTTTCGATATAGAGGCCGAGCGGGTACATGCCGATGATGGCGAGGGCCATAAGCCAGTGCAGGCCGATAGCGACCAGGCCGTAGCCGCTGCTGCTGTTGCGCAAGGTAAATCTTGAAGCCATTGCCGGTCTGCTCGCAGTAGTTACTTGTCGGGAGGGGTGCTGTAACTCTAGCGAGGTTTGCGGCTTTATGAAACCCCGCTGTTGGTTCAGGCCGGCAGGGTCTGGTAGTAGCCGTCGTGCTCCACCAGTTTCACTTTGGTGTGGTAGAGGTGATTGATGTTATCGGTGGTGAGCAGTTCGCGCTTGTCACCGTCAGCGATGATCTTGCCGTCGCGAATAAAGATAACGCGCTGGATTTCCGGAATGATTTCGTGGATGTGGTGGGTGGCGAGGATCACCGACGAACCGCCGCGAATCAGCTCACGCATATCCTGTAGTACCTGGAAAGCGCCCTGCAGGTCGAGGCTGCTGGTGGGTTCGTCGAGAATGACCGCCAGCGGCTGGTGGATCATGGCGCGGGCCAGGATCAGGCGTCGCTGCTGGCCACTGGAGAGGTGATGGAACATGCGATCCTTGATCTGCAGCAGGCCGAGGGATTTCATGGTGTCGTGCACCAGCTGTCGCTGCAGGTCACTGACCGGGTATTGGTAGAGGTTGCCGATGGTGCCGAGCAGGCCCGACAGCACCACTTCGAAACCGGTGGTGATGGGCAGGTACTGGGTCTGGAAGTCGTAGGAGACCCAGCCGATCTTGCTGCGCAGCTCCTGCACGTTGACCGTCTTGTTGCCGTAGATCTTGACCCAGCTGTCGGGCCGGTCCAGTGGATAGAGCTCGCGGGTCAGCAGTTTCAGCAAGGTGGACTTACCGGCGCCGTTGGGGCCGAGGATGGCCACGTTCTCATCCTGCTCGATGCGCAGGTTGAGGTTCTCGAACACCCGGTTCTGCTCCCGGTAAACCGTGACGTTGTTGATGTCGAGCAATGGCGTGTTCATGGCAACGGCTACCTGTGCAGCCTAGAACAGCACGCGGCAGCGCACGGTGCCTTCGATGCTGCGCAGCTGCTGCAGCGCCATATCGCTGTAGTCGGCGTCGATATCCACCACCACGTAGCCCACGCTCTCCTTGGTCTGCAGGTACTGGGCGGCGATGTTGATGTCGTTATCCGAGAACACCTTGTTGATCTTGCTGAGAATGCCGGGCACGTTCTTGTGCACGTGCAGCAGGCGGTGCGAACCGGGGTGGGCCGGCAGCGCCACTTCCGGCAGGTTGACAGAAGAGGTGGTGGTGCCGTTGTCGGAGTACTTCACCAGTTTTTCGGCCACTTCAAAGCCGATATTTTCCTGTGCTTCCATGGTGGAGCCGCCGACGTGCGGCGTGAGGATGGCGTTGTCGAAGGCGCGCAGGGGTGAGACGAACTCTTCGTCGTTGCCGCGGGGTTCTACCGGAAATACGTCCACGGCGGTGCCGCTGAGGTGGCCGGACTCCAGCGCTGCGGCCAGGGCGTCGATGTCCACCACGGTGCCGCGGGAGGCGTTGATCAGGATGGCGCCTTTCTTCATGGCGGCGATTTCCCGGGCGCCGATCATGTCCTGGGTCGCGGCTGTCTCAGGTACGTGCAGGGTCACTACGTCGGATTTGCCCAGCAGTTCGGCCATGGAGCGCACCTGGTTGGCGTTGCCCAGCGGCAGCTTGGTGACCACGTCGAAGAACAGGATGTTCATGCCTAAAGATTCGGCCAGTACGCTCACCTGGGTGCCGATGGAGCCGTAGCCGACAATACCGAGGGTCTTGCCGCGAATCTCGTACGAGCCGGTGGCAGATTTGAGCCAGCCACCGCGGTGGCAGACGGCGTTCTTTTCGGGAATGCCACGCAACAGCAGAATGGCCTCGGCGATCACCAGCTCTGCGACCGAGCGGGTGTTGGAAAACGGGGCATTGAACACCGCCACGCCGTGCTCCTGGGCGGCACCGAGGTCGACCTGGTTGGTGCCGATGCAGAAACAGCCTACAGCGACCAGCTTGGGGGAGTTTTCAAATACCCGCCGGGTCAGCTGGGTGCGGGAGCGAATGCCGATAAAATGCGCGTGCTTGGCCTTTTCGATCAGATCGTCTTCCGGCAGTGAGGTCTTCAGGTATTCGACATTGGTGTAGCCGGCTGCTTCCAGGGTTTCAATGGCGGACTGGTGGACACCCTCAAGGAGGAGAAAGTGAATCTTGCTTTTGTCCAGTGACGTTTTGGCCATGGGTTTATTGCACCTCAAATTGCGAATCGTGGATAGCAGGCCGGGGTTGGGGCCCGGGGGCGGAAATTCAGGCGCGCTATGATAGCACAGGCCGTCGCCCAGTCGACGTTCGAATTGGCGCAAATAGCGACTATAAAGCAGGCTTATAACAGCCGCATCAGGTACGGCTGGAATCTGGCTTCATTACGAAAAAACCCCGCCCGCACAAGGTGCGGGCGGGGCAAGCGTTGCGGAGCGGAGCGGGCTGGATCAGGGCGTGTTGGCTGGCGCCTGGCGCATGTTGGCCCGCGGCCCGGCGTGGGGCGTGGCAGAGTAGGGGAAGACCTGGTGGAACAGCTGGTCGTTGGCCGCTACGTTGTCGCCGATCAGGGTGCCCTGGGCCAGTGCGGTCAGGGCGATATCCACCACGTCATCACCGAAGCGGCGGCCGTTGGGAAAGCCACTGGGAACGCCATTGGTGAGGTCATTGCCAAACACACTCAGGCGATCGAAGTTGCTCTGCCCCGCCAGCGGCACCGGGCCGGTAGTGAGGTCGACCCGCAGCACATCCGGAATAAAAATGCTGGCCAGGTCGCTGCGGTTAGTGGTTGGAATGCTGGTGCCAAAGACAAAGTTTACCAGTGCGCCCAGTTCCGGGTTGAGGGCGTAGTTCTCAAACATGGCCCGATCGGTGGTGGGTGAGCTGCGGTTGTAGTTGTCCTTGTCCTGCAGGGCCACGAAGACCTCATTAAACAGCGGGTTGCCCATGCGATTTACCTGCACCCAGCCGCCCTGGTGTTTGGGGTCACCGTTGCGGGTGCGGATGGTTACGCGGCGGCGACTGACGCTGGCGTAAACGCCCACCTGGGAACCCATCTCCGCCAGGTCACCGAGGGGAATCTGCAGGCCGTAAGCGAGGACATTAAAGCCCTTGAAGCCATCGACGCCACCGCCATCCTGGCCCAGGCCGTCGCTGTCGTCACCGTCATTGTTGATAATGCGAGCGTCGAGCAGGTCAAAAATGGCCGGTGTATCGGCGTAGAAGCCGTCATCGCGGGGGCCGGCGAAAGAGACCGCACTGCCGCGCAGGTCGGAGATCGCCTGTTGGGTATAGCTGTCCAGGTCGAGCAGAGTGGCGGCCCCGGAAATGGCATCGCCGGCGCTGTCGTTGTAGAGCGGGGTAACGTTGTTACCGACGTTGGGTGGCGCCACCGGCAGCATGGATCCAAGCCGCACCTTGCTGCGCCGGGTCTCCTGGGTGACCCGGTAGGTCTGGGTGAAGTTCTGGGTCGCCTGGCCGATGGTCAAAATCGGGCCCACATCGGTGCCAAGGCCATAGGACAGGATGGTGTTCGGGTTTTTCAATCCGGGCGTGGTGGTCGGGGTGGCGTCCGAAAACTCGAAGTTGTAGCGCAGCACGGTCTGGCCGCTGGCCGGGTCAGTGAGGTGGATCGAGTAGAGGGCGTCGTCGGAAAAGCGATCGTAGATGACGCCGTCGCCCGGCTCGGAGAATGGCCGCACATGCACCACGACATTGAGCACCTGTTGCTCGGCATCGTTATAGTGATTGCCAACAAAGGCGTAAACGTCGGTGATATTGGCCTGTGGGTCCTGTTTGATCAGCGGTGCGTCGCTGTGACTGGCGCTGAAGGCGGGGGTCACGGCAGCCAGGCCGAGCAGGGCGGTGGCGCCCATAAGTCCCAGTCGGCGGCCGAAGGGCCTGGCCAACGCGGTTAGTGGTTTTAACGTGTTCATAGTAGAACTCCTGTTTTCTGCTCTATTAGCGGCAGAAAGTAATCCGAAATGGAATTGGGCGCGGTTGCCGCAGAACCCGTTGGGGAGTGGCGGAAGGCGCCGTTTGTTGGTACAGGTTTTCCTCCTTGTGCTTGGTGGGTTTAGGTTATGGCGCTAGCGGGCCGAGAATGCCGAGTGTCTGCAGCATCCAGATTGCGCCCAACACCGCCGCGCAACAGGAACCACCGGCGACGACGCCCGTGCGATAAAAGGGGTACCGGCGCAGGCCCAGCAGCAGCGGCAGCACAATGGCTACGACCAGTAACTGGCCACTCTCCACGCCGAGGTTAAAACCGAGCAGTGGCAACAGCAGTTGGCCGCCCTCGAGGCCGATGTCGCGCAGCGCGCCGGCAAAACCAAAGCCGTGCAACAGGCCGAGAGCGGCCGCCAGCAGCCAGCCAGGCTGGGGCAACAACGGCGTCAGGTTGTTGAGGGCAGCCAGCACGATGGAGAGGGCAATGGCGGTTTCGATCCAGGGGCCAGGTTGGGGTATGTACCCCAGTATCACCAGTGCCAGAGTAATGGAATGACCGAGCGTGAAAGCAGTGACCACCGCCACTATTTGCCGCACCGCCGGTGCGATGCCCGGGCTTGGCTGCCAGCGGCCGCCTTTGGTGCGCAGCAACACACAGGGCAACAACAGGGTCAGCAGGAACAGTAGATGATCGTAGCCGGCGAGAATGTGGGCGACCCCTTCACGCCAGAAATTAACCAGTGTTGAGCGGCCATTGGCGGCGCTGTTACCCGCGGTGTTGAGATGATTGTTGAGGTGGTTGTGGGTCGGAGACAACAGCGCCGCCGTGGTGTCTCCATCAGCTCGGATTTGCGCCAGCGCCCGGTGGCTGGCGTCTCGGGCAAACAGCAAGCGGTAGTCGAGGCTCAGCGCTCCGCGCGCAGCGCAGGCGTAGGCGAGGTTGAAGCGTACGTAGGGCTCGCCGTTGTGTTCGGTCATGGCAAGGCTCTCGCTCATATAGGTGCAGCCCTTGCCGCCGCGGGATAGTTGCAGGTTGCTGGCGAGCACGGCGGCCAGCGCCGGTTGTGCATCGAGCAACTCGCCCCAGGTAATTTGCCGGTCGCGGTTGATATCCATCGGTACCAGGCTGGCGCTGTCGGTGACACTGAGGTCGAGACGCAGGCTCGCCGCTCGGCCGTCGGCGGCGGCCGTCACATAGGCGGTGCTGGCACTGTGGCCCAGTGCCGGTGGTATTGGCATAATTAACAGTGTGACGGCCAGAAGGGCAAGCAGCCCCGTTCGCGGGTGGCACCACCGGAGTGTCGGGCTCAAAGTTGCCATGTGGGGCGCTCCTCTCGCTCAACGATATGGGGCTCAACAATTGGGGGCTGAACGATTTCGGACGCAACGATTTTGGTCTCAACGTTCGCGTGTTGCAGCGACAGTTGCTGTTGCTGCAGTCGCCCGGCCAGTTGTTGCAGCCTCGGGTGACGCACCTGCTGTTGTCGCAGCCAGTCGATAACGCCTGTGGCTGCGCCCGGTTGTTGCAGTTGCAGGGCGGCCTGTAATACCAGCGTGGCGTCGGCCACTTCCCGCTGCAGTTGCCAGTTGTCCAGCGCCAGGGTCAGGGCGCGGGCCGGGTCATCTTCCAGCTCCAGGGCCTGGCGGGCCTGCTCGCGCAGGTGCAGGTCGGCTTCGCCACGCATTGCCAGCAGCGCCTGGCGCTGGCGCAGTATCTGCAAGTCGGCGCGCCACTGTTCCAAGCCGAGTCGCCTGCCGACAATTGCACGGCGCAGCAGCAGGCCATCGTGTTGCAGCGTTGGGGCAGTTGTTGCCGGGGCGTCAATGTTCTGCAGGAATCGCTCGGCATCGTCCAGGCGCGCTTCATCGAGCAGGAAGTCGAGCCATTGCGCCTGCAGATCCGGAGCGTCCGGGGTCAGGTCCAGGGCGCGCAAGAACCAGCGCTCAGCTGCCAGGAGTTGGCCACGGGACTGTGCCGCCACCGCCCCCATGCGTTGGGCCCACTGGTTGCTCATGAGGTCCTCAGGCGGGCTGTGATCAAGCATATAGTGCAGTGCCTTGAAAGCGCGGCTGGGGGTGCTCATGTCGCTCTCGGTCGCCACCTCGCAAGCGAGGGCGATTACCGCCTGGGTCAGGCGCCGCAGGCGGCGGCAACTGCTGGAGGCCTGGTCGAGTTGGCCACTGGCACGGTAAACAAACGCCTGCGACAACAGCGCCTGGGGATTGTCGGGTTGCGCGGCGAGTACTTGCTGCAGCTCCGACAGTGCCGCCGGAAACTGGTGTCGGCGCTGCAAGATGGTGGCCATCAAAACCCGCACCTGCGGGTTTGCCCTGTCGCTGTACCAGGGCGCGAGCAGTGCCTCGGCGCGGCCATAGTATCTGGGGTCGGCGCTCAACTGGCCGCGCTGAATCAGGGTCCGGGCTTGGACCAGGGCTTGCTGTAGAGTGGTGGCTGGTTGCAGTTCGAGCGGGTTGGCGCGGCCCACCACCTGTGCGCGCGAATCCGGGATCCAGCTGCCGTTGAGTTGGCTTCCCGGATCGCTGCCGGTGCGTTCGCCGCAGCCGACAAGCAGCAGTTGGAGCAGGCACAATAGGGCCACGAGTGGAGGCATGATAAACACCGCTTATATTTCTTGTTGTTGTGGTAGTACGGTGCGGGGCGGGTAATTAGTTCTATATTGTTTGTAAATGTGCAGTTTATTTTTAGTTGTGTTTCGCAATGTGGATGGCAGCGCCAAACGCAAGGTTTGGCGGGTCGAGCTAATATCAGGGCCGCATGCCAGGCGCCCCGGTTCTCAGGTTGTTATTGCCGCGCTTATTCAGGCGGTGATTTTTTCCACGCCGCCCTGCCGCCCGATCAGCAGCACATCGGCCGGGCGATTGGCGAACAGGCCGTTGCAGACCACGCCGACAATCTGGTTGATCGCCGTTTCCAGCTCTTTCGGGTTGCTGATCTTGAGATTGTGCACATCGATAATCTCATTGCCGTTGTCGGTGATAACCCCGTGGCGGTGGACAGGATCACCGCCCAGCTTCACCAGTTGCCGGGCCACGTGGGCGCGGGCCATGGGGATGACCTCTACTGGCAGCGGGAAGTTACCGAGAGTGTCGACCCACTTGCTGCCGTCGGCAATACAGATAAACTCATCGGCCACCGCAGCGACAATCTTCTCCCGGGTGAGAGCGGCACCACCACCCTTGATCAATTCCAACCTTGGATTGGTTTCGTCGGCGCCGTCGACGTAAACCGCCAGCTCGTCAACGCCATTGAGATCATAGACCGGGATACCGTGGGCCTTGAGGCGCTCGGCGGAGGCTTCGGAGCTGGCCACGGCGCCGTCAAACTTGGCGCTGATCTCCGCCAGGTAATCGATAAAGTAATTGGCCGTCGAGCCGGTGCCGACGCCGACAATACTGTGGTTGTCCAGTTTCGGTTCGATGTAGTCGACGGCGGCTTTGGCCACGGCCTTTTTCAGTTCATCCTGGGAAGTGCTGCTCATGGTTCGGGCTCTGCAAAAATGAATTGACACACATGGGGTGCTGGTGAGGGCGGCTATTATAAAGAGCCTTGGCCCAGGTCGATAGCCGTTTCACGGCCAATGCTTTACTATTGCGCCTCTTTTAAATCTAAACTCCTTTTCACTGCATCAATAACGGCCAGCCCATGCCCCAGTCATACATCAAGCGCATTCTCGATGCCCGCATCTACGATGTGGCGGTAGAGACCCCCCTGGATCACGCCCGCTTTATGTCGGCGCGGTTGAACAATCGCGTGCTGCTCAAGCGCGAGGATTTTCAGCCAGTGTTCTCGTTTAAGATTCGCGGCGCTTACAACAAGCTGCGCCAGCTGAGCGAAGAGCAATTGAAGGCCGGTGTCATTGCCGCGTCGGCGGGCAACCACGCCCAGGGCCTGGCCCTGTCGGCGGCCAAGCTGGGGGTGAAAGCCACCATCGTGATGCCCAAGACTACCCCGGTGATCAAGGTGGACGCGGTGCGAGCCCACGGTGCCAAAGTGGTTCTGCACGGTGATACCTACGACGAGGCTTCCACCTACGCGCAAAAACTGGTTAAAGAGAAAGGCCTGGCCTATATCCACCCCTATGATGACCCGGATGTTATCGCTGGCCAGGGTACGGTGGCGCTGGAGATTCTGCGCCAGCACCCGGGCCATATCGACGCGATATTTGTGCCGGTGGGTGGCGGTGGCTTGTGCGCAGGCGTGGCCGCCTATGTCAAATACGTGCGCCCGGAAATCAAGGTGTTTGCGGTGGAGCCGGAAGACGCCGCTTGCCTGAAGGCGGCCATGGAGCAGGGGCGGCGCGTGGTGCTGCCCCACGTTGGCATCTTTGCCGATGGCGTGGCAGTGGCACAGGTGGGCAAGGAAACCTTCCGCGTAATGAAGGACACCATCGATGGTGTAATCACCGCCAACACCGATGAAATGTGTGCCGCCATTAAGGACATCTTTGAAGATACCCGCTCCATCGCCGAGCCTGCCGGCGCCCTGGCCCTGGCCGGGCTGAAGAAATACGTGGCCGAGCACGGCTGCAGCGGCCAGACCCTGATCGCCATCGACAGCGGCGCCAATACCAACTTTGACCGGCTGCGCTATATTTCCGAGCGCACCGAAATCGGCGAGAAGCGCGAGGCCATCCTGGCGGTCACCATTCCCGAGAAGCCGGGCGCCTACAAGACCTTTTGCAAGGATCTGGGCAAGCGCAATATCACCGAATTCAACTACCGCTACGCCGATGACCTGGAGGCGCGCATCTTTGTCGGCGTGCAGGTGTCGCCGGAGCGGGAAGACCGCGCCGCGCTGGTGGATGAATTGCACAGCAAAGGCTACGCCGTGGTGGATATGACCGACAACGAACTGGCCAAGCTGCATATTCGCCATATGGTGGGCGGTCACGCGCCGCAGATCAGCGACGAGCGGGTCTACCGCTTTGAATTTCCAGAGCGCCCCGGAGCCCTGTTCAACTTCCTCACCCAGCTGGCCGGACGTTGGAACATCTCCATGTTCCACTACCGCAACCACGGCTCCGCCTTTGGCCGAGTGTTTGTGGGGATGCAGGTGCCGGCAGGGGAAGAGGACCATGTGACCCGTTTTCTCGACAAGCTGGGCTACCGTTACCGGGATGAGACCGACAACGACGCCTACCAGTTCTTTTTGGGCTAGGCACGGCTCAATCGGCCAATAAGCAGCGCATTTAATGATTCTTGCGCCATAATCGTTGTAATACTTGCTCTTTGGGGTAAGTAAGTCTTAACTCTGTGGTATTGGTGACGGTTGTGCAGCGCACTACGAGCCTTTGGCTTGGTCGTCGCCTGTGTCATTTCCTTGGCATTTAAAACTTTTTTGCTATAAAACTGAACTGAATGATCAGAAACCAGTCATAGCAAAACAGTATAATTAGTATTCAGGTAAAGGTATGAAACTCGATGTACTCACCATCGCTATAGTGATCTTTGCACTTGGTGTATGTGCCAGTGCAATGGATCTGCAAGACACCTTCACGTTTGCCAAACAATATCTGCCAGAGGTGCTGCAGCAAACCGCAGGGCAGAGTTAGGGCCTTTCGTTTAAAGGCCCTTTATTCAGTCTCTTCATTTAGCCTTTTCATCCAGCCTCTTTAATCCAGTCTCTTTAATCCAGTCTCTTTAATCCAGGTAATGCCTGGCAACCCGGCTCGACAGCCGGGTCAGCAATTCATAGCCAATAGTGCCCACCCAACCGGCCACCTCATCCACCGGTAAATTCTTCCCCCACAGCTCCACTTGACTGCCGATGCCGATATTGTCCAATTCGGTGACATCGGCGGTAATCATATCCATCGATACTGTTCCCACCAGCGCGGCACGCTGGCCGTTGATCAATAGCGGCGTACCGCTGGGGGCGTGGCGCGGGTAGCCGTCGCCGTAGCCGATGGCAATGGTGGCAATGCGGGAGGGGCTCCGGGCGGTCCAGCGGCGGCCGTAGCCCACCGTGGCACCGGCTGCCACCTCACGCACGGCGATCACCGCCGAATTCAGGGACATAACCGGCTGCAGTTGTGCGGCGTTTGGCTGGGGGCCGGCGAAGGGCGAGCTGCCGTAGAGCATGATGCCGGGGCGCACGTAGTCGCCGTGGCTTGCGGGCCAGGCCAGCAGGGCGGGGGAATTGGCAAGGCTGCGCGGCCCGGCCAGGCCGTCGCAGGCAGTTTCGAAGCGGGCCATTTGGCTGGGGGTAAAGTCGCTGTCGAGCTGGTCGGCGGCGGCGAAGTGCGTGGCCAGAACCAGCGTCGGCTTGACCCCTGGCAAGGCCTGCAATTGCCGGTGTGCGCTGTGCAGGTCGGCGGGGGACAAGCCCAGCCGGTTCATACCGGTGTCGGCCTTGAGCCAGACTGTCAGCGGCGCGTGGTCGCCGGCGTCGCAGAGCCATTGCACCTGCCGCATATTGTTGAGCATCAACCAGAAGTCGTGCTCTGCCGCGAGCTGGATTTCGGCCGCCTCGAACGGCCCCTCCAGCAACAGGATGGGCAGGTGGATACCGGCCGCGCGTAACTCCAGCGCCTCTTCCGTACAGGATACCGCCAGCGCGCTGACCAGGGGTTGCAGCGCCCGCGCCACCGGCACAGCACCGTGGCCGTAGGCGTTGGCTTTGACCACCGCGACGATATTGCTGCCGGGCGCCAGGCGCTGGGCCAGCTGACAGTTGTGGCGCAGTGCGGCCAGATCGATAACGGCTTGGCAGGGGCGGGTCATGCAGTGAACTCAGTAGTTGTACTTGTTGGCGCTGAACAGGGTCTGCGCGGCCAGCCACACATCCCCGGGTTTGCCATCGGCCACCGGTTTGCCATCGATTTCAATCACCGGCGCTATCTCCTTGCTGGAGCTGGTGAGCCACACTTCATCGGCGTCGAACACCTCGTCCATGGTCACGGTGCGCTCCTCCACCGGAATGGTGCCGTCCTTGCGCAGGATGTCGAGCAATATCAGGCGCGTGATGCCGGGCAACAGCTGGTGGTCGAGGGGCGGTGTAATCACCGTGCCGTGCTTGACGATATAGGCGTTACAGGAGCTGCCTTCGGTCATTTCGTTGCGGGCGTTATAGAGAATGATTTCGTTGTGGCCGGCGGCGTAACCCTGCTGGAAATGCATGACATTGCCGAGCAGGGCGGTGGATTTGATGTTGCAGCGCTGCCAGCGCAAATCCCGGGCGGTGGAGACCTTGAAACCCTGCACCTTGTCTTTGTCCGCCGGCGGTGGCGGATTGATGGCAAAGGTATAGGCGAACACCGTGGGTTTGACTCCCTCCGGGTAGGCGTGAAAGCGTTTGCTGTCGGCGCCGCGGCTGACGTGCAGGTAGATGCCCAGGTTGCCGCGGCCATTTTTTTCGATCAGTTGTTGGCAGAGCAGTAGCCAGCGAGCCGGCTCCCAGTCGAGGGGGATTTCCAGTGCCGCCAGGCCGCTGCGCATGCGCTCGATATGGGGGCCAAAACCGACCAGCTTGCCGTCGTAGGAGGGTATGACTTCGTAGATGCCATCACCGAATAAAAAGCCCCGGTCCATGGGCGAGATTTTCGCCTCTGTTATGGGCATAAAGGCATCGTTTAGAAAAACTGTACTCACGGGTAACCCTCAAAATACTCTGCCGCGCTGGCGACACGCCGAAAAAATTGCGCTCACTTTATCACAGCAGCGTTGGATTTTTTGCCCAGCCGGCCGACATTTGCAGCTAAATTCTCCACCCTGCAGCCCTCTGCCGAGGCGACAACGTCGGCGGCCGCCGCGCAAATGAGCCCCGCTATTGCAGTGGCAACTGTCAGCAGAACTCGGTGAGTTGGCGCATCTCCGCCAGCAGGGCCACGCCGACCTTGCCCGGCAGGCCGTCCTCGGTCAGTTCGTTGCGCCGGGTGACCCCGTCGAGGCTGCCGCGCTTGGACAAATAGTCGAGAATCTCCAGCGGTTTGACCGTCGCCAGCAAGTCCTTCTGTTGCAGCCAGCCGAGCATGGCGATCAGGCCCAGTGCGCCCCAGTTGGAGACGTCAGCGGGAATTAATTCCGTGCAACCGCTGACGGCGGGCTTGATATCCAGTTCCTCCACGGCGCTGAGGGCATTGCCCATGCCCAGCTCGTTGCCGCCGTCACCGATGGCAATGGTGGGGCAGAGTTCCTGTGCCACAAAGGCGTCCAGCCCGGCGACCCGGTTGCTGATGTCTTCAGCGCGCATGTTGTAGTAGTGGCCGTCGCTGGCCACCCCCGGGCGCTCGATGCAGAGCAGTATATCCGGCTGCTGGGCCAGCAGCGCTTCGGTCAGGGTTTCGCTGCTGTCGCCGATGGTGAGGGTTTGCACCGGGTAGCGGTTGAACAGCGCTGAGGCCAGTGCCGCTTCGCACAGCAGCAGGGGCTCGTATTTCATTTTCTGCAGCACCTGGCAGAGGGCAATGGCGCCGACCGGGCCGTCGGTCTCAAAAGTGTGCAGCACTGGAAACCCGGTGGCAATCAACACTCGTGGCCCGCTGTTGAGCAACAGTTTGGCGGCGCGCAGCAGGTAACCCGGATCGAGCACAGCTTGCACCGTGCGCATGCCGCGAAGGTTTTGTCCCACCAGCAGGTTTTCCAGCCGCAGGCTGATGGCCATGGCGGCCTTGTCGGAGTCGTCGTTGTGGCCGGGGTCGTGGCCTGGTTCTTGATGAGGGTCACGGTCGATGTCGTTCATGGCGTTAATCCACTGTGATGGCTTCCGCTTGTACGGAAGCAAAATGCTTGCTGGCCAGCTGCAGCGCCCGGTGCGCGCTTTCCAGGGTGATGGCGGCAAAGTTGACCTTGTCGCCCGGTTTTAATTGCGCCAGTCGGGCCAGGTCGAGGGACAGCACCGAGCCGATCTTGGGGTAGCCGCCGATGGTCTGGCGGTCGTTCATCAGCACGATGGGTTGGCCATCGGCCGGAATCTGGATGGCGCCGAGGCAGATGCCCTCGGACAGAATGCCCTCCACGCCCGCTCTGATGGGGGGGCCGCTGAGGCGGTAGCCCATGCGGTCGCTGAGCTTGCCCACCTGATAGCTGGACTGGAAGAACAGCCGCTGCTGCTGGGGGTGAAAAACCTCGTTCTGGTAGCCGGGAATCACCCGCAGGGGCAGCCAGTTGCTGTACCTGGGTAACTCGGCCGGCGGCAGGCGCCAGCACTGTTGGCTGTTGTCGCTGGCGCTCTCGATGAAATCGCCGTTCTGCAACGCCTGGCCATTGAGGCCGCCAACCCCTTCCCGCACCACGGTGCTGGTGCTACCCAAAAATGGTTTCACCTGAAAGCCACCACTGACCGCTACATAGCAGCGGCAGCCCTTCTGGGCATAGGCAATCTTCAGCTGGTCGTCAGCTTTGACCGCGTGGCTGCGCCAGCGTTCAACCGCTTTACCGTTGATGGTTACGGCCACTTCCGCGCCGGTAATCGCGACCCGGGTGGGGCCATGAAAGCGCAGCCCGAGCCCGCCCACAGTGACTTCAATGGCGGTGGCGTCGGGTGCATTTTCACACAGGCGGTTGGCCCAGTGAAACGCGAACGGGTCCATGGGGCCGCCGCTGGTCAGGCCCAGCTGGTGTTGGCCAAAGCGGCCGCCGTCGGTGAGCAGGGCGAGGATGCCGGCGCGGCTGACTTCGACACTCACAGCTCACCTCCCAGCTGCCGGTACTCGTCTTGCTCGATGGCCCGAAACCGGACCCGGTCCCCCACTTGCAGAGGCATAGGGGGATCGGCCTCCGGGTCGAACAGGGTGACCGGGCAGAGCCCGATCAGGTTCCAGCCGCCGGGGGAGGCGGCCGGGTAGACCGCCGTCTGGCGATCGGCGATGGCGACGGCGCCGCGGGGCACTTTGGCGCGCGGGGTCGCCAGGCGCGGCTTGGCAATCCGCGGGTCGAGTTCGCCGAGGTAGGCAAAACCCGGGGCGAAGCCGATGGCATAGACTCGGTACTCCAGCGCCTGGTGCAGCTCGATGACTTCCTCTATCGCCAGTCCGGCGTGGCGGGCCAGGGGCTCGAGATCGGGGCCCGCTGCGGTTGAGTACCAGGTCGGCAGTTCCACCAGCTTCTCGGTGGCGCGGTCTTCGCTGCTGCCGGCGGCGGCTTTGCGGATGGTCTGGCGCAGCTCCAGTTGCCCGCAGCGCGCCGGGTCATAGATCACCAGCAGTGAGGCGTAGGAGGGTACCAGGTCGATCAGGGCCGGGCCCAGCAGTTGTGGCAATCGCCCCGCGGTGTGTTGCACCCGGGCGGAAACCTCGGGGCTGGCGTGCTCGCTGAAATAGACCACTACGGAGTTTTCGCCGGCGTTATAAATCTTCATGAGTGGATAATGTTGCGTATTGCCTGGATGGCGCGCACCGCGGCGGGATTATCGCCGTGCACACAGAGGGTATCGGCTTGCAGCGGCAGCTCCAGGCCGCTGTCGGTGGTAATGGTGCCGGCGCGATCGAGCTGCTCGACCTGGGCCAGCATCTGCTCGAGGGTTAACACCGCGCCGGGCTGCGAGCGCGGCAGCAGCAGGCCGCTGGCGCTGTAGCGGCGATCGGCAAAGGCTTCAAAATACAGCTGCAGGCCGCGCGCCTCGGCTTCCTGCTGATGCATGGGGGCGTCGGGGGTGGCTTGTAGCATCAGGTGAATGGGGGTGTGGTAGGCGGCCACGGTGTCCATGATCACGTGGCGAATATCCGCCTTGGCCATCATGTCGTTATAGAGGGCGCCGTGGGGTTTGATGTAACTGAGCGCCAACCCCTGGCAGCGGGCCATCCCCTCCAGCGCCGCCAGCTGGTAGGTAATGAGGGCGGCGATTTCGTCGTTGCTGCACTGCATGGAGCGGCGCCCGAAACCGGCCACATCCGGGTAGCTGGGGTGCGCGCCCACGGCGACGCCGTGGTGTTTTGCCAGTGCCAGGGTGGCGCGCATCACCATGGGGTCGCCGGCGTGAAAGCCGCAGGCGATATTGGCCTGGTCAATGTGGGGCATGACCTCGGCATCGACGCCCATGGTCCAGGCACCAAAGCTTTCGCCGAGATCACAATTTAACAGTAACGCCATAGTTAGGGCCTCGTTATTCTAGAATACGGCCAAACGGCTGTTAGGGATGTCGGTAACCGCCATGCAGCCGGGGCTGTGGGTAATACAAAAGGGCGGTTTTGCCTCCATGATGGCGGCCTGGGGGGTGACCCCGCAGGCGGTAAATACCGGTACTTCACCGGGATTGATGGTCACCGCATCGCCGTAGTCTGGCCGCTCCAGTGCGGCGATGCCAATGGCGGCGGGGTCGCCAAAGTGCACCGGTGCGCCGTGCACGGTGGGGAAGCGGGAGCAGATCTGGATCATGCGGATGGCGTCGGCGGGCAGAAAGGGGCGCATGCTTACCACCATATTGGCGCTGAAGCGGCCGGCGCTTTTGCAGCGGATATTGGTGTTGTACATGGGCACGTTTTTACTCTCGCTGAGATTGCGAATTTCGAGGCCGTCAGCCAGCAGCGCCTCCTCAAAAGAGAACGAGCAGCCAATCAGGAAGGTCACCAGGTCGTCGCGCCAGACCTCATGCAAATCTGTCACCTCCCGGGCCAGTTGGCCGTTTTCCCAAAGGCGGTAGCGAGGCACGTCGGTGCGAATATCGAAGTCCGGGCCAATACCGTCTATACCGGTGTCGCCCGGTTGGCTGGCCATGGCCACCAGCGGGCAGGGCTTGGGGTTGAGCTGGCAAAACTGCAGGAATTCCGCCGCCCAGTCGCGCGGTAAAATAGCCACATTGCACTGCACAAAACCCTGGCACAGGCCGGAGGTATGGCCGGAGTGCTCACCGCGGCGAATGCGCTCGCGCAGTTGGGCGGGGCCTGATGTTGCTGGGCGTATTTGGCGGGTCGAAGAGACGGAGTTCATAATGCTTCCCTTATCCGGCGGGTTGATGGCTCCAGAGACCTATTGTCGATCCCCGGGGGGGCGCTGTGCAACCGGAAAACGGTAATTGGGGAGCCGATGGCCGCGTATTTTTACGCGCCAATGCTGGCCAGCTCTTTATCAGCCCCGCGCTACCGGTATGATTTTTATTTTGCTCAGCCCGTAGCTGGTAAGCGGGAGGCGACACGCTGCAAAATGGAAAGTGTGCGAGGAGTTGCAGCAGCCAGGGCCGAGCATGGGGGGGCAAGCCAATGACCCCAATTGCGGCGCGCTGCTCCGGGAGGTGAGCATGGGTTTGTGACCCAAAAGCCTTGGTGCACCGGGTTGCTTTGGGTTAACGTCGCAACTGGTGTCGAAAAGCCTGTAGTTGTAAAAAAGCCTGCAGTTGTAAAAGCGGTGATTGTTACAATCCCGCGCCCTGCATCTTCCCGCAGCGCCCCGAAGGCTTTCTGATGGCAGGCGAACGTCCGATTCAGGACCCGAGACGGAGTAACGGTTTGATTCCTACCGATCTGGCACACACCTACGGCGAACATGTGGCTGCGCAGTTGCGAGTCTGGCAGGGCTTGCTGGCAGACATGCAGGTGGATGGTGTGCTGGTCGCCGCCGGCGCCGAGATCATGCGCTTTCGCGAAGACCAGGCCTACCCCTTCAGGGTAAACCCCTATTTCAAAGCCTGGTTGCCACTGCTTAATCGACCGGACAGTTATATCTGGATCGACGGTGACTCGGAGCGGCCACTGTTGCTGTACTTTCAGCCACAGGATATCTGGCACAAGGTCGAGCCGCTCACCGATTCCGCCGTGTTGGATGCGTTTGAAGTCGCGGTATGCAGTGATCACAGCACTGTATTGCAGCACTTGCCGGCGCTGCATTACCCGGCCTATATCGGTGCGCCGGAACACTGCCCTTTTGCCAGTGCCCGTATCAATCCGGCGGCGCTGCTGACGGCGCTGGACTTCCGCAGTGCCTATAAAGACGGCTATCAACTGGAGTGCCTGCGCCGGGCCAGTGCCCGTGCGGTACTCGGTCACCGGGCTGCAGCCAGGGCTTTTAGTGCGGGCAGCTCGGAATACGGCATCCATATGGCCTACCTTGAAGCCAGCGGGCAACTGGAAGAGGACCTGCCCTACGGCAACATCATCGCCCTCAACGAGCATTCAGCGGTGCTGCACTACACCCAGAAGAGTCGCCAGCAGCCGCCCCAGCGGCGCAGCTTCCTGATCGATGCCGGCGCCAGTGCGGGTGGCTATGGGGCGGATATCAGCCGCACTTACAGTACCAGCGAGGATAAGTTCAGGGCGTTGATCGAGGCCATGGACGGCTTGCAGCAGCAGATCATCGCCAGTATCCAGGTGGGCGCCAGTTACGTCGACCTGCACCTGCAAGCCCATCGCCTGCTGGCCGGGGTGCTGCGAGACGCGGGGCTGGTCACTTGCTCGGCGGAGGTTTGCCTGCAGGAGGGGCTGACCTCGATCTTCTTTCCCCACGGTCTCGGCCACCTGCTAGGTTTGCAGGTACACGAACGGGGCGGCTGGCTGCACTCCGCCAGCGGAGAGCAAGTGCCGCCCCCGCCTGAGCACCCCTACCTGCGCCTGACCCGCCCCATGGAAACAGGCCAGGTATTCACCATAGAGCCGGGTTTGTACTTCATTCCCGCGCTGCTGCAAGAGGCGCGCTGCGACAAGCGCGCCCGGCTGCTCAACTGGCCCCTGATAGAGCAACTGATCCCCTGCGGCGGCATCCGCATCGAAGACGATATCGCCATTACCCGGGAGGGGGTGGAGAACCTGACCCGCAATGCCTTCGCCGCTGCCGATCTGGAGAACGCTACAGGCTGAACCCGGGGGCAGACCGGGCCACGCGCTTTAAAACCTTCACCCCGGGATAGACTAAGCCCGCCCGGATAAGTATCATTGCGCCCCTGTGGTTTACCCCTGCCGGTATTATGCCGGCTACGGGTAATTCACCAGCATCACGCACCCTTAGCTCAGCTGGATAGAGCGTTGCCCTCCGGAGGCAAAGGTCAGAGGTTCGAATCCTCTAGGGTGCGCCAAATACCAAAAAGCCCACCTCGCGTGGGCTTTTTGGTATTTGTTGTATTCTGCAGGCCGAGAACCTCTGCCGGGTTCGACAAATCGTCTGGAACGATTTGGTCCGCGCAGCGCCCGCAGGGTGGCGCACATGGATGTGCGCCAGACAATCCTCTAGGGTGCGCCATTTATTTATAAATGGCGGAACCGCCGGGGTGAGAACCTCCCAGGTTCGACCAGTTGCACTGCAACTGGGACCGCCAAAGGCGCCCGCAGGGTGTTAAAAGCCCTTAGGCTTTTAACAGTCTATCCTCTAGGGTGCGCCAAATACAAGAAAGCCCACCTCGCGTGGGCTTTCTTGTATTTGTTGTATTCTGCAGGCCGAGAACTTCTGCCGGGTTCGACAAATCGTCTGGAACGATTTGGTCCGCGCAGCGCCCGCAGGGTGGCGCACATGGATGTGCGCCAGACAATCCTCTAGGGTGCGCCATTCGGCCTGTAACCCATAGCTGGTGAGGGGTTGCGAGAAAATCCATTGAGGTTTGAAAGCTTTCATCAAAGTCTCGCAGCGGACGGCCACATTTGGCGATTTTTTCCTGCATGACCTGCTTTTCAAGCTGCAATTCGCCTATACGTTTCTCATAGGCACTCACAACTGAAGTTGATTCCGCATCCACGATATGATCCAGCAATTGCTCGATCTTCTTCTCACTCTTGGCCATATCCAATTGAAGCGATTTACTGTGAGTTTTTTGAAATTCCAGGCGGTATCCCCAAAACTCTTTAAACATCGCCAATGCAAGATTGAATAGCTCTTTGTCGGTTTTAGGGACAATAGGAACTGCTCGAACTCACCTTCGATCACATCGCGCCGGATCGACTGCGATAGCTGGAGCAGCCTTTCTTGAAACACGTATTATAAGGGTGCATAGCTGTGTTCCCATTCGACCAGGAGGCCGTTAGATTGTGGCCGCATTCACCTCAAGATGCCTTCTCCCTTTGGCAAGCGCGAAAGCAAAAAGCCGAAACCCAATACAAAACTATAGAATCGAGCCATAGCTTACGGCTTGCTCGAAAGCCATGCTTCGAGCTGTGCTTCAGTGATACCCAAGCCAATGATTGCACCAGCATGCAATGTGCTTAAATCGGCTAGCGTCATGGCTGTAAATTTTGCAGTCTCGTCTATGCCATTTTTCTTACAGAAATTTTCGATAGTGACTTCTGCTTTCTTGCCGTGCAACCCGCTCTTGACGACTAGCCCCATGACTTCTTTTCTCTGTTGTCTGTACTGAATGCGGAACGCATCAATTTCCCCGAGCGATTTTTTTACCACACCGTATTGCTCGCACGAGCGCAGATAGGCCCAGGCATAGAGTTCCAGCATGGGTTCAACGTTGTTTTTCTCATACATGGCAAGCAAGGCGGCGGTGTAATTATCCCGCGAAACATCGGTAAAGCTGAGCGGGCATAAATTTTCCTTGATAAAGGGGATATTGCAGCTCAGGCGCGAAGTGCGCTTGTTGACATCTTCAAACGCCTGCAAGTAGGAAAGATGCACCAGCAAAAAGAAACTTTGCTCAAATGGGTCTTCGATCTTGCGAGCTTTGAATAAAATAAGCTCGAATAGTTCTTTGAGCCGGTGGGGATTGTTCAACGGCTTGTAGGTTGATTGCCCAATATTCACTTCCATAGATCGGATATTGCCGCAAGCTCCTGGGTTTGCCAGCAAATCTTGCGACAATAAATGGTGTAGGTTGCGGATCGTCAGGCTGTTTAGCTCAATATCTTGCGCGTTTTCCACAAGGAACAGAATGGCTTCCTTGTGGTTCATAATCATGACGGTTTCTTCATGAACCTTGCCTTCTGCTGTAATGCCTTCCTCAACGAGCTTTTGCGTATCCAGCCGTGAGTAAGTGTTGCCTTCCAGGCGGCTGGAGTTATAAGACAGGTCTATGAGTAGCCGCTGGCAAATTTCCCGTGCGTAGGTGCCTGCCGCCAATGCCTTGTCGAAGCGTTTACCTTCCTGGTAGAGCTGTTTTCTGACCTTTTCCGAGACATACGCTGTTTCATTTGGGGCATAGCTGTCCAAAAAGCCACGGTTATAGGACATTTTTTTTCGGGCGTGAGGCGGAGTGTCCAAAAACTTAAGGATATTCTGGCTTTCTGAACTAAAAATCTCGTGTGTATTGTCCGTTAAGTGTCCAATAAATTCTTTTTTGGACACTTTGGCGGGATAATACTTTCTGGCCTTTTTCTCGCCCACTTTTAGTATGAGCCCATCGTCTGACAGGCGGACAAGGCGGCGCTGCAATGTCTTGTAATTGCCAGAAAAACTGATCAATTCTGAAATTTGGCTGGTAGACAATCCTTCCGGGTTTTTCTCCAGAATGGCTAGGATTTCTTCTATTTCTCTTTGCGTGTCTGTTGCCATGGCTGTCTCTTTTGTTTGTTGTCCATTATTGTCCATTAAATCAAGCTATGTGATTTAATGGACACAATCAATCAATATTTTGGACATATACATCTTTTAATGGACAATTTTCTGCTGATCTATACCGTACGCAGCACAGCAGAAGCTCAGGCGGGTGTCGTACGTCTGGTCCAGAGCAGGGCGCAGTCCGTGGGGTTTGCGTGGGTAACGGACACTGTGCAATGTACCGCCACAGTAACGGCAACCCCTAGCTTGTACATCGCTGGCCAGTTCCCGATCTAAACGAAAAAGCTATTGGTAGAAGCAGGTATGGGAAAGAAATAACACACTGGTGCTGTCTCCTTGTCTGTTCTTGGTCGCGGGGGCTTTTCTTAATCCATCATAAAACGTGCCCAGAATGGGGCAAAATTCCCTCAGGTTTATTGCACACTCTCACCAGTAGCACCGCAACTGGGACCGCCAAAGGCGCCCGCAAACAGTCTATCCTCTAGGGTGCGCCACCTCTCTTATTGCCACATGTACTATTGGGATCATCTCTAATCAACAGGAACTTTCAGCCTAGAGCATCATTATATTTCTGGTGCTTGCACTTCCTGTTCAGTGGGCACTATCAACCGGGAAGCTCTGGGTGAATAAGGGGGATCATGGCAATTGGATTTCTACTGGGGGTTCTATCTCCATTTCTAGCCGTTTTAATTCTTGCCCCTGGCGTTTTTATCGGAGCCAACTCATAACCCATAGCATTATAGCCCTTCTCCCGCTTCCCAAACATGCGTTGTAGCATAGGCAAAGCTTCATCGACGTAGTCATATATAGTGACTTGATCTTTACCTTCAGACTCCCGATGCAATCGACCCGCATATTGTGCCAACGAACCTTTCCAGGCTATGGGTAATGCAAGAAACAACGTGTCCAGTCTGGGCAAATCAAACCCTTCGCCAATATATTTTCCTGTCGCGACAATGACCTGAGCATCCGACAGCTTCTCATTGGCGGCCTTGCGCTCTTTTACTCGCATGGCACCGCGAAGTACTAGCGTTGAAATATCCTTTTTCTCAAGCATCCCAGCCAAGATTTCCGCATGCTCCCTTCGCTCCGTCAGTACGAGAGAGTGTGCGCCACTCTTTACCGACTCGATAACATTGTCGACAATCAGCCTGTTTCGACTATTATTTTCAACCAGCCATCGGTATATCTCCGCGATGTGCGGTCGCACATCAGATTGAATCAAAGAGTGTGGGGGCTTGTCATATAACTGTTGAACAACTACTTTCTGCTCAAAGCCCCTTGTGCCGCTTACCTCCACCTTGTGCCTGACGGGACCAGCTATCATAAACATAATCTTCTGGTGGCCGTCCTGACGATTTGGTGTGGCAGTGAGCCCTAACACAAATTTTGCTCGGGATTCGTTCAGCAGCATTTCGTAGCGAGGCGCAGAGATATGATGGCACTCATCGATAATGATCTGGCCATATTCCTGTAACAAGGGTGAGACAGTATTGCTTTTCTTGTCGATCAGGCTTTGATAAGTCGCTACGTCGATCTGGCCAGTTGGCTTCTTCTTGCCCCCGCCAACGGTTCCCACCTCAACTCCGCTGGTGAATGAGCGAATGCGCTCTTTCCATTGGTCCAACAGTTGTCTGCTATGGGTTAGTATTAGCGTATTTACCTTGCGACGTGTGATAACACCTATCGCGGTTACTGTTTTTCCAAAAGCAGTGGGGGCATGTAGAATCCCTACGTTATTAGCAGTGATCGCTTCGGCCGCCTGTTGTTGGTCTTTTCTCAATTCACCGAGGAACTCCAGTCCATTTAGGGGCGTACCTTCGACCCGTTTGTCGTACAGCACAACCGCTATACCCTGGTCTTCGAGTAGCGCCATCACTTCATCAATGCAACCTCTGGGTATTGATAAATAACCTTGCTCAATACGCGCACAGGTGATGTAGCGTGGGATGCCATGAGTTGAAAAGCGCAATGCCTGGGTTTTGAAGAAAACCGGATTGGAAAAACTGGCCAAGCGTCGAAGCTTGGCAGTAAGGGCAGCTGGCAGTTCATCCAGCTTGATATAGATATGATTGGCCAGAGTGACTGCAAGCTTCTTCGGGCAATCCGCTATTTTTTCATTCTTGCGTTCTATCCCCTGCTCCCAAGGCAGGCTATTTTCTGGCGCTTCGAACTGTTGCGGCGCCAACAGCTTTAGTAGCCTTTTAACATCAAAGGCAGATAAGCGCTGAAGATCCGACAAGAATGCCCACTGATCTGGGTAAGGGGTCAATGAAGTATCAACAAACTGACTGTTACCCAATTGCCGCGCCTGATGTTGAAGAGGCAGGGCGATAAGATTTCCAAATCCCCCCTCAGGCATAATATCCTGATTCGGGAATAATCGATCATAAGACTCAAAGGAGATTCCAGGATGGATATCCATGGCTTTATCGAGTAAAGCAAATCCGAGCTGCCTCGCTTCACGGGCAGATACTCTGTCTTTGAAGAAAATCCACAGGTGCGCTCCGTTACCTGATCTCGAAATCTCTATGGCATGAGGAATCGTATGTTGAAAGCACACTTGAGCCATGGCCTTCACGGCTTCTTGCCAGCCACTTTTATCAAAATCAGCCGCCAGGAGGTGGCAGGCTTCATCTGACATGAGTGGGTACAAGCCTACTATATGCTTTCCCGTTAGGTGATCATAAACAGCCTGAGCATCCAGCTCTCGATATTGCCTGTGACTGCACTCACCGCACTTGATTCGAGGTTTATTGCAAACACCGGGAACCCATTCATTATGACAGGCTACTGAGTAGCCACTCCTTCCTATTGAGTTTTGCCAGCGGGTGGCATAGACATCCGTCCGTCCCTTGAAAAGGGCTTGAAACAGAGCAACTTTTTGGTCGGACGTTAGTTGTTGAGGTTTATATGGAGACAGGCTTTGCGCTAGCAGTTGCTGCTTACGCTGAATTAAGTCAGACCGCTCTCTATCAAGCTCTTCAATGCGAGACTCAATCGCCTTCAGTTCTTCAGACATAATTCATAAATTGTTGCACCCTGATTTAACGATTAACCAAGAGCCACGAATATTAGGCAGGAGAATGCGCTTGGGGCGGTTTGATCAACGATTCAGCAGGTATCCCCAGCTCCTGATTAAGCTTCCAGATCATTTTTAAGGTCAAAGAGCGCTTGTAGTTAAGGATTTCGTAAACACGGTTGCTTTTCCCAATCATTGGCTCCAGATCTTTAACGGTCAGCCCCTTTTGCTCCATCTCAAATTTGATCGCTTCAACCGGGTCAGGGAAATCCAGCGGGTAGTGCTTGTTCTCATAAGCCTCTAGCAAAGTTACCAGTACATCCAGCTTTTCGCCTTCAGGCGTATCAGGCCCCGCCATCATCAGGCTTTCAATCTCTTTCAACGCCGCACGGTAGTCGGCATCCGTTTTAATAGGCTTGATATCCATTATGTCTACCTCCGGCATTAAATAGTTTGTACATCAATTTTGTCATATTGAGCATGGGTGCCGATAAAGCGGATATAGACCACCTTGTAGGCATAATTGATCCACACCACCAGCCGATACTTGTTACCGGCAATGTTGAACACCACCCTACCATCCTTGAGAATACTGGCATTCCTGAAGTCCTGTTTGACCTCAGCAGGGGAGGCCCAATCGGCTTTCAGCGCATGCCGATACCAGGCAAGTGTTGGCTCGATGGCATCAGTATAAGCTGGGCTCTTTTCCCAAAATGTCTTCAACGATGACAGGGCGATGATTCTCATGAATTGCATAATAGTCCCATTATGGGACTTTTGCAATAACTGTGTGCGGTACAGAGAAAATTCCGCTCCCTTCGCGAGGCCTGGATCACAACAGCCCATTCTGGCATTGAGGCACACCGCCTGCAGCTACCGGGCCACAGAAAAGCTCCTCGTCAAAAAAACGGGATACTACAGGCGGGATTTAAAGGGAATCAGCTTGCGCCAGACAATCCTCCAGGACGGTAAAACGGGTCGGCGGTAAAAAGGGGCCGGTGACAAATAGGAATCATTTCGATTATCGTTTGTCACCGATCCTTTTGACTCCCTTTTACTTTTATGTCGTATACCCCGCTTAAGCCCAAAAAACCGCTACTCGTGTGATGAAATGTAAATCTCTGCCGGAGGCATTGAAACCCTGTCCCTATAACTGATAGTATGTCAGTTAATAATTAAATTCGACCCACAACAAGCGAGTTTCCCGGATGACTGAAATAACAGCGCGCACCAATGTCACATTAGCGGATCAACTGAGTTACGTTGATAAACTGCCTGCCGGCGTTCCCTATATGGAAAACAATGGTTTTCTTATTATGGGTGAAACCGATGAAGGCGAAGAGATCTCTTTTGTATCCTGCATCTTTCGCGTAGGCGGGGGCAAAGACGGCCCCTGGCAGGTTGACGACGTCTACAAGGGCCAGACAACCTTTATCGCGTCACCCAAGGATCACACTGGCGGTATCCGCGACAGTGCATTCATTGGCAACCGTACCTGGGCGACCGACCACTGGGAGTCCGGCTCGGTCAGGGAAGAGGGCGATGCGGTCATCTGGTCGCTGGGTAATCGCCAGCACATTTGCCGCCCTCCTTACTGGGAGATCAAGGGTGAGCACATGGGTATTGAGTTTGATCTCAAGCTGACCGGTATTGGTGATGCGCCGTACCACA
This sequence comes from Pseudomaricurvus alcaniphilus, assembly GCF_011440395.1. Classification (GTDB taxonomy): domain Bacteria; phylum Pseudomonadota; class Gammaproteobacteria; order Pseudomonadales; family Cellvibrionaceae; genus Pseudomaricurvus; species Pseudomaricurvus alcaniphilus. Next base: position 532,465 of record NZ_JAAOIX010000002.1, on the reverse strand, counting down.
AGGGCCCATTTGCCGATCTGGAAAAAAATGGCATCGCCGGTTTTGAGCACCCCCTGTGTGCGGAAGGTACCATCACTGCGGAGGGCAAAACCTACCGCCTGAGCAAGGACAAATCATTTGGTTGCCAGGAAAAGTTCACTCAGCCCGCCTGGGACCTGGCCGACATCCTGCGCGGCGAAACCTATTACTGGAACTGGTGGGCCAGTGAAAACGTACGCATCTTTATCTATTACTACCCCTCTGTAGGTAAAACCTTCAGCCACGTATGTGTCGACGGGGAAGAAATCCAGTTTTCCGAAAACGGTCACAGCAACATCACCATGGAAGAAAAAGAGTTTTGGATTGATCCCAAAACCCGGATGCGCGTCCCGGTCAAATGGCATTTTAACCTGGAGTCAAAAAACGGCACCATTGATCTGGATATCGAAGCCGCCACGCGCACTTACTACAGCTACCTCACCACCTCAGGTGCAACCATGCACTATGGCCTGCACTCGCACAGCGAAGGTTCAATGAAACTCGCAGACGGGCGCAATATTCCGCTGAAAGATATGCGGACTTATATCGAACATGGCTGGACAGCAATTCCGCTGAAGTCACACGCCGAGTAAGCTGCACTAGGTAACTGAAAAAGGCGTCGGGGTAAACTCCGGCGCCTTTTCTTTTTCCGGCTATTATTGGTCATTGTTTTACATTCGTGCGACGGCCCAGGCGTTAAACTGGCACACACGAAACCCGGAATCCAGCTATTAGCGATCGCCAATAGCTGATCAGCGGCCAAAAAATATCCGGATTAAAGCGGTTGCGAATTTTCCGGTGCGATTTGATTGCTAAATCACTAGGTAAAAACTGATCGCGCGCCGCTGCACAAGAGCGAATTGCTTGTGCAGCGGTGCACTATGCACAAATGGTGCTAGTGAGTGCTACTAGCGAACAATCAACGGGCTCTTGAAGTTGCGCAAGTCGGGACAGTAGTTGGCAAAATTAAAGGGCAGTACAATTCCTGGTTCGGCGCCGCAGACAATAGGAATCGCCTGAATAAGAGGGATGGCGGTGGCGTAATAGGCGGGCAGGGTGTTGTCGCCCGGGCGATGCTCCAGGTTTTCCTCAACGGAAGCCATCAGCTGGAACTGACCCCGCACCGACACCGGTTCGGCCTCGATCTTGATGTTGTAGTAGTCGCCCCGGTGCAGGCCGGCAGGCAAGTCCCGCTCATCGACATACCAGATCTCTTCCAGGGTAATAAGCTTCTTGCCGTCCACTATAGCGTGGTAGAGAAAATTGACGCCATTACGCTTGCCTTTCGGCACGGTAAAGGGAATCAATTTGGTGTCTTCGCGGGCGACAAAATATTTTTTTTCCGATTCGATGCGGTCGAGCTCAACACCCATAACATGACAGGTGAGTGCCAGGGTTTCGTGGTAGCCGCGATCACCGACATTTTCAATCCACGGCCGCTCTGACATATCGGAGCCGTAGCCGAGCCCGCCCATCATGTCGGCACTTTCGATATGACTGTTGTCGGACAGTTCCTGTACATGAATATGCTTGATGCTGGTGGACGCACCGGTAAACGTGGAGATGATGCGCTCATACAGCCAGCCGGGGTTCACACCGGTACCGTGCAGGCAGCTGCCACCCTTCTTGCAGGCCGCGTCGAGTTTGTCGTGCAGTGCCTGGGAGTGGTAGGCGGGGTACCACCAGCCTGCGGATGTAACCAGGCTCTTGCCGGATTCCAGCAGGCGGCAGGCAATCTCGGTGGCCTCTGAATCCTCGTTCAGTTCGGCGCTCATATTGACCGAAAACAACACCACATCGGCGTCCATAGCGATGACCGAGTCCTGATCGGTGGTCATTTTAATGCCGACCGGATCCATGCCCAGGTATTCGCCGACGTCCACGCCGTGCTTGCTTTCGCTGTAAGCCAGTACCCCCACCAGTTCCAGCTCAGGTTTCTTCAGCACCTCTTTCAGGCAGGCATTACCGACGATTCCCGGCCCCCAGACGATCACTTTGTATGGCGCGCGCATAGCTAACTCTCCGTTATTTATTGGAATAGATGTCGATTATAGAGGTCGGTTGATATTATCCAAGTGCAAAAAATGCTAAGTTGTTATGACTTTCTTGCATAGCCTGCTGCCGGAGTTTCAACCCTAGTGAAAACCCTGAACCTGCAAAAGCTGTTTCACGCCCTGATCGTGGCGGAGGAGTGTTCATTGGTTGCCGCCAGTAAAAAGCTGTACCTCACCCAGTCCGCCCTGACGCGCAGCATCAAGTCACTGGAAGATGATCTGGGCATCACTGTTTTCCGGCGCAAGTCCACCGGGGTTGAGCTCACCAGTGAAGGTGAAATGCTGATGGCGCGGGCCCGTGCGCTGCTGGAACAAGCGGGGCAATTGCGTGCCGATGCCAGGGCCCTGAGCAGTGGCTCGCGCAGTGTGGTTGGCTTTGGCCTGGACCCGGTGGTGGCACACCATGTTCTGGCTGCGGAGTTAACAAGCCTGGTGGCTGATACACGACTCATGCAAGTGCAGGTGAGGGTTGAATCCCGCAGCACATTACTGAGCGTGTTGCTGACTGAGAGCATCGATTTTTTTATCGCCGACATCAATGATTTCACGCCCCTGGACGTCAAGGATATTGCCGTGCAAACACTGGGGCAATTGCGCGGCAGTTTTTACGTGCGCCGGGGACACCCTTTAAGCCGGCGCCGCAACGTTGCCCGCGCCGACATCTATGAATTTCCCGTCCTTACTCCCTCCAATGTCCATGAAAATACCTGGGATGAGCTGCGCTGGCGCAGCATCAACACCGGTGAGCCCGAGCGCAAACAGCAATTGATATGCCCGGATATCGGCGTACTAAAAGCGGTGACCATGGACACTGACGCCGTGTTTGCCAGCGCCGACCTGAACGTGCGGGCAGAGTGCGCAGAGGGGCGTTTGATCCGCATCGACCACCGGGTCGCCGACGGCAAAGACCTGCGCACCATCGGGCTTGTCACTCTCAAGGATGGCAAGCCCGGAATCCACGCCAAAAGCATCATGGCCAGCCTCGCAATGCAAGTGCGCAACAGCGTTTGCGTACCCGTCGAGGTTGGCCCAGCAACCTGATGCCGGCGTGCGCAACCCTATAGAATCGGGTGGTTAAACGCCAGCGCAGCGCCGTCCTGCTTGATGGCGTCAACCTCCAGTTTCTCGAGACAGGCGTCAATTTCCTTGCTGATCAGGCTGGCCATTCGAATCTGTTCCAGCTTGGGCCAGCTGGCGGCCTGCCCGGCGTGATAGATTTGCTGGATTTCGTCGTCACTGTTGTACTGATACAACAAATTACGCAAACGCAAATGCTTGATATGCAGTGAAATATTGATATCACCCACATAGCTTTGGTCGAGCACCTGGTACAGTCCACCCAGGGCAAAATCCAGCTGTCCCAGCAGTGACTGCTCGCTGGACCAGCGGCGGATATTGCTGACCGATTCCTTCAGTGCGGTAAAGTAGAGTCGCTTGAGTGAGCGAAACAGGCTCTCCTGGTTCTTGTGGTTCAGCTCCAGGTTGTAGAGCAGCCCCGCCGGGTTGATCATACTGACCACAAAATGATTGACGCCGTAGAGGCGCGCCAGGCGCTTCAAGGGCAGGTCGTCGGCGGTGGAGCCATCGACCCAGAGTCGGCCGGGCAGGTAGGGCTTCAGTCTGCCCTGCGAGTCTTTGGCCTCGAGTTGCACTGGCGGCGCCAGGCCGCTCGGCGAGGATGACGCCTTGACCGCCGACCTGATGGTGACATTGGGTGCTGTCATCGCGTTCATCAAGCGTGATTTCTGGTGTTTCTCGTGGGGAGCCACGGAAATATTGATGTGGCGCCCGGTGTGCTCGTAGGCCTCCTCGAACGTCATAGAGCCGACAAACGAGTCGATCATATCGTCCCGCGCTCCGGCGACCGTGTCGCCGGAGCGCGCCCGCAGTAACTCCCAGGCGTTGAAAAAACGGCCTTCATAGCGCTTTGCGGCAAAGTAACCCTTGAGCTCCTCATCGCTGAGAGTCCCTATTTGGGCGCAGACCCAGGAGCCGGCGCTGGAGCCGGATAGCACGCTGGGCAACAAATTTTCCTGCAGCAAGGCATCGACCACACCGTGGTGAAAATAGATCAGGCCGGCACCACCGCTCATGCTCAATGCCGAGCGACCGAAGCAGTGACTGGCGCGGCGGAAAAAGTTGCGTTTCCGTTCATTGCTAATGACGGCGTCCGGGGCATCCAGCAGGGCTCGTAGTGCCCTGCTGATCAATTCCACAAAATCCACAATCAATTGCTTGGTACCAAGACGAGCGCGACTGTAGAGCAGGGCATTGCCCATACCGGCCATATTGCCGTGAATGCCCTCGTTGAGGGTAAACAGCAGCTCTTCGTAATCGCCTTTGTTCATGCAGTCTTGCATGCGTCGGTAGCGCGCCAAAATCTGGTTGGCATCGAAATACTGGCTGTCGACGCTGGCTTTCCATTGGTTGCCCCCTGACAGCTCATCGTGCTGCCGAGCCAGGTCGCACCACTCCGCGTAGGTGCGGGCGGCGGCCAGGGCAGACTCCAGGTTGGCGAGTTTTCTATTGGTCGGGAGTTTTAACATCAGCACTCTGCATCCTCTGCCTTCGATTCATGTCTCACGGGATGTTCGGCCCGGGATTGCAGGAAAGATTGGAATTGGTCCTGCAGGAAATAGAACACCAAGCGGTTGAGAGCGTCTGTCTGGGGGCTGTGGCCCAGGTCAAACGCGTGTTGGGCGCCGGGGACTTCGACAAAGCGGAACACGGTCTTGCTCAGGGGTTGCTGGGCTGCCACGAATGCCTGCGCTTCAGCCACGTCAATCATACAGTCGGCGCTGCCATGGACCAGCAGGCAGGGTGGCAGTTGCCCACCGACATGGTCGATGGGTGAGGCCTGGCGCCACAGCTGGATACCCTCACCATCGGCGGGTACGGGCATGACTTTGGCGAGCATAAACTGCGCGATTTTGGGGTCATCGATAATGCTGAAGCGGTCGAGAAAGTCGTAGCGGCCGTAGAACGGTGCAATCGCCTGAACCCGGGTATCAACCCCGGCGAAGCCCGCTTGCAGACTGGCGCGTTCGGCCTGGTCCAGGGCCGCCGCCAGGGTCGATAAGTGACCTCCGGCAGAGCCGCCGCTCAGGGTAATGAAGTCGGCTCGCCCGCCGTAGTCTGGCGCGTGTTTTTTTACCCAGGCGATCGCTGTCAATACGTCCACAATCATTGCCGGATAGCGGTGCTCGGGGCCCAGCCGGTACTCAATATCAAATACAAGCCAGCCGGCGGTGGCCATATCGTGCACCAGGGGGCGGCCCATCTGCCCCTTTTTACCGGCCACCCAGGCGCCACCGTGGATATGGATGAGTATTGGTCTGGGTTCGTCCGTCTGGCTGCGATGGTAGATATCCAGGCGCTGCTCGGGCAGTTCGCCGTAGGCCAGGTCCCGCTGTATAAGCAGGCCACGGCGCTGGCAGCGCAGCACCAGTAACCAGCGCCCAATATCCACCCATCGGGTGCGAAAATCAGCGTCGTTGGCGATGCCGAGGGAGGCGGCCTGCGCCGCTGCAAGTCTGCGCACCTGGAATTGCCGTAGCAGTCCCGCCGTCGCGGCGAGCAGGGCAATAACCGCGGGCACTCGCACCGTCAATTCGCTGCCTCCGGCGAGCACCAGGGTGCCGGCCGACAGCAGGATCGGCACGACAAATAGCTGGCCTGTCACGCTGAATATCCAGTACAACGGCGCCCAGGCTTTAAGCTGACGGTATTTCAGTGGCACAATGGCGCAAAGGGAAAACAGGGCCAGGCAAACGGCGAAACTGGCAATCATATTAATACATAAAAGTCATAGTTAAAGTTTGGCCATCGCCACTCATGCCGGGCTTTGAGCGACACAAACAAGCGTCAGGTGCTGCTCGGAATGGTTGGGTGGGTCGGGATAAACCACAATCGTCTTGCCGGCTTGTCGGCAAGCTCGCAGGAATACACTATTGCCGAGTCATTTGATTTTACACTTAATAACTGACTACATGTCAATTATTAACCATCGTAAACAGAAAAAGCTTTGACAAATCCGGGCTGCATGCGCAAACTATAACTGACTAGTAGTTATTTTTGTAGTTGTAAATTGACCGCTAATCACAGCGAATCACAACAAACCATAGCTAAGCGTAGATAGCCACCAATAACACTCTCGCCAGCCCAGCTGGCCTGAAAGGAGAAGCCAGTATGAAGATGGACGATATGGTCCTGATCAGTGTCGATGACCACCTTATTGAACCCCCGGATATGTTTGAGCGTCACACCCCGGCCAAATTCAAGGGCCGGATGCCTCGGGTGGTGCAGGGTCCACAGGGGGAAGACATGTGGTTGATCGGCGAGATGCCAGTGCCCAATATCGCACTCAACGCCGTCGCCGGGCGCCGCCCCGAAGAATATGGCTTTGAGCCCACGGGCTTTGAGCAGTTGCGCAAGGGCACTTACGACGTGCATGCGCGCATCGATGATATGAACGTCAATGGCCAATTGGCGGGCCTGAATTTCCCCTCCTTTGTCGGTGTTGGTGGCCAGACCCTGGAAAAAGTCCAGGATCGCGAGCTCGGTCTGGCCATTGTCCGCGCCTGGAACGATTGGCATATCGACGAGTGGTGTGGCGCCTACCCGGGCCGCTTTATTCCGGTGGGTATCGTCAGTAACTGGGATCCGGTTGCCGCTGCGGAAGAAGTGCGTCGCATTGCCAAGAAGGGCTGCTACGCTATTTCCTTTCCGCCCAACCCCTGCCTGAGCAAGTTGCCCAGCCTGCATAACCCGGTCTGGGATCCCTTGTGGAAGGCCTGCAGCGACACCGGCGTGGTGGTGTGCCTGCATATTGCCGACGCTTCCAGTGCGGTGCCGTCCATTGAGTCCCCGGTAGACGTGATGATCGCCAATATGCCGGTGTCGCTCTACGCTACTGCCACCGACCTGACCTTCTCACCCATACTGCGCAAGTTTCCGGATATTCGCTTCGCCCTGTCCGAAGGCGGCGTCGGCTGGATTCCGCACTTCCTGGAGCGGATTGACTATGTGCACGAGCGCCATATCTGGACCAACCAGGACTTCGGCGGTATGAAGCCCAGCGAGCTGTTTTTGAAGCACGTGTACACCTGTTTTATCGACGATAAAGTCGGTATCAAGGTCAGGCACGACGCCGGACTGTCGAAGATGACCTGGGAGTGCGACTACCCGCACTCGGATTCAACCTGGCCGAAAGCCCCGGAAACCCTGTGGCCCAGCATTAAAGATATTCCCGACGAAGAGATCGATATGATCACCCACCTGAACGCGATGAAGGCGTTCCAGTTCGACCCCTTCAAGCACCTGAAGAAAGAAGACTGTACCGTGGGCGCATTGCGGGCCAAGGCGACTCACGTCGACCTGAGCTTCACCAATACCGAAGGCAAGGGTGTGCCTCCCGCGCAACATAAAGGGCCGGTTACGTTTGGTGATGTCACCGGGCAGCTGACCAAGATGCTGGACGTGGGCGCCAAGCAGTAGTTTGGGAGCCCGGTACTAGCCGCAGCGCCAGGCGGGCCACTTTGGTCGGCTGGTTTGGCGCACTGTAATACCTGACTCGCTGCCGCCGGGGGACCGTCGGCGGCGAGCATTTCTATAGATCTACAACTGACGAACTGTCATTTTTATCAGTATATTAAGGAGTTGTTATGGCCTTGCTCGACAATAAAGTCGCCATTATTACCGGAGCTGGACGCGGTCTCGGCGAAGCCTACGCCAAGCGGCTTGCCGCGGCAGGCGCAGCGGTGGTTGTCAATGATATTGGCAGAGACGAACAGGGCGTCGCGCTGGTCGACAGCGTGGTCCAGGCCATTGTTGCGGCAGGCGGCCGGGCGGCCGCCAATTGCGCCGACATTGCCACCATGGAGGGCGGGGCGTCACTGTTGCAAACCGCGCTGGACAACTTTGGCTCAGCCGACATTCTGGTCAACAACGCCGGAATTCTGCGGGACAAAAGCTTTCTTAAATTGACTGAAGCCGATTGGGACAGTGTGTTGGGGGTAAACCTCAAGGGCATGTTCACCGTGACCCAGCCGGTATTCGCCTGGATGAAAGCCAACGGTGGCGGCGTCATTGTCAATACCTCTTCTACCTCGGGTCTGGTGGGCAACTTCGGCCAGCTCAATTACGCCGCCGCCAAGGCGGGTGTCTTCGGTATGTCCAATGTCCTCGCCATCGAGGGTGCCAAAGCCGGAATTCGCGTGTGGACACTGGCGCCGGCGGCCACTTCGGCCCTGACTGCGCCGCTGATGACGGATGAGCAAAAACAACTGCTCGACCCGGACCACGTCGCCGAAGCGGTGCTCTATATGGTGAGCGAGTTGTCGGGCGACAAAACCGGCCACTGCCTGTTTGCCTCCGGGCAGAGTATTCGTGAGTTGAAACTGGTGTCTGCGGCGGGTATTCGCGGTCGTGGCGAAAACCCTGGGCTTGACGCCGAGGGCATAGCCGCCGCGAGCGAGTCAATTTTTCTCGATGCGCCGACTCTGGTGATCAATGATTTCGCCAGGTAACAGCAAGCGTAGTTCCGTCAACCGCAGTACAGACAGTAAAAGGCACCCACTATGAGCAAAGCATTAATCGCCGGCGTCGGCATGGTGAAATTTACCAAGCCTGGTAAAAGTGAAGAGTACGATGTGCTCGGCGCCCAGGCGGCCCGTGCCGCGCTGGAAGACGCGGGAATTGATTACCGGGATGTGCAACAGGCCTATGCCGGTTTCGTGTTTGGCGATACTTGCTCCGGGCAAACCGCACTCTACAATGTTGGCCTGACTGGCATTCCAGTGATCAATGTCAACAACGCCTGTGCAACCGGCTCTACTGCGCTATTCCTAGCGCGTCAGGCAGTGCAGAGCGGGGCTGTTGATGTGGCCCTGGCAGTGGGTTTCGAGCAAATGCCCAGTGGCGCATTGGCCAGCAGTACCGCGGACCGCAAAGCGACCACGGCGCGGCTCGATCAAACGGTTGCCAGCATCCAGGGCTGGGATGACCGGGCCATGCAGGCGGCGCAATATTTTGGTGGTGCCGGCCGCGAGTACATGGAAACATACGGCGCCTCGGCGGATCTGTTTGGCCGGGTGTCGGTGAAGGCGCGGGATCACGCTCGCCGCAACCCGTACGCCATGTTTACCGACCCCCTCAGTCTGGAGCAGGTCATGGCGTCCCCTGCCATATTTGGGCCCGTTACCCGCCTGATGTGCTGTCCGCCAACTTGCGGTGGCGCGGCGGTACTGGTTGTGTCCGATAGTTACGCCAAAAAGAAAGGGCTAAATAACCTGATTGATATTGCCGGAATGGCGTTGACCACCGACACTGAGGCTAGTTTCAACAGTGGCAGTGTCATCAATGCCATCGGCGCTGACAGCACCCGCCGTGCCGCCGCTGCCGCCTACGAACAGTCAGGTATTGCGCCGGAAGATGTGGATTTGGTCGAGTTGCACGATTGCTTTTCCACCAACGAGATCGTCAGTTACGAAGCGCTCGGCCTCTGTCCGCTGGGTGGTGCAGAAAAGTTTGTTCACGACGGTGACAACACCTACGGCGGCAAAGTCGTTACCAATCCCTCCGGTGGGTTATTGTCGAAGGGACACCCCCTGGGGGCTACCGGCCTGGCCCAAATAACGGAATTGAGCTGGCATTTACGCGGCGTTGCCGGTGAACGCCAGGTTGAAAACGCCAGTGTTGCCCTGCAGCACAATATCGGTCTCGGCGGTGCCTGCGTGGTTTCTGTTCTCAAGCGCGCTTGATGTCGATGTGCTGATTGCCTTTGCCTGATTATATTAGACCTGATGGCCGCTGTGCTGATGCGAGGTTTGGCGGCCCCATCCCTGCCTTCACTTGTGCCCTGCCTGCTGCCCGGAAGATCCCGGACACTGTCTTGATTGCTGCTGCACCCAGTGCAGTAACCCCTTTCCAATTGCGAATAATGATTTGCTTGCAGTGACAGGTTTTTCCGTGGGAGACGAATAGGTCTGGGGCGGCGAGACCGGAGCCAGGGCGCGAGCTGGCGCCAGGGCTCCGGGTAGCCTCCTTGTAACCGGGGTTTTCTGCGCGCTTGCGTCTACTGTTCGATCAGCGGTTGTTCTGCCGGCGGCTGTTCCACGGGTGGCAAATCGTAAAAAGTGGCCTGCCATTTTCTCAGTGTCCTGAATGCCTGGACGTCTTGCTTGGCCAGCAGGGGCCTGTCGACGTATTTTTGATGACGCCAAATCAACAGGTCTTCATCGACAGTGGTGAGGATTTCTTTTTTAATGCGTTCCTGGATGGCTACCGGCATGTCTCCCTTTTCTCCGCCCTTGCGTTCCCACCAGATGGTGTTGAACAGTTCCGAGGTTTCATCGTCGATGGGGGTGGCAGAAAACAGGACGCGGTAGTTGTAGGCTCCTTTAAACACATTGAACGAGCAGCCTACACCCGAGGTGCGGGTATCAAAGACCATCTCGATGTCATTGGTACGCACCGACTTAAAGCCAAACAGGGTGCGGAACACCGAATCGTTGTCGCGAATGTCCATCTCCAGCAGCAGCGGATCCAGGGGCGAGTCGTGCACGTAGCGGAAGTGCATTGAATCGACGCTGTTTTCAAAGGTTATTTGCGGGTGCACGGGTTCATTGGGCCAGCGGCGCGTGCCGTGGGGAAATATCGGATAGAAATCGTCTTCCGATTTGTCGGAAAACTCGGTAAAGCTGTCAAACATATGGGGCAGGTCCCAGCGCGGCGGGGCGCCGGTGGGATCGTGCCAGAGAAACACGCAGCCGTGCTGCTCGAGAATAGGCCAGACCTTCAGGCGTTTATTGACGGTTTGCTCCTGGTAGGGAATCTCGACGTTTCTGCCTTCTCCGCTCCACACCCAACCGTGGTAGGGACAGGTGACGCAATTGCCCTTGACCTTGCCGCCGTGCCCGAGGTGGGCGCCCATATGATGGCAGTGGGCATCCATGACCCGAAGCTCGCCATCTTCACCGCGGAAGGCCACCAGGTCGTGCCCAAAATACTTCAGCGGCCTGGTTTCACCCACGGGAATTTCACCGCTCCAGGCTATTTGAAACCAGCCAACGGGCTTCATTGAAAACGGCAGTTCTTTCAGGTTCATAGGTCTGGCTCCAAATCTTTAAAGTACACAACTGGATGGTTTGCGCCTGTCAGCCCGGGAATTCCCTGCCCGCAGGCGGCGCTTTTCTATAAAAACTAATATACCATCAGTTTTTGGGTCGGGCAACAATCAGAGTGCTCAAAGCGCAGCTAATTGAGCTCGGGGTAATCCCCTAGACGGGATGAAAGCCGTTGTTTCTATTGGTCTTTGTAATTTTTTCTAGAGCCACAATTGAACCTGGGAGCTGAGTTTCCCGACAAATTCATGTACTATTTAACCTTCACATCGTTGGTTTTAGGACATTGAGAATATGCGCACGGTTGTCACCACAAACAATCATGGTCAATCACTGGGCCGCAAGGGCCTGCAGACGCGCAAGCGCCTGATGGACGCCGCCTGCAAGCTGCTGAAATCCGGGTCGCCCGTCGAGCTCACGGCGGTCTCCATCGCCAAGAAAGCGAAATCGTCTTCAGCGACTTTTTACCTCTACTTTTCCGATGTCAGGGATATCCTGCTGGCACTCACGGAGGAAGCGGAATCGGACATGCAGGCTGTGCATGCAGTGCTGGATGAGCCCTGGGACCCCAAGGTGCTGGATGTTGAGCACTCGCGGCGGGTGGTTGACGCGTTTGCCTCCGTGTGGGACAAGCACCGGGAGGTGTTGCGCTACCGCAACCTCGAGGCCGATCGGGGTGACCCGGTATTCGAAAGCATTCGCTTGCGAACCTTTATCCGCATCGTCAATCGCTTCGCAGAACACATCGTGGCGGGATACAAAGAGGGCAGCGGAGGCACTAAAAAAACCGCCCTGGCGGATGCTTCGGTATTGGTTGCGGCCATGGAGCGCCTGGCGGCGACAGAGCCAAAGGCGGTAGAAAAAGGTTTGGGGGCAGATGCCATGTGGGATGCGATGACGCGAATTATCGCCCAGACCTTGAGTTTTCCGGCGTCACCGGCAGATTTTGCCAAGAAAAAATAGTTGCCGCCCTTCCAGAATTAGGTCGAAGTAATTTTTTATCCCCGCGCCAGCGGGGGATCCAGTTAGCGCCAGAAACCTAGCGAATCCGGGGCGTGGCCCAGGGGGAAGGGCGTTAACATAAAAATACCCAGCGTATTAATGGCGACAGGCTTGCACCCAAGAAGCGCGGGTTTGGGAGCTGAATGAAAAACGCCAGGCTGGGTGCAGCCTGGCGTTTCGGGTTTTAGCGTTTCTTCAATTGAAAGCCGGCTTTTTCCCGATCCCATGTAGTTGCGGTGACGCCTTCATCACGGAGTTTGTACTTCAGGATGCGACCCACCGGGCTGCGCGGCATTTCCGCTCCGCTGCGGAATTCGAAGTAGCGCGGCACAGCAAAGTAGGGCAGTTGCTCAGCCGCCCACTCGCACAGCGCGGCTTCGCTCAGGCTGGTGCCTTCCTTCAGGGTCAGGGTGACTTTGAGGTCGTCTTCGGTCAGCTCGGACAATACCGCGTGGGCGGCTACGTCTTCGATGGCCGGGTGGCGCCGAAAGGCGGATTCGACCTCAAAGCTGGAGATATTTTCGCCGCGCCGACGCAGGTAGTCCTTCTTGCGATCGACAAAGTAAAAGAAGCCGTTTTCGTCAAACTTGCCGATGTCACCGGTGTGAAACCACATGTTTTTGGTGACTTTGAGGGTGTCTTCCGGTCGCTTCCAATAGCCCTCGAACATCACATTCGGTCGCAGTGGGCGCACGATGACCTCACCGGACTCGCCATCGGGCACTTCCGCGCCGTTGTCGTCGATGATGCGCACATCGAAGCTGTCATTGCGCATGCCGGAACAGTCGCCAGGTACTTCTATGCCCAGTGGCACCGAGGTCACCAGCGAGCACTCGGTCAGGCCAAAGCCGGGGCAGGCTGTATGCTTGGCGCCAAAGCGCTGTTTCCATGCCTGCTGCAATTTGTCCGGGAATGGAGCGCCGCCGACAATGGAAATCTGCCCATAGCAGCGCTTTTCCGCCTCATTTTCCGGAGCCCCCAGCAGCATGGGGAACATGGAGCCCAGCAGGGTGGTGTAGTTGGCGCCGGTGCGTTCAATCTCCGGCCAAAAGTTGGAGACCGAAAAGCGCGGGTAGATGGCGATACGACCGCCGTGCATGAGTTCGCAGATCACATTGCTGACGGCATTGAAGTGAAACAATGGCAGGGCGGTCCAGCTTACGGTCTCGGCGCTACGGCCGGTACCCTCACTGACGATGCGGGCCAGGTTGCAGGCGTAATTGTGGCTGACCATACACCCTTTGGAGGGGCCGGTAGTGCCACCGGTGTAAATCAGCATGGCCAGGTCCGAGGGGGCCACCTCGACCTCGGGATCGCTGCAGTCAGCGGACAGTAATTGCTCCCAGCTCAGAAGCTGGCCGGCGAAGCTGCCGCCCGGCGCGGTACCGCGATGCACCAGGGCTTTGACGCTGGGGAGCTGGTCTTCAATTGCTGCAACGCGCTCGGCGTAGTCGCTCTCGGCGATAACCACCGTGGCGTCGCTGTCGCCCAGTTGATGGCGTAAAAATTCGCCTTTGTAAGCGGTGTTGATGGGCACCGAAATCGCGCCCAGCTTATTGATTGCGAGCCAAATAAAAACTGCATCTTCGCTGTTATCCAGCAGGGTAGCGACGGTGTGACCCTTCTCTACGCCCAGGGCTTTGAGGCCGTTGGCGAGCCGGCAGGCCTGTTTATCCAGGTCGGCGACACTGTATTTTTTGCCTAAAAAATCCAGGAATTCTCGCTCCGGATTGGCCTCAAGCGCCCGCCGCAGCACAGCGTTGATGGTATCTTGGGGCTCACTTCCCCATGGTGTAGATGATTTATCGTTGGTCATTGTCTGGCTTCCCGCAGTTGACGTTGTTATCGAACACCCATAAACTAACACATAGTCATTTATTGGTGCAAATACAGGCTGCTTGTTTTGCCTCATTATACGCACGTTGTTCGCACCTGCGATGTGCATTAGGGAATCGTCTGCCGCCAACTTGCGACAGATGCCCACAGCAGGTGCAGAATTTGGTGGCTCAAGGCCGCTCGTTTGAATAATCAGCGCAAGATGCCCGGCAGGTGCCTTGCCTACTTTGGAGACAGTCCGATGGCCGCAATACGCCCCGATCTCGATTACCTTAATTTCCTGAAAGAGGGTAAGTTTTGTATTCAGCGCAGCACTGGCAGTGGCGAGTATGTGTTTTACCCCCGCACCATCGCCCCGGGGAGCGGCTGTGATGACCTGGAGTGGGTCGCTGCCGCTGGCCGGGGCACGGTGTATTCGACCACCACCGTGCGGGCTCGCCCACCGAAAAGTGACTACAACGTCGCGCTGATCGAATTGCAGGAGGGCCCGCGCATGATGAGCCGGGTCGAGGGCGTGGCGCCGGACCAGGTGCGTATCGGCATGCCGGTCAAGGCACGCATCTTTAATGACGGCGAGCAACCGCCTTACGTTGTATTTGATCCGGCCTGAGCTGTTTTCTCATGCCGTTTATGACAGCGCTTCGCTGTCTCACCGCAAAAGATATTGGAGAAGAGTATGAATAACCCTATGTCCATGGCCGGCCGCGTGATTATGGTCACCGGCGCTGCCCAGGGGATTGGTTTGGCGTTGAGTCGCCAGTTGCTGGATCTGGGTGCCAAAGTGGTTGGCGTTGATATGAACGCCGACGCCCTGCAGGGCGCGGCGCAAGAATTGGGTGACGCTTTCCTGGCCTTGCCCGGCAGCGTTACCGACATTGATTTTGCCGCGGCCGCGGTGGCGCGGAGTGTCGAGCATTTCGGCGCCTTGAACGGCTTGATCAATAATGCCGGCATTACCCGTCCGGCTATGATCGACAAGATGTCGCCCGAGGCATGGCAGTCGGTGATTGACGTGAACCTGAGTGGCTCGGTGTATTTCATGCAGGCGGTGGGCCGCCACATGCTGGCAGAAGCCAAGGCTGGCAACAAGGCGCCCGGCGCCATCGTCAATATCGCCTCTGACGCCGGCCGGCGCGGCAGCCTTGGGCAAATCAATTACGCCTCGGCCAAGGCCGGTATTTTCGGCGCCACCATGACCGCCGCCCGGGAGTGGGCGAAATTTGGTATTCGCTGTAACGCCGTTTGTTTCGGGGTGGTTGCTACGGCGATGACGGAAACCGTGCGCAACGACGAGCGCTTTGCCGATAACTACCTGGCGCAGATTCCGCTGGGGCGCTGGTCTTCCCCGGAAGAGGTGGCGAAGCCGGTGTGCTTCCTGTTGTCGGACGCGGCTTCTTATATCACCGGTCAGGTGTTGTCGGTCAACGGTGGTTTCACCATCGCAATGTAAGGTGCTTGCTATGCAGGAAATGGACGAATTTATCGCCATGTTGCGCGACAGTGCCGAGGGCTTTTTGGCGGACTTCCAGGCGTCGGCGGCGGCTCAAACCACCATCGCCGAACCGCGCCCGCTGCAGCGCGAATTGTGGTCTGCCATGGCGGACCTGGGTTGGCTGGGCCTGATGTTGCCGGAAGCGCAGGGCGGCTTGGCCCTGCCGCTGTCCGCGGCGGCAGAACTGGTGGAGGTAATGGGTCGATACCGTTTTCCGGTCCCCTATATTGAGGCCGCGGTCTTGCCCGCACAGGTTTTGGCGAGTGCCGGCAATGACCCGTTGGCGGCCCAGCTCGCCAGTGGTGAACAGTTGTTTTGCCTGGCCTGGCAGGACCACCCGGGCAGTGAAGAGGCCTTTGCGGATTGCACCCTGCAAGATGGCAAAATCAGCGGCAACAAGTCTTTTGTCGCCGCACTGGAGCCTGGTAGCAAGATGCTGGTGTGTGTAAATGCCAATGGTGGCGCGGCAATTGGGCTGGTCGACAGCGCTGCCGCCGGCATCACCGTGCGCCGCAGTGCCAGCGCCTCCGGCAGCTTCTGCAGGGTCAGTTTCGATCGGGTGCCGTTCGAATTGCTGCTCAGTGGAGCGGCTGCGCAACAGGCGCTGGCGTCCGCGCTGGCGGCCGGGCGCCTGCTGGCCAGTGCGTTCCTCAGTGGCCTCGCGCGCGCGTGCTTGCGGGATACCGTCGAATATCTCAATCAACGCCACCAGTTCGATCGCAAATTGTCGAGCTTCCAGACGGTCTCTCACCGCTGTGTGGACATGCATATTCATATCGAACTGGCCGAGGCGGTGTGGCGCGTTGCCGCTGAATCTGGCACGGCAGCGACGCTGAGTGCCGCCAAGGCCCGGGCTAGTGACGTGGCCCAGGATGTCTGCCGGCAGGCAGTACAGTTGCACGGTGCGATGGGCTTTACCGAGGAGTGTGCGGTGGGCGAATACTTGCGCCTGGCCTTGCAGTACGGCAATTGGTTGGGCGGTGCCAACGCCATGCGACGTCAGTTTCAATCGTTACGCCAGGCGGAGGTACCGGTATGACCCCTATGACCATCGATCGCGATGCCCTCAGCGACGAAGAATTCCGCGGCCAATTGCGCGCCTTTCTGGCGGAGTATTACCCCGCCGAGCTGAAACAGGATTTCTATCGCCCTTTTCGCCGCCTGCGTGGCGAACCAGCCAACCAATGGTTGCGTACCCTGCAGCAACACGGCTGGCGCGCCCCCGCCTGGCCGCGCGAGCACGGCGGTATGGGACTGTCGTTTCGCAAGCAGCTGATCTATCACGAGGAGCTGGAGCATGCCGGCGTGGCGCGGATAATCGACCTGGGGGAAACCCAGCTCGGGCCGACCTTGATCAAGCTGGGTAGTGCCGCCCAGTGCGAGCACTACTTGCCGCGTATTCTCAATTGCGAGCATGTCTGGTGCCAGGGCTATTCCGAACCCAATGCCGGCTCAGACCTGGCCAGCCTGCGCACCAGCGCCGTGCTCGAGGGAGACGAATTCGTCGTCAACGGCCAGAAGATCTGGACTACGCACGCCAACGATTCGACCCATATCTTTACCCTGGTGCGCACCGGCAAGTACGCCAAAAAACAACAGGGCATCAGCTTTTTGCTGATTGACCTGAATACCCCGGGAATCACCATTCGCCCGATTATCAACCTCGCCGGCGAAGACGAATTTTGCGAAGTGTTCTTCGATAACGTGCGCGTGCCCAGGGACAATCTGGTGGGCGAGCTGGACCAGGGCTGGACGGTGGCGAAAGCGCTGCTGGGCTATGAAAGGGTGTGGATCGGCAGTCCGGCGCTGGCCGGCAAGGCCCTCGACCTCGGCCAGCATCTGGTGCAGCAACTGGGCCTGGAGAGCGATCGCGGGGTTATGGATCAACTGGCGCAACTGCAAGCCGACCTGCACGACTACCGCTTGCTCTACTCGCGCATCTGCGACGCCATTGCCGACAGCGGCAAGCCACCGGGTCCTGAGGTCTCGATGCTCAAGGTGTACGCGTCTGAGCTGCTGCACCGCTTGACGGAATTCAATGTCTCGATCAGTGGCGAGTACGGCGCTGTGGTCGGTGATGTCGAACTCGCCGGACCGTCTGCTGAGGTCACGGCAACCGATCTCTATTGGCAGTTGATGATGGCGCGTCCGGTCACAATTTTCGCCGGTGCCAACGAAATTCAGCGGGACATTCTCGCTAAAACTGTTCTCGGCCTGCAGGCCTGATTCGCCTGCCGACCTGACTGACTGACCGGAATTGTGCCCGGCAGCAAAGGAGTATGAAAATGAATAATACAGGCGCACTTGCCGGTGTTCGCGTGCTCGATATGACGCGGGTTGTGGCTGGCCCCTATGCGGGGCAGATTCTCGGAGATCTCGGCGCGGAAGTGGTTAAAATCGAGCGCAAGGGTGAAGGTGACGACTGTCGTCGCGTGGGCCCGCCGTGGATGGATAATGAGCTGGGCCGGGAGGGCCAGGATTCCACCTACTACCAATCGGTCAACCGCAACAAGCGCTCGATCGCGGTAGATTTCGCCACCGAAGCAGGCGCCGAGCTGATCCGCAAGCTGGTCGCCAATGCCGATGTGCTGGTGGAAAACTATCGCACTGGTACCCTGGCGCGCTACGGCCTCGGCTACGAGCAATTGCGGGCCATTAACCCCAGGCTGATCTACTGCTCGGTCACCGGTTTTGGCCAAACCGGCCCCTACGCCGGACGCTCCGGCTACGATTACCTGGTGCAGGCGATGGCGGGGCTGATGTCGGTCACCGGCCATCACGACGGTGAGCCGGGTGACGGCCCTATGCGGGTGGGGGTGCCCATCGCCGATATTTGCGCGGGCCTGTACGCGGCCATCTCGGTGCTGGCAGCGCTCAACCACCGCCACGCCAGTGGCGAGGGCCAGTACATCGATGTGTCGCTGTTCGACTCCCAGTTGGCGGCCATGCTCAATACTTTTTCCGGTTGGTTCAATGGCGCTACCGCTTTGGGCCGAACTGGCAATGACCATCCCAGCGCGGCACCCTACGGTGTGTTTCCGGTGGACGACGGTTACATCCTGATCGCAACCTTCAACGACCGCGAATTTATCCGCCTGGCGGGTGTGCTCGGTCACCCCGAATGGCCAGGGGACAAGCGCTTTTGCAGCATGGGCGCACGGGTGGCCAATCGCGAGGCGCTGAAGGGGCTGGTGACCGAAGCGCTAAAAGGTAAAGGCAAGGCCGAGTGGGTGGAAGTACTCAATGCCGGCCAGGTTTCCTGTGGCGGTATCAACGAGATGGCGGACCTGGAAAAGGACCCCCAGGTGCTGGCCCGGGAGCTGATTATCAGTCAGCAGCACCCCAGTAATGGCACCATTCGCAGCGCCGCCAGCCCCATGCGCTTTTCGGCGTCGCCGGTGAGCTATCGGCAGGCACCGCCCCTGTTGGGTGAACACAACGAAGAAGTCTTGTCCTCCTGGCTGGGGTTGGACGCCGGGCAAATCCGGGCCTTGCAAGAGACGG
Organism: Pseudomaricurvus alcaniphilus; assembly: GCF_011440395.1. GTDB lineage: Bacteria > Pseudomonadota > Gammaproteobacteria > Pseudomonadales > Cellvibrionaceae > Pseudomaricurvus > Pseudomaricurvus alcaniphilus. Next base: position 513,437 of record NZ_JAAOIX010000002.1, on the reverse strand, counting down.
GGGCCATATGACCGCGGCCTATCGTTTTTCGCCCTATGCGGTGCCGCCCCAAGCAGAGGCCCTGCGTGCGGAAGTGAGGGAGTTTGTGCAGGCGGAGGCCAGCCACTGGAGCGGTTGGCAAATAGCGCACTCCTGGACCGGTTTTGATCGCCAGCTGAGTCGCAAACTCGGAGAGCGCGGCTGGATCGGCATGACCTGGCCGAAACGCTATGGCGGTCATGAGCGTTCCGCCATGGAGCGCTATGTGGTGCTGGAGGAATTGCTGGCGGCGGGGGCGCCGGTCGGTGCCCACTGGGTAGCGGATCGCCAGAGCGGACCGCTGATTCTGCGCCTTGGCAGTGAAGCCCAGAAAGCCAAATACCTGCCGGCTATTTGCCGCGGTGAGGCGGCGTTTTGCATCGGCTTGTCAGAGCCGGATGCCGGTTCTGACCTGGCTTCCCTGCGTTCCAAAGCCGAGCGGGTGGAGGGTGGCTGGCGCCTCAACGGGCGTAAAATCTGGACCACCTACGCGCAGGATTGCGATGTCATGATCGGCCTGTTTCGCACCGGATTTTCCGAGGCCCACGGCAAACACAAGGGCCTGTCGCAATTCCTTATCGATTTGCAAACCCCGGGTATTGAAATCAACCCGATCCGGGACCTGACCGGGGAATCCCATTTTAACGAGATTGTGTTTGACGATGTCCTGCTCGGCGAAGATGCCTTGATGGGCGTTGAAAACGACGGCTGGGCCCAGGCCAATGCCGAACTGGCGTTCGAACGCAGTGGCCCGGATCGCTACTTGAGTTCCTTTCCGTTATTACCGCTGGCACTGGCACAACTGGGCCAGGCCGTTGACGACCCGTCCATCGCCCGGGATATCGGCGCGCTGGTGGCAGAGTTGACGGTGTTGCGGCAGATGTCGCTGTCGATCCAAAACCAGCTGGAGAGCGGCGCAACACCGCTGCAGGAAGCAGCAATAACCAAGTTGCTGGGTACCGGTTTGGAGCAGCGAATGCCGGGCTTGATTGCCGATATCGTCGAGGCGCAACCCCTGCGCCGGCGCGGTGACAAGTTATCCGAAGCGCTGGCCTATCTGATCCAGGTTGAGCCCAGTTTCTCCCTGCGCGGTGGCACCAACGAGATCATGAAGATGATCATTGCCCGCGGTATGGGCTTATAGGTTTTGACATAAGTCAGTTCCCGGATCTGAACTAAACAGGATGGCGCGATGAGCGAATTGAATATTGCCGAGTTGTTGGCAGACCAACTGGAAAAACTGCTCGCTGCCGAGGTGAGTGCGGAGAGCCTTGCGGCACTGGAAAACGGCACTGGCAACCGGGCACTGTGGCAACACATTGAAGCGATGGGGGTGGCGGATGTCATGTGCACTGGCGCGGAGGCTGCCGGTCTCGGCTGGCAGGAATGTGCCGAGTTGTTTCGCGTGCTGGGGCGGCACGCCGCACCGCTGCCACTGGCGGAAACCCTGCTGGGTCGGCGCCTGTTGAGCCAGGCTGGACTGGCGATACCCGAGGGGCCGCTGGCGCTGGTGGATGCGGATATCAGTCTGGATGACGCCGGCTGCTTGCAAGGGGCGGCGGATATGATCAGCTGGGCGCCCTGGGCAACGGCGATACTGGGCATCGCCCGGCGCGGCGCTGAGACGTTGTTGTTCAGTGTCGCCGGCACGGCTGTCAGCGCCGCGGCGACCGAGTTGCACAGCCTGGAGCGCGCACCCACCGCCGCGATTGATTTTAGCGGCATGACGCCACAGGCCCAGGCGCCGATTGCGGCGGAGGCGTCCATACGGGAGCAACTTGCGGTTGTGCGCGCCCTGCTGATCAGTGGTGCCTGTGACAAGGTGGTGGAACTGGCGGTGGAGTATGCCAATACCCGCAAGCAATTTGGCAAGCCCATCGGCAAGTTCCAGGCCTTGCAGCACCAGCTGGCGGAGGCCAGTTGCCGCGCGGCGGCAGCGGAGATGGCGGCAAAATACGCCTGTCGTGAGCTGGACCAAAAGCAGCCATCAACCGGCGCGGCCGTGGCCAAGTACACCGCCAGCGTTGCCGCCAGGGAGGTCAGCCGCATTGCCCATCAGGTGTTTGGTGCCATCGGCATCACCGATGAGCACGAGCTGCACTATTTCACCCGCCGCCTGTGGCAGTGGCGAGTCGATGCCGGTAACGAACGCTACTGGTCCGGGCAGTTGGGCGCCAGGGTATTGGCTGCCGGCTCGGCTCAGCTGTGGCCCTCCTTGACGGCATAATGTGAAGTCAGGTTGGCAGCCCCGGGCAAGCGAAAAGAATCCGCGCCGTGAATTGCCAGTTACCGCGGCATGTGTTAATTTAAAAGCTAACATATAGTTAGTTTATGGCTGGGTAGATAAGCGCATGACGCAACCGCGCCTGGGCTATGAAGCATTGGCTGATCCCGGGTAGAAGATTGGCCGGCCAATGACTGACCCCAGCTGTCAGGCCAATGAGATTTGTCGGCATTTGAAGGCCGGCCCCGCACCTTACGGAGATGAATATGGATTATAACGATATCACTTATGAAACCACGGGTGCGGTGCTGCGCGTCTGTCACAATCGCCCCGACAAGGGCAACGCCCAATCCACTCGGCTGTTGGCTGAGCTGGATGACGCCCTGGCCCGGGCCAAGGCTGACACTAACATTCGGGTGGTGATCCTGGGCGGTCAGGGCAAGCACTTTTCCGCCGGTCACGACCTGGCCGATGGCATGAAGTTGCGCGGCGATTACACCGTTGAGCAACACTGGCACTGGGAGCAGGAGCACTTTCTCGGCAACGCCATGCGCATCTGGGACCTGCCCAAACCAACCATTGCCGAAGTCCGGGGTGCCTGTATCGCCGGTGGATTTATGGTGGCCAACTCCTGCGATATCGTTATCGCCAGTGACGACGCCTATTTTTCCGATCCGGTGCTGCACTCCATGGGCGCGGCCGCGGTCGAGGCTCTTTTGCACCCCTGGGTGTTGAATACTCGCAAGGCCAAGGAGTTGTTATTCACCGGCGGCAAGATCAGCGCCGAGGAAGGCAGGGAGTGGGGCATGGTCAACCACGTAGTGCCCCGCGCCGAGCTGGAAGATTTCACTATGAAAATGGCCCAGCAAATTGCCAAGGCGCCACCGCACGCCACCGCCATGCTCAAGCGCTCGTTGAATCGCACTGCAGATATCCAGGGTTACCGCAATTCCCTCAATGCACATTTCGACACCCATACCGTCAGTTCTTCGACCAAAGAGTTTTGGGATATCGTTAACCAGGGTGTGGCGAGCATGGTTGCCGGCGGTAAAAAATCGGGCGAGTAAATTGCCTGCAGGGTTGGGAACGCTAGTCGATTTACTTTTCAGCCATAAGTACACACAGGAGTTTTACCATGCACCCGAGTATACATGCCAGGGAACGGCCCAACGCCGCTGCGATTATTATGGCGGAGACTGGCGCTACCACCACCTACGCCGAGCTTGAACAGCGCTCGAACCAGGGCGCGCAACTGTTTCGCCAACTCGGCTTGAAGCCCGGTGATGGCATTGCCCTGTGGATGCGCAACTGTCCCGAATTCCTGCAAATATGCTGGGCGGCGCAGCGCTCCGGCTTGTACTTTACCCCTATTTCTACCCATCTGACGCTGGCGGAAGCCGCCTACATTATCAAGGACAGCGGTGCCAGGTTACTCATCGCCGCAGCGGAGTTGGCCGGGGTACAGGAGCTGATCGCCAGCGGCGCTGCGGCGGAATTTGGTCCCGACTTTCACTGTTATTTCGATACTGACGAGGCATCCCTGCCGCGCTGGTCCGAGGCGGTTGCCGCGCAGCCGAGCGCGCGCATTAACGACGAGACCGCCGGCCAGTATATGGTCTACTCCTCCGGGACCACGGGTAAGCCCAAGGGCGTGCAACTGCCGCTGAGTGGTGCGCCGGCAGACCAGCCCCTGCCGTTTGTGGCCATGCAGCGCGAGCAGTACGGCGTCTCGGAAAACAGCATTTATTTGTCGCCGGCGCCCCTCTACCACGCCGCGCCACTGGTGTTCAGCATGACCATGCAGAGCATTGGTGGTTGCGTGGTGATCTGTGAAAAGTTTGAGCCGGAAGCACTGCTTGGCGCCATCGAACGCTTTAAAGTGACCCACATACAAATGGTGCCGACCATGTTCGTGCGCTTGCTGAAATTGCCCGAGGAGCGACGCCGCGACGTCGATTGCAGCAGCCTGGAGTGTGTGATTCACGCCGCGGCGCCCTGCCCGGTGCCGATCAAGCAGCAGATGATCGACTGGTGGGGGCCGATTCTCTGTGAGTACTACGGTGGCTCGGAAGGTAACGGTGCTACCTACATTACTTCCGCGGAGTGGCTGCGCAAGCCCGGCTCGGTGGGGCGCGCGCAATGGGGTATTTTGCATATCTGCGATGAAGAGGGTGAGCCGCTGCCGGCGGGCGAGCAGGGCGTGGTCTATTTTGAGGGCGGCTTTGATTTCAAATACAAGAATGACGACGCCAAAACCCGGGATGCGCGCAACCCCAAGCACCCGGGTTGGTCGACCCTGGGCGATATTGGCTATCTCGACGAGGACGGCTACCTGTTCCTCACCGATCGCAAGAGTTTTATGATCATTTCCGGCGGCGTGAATATCTATCCCCAGGAAATTGAGAATGTTCTGGCGGTGCACCCCAAGGTTATGGATGTGGCTGTGTTTGGTGTCCCCAATCCCGAGTTTGGCGAAGAAGTGAAAGCGGTAGTACAGCCGTTGCACTGGGCAGATGCCGGAGATGAATTGGCGGCGGAACTAATGGCCTATTGCCGGACGCAGCTGTCGGCGGTTAAATGCCCGCGCAGTATCGACTTTGATGCGGCCTTGCCGCGCATGGATAACGGCAAGTTGTACAAAAAACCACTGCGTGACCGCTATTGGCCGGCTAAGGGTTGATAGCTACTAAGGGGTAATGGCTCTAAGGGCTAATAGCTAAGGGGGCTAATAGCCAAGGGGGTCTAATGGGTTGTGCACGCGCCGGAGTAAGCTGCGGGCTTTGGGGGAGGCAGGGCCAGTAATCAGGGCCTGAAGTGAGCAAAACCTCCCTGCCTTACAGGCCGGTAATATCGTGTTTGCCTGGCTGTAAAAGCGGCTACGCGTCAACGCCAAGCGTTTTTAAAAGCCGCCTCAACTCGATCAAGCTGATTTTATAGCTGCTGGTGCGTGGCAGTGTCTCAACAAAATAAAACCTGGCCGGGACTTCCGGCGCACTGAGATGCTGGCGGGCAAAAGCGGTTAGTTGGTCGCTGTCCGGCTGCGCGCAACCCGGTTTTATTTCCAGTACCGCCACCGGAACCTGTCCCAGCCGTGAGTCGTCCTGGCCGAGTACCGCCGCATCTGCCAGCGCCGGGTGCTGGCGCAATTGTTCGGCAATCAGCAGCGGTGACAATTTAAAACCACCGCGAAAAATAGTCTCTTCCAGTCGCCCTGCGAACCACATAAAACCGTCCGCGTCGATACGCACCAGGTCAGACGTGGCGATCCAGTCGGGCCCGACCCGTTCAACCCTGGCTTCGAGGCGGCCAACCCTGTTTTCTTCCAGTACTGCACCACTGTCCGGGTCGGTAACACGGAGCTCGACGCCGGCCAGGGCGCGCCCGCAACTGCCCATTTTGGTGTTGGAGAATTCGGCCAGCTCAGCCATGCTCCAGCTGCTAATCACGCCGCAAAATTCGCTGGCGCCGTAGCTCAGGTTGACGGGAATTTTCAGTTCATTTTGGAAATAGGCCTGCACGTCGCGGTCCAGTGGCGCTGCACCGGTGCGAATGACCTTGATGCTACGGAACAACTCGGAGGGTAGTTGTCGCTGGTACAGTGCCGTCATGGCGGCCGGGGGGATGTCGGCGGCTATGGGCTGAAATCGCTGCACCAACAATAGCCATGGGTCCAGCTGGAATTTTTCCAGGAGCGCCATGGGCAGGCCCATGGCCAGTGCCGGTGTGCTGGCATAGACGCCACTGATGTTACTCAGTGGCAGCACCGAAATGATCGGAGTGGGCGCACTGGCGCCGGCATTCATCTGGGTCAGCGAGAGTACCGCCGCAGAAGTGCTGGCGCCCAGGTTGCCGCGGCTCAGGCGAATGCGCTTGGGGCTGCCGGTAGTGCCACTGCTGAGGGTTTCTATGGCGGCTACGCTATCGTCTTCGCAGTAGGAGCCTGGGGCTGTGCCAGCTGGTGTTTGGGGCTGGTGGAGAAGTTCAATGCCGTCGCAGGTGATGGCAATGCCGAGGCAATTTAACGATTGCGCGGCGCTGACCAACTCGTCGTTCCAATCCTCTTGGTCGGCAAGGATAACCCGGTAACCCTCCTGGCGCAGGTCCTGGATAATCTTGCTGGTGGATTGGTAGCAGTGAATCATCGAGGCGCAGCGGTCGGTGAGCAGTAGACCCCACAGGCAGCTGATGTGCAGGGGCCGAGTGCGGGCGACAAAAGCTACGCGGGTGTGGTAGCCCGGTTGGTGTTGGTGCAGTGTTTGGTCGAGCAGGGCGATAACCTCTTTAACGGTCTGCCACGAGTACTCCCGATTATTGTAGTAAAAGGCGGTGTCCTGATTGTTGCTGTGCAGCAGGGACTGGAAAAGTGTCTTGGCCAGCGCGGACCGGGGTGGTTGCATGAGATCCATGGTGCTCCGCTCGATGTTGTTGCAGGCAATTGTTGCAGGCAATTGTTGCAGGCAATGCGAGTGCCAGTCTCATTGCCAATACGACTAACTCTGACTGCCAGTTGCTTGTTTAACTAGAACTGTCTGTATATTAGTTTATTTATACCAGCTATGCCTCAGGGGAGTAAATATAAAAGCTTTATTCCCTCGCCTTAATGAGTGCTGAGGTTGAGTAATAGCTGATTATATGTTAGTTTTTAGTGCTGAAGTGGGATGGGCTGCAATCTGGTCCAGCGAGCAGGCGACTGAGCCGCATGCGAGGCCCCGAATTTCCTTATCAGCTTGGAGCAAACAGCGTGGGATTTGAATACGAGAAAATCAAGAACTGGCCAATACCGGAGGGTTACCAGGACTATTCTGAGAATGATTGCATTTTGTATGCACTGGGCGTGGGTGCAGGTGCGGGGGATCCCGCCGCCGACCTGAACCTGATATACGAGAAAAACCTCGCTGTGCTGCCCACCATGGCAGTGACCATGGCAACACAGGGTACCATGTGGGTTGCCGACCCGAAGACCGGCATCGACTTGAGCAAGTTGTTGCACGGTGAGCAGTACCTGACCATACACAAGCCCCTGCCAGTTTCCGGTAAAGTAACAAGCCGCAGCTATGTGGAGGAGATTTACGACAAGGGCGCCGCCAAGGGCGCGGTCATGATGATGGCGCGGGAGATCAGTGATGCCGACAGCGGCGAGCTGCTGGCGACCTGCACCTCGGCGGTATTCCTGCGTGGTAATGGCGGTTGTGGTGGCCCCCAGAGTGGCCAGCCTGTGCCCCAGCCCATGCCCGAGCGCGCGCCGGATGTGGTGATTGATGCGATCAGTCGCGAGGAGCAGGCTGCCTTGTACCGCTTGACCGGCGATACCAACCCGTTGCATATCGACCCCAAATTCGCTGCCATGGGCGGCTTCCCCAAACCCATATTGCATGGCCTCTGCACTTACGGTTTTGCGGCCAGGGCAGTCATCAGCGCCGTTTGCGACGGTGATCCATCCCGTTTGCGCAAATTCAACCTGCGTTTCGCCAACCCGGTATTTCCCGGCGAAACCCTGCGTACAGAGATATGGAAAGAGGCTGATGGCAAGGCGTCCTTCCGCACCTTTGTGGTAGAGCGTGAATTACTGGTATTGAACAATGGCTATGCCGAATACGATGCAGCGGTATAGTGGTATGCATCGTTGTTCTCTACCAATCCAGGCAACTGCAGCCAACGGGCTGCTGCAAAAATACTAGTTGGGCGGCACATAAACGTGATTGCAATTAATGAAGACCTGCAGGCTATACAGGATCAGGCGGCGCGCTTTCTCAGCGAGCGCGCCGATCCTGAATACCTGAAAACCCTTTTGGATAGGCCGGCGTCATTTGATGCTGAAAATTGGCAGCGTGTAGCGGAGCTGGGCTGGCCTATGCTGGCAGTCGATGACAGCCAGGGCGGTTTGGGGCTGGGCTTGCGAGGCCTGGCGGTACTGGCCCAGGAGATGGGGCGCACCACGATATCACTGCCGCTGCTGCCGGTGTATCAATTGGCGCAAATCATCCGGCACGCCGCCGCAGTCAATGGCGGGGAAAGTGCTGTTGCGGAAGTTCTTGAACAGTTAATGGCCGGCAGCTCTATATGCTGCTTTGTCAATGACAGCTCGCTGGCGCTGGTGCAAGGTAAATTGCAGGGTCGAACCCCGGTCACCGCCTTTGCCGCTGTCGCAGATTACGCCATTGTGCTGGCGTCCACAGCAGAGCAACAGGAATTGCTGCTGGTCGCTTTAAACGATCCCGCGGTGGCGCGAGAGGAAACTGCCGCTATCGATCAGGCCCGCGCCCAGGCTCGGCTGGCGTTTTCAGCAGCGCCGGTCATTGTACTGGCTACCGATAATGCCGCAGGCCTGTACGATGATTGCCTGGCCAGCGCGGCGCTGGTAACCGCCTTTGAGCAGTCTTCCGGTGCCGAGGCAGCAATGCTGCTGGCGCGGGATTACGCCCTGGAGCGCAAAGTGTTTGGCCAGACTCTTGGTGCACTGCAGGCAATCAAGCACAAGATCGCCGATATGTATTGGCGCATTGAGCTGGCTCGGGGCTGCGCTGACGACGCGCTTCTGGCTTTCGAAGCCGGAGACGACAGCTGGCGCGAGTTGGCGGCGGCCTCCCGGGTCGCAGCCATCGAGGCCTATGAATTCAGTGCCAGGGAATGCATGCAGACCTTTGGTGGGCTGGGGTCAACCTGGGAGGGGTTGCCGCAGCACCATTACCGTCGCTCCCGGGTGTTGGCGCTGGAATTGGGCAGCCGTCTGCAGTGGCGCGAGAACTTCTATCGCTATCGTCAGTCTGGCCAGGATCAGGCGCGCGAGCCACTGGAAGCGCTGCCGGAGCTGAGGGCCTATCGCCAGCGCGCGCGCGCCTGGCTGGCGGAAAACGCACCGGCCTATTCCGGCGCCGTGCGCCGGGGCTTGAGCTTTGCTGAAGATCTTGCCCTGGGCCGCAAGTGGCAGGCCAAAAAGGCTGAGGGAGGCTTTGCCTGTATCAACCTGCCAGCCGAATACGGTGGCGCGGGGCTCACCGAACTGCACAAAATAGTATTCGGGGAAGAAGAGCTTAAATACCAATTACCGACCGAATATTTTGTCATTAGCACCGCGCAATTGATGGCGATATTCCTGCGCTATGCGCCTGAGGCAGCGCGCCGCGAATTGGCGCCCAAAGCCATTCGCGGCGAGCAGATCTGGTGCCAGATGTTTTCCGAGCCGGGCGCCGGTTCAGACCTCGCAGCAGTGCGCTTGAAGGCCGAGCGTCATGTCAGGGACGGTGTCGAAGGATGGCTGCTCAATGGCCAGAAGTTGTGGACCAGTTGGGCCCAGGTGGCGGACTGGGGTTTTATTGTTGCGCGCAGCAATAGCGACGGCCCCAAACACGCGGGCATTACCTGCTTTTATGCGGATATGCACAGCCAGGGTATCAGTGTGCGGCCGATTCGCAGGATGGCGGGCCACGATGACGTCAATGAGGTGTTTTTTGACAATGTCTTTATCCCCGACAGCCAGCGCCTGGGGGATGAGGGTCGCGGCTTTGCGGTGGCCATGGAAATGCTGATGATCGAGCGCGTGGCCGGCGTGTACGATGAGAGCATCGGCGGCGTATCATTGGACACTCTGTTCAAGCACGCAGAAGAGAGTGAGGTTGCAGGAGCCGCGGCAATCGCCGACGGTGAAATTCGTGCGACACTGCTCGAAGCCTATATTGAGCGCCAGGGCTTGCGCTCTATTTATCGCCGCGGCATGGCGGCGGTGGGCAACGGCAAGGAGCCCGGACCGGAAGCGAGCATCCGCAAATTGATTATGGGCCGGGCGCGCCAGCGACTGGGTGCTTTGGCTCTGGATTTGATGGGGCCCGATGGAGTGGAAATGGATCCCCAGGGCGACTTCCGTACAGATTTTGCCTGGTCCTGGATCGATCCCGCCGGGCGTATTGCCGGTGGCACGGATGAAGTGCTGTTAAATACCATCGCCGAGCGCGTGCTGGGTTTGCCCCAGGATCACCGGCCTGACAAGAATAAACCCTTCAAAGAGTTGAATTGATTGATGAATAGCGCATATTCCGAAAAGCAGTGCATTATCTCTGGCGTGGGTCAGTCGGAAATTGGCCGGCGCCTGCCGCGCAACGGCTTGCAGTTAACCATAGATGCCGTCAAGCAGGCGCTCGATGACGCCGGCCTGTCCCGTGCCGATATCGATGGCGTATCGAGCTGGCCCGGCCAGCTGCAGCACGCGGCACCGGGCTTTTCGCCGGTAGCCATCGGCGATCTGCGCGAGGCCATGGATCTCAAGTTGAGCTGGTATAACGCCGGTTATGAAGCGACCCAAATGTCGGCGGTACTGAATGCTTGTCTGGCGGTGGCCAGCGGCCAGGCCCGGCATGTTATCTGTTTTCGCACCATGACTGAAGCCAGCTCCATGGCTAAGGGGATTCGCTCCAGTGTCCTGGGCACAGGTAGCCAGCGCATCAGCGGAACCTTTCAGTGGCAGCTGCCCTTCGGTGCATTTTCTGCCAGCAGCTGGATCGCGCTGGTGGCTTCCCGCTATATGCATGAGTTCGGTGCCACCCGGGAACAGCTCGCACAAATAGCGCTTACTGCGCGCAGCAATGCGATGTTAAACGAGCGCGCTATTTATCGGGATCCACTCAGCCTCGATGACTATCTGGCGTCGCGCATGATCTCGGATCCCCTGTGCCTGTTTGATTGTGATGTGCCCATCGATGGCTCCACAGTAATTATTGTTTCGCACCGGGACTGTGCGCCGGATCTCAAATCGAAACCGGTGCATATCGAGGCGATTGCCGGCCCGCTGTACGGGCGTGATAGCTGGGACCAACAGGCGGACTTGACCCGCTTTGCCGCAGAAGATGCCGGCAAAATGTTGTGGTCGCGAACCGATTTTCGCCCCAAGGATGTGGATTTTGCCGAGCTTTATGACGGCTTCAGTTTTTTGACGCTGCTGTGGCTGGAGGGTTTGGGTTTCTGTGAACGGGGTGAGGCAGCCGCTTTTGTCGAGGGCGGCGAGCGAATCAGTCGCGACGGCCAATTGCCGCTAGCGACCCACGGAGGCCAGCTATCGGCAGGGCGCACCCACGGCATGGGCTACTTCCATGAAGCGGTAAAACAGCTGCGCGGCGAAGCCGGTAGCCATCAGCTCGCCGGTGAACGCAAGCTGGCAGTGGTCAGTAATGGCGGCGGCAACCTGGCCGGCGCAGCTCTGCTGCGTCGCGAGTAACAAGCGACCGCGTGAATGTCTACCGCCACTAGAACAACAGGCTAGAGTTGGCGCTGCGAAAGTTAACTGCAGCGACTCTCCGCCAAAACAATGGATGCATGAAAATGACCGCAACAAGTGATAATAAACCAGGCGTTGAGCAATCAGCCAACACTGCAAAAGACCATGCCGAGACAACCATGGGGCCGGCACCGGAACTGGATGAGTTGAACGCGTTTTTCTGGACCTCCGGTGCAGACGGCGAGTTGCGTATGCAATACTGCGATGAGTGCCACTATTGGCAGCATCCACCCAGTGTTTGTTGCCGCAAGTGTTTGGGGGAGGGGATTGCGGCCAAACCATTGGCGGGTACTGGCACGGTAGGAGCCATTACCGTAAACCGCATGCCCTGGATGCCCGGCCTGAAAGTGCCCTATATACTGGTTATCGTGGAACTGGATGAGCAGCCGGGTTTACGCCTCACCTCTGCCATGCCCGGTGTCGAGCCCGGCGCGGTGCAGATCGGCGACCGGGTCAAGGTGTGCTTCGAGCAGCGCGAAGACGTGTGGGTGCCATTCTTTGAGCTGTTGTCATAAGGCTTATTCACGCCTGAATTGAACAGGGGTTCGCATACTGTACTGCAGTGTACGAACCCCTGGCGCTACTTGCTCTCCGTACGATCCTTTCTCTCAGCGCTCCCGTTTTGCGGCCAGTTGTTCAAAGTGTCTATATACAATTGCCGAACGCCCTCGATGCGCTCGCTCAAATTGTCCAGAGTCCAGTCTGTAACGGCAATCGGTGGCAGTACGGTGACATCCACGGTGCCCGGACTCATGACCGCCGCGTCCCGGGCGGCAATCATCTCAGCGTTGCGAAAGACGATGGGTACCACCGGTATGCCCGCCGCCATGGCCATGCGGAACGCGCCCTTTTTGAAGTCACCCACCAGTTCTGTATCGACCCGGTTGCCTTCAGGTGCAAGGCAGATAGAGATGCCTTTACGGGCCAGTTCCTCGATGGGCTTGAGGGCCTCTACAGAAGCCTTTGAGTCGGCCCGGTCGATAAAAGCAACATCGGCGAGCTTGCCGATGGTGCCGGTCAACCAGTGGTTTTCCAGTTCTTTCTTGCCGACACCGGTAAAGTCTTTCTCAATCAATCTGGCGGCCATAAAGGCATCGTAATTATTGCGGTGATTAAAAATAAACACCGCCGGGCGCTGCGCCCAGAGGTTGTCAGAGCCAGTCACATTGAGCTTTACGCCATTGATTTTAAACATTCGCTCGATCCAGCGGGGCGATGCGTAGTTGAGTATGGCGCGCTTGTCACGCTTGAGCAGTGCCAGTCCTGCCCCGGCAGCGGCGAAGGGAAACACACTTAACACACCCGCAGTAGAGCGCAGTGCGCTGTTGTTCTTGCGACTGACAAAGCGGTGCACGGGCCAGCCGCGGGATCGAGCAACACGGGCCAGGCGTTTGCCGGGGTTGATCGGTCGCGGCTGGCCAACCAGGTGCATCAGGGCCTCATCCTCATCGCCATCGGCATAGAAAAAGCAATCACCCAGTTGCACGTTCCTCTCGCTGGCAAAGCTCTGTGCGGCGTGGGCCTTGCCCTCGCCCCAGATGACCGGCTTGCACAATTCGCCGCTGAGTTTCCCCTCCTGTAACGCAAAGCGATTGCAGAGGACGTGCTCGATACCCAAAAAACGCGCGATGGGCTCTACCTGGTAAGCGGTAGCAGAAGAGGAGAGCACCACGGTGTGCCCCTGTTGCTGGTGGGCCTTGATGATTTTGCGCATTTCCGGGTAGATCAGATTGATAATTTTCTTATTGAATAAAATCTCGCCCATGGCCATCAGTTCGTTGTGATTGCGGCCGGCCCAGGCGTCGGCCCCGATCTGCAGCAGATCCTCGAAATCGGCTTTGCCCATTGCGGCATTGATCCCGGTGTTGATGGTGCGCAGGAATTCCTGCAGGCTGATTTCCTTGTTTTTCAGGCGCTGCTTGCTGAGGTGGGCGGCAGAAAAACCGGCAATGATGGTGCCATCCAAATCAAAAAAAGCGCAAACCGTAGGCCCCGGGGTGGATGTTTTAATCTCGTCCAGGGTCGGCTCGACAGGTGTGCCTGCGTGTTTCATATTGGGTTTCCTTGCGCGCCGGGTGACTTCTGCGTCTGGGCCGGCTCATTAATGGCCGTTGCTTTGGGCACGGTGCTGTTGCCAGCGGCCTGAGTGGGTTTTGATTTGCCTGTTTTCGCTTTCGCAGTGGCATTTGCGCGTACAGTTTTAGTCCGGTTGGTTTTGTGGTCACCGGCGACAGTGCTGGCACCACCGGTTAGCGCGAGCAACGCTGAAAACTCTTCGTCAAGGCATTGTCGCAACAGTTCCGGTTGGCGGATTGCCGCCGTGTCACAGTGGCTGCCGATATAGCACACACCCTCGTGGGATATCATTACCAGCATCAGGGGAATACCCGGCAGGGGACCAAAAGGATACATTTTCACTACTTTGCTGCCAGCGATATAGGCAGTCTCTTTTAACCCCGGCACATTCGAGGCCTGGACATCCACCGGGCTGGCAAGCTCAGCCATTTCGTTCAACGCGGTGTCTGGCAAATGAACCAGTAACGGTGCAATGCGACTCATAATATTGATCGCCGGTTCAGCGATGGCAGCGCGAACCTGCTTCTGGATTGAGGCGATACGCCGCGTGGGGTCGGCTTCGTTCAGGGGCAGATTGATACGTGCTGCGGCAAAGTGATTGCCGCCGTCGCCGTCATTGGCGGAACGCAGATCGACTGGCATGGCCAACGGCAGTTGCGTGTGAGGGCAGTGCAGAGCCTCATGGTAACGTCCCAGTCCCCCGGCGATTGCCGCAATATAGACATCGTTGATGGTGCTGCCCAGGGCATTGGCGCAGAGTTTCAGGTCGGCCAGCGGGTACTCCAGGACGTCGAGGCGGCGGCCCTGGCTGCGGCGTTTTAGCAGCGGTGAAACCGGGCTGCTGTTATTACCCAGAATGCGTTTGGCCGATTGCCATTGCTGGCGCAGCTCCTCCAGGCGTTCGCGGGGGTGTTGCAGAATACCTTTACCCGCCGCGATACCCTGCCGCAGGGTTTGACCCAAGGCCGGTAAAGTAACAGCGATGGCGCGATTGAGCCCCCGTCGGGTGAGGGTGATGGCATCCATATCCTGGGGGATAGGCGTCGGCACGGCAGGGCGGGCTGATGGCTCTCGGCTGCTGTTGAACAGCAGCCGCAAGAGCATCAGGCCCCCCATGCCATCGGATACAGCGTGGTGCATTTTCATTACCAGGGCCGCTTTGGCACCGGCTTCGTGCAAGCCTTCAATGACATAGGCTTCCCAGAGGGGGCGCTGGGTGTCCATGGGCGTGGCAAGGATCTGGCCGGCGCTGTCGAGCAGGTCCCGCAATTGACCGGGAGTCGCGAGGCTGATGCGTCGCAAGTGGTAGTCGAGGTTGAAGTCCGGGTCGACCACCCAGCGCGGCGGCGTGATGGCGACAGCAGGTGCAACAATATGCTGGCGCAGGCGAATAAACTGGCGGCTGGCGTATTCGAACGTCTCGCGCAGTTCAGTGAAGTCCGGTACTTCGTCGAGCAGGGCAATCGACAGCATGGAGCTGCGTGTTTTGATGGAGGATTCGCCACGCAGCATAAGCAGCTCCAGGGCGTCGACCTCATCTTTAAAACGGGTTTGGCTTTCAGTCATGTTGTTCAACTCGCTGATAAAATCGTTGATTGAAGTGGCGGCGGGCGGATGCGAAGCGTTGCTCATTGAGTTGCAACAGGGTTTCCAGTTCCTCGATATAGGCGCTGCCCTGGCGCCGCTGATAGTTGCCATCGCTGTCGATGACGCCGCGATTCTGGGCAATTTGCAATCCGGTCTTAAACAGATGTATCGACGCGGCCTCTGAGTGCACAATGCGTTTTTGCAGCAGGTACTGGCGTGCTGCCCCGGCGCAGAATTTGAAGAAGGCATTGCCGTCGCTGATCCTGCTATCGGCCTGCATTTCCAGGCATACCGCTACCACCCAGTAGCTTTCCAGAAAACTGCGCAAGACACTGTCGCTGGTGGTGGGTTGCATGGCGGCCAGCAGCGCTAATGTGGATTCCCGGCCCTTGCCCAGGGCCTGCTCCCAATCCTTGTCTACCCGCTGCAAGCGTTGCGTCAGGCCGTCGCGAAACTGGTTTTTCTCGAGAAAAAAGAAGTCGAACTTGAGCAGGTCGCGCAGCTGGAACGCGCTCTCCCAAAAGGTATTGAGAGCCTGCAACGGATTGTCACTCTCGGCGGCGGCGGTAAGCGCCATCTCGGCAATGGCACTGTCGAGAAAGTGATGAATGATCCAGTTGCGATAGTAAGACGCCGCCACATGGGCATCGTGGTTGATGGTGTACACGGGTTCCGGGCCTTCGGTTTCGGCGTGGATTAGCCCCTGGCCGATCAGTGCCTCGAGTTCCTCCTGCACACCCTCATCGCGGAGCAGGCGTTTGGCACTGGCGGTCATCGGTGCATCATTGCGCTCTATGTAGAGCACAAATTCCTTCAGTACCATTTTTAATTGTTCAAAACTCAGGGCGCGACGAAAGGCGCTTAAAGTCGTCATGGTGATGAGGGATATGGCGGTGATGGGGGTCGCCTGGTTGATGCGCCAGGATATCTCAAAAGCGAGCTTTTGCAGCGCCAGATGGTAATCACTGTCGCTAAGCTGGCGGGCGTCTTGCTGGCTGCCAAAATAGCTGCTCAATGACAGCGGTTCTCCAAAACGAACATAGATACGCCCAAAGCGGCCGCGGGACGATTTAAAGTAGTTGAGCATCCATTTCAGGTCTTCCTTTTTCTTCGCCACTCCCATGGCTTCGCCGGCATAGTCTTTGACTTCGTTGAGTTGATCATAGGTAGTGGCGGCCGGGATCAGGGCGATATCTTCGCAGCGGCCCTCGCGGTAGGCGTCCACCACGTATTTTAATAGTCCCAGTTTGGGGGGCAGGGATTTGCCGGTGCGGGAGCGGGTGCCCTCGATATACCACTGCAGGCTAAAGCGCTTTTCCACCATATAGCCGAGGTACTCCTTCAGTACCCAGCGGTAGACCGGATCACTGCGGATATCCCGGCGAATAAATATCACTCCGGAGCGACGCATGATATAGCCCATGGGCCAAAAGCTCATATTGATCCCGCCGAGGGTGCTGGTGCGCGGCAGCCCGGCTTCGTGCATGGCCACCGTCATGACCCCGACGTCCATATTGGAGCGATGTGAGGGCAGTATAATGCCGGGTTTACCGCGCAGTGCCGCGCGCACGGCTTCAATTTGACCGGGGTCGATATCCAGCTTCTCGGCGTAGCCGCGACGGTAGAGGAAGCGGCCCATGATGAGGTTGAAGTCCAGCCCCAGCGGGGTGAAGCCCGATGCCAGTTCGCGCAGTGCTTTTTCTGCCAACTGCTCAGCCTGGGTCAGCGCCAACTGCTTGTCCTCGGCGAGCTGGCGCAAACCTTCCTGAAAACGCCTGGAGCTGCGAATCTCTTCCAGCACCAGTTTTGGCATTTTATATTGCGGGCCCAGCAGTTGCGACGAGGCGCGCTCCAGCGCGAGGGTCGCGCGCCGGACCACGAAATGAGCCAGCTTGTGTTCCGCGTCACCTGGGCGCTGTTGTTCCAGGATGCCGCGCAGCTCTGTCAGAGTGGCGGGCTCGCCTTCGAGAATACGCACGCGCTCGGGGTGTTGTTTGGCGATCAGGCGTTTGGCGTATTCACGCGGGGAGCGCGGATCGCCGATGGTTACCAGGTCGCGCAAATAGACCTGGGGTTTACCGTTGCGCGTTTTCGGCAGCCAGGCTACCCGTACCGGGCAGAGTGTCGGGTTATCGCCTCGCGCCAGGCGCTGGTGCAGGCGTTGTGTGGTGCGACTGGCGTCCAGTTTGGGGTAGTCAATGTAGATGATTTCCCGGTCGTAACCCGGTTGCGCTATGAGGTTGTTGTGCAACCAATCTGCGATGATTTTCTTTTCCGTGGGGCCCCTGGTTTGGGCCAGGATTATCCTGCTTTGGCCCAGTTTATTTTCTTTTGGGGGGTGCGCTATATTCATGGCTCGGTCCCTTTGCTTGAAATCATTATTATTAACAGCAGTTATTCGCGGTGATGACCATCCCGTTTTCTACTCGTTACGACACTGATACGCTCTACCGTCTGATAATCAACATGGATGCCCCGCTCGGCATTGCGGTCAAAGTGCTCGGTCATGGCTTTAATATCGGCGTGGGTCATGTTTTGCAGGTCGGCAGCTCGGGGTTCTTGCGGGAGTACATAGCGCTGGGGCCGATCGCGGCGTCTGTTTTCAGCAAGCTGCGCTGTGCGGCGGCGCCACTGTGTTGAAACTGCAAGCAGGAGACGCTGCCTTCAGCCCCCGGACCGTTTGCCGGGGGCTGGTGCCTGCTGTTTTCGGGCCGCAAAAGATACTTTAAAAATTGTACTTGGCCGTGAGGCCCCAGTAGGCCTGGGCTCCCCGCGTGCTGCGACTCAGGACGCGACCTTGTCCGGCGTAGCCATTGGAGGCGGTCAGGGTGCTGGCAAAATACTCGTCGGTGATGTTTTTACCCACCAGCAGCAGCGACCAGTCGCCGTCATTGTCTTCGAGGCCAACGGTCAGGTCAGTCAAGCCATAGGAATCCTGGACCAGTTCCGGGTCGTACTCGAGGGTCATGCTGACGTCGTCCTGCCAGGTGTAATTGAGCATGGCAAACATATCAAACGGCATGCCGTTGAGGGGGATATCCCAGCGGGCGGAGACGGTGTAGGCCAGGTCCGGGGCAAAGATCATTTTATTGCCGGATACATCCTGGACAAAATTGCCGCCGCCGTTGTCGACGTTACAGCCCTGGGCGGCGGTCTGGCCGGGGTAACAGGGCTGGATCAAGTCATCGATCTCTGTATCCAGGATGGAGGCGCTGGCGGACAGCGTCAGCATCTCGGTCGCGGCCCAATCCAGAGTCACTTCCAGCCCCTGGGTGGTCAGGGTGCCGGCGTTGAAAGTCTCTGTATTGATGGAGCCCGGCACGACCCTGGAGGTCTGCAGGTCGGTCACCTCCTGCCAGAAGGCGGCGGCATTAAACTGCACGCTGTTGTCAAACAGGCGGGTTTTGATGCCCAGCTCGTAGGCCTCGGTGAGTGATGGGTCGACCACGGCATTATTGGCGTTGGCCGAACGGCCGATATTGGCACCGGCGCCGACGAAACCGCGGGAGGCGGAGGCGTACAGGCGCGAATCCGGGGAGAAGTGCCAGGTAAAGCCGAGGCGCCCGCTCCAGTCGGCGGAGGTGTCATCGCGTTGGAATGCAGTCCTGGAGGTGAGGGCGTCGAGCAGGGTGAAGCCCGGTGCCAGTTCAGCGATTAATGCCGGGTGATTGACGTCGACCGCGGTGAACTCCTCGCCGAAGGTAAATACATCGGCCGGTATCACTATACCGTTACCCAGGTTGATCAGGGGGAAGGTGTAGACCGCGTTGCTGTACTCGATGTCCATGTCTTCCTGGGTCCAGCGCAGGCCGGCAAACACATCAAAGGTTTCGGTCACCTGGAAAGTTACGTCGCCAAATATAGCGTAGCTGTCCCAGCTGGCGGTCGCCTCTTTGGGGTCGAAGCGCAGCACGCCGTTATTGAACAGAGAGGTCGGCGCAGTGTTGTCGGCAACCTCTTCGGAGTGACTGAGGTAGATGCCGGCAATCCATTCCGCGGAATCGGTGGAGCCTTCCAGGCGTAACTCCTGGCTGAAGTACTCGATTTCGTTGGCAATTATCTCGTCGTGCGGGCGCGAATTGAAGGTGCTGTCGACGATGGCAACCAGGCCCATGTTGTAGGTTTGGGTGGTGTTGGCTGGTGTATTGTCGACGTCTATGGAAGAGTAGCTGGCGCTGGAGCGCCAGGCGGTGATCGATTTCAAGGTGATGTCATCGTTCAGCTCTTTGCTCAGGTCGAAGGTCAGGCCGTAGGCTTCCATATTGCCCTGCTGCTCGTGATCCTGGCTGATTTTAAAGGGGTCGTTGACAACCTGTTGTCCCAGTGCCGGGTCGCCGCCGCCCAGTGCCGCCAGGCGAATGGCGCCGATGGTGGCATAGGGCAGGCGCGATACCGGGTCTACGCCGGGGCCTGATTCGACCTGGTCGACGTGCTGGGCACCTTCCGATGTCTTTTGATCCCGGTAGTCGGCGGAGATCAACAAGTCAGTGGTGTCGTTGATCTCAATCCCAAACTTGGCCATCAGGCCATAAGATTCCTCACCGCCGAGATCAGGATTGCCAGCAATCACGTTCTCGAGATAGCCATCGCGGTGGGTATATTTGCCTGACAGCCGCATATTGACGGAGTCGGACAGGGGCGTGTTGTACATCAGGCGGGTGGTGTACTCGTCGTCATCGGTTATGGTCTGCTGCACATAACCTTCAATGGTGTCGATTGGTGTGGCGCGCACAATATTTACCGCACCGCCAGTGGCGTTGCGACCGTAGAGCGTGCCCTGGGGGCCGCGCAGGATTTCAATGCGCTCGATGTCGCCCAAATCCGCTGAGAATTCGCTGATTCGGGACAGGGGCACGCCGTCCACGACAAACGAGACGCTGGGCTGGATGCCGCCTTCGAACGCCATGGAGCCGATGCCACGCATGATGAAATTATTCGCAAACGGCATACCGCCTTTCTGGAAGGAAACCGAAGGAGTTGCAATGGCCAGGTCTTGCGCATTGTTAATGGCGCGATTTTGCAAGTCGCTGGCCTGGACCACATCCACCGAAATCGGTACGTCCTGAAGGTTCTGCGCCCTTTTTTGTGCCGTAACGACGATTTCTTCCAGTTCAACGGCGTTACCCATGGTAGCAAAGGACGCGATCGCTGTTGCCAGTGCAACTTGTTGATAAGTTTTTCTTGTAATCATGTAGGCGCTTCTCCAATCGATAATTATCGAAATTTCATCATTTTTATGGTGATGGTTGCTGCGGCAGCCAGGCCGGACTTCTTCAGCCGTATAGGGCAAGTCACTTGTACCGAGGCGACCGATAACAACATAAAACTAACCATCAGTCACTTTTACAACTCTAAACCCAAGTGAGCCTTGCTTGCAAGCACCATTTGTTCATTGAGGGTTGCAGGGCTTTGTTGCGGAGTACAATTGGCACCGTTCAAACGGACCAATTACCCACAGGTATTACCCGGATTAGAAGTGTTTTAATGGCTTAATGGTGGTCTGTTTTATGGTGTAAGTGCGGTCGGCAGAGGCTGTCGTAGCCGCCCATTTTTCGCGAGGCTGGGGTTGGTAAGATTTTCTAAACTGACACAGTGTTAGGTTATTTGGTGGCTCATTTTGTACTCATCAGTGACGTCAGGTGCACCCTGCTACAGCGACGATGCCGGATCCGCTGTGGCAGGGTGACTGGGAGAGGTTTAGCGGGAGCGCGTTCGTTAAGGGTGATACTGTTTGCGCAGGCTGACCTTGTCTATTTTACCGGTCGGCAGTTTGGGGATGCTGTCGGCAAAGATGACGCTGCGCGGTTTTTTGTAGCTGGCGATCATGGCCTGGCAGTGGGCGATGACCTCGGTCTCACTCAGTTGTTCACCTGCGCCCATGACCACAACGGCGCAGACCGACTCTCCCCACTTCTCATCGGGCATCCCAATCACCGCACATTCGCTAATGGCGTTGTGACTGAGAATGGCGTCCTCGACCTCACGGGAATAGATGTTCTCGCCACCGGAAATTATCACGTCTTTTTTGCGGTCAACCAGATACAGCATACCGTCCTGGTCGAACAGGCCCACATCGCCGGTATAGCACCAGCCGTCGCGGAAGGTTTCAATGCTGGCTTTGTGGTTGTTCCAGTAGCCGCGGGCCATAGCGGTGGACTGGACCACGATTTCACCCGCCACTTCTGGCGGGCAGGGGTTGCCGTGATCGTCTTCTATACGGATGCGAGTGCCGGGGAAGGGCTGGCCAACGGAGGTTAGCCAGCGCTTTTCCCGCTCGCTGCCATTGGGGCGATGCTGTTCGCGCAGCAGGCCGGAGCTGAACACTTCGGTCTGGCCGTAGAGGTTGATAAAAATGGGCCCGAGTAACTCCATGCCGCGCTGGAGCAACGGCAGGGGCATGGCGGCGGCGGAGTAGACGATGGTGTGCAGTTTACTGAAATCGATGGCGTTAATATTGGGTTGGTCCAATACCAGCTGTACCAGTGTCGGTGCCAGGTGCAGAATGGTGACGCCATCGTCATTGACGGCCTGCAGCAGCGCGGCGGGCTCAAACTGCCGATGCAGGACTACAGTGCCGCCGCGAAAGTGAATGCCCATACCCATGGCCAGGGCACCGATATGAAACAGTGGCATGACCAGCAATATGCGATCTTCCGGCCCCGAGCGAGTTTCTATTGACATGGTTTGGGCGCCGAGCCGCATCTCGCGCTGGCCGAGAATGCAACCTTTTGGTTTGCCGGTGGTGCCACCGGTGTAGATCAGGGCGGCGATATCCTCTTCCCGTGCCCGATAGCTGGAGCCTTCAGGGTCACCGGTGGCGATAAACTCTTCGTAGGGCGTGGCCCAGCTAACCGCGCCGTCCAGGCAGATATACTGCTCGATGCTGGTAGTTTGCTCGCGAATGCCCTCGATCAGCTCGGCGTATTGGGCTTCGAAGAACAGGATTCTGGGGCCGCTATCCAACAGAATATGGCTGATCTCGGGGCCGGCGAGACGGAAGTTCACGGTGGAAAGAATCAGGCCGCTCCACTGGCAGGCGGCCACGACTTCACCGTAGGGCAGGCTGTTCATGGACAGTATGCCGACCCGATCCTGGCGTCTCAATCCGGCCTTCTCGCTCGCTGAGGCGATCCGTTTGGCGCGTTCCAAAAGCTGACGGTGCGTGATACTTTGATCCTGCATCAGGTACGCCGGCTGGCTGGCAAAGCGCGTGGCGTTGTCCTCCAGGGTGTCGGCAAGCGTAAAAGCCACGTGGTCTCTCACAGTATTTCCTCTTTTTTATCGGTGCCCGTTGGCGGGTTAAATCCGGGCGTAAGCTAATCGCCACTTGATAACTGAATATATGTTAGTTTATTATTTGTTGCAATGCACGCTTTGAGACCGATACGACCCATGAACTTGTACCTTACAGATGAACAGAACATGCTGCAGGAGTCGGTGGCGCGATTATTCGCGGCTGAGTCTACCGCTGAACGAGTGCGGGCGGCGGAGGCCACGGGTTACGACGCAGTGCTGTGGCAGCACCTGCAGGACATGGGCCTGAATGTAATGCGGCTGCCGGAAGAGGCCGGTGGCCTGGGCAGCAGTCTGCTGGATGCGCTGATCGTCGCCGAGCAATTTGGCAAGTACCTGGTGTCTGTGCCTTTGCTGGAGCACCTTGCCGCGTCGCAAACCCTGGTGGCACTGGCCCAAAACAGTGCCTCAGCCGCGGCTGCGGTTACCGAGATTGGCGCGGGCGCGCTCTTGAGTTTCCTGCCCCAGCGTTTGACCGACCGCCGTACGCCGATCAATGGCGCGGCTGTGGCCGACTACCTGCTGCTGGCGGATGACGACCACGTTTATCTGTTGAATTCCCGCCACTTCGTCGCTGTCGAGAACCTCGGCAGCGGTGCACTGGCAGTGCTCGACAGTGGTGTAAAGCTGGACAATTTTAAAATCGCCAGCGGCGCCGAAGCCGTCTCTCGCTTTGACGTGGCCTGTCAGGAGTGGCGCGTATTGGTCGCCGCAGCGCTGGGCGGCCTGGCGGAACAGGGCTTGCGCATGGCGGCGGAATACGCCAACGAGCGCAAGGCTTTCGGGGTGCCGATTTCCAGCTTTCAAGGTCTTTCCCACCCGCTGGCCGACGCCATCTCCCAGGTTGAGGGTGCGCAGCTGCTGGCGCGCAAAGCGGTGTGGTCGCTGGCCACAGGTCGCGATTCGGCGGCAGCGGATATCGCCATGGCGTTTTGGTGGGCCGCGGAGGTGAGCTCGAAGGCCATGGCCAAAGCGCTGCGTACCTTTGGCGGATACGGGGTGTCGCTGGAATACGATATCCAGATGTACTACCGCCGTGCGAAAGCCTGGCCAGCGGCGGCGGGCGACCCCCAGCGTGCCCTGCTCGACGCAGCCGACTGTCTGTGGCCCGGGCAGCGCTCTGTCGGGCAGCGCTCTGTCGGGCAGCGGGCCGGGTCTGTGTCGACCCTGCTGCCTGCAGCGGGTGACAATCAACAGGACTACAGCCTGGGTGCGGACGCGGCGGCCTTTGCGGAAGAAACCCGCGCTTTTTTCAGCAAATACATGACGCCCGAATTGCGTGCTCACGCCCATCATTCCGTGGATGGTTTCCACCCCGAGTTCAATAAGCTGGCGGCCAGAGAAGGCATGCTGTTTCCCCATTGGCCCAAGCAGTACGGTGGGCGTGAGAAAAGTGCCTACGCGGTGGCGGCCATGACCGCGGTGATCGAAGCGGAGGGCTGGGAGCATGTCACCGCGCCGATTACCAACCAGGTGGCCCAAATCGTCATGGGCTTCGGCACCGAGGAGGCCAAAGCGGAATCTCTGCCCCGTTTCGCGTCCGGTGAATCGCTGGCCTGCATGGGCTTTACCGAACCGTCCTGCGGCTGCGATGTGTTTGCGGCCAAAACCATCGCCCAGCAACAAGGCAACGGCGACTGGCTGATCAATGGCCAAAAAATATTTACCACCGCCGCCAACCTGGCTGACTACTGCTTCCTGCTGGCCAGGACCAATACCGACAAGCCCAAGCACGCCGGTTTGAGTGTGTTCCTGGTGCCAATGGACCTGCCCGGGATCGAGGTGCATGCGGTGCATACCCTGCAGGATGAGCGCACCAATATCGTCTATTTCAGCGATGTCAATTTACCCGGGAAATACCTGGTCGGTGAGGTGGACGGCGGTCTGAAAGTGATGGCCTCCACCCTGGAGATGGAGCACGGCTCCGCCGACCAGTATCGCCACGGTCACGTCACCGCCTTGCACGCGGCGGAGAAATGGGCCCTGAAAGCGCAGCGCGATAGCCAGCCACTGCTGGCCGATAACCAGGTCGCCAGCCGCCTGGCGCGAGCCCGGGTGCACCTCGAGGTATCGACCCTGCTGTGTTACCGCGCCATATGGGGCATGGCAGAAAAAATTCATAACCGCTACTGGGGGCCGATGGCCAAGCTGTTTGCCACCGAGTACTACCAGCGTGACGCCGACGACCTGATGGATCTGTGTGCGCCCTACAGTGTCATGACCCAGCGGGACGGCCTCGGTCACCTGGAGGTGGGCTATCGGCAATCGATCGGCACGACCATATACGGCGGTACCAGTGAGGTGCAGCGCAGCCTGGTGGCGGAACAGGCACTGGGCCTGGCTCGCTCGCGGGGCTGATGGTCACTCGCGACCGATAAAAGAATCTGGAGAAGTAGTATGGAAAAGTTCCCCCGCGGTAAGTCCGCCATTGTCGGTGCCGCCACCTTTGGTATGGGCGAAGCCCACGGCTATAAGCCGATGGACTTGGTGGCGCGCTCTGCCCACCTGGCGCTGGCCGACGCCAACCTCAGCTTGAGCGATGTCGACGGCCTGTTTGTGTGCACCGGCGACGACGCGCTGTCCGGTTTGGCGGCGGCGGAATACCTGGGCATTCGCCCGCGTTTTACCGACAATAACCGCACCGGTGGTTCGGCGTTTTTTTCCCACGCCATCAACGCCGCTATTCTGCTGGAGATGGGCTATATCGACACCGCCCTGATTTGTTACGGCAGTAACCAGCGCACCGGTGCCGGCGGCCTCGTGTCCATGCGCCAGGCCTCGCCCTACGAAAAGCCCTACCGACCCATGAACCCGCTGTCATCCTACGCCCTCGCAGCGGCGCGGCATATGTACGAATACGGCACTACCGAAACCCATTTGGCGGAAGTGGCAGTGGCCGCCCGGGCCTGGGCCAACCTCAACCCGGAAGCCTTTATGCACGGCAAGGGTGAGCTGACCATTGAGGACTGTTTGAGTTCGCGCATGGTCTCTGACCCGCTGCGTAAAACCGACTGTTGCCTGATTACCGATGGTGGCGCGGCGATCGTAATGACCCGTGCCGAGCGCGCCAAAGATTTGGTGCAAAAGCCGGTTTATCTGTTGGGCGGTGCCGCGGCTGTTTGGCATTCCAATGTCGACCAGATGGAAAACCTGACCGTCACCCCGGCGGCGGAATCCGGCCAGCGTGCCTTTACCCTTGCGGGTTATACCCCCGCCGATATGGACGTAGTCAATGTCTATGACGCGTTTTCTATCAATACCATTTTGTTTCTCGAGGACCTGGGCTTTTGTCCCAAGGGCGAGGGCGGCAACTTTGTTGCCGATGGCGCGATTGCTCCCGGTGGCCGCCTGCCGGTGAACACCAACGGCGGCGGTTTGTCCTGCTGTCATCCAGGCATGTACGGCCTGTTCACGATAATAGAAAACTGCCTGCAGCTGCGCGGTGAAGCCGGGCAGCGGCAAGTGGCCAATGCCAACCTCGCGGTTTCCCACGGCAATGGCGGTACCCTGTCCAGTGAAGCGACACTGGTGTTGGGCACAGCGTCGACACTCTAAAAACTTTTCCACGGAGTCACAGTATGTCTTTTTTTGAACGGTATGAATTTTTCAAGTTTGAGCGTCGCGGCAAGGTGCTTAATATTATTCTCAATAACCCGGACAAGCTGAACGCGTTCAGTGAAGAGGGGCACCGCGAGTTGTCGCGGGTGTTCTTCGATGTCGCCGAAGACCTCGACAGCGAAATCATTGTAGTGACCGGTGCCGGTCGCGCGTTTACCGCCGGCGGTGACCTTGAGTACATGCAGAAGCTGCGCGATAACCCCGAGTTGATGCACCGCACCATCCGCGAAGCCAAGCGCTTTGTCTACACGCTGCTGGACTGCGAAAAGCCGGTGATCTGCAAGGTCAACGGTGACGCCATCGGCCTGGGTACCACCCTGTCGTTTCTGGCCGATATCACTTTCTCCACCGAAGACGCCAAATTTGGTGACCCGCACAACAACGTGGCCCTGATCGCCGGCGACGGCGGCAGTGTGATCTGGCCGCAGTTGATGGGTTACGCCCGCGCCAAGCACTACCTGTTTACCGGCGAAGTGCTGAAGGGCAAGCAGGCGGAAGACATGGGCCTGATTCACAAGGCGCTGCCCGCGGCTGAGCTGGATGCGGCGGTGGATGCCTACTGTGATCGACTGCTGGCCATGCCGATGCAGTCCGTGCGCTGGACCAAGCAAGTGATCAATATACCGCTCAAGCAACTGGCGCACAGCATGATGGATGCGGGCATGGCCTATGAGCACATCGCCGGCCAGACCGACGATCACCAGGAGGCAATCAACGCTTTCCGTGAGCGCCGCAAGCCGGTTTTTACCGGCAAGTAATCAGCGTGTCGCGGGGTTAACCAGTGTCCACCCGGAAACGGCGAAATTAGCAATCTGCCGTCATTCCAGCGCAAGCGGAAAGCCATAGATTTCGATGGGTTGCCGGGTTCCGGGACGCCGACCGCGGCCTGCACGGGGATGACAATAAGCAGAGCTGCTGGATGAACACTACCCAGGGAAACATTTATGAACGATACCTTTTCATCCACCAGTCCCATCGGCGTGCGTAAGCAGGGCGCGATCACTCATATTGAGCTGAGCAATCCCAAGCGCCGCAATGCCCTCAGTGGTGAAATGACCAGTTTGTTGGCCGATGCGCTGCGCGCCGCTCACGCTGACGAAAACTGTCGAGCCATCGTGCTCAGTGGTGCGGGTGAGCATTTCTGTGCCGGCGGCGACGTGTCCGCCATGCAAAAAGATCGGCCCATCCTGGGGTCGCGCCAGCGCATCGAGCACGCCCATCATATTGTGCGGCTACTCGCGGCTGGCCCCAAGCCGGTAGTGTGTGCGATTGAAGGCGTGGCCTTTGGCCTGGGTATGTCGCTGGCGTTGGCTTGCGATGTGGTGGTGGCGGCCGCGGGCAGTTCCCTGTGCGCGGTGTTTAACAAAGTTGGTCTGGTGCCGGATATGGGTTTGATGTGGACCCTGGCACAGCGGGTTGGTGTGGCCAAAGCCAAGCAACTGTTTTTCAGCGCCGAGGTACTGGACCTCAGCTCAGCCGAGGCCCTGGCTCTGGTTGATCACAGCTGCGCCAAAGGTGAAGCGGTAGCGGTGGCGTTCGAGCGCGCGGAGGCGTTTTGCAGTGCCGCGCCGATGCCTGTTGCCTTGATCAAAGCGGCTTACGCCAAAGGTTTCGGTTCACTGGAAGACGCCCTGCGGGCCGAGGTTGATTACCAGCCCGCGCTCTATCTCAGCGAAGATCACCAGGAGGGAGTAAAGGCTTTTTTCGACAAGCGCAAACCCGTCTTTAAAGGCAAGTAGGAAAAGGCAAATAAGATCGCGCAGTGACCAACACTTTGTGAATCAATCGGCACGACGGCGGTGGCAACTCAACTCGCTGTTCAAGCTCACTCTTTGAGCCGTGCCACACTGACAGAAAAGGAAAAACATGCCCACCCGCTACCAACAATTACTGGCACTGCAGATACCGGAAAAAACGGTTCACTATAGCGTCAAAGACTGCCAGCTGTATGCGCTTAGCCTGGGTCTGGGGAGCAACCCATTGGACCCGACCGAGCTGGCATTTGTCTACGAGAAAGATCTGCAGGTACTGCCGAGCCTGTCCATGACCCTGGCGCACCCGGGCTTTTGGGCACGGGATCTCGACAGCGGTCTGGACTGGGTAAAAATTCTGCACGCCGGGCAATCGATGACAATGCACGAGACGCTGCCGAGCGAGGCCCATATCGTTGCCCGCAGTCGCATTGTGGACGTGATCGACAAGGGCGAAGGCAAGGGGGCGCTGGTGTACTTCGAGCGCCAGCTTATCGATCGGGACAGTGGCGTGCTCTATTGCACCATGGTGCAGACAGTGTTTTGTCGCGGCGATGGCGGCATGGGTGGCAACACGCAACTCCAACCACAGCTGCACGCCATACCCGCTCGCAACCCCAGCGCCGCTATAGTCCACCATACTGCGCCGCAAATGGCTCTGTTATATCGCCTGAACGGCGATATGAACCCCCTTCACGCCGACCCGGAAATTGCCCGCAAAGCCGGATTCGAACGGCCCATACTGCAGGGGCTTGCCAGTTTTGGGGTGGCGTGTGCCAGTTTGATTCGGCTCTGCTGTGACAATGATCCCGCGCGCATGGGGAGCATGGATTGTCGCTTCAGTGCCCCGGTGTATCCCGGTGAAAGCCTGCGTACCGAAGTCTGGCAGGAAGAGGCCGGAGTTTATTTTCGGGTGACGGTGGTCGGTCGTGAAGTGCGGGCAATCGACAATGGTTTTATGGCATACAGTTGAGCCGTAACAGGCACAATACAGCACTCTATCGCAGGAGAAAGATGTGACCAGCTCGAATAATAAAATATCCGCACAGGACATTGCGCGCGAGCGGATTGATTTTCCCGTTTGGGACGCCGACAGCCATCTCTATGAAAGTGAAGAGGCGTTCTTGCGGTATCTGCCGAAAAAATTTGCCAAAGATTTTCAGTTTGTCGAGGCCAAGGGCCGCAAAAAACTGGCCATCGATGGCGTGCTTACCGACTATATCCCCAACCCGGATTTTGCCGTTGTCGCCGCACCTGGCGCCCATGAAAAATGGTATCGGGGGCAAAACTACGAGGGGTTGAGTATGCGTGAACTCAGCGGCAAGCCACTGGCGCCACCGGAACCCTGGCGCACGGGGCGAGGCAAGCTGGCTGAGCTGGACCAGCAGGGGATTCACGCCTCGATGGTATTCCCGACCCTGGCCTCGGTGGTGGAAGCGCGCCTGGGGCATAAGCCGGACGCCATTGCCGGGCTGTTCGCTTCGCTCAACAGTTGGGTCGAGGATGAGTGGGGCTTCTCGCGCAGTGAGCGTTTGTACCCGGTTGCCATGATCAATCTTTCCGATGTCACGCTGGCGGTAAGGGAACTGGAGCTTGCCCTGCGGCGCGGTGCCCGCGTGGTGGGGGTGCGCCCTGCGCCCGTGCCGGGGCCACTGGGTGGGCGCTCGCTGGGTGACCGCGAGTTCGACCCGTTCTGGGCGCGAGTCGAGGAGGCCGGTATCTTCGTCTGTTTGCACGCGTCTGACTCCGGCTATGACGATTTGAGCCGCCGTTGGGAGGGTGGTGCGAAAGAGTGGATTCCCTTCGAGCCGACACCGTTTAAAGCCTGCCTTGATGCCCTGGGGCGAGCCATCAGCGACAGTCTGTCGGCGCTGATCTGCCACGGTGTCTTTGAACGCTTCCCCAATGTACGGGTCGCATCGGTGGAAAACGGGGCCCACTGGTTGCCGCCGCTGCTGCAGCGGCTGGAGCGGGTCTACGGCCAGATGCCCGGCCATTTTAAGCGCCACCCGGTGGAACAGTTCCGCCAGCACATTTATGTGGTGCCGTTTTATGAAGACAATATTCGCGAACTGGCCGAGTTGATACCGGTAGAGCGCATCCTGTTTGGCAGCGATTTTCCGCACCCGGAGGGCCTGCCCCACCCGCTGGATTACATCAGAGAATTCTCTGTGTTAGGGGATGCCGAAATCGAGAAGGTTATGAGCAGCAATCTACAGGGCTTGCTGCGGGGTGACAGGGGGTAGTTGACAAAAAAGAGGGGCGCGCGCGCTGCGGCCCCCTGGATAGTCGGCTTGTTCAGCCCGGTTCAAACTCCAAAATGCCGTTGTCCATGACGACCGTATCCCGCTCTAAGCAACGGACCCGAAAATATGCCCTGCCCGGGGTGTCGTCAAACCACAGCTCAGTGCGCAGGGTTTCGTCGGCAAATGTCGGCGCTTTATAACGCAACCCCATGTGCTTCAAACGCTCGGGTTGTCCGTTGCAGGCCATGTGTATCAGCGCGCGACCGGTGACGCCAAAGGCACAAACGCCGCGCAGTGGCGGTTTTCCCTCGGCGCCGGGGACGTTCTTCAGGGCGCCGACAAATTGCTCGCCAAGGTGGTAGCGGGTGTTGTCGCGGCCCGGCGTTGACAGGTCTAGTAGTTGATCCGGCTCGCGCTCTGCAGGTACTTTTATGGGTGCCGGTGTATTGCTGGCTGCGCCACCGAAGCCGCCGTTAGCGGTTAAAAAAGTGCCGATACGAATAGTGGCGACAGGACTGTTGTCGGTGTCGCTGAGAACCCGTTGCTCGTACATAAATGCGCCCTTGCCCGCGCCGCGATCGTAGATTTCTTCCACCTCGTATCTGGCGGTGAGGGTTGCGGCAGTGGACAAGGGCTTGTGGATAGTGATGGATTCTTCGGTGTGCAGGGTTTTACGCCAGTCGATACCGGTGGCCGGATCCATGGTCCACATGCTGCCTTCATTGAGCACAATCGACATCATTGGCAGGGCTTTGAGGGCGCCACCGCTGCTGCAGTACTGGTTCTCCTCGGTGGCAATGGCGGCATCACTGCCGGCGGCGATACCCCGGGCGTAGGCAATGCAGTCGTCGCTAGTGTAGGTTTCGGTCAGTGTCTCGAAGGGCCAGTTCATTACGGTCTCATAGTCTAACCGGTTGGCCTGCTTTTCCGTTGAATTCATAACTGGTGCCTCGCTATTCCAGCCCGAATATTTATTGGGGCAATTTTCATTTGCCCATAATGATAGCGAAATATAATCACTTATAAAACTAATATATCGTTATTTATAAGGTTTTTAAGGTGGCGCTCTTCAGGTTCGTTCCTGCTTGTGTTTTTAGTTTCGTGGCTGGATTATCAGCTTTATGCAGTTGAATGCTTATGGGCAGAAGCAATGCGGCGACCCAATTTTAGAACGTAGAATTATTGTATAAATAAATAACATTGTGTTAGTTTATGGGTTGTGTGTCCAGTTTAAAAGTCAATGCTCAGGAGGCAATGTGCGCGAAGCGGTCATAGTGGCAACAGCTCGAACCCCCATAACGAAAGCCTATAAGGGGGCTTTTAATAACACCAGTTCACCCAGTATTGCGGCGGCGGCGATACGAGCGGCGGTTTCCCGGGCGGGATTGGCCGGGGATGAAATTGAAGACATGGTAATGGGGTGCGTACTGACCGCAGGTACCCAGGGCCTGAATGTGGCGCGGGCCTCTACCCTCGCCGCCGGCCTGCCAGTGACTGTGCCGTCCCAGACCATCGATCGGCAGTGTTCCTCGGGTTTGATGGCGATTGCCATCGCCTCCCGCCAAATTATGGCCGATGGTATGAACGTCGTGGTGGCCGGCGGGGTGGAGAATATTACCGCGCTGAATGCCCCGTATTTCAAGTGGGCGCGGGAGGCGCGGGATCCGGCGGTGCTGGACTTCCAGAAGCACGCCTATATGCCGATGCTGGAAACCGCCGAGTTCGTCGCTAACAAGTATAACGTCAGTCGTGAGCAGCAGGATGCTTATGCGCTCGAGTCGCAACTGCGCATGGCCCAGGCCCAGGCTGAGGGGCGCTTCGACGCTGAAATCGTAGCGGTAAGTGCCAGCCAGATGGTGAAGGATAAGGACAGTGGCGAAGTCAGCTATCGCCAGGTCAGCGTCGACCGTGATGAGGGCTGTCGCCCGGGTACCACGCTGGAAGGCCTGGCGTCGTTGCCGGCTGTGGTCGAGGGCGGTTCTGTCACTGCCGGTAATGCCAGCCAGCTCTCCGACGGTGCCTCGGCGTGCGTGGTGATGGAGGCGGCCGAAGCGGGGCGGCGGGGTTTGGCGCCACTGGGCCGCTATGTGGGTATGGCGGTTATGGGCAATGCGCCTGAAGAAATGGGCATTGGGCCCGTGTACGCGATTCCAAAACTGCTGCAGCGCCACGGCCTGACCATCGACGATGTTGGGCTGTGGGAATTGAACGAGGCCTTTGCTGTGCAGTGCCTCTACTGCCGCGATGCGCTGGAAATCGACCCGGCTCGTTACAATGTGAGTGGCGGGGCCATAGCGATGGGGCACCCCTATGGCATGAGCGGCGCACGCATGGTCGGGCACGCGTTGATTGAGGGGCGCCGCCGGGGAGTGAAGTACGTGGTGGTCTCAATGTGTGTTGGTGGTGGCATGGGTGCGGCCGCATTGTTTGAAGTGTTTGCCTGATGTTTACGCCGCGCCGAAGCTTTCGCGCGGCGCGCACTGACCAGGTTAAGGAAGTGCAAATGAAATTTCGTGTGATTGGTTTATGACAGCAGCTGTAGCAGAACACCGCATTGACGTCGACGGCGCCAGGCTGCGGGTATTTGACTGGCCGGCTGCCCAGGCAGGGGCGCCGACGCTTATGCTGGTGCATGGCTACCGCGCGAACGCCCACTGGTGGGACGGAATTGTGGCCGAGCTGCGTGGCAGGTTTCGTATCCTCGTGCCTGAGTTTTCCGGTATGGGGGGCAGTGAGTCGCGCAGCTGTTATCGGGATAACCAGGGGGCAATCGATCTGGTGGGGGTGATTGAAAGCCTCGATCTGCAGCTGGACTGTGTGGTCGCCCACAGTTGGGGCGGGCACCAGATGGCCGTGGTTACCAGGATGCTGCCGCATCGCGTCGCCCAGCTGGTCTGGGTCGACAGCTTTTTCATGGTCGAGGTTGACGAGCAGCTCCCCGCCGGTGCCCCCACTGGCAATGCCAGGGTGTACCGGGATAAGGAGGACGCGATTGCCCGGTTTCGAACCTCACCGCCGCAACCTATGCCCGAAGCCTTGCGCCGTGATTTGGCGCAGAAGTCACTGCGCCAGTGCGATGGAGGCTGGGTCTGGAGCTACGATCCGGGCCTGCCCCCACTACAGCCCCGGCCTGATGATGAAGCACTGCTGCGCGACCTTCCGGTCAAGAGCCACTACCTGCTGGCGGGCAATAGCCCGGTGGTGGGCCTAACCCGGGCCAAGCGCATCGCGATGCTGGCCCAATCCGCCACTTTCCAGGTCGTTGCCGAGGGTCACCACCATGTGATGCTGGACGCACCGCAGCAACTACTGGCCGCCCTAACCACTTTGGGGATTTAAAGGGGTCGGTGACAAACAGGAATCAGTTCGATTGTCGTTTGTCACCGACCCCTTTTTATAACACCTATCCACTAGCCTTCCGGCTGCAGATTCACTCTGGGCGCGCTATATTGGCCCCTGTTGGAAACTGGCAAACGCTAATCGGGAGTGGCGCGGATGGGTGGTAGGTTATTGATCGGCCTTGTGGTTGTATTGCTGTTGGCTGTGGCGGGCATCGGGGCGCTGGTGGTCTCCGGCACGATTGCGGTCAGTAGCCTGCCGCTACTGTTGCATGCGATTACCGGCAAGGGCGGGAGTAGTGTTAGCGCCGGCGAAGCCACGCAGCGCTTCACCTTGCCCGAGGGGTTTTCACTCAGCCTCTACGCTGACAATCTGCCCAATGCCCGGTTCCTGCGCTTTACCTCTGCGGGCGACTTGCTGGTTAGCCGCGCCCGGGAGAGCGATATCGTCTTGCTGGAGCGGGATAACGACCGGGACGGCAGCGCCGATTCGGCGGAAGTTTTGCTCAGTGGCTTGAATCGTCCGCTGGGCATGGATTTCAAGGATGGCTATCTGTATTACGCCGAAGCCAACCGGGTCAGCAAAATACGTTTCAATAGCGCCAGCGGGACAGTGGTCGGCAAGCCAGAGGTGATTATCGATGGCCTCAGTGACGACGGCAATCACCCCTACAAGACCATTCGCTTTGGCAGTGACGGCAAGTTGTATTTGTCACAGGGCTCCACCTGCAATGTGTGTGTCGAGGAGGATCCGCGCCGCGGCACGATGATGCGCTTCGACGCCGATGGTAGCAACGGCCAGATACTGGCCACGGGGTTGCGCAACAGCGTCGGTTTTGCCTGGGCGCCCTGGAGTGGTGACCTCTACGCCACCGACAACGGTCGCGACTTGCTCGGCGATGACTTCCCGCCCTGCGAGCTCAACCTGATCGAAGCCGGCGCGTTTTACGGTTGGCCCTGGTACAACGGCAACAATATCGAAGACCCCGATATGGGCGCCGACCCGCAGCGCCGCAAACGCACCCCGGTGGCGCCGGTGCACAGCTTTCGCGCCCACAACGCGCCGCTCGGAATTGCGTTTATCAATGCCAGCGCCTGGCCCGCGGCTTATGCGCGCAGTGCCCTGGTCGCCCTGCACGGCTCCTGGAATCGCAGCGAGCCGGACGGTTACAAGGTGGTGTCGCTGCACTGGTCTGAGTCCGGGATAGAGGAGCGGGATTTCCTCGCCGGCTTCAATCTCGACGGCGACATTGTCGGGCGCCCGGTGGATGTCGCCCAGGGCCCTCATGGTGCGGTGTATATTTCCGACGACTACGCCGGCGCAATCTACCGGGTGGCTTACGCTGAGGACGCTGGCAGTGACGTGCTGGCGCTGAGTAAAACCCCGTCGACACCCACGCCGCTGCCGCGCTGGGTGCGCAAGGCCGACCTGGACAATCTCGCCGCCCAGGGCAGCAGTCTTTATCAGCAACTCGATTGCAGTAGCTGCCATGAACACGGGGAGAGCCCCCGACGGCTGGATCACCTGCGCGGCCAGAAAGACTATGCCAGGGTGCTGGCCGTGCTGCAGTCGCCGCCGCCACCCATGCCGGCATTGCCCATCAGCGAGTTGCAGCGCCGGGCATTGGCGGTGTATCTACTGCGCAAGCCGGATTAGGCGCTGGCTTGATCCGCACTAGGTTGTTTGCAGCGCCTGCTCGGCGGGCGTGTAGTCGTAATCCAACGCCGTCGCCACCGGCTCGTAGGTCACCTGGCCGGCGTGGATGTTGAGGCCATTGCGCAGGTGTTTGTCATCCTGCAGCGCCTGCCTGGCGCCCTTGTTGGCCAGGGCCACGGCAAACGGCAGAGTGGCATTGTTGAGGGCGATGGTGGAGGTTCGCGCCACGCCACCGGGCATGTTCGCCACGCAGTAGTGCACGATACCGTCGACCACGTAGGTCGGGTCCTGGTGGGTGGTGGTCCTGGAGGTCTCGAAGCAGCCGCCCTGGTCGATGGCGACGTCAACCACGACCGAACCTTCCCGCATGGCAGCGAGGTGATGTTTACGCAGCAGCTTGGGAGCGGCCGCGCCGGGAATCAGCACGCCACCGATAATGACATCGGCGTGGGCCGAATAGTAGTCGATGGCGTCGACGCTGGAGTAAGCCGTCTTGATGCTGTTGTGGAAAACATCATCCAGCTCGCGCAGGCGGGTCAGGGAGCGATCCAGCAGGGTCACGTCAGCACCGAGGCCCACCGCCATCTTGGCGGCATTGGTGCCGACCACACCACCACCAATAATCAACACCTTGCCCGGGGCAACCCCCGGCACACCGCCCAGCAGCACGCCGGAGCCGCCCTGGGCTTTTTCCAGGTGGTGGGCAGCGGCCTGGATCGACATACGTCCCGCCACTTCGCTCATGGGGGCCAGCAGGGGCAGGCCGCCGCGGCTGTCGGTAACAGTCTCGTAGGCGATACAGGTGGCGCCGGACTCAATCAGTAGTGCGGTTTGCTGCGGGTCCGGGGCGAGATGCAGGTAGGTAAAGAGTACCTGGCCGGGGCGCAGCATCTTGCACTCCACCGGTTGCGGCTCCTTCACTTTGACCACCATGTCCGCCCGGGCAAAGATTTCCTCAGCGCCCGCGACAATGGTGGCACCGGCGGCGCTGTACTGGTCATCGCCAAAGCCAATGCCACTGCCGGCATTGGTTTCTACGATGACCTGGTGACCGTGGCTGATCAGTTCCCGCGCGGCGCCCGGGGTCAGGCCGACGCGGTATTCATGGTTCTTGATTTCCCTTGGTACGCCGATAAGCATGGTGTTTTCCTCCGCTTGCGCGATTGACTGGATAGAGGTTGATTGCCTAGTGAATGGTGCTAGTTTATAGGGAATGTATAAGTTATATTTTCGTATTTTTTTAACTTTTTGGTTAAATAACCTGAAATATTTAAATTGGCAGGATAAACTTCTGTTGCTGCCTTTGAACGGCTATTGCCGTGAAAAACGAACCACTGCCATGAACAAAGAATCAATGCCATGAACAAAGAATCAATGTCATGAAAAGTGCACTGGAAAAGCTCAACCGCATCGACCGCCATATCCTCAGGGAACTACAGGCAGACGGTCGCATCACCTACGCGGCCCTGGCCGAGCGGGTGGGACTGACCACCACGCCCTGCATCGAGCGGGTCAAGCGGCTGGAGAGGGACGGCTACATAAAGAGCTACACGGCGGCGGTGAACCCCGAGCAACTGGATGCCGGCCTCATCGTCTTTGTGCAGATTCGCCTCGATCGCACCTCCAAGCAGAGTTTCGAGGAGTTTAAAAATGCCCTCATTGATTTACCGGAAGTGCAGGAGTGCTACCTGGTGTCAGGTAATTTTGACTACCTGGTCAAGGCGCGGTTGGCGGATATGGCCGCCTATCGGGTATTTCTGCAGGACACTCTGTTGAGTGTGCCCGGGGTGCAGGGCTCCACCAGTATTATGGTGATGGAGGTAGTGAAGGAAACCCTGGCGATCCCGGTGCCTTACTCCTGAGTTCGGCTCAGGTATCGGCTCAGGTAGCCGCCGCAAGCGCTGCAGCCCACCCAAAGCGGAGCCAAAAGCCGGTTACCAATGCCAGCGGCAAAGCAATAAAAGTGGTGCTGCGAGATTAGGAATTGCTGCGCTATAGGGGGGGTGTTGCAATAAGTATTATTATAAGAGGCCGCAGAGTTTATAGTTGGCGACAGCACTCCGGCAACTGACCGCTGAAGCTCTTGCCTCGATGGTCTCACCACCATATATACTCCACCCTACATGCCCTCGGGGAATCGACACCTGTGCCACAGCTAAGCCCTCGTTTCCGCACCGATTGTCACCTCTGTGACCTGCCGGTGAATGTGCCCGAGTTGAACCACGGGCAGACGGCGCACTGCCCTCGCTGCGGTGCGGCACTGACCCGTTTCCACCGCTCTGGCACCGATTATGTGCTGGCCTTTGCCGTGGCCGGCATGATTTTCCTGCTGGCCTCCGTGCCCTTTGATTTTCTCAGTTTTCGGGTGCAGGGGCAGGAGGATAGCCTCAACCTGCCCGGTACCGTCACCCGCCTGATCGAAGAGGACTTTTGGCTGCTGGCGTTGATCCAGTTCGTCACCATCTTCCTGATCCCGGCCATGATTCTGTGCGGGCTCATCTACTTGCTGCTGCCCCAGGTGCTGGGGCGGCCAGTGCCCGCCGGCGCTGCGCGGGTGTACCGTATCATTCACGGCCTGATCCCCTGGGGAATGGCGGAAATATTCCTGATCGGGGTACTGGTAAGCCTGTTCAAGATCGCCTCCATGGCGGATATCGGCATTGGCCGCTCCTTCTATGCCTTCGTCCTGTTTGCCCTCTGCATGGTGGCCACTCTCTACTACCACGACCAGCAGCAAATGCGCTTGCGGTTGGGTTTGCCACCGTTCCACCATCGCGGTCACCGCCTCAGTGGCCAGCAAACCTGGGCGTTGCTGGCTACTGCCTGTGTGCTGTATGTGCCCGCCAGCATGATGCCGATTATGACCACCCGTATCCTCGGTTACGACAACCCCAGCACCATTATGGGCGGCGTGATCCAGCTGTGGGAGCACGGCTCCTATCCCATCGCCATTATCATTTTTACCGCCAGTGTATTTGTGCCGCTGGCCAAGATCCTGTTACTGGCCTGGCTCAACTACACGGTGCACACGGGGGTGCGGCGCATGCCGGGCGAGCGCATGTTGATGTATCGCCTCACCGAGTTGGTCGGTCGCTGGTCCATGGTCGATGTTTACGTGGTCGCACTGCTGGTCAGCCTGATACACTTGGGCAATACTTTGAGTGTCTATCCGGGGCCCGCCGCCCTGGCATTTTGCGGCGTGGTGGTGCTGACCATGCTGGCAGCAATCACCTTTGACCAGCACCTGATTTGGAATCCGAATAAGCATGAGCGACAGTGACCGTGACGAGCAAGCGCGCGCCGCAGTAGTCAGCCGCGACAGTAACTGGTCGGTCATCTGGCTGCTGCCGCTGGTGGCACTGGCCATTGGTGGCTGGATGCTGTTTGAACAGTGGCGTGACCAGGGCCCGTTGATCACTATCTCTTTTAACTCCGCCGCCGGGCTGGAGGCGGGCAAGACCCGCATTCGCACCCGGGATGTGGAAGTGGGCCAGGTAGAAAATATTACCCTATCCGGGGATGACGAAAGCGTGCTGGTGGAGGTGCGTATTGACCGCGAAGCGGAGCGCCTGCTGCGTGCCGATACCCAGTTCTGGATCGTGTCACCACGCATCGGCCTCAGCGGTGTGTCCGGTCTCAATACCCTGTTGTCGGGGGTCTATATCGAATTGGCTCCGGGCCAGGCCAAAGCCAGGCGGTACACGTTTGTCGGCCTCAACGAGCCGCCAGTGACCCCCTCCAACACCCCCGGCATGCCCATCGTACTGAGCAGTGCCGGTCCGGTCGCCTACTCGGTGGGTGACGCGGTGGTCTACCGCGGGCTGGTGGTGGGGCAGATCGAAGAGGTCGACTTTAACGTCGACGAGCGGGTGGTGTACTACCAGACCTTTATCAAGGCGCCGTATCACCGCCTGATTACCGACAATACCCGTTTCTGGAACGTCAGCGGCATTCGCATTGACCTGACCACCGATGGCATCAGTGTGCAGACCGCCAGCCTGCAATCGCTGTTGACCAATAGTGTCACCTTTGGGGTACCGGAGGGCAATGCGGACGGCACTCCAGCGACAGAGGGCAGCTATTTCCCCATTCACCCGGACTACGCCGCCGCTTCCAGTCCGCGCTATAAGCACGCGGTGGAATACGTATTGCTGATCGATGATTCGGTGCGCGGCCTGCAGGTGGGGGCGCCAGTGGAGTATCGCGGCATCAAGATGGGCGAGGTGCTGGCGATTAACTTTGCCTCCCGCGCCGACGGCATGGTCATGCTCGATGATTACCGCATCCCGGTTCTGGTTTCGCTGGAGCCGGCCAAGGCTGGCTATGCCGACAGCAAAGCCGGCGAGCAGCGCATCAGGGAGCAGACCGAACTTTGGATCAAGGGTGGCCTGCGGGCGCAGTTAAAAACCGGCAGCCTGCTGACCGGCAAACTGTTAGTGGAGCTGCAGCACTACGAGGATGAATCAACCGAGGAAATTGTCCACTTCGACGGCCGCCCGGTAATACCGACCCGGCCCGGCGAGATCAGCCAGCTGACCTACAAGATTGAGGCCCTGCTGGATAAGCTCAACGACCTGCCGCTGGAGGGTACCCTGGAGGATATCTCCGTCACTGCCCGGGAGTTTAACGAAACCGCCGCCTCCACCAAACAGCTTACCGAACAATTACAGCAGTGGTTTAACAAGGCCGAGCAGGAGCAACTGCTGGGCAATTTGAACGAGGCGCTGGAATCCTTCTCCGGCCTGGCAGCAGGTTACGCCTCGGGCTCCAGCGGTCACGGTGAGATTATGGCCCTGGTGGAGACCCTCAATGCCCGCTTGCAGGAACTGCAACCGCTGTTGTTGCGCCTCAACCAGCGCCCCAACAGCCTGGTGTTCGGTGCCGAGCAGAAGGACGATATGCAGCCGAAAGCAAAATCGCCTTAGCCGAGCACGACGTAAGAACGGGCCTCAATAGAGGAACGGGCCAAAACAGATGAGCGGACCACAACAAATGAACCGGTCAAAACAGATAAACGGGTTAAAACCCATCGACAGGAAGCGCCCATGAAATCATTTTTTCTACTGCTGGTGACGGCCCTGTTGCTGAGTGCCTGTGCCAGCGCGCCGCAGCCGCTGCAATACTATGTGCTGGATACCGGCGCCGCGGCCGATGACATAGTTGAGGGTACGGCCGATGACATAATTGAGGGTACGGCTGGGAACATAATTGAAGGTACGGCCGGGGGCCCTCCCGAAGACCAAGCCAGTAATAAAACCGCCGCCGACAGCGGCATTAGCATCAGGTTGCAGGGTATCAAGCTGGCGCGCTACCTGGCGCAGGCCAATATGACCTTGCTGCGCGGTGATCACAGTATTTATTACGCCAGTCAGCACGTCTGGGCGGAACCGCTGGAGCAAGGCTTCAAGCGAGCGCTGGCACGGGATCTGTCCGAATCGGGTGGCATACAGTTATTGCTTGAAGATGAACCGGCGGCCAGGCCGGCGCAGCGGGAATTGCTGCTGCAGATCGATAACTTTACCGCCACCGAGGATTCCCGGGCACTGCTGGTGGGCAAGTTCTGGCTGTTTCAAAAGGGCGAGCTGGTAGTGTCCCGGCAGTTTCAATTTAGTCGCACACTGACCGACGATGGCTACCTGCACGCGGTACAGCAACAGCGGGCCTTGATTGCAGAATTGGCACAATCGGTGCGAGCGGCGGTTGCCGGTTGAAGGTTAGCGGTACCACTGAAAAACTACAGAAAAGCCGCCACTTGCCACTGACAACCAATCAACCCGATGGGCTAATTGCTAGCGGCAAGTGACGGCAGCCGGCTATCAACTGTGGTCACTAGGCAGCGCGATTTATTTGCGTCCTTCGCCACACTTGCCTTCGCCACATTTACCCTCGGCGGACTTCTCGGCTTTACCTTCACCGCATTTCCCTTCGCCGCACTTGCCCTCGGCGGATTTTTTGGCCTTGCCTTCGCCGCACTTGCCCTCGCCACATTTACCCTCGGCGGACTTCTCGGCCTTGCCTTCACCGCATTTACCTTCACCGCACTTGCCCTCGGCGGATTTTTTGGCATTACCTTCGCCACATTTGCCTTCACCGCATTTACCTTCTGCATGACTGCTGGCCACCTGGTAGCCGCTGCCGATGTCGTTCAGGGCGAAAGGATTGCCGGCGTGGGCAGCGATGGGGGCGACCAGGCTGGTGGATACAAAAGCGAGGCCGATAGCGGTTTTGATGGATTTGTTGTTCATTGTTGACTCCTGTTGGGTGGTACAGCATCTGTGGCTTGGATGCAGGAGTTCGCGGTTTGTTACACCTCCGTTCGAAACGTTACGGGAAAAATCCTGTTAGGGGCAGTGCAGAACCAATAGGCAACACCCTGTGTCAGGGCACTCAGGCTCCGCTTTTTTACTGCCCCTGGTTTAGGTTATGCCGCAATTAATCCTGCTCGAAAACCTGGCCGCGTATCTCACCACCACCAAACGTGCTGCTGTGAACATTGACGTAAATCAGGCCCTGTTCCATAGCAAATGCCAGGGCGGCGATATTGTTCACCGGAATGCCGATAACGCTGCTGCAGTCGGAGCCGGTAAAGTCACTGTTGGTCAACCGGCCTCGCACTTCGGCGCCATCAAAGGCCAATGGGCCGGGGCTGACCATGCCAAAGGCCACCGGACCATTAGTACCGGGCAGGCCGCAGTGCAGGTGCGCGCCGGAGAAAGTACCGGTCAGGTTGCTGATACGCAATACCACTACCACCGAGGACAGGTCGGCGGCAAAGCGAACCCGTAAACTGCCACTCGCGGCCGTATCGGTACCACCCGGGACAAACGTCTCACCGTCGAATACAGCTTCTTGCGCTCCGGACAGGAACGCTTCGAACTTCATGACCCGGTCGGCAAAGGCAGAGCTGGATAGCAGTAACAGGGCGGCGCAGGTGGCGGCCCAGAATGTTATCTTTTGCATGATAATTCTCCTTGATTATTGTTGATTCACTTGTGACTAATATTTCCTATAGCTCAACAGTAATAAACCTGCCGCTGTTAACGACTGCTGTTGATCCTTTCCAGCCTAGGAGCTATAAATTTTGGGTGCAAGCATCGCCTTAGTCTAAATCGAAGTGAGGGTAAAGCTGTTTACAACCCTGTGTTAAGGCCTGTCGTCAGCTGTCATGTTTGTTGGCGCGAAGCGATGGTTTGTGGTCAAGTGTAATAGTTTATTGAACGTTGATTTATGCCAGGCGGACCAGTTGATTCTGAGCGCTGCGTGGAAATGTCAGGTCTGGAAGTGCCTGGCAAACGTCCGTCAAGAAATCACGAAAATACCAATTTACTGCCATGCCCGCGAAGGCGGGAATCTACAGGTTTCAAACTTTTGCTGGGTCCCGGGACGCCGCCTGCGCGGGGTAACATAGATAGCGTTTTTGGGGGGCGGACACTGGCTTGAGAATATCGGCTTTGAAAACGTCTGGTTTTAGGGAGATACGATGCGCGGTCAAATGGCGAAATTGCTGGCGACTTTGCCACAGCAGGGCACGCTGGAGCAGATACTGGTGCGACCGGCCCGGGATGTACCCATGCAGAGCGTGGCCGCGGCCCAGGTGCGGCGCGGCGAGGGGTTGGTCGGCGATCGCTTCAAGGGACGGCTGGACAGCAAGCGCC
This sequence comes from Pseudomaricurvus alcaniphilus, assembly GCF_011440395.1. Classification (GTDB taxonomy): domain Bacteria; phylum Pseudomonadota; class Gammaproteobacteria; order Pseudomonadales; family Cellvibrionaceae; genus Pseudomaricurvus; species Pseudomaricurvus alcaniphilus. The sequence continues at coordinate 470,709 of NZ_JAAOIX010000002.1, read as the reverse complement.
AGATTACCCTGTTCCAGGCGGAAAACCTGCCGGTGTTGGCCTCCCTGTTGCACCGCGAAACACTGGATCCGGCCCTGCTGCGGCGCAACCTGGTGGTGCGGGGTATCAGCTTGCACGCTTTGAGCGGGCGTCGCTTTCGCATCGGCCAAGTGCTGTTGGAAGGGGCGGGTCAATGCCACCCCTGTTCGCGTATGGAGGCCGCGCTGGGGCCGGGCGGCTTTAATGCCATGCGCGGCATCGGCGGGCTCTGCGCGCGCATTATTGAGGACGGTGTGATCCGGGTCGGCGATCCGGTCCGGGTAGAGCCCGAAGGCGACCAGAATGAGGAGGTTAGTTCCTGAGCGGAACCGGCAACTGCCTGCCAACTGGATCTGGTTTTATTGTGAGCCGCCGTTCAATCCGGTTGCGGCAGAACAATTGCGGCAGAACAGTTACGGCAGAACAGTTACGGCAGAACAGTTACGGCAGAACAATAGCGCGGCCGCCGGTTAATCCGGATCGGGCGGCGAGACTGGTGTCGGCGTCAACTACTGCTCCGATTTCAATCCCTGTTTCGGTGTCAAGCCCTGTTCCGATGGCAAGCCCTGTTCCGGCGGCGGATGCTGGCCCGGAAAACCCCGCTGCTCAACCAGCGCCCTGCGCAGTGAGTCCGTATCATCCTGCTGCCCCCAGTGTTCCTCGAACACCAATTGCTCCAGCGGTAAGCGCCGGCTCCACTGCCGGGCTTGCAGTTCCGGTTCGCGGTAAAAGTATTGCACATAGCCCAGGCACAGGTAGGCCACCGGCTCCACCGCCTCGGGTAGCCCGAACAGTTCGCGCAACTCTTCCGGGTCGATAATCGAGACCCAACCGAGGCCGAGTTGTTCGGCGCGGGCCGCCAGCCACAAATTCTGGATGGCGCAGACCGTGCTGTAGAGATCGGTTTGCGGTTGCTGGGTCTTGCCCAGCACCACCGCTCCGTCGTGACTGCGATTACAGGTCACCAGCAGGTTCAGCGGCGCATCGACAATGCCCTGCAAGCGCAGGCGCCGATACTGCTGCTGGCGCTCGCCGCTAAACTGTTGCGCCTCACGTTCGTGGGCGCGAGCAAAGGCCTGGTGCACCCGTTGCTTGGTGGCTGGTTGGCGCACCACGATAAAGTTCCAGGGTTGCGACAGGCCCACCGATGGCGCGTGGTGGGCGGCGTAAAGAATACGCGCCAGCTTTTCCTCTGCCACCGGGTCGGGCAGGAATTCGCCGCGCACATCGCGGCGATTGAACAGCACGTTGTAAAAGCCGGGCTGGCTGCCAGGGTCGGTGTATTGAGGGGCGGACGTACTTTTGTCGGGATGGTTGCCGTCTGGTAAGTTTTCGTCTGGATAGTTATCGTCTGGATAGTTATCGTCTGGATAGTTATCGTCGGAATAGCTTCTGTCGGCATTGCCGGCATCGGTATCGGATCGGTCGGGATTACCGGCACAGGTATCGCTGCGACCGGTATTACCTCGATCTTTGTCGCCATGGCCGGTATTCGCGGTGCCGGTATTGTCTCGCTCGGATTCAGTCATGGTTTTGTTGTGCTTTGGCAATAGGAGTGAGCCGGGCCTGTTGCAACTGTTCGCAGACCAGGTCGGCGCCGTCGAGAATGCGGGTCGAGTGGCGCTGCAGCAGGCTTGGCGGCACAAAGTGCAGCTGGCGTTTTTGCACCGCCTGCAACGTGGGCCAGCGGCGCCAGTGGTCGAGCCACTCGGGCCGCTCCTCACCCATACCGCTGGCGATGATGACCTCCGGGTCGGCGCGCAACACAGACTCTACCCCGACCTCGGGGATCAGGGGGCGGGCCGGGCCGAAAATATTGCGGCCGCCGCAGAGCCGGATTACATCGGCGATCAGGTGGCTGTCGTTCATGGTCAGCAGCGGTTGGTCCCACAGCTGGTAGAACACCGAGACCGTGGCCTGGCCGGAGTAGCGCTGGCGCAGTTGCGCCAGGCGCCGCTGGAACTGCTCGCTGGCGGCATCACCCTGCTGCTGGCGACCGCTGAGCAGGGCAAACTGGCGCAGACTGTCGGCGATACTGTCCAGCGTGCCGGGTTCGCTGACAAACACCTGCAGGCCCAGGGCACGTAAACGGGCGATCACGTCGCCACCGTTGCCGCTGTGCCAGGCGATCACCAGGTCCGGGGCGCTGGCCACGGCGGCTTCGATGCTGATGCGATCGTAGGAACCCACCCTGGGAATCTCCAGCGCCGCCGCGGGGTAATCGCTGTAGCTGACGGTAGCGACGATCTGCGCGCCGGCGCCGATGGCAAACAGGGATTCGGTGATGTGCGGCGCCAGGCTGAGAATGCGCTGCGCCGGTTGCGCCAGGCTGACCTGCTCACCATCGACACCGGTGAGCTGGATGGGATCCGCCGCCTGCAGCAGCCCGGGCCACATCAGGGTCAAGCACAGCAAGGCGAAATACCGCCGCCGGGCAGGCAGGGCAGGGATTGACCTGGCATTGTGTGGCCGAGTAAGGCGCAGTAGAGGAAGCTTGCCAATAAGCAGGCCCAGGCGGTCGAGCTGTAATTGGGCGGGTCGCAGGCGGGCAAATAATGACCGAGCGATGCTCACAAGGCGAGGTCTCACAAGGCGAGGGCTCACAAGGTCAGGGCTTACGACGTCAGGGCTCAGGAGACCAGAGCTCAACCAGCTCTGCCGCCCTACCGGGTAATACAGTTGAAGTGGCTTCACAGATGTTGCCCCAGTTGCAGAAGGATGTCACCGGCCCGATCCCGTTGGCTGCAGTGGGGCAGGCCGAAGCGCAACAGGGCGGGAGCGCTGCTGCAGTCAAGCGTGCCGCTGTTATCGGTTTTGCTGTCGTTGGTTTTACTGTTGCTGTCGGCCTCGCTGCCGGGCCAGGGCTGCAGCAGGCGCAGCAACAAGCCGTGCCGAGCCGCGGCGTCCATTAGCGCCTGACCGCGGGATGGGCTAACCCGAGCACTGACGAACAGCTCGGTGGCGCGCAGTGATAATCCCGGCAGGCAGCGGCCCAGCTGTTGCTGCCAGGCGGCGCTGGCCTCCTGCAGGCGCCGCCGCTGGAGAGCCTGCCAGTCGCTTGCGGCCAGGGCCCGGGCGCCGATCCAGCGGGCCGGATGGCTGACCGCCCAGGGGTCGAGCCTGGCGGCCAGCGCCGCGAGGATCTTTTTGTCAGCCCAGACAAAACCGAGCCGCACGCCCGCCAGGCCAAAGAACTTGCCCAGCGAGCGCAACACCACCAGGTTGTCCACGGGCTCCCCGATCAGGCTGTGCTCGGCGCGGCTATCGATAAAGGCTTCATCCACCAATAACAGGCCGCCGCCCGCCGCCAGTTTGGCCGCCAGCACCAGCAAATCGCTCCTGTCGGCCTGCTCGGCGCTGGGGTTGTTGGGGTTGATCACTACCGCGTGGCGCACTTGCTGTTGTTCCACCAGCGCGAACAGTTCTTCCAGCGACCAGTAAAAGCACAGGCGGTGGCCGGCGCTCTGCCAGCCCAGCGCATGCTCCTGGTACCCCAGCGCCGGCAGCGCCACCGCGTCGCGCTCGATGCAGTCGAGGGCGGGCAGTTGGCGAATGGCAAACTGGGAGCCGGGGATGGCCAGCAGCTGCGTTGCCGGGCAGCCGTAGTAGGCCCCGGCGCAGTCCAGTAGCTGGTCATCTTCTTCCGGCAGCCGCTGCCACACCTCCGGCGGCACCGCTGGCACCGGCCAGCTCCAGGGGCTGATGCCGGTGGACAAATCCAGCCACTGCTCAACCGGGATGCCGTACTCCTGGGCTGCGGCATTCAGGCGCCCGCCGTGGGACAACTTCACCACCAGTCTCCGGGGTTCGAGCTGAGTGCTGGCAGGCTGGCACTGGCAATGGTGGCACTGGGGGCTGCACTGGCACTGCTAGTTGGAGTGGCAACGCTAGTGGTAGCTGTAGTGGCACTGACAGTGGCAAGGACCAGCCAGAGAATCGCCAGCAGCCAGCTGGCGCGCTCCAGCAGGGCGACGCTGCGGTCGATATCATCCCCTGCGGTAGAGACCTGGGCGATGCGGCCACAGCCCAGCGGCGGGCGCCATTCCTGCTGGCCGTGGTAAGTGGCCGGGCCGCCCAGTTGCACTTCGAGGGCACCGGCACCGGCGGCCATGACTACCCCGGCATTGGGGCTGGCAGTCAGGCCCCCCTGTTGTCGCCAGCACTGTAACGCCGGGCGCCAGCGTCCGACCAGGGCGTAAGCCAGGGCAGTGAGACGCGCGGGCAGCCAATTGATCAAGTCATCGGCGCGCGCCGCCAGCCGGCCGAAATACAGGAAGCGGCTAGAGCGGTAACCCCAACGGGCGTCCAGGGTATTGATCAAACGCTGGGCCAGCACGCCGGGGGCGCCAGCCACGACAAACCAGAACAGGGGCGCGATGACCGCGTCGCTGCCATTTTCCAGTACCGATTCCATGGTCGCCCGGGTAATGGCCGGCGCTTCAAGTTGGGCGGTGTCGCGGCTGACGATCATAGCCAGCTGTCGCCGCGCCTGGGCCAGGTCACCGCGCCGCAAAGGTTTGGCGACGGCGCGGGCGTGCTCGCCGAGGCTGCGCAGGCCGATGGCAAAATAGAGGATGAGCACCGAGATGACGGCAGCAGCTGCCGTGGGCAGCAGCGCCAGTAGAGCGCTGAGGAGAAGCACTGGCGCAACCACCAGCAGGATCCAGCCGAGGCCGCCGCGCAGCAGTTGTTGCGCCGGACTGGCGCTGTCCTTATAGAGCACTGCCTCTACCCGGCTGACCAGATGCCCGTAGCCCACCAGCGGGTGCCAGCGGCGCAATTCCCCCAGCCAGCGGTCGAGCAGCAGCGCCGCCACCAGCACCAGGCCGCTCACAGGCCGAGCGCCAGCTTGGGGGCGCTGGCACTGCACCAGGCCGCCGTCAATACCAGCAGCAATGTCTCCTGCAACTCCACCAGGGCGCCGGCTCCGTCGCCGGTAAAACCGCCCAGGCGCTGCAGCATGGCGCGTCGCCAGAGCAGCTGCAGCAGGGCGCCACCGAGCAGCCACAGCAGCAGTAATGTCCACGGTAACAGCAGTGCCAGCAGCGCTGTGGCCAGGCCGGCAGCCAGCAGCACCGTTTGGCGCTGGCCGTGGCTGGCCAGGGCTGAGCCCATCCCCTGGCTACGCACATAGGGGGTGCTGAGGAAGGCCAGTGGCAGCAGGCTGCGCGCTGCCAGCGGCACCAGCCACCAGCCGCTGCTGCTCGCTGCAGGCAACAGCAGCAAGCTCGCCAGGGCGGTAAATTTGAGCAGTAGCACCAGCACCAGTGCGACCACGCCAATGGGGCCGCAGGCCGGATCTTTCATAATATCCAGGGTGCGCTGCCGGTCACCGAGGCCACCCACCCAGGCGTCGGCACAGTCCGCCAGGCCGTCGAGGTGCAGGGCGCCGGTGACCGCCACCCAGGCGCAGAGCAGCAGCGCCGCCAGCAGCAAACCGGGCAGGGGCAACCAGGCCAGCGGCAGTAACAGCAGCGAGAGGATGAGCCCCACCGCGGGGTACCAGTGCAGCGAGCGGCCCAGTGTCGCGGGGGCCAGCTCCTTATGTAGTGGCATGGGAATTCGGGTCAGCAACCCCAGCGCCAACAGCAGGGCCTGCCACTCATTGTAAATACGCTGTTGCATTCTTTCGGCCATCAGTGGCAGTCCCTGGCAGTGGCCCCGGTATGACCGTGGAACAGCAGCTGCATGAAGGCATCGTCAGCGCCGCCGTGCACCTGCAGGCGGGTCAGGGATGCGTGGGGGACCTGGAAGAACTGGCTGGCGCTGAGGGGGGCGTTCTGCAGCGCGGTCAATAACAGGCGAATGGCGCCGCCGTGGCTAACCACCAGCACGTGCTGGCCGCAGTGGGAACGCAACAGTGAGCGCCACGCGCCCATAATCCGGTCGCGGGCTTCGGCGAGGGGTTCGGCCCCGCTCGGGGTGACGCTGCCGGGCAGGCGATAGTAGCGGTCGGCCAGCTCCGGGTCCGCGGCGTAAATGGCGGCGGGGGTCTTGCCCTCCCAGCAGCCAAAATTCACTTCCTGCCAGTCCTGCTCCAGCTGCAGGGGCAGGCCGTTGCGCCGGGCGAAGTCAGTGGCGAAGCTGTGGCAGCGCTGCAGCGGTGAACTGACCACCGCCTGCCAGCCGCCGTGCGGTGCCAGTGCCGCCTGCATTTGCCGGTGACCTTCGGCGGCCAACGGAGAATCGGTACGGCCGCGCAAAATAGCTCCACCCTCGCAGGCGCCGTGGCGCAGCAGGTCTATCGTAGTGACGGCAAGGGCCTCAGGGGCGGCGTTCACCTCAGTCGTCTGCAACGCTGACTCCCGCCTCGGCAAAGGTTGCCATCTCCCCGTGCAAGCGACAGGCGTTTTGCAGCAGCGGCACGGCCACCGCGGCGCCGCTGCCTTCGCCCAGGCGCATCCGCAGGTCAAGCAGTGGCTCCGCCGCCAGGGCTTGCAGCAGCAGGGTGTGGCCGGGCTCCAGCGAGCGGTGGCCGAACAGCAGCCACTGGCGCACCCCGGGGTTGAGACGACAGGCGAGCAGGGCCGCCACGGTGCAGATGTAGCCGTCCACCAGCACTGGCACGCCGCGCTGGGCAGCGGCGATATAGGCACCGGTGAGGGCGGCAATCTCCAGACCGCCGAGGCAGCGCAGGGTTTCCAGCGGGCCGCTGCAGTGGTGTCGGTGCAGGGATAAGGCCCGGGCGACCACAACACATTTGCGCTGCAGGCCGCTGTCGTCGACGCCGGTGCCGCGGCCGACACTGTCCTCGGCATTGACATCGAGCAGGCAGGCTGTGAGCGCGGCGCTGGCGGTGGTATTGCCGATGCCCATTTCGCCGCCGATAAACAGTTGCGCGCTGCCGCTGTTGACGCTCTCGGCTCCGGCTTGCAGGGCGGCTGCGAGCTGGGGCGCGGTCATTGCCGCGGTCTCGCAGATGTTGCCGGTACCCGGGGCCAGCTGCAGGTCCAGCACCGCCGGGTGCTGCTGAATCTCGGCCGGTAACGGCGCCGCGGTGCCGAGGTTGAGCACCTGGAAGTCGGCATCCAGCTGCCGGCTCAGCACCGAGATGGCCGCCCCGCCGCTGGCAAAATTGCGAATCATCTCCACGGTGACCGCCTGGGGAAAGGCGGATACGCCCTCGGCCACGACGCCGTGATCGGCGGCGAAAATCCGCACGCTGCAGCGCTTGAGCTCGGGAGTGGCCTTGCCCTGCCAGCCGGCGAAGTCGAGGGCGATATCCTCCAGTCGCCCCAGCGAGCCCGGCGGCTTGGTGAGCTGCTGCTGGCGCTGCTGGGCTGCGGCTCGGGCGCGCTGGTCAATGGCCGCCACTGGCTGCGTGAGCCAGTTGAAGCGGGCATCGGTGTGGATGTCTGCGCGGGTGTCGCTGCCGGGCTCGATATCGACCCTGGCGCTATCTGGTTGGGAGGTATTGGTGGTCATTCAATCGGTCTCGGGATTGGGGGCCTGGTTGCCCGGTTGCGGCGGCTCCTGTTTCAACTCAAGTGGCAGGCCCGCCACCGTAAGGGTGACCCGCTGGCACAGTTGCGCCAGCTGCTGGTGCAGAAAACCACTGGCGTCGGCAAATTCCCGGCTCAATGCCCCCAGCGGCACGATGCCGGAGCCCACTTCGTTGCTGACGAAAATGATTCGGCCGCGCAGCTGGGGTATCGCGTCAAGCAGGGCCTGGCGCTCCTGTTGCCAGCAGTCCCGGTGCAGGCAATTGCTCAGCCACAGGGTCAGGCAGTCCACCAGTAGGCAGCGGTCTTCGCGCTGCTCGGCCAGCAGGGTGGCGGCCAGCTGCAGGGGCGCTTCCAGCAACTGCCACTCGGGTCCGCGGCGGGCCTGGTGGTGGTGAATGCGGGTGGCCATTTCGGCGTCACCAGCAGTGGCGGTGGCAATATAGACCAGCTGCTGGCCGCTGGCGCGGGCGCGCTCTTCCGCCAGCCGGCTCTTGCCGGAGCGAGCGCCGCCGAGGATCAGTTCAAGGCTGCGTTCAGGCGCGGCAGGCTGTGTCATGGGCGAGCGCTCCGGTGGGCAGGGGTCATTGCGCCTCCCCCTGGAACAGGGCGGCGGCGAGCGGCGGGTTGGAGGGCAGGTACCAGTGCAAATAGGATGCGGTCAGCCCCGCTTGCTGGTAAACCCCCTCGCCCTGGGTGCCATAGGGGTGACGCACGGCGTGCAGTGTCATAGGGGGCGCAGTGTTGAAGGCCGAATAGTGAAAGGTGTGGCCGCGCAACTCGCCGGCGGCAAACTGCACCGCTTGTGAGCCGAGCCCGGCGAGTTTGGGTTGCATGGCTGCGGCGGCGGGAATCAGCCCCACCATTTGCCGGCAGCGGCCGTCGCTGGCGGTTAGCGCCTGGAGCAGGTAAAGCATACCGCCACACTCGGCGACAATGGGCTTGCCCCGGGCGTGGTGCTGTTGAATCGAGGCGTGCATGGCGCTGTTGTCGGCCAATGGGTCGAGTTCCAGTTCGGGGTAGCCACCGGGGAGATAGAGGCTGTCGCAGGGGGGCAACTCCGGGTCGCTGAGGGGCGAGAAGTCCACCAGTTCAGCGCCCAGCTGTTGCAGCAGCTGCAGGTTCGCCGGATAGACAAAACTGAAGGCGGCGTCCCGCGCCACCGCAATGCGCTGGCCCTGCAGCAGTTTGTCGGTGGCGGTAGCGGCCGGGGCCGGGGTAAAAGGCACGGCGGCGGGCAGCTGCGCCAGGGGCGTGGCCGCAATCAGCTCGGCGGCGGCATCCAGGCGGTTGTCGAAGCCGCTGATACTGTCCGGCTGGTGCAGGCCGAGGTGGCGTTCCGGCAGCTCGATCTGGTCGCTGCGCGGCACCGCCCCCAGCCAGGGGATATGGGCGGGCAGGCTGTCGCGCAGCATATTCTGGTGATGCTCGCTGGCGACCCGGTTGGCGACAACACCGGCGAACTGCAGCTCGGGGCGGTAGCCGGCCAGCCCGGTGGCGATAGCGCCAAAGGTTTGGGCCATGGCGCGGGCATCGATCACCGCCGCCACCGGCAGGCCGAAGCTCAGTGCCAGGTCGGCGCTGCTCGGGGTGCCGTCAAACAGCCCCATCACCCCTTCTACCAGGATCAGGTCGGCGCTGGCAGCGGCCTCGTAGAGCAACTGGCGGCATTGAGCCTCGCCCACCAGCCAGGTGTCGAGTTGGTAGACCGGGTGGCCCGATGCCTGTTGGTGAATTTTCGGGTCGAGGAAATCGGGGCCGGTTTTAAATACCCGCACTCGCCGCCCCTGCTGCCGATGGTAGCGGGCCAGGGCGGCGACCAGGGTGGTTTTGCCCTGGCCAGAGGCTGGGGCGCTGATCAGCAGTGCCGGGCAGTGGTGAGTGTCAGTCATGTGGCAGGTTCCTTGGTCCGGCATTGAAATTCCACTGCCGGGGTATTTCACTGCGGCCTATTTCGCTACAGCCTAATGAACTACAGCCTATTGAACTACAGCCTATTGAACTACAACCGATAGGTAACACTGGCCAGCCAGTTAAAGCCGTCCTGGTTGTAGCCGCGGTTGAGACGATAGTCCTGGTCCAGCAGGTTTTGCAGCTTCAGGTTGGCTTCCAGGTTGCTGCTGAGGCGATAGCCCAGGCGTACGGCGGCGGTGGCGTAACCGCCCAGGCGCTGGCTGTTGTCGCTGTTGCTGTAGCGCTGGTCCTGGGCTTTGACTGAAATACCGAGGCTGAGGGCACCGAAGTCACGGTCGGCGCTGAGGTTGAGGTTGTTGCGGCTGCGTTTGATCAGCATGTTGTCGCTGGCGGCGTCGAGGGGTTCGACGTAGGTGTAGCCCAGATTCCACTGCCAGTCCCACAGGTTGGCGCCCAAGGTAAGCTCTGCGCCTTTGATCTCGGCCTTGCTGACGTTGTAGGGGCGCCAGACGAAATCCGGACCCGGAGCCCAGTCAATCAGGTTTTTGACGTCGTTGCGGAACCAGGTCAGGGCCCAGTCCAGTTGCGCGTGGTTGCCCTGCAGGGACAGTTCGAGGTTTTTCGACTGCTCCGGTTCGAGGTCGGGGTTGCCGGCGCTGAAGGGGCCAGCGGGCCAGTACATATCGTTAAAAGTCGGGGCTTTAAAGCCTTCTGACCAGCCCAGCACCAGGCGGTATTGCTCGCTGAGCGTCAGGCCGAGGGCGGCGTTGGCGGTTTCATGGGTGCCAAAGGCCTCGTTGTCGTCCTTGCGGTAGCCGGCCAGCATATCCAGGCGGGCCACTTGCCCCTGGTACTGCACAAAGAGCGCCTCGTTGTCACGGCTGGACTCGGCGTAGTTGGTGCTGGCCTCAACTTCATCCTCGAAGTAGTCATAGCCCAGGGTCAGGGTGTGGCCCTCGGCCAGGGTGAGGTCGTTTTGCCAGAACAGCTGCTCCCGGGTGGTGCGGAAATCACCGGTATTGAGGCCGCTGACGCGGTCCTTGTCGTCACTGTCATCCCGGGCTGTCCCCAGCGACAGGCTGCTGGTCCAGAAGTCGGTGATTGGCAGGCTGCCCTGCAGGTTGATGTTCTGGATACGGCTGATGCTGTAGGGCTCGGTGGCGGGGGAAAAGGCACTGTCGTATTCGTTGCGGTTGTGGCTTTCCAGGTAGCGCAGGGCGATGTCGGCACCGCTGGCAAACTCATAGCCAACGCTGGCGTTAACCGAGCGGTTGCGGTAGCCGTCGTCATCGCTGTTGTTGCCGTTGTCATCGATCAGGTTGTCGAAGCCATCGGTCTGCAGGCGTGAGACGTGCAGGCCGTAGCGCAGGCTGTCCTGCTTGCCGCTGGTGCCGGCGGCGAGTTTGTTGAGGTTGTGGCTGCCGGCCCCGGCGCTGATATAGCTGCCGCTGCTGGCGGAGCCGTCGCGGGTGAATATCTGCACCACGCCGCCAATGGCATCGCTGCCGTAGAGGCTGGAGCGGGAGCCGCGCACGATCTCGATGCGTTCAATCTGGTCCGGGTTGAGAAACTGCACGTTGGCGCTGCCCAAAGTGGCACTGCTGATGCGCTGGCCGTCCACCAGAATCAGGGTGTGGCCGTTGGCGGTGCCGCGGGTATAGAGGCTGGTCTGGGAGCCGGCACCGCCGCTGTTGCTGATGTCGAGGCTGGTGGCCTGGCTCAGAACATCGGTCAGCGCGGTGGCTTGCAACTGTTCCAGGCGGGCGCGGGAAACCACTGCCACCGAGGCCAGTGAGTCGGCCAGTGCCACCGGGGTGCGAGTGCCGGTGACCACGACTTCCTGATATTGGGAGCTGGCAGCAGCGGGCAGGGCGGCACTCAGGCTTAGGGCCAGGCCGGTGTGTTGCAGCAGGCGCTGCAGGGTTGCTCGCGGCGCGCGCGCCGGGCTGTTTGAATTCAACATTTTTTTGGTCCTCAATCTGATTGGTTAACACAAGGATTGAGGGAGGGGTATGAGTGGCGAGCGCCTGAACAGAACCGGCAATTGACCACCGACAAAGCCCTCCGCTTCATCGTTGCTACTCTGCATTGGGGCGATCAAACCCGGGGGGTTGATCAACAGGCCGGTTTCGGGCTCCAGGGTGGTTTGCACACACTCTGTTACCGTTGCGGGGGCAGCGGTGGCTTGGTCATTGGCGGCCGCGAGCTATCGAGCTGTTGCCATGACGCACCACACTTCCCGTTTAACCTGCTCCAGACTTTTCGGGCGAGGAAAAGTCGAGCAGGCACCTGATGCAGGGCGCGGATTGTAGCGGGTTTGTTTGAACGAGGTCAAACCGCATTGGGGCCCTGCCGATTGCCGGCAGGAGGCTTGCACAAGCGTACAAGCCATCAATTGCCGCGCGTCGCCCTGCCGGGGTGCGGCAATATATTCATCTGCGAACTACTTAGGCTGTTTCACCTTGCGCAGGTAGGGTTTCACGGTTTCCCAGCCATCCGGGTATTTTTTCGCCGCGTCTTCGTTGCTGACCGAGGGCACGATGATCACATCCTCACCGTCTTGCCAGTTTACCGGGGTCGCCACCTGGTGTTTGGCGGTCAACTGCATGGAATCGATGACCCGCAAGATCTCATCGAAGTTGCGACCGGTGGTCATGGGGTAGGTCAGCATCAGCTTGATGTTCTTGTCCGGACCGATCACAAATACCGAGCGCACCGTGGCGTTGGTCATGGCCGTGCGGCCCTCGGCCGTGCCGGTTTCGTCGGCGGCGAACATATTGTAGAGCTTGGCGATCTTGAGGTCGGTGTCGGCAATCACCGGGTAGGTGATCTTGGCGCCGCCCACCTCTTCAACATCTTTCAGCCAGCGTTTGTGGTCGTCCAGCGGATCGATACTCAAGCCGATAATTTTAGTGTTGCGCTTGTCGAATTCCGGCTGGATACGGGCCATATAGCCGAGCTCGGTGGTGCACACCGGGGTGAAATCTTTCGGGTGGGAGAAGAGTACCGCCCAACCGTCGCCGATCCACTGGTGAAAGTCGATTTCTCCCTGGGTGGTTTGTGCCTTGAAGTTGGGGGCTTGATCGTTGATACGTAGTGACATGACAGCTTCCTTGACTGGTTGGTGGGTTGGTCTTGGATGCAGTGATTTGGTCGTGCTGGCGGCGAGCAGGTGCGCCGTTCAGATCTCTACTAATCTATTCCCCGCGCGGGCGTTGGTCAAGGGGCTTGCCCCCCTGTTGCTGAATGTGCTGCATGACCTGCTCCACCTCGGCCTCACTGGCGGGTTTGTGCATGGCGGGAATGGCGCTGAGCAGCAGTTTGAACTGGCGCATAAAGCGTCGGCAGTGGCGGCACATCAGCAAATGGACGCGAATCGCCAGGCGTCGCTGCCAGCTCAGTTCGCCGGCCAGCAGCAGGTCGGCTTCAGCGACCAGGTCGCGGCATTTTAACATTGCTGTGCCTCCTGCATTAGCATTCCCCTGTCTCCTGATAGTGATTTACCAGCTTGAATAGCTCGGCCCGCGCCCGGTGCAGCAGCACTCGGGCATTGGATGCAGAAACGGCCAAAGTGTTACAGATTTCATCAAACGGCAATTCGCTGCTGTCACGCATCTCCAGCACGGCGCGCTGGTTCGCCGGCATACCGGTCAGCAGGCGCGCGAGGCAATCGGCCAGGTCCGCCTCCATCAGCAAGGCGTCGGGGGAATCGCAATGCCAGTTGGCGGGGGGCTGTTGCCATTGGCCGCCGGGGCGGAAATTGTCGGCCAGGGGATCGCTGTGAGCCTGGTCCGGGCTGAGGTCGGCAAACAGCAATTCTTTTTTGCGCGCGCGCAGCTGCATTTTCGCCTCGTTGATGGCGATGCGGCCGAGCCAGGTGCGGATATTGGCCCGGCCCTGGAAGCTGGCGATGGCTCCATGGGCCTTGACCCAGGCGTTTTGCACGACTTCCTCGGCTTCACTGCTACCGACGATGGGGGTGACGAGGGCGATAAGGGCGCGATGATGATCGCGCACCAATTGTGCGAACAGGGCCTGGTCACCGTTGCGCAGTAATTCAAGTTGGTCGTTATCCACGAATCCATGGTTCCTTAATGCCGTGATGACGGGCAGTATTGCAGATTAATTGACGTTGGGTCTAATTAGTGTCCATCTCGAAGTCCATCCGCAAGCTGTGCGGGAATGACATAGGGCAGCGTATATGGATGTGAACCAATGTGAACTAATCACGTCTGTCATTAACCAATAGTCATCGCCGCTTCTGGGGCACCAGCTGCAATAACTTTTGTCGCAACTGTAACAAAGCGGCAATTGCCACATCTATCGAGTAAGCACATTAGAATTGGAGTACTGAATGCACGCCACCCTGCCCCTACTGGAAATCACCGAATTCCCCGCCATTGGCCGGCGCAGCACGGACACCCTGCAGGTCAACCTGGGCTATCGCTGCAATCAGCGCTGCCTGCACTGCCACGTCAATGCCGGCCCCAATCGCACGGAGATGATGGATCGGGAGACGCTGGAGCTGATTGTGCCAGTGTTGCAAGCGCGCAATATTGGCAAGCTCGATCTTACCGGTGGCGCACCGGAGCTGCACGAGAATTTTCGCGAGCTGGTCAGTGCGGCCAGCGCCGCCGGGGTGCAGGTCATAGACCGCTGTAACCTCACCATCCTGTTCGAGCCCGGGCAGGAGGGCCTGGCGGAATTCCTGGCGGCGCACAAGGTGGAAGTGGTGGCCTCGCTGCCGTGCTACTCCATGGCCAATGTTGACCAGCAGCGCGGCGACGGGGTGTTCGACAAGAGCATTGCTGCCCTGCAAAAGCTCAATAGCCTGGGCTACGGCATGCCGGGCAGTGACCTGGTGTTGAACCTGGTTTACAACCCCCAGGGGCCGTCCCTGCCACCGGCGCAGGAGGGACTGGAGGCGGATTACAAGCGCGAACTGCGCCAGCATTTCGGCATCGAGTTCAACCAGCTGTTTGCTCTCGCCAATATGCCCATCAAGCGCTTTGGCTCCACCCTGATTTCCAAGGGTCAGTTTCACGACTATATGCAGCTGCTGCATGACAATTTCAGCGACGCCAACCTGGAGCAGGTGATGTGCCGGTCGCTGGTCAGTGTCGATTGGCTCGGCAACCTCTATGACTGCGACTTCAACCAACAGTTGGATCTGAAACTGGCCGGAGAGGGGCGCCCGCACCTGCGCGACCTGCTGGCGCAGGACGTGGAGGGCAAGGCGATCAAGGTGGCGGATCACTGCTTTGGCTGTACGGCCGGGCAGGGCAGCAGCTGCGGCGGTGCGCTTTGATGTTCGTGCGCAATCATTGCCGGCGCAGTCATGGTCGCGCGCTTCAATTTGAGTTAAGTCAGCCCGGACCTATTTGCTGCCAATCCATGCACTATCAATCGATGCACTATCAATCTATGCACTGCGAAAGTATTTATTCACCGCACGGAGCATGCTATGAGACAGGGCGCGCAGCGCCGGGGAACACATTATGAAGCGGATTCTACTGCTCGGTGCCATCGCCGCACTGGTGTTGAGCTTTTTCTATTTTGACGTGCACCAGTTGCTGACCTTCGAGGGTATCAAGGCTGGTCTCGGTGACTTTGAACAGCGCCGTGCCGCTAACCCGCTGCTGGTGGGCGGGGTGTTTTTCCTGCTCTATATTCTGGTTACCGCCCTGTCCCTGCCGGGCGCGGCGCTGCTGACCCTGGTGGCCGGGGCACTGTTCGGCCTTGCCTGGGGCACACTGATTGCGTCCTTTGCCAGCAGCATCGGTGCCACCGCGGCGTTTCTGGTATCGCGCTACCTGCTGCATGACGCCGTGCAGACTCGCTTCGGTGACCGCCTCAAGGCGATCAATGAAGGGGTGCGCCGGGATGGCGCCTTCTACCTGTTCACCCTGCGCCTGGTGCCGGTGTTCCCGTTTTTCCTGATCAACTTGCTGATGGGCCTGACCCCCATGCGCGCGGCCACTTTTTATTGGGTCAGCCAAGTAGGAATGCTGGCCGGTACCCTGGTGTACGTCAACGCCGGTACCCAGTTGGCGCAACTGGACAGCCTGGCCGGCATTCTCTCGCCGGCGCTGCTCCTGTCGTTTGTTCTGCTGGGCATCTTTCCACTGCTGGCAAAAAAAATCATTGCCGTGGTCAAGGCGCGCCGGGTCTATGCCCGCTGGCAGAAGCCGGCCAGCTTTGATCGCAACCTGATCGTTATCGGCGCCGGCGCGGGTGGCCTGGTGGCGTCTTATATCGCCGCTGCGGTGAAGGCGAAAGTGACGCTGGTGGAAGCCCACAAGATGGGTGGCGACTGCCTCAACTATGGCTGTGTGCCGAGCAAGGCTCTGATTAAAAGTGCGAAACTGGCCCAACAGATGCGCAATGCCGAACACTACGGCCTGGAAGCTGCCCAACCGAAGTTTTCCTTCCGCAAGGTCATGGCCAGAGTGCACGATGTTATTCGGGCCATTGAGCCCCACGACAGCATCGAGCGCTACACCGGGCTGGGGGTGGAGGTGCTGCAGGGTTACGCTCGGTTGGTTGACCCCTGGACCGTAGAAATCGATCTCAACGACGGTGGCAAGCAGCGTCTCACCACCCGCAGTGTGGTGATTGCCGCCGGGGCGCAGCCCTTTGTGCCGCCGCTGCCCGGTATCGACGAGGTGGGCTACGTCACCAGTGACGACCTCTGGGACAAGTTTGCGCAACTGGACGAGGCCCCCAAACGACTGGTCGTGCTCGGCGGTGGCCCCATCGGCTGTGAGCTGGCGCAAAGTTTTGCCCGGCTCGGCTCCGAGGTCACCCAGATCGAAATGCTGCCGCGCATCATGATTCGCGAAGACGAAGACGTCTCGGCGGTGGCCCAGGCGGCGCTGGAGCGGGACGGGGTGCGGGTGCTGGTCGGCCACAAGGCTTTGCGTTGCGAGGGGGTTGGCGATGCAGAGAAGTGCATTGTGGTGGAACATAACGGTGAGGAACAGCGCATCGCCTTCGACCAGCTGATCTGCGCGGTGGGCCGGGTGGCGCGCCTCAAGGGTTACGGCCTGGAAGAGTTGGGCATTGAAACCAGCCGCACGGTCACCACCAACGACTACTTGGAGACCCTGTACCCGAACATCTACGCCGCCGGTGATGTGGCTGGCCCCTACCAGTTTACCCACACCGCCGCCCACCAGGCCTGGTACGCCGCGGTCAACGCCCTGTTTGGCACCTTCAAGAAGTTCAAGGCCGATTATCGGGTGATTCCCTGGGCCACCTTTATCGAGCCGGAAGTGGCGCGGGTGGGCCTCAACGAGCAGGATGCCCGCGAGCAAAATATCGAAGTCGAGGTGACCCGCTACGGCATTGATGACCTGGACCGTGCCATCGCCGACGGTGCCGCCCACGGCTTTGTCAAAGTACTGACCGCGCCGGGTAAGGACCGCATCCTCGGGGTCACCATCGTCGGCGAACACGCCGCCGACCTGCTGGCCGAGTTTGTGCTGGCCATGAAGCAGGGCATCGGCCTCAACAAGATACTCGGCACCATTCACACCTACCCCACCTGGGCCGAGGCCAACAAGTACGCCGCCGGCGAGTGGAAGCGCGCCCACGCCCCGGAAAAGCTGCTGGCCTGGGTGGAAAAATATCACACTTGGAGAAGGGGAACTGCCCGTGCACAGACTACTGATAGCGCTACTACTGAGTTGTCTGGCCGCGGTGACGGCACAGGCTGAGGAATTCGACCACCAACTCTGGGACGGCTTGTTGCGCCAGCATGTCACCACCGCGACGCAGGGACGTGCCACCTGGGTGGATTACAACGGCATGCAGGCTGATCGCGGCCAGCTGCAGGATTATCTCGAGTCGCTGTCCGCGGTAACGCCGGCCAGCTTCGAGCAGTGGCCGGCGGCAGAGCAATTGGCGTTTTTAATCAACGCCTACAACGCCTGGACGGTGGAATTGATCCTCAGCGGTTGGCCCGATATCGAGTCCATCAAGAAGCTGGGCAGTTTTTTCCGCTCGCCCTGGCGCAAGGCCTTTATACCCCTGTTGGGTGCAACCCGCTCCCTGGACGATATCGAGCACAAGCTGATTCGCGACTCCGACCGCTACCGCGAGCCGCGCATACACTTTGCCGTCAACTGCGCCAGTATCGGTTGCCCGGCCCTGCGCGCCGAGGCCTATGTCGGCAGCCGCCTGGAGCAGCAACTGCAGGAGCAGACCCGCAACTTCCTTGCCGATCGCAGCCGCAATCGCCTGCGCGGCGACATCCTGGAGCTCTCCTCCATTTTTAAATGGTACCGGGAGGATTTCGAGAAGGGCTGGCAGGGCTACCAGCGCCTGGCCGACTTTTTATTGCGTTACGCCGACGCGCTGGAGTTGCCACCGGCGGCCACCGCCAAACTCCAGGCCGGCAAGCTCGATATTGATTTCCTCAATTACGATTGGAAGTTAAATGCAAAAAACTAGAGCGCTTGGGCGTTCAGCATGGATCCCCGCCTGCGCGGGGATTACTGCCAAAAATAGGTGCCAAACGTACTTGAGATATTAATTTTTTACTCAAACCTGACCGCAAACTCAATGGGATAACTGCAATGCAAGACCAAAAATGTGGATCCACACTTGATCAAACCGCAACACCTGAAAAAGACGCACCGCAAAAAGACCACGCCCAGGTGCAGGACTACTACGGCAAACAGCTGCAGAGTTCGGCCGACCTGAAAACCACCGCCTGCTGCGACATCAGCGCCATGCCCGCCTGGTTAAAACCGCTGCTGGCCAATATCCACCCCGAAGTGCTGAGCCGCTACTACGGCTGCGGCCTGGTGTGCCCGCCGCTGCTGGAAGGCTGCCGGGTGCTGGACCTGGGTTGCGGCTCCGGCCGCGATGTCTACGCCCTGGCGCAACTGGTGGGGGCCAGCGGCGAAGTGGTGGGGGTGGATATGACCGACGAGCAACTGGCCGTGGCCCGGCAACACCAGGCCTGGCATGAGGACAAATTTGGCTTCGCCAATGTGCGTCTGCTCAAGGGTTATATCGAAAAGCTGGATGAACTGGATCTGGAACCGGGCAGCTTTGATGTGATTGTCTCAAACTGCGTGGTCAATCTGTCACCGGACAAGGAGGCTGTGTTGCGCGGGGTGGAGCGCCTGTTGAAGCCCGGCGGCGAACTGTTTTTCTCCGACGTCTACGCCGATCGGCGAGTACCGGCGGCGGTGCGCGAGGACTCCATCCTCTATGGTGAATGCCTGGGCGGGGCGCTCTACTGGAACGATTTCCTGCGCCTGGCCCACGCCAGTGGCTTCGCCGACCCACGGCTGGTGGAAGACCGGCCGCTGGCCATTACCGACCCCGAGTTGCGCGCCCGGGCCGGCAATATCGGCTTCTATTCCGCCACCTACCGGCTGTTCAAGCTCGATGACCTGGAAACCGCCTGTGAGGACTACGGCCAGGCGGTGATCTACCGCGGCACCATCCCCAACCATCCCCATCGCTTTGATCTCGACGCCCATCACGCTATTGAGACCGGGCGCGTATTCCCCGTCTGCGGCAACACCTGGCGCATGCTCAAAGACACCCGCTTGGGCGAGCACTTTGACTTTATCGGTGATTTCAGCACCCACTACGGGCTGTTCGAGGGCTGTGGTTCCAGCATTCCGTTTGGCGCCGGGGAGTCGTCTGGCGATGAAGCGCCGTGTTGCTAGAGCGGGCCAGTGTTAAATCGGGCCAGATCCGATTTTGCAATGCCAGTCAGCCATAAGCACTGCCGCCCATGGGCAAAATAATCGAGGCGTGAATATGATGGTTTTTACTTGTGTGCCTGGGCCAGGGCGCCTGCAGAAAAAATGTCTGGGCAAGACATACTCGGACAAGAATGCAACGGCGCGCGCCGGGCTTTGCCGAGCCGCCGTCGCCCTGCTGGGCCTGCTGCTACTGCTGGCCAGCCAGTCACTGTGGGCGGCGTCGCAGCGACTGGTGTTGACCGGCTCCAGCACCGTGGCACCGCTGGCGCTGGAGATGGCCAAACGCTATGAGCAACAGCACCCGGGGGTGCGCATCGATGTGCAAACCGGGGGCTCCTCCCGCGGTATCCTCGACGCGCGCCGCGGACTGGCGGATATCGGCATGGTATCCCGGGCCCTGCAAGCGACGGAGGGCGACCTGACCGCCTACACCATCGCCATGGACGGCATCGGCATTATTGTGCATCGCAGCAATAGCGTGGCGGCCCTCACCGACCAGCAGATTGTCGCTATCTATCGCGGCCAGATTCGCAACTGGCGCGAAGTGGGTGGCGCGGACCGGCCCATCACGGTGGTCAACAAGGCCGAGGGCCGTTCTACCCTGGAACTGTTTCTGCAGTATTTTGGCCTTAAGAACAGCCAGATCCGGGCCCAGGTGATCATCGGCGACAACCAGCAGGGCATCAAGACTGTCGCCGGTAATCCCGGTGCCATTGGCTACGTTTCGATCGGCAGCGCCGAATACGAGGAACAGCGGGGTACGGCGCTGCGACTGCTGCCCATGGCCGGCCACAGTGCCAGTGTCGCCAATGTCGCTCGCGGCGAATTCCCGCTGGCGCGCCAGTTAAACCTGGTGGTGGTGGGGCAGTCGTCGCCACTGGCGCAGCAATTTATCGCCTTTGCCCAATCCGAGTCAGTCCGTGACCTTATCAGCGCACAATTCTTCGTCGCACCTTAACGGGGGGGCGGCGCGCACCGACCGCAACCTGGCCCGCCTGTTGGCGCTGCTGGCCGGCGGCTGTGCCTTGTTATTGGTGCTGATTCTCGGCTTCCTGTTGTTGGAGGCCTGGCCGCTGCTGGGCAGCGGTGGCTGGCGGGCGTTTATCCGCGACTCCGGCTGGTATCCGCTGGAGGGCCAGTTCGGCATTGCGCCCATGGTGTGGGCCTCACTGGCCGTGACCCTGGGGGCCATAGTGCTGGCCCTTCCGCTGGGCCTGGCCAGTGCCGTGTTTGTGCGTTTCTACGCGCCGCCGAAGCTGGCCGCTGGCTATCGCCTGCTACTCAACCTGTTGGCCGGGATTCCCTCGGTGGTATTCGGGCTCTGGGGCCTGA
Source organism: Pseudomaricurvus alcaniphilus (assembly GCF_011440395.1). GTDB lineage: Bacteria > Pseudomonadota > Gammaproteobacteria > Pseudomonadales > Cellvibrionaceae > Pseudomaricurvus > Pseudomaricurvus alcaniphilus. Next base: position 450,275 of record NZ_JAAOIX010000002.1, on the reverse strand, counting down.
CCCAACTGGTGCCACTGATTGCCAGCTGGCAACCGCCCGGCGCCAGCTTGCTGGCCGCGATCCTGGTGCTGGCGCTGATGATTTTGCCCACCGTGGCCCTGACCAGTGCCGCGGCGCTGGCGGCGCTGCCGGCGGACTTGCTGGCGGGGGCGGCGGCCCTGGGCATCAGCCGCAAAGGCCAGATCCTGCGGGTGGCCATTCCGGCGGCCCGGGCCGGGATTGTCAGCGGTGCGCTGCTGGCCGCCGTTCGCGCCCTGGGGGAAACCATGGCGGTGCTGATGGTGGCTGGCAACGTGGTGCAAAACCCGAGCAGTCTGTTTGCCCCGGTGCGGGCCCTGACCGCCAATATCGCCCTGGAAATGGCCTACGCCACCGACCTGCATCGCGCCGGCCTGTTCGCCTCCGGCCTGCTGCTGACCCTGCTGGTGTTGCTGCTGGCCTGGCTGGCGGCGCGGGTTGTGCAGCGCGCGCCGCGGGGTTCTGTGTATGAATGAGCGGGTAATGGCGAAGCGGGGTTTGGAGGATGCAAGCACGGCTGCCGGAACAATAGCTGAGCGGCTTTTTACCCTGCTGGTCTGGGGCGCGGCGGCGCTGGTGGTGGCGATGCTGTTGTGGGTGCTGGGCGATGTGCTGGTGATGGGGCTCTCCCACCTGTCCTGGGAGTTTATCGTGGCCGCCCCGGAGGACGCCGGGCGCCGCGGCGGTATCGGCCCGATCCTGGTTTCCACCCTGCTGATTCTGCTGGTGGCACTGGCCGCGGCGGTACCGCTGGGGCTGGCAGTGGCGGTGTGGCTGGCGGAATTTACCCGCCGCGGTGGTCGCTTTGCCAACAGCATTCGCCTGACCCTCGATGTGTTGGCCGGGGTGCCGTCCATTGTCTACGGCCTGTTTGGCAACGCCTTTTTTAGCCTCTACCTGGGCCTGGGCTTTTCCCTGCTGGCCGGTGGTTTGACCCTGGCCTGCATGATCCTGCCGGTGTTTATTCGCACCTGTGAAGCGGGTTTGAGCATGGTGAACAACGACTGGCGCCGCGGTGCCTTGGCGCTGGGCATGAGCCGCACGAGTGCCATCTGGCACATACTGTTACCGGCGGCGGCGCCGGCCATTGTCGCCGGGTTGATTCTCGGCATTGGCCGCGCTACAGCGGAAACCGCGGCGCTGATTTTTACCAGTGGTTACGTCGACCGCATGCCGGGCTCGCTGCTGGATTCCGGCCGCGCGCTGGCGGTGCATATTTACGATCTGTCCATGAACGTCAGTGGTGGCGATGGCGCCGCCTACGCCTCGGCGCTGATCCTGATTGGTTTAATTGTGGTACTGAACACGCTCGCCCAATGGCTGGCGGAGCGCTGGCTTAGCCGGAGGATTCTCAACTCATGAAAGCCGAAAGTGATAAAACCCTTGTAAATAGCGGCCCCTACACGCTGGGGGAAATCCGCGAAGGCACACCCTGCTGTGAGCCAGTGCCGCACCTGCAGGTGCGCAACCTGTCGGTGGCCTACGGCCAACAGTCGGTACTGGATAATGTCTCGCTGGATATTTTCCAGGGTTGCATCACCGCCCTGATCGGGCCTTCCGGGTGTGGCAAAACCAGTTTTCTCTCCAGCCTGAACAAGCTGATCGAACTGGCCCCCGCTGCCCGCCTCAGCGGCCAGGTGTTGTTCGACGGCCAGGAATTACTCGGTGCTCCTGTGGATGTGCTGACGCTGCGCCGTCGCATCGGCATGATCTTTCAGAAACCCAACCCGTTTCCCCTGTCGATCCAGCGCAACCTGGAACTGCCGTTAAAAGAGCACGGCGTGCGCGACAAGCAACTGCGCGCCCACAAGATCGAAACCGCCCTGCGCGATGTCGGCCTCTGGGACGAGGTGGCCGATCGGCTGCAGGCCTCGGCGCTGTCCCTGTCCGGCGGCCAGCAACAGCGGCTGTGCATCGCCCGCGCGCTGGTACTGGAACCGGAAATCCTGCTGATGGACGAACCCTGCAGTGCCCTCGACCCCATTGCCGCGGCGGTGGTGGAAGAACTGATCCAGCGCCTGCGCGGCCGCTACACCGTCGTCATCGTCACCCACAATTTGGCCCAGGCGCGCCGGGTCGCCAATTACGCCGCGTTTTTCTGGATGAAAGAGCGAGTGGGTAAACTGATCGAGTTCGGCCAGTGCCAGCAATTGTTTGAAACCCCGGGCCACGCGTTGACCGCGGCCTATGTGTCCGGAGCCAGCGGCTAGTTACTTGTCGCTAGTGGCCCATAATTTTTAGGGCGAGATAAGGCGCGACCATAAAAACCAGCGTCATCACTTTGTAAGAGCCGAGAAAATCAAAATAGCTGGAGCTCAACTCCTTTTCGTCCAGCGCAAACAGTTTGCTGTGAATCGACGTTATTGTGCCTTTCATACACACAACAACCAGGGTCGCCAAAAGAAGATAAGCAATATTGATTACAGCTGCCCAGCCTAATAATTCCGTTAACTGTGCCATGGTGATCATAGGCGTTCTCTGTTTTTATCGGGTGGTTGATGGGATGGGTTTGATCCAGCTTAACCCTGCAGAGCACGCCGCTGCAATGCCGGCGCGGGGCTGACAATAAGTGCGGGGATGAAAACAGAAAGAGCAGTGACGATTGCATCACTGCTCTTTTACTTTGCGACGCCACGGCTATCGATTTAATACGCCGCTGTTGTATCCATCATGTCGTTCTGGCAAACCTTGCCCGGCGCCAATCCCAGACCGCTTTAGAACGACCAGCGGCCCGGCTCAGTCTGCAGATCCGCGACCAGTCCAAAACCCCCGGACTGGCAGCGACTGCGCAGCTGCTGTACTTCACCAGTATCCAGGTCGTGCACCCTGGAATTGATCCAGAACACATAGTCTTCCCTGGCCTGGCGCGGGTTGCGCGCGTAGTGGCGTTCGAAGCTGTGCAACCCTGGTTGAGTCCATTCGTGCTTGATCCGTTCGCGACAGGCCTCGTAGGCGTCGTCTTCGCTGCGGAAGTCGCCGCCGGCCAGGGCGGTAGTGGCGGTGCTCGCCCACAGAATCAGGCTGGCGACAAAGGGGCGGGTCTGGAAACGATGGGGCTGGAAATGATGTTGTGTGTGAGTGTTCATGATTAGTCCTCCGGTTGAGCTGTGGTCAGGATGCCATTGCGGGTGTCAGCAGGGCGTGAAAAGCCACTGTGGGGAGCGTGAAAAAAACGTAAAAAGCGATCAGCGGGAGCTGTCATTGCGCAGCAAAAGGCATAGCATGGGGTTACACGCCGGTGCTTATGGCAGGAGGTGGTAGGGATGAACATTCGTGTGCAATTGCTGGGCGGCTGTGAATGCCAGTGGACAGATGGCCGCGCCATTGAATTCTCTTCCCGCAAGGCCCTCGCCCTGCTGGTGCTGCTGGCCATGGCGCCGCATATGCATCGCACCCGCGAACAGGTCGCCGCCACCCTCTGGAGCCGCAGCGCCGAGGAGCAGGGCCGTGCCAGCCTGCGCCAGACGCTGTCGGAACTGCGCAAGCTGCTGGGCGAGGACAACGCCATCTTGCGGGCCAGCGGCAGCCAGATCGCGCTGGACCCGGCGCGGGTCGAGGTGGATGCGGTGCAACTGCAACAGGTTGCCGTTGCCGACTCCATCGACGAACAGTCCCGGGTTACTGACCTCTACCGCGGCGATTTCCTCGCCGGTTTTTCCCTGCGCGACAACGAGTTCGAGGATTGGGCCATTATCGAGCGCCGCCGCCTGCGCGACCTGGCGGTCAGTGCCCTGATCCGGCTCTGTGACCACTATCTGCAGGCCGGGGATGTTGAGCGTGGCATCCCCATCGCCGAGTCACTGGTGGAAGTGGACGCGCTGGCGGAGGCGGGCCACCGCGCCTTAATGCTGTATTACGCCATGCAGGGCCGCCGCAATGAGGCGCTGCGCCAATACGCTGCCTGCGCTGAATTGTTGCACAGCGAGCTGGGTTTGCAGCCGAGCGCGGAATTGCAAAACCTGCAGCGCTGCCTGCTGGCCGGTGAAGAGTTGCCCGGCGCACAAAGACTGGTGTTGTCCCAGCCCCGCGGCCATGGCGATTACCCTGAGTTGGTGCAGGAGGTGCGCTACTGCAAGTCCTTTGATGGCGTCAACATCGCCTTTGCCGAGCTGGGCAATTCGAAGCCGGTATTGGTCATGACCGGCAACTGGCTGACCCACTTGCAGGAGAGTGCCCAGAGCCCGGTGTGGCGGCCGTTAATCGACGAGCTGACGCAAAAATACCGCCTGCTGCGCTACGACCAGCGCGGTATGGGGTTGTCGGATTGGGATGTGGACGACACCTCACTGGATTCCTATGTGGCCGATCTCGAAGCCGTGGTTGACGCCGCCGACCTGCCGCACTTTAGGCTCTTTGGCATCTGCCAGGGCGCCGCCATCGCCACCGTCTACGCGGCTCGCCACCCGGAGCGGGTCGAGCGCATGGTGCTGCTCAGTGGTCTCGAGCGGGGTTGGCGCAATCGCAGCGCGACCCTGGACCGGGTGGCGGATACGTTTGCCCATATGACACGCAAGGGGTGGGGCAAGGCTACCCCGGCCTATCGCCAGCTGTTTTCCACCCTGTTGATTCCCGATGCCACCCAGGAGCACCTGCATTCCCTCAATGAATTACAGCGCTGTTCCAGCTCGCCGGAAAACGCCGTGCGGGTGCAGGAATTTATGGGCAGCGTCGATATCAGCGCCTACACCGGTCAAGTGCGCACCCCGACCCTGGTCATGCACCCGCAGAGCGACCCGTTTATTCCCATCAAGCAGGGCAAGAAACTGGCCGCGGACATCCCCAATGCGCGCTTCCTGCCACTGCCGAGCAGCAACCACCTGATCCTCAATCACGAACCGGCCTGGCCGATCATGCTCAAGGCGCTGCATGGTTTTTTAGCCGCCTGACCAAGACGCCCGGTTTGCGGTTGCTTATCCGGCCCCCGGTGCCTGGCAGGGTAATATTGCTCCCGTCAAAGCAAGACTCGCCCCAACTGCTATTCTCATTATTTAGTGGTTACGCTGGCACGGGCTGATTTGATGCAAACACACGGTATTCTCCTCGATATTCTCTGGATTACGTTATGCGGGGTGCTGGTTTTCCTGATGCAGGCCGGTTTCTTGTGCCTGGAGTCCGGGGTTACCCGATCCAAAAATGCCATCAATGTCGCCATGAAAAACGCGGCAGATTTCGCCGTTGCGGTCTTTCTTTTCTGGTTGCTGGGGTTTGGCCTGATGTTTGGCGGCTCCTTCCAGGGCCTGATTGGTACGGACTTCTTTGCTCCCGACCTAGGCCAGGGCGATGCCTGGACTGCGGCATTTTTCCTGTTCCAGGCCATGTTTTGCACCACCGCCGTCACCATCGTTTCCGGCGCCGTTGCCGAGCGCGTCAGGTTTAGCGGTTACTTGTTAATTTGTGTGCTGACGGTGACCCTTATCTACCCCTTTTCCGGGCATTGGGCCTGGGGTGGGCTGATACTTGAGCAGCAGGGCTGGTTGAGCGCAAGGGGCTTCGTCGACTTCGCCGGGTCAACGGTGGTGCACAGTGTCGGTGGCTGGGTCGCCCTGGCGGCGGTGCTGGTGGTGGGGGCGAGGCAGGGGCGTTTCGTCGACGGCGAGCTGCAAGCTATCCCCGCCAGCAACGCGCCACTCGCCTGTCTCGGGGTTCTGTTTTTCGTGGTCGGTTGGATCGGCTTTAACGGCGGCAGCACACTGGCCCTGAACTCCCAGGTGCCAGGCATTATCCTGAATACCATACTGGCGGCGGTAAGTGGCGCCATAGCGGCCTACCTGCTCTTGCGCTACAAGAAGAACATACCCGGCAACGAATGGTTCGTGCCGCTCAACGGGTGCCTTGCCGGCCTGGTGGCCATCACGGCCAACTGCCACGCGGTAAGCTCCGGCGAGGCCGTTCTGATTGGAGCCGTGGGCGCTTTGGTGATGGTCGCGGTAGATTCCTGGATGCTGAAGCATCAGCTGGATGACGCCATCGGTGCTGTGCCGGTGCACCTTGGGGCTGGAATCTGGGGCACGCTGGCAGTGGCAATCTTTGGCGATCCTGCCGTACTTGGCACCGGGCTTTCAACGCTCGAGCAACTGCAGGTGCAGTTGCAGGGCATTATCAGCATAGGATTGTGGTCGTTCCTGGTGGCACTGGCCGGAATATCCATCATCAATCGCATCAGTCCATTGCGGGTAAGTGCGGAAGATGAACAAGACGGCCTGAATGTCTCGGAGCACGGCGCCCGCACCGACTTGATCGACTTGCTGCGCTCGATGGATGTGCAACAACAAACCGTCGACCTGGACCACCGCGTGCCGGTCGAACCCTTTACCGAGGTGGGCCAAATCGCCGCCGGTTACAACCGTGTCATGAACGCCCTGGCCGATGCCGTCAACCAAACCCGCGCCATAGTGCACGACATTCGCGACGCCATTGTGACCTTTGGCGAAGACGGATTGCTGACCAGTTTCAACCCGGGGGCGGAAGTCATTTTCGGCCTCCCCGCCCACAATGCGATCGGGCAATCCGTGACAAAATTGGTCAATATTACCGATACGGATGCGATCGCTATCAACCAGATTCCACTGAACCAGCCCCGGGAGATCCTGGGCAAGCGTTTTCAGTCAGACCCGTTTTATATGGAAGTGACACTCACCAAAGGCCTGATTAACGGCACCACTCAATACACCGCTTTGTGCCGCGATATCCACGAAAAACGGCGTGTGGAGGAGCAACTGTACCGCGAAAAAGAACAGGCGCTGGTAACCCTGTCTTCCATCGCAGACGGCGTGATTACCACTGACCAATCCGGGCGAGTTGTTTATCTCAACAGTGCCGCCGAGCAACTCACCGGCTGGACCCAGGAGCAGGCGACTGGACAGCCCTGTGTCGATGTTTTTCAGCTGCTACTTCCCACCTCGGTGACCAGCGCGGTGATGTTGCGCAAGGCCCTGTCCGGGCAAACAATTCGTGTCGAAGCGGATAATACCGTCTTGTTCAACCGCAACGGCGACGACCACGCCATTACCCATACCGCCGCGCCCATCAAGAATCGCAAGGGCCACGTATTTGGCTGCATTATTGTGTTCCACGATGTCAGCTCGACGCGGAACATGCAAAAGCAGCTGTCCCACCAGGCCACCCACGACGCCTTGACCGGGCTGTTTAACCGCACCGGGTTTGAGAAGATTGCCGCCAACCTGATTGAAAATGCCAAGTCCTTGCAGCAAGGTAAAGAACAGCAACATATCCTCGGTTACCTGGACCTGGACCAGTTCAAGCTGGTCAATGACTCCTGTGGCCACGTGGCCGGCGACGAGTTGTTGCGCCAGGTGGCCACGGTGATCGCGGAACAGCTGCGCTCGGGGGATACCATTGCGCGTCTCGGCGGCGACGAATTTGGCATACTGCTGCACAACTGCCCGCAACAAAAAGCACTCGAAATCGGCGAGAATATTCGACAGGCAATCCAGCAATTTCGTTTTCCCTGGCAGGGTCGCCACTTCGCGATTGGCGTCAGTATCGGCCTGGTGCAGATCAACGCCCACTCACCCAACCTGCCGAAGCTGCTCAGCCTGGCAGACTCGGCCTGTTACGCCGCCAAGGACCAGGGCAGGAACCGGGTCAACCTGTACGAACCCGACGACAAGGAGATGGCGATACGCCGCGGCCAGATCCAATGGGTATCGAAGATACGCCATGCCCTGGACTTCGATAAATTTCGCCTGTTTTACCAGTCCATCGTCCCGGTTGACCCTGCTCAAGGCCAGCTCAAGCATATTGAGATGTTCGTGCGCATGATCGATGACGACGGCAGCATTATCCCGCCGGGTGCCTTTATACCGGCGGCGGAACGCTACAACCTGATCCAGGAGATCGACCTTTGGGTGCTGAAGAATGCCCTCGCCTGGATCGGGGATAACGCCGCGCGAGCGGGCGATGATTTCTATTTGTGCGCGCTCAACATTTCCGGCCCATCAATCAGCGATGACACCTGTCTGCGGGAAATCATGGGCTTTTTTGATCGCTACAAGGTGCCCGGCAACAAGGTGTGCTTCGAAATAACCGAGACGGCCGCAATCAGTAACCTGGAATCGGCGCGCAAGTTTTTTCGCGCACTGAAAAACAAAGGCTGTAAATTTGCCCTCGACGATTTCGGCGCAGGCCTGTCGTCGTTCGGTTACCTCAAGACCCTGCCGGTGGACTACCTGAAAATCGACGGCTCGTTTATCAAGGACATTCACAATAACAGCGTCGACAGCGTAATGGTGCAGGCAATCAACACCATTGGCCACGAAATGGGCCTCAAGACAATCGCCGAGTTTGTTGAATCCCAGGACATTCTTGACCACTTGCAAACCCTGGGCGTTGATTACGCCCAGGGTTATCACATCGATAAACCTGCGTCGCTGGAAAACCTGGCAAGCGTGGCCTTTATGCCGCGTTAATACGCGGCACTCTTGTGGTCGGGGCTTGTTGTCGGGGCAAATCGTAGTCAGGTCAGGTCGCAGCCACCTAGAAGTAGGCCCACCGATGAATACTGCGTCCCGCTTGCTATCTGTGTTTATGGCAGGAAAAAGCAGTGAGTGGCTGGCATTTTTACCTGTATAGCGCTCTTGGTGAGGTGGCAGTTAGTTGCGACTTGCATTTTGCAATGCAAAATGAAAAGCAATTTGGCAGGGGACCAGTCTGTCGATCTGGTCAGGCCTAGAGATAAATATAAGTTATTGATTTAAAACGAGTTATTCGTTGGAGTGGCTGGCGCATATTTTGCTAAAGGATTATGAATTTTATTTGCTTGTGGTTGTACTCAAACTGGAAGTTAAGAATACTTATGGTCAATGTGCTCGAAATTATTCAATTGATAGCGGCGGGTCACTGGAAGCAGTCCGGATCGAAGTTGCCATTATTGCTGACGAATAGAACCGGATATTCCAGGTTGGCTATTTCGTGCCTACCCACTGACATTGTCAGCGGCCTTTTGCCCCTGATTGTGACAGCCGTCGGTCGCGCAACTTCAGTTGTAGAGGTAACAATCTCTATTGCGGAAAGTAAACTAATGATCGCGGTGACGCCTGACGAATATAGTTCGTCGTCAATCGCGTTTGATTGGGATGACTGTTGCGTATTGAGCAACCCTCTACCGCCAATAATCCTGGACTCACAATCCCTAACACCCATCACTAATGACAGCAGTCTCGTCTATGAATTGTCAACATTAGCAAAACGCTTGAACTTGTTTGATAGGTTACAGACGGCTGCCGACGATGTTGCAGCGAGAACTGAGCCAACATTTTTCTTTTTTGATTGCCGGCTAAACCCGGAAATCGCTAACTATGCCCGACAGAGCGGCAGAGAGAGACGATCAATTTGCCTATACGATATTGATCAAATAAAAGCAGCCACACTTCAAAGTGGTATTCCTCTGTTCTGGCCTTATTTTGACAGCGATTTAATCTGTTTGCTGAACGGTTTTCAAAGAAAATTAATGGTCTTGTTGGCAGATGATAGCAAGCCAAGTCAAATTACAACTCAGGTAATGTTGGAGAGACTGGGTTGCCAGGTTGTTTGCGCCGATGACGGTGAGCAGGCTTTGGCCATTGCTGAAAGCAAGCGCTTCGACCTGATCTTCCTGGATGAACGCATGCCTCATATGAACGGCAGCGAAGTCGCAAACCGGATAAGCCAGCCCGGATCAATAAACTCACACACTGATAAAATATCCCTGACGGGTGTTAATGGTCAGGACGCCATCGAAAAACTTTTCGACGCCGGTATTACCCAACATATTGAGAAGCCGATTAAAAAAAGTTCCCTGGAATCATTTCTATTTACCTGGCGCCAGTACCACACATCGTAATCCGCGCCCTATCTCGAGTAGCAAACTATGAATCAAATAAATGAAAAAGCTCTGGTATTGATCGGCTTCCAAAACGACTACTTTTCTCCTGATGGTATTCTCTACAATGTCATCGAAGAGTCGTCCCGTATTACCGGTGTGTTGGAAAACACCCTGGAATTGTTGCGCAAAGCCGGGAGGGAGTTCGGGTTGGTGGTAAATACCCCGATTCACTTTACCGAAGATTATAGTGAGCTGAAAGAGCCTATTGGGATATTGAAAACTATTAAGGAAGTTGGTGCATTTAAAGAAAACACCTATGGTGCACAAATTATTGAGCAGCTTGATGCCTTCTCCGATATAGTGAAAATGGTCCCGGGCAAGAGAGGGCTCAATGCATTCTTTAGCACCAACCTGGAAAATATCCTCAAGGATTCAGGGATTAAGGAAATTGTTTTCGCCGGTACGGTAACCTCGATTTGTATTGATTCTACAGCTCGCTCCGCGGTGGATCTTGGTTTTCAAGTTACCATTCTCGAAGATTGCACCTCCAGTCGTACGCCTTTTGAGCAGATCTTTTATTGCGAAGAGGTCTTTCCGCTCTATGCCCATGTATCTTCGTCAAAGGCACTGATAAGCGAATCCTGATTGGGAGTATTACTGTTTGTCCAGCAATCCTAAAAGCGACGAGCTGCAAACCCAGATCAACTACGCGCTGGTAGAAAAGCTGTCGTACAATCAAAAGCGTCACTCAAAACTGTTGTCATTGCTTGACGAATGTATTTTTGAGTGTGACCAGAATTTTAACCTGACGTATGTCAATCCCGCCTGGAAGCGCCAGCTGGGATACCAGGATAAGGTGCTGCTGGAATCGAGGTTGACTGAATTCCTTGCAACGGAAAAGGATGACAGGGTTTTCAGTGATTATCTGTCACGCCTGGGCTGTAAAGATGTGAACCAGGCCGAATTGCAGCTGGTTCCCAGTGAGGGGCCACCGCGCTGGTTTGAGTTGCGCCTGGTCGAAACGGACACAGATGGAAAAGGCTTTATTGGTTCTTTTTTTGATATTCAGCAGCATAAAAACATGGAGGAACGCCTTCGTAAGCAGGAGCACTACTCTCGTCAGCTCTCACTAGTGGCCAGACACACCAACAATCTGGTTATCATTGCAGATCGCGAAGGAAGAATAGAGTGGGTGAATAGCAGTTTCGAAGAGCAATCCGGCTATAAGTTGCAGGAAGTCACAGGTATGACTCCCGGGGAGTTCTTGCAGGGGCCCGCCACAGATCCGGAAACAATTAGAAAAATGTCCAGGGCTATCAAAGAGGGCAAAGAATTTACTGTGGAGATTGCCAATTATCGGCGCAGTGGCGAGCTCTACTGGGTGGCGATTGATGCTTCGCCAGTTCTAGATGATGACGGACGCATAAGCCATTTTATCGCCGTCGAAACCGATATTACCCAGAGAATAATAGCAGAGGAGGCAGCGGCAAAAAGTGAATTTAATTACCGCTCTGTCGTCGACAATATAAAAGAAGTGGTTCTGCAGCTGCGTCCTAATGGAGAAATGACATTTATCAATCATGCCTGGCAAAGTTTAACAGGTCTCGATCCGGAGGGCTGCCTCAATAAGCCAATCGCGAATTACGTCGGTGAGCTATATAAAGATCTAATAAATCATGCGATAGCCGCCTACCGAGCAGGTAAGCGCACCAATACAAGAACTGATATTCAAATACGAAAGAAGAATAGCAGTGACTCCTGGGTTGAAATGACCATGACTCCCATAGAAAGTGGGCAACAGGGGACATTAACTTCCATAGCGGTCACCCTGGTGGATATCGACGAGCGGGTTGAGTCGGCGCGCGCGCTGCAGATGGCGAAGAACCAGGCTGAATCATTGGCAGAAGCAAAAAGCAGATTTTTGGCCAATATCAGCCATGAAATCCGTACTCCATTGAATGCAATCATCGGCTCTTCCGAAATTCTCGGAGATACAAGGCTTTCCAGTGAGCAGAGCCGTTATGCGTCGTTAATTAAAACCAGTAGCAGTGCGCTGTTGACCATTCTGGATGATGTGCTGACGTTTTCCCGCTTTGAATCAGGACTTCTAAATCTGGAAAATAAGCACTTCGACCTGTCCAGCTGCCTCGAAGACGCCATAGATATGGTGGCGCGTGAGGCTTTGCAAAAAGGGCTGCAATTGATTCTGGATGTGAGGCCCAATGTCCCTATGACGTTGATCGGCGACAAGCCCAGGTTGCGTCAAGTGCTGACCAATTTACTGGCCAACGCTGTTAAATTTACTTCCCAGGGACAGGTTGTTGTGATTGTGGATAGCCGTGCATCGGGAAACGATGACTGCGAGCTGATCGTTAGGGTCAAGGATACCGGTATCGGTATTCCACTTGAAAAACAGCAAAACATATTTCAACCATTTGTCCAGTCAGATGTTTCTACTACGAGAAAGTACGGCGGCAGCGGCCTGGGTCTCGCAATCTGTCACCAGATCTGCCAAGCAGCTAGGGGCAGTATCGAACTAGTGTCCGAGCCGGGAAAGGGGAGTGAGTTTACGGTGATTTTTCCCCTGCGCTGCGACCCCACTATAGACAATAATCTACCCGCAGATACCGTTAAGCGCAGCCCGTTTGCAATTGTTGGATGTAATTCTGCGATTAATTCCGCAGTAATCCATCTGCTGCAGCGCTATAAAATTCCCCATCAATGCTTTGAGCAGGCCACAGATTTAACAGCTTCCAGGATATCTGCGTACAGCACTGTCATTATCACAAGCCCGGATATGGTTGACCAGTTTCAGCGTGCACCCGGGGTGGTCGAGGCGAAAAGCCCGACACTCATTTCGGTTAACCCTTTGTTACAGGAAGCTTCTGCTAACAGGGCCGATGATGTGAGCGACATCTCTCTATCAGGGCCATTCAAGATATCAGCTTTTGTACAGTCTTTGGGAATAGCCAGCGGATCGAACAGGATTGACCAGGGCCAGTCGTTACCCCAGCAGGTGAAGTACTTGTCTGGAACCAAAGCGCACTATGCGGATAAGGTAGTCCTGGTCGTCGAGGATAACCAACAAAACCAAATGGTTATTCGCCATTTCCTTGAAGCTAGAGGTTGTGGTGTCCGCGTCGCCCAACATGGCTTTGAAGCATTGAATATTCTCGAAGAAGAGCGAATCGACCTGGTGTTAATGGATATCCAAATGCCGGTTATGGACGGAATTACAACTACTCGACATATTCGCAGTCTCAGTAAACATTTCAGTCAGGTTCCAGTGGTAGCAGTAACAGCAGATGCTATTTATGGTGATAGGGAACGTTTTATAAAGGCTGGTATGAACGACTATTTATCCAAGCCGATTTGCCGACAGGAGCTTTACAATATGCTGGCAAAATTTCTTGATTGTGGAATGGAAATTGGCGGTCTTTTGGGAAAAATAGTTCGCCTGTCAGAAGCGCGCGCGCAACTACAGAAAAAGCATAAGTGATGTTCACTGTTGCAAGCCGCAATCCGCGTGGCAATTTGCGAATCATAATAAACCGAATTGTTCTAATCTCGTAATACTCGCTAGTGATAGTCTCTATGGTTTCTGTAACCAACTGAATAATATGGTGTTTTTGAGTTTCAAAAGCAGTCGTTTCAAGTTGGCTCGCATCCTGCTCTACCTCCTTTAATTCCGGGCTGTTTTATTCAGCACCGAAAACTAAAAAATGGCGGAGAGCTATCATGAAGCAAATATTGATCTTCTTGCTGATCGTATGCGGCGTATTTTCAACACAGCCGGCAACGTCAGGGAGCAACGGCCTCAAGTTCGTGGAAACAGCCGATGGCAGTAAGTCCCGCAACATTCGTGAGTTGGTGCAGTGGACCCATTCACGCATGGTATTTTCCAAGCCTCTGGAGCGAGTGGCTGTCGGTCAAAAAGAAACCCTTCAGGTAGAAATACTCGGCAGCAATGAATTGTTAGCTCTGGCCAAAAAAGTCGGTCGCACCAGTATTATGGTGTGGTATACCGACGAGACATCAGAGACGTTTTTGTTCAGTGTGATTGAGGATCTCAGCGTGCTGCACTCGGCTCTCGGAGACATCCATCCGGGTATTCGCCTGACGCTGGCCCCTGACAGGGCCGCTCTGGTTCTCCGTGGACGTGTGCCCACGATTGAGTTCCGCAACGCTGCTGAATCCGCTGCACGTCATTACCTGGATGCCGGGCGGGATTACCAACCGAGTGCTACGGATGTGCTGCTGCAGTCTACCTCCGGGCAGCAGGGTAGGGTCGATGCTCGTTTTCGCTTACCTGGAAGCAATGACCAGAAGCCTCGTCGTAACGTGGCCAAGGCAGCGATTATTAACCTGATTCAAGTTGAAGAGCTGCCGCTGGACATCACTGAAAAGGTCAAGAACGCCGTTGATCGTCTCGGGGGGGCGGCAGTAACTGTAACTCGCATTCAGCAAGGCGATACACCCCGAGATGAAGTTGACACTTTGTTGCTAGGTGGCTTTGTCGAAACCCAGGTAGATCTGGTCAGGGTACTAAATCTGGCATCCAGACTGTTTACTGGAAATTATACCGAGTTGTCCGGGGTTGACACCATTACCACAATTGCCAACGAATCCGGAGGACTGGTAAATGGGGCCAGGACCGGCACAGCCGCGCGGTCCTCTGGTTTTGGATCCAACCCGGCGGGTACATTCGGCAGTGGTCTGGCGGGTAATAACCTGCTGTCCAATGTCGGTCGAGCGAAAATGTTATCCGTTGCTGGCGGCCGGATTCTGTCGACCATCGAGGTTCGCGATCTGCCTCAGGTTCGGGTAGCTGTGCAAATGTATGAAGTGAATCGCCGTCAACTCAAGCAATGGCGGCCGGACTTTTCCCTGATTAGTAACGGCTACGACAGTGGCGGCGGCAATTTTGGTCTCGCCGGGGCCTCTTCCCAGGCCGCTAGTGCCAGTCAGGTTGAAAATGCTTTACAGGTACTCGGTGGCACTTTGGTCAATAACTTTCAGCTTGGTAGTCGCGATATCGCTTTTGATTTGCTTTTCTCCCTGCTGGAAGAGGAGGGGATATCCCGCACGCTTTCGCGTCCCAACTTGACGGTATTGGCGGGAGAGTCTGCAGTCTTTCGTGCGGGCGGTGAAGTGCCTGTGCCCACAGCATTTGCACCCACTGGCATCGCCAATGATGATCAAATCGGCACCAATACCGCCGGGGTCTTCAGCGGTACTGAATTTAAAGCGTTTGGTGTTCAGTTGGCAGTGCGGGCCCTAGTGGATGAGAAGGACCGTATTACGCTTGATCTGAACCCCGTGATCTCAATGCCCGACACGCTCCTCACCCAGGATATCGCGGGTAGTACCGGTGCCGCGCTCAATACCTCGGCATTTAATGTCCGCAGCCTCAATACCTCTACTCGCCTGCGCGATGGTCAACCGCTGATTATCGGCGGGCTGGTCAGCCGGGATATTAGCGACAGTCACGATTTTGTCCCGGGAGTCAGTCAGCTGCCTTTGTTGGGTAGTTTGGCCGAGGCCACTTCAGCGGCGGACTCAGAGCGAGAACTGATCATCATTGTCACACCGACGATCGTACGTGAACCGCGCCACGAAGTGGAGTTATGGCAGTTTCCGTTGGGGTCGGAGATTTTGCGCAGAGTACTGAACTCCGCCGGTTAAATACTGACTACAGATAGCGAGGAATATCGAATGATTAAAATAGTGAAAAAAGTACTGCCTGCACTGATTGTTGTTGGACTTACCCTGATACAGGGCTGCACATCCCTGGCTGGCAAGCAACAGAGTTTTGACCCGGACTTGCGCCTGAACCAGTTGCTGGATGAGTACAAGGTTGACCTTGATCATGGGGTCGAGTGCCACCGCCACAACAACCATCTGTTGGACTGTCGCAGGTTAGTGCGAGAACTGGAAGGTTTGGCCCTCGAATTTCCTGGCGATCCGACCATTCTGACAACCACCGCGCTGGTGCAGTTTCAGTTGGGACGGCGACTGGACAGCCAGTTCGCTTTGGACCAGGTCCTCGCGATGCCGATTATCGCACCGGAAGCTGCTGTTTTGCGCAGTCGACTGGCGCTGGCGGAGGGCAATTTCACACTCGCGCGAGCAACAGTTGAGCGCCAGCTAAAGCTGGCCCCGGATTACCCGGCGCTGTATGAAGTACAAGCAGCGATCTATTATCTTGAAGGCCGCTACGACCGGTCGCTGCTGGCCATCGAGTCAGCGGACCGGTTGGGCGCTCCCCCCTGGCGCACACACTACCATCTCGGACTGATTCACGAGGCCAAAAACCAATATGCACAGGCCTGTTTGCATTTCACCGAAGTACTGCATACGGAGCCGAGTCATCGTCAAGCGATTTCGAGGCTGCTAATGCTCAGTGAGCAGGAAGAGTGCAACTCGCGTTCCAGCAGATCAAGCAGATAAACCTGACACTGCTGTCGGCGGCAAAAAGCGGCTAGACGCGCGAAAATAATTTTGCTCGTTACTCACTGCTGTAATTATCGTTCCAAACGGCGCCATGACTATGTGGCGCCGTTTTTCTGTTTATTCCATCCTTGAATCTCGAGTTGCAGCAAATATACCTGTGCCAGGTGGGCCTTTATCTCAGTGCTGTGGTGCCCGGCGTTCGTTATTGAATATGCGTTGTATTTTGCAAATGATTCTGAAGAATCGTAACTCCAACAACAATGTGACGCAGCTCACAAAATAACTGATTGCCCCGAAGAATCTTGTATCTCATTGTTTTTTATTGATTTTTTTTAATTTCGCGCATGAGGTGAGCATGTTGGTATGGGGTTCGCAATACAGGGTACAGAGACAGCAAAAAATGTACTTCACCGTTGACTCTAAACAATTGCCAGATGATGAAAGCAGTATTCATTTCCCTGGCGGCAATCGGAACGGCGACCAACAGTGAGCCCGAACCGATCATTTAATCAACCATGACTAAAAGGTAAACAACATGAAAACTATCCAGAAAATTGATTCCGCCAACACTATTCATCCTGCCAGGAAGAAGCAGGGAGGGTTTGTGATGACCTCTGAACTGGTTCTGCTGACCACGGTTATGGTCATAGGGATGACTGTTGGCCTGGTGACTATGCGTGATGCTGTCACCGCAGAAATGGAAGATGTAGCAGAGGCCATTGGTTCCCTTAACCAGAGCTATTCTTTCGACGGCTTGCGTAATGCTGAACTTACCGCAGAAGTTACAGGCTCTTCGTTTGAGGATGCCATTGACACAGGCGCAGGCGATGGCGCTGGCTTTACCTTCACGGCTTCACCTGCGAATGAGGGCGTATCGGTCAATAACGGCGTCGGCGCAGACTTGACTGCCGCAGGCAATCAGACTGCTCCTTAAGCCGTGTCGCACTCCTGGCTGCCACCACTATTGAGGTGGTAGTCGGGGGCGAAAAAAGTCGATCTTTATAGTAACCGAGGTGAATTATGAAACGTAGAATGACAGGTAGTGTAACAGGGGCCATCGCTCTGTTTATCGCTTCAAGCATGGTTACCTCGATTCTTGGATTTCGACAGTTTGAACGCATTACTACGACACCGGCGTGGGTGATGAGCGCCAACTTGCCCCAGGGATCCATTATTACTCGCGATAGCCTGGAACAGGTGCGGATTGATAAAGACCTTACCGAAACCAGCATTCAGAACCCCCGTCAATTGCTCGGCAGGGAGCTCAAGATCGGAAAAAGGTCTGGTGACCTCGTTCGTCAGCAAGATATAAAGCTACCGGCGCAGACATCCTTGTCTCATGCGATACCGGCGGGCCGGGTACTGTATACGTTACCAAATGTTCATGGTGGCATGCCTTTTTCCAAGCTAAGTACCGGTGATCGCCTCGATGTCGTTGTGCGCGGTA
The DNA here is from genome assembly GCF_011440395.1 of Pseudomaricurvus alcaniphilus. Taxonomy (GTDB): domain Bacteria; phylum Pseudomonadota; class Gammaproteobacteria; order Pseudomonadales; family Cellvibrionaceae; genus Pseudomaricurvus; species Pseudomaricurvus alcaniphilus. Next base: position 432,534 of record NZ_JAAOIX010000002.1, on the reverse strand, counting down.
ATCGGGTTGTACGTACCGTAGCAAGGGACATACAGTTGATTGGTATTATCAATCCTGAGAAGGGCAATTTGGTAGAAAAAGATAAGGGGGTTATGAGCCTGCTGCAACCGAACAGCAGTGAGCGGGAGATAAGCCCTGGCCATCCTTCGTTGGTGATGGCAGTGCGACCCGCCGACGTGTTTCCTCTCGCCAGTATTGGAGCGAAAGATAAGGTGTCCTTGATCCTCCACAGCGCCCATGACATCGCCATGGGAAAAAAAATTAATGTCGATCCGGAAAAAACCTACCGGGAAGTAGAGGTTGTCTCAGGTCTGCAGCGTAGCAAGGTACGTATTGGACTCTAACTGAAATTGTGAGGTGAAAACTGTTATGTATACTCTAAGTCGTTACGAACGAACCCATGACATCAGTTTAGCAAACGATTGTGATACTGATTACATCAAGCAGCTTCGCAGTTATCTGCACAACAGAATTATTGATAGCATGGAAGATGAAAGTGTTGAATTGCTTAAAGATCGTGCATTTGTAAGGCGCCGGCTGGAGGAAATAATAAGTGGCCTGGAGAGTAATCGTCGGGCTAACCTTTCAAACAAGCAAATAGAGCAGCTTAAGAATGATGTATATGAAGAGCTCAATGGTCTCGGTCCTATTTCCCAGTTGATGATTGATCCAGCCGTCACAGATATTCTGATTAATGGCGCTGAAGAAATCTGGGTTGAGCGTAATGGTTCACTCACCCGCACGGAGCTGTACTTTGATGATGAAGACCACCTGCGTCGCTTTCTCGATCGAATCGTCTCTATGCAGGGACGCCATCTGGACGCCAGGCAGCCCACAATTGATACTCGCCTTGAGGATGGCAGTCGCCTGCATGCGGTTATACCGCCGCTGTGCGCCAAGGGTATTGTAGTATCGATTCGACGCTTTCATTCAGAACGAATGACAGCAACAAATCTCGTGGATTCCGGTTTTATCAGTGATGACATGCTGCGTTTTCTGCAAATAGCAATCAATGCCGGTATTAATACTGTAATTGCCGGTAGTGCCGGAGCCGGAAAAACCAGCCTGCTCAACGCCATTTCCGGCTTTATCCCTACCGGTGAGCGCATAGTTACGGTAGAGGAGACAGCGGAACTGAAGCTCCAGCATCCCCATGTCATCCCACTCGAAGCCAGACCGGCGAACAGCGATGGCAATGGCAATATCAGCCTGCGTGACCTGGTGCGAACGGCTTTGAGAATGCGCGCCGATCGCATTATCGTCGGTGAAGTAAGGGGAGAGGAAGTGCTGGAAATGTTGCAGGCCATGAATATCGGTCACGACGGCAGCCTGACCACGGTCCATGCCAACTCTCCCCACGATGTTCTCAGTCGCCTGGAAACGTTGGCGTTAATGGGAGATAACGGCCTTAACCTGACTGTTGTAAGACAAATGATCGCGGCCTCGGTTCAGCTCATTGTGCAAGTCATGCGCTTCCGTGATGGCAGCCGGCGGGTGGTCAGTATCAGTGAGCTATTGCCGGGTGACGATAATTACAGCGTTCGTGAGCTCTTTCACTTTGAAAACCAGGGCCAAAGCGATGAGGGAGTAATTCGCGGTCAACATGTCGCCAATGGCAATCAGAGTGTGCTGGCAGAAATACTCCAATCCAAGGGGTTCGCGGTGGCAGCTTTCAATGAGTTGTTGCAAGGAAATTCCCGGTGAAACTGCTGGAAGTATTTGCACTTGCGGTGGGCATTCTGGCGACGGGATATTTTCTTCGTCGCTGGATCCAGTTACGCAGGGTTGATGTGGAGCCGCCACCGGGTGGGGGCCAGCAGTACCGGGAAAGTCAATCAGAAGGAGTTGCGCTGCAAGGCTGGCTTCGTACTCTCGGAATACAATTGCCGTTATCTCTGATAATCGCATGCACCTTGATGTTGGCGCTATTTGTTATATCTCTGTTCCTGACTTTGTTGCCGGAGTACTTCGCGCTCGCTGTAATCGCGGCCTTCGCAGTTCTTGTTATTGCCTTTGTTACTATTGGCGACCTTGCCAGCTGGCGAATTCGACGGGTGGAAACAGGTCTGGCGGAATGCCTCAATACAATTCGCGCTTCCCTGGTCGCCGGGTTTCCACCCCGTCAGGCAATCGAAGTCGCGGCTCAATCAACTTCCGAGCCGTTAAAAGCGGAGCTGGGGGAAGTGGCGTCACGATTGAAACTTGGCCTAAGCGCGGATCAATCTGTGAGCCGTATGCTTACACGTTACAATTCTGAAGGCACGCGGCTATTTGCCCAGTCACTCATTGCCCATTATCAGTCAGGCAGCAATTATGCCGCCATGCTGGCATCAGTATCGCAATTGATGCACGAACGTATTCGCCAGCGTGCGGTAGTGGTGGGGCAACTGTCTGGCGCCCGCTACGCCGCTATTTTCTCCGGTTTGTTGCCCTATTTGCTCATCCCCTTGCTTTTGTGGCAAAGCCCGAGCTGGTTTGATTCCCTGCTGAATCATCCCCATGGCATCACATATTTAGGGACTGCAGTGGTACTGCAAATTGTCGGGGTTTTGTGGTTGCGCAAGATCCTCAGGAGTGAATTGTGATCTCATCATTCTGGCTTGATATAGTGCTGTTGGCGATTCTGGTGATTACGGGGGTATTAATACTGCTGCTATACTCCAATCGGGCCGCTACTGTCAGCGTAGACAAATTAATTGATCGACCTAATCCGGATATTCCCGGGCCACGTTGCTATCCCCATAACCTGGTGCGCCAGTGCGGTCTATCGCCGGGGGATACGGTAATGCTTTACTGGGCGATAAAATGCGCCAGTGTGGTACTGGTTGGTGTTCTACTGTTGGAGGTGTCGCCGCGGGCTGTGCCGCTATACCTCTACCCGCTCAGTGCGATACCGGCTTTTTTTGCTTGTGACTTGTGGTTGCTGTGGCAGCGCAAGAAGCGTCGCCAACAAATCAGTTCGTCGCTGGAGTTTTTTCTCGGCTTGATGATCGTTAATCTCAATTCCGGCTTCAGCCTTAACCAGGCTTTTCGCAAGGCCGCCCAATATGGCCTCCACCAAGCCAATCCACTCGCAGAAGAGGTGGCGTTGATCTCTCGGGAGCTGGATGCGGGGCGAGCCAGGCAATTGGCCTTTACCCGGCTGGCGCAGCGCACCGGTGTAGAGTCGGTGCACCGGCTGGCGACGGTAGTTAATGTCGGGCTGGAGATGGGCACACCGATGATCGACGCTCTTCAGTCCCAGGCTAAGATACTTCGAATGCAAAGGAAGCAACAGGACACCGCGCGGATTAATCGCAAGACCATGGAGACGATGCTGCCCGTATTGTTGACTTGTTTTCCAATGTTTTTAATGCTGGTACTGTTCCCGGCAGGCATTCAAATTCTCAATGTGTTAGAGCTATTAGGCGACATTTTCTAGATGCCGGGTTGCCTCTGCAGAACGTTTTATTACTATAAGGTCGGATTATGAAACCAGATTTCAAATACTACCCAAAGTCCGGGGTCAGCTTGCACCGACAGCGGGGTTTTGTACTGACCATAGAACTCATATTGATTACTACTATCCTGGTTATCGGCAGCTTCGCAGGGATTATAGCGATCAGGGATGCGCTCATTAAGTACAAATTCAAGCACCAGGACCGTAGCGTAGTCATCGCTGACAGTAATAACCGGGTGCTCGGGCCTATGGTCGGCCTGGATGAGCACGAAGCGCCGCTCTTGTTTTATATTGACCGGACACTGGCGGCGGATAGCAATGGTGATTCGCGCGCCTTGCGCGCCCTGATCGGGGTTCGCGATGACCGCTTTACCAGCCGTGAGCCGATTTACTATACCCAATTAAACTGTCAGGGTGATCCCTGTATCAAGCCCACCAGCTCCGAAGTTTTCGATAACCGTGGGGTAGATATTGCTTCCGTGGATACAGGCGCTGTGAGCTACTTTCACGCTTTGCAAGGAGCGCCTAATTATGCCATCGGCGCTTCTCCGGACAGAATTAAAGGTTACCTGTACCGACAAACCACAGAAATCTGCCCTGTCAATACGCTGACTGCGGTCACTGGTTCTCGTTATGTCTCCCAGAAAGTGGTCTTCGGTGAACCCTGCGAATCGCCGTTTGTCCTGCCGCTTCCCGTTGGCGAGTCGCCACGTTTCTGCCCATCGAGTGCAAATTCAGGCTCTACCACTTGCCCCCAGGTTGGCCCGGATGCCTGTGGTATTGTCGAAAAAAACGGACGCGACAAATGCGCCTGTCCGGCGGGCTATTATGATGCCGGTGCGCTTCTTGGCCTCGCTGAAGGCCAGTGTTGCCCCACCGGCACTGAAGCTAAAGTGGACCCCCTGAATGGCGGCCTGGCGTGCCAGGGTGCCGGTCTTGTTCGCGCGGAGTCTGTTCCGGACATCAACGATCCGGAGAAAAACGCCCTCGAGGATTTCCAGCCACCCTTCCAGGTAAATTTGCCCACGGCAGTCGGTGGAGATGAGCAGTGGATATCCACTGCACCAGAGGCTGAGAGGTAACCCTGGAAAATATTGCACGCATCAAAATGCCTTGCAATTTGCAAGGCATTTTCGTCATTAGTTTGCACCAGAGCCGGATATCCGGAAATAATGGCTATATTTCAATGAGATAGGGGTGGAATGGCAATTGCTTGGAGTAGCTTTGTTAACATTGTTTTATTCTGTCGGCAGGACTCCTCATGCACAGTGCCAAACCCACTATTGACGAAAAAGAGCGACTGGCGGAGCTATTTTCTCTCAAGCTGCTAGACACCGATAGCGAGGAGCGTTTCGACGCAATAACGCGCTATATAAAATCCCATTTCAGTGTTCCAATCGCATTAATTAGTCTTGTGGATAGCGAGCGCCAGTGGTTTAAATCCAAACAGGGGCTCGAGGTTTGTGAAACCGACCGCTCGCTATCCTTTTGTGGCCACGCCATTCACCAGGAGGAGGTATTTGTTGTTGAAGATACCCTCAAGGATGAACGCTTTGCCGATAATCCACTGGTGATTTCGGATCCGAAGATTCGCTTCTATGCCGGCTATCCCCTGCATACAGAAAATGGCTACCGCATCGGCACGCTGTGCATTATCGATACCTGCCCCCGTCTTTTTACCCACCAGAATAAGGTAGACCTTCACGATGCCGGCCAAATAGTGGAGGCCCATATCCGCCAGCGCAGTGCGGAAATGGCCTTGGGAAAATCCACGATTACCCGTGGGTTGTGGCGATGGACAAAGGGATACCCGAGCTGTATGGGGCGACGCGATGTATCGCTGCTCTGCGCGGCGATAGTGTTTTCCATTATTATGGCGATAGGCTGGCAGGTCTCATTCGTTTCGCTCGAAGGCTGGAAAAATAACTGGTCGGGGTACCTCTGGCGCTATGAGCTTTATGCGTTAATGGCCGCTCTTATTTCTGCGCTGATTTACTACCTATTGCGATTGCCGAGGAAACTGCGCCTGACACTCGATAAAAATACTGCCGCCCGGATTCGCAGTGAGCGCCGATTTCGGGATGCAATAGAAGCCCTGCCCGAGGGCTTTATGATCTTTGATGCCGATAAGAGGTTGTCAATTTACAACGATAATCTTGTCAAGCTATACCCATTTGTCAAAAAGGCGATTCAATCTGGCGCGGCGCGCCAATTGCTAAGTGAAAATTATGACCAGTGCGAGTTGATGACGGAAGCTCACGTTCACCCCCCGTGTTCAGGCAGAACGCCGGCGCCGAGCGAGGATATAAAACTCGAGGATGGCCGCTGGCTGAGAGTGGTCCAACGGGCTATGCGAGACGGTGGTACGGTCTGCCTACACACTGACATTAGCGACCTTAAAGCCAGTGAAAAAGCCCTGTGTGATGCCAAAGAATCAGCCGAGCAGGCCAATCGGACCAAGACCCGGTTTTTGGCCAACGTTAGCCATGAAGTCCGAACTCCTTTAAATAGTGTGCTCGGCTTGCTTGAAGTACTGCAGGAGGACCAGAAGCTTAATGACAGACAACAATATTACATAAAAACTGCCAAAGACTCCGCTAGTCATCTGTTGCTGCTTTTGAATGACATACTCGACATCAGCATGATAGAAGCTGAGAACGTAGCACTTACCTTAAGTCCTTTAAACATTGAGGACCTGGTCAGGTCGATAGCCAGCCAGATGACTAGTAAAGTAAGAGAAAAAGATCTTTTGCTTAAGGTTACAGTAATGCCCGGGATGCCAGACAATCTACTGGGTGATCAGGATCGTATCCGGCAGATTTTACTCAACACACTCGATAATGCCATTAAATTTACAGATACAGGGAGTGTAGAAATCTACACTGGTTTTGAATCTGTATCCGATAGCCAAATGAACGTAATTTTCAGAATTTCTGACACTGGGATTGGTATACCCGAAGAACATATTGAAACAGTATTCGATCCTTTTACCCGAAATGAACCTGAGGCTAACAATTGTCATGGTGGTATCGGTCTGGGGCTGTCTATTTGCAGGAAGCTGGTCACGGCAATGCAAGGAAAAATCTATCTGGACAGCGAGCCAGGCAGGGGTACTACTGTTCAAGTCTGTTTGCCATTGGTAGTTGATAGTCGGCCAGGCGAAGGAGTAAAAAACCGAATAGCGAGCGCTGGCGAATATCGCCACAGTGACCAACGTCCATGTTGTGTACTATTGGTTGACGATGTAAAAACCAATCAACTGGTCATTACTTCAATGCTAGATGCTCATAATTATGAGATTGATATTGCCAGCGACGGCGTCGAAGCGGTAGCCGCTGCCATGATCAAGCACTATGATGTAATCTTAATGGATATCTCCATGCCTAATCTGGACGGAGTCGCAGCAGCTCGTAAAATCAGGGCGCCTCATTCAAACAACAGCAGTACGCCCATTATTGCTTTCACTGCCAACGCAATGGCGGGTGATAGAGAAAAATTTCTGCAAGCAGGCATGAATGATTACCTCGCCAAGCCGGTTCGAAAAGCAGACTTGCTCGACATGATTCAGCGTTGGGAAAAAGTCTCTAGTTAACAGCGCCCTGGCAGTATGTTGTCATGACATGCAAATTGGTTTGCATCCTGCAAAATTTTAGGGAAATGATTTAAAAATTTTAACTGAAGTTGAAATTCGGCAGTAATAATGGGTGTGAGTCTTCATTTTAAAGGACGTGTTTTATTGGCTTGTTTGTTGCTAATTAAGTACTAACAACCGTCCATTTTGGAGCCTGATCATGCACGACATATCGACACCCGTACAGCCGCCTTCAATGGTTAATGATGATGAAAAAAATAAATGGGACGGTCTTGCCGCCATCATTGACGATGCCATCGAGCATCAGCATTTCAGTATGGTGTATCAACCGCTGTTTTCAATGCAGACGAGTAGACTGTTGGGCTTCGAAGCATTGGTGCGGTGTCAATCCCCGCAATTTGGCTTTATTTCTCCTGAAGATTTTATTCCCCATGCCGAGAAGTCCGGACGCATTGTGCCCCTGGGCGACTGGATCTTTCAAACCTCGTTGCTCGATCTAAAAAGATTTCATCAATACGGTTTTCACAATATCTCCATGTCGCTCAATGTGTCGCCAGTGCAGATTGTGGAGAGTAATATCTTTGAACGGGTCATGTCATTAATCTCCAGGCTTGATATTCCGCCAAACCGGGTAAAGCTGGAGTTGACTGAAACGGCTCTTATCAAGAACCCACAAACAGTATCTCGAGTGTTTGACGTTTTTCAGCAAGAGGGGGTGCAGATTTGGGTGGATGATTTTGGAACCGGCTTCGCATCCCTCAGCCTGCTGCGAAAGTTTAAAGTCGATGGTTTAAAGATTGACAGAAGTTTTGTGGATGGGATTTCCGAGAGTAATGATGATTTCACCCTGTGCAGTGCCATTATCGCAATGGCGCAACGCCTGGGCCTTCATATTGTGGCCGAGGGAATAGAGGATGACACGCAGTTACAAATCCTGAATCAGCTGGGCTGTGAAATTGGCCAGGGCTATCTGTTAGGCAAGCCGGAAAGCTTCGAGCGTAACTTGCAGCTTTGGTCGCAAAATCAACGTACAAATAACGAGCTCTAGTCAGTGGAGGCATGGGGGAGCATGTCGTTGTAGAGCGAAATCAGCTCCCCGGAAGATTAGGGTGCCATTTGTCCCACTGTTTCCAGATTTACCTGTACCAGAATAATTAGCCGCCAGATCAAAGGTTTACACAGTTGGGGAGGCCAATCTGGAGGCCAAAAGGGGTTTACGCGCCACCCTGGAAAAGCCTGCAAAGAGTTTATCCTGAGCTAGAATAAGTTAATTGCGGCTGGCAATAGTAGGCATTGTAGTCGGCTGGCAAAGTAAGAAGGTGGGCGCTTACTGACATGGATCTAAATTCATTGCAAGTCGGCTTGCAAAATGATTTGCAAAATGCGAATTTACTCGGTGGTGGTTTGGTATGCAGGCCAATGGTGCTGTATCCAATTGATTTTAAAGAGAATAATAAAAGTTATTGGGGCGGCCTAAAACTTGCGATGCATTATCAAAAGGTTTTGAAAATGCGAAATCGGTGATGGCTGGCAATATTGCCTGAATTGAATGGTGTGCCAGATGAGCTTGTTAGATTCCATCCAGGTACGCAGGTATTGCGGAAGTGCCCGGTCTGTCCATCAAAGCCTACTGTCTCCATGAGCACTACAGGAAACATACATGTCAGAATCCAGTAAAAGCCCGTTGATTTTTGTGGTAGAAGATAGTCTGTCAAGCGGCGCACTCTACTGCAGCCAATTAGAGGCTGCCGGCTACAGGACACAGCATTTTACCGATGGTCACTCCGCGCTGGTCGCCATCAAAAGCGGGATGCCGGACGCTATTGTTCAAGATGTGTGCTTGCCAGACATCAGTGGGCTGGATGTACTCCAGTTCGTGAATCGACAAAGGGAGCCAGCTCCAGTTGTACTTATAACATCCAATAGCTCTATAGAAATTGCGGTTGATGCAATGCGTCACGGTGGATTTGACTTTATTGAAAAGCCGTTTTCTTCAGAGCGAATGCTGACTTCAGTCGCCAGCGCACTGAAGCAGAAATCAATGGTCGTGGTTCCTGAAAACGCAGAGGCTACAAAAACTACGGCAATAAAGAAGAACTTTATTGGCGACGCACTTTCAATGCAGACTGTTTTCAGGTTACTTGAGAGTGCTGCCTGCAGTAAAGCCAGTGTGTTCGTGACCGGTGAAAGTGGTACCGGCAAAGAAGTTTGTGCCATAGCGTTGCACGAGGCCGGTGCCAGGAGTGAGGGGCCATTTATCGCCATTAATTGTGCGGCCATTCCCCCAGAGCTCTTCGAGTCTGAATTCTTTGGTCATATCAAAGGAGCTTTTAGCGGTGCGCTCGCTGATCGAAAGGGGGCGGTTGAGGTGGCAAATGGAGGAACTCTTTTTCTCGATGAAATATGTGAAATGGAATTGAGCCTGCAGGCCAAATTGCTGCGATTCTTGCAAACCGGAACCTTCACCCGGGTTGGCAGCAGCACGGTCCTGCAGAGTGATGTACGAATTATTTGCGCAACTAACCGTCATCCTGCAGAGGAGGTTGGCGAGGGACGATTTCGAGAAGATCTCTACTATCGTCTAAACGTAATTCCAGTACAGCTGCCTCCGCTCAGGGAGCGAGGTAGAGATATTGTGCTTCTGGCTCGGCATATCCTTCATGAAAAATCTGTCGCTAATGGCAAGGCATTTACCGGGTTTTCCCCTGAGGTTGAACAGCTTCTCCTCAATTATGATTGGCCTGGGAATATTAGAGAGCTGCAAAATGTCGTGGAAAATATGGTTGTTATTCACGATGGAGAGAGCATCGACCTCTCAATGCTGCCGGTCGGGTTTGGCGAAAACTCCGTCCGCCCGCAGAAAAAGGCCTCTGCAAGCACAACAAGCTCGAGCGCAGAAAATCCGGCTTCGGTGATGTCAAAAGATGAAATACGGCCTTTGAATATTGTTGAGCGCGAGGCTATAGAAAGTGCAATCAGTGCCTGTGAGGGTAACATTCCCCTGGCGGCTGCCCACTTGGGAGTTAGTGCTTCGACTATATACCGAAAACTCAAGTCCTGGGAGTCCGGTGAAATTTCATAGGCATCAAATGTATGAAAGCGTTACTTCCAGGCTGGCATTCGTGCAAGTAAAGCATCATTGAATCAAACCGGACTGAGAACCTAAGGTAACCCACAACAGGAGGAGGCAGACACTATGTATGGTTTAATCAACAAGTCACTTAAATCTATGGTCATCGATCACCATGGGCAGGAGCTATGGCAGCAGATCCTCTCTACTTCCGGCGTTGACCTGGATTCTTTTGTCAGCATGCAGCGGTATGACGACCAGGTTACATACGCTCTGGTAGGTGCTACGTCTGAAGTCCTCAAAACGCCTGCAGAAGACTGTCTCGAAGCTTTTGGTGTTTACTGGTCGACTGTGGTTGCTCCCAATGCCTACGGTGTTCTGTTGGACAGCACGGGAACAAACCTGCTGGAATTTTTGCAGCATACCAATGATCTGCATGACCGGATAACCTCTACTTTTATTGGCTATACGCCGCCGCATTTTGAGGTGAGTCACGAAGACAACAGAGTTGCGTTGCACTATGAAAGCAAGCGGCAAGGTCTAACACCGTTTGTTATTGGTGTGGTAAAGGGGCTTGCACAACGTTTCGGTTCGACTATTGATATTGAGCCAGTACAAAAAGTGGCTGTACCAGAGGGCGAAAGCAGTATTATTTACTTCACTATAAATTGATTAATACTCCCAATACAGACAATATTTATGAATGAAACAACGGCTGACTGTGTCACAGCACTAATTGATCAATTGGCGTCGGTTTACTTCAGCCTTGATGTCGATCTAAAAGTCAGGGCCCCCAGTGCGGTATTAGCCAAGTACCTGGCTGAATCGCAGCTCTGCTCAACCCCAGGCTGGCAGGCAGATTTCACCGAACTGTTTGACGTAATTCGTCCCAATAAAATTGACACTTTTGGCAGTATTAAAAAATCGCTTGGCAGCATGGTGCTACTGGTAACCAAAGCGGGAAATTTTGCCGTGCGCGGGCAGTTTGTTGTGACTGATCCACAGCAGACGACAATGATGTTTGTGGGTTCGCCCTGGCTTTCCTGGATGAATGCTAACCAATCAAACACAACTCTGATGATGAGCGACTTCAAATCCTGGGATCCTCAGCTCGATCAATTAATACTGCTTTCTACCGAGAGCCAGAACCTTAAGGATTTACAACAGCTCGCAGAGGAGCTGAAAACAGCGAAGGAAAAGGCCGAAGCGGCGAGTCAGGCCCAGGCCGATTTTTTTGCCATCATGAGTCATGAAATGCGCACCCCTTTGAGCGGGGTGATTACGGCTTTGGAATTAATCGACTTTCGATTGTTGGAGGAGCCGGTTGCCAGGATGATTAAAATTTCCCGGGAGTCTGCTGAAAATCTCAAGCTTGTGGTTGACCATGTGCTCGACTATTCCAAGCTGCAGGCGGGAGGCTTTGAGAACACTGTGGCACCTTTTGATCTGCGCCAGATGCTAGACGCCACGTTGCGCATAGTTGAAGCGCGAGCTCGCGATAGGGGCAATGACCTCGTCGTTAGCATAGACGACAGCGTCAGCAAATACGTAAGTGCCGATGAATCTAAAGTCCGCCAGGTTCTGATCAATCTGCTCAGCAACTCGATTAAGTTTACGAAAAATGGCCGCATTGAGATCAACCTCTCCCAGGTGAATGACCTTTTGACAATTTGTGTCCATGACAGTGGTAGGGGAATACCTGAAAACCTTCACGATAAAATATTTGAGCCCTTCCTGACTTATAGCGGCAACCAGGGGGACGAGGAAAGCGGTACAGGGTTGGGGCTAAGTATTTCTCGCAAGCTGGTCGAGATCATGGGCGGTACTATAGGCTTCGAATCTTCGCCCGGCCAGGGTGCACAGTTCTCTTTGCACATACCCGTAACCGAAGTAGATCCCCAGGATCTGGAGTTCCCCGGCATAAATGACCAGGTTGCTGCGCCAAGCTTTAGCGGGCGCGTTTTACTGGCCGAGGACAACAAAACCAATCAATACTTAAGTAAATTACTGCTTGAGCGGCGTGGGCTCAAAGTGGATGTGGCGGATAACGGCCAGCAAGTTATTGAGATGGCGACCTCTCATACATACGATATTATTTTCATGGATGTCTCCATGCCGGTTATGGATGGGGTTAACGCCACGACAATATTGCGGCAGTGGCACAGTCCAGCTCAATTGCCGATCATAGCAATGACAGCCCATGCGGGTGACGACTATCGTCAGCGATTCATCGACAGCGGAATGAACGCGGTCATTACGAAGCCGATTGACCCAGAGCTGCTAGATGAGCAGCTTGAACGTTGGCTTTGCGGGCAGGAAGCCACCGCTGATAAAGGTGATCGGTCTATAGTTCAGGCAATACCGGGCGATACGGCGCAAGACGCCCAGCAAGAACTGCCAGTTATGGACAGAACAGCCGCTGAACAACTAATCGAAGACATTGGTACCAGTGCGTTTTTGAAAGTAACAGGGCTCTTTCAAGATGAAATTCAGCAGGGGATTAAAGAAATTCATAGAGCCCACGGAGCCAGCGAATTGGGGAGTGTGGCGAATACGGCTCACTCTATCCGCAGCACGGCAGGCTCAATAGGCTGTCTGCGCCTGAACGCACTGCTCTCCCATATCGAAGCCTGTGCCCGAGCGAGTGAACTAAGCGAGCTCAACGACAGTATGGCTCAGCTCACCGACACCGCCACCGTGTCATTGGCCGCTATTGATGACTTCAAGCAGCAGTGTGGCTCTTGACGTCGATGGGCTGATATATTTCAGAAGCGTTAACTGGTGCATAAGCTTGTGCCGCCTGAATAGTTCACACTCATACAGGATTATGGATGTGAACTGAACAAGGCTGCGCCATCGCCCGGCTATTTAGCCGCCGCACACGCCAACCCAACCCGCGAGCCATTGGCTCGCTGCAGGGCAGCGCTGATAAACTGGCCGGTGGCCACCAGCTGGTCGAGATCCACCCCGTGCTCGATGCCGAGACCGTTGAGCAGGTAGACCACGTCTTCGGTGGCGACGTTGCCCGAGGCGCCCTTGGCGTAAGGGCAGCCGCCGAGGCCGGCCACCGAGCTGTCCACCGAGGCGACCCCCATTTGCAGGGCGGCGTAGATGTTGGCGATGGCCATGCCGTAGGTGTCGTGGCAGTGAATGCCGAGCTTGTCCACCGGCACTTTGCTGGCCACGGCGTCGAGCATGGTGGTGATAGAGCGCGGGGTGCCGACGCCGATGGTGTCGCCGAGGGAGACTTCGTAGCAACCCATCTGCAGCAGCTCGGCGCTGACATCGCGCACCACCGCCGGGTCGATCTCGCCGTCGTAGGGGCAACCCACCACGCAGGAGACGTAGCCGCGCACGGCAATGCCGGCGTCCTTGGCGGCCAGCATCAGCGGCTCAAAGCGCTGGATGCTCTCGGCGATGCTGCAGTTGATGTTTTTCTGGCTGAAGCCCTCCGACGCCGCGGCGAACACCGCCACCTCTTCGACGCCGGCGCTGAGTGCGCGCTCGAAGCCTTTCAGGTTCGGGGTCAGGGCGGCATAGGTAACCCCGGGCTGGCGCTGCAGCCGTTGGAACACCTCTTCGCTGCCGGCCATCTGCGGCACCCACTTGGGGTTGACGAAGCTGCCGGCCTCGATATAGCGCAGGCCCGAGTCGCCTAGCCGCTGGATCAGCTCCAGTTTCAGCTCGGTGCTGATGGCCTGCTTCTCATTTTGCAGGCCGTCCCGCGGGCCCACCTCCACAACGCGCACCTGGCGCGGCATGGATTCCGTTTGGTTGGTCATAGATTTGCTCACTTATTACTGATTTATTCCGCCGCCTTGAACACCAGCAGCTCGGCACCGCCGTCGATCAGGTCACCGGCGGCGTAGAAAAACTCGCTCACTGCGCCGTCGGCCGGGGCCTTGATACGGTACTCCATTTTCATGGCTTCCATGATCAGCAGGGTATCACCCTTTTTCACGGTCTGGCCGGGTTGCACCGACAATTCCACCAGCGTGCCGTTCATGGGCGCGGTGAGGTTGCCGGCGGAGCCGCTGTCTTCGGTATCGAAGTTGGCCACCACCGGCTCGAAATGCAGGGCTTCACGGCCGGTAAACAGGGTAAAGCTGCTGTCGTGGGGCACTACGGTGTAACGCTGGCGGTGACCGTCAATGGTGGCATTGAGCACATTGCCTTGCAACTCTCCTGTAGCACGGGATTGCTGCTCGCCGAAGCGCACGCTGTAGCTATGATCCCCCTGGCGCTGTTCTTCGCAGCGTACCTCAAAGGCCTCGCCCTCGATATTGATCTCCAGCGACTGGCCGTGGGGCTCGTTCAGGCGCCAGCTGTTGGCGCGGTTCCAGGGCGACAGCGGGTCGTCCGGGTTGCTGGCGGCGCGGGCCTGTTGCTGCTGGCGCAGCATCAGGTAGAGGGCGATGGCGGGCAGGTGCCGGCTCTTGTCGGCAGACGCGGCCGGGAACAGCACCTCCCGGTTCTTCTCGATAAAGCCGGTGTCCAGCTCGGCGCTGCGGAAGGCGTCGCTGGCGGCGATGTTGTAGAGCAGCTCCAGGTTGGTGGTGACACCGCTGATGTGGTAGTTGGTGAGGGCATCGGCGAGGCGATTGAGGGCGCGGTAGCGGTTCTCGTCCCAGACGATCAGCTTGGCGATCATGGGGTCGTAGTAGATGCTGACCTCGTCGCCCTGCTGCACGCCGGTGTCCACTCGCACGTGCTGGCTCTCCCCCGGCGGCTGCAGGTAGCGCAGGGTGCCGGTGGCGGGGAGGAAATCGTTGTTCGGGTCTTCGGCGTAGATGCGCACTTCCAGGGCGTGGCCGTGGATGCGCAAATCGGCCTGCTGCAGCGGCAGGGTTTCACCGTAGGCGACCCGCAGCTGCCACTCCACCAGGTCCTGGCGGGTGATCATTTCGGTAACCGGGTGCTCCACCTGCAGGCGGGTGTTCATCTCCATAAAGTAGAAAGAGCCGTCCTCGTCGAACAGGAACTCCACCGTACCGGCGCCGACGTAATCGATGGCCTGGGCGGCGCGCAGGGCGGCCTTGCCCATGGCTTCCCGAATTTCGTCGGGCAGGCCGGGGGCGGGGGCTTCCTCCACCACCTTCTGGTGCCGGCGCTGCAGCGAGCAATCTCGCTCGAACAGGTAGACACCGTTGCCGTGACTGTCGCAAAACACCTGGATCTCCACGTGGCGGGGCCGGGTCAGGTACTTCTCCACCAGCATGATGTCGTCGTTAAAGCTGGACATGGCCTCGCGCTTGGCCGCGGCCAGGGCGGCGTCAAACTCGGAGGGCTCCCACACCTGGCGCATGCCCTTGCCGCCGCCGCCGGCCGCCGCTTTCAACAGCACCGGGTAGCCGATGCGCTGGGCCGCCTGGCGCAGCAGCTCGGTATCCTGGTCGTCGCCGTGGTAGCCGGGTACCAGCGGCACGCCGGCCTCTTCCATAATCTGCTTCGCCGCCGACTTGGAACCCATGGCCTCGATGGCGGAGGCGGGGGGGCCGATAAAGGCGATGCCGTTCTCTTCACAGAGGCGACTAAAGCCGGCGTTTTCTGAGAGAAAACCGTAACCGGGGTGAATGGCCTGGGCGCCGCTGGCGAGGGCGGCGGCCATGATTTTGTCGGTGCGCAGGTAGGATTCCCGCGCCGGCGCCGGGCCGATGTGGATGGCCTCGTCCGCCATCTGCACGTGCAGGGCGTCGCGGTCGGCGTCGGAAAACACGGCCACGGTGCGAACGCCCATGCGCTGTGCAGTTTTAATGACCCGGCAAGCGATTTCGCCGCGATTGGCTATCAGGATTTTGCTAAACATAAGGCAGATGCTCTTCGGTTGTTATTCGGTGCTGTTCTGTTGTTGCTGTGCTTTCGTTGTTCTCTGTAGCGTCCATTTGGCAATTACGAAACTGCTAATTTACTGTCATTCCGGTGTCCCGGACTTACTGGATCCCCGCCTGCGCGGGGATGACAATAAGGATTATTTTTGGACGGACACTAAATAGTTATTCGCCTTCGCCCAACCAGCCCGGCGGGCGCTTTTCCAAAAACGCGCGCAGCCCTTCCTGGCCTTCCGCGGAGGTGCGGATGCTGGCGATGCGCTCGCTGGTGTCGGCGATCAACTGCTCATCCACGGGGCGCCCGGCGATGTCGGTTACCAGTTGCTTGGCGGCGCGCACGGCGGCGGGGCTGTTGTGCAGCAGCGCCTTGACCAGTTCGTCGACCTTCACATCCAGTTGTTCCGCCGTTACCACTTCACTGACGAGCCCCAGTTCCCGCGCCCGCTCGGCGGAAAAGCGCTCGGCGGTGGTGAAGTAGCGACTGGCGGCCCGGGCGCCGATGGCCTGGATCACGTAGGGGGAAATGGTGGCCGGGATCAGGCCGATGCGCACTTCCGACAGACTGAAACTGGCGCGATCACTGGCCACCGCCATATCGCAGCAGCTCACCAGGCCCACCGCGCCGCCGAAGGCCGCACCCTGCACCCGGGCAATGGTGGGCATGGGCAGGGCCTGCAGTTGCTGGAACATGGCCGCCATCAAGCCGGCGTCGCGCTTGTTCTCGGCGTGGCTGTAGTCAGCCATACGCTGCATCCAGCCGAGGTCGGCACCGGCGGAAAAGCTTTTACCGTTGGAGCCTAATACCATCACCCGCACGCCGGGCTGGCCCGACACCGCGGTGAAGGCGGCGCTGAGCTCGGCGATGATGCGGTCGTCGAAGGCGTTGTGGCGCTCCGGGTTGTTGAGGGTGACCCGGGCAATGCCGTTGGCCTCGAAGGCTGTGGTTACACTGTGAGTGGTCATGGCAGTGGTCCTTTACATGCGGAACACGCCGAACCGGGTATCGTCGATTTCCCGGTTCAGGCAGGCGGAGAGAGACAGGCCGAGCACGTCGCGGGTATCGGCGGGGTCGATCACGCCGTCGTCCCAGAGCCGGGCCGAGGCGTAGTAGGGGTGCCCCTCCTCTTCGTACTTGGTCATGATCGGGTCGCGAATGGCGGCCTCGTCGGCGGCGGAGAGCGTCGCGCCCTGTTTTTCCAGCTGGTCTTTCTTCACCTGCACCAGCACCCCGGCGGCCTGCTCGCCACCCATCACTGAAATGCGGGCGTTGGGCCACATAAACATAAAGCGCGGGTCGTAGGCGCGGCCGCACATGCCGTAGTTGCCGGCGCCAAAGGAGCCGCCGATAACCACGGTCAGTTTTGGCACCTGGGCGCAGGCCACCGCGGTGACCATCTTGGCGCCGTGGCGGGCGATGCCCTCGGCTTCGTATTTGCGGCCCACCATAAAGCCGGTGATGTTCTGCAGGAACACCAGCGGAATCTTGCGCTGGGCGCAGAGCTCGATAAAGTGCGCGCCCTTCTGGGCCGACTCGCCAAACAGGATGCCGTTGTTGGCGACAATGCCCACCGGGTAGCCGTGAATGTGGGCGAAGCCGCACACCAGGGTAGTGCCAAACAGGGCCTTGAACTCATCGAATTCGGAGCCGTCCACCACCCGGGCGATGATGTCGTGCACGTCGTAGGGCTGCTTTGAATCGGTGGGAATCACACCGTACAGTTCGCGGGCGTCGTACAGCGGCGGTGCGCCGTCGCCGAGGGTGACCGACATGGGCTTGCGGCGGTTGAGGTTGGCCACCGACTGGCGTGCCAGCTGCAAAGCGTGCTGGTCGTTGAGGGCGTAGTGATCGGCCACACCGGACTGGCGACAGTGCACATCGGCACCGCCCAGTTCTTCCGCGGTCACCACCTCACCGGTGGCCGCCTTCACCAGCGGTGGGCCGCCGAGAAAGATGGTGCCCTGGTTGCGCACGATAATGGACTCATCCGCCATGGCCGGCACATAGGCGCCGCCGGCGGTACAGGAACCCATCACCACCGCGATCTGGGGAATATTGCGGGCCGACATATTGGCCTGGTTGAAAAAGATGCGGCCGAAGTGCTCGCGATCGGGGAATACTTCGTCCTGGCGCGGCAGGTTGGCGCCGCCGGAGTCCACCAGGTAGACACAGGGCAGGTGGTTTTCTTCGGCGATGCGCTGGGCGCGCAGGTGCTTTTTCACCGTCAGCGGGAAGTAGCTGCCGCCTTTGACCGTGGCGTCGTTGGCCACCACCATGCACTCCTGGCCGTTAACGCGACCGATGCCGGTGATAATGCCGGCGGCGGGCACGTGATCGTCGTAGACGTCCAGCGCCGCCAGTTGCGACAGCTCCAAAAACGGCGAGCCCGGGTCGAGCAGCTGGTTGATGCGCTCCCGGGGCAGCAGCTTGCCGCGCGCGGTGTGGCGCTCACAGGCGGCGGCACCGCCACCGGCGCGAATGCCGGCAACCTTGTCGTTGAGGTCATCGACCATCTGTTGTAAGCGCGCGCTGTTGGCTTCGAACTCGGCCGAGCGCGGGTTGAGCGAAGATTTCAAAATCGCCATAAGTTGTTCTCCAAAATCGGGTCGGGGCCAGTCGTTAGGCGGTGGCGTTAAACAGTTCGCGGCCGATCAGCATGCGGCGGATCTCCGACGTGCCGGCGCCGATCTCATAGAGCTTGGCATCGCGCAGCAGGCGCCCGGTGGGGAACTCGTTGATATAGCCGTTGCCGCCCAGCAACTGGATCGCATCCAGCGCCATCTTGGTGGCCAGCTCGGCGGTGTAGAGAATCACTGCGGCGGCGTCCTTGCGCGACTCCTCGCCGCGGTCGCAGGCGGCGGCCACTGCGTAGAGGTAAGCGCGGCTGGCGTTGAGGCCGGTGTACATATCCGCCACCTTGCCCTGCACCAGCTGGAACTCGCCGATGGACTTGCCGAACTGCTGGCGATCGTGAATGTAGGGGATCACGATATCGAGGCAGCTCTGCATAATGCCCACCGGGCCGCCGGAGAGCACGGTGCGCTCAAAGTCGAGGCCGGACATCAATACCGCCACGCCGCGGCCTTCACCGCCGAGGATGTTTTCCGCCGGTACCTTGCAGTCCTGGAACACCAGTTCGCAGGTGTTGGAGCCGCGCATGCCCAGCTTGTCGAGCTTCTGCTGGCGGCTGAAACCGGGGAAGTCCCGCTCCACGATAAACGCAGTGATGCCCTTGGAGCCGCCCTTGACGTCGGTCTTGGCGTAGATCACGTAGGTGTGGGCGTCGGGGCCGTTGGTGATCCACATCTTGTTGCCGTTGAGCACGTAGTGGTCGCCCTGCTTGTCGGCGCGCAACTTCATGCTCACCACATCGGAGCCGGCGTTGGGCTCGGACATGGCCAGCGCACCCACGTGTTCACCGGAGCACAGCTTGGGCAGGTACTTGGCGCGCTGGGCATCGTTGCCGTTCTTGAAGATCTGGTTGACGCACAGGTTGGAGTGGGCGCCGTACGACAGGCCCACCGAGGCGGAGGCGCGGGAGATCTCTTCCATGGCAATCACGTGGGCCAGGTAACCCATGGCGCTGCCGCCGTACTGCTCGTCCACGGTGACACCCAGCAGGCCCATGTCGCCAAACTTGCGCCACAGGTCCATGGGGAACTCGTTGTTCTTGTCGATCTCGGCGGCGCGGGGGGCGATTTCCGCCTCGGCAAACTGGCGCACGGAGTCGCGCAGCATGTCCATGTCTTCGCCGAGGTTAAAGTTGAGGGATGCGTAGCTCAGGCTCATCGGGGGTATCTCCTGCTGTTTATTGTAAGTAGTCAGATTAGGGGGCGGATCAATCGGTACTGGCTTTGGCTTTGTCGAGCGCCTCAAGGCAGCCCTGTTCGGCTTCATCGAGGTCGCGCATTAATTTGCGGATATCGTCCAGTTGCGCTTTCAGCTTGGCCCGCTGGGCGTGGATGCGGTCCAGCAGGCGCTGCAACTGCTCCACGTTGCCGTGCTCCGGGTCGTACATCTCGACGATGGCGCGGCTCTCCTCCAGGGTGAAGCCCAGGCGCTTGCCGCGCAGGATCAGCTTCAGGCGGGTGCGGTCGGCGGCACTGTAGATGCGGTTCTGGCCGCTGCGCCGGGGGCTCAGCAGGCCGATCTCTTCGTAGTGGCGAATGGTGCGGGTGGTGACCGCGAACTCCTTGGCCAGCTCGGAGATAGTGAATGTCTTGCTCATGGGGCGTGACTCTCGGGCATTTATTAGGGGCGCCGGTTGGCTATATTTGAGTCAACTTTAACTGACGTTTACGTTAACGTCAACTAGAGGTGGTTTGACTTGGGGTGAAGTGTGGCTGTGGCCGGCCTCCGGCCAACTCAATCCGCAGCCACTTCGCGGCGCTGGTGGCGGTGGCAAAAACCGGCTATAAGGTAAGCAGCAACGGCAAGGAGTTTTTATGAACAACATGGAATACGCAGGCTTTTGGGTGCGAACAGGGGCGGCGTTGATCGATACGCTGTTGATGCTGCTGGTGGTAGTGCCAGCCCTGTCGATGATCTACGGCCAGGACTACTGGGTGGATGAATCGATGTTCTTTGGCTTCTGGGATTTGATGCTGAACTATATAGTGCCGGCGGCGGTGGTCATTCTGTTCTGGGTGTACAAGTCGGCGACGCCCGGCAAGATGATTTTGAAGCTGCGTATTGTAGATGCGGATACCGGCGCCAGGCCCAGCAACGGGCAGTTTGTTGGGCGGTACTTTGGATATTACGTTTCTACCATTCCCCTGTTGCTCGGCATCTTTTGGGTGGCCTTCGACAAGCGCAAGCAGGGCTGGCATGACAAGTTGGCGGGTACGGTTGTGGTTAGGGTGGGGCAGGAGTGACAGGGTGGTTTGTGGTGGCGTTTGTGGTGACGGAATGTTGCCTTGGGAAGGGGATTAGAGTTTAATTCCGGGGTTGGGGGAAATAGTGGTGCCGGTGTGGCATCGTCATTGGGGTATCTGTTGCTTTGATGAGCCACGGAGAGGTGGTCTTTTGTTTGTATAATTTCCTTTGGTTGAGTTTTTGGTGCAAATATTCAGGGCTTCTGGCCGGCTTAATGGAGTTCGGGCTATTGAGGCCGCGGGCCTCATAAGCGAGCTGTTCGAGCTGTTAGAAATCAGAAGTGGCATAGGAGCCAAATTTGAAGAAGTTTTTATATACGGTGTTCGTGAACAATCGAGTTGTAAAAGCTCTCAATCACCATTTTTTGGGTATATTTATACCACCTCTGATAGGTCTTTATTACGGAACCCTTGATATATGGGGAGATGATTGGGCGTGGATAAGCGAAAAGAAAGGCCTTCATGAATTAATATTTTCCGTATTTGCAACATTTACTATATTGGTCTTATTTTTGAAGGCTATATCAGAAGCAGCCAAAGGCGAGATTGACAAGCAATACGCTAAACTGATGGAAGCCATGCTGCTTTTCTTTAACACATTAGTTAAAAAGAAAAGAGATCGATTTTTCAATAAAGCAAAGCACTTGAAGCCAAACAGTGATGTATTTAGGTTGATTACTCAACCCAAAGATCAACTAGAGCACGTACTCGATGGCACAAAAAGTTTTCTAATTAACGGTCTAGCCATAGATCCAAAAAATATCGGTATCACGATTATACAGGGTGACATAACAACTAATAAATGGTGGTATGAATTAAAGTGTGACACCCAAAAACAACATACCAAAGCACGAGATCTTATGGCTGGAAAATCAACTGCGTCTTATTGTTTTGAAAGTGGTGACAGCATTTTCATACCTGATATTCGGAAGGGCATTAAAGAGGGTGTATTTTTTCAGTCAGATAGGTCCTCGAAAGCCGGAGTAGGATCAATCTTTTGTAAACCTGTCAGAATTACTGTCAATAGTCAAGAATACGTCTATATTTTTACTATTGCAGTATTTGGCCAAAATGTGTGTGCGCCGTACGATGAAGAAGAGTGTCGCGCATGTGAAAAGATATTAGATGAAATCGCTGATCGCGTTGAGCTAGAGCTCTACCTACATTCATTAAAGCAGTATCGTGAAAAAGGAGGAAAAGCCGCATGAGAAAGATATTGATGAGTGAGAAAGGAGAATTTAAAAAGCAAGGCAAGGCCGATTACGTAAGATCCACAGCTGTAAAAATGATGGCATCGGTAATTAAGAAGCAAGAGAAATCCAGCGAGGATTCAGAGGTGGTGATTTCTAACAAGGCGTTGCACCGGACAAGCCGGTGAGCGCTGAGTTAGCTGCATAAATGAAACGCCCGCCAATCTACCAATATTCTCTAGTAATGCGCGAAATTAAGCGCCGAATGGAGGTCGTCGACTTTTTTCTGTCTCGCAAGGGTCATGCCCTCTATCAGCCGACCACTATAGAGTCCCTATGCCTTCAGTTCAGGAAGATCCTAGAGCTAATCGCAATGGCTTCTTTGGTCGCGAATAAGAAGGAATATGCAAGGGTGCATAAGAACTTTCAACGGCACTGGAATGCCGAACTCCTTCTAAGAGACCTTGAAAGGGTGAACCCCAAGTTTTACCCAAACCCGATCAAAGAGGCTCCCTCCAACAATCCCGTAGTCAAAACAGAGCAAGAAGATTTGAAAGAGGGGTTTCTTAATAAAAAAGACTTCATCAAGGTTTATAAAAAGTGCGGCGCAATGCTTCACGCAGACAACCCTCTGGGCTGTCAAAGCAGCTACAAGTACTATGAAAACGCATTTCCTGATTGGCGCGCCAAGATTGTCGCTCTGTTGAACTGCCACACCGTTCGTCTTGTCGGGTTCGATGGTTTCTGGCTAATCCACATGAAGGAAGATGCTGACGATGAGGTCCATTATTATGAATTCAACCTGGTCGAGCCACAAAGCAGCTAACAAGTAGGTCAAGTTCACTCCGGGCCTTCGGCCCTGCGCGGGACGTTTGCACTACAAACTGAGGTCCATCTATGAGCAGAGACGGAAGTGACTGGGATTATATCAATGAGCATATGGGTGGTCATGATGAAGTTGGTTTGCCCAATTTTATGAGCGAATCTGGGTTTTCGGAAGATTATTTAGAAGCTGGTGATAAATCACAAGTATTCGAGACTTGGGAAGAAGCTATAGCTTGGTGCAGAAGAAACCCTGGAGAAATAATTACCAGGGCGCCGGACGGGCAAAAATTCGTGGTAAAGAAAAAACATATTCAAAAAAAATATTGGCAGGGAAATAAGCGCACAGCATCAAAAAACATTGCAAATGCTAGAGATTTTTTTGAAAGAATTCGGTACCGCAGGGTTGGCCATCTTAATATCGAATCACTTAGACGAGAGCTCAACCAACTAAGTATTTCTGAGCTACAATCGCTGATACCCTTGCTTGGTGTAGAAGTAAAGAGTTGTTACGACGCAATTGATAGATGTAGGTTTTACAAAAAAGGAGGCCGAAATGAATCTTTACAGGCCCGAGATATGGAAACTATGCTTGCGGAAGTAAAGCAGCTCGTCGCTCATTGGACACCGGAGAATTAAATGTTGTACGAATTAAGAATAATTTCAATCACTGATTCTGAAACATCAAAAGATGAATATGACTTCGTGGTTAATGACTTAATCGTAACCCTTGCGGACAGGTTAGCGTTAAAGGAGGCGCCTATCATTAAGGAGGCAGATATAATCATATTCAACTGTGATCTGTATGAAAAAGAGATTAAGAAAAACATGAAAGATGTATTTTTTCATCACTCTGATGTCCTTAGGTTTGTTAGTCTCGACAAGTGCTAACAAGTCAAAGCAGTAACGACACTTCGTGACTGGACGGGCGTACCGCGCGCCGCTGCTTTGGGGCGTTGAGGCTGTAGAAAAACCTCTGTAATCAGGTAATTTTTGTTAGAATAGGGCCATCGCATAAGGAGCTGTGCAATGCCAAAGTTCAAGCCCTACGACTACAGCCAAACCTCCATGGTTGTCATCAATTATGAAGATCAGTTGCAGCCTGGCACTTTCGAACACGCAATACACCACCTGATAGACAAGAAGCTCGACCTCTCCATTTTCTACCCTCACTACCAGAACGACGATACCGGTCGCCCCGCGTACGATCCGGCCATTCTTCTTAAGATTGTCCTGTTCGCCTATTCCAGAGGGATTACATCAAGCCGTGAGATTGAGTGGTGCTGTGAGAGCAATATTATCTTTAAGGCGCTGTCTTGCGATACCGTACCTCACTTCACAATCATAGCCAGTTTTGTCAGCAGCTATCCAAAAGCCATTGAAGAATTGTTCGAACGGATTCTGCTGGTGTACGATCAACAGGGCTTATTCGGCAAGGTGCTCTTCGCTATCGATGACGGATGTCCGCCCCGATGTAAGATGTCCTCCAATGCTGCCAAGGAGTGGTCCGGCACACTGAAGGAGTTGGGCCAAAAGCGCGACAAGTTAAAACGCCAGATCCGTTATTGCCTGAAAGAACACAGGAGGATCAATAAGGCCAACCCTGACAATGAAGATCGCATCAGGCGCTCGAAGCAAACCATTAAAACCCTGGACAAGGCTTTTGACAAAGTAGACCAGTTCCTAAAGACGGCAACCCCAGGGCAGGTTTTTGCTCCTGCAAAACCTGCGTAAGTCGTATGGACGGGGTGATGATTTGTGACTGCAGATTGAAGCCTGTCAATTGAATAATCGACAGTATTGGTGGGAGGGCTGATTTTTTAGTTACTTGCATCATTCTGGTGATATCGTCGGTATATTGGAAATCTGTGACTTGGCAGCGCAGATATAAATGTTAGCTCAGGATTGCTATGGATGAACTACGTAGGATTTACGCAAAGAACCTGTTTTTTACTGGGTGCGTAATCTGTATTGGCTTCATATCCCCCTACACGGAAAATACCTCACTAGCCGCATATCTGCTGGTTGTCCTAGTGTTAGCTCTGTACGGCTATATTGGGAAGCTTCTTATGAGCATCGTCTCGGTTTTGGGTAAGCCGAAATCGTCGATGCATGAGCTAAAGTTTTTGGTCATCACTCTGGCTACCACATGTGCTAGCGGATACTTCTATATAGGGATCATAGATCCAGGCGAGAAGATGATCTCAGGCTTGCGGGAAATCGGACCGATTGAGCAGTATCAGATATATACACTTGATGGCTGTTTCACCTACTTTCAAGACTTAATTCACACATACTTAAACAGCTTGTACTATTCAATTGTTGTGATGGCTACGCTAGGAGATTCTAACATTGTTGCCGAGGGCGGATTCACTAGAATCGTGGTAGCGTTCGAAGTGGGAACAGCGCTTACACTCACCGTCTTCACGTTGGGAGAGTACTACAGCGGGCAGTCGTCTCTTCATTCAAAAGCTGCGGAGAATCGCATTATAGAAAAAATAGATGAACTTGATCCGAGCTACATCTGTGGTTCAAGTGCAGGTATTTTTAAAAGAGTATTTAAGCTAACAAAACTGTGCAGCCGACACAGAAAGGCGCGCGGCTGACATTGGCGTTATGTCCGTCTTGCTCTCGCTAAATAACAAGGAAATAACAAGGACAGGCACCGAACAACCACGACCCTTAAAAGGCTGATTTGCAAGATGGGCTACGGAGTTATGGGTGTTGGATGATTAAGCTGAAATCAATTTGCATAAATTATTACGCCAAATACTGAATTTCAGATACAGCAAATCAGGGAAAGAGCATAGCAAGAATCAAATCAGGCGGATTTCCGAAATTGTCGGTGCACGATCTTTTCAAAATACTGACTATTGACCAGCCATTGCTCTATGGGAATATTCAGCCGGGCGAGAATCGGTGGAAGTCTGTTTGGAATAAAGCCTGTTTTATCATCCCGAATCGCTCGACCGGTCCAGTCGACCAGTTGCAGATAGTCGCTTAACGAGTAGGGGATTTCTGTTTGTGGTTCAGGCTTAACTGTATCTTCGAAGCCCAGGAGTGGTTTAATGGGAAGGTTGAATTTGGCGGTCAGGTTCTGATCCTTGATTGCCTCCGCCAGGTTAAAGGCGGGTTGGATGCGCTCCTTGACGCTGGTGTGATCGGAAGACTCCGGAGTTCTGGCCATACCGGCCCGAATGGGATTAAGATCCACATAAGCCATGCAGGAAATCAGGGCCTCTTCGGTGAGCAGTGCCTGGGATTTAAAGCGGGATTCCCAAAAGTGCCCGGTGCAGTTGTCCTCGGCATTGGCGATCCTTGCGATGGGTTCATTTAACAGCTTCATGAACCAGCTCAAACTCTGCAAACGCTGGCGCCAGATTTCGATAACGCTCGAAACGGTATCTCTTTCTGCGGGTGTCAGAGCTTCGCCTTGGTGATGACGTTGAATCAGCAGGGGGCCTTTATACAGTGTCAGCCAGCGATCCATCACGTCCTGTTCCGACCAGTCCTCAGAACTGCCGAGCTTGACGACTACATGGTAGTGATTACTCAAAACCGCATAGCTGCAGATGTCGATGGCAAACAAGGAGCTCAATAAGCGAATTCGGTTTTCAATCCACTGCCTTCGGTGTTCGAAGCACTGGCCGGTGACCGTATCTCTACCACAGAGATACGCCCGCCTTACACAGCGGGACACGCAGTGGTAGTAAGGTGTATCCACAGGTGATACAAGCTGCTTTCTTGGTCGAGTCATAGACTTTGGTTCTGGGCGGCAATGAGAGGATTAATAAAACTACGCTCCTTGATGGTTTTTCAAGCCATTTTTCGCAGAGCCTAATTAAATAGCAGTAAAATAACAAGGACAGGCACCGAACAACGATGGCCCTTAAAAAGCTGAATTACAAAATAGACTGCGGAGTTATGGGTGTTGGGTTAAAATAACAAGGACAGGCACCGAACAACGATGGCCCTTAAAAAGCTGAATTACAAAATAGACTGCGGAGTTATGGGTGTTGGGTGATTAAGCTAAAAGCAATTAACATAAATTATTACGCCATATCCTGAATTTCAGATACACGAAATCAGGGAAAGAGCATTGCAAGAATCCAATCAGGCGGATTTCCGAAATCGTCGGTGCACGATCTTTTCAAAATGCTGACTGTTGATCAGCCATTGCTCTATGGGAATATTCAGCCGGGTAAGAATCGGTGGTAGTCCGTTTGGAATAAAGCCTGTTTTATCATTCCGAATCGCTCGACCGGTCCAGTCGACCAGTTGCAGATAATCGCTTAACGAGAAAGGAATACCTTTTTGTATTTCAGGTTTAACCGTATCTTCGAAGTATAGGAGTGGTTTAATGGGAAGGTTGAGCTCAGTGGCCAGGTTCTGATCCTTGATTGCCTCCGCCAAGCTAAAGGCGGGTTGGATGCGCTCCTTGATGCTGGTGTGATCGGAGGATTCCGGAGTTCTGGCCATACCGGCCCGAATGGGATTAAGATCCACATAGGCCATGCAGGAAATCAGGGCCTCTTCGGTGAGCAGCGCCTGGGATTTAAAGCGGGATTCCCAAAAGTGCCCGGTGCAGTTATCCTCGGCATTGGCCATCCTTGCGATTGGTTCATTTAACAACTTCATGAACCAACTCAAACTCTGCAAACGCTGGCGCCAGATTTCGATAATGCTCGAAACGGTATCTCTTTCTGCAGGTGTCAGAGCTTCGCCTTGGTGATGGCGTTGAATCAGCAGGGGGCCTTTATACAGCGTCAGCCAGCGATTTATCACATCCTGTTCCGACCAGTCCTCAGAACTGCCGAGCTTGACTACTACATGGTAGTGATTACTCAAAACCGCATAGCTGCAGATGTCGATGGCAAACAAGGAGCTCAATAAGCGAATTCGGTTTTCAATCCACTGCCTACGGTGCTCGTAGCACTGGCCGGTGACCGCATCTCTACCACAGAGATATGCTCGCCTTACACAGCGGGACACGCAGTGGTAGTAAGGTGTATCCACAGGTGATACAAGCTGCTTTCTTGGTCGAGTCATAGACTTTGGTTCTGGGCGGTAATGAGAGGATTAATAAAACTACGCTCCTTGATGGTTTTTCAAGCCATTTTTCGCGGAGCTTAACCAAAAAGCGGCAGGGAAATGCTAGAATTCATGCGTTGGTATGGCTGGGGCGTGCCTGTCCTTGAGCATGTGTGTCCCGAGCATGTGGCTTTCCAATCCGAGGCGAGCTGCGAAACCACCGTGGACAATTTCCGTGAAATGCGCTTAGATACAATGAACCAGCCGATACTGCCACAGGGGGAACAGGAAAGCGTGAGCAGATACAGGATGATAAAAGGACGACTTTGACCGTGAACGAACCTGGTTCCCCTGCATTGTCCAAAACAATCCCCTTAATAAATGCAGTTACCGACAAGCGACTCAGATCAACAGACGCTTATACGTCCTGATGATGCAAGCCGAATAAACGCTAAGCTGCTATATAATTGAAATCACCCATGGAGGTTGAATATGCCCCTGCCTGTTGTACCCATCGGAATACTTTGGATAATTGGTGCTGCCGCCGCCATCGGCGTTCTTGGCGGTTTAGTTACATTTTTCGTCACAAAAGAAGGCACTGCAGCGATTTTGTTCGTTCTGGTCTTGGTGATAGTTGTTCTAGCAATTCCATTTTTGCCAAACAGATATGCTTGGGTCAGAGAATTGAAACGAAAATTAAGATATCTCTTAGATGAAGAAAAATAGAAACGAATACGCCACCGGTCTCTTATTTTGCTCATGCTTTCTTTTACAGGGTTGCTCACCAAATGAAGAGGAGCTATGGGGTCTTGGGTCAATTGTATTTCTAGTTTTTGTAATAATCATCCTTCTGAATAGCATTGCTCCTCGAATTCAGGAAGCCCCAAAATTGAAAAGGCTTGTCGTAAAACTTGAGCTTTTCTCAGAAAAGACTTGGCCATTCATCTTGCTCATGGCAATAGTGTCAATCTTATACGGCACATATTCAATAGCAAGCAATGGCGTTGGATCTATACAGAATCTTTTTATATTTGTGGGAGTGGTTATTCTTTACATGGCAGCAAACCTGAGGGGTTGGGCCAGATCGAAAGAGACACTTAAAAAGCGCGATCACCTTCGAAAGATTGGGCTCAGTGTAAGCTTTCTAGTAATTTTTGGTTATTTACTTGTCGGTGCACCAAATCTCAGTCTATGAACAAAAAGCGAATAACAAATAACAAGGACAGGCACCGAACAACAAATGCTTTGTTGATATGTTGGTAGATTTGGCAGGAGGGTATGATGGACAAGTTAACCTTCGTTTCAGAAATTGTTAAAGCGATTGCCTGGCCCGTTTCTGCGGTTATTGCGATGCTGATATTGCGAAAGCCTATTGTTGAACTTGTTCCACTAATGAAAAAGATTAAATATAAGGAGATTGAGCTAGAATTTTCTCGTGATTTAATGAATTTAAAGGCAGAAGTACAGCTAAGCAGCACAAAAGAAATGATCAAGGAAGAGGATATTGAAAGGGATGCACGGATGCAAAACGTACTGTCTTTATCAACCCGTTCAGCGATAATGGAGGCATGGTTGGAGCTGGAAGCATCCGCCATAGAAGCTGCCGTTTCACTATGGGACGATTCTCCAACAAACGCTTTACGGAATATGCATATAATTGGAGAGTCACTGGTCCGCAATGGTGTTTTAGATAGTCAACAGTTAAAAATATTTAATAAATTGCGAGAGCTACGTAATAAATCAGCTCACGTTGCTGAGTTGTACTTAAGTGAAAGCGACGCAAAAGAATACATAAAAATGGCTCGTAACTTATCTAGTCATATAAAAAATAATGTTAAAAATAACAAACAAAACAAATAACAAGGACAGGCATCGAGCAACGATGGCCCTTAAAGCACTGATTTACAAGATGGACTACGGAGTAAAAGGTTTTGGGTAGTTAAGCTGAAATCGATTTGCATAAATTATTACGCCAAATACTGAATTTCAGATACAGCAAAGCAGGGAAAGAGCATTGCAAGAATCAAATCAGGCGGATTTCCGAAATCGTCGGTGCACGATCTTTTCAAAATGCTGACTGTTGACCAGCCATTGCTCTCTGGGAATATTCAGCCGGGTAAGAATCGGTGGCAGTCTGTTTGGAATAAAGCCTGTTTTCCATCCCGAATCGCTCGACCGGTCCAGTCTACCAGTTGCAGATAGTCGCTTAACGATAAGGGAGTTCCTGTTTGGGTTTCAGATTTAACCGTATCTTCGAAGCCCAAGAGTGGTTTAATGGGAAGGTTAAATTTGGCGGTCAGGTTCTGATCCTTGATTGCCTCCGCCAGCTTAAAGGCGGGTTGGATGCGCTCCTTGACGCTGGTGTGATCGGAGGATTCCGGAGTTCTGGCCATACCGGCCCGAATGGGATTTAGATCCACATAGGCCATGCAGGAAATCAGGGCCTCTTCTGTGAGTAGCGCCTGGGATTTAAAGCGGGATTCCCAAAAGTGCCCAGTGCAGTGGTCCTCGGCATTGACCATCCTTGCGATGGGTTCATTTAACAGCTTCATGAACCAGCTCAAACTCTGCACACGCTGGCGCCAGACTTCGATAATGCTCCAAACGGTATCTCTATCTACGGGTGTCAGTATGGTTGGGGCGTGCCTGTCATCGAGCATGTTGGTTTTAAGTTTTGCTTCATGCTCTTCGGAAACATGGCAAATGAAAGGCCTGACCCCAAGCTCGTTATTATCCAACCCGCAAATGCAAATTTCACCCGCGCCTCGCCCGGGGGTATAATAGAACCAGTTCGACAGCGTGTGGCAACAACCCCGCGTCGTTGACTTAATACTAATCCATAGGATTGCAATCACGGCATTTGACAACCCGGGACATAATATGAAGACCTTAACCAAAGAAATGCAAAACTCGATTACACCTGAAGGCGCTTTGGAGTTGCTGAAGGACGGCAACAAACGCTTTATGAACAACCTCAAAGCCAACCGCAACCTGCTGCAGCAGGCCAATGAGACGTCAGATGGACAGCACCCGTTTGCCATCGTGCTGAGCTGCATCGATTCGAGAACATCGGCCGAGTTGATTTTTGACCAGGGCCTTGGCGACATCTTCAGCGTCCGTATTGCTGGCAATATCATCAACGAAGACATCCTGGGCAGTATGGAATTTGCCTGCAAAGTGGCCGGTTCAAAGATTATTGCTGTATTGGGCCACAGCGGTTGTGGCGCGGTCAAAGGCGCGTGCGATCACGTCGAGATGGGCAATCTAACGGCCCTGCTGTCCAAGATTCGGCCCGCCGTCGATGATGAAAAGAGCGTGATAGAAAATCGTACCTCTCAGAACAGCGAGTTTGTCGATAAGGTCACCCTGCTGAACGTCAAACGAACCATGAAGAGCATCATGCAACGCAGCACGATACTAAAAGAAATGGTTGATAAAAACGAGATAATGCTGGTAGGCGGCATTCACGAGCTGTCGACTGGCGAAGTCACGTTTTACACAGATCTCACCTGACGGGCCGGAAAACCACGCGTGTTGCATGGCGTCAGCCAGGCCTGGCGCCGGCAAGCAGCTTCTCGGTTGCCAACGGATTGGGGGGGAAGTACCAGTGGACGCAGGGCGCCATCGGGCGCCTGCTGGGTATCACCGCCTCACCAGCAGACGGATTCGCGTGTGGTTCGGAGTCAGGTCTCGAGTTTCACTTTATGCCTTTCGATTATACCAAGGATTATACCAAGGACAGGCACTGAAAAAAGCCTATGAAAAGCTGACTTACAGAATGGACTACGGCGACGTGGGAGTGCCTGTCCCTGAGCATAATGTCGAAATATTTTATAATCGTAAAAGACGACACTCAGCCAACGATGGGCTCTGTCCCGTTAAGTTTGAAGAAATCGCGGCTATGGCTGCATAAGTAGAGTGTCTACTTTTGGTGGGGAACGACAGCTCACCTTTAAAATAGGAAAATCGCGAAATTGAAGAATGTCTTGGTTGTATTACTAATATCAGTTGTGTCTGCTTGTGCCACTGTGCGGGCTCCCTATCGGATGGCTATAACTGATTGGTTCGGAAATGCCCGGCCATATTACGTGGAGGGTGAGGCGCTGAATTTACACGTATATTGGGACGCCAAACGAGATGCGGGCAAGCCCGTCGATTGTTCCGTTTCAAATTCATTTTCGGCTGAGGTGATTTGGCGAAGCATTCTTATAATTCCAGACGCTAAGCCTGGACAGCTCATGACCACCATATGGAGCCCCCCTTTTCCCGAAACGGGCTTAAAGCTACAGGCAGGCTCATATTTGGCAGTGTGTAGTTTTAACAATGAAGCGAAAGCGTCAATAGCTCTGAATGTGGTTAAGTTGAGTGGATCAGATGAAACATAGAAAATATTAAATAACAAGTGAAATAACAAGGACACCGAACAACGATGGCCCAAAAAAAGCTGATTTGCAAGATGGGCTGAGGAGTTATGGGTGTTAGGTGATTAAGCTGAAAGCAATTAACATAAATTATTACGCCAAAGCCTGAATTTCAGATACAGAAAATCAGGAAAAGAGCATTGCAAGAATCAAATCAGGCGGATTTCCGAAATCGTCGGTGCACTATCTTTTCAAAATGCTGGCTGTTGACCAGCCATTGCTCTATGGGAATATTCAGCCGGGTAAGAATCGGTGGTAGTCCGTTTGGAATAAATCCTGTTTTATCATCCCGAATCGCTCGACCGGTCCACTCAACCAATTGCAGGTAGTCGCTTAACGAGAAGTGGATTCCTGTTTGTGGTTCAGGTTTAACCGTATCTTCGAAGCACAGGAGTGGTTTAATGGGAAGGTTAAAACTGGCGGTCAGGTTCTGGTCCTTGATCGCCTCCGCCAGGTTAAAGGCGGGTTGGATGCGCTCCTTGATGCTGGTGTGATCAGAGGATTCCGGAGTTCTGGCCATACCGGCCCGAATGGGATTAAGATCCACATAGGCCATGCAGGAAATCAGGGCCTCTTCAGTTAGCAGTGCCTGGGATTTAAAGCGGGATTCCCAAAAGTGCCCGGTGCAGTTGTCCTCGGCATTGGCCATCCTTGCGATGGGTTCATTTAACAGCTTCATGAACCAGCTCAAACTCTGCAAACGCTGGCGCCAGATTTCGATAATGCTCGAAACGGAATCTCTTTCTGCGGTTGTCAGAGCTTCGCCTTGATGATGACGTTGAATCAGCAGGGGGCCTTTATACAGTGTCAGCCAGCGATTTATCACGTCCTGTTCCGACCAGTCCTCAGAGCTGCTGAGCTTGACTACTACATGGTAGTGATTACTCAAAACCGCATAGCTGCAGATGTCGATGGCAAACAAAGAGCTCAGCAGGCGTAACCGTTCATTTAGCGGAGTCCTAACCAATTAGGTTTGCGCGCGATATCCTGCCCCTTCATCAATTTAGGAGGCAGTATGGCAACTCGACATCGCAAAGCAAATCAATGGCAAGATATCATTCAGCAATGGCAAGCCAGCAACCTATCAGCATCCCAGTTTTGTAAAGACCAGAATATTGGTTATGCCAGTTTTTGCAACTGGCGCAAGCGCCTGGCAAGTGAAGCATCGGATCAGGAACAGGGCAATCCGGCTCAGTTCATTAACCTTGGATCGCTTCAGGCCAATGCTCGTGGATGGACGATCACCTTGAGTTTGGGCAATGGCGTGGAATTGCGGTTGGCCCAAGACTGATGTTTACACCTGCCACGCAGTCCAGTATCTGGTTGTGCACCGAGCCAACCGATATGCGTCGTTCGTTTAACGGGCTTAGCGCGCTGGTGAAAAACCAACTGGGTCATGATCCGTTAAACGGTCAGTATTTCGTGTTCATCAATCGTCGTAAAACCCAGATGAAAATTCTGTATTTTGAGCCGTCGGGTTTCTGTCTTTGGGGAAAACGTTTAGAGCAGGGGCAGTTTAGATTCCGGTCTTCAGTAACCGGACAGAGATCTTTGACGCGCACGGATCTGCAGCTGATTCTGGAGGGCATTGAGGTGCAAAAATCCCGACAATTCAAGCGTTTTCATCATCCCGTTTAGGCCGTTGCATGGTACAATCGCGTTCATGACGACGACCTCTCAACCATTTGATTCCGCTACCGAAAGAGCCCTGGTTTCAGCCGCGGAAGTGGCGGCGTTACATGAAGAAATAGCCACTCTAAAACAGAGGGTGGCGTGGTTTGAGAAGCAATTGTTTGGCCAGAAATCCGAAAAGCGCCCAGTGGACAACCCCCATCAGGCGAGCCTTTTGGGTGAACCCTCGGAGCCGGCTTCGCCGGAGGGTGAATCCATCACGGTTACCTATCAGCGTGGCAAGGGCCAAAAGCAGCGCGCCGATGACTGCGTCAACGACAGCGGCTTGCGGTTTAACGATGACGTTCCGGTTGAGGTAATCGAAGTCACTCCCGCCGAGTTGAGTGGCGCGGATGCGGACCAGTACGACATCATCGGTACCAAGAGCACCTTCCGCCTGGCCCAGCGCCCAGCCAGCTATGTGGTACTGCGCTATGACCGACCGGTTATCAAGCGCAAGAACAGCGAGCAGCCGTTGCCGTGTCCTGCACCCTTTAACGTACTGGACAGAAGCATTGCCGATGTTAGCCTGCTGGTTGGTCTCCTGGTGGACAAATTCCAGTTTCACCTGCCGCTGTACCGTCAGCACCAACGCATTAGCCAGGCAGGCATCACCCTGAGTCGAGCCACGCTTACTAATGTTGTTAAACGCGCCATAGATCTTTTGCGACCGGTCGTTTCGGCGCAACTGGACAACGTACTCCGAAGTCGGGTGCTGGCGATGGATGAAACTCCCATCAAAGCGGGCAAGGCCGGAAAAGGTAAACTTAAACACAGCTGGTTCTGGCCGCTGTACGGCGATCAGGATGAAGTGGTATTTACTTTCTCCAGCAGTCGCAGTCGGCAGCACATTGAGCGGATTCTCAAAGACCAATTCAGTGGCACGTTACTCAGTGACGGCTACTCAGCCTACAGCAGTTATGTCAAAGCGAACCAGGGCGTCACCCACGCACAATGCTGGATTCACAGTAGGCGACAGTTTATTGAAGCGGAAGCGCAGGAGCCCGTGGCAGTCCGTGAAGCCCTTGATATCATTGCAGCGCTCTATAAACACGAAGCGATTATCGCCAGAGAAGAATTGGCTGATGACAAGAAGCGGGGCTATCGGCTGGAGCACAGCAAGCCATTGGTGGATCAATTCTTCAAATGGTGTCACCAACAACTGCAGCGGACTGATTTGATCCCCTCAAACCCTCTCACAAAAGCATTGGGATATGTCATCAACAAGGAGCAAAAGCTGCGGGTATTTCTGGAGAGGCCCGGCGTGGCCATGGACACTAATCATCTGGAGCGGGCACTGCGGCCGATACCCATGGGCAGAAAATCGTGGTTATTTTGCTGGACGGAGCTTGGGGCGGAGCACGTTGGCATTATCCAGAGCTTGATCACCACTTGTCGTCTTCATGGCATTAACCCATATACGTACTTAACCGATGTGCTATTGAGAATCAGTGAGCATCCGGCGAGCCGGATTGAGGAGCTAACACCGCGTCTGTGGAAAGAAAGGTTTGCCCTGAATCCACTACGATCCGACTTGTCGCAGAGAGCAAATTACCCGGTAGAGACACCAATCAATAGATGTTGTCAGCGAGGCTCATGTGCGCATTGAAGATATGACCATTGAGCAGCTGCTGGAGCTCAATGAGATCATTTGTGAGCGGATTGACTACTTGAGGAGCCGGCAGGACCAGGACATTTTAAAATTGTTGTGTCTGGGGAACCAGGTTCGCTTTCAAAACAAGGAAGGGCAAACTGAATTTGGTATTGTGACCAAAATTAATCGAAAGACCGTAGTGGTTTTAACCAAAGATCAGAAGCAATGGAAAATACCGCCGGGCATGTTGAGCATAGTGAAAGATGTTAACTGACACTCTTCAGCTTATGAGTCAACTACTCCGCTGAATGAACGCTTACCAGCAGGCGGATGCGGTTTTCAATCCACTGCCTTCGGTGTTCGTAGCACTGGCCAGTGACAGGATCGCTACCACAGAGAAACGCTTGCCTTACACAGCGGGACACGCAGTGGTAGTAGGGCGTATCCGCAGGTGATACAAGCTGCTTTCTTGGTCGAGTCATAGACTTTGGTACTGGGCGGCAATGAGAGGATTAATAAAACTACGCTCCTTGATGGTTTTTCAAGCCATTTTTCGCAGAGCCTAATTAAATAGCAGCAGGGAAGTGCTAGAATTCATACTGAGGTATGACGGTCGGCGTGCCTGTCCTCGAGCATATGCTCTTAAAATTAAAGCGTTCTATCAGGATTAGATAATGTCTGACGATCAGCGGGAACAATCTCCACAAGGCAGTGAAGTGGCTACGGGCTCCAGCAAGCTGCGGCACATAATGAGTTGGATCATAGTTGTCATTCTCGTGCTGTTTGGCGCCGGCGCGTTATATCGCCTGTTCACGTTTAGCAAACCAGAAGACACTTTTTGGAATGATCTGTTTGTTGAGCAGTTCCCGGTGTTAGTGGGCATGCCAATGGCGGGCCTTGGTGCGCTGTTTGTGACTCTAATTTTGAGAATTTCAACCGGACCCCTGGAGTTTGAAATTGGGGGGCTAAAATTCAAGGGTGGGGCAGCCCCCATTGTTTTCTGGATTATTTGCTTTTTGAGCATTGTGGTATCCATAAAGATGCTCTGGCAAACCTAGCTACCACTATCAAGCACCACTATAACCTTGGTCCTTCGCCCACGCATCCATCCTGGGCACTCGGTATCCTGGGGATGCCCGGTTTTACCGGCTGGGCCGGCTTGACGCAGATCGGGGCGCCCAAGCCCGGCGAGACCATTGCGGTGGCGGCAGCGACCGGCCCGGTGGGCGCAACCGTAGGCCAAATCGGCAAGTTGCTGGGCTGTCGTGCTGTTGGCATCGCCGGCGGGCCGGAAAAATGTGCCTATGCAGTTGATGAGCTGGGTTTCGACGCATGCATCGATCACAAGGCACCGGACTTTGCTGATCAGATGGCCAAGGCCAGCCCGGACGGCATTGATGTCTATTTCGAAAGTGTGGGTGGCAAGGTTCTCGATGCGGTGATCCCGCTTCTTAACCCTCATGCTCGTGTGCCGGTGTGTGGGCTGGTATCGCAATATAACGCCACCCAACTGCCCGCTGGGCCAGACCGAATGAATTGGCTGATGGGGCAGATCCTGCGCAAAATGATCAAGGTGCAGGGTTTTATTATCTTTGACAGTTTCGGTCACCTTTACCCGGAATTCGCCAAGCAGATGGGTGCGTGGGTGAAAAGCGGCAAGATCAAGTATCGCGAAGAGATCATTGATGGTCTGGAAAACGCCCCTGAAGCCTTTATCGGCCTTCTCAACGGCGAAAATTTCGGCAAGCGGGTCATCCGCGTCGGCAACAAAAAATAGGAAAATAACATGAAAATTCTGATGATACTCACGTCCCATGACGAACTTGGAGACACAGGCAAAAAAACCGGCTTCTGGCTGGAGGAGTTTGCCGCACCTTATTACGTCTTCAAGGACGCCGGGGCCGATATCACTTTGGCCACGCCCAAGGGTGGGCAACCACCAATTGATCCGTCCAGCGATAGCGAGGACGCACAGACCGACGACACCCGCCGTTTCAAGGGTGATGCCGAGGCGCAAAAGCATCTTGCGACTACGTTAAAGCTGTCTGACGTGACAGCAGCCGGTTTCGATGCAATCTTCTATCCCGGTGGTCATGGCCCCTTGTGGGACCTGGCCGAAGACGCCAACAGCAAGCGCCTGATCGAAGCCTTCATCGCCGCTGACTTGCCTGTTGGGGCGGTCTGCCACGCCCCCGCCGTATTCCGCCACACTCAAGGCAAAGACGGCAAACCCCTGGTCTCAGGGCGACGTGTGACAAGCTTCACCAATACGGAAGAAGAGGCGGTCGGCCTGACCAAGGTTGTGCCTTTCCTGGTTGAGGATATGCTCAAAGCCAATGGCGGTAATTATGAGAAAGGCGCTGATTGGGCCAGCTTTGTGCTGCGGGACGGCAAGCTCGTCACCGGTCAGAACCCGGCCTCATCCGCGGCCACCGCGCAAGAGGTTCTTGCGTTACTGAAATAACGGGAAACATTAACCGGAATGATCCTGTACCACTGTGAA
The DNA here is from genome assembly GCF_011440395.1 of Pseudomaricurvus alcaniphilus. Lineage (GTDB taxonomy): Bacteria > Pseudomonadota > Gammaproteobacteria > Pseudomonadales > Cellvibrionaceae > Pseudomaricurvus > Pseudomaricurvus alcaniphilus. The sequence continues at coordinate 394,501 of NZ_JAAOIX010000002.1, read as the reverse complement.
GCAATACCAGGGACAGGCACCGAAAAACTGGGTACCGAAAAAGATGGCCCTAAAAAGCTGACTTACAGGATGGATTACGGCGACTTGGGAGTGCCTGTCCTCAAGTACCTCGGTCCTCAAGTACCTCGAGTACATTCCAGAGCGTACTTTAGGCGTCAATGCTGACTATTAGGAGGTATAAGGTGAACGAGAAAAATCCAAAGAAACAGCTCTCAAATGAAGCGGTTATTGTTCTCGGAATGAGTTTTGGAGCTGCTATCGGAGCAGCCATCGGCGCATACACTGGTAATGTTGCGCTATTCGTTTCTTTAGGTACCTGCTTTGGAACGGCAAGTGGCTTTCTCTATCTATGGCTTAACTCAAAACAAGATTCGCGAAATAAATAAGCGACAAAAAAATGGAGTTGAAGCTGACGTGGCAACCTGTATTGTCTTGAAGCAGGGATTAGCGTTTAATTGCTTACTTACAGGAGACCGTGGCGCAGGTTCTTCACCCTCACTGGGGTAACTGTGGCTTTAATGAACCAGGGAAGGGTGGTCTTTGTTGACAGAAAAATCTTCTTTGTTTGAGTTATTGGCTTGATGTCGGTTCGGTGTATGTCGTTGAGCTATATGGCCTGTCTATAAATAACTGCGGAAGAACGGAGTGTAACTATGAAAAGTTGTACCAAGAGAATAATTGTAATCGTTACTATGGTTTTTTTGTGCTCTTGCACGATTCGGCACACAGTGCAATCCGATTATCCGAAGTATCTAGTCAACAATACGGGTTCATCGAACCTCCCCAAGACGGATAGAGCCTCACAGTATGTCCTCACTCCTGACACTCAGGGATATACCTACGAGTTCCGAGCCTTCGTGACGGGCGCCGCAAATCTTTGGGTCGTAGAAATAGGGAAAATGCTGGATGATACTCTCAAGTCAGCAGACGTGCAGGCGGCGTTCGGTCGATTGGAGAAGGTGAACGAGGCGGGTAACGGGCTGGGTGGCACGCTGACTTTCGATCTTCGAAACTATACATTCCAGGACTTTGGCGCACATATAGAGTTGAAAGTTTCGCTGTCCAGGGGCGGAAAGTCGATATTCGAGAATACCTATACGCAGGATGGAAAGACTCAGGGTGGCAAGATGTTCTGGGGCGGAGCGTTTGCTCAAAAGAATGCCGTACAACAGTCTACCAAGTTGGCAATCGATGAAATCTTGCGAAGATTGATTACTGATCTCAACGCAGCTACGTTGAGCTTGGAAGATCAGACCGAACAATTCGTTGCACCTGACTCGCCTTCCTTCGAAGCTACACAGCTTCAGTAGCGCCGCAGGAAAGTGTGACCGTTGGAACTCACAGGATAGTCAAGGTACACTTGTCTCAAATATTGCAGAACCATGTTGCAAGTTGGTCCAAGACTCATTTTGATCTTAAATGTGTTCATAGCTTTAACTACACTATTGCGATAAATCTCTAGGACAGGGACCGATGAATTCGTTTGTGCTGGTAGGGTATTGCCTTAAAGGAGAAAATGGCGTTTAATTCCGCATTTACAGGAAGCAGTGATTCAGTTGCTGCATCGTCATTGAGGTATCTGTTGCTTCAATGAGCCAGGGAAAGGTGATCTTTTATGATTGAAAAATTCCCTTTGTTCGAGCTTTAGGCTTTGTGTTGGTTCGGTATATCCCACCAAGGCAGTTGGTCTGCTTTTTAGGAACCCGGATTTTTTAGGTTCCTAAAAAGCAATGACTATAAAATCGATACTGGGGCATTCCATGCTCTCGGTAAACTAAATTGTCAGTTATCACTCCCACTGACAATACAAGCAACCAGGGAGTATTCACAAGGAAGCAAGAAATGAAGAAATTTTTCTATTCAATTGTAGCTGTTCTGTTTATGGTGTCTGGCTGTGCCACAATTGTTGGCGAGCCAACACAATTACTGCCTATCACAAGCACGCCTGACGGCGCGGAGATAGAAATAGTAGATGAAAGAGGTATTAGCATTTTCAAAGGAACAACCCCCTCTTCTGTGAGCTTACAAAAAAGTGATGGCTCTTATTGGGGTGGAAAATCCTATAAAGTCATTATAAAAAAGGTAGGCTACTCTTCGCATGAAGTGCAAGTAGAAACGAACGCCAATGGTTGGTATATAGGTGGCAATCTATTGTTTGGTGGTCTCATCGGATATTTCATTGTTGATCCGCTCAATGGCAATATGTATACGTTATCAACCAAAGAGGTTAACGCGTCTTTAACTGAGCAATCAGCAAAAGCCGGCCAAGATAAAGGCAGCATGTCTATAGTTCTTCTTGAGAATATCCCGGTCGAACACAGATCGAAAATGGTTCGAATCAACTAAGGGTTAACAAAGAAATCAGTCTGGCCACACCAGGTGTGGCTGGGCAGCCCAAAGATTGTATTGTTACAAGGATTTTGGGGGGCAGTCTTGCCTTGTGCCGGGTATCAGATAATCGTTAGATGGCGATCTGCCAGAAACACCCTCCAGTCAGTTGTGCGAATTGACCGATAGCATAGAAGGCTATCTTACTACGTCGAGAACCCGCGACAATAGCATTCTGACAGCCTGGATAAGTAATGGCTGATTAGGCGCGGCACACGACTTGACCATAATGCCCCGGCAATCGGTGCGTAGCTCCGAAGCCACTGTGGACAAATTCCCGAAAGTACGCTTATATACAATAAACCAGCCGTAACCGCCACGGGGAAACTGGAGAGTTCGGGTAGATACGGGGGATATAAAAGTAGTAATTTGCGGGTAAGAGACCTGGTGAAACAAGGTGGGCCAAATGCCTGACTAAACCTGCCACGAGCGCACGCCCCCCTGTGCTGGAATCCGATCTTCATCTCGGCGCTTCGCGCCTACACTACCGCCCGCGTTTGTAGCCTTAGTCCTAAAGCAGGGGGCCCCGTAATGACGAAGCCAGTCCTTCCCGATGAAGAGCTGATAGCGCTCGATCGTCTCGCCCATATTGCTATCGCTTACCTCATAGTGGTGTCGTTGGCGGCGTTTGTGTTTGGTGCGTATGCACTCGAATCCGCATCTGTCCCTAGTATTTTAGCGGTGGTTCTTATTGGCCTTTGTGGCAGTGCAATTGCTGCGCTAACCTCCTGCTTGGACCGATATGCAACAGGCTTTGAGCGTGAGAACGGTGAGTCATACCCAAAGGATGCTAAGGAAGGCAAGTTCAATAGGCGGTTTTCTCGTTGGCTCTTCGTCAGACCATTCCTTGGCGCAGTGGTCGCCCCTGTATTTATCTGGGGGCTGAGTCATTTCACTGAGAATTACCAGGATTTTCTATCTTCCCGCGAAGCGCTGGGATTCACTGCTTTTTTGAGTGGCCTTCTTGCGAAATCTGTTCTCGATCTGGTCAAAAATTTATTCAAAAATATTTTTAGGTCATGACGCAGAGCTCATCCTTATCTTCAGAATACCAAATACTGGCAAGCTACGGCCCCTGAGCAAAGGAAGTAACATGAAAACAATTGGCTTAATCGGTGGCATGAGCTGGGAGAGTACCATCGGTTATTACCGAGAAATCAACCAGCGGGTTAAAGCTGCACTGGGTGGCCTGCACTCCGCAAAAATAGTTCTCCACAGCGTTGATTTTCATCCCATCGAAAAGCTGCAGCACAGCGGCAACTGGGCTGCTACCGCTGAAATACTTGTTAAAGCAGCAAAGAGCGTTGAAGTTGCAGGCGCTGATTTTTTGTTAATCTGTACCAATACCATGCACAAGGTGGCTGGGGAGGTAGAGCAGAGTATCAATATTCCCCTTCTACATATTGCCGATGCGACTGCTGAAGTCCTGGTCGAGGATCGGGTAAAAAAGGTAGGGCTGTTAGGGACAGTATTTACGATGGAGCAAGACTTCTACAAACGTCGTCTTACCGAAAAATTTGGCCTTGACGTTATTGTGCCCAGCCAAGCAGATCGAAAACGGGTTCATGACATTATCTACAACGAGTTATGTCTGGGGGTTGTCAATGAAACCTCCCGCCAAGAGTATCTTCGCATCGTCAATAAACTGGCAGAATCCGGGGCAGAATCTGTCATACTGGGCTGCACCGAAATCGGCATGCTAATCAGCCAGGAGCAAACGCCTGTGCGTTTGTACGACACAACCGCCATGCATGCCGCAAAAGCAGTTGAGTGGGCGCTGTAGCCAATCATACTGCCAGTTACTAAACCTGTCGGTGGGACCAAGGAGATAACCTAAATGACCCGATGGAATATGGCCACTGCGGCAATAGTAGTCTTGGTGGTTGTCCCTGGCTTAATCTATCTGGGCTATCAGTTTGTCCCCGGCGTACGTGCCCCCGGCTCTGGCCTTGTCAGTGATGAGTTCTTTTTTAATGGCTACCTGATATTCCTGGGCTTCTTTTTAACCTCGGCGGTGATCGGTCCGATAGTTGCGCAGTTTGTGGAGTGGCGCTCGGCAGCGGAGTGGGCCAGTGCGAGGCGCAACGCCATGCATCGGTTTTGGGAATCGCTGAATGACGCGCTGGGCAAGTTCGAGACCTTTTTGCAGATCCAGACCAGGAAAGAAACCGAACACCACGCGGCGCTATTCCTGGATCAAACGGTGGCCGCGCTGGACAGCTTTTTCGAGATGTATGCCGCCGAACAAGTGGCCTTTAACCCGGGTATGCACAGCTCGGCGTCGAACATCCGCAATATACTGTTGCCACTGCAGAAGTCTCTGGCGTCGACCCGCTTGATGGCGAGCAGGAGCCGCTCGTACCGGGCCTACTTTCACCCGGACGCCCTCGACAAGTTCAGGGCCCTGTTTGAGCTGGAGCCGCTGTCGGATTCAAGCAGGCTCGCCTCGGACTCTTTCTTTTCTAGCTACGGCAAGGTCTTTGTAGATCTTTCCCTGGATCAGCAGCTTGGCGCTGGCTCCATATCCATACACAGCTTCAAGCCTGTCGACATTGCCGCCATCCAAACCGAATGGCTCGCCTTCTGTCGTGCCTGTGGCGAGAAGCCGGAGCAGGTTCGCACCCTTAAGGCGCTGAAGGGCGATGGGGACACGCAGGTTCGCCTGCACACGAAATTTGTGCGCGCTCATATCGAAGAGGATTATCTTGCCAGTCCACTGCTCTATGACGACGCAAGATAGAGGCTGCGGACCGAAGGCTCCAAACAGGAACTATCGTCGCGGCAAAATGTCTTACAGCAGGCGTCAGACCCGGCCGCTACAGCAATGTTCCCTTTGAATGACAGGAGTCGTTCCCTTGAATCTGCCCGCCTCACGCCTAACTCTTTTTGCTCTTTTAATCTGCGCCTCGCAAGCCACATTGGCGCAACAAAGCACGTCACTGCCGGAAGGCCCGGGCAAAGCCCTGGTTGAGACCGTTTGTACGGCGTGTCACAGCGCCGCCACCATCAGTCGCAGCGCAGGATTCAGCTCGGCCGCAGAGTGGCGCCGGGTGTTCTCCACCATGGTCAACCTGGGTGACGCGCAGGCCGGGACCATCGCCAACTATCTGGCCGAGCACTTTCCCGAAGACCCCGCCCGGCGACCAACGCTGGTGCCGGGGCCGGTGGAAATCGAAATCACCGAGTGGACAACGCCCACCCTGGGGCAGCGCACGCGAGACCCTATTGAAGCGCCGGACGGCTCGATCTGGTGGACCGGCATGTGGGCCAGTTTGGTCGGGCGGCTGGACCCGAACACCGGCGCCATGAAGGAGTACCCGCTGCCGCCGTCGGCGCGGCCGCACTCCATTGTGCCCGATGAGCAGGGTAATATTTGGTATACCGGCAACAGCAATGCCACCCTTGGCAAGCTCGACCCGAACACTGGCGATATCACGGAATACAAAACTCGGGCCCAGGATCCTCACACCGCTGTCTTCCACCCCAACGGGCAACTGTATTTCACTGCACAGCGAGCGGCGGTGTTGGGGCGCTTTAATCCGGCCACCAAAGAGTTGAAAGAGGTTGCTACCGAAGCGAGACCCTATGGCATCAAAGCCGGTCCAGACGGCACCCTGTGGGTCGCCTACAATGGCACCAACAAGATTGGCGCCATGAATCCGGACACCATGGAGATTCGATACTACGAGCTGCCCGACCGGCGCACCCGGGTGAGGCGCCTGGACCTGGATAGTCAGGGCGACATTTGGTACGTCAACTCCTCGATGGGCAAAATTGGTCGGCTGCAGCCAGACACAGGCAAGATCACCGAGTGGGATTCACCCAGCGGGCCGAAATCCCACCCCTACGCACTGGCAGTTATCGATGATGTGGTCTGGTACAACGAGTCGGGCATGCGCCCCGATGCCCTGGTCAGGTTCGACCCGAAAATCGAGACCTTTCAGAGCTGGGCCATTCCATCCGGAGTGGGCATTGTGCGCCATGTGTGGGTGACCAAAGCGGGGAATCTGTTGATTCATCAAAGCAGCACTAATAAAGTTGGCCTGGTGAAGATTCAGTGATCGGTCGGTATTGATGTGTCTCAGTCGTTACCAGTGCAGGGCAGTGCTTAGGCCTTGCTTTCCCTGATCTGCTTTTTATACTGAGAGGGCGTCATCTTTTCTATTTTCTTGAAAAAGGTGTAGAACACCGATTTGCTGTTGAAACCCACCTGGTACAGCAGGTCCGTCACTGACAGGTTATCGTCTTCTGACAACAGCCGCTTGGCCTCTTCAATCCGGTATTGGTTAACGAACTCGTAAAAATTCATTTGATAGTGACGATTCAATGTCACCGACAGATCCTTTGCCGAAACCCCCAAAATTTCCGCCAGGGTATCGATACTGAGATCGGGCATCAAATAGGGTTTGTCTTTCTCCATCACCTGCTCGATGTGCGTAACAAAATCATGCTTGAAAGCAACCTTGGCGGTTTTGCTTTCAGTCTGTTTAGCGGTTTGTTCGGCTTTCGCTGGGACGGGATTAATCGATGGATATTTGTTAACGCTATAGATCAATAGCGCCACTATAAAGGCAAATGTCAGATAGTAAACCGACACGCCCAGATTGATAAGAACATCTATATCGACGTGACTGAAGACGTTGTAAACTTTAGTCAAACTCAAAAGGGCTTCAAACAGCAACACCAGCAAAAAGCCTTTTGCCAAAAGTTTAAGCCAGTTGATCTCAACGCTGACCAGTTCAGAGCGAGAACCTTTATGTGCTTCGTAATATTCGTTAATAAGTTTTAAACACCCGGCCAAATACAGAATTCGAATTACTTTGATAATGGTTTCAGTGATTACGTAATGCCAGGAAGTCGTTAACGTCCAGGATTTTATAATGTCTACTTTTTGCGCATGCTCCAGCCCGTAATAGTTTACAACCATGTAAACCAGGAATAACCCCAGGGGTATCAGGTGCAGGGCGTCGGCTCTGTTGAGTGAAAATTCTTTTTGGGTGATCGATTTAACGTAAAGATAAATAAATGGTGCATCCAGGCAGTAGGCGAAGTTACCGATAAAGAACAGGTTGGGTGACAGGTCCAGTACTTCGTACCTGAACTGGATGGCGTAATAGGTTAATTCGTGGACAGAGATAAGGGCATGGGACAGCATAAACCCGCTGAGCAAAATAACACTCATTCTGTTCATGGCTTGACCAAGTATCAGCATTGTGGAGAACACCACAGCAAATACTATGGTCATTAATAACACAATATCATTGAGGTTAAATAGAACAGTGCCCATGGTACTTCTAGAAAATCCCGGTGCAGATTATTATAAAAAGTATAATTCTGGGCGCTATAGTAGCACAGTTACCCTCTCGGAGAAGTAACTGGCCGGGTTACTAGATGTGCGAAAAGGGATCTAGTTTTTGTTCATTTGTAATCGCTACCTATTGTCATCCCCGCGCAGGCGGGGATCCAGTAAGTACTTGAAATTTATCGATTCCTGGATCCCCGCCTGCGCGGGGATGACCATTCCGAGACGTTAGCGGTTCACTACAGTATCTCTTGTTCCCCGCCTGCGCGGGGATGACGAAAAAAAGAGATTATTAAGGGCTTATGATTAGTACCAATTATAAACTGGCACTTCTCTCCAGGGATTCTGTTCCACGGCAAGCCAGTTCTTTGGCTTCGGCAGAATCGGCGAGTTTTGACTCCGGAATAAACTCGATATTGGTAATGGCAAACTCAAATTGCCCGCTGGTCTGCAGTTCAAAGGGCACCACGATTTTGCCAAAATTAACGCCTTGTTGCTGGAAACACTGAGCCGGGATGGATACCGATTGCCAGTCGTTTACTGCCAGGCTGGCGATTTCCTCGGTTATATCGGCAGCAAAATTACAGCTGCCAGACTCATCACCAAAGCCCTCGCAGTTCATCACCAGGCTCACTTTGGAAGTGGGCTTTTGGTTCACTTTTATCAAGAATTGCAGCGAGCTGTTGTTGGCGATAACACTCGACATATCTTCCCTGAAACGACTCTCGCTGACCAGTCGGACACCGGACGGCAAGTCACCCCGGGTACTAATTTGAATGGCATCCTCTTGCACCAGGCGGTCCACTGTCCGATAGGCGACTCCGTTGAGGTTGTGGGTATTGGAGTTGACCAGCAGGCTTGAATTGCCATCAAACAGTTCGACTTGCCATGGCTTTCTGGCCTGGCCGCTGAATATCATTCGACCACCGGGATCTGCCTCGGCAGGCGCAAAGTCCACAGGTAAATCATCATTCAAGACATTGCGCTCGCCATAGGACAAACCGAAGCCATAGGCGAGCAGCGGATCATAACTCTCTGTATGCACATTGAGTTCGGTTTGATAGGGCGATTGCGGCCAGGAATAAGACAGCTTGCCTGTGAAGTCGTATTGCAGCGAACCGTCGGCTTTCTGCAACAGAACTTCGGCAACCCCGTCACCTTCAGAGCCGGGCAACCAGGCTACCACAAAAGCGTCGGACGCATTTAGCTCAGGATTGATCCACAGGGGGCGACCGGTAATAAATACGGATACCACCGGTATACCTTTCTCCTGCAGACTCTGAAGCAGTGCCAGGCTGGATTTATCGCCGGGCTGGAACTCGAGGCTTTCTCTGTCGCCATGGCCTTCTGCGTAGGGCTCTTCACCAAACACCACGATGGCTACGTCCGGTTGCTGCTGGAACTCGCCATTGGCAGACAGTTCTATGCTGCCACCAGCGGCCTCGATTTGCTCCTTGAAACCGTCATAAATAGACGAACCACCGGGAAAATCGTCGTTGGTATTGTTGGTTCCCTGCCAGGTAACCGACCAGCCACCGGACTGCTTGCCAATGTTGTCCGCCCCGTCGCCGGTGATAAGAAACCGCTGTTTGGGGTTCAAAGGCAATAGTTGATCTTTGTTCTTCATTAACACCAGGGACTCGCGCACTGCTTGACGGGCGATATCTCGATGGGACTTGTGGCCGATCAACTCGGTTTTGCCAGAGTATTCCCTGTTGGCCGGGCTGGCCTTGTCGAACAAGCCGGCCCGGAACTTAACGCGCAGAATACGTGTGACGGCATCATCGATTCGCTCCATAGGGATGATGCCCTGCTTTACCTGGGCGATGGTGTTTTCATACAGCGGCTTCCAGGCATCGGTCGGCACCATAAAAATATCCAGCCCGGCATTCACGGCCTGGGCACAGCTCTCATTGGTACAGCCCTTTACCTGGCCATGGCCGTTCCAGTCGCCGACCACAAAGCCATCGAAACCCATGCGCTGCTTTAATACATCCGTGAGCAGGTATTTGTTGCCATGAACTTTGCTGCCGTTCCAGCTATTGAAAGACGCCATTACGGATTGCGCACCCGCGGTCAGGCCGCCCACATACCCCTGGGCATGTATTTTAAACAGGCTCTCTTCGTTGGCGACGTTGTTGCCCTGGTCGTCCCCGTCAACTGTGCCGCCGTCGCCGACAAAATGCTTTACCGTGGAAATCACCCGGTTTGCCGACAGAAAGTCTCCGTCCGCACTGCCTTGCAGCCCCTTTACGATGGACGCCGCATAGTCGCGAACGATTTCAGGATCTTCGGAGTAACCCTCGTAGGTTCGCCCCCAGCGGTCATCCCGCACCACGGCGACCGTCGGCGCAAACACCCAGTCGATGCCCGTCACCATCACTTCTGTTGCGGTTACCTGGGCAATTTTCTCCATAAGATCGGGGTTGTTGGCAGCGCCCAGGCCGATATTGTGGGGAAATAACGTCGCGCCAATGACGTTGTTGTGGCCGTGTACCGCGTCAGTACCCCACATGGTGGGGATTGATGTGCCGTCCAGGCTGTCATCCACGGATGCTTGGTACATGTCTTCCGCCAGGGAAATCCAGTCGTTAACGCTGGCGTGCTTGTTGTTACCGGGGAATGCCCCGCCGCCATTCAAGTAAGAGCCAAAGCCATACTTGCGCATATCTTCGACGCTGATATCGCGAATCTCTGGCTGGATCATTTGCGCAACTTTCTGCTCCAGCGTTAATTGCGCCAGCAGCGACTGGACCTTCGATTCGATGGCTGCGTCTTTTTTAACTTCTATATCCAGTACCGGCCAAATGCCGGCTGCAGGGTTTTCAGCTGCAGTTGATTTGGCGCTCTCTGAATTGGGCTTACAGCCAGTTGCGGCCGCCAGTGTCAGTACGGCCAAGCAACAGTATTTTGATAAATCCGGAAATAGTGTTTTCATTTGTTAATCCTCAATGACCAGCAGCGCTGAGCTTTTTGACTGTTTTAGGCTTGCTGCCCACAAAGCCGAAATAGGCGATAAACAGGTAACATAGTACCGGAACAGCAAAGGAAATCTGCACTCCGGACACATCCGCAAATACACCTTGAATAACGGGTACAATGGCACCTCCCACAATGGCCAGGCACAAAATGCCGGACCCCTGTGAGGTGGCTTTGCCCAGGCTTTTCAGGGCGAGACTGAATATGGTCGGGAACATGATGGAATTGAACAGGCCCACCGCCAGAATCGACCACATGGCTACCTGACCGCTGGCGGAAATAGCGATAACAAGCAAGCAGACAGACGCGACAGAATTAAACCCTAACAAAATTCCGCCGGGGATTCTCTGCATGATGACCGCGCCGATAAATCGACCCACCATGGCGCCGCCCCAGTAGTAGGACAGGTACATTGCCGCGTGCTTTTCTTCCAGCCCCAGAACACTTTCTTCGCCCAGAAAGCTGACCACGAAACTGCCGATAGAGACTTCGGCCCCGACGTATAAGAATATGCTGATCGCACCCAGGAGGAGGTGGGGATAATGCCAGGCCTTCGCTGGCGCTTCCTGCTCGCGAGTTTCGGAACTCTTTTCAATAGCGCCCATTTTCGGCAGCTTTAAATAGGCAAATACCGCAGCCAGCACCAACAGCATGGCCATTAATAGCAGATAGGGAAATTGCACCGATTCGGCGGACTTGGCAGCCCCCACACTTTCGGCGGCTTCATTTAATATGAATAGGGCACCCAGATAGGGAGCCACAGTGGTACCCAGGGAGTTAAAGCCCTGGGTCATGGTCAAACGTGATTCAGCGGTTTCAACCGGCCCCAGTAATGTCACATAGGGATTGGCCGATACCTGCAGTACGGTAATACCAGACGCAAGTATAAACAGTGCCCCCAGGAAAATGGGGTAGCTGTGCATGCCTGCGGCGGGATAAAAGCACGCGCATCCCAGTGCTGCAGTCAGCAAGCCGGTGACGATACCCTTTTGGTAGCCGATTTTATTGACCAGGGCACCGGCCGGTAAGGACACCACGAAATAGGCCCCGAAAAAGCAAAATTGCACCAGCATTGCCTGGGTATAGCTCAGGTCAAATACAGCTTTCAGGTGGGGAATAAGAATGTCATTCAAGCAAGTTATAAACCCCCATATAAAAAACAGGGTGGTTAGTGAGGTCAGGGCGAATCTGTAACTGGATTCACCACTCCCCGTAACTGTTGTGACAGGTGCAGTCGTAAAGGCCATGCTATCTCTCCTGGAACTTATAATAGTGATGGAGGAGGAGCCCGGGCCCCTCGTTTCGCTGGAAGGCGCAGGCAGCAAAGGCTGGCTGCTTGCCGATCAAGCGAGATCTTTGTTAAATATATAAGCGAAGGCTTAAGTTATAGTTTGGGGCAAGTGCATCAGCAGGCGTGAACAGCGACAGCGTTGAACAGCGACAACCACGGAAACCCCTGACCCGGTGTGAAAGCTACCTGACGCCTATCGAGGACGAATCCGACTGGGGATCTTCTATTAAAACTTCACTAAAAATTGGTTCTGGTAAACGGTCGCTTCCTAGGAATTTGTTTTAAATCAAAGAGATACGGTCGAAGCCCAGGAAATTTATTTTTTCGAAAAAGTACTGCTGTGGCGGCTGAAACCCGGTTTCTGACGCGTGTTTGCCCAACGGCTGGCAAGCGGAAAGCGCCATTGAATAACGGGTGTGAGTACTCACTAATGCTGCCAATGCTGGTTGTGCTACTCCAATCTAATCGATTTTACGACAGGACTGGCGGCGAGCCAGCGCGCAGGGGATGATCATTCTTTGCGGGGGGGTATCTTTATCGTTGATCTTCGACAGCAGTAATTTTGCCGCCTCCATGCCGATCTTGTAGGGGTCTTCCTGGATCACGGTGATGGGGGTCTTAAAGAACTCGACCATGGGCATGTCTTCAAAGCCGAGTAACGAAATATCTTCCCCGACGGCTATATTGGCCCGGTTGAATTCTTCCAGCAGTTCAGTGGTGATGGCTAAATGCTGGGTGAAAAAGGCGGTAGGCGGGTCCGCCAGTTCAAGCAACGATTGGGGCGTCTTGGCAAAACCTGGCCCCCGCTGCCAGTACAGGACCAGCTCCCGGTCAGGCGCCAGTCCGTGTTTTTCCAGCGCCTCGCGGTAACCCCGGTAGCGATCCCTGCGTGACTTGACGGCATCAAAGGTCTGGGTAACGAAGCAAATTCGCTTGTGGCCCAGCTGAATCAAATACTCCGTGGCCTCAAAGGCGGCTTTTTTGTAATCCGACAAAATAATGTTCTTTTCGGTGCCGTCGTGCTCCAGCTGGAACTGCACTACCGGCAAGCCCTGGTCAATATACTCATTGATCAAGTGGGTGTTGGCTCCAGAGGGCGCCACCAGCATTCCGTCGACATTTATCTGGCGCAAATTCTGCAGCGCCTGGGCTTCTTTTTGCGGGTCAAAATCGGTGTTATAGATCAGTACGTTGTAGGTACTGCTTTTGCAAAAGTCATCGATGCCGCGGATGGTCCGGCTGGTATGGTAGCCGGTAATATCGCGGACAATAACGCCTATGGTCGTGGTTTTGTTGGTCTTCAGGCTCCTTGCGATCGCGTTGGGGACGTAGTTCAAATCACGAATCGCAGTCTGGATTCGCTCCTTTGTATCCTTCGACATATAGTCAAAGCGCCCACTGAGAAACTGCGATACCGTACTTTTTGACACGCCCGCGTGCGCGGCCACATCGACCAGTCTTACTTTTGCCATGCTATGAAATCTACTCTGAATGGATGTTTCCCGAGACGGGTTGACATATTGCCTTGGTATGTTAAATTACACAACTAAATCGGTTTAGTAAAACGTTTTATAGAAAACAGTTTTGAGGCGAATCAGGTGATTATTGACAAGATTGAAGTGTTCGTATGCTGCCCGGGCAGAAACTTTGTCACCGTCAAGGTGACGACGTCAGATGGCGTGTACGGACTGGGCGATGCCACCGTCAATGGCCGTGAACAGGCGGTAGTGGCGCTGTTGGAGGAGCACGTGATTCCGTGCCTGATCGGCCGCAACGCCCACGATATCGAAGACATTTGGCAGTACCTGTATCGGGGTGTTTACTGGCGCAGGGGCCCTATCAATATGGCCGCCACGGCCGCCATCGATATGGCGCTGTGGGACATCAAGGGCAAGGTAGCCGGGCTGCCGGTCTACCAGCTGCTGGGCGGCAAAAGCCGCAAAGGGGTGACCCTGTATGCCCACGCCAATGGCGAAAACATTGCCCAAACCCTGGATAACGCCCAGAAACACGCCGATGCCGGCTTCAAAGCCATCCGCTTGCAGTCCGCCGTGCCGGGCCTGGACGTTACCTATGGCGTGCTGGGTGACAAGAAAGACTACTTTGAAATGCAGGGCAACCGTCCGCTGCCGCCGGAAGAGGCGTGGTCGACGCCCAAGTATTTCAACATGATTACCGACCTGTTTGCCGAGGCTCGCAGCCGGCTCGGCAATGAGGTGCAGCTGGTGCATGATGTCCACAGCCGCCTGACGCCGATTGAATCGGCACGACTGGGCAAGCTGCTGGAGCCTTACAACCTGATGTTCCTGGAAGATGCCTCCATGGCCGAGAACCAGGACAACTACAAGCTGATCCGCCAGCACACCACCACGCCGCTGGCCATCGGTGAAACCTACAACACCATTTGGGACTGTAAGGACCTCATCCAGAATCAGCTGATCGACTACATCCGGGTTGCGGCCACCCACGCTGGCGGGATCACGGCACTGCGGCGAATTACGGATTTCGCCAGCCTGTTCAACGTCAAGCTGGCCCCCCACGGTGCACCGGACCTGTCACCTGTCTGTTTGGCCGCCCATATGCACCTGGATATTTGGGCGCCGAACTTTGGGGTGCAGGAGTTTGTCGGCTTCGGCAACGATGACCTGCGCAACATATTTCCCCACAGCACCGAAGTGGTCGATGGCATGGCGTACCTCAGCGATGCGCCGGGCCTGGGTGTTGAATTTAACGAAGAGGCTGCCAAAGCCTTTCCCTACAAGCGTTCATACCTGCCCGTCAGTCGTCTGGAAGACGGGACCATGTGGAATTGGTAGTACTTGGTGCCCGTAGAGAAGCTCTTTGTGCCCGTAAAGAAGCTCTTTCTTTGTCATCCCCGCGCAGGCGGGGATCCAGTAACGGTTTAAAACCTATAAATTTCGGTATGCCGGACCGTAGCCTACACGGGAATGACTTCAGGATTAAAGGTATGCAGTTTTTAGATGGGCGATTATTAACGAATTGATGCAGCAAGCAATCAGCAGGTGAGATGATGGACAAAAAAGTAAAAGTATTGATCTATGGAACAGGATTTGCCGGACAAGGCCATGCGGATGCGTTCCGGGCCGCCGGTGCTGACGTGGTTGGTATCGTTGGCAGAACCCCCAGTGTGGTCACTGAAGTGGCGAAAAAAATGGACATTCCCTGCTCTGGCACCGATTGGGAGGCAGCATTGCAGGCGTGCCAGCCAGACATCGTTTCTATCGCCACACCCGGCGGCGCCCACTACGACGCCATTAAGCAGGCCATCGAATTTGGTTGTCATGTGTTCAGCGACAAGCCACTTACCGCGGACGGTGAAACATCGGCAGAGTTGTACCAGTTGGCGCAACAGAAAGGCGTAAAAACCGCGTTTGCGGCGAGTTTCCGCTATATGGCGGATATCCTCCACGCCAAGCAATTGGTGGCCAGTGGCGCGATTGGAGAGCCGGTGGAAGTTGAGTGTATATCGCACTTTAACCTGGAAAAAGAAATTCCTTTCGGCTGGTCACACCGCAAGGAAGATGGCGGCGGTCGCCTCAATAATAACTTTACCCACATGCTGTCGATTGTCACGTCGGTGGTGGGAGAAAAAATTCTCAATATCGCCGGTGACGTGCGCGACGACCTGGGCAAGGCGCCGATAGTCGAGGGTGTACACAACTTCAAGACCCGCAGGGATTTTATCCCCAAAGACCTGAACGATCCGTCGCTGCAGTGGGGCGAGAGCAATGTCGAATGGTCCTACACCGTTCTGGCCCAGCTGGAGAGCCCGTTTGCCAGCAAGCCGGTGTCCGCGCTGTTCAAACACGGCGGCCTGACCCCCAAGTTTGATGAAAACCATATTGTCTTTTACGGCACCGAGGGTGCCATTTTTATTAAAGGCCACTACGGAATGGGGCCGCTGTTTGTGTGGGATCAAGCCGCTAAGCAATGGCAAGAGCTGCCTGTGCCCCAGGAGATTGCCGACCAGCTGCCGCAGATCGAGGGTGATACCGAGCGCAATTGGCATTTCCTGGCGCGAGAGTTTGTCAAAGACATCAAGGGTGAAGCCTTCACACCTTACCCTTCCTTCAAGGAAGGCAGTCTGTACCAACAGATCATTGACATAATCAGAAAAAACAATAACTGGACAGATGTTCGTCATCTGCAATAAATAGGTAATACCATGTTTTATGATTATCTCGTTATCGGGGTCTACTTCGTCTTGATTCTTGCCATTGGTGCTGTGTTTGCGCGCATGGCGGAAAACTCGACCAGTGACTATTTCCGCGGCGGCGGCCGAATGCTGTGGTGGATGGTTGGCTCAACGGCGTTTATGGCGCAGTTCTCCGCCGTGACCTTCACCGGTGCGGCGGGCAAAGCCTTTGACGACGGCTTTGCCATCAGCCTCGTGTATATCGGCAATACCTTTGCCTACCTGTGCGGCTGGGCCTTCTTCTCCCATCGCTTTCGCCAGATGCGAGTGGATACACCCACCGAAGCCGTAAGAAGACGCTTTGGCCACGGCAACGAGCTGTTCTTTTCCTGGGCATTAATCGTTTTCAGTTTTCTCAATGCCGGTGTCTGGCTAAACGCCCTGGGGGTTTTTACCAGCGCCGTTTTCGAAGCCGATATCACGCTCACCATTATTGCGATTGGCTTGACGGTACTGTTTGTATCGGTGCTGTCCGGTGCCTGGGGTGTGGTGGCATCGGACTTTGTGCAAACCCTGGTGGTCGCAGTTATTTCAGTGGCTTGCGCGGTGGTGGCACTGGTCAAGGTTGGCGGCCCGGTTAACCTGGTCAACAATTTCCCCGGTGGCTTTTTCATCGGCCCGGATATGAACTACGTCTGGATACTGGTGGGCACTTTTATTTTCTTCTTGCCGAAACAAATCATTACGATTATGAATCTGCACGATTCATTTCGTTTCCTGACCGCCAAAGACTCCATCAATGCCCGTAAGGCTTCGCTGTTGGCCATGACGCTTATGGGGGTGGGCACCATCGTCTGGTTTATCCCGCCCTGGGCTGCTGCCAGCCTGTACCCGGATGCGACCGCAGGCTATGCGAACCTGGGCAACAAGGCGGCAGATGCGGTGTATCTGGAATTTACCCGGCTGGCGATGCCCGCAGGCACCATTGGCTTGTTGATGGCCGGCCTTTTTGCGGCGTCTATGTCATCCATGGACTCGGCCCTGAATAAAAACGCCGGTATCTTTGTGCGCAGTATCTATCAACCTTTTATCGCCAAAAGAAACAGAGAAACCAGTGACAGGAAGCTGCTGCGCATCAGCCAGTTCATCAGTTTCCTGAGTGGCTTGTTGGTGATTACGGTAGCGCTGTGGTTTGCATCGCTGAAAGAGCTGAGCCTGTTTGAGCTTATGATGTCTGTTTCAACCATGGTGCAGGTGCCAATGATGGTGCCGTTACTGTTCGGCATATTCATCAAGAAAACGCCACCCTGGGCGTCCTGGGCGACCGTTGCGGTTGGCTTGTTCGTGTCCTGGTTTGTTATGAATGTCTTTACCGCCGATGTGTTTGCGAGCCTGTTTGGTATCGAGTCGCTGACCGATCGCGAGACCATTGACATGAATATTATTCTCACCATTGGCGGCCACTTGTTTATTACTGCCGGCTTTTTCTGCGCCACCTCACTCTTCTACAATGAGTCGACGGACAAGCACAAACTGGAAACCGATCGCTTTTTCGAGGATCTGCAAACGCCCGTTGTTGCCGATGACCAGCAGGACGATTTCGATCGTCAACAGCGTCACAAGTTGGGCCTGATGGTTAAAATCATGGGCTCTGGTGTGTTGCTGATGGCCTTGATACCGAACCCGATGTGGGGCCGGCTGATGTTCGTGGCCTGTGCGGCAGCTATCCTGACCATCGGTATTATGTTGCAAAAAAGCTCCAGGCCGGTGGTGGTAAAAAGTAGTACCGTTACCGTTTAATTTTCGATCTATGCGGCACCGGTCTGCAAGGTAGCAGGCCTGGTTGCTTTACCCTTGAATGGCTTGTTCCTCTACCCACTCGCTGTTGTCAGCCAATAATAGCGGGTTGTGGTAGAGGCTTTTTCGTAAAGGGTTAGTGCTTGATGTATTTTAATGCCTATATACGCAAGAACCTGACACTGGCTTGGCCATTGGCGCTGAATGCGGTGCTGGTGCAGTCCATGTTGATGATTGATACGCTGCTGGTTGCGCCTCTGGGTGAACTGTCGGTAGCTGCTTTGGGTATTGCAACCACCATTGTGGCCTTTGTGTTGGGGGTGGGCATTGCCATTGGCAATGGCATTCAGCTGCTCGTCGGTCGGGCCTATGGCGCCAACAGCCAGCCTGATCTCGCCGTCACCTATCGGGTGGGGCTGTTTATCAGTACCGCTGCAGCGCTGCTGTTCCTGTCTGTCCTGACTTTTTTTGGCGCCGAACTGGTGGCCGCCATAACCGACGATGCCGAGTTGGCAGCGTTGGCTGAATCCTACTTGTCGATTACCAAATACGTTGTCCTGGTGACAGCCTACACCCAGACGTGTACCGCCCTGTTAAATGGCTGCGGCAACTCGAAAGTGCCGCTGCAGGGGTTTTTGATCGAGTTGCCGGTCAATGCAGTACTGAGCTATTTTTTAATCAATGGCTTTGGTGCCTACGAGGGGTTGGGGCTACAGGGTGCGGCCTGGGGCAGTTTAATCGCGGTATTGCTGCGCGCGGTGTACTTTTATGTGGTGCTGAAGTCTGCCGACAATGTGGATTTAACCTACCCGCAACAGCGGCTGTTCCGGGCCGAAGTCGGGCCGCAATATGCCGAGATTTATCCCGTTGCTGCCAATTTTTTTGTTCTCTCTATTGGCGCTACGGTCTATCAGCTTTTGTTTGCGCAACTCGATTTGTTCGCCTTTGTTGCCATCACCCTGATCTTTCCCTGGGTGCGTGCGGGCACGCAATTTACCAATGCCTGGGCCCAGGCCTCGGCGATCAGTATCAGTCAGGCCTTGGGCCAAAAGGAACACAAGAGCCTGGCCTTGTTTGCCTCGGATTCCACCCGAGTGGCGATGACCCTGTCGATGATGATTGCCGGGCTGTTCTTGCTGCTCAGTCAATGTATCCAATTTATCTACCCGAATATTGAGCCCGGTGCCCGGATGGCATTAAACACCATTGCACCGCTCTATATCATTCTTCCGATTATCCGTTCCTACAACAGCGTCTCAGGCAATATTCTGCGCGCGCTTGGCGATAGCAAGCGGGTACTGAAAATCCATATAGTTACGCAATGGGGTATATCACTGCCGCTCTGTGCCATTTTGATTTTGCATTTCGATGTCTCCATCTTCTGGGCGTTCGCGATGATGCCGTTGGAGGAGCTGCTGAAAACGATTCCGTTCTACCGCTATAAGCAAATCAATCTTAAGCGCATGGAGGGTTCCGTTGGCCAATTGAAAGAGCAGTGGGACTGACGTTAAGTAAAAGTACACAGTTTATAGATGATAATTTAGCTGCAGTTTATTGGAGAGGGGGCTTTTAAATAGTCCGCTGATGTTTTATTGCTTTTTTGGATGAGTAGTTCATATGTTTAAAAAAATAAAATTTTTTGCAGTACTTTTTAGTGTGGTTGTTTGGGTGTCTGGTTGTACGTCTATGCCGGCCGCAAAACCGGTCACATTAACCCATGGCATCGATGAGTCCGCGGCAGGGCTATCTGCCTATATCGTCAGCATCGCCAATGCCACTTTCTATCTTGAGAAAGAAGGTGGTGGTCTATCCAGCATGCTGGATAAGGATGGGGTCGACTGGATTGGTTTTCACCCTGAAAAAGGGTCCGGCTGGAAAGGCGAGTATCGCGGCTTTCCCAACGCCATACACAAGCAGGACGGCAGTTTTTTCCACGCCCTCAATGCCGGCACTGACAAGTCCACATCAGTCGTTGAAATTGAGACGGATAAACACGTTCGCATCGTGTTTACCTCGGGTAACGGCCAGTGGCAGGGGCAATGGGATTTCTATCCCGATCGCTGTGACTTCACCATGAGCCGAGTCAGCCCGGGCTATAAGTACTGGGTGCAATACGAGGGCGTTCCCGGTGGCGAGATGGACAAGGACGATTTCTGGTACAACTCCGCCGACGACAAATCTCGCCAGATAGAAGAGCCGTTTATGGGTGATTTGCCCGCACCGGAATGGTACGCGTTTGGCGATGCCAAGTCATCGCGCATGTTTTACCTGCTGCATCACCAGGATGATGAACATCCCGACGACTATGCCAGCCGACCTTATATGACCGTGTTGGGGTTTGGCCGCAGCAACAAGGAAAAATACCTGGTAACTCCGCAAACCTTTTCTATTGGTTTTGTTGAATCGACCATTTACAAGAATGTCGAGCAGGTAATGAAGAAAATCGTGCAATGATGGCAGGCCGGTCAGAGGGCTGTCTCGAAGGGTGCTTGCTTTAGACGGTCATCCCCGCGCAGGCGGGGATTCAGTGCTTCGAGAGCCAGTAACGCTAGGCAGCAAGAACTTTCCGCATCTGCTGCTCGATGTCAGGGTCCTTGTAGATGGCCTGCACCATCTCCGTATACAGCGCAGTAAATTCCTTGTTGCTTGCCAGGTCGCCAAACAGGCTTTTCAGGCGCAGAAAGGACAGTGGGTCGTCATTGGTTCCGGCAGCCGCTTGATGCAGTTCAGTCTTCATCTGGTCGACGATTTTGAGTTCGACCCCATGCCGGTTGCGGCCTTTGTCGCTGTAGAGGCACCATGCGGCGATTACGAGGGTGGCATATTTGATGCTGCCGCCCCGGGTCAGGTTTTCGTGGATGGTGGAGATCAAAAACTTGGGCAGCTTGGCCGAGCTCTCCAGGCAGATGCGTGCCAGGCTGTCCTTGATGTTGGGGTTGCCAAAGCGCTGCAGCAAACTGTCCTTGTAGGCATCCAGGTCGACCCCTTCTACCGGGTCGAGCACGGGCGTGGCCTCGTTGTCCATAAACGCGCGCAGGTAGGTGGCGAACAGCGGGTCGGCGACACAGCCATCGATGGTCTCGTGCCCGTGGATCGAGCCGAGCAGGCCGAGCACCGAATGCCCGGCATTGAGCAGGCGTATTTTCATTTTTTCGTAGGGGGTAACGTCGGGTACAAACTGTGCCCCCACATGCTCCCACGCGGGCCTGCCATTGCTGAAGTTGTCTTCGATGACCCACTGGGTAAAAGGCTCGCAGGTGACCGGCCAGTCATCTTTGAACCCTGCCTGGCTGCTCAGGTAGGCGGTATCCGCGGCCGTTGTCGCTGGTGTTATCCGATCCACCATGGCGTTGGGAAAGCATACTTCTCTCTCGATCCACCGGGCCAGCTCGGGGTCTTGCTTGTGGGCGAAGGCCAGTAGCATCTTGCGTGCCATGGCGCCGTTGTGCTGGATATTGTCACACGACTGGACGGTGAAGGCTGGCAGCCCTACGGTGCGGCGCTGCTTCAATGCCGCGGTGAGGAAGCCAAACACCGTCTTCGGCTGGGCGGGGTTGTCCAGGTCGTGCTGGACATCCGGATTGCCAAATTCGAACTCACCAGAGGCGGGATCAAAGTTATAGCCACCTTCGGTGATCGTCAGTGACACGATTTTGGTGTCGGCACTGGCCATCCTGTCGATGACGGCGCCTGGATTGTCGCCGCTCAGCAGAAAATCCACCAGTGAGCCGATGATGGAAGTTTCAACTTTCCCCCCCGGGTGCCTCACAATCAGCGCGTACAGGTAATCCTGGGCCTTTAGGATATCGCGCATCTTGCGGTCGTCTTCTCGCAGACCCACGCCACAGATACCCCAGCTGCAGTCGCCGGTTTCATTCATCAGCGCGTCGGTGTAATAGGCTTCGTGGGAGCGATGGAAGCCACCGACCCCAATATGGACGATGCCTGCCTTGACCTTGTTCCGGTCATAGGATGGGCAGGCGACTTTGCCGGCGAGGAGGGCCAGGCTCTCCTGTTTGAGCTCTATAATGTCCTTCATGACAACCTCTTAATTCGTGGGTGTTATTGTATTAGCGGCCATGGCTGTGGCGGATTTCAGCAGTGATTTGGCGCGTCTCAGGCCCCAGTAGGCGAAAGCAAAGTAAATGAATGGTGCACCAGATAATAATGTCGTAGAACCGCTTTATACAGGCATTGATTGACTCCGCCCAAGTAGGCAGGAAAATGTTGAGGTACGGTATATTACCGAGGGGTAAATCAACAGTTTAACTTGCTGGCTGAAGTCAACGGATTATGGCACTGTGAAAATGCATGGCCTCAGTCAAACAGTGTAATTTTCTTACATTAGTCCTTGGTTATTATGCGGTCGATATTTACGACAAAATAAGACTTTCGACAATAATGCAACGTTCCGGTTGACGCACAATCGGATGGGAGCGACCCACGCCTTGAGTTCGCTGGTGCTTTAGAGTATTGGTAACATATAGCTACCCTGAATTCAAGCGGCGTTACTGAGCCGGGTAAACTTCCAGGTACCATATAATTTCCAAGGTCTGGCCCTATGCTATTAGCCCTATATCAACAAACACGGAAATACACCGAGTCTCTCTGTGCCCCGTTAAATATTGAGGACTATATTCCGCAGGCGGTTGAATTCACCAGCCCGCCAAAATGGCATTTGGCGCACACCACCTGGTTTTTTGAAGAGATGATCCTGACGAAGTTCGTTGCGGATTATGCCGTGTTCGATGCGCATTTTGGCTATCTTTTTAATAGCTATTACCAGAGCGTGGGTGAAAAAGCCGTTCGAGCTCAACGTGGCATCATCACACGGCCAACTGTTGAGCAGGTGTATCAATACCGGCACTATGTGGATAAATACATCCAGCGTTTACTCGCTGAAGATATTCCTGGCACAGTCAAGGCGCTAGTGACACTGGGTATAAATCATGAGCAGCAGCATCAGGAATTGTTGTTGACGGACCTGAAATACACCCTGGCGTTAAATCCTCTATGCCCCGTGTATCGACAAGACTGCAATCTTGTTGCTGATCGCAACAGCGTTATTCCAGATGGCAGGCAATGGCTGGCAGTCGAGCCAGGCACCTACGAAGTTGGTCATGGGGGCGATAGCTTTTGTTTTGATAATGAGCGCGAACGCCATAAGGTCTATCTGCAAGGTTTTGAGATAGCGGCCTCTCTGGTTACCAACGGTGAATATATAGAGTTTATGGAAAGCGGCGGCTACAACACATTTAGCTATTGGCTGGACGACGGTTGGACATGGCTGTGTGCTAATCAAATTAACTGCCCTTTGTATTGGACAAACATTGAAGGACAATGGCATTACTACACCCTGGCAGGCTTAAAGCCGGTTGATAAGAAGGCCATTTTGGCGCACGTCTCGTATTACGAAGCTAATGCTTTTGCTAACTGGAAAAATATGCGCCTGGCCACCGAGTTTGAATGGGAGGTTGCATCACCCCAATTTGATTGGGGGCTGCGCTGGGAGTGGACTTCATCAGCTTACCAGGCGTATCCGGGGTTTAGCGTGAGCGAGGGCGCTGTTGGAGAATACAATGGCAAGTTTATGGTCAACCAAATGGTTTTGCGCGGCGCCTCGGCTGCAACCACACAAAACCACTCGCGAGCCACTTACCGGAATTTTTTCCAGCCGCATTTCCAGTGGCAATATTCCGGCATTCGTTTGGTTAAATAAACTGCCTGGATGAAAATATTAAGGACGACGTAAACGAGATGATTGATCAATTTGCCAAAGATGTTGATGCTGGTTTGAGTAAAGCTGAAAAAACACTGCCCTCAAAATACTTCTATGATGAAAAGGGCGATGCGCTGTTTGTGCAAATTATGAAGATGCCAGAGTATTACCTGACCCGCAGTGAAATGGAAATATTCAGTGATCAAACCCAGGCGCTGGTAGAGTCATTCCAGACCGATAAGGACGTTTATTTTGAGTTGATTGAGTTGGGACCAGGCGACGGTACCAAAACTCGTAAGCTGCTTGAGGTGCTCAGCCAGGAGGGGTATCAATACGAGTATATGCCAGTCGACTTTTCGAAAAACGCGTTAGACAAGCTTGAGCAATCATTGCAGAAAAATTTGCCCCAGGTGTCTGTCAAACCAAAACATGGCGACTATTTCGATATGTTGGGGTCGGTAAAAGATAGCCATCATCCCAAAATTGTGCTTTTTCTCGGTTCCAATATTGGCAATATGAGTGACGCACTCGCCGCTCGTTTTCTGTACCAGCTAGGTGCCAACTTGAGTAAGGATGACAAATTGCTGCTGGGTGCAGATTTGCTTAAATCTGCCGATATCGTCTTGCCTGCCTATAACGATGAGCGCGGCATCACCCGAGCCTTTAATCTTAATCTGCTGCAACGCATAAATACCGAGTTGGGTGGCTCCTTTGATCTTGATGGGTTTGAACACGCGCCGGAATACCACGAGAGCGACGGTATCGCCAAAAGCTATTTGATGAGCAATTGCGAGCAGTTGGTCGAGATTAAAGCGACCGGGACGTCCTATCATTTTGGCGCTGGGGAGAAAATTCTTACGGAAATTTCCCGTAAATATAATGATGATATTTTGAATGATATTTTAGAGGAAACCGATTTTTTTATAACCGCCAGGTTTACGGATAAAGCCAATTACTTTGCAGACTATCTGCTGAACAGGGATTAACAAAACAATTCCCAATTACCATCTAAGCTAAGGGGCGTGCAGCCGGCACTATGTTAGGTCTGGCTTCGGGGGCTTGCTTTCAAGACCCTCGACAGCAGGGATGCTGTCGTGGAGCCTCCATGGATGGAACCTCGGCGAGTCTTGAAAGCAAGTCCCTGGAGCCAGGCCGGGAGCAAAGCTACTGTCCCAAGGGCTACAGGGTATATGTTTACTATCGCCGATAGCTGGCTTATTCATAGGCGTAACTAGGAAACAATTTTATGTGCAGTGGCTATGGCTGACACGGGAGAGCATCGAGAGCACAAATCAAGCGGCAAGGAAAAAGGCTCCGTAGCTTCTTTCCGTTCGTCTGCTCCGTTAGGAGTGCTGGGCCTGGGTAGTCGATCTACGCTTTTCTATATCGAGCAGTTGAACGCCGGTTATAATCGCAAGTTCGGTGGTGATAGTACCTGCCCCCTGATTTTGCTAAATAGCAACTTTGATGAATTCAACCCCCATCTGCCCGATAAATGGTCGGATTTGGAGCCCGCACTCAAAAACTGGCTGCAAGCACTGGCGAAGCTATCCGTTGCGCAAATTATTATTCCCAATATTACCCTGCACGAATGCTATGATCGCTTGCAGGGTGATTTGGCGCTAGAGTCGCTGAATATCATTCACCCTGTATCCAGGACAATTGAGCAGCTGCAACAATCGGGCTGCGACAGGATCGTACTGTTCGGATCTCACTACAGTATGCAATCCCCGGCGTTGACCAAACAGTTTACCGAGTCAGGAATCGCCATTATTCGCCCGCAGCCAGGTGATATGCGCGCCATCGATACACTCAGGCAGCGGGTTTATTGCCACAAAGAAACAGCGCAAGAACTGGGTGTGTTTGATAGACTGCTAACTCACTACAGCGAGTTGGCTCCCGTCGTTATTGCTTGCACTGAGCTTTCGGTCGCTTTGAGCAACTCCAGGCCAGATATCTTTGATATGGCCAGAGTGCAAATAGACCAGGCGCTACAGGGGATAGTTTGCAGTTAGCGTCCGTCCAATAATACCGCCTTAGTCAACCTCCCCTGGCTTCGTAACCAGTTCGACAAATACCCAATTCTCTTAAGCGATAGACCAGTATCATGACGAAAAAAACGTTAAGTTTGAAAGTGAAAAGAAATAAAGGCGCCAATCAGGCCGATGGGGCGGGCGCATCCGGTGATGACCCGCACAAAAGCTTTGCCAATGGGGTCGCCATCAATCCTACCGAGTGCATTCGGTTGGAATCAGGCTCTCAGCAGCTCACTGTTCGGGCAATGGATTTGCTTACGCCAATCGGCATGGGGCAGAGAGGGTTGATTGTTGCTCCACCGGGCTCCGGGAAAACCACCATTTTAAAACATATTTGCCAGGCCGTAGGGCAAGCCTATCCGCAGATAAAGCTCTATGCGCTGCTCATTGATGAGCGACCGGAAGAAGTGACTGATTTCAAGCGCAGCGTGCCGGCTGAGGTGCACGCCTCTTCCTCGGATGAGAGCTATGAGCAACACATCCGTGTGGCCAATGACCTTCTCAGTACCGCTCGCAAGGAGGCCGGCGAAGGCCGCGATGTTATGATTGTGATCGACTCTCTCACCAGGCTTTCACGGGTACACAATGCAGAGCGAAAGAGCAGTGGCCGCACCATGTCGGGCGGGGTAGATGCCAGGGCCATGGAAATCCCAAGAAAGCTGTTTGGGGCGGCCAGGAAGATTGAGAATGGTGGCTCGCTTACTATCCTGGCGACTGTGCTCGTCGATACCGGCAGCCGCATGGACCAGGTGATCTTTGAGGAGTTCAAAGGCACGGGTAATATGGAGCTGGTCCTGTCGCGGGATGTCGCCAACCAGCGGATCTTTCCCGCGCTGGATATTGCCAAAAGCAGTACTCGTCGCGAGGAGCTACTTCTTAAACCGAGCGAGATCGAGAGCGCCAGAGCGGTGCGCAGGGCACTTACCCACCTCAAACCGGTTGAGGGCGCCAGGAAGCTGGTTGAGTTGCTGGAGAAATACCCGACCAATGCCGAGCTTCTGAAGGTTAGTGGCATGAATAAGGCGTAAGATTGATAGCTGGTCTGACTTCTGGAGAAAGATTGCTGAGCTATAGCCGGCGGCTAACTGGGGTCGCTTCATTGTTAATCAGTTTTGGGAGAGAGATGTGCCAGAGCATGGAAAGTTGAACTACGTTGAGTTCCCCGCGCAAAACATCGCCGCGACGAAAGATTTTTTTCATAAGGCGTTTGCCTGGTCGTTTATCGACTACGGGCCGGAATATACCGCCTTTTCCGGTGAGGGGCTCGACGGTGGCTTTTACCAGTCTGACCTGAAATCGGTTACCGGGCAGGGGGCTGCGCTACTGGTATTTTACAGCGAAGACCTCGAACAAACCCTGGCTGACGTAGAGGCGGCCGGTGGCGTAGTAACCAGACCGATCTTTCCGTTCCCTGGCGGCCGCCGTTTTCATTTTACCGAGCCCAGTGGCAATGAGCTCGCGGTATGGTCGGATCGCCAGGGTGTTTGATTGGTCCCGCTTGCCTGCTAATTAAGCGTCTGTTAATACGCCCCTTCGCTATAGATCAGTTCGTAGCTGTGGCTGTAGATTTCCAGGATATTGCCAAACGGGTCTTCCATATAGATCATTCGATAGGGCTTTTTGTCGGGGTAGTAATAACGCGGTGCAGGCATGCGCTTTTTACCGCCGGCCGCGACAATCTTCTCCGCCAGCTCTTCTACATTCGGGTCTTGCACGCAAAAGTGAAATACGCCGGTTTTCCAGTATTCAAAGTTGTTCTCAGGGTTCACCTGGTCTTTAAACTGAAACAGTTCAACGCCAATGCGGTCACCGGTTGACAGGTGTGCAATGCGGAATTTTTCCCAGTTGGCGCCAAATACGTCGGTACACATTGCGCCAATCGGGCTGTCGTCTTCGACGATTTCAGTGGGTTCCATAATTAAATACCAGCCCATTACCTCGGTGTAGAACTTAACCGCGGCTTCCAGGTCGGGAACGGATATGCCTATGTGTGAAAAGCTGCGTGGGTATGCCTTGCTCATGATTTGGTGCCCCTTTATTGATGATGTTTACAGGTTACACAACCGCGTGTATTAGGTAAAATTATCATTTGAAATCATATTGAGTACGAACTGTAATGATTAATCCCGTCTGGTTGCGCAGCTTTTGTACACTTGTTGAGGTCGGCCATTTCACCCGCACCGCCGCAGATCTGCACATGACCCAGTCTGGTGTGAGCCAGCATGTGCGCAAGCTTGAAGAGTACCTGGGGCAGCCGCTACTGGTCAGGCAGGGGAAACGCTTTACCCTTACCAGCACCGGTGAGCGCCTCTACCGGGAGGGCCAGCAATTGATCCTTTCGCTGGCTGACCTGGAGACCAGGATTACCCAGGACCCTGCTTATGAAGGGGTCGTCAAGGTGGCGTCACCGGGGAGCGTCGGCCTGCTGCTTTATCCGCATTTGTTGGGTCTGCAGAAGCGGCATCCCAAACTGGTGGTGGAATATCGTTTTGCACCGAACAGTGATGTGGAGCGGATGATAGCGGAGCATAAAGTGGATTTGGGCCTGATGACGCGCCTGGCGACCGTGAGCGACGTGAGCCTGAAACCTGTTGCAGAAGAGGAGTTGCTGCTGGTGACGCCGGCCAGCGTTACCGAGCCCGGCTGGGATCAGTTGGTGGAGTTGGGGTTTGTTGATCACCCGGATGGTGCCTATCATGCGGGCCAGTTGCTGGGGGTAAATTTCCCGCAGTTTCGCAATAGCAGTCAGTTCCGGAAGTCCGGCTTTTCCAACCAGATCCATCTCATTCTGGAACCGGTAAGTATGGGGCTGGGCTTTACCGTGCTACCCGGCTACGCGGTCGGCGCTTTTAAAGAGATCAAAAAAGTTAACGCACATCGGCTGGCGCATCCCGTCAGCGAGACCCTCTATATCGGCACCCACGCCAATAGAACATCACCGAACAGGGTTGTTACGGTAATCTCGGAAGTGGAGAAGTGCCTGCAGGGTGCTGAGGTCTGACATTCCGGCTAAGTCGAACAACCAGTCCCTCCTGAATGCCTGCCCGGTTACTCATCCCAGTAAGGCGTAGCGGTAATTCGCTCGGCCATAAAGTCGATAAACGCGCGTATTTTGGGGGACAGGTGGCGGCGCTGGGGAAAGACAATATAGATCGACCGCTGCAGGGTTTTATAACTGGTCAGCAGTGGTTGCAGGCGTCCCTGGCGAATGTCACTGCCTACCACAAAGGTGGGTGTCCGCATAATGCCCGCGCCGTTGAGTACCGCTTCGCGCATGCCGAGGCTGTTGTTCATTTGCACTGTCGCCTGCACCGGCACCATGATTGATTTTCCCCGGGGGTCGACAAATTCCCACTGCCGGGCGGACTCCTGGTACTGGTAGCTGACGATACTGTGCTCTTGCAGGTCGAGCGGTGTCGCCGGGATGCCGCGCCGCTGCAGGTAATCTGGCGCAGCCACTAGCACGTGCCGGCAGGGCGCGATGCGCCGAGCGACCAGGGAGGAGTCTGCTATATCGGCAATGCGTATCGACACATCAAATGCACCCTCAATAACATCAACCTTGCGGTCGTCAAACTGGACATCCACCGCCAGTTCCGGATAGCGGCTGAGAAAGTCGGGAATAGCCGGCGCCAGGTGCAGCACGCCAAATGACATGGGCGCATTGATGCGCAGTGTACCCCGGGGTTCGCCCTGCAAGCGCGATACTTCCGCCGCCGCGTCTTCCAGTACTTGCAGTCCCTGCTGGCTTTGCCGGTAAAACGTGGCGCCAATTTCCGTGAGGCTGATGCGGCGCGTGGTGCGGTTCAGCAGGCGCGCTCCCAGCCGCTCTTCGAGCCGGGTCACGTATTTGCTGACCACCGATTTGGACAGCGACAAGTGCTCCGCGGCGGCGGTAAAACTGCCGCTTTCCACCACCTTGGCAAAGACCACGATATCGCTCAGGGAATCCACGATCGCCTCCTATTGGTCAATTTCCGTGAACAGTGTTGTTCATGATAGCCGGATTATCTGCTTGGCGTGAAGTAGTAGCCTTAAGTCTGAGAAATCAACCCATGCATTAAGGAGCTTAAGGCTATGAAAATTACTGTTTTTGGTGCCGCTGGCAATGTCGGACGGCGGGTCGTCGCTGAGGCGCTGTCTCGCGGTCATAGGGTCACCGCGGCAGTGAGGAATCCTGCTCGCGCAGCGGATATACCGGCGAGCGTCACTACTCAAATCGCCGACATCGCCAATCGTCAGGATGTCGCCAGGGTCAGCGTCGGGCAGGACGTGGTGGTTAACGCCACCCGCCCGGCCAGCGGGCGGGAGCAGGATATCGAGGCCAACACCCGTGGCCTGCTCACCGGTCTCACGGGCAGCGGAGCGCGACTGCTGGTGGTGGGTGGCGCGGCCAGCCTGATCGTGCCCGATGGCGCCGGACGTATGCTGCTCGACGATCCCCGCTACCTCGATCCCTCCCTGCGCCATATTGGCCAGGCCAGCCTGGACCAGCATCGGCTCTGCAGCGAAGTAACGCATCTCGACTGGGCCTACCTCAGCCCTCCGGCCGAACTTATGGCGGGAGAGCGCACCGGAACCTATCGTCTGGGCGGCGATGAATTGTTGCTCGACCGGGAGGGGCGCTCGCGTATTTCCATGGCAGATCTCGCCGTTGCGTTGCTGGATGAAATCGAGTCGCCCCGTCATCACCAGCAGCGTTTCACCGTCGCCTATTGAGGGTGGTAGCGCTCACAAGTAATGCCCGGGTGACCGAGCGCCATTCTGGCGCGGCGTAACACAAACAGGGAGGGCTTTATGAGTAACGTAGTGAATAACATCGCAGTCAAAACAATAGCCGGCAGCAGCGTAACTGCACAGCAAGCACCGCCATCCCGGCGGGTGGCCCTGACCTCTCTGCTCGGGGCCGGGTTGCTGCTCGGTTTCACCACCAACCTGGCCAAAGTGGCCCACGGGCTTGCCCTGGCGCCGCTTGTCTATTTGCTGTGGTCGCTGCTGGGGGCCGCGTTGATCCTGGTTTTGCTGGCGGCGTTGCGCGGCCAGGTTGCTGCTTTGAATCGGCGCTCGCTGGAGTACTTTGTGGTGGCCGGTTTTCTCACCACCGCCGGTGCCAACCTTATTTTCTTTAGCGCTGTGCCGCATTTGGGTGTGAGCTTTGTCGCCATGATGATCGCCGTGCCGCCGCTGCTGACCTATGTGGGGGCGCTGTGGTTGGGGATGGAGCGCTTTAACTGGTGGCGGGCAACCGGTGTATTGTTGGCGCTGGTGGGCACCGTGTTGCTGGTTGCCAGGCAGTGGTTGGCACCGGACGCTGACATTGGCTGGATTGCACTGACCTTGCTGGGGCCGGTGCTGCTGACGGCGGGGAATATTTATCGCAGCCGTCGCTGGCCACCCGGGGCCAGCGCTGAATCCCTCGCTCCCGGTATGCTGGTCGCAGCCGCAGCGATGCTCATTGTCTATGGCCTGGCTCTGGGTGAGCGGTTAACACTGGCGAGTTACAGTTCTGAGAATGTTGGCCTGATTATGTTGCAGGCGCTGGTATTTGCCGGCCAGTTCCAGCTGATGTTTGTATTGCAGAAAAGCGGTGGCCCGGTCTTTATCAGCCTGATGGGCGGGGTCAGTGTCGTCTTTGGGGTGCCGATTGCCACCGGGCTGTTGGGGGAGCCTCTACTGCCCGGGTTTCTGGTCAGCGCGGTGCTGGTGGCGGCGGGTATCGTCAGTCAGTTAAAGGGCTGGAGCAGCGGTGTAAATAAACCACTGTTTCGCGCCGCGGGAGGCCGAGTAAAATAAACCCTGCCGGCCCAGCCGGTACCGGTTAGTTAGAGAGCAGCAGTCAGTTTAGGAGCGACATTCAATTAAATGGGGGCATTCAGCCATGGAAGGACAGGGAAACATGACACCCAAAAGAGTTTGCATTATTGGTGGATCGGGAAAGCTGGGGCTGTATATGGTGCAGCATGCGCTCGACCGTGGCTGCGAAGTGGTGGCGGTTTGTCGGGCGCAGAGTGTCGCCAAACTCGATAAGTTCAGGGATCGAATTACCATCCACCCCGGCGCCACCGATGATCGGGCTGTGATTGAGCAGGCGGTCAAAGGCTGTGATGGCGTATTGACGGTACTGGTACCCTGGGGCGTGCACGGCTATGCCACGGGCACGGCCCAGGCAGTGCTCGATTACGCCGAGCCACATGCGCGCTTGATATTTTCCTGTGGCTGGCACATCAGTCTCGATGGCAAGGATGTTTATAGCTGGCAGTTAAGGCTGTTCGTGCGAGTTTTTGGCTGGCTTGCCCGGGCGCTGCGCTTTGCCGACCTGGATGATCAGATCGAAGCCTGTCGGCGGATTTTTACCAGTGATCGGCGCTGGACCGTGGTGCGCGGCAGCAATTTGGAGGAGGGCGACAGCGAGGGGCTGCCGCTTTGGAGTCACCATGTGGGCGATCCCATCCTGGCCCGCAATCTTACCCGCCGCGTCGACTTTGCGCTCTTTATGGTGAATGCCCTGGAGGACGACAGCCTGGTTCGCACCGCCCCGGCCATTGTTGGCTGCAAGTAATAGAGCGGCAACAGGGCCAGCCATTGGTCATCACGCTCCACAGGTTGCAGCAGTGCTTGAGGCGCTATGCCGGCAAAGTCAGGGCTGAACCCGGGGTAGCCTGAGGCATTAATTGTCGATTCCAGCGAGCGCGACTTTTTTACCTTGGCGCACATTCCCGCAGGGCAAGCACAGTCGTGGTCTACCTTGGTCGCATGGTGACCGGCGCGGGCCGCCGTTAGAATGCTGGCCTCGTAATTTAATAATATCAGGGATGCATATGAACGGCCCGCTACCATCCGATTACCAGCAGCGTCGCAAGCCGCGCTCGGCGTTCGCCAGCCGCACCGAATATCTGGATCATGAACTGCAGAGCATGTCGCCCCGGCGCTGGCGGCCCAACCTGCCGTTCCGGGACTATCGCTTTGAATTCGAGGACTGGGTGCCTGCCATGGCAGCGACCATCGGCAAGATTGTGATGGTGGCCGCCATTGTCGGTGCCTTTGCCGGCCAGCTGGGCCTTTCGGAAGCGTTCGTTATCGAAAACGTGCGCTATGAGATGCTGATTGCCGCGGTACTGTTCGTGATACTGGTGTCCGGCTTCTTCAACCCGACCAGTAACCTGGCCGGTACCCACGGGCCGTTGATTCCGCTGGTGCCGCTGATTGTGGCGTCCGGCGGCCACCCCATGGCACTGGGTTTGATGATTGGCGTGCTGGGCTTCCTGCTGGGCGTTGTCAAAGGCGGCAGTCTGCTGGCTCGCCTGACCAGTAACGGGGTCGCCGGTGGGTTGCTGCTGTACCTGGGTTTTATCGGCATTGGCGGCCAGATCAAAAGCCTGTTTGCCTGGGCGGAAAGCTTCGATATGGCCTACCTGGCGTTTGTGGTGATTATGGCCACCATCCTGATGTACGCCTACCTGGAGCACATCCAGATGCGCTGGTTGGCGATACCCCTCGGCGCGGTGCTGGCGGCGCTGTTGTCGTTTGCCCTGGGCGCACCGTTTGAGTTTTCCACCGAGCCGGGTATTCCCAACATGAACCCCTTCTACTGGTGGGGTGAGGGCACTGGCTGGCAGTTGGGCTTTCCCGAGTTTCACCATTTTATTGCCGTGGCCCCGTTCGCGGTGCTGGCGGTGGCCATGTGGTCGCCGGACTTTGTTGGCCACCGCGTGTTTCAGCAGCTCAACTACCCGCCGCGCACTGAGAAGGTGGTGATGGACATGGACGACACCATGATTACCGCTTCGGCCCGCCAGATTACCGGCAGCCTGCTGGGCGGTGGCAATATCACTTCCTCCTGGGGCACCTACATCGTGCCGGCGGCAATCGCCCGCCGTCCCATTCCGGCTGGCGCGGTGCTGACCGGTGTGCTGTGTATTGTCGCCGCCCTGTTGGGCTACCCCATGGACCTGGCGGTGTGGCAACCGGTGTTGAGCGTGGCGCTGCTGGTAGGTGTCTATGTGCCCCTGCTGGAAGCTGGCATGCAGATGACCCGTGAGGGCAAGACCACCCAGTCCGCGGCCATTGTGATCTTCTCCTCCGCGCTGGTGAACCCGGTGTTTGGCTGGTCCCTGACCATGCTGCTGGACAACCTGGGCCTGATTGGCTGCAAGGAGCGCGGCAAGGATCTGGGTCACACCGGGCGCTGGATCATTCCCGGCGTGGTGCTGTTTATCCTCTGCGTGATCATGGCGGGTATCGGCATGTTCCCGGGCCTGCCAGCTCTGTGGGAGGGGTTCCGCGAGCTCTAGGAGCGACTCTTGCGCTAAAGGAAAACAAGTTAGCAAGCCCACGATTAAGTCAGGGATGAGTTGATCGTGGGCTTCTGTCGTTTGAGCCCTCGTGCTTCTGGTCTCGAGCTCTAATCGCGCCCCCTGTATTCCCCCGGGGCAAGCAATGGCTGGAGTCCATGTCCTGGTCTGCTGGCCGGTCCCAAAATTAATAGCTTGAACATTCATTCAAATTTAGCTTGAACGATCATTCAAAGGTGGTTATAGTCGCGCCATTGAAGATATCGACGGGCAAGTTGCTTGCTGGCACGGCCTGGTTTTCGGGAGCGGCCAGTTAACACCGTCGGTAGGTAACCACACTAATCGCATTGCCAACACTCCGGTTGATAATGTGTTCAAGCAGTTTGCCTAGAAGGGGTAATTTATGGAAAACGTAGTTAGAGACGGGTTGCGTTATGCAGTCCTGGTGATAGTGAGCTGCTTTATGGCGAGCACTGTGCTGGCGGAATCGAGCGCCGAGCTGCCCCACAGTGTGGTTGCCCAGGCAACCGGTCAAGTGTTGAGCGTAGTGGAGAACAAGGGCGCTTTGCTGGAAAGGGATCCGGAGGCGTTTTACCGGGAAATCGGTACCATCCTCGAGCCGGTGGTTGCGTTCGACTATATCGCCTACGGCGTGATGGGCAGCTTCGCCAAACAGGCCAGCGCCGCCCAGCGCCGGCGCTTCAGCGAGGTGTTCCAGACCAGCATGATCACCACCTATGCCAAGGGTATGGCGGTGTACGCCAACCAGGAGATAGAAATTGTGCCGCCCGAGCAGGATTACAGTGAGCAGCGCAAGGCCAGCGTGGTCCAGAAGCTGCGCGGCGATGGCAGCGTGCATACGGTTGTCTACAGCATGGGCAAAAGCAAGCGGGATAATCAGTGGAAGCTGCTCAATGTGATTATTGATGGCGTCAACCTCGGTACTACCTTTCGCGCGCAGTTCGCCCAGGCCATGAAGAAACACGCTGATATCGATCAGGTGATTGCCAACTGGTCTGCCTGATTTGTTTCAGCAGCACAGTCAGCCAGGGCAGATATTGCGATGACGCGAGCGCAGTTTGATCGGGAACAGGTAATCCGGGATGCCACCCAGCTTTTCTGGCAGCAGGGTTTTAGCGGCGCTTCCATGCAGCAGGTGGTCAAGGCGACCGGGCTAAAGCCGGGCAGTCTCTACCTGGCGTTTGGCAGCAAGGAAGGGCTTTACCAGGCAGCCTTGGAAAGCTACACCAGCCAGCTCCGGGCCGCTGTGTGCCGGGTGCTGGACGATGCACCTTCCGTTGGCGAGGGAGTGTGCCAGTTAGTGCTGCAGCTGGTGGAGGAGTGTGGCAGCGGCAATTACTGCAGTTGTTTCCTGATCAAGAGCCAGCTGGAGCTGGCCGCCAGCGGCAGTGATTTGCTGCACTGCATCAGTGGCTACCTGTCGCAAATGGAAGACCTGTACGCCGATTACCTCAGCCGCGAACACTCCCCCGAGCAGGCCCGGCTGTATGCGGCGAGCCTTATGCTACACGTATTAGGTCTGCGCGTGTATGGCTACCTCGGCCGCTCCCGCGAGACCACGATAGCGGCCGCGAAAGCGGGTTTGCCCTGGCTGCCCTGGCACAAAGTCGACGTCCCGGATTAACTGATCAGTTCTGCTCCAGCAGCTGCCGAAACCAGGGGGTATAGAAGCGCTGCTCCGGGTCGAGGCGTTCCCGCAGTTCGAGAAATGCGGGAATTTCCGCGGCGAACGCTGCCTGCACCTGTGCCGGGGTAATTCCCGGTGTCTGGTTGAACAGGGGGGTGCCCTGGTGTTGATGGCAGAATTCGTTATAGGCGTCGAGAAATTCAGGCCAGCCGTTAGCGCCGGTGGCTACCGGGTCCAGGGTCAGCACCGGGCCGCGCCGGGAATAGGAGAACTGGGACTGGCGGTCGGCGGCGATGCTGTAGCCCACATTTAACAAATCGCAGCGATAGCCATTAGCCCGGTGATAGTTGCGACAGAACTCGAAGTAGTCAAGCAGGGCCTGGCCGTAGCTTGCCCGGGGGAAGGCCCAGATGCTGAAGGTGTAGGAGGCGAAGCCGGCGGTTTCCGGGTAGCGAATAATCTGGTCGGCAGGGCTGCTGTTACAATCGCGCAACAGCAGCTGCATGACCTTCATGGTCAGCCGGTTCCAGCCGTTGTAAATTCGGTGCCGCAGGCCGGCCCATGGAATTGCCTGGCCGACTACTCGCGCAAATCCGGGGCTGAGGGTTTTCCAGACATAATTGCGCAGGCGCCATTGCCAGCTGCCGGAGCGCACCGGCTTGCTGCTGTCATAGCGGTATTCCACCACCACCCGATCGAGGAAGGGAAACAGGTAGAGCATCATGGACTGCTGCCCGGCCAGCAGCTCGTCGAGGCGCTCGACAAACGCGTGGACGCTGTAGGCCTGGTGCCGAACGGCCATGGCTCGTAGCGGTTTGACCCGGTAGGTGACCTCCACCAGGATGCCGAGCAAGCCGTAGCTTGAGCGCATCATCGACATCATTTCGCTGTCCTGCTCGCTAATCTCGACGATCGAACCGTCGGCCTGCACGACCTTCATGGCAATGCAATAGGATGCGACCTGCCCGTACTCGGTAATCCGGTCGCTGATAAATGAGGCATCCTTGGTGCCGCCGCAGGCACCACTGCCCACGGTCAGGTTGCCTATCTCCACATTGACATAGAACTGCAGGCCCTTTTTTTCCAGTGCCCTGGCGGCATCGATATGGCGCACACCGGCCTGCATGCAGATGGTCAGGGCGTCGGCGTCGATCTCTAATATCCGGTCCAGACCACTGACATCGATCACCGTACCGCCATTGGCTTCGATGCAGCGGGTGGTGGAATGGTGTGAGCCCTTAACGCGGACTGGTGAGGGGTAGCGCTCAGTATCCTTGACGATGCTGACGATGTGATTGACGGAGTCGGCTCGCACCAGGCTGTGGGCCGAATAGGAAAGGTCTCGCTTCCAGTTCTGGATGGTTACGGCCATATTCCTCCCTTAATTGGCAATTTCTCCCGGGCGGCTAGTCTGCTTTGCAATATTCTTCGGTGGTGTAACTGCCGGCGATTAAAAAGCGCGCCTGGGGCACAATAATATATTCACTGGCGCCAACGCCGCGCTCGCCGTAGCCCCAGTCGTAGGTGTAACCGAGCCGGGTCCAGGGCGCGCCCTCAGGGGTGTAGACCTCCTGCGCAATACGCTGGAAATAGGCGACATAGTTGTCGATGTTCTTTACCCGCGGCGGCGAACGAGTGTCCATGCGCAACTCGCAGCTGTTGTCGTTTGGCTCCGGATCGACGCAGGGGCGAAACACATCTTCCGGTTTTACCCAGATTTCCATAAAGCGATCATAGCGGCGGTTGGGGTCTAGCCCCAGGTATTGTTTGAGGCGGAAGGAGGGGTCGTCAAAGCGCAGTGACTGGCAAAATTTCTGCACCTGGGGCACCAGGGTGATCCATACCCTGGCGATGTGCTCCGGCGGGGACTGCGCTTCAGCATAGCGGCAGTCAGGTGTCACGGGGGCGCAGTCAGGTGCCTCGGGATCGCAGGCAGGCGCCTCAGAGTCGCAGTCAGACTCGGGTTGCGCGTAATGATCTTGCCAACTGGATTCGCTCATCCAGGCGACGGCTTTAAGCCAGCGTTCGCCGCCTATCTCCTCCCACTTCAGTTCGCGATTGGCGTCGTTCAAGGCAAATAAATTGCGTACGATGCGCGAACTGTCTTCTACTGCGGCATCACTGATAGTGCGCTGGAAGATGCTGAGGTGGGGAAAAGTTGGTTTGGCCGGCAGTGGCCAATAGAGCAGGGCGACGGCGATAATCAATAGCACACTGATCACCCCCTGCAGGATTAAAAATACTAACAGCGGCTTAGGGAGTCGGCTGTGCTTGTGTGGAATCGTCATGGGGGGCTTCACTTACGGTCCAGCGACCTTGTTGAGTGCGGGAGGCCTTGATACAGAGCTCGATGACACCGCGGTTGCCGGCCCTGGCCAGGCGAAACCGCTGTTCGGGGCTCGGCACCGTGCCGCCAAATATCCTGACGATGCCCCACCAGGCTCGCCGCCACCAGCCCGGAGAATACACTTGCAGGGGCATACTGACCGACAGCTCGCTTAAGCCGAGGTTCTCCAGGCGGCCAAACCCCACGGCGAGATCGATTCGATCAACGGTGGGTATTTGCCCGAATTCATTCAGTGCATGGCCAAAATCGCGCCAGGCCTGCACCTGGGTCAATTGAAAATTGGCATCGGCGCTAATGGCATCGGCGAGCACAGACTCCAGCAGCTGGTCGAGGCGAAACCAGGTTTTCGGCTGTGACTTGCCGATCAGTTTACCGAGTTGCATTGCCGCTGCACCTGCTTGCCAGTGCCGAAGAGCGAAAGTTCATTCGGCCCTTTACTTGGGCTTGGTGTCCGGCTTGGCCGGCGTCGATGGATTCGCATCTGCGCTTCCCGGGGTTTGGATGGCACTGGTCATCAACGATAATACCCGCGCCAGGCCCTCGGGAATAGCCGCTTCGCTGGCCTGCACGGTGATGTCCAGTTGCCCGCTGCGATTGGTGGTGGAGTCCTGGGTCGCCTTGCTGGAGATGGAGCCTTTCACCGATGCGCTGACCCAGGGGCTCAGGGCTTTGCCGGAGCTGACGCTGGTATTAATGGATTTGTTGGTCTCTTTGGCGTCGCGATAGGTCTGGCTGATTTCAAAGGTAAACTTGATGACCAGCGAATCGATTTTCAGGTGTGGCACAGGCACCATGGCCAACAGCGGGGCGTGCACCGCGATGGAGTTATCGTTGCCGTCGGCACTTTTTTGATTCACCGCAAAATCCACCGTCACCGGTGTGCCGTCGTCATTGAGCATACTCAAGATAAATTGCTGTGTACTCTCGGCGGCAACACGCTGCGCCTTTACCGCGGCCACCAGCGGTGTTGAAATCAAATAATCCAGTGGCAAGGCCTGGAATTCCGCGCCGATCAGACTCTTTTCGTTAGCCATAGTAAGCTCCTGCTATTTGGTTTGCGGTGGAGGGTCGGGTTGCTGCGAGCCATTGTTGTTATTGCTATTGTCATTGTTGTTATTGTTGCTACTGTCGGTATTGCTGCCGGTATTACTGCTGGTGATGTTACCGTCACCGGGTTTTACCGGGGTGATTTGCGACATGCCGCTGAGC
This sequence comes from Pseudomaricurvus alcaniphilus, assembly GCF_011440395.1. Lineage (GTDB taxonomy): Bacteria > Pseudomonadota > Gammaproteobacteria > Pseudomonadales > Cellvibrionaceae > Pseudomaricurvus > Pseudomaricurvus alcaniphilus. The sequence goes on along the minus strand of NZ_JAAOIX010000002.1, from coordinate 355,338 downwards.
GACGAGAGGAGTTTGTCGAGCCCTGCGGGCAGGGGGATGGATTTGACGTTGATATTAATTTTAATGGCCGATTGCGTCTCGCGATGTTTACTCATTTCACCGCCGGGCGAAGAGACAATGTCACCTTCGATGTTCACCGGTTTATCCACCAGAAACCAGGGGCGCTGATAGCGATCAAACTTCTTTCCTTTTTCTTGGGAAGTCGCTTTGTCCTCTACGCTTTCGCGAATTTGGGCTTGCTTGATGACGCGCCGGGCAGACATCTCCAGTTGAAAGCTGGCCGAGTCAACAGCGAGGGGTGAAATAGGTACCAGCGCTAACGCCGGCACGGATAATTTTTGGGTTTCGCCCTCGTGGGTAAACTTGAAATCAAGGCTGTAGGGGTGGCCATCGTTGTTGGCGTCCTGATGCGGATAGCCCAGTTGCAGCAACAGGTTAAGGAATGAGCGGGCGGAGTGTAGTTGCGCTTTCAGGATCGAGTCGAGAGGGGCGAGCAGGGCCTGTTCCAGGGTCAGCGTGGTTTGTGACGGCTCCTCTGGCGCAGGCTCGGAGTCCGCTGGTTTTTGGTCGTTGCCATCTGTCATCCCGGACTTTTCCCCTTACATCCCCAGTGCTACAAGCACCGGGTTTTCGAATCGATACGCCGTTTTTTATGTTGCCTTAAAAGCTGTTAGTGGTGCAGTAGCCAACTCGCTAGCGGTACATTTTTTAGCATTTTTACGCTTATTCGAATCCGGGAGCTGGCCAGTGGGCGCAGAAATTAATTTTACATTTTCCTGGTTGTACAATGTTTAAGTCCAATGGCCGCGTTTAAAATTCAATGGCCGCTGCGTTGATTGGGTGGCGCTGTGTTTAGTGGCGCGCGGGCAACAAGGGCATTGATAAAGGTCATTAACATTTGGCCACATACCCGGAAGATCCTACTCCTAAACGTTTTTGTTTAAAAGGGAATTACGCGTCAAATCAGCCCGTGCGGTGACGAGTAGCGCCCACGTCTGTTTTGGTCGATACTGCAATCAATATGGCGCTCAGGGCAACGGTTTTCGTGGCAACTATCGTTGCCAGACCTGCCGGCCAGCGCGCCCATTCGCTCGGCGAGGTATTGCCGTTAGGAGAAGACGGCGGATTAATTGATTTTTCCCGGCCTGAAAATCGGTTAACCTGAAGCCTGACGGCTGTTGATCTTGCTGAAATCGTCGATCTGCCGGAACTGTTGAAATTCCCACCAGCTTGAATTTCCAATGCTGGTGTCAGTCTAAGGAGCAATCATGGACATTATCCGCATTATTTTCGCCATACTGCTACCCCCGCTGGGGGTGTTTTTACAGGTTGGCATTGGCAAGCACTTCTGGATCAATATCATACTCACCCTGTGCGGTTATCTGCCGGGCATTATTCACGCGGTATACATTATTGCCAAAAAGTGACCTGAACAGGAGAGCGGAGCCGCAGGCAAGACAAATGGCGGCCGAAGTAGAATAAAAAATAGAATAAGAAGTGGAATAAAAGGCCAAGTAAGCAGTATTAAAGCCAGGAATCGGTTAACCTGATGGCTGTATTGGCGAATAAAAAGATTTTTCGGAACGGTGAATTCGAAAATAGAGTGTCCCATACCATTCACCAGCAAAATAAAAGGCAAAAGTTATGAGCAAGGGTACAGTTAAGTGGTTCAATGCAGACAAGGGATTTGGCTTTATCACGCCGGAGAACGGCGGCAAGGACTTGTTTGTCCACCACTCGGAAATTAAAAGTGGCGGCGGTTACGCCACCTTGAACGATGGCCAGGAAGTTGAGTATGACGAGGGGCAAGGCCAGAAAGGGCCGTGTGCAAATAACGTTCGACCCGTGTAGTATGTAAGCAGATAGCACCTGACATACAAAAACAGCATCGCCGTTAGTGTTAACGCGCCAACGTGCGGTGGTGTTTCAGGTACAGTAACAATCCCGCCAAAGTACTATTTCTGGCAAAGTGCTATTCCTGGCAAGGTTTCAGTCCCGGTATAGCAACAGTCCCAGGCATATTATCTTCCCAGGTATTGAATAAGTTGACGGAAATGTTTCGGCACCGAGGTGTTGTTCCAGGTAAGAGATGCTGTAGCGGCCGTAAAATGGCACTTTACAGAAACCTAATGTATATCGCCCAGTTCAGCGGAGAAATGTATGGCCAAAGGCCATGATGCGAAAAAGTCAGCGAAAAAGAAACCCGAAAAAACCATGAAAGAAAAACGCCACGAGAAAAAAGAAAAAAAGGCGGAAAAAAACCTGACGGCCGGGCTCAGGTAAGCCCAGCCAGAATTGAACGACAGTTAGCAAAAGGCTGAACTATAGCGCCCCTGGTGTTGATTTGCAGCCTGTCAAAACCGGCTACTGCCACCCACCGGGTGCGCTTATATCACACTTAAATCCACTCAGGCTGGCGGCGGAGCAACGTGCGCCGTAAACGCCGCTATTAATCCTGTTGGCAAGACCATTGCGAACGCAGGATGACGCCAGCCCCAACGCGATCCTGGGCCCAGACGATTTTAGCCCCAGGGCGATTCGAAGTTACAGCTACCACTGAGGCAACCACTACAGCGACAATCACAACACCACGGCAATCACAACTACTACAACGACAGCTGCAATAACAGCTACATGGCGGCAGCCACTGCCTGCACTGACCCGGCGAGTTTCTTCAACGCTCCGTCACTAACTGTTATACTCCGTGCCCCGATTCTTCTCACCATCAGCTGTTGGCGCCCCCGGCCAGAGCAGTCCGTTGGCTAATTACCGTATTTATCTCCTGCCCGAGGCCCACCATGCCATTCGCAAAACTTGGATTATCTGATCCAATAGTAAAAGCCGTAGCTGAACAGGGCTATACCACCCCGACACCCATCCAGCAGCAAGCCATACCGGCCATATTGGCAGGCCGTGACCTGCTCGCCGCCGCCGCCACCGGCACCGGCAAGACCGCCAGTTTTGTATTGCCCATATTGGAACTGCTCAACACCGGCCACAAACTGCGCGGCAAGCGCATTCGCGCACTTATCCTGACCCCCACCCGGGAGTTGGCAGTGCAGGTGGAGGCCAATATCGCCCGCTACGGCAAGTACCTGAACCTCAGTTCCATGGCGATGTATGGTGGGGTTGATACCGAGCCCCAGAAGCAGCGCTTGCTGGAGGGGATCGATATCCTGGTGGCCACCCCGGGCAGGCTGCTGGACATGGCCCATCAGCGCGCTTTGCATTTCGACGAGCTGAAAATCCTGGTGCTGGACGAAGCCGACCGAATGCTCGATATGGGTTTTATCGCCGCCATCAACAAGATCGTCGAACGCCTGCCCCCGGCGCGACAGAACCTGTTATTTTCGGCGACGCTGGCCGAGGATGTCCGCTCCCTGGCGAAAACCTCGATTGCCTACCCGCTGGAAATATCGGCGATCAGCTCCGAAACCTCAAAGCCGCAGATTGACCAGTGGTTGATCACGGTGGACAAGGGCACCAAATCGGCATTGCTGAGCCACTTGATCAAGACGCTACAGTGGCAGCAGGCGCTGATCTTTATCGAGACCAAACACGGCGCCGCCAAGCTGGTCAGCCAGCTGGAGAAGCGCGGTATCAAAGCCGAGGCCATCCACAGCGGCAGAAGCCAGGCGGTGCGCGAGAAACTGCTAGCGGACTTCAAGTCCGGTGAGCTGAGCTTGTTGGTGGCAACCGGAGTAGCCGCCCGCGGCATTGATATCAATGACCTGGAGCGAGTAGTAAATTACGACTTGCCCGACCAGCCCGACGATTACATTCATCGCATCGGCCGCACCGGTCGCGCCGGCGCCGCGGGCGAAGCCATATCGCTTGTCTCCAAGGACGACTTCAGAAACCTGTGCGCCATCGAAAGCCGATTGGGCCACATCATCGCACGCAAGGAAATCGAAGGCTTCGCCCCCGAAAAAGTGGTGCCAGTATCGATTTTAAATTATGTGCCGAAGAACAGGCCGGCCAACAAGGCGACCAACAAATCCGCCAATCACCGTGGCGCCGCACCCGCTCGCAGCCTGAAAAACAAGCCGGGTAATAACCCCCGCTGACCTCTCTCCGAGCGCCTTAACGGCCGTAAAACTCAACTGCAGCACCTGCATCTCTCGCTGAGCGCAACCCTGGTCGTTGTGCTCACTTGCTATGCGTGATTCTGCCAATACTTACGTGAATCCTTACGTGAATCCTTACGTGGACACCCATTTTTGCAGCGGGGATATGCACATTCGAGATATTAGTGGACTGCCTGTCATCGATGGCGGAGCCAGTTGCGGATCGATTGATACATGGACAACCATTTTTGCAGTGGGAATATGCACATTCGAGATTTGAGTGGACTGCCCGTCATCGGTGGGGGGAGCCCATTGCGGATCGGCCATATCCCCCCGACCACATTTGGCGGCTGTGAAACTCAACCATTTTTTGCGCAAAAAGACGCGCAAAAAATTGGGATTCGAACAGTCCTCGCCGACTACCCCAAATGTGGTCGGGGGGATAAGCATGGCCTGATTGATCCGCAACGGGCTCCCCCCACCGCTGACTACATTGTGCTTCTAAGAGCTGTTTAATTTCATTTCGAGCTTAAAGAATTGAGATCTGATCAAGTCCTGATCCGCATGCCTCACCAGACCCACAAAAACCCGCAGAAGTTCGAGATAATTTATTCTCGAGAGGACTTCACTATCTTTATTTTTGTCTTTTTCCCAGAACCTCGCTCGATGCCTGGTCAAGGCTCGGAGAGCCTGCGGCCGGTCTGGCAGGGCACACCCACCGGGCCGCTGCGCTAAACCATGTTATGTTTACGAACAATTACTTAGGCAGAGCACCGTGACTATTAAAACCCTAGCGAGATGCCAAGACCGCGAAAAGCGCGGAGAGCCTGCGGCCGGTCTGGCAGGGCACACCCACCGGGCCGCCGCGCTAAACCAAGATTTTTACGAATCGGATATTTAAGCGAAGCGCAGAGAAGCGACAATTAAGACGTTCACAAGTGGCGAAGAGCGTACAACGCGGAGAGCCTGCGGCCGGTCTGGCAGGGCACACCCACCGGGCCGCCGCTCGAATCCATGTTCTACTTCGGACGAATCATTGGCAATTGGCAGTGGCCTCAAGCAAAAAGGCTTTATACGTGCCAGGTCACCCTGCCGTACTACCGTTATTTGACAAAGCTATCGGCGCATCAGCTAAAATTTATTGGTCTTAACAGCATGCGCGGGCGTATGGTAGAGGTCGAAGTCCAATAATTAGCTTTAAATAACCAGCTATAGATAACAGAGGGAGACGTTTATGACAGATGCAAGCAAATGCCCGGTAATGGGCGGCGTTCACAAAAAAGTCGCCGGCGAAGGCACCAAGAACAAAGACTGGTGGCCGAACCAGCTGAACCTCAACATACTGCACCAACACTCCTCCCTCTCCAACCCGATGGGCGATGAGTACAACTACGCAGAAGAATTCAAGAGCCTCGACCTCGACGCCCTGAAGCAGGACATCAAAACCCTGATGACCACATCCCAGGATTGGTGGCCGGCGGACTGGGGCCACTACGGGCCGTTCTTTATTCGCATGGCCTGGCACAGCGCCGGCACCTACCGCACCGGTGACGGCCGCGGCGGCGCATCCTCCGGCTCCCAGCGCTTTGCGCCGCTCAACAGCTGGCCCGATAACGTCAGCCTGGACAAGGCGCGGCGCCTGCTGTGGCCAATCAAGCAAAAGTATGGCAAGAAAATTTCCTGGGCCGACCTGATGGTCCTCGCCGGAAACTGTGCACTGGAATCCATGGGCCTGAAAACCTTTGGTTTTGGCGGTGGACGCGTGGACGTCTGGGAGCCGGAAGAGGATATTTACTGGGGTGAAGAGGGCACCTGGCTTGGCGACCAGCGCTACAGCGGCGATCGGGACCTGGAGAATCCGCTGGCGGCGGTGCAGATGGGGCTGATCTACGTTAACCCCGAGGGCCCCAACGGCAACCCCGACCCGCTGGCGTCGGCGAAAGACATTCGCGACACCTTCGCGCGCATGGCGATGGACGATTATGAGACTGTAGCCCTCACCGCCGGCGGCCACACCTTCGGCAAGTGCCACGGCGCCGCCGATCCGGAAAAATACGTCGGGCCCGAGCCCGAAGGTGCCTCGATTGAACAGCAGGGCCTCGGCTGGGCCAACAGCTTTGGCAGTGGCAGCGGTGGTGATACCATCAGTAGTGGGCTGGAGGGTGCCTGGACCAACAACCCCACCAAGTGGGATAACGGTTATTTCGACAACCTGCTCAACTACGATTGGGAGCTGACCAAGAGTCCGGCCGGTGCACACCAGTGGATTCCGAAAGACCCCGCGGCCCGGGTAGTGCCGGATGCGCACGACCCGACCAAGAAAAATGCTCCCATGATGACGACGGCGGACATGGCCCTGAAGATGGATCCGGCCTACGCCAAAATCTCCAAGCACTTCCACGAAAACCCGGATGAGTTTGCCGACGCCTTTGCCCGGGCGTGGTTCAAGTTAACTCACCGCGACATGGGTCCGGTGGCGCGCTATTTGGGCCCGGAAGTTCCTACGGAAGAGCTGCTTTGGCAAGACCCGGTACCGGCGTTGGATCACGACTTAATCGACGGCCAGGATATTGCTGACCTGAAAGCGAAAATTATTGACTCCGGGCTGTCGGTCTCGCAACTGGTTTCCACCGCCTGGGCGTCGGCCTCTACCTTCCGTGGCTCTGACAAGCGCGGTGGAGCCAACGGTGCACGCATTCGGCTGGCGCCGCAAAAAGACTGGGCGGTCAACAAGCCGGCGCAATTGGCGCAGGTACTCAAGACCCTGGAGCAGATCCAGGGGGAGTTCAATGCAGCCCAGTCCGGCGGTAAGAGAGTCTCACTGGCTGACCTGATTGTACTGGGTGGTTGTGCCGCTATCGAGAAGGCCGCCAGGAAGGCCGGGCATCACGTCAATGTGCCCTTTGATCCGGGCCGCACCGATGCTTCCCAGGAGCAAACGGACGTGGAGGCGTTCGCCGTGCTGGAGCCGGTGGCGGACGGGTTCCGCAACTACCAGAAAGCACAATACAGCATCACCGCGGAGAAGTTGTTGATCGACCGGGCGCAATTGCTGACCCTGACCGCTCCGGAGATGACGGTACTGATCGGTGGCATGCGCGTGCTCAATACCAATGCTGGTGATCCCAAGCACGGCGTTTTTACCGATCGACCGGAGACGCTCAGCAATGACTTCTTCGTCAATCTGCTGGATATGGGCACCACCTGGAAGCCAACGTCAGAAGCGGAAGATGTGTATGCCGGCTGCGATCGCGCCACCGGCAAGCCCAAGTGGAGTGCCACTCGCGTGGACCTTGTTTTCGGTTCCAACTCGCAGCTGCGAGGCATCGCCGAGGTCTACGCTTGTGCTGATTCCGAAGAGCGCTTTGTGCGTGATTTCGTGTCGGCCTGGAGCAAGGTGATGGAGCTGGATCGGTTTGACCTCACCAAGGCATGAGCCGTTAAAGCAGCAAGCTGCGGTGACCCGGATAAATCCGAAAAAACTGCTGCACAGTAAATGGACGGCAGTTGCGCCAAAAAACAAGGAAAAGCATTTCCTGGTCACCGAAGTGGAGTTTGATGAAGAGGGCGCGGTGGTGTCCTGCCTGATCGAAGCGGTCATGTCGAAGCGGGAGTATGCCCTGGACTGGCGGCAACTAAAGGATTCGAGCCGCTGGATCCAGGGTTGGAAGTAGTTCAGGAGGCGCTGTACTGCATGCACTATAAGGTCATCGATTTTTGGTTTGCGGAAATCAAGCCGTCCCAGCGCTGGGCAAAGGACGAGGCGTTCGACCGGTTGATTGCCAACAGGTTTGGCGAGCTGCATCGGCAGGCCAGTGACTGCGAGCTTTACCATTGGCGTGAAACAGCGCTGGGGCGTCTTGCTGAAATTATTATTTTGGATCAGTTTTCCAGGAATATGCATCGTGATACACCGAGGGCCTTTGCCTGCGATCCACTGGCGTTAGCCCTGGCGCAGGAGGCGGTGGCGGGTGGCTTCGATTCGGAATTGAACCCGGATCAAAAAAGCTTTCTTTATATGCCGTACATGCACAGTGAGTCGCGACAGATTCACGCCCAGGCAGAGCCGCTGTTTGAAAGCCTTGGCATTGAATCAACGCTTAAATTTGAGCGAAAGCACCGGGCCATTATTGAACGCTTTGGCCGTTACCCCCATCGGAACCGGATTCTCGGGCGCGTCTCCAGCGCAGAAGAAGAGGCGTTTTTGAAGTTGCCGGGCTCAGGTTTTTAGACCGGCGCTGCGTCCGTCGATGTCAGGTATGCCGCGCTGTTTTTGCGGTTGATCAAACTCTGTGCTGGCGGATATTGTTTGTTTTGCCTTGGGCGGGGCCGCTGGTGCGCTTTTGAGTGTGAAGGGATTGTTGTACGTAAGGAGTTGTGATGATTACCGGTGAGTGTTTTTGCGGAAGTATTCGATACCAGGTTGAGGGGGCGCTGCGGGACGCGCGCTCTTGTCATTGTTCCCGCTGCCGCAAGGCGTTTAGTGCCCAGGCGTCGGCCTATGCTCTGGTCGAGGCGAGTGAATTTCGCTGGTTGCAGGGCGTTGAGTTGTTAACCACTTACGCAACTCAGCCAGGTTTTGGTTTGCAGTTTTGCAGTCGCTGTGGTTCGACCTTGTGTGGTATTCATAATGGTGTTGTGCATGGTATTACCCTGGGTTGTCTGAATGAGGATCCGCAGATTGAAATTGGTTATCACATCTATGTGGGTTCCAAAGCGGCTTGGGAAGTGTTACCGGCAGGGGTGATTACATACGCCGAGGGGCGGCCATCCACACAATAAATTGCGCTTTGTTATCTTATTAATAAGTTAGTTGTCGGCGATAGTATGCATGTGAATTGGGGAGAGCGGCTTTTCTCCCCCGGCCTGGCTCCAGGGACTTGCTTTCAAGACTCGGCGTTAACCCATCCATGGGGGCTCCACGACAGCATCCATGCTGTCGAGGGTCTTGAAAGCAAGCCCCCGAAGCCATACCTGCCATATTGCCAGCTGTGAGAGGCCCAGCTTTGCTGTTATTTTGGAAGCTTTATGTCGGTAGCTGAAAATTGCGGCAATAGACTGGCCAGCAGGCCGAGTGCCGATTTTTCGATCTTTATTATTTCAATCGGGTATACTTTCTTTCTGGTTTCTATACCCGTTTATAAAATTTCAATAATTTCATTCAGGGGAGTAGCACATGGATATTACCGGTTTGCTTATTGCGTTATTGATTGGTGCGATTGCCGGATTTCTGGCGGGCCAAATTGTCAAAGGCCATGGTTTTGGAGTGCTTGGCAATATGGTGGTGGGCATCGTTGGCGCGCTGGTGTTCAGCTTTCTTTTCGGCAGTTTCAATCTGTTAAATTCACCGCTGTTGAACCAGATAGCAGGTGCAACCATTGGCGCGGTTATTTTACTGTTTGTTATTCGCGTGTTTAAAAAATTAACCTGAAAGGGTTGATTTTTACTCGATAATAACGCCGGCCTCAATTAGTTGTTCGAGGCCTCTGGCCTTGAGGTAATAGGCGTTAGAGGGAAGCGCCTAGGGCGCTGATTGCCCGCCACGTTGACGCAACAATTCCACGGCGTTCACGCCGTCTATTTGCCAGATCCCTAGCGGGTTTTCACTGGTTATCACCACTTCCCGAGATTCAATAAATCCTTCGATGACTACCGGCTTGTGGGCGTTCATGGGCCTGGAACAGCATTACTCTTAGGAGCATGAAGGAGGCGGCTTAGCCCCCGCTTTGTCTTACTCGCTGCTCTGGGGGCAGGAGACACCCCGCAAAATTTATGATTGCTTGAAATTTGGCGCGCAAAAGTACTGAGTCAACAGGTTTTCGTGATAGCCTGCCATGGAGCGGTACAATCAGTGTTGTCAGCACTCCTTTATTATCAAGGTTAATGACTCGCTAAGGATGGAGAGTATAACAATGAAAACAGTCGCGTTTGGCTACCTGGTTTTAGCTCTTTCTTTGTTCCCTGCACCTGCTATCGCTCTAGATAGCGATCTGGATTCTTTGCCCGACGAATGGGAGCTCGCAAATGGGCGCAATCCACTACAGGCCGATTACCTGCTTGCATCTGGTCGCTCCCATGCGTGCGCCATAGATGATAGGGGCGTGCACTGCTGGGGCGAAAATGGAGACGGTCAAACCGATGTTCCGGTATTGACCAACCCGGTTTTGGTCGCACCGGGTAGCCGGCATACCTGCGCTTTGGAGAACACTGGCGTTCATTGTTGGGGCTACAATAGATATGGCCAGACGGATGTCCCAGCATTAACTAATCCGGTCGCTTTGTCGACAGGTGACTACCATACCTGCGCGCTGGATGACTATGGTGTGAGTTGTTGGGGCAGAAATATTGTTGATCAAATTGATGTGCCGCCGCTGTCCGATCCGATAGCAATTTCTGCAGGTGCGAATCACACCTGCGCAATTGACAGTAATGGGGTGCAATGCTGGGGCGCCAACGGGCACGGCCAAATCGATGTTCCCTCTATTCAAGCCCCTTTGGCAATCTCAGCAGGAGCGACTCACACTTGTGCTTTGACTGATAGCGGAGTGATCTGTTGGGGTCAGTGGGATGATTTTTACTACGATGGTTATTATGATTACTACATCGCTGAGCCTATAGACGCTTCTGTGGTGCCGACATTGAGTAACCCCAGGGCCATCTCAGCGGGTACAAGCTACACCTGTGCACTGGATGACAACGGCGTACAGTGTTGGGGCGTAAATGAATTTGGCGATGGCAACGTCGATTACAATTACGGCGAACCACCGGTTTTAGTCAACCCGGCAAATATTTCTGTAGGAAAAGAGTACGTTTGTGCTCTGGATGATCGAGGGGTGTCCTGTTGGGGTGATGGCATAGATAACTCGTTGATACCGGATTTGGTGATAGACCCTGACTCTGATGCAGTAAACAATCAGGGCGGCTTAGACGCCTTCCCGCTAGACCCGGAAGAGTGGAAGGATAACGATCTTGATGGTACGGGTGATAACGCCGATACCGATGACGACAACGATGGCATTGCAGACGCAGAGGATAATTGTCCATTTGTTGCAAATAGCCAACAGTCGGACCTGAATGGCAACGGTGCCGGGCTCGGATGTGACTATGACGATGACAGTGATGGGTTGCCCGACCGATATGAAGTTTTGGTTGGACTTAACCCGAATGACCCCAGTGACCTAACATCAGATTTCGACATGGATGGTGCTAACGCGCTGGTGGAATTTGAACTTGGACTCAACCCTAAACGCAAGGATTCCGATGGAGACTCGCTACTCGATGGCTGGGAAATTAGCCAGAACCTGGATCCGCTGTTGGCAGATTATCAGGTCTCAACAGGAGGCAATCATGCTTGCGCGCTGGATGATTCCGGCGTTATTTGTTGGGGAGACAATAGCTACCGCCAGACTGACGTCCCCGCACTGAGCAATCCAATTTCGGTGTCTTCAGGTGCAACTCACTCCTGTGCGCTGGACGATAGTGGGATTGTCTGTTGGGGCGGATGGTATCGATATGTCTATTATCGTTCCGAAGTGCTGGAGGAGTACTGGTACGATGCTTCAACGTCTGTGCCACCCCTGGATAACCCCAGGGCCGTCGTGGCTGGTAGAGATTTTAGTTGTGCAATGGAGGATAGGGGAGTTACTTGCTGGGGCAACGGGGACTCGCGTCGTATCCTGAATTATTTCTATCCGCTGGCTAATCCGGTATCTATCTCGGCAGGGTATGAGCATTTCTGTGCGCTGGATGCTAATGGAGTGCGGTGTTGGGGAGATAACTCGCTCGAGCAATTGAATGTGCCTTTTTTAAGTAATCCTGTGGCGATATCAGCGAGTACTTACCGTACCTGTGCATTGGATGATAATGGGGTAACCTGTTGGGGGCTGGAAAGTTTCGGTGCAGAAGATACGCCCGCGTTGGCTGTGGCGATAGCAGCAGGAATTTCCGTCACCTGTGCAGCGGATGATTTAAGCCCCAGATGCTGGGAAAACGATAGCCAAGGCCAGCCCACTACGCAAGCTCTGGTTAGTCCGGCAGCAATTTCCGAAGGGAGTAATAACACCTGTATTTTGAGTGAATCTGGTGTGATTTGTTGGGGCCGCAGCGACTATGGAGTCAATGATGTGCCAGCTTTGCAAATAGATCCTGATGGCGACGGTTTTTCCAATCAATATGGGCTTGATCGTTTCCCAATGGACAATAGCGAGTGGATGGACACGGACAGCGACGGCGTTGGCAATAATGCGGATAGCGACGACGACAATGACGAGGTTGCCGATACTGAAGATAACTGCCCGTTCAATTCCAATGTCGATCAAAGTGATTTGGATGGAGACAACATGGGTGATGTCTGTGACGATGACATTGATGGCGATGGCTATTCCAACCAGGCCGGGTTGGATGCGTTCCCTCTGGATAGCACGGAATGGACGGATACGGACGGAGACGGCGTTGGCAATAATGCAGATTATGACGATGATAATGATGAGGTTGCTGACGCCGAGGACAACTGCCCGCTCATTCAAAACACTGATCAGTTGGATGTAGACGGCAATGGCATTGGCGACGCCTGTGAAAGTTCTAGCCGTATATCTCTATATAAATTCGATGATATAAACGGCAATGGAGTTTCCGATGTTGGTCAATTTGGGTTGCGCAAAAGTGAGTTAGGCCGGAGTGAAAAGCCACAGCTCGTGATAAAGGATCCGTCAACAGGTGAGCACTTGATTTCGTACACCTGGCAAGCCAACTGGTTGAAGGTTCAACTGGTGCAGCTCTCGGATCTAAATGGCGATGGCATCCGCGAGGTGGGTGTATTTGGTTACAACAAATATGACCACAGACCACAGTTGGCAGTAAAAGACGGATCCTCGGCTGTCAACCTGGCCACCTGGAATTGGCCCGCAAACTGGAATCGAGTCAGGTTCCTTGAGTTGGATGACCTGAACAATGACGGTTTCCGGGAGTTTGCTATTGCAGGCTTCCAGAAAAGTACTGGCAGACCTAGCGTTGTTGTGCGGGAAGGTATCGACCCGTCACTTCCGGTGACAGTCATAAACTGGCCTCTGGTTTGGAACAATATTGAATTTGTCGAGGTTCCGGATATCAATGGTGATGGTATTGCTGAAGTCGCTGTTTTTGGACAACCCAGGGGTGATGGACGTTACAGGCTAGTGATTAAGAATGTAAAAGATCCATCTGCGTCTCCGACTGTTTACGATTGGGGTGACGCCTGGAGTAGTCTCGAGTTACGTGTAATCAAGGATCTGGATGGCGACGGCATCGACGACATTGCGGTGGTTGGAGAGCGTAAAGATAATGACAGGCCGCAATTGATTGCCAATAGCGGGGCTAACCGTGGGCAAACACCGAAAAGGTTCGGCTGGCCGGCTGTACTGGAACCAATAGACTACCTCAGCCTGCCAGACCGTGACGGTGATAATCTCTGGGAAGTTGCATTGGTTGGGCGTCGCACCGATGATGATCGAACCCGTATTGTCGTTAAGAGCAGCAGTCAGGCAAAAACAATTCAGACTGTGGGCTGGAACAGTAACTGGACTGATAGGCGTGTGTTTGAATTATCTGATCACAGCGGAGACGGAAAAAACGACTTCGCCTTGCTCGGCAATCGAAAAGGCGAGGGCCAGGCTCAGCTGGTTATCATCGATAGTGCCACTAATAATCCTCTGCAACCCTACACGTGGCCGAGCATGAATGTTAGCCAGGCCTCTCTGCTGGAGATCGATGACATCAATGGCGATGGTACTAAAGAGATTGGCCTGTATTCGGTTTTAGACGACAGGGGTACGCTGGAGATTAAAAATGGCCGCAACCCCCGGGAGATATTGCGAATAGTGGAGTGGCCTTCAGCCTGGCATTGATTTCATAGCGGGAATAATCAGCAAACAAACCAGTTCAAGTGGTGAAATCAGTTCCGAGCCTGGCTTCTTTGTGCCGCTGACCACGGTCCAGGATATCGAGGATGGCCCACGCCTTGGCCAGTCGCATGGGCCGCGGTACCCTATGGATCAACCAGCACTGCGCCTTTGGGCCGCACATCCCCTTTCCTCCGGCCAAGGAAAGACTGGAGGAATTCACCGCCATACAGTTGTTTAATATCAGCGGGCCTGAGTGACGCTGGAGCGACAATGTCTTACTGCCTGTTGCGATTTCCATAAGTACACTTTGGGATTGGATTTTTTTGCTGACGAACTCCGCGCAGAGGGTTAGAGTCACAGGGATTGTATCTTCAATCCTGGGGGATAAGTGCGGGCAGATTATTCGTTGCAAACGCGGCTTGATCGTAGGGTGCCCCGACTTTATCAATGAGCTGGTCCAATGCTGGATAAGAACGTGTTGCCGGCGTCAATCGCCACCAATCGGTTTGGCCTGGGGGCCAGGCCCGGAGACATAGAGGCGGCAGCCAAAGATCCGCAGGGCTGGGTCTTGGCACAGCTGCAAACGCCCGAGTTTTCCCCCGGGCTGCCGGACCTGGAGGCGGCCTGGAAGTTGTTGGTTCAGGATCGCCAGCAACGCATGGCGGCCAGGCAGAACCGTGCAGTAATAAAGGCGCCAGTAACGGCGTCGATGGCTGCGGCACCAAAATCTGCAGCAACACCTGCATCTACAACTACATCTGCATCCACACCCACAACGACTTCAATGCCACCAGCAATCAAGGCTGCGGCGCCGGCGGCCGGGGAAGACCCACTAAAGAGCCTGCATTTTGAGTTGCTCCAGGACGGCCTGGTGCGCAGCATCGCCGCAGAGCACTCCTTTAGCTGGCGCCTGCTGGATTTCTTTTCCAATCATTTCAGTGTGTCGGCCAACGGCAAAGTGTTGCAGGTGCTGGCACCCCTGCTGGAGCGGGACGCCATTGCCCCCAATCTATTGGGCTCCTTTGAAGAGATGTTGCTGGCAGTCAGTCGGCACCCGGCAATGCTGTTGTACCTGAACAACGAGCGCTCCTTCGGGCCCGATTCGCGCCTGGGCCGTAATCGCAAGTTGGGCCTGAATGAAAATCTCGGTAGGGAAATTCTCGAGTTGCACAGCCTGGGAGTGGAGGGGGGTTATACCCAGGCCGATGTGCGTGAACTGGCCATGGCCCTGAGTGGCTGGAGCGTGGCGCGATTGAACGGGCAAGAAAAGCCCGGCTTTGTGTTTCGCGCCGGGGGGCACCAGCCCGGCGCGCGGCTGCTGCTGGGCAAGCGCTACCCCGAGGCGGGTGAGGCCCAGGCCGAGCACATGCTGCGCGACCTGGCCCGGCATCCGGCCACGGCGCGCCATGTCTCATTTAAGTTGGGCCAGTATGTGGTGAGTGACAGCCCGCCGGTGGAGTTGGTTGACGCCATGACCGCGCGCTGGCTGGCGACCGGCGGCGACTTGCGCGAAGTGGTGACGGTATTGGTGCGCAGCCAGTCTGCCTGGCAGCAGCCACAACAGAAGTTCAAAACGCCGCGGGAGTTTGTGGTTTCCTTTTGTCGCGCCTGCAAGTTTCGGCACCTGCCGCCGCGGCTGTTGCTCAACTCGCTCACCGGCATGGGTCAGCGTCCTTTTGCGGCAGGCTCCCCGGCGGGGTTCAGTGCCCTTGCCAGCGGCTGGGATGGTGCCGACGCCCTGTTGGATCGGGTGGACTGGGTTGCGCGGCTGGCCGGGCGCATCATCGGCGAGCCTGTGGCGCTGGGTGTCACGGCGCTGGGACCGCAATTGACACCACCGACCCGCCGGGCAGTAATGCGGGCTGAAAGTCGCGAGCAAGCGATGGTGTTACTGTTTATGAGCCCCGAATTCCTGCGGAGATAATTATGCAGCGCCGAGAGTTGTTGAGAATGATGGGGGCCGGGTTATTGCTCTGGCAGACACCAATGGTGCGAGCCGGACAGCCGCGGCGCCCAAAGCTGGTGTGGGTGCTGTTGCGCGGAGGCATGGATTCCCTGCACGCGGTTATCCCCGGGTTTGATGACCACCTGGTGCGCCATCGCCCGGGGCTGGTTGACAGCCAATTAATGACGCAGCGGCCGCTGGCCCGTGGCTTTGCCCTGCACCCGGCGCTGGAGGGGCTCTATGCCTGGTATCAGCGGGGGCAATTGTTGCCCATCGTCGCGGTGGCCTCGGAGCAGCGCAGCCGCTCCCATTTCAAGGCCCAGGATATTTTGGAGAGCGGGGTCTACCCGGTCGACCACGACAGTGGCTGGCTCAACCGCGCCCTGGCGGCCCACCAGGGGCAGGGCCTGGCGCTGGCCCATTCCGTACCCATCAGCCTGCGCGGTGCACCGCTTGGCACCACCTGGTACCCGTCGCAATTCCCCAATGCCGAAGACGATACCTACACCCGCTTGTTGGCCCTCTACCAGGACGAGCCCCTGTTGAGCGCGCGACTGGAGGAGGCACTGGCCACCCGTGAGCAATTGCAGGGCGCGGTAGCCAACCCCCGGCAGCGCAGCTTTGCCGACCTGGCCGCTGCTTGTGGCTCACTGATGGGCCAGCCCGACGGGCCGGACTGCGCAATGCTGGAAATGGGCGGCTGGGATACTCACAACAACCAGGCGTCGCGCCTGAGTCGTCGATTTGCCCAGTTGGACGCAGGCCTGGTGCGCCTGCGCCAGCATTTGGCGGCGAGTTGGGAGCAGACGGCGGTGATCGTGGCGACAGAATTCGGCCGTACTGTCGCTGAAAATGGCACCGGTGGCAGCGATCATGGCACCGGCACCGCCCTGCTGCTGGCCGGTGGCGCGGTGCAGGGCGGGCGCGTGTTGGGGGAGTGGCCGGGGCTCGGCCACAGCGATCTGTTCGAGGGGCGGGACCTGATGCCCACCTCCTCTATGCAGGCCTGGATAGGTGCCGTATTGGGGCAGCACTGGGGCTTGTCGGCGGCCCAGCTGCAAGAGGTGTTCCCCGGCGTGCAGCCTGCCGCCACCCGGCTGCTTCGGCCAACCCTAAATCTTAAACCAGACCAGCAATCAAGGAGACGATTATGAGTTCTGAGCCTGTGGCAAAAGGAAGCTGTCTGTGCGGTGCGGTATCCATCAGCGCAGAGTCCATGTCAGCGGACGTCGGTGTATGCCACTGCAATATGTGTAGAAAGTGGGCCGGCGGCCCACTGTTCGCCGTAGATTGTGGCGACAAAGTGGAGTTCTCGGGTAACGAGCATATCTCGGTATACGACTCATCGGAATGGGCACAGCGCGGGTTCTGTGGCAAATGTGGCACGCACCTCTTCTACCGGTTAAAACAAAATAATCTCTACATCGTTCCGGTTGGGCTGCTTGATGTGGATACCGAGCTCAATTTTGATCACCAGGTTTTTATAGATGAAAAGCCTGACTACTATGCGTTTGCCAATAGCACGAAAAATATGACCGGCGAGGAAGTGTTTGCCCAGTTTGCAAATGGACCAGAGGCCTGAAGTTAGCCGGGTTAAGTTAGCCGGGTTAAATATGAGGGCTGGAACAATGCATCGCATTGAGTGGGGACATATTATCCGGGCCGCCGCCTGTTACTTTGCCCTGATCTTCGGTGTCGGGTTCCTGCTGGGTATTGTCCGGGTCCTGTGGCTGCTGCCGCGCCTCGGCGAGCGCTGGGCGGAGTTGTTGGAGATGCCGTTTATGGCGCTGGCCATCTACTTTGCCGCCAGCTATGTGGTGCGCAAATTTTCACTGCCTGCCCGGGCCGCCGTGCGCTGGTGGGTTGGCGCACTGGCGCTGCTGTTTATGCTCACCGCTGAGTTGTTGCTGGCCGTGATTATGCAGGAACAAAGTCTCGCTGACTACGCTGCCAGCCGGGACCCGGTCTCGGGCAGTGTCTATATCGCCATGCTGCTGTTGTTTGCCGCTGCGCCACGATTGCTCGTTTTGCTGCCGAGCCATGCTGCCTCGCCATAGGGCCTGGACACACCCTGTTGTATTAACACGGCTATGGGCAACATACGCGTCATCAACTCGGCTAACACCAAGGGGTGAAAGATGTTAACAAAAGCAAATACAGGCCTGGTTGTGGTGGATGTGCAGGGCAAGCTGGCCACTATGGTTGACGACAGTGAAGCGGTCATCGCCCGCATGGCCAGCTTGATCCAAGGCGCCACGCTGCTGCAGTTGCCGCTGCTGTGGCTGGAGCAAAACCCCGCCAAGCTGGGCGCTACGGTTGCGCCATTGAGCGATGTACTGGCGCCCAACCAGCCAATCACCAAATACACCTTTGACGCTTGTGGTGCAGAAGAATTTGTTGCTGCGGCACGAGCGGCAAAGGTAGCCAATTGGTTGGTCTGCGGTATCGAAGCGCACATCTGTGTTTACCAGACCTGCCTTGGCCTGGTGCAGTTTGGGTTTAGTGTGGAGGTGGTGAGTGATTGTGTTGCCTCTCGCGCCGCAGCGAATAAAGAGTTGGCGATCCAAAAGCTGTTGTCCCAAGGGGTTGGCGTAACCAGTCTGGAAATGTGTTTGTACGAATTGGTGGGCGACTGCCGCGCGGCCGAGTTCAGGCAAATGCTGCAGCTGGTTAAATAGCGCGCCTGCAAAACGCCGAGGTTTCTGCGCGCACTAATGGGGCTTGGGCATTTGTCGTAAACCGGTGACCATAAGCCACCGCGCAATTTGGCAACTATTCTGGCGGCAGGGAGTAGTCCTTGAACTGCTCCCGCAAAGCCACTTTGTTGAGCTTGCCGGTGGCGGTGTGGGGCAGTTCAGCGACGAACTGCACGTCGGCGGGAATCCACCAGCGGGCGATACGGCCTTCCAGCCAGGCGAGCAGGTCGGCGGCGCTGACGTTCTTGCCCGCTTCCAGCACCGCAATCAACAGTGGCCGCTCGGTCCACCTGGGGTGGGGGACGCCGATCACCGCCGCTTCGCGAATTGCGGGATGGCCGACGGCGGCGTTTTCCAGGTCGATGGAACTTATCCACTCGCCCCCGGATTTGATCACGTCTTTGACCCGGTCGGTGATGTGCATGATGCCCGCCGGGCTCAGGGTGGCGATATCACCGGTTTTAAACCAGCCGTCGGTCGTGTGTGAAGTGGCGCTTTCCCGACCGAAGTAGCCGCTGCAAATCCAGGGGCCGCGCACTTGCACTTCGCCGGAGGCCTTGCCGTCCCGGGGTTGCAGGTTACCGTCGGCGGCGACGATACGCAGGTCGACGCCGAATACCGGTCGGCCCTGCAGTGCCTGCAGCTTGTCGCGCAGTGGTCCGGGTTCCGCTTCGCTGGCACTGCGTGGCGTGTTGATAGTGCCCAGCGGTGAGGTTTCGGTCATGCCCCAGGCGTGGATCACTTGCACCCCGTGCCGCTCGCGGAAATCCTCCATGATGGATACCGGACAGGCTGCGCCGCCGACGATGATGCGCTGCAGGCGGGTCAGGGTCTGGCCGCTTGCCTGCAGGTAGGCCAGCAGCGCCAGCCACACAGTAGGTACCCCGGCGGACACAGTGACCCCTTCGCTTTCGATCAACTGGTACAGGGCCTTGCCGTCACCCATACGAGCACCGGGCAGCACCAGTTTAGCGCCGACCATGGCGGCGGAGTAGGGAATGCCCCAGGCGTTGACATGGAACATGGGCACAATAGGCATGACCACATCGCGGCCGGATAGATTGAGACTGTCGGGCAGGGCGCCGGCGTAGGCGTGCAGCACAGTGGAGCGGTGACTGTAGAGTACGCCCTTGGGGTTGCCGGTGGTGCCGGAGGTGTAGCACAGGGAGCTGGCGCTGCGCTCGTCCAACTCGGGCCACGGGACGGCGGCGCTGTGCGCGCCAATAAAACTTTCGTAACTGACCAGCCCGGGGATTGAGCTGTCTGGCACGTGGGCGTCGTCGCTGAGCAGAATGATCTGCTCGACCCCGGCCAGGTTGTCGGCCAGTTTCTCCAGCAGGGGCAGGAACTGTGGATCCACAAACAGCAAACGATCCTCGGCGTGGTTGATGATGTATTGGATCTGTTCCGGGAACAGGCGCGGGTTGATGGTGTGGCACACGGCGCCGAGACCGGAAATTCCGTAGTAGAGCTCGAAATGGCGGTGGTCGTTCCAGGCCAGGGTGGCGACCCGGTCGCCGGCCAGGATGCCGGCCTGGAGCAGCGCATTGGCCAGTTGTCCC
Source organism: Pseudomaricurvus alcaniphilus (assembly GCF_011440395.1). Classification (GTDB taxonomy): domain Bacteria; phylum Pseudomonadota; class Gammaproteobacteria; order Pseudomonadales; family Cellvibrionaceae; genus Pseudomaricurvus; species Pseudomaricurvus alcaniphilus. The sequence goes on along the minus strand of NZ_JAAOIX010000002.1, from coordinate 335,190 downwards.
GCCCGCGCAAAGCTCTCGGCATAACTGAAGTGTTGTACGCCACCGTCGCCAGTGACGGATACCAGTTCACTGGCGGCGTGTACCTGGCTGGCAAAATCCCGGATGCTGTTGACAGTCAGTTGAGTGTCCATCATTAGGCCGTTGAGCATGTTGTCTCCTCCAAACGTAATTTATTAGGTGGCTAAAGATTAGCGCAGCAAAAAATTCAACAGGGATTTTACCCGCGCGCCGTAGGGTGGCTTGATCAATTCGGCGCTGTTAAAACGCCCTTTCTGCAGCACCCCTTTTTTATGGGAAAAGGTTTCAAAGCCCTCGCGGCCGTGGTAGCTGCCCATGCCGCTGGCGCCGATTCCGCCGAACGGCAAGTCGTCCACTGCCACGTGCATCAGCGCTTCGTTGATGCAGGCGTTGCCGGACACGGTGCCCTGCAACACCTGGTCGATACGCTGGCGGTCGCGGTCAAAATAGTAGAGCGCCAGCGGTCGCTCGCGCTGGTTGATATAGTCCAGCGCGGCATCCATATGGGTGTAGGTTTGCAGCGGCAGTATGGCGCCGAAGATTTCCTCCTGCATCAACTGCATGGAATCATTTACATCCAGCACCAGGGTCAGCGGCATGCGGTACGGTGGCTGTTCGGCACTCACCGAACCCAGCTCGACCAGGCGTGCCCCCTTGGCGCGGGCGTCTTGCAAATAACCTTGCAAACGCTGGTAGTGCTGCTGGTTGATGATGGAACCATAGTCGGGGTTGTGGTCGATAGTTGCGAAGCAGCGGTCAAATTCGCGGCGCAAGTGCTGCACCAACTGATCCACCTGGGATTCGTGCACCAGTAGGTAATCCGGGGCCACACAGGTCTGGCCACTGTTCATGGTCTTGGTGTGAATGATGCGGCTGGCAAATTGTTGCAGGGGATAGTCCGGGTGCACCAGTGCCGGCGACTTGCCCCCCAATTCCAGCGTTACCGGAGTGAGATTGTTGGCGGCGGCCGCCATAATCAGTCGCCCCAGTTGGGTGGAACCGGTAAACAGCAGGTGATCAAACGGCAATGCCGCAAACGCCTTGCCGGTGTCCGCGTCGCCGCTGCAGACTTGCACCAACTCCGGCGCAAAAATATCGCCCAGCAGTTGTTGCAGGCAGGCGGCGGTGGCCGGGGAAATTTCCGAGGGTTTCAGCATCACCCGGTTGCCGGCGGCGAGGGCTGCAATCAGCGGCCCGATGGCGAGAAAGAAGGGGTAGTTCCAGGGCGATATAATTCCCACCACCCCCTTGGGTTGATAGACGACTCGCGCCCGGGCCGGCCAGTGCAGCAGGCTCACGTGGCGCCGCTGCGGTCGCAGCCACTGGCGCAGGTGTTTGCGGGCATAGGCAATGGCCGCCAGCGAGGTGTATATCTCGGCCAGCTGGATTTCCTCCCGGGAGCGGCTGCCAAAATCCGCAACGATGGCGTTGGTGATGGTTTCCACGTTGCTCTTGATGCCGCGTTCCAGCAGCGCCAGGCGTTGCAGCCGCGTGTGATAATCCACGGTCGGCTGCTGCCGGGTGAGCTGGCGCTGGGCCTCGAAGACGCGCTGCATCTGGCTGTTTTCCAGGTGATTAGACGCATGATTGCGGGCGATGCTGGACATGGTTTTACCTTACCTCAATGGGTGGCAGAAAGCGTGCCAGGGTGTCCGGGTTGCGCGCTATGGCCGGTGGCAGATAGATGCGGTAATTGATACGGAAAATACCCGCCTCTGGCGACGGCAGCCAGTTGCCTTGCTTGCCCGCCGGTGGTGTCGATTGAATATAGATGTCCAGCGAACCGTCGGGGTTGTACTGCAGGTTCTCGCTGCGGCTGCCGATGGCGTAGCGCGCAATCGGGTTGGGCACCAGTTGGAAGTTGCGCCCGTACATGGTCAGAGACCAGAAGCCGTTATTGACCAGCGGCGGGATTTCATCCTTGTCGAAGTGCAGCACGTAGCGCTTGGCGCCATCGAGGAATTTACCGTCGCCACTTTCATAGGTACTAAAATACACCGCCTCCTCGCGATCGTGAACGAACAGGCCTTCCAGGGCGCCAGCAGCGCGGTCGAAATAGTCGAAGCCGTAGTCGCCGGGGCGCAGGTTATTCCAGCGCGTCGGGTAGGGGGTGCCACGGTACTTGACCTTCCACTTCATGATATCGCGGCCGTCGGCAAGGGCGCGCAGCAGGCCTTTGCGAGTCGCAGCACTGAGTCTATCGACCGCCATGGGCTGGCCGGGCTCGATGCCAATCAGTTTAAAGCTGTTGACCATGGCGGCGTGCTCTGGTGCCGGCGGATAGGTGTTGAGCAGGTCCGCCAGTTGTTGATACCACGCCAGTTCGCCGCTGTAGGTTTTGGCGGGCGGAATGTTGTCCGGCATGGCCGCGACCCCCATTTTGCCCTGCTTAAAGTTGCTCAAGGAGGTGACGTTGATCTGTTTTTGCAGCGCGTGTACCTGCTCCAGGTCGGCCGGGTTTTCCGGGGTGACGGCGATGCGCACAGCTAAAATGATGGTGTCGTAATCCATAGGGTGAGGAGTGACCCCGGCCGGTAATTCACCTTGCCAGTTCTTGGAGAAAAAAGCGTGGTGACCGCCCTTGCCGCCGGTGGCCCGGGTGCCGATGTAAAACTGGTTTTCCAGGTAGGGGTTCGCCACCTGTACCGACCAGTAGCGATCGCTGATGTCGGGCAGCGACAGAATCATGGGTTCGTCGCTGGCCTGTAGCAGGATACCGCTGTAGACCGTGTCATTATTGGGGGTGTAGGGCATGACATCGGCGGCAGTGGCGAGACTGAACTTGTGCCCCACCTGGTTGATCACGGCGCAGGGGCACTTGTGCTTGATGCGCTCGATTTTATCCACGTCGCTGCGCAGGCGATACTCCCGCTCAAATATGGACAGGGGCAGGCCGAATACATAGGCTTGCACGCCGAGGGAGTAGGCCCAGTTTTCTGCAGCGATGGCGTCCTCGCGGGCTTCCTGTTGCCGGTTGTCGATGGCGGCTGGCGCTGCAAGCCCGTGAGTGCCAATAAACAATAGCAGGCACAGTGCTATGAGGTGTGGCAAAGGCTGTTTTGGAGTCATAAGGTTTCTCTCTTATGGTTAGGCTCAAAAGTAGGGTTAGGGTCAAAAGTGGGCGTTCAGCTCGATACCGTAGGTGCGCGGCTCGCCCACCACGCAGCGAGTCATGGCGTTGCCGCTGACCGGATCTTGCAAGTTCAGGGTTGTTGCCAGCGGCTGGTAGAACGTAGCCTGGCAGTAGCCTTCGTCGCTCAGGTTGCGACCGTAGAGGGTGATGTCCCAGCGGCCACTGGCGGCGACCAGCCCCAGCCGTGCATTCAATTGGCCGACCGCGTCTTCCAGCTGTGCCGGGTTGTTATCGGTCTGGCCGTTAACACTTTGCTCGTCCACGTACTGGTACTCGCCGCGTACGAACCACTCCAGGTCAGGGTTGAGCTCGGCGCGCCACTCCAGCGCCAGTGAGGCCTGGTAGTCCGGCGAGAAATTGTTGGAGGCACCCTTGAGGTCCTGGCTGACGGTCTGGTCAAAGCCGGGCAGGTTGGTGCCGCCGGGGTAATCAAGGAACTCGGAATCAAGCAGGCTGAGGCCGGCTATGGCTTTCAGGTTGTCGGTGAGCTGGGCGTTGATGTCCACTTCCAGGCCTTGCTGGCGCAATTCGCCGGCGTTGACCACCACAAAACTGAGGCCGTTGAAGAGGCGGTCCTGGAAGTTGTCAATATCGGTGCGGAAGAGGGTGGCATTGACGGTCATGCGGTCAAACAGGGTGGATTTGAGCCCCAGTTCGTAGCTCAGCACTTCTTCGGAATCGAATACCCGCTGCTCGCCCAGTACCACCGCTGTACCATCACTGTTGAAGCCGCCAGCCTTGTAACCGCTGGAGGCGGTAAAGAAGAACATCAGGTCATCGCTGGGGGTGTAGCGCAGATTGGCCATCCAGGTGACCTGGGAGTCCGCAAACTTCAGGTCGGCGCTTTCGTTAACCCGCAGGTTGAGACCGGCGGGACCCGCCAGCGGGTTGTTGATGGTCTGGGCGAAACGGCCATCCTTGTCGTCATCGGTCCAGCGCAGGCCCAGGGTTGCCGACAGGGACTCGGAGATATCGTAGGTGCCCTGGGCGAATAGTGCCAGGCTGCTGACCTCCTGCTCGAAATTGCTGCTGACTGCGCCCACCTGGGCGCCAGCGTTGCAAAATGCCGCGGTACCGCCTGCCATGGCCGCCGCCGCAGCCGGGCTGCTGCCCTGGCCGATGCTGCGCAGGTAGACATTGTTGTAGATAGCGGTGGAGCAGAAGTCGGTACCAAAATTCAGGTCCTGGTTGAGGCTGTACTCCTCCTGGTAATAGTAGACCCCGGCGACATACTGGAAAGCGCCATCGAGATTGGAGAGCAGCTGCAATTCCTGGGAAAAGGTCTGTGCCCCGAAGCGGGTGTCACGGGGCAGCAGGTCGGCGGGCAGGCGCACCGAATCGTCATAAGTGCTGTTATCCCAGTCGCGATAGGAAGTGATGGAGCGCCAGGAATGGTCGCCCAGCTCGCCTTCGATATCCAGCGACAGCCCCCACTGCTCATCTTCTGCGGCGTCGGTTTGTTTCTGGTTGACGCGCAGGTCGTAGGCATCGTTGACGTAGGGCAGCGGACCGTCGCCGCTGCCATCACTGATATCCGGATCCAGCAGGGCACCAATACGGGCGAGGTAGATCGGCAGAACCGAATCCGGTACCACGTCGATCAGGGTGCCGTTGTTGGTGAACTTTTTCCAGTCCGCGCGCAGTGTGGCTTCGGTGTTGTTGCCCAGCTCAAAATTCAGTGAGCCGCGGATGCCAGCGTCGTCCATCTCGCCGATTTCCGCGCCATCGTAGTCACTGTGGCCGAAGCCACCGCGCTCGGAATACTGCAGCGCCAGGCGACCGGCGACACTGTCAGAGAGGCTGCCATTAAAGGTAGCGGCGGTGGACCAGGTGTCGTAGTTGCCTACGGACAGGGACAGATCGGTGGTGGTTTCGTGCTCAGGCTTTCGGGTGCGAATGTTGAGTGCGCCCATGGAGGCGTTGCGCCCGAACAATGTGCCCTGGGGGCCGCGCAGGACTTCAATCGCTTCGATGTCTTGCAGCTTGCCTACTACTGAGCCGGGCCGCGGGTAGTACACCCCGTCGATAAACACCGCCACGCTGGGCTCGATGGCGCTGTTGCCAACCGAGCCCACGCCGCGAATGGCAATGCGGGCATTATTGACCTGGCCGGATTTGCTCAGGCTCAGGTTGGGGGCGTAGCCACTCAGTTGTTGCAAGTCGGTAGTGCCGGAATCCTTGAGGGCAGCGCCGGAAAAAGCGCTGATGGAAATGGGCACGTCCTGGATATTCTCGGCGCGCTTGGTGGCCGTGACCACCACTTCCTCGAGAACCGGGGCGGCGCTGGCGCTGAGGCCGACGCCGAGGGCGCCGAGGGTGGTGATGATGTCTCTGGTGAGGCGGGTTGTTTTCATAATAGTATCCTCTCAAACTTATTTAATCAGGCTGTTGAAGCCGCTGCTAGTAATTGCTCCAGGGTGCTGATATTAGCCCCGTCAGCTTTTGGCTTCTGGTTGTCGGGCGCCGAAAGCTGGGCTTTTGGCGCCAATCATCTGTGCTCCTCGCGCTTCTAATCGCCCGCTACCGCCGCGCCCAGAGTGTGCGAGGCCTCCTCAATATAGCGGCCCAGGTCCGCTAGCTCAGGGAGGTCTGTGGTTGCCACCATCCCTGCGTACAGCGTGCCGGCGTAACTGAACAGGGTGATATTGAGGCAGTTGCCAGCCGCAAGGGTGCTGACCGGGTACATGTGCTGCAATTCGGCGCTGCCTAGGAAGAGCGTGTTATGGGGCCCCGGCACGTTGGATACCAGGGTATGTCCCAGCGGCGGCAGGTGCTTGCTGAGGTGCAGGTTTTCCACCACCTGGGCGCACAAGTTGGCGACCAGCGAGTGGGTAGTGATGGCCCCAGCCGGCACCTGGTCGAGCTGGCGCCGCAGGTTGCGCAGGGAGTAGCCGATATCCTGCAGCCGGCGATAGGGGTCCTGCTCGGCGCTGCCCAGCTCCACCAGCACCATGGCGATCTTATTGCCGCTGGAGGTGTCGTCGCTGGCGCGCAGGCTGACGGGCATCTGGACGGTCAGGGGCTGGTCAAAATCAGTGCCCAGCTGCTTGAGGTAGCGGTGCAGGGCAATATCCACACAGGTCAGCGCCACATGGTTGAGGGTGCTGCGGGTGGCGGCGCGAATGTCGTTGATGCGCGCCATTGGCATGGCTGCGGTGACCAGCTGGCGCCCGGCGCTGACCTGGCCGGTAAGTGGCGGCATTTGCGCTGCGGCAAAGGGCACGCAGATGGCCTGTTGGGTGAGCCCGGCTTTTTCAAGGCCCCACTGCAGGCCGATTTTACTGAGTCCGGTTGCGGTGTGGAGTGCCTGGCGCACGCGGCCGAGGGGGCGCGCGAGCTGCTGCCGCTTGTTCAGTTTATCCGGTTTGCTCCCCCCGGCCACTGCACTGGTGGTTGCACTTCCCAGGTTGGCGCTGCTCCACAGGGGCGGGGGCAGCCGGCTCGAGCGCTCAGGGCCCAGGCTTTGGCTCAGCCAGCGGGTAATGGTGACGCCGTCGGCGTAGGCGTGGTGGACGCGGCAATAGATGGCGAAGCCGCGCTCGGCCAGACCGTCGATGATGTGGTATTCCCACAGCGGCCGGTCGCGCTCCAGTCGCGGGGTGTGCAGGTCTGCAACCTGTTGCAAGAGTTGTTCATGGGTCAGCGGAGTCGCCGGCGCCGGGTGATAAAACAGGTGTTGCTGCAGTGCGAAGTTCGGAGTCTCTTGCCAGCGCAGGCCGCCACCCAGGTTCAGTATTGGAATCAGATTGAACGGTTCGGCTGGCCGGTCATAGACTCGATAGGCCTGGTAGAGGGCGCTGGCGCACAGGCTCGCTTTTTTTAGTCCGGGTTTGAAGATCAGCAGGCCGCCCACATGCTTGGGGTTATCCCGGGTTTCGCTGGCCAGAAAGCCGGCATCGAGCAGCGCAATCCTGGCGTTATGGCTCATGGGGTGGCGCCTTCTGCAGCGGCTTGCCGCGGGAGCAACTTTTCGATCAGCGCACAGCACTGGGGGAAATCCATATACACCGGCACCGGGTGCAGGTAGTGGGATTCCTTGAGGGCATCCCGGGCCAGCTGGGGGATGTCTTCGCGGCGCAGTGGTTGCAGGGTCGAAGGTAACTCGAGTTCACCGAGCAGTTGGCGGACCGCAGTGGTGAAAGAGGTTGCGGATGATGAGCCCGTATTTTGCTGCGCAGTACTTCGGTTTTCCGTCCCATTGGGCTTGACTCGACCATAACCCGCTGTGGCCGCCGCGGCCAGTGCTTGCAGGCGCGGTTGGCAGGCGTGGCGGCAATGCTCCAGCACCAAGGGCAGTATCAGCGCGTTGGCGAGACCGTGGGGCACGTGGTAGCGGGCACCGAGCTGGTGCGAGATGCCGTGCACATAGCCGAGTCCGGCCTTGCTGAAGGCCAGGCCGGCGTAGCAGGAGGCGATGGCCATGGCCTCCCGCGCCTGCAGGTCGCTGCCGTCGCGGTAGGCCCGCGGCAGGTTGGCGAAAATCAGCCGCACCGCCATGAGTGCCAGTCGATCGGTGGCCGCACTGGCGTTGCGCGACAGGTAGGCTTCCACTGCGTGGGTCAGGGCGTCGATGCCGGTGGCGGCGGTGATGCTGGCGGGCAGCCCCTGCATGAGCAGCGGGTCCAGGGCCACGGCGATGGGCAGCAGTTTGGGGTCCACCACCACTTGCTTTTGCCTGGTGCGGCAATCACTCATGACTGCGGCAATGGTCACTTCCGAGCCGGTGCCGGCAGTGGTAGGTACCAGGTAGAGGGGCAGGCCGGAGCGGCGAATTTTCAGCACGCCGACGGCCTGTTGCAGGCTTTGCCGGCCCCGGCCGAGGCTGGCAATCAGCTTGGCCGCATCCAGTGATGAGCCGCCGCCAAAACCGATCACTGCGTCGCAACCGCTCCGTTGCAACACATCGATACCGGCCTGGATAACCCGGTCCAGCGGATCCGGGGTAATGTCGCTAAACAGTGTCACCTCAATGCCCTGACGCTGCAGCTCTGCGCGCAGTGGCTGCGCCAGGCCCAGGCGCAGGATGTCCGCATCGGTGACCAGTAACACCTTGCGGCTGTCGGCCGCGGCGATAAATTGCGCCAGCTGCAAGACCGAATCCCGACCACAGTAGAGCAGTGGTGCAGGTTGCGGGACCAGCCGGGTGACCAGTTTCAGGCCCAGGGCGATGGTCTTGTAGAGGGGCACCTTGAGGGCGAATAGTAAATTGTTGGAGTGGGGCGACATCGTGTCTTCTCTCTCTGCAGGTTTAGGGGGTAACCAGGTTGAAGCGACCGTCGGGCCGATCCAGCAAGCCGAAAAAGGTGACCAGGACGAGGGGGTTGCCGTCTACCTGCAACTCATCGGACAGCAACAATTCGCGTATGCCGGCGCTACCGGTGATCATGCGGTTAAACAGCGGGCGGGTGAGGCGCAGGCTGACGTCGCTCTCGGGTGGTGGCGCCGGCGCCGGATCCAGTTGCCGGTAGTGCAGTACTGAGTTGCTCACCTGTAGCGCGAAGCGCTGCTTGCTGTCGCTAAAGTCGAGCAGCAAAGACAGTTTTTTATCCTCGGCGGCAGGGCCGTTGAGACGTACTGCGAGGGCGGCAAAAATATCTTCGAGCTCGGTGTTGGCCATGATCTTCTGCAAGGCGGCGCTATCCACGCCCTGCCGGGGTGGGCCAAAGCGCAGCTCGGCGGCAGCACTGAGGTAGAAATTGCGCCAGGGCCCCGACTCGGCCTGGTAGCCCAGCTGGTCGTAGCTGCGAGCCAGCCACTCGCGCGCGGCGCTGTGCTCGGGGTTGGCAAACACCAGGTGGTTGAGTAGCTCAGCGGCCCAGCGGTATTCGCCGTCCCTGTAGGCCTCCTGGCCGGTGGCCAGCAGCGCCGCTTCGCCGCCCGCCAGTTGCACGTATTTGCGCGCCGCTGACACCGGAGGCAAGGGGTTGAGGTGGGCGGGGTTGGCGTCGAACCAGCCCATATACTGCTGGTAAACCGCCTTGGCGTTATGGCTCAGGGAACCGTAGTAACCGCGATTGGCCCAGCTGCTGGCCAGGGTCTTCGGCAGCTGCAGTTGTTCGGCAATCTCGGCCCCGGTCAGGCCCTGGTTTAGCAGGCGCACGGATTGGTCGTGGATGTAGCGATACAAGTCGCGCTGCAGTTCCAGGAACTCGCGGATTTCAGCCCTGCCCCACACCGGCCAGTGATGGCCGTTGACCAGCACCTCCGCCGACGCGAACAGGTTGATGGCGCTATCAATGCACTGGCTCCACTTGACCGCATCGCGAATACTGGCGCCGCGCAGGGAGTAGAGATTGTGCATATTCTGCGACACCAGTTCGGCCCCCATGGCCACTTTCAGTTGCGGCAGGTAGAAGATGAACTCGGCGGGTGCCTCGCTGCCGGACACCATCTGGAACACAAATTCAACCCCGTCGATGGTCAGCCGGGTACCGCTGCTGTCGACCGTTTGGGTGGGCGCCAATATACCCAGCGAGCCGAGAGCCGGAGTCTTGCCCAGTCCGCTGCCCACCTGGGCCTGGGCCGAGCGTGGCAGGTTGAGGCCGTACATCAGCGCCGAGCGTCGGGCCATGGCGATGCCCGCCATGACGTTCTCACGGGTGGCTTCGGCCATAAAGCCGGCCGGAGCGACGACTTCGATACCTTCTGCGGCCACCTGCGCGGCGTCGGTGATACCCAGCGCGCCGCCGAAATGATCCATGTGGGAGTGGGTAAAAATGATGGCGCGGATGGGCTGCTCTCCCAGCTGCTGGCGGGCAAACGCCAGCGCCGCGGCTGCAGTCTCCGCCGAAGTGAGGGTGTCGACGATGATCCAGCCGCTGTCCCCCTCGATAATGGTCATATTGGCCAGGTCAAAGCCGCGCAGTTGGTAAACGCGATCAGTCACTTTAAACAGGCCGTGAATGTTGTTGAGTTTTTCCTGCCGCCAGAGGCTAGGGTTGACGCTGGCGGGGGCCTCTCCGTCGATAAAGTCGTAGGCGCTTATGTCCCAGATTACCCGGCCATCGGCCGCGTGCACCTGCTCTGGTGGCGGGGTGGCGAGCAGGCCGCGGCGAGCATCGACAGCTTCGTCGGCGTGGTCTGGGGGCAGGGCGCTGCCGGCCCGCTGGTTGCTGGCGATGGTGTGCGCCGAGGGCGGGCTGAAGCCAAATTGGTCAGCTGTGGTCGGTAGCTGGCTCTGGCCGCAGGCGACGAGGAGCGTAATGGTCAGTGTGCCCAGCAGTCTGGTGATGTTATTCATGGTGAAGCCCTTGTAGTATCTCCAGCTTGCAACCATAGCGAGCGGGGGGGCAGGGCGTCCGGTCTGATTCCGCCTGACTGTGGTCTGGAGGCGCCAGCGGCAGTCTTCTGCGGGTCAACTTTTCTGTTACCATGAGCTCCCAAAAGACGAGTGTTTTGCATCCAAGCGCCAGTAACAGGGAGCCCGCCGCGTTGTCCGAAGCCAAGTTGTTAAAGAGCAAGCCCACTACGATCGTCAGTTGGGCGCTGTTGATCGCCCAGGTGCTGGATCGGGCGGCAGTGGACGGCAAGCAGCTGTTCCTGGATGCGGGCATCGATCTCGACAGTGTCAGCTCGCCCCAGGAGCGCTTGTTGGTGGCGGATATGGCCAAAGTCTGGGCGCTGGCGGTGGAGCGCACTGGCGACCCCTATTTTGCCTTGCGCCTGGCGCCCGTGTTCCAGCCCTCCATGTACAGCGCCATGGGTGTTGCCATGGCCTCCAGCCGGAGCGTCAAGGATGCCCTGCAGCGCTGCGTCAAGTATTACCAGCTCACTTCGGATGCGGCCATCCTCAGCCTGGAGCTGCAGCCGCAGTCGGTGGACCTGGTGTATGTGATACCGGAGGGTAATCGGCCGGTGGCGGATGAAGCCATGGAGGCCTTTTGTATCACTTTGGTGGCACTGTTCCGCAATGCCATTGACAGCCTCGCCCCACTGGCGGTGGAGTTCGAACATGAGAAGTCGCTGGACAGCGCGCCATTCGAGGCTTATTTCCGCTGCCCGGTGACGTTTGGTCAACCCGTTACCCGGCTTCGCTTTAGCGCGGATGTGCTCGACCAACCGCTGCTGTTTGCCAACCCGGAGCTGGCCCGGGTCATCGATGAGTGGGGCGAGCAGTACCTCTCCAGTTTTCGCGCCGATCAGCTGTCGACGAAGGTCAAGGCTTATATCCTGCAGCACCTGGCTTTGGGGGAGACGGACCAGGCCCACGCGGCGAAAGAATTGGGCGTCAGCGTGCGCAGTATGCAGCGCAAGCTGGGCCAGGAGGGCACTACCTACAGTGAGTTGCTGGATGAGTGTCGGCACAAGATGGCACTAAAGTACATTGCCCAAAAGAAGATTCCTATTATCGAAATCGCCTATCTGCTGGGTTTTTCCGATCAGAGTAATTTTTCCCGCAGTTTTCGCCGCTGGACCAATACCACGCCGCAGAAATATCGGGAGCAAAGCCTGGCGGGTTAGGCTGGCCCAACTGGAGGTGCGCGATGGACTATCTCGAACTGGTGCAGCAGCTGGAGCAGCGCCAGGTTTTGTCTACCCCCGCCATCATTGCAGCGTTTCGGGCGATGCGCCGGGATAAGTTTCTGCCGGCCGATGTGGTGGAGTTTGCCGGTGAGGACCACCCGCTGCCGATCGGCCATGGCCAGACCAATTCACAACCCTACACCGTGGCCTTTATGTTGGAGTTGCTACAGCCCCGGGCCGGGCAGCGTATTCTCGATGTGGGCTGCGGCAGTGGCTGGACCACGGTGTTGCTGGCGCATATTGTCGGTGCCACTGGCCAGGTTATCGGTACCGAACGGGTCGCTGAACTGGCTGGCCGGGCCCGGCAGCGCATCAATGCGGCCGCCATTGATAATGCCTGCATTGAGCACACCCCGGAACAAATGGGTTATCCCCAGCGCCAGCCCTACGATTGTATCCTGGTGTCGGCGGCCGCCACCCAACTGCCCGCTGAGCTGGTTGAGCAGCTGGCTGAGGGCGGGGTGATGGTCATCCCGGTTCAACACTCAATTTACCGCATTGAGAAGACAGCGACAGGCCTGGCAAGCGACGAGTATCCGGGCTTTTCCTTCGTTCCCTTGCTCAGCTAAACCCCTGCTGAATTCGAGTCGCTGCTGCCAGTTTGGCCGCTGCCCTGGGCAGGGTTAATTCCGCAACGTAATTAAGGTTTTTCCCCGGCAGGAGTTTTTGGCTATAATGCCGCGTCTCTGGCCAACCGCGCCAGGCTGTTAATGGAGAGGACTTAATACTGTGCGTCATCTAAACAAGACAATTAGCCTGCTGGCCGTCGCCGGTCTCACAATGATGTTTTCATTTACCAGCGTCGGTGCCGGCATGACCGAGGAAATGAAAGCGCGCTTGCAGCCGGTTGGCGATCTGTGCATGTCCGGTGATGACTGTGCCGCTGCGCCGGTGGCCGCCGGTCCGGCGGAGCCGCGCTCGGGCACCGAGGTGTATGACACCAAATGCTTTACCTGCCATGCCAGTGGTGCGGCCGGCGCCCCCAAGATGGGTGATGCGGCGGCTTGGGCCCCGCGTATCGGCAAGGGTATAGAGACGCTCTACACCCATGCCATTGGCGGTTTTAATGGCATGCCCGCCATGGGTCTGTGCATGGATTGCTCTGACGATGAAATCAAGGCCGCGGTAGACCATATGGTCGAGGGGTCGAAATAAGCGCGCTCTGACGGTTACAGCTCGGCCAGACTGACTGCTGGCGGGCGTGGGGGCCGCCCGGCCTCTGCGCCTCGGCGTATAGCCCAGGGGTTGGAATGCCAGCCCGACCAGAAACACAAAAAAGCCGCATCATTGCATGCGGCTTTTTTGTGGCCAGGTATTTTTAGCGAGGCTTCCAGGGACGCCCTGGTTGACTAAACTTCCAGGTCGTAGTCGATAATCAGCGGCAGGTGACTGGAGAAGTGCTTGGTCTTGTAGGTAGTAGCGTATTCCACCCGCCCCGCCAGACTCTCGGAAATAACCTGGTAGTCGGTGCGCCAACCATCCCCTTCGCCCACTTCGCCGCTGGGCCACCAGGTGAACTCATCGGTATCGGTATTGCTGATGCGGAAGGCATCGGCGTAACCGACCTGGGTGAAGAGCTGGTTCATCCACTGTTGCTCGTGGGGCAAAAAGCCGGAATTGCTGTCATTGTTCTGCCAGTTCTGCACATCGATACGCTTGTGGGCCATAGCCCAGTTGCCGCAAAAAATAAATTCGCGCCGCTTGCGGGTGATCTTGGTCAGGTGCGCCTGGAAATCTTCGAAGAACTTGATCTTCACTTCCTGGGATTCGGTTTCCGAGGTGGCGGACGGCGCCAGCAGTGAGCCGATACTGATTTGCTCAAAGTCCGCCTGCAGGTAGCGACCTTCCATATCCACGCCGCTGCTGAAGCCGAGGCCGAAAATCAGGGCCTTGGGTTGCTTGCGGGTGTAGATGGCCACACCGTTGTAGTGGCGCTCGCCGGAGTCGAAAAAGTAGGCAAAATAGCCATCCAGTTGGAAGGGGTCGCCGTCCAGCTCGTATTCCAGGGCGCGCAGATCCTGAAGGCAAATGATGTCGGCGTCCTGCTCGGCCAGCCAGTCGTAAAGACCGCGTTGGGCTGCCTGGTGTATGCCGTCGACACTAAGACTGATGATTCGCATGATGGTCCCTTGATAAACAGGCGCTAATAATACCCGAGCTTTACCCGATTTTGTTACTGAATATCGCTTTTAAGCGATTATTTTTCCAGAAAATCAACAGCTTGGTGGTATTTTTAATTGATTGCCGCTCTCTTTGGCCTCTTGCGGCCGGCTCTGGCAGCTCGAATGCATGCTGTGTATCATTCACAATTCGTGCCTAAACCCAGTCAGATTATCGAGTTTTTACATTATGCAGCAGTATCAGCGCGACTTTATTCAGTTGGCGATAGACCATAAAGCACTTAATTTTGGTGAGTTTACCCTCAAGTCCGGTCGTAATAGCCCTTACTTCTTTAACGCCGGCCAATTCCAGACCGGTGCGGCCCTGGCGGCGCTGGGGCGTTTTTATGCGGACGCCCTGGTGGCCGCCGGTATCGAGTATGATGTGGTGTTTGGCCCTGCTTACAAGGGCATACCACTGGCGGCCACCACGGCGGTAGCGCTGGCTGACCATCACCAGCGCGACGTGCCCTACTGTTTCAACCGCAAGGAAGCCAAGGACCACGGCGAGGGTGGCAGCCTGGTCGGTGCGCCATTGCAGGGCAAGGTGTTGATTGTCGATGATGTGATTACGGCCGGAACTGCAGTGCGTGAAGTAATGTCTATAATTGCGGCAGAGGGAGCCGCCCCGGCCGCAGTGCTGGTGGGCTTGAATCGCCAGGAAAGAGGGCAGGGTGAATTGTCCGCTATCCAGGAAGTGGAGCGTGACTTTGGCGTGCCGGTGGTCAGTATCGTCAAGCTGGACCATATCATCACTTTTCTGCAAGAGCGCCAATGGGATGCCGCGCTAGTGGATAAAATTCGTACTTATCGACTAACCTATGGGGAGTGAGTTGTGTATTTAGCCCTCTGGTCGATCCGGGGGGTAACAGACCAGGTGAGCCTATTTTGTATTTGAAAAAAACCAGACCCTCACGGGTAGCAGTTCTCGGGCGCATGCTGTCGGGCTTGTTGTTGGCTGCAGCGCTGCTGTTGCCGGGGTGGGCGCTGGCGGCCAACCGGGCGCCAGTGAAAACCTATTATCGCTATATCAACGATCAGGGCGTAAAGGTGATCAATCACCAGATTCCCCCGGAGTATGTCCAGAAAGGCTACGAGGTGGTCTCCGCCCACGGCGTGGTGCTGAAAATAGTGGATCCGGCACCGACGGAGGAGGAGGCGGAGGCGGCCGAGCGCGAGCGGGCAAGGATTGAGGCGCAGCGGGAGTGGGACGAAGAGCTGTTACGGCGCTACAGTAGTTTGCGCGACATTGAGGCGGCCAAGCAGCGCAAGTTGGCGCAAATCCAGACCAGCATCAATATACTCGAAAGCAATATCAGTAATATAAAGTCACAAATTGTGACTCAGCAGGCGAAAGCGGCGGACAGCGAGCGCCTCGGACGGGAGGTGCCGAAGCAGATTCTGGCGGCGATCAGCGGTTTGGAAGAAGAGCTGCGCCATACCCGGGAGCAGGCCGACGAGCGCCAGCAGCTCTATCAGGAAACCATTGAAAAGTACGAGAGAGACAAGCAGCGCTTCGATATTATCCGCCCCGAGACGGACTGAGTTACCTGCCTTGCCCGGCTCCCCGCCTGTGGTTTGGGCGCGGGACCATATTTCCGCGAAAAAAACAAGGCTGTTTCTGGCCGGCTGATTTTCGCATAATGCCCCGCGCCGCATCTGGCGGCTGCACCAATCTGAACAATAATCACCACGGTCGAAAATTCCCCATGAAAAGTATTGCTGCTCGCTTAGCTGAAGAGTTGAACGCCCGCGTGGGCCAGGTAGAGGCCGCGGTCACCCTGCTGGATGAAGGGGCCTCGGTACCTTTTATTGCCCGCTATCGTAAAGAGGTAACCGGCGGTCTGGATGACACCCAGATGCGAACCCTGGAGGAGCGCCTGCGCTATTTGCGCGAACTGGAAGAACGCCGCGCCGCGATTCTGAAGAGCATCGCCGAGCAGGACAAATTGACCCCCGAGCTGGAAGCGGAAATCGCCGCCGCCGACACCAAAAACCGGCTCGAAGACCTCTACTTGCCCTACAAGCCCAAGCGTCGCACCAAGGGCCAGATAGCCCTGGAAGCGGGTTTGCTGCCGCTGGCCGATGCCCTGCTGGATAACCCCATGCTGGTCCCGGCGGACGAGGCGGCCAGGTACATCGTCGGTGCAGAGTGCAATGACGGCAGCGATGAGGCCGGCAAGATCACCGACATCAAGGCAGCGCTGGACGGCGCCAAGTATATTTTGATGGAGCGTTTCAGTGAGAGTGCCGAACTGCTGGGCCGGCTGCGCAACTTCCTCCACAGTGAAGGGGTGATTTCGTCCCGGGTGGTCGTTGGCAAGGAGCAGGAAGCAGCCAAATTCCAGGATTATTTTGAGCACGACGAACCCCTCAAGGGGGTGCCTTCCCATCGGGCACTGGCCATTTTCCGGGGTCGCAACGAGGGCCTGTTGAGTGTGGCGATCACGCTCGGTGGCAGCGAGGATGCGGCGGCGGCCCACCCTTGTGAAGCCATGATTGCGGATTTCTGGCAGATAAAAGATGCCGATCGGCCCGCGGACAAGTGGCTGGCTGAGGTAGTGCGCTGGACCTGGCGGGTAAAGCTGCTGACCCACCTGGAAACCGATCTGCTCGGTGCACTGCGGGAAAAGGCCGAAGAAGAGGCCATCAAGGTGTTTGCCAGCAACTTGAAAGATCTCTTGCTGGCGGCGCCGGCCGGCCAGAAAGCCACCATTGGTCTCGACCCGGGTTTGCGTACAGGTTGCAAGGTGGCAGTGGTGGACGCCACCGGCAAGGTGCTGGATCACTGCGCTATTTTCCCGACACCGCCGCAAAACAAGGTGCGGGAGGCGGAGCAGGTACTGGTCGGCCTGTGTCGCAAATACAATGTTGGCTTGATCGCCATCGGCAACGGCACTGCCTCGCGGGAGACTGACAAGTTCGTCGGCGACGTGTTGAAGCACCACAGCGACATCAAGGCGCAAAAGGTGGTGGTGAATGAATCCGGCGCCTCGGTTTACTCGGCCTCGGAATTTGCCGCGCGCGAGTTTCCCGACCTGGATGTAACGATTCGCGGGGCGATTTCCATCGCCCGCCGCTTGCAGGACCCGCTGGCAGAGTTGGTGAAAATTGATCCCAAGTCGATTGGTGTGGGCCAGTACCAGCACGATGTCTCCCAGTCGCTACTGGCGCGCTCACTGGACGCGGTGGTGGAAGACTGTGTGAACGCCGTGGGGGTGGAAGTGAATACTGCCTCGGCACCGCTGCTGGCGGCGGTGTCCGGGCTCAATCAAAGCATTGCCGGTAATATTGTCGAGTTCCGCGACCAGAACGGAGCGTTTAGCTCGCGCGAGGAATTGAAAAAAGTGCCGCGCTTTGGCGCCAAGACCTTCGAGCAAGCGGCTGGTTTTTTGCGAGTCGCCAACGGCAGCAACCCGCTCGACGCTTCAGCGGTGCACCCGGAATCCTATTCCGTGGTCAGCAAGATTGCCGAAAAGAACCGGCGTGAACTGGCGGGCCTGATCGGCGATTCGAGCTTTTTGCGCTCGTTGAAACCGGCGGATTATGTCGATGAGAAGTTTGGTATCCCCACCGTCACGGATATCCTCAAGGAGCTGGACAAGCCCGGCCGGGATCCGCGCCCGGAGTTCAAGACCGCACAATTCCAGGACGGGGTGGAGAAGCTTTCCGACCTGGTGGAGGGGATGATCCTGGAAGGCACGGTAACCAATGTGACCAATTTTGGTGCTTTTGTCGATGTGGGGGTGCACCAGGATGGACTGGTGCATATCTCGGCCCTGTCCCACTCTTTTGTCAAAGACCCGCGGGAAGTGGTAAAGGCGGGCGATATCGTCAAGGTCAAGGTGATGGAAGTAGACGTCGCCCGCAAGCGCATCGCCATGTCCATGCGGCTGGACGATGAGCCGGGCGAGAAAACGTCAGCCGGCGGCGCCGAAACGCGCAATTCGCGTCGCGGCGGTGGTCGCGGCCAGGGGCGCGGCTCTGCTGGCGCCACCAGGGGCGCGGGCGAAAGCGCCGGTCAGGGCACAATGGCGGCGCTGTTTGCCCAGGCGAGCAACAAGAAAAAGGGACGTCTATAAAGGTCGGTGTGGGACTGGCCTATTGTGGTGACGGGCCGCTGGCCCCGTAGGCCCGCGCCCCGGCTGGCTGGAACGCCACGGGGATGTCGAGTACACTGCTGCTGGCCAGTTCGACGGGGTTAAAAGCCATTTATGAAGAGTGTATTTCTACTGCAAAACCAGGATAAGTTGCTGCTCAACAAGCACGGCGAGTGGGTCGACGGTCGCGAAGTGGCGAGTCTGTTTCGCACAGCCCACCGCGATGAAGCCCTTAACCAGATGGTAGAAGTGAATACCAAGGATTACACCCTGCGCATCAAGCTGCTGCAATGCCCCGTCAATGAGCGCGGCCAGCCGCAACCCAGGGCAGAAGACTTGCCGCCCTTGATGGCCGGTGGCGCCAGTGCCGCCAATGATGATTCCGGGGCCGCGGCAGCTGACACGGCGGCGACCGCGACCACAGGGCAAGAATCCAGGCCGGGCGATAGTGCCACGGCGTGAGCAACCATAATTACCGGCGCTTGCAGGTTTAGCTGGGTCGGATCAACTCAGGAAAGCGGTTTTGTCCTTATTAAGTGCACGTTTGGCAGTATTGCGGGAGCCGGCCAACCAGTCGCTGATGCAACTGCGCAAAGGCCTGGAAAAAGAAAGCTTGCGGGTAACTCCGGAGGGAACCCTGGCCCAGACTCCGCACCCGCGCGCTCTCGGCTCGGCACTGACCCACCCGGCGATCACCACCGATTACAGCGAAGCCCTGCTCGAGTTTATCACTGAGCCGCATACCAGCACCCGGCAGATGCTGGCGGAGCTGGATCGAGTCCAGCGCTATACTTACCAGTGCCTCGACAACGAATACCTGTGGGGGTCCAGCATGCCCTGTATGCTGGCAAATGACGCCAGCATCCCGGTGGGGCTGTACGGGGGCTCCAACCCCGGGCGCATGAAAACCATCTACCGGCTGGGACTGGGTGAGCGCTACGGTCGCTCCATGCAGACCATCGCCGGCATCCACTACAACTTCTCCCTGGGCGATGAGTTTTGGGCCTTCTGGCACGCCCGCGAGGGCATTGATGAGTCCTTGCAGCAGTTCAAGAACCGTCGCTATTTTGATTTGATCCGCAACTTCCGCCGCTATTTCTGGCTCTTGCTCTACCTGTTTGGCGCCTCGCCAGCGGTATGCCGCAGCTTTGTCAAAGGTCGCCAGCACCAGCTGCAGAGTTTTGGTGACGATGAACACAGCTTGCACCTGCCCTACGCCACGTCGCTGCGCATGGGCGATCTCGGTTACCAGAGCGACGCCCAATCCGCGCTGGTGGTTTCCTATAACGACCTGGACAGCTATATCCACACCCTCTGTGGTGCGATCACCCAGCCCTACCCCGACTATGTGGCAAAGGGGCTGCGCGACGAGCAGGGCAACTACAAGCAGCTCAATACCAGCCTGTTGCAGATTGAAAACGAGTTTTACAGCACCATGCGTCCCAAGTGTGTGGCGCGCTCCGGGGAAACCGCTCTCGGCGCCCTGCGCAATCGCGGGGTGGAGTATGTCGAGGTGCGCTGTGTTGATCTCAACCCTTACGAGCCTTTGGGCGTCAGTGCCGAGCAGATCCACTTTATGGATGTGTTCCTGGTGTACTGCCTGCTCGCGGACAGTCCGCAGACGGATCCGAAAAAGTATCGTCGCTCGCTGGAAAACCAGCGCCGGGTCGTCAATCGAGGGCGCGACCCGGCCATGCGCCTGCTCAGTGACTGCGGTGAGCAGTCCCTGCCGCAGTGGGGCACCACCCTGCTGGATGAAATGACCTGGGTCGCCAACTTGCTCGACAACAGCCTCGGCAATAGCCACTTCAGTGCGGCCCTGCAGAGCCAGCGCGCCAAGCTGGAAGACTCGCAGTTGACACCTTCGGCCAGGATCCTGGCCGACATGCAGGCGAAGCAGCAGACCTTTTTCCGGCTGGCGCTGGAGCAGTCCATTAGCCACGCCGAGCACTACCGGCAGCAACCCCTGAGCGCCGCTGAATTCGAGTATATGCAGCAACTGGCGCTGGACTCCCTGGCGCAGCAGGCCGCCATCGAGGCGCAGCCGCAGCTGGATTTTGACGAGTACCTGCGCAATTACTACGCCCAATACAACTGTAGCAGCTAGCCACTGCATGAATTACTTGGCTCATATTGTCTTGTCCGGCGCTGACCCCCAGTGGCAGCTGGGCGGTTACCTGGGCGATTTCGTCAAGGGCTCACTGGACAAGCCCCTGCTGGATCAGTGTGGCCAGCCTTGGGGGGATGCGGTAATCGACGGTATCCGCCTGCACCGCCTGCTCGATGCGGAAGTTGAAACCCTGCCCGAATATCGCACCTGTGTGACGCTGCTGGGGCCGCAGTTCCGGCGCGTGGGGGGGATCGCCATCGATGTGCTGTTTGATCACCTGCTGGTCAATCACTGGCACCGTTTCAGCGACGAGCCGCTGCCTGTGTTCAGCCGCCGGTTCTACCGTTATTGCGAAGCCCATGCCGAGCGCCTGCCGCATCGAGCGGCGGGCTTTATCGAGGCGGCGGCCCGTCACGACCTGTTCCTGGGTTACGGCGAGCGACAGACATTTTTAGCGGTGATGGAACGCATCGAGCGGCGCCTGCGCTACCGCACCAACCTGTTGGCGGCGGCCGACCGGGCGCTGCAGCAACTGGATCAGATAGAAACACAATTTATCGATATTATGCCCGTGCTGCTGGCTATTTCCGCTCGCCAGCGCCGCCAACTTATGGCCGCCAGGCCAAACTCCGGACCCTGATTATTTATGAATGCTACTAACCCTGGGCAGGAACTGCCGCAATTGCTGCTCAAATCGCAAGCCGATCGACGCCTGAAAAAAGGCCACCTGTGGATCTACTCCAACGAGGTGGACGTCGAGCGCACCCCGCTGAAGCAGTTTGACCCCGGTGACCAGGTACTGGTTTGCAGCCAGCAGGGCAAACCGCTGGCTATTGCCACACTCAACCCCGGCGGCTTGATCTGCGGCCGGGTGGTCAACCGCGGCATCTCACACCCGCTCGACAAGTCGCTGCTGGTGCACCGTATCAAGCAGGCGCTGGCCCTGCGCGAGACCTGTTTTGGTGGGCGCCCCTATTATCGACTGGTGTACGGTGACAGCGACCTGTTGCCCGGCCTGGTGGTGGACCGGTTTGGTGAATACCTGGTGGTGCAGATGTCCACCGCGGGTATGGAGCGGCAGAAAGATGCCATCGTCGCGGCGCTGCAACAGTGCCTGCGGCCGCGCGCCATACTCCTGCGCAACGATCACTCGGCGCGGCAGCTGGAAGGTTTGAGCGATTATGTCGAGGCCATCGGCGAGGTGCCCGAGGCGGTGGAACTGGTGGAGAACGGGGTGCGCTTTATGGCCCCGATTGCGACCGGGCAGAAGACCGGCTGGTTTTACGATCACCGGGAAAACCGCGCGCTGTTGCAGCGGCTGGCGCCGAGCAAGCGGGTGCTGGATGTGTTCTCCTACGTCGGCGGCTGGGGGGTGCAGGCGGCAGTCGCCGGTGCACGGCAAGTGATGTGCGTGGATGCCTCCGGCTCGGCGCTGGACTGGGTCGGTGAAAATGCCAGCCTCAACGGCGTCGAGGAGCGCATGCAGGGCTTGCAGGGCAAGGCGATTGATGTGCTCAAGCAATTGGTGGCCGAGGGCGAAAGCTTCGATATTGTGGTGCTCGACCCGCCGGCCTTTATCAAGCGTAAAAAAGACCAGCGCGCCGGCGAAGCGGCCTATCGTCACCTCAATGAGTTGGCGATGCGCCTGTTGGCCCGCGACGGCCTGCTGGTGTCGGCCTCCTGTTCCATGCACCTGCAGCGTTCGGCCCTGAACGATATTGTGCGAGCTGCAGCTCGCCACCTCGATCGTCACGCCCAGCTTATTGCCCAGGGCGGGCAGGGGGCCGATCACCCGGTGCACCCCGCCATCGAGGAAACGGATTACCTGAAAGCGGTTTTTGCGCGAGTGTATCTGCCCTGACGGGGAAGCGGGTTACTGACCTCTTGAGCTGTAAGTAACCCTGCTGGTCATACCGCACTTTTATTGCAAAACGCACTTTTATTGCAAAAGCAGTTATTGCATGAGCAGTTATTGCAAGGGTAGTTAATGCAAGAGCAGGCGCAGGGTTTGCAGCTGCTCTTGCAGCTGAGCGGCGAGCTCGTGCGGCAGTTGCGCCCAGGGGTCGCTATAGCCGCGCAGCAGGGCAATGGCACTGTCCAGTTGCTGCACCGCGCTGTCACTTTGTCCCTCCGCCAGTAACCAGTACCCCAGTGGCTGCTGGCCTGTGGCCTGTTCGCTCAGCAATTGCCTGACAGATTCCAGCTCCAGTGCCAGGGTGGCGGCGGTTTGCCCGGCAAACTCATTGTGGTAGTGCCACTCTTCGGTCGGTTCCTCCGGCTTGGCCAGGTCGCGCTGCTGCAGGCGCTGGAGCAGTTGCTGCAGGCCACCGCGCCACAATTCCAGTTGCACCGGGGCAGCGAGACTGTCGTAGCTGCTGTTGAGCGAGCTGGCACTTTGTTCGAGTCGATAAACCAGCTGGCTGAGGTCGTCATTGAGCAGGGTAATCTGCAACTGCAGCAGCGCCGCGCGGCGCTGGTTGGGTAAGTCAACCGCGCTGAGGCCATTCTGTTCCTGGATGGGGCTCAGAGTCTGTGGCGTAAAATCAGCGGCGCTGCGCTGCTGGTTTTCGCCCCACAGCAAGTAGGCGATAGCATGCAAGCCAAGCACGATATCCTCTGTATCGGTGAGCCAGTGCTGCGCGCGAATTGCCTCGGCGTTGATGGGGATGGAAATGTCATTGACGATGCCGCTGTGGACGTAGACATCGAAAGAATCCAGATAGCCGGGGGTAATGGGCCAACCGTCCAGCTCGAAGTGCTGGCTGCGCAATTGTTGCAGCAGCTCCGGGTTGGCCGCACTGAGGCTGAACAGTGGGGCGAGCGATAACAGTTGCCGATGGACGCGGTGCCAGCTGTCGCGGGCGGCCGCCAGTGTCTCCGCTGCCGGAGCGCGCACCAGTTCAGCGGCCTGCTGGTTGAGCTGTTCGAGGCTGTCGAGGCTTTTTCGGGCGAGCGGGAGGAAGCGCTGCCAGGCGTGCAAGGTACTGGCCTGCAGGGCGCCGTCGTCGGTAGCCGCCGTGGCGCGGCTGTCGGGGGGCGGCGCAGCTGGCTCCTGTTCACAGCCGAGCAACATAACGGCGCTCAGGCTGAGACTGAGCAAGAGGTGTCGATTGGGCATGGGCCGGCTCCTCTGCAGGTAGAATGGCTGGTGGCTGTGCAACCCGGGTTTCCCCGGGCTTAATCCCGGAGGCTGATAATGGGCCAATGGTGCTGCTCGGCGTATTGGCGCAGGGCCGCGTCCGGGTCCACCGCGACCGGGTTGTCGACTACCTGCAGCAGGGGCAGGTCATTGATCGAGTCGCTGTAGAAGCTGGCGCCGGTTAAATCCCCGTCAAAACCGTGCTCGCTGGCTTCTGTCAGCCACTGCTGCAGCCGGGTCACCTTGCCGGCCTGAAAGCAGGGGACGCCAACAATCTTGCCGGTGTAGCGACCGCCCTGCTGCGCGGCATTGGTGGCCAGCAGGTAGTCGACGCCGAGCTCCGCGGCGATGGGCGCGGTAATAAAGTCGTTGGTCGAGGTAATGATCAGCAGGTAGTCGCCCTGGTCCCGGTGTTGTTGCAGCAGCCGGTCCGCCGCGGGCAGGCGCAGGGGGGCGATGACCTCGCGCATAAACTTGCTGTGCAGCCGGGCCAGTTCCTGCGGTTGGTAGCGAGTCAGCGGTTGCAGGGAGAAGTTGAGGTAGGCTTCCAGGTCCATATTGCCGCGCTCGTAGTCGGCGTAAAACTGGTCGTTGGCGCGCTTGTAGGTAACCGGGTCGACCATGCCCTCTGCCACCATAAATTCACCCCAACCGTGATCACTGTCGCCGGCTATCAGTGTGTTGTCCAGATCAAATATTGCCAGTTTCACAGGCTTACCTCGAAAGTCCTCAAGTTGGGATGGGAAAACAAGGCGGCTAGGATACAGCAGCGCAAAGTAAAGTGTTACTAAAGGAATCACAGAGGCCACTTTTTTGTGCCAAACACGGGGCCCGGGTCGTTAAAAGTGCGCCTAAGTTGTTGGCTCCATTGATGAATCTTATTTGTTTGTGGAACAATAGAGCGGTAACCCAGATCCCCCAGCGGAGAATTCAGTGATCGATCCGGATGGCTTCAGGCCCAATATCGGTATTATGCTCACCAATAACAGCGGCCAGGTACTGTGGGCGCGGCGAGTTGGGGGGCAGGATGCATGGCAGTTCCCCCAGGGCGGCATCCAGCAAAATGAAACTCCGGAGCAGGCCCTGTACCGCGAGTTGCACGAAGAGATTGGTTTGCGCGAAGGCGATGTCAGGGTTCTCGCCCGCACCCGCGGCTGGCTGCGTTATCGCTTGCCCCGGCGGCTGTTGCGGCGCGGTTCGACGCCGCTGTGTATAGGTCAAAAACAGAAATGGTTTCTGCTGCAGCTGTTGTCCGATGACAGCGCCATCAGCCTCGACAATCACGGCACCGCGGAGTTCGATCACTGGCAGTGGGTGAGCTACTGGTACCCGCTGGACAAGGTTGTGGCGTTTAAGCGTGATGTATATCGGCGCGCTATGCGCGAGCTTTCGCCGGCGCACAGCGACTTCGAGGCGCTGCGCTCGCAAGACCGCGTGTGCGCCGGGAACACCGTCGATGCTTAATCATTTACGCAGTATTGTTCAGGAGGTCAACGCCGCGCGCGATTTGCCGGCGGCCCTGAATATCATTGTGCACCGGGTCAAGGAAGCTATGCAGACCGAAGTGTGCTCAGTGTACCTGCGCGACGGTTTGGGCAACTTTCGCTTGATGGCCACCGACGGTTTGAACGAGAGTGCGGTGGGCCAGGTGAGCCTGGCCGCAGGCGAGGGCCTGGTGGGCATGGTCGCCACGCGGGAGGAACCGGTCAACCTGGAAAAGGCCATCGACCACCCCAACTACCAATACTTTCCCGCCACCGGTGAGGAGCGCTTCAGTTCCTTTCTCGGGACCCCTATTATTCACCAGCGCGAAGTGCTGGGTGTGCTGGTTATCCAGCAGGTGGCCCAGCGCCGTTTCGATGAAGGCGAAGAGGCTTTCCTGGTTACCGCCTCGGCCCAGTTGGCCGGGGTTATCGCCCACGCCGAAGCCACCGGTGTACTCAAGCGCATGGGCAAGAACGTGCAAGAGGCCCGCTTTAAGGGGGTGGCCGGTTCGCCGGGAGTGGCGATTGGTCGGGCGGTGGTTATCTCGCCGACCGCAGATTTACGCGGTGTACCTTACAAGGTCTGTGCCGATGTGGATGCTGAACTGGCATTTTTCCAGGAGTGTCTCGGCAAGGCCCGCATCGATATCAAAAATGTCGGCAAGCAGCTGGAGTCGCGCCTCAATGCCCAGGAGCAGGCGCTGTTTGATGCCTATCTGTCGATGCTGGATGATGCCTCGCTGGGCGGCGAGGTGACCGAGCGTATTCGCCAGGGCGTCAGTGCTGCCTATTCCTGGAGTGAGGTGATTCTCGAGCACGAACGCAACTTCAGCAGTATGGCGGACCCTTACCTGCGCGAGCGCGCGGCGGACGTGCGGGATTTGGGCCGCCGGGTACTGGCTTACCTGCAGGAGTCCAGCAAGCTCAATCCGGAATTTCCGCCCAACTCTATCCTCGTGGGGGAGGAGCTCACCGCCTCCATGCTGGGGGAGATTCCCAGCGAATTCCTGCAGGGCATAGTCTCGGTGCTGGGGTCGGGCAACTCCCATATTGCCATCCTCGCGCGGGCCATGGGTGTACCCACGGTGATGGGGGCAGTGGACCTGCCGTTTACCCAGATCGATGGCCGCGAAGTCATTGTCGATGGTTATCGGGGCTTGATCTATACCGACCCCTCGGACAATTTGCGCGAACAGTACGACGATATTCGGGCCGAAGAACTGGAGCTGGTCAAGGGGCTGGAAGCGCTGAAGGATTTGCCCTGCGAGACGCCGGACAAGCACCGCGTCCCCCTCTGGGTGAATACCGGCCTGATGGCCGATGTGGTGCGCTCGCTGGAGCGCGGCGCTGAAGGGGTGGGCTTGTATCGCACCGAGATTCCCTTTCTGTTGCGCGACCGCTTTCCCAGTGAAGAGGAGCAGCGCATCACCTACCGCGAACAGCTGGAGGCGTTCGCGCCGCGCACGGTTACCATGCGCACCCTGGATGTGGGGGGGGACAAACCCTTGCCCTATTTCCCGATTGCGGAGCAGAATCCGTTTCTCGGTTGGCGCGGCATCCGGGTTACCCTCGATCACCCGGAAATCTTCCTCGCCCAGGTGCGCGCCATGCTCAAGGCCAGCGAAGGGCTCGACAATCTCCGTATCATGTTGCCAATGATCACCAGTATCTCCGAGCTGGAGTCGGCCAAGACCCTGATCCACCGGGCCTACTTTGAATTGACTGAAGATGGCTACCATATCGAGCTGCCGCCGATCGGGGTCATGATCGAGGTCCCGGCAGCGGTGTACCAGGCGCGGGAGTTGGCGGCGCGCTCGGATTTTCTCTCGGTGGGCAGCAATGACCTGACCCAGTACCTGCTGGCCGTGGATCGCAACAATCCGCAAGTGGCGGACCTCTACCAGGCTTACCATCCTGCAGTCTTGCGCGCCTTGCACCAGGTGGTGCGCGACGGCCACAGCCAGGGCACCAGTGTCGGTATCTGCGGTGAGCTGGCAGGCGATCCGGCGGCGGCGGTACTGCTGATGGCCATGGGCTACGATGTGCTGTCCATGAATGCCACCAACCTGCCCAAAGTCAAGCGCGCTATTCGCGGCATTACCCTGGAGCAGGCCGAGAATATTCTCGACGAGGTGATGGCCCAGGAGGACGCCGAGTCGGTGAACCTCTGCCTGGAGCGATTGTTGGCGGACGGCGGCTATACCCGCTACCTGGCCCTCTCGCGCAAGGATGGACTTAAGTCTGGCAGCCATTAAAAGCCGGCACTGGCCGCGCGCCTCTGCCTGTAGTATTGCGGCGCCGCAGGTTTAAAAGCCCGGAAGCTTTTTCAGCTGCGGCGCTTTGTGAACGGCGCCGCATGGACGAGCCGGTTCGGCGGTGCCACACCGGTTCATCAAATGGATTGCTGCGTTCCCTGTTTTAATCCCGCAGCTGCAACTGGTGTTGCTGCCTGCCGACCAAACTCTCTCGCTTGAACTCCCGCTCGCTGAAGTGCAAGCGCCCGCTGCGGTGCACAATGACCACCGTGGAGGCGCGGGTACCGTACTCATTACTGCTGATAAAGCGCGGTGACAGTTGTCTCTCCTGTTCCAGGCCGACCCCGGTGTCCGGCAACTCCTCGGCGGCGGCGTGGCGCTCATCCGCCAGCAGTTGGAATAAATCCGCCTGCCGCGCACTGAGCTCCTGCCAGTCCCTGGTGAGTATATCGAGCATCTCGTTTTTGGCGGTGCGGACCTTGGGCCAGGGGGTGTCGAGGGTGGCATTGCTGAGGCCGTAGACGCCCGCATCGAGGGCGGGTGCTGTGGTGCCGCGATTGGAGGTGTAGGCCAGCTGCGTGCGATTGGCGAGCAGCAAGTTAAAGCCGTTGTACTGGTCGTGGCGGGCACCGATGTCTTGCAGCGCTCTATCAATGTCGCCGTCGCCGCACAAAAACTCACTCGGCAGTTCGCCCCGGGAGCGGGGCCTGGGCAGATTGTCGGCCGGGTTCCTGACATTGGTGACCGCCGCCAGGTGGCCCGCGCGGTTGACCCCGAGCCAGGTGCCGCCCGCCTGCAGGTCGCGGCCGGCGAGAATTTGCGGATGATCTGGCCAAAAGTGAGCGCTGCGGGTGGGACGGGCGTAAAACTCGTCGCGGTTAGCGGCGACGATTAATGGATAGTCAGGGTGGGCTTGCCAGGCGAGGATGATCAGGCACATAGAGTTTTGGCGACAGAGTAGGGCATTGGCGTTTGACCGGGATCGGAGTGCAATCGGGTGTTCAGTTTAACCCGGATCGGAGTTAAGACCAGATTGGAGTTTAACGTAATAAACGGGGATAATGCCGGCCCGGATTTGAGCGCCTGGTGAAATTTACCTGCTCTGTACCCGGTGCTCGCGATGTTTGCCCGGGCGCTGCCGATTGCCGCATCACTGCTGCCGAGTGGTATGATGGCCGCCAGTCGGGGCGGATCAGTCTGGCTGACACTTTTACCTGATACTGTAACCAACCTGAAATTAAAGCGCTTATGTTAACTTATCCTGCAATTGACCCGGTGGCGCTGGCGCTCGGTCCCTTCGAATTGTTCGGCGTGGTACTGGGCCCCCTGCAGGTGCACTGGTACGGCTTGATGTACCTGCTCGGTTTTATCGCCGCCTGGTCGCTGGCCATGTGGCGGGCACGACGCCCGGGTTCTCCCTGCCGGCCCCAGCAGGTTGAGAACCTGATTGTCTACGGCGCTGTTGGGGTGGTGCTCGGCGGTCGTGTCGGTTACGTGCTGTTTTATCACTTTGACCGCTTTCTGGCAGACCCGGCCTGGTTGCTGCGAGTCTGGGAGGGTGGCATGTCCTTTCACGGCGGTATGCTCGGGGTGATACTGGCGATGGCGGTCTACGCGCGTCAACTGCGCCAGCCTTTCTTTGCGGTTACCGATTTTATCGCCCCGCTGGTACCCATCGGCCTCGGGCTCGGCCGGCTGGGGAATTTTATTGGCCAGGAGTTGTGGGGGCGCGCCGCCGATGTCCCCTGGGCGATGGTATTCCCCAGGGACCCACTGCTGCTCCCCCGTCACCCGTCGCAACTCTACCAGGCAGCGCTGGAGGGATTGGTTCTGTTTGTGGTGCTGTTCTGGTTTTCCAGTCGGCCGCGCCCGAGAATGGCCGTCAGCGGCCTGTTTTTACTGCTGTACGGCCTGTTTCGTTTTGTGGTGGAATTTTTCCGCGAGCCGGACAGTCATATCGGTTTTGACTGGCAGGGCTGGCTGACTCGTGGCCAATTGCTGAGCACGCCGATGATTGCGCTGGGCGTCCTGCTCCTGCTGTGCGCCTGGCTGCGCAAGGATTCAAACAAAACCAATCAAGCAAAGCCTGCCCCCGAGCAAGCTTAAGTACCGGAGTCAGTTGTGAAACAGTATTTGGAATTGCTCGAGGATATCCTCGAGAATGGCACCCTGAAAGGCGATCGCACCGGCACGGGGACCCGCTCGGTTTTTGGGCGCCAGTTTCGGCACGACCTTAACCAGGGCTTCCCGTTATTGACCACCAAGAAATTGCACTTTAAGAGCATTGCCAATGAGTTGATCTGGTTTTTGCGCGGCGATACCAACAACAATTGGCTGCGCCAGCACGGGGTTTCCATCTGGAACGAGTGGGCTCTGGAAAACGGTGACCTGGGGCCGATTTACGGCAAGCAGTGGACCGCCTGGCCCACCAAAGACGGCGGCACTATCAACCAGATAGACTACGTCATGGATTGTCTGCGCAACAACCCGGACAGCCGCCGTATCCTGTTTCACGGCTGGAACGTCGAGTACCTGCCGGATGAAAGTCTGTCGCCGCAGGAAAACGCCGCCCGGGGCAAGATGGCGTTGCCACCCTGTCACTTGTTGTATCAATTCTACGTCGCCGCAGGGCGACTCTCGGCGCAGCTCTATATCCGCAGCTCCGACTCACTGCTGGGGCTGCCCTACAACACTGCCAGTCTCGCACTGCTGACCCATATGCTGGCTCAGCAAAGCGATCTCGACGTGGGTGAGATTGTCGTCACCACCGGTGACAGCCATATCTATTCCAATCACGAAGAGCAGGTGCGCTTGCAGCTCGGACGTGAGCCGCGGCCGCTGCCCAGGTTAAAAATTATCCGGCGCCCGGAGTCTATTTACGATTACCGCTTTGAAGACTTCCAGATCGAGGGCTACGATCCGCACCCGGCGATTGCCGCACCGGTGGCAATCTAAATTGTAATCCCGGAAGAGAGTTTTCTATGTCCAGTACCAGGCCCGACGTCGCCCTGATCGTAGCCCAGGCCAGCAATCGCGTGATCGGTCGCAACAACCAGCTGCCCTGGCACCTGCCGGCAGACCTGCGCCATTTCAAGCAAGTGACCATGGGCAAGCCGATCATTATGGGCCGTAAGACTTTTGAGTCCATAGGCCGGCCCCTGCCTGGCCGGCTTAACATCGTCATTAGCCGTCAGCCCGGCTGGGCTGCTCCGGGTGTGCGCAGTGCTGCCAGCCTGGCGCAAGCCATAGAGTTGGCGGCGGCAGAAGAGCCGCTGGAAATCATGGTTATTGGCGGTGCCCAGGTGTATGCTGAAGCGCTGCCCTTGGCTGCGCGCATCTATTTGACCGAGGTTCACCACGCCTGCGCCGGTGACGCGTGGTTCCCTTTGCTCGACGCGGCGGACTGGGTTGAAGCGGCGCGCGAAGAGCACCCCGCAGAGGGTGACAGTTACGGCTACGCATTTGTTACTTTGGAGGCGGCGCGCACGCGGCGGTCCTGATTTTGGATTGCTGGACTTATTCAGGCTGTTAGTAATCACCAAGTGATAATCCACTAACTTTCAAAGGCTTTTTTCGTTTTGTGCTCTCGTTACCGATATTCCCGGCTGTAAAAAATAATGTGTTACCGGGCATGATACCTTTCTACACATGGTGGCATGAATCGGGAATAAACATTGAATGTTTAAGTTCGCTGTTATTAAATTGCCAAGCTCAATTTGTCGGCTCCCGACAAACGAAAACGACAGAGCGGCCCTCTCTCCAATGCTGGCCGCAAAAAACTAGCAAGAATTGATTGTATGTACCCACCTGGGGGATTTATGAAGAAGCAGCGATTTAAAGCCGTGGCTCTGTCCACTGTGCTTTCTGCTGGCGCGCTCTTTGGAAGCGTTGCACAGGCGGACCAAACGTTGGACTCCATTTTGCAAGTTGGTCAGGAAAAGACCAAGCTTGCGCAGGCGTCTCAGCAGCAAGTTGACAAGATTGCTGAGCAGACGTCCAGCCTGCTGAATGAGTTCAAGGTTGTAAACAAGCAGATCGAAGGTCTGCGGGTGTACAACGCACAGCTCGAGAAGCAGATTGCTAATCAGCTGAAAGTGATATCTCAACTGGAAGAGTCGATCGAAAACGTCACCGTGATCGAGAGACAAATCCAGCCGCTGATCATCAAGATGTTGGAAGCGCTGGAGCAGTATGTTGCTCTCGATGTGCCTTTCCATATGACTGAGCGGCAAGAGCGTCTGGAAATGCTGGTTAATAACCAGGATCGCGCCGACATCTCTGTGGCGGAGAAATTTCGCCAGATTCTTGAGGCCTACAAGATCGAATCTGAGTACGGCCGCAGAATGGATACCTACGAAGATACACTGGAAGTGAACGGACAGGAGCGCGAAGTGAATGTTCTGCGCGTCGGCCGTGTTGCCCTGATGTATCAAACCAAGGATACCGAGCTCTCCGGGGCCTGGGACCAACGCCAGCGTACCTGGGTTGAGTTGGACGCAGGCGAGTACCGCAGTGCCATTCTCAAGGGAATCCGAATTGCCAAGAAGCAAGCTTCTATTGAAGTACTCAAATTACCAATTCTGGCTCCGGAGGCTGCGCAATGAACATGAAATTTGCTAAACGCTGCCTGGCAGTGGCAGCATTGGGTGCTCTGGCGGCGAGTCCAGTATTTGCCCAGGAAAAAGCCCAGACTCTTGAGCAACTGCTGAACATGGTTAAGCAGAGCAAGATTTCCGAGTCTGCCGAGCATCAAAAACGCGAGGCGGAATTCCGTCGCGAAAAAGCCAACCAGCAGAGCTTGCTGAATGCGGCTGTCAAGACCAAGGAGCAAGAGGAAGATCGCTCCACCCGTCTCGAGAAAACCTACGAGCAGCAAGAGCTGGACGTTTCCGCCAAGCGCAAGCAGTTGCAGGAGCGCCTCGGCTCTCTGAAAGAACTGTTCGGTCACTTGACGTCAACCGCTGGCGATCTGCGCAACAGCATCAGCACTTCAATCGTCTCGGCGCAATACCCTGGCCGCGCACAGTTTCTCGATACATTGATCGAGAAAATGAACAGCGCTACCCAGCTGCCAACCATCGAGGAAATCGAGCGTCTCTGGTATGAGATTCAAAGAGAAACCCTCGAAGGTAGCAAGGTTGTCAAGTTCGCCGGTACGGTCATCAGCCCCAGTGGTGAGCAGACCCAGCAGGACATTGTCCGGGTGGGTAACTACCAGTTGCTGTCCAACGGCAAATACCTGGAGTTCCTGTCCAAAGGCGAGAAAGTGGCCGAGTTGACTCGCCAGCCTGAGGGATCGCTGCTCTCCGCTGCAGCTGAGTTGCAGTCCGCCACCAGTGGCTTCACTCGCGTCGGTATCGACCCCACCGGTCCATCGGGCGGTTCCTTCCTGGCGGCACTGATCAACAGTCCTTCAATTGTTGAGCGCTGGCACCAGGGTGGCCTTGTGGGCTACATCATCTCCGGTGTGGGTGTGTTTGCCATGCTGTTGGCAATCTGGCGCTTTATCGTGCTGGCGGGCATCAGTAGCAAGGTTAGCTCGCAGCTGAAGAATCCTGCCGCCAATACCAACAACCCGTTGGGTCGCATCCTGAAGATTGCCGAAGACAACAAGGGTATGGATGGCGAGTCACTGGAGCTGAAACTGGAAGAGGCCGTGCTCAAGGAGCGCCCAGCCATCGAATCCGGTCTCAACCTGCTGAAGATTATCTCCATGGTGGCACCGCTGTTGGGTCTGCTGGGTACGGTGACCGGTATGATCATCACCTTCCAGGCGATTACCATCTTTGGTGCCGGTGATCCGAAGGCCATGGCCGGCGGTATCTCAGGTGCACTGGTGACAACGGTTCTGGGTCTGGTGGTGGCCATCCCAACTGTTCTTATGCACACTCTCGTGAATGGTCGTGCCAAGCGTGTTCTCCATATCCTGGATGAGCAGTCAGCCGGCATAATTGCTGAAAACGTAGAAGCCAAGTAGGAGAATTCACATGCTGGCATTGATGGACGCACTAGCAGCCATTCAAGCCTTTATGGCTCAGGGCGGCCCAATTTTATACTTGATCGCCGGCCTGACCTTTGTCATGTGGACTCTAATCTTCGAGCGAATCTGGTACTTCCACGGCGGTTTGAAGAAAGATGTTCAAAACGCCCTGGATACTTGGGAGTTACGTCCCGAGCGCAAATCATGGAATGCGCACCAGGTCCGCTACGCGCTGATTTCCCGGGTATCCGAAAAGGTCAATGTCAATATGGACATGGTGGCCACCATGGTGGCGCTAGCGCCACTGTTCGGACTGCTCGGTACCGTGACCGGAATGATTGACGTGTTTACCGTTCTTGCCCTGACCGGCGGTGGCGATGCCAAGGCTATGGCCGGCGGTGTCTCCAAGGCTACTATCCCGACAATGGCGGGCATGGTGGCAGCCCTTTCAGGGGTGTTCGGTAACACTTATATAACCCGTACCGCGGAACGAGAAAGCCAGCTGCTCGAAGACCACTTGACAATGGACCATTAAGGGCTCATTAACAAGGCATTAAACGGTTATACAAGAGAGTTAACATGGCCAGAAAAAGAAAGTCTGGTGACGACGATCAGAATGCAATCGACCTCACGCCAATGCTGGATGTGGTCTTTATTATGCTGATCTTCTTCATCGTAACTGCTTCGTTTATTAAAGAGGCTGGCATCGAAATCAATCGCCCCGATGCGACCACTGCCGAACTGAAGAAAAGTGCCAATATTCTTGTCGCAGTCAGCGCCAATAACGAGGTTTGGATCGACAAGAACCAGGTCGATATTCGTGCTGTCAAAGGCGTTATAGAGAGAATGCATGCGGAAAACCCCAAGGGTGCGCTTGTGATCCAGGCGGACGATGAATCCAATATAGAAACCCTTACCAAGGTTGCCGAGGCAGCGCGTGAGGCGGGTGTATTGGACGTTTCTGTATCTACTGAGAAGAAATAGATCGTTATGATATTTGCTAGAGTACTTATAGCGGCAGCGTTGGCAGCGGGCACGACATTTGGGTTACTGTTCTTGATGCACGCCCTTATCGAAGCCAATAACAAGCCGCCAGAGGAAGTGGAGGAGCGCAAGGTAGCCGATATCTTGATGCCTGAGCGCCAAATTGAAACCAAGTACGACACGGAGAAGCCGGACAAGCCGGAAGAAGTGGATGAGCCGCCGCCGGATATGCCTGAGCCCGAGTTCGATCAGCCGGATGTCAACCCGGATGCATTGAGCATGGCTGCTCCCAAGGTCAATCCCAACTTGAGTGTCAAAGGTGTCGGTGGCTTTGGTGGTGATGGTGAGTATCTGCCTATCGTCAAGGTGCAGCCGCAGTACCCGTCTCGTGCCCTGAGCCGAGGTCTTGAGGGCTATGCTATTGTCGAATTTACAGTGACAACCAATGGCTCGGTCAGGGATCCGGTGACTATCGAAGGTATGGCAGGTCGTAAGGGTGGGGAGTTAAGCGAATCCTCGATCTTTAACAGCGCCGCAGAAAAGGCAGCTCTGAAATTCAAGTACAAGCCTCGCGTCATTGACGGCGAAGCTGTGGAAGTGCCCGGCGTGCGCAACAAGATTACCTTTACAATTGCCGATTAAAGAATGGGAAAGACTATGATGATGACGACCAGGCTTTCGAAGTTCGTCAGGCAGGCGTTCCTGGTGGCCCCAATCGTAATGGCCCCGGCGGTATCCAGTGTAGTGTTGCAGTCCGCGGGTTTTAGCGGGCTCAGCGCAGGCAGTGTATTCGCCGCAGATGACGAAAAAAAACCAACTGAATACAAAACGAAAAAAACTTATTCGCTGCGCCAGAGTGTCTTTAAAGACTTTGGGGCTATCCAGGAGAAAACTGAGGCCAACGACTGGAAAGGTGCCCTAGAGGAGCTGAAGGACCTCGAACGAAGCAAGGTGGATAAATACACCAGCTACGAACGGGCCAACGTCTGGAATTATTATGGCTGGGTCTACTATTCGCTGGAAAACTACCCTGAAGCTATCCGCTATTACGAGCGCCTGTTAAAAGAGGAAGAACTCAGTGATGCCTTGCAATTGGGCACCCTGTATACCCTCGCCCAGTTGCTGTTTGTACAGGAAGATTATCGCGGTGCGGTAACCAGGCTGGAAGAGTGGATGTCCTTGCAAACCATCATCGGCGCTGATGCCTATGTATTGTTGGCCCAGGGTTATTACCAGGTCGGTGACATGGAGAAGGCGCGTAAAAACGTCGACTTTGCGGTAAACGACTTTGAATCCAAGGACAAGGTGCCGAAGGAAAACTGGTATTCGTTGCAGCGTGCTATTTACTACGAGAAAGGTGATAACAAAAAAGTTATCGAGATTCTCACCAAGATGGTGCGTCACTATCCCAAGCCTACCTATTGGAAGCAATTGGCTGGCCTCTACGGTGCGACTGAGCAGGAATCCAACCAGCTGCACGCGATGGAAACGCTCTACCTGATGGGTGAGTTGACCAACGAGAAGGAGCTGCTGAACCTTGCCTACTTGTTCCTCGGTGCTGAAGTGCCTTATAAGTCGGCGCGAATTATCGAAAAGGGCATGAAAGACAAGATTATTGAGGAGTCCTCAAAAAATCTTGAAGTTCTGGCGACTGCCTGGCGTTTGGCACAGCACGTGAAACTGGCCATTCCGGTTATGGAAAAGGCGGCGCAAAAGTCAGACGAGGGTGATTTGTACGCGCGTCTGGCGGGCATTTACCTGGATACCGACCAGTTTGAAAAAGCGCTGGATGTGGGCGAAAAAGCGGCCAAGCGTGGTGGTGTCAAGCGTCCTGACCAGTTGGCTATTGTGATGGGTATGGCCAATGTCAACCTGGGTAAATACGACGCGGCTATCAAGGAATTCAGGAAAGCGACCAAGGACAAGCGCAGCAAACAGTTCGCGGTACAGTGGATCGACTTTGCCAACAACGAGAAGAAGCGCGTGGCCTCGCTAAAGATATAAGCAGGCCCAGACACATAAAACCCGCCCTGGTGACAGTGCGGGTTTTTTGTGTCTGCTGTTTTAGAGTCTCGCAGGCCGGGCTGGCGGTGGCCCGGTTTCATCGTCTGCTCGATTGATTGTCCTGGTTTGGCTATTTGCAGTTGGTTGGTGGTGCTTTTCTTGCCTGGGTTTCTTGCGGCGACGCTTTGTGGCGCAGATACATGTCACAACCAATTTCCAGGCTCTTCATGCAAGGGGCTCAGCTCGTAACGGGGACAGGCCAGGCGGAAATATTAAACGGTGAGATTTCCCGACTGGCCTGGAGGAGGGCGCTGCTTATTCCAGCTTGCTGAGATCGCGCACCGCACCCTGGTCGGCACTGGTAGCGAGCAGGGCGTAGGCCTTCAGGGCCGCACTGACCTTGCGCGGCCGCGGTTTGGTCGGCTTCCAGCCGATGGCGTCCTGGCGCTCGCGCCGCGCAGCCATTTCCTCTGGGCTGATAAGCAGGTCGATGGTGCGGTTGGGGATGTCGATCTTGATCCGGTCGCCGTTCTGGATCAGGCCAATGGCGCCACCGGCGGCGGCTTCTGGCGACACGTGACCAATGGACAGGCCCGAGGTGCCACCGGAGAAACGGCCGTCAGTGAGCAGGGCGCAGGCCTTGCCCAGGCCCTTGGACTTGATGTAGGAGGTGGGGTAGAGCATCTCCTGCATGCCGGGGCCGCCGCGTGGGCCTTCGTAGCGTACTATAACCACGTCGCCGGCCTTGACCTTGCCGTCGAGGATGTTGGCAACTGCCTCGTCCTGGGACTCGGTGACATGGGCGGAACCTTCAAACACCAGAATGGAGTCGTCGACACCGGCGGTTTTAACCACGCAGCCGTCTTCGGCGATATTGCCGTGCAGCACTGCGAGCCCGCCCTGCATGCTGAAGGCGTGCTCCAGTGAGCGGATGCAGCCCCGGGCGCGGTCGGCATCCAGCGACGGCCAGCGAGTGTCTTGGCTGAAAGCCTGCTGGGTGGGAATGCCCGCGGGACCCGCCTTGTAGAATTTCATGACTTCCGGGCTCGGTTTGCGCATGATGTCCCATTCATCGAGTGCGTCGCGCATGGTTTTGCTGTGCACGGTAGGCAAGTCGGCGTGCAGCAAACCGGCCCGGTCCAGTTCGCCGAGAATGGCCATTATGCCGCCGGCGCGGTGGACGTCTTCAATGTGATATTCCGGTGTGTTGGGCGCCACTTTACACAGCTGGGGTATTTTCAGCGAGAGGGCATCGATGTCGCGCATGCCGAAATCCACCTCGGCTTCCCGGGCGATGGCCAGCAAATGCAGGATGGTGTTAGTGGAGCCGCCCATGGCGATGTCCAGCGCGGTGCAATTCTCGAATGCCTGGTAGGTGCCGATGGACCGCGGCAACACCGATTCGTCGTCCTGCTCGTAGTAGCGTTTGGCGATTTCGACGATGGTGCGACCGGCGCGCAGGAACAGCTGCTCGCGGTCGGCATGGGTTGCCACCACGGTGCCGTTGCCGGGCAGCGCCAGGCCGAGGGCTTCGGCCAGGCAGTTCATGGAGTTGGCGGTAAACATGCCGGAGCAGGAGCCGCAGGTCGGGCAGGCGCTGCGTTCGATCTCAGCCACATCGGCGTCGGAAACGCTGTCGTCGGCGGCGACCACCATGGCGTCCACCAGGTCGAGTTTGTGCTTGGATAGCTTGGTTTTGCCAGCCTCCATAGGGCCGCCGGAAACAAAAACAACCGGTATGTTGAGGCGCATGGCGGCCATCAGCATGCCGGGGGTTATCTTGTCGCAGTTGGATATACACACCAGCGCATCGGCGCAGTGGGCGTTTACCATATACTCCACCGAATCGGCGATCAGCTCCCGCGAGGGCAGGCTGTAAAGCATGCCATCGTGGCCCATGGCAATGCCGTCATCCACGGCGATGGTATTGAATTCCTTGGCCACGCCGCCGGCCTTTTCGACTTCGCGCGCTACCAGCTGGCCCATGTCCTTGAGGTGAACGTGCCCGGGCACGAACTGGGTAAAGGAGTTGGCGATGGCGATGATGGGTTTCTGGAAGTCGTCATCTTTCATTCCCGTGGCGCGCCAGAGGGCGCGCGCACCGGCCATATTGCGACCGGCGGTGGATGTCTTGGAGCGATAAGCGGGCATAAATACGTTCTCAATTTGGTGGATTACTCGGTGGTTCGCTTTTGCAGTCGGAGCTGCAGGGTGACCTGGCCTAACCTTCAGCGTTCCATTCTAACAGATAACAGCGTCTTTGAACCGGGTGCTGCATTCTTTTGTGGTACAGATAAACCATTATGCAAGACTTTTTATAAACACCTTGGAGTTGCGCTGGAAGTTGTAGAGGTTCTTTTTACCGGGCGGCAGCGCCTCCAGGGTGGCGCTGACAAAACCCTGTTCGATAAACCAGTGCGACGCCTGGGTGGTCAATACGAACAGGGAACGGATGCCCATGCTTTTGGCCTGGGCTTCGATAGTCTCAAGGATCAGTGCTGCACGCCCGCCTTTTTGGTAGTCGGGGTGAGTGGCGACGCAGGCCAGCTCGGCAATGGTGGGGCCGGCCGCGCTATCCTCCAGGCCGGCTTCCGGGCCGTAGGGGTAGAGTGCCGCGCAGGCGATGATGGCACCGTCTTTTTCCACCACCGTAAAGCGGTTGATCTCACTCTCCAGCAGCTCCCGTGAGCGCCGCACCAGCGCACCTTGTCTCTCCAGCGGCTCAATCAGCTCCAGCAGGCCCCGCACATCGTCGATATTGGCTTCGCGCACCAGCTCGTACTTGTCCCGGTGTACCAGGGTGCCGGCACCATCGCGGGTAAACAGCTCCTTGAGCAGGGCGCCGTCGTCGCGATAGCTGATAACGTGGCCTCTGGGAACCCCCTTCAGGCAGGCGTCAAAACAGGCTTGCAAGGACTGGGATTGTTCACTGTTGCTCTGCAGTAGTTGCAATTGCTGGCGGCACTCGCCCAGGTTGAGCTGGCGCTGCAATTGTTGCTCGGCGTTGCGAAAACCGTCCCGGGAGGTAAACGCGATCAGCTTGTCCGCCTGCAGGTCGATAGCTACCTGGGTGGCGATCTCGGCAAAACTCATATTGAAAATTTCGCCGGTGGGCGAATAGCCCAGCGGCGACAGTACCACGATGGCGTTCTGGTTCAGGGCCGCGGTTAAGGCAGGGCGATCGATACGGCGCACCTTACCGGTGTGCTGCAGGTCGACCCCGTCGATCACGCCGATGGGTCTGGCGGTGACAAAATTACCACCGATCACCTGGATATGGGCGCCGTGCATGGGCGAGTTGGGCAGACCGGTGGAAAACGCAGCCTCGATGGCGAAGCGCACTTCGCCGATGGCCTGGCAGATGCCGGGGATTTGCTCGGCGCTGGTGATGCGCCACTGCTGGTGAAATTCAGTGCTCTGTTGATCCAGTTGCAGGCGTGCATCAATCTGTGTGCGGGCGCCGTGCACCAGCACCAGCTTTACCCCGAGACTATTGAGCAGGGCGATATCGTGGATGATATTGGCGAAGTTGGCGTCGCGCATCAGTGCGCCGGGCAGCATCAGCACGAAAGTCTTGCCCCGGTGGGCATTGATATAGGGTGACGACTGGCGAAACCAGTTGACGTAGTCCCGGCTGTTGATGGTCACGGATATTCCTTGTTGGCTGAATTGCGCTGCAATTATAAACAGAATCGGGCGATCAATGCCTTAAGGGTTTCCAGCGCCGGCTCGATTTGCTCGA
The DNA here is from genome assembly GCF_011440395.1 of Pseudomaricurvus alcaniphilus. Taxonomy (GTDB): domain Bacteria; phylum Pseudomonadota; class Gammaproteobacteria; order Pseudomonadales; family Cellvibrionaceae; genus Pseudomaricurvus; species Pseudomaricurvus alcaniphilus. The sequence continues at coordinate 295,559 of NZ_JAAOIX010000002.1, read as the reverse complement.
CGGCAATAAATTCATTGGGCTGGTGGGCCTGGTTAATAGAGCCCGGGCCCATAACAATGGTCTCCATGCCGAGCTGCTGCAAGAAGGGCGCCTCGGTGGCAAAGGCGACACTTTCGGCCTGGTGGCCAGTCAGCTTCTCGGCGGCTTTGACAATCGCCGATTGCGCGTCCTCGGCAAATGCCGGGACGCCGCCGAACAGTGTGTGGCGCTGGATCTGGCAGCCACTCTGCTGTTGGACCCGCTGCAGCAACTGGTCAATGCGCTGGCGCAACTCTTCATTGTCCATGCCGGGAATCGGGCGCAGGTCAATCTGCAGTGTGCATTGACCGCAGATACGGTTGGGGTTATCGCCGCCGTGAATGCAGCCCAGGTTGAGGGTGGGACCGGGAATGACAAAGCCCGGGTTCTGGTGGGCTTGCTGCAGCTGCTGGCGCAAGGCGATCAGGTCGCCGAGTACCGTGTGCATGGCTTCCAGGGCGCTGTTGCCGAGGCTCGGGTCAGACGAGTGGCCGGAGCGCCCCTCGATGCGTATTTCCTCCATCATGATGCCTTTGTGCATACGGATGGGCACCAGACCAGTGGGTTCACCAATGACCGCGTAGCGGGCTCTGGGGTGGCCGCTGTCCACCAGCGCCTGGGCGCCACTCATGGAGCTCTCCTCGTCGGCGGTGGCGAGGATAATCAGCGGTTGCCGCAGGGGCTTGTCGGCAAAGGCCCGGGCGGCCTCGATGGCGACCGGGAAAAAGCCTTTCATGTCGGTGGCACCGAGTCCGTACCAGCGCCCGTCCTTATCAACCAGTTTGAATGGATCGCTCTGCCACTGAAAGTCGTCGTAGGGCACCGTGTCGGTGTGCCCGGAAAAGACCAGGCCGCCGGGGCCGCTGCCGAGGGTGGCAATCAGGTTGCACTTTTTACCGTCACTGCCGGCGATGGGAATTATTTCTGTCTTGAAGCCCAGTGGTTCGAGCCACTGGGCCAACAGGTGGATAACGTCGCGATTGCCCATGTCCCAGTCGGGGTCGTGACTGCTGACCGAAGGGGCGGCAACCAGTTGTTGCAATTGCTGGAACAGTTTGGGCAGAAGCATAGGGATACCGGGGTTGGAAATTATTGGTTGAATGTAGCAGATTTGCCCGCTTTAGGCTGCACTTCGGTGTCGCTTGGCCATGTTTGTGGCTACAATTCAGGGAGGTTAACAAGTTGCCTGCGCCGGCCCCGGGCCAGTGCCGGTTTCGATGGGAGAGAGAATGTGCTGCAGTTTACGGGTACCGCTTGCGTGCCGCGCTACGCAGGGGATATCGCATGAGTGAAGCCGGGGTCGCGCCGCGGCTGGTAAATCTGCGCAACCTGCTCGATGACCTGATCGATGCGGGGCGCATCAATAACGCTGATGGCAACCTGATTGCGGGCCAGAGCCGCAGCCGCGAGCAGGTTGCCATGCACCCGCTTACCTATATTGCCAGCCAGCGGCTCAATGATCGCTGCACCGGCCAGGTGTTGCACGAGCAAGAGCTGGCCGAGTGGCTGGCCCAGCAGGCGGGTTTGCCGCTGGTGCATATCGATCCGCTGAAAATCAGGGTGGCCGCGGTCACCGAAATTATGTCTTACGCCTTTGCCCGCCGCCACGGCATTCTCTGCGTCGATATAAACGCCGAAGAGGTGGTGGTGGCCTGTATGCAGCCCTTTATCAGTGATTGGGTGCCGCAGCTGGAGCATGTGTCCCGGCGCAAGGTGCGGCGGGTGTTCGCACTGCCGTCGGATGTGCAGCGCTACACGGTAGAGTTTTATACGCTGTCGAAGTCCATTTCCGGCGCCACCGGGTTGGCCGGTCCCTCCCGGGTCACCAATTTTGAACAGCTGCTGGAACTGGGCACGCTGAAAGATCCCGAGGCCAACGACCAGCATATCGTCAATATTGTCGACTGGCTGTTGCAGTACGCTTTTGACCAGCGCGCCAGCGATATCCATATCGAGCCGCGGCGGGAAGTTGGGCGCCTGCGTTTTCGCATCGACGGGGTGTTGCACCAGGTCTATGAATTGCCCGCCGCGGTCACCAACGCGGTCACCAGTCGGCTGAAGATTCTCGGTCGTATGAACGTGGCCGAAAAGCGCAAGCCCCAGGATGGCCGCATTAAAACCCGGCGCCAGGATGACAGTGAAGTGGAGCTGCGACTGTCAACCCTGCCCACCGCCTTCGGTGAAAAACTGGTGATGCGGATTTTTGATCCGGATGTACTGCTGCGCAGCTTTACCGAGCTCGGCCTTACCGGCGACGATTACCAGCGCTGGCAAACCATGATGAGCCGGCCCCACGGCATCGTGCTGGTCACGGGGCCCACCGGTTCCGGTAAAACCACCACCCTCTACTCGTCCCTGAAAAGCCTGGCCACCAGCGAAGTCAACGTCAGCACCATCGAAGATCCCATCGAAATGGTGGAGGAGAGCTTTAACCAGACCCAGGTGCAAGCCAATATCGGCCTCGACTTTGCCGCCGGCCTGCGCACGCTGATGCGGCAGGACCCGGACATTATCATGGTCGGCGAGATTCGCGACCTGGAAACCGCGCAAATGGCGGTACAGGCGGCCCTGACCGGGCATCTGGTTATCTCCACCCTGCACACCAACGATGCCGCCTCCGGCGTTACCAGGCTGTTGGACCTGGGGGTGCCGTCCTATCTTATTCGCTCTACCGTGCTGGGTATCATGGCCCAGCGCTTGGTGCGCACTCTTTGCCCTCACTGCAAGGAGCCGGCGAGCTGTGATCACGACGCCTGGCAGGCGCTGATTGCACCCTGGAAAGTGGCGCTGCCGAAACAGGTCTATGTGCCGGCGGGCTGTCTCGAGTGCCGCAATACCGGCTACCTGGGACGCCAGGGTATCTACGAAATCATGCCGCTGTCGGAGAGCCTGCAGGGCTTGCTCGGTGATCACTGTGACCTGCTGGAAATGCGCAAGCTGGCCATGCGCGAAGGCATGCGAACCCTGCGCTTGTCCGGGGCCCACAAGGTGGCCCAGGGGCTGACCTCGATCGATGAGGTGCTGCGCGTGGCACCGCCGCCCGACGCCAGCTTCTGACCGCAGCTGTTCACGCCGGCGGCCAGCGGTCGGCGCAAATTCGATTAATACCTCTGCTGCCGGGCCCGGTAACTGCAAGACACTGTAATTTCAGGGTGTTTTAATAGCAGGGTTATATACTCGCAGAACGCTCTAATATACAGAACCCTCAAATATAAAGGTGACCTTATGTTACCCACCAATAATCTCCCAACCAGTATGCACCAGCGGCTGCAGCAGCAAATTGAGCGCTGGCAAGATCGGGTCGCCGCGGAGGAGCAGGCCAGCCTGGATCAATGGCTGGCCGCCAACCCCGCCGCTGCCGAACCGCTGGCGCGCATGTGGGTGGCCAGTGACTACCTGATGGGGGTGGCGCTGGATCAGCCGCAGGAATTCCTCAGCTGGCTGCAGGCGGGCTGGTACCAGCGCGCCCTGACGCCGGCTGAAATGGCGGCCGCCCTGGATGCCCGAACAGGGGCTGAGGAGCTGGCCGACAAGGAGTTTGATCGGCAGCTGCGCAAGTTTCGCCGCGATATGATGCTGCGTATCCTCTGGCGCGACTTCTGCCGCCTGGCCGAGTTCGCGGAAACCGCCCGGGATATGTCGCACCTGGCGGAAGTGGTGATCCAGGCGGCCATCGCCTATCACTACCGCCTGTTGCAGCAGCGCTTCGGCACACCCATTGGCAAGCACTCCGGCCAGCCACAGTCATTGGTGGTGCTGGGGATGGGCAAGCTGGGGGGCTATGAACTCAATGTCTCTTCCGATATCGATCTGATCTTTGCCTACCCGGAAGGCGGCGAGACCGAGGGCGGCCGCAAATCCATTTCCAACCAGGAGTTTTTCCTCAAGCTGGGGCAAAAAATCATTGCCAGTATCGATAACACCACCGGCGACGGTTTTGTGTTTCGGGTCGATATGCGCCTGCGCCCCTACGGCGAGAGCGGCGCGCTGGTGCTTAACTTCGATGCCATGGAGGAGTACTACCAGACCCAGGGGCGAGACTGGGAACGCTACGCCATGATCAAGGCGCGGGTGGTATCGGCCGATGCCATCGCCGGTGGTCGCGCCGCCGGGGAAGAGCTGATGGCCATGTTGCAACCTTTTACCTATCGACGCTACGTGGATTTTGGCGCGATCGAATCCATGCGCGGTATGAAGGACATGATCAACCGGGAGGTGCAACGCCGCGGCATCAATGCCGACGTCAAGCTGGGGGCCGGTGGTATCCGCGAAGTGGAGTTTGTGGTGCAGGTGTTCCAGGTGATTCGCGGCGGCCGCGATACGCGCCTGCAGGAGCGCTCGGTGCTGAAATTGCTGCCGCTGCTGGAAGAAGAGGGCTGTCTGCCTCCCGGTGAAGCGGCGCGGCTGGCTGAGGCCTACATATTGTTGCGCAATACCGAGCACGCGCTGCAGGGTTTCCAGGACAAGCAAACCCAGTCGCTACCCGTGGACGACTGGGGCTGGGAGCGGCTGGCCTGGCTGCTGGGCTTTGCCAGCCGGGAGGACTTTGAATGCCAATTGGCGGCGGTACGGGCGCAGGTCAACAGCGCTTTCCAGAACGTTATCGCCAGCAAGGAGGACGGCGGCCAGAAGGGCCAGGATGTTTCCGTTTGGGCGGAGTTGTGGCCCAGTGCCGAGCAACCGGACAGCAACGTCGATGTGCAGCACCTGCAGCAACAGCTGGCCAGCCGCGGGGTGCAAGAAGCAGAGGAGGTGGCGCAGATTATCGTCGGCTTGCGCAGTAACCGCACCCTGCTGGCGATGCAGCCAATCGGCTTGAGTCGGCTGGATCAACTGATGCCGCGCTTGCTGGCGCACCTGTGCGAGCGCCAGGAACCGGCTGAGACCCTGCGTCGGATCGTGGTGCTGATCGAGGCGGTGTCGCGCCGCACAGCTTACTTTCTGCTGCTGATCGAGAATCCCGATGCGCTGGGGCAGCTGGTCACCCTGTGCGGGGCCAGCAGTTGGTTCGCTGACCAGCTGGCGCGTTATCCCTCGCTGCTGGATGAGCTGCTGGACCCGCGCCGGCTCTACAACCCGCCGGGCAAGGATGAGTTGCGCGACGAACTGCGCCAGCAGATGATGCGGGTCGGCTGGGAAGACACCGAGACCCAGATGGAGACGCTGCGCTATTTTCGCAACGCCCACGCGCTCTGTGTAGCGGCCAGTGAAATCGCCGAAGTACTGCCGTTGATGAAAGTCAGTGACTACCTCACTTGGTTGGCCGAAGTGGTGCTCGAGCACGTGTTGACCCTGGCCTGGAAGCAGATGGTCGCCCGCCATGGGCGGCCCCAGCCCGACGCCGATGGGCGCGAGCCGGATTTTATGATCGTCGGTTACGGCAAGCTCGGGGGCATCGAGTTGGGGCACGGCTCTGACCTCGACCTGGTGTTTTTGTACGACGCCGACCCCGCTGCCAGCAGTGATGGTGAGCGGCCGCTGGATCACCGCACCTACTTTACCCGCCTCGGCCAAAAGATCATTCATATTCTCAATACCCAGACCATGTCCGGGCAACTCTATGAAGTCGATATGCGGCTGCGCCCGTCCGGTAATTCCGGCTTGCTGGTCAGTTCGCTGGCGGCGTTTGCCCGCTACCAGCGCGAGGAGGCCTGGACCTGGGAGCACCAGGCCCTGACCCGGGCCCGGGCGGTTGCCGGTGGCGAGCGGCTGAGGCCTGACTTTGAAGCCCTGCGCGCCGAAATTCTGCAGCGGCCCAGGGACGAGCAGGAGCTGCAGAAGGAAGTAGTGGCCATGCGCGAGAAAATGCGCAGCCATCTGGGCAGCAAAGGCAGTGCGGAAGAGAAAGCCAGCCAGTTCCATCTCAAGCAGGACGCGGGTGGCATCGTCGATATCGAATTTATGGTGCAATACGCGGTGCTGGCCTGGTCCCACAAGGCACCGGCACTGACCCGCTGGACCGACAACATTCGTATTTTGGAAACTCTTGAAGCAGAGGGTTTGTTGAGTGCCGGGCAAGTGGCGCCCCTGATCGAGGCCTACAAGGCGTTCCGCTCGGTCGGTCACCGGCTGGCGTTGCAGCGGCTGCCAGCGGTGATCGGCGGAGAGGAGTTGAGCGCCGAACGGGCCGCGGTGCAGTCCCTGTGGCAGAGCCTGTTTGGCGACGCTGACAGCGCCTCCCCAAGCCCGGATTAGGAGATGACCGGTGCGGCCAGCGAGGATGGAGTGCTGCGCCAGTAACTTAACCCGGGCTTGCCGGGTGATTGAGCCGACGCTTTAAATATCGGTCAACCAGCCGTGAATGTCCTCGGCTCGGCCCCACTGGATGTCGTTGAGGGCGGTGCGCAGCTTCACCGTGGTGGCGCCGACTCCGCCGTTGCCGACCTTGTACTCCTCGCCCTGGTAGACCAGGGTTCCGACCGGGGTCAGTACCGCCGCAGTGCCGGACAGGGCGATTTCGCAGCCGGGTTTGGCGGCCCGCTCCAGCAATTCAGTGACGGTCAGGTTGCGCTCCTGCACGTCCATGCCCAGGTCCCGGGCCAGGGTGAGGATGGAGTTGCGGGTAATGCCGTGCAGGAAGGAGTCGTCCAGGGCCTTGGTGATCAACTGGTTGCCGTCGATGAGGATGGCATTGGCGGCGCCGGTTTCCTGCACATCGCCGTTGGGGCAGAACAGGATCTGGTCGATCTTGTGCTCGCGTTTGGCCTTCATGGTGGGGGGCAGGGCGCTGGCATAATTGCCGCCGCTCTTGATCACACCCATATGCGGCGCGCAGCGCATGACGTTTTCCTCCAGCAGGAGGCGCAGGGTGGCGCTGGTGTCGCCGCTGAAATAGCTGCCCACCGGTGACAGCAAGACGTAAAAACACGAGGTCAGGGAGGGGGAGGCGGCCTTGCCGATGCAGGGCTCAGTGCCGATATGGGTGGGGCGGATATACATCGATCCGGGCGCTTCAGGCACCTCGCTGGCGAAGCGACGAACCAGCTCAAGTATCATGCTTTTAACCGCGGCTTTGTCCAGTTTGGGCAGAGCCAGAATGTCGCTGCTCTGGCACATGCGCTCGACATTCTGGTCTATGCGGAAAATTTTCACCGTGCCATCGCTGTGGCGAAACGCCTTCAGTCCCTCAAAGCAGGTGCTGGAATAGTGCAGCACGTGGGCGCCAGGATGCAGTGTCAGCTTGTCGCTGGGGACAGTCTCGGCCGGGCTCCAGTTTGAGCCGTCGAACCAGCTGATCGCCATCTCCGGCATAAATACGGAACCAAAAGCAGTCATAATGAATATCTCGAAATTCAGGGTTGCGCCACCGACGTCGGCTGCCCCGGGCCAGCTGTTTTTGGCGGCGGGCGGCTGCCGGGCCAGGGGGTCGAGCCGGGTAGCGGCGGCGGAAGTTTCGAATTGTAATCATCTGGAGCTGAAATTGGAATCGCAGTGATGCATTGCTGCACCGCGTTCCCGGGCGGGGAGCAAGAGCATTCATAAGCCCGCGGAAGTTCCCCCCGGATTTCAGCCGCGTTCCTGTTTGTGGGCGCCCCATGGCTGGGTTATAGTGCGCCACGCTAAATACACATACACGTTCGAGTTCAGGTAAGGGAATGCAATGAAAAAGCGGCCGGTCAAGACCTTCTTCAGGAAGTACTTTCCCTACCCGTTCCTGGTGGTGCGCGCGCTGAAGCTGATGTTCAGCCAAAAATCCTACCTGCGCCAGAGTGGCTATCTCCTCAGCAGCCGGGAGCGACGACCGTGCAGCGCCGACGGCGGGCCCTTGCCGTGGATGAACTACGGCGTCATCCACTTTCTGCAGGCGCGCCTGCAGGGCGATTTGAAGCTGTTCGAGTATGGCAGTGGCTTTTCCACCCGCTACTACGCCGAGCGAGTTGGCGAGGTCACCTCGGTGGAGAGCAGTCGCGAATGGTACGACCTGATTGGCCCGACCCTGCCCGCCAATGTCGAGCTTATTCACGCCGACACCGGTGACGGCTATATCCAGGCAATCGCCGGCCAGGGTCAGCAGTACGATGTGGTTGTCGTCGATGGCCGCGACCGGGTAGATTGCGTCAAGGCCGCATTGCCCTGCCTGTCTGCCAGTGGTGTGCTGTTGCTGGACGACTCCAGCCGCGAACGCTATGCGCCGGCGGTTGCCCATATGCACGAGGCGGGCTTTCGCAGCCTCGAGTTTGTCGGTCTCAAGCCGGGCAGTATCGATGCCCATCACTCGACGCTGTTCTATCGCCCGCAAAATTGCCTGGGTATTTGATTGGGCCCGATCTAATTAGTATCGATTTAGAAACCAGCTAATTGTCAATTTACCCTCATTCCCGCCCAGGCGGGAATCTACAGGCTTCAAGGGTTTGCTTGGTCACGGACTGTCGCCTGCGCGGCGATGAGATAAAGGCTTGTTGGATGTGAACTAGTGAGTGCCCGCCGACTCCATGGTTTCGAGGTAAATAGCGTGGGTGTTCTCGACCATTTTTTGCAGCGACAAATTGTTCCTGGCCCATTCAAATAGCGGCGCCATTTCGAGTTTCAAGGCGCTGGCGTTGGGCGCGTGGGCAGCGATTTTTTGGCGCAGCCCTGTAATGTCGCCGGAGTCTACCAGATACGCCTCCGGCAGCACGTCTTCGGTGCCCGGGACTCGAGTCGAAACCATGGGCAGCTCGGCCAACAGTGCCTCGACCATGACATAACAAAAACCTTCCCGGCGCGATGAGATTATCAGCAAATCTGCAGCTGGAATGGCCTCGCGCAGATTATTGTAGTGGCCCGCCAGGGTGACACTCTGAGTCAGCTGCAACTCTGTAATCTGCTTCTCCAGTTTGGCTCGCTCGGGGCCATCACCAAAAATAACCAGTTGACCGAAGTCGTTCTGCCAGGCACTCAGCAGGTCTTCAAAGGCTTTGGCTGGCACCAGTCGCCCCACCGCGATGCAGAGCGGTAATTGCGGGTCGAGCTGATATTTTTCGATCAGCTGTTGGCGGGTTAAAGTGGCGCCGGTGTAGGGTGACAGTCCGTTGTAGACAACGTGGGTGTTGGGGTGCGTGAGGTTTTTTATGGTGCCATTGCTAACCCCGATTACGCAGTCTATGGCGTTGAACATGGATACGGATTTTTTGCGGTTGTGAATGGTCGCTACTGTTATGCCGGGAATGAAGCGTCTCAAGGTGGCGATAAGTGCTGTGGCTTTGTTGGCCTGGCTGTGGATTATGTCGGCTTTTTCCCGGCGCAAAATAGTGGCGAGCTTGAGTAAAGTCGACAGGTTGTAGCGGGACTTCGACAGGTCCAGGGGTATGTATTTCACCTGGGATGAGATGCGGCTTGCGTATTTTTCGTGGGCGATGGCCACCACTTCGACGCCCAATTCAGCCAGGCCATTGGACAGGTCAATAAAGTGATTTTCCAGGCCGCCGTTACCGGTGCCGGCCATGATTTGTATGATTTTCATTGCGGATTCCTGTGCTGATGTGGCGGCGCTGCCCTACACGGCCCGGCGCTCGTCGGGCAGCAGCCAGCCGTGCGGCCCGTAGTCCTGTTTGTTGTGTTTTATATGCAGCAGCCGGTCGATGGCGTGGTGCAGCGACACCACGCGCCGGCCTGCCTTCTTGCGGGCGAGGCGCTTGCTCCAGTAGGCCAGCGGTACCAGGTCTGGCCAGCCGAGGCCGTCAATAAGGTAAAGTTGCACCGGCACTGAGTCGACGCAGCGGACCACCAGGTTGTGCAGCAGCAACTGGCGCGAGGGCATGCCCAGTTCGGCCCAGCGCTCCCCGAACGATTGCAGGGCCCCGTTGATGCGCGCATCTTTACCGTAGGTCCAGATGTATTGTTTCATGGTGATGGAGATCAGGTTGTCACTGTCGCGGATCATATCGCTGCACAGTCCCGGTCCCAGGTTGGTCTCGACAAAGCCGTAACAGCGGGGAATCAGTTCGTAGGCGGGTTCACCGACGCACTGGTCGATCTTGCGATAGACGCTGGCTTCCTGCAGGTTGTCGTTAAAGTATTTGAGCGGCTTGAGGTTCTTGGGGAAATAGGTTTCGCCGCGTTTGATGGCCGGGGAGCGGTCCTCCCGCAGTACCTTGATGCAGCGCGTCGGGTCCTCCGGGTGGATAAAGCACAGGCGATTGCCACCCTGGGAAAAGGCGTTGTCGACGCTGCCGAGTTCAACGGAACCAGGGTTCATAATGCGGATGGTCGTCGACCCCCGTAGCAATACATATCTAACTGGCCCAAACGTAGTTGTGGGAGTAGGGCACTTGCATGCTGGCCTCAACGATGTACTGGGCAAACAGTTTATTGTTCATTTCGCGGTGAAAAAATGCGCGGCCGTTGGCGGCCCAGTGGCGCCGCTTGGCGTCGTCCTGGTGGAATTCCAGTACCTGCGCGGCCAGCTCCTCGGTGGAATTGAAATAGACCAGGCTCTCGTCGGGAAACAGGCTGTCAAATTCGGCCCCGGCGTGGGTAAAGACCAGTAGGCCGTTGCCCGCCATTTGCGCCATGCGCGCCGATGAGTACCAGTGCAGGCCCTCCTGGCGATTCAGGTTCAGGCCCATTTTGCTCTGTGCCAGGGCCTGGTCGTAGTCGCGCCCCCAGACCCCGGCAACGCCAAAACTACCGGGGGTGTAGAGGCGCAGCTTGTCACCCAAGCTGTCGCGCAACTGGCTGACAATTTGGCCGCGATTGGTGTGGGCTTCGGATTTGCTGCAAAAAATCAGGTCGTGCTCGAAGTCGCTCTGTTGCGATACATCAAAGGATTCCACTGCCGGGTCGACCGGGTTGGGCATATGCAACAGGCGCGCGCGCTTGCCGGCATAGCGCTGCAGTTCCCGCTCGCCGGTAGATACAAACATGGCGTCCATGACTTCGCAGCGGTGTTCAATTTTGGCGGAGTTTTCCGGCACAAACAGCGGGTCATTGTTGCAGCCGACGATTACTACGCCGGGGCAGAGGCGACGCATTTCGCTGATGGTCTGGTTGGAGATGATGTCGCAGTGGCCGACGATGATCAGCTCGGGTTGATAGGCTTCAGTGGTCTGCAGCAGTCTCTGGTTGGCCTTTTTCTTGCCGAGGTCGCGAATGCCAAATGGCGCTTCAAAGGCGGCCACATCGCGGTCGCTGAAGGCCTGTACATGGTGGTCGTTCTTGATCAGGCCGTAGTATAACTTGAGCCCCCAGTCGACACGCAGATAGCCGTATTTACGTAGCTGCTGGTGTGAAACGTGTAAAATTCGCATGTATTGTTATCCCGACCCCGTGTGACGCCGCCACATGATAACTGAGGCCGCACTGTCAGTACAGGCGGGCGCCAGTCTAACCTCATGGTCTAACGTCGGGCGGCAAATATTACCGTGTTGTGGTGAGTTATGGTGGCGCGGTTTTCAGGGCGCCGGGCTGCGCTGCCGGTAGCGCCGGTTATCCTGCAGGGCCCTGGTGTAGACTTGCAGGGTGGCACTGGCTTGGTAGTCCAGGGTGAATTGTTCCGCCAAATGGATCTCCGCTCGCCGCAGCAACAGGCTCTGCACTTTGCTGCTCAAGGCCTGGCGATCGCCGAGGGGAACCAGGCCCTCGGGAAAACACGCTCGCAGTGACTCTGCCGGGCCGCCGTAATCGTAACTCACCACCGGTACCCCCAGCGCCAATGCCTCGATCACTGTGCGGCCGAAGGGTTCGGCGTGTTGCGACAGGTTGCAGACCAGCGCCGAGACGGTGTAGATGTTGGCGATGTCGCGGCGATGGCCGAGAAAGGTGATGTGCTCAGCCAGGCCTTTTGCTTGCACCGAATCCTGCAGCTCTTGCAGGTAGTCGTCCTTGCCCGGTGTCGGCCCGCCGACAATCACGCCGTGGCATTCGCTGCCGGCCCGGGTCAGGTCTTCGATCAGCTCAATAAATTGCAGTTGCCCTTTCCAGCGGCTCAGTCGGCCGGGCATCAGGATCAGGGGTTTGCCTTGCAATTGGGGGTGCTCGTTGAACAGTTGCTGTTTCCAATTCGCGGGTGCTTCGAGGCCGGGCCGGAATTCTGCCGTGTTGACACCACGGTGAATGATGGTGATTTTGGCGGGGTCGATCTTCGGGTAGTTGTCGAGGATATAGCTGTGCACACACTGGGAAATGGCAATCACCTGGTCGCCGCAGCCCATAATGGCGCTGTAGGGGCTGACCGAATAGAGGCCGTGAAAGGTGGAGACCAGAGCCGGCCGCTGTTCCGCCGGCAGCTTTTTCAGGGCCAGCCAGGTCATCCAGGCCGGCACTCGCGAGCGCACGTGAATTACGTCCACATCCAGCTCCAGCAGCAATTTGCGCAGCGCGCGGACACGCAGCAGCGAGAACAGGGATTTGCGATGCACCGGGAATTCTACGTGGGTGCTGCCGGCAGCTTGCAGCATTTCAACCATGCTGCCGCCGGAGGACATTACCAGCGACTGGTGGCCGCGCTTGACCAGTTCACCGGCAAAATCCACGGTGCCCCGCTCCACTCCGCCGCTGTTGAGCGCCGGTAAAATCTGCAGTACTTTCATGGCAAGCTGTCAATCATGTGATGGCCCAGGTGGTGGCGAGGTCGAGAGCATAGTGAGGTCGAGTGCATAGTAATGGATCAGCTGGCATCTTGCAGCCACTGGAGAATGTGGGCGGCGGCCCGGTCGGCCTCCTGCAAGGGCGGAAAGCGGGGCGCGGCGGGCAAGCCCTGTTGTTGCAAGTGGCGCAGGGTCAGGACGCGCCCCTCCGCCACCAGGGTATCGAGATTGCGGCTGACCCGACCGGTGCGCTTGCGCGGCACCTCCAGCACACCGACGTTGGCGCCGCTGCTGAGGCTCTCGTAGACCATGGAGACGCTGTCCTCGGTAACCCAGATGCAGCCGGACTCGGCGTAGCGCTGCAGCAGCCACTGGCGATTGGTGTCGGCAAAGGGGACCACCCTGAAATTTGGCCCGCCGAGGGGCTGCAGGGCCTCGGTGAAGGGGGCTGGAGTGCGCCGCGAGGTGGTCAGGGTCCAGTGTATCTGCGGGCACAGCTGCTGCAGCTGTTGCAACTGGGCCAGCATTTCCGGCGCCGACCAGCCGTGGTGTTTGGAGGGGCCGCCCAGCAGGATCAGGCCGCAATCGGCCTGCGGATTGCTGGCCGGCTGAATGGCATTGAGGCTGCCGATGGTATTGAACACGCGGCGGCTCTCCCTGACCCCGTCGTGGCGGGGCAGCACGCATAAATCAAACAGCCAGCGCGGCAACTGGGGCTTGGTCAACACCACCACCTTGCCGCCCTGGTGCCAGCGCAGCTTGAGGGCCGGCCAGTGGGTGTGGCGGCCCACCGCCAGAATCAGGTCGGGCGCTGTGGTGACAGGGGCGGGCTGGTGGATGTGCAGCCACTGCTCTTGTACCTCCACCCGTTTCTTCAAGGCCAGCAACAGGCCCTCGATTTGACTCTTGTGGCCGGGCAGGTCGTCGGTGACGCAGCAAATGGAAATCAACGGGTGGCCCTGGTTGTCGGCATGTTATTGGGAGTGTCAACGTGGATTTGGCCCCCGCCAGGAAACCGGTTGACCGCCACCGGGCTCGCCGGTGAGTGCGCCAGCAGGATAAACGACCACCCTGGAGCTGTCCAGAAATGGCTGGCGGCAAGCGGTTGCCGGGAAATGCCAGCCCGTAAATACCGCTGGCGGGTTCTGTGGAAAAGCGACTGTGGTAAGCTTCGCCCCCTGACCCACATCGCCACCAACACAGCCCCGAGCCCATGCGTTTTCTCTACACACTGGTATTCTATCTGTCCCTGCCGCTGGTGCTGCTGCGGCTCTTGTGGCGCGCGCGCAAGGCGCCGGCCTACGCCAGTCGCTGGGGTGAGCGCTTCGGCCTGGTGCCGGCCCGAACGGACTCGCGCCCGGCCATCTGGCTGCACGCGGTATCGGTGGGCGAGACCATAGCGGCGCTGCCGTTGCTGCAACAGCTGCAGCAGCGCTACCCGGATTGGCAGTTGCTGGTGACCTCTACCACCCCGACCGGCTCCGCGCGGGTGGCCGCGGCCTTCGGCGATTCGGTGTTGCACGTCTATAGCCCCTACGACCTGCCGGATTGTGTCGGGCGATTCCTGCGGCGCATGCGTCCGGCGCTGGCAATTATTATGGAGACCGAACTCTGGCCCAATACCATTGCCGCCTGTCGCTCGGCGGGGGTGCCGGTGCTGGTCGCCAATGCCCGCCTGTCCCAGAAATCGGCGGCGGGTTATGGCCGCGTGGCCGGCTTGAGTCGCGCCATGCTGGAAGCGATAACGGTGATCGCCGCCCAGAGCGAGGCCGATGCCGAGCGCTTTCGCGAGCTGGGTGCCAGCTGCGTCGCCGTGACCGGCAATATCAAGTTTGACCTGCAGATAGAGCCGAGCCAGCAGCAATTGGCTGAGCGCTATCGGCAACGCTGGCAGTCCGGCGGCGGGCGGCCGGTATTGCTCGCCGCCAGTACCCATGAGGGAGAGGACGAGCGCCTGCTGCAGAGCTTTAGCTTAATGCTGGAGCACCACCCGCAATTGCTGCTGGTGCTGGTGCCACGCCATCCCGAGCGCTTTGGCCGGGTGCAAATGCTGGCGGAGCAGGCGTTCAAGGTGCAATTGCACAGTCGCGCCGAGCCGCTCGCCGCCACTACCCAGGTGCTGATTGGTGACAGCATGGGCGAGCTGATGGCGTTGCTCGGGGCCAGCGACCTGGTGTTTATGGGGGGCACCTGGGTGGAGAACGGCGGTCACAATTTTATTGAGCCCGCCGCTTGGGGCAAGCCCATTTTCAGCGGCCCTTCACTGTACAATTTTGCCGAGGTATCGCGATTGTTGCTGGCGGCAGGCGGGTTGCGCCTGGTGCAGTCGCCGGCGGAACTGGCCGGGCAGGTGGGACAACTACTGGATGATCCCCAGCAGGCGCAGCAGATGGGAGCTGCCGCGCGCACTGTGGCCACGGATAACCGCGGTGCGCTGGCGCGGCTGCTGCTGCAGATCGACCAGTTGCTGGTCAAGTGAAGGCGCCGGCCCGCGGGCCGGCGCCTGGCGACGAACGCTTTTGGCTGTGGTGTCTATTCGTATTTGGCGCGCAGCACCGGGGCGCCGTCATCGAGCCACTGGTTCAGCTGCAGCAAGTCGGCCGGAGTGAGGTTGCCGGCAACTTCTTTCAAGCGCAGCATATCGAGCACATAGTTGTAGCGACTCTCATCGTAGGCGCGCTGGGCCTGGTACAGGTTGCGCTGGGCAACCAGCACATCGACCAGGTTGCGGGTACCCACATCGTAGCCGGCCTGGGTGGCTTCAAGGGCACTCTGGCTGGATCGGATGGCCTGGTTGAGGGCGTTGACCTGGGCGACGTTGGTCACTACTGAAACGTGCAGGGAGCGCGCGCCCTGGATAATGTCGCGCTGGGTTTTCTGGTATTGCTCCTGCGCCTGGATCTTTTGCTGTTGCGCCTGGCGGCGCTCACCGGAGACGCCAAGACCGCTGAAGATAGGTACGTCCAGCTGCACGGCGATGGTGGACTGGTCGGTAAAGCGTGAGTCGTTGTCGGAGATCGAGCCTGAGCTGCTGGTGATGTCGCTGTTGGTATCGTCGTAGTCGACGTACTGCAGTGAGGCAGTCAGGGTCGGCAGGTGGCCGGAGGCCTTGGCGCGAGCGTTTTGTTTGGCGGCGGCGGAGTTCAGCTCGGCGACCTTGAGCAGGTAGTTGTTTTGCAGGGCGAACTCTACCCACTGGTGGCGATCGGTGGGCTGGGGTTTGCTGACCGGGAAGGTATCCACCAGCGGCGCGACCATGGCGTGGCTGCGACCAGTGAGCACCTCCAGTTCTTCAAAGGCAATGCCAAGGGCGCCCTGGGCCTGGAGGGTGGCGGCGTTGGCGCTGTCGAAGGCGGCCTGGGCTTCGTGCACGTCAGTGATGGCGGTCAGGCCCACTTCGAAGCGCTGGTTGGTCTGCTCCAGTTGGTGGCTGAGGGCCTTCTCCTCGGCCAGTGCTGTCTCCATGTTGTCAACGGCACGCAACACGTTAAAGTAGGCCTCGGCCACCCGGATGATCAGGGACTGCTGATCGGCACTGAATTGCGCCTCGGCCAGGGCGCTGAGACTGACGCCTTGCTTGTAGCCGAACCAGGCGGCCATATTCAGCAGCGGTTGGGTCAGGGTCACACTGTAGGTCTCACTGTGTACATCGCCCCTGGCGTCGTTGAATGCCTGGTTGCTTTGCCGGCCGCTGAAGTCGTAATCGGTTTCAGAGTAGCTGGCGCTGCCATTGATCTGGGGCAGCAGGCGGGCGCGGCTGATGGTAAGGTTTTCCAGTCCGGCTCTGTAGTTGGCGGTATCGGCCTTTAACTGGTGGTCGTTATCCAGCGCCAGGGTATAGATTTCCTGCAGGTTTTCAGTGTGGCCCAGTGATGACCACAGGCTGAGGGTGCCCAGCAATAGAGAGAGGGGCAGGTGTCTTTTTGACATTGGAAGTCCTTGCTTTGAAAAAGGGGGCTTATAACTCGATAGCTCACAATTGGGAAGTGTAGCTGCTGTGTTACGGAGCGTCGACCTGAGACTGGTCATAAGGGGGTAAAATTGTGTTAAAAGATGAGAACAGTTTGGGGGCAGGATATGAGTAGCGATATTGACGGGGCAGAATTCGGGGCCAGTGACGTTGAAGTCCTGGCGCGCGAGCCACTTTACCGCGGCTTTTTCCGCATGGAGCTACTGCGTTACAAACACCGTAAATACGCCAGTGGCTGGAGCTCGGTAGTGACCCGGGAGTTGCTCTACCGGGGCCAGGCCGTGGGTGCCCTGCTGTACGACCCGGTGACCGACCGAGTGGGCCTGGTGGAACAGATTCGGCCCGGCACCCTAGAGGCGGAGAGTGGCCCCTGGTGCCTGGAGGTGGTGGCGGGCATTATGGAAAGCGGTGAAACCGCCGAGGCGGTGGCCTGGCGGGAAATCCAGGAGGAGGCGGGCCTGGTGCCGGTTAGCCTCGAGTATATCTGTGAGTACTATCCCTCGCCGGGCGGCTGCGATGAGCATATGCACCTCTACTGCGGGCTGGCGTCACTGGCTGGAGTGGATGGCGAGTTGCACGGCCTCGACAGTGAGGAAGAGGATATTCGCCTGCTGACGTTTCCGGTTGAGGAAGTGTTTGGCGCACTCTACAGCGGCCGCTTTAACAACGCGGCCACACTGATCGCACTGCAGTGGTTGCAGCTTAATATCCAGCGCTTGCGCGCCCAGGGCCTGCCCGAATAAAGCGGGCGGGGGGATTATTTTCCCGATTTGCGACAAAATGCACTTGCGGCGCGGCGGTACAACACTTTAAATAGCCAATGCAGTGAATCGATTAACAGTTTTACAACTGCCTTTGGGGGCATAATGACGGCAGGTCGGGTCAGCGGGCGCGTTGCATCGCGTTACAAGGTCAATCTCGGTGAGCAAATTGCTTGCTGCGAGGCCAATTACGCGCGCCTGTTAAAGCTGATGCCCGAATTTGAGGGGCTCGATGAGTGGCAGTACGCGGTTCAATCCGGTGCCAAAGCCTGGCGAATTCGCCTGCGGGTGACGGAGCGGGCGCCCTACACCACGATGCTGGAAGTCTACCAAGAGGATGAGCTCAAGCATTGGGGTGGCTCGCCGAAGCTGCAAATCCGGCTCTACCACGATGCCCAGCTGGCGGAAGTGATCGCCTGGCATCAGCATCGTCGCTTGCGACCGAGGTACGATTACCCCAATCGCAAAATGTACCAGCAGGATGAAAAGGCACAGATGAACCGGTTTTTACGCGACTGGTTGATTCACAGCCAGGCCAATGGGCAGGTGCGGGAAGCGGTTGGTTTGTCCTCGGATTAACCCGCCCGACGTGCCCAGGCCGAGCCTGTGGCGCCAGTAAACAGATAAAACGACCACAGCCCGCCAGGGTTGCTCGGCCGCAGCGGCGAAGGTCCGGGCGGTTAGACATAAGCCTGATCAAATGCGAGTAGCACGTGCCAAGTAACGACAAGCCAGCCAGCATCCGCCTGATTCAGATCACCGATTGCCACCTCGGCGAAGAGCCTGATAGCGAGCTGCTGGGCTTGAATACCGATGAAAGTCTCGACGACGTATTGCACTTGCTCACTGCCACCGAGCAGCGCATCGATATGGTGGTCGCCAGCGGCGATATTGCCAGTGGGGCCCACGCGGCAGCTTACCAGCGCTTTCCCTCCACCGTGCGCGCCAGTATCGCGGCGCCCCTGGCCTGGTTGCCCGGCAACCACGACCAGCGCGACATGATGCGGAGCGCGGCGGGCGATCACGTGTTGATGGATTATTGCGAGCTGCCGCACTGGCAAATCATACTGCTCGACTCCAGTGTGCCGGGGTATGAGCACGGCGACCTGGAGGAGGGAGAGTTCCTGCGCCTGCGCCAGTACCTGGAGGCTTGCAACAAACCGGCACTGGTGTTTGTCCACCACCAGCCGCTGCCGGTGGGGAGCCACTGGATAGACCAATACGTCATTCGCAAGGGCCAGCAGTTGCTCGATACCCTGGCCACCTACAGCCAGGTCAAGGCCCTGGTGTGGGGACACGTGCACCAGGAATTCAACGGTCACTTCAGCCACTTCCAATTGCTCGCCACGCCGTCGACTTGTATCCAGTTCAAGCCGGGCAGCTACGATTTTGCCCTCGACGACTGCATGCCGGGCTATCGCTGGTTTGAGCTGGGCAACGACGGTGAATTTACCACCGGGGTGGAGCGGGTAGCCGAGAAACACTACGGCATCGATTTCCAGTCGCTGGGGTATTAGCACCCGGATGGCGGCTATTGTTTATATACACGGTTTTTTAAGCTCGCCCGGTTCCGTCAAGGCCGAGCAGACCCGTGCCTGGCTGCGTGAGCAGCGGCCGGATGTGCGCTATTACTGCCCCTACCTGAGCCCCTACCCGGAGCAGACCCAAACCCAGCTACTGGACCTGTTGGCCACCATCGATGACCCGGATATCGGCCTGATCGGCAGCTCCCTGGGTGGTTTCTGGTCCACCTGGCTGGTGGAAAAGCTCGGTCTGCGGGCGGTACTGATCAACCCGTCGGTGAGCCCGCACCTGTTGATCGAGCGGGTCAAGGATATACCGCAACACAATTACCACACCCGTGACAGCTATGTCATGACCAGCGCCCACGCGGCCCAGTTCCGCGCCCTCGAGCCGGAGGTTTTGCAGTATCCGCAGCACTATTGGTTACTGGCCCAGGAGGGCGATGAAACCCTGGATTACCGCCAGGCGGTGCGCCGCTACCGCGGTTGCCGGCAGACCATCGAACCCGGCGGTGACCACGCCTTCCAGGGCTACGTCGACAAACTGCCTGCCATCGTCGAGTTTTTATTGCCGCCAGTCGCAGGTTAAACTCGGCGGCGCTGTCTTGGCAGTGTATGCGGCCGGCTTAATGTGGTACAAAAGGCCACCCAAAAAGCACCCCGGGTGTTGGCGCTGACCATGGTCGGTTATTGCCCTCGCGCCGGTTGCAATTCCTCCAGTTCAAATAACACCAGAGCAGTATGGCTAATTACACCGCAGAAGATATTGAAGTATTGACCGGGCTGGACCCGGTCCGCAAACGCCCGGGCATGTACACCGAAACCACGCGCCCCAACCACCTGGCCCAGGAAGTGATCGACAACAGTGTCGACGAGGCGCTGGCCGGTCACGCCAAACACATCGACGTGATCCTGCACAAGGATCAGTCCCTGACCTGCTCCGACGATGGTCGCGGCATGCCGGTGGATATCCACCCGGAACAGGGCAAGCCGGGGGTGGAAGTGATTCTCTCGACGCTGCACGCCGGCGGCAAGTTCTCCAAGGACAACTACCAGTTTTCCGGCGGTCTGCACGGCGTCGGCGTATCGGTGGTCAACGCTCTCTCGAAAGAGTTGGAAGTGACCATCAAGCGCGACGGCCAGGTGCATCGAATCCTGTTTGCCAACGGCGAGAAAACCCGCGACCTGGAAGTGATCGACACTTGCGGCAAGCGCAATACCGGCACCAGTGTGCGCTTCCTGCCCGACCCGAAGTATTTTGATTCGAACAAGTTTTCCGTCTCCCGCCTGCGCCACGTATTGCGCGCCAAGGCGGTGCTCTGTCCCGGGTTACGGGTGACCTTCAAGGACGAGCAGAGCGGCGAAGCCGACGAGTGGTATTACGAAGACGGCCTTAAGGACTATCTACTGGCCGCCACCAACGGTTGGGACAGCTTGCCCGCCAGCCCGTTTATCGGCAGCTTTGCCGGTACCTCCGACGCCGCCGACTGGGCGGTGCAGTGGCTGCCGGAGGGCGGCGAACTGATCCAGGAGAGCTACGTCAACCTGATTCCCACCGCCCAGGGTGGCACCCACGTCAACGGCCTGCGCACCGGCCTGCTGGAAGCGCTGCGGGAATACTGCGAGTTCCGCAGCCTGCTGCCGCGGGGCGTGAAGCTGACCCCGGAAGACATCTGGGCCAACTGCTGTTATGTGCTGTCGTCCAAACTCTCCGACCCGCAGTTTTCCGGCCAGACCAAGGAGCGCCTGTCGTCCCGGGAGGCGGCGGCGTTTGTCTCCGGCGTGGCCAAGGATGCCTTCAGCCTGTGGCTCAACCAGCACACCGAAGAGGGTGACAAGCTGGCGGAGTTCTGTATCAGCAACGCCCAGAAGCGGGTCCGCTCGAGCAAGAAAATAGCCCGTAAAAAAGTGACCCAGGGGCCGGCCCTGCCGGGCAAACTGGCGGACTGTTCCTCCGGTGAACCGGAGCGGGGTGAGCTGTTCCTGGTGGAGGGTGACTCCGCCGGCGGCTCCGCCAAACAGGCCCGCGATCGCGAATTCCAGGCCATCCTGCCGCTGCGCGGCAAGATCCTCAATAGCTGGGAAGTGGACAGCCAGGAAGTGCTGGGCTCCCAGGAAATCCACGACATTTCCGTGGCCCTGGGGGTGGACCCGGGCTCGGACAACCTCGACAACCTGCGCTACCACAAGGTCTGCATCCTCGCCGATGCCGACTCCGATGGCCTGCACATCGCCACCCTGATCTGCGCCCTGTTCGTGCGTCACTTCCGCCCCATCGTCACCGCCGGTCACGTCTACGTGGCCATGCCCCCTCTGTACCGCATCGATATCGGCAAGGACGTCTACTACGCCCTCGACGACGCCGAGAAAGACGGGGTGATCGAGCGCATCAAGGCGGAGAACAAGAAGGGTAAAATCAGCGTCCAGCGCTTTAAAGGGTTGGGTGAAATGAACCCCTTACAGCTGCGCGAAACCACCATGGCCCCGGACACCCGCCGCCTGGTGCAGCTGTCCATCGATGTCGGCGACGACACCAACCAGATACTGGATATGCTGCTGGGTAAAAAGCGCGCCTCCGACAGGAAGAGCTGGCTGGAGGAGAAGGGTAATTTGGCGACTACTGCGGCGGTGGTGGGAATGCCTTAGCCGTGGCTCAGAGCGGATTGCAGTTTGAAGCCAAGGGCTTGAGGTTGGCATAGCGTGAAAGTGGGGGCGCAAGCCCCATATGCCTGTGCCGCCTTCAGCCACGGTGCCTATAGTTGATAATCAGCAGCAGGGTTAATCAGTTTTCGGTTTCGTAAAGTGGCGAGCTTGAAGTAAGTGAATGGCGGTAGATCAGACAGAGACACGGGCCTTAAGCAGTTTATTGGCTACGAAATCAAAGGTTTACTGCGGATGTCATAGCGAGCTTGCTGATATTTGATGCATTTACAAAGGGGGCGGGCCTAAAAAATGAAGGGTTGTAAAGTTATAACTTGACAGAACTTGACAGGCGCATATACTTCGCGCATGCAAAAGAGACTTAATACAGATAGAGCGCAGGCCGCAATTGGTAAGGCAGGGCTAACCCAGACTGCCGTAGCTGATGCTTTAGGCGTTACAAAAGAAGCCGTTTCCCAATGGCTTTTGCACAAGTCTTTTCCTCGTCCCAATAAGCTTCTCCAATTAGGCAAATTGCTGAATCTCTCCTTTGATGATTTGGTTATCAAAGAAGATCCGTATGCCCCAAAAGTGGCATTC
Source organism: Pseudomaricurvus alcaniphilus (assembly GCF_011440395.1). Classification (GTDB taxonomy): domain Bacteria; phylum Pseudomonadota; class Gammaproteobacteria; order Pseudomonadales; family Cellvibrionaceae; genus Pseudomaricurvus; species Pseudomaricurvus alcaniphilus. The sequence continues at coordinate 273,541 of NZ_JAAOIX010000002.1, read as the reverse complement.
CGTAAAATGCGCGGTACCAAAACCAAGGATCACCACATCGAGAAAGCGCAAGAGATTGGTCGCTTTTTGCGTCACCTCGTGCCCTATTTGCCGTTTGACACCTTTGAAATGCCGCCGGTACTCAAGTCGCCGAGCTGTGATTATGACTATCTTCGAACGGTAACAGCGAAAGTTAGAGAAGATATTAATCTCGGCCCGGTGGAGTGTGTGGATTTCACGCATTTGATTCGCCGCTTCAGCGAACTACAGGCCGTTGTGGTCCCAGTTATGTGGGGGGCAAAGCAGCGTCATGAAAATGCGGTGCACATACACCTTCCTGACTCGGGCAGCACATGGGTTTACCTGAATCTGAATACCAATATCCATGACTTCAAGTTCTGGATGGCACATGAGTTGGGGCACTGCCTTTCGCCAAGCCTTGAGGGTGATGATGCGGAAGACTTCGCCGATGCTTTTGCCGCGAGCTTGCTTTACCCTCATGAATTAGCAGAGCAGGCCTACGAAGCGTTGGTTAAAAAACCGTCGATTGCTGCAAGGATCAATACGTTAAAGCAGATGGCAGAGCAGCAGGTAATTTCCCCAAATACTATCCTTCAGCAAGTTAACAAGTACGCCAAGCGGCTTGATAGAGCTGAAATTAAAATGGGTAATTCCTTCTTTGGTGCGGTAACCAAATTTAACCAGCAATTCCTAAATCTCAGCGAAGCCCTGTTCGGTGATAATGAGCTGGACGAATACGGCAAGCCAAGCGCGCGAGACTACATCGAAAAAGTAGAAGGCGCTTTCGAAACTCCTTTCTTCGATATGCTTCGACAATATCTGAAAGAGCACGATAAAGGGCCAGGTTATGTTCAAACTGTGCTGGATATGCCACTCCTCGATGCACGGAGTATCCACGCAGAGTTGACCTGATGCCGCAATCGAAAATCCTCGTTGATACCAACGCCTACCTAAGGTTGGCCAAAACCATACGCCCCTTACTGTTCGTGCCCTTTGGTGACAACGAGTATTGCCTGTACATTCTACCTGAACTGAATGACGAGCTCGGTACCAGAAAGCTGCAAAGTAAGTTCCCATGGGTGGATGACGAGGAATTCGCCGAGAATCGCAAACACTTCCCCCAAATCGGCAAGAAGCAAAAGAAATCCATTCAGCAAACCTTCGAATACGTATGGGATCATGTACAAACTGAATTGCCCGGGCCGTCCCGTGTTGATGCCTGGTATATCGCCTATGCATTGGAGTTGGGTGTTCCGGTCGTGACGGACGATCAGGATATGACCGAGCTGGCTAAAGCCTTCGATGCGCGAGTCATGCCGACCTTAGAGCTGCTCAAAATCATGCTGGATTGCGGCCATACAGACATGAAAACCATCAATGGCCTGGTCGAATACTGGAAGTACTTTTCAGACATGCCTGCCAACTTCAAGGCCGACTACCAGCGCCTGTTTGGCGATCAATAAGCCTGAAAACCGTTCTTACTTGATCTCTCTCCCAGATCCTATATATTGACAGTCTTGTACTTTTTCGACACCTCCGACATAGTTGAGATATCTCGTCATGAGTGATCCTATATTGACCATCAAAGACGTGGCCGATTACCTCAAGGTGAATGAACGGACCATATACCGTCTGGCCGCAAGTGGTGAACTACCGGGCTTTAAAGTGGGTAACTCCTGGCGGTTCAAGCAGAGCGAGCTGGAGCAATACATCGCCGCCCAGCACAACCGCGCCGGTGTCAGCGAAGCAATGAAATCAGCAAACAGTAAATCAGAAGATAACTAGGAATCCGGCCCCATGGCACAACTGGAAAACATCGAAGCAATTGAAAAACGCCTGTGGAAATCGGCTGATACCTTACGCGCTAACTCAGAGCTGGCCAGCAACGAATACTTTTTGCCGGTGATGGGGCTGATCTTTCTGCGCCACGCTTATAGCCGATTTCTCTCGGTAAAAGACGAGATTGTCGCCACCTTGCCCCGTCGCGGTGGTAAAACCCGCGAGCTTACCAAAGAAGACTTTTCTAAAAAGAGCGCCATCTATCTCAAGCCAGAAGCACAGTTTGACTACCTCATAGCCCTGACTGATGCTGATAATCGCGCCGAAGCCATTATCCATGCCATGGATTCCATCGAGGCCGATTACACCAACCTTCGCAACCAGCTGCCAAAGCAGGAATACAACAACATTCCCAACGACGTTTTGGGTATGCTGCTGCGCACGCTAAACCCAGAGGAGTTAAAAAAGGCGACGGGCGACATTTTTGGTCGTATTTACGAGTACTTTCTTACCCAATTTGCCGATCAGGGCGCGCACGATGGTGGTGAATTTTTTACGCCTGTGTCATTAGTTCAATTGTTGGTGAATGTGATTGAACCCGACCACGGCAAGATTTTTGACCCCGCTTGTGGTTCTGGCGGCATGTTCGTACAAAGCGCCCACTTTATGGAGCGTCACGCGCAAGACCCACATGAGCTGACTTTTTACGGCCACGAGAAAAACCGCGTTACCACACGCCTGGCAAAAATGAATTTGGCGGTGCATGGTCTTGAAGGTAATGTGGAAGGTGGCGAAGCCGCTATTACCTACTACAACGACCCTCACGAAGGCTTGTTTGGCACTGTTGATTATGTAATGGCCAACCCGCCCTTTAACGTGGATGAAGTCGACGCTGATAAAATCAAAGGCGATAAGCGCCGCCTGCCTTTTGGCTTGCCGGGCGTGAATAAAAACAAAAAAGTCAGCAACGCTAACTATCTGTGGATTCAGTATTTCTATAGTTACCTGAATGATACGGGCCGAGCAGGTTTTGTCATGTCATCCCAGGCTTCCAGCGCTGGGCGGGATGAAGCCAAGGTGCGCGAGCAGTTGGTTAAAACGGGCCATGTGGACATCATGGTCGATATTCGCGGTAACTTCTTTTACACCCGATCTGTGCCATGCCAGCTGTGGTTTCTGAATAAAAACAAGCCAGAACACCTGAAAGACAAGGTGTTAATGCTGGATGCCCGCAACGTCTACCGCAAAGTTACCCGCAAGATTTACGACTTCAGCCCCGAGCAGCAGCAAAATCTGACTGCTGTGGTCTGGCTCTACCGTGGCGAAGGCGAGCGTTTTGTTGAATTAGTTAAACACTATATCGACAAATCAATTTTCGAAGCTCGCGATTGCGAAAAATCTGAAGAGTTAGCCTGCGAGCCGATACCCGACTTTATCACTCAGTTGGAAAAACTTAGCCAAGCCTTTCAGCCCTTTATGAACATGCTGGAGCAAGACGGCGTTTGTGTTGAGCCCTATGTCGACTACCTCAATGCCAAAGGCTCGGTCGAAGGTGGTTGGTCGGCGTTTAAAATCCTGACCAACGATCTGCAAAAATGGTGGAATGAATACGAATATAACGATGCTGCCAGCCTGCTGGATTTCATTGATAAAGATGCCTGCCTGAAAGGGCTGGCCGAGCAAAGCCGCAACCTGATTAAAGAAATCGACCTGGCTTATAAGCTGGCAACTCGCGTGATTGAACTGGCCGAAGCCAATGACGCAAAAGACAGCGAGCTCTGGGATAACACGCTGTTAAATGGTCGAGGTCGCAGCAACCTGAAGAAAACCGCCGATGAAGCTCGCAAGCTGGCCGTGGAACAACTCAAGCAAGTGCGTTACTTCTACAAACAAGCCCATTGGTTATTAAGCCGCTTCCCGGAGGGCAAACTACGAGATGTCGAAGGCCTGGTCAAACTGGTGGATATCAAGGCAATCGAAGCCGCTGACTGGAGCCTAACGCCTGGCCGCTATGTGGGTGTGGCACCGGAAGAAGTGGATGAAGACTTCGATTTTGAAGAAACCCTGCGCGATATTCATATTGAACTGCAAGGCTTAAATGCCGAAGCGGTAGAGTTGGCCGGAAAAATTGCCCGTAACTTTGAGGAGTTGGGGGCATGAGTTGGTCGCAAGTATCAGTTGACTCGATAACCGTAGATAGCGCCTTTGGACCGCGCTTTAGTGGTGCCTGCTATACAGAAGAAGGCAACGTGGCAACACTGCGTACGACCGACTTATCCGTTGACGGTGTTATCTCTCTCGAAACGATGCCAGAGGCTAATGTCGAAGAGGAAAAGTTCAGTAACCACTATTTGCAAGTTGGTGATCTTGTCATCAGTCGATCCGGTCGGATAGGTACGACTGCTATTTTTAATGGCTATCACAAGCCAGTTCTTCCTGGGGCTTTTCTTATTAGGTTCCGGCTGGATACGAGTAAAGCTAGCCCACTATTTTACCGATACTTCTTCAATTCTGTAGAGGGGCAGCAACTTTTACATTCGGTAGCTCGTGGCGCAGCACAACAGAATATAAACATTACCAATGTGCGTAACTTATTTATTCCCCTTCCTCCACTGGAGACTCAGGAGTTAATTGCTGAAATACTTAGTTGCTACAGTGATCTCATCGAAAACAACCACCGCCGCATTCAATTGCTGGAAGAATCCGCTCGCTTGCTTTATCAGGAATGGTTTGTTTATCTGCGCTTTCCCGGTCATGAGCAAGTTAAGATTACCGATGGTGTGCCGGAGGGGTGGGAGCCGACTCTCGTACCAGATGTAATAGACGTTAATCCGAGAACCCCCGTCGAAAAAGGTAAAGAGATTTGGTACGTGCCCATGTCATCACTCTCCGAAACAGCGATGACAGCTAACACAGCTGATTTTGAGAGGCGAACCAAACACACCAACGTTAAATTCAAAAAGAATGATGTCTTGTTAGCCCGGATTACTCCATGTTTGGAGAACGGTAAAACAGGTTATGCCTATTTCCTTGCTGAAGATGAAGTGGCTTGTGGGTCTACAGAGTTCATTGTATTGAGAGGAAATCGAATACCTTCGGAATTTGTCTACTGTTTAGCTCGATCTTATCCGTTTCGAGAGAACGCAATTAAAAGCATGACGGGTTCATCTGGTCGCCAGAGGGTACAGAATTCTTGCTTTGACAAATATGCTGTTCCCTTGCCTCCAAAGAGCATTTTGGATGAATTTGTGCAGGTAGTTCAGAACAACTTCGATCAGATTCGAAATCTAATGGCGCAGAATGCCAAGCTCGCTCAAGCCCGCGATCTGCTGCTACCCAAACTTATGAGCGGCGAGCTAACCGTGTAAATCAAGGAGTGATGATGAATCTCGATACCGAAAAACAGGAAGCCCAACAACTACTACAAACCGCGCTAGCCAATCCCGCTGCCGAATTCCGTGATGGCCAGTGGGAAGCGATTGATGCCTTGGTGAATCATCGGCAGAAGCTACTAGTGGTACAGCGTACCGGTTGGGGTAAAAGCTCGGTCTATTTTATCAGCACCAAGATTTTTCGTGATCGTGGTATGGGGCCGACTATTATCGTCTCGCCCTTGTTGGCATTGATGCGTAACCAGATTGAATCGGCACAGCGTTTGGGCATTGTCGCTGAAACCATGAACTCCACCAATCAAAACGATTGGCAGGCAGTGACTCAACGGATTCTGAATAATCAAATCGATTGTTTGCTGATTTCCCCTGAGCGCTTGGCAAACGACAACTTTATTGAAACTGTCTTACAGCCCATTGCCGATCGTATCGCCCTGATGGTGATTGACGAAGCACACTGTATTTCGGATTGGGGTCATGACTTTCGCCCCGATTATCGCCGCATCGTAAACATTCTGCGCCAGTTGCCCGCCAACACGCCGGTGCTGGGTACTACAGCGACGGCCAATAACCGTGTCGTTGCGGATATACAATCACAGCTGGGCAATATCCAGATTCACAGTGGCCCTTTGATCCGGGAAAGCCTCGCATTGCAAACCATGGTATTGCCCGATCAGGCTTCCCGTTTAGCCTGGTTAGCACAGGTGATACCTTCCTTGTTGGGCACGGGGATTGTTTACACCTTAACGGTGCGAGACGCCGAACAGGTGGCTGAATGGTTGGTTGCTAATGGGATAGACGCCAAGGCCTATCACGGCAGCGCTGAAGCCGAAGGTTTTGAAAACAGCAACGCCTACCGCCAGTATCTTGAGGAATTGCTACTCAGCAATCAGTTAAAGGTATTGGTGGCCACCACGGCGTTGGGCATGGGTTACGACAAGCCGGATTTAAGCTTCGTGATTCACTATCAGGCACCTGGCTCTATCGTTGCCTATTACCAGCAAGTGGGTCGTGCTGGGCGTGGCATTGATCATGCGGTGGGTGTGTTGATGTCGGGTGTGGAAGATCAGGATATTCACGAGTTTTTCCGTAATTCGGCCTTTCCGTCAGAAGCTCAGGTCAATGAAATTTTGCAGGTATTGGAACAAGGCGATGGTTTGTCGATTCGCAGCATTGAAGAGCAAACCAACCTGCGTCATGGCCAGATCGAAAAAGTGCTGAAGCTGCTGAGAGTGGAAAACCCGGCACCTGTCATCAAAGACGGCAGCCGTTGGGTGAGAACGCCCGTGCGCTATCAAATGGATCATGCCCGAATTGCACACTTAACCGGGCAACGTGTACAGGAATGGCAGGAGGTTCAGGCGTATCTTGCAGCTACCGTTTGTAAGATGACGTACCTGCGAGCGAGCCTTGATGATTTTGATCCTGATCCGTGCGGAAAGTGCTCGGTCTGTTTGGGGCATCCCGTTATAAATGTAGATGTAGACCCTGCTTTGGCGCATCGTGCAGGTACTTTCCTAAAGCACGCGGAGATGGTAATCGCCCCAAAAGCACAAGTGGCAGCCAATGCATTTCTGGAATACGGATTTCGTGGAAATTTACCTCAACAACTTCGCGCACAGGAAGGCCGTGTATTATCCCGCTGGGGAGATGCCGGTTGGGGGCGGACGGTTGCCGATAATAAACATGCCGGGCGTTTCAGTGATGAGTTGGTTGAGACCATGGCGGAAATGATTCAGCAGCGTTGGCAGCCCGACCCTGCTCCTCAGTGGGTGTGCTGTGTGCCGTCGCGTAATCATCCTGAATTGGTGCCGGATTTTGCTCAGCGATTGGCGGTACGATTGGGTCTCCCGTTTGTGGATGCGGTCCGCAAAGTCAAAGATAACCAGCCGCAAAAAGGTCAGCAGAATCGCTTCCACCAGTGCCGTAACCTGGATGGTGCGTTTGCGATTGATCAGCCGTTACCTGACACGCCGGTTCTGTTGGTGGATGACATAGTGGACTCCGGTTGGACGCTGACGGTCATCGCAGCACTCTTACAGCAAGCAGGCAGCGGTGTTGTCTACCCCGTTGCGCTGGCTTCATCTTCGGTGAAAGGCTAATGAATGTATCCAGTTTACTGTCGCCCACAGCGCAGGCGACTTTGTTGTTGACCAGCTATTTTTCAAAAGCCAGCAGCGAAAGCGCAAAACCGCTGACCAATGCGGAATGGGGTCGCTTTGCCTTGTGGTTAAAGGAAAAATCCACCACACCAGCAGACTTGTTGGTGACCGACCCGAAAGCCTTGCTGCAAGGCTGGCAAGATGCGCGTATTAGCGCGGAGCGAATCGTTGAGTTGCTGAGTCGTGGTCATAGCCTCGCACTGGCCATGGAAAAATGGCAAAGAGCCGGCCTATGGGTAGTTACCCGCTCCGACCCAGAATATCCAAAGCGCTTGAAGATGCAGCTAAAAACAGATTCCCCGCCAGTGCTGTTTGGTTGTGGTAACAAAGCCTTGTTGAATGCCGGAGGCATGGCGGTTATTGGCTCGCGCAATGCCAGTGAGTCTGATTTAGCTTTTACCGACCAAGTGGGGGCGAAAGCAGCTGCAGAGGGTATTGCCATTGTCTCCGGTGGTGCTCGTGGTGTCGATGAAACGGCGATGCTGGGTGCTATTAAGCAAGGCGGTGTGGTGATTGGTGTGTTGGCCGATAGCCTGCTTAAAACTGCGACCAGCAGTAAATGGCGAAGAGGTTTAATGGATGGTCATGCTGTGTTGATATCGCCTTTCTATCCCGAGGCGGGGTTCAATGCCGGTAATGCCATGGCCCGCAACAAATACATCTATTGCTTGGCAGACAGCTCTCTGGTGATTCACTCTGGCAAAAAGGGCGGCACACTGAGCGGTGCAGAAGAAAATCTGAAAAAAGCATGGGTCCCGCTATGGGTTAAGCAGACAACCGACAAAGATGCGGCCAATGCCAATTTGGTCACCAAAGGTGGCCGTTGGCTGGAGGCGGATACTCAAGCCTTCTATATTGCGGACTTAATGTGCAATGAAGGTGGCTGTGCGAACCAGGTGAAGGAGCAAATGGGCGATCTCTTTGCCATGCCTGAACAGCCAAAACTGTTTGCCGAGATTGAGTCTAATCCTGAGTCAAGATCTGGGCCTGAAGAAGACCATATCGAGTCAAAGCGCGAGATAGTCGTTAGCGAAAGCCAGGCAAAGATCGAAGCTATTCCTGAGCACTCTGCCGAAAGTGAAGCTGTCCCATCAGGCCCTGTCGATTTCTATCAGCTGTTTATCGCCGAGCTTCAACACTTGGCTGAAAAGCCAGTTACCGTTGATGCGCTGATTGAAAGCACGCAGCTTCATAAGTCTCAGTTAACTGAATGGCTGAAACGTGCTGTTGATGATGGCGTAGTGAAGAAGCTCAATCGCCCTGTACGCTATCAAATTTGGAGCAAGAAATAGAGGGATTTACTCATGGCCATGACTGAAGAAGCCCTGGTTCAGGAAGTCACCGCAGACTACTTGCTGAATCAGTTGCAGTGGGATGAGTCTATTCTTGGCATGTATGAAAAGCTGGGCAAGGAAGGTGATTTAGGTCGGCTTTCCGAGCAAGAAGTTGTATTAACTCGTTATTTGGGTGAAAAGTTGGTTGAGCTAAATCCCGGCTTGCCGGATGTCGCCTACCAAGAGGCATTGCGCGTTGTCTGTGAGATGCCCGCATCCACCAATATAGTTGCTGTGAATAAGGAGAAGTATTCCCTTCATAAGAATGGCGTGGAAGTGAGTTTTCATAATGAAAAAGGTGAGCGGGTAAAGAAGCGACTACGGCTGTTTGATTTTGATAATTATGAAAAGAATCACTTTCTACTGGTCAGAGAGTTTTGGATTAAAGGCGATATTTATCGGCGCCGGGCAGACCTTGTAGGCTTTGTGAATGGCATTCCGCTGCTGTTTATGGAGGTGAAAAACGTTCACAAGGATATTCGTGCTGCTTATGAGCAAAACCTTGCGGACTACAAAGACACAGTTCCGCACCTGTTTTATCACAACACCTTTATAATCTTGGGCAATGGCATTGACGCCAAGATTGGCTCCATTTCCAGTAAATTTGAGCATTTCAATGATTGGAAGCGATTGAAAGAGAATGAGCCAGGCGTGGTGGATATGGAAACTTTGCTCAAGGGAACCTGTTCCAAAACCAACCTTATGGACATCTTTGAAAACTTCACCCTGTTTGACCAGAGCTCTGGCCGCTTGGTGAAAATCGTTGCCCGCAATCACCAATACCTCGGTGTTAGTCGTGCAATTGATGCCGTTGTTAATCGAGGTGAGCGTTTGGGTAAGTTGGGGGTTTTTTGGCACACTCAGGGGGCTGGCAAGTCTTATTCGATTGTATTTTTCGCCCAGATGGTGCATCGAAAGTTGGGTGGTAACTATACCTTTGTGGTGTTAACCGACCGGGAGGACCTGGATACACAGATCTATAAAACCTTTGCAGGTTGCGGCTTGGTCGATAACGATAAAGACCCGTGCCGAGCGGATAGCGGGAAAGACCTCAAGGCGCTGATCGGCCAGCAAAAAGCCTTTGTGTTCACACTCATTCAAAAATTTAACGAAAAAGTCGACCCTAAAAAGGCTTATTCCGAGCGCGACGACATTATCGTCATCACCGACGAAGCTCACCGCACGCAATATGGCACCTTGTCGTTAAATATGCGCAACGCCTTGCCCAATGCCAGCTTTATCGGCTTCACCGGAACGCCATTATTTAAAGATGATGAGATAACCAAGAAGGTTTTTGGTGATTACATCTCTACCTATGACTTTCAGCGGGCTGTCGAAGATAAGGCGACAGTGCCCTTGTACTACGATGCCCGTGGTGAAGAGTTGGTATTTACCGACGAAGATGGTAACGAGCATACGGTTGCGGACCCCAAAGGCATCAATGAGCGCATAGCGGAAAAGCTGGATGAGTTGGAAATCGAGGGTGTAGACGTTCAGCAAAGGTTGGAGCGAGAGCTGAAGCGTGATTATCACATTATCACTGCAACCAGCCGACTGGATCAGATAGCACGTGACTTTGTGGCTCATTATGCCAACGCTTGGGAAACCGGCAAGGCGATGTTTGTGTGCCTCGACAAGATTACTTGTGTACGGATGCACAAGTTGATCGATTTTTACTGGCAACAGGAAATTAAAACCAAAGAAAAAGCACTTGCGTCGGCTACGGATGAGCAGGACTTGGACTGGCGAGAGCGCCAATTGGCGTGGATGAATGAAACGCTGATGGCGGTTGTGGTCAGTGAAGAGCAAGGTGAAGTTGCCAAGTTCGAAAAATGGGGGCTGGATATAAAACCTCACCGGCAGTTGCTTAAAGCTGGATTTGAACTGGCTGATGGCTCTAGACTGGACATGGAAGAGGCCTTTAAATCAAGCGAGCACCCATTCAGAGTCGCAGTTGTGTGTGCCATGTGGTTAACCGGGTTTGATGTGCCAACACTTTCCACCCTTTATTTGGACAAGCCGTTGAAGGCGCATACCTTGATGCAAGCTATTGCCAGGGCAAATCGAGTAGCAGAAGGCAAGAACAATGGTTTGATTGTGGATTACTGTGGAATACTGAAAAACTTGCGTAAAGCCTTGGCGACCTTTGCTGGTGCAGGCGACGAGGGTCATGGCGGCGGTGAGGACGAAAATGAACCCGCCAAGCCTAATGAGGAGTTGCTGGAAAGTCTGAACGAGTCGATCAGTTTTGTTGCCGAGTTTTTGCGAAAGCATGATTTTGAACTAAACCGGATTATTACAGAAACAGGCTTTGCCAAAAATGCAGCGATTGCTCAGGCCAAGGAAATCATCAATCAAAATGACGAAACACGGAAACGTTTCGAGGTAATGGCCAGAGAGGTTTTCAACAAGTTTAAAGCCTGCATTAACGTGCCGGGCGTTAATGGCTATCGTGATATGCGCGATGCAATCAACGTACTCTATAAGGGTTTGCAGGCAGATAAAGAAAAAGCCGACATCTCCGACATCATGAAAGAGTTGTACGAGATTGTTGATAGTAGCATCGATACCACACATAAAGTCAAAGAACCAAAACCGGATGGCGATCGAATTTACGATATCAGCAAGATCGATTTTGAACGGCTCCGCCAGGAGTTTTCTAGATCGGAGCGAAAGAATACTACAGTGCAATCGCTTAAATCTGTGGTTGAGAAAAAGTTAGCCAGGCTCATGATGCAGAACCCGTTACGTACCGACTATCAAGAGCACTACGAAAAATTGGTTAAGGAATATAACCAGGAAAAGGATCGCGTTGTTATTGAGAAAACCTTTGAGGCGCTGTTAAAGCTCAATGAAGAGCTTTCCCATGAAGAGAAGCGCGCACTCAGGGAAGGCTTGGACGAGGAGTCTTTGGTATTGTTTGATCTCCTTAGCAAGCCGAATTTGCAGCCAAAAGAGATCGCCAAGATCAAACAAGTCGCCTCTACTTTGTTGGCAACGCTAAAGGCAGAGCGGCTGAAAGTTGCAAATTGGCAGCAAAAGGAATCGAGTCGCGATGCGGTTAAGCAACAGATATTTGATTTTCTCTACGATGAAAGAACGGGGTTACCGGTTGAGCAATATGAAGAAAATGAGATTTCAGATATTACTGAAAGGGTGTTTCTTCACATATATCGGGCGTACCCCGAACTGCCATCGCCCATCTATGGCTGAAGAATTACGCGGAGTTACGCATGGTTTGCGTAATTACGCATATGGCGCGTAATTGTGCGTAATTGGTTGAAAAGTAGACTGAGTTGACCTGTACGAGCACTGGGGCTCTCATCAAATACATTTACCCCGGCGAGGGGGGGGATTTAACCTTGCTGAATTGTATGGATGGGATATGTTCAGGTAAGAAATTAGTCAATCTTGGGATTTTTATAAAGTTCCCCTATAAAACGGCTTATAGATTTTTGATAAGAATGGCCGGAATTAGGTGGGTGTAGGCGGGTACTTTTATAATGTTTTCCTACAATCCACAGGTTATCAATTTGCGCAAAAGATTGCACAGCTCGACATTAGCTTGAAGCAAAGGCCGAAAGCCCCATATACAGGAACTCTCGGCCTTTTTTTGTATTAGTTGAGTCACGGCCGCGTTACGATTTAGCTCCTGTTTTAAGCTGCGGGTGGCGTCTTGTATGGGCTTCAAAAGCTTTTTGCATGCGCACCCAAGGCTCACCGCCAATCAGGTCGCACATTAGCGCAGGCAGCACACGGGCAAACCATACCAATCAGTGTTTTATATATACCAAGTAGTGGTTTATATTAACCGCTAATTGGTATGGTTGGCTTGATGGTAGGGGGAGCCTATGTTTGTGCTTAAAGGGCTGTTGCGGGCCGACTCCCAGGAAAATGCACTGGTGTTCTTAATGTTGCGTGGTGAGGGTTACGCTCGTGCCATAGCCGGTTTTTACGGTATGCCAGTTAATCCCATGCAAAAACAACTGGCGCGGCTGGAAGAAGATGGCGTTATTGTGAGTGAGCTAATTGGTCGCGTGCGCAACTATCGCTTAAATCCGCGCTACCCGTTTATCGAACCGCTTACCGCTTTGTTAAAAGCTGCCGTTGTCGCCTACCCTGCAGAGCTAAAAGCACGGCTGCTAGTGCAGCGTACCCGACCGCGGCAGGCCGGTAAGCCATTGGTAACAGCGCGCAAAAGAAATGAAACGGGTGAGTAATGGATTTTAGTAACACCCCTATGGTAGACCTGGCTGGTATTATTGCCAACCACCTGGCCGATCAGGGAATAGACGTAGTGCTGGTAGGTGGCCTGGCGGTAGAAATATACAGCCTCAACCTCTATTTCACGAAAGACATCGACATGGTAAACACCAACTATTATGCTTAAGCACCAGCCTTCTCAAGCCCGAAGCTTCTCAGGCCTTTATTGAGCGCGAAGTGAAGTTTGTTTGTGGAGATTACCTTAACTTAGCTCGAATATTAGTTAAAGAAACGCCGTTATCTTTAACTAGCGGCTCAATCTAGTTAAGGTGACTTTAATTAAACGCATTCAGTTAGTCGTCAAGGCAGCGGGTGCTGGCTCCACTGAGCCACTTGGCTTTGGTAGCAGGGGTGCCGAAGCTTGTATTAAGGAAACATCCGCAGACCACTAGGTCGGCACTCAGCCCTTCAAGCTGGGCCTGTCAACCGATTTACAATGCTCCGCCCGCCAGCGCGCCGGTGCCGCTCCAAACTGGCTGGTAAACCAGCGGGTGAAAGAGCTGGCCACAGAGTAACCCAGCATGTCGGCTATGGCTGCCAGCGAATAGTTGGGGTTCGCCATATAGCGCACCGCCAGGTTGCGTCGCACATCGTTAATTAGATCCGAAAATGTAATATCACTTTCTTCCAGGCGGCGCTGCAGGGTGCGCGCATTGACGCCCAGCGCCTGGGCGATCTGTTCGATAGAGGCTCTGCCCATGGGCAGCAGCAGATAGATCGCCTGCCGTACCTCTTGCGCAAATGATTGCCGGTTCGAGCCGGGGAGCGAGGCGACAAAGTCCTCGGCGTATTTGGCCATGGCGGGGTCGGCGTTTGGGTTGGGATAATCCAGGTCCGCAGCGGGGCAGACGATGCCATTAAATTCCGCGTCAAACTTGATGTTGCAGTGAAACATGCGCCGGTGCAGTTGCAAGTCTGGCGGTGCGTTGTGGGTAAAGTTGACACTGCTCGGGTGCCAGTGGGTGCCCAGCAGGGCGCGACAGAGACGAAACAGAACACCGATGGCGAATTCGGTTGCCTGGCGGGCGGGCTGGGTGGTGCCGGTGACCAGCTCTTCCCGGATCAGCACCAGCTTGCCCGCATCCTCGATATACATCACCAGCGCTTCGTTGAGCAGGTGGCGATAGTTCATGGTCATGCGTAGGGCGTCGCGCAATGTCTGCTGGTGCAGCAGTAACAGACTGACCGCGCCGAAATCCGACAGCTGGCGGGACTCCGCCATGCGCAGCCCAAAAACCGGGCAACCACTCGCGGCGGCTGAGTTTTCCAGCAGCGCTATCACCGATTCCGCGGGAATGCGGCCATCTTTTTGCCCCACCATCGCCATGCTCAAGCCCACCTGGTTTAACAGCGGTTGGGGGTTTAGTCCCAGGTGTTGCGCGAGTTCCACGTAGTTGTTCAACACGGCGGTGCGGATCTGGCTGGTCATTACTGAGCCCTTGTGGTCGATTATTATTGCTCTCTTTATCAATGTAATTATCGCGAATTGAAAAGTCGAATAACAAATTCATCGTACACAATGCTTCGCATATTGCGCAAGTTGCTTAGGGGCTGCCGGTGGATCACAGAATGGCCGAGGCCACACAACCTTCGCCACCGCGTTGAAGTGGCAGCTCCAGGCGCCTGTCGCGAAATGAAAAGTCCATGTCGCCTCAAGTGAAGCAGCGGGGGGCGAGATTTTCTACATTAGCTCTCAACAGGTGTACAAAGCCAATCAAAAAAATGACGGATACAGGAGATTTGGGTATGGCCAAGGCTGTTCGAATGTACGAAACCGGGGGTCCCGAGGTGCTGAGCTTCGAGGATATTGATGTCGCTGAGCCGGGCCCCGGTGAGGTGCGGTTGCGCCAGGTGGCGGTGGGGCTGAATTACGCGGATACCTATTTTCGCAACGGCACCTACCCCATGCCCCTGCCCGCGGGTATGGGAGTGGAAGCGGCGGGGCTGGTGATGGCGGTGGGCCCTGGGGTCACCAATGTCGCGGTCGGCGACCGGGTCACTTACACGGGTTTCCTCAACACCCTGGGTGCCTACGCGACCGAGCGTGTGATTGCCGCCAATGCACTGATCAAACTGCCTGAGACCATAGCCTTTGAGACGGCGGCGGCGATGACCATGCGCGGTTTGACTTCGGCCTACCTGCTGCGCCGCATTTATGATTTCAAGGCGGGGGACACCATTTTATTGCACGCGGCCGCCGGTGGCGTGGGGTTGATTGTGTCCCAGTGGGCCAAGCAGCTGGGGCTGAAGGTGATTGGCACCGTTTCATCCCCCGCCAAGGCCGAGCTGGCCCTGGCCCACGGCTGCGATCATGTCATCAATTACAGCCGTGAGGACGTGGCCAGTGACGTGCGGGATCTGACCGACGGCGTCGGAGTGGATGTGGTTTTCGACAGTGTCGGCAAGAACACGTTTATGGCGTCGCTGGACTCCCTCAAGCGTCGCGGGCTGATGGTGTGCGTCGGTACCGCATCCGGCACCATTCCGCCGTTCGACCCGCAATTGCTGGCGATGAAGGGCTCGCTGTACCTCACTCGGCCGGCGCTCGCCGACTACATCGCCGACCCCGCCGAGAAAGCGGCACTGGCCGCGGAGCTGTTCGAGCAGGTTGGCAGCGGTCGCATCAAGATCGAGATCAACCAGCACTACGCCCTGCAGGACGCGGTCCAGGCACACCGTGACCTGGAAGCGCGCAAAACCACCGGCTCATCCATTTTTGTTATCTGAGGCGTGCACCATGCGAACCGAACAACTCACTAGCAGCATCGGCGCCGAACTATTCGGAGTCAACCTGGCCGATGCGATCGAGGACGACGGCCTGTTTCAGGAGCTGCGCCAGCTGTTGGTAGAGCACAAGGTGCTGTTCCTGCGCGAGCAACACTTTTCCCGCGCCGAACACGTGGCGTTTGCGCAGCGCTTCGGCGCGCTGGAGGATCATCCGGTGGCGGGTTCAGACCCGGAGCATCCGGGCCTGGTGCGCATCTACAAGGAGCCGGGGCAGCCCCTGGATCGCTATGAAAACGCCTGGCACACCGATGCCACCTGGCGCGAGGCGCCGCCGTTTGGCTGTGTGTTGCGCTGTATCGAATGCCCGCCAGTGGGGGGCGATACCATGTGGGCCAATATGGCCAAGGCCTATGAACTGTTGCCGGAGCCTATCAAGCTGCAGATTGCAGACTTGCGCGCGCGGCACTCCATTGAGGCCAGCTTCGGCGCGGCGCTGCCCATGGCCAAGCGCCTGGCGCTGAAGGCGCAATTTCCGGACGCTGAACACCCGGTGGTGCGAACCCATCCGGACAGCGGTGAGAAAATTCTGTTCGTCAACGCGTTTACGACTCACTTTACCAACTACCACACGCCGCAGCGGGTGCGCTTTGGCCAGGATGCCAACCCCGGTGCCGCCGACCTGCTGCGCTATCTGCTCAGTCAGGCCTATATCCCGGAGTTCCAGGTCCGCTGGCGCTGGCAACCCAACAGCGTGGCCATCTGGGACAATCGCAGTACCCAACACTATGCGGTGATGGACTATCCGCCCTGCCATCGCAAGATGGAACGGGCCGGTATTGTCGGCGATAAACCTTTCTAATTACTCAGTCAAAAATACTTTCCGTCAATAAGGATCACGTTATGCAATTTTTAGACGATTCACTGCACCCGCAAAACCAGGACAAGGTTGTTATCACCGTGGCACCCTATGGGCCGGAATGGATGCCGGAGGATTTCCCCGAGGACATTCCTGTCACCATGGACGAGCATATCCAGAAAGCCGTCGACTGCTATGAAGCCGGCGCCACCGTCCTGCACTTGCACGTGCGCGAACTGGACGGCAAGGGTTCCAAGCGTTTGTCCATGTTCAATGAGCTGATTGCCGGGGTCAAGGAAGCGGTGCCGGACATGATCATCCAGGTGGGTGGCTCAATTTCCTTTGCCCCCGAAGACGATGGCCAGGAAGCGAAATGGTTATCCGATGATACCCGCCACATGTTGGCAGAGCTGACGCCCAAACCGGACCAGGTCACCGTGGCCATCAACACCATTCAAATGAATATCACCGAGTTGATGACCGAGGAGGATATGGGTGATACCAGCCTGTGCCAGCCAGCCTACTGGGAGGCCTATCGCGAAATGACAGTGCCCGCCGGCCCGGCCTGGGTGGAGGAGCACCTGAAACGATTGCAGGCGGCGAAAATCCAGCCCCACTTCCAGCTCACCGGTATGCCCTCGCTGGAAACCCTGGAACGCCTGGTGCGGCGCGGTGTTTACCGCGGCCCACTCAACCTCACCTGGGTGGGTATCGGCGGTGGCTTCGACGGCCCCAACCCGTACAACTTTATGGAGTTTATTCGCCGCGCGCCGGACGGTTCCTGCCTGACGCTGGAGTCCCTGATGAAAAACGTGCTGCCGATCAACACCGTTGCTATGGCTCTGGGCTTGCACCCTCGCTGCGGTATTGAAGATACGCTGATTGACCAGCACGGCAAGCGCATGACTTCGGTGGCCCAGATCCAGCAGTTGGTGCGCATCGCCCATGAATTGGGTCGGGAAGTGGCCACCGGCAAGGAAGCGCGGGAAATTTACAAGATCGGTACCTGGTACGAGGATGCGGACGCAACCCTGGCTGCCAATGGCATGGCGCCAAACAGAAAGGCGGGGCAGAAAAACGTGCCGCTGGCTTGCGCTTAAGCAGGACGCTGCATTACCGCTGGCGGCCGCAGTCAGGCCGCCGGATTATCTCCAACTCACCAGGCTAATACTCAGGAGCACCCATGGCTCATTACGCTGCCAGTGATTTCGACTCGCCAGAACCACGGGTTTCCCGCCAGTACGCCTGGGTTGTCTTTGCGCTTACGTTTGGCTTGTTGATATCCGACTATATGTCGCGCCAGGTATTGAACGCGGTGTTTCCCCTGCTAAAAATGGAGTGGCAGCTCAGCGATACCCAATTGGGCTCGCTGTCGGGTGTGGTGGCGCTGATGGTCGGCCTGCTTACCATCCCGCTGTCGCTGCTGGCAGATCGCTGGGGGCGGGTGAAGAGTTTGACCCTGATGGCGCTGCTCTGGAGTGTGGCAACCCTGATTTGCGGCCTCTCCAACAACTACTCCGAAATGCTCGGTGCGCGTTTTCTGGTGGGTATTGGCGAGGCGGCCTACGGCAGTGTTGGTATCGCGGTGGTGCTGTCGGTGTTTCCGGCGCACATGCGCGCCACCATTACCGGCGCCTTTATGGCCGGCGGCATGTTCGGTTCCGTGCTCGGCATGGGTATGGGGGGCGTCCTTGCTGACTACTTCGGCTGGCGCTGGGCCTTCAGTGGCATGGCGCTCTACGGCCTGGTACTGGCCTGCCTCTATCCGCTTATTGTGCGTGAATCCCGCATCGCGCCGGTGGTCGAGACTGCCCCCAGCAGCAAGCGTACACGCCCGGCACTGCGCAGTTTGTACAGCAGTCGCTCGGTCGTAGCGGCTTACATTGGCAGCGGTCTGCAACTGTTTGTCGGCGCCTCCATGATGGCGTGGATGCCCAGTTTTATGAATCGCTACTACGGCCTGGATACCAGCAAGGCCGGCTTTGCGGCAGCCGTTTTTGTACTGATCTGCGGTGCTGGCATGGTGATTTGCGGCATGTTGAGTGATCGCCTGTGTCGCCATAACCCCGAGCAAAAAATTACCCTGGCAGTCACTTACTGCCTGTTGAGCTGTGCCCTGCTGTTTGCGGGCTTTAGCCTCAGCGCAGGGGTAGCGCAGCTGCTGCTTATCGGTTTGGGTATGTTTCTGGTCACTGGGGTCACCGGTCCGGCCGGTGCCATGGTGGCCAATCTCACCCATGCGGCTATCCACGGCACCGCTTTCGCGACCTTAACCCTGGTCAACAATTTATTGGGCCTGGCACCCGGCCCATTCGTCACCGGCTTGCTCGCGGATCGGGTGGGCCTGGGTTCAGCGCTGGCCCTGGTGCCGCTGATCAGCATTGTGTCTGCCGCGGTGTTTCTCTATGCCCGGTCGCACTACCAGGTGGATGTTGCCCGGGTTCGCGCCGGGGGCACAGCGGCAATGTGCCAGGCGTAGCGCAAGGGCTATTAGGTAAACCTGTTTTCGAGTTCGTACTGCACCGCCGTGGCCAGCGAGCTGTTGCTGCCCGGCCAGTGCCCACGTTTTAGGAGTTCTACTATGCTTGTTGCCAGCTGGTCCAGCGTTCACACCAAATCCCGCGTGCTTTTACCCGGCATTATCGCCAGCGCGGTAGTCGCTGCGGCGGCGAGTTTTCTCTCCGAACACTATGACGTGCCGGTGATGTTGTTTGCGTTGCTGCTGGGAATGGCCATGAACTTCCTGGCACTGGAAGGCCCTTGCAAGGTCGGCATTGAATTCACGGCACGCACAGTCTTGCGTATCGGCGTCGCCCTGCTTGGTCTGCGCATCACCTTTGATCAAATTGCCGCTCTGGGCTGGCAACCGGTGCTGATGGTCGTTGCTACTGTTACGGTCACTATTATGGTGTCCATGTTGCTGGCCCGGGCACTGGGCTTCCAGTCCCTGTTTGGTCTGTTGACCGGCGGCGCAACGGCCATCTGCGGCGCCTCGGCGGCCATGGCCCTGTCTGCTGCACTGCCGGGGCACCCGGGCAAGGAAAAAGCGACATTGTTTGCGGTAGTGGGGGTTTCGGCCCTATCCACCATCGCGATGATCACCTACCCGATGGTTGTGCACTGGCTGGGGTTGGACCCCATCGACGCCGGTGTATTTTTGGGGGGCACCATTCACGATGTGGCCCAGGTGGTGGGTGCCGGTTACAGTATCTCGGTTGAGGCCGGCGATACCGCCACCATAGTGAAACTGATGCGCGTGGCCATGCTGCTGCCCGTTATTGTTTGTGCGGCGATGATAGCCCGGGCTCGCGGAACCGAAGAGGGTGGCGAACGCCCACCGCTGTTGCCCTGGTTTGCGTTGTTGTTCGTGGTAATGGCGGCGGTCAACAGCACCGGCTGGGTGCCCGTTGCTGTGCAATCGCTGGGCAATGATCTGTCCCGCTGGTGTCTGGTGATTGCAATTAGCGCGCTGGGCATGAAAACCCAGCTCAAGGAGCTGGCCAGTGTCGGCTTCAAGCCAATTTTGTTGATGGTTATCGAAACCGTTATTCTCGCCGCTATGGTGCTATTGGTTATTCGTTTCTTTTAGGGCGGTCGCGTGCGAGATCACCGCGGCTGCCGGCAATTCGTCTTGCACTTTGCCCTGCAAATTATAGCAATGCTCTTCACTAGTCAGCCTTCGCGCTGTAACTGATTACTGCCGACCGGTTACATTTTTTGGTCGGTCGGTGGCCATTCAAATCTGCCTGAATTTTTCTAAGCAGCCAATCCGCAGTAGTCAGGCTATCTTTTTTCTTCCCGTTCGGTTGCAGGGAGCGCGCAGGTTTTGGCGATGCCTCCCTGCTGCCATCGCATCCAAGTATTTCTGGCGTCCAGCCAGGGAGACTGCGCCCAAATATGGAGACTAAGTATTACGGGAGCCTCAATTGCAGAAGATGCACACACCGGGTCGGAGTCGCGAAATGAAAAGTGCGTGTCGCGTTATGTGAAGCCCGGAGGGGCCAGCTCTTTTAGAGTGGTTAGGCAGTCAAGTAAACCTGGCTGCCCAAATACTGGCTAACAACATAAGACCCCTGGCAACGGCCGGTCAGGCACAGGTGCTTATCACTGTGCTAACCCTAGGAGAGAATAATGAAACTTACGCGCAATAATAATTACCCACATCGATCCAATATACTGGCACAGTCTTCGCTGCTGGCGTTTGCAGTTGGTCTGGCGGTCTGCCCTGTGGCGACCCTGGCACAGAGCGAACAGGGTCGTCGCCTGGCCCTGGAAGAGGTGGTGGTCACTGCCCAGAAGCGTACCCAAAGCATGCAGGATGTGCCCGTCGCCGTAGATGCGCTCTCCGGGGACCAACTGGCCAAAGCCGGGTTCCGCGACGTGAACGACGTGGCCGCCCAAATACCTTCGCTGATCGTTACCAGTAACCTGTCGCCTCTGAATGCCAGTTTTCGCATTCGGCGTATCGGCAATGAGGGCAATATTCCGACCTTTGAACCGGATACCGCGTTGATCATCGACGGCGCGTTTCGCTCCCGCTCCGGAGTCGGCTTGGGTGAACTGGTTGACGTAGAGTCGGTGGAGGTGTTGAAAGGGCCGCAGAGTACTTTGTACGGTAAAAACGCCAGCGCCGGTGTCATCAGTGTCAATACCGCTGCGCCATCGCCGGACTATGAAGGCATGGCAGAATTGGGGATTGGCTCAGACGGACTGCGGCAGTTCAAGGGTTATATCAATGGCGAACTTACCAGCGCCGTCAATGGCCGCATCAGTTACTCCAGCACTCGCCGTGACCAGCTGATTGACAACACCATCGGTGCGGGCGGTGACAGCGAGGACGGCCAGGCGCTGCGCCTGCAGCTGGGCGCAGATCTCGGTGACCGGCTCACGTCGCGCCTGATTCTGGGGCGCATGGAGCGGCATATGAATACCATGCTGGGTGACACCTGGTACAGCCCTACCGTTATCGCTGTGGCAGGTGCGATGGCGCAGATGGGCGCCGGCAG
Source organism: Pseudomaricurvus alcaniphilus (assembly GCF_011440395.1). Classification (GTDB taxonomy): domain Bacteria; phylum Pseudomonadota; class Gammaproteobacteria; order Pseudomonadales; family Cellvibrionaceae; genus Pseudomaricurvus; species Pseudomaricurvus alcaniphilus. The sequence continues at coordinate 252,025 of NZ_JAAOIX010000002.1, read as the reverse complement.
CCCGGTCACCAACAACGACCCCTCCGACCGCATCATAGAGCAGGTGGGAACCAACGACTTTGACCAGGAAGTCACGGACGCGGTGCTGCACTTCGAGTACAGCGGCGACAACTTTACCTTTAACTCCATCACCGGATACGAAGATTACACTTCCAGCAACCGCATGTACGGCGTTGAGCAGCTGCCTTCCAACCTGCTGGTGTTTACCGATGTGCAGGAAGGTTCGTCCTATTCCCAGGAGTTGCGCCTGATGTCAAACGACAGTGACAGCTTCGACTGGCTGGTGGGCGCTTTTTACTACCACAACGATTTTACCCGCGGTGACAACAATGCGCCGGAGTTCGAGCTGCAGGAGGACATCACCATGCTGGGTAATGTGGTGGGTTCAGTGCTGCAGGGTACACCTGTGCCCGCGCTTTTCGGCAGCCCTGGCGACACCGGGGATGTGCATGCGCAGCAGGATACCGAGAGCTTCGGTGTGTTTGGCACCGTCGGCAAGTACCTGACGGAAGACCTGAAAGTCGATCTCGGCTTGCGCTATTCGGTCGACAAAAAAGATGGCCGGGTGGAACAATTCACCACCACTGAGCTCGGTTGTATCCTCAACAACCTAGCCTGTTCATTGACGCCGGATGCCAGTGATTTTCGCGATAGCGATAGCTGGTCCGCGGTGACCGGTAACGTCACCCTGAGCTGGTTTGTCAATGACGATACCATGTTGTATGCCACCTACTCACGGGGTTTCAAAGCCGGCGGCTACAGTTTGCAGTGGGGTAACTTCAGCCCAGAGGCACGCCCGTTCGACGAGGAAAGCATCGACAATTTTGAATTCGGCTGGAAAGCCGAGGCCTGGGATAAGCGCGCCCGGATCAATGGCAGTGTATTTCATACGGAGTACAAAGACTTCCAGAATGCCACCTTTGTCGGCCTGGCGTTTGCGGTCAACAACGCTGAAAAGGTGACTGTCGATGGTATTGAAGTTGAGTCAACCTGGTTGCTGACCGAACAGCTGACAGCCAATGTGAACCTGGCCTATATCGATGCCAAATACGAAACCTATACGGGCGGCCAATGCGCGTTTGCTCGCGTGCCTGACGATCCCGTCCTGGGTCAGTGTGACCTCAGCGGTAAAAACCTGCCGTTCGCCCCGAAGCTGACCGGCAATCTGGCGCTGGAGTGGGAGCGTTCCCTCGCGGACGGTGACTTCTACGCGCGGGTAGATTACCGCTATACCGATAAAGCCAACTACAGCTCGGAGCTGGATCCGCGCCACGCAGAGGATGGCTACTGGGTGGGTAATCTGCGCACGGGCTGGCGCAACGACACCTGGGATCTCGCGGCCTGGGTAAAAAATGTCAGTGACGAGGTGTATTTTGTCCAGAAAACGGCATCGCCGATCGCATCCCGGCTGGACGGAGGTGCCTCTTTTCAGGGGTACACCGGCACACCGCGTACCTACGGTGTGACGTTGAGAATGAATTTCTGATCGCCGCTTGGCAGTGTTTTTAACAACCGATCTGGAAGCCTGGTCAAGCGTTTGATCATGGCTTCTTTTCTTGAGGAACCTTATGCAGACCCAAGCAACCGTACTGATCGTACCCGGCCTGCGGGACCATGTTGAAGAGCATTGGCAAACACTGCTGCAAGCCCGGCTTGACAAGGCTTGCAGCGTGCCGCCACTGACTGTGAATAAACTCGACTGCGCGGCGCGCGTCGACAATATCCAGCGAGCCATTGACGCCATCGAAGGCGATATTATTCTGGTGGCGCACAGCGCTGGCTGCCTGATGGTGGCTCACTGGGCGGCGCGCCACCAGCGCCCCATCAAAGGCGCCTTGTTGGCGGCGCCGCCGGATTTAAATGCCGATTGGCCAGCAAGCTACCCGTCTCCCGCGACCCTCGGCGAGCACGGCTGGGCGCCGCTGCCAGGTGCGCCCTTGCCCTTTCCCAGCATTCTGGCCGCCAGCAGTAATGACTATCTTGCGTCCATCGAGGCGTCTACCCGGCTGGCCGCTGCCTGGGGCAGCGAGCTGGTAAATCTCGGCGCTGTTGGCCATTTGAATCCGGCCTCCGGCTTTGGCCGCTGGGTCGGTGCGGAAGCGCTTATCCGGCAGCTGGATAGCTGATTCAGGCCCTGCAGATACAGGCTGGCCAGGTTGGTGCCGTCACCTGTGTGCTCTCGGGCGACAATTTAAATTACGCCGCAGAGTAATCGTTTTTAACGCGAAGAAATTCGCTCTATTATTAATCACAAATAACAGAGTTAACCTGACAAGAGGAATCGCCATGCTCGGCCAGATGATGAACCTGCCGCTGACCATCACCAATCTTATGCGCTTTGCTGACAAGGTTTACGGCAGCAGTGAAATTGTGTCAGTAACCATCGATAGCCCTCGCCATCGCTGCACTTACGCAGACGCCTTCAAGCGCGCCCGGCAATTGGCCAACGCCCTGGCCAAACTCGGTGTGGAACGAGGCCAGTGCATCGGCACCCTGGCCTGGAATGATTACCGCCACCTGGAGCTTTACTACGCCATCTCCTGCTCCGGCATGGTCTGTCACACCATCAATCCTCGCCTGTTTCCCGAGCAGCTCGAGTACATCATCAATCATGCCGAAGACCAGTGGCTGTTCGTCGACCTGGCGTTCGTGCCGCTGTTGGAAAAATTGGCTGACCAACTGCCAGGAGTCAAAGGCTATGTGGTGCTCACTGATGCTGCCCATATGCCGAAGAACTCCAGCCTGAGCAATTTAATCTGCTATGAAACCTTGATCGCCAATGAGCCGGACAGCTTCGACTGGCCGCAGCTGGACGAAAATGAAGCCAGTGCGCTGTGCTACACCTCCGGCACGACCGGCAACCCCAAGGGTGTACTCTATTCGCACCGCTCTACCGTGCTGCACTGCTACGGCACCGTGCTGCCGGATGTGTTTGGCCTGTCGGTGCACGACGTGGTGATGCCCATCGTGCCCATGTTTCACGTCAACGGCTGGGGGCTGGTCTACTCCGGCCCGATGGTGGGCGCCAAGCTGGTGTTGCCGGGGCCAAAAATGGGCGACGGTGAAACCCTGTGTGCGCTGATCAACGACGAAGGTGTGACGCTGTCAGCCGGGGTGCCTACCGTGTGGCTGGCGCTGTTGGATTTTCTGGAGAAAAGTGATGAATCTGTGCCGACCCTGGAGCGGGTCACCACAGGCGGTGCCGCTTGCCCGCAGCCAATTTTCGACAAGTTCCGTGAGCGCTACGGGGTCGAGGTGCAGCAGGCTTGGGGCATGACTGAAATGAGCCCGTTGGGCACATACAATAGCTTTAAACCGCACATGCGCGACTGGCCGGAGTCGGACAAAACGCCACTGCGGTTGAAACAGGGGCGACCGGCCTGTGGCGTGGAACTGAAGATTGTCGATGACGCCAATCGCGAGTTGCCCTGGGACGGCAAGGCGGCAGGTGCGGTCAAGGTGCGTGGCCCGTGGGTGATTCAGCGCTACTTCAAAGCCACTGCGGACGCCACAGACGCCGATGGCTGGTTTGAAACAGGGGATGTGGCAACGGTCGATGCGGATGGATACATGATGATTACAGATCGCACCAAAGATGTGATCAAGTCCGGGGGCGAATGGATATCCTCGATCGAGCTGGAAAACACAGCCATGACTCACCCGCAGGTAGCCGAGGCCGCCGTCATTGGTATTTACCATGAAAAGTGGACCGAGCGGCCGTTGCTGGTGGTGGTGCCCAGGGCAGGTACAACTCCGGATCCAGCCGAGCTGCTGGCGCACTTCCAGGGCAAGGTGGCCAGCTGGTGGATCCCCGAGGCCTGCGAGCTGGTGCCAGAGCTGCCCCATACCGCTACCGGTAAAGTGAGCAAGAAGGACTTGCGCGCCCAGTTCCAGGGCTATCGATGGGGCAGTAAATCGATGGGGCAGTAAATAGCTGTTATTCTCGTCTCAAGCAAGGGTTCAGCGTTGCCACCAGGTGTGTTGGTATGCCTGCAGGAGGGAATCTGGCAGAGTTTTTTTAGTCATATTCTTTGTACTGGTTGGTATGCTCGATGTCCGGGAGGAGGGAAGTTTATGGCCAAAATCAAGATCATAGCGGGTGACATTACTGCCGCCGCTGTTGATGCCATTGTCAACGCCGCCAATCCCAGTCTGTTGGGCGGTGGCGGTGTCGACGGCGCCATTCACCGGGCAGCAGGGCCGGAGCTGCTGGACGCCTGCCGCAAGCTGCCGGCCGCCCACGGCGAGCGCTGTCCCGTTGGCGAGGCGCGCCTGACCCCGGGCTTTAACTTGCCGGCGCGTTACGTTATCCACACCGTCGGGCCCAGGTACGACATCGATCCCAATCCTCCGGTCTTGTTGGCCGCGGCCTATCGTCACAGCCTGCAGTTGGCGCTGGCCCAGGGCTGTCGCACAGTTGCCCTGCCAGCTATCTCCTGCGGCGTCTACGGCTACCCCGCGCCGCAAGCGGCGGAGATTGCGCTGGCAGTCTGCAACGAGGCGGAATTCGACGGGCTGGAAATTTCCTTTTACCTGTTCGGTGCGGAGATGGTGGATGTCTGGCAGGCGGCGCTGGCCAGGATTGGCGCCGGCTAGCGAGCGGTTTCCCGCTGAGTAACCGGCGACCAGCTAGCAGCCAGCATACGGCCATCAAGTGTCTGGCTACTGGCTAGTGGCCGGCCAGAAATGTTGCTTATATCGCCCTCGCGCAGGCCGCGCCCGGCATCCATAGATTTCAAGCATTTACTGCATCTTCGCCAGCGCGGGGATGACGGTAAACTGGCAGTTTTGTGGCTTTGAGGTGATTGCCAGCGAACACAGCAAGGGCTCCCCACCGTTTCTTTTTTCTCCCCAATGGTGACCGCGTTAGCTGGCCAGTTGCTCCTCCGTCGGCCAGTTTTGCAGGGTGTCGATGTAGAGCTGGCGCACATCGGCGATGTGTTCATAGAGGCGGTTCAGGGTCCAGTCTCTGGTGTCGATGGGTGGCAGGATGGCCACGTCGACAATGCCAGGGCTCAACACCTTACTGTCCCGTGCCGCCACCATTTCGGCATTGCGAATCACCACCGGCACGATGGGCATGCCGGCGGACATGGCGATGCGAAAGGCGCCCTTCTTGAAGGGGCCGACGGTTTCGGTGTCGTGGCGGGTGCCCTCCGGCGAAATGGATACGGACAGGCCTTTGCGCCCCAGTTCTTCCAGCGCCTGCAGTGCGGCGACGGACCCTTTGGCGTCGGAGCGATCGATAAAGACCACATCCGCCAGCCGGCCAATGGTGCCCGTTAGCCAGTTCTGTTGCAGTTCCTTTTTGCCGACGATGCTGAAGTCCGTGGCCACCAGCCGCGCCATCATCAAACCGTCGAAATTGTTGCGGTGGTTGAAAATAAACACCGCCGGCCGGCTTTTCCAGAGATTGTCCCTGCCAATCACATTCAGCTTGACCCCGTTGATGCGCAGCAGGGCTTCCATCCACAGGGGGGCAGCGAAGTTCAGGCCGGCGCGCTTGTTGCGTTTGAGAAGTCCCAAACCGGCGCCGAGCAGGCCAATGGGCAGGATGCTGGCGACACCCGCCGCTGTGGTCAGTGAGTTGTTGAGCTGGCGACTGCTAAAGCGCTGGATGGGCCAGCCTCTGGCCGCCGCTATCCGGGCCAGCTTTTTACGCGGGTTGGTGGGCCGGGGCTTACCCACCAGGTACATAAGCGCGGTGTCCTCGTCGCCGTCGGCGTAGAAGTAACATTGCTGTAAATCGATGCCGGCCTGCCGGGTAAATTCCTGGGCGGCCAGGGCCTTGGTCTTACCCCAGATCACCGGCTTTTCCACCGCCCCGGTGAGGATGCCGTTGCTGACACTAAAGCGGTTGCAAATGATTTTGTCGATACCGAGAAAGCGCGCTACCGGCTCCACCTGATAGGCGGTGGCGGAGGAACTCAGCACCACCGTGTGGCCGGCCTGTTGGTGCGCGCGCACAATCTTTTGCATCTCCGGGTAGATGATGTTGACGATTTTGCTTTGGAACAGGCGTTCCCCCATGGCGTGCAACTCTTGATCGCTGCGGCCCTGCCAGGTGCGGGCGCCAATTTCCAGCAGGTCCTCGAATTCGGAATTGCCCACCGATGCGCTCAGGGCTACCGCCAGGGTTTGCCCCAATTCGGTCAATCCCAGCTCCTTGTTTTTGATCCGGTCTTTGGCTAAATGGCTGACGGAAAAACCGGCGATAACCGTACCATCGAGATCGAAAAACACACCCACCTGGGGGCCCTGGGGGCCGCTTTTGATCTCGGTAAGTGCCGCGTTTAGCGGTGTGGGCTGACTCATTGCCTGGTCTCCGTTTGATCACTAGAGCGGCCGGCACCGTTGCTACGGGATTTGGCGGCCCGGGGCGCAGCAGCCTTGCTGGTTACAGCCGCCGCCTTTTTGGTTGCTGCCGCAGTCTTTTCGGGCTCAGCAACAGTCTTTGCGGTCTTATTAACAGTTTTTTCGGTCTCAGCAGCGGCCTTTTCGGTCACAGCTTGCCCGGCGCTGGCCTTTTTCACCGGGGCTTTCTTGCTCGCTGTCCTTTTGCGTGGGGTTCTTTTCTTTCCGCTGTCAGGTTTGGTCGCGGCGGGCGGGGCGAGCGCAATCACCTCGTCAAAGCCCCGCTGCAGGCACTGCAGGAATAGCTCCGGGTCGGTAAAAGCGGCAGTATCGCTGTTGATGCCGACAAAACAGGTGCCGTTGGCAGAGATCATGGTGATCATGCTGGCGACGCCTGGTACCGGGCCAAACGGGTATATTTTAACCACCTTGCAGCCGTTCAGGTAGGTGGGTATGGGTGGGCCGGGTATATTACTGGCCTGAATTTCCGGTACCAGCAGATTGGCCGCTATGCTCTCCAGGGCCGGCTCTGGCAGCTTTGCCATGACCGGCAGCAGGTGGTGCAGCAGGTTGAGCGCCGGTTCGGTGACGGCATTTTTCGCGGCGGCATGGATGCGGGCGAGGCGCTTGGCCGGGTCCAGTTCAGCCACCGGCAGGACGATGCGGGCGGCGGCAAAGCGATTGCCGGCGTCGACGTCGTTGCGCCTGCGCTGGTTGACGGGCATGGACACGGTCAACTCGCGCAGGGTGATATTGCGGGTCTCATGGTATTCGCGCAGGCCGGCGGCAATGGCAGCCAGGTAAGCGTCGTTGACAGTGGCGCCGACACTTTTGGCGGCGCGGCGCAGTTCCGCCAGCGGGAACTCCAGCGCGCTCAAATGGCGGTTGGTGCTGCGCTTCTGCAGCAGTGGTGAGGGTGGCACAGGCAGTGGGCCCAGCACGCGTCGGGCAGATTCAGCCTGTTCGCGCAGGGTTCGCACCAGCGTTTGCGGGTTCTGTATCCAGTTGCTGCCGGCCGCGAGACCTTTGTGTAACGTGCTGCGGACATTGGGGATAAATTTGCCCACCTGGCGCAGCAGGCCACTTTTCAACAGCTCGTCGCCGCTCAGCTCTTCGGGTATTGGTTGGTGAGGCATGGGGCGTTTGGGCGCGTCCGGGGCGAAGTCGAGCAGCTGCTCCAACAGCTTCAGGCCACCGATGCCGTCGGTTACGGCGTGGTGGATTTTCAGGGCCAGCGCCGCCTTGCAGCCCGCAATTTTGACGTTTTCCAGCAGCACCGCTTCCCACAGCGGGCGCTCCAGATCCAGCGGGTCAGCCAGGAATTGGTTGCAGTAGTCCAGCAGCTGCTGTTGCCTGGCGGGTGCTGGCAGGGCCGCTCGACGCAGATGAAAGTGCAAGTCAAAGTCCGGGTCTACCAGCCAGCGCGGTGGGGTGACCGGCAGTGAGGGCAGGGCAACACTCTGGCGCAAGCGCACGAACGAGCGACTGGCACGTTCAAAGGTTTCGGTTAATTCGTCAAAGTCCGGGACTTTGTCCAGCAGGAACACCGCCAGCATGGAGCTGCGGGTCTTTGGGTTGCGCTCGCCGCGCAGCATAATGTGGTCGAAGGCGTCCAGTTCGTCGTTGAACTGCAGGTGGGGGTCATTCATGGTCGGTGGTTCCGGTGAGGTGTGCAGGAGCAACTGCCAGCGAGCTGGTCACATAAGGGTTTGATCGGCACGGGGGCCAGGCCGCAACGGCAGCAGACCGCTACTGATTGGTCTGTGCCGAGACCGCAGCCCCCGCAGTCTGTCGGTGGCATGAGCTGGGAAGGGCTGGCCTGCGACAGTGATCGCCCTGAACCAGGGTGATCCTGCTGCCTTGGGCCAGGCCAGGGTGATGCTGCTGCCTGCTCGTCCCTGCGCAGCCTGCAGTCCTAGTTGGTCCAGTCTTTCAGCTTGCTCTTGGCGTCTTCAGCTGTTTCTTCCATGGCGTCAGCCGCATCATCCATCTTGTCCTTGGTGGCGGCCTTGACGTCCTGGTATTTCTCTTTGGCAGAGTCCGCCATTTCAGCGGTATTTTCCTTTACATCAGCCGCCATATCCTTGGCCGAATCCACGGCTTTGTCCGCCATATTGCCCGCCGAGTCCATCATGTCTTTTGCGCCGCTTTCCGCTTTTTTCATCATCCCGGGTTGCCCCTCCTCCATCTTTTTGGTGCTGCTGTCATCCTTACTGCAGCCAGTGGATAAAGCGCCAAGCAAAATGATGGAAGAGGCGATAAGTAATGTTCTCATAGCATATTCCTTGCAATAATTGTTTAGTATGGGTCGACATTAGTACGAATCAACTTTGGGTCAATAATACAACCAACCCGTTGCGCCAGTGTACCACCTTTACCGGGCCGGTGAACCGGCGCAATTAGGTTTAGCTGTGAGTGAGAAGCCCGCCCATGAACAATTTGATGGTTATCCTTTTGATCCTGTTTGTGGCGCTGCTGGTGGTGGTTCCACTGCTGGAGCGTTTTGCCAGTAAAACATCGGCCGAGTCCGCGCCGCGACTGGGGCGCTGGATACTGCCGTTGGTGATGGTGCTGCTGATACTGCAGTTGCTGCGGCACTGGCTTGGCAAGTGAGGGCCCGGACAGGCATGGATATGTACAGGCAAAGATTTGTACAGGAAAGGAATTGTACCGGTGAGGGCGGCAGCGATCGACCTGGCCGGAGTTGTGCCGCGCGCCGTCCGGCGTGATAATTCGCGCCCATGGGTGCATGAGCCCGTGGCAAGATCGGTAACAGCAGTAACAGTCGCTGCAGAATCAGAGGAACAGGTATGAAGTTTGTGGTAATTCCGGTGACCCCTTACCAGCAAAACAGCACTCTGCTGTGGTGTGAGGAGACGCGCAAAGGGGCGGTGGTCGATCCGGGCGGAGACCTGGCGCGGATCGAAGAGGAAGTCCGCAAACAGGGGGTGGAGCTGGAAAAAATCCTGGTGACCCACGGCCATCTCGACCATGTGGGCGGTGTGGCCGAGTTGGCGCGGCGTAAAAACTTGCCGATTGAAGGGCCCCACAAGGACGATGACTTCTGGATCCAGCAGTTACCCCAGCAGGCGCAGATGATGTCTTTCCCTCCGTCCGAGGCGTTTGTGCCGGACCGCTGGTTGCAGCAGGGCGACTCCGTACAGGTAGGTAAGCAGACACTGGAGGTGCGCCACTGCCCCGGTCACACGCCCGGGCATGTGATTTTCTTTCATCGGCCCAGCAAGGTGGCGATGGTCGGGGACGTGCTGTTCCAGGGTTCGATCGGGCGCACGGACTTTCCCCGCGGCGACTACCAGACCCTGATCGACTCCATTCGAAACCAGCTCTGGCCGCTGGGTGACGAGGTACAGTTTATCCCCGGTCACGGCCCCTTCTCGACTTTTGGTCACGAGCGTCGCCACAATCCGTTTGTGGCAGATATGAAGCTCAAGCAGTAAACGGTCCGAACAACAAGGCGGCGCTGCTGCGGGAGCAGGGATTCAATATCGATAGGGAGCGACGAGTGAAGCAAAGCGATGGTGTTCTGCTTGGCAGTACTGGCAGCGACATATATTACCAGCTGTGGGAGCCAGAGGGCGGCCCGCGGGCACTGTTGCTGGTCGCCCACGGCCTGGCGGAACACGGCGGCCGCTATGCCCACCTGGCTGAACTGTTCACCGCGCGAGGCATTGCGGTGGCTGCGCTGGACCATTACGGCCATGGGCGCTCTGCCGGTGATCGTTGCTATGTCCCGGCCTTCAGTCACTATACCGACACCCTGGAAATATTCCGCCAGCATTTGCTCGCCAGCTTCCAGTCGCTGCCTGTGTACCTGGTTGGACACAGCATGGGTGGGCTGATCAGTGCCAATTACCTGTTGCAGCACCAGCATAAGCTGGCCGGCTGTGTGCTTTCCGGCCCGGCCCTGCAGGTAAGCGATGTGCCCGGCAAGTGGCAGCAGGCACTGTTGAAAACCCTGGCGCAACTGACCCCGCGAGCGGGGGTGTTGGCACTGGACGGCAGTGCAGTCAGCCGCGATGAGGCGGTGGTGAAAGCCTATTTTGATGACCCGCTGGTCTACAACGGCAAGGTGTCCGCGCGCCTGGCGGTGGAGTTGTTCGCTGCCATGCAGGCGCCCCTGCAACACGCTGGCAGCATCACATTGCCCATGCTGATTATGCACGGTGAGGCCGATAGCATGGTCAGCCCGGAGGGGTCGCGCCGCTTCTTTGCCCAGCTGGCGTCCGCTGATAAAGAGCTGATCGTCTATCCGGATCTGTACCATGAAATCTTTAATGAACCGGAAAAAGACGAGGTGCTGGGTGATCTGGTCATTTGGCTTGAAGCCAGGCTGGCACATGGTTGACCCCGGCGCGAATAACGGTGCGGAACGGCATGGCTAAGCTTATTGCGATTGTGGAAGATGAGCCGGCCATTGCCGAAAACTACCGCGCTGCGCTGTTGCGCCAGGGCTACCAGGTCTGCCTCTACGACAACCGGCCCCAGGCGCTGGCCGCATTTCGGCACTCGCTGCCGGACCTGGCAATCATCGATGTAGGGTTGGGGGAGGAGATCGAAGGGGGCTTCGACCTGTGCCGGGACTTGCGCGCCATGGCACCGCAGCTGCCGATTATTTTCCTCACTGCCCGGGACAGCGAGCTGGATGTGGTATCCGGCTTGCGGCTGGGGGCCGATGATTACCTCACCAAAGACATCAGCCAACAGCAGCTGCTGGCGCGAATAGTGGCCCTGTTTCGGCGCGTGGCGGCCCTGCGCAGCGTCGGCGTGCAGCCCGAGGAGGACATACTGCGGCGCGGGCCGCTGTTGCTCAACATGGACCGGATGACCGTGCAGTGGCGGCAGCAGCCGGTGGATTTGACGGTGACCGAATTGTGGGTGGTGCACGCGCTGGCGCAGCATCCCGGTCACGTCAAGAATCGACAGCAGCTTATGGATGCTGCCAATGTCGTCCTGGATGACAACACCATCACCTCCCATATCAAGCGTATCAGAAAGAAATTCAGCCGCGTCGATGGCGAGTTTGCTGCCATCGAGACCGCTTATGGCATGGGCTATCGCTGGGTTAGCCATGAGTAGCTTCGCCGGTCAGCGGCCTGCGCGCCGGTGAAGCTGCGTCATCAGCTGGCCCTGCTCAGCCTGGTCGTTATCAGTCTGCCCTGGGCTGGCTGCCAGTTTGTACGCGAAGCGGACCAGACCCTGCGCCTCAGCCAGGTTGCGGCATTGCGAGCTACTGCCCAGGCCGCGGCGGCGAGCCTGTCCGCTGACCCGGCCCTGGTTGCTAACCTGGCCGGTGAGCGCTGGCAGCAGTCGTCGGCGCAGCAACTATACGTTCACCGCCTGGTGGTGGCACCGGTGGTGGACGGTTACGCGGACGACTGGCGGGCGCTGCCGATTCAGGCGCGCACCTTCAGCGACCAGGCGGACGGCGGCGGTGCGGTGCTGGCCTTGCGGCTGGCGCTGCAGGGTGAGCACCTGTTTATATTTGCCGAAGTGGACGACACCACGCCGGTGCACCACAGCCCGGCCAGCCAACTGCTGGCCGCCGGTGACTTCCTGCTGTTGCGCGTCGGCGCTGGTGACAGCGCACAGGATTATGTCATTCGCAGTGGCGCGCCGGGGGAGGTGCTGGCTTTTTACCGGGATAAGCAGGGTCGAGAGCGGTCTGAATCCCGAATTCGCGGCTATTGGCAGGAGCGGGTGGGTGGCTACCAGGTAGAATTGCAAATGGCCCGTGATTTGTTGGGTAACGCCGGGCACCTGGATAGCGCCGGGCACGTGGAAAGCCCCGGGCGCGGGGATAACATCGGGCCGCTGGACAAGATCGAGCAGCTGGGGGTCGCCGCTGTCGACCGGACCGGGCTGGCCGACCGGAGCGGGCGCTGGCTCGGCAATATCGACAGCGCGGCGCCGGCGCCACCACTGATTGTCCCGGCCGAGCCACTTGCGGCTGCCTTGCAGGCATTTGCGCGTGCGGACGTACGCCTGCGCCTGGTGAGCGCCAATCAGTGGCTGTTGGCAGCCAGTGGGTCTATCGGTGAAGCGGGGCGCGATTCCGGCAATCGCCACTGGCCACTGCAGCGGCTTTATCGGCTGTTGCTGGCGGACAAGTACTTGCCGGAGTTGGACCGGCCCGAGTCGGTGGGGTTACTGCAGGCGCCGGAGGTTGTCGCGGCCTTGCAAGGGCAGCCCACGGTGCGCTGGTATCAGTGGCGCCGGCAGCGGGAGAGTCGGCTGGCTGTACCGATCGTGAGCGCCGGCGAGGCGCGCCCGGTGGCGGTACTGGTGGCGGACCAGGGTAGCAGCCATCTCGATCTGCTGGCACTGTCCGCCTTCAGGCAGTTGCTGCTTTACAATTTCCTGGCGGTGGGGCTGATTACATTGAGCCTGCTGGGTTACAGCAGCTGGTTGTCGCTGCGCATCCGTCGCCTCAGCAAAGCGGTTCGCAATGCCCTCGATCGGCGCGGCTGGATCAAGCCGAATTTTCCGCGCTCCCGGGCGGCGGATGAAATCGGCGATTTGAGTCGCAGTTGCGGCGACTTGCTGCTGCGGCTGGACGATTACAACGATTACTTGCGCAGCCTGGCCGGCAAGCTGTCCCATGAGCTGCGCACGCCACTGGCGGTAATGCGCTCGTCACTGGAAAACCTGGAGCATGAAGAGCTGCCGGCGTCTGCCCGCACTTTTGTCGATCGGGCCGGCGCTGGCGCCGAGCGGATGGCCGCAATCCTGGCGGCGATGAGTTCCGCCAGCCGGGTCGAGGAGAGCCTGCGGCAGGCGGAAAAAGAATACTTTTCCCTGGCGGCGCTGGTGCGCGAGGCGGGTGCTGCCTACCAGCAGTTGTACCCCCGGCATCAGCTGCGGGTGGTGATAGACGCCGCTGCGGATGCTGCCCAGGTCTACGGGGTGCCGGACCTGCTGGTGCAGTTGCTGGACAAGTTGCTGGAAAATGCCGCTGATTTCTGCCCTGCCGGCGGTGAGATTTGTCTGCAGTTACGGGATTCGAACCGGGGTTTGATTCTCAGCGTCAGCAACGATGGCCCACCCCTGCCGCTGCGCATGGAAGGGCAGCTGTTTGATTCGCTGGTGTCGGTGCGCGAGGGCGGCGAGGCCAGTGACGGTGTACACCTGGGGCTCGGCCTGCATATTGTGCGCTTGATCGCCGAGTTTCACGGCGCTGCGGTAGTGGCCCGGGACCGCAGCGACGCCAGCGGTGTTAGCTTCGAGGTGGTGTTTAGCGCCGCCGGCTAAGGAGCCGCTGCCGCCGGCGGCAATTGGTTGGCCTTGCGGCCTGGCCTGGCAGCCGTTAGCCGAAGGTGTGCTCGGGGCCCGGGAATACACCGGTTTTGACGTCGTTGGCGTATTTGTGCAAGGCGCCGGGGATGTCTCCCGCTTCGACCAAAAAGTTCTTGGAGAATTTTGGTGGCTTCTCGGTCAGGCCGAGAATGTCGTTGATGACCAGCACCTGGGCATCGGTTCCCTGGCCGGCACCGATGCCGATGGTGGGCATGCTGACAGCGGCGGTGATGCGCTCGGCCAACTCCGTGGGTACGCACTCCAGCACCAGCAGATCGGCGCCGGCCTGGTCGAGAATTTTGGCGTCGGCGAGAATCTGCTCGGCCTGCTCGGCCTCCCGGCCCTGGACTCGAAAACCGCCAAACTTGTTCACCGATTGCGGGGTGAGGCCCAGGTGCGCGCACACAGGTATCCCGCGTTCACTGAGCATCCTGACGCTGTCGGCGAGCCAGGCGCCGCCCTCCATTTTGACCATGTGGGCGCCGGCGCGCATGATGCGGGTGGCATTGACCATGGCCTGCTCGGTAGTGGCGTAGCTCATAAACGGCAAGTCGCCCATGATCAGCGACTTGCTGTTGCCGCGCCGGACTGCCTCGACGTGGTAGATCATCTGCTCCATGGTGACCGGTATGGTGCTGTCGTAGCCCAGCACGGTCATGCCGAGGCTGTCCCCCACCAGCAACACTTCGACGCCGCATTTTTGCGCCATGGCGGCCAGCGGTGCATCGTAGAGCGCGACGCTGACAAACTTGACTTTTTCAGCCTTCATTTTGCGCAGGGTTAGAATGGTGACTGGTTTGCTGAGGCCGCTGTCGGCCTGGACGGTTGCATAGGGCATAGGGCGATCACAGGGTCGGGTTGGGGTTGTAGTAGTGCCTGCCGCGCTTGATGGTCAGCAGGTAATCTACCAGTTGGTGGTAGTGTTCGGGGTTGTTGGCCAGGTCGAGTTCAGCGGCGTTGACAATCAACAGGGGGGCCTGGTCGTAGTAGTGGAAAAAGCGCATATAGGCATCGTTGAGGGTGGCCAGATAGTCGCTGCTGATGCTGCGTTCGGCGGCGTTGCCGCGCAGTCGCAGGCGCTCTTCCAGAACCTGGTTGGGGGCCTGCAGGTAGATCACCAGGTCCGGCTGCGGTGCGTCGATGGCCAGTTGATTGTAGACCTGCTGGTAGATATTGAGCTCATCTTCATCCAGGGTGACTTCTGCAAACAGGCGGTCCTTGTCGAACAGAAAATCGGCCACACGGCGGCTCTGGAACATGTCGGCCTGGTTCAGGTCCTGGATTTGCTGGGCGCGCTGGAACAGGAAGAACAGCTGGGTGGGCAGGGCGGCGGCTTTTGGATTGCTGTAGAAGCGCTCGAGGAACGGGTTTTGTTCGGCTTTTTCTTCCAGTAAATTGTATTTGAAGGTGGTGGCCAGGTGCCTGGCCAGGGTGGTCTTGCCCACCCCGATGGGACCCTCCACCGCAATAAAGCCGGGGGCGTTGACATCGTCAGTGTCGAGGACCAGGTTGAAACCGTTATTCACGCTCCACTCCTGAGCTGTGGTTGATTCGAGTGAGGCCGCTAGCGCCGCATTGGCGCAATAATGACGCAAGAGACTCTCCGGAGGGAAGTGTTAATTGCGGGCTGATGTCGGCCAGGGGATAAAGCACGAAATTGCGTTGACCCAGGCCCGGGTGAGGTACCTGCAGGCGCTCGCTGCTGATCACCTGGTCGCCATACAGCAGCAGATCCAGGTCGAGGGTGCGGGGGCCCCAGTGCACGTCGCGCACGCGCTTCTGGCTGGCTTCAATGGCCTGCAGTTGGTCCAGCAGTGCGTGTGGCTGCAGGCCGGTCTCCAGCAGTGCCACCCCGTTGATAAAATCGGGCTGCTCGACAGGGCCCATGGCCTCGCTGCGGTACCAGCATGATTGCGCCAGCAGGCGGCTGTGGGGAATGGCCGCCAGCGCCGCCAGCGCCTGGTTTACTTGCGCCCAGGGGTTGTCGAGATTGCTACCCAGGGCAATATAAGCCGGGGTGGTACTCATGGTGTCCGGGCTACCCCTGCTGGGTTTGGGTCGGCGGGCGCTTGCGGGTGCGTCGCCGCTTCGGCTTGCCCTTGTCCAGCCGGCTGGCCATTTGCAGGCGCTCGTCGGCACCGGCCTCCTGGTAGTGGCTCCACCAGGCGCCGAGACCCTGCAGGTTTTCCCCGGCCTGCTCGCGCATCAGCAAAAAGTCGTAGGCGGCGCGGAAGCGCGGATGCTCGAAGACCTTTTCGGCGCGGCTGCCCTGGCGTCGTGCCAGGCGGTCCTGCAGCAGCCAAATCTCGCGCATAAATTGGGTGAAACGTTTGGGAATAGAGGTGGTTTGCAGCTGCTGGCTGATGACATTCTGGGCCGCCTGCTGGTGGGCCTGCAGGGGCTTGAGTCCCTGTTGCTGCAGTTTTTTCTCTTCTTTGCCCAGCGGTGCCCAGAGTAATGCAGCGAGGATAAAGGCCGGCGTCACCCGCTGTTCGCTGGCGATGCGGGCGTCGGTATTGGCCAGCGCCTGGTTGATCAATGCTTCGGCCAGCGGCTGTTCTTCGGTCAGGGCCTGCTGGGTGGCTGGCAGCAGGTACTGGAGCAACTGGTACTCCACCAGCTTGGGGAAAACGGCGGCGGCGTAGCCACCCATAAACAGTTTCAGCAGCTCTTCGAACAGGCGCGCCGGCGGGATGTTCTGCAGCAGTGAGCCCAGCTGGAATATCGGTTTGGCAGTGGCGGGGTCGATCTGGAAATCCAGTTTGGCGGCAAAGCGCACCGCGCGCAGCATGCGTACCGGGTCTTCCTGGTAGCGGGTTTCCGGCTTGCCGATCATGCGGATCTTGCGCTTGCCAATGTCCTGTACGCCACCGGTGAAATCGTGGACGCTGAACTGGTCCAGGGTGTAGTAGAGGGCGTTGACGGTAAAGTCGCGGCGCAGGGCGTCGGAGCGAATGTCGCCGTAGACGTTATCGCGCAGCAACATACCTTCGTCGGAGCGGGCCGAGTGGTTGCTGTTGTCAGCTTGCTGGTCGTGGTTGTCGCGAAAGGTGGTGACTTCGATAATCTCCCGGCCAAAGCGCACGTGTACGATTTTAAAGCGTCGGCCGATAATGCGTGAATTGCGGAACAGGCTTTTGATTTGTTCTGGCTTGGCATCGGTGGCGACGTCGAAGTCTTTTGGGTGGTCACCCAGCAGCAGATCCCGCACGCCGCCGCCAACCAGGTAGGCTTCGTGGCCGGCTTCGGCGAGCCGCGACATCACTTTCAGGGCGGCATTACTGATATTGCGCCTTGAAATAGTGTGCTTATCACGGGGAATGATTTGGTGTTTGATGCTTGGTGAACCTTTGGGTAAGAAGCTGAGCAGCCGCTTTAACATGTTTGAGTACTACTGGGTTGATTGCCTCGCGATGCAGTCGTCGTTGGCAGGGTGGTGAATTAAACGGTTTTCGCCGGCGTTGAGAACAGTTGGCTGACCGGGTGTACAGAAGGGGGGAGTCTACCACGGACCGGAGGCTCGGGTAAGGGTGGTTTTCAGGGGGCAAAAATGAAAGCGGGAAAGCAAAAGCTTTCCCGCGAAAAAATTCTTTTTATTTTTGGGTAATTGGGTTGCCGCAAAAATTGTCGCTTCCCTGCTTGCGACTGCCAGCATCTTTGCCGGCTTGCTCCATTATTGGTCAGCTACTTCTATAACTTATTAATGCTTTTCTATTTAATTATTCTTTGTTGTTGTTATTAGTATTAATGCCTTTCTTTTTATTGTTTGTCGTTATTATTAGTTTGTTGAACTTTTTTTATTGTTTGTTGTTCTTATAAGTTAGTTAAATTCTGTTTTTATTGTTTGTCGTTATTTTTATTGTTTAGGGGTTATTTTTATTCGTCTGTGTTGTTATTGTCCCAGATATAAAGCATGACCCGTGCCAGAATTGATAAGTCTATGTTTATCAACTAGTTACGCCGTTTGAGCGTTTTTGTTATTTGGATTCGCTATTACCAGCAGTTACATATTATCGGATATTCTGTTACTGCTACCCAAATGGGTAACACATCCCCGGTAACTGTTTCCCTTGTTCCCCCAACAGTAACACTACCAACCTTATGATGTTGGGTGGCGTACGGCCACCGGTGGCAGTGTGCCTGGCGCTTATTGCCTTTATTGGCTGTAGCCTGTACCCGGCAGGTACAACTATCAGGCTCAGGTACCAGGCACAAGTGCCAGGTATAGAAGTGCCAGGTATAGAAGTGCCAGGTATAGAGTCGTCGCGGAGGTTGGTCGTCGCCAGCAGGCGACGGCTGTGTGCAGAGGGAAAAGAAGGGGGCCGCTTTACTTGCTGGCGGTTTTCTTGCGTGGTATTCCCAGCTTCTGGCGTCGCTCCCACAGGCACTTGCGACTGACCCCAAGTTTGTGGGCCAGTTCGGTTTCGCTCATGGTGTCCTGGTGTTCCAGCACGAAGCGCTGGAAGTAATCCTCCAGCGACAGGTCTTCCTTGGGTTCGGGAGATTTGTGGATATGGGTGGCGCGGTTTGCACTCTGGTGGCGCTGCACGGCCTCGATGATCTCCTCCCGGTCGCGATTGATCTCGACCAGGTCGAGATCGATGGACAGTAATTTGTGGCCAATTTCCTTTTCGTCGTCACAGAGTATGACGGCGCGCTGGATGGCATTTTCCAGTTCGCGGACGTTGCCCGGCCAGGTATAGGTGGTAATCGATTGAATGGCTTCCGGGGTCAGGCGCAGGGTGCGTTTGCCCATCTCCCTGCAAAAACGCTCCAGCAGGCTTTCCGCCAGGGCGATAATGTCCTTGCCCCGGTCGCGCAGCGGGGGCAGGGTCAGCTGGACCACATTGATGCGGTAATAGAGGTCTTCGCGAAAGCGTCCCTCCCGGCACAGTTGCACCAGGTTGCGGTGGGTCGCCGCAATCAGCCGCACATCCACCTTCTTCGACTCCACTGAGCCGATGGGTCGCACCTCGCCCTCCTGCAGCACTCGCAGCAGACGGGCCTGGGCTTCCAGTGGCAGCTCGCCAATCTCATCCAGGAACAGCGTGCCGCCGTCGGCAGCGGCGACCAGGCCTTCACTTTTGCTGGCGGCGCCGGTAAAGGCGCCCTTCTCATGGCCAAACAGTTCGGATTCGATCAGGGTCTCCGGAATGGCGGCGCAGTTGACTGAAATCATGGGTTTGTGGTGGCGGGGGCTGGCGTTGTGGATGGCCTTGGCGACCAATTCCTTGCCGGTTCCTGTCTCCCCGTTCACGAGCACGGTGGCCGCCGTGGGTGCCACTTTGTGAATGCGGCTGTAGAGGTTTTTCATGGTGGCGCTGGAGCCGATCATGCCGGGAATCTGCAAGCCACTGTACTGGCTGGAGGGCTTGGCTTGCGCCTGGATTTTACTGGATTTACCGATGATGCGCTTGACCGCGGTAATCATCTCGTCGTGATCAAAGGGTTTGGCGATGTAGTCCACCGCGCCCATGCGCATGGAATCCACAGCCGAACGCAGGCTGGCGTAACTGGTCATGATCAGCACCGGAGTCTCCCCGGCGAGCTTGATCAGGTCGGTGCCGGGCGCCCCGGGCAGGCGCAGGTCGCTAATGATCAGATCGTAGCGACTGAGATCGTGGCGGCTGGTCGCTTCCTTGACCGAGCTGGCCTCATTGACACTGTACTTATTGCGTTCTAGCAGTTTGCGCAGGGCGGTGCGGATAATAGCTTCGTCTTCAACAACGAGTATATGGCTCATAATTCCTTTGATTTGTTTGTTACTAAATCACACTGCTAGTGTTACCTGTGTCCACTTCAGTTTCAAGGTTTAATGGCAATTTAATGGATATTTGTGTGCCGCGAGACTGTTCTGGCGGCGGGCTGATCACTTCGATTTGACCTTTGTGCTCCTCCACAATGCTGTACACCAGAGCCAGCCCCAGTCCGGTGCCCTGGCCCGGGTCCTTGGTGGTGTAGAACGGTTCCAGTACCCGTTCCTGGTCCTCCGTTGGAATGCCGCTACCTTCGTCGATCACGTTAAAGGTTACCTGGCCTCCCTCGCAGGCGGCGGTTATCCGGATTTCGCTGCCTCCGGGGCTGGCATCGCGGGCGTTTGACAGCAAATTGATAAAGACCTGGATCAATTTTTGCGGGTCCGCCTTGAGGGCCACGCCGGCATCGATGAGGTTGCGAATATTCACTTGTTTCTCATCTTTTTGCAGCGCCAGCAGTTGCAGCGCTTCGTTGGCGCAGTCGCGCAGCTGCACCGGCAGGTACTCGATCCGGGAAGACTGCCCGGAGTGGGAAAAGCTCACCAGTGAGTGCACGATGCGGCTGACCCGATCGGTCTGGCTGAGAATCTGGTCGGCGGTTTCCAGGGTCGCCTCCGGGTCATCGGTTTCGTAGCGCAGGTTCTGTGCCAGGCAGGCAATACCGGTGATGGGGTTGCCGATTTCATGGGCGACGCCGGCCGCCAGGCGACCGACGGAAGCCAGCCGCTCGGTGTGCATGAGTTCCCGCTCCAGCAGCTGGATTTCGGTCATGTCCTCCAGCAGGATGATTTGACCGTCGGCAATGTCCGCCGCAGGGCCGTGAATACTGGCTTTGTGCAGGCTGATCCAGTGCAGGCGCCCATCGATTTCAATTTGCTCCTTGTGCAAGTGGTGGTGAGGGCTGTCGGAAAAGTCGGCCAGCAGGCGAATCCAGGGGCCGTAGAGGCTGCTCAGGTAAGAGCCCACCACGGTTTCGGCGGCGACCCCGGTGAGCTTTTCCATGGCGAAGTTCCACATCAGGATTTCGTTATTCTGCCCCAGCGAGCAAGCCGCCAGGGGCAGCTCTTCGAGGGTGTTGCGGTGGTAGAGACGCAGGTTGTTGAGCTCGGCGGCCAACCCGGTCAAATGGCTGCGATATTGCCGCAGCCGGTTCTCAATCAAATTGATGTCGGTGGTGGTGCCATTGGTCTCTTCCGGCAAATGGTAGGGCAGCTGCTTGTCGAGTACCTCCTTGGCAACGGCGGTGCCAATAAGGCCGGACAGGTTGGCCTCGAGCTTGTTGCGCAACCGGCGCAAGGTGTAGGGCCGCCGTTCGTTCTCGCTGATCTGCAGCTCCTTGAGGGCGCGGCGGACTTCCTGGTTGGCCATGCTCGGCCCCAGGCTTTCGCTGAGGCGCTCGGCAAAATCCTCAGCGCTGTGGACCTGCAGGATCATTCGCAACGGGTGGCTGAGCTCCTCTTCGGCGCTGAGTTCGGCGCTGTAGCGTTCGCCGGCTGTGCTGCGGGTGAACAGCGAGATCAGGGCAAACACCAGCGTGTTGAGGGTGATGCTAACGGTGGTGATTTCGCTCCAGTAGTCGATACCGAGCGGCACGCTCGTGTCCAGCCCCGGGATATACAGGGCTTGCGTATCCGTAATGGCGGGGAGCACCAGGCCCACCAGCCACAGGCCGGTACCGAGCCCGAGGCCGGCCAGGAAACCCCGGCTATTGGCCTTGGGCCAGTAATTGACCGCCAGAACCCCCGGTAACAGCTGCAGCGACTCGATAAAGGCGAGGAGTGCCAGGTCGGTGAGGCTAAAATTATTGTTGAGTACTTTGTAAAACAGGAAGCCGCTGGTAAACATCAGCAACACAATGGCGCCGCGCAGCCAAAACAGCTGTCGGTGCAGGGCGCGGCGTCCAAAGCCGGTGATCGGGATAAGCCAGTGGTTGAGGATCATGGAGGCCAGTGCCAGGCACAGGGCAATCATGGCGACTGAGGCCGCCGACAGGCCGCCGAGAAAAGCCAGCAGGGTCAGGCTTTCGGAGCGCAGCTGCATCGGTACGCCGAGGGTAAAATATTGGGCTGGCAGGGGCACGTCAATGGCAAAGCCGGCCCAGAGTATGGGGAATATGGGCAGCGCCAGAAGCAGCAGCAACAGCGGGAAAACCCAGCTGATGGTGCCGCTGATTTGCCGCACCTGGGCCTCGGAGCGGCTGACGTTAAAGATGTGGGGCATGGCGATGCCGCAGCCGAGAAATACCAGCAGCAAGGCGTTGGCGGAGTTGTCCTTGATCGGGTTGTGCAGCAGTTCGAGGTTTTCCGGGTGTTCCAGCAGCCATTGATCCAGCCCGTTGAAGCCGCCGAATACCCCGTACAGGGCGAGGCCGCCAATGGTGAACAGGGCCCCGATTTTGAACAGGCTTTCAAACGCCATGGCCACCACCAGGCCGTTGGAGGTTTCCCGCCTGCCGCCGAAGGCAAGGGTAAATCCGGCGAGGATAAAACAGAACAGCAGGGCCAGGGTTTCCCGGTAGCTGAGCCCGGCCAGTGCTCGGGAGGTGTCGGCGGCGCTGTTTTGAGTGAGGATTTGCATGGTGTCGGCCACGGCCTGTAACTGCAGCACCATCAATGGCAAAAAGATCAGTGCCATGCAGGCGGTTACCAGGCGACCGGCTTTGAGGCTGTGATAGCGAAACACCATCAGGTCGGCGATGTTGTTGATCTGGAAGCGGCAGGCGAGGATGGCCATGGGGGTGAGCAGCAGCGGCGCAAACAGGAACAGTGCGCCGGCGCCCAGGTAGTAGGCCAGGGCGCCGTAGCCGAACTGGAAGGCGAGATCGACGACCCCGTAGTAGGTCCAGGCACTGGCGAAAATTCCCAGCGACAGCACCATCACCAGCGGGCTGTGGGTGATGCTGGCCGGGATCAGGCCTTTGTCGGCGCTGTAGGCAATCCCGTAGAGCAGTGATAGATAGAGAACGAAAAGGAGGGAGATCTGCGCCAGACTAAATGCCATTAGAGCGATTTCTCTTCTGCACAATAAAAGCGGCGGCAATCAGCATTACCCAGATGATGAAAGGTCGATACCAGCCGCCCTCGGGGTTGGTCATCCAGCCCAGCAGAGTCGGCAGGTAGATGTAGGTGACCAGCAGGAGCAGCAGTAACAGGCGTTGATTATGCATCGGGCAAGAGGCGGGTAGTGGTAGACCTTGCCGATGGTACTCAACTCGTCAGGCAGTGCCAACCTGAATGTGTGCGGCGGTTGGCAGGCGTGCGCGTCGCCAGTGTGCGCTGGCCCATTGCAGCTGCTCGTCACAGGGGGCACCGTGCAGCTCGGCCGGCAGAGGCAGGCCCAGCTGCCCCAGTGCTTGCTCCATGTTGGCAGCGGCGCGCTTGTTGTCGAGCGGGGTGGCAAAGCTCTGCTTGCTGAGTTTTTGGCCGGCGCCGTTGACCAGTATGGGCAGGTGTCCCATGACCGGCGCGTTGGCGCCCAGCAGACGGAATAGCAGGCGCTGACGCAGTGCGGAGTCGAGCAGGTCGCCACCGCGGATTATGTGGCTGATGCCCTGGGCGATGTCGTCCACTACCACCGCCAGTTGATAGGCGTAGAGACCGTCCTTGCGCTTGATGACAAAGTCGCCCGGATAAGTCTGCAGCTGCTGCCGCTGCTCACCTCGCCACAGGTCCCGGTAGTGTTCCAGGCCCGCTTCGCCGGCGGGAATGCGCAGCCGCAGCGCGCAGGTTTTGTTGCCCGGGGGATGTTGGCGGCAGTGGCCGTCATAGGCGCTGAGGCCTTTCAGGCGCTGGCGGCTGCAGCTGCACGGATAGGTATGGCCGGCGCGGGTCAGCTGCGCCAGGGCCTCACTGTAGGCCGCAAGACGCTGGCTTTGATACATGACCTCGCCGTCCCAGTACAGCTGATGGGCCTCGAGGGCGCAGAGAATGGCACTGGCTGCACCGGGCTGTTCCCGCGGCGGGTCGAGGTCTTCCATGCGCACCAGCCAGCGGCCGTCGCAGTGACGGGCATCCAGATAGCTGGCGAGCGCGGTAAATAGCGAACCCTGGTGGAGTTCGCCAGTGGGCGAGGGTGCAAATCGACCGGTGTAGGGAGGGCTGGAAAGAGAACTCACGGGGCGAGAGTGCAAGATGCCCGGGCTGGCATCCTGGGGCGCTGTTTAGCCGCCGACTTGCCGCTCTTTGATTTCATCGAGTGTCTTGCAGTCGATGCACTGGGTGGCGGTGGGCCGCGCTTCCAGTCGACGAATACCGATTTCGACACCGCAGGTGTCGCAGTAGCCGTAATCGTCGTTTTCAATCAGCTCGAGGGTGCTGTCAATCTTCTTGATCAGCTTGCGCTCGCGGTCGCGAGTGCGCAGTTCCAGGCTGAATTCTTCTTCCTGACTGGCGCGATCGGCCGGGTCGGGGAAGTTGGCCGCCTCGTCTTTCATGTGGGTGACTGTGCGGTCTACCTCTTGCATCAGGTCGGATTTCCAGTTTACCAGCAGCTTGCGGAAATGCTCTTTCTGGTCGTCGCTCATGTATTCTTCGCCCTGCTTTTCCTTGTAGGGCGTGAATCCACGCAACGTGATGCTAGCGTTTTGTTTTTGGGTATTGGGCATCGCTTTACGCCTCGTTGTTTCTCTAAACTCATAACAATTGGGGACATGCACCGCCAATTTCAAAGTGACCCCGCCAAAGCATGAGTTTTGACGGTAGGCGCGGGGGCGGTTTTTATTCATGCCAAGCGGGCGCGGATACTGCGCTTATGCTTCCGTGCTGTCAACTAAATATCTCAAACTGGCATATTTTTCAACCTAAACCCGCCGCGGGTGCATTTTTTCTCCCAGACCATACAATGTGCGGCCAAGATTACCAATGGATGTCAGTATAGATGAAATTTTCAGCTCCGCTGCAGCAGGGTACCTTCCTGCGGCGCTACAAGCGGTTCCTGGTGGATGTGGGTCTGCCCGGGGGCGAGGAGATTACCATTCACTGCCCCAATACCGGTTCTATGCGAGCCTGTCTGGCTGAGGGCAGTCCCTGCTGGTTTTCAAGGTCCGACAATCCGGCGCGCAAATATCCCCATACCTGGGAGATAGCCACTACGCCGGCGGGCGACCTGGCGGGTGTCAATACCGGTCGCGCCAATGGCTTGGTGGTAGAGGCGATTGAGGCGGGTGTGATCACCGAGCTGCAGGGCTACAATGAGCTGGCCACCGAGGTGCGCTATGGTGAGGAGCGCAGTCGCATTGACATACTGCTGTCCGGGGCGGGCGGGGATTGTTACGTCGAAGTAAAAAGCGTCACCCTCTGTGAAGACGGGGATCGCGGCTTGTTCCCCGACGCGGTCAGCAGTCGCGGCGCCAAACACTTGCGCGAACTGATGCTGATGGTGGCGCGCGGGCATCGGGCGGTGTTGTGTTACTGCGTGCAGCACTCGGCAATCACCAGTGTCGCCGCTGCCGAGCACATCGACCCGGCCTACAGCACGGCATTGCGTGAGGCGGTGGCAGCCGGGGTTGAAGTGTTGGCCTATGGGGCCCGGCTCGGTCCGACAGAAATCGTGCTGGATCGGGCCCTGCCGTTTATCCAGTAATGGCTGCCGATGTTCAGGGCAGATCTACCCAGATATTTTCATCGCGCAGTTCCAGCTTGATCGGTTGCAGTGACTGGCCGCTGCAGGGGCCGAAGATGCAGCGACCCTGCTCAATAGTAAACAGCGCGCCGTGGGTGGAGCACTGGATCAGTTCGCCGTAGTAATCGAGAAAGCGGTCCTCCACCCACTCCAGCGGGACGCCCATATGGGGGCAGGAGTTGTGGTAGGCGAACACCCTGCTCCCGCGGCGGACGATAAAAAATTTGGTGCCGCGCAGGGTGAAGCCTTTGCTCTGCAGGTTTTCGATGGCGGCTAGCGGGCACAGTTTTTCCACGCTTGATTTCCCGGTCTGGCGGCGACTCAGCTGTTTTGCAGGGCTTTGATGCGCTCCTCCAGGGGCGGGTGGCTGGAGAACAGGCGCGACAAATTCTGCTTGAAGCCGCCGCTGATGCCGAACGCATAGATACTGTCAGGCATGGAGCTGGGCACCTTGGCTTCGACCTCCATTTGCAGTCGCCGCAGGGCATTGATCATCGCACCCCGGCCGGCCAGCTGGGCGCCGGCGTGGTCGGCGCGAAACTCGCGGTAGCGGGAAAATTTCATCACAATAATGGAGGCCAGTACTGCGAGTACCATCTCGGCCACAAACGTCGTGATATAAAAGCCTATACCGTGGCCGTTCTCACTCTTGAAGATAGCGCGGTCCACGGTGTGGCCGATAATGCGGGCGAAGAACATAACAAAGGTATTTACCACCCCCTGGATCAATGCCAGGGTCACCATGTCGCCGTTGGCAACGTGGCCGATTTCGTGGGCCAGTACCGCGCGCACCTCTTCCTTGTCAAAGCGTTGCAGCAGGCCGGCACTGACCGCGACCAGGGCCGCGTTGCGGTTCCAGCCGGTGGCAAATGCGTTGGACTCCTGGGCGGGGAAAATGCCCACATCGGGCATTTTAATCCCGGCTTTGGTGCTGAGATCGCGGACCGTCTCCAGCAGCCAGCGCTCTTCCGGGGTGCGCGGCTGTTCGATGATTTGCGTGCGAGTCCCCATTTTGGCCATAAATTTGGACAAAAACAGCGAGATGATCGAGCCGCTGAAACCAAACACGGCACAGAAGATCAGCAGGCTGTTGAGATTCAATCCCCCGCTGCGATCCAGGTAGGAGCCGACGCCCAGCAGGTTGAGGGTAATGCTGGCCACCAAAATAACGGCCAGGTTGGTTAACAGAAACAAGCCAATGCGCAGCACAGTACAACTCCTGAATGAAAATTTTCAGTCCTTAAGATGGTTGCCGTTGGGAAAAATTCAATGGCTGCGGGAAAAAGAATTGTGCGGGGACTCTTTACATGTCCGGGTGAGGCTTGGCGACAGCTGGGTCTGGATCAGATCTCGGAGAGGTTGGTGTTGGCGTGTTCGGCCTGGTCGAGCAGTTGCTGCTTGAGTTCCGGGTCCAGGTCATTCCAGTGAATGTCGATAAGGGCCCCCTCGAGCGCGTACAGCATGACCTTGGATACCTGAATGCCCCTGGCCTTGATGCGGCTGTAGGCCTCCACTGCGCCGAGCTTTTTGAGGTCATCATGGCAGTTGACACCGATGGCGTGAAGGATGTTTACCGAGGCTGCGCCCAGGTTTTTCAGCTCCAGCAAATCATTATGGCGTTGTGTCATCCCAGTCGTTCCTGACAGATTATTTTTATAGTCCGGTGTTTGGCTACCGGGGCCACCATCAAGCTATAATACATGCTTATTGGGTTTAGGCAAATAAGGGCAGGGAGTTATGCCGGAAATCGCGGCCGAGGAATTGACTGGCCAGACCGAGCGCCACCTGGTGCCCTGCTGGAGTGGGGGGCTGGTGCATCGCCAGGCCCTGGGACCACTGCAGCAACTGCGTGAGATGGCTCGTGCTGCGGGCTTCGAGTTGGCAATTGCCAGCAGTTTTCGCAGCTACGAGCGACAGTTATTGATATGGCGGCAAAAAGTTGCTGGCGAGCGCCAGTTGATTTCCGCCGCCGGCGCTGTGCTCGATCCGAGCCAGCTGACCGATGCTCTGAAGCTGGAAGCGATCCTGCGCTGGTCAGCGTTGCCGGGGTTGTCGCGCCATCACTGGGGTACTGACTTTGATGTTTACGATGCCGCCGCCGTAAACGCGAATTACCGCTTGCAGTTGACCGAGGCAGAATATGGTTCTCACGGGCCGTTTGCCGCTTTCAGTCGCTGGCTGGGAGAGCGGATTGCCAGGGGGGAGTGCGGCGGCTTTTTTCGCCCCTATGATCGCGATCGGGGTGGGGTGGCGCCGGAGCCCTGGCATATCAGTTACCGACCGGTGGCCGATACTTACGCTGCGGGGCTGGATTTTCAGTTGTTTGAGCGGCTGCTGCAATCAGGGGATTGGCCGCTGAGCGCGGAAATAGGTTGTCGCGCAGAGGAAATTTTCCAGCGTTATGTGTTGAACGGTCAATGATGCGCTGGGCCGGGGCCGGGAGGATTTAGTGCTGGGATCGAGGTGGCACCGGGGTTAAACTGGGGCTTAAGTAAATGCTGATATACTGCTGCTGTGCAGTTATATAGTGGTGCTGTCTTAGTGTGGTGCTGTCGCGGGCGATGTGGTGAGCGCGGCAGTGTGTTTTTAAAACGTGCTTCGCCCCTCTGCCAGTTCTTGTCGGACCAGAAATAATGTCTACATTAAAGCCCGTAATTAACCCCGACGACGATGTCTGGGCAACCATTCTCGATGAGGCCGAAGCAGCCAGTCGCGCGGAACCGGTGCTGGCCAGCTACTATCACGCCGCTATCCTCAAGCATCGCAGTTTTGAGGCCGCCATCAGTTTTCACCTGGCCAACAAGCTCGATAGCGCGACAGTGCCGGCGATGACCGTGCGCGACGTCATTACCGAGGCGATGCAGGCGGAGCCCGGGATTGGTATCGCCATGCGCGCGGATATTCGCGCCTATCGCGATCGCGACCCTGCCTGCGATCGCTTTATCATGCCGTTTCTCTATTTCAAGGGGTTTCACGCCTTGCAGGCGCAGCGGGTCAGCCACTGGTTGTGGCGGCAGCAGCGCAAATCGCTGGCGCTGTATTTCCAGAACCAGATCTCCCAGACGTTTGCGGTGGATATCCACCCCGGCGCGAAAATTGGCAGCGGTATAATGATCGATCATGCCACCGGGGTGGTGGTAGGGGAGACGGCGGTTATCGGTGACAATGTGTCCATGCTGCACTCCGTCACTCTCGGCGGTTCGGGCTGCAGCGGCGGTGATCGGCATCCCAAGGTGGGCTCGGGGGTGTTGATCAGTGCCGGGGCAAAAATACTGGGCCCCATAACGATTGGTGATGGCGCTAAAATTGGCGCTGGCAGTGTGGTTTTGATTTCCGTGCCGGCCCATACGACGGCGGCCGGCGTACCGGCGCGAATTATCGGCCGGGCGGCGGGGGAGGCCCCGGCACTGGATATGGACCACTGCCTGGGCGAAACCTGATGCAATGCAAAAAAGCTGCGTAATAAGCTTGCAGTCAACTTGAAGTGTACAATTAATATAAAGGCTGCTGTCGACTTACAGGCTATAGTCAACAAGAAGGCTGCAATCATCATAAAGACTGTAGTCAATATATAGGGAAATTCGATTCAATCCGGGTATTCAATTTGAAACCAACCGCGAATGACAACAGGAAGTTGTTAAGCCTGGCTCGAGAGATGCTCGAGCAGGCGCTTGGGCATATGCGTCAGCAAGCAATTGCGACAACTCCCGAAAACATTAAAGTCTGGTATCACTATGTCCAGGCGGATATACCCCAGCTAAATCAGGATATCGATGGCCTGCTCGAGCGCGGCAAGGAGTTCTCCGCCGCCATAAGTGAGGAGCTCTATCGACGTTACTTTACCGAAATGGACGATCGGAAAATGGACACGTTGCGCAAGGCGCTGCGTGAACTGATCGCCGACTTCAGTGAAAGCTTGCAGGAGCTGGCCGCTGGTATTGGTGATTACGACAGCGTACTGCAGCGCAGCTATGAGGCGCTGCAGTCGGCCAGGGATGAGCAGCGGCTAGAGCAGTTAATCGAAGTGTTGCTGCGCGAATCAAAGGTGGCGTTGCAGGCCAGCAGCCAGGCCCGGCACAAGATCGACCTGCTGAGCGAAGAGATCACCCAGCTCAAAACCGTGATGGGGGACCTGGAGCGCAGCGCGCTGGAAGATGCACTCACCAATACCGCTAACCGGCGGGCATTCGACCAGGTGTTTAGCGATTACCTCAAGCTCGCCCGCAGTAGCGGGCGTGGTTGCTGCCTGGTGCTGGTTGATATCGACCGGTTTAAAGGCTTTAACGACAAGTTCGGCCATCAGGCCGGAGACAAGGTGTTGCGGTTTGTGGCCATGATCCTGAAGAAAATGGTCAAAGGGCAGGATTTTGTGGCGCGTCATGGCGGCGAGGAGTTTGCTATTTTGTTGCCGGCGACCCGCTATGAAGGCGGGTTGGCGCTGGCCCGGTCTATTGTCGAGCGCATAGCGGGAACCCGCCTGCTGGTCGGTAGCAATAGTGATACGTCGGTGTCGGTGTCAGTATCGGCGGGGGTTGGTTTCAGTCGCGCGGAAGACACGCCCGACACCTTGTTTGCGCGGGCGGACAAGTGCCTGTATGAAGCCAAGCAAAAGGGGCGCAACTGCGTGGTGGGGGAGCACGGCCTGTAGCGCGCTGTCAGGGGCGTTTTTCACTCTGCAGCCAGTTGAGCACGGCCTCCCGGTGCAGCAGCAACTTGCGTAAATGGCGCAATTGTCTCGGCTCCAAAGAACCTTTCGTTTGCAGGCAGGCGATGTGAGCTTTTAATTTGACGATCTCGTCATGCAACTCCTGCTCGATGTTTACGCAACTGACGTCGTCGTCACCGATGCGAATATGGCGGCTGGCTCCGCTGGCGAAATCCATAGGTACATCCTTGTGAGCGGGTCATGCCCGGCGCTTGAATAGTTTACTGTTGTCCCATCTGGCCGCCTGACCGGCGGTCCATTAACTGTTAGTCACAGTGCTATTGTTGATTACAGCACGGTTGTTAGTAGCAGTACTATGCCGGGCAGTCCCGGGATTCACAAGTCCGCGCAATCTGTAAGATTTGTGAGACTTTGCCTACAGCGCGGCGGCTCTGTGAAATGCAAGGCTTTGTGGAGTGCAAAGGCTCTGTGCAGCGCAAAGGTCTCGCAGAGAGCAGGCGCGCTATAGGCCGCACCGGGCTGGCAGCTGCCATGCTGCAAGGCTCCTGGTTGCGGTGTGCCCGGTTGCACGGTGCCAGGTTGCGAGCGGCCACGCTGATAACTACTATTATTAATTACTGTGCGGTCAGCAGAGAGCAATCATTGGGCGGTCACCAGCTATGACGCAATCACTATTTGATATTATTTTTCGCGGCGACATTCTGCCGGGGCAGCAGATCGCCGCAGTTAAATCCCGACTGGCCAAGCTGTTTAACACCGATGCCAGCACCATTGATGCGCTGTTCACCGGCGGTGCGGTGCCCCTCAAGCGCAACCTGGACCGGGCCGGTGCGGAGCAATACCTGGCGGTGCTGCGGCGGGCGGGCGCTGATGTACAAGCCGTGGCCGCGGGGTCCATAAAAGCCGCGCCGCGGCGCAATCGCGGCTCTGCGGCAGATTCCGGATCCGCAGCCCCCGCGGGCGGCCAGCCGCGCCAAACGTTGCGCCAGCGGTTGGCAGCCGAGGCCGCTGCCGGTCCGGCCGTCTCTCCTGATCGATCCCCGGATGCCAGCCTGTCTTCGGATTCGGGCCAGCAGGCGGCGGTTAACCAGCCTGCGCCTGAGGCTTTACCCCGGGCCGTTGCCGGGTCCGAGACTGAAAGCGCGGATTTGTCGCTGCGCCCGGTCGGCAGCGACATGCTCGATGCGGCGGAGCGACAGCCGCCCCAACCGCTGGTCGTTGATACCAGCGGCCTGAGTTTGCGGGCCGCGGAAGGCAACCTTGTGGATAGCGACGAGCTGTCACGGCCACAGCCGGTGGTGGTGGGCGATATCAATTTCAGCCTGGATGAGCCAGGCGCTGATTTGCTGCGGCAGAGTGAGCGGCGCCCGCCGGCTGCTGTCAGTGTGCAGCTGCCGGAATTGGAAGTTGCTCCGGCGGGCAGTGATTTGGGACAGAAGAAGGCGCCTCCGCCACCGCCACCGCCGGACACCAGTGCCATTGCCCTGGTCTCGATTGACCAGGCTGTCGCGGACGGAAGTGGGGAGTCTTGAGTTAATACGGCTTAGCCGCAAGGCTTTGCAGCCGTCACTTCTGATCTTTGACGGCGCTGCGCTCGCGGTGCTCGCCTTGTCTGGCGCCTGGGGGATAAGTCCGGGAAAAGCCGTTTTGCTGCAGTAATTTGATTAGAGTGACCAGGGTGCAGTGTTGCAGAAATACGCCTTGAGTTGGCATGCTTCGGTTGCGAGGGGTGGGATTGGCGCCGGATTCAGGCAAGCGAACAGCAGGGAGCGGCTCGCAGCATTGGGGCGTTCACCTGATCGGCAATATTTATTAGATATTGCCGATCAGGCATCGTCGGCAAGACATTGCCAACGACACGTTGCCGCTTAGAAGTGCGGCTTTTCCTTGGCTTTCTCGAAGTTGGTCTTGGCCTCGGAAATCTCCTTGCGGGCTTCCTCGGCGTTGCCCCAGCCATCGATTTTGACCCATTTGCCAGGCTCCAGATCCTTGTAGTGCTGGAAAAAATGGGAGATTTGGTGCTTGACCAATTCTGGCAGGTCGTCGATATCATGCACGTCTTTGTAGAGCGGTGTCACCTTGTCGTGGGGAACCGCGACAATCTTGGCGTCCTCGCCACCATCGTCGGTCATCTTCAATACGCCAACCGGGCGACAGCGAATGACTGCGCCGGTAACCACAGCTAGCGGCATGACAACCATGACGTCAACAGGGTCGCCGTCGCCGCAGAGGGTGTGCGGCACGTAACCGTAGTTGCAGGGGTAGTGCATGGCGGTGCCGAGCATGCGATCGACGAAGATCTCGCCGGAATCCTTGTCTACTTCGTACTTGATGGGGTCGCCGCGCAGGGGGATCTCAATAATAACATTGATGTCGTTGGGCAGGTCTTTTCCCGAGGGAACTTCATCGTAACTCATAAGCTGCATTCCGCAATGGTGGTTTGGATAGGGTTAAAAATTGCGGCGATTCTAGCACAGTCAACACCTGTCTATAAAGAAGAGGGGGTTGCCGTCGGGGTTACCGGGGCCCAGGCGGTCGAAAACCGCTGGGCAGCAGTCCCCAATCAGGATACGAGGCAGATTCACTGGCAGACCAATTGCGCCACGCCAGTATGTTGAATAGACTGGGAGCGGGTGGTCACTACAGTTGCGCGAGCAGGCAGTTCACTGCTCGGCCATCCTCATGCTTCGATGTATAACGACAATAAAAAGTCCTGAGGGGAATGTATGGATATGCTGATTCTTCCGCCTGTTTTGGGGGTGGTGGGGCTGCTTGTGGCAGCCGTAATCTATGGGGTCGTAAAGCGCTACCCGGCGGGTGAGGGTTTGGTCACCGAGATCGCCGCGGCCATTCACGAAGGCGCGATGGTCTTTATGCGGCGGGAGTACTCCATTCTCGCTGCATTCGCACTGGTCTTAACGGTTTTGTTATTTATTGGCTTTCGCTCCTGGCACACGCCGCTGGCCTTTGTCACCGGCGCTCTGTGTTCCGCGATCGCTGGCTACGTGGGCATGTACGCCGCTACCAAAGCCAATGTTCGCACCACCGTCGCGGCCCGGGACCAGGGCCAGGCAGCGGCGCTCAGCGTCGCCTTTTACGGTGGTTCTATTATGGGGTTGGTGGTGGCCTCGATGGGGCTGTTGGGGCTGGGCGGGCTCTACCTGCTGTTTGGTGCCAATCCGGAGCACGCGGAAGCGATTCACGGCTTTGGCATGGGGGCGTCGACCGTGGCACTGTTCTCCCGGGTGGGGGGCGGTATTTTCACCAAGAGCGCCGATGTGGGGGCGGACCTGGTGGGCAAGGTCGAGGCGGGCATCCCGGAGGATGATCCACGCAACCCCGGGGTCATTGCTGATAATGTGGGCGACAATGTCGGCGATGTGGCCGGCATGGGCTCCGACATTTTTGAGTCCTATTGCGGCTCGATGATCGCCACCATCGCCATCGCCTCAACCATGGGATTGGCGGCGCTGGAAGTGCTCGGCGGTGACCGCGGGCAGTTGATGTTTGCCCCTTTGGCGCTGGCTTCGGTGGGATTGATTTGCTCTATCCTCGGTATCCTGCTGGTGAAAGTGGCTTCGGCCAGGTCGCCGGAAGTGGCCCTGCGCATGGGCACTATCGGGGCGACCATTCTGTTTATCCTGGCCGCCTACGTGTTGATCAACAGTTTGGGTATCGGCGCCAGTGTCTGGCTGTGTGTGGTTTGCGGCGCGGTTGGCGGCATAGTGATCGGACTGGTGACTGAGTATTACACCGGCGGTAAACCGGTGCGCGAGATTGCCAAAGGTGGCGAGACCGGCCCAGCCACCGTGATGATTGCCGGCCTCGCCACCGGCATGGAGTCGGTGGTCATCCCGGTGCTGGTGATCGCCGGTATTATTTTTACCACCAGCAGTCTGTTGCCGGAGGGGGCCGGGGTTTATGGGGTTGGCATCGCCGCGGTCGGTATGTTATCGACCGTCGGCATTACCATGGCCATCGATGCCTACGGCCCAGTGGCGGATAACGCCGGTGGTATTGCCGAGATGGCGGGCCTGGGGCCGGAGACGCGCGCCATCACCGACGGCCTGGATGAGGTGGGTAACACCACGGCGGCCATTGGCAAGGGGTTCGCCATCGGTGCTGCCGGCCTGGCGGCACTGGCGATTATTGCCGCCTACATCGAAACGGTATCCCATCATGTCGCCGGGTTTGCCCTCAATATCAGCGATCCGGAAGTGCTGACGGGCATGTTTCTCGGCGCCATTTTCCCGTTTCTGGTCAGTGCCTTGACCATGCGGGCAGTGGGCGACGCCGCCTTCGATATGATCAAGGAAATCCGCCGTCAGTTCCGCGAGATACCCGGCCTGATGGAGGGCACCGCCAAGCCCGACAGCGGGCGCTGCGTGGATATTGCCACCCAGGCCGCGCTGCGGAAGATGGTGTTGCCGGGTACCCTGGCGGTCGCAGCACCGGTGGTGGTGGGCTTCGGTATTGGCCCGGCGGCGCTGGGAGGGATGCTGGGTGGTGCGCTGATCTGCTGTGTGTTACTGGCCCTGACCATGGCCAACGCCGGCGGTGCCTGGGACAACGCCAAGAAATACATCGAAAAGGGCAACCTCGGCGGCAAGGGCTCCCCGGTGCACAAGGCCGCTGTAGTGGGTGATACCGTCGGCGACCCGTTCAAGGATACCAGTGGCCCGGCCATGAACATCCTGATCAATGTGATGGCCATTGTCAGTTTGGTGATTGCACCACTACTGGCTTGATACTGATTAGGCCTGATGCGGGCGTGGCCTGATGGAGGGCTGGCGAGAAGCAGCAGAAAGAACTACAAACCACTCCTCGCTTTCAGTAGAATCGTCGTTTTTTCGCAGCGCAAGAATAATTAGGGAAGAGTTATGCGACGAGTGGTGTTCAACGAAAAAGGCGGTGTCGGCAAATCCAGCATCGCTTGCAATCTGGCGGCAATCAGCGCCTCGCGGGGTAAGCGGACACTGGTTGTCGACCTTGATCCGCAGTGCAATTCCACCCAGTACCTGCTGGGCGAGGTGCCGGAGACCAACACCATCGCTCAATACATGGAGCAAACCCTGGCATTTTCCCTGCGCGGTAACAAGCCGGAAGCTTATGTCCACGCCACCCCGTTTGAAAATTTATTCCTGATCCCCTCCAGCTTCGAACTGCTGACCCTGGAGCACAAGCTGGAGTCGCGCCACAAAATCTACAAGCTGCGCGATTTGCTGGACAAGATCGGCGATGATTTCGATGAAGTCTATATCGACACCGCCCCGGCGTTGAACTTCTACACTCGCTCGGCCCTGATAGCCGCCAATAGCTGCCTGATTCCGTTTGATTGTGACGCCTTCTCCCGCCAGGCCCTGTACTCCATCCTGCAGGTGATCGACGAGATTCGCGAAGACCATAACGACGCCCTGGAAATCGAGGGGATTGTGGTCAACCAGTTTCAGCCTATGGCCCGGTTGCCCACCCAGTTGATTGAAGAGTTGATCGCGGAAGAGCACCCGGTGCTGCCGGTTTACCTCAACCAGTCGGTAAAAATGCGCGAATCCCACCACGCCTGCAAACCGCTGATCAACTTCGCCCCCTCCCACAAGCTCACCAAACAGTTTGTCGAGCTGTACGACTGCTTGGAGCGCTGATTGGCAAACTTTACTCTGCGCTAGCAGGCGCAGCGAAAGTAGGTTTCGTCTTCCAGTCGCAGCATGGTCATGGCGCCGCCCCAGACACAGCCGGTATCGAGGGCGTAGACATTGCTGACTGGCGCCTGGCCCTGCAGTCCGGCCCAGTGCCCAAAGACTATTTTATCCGCCAGGGTTTTGCGCTGCGGGTGGGCGAACCAGGGCAGATAACCCTTGGCACCGCTGTTGATATCACCCTTGGCCCCCAACTCCAGTTTGCCGGCGGCGTCGCAGAAACGCATGCGGGTAAAGTAGTTGGTGATCAGTCGCCAGCGGGCGGTCCCCGCGAGACTGTCTTTCCAGACGGCCGGCTTGTTGCCGTACATATTGGCGAAAAAGCTGTCGAAATGCTTGCCGCGCAGCACCTGTTCCACTTCCCCGGCGCGCTTTAGCGCATCGGCCAGGCTCCAGCAGGGCGGGATCCCCGCGTGAACCATGGTAAAGCCCAGGCTGGCATCGTGATGCAGCAGTGGGCGGTGGCGCAGCCACTCGAGCATGGCATCGCGATCCGGCGCTTGCAGTATGGCTTCCAGGGTGTCCCCTTTGGAGGCCAGGCGCTGGCCCGAGGCGACTGCCAGCAAGTGCAGGTCGTGGTTGCCCAGCACACAGGTGACGTTGTCGCGCAGGGCGTAGATAAAGCGCAGGGTGTCGAGGGAGGCCGGACCGCGATTGATCAGGTCGCCCACCAGCCAGAGGCGGTCGCGGTCGGCACTGAAGCGGGCGTCCTCGAGCAGGCACTTGAGGGGAGCCAGGCAGCCCTGTAGATCTCCGATTGCGTAAGTCGCCATGAATATTCGCCAGCGCCCGGGCTAGTGCAGCATGTCGGGCGGCAGCAGCACAAATTCCGGTATTGGAACTTCAAACTCCGCCCCGTCTGCGGCGCGCATCTGGTAGGCGCCGGACATGGTACCCGATTTGGTTTCGATGATGGCGCCGCTGCTGTAGGTGTAATCCGTACCCGGCTCGATCACCGGTGTCTCCCCGACCACCCCGGCACCGGCCACTTTCTGGGTACGGCCGCTGGCGTCGGTAATCAACCAGCGGCGGCTCATCAATTGGGCGGCGCTGCGACCGAGATTGGCGATGGTAATGGTGTAGGAAAAAACGAATTTCTTTTCCTCCGGGCGCGACTGTTCCCGCAGGTAGCGGCACTTGACCCGAATACGGATGTCGCCGGGACTAATGCTCATGGGGTTTACCCTGCTCAAGTTGTTGCGCCAGCTCATTGCTCAGGGCCACGTATTCAGCCACGCTAACCTGTTCAGGACGCACACTGGTATCGATGCTGACGGACTCTATAGCATCCACTGGCAGCAATTGCTTGAGGGCATTGCGCAAGGTCTTGCGGCGCTGCTGGAAGGCGACATTGACCAGCCGCTGCAGCAGTTCGATGTCTCGGGCCGGGTGCGGCAGTACCGGGTGCGGGGTGAGGCGGACGATGGCGGAGTCGACCTTGGGCGCGGGGTTGAAACACTCGGGCGGTACATCGAACAGGCTCTCCACCTGGCAGTAATACTGCACCATCACACTGAGCCGGCCATAAGCCTTGATCCCGGCGGGGGCCGCCAGCCGCTTGACCACTTCCTGCTGCAGCATAAAGTGCATGTCCTGCACCTGGGCGTGGTATTCGAGCAGGTGGAAAATCAGCGGGGTGGAGATATTGTACGGCAGGTTGCCCACTACCCGCAGCGGTCTGCTATCGCCGCTGAGTAAACTGTTGAAATCGAATTTGAGGGCGTCGCTTTGATGAATCTTGAATTCCGGGTAGCGGGCGATAAACCGCGCCAGCAACAGTGGTACCAGGTCGCGGTCCAGTTCAATGACATTCAGGCTCGGGCAGGCCGCCAGCAGGTGCTCGGTAATGGCGCCCTTGCCGGGTCCAATTTCCACCAGGTTGTCAGTGGCGCGCGGGTGTATGGACTTGACGATGCGCTCAATGACGCCCTCGTCTTCAAGGAAATTCTGGCCAAATCGCTTTCTGGCTTGGTGGTTCAATAGGGTACCCATTGGCTGTGTGGAATTAAGGTTAACTGTCGGCCCGATCCTGCCGCGCCCGGGCCATATGTTGGGCGTACTGCAGGGCGGTGCGCAGGCTGCCGCCGTCGGCCTGGCCGCTGCCAGCCAGGTCCAGCGCGGTGCCGTGATCCACGGAAGTGCGGATGATGGGCAGGCCAAGGGTGATATTGACCGCCTGGCCGAAGCCCTTGTATTTGAGCACCGGCAGGCCCTGGTCGTGGTACATGGCCAGCACCGCGTCGGCGTCGGCCAGCAGCTTGGGGGTGAACAGGGTGTCTGCCGGCAGCGGGCCGAGCAGTTCCATGCCCTGCTGGCGTAACTGGCGCAGCACCGGCTCAATAATATCGATTTCTTCGCGCCCCATATGGCCGCTCTCGCCGGCGTGGGGGTTGAGACCGGCCACCAGAATGCGCGGCCGGGGGATGCCAAACAGGTTTTGCAGGTCGCAGTGCAGAATGCTGATTACCCGGGCTAGCAGCTCCGGGGTAATGGCGTCGGCCACTGCGCGCAGGGGCAGGTGGGTGGTGGCGAGGGCAACCCGCAGGCCCTCTGTGGCCAGCATCATCACCACCTTGTCGGTGCCAGTGCGCTCCGCCAGGAACTCGGTATGGCCGCTGAAAGCGATGCCAGCGTCGTTGATATTGCCCTTGTGCACCGGCGCGGTGACGAAGGCGTCGAAGTCTCGATTGAGGCAGCCGTCGACGGCCTGGCGCAGGGTTTCCAAAACGTAGCCGGCGTTGGCCGGATCCAGGCTTCCGGCCCGGCAGGGTGCCGCCATTGGCACCGCCAGTATGGCCAGTTCGCCGGCGGGCAGCGGCCTTGGCGGCTGCCCGGGCAGGTAGGGGCGCAGCTGCAGCGGCAAGCGCAATTGCGCCGCGCGCTGTTGCAACAGCTCGGGGTCGGCGATGGCGACGATCTCGTCATCGCTGGGTCGCTGGGCCAGGGCAATAACCAGGTCGGGACCGATGCCCGCCGGTTCGCCCGGTGTCAAGGCAATACGCATGGCCATTGAATCAGGGTCCTGATGGGATTACTTGATTTCCACGTAGGCTTCGCTGCGGATTTCCTGCAGCCAGTTGATGCGCTCTTCGTCGAAGCGTCGGCTGCGCAGCAGCATATTGGCCTGGTTGATGCGCACCTGTTCGCTCATGTCCTGCTGGCGGCGTTCCTGGACCTGCAGGATATGCCAGCCAAACTGGCTGCGGAAAGGTTGGCTGATCTCGCCCACAGCGGTGTTGTTGATGGTGCGCTCGAACTCGGGTACAAATTTGCCCGGCAGGGACCAGCCCAGGTCGCCGCCGCTGAGCATCGAACCCACGTCTTCGGAGTTGGCCTTGGCCATCTCGGCAAAGTCGGCACCGGCGAGAATTTTTTCCCGCACCTGGGCCAGCTTGGCCTTGGCCTCCTCGTCCGAAAGAATCGCTGAAGGCTTGATCAGGATGTGGCGTACCTTGGCTTGCTGGATGAGCTGCTCCTGGTCGCCGCGCTTGCCGTAGAGTTTGAGGATATGGAAGCCGGCGCCACTGCGCAGGGGCGGGGATACCTCGCCCTCCTGCAGGGACTCAATGCTGTTGGCAAACAGCTCCGGCATCTGCGCCGATTTGCGCCAGCCCATGTCACCGCCGGAGAGTGCATTCTGGCCCTGTGACTCGGCTACTGCCAACTGGCGAAAGTCGGCGCCGTCGAGCAGGCGTTGGTAGATGTCCTGGGCCTTCTGTTCGGCCTGTCGGGCCTCCTCGTTGCTGGCCGTCGAAGGCACCGCCACGAGAATGTGGCCGAGGTTGTAATCCGGCGATGACCAGAATTTGCCCTGCTTGGATTTGAGGAAGTTTTCGATTTCGCGGTTGGAAATATTGATGCGCTGGTTGACGCTGCCTTTTTGCACCTGATCGATAATCATTTCGCGGCGGATGTGCTCGCGCAGCATGGGGATACTGAGGCCGTCCTGGGCCAGTTGCGCAGCAAACTGTTCCGGACTCAGTTGATTGGCCTCGCGCATGCGATTGATGGTGGCGTCCAGCTCTTCATCGCTGATCTGGATGC
The DNA here is from genome assembly GCF_011440395.1 of Pseudomaricurvus alcaniphilus. Lineage (GTDB taxonomy): Bacteria > Pseudomonadota > Gammaproteobacteria > Pseudomonadales > Cellvibrionaceae > Pseudomaricurvus > Pseudomaricurvus alcaniphilus. The sequence goes on along the minus strand of NZ_JAAOIX010000002.1, from coordinate 212,576 downwards.
CGTAGCGGCGTCCAAGTTGCAGTTGCAGCGATTCGTTGATCAGCTGCTCGAGGATCTGCTCGCGCAGCACCTCCTCGGGGGGCAGGGTGGTTTGATTGGCGCGCAATTGACTGACCACCATTTGCATGCGCTGCTCCAGTTCACTGTTCATGACGACGTCGTTGTCGACTACGGCGATGACCTGGTCGAGCAACTGGGTGGCTGCGCCGGCGAAACTACTGGCGAGCAGGGCGGAAGTGGCGATGAACAATCTTGCGGCGTGAATCATATTCGATAACTTCATAGTGTATTTGTTTCGGCTCAGTCGCGGTCGGTGTAACCGTAGATGCTGTCCTTGAGAATGTTGCTTACCTTGCTGCCAATACCACCCAGGGTCTTGAAGTGGAATTCGAAGAAAATACCGGTGTCTTCCTCCAGCTCCAGGGTGTCGACGACGTCAATCAGTTCGTTGTCGAGCCAGCGGCGTGCCACCAGGCGGGTCAGGTAACAACAGTTGTTGTATTCGACGCCGAAAAGGCTTTCGAGTTCACGCTCGTGGGTAAAGTCGTAATTGTACCTGGCCACTGCGTTCCAGTTGCCGTAGATGGGCAGGGCGAAGGAGAAGTCGACCTGTTCAATGGACTGCAGCAACAGGTCGGTGGTGAAGCCGTCGTTGTCGGCGTCGTTGGTGTCGATGAGCGAGGGCTTGCGCAGGTAGCGATAGCTGAGGTTGAAAACCCGTGCCGACTCGTCTTTGTAGCGCAGGCTGGCGCTGCCGCCGTTGATGCGGTGGTAGAGCTTGGCGTCCCACTCAATATTGCCCTGCAGGCGCCAGGAGTTGCCGACCTGGGCGGTCACCTGGGCGGCATACTCGGAGCGCGTGCGCAGGCTCTCGGGGTTGTTGAGAGCTTCGGCCTCAGTTTGGTCGAGCTCGACGGTGCGATCATCAAAATAGAAAATCTGGCCCAGGCTGGCGCTGAAAATTTCGCGCCCATCGCGGGGGTCGAGGATGCGCGAGGTCAGCCCCACGGACAGGCGGTTGTCGTCATCGATGCGATCGCCGCCGGAGAAGCGGCTGTCGCGGAACAGTTGGCTGTAGGAGAAGGTCAGGTCAGAGCTGTCGAAGTCGACGCTTTGGTCGCGGTCGGTAATGCGGATCAGCTCATCCTGGTTTTCGTGCTGGCTGTAGAAGTAAAACAGTCTGGGCTCGAAGGTTTGCAGGTACTGATGGTTGAACAGCGAACCGTCGCGCTCAAAAATCAGGCCGGTATCGAGGCTGGCCTGGCCGGCGGCAAACGACGGTGAGTCGTTGGCGCCGGCTTTGAGGTGCTCGTCGTCGAACTGGTAGGCCAGGCTTTTGGCGCCGATGCCAGGCTTGAAAAAGCCCCACATCCACTGTTTGTTCCAGGTCAGGCCGTAGTCGAGGCGCAGGCGATCGCCGGTCAGCAACATATCGTCGTCGGCATCGCGGTGGTCGAAGCTGGCGAATTCGTTGTTGAGTTCGACGATCCAGTTGCTGCCCAGTACGTAGCGGCCGTCGGCGTTGATTCTGGGCAATTGCTTGTAAGGGGTGTTGGCCTGGCTGGAAATAGACTCGTACTGTTCGGCTTTAAAGCGGTAATTCCAATGCTCGGCCTGGTAGCCCACCAACCCGGATTTCTTGATGTGGGTGCTGCTGTTGACCTGCAGGCTGGCGGTATCCATATCGCGGAAATAGTCGTCGTCACTGACGGCGGTAAAATCTATCTCCGAGTACCAGCGCGCATCCAGGCCACCCTGCTGGTCGATGTTGAACAGCCAGCGGTCGCTGCCCTGGTAGGGGTTGGCCTGATCCGCGGTGATGCGGCCGTTGTCGACCAGTTTTTGCAGGTCGCTGTCGCTGCCGCCGTCGTCGTCCGCCAGGTAGGCACCGCTGACGGTGGTGGCAAACTGTGGCGACAGGTGGCGCAGCTCGGTCTCCAGCATGGCGCCGCGATCACTGATAAATCGCGGGCTCAGGGTCATGTCATAGTTGGGGGCGAGGTTCAGGTAGTAGGGTATGGTGACGTCGATGCCGCCGTCGTCGGTACTGCTGATGGACGGAAACAGGAACCCCGACAAGCGCTCTTCACTGGTGGAGAAACGCAGGTACGGCACGTAGACGATCGGCACGCCCTTGACGTTCATGCGCAAGTGTTTGCCGACGCCCTCGTTTTTGGCGGGATCGATGCGAATCTCGCTGCCGCGCAGCAGCCAGGTGTTGTTGCCGGGTTCACAGCGGGTCAGGCTGCCGTCTTTCAATACCAGTGACTCGTCGCTGCCGCGGCTGATGGAACTGGCGGCGCCGCGCAGATTGGAGGCGTGAATCAGGTAACTGGCGTTGTCGATGCGGGCGGCACCGGACTCCAGGTTGAGATCAAACTTGTCGCCGGTCAGCAGCAACCCGGGCTCGCGCAATTGCACGTTGCCCTCCATTAACGCGCCACCACTTTTCTGGTTGATGGTGGCCTTGTCGGCGCTCAGTTGGCGGAAACCTTTGGTCATGCGCACGTCACCGGTCATTACCGTGGTTGTTTCCTGCAGCAGTTCAGAGCGGCTGGCGGTGGCCCGTACCGGCGTCAGCTCCGGATCCGCGTCGGCGTCGGCGTCCTCGCGGGTGGGTTCCTGATAGAGCCCGCAACAGCCCGGGTTCATGGCTTCGCGTTGGGCCGGCGTAAGCTGTTCTTCTGGCACCCAGTCCCGGGCGGCAGCGCTGAGGGCGCGGCTGGCGGGCTGGCTGGCACTGCTGCGCGCCGCTTTGGAGTGGGCGGGGCGCTGGTACGCCGGCTCCTGGCTGGCGCGCTCATCGCATTGCCAGTTGTTGCCGTCGGCGCTGGGCCGACAGTCCCAGAGGTAGTGGTTGTCGGCGGCATACAGTGGCGTGATCGGTTGGCCGCTGCACAGCGCCAATGCCATCAACCAGGGCCTGCGGGAGGGGGCTAATGCTTGCTGTATATGCTGGCGCAACAGTGATGTCCGATGGATCATGTAAGGGGCAATCCTGTTTGTCTTATTGCTCTGGTCGGTGGGGTGACCCCTAAAGTCGCCCCTGGCAGAGGGGGTCAGAGGTATTTCATTGTGAAATCAAGGCGCTGATTCTACTTTGGATGGCTACATTAGGCTACCGCTGCCGACATTTCCAATGACATGGGGCGAAAGGGTTGTTCGCTATTGCTGTGCTTCGGGTAGAATTTGCGGATATCCGGGTGGGGCAACAGTGTGAGTACAACGTTGGAGGAAGTGGGCGTGACGAAAAATTTAACGGCGGCAATGAGTGGCTCAGGGTTGCTGGCGTGGGTGCAACAACAGCTGTGCGAGTTGTCGGCGGAGGCGGCGGTGCAGTTGCCCGGAGATGCGCCCCTGCGGCTCGTCCCGCTCAGTGGCGACGCCGGCTTTCGGCGCTACTTCCGGGTTAATACCCGGCCCTCGTTGCTGGCAGTGCAAGCGCCGGTCGCGACTGAGGACAGTCCGGCCTTTGTCGCCATCGCCGACTGTCTACGACAGCAGGGGGTGGCGACCCCCGGAGTGCTGGCAGCGGATTTCGAACAGGGTTTGCTGCTGATCGAGGACTTTGGCGATGCGCTCTACAGCACCGTGATCAGTGCCAATAATGCCGACTGCCTCTATGCTGAGGCCATGCAAACCCTGCTGCGCCTGCAGCGCTGCCCGGCGCAGAGTTTGCCAGCGCCCCAGGGCGGCGCCGCCCTGCCGGTACCGCGCTACGATCGCGCGCGGCTGGGTGCCGAGATGGCCCTGTTGCCGCAGTGGTTTATCCCCAGGTTGCTGGGTGTCGAGCTCAGCGCTAGCGAGCAGGCTATGTTGCAGTCGGTGTTTCGCCTGTTGGAAGACTCGGCATTGGCTCAGCCCCAGGTGTGGGTGCACCGGGATTTCCACAGTCGCAACCTGATCTGCCGGACCGGACAGCCGCCCGGGGTCATTGATTTCCAGGATGCCGTCATCGGCCCGATTACCTACGATTTGGTATCGCTACTGCGCGACTGCTATTTGCGCTGGCCGCCGCAGCGAGTGCGTGGCTGGGCGCTGGCCTACAGGGAGATGGCGCTAGAGGCGGGGTTGCTGGGGTCGGAGGCGGCGGGTCTGCAGGACTCGAAGGCAGAGGATGAATTTTTGCGCTGCTTTGACTGGATGGGTTTACAGCGCCACATCAAGGTGCTGGGTATTTTTGCCCGCCTCTGGTTGCGCGATGGCAAGCCCGGTTACCTGCGGGATTTGCCCCTGGTGTTGCGCTACACCCTCGAGGTGGCGCAGCAATATTCGCAATTCGCCGACCTGGTCGAGCTGTTCCAGCGGCGACTGTTGCCGGCTTGCGTCGGGCAGCCCTGGTACCGCGACTACCGCCAGGTGGGTGAGGTAACGTTGTGAAGGCAATGATTCTGGCCGCCGGTTACGGTAAGCGCATGCGGCCACTTACCGATAGCACCCCCAAGCCACTGCTGCCCGTCGCCGGTAAACCCCTGCTGCTCTACCATATCGAGCGCCTGCGGGCTGTCGGTGTCACCCGGCTGGTGATCAATGTGGCCCACCTGGGCGAGCAGATAATGGCATTGCTGGGCGATGGGGCCGGGTTCGGGGTCAGTATTGACTACTCTGTCGAGCCCTACCCGCTGGAAACCGGTGGTTCCCTGGCGAAGGCCTTGCCGCTGCTGGGGGAGCAGCCATTCCTGCTGGTCAACGGTGATATCTGGACCGACTACCCTTTCCAGCGACTGATTAAAGCCGGCCTGGCCGAGGACTGTCTCGGCAAGCTGGTGCTGGTGCCCAACCCGGGTCACAACCCGAATGGTGATTTTTCCCTCAGTGGAGAGCGGCTGCTGGCCGCCGGGGCGCGAGGGGACGGTTATACCTTTAGCGGCATCAGTTTGCTGCGGCCACAACTGGTGGCTGACTACCCCCGGCGGCGCGAGGTATTCCCGCTGCGCGAAGTCCTGGCCGGGGCGTTGCAGCAGCAGCGCCTCTGCGGCGAGCTTTATCGCGGCCAGTGGTGGGATATCGGCACGCCGGAGCGTCTGCAGGCGCTGGATGCGCTGTTGCGAGGTGCGCCGGGCTAGCGGCTGTTAGTGTTGGTATTGCTGGTATTGCTGGTATTTTAGTTGCTGCTATTGCGGCTGGTGCCGCGGGCGTGTCGTTCGAGAAAGCCGCGCACACGGCGCGCCAGGCGGCTCTCGCTCCCCTCTTGGCTCCCGCTCGAGCGGGCAAGGTGCGCCTCTGGCGGCAGCCGCAGCTGCTGGTAATTGCCCAGCCCGAGACGGCGACTACGATGCAGCCGGGCCTGTGCTTCGCGCCGATCCAACAGTTGGCGGCCGTGGTACACATCCAGCACCGGCAGCTGCGGGTCGCGCAGGCATTCGGGCAGGTCAATATCGCTGCCCTCGATGTGGTTGCGCGGGTTGACCAGCACCAGCGCCCGGATCGGGCGCGATTGGGCGTTTGGGTTTGCTAGCGGTAATTGCTTGATAAAGCAGGCGGCGCGAGCAGCGCCGATGCCGTGACCGAGCAGGACGATATTGAACTGGCCTTGCTGGTGGAGGAAGTCAATGCTGGCCTGCAGCCGCGCCAGGGCCAGCTCTTCAGGGGGGTGTTCTGGCGCTGCCTCTTCGGCGGCGGGCGCCGGGTTGGCGCCGCTGTTTCGATTGTCGTTGGCCGGTGCCTGGGGTTGCTCGGCAGGAGCGGCGCCGGAGTCGGGCTCGGCGGCGTCTGTCTTGTCATCGGTGCTCTCTTCTCCCGTATCCTGTGTTGTTGTTGCCTCCTCGGCGGCGGTATTTTCCGTGTCTGCACCCTCCTGGTCTGCTGCCGGGTCGCCAGTCTTGTCTGGTATCCCGGCCGGGCTGAAGGTGCGCTCGGGTACCGGCGCTGGTGCGGGTGCTGGCAGTTCGGTGGAGAGGGTGTGCCAGCCGAACTGCGGCAGGCTGAGGCGTATATTTGCAGTGCTGGAGGGCCAGTCGCTGTGCTGGCCGGCGGCGTTGACGATAAGGACTGCGCCCACAGGTTTGCCGCTGGTGTCGGGCTGGTAGAGCGACAGAAACGGCGTGTCCAATGCCGTCAACCAAATGGCCGAGGCCACTGCTTGCTCCTCGGCCAACAGTTGCATATCGCGCTCTTCCCTGGACTGGTAGCGGGGTGGCTGGGGCGGGTCGGGGGATACCTGGGGCGGGTTCGGCGTTACCTGAGGTGTTGTCTTGGGCGTTACCTCAGGTGTGTTGCTTGTGGCTGGATCTGCCTCGGTAGCGTCGTTCGCGGGATTTTGCGCCGCCGCCGGGTCCTGTGCCAGACTTGGCGGGGCCTGGCAAAGCAGCGCGGTCAGCAGAAGGGCGAGCAGGGCGCGGCGGCGTGGCAGGTGGCGCTGTGCGGCACCAGCTTGCAATAGTGTTGTCGCCGGCGCCAGTCGTTGCCGTCGCCGCGCAATGGCGGGTAGGAGTGGGGCAATAATTTCAGTACAATTCGCGTCTTTCATCCGACAGTGGCCCCTCGGGCTTGTTTATTTTTCCCTTACCGGGGTTAACGGCAGGTAATCTTATGCAGCAGGAATTTAAAATTGCTCCCTCTATATTAGCGGCAGATTTTGCCAGATTGGGAGAGGAAGTGGATGCGGTTTTGAAGGCCGGCGCGGACATTGTGCACTTTGATGTGATGGATAATCACTATGTGCCCAACCTGACCATTGGCCCCATGGTCTGCCAGGCGCTGCGCAAGTACGGTATCACCGCGCCCATCGATGTGCACCTGATGGTAGAGCCGGTGGATGATTTGATCGGTCAATTCGCCGATGCCGGCGCCAGTATCATTACTTTCCATCCCGAGGCTTCGCGCCACGTGGACCGCTCAGTGCAGCTGATCAAGCAGGCCGGCTGTGAGGCTGGCCTGGTACTGAACCCGGCCACGCCACTGGCGGCGGTCAAGCATGTTTTGCCGCAGCTGGATATGCTGCTGTTGATGTCAGTCAACCCGGGCTTTGGCGGGCAGAAATTTATTCCCTATACCCTCGACAAACTGCGCGAGGCCCGGGCTGCCATCGATGCCCTGGGGCTGCCCATTCGGCTGGAGATCGACGGCGGGGTGACGGCCGCTAATATAGGCGAGATTGCCAGGGCCGGGGCCGATACCTTTGTGGCCGGTTCGGCCATCTTTGGCAAGGGTGATTACAGCGCTGCCATCGCCGCTATGCGCAGCCAGTTGGCCGACGTTTAGACGCAACCCAAAAACTTAAAGCAGGTATGTTTAGCGTGGATTTTCCCCGTCGCAAGCCCGAGCTGGTTATGTTTGACCTCGACGGCACCCTGGCGGACAGTGTGCCCGACCTGTCCGCCGCTGTCGATGAAGTCCTGCTCGACCTCGGTTATCCCGCCGCCGGCGAATACAAGGCGCGCCTGTGGGTCGGCAACGGCGCCGCGGCCCTGGTGTTGAGAGCGCTGGCGGATGCGCTGAGGGTGCCGGAAGAGCAGGTCAGTCCGCAGTTGCACCAGAGCTGCCTGGAGAACTTTTTTCGCCGTTACCAGCACTATAATGGCCGCTATACGGCGCTCTATCCGGGGGTTATGCAGGCTCTGCAAGCGCTGCGAGCCGCCGGTGTTGCCATGGCGGTGGTGACCAATAAACCGGGCCAGTTCGTGCCCCAACTGCTGCAGCAGTTGGGTATCGACGAATACTTTCGCCTGTGGCTGGGGGGGGATTCGCTGGCAGTGAAAAAGCCCGACCCGGGCCCTCTCAATCATATTCTCGAACGTCTGGGGGTGAGCCCGCAGCGAGCCCTGATGGTCGGTGATTCGGTCAATGATATCGCCGCTGCCCGGGCGGCAGGGGTGGCCAGCGTGGCGGTGGCATACGGTTACAACCGGGGGCTGCCTGTGGCGCAGGATAATCCGGACTGGCTGACCGATAACCTGGGCCATTTCTTTGTTCAGGGGCTGGCTGCGGTGGCGGTTTGATCTGCCTGCTGGCACCGCCGTCAGGTCCCGGTCTGCAGGCGGAGGCAGGGTCGCTGTTGCAGGCCCTGTACAGCGTGGCAGTGAGGGGCTAAACTAGCGCCTGTTTTTTTGGGGTCGGCCCGCTGAGCCCCATCATTGCGAAGTGCTAAGGCGGCAACAAACAATAGCGGCAGCATCAATAATAGTCGTACTAAGCAATAGTCGTACTTGTTATGGGTGTTAACCCGATGGGGATAAAATCTGTTGCTGCCAGCGCAAGCTTTGTCGAAGTTAAGCTCGTGAACCGATAAACCAGGTGATTACGTGATTAAGCAAACTTATGTCTATGCTTCTGTTCGGGGAGCGGCCAATTCCCCGTGGCGATGGCGCGCATAAGTTTATGGCGGGCCTGACCCGCGCACAGTAACCGCTCCACAGCACTCCATTGGTTTAGAATTCACGCAAGGACTTCACATGTCTCCCCAACAATTTGCCACCTTGGCCGCCCAGGGTTTTAATCGTATACCCGTTGTCCGCGAGGTGCTCGCCGACCTTGACACTCCCCTGTCCAGTTACTTGAAGTTGGCCCACGGCCCCTATACCTATCTGTTTGAATCCGTCCAGGGTGGGGAGAAATGGGGCCGCTACTCCATGATCGGCTTGCCCGCGCGCACGGTTCTCAAAGTGTGCGGGGAGTCGGTGCTGGTGGAAACTGACGGGGTGGTGGTGGAGCGGCATCAGTGCCAGGACCCGCTGGCTTTTGTGGAGGAGTTCCAGGCCCGCTACCGGGTCGCCGAGCTGGACAACCTGCCGCGTTTCAATGGCGGCCTGGTGGGTTATTTCGGCTACGACTGTGTGCGCTACGTGGAGCCCAGGCTAAAGCCCTCGCAGCCCGCCGACAGCATTGGCACTCCGGATATCCTGCTGATGGTGTCCGACGAGGTGCTGGTATTTGACAATCTGTCCGGCACCCTCAGCCTGATCGTGCACGCCGACCCTGCCGAAGCAGGCGCGCTGGCGACAGCCGAAAGCAAGCTGGATCAGCTGGAGGCGCGGCTGGCGGCGAGTGCGCCGGTATTGGCGCCGATCAAACTGACCGGTGAGCACGCCCGTGAAGCCGATTTTACTTCCAGTTTTGGCGAAGCTAATTTCCGCCAGGCGGTGGAGGCGATTCGCGAGTATGTTCTGGCCGGTGACACCATGCAGGTGGTGATCTCCCAGCGCCTGTCGATCCCGTTTGCCGCAGAGCCGCTGAACCTTTACCGGGCCCTGCGCAGCCTCAATCCGTCGCCCTATATGTATTTTCTCAATCTCGGCGACCACCACGTGGTGGGCTGCAGTCCGGAGATCCTGGCGCGGCTGGAGGATGGCGAGGTCACCGTCCGGCCGATTGCCGGTACCCGCCGGCGCGGTCACACCCCGGCTGAAGATCTCGCCCTGGAGCAAGAACTGGTCAATGACCCCAAGGAAATCGCCGAGCACCTGATGTTGATCGATCTCGGTCGCAATGATATCGGCCGGGTAGCTGCAATTGGCAGTGTCAAACTCACCGACAAGATGGTGGTGGAGCGCTATTCCCACGTCATGCATGTGACCTCCAATGTCACCGGCCAGCTGCGCAGTGGCCTGACGGCGATGGATGTGTTGCGGGCGGCCCTGCCCGCCGGCACCCTGTCCGGCGCCCCCAAGATTCGGGCCATGGAGATTATTGATGAGCTGGAAAATGAAAAGCGCGGCATATACGGCGGTGCGGTGGGCTACCTTTCCTGGAATGGCAATATGGATACTGCCATCGCGATTCGCACCGCGGTTATCAAGGATGACATTCTCTATATTCAGGCCGGTGCCGGCATCGTGGCCGACTCAGTGCCGGCGCTGGAGTGGAAGGAAACGATGAACAAGGCGCGGGCGATTTTTCGCGGGGTGGATATGGTGTTGCAAGGGGAGGTCGGACAATGATTCTGATGATCGATAACTACGACTCCTTTACCTACAATGTAGTGCAGTACCTGGGTGAGTTGGGCGCCGAGGTTACCGTTGTCCGCAACGATGAAATCAGCGTTGCCGGCATCGCCGAGCTGGCCCCGGAGAAAATTGTCATCTCCCCCGGACCCTGTACACCCGACGAAGCGGGGGTCTCGGTGGCGGCGATCAAGGCGTTCGCCGGCCGCATTCCACTGCTCGGCATTTGTCTGGGGCATCAGAGTATTGGCCAGGCATTTGGCGGCCGCATAGTGCGAGCCCGGCAGGTGATGCACGGCAAGATTTCGCCGGTTTATCACGCTGGTGAGGGCGTTTTTCGCGGCCTGCCGAGCCCCTGCCAGGCCACGCGCTATCACTCGCTGGTGATAGAAAAAGCAAGCCTGCCGGAGTGCCTGGAGCTGACCGCCTGGACCCAGACTGAGAGTGGCGAGGTCGATGAGATTATGGGCGTGCGTCACAAGCAGCTGGATGTCGAGGGGGTGCAGTTTCATCCGGAGTCCATCCTCTCGGAACACGGCCACGATTTGCTGCGTAACTTTCTATTGGGCCGCGGCGCTTTATTGGGCCGCGGCGCCCTATCGGACCGCGGCGCCCTATCGGATCGCGACAGCAAGGGGAACAGCTAATGGATATGCAGCAGGCGTTGGGGCGGGTTATCAACCGCCAGGACCTCACCACCACTGAGATGATCGCCGTGATGCGCAGCATCATGACCGGCCAGGCCACCCCGGCCCAGATCGGTGGCTTGCTGGTGGGCCTGAGAATGAAGGGCGAGACCATCGATGAGATCACCGGTGCCGCCAGCGTAATGCGCGAGCTGGCCAGCGGAGTGACGATCAATGCCCCGGCGCTGGTGGATACCTGCGGCACCGGTGGCGACGGCGCCAGCCTGTTCAATGTGTCGACCGCTGCGGCATTTGTGGTGGCGGCGGCCGGCGGTCATGTGGCCAAGCACGGCAATCGCTCGGTGTCTTCGTCCACGGGCAGTGCCGACGTGCTCGAGGCCGCGGGTGTGCAGTTGGATATCAGCCCGGCCCAGGTGGCTCGCTGTGTCGAGACCTTGGGGGTTGGTTTTATGTTCGCGCCCGCCCACCACGGCGCCATGAAACACGCCATAGGCCCGCGGCGGGAGCTGGGGCAGCGCACCATTTTCAATGTGCTGGGCCCGATTACCAATCCGGCTGGGGTCAAGCGCCAGGTGCTCGGGGTGTACAACGCCGAGTTGTGCCGGCCGATGGCGGAAGTGCTGGGCCGCCTCGGTAGCGAGCACGTGCTGGTGGTGCATGCTCGTGACGGGCTGGATGAAATCACAATCAACGGCGAGACCCTAGTGGCGGAGCTAAAGGCCGGTGTGGTAACGGAATACAGCGTCAAGCCGCAAGACTTCGCTATGCAGAATCAGGGCCTGGAGGGGCTGCAAGTGGCCAATGCCGAGCAGTCGCTGGCGCTGATAGTGGATGCCCTGTCAAAACGCAGTACTCCGGCGGCGGAGAAGGCGGCGGACATCATTGCCCTCAATGCCGGCGCGGCCATCTATGTCAGCGCTATTGCCAGCTCGCTGGCGGAAGGGGTGGCCATGGCCCAGGATGCTATCTGCAGCGGCCTGGCGCGGGAGAAAATAAACGACCTGGCGGCTTTCACCCGCTGTCAGAAGGAAGCTGGAGAGTGATCCCAGTGGATCGACAGGAGCGTGATAACGGTTGTGCCTATGAATAACATGCCTACAGTTCTGGAAAAAATCGTCGCGCGCAAGCGCGAGGAAATTGCCGAGCGCCAGCAGCGCCAGCCGCTGCCAGATCTCAAGACGTTGGCGGCAGCACAGCCGCCCGCCCGAGGGTTCGCGGCCGCGATTGAAAACAAGGTCAATGCCGGCCTGGCAGCGGTGATAGCGGAAATAAAGAAAGCCTCGCCCAGCAAGGGTGTGATTCGGGAGGATTTCTATCCGGCCGAGCTCGCCATCAGTTACGAAAAAGGCGGCGCGGCCTGTCTTTCGGTGCTGACTGATGTGGACTTTTTCCAGGGCTGCGACAACTACTTGCAGGAGGCGCGCAATGCCTCTTCCCTCCCCGCTATTCGCAAAGATTTTATTATCGACGAGTACCAGGTGTACGAATCCCGCGCAATTGGCGCCGACTGCATCCTGTTGATCGTCGCCATCTTGCCTTTTGAGCAGTTACAGCGGCTCAATGCCCTGGCGCACGAACTGGGTATGGATGTGCTGGTTGAGGTGCATAACGCGGAGGAGTTGGAGCAAGCCCTGCGCCTGCCGAATAAACTGATCGGCATCAATAACCGTGATCTGCACACTTTCGAGGTCAGTCTGGACCACACCTTCGCGTTGCTGGAGCGGATTGGCAATGAACGCCTGGTGGTAACCGAAAGCGGCATTCACACTATTGATGATGTTCTCGCCATGCGCGGTCACAACGTCAATGCGTTCCTGGTGGGGGAGGCGTTTATGCGCTGCCCGGATCCGGGGCACAAGCTGCTGGAGATGTTTAATTCGTAGTGGGTTCCGGCCACTGTACAATGCTGCCGCCCAGGGCAAGTGTGAGGCCAGTGGCACACCAATTTGCTGTTCGGTTCTGAGAGCTAAGCAGGGCGCCTGTCACCGGACAGGCGCTGGCTGTAAGTCGTGGGTACTTGGGTTTGGGTATTGGGTGCTGCTGCCGGCGCCCCTCAGCGGGTACCGTACACCACCATAGTCTTGCCTTTTACCGATACCAGGCCCTGATCCTCCAGGGTTTTAAGTACCCGCCCTACCATTTCTCTCGAGCAGCCGACGATGCGGCCAATTTCCTGGCGGGTGATCTTGATCTGCATGCCGTCCGGGTGAGTCATGGCGTCCGGTTCCTTGCACAGGTCGAGCAGGGTGCGGGCGACCCGGCCAGTGACATCGAGAAAGGCGAGATCGCCGACCTTGCGGGTGGTGGCACGCAGGCGCTTGGCCATTTGGGTGCCCAGTGCAAACAGGAATTCCGGGTGGTTGGCGGCTACGTCCTGGAATTTGGTGTAGCTTATTTCCGCCACTTCACACTCGGTTTTTGCCCTCACCCAGGCGCTGCGTGAGTCCACGTCTTCAAACAGGCCCATCTCGCCGAAGAAGTCGCCGTCATTCAGGTAGGCGACGATCATCTCCCGGCCCTCGTCGTCCTCGATTATGACAGTAACCGAGCCTTTTATGATGTAGTAGAGCGAGTCGCTCTTGTCTCCGGCGTAGATCAGGGTGCTCTTGGCCGGGTAGCGACGGCGGTGACAGTGCCCCAGGAATTCATCTACGTTCTTGATATGAGGGCTTAATGCTACGGCAACCAATGGTTGATCCTCGTTGTGTTGCGAAAGTGTTCCGGTGGTGCAGCCCGTGGAGTGGGTCTGCTTGCCAAGACCTTGATGTGAAAATATTTGTCCAAGCCTACTCTATAGTAGTCGCAATTGCGCCTGCTCGCCAATCGCCTGGTCATGGAGTCGGGTCAACTGTTGCTGAAAAGTTGAGCGGCGGCTGGCGGTTGAGTAGAGGTTGGCGGGATTATGTGGGCAATTGGGGTAATGTGCCAGTCCGCGGCGGATTGGGGGGGCTGCTTTGTGAACCGGTTAACGTCTGCAGGCGGCTGCCAGCGTATCTGCTCGAGTCTGCACGTTCAATGCCATCGCCGGTTTGTGGTACTCTTGCGCAGGCAAAAATACAGCTAACAGCAGGTTAAGGATTTGTGATGCAGGCAACGGTTAAATGGGTAGACGGCGTGATGTTTTTGGGCGAATCGGGCACTGGGCACACCGTGGTTATGGACGGTGCCGCCGATCATGGCGGACGCAATATGGGCGCCCGGCCCATGGAGATGATTCTGCTCGGTATCGGCGGCTGCTCCAGCTTTGACGTCATGAGTATTTTGCAGAAGTCGCGCCAGCAAGTTCTGGATTGCCGGGTAGAGCTGGAGGCTGAGCGTGCCGAGGGCACACCGTCGCCATTTACCAAAATTCACATGAAGTTTGTGGTCACCGGGGTCAAGCTCAAGGAGGCCCAGGTAAAGCGGGCGGTTGAACTGTCCGTTACCAAGTACTGCTCGGCTTCGATTATGATGGAGGCTGCGGGGGTTGAATTGAGCCACAGTTACGAAATCGTGGCCCCGGAGTTCAAGTAACGCACACACGCCAGCGGCGGCTTGCCGCCAGCGCAGGAGGTTACAGTCGGTAGCTGGTTTTGGTCATGGCTTTGGAGACCAGGCTCATCAGCCCCTTTACCGGTTTTGGAAACGGCAGGCCGCCGGATTTTAATGCCGTGGTGGCGTGCCTGGCCTCATCTTCGAGCATTGCCTGCACCACTGCCCGGCTCTTGCTGTCCTGCGGCGGCAGGGTGGCCAGGTGGCTTTCGAGGTGTTTGCAGACCTGCTCTTCGGTGGCGGCGACGAAGCCCAGGCTTACCTTGTCACTGATCAGGCCGGCGACGGCGCCCACGCCAAACGACATGCCGTACCAGAGTGGGTTGAGCAGGCTGGTGTGACTGCCCAGGTGGTCGAGCCGCTCTTCGCACCAGGCCAGGTGATCCACCTCCTCAGCCGCGGCGCTCTCCATTTCCCGGCGCACCCGGGGCAGCTTGGCGGTTAGTGCCTGGCCCTGATACAGCGCCTGGGCGCAGACTTCGCCGGCGTGATTGACGCGCATTAGCCCGGCGGCGTGGCGCCGTTCCGACTCGCTCAATTCTTTGGTTTCTGCCGCGTCGGCTGGCGAGGGGCGGTGTTGCGGTGTGCTGCCCGGCGCCAGGGTGCGCAGGGCCTTGTCCGCCTGGGAGAGGAGCTGGTCGGCGAGGGATAAACGGCGTGTCGACATTTACTATACCTTTAGGGAGATTCAGCGAAGTTCCAGCGCGACGCCAGTCAAGCTTCAATCAATCAATCAATCAATGCGTAACGCGTAACGCGTGACCAGCGCCAGACAATGATTATAAGCCAAACGCCGTGCGATGGTGAAATTGGAGCTTGGCTCCTGCTGGAGAGCGGCTCGGGGCCCGGCCTTGCGGCCCCGATGCGGAGTGGCTGGCGTATCGCTATGCGGCGAGGGCCCTCCGGGCACTGGCAACAGATCTACTGATCCTGCTCCCTGGCGATAGCGCGGTAGCCGATATCGGTGCGGTAGTAGACCCCGTCCCAGCTGATCTTGTGCGCCAGCGCGTAGGCCCGTTGCTGGGCTTCGGTGACCGTGGCGCCCAGCGCGGTGGCGCAGAGAACCCGGCCGCCATTGGTGACTACCTGGCCATCTTGCAGCCGGGTGCCGGCGTGGAATACCTTCTCGCCGGCGCTGGCGCTGGCGGGCAGACCGCTGATGACGGCACCTTTCTGGTACTCGCCCGGGTAGCCGCCGGCAGCCAGTACCACCCCGACCGCGGGGCGCTGGTCCCACCGGGTGGTCTTGCCGGCCAGTTCGCCGTCGATGGCGGCGTCGCACAGGTCCACCAGGTCCGACTGCATGCGCAGCATAATCGGCTGGGTTTCCGGGTCACCGAAACGGCAGTTGTACTCAATCACCTTGGGCGTGCCATCGGCCGTGATCATAAGGCCCGCGTAGAGAAAGCCGACGTAATCATTACCCTCAGCAGCCATGCCGTTGACGGTGGGGTAAATGACTTCATCCATTATGCGCTGGTGAATGTCGGCATCGACTACGGGTGCAGGCGAGTAGGCACCCATACCGCCGGTATTGGGGCCGGAGTCGCCGTCACCGGCACGCTTGTGGTCCTGGCTGGTGGCCATGGCAACCACGTTCTTGCCGTCGACCATAACGATAAAGCTGGCCTCTTCGCCGTCGAGAAACTCCTCGATCACCACCCGGCAGCCAGCGTCACCGAACGCGTTGCCAGACAGCATATCGGTGACGGCCTCTTCCGCCTGTTGCAGGGTCTCCGCCACGATGACGCCTTTGCCGGCCGCCAGGCCATCGGCCTTGACCACGATAGGCGCGCCTTTTTCCCGCAGGTAGGCCAGTGCCGGTGCGAGTTCGGTGAAGTTCTGGTATTCACCGGTGGGAATCTGGTGGCGGGCGAGAAAATCCTTGGTGAAAGCCTTGGAACCCTCCAGTTGCGCCGCCCCTTTACTGGGGCCGAAGGCGCGCAGGCCCCGGGCGCTAAAGTAGTCGACAACGCCGGCCACCAGCGGGGCTTCCGGGCCGACGATAGTCAGCCCGCAATCGTTGGCGCGGGCGAAGTCGGCCAGTTGCTCGAACTCCATGGCGTCGATGGCGACATTTTCCAGCCCCGGCTCGGTGGCTGTGCCGGCATTGCCAGGCGCCACATAGACGGTGTCGACCTTGGGGTTTTGCGCCGCTTTCCAGGCCAGCGCGTGTTCGCGGCCACCGGAGCCTATGATCAATACGTTCATTTTCTGTTTCCCCTTGTTTTGGGATTATTCTGCAGATCCTGCGTTGCCAGGCGTAATGTTAATGGCGGAAGTGGCGCATGCCAGTGAATACCATCGCCATGCCATGCTCGTCGGCGGCGGCAATCACCTCCTCGTCGCGCATGGATCCACCCGGCTGGATAACTGCACTAATCCCGACTTTGGCGGCGTTGTCGATGCCGTCGCGGAAGGGGAAAAAGGCGTCGGACGCCATCACTGCGCCCTTGACTTCGAGGCCCGCGTGCTCGGCCTTGATGGCGGCAATGCGAGCCGAGTTAACCCGGCTCATCTGGCCGGCGCCAACGCCGATGGTGCGGCCGTCTTTACCGTAAATAATGGCGTTGGACTTCACCATCTTGGCAACTTTCCAGGCAAACAGCAGGTCGTCCAGTTGCGCTTCGGTGGGCTGGGTTTTGCTGACCACCTTGAGGTCGGCTTTGCTGACCATGCCGTTGTCTTTCTCCTGGATCAGCAAACCGCCGGTGACGCGCTTGTAGTCCAGGCTGCGCGTTGGCTCGCCGCTCCACTCGCCGCACTCCAGCAGGCGCACGTTCTTTTTCGCCGCCACGGCGGCCGCGGCTGCCGGGGATACTTTGGGGGCGATAATGACTTCGGAGAACTGCTTGTCGACAATGAGCTGTGCGGTGGCTGCATCCAGTTCACGGTTGAACGCGATGATGCCGCCGAACGCCGATTCAGGGTCGGTGGCGAAGGCCAGTTCGTAGGCGGTTTTGATGTCCGCGGCTACCGCCACCCCGCAGGGGTTGGCGTGCTTGACGATAACACAGGCGGGCTGGTCGAACAGTTTGACGGTCTCCAGCGCCGCGTCGGTGTCGGCGACGTTGTTAAACGACAGCTCTTTGCCCTGCAGTTGTTTGGCTGTGGCGACCGAGGCGTCGGCGGCATCGGCCTCGACGTAGAAGGCCGCTTTCTGGTGCGGGTTTTCGCCGTAGCGCATGTCCTGGGCTTTCAGGTACTGCACATTGTAAGTGTTGGCGAAGTCGCGCTCTTCGTTGCTGCCGGGCTTGAAGGTGGACGCACGGGCACCGAAGTGATTGGCGATCATGCCATCGTATTGGGCGGTGTGCTCGAAGGCCTTGACCATCAGGTCGTAGCGGGTCTGGTAGCTGGTGGCGCCGTTATTGGCGCTCATTTCATCGAGCACCAGGCCGTAGTCGCTGGCGCTGACTACGATGACGACATCCTTGTGGTTCTTGGCCGCCGAGCGGACCATGGTCGGGCCGCCAATATCAATGTTCTCGATCGCGGTTGGCAGGTCGCAATTGGGGTCGGCGACGGTGGCGCGAAACGGGTACAGGTTGACCACTACCATATCGATAGGCTTGATGTCGTGCTCAGCCATGACCGCGTCGTCGGTGCCGCGACGGCCGAGAATGCCGCCGTGGACTTTCGGGTGCAGGGTCTTTACCCGACCATCCATCATTTCCGGAAAACCGGTGTAGTCAGATACCTCTACCGCAGCCACGCCGCTGTCTTGCAACAGGCGAAAGGTGCCGCCGGTGGACAGGATTTCAACACCCTGCTGCTGCAGGGCCTGGGCAAATTCGACAATGCCGGTTTTATCAGAAACGCTGATTAATGCGCGCTTCACCTTCACGTGCTGGTTCATTGATGGTTCCGTATTTTGTTGGTTGGGTGGTGGTCGGTTGGCTCGATTGTGCCGCTTGGGGCCAGCCGGCTCAACGGCCTGCCGCTGCCGGGCGCCTAGTGGCGGTGCCTCGGCAGCAGCAGGAGGGTAGTGATCGGGCTGTTACAGCAAACCGTACTGTTTCAGCTTTTTGCGCAGGGTGCCGCGGTTGAGGCCCAGCACCTGGGCGGCGCGGGTCTGGTTGTGGCGGGTGTATTTCATAACAATTTCCAGCATAGGCGCTTCGACCTCGGCCATAACCAGGTCGTAAACGTCCTGTACCGATTGGCCCTCGAGGTGCTTGAAGTAGTTGTCCATGGCCTGCTCAACGCAATCGCGCAGGGACTGGTTTTGGCTGGCAACCGGGGCCTGCTCGGCGACCGGCTTGGTCAGTTCAATTGGCGCATCGGCCATTAGCATTTCTGCGCTGTTCATGCGGCTTTATCCTCTCTCTCGTTCAGTTGTTCGAAAAATTCCTGAATCCGATCACGCTGTTCACTGGCAGCGGTAATCTGGTTGAATGACTGGCGAAACGCGGTGCTGCCGGGGATGGTCTTCAAGTACCAGCCGACGTGCTTGCGGGCGATTCGCAGACCCATAAACTCACCGTAAAATTGATGTAATTCTGCCACGTGGCTGCCCAGCAGGCTGTTGATTTCACTATTGTCCGGCGCCGGTAGTGTTGCTCCGGTCGCTAAAAAGTGATTGATCTCGCGAAAAATCCAGGGTCGACCCTGGGCTCCCCGGCCGATCATGACTGCCGCGGCGCCGGTGTAATCCAGTACCTCGCGGGCCTTGGCTGGCGTGTCGATATCACCATTGGCAATGACCGGCAGGTCGACACTCTCGACCACGGCGGCAATGGTGTCATATTCTGCTGCGCCGGAGTAAGCGCATTCGCGGGTGCGGCCGTGGACTGAGAGCGCGGCGATACCACTGTCTTGTGCCAGTTTGGCGATAGTGACGGCGTTGCGGTTGTCGCGGCTCCAGCCGGTGCGGTATTTCAGGGTGACTGGCACCTGCACTGCCGCGGTGACGGCTTGCAGGATCGCTTGCACCAGGGGCTCGTCGCGCAGCAGCGCTGAACCGGCTGCCTTTTTGCAAACTTTCTTGGCCGGGCAGCCCATGTTGATGTCGATGATCTGCGCACCGCGAGCGACGTTCAGGCGCGCGGCAGAGGCCATCATTTCCGGATCGGCACCGGCTATTTGCACCGCCCTGGGCTCGTTTTCACCGCTGTGATTCATTCGGGTCTGGGACTTGCGGCTATTCCACAAGCGGCTGTCGGCGGTGACCATTTCCGAGATGGCCAGGCCGGCGCCCAGGCGCCGGCACAGTTGCCGGAAGGGCTGGTCCGTCACACCGGCCATGGGCGCCAAAACCACGCGATTTTCAATGTGGTAAGGACCGATATGGAACAAGACGAACTCCGTAGACAGTTGCCAGGGCACAGGTTATGGGTGCGCTGTACGCTTTTAATGGACCCCGGGGTAAGGTGCGGGGCTCCCCGAAAAAGGTTGGCTATGATACCTGCGAACCCCCTGCTAATAAAAGCAGAAATTGCACAAGTTGACGAAAAAACAGCCGTTGACAGAGGGCGAAAAATGGTTATCAGGTGCCAGGGCTCGCGCGGCCAGTGGCTGCGAGGTCAGCGACTGGCCGCGGGTAACAGGGGGATGGACGCGCTGTAATTGACGGCATCAGGCCCCGGATCAACGATCTCCAGGGTAATATGGATCGGCTGGCCGCTGGGCATGGATGTGACACCGGCCAGTTCGCCGCGCAGGTACTCGGACGGGGTAAACTGGCGCTGGCCAAGGATCTCGCCCTGCAGGTTGGAAAAGCTCAGCTGAAAATCCGGGAAGGGCTGTTGAAAGCTGGCAGTGTTGAGCAGGATGCTGTCGATAATGAGGGCGTTTTCCCGCTGCGGGTGGCTGCGCACAATCAGGTTAGAGGCCTTGATAAGCCCGGGGGCCAGCAGGGGGTTGAGTTCACAGCCGGCCAGTGGGCAGACCTGTGAAAACCAGTAGCGCCAGGAGGGACGCTGGCTGAGGTCGTCGAAATTTTGCCAGATCAGCTGCCCGGCCAGTGCCGCAGCAGCCAGCAAGCTCAGGCAGGCCCAGAGTAAATGACTGCGCCAGTTTACCGCCGCCGGCTGGCCTTCCAGTTCTACCGGGGAGGCGCCGATACTGCGCACCAACCCCGCCGGGTTTATTGGAGCATGGGCCTCCTGGGTGCTCGGGGCATGAGTGTCATCGAGTTTGCTGTCCGCCGATTTGGCGTCGATAAGCTCCGCTGCAGCGGGCTTGCCGGCAGGCGCTTGCTCGACACTACCCGGGAGGGGCGCCGCCAGCGCCGACGCTGGCTCGCGCTGCCAGTTGCCGCGCCCGGTCGTTGTCAGCGGGGCCGCTTCTACCGTCTCCTCCCAATCGTCCAGTTGCGCCAATTCTTCGCCAGTGGAGTTTCCGGGGAGCTGGTCAGTGATGGCGGTCAGGTTGACGTAGGAGTTGTCGTGGCCGACATTGCCGTCCTGCTCCAGTTCAGCATAGAACTGACCGACAATGGTTTGTGAGCTGAGATCGATTTGTGAACTGAGGTCGCTTTGTGAGCTGGGCGCGGTGTGCGAGTTGAGCCCTGACTGTAAGTTGAAGCTGGTTGCGGAATCGACCCCGGGTCTGGTGGCTGACGCCATTGCCGTGCGGTGTGCCTGCTGGCTGCGATCTTCCTCCGACTGCAGCTCTTCCAGCAGATGCACTGCCCAGCTTTCATCTGCATGCTGTTCGCTGTGGCAGTCGACGACTTTCAGTTGACGGTCAAACAGGGCGCCGCGATGCTCGCCAAAGCGGCCCCGGGCCGCAAAGATCTCGTTTATTTCACCGAGGCCAAAGGACTGGGTGTCATCGATGCGTTTGAAATCGTCGGCGGATAGCAGGTCCTCCAGCTCTTCGTCGAGCTCCTCATCCAGTTCGCCGAGGTCGATGTCGCCATCGAGCAGTAAGCTCTCCAGCGAGTCTTCGTCAGGCAACCCCTGTAGCTCGGCTGTAGCCGGGGCGGTGTCGTCTGTGCTGGACTCCTGCTCACCTTCGGGTTGGGGCGCGGGTATCGCGGTGTCGGCCAGCAATTGAGCATCCGCCGGTTGCTGAGCGGCGTTTTCGGGTGCGGCCAACAGGTGCTCGGCAGCTTTGAATACACGCAGGCAGGAGCCGCAGCGCACCGCTCCCTTGGCGGACTGCAATTGTTCCTCGGTGATACGGAATGAAGTGTCGCAATGGGGGCAACACGTAAGCCGGTCGGTCATGGGCCTGGAATATCCGCAACAAATGAATGGCGAAGAGTGTAGCGGCTCTGCGGGCAGGGGTAAACAGACGCCGCCGCTCGGGGCCGGTCAGCGGGCGGGGGTTGGTCACTGCCTGCCGTGACGCCTGACCGCGGACGGGTTGGGTAGTCAAGGGCAGGCGGGGGACGCGCGCTTGCGCGCAGTCAGGCAGACCCATTCCTCCATTGTCCTGACGGGTTCGAATTCAAACCACGGCCGGTAGGCTGCCATGACCGCGTCAGCCTGTTCAACCAGAATGCCCGACAGGCACAGCCAGCCGCCGCGGCGGGTCAGGTCAGTCAGGGTCGGGGCCAGCTGCGCCAGCGGTCCGGCGAGGATATTGGCCAGCAGGATGTCCGCTTCTACTGGCGGGCATTGGGCGGGCAGGAAAACTGGCAGGCGCTCGGCGGCGATGCCGTTGCGGGCAGCATTGTCGCGGCTGGCGAGCAGCGCCTGGGGGTCGATGTCGACGCCGGTGACCTGCTGGCCGCCGAGCAACAGGGCGGCAATGCCGAGGATGCCGGAACCGCAGCCGTAATCGACAAATACCCGGTTGGCGAATGGCGCTGTACCGCTGTCAGTCACGGCGGCTTGCTCTGCCAGCCACTGCAGGCACAGGAAGGTGGTGGGGTGGGTGCCGGTACCAAATGCCAGACCGGGGTCGAGCAGCAGGTTGGTGGCATCGGCAACGGGAGGTTGCAGCCAGCTGGGGCAGATCCAGAGATTGTTGCCGCAGTCGATAGGCTGGTAGTGCTGCATCCACTCGCGCTCCCAATCCTTGTCCTCCAGCTGCTCCCAGCGGTGCGGCGGCAGGGGCTTGGAACAGAGCCCGGCCAGCTCGCGGGTGACGGCGGCGACATCGATGCTGGCGTCGAACAGGCCGGTGATACGGGTGCTTTCCCAGAGGGGTGTCTCCCCGAGGGCGGGCTCGAGGATGGGCTGGTCGGCGTTATCCTGCAGCGTCACGGAGGCGGCGCCGGCCGCCAGCAGGGCATCTTCCAGTTCGGCGGCGCGATGGCGATCGGTATCGATACGAAGTTGTAACCAGGGCATGGGTACTCCGGGAAAAGCGGTGCTCAGCTCGCGGTCGACGCTTTGGTCGCGTTGGTAATAGGGCGCAGGCGCTGCTTGATGCGCGCGACTATGCCGTCACTGCCAAGGCCGGCTTGCTGCAGCAGATGGGGGTGTTTGCCGTGGTCGAGGAATTGATCCGGCAGTCCCAGCGGCAATACCGGAACTTCGCAGGCTGCCGCGGCCAGCCATTCCATTACCGCGCTACCGGCGCCACCGGCAACGGCATTTTCCTCCAGCGTCACCAGCAGCGCATGGCTGCTGGCCATGCGCTGGATAAGTCCGGTGTCGAGCGGCTTGATAAAGCGCATGTCGCAAACGCTGGCGCCGAGTTGTTCGGCGGCTTGCAGGGCGGCGGGCAGCAGGGTGCCAAAATTAAGGATGGCAACGGTTGCGCCGTCGCGTACTACACGTCCCTCGCCGACCGGCAGCGGCAACAGTTCCGCCAGTTCTGGCGCGCCGCTGCCGGTGCCCCGGGGATAGCGCACGGCGCTGGGGCCAGGGTATTGGTAGGCAGTGGTGAGCAGGCGGCGGCATTCGTTCTCATCGCTGGGTGCGGCGATCAGGAGATTGGGTATGCAGCGCAGGAAGCTGAGGTCAAAGCTGCCGGCGTGGGTGGGGCCATCCTCTCCCACCAATCCGGCGCGGTCGATGGCGAAAGTGACATCCAGGTTCTGGATGGCGACATCGTGGATCAATTGGTCGTAGGCGCGCTGCAGAAAGGTCGAGTAGATGGCGACCACCGGTTTTTGGCCCTCGCAGGCGAGGCCGGCCGCGAGGGTTACTGCGTGCTGCTCGGCGATGGCGACGTCGTGGTAGCGTCGTGGGAAGCGCTGGGAAAACTCCACCATGCCCGAGCCTTCGCACATGGCGGGGGTGATGCCGATAAGGCGGGCGTCGGCACTGGCCATATCGCAGAGCCAGTCGCCAAACACCTCCTGGTATTTCTTTTTGCGGCGCGGCGGCTGGGGCTTGTTGGTGTCGTCGCTGCCCAGGACGACTTCGGCCACCTTGGGCTTCGGTTCAATTTTGTTGAGTGCGTGGTAGCCGACCGGGTCTTTCTCTGCGTGGGTAAAGCCTTTGCCTTTGCGGGTAATGATATGCAGCAGCTTGGGGCCGCCAATGCTGCGCAGATTGGCGAGGTCGTGGGTCAGTCGCTCCAGGTCATGGCCGTCGATAGGGCCGACATAATAAAAGCCCAGCTCTTCAAACAGGGTCGCGGGCGACACCATGCCCTTCATGTGTTCTTCGGCTTTGCGCGCCAGTTCCATGGCCTGGGGCATTTTGGCGAGGACTTTCTTGCCGCCCTTGCGAAAATTGGTGTAGAGCTTGCTCGCCCAAATACGGGAAAAGTAGTCGTTGAGGCCACCGACGTTTTCCGAGATCGACATGTTGTTGTCGTTCAATATAACCAGCATATCGCGACCGCTGTGGGCGGCGTGATTGAGTCCCTCAAAGGCCATGCCTGCGGTCATGGCGCCGTCGCCAATGATTGCCACCGCTTTGCGTTCGGTGCCGGCCAGTTCCGCCCCCAGCGCCATGCCCAGGGCGGCACTGATGGAGGTGCTGGAGTGGCCCACGCCAAAAGTGTCGAACTCGCTCTCCGCTCTTTTCGGAAAGCCCGACAGGCCGCCGGCCTGGCGCATACTCAACATTTGCTCGCGGCGGCCGGTGAGAATCTTGTGTGGATAAGTCTGGTGACCGACATCCCATACCAGGCGGTCAGCGGGAGTGTCGTAGCAGTAGTGCAAGGCAATGGTGAGTTCAACCACACCCAGTCCGGCACCGAAATGACCGCCGGTCTGGCCAACACTGTAGAGCAGGAATTCGCGCAACTCGCGGGCCAGCTGGGGCAATTGCTCTCTATCCAGTTGACGTAAATCGGCCGGTGAGTCGATAAGATCGAGCAGCGGTGTGGTGGGACGCTTTAGCGGGATTTCGTCAAACATTGGGTGTCGGTGGTTGTCATTGCGAGTTTGCCGGATGCTCTGGATTGCCGAGTACGGGTTGCCGGTATTTGTTCCGAACTGGCCATTTTAGGTGCAACTCCGCGGCTTGCATAGCAGTTTTAGTTACCGCGGACCTTCAGCGCGGGTATACGGCGCGCAGGTATCAACGCACCCGGCCCACTATATAGCTGGACAGCTGGCGCAGAATGTCCGCTTGACTGCCACAGTCCGCCAGCGCCTGCAGCGCCTGCTGGTGCAATTCACCGGCCTTCTGGCGAGCGCCATCGAGGCCCAGCAGAGACACGTAGGTGGGCTTGTTTTTGGCAATGTCGGCGCCCTGCTGTTTGCCCAGGGTGGCGGTATCCGAGATGACGTCGAGGATATCGTCCTGCACCTGGAATGCCAGTCCAATGGCGTCGGCATAGGTTTCCAGCTGGCGCTGCCGGGTTGTGTCGAGTTCGCCAGTGGCGGCGGCGCCCATCAACACACTGGCTTTGATCAGGGCGCCGGTTTTATGGCTGTGCATGGCCTGCAGTTGCGCCAGGCTCAGGGGTTTGTCCACGGAGGCCAGGTCCATGGCCTGGCCGGCCACCATACCCCGCGCGCCCGCCGCCTGTCCCAATAGCTGCATTAATTGCACCCGGGAGCGCCAGTCGAGGGCGGCACAGTGACTGACGCAGTCAAAGGCCAGGGTTTGCAGGGCATCGCCGGCAAGAATAGCGGTGGCCTCGTCGAAAGCGATGTGACAGGTGGGCTGGCCGCGACGCAGGTCATCGTCATCCATGGCAGGCAGGTCGTCGTGCACCAGGCTGTAGGCGTGGATGCACTCGACGGCGCTGGCTATTGCATCCTCGGCTTCGCGCTGGTTGGCGCCCGGCGTGGGGCCGGCCAAGCTGGCGCTGGCATACACCAAAATGGGGCGAATGCGCTTGCCGCCGTTGAGCAAGCTGTAGCGCATGGCGGCCAGCAGGGACTGCTCGATACTGGCTTCATCGCTTGCCGCAAGCCGCGCCAATGCGCGCTCCAGGGCCGCATCGATACGTTTCAGGCTGGCTTGAATAAACTCCGACAGCTGCGGTGTCATTGGTCGTTATCTGCGCCGCCCGGCAGGGGCTGGGCGACCAATTGGCCCTGCTCCTGCAGTAAGACCTGGACCTTTTGTTCGGCCGCGGTAAGACGGCTCTGGCAATCACGAGTCAATTTGATGCCGGTCTCAAATGCTTGCAGGGATTCCTCCAGGCTCAAATCGCCCTGTTCCATTCGGTTTACCAACTCTTCGAGTTGCTGCAGGGACTGTTCGAAGTCAACGGGTTTCTTTTTCGCTGCCACGGGGCTCGGCTCTCACTGGTCTGGGGTTTCTCTGTGCACTGATGTTGCTCTATCGGGGGGCGCAACTGAAGCGCAACCCTACAGAAGCGGCCGGCCGAGGTCAATTGCACGAATTGCAGCGGCCCGGCGACGAAAATATACCCTATTCTGGCGCGGAAACCACACAGCTGAAAAAGGCCTGCTAGACTTGAACTGGCAGACCCTGTGCAGGCTGCGGCCCAGGTGAGCAATTTAAGCCTGCCCGGGCTGGAAAATTCTCTGCGCCTGCCGCTAACAATGTCAGGGGCGATCGCGGCTGCCCCCCCGGTGTAGCGGCAGTGGTGGTTGGGTGCAGGTGGGTATTGGGTATTAAAGGCGCCCGGGATTGCGGTTTTCTGCGGGCGCTCTCGGGTGGATATCTTGAAGGAGTGATTGAGTGGATTTAGCGACAATTATCGGGCTGCTGGGCGCCATGGGCCTGATTGTAATGACGATGCTAATGAGCGGTGACCTGGCCATGTTTATCAATGTGCCGTCACTGGTCATTGTCTTTGGTGGCAGTATTTGTGCGGTCATGGCCAAGTATGGACTCGGCCAGTTTCTCGGTGCAGGCAAGGTGGTGGGCAAAAGCTTTGTCAGCAAAACCGCCGATCCACTGGAGCTTATCGATCAGATTGTTGAGCTGGCCGATGCCGCGCGCAAGGGCGGCCTGCTGGCCCTGGAAGGGGTGGATGTGGGCAACGACTTTCTCGCCCGGGGGATTCAATTGCTGGTGGATGGCCACGATCCGGATGTGGTGCAGCGCTTGCTGTCCAACGATCGCAACCTGGCGGTGGAGCGTCACAACACCGCCTCAACCATATTTTCCGCCCTGGCAGGTATGGCGCCCGCCATGGGAATGATCGGTACCCTGATTGGCCTGGTGGCCATGCTGGCCAATATGGATGACCCCAAATCCATTGGTCCGGCAATGGCGGTGGCACTGCTGACCACTCTTTACGGTGCGGTGCTGGCCAATGCCTTTTGTGAGCCGGTGGCCGACAAGCTCAAGCTGCGGGCGGCAGAAGAAGCCTTGACCAAGAGCCTGGTGATCGACGCTCTGTTGGCGATACAGGCGGGCCAGAACCCGCGGGTCATCGACAGTATGCTGCGCACCTACCTGCCCGAGGGCAAGCGTGAAGTGGCCAGCGCGGGATAAGCCAGATGAGCGATGATGACCAAAACTGCAAGTGCCCACCACCGGGGCTGCCGCCCTGGATGGGCACCTTTGCCGACCTGATGTCGCTGCTGATGTGCTTTTTCGTTTTGCTATTGTCATTTTCCGAAATGGATGCGATGAAATTCAAGCGTCTGGCCGGCTCCATGGCGCAGGCGTTTGGCGTACAGAACAAGCTCAATGTCACCGACGTACCCAAGGGCACCAGTATTATTGCCCAGGAATTCAGCCCCTCTATCCCCGAGCCGACGCCGATCAACGAAATCTGGCAGAAGACCCGCGACCTGACCCAGAGCTCCCTCGACTTTGAATGTACCGACCAGTACGAAGTGCAGTTGGGTGAGGAGGGCAGCGATGCCGGTCACCAGGGTGCCAAGGCCCGCATCAAAGAGCGCCTGGAGGAGTTGATCAGCGAGACGGAGCAGGACGCTATTGACCTCGCCGCGGCGTTGCACGACCAGATTGCTAACGGTGAAATCGAAGTGGAAACTCGCGGTCGCAAGATCATTATCCGGATCCGGGAAAAAGGCTCGTTTAAACCCGGTTCGGCGGAGCTGGATGACAGTTATTTCGATGTGCTGGACGATATCAGGGGCGTGTTGCGCAGCAAGCCTGGCAAGATCCACGTGGAAGGCCATACGGATGATATTCCCATCAATACGGCGCGCTTTCGCTCCAACTGGGAGTTGTCGTCAGCCCGGGCGGTGTCTGTCGCCCATGAGTTGATGCAGGGCGATATCAATCCGCGTCGTTTTGCCGTGTCGGGATTTGCAGAAACCCAGCCGCTGGCACCGAACGATAGCCGGGAGGGGCGCGCCCGCAACCGGCGTGTGGAACTGGTCATCCAGCAGGGTCTGGATGAAGAGAGTCTCGGCAAGGACGATATCAAACTGTTGCAAGAGCAGGGGCAGGATATTTTGCGCGATTTGGATATCGATCCGGAGTATCTTTTTGACCTCAAGCCCGATGAGATTTTTTAAGGTTGAAGCATGAGTGAAGTGTCACAGGACAGAGATCGGCGTCGCTACTTTCGTATCAACGACCGGATTGGCATCAACTATCGGGTGCTGCAGCAGGATGAGCGCTCGGCCAGTGCTGGCAAGTTACGCAGTCAATCCGAACTGGAGCTGTGCGATGCCAGGGTTGGCGAATTGCTGGAAAAAATGCGCAGCCGCGACCCGGTGCTGGCTGAGTTGCTGGAGGCGATGGACAAAAAGCTTGAGTGTGTGGTGCGGCAGCTGGAGCTGGAGTCGCACATGACCCAGCGCCTGGCTTATCGAGTGCACGAAGTCAGTATCAGTGCCTGTGGCATGGCCATCACCCTGGAGGAGGCGCTGGCGGCGGATACCTGCCTGGAGCTGCAGTTGTCGCTGTTACCCGGCGATAACCGGGTGCAGTGTCTCGGCCTGGTGCTGGACAGTGAGCGGCGCGAGGGCGAAAAGGGCTATTACACCCGCATAGATTTTTGTGACCTGGCATCCCGGGACCAGGAGATCCTGATTCAGCACCTGGTGCAGAGGCAGGGTCGGCAGCTGGCGGATGGCCGTTCCCGGTCGCCGCTGTGAGAGATATCGCACAAGCGCTGCCGGTAATGTCGCCTGTCGATTGCTGCGCCAAGTGCTATTATTAATTGGCAGGGAGGCGCAGCAGGGAAGATACTTCAGGACAGTGAGGATGCTGGAACGCAACAGGCAACGGAAGGACAATTTGCCTGAACCTGCAGGATAGTGGGTCAAAGTGATTTATGCCCTGGCAGCGGGATGCTGTCAGGGCTTTTGCGTTTTGGGCCCCTGTATATTTATTATTTATTCGGATAAAGGCGTGCATGGGCGCTGCTTTCCTGGCTCCCCCGCCCTGATTCTCGCTATTCTCTCCCATGGGCCGCCTCATCTTCGCTGTTCCATCCGGCACTTTTTCGCTGCGGCGCATCTTTATTGCCCACCTCTTGTAACTACCCACTTTTTGTAACTACTCACCTTTTGCAACTAACCACCTATTGCAACTACAGGGTTTTCCGGTTTCTCCCGGCTTGGCGGCAGCCCCTCTGGTTAGTGTGGTTGCGCCGGGGAAATTTCAGGTTATAAATGCACAGATTATTGCTATGCTGCAGTCCCTTGATGCGCCTGGCGTGGTAAGTCGGCGCTGATCGATTTTGCGCCGGGCTGCGTAGATTCTGTTTACTGTCAAAGTTGTTTGGAGACCTCGCTATGAATGTTAGAACCCTGATTGCCGCACTCGTGGTCGCGGCCACCCCCTTGTTTGTGCAAGCCGGTGATGCCGCTGCCGGCAAGGCCAAGGCGGCGGTCTGCACCGCTTGCCATGGTGCCGATGGCAAGGCCATGATCCCCACCTACCCCAACCTCGCCGGGCAAAACGCCCAGTACCTGGAGCTGTCGATGAAGGCCTATAAAAATGGCCAGCGCAGCGGTGGCCAGGCGGCGATTATGGCCGGCATGGCGGCTCCCCTGAGCGACACTGATATCGCTAATCTGGCGGCTTATTTCAGTTCACTGTAGGCGGCGCCTGTCAGGAGAGCGGTGCGTTAGCCCGCGACGGGTTTCCGGGTCGCCGGCGAGGGCGGCGCTGCTATTGCGCTGCCGGGCAAAGCACTTGACCCGGGGCCAGTGCATCACTCAAGCTTTCTGAAAGCAACGGAGGCGAGCAGTGAAAATAGGTTTAATACTGGTAGGTGATGAAATTCTGTCGGGCCGCAGGGTGGACCGGCATATGCCGCGGGTGGTGGAGATGTTGCGCACCCGCGGCCTGTGCTTGAGCTGGGTCAGGATTCTCGGCGACGAACCCGAGGCTTTGGTGGCCTGTTTCCGCAGTACCTTTGCCAGTTCTGACCTGGTGTTTAGCACCGGTGGTATCGGGGCAACGCCGGACGACTTGACCCGAGCGGCGGTGGCACAAGCCCTGGGGCGGCCCACTGAGCGGCACCCGCAAGGGGTCACGCTGCTGCAAAAATTTGCCCGGGAGACCGGTCGCGAATTGACCCCGGAGCGCTACCGGCTGGTGGAATTTCCCCGCGGCTCCGAATTGATACCCAATCCCTACAATGGCATTCCGGGCTTTCGCATCGACCATCACCACTTCGTGCCCGGTTTTCCGGAGATGGCCTGGCCGATGCTGGAGTGGGTGCTGGACAACCTCTACCCGGATTTACAGGACGCACAGTACAGCGAGTCGTCACTGCTGGTCTACGGAGCCAATGAGAGCCGGATCATTCCCTTGATGGAGGCGGTTATGGGGCAGTACCCCGGGGTGCGCTTGTTCAGCCTGCCGATACTGGAATCGCCGCCGCGCATCGAGCTGGGGGCCAAGGGCCCTCTGTTGGAGGTAAAAGCGGCGATAGCGGCAATCAAGGCCAGGCTCAGCAGCATGGGGGTTGACTGGCAGCGCCAGGATTGAGCGCCGTGCAGGGCACCCCCGAGTGCGCCTCAGGCGACCCGGGCGACATCCACGGAAACGTTTAGTATGGGTCGTTCACCGCCGCCGTAAATCACTCCCTTGAGGGGTGTAACATCAAAAAAATCCCGCCCCCAGGCGGTGATGATGTGCTGCTCTGCAGCCATACAATCATTGGTCGGATCAAATTCAAACCAGCCCTCGGTGGGTGAATACACCGATAACCAGGCGTGGCTGGCGTCGGCACCCACCAGCTTTTCCTCCCCCGGTGCTGGCAGGGTTTCGAGATAGCCCGATACATACTTGGCCGGAAAGCCCAGCGACCTGAGGCAGCCGATCTGCAGGTGGGCGAAGTCCTGGCACACCCCTTTGCGGGTTTGCAGTACCTCGGTCAGCGGAGTGGCCACTGTGGTGGACTGGGGCGAGTAGGTGAACTCCCGGAATATACGCTGGGTCAGTTCCATAACCGCCGAGAGCAGCGGCCGATTGTCCTCAAACGAGGGTGCCGCGTACTCGCGCAGCTCGTCGCTGGCCTTGATCATGGAGGAGTTCAAGAGCATCTCCCGGGCAAAGAGGGTGTCCGGGCGGGTGGAGCTGCGCAGTTGCTCGCGGGCCTCGGCGCAGGTCACGCCCAGGTCCAGGTTGATGGCCGAATGTTGCGGGCCGGTTTCCACTTCGCTGGTAGCAGTGATGACCAGCTGCTTGTGGGGGCGCTGGATCTCAAAGTGATAGGCCTGGTTGCCGAAATAATCCTGCCGGCGCGTGGTGTGGGCGGCAAATGGGTTCATGCGAATATGGCTGTGCAAACAGGACTGGCGCAGGGTACTGCGCGGAATCATATGCGCCAGGTTATAGCAGTGAGTGACCCGGCCGCTGTAGAGGTATTCGGTGATATGTTTGACTCGGTAGCGCACTAGTCATTCTCCCACAGGCTGCTGACCAATTGCTGCGATGTTTCCCGGTGGTCGAAGTACTTGTCACTGACCAGTTCACTGATTTCAGCCAGCGCCTTGCTGACGTTGTCCAGTACTTTTAACAGTTTCATACGACGGCCGTCCTTGCGGCTACTTAACTCGGTCAGCAGTGACAGTTTGACCAGGGTTTCCGCCTCCAGGGCCGCTCGCTCTTCCGGCAGCAGTTCGTGGCGCGACTCGGGAGCCTTGGGCAGGTTTTTGATGTGCGCGCTCAGGCATTCCAGCTGGTGCAGCAGGGATCTGGGGTTGGAAGTGTCCATCATCACCAGGTCGAGGGTGGGCTGTACCCCCATTCTGGCCCGGTAGCGGCGGCGGTAACTGATCAGGCCCTCTACCGACAGCAAAAGGGATTGCAACAGCACCGCCTGGTCGGCCTCCGGTGCTTCGGTCACCACCAGGCTCTTGATGATATTGATGGTCTGCACGGCCCGCTCCAGGCGCCGGCCGATGTCCATAAAGCGCCAGCCCAGGTCCCGGACCATACTCTCGTGGGCC
Source organism: Pseudomaricurvus alcaniphilus (assembly GCF_011440395.1). Classification (GTDB taxonomy): domain Bacteria; phylum Pseudomonadota; class Gammaproteobacteria; order Pseudomonadales; family Cellvibrionaceae; genus Pseudomaricurvus; species Pseudomaricurvus alcaniphilus. The sequence continues at coordinate 180,903 of NZ_JAAOIX010000002.1, read as the reverse complement.
AGGCCGGACAGTGCCATCAAGGCAGTAACCAGCGGGTCCAGTGCTTCTTCCGCTGCGACTGCTCCGCCGCTGAGGCTGCTGTCGAGATCGGCCAGGGCGTCGCGAATATCGTTGATGACCCGCAGGGTGTCCGAGGACAGCAGCTCCTTGGATTCGTCAGCGCAGTAGAGCATGGCGTTGAGGTTGGCACAGACGCTGCCGCTGCGATCCGCGTCCTTGACGATCCGCAGCAACTCTTTTTCCGGGTTCTGGATCAATTCCGGCGTGGCGCCCTTAAAGCCCGGGTGAGTGGCGGTGATTTCGGTCACGGCTTCCAGCAGCAGGCGTTTGCAATTGCTGGAGACCGGTTCTTCGCCGTTGGTGGCCAGGAATACGGTGCGCAAAATGCGCAGCGAGGCCTCGGCCCGCTCGGCGTAGCGCCCCATCCAGAACAGGTTTTCCACCACCCGGCTGGGCAGGCTGATCAGGTCGGCGTCGCGCACCGGGCTGATGGATTCGTCGCTCTCCGCCGGGGTGCGGCTGGTGATCGGTTCGGAGTTGATGATCCAGGTGTCTTTGCTCATCGACCCCAGTTGACTGGAGATCAGGAACGAGTCCTGCTCCCTGCCGACCCGGGTCAGGCCGCCGGGCATGACGGTGTAGGAGTTGACACCGGCCACGGCAAAACTGCGCAGGATGGCTGGTCGTGCATGCAGCCCGGTTTCGCTGTAGGTGGGCAGGCGCCCGGCGGGCAGGGTGGGCTGGGCTACAAATTGCATGGGATTGTGGAGAATGCGCGCCCGCAGTTCCTGCAGTTGTGCTGCGCTGAGCGAGCCGCCGTAGGCGCTGTGGCTGCCAGCCACCCGGTACACGGGCTTGATGACCAGAGACTGCAGGTTAGCCAGCACGTAGGCCTTGTCCTCGGGGTCACCGCACCAGTAGGTGGTGACCGACTTGAGGCGCAGCTCCCGTCCCAGCAGCTCTTTGGCAATCTGTGGCAGGTATTTGATAAAGATCGGGTTTTCCAGCACTCCGGCACCGAGGGGGTTGGCAATTACCACGCGCCCGGCGCGGGCCACGTCTAGCAGGTTGGCGACCCCCAGTTGCGAATCGCTGCGCAGCTCCACCGGGTCGCAATACCAGTCGTCGACCCGGCGCAGGATGACGTCGACGCGGCTCAGGCCGTCGAGGGATTTCATCCAGACATAGCCATTGCGCACCACCAGGTCACCGCTCTGGACCAGGTGAAAACCGAGGTAATTGGCGAAATAGGCGTGCTCGAAATAGGTTTCGTTGTGGGCGCCAGGAGTCAGTACCACCACCCGGGGGTGGTCGTGGTTGGGTGACAGGGCAGTGAGCTTGGCGCGCAGCTGTTGAAAGAAACCGGCCAGGCGGTGCACCTGGCTGTCGCGGTACAAGCTCGGCAGTACGCGCGACATAACGGTGCGATTTTCCAGGGCGTAGCCGGCGCCGCTGGGGGACTGGGTGCGATCCGTGAGCACGCACATGGAGCCGTCTTCGGCGCGCATCATGTCGACAGCGTGCAGGATTAATTCGTGCTTGCCGGGTATTTGTATGCCCTGGCAGGCGCGCAGAAACCCCTGATGACCAAACAGGGCTTCCGGCGGAATGGCCGCCAGGCGAATCAGGTCGCGGGGGCCATAAATGTCTTTTAATAGCAGGTTAAAAAGTTCGGCGCGCTCCAGCAGGCCGGCCTCGATGCTGCCCCACTCCTCACTGCTAAGCAGGGCCGGGACCAGGTCCAGGGCCCAGGTGTGGGAGGGGTTTTTGTGATCGCTGTAGATGTTGTAGGTGGCGCCGTCGTCACGCAGGATGCGTTGGGCCTTACCAATTCGATCCTGGAAGGCGATCGGGCCGAGGGCGTTGATACTGTGCAGCAACTTGGCCCAGTGGGGCTTGATTTGGCCGGATGCGTCGAATACCTCATCCCGCTGGCCGGCAACCTGCTTGTAGATGAGTTCCAGTGGTGTGGTATTGGACTGGGTGGCAGTTTGGGTCACAAATTTACCTGCTGCTGGGGCCTGGGGCGGGGGCAATTCGCCGTGGAAGTGCCGCCTGGCGGCCGCTTCCACGGGTTGTTAGCCCCCGCATGGCAGTGTTGGATCGAGCCTGAGCTGTCCCTGCCAGGGCGAGGGGGATGGATATTATGTCATCTGGCCCGCACTCTTCAACCTCAATTCCAACACATCGGCCCCGCGCTTGCACCTGCTATTTGCAGTCTCAACCCTGCCAGTTGGCTTTGCGCCGCAGGTCGAGGGTGTGCGGATACTCGTCCGGTGACTCCTCCGGCGGCGGTGCCATAGGCCGCGGCGGGTGATTGACCGGGAAGAATTCACGCAGCGCATCGACCTCGGGCCGCGGGGTATAGGGCCCTGGAGTGTGGCTGAGGTTGTCGAAGCGGTTGCCGCGTCGGGATTCCGCTTCGAAGGCATTGACCGGAAAGGTCTCGTAGGAGCGGCCACCCGGGTGCGAGACATGGTAGGTACAGCCGCCAATAGAGCGGCCGTTCCAGGTGTCGATCAGGTCAAACACCAGTGGTGTCTGCACGCCGATGGTGGGGTGCAGGGCCGACGGTGGCGCCCAGGCTTTATAGCGCACTCCGGCCACCGCTTCGCCCTTGCGACCGGTGCTGCTGAGCGGCACGCGCCGGCCATTACACGCCAGCACATAGCGGCTATCGGTCATGCCGTAGACTTTTACCTGCAGGCGCTCCACCGAGGAGTCGACGTAACGGGCGGTGCCGAAGCTGCCAGACTCTTCACCCAGCACGTTCCAGGGCTCGACCGCCCAGCGCAGCTCGATTTCAATGCCGTCCAGGTCGGTGCGGCCATAGTGGGGAAAACGGAACTCCTCAAACGGCAGCAGCCATTCCACCTTGAACGGATAGCCGTGATCGTTGAGGTCGGCGACCACTTCCTGCATGTCCTTCCACAGGTAGTGGGGCAGCATGAATTTGTCGTGCAGCTGGGTGCCCCAGCGCACCAGCGGCTTCTTGTAGGGCTCCTTCCAGAAGCGTGCCACCATGGTCCGGATCAGCAGTGCCTGCACCAGTGCCATGCGGCTGTGGGGGGGCATTTCAAAGCCGCGAAACTCGAGAATACCGAGCCGGCCCGCGGGCCCGTCCGGCGAGTAGAGTTTGTCGATACAGAACTCGGCCCGGTGGGTGTTGCCGGTGATATCGATCAGCAGGTTGCGCATCAGGCGGTCGATCAGCCAGGGCTGGTCGGCCAGGCCCTCGGGCATCTGCTGGAAGGCAGTCTCCATTTCGTAGAGCATTTCGTCGCGCCCCTCGTCCGGGCGCGGGGCCTGGCTGGTGGGGCCGACGAAGGCGCCGGAGAAAACGTAGGAGAGGCTGGGGTGGTGCTGCCAGAAGGTGACAAAGCTGCGCAGCAGGTCTGGTCGCCGCAGCAGCGGGCTGTCGCCCGGGGTGGGGCCACCGAGGGTAATGTGGTTGCCACCGCCGGTGCCGGTGTGGCGACCGTCGAGCATAAACTTTTCGGTGCCGAGCCGGGATTCCCGGGCGGCGGCGTACAGCTCGACCGTATTGGACATCAGCTCACGCCAGTTGGTGGTCGGGTGTACATTGACCTCGATCACGCCGGGATCCGGAGTGACCAGCAGCTTTTGCATGCGGTAGTCCCGCGGCGGCTCGTAGCCCTCGATGATCACCGGAGTATTGAGCTTGGCCGCGGCTTCTTCGACCGCAGCAATCAACTCGACGTAATTGTCGAGGCTGTATAAAGGAGGCATAAAAATGTGCAGTTTGCCGTTGCGCGGCTCGATACACAGGGTGGTGCGGATCACGGGGCGCATCAGCTTCAGGGCCTCGGCCTGTTCTTCCGCTGTTTCCTCGCTTTTGTGCTTTTGCGCACTGACCTGCTGGGGCGCGGCGTAGAGTTGCGCCTCTTTGACCGGCGACATGGGGAAGCTCATTTTTGCGCGTTTTTGCAGCGGTTCTGCCGGTTCGAACGGATCTTTGGTGACCGGCACCTCCTGTTCCGCTGACCAGGGCAGCTCACCCAGGGGCAGGCGCAGTCCCATGGGGGAGTCGCCCGGAATCAGGGTCAGGCGATCGCGCCGGGTTTCCCACAGGCAGGTGTTCCAGCAGTTGCCGACCGGATCCCACTCCAGCGGAATAATATAGCCACTGGGGTTTTTCAGGCCCCGCTCCAGGATGCTGGCCAGGCGCGCGCGCTCGCCGCTATCCTTGGCCTTGCCGATGGCTGTGTCGATATTGACCGGCAGCTTGCGCTCTTGCAGCAAATAATGCAGCGCATCCTCGTAGGCGGGCTGGGCAAATTTCTTGCTGACTCCCAGCAGCTTGGCCAGTTCCAAGGTGTAATCCTTGGCCGTTTTGATGGTGTGGCCGTAATCCTTGTCGACCCGAGCCAGCAGTTTGGGGTTCTGCCAGAATGGCTCTTTGTCCTTGCGCCAAAAGACGCCCAGGGCCCAGCGCGGTACTTCTTCCCCCGGATACCATTTGCCCTGGCCGTAGTGCAGCAGGCCATTGGGGGCGAAGTGATCGCGCAGCTTCAGCAGCAGGGTTTTCGACAGGCTCAACTTTTGCTCGCCGAGGGCGGCGGTGTTCCACTGCGCCGACTCCATATCGTCGATCGAGACGAAGGTGGGTTCACCACCCATGGTCAGGCGTACATCGTTGGCTACCAGCTCCTTGTCGACCTCGTCGCCGAGCAGCAGGATGTCGGCCCACTGGTCATCGGTATAGGGTTTGGTGACGCGGGGGTCTTCGAGAATGCGGGAGACCTCGTTGATGTAATCAAACTCAACTTCACACTTGTCGGTGAAGCCGTCGATGGGCGCCGCCGAGACCGGGTCCGGGGTGCAAGCCAGGGGGATGTGCCCCTCGCTGGCGAACAGGCCGGAGGTGGGGTCGAGGCCAACCCAGCCGGCGCCGGGCAGGTAGACTTCGCACCAGGCGTGCAGGTCGGTGAAATCCTCTTCGGCGCCGGAAGGGCCGTCGAGGGATTTTTCGTCCGGCTTGAGCTGCACCAGGTAGCCGGAGGCAAAGCGGGTGGCCAGACCGAGATAGCGCAGCAGTTGCGCCATAAGCCAGGCGGAATCCCGGCAGGAGCCCTTGCCCAGTGCCAGGGTTTCTTCGGGTGTCTGTACACCAGGCTCCAGCCGGATCAGGTATTTGATCATTTGCTGCAGTTGCTGGTTGACCTCTACCAGGAAGTCGTTGGTCGACCTCTCTTCCAGGGAAATGGATTTCAGCAGCTTCTTGAACAGTGGGCCCTGGGGGATTTTTTCCAGGTAGGGGCCCAGCTCCTTGCGCAATTGCTTGGGGTATTTAAAGGGGAATTTCTGGGCGTAGTCTTCGAGGAAGAAATCGAATGGATTGATGACGGTCATGTCCGCCTGCACTTCCACCTCGACCGAGAATTTGTCGGTTTTTTCCGGAAACACCAGCCGCGCCAGGAAGTTGCCGTAGGCATCCTGTTGCCAGTTGATAAAGTGATTGGCCGGCTCCACCTTGAGGCTGTAGCTGTGGATCGGCGTGCGGCTATGGGGTGCCGGGCGCAATCTGACGGTGTGAGGTGACAGGTTGACCAGGCGGTCAAACTTGTAATAAGTATTGTGATTCAGTGCAACGCGGATGGTCATGGCTGTGTGTGTTCCGTTTATTCATGGCCCCGGCACCGCAACTGGTACGCCGGGGATATAGCTTGGTTAGTTAAGTGTGCTCTCGCCTCATTCCTGGTAGGGGTCATTCGTGCGCAGGAAACCAGGTGTCACTGATAATAATATGAATATTGGTCAGCAGAATTTGCAGCTGGTTGAAGTGCTCCAGCAACTTGGAGTCCAGGTCCTGGTGATTGATCTCCGCCCCCAATTGCTTCTGGATGTCTTTCAGCTTTTTCAGTGCCGTTTGGGAGCGGGGCAGTTTAGCACAGGACCCGATGATGGCGCCGATACAGTGGGCGATGGATTTTGGAAACACCGTATCATTGAGCAGGTAGGGCACGACTTCCTCGCCTATTACGGGTGAGCGCGTGGCTCGCAGGTAATATTGCGAGGCGTTCAGTGAGCGCAGCACACTGCCCCAGATGATCTGCCGGCTGTTGATGGCACTGTCGTCATTCTTGAGTTCGATAATGGCAGTCAGCCCGGCTTCCAGGTAGCGCGACGTCATGTCAGCGCGCTCGAGGTTACGGCCGATGTGAAGGAACTCCCAGGCGGCGTCCTGGGGCATGGTGCTAAACAGCAGGCCGTTGATCTGCAGGCAGCCCTTGGTGACATCCTCGAGGAATTCGTGCCGCGAGCGGCGGTTGAGCGCCAGTTCAATATTGTCCTGGACGTACATGCTGAGCTCGCAGATCATCTCCCAGGCTTCCTCCGGCACGGCGTCCCGGGTGGTGCGCACATTCTCGCGCACCGCCCGCATGGAGTTGATCAGCGACGAGGGGTTGTCTTCATCACCGAGCAGGAATTTGACCACATTGCGTTCGGTGCGATTGGTGTAGCGTTCGCCAAAGGCTTCTTCCAGGTCGTTGATAATGATCAGGTTGTACCAGCTCAGGCTGACATTGTTGGGCAGGTCAAACAACAGCGACTGATAGATGCTGACCAGGCGCACGGTGCTGCTGATGCGCTCCAGGTAACGGGCCGACCAATATACTCTCTCTGCAACTCTGGATAACATTATGCTTTTGCCTCCGGGTGGGTATCCACAATCCAGGTGTCCTTGCTGCCGCCGCCCTGGGAGGAGTTCACTACCAGGGAGCCTTTTTTCAGTGCCACCCGGGTAAGACCGCCGGTGGTGACGTAACTGTCTTTCGCCTGCAGCACAAAGGGGCGCAGGTCCAGGTGACGCGGCTCCGGGGTGTTGCCCTTTTCCGTAAAGGTGGGGGCGGTGGAAAGGGCCAGGGTTGGCTGGGCGATATAATTGCGCGGTTTGGCCTTAATCAGTTCGGCAAAGGTCTCGCGCTCTTTTTTGGTGGAGTGAGGCCCGATCAGCATACCGTAACCGCCGGACTCGTTAGCGGGCTTCACCACCAGCTTGTCGAGATTGGCGAGTACATAGTCGCGCTGCTTCTTGTCATAGCAGAGAAAAGTTTCGACATTGGGTAGCAGTGGGTCTTCACCGAGGTAGTATTTGATGACCTCCGGTACGTAGGCGTAGACCACCTTGTCGTCGGCCACCCCGGCGCCCGGTGCGTTGGCGAGAGCAACGTTGCCGGCTTTCCAGGCGCGCATCAGGCCGGTGACACCGAGAGCGGAATCCTTGCGGAATGCCTCGGGGTCAAGAAACAGGTCATCGATTCGGCGATAGATGACATCGACCCGCTCCAGCCCGGCAATGGTTTTCATGTAGACGCAGTCATCGTCCTGCACCACCAGGTCGCTGCCCTGTACCAGTTCAGCGCCCATTTTCTGTGCCAGGAAGGCGTGCTCGAAGTAGGCGGAGTTATAGATGCCGGGAGTCAGGACTGCAACAACCGGCTTCCTGATTTTTCGCGGTGACAGGCTGGTCAGGGTTTCAAACAGGTGGGAGGTGTAGGCTTCAATCGGGGCAATATCAACTTTTTCAAAGACATCCGGCAGCACTCGTTTCATGATGGAACGGTTCTCCAGCATGTAGGAGACCCCGGAGGGTACCCGCAGGTTGTCTTCGAGAACGTAGAATTCGCCATCTTTATCGCGCACCAAATCAGTGCCGCAAATATGGGCCCAAACCCCATAAGCGGGCGAAATGCCTTCGCATTCTTTGCGGTAATTGGTGGATTGCTTCAGCACGTATTCGGGGATGACGCCATCCTTGATGATTTTTTGACCGTTGTACAGGTCGTCGATAAACATATTCAGCGCTTGCAGGCGCTGCTTCAGGCCGGCGTCGGTCTTGTCCCACTGGGTCTTTGAGATCACCCTGGGGATAATGTCAAAGGGCCAGGCCCGGTCGATATTGCCCTCGTCGGTATACACGGTAAAGCTGATACCCATGTCCTTTATCGCCAGCTCGGCCGCCAGTTTGCGAGAGCTGACTTCCTCATCGGTCAGGGACTTGAGGTAGGAAACCAGCTTTTGCGCCGGTTTGCGAGCGTTACCATTGGGGCCGATCAACTCGTCATAGAACTCGCCCGATTGATAGTCGTTCCAAGCAGTGGTCATAAATAAACTCTAAGGTTGATTTGCGTGTTTGCCGGCGGCGGGACGATCACCAGGGAGCCGGTTGCCGATGGGATTAAGTGGCTGGTCAGCCGAAGTTGCCAATGTTGCCAGAAATACTGGCGAGGGCAAGACATGGATAAGAACCTTCCTGTGTTGTGTTGATACATTCATTGTATCCAGCAGGAAACGTACCAGATTATTTCGAATGTTGCATCCGTTCAGTGCGGGATTTCTGTCGAGAGTTGTGCGCCGGCGTTTGAGCGCCGTGAAATGGCTGTGCCAGCCGGGTTATTGAACCGGCTGGCACAGCGTTGGTGCAGCAATACAAATGGCAGCAGCGGCCGCTTTAGCCCAGAAACTCTTCCACTTTAGCGACCATGTTTTTCGAGCCCACAAAGAAGGGTACGCGCTGATGCAGTTCAGTGGGCTTGATGTCGAGGATGCGCTGGTTGGGGCCGGCGCTGGCACTGCCGCCGGCCTGCTCGGCAATCAGGGCGATGGGGTTGCACTCATACAACAGTCGCAATTTACCGTTGGGGTAGCTGCTGGAGGTCGGGTAGAGGTAGATGCCGCCCTTGATCAGGTTGCGATGAAAATCGGAAACCAGCGAGCCAATATAGCGCGAGGTATAGGGGCGATGGCTGGCCAGGTCTTCCTCCTGGCAGTATTTGATGTATTTTTTCACCCCCGCGGGGAAATGGATGTAATTGCCTTCATTGACAGAGTAGATGCGACCGTCTTGCGGCATTTGCATATTGGGGTGCGAGAGGTAAAACACTCCGAGGCTGGGGTCGTAAGTGAAACCGTTGACGCCGTTGCCGGTGGTGTATACCAGCATAGTGGAGGAGCCGTAAATCACATAGCCGGCGGCAACCTGGTCTTTGCCCGGCTGCAGGAAGTCGGCCTCGGTCACCGCTTCGCCGGTGGGTGAAACCCGTTTGTAAATGGAAAAGATGGTGCCGACCGAGACATTGACATCGATATTGGAGGAGCCATCCAGGGGGTCCATCAGCACCACGTACTGCGCGTCCTTGTTGTGGCCCTCATCAAAGGTGACGTAATTGTCCTCCTCTTCAGAGGCGATGCCGCAGGCCACTCCGCGGGCGGCAAGGGCGGTCTTGAAGCGGTCGTTGGCGAACACATCCAGTTTCTGTTGTTGCTCTCCCTGGATATTTTCCTCCCCCGCTGCGCCGGTGATATCCACCAGTCCGGCCTTGTTGATTTCCCGGTGTACCACTTTGGCGGCGAGGCGAATCGATGAGAACAGCAGTGTCAGGGCGCCGGACGAGCCCGGGTATTGAGATTGGCGTTCGATAATGAATTCGCCCAGAGTCTTGGTTGTTTGCATAGTGGGGTGTGTCCTTTGCGGGGTGGCATTTTGGGGGAGCCTAGTGTCTCAGGTGATGCCGATTTGTCAACCGGCCCGTGCGCCGTTGTGGCTGCTCAGCGGGCGCGGCTGGTGATGGCGCGAAAATCTACTATATTGATGGTTGATGCTTATGGTGACGGTATTTCGCCGCCGGCCTTTCGATTGTGCCAATTGTCGATAATACTTTAAGAAATAAACACTTAACTAAAGCTGCGCCACCCATGCCACTGGAAATTGCGGGAATTGAGTAATACTGGATGAAAGGGTTTTTAAGCCTCAAGTGGCAAGCCGTGGTGTTTGTCAGTGTGATATTGATCATCGGCGGAGGCCTGTTCGCATTCTATGGCAAACAGGGCCTGGAGCAAGCCTATGCCAATGACCGGGAGCGCCGCTTTGTCGATCGTCGCTACGCCATCGAGGCCTCGCTGTTGACAATCCAGTCACAATTGATTCGTCTGGCAGGCCATATGCAGGGGTTGGCGGTGGAGCAGCACGCGGCGGCAGATGTTGCCACGATCAGCTCTGTCATAGGCTCGAACTGGGGGCAGTTGAATTTCGAATGGGGGGTCGATTCCATTGTCATTACCGATGCCGATGGCCGGCTGTTAAATCACTGGGGCAGCGAGCTGGATGTGGCGGCGATGCCCGATGATTGGGCCCGGCAGGTGCTGGCGGAAGAGCAGCCGCTGGCCAAGATTTGGTGTCCTTCGGCCTGCGTTACCGTGGCGTTGCTGCCGATTTTTAACACCGACGACAGTGTCGGGCTTATGTACTTCACCAGCTCGCTGGCAGACGTGGTGCTGCAGTTCCGGGCGGCGACTTCAGCCAATATCGGTATTCTGGTGGCGAACAAGGCTGAGTCTGAAACAGAACACCAGTTGCTACAGGGCTGGGATAAAAGAGTCGTGGCGCTTACCAACAGCGCAACTTCCCTGCCCGTACTGATGCAGTTGGCGAGCCAGAAATCCTTTGCCAGGGCGGTGGCGGCTGACAGGCACCTGGTTGCTTTGGGCTCCAAAAATTACGAAGTTCGCTTTCTGCAACTTACCGCCATGGATCGGCCGGATACCGTCAGCCTGGTGGTGCTGGACGATATCAGTTCTGATCTGCAGGCTCTGCAGCGGGCTGTGACCGGCTATATGCTGGTGTCCCTGCTGACTACCCTGGGGGCTGAAGCCGTGTTGCTGCTGTTACTGTGGCGACCCATGCTGCGATTGCAGACCGTGGCCACCAATTTGCCGAAACTGGCTGGCCAGAATCGGGCCGAAGCGCGCAGGCTGCTGGCCGGTAACAACAGTAACAACTACCTGCTGCGCAACGAAATACACAATTTATACGATGCCGCCATCCTCTTGTCCGACACCCTCGACAAGCTCGATGCCGAAGTGTTATCCCGTTCGGAACACCTTAAAAAGCGTCGCCAGGAGCTGCTGGAAGAGCGCAATTTCGTCACTCGCCTGCTCAACCATGTGCATGTGGTGATTCTGACCCAGAATACCGCGGGAGAATTGTTGCTGGTCAATGCCGAGGGCAAGAAGCTCCTCGGCTTGCAGGTGGCGAGCTCCGGGGGCGCACTCTTTACCTCCCATCTCCTGAAAAATGATCGCGACAGCTTCACCCACGGGGTGGAAAAATTACTGAGTTACCAGGTCACGGAGTTCCGCCAGGAGCTGGAGTTTCACTGTGCCTCTGGCAAGCTGCTGCAAATGGAGTGGTATCACAGTTGCCTGCCCAACGAAGATCGTGAGCAGGTGACCATACTCTCGGTGGGGCTGGACCTGAGCGATCGAAAAAAGGCGGAGGAGAACCTCGCCTGGTTGGCAGATCACGACCCGCTGACGGAAATTTACAATCGGCGCCGCTTCCAGAGCGAGTTTCAGAAGGCCCTGAATGTCAGCAAGCGCACCGGTGAGCCGGGGGCGGTGATTTTCTTCGATATCGATCAGTTTAAATCCTTCAATGATACCGGTGGCCATATGGCCGGCGATATTATTTTGCAGCAGATTGCCTGGCGCTTGAAGCGGGAGATCAGGGAAACCGACATTATCGCCCGCCTGGGCGGGGATGAGTTCGCGGTGCTGCTTGAAAATTCCGACCAGGAGGGTGTGCTCGCTTTTGCCAGCAAGTTGTGTGACCAGATTCTGGCGGTTGAAATACAAGTCCAGGATAGCAGCTATCGGGCCAGCATCAGTGCCGGGGTAGCGCTGTTCCCCCAGCACGGAACCAGCATCGAAGAGTTGATGGCAAATGCCGACTTCGCCATGTACGCGGCGAAATCCCTGAGTAATGCGCGCAACAGCTGGCAATTGTATTCGGGCTCGGAAGTGGAAAAGTCCGAGTTGAAAAATATCATTAACTGGAAGACGAAAATCCAGGATGCGCTCGATAGCGATGGCCTGATTTTACATTACCAGCCCATTCTGGATATCAGGAACAACGTTATTTCCCACTACGAAGCGCTGGTGCGAATGCTCGATAAGGATGGCGGCATTATCGCGCCGGGCTATTTTATTCCGGTAGCGGAAAAGACCGGTCTGATTTACGAGATCGACTTGCGGGTGGTGGAACTGGCGGTCAAGGCGCTGAAGGAGTTCAAGGCGCAGGGCCACAAGATCAGCATGGCGGTGAATCTGTCGGCCAGGGCGATTGTCAGTGCTGACTATGTAAAGTATGTGGACCGATTGGTAGAAGATGCCGGGCTCAGCCAGTCGGACTTGATCTTTGAACTCACGGAAACCTCAGCGGTAGAAGATATAACCCACGCCGCGGAGATTATTGATGAGTTCAGGCGCCGCGGCTTCCGCTTTTCGCTGGATGATTTTGGGGTTGGCTTTTCCTCCTGGTATTACTTGCGGCAACTGGCGGTGGACTATGTCAAGCTGGATGGTTCCTTTGTGAAGAATATGGTGACGGACTTCGAGGACCGATTGTTTGTAAAATCCATAAATGATGTGGTGCAGGGTTTGGGTAAACAGTCGGTGGCGGAGTTTGTGGAAGATGAGAAAATACTGCAGTTGTTGACGCAATTGGGAGTTAATTATGCACAGGGGTATTTTATCGGCAAGCCCAGCCCCACCCTGGTGCAGCCGCCCTCGCTGTCGAGTTCTTCGCAATGAATAAGTTGCTTCCGGCCGGCGGAGGGCGCGGGATGGTGCGCTCGACACCGCTATGGTTGATGCTCGTTCTGCTGTTCAGTCTGGCCCTGCCCTGTTGGTCCGCGGACTCCAGTGTCGTTGTTATCGCCAACAAAAATCTCGAAAACGTTGCAGTCAACAGAACGTATTTGCGCTCCCTGTTTGGTATGCGGGCACGGACCTGGCCAAGTGGTGCCGCAGTCCGGGTCTTTGTTCTGAAGGATAATCATGAAGTGCATGAAAAATTTGCCAAATCAATCCTCAAAACCTTTCCCTATAACTTGAGAAAGATTTGGGATTCCCGGGTGTTTTCCGGGGTGGGGGCATCACCTACGGTGGTGGCCTCGGAAGCGGAGATGTACGAGCGAGTGTCTGAAACCGACAATGCCATCGGTTATCTTACCCGGGGCCTGGCTGGGCCGGGCGTAAAGGTACTGGAGTTAGAAAAGATATGAAAATGTTTACAACAGTACGTAAGCTGGTGTGGTTGTGGTTGCTATCCGGTGCAACGTTCAACACCGCATACGCCGTGACTATAGGTGATGTGCAAGTGCATGGATTTGCCTCACAAAGCTTTCTGCTCTCCAATAAAAACAAGTTTTTCGGCAGCAGCGATGACGGCAGTTTTGAGTTTTATGAGTTGGGTGTCAATGCCTTTTGGGAGGTCAGCCCCAAATTGCGTTTTGCCGGACAGGTTCTGGTGCGCGACGCGGGTGCTTCCGATAACGGCAAGGATCGTATCGACTACGCGTTTGCCGAGTATGTTTTTTGGGATAATGAGAGCGCTTCTGCCGGAGTCCGGGTAGGCCGGGTGATTAACCCGTTGGGTTTTTTCAATGCGACTCGAGATGTCGCTGGAACGCGCCCCAGCATTCTTCTGCCGCAGTCGGTTTACTCGGATAATAATCGCAATTTCAGTATTTCCGCGGACGGTGTCCAGGTTTATATGGTAAAGACCATAGCAAATGGGGAGTTAATGTTTGAGGCGGAGCGAGCCCGGCCTCGCACCAGGGATCCGGACCTGGAAGTGACTGTGCTCGGCGATGTCAGGCCCGGCAGCCTGGAGGGTAGGGATGACTCCTGGCTGGCAAAATTGAATTACGACTATGATTTTGGGCGCTGGCGGTTTGCCTTGACCCACGGCAAAATCAACGTAGATTATAATCCCGCGGATGGGGACGGATTGCAGGCGGGGGTGTTTGATTTTAAACCCACTTTGCTGTCGGTGCAGCACCAACAGGAGCGCTGGGGGATCACCGCAGAGTTTTTACGGCGCAGTTCGACCTTGAGCGGTTTCGGTTTCCCCGAGATCAGTGTAGATGGCGATAACTTTTTTGTTCAGGGTGACTACCGCGTTAACGATTTGAATTTTTTCCTGCGCTACGATCATACAGTGCGCAACAACGACGATCGCCGCGGTAAGCAGTATGAAGCCACCTTCAAACGCCCTGCCTACACCCGCTACGCCAAGGACTGGACCGTGGGCGGGCGCTGGGATATCAATCAGAATTTATCCCTCAATGCCGAATGGCATATGGTGGAGGGCGCCGCCTGGCTGTCAATGATAGAAAACAACGGCATCCCCAGGCATAAGTACTGGAACATGCTGATGATGTCAGTTTCGCTAAAGTTCTAGGGCTGCGGCAGGCGCCGGGGGCTCTAGTTCAGCAGCAACCGGTCATCGCGAAACAGATCCAGCTCCGGCGCCAGCGCCTGGGTATAGCGATCAAAGTAGAGAAACTGTTTGATCAGCAGGGTAAAGGTGCGGGGAAAGCGAATGCCGTAGCGTTTGCCGATGCCACTTAGCTGCAGCAGTGTGTCGTCCAGCGAGCTCTCTATGGAGGTGCTATTGTACGGGGTGCTGGCGATAGTTTTGCGATACAGGTCCTCCAGTTCCCGGGCCAGGGCGTCGGTATCGATGGCGGTGTCAGTGGCGCCAAGGGACAACAGCGCTTGCGCAGTGGTGGTGAAGTCTTCACTGGGCAGTGACTCGGATAGGGTGACCAGTGCCTGCCAGACTTCGTTGGAGATGGAGCCGACAATGCCGAAATCAATAAAACCAATCTGGCCGCTGTTGAGCATCATGATATTGCCCGAGTGCAGGTCGGCGTGGTAAATGCGGCACTGCTTGACGCTGGCGAGCCAGACATTGAGCGCCTCGACCAAGGCCAGTTCGGGATCGGAGTGCAAGCGCTTGACCGCCTCGAGATCGGTCAGTGGTACGCCGTAGAAGCGCTGCATGGTTAGAACCCGTCGGCTGGATGCCTCGGGATAGACTTTGGGCACGCAAACCCGGTCGGTGCCCAGCTGCTCTAAAAAGGTGCGGTAGGTGGCGATGTTGTCGGCTTCCTTGAGGAAATCGCACTCCTCCATCATGCTGAACTTGATCTCCTCCACCATATCGGCGACGGACAAATGTTTGAGCTTGGGCGCAACCAATTCCAGCACCTTGGTGATGGTGTGCAGCAGTGACAGGTCGGCCTTGAGAATATTGTGGGCGTCGGGGCGCTGAACCTTGATGACCACATCATCGCCGTTATGCAACCGCGCGGCGTGCACCTGGGCAATGGAGGCCGAGGCGAGGGGCTGCTGGTCGATCCAGCTAAAATGCCGGGCCGGATCTTCCAGTTCCCTGGATAGTTCTTTCTTGATGACGGCGTAGGGTAGAGGTCTGGTTTGATCCAGGCAGCCCTGGAAGGCTTCCACATATTCGGCTGGAAACACCGATGGCATACTGGCAATCAGCTGGCCGATCTTGACGTAGGTGGTGCCCAGGTCTTCGAAGATATTGCGCAGCAGCTGTGGCGAGGGCTGGCGCCGTCCGCGCAGCCAGTTAAACGCGTGTTTTTGCACAATCAGATTGGTTTGAGCGATGCGCTTGGCGCGCAACCAGGGGGTGTGAATCAGGCTGTCTATGGGCATGGATTCGGTCTCAGTAAGCGGACAATATCAATGTCTGGCATGTCCCCGGGTCGGGGTCAGCGCAGGTGTTTTTCCAGTATTGGAGCACCGTTGAACTCCGCTTGTAGCAGGGAAATAAAGGTAAAGATACCGAGCAGTTTGCGGGTCACCAGGGCAAACTGCTCGGACGGCAAGTCAAAATCGCGGTTGCCCATGGAGTTGGCGGCGATCAGGGCCGCGCGCTTCATCAGTTTGGATTCGCTCCAGCAATAGTGCCCCTCGCTGTTCAGCAGGTGCTCCGGCAGTTCTTCGGGGGCTCGCATCGGTTCCATAATCTCAATACAAAAATTGACGAACGTGCTTGTCGCTTCCTCAGAGCTCGATTCGGTCAGGCAGCCGAGACGGATCAGCCCGTCGGTCAACAGCGGCACGTCAGCGCACTGCGCGGCGGTGATGGTATCGCCGAGGGCCTGGAAAAACCCCTGGCCAACATCGAGTACGGAGCCAAAGTCCAGCAGTATGAGCTGGTCGGAGTGGGCGCCGATGGCAATACGGTAATTGCCAAAATTAGGGTCCGACTGCAGCAGTTGCCACTGGTAGACTTCCTGGAAAAATAAATCCAGCATATTTTGTGCCAGGCTATTGCGCCGCTCCTGGCTGAGGGCGGCAATCTGCGGGTCGGTGACTGCCAGCCCTTCCAGGTACTCCATGGCGATGAGGCTGTCGCTGCAGTACTGATGGTAAATGCGCGGTACCCGGTAGCGGGCATCGCCGCCCAACAATTGTGCGGCCCGTTCGGTCATGCGGATTTCCCGGGGGTAATCCACTTCGTGCAGCAACTGTTGGCGCAGCTGCTGCATCCAGTCATCAAAACCGCGGGATAGTTTGACCCAGCGGGTCAGTTTGAGCATTCGGGTAACGGCGTTGAAGTCACTTTCAATGGACTCGCGCACCCCGGGGTAGAGCAACTTCAGGCAGATCTGCTCACCGCTCTGGCGAATGGTGGCGCGGTGGACCTGGGCCAGCGAAGCCACTCCAATCGGCTCCTTTTCTATGTCCAGCTCGCCATATTGCTCACCGAGCCGCGTGCGCAACACAGCTTCCACCTCACTCCAGGGCAGGGGTGTAGTGGCTGATTCCAGCGTGTGCAGCGCTTCGGTCAGTTCTGGCGGCAATACGTATTCCCCCACCAGCGCCAGCATCTGTCCGGCCTTGACGTAGGTACCTTTCATTTGCCCGAGCTTGGCCACCAGTTTTTGTGCTTCCCTGGCCAGCAGTGGATTGCTGCTGCGGCCAGGTATTATCCGGTTGAGGGCCTTGTCGGCCATCATGGCGCCACCGGCGCGCGCGCCCGCAAAGGAGACATGCAGACTGCGCAGCAGGGAGCTGTGCTGAATTGTGCTGGATTTTCGGGTCATGGATGGTGGCGCTTGTGGGGGTTGGGTAAGGCATTTGCACACTGGCAACGGCCGGGTATTGTAACGGTTTCTCGGTGACAGGTCTTGTTTCAATGTAATTCAAACGGACGTTTTAGGCCGTAACGCCGGCTGCTATCCGATGTAGTCATTGGGCTGCCAGGGGGCAGGTATGACCGACCAGGGGGCAGTGTGACCGACGGTTTACGGAGGGGGGCGCTTGGTTGACAAGGCGCGCCAAGGCTCTGGTGGCGCGCCTTGTCAGGCAGAACGTTGCATTCTGCCGGGTTGGGTTTACTCTGCGCTGTTGTCCAGCTGGCGGGTGAAGTTGAAATCGCGAGTGCTGGAACAGGTAAAGATATAGCCGACGTTGTTGTCGTAGCTGTATTTGTTGTAACGATCACCTCCTTCACAGGTGGGCGGAATCACCTCGGCGAGGTCGAACATCCACAGGGCGTCGCCCTGGCCACCGGCTACGGCTTCGATGTCGGTGCTGTCGGGGTGCTGCACGGAAACCACGAAACGGGTCGGGTGAGCGGGGTTGAAGATCATACCGGTGGCCTCGGCGCCATCGACCTGAATGCTCATAAAGTGATCAACCGATTCGGCAACGCCGTCATTGTCGGCATCGCGCACAAACCAGATGTCGCCGCCCACGTCGCCGCCGTTGGGTGCATCTTCAATAATGTAGATGTTGCCGAAGGCATCCTGGGCCAGGTTGTCGGGTGAATTGATCACTCCGGTAGTGGCCGGGAAGCCCAGGTTCTTCGGCGTGTTGGCCTCGCTGGCGAACTCCCGTACTACGGCACGTTTACTGTTCAGCATTTCGACCGAATAGACGGTGTTTTCCGAAGTGGCGGTGAAGTAGAGCACTTCGTTGCCGTTGGCGAGTACGCCAACTTCCACGTCTTCCGGACGGCCGAAGGGGGTGGCGCCCAGCTCGTCAGCTGCGGCGCGGCCCGGGCGGGATGAGCCGGAGTTTTCGAATGGATCCTGGGCCGTGCGGGGGCGCCCGTTTTCGTTGGTCAGGGGTACCCAGCGGGCGACACCGGTGCGAGGTTGATCGACATTGCTTTCGTGGTTGTAGTTTTGGCTGGCATCGCCGTCGAAGGCGCTGACCATAAGCACGAAGGTCTGGCCCTGGTCAAAGTTGTCATCGCTGGCCACGAATTTGTATATGGAACCGGAGCGGTCTTCATCCACGTAGTAGACGGTGTCGGCGTGTACTTTGCCGAAGCGAATACCTTCCTGGGAGACGTTGGCGAAGGAGGTCTTCTCCTTGACGCGAATATTTTCCGGCGCGGCGTAGGGGTTGAGGACTTCCATTACCCGGCCTTCACCGGACCACTCTTCACCCAGCAGCAGGGTGCCGTAGGGAGTAAAGGTGGCCGGGTCAAAAGCACCCCAGTCGCTGCCCCAGTTGCCATCTTCACCGCGCACGCCGGTGTTGTCACCGGAGAACAGGACTTCGGCGAAGTCCTGGGCGATGCTGTAGCGGGTGACGCCGGCACCATGCTCGGTTTCGTGGGGAATAAAGACAAACTCACCGCTGGGATCGAACGCCACCATGTCCCACATGGAGGCGCCAGTGCCCAGGCCTGGTGCGCGCACCACCGACTGGTTGATGTCCGCTTCAATCTCCGCCATGTTGGTCAGGTTGACCTGGCTGATGCCGGCCGGTGTCTGCCAGGGACTGTTCAGTTCGTTGACGTGGTTCGGGGTGGCCACGGCGGAAGACTGGGTCAACGGGTTGAAGAAGGGCTCGGTACCGGCGTTGACCACCGCTGAGATGGCTACGGCCAGACCACCGATGGCGGACGGGAATAATTTCATTGCTAAGCTCCTGGGCTCTGGTTTCAGTTTGTTTGTTACGGGGACTGACTCTGTCGGTACAGCCGCAAGGGTAAACCTGCAGCTGACTTCGCCAAGGATTATGGCGCCAGTGCATGACGCATTTCTGACGCTTGTATGAAGCTTTTGTGTCGTATTGTGTCAGGGCGTTGCCTGTTGCAGCGCATGGGTGGGCGTGGCCTGCTGGCTCTGGGGCCATTGCAGACGGATATCCCAGCTATAAATATGCTCCGCTGGCAGCGTTGGCGCGCTGGCGTTGTCAATGCGGTTATAGACATTGGCGGGCGGCACCACCGTGGCGTCGCGACCAAAGAGGAAGGTCTGCTGCTCGACGATGGCCTTGTAGGCCTTGTTGAGCTGCAGGGCGCGAGCCGTTGACGGGGTGATCAGTTGGTGTACATCCTTGCCGGCGATGGCCTGGTGGTTGACGCTGCCGTCCGGGTGGAACCAGCGCGCGCGCATTTCCGGGTTGCTGCGAAATTCATCGCCGCCGCCGGCGCGCTCGAAGTAGGTGGCAATTTCGCCGCGCTGCTCGCCGTGACTTGGGGCGTCAGGCATGCCGTGCAGGTTCAGGTAACCCCAGCCCTGGCCGCCGTCGACCTTGCGGGCGAAGCTGAAGGTCTTGTCTATGGTTGAGCCGATGGAAGAGTGGCAGCCCATACAAAACAGGTTCTCTTCGTGGGTGTTGGCGCGCAGACGGCCCTGGGCATCCTCGATAAAACCCTGGATCGACCAGCCGGCGCCGTTATCCAAACCGTAGGGGCCGAGATTGCTATAGCCCGGCAGCTGGCCGGCTTCTTTCTCGAAGGCCTCCTCCTCATAGTAGCGCGCCAGCACGCCCTTGCCATAGGTCTGCCATTTCTTCATGTAGCGGACTTCTTTCATGCGGGTGGACTGGGTAATCTGGTTGTCCGCGTCAAAACCCAGGTAGCGGACCGTATGCAGGAACTCGGTGCCCTGGGGGTAGAGGTGGGTGTCGAGAAAGTGCTCGCTGGCGGCGCCGACGTAGCTGCTGACATCGGTGATCAATTCTGTCCGATTCAAGCGCCCATTGCCGTCGAGGTCCTTGCCAACCCTGGCTTCGTCAATTGGCAGGCTGCCAATAGTGTCGAGGCCCTTGATATTGGCCTCCAGTATTGCCAGGTTGGCTTTGTAAATATCGCGCGAATAGCGGCCCTCGCGGTCACTGCGATAGGCGGCCGGCAGTTTCAACATGACATCGTCGGTGGAGCCGTTGGTAGGCCAGAAGGTGCTGGGGAAGGGTTTGTAGTTGAAAGTCACCCAGTGGCTACCATCGAGGGCAAAGCCCTCTTCGTCGAAGGCCGCGGCCGCCAGCTGCAAGTCGCGCAGGTCGGGCACCCAGCCTTTGAAGTTGGCGGCGCGCAAGCGTCCCGCCAGCTCGCTGTAATTGTCGGCATTGACCCACTCGCGAATGGCTTTGTCGCTGATGCGGGCAACCTTGTGCTGGCGGTCTGTAAACAGGTTTTGCCAGTGATTGGTCATGCCCAGATCGCTAAAGCTGTAGGCCTGCTGCAGGTCGGCGTCGTTCATGACGTTTTCGCGCCTGGCAATGGCGTCCTGGTGGCAGACGTAACAGGGGTTGTGTTGGCCCTCCGTGCGGGTGTAACACATGGGCGGGATGATCGCCTCGCGGTTGTAGGTCGCAGTTACCGGATGCACGGCGACGGCCGGGGGAATCACGTTGTCGCTGGACTGCAGTAATTGCAGGTTCTGCAGGTAATAGGGCAGTGTTGTGGCACTGGCGGCGTGTTCCGTGATGGCGTTCTCTGCGGTAGTGTTCTTTGCGTCAGGGAGTTGCGATGTGGTCCCGCCGCAAGCGCTTAGCAGCAGCGTACTGAGCAGCAACCTACTGATCAACAGTGCGCCGTGGCAGCTCAACCCGCTGCTGTGCCATTTTGTGCCCGGTGCTGGATTGGGGGTGTGTGGGTTTGGTCTGGTCAAGGTTTACGCCTTTTGATTCGATGCTGATGCAAATGAGAATAGTTTAGATCGAGTCTGTGACGTTAATATGACAGTGATCGCCCCCCCCCCCCCCTGTCCGGTCGCGTAAAAGCTGGTGTCGACACCGGGAATTCCTGTTGTGCCGCTGGAGGGGTGTGCGGCAGGACGCTGGTGCAGTGTCCTGCTAGGAGGCGGGCTCCTGGTTGGCAGCAGCTGTATCAAGGGCTTGCCGGCGTTTCTGGGCATCAGCCACGAGCTGCTTTTCCCAGCGTTTGCGGGCCTGTTTGATCGAGGCTGGCAGCTTGCCATCCTGGAAATAGTTGTAGATGGTCTCCTGCGAACGCACTTTGGCGTTGACTTTGAATTTGCGGTATTGATTGGTTTGCTCGGCATCGAGGGTGCGAGCTTTGACGTTGTCGCACCACTGGATATCGAGCACGTCCTTGACCCGCTGTTTCAGCTTGGGGTCGAGCACCGGCGCGGTCACCTCTACCCGAAAATCCAGGTTGCGGGTCATCAGGTCGGCGGAGGAGAGGTAAATCTTCGGCTCACCATTGTTGTAAAAGGAATATACCCGCGGGTGCTCGAGGAAGCGATCGACGATGCTGATCGCCTCTATGTTATCCGATACCCCCTTGATGCCCGGTACCAGTGACATCATGCCGCGGCAGATGATGCGGACCTTGACCCCGGCCCTGGAGGCGTCGTAGAGCAGGTCGATCAGTTTCTTGTCCACCAGGTTGTTACATTTGATGAAAACCTCGGCCGGCAGCCCGTGGTTGGCGTTGTGAATTTCCGCCCGGATCAGGCGGGTGAGGCCCGGCCGATTGGACAGCGGTGAAACCATCAGGTAGTTGTAGGAGTGACGCCTGTAGGTGTAGGAAATGAAATCGAAGGTTTTGTAAACGTCTTCGCCGACATCCTGGTTGTAGGTCAGCAGGCTGAAGTCGGTATACACCCCGGCGGTTTTCTCATTGAAATTACCGGTGCCGATATGGCAGTAATGTTTGGGGCGGCCCTTTTCAATGCGGGTGATGTGAATCAGTTTGCAGTGAACTTTCAAACCCGGCACGCCGAAGATCACATCCACCCCGCCGTCGGTTAACTGGTTGGCCCAGCCGATATTGGCGGCTTCGTCGAAGCGCGCTTGCAGCTCCACCACCGCGGTGACTTTCTTGTTGTTGCGTTTGGCCGAAAGCAGGGCATCGACAATGCGGGAGTTCTTGGCGGCCCGATACAGGCAAATTTTTATGGACTGTACCGCCGGGTCGATCGCTGCGGTCTTGAGCAGGTCGATCACCGTGTTGAACGAATGGTAGGGGTAGTAGAGCAGTAAATCCTGTTCGCGGATAATGTCGAACAGGTTGCCGCGAAAGCTGCTCAGCTCGGGCAGGGGCAAGGGTGGCAGGGGTTTAACGTCGAGATAGGCCGGGCCGATACTGGGGAAGGACATAAAATCCTTGGCGTTGTGGTAGCGGCCGCCGGGCATCAGGCTATCGTACTTGCTCAGGTTGAGGCGCTTGCTGAGCAAGTCGAGCATATCCTGGGGCATTTCGCTGTCGTAGAGAAAGCGCTCGGGCTCGCCGGACTGGCGTTTCTTCACCGACTGGGCCACCTTGTCAATCAGGCTCTGGTTGATTCCCTCGCCCAGCTCCAACTCGGCATCACGAGTCACTTTAAAGACGTAGCCCTCCGCTCGTTCCACCTCGATGACACCGCGAAATACATCGGGCAGGCTGTTGAGTATGACATCTTCGAGTACGGTAAATACCTTGGCGTGCTTGGTCGACTTGCCCTGCTTCGGCGGGATCTCCACGAAGCGATCGAGGCGCCCGGAGGGAACCTCGACCAGTCCGTAGCGGACATTGTTGTCCTTGTCGTACATTTTGATGGCGAGGTAAATTTTGCCATCCGCAACATCCGGGAAGTTTTTCGCGGAATCCAGCAGCACGGGGTCGAGCTCAGGCAGGATCTGCTGGGAAAAAATCTCGCTGGCAACCTTACGCTGGCGCTCGTCGAACTGGCGATCGGTAATGATGTAGATCTTTCTCTTGTGCAGCGCCCGCAACACATCGAGGTAGGTCTGGTCGAATTTTGCCTGCAGTTCACGGGAGCGGGTCTGGATTTCAAGCAGCAATTCCCGGTACTTCTCTTTTTCGTCAGGGGCCGCCGAGAATGCGGCCAGGCGGCTGACGTCTGCCACCCGCACCCGGTAGAATTCATCGAGGTTATTGGAAAATATTCCGAGGTAGCGCAGGCGCTGGATTTCCGGTACCCGGGGATTGCCCGCCTCTTGCATTACACGCTCATTGAACGAGAGCCAGCTGATTTCCTTGGGAAAAGACGGCGTGTTCTTTCTACTCATATTGTTACGGATACCATCAGTTTGGATTGTGAGGAACGATGAGATCGGCAATTTCAGGTGATTGTCACGACAATATACCCAAGCCAGTTCACTATTGATACACTAACTATGATTAACGCCAAAGATGACAGATTTATTACTTGGTCCCTCCCTGTTTGAACCATTTGATGAGTGAGCATAGCCTTGACCACTGAGCAAGCCCCACCTGTATTTGCCGCACTTGATCTTGGATCAAACAGTTTTCACCTGCTGATTGCGCGCTGCGTGGGGGGGCGAGTGGAAGTGGTCGACCGGCACAAGGAGATGGTGCGACTGGCGTCGGGCTTGCAGGACGACGGCACCATAGCCCCGAAGGCGGTAGAGCGGGCGTTGGAGAGCCTGTCCCGCTTTGCTGAGCGGATTCGCTCCACCCCTAATGCGCAGGTGCATATTGTCGGTACCAACACCCTGCGTGCCGCCGTCAACTCCGATGACTTCCTGACCCAGGCCGAGGCCATACTCGGTACACCAATCAATATTATCAGCGGTATTGAAGAGGCGCGCCTGATCTATCGCGGCGTGGTGCACGATTTGGCACCCACCGAAGATTTGCGCCTGGTGGTGGATATCGGCGGCGGCTCCACGGAATTGATTGTCGGTGATGTCAAGCCGCTGCGACTGGAAAGCTTGTATATGGGCTGCGTCAGTTACAGCAAGGAGTTTTTTCCGGACGGGCAGATCAGTTCCAAGCTCTACAAGAAGGCGCGCATGGCCGCGCAGAATGAAACCGAGTCAGTGGCGGTGGACTTCAGTGCCGGGCGCTGGCAGGAGGCGGTAGGCACATCCGGCACCATTCGCGCCATTCTCGGCATCCTTGAAGCCATGGGGCTGAGCCCAAACAACACCATTACCCGCGATGGACTGGAAAAACTGGCGGAAAAGTTATGTGATTTTGATCATATCGACAAGGTGCAATTGCCGGGTTTAAGCGAGGACCGGCGGCCGGTATTGCCCGGCGGCCTGGCGGTGTTGCACGGCGTGTTCAACGAACTGAAAATTGATGAAATGCAGGTTTCCAGTTACGCCATCCGCGAAGGCATGATCCTCGACCTGGCCGGCCTGCTGGAAAATCACGACATTCGCAACGAGACGGTAGCGCGCATGATGCAGCAATACCGGGTCGACAGCGACCAGGCCAGCCGCGTCACCCAACTGGCCTGCCGGCTGCTGAGTCAGGTGCGGCCCGACTTTGGCGACGACTACCTCAAGGCGCGGCGCCTGATGTGCTGGGCGACGGACCTGCACGAGGTGGGATTATCCGTTTCCCATGCCAGCCACAACAAGCACAGCGCCTATTTGCTGCAGAACAGTGATATGCCCGGTTTTTCTCGCCAGGATCAAAAGCTGCTCAGCTTTATCGTTTTGAATCACCGGCGCAAGCTGCGCCCGATGAGCAAAACCTATGGATTCAACCCCGACTGGCGGCTGGTGCAGATAATACGCCTGGCCTGTCTGTTTGCCCGGCGGCGCACGGATGATGCAATCCCCACGGAGCTGGCCATCGCCTTTACCGATAAGGGCCTGACCGTAAAGTTGGCCGAGGCGTGGCTGGATCAGCACCCACTGACAGCTGAGTCCTTGCAGGCGGAGCAAAAATTTCAGCGCGACCAGGATTTAAAGCTCGATATTGTCTGTGCCTGATGCTCTCATTGCCTTCCATTTAACCCCTTGTAGAAACCGGCCGCAGGAGTAAACCGTGCCAGAAGTAGTTGAGCTGCCTGAGAAAAATATTTCCCAGGCCTATGGGGTAATGACCCTGGATAACAAGCACCGCCTGGTGCGAAGGTTAAAGAAGGCCTTCACGCCCTCGATTCACGGCCACAAGACCTGGTCCAGCAGCTATCTGTTGATGGACTACTTTCTGCACCGCCAGTTGCTGCAGCAAAATATGCCTGTATTGGAGGTTGGCTGCGGCTGGGGGCCGGCGGCCATATTTTGTGCCAAGCACGGGGGCTGTAAAGTAACCGGCCTGGATATGGACAAAGAAGTGTTTCCCTATCTCGAGGTGCAGGCCGCTCTCAATGGGGTTGAGGTGGAAGAGCTGGTTGGCAGCTTCGAGTCGCTGAGCAAAAAGCAGTTGCGCAATTTCGAGGTGCTGATTGGTGCCGACGTGTGCTTTTGGGATGAGCTGACCCAGATCCATTTCAAATTGATCAAGCGTGCCCTTGCCGCAGGGGTGAAGCATGTCGTCTATGCCGATCCGGGCCGCAGCCCGTTTTTTGCCCTGGCAGAGCTGTGCGCCGAGTCTTTCGGCGCCACCTGCGTGCAGTGGTATTGCAACGAGCCGGAAAACTTCGAAGGGTATATTTTGCACGTGTCCGCCGACTAGACCTTGTCGCCGTCCGGTTGAGGCCTTGGCTACGGAGCACGGCCTTACGCAGCGCTGTAGCGCCGGCACTGTCCTCACCTGCCCAACCCTCTCGTCCTGCCCAGGTCTCACTTTCTGCCACAGGCCCGCCTTATCGGCGACTGCCGCTCTTTCCCCTTTCCCCCTTAGCCCGCTTCCTGCCCTAGTCCTGGTGGCGGTGCCGCATAATGTTCAAAAATATTGATCATACAGATCGAATTTGTCCCCTTATTTGAATTTTCCCCAGCCGTATACTGGCGTCAGTAAAGTAGTTCAGCCGCACATTCAGCACTGATACAACGGTGCTACAACCAGAAAACATACGGTAATAGGAGCAGTCTTATGAGTAATACAACATCCGTTTTACGGATTGACAGCAGTGCCCGTGGCAGTGCCTCGGTATCCAAACAGTTAACCCAGTATTTGGTTGATCAATTTGCCCGGGAAGAGGCGATTGAGTTGCTGGAGCGGGACCTGGGCGAGCAGCCCCTGGCGCCGATTGCAGCGGCCGAACTGGTTGCGGTGCACGGCTCGGCTGATCCGGTCGACAAGGCAGCTCAAAAGCAGCTGGCACTGTCAGACACTCTGGTAGCTGAGCTAATGGCCGCCGATGTGCTGGTGATAGGTGCGCCCATGTACAATTTCGGGGTGGCGGCAACACTAAAGGCGTGGGTAGACCACATCTGTCGGGCGCGGATAACCTTTCGCTATACCGACAGCGGGCCGCAGGGGCTGACCAATATCGAACACGGTTTTATTGTGGTTTCCACTGGCGGCACCAGGGTGGGCAGCAGCGCTGATTTTGTCAGCGGCTATTTGCGCCAGATCCTCAAGTTTATCGGGGTCAGGAACGTGCATGTGATTCATGCCGATGGTTCCAAACACTCGGCGGACGAGATTGTCGCCAATGCCCGGGGACAGATTAATACCTTGCTTGAGGCGCGCCGGGAAAACAGTGCAGTTGAAGCATAAGTCCGCTTGCCGGCGATATTGTGGGAGATCAGAGTATGAATAATGCAGCAGAAACCCGGCAGTTGCTGCGGGTTATCGACGCCATTGAGGCGCAAGACGGCGGCGGAAATCGATCAGGCGATCGCCGATTGCCGCAACGATTCCCTGGTTTAACGAATGGGATATTAGCGCTGTTTTAAAAACCCGGTTGCCGGGAATCATTCAGGCCGCTATTGTTGGGCCGGTGTCAGTTTTTTCTGTCGCCGGCCCGTTTTAAGTCATTGCAATGTCTCGCTACAGGCATTGAGAGTATTTATTCGGTGCCGCTACCTGTTGATTTGATATGCATGGCTGGGTGTAAAAAAGCAAATGAATGTACTGGAGTTGGCCAACAGAGACCCCTTGACCGGGTTGCCTACGCGCAACCTTTTTCTCGATTTCGCAACACAAGCGATAAGTCGAGCTGCGCGACAGGGCAGCAGTATGGCAATTCTAGTGATCGACCTGGACGGCTTTAGTGCTATCAATAGCGAGTTTGGTCGTGCCGCTGGTGACAGCTTATTGCAAGCGGTGGCGCGAAGACTGGAGGGTTGCACGCGCCAGTCGGATACTCTCTGTCGGTTGGGAGGTGATCAGTTCGCGGTGCTGGTGGAGCAGGTTAAATCCAGTCGCGCGCTGCAACCACTGTTAAAAAAAATTATCGCCACTCTGTCGCGGCCAGAAAATATTGACGGCGCTCGCTGTTGCGTCGCTGTCAGCATGGGCGTTGCCCTCTATCCCGAGGACGGTGCTGGAGCTGCCGAGTTGCTCAGTCGTGCAGATGAAGCCAGGTACGCGGTAAAGCGCTCGCATAAAAAAACCTTCGGCTTTACTTCGGCGCGTGAAGTGTTACCGGGTTCCTGAGCAATACTTCTCGCGCCAGCTTTGCTGCTACCCGTACAGCTTACTGGTAAAGAAATATAAAGGGCGATGACTTTCGCCGCGCTGAAATCTATCCTGCGTCCATAAATTCAGAATTGTGCTGGCAAGTTGCAGCGCTACTATTGTGTGTTTTCAGGAGAGATATGATGAATAGATTACTGATCAGTGTAATGACCGCCGCCTTAATAAGCGCCCCAGCTTTCGCAGCCAAGCCGAAGAAATTTTCCGATGGCGGCGAAATTACTCTGGGGGATGGCAGTGTTGTGGAGGCGTCAATTGTGACTTGCACAAACAACGAGGCCATCCCGTTGTTGAACAAGGATGGCCAGTGGTGCATCGATGAAGAAGGCAGCTACTGTCACAAGAAGCGTATGAAAGCAGCGAAAAAAGCCTGTAAATAATTGCTTCCGATCGGCGAATTCTGCTCACGCTGCAAGATTATACAAGTTGGGAGTGGCTGGGTTTTTGGGTTAGGATTAGAGCGGTGATGCAGTAGTTAAAAGGCATACCGCTTAACAGGGCTTGCCGATTTGTGCTTTCAAGCGCGCAACAAAACCCGAATCCAGAACCGCAATAAAAAAGCCGCTGACGGCAAACGTCGCGGCTTTTTTAGGTTGTAGAAGACTATTTCTCAGACGCTGGTGTTGGTGTCCGCGGGCGTTGCACTGCTGGCTTCAGGCCGGGCAAAATTCTTCTGGCTGAACGCAACTTTTTCTTCTGCGCTCATTCTCTCCGCGTGTTTTATTTTTTCCACCGCCCTGAGTCGGGGTAGCAGTCCGCAGCTGTTGGCGATTTGAATGGTCAGGCCGGGACGGGCATTCAATTCCAGCAGTACGGGGCCTTTTTTCTTGTCCAGCACAATATCGACACCGAGATAGCCGAGCGCCGACATCGGGTGGCAGCGCGAGGCCAGGGTGAGCAGAGTGGTCCAGTTTTCCACCTTGATTTCACTGAGCAGAGAACCGGTATCCGGGTGGTAGGTTAACGGCATATCGAATTGTACCGCGCCGGTGGCGCGGCCACTGCCCAGGTCCAGGCCGACGCCGATAGCACCCTGGTGCAAGTTGGCCTTGCCGTCCGATTGCCGGGTGGGTAATCGGACCATGGCCATGACCGGAAAGCCCTGCAGCACAATGACACGTATATCCGGCACCCCCTGGTAGGAGTATCGGTCGAAAACAGGATCCGGGATAATCAGGGCTTCGATGATTGCCACATCCGGCTTGCCACCAAGACTGTAGAGCCCGCTGAGTATATTACTGGCGTGGGTTTCGATGTAATTGGATGTGACTGCATCGCCGCTCAATTTTTCGAATTGACCATCTGTGGTGGGACGCAGCAGGATGATTCCCTTGCCGCCACTGCCCTTGGACGGTTTGATGACAAAACCCTCGCTGCCCTGGACAATGCTGTGCAGGTCTTGTATGTCGTGCTGAGTTTCCAGGACGCCAATAAGTTCAGGCGTTTGCACCTTGTAGCTGGTCGCCAGCAACTTGGTTTTCAGCTTGTTATCGACGTTGGGGTAAACGCTGCGCTTGTTGTAGCGGCCGATATAGCGGATGTTGCGGCGGTTCATTCCCAGTACGCCCAGGCGGCGAATTTGCAAATAGCGCTCTATTGGATTAAACATGCGGGTCTACTTTTCGAGCAGAGGTTTGAAACGGCGCAGTTCCAGCAGGCGATAGCCACTGTAGTTGCCCATCAACAGAACGAAAGACATGATCACCAGCTGCAGCCCGAGGAAGTTAAAGGCGATATGGCGAATCACGTCATTGGACATAAGGAGGTAGGCCAATACAGCTACCAGCAAGCTGCCTCCACCCTGCACCAGGACATCCTTGGCACCTTCTTCCTCCCATAGAATGGACATTCGCTCGATGGTCCAGGCCAGAATAATCATCGGGAAAAAGGTCACTTTCAGCCCTTCGGTCAGGCCCAGTTGGAAACTGAGGATGCTGAACAGCGTGATGATGGCAATCACCATAATGATCACCGCGGAGATGCGTGCCACCAGCAGCAAATTCAGGTGGGACAGGTAGGAGCGGAAAAATAGTCCGATCGCGACTACCGCCACGAAGCTGACCAGGCCGACGATCAACGTGGTCTCCATAAATGCCAGGGCGATTAGCACCGGCATAAATGTACCTGAGGTCTTGATGCCGATAAAGATGCGCAAAAACACCACCACCAGCGCGCCTATGGGCAGCAGTAAGATCGTTTTAAACAGTGCCTGTTCTGCCAGCGGCAGTGAGCCGATAGAGAAGTTCAGCAGGTTGGCGTTGTGGTAGGCATAACTGGTGGCCGCGGGCTCGACACGCTTGATAATGGAGAATTCCACTTTCGAGTTGCGACCGCCATCAACCTGCAGGATGGGGTGGCCGCGGCCCTCCCAGAGTATTGCCCGGTCTGGCAAACCGCGCTCGCCGGTGGCCGGATTAAATAATTGCGATTTGTCGCCCGTCCACACCTTGATAAAGCGCTCCGGGGACTGGCGCCTGCGGCCATCTTCCAGGCGCAATACGGATACCAGTCGCGCCGATACCTGAGCCTGGTTGAGCAGCTGCACCGCCAGCTCCCCTTTGCTCTCGCTGGAGTTGAGCAGCAGGCGCACGTTCTGGTTGGCGGCATCGGCATTGATCATCTTCAGCAGCTCTGTGGTGAAGGAGTAGGGGTCTGCCGAGAGCTGCCAGGCCTTTAAAATCAAATCATTGGCCGCGGTGAGGTTAGGCTCGCTCCAAATACGGTTGTTCAAAGGCGCCGGAATGTTGGCGGTCGGAGCAGTTGCGCTGCTGTTATGGCGGGCGATAACCCGGTAGTACAGACGTTGCTCGCCGCTGGGTTGGCGTTTGGTCCAAACTGCCCGCGGCCAGTTTTCATCTTCGGCCAGGGTCAGGCCGAAACCTGGTGAGGCGGTGATCTCATCGACGATGGTGTAGTTGCCCTGACCCAGTGGCCGGCTCAAGGTGACCTGTGCCGGGGCGTTGCGGGCGTCAAAAATCACTGTGGCTTCAATATCCCAGAGGATTTGCTTTTCGCTGGGAAGAAGGGGCACATTGGCCTGCAGGTGGCGGTAGATGATCATGGTAACGCCGGTGGCCATAAGGGTAAAAACCAGCGCATAAAAAGGAATTCGTGAATTCATTGGGCGACAGCCTCGGCGCTATTATCAATGGCTTTTTGTGAGTCGGGTGCTGCCACCGGCTCAAATTTCGGTTGCAAAAATTGCACGCTGACATCCACAACTGCCAGGTCTTTGAGGAAATTTCGCCCCAGCGATACCGAGTGTTTGCTGTTGGACTGTTCCGACAGTATGAATTCGGTAACCTGCTGGATGTTGCCAAGTCGAACCGGCAGCTTGATCACCGGTCGCAGGGCCGATTCGCCAGACTCTGAACCGCGAATACGGGACATGCGCACCACCGGTGTATCGATGGTCATGGCGGCAGAATTGGCGGCGGGCCTGGAGTCGTTATGGGTGACCGTAAACCGGGCCCAGGCCTCGCCGTCCTTTTCGTACAAATTGAGTCCAGTGGCGTGAATAAATGACGTTTCGGTACCGGTGTCGACACGGGCGGTGACATTGGCCATCAGGGTTTGGACCCACAGCCATTCCGATTTGCCGATCAGGGTCTTGCCCTGCATATCCTGCAGGTGCTTTTGCATATTGTCCGGTTTGCGAATTGGCCGCATTTTTTGGCTGGGCGGTGCTGGTGGTGGAGGGGCGGCAATAACCTTGACCGGGGTCTCGCGCAGTAACACCAGTTGTCGATTGATTTCATCCAGCTGGCTGTTGAATGTGTCCAGTCGCGAGTCAATACTGGTCAATTGCGCGGCGCGCTCCAGCTCCCGCTCCTGTTCCTGGTCCTGCAGTTGCAGCAGTGTAGACATCTGTTCAGCCACAGTGTTTATTGGCTCCTGCTGCTGCAACAGGGCGCAGCCCGACAACAGTGAGATAGGCAGCAGGCTGGCGGCCCAAAGCAACCTCTTATTTACAGGCATGTGGCGGCGTTGACGACAAGTCGACTGTTTCATAATCGTTAGTCACTTACACATATAGCGATTTGATGGAAGTTGCGAGGTGCTGGCGAACTCAGGGCTCATTGACTTATTAAAGGTGTTTGCCCACAGGCTGCGCCAGGAGTCTCAGGGCATGGCGCCCCGCTTATAATAGGCGCAGTATAACTCTTTATCGCGACAAGTTTGATAGCTAGTTAACGCTGGACGACAAAATCTCCACTTTGCAGCGCGACGCCGGCGGTGCCCTGCCGCTGGCCACTGCTCGCCTGCGCCAGCGCCGCGGGGGGGCGTGGGGCTGGTTGGGGGCAAGTTACGCTAGTAAGCTAAAGACTAGCGCCAGAAAGTACCGTGCAACAGGAGCGCTGAATAACAGTAGAGCTAAACAGGAGTGCGGGGATGAAGTTTATCTTTGAAGTTATCGTTAAACCGGGATTTACGGTGGAGGAGTACGCCGCCAACTGGCTGGTTGCCAGTGAGATTATGCAGCGGGCGCCGGGTGCCCTGGGAACCCGGCTGCACCGGGACCTGAACAACCCCAACCGCCTGCTGGCCATTGCCAGTTGGGAGTCAAAGTCAGCTCGGGACCAAAAGGATGACGAGCGCGACGCCACCGTCAGGCGGATCCTGGCCGAGCATCACGCCAAGTGCGAAATCAACATCATCGGGGAGTTTGACGAGCCGGAGTGGCAGGTGATTCCACAGCAGTCATCTGCGGGTTAACGCCGGCACTACATCTTGAAGCGAGGTCTGGTCGTTGCTCAATTGAGCCCGGGCTTGAGGCCAGCGCCCACCCGGGCCCGGTAGTTTCGAACAGCCGCCCGCCAGCGGGCTCGGTTGCAGGGCCTGTCAGTGGCCCAGCAGCGCGACGATCTCATCGTGTTGCAGGGTTTCCTTCTCCAGCAGGGCTTGCAACAGGCTCTGCAAGTGCTGGCTGTGTTCGCTTAGCAGCCGGATGGTTTTCTGTTCTGCTTCGCGCAGCAGCAACCGCACCTCTTCATCCAGTAAATGGGCGGTCTGTTCGCTGAACTCCTTCGGCTCGGCCAGTTCACGACCGAGAAAGGGGTGTTCCTCGGCGATGGAGTAGCCAATTGGGCCGATGTTCTTGCCCATGCCCCACTGCCCCACCATTTTGTATCCCAACCGGGTAGCCTGCTTGAGGTCGTCGGCGGCGCCGGTGCTGACATTGCCGAATACCAGTTTTTCGGCACAGCGGCCACCGAGCAATACGGACAGGCGATCGAGCAAGTAGTCCTCGTTGAGGTTGTGCCGATCCTCCTCCGGCAGTTGCTCGGTCATGCCCAGCGCCTGGCCGCGGGGCACGATACTGATTTTCTGGACCGGATCGCTGTGGCTGGAGAAATAGGCAGTGATGGCGTGGCCGGCCTCGTGGCAGGCGATGCGCTTGCGTTCCGATGGGTTAAGTAAATCGGTGCGCGGCGTACCCATGATGACCTTGTCGCGGGCGCTGAGAAAATCCTCTTGCCGAATGCTGGTGCGGTTGTCGCGGGTGGCGTTGAGGGCGGCTTCGTTGACCAGGTTGGCCAGGTCGGCCCCGGAAAAGCCGGGAGTGACGGCGGCAATCTGGTCGAGCTGGACATCTTCCGCCAGCGGTGTGTGGCGGCTGTGCACCTGCAGGATTTCTGCCCGGGCCTTGCGTTGCGGCAGTTCCAGGGTGATCTTGCGGTCGAAACGGCCGGGTCGCATCAGGGCCGGGTCGAGCACGTCCGGGCGGTTGGTGGCGGCCAGCACCACCACCGCCTCCTCCGGGTCGAAACCGTCCATTTCCGCCAGGATTTGATTCAGGGTTTGCTCTCGTTCGTCGTTGCCGCCCCCGAGGCCGGTGCCGCGCACCCGGCCAACGGAATCGATCTCGTCGATAAAGATCAGCGCAGGTGCCACCTTGCGGGCCTGGTTGAACATGTCCCTCACCCGCGATGCGCCAACGCCGACGAACATTTCGATAAACTCCGAGCCGCTGACGGAGAAGAAGGGCACCTCGGCCTCGTTGGCAGTGGCTTTGGCGAGCAGGGTTTTGCCGGTGCCGGGTGCCCCCATCATTAAAATACCCTTGGGCATATGGGCGCCCATGTCGCGGTATTTTTGCGGGTTTTTCAGGTAGTCGATAATCTCCTGGAAATCCTGCTTGGCCGACTCCAGGCCGGCGATATCCTCATAGCGGGGCCCGGAGGTGGTGGGCTCAAAGCGCCGGGCTCGTGAACTGCTGAAGCCCATCAAGCCGCCACCGCTCGCGCCCATCCGGCTCTGCAGGGCGCGACTGGTCCAGAAAAAGAACGCCAGGATCAGCAGCCAGGGAAGGAAGCCGGCGATCATTCTGGCCCAAAACGGCAATTCATCCGCCTGCACCTTGATGTTGACATCATTGGCTTCGAGGATGTCCAACAGGCGTGCGTTTTCGAAATTAGGGGCGATCACCCGGAAGTCAAAGTTGGCGTTGGCATCGGACTTGCGATAGCGGCCGTGGATTTCGTTGCCTTTTAATACCACCTCGGCGATAGCGGCGTTGTTGACCTGTTGTAAAAATTCC
Source organism: Pseudomaricurvus alcaniphilus (assembly GCF_011440395.1). GTDB lineage: Bacteria > Pseudomonadota > Gammaproteobacteria > Pseudomonadales > Cellvibrionaceae > Pseudomaricurvus > Pseudomaricurvus alcaniphilus. The sequence goes on along the minus strand of NZ_JAAOIX010000002.1, from coordinate 146,956 downwards.
GAGTAACTGATGACCTGCGCGGGCTTGCTGACGAATACTTGCATCAGGTAGTAAAAGCCGAACAACAGCAGGGCAATTGTGAGCCAGTGTTGGCTGTTCGGGTCTTTGGCTGCAGGCGGTTGTGTCGTGTCTGGCATGGGCAGTTCCGCTGGCTTTCCCTATGGGCAGCTACAGACGTTAAGGCAAGCGAGGCCGGACTGCAACTGGTGTGTCTATTTTCAGCGGGCTTGATCCAGATTGGTGTTTTTCACAACGCTGAGGGGTATGCTTTGGCTTGATAACTGCAGCTGGAGGCACCAGGTGCCGGGTAAAAAAACCCTTATTGTGGCGACCCTAATACTGCTGGGAGTAGCGGCACTGGCCTGGCGCCATTGGCATCCGCAGCCCCTCGCCGTGCAGGTGGTGACGGTCGAGCGCGGCGACGTTGAGGCAACGGTGGCCAACACTCGCGCCGGTACGGTTAAGGCCTGCCGCCGCTCCAGGTTGTCGATGCCCATCGGCGGCGTGGTTGACAAGTTACTGGTCAGCGAAGGCGACCAGGTGGTTGCCGGCCAGTTGCTGCTGGAGTTGTGGAATCACGATCGAGCCGCCGAGGTTAACCAGGCGCGGCAGCAACTGCTGGCGGTTGAATTTGAGCGCGAGAGTACTTGCCTACAGGCGGATTTAAAGGCGCGGGAAGCGCAGCGGTTACAGCGCCTGGCGGCGAGCAAGTTGGCCTCGGAGGAGCAGTTGGACAGCGCTGCCACCGCCGCCCAAACCCAGGGGCGACTCTGCGCCGCTGCCAGCAATCAGGCTGGAGTCGCCAGCGCCCGCCTTGACCTGCAGCAAGCGGTGTTTGAGCGGACCCGGTTGCGCGCCCCGTTTGCCGGGGTAGTGGCCGAAATCAATGGAGAAATCGGCGAATACATCACCCCCTCGCCGCCGGGCATTCCGACACCGGCGGCGGTGGATCTGATCGACTACAGCTGTTTGTATGTCACGGCCCCCATCGATGAGGTGGACGCTGCCAAACTGCAGGTGGGGTTGCCGGCCCGGATCGGCCTCGACGCTTTCCGGGAGCAGCTACTTGTCGGCAAGATCAGCCGTATTGCGCCCTACGTGCTGGACCTGGAAAAGCAGGCCCGCACGGTGGATGTGGATGTGCGGTTTGACCAGGTGCCTGCGGCAATGACCCTGCTGGTAGGTTACAGCGCGGATATCACCGTGGTGCTGGAGCGGCGCGAAAACGTGCTGCGGCTGCCGGCCGAGGCAATTCTGGCGGATGCCAGTGTCTGGCTGGTCAATGCCGACAACCAGCTGCAGCGGCGGGTTATTACGCGTGGCATCGGCAACTGGACCCTGAGCGAAGTGCGCTCCGGCCTGGCCGAGGGCGATCGGGTGGTGCGCAACCCGGATCGGGACGGGCTGGCCGAGGGGGTGGCCGTGGTGGTCGGCAATGATTGAGCTGGTTGAGCTGAACAAGACCTTTATGCTGGGGGAGCAGTCTGTGCACGCCCTCGACCAGATCAATTTGCGCATTGATGCCGGTGAATACCTGTCGGTAATGGGACCATCCGGCTCTGGCAAATCCACTCTATTAAATATGCTTGGTTTGCTGGACCGACCCGACAGCGGACGCTACCTCTTAAACGGCCTGGAAACCACGGCCCTGGATGAAACCGAGCGGGCGCGCAAGCGCAGCGAAATGATTGGTTTTGTCTTCCAGGCTTACCATCTTGTGGCGCGGCTCAGTGCCCGTGAAAATATCGAATTGCCGTTGATGTTGTCGGGCGTCCCGGGAGCCGAGCGGCGGCGCCGCTCGAAGCAAGTCATGGAACGGCTGGGGATCGCCGATCGAGGCCACCACCTGCCGCGGCAGCTTTCCGGTGGCCAGCGCCAGAGGGTGGCACTGGCGCGGGCAATTATCCGCCACCCCTTGCTGCTGTTGGCCGATGAGCCCACCGGCAATCTCGACAGCCAGTCTGGTGCGGAAGTGGTGACGTTGATCGAGGAGCTCAATCGGGACGGCATTACCCTGCTGGTGGTCACCCACGACCTGGCGCTGGGACAGCGCGCCGCGCGCCAGTTGAAGATGGTGGATGGCCGTATTGTCGAGGACCGTTGCCGTCAACCCGCGGTGCCCGAGTCGGCCCATGGGTGAGCGCGACAGCTTGCTGTTTTGCTGGCAGTCCATTACTCGCTACCGCTTTCGCAGCGCCATGATCCTGCTGGCCATCGGTTTTGGCGTGGCCGCGGTGGTGGTGCTCACCGCATTGGGCGAGGGCGCCCGGCGCTATGTGCTGCAGGAGTTTGCCTTTCTCGGCAAGGATGTACTGGTGATGTTTCCCGGGCGCAATGAAACCACAGGCGGCTTGCCGCCGGTGACTGGCGCCGCCGCCCGGGATATCACTTTGGCCGATGTGGCCGTGCTGGGGCGCCGTGTTAGCGGGTTGCAGCAGTCGGCGCCGCTGGTGCTTGGCAGTGCTGCAGTGTCCTTCCAGCAGCGTTCCCGCGAGGTCATCGTGCTCGGTACATCCGCGGCATTTGTAACAGTGCGTAAACTCAAACTGGCTCGGGGGCGCAATTTACAGCTGGAGGATATTGAACGCGCCAGCGTCGAATGCCTGATCGGGCAAACCCTGGAGCGGGAGTTGTTGCAGGGTGAAGCGGCGCTGGGCGCGCTGTTGCGAGTGGCCGATTATCGCTGTCGGGTGGTGGGCGTGTTGCAGGGGCGAGGGGATGCCTTTGGCATGGACCTGGGCGACAGCCTGATACTGTCGGTGGCAGCTGCCCAGCGCCTGTTCAATACCGCGGGACTGTTTCGGGTGATTATGCAGGTGCGCGAGGGCTACGACCCGGAGCAGGTCAAGCAGCAGGTTATCGACGTGATCACGGCCCTGCACCAGGGCGAAAATGACGTCACGGTGGTCAGCCCCGATGCGCTGCTGAGTACCTTCGATGATATTCTCACGGCGATGACCCTGGGAGTGGGGGCCATAGGCGGCATCAGCCTGCTGGTGGCCGGCATCCTGATTATGAATATCACGGTGATCAGTGTCGGCCAGCGCACCGAGGAAATTGGTTTGTTGAAAGCGCTGGGTGCCGATGATCGGCTGATTCGAAAACTGTTTGTGCTGGAAGCTGTGTTGCTGTCAGTTTGCGGCGCGGTGCTCGGTTCGTTGGCCGGTTTGTTGTTGTTGCTGCTGGGGCGCCAGTTGCTGCCGCAGGTGGATTTCGCGGTGCCCCTCTGGGCACTGTTCGGCGCTGGTGGGGTTGCCGTTGGTTGTGGTTTTTTGTTCTCCTGGGTGCCGGCCACCCGGGCGAGTAAACTGCTGCCGTTAAATGCGTTGCAGAGAAGGTAGTGGCTATGGGCTGGCTGGATGGCATTCGCTGGGTGGTAAAAGCGCTGAACAGCAATCGCCAGCGTACGCTGCTCACCACCCTCGGCATTGCCATTGGTATCATGGCCGTCACTCTGCTGACCTCTATTGGTGAAGGTCTCAGGGTATACCTGCTCGACAGCTTTTCCCAATTTGGCACACGTATTATTGCCGTTACCCCGGGCAAGGTAACCACCCAGGGCATGGCGGGTATGTTGAATTCCATCCGGCCGCTGACCATCGAAGACAGCGAGGCGCTGCGGGACTTGCCCTACGTGGAGTATGTGGTGCCCTTGGTGACCGGTACCGCGGAGGTAGAGGCCGGCCGCTTTCGCCGCCACAGCAATGTGTTGGCGGTCGGGCATGAGGGTGCCAGAGCCTGGAAGATGCGCGTCGCCCAGGGACAGTTCTTGCCCCAGGACGATCCGGTTGCGGCCCGTGCCCATGCAGTGCTGGGGGCCAGGCTCAAGCGGGAGCTGTTCGGCGCCCGCTCGCCACTGGGTGAGTGGGTGCGAGTGGGCGGGGTGCGCTTTCGGGTGGTGGGGGTGATGGAGAGCAAGGGCCAGATGCTGGGCTTTGACCTGGATGATGTGGTCTATATCCCGGTTGCCAGGGGCCTGCAGTTGTTTAACCGCGCCAGCCTGATGGAAGTCGATGTGGTGTTTTCGGAGCTGGCCAGCTCCGCGGACATGGCGCGCCGCATTCGCCAGCGCCTGCAGGCGCTGCACCGGGTGGAGGATGTCACCCTGTTCACTCAGGAGGATATGCTCTCCAGTCTCGATAATATTCTCGGCTTTGTCACTCTCACCATCGGCGCCCTGGGCGGTATCTCACTGCTGGTGGGCGCGGTGGGAATCCTCACCATAATGACCACGGCCCTGCACGAACGCACTGCCGAAATTGGCCTGTTGTGCGCCGTGGGTGCCTCCCGTGGGCAGATACTGATGCTGTTCCTGGGAGAGGCCATTCTGCTGGCCCTGGCCGGCGGCGCGCTGGGGGTTGGGCTGGCGGGTGGCTTGATACTGGCCGCTCACTGGCTGCTGCCCAACCTGCCGCTGCAGTTAAGCGTCATCTATGTGATGTTCGCGCTGCTGCTGGCCATGTTGGTTGGCCTGCTGTCCGGCATAGCGCCGGCGCTGCACGCCGCCCGGCTGAACCCTATTGAGGCCTTGCACAGCGACTGATGCCGACCCGCAGCGCGTAGCAATGTCTTGCAGCCAGGGGCAGCGCTGTCTGCAGGAGGGTGGGTACTCTATTGGCGCTGGAAACGTATCAGCTTTGGGAAAGAATGGCCTTATTACCCTTTTGAGTAAGCAAGCCCCCGCAGCCAGGCCTGCCATATTGCCAGCCACCTGGTTTTGGTGGTAATTGGGAACAATTAATTCTGGTATTTTATCTGTTCCGGCCTGGATGGAGCCCGGTTTGCAATCGATAAGATCGTTCAAAGTGATAGCGGTATTGCTGTTGGCGAGCTGTTTTCTGCTTGCCTGCGAGCGTCAGCCCGATGCCGGGGAGATGCTGGCGCGCTACGATTACCGTCTCGGTAACGCGCTGGAGCTGGCCGCTGGCGAGCGCGGGGCCCCGCCGCCCGGGGTCGAAGTTATCGAGTTACCGCGCTATCCCCAGCGGCGTGATCTGCTGCAACCGCTACAGCCACTGAATATCGGCTTGCTGGACTTTTTGCGCCTGTCTGACTGTGACCTGCAGCGTCTGCTGGGTGAGCGCAACAGTGTGCTCGGCAAGGTCATGGCCGGTTCCCAGCAGCTGCTTTATCACCACCAGTTTATCCGGTTGGCCGAGTTGTGCCTGGCGACCCTGGCGCAAGACACCGGTCGCAGTGACCTGCACGAGGCTCTGGAGCTGGCGTTGCGGGCCAAGCGCCAGGATTCCGTCAATATCGGCTGGAACGCCACCGCCGCCAGCGCTGAATTCCGGCAGCTGTTTTCCCTCGCCGATGGCCCGCTGTTGCCGGCCACTGCCGCCCTCAAGCCGACCGAGCTGTTGGTCAGCCTGCAACAGTTGGCGCGCATGCTGGCCATCACTGAGCCACTGCAGTCCAGTGAACTGGAAGCCTATTACCAGGTGGTGGGTAGCGCCAATATCGCCGGCCGCCTGCTGCTCAGCCAACAGCTGGTGGCCGTTCATCTGGACCGCTTGACGGCGCGTGTAGAAGCCGAACTCGACCGGCGACCGCTCTGTTACCGGGCCGCACCATCGCCCCGGGCGCGGGTGGCCGAACAGGTGTTCCTGCGTTTCTATATCGGTGAAGTGCAGCCTTACATCAGTGCGGTGCACCAGCAGAGCGTCTCCCTTGGGGCGGCACTGGAAACGCTGTTGGAGCCCTACCGGCCCTGGCCTGATCCCTTTGCGCGCTACTGGCAGCTGACCTGGAGCAGCCAGAATCAGGCCTCAGTCTGGCGTCGCTTCCAGTCGGCCGTGTCTGAGCATACGCAACTGTGGCAGAAAATGTTGCGCCAATGCGGTATGTCCCCGGGAGCGACACAAAGCGGTTAAAAAGGTGTGGCGGCACGGAGTAAATTTACAAAAGCTTCATTTTCTACTTTAATGAGTGAACATGGCTGGTAGTTATTGTAAAGTGGTTTTCTGCGCCACCGGGGTGCTCGGCAGACGATAGAGGGGAAGTCTGCCAGCGGAAATCTGCCGGCAGGACTTAGAGGGTTTTAGAGGCGCTCGTTACTTAAACAACCTGGCAGGACCCCTGCCCGGTATCAGGGAAGGTAAAACAATGAAGAATAACTCCAAGAGTCAGGAGGCTGAGCTCGCCAGCCAGATGGCCGTTGATAACAGCCTCGAAACCGTTCGCGACATTCTGTTTGGTGCCCAGGTCAGGGAGACTGAAAAGCGCGATGCCGAGCTCGAGTTGCTGATAAAAAATACCGCAGATAAGTTACGCAAAGACTTTGACCAACAAATCCACAGCCTGGAGCTCGCGCTGCAGCAGATGCAGGCATCGTTTAACAAGCGGGCGGAAGCAAGTGCTGCTGAGGTGGCCGATCGATTTCAACACCTGGATGAGGTGATTGCCAAGCTGGACAGCACCACCAAAGCGGCACAGCACGACCTCTATGAGACTTTGAATGCGGAGCGGGAGGCGCTGGCGCAACAGGCGGCGGGTTGGAATGAAGATTTAGCCCGCCAGTTGGAGTTGGTGCAGCAACAATTACAACACTCGAAAGCCGATCGCACCACGCTCGCCCAGTTGCTGCAAACCATGGCGACGTCGCTTCTGGGCGAGCAGAGCGCGCAGGCGCCCAGCAGCGATCAATCCTAGCCCTGGCCGTCGGGCAATGACAGTCGCCGCGCTGGATACGGAGCTGGAGCAAGTCAGGCAGATCCTGCTCGGTGATGAGTACCGGGACTTGCTCCGCTTTCGCTCCGCCTTGGAGGATGATCAACAATTTGTACGCCGTGTTGCGGCAGTAATTGCGGAGTCACTGCAGGCGCGCGCGGCCATCGACGACAGTGTCGCGGCGGTGCTTATGCCCACTATTGAGCGAGCCATTAGCGAGTCGATCGAGCAGGATCCGCGCAAGCTGGCGGTATCCTTGTACCCGGTGATGGGGCCGGCCATCCGCAAGTCGATTAGTGAAACCCTGCAGCAGATGCTGGACAGCGTCAATCAGCTGTTGGAGGCCAGTCTGTCGCTGCGGACGCTGCGTTGGCGCCTGGACGCCTGGCGCACCGGTCGCAGCTACGCCGAGATTGTCTTGCACAACACCCTCGAATACCGGGTGGAGCAGGTTTTCCTGATACACCGTGAGACCAGTTTGTTGCTACAGCACCAGGTTGCCGCTGGCGTCGAGGTCAGGGATGGCGACATGGTGTCGGGGATGTTGTCGGCCATCCAGGATTTTATCGAGGATTCCTTCTCCACTCACGAGGGCGATAACCTTGATACCTTGCGCCTCGGTGACCTTACCGTGGTGTTGCAGCGCGGTCCCTACGCACTGCTGGCGGCGGTGGTTCGCGGGCGCGTGCCGGAGCAGTTGCGGCACCAGCAAACAGTGATTCTGGAGAAAATACACCGCTTTAAACACAATCAATTGCGCGACTTTCGCGGCGATACCGATGAGTTTGCCGAGCTGGGCGAAGACCTGCGGCATCTGCTGACCCTGAAGCGCAAGTCCGACCGAAAAAGCGGGACAGGTAAAATACCCTGGCTGGCTGTGGTTGCCGTCATCACCCTGCTTGCCGCTGTCGGCTACTGGCAATACACAAACTATCAAGTGCGCCAGACAGACCGGCAGTTGCTGGCAGCACTGGAGCGGGAGCCGGGGCTGGTGCTGCTGCATGCTAACGCCAGCAGGGATGAACTGCAGGTGAGTTTGCTGGCGGACCCACTGGCGCGAGCGCCGGCGGACGTGGTCGGCGCGCAGGGGGGCGAGCGCGTGGTCCGGTTTGAGCTGCAGGGTTTTGTTTCGACTGAGCCTGAAATCGTGCGGCAGCGTGCTTACCGAATGTTCGTCCCGGATGAGCGGGTCAGTATCGAAATCAGCAATGGCACCTTGCGCCTGGACGGCCGGGCCACCTCCGATTGGCTGGCCGTGGTTAGCCGGCGCTGGCCTGACCTGGCCGGGGTGGATGCGCTGGATACCGACGCCCTCGAGGTTTACAACCCGAGACTGGAGCAGTTGGAGCAGTTAACAGCCGAGGTTGAAGCGCTGCATTTCTCTTTCGCCACCGGAGCTGCGGATATCGACCCCGATGGACGCGAGGTATCCACACTGGTGACAGCCATTCGCCGCCTCAACGACCTTCACTATCAGGAGTTCCAGCGGCCGGTGCAGCTGGATCTGGTGGGCTACACCGACGGCACCGGGCCGCGGGCAATCAATTCCCGTATTGGCCTCACCCGCGCCGAGGCTCTGCGCAAGGTTTTGCTGGCCCACGGGGTCGGCAATGTTGTGTTGAGAGTCTACAACAGCTTCGAGTATGAGGAGGACGGCTCCAGTGAGCGCAAAGCCAGGGTTGTGGTGCGATTCGATTAACGGAAACGATATGTTGCAAAAAAAAATCTGTTTGTTGGGGGCCTTTTCAGTCGGCAAAACCAGTTTGATCCGGCGCTTCGTCAACAGCATGTTTGACGCCAGGTACTTTACCACGGTGGGAGTTAAGGTGGATAAAAAGGTGGTGACAGTCAGCAGCGAGGAGGTGATGCTGCTGATCTGGGATATCTCCGGGGAGGATGAGTTCCAGCGCATGAGTGCCAGTTACCTGCGTGGCGCAGCCGGGTATGTGGTGGTGGTAGACGGTACCCGGCCGAAGTCCTACAACACCGCGCTGGCGGTGCAGCAAAGGGCGGTTAATGTGCTTGGGGATGTGCCGGCCGTTACTGCAGTCAATAAAGTTGACCTGGTGGATAGCTGGGTATTTACCCGGGAGCAGGAAGACAACCTGAAGCAAAAAGGCAGTGTGCTGTATACCAGTGCGAAAACGGGTGAGAATGTTGAGCAGCTATTTGAAGTGTTGGCGCGAGCGATTTTATGAACAGCATACTCAGCGGTGTAATCCAAAGCTTTGATATGGTTGCCCTCTGCGTCCAGGGCGACGGCCGGTTCCAGTTGCTGGGCCAGGCTACCCCCTGGTTTAATGAGCTGTTTGCCGGGAGCGCCCCACCCGGCGCTTTGCGGCTCGAAGGTAAGTCCTTGTTTCTGGACAATTTTTTGGTTGACGCGCGGGAGCATTGGGGGGCGCGAAAGGAGGGCAGCCTCAGTTCCGGCCCCTTCCTGGAAAGTGGTCTCGGCCAGGGTGACCACGCCCTCGAGGCTCGGGCCCTGCTGGTGGAGGGGCAGTGCGTATTGGTAATCGTCAATCTCGGTCAATCTTATGAAGTAAACCGCAAGCTGTTACAGGCGGCCCGGCAAAATTTGCTCAACCAGGAAATACTTGAATTGGAGGTGAGCAAGCGCACCGTCGCCATTCGCGACCGGCAGTTGGAGTTGGCGGCGAGGCTGATTTATGCCGCCGGGTTCCGGGATGAGGAGACTGGCGCTCACATCAAGCGTATCGGTTTGTATTCCGGGGAGATCGCCGCGCAGCTGGGCTGGTCGCCTTACGCGGTGGACGATATTAGAACCGCCGCCCCCATGCACGATATCGGCAAGATTGGTATCCCGGACAAGATCCTGAAAAAGCCCGGCCCCCTGTCGGCCAGTGAATTCACCATCATGAAAACCCACGCCTCTATCGGCGGGGAAATTCTCGGCGCCAGCGAAGTGCCGATGATTCAAATGGCCGCCGAGATTGCCAGCAATCATCACGAATGCTGGAATGGGCGCGGTTATCCACGCGGGTTGTACGGGGAGCATATACCGGAGGCAGCGAGGATTGTGGCCATCGTGGATGTCTACGATGCCCTGGTGCACGAGCGGGTGTACAAGCCGGCTCTACCGGAGGAGCAGGCATTGGCCATAATGGCGAAATCGGTCGGCATACAATTCGACCCGCGTATTTTCGAAGTGTTTTTGGCTAATATCGACACTATGCGGGCCATCAGGGAAGAGGTGAAAGATGAGAACTAGCGGCGACTTGCTGGCGTGGCCAGCTGCCAGTCACGACCGCTCGTGGGTGGTCGATACACGATTGCGCCCATGTTTCTTGGCGTCGTAGAGGGCGCTGTCCGCCCTGCGCAGTAAAGTGGCGGGCGTTTCGTTGTCTTGGAATTCAGCCACGCCAAAAGAGCAGGTGACTGGCTCTATCCCCGCCTCGCGGTCTGCGGCGATCAGGGCGCGAACCTTCTCCAGTCCTTGCTGGGCGGCCGCCAATGCCACTCCGGGCAAAATAATGACGAACTCATCGCCGCCCCAGCGCCCCAGTGTGTCACTGCCGCGTAAGTTCGCGCGCACAAGGCGACTGACGCGCTGTAGAACCAGGTCGCCCATATGGTGACCGTGCTGGTCGTTGATGCGTTTGAAGTAATCTATGTCGAACAGGGTGACTGACAGGGGTGAGCCATAGCGTTTGGCCCGGCCAATTTCACTGTCCAGCTCCTCTTCGAGTTTGTAGCGGTTGTAGATGCCGGTCAGCGGATCAGTGATACGCAGCCTTTCGATTTTAATGAGGCTGTTCTCAAGGGAGCTCTTGGCGCTGGTAAGTTCCCGGGTGCGCTGTTCAATCAGGTTTTCGATGGTTAATTGGTTACTGGCCAGCATTTCATTTTGCTGGCGCAAGCTGTCCCGGTTGCGTTTTTCTGCGTCAATATCAAGGTGAGCGCCAATCATCAGGGCCACTGACCCATCCGGGTTGCGCTCGACGATGCGGCCCTGGTCGCGAATCCACAGGTAGTCGCCGTCGCCCTTGCGGCAGCGATATTCGATTCGGTACTGGTTGCTGCGACCAAAAATATAATCTTCGAAGCACTCCATCACCGCAGGGTAGTCCTCCGGGTGGATGATGTTTTCCCAGGTCAGGGTGTCTTCTGCCAGGCCCGCACTGGCATCGTAGGCTAGCATGCGGTACCAGCTGGGGTTGCGTCGCACCTGGCCGCTGTTGCCGTTCCACTCCCAAACCCCCTCCTCGATGATGTCGAGGATGTAACGAAGACGCTTCTCTTGTTCAAGGGCTGTCACCTGGTTGCCTGTTACAGTCGCTTGTGATTCGGCCTCTTGCCATTCTGCATTGCCGTCACCCCTATCCATTTGCTGTATCCATTGGCCGTATCCATTTGCTTAATAGCGTGGTATTGCCTCGCGGTCAGACGGCTGCCAGGCGCAGTGACTTCCGGTCGAGTTGTTATCCTTGAATATTAGCAGCTAATTGGTGATGTACTAAGATACTGGCCGGGCTCCTTGTGCGCGTGGTTACTTGTATTTGGGATTGCTTGTGTTTTGGACTTCGTGGTTACGGGCTTGTTTGGCGATTGGTTCAACGGGCAGGCGATTTGGAGAGGGGTAGGGCGGGCAATAAAAAAGGCGTATCCGAAGATACACCTTTTTTGCTTGGGTTCTTGCCCGAAAGATCGGGTCTGAATCCCGCTCCTGACGCTCTGTTAAGAACCCCGGGAGCTTTAAGCTGGGTACGTGGCCAAATTAAATGGCAACGATGTTCTCAGCTTGAGGACCTTTCTGGCCCTGGGTAACGGTGAACTCAACGCGCTGGCCTTCGGCCAGGGTTTTGAAGCCGCTGCTCTGAATGGCGCTGAAGTGAGCAAAAACGTCCGGGCCGGACTCCTGCTCAATAAAACCGAAACCTTTAGATTCGTTGAACCACTTGACAGTACCAGTAACTTTGTTAGACATAATCATATCCTGAAATTTAATAAAAACAATGAGCCCTATACCGGGCGCGGGTAGCACGAAATGAGACTGCTACTTTGAAACTACAGGACGAGGTTACGAAAAAACAACGAAATGGAGTACTGAACAAGAGCGTTTCTTTCTAGCTGTGGGTGAGTCTATAGGTATTGCTGGATTTGTCAATGGATTAACCGCAGATATTTGCGGGTGAACTGGGGGCTGTTCTCTATATTTACTGTTGTTTGCTCGGCGCGGGCCTGCCGCCAGCTCGCGGGGCTGCTGGCGGCTCCAGGGGGCCGGTCTCTCAGGGGTTGGTAGTCGGCGCTGGGGCAGAGTTTTGCAGGGGCGGCAGGGTGGAGAAACCCTCGATAAGCTTGTCGTTCCAGGCCCGGTTCAATTGCTTGAGGTAATTACTGTCCTCCAGCAGGTGATAGGATTCACCCAGCACAAAGCTGTTGCTGCTGTAGAGCTGGATATCGATGGGGGGACCGACGGTGAGGTTACTGCGCATGGTGGAGTCCATGGACACCAGGGCGCAGAGCGCTGCGGTGTGCAGGCTGGTGTCGGGCTTGATGATGCGATCGAGTATGGGTTTGCCGTACTTGCTCTCCCCGATTTGCAGGAAGGGGGTGTCCTTGGAGGTGGTGATGTGGTTGCCCTCCGGGTAGACCATCGCTATTTGTGGCGGGTGCCCCTGGATTTGACCACCGATAATAAAGGTCGATGTATAAGCGTTGCCCCCACCGGTTTTGGCCTGCTGGGCGAGGCTGAGTTCACCCAGGTAATCCGCCGCTTCGTGCATGTCGTTGACCGTATACAGGTTGACGGGCTCCAGTTTGGCAATGTCTTTCTCAATCCTGGCAATCACCCCCTGTGTGGTGGCCAGGTTGCCGGCGGACATAATGACGAACTGGCGGTTTCCTTCAATGCCAAAGCGGAACATTTTCGAGTAGGTATTAATCTGGTCGACGCCGGCACTGGTGCGGGAGTCGGAGCAGAAAGCAATACCATCGTTCACAATAACGGCAACACAATAGGTCATAAAATAAATTAATCCGGGGTCTGGCGGGTGAGATTTGCGCTACTGTAACGTTGTAGCGTGCGGGTCACAAGCGGCCAGTCAAGTTTCTGCCTGGCGTCGCCGCGGGGTTGACGTGACGCAGCGGTTTACTGGTCGAGGAAATCCTTTACATCGCGGATAAACTTGTCGGTGCGGTCGTGGTGCAGCCAGTGGCCGGCATTTTCATAGAGCTCCACCCGTGCGTCGCGGAAGTGCCGGGCGCGGCCGTCCTCGGCGGGGTTTGAGGCCCAGCTGTTGGCACCGTAGAGCAGCAGGGTGGGGCAGGTAATGGCTTGCCACAAGCTTTCGAGGTCGGCCTGGCTGAGACGGACGGGCTCCGGCAGGCGCATGTAATTGTCGAACTTCCAGCTGTAGCTGCCGTCTTCATTCTGGCTGATGCCGTGGGTGGTTAAATGCCGGGCCTGGGTGTCGCTGAGGTAGCTGTTCTCGCTTTTCATGCGCGTGTAGGCCTCCTCCAGGGTGGCGTAGCGCTTGGGCTGGCGGCCGGCGGCGGCGCGTTTATCGTCGATCCATTGACACAGGCGCTGGGCCAGGGGTTTGGCACTGATCTCGGCCTGCAGTTGCGGCGACGGGCCGAGGCCCTCGATAACCACCAGCCTGGCAACATTCTGCGGATAGAGTCCGGCGTAACGCAATGCGACTCCGCCCCCCAGCGAGTGCGCGACAATATTCACCGGGGCCAATTGCAGCTGGTGCACCAGCTGGGCGAGGTCATAGGCGTGGGACATCATGGAGTAGTTGCCCTCCGGCGACCAGGCGCTATCGCCATGGCCGCGCAGGTCGACGGCGATCACATGCCACTGATCTGCCAGGGCCTGGGCGGTCCAGTCCCAGCTGCGGCAGTGGTCCAGGCTGCCGTGGACCAGCAATAATGGCGGCGCATCGGGGTTGCCCCAGTCGACATAGTGCAGTTGCAGGCGCTGGGACATAAAACGGTGGGAGGTGGGGCGGATTGTCATAACGAATAACACTGAATACGGTGGTGAAAATCGGTAACATTAGAACAAGATTAAAACGCCGTCACAATCCGCTGGCCCCAAATACGATAGCGCTGGCTACCGATAGCAAGGGTTACCGGCGACAAACCTGCAAGCCCTGGGCCCGGAACTCTGGCCCGCATATACAGGCCCTCGAATTACAGGATAGCACCATGAACAGACCGGGATTCGCTCTCCCTGCCGGCACACTGCTGCGGCCACGCCGTAGCAGCGCCCGCAGCCTCTCTCTCGCAGTTGCGCCCGCTGCAACTATTCGCTGCACTGCTTTGACGTCCATAGCCATGGGATGCGCCAGTCGATGACCCAGGAACTGCTTACCGAATATATTGAAAAGCTGCTGCTCCACTTTGCTGAGGAGGATGGCGAGGAACTGTACCGGCCGTTGGTGCTTGCCGCCCAGGAAGAGCTGAGTGCCGAGCAGATGGCGCTGTTGCTGGAGGCAATTCCAGCCCAGTTCCGGTCGCTGGTCTGGGCCAACCTGGAGGAAGAGGTGCAGCGTGACACCTTCCTCTACATGCTCGACGGCAGCCGCAAGATTTTACTCAAACAGCTCGGCGATGAAGACTGCAAGCAGCTGCTGGAATCGCTGAGTGCCGAAGATTTACTGGAGTTGGCGGAGGAGCTGCCGGACCGCTTTCTCAACTACGCCTACGGCAAGCTGGATACGGAGGAGCGCGACCGCTATGAACAGGCCTCCAGATATGACGTGGAAGAGCTGGGCCACTGGGTCAGCTTTGACTGCCCCCAGGTCTCCCAGCGCCTGACCTCCACCAGTGCCCGCAACGTGCTGAAGAAAGATGCGGTGCGCTACATGGAAGCGATTTACACCACCGACAAGGGCGGCCGCCTGGTGGGCGAAGTCAGTTTGCAGGACTTGTACGAAGCGCCGCCGGCCACCCCCCTGAGCGCGATCCAGCAGCTGCAGCCGGAGGCGCTGCAGGCCCGCCAGGATATTGATGAGGCGGTCAATCAGCTGATTCATTCGGAGCGCCTGGCGCTGCCGGTGGTGGATGAAGACGGCTTACTGATCGGTCGCTTTGATATAGGTTCCGCCTACGAACACAGGCAGGAAATCACCGATTACCAGGTCGCCCAGGCCGGTGGTCTGGCGGATGAGGAAGAATTGTTTGCGCCGGTCTGGCGCAGCAGTAAAAACCGCGCCGTGTGGCTGGGGGTGAACCTGGTCACAGCGCTGCTCGCCTCCTGGTTTATCGGTATGTTTGAAGCCACCCTGCAGGAGGTGGTGGCGCTGGCGGTATTGATGCCGGTGGTGGCCTCCATGGGGGGTATTTCCGGCAGCCAGACCCTGACCGTAATGGTGCGCGGCCTGGCCATGGGCCAGGTCACCAGTGCCAACCTCAAGGCCCTGCTGCACAAGGAGTTCAAGGTGGGTTGCGTCAATGGTGTGGTGTGGGCGCTGGTAATTGGCCTGGTGGCGTACCTCTGGTTTGGCAGCTGGCTGCTGGGGGCCACCATTTGCGTGGCGATTTTGCTCAATATCATCGCCGCGGTGATTGCCGGGGTCTATGTGCCGTCGCTGCTGGATCGCCTCAACTTTGACCCGGCCCTGTCCGGCGCGGTAATTCTCACCACGGTGACGGATATCGTTGGCTTTGTGGTATTCCTGGGGCTGGGCTCACTGTGGTTGCTTTAAACTGGCCGCGATGAGACAGGTGAGGGCCCCCGGTACTAGTCATCGGAGGTCAGCAAAAATGTCTGGGAGGGGTCGACCAGCACCCGGTTGCCCATGCCCTCCCGCCCCAGCAGCATCAGGAAGCTCATGTCGGAGCGGTCGGTGAGGGTGATTTCAATGGGCCAGGAGTCACCCCCCAGTTGCATTGTGGTGCGGATAACGTAACGCTCCTGGGATTCACCGTTGGAAGACTTCACATTGCGTATATCGTGCAGGCGGGACTCACACTCAATGACGCTTTCGACGTGATGGACATCCGGGTGGATGTCAAACTTCACCCAGGGGCGGCCGTTTTTCTTGAACGTGACCAGGTTGTCCACATGCAGGGACGAGGTTTTGGCGCCGGTGTCGACGCGTATCTGCAGGTCCTGAATGCCTATATCTGGCAAATTGCACACTTCCAGGTTGCCGATGATGACTTTTTTTGGGCTCTTGTTGGTCATTTGCAAAGCTCTCGTTGTGGGTCGGTGATGAGCGGGATTATAGCTGGCCGGTTAGCGCCTGCTGCTTATGAGTCTTCTTCTACTCCGCTCTCGGTGGGCAGCAGTGCACCCTGCATGAGTTCGATATTCTCGACAATTTCCTCATCCCGCTCGGTAAAGTAGGCGATGTGAAACATGGCGTCGCCCTGTTGCACCAGGGGGATGTTTTGCTTGCCAATAATAATCCCGGAGCGCGGCGCCTTGACTGTGTCGAAGATGGCCCCCAGAGGGTTGCCAATGGTAGCCAGGGGGTCGCCTTTTTGCACCTGGTCGCCGAGACTTTTCAGGTTATTGACGATGCCGCTGTGGCTGGCTCGGGTCCAGGCGCTGGTGTTGGCTACGAAGGGACGTATCGGGTGCTTGTGGGGCTTCCTTTTAATCATATTGAGGTGCAGCAGAATATTGCCGATCCCCCGGACACCGGCGCGGATCGACAGTTCATCGAAGCGCAGCGCCTGCCCCGCTTCGTACACCAGCACCTTGGTGTCCGACTCTACCGCTGCCTGCCGCAATGAGCCGTCTCTCAGGTTGGCATTGAGCAACACTGGCACCCCGAACTCCTCCGCCAGGGTCAGGGTTTCCTTGTCTTTCAGGTTGGCGCGAATCTGCGGCAGGTTGGAGCGATGAATGGCGCCGGTGTGCAGGTCTATGCCATATTCGCACTGTTTGACAATTTCGGTGAGAAAGGTGTGCGCGACGATGCCCGCCAGCGAGCCTCTGGGCGAGCCGGGAAAACAGCGGTTCAGGTCGCGTCGATCGGGCATATAGCGGCTCTGGTTGAGTACGCCGTAGACGTTGACCATGGGCACCAGGATCAGGCTGCCGCGCAAAATCTTCAGGGTTTTCTGCTTGATCAGGCGGCGAATAATTTCGATGCCGTTGAGTTCGTCGCCGTGCACCGCGGCCGAGACAAACAGGTTGGGGCCGGGCTTTTTGCCCCGGATAACGTGTACCGGCATGCTGATGTCGGTGTCGGTATAAAGGCGCACCACCGGCATTTCAATCTGCGCCGTTTCGCCTGCTGGAACTTCCACCCCGCCAATCGTCAATGAAGACATAGCTGTTTACCCCTGGTTGTCGAATTATTACAGTCCAATTATCACAGTCCAATTATCAGGGATTCTGTGATGGATTCACCCTCGAGCCAATCGCCGTATGAGAGCCTGGATAACGATTGTCGTTTTCCTCGTATTTGCAATGGCTACGGGTTGCCGAAAATGGGGCTGCATCTCTTCTCTCTTTGCCTCCGCAGGAGCCCCTGAATGACTCCGGGGCATGCTAGCCTTTGCCCCGGGTTCTGGTGTTGTGGGGCTTGGCGTTTTCTTCGATAAACTTGAAGATCATAGCGGCAACATCCTTATTGGTCGCCTGTTCGATACCCTCGAGTCCGGGCGAGGAGTTGACCTCCATCACCACCGGGCCGTGGGAGGATTGTAAAATATCCACGCCACAAACATTCAGGCCCATCACTTTGGCGGCATTGACCGCGGTGGCCCGCTCCGCGGGGCTCAGTTTGACCAGGCTGGCGGAGCCACCGCGGTGCAAATTGGAGCGGAACTCACCCTCCGCGCCCTGGCGCTTCATGGCCGCCACCACCCGATTACCAATCACCAGGCAGCGAATGTCTGCGCCGCCGGCTTCTTTGATAAATTCCTGCACCAGGATATTGGCTTTCAGGCCAATAAACGCCTCCATGACACTCTCCGCCACCTTGTTGGTGTCGGCCAGCACTACGCCGATGCCCTGGGTGCCCTCCAGCAGCTTGATCACCACCGGCGCGCCGCCCACATTCTTGATTACATCCTTGATATTGTCGGCCTTGTTGGCAAAGCCGGTGCGGGGCAGGCCAACCCCTTTACGGGATAATAGCTGCAGCGAGCGCAATTTGTCTCGCGAGCGGCTGATCGCCACGGATTCGTTGACGCTAAAGGTGCCCATCATTTCAAACTGGCGTACAACCGCGGTGCCGTAGAAGGTGATAGAGGCACCGATGCGCGGGATAACCGCGTCGTAGTGGGGCAGCGCCTGGCCGTGATAGCGAACAGTGGGGTTACTCTTGGTAATGTCCATATAACAGTGCAGGGTATCGATAATATCGACCTCGTGCCCCCGGGCCTCTCCCGCTTCCCGCAGGCGGCGGGTGGAGTACAGGTTTGCATTGCGGGACAAAACAGCGATTTTCATTCTCAATTGCTCCTCATGCTTGATATCGGCGAGCAACAGCGTCACTGTAGCACAGTTGATTCGCAGTTTGATTGGGGCTCCCCGAGCGGCGCGGATTGTGGCAGATTCCAGGGCGATCAACTATTAAAAATTGACCCTGTAAGCATCCTTTTCCAATTCTGCCCACAGCCCCGCCCAGGCGCTTTGCCAACTCCCGCCGGGGGCTGCCATTTGCCGCTGCGGCGCTGTAAAAGCCTGTCGAGGGTCTGTTATTATGATCGGCGTGAAGATGCGGTGAGCGCAGGTATAATTGTCCTTGCATATCCCCCGGTCAGCGGCTATAACGCCAGATTGTTCTACCCCTCCAGGCGTGTCTCGCCTGGCCACTATCCTTTCGCGCCAGTGCCCGGTCCAGGCCCGGCAGGCCAGCCAATCGGAGCTCGAGTGTTATGGCATTGCCGGCTGAAGATTTTTCTCTATCGACCTTTGGGCATGCGGTTGCGGCCGGGGTGCCGATGCACCTCCTCAATATCGTTTCGCTGTTGACCCGCAGCCCCAGTGTGGTGGGTGCAGAGCACTCCTTTTTCCGGGTGTTGCAGCGTGAATTGGAAGAGCGCGGCGCTCAGGTCAGTTGGTACGAGGGGGTACTGGTGGCGCACGGTGCCAGGCCCCACAGCCTGATGTTATCCGCGCACATCGATCGTCATGGCTTGATCTGCACCGGGCCAAACGAATTCCAGTACGCCGCTTTTGTGGCCGGCGCTCGCTCCGACCTGCTCGGCAACTCGGTGGACGAGCAGTTGATCAGGAAGGTGGTAAACCGCTATATCGACGACAAGGTCTATGCCTACGAGCCCTGGTCGGGGGTCTATCGCGGTTCGGGCAAGATCAAGGGCAGCCGGGTGTGCGAGTTTCGCAATAACCTGATTTTTGAACTGGAAGGCCTGGAGCATCTGGTGGCGGGCACCCCGGTGGCGTTTCTGGATAATCTCAAGGTCACCAATGAGGCACTGGTGGGGCAGTTGGACAATGTACTCACTGCGGCGGTGCTGGTCTATCTGTTTGAACTGGGTTTTGAGGGCACCGCCTTTTTTACCGCCCAGGAGGAAGCGGGCAAGAGTTGGCGCTATCTGCTCGAGTGGTTTCGCCGTTTTGGCGGTTCCACCAACCAGTTGATCGTGGTCGACACCAGCCCTTTCCCTGACTTCGCCGCGACCCAAAAACAACAACTGGTATTGCGCACCAAAGACGCCAATGCCGGTTTTAATGGCGAGCTGACCGCCAAGCTGGAAGACCTCTGCAGTCGCCTTGGCTTCAGTTACCAGTTCAAGGACCGCTATGTCGAAAACCGCAATAAGGAGCTTATCCGTCGCGGCGAGGATCCGGGGTCGCTGGGCTCGACGGAAATGGGGCGCATTATCGCGGCTTCCAAGGGGCTGGTGGACGGCACGACATTGCAAATCCCTACCTGCGGCTATCACACCCTGGCCGAAACCGCACCGCTCGAATCCGTGGCAGCGTTTCTGCAGGTGTTGATGGATTTGGCGGATATACCTAACACATCAGTTACAGGTTGAACGAACTCATGTTAAAAACACTAATTGTTACTGACCAGGACCACGACGGACTCGAGGTCGAAGGGGTGGAGGTACTGCCCTTTGATCGCTACCTGAGGGATTACCCCAAGAAGAACGAACCCAAGACCCGGGTGATCAACCTGTGCGACACAGAGCTGTACCTGAGCAAGGGCTACTACTGCTCGCTGCTGGCCGAGGCGCGCGGGCACAAGGTGCTGCCCAGTGTGCGCACCATTAATCAACTGGCCAGCGCGGACGATGATATCTACCTGCAGGCCAAGATGCCGTTGAGTCAGGTACTGGCCGACGGCGCCAGCGATACCTTTTTTATCTATTTTGGCGAAGTGGAAGACCAGGCCTTTAAGAAAATTGCCAGCAGGATCTACGCCAGTTTTCCCGCGCCGCTTTTACTTGTTACCCTGCGGCGCCAGGGGGAAAACCTGTTTTACAGTGTTACCCAGCAGTCCCTGCAGGATCTGAATTCGCAGCAACAAACTTTTTTCTTCGAACAGCTAAACCAGTTTACGGTGCAGGTGTGGCGCTCGCCGTCCTCGAAGAAACGTTACCGCTGGGATATGGCGATCCTGGTCAACCCGGATGAGCCCACTCCGCCCAGTGACAAGGCAGCGATCAAACGTTTTATTAAAGCGGCGGAAAAGTTTGGTATCTACGCCGAAACCGTGACCGCGGAGTCGCTGGGGCAAATCAGCCGGTACGATGCACTGTTTATCCGTGAGACAACGGCGATTAACCATCATACCTACACCCTGGCGCGCAAGGCTGAGGACGCCGGCCTGGTGGTTATGGATGATCCTGACTCCATCCTGCGCTGTTGCAACAAGGTGTTCTTGCACGATGCGTTCAGTTATCAGGATGTGCCCAGCCTGAAAACCCGGGTGATTACCACCTGCGGTGACGACGTGCTGGATGAGCTGGAGCAGGAGTTCGAATATCCGATGGTGTTGAAAATCCCGGAGGGATCCTTCTCCAAGGGTGTCTTTAAGGTCAGCGAGAGGCAGGAGTTGCGGGCTCGACTGGAGGAGCTGTTCCAATCGTCGGCGTTGGCCCTGGTGCAAGAATACCTGTACACCGATTTTGACTGGCGCATAGGGGTGTTGAACGGTCGCGCGATCTACGCCTGCCGCTATTTAATGGCGCGCAATCACTGGCAGATATACAACCATGAGTCCAAGCGCTTCAATTCCGGTGGCTTTGAAACACTGCCTACCTTCGAGCTGCCCAAGAAAGTCATGGATGCGGCCATCAAGGCGGCGGGCGTGGTTGGACGCGGCTTGTACGGTGTCGACATGAAGCAGAAAAACAATAACGTCTATGTTATCGAAGTCAACGACAACCCCAGCCTCGAGCACAAGGTTGAAGACGCCTACCTGGGCGATGAATTATACATGCTGATTATGTCCGAGTTTTATCAGCGCCTAGAGCGAAGAGGGCGTTAACTTGGCGCCGCAAGTACAAAATAAACCGGCGCCCGGCGAGATTGAGCTGCGGACGCCGGATATAGAAGACCTGGAAGCCCTGGTTGGCCTGGAGAATAAAAGCTTTACCACCGACAAACTCAGTCGCCGCAGCTTTCGCCACTGGCTGACCAACGCCAAATGCAACTTCCTGGTTGCCGAACGGGACGGGCAGCTGCTGGGTTACGGGCTGGTCTTGTTGCAGCAGGGTACCCGCCTGGCCCGCCTGTATTCCCTTGCCGTGGATCCCGCCGCCCGCGGCCTCGGTTTGGGCGAGCGGATGCTGTTGCAACTGGAAGAGCTGGCGGTAGAGTCCAAGCGCCTGTTTATGCGGCTGGAAGTGGAAGAAGGTAATCGCCGCGCCATCGACCTGTACGAGAAGCTGGGCTATAAGCAGTTTGGTGAAATTCCGGATTACTATGAAAATCACAGCCGGGCGTTGCGTATGCAAAAGTGCATTCGCAGAATCAACGCGGCGCAAATTTCTCATCCCTGCCTGTGGTACCAGCAGACCACGGATTTCACCTGTGGTCCGGCGGCACTGCTGATGTCCATTGCCAGCCAGAGCCCCGGCTTTAAACCCTCGCAGGAGCAGGAGCTGGATATCTGGCGCCAGGCCACGACAATTTTTATGACCACCGGTCACGGTGGCTGCCACCCGATCGGGCTGGCGCTAGCGGCGCAGGATATGGGTTTTGAGGCTGAAGTAGTGGTGAACAACGAAGCGCCGTTATTCCTGGATGGCGTCCGCTCGCAAGACAAGAAAAAGATCGTCTCCCTGGTGGATCGACAGTTTCGCGACAAGGCCCAAAGCCGGCAAATTCCGGTAAAAATAGAACAGCTCGAGCTGCAGCATATCCGCTCCTGGCTGGCGGGCGGCTATACGGTCATGGTGCTGATTAGCACCTACCGTTTTGAAGGGCGCAAGGCCCCCCACTGGGTAATGGTGACCGGCATGGATGAGCTCTGCATGTACGTGCACGACTCGGATATTGGCGAGCACATGCAGGACGCACTGGATTGCCAGCACGTGCCCATCGCCCTGGCGGACTTTTCCAAAATGGCCAGTTACGGCGCCAATAAAATGCGCACCGCGGTGGCCATCAGGCGACGCTAGTGCGGGGTCGTAGACAGGGATTTTACAGAACACGCCACTAGCGTCGATTTATTATTTTGGCCCGGCCTTTAGCCCTGAAGGCAGACTTCATCGCATGGCCTCCGCTGCGCTTAGCCTGGAAAAACCACCTGACTCAAGCAGCGCACACGCCGAGGCCGGCACGGCAGCCGGTTTGAATTAGCACGGGCGCTTTGTTAGGATAAAAGGGATCTGATCAAGTGTTTTGGCGCTGTTTGGCCAAGCTTGACGATTTCATGCTTTATTCCAGCTGTATGGCTGGATGCTAAACGTTCTTGCAATTGGCTTGTAGTATTGTTTTGCAAAGCAGGTTGGTGCAATTGCCGGGAGCGACAGTAACAACCCCCAACGGTACTGCGGTTGGTCGATGGTTAGTCGGTCAGTTTGCCCGGCAGTTGTCGAGCAGAGTGGACTTTGCGTGGCAGGATGCAAGCAGAGTGGGCCCCCGGGTTGACAGGTTTTCACGTTGAGCGCGATCTGGAAACTGCTGTTGTAGCCACTGCGAACGTTTTTTTGCCGGCCACATGTCCCAGCGGGCATGGCTGAGTGCAAAAGCCATCATTTACTGTTTATAAATGACAATGTAGTTAGTTATAGACAACAATTAATTCCGGAAGAGGTATGGTTCCCTTAATAATGCCAATCGGCGCACTGCTGGTTGGCATTGCGTTACTGTTATTGGGCAGCGGTTTGTTGAATACGCTGCTGGCACTGAAAAGTGAATTGGAAGGATATAGCGGCGCTACACTTGGCCTGATTATGTCCGGTTATTTTATCGGCTTCTTCGTCGGTACCTTGCTCGCCCTGCCGCTGATACGGCGGGTGGGGCATGTTCGCGCGTTTGCCTGTTGCGCGGCACTGGTTGCCAGTTCGGTGCTCTTGCACATATTGTTGGTCGACCCTTTGGCCTGGCTGCTGATCCGAATCCTGACGGGTATCGCGCTGGTAATTCTCTACACTGTGATAGAGAGCTGGCTCAACGGCCAAACTCCTGCCGATAAACGCGCCCGCGTGTTCGCTATCTATATGACTGTCAATCTCGGAGCCCTGGCCCTGGCCCAGCAGTTGTTGCGTTTCGACACCAGTATTTCCCATCTGTTGTTTGTGCTGGCGGCAATCCTGGTGTGCCTGAGTGTGGTGCCCGTGACCTGGACCCGTTTGCAGCAGCCCGAGGTACACAACGTCGAGCGCCTGAAATTGCGCCAGCTGTGGCAGACTGCGCCGGTGGCCATGGCCGGTTCGTTGCTGTCCGGCCTGGCCATGGGGGCATTCTGGGGGCTGGGCGCCGCCTATGCTACCCGGGTCGGCCTGGCGGTCAACGACGTGGCCATGTTTATCAGCTGCGGGATTCTCGGCGGTGCGATCTGCCAGTTTCCACTGGGACGCTACTCCGACAGTCGCGATCGGCGTCGGGTGCTGGCGCTGGTGAGCCTGGCGGCGGCGCTGCTGGCACTGGCGGTGCTCTGGTTATCCGCTTCCACTATGCTGCTGTTTATCGCCATTGCTGCCTATGGCGGCGTGGCGTTTGCCGTCTATCCCCTTGCCGTTGCCCATATGGTCGACCACTTGCAACCGCAGTCCATGCTCGCTGGCGGCAGTGCGCTGTTGCTGGTGCACGGTATAGGTGCGGTGCTGGGACCGCTGTTGGCCGGCCAGTTTATGCAGGTATTGGGAGCCAACGGTTTGCCACTCTACTGGCTGGTAACCCAGGCCCTGTTAGCGCTGTTTGCGTTCTGGTCGCTGCGGGCTGGTGAGGCGGAAGACCCGGCTGAACACGGTGCAGAATTTATCGCCATGGTGCGAACCACCCCGGCGGCGTTGGAAATGTTACCTCAGGAAGAAAGCGAACCGGACGCGCACGGAGTTTGGGGTGGCGAGCACAGCGGGGCCGGGCATTGAGCCGGTTGCCGTATTCTCGATTATAAATCAGCAAGGAGATTAGAATGCTTTTAGCCACAGACCTGGATGGATCGTTTTTAGCCGGCACCCCGGAAAAACGCCATCAACTCTACCAGTTGATCACCCTGCACCCGGATCTGGAGCTGGTGTTTGTCACCGGCCGCGGCCTGGAGTCGGTGATACCGCTGCTTTCCGACCCTACAATCCCAACTCCGTCCTACATCATCTGTGACGTGGGCGCGACCGTGGTGGACGGTAGCAGCTTGCAGCCGGTGCAGCCGCTGCAGGCGGAGATCGATGCCCGCTGGCCGGGGGAATACGCGGTAGAGCAGGCGGTGGCGGACCTGCCCGGTCTGCAGCGCCAGGATGTACCGCAAGAGCGTCGCTGTTCATTTTACTGCGAGGCGGAGGCCGTTACCGACGAACTTAGCCGCATTGCCAAAAAGCTGGGCTGCGACATGTTGTACTCGGCCGAGCGCTACCTGGATTTCCTGCCCGCCGGCGTCAACAAAGGCTCAACCCTGAAGGCGCTTACCGAACTGCTGGAAAAAGACAGTGAAAGAGTGCTGGTGGTGGGCGATATGCTCAACGACCTGTCGCTGTTCAGCTACGATTTTCACGGCGTGTGTGTTGGCAAGTCGGAAGCTGCATTGCTGCGTGCCACCAGCCAACTGGAGCATGTCTATCACGCTCGTGAGGCGGGCTGCGGGGGCATACTCGAAGCCATCGAGCACTTCGATCTGCTGGCCAACAAGAGCTACGGCGCCGAGGCCCGCAAGCAGCCGGAGCCGGGCAAATCCGATCTGGTGATTGTCTACCACCGCCTGCCATTCGAGGAGTATATTCAAAATGGCAAGGTCCAGCAGCGCCAGCCGAGCTCGCCCAACGGCATTATTCCCACCCTGTTGAGCTTTTTCGCCAGCGGTACCAAGGGCTCCTGGATTGCCTGGTCGACGGTGGAAGAAGAAGTGAGTAATTTCCAGCGCCGAACACCGGTGGATAAAGACTTGTACCCCAACTTGACCGCTTCCAAGGTGTCCCTGAGTCGGGAAGAGGTGGATATATTCTACAAGCGATTTTCCAAGGAGGCCTTCTGGCCAACACTGCACACCTTCTGGGAGCAGGCCACCTTTCGCGAGGATCACTGGCAGGTTTTTCTTGAGGTAAATCGCAAGTTTGCCGAGCATGCGGCTACGGAAGCGGCGGTGGGGGCCGTGGTGTGGGTGCACGATTACAACCTGTGGATGGTGCCGGCGGTGCTGCGTGAGCTGCGCCCGGATGTCACCATTGCCTTTTTCCATCACACTTATTTTCCATCGGCCGACGTTTTCAATGTGCTGCCCTGGCGGCGGGATATTATCGGCAGCTTGCTGCAGTGCAATTTTATCGGCTTTCACATTCCGCGCCAGGCAGAGAACTTTGTCGATGTGGCGCGTGGTGTCATGCCCCTGAAGGTGAAGGAAAGGATCAGTTGTGCGCCCAGGTTCCTGACATACGGTTGCGCCATGGGTTTGGAGGAAATGACCAGCCTGATTGACGTTGGCGGGCGCGAGATCCGGCTCGGGGCGCTGCCGGTGGGGCTGGATGTGGATCGTATTCGGGCGGCGCTGGAACGGCCTTCGGTTAAAAAGAAGGCGCAGGCCCTGCGGGCTGAACTCAGCGGCAATAGGGTGATTTTGTCGGTGGAACGGCTGGATTACACCAAGGGTATTCTGCCCAAGCTGGAGGCGTTTGAGCTGCTGCTGGAGCAGCATCCGGAATTGATGGGTGATGTCACCCTGGTGACTATCTGCGTGCCGGCGGCCAAGGAAATGACCATTTATGACGATCTGCAAACCCAGATCGAGCAGACGGTGGGACGTATTAACGGTCGCTTTGCCAAAGTTGGCTGGACACCGATCCAGTTCTTTTTCCGCGCCTACCCCTTCGAGGACCTGGTCGCGTTCTACAGCCTCGCCGATATCATGTGGATTACGCCGTTGCGTGACGGCCTCAACCTGGTGGCCAAGGAGTTTGTCGCCACCCAGGGAATCCTGGGCGGCAAGGGTGTGCTGGTGCTGTCGGAGTTTGCCGGTGCCGCCGCCGAGTTGCGCGGCGCCCTGTTGACCAACCCCCACGATCCCCACGACCTGGTCAACACCTGCTTCCAGGCATTGACCATGGATGAGAGTGAAGCCGTAAGCCGCATACGGGAGGCTTTCGAGGTGGTCCGGCACAATGATATTCGCGCCTGGGGCGACGAATTTATGCAAGTGATCGACACCTGCCGGACGGCGCCCGCGATTGCGGCCGCTGCTCCCGAATCGAAGTAAGGCGATAAACCGGTTGCCGGTGTCGCAGCGGACGCGATACCGGGCCGGGGCATTGGCCGCCGCATTGTCCTGCGGTTTATGTGCCTGACCTGGTTTTGGCCTGCGCTCCAGCCTCTCCCTTCCGCTTCTTTCCCCTGATGTGCAAGCTCGCCAGTGCCCAAACCCGTAATTGAGCACCCGGGCTCGGCTTGAAAAAATCCCCTCCTACCCCGAAATAGTAGTTGTTGATGGCTGGCTTGCCGGTACCTGGTCGGGGCCGGGTCACGGGGCTCTTGTCCGGCACGCCGGCTACCGACATGGGTCTGCTACTCAGCACCTAAATCAGGCCCCCGTGGGAGTAATTTCACTTTTTGCACTGTCATACAACTACTGCTTTGCCGGAGGAGAAACGAAGCGTGTCAATCAAACAGAATCGAAACCAATATTTTGGCCTGGTAACGGGAGCCCTGTTGGGGTTAATGCTGGCTGTATTGCAGGTGCAACCGGCCGTGGCGGCACTGCCAATGGTGGACTCGGAGGGCAAATCCCTGCCCACCCTGGCGCCCATGTTGCAGCGGGTCAATCCGGCGGTAGTCAATATCTCGACCTACTCGACCACGCAGTTCACCAACAACCCGCTGCTGAATGATCCGTTTTTCCGCCACTTCTTCAATCTCCCTGATCAGCGCCAGCGCCAGCAGCAAACGCCGAAAAAGCGCCAGCAAAGTGCCGGCTCCGGGGTGATCGTGGACGCGAAAAAAGGCATCGTAATGACCAACTACCACGTCGTCAAAAATGCTGACGAGGTGCGGGTATCGCTGGTGGACGGGCGCAGTTACGAGGCCAAGGTGGTGGGCTCGGACCCGGAGCTGGATGTGGCAATTCTGGAAATTGACGCCGACAAGTTGACCGCACTGGCCATTGCCGACTCGGCCCGCCTGCAGGTGGGTGACTTTGTGGTGGCCATTGGCAACCCCTTTGGTCTCGGCCAGACCGTGACCACCGGGGTGGTGAGTGCCCTCGGCCGCAGTGGTCTCGGCATTGAAGGTTATGAAAATTTTATCCAGACCGATGCCTCGATTAACCCTGGTAACTCGGGCGGTGCACTGGTCAATCTCAACGGTGAGCTGGTCGGTATCAACACCGCGATTATCGCCCCCGCTGGCGGTAACGTCGGTATTGGCTTTGCTATTCCCGCCAATATGGCCAAGGCCAGCATGGTCCAGATCCTGGAGCACGGTGAGGTCAAGCGCGGCCAGCTGGGTATTGGCATCCAGGATATTACCCCGGACCTGCGCGAGGCGTTTGAATTGAATAACGGCCAGCAGGGCGTTCTGGTCAGCAACGTGCTGCAGGGATCGCCGGCGGAAAAAGCCGGCCTCAAGGCAGGTGATGTGGTTCTGGAAGTGGACGGCCAGGCGTCCGAGTCGACCGGCAAGCTGCGCAGTTTGATCGGTATGAAACGCATCGGCGAGAGTGTTAAATTGACGATTTTGCGCGATGGCAAGCAGAAGACAGTCAAGGTCAACATCGGTGACCAGCAGTCGGTGGTCAGCGGGGACAGCGACTTGCACCCCTTGCTGGAAGGTGCAAGATTCGAAAACAACCCCGACGGCGACGGAGTGGTAATCGCGATGCTGTCACCGAATTCCGCCGCGGCCTACAGTGGCTTGCGCCCCGGGGATATTATCATCGGGGCCAACAAGCGCCGGGTGAAAGATCTGGAATCCCTGCAGGCGGCCTTGCGCTTGAGCAAATCTTCGGTGCTGCTGCAGGTTAATCGTGGTGGGGCGCTGTTTTATATTGTGATCCGCTAGCCGCTCAAGGGGCGGGGTCAGGGTTGGTCGGGGCAGTGGATGGCCGGGCAGGTGGTGGCCGTCACTGTCCCGCCGCTGTTCCGAATCTCGTCGAGGCTGTGGCGGTAGCTGCTGGCCTGCGGCGCCAGCGCGATTGCACATTGCACCGCGGCCTCGGCGGCGGCCGGACAGCCGAGGTGTAACAGAGCGTATGCGCGGTTGTTCCAGCCGGCCGCGGAGTGGGGCAAGGCGCGGACCAGTCGTTCGTAATAGCCGGCCGCCAGCCTGTATTCGCTGCGCTGAAAGGCGCTATTACCCAATCCCAGCAGTGCCAGCGGTTGCTCTGGCCAGCGCTCAAGCGCGGCGCCGTAGGCGGCGCTGGCGGCGTCACTTTGTCCGCTGGCCTCCAGGTCAGCGGCGGCAGCCATAAAACGTAGCGGCTCTGCGCTGGCGGGCAGTTGCTCGGGGCGAGTCACCACCACCGCCCAGTGTTGTGCCCGGGCCCAGGTTTTCTCAAACAATGACATTGGTATCGCGTAGCGGGCCCGGTCGCCGGAGCGCAGCAACAGCTGTTGCTGGCCCAGGTCGTAACCAATGACCACCGCATAGTGCCAGTGGGGCCACCAGTCAAAGCGCAGGTTTTGCAGCACCAGTACCGGATTGCCGGCCGCCAGCTCGGTCAGCAGTGCGCCCAGGTCGGGAGCTAATCGATAGGCCAGGCGCTGGTACTGACGGGTGCGGGCGACCAGTTCAATGGCGAGGCTGCCGCCGCGACCGGGGAGATAGATGTCTGGCCTGAGCTGTTCGGGAGTGACCTGGATACCGCTGTGGGCGAGGACGGTTGCCAGCGAGGCGGGGCCGCACTGGTTGTCCTGTTGCGGGTAGTGGGGCAGGCCAACCAGCTCAATGGCGGCGGGCAGTTCCCCGGGGAAATGGCTTGCAAGCGGAGGTTGGACGGATTGCCGGGCGCAGGCACCCAGCAACAGGCTGCTGGCCAGCAGCATACCGCGCAGCCACCAGCTCGCTGGCGCGGTGATTGCGGCAGTCAATTGGCCTACTTGTTGATGCAGTGCACGAAGGTGAAGAGGTCGGTGGCACAGAGCATATCCGTAATCACGAACAACACGAACAGCATCAGTATCGCTCCCAGCACCCCGGATCCCGCCGGTTGCTCGGCCAGCTTTTCATTCAACTCGGCCAGCTCCGCCGCGGTCAGGCTGGCCACCCGCTCTTTGGCTTTTTCCGGGTCTACCCCCAGCTCCTGTAATTGTTGCTGTAATTCCTCGGTTTCCAGTGCACTGAGCAATTGCTGGCGATCGTACTGCTGTTGTTCCAGTTGCACCGCCTCGGTGGTGGAGACCAGGGCGGCGTTGGCCGCGAGGCTAAAGGTCCCGGCGAAGAGGAAAAGACCGATTAATGCGCTGACAAACAGCGATGATCTTTGCAGTGGGTGCATGCTGTACTCCGAATGGCTATCTGTGTCTGAATCTGGATTGGTGGAGGCGACTGTGATGTCAGCCAGACGCAAGGTTAACACGCTCTTTCAATAAAATAACCTGTTACTGGCGGCAGCTTGTGGAAGTTTGATGGACGTCACTTTGGCATTCTTATTGGTCGCAGATATTTCTCTGGGTGCGGTATTTGAACCAGTCGTGGTCGGGAAAAAAACAGTCGGGCAGCAGGTGAAGAAACTGCCTTCAGGGTTGGGCTTTCAGTACTCGTCGGCGAGGCTGTTTGTTCGGGCTCAGGGGCGGCAGTTCGTAATCTTCAATCACTTTGTGTTTGCGCCGTTCTGCACGGAGGCGCCTGGCTCGCAAGTAAACGGCCAGCCCCACCAGTTGAATCAATAACATTATTGCGTAAATAGTGTGTTTGTTGGGTATGTCATAGTGGCCCGGCATGTCAATTTCGATGCTGAGCAGGGACATCAAAAACAGGGGGGAGAACAACAACAGATTGCAAAAATTAATAACCAGGGCAGCGATAGCGTACTGATTGCGTTTATTTAGGGAAAACAGGGCGAAAACACCGGAGAAGCCGGAAACCATGATGCCATAAGAAGGCGTAACAGTCCCGATGACGGCCAGCACCAACGCCGCCCTGGATGTACCCTTCATCGATAGTCGCTCCTGTGCCGAGTGGAGTCGGCAGTCTGATCGAGTGCTGCAATTGGATTGATTGAGCAGGCAGTTCCTTCCTCTTGCGTATCACTATACCTTTTGCGCGCCAATATTAGCAATATCGCGTTGGCATTAAACGTAACTATAGGTCAATACGGAAGGTCAATACGGAAGGTGAATACGGAAGGTCAATATGGCAAAAAGCACAGTTTCAAGCGACACAAAACGGGCTGCGCGTCAGCGCAGCCCAAGGGGGCGATCAGGCGGCCTGATCGCCGTGAGTGTTGACCGACTCACTGCTATCGGAGTCGTGTTCGATGGCACTGCCGCCGGTGTCGATGGGAATGGTGCGGGGCTTCATGGCCTCGGGTATCTCCTTGACCAGGTTGATGGTCAGGAGCCCATTGCGCAGCTCGGCGCCGGTGACTTCGACGTGCTCGGCAAGGTTAAACTTGCGTTCGAAGGAGCGGTTGGCAATACCCTGGTGCAGGTATTTACGCTCGGCTTCGGTCTTCTTGTTACCGTGTACCACCAGTACCCCATTTTCAACATGGAGGTTCAGTTCATCCTGCAGGAAGCCGGCAACCGCCAGGGTAATGGCGTAGCGGTCCTGGTCCAGTGCCTCGATGTTGTAGGGCGGGTAGCCGGTGGAGAGTCCCTCGGCATTGAGGGCGCTATCCAGCATTGTCGCCAATCGGTCGTAGCCGATGCTGTTGCGATAGAGCGGGGTAAGGTCAATTGATTTCATAGCATATCCTCCATTGGAAGCAATACATTACAAAAACAACCTCTGCCGGCGCCATACTCGCAGAGTCCTGACTCCGGCAAATATTATCTGGGGATCAGTCGTATATTTTTCAATACGGGTTTTGATTGAAAGTGCAGGCTGGCGCTCACTCTTTCTCTGCCGCCATCTCCCGCAGGGATCGAAAAGCTGCCAGCGCCATTTCCCGGGACTCCTTCAGGTCGACCACCGGGCGGGGGTAGGTTTTACCCAACTCCACCCCCGCCTCGGCCAGCACGGCGGCGGGTGCGGTCCAGGGCTGGAACAGGTATTTGTCCGGCAGGGCGCTGAGCTCCGGCACATAGCGACGGGTATAGTTGCCGTGCCGGTCAAATTTTTCGCCCTGGGTCACCGGGTTGAAAATGCGGAAGTAGGGTGCGGCGTCGGCGCCGCAGCCGGCGATCCACTGCCAGCTGGCGCTGTTGCTGGCCAGGTCGGCATCCAGCAGGCAGTCCCAGAACCAGGCCTCGCCGTGGTGCCAGTGCAGCAACAGGTTTTTCACCAGGAATGAGCCCACGATCATGCGCACTCGGCCGTGCATATAGCCGGTCTGCCACAGTTCGCGCATGCCGGCGTCGACAATCGGGTAGCCGGTTTGCCCCCGCTGCCAGCAGCGCAGCAGGGTCTCGTCCTGGCGCCAGGGAAAACGGTCGAATTTACCCTGCAGATTGCTGTGGGGCAGCTCGGGAAAATAGTAGAGCTGGGTGTAGGAAAATTCGCGCCACCCCAGTTCGCTTTTGAAGTGGTCGACATTGCTGTTGTCACCGCTGAGCTCGACCGCGTGCCAGACTTGCCGTGGCGAGATCTCCCCCCAGTGCAGATAGGGGGACAGGCGCGAGACGTTGTCCCGGGCGGGAAAATTGCGCCCGTCCTGGTAGTCGGCCAGGCCGTCGTCGATAAAATCCTGCAGGGCGCCGGTGGCCGCCGCTTCGCCCGGTTGCCAGTGCTCCATGAGTGGCTGCTCCCAGCCAATGCCGGGGAGCAAGTCGAGCTGGTCGATATCGAGGGCGCCAAAGTCACCCCGGGCCAGGCTTAATTTGGTTGGTGCCGCAACTGGTGGCGGCACCGGCGCGGCGTTGAGGCAGCCCTTGCGATAGTAGGGAGTGAATACCTTGTAGGGGGTGCCGTCTTTTTTCAGGGTTTCCCAGGGTTCCCACAGGAGTGCAGCTTTGTGGCTATGGGCACCGATTCCCTGTTGCTGCAAGTTGCTTTTGATGGCCTGGTCGCGCTGCGTGCGCCAGGGCTCGTAGCAGCGGTTCCAGTATACGGCGCTCACCGGGTGCTGCGCACAGAGGTGGGCGATTACCTCGTCAGCGCGACCGCGGTAGACCCTGAGGCGACCGTCGAGACTGTCGTTGAGTGCGCCCAGGGAGTGGTGCAGCCAGCAGCGACTGGCGCCACCCATTTGCTGGGCGCCGGCAGTATCATCATCGAGGATATAAATCGGCAACACGCGACCGGCGCTGGCGGCCTCGCTCAAGGCCGGGTTGTCGGAGAGTCGCAGGTCCTGTCGGAACCAGTGGATAACCAGTTTGGCTGCCATAAATAAAATCCGTTGTCGAAGTCTTGTCAGTTTTTGTTTTGTTCCTCAGCGGCACTGTGTCAGCTGTGCGCCAAGTCCGTCTGTGATGGGGTGCCGCCGGGCTCAGCAGGGAACCTCAGCGCCATCCCAGGCGAATACCTTGCCGCTGTCTGCTGGCTGCAGTTGGTCGATGACTGACAGTAGCCGCTGGGCGGAAAAGTCCGCACTAAATAATTTTTCTGGCGCGACATTTTTTTGGAAGGGGGCCGACAAGTCCGTCGCCACCGTGCCGGGGTGCAGGCCGACCACGGTGACGGGGCGCCGCAGGCGCTGCATCTCCAGGCTCGCGGTTTTCAGCAGCATATTGAGTGCCGCTTTGGAGGCCCGGTAGGCGTACCAGCCCCCCAAGCGGTTGTCGCCAATGCTGCCAACCCGGGCGGAGAGGGCGGCAAACACCGACCCGCGTTGCGGCTGCATGGCCGGCAGGAAATGCTTTAGCAGCAGCGCCGGGGCGAAGCTGTTGATAGTGAAGACCCGGGTCAGGTTGTCGAGGTCGATATCGCGCAGGGATTTTTCCGGCTTCAGGCCCTCGCTGTGCAGAATGCCGGTGGCGACAATAACCAGGTCGAGTGGGCCGTCAGCGGAGGCGATGGCTGCGGCTGCGCGGATACTGTGTTCGTCGGTGATAGCAATAGGGTGGCAGCTGACATTGCCCGGCTGGGGCTCCAACCGACTGCGGGAGAAGGCGTAGACTCTGGTGTTGTCGCGGTCGCGCAGGCGAGCTAGCAGGGCGGCGCCTATGCCGCCGGAGGCCCCTATAAGGGCAACCCGGGTCTGTGCGGTAGCGGTTGGCGCAACATCAGCCGGCTCGGTGTGGGTGCTGGGATCGGTGCCTGTGATCATGTCGACGCCTGTGGCTGGATGCCGTTAGTAAAATGTAGGTGGTTGGAAAGCAGGGAGAAAAAGCACGCGTGTCGCGTTGCGCCCTAAGTCTCAATGCCGCGGCTTTTAATTTCTCGGCAGCGAGCCCACGCTGTGACGGCGACACGCAGTTCACAGTGATCGCGTACGCTTCGTCACCAAGACTTGTTTGCAATTGGTTACGCGGCAAGTGATCAAACCGATCTAAAAACTTGTACAAAAAATAGTATCGTATAAGTATTAAGTTGTACAGGCTTGAGTTCTGTACAATAATTGCAGGCCATACCAGCCCCAGTGTCGCGGAAATCTATGGTCCTTGAATCGTCACCCTCCGATAATCACTGCTTTCCCATTCGCGAATTGAGCGCCCGCACTCGGGTCAACACCGTCACTCTCCGCGCCTGGGAGCGGCGCTACGGCTTGCTCAAGCCCAAGCGCACGGATAAGGGGCACCGCCTGTACAGCGAAGCGGACGTGAAGCGGGTCGAGCAAATACTGGCCTGGACCTCGCGCGGGGTCCCGGTAAGCAAGGTCAGGGCGCTGCTGGAGCAGCGGCACGCCGCCGACCCGGTGGCGATAGCTATGGCGGATCCGGCCGGGCAGAGTCAGCAGCTGCAAGGGCTGCATTGGACCCAACAAGTCGACAGCCTGCTGGACGCCGTCAGCAGGTTTTCTGCGCAAGGGGTGCAAAAGATTCTCGCCGATGCATTCTTACAATATCCGGCGGAGCTGTGTGCCCGGCACTTGCTGGAGCCGGCAATGGCTGCATTGCAAAGCGAAGCCGCTTCCCGGGGGCAGTGGCTGTTTTTACAGAGTGAAATACTGCACTTCACCAGCCTGCGCCTGGACTTGAATCGCAAGCAGTCCCAGGGCTCGGAAATATGCTTGCTCTGTGGTCCGAACACACCACTCTGGCGACTGGCGCTGATGGGTATACAATTAGCGGATAGCAATCATCTGTTGCTGTTCTTTAACCAGCGCTGTAACGTCGATGCGTGGCTGCAGGTGGCCAGTGCCAACAGCGACAGGTGTTGCATCGTCTACCAGGATGGCAGTTGGCGGGATGACGAACTGGAACGCATCAAGACGTTGCTGCCGGTGCTGCCCGGCTTGCAGATCTGCGGCGCGGCGCCAATGATGGCAGGTTTGACCAGTGCCGATCGCTGTTTTGCTACTCCGCAACAATTGCTTGAGCACTTTTGGCGGCTGCAAAAAGTACAAAAACCGGCCTGACCTGTGTGCCGTACATACGCCTTAAACGATCACTACCCAGGGGCTGAGGGCGCGGGTTGATAGTGGAAAGCAGCGTCGCGAGCCAATGGCGCCGGTCGCTGTCGATCGCTTGTATTGCAAGCCTGGATCGTCAAATAAAGACGGGAGCGAAGTAATGAATATTCTTTTTACCGGTGCCACCGGCTTTATTGGCAGCCATTTTATCCGTCAGTTTCCGCAACATGACTACACCGTCCTGACCCGCTCACCGCAGCGGGCGGCCAGGTTGCTGCCCGGCAATATCAAGTTTATCGCCAGCCTGTCGGAGCTGGAGAGCCTGGATGGGTTTGATGCGGTGATCAACCTCTGCGGCGAGCCGATCGTGGACAAGCGCTGGAGCCCCAAGCAAAAGGACATCATCTGCCAAAGTCGCTGGCAGCCCACCAGTGAGCTGGTGGATTTGTTCGGGCGCAGCGAGCAGCCGCCAGCGACGTTTATCAGCGGATCTGCCATTGGCTTTTACGGCGATACCGGGGACCGCAAGACCAGCGAAGACAATGCACCTCTCAGCCAGGATTTCGCTTACACCGTGTGTGACCAATGGGAGCAGCGAGCGCGCAGGGCCGCAGACAAGACGCGGCTGGTCATATTGCGTACCGGGGTTGTGTTGGGTCGTGATGGTGGTGCCCTGAAGAAAATGCTGCCGCCATTCAAGTGGGGCGTCGGTGGCAGGGTTGGCTCGGGCCAGCAGTACATGTCCTGGATACACATAGAGGATATGGTCGAGGCGATTCACTATCTGCTGAACAGCCCTGAGGCCAGTGGAGTGTTCAATTTAACCGCGCCGGACGCGGTGCAGAATGACACGTTTACTAACGCACTGGCGAATGCCATGCACACCAAACCCCGCTTGCCTGTGCCGGAAACGCTGCTCAGGCTTATGCTGGGGGAGTCAGCGGACCTGTTGCTCAACAGCCAGCGTATTTATCCAAAGAGGCTGTTGGCTGCGGGTTACAAGTTTCACTTCCCCGATGTAAATGGGGCGTTGGCGGACGTGCTGGCGTCATAGTAACTGCCACTCTCGGGCAGAGGCGAGGCGCAGTGTCAGTGCAAGAATTCGCTGCGGGTTAACTCGTTGCTCTTGAAGGCTCCGCCGAGGGCATTTGTTTCGGTGTAGGAGTTGGAGTCGCGAATGCCCCGTGCCTTGACGCAGTAGTGGGTCGCCCTGATAGAGACCGCCACATCGTCCACTTCCAGTAAGGTTTGCAGGGCCAGCAGGATTTGCTGGGTGAGGCGCTCCTGTACCTGGGGTCGCTGGGCAAAAAACTGCACAATGCGATTGATTTTCGAGAGGCCAATGATTTTGTCACCGGGTATGTAGGCGACTTTGGCGGTGCCGTCGATGACCACGAAATGATGTTCGCAGGTGCTGGTGAGGTTGATATCATGCACTTTGACCATTTCGTCGACGCGCATCTTGTTGTCGATAAGCGCGACTTTGGGAAAGTGAGTGTAATCCAGCCCGGCAAAGACTTCCTGCACATACATCTTGGCAATGCGGTGCGGCGTCTCGCAGAGGCTGTCGTCGTTCAGGTCCAGTCCCAGGGTGCCGAGCACCTCGGCCATCAGGCCCTTGATACGCTGGTATTTCTGTTGGGCATTGAGGGATGTTTCGATCAGCGGGGTTTCAAGGCCGCGCTCGATCAGCAGGTCGCGCACCTTGGCAGCCTCCGGGCGAATTGCAGATGTCGCTGGTTGCAGGGTTTCCTGGCTTGGCATTTTGGGGCTCCGGTGACATTTAGAACAGGTCTTTTGATTACGTCGCTCGTGTGCAGCCGGATTACTTCCCCGATGAATTTGTGCGCCCGCCAGTCCAATGCTGCCTCGCGGGCGTAATAATCAGGTATTGAACGCGACCAGGTAACCGCAGCGAAGTTTGCGGGAGTTTCTGGTCTTTAATACTGCGGTGCTATCGGGCGAGGGTATGGAATGGCGCAATTAACAATTTTCTACGACAGTCAGTGCCCGCTCTGCGACATCGAGATGCGTCATTTGCGCGCGGCGGACAAGGCGGGAGCGATAGTCATGGAGGATATCCATGCTGAAGGGTTCGAGCAGCGCTTTCCGCACATCGACCGCGACCGGGCCAGAGCATTGCTGCACGGCCAGTTGCAGGACGGTCGTTTGCTATTGGGTTTGGACGTGACCCACCGGGCCTGGAGCCTGGCGGGGCGCGGCTGGCTTACAGCGCCGCTGCGGTGGCCACTGCTGCGACTGTTCAGTGATGCTCTCTATCGCTTGTTTGCCCGGCACCGCTATCGCATCTCGCGAGTTGTCACCGGCAAGGCGCGCTGCGATAAAAATTGCGCGATGCCGGGCGACCCTGCGGGATCAGGCCGCAGCTAACCCGGGGGCACTATGGGCTGTGGGGGCTGCGCAAAGCCGGCGCCGGCAATGCACGCCAGCGCCGTGAAGGGGATTGCTCAGCGCCTCAACGCAGTTAAACTTTATCGACGTCGGCGCTGTCCGGGCGACTGGCAAGTTGATTGATCAGGGCCTGGGCGGGGCGCTCGACATGGTCGAGCACAGACTCGATTGCCGCGTAGGCTTTCTTGAGCCAGATTTTGGCGCGCTGGCGCTCCATCAGGCTCAGGTGCTCGATGCCACTGTCCTTGATATTTTGTGCCGCCCAGAAGCTGAAACTCAGGCAATCGATTTTGCGCATGGTCTCTTCGTGCAGGGCGGGCAGCTCGGCTTGCGCCACCGGGTGGCTGTTTGCCCGAACCTTGTCGAGGACGGCGTCGACAGCGGCAAAATTGCTGCCACAGCCGCGATTCTTCAGTACGATGCAGTGCAGCTCTTCACCATGCTTGCCCAGGAACTGCTCCAGCAGCCTGGCGGAATCGACACCATCATCGACGATATACCAGTAAATAAAGGGGATTTCCGCTTCTTCGCACATTTCCAGCACGCCGCCATCTTCGAGCCAGCGCTCCAGGAAGCGCTCGCTTTGGGCGGGCAGGTCCACTACCACTTGCAAGTCGTCCTCAAGGGCGGCCTCCATGATCTGGTCGGTGCTCTCGTAGGAGTCGAGGTTGATAGGGCTGGTAAATTCCTGGTAAAAGCGGGTCAGGGTTCCGTGCGACTGATCGGCATCCAGCCCCATGTAAACCATCGAATGATCGAGACAGTATTGGGATAACAGCCGCGACACTACCGACTTGCCGACCCCACCTTTTTCACCGCCGATAAAATGAATGCTGCTCATGCGATATTGCTCCTTGGTTGAAGTGGATTTTAAAGCGCCGATAGTACCGCAAAAACACCCGGGTATTGCTGATATTTAGCCGCCCGATGCCATTTTTTTTAACCACCCCAAGGGCGCACGGGACTGGTCTGCAACTCGCCCAACCCTGATATGATAGAGTCAGTTGCAGGATCAGCAAATTTGAGCGCCAACCCCATTAATCGTTATGATCAGCGGGTCGATTCACTAGCCTGAAGGAATTAAGCCAGCCATGAAACTCTATACCTACAGCATTGCCCCAAATCCCCAGCGCATTGAGCTGGCTATCGCGGAAAAGCAGATTGAAATAGCCCGGGTACAGGTGGACCTGAAAAAAGGGGAGCAATTGAGCGCCGCGTATAAACAGAAAAACCCCCATTGCGATGTGCCCATGCTGGAGTTGCCCGACGGTACCTGCATCAGCCAGGTGCCCGCCATCGCCAGCTACCTGGAAGAAACCTTTCCCGCCAGGCCGCTCTTTGGCAGCACCGCCAAGCAAAAAGCCCAGGTCATTATGTGGGAACACCTGTGCGCCATCGATGGCCTGCAGGCCGTGGGGGAAGTGCTGCGCAATACGGCCAAAGCCATGGAAAACCGGGCCATGGTGGGGCCCCATAATTACGCCCAGGTTCCCGCCCTGGCCGAGCGCGGTCGCGCCCGCACCCGCAATTTCTTTGCCGATCTGGATAAGCGTCTGCAGGGCAGCGAATACGTGGCTGGCGACTTCTTTTCCATGGCCGATATTACCGCCTGGGTGACCTGTAACTTCGCTGGCTGGATCAAGGAGTTTATGCCGGCAGAGTGCTCGGCCCTGCAGGCCTGGCATCAGCGCCTGGCCCTGCGCCCGGCGTTTAACAGTGAACAGGGGTAGGGGTTAATACGGGGTTAGGGTTTAATTCAGGGGCAGGGGGTTGATTCAGAAGCAGGGGTTAATTACAGGCAGTTTTAAAGCTGACCCTTTGCAATGCTGATCGTTGTCACAGTTCTCTGTTTTCACCGGTTTCTGTTTTCATCGCTATCTGTTTTCATACCAATGCCTGATGGTGGCGGCGGGCTGGCTTGGTAGGATGTCATCGACACGCAAGGAGGCGACGCGATGCATCTACCTACTCACTACGCCCGGTTGCTGGTGCTGGGCCTCGGCCTGCAGGCGGCCAGCGCAACTGCAACTTATATCAATGAAATTCACTACGACAACAGCGGCGCCGATGTCGGCGAAGCCATTGAGCTCGCCGGCGCCGCCGGCACCGACCTGAGCGGCTGGAGCCTGGTGCTGTACAACGGCAATACCTCGGCGCCCTACCTGACCCGGGCCCTGAGCGGGGTGATTGGCGATCAGCAGGCCGGGTTTGGTACGCTGGCGTTCAGCTTTTCCGGCAGTGGTATCCAGAATGGCGCCGCCGATGGTATGGCGCTGGTGGATGCCGCCGCAAGTGTGATCCAGTTTCTCAGTTATGAGGGCACGATCAACGCGACCAGTGGGGTGGCTGCGGGCTTGACCAGTACAGATATCGGCGTGGGGGAATCCGGAGCCACTGCGGTGGGAACCTCACTGCATTTGCTGGGGTCCGGTTCTGCTTATGGCGACTTCAGCTGGAGCAGTTCGGCAGCGGCGTCCTTCGGTGCGATCAACAGCGGCCAGGTTTTTACTCCGGCGCTGGCATCCGCCTCAGCGGCGGCGTCAGTACCGGCACCCGCCTCCGGCTGGCTGTGCCTGGCCGGGTTACTGGGGCTACTCTGGCGCAGGTCCGGGTTTATTTGTACAGCAGGTAATAGAGCACCGGGATAAAGAACAGGGTCAGGATGGACGCCACCGCCAGGCCCGACATCATCACTACCGCCAGCGGTGACCAGAGCGCACCGCCAAACAGGTAGAGGGGTACCAGGCCCAGCACTGTGGTGGCGGAGGTCAGCAGTATCGGTTGCAAGCGGGTCCCTGAGGCGGCGACGATACCCTGTGCCAGGGGTTGGTTCCGGCAATCGATATCAATCTGGTCGATCAATACGATGGTGTTGTTGATGACAATGCCGGCCAGGCTGATCAGCCCGAGGGTGCCAAAGAACGACATGGGTTGCGCCAGGATAGTCAGGCCGACCGGCACGCCGATGATAATCAGCGGGATGGTGGCGAAGACCATAAAGGTTTTGCGGAACGAGTTGAACTGGTAGACGATTGCCACCAGCATCAGGAACAGGGCCGCAGGTATACCGCGCAGCAGTTTGCCGTAGGTCTCCGAACTGTCCGCCAGCTCGCCACCCAGCTCGAAGCTGTAACCGCCGCTCAAATCCAGTACCGCCAGCTCGGATGTGACCTGTTGCAGTAATTCACCTGCAGTGAGATTCTCACTCTTGGCGGTAATGGTTATGGTGCGCTGCTGGTTGAGGCGGCGCATTTGCGAGTATTCCAGGCGCGGCTTGAGGTGGGCAATTTGCTCCAGGGCAAAGTAGTTGCCCTCGTGGCCCACCACAATGTTGATCAAGTCTTCGATGCTGCTGCGCACATCCTCCCTGGCCTGGATAATGATGGGAAGATTGCGCTCACCTTCTTCATAGGTAGAGACCTGGGTGCCGCTAAAATAGGTTGCCAGCAGTTCCGACACCTTGGCGGTGCTGAGACCGAAGCGGCGGGCTTTGTTCTGGTCGATGTCCACCACCACGGTAAGATTTTTTTCGCCCCAGTCGTTTTCATTCTGGCTGATTCCCGGCACCTGGTGGAAGGCGTTCTCGACCTCCCGCGCCAGTCCCAGTAAGCGGTCTGGATCGGGGCCGGTAATCTTGATTTCGACGATGCCCGACTCCTTCGAGCCCATGGACAGGCGTTTGACCTTGAAGCGAGCCTCCGGGTGATTCTCGATCAGGTGGCGATTTGCCCTGGCCGCGAATTGTACCGCGTGCTCGAAATCATCGATATTGACCAGAAAAAAAGCGGTTTCCGGGGCGCTGTCGGGCGGGTTCAATGACAGGTAAAAACGCGGCCCGCCGAAACCCACGTAGGCAATATGACTGCGCACTTCCGGGTTGATGTCAGTATCCATTAGCCACTGCGCAACTTGCTGTACCGATGCTTCCGTGGCGCGAATGTCGGTGCCCTTGGGCATGTCCTGATAGATCAGGATCTGGTTGCGCTCGCTGAGGGGAAACATCTGCTGGCTCATGCTGCCCATAAACAAGAGGGAAAAGATGACGGCTGCACTGCAGATCAATAGCACCAGTGCGGGTTTGCCCAGGCTGTAGGTGAGCGCCTTCAGGTAGGTATTGACCAGACTGTTGAATATGCGCTTCTTGTTGGAGCGCTGGACCGGATCTCCCTGCCTGGCGCGGGTAGGGGCCAGCAGGTACTTGCTGATAAACGGCAAAAAGTACATGGAAGCTACCCAGGAACCGATCAGGGTGATGGCCACTACCGCCCCCAGCGAGAATGCGAATTCGCCATCCGAACCCTCCAGCAGGAAGAAGGGCATAAACGCAAAGATGGTGGTGAGGGAAGAGACCAGCAATGGGGTGGCAAATTGGCGCCCCGCCGCCAGTGCCGCATCGTGGGGTGACTCCCCCGCGCCGATACGGCGCTGGATATCCTCGACTACCACCACGCCATTATCCACCAGCAAGCCGAGGGAAATAATAATGGCGGCAATCGAGACCTGCTCCAGGTCAATGCCGAGCAGCGACATGCCGATCAGGGCAAACATGATGGCGAAGGGCACGATGGAGGCGATAATAAGCCCTGAGCGCAAACCCAGGAACAGCATGATAATCAGCAGCACCACCAGGAATGTTTGCGCCACATTGCTCATGGCGGTATTCACCGCTTCGGTGACCATGTCCGGCTGGAACGCGGCCAGGTTGATTTCGTAGCCAATGGGCAGCGAGTTCTCGAACTCGGTGAGCGTCTTGCGCAGCGCCTTGCCCAGTGCCTCAATATCGTAGCCGGACTGCATTTGCACCGAGACCACTATGGCCGGGCGGCCGTTAAAGTAGACCGGCTTGTCCTTGGGCGACGCTATACCGCGGCGCACCTCGACGATATCGCCGAGGCGGACCAGGTCGCCATTGTCCTGCAGCCTGGTCAGGAGCATGGCGATATCTTCCACACTGCTGAAGTGGCCGCTAGCCTCCAGCAGGATGGAGTTGCCCTGGGCGGTTAGCCGGCCCGCCGGTTGAATCACATTCTGGCTTTGCAGGTCGTCGATCAGGGTGGCGAGTTGTGCACCCTGGCTGGCCAGTTTGGCGGAGTTTACCTCCAGCCAGATGATTTCCTTTTGTTGGCCGTAGATGTCTACTTTGGCGACACCTTTTACCGTGTGCAAAATGCGTTGCAATTGCTTGGCGCTGTCTTCCATGTGCGGCAGGTCAAAACCTTCGGCAGTAATGGCGATGCTGGCAATGGAGACGTCGCCAAAGTTGGTGTTGACGTACGGTCCGTTGGCGCTCTGGGGCAAATCCCGGGCGACCTCTTCCATCTTGTCACGCAGCTCCTGCCACACCGGGTCGAGCTTGTTTACCGAGTCCCTGGCGCTGACGGTGATGGAGACTTTACCGGTGACGATCAGGGTTTTTATCTCGTCGACTTCGGGAATCTCGCGAATCTTGCGCTCCACCGGATCCGCGATCAGGCTTTCCATCCGCCCGGGCACCACGCCGGGCATTTCCACCGTCACCACCGATTGACGGATCGCGATTTCCGGGTCCTCGCGTTTGGGGAAGCCGTGATAGAGCAGCACCCCGGTTACGATGAGGCAGAGCATGGCCAGCACGGTCAGGCGCGAGCGGGCGAGGGCGAACTCGGTCAGGAAATGCATGGCTGTCTCCGTTACTGCTTCGCCATTGGCAACAGCTTGACCTGTTGGCCATCACGCAGATAGCTGATGCCCGCCGCGGCGATAATTTCGCCTTCGTGCAGGCCCTCTCCGACGATAAGCATCTGGTCGTAGACGCCAATAATGGAGATGGTGCGGCGCTGCACGGTGCTGCTGGCGGAGTCGTAGACGAATACCGTACCGCTGCCAATTTGCGCGGATAAGTTCGGGTGCCCGTCGGTCGGTGGAGACGAGTCCAGGTTGATACCGCTGACAGGTATCAGAAAACCATCGCTGCGGATGTCGAGGGGAATTTCCAGGGTCACTTCGGCGCTGAGCCCCGCCTTCAGGGCGGCAGGTGTCTCGTCCAGCGCCACCACTACCGGAAAGGAAGAAATGCTGGTGGCGCGGGCACCCAGCTCCTTGAGGTGGCCCTGGTAGACGGTGGTGCCGAGATCGGGAAAGGTTATGCTGGCGCGGTCGCCGACGGCAATTTTATTGATAATGCTGGCCGGCACACTGAAAGACACTTCATAAGCGCCTTCACTGTACATGCCCAGCACCACTTCGCCGGCGGCCACCTGGGCAAAGTCCCGGCTTTCGACGCTGGAGATCACCCCTTTGAAGGGCGCCTGCAGGCGGGTTTTCTTCAGGCTTTCCCGGGCCAGCTCGAGGGACTTTTCGGCGCGCTGCAACTGGGCAGTGGCGGCGTTGTACTGGTTTTCCGCCTGCTCATACTGGGATTGGGTGACGAACTTTCGGGCCAGCAGATCCTGTTTGCGCTGGTAGTCAGCTTTGGCAGTGCTCAGCGCCGCCCGGGCCTCCTGCAGCGAGGCCTGCGCCTGTTGCAGGTTTAATTGCAGTGAGACCGGATCGATCTCGGCCAGTATTTGCCCCGGCTCTACTCGCTGGCCCACTTCCAGGTCCAGGCTCTTGAGCTTGCCACCTACCTCAAACGACAGCTTGGTTTCCCGGGCCGGCTGCACGATGCTGGGGTAGCGGCGCAATTCGAAATTGGCGGCCCGGCTTACTACATAGCCCTTCATGCCGCGCACTGGCGGAGGTTCCGCTATCTCGACCGGCTCGCCACAGGCGACCAACAGGCAACTGAACAGAAGTGCAGGGAGAAAGGTGTTTTTTTTCATTATTAGGCTCGGTAAGTGAAACCGGGAGGCAGAGGTGACGTTGGGCTTTATGCCTGGCGCAAACGGCCAAACTACATCAGGGTGAGGGCATTGTTCAATAAATTGTGGCAAAAATCCATGTACGCAGCGGTTGTCAGCCGCTGGAAAGCGGGCCAGTCAGCTCGGACGGGCTGGCGCAGTGACGCCGCGGTTTGAGCTGCAATGGCCCGCCCGCCGCGGCGGTTACCTGCCGGCTCCGCCGGGCGTTGGGCTATCAGCAGGTGGGACTATCACTCGTCTTTTAAGGTTTCATAGCGCAGGGGTTTCAGGTCTTCGCTGGTTGCCGGTACAAATTTACCCAGACCGCAGGAGGCGCCGGGCATAAAGCCGCCGCCCATAGGGTCCAGTACAGTGATCAGGTCCATGTCACAGAGTTGGCTCATGGTTACGCGGTACATGATGG
The DNA here is from genome assembly GCF_011440395.1 of Pseudomaricurvus alcaniphilus. Classification (GTDB taxonomy): domain Bacteria; phylum Pseudomonadota; class Gammaproteobacteria; order Pseudomonadales; family Cellvibrionaceae; genus Pseudomaricurvus; species Pseudomaricurvus alcaniphilus. The sequence goes on along the minus strand of NZ_JAAOIX010000002.1, from coordinate 102,524 downwards.
TGGAATCTTTGCGCAGCCCTGGGCAGGGGCGCGGCAAAACATTGATGTAGACTTTTTTGCCACTGAGGTGAAAGGCGATGCGCTGATTATCGAGCACGCGGGTCGAGTTGATCCTGGTCAGGCTGAGGCAGCGCTCGGTGCCCGGCACCATGACATTGTCATCCTCCGCATCCTGGTGCTGGTCGGCGAAGGAGTGGCCGCCCAGTCCCAGCAGGGCGATCAACAGGGCAGATGTGGTTTTCATAATGGTATATCTCCTGATGGGGCGAGCCGTTCTGCACACAAATAGACAATAATCGATGTCAGGAGTTCGCCGCCGGCGAGTGGTGCCCGCCGCCAATATAACCAATGAACTCCTGGCCGGGTTTTTTTATTTGCAAATAATTCCTAACCCGCAAGGTGAAATTAATTTAGGCTGGTCAGTGCACAGTGTTGCTTTCTTTACCCGGCACAGGAGCATGTTATGAGCGATCCCACAAACGATGCGGAACAGGAGTGCAAGATGGTGCAGGGATGCGCCGCGGTAGACCTGATCATTGAAGCGCGGCAGAAGGACCTGGGTGGTTTTTCCGTGCGCCGCTTGCTGCCCACTACCCGGCGCAAGATGGTTGGCCCCTGGATCTTTTTCGACCATATGGGCCCGGCCCAATTCCCCGCCGGGGAGGGGGTTAACGTGCGTCCCCACCCGCACATTAACCTGGCCACCGTCACTTACCTGTTTGCCGGGGAGATTTTGCATCGCGACTCGCTCGGCAATGTGCAGGCCATTCGACCCGGAGATATCAACCTGATGGTCGCCGGTCGTGGCATTACCCACTCCGAGCGGGAGCGACCGGAAGTGCGCAATGTCCCGCACAGTGCCCACGGCTTGCAGTTGTGGCTGGCATTGCCAGAAGAGTTCGAGGAGGTGGAGCCGGCCTTTTATCACTACCCCGGGGCGAAAATTCCCGCAGTGACGGTGAACGGTGTGCCGGTACGGGTGATGATGGGCAGCGCCTTTGGGGTGACCTCACCGGTGAAAACCTACGCTCGAACCCTGTATCTGGAAGCCAGCCTGCACGCCGGCCAGACGCTCGCCCTGCCCGACGCCGAAGAGTGTGCCGTGTATGCGCTGGAGGGCAGTTTGCGGGCGGGTCACAGCCTCATCCCGGAGCATGCCATGGCGGTACTTTCCAGGGCCGGGGGTATCGTTATCGAAGCGGCCGAGGACGCCCGCATCGCGGTAATTGGTGGCGCCACCTTGAGCCGCCGTTACGTCGACTGGAATTTTGTGTCCAGTCGCAAGCAGCGCATTGAGCAGGCCAGGCGCGACTGGCAGGAAGGGCGCTTTGCCAAGGTGCCCGGGGACGAGGAAGAGTTTATTCCGCTGCCCGACTAGGCGGGCGCGACCCGTGTCGCTGCGGGCGGGCTTTTGCCAAACCCGCGCCGTGTTGTTTGATACTGGCTGCAGCTGCCAGCGGTTCGCCGTTTTGCCCGCTCCAGGCCGGGGTTCAGGTGCCTAGCCCGCAACAGCCTGGGCCGGCCGCCACTCGCCACAGTCGATCAGGACTCCGTCGGCGGGTGCCGACTGCAGGTAGTAGATCCAGGCGCGACCGTAACAGGTGTCAATCTGCGTGCGCTGATACCAGCCGGGATACCCCTCGAGGGCATCGAGGTCGGCCATGGTGCCGGGGCTGACCTGGTACACCTCGCCGCTAATCCTTGACCCGCCTTCCAGGCAGACGGCCGGGAAAGGCCCCAGGTCATACAGGCTGAACAGCTCCCGAGTGCGCCACTCACCCATGCAGACACTGGTCTGCAGTAAATAATGGTTGTGGCCGCCGCGTTTCAGGGAGCCGTAGACAAATACCAGTTCACAGCCTGGGTCGTGCATTTCCATCAATCGTGAATTCCATTCTGGTCAGTAGTATCTCGATAGTCCGAGCGCATGTGCAAGTCCCGCTGCGGGAACGGGATTTCAAAGCCATTTTCGCGCAGCGCCGTCTCCACTGTCCAGAAGTAGGCGGATTTGGTTTTGCTGGGCCCCTGGGCGGCCCAGCAGTTGGTGAATCCACTACTGGCCGTTAACGCTGCGCACAGTCTGTCATTAAAGTGTCAACAAAGCGACCTACCTTGGTCACACTCATGTCACTGCCACAGGGAGCGTTGCGACCGCCGCATGCGCCTGAACCACCTTCTAGATAGCCTGTTGCTGCGCCAGCACCCGACTGCCGGGGGCGCAACATTGGCCGCTGCCAGTGCGGCGGTGCAGCTGCGGTTGCTGGACCGGCAGCCGCTGCACCAGGTCGATCCGCGCTACCTCTCATTTTCTATCGATATTTCGGTACTGGCAGGCGGCTTCTGGTGGGAGGGCAGTGGCAACTCGCGGCGGGGACTGGGCACGCTGCGGGTGCCACCCTTGGACCTGAACTCAAAAAAACTGGACCGCCTGGTGCAGGCGCTGGCGCCGGCCTATTTACGTGTGGGGGGCTCGGAAGCCGACAAGATTCACTATTTTGCCAGCCCCGGCCATGATGCCAGTGAACTGATTCTGACCCAAACCATGTGGGATTCACTGCACAGCTTTATCACGCGCAACCAGTGCAAGTTTGCCTTTACCTACAAGTACGGCCTGTTTAAGCGCCGCCAGCACGGCGAGTGGGCCGGCACTGAAATTCAACAGCTGCTGGAGTACTCCAGCGCACAGGGCTATCGACTGGATGTCTGTGAGCTGGGCAATGAGCTCAACGCCTACTGGGCGTTTCACGGTATTCGCTCGCAACCGCGGGCGAAAATGCTGGCCCGGGACTACGCCACCTTTGCCCGGTTGCTGCGGCGTTATTACCCGGACGTGAAAATCTGTGGCCCGGGCAGCGCTTTCTGGCCGCGGCTGGGGGAAACCATCAGGCCCTTTTCCAATATAACCCCCAAGTTCCTGCAAACCATGGGGGCCGAGCTGGATATCGTCGACTGGCATTACTACCCCTTCCAAAGTGAGCGTTCGCCGCTGCAGACCCGCTCGGCCACGCTGCAAACAGCGCTCTCGATAAAGTCGTTCGATACCTTTGGCCACTACAGCGAAAAGCTGCGTCACTGGCGCGATCTCTACCAGCCCCAGGCGGAGCTGTGGACCGGTGAAACCGGCTCCGCCCAGTGCGGCGGCCAGCCGAGAATATCCGATCGCTTTGCCTCCTGTTTCTGGTGGGCAGACCAGTTGGGGCAGGGGGCGCTGCTGGGCCAAAAAGTGATGGTGCGGCAGAGCCTGATCGGCGGCGACTACGGGATGATCAACCGCTTGACCCTGAAGCCGCGCCCGGACTATTGGGTCAGCTGGCTTTGGGGGCAATTGATGGGCGAGGCGGTCTATGGGGTGAGCAACAGTCACCCGGACCTGCGGGTGTACTGCCACCAGCACAAGCATTCAAGCGATTTGGTGCTGCTGATCATCAATACCTCCTGTGCCTTGGTCAGTATCGATCTGCAGTCGTTTGGCCGGCCGGCAATGTGGGGTGGTGCTGACCGCGGCGGTGCAAGTTCCGCGTCCACCGTGCAGGTGCAGCAGAGCTACAGCCTTTATGCCAACAAGTTGACCGCCAAGCGGGTGTTTATCAACGGGGTGCGGCCGCGGCTGCACAAGGGCCAGCTCGGCCTGCAGGATTTCCCGCAGCAGGCCGGGAGCAATCCGCTGCGGGCCCGCTCGATCAACTTTTGGCGGATTCGCTAGCCCGGCTGCAGGCCACGGTACTGCGTCGGTGCACCTCGCCAGACAATACGGTGCTATATTCGCAGTGGCTCAGGGGCGGCGCTGGCAGCTGAATTCAGCTGTAAGCTCTACTGCTGTGCTTGACCGTGTACATGTGGCTGTCGGCGCTGCGGATAAGATCCTCGATGGAGGCGGCGTCATCCGGGTACAGGGCGATGCCGATGCTGACGTCGATATTGATTATGTGATCCCTGATCTTCTGCGGAGCGGCCAGGCGGAGTCGGAGTTTGGACGCCAGGGTCTCGGCATCCTCCCGACCCTTGAGCTCTTCCATAATGATGGCAAATTCATCCCCGCCGAGGCGGGCAATAACGTCGCTGGCACGGATTGTCGAGGTGAATTTCCGAGCGACCAGTTTCAGTACCTCGTCGCCGATATTGTGGCCGTGGTTGTCGTTGATGAGTTTGAAACCATCGATATCGATATACAGCACGGCGAGTTTGGCGGCGCTGCGTTGCGCGCGCTTGAAGGCGTGTTCCAGGGTGCTGTTAAACAGCGCCCGGTTGCCAATTTCGGTAAGGGAATCGTAGTGCGCCATCTGGTGTAATTTTTGTTTTTGCGCTTCCAGTTCAGCGGTGGCCTGGTCAATCATCTGCTCCAGCTCCGTGCGCGCGACCATGCTCTCCTGCAGTTTACTGGTCATGTTGTTGAACTGTACCGCCAGCTTGGCCAATTCGTCTTTGCCGGAGGCCAGTGCCCTGGTGTCCAGGTCGCCGCTGGCGACACCCTGCACCAGGCTTAGCAGTTGATTCATGCGACCGGAAAAGGTGTAGACAAAATACAAGGCAATCAGCACATTGAGAATGCTGACGGTGAAAACCGATGCCTTCAAGGCCTGGTTGATATTGCTGGATTTGCGTTTGAAGTCCAGCAGGGCACCGAAGGACAGGTTCAGGCTCTCGTCACTGATCAGGTTTAAGGTCAGGTAGAGCCGGTTGCCAAGTGCTTTTTTGGCATTGGCCAGTAATTGCGGGTCGGAGTTGGCGCTGGACAGAGTGTCATCGATGGTGAGCAGGCGCTGGAACAGAGTGTGCGCCGTTTTATTCAAGGCAAGGGCGGAGCTCAGGTAGGGCTGCATATTGATCGAAACTTGCGGTGGATTGTCCAGGTATTGTTGCAGGGTACTGTGCAGCGAGAGCCAGTGCTCGGCATTGGCCGGGGTGGATGCCAGTCCGTACTCGCGCAATGCGGCTTGCAGGTTGTCAGTGGTCTGCAGCACGCTCTCGACATACTCGGTGTGGAGAATCAGCGTGTTCTCATTGCGTTTGGTGGCATTTATAAACGCTGCACAAACGATGGCGAGGCCGACGGCGAGTAGGGCGATGATGTAGAGTTTAGACTTCAAGCTCATGGTAAATTCTGCTGTATAGGGTTGCAATGTGTCGGGAGCTAATCGCGCAGGTCCCGCTTCATACGATCGTAGGCCCGGGAGTCAATGACCAGCCTGAAATCAGGTGCCTGTTGTTCATCCAGTAACCCGCTGTTGATCGCCCAGTTGGCCTGCTCCTCCAGGGTCAACACCAGGGATTCGTTCAGCGTCAGGCTGAAAAGGTAGTCGCTCCACAGCCAATCCACAAACTGCTTGTCCAGCTGCAGGTAGGCCTGGATGATGTCTTTGGACTTTTCCGGCTCGGCGTAAATAAACCGGTTGGCGGTGCGAATGGCGCGCAGTATATTGCTGATCAGTTGCTGGTTGTCATCGGCAAAGCTGCGGGAGGAGACCAAATTAAACGTCAGGCTGTAAAGCGCCTTGGTGTCGAGCGGTGCGACCGATTGTTGCTCTTGCTGCAGGATCCGGTAGGCGAAGGGCTCCCATACGACAATACTGTCGACTTCACCGGATTTGAGCGCCTTGTGCATTTCCCCGGCGCTTTTGTCGACAGTGGTAACCTGGTCGGGGACGATGCCCTCGATGGTGAGGAAGGTGCTTAGGAAGTACTCGCTGGCACTGCCCTTAATTACCGCCGCCGTTGTTCCCGCAAGGTCCCGGGCGGAGGTGATCTGGCGGCTGTTGCGGGTAATGATCTTGATATCATTGTCGGAGTGCACGAACGTGCCGAGCAGGACAAAGTCCCGGTGCTTGAAACTGTTGAAGACCACGACGGAATCGGAGGAGGTAGCGAGGTCGACCTCGCCATTGATCATGGCGTCAAAGGTAAGATCGCCGCCATTGTATTCGATCAGCCGAACATCGACCCCCGCGTCTTTGAAGAAACCCAGTTGCTGGGCAAGGATCACCGGGGTTGACAGCGGTGTGTGGGAGACGGCGATTCTGACTTCGCGCTGCGCCGCAGTGGTCCCGGCAATACTGCCGGCAAGTTGGGGGTCAAGGCCAGTTAGCAGGGGGGCGAGGGCAAAGCCCGTTGCCAGCACACCGAGAATGGCCAGGCTGGCAGCGAGCACTGGCCTGTAGCGCGCTAACAAAGCTGGCATGAAAAACTTCCTTTTAGTGAATTGGTCGACACGAGTCCCTTTTGCTAGCCCTACTACCCGGTAGATGCGGTTAAATTCAAAACGCATAGATCCCGGCGAGCAGCCAGTACCACGTGGGCTGGCGCGCCCATGCGCCGCTCACGAATACCCTTTACCTGTTTACGCTTATATACCTACAACAATCCTTACCTGTAAAACAACCGGTACCTGTTTACGCCTGTATTTAGAATAGGTTAAACAGCCACAATTGCTTAAATATTCATCTGACAAGCGCCGGATTTGTCGCCAGTTCCTCCGGCAGCGGTAGTGTCTGGCGTGATATTCACTGTCAGGTGGAAAATAACACGCTCAGCCTGGTTATTGTAATACATTTCAACAGCGTACTGGTTAAGACCGCTGTGAAACCAGCTGGTTCGCGCTAAAGAGTTGGCAGCTAAGGCCGCGGAGCTAGCCAAATTTCTCGATATATTGCTTGATTGCGGTGCGGTAATTGCGGCTCACCTTGATTTGCGCATCAGCGCCGATGTGGAGTAAATACTCCCCTTTGCTGCAGGGAGTGATTTTCTGGATGCGGTTGACATTGACGATGGTGGAGCGGTGCACCTGTTTGAAGATACTGCTATCCAGTTGCCCCAGCAGGTGCTTGAGGGTGGCGCGCATAATATGAGTGTCGCCGGCTACGTGAATGCACATATAGTCCCCCGCGGCATCGACCCAGTCAATATCCTCCTGGTCCACCATGGTGATCAGGTCGCGGTCCTTGATAGCCAGTTTGCGGCTCAGGTTGGCCTCCGCCTGCTCCTTTTCTTCGGCGGGCCCGGCGCCGGATAAATCCGCAGCAACCTTCTCGGCGATCATTTCCAGGGCGCCGAGAATGGGCGTCTTGGAGGCGGTTGCATCCACGTTCTTGTGGCGCTCCAGGCTGCGCATCACCGACCTCTCCACGCGCTCGCGGTCCATGGGTTTTAAAATGTAGTCCACCGCGTTGATATCAAAGGCGTCGAGGGCGTACTTTTCATAGGCGGTGCAGAAAACGATCATCGGCATCACGTCGGACTGCAGGCGCTTGACCACTTCGAAGCCATTGATACCGGGCATTTGAATGTCGACAAACATCAAATCCGGCTCCATTTGCTGCGCCGCGTTGATGGCTTCACGGCCGTTCTGGCACTCCGCAACCAGATCGATTTGGGGGTGCTCCTGCAGGTAGGTCTTGAGCAGGCGACGGGCGAGGGGTTCGTCGTCGACGATAATGGTTTTTAATCTGTCCACTCAAATCTTCCTCTCTTTGGCGCTGCGGTTAATAGTCTGGGAATTCTTCCAGGGGAATGGCAATGCTGATCTTGAGGCCGGAAGGTGCCAGCGGTTGCATGTCAAAGCGGTAGTTTTGCTTGCCGTAAAAGCCATTCAGCCGCTCAATGGTATTTTGCAAGCCTATTTTACGGCCGCTCAGGGGTTTGGCACCACTGGCCTGCAGTTGTGGCCCGGTGTCCTCTACTTCGAGCAGCAATTGCTCGCCGCTGTCTCGGGCCGACACCCGAATCGTGCCGCCGTCCTCGTTCATGGCAATGGCGTACTTGATGGAGTTTTCCACCAGTGGCTGGTACAGCAGGCTGGGCACCAGGGCCTGTTTGGCTGTTTCCGCGACGTCGAGATCGATGTGCAAGCGCTCCCCAAAGCGGGCCTTTTCAATATTCAGGTACAGCATCAGCGCTGCAATCTCCTGCTCCACGGTAATTTTCGCGGTGGGGTTGTGATCCAGCGACAAGCGCAGGAAATTGCTCAGGTTGACGATCATTTTGTGGGCGTCGTCCGACTGTTGAACCTGCACCAGGGCGGCTATGGCATTGAGGGTATTAAAGAGAAAGTGCGGGGTCAGTTGATAGCGCAACATTTTCAGCTGCGATTCCCTGGCCGCTGACTCCGCCTCCAGCCGCTTCCACTTTTCGCTTTCAGCCCAGGCTTCTGTTTCTATCAGGTGGTCGTGCTCGGACTGAAACAGCAGGTAAAAGCGGATGCTGAAATAAATGGCTGACCAGCACAGGAAGATCATCAGCGAGCCAAAGTACCAGCCGCCAAAGTCCTGCAGGAGGTTTGGCTCCCGGGTTAGCCAGTAGAATGTGACCAGCCTCAGCGCGGTCCACAGCGCGGCTGTGATGGCTACAGCGGCGCTGTCGAGCAGCAGTTGGAGCAGTATCGGCTTGCCCCAGAGGGCTTGATACAGCAGGTGCAGCGGCAGTGATAACAGCAGCCCCAGCAGTGCCTGCAGGAATATATGCGCCAGGTAGGGCCAGTCGAGCTGGTCGTACCAGAGGGTCAGGCTGAAAAAGGTAATAAAGCACAGGCCAAACCAGCCCGCGCCCTGCAACAGCCAAAACTGTTTGCGGCGACTGCTGCGGACGCTATCGATAAACCGCGCTGTCGTTGTTGTCAAAGCCTTGTCCCTGCCATTGGTCTGATTATTGTTTTAAACGGGAACTACCCGTCAGGGGTACGCAGCCGGCGTATCGCCGGATCGATTTTCCGCCAGCCATCATACCGGAATTTGAGCGGCGACATTTAACACCGCCGCCAGCTTGTCTCACCGACAGTCCCTCATATCGCATGCTGTTTGAGCTCGGTAGCCGAATAGTGGAATATCGGCAGATGTCGGTCGTGCGCTGGCCGCGGGACTGGTTCGAACGGAGATGGTTCGAACGGAGATGGTTCGAGCGGAGATGGCTGCGGCCGATAACCAGCTGGCCTCACAGTGGCAGCCGCAACACCTGCAGGGCGGGATTTGCAGGGTGAGCGTGGCCCGCGCGGAGCCGCCAGTCCTGGCTTCACCGGCTGCACCGGGGGAAAAACAAACATGTTGTCACCGCAAACCCTTACCCATTATCTGTTGTTATTTGTTATTTCGGGAACGATCACTATGGCTGTAGCTGGCGCTCAGGCGGACACTATTCAAGCAAGCAGTAAAATGGTTGAACAGGCAGGCAGCAAAAACCTCGACAATTTGCCGGTCGCCATAGAGCAGCGCATTGGTGAGCTGGTTGCTCGCATGACTCTGGCGGAAAAAATTGGCCAGATGAGCCAGCTCAGCGGCTCTGGCGGCGCTGAGCTCAAGCGCGCCGTGGCCGAGGGCCGGGTCGGCTCCATCCTCAATGATGTTAACACAGAAAATATCAATGAATTACAGCGTATTGCCCGGGAAGAAAGTCGCCTGGGGATACCCCTGCTGGTCGGGCGTGATGTCATTCACGGCTTTCGCACCATTTTCCCGATTCCGCTGGGGCAGGCCGCCAGCTGGAACCCGGCAGTGGTTCGCGAAGGTGCCAGAATCGCCGCCCTCGAAGCTGCCAGTACCGGGGTCAACTGGACCTTTGCGCCGATGATCGATGTCACCCGGGACCCCCGCTGGGGGCGCATTGCCGAGAGCCTGGGGGAGGATCCCTGGCTGGCCAGCGTACTTGGTGCCGCCATGGTGCAGGGCTTCCAGGGCGATGACCTCGCCGGCAAGGGCACCATCGCTGCCTGTGCCAAGCACTTTGCCGGTTATGGGGCCACGGAGGGGGGGCGCGACTACAACACCGCCAATATTCCGGAAAATGAACTGCGCAATGTCTATCTGCCGCCCTTTCAGGCGGCGGCGGACGCCGGCGTGGCCACCTTTATGGCCTCGTTCAGTGACCTGAATGGCGTGCCGGCCTCGGGCAACGAATTCCTGATGAAGCAAATCCTGCGACAGGAATGGGGTTATAAGGGCTTTGTGGTCAGCGATTGGGAATCCATTCGCCAGCTGAGCGTGCACGGCTTTACCGCCAATGACAAAGAGGCCGCTTATGAGGCGGCCAATGCCGGTGTCGATATGGAGATGGTCAGTACCACCTACGCTGATCATTTGCCGGCGCTGGTCGCCGAAGGCCGCATCGACGAGCGGGAAATAGACCGCATGGTGACCAGCATTCTGCGCATCAAAGCCCGGCTCGGCCTGTTTGACAACTCCCACACTGAGCCCACCGACTTTCCGGCGCTGGTCAATCAGCAGCACCGCGAGGCGGCCCGGCAGGCGGCGCGGCAGAGTGTGGTCATGCTGCAAAATCGCAATCGGGTTTTACCCCTTAACAGCGGCAAGCTGAATACACTGGCGCTGATCGGGCCGCTGGCGGACGACCCCTATGAGCAGTTGGGCACCTGGATTTTTGACGGCCAGGCGGAAGACAGTGTGACCCTGCTGCAGGCCTTGCGCGATGCCGTCGGCAACAAGGTCAAAGTGAACTTTGCCCGCGGCCTGGTCAATACCCGCAGCAAGTCGCGGGCCGAATTTGCCGAGGCCATAGCCCTGGCCGAGGCCGCCGACGCGGTGGTGCTGGCATTGGGAGAAGAGGCGATACTGTCCGGCGAAGCGCACTCCCGCGCCGACATTCGCCTGCCGGGTTACCAGCAGCAGTTGATCGAGGCGCTGGCGGCAACTGGCAAGCCGCTGATCCTGGTGGTTATGGCCGGTCGCCCCCTGACCTTGACCGACATCGTCGACAAGGTGGACGCCATTCTCTACAGCTGGCACCCGGGTACCATGGGCGGCCCGGCCATCGCCGATATCCTGCTGGGCAAGCACAGCCCATCCGGCAAGTTGCCGGTGACCTTTCCCAACACCGTCGGCCAGATACCCATCTACTACAGCCACAAGAATACCGGCAAGCCGCCCTCGGACGACACCATTGCCCATATCGACGACATTGATGCCAAGGCGCCGCAAACCTCCCTCGGCATGACCTCCTTCTACCTGGACGCTGGCTATAAACCGCTGTTTCCTTTTGGTTTTGGTTTGTCCTATACCGAGTTCGCCTACAGCGATATCCGTATTTCCAGCGAGCGGCCCCACGTCGGCAGTGACATTCAGGTGTCCGCCCTGTTGACCAACACCGGCAAGATGGAGGCCGAGGAAATCGTGCAGCTGTATTTGCGCGACCTGGTGGGCAATGTTACCCGTCCGGTGCGGGAGCTGAAAGGCTTCCAGCGGGTGCGCTTGCAGCCGGGTGAGGCGCGGCGGGTTGGTTTTACCCTGACCAGCGAGGAGCTGGCGTTTTACAACCGCAAGATGCAAAAGGTGGTGGAGCCGGGCCAGTTTCATGTCTGGATCGGTGGCAGCTCCGAGGCCGAACTGGCAACGCAATTTGAACTGTTGGGCGAGACAGTATTACTGCCCTGAAAATAATGATTGGATAGCCCTGCTAATGAAAACAGTGAACCCGAATGACTTCTATCTTTTATAGTGTGCGCGTAGCGCTGATTGTCGCCCTGGGCGGCTTTCTTATGGGCTTCGATGCGTCGGTTATTTCGGGCGTGGTCAAGTTTATCGAAGTGGAATTTGACCTGAGTAAAATTGAACTGGGTTGGTCGGTGGCCTCGCTGGCGCTCAGCGCTACCTTCGCCATGATGCTGGCCGGCCCCATCAGTGATCGCCTCGGCCGCAAGCCGGTGCTGACCATTGCCGCGTTGCTGTTTTTGGTTTCAGCCGTTTTATCGGCGCTGGCGCAGTCGTTTATTATGCTGGTGGTGGCGCGCATGATCGGTGGCCTGGGGGTGGGGGCGGCACTGATTATAGCCCCCATGTACATCGCCGAAATCGCGCCGTCGAAACGCCGCGGCCTGATGGTATCGTTTAACCAGCTCAACATTGTGGTCGGTATATCCACCGCCTTTTTTACCAACTACCTGATTTTAAAACTCGGCCAGTCCGACGCCAGTTGGGCCCTGCAGTTGCAATTTACCGAGTGGAACTGGCGCTGGATGTTGGGCCTGGAAATGCTGCCGGCGCTGCTGTATCTACTGAGCCTGGGTTTTGTTCCGGAAAGCCCCAGGTGGCTGATAATGCAGGGCCGCAAGGACGAGGCGCTGGCAATTATGACCCGCGCCTGCGGCGCCACCCAGGCCCGGGCTGACCTCGACGCCATTCTCGACAGTCTCGCCCGGCAGACCGATCACTCGAAGGTATCCATCCGGGAACTGCTCAAGCCCTCCATGCGCCTGGTGATGGTAATCGGTATTTCCGTGGCGGTGTTGCAACAGATTACCGGCATCAACTCGGTATTTTTCTACGCGCCGATGATCTTTGAGCAGTCCGGTATCGGCACCGACGCGTCGTTTATGCAGGCCATACTGGTGGGCCTGGTGAACCTGCTGTTTACCCTGGTGGCGCTGGCGCTGATCGATAAAATCGGGCGCAAGCCGCTGTTGAGTTTTGGAGTGAGCGGAATAGCGATTTGCATGTTTGTGCTGGCTTTCGGTTTCCATTCCGCCAGCTATACGCTCACCCCGGAAGCCATTGCCAGCTTGCCCGCCGGGATCGATCGCACGGAACTGCGGGCCATTGAATCAGTCACCTTCAACAGTGACACCAGTTTCCGCGCGGCATTGGCCGAGACATTGGGGGAAGATGCGGTCAAGCCCTTTGAGTCGGAGCTGGTGACTGCCGCGATCAGCATGAACGCCACGCTGATTCTGGCCGGCATCCTCGGTTTTGTCGCCTGTTTTGCGGTGTCCATCGGGCCGGTGATGTGGGTGCTGTTTTCGGAGCTGTTTCCCAACCGGGTACGGGGCGTTGCCATATCCTTTGTCGGCTTGATCAATTCCGCGGTCAGTTTTACCGTGCAACTCATCTTTCCCTGGGAGCTGGCTTACCTGGGCAATGCGATGACCTTCCTGATCTATGGGCTGTTTGCCCTGGTTGGGGTGGGTATCATTATCAAGCTGCTGCCTGAAACCAGCGGCAAATCCCTGGAGGAACTGGAGCGGACGCTGGTCAATGACAGGCAGCCGTTGAGCTCCCAGGCCTGACCCGGGGACACCGGCCAGGGCAACAGGTGGCCAATGCAGCACAGGCGGTGCTAAGCTGCGTTCAGGAGACACGAAGTTGGAATGAAGTGAGCAATGGGGCATGGGAAATAAACGGGCTCAATACAGAGGCCTGTGCTGCGGAGTAACCGGCCACGGGTGGAGCTACTGCACGGCAGTGCGAGTTGACTTATTGCGGCGACCGCTAGTGGGCTGCCTGTGACTCTGTTTGGCAGTGATGCGCAGTTGCGCGACCGGGTTAACGGGTTGCTGGCGAGTATGTCACTGGAGCAGAAAATCGGCCAGATGGTCATGGCCGAGCGCAGTACCTGCAGCCCCGAGGATGTGCGTAACTTCCACCTCGGCGCAGTGCTTTGCGGCAGCGGCTCCCACCCGGAGGAGAATACCCCTGCAGCCTGGGTCAAGATGAACGACGCCTACTGGGCGGCAGCCATGGCGGCGGGGCCGGGGCATGTGGCAATTCCAACCCTGTTCGGGGTCGATGCCATTCACGGTCATTGCAATGTGTCTGGCGCTACCGTGTTTCCCCACAATATAGGTCTCGGCGCTGCCGCCGACGCCGGCCTGGTCAGGCGCATCGCGCAGATAACCGCCCGCGAAGTATTGGCCAGCGGAATCGAGTGGACCTTTGCGCCCAACCTGGCGGTCGCTCGCAATATCTGCTGGGGGCGCAGCTACGAGAGCGTGGGCGAGCAGGTTCGGCCGGTGGTTGACTTTGCCCGTGCTGCTGTCGAAGGCTTGCAGGGGGACCTGGGTGAGAATGCCGTGTTGGCCTGTGCCAAGCACTGGGTCGGTGATGGCGGCAATGCCCACGGTATCGACCACGGCAATAACCCGGCCGAGCTCGAGGCCTTGCGCGAAATTGATATGGCCCCCTACCTGGCTGCTCTCGAGGCTGGAGTGCTGACCATCATGGCCTCGTTCAACAGCTGGAAGGGTGAGAAATGCCACGGCCATAAGTTTCTCTTGACCGATATCCTGAAAGGCGAACTGCAGTTTAAAGGGATGCTGATCTCCGACTGGGAGGGCACCACCTACCTTTCGGACGACTATCATTCCGCGGTCGGCCAGGCGGTCAATGCCGGTATCGATATGTTTATGGTGCCGGAAAGCTGGCACCGCTTTATCGAGTCATTGCACCAGCATGCCCTCAACGGCAGCGTCTCCATGACCCGTATTAACAACGCCGTGCGCCGGATATTGGCGGTAAAAATCGCCTACGGCCTGTTTGAACGACCGCGGCCCGCCGCCCGTCCCTGGTCCAATCATCCGAGTTTTGGTTGTGCCGAGCATCGCAACCTGGCCCGGGAGGCGGTGCGCAAGTCACTGGTGCTGTTGCAAAACCGCAATTCGGTACTGCCGCTGGACAAGACCGCGCGCCTGCTGGTGGCTGGCAAGAACGCCCACAATCGCGGTCATCTCTGCGGTGGCTTCAGCATCGAGTGGCAGGGCGTGTCCGGCAATGAACAAATACCGGGTGCTACATCCATCTGGGAGGGGGTGCAGGCACTGGCCGCCAACGCCAGCCTCAGTGAGGACCCATTGGGGGGCGATGCCGACCCGCAGCAGCACGACGTCGCGCTGGTGGTGGTGGGTGAATACCCCTACGCAGAGGGTTTGGGCGATGTGCGCCTCAATGAGCAGATGATGGTGGAAACAGGCTCGCAAATGAGCGGTGCCATGATCGTACGCGAGCCTTATGGCAGGACCCTGGAGTTGTGCCAATTGCACCCGGAGGACCTGCAGCTGATTAGCAATATCGCCGCCAAAGGTATTCCGGTGGTGACGGTATTGGTCTCTGGTCGGCCGCTGGTGGTCAACCGGGAGCTGGAAAAATCGGTGGCCTTTGTGGCCGCCTGGCTGCCTGGCTCCGAGGGTCTGGGCGTGGCGGAAGTGCTGTTCGGCGACTATGACTTCCAGGGTCGCTTGCCATTTTCCTGGCCGCGCACCGACGCCGATGCCGGCGCCCAGGACCAGCCCGGGTTCACGCCGCTGTTTCCCTATGGTTACGGTTTGAGCTATCAAGGTATGCTCGAAGAAAACACCAGTGCCAACGGCAGTCGTTTGCGCAAAACACTGCGCCGCCTTGCCCTGCGCCGCTAACGCTTTCAACCCCGTTTTTTTTATTTTTAAGTGCTATTGGTTCGAGTCGACTTCCAGCGTATAGAGGGTGGACCACTCTTGCACTTGCCCCGGTGCCAGTTGCAAGTGGATAAAGGGTTCCGGGCAAGCGGCGCGCGCCACTGCCCAAAAGATGTATTTACTGATAGGTGTGTCGCCCTGGAATCTTACCGCGGCGCCGGTCTTGTTATTGCGCACCAGCCCGGCATTGAGGGACGCCGGCCCCGGCTGCGGGTGCACCGGCAACCACAGTGAGGCCTCACCCAGGGGTCGCTGCACCTCGATGCCATTGGCGCGAAACCAGGCGTGTTGGTTGATGGCCTGCTCCGGTTTGGCGAGAAACGGAAATTGCACGTCGTAGTCCGGGCCATAGGGCGTGCCATCGATCAGGGTAAAGTTGTGATTGTAGTGATTGGTGGCGATGGTTTTACTGCCGCTGTTCTCGAGGCGATGGCTGATCGTAAAAGCCGGTTGGCCGGCGATCAGCTGGATGCGTTTTTGATAGCGGTAACCCCAACCGCGCGGGGCGCTGAGTGCTTGTTCGAACTCAACCCAGTCCGGCCCTCGCGCTACGGCCCAATCGCCGGCCCGAACCAGTTCGTAGTCACCGTTGAAGCGATAGTTTGGCTCGGCGCCTTTGCGCAGCAGGCCGACCCCGATTTTCACAAAGGGTTCGCCCGCTGCGGCCTCGTCAAATCCGGGCGGATTGTCCATGCCGAACTCTTCCGCCGGGCCGCTGACATGGTCGTGACCGTAGGGATCGTGTTGTGCCTGGAACGGCTGGTAGAAACGGTGGCCAGCGTACTCGACCCGTTCGATCATGCCCGACCAGTCAAAGCGCGTGCCGCGGTAAAAGCCGTGCTCCGGATCCGGCAGGTACAGCACCATACGCAAGGTGTCGTTGTTGAGCTCCAGCGTGGGATAAGAGAGTGAGTCATTGGGAAGAGGGGCAGGTTTCGCCTTTTGCCCAGTGCTGCAAGCAGGCAAACAGGCCAGGGCGAGCCAGGCGATCAACCAGAAGCAGGCCGTGGCAGCAAATCGCCGCTGAGCGCAGTAGCCGGTCGCTGCGCGAGCGGCGCCTGTTGTTACTGTGCTGGCGGTTACTGCGCTAAACGCTTCAGTGGTGATGCTGCCGTTGCGCATAAAACTCCTGCATTACCCGTTTGGGGGTGCGGTCGACGTTAAACAGGCCCCAGTGTTTTTCCGGCTCCAGTGGGTCGTCCGAGCCTTTCCAGGGTTCGTCAAAGGCTTCAAACACAAAGGTGAGGATGTTTTCGCTATCGGACCAGTGCAGCAACTCTGCATAGTAGCGCGCCTGCAACTCTTCCGAGGCGTTCCACGGCTCGATACCGCGACCATTGGAGGCGGTGGTCCAGCCGGCTTCGGTGATAATCACCGGCTTGTCGGGATAGCAATCGGCCACTGCAGCAAAGTTCTCCCGGGTGTAGTCCAGGGCGTGGTCGATGGTTTTAAATTCCCACACCGGATAGGTATGAACGGAGAGAAAATCCAGCTCTGCTGCCAACGGCGCCAGCTTGGCGACCCAGGCGGCGTAGTTTTCGCAAAAGGTCACCGGTTGCCTTAACTCCGCCTTAATGCGTCGCACATAGTCGATCAGGCGCTCAACCGGCACCATATGATCGGTCCAGTCGACGCTGGCTTCATTGCCGACGGAGAGGGAGAAAACGCTATCCGGGTAGCGTTTTGCCAGGGCAATCGCCTGTTCAACCCGGGCCCTGTTGCCGCGGCGATTGGCAGCGAGCGTTGTGGGACTGAAGTGCGCCCCCCAGGGGCAGTCGGGGTTACTGACTTCGGCAGCCAGGTCCACGCCCAGCATGACCTTGAAAGGCAGCTTTTCTGCGTGGATCACCTGCAGCACGGTTTCGGCGTGCTGGCTGCTGTCGTAGAGCCGCAGGTACTGCCAGTTTTGCGCCAGGATCAGCAGGTCCTGCTTCACTTCGGCGTAACTGGGATACGTGCCCTCGCGGGGATCCTGGCCGGCGCGATAGCCGGAGTAACAGATGGCGTTGCCCGGCACCAGATCCAGTTTGCCAGCGACAATGGCGGGGCTGGTCTCAGGCATATTTCAACACCCCGTCCTTGTCCCATAGCCCCCAGTAGGCGCCGACGTCGCCCTCCTTTTCGATTTTCCAGTCTTCATCGAAGGAGGAGAAGTAGAACAGCTCGATGCCGTCTTCTACGGCCCACTGGTAACTGTTGATAAAGTAACGCAGTGCGTTTTCCAGCGACGGCTCGGCGCCTTCAAAGGCAGTGCCTTTATTGGGCCAGCCGGTCTCGCTGACGATCACCTTTTTGCCCTCGGCGACGCGCATGGCCTTGCGGTACATCTCTTTCATATAGAGCAGGGAGTAATCCGCCGGACAGCCCTCCCAGAAGGGATAACAGTTGGCCAGTATGACATCACAGGCGTCGGTGACCCGGGGGTAATCGACAAACTTGAAATAGGCGTCTACGTAACCCACCTCGACCCCTGGGCAGGCCGCCTTGGCGCGCTCGATATAGTCGATCAATTCAGCTTCGCTGAGGTCGTCGCGCAACAGCACTTCATTGCCCACGCCGAGGATATTGGCGTGGCCCGCCCTCGCCACTTCGATGCCATTGGCCAGTTCAATTTCGTTCTTGGCGCGGTCATCGCCGAGCCAGATACCGACCATGGTTTTGAGGCCGTTGGCATGGGCGATGGCGGGGATCAGTTCATTGCCTTCGGTGCAGGAGAAGGAGCGCACCCAGTTGACGTAGGGGGCAATAATGCCGAGACGATCGCGAATCTGTGCCTCGCCCAGCACCGTGCCTGGTCCCTGCCCGGCAGTATAAGGGCTGAAGGAAATGCCGTGGATTTTACTCTCCAACAGCTGGCGACACATGGATTTCAATTCCTCAACTGACAGGTTGCTTAAATCAATCCCGGCTGCGGCCATTCTCTGTTTGTAGTAACTGTTCATGTTATTAACTCCCATATTTAATAACAATAGGTTGAATTACGCCTATTTGCGGGCTGTTGCGGTGTCGCTGTCAGCCCGACACCACTAGCTCATTCAGCGCTGGTGCTAACCGTAATGTCATTGGCTACCGCCATAAAACTATGACCATCGCTAAAACTTACCAGCCTTGCCTGATCGCCAAAGTTGTAGGCCACATAGTGGGTGACGCCGTCCTTCTCGAACGCCACCGCCGCTGGATAGTCGGATGTCAAGGCGCCGGTGCCGGTCTTGATGTGTCCCAGTGCCCTGAAAGTTTGCAACCACTGGTAGGTGTGGGCCTTGGTTTCACCAGCTTCGGGGTCGTACGCTGAGCCGATTGTCTGGTAATCGGCCAAGGCCGCATCGGCGTCGGTCATCGCCCACAGGTTCCACCAAATATCGCGCCACTGATCATCTATCAAACCGGAGGGTTTACCGTTTAACGATTCCGCCAGCCCCAAGGCAACGTAGTCCTGCATATAGTCGGAATACTGACCGATGTGCAGGTTGAGTGGATTTGAGGGCAGCCCCTGGATACCCAAAATGTGGGCATTGGCGCCGCTGAACCAGGTGGAAAACACCGCGCCGGTGCCCCAGATAATGGACGTGGTCAACTTGTTGTAACTGGCCGGAAAATTATCGTATTCCGCGGGTAAGCCGAGGTAGCGGTCAATGTTGTTCCAGTACTCCCAATAGCTTGCAGTGGTAGAGGCATGCAGGTACATGCCTTTCTCTACCAGCGCCTGCTCGCCGGTAATCAAGCCGTAGAGGATGATCGCACCGTAGGCGTTGGCGGCTTCGGAGGTGGATTCGTTGTTATTGCCCAACACAAAGTTAGCGTTGCCCGAAGCCCAGGAAAAGCCGTTGGCAGGGTCAAAGTTGCGCAGGTAAGGGAACATCGGGTCGTCCTTGTCACCGGCGAAATCACGGATCAACAGCTCCACCATCGGACCGTATTGGTCGTCGCTGCACCAGGCTGCATCGACGCGGCAAATCTCCGCGGCGGCACGTACAAAGTAGCCGTAGTGGAAATGGTGATCGTTTAACTGTTGATGGGCACCAAAGGACTCCTCAAGACCCAGCAAGGTATTCCAGTTGGCGTCGTAAACGAAATACTTGGTGGTGTCCAGGCTGCCGTTGGTATCGGCACTGAACCAGTCCTCCAGTTCCGCCTTGAGCCAGTCGATCAGTATATCGGCCTCACTGAGCATGCCAATGGATCGGGCAATCGCCGCCAGTTCCGCCACTTTGCCATAGTTCTTACCGGCCCAGTAAGTATCGGTGCGGGTGTTCCACATGGCCACGTCCTGGGCCATGAATTCCGCCACCAGGTTTTGCAGATACGTCTGATCCAGTGTCGCTACTGAGGTTGGCATGTAAGGTAACACACCGACAGAAGGCAACTGGTAGTTGAAGCCGCTGGTCTGGCTAAACTTAACCGTACCGCGTGCGCTGCGTACCGAATAACCGGTGGTCGCCTGGCTCGAGTTTTTCCAATGCAATGGATGCATACCGGCCAGAGTCTCAACCGCCGCGCCATCACCGTCCAGATAGGCATGGGTTACGGTCACCGCATTATTGCTTGGGTCGACGTCATAATCAATATTAACGCGGGTCACTACCGAGCGCGCAAAGGCTGCAAAATAGGCCGCATCGACAGCACTTGGCGTGCTGGTCCCGGACACCGGCAGCAGTGCCAGGGTGAGCTCCCTGGCTTCGTTGCTGACTATGATTTGATTGCCGCCAATATCAGAAAACTCAGTAGTGCCCTCACCGGTAATCAGGAAATTGTTGCGAATTCCGGCAACTGCAGTCCATACACCCAGGCTATTACCCTGCGCATAATAGGTGCCTTTTTCCGGGCCGTCGGTGGCCTTGGTGCGAATCACCAATTCACCCTGATGGGCCTTGAAGTACACATAGGGAGAGCCGTGCACAAAGGTCGCTTCCATCACCGGATAAACGCCGTCCTGCCACTGTACGGTCACGGAACCATCACTGTGGTCCTTCAGGTAGGCATTGAGGTTTGAGAACAGGGTGTTGCCAATCGCGACGCCATCAAAAACTTCACTGAAGGGGTCTGGCACCTGGTATAAAAAGCCGTTGCTGGTGGGCGCCAACCCGCTCGGAATACCCATTACGCGAACGCCTTTATTGTTGATGCGCGCAATGATCGGGTCGGGGGTGATATAGGCCGCGTTATTCGGGTCGCCGATTTTCATTTCACCGTGAAATGGAATGGAGCCCCACCATTTGTGGGTCGGCGTCGGTAATTCTGCTGCCGCACCAATTACCTGGGGGTAAATGGGGGTCGGTGTTCCTATGGGATCACAGGAACTTACACCGGGTTGAACCACACCCGCGTTATATACCCAGTTACCGAAGTCGAAGACACATCCGTAACCGTCGGGGTTTATGCCATCGGCAATATTGCCGGCGCCAACACTGGTGATGTTGTAAGTGCTTGGGTCGCTGGCGTCAACCGGAGTAATGGTGGGCGGCACCGGAATAGGTACAGGATCCGGCAGCGGACCAGGAGGTGGCGGTGGCTCAGAGCCGATGACTCCCACCAACTGGACATTATCAATGCGATAGACTGTGCCGTTACCCTTGCCCCAGTCGGGAAATACCATAACAATTTTCAGGGTGCTCAAGTTCCAGCTGCCAGCGTCTGCCAGACTGTCGAGATCAAAGCTAAAATGCTGCCATTGGCCAACCACGGGCGCCTCGCCCTGCTGGCTGGCGGAGAGCAGTACTTCGACAAATGCACTGCCATCGGCGCCTTCAATTTTCAGCCGAAATTCGGCACTGGGGTCCAGCGGTGCAGACGCCAGATAGAAATCAAACTCCAGGGTGCCGCCGGCGAACTCTGATGCATCGATGGCAGCGGGCAATAAGAACCCGGCCACTGTTGGCGCCTCGCCAAAACTGAATTGGGCTACAATGCCATGGCTACTATCGCTATCTGCCAGCTCGACAATCGTCGCGCCGCCGCAGCAATCCCACAGCGACCAGTCACCCGCTACCGCATCGGTGTAGAGCGGCAGTGTCGGCGGAGCCAGTGGCACCAGCTGGACATTATCGATGCGATAGACCGTGCCGTTACCCTTGCCCCAGTCGGGAAATACCATAACGATTTTCAAAGTGCTCAAGTCCCAGCTGCCAGCATCTGCCAGACTGTCGAGATCAAAGCTAAAGTGCTGCCATTGGCCAACCACAGGCGCTTCGCCCTGCTGGCTGGCGGAGAGCAGCACTTCGACAAATGCACTGCCGTCGGCGCCTTCAATTTTCAGGCGAAATTCAGCGCTGGAGTCCAGCGGTGCAGCGGCCAGATAGAAATCAAACTCCAGGGTGCCGCCGGCGAACGCCGAGGCATCAATGCCAGTGGGCAATAAGAACCCGGCTACTGTTGGCGCCTCGCCAAAACTGAACTGGGCTACAGTGCCATGGCTGCTATCGCTATCGGCCAGCTCGACAATCGTCGCGCCGCCGCAGCAATCCCACAGCGCCCAATCTCCCCCAACCGCATCAATGTATATCTGCATTGCGTCGGAAGGCTCTGGTGGAGGGGTTTGAATCACGCAGCCGTCGGCGTCGACCACGCTGCCAACCGGTGTATTGGGGCAGTTATCATCCTGGTCGTACACCCCGTCGCCATCGGTATCAACCATAACCGCACAACCCTGGGCATCAACCTGGGTACCCGCGGGGGTATTGGGACAGATGTCATCCCGATCGACAACGCCGTCGCTGTCGGAATCCAGAAAGATTTCACACCCCTGGGCGTCAACCATGGTCCCTGCTGGCGTATTCGGGCACTGGTCCATGCTGTCGACAACACCATCGGCATCGCTGTCCGGATCTTCTATGTAGGGCGCTTCGACGAAGGAGAATTTTTTGGAAATCCCTGCGTCACCGCCACTGGCGTCGTCAGCGTTGGAGAAGTACAACGGCATGCCGAGGTAGGTTACCTGGAGCGAGCCGTCACTTAAGGCGAAGGTGCCGAGATCCGGGACCCCGGAGGCGTTGCCATCTGTCACCAGCAGCGGGCTGTATTCCGCCTGGCATTTTTTGTTGCACTTTGCAGGCTTTATCTTCTTATCTTTCTTATCTTTTTTGTCCTGCTTGTCCTTTTTACCGCTGTCTTTCGGCTGGTGTTTAGTGCTTGCATAGAGTGTATAGCCCGGCTGCGCGGATGCGAGACCACCAACCAGTATGCCGTTGGCGATGGCAACTTCATGGTCAATTGCGGTGGGAATTTCACAGCCAGAGGCATCCACCTCACGACCTGCAGGCGTGTCGGGGCAAGCATCCAGGGCATCGGTCACCCCATCGCCATCACTGTCGATAACTCCATCATCACCGCCGCCCTCAAAGCGAATATCGTCTACCGCCAATTGAAAATCGGTAACGGCTAGCGGGTCCAGGCTGAGCAGCGCAAACGGATAAGCAATGGACTGCATGGCAATCAAGCTGCCGCGTAAATCAGCAACCGGAATACTGACATCCGTCCATTCTCCGTTGCGAACCATACCGTAAATCGCTTCGCCGGCAGGGAAATTCAACCAGTTTTGATTGGTGTAAGTGTCGGTAATGCCGATGCGGAACCCTACATTGGCGGGAATTTTAATCTTAAATTTCAAGCTGCCTTCAGAAAAATTGCTTAAATCCAATGCCTGTCGCGCGAGTACACCGCCGCCAAACCAGCTGTTCGCCTTTGGATTCCAGGCGATAACATTATCCCCTTCCGCCGCTGCGGTATTACCTGTGCCGGTGGCGGGATCCCAAATGAAAATATCGGATGTCACCCCGGCTTCCAGTTTATTGGAGGTTGGTGTGTTATCGGTAAATACCCCGAAGGTGCCCGTTTCGGGTTGCGCAATAGCGCCCAGAAATACCTCGCCGAGACCGTTGTAGCGATAGACCCGAACATAGTCGACATACATTTTGGCCGGCAGCGGTGCGCTGACCTGGCTGCTGTTAAGCGCATCGGTAAAATTGCCGCCGACCGCCAAATTTAACAGCAGATAAAACGGCGCGCGCAGCGCCTCTGCGTCGGGGTCGTCATTGGGGATTGCAACGGGACTGTCAAACAAATCGTATTCGACACCATTATCAATCACACTGAAGCGCAGTTCGGTATCAGTCCAATAGGTACGATAGGTGACAAAACGGCCGGTCAACGGCTGATCGGAAACATAGGCGTTATCCGTTTGCCAGGCGGCACTCGCAGCACAGGTTTCGTTGCCGGGTACGCAAGCCGCCTCAGCGTAGCGAATAACATTGGAGCCAACATAATTATTCGAGGCTGCACCGGGGTGGCCGGCGTTACTGCGCTGGGCCCATGATTGGCCCATCTCCATCATGTCGATTTCACCTTTGCGCGGCCAGGCAGCGGTGCTGGTACCCAGCATCCACACTGCGGGCCAAAGTCCCGTGTCAACGCTTGGGATCAGCACCCGATATTCGATCATGCCGTATTTAACAGCGACCTTGTTTTTGCTGAGAATTTTACCGGAGGTAAATGCCAGGCCACCGGCAGCTTCATCGCGCGCCTCAAGGACGAGGGCGCTGTTGCCCACCTCGCCCGGCGCCGCTGCTATATAGACGTTTGATTCTCCGTAGGCTTGCAGCTCCTGGTTGCCCCAGCCGCAGATTCCCTGGTCGCAACCGTCGCCGAGATCAATCGACCAGGCATCGCTGTCGAATGTGTCGAAATTATCCTCCCAGAGTAACTCCCCCTGCTGGGCCAGGGCGCAGTTGACGCAAAGCATAGCGACAAATGCAGCGCTCCATTGAAGTAACCCTGGTCGCCCTGAGTGAGGCTGCGCGGGTTGGCGCGAGCGCGGTGCCGGAGCTCGGATAATCGACAATTTGGCTGAAACGTAACGAGTCATAATTTACTCACTAATTATTGTAATTATGGCCAACTGATAATCCAGCTGGGTTTAACCGCTGAATGTAGTCAATTGGGAGGCGCAATTCGGGAGCGGAATTCCTCATGCCCAGACGCACACATCTTGGTGTTGATCAATAACTGTTAGCGCCAATTCAAGCGACAGCAAAAGGCGATCTCATGCGATATCGCACCCTAACAGCAACAACTTTTCTGAACCATCGTTTTGAGTTGAACCGGGTTAGCTCCGGGTCAAAAAGGCAACTGCCGGGAAACGGGAAGGCTACTGCGAGATAGGGGCACAATTAATAGTATCTCCCGACTTCCCCAATTGCTGAAGCAACCGGGTAAGTGCGGGAAACACGCTGCAGGTTTTAAGCGTTGAAGAGCTGCTTTGAGTTCAGGGTCAGGGTCAGCTGGCGGATTCGACCGGTGCGCTGGAACAGCTCGATACTTTCCTCGGCCGGCAGTGCCTGGGGGGTAAAGGTTTGGCTCTTGCCGCTGGCCCAATTGACGATCAGGGCCGGGGTGGTGCTGTCATCGAGACAGTACACGATCGGCACCTGGCACCAGGTGAACGCCAGCCCCTGTGCCGGCACCGTCAGTTCCTGCCAGCTATCGTTGACGTCCAGGTAACGGAACGAACGCGGCTCACTGACAAACTCGCAGGGCCGCAGCAAGGTTGGCTCGAATCGAGCCGCACCGTCACTGACTCGCAAGCCCAGCTCACCGAAGCGGGACAGCACTTCCTCCTTCACCTGACCGGTCATACCCGGCTGCTGGGCGCCGGCGTGTTTGGGGGTGTGGGAGTAGGGGTCCATGGGAAAGGCGCCGTATTCCGCCGGGGTTTTGTTAAAGCCAATGCCTTCCCGCACGCGGTAGTAGAGTTGTGCCAGCCGGGCGCAGGTTGCCGGGTCAGCCTGTTGCTCCAGCGCGGCGAAGAAATTTTCCTGCACCGCCAGTAACAGCTTGGCCACCATGTGCCAGTAGATACAGCCCAAGCCTTCAAAGCCAAACATACCGCCGGAGCGGCCGGTAAACTCCTGGTGGTTGAAGACGTCTTCGTAGAGTGCCAGCAGCGGCTTGCGGGCCTGGTCCAGGGCATCGCCATATTCCGGTAACAAACTCTCGATGCGCTTGATCAAATCACCGACATTGGTAAAGCCGGCGTCAAAGCGGTAATTGCCATCGGCATCGCGCAGCAGGATGCGTTCGTCACCCCGCTGCAGCATCTGCTGCAGCACCGGCAGTGCCTCGACCCTGGCGGCGGGGATACAATTTTTCTCCAGGTAACCGGGCAGCTGCCGGTCGGGATAGAGCATAAAGGTTTTCTGGTCGGCCCGGTACACCGCGCTGGCATAGAGGGCTTCCAGGGTGTCCACCACCGCGTCGGGGGCAATAGCACCGGCACTCAAGGCGGCCACCTGGCCTTCGAGCATCGGATACAGCGTATCCACCTCAACGGCCCGGCCGTTTAATGCCAGCAGGTTATAGGCGTGATAGAGTCCGTCGTCGCGGCGGTTGGTGCCGATGGTGTGGTCGATGGCGGCGAGGGCATCGTCGAGCAAATTCTTGACCTCGGCCAGGGGCTGTTGCACCTTGCCGGAAAAGCGTTCCAGTTTATACACCGTCAGTCGATAGTTGCTGGCGGCCTCGCCCAATTCCAGCAGTGTCTGGAAGCGCTGTTCGGCAGAAACCGGCGCGGCACCCAGCAGCGGGCGCACCCTGCCCAGTGCGGCGGTGGTCGCTTGCAGCCACTCGCTGACTTCGGTAGACAGGGCCGTCGCGCCGGACTCCGTCGCCAGCAGTTGCTGCATAAAGCTGATATAGCGCCGCATGTAGTAGAGCGTAACCATGGACAGGCCCTGGCCGACCAAAGCGTTGTTGGCGTCATTCCATTCCGGCCGCTGGGTATTGAGCCAGATGCCACCGTCGAGCACCAGGTTGCCGAGCTTGGCCAGCAGTGGTACCAGCAGTTTCTCCAGCAAATTCACCTGGTAGACCTCGCCGTTGGCGTCGGCGATCAGCTTGCCGTCGGCGCCCAACTCGGCGACCCTGTGCTCGATGCGCTCGGCCAGGCCCTCATCGTATTCCACCGTGCTCTTTGCGTTCTCGAGCAAGGCCGCAAACGGCTTGATGCGGTAGGGCACATTGGCGTAGCAGAACAGCTCCTCGTGCAACAGGTTGCCGAGCAAGTCCGGGTGAAAGTTGTTGGACTGCTCCAGTAACTTCAGCAGGTAGATGATCTGGTGGTCACCCCAGTAGCCGATATAACTCCAGGGGTCGTCCGGCTCTTCCACTTCCCAGTCGATGCCATCCTTGGTAATGCGATAGGGGTTGTAGCCGTCCATGGTGGAGGCGTTGACGAACTTGGCAATCACATTCTCAATAAACTCCGGGTAACTGAAAGTCAGCGCCTCCCAGTTCTGGAAAATATCGCGCCAGTTGCCGGCGTAGTAGAGCAGCGGGTTGCCCTGGCTGTCCTTGATTTTAATGGCGAACTGGTTCCAGGGACGGCTCGGGTCGCCGTGGCGGCGGCCGAAGGTGATGGGCAGGTATTCGTGGCACAGGCGTTCCAGTTGGGCATCGCCCTGCTGCCGTACGGTCTGCAACAGCTGGCCGTATTCCACTTGCTGTGGCAGGGTCTGCAGGCATTGCTGGTGGCGTGCGAAGACAATCTTGTTGAAGTTCTGCACCGTGGTGGAAAAATCCCGTGAACTGACCTTGTACTGCTCGATGAAGGCGCCGCCGCGGAGAATATTGAACAGCACGTTGGCGTAGTGGTGGGTCGTCACGTTTTCTTCAGCGGTGGCCTGGAAACCATCGCCGCCGGCCATGATGCGCGCCAGTTCATCCGAGCCGCGTTCGATGGAACGGGCAATGTCGGCGGCGACAGTTGCCGGCTGGGCCAGTTGCTGGCGCAGGGCGACTACCTGCTTCTGGCTCTGCTCCACATTGGCGACCAGCTGCCACTGCTGGCAGGCGTTGGGGGCGAGTTCCAGCTGGGCATTGACCAGGTAGGCGCCGCGGATACCGCGTTTCAGCACTTCCTGCTGGAGGGGCATGCCCAGGCGAAAATTACCTATTTGGTCCGCGGAGAGCAGCACCTTGTAGTCATCGAGCCCGAGGCAAAATACACTATTGCTGCGCAGTGACTCGCAGGGCTCGGCGCGATCGGTGATGCCGGAATAGAGGGTAAAAAAGGCCATGCCTGTGGTTTGATCCAGCTCGGTCCACTTGTAGGCATCCACCAGGTTGGGCGAGTTGGTCTGGGTGTAGCGCGGAGTCCCGGCCGGGAGAATATTCTGCAAGCCATCGAGCATATCGACTTGCACCCCGTTGTCGCCGAGGTTCTCGAGCTGGCACTGGCGCACAAAGCCGTGGCTGTCGCTGGTCAACCAGGTATAGCGAAACGCCAACTGCAGATCGTGATTGATTTCCTCGAAGCGCAGTTTGTTGCCGAGCAAATTCTTGTACAGGTTTCTGGTCAGTTGGTAGCGCTCGTTGTGATCCTTGTTAAACGGCTCCCAGTTCAGCATATTGCCGTTGCGGCCGACTCTCAGCAGGGTTTTAGGGCCGCTGTGACCAGTGCTCTCGTGGATCTTGTCGACCGTGACGTAGGGGAACAGGGCAGTCTCCGGCGACACTCGGCCTGCGGTCAGGCCGCCGGTGGATGACACAAACAGCCAGTGGTCGCTGTCGGACACCACACTGGTAAAAAACGGCGGCATTTTGTCGACGTTGTGAATTGCGTAAAAACGATCGCCGTCGCAGGTCAGGAACTCCCCTGCGGCGTTGTGTGATTGCTCAGCTGATTGGTTCATGGCCATCCTCGCATTGTTTAATGTAATAGTTGTTCGGATGCTTGCCGCTCGAGTGCAAAGCGTAGCGGCAGCATGTCAATAATGGTCGCCGGTGCGTTTCAGTTAACCGCGGGTTTAAACACCCGCACGTAATCAACTTCCATCCGCACCGGAAATAGTGTGTCGTCAATGGGACCGCCGGCCCGGCCCCAGTGCCCGCCAATCGCCAGATTGAGGATGATGTGGTAGGGGTGGTCGTAAGGCCAGGCTTGCCAGCCCGTGCCCTCATTGCGGTAAAAAAAGTAGGGTGTGCCATCAAACAGGATGTAAATGTGCTCCGGAGTCCACTCGATGGAATAGACGTGGAATTCACTATCGACGCTCTTGCCTTCGACACTGGCCTTGCGCTGCTGGTAATTGACGAAGTAGTAGGCTTTGTTGTGGACGGTGCCGTGCACGGTTTGCATGTCGTAACCCACATGCTCCATGATGTCGATCTCGCCGGAGTTGGGCCAGGCATCGCAGGTGCTGCTGCCCTGCCAATCCGCACCCCCGGCACAGTTGGTGGCGTAGCGGAAAGGGTCGCTGGGCAGCATCCAGATGGCGGACCAGGTGCCCTGGCCGGCGGGCAGTTTGGCGCGAATGTCGGCCCGGCCGTAGAGGAAGTCACCCTTGTCGTGGGAGTGAATGCGACCGGAGGTGTATTCGGCGTTGTTGTATTGCTCCTTGTGGGCTTCGATCACCAGCTTGCCGTCCTCCACCCTCACGTTGCGAGCGCGGCTGGTGTAGGTCTGGTCCTCGTCGTTGACCTTGCGCGCCGGCCATTCATCAAAGCTCCACCGCTGCGGGTCCGGCGCACCCTGGTAATCAAACTCATCACTCCAGAGCAGCTGCCAGTTGCGGCTGTCGCTGGTTTTCTGGCGTACGATAATGGCGTTCAACAGTGGCTCGCCGGCACTGGCATCAAAGCCTATATCGAGCCGGCCGTCGTTGACCTGCACATCGGTTACCGTGCGCACCAGTGCCGCGCGGTGGTTGCCGTCGCGCGCCAACTTGACATCGAGATCGGCGATGACTGTTTTACCCTCGGCGGAAATGCTGAACACGCGCTCGCCCACGGCAATATGCTCCGGCTCGGCAAATTTAAAGGTGATGTCGTAGACCCCGTTGGCGAGCGGCTGGCGCAATTGCAGGTCGCCACTGCGGTAAGTCCGAAAGACGGTTTCATCCTGGGTGCCGAGGATGTTGTCGATAGTCCCGCTTTCCGCCTGCCAGTCCAGGGTGTCGGCCAGGTAGCGGACAGCGTCGCTGCCCAGGTGTTCCGGGCCGCCGATATTCACTGCCCAAACCACCGCGTCGTTGTGGGAAAACTTGCTGCTGGCAGGGCTGGCTGTTGCGCTGTCGGCCGGCTTGTGCGAAGCCGCCGGCGGCGCTTGTTTTTCGCTGCAGCCGAACAAGCTCACAGTCGAGAAAATAAAAGCTGCCAACGCCAGCGCGCCGGCGCTATTAGGCTGTCTCTCCGCCATATCCCCACCTGATAAATTGATTATGTTTAGGTATTTTTTATCAACAGTGGGACGATACCGTGTGACCGATCAAAAACAATACAAACACGTTGAGATGGGTTGAAGCTGCGACCAAATACGGGCCGGCGCGGCGACGCCGGAGCGCCGCCTGCAGGGGGAGGACCAAAAGTAGTGTTTATGGATTGGCGCTACACCGGCTAACCAGTGGCTTCAGCCTTACAATAGCGATTGATAAAATCCTGGTGGCTGCCCAGCCGCTCCACCACTCGCGCGTGGGTTGTCTTGATATCGCTGAGCAGGGCATCCAGTTCTGGCTCTGCCATAATGTCCACAATCGGGTGGTAGCCCTTCGGCATCAGGCCCTGGCCGGTCATTACCCGGGACCAGGAGCCGTCAAAAAACAGTTCATGCCCCTCGCGGAAAATGCGGCCGTTGCTGAGAAATAACTCGATGCGCCGGGTCAGGGACTCGGGTGCGTCCATGGTGCGGCAGTAATTCCAGAAGGGGCTGTCGTTGCGCTGGGTGACATGGTAGTGGAGGATGATGAAGTCGCGAATGTATTCGATTTCCGACTTTGACTGACTGTTGTACTCATCGATCTCGGTTTGATTGAGGCCGTTGACCGGAAACAGCTGCAGCAGGCGGATCACGGCGGACTGCACCAGGTGCAGGCTGGTGGATTCCAGTGGTTCCAAAAAGCCGCTGGCCAGGCCCAGGGCGACGCAGTTTTTATTCCACTGCTTCAGCCGCCGGCCGGTGCGAAAGGGAATGACCCGCGGCTCGGTGATGGGCTCGCCATCGACGTTGGCCAACAGTTTTTGCCGGGCCTGGTCATCGCTCAGGTAGGTGCTGCAGTAGACCAGGCCGTTGCCGACCCGGTGCTGCAACGGAATCTGCCACTGCCAGCCAGCTTCGTGGGCGATAGAGCGGGTGTAGGGCACCGGTGGTTGCACCGCGGTGGTCTGTACCGCGACCGCGCGATCACAGGGCAGCCAGTGGCTCCAGTCTTCATAGCCGGTGTGCAGGGCCTGTTCGATCAACAGGCCACGGAAGCCGCTGCAGTCGATATAGAGGTCGCCACTGACGGTCTGCCCGGAGGCCAGGGTGAGGGAGTCGATGGCGCCGGTTTGCACGCTGGTGGCGACGTCCACCACCCTGCCTTCGATGCGCTTGACGCCGTGTTGCTCACTGAACTTGCGCAAAAAGCGGCCGTACAAACTGGCGTCGAAATGGTAGGCGTAATCCAGCCCGCCCTTGGCGCTGAGGGCAAACTTGTTGGCTTGCGCCACCTGCTGGTGCAGGGAGAAATCCCCGAGGTCCAGGGACTTGCCCTGCTGCACGGCTTTCAGCCAGAAGTGATGAAAGCTGCAGGCCCAGCAATCCTTACCAATAATGCCAAAGGGGTGCAAGTACTTGTCCCCCAGTGCGCCCCAGTTTTCAAACTGAATGCCGAGTTTGAAGGTGGCCTGGGAGCTGCGCATAAACTCGTCTTCCTTGATGCCCAGCAATTGGTGAAAGCCGGTCAGCAGCGGAATGGTGGCCTCGCCTACGCCAACTGTACCGATTTCATCGGATTCAATCAGGCTGATGTCGAGGTTTTTGCCCATCAGCTTGCTCATTGCCGCTGCCGCCATCCAGCCGGCAGTACCGCCGCCGACGATGACCACTTTATTGAAATTATTCTGCTTCATAGGAACACTCTTGTTTTCTGTACCACAGTTAGCGATTCAGGTGTTTTAGCAGCAGCGCCCGCAATTTTCTCGCTGCCGGTTCATCGAGGGGCGCCAGCGGGCCGCGGGCCTGCTCCGGGATGTGCGCCGCCACGCTGTCGTCGGGGTTGGAGGCGTCGGCGCTGAACACATAGTGCTCAAACAGTCCGCGCCAGGCGTCCCGTTGCGCCGCGGGTAAATCGCGAATGCTCAGCAGCGCGTGATACAGGGCGTCCAGTGGCGACCCCAGGTAGGCGGGCACCGATTGCCACCAGTAGTTGACCAGCATATTGAAGCTGTCCAGCCCCTCCACGTGGTGCCACCACATGCTGGGGATAAACAGGGCGTCGCCGGGCTCGAGTTCGGCCAGGCGCGCCTGCTTCAGGGCCGCCCGGAATTTCGGGTGGCGATCAAAATCCGGCTGCTGGAAGTCGACCAGGCTGATGGCCTGGCCGGCGGGGGTCAGGTCCAGCGGGCCGACGTAGAGATTTTCCAGTTGCTCCGGCGGAAACACGGTAAAGCGGCGCTTGCCGGCGACCACGCAGGCAATATTGTCCGGTATATCGTAGTGGGCCGCGATCCGGGTTTGATTGCCGAGCCACAGCCGGATTACCGGTTTGACATCGCCCAGCGCCAGGTCATTGTGGTCGCGAAAGCCGGGCAGACAGTAGTCGATGGGGGTCGAGCCCATATAGATCATGGGCCCACTCTCGGCTTGTTGCTGGCGCTGCAGGGTTGCCACTAACTCCTGAAACTGCACGCGCTTGAAATCAAAATTAAAGCCGGTGAAAGATTCGTTATAGAAAATTCGCTGCTGCACGTCGGGGCTGCCAAGGGAGACGTTGACCGGCCCTTCAGTGCAAAATTTCTGCAGATAATCAAAGCCGGCCTGAGCAGACTCCTGCACCGCTTGTGCCATTGGCCAGTCGGCCACCAGCCCCTTGAGAAGCAGCGGCTCGGTTGCGCTGAACACCTGCGCCGGCAAGTTTGCCGAGGTATAGCCGTGCAGTTCCTCTACTCGTTTTTCTATTGCGGACATAGTATGCCTGACATGGTCTGCCCCTGGGTAAACATGCTGTTACAGGCGCGCGTTCTTGCGCTCAATCAGGCGCTTGAAGTTGGGCAGGGAGGCGAGAATCATATACACAGCTTCCAAATGGCCGGCGCGATGCAAGTCGGCGACGGCCGCACCTTCCAGACTGCGCAACCGCTCTTCATTGATGGTATAGAGCCCGGCCAGTTTATGCTTTGAGCCATCCTGCAGTTGTATGTCCAGGGTAAACGGCTCCAGCAATTCCAGCCCGGCCAGGGCATCGGTCAAACCGCGGTTTTGTTCGTGCCCCTCGTGAATGGCCAGCAGTACCGAGGTGATGCGCTGTAAAAAGGGGCTGTCGCCGCCGTACTGCAGAAATACCGGCTCGCCTTCGGTCTGGCTGACCCGCGGGCTGTCCATATCAATGTGCACCGAAAGCTCGCTGTCTGCACCCGGGTTGGGTTTGACACCGATAAGAAATGGCTGGCGCTCGACACTGAGCGGGATATAGCTGGCGTCCCAGCCGCCCTCGTCCAAAAACAAATTCTCCTGGCTGTTGAGGCCAAACAGGGCGATGGGTTCAAAGCGCCCGCTGTCGGCATTCTTGCGCAACACAATCGGGTACTGCGCCTGCACTTGCCGCAACTCGATGGGAAACACGGTGCTACAGGCGATATTGTCGCCGTAGCGGGCGGATCGCTCGGTGATGACCCTGAGATCTTTATGGGTGACGTTGTCCAGTACTGCGTGATTAGCCATTTTCGAACCTGAATAGTGTTAGTTTGTGTCGACCTGAATACAGCGAGGCCTGATGCCACCCCGGCCAGCCTCAGATTTTTTGCAGGCCAAAGTGTTTTATCTTGTTAAGCAACTGGCGGTTGTTCGGCAGGGCCGTCAGCAGTTTGTCCAGGCGGCGGGCGTTCTCCTGGAAATGCTGGCTGGCCTGCTGGTTATAGTTTTCCGCTTGTGCCGTCGCCCGGGGCCGGGTCGCAAAGCCCATGCCATAGAGCACGTACTGATAGCTGGCGGATGAAAAGATCTCGTCGGCGCGGCTGAAGTCGCTGTGCCAGGGGTAGTGGTATTGCCACAGCTGCAGCAACTCCTGCAAGCTGTCCGGGATGCTGCTGTCACTGCGGTTGTCGGCCCAGAAATCGGAGTCCTCCCGCAGCGACAGAACATAGTGGAGCTTGAGAAAATCGATGACCCGGTCCCAGCGATAACTAAAGGTGTCATTGAAGCGCCTGGCGACGATATCCATAACGCCGCGGGTGGCCGGTAATTGTTCGCTGATCATGGCGGCGGAGAGCTCCACTAAAACCAGTGCCGACGCCTCCAGCGGTTCGAGGAAGCCGGCGGCCATACCCACGGCGACACAGTTTTTGTGCCAGAACTTTTGCCGGTGTCCGGGGTTAATGGCGATCTGCCGCAGTGGCAGATCGTCGGCTTGGGGGCCGAGGGATGGTCGTATATAGGCGCGCAGTTGCGCTTCGGCCTGCTGCGGGGAAATATGGGCACTGGAAAACACGTGGCCGACGCCGCGCCGGGAGGGCAGGCCAATGTCCCAGATCCAGCCCGCGCTTTGCGCCGTGGAAATGGTGTGGGAGGCAATCGGGCTGTCGGGCTCCGGGTAGGGCACCTGCACGGCCAGTGCCGAGTCGATAAACAACGTGTCTTTTTTACTGACGAAGGGAATGCCGAAGTGCTCGCCCAACAGCAGCGACTTGAAGCCGCTGCAGTCGATGAACAGGTCCGCTTCGATATTGCCGTGCTGGCGTGTCGCCAGGGAGGCGATATCGCCGTCCGGGTGGGAGTTAATGCCAGTGACGTGATCGAGAATGTGTTTGACGCCGAGCTTTTCCGTGCAATGTTTTTGCAACAACCGGGCGAACTTGCCGGCATCCAGGTGGTAGCCATAGTTGGCGACACTGGCGTATTCCGGGGTGGTAATTTGCTTGGGTGCCAGCCCCCGTTCGCACAGGGCCGGTTGGAAACATACTGCGTCGGCAAACTTGATGTGCTGCCGCTGTTGCTGCCAGGCCGGTGCCAGATTGAGGCGGTTATAGCCCTCTGGCAGGGTAAAGGGGTGATAGTAGACATCGTCCTGCTGGCCGTTGACCCAGCCACAGAATTTGGAACCCTGCTTGAATGACGCATCACAGTCGCGCACAAAATCCGTTTCCGCAATGCCGAGCTTTTTCAGGGTGTTGCGCATGGTGGGCCAGGTGCCCTCGCCGACGCCGATGATCTTCACATCCGGTGATTCAACCAGGATGACCTCGATCCCGGTTGGCAGGTGGGCCTGGTGCTCCGCTGCCAGAGTGCCGGCAGTTAACCAGCCGGCGCTGCCACCACCGACGACAATGAGACGCTTTACCGGTTCGGTCATTGTGACCTCGCCTCCCTTTTTTCTCTGTGCCTTGTTAATGTTATTGGCAATGCTGGTGCTGTCAGTGCAGCTGCAATCGAGCCGGAATTTGCCGGCTTTTGGCTCAGGTCTTGCCGATACCAGGCAGCCGCTGGCGCTTGTTGCAGACACCAGACAGCCGCTGGCACTGCCAGCGGCTCCAAGGTTGCAACGGGTTATGTTGGCTCGGGCTTACTCAGGTTATCACGACTGAGTGCTGCTGAGTAACCCCGGGCATTGCCATTACCATTTCGGCTAGTAGGTATAGCGCACGCCAATGTTATAGCGCGCACCAAACTGGGTTGCCGTTCTCAGCTGGTTGTCGAAGCGGTTGTAGACTCGCTGGGAATCATCGAACACGTTAATGCCTTCGAAGATGACCGTTAAGCCTTCCACCCACGGCGTTTCATAGCTGACGTTGAGATCCACCTGGCCGTATTCCTCAGTAAACTGTGGCTGGTTGTTTTCCGTGCCGCGCAGGAACTCATCGCGCCAGTTATAGGCAATACGGGCCTGCAGGCCATCCTTGTCGTAAAAAGCCACCAGGTTGGCAGAGTCACTCAGGCCCGGCAGGACAAACTGGAAGCCGGTTTGCGAAACATCGGGATCGATATCGCCCTTCACAATGGTGGCGTTGGCCTGCACCCCAAAGCCGGACTCGCCAAACATATACTGGGCGGCGACTTCAAAGCCATACAGGGTGGCCGTCTCCAGGTTGGATGGCGTGGTCACCCGGAAGTTCGCCAGGGGATCGGCACTATCCTGCACAATGGGCGTTCCGGTAGCGTTACCGAGGTTGATATTGATCTGGTCGTGCAGGTTGTTGCCCGAGCCGTTATCGATATCCATCTGGGCCTGCATTGCTCGTGGACCACTCTGCGGGTCGCGCAAATCGCCAATGGTCTGGTCGACGGTCTGTTTGACAATAAAGTTATCCACCAGCTTGCGGAAGTAACCTACGGACACATAGCTGGATTCATCGAAGTACCACTCCAGCGACAGGTCGAAGTTATCCGAGGTAAAGGGCTTCAGGTCGGGGTTGCCGGTATCGGCAGTACGCTCG
Source organism: Pseudomaricurvus alcaniphilus (assembly GCF_011440395.1). Lineage (GTDB taxonomy): Bacteria > Pseudomonadota > Gammaproteobacteria > Pseudomonadales > Cellvibrionaceae > Pseudomaricurvus > Pseudomaricurvus alcaniphilus. Next base: position 66,973 of record NZ_JAAOIX010000002.1, on the reverse strand, counting down.
CCGGGCTTGGGTGCCGAAGTGACACTGGTCGTGGCCCGCATATCATCGAGAGTCGGCCGACTGATGGACTGGCTGTAGGATACCCGGCCCACCAAATCTTCGCTAAACTCGACGCTGAAGTCGATGTTCGGCAACCAGACTGCATAATCCCCTTTTTCGTCGCTGAACGAACTGTCCGAGGCCAGGTTGGTACCCCACTCGGTGGGGCCTTGCCACACCAGGGCCACGGTGTCGCGCTGCAAACTGCTGGCGGAGATGTCGGTGTCCTCGTAGCGAATACCACCGCTCAGGGTAACCGGCAAGTCGTTAAAGTCGCCCTCGGCATTGAACTGGATGTAGGTGGCAAAGGTCTTTTCATTGATCTCGTGGTCAGATTGCGGTGTGCCGCCGAAAGGCGCCTGCAGGCGCTGGCCACCGTTGAACTCCTCTTCAAACGCCGCGATACCTTTCTCGAAGTCCCAGTCGTAGTAGAAGTCGGGGTCGAGGTCGCCGCCGCCGCCGGAAAATTCATCGAGGATGTCGTTGAGGCTCTCCCGGGTGAAAATTGAATTGTCGTACACGTCCTGGTTGCCGCCGTACCAGCCAGCCGCTATCTGGCCACTGTAAAAACTGCGGGTGCGGAAGGTGTAGTCGGTGTGGGCCATACCAAATTCAATGCTGGTGATGCCGCTGTCGACGTCATTTTCCCAGGTGCCGGCAAACTGGAACTGGGTAATGTCGGATTCGGTTTTGTTGCCGCGGGCTTCGCCGAATAAGGAGTCCTGGCTGGCTGCGGTGGGCAGTCCGTTTTCAACTCCGACAAAGTTGGTGTCCCAGACAATATTGCGCAGCGGCAGGTCAGTGCCGGTGCGGAAATCGGCCGACTTGGTGACGATGTTGGGTGCTGCCAGAATCAGGAACACGCTGTCACCGCGACCTACGCCCTGGGAGATGGCATCGGAATCGTGGAAGTCGAAATTCAGGTTGAGGTTGTCAGTGGCTTGCCAGTCGACATTGAGGCCGATGGAGTTGTTTTCATTTTCTGACTCGTTGAAGGCCTTGTTGGCGGAATAGTCACAGCAGGTTTCTTCCACAAAAGCGTAGGTGCCGTTGGAATCGATTTCCGCCTGGGTGATCAGGCCATCGGCGTCCGGGGCGAACCAGATACCGGTGTTGAGTCGCTCTGATTCGTTTTCAAACTTGGAGTAGGTGTAGTCGAGGGTGGTGGTAATCGCATCGGTGGGGGCGTACTGGAATACCAGCTGGCCGTTGGTACGGGTGCGCGAGATATCCTCGATCTGCAACTCATAGTTGCGCGGGTACCAGGTGTTGCCATGGGCCAGGGCTTCGGCTGAGCGGTTGTCAACCACGCTGGCACCAGGGGCCAGGTTGCTATTGACGATGCTGTCGATATTCTCGCGCCAGCTGGCAACTTCCCCTTTGGAGGAGCGACTGTCGCGTTTTTGGCTGGATAAAAACAAGCCCACGCCGAAGGTGTCATCGGCGAAGGTGTTGCTGACAATACCGGAAATTTCCGGGGTGATGTCATCACCTTTTTCGTTGGTGGAATCCATCAACGCCTTGGCGCCGAGGCTGGCCTTGAAGCCGGGGTTGTCCAGCGGGCGGGCGGTCTTGATATTGATGGTTGAGCCTATGCCACCGCTTTGACGAGTCGCGCCGGAGGTCTTGTACACTTCGATGCCACTGACGCCCTCGGAAGCGAGGTTGGCAAAGTCGAAGGACCGGGTTGAGCGGGTCAATTCAGTGGTGGGCATCTGCCGGTTATTGAGCGTGACCAGGTTAAACTCCGGGCCGAAACCGCGCACGGTAACCTTGCTGCCTTCGTTGTTGGAGCGATCGATGGAAACGCCGGTGATGCGCTGCAGGGATTCTGCCAGGTTGGTGTCCGGGAACTTGCCGATATCCTCTGCAGAAATCGCATCCACAACACCCTTGGAGTCGCGCTTGATGTCCATGGCGCGCTGCAGGCTGCCGCGAATACCGGTTACCGTCACCTCTTCAATCATGCCGGGCGATTGCGCCGCTACCGGGAGCACCGTGCCGGCCATGGCCATGGCGATGCTGGTACAAATCAATTTCTTTTTATAAAACATCTATGCAATCCTCTTATCTTTTTGGACTGGTACGTAACAGGTAGCTCTTGCGGATTTCCTGTTCTTTATTTTCTGGTGCAGGATGGATCTTACTCTTCGAAAAAGCGCGGGTAAGGTGTGTTGCGGTCAACTGGACTGTTGGTGCGATTAAACAGGCGCATGTGGTGCGGGGCGCGGCCCGAAGGGGGCTGGCGCACCATTTAATTCAGCTCCGGAAACTGATTCCTTTCAGTTTCTGAATAAGGTGAATGGCCGCCAGGCAGGAGGAGTGCATTGCGGTTTCGGGATGGATATCAATTAGCTCGCTTTAACGCTGCCGCGTCGCTGTTCCAGCGCAATCCGAACCTCGTGGGCTTTCTCTTCGGTCAGCTGGTAAGTGGCAATTGCCCAGATGGCAATTGCGGAGGCAACAAAGGGAATCAGGACGTCAAATACCCGCATCAGGAAAATGGTGCGCTCACTCTGCTCGCCGCCCAGCGCCACATCAAAGCCGGTGGCATTGAGCAGGAAGCCGCCGGCCGCCAGTGCCGCCGCCATGCCCAGTTTCACCACCCACCAGTAGATGGAGCCGAACATACCCTCCCGGCGCTCGTGGGTTTGCAGTTCGTCCAGATCACAGACGTCGGCGATCATGGAGCCCATCAGGGTAAACAGGCCGCCGAGGCCGAAGGCGATAAATGGCGCTGGCAGCAGTAGCAACAGTGGGTAGGCCGGGTTGTAGCACACCCACTTCAGGGCGTAGCCGACCATGGAGACGCCGGTGGCCACGAAAAAAGCGCGCCGCTTGCCAATGCGGGTGCTGAGCCAGGTTATAAAGGCGATTACACAAAAGGTGGCAATGGCGGACACCGTACCGGCCCAGCCGGCGTACTCGGCTCCCAGTGACTGGTCGCCGTCAAACACGTAGTAAATGATCACGTAAAACTGGAAGGAGGAGACCAGCATAAAGCCGTTAAACACCAGGAAGGTAGCGGCGCAGAGCTTTAAAAAGGGCGCAAACTTCATGGTGGTGATAAAGCCGCTGAAAAACGATTTCAAGTTGGCGAGCAGTCGGCTGCCAGCTGCGGGTTGGTGCTCCTGCAACTCCGCCTCGGCCAGGTCTTTCATGCGCTCTTTGATAAAGATGGCCGGCAGGACACCGACGCAGACCACAAAAATGCCGATCAGGATCGCCAGTCGGCTGGCGCCCTCGACCATATCGGTAAACAGGTTCTCGTTCTGCATAAACCAGAGAAACCAGGGCGCCACCAAATAGGCCATCTGGCCGAAAATATTCTGCACACCCATAAGCCGGGTGCGCTCGTGGTAATCGGGTGTCAGTTCATAGCCCATGGCCACCCAGGGGGTGGCGAAAATGGTATAGGCCAGGTAAAACAGGATCGAGCCGACCAGGAAGTACCAGAAGTACCAGCCATCGCTTTGGCCGGGGGGCAGTTGCCACAGCAGCGCAAAAATAACGCCGGCGGCGATGGCGCCGCAAAAGATGTAGGGACGGCGCCGCCCCCAACGGGATTTGGTGTGGTCGGAGATGTAACCCATCAGCGGGTCGGTGATGGCGTCGGTAATGCGCGGCAGGGCGCCCAGCAGGCCGACCAGGGCGGGGTTCATGCCCAGTCCCAGGTTGAGCACTATGGCCATGCCGCCGATGGCCGCACCGAGCAGGTTGTTGACCAGCGCGCCGAGGCCGTAGATGACTTTTTGGGCAAGCGGGATGCGGTCCCCGGGAGCGGTTGGGTGGTGTTCTGGTTGGCTCATTGCGGCCCCGAGTTATTGTTTTTAGTGGTGTTGGATTTTATTTGTCTATCTCTAACTACCTGCCTTTAACTACCTGCCTGTAACTGCCTGCCGCTGAGTGCGGCGCTGGCCCCAGTCTGGCATAGGCGGCTACAGCGCACTTATGATCCTCGACAAACCCGGGGCCTACAACCGGCCTGCGGTAAAGCGACTGTTCTGTGCGTTAAGCTGGATTGGACGCCAGTCCCCATCTCTTGCCGGCTGTGCAGTTTCGATAGCGACGCCCATAAAGTAGCCAGCGCCTCAGGTGCCGGTGATCAGCTTGCCAGCTGCCGAGGATCTGCCAGTAAACCGCATTTGGCCGCTGCTCCGGGCAGCCGCAATGGGGCCTATTACATCGTGCCAGCTGTGCAGCTGGGAGCGGTCAACGTATCGATGGTCCACTTTACCGCAAACAATATTGTCTTGGCGCTGGCCGGCGCGTAGATTGCCCTCAGGCTTACCCGCTCTAACAATAAACAGGGGAGATCCCAATGACCTACAAGAGAAACCTGATTGCTGCCAGCATTGCCCTGGCGATTGTAAACCCGACTGCCTATGCCCAGGATCAGGAGGCAGTGGAGTCCGCCCCGATGGAAGAGGTAGAGGTTACCGGCATCCGGTCCAGCCTGCTCAATGCGATGGAAATGAAAAGAAGCAATGTCGGCACCATGGAAGCCATCTCGGCAGAAGACTTCGGCAAGTTTCCCGACGGCAACCTGGCGGAATCACTGGCCCGTGTTCCCGGTATCGCCATTGACCGCAGCAATGTTGAAGGGCAGAAAATTGCGGTGCGCGGCTTCGGCCCCGAATTCAACCTTGTGACTCTCAACGGCCGGCAGATGCCCACAGCGCCCGGTGTCTACGAAGGCGGCCGCTCCTACAATTTTGGCGACATTGCGTCCCCCGGCGTGTCAGCGGTGGAGGTGTTTAAATCAGCCAACAGCGCCCTGCCGTCCGGCGGTATTGGCGCGACCGTCAATATGGTCACCACCAAGCCGTTAAAGATCGAGGGCACGAAAAAATCCCTGTCTTTTAATTTTTTGGAGGACACCACCAGCGAGGCTGGTGATACCCCCATTGAGGCCGCTGTCCTGTATTCGACCAACCAGGATCGTTGGGGTTTCTCATTGTCCGGCTCTTATCAGGAGCGGCAAAATCGTGAAGAGGGCACCCGGGAATCCAACTGGATTACGGTGTCGGAACAGCCCGGTCGTGTCGACCCGCTGAATCCGGCTTACACCAATAACAACGCCCGGGCGGATGGCGAAACCTTCTATCAGGAGCCGACTGCGTATTTGATCAAAGACAACGACCGGGTGCGCACCAATGCCCAGGCGACCTTCCAGTTTGCGTTTACCGAAGATATTCTGACGACCATTGATTACACCTATTCAAATGTGGATTTTAAATCCGAGGGGCTGTTGTTTGGCTCCTGGCTGGGCGGCTGGGACACCATCGATGCCACCATTAACGAAAATGGTGCGTTTACGGATGTAGTCGTCGGCAACCGCTCCTACGATCACGAGGTGACCTGGCAGAACGTGGTCAACACCAATAAGTCAGTGGGCTTTAATACCGAATGGCACATCAACGATGCCTGGTCGCTGAGCTTCGATGCGCACCACTCTACCGCCGCAGTGGACGGCGGGGAGCTGGACAACACCCTCGGCGTTTCCACCGACATCAAGGGCATAGTGACCCATACCAACGGCGGTAAATCCGGCATTAATACCTTTGCTTACGACACCGACTTCGCGCCTGAGAATTACCTGATTACCAGCGCCACCATTCGCGATGGCTTCAAGGAAAATGAAATCGACCAGTTCCAGGTCACCGGCACCTGGACCAATGTGGATGGCGGGTTTGTTACCTCGGTGGACTTTGGTGTCTCGCACCTGGACAACTCGTTTCGCAAAATCACCCGGGTCGGTGGTTTCGGCGCCCAGGGAGCGACTCCCGACGATTATGACGATTCCCTGTTCCGGCGTACGCGGCTGGGTGATTTTATGAATTCGTTCGATCCCGATGTCGGCACTGACTATTACTACCAGATAGATCCAACGGCGGCCTTTGCGGCGTTCGTGGCCAACAATGGGGGTGTGGTGGATAACTCGGACGGCACGGTGTGCTGTACTGCAGGGGGAATTGACTCCAACGAGCGCGTTAATGAAACCCTGGATTCAGCCTTCTTCCAGGTCAATATGGAAACCGAGATCCGCGGCATGCCGCTCAATATTGTTGCCGGTCTGCGCTATGAATCCGCCGATACCGAATCCATCAGCCTTTCGGCCACGCCCTCTGGCCTGCGCTGGGATATGATTGATGGTATCGGTACCGTAAATGACGGTGTGGTGGTTGATTCCCCCCGGTATGGCAGCAACTCCATTGTGTTGCCCAGCATTGCCATGTCACTGGGCCTCGACGAGCAACAAGTGGTGAGGTTGTCGCTCAGTAAAACCATGGGGCGAGCGGGCCTGCAAGATTTAAGCAGCCAGCTCAACTTTGGCAACCGGGATTACTACCAGGCAACTATTGAGGGTGGCAACCCAGACCTGGCGCCGCTGGAATCGAACAACTTTGATGTCAGCTATGAAAACTACTACGCCGAAGGCAGCTACTTTGCCATCAATTATTTCAGGAAGGAGATCAAGAATTTCGTCGGCTCGCGAACCGAAACCGGCAACTTCAGGGGCTATACTGATCCCACCCTGTCGGCGCTGGCGTTAGCGGCCAGGGAGTGCGTGCAGGAATGGGTGGATGCCGGTCGTCCGGATCCGGGTTTTCCCGGTGAGCCAGGTGCGACTGGTCACTGTGTCTCCCAGCAAGCGCTGTGGGCCCAGCCCTGGATGAACGATAACCAGCACGCCGGCTGGGTTGCCTTGGGTATGCAGGCGGGTGTGGATGTCTCCGCTGGTTACCCCTGGTCCGATGGCGGAGCCGACGACGCGGTTTGCGCCAGCGATGGCTGGTGGCGCTGTGAGCCGGGCTTTATCAACGGCACCGCCGGTGATCCCCTGGCCACCTTTGAAATCACCTCGAAGTACAATATGAACTCAGGTACGGTCAGCGGTTTCGAATTCTCCCTGCAGCATTTATTCGCCGACACACCGTTTGGTATGCAGTTTAACGCCACCCTGATTTCCGGCGGTGACGTCGAGGTGGATAAGGACATTATCGGCGAGCAATTTCTACTGCCGGGCCTCGGTGACAGCGGCAATCTGTCGTTCTTCTACGAGGACGAAAAGCACACCCTGCGCATCGCCTACAACTACCGCGGTGAAACCGTGGCCGGCTTTGCCAACTACAACCAGCCCCTGTTTGTGGCCGAGAGATCACAAATCGATGCGTCCTACTCCTATAACTACAACGACAATGTCACCCTGTTTGTCGATGCCGCCAATATCAACGATGAAGAGACCCGGCTGTTTGTACGCAACGAGGAGATGCTGTTCCTGTCCCAGGACCACGGTCCGGTGGTCAGGTTTGGGCTGCGGGCTAATTTTTAAGGAGAATAATTACCACTGGTTGGCTGGGCGCTACTAATACCGATATTTTTAGCGCCCGGTGCTAAACGGCTGGGCCGGCGGGGTAGTAGTATAGTCCGCCGGCTCGCTGCCACTGGCGCCGGCAGCAGTCGCAACAGTTGCAACAGTTAAAAGTGGCAGTTTACCCCCGCACCGGCCAGTCCACATCTGGCTCGCTTTTCCCTGGCTCGAGCACTGCAGATTGATGCCCTGGTGCAATCGAGTTTCCCATCAGCGTTTGACTTGACTCAATAATCTCTGTAAAAACACCGCCGTTACTGCGTGGTCGCAACAATCGGCCCCCTCATGGAACCCGGTGCAAAACCGGGGCTGTTCCCGCAACTGTAATTGCCTGGTGTTTACCATCAGCGCAAAAGCCAGATACATGAGCCAGTAACTCGATTAATGCACCGGGCGGGAATACGCGGTATGGCATGTTCTGATAGTTTTTATCAGCTGCATACGTTTGCTCGTCTTATCTACAGTTAGCCGGGAAAACACACTATGCGTGCGCTGGTTTTGACGCTTCTATTTCTTCTATCAATTGCAACCCAAGCTCAATCACAACTGCAGCTAAAACCACAATCAGCAGGCTACCTGTTGGTATTGGTCTCCCAGCGCAACGCGGAAACTGTGGCCGAGGCCGCGCGCCAGTTCCAGCAGCGCTACCCGCAGCTGGCGATCGAGGCGCGCACCGATACCCAAGTGCGTCAGCAGCTGCGGCTACAGAACGCGGCATTGATCAATGACAGCCTGGGAGTGGTCGCCATCGGTATGTATGGCCCTGTGGTTGCAGAATTAAAAGCGTTACTGGCCCCGCTGCAAAAACCACTGCTGGTATTCAACAGCGATCACCAGCTGGTCAAGCTCAGCCAGCTTCGGGGGCGGGCGGTATTCGAAGACGAGCAGCGCCTGCGTGAGATCAGCCAGCAGCGCCCCGCTGACAACTTCGATAGCTGGTTACAGCAACAGGAGCAGCAGTACCCGCAACAGGCGGACTGGATTCGAGCGCGCAGCTACTGGCAGGCGGGTGGCAGTGACAATACCAGCCAGCTGTTCAGCTGGATCTATCGGCACCTGGGGCAGGACACCTCACCCGCGGCGCCCGCCCCGGTACCGCGCTTGCGCTGGCTCTACCAGGGGCAGTTCAGTGACCATTTGCCCGCTTTGGGGGAGCGGCCGCTGCTGGCGATTATCGATCACGCCGGCGGCGGTCGGCCGGCGGATAGCGCGCTGTTGCGTGGCCTGTGCAACCAGGCGCAACAGCACAGCGGCAGCGATTGCCTGGTGGCACTGGCGTCCTGGGGGGAAGCCGGTGTCGACGCAGCGCAACAGCTGCAAGCCTACGCCGGACAGCTGAGTGCAGTGGTTATGTTGCAGGACTTCGTGGTCGGTGCTGGCGAAGGGCGGGCGGATGCGACCGCCGCTTTCCAGCGTCTGAATGTGCCGCTGCTGAACGCCATCAAACTGCGCGACCGCACGGCGCTTGAGCGTCACCTTTCCAGTGACGGTATATCCCGGGACAAGGTTTACTACCAGGTGGCCATGCCCGAATTGCAGGGCGCCAGTCAGCCGCTGGTGGTTGCCACCGCCGGTGAGCAAATCGAAGACCCGCTCACCGGTATTCAGGTGCAAGCCATAACGCCGCTGGCAGAGGAAATCGATGCCTTGCTGGCACGGGTCCAGCGCTGGCATACCCTGAAAACCAGGGCCAATCGTGACAAGCGCATTGCCATTATCTATTACAACCACCCTCCCGGCCGCCACAATATAGGCTCTGATAATCTCGATGTTCCCGCCTCCCTCTGGCAGATCCTGCAACAGCTGAAAAGCGCTGGTTACAATACCGGCGAGCTGCCGCCAACGCAGCAAGCTCTGCTGGATATGATGCAGGAGCGCGGGGTCAATTTGCCGCGCGACGCCAAAGCGCTCAGCACCATGGACCCGAAAATTACCCGGGTTGCGGCGGCGAGTTACCGGCGCTGGTTTGAGCAGCTTCCGGCCGCCGTGCAGCGGGAAATGGAGTTCGGCCCTTTGGGCCTGTTGCATGAACAGCTCGGCGCGGCCATCGAGGCCGGCAAGCCGGAGCTGGCGACAACGGCGCTGGAGCACACTATGGAAGAGTTACTGCACTTGCTGGAGGGGGTTGACCACAAGGCTCGCCAGCGGGCGCTGGCCCTGTTGGATCAATTGCAGGCCTGTTATCAACAATTGCTTGACCCCAAGCAACAGTCTCGCAATGACACGCCTTGCATGAATGATGCCCTGGCCATTATCAGCGCCCTGCAGCAGACCGGGATCGAGGGCCTGGGCGGCTGGGGTGAGGCGCCGGGCAAGGTGATGACCTTGAACAATCAACTGCTGCTGCCGGGCCTCACTTTCGGTAATGTATTTATCGGGCCCCAGCCGCCGCGTGGTTGGGAGATAAACGAAGAATTGTTGCACGCCAACCTCGTCTTCCCGCCATCGCACCAATACCTGGCTTTCTATCAGTATCTGCGTGACGACTTCAAAGCCGACGCACTGGTGCATCTGGGACGTCACTCAACCTATGAATTTTTGCCCCGCCGTGCTGTGGGCCTGGCCTCTGACGACTACTCGCGTATCGTGGCCGCGGATATTCCCGGCATCTACCCCTACATCGTCGACGGTGTCGGCGAGGGCATTCAGGCCAAGCGCCGTGGGCTCGCTGTGATGGTGGACCACCTGACACCACCGTTAAAGAGTACCGACCTGTACGATGAATTACTGCAGTTGCGACAGCTGATTGAAAGTTTCGAGACCAGTCACGGCGGCGGCAACCAGGCGGTCGCCAAGCGCCTGGTGGAGCAGATTCGCGCCAAGCTGGACCAGCTGGAACTCAAGGAAGAGCTGGCCGAATCCATGTCAGCGGAGCTCGCGATTATGGGTATCAGTTTTGACGAGGTGGACGACGATATGCTGGTGCACGAGGTGGGGCACTACCTGACGACGCTGCAGGAAAAGTTTATGCCGCTGGGGCTGCATATCTACGGCAAAGATTGGTCGGAAGAGGCGGTGGACATGATGCTGGAGTCGATGGCCCCGGCCGATAAACCGCAACGCTTGCAGTGGCAGCAGCAATTGCGCCGGTCGCCAGCGGCGGAGCTCAGCGCTCTGCTCAACGGCCTGAGTGGCGGGTTTGTAGCCCCGGGGCAGGGCAACGACCCGATTCGCAGCCCGGACAGCCTGCCCACCGGTCGCAATTTCTATGCCCTCGACAGCAGTCTTATTCCCAGTCGGGTCGCTTGGGAGTTGGGCCGGCAGATGGCAGCGGAAGCGCGCCAGCGCAATCGGGACAGCGGCCAGCAAAACCCCGACAAGCGCGAGGCACTGGTGCTGTGGGCATCGGATGTGGTGCGCGACGAAGGGGTTATGATCGCCTTTGGGCTGGATATGCTGGGGCTGGAGCCGGTGTGGAACAGCCGCGGGCTGGTCAAGGGGCTGCAGCGCCAGGTGCTCGGCGATGACCGGGTGCGGCGGGATACCGTTTTCACCACCTCAGGGCTGTTTCGCGACCTGTACGGCCAGCAGCTGCAACTGCTCAATCACGCCACCCTGATGGCCCTGGATGCCAGTGCTGATACCATCATCAGAGACTACCCGGCGCTGACCCTGGCGCTGCAGCAGGCGCTTTTGCCGCTGGGGGCCCAGGCCACTGGCGGTGCCGAAAGCCTGCAGCAAAACCAGCTCGCCCGGCACTGGGTAAAACAGGCGCGGGCCCTGCTGGCCGAGGGGCATGGGGCAGAGGATGCCGGTGTGGTGGCGAGCCTGCGGGTATTCGGTGACGCACCGGGCAGCTATGGTGCCGGGATCAACCGCTTGGTGGAGCGCTCGGGAGCCTGGGAGCAGCGCTCTGAACTGGCCGAGGTCTATCTGCGCCGGCTCGGTCACAGCTATGGCAGCGAGGACTATGGCCAGCCCGCCGCGGCTGCGTTCCGCACTTTGCTGTCCGAGGTGGAGAATACCTATTTCGGCCGCTCCAGCAATCTCTACGGGTTGATTGATAACAACGACGCCTTCGATTATCTCGGCGGCTTGAGCCTGGCGGTGGAAACCCTGAGCGGTACTGCGCCCAACAACTTTGTGCTGGATCACTCCAATCCACAGCAGGTCCGTGCCCAGCCGCTCAGTGTCTCGTTGCGGCAGGAGCTGCGGGGCCGCTTTCTTAACCCGGAGTGGTTGCAAGGCCTGATGCAACACGGCTATGCCGGTGCCCGCACCATGGGCAGTGAGTTCCTCGAATACCTGTGGGGTTGGCAGGTGACCAATCCGGCGCTGGTGGGCGATTGGGCCTGGGAAGAGGTCAAGGCGGTATACCTGGACGACCGCTATGGGCTGCAGCTCGACCAGTTCCTCGAACAGGGTCATAACGTGCACGTCAAAAGCAATATGCTGGCGGTCATGCTGGTGGCGGTGCACAAGGGCTTCTGGCAGGCCGATGGGCAGACGGTTGCCGAACTGGCCTCCGGCTTCGCTGAACTGGTCTCCGTCAACGGCTTGCCCGGTAGCGGCCATACCGATCCCGACCACCCGATGCTGCCCTGGTTGCAGCAACACCTCAGTGCCGAGCAGTGGCAGGCGCTGGCAAAAATTATCGACGCCGCCCGGGCCGAACCGGAACAGCCTACCCGGCAGCTGCAGGAAATCCACCGCCTAACGGAGGTTCAGCTGCAAGCCGAACAAGAGGGTAGAGCCTCACGTCTGGCCGCGGTTGAGAGCGAGCAGCAGGCGGTAGATCAACAGGCGCCACCAAATACCAGCGAGCAGCCGCACACGGACGACTTTTATCAATGGCAGTGGCTGGCGTTGGCGCTCTTGGTGCTGGTGGTTGGGGCCGGCTTTTACCGTGGAATTCGCCACGCAAATAGAGGGTAAGCAGATGTTTCATGGAGTTGTGCTCGGTGCCCTGCACCAGTTTGTCGGCCTGCTTTTGTACCCGGTGCTGGCGGCGCTGGCGCTGGCGGTTCTATTGACCCTGTGGGAGCTTGGCTTGCTGCTGGCAGAAAGGTTTGTCTCGCTGCGGGTCTACACAACGGGCTGCCAGCAGCGCTTTGGCCGCTATGCCAACCGTCGCCTTGAGCGCTCTGACCTGCTCGCCCGTGGCGGTCCCATTCTCGGCCTGATGGGTACCTTGATTCCTTTGGGGCCGGGTCTCACGGCTCTGGGCTCGGGGCAGATGGATATTCTCGCCACCGCCTTGACGGTCGCCTTTGATACCACCGTCGTGGGCCTGCTGGTAGGGCTGCTTAGCTACTGCATCAGCCGTATCCGGCGGCGCTGGTACGAACAGGTCTGGGCCCAAATGACCACTATGACTACTGCGAGTGACCATCATGCGGCAACCTGAACAGCCAACTCCGCCGCCCTGGCAGAGCGGCCATTTTAGTGAAGGTGACAACGATCCTCTGACCGGTTTTGCCAATATCATGGATGTGATGCTGGTATTTGCCCTGGGGTTGATGCTGGCCTTGATCGCGCAAAGCCAGGAGCTGCGCCAGCACTTTAACCTCGAGCGCAAGACGGAGGTGGCGGAAGGGCGTGAGCTGGTCGAGGCACCCGAGGCAATTAAAGATATGATCAGCGGTCAGGCCAATGGCATGGAGGCGTTGGGCCAGGTCTATCGGGATCCAAAATCCGGCAAGCTGATCCTGGTGGGTGGGCAGCAATAGCGGTTGGATCAGGTGTGGGTTGCGGGCTAACTTAAAGGTCCTCTAAAGGTCCTCCAGGTGCTGCAGACACCATTTGGCCCGCGCCAGCGTGGCACGCTGCTTTTCACTGCTCTGCTTGTCCCAACTGCGATAGACCATGCCGATGCGAGGATTGCCAGCCAGTTTGTCGCGATGGGTATGCATAAAATTCCAGTAGAGGCTGTTCAGTGGGCAGGCGTCGGCGGATGATTTTTCCTTGATCTTGTAGTGGCAGTGCTTGCAATAATCACTCATTTTATTGACGTAATTGCCCCCGGCTGAGTACGGCTTGGTGGCCACCAGACCGCCATCAGCGAACTGGCTCATGCCGCGCGTATTGGGCAGTTCAACCCACTCGATGGCATCGATGTAGATGCCCAGATACCAGGCGTCCACTTGATCCGGGTGAATGCCGGTCAGCAGACAAAAATTTCCGGTAATCATCAGGCGTTGAATGTGGTGGGCGTAAGCATAGGTCAGCGATTGGTCGATGGCTTGCTTCATGCATTCCATGTTGGTATTGCCATCCCAAAAATACCGCGGCAGGTCACGCTGGGCAGACAGCCCGTTGCGCTGGCGGTAGTCCGGCATATTGACCCAGTACACACAGCGTACGTATTCACGCCAGCCCAGTATTTGGCGGACAAAGCCTTCGATTTGCGGCAGTGTAATAGCACCGTTGGACTGCTCGTAGGCCTCGAGGGCAGCTGCAATGGTCTCTTTTGGTGTCAGCATCTTGCTGTTGAGTGCGAACGACAAGCGCGAGTGATAAAGCGTCCATTGATCGGGGTGTTGGCAGGTCATGGCGTCCTGGAAACGACCAAACATGGGCAGGCAGTGGCGGCAAAAATGACGGAGCAGCTGCAAGGCCTGGGAGCGTGAAACGGGCCAAAGCAGGGAGTCGTCACAGTAGCCGAAGTTGGGAATGTCGTGTTTTTTTATGCGCGCCAGATAGGCGGAAATATCATTGCTAAAAACCAGCGGCTGGGGAATGTGTTGAAGATCAGCCGGTTTTAGCTTGGCCCGATTTTCGTCGTCGTAATTCCATTTTCCTCCCAGCGGTTCATCGCCATTCATCAGGATGCCGAATCGGTTGCGCATTTTGCGATAGAACACTTCCATGCGGTTGTGCTGGCCCGGCTTTATATACGCTGCCATGTCGTCAAAAGGAAGCAGAAAATGTTCGCTGTCGACTTCTGCGACTTCGATGGTGCCTGCCAGCTTTAACGTCTCCAGTTGCTGGCGCAAGCGGTATTCATCGGGTCGCTGGTATTGAAATTTTTGCGCTGAGAAACGCTGGCAGATTGCCGTAATCAGGTCGTCCAGGGTTTCGAAATGGTGGGTGTCATCGAGAGTCAGGTGCAATACGTGGTGGCCGGCATCGTGCAGCTCCCTGGCGCAGGTCTCCATAGCGGCGAAAAATGCGCACAGCTTCTGGATATGGTGCTTGACGTAGCTGGCTTCCTGTTTGATTTCGGCAATAAGATAAAGCACGCTGTCATCGGCAGACCCAAACCAGCTGTGCCGGGTATTGAGCTGGTCGCCCAGAAGCAGGCGGACTGTGGGATAACTTTTTTTTAGTGTCATGGTTTTACTACCGCTCGTTCCGGTTAAAGCTTTGCCGTTATAGTTGCGCTGGCCGCTGCAACGGGTTTGGTTACTAACTTGAGGGTGTCATGAGGCAATAATGACCGCTGCAACCTGAGTCGGATTTAGGCAAAGAAATAATCGACAAAATCCAGCCCGGACAGGTAAGCGCCCTCGACCCTGCCACCTGCCGACCAGGCACCGATGGCGGCAATGCCGGCGGATCTGTCAGCGATGATGGAGGCCGTTGTGGTGTCGTCCTTCAGTCTGGCGTAGCGCCAGTAGTGCTTGTAGTGGTAAACAGCTTGCAGTGGTTTGGCCGCAGGCATCTGCAGGGCTTGTGCCAGCCAGCCCAGTCCGGCTTGCGCGATATCGACGCCGGTATCCTTGCCGTTGATCGTTGACCAGTCGCCGGAGAAGTGCAGCAGCCACAGGTCGTCATAGTGCTCGCTGGCCTGTCGCTGTGGACGGGCGGACAAGCGCGAGACCCAGGAGACCACGTCGTCGCCGAAAATGCCCTGGATGTCAGCAGGGACATCGCCTCGAGTTGCCACGGCCAAGGCCCAGCAGGGTTCATGAACTTGTGTGGGGATTTGCTGCTCTATGGCTGTGCCAGCCAACAGTGCTGCGCTTTGCTCGGCAGGTAAAGTCAGCACCACCCAGTCAAAATGTTGCTTGCCTGCCCGACCGTCAGCGGTGACAAGAGTCCAGCCGTTGGCACTGGCGTGCAAAGCGTCGATGCGGGTGTTGAAGTCGATCTCCACCCCGCGGGCCAGCGCCTGGGCCAGGCTGTTCATATTTGGCGTGCCGACGTAGCGCAGGGTTGAGTCCGGGGAGGGGATAAGCCCGGCGGCTGATAGGGAGTGTGGCTGGAAATGCCAGCGAGCGGCAACCTTGTCCTCTTGCCATTGCGCAACCCGCGTTTGAAATCGCTGGTCCCGGGCAGTGAAATACTGGGCGCCAATATCGACGTTACCCCATTCGAGGCGCTTTGTGGCCAGGCGCCCGCCGACACCGCGCGACTTTTCAAATACCTTGACGTCGACGCCACGCGCCATTAATCCCTGTGCGGCGGTGAGGCCGCTGATACCGGCACCGATAATGGCGACTTTCATTGCTGAGCCTTCCCATTGATTCGATCACAGTGGTACGTGCGAGACTGCCCGGCAGATCATTTAAACTTTTCAATAGCGGCGCTGAGCGTGTTTTATACGGCTGGTGCCGACACTATTGCGGCAACGGGTGACCCTCGCGGGCAAAGTATAACTCCGTTTGGCCGCTGGCGTTGGCTTTGACAAAGGTGGCGCCGTCCCAGCTGCGGTGGGTAGACAGGCGCTGCAGCCCCTCCTCCGGAGTCAGCTTGGGGTCTATGCTCACTTCCAGCTTGCAAAGGCTTGATCCGCAGCGGCTTTCCTTGAGGTTAAAGCCTGTCAGTTGTTCGTGCTCGAACCCGGATTTGACGCGGCTGAGGGTGGTTTCTGCCCAGGGTACGTCTACCGCCTGGTTGTTCAGGAGTTCTTCCATCAGTATTTGGCGACTGTAAAGCTCGGCTTCAACGGCCTCCGCCGAGGGATCGGCTGTATCGTCGTCGACGCCTTTTGCCGGCGGAGCAATATCCGCTTCGGCCTGCAGGCGGGCAAGGTCGTGCTGCGCTTCGCCCTGGTAATCAACCAGCTCGGCGACGATGTCGCGCAGTTCACGCACTTCAGCTTGCAGGCTGGATAATTGAGCTGCTGCCTGTTCGTCGTGGGCAGCAACGGGCGGGATAGCCGCGGTCTTGGGAGGTTGCTTTACGAGGGTTGCGGGCGTCAAATTCTTTACTGGCGCCACCGTCGTGTTCAGAACGGTGTTGGAGTGTGCCCATAGCAGCCCTAGTGCCAGGGCGCTGGCTGGAATGGCGACCAGTGCGATGCGGCGCGGGTTGATGTGTTTCATGTTGGTCTCCGTATAGGGGGGCGGGGCGATAAAGGAACCCCGCCGCCCCCGGTTGGCGGGTTTATTCACTCACTGTGTAAGAAACGATATAGGAGCGGTTACCCGAATAAGTGGGCGGAATGGCGCAGCTGAAGTACTCGTGCCGGGTGGAACCGTGACTGGCCGAGCCGGTGTACAGGTACTGGGCGTTGTTGCTGCTGCCGGTGCTGTATTTATTGGGGCCCCAATAGCCGTACATGGTGTCGTAGGTGTTGTTCCAGTAAGCGGTATTAATGGAACAGCGCACATTGCTGCTGTAGTGCCGATCGAGCACGTCGACGCGGGTGTAGTCGATGCCACTGGTAGTGTCGTCGTTGATCACCGGCAGGTCCACGTACATCCAGGAACTGGATGACGGATTGCCGATGGCGCTCCAGGCATAAACCGGGTTGGGCCCGGAATACTTTACGCCCATGGATCCCGGGTAAACCTTGCGGTCTCCGGCCTCAGCGGGCGTCAACCCCGCGATCAGCAGCGACGGGATCAATACCAGCCCCGCACCAACTTTTTGCATTGTCGTAATCATGTTGCACCCCCTGGAGGATTGGTTGTGTAGGTTGCCGAGGTGGGCGATGGCGACGCGCCGATCGCCTGGCCTCGATGACAACCTTAATAGAGACGGGGGCGCAAGGCGGTGAGGTTTTGCGCTAGTAAGGTGTGAAAAATTACCGAGGAGGTGTGCTGGTTTTTGGCCAAAGACGCGGCTCAACGGATGGAGATGGCGATAACCTGTCCGTTAAACCGGGGTGGTCTGATTAACTGGATAGTGAAGCCTCTGAGGAGCCTTGTCTCAGTCGGCGCGCCTAACAGGCAGTGCGGTCATGGGCAGCATGACTTGTCTTGCTGAACTGGCGGGCAAGGTACCGACCCGTAGGAGCAGTATACACAGCAATCACCTTGCCGTGGTTTAAGCAGGTTGTGGCAATTTTCACATTCGTAGTACCACTGGCAGACATTCGTGGGCATGGTTTCGTGCTTCTTATGCCCACATTCCGGACAAGTTAATTCAGATACATGGATTATCGGCTTACTCATCGCTGTTGCCCTTTTTAACTTTTGCAGGGTAGCCAGCATTGGTGGTTGCTCTGATCAATGCATCTGTATTGGTTGCTGAATCATCAAAAGTAACCTTCACCAGTTTCTTTGCGTAGCTAACCTGCACATCCGATAACCCTTCGACATTGTGCAAAGCCTTCTTTACTGTAATTGGACAGATGGCGCAGTTCATGGACGGTACTTCAAGAACGACGATCTTGTCAGCAGCGAGAGCTGCAGCACTGAAAAGTAGTGTTAGTGTTGCCAGTAAAGCTGGATTCATTGTTTATCCCTTGAGTTTTCTGGTGATTATTCAACGATTAAAAGCAGCCAGTACGGGCTGCTAATAAAACCCAGCGAAATAAGCAGCGTAACCAGAAACAAGATAATTCGCTTTCTTCGTACAGCGGGCGAGGCACAATCCATTGCCGGAGCACAGTGTGATACAGGCTGGAATATTTGCCAGCCTGCCCAAACAAAGAGCGCAATAGCCAATAAAATAAATACTGGGCGGTAAGGCTCGAGTGTGCTCAGGTTGGCAATCCACGCTCCGCTAACGCCGATCGAAAGAAGTATTAGAGGTCCCGCGCAGCACAAGCCTGCACCTATCGCAGCGGTAAAGCCGCCAAAGATCGACCAGAGTGTTTTGTTTTTAAGCATTGCAGTTCTCGCCTATACCTGTGGCGTGCAGTATAGATTCCGTACCTTGGTACGGTGTCAAGAAAAACAGGTGGAAGATTAGGGCTGCAATGAGTCGATAATGGGGCAGTGCGTCTTGTCATCGTTTTTGGCGCATTGTTCCAGCATGTTGACGAGTGCTTGCTGCAGGCGTTTAAGGTCTTTAATTTTGGCTTGAACAGTTTCTAACTTGTGTTCGGCGAGCGCCTGTACTTTGTGGCAGGGGGATTCTTCAAGGCTAAGCAATAGCGCTATTTCATCAAGGGTAAAACCCAGCTCCTGAGATCGTTTAATAAAACGTATTCTGTCAACGGTTTTATCGGGATAGTGGCGAAAACCTGTCTCGGGCTTAACTGGTTGCTCAATCAGCCCCTTGCGCTCGTAGAAACGGATAGTTTCTATGTTGATAAGCAGCTCTTTTGCGACTTTGCTGATTGTTCTGGTCATGTGTTGCTCCCGATAATGCTGATGGCATTATAATAATTAACTATTTTGAATCGGTCAGGTCAGTTCATTGGTGTTTTGCGGGTGCAAAAGTAAATTAGACCTCCGGCGGCAATGGTCAGGCAAGGATCTCCGCCAGTGTTTCGGCAATCATTACCAAGGGGGCATGGGTATTGCCGCTGGTGATGGTTGGCATGACCGAGGCATCGGCGATGTATAAGTTGTCAAAGCCACGGACCCGCAGTTGGGCATCGGTGACGGCCAGTTGGTCATTGTCTGTTCCCATTTTACAAGTGCCCACGGGATGAAAAATGGTGGTGGCAATATCGCCGGCGGCGCGCGCCAATTCGGCTTCCGTGCGCAGCTGTGGGCCGGGCTTGATTTCCACCGGGTTAAATTGCCGGGCGCTGTGCTGGCGGGAGATTTCCCGGGTGATTTCGATGCTGCGGGCGGCAACTTTTTGATCATCCGCAGTACTTAAATAGTTGGGGTCAATCCGCGGCGGCTGGGCCGGGTCCGCAGAAGTGATGTCCACTCGGCCGCGACTACTGGGGCGCAGGTTGCAGACGCTGGCGGTAATGCCAGGAAACTGGTGTAACTTGATGCCCAGTTGGTCGGCGCTCATGGGTTGCACGTGGTACTCGAGGTTCGGTGTTTGCAATGACTCATCGGACTTGAAAAAGGCGCCCAGTTGACTCGGCGCCATGGACAGTGGTCCGGAGCGTTTCAGTAGATACTCCAGGCCCATTTTGGCTTTGCCCAGCCAGCTGCGATTGAGACAGTTGAGGGTGACGGCATTGTCGACCCGGAACTGAACGCGAATTTGCAAATGGTCTTGCAGGTTGCCCCCCACTCCCTCCAGTTTGCGTTTGCAGACGATGCCGGCCTGCTGCAATTGAGTTTCGCCACCCACACCACTGCGTTGCAAGATGCAAGGCGATGACACAGCACCGGCCGAAAGTATTACCTGGCCTGCGCTGCGGATGCGCTGTGGTTTGTCATTTGCGATAGTGTCGACGCCGACCACGCGGCTGCCCTCCCAAACCAGTTTGTCGACCATTACGCCGGTGGCAACGGTGAGGTTTTTACGCTGCCTGACGGGTTTTAAAAACGCCCGATTGGCAGAGCAGCGTACGCCGTTGATTTGGTTGACATGAAATAGCCCGACGCCTTCGTTGTTGCCAGTATTGAAATCCTGGCAGGGGGGAATGCCGTAGTCGGTGCAGGCCTGTTGCCAGGCGTCGAGAATGTCCCACTTGAGCCGTTGCTCTTCGACCCGCAGCTCGCCCTTAGCGCCGTGAAACTCATTGGCGCCGGCAAAATAGTTTTCCGAGCGGCGAAAGCGCGGCAACACCTCCTGCCAGCTCCAGCCGGGTAGCTGCCAATTGTCGTAATCCTGGCTTTGGCCGCGCATGTATATCATGCCGTTAATGGCGCTGCAGCCACCGAGCACCCTGCC
The DNA here is from genome assembly GCF_011440395.1 of Pseudomaricurvus alcaniphilus. Lineage (GTDB taxonomy): Bacteria > Pseudomonadota > Gammaproteobacteria > Pseudomonadales > Cellvibrionaceae > Pseudomaricurvus > Pseudomaricurvus alcaniphilus. The sequence goes on along the minus strand of NZ_JAAOIX010000002.1, from coordinate 46,695 downwards.
TCTGGGGTAGGGCAGGGTGCGGCCGTTCAAGCCCGCTTGGGGTGTCAGGGAGTAACACCAGTCAGCACGGGGATTGCCCATGGCAAACAAGTAGCCCACCGGGATGTGGAGCCAGTGCCAGTTGTCGCTGCCACCGGCTTCCAGCAGTAGTACTTGCCGCGCGGGATCGGCGGAGAGCCGGTTGGCGAGTACGCAGCCGGCGCTGCCGGCGCCGACGATGATAGTGTCGAATTGAGTTGTCGTGAGGGAGGGCATTAGGGTTATCGGTCGCCAAGTTTACGCCGATTGTAATCCTATCGCGGGTAATGTAGCCAATGGCTGGGCGGGATTTATCGCTGTAAAAGGGGGCGGGGTGAAGCTCCCCCGGAGTCTCAAATAAAAAAACCTGGCCAATGGCGGACGGATTCAGTGTGTGGTCAGAACTTGAGCTACCTGGTGCGCCAGTTCTGCCTCACTTCGCAAAAGCACGACGCACTGAGGCTCGAATTGAGCTGGATACTCTGTCGCAGCTTGATCCGCAAAGAAAATGCCCCGGCCCGTGCAGATAGTTCTTGTTTACGGTTATATCAGCCTTTTGCGCATGGCCCGGCCTCCAGTTGGTCAGGTCCATGTTGGGCGATTGCGATCCGCGAGTTCAGCGATCAGTTCTGCGGCGGTTTTACCCGTTGCCGCGTAGTGCAGTTTGTTCTGAATGAACCTGAAGAGCTGAGTGGTCTCTATTAGCGAGGGTGAATAATTGGTTGCTAGTGCGAAACTTAAATTTCATCGGAGCTGGCGAACGCTCGTAACCACGGTTCGAGATGGGCAATGTCAAACGTACCCGTTTCAAACATATGCATCACCTCGGTATGTATCAGCATCGGATCACGCTGTAAACGCCAGCCATTTATACGCAAGAATACATCAGCGGCCGCAAACGCAATACGCTTGTTTCCATCGACAAAGGGATGGTTAATGGCAAGGCTTTCCAGCAATGCTGCCGCTTCGGCCACGATATCTTCGTAATACCCCGTTTGCGGGCGGAACAATGCCGCTTCCAATGCCCCCGGGTCACGCACGCCCATTGCGCCACCGTATCGTTGCATTAGAACCGTGTGCATGCCGAGCACATCGGCGACGGTCAGGTAATCGCGTTCCATGGGCTACTTCGCCAGTTCACGGTACAAGTTGTCGAATTCATCCAGGCTTGAGGCAAAGGCCCCCATTACATGGCGACGTGGCCGCTCTTTTTGCTGGCGATCGATATAGTCACGCAAGGCTTCATCCAGTACCGCCTGAAACTGCCGGCCCTGGCTTTCTGCAATTTGACGCAGTGCGGCCAACACCTCTGGGGCGGCTTGGGAGGAAAACTTTTCACGGGCAGTAGTAGACATGGTCAAGCTCCATCATGATTTGTCTTGATATTTCATGATAAATCATGAAGCTTAGCTTTTCCAGCAGTTAGACCACGGTCGATGCCTGTAAAAGCGGTAAAAGGTAAAGTGGGGCGGAGTGTTAAAAAGGGACGGAGGGATTAAATTCTGATCAGCTTTGATCTGCCAGATTGAAGGGGGCGGTATGAGGGCTTAACGGCAGGTGGCGATTGCAGAGGTGGGTGCTCAACTGCTTGGTGGCTATGACCTCTCGCTTGTCGCCGCAGCGTAATAACCTGGAGATCTGATTTATGAAGCTATAGAGCTGGCGTGGGTGTGTATGGCAATTGTTCGGTGTAAAGCGGTACCTAAATAAGGTTCCGGTCGAGGAGTGCAGGAAATGCAGGATAAGTTGGTTAAAAAAATAATCCGTCCCCTTTTCGCGAAAAAAGCCCCGCAGTGCGGGGCTTTTAGGATGGTTCTGGATTTTCTTAGATGGGTATTTGGTGGAGCCGGGGGGATTTGAATTTAATGACTAAGTTGTTGATAAATATAAACATATATCTTTTTATTTACTGTAAGGGGGGCTAAATGGGGTGCTAAAAGCTAAAGTCATACTACCTCGAAAGCTGGCAGATTAGGACTTGTTTCGCCCGCCCCTGTCGGATGTAACCCTCCGTTTGTGCGCCTATGCTGGTCAGTAAGCAGGGTGTTGTGGGGGGCTTTGGTCAGAGTGCTCGGCTACCTGATATAGTTCAATCCTTTGCAAGCTTTCTCGCTGGCTTTTCCTAATCTGTGTTATCTGGCGTTGAACTCAAGAATGAAGCTCTCAAGTTGGCCGATATCGCCAAGGCAGTGCCGCTTGATTACTTTTAGGGTCTCACGATAGCGTTTGGCATCGGCCGACTGGCCGCCGAGAAAGCGTTGAACTTCTGCCGCCAGGGTGTCGGGTGATGAGCTCTCGTAAAGATCTTCCCTGAAACAAGCGGCAGCTGCTAGTTCCAAGTTGGCATCAGATGCAGATTCCCACCTTCGAATCCAGTAGTACACCCGCGCCGAGGACAACGCGTTAAAGAGGACGAAACTTCCATAAGCGTCGTAGTCGTTGGGAAACGACTTGGATGCATCGTTGTAGATGCGTTTCAGCCGTTCGTGGGCTAGAGTAGCCAAATCGCTGTCAACATTCTCCGTTTCCGTGAGTTCGCGGCAGGCTGAACATACCGCTTGCAAATATTCACCGGCCTTCTCCGATCTGGCCTTCTTGCCAGCAATGATGAAGTTGGCAATTTCCTTTGTCAGTTCAAGAGGATTCATCTTCACCTTTTTAGACAGACTTTATAATAAGTATCGCATTCAAAGCCCAGCGGGCAATCAGAGTTGAACCTACAAGCCCCTTTGGTCTCAATGCGAATGCTAGATGGCTGAGGGCGACTATAAATCTTTGTGCCGTATTTATTTACGTTTTGCATACATACGCCGCTAGTACTGAATGGTCTCTTTACGCACTTTTCACTATGGCTTCTACAGGAATAGTCTGAACTGCATTCTTTGCTGGTGTCATTTGCATAAACTTCGTGGCTATTTTTTTTAGTGGCGCCACTCTCAGTTTGTAGTAATACGTCAGTTCTTCCTTTCTTAATGATGGGGTCGGGTGGGTTGCGTGCATTTTCCTCAATAAGAGGTGCAGGGGCGGGATTAAAATAGCCCATGTGTGCTGCCCAAAAGTAAGCTCCGATGAGCACGGCAGCCGTTATGTCACTATTACTTGTCGATCCTGTTTCTTTACTGCGGGTAGATTTTTTAGAAAAAGCTATATCTTTTGCCAGATCTGAATTTGGGCCAATGTTGGGCCTTTTGAATGTATAGTGCTCATTAGCTCCCCGTACTATATTCAAAGACTGCCACAAGAAAACCCCACTTTTCCATTTTGCGCCAATTACAGTAATTATCTCAGGCCTGTTATCGAACTGGAAATCTTCAAATTCTACGTAACAGGGAGAGGCGCATAAATATTTATCTCCCTCTGTTGATTTTGTATATATTTTCGCGCCAGAGGGTTCAGAGTATATTTCTAGACGTTTAACCTTAGAAAAGCTAAGAGAATTAGGGTGTGAATACCATGCTTCACGTGTTTTATTTTGAGTGCTGGTTGAGTCAACGCATAAAAATGTAAAAGTCTTAACTATTCCCCAGGTATCCTTGTCTTTGTGTACCGAGTCGGCGATAGCGTGTTTTCCGTACTCGGCGCAATGATTCTTTGCTAGATTTTGTACATCCTCAAAAGACTCTAGTAATCCGTCGTAGCTGATCGTGATCGAGTTGCTAGATTTGGTGTCAATACTGTGTGATCCGCCCCATCCAACCGGAGCTCCTGCGCAGCCTGAAAGTGCAATCACTAATATGTTTATAATGATAACGAATCGACACATATACCGCTCCCTGACAGTGTTAATCTCCAAAACTTATTATGTTCTATATTTCTGGTGTTTCGCTCTCCGGTTATTATCATCAGGTTTCCCAGTCCTCAATAGCTCCCAAAGGCAATTTATGTTTGTCGATAATGGGTAATTATTCAGCTAAATAAAGCCAAATGTCATTGGCTTCCCAGGGGTGGCGACGTTACTCCCTTTTACAGCATAAGAAATAAAACAAAGCTGTTATGAGCAAATATGCCCTGCAGTCTGCAGGATTTTACTTACCTGTTTCTCACTGCGGAAAGACGTGCCGAACAGTTGATAGTTTTCTTCTTGTCGCCTTGCTCGTCCGGCGACAATGCAGGGGGATATACTCAATGAGCGCGCCAGAGCTTCCACGCCTGCTGCATCCGTGGGCAGCCCGTTGGGAGTGGCGGCTGACGGAATCAGGGCCTCTTGCGCCAGAGCGTCAGCCTCGCTTTCTCTTGGGTCACTTGATTCCGCATCCAGGTCATCCAGGTACCAGCTTTCTGAACCATCAAAATGTAGGGCGATATGTGCCAGCTCGTGCATCAGAGAAAACCAGAAATTATCCAGTCGATCGTGGCGAAGCGTAAGCGCCACAACTGGGTGTTTCGTCTCAGCAAGGCAGACCGCTCCGTCTAAATAGGTTTTGGGTAAATGAGGTTCAAACACGACATAAATGCCATATCGGTTCAGATATTCCACGGCCAAAGCCGGCCCTTGTTGTGACCATGAGATCTTGGCCAGGTCACGCATCCACGACTGGCAAACTGTACCGCTAACATAATCCGGCAGCCGCTTTTGGCTGCGCGCTAGGTGCAAAATGCGAGCCTGCCAGGCAAGCATGGCGAATGGGTCCACTTCCTTGTCGTTCGTGCGCAGGTGCGCGGTTGTGCGCATCATGATGGGTTGAGGGCTTGTCTCCAGATTGGCCTCCCTCAAAAAGCAACCGACAATCTCTGCGGCGTACTCTTTTAGTTCATGCAGTGTGCCCTTAAAATCGGCAAAGTAGCCGCGTTTACGCATTTCCGCCAGTGGGAATGCCTGCCAGTCGGTATCTTGATCAAACTGTTCCTGCTTGGTTGAGTCCTGGATCAATACTTCGGCAGGGATGCCCAGCCCCTTGCTGAGACGGCGGATCATAGCCAGGCTCAGCGAGCGCTTGCCATTTAGAACGTTTGAGACCTTGGGGGCAGAGCCTATATAGGGGATCAGGTCTTTATTTTTCAGGCCCTGCTGCTCCATACGAAATACAATGGCATCCACTGGTGACGGTATATCCATGGGGAAGTGCTGCTCTTCGTAGCTTTGGAGCAGCAGCGCCAGAACCTCCAGCTCATCATTTTCGGCTGTGCCTTCGGCAGGGTCCATGTCCATCAAGGTGTCTAGGCGTGCCAAAGCCTGATTGTGATCCTGCTCACTTTTGATGACTTTCAAATGCATATTTCCCCCTAAAACCGCTGCTTGTCGTATTCAGCGTGGGTGCCCACCCATTCGATACGAACAATGCCGTTCTGGTAGCGAACCTTGACCACCAGGCGATAGTTATTGCCTTTAATATTAAAAATGACCCGGTTGCCGGACAGAAAATCGGCACTGCGGTAGTGGTTCTTGATATCCTGAGGTGTTGTCCAATTCGCTCTTTTGGCCTCCTGCAGCCAGCACGACAGGGCTTTCTTTGCATTGGCATGCTTATTGGCAAACTCGCTTAGCAAGTTACTCGCTACGACCTTCATCAAATTGCCTTTGGTAGTATTCTACCCAATATTACCAATATGGTAAACATGTTATTCACAGGAAGTTCACAAGTTACCATTTTGGTAATATTTGTGTGTCGAGTCCAGTGCCTGCTCTACCACCGTATCTGCGAGTTGGAACAGGGTGGTTTGGGCGTCGGTCGAACGATTTTCGCGGATGGTTATATGCCATGTTGTCATCCTTTACATAATGGCTTGATCGGCAAGGGCATTGGTTAGTTGCAGTTGGACTGCTTGGGCGTCACTTAGGCAGGCTTTGAGTTTGTCGCACAAGGCCATGAGTTCATCGACCATACTGACGATGCGGTTTTGTTCAATCAAGGGTGGGCAGGGGAAAATAAAGTTAACCAATTGAGATTGGTTTATAAACGGCTGATCGGAACCTTGAAGATTTTCATTGAGGTGTTCAATAAAGAGAGCGCTCTGCATAAAGTAAAAAAAGTATTTTGTATTCAGTGTTTTTTTGTAGAAATCAAACTTGCCTACGCGCTGGTAAAGTATTGAAGGCATATCGTCGTCAGTAAGAATGCATACTTTCATTCTTTTGTTCAGCAGTGGTCTATTTAGAGCGATAAGTACATCTCCAGGTGATAGCTCAAGCTCAGGATACTCGTCTAAGTAACTGAGAGGCATATAATTTCTGACATCCCACTTTGTGTAACCAATGCTGACATTTGCAATTTGAAATAACTTTGCGCCAGATTCGCTATACTCTGATTTTTTAAAGCCTTTTCCTGACATTAATCTGGAAATTTCACCTAGCCGCGCCCACTCCCACCCAATCATTAGCTTAAACGGCTTTTCTTCTTCCCCAATCGGCGGCAACGGCTTTTGCTTTTTAATCTTACCCTGCTTAACCAACTGCGCTTTTTCAGCCGCAATGCGTTCTAGCAGCTTGCTGGCCGGCTCATTGTTGGTATCCTGGGGGACGAGTTTGCCCATGACGGCGAGCTGGAGGATGGTTTGTTTGAGCTGTTCGACGGCGTAGTCGGTGGTGATCAGGGTGTCGAAGTGTGCGGCGAGCCGGGTCCAGTTGTCGTTGAGCTCTTCGGCGTCGCGGGCGTCTGTCAAAGTTGCCAGCAGGGTGTCGACGAGTTGTTGGTGGGCGTCGAGGCTGGTTTCGGTTTGCTGCTCCAGCTGGTCGCAGAGGGCCATAAGTTCATCGACTTTGGCGACGATGCGGTGTTGTTCAATTAATGGAGGGAAGGCAATGACGGCGTTATTTAGAGTGCCCTTAGTTACATGTTTAAGCCCGACAGCTCCCTGAGCCATTGAAATAAAATGGTTCATGCAACCGCTTACCGCTAGCTGCATAAACTCCAAATAAATTTCGTCCGAATGAAATATGCAGTTATTAATGTGTTGATTTAATGCTGCGGGGCCACGATTCCATATGAATGCGCCAAAAGATGTCCCTGGAGTACCCGACCAGCTAATTAAAAATGATCCATTGTCTATGCGGTTTTTTTCAGCCAACTCACCAGCAAAATAATTAAATTCGGCTAGCTCATTATTAAGGTTTTGGATTCTAACGATCGGTAACCCTTCGTCCCCCCACTCCGTGGATTTGAAGGCTCTCCCATTGTGCATTTCGACTATTTCACCAAGCTTTATCCACTCCCACCCTTCTGGCAAATCAAATGGCTTTTCTTCACGACTAACTGGCGGCAACGGCTTTTGCTTCTTAATCTTACCCTGTTTAATTAGTGCCGCCTTTTTGGCACCAATCTGCTCCAACAGCACGCTAGCAGGTTCGTCACTGGGATCCTGCGGCACCAGCTTGCCGCGCACCGCCAGTTCCAGTATCAGCTCGCGCAGCTTTTTGATGCCATAGAGTTCGCGCTTGTTGCTGCTGCCTCGACCGGTGGTGGACCTGGTTTTGATGGCAGAGGTCCAAAGGTCGATATGGTCCGTGATCAGGCCCTGAGGGCCGGCTGAGCCCACCTGAAGGGTGGCACCCGGACTGGCGGGTCGATGCGTGGCAGTCATGGGTTGCCCCCCTTGCGGGATGCGGCTTTTACCTTGCGAATCTCTCCTTGGGCAACACCAACGTCTTTGGAGGTCATTGCCTCGGCAAGAATCCCTTTGAGCTGATCGCGCAATTGTTGAATCTCATTCTGTTGCCGGCTGTAGTCGGCCAGCAGTACATCCGGGTCGTGGCTGATTTGCTCCTCGACGTGGGGGTTTTTTATGTCCAGGTTGTAATTGCGGGCAACGATATCGTCGATGGACACCTTCCAGGCGAATTGGTTTTCCTGGCGGTCCTTGCGCTTGAGTTTGCTCTTCTGACTCTTGCCTTCGCCCCACCAGTCGGCGCAATCGTCAAAGTGCTCCAATTTCATGGGCTTGGTCTTGTTAAAGGCTTTGACCCCATCTGGCAGGGGCACTTCGTAGTACCAGATTTCCTTGGTGCCCTTGTTGGCCGCTTTGCTCTTTTCAAAAAACAGGATATTGGTCTTGATGCTGGTGTAGGGTGCAAACACCGAGTTTGGCAGGCGCACAATGGTGTGCAGATTGCATTCTTCCAGCAGCATTTTTTTGAGCTTGGTTTTAACGCCTTCGCCAAACAGGGTGCCATCGGGCAGGACCACGGCAGCGCGACCACCGGGCTTGAGCACCTCGACAATCAGTTGCAGAAACAGGTCGGCGGTTTCGCGGGTTTGCAGTTCGCTGGGGAAGTTCTTCTCGATGCCGTCTTCTTCAGTGCCACCAAAGGGCGGATTGGTGACGATCACATCGACGTCCGACTCCCAGCTGGACAGTGGCTTGCTGAGGGTGTTGTCGTGCTGGATCTGTACCGGTATTTCGATGCCATGCAGCAGCATATTGGTGGTGCACAGCAGGTGCGGTAACTGCTTTTTCTCGACACCGCGAATCTGGCCCTGCAGGGTCTGGTGGTCGGTGGCGGTTTTAACGTACTTGCCGCCTATATGATCGAAGGCGCAGGCCAAAAAGCCACCGGTGCCACAGGCGGGGTCGAAGACGGTTTCGCCCAGTTGCGGGTCGATCATCTGCACGATAAAGCGGGTGACGGCGCGGGGGGTGTAGAACTCGCCGGCGTTACCGGCGCTTTGCAGGTCCTTGAGGATCTGCTCGTAGATGTCGCCAAACAGGTGACGCTCGCTGGAGTCGGTAAAGTCAATCTCGTTGAGCTTGTTGATTACCTGGCGTAACAGGGTGCCGTTCTTCATGTAGTTAAAGGCGTCACTGAAGGCTTCCTTGACCACAAAGCCGCGGGGGTTTTTGTCGATGGGCGCGGTCAGGCCCTTGAGCGCCGGGAACAGATCGTTGTTGATGAACTCCAGCAGACTATCGCCGGTAATGCCCTCGTCATCGGCGGCCCAGTTACGCCACAAGTATTGGCTGGGGATGGGGGCCCGGTAGTTGTCCTGTTCGAATTCCAACTGCTCTTCCTGGGCATCGAATATTTTTAGGAACAGCAACCAGGATAGTTGGCCGAGGCGCTGGGCATCGCCATCGACTCCGGCGTCTTTGCGCATGATGTCCTGGATGGATTTGATAACTGTACTGACTGACATAGATCTCTCTTGGTTGAATTCCGGGCCCAATAAAGCCCCGGAGTCCCGCTTTTGCGGGAATTGTTGCAAATGGGAAGTTTAGGCGGATTTGGGGTCGTTGCTGTAGAGCTCGGTCTCCAAGTCACGGATAGCTTGCTGGTATTGGGGTTTACCGCCAAAGCCTTTTTTCACGATCTCCAGCGGCGAGCCCAGTTGTTTGATTGGGTGTACCTTCAGCACATTGACGCTCTCGATCTCCTGCACGCCGGCATCGGCGTATTTGTCCACCAGGGCTTCCAGCACCGATTTGGCGGTGCCCTCGTAGCGGGTGAAGTAGTTGCGCTTTTTGACGTTGTTGGCGCGCTCTAGTCGGGTTAGCGGGGGCTGATCAAATACGATATGGCAAATCATATCGAACGGGTCCATCTCTTTGCCTACCTCTTCTTCCAGCGCGGCCCAGATGACTCCCTCCGCTTCCAGTTCGTCGATGACGGCTTGCTTGCGCTGACTGCCGTTCCAGCGGCTAGTGAAGGCGTCCAGCGAGGCGAACTGCTTAAGTACGGTGTTGCGGGTGTAGTCTTTAAAAGATTCGGTCACCAGCTTGCCGTCGCTGTCGTAATACTGAATACGCTCGGCCAGCTTTTTCACGGTGACGCCGTTGACGTGGTATTTCACCCAGGGCTCACGTTCGTCCTCACCGCCAGTGTTCGTGTCGTCGCCGTAGTCGGGCCATTCATTTTTCACAGGAGTGTCATTATAGCCGGGATTCAGGTCGTCTGAGTCGCCGGTGCCGTTGAGGTTATCATCGAATTCCGGGTTTTCTAGGTCGGTAATGTCGCCGGGTTTGGAGACCAGCACCTTCTCCGGGATGCCATCGAAGTGGGGGTCGGCAAACAGCTCGGTGGCCTTGCGGAAGTCGAGGATGGTAAACCAGAGCTTATTGTAGCGATCGTCAATGCGGGTGCCGCGGCCGATGATCTGCTTGAACTTGGTCATGGACTGGATGTTCTGGTCCAGCACCACCAGTTTGCAGGTTTTGGCATCTACGCCGGTGGTCATCAGTTCTGATGTGGTGGTGATTACCGGGTAGGGCTTTTTCGGGTTGATGAAGTTATCCAGCTGGGCTTTGCCGGCGTCGTCATCACCGGTGATCTTCATCACGTACTTCTCGTTTTTGGTCATCTGCTCGGGGTTGAGATTAACGAGCGCGCGGCGCATACGCTCGGCATGGTCGATGTCGTTGCAGAAAACGATAGTTTTGGCCATGGGGTCGGTACGTTTGAGATAGGCGGTAATGGTTTCCGCCACTAATTGGGTGCGCTCATCAATGACCAGGACGCGATCGAAGTCTTTGGGGTTGTAGATACGATCTTTGATCTCCTGCCCGTGTTTGTCGCGCTGACCTTTCTCCGGCCGCCAGCCCAGCGCATCTACATCCAGATCCACGCGCACCACTTTGTAGGGGGCGAGAAAGCCGTCTTCGATACCTTCTTTGAGGGAGTAAGTATAGACCGGGTCGCCGAAGTAGTCGGTGTTGGAGACGGTGTCAGTTTCTTTGGGGGTGGCGGTTAAGCCGATTTGGGTAGCGGAGTTGAAATACTCCAGGATTTCGCGCCAAGCGCTGTCTTCTGCAGCAGAGCCACGATGGCATTCATCGATTACGATCAGGTCAAAGAAGTCCGGGTCGACCTGCTTGTACGCCTTTTGGTGCTCTTCCGGGCCGGTAAGGGCCTGATAGAGCGCCAGGTGGATCTCGTAGGCGGGGTCGACGGTGCGGCCGGTGATCTTGGTCATGGCCTGGCCAAAAGGCTGAAAATCATTAATACGAGCCTGGTCCACCAGAATATTACGATCGGCCAAAAACAGGATCCGCTTTTTCTGTTGGGCCTTCCACAAGCGCCAGATGATTTGGAAGGCAGTGTAGGTTTTGCCGGTGCCGGTGGCCATCACCAGCAGCACGCGATCCTGGCTGTTGGATACCGCTTCGATGGTTTTGTTGATGGCTTGCAGCTGGTAGTAGCGCGGGGCCTTGCCACTGCCGTCATCGTGGTAATCCTGGGTGATGATGGGCAGCTGGGCGGCGGTGTAGCCCTTCCAGGCGCAGTACCTTTGCCAGAGCTCAGCGGGGCTGGGGAAACTATCCAGGCTTATCTCGCTTTCCAGCAGGCCGCCGTGAGCGGGAGCGGTTTTATCATGAAAGACAAATCCGTCGCCATTGCTGGCAAACGCAAAGGGCACGTCCAGCAGCCGGGCGTAGTCCAGACCTTGCTGCATACCCTTGCCAATCTCGTGCTTGTTGGCCTTGGCTTCGATCACCGCCAGTGGCATGTTGAACTTGTGATAGAGCACGATATCCGCTGACTTCACCGTTTTGCGCATACCGATCTGGCCGCGCACAATCACCTTGCCATCGCGCAGTTTCACCTCCTGGCGAATCTGGGTCATGTTATCCCAGCCGGCTTTCTCCACGGAGGGGAGGATAAACTTGCTGATGATGTCCGTTTCTGACAGTTGTTTCTTGTCCATGCCTGCCAAGTATCCCCTGTATCCCTGCTGACTGTGTCATCGCGGCAATTAGATGCAACTCACCGTTGGAGTACTATAGCACCCAGTATGATCAGATGGCAGATTGGCCTCATGGCTGCGCCGGCCTTGGTTATTCTGGACTTTTACCGCGCGCGTTACGTTTCCAAGCGGGGTCGTCATAAACTGCCCAGGCTTTCTCAGTATTGGTGTTAAAGGCAGTGCCCATGCGGCGCTCGGCCTGTGTCATGTTAAAGACAGCGCAATGGGCTTCTTCCATAACCTGCTTTAGCTTATCATTGTCGACCAATTGCAGGACCACCCCAGCAAACATAAAGCCTTCAATGTAGGCCTTGCGGACATTGTCGATTTTTTTGGTCTCAGACAGGGTTGTATAAAAATCAACCAGCTGGTGTTTGACGGCATCTATAAAAGTGGCTTTGTTTTCCATGGCGTCGCGCCTGAATTTTCCTGAAAGTGATGGCTTTGGCGAAAACTTCGAGCATAGACCAAGGAATAAATGGAGGCCAGTAATAACAAGCTATCTGTGGGTCTATTGGTGGTGCGGTTGAGGCGGGGCAGTAATCGGTATTGAGAAATATCGCTTATTGGCCCACGCCGGCAAAGCATGGCCGTGAGAAGGCCTAATAACGTTGATATTCAATATGCTCACTTACATGATGAGCATCTCTTTCTTGCGGTGCCAGTGTGTGCGTGCCCCCCCCATATTCAGAATAAGTGTGTTTTTGTTTCAAATGTGCTCATTTTGCGTATAAGGCTGCGATAACTGTACTATTGTCTAGTTTTCAGGGTTTTTAGCAGGTCTGCAATGAGGGCTCGTCTTCCTTGTAAATACCAGGTCTTGATTTATGATTTTATGGGCGGCGCCGCATTTGCATTGTGCCTATACATTGAATCACTGCGTTGTTGTAAGTCATGAATAAGCGAACCCCTATGGTATATATAAAGGTGTCCATGTTCTGGACTAGGTGACTACGGTTAATCGGCCCTGTTTTTGGACCGATGAGTATTGTCCTCTACCATCTCTTCTTTGACATCGCCCCTGTTTCTGGACCGAGCCTGGACCAGTTTCTGGTCCGGGCGTTTTGTTAAATTCTAGGCTGAATTTGCGTGGGGGTGTTACGGTCGGTGATGCCGTGAGAGATTTACCTGGGCACTCATCAATCGCAAGCCAGCTAAGAGCATACAGGTTGCACACACCTCCGGGATTAGTGAACCTGCCTTCTCGGGTTTGAATGATAATGTTTGCAGATAGCAGCTCTTTCACAGACCGGGCAATGGTACTTTTGGAATTGAAGCCACGCTTTTTCAATATCGAAAATGCTACCGTCAAATTACCGTTATTGTTGCCTTTGAATTGGCTCGCCAGCTCGATCAGCAGCTTTACCGCGCCGCCTGATAGACCCTGGTAGTCAGGGTGCTTCAATACTATACGGGGTATGCCCGCGAAGCCTCCAGGGGCGTCGGTACGCCCCTTGTTTTTGCCATGCGACTTGGCCATGAATTACCCTCTTAGTAGCTTTTCAGAAATGATTTCAACGCCTCCGGGGTAAGAGTTACCAGCGACACCTTGATTCACTCTGGCGGCTTCGCTGGCCTCCTGTGGGCCTTTAGCCTCGATTAAGGGCGGGGTTATGATTTCCTGGCGAACTTCTACTTGGTAGCTATTCATTCTGCCGCCTCGCCATTCAATAGCGGCAGTGAGTCACGAACAGTATTGGCGCACCGCTCTATAGCGGCCTTGGCTGCTTTATAAGCTGTTTTGTGATCGTCCCCGGTATCCATAGCTCTTTGATAGTGAACTCCAGCTATGCGTTCAGCCATTGAGATAGCGGCGCGAAGCGAAGGCGGCAACTTGCTCCGTATTCCAACGGGAATGCCGAAAGCTTTGTTGATCATCTTTTCAACATTCATGTGGTGAATTGGTTCTGGTGTTGAGCTGCCACTTTTTCTAACCAGAGTTGATATAGCATCATGACACTCGTGATAACAAGGTAGGTAATCAGTTTTGCTAACTAGCGTTTCGCGAGCTTCTCTAAAAGCTTTAATCAAACTTTTTTTGATGGCTCTGGCGCGAGGAGTATTTTTTGAGTACGTTAACAGTAGATACGCTTGGTCCTCATTGAGGCAGGCAAAGCGTTGTGGTCTACCTTTTGACTTCCGCGTTTCAAACGCGAAAGTTCCGAATTCTTTAAAATCTGTCTGGTAGGTTTCTAGTAGCTCCAATAAGTTTTTGTGCTGAATACCTAATCCGTTAGCAATTAAGCGACTGCTTACTCGCGGCTCACTGTTTTTTATGGTGACTTCTATGGCATTGTTCATGCAATCACCCCCATAAGTGCCAATTTCTTGCGTTGGTCGACCAGATAGCGGACCAGCGTGCGGATTTGATCGTCTGACTTCCCGGCGATGATCGCGGCGATGATTGCCTGGGTCTCATGGCGAGGCCATGCTTTGGCTCTCGGGCCAATATGTAGCCCGGGCGGAAACAATCCATTTTTGATTTTTTCGTGGTGAGTTGTACTTCCCCATGCTGTCTGACCGAGCACTTCTGGCTCTCGGTCAAGAATGTATGGCTTTGGTGGAAGGGCGAAGTCACTAATGGAAGTGGTATTGTCGGGAAAACGCGTCATTTTCTGTGTCTCATTGCCGGAATGAGCGCTTAGGAGATCATGTCAAATTATCTGTATCGTTATTTATATAATTATTTTATCCCCAGATAACGATACAGATAATTAATCGCTATTTGTATGGCCTTTTCAATTTGCTGAACAGCGATTTGAAGCTGGATATCTTTACTATGTGAGTTTCCCCTGTATGCGATATCCAGATGATGTGATTGTCAGTAACTTCGTGTATGACGTCCGATTCACCATATTCTGCTTTTGATATGCTCCTCAGGTGCTTGAGGGCGGATGTCATATGTGGCAGGTTTGAATTTTTGATGAGATAGGATTTTATAAATTTGTCTACTACAGTATGAAAGACGTTGAGTTTCTGCGCTTTCTCGTTTTGGCTCGCAAGTTTTTCTCGATTGGGCTTTGAGGTGATATTAATGTTTGCAGTTACTTCATTTTGGCCCGAAAGGTCGATTTGAGTATGCTGACTGTGAGTGTTGGAGCTAAGCTGCTGAGGGGGGCGGCCATCAACTCGTGCCTTTAAAAGTTCATGCCTCGTTGTTGGGCTTTCGATAGCTGCCTCAATAAGTTTGATTGCTCTGTGGATTTCTATTGGTGAGCACTCTTGGAGGTCACTCCACTGTCCTTCGCCCAGGCTACCCTTGCTACTCCTCAGGCATTCAAGGCGTGTAAATAGCCTGATAAAGTAGTGATTTAGCTCTTTTTGTGTTTGTTCCCAATCACTTTCGTCAATATGTGGTTCTGGAGGAAGCGGTACTGCCATGATGGAAAGTGGTTCATTATCTTCCTTTTTGAGGTGGTGTCTCGCTCCACTGCGGGCAGCTCTTTTTTGAGCGGCGACTCGGGTTTGGTTAACTTTTGCCACCCATTCAAAATCTAATCTCTCGATATCTTCTGAGTTTTTTTTCTTCTGTACTATTAAGGTAGCTTTAGTATCAATTGGTTTGTCTGTAATATTATTGTCATTCATGGGGCAGTAGCTTTCTCATATCTAATAGGCCTCAAGTCAAAGCAGTACATAGCTGCTTTTTCGTCGACCAGGCTAATTAATGGTTAAACTGCAGTTCTGAGCCCCGCCCTACTTGTGCTCAGGCTCATGTTGCCGATGGCTGCTTCGTCAATGTGATTACTCCACCATTCCATCATTACGCGACGGCGCCGTAAGTAATCGGCGCGGTTGTATGCGGCCCTGACTTCGTTGCTGTCAACGTGAGCAAGGGCTGCTTCAGTAATATCCGGATCAAAACCTTGTTCGTTGAGCGTGGTGCTGGCCAATGCGCGTAAACCATGCGAAACAAGTTCACCCCCATACCCCATGCGCTTTAATGCCATGTTCGCGGTTTGGGGGTGGGTGTGATTGCGCCAGTTTCTATCCGCAGGGAATATATATTCACTCTTACCGCTGAGGGGCTTAATGACTTGTAAGAGGGCCATGGCTTGGGGCGATAAGGGGACGCTGTGAGGGCGTTTTTTTTTCATTCTGGTGGCTGGAATGTTCCAGGTCATAGTTTGTGTGTCGATTTCGTCCCAGCGCGCACCAGCGGCTTCAGAGGGCCGTGTCATGGTATGTAGTTGCCATTCGATCAGGCATCGCGTGGTTAACTTGATGCTGGCGGTTGTGAGAGCCTTCATAAGCTCCGGCAGTTGCTCGGGCTTGAGAGTGGGCATGTGCCGCTTTTGGGGTGCCTGAAAGGCTTTGCCGATACCTGCTAGAGGGTTGCTGTCGATAATGCCGGTGTTGACGGCGTAGGTCATAACTTCGTTGATTCGTTGGCAAAGGCGCTTCACAGTTTCCAGTGAGCCTTTGGCGGCAATCGGTTCCAGGATTCTGATGGTTTGCGGCGCTTTGATTTTGTGAATAGGGACCTTTCTCAGGTCGGGGAATAGGTGAAGATTGAATGATCGCCAAATGTCGTCGGCGTAGTCGACAGTGATCTTGGATTTCTTGACCTCAAACCACTTACCTGCCACGTGCTCGAAAGTGTTGGTGTGGGCTTCTTCCTGTTCTGTGCGCAGCTCCGCCTGACGCTCTTTGGGGTCGATATCCTGAGCGAGCAGTTTGCGGGCCGTTTCGGCGTCTTCCCGGGCTTGGGCTAGGGTTTTGGCGGGGTAGACGCCCAGTTGAATTTTGACGCGCTTCCTGGTGTAGGGGGTGTAATAGCTGAACGCCCACTGTTTTGCGCCGCTGGGTCTGATGCGCAGGTGTAGGCCGCCGCCATCATGGAGGCTGTACTCCTTGCCTTTAGGTTTGGCTTGTTTGACCTCGGTGTTGGTCAAGGGTTTGGTGGTTCTGGGCATTTTAGTACCCCAAGTAGGGGTTCCAGATTGCTGGGGTGCTACTAGGGTACTAAAAAATGCGAATGTTAAAAACCCTAAACGAGCTTTAATGGCCTATATATAAAGCTAAACCCGCGACTGGCGCGGGCTTAGTGGACTTTAACGAAGGTTGGTGATGGTGTGTTTGGTGGAGCCGGGGGGATTTGAACCCCCGTCCGTCAGCACTCCGCCTGAGGCTCTACATGCTTAGTTCCGCTATTTGATTTAATGCCCTACAGCCCAGCGGCCAAGACGTAAGACACGATCCTGATAAGGTTTTAGCTGATCCACCCCAGGCAGGCTTCACGGCGATCCAGTTCTGTATGACAGTCAGTAGCGCGGTACTGGCACCTTGCTAAGGACCGCTAGCGAACGTATCGCTAGAGGTGTAACAAAAGACTACTTACGCAGCCAGTTGTGCACCATAGTTGTCATCGTTGGCAACTAATAAAGTTCAGCTTTGATTTTACGTGATTCGCTGACATCACGACATGCACCCAAGGTTTTGTTACCGGCGTCGAATCCAAATCGGCCCCGTAAACAGTCGCTATTGTACACCAGAAGCGGGTCGCTCTGCACAACTATGTTTGTACGTATGTTCGTGCGAGCGGCACTAGCTGGTGAGGCTCCGCACGAGTGTGGTCAAAATCAAAACCGGGCAGAGATACTTCACATAATGGGGCCATATTTTCCAAAATAAAGTGTTCTCGATATTCGGATGGCCGGCCTGTATCGCCTGCAGCAGGCTGTTGCGGTGCCAGACCCAGCCGGCGAAGACGCACAGCATCAGGCCCAGCAGCGGTTGGCTGTAGACGGTGGTGAGGGTGATGATGAAGCCGAACAGGGTGTCGAAGTTGAGCAGGATCAGGCTGGAGCAGGCAAACACCAGGCCGCCGATGACCAGGGTGGCCTGGCGACGGCTGGCCGGGGTTTCCTCGGTGGCCAGGGCTACTGGCACTTCCAGCATGGAGATGGAGGAGGTGAGAGCGGCGATGGACATCAGGGTAAAGAAGGCGAAGGCCACCAGCAGGCCCACCTGGCCCATGGAATCAAACAGGGCGGGCAGCACCTGGAAAATCAGGTCCGGCCCGGCGATCAATTCGCCGCTGGCGTCGAAGATATTGGCCCCGTGTTCCTTGGCCACGTAGATGGCGGGGATGATCAGCAGGCCGGCGATAAAGGCGATGCCGGCGTCCACCAGGGTGACGGCGGCGCCCAGTCGCGGCAGGCTGGCCTCGTTACTGAGGTAGGAGCCGTAGACCAGCATGGTGCCGACGCCCAGGGAGAGGGAGAAAAAGGCCTGGCCCATGGCGTCGAGGATCAGCTGCGGGTGAATTTGTTCGAGGTCCGGCAGCAGGTAGACCTTGAGGCCTTCCAGCGCGCCTTTTTGCGTCATCACATAGACAATCAGGGAGACCATAATGACCAGCAGCAGGGGCATTAACCGGGTCGACCAGCGCTCGATACCGGCGGCAATACCGCTGGCAATAATGCCCATGGTGAGCAGCATAAACAGGCCCATAAAGAGCAGGTTGCGGGTCAGGCCAAAGCTTAATAGCCATTCGCTGAAGCCGGTCCAGCCGAACATGGCAGTGATGGACTCCAGCAGGTAGGCCAGCATCCAGCCGGCCACTATGCCGTAGAAGCTGAGAATCAGGCTGGCCACCAGGGTGCCGTAGAGGCCCACCGCGGTGCCGGCCAGGCGCAGGGGTTTGTTGGGGGCGATGCCGCGCAGGGCGGTGACGATATTGGCGCGCGCGTGGCGGCCGATTATCAGTTCGGCCATAAGGGCGGGGTAGGCCAGGCAGAACGCCATGATGAAGTAGACCAGCACAAAGGCGGCGCCGCCGTTGCTGGCGGTTTGGGTGGGAAAGCCCCAGATATTGCCGAGCCCGACCGCAGAGCCGGCC
The DNA here is from genome assembly GCF_011440395.1 of Pseudomaricurvus alcaniphilus. Classification (GTDB taxonomy): domain Bacteria; phylum Pseudomonadota; class Gammaproteobacteria; order Pseudomonadales; family Cellvibrionaceae; genus Pseudomaricurvus; species Pseudomaricurvus alcaniphilus. Next base: position 28,221 of record NZ_JAAOIX010000002.1, on the reverse strand, counting down.
GCCGCCATGACAAAGCCGAGTCGGGAGGAGAATTGTTCTCTGGATGCCATGGGTTGCGCCTTTGCTGCGGGTGGCTAATATTGTTGTTGCCGCATTGTGCGTTGCGGGTGGTTTGTTGTTCAAGTATTGTTGGAAAAATTGTGGAATAATCAAAAAGGAGTGAACGTCATCCAGCATGGCGCCACGTGCGTTCGAAGCAGCTGGATTTGATTTTTTAAAATAACAATAACACCTGAATTCATCGGGTAAATCATAATAAGGGCTTAAGCTATGTCTAATAATTCCCATAGAGAGATAACATCTTGTGTCATGCGCGGCTTGCTACCCGTCTGTGCCAGCGTACTGGCGCTCAGCGGTGCGCTGGCGAATGCGGCAAACGGTAAGGACGGCGCCAAAGATGGCGGTAAGGTTATGGAGGAGGTGGTGGTCACCGGTACCCGCAAGGCTGGCCTGTCTCCGGAGGAAACCCTGTCGCCCATTGATGTGATTGGCGGCGGCTCGATCAGCAATCAAGCGTCTTTTAATCTCACTGATTCCCTCAGCAAGATATCCCCGTCACTGAATACCCAGCGTTTTCCCATCGCCGACGGCACTGCCTTTGTGCGCCCGGTGACTCTCAGGAACCTGTCGCCGGACCATACCCTGGTGCTGGTGAATGGCACCCGCCGCCATCGCTCCGCGTTGGTGAATTTGCAGCTGGCACCGCTGGGTACGGTGAATCAAGGCTCCCAGGGGGTAGACTTCTCCGCCTTCCCCTCCGCCGCGATCAAGCGCGTCGAAGTGCTGCGTGATGGCGCTTCGGCCCAGTACGGCTCCGATGCCATCGCCGGGGTGGTCAATGTCATTCTCAATGACGCCAAAGAGGGCTTTAATCTCTCCACCCAGTACGGCGAGTATTCCGAAGGAGACGGCGATCGCTTTACCATCAGTGCCAACGGCGGCCTGCCGCTGGGGGATAACGGCTTTGTCAATTTGACCATCGAGCATTCCACCTCCGATATCACGTCCCGCGGCAATGCCCGCCCGGACGCCGCCGCAGTTGCCGATATCGTCGGTGCTGACCAGGTTCCCTACAATGGTTTTGGCCAGCGCTGGGGCGATCCGGACGTGGAGGCGACCAAGTACTTTGTCAACGTCGGGTATGACTTGAGTGACAAGCTCGAGGTGTACGGCAATGCCAGCTATATGGATAACGAAACCCTGTCGGGCTTTTTCTATCGCGGCCCGGTGCTGCCCACCGCGGCGGACAATATCGCCAATCCGCCGCGCACCACCTTGATGACCGATGCCAATGAGGACGGTATTGCCGATCCTGCCGATATCGCGTTGGTGAACGACATCCAGATGCAAGGGCTCGACCCGGCTGATTATTTGACTGCCGATGGCACCAGTCCCAGTGGTTACTCCCTGCTGAACCCGATTCACACGTTGTTCCCCGGTGGTTACAGCCCACTGTTCGGCGCGGATATCACCGATTACGCGGTTATCGTCGGCCTGCGCGGTGACAACAATGAGGGCTTCAGTTGGGATGTGCGGGCGCGGGTAGCCGAGAACGAAGTGGTGTATGTGCTGGAGGACAGCATCAACCCCAGCCTTGGCGGCTTGTCACCGACCACCTTTAACCCCGGTACACTGACCCAGGAAGAGACCAGTTTTAATGCCGACTTTGTGAAAAGCTGGGAGGCGAGGGGCTGGAACCTGGGCTTTGGCTTTGAGTGGCGGGACGAGACCTACAAGATCGGCGCCGGGGATGAGGCTTCTATCGCCGTGGGCCCCACCTTTGCCCAATTTGGCGTTGGTTCCGACGGCTTTCAGGGCTTCCCGGTGGAATCGTCAGGCTCCTTCGAGAGTGAAAGCTATGCCGCCTACGTGGATGTGGAGGTCGACTTGACCGAGCGCTTGTCCGGCGCATTGGCGCTGCGCTACGAAGACTTTGATGAGTTCGGCTCCACCCTGGACTGGAAGCTGTCCGGGCGTTTTGAAATCACCGAGGAAGTGGCGGTGCGAGCCACGGCCAATACCGGCTTTCGCGTACCGACACCCGGCCAGGTCAATACCCTCAACACTACCACCACGGCCGACTCCAGCGGCAACCTGATTCCCAGCGGAACCTATCCGGTGGCCCACCCTGTGGCAGTGGCGCTGGGCTCCGAACCGCTGGACCCGGAGGAATCCACCAGCTTTACCCTGGGGGTGGTCTACACGCCGGCCAATAATGTCACTGTGACCATGGATTACTACGACATCGAGATCAAGGACCGTATCGCCCTGCAGAGCTTCACCATCGGCGCGGCCGAGTTGGCGTTGCTCAATGCCGCCGGGGTGCCGAACGCCAATTTGTTGAGTGGCAGCAACGGCAACTTCTTCGTCAATGGCTTCCAGTCCGAGGTGTCCGGTATCGACCTCAATATCCACACCACTCACGAGTTGAGCAAGGGCTCGCTGGACGTGGATTTCCGCCACAACTACAACCAGCAGGAAGTGTCGGATGTGAAGGGCAGTACCATTGGGCCGGACCGGATCTACGACCTGGAAAATCAAATTCCGGAGCACAGTTCAGTGCTGACCTTCACCTATAACCAGGATATCTTCGAAGGCATGGTGCGGTTTAACCGCTATGACGACTGGTCGTCCACCGGCGGGTTGTTCGGTCCCGGTGACGCGTCGGACGCCGCCAACTACGATGGCGAAATCCTGGTGGATCTGGAAGCCCGTTTTAACTTTGACGATAAATACTCTGTTGCTATTGGGGGAGAGAACGTCTTTGACGTGTACCCGGATGATGAGGCCGACGGCACGCTGCAGTTTCTCGGCCAGCAATATTCGGTGACCTCGCCGTTCGGTTTCAACGGTGCCTTCTGGTACTTGCGATTGTCAGCCAGTTTCTAGGAGAGCTTTAACCACCATGAGTAAACACGCAAGGAGGCGGCCCGGTGTCAATGTTTGACTGGCTTACCCTGGCGGGCCTGTGTCTGCTGGGGGCTGCCAGCCCGGGGCCAAGTGTGGCGGTGATCGTCGCCCAGGCATTGCGCGGTGGTCGCTTGCAGGGCGTTGTTGCCGCCCTCGCCCACGGTGCCGGGGTGGGCTGTTACGCTCTGCTGGCTGCGCTCGGATTGGCCGCCCTGGTGGCCAATGTGCCGGTGGTATTTACCGGCCTGCGCTGGGCCGGGGCCGTGTTTTTATTGTGGCTGGCATTTATGGCCTACCGCTCGGCACTGGCCGGGGTCGGTGTGTTCGACCCGCAAAGTAAAGCCGCGGCCGGTTTCGGCAAGGCCATAGCCACCGGCTTTCTGACCGCGTTCCTCAATCCCAAGCTGGCGCTGTTCTTTCTCGCGGTGTACAGCCAGTTTGTCTCGGCCCTGACGCCGCTGTCACAAAAGCTGGGTATGGCGGCGGTGTCGGCGGGGGTGGACGCACTCTGGTACCTGGTGGTGGCGCTGATGGTTACGCACCCGCGAGTGATCCGCGGCCTGCGCCGGCAGCAGCGCAACTTGCAGCTGGGTTTTGCGGTGTTGCTGGTGGTGGTCGCGCTGCAGGTGCTGGCGAATTGAGCGGGTGTTGGACGCTATAAGAGTAATGCAGTTGGATTTGGCTGGCAGCTGGGGAGTTTGATAAGCCCGGGAGTGTGACCAGCCCGGGCTTGCAGGGGCGGAGTTTCAGTCGCCAGTACCGGTACGCGCCCGGTCAGGCCGGCTTCTGGAACAGGCGCTGTTTTTCCCGGTTCCAGTCGCGCTGCTTTTCAGTTTCGCGCTTGTCGTGCATCTTCTTGCCCTTGGCTAGGGCAATTTCACATTTTACCAGGTGGCCCTTCCAGTACAGCGCCGTGCACACGCAGGTGTAGTCTTTCTGCTCCACCGCCTGCTGCAGCTTGGCAATTTCCTTGCTGTGCAGCAGCAATTTGCGCTGCCGAGTGGGCTCCACTACGAAGTGGGTGGAGACAGTGGACAACGGTGTGATCTGGGCGTTGAGCAGCCAGGCCTCCCCATTCTTGAAGAAGACATAGCTGTCGACAATCTGCACCTTGCCCTCGCGCAGGCTTTTGACTTCCCAGCCATTGAGGGCGATACCGGCTTCGAACTTGTCCGTCAGGTGGTAGTCAAAACGCGCCTTTTTGTTTTGCGCGATGGTGCCGCCGGAGGACGATTTTTTGGATTTCTGTTTGCTCATGGCGGCGGATTATAGCGGTATGGCGCGGGTGAAGATACAGTTTAAGCGCCGTTGCGGTGATGGGAAGCGCCTTTTAAGCCAGGCGCATTCTCAATGGCGGGACCCTGGTTGTGGAGCCCTGGTTGCCAGGTAACGGATGCGAGGCTCTGGTTGTGAGGTATTGGCTGCGCGGCTTAAATCAGGTTGACGCCAAAAAACTTGGTCAGCACGGTATTGATAAATACCAGCAGCAGAATCACCGGGATAAAAGTGCCGAGGGCCAGGTTGGTGTAGCGCTCCAGCAGCGAGCCCTTGTAGTCCGGCGCGCCCTGCTCCAGCTCCCGGTCGAAGTTGGATTTCTTCCAGCGGTAACTCACCATGATGCAAATAAGGAAGCCGTTCAGTGGCAGGATGGTGTCGTAGAACACGTCCACTACCAGGTCAAAAACGGATTTGTCGGCGCCACCGTAATGGAGAAAGTGGGTAAAGAATTCCACGATCCCGAAAGACAAGGCACAGACCAGAGCGAACAGCGCGATGCCCAGCCCGACTATTAATAGCGCCTTTTTGCGGGAGTAGCACATCTGGTCCATGACCCCGGATACTGGCACTTCGATAATGGAGACCAGCGAGGTGAGGGCGGCAAAAAACACCAGCAAAAAGAAAATGGCGGCTACTGCGCTAGCGCCGGTGTAGCCGGCCACTCCTTCCATGGCGAGAAAGATTTTCGGCAGGAAGGTGAAGATCAGGGCCACCGATGAGCTGGACAGCTCTTCGGTATCGATGTCGGGATTAAAGGCAAAGATTGCCGGCAGTATCATCAGGCCGGCGGTAAACGCCACCGCGGTATCGGTGAGGGCGACCAGCTTGGCGGAGCCGGAGATGCTGGCGCCGCGGTTCATGTAGGAGCCGTAGGTGATGAGAATGCCCATGCCCAGCGAGAGGGAAAAGAAGGCCTGGCCCATGGCGCCGTTGATGACCGAGGCGTCGATCTTGCTGAAGTCGGGGATCAGGTAGAACCTGAGGCCGGCCACCGCGTTGTCCAGGGTCAGGACAAATATCACCAGCCCCAGCAGCAGGACAAACAGCGAGGGCATCATGATCTTGGCGGCCCGCTCGATGCCGTCCTTGACCCCGAACTTGAGAATGACGCCGACGATGGCTGCGATCAGGGCGAGCAGGGCGTACACCTGGCCGCTGTTGATAAACTCGCCAAAGTAGTCGGGGTCGGCCAGCTCTTGCAGGTTGCCGCCAAGAATAGCAAACAGGTAGCCCAGCACCCAGAGGGTGATGACTCCGTAGAAAACTGCGATCATAAAGGGGGTGATCAGGGCCAGCCAGCCGGCGATGGGCCACAACTTGTGGCCGTTGGCAAAAAAGCGATAGGTGCCGAGGGGGTTCTTCTGGCTGTTGCGGCCGGCGGCGAGCTCGGCCATCATCACCGGCAGGCAGATGAGGAAAACAAACAGGGCGTAGATAAACAGAAAGGCGGCACCGCCGTTCTTGGCCGCATTGACTGGAAAGCCCACCAGGTTGCCGATGCCTACCGCCGAGCCGGCGGCGGCGAGGATAAAACCCAGGCGGGATCCAAACTGTTCACGCGGAGCTGTCATTGTCGCCTCAATACTCAAAACCGGTTGTCGGGATACTAGCAACTTTACTAGGCCTTGTCCTTTTAGCAATAGCACAAATATTGGCATCTGCACCTGGAGTCTCTACAATCCTGCGGCTCTACAAGAGCGAACCGGTCGTTGGGTGAGTATGTGAAACAAATAGAGCGCAGTGCCCTGGTGGCTTTTTCCAATAAGCAGATGTTTGATCTGGTCAACGACATCGAGGCCTACCCCCAGTATATGAATGGCTGCGTGGGCGCCGAGGTGCTGGAAGTGCACCAGGACTGTATCGTCGCCAGGCTGGATCTCGCCAAGTTGGGTATGAGCTACAGCTTTGTGACCCGCAACCAGTTGCAGTACGGCAAGGCCATGGATATGCAGTTGGTGGAGGGCCCCTTTACCAGCTTCAGCGGTTTGTGGTTGTTTGAACCGCTGGCGCCGGATGCCTGCAAGGTCTCTTTGAGTCTGGAGTTTGAGTTCAGTAATGTGTTGGTTGCCAAAGCGGCCAGCAAGTGGTTTGAGTCAATTGCCAACGAATTGGTGAGCGGGGTCTGCCGTCGCGCCAACCAATTGTATGGCAGTTAGGACGGGGTGGGAGAAAACTATGTCAGATATCCAGGATATCACCGTGGAGGTGGCCTACGCGCTACCCGACAAGCAAAAGATTGTTGCCCTGCTGGTGCCGCCGGGCACCACCGCTTTGCAGGCGGCGCGCCGTTCCGGGCTGGAGAAGGAGTTTCCGGGGCTGGACTATGACAGCGCCAGGATGGGCATCTTTGGCCAGGCGCTGGGCACCAAGGGCCTTAAGAAGCCGGCTGAACACGTCTTGCAGGAGGGCGACCGGGTGGAGATTTACCGCCCGCTTACTTCCGACCCCAAAGAGGTGCGGCGCAAGCGGGCTCAGAAGTCCCGGGCTGAGGCGGACTAGTTGCTGCTTTCGGCCCGAGTGGCGTCGGGCACAAAATCGCCGCTGAAGTGGCTGAGCTTGTCGTCTACAAAGAAAATGGTGATTCGCTCTTTGGTGGGTTCGCCCTTGGCGGGAATCAGGGTATATATATAGTCCCAGCGATTTGGGTTAAAGGTATCCTGCACCAGTGGATTGCCCATGATGTAGCGCACCTGGCGCTGGGTCATGCCGGGCTTGAGTTGGTCCACCATCTCCTGGGTCACAATATTGCCTTGCTGGATATTGATCTTGTAGACGCCGGGAAATTTAAAATACTGGCAACCTGACAGGGCAAGCAGAGACAGAATAAGAAGCAGGCGATGTACAGGTTTTTGCATATCAGGGGTTCCACAAGGTAAAGCGAAAAGGGATAATACCCGATCTCTAACGGCTGTGAGAAGCGCCCTGTAGTTTTTTTACTGTTCGCTTCCTCATGCTCGTCATGCAAGAAATTCAGGGCTTGATCGAACAGGTGGGGCCCGCACCCGAGGTAAATTATGTCTGATGAAAACCAGGAGCTGCGCAAAGCGGGTCTGAAAGTCACCCTGCCGCGAGTAAAAATCCTGCAAATGCTGGAAGCTTCTGAGCAGAAACACCTGAGTGCGGAGGAAGTGTACAAGCAGTTGATGGAGGCCGGGGAAGATGTGGGGCTGGCCACTGTCTACCGGGTGCTGACCCAGTTTGAAGCGGCCGGGCTGGTGGAGCGGCATAACTTCGATGGCGGCCACTCGGTGTTCGAGCTGGAGCGCGGTGACCACCACGACCATATGGTGTGCACCGAGACCGGCGAAGTGGTGGAGTTCCACAACGATGAAATCGAATCCCTGCAGGAAGAGATTGCCCAGCAGCACGGCTACGAGATTATCGGCCACAGCCTGGTGCTGTACGTGCGGCCGCTGAAGGATAAAAAGTCCTGAGCTGGCCAGCTCAACGGGTAAATATATGAACAAATAACCCGGCGTCAATCCGGTCGGGGACTACAATAATCGCTAATAATAGCTAAAGCACAGAGGATAAGGCCGCAATGAGTGATGACCGCTCGGGCAAGACAAATATCAACCTGGACCTGGTGCAGGTGCTGGATCTTGGCTGTGGCATTCTGCGCCAGCTGTTTTTCAAGTTGCCCGAGAGTCGGGCCAAGGCGGCGCTCAAAGACCTGAAGAACGGCAGTACCCTGTCGCTGGGGGAGATGACCCTGCGGCCCAAGGGGGCGGCGGCAGATGCGCCGGAGGCGGGCAAGGTGCCGCTGGCGCTGGAGCTGGATTACAGTGAATTTCGCGGCCCCGGCTTCAGCTTTCCGGTGTACCGGGCTGCACTCAATGCCATGCTGGACAAGATCGCGCTGGCGATGCGGGCGAAGAAAGACCTGAACATCCTCACCAACCAACAGACCGGCGGTATGTTGATTCATCAGCCCGGGGTGATTCAGCTGGGTGAGCAAATCAATGTGCTGTTGCTGGCCATTGAACCGCCGAAAACCAAAAAAGGCGGGGTGGTGTTTCGCTTGATGTTTGTCGATCCGGACCAGTACAAGCGCAAGGATGCTGAGCAGGTATCGCCTGAAGCCTAAAGGCCCTGAAGTCTAAAGACTAAAAGCCCAGAGGCCCGTTACTCAGCCATGGCCAGCATCTCCTTGGCGTGAGCGATGGTCTGGCGGGTCAGCTCGGTACCGCCCATCATACGGGCAATCTCCATAATCTTGTCTTCACCCTGCAGCTCGCTCAGCACGGACTGGGCTGAGCTGTGGTCGCTCTCCTTGTGCACCCGCAGGTGCTGCTGGCCCTTGCTGGCCACCTGGGGCAAGTGGGTGACACAGATGATTTGCCCCTGCTGGCCCAGGGTGCGCAGCAACCGGCCCACCACGTCTGCGGTGGCGCCGCCGATGCCCACATCCACCTCGTCAAATACCAGTGTGGGGGTGGTAGAGCTCTGGGCAGTGACCACCTGAATGGCGAGGCTGACCCGGGAGAGCTCGCCGCCGGAGGCAACTTTGGCCAGCGCCTTGGGCGGCTGGCCCGGGTTGGTGCTGATCAGGAACTCTATCTCATCGATGCCGTGGGCGCTGGCCTGCTCTTCCTGCCGCTGCAGGTGAATCTCAAAGCGGGCGTTTTTCATGGACAGGGCCTGCAGCTGCTCATTAACCGCCTGTTGCAGCTTGGTGGCGGCGCGCTGGCGCCGGGCGGAGAGCTTTTCGGCGCAATCCAGGTACTTTTTATGGCTGCGCTGGGCCTGCTGCTCGAGCTCGTCGAGGGCGTCTTCACTGCCGTCCAGCCCCGCCAGTTCGGCGCTCAGGTCGTGGTGTAGCTCGATCAGGGCTTCCGGTTTGACCCGGTGTTTGCGGGCGATGTCGTAGCAGCTGGAGAGGCGCTCCTCCACTTGCCGCAAGCGCAGCGGATCGAGCTCAAAGTTGTCGATGTAGTGGCTCAGCTCCGAGTGCGCTTCCTGCAGCTGGATCTGGGCGTTGATAAACAGTTCCTGGGCGCTGCTGAGGCGCTCCGGTTTGTCGCCGTATTTATCCAGAATACTCAGCGCCCGGCTCAGGGAGTTCAGCAGGCCGGCCTCGTCGTCCTCGCACATCTGCGCCAGTTGCTGGCTCAGCTGCAGGCTGGACTCGGCATTGGCCAGCTCCTGTTGCTCGGCCTCCAGCTGCTCTATGGCCCCGGCTTCGAGACCGAGGGCGTCCAGCTCCTGCACCTGGTAGCGCAGCAATTGCAGGCGGGCGGTGATCTCTTCGGCATTGTCGCGGTGCTGGATGAACTTGCGCTCGGCGCCGTGCCAGGCGCGGTAGAGTTCCCGGCACTGCTCAACTAATTCCTGCTGGCCGCCAAAGTCGTCCAGCAGGCTGCGGTGGGTGTCTTTTTTCAGCAGTGATTGGTGGGCGTGCTGGCTGTGCAGGTCGATCAGCATCTCACCCATCTCTCTCATCTGTGCCAGTGGTGCCGGGTGGCCGTTGATGTAGCCGCGGGAGCGACCATCACTGGTGACCACGCGGCGCAGCAGGCATTCCTTGCCCTGTTCCAGGTCGCGCTCCTGCAGCCACTGGCGGGCTTGGGGAATGGCTTGCAGGTCAAAGGTGGCGCAGATGTCGGCCTTGTCACAACCCCGCTTCACCTTGTCGGAATCGGCCCGGTCGCCCAGAGCGAGGCCGAGGGCGTCGAGCATAATGGATTTACCCGCCCCGGTTTCGCCGGTGATGACCGTCATCCCGGATTTGAATTCGAGTTCGAGGGAGTCCACCAGGGTAAAATTTTGCACGCTGAGATGGGTCAGCATGTTGCGCCTCCTGCCGGCAATTCAGGGTTTAGGGGTGTAAGAATATACATGGTTATTTATACAGTTCTTTTTGGATTTCAGCAACTGTCTGTGATCGGGCTTTTTACGCCCCTTGAAAGTCGTATCTGCGGCCCCATATTGCAGTGGCACCACTGGGTAATCGTGTTGGGCGTCAACAGCTTTGCCCGCCAGTGACCTTGCAGATCAAACCAGCCAGCGAGAATTTACGGAGTGTAGAGTGACAGCAGAAAATCAGACACCGCCCGAAGACGATAAAGTGGAAGCCACTGCGGCCGCCGAAGAAGCCCAGGCAGGTGCGGGCGCGGAGCAGGACGTGCCGCCCACGGTTGATGCCGTGCAGGCGGAAATCGAGAGCCTCAATGCCCAGTTGCACGAGGCCAAAGAACAGGTGCTGCGGGCCCAGGCCGATGTGCAGAATATCCGCCGCCGCGCTGAGCAGGATGTGGAAAAGGCCCATAAATTTGGCCAGGAGAAGCTGGTCAACGATCTGTTGCCCGTGGTGGATAACCTGGAGCGGGCACTGGAGGCCATGGATGTCGACAGCGAGGCGCTGAAGCCTGTGCTGGAGGGGGTGCAGCTCACCCTGAAATCATTTCACGACACCCTGGCACGGCACAAGGTGGAGGCGGTGGATCCTGTCGGCGAGCCTTTCGATCCGCAGAAACACCAGGCCATGACCATGGTCGCCAGTCCCGACGTGGAGCCCAATACGGTTATCAATGTTTTCCAGAAAGGCTATACGCTGCACGGTCGCCTGGTGCGTCCGGCGATGGTGGTGGTGGCCAAGGCTCCGGAGTAGTAGCCGGGGTGAAACTGCCTGGAGCGAGCAGTTGCGCAGCAAGTCAGGCAGTATTTAAGCAATAAATGGTGTCGGCGGGGTTGAAAAGTGGGCAATCGGTCCAATATTGACCTTATCGAAATTCAACGCCCGGCGCGGTTGGTTCTGGCCAGGCAAATTTGAAACGTGATCAAGCAGAAATTCCAGACGAATTGGAGAGGATTGAAATGGGTAAAATTATAGGTATAGACCTGGGGACCACCAACTCCTGCGTAGCAGTATTGGAGGGCGGCAAGCCCAAGGTAATCGAAAACGCCGAGGGTGATCGCACCACCCCGTCTATCGTTGCATTTACTGACGATGCCGAGATCCTGGTAGGCCAGAGCGCCAAGCGCCAGTCAGTTACCAACCCCAACAACACCCTGTTTGCGGTCAAGCGTTTGATCGGTCGCAAGTTCAAGGACGACGTGGTCCAGAAAGACATCTCCATGGTCCCCTACAAGATTATCCAGGCCGACAACGGTGATGCCTGGGTTGAAGTCAAGGGCGACAAGAAGGCGCCGCCGCAGATTTCTGCTGAAGTCCTGAAAAAGATGAAAAAGACCGCCGAGGACTACCTTGGTGAAAAAGTGACCGAAGCGGTAATTACCGTACCGGCCTACTTTAACGATTCCCAGCGCCAGGCGACCAAAGACGCCGGCAAGATCGCCGGTCTGGAAGTCAAGCGTATCATCAACGAGCCCACCGCTGCGGCTCTGGCCTACGGTATGGACAAGGCCAAGGGCGACCACACCATTGCGGTATTCGACCTGGGTGGTGGTACTTTCGACATCTCCATCATTGAAATCGCCGACGTCGATGGCGAGCACCAGTTTGAAGTGCTGTCCACCAACGGTGACACCTTCCTCGGTGGTGAAGACTTTGATATGCGCCTGATCGAGTACCTTGCGGGCGAGTTCAAGAAGTCCAACGGTATCGATTTGCACAATGATCCACTGGCGTTGCAGCGCCTGAAAGAAGCCGCTGAAAAAGCCAAGATCGAGCTGTCTTCCTCACAGCAGACTGAAGTCAACCTGCCCTACATCACTGCCGATGCCACTGGTCCCAAGCACCTGGTGGTCAAGCTGACTCGCGCCAAGCTGGAGTCGCTGGTGGAAGAGCTGGTCAAGCGCTCCATGGAGCCGGTCAAGATCGCTCTCGCCGACGCCGGTCTGTCAGTCAGCGAAATTGACGATGTGATCCTGGTGGGCGGACAAACCCGCATGCCCATGGTGCAGCAGAAAGTGGCTGAGTTCTTCGGCAAGGAAGCGCGTCGCGACGTCAACCCCGATGAAGCCGTGGCCATGGGTGCTGCCATTCAGGGTGCGGTACTGGCCGGTGATGTGAAAGACGTATTGCTGCTGGATGTAACTCCGCTGACCCTCGGTATTGAAACCATGGGTGGAGTGGCGACTCCGTTGATCGAGAAGAACACCACCATCCCGACCAAGAAGTCGCAAATATTCTCCACTGCCGAAGACAGCCAGACTGCAGTGACTATTCACGTGGTCCAGGGTGAGCGCAAGCAGGCCAGCCAGAACAAGTCGCTGGGTCGCTTTGATCTGGCGGACATTCCGCCGGCACCCCGTGGCATGCCACAAATCGAGGTTACCTTCGATATCGATGCCAACGGTATTCTCAATGTCGGCGCCAAAGACAAGGCCACCGGCAAAGAGCAGTCCATTGTTATCAAGGCGGCTTCTGGCCTGTCTGACGATGAAATTGAGAAAATGGTGCAGGATGCCGAGGCCAATGCCGAGGCGGACAAGAAGTTCGAAGAGCTGGTCACTGCCCGCAATACTCTCGATGGCTTGATCAGCGCCACCCGCAAGACTCTGGAAGAAGCCGGCGACAAGGCCTCTGAGGAAGAGAAGTCAGCCATCGAAGCGGCCCTGAAGGAAGCGGACGAGGCCGTCAAGGGCGGCGACAAGGCGGCGATGGAAGCAGCGACCACCAAGTTGACCGAAGCCTCTGGTTCGCTGGCACAGAAAATGTATGCCGAACAGGCGGCCCAGGCCGAAGCAGCCGCTGGTGCGGGCGCCGAAAGCAAGGCCAATGCGGCCGCAGATGACGGTGTTGTCGACGCTGAATTCGAAGAGGTCAAGGACGACAAAAAATAATCTGTCGGTGCAACAGCCTTATTGTTGCTCGTGAGGTTCGCGCCAGGGACGGCGCGTATAGTTGATAAGTTTGCGCGGGCCTGGCCCGCGTTTGCCGTTTCATGAAGAAAATTTAAGCTGAATTCCTATGTCCAAGCGTGATTATTATGAAGTCCTCGGCGTCAGTCGCGATGTGACCGAGAAAGACCTGAAGAAAGCCTACCGCCGGGTGGCGATGAAACACCACCCGGACCGCAACCCCGATGACAAGGAGTCGGAAGAAAAATTCAAGGAGGCCAGCGAGGCCTACGAAATTCTTTCCAATCCGGAGAAGCGCTCGGCCTACGATCAGTTCGGGCACGCGGGAGTTGATCCCCAGGGCGGTGGCTTCGGCGGTGGCGGCTTTAGTGGCGGCGGCAGTTTCAGCGACATCTTCGGTGATGTGTTTGGCGATATTTTTGGCGGTGGCGGCGGTGGCCGCGGCCGCGGCCCAATGCGGGGTTCGGACTTGCGCTACACCCTCGAGCTCGACCTCGAGGATGCGGTCAAGGGAACCACGGTCAAGATTCGTGTGCCGACCCTGGTCAGTTGTGAGCCGTGCGATGGTACTGGCGCCAAGTCCGGCAGCAAGCCTACCTCCTGTACCACCTGTGGTGGTGCCGGCCAGGTGCGCATGCAGCAGGGCTTTTTCTCGGTGCAGCAGACCTGCCCACGCTGTCGTGGTCGCGGCTCGGTAATTACGGATCCTTGTAATACCTGTCACGGCCAGGGCCGAGTCGAAGAGACCAAGACCCTGTCGGTAAAAGTGCCGCCCGGAGTGGACACCGGCGATCGCATCCGTCTCGGCGGCGAGGGCGAGGCCGGGCCGGAAGGCGGGCCTGCCGGCGACCTGTACGTACAGGTATCGGTCAAGCCACACGAGATATTCGAGCGCGACGGCAAGAATCTCTACTGTGAGGTGCCGGTGAGTATCGTCGACGCGGCCCTGGGTGGCGAGCTGGACGTGCCGACCCTCGAGGGCCGGGTCAAGTTGAAGGTGCCGGCGGAAACCCAGACCGGCAAGATGTTCCGACTGCGTGGCAAGGGGGTGACCCCGGTGCGCGGCGGTGCGGCCGGCGACCTGATGTGCCGGGTAGTGGTGGAGACGCCGGTGAACCTGAGTCACAAGCAGAAAGAGCTGCTCAAGGACTTCAAGGAGTCCATGAAGGGCGACAAGAATTCACCCAAGCAGGACTCCTGGTTTGAAGGCATGAAAAACTTTTTCGGCGATATGAAGCTTTGACAGCCATTGCCGCTGGCGCCAGACTTTAGCTGTCGGCGGCTGCCCGGCTGTCCTGCATCAAACCCGGGCACAGCGTGTGGCGCGCACGCGGCAGCCCCCGGGCGTGCGGATCAGGCGCATTGGCATTAGACGCAACACGATTAGATCAATAGAAGAGAAGAGTCATGGTCAGAATGGCGGTGACCGGTGCGGCCGGTCGAATGGGCAGAATGTTGATAGAGACCATTGCCAGTACCGAAGGCGCGGTGTTGACGGCGGCCTTCGAGCGCCCGGGCAGCTCGTTGATCGGTGCTGACAGCGGCGAGCTGGCGGGGCTGGGCAAGAACGGCATAGTGATCGCGGCGCAAGTCGAGGCAACGCTGGAGCAGTTCGATGTGTTGATCGATTTCACCGCGCCAGCCGCCACGCTGGCCAACGCCGCGGCCTGCGCCGGAGTCGGTCGCAAAATGGTGGTTGGCACCACCGGGTTTACTCCGCAGCAAGAGCAGCAGCTGCTGGCTTGCGGGGACCAAATTGCTCTCTGTAAGGCGGCCAATTTCAGCACCGGCGTCAACGTCGCCCTGAAATTGTTGGAGCAGGCCGCGGCCACCCTGGGTGACGATTACGATATCGAAATCTACGAGGCCCATCATCGCCACAAAGTGGATGCCCCCTCGGGCACGGCGCTGGCCATGGGCGAGGCTGTGGCGCGGGGGGTAAATCGCAATTTGCGCGAAGTGGCGGTCTATGGCCGCGAAGGGCAAACCGGAGCGCGCAAGCGGGAGACCATTGGCTTTGCCACGGTGCGCGGTGGCGACGTGGTCGGCGACCACACGGTGATGTTTATGGCCGATGGTGAGCGGGTAGAAATTACCCACAAGGCGTCCAGTCGCATGGCGTTTGCCCGCGGCGCGGTGCGCGCTGCGGTGTGGTTGGCGCAGCAGGATGCCGGCGTCTACTCGATGCAGGATGTGCTGGGTCTCTGATTGACCCATCGGCATCTGCGCGCAGGTGCCGAGCAAGCCACGATTAGCCTTCCTGGGCAACACCTTCCGGGCAACCTTGAGAGCCGTTTTTTAACCGCTGCGGAGGGTTTAGTCAACCTGTCGCCCCGCGCCCGCGGTCTTTACCCCTCCGCTTATATCGTTCTCGCTACTACCCATTTTGCTACTACCAATTTTGCTACTACTACCAGCCCTCTCGCTAGCGCCCCTCAGCTGCGTTTTCTCTGCGGATGATATTGCCCGTGTGCCCTGTAGGCGGTGGCGCAGCTGATTATCTGCTTTATAAGTTGCAGCCTGTCGTATCAGCCACTATCTGTCCTGCCATTGGTTGTTAACTCGCCGATAGCGTCTAAGCTAAGTGATGGGTATTGCTCGGAGCGCAGTTAAAGAATTTTCCGAAATCCGCGATAGTAATAGTGAGAGTTAATTAAAGTCGCTGGCTGCCGCCGGCCGAATGGTGCATCGGTCCGTGGCAGTCGTGTAAATGAGATGGTGTTATGGGTAGCTTGTCGTTGAAGTACAAAGTATTGCTGGGGGTGACGATAACCAGCATTGTCGGGGTGATTATTTCCAGCGTGGTGCTGGTGCAGGGTGAGGTGGGTCGTCTGCACGATGCTATTCGCAAGGACAGTGTTACCCTGGCGAGAATTGTTGGCGGCAGCAGTGCCGGTGCCGTCGCCTTTGATGATACCGAATCGGCGCGCAGCACACTGATGACGCTGGATAACAGTGCCCGCGTGCAGGCTGCGGTAATTTATCGCGCTACTGGCGAGCCGTTTGCCTGGTACGTCAAAGGCGACGGACGCAGCAAGGGGCGCCTGCCCGCCGGCTTGCCCAACCGGCCAGAAGGCAACAAGGTGGAGTTTGGTGACACCAGCTTGTCGCTGTTCGAGCCGATCTATGTCGATGGCGAAGAGGCTGGCTCGATTTATATGCGCGTTGGCCTCGGCGAGATGGAAGAGGCGGTCAGCCAAGCGGTTTGGAGTGCCATAGCAACTGGCGCGGTCATCAGCTTGCTGGCGGCGGCCATTTCATTTCTGGTGCAGGCCAGTATCACCGGCCCGATCAATAATGTGGTGCATGCCCTCAAGGATATGGCCGAGGGTGAGGGCGACCTCACGCGCCGGCTGGAGGTGGGCTCCAGCGACGAGGTGGGCATGCTGGCGCACTGGTTTAATACCTTTATCGGCCGGGTGCACCAGATTATTTCCGAATTTTCCGTGACTGCTTCTGAATTGAACCAAAATGCCAATCGTCTCTCGGCCACGGCGCGCGAGACCGAGCGCGGGGTGGTGAGCCAGCAGACCGAGATCCAGCAGGTGGTCGCCGCGGTGCGGGAGATGGCCTCAGTGGTGGAAGATGTGGCGCGCAATGTTACCCGCACGGCGGAGAATGCCGAGGTGGCGGACGGCGAGGCGGTGGAAGGCAACCGGGTGGTCAAGGCTACCATGGGGCAAATCGAGAGCCTGGCACAGGATATCCACAAGGCTTCGGAAGTGATCGACCGGCTGCAGCAGGAGACGGACAATATAGGGTCGGTGCTGGATGTGATCCGGGGAATTGCCGAGCAGACTAATTTACTGGCGCTGAATGCAGCTATTGAGGCGGCTCGTGCCGGGGAGCAGGGCCGCGGGTTCGCAGTGGTGGCGGACGAGGTTCGCACCCTGGCGTCGCGCACCCAGAGTTCCACCCAGGAGATTCAGCAGATGATCGAGCGCTTGCAGTCCGGGGCCCGCGACGCGGTACAGATGATGGGTAAGGGAACAGTGCAGGCAGAGGAGTCAGTGAGCCAGGCGGAGGCGGCCAGCCGCTCGCTGAACGCCATCACCGAGGGGGTCAGCTCGATTAAAGACAAGGCCAACCAAATGGCCAGCGCCTCGGAAGAGCAGAGTGCTGCAACCCGGGAGATGGAGCGCAATATGAATAATATCGCCGACGTTGCCCGCCGGACTTCGGAGGGCTCGGTGGAGATTGCTGCAAATACCGTCGAGTTGGCTCGCCTGGCCGACAAGATGGAGGCTACGGTCAAGCAGTTCAAGCTCTAGGGCCAGTGACTCGGCGCCAACCGGGGGCTCTGTGATTGGACAAGGGCCAAGCCATTCCAGTACAATTGCGTTTTAGATTGATCTGGACCGTTGCCGCGAAATACAGCAGGCTCGATTGATTCAGGAAGCGAAAATAAGAAGCGAGATGAAGCGTGTGGTTTCATCTCGCTTTTTTGCAACTTGATTGCCCTTTCTTTAATTAAATGACTCATACCAATAGTGCTGAAGCGCCGCGGCCGCACTCGGTCTGGCGAAAATACAAGTACAGGTTGCGCGAATCCGCCGGCCAGAGCTCCCGCACCGCGGGTGACGGCAGGTGAATGTACTGCAACCACAGTTTAGGAGGCCGACTTGAACACAGACTACCATCGACCCGCAATACTCGTGCTAGAGGACGGTAGTGTTTTCCGTGGCAAAGCCATAGGTGCGGAAGGTATTGCCACTGGCGAAGTAGTGTTTAACACATCCATGACGGGCTACCAGGAAATCCTGACGGACCCGTCCTACGCCCAGCAAATTGTCACCCTGACCTACCCCCATATTGGTAACGTTGGCACCAATGACGAGGATGAAGAGTGTGGCCAAATCTGGGCCACGGGGCTGGTGATACGGGATTTGCCGCTGCTGGCGAGCAACTTCCGCAGCCAGCAATCCCTCGATGACTACCTGCGCTCCCGCAAAATTCTCGGCATTGCCGAAATAGACACCCGCCGCCTGACCCGAATCCTGCGGGATAAGGGCTCCCAGAGGGGCTGTATCATGGCTGGTGAGGTGGATGAAGCGCAGGCGCTGCAGGCGGCCCGTGACTTTGGCGGCCTCAAAGGGCTGGACCTGGCCAAGGTAGTGTCGACCAAAGAGTCCTACACCTGGCAGGAAGGCAGCTGGCAGCTGGGTAAAGGCTTCACCCGGCCCACTGAGTTCAAATTCAACGTGGTGGCCTACGATTACGGGGTCAAGCGCAATATCCTGCGCATGCTGGTGGATCGCGGCTGCAACCTGACGGTAGTGCCGGCGCAAACCTCCGCCGCAGACGTGCTGGCGCTGAAGCCGGACGGGGTTTTTCTCTCCAATGGGCCAGGCGACCCGGAGCCCTGTGATTACGCCATTACCGCGATTCAGGAGCTGCTGGAAACCGAGATACCTATTTTTGGTATTTGCCTGGGGCACCAGTTGCTGGCCCTGGCATCGGGCGGCAAAACCGTAAAAATGGGGCACGGACATCACGGCGGCAACCATCCGGTGCAGAACCTGGAAACCGGCACGGTGATGATCAGCAGCCAAAACCATGGCTTTGCTGCGGATATGGATGGTCTGCCGGCTAACCTGCGGGTCACCCACAAGTCGCTGTTTGATGGCACCCTGCAGGGCATACACCGCACCGACAAGCCCGCTTTCAGCTTCCAGGGGCATCCCGAAGCCAGCCCCGGGCCGCACGATTGCGCCCCGCTGTTCGACCACTTTATCGAGCTGATGGCAGCTGGCAGATAGCCCCCCGGGCGAGGGGCCGCAGCGCGGCCACCTCGCGAAAGCACCCTTAAAGTACCCAATTAATAGAGCACAATATGCCGAAAAGAACCGACATCAAAAGCATTCTTATCCTCGGTGCGGGCCCGATCGTGATTGGCCAGGCTTGCGAATTTGATTACTCCGGGGCACAGGCCTGTAAGGCGCTGCGCGAGGAGGGTTATCGGGTTATCCTGGTGAACTCCAATCCGGCCACCATCATGACCGACCCGGCCATGGCCGACGCGACCTATATCGAGCCGGTCGAGTGGCGCACCGTGGCACAGATTATTGACAAAGAGCGCCCCGACGCGGTCCTGCCTACCATGGGCGGGCAGACGGCCCTCAATTGCGCCCTGGCCCTGCACGATAACGGCGTACTGGAGAAGTACGGCGTAGAGCTGATTGGTGCCAACCAGGAGGCAATTTACAAAGCCGAAGACCGCGACGCCTTCGACAAGGCGATGAAGAAAATTGGTCTCGAGTGCGCCCGGGCTGATATCGTCCACACCATGGATGAGGCGCGGGAAGTGCCGAAGAAATTCGGCTTTCCGGTGATTATCCGGCCGTCTTTCACTATGGGTGGCTCCGGTGGCGGGGTGGCTTATAACTGGGAAGAGTTTGAAGAAATCTGCGCCCGGGGGCTGGACCTCTCGCCCACCAATGAGCTGCTGATCGATGAGTCCCTGCTGGGCTGGAAAGAGTTCGAAATGGAGGTGGTGCGCGATAAAAATGACAACTGCATTATCGTCTGCTCCATTGAGAACTTTGACCCCATGGGTGTGCACACCGGTGACTCGATCACCGTAGCCCCGGCCCAGACCCTGACCGACAAAGAGCTGCAGATTATGCGCAACGCCTCGCTGGCGGTATTGCGCGAGATCGGCGTGGAAACCGGCGGTTCCAATGTGCAGTTTGCCATGCATCCGGAGAACGGGCGCCTGGTGGTCATTGAAATGAACCCGCGGGTGTCGCGCTCGTCGGCGCTGGCCTCCAAGGCCACCGGCTTCCCCATTGCCAAGGTCGCAGCCAAGCTGGCGGTGGGCTATACCCTCGATGAACTGCAAAATGACATCACCGGGGGGGCTACTCCGGCCTCATTCGAGCCCTCCATCGATTATGTGGTGACCAAGATACCGCGTTTCACCTTTGAGAAGTTCGGCGCCGCCGATGCTCGCCTTACTACCCAGATGAAGTCGGTGGGAGAGGTGATGGCCATCGGCCGCACCTTCCAGGAGTCAGTCCAGAAAGCCCTGCGCGGTCTGGAAGTGGGCTCGGCCGGATTTGAGCCCAAGGTAGACCTGAGTTCGGATGAAGCCATGACCCGGATCCGGCGTGAGCTGGGCACTCCCGGTGCCGAGCGCATCTGGTACGTGGGCGACGCCTTCCGGGCTGGCATGAGCATCGAGGAAGTGTATGAAATCTCGGCCATCGACCGCTGGTTCCTCGCGCAAATCGAGGACCTGATCAAAAGTGAAGCAAGGTTGGCCTCCATGCCGTTGGGCGAAATTGACCAGCAACTGATGTACGGCATGAAGCGCAAGGGCTTTTCCGACAAGCGCCTGGGTACCCTGTTGGGAGTGAGCGAGAAGACACTGCGCTCGCACCGCTACAAGCTGGACGTACACCCGGTCTACAAGCGGGTGGATACCTGCGCCGCAGAATTTGCCACCTCCACTGCCTATATGTACTCGACCTACGAGGAAGAGTGTGAGGCCAACCCCTCCAGCCGTGACAAGATCATGGTGCTCGGTGGCGGCCCCAACCGCATCGGCCAGGGTATTGAGTTTGATTACTGCTGTGTACACGCGGCCCTGGCCTGCCGGGATGACGGCTTTGAGACCATTATGGTCAACTGCAACCCGGAAACTGTGTCCACCGATTACGACACCTCCGATCGTTTGTTCTTTGAGCCGGTCACCCTGGAGGATGTGCTGGAAATCGTGCGCAAGGAGAAGCCCAAGGGGGTTATCGTGCAGTTCGGTGGCCAGACGCCACTGAAAATCGCCCGCGCCCTGGAGGCCGAAGGCGTGCCGATTATAGGCACCAGCCCCGAGGCTATCGATCGGGCGGAAGATCGCGAGCGCTTCCAGCAAATGTTGATGCGGCTGGATTTGAAGCAGCCCTCCAACGCCATTGTACGCTCCACTGAAGAGGCGGTGCGCAAGGCTTCCGATGTCGGCTACCCGTTGGTGGTGCGACCCTCCTATGTGCTCGGCGGTCGGGCCATGGAGATCGTCTATAAGGAAGAAGAGCTGCGCACCTATATGCGTGAGGCGGTGCAGGTGTCCGACGACGCGCCGGTACTGCTGGATCGCTTCCTCAACTCCGCTATCGAAGTGGATATCGACGCCGTTTGCGATGGCACCGATGTGGTGATTGGCGGCATTATGCAGCACATCGAGCAGTGTGGCGTTCACTCCGGTGACTCCGCTTGCTCGCTGCCGCCCTATTCGCTGCCGGCCAGTGTCCAGGATGAGATGCGTGAGCAGGTGCGCAAGATGGCGGTGGAGTTGGGCGTTATTGGCCTGATGAACGTGCAGCTGGCCTACCAGGACGGCGAGATCTACG
Source organism: Pseudomaricurvus alcaniphilus (assembly GCF_011440395.1). GTDB lineage: Bacteria > Pseudomonadota > Gammaproteobacteria > Pseudomonadales > Cellvibrionaceae > Pseudomaricurvus > Pseudomaricurvus alcaniphilus. The sequence continues at coordinate 6,922 of NZ_JAAOIX010000002.1, read as the reverse complement.
TGATCGAGGTCAACCCGCGCGGTTCGCGCACGGTGCCGTTTGTATCCAAGTGTATCGGAATTTCCCTGGCCAAGGTGGCGGCCCGGGTGCAGGCCGGCAAGAGCCTGGCCGAGCAGGGTTTCACCCGCGAAGTGGTGCCGGAGTATTTCAGCGTCAAGGAGGCGGTGTTCCCGTTTAACAAGTTCCCGGCGGTGGACCCGATCCTCGGCCCGGAGATGAAATCCACCGGTGAGGTAATGGGCATTGGCGACACTTTCGCCGAAGCCTATTTCAAGGCCCAGCTGGGCGCCGGTGATGAGATTCCGTCGTCTGGCAAGGTGTTTATCAGTGTCCGCGACTTTGATAAAAGCGGCCTGGTGCCGGTGGCCAGTGAATTTGCCAGCCTCGGCTTTGAACTGGTGGCCACCCGCGGTACCGCCAAACTGTTGACCGATAACGGTTTGCAGGTGCAGGTGGTCAACAAGGTTATGGAGGGGCGCCCGCATATTGTCGATATGATCAAGAACGGGGAGATCTCGCTGGTCTTTAATACCACCGAAGGCAAACAGGCGATCAAGGATTCCGCTTCCATTCGCCGCAGCGCCGAAAATCGTCGGGTGTACTACACCACCACCCTGGCGGGCGCCGAGGCGGTTTGCGTGGCGCTGAAATTTGGCAAGAATCAACAGGTGCGCAGTTTGCAGGAGTTGCACACACGGGTGAATCGCACTGCGGAGGGAGAGCAATGAACAAGGTTCCGATGACAATTGAGGGTGCAGAAGCGCTCCGGGCGGAGCTGGATCAGCTCAAAAAGGTCGACCGTCCGCGCATTGTGCAGGCTATCGCCGAGGCGCGCGAGCACGGTGATTTGAAGGAAAATGCCGAGTATCACGCCGCGCGCGAGCAGCAGGGCTTTTGCGAGGGGCGAATCCAGGAGATCGAGGGCAAGCTCGCCAGTGCCCAGATTATCGATATCAAGCAGATTCCGCCGGCCGACAAGGTTATTTTTGGCACCACGGTGGATATCATCAACCTGGACAATGACCAGCGCGTCACCTACAAAATCGTCGGTGATGATGAGGCCAATGTGAAGTCCAACAAGATCTCGATCAATTCGCCCATTGCCCGGGGTTTGATTGGCAAGGAAATCGGGGATGTGGTGGTGGTTCGCACTCCCGGTGGCGAAGTGGAGTACGAGATCGACGACGTGCGCCATCTCTGATTGTCTTGTGAGGGCGGCGCGACCCGCAGGGCTGCACTGCTCTCACTTTCCTTGCTGCCGGTTCCCGCGGCAGGTTTTTCTTTCCTCCTCTTTGAATTTGCCAGTAATTGGCATTAGTTGAGCCTGTGCCTGCTGGTTTTTGGGGTGTCAGTTCTTTTTCCGGCCTGGCTCCGGGGGCTTGCTTTCAAGACTCGCCGTGCACCCATCCCTGGGGGCTCCACGACAGCATCCATGCTGTCGAGGGTCTTGAAAGCAAACCCCCGAAGCCAGACCTACTATCGCGCCAGCTGGATGATGTTTGTACGCTAGCTGGATGAGGGGGAGCCGGTAGCTTAGTGCTTGGGTCTCAGTTCTTTCCCCGGCCTGGCTCCGGGGGCTTGCTTTCAAGACTCGCCGTATACCCATCCGTGGGGGCTCCACGACAGCATCCATGCTGTCGAGGGTCTTGAAAGCAATCCCCCGAAGCCAGGCCTGCTTTAGTGCCAGCTGGACGATATCAAACTGGTAATGCAAGTGCGCCTGGAGTAGGGTGACGACGGCAATATTAAGTTGTGCAAAATTGAATTTTGCAAAATATTATGTGGAGGCAGGAATGGGTATTTACGAAATGACAGCCGAGGCCCTCGGTGGTGAAAAGGTGGCGTTAAACGAATTTGCAGGCAAGGTCATACTGGTGGTAAATACCGCCAGCAAGTGTGGCTTTACTCCGCAGTACAAGGGGCTGGAAAGCCTGTATCAACAGTACAAGGATAAAGGGCTGGTGATCCTGGGGTTTCCCTGCAACCAGTTTGGTGGCCAGGAGCCCGGCGACGCCGAGGAGATCGGCGAATTTTGCGAGCGCAATTTCGGCGTCACTTTTCCGCTGTTTGCCAAAGTGGATGTGAACGGCAGCAATGCCCACCCACTGTTTAACTACTTGAAGGATGAGGCGCCGGGCCTGCTCGGCTCGAAGAAAATAAAGTGGAACTTTACCAAGTTCCTGGTGGGGCGCGACGGCAAGGTGATCAAGCGTTTCGCACCGACGGATACTCCCGCGGCCATTGAAAAAACCCTCCAGCAGTTGCTTTGAGCGGTTGCCTGTGACTGCCTCGGTACCCTCCCAAAACCAGTCGCTGGTGCGTCTCGATAACCAGTTGTGCTTTGTGTTACACGCCTGTACCAGGTCGCTGGCCAAGGCCTACCAGCCACTGCTGAAAGCGCTGGGGCTGACCTATACGCAGTACCTGGTGATGATGGTATTGTGGGAGTGGGCGGCGCATGCACCTGCCGAGCCGACGGTCAAGGCATTGGGTGAGCGCCTGTACCTGGATTCCGGTACCCTGACCCCGCTGCTCAAGCGGCTGGAAAAAAGCGGTATGATAACGCGCCGGCGCAGCAGCGCTGATGAGCGCCTGGTGCTGATCGAGGCGACCGCCCGGGGGCTCGGGCTGGAATCCCAGGCGATTGATTATCTGTGCCAGTGGCGCGAGGCTTTTGGCGGCGTCGATGCCGGGTCTCTGCGCACGGAATTGAGTCGGTTGCTGGCGGCATTGACGGCGGCCCGGTAAGCGGGTGCGCCACTAATACTTTGGAGTCGAAGTGAATCTGCACGTATTGTTGGAACGAATGGCCGATGGTCAATTCCATTCAGGGGAGGCCCTCGGTGAGGTGCTGGGAGTCAGCCGCACAGCGGTGTGGAAGCACCTGCAGAAGCTGGAGAGTTTTGGTATTGCGCTGGAATCGGTGCGAGGCAAGGGCTACCGTGTGCCCGGCGGCCTTGAGCTGTTGGATCGGGCCCTGATCGAGGCCGGTCTCAATGCCCAGGCGCGGGCACTGTTGACCGAGCTGGAGGTGCTGCAGTCTGTGGATAGCACCAACAGTATCGCCATGGCACGAGCCAGCCGCGGCAATGGCAATGGCTATATTTGCCTGGCTGAGCACCAGTCCAGTGGTCGCGGGCGTCGCGGCCGCAAGTGGGTTAGCCCGTTCGGCCAGAGCCTCTACCTCTCTGCGGTGGTGGAGTTCAGCGGTGGTGCCGCTGCGCTGGAAGGGCTCAGCCTGGCGGTTGGGGTGGCGCTGGTCAATGCGCTGCAGGAACTGGGGGCCGAGGGGGTTGGTTTGAAATGGCCCAACGATCTGCTCTGGGATGGACGCAAGCTGGCAGGTATCCTGCTGGAGATGACCGGCGACCCGGCGGGTATGTGCCAGGTGGTGGTCGGGGTCGGTTTGAACGTGTCGGTGTCGACGCTGGCCTCTGCGGAGATTGACCAGCCCTGGGCGCAGTTGCGAGAGCTGCTGCCGGACCTGTCCCGCAATCAGCTGGTGGTGGCCCTGTTAAACCACTTGCTGCCGGCCCTGCAACGTTTCCAGGGCGGCGGTTTTGGCGCCTTTCAGGAAGAGTGGGAGGCGTTGCATTTGTACCACGATCGCCCGGTGTCGATGTTGCTGGGCAATAATCGCGTCGACGGCATCGCCCGGGGGGTGTCCGCGGCCGGTGCGCTGCGGGTGGAGGTTAACGGCAAGATAGAAGAGTATAACGGTGGCGAAGTGTCGCTGCGTGCGCTCGCGGGTGAGTCGGGTGCCGCGCCGGCATAGCCGCGTTGCGCCAAGGCGGAGTGCATTGATGTGACACTGCTGGAAATCGATGTTGGCAATACGCGCCTGAAGTGGCGCTTGCGCAGCGGCGGGCAGGTGCTGGGGCGAGGCGCTCTGGTGCGTCGCCAACACGCCTCCCCGGCCGCGCTGCTGGCGACCTTGCAGGCAGCGCTACTGCCGCTGCTGCGGGGCGGGAGACTGCAGCAGGTATGGGTGGCGTCGGTGGCGGCCGAGGAGGTCAGTACTGCCCTGGCGGCCTGGGCCGAGCAGGAGTTTGCAGTCTGCGCCGAGTTCGCCCGGGTTAGCGCCAGTGCTGGCGGGGTCCGGGTCGGCTACGACGACCCGGCGCGACTGGGGGTGGATCGCTGGCTGGCGGTGCTGGCCGCGGCGCGCCGGGAGCTGGATGGTGTGGTCGTGGTCGACTGTGGCAGCGCCATCACTGTCGATATTCTGCAGGGTAACATTCATCAGGGGGGCTATATTGTGCCCGGTTTGCAGTTGATGAGGGCGGCCCTGTTCAAGGATACGGCCCGGGTCAAAGTGGCGGCCTGGCAGCCTACCGATGGCGCACCGGGTCGCAATACCGAAGCTGCGGTTAACGGCGGCCTGCCGTTGATGGTGACGGGGTTCGTACGTGAGGTGCTGGCCCGCCAGGCCGCCGCGGGTTGGTGGCAGCCGGGTTATCGTGCCGGGGTACTGCTGACGGGCGGCGACGGCACATTGCTGCAGCGGCAATTACAGGTGGCGGGGGACGTCGATATCTATAACCTGGAGCTGGTTGAAGATTTGGTGCTCGACGGCCTGCAGTGGTCGGCGAAACGGCCGTGGCAGGGTGTTGCAGGTGGTGAGCCTGCTGCGCGGGACGGTGGTTAAAAAGGACGAATATGCGCTGGATTTTTATGTCACTGCTGGTGGCCAATATCGCACTGTTTGCTTATCTGTGGCAGGGCGGAGCGGGCGATTCGCAGCCACTGCAACAACAGGCTGTGGCCGAGGGCGCGTCTCTGGTGCTGTTGAGCGAGTTACCGGTGACTGGCGGCCAGAGTGCGGCGGACAAGTCGTCACTGCAGGGGCCGGTTGTGCGCACCGCCGGGAGTGAGTTGTGTACCCTGGTTGGCCCTTTTCCCGCGCTGTTACGGGCGGAGTATTTCCAGGAGCATCTGCAGGCGTTGGCCATTCGCGCCACTATCAGGCAGCTGGAGGTGCCCGGGGAGCCGGGTTACTGGGTGTACCAGTCGCCGCAGCCGTCGCGCAAGGCCGCTTTACGACGATTGCAGGAGTTGCAAGCCAAGGGCATCGACAGTTTTGTTATTCCCAAAGGGGAGTTGGAGAACGGCATTTCCTTTGGCCTGTTCACCCAGGAAAAGGGCGCGCACCAGCGCCTGGCGCAAGTGATCGAATACGGCTACGAGGCGACCATCAAGAAGGTTGAGCGCAGCGCTGAGGAAATCTGGGTCTCCCTGCCCGCGGCGGAAGCCGAAAAAGTCGCCGAGGCTATGTGGCTCGAGCTGCTCAATCGGGAGGAAGGGCTGGAGATGAGACAAAATTTTTGCCCAGCTGTTGCGTCCGAGTAAAAGTTTCTCTAGAATCCCGCCCTCACTAAGAGCAGAGCAGGTCCATTCTGCGCTTTTGGAAGTGAATAGAGCTGGCGTAGCTCAGTTGGTAGAGCAGCTGACTTGTAATCAGCCGGTCGGGGGTTCGACTCCTCTCGCCAGCTCCATATTTATTCACCTTTCTATTGTAACTGTGTGAAATTCCGAGAAATTATCGGTTGACAGTGGTGAGGTTGAGGCGGAAAATAGCGCCTCTTTTTCGCAGGGGTTCCCGAGTGGCCAAAGGGATCAGACTGTAAATCTGACGCGCAAGCTTCGGTGGTTCGAATCCACCCCCCTGCACCATTAGAATTAAGAGTCTGCTGGCAAGTTCGGCAGAATGCTTGAAAAAAGAGCCAAGCCCTGCGGGGTGGGTGAGAAGCACCCGGGTTCGACTACAAGCGTAGCGCAGGAGAGCACCGCGAAGCGGTGACCCGAAGGGTGAGGGCCAAGGGCCCGAATAATCCACCCCCCTGCACCATTAGAATTAAGAGTCTGCTGGCAAGCTCGGCAGGTGGGCTGGTTAGCCAGAATCGAGAGGCCAGTAGCAGCCTCTGATTAATAGTAAGAGTAGTTGGATCGCTGGCAGCTGTAAAGTGGTTTGGCGCCGCTAAATAGGTTTGGCGGGTATAGTTCAGTGGTAGAACCTCAGCCTTCCAAGCTGATGATGCGGGTTCGATTCCCGCTACCCGCTCCAGGTTCTGCGTTGTACAACCGGGTTGTGCAAGTAAAAGTGCAAGAAAAAGCTCTTGTAGCTCAGTTGGTAGAGCACACCCTTGGTAAGGGTGAGGTCAGCGGTTCAAATCCGCTCAAGAGCTCCAGTAATCACGTCGTAGAAAGCATAAGTATGCGTTCTAGCGGCGTTTTTGTGTGTTTGTAAAGGCGGCTGTATCTGGTCGTCAGTTTGGAAAGTGTCAACCTGAGGAGGCCCTCGTAATGGCAAAAGCAACTTTTGAGCGTAAAAAACCGCACGTTAACGTGGGCACCATTGGTCACGTTGACCATGGTAAAACAACTTTGACTGCAGCGCTGACGCGCGTCTGTGCGGAAGTATGGGGCGGCGAAGCCGTTGCTTTCGACGGTATCGACAATGCGCCGGAAGAGCGTGAGCGTGGTATTACCATCGCCACCTCACACGTGGAGTACGATTCACCGATTCGTCACTATGCCCACGTTGACTGCCCCGGCCACGCCGACTACGTCAAAAACATGATCACCGGTGCTGCCCAGATGGACGGTGCGATCCTGGTGTGTGGCGCGACCGACGGTCCTATGCCGCAAACCCGTGAGCACATCCTGCTGTCCCGCCAGGTCGGTGTACCTTACATCGTGGTATTCCTGAACAAGGCTGACCTGCTGGCAGAAGATTGCGGCGGCGTGGATTCCGAGGAATACGCCGAGATGCTGGAACTGGTTGAAATGGAACTGCGCGAACTGCTGGAGCAGTACGAGTTCCCGGGTGACGACACTCCGATCATTGCCGGTTCTGCCCTGATGGCCCTCAACGGTGAAGATGAGAACGGCCTGGGTACTACCGCTGTGAAGACTCTGGTAG
>NZ_JAAOIX010000029.1 GCF_011440395.1 Pseudomaricurvus alcaniphilus | reverse complement strand
TCAGGGCAAATAGACAACCAGTAACCACATGAAAATAAAAGGGTTTTATTCGATCACTAAACTCACTGTTCGGAATTGCGTTTTGGAAGCCTGTATAATCCACTGTCGCGCATAATGGGAACGCAATGGCTTCATCGTCTGGTACAAGCGACTGGAGAAGCAGCGCTTTAAATGGCCGAAATCCGGAGAGACACTCCACCTCACGGGACAGGAGTTGAACTGGTTACTTGATGGTTTTGATATTTTCAACAATCGGCCTCATCAAGCGGTGTTTTTTGATTCAGTCACCTGACCCGCGGTGTTATAATCCGCGCTATGGGCGCGGCACAAAATTACAGCAATCTCAGCGATGATGAACTCAGACAGCTTCTGTCTGAGCGAGACCGCGCCCTTGCCAGCAAAGAGCAAACCATCTCCCATCAAGAACGCATCATCAAGGTGATGGAGGAAGCCCTTCGCCTGCAGAAGCTGCGCTTGTTTGGCAAAAGCTCCGAAAAGTCCCCGGATCAGGTCGAGTTGTTCAACGAGGCTGAATTCTCTGTGGCCGCTGAGGACGGCTTCGTCCAGCAGGATGCTCAGTCTGCGTGTGCTGACAGTGCCACGCGCAAGAAAAAGCCCGGACGCAAGCCACTGCCGGCAGACCTGCCAAGGGTTCGCATCGAGCATGATCTGCCCGACACCGAGAAGACTTGTGAGTGTGGCTGTGAGCGCGTGGTCATTGGTGAAGAAATCAGCGAACAACTGGACATCATCCCGGCGACCATCCAGGTGCTGGTCAACGTTCGCAAGAAATACGCCTGCAAAAAGTGTGAAAGTGGCGTTGCCGTAGCTCCACTACCGGCACAACCGATTTCCAAGAGCAACGCCAGCCCCGGCTTGCTGGCGCACATCGTCACATCCAAGTATCAGGATGCCCTGCCATTGCACCGCCAGGAGGCGATATTGCAGCGTCAGGGCATCGACATACCCAGAAACACACTGGCCAACTGGATGATTCGGTCAGGTGAACTGATTCAACCCCTGATCAATTTACTCGACGAGCGATGGCGGGATTATCCGGTCGTGCACTGCGATGAAACCCCGGTTCAGGTCCTGAATGAACAGGGCAAACGGGCACAAAGCCAATCGTACATGTGGGTTCGGGTCGGCGGACCACCTACGCAGCCTGTTCGCCTGTTTCACTATGCCGACAGCCGTCGCGGAGATGTGGCTGCCGGGCTGTTGGCGGACTACTGCGGTTACGTGCAAACCGACGACTACGCCGGTTACAATCAGGCGTGCTCCGCAACAAATATTACTCAGTTGGGGTGTTGGGCCCACGCTCGGCGAAAACTGGTTGAGGCTGAAAAAGTTACCGCCGGCAAAACCGGCAAGGCCAATATGATCTTGTCCATGATTGCCAGGCTCTACGCCATCGAGAAACGGGCAAGAGACCTGGATCCTGCAGATCGCTATTCTCTTCGCCAGAAAGAATCCGTGCCGCAACTCGACAAGATTCGGAAGTGGCTTGATAACACGTTGCACTCAACGTTACCCAAAGGCGTGCTGGGCAAAGCATTGGCTTACCTGGACAAAAACTGGCGGAAGCTGACAGTCTATACAGAGGATGGCCGCCTGAACATAGACAACAATCCTGCAGAAAATGCGATACGGCCCTTCGTTCTTGGCCGCAAGAATTGGCTCTTTTCTGCCAGTGTAAATGGCTCCAACGCCAGTGCCAACCTTTACTCTCTCATTGAAACTGCAAGGGCCAACAAGCTGGAGCCCTACAACTACCTACGATACGTTTTTAAAGAACTTCCGCTCGCGCAAGGCGTCGAGAATATCGAAGCCTTGCTGCCTTGGAATGTTTCTGCAGAGGCCCTAACAGTTTAAAGAGTTGCCCGCCAGGTGGGGTTTGCTGAGCGCTTACCTTTTTTGCGCTTATCTGCCACGATCTTGCCTTCACGATATTCTTTTCGCCATCGTGACAGCATGAATGGGTGTATGTCGAGTGTATCGGCAACCTCTTTTACCTGGATGCTATCGAGCAAGCTTAACTGAACCGCTTTAATTTTGAATTCGTTGGAATACTGCCAGGTCTTCCTCGGTTTGGTATATTTTGGCATTGGACACCTCATCAGTTTGATGTTGGTGTCCGTTAAAGCGGGGCAAGATCAGCGTCCTGCTGACTTAATTTGTTATGTGTTTTTAACAGCACTCGAAATAAAAATGCTTGTAAAGTTGTAATTGCGACTATAGCTATTAACCAAAAGTACAAAGATAGCTTGAACATACCAAAACCTTTAGCGATCTTTTCTTCACCATTTGCAATTTTGTTAAAGCGGCTCGCTATATCAGCATTTGAGATAGTGCCAGATTGAATCTTATTCGCAAATTCTCGATAGCTTACTGCCACCTCTTTCCCCTCCAATTGGGAAAAGTAAGAAATTCCCTTTGCACAAAGAAAAATATTGGGCGCAAGAGAAAGCCCAAGTATTGTTAGAATTATTAAATAGCATTTCTTCATAGTAGTTTACACAGTCGTGGTAGAACGCCCGGTTACCCGGACGCCCCCACACAGATCCCGGCGTGCGGGATTACCGCACCGGGCTCCTCAGTAATAACATTGCTACCGTGCATGGGCAGCCCCCTTCTCGAACA
>NZ_JAAOIX010000028.1 GCF_011440395.1 Pseudomaricurvus alcaniphilus | reverse complement strand
CGCCTTCTTTCTGCAATCCGCGGGTCGCTGAACTTTTCAGGTCAATAACACGGTTTTCTTCGGGGAGTACGAGTACCAATCGGGCGACTTTTCCATCAGGAGAGTCTACGGCAATACGTCCAAGTTTCATTTTTCACCTCTTTTGTGGATATAGCTTTTAAATAAAGCTGTCTATGTTTTTCTGGTCGTTAAACTGTGGTACCGCTTGTTGCAAAAGCTGTGTGACTTTTGACTTAGAAGCCAACTTGATCTTTTCCTTTAAGGGCCAACATTTTTCGAGCTTCTTCAGGAGTAGCGATTTCTAGCCCAAGCTCTTCCAGGATTGTGCGGATTTTCTTAACTTGCTCAGCATTTGATGATGCTAACTTGCCGCGGCTAATGTATAGGCTGTCCTCGAGGCCAACGCGCACGTTGGCACCCATAATGGCGCCCATGGTAGCCAGCGGAATTTGATTTTTGCCGGCTGCGAGAATTGACCAGTGATAATTTTTCGGTCCCAATAAGCGGTCTGCGGTCCGCTTCATATGCATCAGGTCTTCCGGGTGCGCACCCATTGCGCCGCGAAGTCCAAAGACTGACTGTACAAACAGCGGTGGTTTGACGAGGCCTTTTTCCAGGAAGTAGGCAAGGGTGTAAATGTGACTGATGTCGTAGCATTCAAATTCGAAGCGGGTATTACCTTTTACGCCAATTTCTTGCAGAATCCATTCGATATCTTCATAGGTATTGCGGAAAATCAGGCCTTTGGTGCTTTCCAGAAACGGCTTTTCCCAGTCGAAATTCCAATCCCGATCCTTGGCGGCCATCTCTGCGAGCACCAAGTTGATTGAACCCATATTTAAAGAGCACATTTCTGGTTGGAGCGCAGCACCAGCTTCTGCTCGCTCAGCTACTGGCATGCCCGGGCCGCCCCCACCTGTAGAAATGTTGATCACGGCATCGGTTTGCGCCTTGATTGGGGCGAGAAATTCTCGAAAAATTTCAGGCGATCCACTGGGTTTACCTGTTTCCGGATGTCGTGCATGCAGGTGTACGATCGCAGCTCCCGCTTCGATTGCCTCAATTGAGTGCTCGGCAATCTGCGCAGGGGTAATCGGCAGGTGAGGTGACATTGATGGTGTGTGTGCACCACCGGTTATGGCACAGGTGATAATAACTTTGTTCATATTGTTGCTTCCGTTTTGTACATTGACGGTTTTGCTTTTTAACGAGAACCCTTTTTACTAAGCCGCGTGAGCACTTCTTACAGCTTGCTTGTTTATATATAAAACGATACGGTTCGTACACAAATTATAGCAAAATGGTTATCTTGTGTCTAGCTTCTTTAGTTATTCGTATTTGTAACTATTTTCTTGAGAGTATTCCCATTCAAAAATGTTTAAGATAGTATACGTTCCGTATCGATATTGAATTTTAGTCTGTTAGGGGAGAGCCCCATTGATTAAGGTAAGTTGGTTTGTTGCACCGGCCCTGGCTCGCGTTGCCGCCGCAGGCTATGGAGGCAGAGGTGCGTTTGAGGTGGAGGCAACGTTAACGCCTTCATCAGATGCTCAGTTCGATGCGCTCCTCAACGGCTCTGTTGATGCAGTAGTTACTGCTATGGATTACGTCATGGCCTGGAATGATCGGCCTGGCAATTTGGATGCATGCATTATTGGCCAGGTTGAATCCACCACGCCGCTTACATTGGTAGGTATTTCTGAATTGTCTGGTCTAAAAGATCTGGTTGGGCGGCGTTTACTTGTTGATGCACCAGGCAATGGATTTGTTGTAGCGCTGCAAAATGCACTGTTGGATGCAGGTGTAGATTTGGAAGAATGTATTTGGGTTGAGGGTGGTGGCGTTGCTGAACGTTTGACTGGTTTGCGCGAAGGTGTTGCGGATGCAACTTTGCTAGGACCACCTTTTGATGCTATTGCTCTAGGGCAAGGCTTTGCGGCACTGAGTAATCTTAATCAGCTGTATCCCGTTTTTCCTGGTCAGGGTTTGGTAGTGCGGCGTGCTGTTTTAGAGCAAAAGAAGAATGAGGTGAGTGCATGGTTGGTGGCACTTGAACAAGCTAGGCGCTGGATGCTGAGCAATAGTAACGAGGCCAGAGCGTTTCTCGAAAACGATGGCGTACCGGCTGTCGTGGTGAATACACTTTTGCAAACAGTACCGAATACCTTGGTGCCAGACAGGGCGGGTATTGAGTTACTGATTGAGCAGCGGCAGCGTTTGTATCCAGCAGGCGTTGATAGATTTACCTACCAAATGTTGGTTGATAAGTGCGCACTTGTTAGCGCGAATTAATTCTTTAAATAAAGAAGGGTAAGTAGATGACTGGTTACGGTATTTGCACATTTTCAATAGCCGATGGATGCGCATCCGCAGGTGTTTCTGTTGGAGGTAAGGTTGCGTTTATTGAAGATCTTATTGATGGGCTGTCGAACGCTGATTGGGAGGGTTTACGCGGACGTTCCGTATTTGATTTGTTGCAGGTTTGGGGCGATGCCAAAGATCTTATTTCTGCTCTGGTCGAAGCGGCTTTGCAAAACGGTTTATTCGAACGATGTGGTCATGACCTTGAGGCGGTAAACATGTACCCGCCCATTATGAAGCCCCAACAGATTTTTTGTACTGGCGCTAATTATCGCCAGCATGTCATTGATCTGACACTCGATGCAGGCGTTGGCCCAGAGGGGCTCAGCGATGCTGAGTTGAGAACCTGGGCAGAAAATATGATGGATGAGCGTGCGGCAAACGGTGAGCCCTATGTGTTCATGAAGCCAGTGAGTGCTATGGCTGGCGCCTATGATTCACTGCCATTGCCGTCAAATACAAC
>NZ_JAAOIX010000027.1 GCF_011440395.1 Pseudomaricurvus alcaniphilus | reverse complement strand
TCGCCCTATTTTGCTTACGGGCGCTCAGAAATCGATGTTGTCGTCAAACGGCAGGTCTGCCTGGTTGTTATCCGATTCACCGCCAGCCTTCGCGTTGCGGCGCAGTTCGATGATCTGCTCGCCGTAGGTAGTCCACAAACTGTCCCTGAGTTCATCCAGCAGACTGATAACGGCGTCGGCTTCATCGGCAGTCCAGTATGTGGTCAATCGAGTGATGTTCATGCTCATGGGTGATGCCCTCATGCAGAAGGTTTTGGCGTGTTGGGAGTTGCCCGCCGCGCTTTGGCCCCGGCTCGCTTTTGACCCGCCCTCTCTTTCGCTTCCTTCATGCGATAGGACTCCCCCTCAATCACCAGAATTTCAGAGTGATGCACCAGTCGGTCGACGATGGAGACCACACAAGCTGCGTTCGGGAACACCTCGCTCCATTCCGCAAACGGACGGTTGGTGGTCACGATGGTCGACTTGCGTTCATAGCGGCGATTAACGATGTCAAACAGGAGGTCGGCGTGGCGATTGCCATAGGAGAGATACCCGACTTCGTCGATGGCCAGCAGGTCGGGGTGCGCATAGTGTTTCAAGCGGCGCCGCAGGGCGTTGTCACCGTCCTGGGCAGCCAGGTCTCCCAGCATTTGGGCAGCATTAACAAACAGGGCGCTGTGCCCCTGCATCACAGCATGATGGGCGATGTTCTGGGCAATCATCGACTTGCCAACACCGTTAGGCCCCACCAGAATGAGGTTGGCCGCCTCTTTGATAAAGCCCAGTGTCATGAGTTCTGCTACCACGGCCTGGTCACACTGCGCCGGCCAGCCCCAGTCGAAGTCAGCGAGTGGTTTGAAGCGACCGATGTGGGCGGCACTGAGTCGCCGCTCCAGCCCTCGCCGCCTGCGCTCGACTTCTTCCCAGTCAAGCAGTCGCTGCAGCCAGACCAGGTCGGACTCGGCCAGAGTATCCCAGTGGACCAGCAAGCCGTAAAGTTTGAGCGTGACCACGCGTTGTTTGAGCGCATCACGCAGGATCGGCTCAGGTTTTGTTGTGGTCATCGGCGAGCTCCGGGTCATCGGTGGTGTCATCGAGTGCGTCGTAGTCCGCCAGCGATGCCGGCCGCACCACGATATTGCGCGCCCGATCGTTGGCGGGCAGAGTTAATGTCAGTGGTGGTGGCCGGTCGCGCTGCTCGCGGCGGCGCTCAATGACCTGTCGCACGGCATTGGGATGAGGCACGCCGCTGGCCAGTGCCTCCTGCAGGGCGCACTCCAGTTCGGCCGCGCCGTAGTCGTCCAGCAGTTGCACCAGCTGCCTGGTCACCCGCGACAACGGGTTGCCACGAGCGGCGGCCTGTTGCAGCAGGTCGCCGCTGGACGGGGCGGCGTGCGCGAGTCGATCCTGGCCCCGGTGATGGCGTGCTGCACGCTTGGCCTCCACCAGTTCAGCGAGGTGTGCCGGGTCCTCGATTTGCTGGCCCTTGTCATCACTTCGGGAATGCTCAGCGATGATGTCGCCGCCATCAAGCACCCGCACTCGGGTCAGTGAGGCCACCACAGTCACGGTTCGACGGACCCGGTTGTGGGGGACAGAGTAGTCATTGAGATCAAAGCGAACATACGGGGTTTTGCCCACATGGGCAGCAACCCGTTCATCGGTTTCAAACGGATTGTCCGGTAAATCCAGCAGCTGCGGTTGTTCCAGAGCAAAGGCTTCGCGCACGGTCATGCACGGGTCTTCCGGGCAGGGCCGGTTGGCACTGTGGCCACTGCACCAGGCGTCCGCCTGGGCGTTCAGGTCGGCCATATCTGTCCATTGCCGACCGGCAAAGAAGCTGTCGCGGATATAGCGAATCGCCCGTTCGACACGGCCTTTCTCGTTACCCCGCGCCACCGCGACCGGCCGCGGTTCGAAGTGGTAGTGCGCCGACAGGGCCAGCAGGGTGGGATGGAACCGGATGGCATCGCCGCGGCGTTCCAGCACCGCCGATTTGAGGTTGTCATAGAGCAATACACGAGGCAGAGCACCCCAGGTTTCGAAGGCCGCCACATGGCCGCGCAGGAAGCTCTCCATCCGTTGGTTGAGGTAGAAACGCAGGAAGATCTGGCGGCTCCAGCTCAGTACCATGACGAAGGCCATCAGAGGTCGCTTCGCCCGGCCGATCTGCACGGCGCCGAAATGACCCCAGTCGACCTGGGCCTGCTCCCCCGGCAGCGTCCTTAATCGCAGGTAGGCCTCGGCCGTTTTGCGCGGCCGCAGTTGGGCGATGTGGGCACGGAAGTGGCTGGGGCCACCGGTAAAACCGCGCTCTGCCACCATGGCATACAGCCGGGCAGCAGTGAGGCGGGGGTATCGCGCCAGCGTTTCCAGAATAAAGGGGATATAGGGGTCAATGATCGACGGTCGGCGGGCACGCTCGGCTTTCGGCATGCCCGCCTGGCACAGTACGCGATCAACGGTAGAGTGATGAATGCCGAACTGCTCGGCGATGGTATGCACGCCCCAGTGTTCCACCAGGTGATAGCGAAGAATCTTTGCGTCGCGGTCCTGATCAATACTCAACGGTGTTCTCCTTCAAACAGGGGCGACCATCATCACAATCGGGTGGGCTTACCCCGTTTGGGCGGTTGCAGAAAGTCGCGCCGGAGAAAAGGGTCGCACTCGCGCTGGCAAATATGGCAAACCAGGGCTGTTTCGCTGTGCTCGTAGGTGTGTTTCCGGCGCGGAATTTGTCGGTTCAGCACAAAACACAGTAGAGCAAGGCCGACCTTTGGAGGGGAACCCTGATGCGTTACTTTTTCTCGCTGACGCGCCCGGAAGCGACGCTGGCGCTCGGCGTTGTTGAGCCGACCACGGCGGGTTGAACGGTAGCGACAGGCCGCTTGACGCTGTGAGAGCGTGCGCGCACGAGAGGCACAGCCATTGGCACAATAGAGGTTACCGCGGTCGCAGTGTCGGCAGAGAATCACCTGGGCATGGCAGCGAGCGCACTGGTACAGTCGGGCACTGGGATTCATCGGCTGTCCGGGCCGATGGGGGCTGGTATTTAACCAGCTCCGGTGCGATCATGAGTTGGCTGTGCGAAAGCACGGTTGGGGCATGGCGTCAGTTTTGACCGTCAAATCTGTGCTGGCGCTGTGCCTGTCTCCTCGGCACTACCATCCATACCCTTGTTCCGTTCAAAAGTCACCCAACAGGTCTGAACCGACCACCCCGGATCGGCGCAACCGGCTACGTTCTAAGCAGCTGTAGAAATTGAGTCGTTACTGTTTCGAACTACGACAGCGGCAAATAACCGCGCTTTTGGAGTGGCACATACA
>NZ_JAAOIX010000026.1 GCF_011440395.1 Pseudomaricurvus alcaniphilus | reverse complement strand
TGGCGTTGAAGGCGGCAGGTCTCAAGAATTTTTCAGTCAATTGATTCCTTATTTGAGAGTAAACCGAGTTGCTGGTTTACCTCGTTCAGATTCAAGTTTGGCTAAGGTATTCAAAAATTAGGTAAGTGGGTAGTTTTATGATTGATCATCGCATCATCGATAGTAATTCATTAACGTTATCGAAACAGGGTGTCACGGTATCCATTCAATTGGCTAACCCCGCGGGAAATTTCAAGCTGCCATGTATGGAATAAAAAGGCTGGATAGATGATTGCTAAAGCTATGAATCAGTTGCTACTACTGTTGGTTACCTGCGTTGGCGGTGTTTGTGGATACGCGACTCAGGCGGATGAGACGCAGCTTCCGCAACTCTCGGTTGGTATTAAAACCGCCACCAGCTATCTGGACGCGGCCTATATCGATAACTCAGCGGGCAAGCCACGCCTGCTGGTGCTCACCGATATGGGCAATGAGCCGGACGACCAGATGTCCATGGTGCGCCTGTTGCTCTATGTCAACCAGCTCGATATCGAAGGCCTGGTTGCCACTACCTCCACCTGGCTGAAAGACCGCACCAATCCGCACACCATCCACAAGATTATAGCCGGTTACGCAGCGGTTCGGGACACGCTGATGCTGCACGCCACCGGCTGGCCCGAAGCCGCGTTGCTCGCCTCGCGGGTGAGTAGCGGCCAGCCTGGTTATGGCATGTCAGCTGTTGTTAAAGGACAGAATTCAGCGGGGGCAAACGCCATCATTGAGGCGGTTGATCGAGACGATGACAGGCCGCTGTGGATTTCCGTCTGGGGCGGGGCCAATACCCTCGCTCAGGCGTTGTTGCATATTCGAGAAACCCGCAGCGAGGCCGAACTACAGGCATTCGTGGCCAAGCTGCGGGTCTATTCCATTTCCGATCAGGACGATGCCGGACCCTGGATCCGGCAACAATTCCCGCAGCTGTTTTATGTGGTTAAGCCATCGTCCGCCGATGGTGGCGAATACGTCTACGCCAGCTGGACCGGCATCAGCGGTGATCTTTTTTACCGCAATGGTGCGGGAGCGGATAGTTCCTTGATCACCAATGAGTGGCTGCAGGAAAATATTCGCGACAAGGGTTCTTTTGGCAAGTTGTATCCAGCCTATTGGTTTATTATGGAAGGTGACACGCCTTCATTTCTCCATCTGCTGGGCAATGGCCTGGAAAGCCACCGCAGCCCGGCCTGGGGTGGTTGGGGCGGTCGCTATGTTTTTCGTCAGCCTTATGGTGAGAGCCGGGCTATCTGGACCCAGGGCGGCGACCTGCTTTTTCGGCTCACTTCCCAGGATCAGGTCAAGGGTATCGATGGCAATACCCATTTGTCGGACCAGGCCACGATCTGGCGCTGGCGCGAAGCCTTTCAGCATGATTTTGCCGCGCGCATGGACTGGACTGTTAAAGCCTTTGAGGATGCCAATCATCCGCCGCAAGTTCAGCTTAACGGCCTTCACTATGCCCAACCGATGGTGATCAACGCCCAGGTCGGCGATGTGATCGAGTTGGACGCTTCCAACAGCGTTGACCCCGATGGCGACACCTTGAGCTTTAGCTGGTTTCACTACCCCGAAGCGGGCTATGTCGTGGGGCAGGGACAGGCGGTGCTAAATATCGAGAATGTCGATCAGCCGCGAACAAAGCTGACAGTAACCCGGGCTTGCAGCGACGCCTGGATTGCACAATGGGTGAGTTGCACGGGCGGCGTCGCGCACCTGATTCTGGCTGTCACTGATACCGGAACACCGGCATTAACCCGCTATCGCAGAGTCATTTTCAATGTTACGGCGAAAGGCAGTGAGTGACGGCTGAAACCCCACCGCCTGACGCCACCATTCAGTTTAGAAAATAATGAGGTATCACTTTCCTGCAGCAAGCGTTCCCGGACCAGCTTTTTAGGGGAAACGTTGGCAATACGCTGGCAGATTTGATTCAAACGGCTTTCCGATACCCCAATGGTTGAAGCATATTTGGGCACAGACCAGTGTTCGCGAAAATACAGTTCAATTTGCTGTGAGAACTGATGAAAAAGTCTAAGTTCTTCGTTATTGACCGCCGAGCTTCTTGCTCTTTGCGGGCTTAAACAGCTAATTTGAATCAACAAAAGGTTAACGAAGTTTTCTAAAGCGACTGAGCGAGCGGGGCAGTTTTCGTACCACTCTTGCGATATGTGCTGGAGTAATTCAGTCATTAACTTCCATTGATTGAGTTGCGTACTTTTAAGGCCACCTGGAGACAGGCATATACCCGAATCAAGCTTAATTTCTGGTTCACTTTGCGCGGTACGTTTCATTAACTGCCATATCAATGATTGGCGGATGGTCAGTACATGGCCGGCTGCGTCTTCGGATATGCCAAAGGAATGTGGAACGGTGGGTGGTGTCAGAAAAAGAGCAGGGCCTTGAACATGGTATAACTTGTCATCGATATGGAAGTGGATTTCTCCTCTGTCAATGAAATGAATTTTCAGGGACTGCACGTGTCGGTGAATCGGCTGTTCGCGGCCAAAAAAATCGGCAAACTTGCCCAGTTGATCATAGTGAATGACCGCATCGAGGTAGCGCTTGTCGTAATCTTCGCCAATGTTGAGCTCAGGTATCCAGCTGTCTGCTTGCGTTTTCGCTGTCGTTTTTTTCGTAACCATTCTTCATTCGTCGTGATGGGTTCGCTGTGTGTCAGCGTGACTGAAACAGCGTGCGTCGTCGCTTGGCGTAGATAGCAACCGCCGCTAGCGTGACCACGGTTGTTACCAGAAACAAACTGGTTTGCGTGCCGTCATAATAATAAGCGCTGAGAAAGGAACCGAGCGCGCCGACCCCAATTTGAAACGTACTTAACACGGACGCCCCCAGTCCGGCAGACTTGGCCAGTGGCCCCAGGGCTTCGAGGCTGGTAATAGGCAGGCAGATGGCCATGCCCAGCATATACAGCGAAGCGGTCACCCACAGCACCCACGCAGGTGCCTGCCAGAATAGCAGAGAAAAACTCAGTAAACCGGTCAGGCCTAATATCCCCATGCCGATCAATAAAGTACGACTGGGCGGCAACCATACCGAGAGATGACGGGTCGCCAGCGCACCGATGAAATAGCTGACTGCCGCAAGGGCAAACAGCAAGCCGAACTCCGCCGCCGTTACGCCGTACAGATCATGCATCACCACGGATAACGATGTGAGTATGGCAAAGTAGCCAACAAAGGGCAGGGTAAATAAAGCGATGCCGGTTTTGGCTTGCGGGGATGATTTCACCAGGCTGAACGTCTGCGATAACTGCGTCCAAACGCTCATGGCGGGCATTGGCTTGCGCGTTTCTGGCAGCCAGAAATAGACCGTCAGCCAGGCGGCAAAACCATAAACAGCGCTG
>NZ_JAAOIX010000025.1 GCF_011440395.1 Pseudomaricurvus alcaniphilus | reverse complement strand
TTCCCATTATGCACGATCGCAAATTATGCAAGTTATAAACTTCTCTAAGTTCTATATAGCCTATAATTCTAGATGTTTACGAACCGTTCGCTCGTTCGTCGTCGTACATAGTACAGAAGCCTTTCCTTCAGCATTTTGTCGAAGGGAGTGATTATGGACTATGATTTTGTCTCGTCAAGAAACCAGGCTTGGCTTTGCTCAAGTGCTTTAGCCCCGTTTGTTGATGCCTATATTTTTTATCTGATTAACCTTGGTTATTCTGAGCAGAGTATTCGTACCTATTCCCACGCAGTGGCTCATTTTGCCCACTGGCTGGACGGTAAAAACTGTCAGTTACAGTTCATAAATGAAGAAACAATCAAAAAATTTCTGTTTGATCATCTTCCGGCCTGTGAATGCGCACAGCAATGTCGCCGTAGTATGTTCAGTGTCAGGGCCGCCTTAAAGCACCTGCTGAAAATACTG
The DNA here is from genome assembly GCF_011440395.1 of Pseudomaricurvus alcaniphilus. Taxonomy (GTDB): domain Bacteria; phylum Pseudomonadota; class Gammaproteobacteria; order Pseudomonadales; family Cellvibrionaceae; genus Pseudomaricurvus; species Pseudomaricurvus alcaniphilus. The sequence goes on along the minus strand of NZ_JAAOIX010000025.1, from coordinate 3,038 downwards.
AGGGCCGAAGGAGCTATCCCGGGCCATGCTCCTAGACCCCGTTATCCACGGATTGAAGAATTAGCTCGCTACGAAACTTACCTCGACGAGGTTCGTGGTCTGGCAGCTTCGACTCGAACCTGTATGGTTCGCTACGTAGATCAGTTTCTAGCAGTCAAATTTGGCAAACGCCCCGTTGACATAAAACTCGTTACGAGCCGGGATATACATCGTTTCGTTACGCGATTAGGTAAGGATTTCAAACCCTCATCGATAAGGTCCGTTGCCGGGGCATTACGTAGCTACTTGCGATATCGCGCAATGCTTGGTGATCATACAGAACCGTTGATAGCTTCTATCCCTGGGGTTGCTCAATGGCGACTAGCGACTTTACCAAAAGCACTATCATCTTTGGAGGTTGACCACTTGCTGAGCTCGTTTGATCGTACGACAGCCATTGGACGGCGCGATTACGCGATAACACGTTGCCTGATCGATTTAGGGCTTCGAGCTGGCGAGGTGGCTCAACTGCAGATTAATGATATCAATTGGCATGAGGGGATATTAGCCGTTAAAAGCACCAAGACCCATCGAGTACAATTGTTGCCTTTGCCCGAAAGAACAGGAGAAGCCATCGTCGACTATCTATCGCACGGTCGCCCTTCGGCTCCTTGCCGGGCATTGTTTGTCAGGCACCGTGGGCCCGTTAATTCCGCCATAAGCAGCGGTGCTGTCTGCAGTCGTGTGCGTCTAGCGAGTTCACGGTGTCATATGACACCTTCCATTGGTGCGCATACCTGTCGACATACCGCCGCCTGCCAGATGCTGAAAGCGGGAGCTAGCATTAAGGAAATAGCGGACATTCTCCGACACCGCCGTATCGATACAACAATGATTTATGCCAAGATCGATATGGATAGGCTTAATCTTGTCGTCGCTCCCTGGCTTGGGCAATGATCGTAAAACGACCCGCGATGGTATCTCTAGTCGAAGAGTATATTGCTATGAGGCGTAAAATGGGATTTGCCCTAGAGATAGGAGGCTATCAATTATTGCGCTTTGCACGATTTGCCGACGCAAGAGATCACCATGGACCTATCACGCTGGATCTTGTAACACAGTGGGCTCACCACAAGACGACATGTCCAAGAACGTGGGCTGACCGTATTAGGGCGCTTCGCCCATTTACAAAGTACCGAGCCCAATTCGACCCTGATACAGAGGTGCCTCCTCCAAAGTTTATCGGTCCAAAGCGTCAACGATTGGCGCCCCATATATATACCAATGAAGAGATTCGATCAATATTAGTCGCTGCATCGGAGTTGCCTCCCCGCGGTGGTGTACGGCCTGCGGCATACGAGACTCTTTATGGTTTGCTTGCAGCGACAGGGCTTCGTATCTCTGAAGCACTGCGATTAAGAATACAAGATGTTGATTTGGAGGCAGGAGTTCTCACAGTGCGTGAGACAAAATGCAAAAAATCCCGTTTAGTCCCATTGCATTCCACCACAGTACACGCGCTGAAACGGTACGCCCATATTCGCGAAGATAATTTCATCGCGCGTCGATGGAAAAACTTCTTTCTTCTAGCGGGAGGCCATCGTTTGGAAAAGGATACAGCGCAGCGTCAATTTCGCCGAATATGCAATAAATTACACCTACATGCGCGAGGCAGCCACCCCACGCCACGGATTCAGGATCTGCGGCATACCTTTATCACGCATTGTATATTGCGGTGGTATCGACAAGGTATCGACATTGATAAGGAGATGCTTGCTCTCTCTACCTATGTTGGTCACGCCGAAGTGACCTACACCTATTGGTATGTTACTGGCGTTCCTGAGCTAATGTCGATTGCCGTTCAGCGGTTCGAGAAATTTGCGTCGGCGGATATCGTATGAAAAAGACTCAATCTCGACCACAACTTTCGGTACTGTTACAACAGTTTTTTCTAAATCATCTAATGCAACAAAAAAATGTTAGCCCTCAAACAGTGGCAAGTTATCGAGACACCTTTCGACTGCTGCTCAATTTTGCTCACAAGTGGCTTGGGAAATCCCCGGCGAAAATCACATTGCCAGACATGGATGCCAGCCTTGTATTGGCCTTTCTCAATGACATCGAACGCAACAGGCACAATAGCATTCATACACGTAATACACGACTAACAGCCGTTCGCTCATTTATGCACTATGTGTCCACCCAGGACCCGATTTCCTTGCCTATGATTCAAAGTATATTGGCCATCCCCTTAAAACGGTTTGACCAACCTTTGATGGATTTCTTCTCGCGCGAGGAAATCAATGCTTTACTCAATGCGCCAGATATAACCACTTGGTGTGGACGGAGAGACCGGATAATGTTCAACATACTCTATAATACTGGCGCTCGGGTTTCTGAGATGATTGAAATGAAGGTGAAAGATATTGTATTGGGACGAAGTCCCGCAGTGCGGATTCACGGCAAGGGGCGCAAGGAAAGGACCGTACCTATATGGTCCGGTACAGCAAGGCAATTACGAGAATGGATGCATCAAATTGATTCCTCGCCTAATCAGCACCTGTTTCCAAATCGCGCAGGCGGCCCATTGAGCAGGACAGGTGTAACGGATCGTTTGAAGCTGGCCTTGCAAATGGCGTCTCAATACTGTCCGCAACTCCAGCGACGAAAAATCTCGCCCCACCGTATTCGCCACACAACAGCTTGCCACCTCCTCCAATCGGGTGTGGATCTAACGGTAATCGCGCTTTGGTTGGGCCACGAAAGCCCATCGACAACGCATAGGTATGTCGAGGCAAATCTTGATATGAAGCAAAAGGCGCTTAATATGCTCAAGGAACCTCAACAGAAAGTAAATCGGTACCGGCCTACTGACTCAATATTGGCATTTTTGGATAATCTCTGATTATGCACGGCTGAAGTGCAAGCAAGTTGAGAATCAGGGCAAATAGACAACCAGTAACCACATGAAAATAAAAGGGTTTTATTCGATCACTAAACTCACTGTTCGGAATTGCGTTTTGGAAGCCTGTATAATCCACTGTCGCGCATAATGGGAA
>NZ_JAAOIX010000024.1 GCF_011440395.1 Pseudomaricurvus alcaniphilus | reverse complement strand
AGTCATTTCATAACCAGGCCGTCAACTGGACGCAAAATACTACGCGGTTTTTTGTGCATTCGCTGCGCTCATTGTCGCACAAAAAACAGCTCCGTTTTTCGCGCCAGTTACAGCGGCGTTATGAGTCCAAAATGCCAAGGGCACCTATGGAAGTATATGAACAAAAAATATAGATACGGAAAATCAGTAGCAGAAGTCAGTAAGGCGTCGGGTGTGTCTGGAGTTTTAACTAAAGATATCGATGGAAATTACTTTTTCAGAAAATACCATCAAGATAAAACATTTACAGATTATGATTTAAACCATGATGACCTGCCCATTACTATCGATAGTGACGCACTAGCATCCTTCTACGATCTTGGTAATCGTAAAACCCTAGATCATAGTCCGGATGTTTTGGGGTTAAAAAAATGTCAATAAATCGTATAGCAGAAACTCATAACCAGGCTGTAAACCGGACGCAAAATACTGCGCAGTTTTTTGTGCATTCGCTGCGCTCATTGTTGCACAAAAAACCGCTCCGTATTTTCCGCCAGTTACAGCGACGTTAGGTTTCACTTGGTAATGAGCATGTTTAAGGCAAAAATAATTCCTGCGTTAGGGCTTTTAATGGGTGTTTTTTTTCTGGCAGTTCATTTTTTTGGTGATAGATTTCTAGAATTAATTCCTTCCAAATCAGAATTAGTCAAGATTTCTGGAGAAATCGAGTGGGCTAATAGAGCAAGCAAAAGAGGTAGGGATGTCCGTTTCAAAATCAAAGAAGCGGGTACTTTTGTCCACAACGGCTTCGGTTCCTCACTTGCGAAAGACATTTATGGCGCACTTTCGGTAGTAGGAACAAATGTAACTGTGCTTGTTGACTTAACTGAAACTCAGCAACCTATGGCCCACGAATATAGTTACAATCCAGTTTATGAAATCATTGCAAATGGCGTTGTAGTTCGCTCATACGAGGAATCCGTTGCTAGCGAAAATCGGGGAGCATTATTGTTTCCTTGGGTAGGTTTATTATTGGTAGTCGGATCTATATATGAATACCGGAAGCACAGAAAAACCTATTGGTTCAAAACCTAACAAGTCGCATCAACTCGCCGCTTCGCGGCTGGACAGTTCGTAAGTCGCCGTTTTGTGGTTTTGCTTCGCAAAAGCTTTCCACAAAACAGCAACTTACGAACTGCCGTTGTGCTAAACGTTATGAAACGAAGCGAGAGTCTATTGAAGTCGAGTGTCTTGCTAAAGAACGAGTCTCGCGGCATTGAGCTGTAGGCCGGATCTTACCTCGCCAGCGTTGTTCCTGTGGCATGGCTTGAGATCGATGCTGGAGTGAAGAATTACAGTTCTTAAGTGGTGTGTCTTCGGTAAGGTTTGTTGTAATATTTGGGCATTGGTAGCGCTGTTCTGCTGTCACATGCGACCTTAGCTGGCCGGAAAAGTCGGCAGTTTAAACGCGGTTCAAGTAGATAGCTTCGTGCCCTAACCGAAACTTAGAACATGGAGAGTGTGTGCAGTCATTTCATAACCAGGCCGTCAACTGGACGCAAAATACTACGCCGTTTTTTGTGCATTCGCTGCGCTCATTGTTGCACAAAAAACCGCTCCGTATTTCGCGCCAGTTACAGCGGCGTTAGCAGGCGCAGTCATGGTTGTAGGGAGCCCTCAGGGAAGGCGTTATGAATAGGCATTTTAGTGTAGAGTGTGTGGCAAGTTCGGCGCACGTAGAGAATCGTACACCATTGAACTTGGATGGCGGTGAACCCACAACACGCGTTCGTTCCTTGGATTCACGGCTCTTAACCAGTATCGTACTGGGCGCGGTGGCCCGCACAGTTCGGCGCAACTTGCGAGGCATGCTCATACCTGGCAGTTTCGGGTTTTTCAGTATGTTGCCACTAAGCCTTAAAACCGTCGCGATGAATCAACAATGCTGAAAACGTGGCCAAATCAACTTTGTGGCCGGCGCGCAGCTAACAAAGCTGTGAACCGGACGCAAAATACTACGCCGTTTTTTGTGCATTCGCTGCGCTCATTGTTGCACAAAAAACAGCTCCGTATTTCGCGCCAGTTACAGCGGCGTTAGCAGGCGCAGTCATGGTTGTCGGAGGTCGTCAAGGAAGGCATTATGAATAGGCATTTTAGTATCGAGGGTGCGGGAAGTTCGGTGCACGTAGAGAATTATGCACCATTGAGCTTGGGTGGTAATGGCTCCACAGTACGCGTTCGTTCCTTGGCTTCAAGGCTCTTAACCATTATTGTACTGGGCCCGGTGGCCCGCATAGTTCGGCGCACTTTTCGAGACATGCTCATCCCTGGCTACTCCGGGTTTTGTAGTGCGTTGCCATTAAGCCTTAAAACCGTCGCGGTGAATCAACAATGCTGAAAACGTGGCCAAATCAATTTTGTTGCCGGCGCGCAGCTAACAAAGCTGTGAACCGGACGCAAAATACTACGCAGTTTTTTGTGCATTCGCTTCGCTCATTATTGCACAAAAAACCGCTCCGCATTTCGCGCCAGTTACAGCGGCGTTATATGTAAATAAGGAAATCAGCGTTTGAGCAATCACGACAAGAGACAAGAAGTCTATGACAAGCTCTATGCGTTTGGTGGTCCAAAGCTAGGTATTGGTGTTTTTATCTTTCCATTTATGCCAATTATTTTTGCAGCTAATCACGTAGGCTATTTGATTACATTGCCTCTAGGTTTGTACGCTTCTTATGCGGTTATCGATACAACCGAAAAACTAAAAGCTCTAATAATTGTCTCTAAAGTATTTCAAAAAAAGTTGCTTTGGTGTTCTGTTATAAATCTATTGGCAATTTGGTTAAATCCAATTTTTGGTGGGCTTGTTACAATCTGCTTATCAGTTTATTGTCACCTATCGGCTTCAAAGGACTATGAGCGGTATGTGTCCAAACAAAACATATAACCAAGCAATCTTGCGGAACTCCGTGAGCTGTCACCTTGTTTGCAAAAACACGCAAACAAGCCGCCATCCCACTCCGTCGCGCAAATTGCGGCGTTAAGTGTCATCAGGAACAATGACTAGAATCCTTTTTGTTTGCAGTCAGAACAAGCTTCGCTCCCCGACAGCTGAGGCTGTTTTCAGCGAAGAACCAAATGTCGAAGTCAGGTCAGCAGGCTTGAATAATGATGCAGAGGTGCCTCTAGGAGCTGAAGACATAGAATGGGCTGAGGTTATTTTCGTTATGGAAAACGCCCATAAACGTAAATTGCGAACGAGATTCAGAGAACATCTAAAAAATCAAAAATTGATCTGTTTGGGCATCCCAGATAATTATGAGTACATGGCCCCAGAGTTGGTTGATATTTTTAGGTCAAGAATCCCGCAATTTCTGCGGTAAACACTTAACAAGGCAGTCAACCGGACGCCAAAAGCGTGCCGCTTTTGGTTCCCTACGCTGGCGCTCCGGCGCCGGTTACCGCAGGCGTTAGCGGGTATTCAAAATCATGAGCAAACATTTTTCAGACTCCTCCGAACAACAAAAGGCAGAGGCATTCATACTTAAAGCGCTTGAAAGGGAATTGGGGCTTAAGTTTGACCCGAG
>NZ_JAAOIX010000023.1 GCF_011440395.1 Pseudomaricurvus alcaniphilus | reverse complement strand
GCGCCAGTTACAGCGGCGTTAGCAGGCGCAGTCATGGTTATTGGGAGCCGTCAAGGAAGGCATTATGAATAGGCATTTTAGTGTCGAGGGTGTGGCAAGTTCGGTGCACGTAGAGAATCGTGCACTATTGAGCTTGGGTGGCGGTGAACCCACAGCACGCGTTCGTTCCTTGGGTTCAGGGCACTTAACCAGTTTTACGCTGGGCGCGGTGGCCCGCATAGTTCGGCGCAACTTTCGAGACATGCTCATACCTGGCAGCTCCGGGTTTTGCAGTACGTTGCCACTAAGCCTTAAAACCGTCGCGATGAATCAACAATGCTGAAAACGTGGCCAAATCAACTTTGTGGCCGGCGCGCAGCTAACAAAGCTGTGAACCGGACGCAAAATACTACGCAGTTTTTTGTGCATTCGCTGCGCTCATTGTTGCACAAAAAACAGCTCCGTATTTTCCGCCAGTTACAGCGGCGTTAAGCATTCACACGGAGAACCAATGAGGTATTCAAAAATAGTAATTTTTTTAGCTCTTTCGCTAGTTCTAATAGGCTGTGCCACGGGGTCGATTAGAATGGTCGATGGATCATCTAGCTACAAAACTGGTACTTGCGAAGTTGAAGTCTTTCAAACTAAATCCTCTGCCATTAAAAGCGGGCTTCAAAAAGAAGTCTGTGTAGTCGAAGGTAGTAGCGCTTTTAGCTTTGACCATAGCATTGAAGGGGCAGTTAAAAACAACATTAAAAAAATATGTAGCTGTGGCGTGCGTAAGGCCTATATCGAATCCGCACATAGGGAGTCACAAATGGGCATAAAAGGTGTTTCTTACGTAAATTTAGTAGGCTTCAAATAGAATGCTTAACAAGGCTGTAAACTGGATGCAGAATACTACGCCGTTTTTTGTGCAATCGCTTCGCTCATTTTTGCACAAAAACCAGCTCCGTATTCTGCACCAGTTACATCGGCGTTAGCGGGTATTCAAAATCATGAGCAAACATTTTTCAGACTCCTCCGAACAACAAAAGGCAGAGGCATTCATACTTAAAGCGCTTGAAAGGGAATTGGGGCTTAAATTTGACCCGAGTGCGTCACTTTCGATCGATATCGGCGTTAAACCAGATGCGATCGATCCTCAGCAAAGAGTTGTAGTTGAAGTATATGCTCGAATTGGTGAGGTAAAGGGCGCTCAACTTCACAAAATAAAGGGAGATATTCTAAAGCTTGCGCTTATTGATAAAAGACTTGGCGAGGGCTGGAGGAAAATTATTTGCTTTGCGTCAGAGGAAGCAGCAAAGTATGTAAAAGGAAATTCATGGGTTGCAGAAGCCGCTAGAGTTTTCGACGTTGAAGTGCATGTAGTAAGACTTCCAGAGAACTATGAGAGTGTAGTAGTGTCGGCTCAAACCAGGCAAAAGATGGTGAATCCAACATGACCGCTAACAAGGCTGTAAACTGGACGCAAAATACTACGCAGTTTTTGTGCACTCGCTTCGCTCATTATTGCACAAAAAGCTGCTCCGTATTTTCCGCCAGTTACAGCTGGCGTTAGCAGGCGCAGTCATGGTTGTAGGTGGCCGTCAAGGAAGGCATTATGAATAGGCATTTTAGTGTCGAGGGTGTGGGAAGTTCGGTGCACGTAGAGAGCTCTGCACCATTGAGCCTGGGTGGCGGTGACTTATCAGCACGCGTTCGTTTCTTGGGTTCGTGGCTCTTAATCGGTATTGTGTTGGGCGCGGTGGCCCGCATAGTTCGGCGCACTATTCGAGAGATGCTCATACCTGGCTACTCCGGGTATTGCGGTGCGTTGCCACTAAGCCTTAAAACCGCCGCGGTGAATCAGCAATGCTGAAAACGTGGCCAAATCATTTTTGTTGCCGGCGCGCAGCTAACAAAGCTGTGAACCGGACGCAAAATACTGCGCAGTTTTTTGTGCATTCGCTGCGCTCATTGTTGCACAAAAAACCGCTCCGTATTTTCCGCCAGTTACAGCGGCGTTAGTCATATGAAAAAAATTATCGCAATGCTCGGACTTTTTGCTGTTCTTTCTTGTTCAGAAGTGGAAAAGGAAGAGTTTACACTTGTGTACTACGATTCTTGCGAGCCTCACCTTGCCAAACTTGGTGAGATGTTTGCTCGTTCTGAAATTGAATATCAATTTGAAGTAGTAGAACCGTCAGAGCACTTTATTGATGGTAGCTACTTCAATAAACTTCTTAAAGTTGAGGCTGTTGGAGATCGCGACAGAATGCTTGGTTATATTAATAATTTTGGGTTCAAGTGTGGGCCAACGGCCGTAATTGAACTCCTTGATGATGAAATTATTTCTCCAAACGAGATTAATGAAATCATCGAAAAGGGGAATGTAAAAGCTGCATCAACCCCAGATGTAAGAATAATTAACGGGAAACTGCACATTTTATTCAACAAGGCTCTGTAAGTGACTAACAAGGCCCATCAGGCTCGCCCGCAAGCGGGCTGGACCTCCGTTGCGGTGCTTGTTTTGCGGTTTACCGCTACGCTACCGCAAAACATTCACCTCCACTGCGGCCCCTGTGGGCGGCGTTAGCACTGAATAGAAGCAGAAATGCCAAAACGTAAGAGACAGTCGAAAAAGAAGCTTGCTGGGAAAGGCAGGATTACCGACGCAACCCGATGGCTGAAGCAATTAAGAAACTTCCCAGAAAATTTAGTCGAGGCATATTCAAAAAGATACAAAGTATCCGAAATAGATGCAAGGGAAGAGCTGGTAGGTATTGGCTACTATGAAGCAGTCTTGATACAAGAATACGAAAAAATTGGAATTGAATGGGAATATAGAGTGGAGCCGCTTTCCGGGGATATGATAGTAGTACCGAAAGGAATAGAAGAGCATGAACTATATGAGCACTATCGAACATTTTAGTGCTAACAAGTTGCTCCACTCGGACGCCCACTGCTACGTTCGTTTTTGTGCATTCCGCTGCGCTCCATTTTTGCACAAAAACGCCCTCCGCAGTGGTCGCCGGTGAGCAAGGCGTTAGTGCGTCAAGAAGCTTGATGCATCTTTCAGGGTGAAAGTCCCTGTAGGGAAAGGTCTAGCCAACCACCCTTAGCGAGTGTTGCGCGTAGTGCGGAGCATCGGGAGAGCGAACACTCTCCAGTCAGAGGAAGCAAAACTCCTCTCTCAACGAGCGAACAAGCTACGTGAAGCGTACACAGCGAACAATATAGGCCGTAGGGGAACCGTGTCCCTGAAGTACTGGTATCGCTCCGAAAGGCAGTTTCGTCTGACGAGGTTTGTAACGCGATCGAAGTCAACATGGATCAACCGATATTGGCAATGGTTGTGAAGAGGCGGCGGAGTTATCAAGTCGCGGCATGTATTGAGAGATGTATTGGGAACTTGAGATATCCTGGTGAGCTCCATAAGGAAAGTGGTAGGGACGTCAAATGATGAATGAGACCAACGATGGCTGCTAGGAAGTCGGACAAACTCATAGTAGTCGGAGGGCAGGAGAGCTGTCCACATGGCGAAGGGGTTTGCGGTAATAACACATCCATGAAAGGACAACCCGCACTGGACAATGTTGGGCCGGAGACTGTCGGGACAACCTCTCTCATGGATATAGCCATCAAGGCACGCTCTCACCCGAAGCACCGTTTTCAGAATCTGTATCGAATGCTGAATCTGCCGAATTTGTTGCAGGCGTGGCATCGACTGAACAAGAACGCGAGTGCAGGAGTTGATAGGGTTGTTGCTCAGGTCTATGGAAAAGACTTGTACGTAAACCTTGTCGATCTTGAGCAGCGCCTTAAAACCAAGCGCTATCGATGTAAAGGCATACGCCGAACCTATATTCCGAAATCCAACGGCAAGCAACGACCTCTGGGCATTCCAGCACTAGAGGACAAGATTGTCCAGCAAGCCGTAGCCGACATTCTGGGAGCTGTTTTCGAAGCAGATTTTCTGGAGTGCAGTTTTGCTTATCGGCCGGGACGAGGAGCGGGAGATGCGGTAGCGAGCCTGTCGGCCAACCTGCAATGGGGGCCGTTCGGCTATGTGGTAGAAAGTGACATCAAAGGGTTCTTTGATGAAGTTGACCATGATTGGCTGCTGGAGATGTTGAGGCAGCGGATTGACGACAAGGCTCTGCTGTCGTTGATTCATCAGTGGTTGACGGCGAAGGTGCATTTGCCGGATGGGCAGGTTATAAAAC
>NZ_JAAOIX010000022.1 GCF_011440395.1 Pseudomaricurvus alcaniphilus | reverse complement strand
CAAACTCGTCGATGGTGGTAATCCAGGGGCCAATGCCGTAGGCAAAGTCTTTACTCTTTTGTGGGCCCATCAGAATACCCATTTCGTCGGCCTGGCGATCGCGGCCACTGAAATCATTAAACAGGGTAATGCCAAACAGGTAATCGCGGGCATTTTCCGGTCTTACATTGTGACCGCGACGACCAAATACCCAGCCGAGCTCAAGTTCATAGTCCATGCGCTCAATAAAGCCCGGCCAGGGGATTTCGGCTTCGTGACCGAACAGTGTCCAGGGGGTGCCTTTAAAGTAGCCCGGAACTTTGAGAATGCCGGGTGCTGGTTCGCGGCCCATTTTTTCATGGAAGCCTTTGATGTGGTCGATAAAGGTCAGGCCGTCGCGAACCACTGAAGGATCAGTTGCTGGCAGCCATTCGACAGCGTCTATGGCAATAGAGTCTTCATCGGGCTTTTCGTTTTGAACGCGGCGAGCCGCTGACAGAAAGCGGTCGCCAAGGGCAATAGCGGCAGACATGCTGCCAGGGAAAAGGGCTTCCGCAAGGCGCAGTGCAGCTTCTGGTGTGGCGCCTTCTTTCTGCAATCCGCGGGTCGCTGAACTTTTCAGGTCAATAACACGGTTTTCTTCGGGGAGTACGAGTACCAATCGGGCGACTTTTCCATCAGGAGAGTCTACGGCAATACGTCCGAGTTTCATTTTTCACCTCTTTTGTGGATATAGCTTCTAAACAAAGCTGTTCTATGTTTTCGGGTCGTTACAATTTGCTAATCAAGGGCGCGCTGTTTGCGTACAGGAGATTGTGGTTGGCTGTTAAAAGCCAACCTGATCCTTACCTTTGAGCGCCAGCATCTTTCGTGCTTCTTCTGGCGTGGCAATCTCCAGACCCAGCTCTTCGAGAATGGTGCGGATCTTCTTAACCTGTTCGGCATTGGAAGACGCCAATTTGCCACGGCTGATATACAGACTGTCTTCAAGACCGACGCGCACGTTGGCACCCATAATGGCGCCCATCGTGGCCAGCGGAATCTGGTTTTTACCGGCGGCGAGAATGGACCAGTGATAATTTTCCGGGCCCAGCAAACGATCTGCAGTTCGTTTCATGTGCATAAGGTCTTCTGGGTGAGCGCCCATGGCGCCGCGAAGTCCAAAAACTGACTGCACAAACAGTGGGGGTTTAACCAGGCCTCTTTCCATGAAGTAGGCCAGGGTGTAGATGTGGCTGATGTCGTAACATTCAAACTCGAAGCGGGTATTACCTTTTACGCCAATTTCTTGCAGAATCCATTCGATGTCTTCATAGGTATTGCGAAATATCAGACCTCTGGTGCTTTCCAGGAACGGCTTTTCCCAGTCGAATTTCCAATCTCGATCCTTGGCGGCCATCTCTGCCAATACCAGATTGATGGAACCCATGTTTAATGAACACATTTCTGGTTTGAGAGCAGCGCCGGCTTCGGCTCGCTCGGCGACTGGCATGCCGGGGCCGCCGCCGCCAGTGGAAACGTTAATAACGGCGTCGGTTTGTGCCTTAATAGGGGCGAGGAACTCCCGAAAGAGATCCGGAGAGCCGCTGGGCTTGCCGGTTTCGGGATTTCGGGCGTGCAGGTGTACGATGGCGGCGCCTGCGTCGATGGCCTGAATGGAATGTTCAGCAATTTCAGCCGGTGTAACCGGCAGGTGCGGTGACATTGAAGGGGTGTGAGCGCCGCCGGTGATGGCACAGGTAATAATGACTTTATTCATAGTGGCTTTCCGTTTGTACATGCACGGTTTGGTTGGTGTGGCGGAGAATTTCCTGATGTGGGTTACTGTGAGCCCAGCTTCTCCGCACAATCTATATATAAAACGATACGATCCGTACAGAAAAGGCTATCAAAATGGTTGCGCTATGTCTAGCAAGTCTTTAGAAGGTGAGTTTTGCTTGTTTTGCTGGTAGACATTTCTGTCCTGTTTTATTAGGATAATGTACGTATCGTATCAGAATATAAAGATAGAGGTGGTGGCGTTGATTAGAGTGAGTTGGTTCGTTGCGCCGGTGTTGGCGCGGGTTGCTGCGGCAGGCTGTGGTGGTAATCCAGCATTTGAGGTGGAAGCGGCGTTGACGCCGTCCTCTGATGCCCAGTTTGATGCCTTGCTTGAGGGTTCCGTGGATGCAGTGGTGACCTCCATGGATAACGTGATGGCGTGGAATAACCGCTCAGGAAATCTCGATGGGTGCATCATTGCTCAGGTCGAAACGACGACGCCGTTGACGCTGGTTGGGGCATCGGGTATCGCCGGGATAAAAGATCTGGTAGGGCGGCGGCTGTTAGTGGATGCGCCGGGAAATGGTTTTGTCGTAGCACTGCAAAATGCGCTGCTGGATGCGGGCGTAAGTCTGAGTGACTGTGAGTGGATTGAAGGCGGTGGCGTTGCCGAACGCTTTACCGGTTTACGTGAAGGTATTGCTGATGCGACCTTGCTTGGCCCTCCGTTTGATGCCATGGCATTGGGGCAGGGTTTTGCTGCGCTGAGTAATCTTAATCAGTTATACCCTGATTTTCCTGGGCAGGGCTTGGTGGTGCGGCGTGCGGTGTTGGAACAAAAAGGTGGCGAATTGAGTTCTTGGCTGGTGGCGCTTGAGCAGGCCCGGCAATGGATGCTTGCTAATGTTGAGGCCGCCAAAGAGTTTCTGGCGAATGGTGGGGTTCCGCCTGTCGTCATAAATGCGTTGTTACAAACCGTACCGAATACGCTGGTGCCAGATATTACGGGTGTTAAGTTGTTAATTGAGCAGCGTCAGCGGTTATATCCAAATGACGTTGATGGGATTAGCTATCAAACCTTAGTGGATAAGCGCGTTCTTTAAGCGCCGACTCGAAACGTTGAATGGTAAAGGGTGAGTAGATGACTAGTTATGGTATTTGTACGTTTGCGATTGCAGATGGCAGCGCCGGCGCAGGTATTTCTGTTGCAGGTAAAGTCGTATCTATCGACGAATTGATTGATACGCTTCCGGGTTCTGATTGGGACGCCTTGCGTGGTCGCTCTGTATTTGATTTGTTACAGGAATGGAGCCAGGTAAAAGGGGTAATTTCTGGACTCGTGAATGCGGCTGTAGAGAAAAATCTCATTGCTGAATGTGGTCGTGCTCCGGGATCAGTGAAAATGTTTCCGCCGATCATGAAGCCGCAACAAATTTTTTGTACTGGCGCTAATTATCGCCAGCATGTGATTGATCTGACGCTCGATGCAGGCGTTGGCCCAGAGGGGCTCAGCGATGCTGAGTTGCGAACCTGGGCAGAAAATATGATGGATGAGCGTGCGGCAAACGGTGAGCCCTATGTGTTCATGAAGCCAGTGAGTGCTATGGCTGGCGCCTATGATTCACTGCCATTGCCGTCAAATACAACACAGCCGGATTGGGAGTTGGAATTGGGTGTGGTGATTGGAAGGGAGGCATTTCGTGTCAGCCGTGAGGATGCGTTGTCTTATGTGGCCGGTTATACCATCGTCAATGACATTTCCGCGCGCGATTTGATTCCTCGAACAGATTACAAAATGCTGGGAACGGATTGGTTCCGTTCAAAAGGTCAGCGTGGATTTTTTATCGTTGGTCCAGAGGTTGTGCCCAGTGAGTTTGTGGATGATCCAATGGATCTGAAAATCAAACTTGAGGTCTCTGGCAAGTTGATGCAGAACGAAACCACCGCCGATATGATTTTTGATATTGCGCGTCAAATTGAATATATCTCAAGTTACACGCCGCTGTTGCCTGGCGACATCATCTGTACCGGTTCTCCCGCAGGTAATGGAACCCACTACAACCGCTTTTTGCGCGATGGCGATATTATGACCGGTGAGATCGAAGGTCTGGGCGTACAAAAAGTGCATTGTGTTGCCGATCATGACTAAGTCGTCCGACAACCCTATGCGTAAGCTGGTGCGTGAGTCCATTGTGCAGGGGCAAGCTGATGTATCGTTGGCGATTAATCCAGCTTTTTCCGCATTGGCAGCAACACTTGTTGACGGCGTTGAGGGTGAGGTGCGCGTGCGCTTTACCGCCGGCCCGGACTCGCTTCAGGATAATGGCGTGGTCAGTGGCGGTATGCTGGCTGCCATGTTGGATGGCGGTACGGCTATTGCTGCGCTGTCTTTGTTGGATGAAGGTCAAAACTGTGCGACGGTTAGTTTAACCGTAAATATGTTACGACCAGCCTTGCCAGGTCATCTTGAGGTTCGCGCTAAAGTTGATCGAATGGGGCGCAGTATGGCGTTTGTCAGTGCTCAATTATTCGATGAGGCGCAGCGTTTGGTGGCCACAGCAAGCGCGAGCCTTACGGTAATCAATCCCGTGTAAGGCGTGGGGTAGGCAAGGAGTTCGATGTCCTGTTCCCTGTAATACAGATTTGGTTTCCAGATTAATCTGGGAAAAATAAAAATCAGACGAGGTTAAATATGAATATCATTGGTCCTGACGCGCTTGTCTTCGGTGTAGATGACGTTGAAGTATGTGAAAGTTTCCTGATGGATTACGGACTGGAGGCTAAGGGCAATGGTCTTTTTGCTGCTCTGGACGGTACTGGTGTTATTGTCAAAGCAAAAGATGATGCAGATCTCCCTGAAGCGCTTACTACCGGCAATATGTT
>NZ_JAAOIX010000021.1 GCF_011440395.1 Pseudomaricurvus alcaniphilus | reverse complement strand
GGCTACCGCCGGCAAATATGTTTTTGGATACGGGCTCTACGCCGGTTGATGGCGCGGATAAAACCGATGCGGCGCTGCCGATGGCGCATTTGTTAACGCCAGAAAGTGCGACCAGCACACACGCGGATTCAAATCCGAGTTATTAAAATTTAGTGGGCCACTTCAATTGGCACCTTCGAAGCCGGTAGTATGGATTAAGATACGCATCGTATCAATTCTATTGATGCAACGAGAAGAATAATCAATTTGAGTGATTGGCTGTTGGCGGTAACAATCAAAACAACAGTAGAACTTGGCTGACAAACAAGCTTGAACTACAGGTTTTTCGCATCGAGAGATAAGCTTTTATGAGCTTAATCTCTGGAGGCTCTCCGTTGATTTGATGTATGCGCGGTGTTGCTTGCCTGAAGTCGATCAGATGGGTAAACAAATTGAGATAGAGGGTAGTTACAAATGGAGTTCGAAAGAAAAACCGGTCTTCTGACTGGTACCTTTGCACTGGCTAAGCTGCAAGACTGTGATCACCGTTTTCATGCGTTGGTGCGGGCCAATGGTGAAGTTATTGATATTTCCACAGAGTTTCCTACTTCGCAGGTAATTTATGGCGACTGGGAAAAGAACTTTGCGCGTCTGTGTGAGATTGAAAAGCAAGGTCAGATTTTGGAACATGAAGTTGGGCATTTCCACTTTTTGCCGCCTGTAGATTTCCCGCAAATATACGGTGCTGGCTCTAACTATCGTCAGCACGCGGCAGAGATGTACACCTACAATGAGGGTGAGTATCAGAAAGACCGTAAATCCGGCGAAAGCGATGAAGACTTCTATAAGCGTAATCTGGAATTTGTTGAGCAGAAGCGGGCTAAAGGTATGCCGTTTATCTGGTTGGCAACACACGGTTCCATGGTTGGTGTTGAAGACAATATTGAGTTGCCGGCAGTTGGGGAATCCCATGACTGGGAAGCAGAGTTGTGTGCCGTAATAGCCGGTAATAGTCCACGTTACATGACACCAGCCGAAGCGGGTGACTATGTAGCGGGTTATACCATTATCAACGATATGCATACATGTGAACTTTTTAGTCGCAGTGATATTAAGTGGAATGCAGACTGGATTGCCAAGCACTCACCGAGTTTCAAGGCGACCGGACCGTATGTGGTACCGCGTCAATTCTTTAAAACGATTGAAAGCCCTCAAATTCGCCTTTGGGTAAATGGCGAGGTTAAGCAGGATTGGCCTTCCAATGACATGATTTTCAGTGAAGACGAATATACCGCTTACGCTTCTGAACGGTTTAAGCTGCTGCCCGGCGATTTACTGATGACGGGCTCTCCTCCGGGCAACGGTGCGTTTCACGGTCAGTTTTTAAAGCCAGGCGATACCCTTGAAATTGAAATTACCGGCTTAGGAAAGCAGCGAAATGCAATTGTGAAAGAAGAGCTCGGTGATAGAAAGCCACACTTTGGGCTTTCTCCTTTCGAACATTAATTGCGTCAAGTTGTATTGTTGCGAGGCTCTATAAAGAGTCTCGCGTTTAGGTGTTAAGACTACATGTAGGTGAAAATATGAAGCATGAAAACAATAACGGTTCTATAGCAGAGCATCTGTGGAAGGGCGATATTTCCGGTATCGACCATACCATCGTCAAGGTAAATAACGTTGAGGCGTCCCTGCCTTGGTACCAGCGGGTATTTGGATTGGTTGAGGTGGCGAGGGGCCAGGGTAGAGTTTATCTGGCAAGTCCTGTGACCAGCAAAATTGTTCTGGGGCTGACTGAGGGCGGCACTGGAATCGACTATATCGCCTACGCTGTGTATAACACCGGCTCACTTGATCGAATCGCGGAGCGTTTAAATGCCGCATCTATACCTTTTGCCCGTGGCAGCAGTGAGTCTCGCCCTGGTGCTATTGACGCGATTCGTGTGACAGTCCCAACCGGGCATACTTTTGAGTTGCTGGCAGCCGAGCCACATGAAAATGTTTTGCATGTAGAGTACCGCCCCTGTGCGATGGATGTACGTACCAGCCACATGCAGGTGCGTAGTGAAAACATTGAAGAAATGTCACAGTTTATGCAGCACGTAGGTTTTTATGTGAGTGCCTACGCATTGCACCCTGACGGTAGCGGCGATCATCTGCTGCAATTTATGCGCGTTAACGATCGTCATCATCAGTTGGCGATTCTGGGTGGCGCGGCTGGTATACATCACGTGGCAATCGAGCTGAATGCCGACGATTTCTGGAAGTTCTGTGACCATTTGGCGGCTATCCGCACGCCAGCGGAATATGGCCCGGGTCGTCATAATGAAGGCGATATGCTGTTTATCTATGTGCGTGATCCCGATGGGAATCGGTTTGAAATCACGGGCCCAATGTGCGTTGTCAGTCATGATTACGGCCCAACTGAATTGAACGACGAGCCTTGGTTCCATATGAATCACTGGGGCCCGCAACCGCCAGAGAGCTGGTATAAAGAGTGGAATTAATTTAAGAATAATTTGATCTGGAGTAGCTGTAATGTATCCATTTGAAGCAGACAAAATTTCGCCAAAAAACCGCTGGTACATTGCTGCTTATTCCAGTGAAATCAGCATGAAGCCGTTTGAGCGCAGTTTTTTCAATATTTCGGTAGCTCTTTATCGAACGGAGGCGGGTAAAGTTGTTGCTATGTAGGGCTTGTGCCCCCATCGCTACTACCCTTTGGCAAAAGGCGAGGTGAGAGGCGATGCCATTGTGTGTGGCTACCATGGTTTTCAGTTTGATGCTAAAGGGAAATGTGTTTGCATTCCTTCGCAAAAGGGTGGCGCTAATTTTGAGCAGCCCACTTACCTGTTGGTTGAAAAGGGCTATCTGACTTGGATTTGGATGGGTGATCCGGAAAAGGCGGATCCGAACTTGATTCCTCCTTATGAAAGTTTTGGATTGGATCAACCCGGCTGGGCAGTTTCCGGTGGCGATTATTTTCATTTGAAAGCGCGGGCTCAGCTGCTTATCGACAATATTATGGATTTGACCCATTTGCCGCATATCCATCATCACGTACCGGGAGGTGATACGTTTTTAAGTGGTAAACGAAAAGTGGTGGAGACCGATTTCTCGCTGCGTCAATTGCATGTTATGACCGATCAACCCTGGAGTGATTTTTTCAATTTTCTTTGGGGGCAGGAGTCGGCCACTAGCAATACGGTGACGATCAACTCAATGACCGATTTTTACGGGCCTGAATTGGTAAGAATCAGTGGCCCATGGCTAACTGATAGAGGCGTTGAAGTCGAAGATTCTTTTTCTGAAACAACCCATGGCAAAGTCAATTTTATCCACGGAATGACACTTGAGACGGATAACTCTACTCATTATTTTGGTATGCAGACGCTCAACTTTCGCCTTGACGACGAAGCGTTTGGCCGGGCATTGGGTGACGTTGATGTGACAATACGTCTGCAGGATGTTGATGCCATTGAAGCTGTTAAAAATGGGGGGATTACCCGGGTAGATTGGGCTTCCGGCAGGCAGAAAGAACTTGTTGCGGTGGCAGATCGTATGGCCTCGCGCGTGCGTCAGAAAATCAAAAGCATGCTTGAATTGGAGTCTTAAGCTTCTGCTGTGTTTAAGCTATTGTAGCGTGTTGACATATATAGAAACGAAACGTATGGTATATAAAGTTGGTAGCTGCAGTATTAGTAATAACTCTGCAGTTGTTGATCAGTCGGAAGTCCCGACTAAAAAGCTAGAGCAGCAATTATAAATACAATAGAGGGCGTAAAATTATGAAGGTTAAGAAGTCTAATTCCACGATTTTAACCGCAGCAATCCTTATGGGGGCAGGTGCCGGCACGTCGGCTACCGCTTGGGCTGAGTCTTTCACACTTGAAGAGGTTGTCGTAACGGCGCGCCGTCAGGCTGAATCCTTGCAGGATGCGGGTATCGCGATTGATGCGGTAACTGGAACAAATCTCGAGAACAAAGGTATCACCAATGCTAACGAGCTGGCCAAGATTGTACCGGCGCTTAGCCTGACCAATGGCGGTTCCAATATCACTTCTATCTATATGCGCGGTGTTGGTAATAACACTGTGCAAAGCTTTACTGACCCCAGTGTTATTCCAAACTACGATGGTGTTTCCATGGGGAGAGGCAGTGGCGTATTAGGCGCTGCCTTCTACGATTTGGAGCGTGTCGAGGTTCTTAAAGGGCCGCAAGGTATCCTCTATGGCCGTAACTCAACGGGAGGCAACATCAATGTGATTCCGGCCAAACCCGTGCTGGGTGAAACCTCTGGCGCGCTGAGTCTAGGCGCGGGCAACCTGAGTAATCGTGAGTTTAGTGGTCATGTCAATCTAGGCTTGTCAGATACCAGTGCAGCGCGCTTCGCAGCGACGCGTCATACACATGACGGTATCTACAACGATGGCACGGGAGATAAAGATTTACTGGGATTGCGGGCGCAATTTTTAGTTGAGCCATCTGACGCGCTGTCTATTCGCGTTGGCGCTGACTACACCGATGTTGGTGGTAAGGGGTCCGGCGGCACGCTGCTCGGTATTACGTCTGCGGCAACTCCTGTCGATTTAGTGAATACCGAATGGATGTTCACGCCAACAGGCTTGTCGGAAGACGAAGGCTTAAACAGCGCTGCGTCAAACGCTGCGCGCGTAGCTGCAGGCGGCTTTGTCAATCAGCGTGAGCAGGAAGCCAACTCCGAATACTGGGGTGTTAATGCGGAAATTAATTTTGAAACCAGCATTGGTACGTTGACCTTTGTTCCTGCGCATCGCTCGGCGAAAGACCATTCATTTTTTTACGGCCCTGCGCAAAACGTTGGCAATATTAACGAAGAAATCACACAAACGAGTTTTGAGTTGAGATTGGCAGGCGAGGTTGGGATCTTTGATTATGTTGTTGGCGGTATTTATTTTGAAGAAGACGTGAGTACCAATAATGCCTATGCTCAGGAATCTGTGTTGCCGCATGTGTTCTATGAGTTTGATAACGAAAGCCGTGCGGTGTTCGGTCAGCTAACGGCCAAGGTCTCTGATAATCTGCGCTTAATCGGCGGTATTCGTTATACGGAAGATGATAAGGCTATTGATGGTGGCACCCAGGTGTTTGTGGCCGGCGGACTCGTCAATATTCCGTTGCCGACAGGGCCCATTGGTCTTGATTCAGACGCGACACTGGATTATCTGATTGATCAGGGAATTATTAACAGCCGCGCGACGGTCCTGTTTCCAGGTGGCCCGTTGACAGGGCAGGACGTTAACGTTGAGGCGTTTAATCAACCTACCCAGTTTATCCCGCTGGCCAATGGCTTTGGCAACATCTTCTATGTCTCAACTGCGACACAGGAAAGTGTTAGTTTCAATGATGTGACCTGGCGAGCCGCGGTGGAGTACGACCTGGCAGAAGAAAGCATGCTGTACGCCTCGATCGAGGAAGGTTATCGCGCGGGTGGTACACAATTGGTGAGTGGTTACGAGATATTCCAGCCGGAATATATTACTGCCTATACCCTGGGTTCAAAGAACCGCTTTATGGATAACCGCGTGCAGCTGAATATCGAAGCATTTCTTTGGCAGTATGAAGATCAACAAGTGCAGTACGACAATATTGATGCCGCAACGGGAGAAAGCGTATTCGGCATTATCAATGTGGGTGACGCGGATATCAAAGGCGTGGATATTGATTTGATTGCGAGAGTTGCCGCCAATACAACGGTGGGTGCCAAAGTACAATATCTGGATGCTACCTATTCGTCAGCGGTTTACCGTACAGCCTATCCGAATAACGATTATGGGTGTCCAGCTACGGATACTGGTCTGGTCGTTACCGGTGGCAGCAATGCGGGAAATCCCATTGTTAATATGGACTGCTCTGGCAAGTCGCTGATGTTTTCGCCGGAGTGGACATTCAACCTGGATGTTGAGCAGGTGTTTCCAATGGATAATGGTTATGAATTGGTTGCCAATGTCGATGCGGCATACCGTGATGACCAGCTTGGTGCAGAAAACCAGACTGAATTTGCACAAATTCCTTCTTATTGGACCGTTGATGCAAGGTTGTCACTGAATCAAACTGAAAAAAATTGGTCATTGAGTGCTTATGTGCGGAATATTGGGGATACGCGTCGTAATTTGTTTCCACAAACTAACGCACCTTATGCGGTTGGACACTGGAACGACCCTCGTACCTATGGGCTTAAATTCAGCATGCAGTTCTAAGTTTCAAGCGAGTTTGATTCGGCCTGTTTAGGCGTTTTTGGGGTGTTACTCACTTGTTGGGGGCGCCCCGTGTTTCATTATACCGAGTAGTAATTATCCCTTCTAAAGTGCTGCTGTTACTTATCAGTCGCTGTCAGAATCACTAATTTTGGTGGCGTTTAGCTTCTGCGGCACAATTGCCTGTTGACATCATCTATCCCTTATATGAGTATTGATACGAAACGTATAGTTTTATATTTGTGTGCGTTGCTGATCATGAATAACAAGTGTTGAAAAGGCGTTAAGATGAAAAAAAGTACTATAGCTACCAGTGTGTTGGTGATATCCAGTGGGGTTATCGCCTCAGCGGCAGTTCACGCAGACTCAGAAAATAAGTTTGTGCTTGAAGAAGTGGTGGTGACAGCGCAAAAGCGAGCTGAAAGTCTGCAAGATGCGGCGCTAGCGGTTAGTGCTGTATCAGGACAGGGCTTGGAGGATGCTGGTGTCACCGATGTAACGAGTTTGGGTAGCATTGTGCCATCGTTACAAATCAGCAACGCCTACGGTCCAAGTAATAATTTTTACCTGCGCGGCGTAGGTAACTTCGTGACTAATGCACTGACTGATGGCGCCATTGCGTTCAATGTAGACGGCGTGAACTATGCGCGTCCAACTTCTGCACAAGGAGTGTTCTTTGATCTTGACCGCATTGAAGTACTTAAAGGGCCGCAGGGCACCTTGTACGGCAAAAATGCCACCGGCGGTGTGAATGTGGCGAAAGACAGTCACTGGCAGATTGGTATAATCGTTGTAAAGTCAGACCGTCATTTAAGGCGGCCATTGCTGATTTCTTTCCGGAAGACAAGAAAAATATGATGCGTAAATCG
>NZ_JAAOIX010000020.1 GCF_011440395.1 Pseudomaricurvus alcaniphilus | reverse complement strand
CAGCGCTGTTTATGGTTTTGCCGCCTGGCTGACGGTCTATTTCTGGCTGCCAGAAACGCGCAAGCCAATGCCCGCCATGAGCGTTTGGACGCAGTTATCGCAGACGTTCAGCCTGGTGAAAATATATGGCAGCAGGCACAGTGGCGAACCTTTTGTGAAATGTTGCCTGAATATGCGGCGAAAGGACACGGCGAAGGCTTTATGCACGATACCGCAATGCTGTTAGGGGCACTGGGCTGGTCTGAATATGATCAGCCAGCTGAAGTAGTTACTCCCTATTTTGGCAGTTCCGGTACGGGGCAGATCAATGCGATTCTGCCGGTCAGCCCTGTGTCGGGATCTGAGATCCCCAAGCCCAAAGCCTCTCTGGCTCGGGAAATGATTTATGGGGACAGCAGAATTTAATATCTGCCAAACATGTAAACCGTTTCTACCGATTAAACGGGTAATCACCCAAGCTCTCGAATCAAACCATTCGAGAGCCATTAACAAGCATCTATTTCAATCAATCGATATAGATGCTTTTAAAACAATTAAAAAGACATCAAGAAAATTCACCTCGTCATTTGCAAGCGTTCAATTCGAACAATTAAAAAATTTAAGTACTTAAGCTTGATACAAATCAATAACCCAAGGTCAGTGACTGATATACTCCAAATAAGAAACAGAACGTTTCGAATTTAAATAGAAAGTAGCTTTCTTTAAATTTAAAAAATTATTGATAAAACAGAGGGTATAGATGTGGCAATCGTAGGCATAGAAACATTGGTTTATAGCGTTGATGATTTTGATACTTCAACACGGTTTTTTGAAGATTATGGACTGCCCTTAATTAACCGGGATGACATTCACAAGGTTGCTCGCTTCCAACTGGCTGAAGGCAGCAATGTCTATATCCGCAAGCATGACGATCCCTGGTTTCAAAACAGCAAAATGGTTGGTAACGGTGTAAGAGAATGCATCTGGGGCGTGGATACTCAGGAAAGTCTGCAGCGACTCACCGATAATCTTGCGAAAGATCATGAACTGAAACAAGACGCCGATGGCACCATACGTTTTGTAACTGCCTTCGGTCAGGCCATCGGCTTAAAAGTCTGGACCAAGCAACCCGTTTTTAGCCATCCCTCTTTAACCAATTCGCCGGGACGCCACCAACGCATCAATGAAACGGTCAAATGGCATCGCCGCGCTATTCCTAAATCAATTCAACACGTGGTTTGGGGCTATAAAGATGTTAATGAAACCCTGTTGTTTTACCGTGATCGGTTGAATTTTCGTCTGGTAGATCTACAGATAGGTTCTGGTGTTTATATTCGCGCGGATGGCGCTACAGATCATCACAACATGTTTATTGCCGATGCCAATAACCCGGCGCTCGGTTTTGCTTGCGAGCACGCCTTTCACCATGCCAATTTCGGTGTTGAAAGCATCGATGAACTGATGACCGGAAAAAACTACATGGAACGCCGCGGTTGGCCGAAATCCACCTGGGGATTAGGCCGACACAGAATCAGCTCTGGTGCGTTCCTGTACTTACACTGCCCTGCTGGCGGCGAAGCTGAATACGGTACCGATATTGATGTACTGGATGATCGCTGGCAACCACGTGTTTGGGAACAATTCTTTGGTTTCCATATCTATGTGCACAACCTACCCGAGTTTGTTATGCATGAAATTGAGTGGAATATGGGCTTTTGTTCACCAGACACCTTGTACCCTACCGGCGACACACCAGGGGCAGCGGCTTCCGCGCCTGTCCAGGAATTGGTAAGTAATTCATAAGCAATAACAGATTAAAAACGTAAGGCGGGAGAAAAAGATGAGTGAAAAAGTATTAGTTATTGGTGGCGGTATCGCAGGTTTTTCTACAGCAATCGGACTACACCAACGCGGCATTGATGTAGAAATTGTGGAGCTGCACAAGCAATGGCAGGTTTACCACGTAGGCATTATTGTACAAAGTAATTTTATTCGTGCACTGGCCCAGCTTGGCGTTGGCGATAAAGCCGTCCAAGCCGGCTACCCCTATAAAGGCTGGCGCTTTTTAAAAAATGATGACGGTAAAGAACTTGCTCGTGACGAAGGTGTTTCTTCAATCGGCGAAGAATACCCTGCAGATCTTGGCCTAGCACGACCCGCATTGCATGATGTTTTATTCAACAAAGTGTCAGAGCTCAACATTCCTCTACGCCAAGGGGTGACATTCACATCATTCAAGCAAACGAATGATCACGTAGTGGTTGAGTTTACCGATGGAACTCAGGGCACCTACGATATTGTTGTCGCAGCAGATGGTGCCTACTCCAAAGTGCGCGAAGAACTGTTCGCAGGCAAATACAAGCCAGAATTTTTTGGTCAGGGCGTATGGCGCTACAATCTCAAACGTCCGAAGGATCTGGAGTGGGCGGAGGGCTATATTACCGACCCGACCCGATCTATCGGAACTGTACCGCTCACCGAAGAAGAAATGTATATCTTTGTTTGCTGCTGCGAACCGGGTAACCCCTATTTCCCGCCGGAAACACTGGCCGAAGAAATGCGTAAACGCCTGACAGGTTATGGCCCGATTATCGACAGCTTTGCAGAACAAATTACCGATCCATCGCTGGTGGTATACCGGCCACTGGAAGTCTGCATCGTACCAAAGCCCTGGTATAAAGGCCGCGTTGTATTAATTGGTGACGCCGCCCACTCGGCTACCCCTCACCTTGGACAAGGTGCGGCTATGGCGGTCGAAGATGCGGTTGTACTTGCTGAAGAATTAGATTCTCCGGCCAGCATGGAGCAACGTCTGGAACGATTTATGGAGCGCCGCTTTGACCGCGCTAAATATATCGCAACACAATCCATGCAATTGGGCCAATGGATGATAGATCTCGACTCCAATGCAAATCCAATCGGCGTATACCAAGAAGTACGCAAGAAGATTGCAGAACCGATTTAATATAATACACTAAGCGTTACAAGGGGGGACTTCCCCCTTACTGTAAGCATAAAGCTATTAGTTCTTATCCCGTCATACTCAAAAAAAATTTGGCAAAATAAGCTATCAATCTACATCTGACTCAGATAAATCCTTATGTAATTCATGATCAAGACTGCATGAGTCGCTTGGCTGATTTAGTACGAAACAGAGCTCCTTAAAACGTCTAACAGTTATACGTTATTAAGCTGTTTAAAGACGTTATTAAATCAAACCTTTTGACATTCACTACCGGTAACAGGCAATCAACTGGCATCTTGTAGAAAACGAAAAATTCCCTCAAAGGCTTTTTCTGCCATTTTGGTGGGATAGTTTAAAAATAAATGAGGGGCTTCTGGATATATATTAATTTGTGCACGATTTCCTGCCGCAAGCCAACGCTGCGTCATAAACAAGGAGTCATCCAATACAGAGTCATCGGTACCCACCGTAAAACAAGCCGCGGGCAAATCATAAAGGTCAGCGTACAAAGGGGAAATACTCGCATCTCTCAACTCCGTTAAACTTTTATCAGGAAATGCAGCTGCACGGATACCTGCCAAAATATCTGGCGACAAAAAATGGGCGGATGTCGCAGCAAGCTGGCTCGGAGTCATTGAAAAGTCGTAATTACCGAAAACCAAATTTGCTGCCCGAAACAGCTTGTGGCGTCTACCACTATCCCGAAGCTGTAAAAGTGTCTGTACCGCCAGTGTTGCACCTACCGAATCCCCGCCAATCAACAACACATCGCTATCAAAATATTGATTAGCGCAGTCAACCAACCAGTTAGCAGCGGCGAGACAATCTTGTAATTGAGCGGGAAAAACATACTGTGGCGCCAAGCGATAATCAACGCTGACGGTAGCGAATTGGCAAGATCGCGCAAGCATTGAGTTAGCAGCATCACTTCTTTCGGCCGATCCGAACTGAAATCCGCCACCGTGAATATGTAAATACACCCCTCTCAACTTACCTTCCGGTCGAATCACACGAACGTTGCAGTGAGGATAATCTGGGAGTGAAACAATTTCAGCCGGCAATAACATTTCCGAGTTTGGAACAGGCGGCAAGTGACCAGCAAATGACTGAAGAACTCTTTTTTGATCAGCTGTAAATTCATTCAACGCTGGGTCAATAAATGTCATATAACGTCCTAAATTTTGGGTTGATTTGCCAAGAAGCTTTTAAAAAAA
Source organism: Pseudomaricurvus alcaniphilus (assembly GCF_011440395.1). Lineage (GTDB taxonomy): Bacteria > Pseudomonadota > Gammaproteobacteria > Pseudomonadales > Cellvibrionaceae > Pseudomaricurvus > Pseudomaricurvus alcaniphilus. Next base: position 6,719 of record NZ_JAAOIX010000020.1, on the reverse strand, counting down.
TCACGATATTGCCCTAGAAAAATGAGAAACGGTATTTTTAAAGCCTGTTGCCAAACATTTTGGCTCTAACAGATAGAATATGCTGACACATCAATGCTTCTGCGCTGTCGGGGTCATGAAGTTCAATAGCTTCAACAATAGCTCGGTGTTCTTCTTCCGTTTGCAGCCTTTGAGGGGCTTTTTTTTCTGTCCCGAAAACAGATTCAACGCGAAGCTTTAAATGATAATCCACTTCATTTTTAAGTGATTTATATAGCGAAACTAACAAAAAATTGTGCGATGCAGACGCAATGGTAAGGTGAAGACTATCGTCCAATGCCTTCCAGTGCTCAAAAGATGTCGCATTTGCCATCGCTTCTAGACTGGCTTCCATTGCTTGTATGTCGCTATTCTTCGCATGCATTGCAGCCAACGCCGCCAGCTGTGGCTCAAGAGCCAAGCGCGCCTGAATCACTTGATCGACACTGATCGAGTAGGCCATATTCCCTTCCGGAAAATGGTCAACTCTATGCCCGACGAAAGTCCCTTTTCCTACATGTCGCCAAATTAAACCTTCGCTTTCAACTTTTCTTAACAGTGTCCTCAAACGCCCTCGTGACACTCCAATTTCACTGCTTAACCTAGGTTCCGGCGGCAATTTTTCTACGCCCTGACGCCTGGCGCTGGCAATATAGTCTTTTAGTTTTTCAATATCGGAATCAATCATGATTTTTCAAAAGTGAAAAGGTGGCAATTTCTGAAACTATGTCTCGCCTGTACTCAGACAAAGCACTCAAAACAATAACAATCACTTTACGTGCAAGAACTGGAAGACACAATAAGCAGATAATGAGCGGCATAAGCATTTAACCTGCCACCTTTAAATTTTACAAACACCACCGTTAGCAGGCGGCAGCTTTTACGTAATAATAAGCTGCCTCCGCCACTGCGGCGATATAACCAGGCTATTCCGGGTTCCGACCAATATAGAAATTGGCATTAGGCTCAGGAGGTACACCAAGACCTACGGCCTCAATTCCGCGACGCCATTGCCCCATAAGATTATCACTTATGCGCCCAGTTGGTTGACGCAACGGCCCACCGTTCAAACCTATGGTCCAATCCTGGAATTTCCACATCATACGATTGAGGACACCCGAAAATAAAACACCTTGGTTAACAGCTGATTGTGCTTGTCGTGCTGGGTGCAACTTCCAGAACATATCCATAGCTTCATCCTGATTACCTTTTACTGCAGCGTCAAACATGCGAGGGAAGTAGTCACCATAACAGGCGGAATAGTTGGTGCCGCTATACTGAAAATCCATTTCGGCCATTAGTGGAACTATTTCAGCTTCTAGTGGGCACGACACAATAACATCTTTAAACTGGCGATAGACATCCAGCAAACCACCAATACCTGGTAAGTCACCCTCCGCTTTGATGGCCACGATGGTCGGACAATCATCCACTAGGCGTCGCAGTAATGGCATAGACATTTGTGCAGGATGAAGCCGGCCGAAATTCCATAAGGGTACCGGGAATAGCATTACACCCATATCAACCTTGTCGCAAAAGGCTCGAGTATAATTGTATACATCCTGCTCAGTTTGTGGATAGAAATTGGCTGGGTAACAGAGCAACACATAATCACAATAAGGTGTTGCACGTTGCGCGACTTCAATATTTTGCTCCAGGGTGTTATAAGCAGCGTGATGAACAAGGCGCAGCTTTCCCTCTGCTGCTTCATGAGCCCATTGAGCAAATTGAATATACTCATCGGGGCTGAATGCGATGTCGGCACAGAGTAATGCCCCACCAAAACCAAACTCGATAAGCTTACGTACATCATGCTGAATCGCAGCTTTGTTCAGACTTTTAAGGTCAGCGGTAAATGTTGGAATCAATACGCAATCAACCCCGCGCATATACTCTTTAGTCCATTCCCGGGCTTCTAGACGAAGATACTGAGACATAATAACTCCAAATTATTGATTAAAATTGTTTTGAGGTAAAAGAGATAGGCAAGCTTTGTGCTAAGCCTTTTTGCACAGCAAGATCATACGCAAGCGTTGCAACAGCTATATCTTGCAGCGGCCCACCTACTGACCGGTAAAGGCGGAAATGACAGTCCTGCAGCGCTTTATCTGCCTCGCCCAACATCAACTGGTTGAGTGAAAAAACTTTATGGTGAAAAGCAATACCTTCACGGGCAGCTGTAATGAAGCAGCCAGTCTCTTCGGTGACTTCCTCCGGTACGTCGGCGATAATAATGCCAGCCTGTTCAATAGCGCAGGTATCAACCTCGTAGTGATCAGGCAGTGTCGCACCAATCGAAGCAACCACGGTTTCTGGACTCAACCACTCGCCGTGTAACACGGGTTTACCGTCCATTGTACGGGTAGCACCAACCACCATTTCCTGGCCAGATACTGCTTCCTCGGCATGACTAACAGCACGCGTCGGCACACCTGTTTCCGCTTCAAATGCCTCGGCAAAAGCATTGCGGCGCGCTTCTGTAGGGCTGAATACGATTAACTGTTTAAGAGGACGAATCGAGTGAATTGCACGAGCATGGGTAGCCGCTTCAGTACCGCTGCCCAACACCCCAAGTGTAGCCGCCGACGTTGGTGCCAAACGATCCATCGCTAACGCTGTCGTTCCAGCCGTGCGCATTGCAGTAATTGCAGCTGCATCCAGCAACGCGGTCACTCGCCCAGTTTGCTGATCAAACAGTGAGATCAGGTATTCAATACAAAAATCTCGCGACAAACCAAATTGCTTTACACCCATAAAACGCCCCGTAGGATCCAGCCCGGTGAGAGTACGCATCCAAGTACGGTCTGGACCTCGCGCCAGAACACGCGGCGGACTCACTCCGTCAGAATGAGGGATGGAATACGTTTTTCTTAACGCATCAATCATTGAGGGCCAATCCAATACCTGCCGAACAATATCGTCGGAAACAAATACAGGCGATACACTTGACAATTTATGCTGTTGTTTTTCAGTCATCGTTTCTTGGCTCATTATTTTTACTCCAATACTCGTTAAAAGCCTGCACCTTCCCAAGCGAGGTATTTGATTTCCAGATATTCGTCGATCCCGTAAATAGAACCTTCACGACCAAGACCCGATTGCTTTACGCCGCCAAAAGGCGCAACTTCGGTGGAAATAAGTCCGGTGTTGATACCAACCATACCGCTTTCCAAGGCAGCTGCAGTGCGCCATATGCGTTTTGCATCCGCAGAAAAAAGATATGCAGCCAAACCGAATTCAGTGTCATTAGCGAATGCGATAACATCGGCTTCATCACTGAAACGAATCAATGGTGCAACCGGTCCAAACGTTTCTTCATGACACACTTTCATCGCCTGAGTCACATCGGCCAGAACCGTAGGCTCAAAAAAGTTTCCGCCTCTAATGTGCTTTTTCCCACCGACGATAACTCGCGCCCCGCTACTAATCGCATCTGCAATATGCTCTTCAACTTTGGCAACAGCTGCACCGTCAATCAACGGGCCCTGTTGTACGCCGTCGTCAAAACCATCGCCTACAACGAGAGCATTGACCGCCGTCGCCAATTTTGCTGCGAAAATCTCATAGACGGCGTCTTGTACATAAACACGGTTTGCACTGATACAAGCTTGACCTGTGTTTCTATATTTAGTGGCGATTAACCCAGCCACTGCTGCATCGACATCAGCGTCATCAAAAACGATAAATGGAGCATTCCCGCCCAATTCCATCGATACTTTTTTTATGGTCGATGCCGACTGGCTTATTAGCATGCGCCCCACTTCTGTTGAACCGGTAAACGTTACTTTGCGAACGGCAGGATTACTCGTTAACTCGGCACCTATAACTCGCGCTTCGCCTGTTACAACATTGAACACCCCTTTTGGCATACCTGCTCTGGCTGCAAGTTCGGCCAAAGCAAGTGCGGTAAGTGGAGTTTGCTCTGCAGGCTTAACAACCATCGTACAGCCAGCTGCAATAGCAGGAGCAGCCTTTCGCGTTATCATTGCTGCCGGGAAATTCCACGGAGTTATTGCGGCGCAAACACCGATAGGCTCTTTAAGTGTCACAATACGACGCGTACTTTCCGTTGCCATCATGACATCGCCTTTTACACGCTTGGCTTCTTCCGCAAACCATTCAACAAAGGACGCCGCATAAGAGACTTCCCCTTTTGCTTCAGCGAAGGGCTTACCCTCTTCCAAAACGATCAGCGTAGCTAGATCGTTGCTGTACTCAACAATCAACTCGAACCATTTACGAACAATGCACGCACGCTCTTTTGCAGATCGCAAACGCCAACTTTTAAACGCTTCGTCTGCCGCCACAATAGCCTCAGCGACCTGTTCCTGACCCAGCCGTGGTATTTCACCTAACAAAGCGCCGGTGGATGGGTTAAACAAAGACTTCACGCCCCGGGAGCCACTAGCAAGCCAGCGGCCATTCACAAACGCAGCTGTTCGAAACAAGCTTAATTCTTCAAGATCTAGTTTTTTCATAACGACTCACTGTTTAGGTAAAAGCTTTTAAAACCTGTCTGTTTGTCAACACCTTCATCACAGAACGAACAACATCAATCATCAGATCAAAGGATGTAAACCCGGAACTACTCGTAAGATGTCGCCCTCAACTCAAAAAAAGGTTTTGACACAGACAAAATTGAGCTACTCAATTCTAAATCAATCCTAATTTATCCGGAAAAGGTAATCAATCACTTTGTAAACGAACCGTATCAAAATAGAGAAAATAAAAAAATAAATGGCAATACTTGCTTAAAAAATACATATTTTATAGATAAATATGCATTTTCAGGGAGAATGGAGATGAAGGCGCTTTTTCTTAACTAGAAATTAGGCAGCTTAATTCCGAACTAATCTATAAGAAAATACTAAAAGGAGGCATGAAAAACAAAAAAGAGGGCCACGGTATGGCCCAAAGGCACAAGTATTTTGGCTACTCATCCAAAAATGTGCTGAACAAAAACAACACCCTACTTTATTTGGGAGTAAGACTGATAAAAAACATAAGTTTGTAATAAAATTACTCTGGTTTGAGCTTCAACAAGAGGCGAATCAAACCCATAAATATCTTGGAGCCAGTAACGCCAAGAACAACCTGCTCAAACATAGCAGGCAACAACCGTGACAAGGGCGCAGATTTCCCCATGCGCGCTTCTCGCCCAGTTTCAGGGTTTGCAAAACAGCGCACTGGCATATTGAATGCCAGTCTGCGAAGACAGTAATTCTGTCTATCACAACGAATGATTTCTTCAGCCTTGCCTTGCTTCAGTTTATTCACATAATTCGGATCAGCGAGTAATGGCCTGGCCAGCATAACCGCATCCCCGCAATCCTCTTCGATGGCCGAACGCGAGTTTTGCGGTTCGTGGAGTCCTTGCAGTAATAGCGGAACGCGCAGCAATTCCCGGAATATTTTAGCAGCGCCGCTATCGATCAAGCCACCATCGACGGCCGGAGTACTGACACTCATTGTTTCATAACAACCGTCAGACAAAGCCACATAATCCAACCCCGCCGCCTCTACCAACTTGGCGAGCTCAGCGTAACCGCTTGCATCCTGCCCGCCTTCGACACGCTCTGTAGCAGTAATGCGTAGACCAATAACAAAATCCGTACCGGCGCGCTGACGAACTGCAGAAACAATATTGACCAGAAAGCGTGCTCGGTTTTCAACGGAGCCACCGTATTCGTCCTTGCGCCAATTTGTCCGTGGAGAGGAAAAGGATGCCGCGAAATAGCTCAGATGTGCTGGAATTTCTACGCCGTCCCAACCGGCTCTTTGCATTCGTAAACAACTTTCAATAGTTTCACTCTCCAACGCTTTGATTTCAGCGATGGTCGCCTCCCTTGGCGTTGGCGTAGTCCGCCCCCCCGGAACAATAATGCCTTGAGGAAACTGATTCTCGGGAATAACAACATTCAAAGGACTAGCGGAAATAATATCTTCGCCGTTTCTCGCAACTCCCATTCGACCAAAACCTGTCATCACTTCTGCAATAATCGGTACGCCATGAGTCTTCACCACTTCCGCCACTTCCCGCAACTCAGGCAAATACTCCTCGATATCCATTCTTAACAACGGATGAAAAGGTGCCTCGTCATGACCACGGCGGGTACCGATAGCACCACCCACAATGATCATGCCTACCCCACCGCGAGCCCTAGCCTCCAGAAAGGCGATGGTTTGCGCACTGGGACGGCCATCTTTTTGTGGCTGCAGAACAGCCATCGGCCCCAGAATCAAACGATTCTTGAGTTCCAGATTACCAACCCGCAAGGACTGAAACAGCACATCACTCATATTATTTACCTTTCTTATAAGACATAACCTTACGCACGCTTCAAAATTTAAGCTCACCCATTACCGTTACGCGTATTCCGACGAGGCATCCGCCTTACTACAAGTGTCATATAAAATACAAATCTCGTTATTTTCATTCACGAAAAGTGGTATACGCGTTAGCGACATTCCTTTACACGGCCCAGAAATGCAAAGCCCAGTAGCAGGTTCAAATCGAGCACCATGGGCCGAACACACAATCTCGGCACCACTGGAATCCAGGTACGCATCTTTCTTCCACGGCAGTGAGGCGCCATTCACATGTGGGCAAGAATTCAAATAAGCATGAAATCCAGTCGCGTCTTTCACGACGAAAACCGTATCGATTCCACGATTGCTTAGATCGAAACCCTTGGCGCCCT
>NZ_JAAOIX010000001.1:1162401-1472829 GCF_011440395.1 Pseudomaricurvus alcaniphilus | reverse complement strand
TGGCGTTGAAGGCGGCAGGTCTCAAGAATTTTTCAGTCAATTGATTCCTTATTTGAGAGTAAACCGAGTTGCTGGTTTACCTCGTTCAGATTCAAGTTTGGCTAAGGTATTCAAAAATTAGATAAGTGGGTAGTTTTATGATTGATCATCGCATCATCGATAGTAATTCATTAACGTTATCGAAACAGGGTGTCACGGTATCCATTCAATTGCCGTGGTATAGAGCCCTGCCTTTATCAGTTATATCGCTCGACAAAATAGAAGTTGATGGACAGTCATTTGATGTGCCTGAATTAACTTTTGAGCTGAACGGTAAAAAGATAAAAGTTAAAGAACTGCAGGATCATTTTGATGAATTCTGGTTCGTGTTGGACAGCGCCGTCGTACATCTGGATGAGTGTGTTGTTAAGGCGGGGGAATCCCATCGCGTGTTTGTTGCGTTTACCGTTAAACCGCCGTACTTGTCCGGGTTTACGTTGCCCGTTGTGTGTGAGAAAGACATTGTCGCTGTAGAGGTTTAATAGATGAATACTGCCGGAAATACATTGAAGCTTGGAACAACCCTGTACAGCTTGACTACGGAATTCTACTCCAAGCGTTTCAGTTTTGAAGAGTTGGTTAGAAAAGTTGCGTCGGAAAATATTGGGCCGGGCCTTGAAGTCGTTGGTTTTCAGAGTATCAAGGGATTTCCTGTTGTCTGCGATGAGTTTGCAGCAAAATTCAAAGATCTGTTGGCGGAGACGGCGCTTATTCCAACGTGTCTGGGGGTTAACACTGATCTTTGGATTAATCCGAATCGTCCCATGTCTGAGGACGAAAATGTTCAGTACCATGAGCGTCAGCTGGAAGCGGCCGCAAAACTCGGCTTTACTCTTGTGCGGTATCAGCTGTTGGCCGGCCCATCGGTGATCGAGCGCTGTCTGCCCTGTGCTGAGCGTTTAGGTGTGAAAATGGGGCTTGAAATTCATGCGCCGCATCATGCTCAACACCCGGACATCATTGAATTTCGTGAAATGTATGAACGAGTCGGTTCTCCAATGCTGGGCTTTATTCCAGATTTTGGCTCTACAAGCAGAGCTGTTCCGCCCAGCTTCCTTGCGGCGCAGCGGGCTAAAGGTGTTCCTGATGAACTCATTGCACTGTCGGAAAAGATTTGGCTTGCAGAAGGAAAGTCTTCGGAGCGAAAAAGTCATTATATAGATGCTGCTCGGGCACAGGGTTTTGACGAGCATTGGATTCTGAGTCTAGCTGGTATGTTTAGTCTGTTTGGTCGAGCAAAACCAGAATCTTGGATGGAGATAATGCCGCAGGTCATCCATATCCATGGGAAGTTTTTTGACTTTGATGAACAGGGTGATGAAGTGTCGGTCGATATGGCCCGGATTCTGCCCCTTGTGGTCGAGTCGGGTTATGACGGATTTATGTCCAGTGAGTACGAAGGTCATATCTGGAGTGAAGAGGACGGATTCGAAAAGATTAAGCGTCATCATGCGCTGGCGAGAAGAATCCTGTCTTCTTTAGATTGAAAAATGATTCGTAGTAAGGGGTTGAAAGTGCCGGGAATTGATAGTTCTGATCAAGCACAAGCTTTGATCGGTCGCCGAGATTTTATTATTGGGTTATCGGCAATCGGAGCAATGAGTATCTGGTCTCAGATTGGTAAGGCGAGTACCGAAAACAGTGATCCATTGTTGAATTATATCTGTGACAAAACAATTCCCGATACCGAGACCCCGGGAGCCTTGGCAGTTAATGTACCAGCGTTTATCAGTCTCGCATTGGGGCATGCTTTCTGTAATACCAGCGGCGATGAGTTGCGTCGCTTGAGGGAGGAGCTTGACCAGGCCGCAGGTGGTGCGTTCATGAGTTTGTCGGAACCGCAACGATTCAGTGTATTTTTTCAGTATGACGCCGATTGTTTTTCGTCTTTTGAGAGCAGTCGACGATCAGTGTGGCCGGTTATTAAAAAGCTGATACTTATGGGTTATTACACCAGCGAAACGGGTGCGTCAAAAGAGCTTCAATATACCTTTACGCCCGGCAGTTTTAAGGCCGATTTGCCGTATAAAAAAGGTGATCCGGCTCAAGCTACCGATTTCTTTGCCACAACAGACTTTATTGGATATTGATCAATATGAAACAAGATTTTGATGCAATTGTCGTTGGGTCTGGAATCTCTGGTGGCTGGGCGGCAAAAGAGTTGTGCGAAAAAGGCCTAAAAGTCGCGCTGATAGAACGCGGCCCCAATATCGAACACAGAGTAGATTATCAGACGGAGTTTAAATCGCCTTGGGAAATGCCTTACCGGGGATTTGGTGATCAGGCTAAATACAAGGAGCGCTATCCGAGGCAGCGAGGATTGTTCTTCGATGAATACAATGAACGTTACTGGGTTGATGATTTAAAAGAGCCCTATCAGGAATCCGGTTCTCAGGGTTTTCAGTGGCGGCGAGGTTACCAGACTGGTGGGCGATCCCTGACCTGGGGCCGGCACGCCTTTCGTCGAGGGGCGCAGGACTTTGAAGCGAATCTTGCTGATGGCTATGGTGTGGACTGGCCCATTCGATATCAGGATATCGAGCCATGGTATACCTACGTTGAGAAATTCATCGGCGTTTCCGGTGATAGTACCGACGAAGTTGTCGGGCTGCCCAATGGTACATTTCAAGCGCCATTCCCACTCACTGCACCGGAATTAGCATTGAAAGAACGCCTCGCAGAGCATTACGGTAATCGTCGGCAGGCGATTATTGGTCGTGTCGCTCATATCCGTGAAGCTAAAGATGGTCGGGCTCCCTGCCAGGCGCGTGTTGTATGCTCCAGGGGGTGTTCCTATGGGGCGTATTTCAGTACCCAGAGTTCGACCCTGCCTGCCGCGAAAGCAACAGGGAATCTCACTGTTTTAAATAACATGATTGTTGAAGCTGTTGACTACGATCCGGCAACAAAACGGGCAACAGGGATCAGAGTAATTAATGTGGAAAAGGGCGTAAAAGAGTCTATCTCCGCGAAATTGATTTTCTTAAACGCTTCAACGCTGAATACCATCGCTATTTTAATGCGTTCGGTTTCGTCAGAGCATCCTGATGGGCTGGGTAATTCCAGTGGTACACTGGGGAAGTACATTATGGATCATGCGCAATCCTTCACGATTGCAAAAGTTAAAGGGTTCGAAGGCAGCACATATTCTGTGAATCGTCCTGCAAATCTGATTATTCCTCGATTCGCCAATTTGACTGAACCGTTGGAAGGTGCCGTGCGTGGGTATTCTTATCAGGGTGGCGTCTTTCGCGAAGGTTATCCGCGCGGTGCAAAGATGAAAGGGGTGGGTGCGTCCTTCAAACAAGAAATAAAAAGTCCCGGCGATTGGATGTTAGCCCTGGGCTACTTTATCGAGGCATTGCCTGTTGAGACGAATGCGGCATCCCTTTCTAAGACTAAGCAGGATTCCCACGGCCTTGCTCAAATTGATGTGCATTATGAATGGACGGATAACGAGCGTGCGCTGGCAAAAAATGCGGCCGCTGAGGCCGTTAAAATGATTGAGTTAATGGGCTGGGATGTAGTCCATGCATCCACTGAAATTGGCTCGCCCGGGAGCGCTGTTCATGAGATGGGGGGCGCGCGCATGGGGCGTGATGCTAAAACCTCCGTACTGAACAGTCATAACCAAATGCATGATGTCAGAAATGTATTCGTGACCGATGGGGCGGCCATGGCTTCTTCCGGGACGGTGAATCCGTCCCTAACGTATATGGCGCTTACCGCCCGGGCAGCTAACTATGCTGTTGAAGAAATGAAAGCGGGGCGGCTGTAACTGTTACGTTCAACATAACCAGAGGAAATAATAATGAGACATGAATCCTTAATGCTTCAATTAGGTACCCCGGCGCCAGATTTTACACTGTCCGATGGTGACGGTGTCAGCTGTAGCTTGCGTGATGTGTTTGGTGAAAAAGGCCTTTTAGTTGCTTTTATCTCTAACCATTGTCCATTCGTCCTGCATCTGCTGCCGGGATTGCTTGAGTTTGCGCGCGAGTATCAACAGAAAGGCCTGGGTGTGGTTGCCGTCAGTTCGAATGATAGTGTACAGCACCCCGAGGATGGTCCTGACGCGATGGTGGACTTTGGACGGAAGAATGGATTCACCTTTCCTTATTTGTACGATGAAGACCAGTCCGTGGCCGATGCCTATAGGGCAGTCTGCACGCCGGATTTTTTTTTGTTTAACGAGCAGTATGAGTTGGTCTACTGTGGCCAGTTTGATGATAGCCGCCCGTTTACTGAGCATAGTCAGGGCCCAAGAACCCAATTACCGGTCACGGGAGAGAGCCTTCGTTCGGCGGTTGATGCAATGATTGCGGGTACGCCGCTTCCAGCGCTGCAGTATCCGAGTAATGGTTGCAGTATTAAATGGAAACCGGGCAGGGAACCCGGTTGGTGGTAAGTGTATAAACTATCGCATCGGGTGTATTGCGTACTGTTGATTACAGTTCGGTGCGTTGTTCAGAAGATTGCGAATACTGTTTCACCGTGAGTGGTTAATAGCCGGATTGTTTCCAACGAGATCATGCAGCGTTACAACAATAAGCGCAATACGCGAGTCTGCTAATCGTTCGATCTGGATAGGGATTTTTTCACCATGATTCGTTACTGGTTAAACTTTTTCTAATTGACATTAAAAGAAACAATGAATTAGCATTCGTATTCATTTGTCGGTTTTACGATATAAAAAAAGATTTTTTGTCGTGGGTTCTAATAATTCTTTGTCTGTTATGTGGTGGTATTCGTAGTGAGTAAATGTACTGTTGTCTAGTTCATTTCTCCTGAATTGCGGACGGTAACGGCAGCAGTTACGTCCGTGTACGTGGTTGAAATCCGGGTCGAACCGGCGAGTTTTTAATTTTTTCAGTGAGGGAATTGGTATGAAAATAAAGATAAAAAAGTTGAATTTAGCGATGGCATCTTGTTCGATGCTTACAGCTTTTTCGGTGCCTTATACGCAGGCTCAAGAAGTTGATATGGCCGGTAATGCGTTCTCTTTAGAGGAGGTTGTTGTAACTGCCAATCGCGTTGAGTCTGATGCACAAAAAACAGCGATTTCTCTTACGGTCTATACCGGTGAAAATTTGGCAGCTAGTGGAGTGTCGGATATAGCGTCACTGGCGCGCATGGATCCGAGTGTAAATCTGACCAATAATGGCGGAGCTGGGTATGTTGCTATTCGCGGCGTAGCCTCAGCCGATACTACCGAAATTGGTGACCCTTCTGTACCGATTGCTCGTGATGGATTTTTCACCAATCGTCCCTACGGGCTGCAGCTATCAATGTATGATGTGAGCCGTGTTGAGGTTCTTAAAGGGCCACAAGGTACTCTGAATGGACGAAACTCAACCGGAGGCTTGATCAGTATCATTACAAATCGTCCTGAAAATATTAACAGTGGCTATGGTTCGATTGAGGTTGGCAATTATGGAGCTTTCAATGGTGAATTAGGTTTCAATTTAGCGCCGTCGGATACTGTCCAGTTTCGACTGTCAGGTATACGCCGAAAGCATGAAGGCTATCGTTATATTACGCCCTTAGATAAGCACAGTGATGATGAAGATTCAGGCTCAGTTCGCCTACAGGCGGCAATTTTTCCGACAGAGGCGCTTAGTATCTGGGCTTCCTATCAGCATGATGACATTTCCAATCTGGGGGCTGCTGTAATGCGGACTCAGCCAATGGGTGAGCGCCCTGATTTTGGTGATGCCGATACCGTCGAAGGGATAACGCCTATCTACAATAAGATGAGTGCTGACCGCTACCGTTGGGAGGTTGTTTATGACCAGCTTCCAATGGACGTGACGTTAACTTATTCCGGTGGTTATGAAGACTTAAAGTCTGATGCAGGGAATGAATCGTTCGATACAAATTATCCCGTTTTACGCCAGTTTGTACGGCATGAAAACCCGGAAACCACAAACCACGAAGTGCTTCTCGCCAGTTCGCCAGATAGTACGTTTACTTTCCAGCTTGGATACTTCTATTTCAATGAATCCAACACCTTGTTATCTGGTGTGTATAACCTCGACATGCTCGATGCTGACATACCTCAATATGCAGATCAGTATGCTTTGAGTTTTGATTATGATGTAGAAACAACATCTGATGCTGTATTCGGTCAAGTTGGTTTTGCACTAGCGGAACAACTCAAACTCTCAATCGGTGGTCGATATACTTGGGATGAAAAGCGGCGGAGCGGAGATCAAACTCTGGTTCTGGCGGCTCTGCTTTTTCCCTCCATGCCCTATAATCCTATAGTCACCGACAGCGCAGGTTCAATGAAGGAAGAGCAAGCGACTTATCATATCGGTTTGGATTACGAGGTCAATAACGATAGCATGTTTTACGCTAAATATGATACTGGATATAAATCGGGTGGTTTTAATACAACGATTGGCAGCTCCGTTATCTACGAGCCAGAAATTATGAAATCCTTTGAAATTGGTACTAAAAATCGATTTCTTGATCGTCGTATTCAGTTCAATCTTGCCGCTTTTTACATGGATTATTCGAACTATCAAGCTTCGCAGCTTGCTGACTTAGGTGCGATGACGTTCAATACAGGTGATGCAACTATATCTGGTGTAGAAGCGGAATTTACTGCGTTATTTGGGGGAAGTCGTCGGCTGAGTTTTAGTACTGCGTTACTTGATACAGAGTTCTCCGACGGCGTATATGCCGCAAGCGGCGGCGTTAATGTTGATATTAGCGGAAACAGTTTGCCAAATGCACCTTCCTTTGTCGCGTCAGTCGGCTATGATCAATCTTTTCAAATTGAAAGTGGTGAATTGATTGTGCGTCTAGACGGTAAATATACGTCTGATTTCAACTACAGCGTCTTCGAATATTCTGATACGGAATCAAAGAATTCGCTCGTGTTTAATGCATCGCTTGGTTTTATACCTGGCGGTGGTTCCTGGCAATTAAGTGCTTTTGTCAGAAATTTGACCGATGAAGTTGTGCTCAGCCGAGCTAGTCGAAATGAAAATGTTATGGTCAATGAGTATGAGTTCCAGCCACCGAGAACCTATGGTGTGCGTGCCAGCTTTAATTTCTAAACAATTTTTCCTGCCTCTGGAAATAGTCTATTTTTTCAGAGGCGGGAATGGTCAAGATTGTTATTTCAAGATTATTTGTTGATTAGTTTTAACCGTCTCTAGATCAAAGGGTTTTCGATGTCAAAAACTGAGTCTCATCGTTAAATCACACTTTGATAGTTCATCTTTCAGGTATATGTGCCTGTCTAATAATATTCTGACAAGGGGGCTCAATGGCCAACAGAAATGCTGGAACTCTTCAGGGAGTCACGTTAATCCTGATAGGGTATATGCCTACATTGGCTTTTATCTCTTTGCCAGCGGTGCTGCCAAGGCTCATTAGTCATTTTTCTGATTATCCGGGTGCGGGTACGCTGGTTCCACTACTAGTGACAGCGCCGGCTTTACTTGTGGCAATTTTGTCTCCCGTGCTAGGTTGGACTGCTGATCTAATTGGGCGCCGCGCGTTGCTGCTTTATTCACTTGCCATCTATACCGCGTGTGGTGTTGTTCCGGTGTTTCTCGATGATCTGATTGGGATTTTGATCAGCAGGGCGGGATTAGGCATAGGTATTGCCGCGTTGCTTACCATCGGAACGACGCTTTATGGAGACTACTATGAGGAAAAGGAACGCAACCGCTGGTTTGCTATTAACGGCGTTGCGGGCTCCATACTCGCGACTCTCGCTATTCTCGCCGGTGGTTTGTTAGCCGATGCGTTAGGGTGGTGGGGGCCGTTTACCCTTCATGCCATAGGTTTGCCCATTTTTGTACTGGCCTGGTACGCCCTCTGGGAGCCAAAGCATATTGATATTGATTCGGGTAACGCTAAGCCTGAATCGACTCAATTTCCATGGAAACGCCACCTCGGTGTATGCAGTGTTTCCAGCGTTGTTGCATTTATATTTTTTATTCAACCCGTTCATATTGGCATTGCTCTAGACGAAGTCGGCGTAGATTCCTCTTCGAAAATTGCAGTGATCAGTATGCTCGCAAGTATCGGTGTTCCGTTCGGTGCTTTGATTTACAGTCGCATATCTATGTGGCCGGTAGCGACACAGTTGACCATCATGCTTGGATTAAACGCTATTGGTTTAATTGGTATTGGCTTGTCAGAAACGTATTGGTGGGTTGGTATCGCTTCGCTTCCGCAACAGGCAGGTAACGGGATGGCGTTTCCCATTTTGTGGGCCTGGTGTCAGAACGGCCTTTCATTTAAGTATCGTGCGAGAGGGATGGGGATCTGGAGCACCTTTTTCCTGACTGGGCAATTCCTATGCCCATTGATCACAGGATTTATATCCGTGCAAATGGGGAGTATTCGGCAGGCGCTGTTTGTCCTTGGATTCTTTGCCTTGGCTGTAGCTGTTTTTGCGGCGTTGGTGAGATTACGTGGTGTTGGAAAAAAAGCCAATCCTGTTCATGAAGAGAATCTTGCATTAGGCGCTTCAATACCTGTTCATATGGACAGTACTGAGTGAAATAAAAAGCTAAAAAGTATCAATCTTACTCTTATCTGTCTAGACGGTGGGCTAATTAATTGGTGTGACAAATCCAAGAAAATATCGACTGTAATAATTATAGAGAGCTTTTATTTTTAGGATATGGAGCGAAATATGAATAACGAAATAAATACAGAGTATGTACTCAATTGCTGGTAAATGGCTGCCTGGGTTGAGGAAGTTCCGGAGGAGGGATTCCTCAGTCGGAAATTTCTTGATAAACCTTGGCTGCTCTGGCGTGAGCTGGATGGAAGTTGGGTTATGGTCTCAGATCGCTGCCCTCATCGTTTTGTACCGCTTAGTCGAGGTAAATTCAATGATGGAAAAATATCCTGTGGGTATCACGGGCTGACCTTTAACGGAAAAGGAGAATGTGTTTTCAACCCCTTCAGTCAGCAGATTCCGAATAATGCGAGGCTCTCCACCCTTCCTGTTGTCGAGCGTTATGGTGCGTTGTGGTTTTGGCTGGGTGATGCGTCGCTCGCTGATCAGGATAGCATTCCTGATTTTAATTTTATTGAAACAGGACAGCCCATTTCGTGCGCACACTACCTCATGGGCGTTAACTATGAGTTGATCGCAGATAATCTGCTTGATTTAACGCACGCAGAATTTTTGCATGTAGAAAATTTTGGAATGAAGGGGTCGCTTTTCAGCCATGGCAAGCAGAAGGTTGAAGTTGATGATAGTGGCGCGATTTGGAATAAATGGGATACCAAAGATGCACCGCCTCCAGACTGGCCTGAACACTTAAAGCGAGAGGGAATCACAATAGATGAGGCGCTGCACATACGTTGGCATGCGCCGGCTAGTCTGGCGTTATTCATTGAGATAAATCGTCATGACACTGGAGAGCCTGTCATCCCTCCGATGGCGAATCCACATATCCTAACTCCTGAAACCCAAAAATCCACGCATTACTTTTTTACTCACGGGAGGAGCAAGGAAGCTGAAGAACACGCACGCAAGGTATTTCTAACGGAGGATGAGCCTATGCTACAGGCGCAGTCTGATGCCATGGATGGCGAGGATTTCTGGGACTTAAATCCAGTGGTAATGCCGAGTGATGTTGCAGCGATTCGCGCTAGACGACAGTTGTTGAAGTTACGTAGTGAAGAAGCTGATCAGCGTGAAGAAGTAGTTGCTCAGTTAAATTTTAACAATTAAATCCTGGTAATAGAGAGAAATTAAGATGATGCATCATCGTGTTATTGCGGATAACGGATTGAAGGTAACTTCCGGTGGTTGTGCAGTGGCTGTCCGACTACCCTGGTATCGCTCATTACCACTTTCTGTTGTGGACGTTGTCAGTATTGAGTTCGATGGGCGTGTTATTGACATGTCAAATGTCGTGTTTCAGTTGGAAGGAAGCAGTATTCGGCTCGATGAGCTCAGAGCTCGCACCACCGAAAACTGGTTTGTTCTTGATACGGCTTATCTTGTTCTAAATGAGAAAAACCTGGAGGTAGGCAAGGAATACGATGTAGCAGTAACTCTCGCCATTTATCCACCGTACTTAAAAGATCTGCATCGTGTTGTGCGAACACAGAAGCGTTTGTTGGCCCATTGACAGAAAAGTAATCATTAATATGCAATCAGCATCGTCCTCAAATTTACGACTCGGTAGCACACTGTATAGTTTTACCACCGAATACCATAATCATGATTATTCCTTTGAGTCGCTCATTCGTCGAATCGCCGCTGAAAATCTGGGCCCGGGTCTTGAGATCGTCGGATTTCAAAGTATTAAAGGATTTCCCGTTGTCAGTGACGCTTATGCAGACTGGTTTCGTGGCCTGATTGACGAGGTTGGACTGGAACTTTCCTGCCTGGGAATTAATTCGGACTTCGGTATCAATCGCGATCGTAAGATGACGGAAGACGAGCTCTTTGACTACCACGTTCCGCAGTTGCATGCAGCTGCGAAACTGGGCTTTCCCCTGATCCGTTACCAATATGGTGCTGGGCCCGAAGCGATTAAGCGGCTGGTGCCGGAGGCTGAAAAGCTGGGTTTGAAGCTGGCACTTGAGATCCATGCATCACATCACGTTCAGCATCCTGTTATTTTAGCGTTCCGTGAAATGTATGAGCAGGTAAATTCACCCTTGTTGGGCTTTATTCCAGATTTTGGTGCCTCTGTTCATTCTGTTCCACCGAGCTTTCTGGACTTTGTACGCAGTATCGGCGTCGCCGAAAGCATGATCGATCTTGCACTGGAGGTTTGGCATGCTGGCGGTAATGGTTCTGAAATGGCGGCTCAGTTTTACCAGAAAGCCGTTGCAATGGGTGGTGACGCGGATTTAATTCTTGAGTTATTCCCTATCTTCGGACTGTTCAGTCGGCAGGACCCTCGCGATTGGGCGGAAATAATGCCGCAGACCTTCCACATCCACGGAAAGTTTTTCGACTTTGCAGATGACGGCGCGGAAGCGTCAATTGACTATGCCTCCACATTAAAGGTGTTTGTCGAGGGTGACTTTAACGGGTACATGTCCAGTGAATACGAAGGGCACCATTGGACGGATGCTGATGCTTTTGACAAAGTTAGACGTCATCACGCGTTGGCAAGCAGTATTTTGCATAAGCTGGGTTGATGCCGATTTACCGTGGTCTGGTTGAGCCAGAACACGACTTGCAGGCTATGCATAATTCTTGATTACCATTCCAAAAATGGTGTCGACTGGTTATAGCTAGCAGGGGTCTCCTTGGCAGAGGTGTTTTGATTCTCGCTTCAAGAGACCTCTTCAACGATCCGCGCGTTTGTTAGACGGGGCGCGATAACCCATGGCGGTGAAGGGTTAGTTGAAGGGGCTGTCATTTAGCAGAAGGTGGAAAATTGATGGAAGTTTGATATCATGCGCGCTGACAAATTTGCCACGAAATGATCCCGACACCCCAGCATTCCAAGAAATCCAGCGTTATTTCACTGGATTTTAGCTGCTTTGCCCTGGTGTCGGCTTAGCTTGGATTGCGAGAATTAATGAGTAAATCAATCGGTATCACCAATCCCCCTAAACAAAAGCGCAGTAGATTATCATTGGAGAAGGTGATTAAGGCTGCATCTGCACTCATGGCGGAACGTGGAGACGACAGTTTTACCCTCCAAGAAGTTGCGCAAAAGTCAGGTGTTGCAGTCGGCACATTATATGGTCGGATTGCCAGTAAAAGGGAGCTTGTTTGGGCCGTTATGGATGAGGTATATCGATTGAGAGTGCCTCGACAAACGGAAATGATAAACCGCCTGGACGCCTACCGTGGGTTGAAACCGCTTATTCCGATGCTCATTGATGAATGGGCAGAAGAATTGCGTCAAGACGCACTGGTTGTTCGAGCAATTATGTCATGCGCTGCTAAAGATCCAGTCGTAGAGACGCGAGGACGCACGATTCATCGTGAGCAAGTAGCCAGTCTTTCTACACTCATCTTGAAGTATCGCAAAGAGATTAAGCGGCCTGACCCAGAAAAAGCCATTGAACACTGTCTCGTTGTTACTTATTCCGCATTAGCACGTTTTTTAGGTTTCGGAACAGCTGCGGATGTGGCCGGTGAAGGCGATTGGGAATCTCTCAAAGCTGAATTGGGTATCATGGCGTTAGCCTACCTTTCTTGGCGTAGTCCTTGAATATTACGGGTCATAATAGCGCTTGTTGGGTGAGCTTGTTGCGGTCAAGTACAGTGGCATGGATAGCAATCTGATAAAGCCCGGGTGTATTCTTGAGCGCTCGGCGGGTTCCACTGGCACCAGTTCTGGCAGCTCAGCTGCCGCAGTATTAGCCTGTGGATGTAGTGGGTACAGTGGAAATACCTTGGCGTCCGGGGCTCTGAAATGTTAGCTCTGATGGAGGAGTCGTACCTATGAGAACGTCAAGGAGAGAAATTCTGCAGGCGGGCCCCGTGGCGTCGTCAGCGCAAGCGTATCGCAAGCATTGTTGGCAGCAGCTCTGATCAACCCGTGCCTGACCAACGTCATCTTCCATGAGGGCCTGCAGCAGACCGGGGCCCTTTTGTCGGAAATGATCACCCCAACCACTGACTCCCCCTGCGCGATAATGGCTGGAGTGCCGGACTTTATCGCCACCATCCTCGCTCATCGCCCGTGCTGCGGTTATTTCAGGCCCAAAATACGGCGGTTGGCTGCTTCATTATTGCCGCTGCCAGCGAAATCGTCAAAGGCCTTGTCGGTGGTGCGGATGATGTGGCGTTTGATAAAGTCGACCCCTTCGCGGGCGCCGTCCTCGGGGTGCTTGAGGCAGCACTCCCACTCCAGTACCGCCCAGCCCTCGAAGCCGTACTTGGCGAATTGACTGAAGATCGCGCTGAAATCCACCTGGCCGTCGCCCAGAGAGCGGAAGCGGCCGGGGCGGTCTTTCCAGTCCTGGTAGCCGCCGTAGATGCCGCTGCGGCCGTTGGCCACAAATTCGGCGTCCTTGACGTGGAACATCTTGATGCGCTCGTGGTAGAAGTCGATGAACTGCACATAGTCAAGCTGCTGCAGCACGAAGTGGCTGGGGTCGTACAGGATTTGGCAGCGGTGGTGGTTGCCGGTGGCTTCGAGGAAGCGCTCGAAGGTGACGCCGTCGTGCAGGTCCTCACCGGGATGGATCTCGTAGCACAGGTTGACACCCGCCGCGTCAAAGGCATCGAGGATCGGCAGCCAGCGATCGGCCAGCTCGCGGAAGCCGGTTTCCACCAGGCCCGCCGGGCGTTGGGGCCAGGGGTAGACGGTGTGCCAGAGCAGGGCGCCGGAGAAAGTGACATGCTCACTCAGGCCGAGGTTGCCGCTGGCTTTGGCTGCCAGCCGCAGCTGTTGTTCGGCCCATTCGCGCCGCGCCTGGGGTTTGCCGCGCAGTTCGGCCGGGGCAAAGCCGTCAAACAGCTCGTCGTAGGCCGGGTGCACAGCTACCAGCTGGCCCTGCAGGTGGGTGGATAGCTCGGTGATCTGCACTCCGCCTTCGGCGCAGATGCCTTTCAGCTCATCGCAATAGTCTTTACTCTCGGCGGCGCGCTTGAGGTCAATCAAGCTCGACTCCCAGGTGGGAATCTGCACGCCCTTGTAACCCAGGCCGCCGGCCCAGCGGCAGATGTTTTTCAAATTGTCGAAGGGGGGCTCACTGCCGGCGAACTGGGCCAGGAAAATGGCCGGGCCTTGCATCTGTGTCATGATGGGTATCTCCAAAATTGTTCGGTGTGGTTTAGCAATGTTATCGATCAGTGTGGGTTACCCGTGATTGGGAAACGGGTGCCATTTCACGTCGCTGGCACTGGCCGCCACCGCCAGCTCGATAAACGCCATGCCGCGCACGGCGTCCTCGATGCCGGGCAGGTCGGCGGCGCGTTCGCCCGGTGGAGTACCTGCTGCGTGGGCGCGAATCTGGCCGGCAAAGGCCATGTAAAGGTTGGCGAAGGCCTCGAGGTAACCCTCCGGGTGGCCACCCGGGGTACGGGTATTGGCTACAGCCAGGCGGCCCAGGTAGCCGCCACCGGTACGCAGCATCTCAGTGGGGCGGTCGTTCCACTTCAGCCAAAGAGTGTTGGGCTCCTGCTGCGACCACTCCAGTCCGCCCTGTTCACCGTAGATACGGATGCGCAGGGCGTTCTCTTCGCCGACGCTGACCTGGCTGGCCATCAGTACGCCTTTGGCGCCGCTGTTGAAGCGCAGCAGCATGGCGCCGTCGTCATCCAGGCTGCGGCCTTCGACAAAGGCGGTGAGGTCGGCACAGACTTCACTGATCTGCAGTCCGGTCACGTATTCCGCCAGATTGGCGGCGTGCACGCCGATATCGCCCATGCAGCTGCTGATGCCGGCCCTGCTGGGGTCCAGGCGCCAGGCGGCCTGCTTGTTATCGGCGTCTTCCTGGCGTTCGGCGAGCCAACCCTGGGGGTATTCCACCACCACTTTGCGGATCTTGCCGAGGGCACCGGCGGCCACTCGTTCGCGCGCCTCTTTCACCAGTGGGTAGCCGGTGTAGGTGTGGGTGAGGCTGTACAGCAGGCCGGTGTCGCGGACGATCTCGCGCAGTTTCAGGGCCTCGTCGAGATTGAAAGTAGCGGGCTTGTCCGAGAGCACGTGGAAGCCCGCTTGCAGGGCCGCCTCGGCCACCGGGAAATGCAGGTGGTTGGGGGTGACGATCGCAACAAATTGCATGCGTTGGTCGGCGGGCAGGGCCGCTTCGGCCGCCATCATCTGCTGGTAGCTAATGTAGCTCCGCTCCGGTGGCAGATGCAGGGCTGCACCGGAGCGTTGGGCGCGTTCGGCGTTGCTGCTGAAGGCGCCGCACACCAGTTCTACCTCGCCGTCGAGGAAGGCGGCCAGGCGGTGGACTGAGCCGATAAAGGCGCCTTCGCCGCCGCCGACCATACCCATGCGAATCTTGGCCATGTTATTCTCCTGCTTAATGTTGGTTGTTTTGCGCGGGAAAGGTTAATCCCGTATAGCAATTGGCTCGCCTGCCGTGGTAGGCGGGCGGTGGAGATTTCTGCATAAAGCTTAACGGAGGGGTCGGCTCTGCGTTAGCAGGAATTACGGTATAATCTGGACAAATTCGGCGTGCGTATTCCTGGAGGTTGTAGCCGTGTTGGAACCAAGCAGGGCAGACGGGCAGCAGATGGCCGACTATTTTTTTAGCCAGACGAATATACATCAGCTATTGCATACCTTTGATATGCTGCCGCACACACTGATCTGGATCAAGGATCGCGCCAGCCGCATCATGTTCGCCAATCGCTGTTTTCTCCACCAGTACGGGGTGTCGGGTCTTGCTGACCTGATTGGCAAATGCGATACGGACTTTTCCCCACGGGCGATTGCCCGACAGTTTATCGAGGATGACTGCAAAGTATTGGCGGGCAAGCAAGTGGAGGAGAGGCTGGAGTTGAATATCCTGCGCACCGGTGAGATCTGTTGGTTCCTAACCAGCAAGCACCCCCTGCTGGCGGACAGCGGCGATATTATCGGTACCTACGGACTGTCCCGACGCTTGGAAAAATCCAGTATTTCGTTGGCTGCGGTGCGGCAACTGGAGCTGTCCATTGACTATATCCGATCCCATTTTTGTGAGGAGATTGAAATCGCCGCGTTAGCGCGAGTCTCTTGTTTATCGGTAAGTGCATTGGAGCGCCGCTTCAAAAAATACCTGCATAAATCGCCCAAGCAATTTGTCAACGAAATACGCCTCGAGCACGCCCGGCGCTTGCTGGCCGATGGCAGCGAACCCATCGCCGATATTGCGATGGCTTCAGGTTTTGCCGACCCAAGCTACTTTACGCGCTTGTTTAGCCGTTACTTTGGCTGCCCGCCGACGCATTATCGCCGTCTGCAGGAAGAGCCCTGATCGTAGTACTGTTCCTTATTTCACCGCATTCTGCAGCTGCCACCCTTCGCAATGACCTCCGCGTTATTCGTTTACCCAGCAGGGAATTGACACCGGGTACAACACTAATAAAGCTGTCTTGCTGGTGTGATTCTATCAATTGGCAGAGAATCCTATCGCTAATCAAAAGGCTTTCTGTGTATTTGGATATAAAGATTAATAGCATAACCCACTGATTGCCAAGCCCAGTGGTCGGCCTAGATCGCGACCACCTCATTTTTACCTCGATGGCGGTAGTGCTCTGTTTTAAAAGTTGGGCACCGGACTTTCGTTGATTGCTCTCAGTGGCAACGCTACAGATGCTTTTGAATGTGCAGCGGAAAAGAAGGGGTCGCCCTTGAAAATGATAGCAGCATTATATTCGTCACGGGGTAACGTTTATTATAATAATACCAATATATTCACCAATCGCTTCGCGCAAATTACCCCTAACGCGCGCGAATTCCTGTTCGGTATCAATCACCGTGGCTCGCCATTTCACACGTGACGTCCGTTGTTTGTTGGTGTACCAATCTATGGTGCAATGTGAGGCGGTTCCGTAGAGGTATGTTGCTGCAGTTTCAATGCCATTGCGCTGGCGTGGTTTAACTTCCTTATTTTCAGGGGTCACCTCCCATGCAGGGCGGCCGCGTCTTTTTTCTCATCCATGTGATCGCTCCTTTTTAAACGTTACCCGGTAATATATAATAAGATAGCTGATTCTTGTGCCGTTAGCCAGCCGTTTTTTATATGTTGCCCAGAGGTTGGCGGCAATAAGTCTCTCGGCTCCTGATATTGAGGCCTTCGCTGGAAAATTTTAGGCTTTTCTCTAGAATCCCGGAGCATTCACTTCTTTCTTTAATTGCTGTTGACCAAAAATTTGCACCCAACCTGGCCAAACATCATCATTAATCGAACTGATTAAACCGAGCAATATCCGCAGGCGTGTAAATATCAGCCGCTCGATGGATGGCCTTGTACTCTTCGTAGTGTTGTTCAATAACCGCAACACTGTTGCCGCATTGTTTGGCAATCAACCGTATATCGACATTCGCGCGCAGCGAGCAGTTGATGTATTCGTGCCGGCAACTGTAAAGTGTGTAGTCGTGTTTGAGTCGGTTTCCAAGGTAGCTTCGGTATTGCTCCATGATGCGGCAGAAGTCCGGTACGCCCTCGGTTGTATGAAAAATATACTCCTCTGATCTGGCGGCAATGATTTCACGTATTCCATTGTCCTTGCCGTACTTGTGGCGCCAGATCTGCTCGAGGATGTCGGCTGTGGGACCATTCAACAGAATCTCACGGCCTTTTTTGTTCTTGCCTGATTTCGCGCTGGTTTTTCCGTGTCCGATGTGAGCGATGATCGCTCGCTTGTCTTCGCCATCAGAATTGAAGTGGCTTTCATAGATGGCGGCCCACCTGAGGTTCATGGGTTCGGTGCCGGTACGAACGCCGGTTGAGCACAAGAATTGGAAGTAGTAGGGGAACAGTTGCCGATAGGCTCTAGTCTTTTTGCTTTGCGCCCTTCGCTCGGTGTGTTTGTCGCCTTTTCCCTGGGTGAAATCATCGAATGAGCTGAGGATTACTTTTAGGTCTGAGTCCTCAAAGACCTTATGGGATTCTGAAGATTTTTCGTTTTGCTTGGCGAACTTTGAAGTAGACGGCAGCTGTGGATAATCCGCTTGGGCGATAATCCCATGGCGCAGGCAGTAATCGAGCACATACTTGATGGCCGTCTTTTGGGTGGTGATCTGCGTCTTGCTCTTCGATGGCAGCTGATGAAAATAGGCTTCCAGGGCGCCATAGGTCACAGCATCGATCGTTTTGCCTCTGAAGTAGGGTATAAAGGATTTCGCAATGTGGTTGATATAAGTCTCAAGGGTCGATTTTCCACTGCCCTTTTGGCGCTTCTTTTTTGCCTCCTCCAGCTCCTTTATCACCGCATTGCAGACCAAGGTGACGCCGTGACCCTTGACGGGGTCTTTGAGCAAGCCGGCGCTGTGCTGATACCTCAGCAGGCTGGCAATTGAAATTGCCTCTGATTTCGCTTTTTCCGGGTCACTGAGGTAAACCTTGGTGCTCTGGCGATAGGGCCGCGGTCCTAGTCCGCTCACGGACACCCACCAGAAAGGCGATTCGCTGTTTCTGTAAAGGCGTATACTGTCGGCAACCAGAATGGAGGTGGAGGAGGGGGCAGGGCGGTTGTGCTGTGATGTTTTGATCATCTGCTCGAGCTGATCCCGGTCGGCAGTTGATGCAATTTTGATCAGCTCGGAAAGCAGTTCTTCCTGTGATTTCATCGAATATACGTCCCTGTTTTCGTTAGAGTCAGAGTGTATATTGGAATCCTTAAATAGTATAGAGTGTGTATATATAAGGATTTAAATATTTTAAGATGTTGATTTAAAACAAGTTTTTATAAGCGTAATTGATTCAAAATCCCCCGCCCTTAAAAGCGTGCCGGTTCGAGTCCGGCCTCTGGTACCATTTAAAATCAATGACTTACGTGCATTGTCTCTACCCCAATAAGGCTCTACCCCATTAACGGGGGATGGGCACTCATCGAACCCTGTTAATAATGCCATCCCATCCACAGTGGGCCAGCACTCTCAGTCGGTAATTCTCAAAGTTTCTAAAACCATACGCTCTCCTCGACATCATTTCCATTTTGTTGTGGAAGCCTTCGGTAATGCCCATCGGGTGGACCGTTTTAGTTTGTATGGTGAGGTATACTCCCGGGTTTAGAGTAGGCGCGCGCTGCTTCGGTTAAGGATCGCGACCACCTGTGATTGATTCTTCGCGTCAAGTTTGTCGTAGATGCCCCGCAGGTGAGTTTTGACCGTGTTGATGCTGACCCCCAGTAATTCAGCCACTTGCGCCTGGGTTTTCCCCTCCGCCAGGTACACGCTTATTTGCGCTTCACAGGGTGTCATGCTGTAGATATTGCGCAGCATTTCGATGTTGAGGTCAACATTGGAACGCTCGCAGTCGTTTAGGTAAATCACCACCCTGGAGGCCAGGTTAGTGCCGTCATAGGTGGTGTTGCTAATCGGCTTGATGACCATGTCCAGTTGTGGCTTGCCGGGGTATTTCTCGATCCTGAAGCCCGTTCCGGATTGTTCTGTTTCGGCAGTCTTTGAGAGATGCAATGCATGCTTGATGGCCGACTTGAGCTCCTGGTTCTGGCGAGGGTCGGTGGCTTTAAGGCGATCCTCGAGGAGGGTGAGCCCGCGACCGCCCTGGAGGATCACCTTGGCCATTGAGTTGGTAGTAATTACCCGGCCATCTGCGTCCAGCGTCAGTGCACCCACCGACACCTTGCTCAGTGTGCTGTTGGTGATGTCGTTTAGACGCGAGTGTTGTATGCGTTCTTCCCGCAGTTGCACGGCGCGGCGAAGATGTGGCGTGATCCATTCAAAGACTGCTTTCTCCGCTTCGCCAAAATCGGCACAGTCATCGGTTCGTTCCACCGACAGTTTGATCCGGTAGGTGTCCTCGAACGCCAGGTCCTGGCTCAACAGGAACCGGATGCCGATGGGCTTCAAATAATTGAGATACAGTTCACTCTTGTAGAACTGATCGGCGCGCAAGGTTTCCGCGATAGTCGATGGTTCAGGTTGCGAAATATGCAGGGTTTCACTCATGGACAATAGATGGCGAATGGAATCTTTGGTCGAGCGCGACCAGAACTCCCGGTCATTGGTCAGCAGGTAGAAGTTCTCCTCCGGTTTGAGAACGCTGAATACCAGCGAGGCATCCCTGGAGCCGGTGGCTGTGCACAGCCTATCCAGAAACGAAGACCAGGGTGACACCTCATCGATGCCGGCGTAGACCGAGTGCACAAGCTCGTCGTAGTCGGTGAGTGCGAGCTCCAGTTTTCTCATCGTTATGACTCTATAAAATCTTATAATTATCAGCTGGTTAGGCCATTTTCTGGCATCTAGCCCGGCCCCCCTTCAGCGTTTTAGCCTTGTAAGACTAACACTTGGCGGGTGCTTGTCAAAGCTGCCGCATACTTCGTTTACAGTATGAAATTGCTTGAATTCCTCCTGGCGTGATGGTCTCGATATCATTCGATCAGGTGATTCGTGGCTCGGAGGTGGCGGTTAACATGCCCATAGATCAACAGACACGTAACAATAACAGGGACAATCCATGGGCGATTCCAGTAATAGCTCCAGGGCGGGCACCGCGGGTCGGGTTCACTATGATTTTTCCGGCGCCAGAACCCTGGTGACTGGCGGCACCAGTGGCATCGGACTGGCGATAGCTCGTGTTTTGCTTGAGGCAGGCGCCGAGGTGACTGTTACCGGTACCCGGCAGGCCTCGTCGGATTACGAAGCGGATCTGCAGGGCTGTACCTACAGGCAGCTGGATCTGGCGGACCTGGAAGCCGTCGAGCGCTTGGGTCAGAGCTTCGAACGCCTCGATGTGTTGGTAAACAACGCCGGCAATACCTTTTCCAGCGAGGAGTTTGAGAGAGCCATAACCGTTAATCTCACCGCTGTGCATCATTTGTCCCGGAGCTGCCGCCCCGCATTGCAGCGCAGTGTGCTGCAATGCGGAGGCAGCATCGTCAACATCGCCTCGATGATGTCGTTCTTCGGCAGTCCCTACTTCCCCGGCTACGGCGCTGCCAAGGCAGGTATAGTGCAGCTCACCAAAACCTGCGCCGCCCTTTGGGCCGGAGAAGGCATTCGCACCAATGCGATTGCCGCCGGTTCCATTAAAACCCGTATGACCCAGACCTACTGCGATGACCGCAGTGTGCACGATTTGATCACAGCCAAAACCCCGCTGGCTCGCTGGGGGCGCCCCGAGGAGATTGCTGCGGCGGCACTGTTTCTGAGCTCCTCGGGCGCGGGCTTTATTACTGGCCACACGCTGGTGGTCGACGGCGGCTATTCCATTATTGACACCTGAAATTATCGAAGCCTAAATTCTACCAGGAGTAATAACTATGAAGAGATTTGAGGGCAAGGTGGCCTTGGTCACCGGTGCAGCGTCCGGTATTGGCCGGGCGACCGCAGAGCGATTAGCTGCTGAGGGGGCGACCCTGATGCTGGCGGACATCAATGAGGCGGCGCTGCAGACGTTCAGTGCCTCGCTGGCGGCCAGTACGGTCGATCACGTACGCTTTGATGCCACAGATCCTGCCTCCTGCCGCGCCATGGTGGCAGCCACTGCCGAGCGCTTCGGCCGTCTGGACGTGCTTTGCAATATTGCTGGCATCGCCGGGGCCTGGCGGCTGGAGGATATGTCGCGCGAGGCCTGGGATCGCATGCTCGCCATCAATCTGACCAGCATTTTCGATGTCACCCAGGCCGCTATGCCGTACCTGGTCGAATCCAAGGGTAACATTGTCAATATTTCCTCAGCGTCGTCGCTGCAGGGCCAGCCGTACAATTCCTGTTACTGCGCGGTCAAGGCTGGAGTCAACGGCTTTACTCGTGCCATCGCTGCAGAGTTCAGCAGCAAGCAAGTGCGTGCGAATCTGATCGCCCCAGGCGGTGTGAAAACAGCAATTTATGACAATTATTCCTTCCCGAGTGATGCCGAGCAGATGCTGGTGAATCGCATGCTGCCATTGCCTGGCTACGAACTGGCCGAGGCGCAGGAAATCGCCGCGGCCGTGGCCTACGTTGCCTCTGATGAAGCGCGCTTTATGACCGGTTCTGTCGTCGTGCTCGACGGCGGCCAGACTACCCTGTAAGCGGATTGCCAACACCATGTCGAAACCCCTGCAACACATAACCGCGCCCGGTCGCATCGGCCAGATACCACTGCGCAACCGCATGATCATGACACCCATGGGCTCCAACACCGCGGCGGAAGGCGGCTTCTGCAGTGAGCAGACCGTGAGTTACTACGAGGCGCGCGCGCGCGGTGGGGCTGCTATGCTGATTATGGGCTCGGTGAGTGTCGCCTGGCCGCGCGGGTCGTCCAATTATCGCCACATCGCCCTGTCCGATGACAAGTACATCCCCGGTTTGCAACAACTGGTCGAGGCGGTGCATGCCCACGATTGCCGGGTGGCGGCACAGCTCCACCACGGCGGGCTGATGGCCTTTAATGAGGCGGCGGTCGGGCACCCGACTCTCTGTCCGTCGGCACCTCAGGGGCACTCTGCGGATGAAATGACGCCATTTATGACCGCGGAGGAGCTGGGGATAATTTCCGCGCCGATGCAGGAGCCAACGTTTAACCTTCACTACAAGGAAGCGGATGATGATGATATTCGCTGGGTGATCGATGTTTTTGTGGCAGCCGCCGAACGGGCCAAGCGTATCGGCTTTGATGGCGTTGAAATCCATGCCGGCCACGGCTACCTGATCGCCAATTTCCTCAACCCGTCAGTCAACCGTCGCCAGGATCGTTACGGCGGTTGCATCGAAAATCGTTCGCGCCTGTTGGTAGAGATCATCACTGAAATCAAGGCCAGGGTGGGCGCTGAATACCCCGTCTGGTTCCGCCTCGACTCCGTGCATTTTACCGACGACGGCATCACTAATGAAGATGCCCAGGTGACAGCCCGGCTGGCAGTTGCCGCTGGCGCCGACGCCGTGCATTGCAGCGCAGATGGCGATCATGCCAAGGGTACTTGTTATTCAGATGGCCACGCGACCCACACTCCCGGCCGGTTCGTACCCTTTGCTGCTGCCATCAAGGCTCAGGTTGCGGTACCAGTGATCTGCCCCGGGCGGATCGAGCCCGAGGTGGGCGACCGCCTGATCGGCGATGGTCAGGTGGATTTCATTACCATGGGGCGCAAGTTGCTGGCCGATCCGGATCTGCCCAACAAGATTCTGGAAAACCGGCCGCAAGATATCCGCCCCTGCATTTACTGCTATACCTGCATCAGCAACATTTTCGTCAACAATCACATTCGTTGCGCTGTCAACGCCATGACCGGGTTCGAAAGCGAGCGCGACCTCATCGGCAGCGACCGCGCGCGCAAGATCCTGGTGATTGGTGGCGGTCCGGCGGGTATGGAGGCGGCCCGGGTGGCGGCCCTGCGCGGCCACCGGGTCACCCTGGTGGAGAAGGCCTCCCGGTTGGGTGGTACGGTCTATTTTTCCGGCGTTTCCTACCCGCCCAACGGCCGCTTGGTGGCCTACCTGCAGCACCAGGTGCGCCAGTTGCCCATCACTGTTGCCCTGGGTGTCGAGGTGACGCCCGACTACGTCGCGCGTCAGGCACCGGATGCTGTAGTGGTGGCAGTGGGGGCTGCGCGGGAAATGCCCGAGGTAGAGGGCATTGATCTGCCCCATGTGTTCTCCGGCGATGACATGCGCAGCATGATCACCGGCGATGATGCCGAGCAGGTAAAGGGCAGACTCAGCAGTTTCAATCGCATGATGCTGGGTCTTGGCAGTGCCTCGAGGATAACTCGCAATATTCCACTGATGCGCAGCCTGAGCAAATTGTGGATGCCCATTGGCAAGCGAGTGGTGATGATCGGCGGGGGGCTGGTAGCTGTCGAGTTGGCGGAATTCCTCGCTGAGCGCGGTCGCCAGGTTACGCTGCTGGATGAGGGCACGGTATTCGGCAAGGAAACTCCTCTGGTACGGCGCTGGCGCAACCTGGCTGATATCCGCAAGTTGGGGGTGCGCTGTCTCCCCAATGCCAGGGTCATCCGCATTCGCCAAGGCCTACTCACCTACGTCAACGCTCTTGACCAGGAACGCACCATCGCTGCCGACTGTGTCATCGTTACCTCGGGTACCGTCGCCAACACCAGTTTGGCTGAGAGGTTGCGGCAGCAGGGTTACGAAGTACACATGGCGGGTGATTGTAGCCAGGTTGGCTACATTGAAGGCGCCATGCATGGCGGTTTCAAGGTGGGAGCTGCACTTTGAGTGTGTAGAGCGGAAGGTCGGGTTAAGGCGCGTAGCTTCTTAATCCGACTACCACCAGTTACTCGGATATTCCAGGTTAGTTCCCCACTTCTCCATATTCACAATTGCGAAATCGTCGCTCCAGCATCCACCACGATCGATTGCCCGGTGATATAACTTGCGTCTTTTGAAAGTAGAAAGCGCGCCGTGGTGGCGATCTCCCAGGGTTCACCAATGCGCTTCAGCATTGTCTGCGCGGTCAGGTGTTGCTCCAGCCCCTCAGTTCTGTCAAAAGCGCGCTGAGACATCTGGGTGCGAATATAGCCCGGGCAGATGGCATTGATACGGATGCCGTCTACACCGAGGCTGTCGGCCAGGCAGCGGGTCAGGGCCATGATGCCCGCTTTGGAGACGGTGTAAGCAGGGATAAGGCCATTGCCCAAGATGCCGTTAATGGAGGCAATACCTACTACCGCAGCACCCGGCGCAGCACGCAGGTCCGGCAGCAGTGCCTTGATCAGGAAGGTATACGAACGCAAGTTGATGTTCTGCACCCGATCCCAATCCACTTCCGTTAGGTCCTGCAGGCGTGCCTCTTGGGAAATGCCTGCAGCGTGTACCAAACCGCCGATGCTACCGAGGGCGCTGCGGGTGGTGTCGATATGCCGGGCATACTGGGCGGTATCTGCGATATCCAAAGTTGCGACGCAAGTAGTCACTCGGTAATTGGCGGCGATTTCCGCCGCTGTCTGAGTAGCACGCTCGGCGTTGAGATCCCAGATGGCGACCGGGCGCCCGGCTTCGGCCAGGATTTCGGCACAAGCGCGGCCAATGCCCTGGGCGCCGCCGGTAATGATGATGCCGGATTGAGTCATAATATTGCCTGGTTGTGTAGTGTGACGATTTTCTTGTGACATGTTGTTATTAGGACGTTGTCATTGTGGATCGGCCTTCATGTGGCCCCGCGAGAGCTGCCTCCGCCGGCCCGGCATAAATACCAGAAAAAACAGTGCTGCCGCGCTGAATAGAGCGATATGGATTTGCAGGGTAAAGTTGTAGTTGCCGGTAGTGTCAAACAGAAAGCCGGCGAAAACCGGAGCGCCAAAGGTCAGGGGTACGAGTAGCATGGACGCCAAGCCAACGGCAGTGCCGAATGACGAGGCGCCAAATGTCTGGGCCAGCAGAGCAAAGAACGCCGGAGTCAGGCCACCGCCGGCAATGCCGATGCCGACGATGGCCAGCAACAGGGTTTCGAACGGCGGTTGTGACAGCAACAAGCACCAGAGCAAGGCTTGCAGCAGAGCGGCGCTTCCGGCAGCTAGATGAGGGCTGGTACGGTCGGAGAGCCAGCCCAGGAGCAGGGCGCCAATCATTGCACAGACACCGTTGACCCCCAGCAAAATAGATGCCTGCCGGGGTGTGATGCCGTAGTCGGTGGCAAAGGCAACGATGTGGGTGATGATGACGATGGAGCCGGCGGTGACCATACCGGCGAACAGCACGATACCCCAGTAAAGTGGCTGTTTCAGCAATGATGAGGTGCTGTGTTGTTGTTCACTGGGTGAGTTGCTCTCGATGCCGGGGGCTGCAGGTACATGTGCCCCCAGTGGCTGCTGCCCCACGTCGCGCGGCCGGCTGACGATCAGCATCAGCAGCGGCAATACCAGGAAGAATCCCACCCCGATCAGTTGCAGGGATTGGCGCCAGCCGATGGCGGTCATAGCTTGAGTAAACACTACAGGCATGATGGCCACGAATAGGGGAATGTTGACGATGCCGATGGCCAGGCCGCGCTTGCTCTGGAACCAGTTGTTGGCAAGGGTGGCGGCAGCGAGTGGCCCCATCATGGCAACGCCAACGCCGATTAGCAGGGTGTAGGCGATCAGAAATATCAGCATTGATGGGGCGTGTGCGGAAGCCAGAAAACCGGTGCCGATCAGGCCTGCGCCGAGCATAGCGATACGGCGGATTGAGTGGCTATCCAGCCACTGGCCGATTAAGGGAGCGGCGAGCCCCATAATCAGAGTAATCAAGGCGATGCCCAGTGATGCCATGCTGCGCGAAACATCGAAGGACTCTGTCAATGGCACCACTAGCAGCCCGTAGGTGCCGAAGGTACAGCCAATGGCGAGGTTCTGGCAGAGGAAGCCCATGCCCACCATGCGCCAGCCGAGGAATCCCTTTGATGTTGCTGGCGGAGAAGTCGAATACTGCATTGTTTTATCTCTCTAGTTTGGGGGCTGGCTCTGTGCGAATGCCGGTTGGAGTAGGTCAGGCATCAATGGATACTCAGGGTAGCAAGTGCACTGCCGGGATCACATCATTTGTTCAGGTGAGGCACGGCAAGCCGCGGCGCGCTAGTGTAGCGATTACACAGTGACAGCCAACAATAAAAGAAGGTGGAACATGCTGCTTGCCAACAAGGTTATCGTTATCTCCGGGATTGGACCTGGCCTGGGCATTCACTTGGCCTCACTGGCCGTGGCGGAGGGCGCCAGCGTGGTATTGGCAGCCCGATCGCAGGCCAAACTCGATCAGGTGGCAGAGAAACTGATTGCTGGCGGCGTCGGTGCGAGTCGGGTGTTAACGGTGGCGACCGACATTTGCCGCGATGAGGATTGTCGGCGTTTGGTTGACGCCTGTCTGGCCCGCTTCGGTCGTATCGACGCATTGATCAACAGCGCCTATAACCCGGGTACGTTTGGTGCGTTAATGGATGTGTCGGACAGTGACCTGCGCGCACCGCTGGAAGTGAACTACTTTGGCACGATGACTCTGACTCGGGCGGTCGTACCGTCAATGCTGCAGCGAGGGCGTGGCTGCATTGTCATGGTCAACACTATGGCCGTGCACCAGACCATGCATAGTAATGGTGGTTATGCCGCCTCCAAGGCTGCCCTGTCGGCGGCCTCCGCCAATTTGGCGATGGAGTTGGGCCCCACTGGAATTCGGGTTAACTCTGTTTACTTGGGCTGGATGTGGGGGCCCAGCGTCGAAGGTTATATGCAGCACGCCGCCGAAGAGCGCGGTGTCAGTGTGGAAGCCATCAAGCAGGAAGTTGCCTCGAAGATCGCGCTGCGGCGTATTCCCACCGATAAGGAATGTGCCAAGGTGGTATTGATGCTGGCTTCGGATTACGCCAGTGCCATGACAGGTGCCTCGGTGGATGTCAATGGCGGTGAATATATTCCCCATTAACGAGGGCAATGGCAAACGGTGGTGATCTGGAGAGTAACCCGATTTCCACCATGCCGACACATACTTATGAGATCAGTATGCTGCGTGACCTAACCCTAAAACAATTCAGTCTTTTGCTGGCATATCTGTACGATGGCCATTTGCAGGAGGACCCCTACAGCAAGTTTCTTGAATTGCTCAGAGGTCTCATGGATTTGAACTTCGCCTCGATAACTTTGAGAGAACCCTTGGGTGAGGATGGTGGAGTGCTGTTTGTTTCCTGTGATAGCCTGAAAAATACCTATGTGGACGATCACGAAATCCCCTATACCGATCGCTATTATGCCTCCAGCCTGATGACCGACCTGCCTTGGGGAGAGGTCGTGACGATGGATGAGATCATGCCCAGCACCTCGTTTGAGAAGAGTGATCTGTACAAGATCTGTATGGAGCCCATCAATATTTATCATATGGCGGGCATGGATTTATGCTATCTCGGCTGCAAACGCTTCGCTGTGCGGCTATGTCGGCCAAAAGATGCACCCAACTTCAGCGCAGAAGAAAAGCATTTTTTGCATCTTCTTGGTGGGCACATTCAGAGAGCGGTTGCCAACGGCATGCAATTGATAAAGTTGGATAATGAATGCCGCTTTTTTTGCAGCACCATCACGAGCCTGTCCATTGGTACCATTTCTCTGAACGAGCGAGCGGAGGTGTTGGGTTGTAACAGTGCCGCAGAAAGCCTTCTGGCTGAAAAAGACGGGATTACGGTGGTCAATAATCAGATACACCTGACCAATACCGGTGCCCGGGAAAAATTGCACGCCTACATTACCGAGTCCCTATGGGCGCAGCGAAATCGGAGTGCCGCGCCGGTCTATGTGATGGCAGTACCCAGGCCATCAAGCAAATCCAATCTGGAAATACTGATCAAGCCATTGGCCATTGACAATAGTGTGGCACCGGGCGATACGCCGCGCCTGGTCGTCTTCGTCAGCGACCCCGAGAAGCAATACGAAATCAACGTCAATGTGCTGACATCGCTGTACCAGCTGACCCGAGCCGAGGCGGTGCTCGCCAAGTACCTGTCCGCGGGCATAACGGTGGATGAATGTGCCACTTCTCTGGGTATTACCCGCAACACCGTGCGGGCCCAATTGCGTTCGATCTTCGCAAAAACCGGCGTCACCAAACAATCTGTTCTAGTGAGTCTTGTTCTGAGAAGTTTGGCGAGGCTCTCCTAATTTATTGGGAGTGAAATGCAATGAGAAGTCTATTGATTACCAGCGCTTTCTCTTGTTTCGGCCTGGGCATTGCGACCTCTACCGTTGCACCCATTTCTGACCAATTACGCGGTTTCCAAGAAGGCATTGGCAAGCTTGCTGAAACGGCCTCGACGGGGATGTCCAAAATTCATGTAAGCGAATGAATACAGCGGGCTACCAATCAACTAGATTGTGGAGCGTCAAGCCGCAATTCTATAACCAGACCAGAGCATATAACACTATGAAGGCAGCGATATTCAAGGCCCCCTATAACATACGTTGCGAAGCTGACGTTGCTTACCCGGCAATTGAATCGCACGAGGTGCTGATCAAGGTCGCCGCTTGCGGCATCTGTGGTTCGGACATGCACATGTACCGAACCAACGCGCATCGCAGTGAAATCACTCGGGTCACGGCCGCTGGCCAGGAAATTCCGGGTCACGAATTCAGTGGTGAAATTGTTGAGGTCGGCAGTGAGGTTACGGGATTTAACGTGGGGGAACGGGTGGTCGGTGTTGGCATGGGCGGTTTTGCCCAATATGTGCCAGTACCGGCCAACCCTTTTCAGCTGGTAAAAATTCCCGAGGGGGTCACTTTCGAAGAGGCGGCCACAACCGAGCCCTTGGCTGACGGCCTGCAGATGCTGCGCAAGGCGGCACCCCGCCCGGGCGAGAATATCGTCGTTTACGGGGTTGGAATTATTGGTCTTGGAGTTATCCAGGCGTTGCGCGCCATTGTCGTTGACCCGGGGCACATTGTCGCCATCGATGTGTCCGAGCGGCGTTTGGCGCTGGCGGCCGAGTTGGGGGCTACCCCCGTCAATGCGCGTGCTGGCGACGTTATCGAGCAAGTGCGTGCCATCTGCGGGTCGGCGCCTGTTCCTTGGCCGCCAAGTAAGCCACCGGCGGTAGACGTTGTGATCGACTGTGCGGGTTACATCAAAAGTATGCAGGGCAATACGCCGTTGCAGAACGCGCTCTACATGCTCAAGGGGCAGGGAGTTGGACGAGTTGTCTGCTTTGGCGCCTACGAAGACCGCTTTCCCATCGATTTCATGCCGGTCATTCACAAGCAGATTACCATCATGGGCTCAGAGGGCTATGCCGCTGAGGAGTTGGTGCAGGCCCTGGCTATGATGGCGAGCGGCAAGGTCAATCGGCAAATGCTTATTTCACACAACTTTGCGCTGGATGAGGTTGCTGCGGCGTTCGAGGTACAAGGCCAGGCCGATGCCGTCAAGGTGATGGTTCGACCATGAATGTTCTGGAAAACGGACAGCTCTGGCAGCGCTATTGCGACCGCCTCAGCCAGGCGGCTGCTACACTCAAACGGCCGGCGGCGCCGACTAACGCCTTTGACCAGGCAGAGGGTACCCGTTACCTGAGTCGCTTGATCCGGCTGGGGCTGGAGATTTACCTGGAGAGCGGTGATCCGGAGTTCCCCACTTTTTATCAACCCAGCCATGAGACGGCAAAAATTGGCGGGGATAACCCGGACAATCTGTATCTATCAGCGACCATTTCGGGCAAGCACTGTTACCGTTTGACCGGCAACATTGGTACAGTGGCCTACCTGAGTATTGGCTCCAAGGCGAATCGCTACGCCATTGATGGCACCATGCCCTCTACCGGCGAGTTGACGCGCGCGCAATTCCGCCCTGATGCCGGTGGTGATTTTACGATCATTGCCAGCGTGATCCCGCCGGTGGAAGATGTCGCGTGGTTGCCGCTTGCGGAAGATTCTTCCATGTTGCACTTGCGCCAGACTTTTCTGCAACGTTGTAACGAAACACCCGCTACCATTGCCATCGAACGAATTAGCCCCGGGCCGTCCATGCCCGCGTCCGTTGACCCCGGGGTGTTGGAAAATCGCTTGATGGCAGCGGCCGACTTCGTGGTCGGCAGCTCTGCGCTGTTTGCCGATTGGGCCGAGAAGTTTATGAGTCGCCCCAATCAATTGCGCGAC
Organism: Pseudomaricurvus alcaniphilus; assembly: GCF_011440395.1. Classification (GTDB taxonomy): domain Bacteria; phylum Pseudomonadota; class Gammaproteobacteria; order Pseudomonadales; family Cellvibrionaceae; genus Pseudomaricurvus; species Pseudomaricurvus alcaniphilus. Next base: position 1,442,648 of record NZ_JAAOIX010000001.1, on the reverse strand, counting down.
TGGGGCCAGGATATGTTCATCAAGGCTGGCGGCGATCCGCAGATATTCTACGTGCATGGTTACTGGGCGTTACAGCCCAAACAGGCGCTGGTCATAAAAACTGCAGTGCCCGAGTGCGAACACTGGAATATCCAGGTTAACAATTGGTGGATGGAATCCCTCGATTACCGCTATCACCCTGTCTGTATAAACAAGCACAGTGCCCGCCTCAACGACGATGGCAGCGTTACTGTGGTGATTGCCCAGCGTGATCCCGGATTTGGCAACTGGTTGCCCACCGTCGGTCACGCACAGGGCTTTGTTTTGCTGCGGTGGGTAAAAGCGGATTGTCATCCGGTGCCCGGCTGTCGGGTGATTGAATTGCCAACAGAAACTGAATGATGCCCCGGCTGGGGATTGTCGAGATAGGATAAATGCATGAGCGGTATGACAAACGCCTGGGATTACGAAGTGGATGTGTTGGTGATCGGCACCGGCGCCGGCGCCATGGTGGCAGCCGTGACTGCGGCAGAAAAGGGCGCGCAAACGCTGATTGTTGAAAAAGGGGTGCAATACGGTGGCTCTTCCGCAACCTGTGGTGGCGGCATCTGGATTCCCGCCAGTCATTCCGCCAAAGCCCAGGGCCAAAACGACAGCCCGGAAGAGGCTTTCGAGTACATCAAGGCTCTGACGGCAGGCACTGTGGCGGAGAAAAAAATTCGCGCCTATACCGAGAGTGCTCGCAAAATGGCCGCATATATTGAGTCGGTAACCGAATTGCGTTTCAACGCCATTCCCTATACTGATTACCATGCGGAACTGCCTGGCGGCAAGCATGGCTATCGCACCCATGAAACCAACACCTCGCACGCCTCGAGGTTGAGCCGGGAGGATTTCGACAACCTGCTGCCGAGCCACCCTTCCACAGCGCTGTTTGGCTGTATACCCTGGACTACAATGGAGGCGGCGCCCATGGTCACCCGCGGGCCCGGCTGGATAACCACCATGGCCAGGGTGTTGTGGCGCTACTTCAGCGATGTGCCCCAGCGTTTACGTTCCAGGCGCAGTCGCTTTCTGGTGTTTGGCAACGCGATTATTGCCTATCTGAAACTGGCGCTGAATCGCTACGGCGGCGAGATGTGGTTGCATTCTCCGCTGGTAGAATTAATTCGCTCAGCTGAAGGGCGCGTTGAGGGCGCCGTTATCAAACACGAGGGCCGACCGGTTCGTGTCAGGGCACGCAAAGGTATCGTGCTCGGCGCGGGTGGTTTTGAGCGCAATCAAGCGATGCGTAATCAATATTTACCCGGTGAAGGTCGCCCGGAGTGGTCCGGCGGGCAAGTGAGCAATACTGGGGACGCGATAAAGGCCGGTATCGCCATCGGGGCGGCGACGGATTTGATGGAGCACGCCTGGTGGGCGCCCACCGTGAAAGTGCCCAGTGAGCCGCGCGGGCGCCCGCTGTTCTACGAGCGGGCGCTCCCGGGTTGCATTATCGTCAACCAACTGGGCGAACGCTATATGAACGAGGCGCGCAGTTACGACGTCGCTGGCAAGGCAATGATCGATGCGGACAGGCCTGACAAGCGTACTATTCCTTCCTGGATCGTCTTCGATGCCACCTTCCGCAAGAAATATCCCATGGGGCCGTTGATGCCAGTCATCCCCGACTGGTTGCACAGCCGAGAAGTGCTCGGTATGGTCAAGAAGTCGGGCTCCATTGCCGGCCTCGCTCGGGAAACGGGCATGGAAGCGGAAGTATTAGCCGATACCATTGCCCGCTTCAATGACTTCGCACGCGAGGGTGTAGACAAAGATTTTGGTCGTGGCGCTGCCGCCTACGATCGTTATTACGGTGACCAGAACGTCAAGCCCAACCCCAATCTGGCGCCCTTGTTGAAGGCGCCGTTCTATGCAGTACCGGTCTATCCCGGCGACATCGGCACCAAGGGTGGACTGGCCACCGACGAACATGCCCGGGTGCTGGATGAAAACCAGCGGCCCATTCCCGGTTTGTATGCCATTGGCAACAATTCTGCGTCGGTAATGGGGCCCGCCTATCCCGGCGCAGGCTCAACCCTGGGGCCGGGCATGACCTTTGGGTACCTGGCGGTGCTGGATGCCCTCAAATAAGAATAGCTATTTTACTACTTCACATCCATAAATTGACTTCTGTCATTTTATGGGCGCAGTGAGCTTTTGTGGAGCAGTAAGCCAGGGCCTCAATCCAGCGATGAGGCTGCAGACAAATGCGATTTGCTGTGCATACTAAATCAGTGTATTGACATCAATTTTGACGGCCCATGCTAGTACCAAATTAGCGTTCACCAAAATCTTCGGCATGTAGATGGATGACTAGGCTATTTTTTTGAGAGCCATTTTTTGTCGCGTTTAGTCCTGTGTAGATCACAGAATTAGACAGAAGCCCGCGAGTTAAGGTACACAGGCTTCTCAGTTGAAGATTCAGCAGATCTGCCAATTAGCGCTTGAAAAGATCAGTATCGCCAGGCGAAATGCCTTCATTCAATGAATTGATGATGCGGCGTTTCAATGGCTTGACCCACTGTTCTTCCAGTGTCGGATCCAGAAGTCCGGCTGCCTTAAGTTCATCGCAGAGTTTCATCTGGTGACCGATATCGAACAGATCGTATTGTGACGAAAACTTGCCGTCACCGCCGTAGGTGATGAAGCTGACACCTTCCGTTTCGTAGTAGCTACCGTCCGCCCGTTTTCCCGGGCCACGATTGACCCAGCGAGTGACTATGTTATTGCCGGATACATAGATGTCTGTGATGGGGAAGCTCCATCCGGACCAGCCTGAGCCAACGTCCATATCGCGGCCATAGTGGGTAGCCCTGATCTCGTCGCGGTTGCGTGCAAACACGGGCATGGCTCCACCGTAGGGACAGTAGTAGGTCGCATCCTCGTGATACAGTTCGTCGGCAATCCAGGACCAAGTATTGCGTCTTTCGGCTTCGACAAAGGCTTCGCGCAGGCGAATGCTTGCAGCTTCAACTTCTTCGCGTGGGTATTCCATAGTTTCCTCCAATTTAGGTTCTAGCTCGGTGACTTTTGCATGGTTGAGCTATGTGTTGTTACAGGCAGTCGATAGGCGCGAGCCTGGGTTTTTGAATTTCACAAAAATCAGCACTGCAAGCGCAGCCAGGATCGCCCCCAGCGCAAGTATTGAAGCATCCAGGCCTAGCAGGGTGCGGAATTGATTCATGATCAAAGGGTTGAGGAACTGACCGGAATTCAGAGCGCTGACAATCAGCCCCATGGCCAATCCGTGTACATACGCCGGGGTGCGCTCAAGGATGATGGAGGCAATGGACGGCTCTGACATACCAGCGCCAATCCCTACCAGTGAACAGCCTGCCAGCATCGCCGCAATGTTCGTTGAACATGCCAGCAGCGATAAGCCTGCGCCCATACATAGCGTATTGATCACCAGCACTCTGGGTGCACTAATGGAATGACGCAACTTGCCGTAGAAGCCCGCCGAGAAGATCGCTACCACGGAGGTTGCGCCGATAATCATACCCCGGGTTGTGGCGTTATTGATGTCCCGAGACTCTAGTAAAAATGGACCCTGGATGGAGGGGGTAAACATGCCCACAGTCAGTACTATAAGCAATGCATAGTAAGGCCAGGCTGGCCGTAGTGATTGGTGGTTGATTGTATGTGTTTGTGGGTCGTGGTCTGCCCGGGTCAGGCCTGGCTTGATGGATCGCCAGGCGGCGAGCAATACCGGTAGCCCCAGCAAATACAGACCGAAGGGCGCGCGCCATCCAAGGAAGTCCACCAGCGCGCCGCCAAAGACCAACGCTACCGCGGCAAAAATGGAAGCCATCGCCGTCGCGTAGCCGAGCAAACGCTCACGGGGCTCGCCGCTGAAATGATTGCCGATTAGCGTCAAGCTGGTGGCGAGTATGCCACCACCCGAAATTCCTAGCAGCAGCCGTAGGGCAATTAACGTATACGCGTCTTGCACCCAAAGTACAGCCGCTCCTGAAATGGAGTAGATGGCCAGGCAAACAATCATGCAGCTGCGGCTGCCGTATTTTGCTGCGACGAGCCCGGTCAAAGGCGAGAACAAAATCAGCATCAGAGCCGGGGCTGTCATGACCAGTTGGGCGAACAGCTGGCCGTTGCTGCCAAGGCTAAATTCCCTCGCCATGGCGGGCAGGGCCGGAGCCGCGGCCATGGGTATCAGGGCGACAAGCGCCGGTCCGAGTACGCAGGCCAGGGCCAACAGGCTTTGGCCGCCAGCGAATGGTGATTGGCTTACTTTGTTGTTATTCATACAGGTATACCTGAAGCAGTGCTTATTGAGCCGAGTTTCCATTCTGCACCGAACTCCTGAGTCGCACTTCATTCGATTAGACGATGTAGCCACGCCACCATTTGCGCAAGATATCGCTGCAAGCCAATAAGCGGTAGACCCCAATGGTGGCCAAATGACAAGAACGGACCCACAAATACTTGCCCAGAGACTCGACGCATTTATGCGCCTGCATGTCTACCCGCTGGAACAGGAGTACCAGGCATTTTTTCAGCAGGCCGCCAATCCCTGGGTGACGCCGCCGTTGATGCGATCCTTGCAGGCACAGGCACGCAGTGAAGGCTTGTGGAACCTGTTTCTGCCAGAGGCAGGTGGTGCGGGCCTGAGCAATGCCCAATACGCACCACTGGCCGAGATCATGGGGCGGGTGCTGTGGGCGTCGGAAATTTTCAATTGCGCTGCCCCGGATACCGGCAATATGGAGGTACTGGCCCGTTACGGTAGCGAGGCGCAGCGCCAGCGTTGGCTGCAGCCGCTGCTTGAAGGCCAAATCCGCTCCGCTTTTGCCATGACTGAGCCGCAAGTGGCCTCCTCTGATGCCACTAATATCGAGTGTTCCATTGAGCGCAAGGGCAACGACTATGTGATCAACGGGCGCAAATGGTTTACCACCGGTGCCATGCGTGACAACTGTGAATTGCTGGTGGTTATGGGCAAGAGTGATCCGCGCAACGCCAACCGTCATTTGCAACAATCCATGATTTTGGTGCCCAGGTGTACCCCGGGTGTGAAGGTGTTGCGCTCGGTGACGACACTGGGATACCGGGAAGCACCCTATGGTGAGCCCGAAATCCAATTTGACAACGTCCGGGTGCAGGCCGACTGCCTGTTACTCGGCGAGGGCCGAGGGTTCGAAATTGCTCAAGGACGGCTCGGGCCAGGTCGGATTCATCACTGCATGCGACTGATCGGCTGTGCCCAGCGGGCCCTGGAGCTCATGTGTCAGAGGGCCGAGCGGCGCCGCACGTTCGGGTGCCGACTGTCGCAGCACCAATCTGTGCGCGAGGATATCGCCCAATCTTTTTGCGATATCGAGCAGGCGCGCAGATTGACTTTGGCAGCGGCGGAAAAAATGGATCGTGAAGGTAACAAGGCGGCCAGGGATCTGATCGCGGCCATTAAGATCAGTGTGCCCTCCATGGCGGTCCGGGTAATCGATCGCGCGATGCAGATTCACGGCGCAGCAGGTCTGACTGGCGATTATTTCCTGGCCGAGGCCTTCAATTACGCACGCCAGGTACGTCTGGCAGACGGCCCGGATCAAGTGCATATGATGGCCTTGGGGAAGCAGCTCGTTAATCGATACGGGGCGGCAACGGAGGAAGCCATGGAGGCAGGAGTATGAGCAGCCTGCATCGCAGTCTTCCGCCCGGAGCGCGCTGCCGACGGCTGGGGAAAGGAGGATACATTAATTCAGGCCGGGGTGTGCCCCGACAATTGTAAAGTGAGGAACGATTATGAATGATAAGAGAGCCCTATATCCTGAGGGAGCAGCCCTGGTAGTAGGTGGTAGCGGTGGTGTCGGCCGGTCGATATGCGAGGAGCTCGCGGCCAACGGGGTCAAAGTGGTGCTGACCTATAACAGCAATAGTGTCCGTGCTGAAGCGCTCGCAACCGACATTTCCGCTAAGGGCGGCGTTGCCGAGATAGCGCAGCTATCCCTTGATAACCTGGAAAGAATTCAGGCTCTGGCAGAGCACATCGTGCACAATCATGGCCGCCTGCATTCGGTATTTATCGCCACTGGTTTTGACATCCCCCAGATCAAGATATGCGACGTGACCCCGAAACAATGGCGAACGGTACTGCGCTCCGATGCAGAGGGTGTGTTCAATCTGGTATACGCAACCCTGCCACACCTGCGCGCGGGTGGCGGCGGCAGCTATGTTCACATCAGTTCGGCGGCACTGCAGCGTTTTGCCGAACTGGACATCCTGTCGGTTGCACCCAAGGCCGCTATTGAGGAGCTGATGAAGGGCGTTGCCAAGGAAGAGGGGGAATTCGGCATTAGGGCCAACAGTATTGCCATCGGTGTGATCGAAACTGGCATCTTCCTGCGTCTGAAGGAGGAAGGCGTGTTCGATGAAAAGTGGCAGGAAATGGTACGGGCCATGCTGCCCCTGAATCGATTCGGCCAGCCGCAGGAGGTGGCGGATATGGCGGTCTTCCTCGGGTCAAACCGCGCCGCTTACACCACTGGGCAGTTGATTCCGGTGGATGGCGGCTTTGGGGTTTAAGGGCTTCGCAACTCTACGTTGAGATTTGGATAAGAGAACGTGACTATGACTCAGAATGCACAATCAAACCGACTTCGCTACGTGATCGTGGGGGCTGGAATGGCTGGAATGCTGGCCGGCATCAAGCTGTTGCAACGCGGCGTGACCAACTTTGCGATCTATGAAAAGGCGGACCGCATCGGGGGGACCTGGCGCGAGAATACCTATCCGGGGCTCACTTGTGATGTCCCGTCACACTCCTACACTTACTCCTTTGAACCCTATCCAGACTGGACCTGTTTGATGCCTTCCGGTGCGGAGATCCAGGAATACTTTGAAAAGGTGCGAGTCAAGTACGGCCTCGACGACTACCTGCATTTTAAAAAGGAAATCACCACCTGCGAATATGTGGAGGGAAAATGGTGTATACAAACAGCATGCGGTCATAAAGATTATGCAGATATAGTCATTGCGGCGACCGGTGTGTTACATCATCCCCGCATTCCCGAAATCGAGGGCATGGACAGTTTCAACGGTGCGATTTTCCATAGCGCTCGTTGGGACCACAGTGTCCCCCCGGACGGCCGCCGCATCGCTGTCATCGGTACCGGCTCTACCGGGGTGCAAATCGTTTCGGCCCTGTCCAAAATTGCCGCCCAATTGACCCACTTCCAGCGCACTCCACAGTGGATCATGCCGGTAGAAAACCGTCCATTCACCAATGAGGAAAAGGCGGCCTTTCACAGTGACCCGGAAATACTGAAGCGCATGCAGAACGATCCAGAGCTGGAGGCCAATATCGAGCGCTTCTCTGCGGCGATTACCGATCCGGAATCCGACGCCATGAAGCAGATCGACGAGCTGGTGTTGAACAACCTGGAACAGTCGGTGAAGGACCCTGAGCTCCGGGAGAAGCTGAGACCAGATTACAAACCGGCCTGTAAACGCCTGATTTACTCGCCGGATTTCTACGAGGCCGTACAGCGCCCCAATGTGGAGGTGGTGGTCGAGGGTGTCGATCGAATCGAACCCGAGGGTATCCGCTCCTGTGATGGTCAGTTGCACGAATTCGATGTGATCGTGCTGGCGACCGGATTTCGCGCTGATATGTTTGTGCGCCCGGCGCAGGTGAAAGGGCGCGGCGGCGTCAGCCTGGATGATGTCTGGGGCGATAGCCCGCAAGCCTATATGGCAATCATGATCCCCGATTTTCCCAATTTTTTTATGCTCAATGGCCCTGGTGGCCCGGTGGGCAATTTTTCGCTGATCGAAATCGCTGAACACCAGTGGAATTATGTGGAACAGCTTATTCGCCTGGTCGAGGGCGGCGATTGCCGGGAAGTGTGTGTCACCTCCGAGGCCTTCGAACAATTCGAGCGGGATCGCATTGCGGCCGCCAAGCACACCATCTTTGCCACCGGCTGCGACAGCTGGTACCTGGATGCGCGAGGCATTCCGGCCACTTGGCCCTGGACCCGCCAGCGCTTCAAGCAAGAAATGGCAGCGCCCAAGCCGGAAGCTCTGGAGCTGAATTAAGCCCCTGTCGCTGCCGAAAGCGCAGGAAAGCGAAAAAGCCGGCGTAACCCTGCCGGCTTTTTCGTCCTGTTTCAGAATTGAACTACATCAGAAACGCGCGGTAGGCCTGAGTGTAATAGCCGAACTGTTCTTCGAGAGTACTCTGGGTCATACCGTAATCCGCCAGATCATACTGATGGCTCGGGCGCTGGTCACGCTGGTTATTCTGCAGGTGCTGGCTAAGTGCTGCGCGATCACCTTCATTCAGGGCTAGACCTGCACTCTCGAGAATCCGGCTGCAGGCCGCCAGCGGGTCGGACAGCAGTTGGCGATAGCCGATATCTGTAAAACGCGACTCGTTGCCGGCCCGCGCGGCTATAAATCCCTGCAGGGTTTTGTCCAGGCGCCAGGTCCAGTGCTTTGCCTGGGCGACTTGCAGCCCCTCGGCGGCGGAATCGGCTTTTGACAGGGCGCCAACCATGCTGTACCAGGACGGCATAACCGCAGTAATAGGACGGTGTGTCATGATCACCTGCGCTGCCGGAAAGGCCTGTAGCAGTGTATCTACGGCAGTCAGGTGGTGAGGGCTTTTTAAAACCCAGTGCTGTTGACGCCGCCGCGGGTGCTGGAATTGCAATATTTTCAGGTAGAGGATCAGTTCCTGATAGGCCCAGGTCTGGTCAGCCTGCAGCAGCCACTGACCATAGGAGGGCACATACATCATGGATTCGGGCATGTTGCTCATGAAGGAGTGTTCAATCAACGTTAATTCTTCGTCGTAGGCCCGGGCATCCATAGGGTGAATCGACGCGAAATTGTCGGCGCTGGCCAAGATCTGTGCTACCAGTTGCTCGGCGAGGGTAATTCGCGCCTCACGACTGTTGGGGTCTTCTCCTGGTAGCGGCATCGGGTAGATGGTTTCCCACCAGCAAGTCGCGGTCAGGGAAGGTGCTGCTGCCAGCAGGCGCTGCAACATGGTGCTGCCGGTACGCGGCAGGCCGACGATGACCGCAGCCACCTTGACATCTTCATCGAGGACAGAGGGGTTGTCGTGCACAAAGCGCGTCCGTCGCAAGCGGTTGACCAGGGCATTGATCAAGCGTTCCGACTGGGCCCGCAGACCAGCTTGTGTGAGCTGGGCTTCTTCTCGCATGGCTTGTAAAAGCACGGTCAGAGGCCGCATGAATTTGTCATTACCGAATTCGTCGAGGCCGGCTCGCTGCCTGGCAATAGCGAGCAGCCGTTCGGTTGTAAGGTCGTCGAGGGTTTGCACGCAGGTAATTGCAGTCATCGTTTTATCGCTATCCATTGTAGTTTTCAAACCTTTATTGCGTTGAGCTGTAGGGCGTTGAATTGTGCTGGTGTTTTAACGTGAAACTGACTTGTTCGCGTCATTCGAAAGTGTGAAGTCGATCGTTAGCAGGCCTCAAATGGAGATTCACCCGATTGAATGATGTAGTGCCCCAGTTGAAGGATTAGCCTAGATGGCGAACAATCCCAATCAAGAGCGATAATAAGAGACCACGCTATGACAAACGCATTTACCAAGACAACAGCCAACTCCGGCAAGACCACGTTGCTTGCAGCAGTGGCGCTAGCTTCCCAGGCGCTGCTGGCAACACCAGCAGTGGCTCAATCGCAGCAAGGTAAGGCCTGGACGCTGGAGGAAATTACGGTTACCGCCCGCAGGGTAACGGAGAGCCTGCAGGATGTGCCCACCGCGGTAACTGCCATCACCAAGGATGGCCTTGAAGCTCTTCAGATCGATGGCTTTTTGGGTGTTGGCCAGACCGTGCCCAACCTCTATATCCAAAAGCAGGGTGGGGCGCCCACTGCGCCGCAGATGCAGATCCGCGGTGTTTCCAACGGCTCACTGAATATGCAGGTGGATTCCGGTATCGGCTTGTACGTGGACGGCGTCTACCTCGGGCGCCCGGGTGCCGCGTCTTTCGACCTGGCGGACCTTGAGCGTGTGGAAGTGATGAGAGGTCCTCAGGGTACTCTGTTCGGGCGCAACTCAACCGGTGGTGCCATCAACCTGATCAGCGCCACGCCCACCGGCGAGCTCGGCGGCAAGCTGAAAATGGGTTTTGGCAATTTTGATGCCCATACCGTGCGCGGTGTGCTGAACCTGTCGGAGTTCCACGGCCTGTCCACAAAACTCACTCTGCTCGACAAGCAAGCCGAGGGCGACGTGGACAACATCAGCAGCCGCCACAGTTTCCAGTTCCCCGAACCGTTCGGCACCATCCACACAGCTGAGCGCGGTGGCGACGACGACACTGAGGCCTTTTCCCTCGCCCTGCGTTACCAGGGGATCGAAGGGCTGACCGTGGATTACCGCTACGAGCAGGCGAACTGGAAGGGCACCAAAAACTTTCGTCAGCCCGGCAGCATCGGGCCCTGCGTTGATTTCGCCACCACCACCGGCCAGTGCGCTTTCGCCACACCGGGGCTGTTGACCGAAGTACATTCGCTGCCGCTGGACTTTGACTATCGCGATGAACTGGCCAACCCGATGGAAACACCGGCTGGCCAAGACACCTGGGGCCACAGCCTGACGCTGGAGTACGACCTGAGCGAAGCCCTGGCGGTGAAGTACATTTACGGTGATCGCGGTCACGAGCTGGAGTCTGGCGGCAACCAGGTTTGGGGCGCTCACGAGCACTACGATGCCTTGGGCTCCTTCGGTACTGCCGGCGATTTGTGGACTCCGTTGTTTGCGCTGCGCGCCGAAGAGCAGGACCAGAAGTCCCACGAGTTGCAGTTAATTGGTTCGCACGAGAAGTTCGAATGGATTGTGGGCGGTTTCTACTTTCAGGAGGAGGGCTCGGTGAATAACCCTATATTTCTTTTCCGGACCTTGTCCACCACCAGCATCAATCCGATCTCAGTGACCGGATTCGATTACTTCGTCGGTCAGAACGTCGAGATTGAGAATACTTCCAAGGCCCTCTATGCCCACCTGACCTACCACATCGGTGATGTGGACATCAGCGCTGGGGTACGCCGCACGGAAGATGAACGCGAGGAATTTATCATCGCCGCGGGTCTGATTGGTGCTGTTCAACCCGGTAATGCCTCGTTCGAAACCGACGGTGACAATACCGACTACGACATCTCGCTCACCTACAACCTCAGTGATGCCATGAACGTGTACTACAAGTATGCCACCGGCTTCGTTTCCGGCGGCACGCTAATGGGCAATGCCTTCGAGAAAGAGGAAATCAAAAGCCACGAGATTGGTCTGAAATCTGACATGCTCGGCAGCCGCCTGCGCATCAACGCGGCAATTTTCGACATGGAGCGCACCGATATACAGATTGAGGGTTTTACTGGCATTGGTTATTTTATGGGACAGGGTGAAGGGGTGGATTCCCAAGGGGCGGAACTGGAGGTGACCTATTTGCCCTTCGAGGGCATGACGGTCAACTTCAACTACGGCTACACCGACGTCGATATGAGCGGCGACCTGCGCACCTTCCAGCCAGCCAATACCGCGTATCTCGGCGTGCAGTACGATTTTGCCCCCATCGGTGGCGTATCACCCAGCGTTCGTGTCGACGCCAGCTGGCGCGATGATGTCTGGCGCCTGGCGTGTGCCGCCGGTACCGACCAGATCCCCGCCACCGACACCTGTGTCGGCACACCGATACCGGAGCTGGACCGGCAGGCGCAGTTAAAGGCGAGCACCAACCTGGGAGCAGTCGTCAGCTTTGATGACATTCGCTTCAGCGCGGATCTCACCGGACGCGTTGCCATCTGGGGGCGCAATCTGCTGGACGAGGATGGCAAGGAGTTCGGCTTCACCCTCGGCGGCCCGACCCTCACCAACACCTTTATGCGCCCGCGCACTTACGGCGTGGATTTCGAAGTCATGTTCTGATCGTCAGCTTAACGCACACCACCGCGTTTTGGGGGTTCCGGTAAGACGGACCCCTTTTTTTGTTGAAAGCCCCATTCCTTCCTGTAGGTTGGATAGGGGTCAAGGGTCTTAATCCGTGAGCTTCATCAGCTATTTCCGCTGCCCAAAAACCGCCCGAAGGCCTCATCGATACAACTGTTCATTCGCCGGCTGATTTGCGCTTCCGGCGCAAACTGCTCGGCGCCGTGAAAAACCCCCGGAAACACTACCAGTTCCACCGCTACCTCCGCAGCCATCAGGCGGTGCGCATAATCAATACATTCATCGCGAAACAGGTCAGCGGTGCCTACGGTGACGAAGGTAGGCGGCAGGCCACTGAGATCGGTGGCCCGTGCTGCGGCGGCGTAGGGGGAGGCAACTGCGCCCGGTGTACCGTTGAGGTACATCGCCCAGGCATTGAGCGAGGTCTGTCGATTCCACACGTAGTGGTCTACGTGTTGGCCCGAGGGCGTGGCGTGCAGATTGTCGAGCATGGGATACAGCAGAAACTGGAATGCCGGTGCGCAGGCGCCGCTGTCGCGCAATTTCAGGGCCAGGCCTGCTGCCAGTCCGCCACCGGCACTCTGCCCGGCCAGGGCAATTATTGTCGGGTCGATGGCCAGTTTTACAGCATTGGCCAACATCCAGTGGTAGGCAGCCAGGCAGTCTTCCAGGCCGGCCGGGAAAGGGTGTTCCGGGGCCAGGCGGTAATCGACCGAGACTACGGTACAGCGGTATTTTTCCGCCAGCTGCGCAGGCAAAATCTCATCGGCACTGCCGAACAGGTAGCCGCCGCCGTGAATCCACAGCAGGCCTGGGCCGGCTTCGCGTTGCGTCAGGGGACGGTAGACAACGACGCGGCTGTCACCCGCCTCGCCGGCAATATTTTGCCAGCGAGTGTCAACCCGAATGGTCGGCTTGGTGGCCGCTGGGATTTGCTGCGCCATGCCGGCGCGCAGTGGTGCGACCATATCTCGGGTGATCAGGCCGAGCTCTGGCGGTATGGCGTCTGCAGCAGCCTGCAGTTGCGGGTCGATGGGGGTGGCGCGATACATAATGTTTCCTCGGTTGAGCTTTAGTAGTCAGGGACCCACCGGAGCGGGCACGAAAGTGGATAGCAGACCGGCGTCGATAATATGGGCCTGGCCGTTGACGAATCCTGCCCTGGAGCTCACCAGCCAAACGGCTAATTCCGCCACATGCTGGGCGCTGCCGGAGCCGCGCAGGGGAACTCGAGGCAGGCTTTCAGGCGTGGCTATGCCGCTGTTGCCGCCGCCGATCATGGGGGTGTCGACGGCTCCCGGGCAGATGACATTGACCCTGCTGTCGCGAGCGGCGAAGGCCGCCGCGCAGGATTTTACCAGACCGATAACGCCGTGCTTGGCGGCGGCATAGGCGGGGCTCTCCGCGAGGCCAATGACGCCCGCGGTGGAGGCGGTGACCACTACCGAACCGCCGGCGGCCATGGCCGGCAACAGCGCTTTGAGGCCGAAAAAGACACCCTTGAGGTTGATATTGATATGGCGGTCGAAGAGGGCTGCGTCCAGGCTCTCGAAACCTTCCATCGGACCCAGGTAGCCGGCATTGAGGAAAGCTATATCCACAGCACCAAAGCGCTCTTGCATTTGGTCTATACAACGTTGGTAGCTGTTAGCGTCGGTGACGTCGAGGCTGCAGGTGAAAGCTTGTTCGCCGATCTCATCGGCTACTGCCTCAAGCCCTGCGCGGTTTATGTCCGCCAGGCATACCTGGGCACCCTCCTGGGCAAAGCGGATTGCCGCTGCGCGACCGATGCCCGAAGCAGCGCCAGTAACCAGGGCGGACTTGTTGTGCAACAGGAATGTCATGGTGTTATTACCCTAATTTATTAGAAAGAGTATTGCAGGGTAGGCCAACATTGTTGACCCGGACTCATTCGAACAGACTAATCGCAGCGACGCAGTCTTTGCTAGCATCGGCGCAACGGAACGGGAATAGAGGATAGATATCCATGGCGCGATACCAACAACTGCAAACCATTTTTACCGAGCTGATCACCGCCTATGGGCGCAAGGATTTCGATACCTTTGAGACCCATCTGCTGCCCGATACCCACTTCGAATGGCCCTTTCTGCCACTACCGGATTTTCCCAGGTCGATGGTTGGCAGTTCTGCGTTTGTCGCCGCTTCGAAGGAAGGTATGGCGGACTGCACACCATACGGACACGTGGTGGATCAGTTCTACGAGATGAAGAATCCGGACTGGTTGCTGGTTGAGTACCATACCGATTCTGTGCATCTACCTACGGGCCGGTGCTACGCGAATACGTATCTGGGCATTCTGCGCTTCGAGGGCGATAAGGTGGCCTACTGGAAAGAATATGTAAACCCGCTGCCGATACTGGAAGTTTACGGTGCCGATTTCGTCAATCAGGCAGCTAAGGGGGCTGGACAATGACTGCCGACGATTACTTCGCCATTCAACGCCTGGTGTTCTCCTACCCACGTTTTCTGGATCAGGGCAATCTGGCGGCGATGGCACAACTGTTTGAACACGCCGACGTGCATTTTCAGGACGGCCGTGTGTGCCGCTCCAATCCAAGGGAGCTGCAGCAGATCTTTGCCGATTTTGTGCGAATTTATCCTGATGATACGCCTCGCACGCGGCACCTGACTGCCAATCTGATCATCGAACCGGCCGGCACGGAATCAGCGATCGCCAGCTGCTATGTGGTGGTCTTTCAGCAGACCGCCGAGCTGCCGTTACAGCCGATTATTGCCGGAGATTATCGTGACCGGTTTGCCAGGGTTGATGGCGAATGGCGCTTTATCGAGCGTTTTATCGGCAATGATCTGTTCGGTGATCTCGGCGCCCACGGCAAGTACGACTTTGCACCCTTATGAAAAGCTGTATAGCTGCTGTTAGAGAAAATTTCATTCATTTCGATGAATCGCGTTGGCGGCGGTTACGGGATGATACGGACAGCAACCCATGCGGTGGCAGTTTTACTCAAAAATGAATAAGGAACAGAACTGATGCCTATCGACACTACCCTTATCGGCGACATGTATCGCCGCATGAGTATCGCCAGGGCGATAGAACAGATCGTCGAAAAACACACCCGCAAGGCCCGAATCTCTGGTTGGTGGCACCCCGGAGAAGGGCAAGAGGCGGTTGGCGTCGGCGCCAGCGCCGCACTCAATGGCGAGGACTATCTCTGGTACCAGGGGCGCGGCTGTGCCTGGGCCATAGGCAAGGGTATGCAGCCCGGGCCGATTCTGGGTGATGTGCTGGGCAAGGTCAGTGGCGCTACCGGCGGCAAGGGTGGCGGTGTTCCCCACTGGGCTGATTACTCCCTCGGAATCATGGGCGAAGGCGCTACTCTGGGCAGCGTCTACCCGCTGGCTGCGGGCTCGGCGTTTGCGTCCAAATTGCGCAAGGATGGCCGCGTATCGCTGGCCAATTTTGGTGATGGCACAGCCTCCCGTGGCACCTTCCACGAAACCATGGTGCACGCGGCGACTTGGAAGTTGCCGCTGATCTACCTCTGTGAAAACAATGAATTGCTGGTGGGCACCAAACTCACCGATGTCTGCCCGACCGCCGATATAGCCGATTTTGCCAAGGGATATGGTATCCCCGGGATAATTGTCGACGGCCAAGACGCTGTGGCCGTGTACGAAGCGACCCTGGAGGCCGCAGCGCGTGCGCGGGCCGGCGAAGGCCCCACCCTGATCGAGGCCAAGACTACCCGGGTTCAGGGCCACTACGCGGGGGACCCCCAGAACTATCGTGCTAAGGATGCGCTGGCCAATTACCGCGATCCGCTGGCCGTGCTGGCCGAGCGCATGGCAGTCGACGAGGTCGAGACGATTGCTGCCGAGGCGCTGGCTCTGGTGCAGGCCGCCTACGAAGAGACTCTGGCGGCACCGCCTCCGGACCACTCAATCATATTTAAGGATCTCTACTATGGCCAATAACGACAAGATGGAAACCATGCTCTACAACGCCGCCATGGGGTTGGGCCTAGCCGAGGAGATGCGGACTAATCCGGATATCTTCGTACTTGGCCAAGGGGTCGCATCGGGCGGCTGGTTTGGTGCCGAGAAGGGCTTGGCGGATGAGTTTGGTAGTGATCGCGTGGTCGATTGCGGTATTTGTGAGGCCTTTGAAGTGGGCATGGCCGCCGGGGCCTCTGTTGTCGGTATGACGCCGGTGATTAATCTGGGTTTCGCCGACTTCTCTCTTATTGCCGGTGATGAGATTTATCACAAGCTGGGTAAATGGCGCTATATGCACGGTCTCAATGTGCCAATGTCGGCGGTCATTATCCTGCCGGTAGGTGTTATGGGGGGTGCCGGCCCTGAGCACTCCAACTCCATTGAGGTGCTGGGCATGCACTTTCCCGGCCTGAAGGTGGTAGTGCCTTCCAACGCCGCCGATGCTAAAGGATTGATGAAGGCAGCTCTGCGCGAACCCAACCCGGTCCTCTACCATTCCATTCAAACGCTGAGCTTCACCCGTGGCGAAGTGCCGTTGGACAGTGACTACATTGTCGAGATTGGCAAGGGCATCGTGCGTCGACCTGGCAGGGACGCCACACTGCTGACCTACGGCTCCATGGTCAATCGTTCATTGGAGGCCGCGACGACCTTGGCCAATGAGGGCATCGAGGTGGAGATCATTGACCTGCGCTCCCTGGTGCCGCTGGACTGGGAGTTGATCCTGGAATCGGTTAACCGCACCCATCGTGCACTGGTGGTGCACGAGGCCAACAAGACCGCCGGACCAGGGGCTGAAATTGCGGCCCAAATCCAGGAACGGGCCTTCTATGAACTGGAAACCCCCATTTTACGTGTGGCGGGCAAGGATGTGCCACTGCCGCAGCAGAACGACCTGGAACAGGCCTGTATCCCCTCCGTTGATGAAATTGTCGCAGCCGGGCGACACATCATGAGCCTCTGATTACAGGATCCGTACTTATGTCGATTATTCGAGATTTAACGATCCCCATGATGGGGTCTGTAGAAAACGCTCGCTTGCTGCAGTGGTATGTTGCTGAAGGCGACGCTTTCGTCGCCGGTGATGTGCTGTATGAGCTGGAGACCGACAAGACGGTCACTGAGATTACCGCAGAAGAAGATGGCATTTTGGTGCGCCGATTAGGTGAGGAAGGAGCCGACTTTAAAATGGGCGATTGCGTGGGTTGGCAGGCGCCTGCCGGCAGTTTGCCGGAAGCCATTCAGCAAGGTGTCGCGCTACGGGAGGGCAATGGCCCGCAGCCCGCAGCCGCTGCAGTAGCGCTTGCAACCAGTGTCACAGCGTTAGAAAGCAGTACCACAGCTGCTACTACCGAGGTGGAGCCCGGCGAGATGTTGATGGGGGGAGTTATGGCCAAAACCTCGCCGCGTTCGCGCAAACTGGCCCGGGAGTACGGTATAGACATTACCACTGTGACTGCCACCGGCCCGCGTGGGCGGGTAACCGGCGAAGATGTTCTACGAGTCGCGGCAAAACGGAAGCGGCTGCCAGTTGCAGCCGGTCCGGAGGCAAATGTGGTGCCGCAGAAGGCACCTGTGCCGACGGTTGAGCCCGGCGCGGAGGTTGCTGCCGCAGGGACATCTTTGCCCTCGCCGGCACAGCGCCCAGTAGCTTTAACTAATAAGCCTGCGGGCACCCGCGTACGTCACTCGTTGCGTCGCAAAACCATCGCCAGCAATATGGTCTGTGCCAAGCGCGAGATGCCCCACCTGACTGCCGACATGGATATCGATTTAAGCGCCCTGATGGCATTGCGCAAGCGTTTCAAGGCCAGTGGCCAGCAACCGCCCTCGATTCTGGCCTATTTCGCTTGCAATGCGTCGCGTCTACTACAAGAGCACAAGTCTCTCAACGCCACCTTTGGCGAGGACGAAATGGTGCTATGGAATTCGGTTAATCTCAATATCGCCGTGGATACCGACGAGGGTCTGGTGGTGCCGGTGATTCGTGACGCCCAGTTACTGACCGCGGCGGAGATGTCCACTCGTATCGCAGGCCTGGCCGAAGCTGCGCGCCAGCGGGCATTGCAGCCCGAGGAAATGGCCGGTGGCACCTTTACCATTTCCAACCCAGGCGCCCTCGGCCCGGTGGTGCGTGCCGAAGCCGTACTTAACGGCGATCAAGTGGCATTGATGGGCATGCCCGGCATTGTCCAAAAACCGGTGGCGGTGGCACTGCCGGACGGCAGTTATGCGGTGCAAGTGCGCCCCATTTTGAGGCTCGGCATTACTTTCGACCACCGAGCGCTCGACGGTGGGCCGGTGATCCGGTTTCTTAACGCGCTCAAATTTGCCATCGAATCGTTGGCATAGGGGGCTACCTTAAGCGATGAATCGCCTTGGTTGAAGGCCGGTAGTCTCGCTTCAACTGAATATTGGATGCAGTCGGTAGCGAAATTTACGGCCCATACTTGCTGCATCAATAAATGCACACTTTTAACGTATAAGTGAAAGGAGTTCCTCAATGACTATCGAAAACAACCTGGTCGAACGCCTGCAAATCCTGGAGGACATCGAGGCCATCAAGCAATTGAAGGCGCGTTGGTGGTTTGCCTGCGATGTCCGGGATACTGGAGACATGCGCAGCTGTTACCACGAGCCGGATTTTCTGATTGATTTCGGCTTTATCGGTCAGTATCGCAACATGGAAGAGTTTATCCGCGTGTTTGAAGAATTGGCCTGCCATCCCAGCCATATTGACATGCATCACGGTATGTCCCCTGAAATCCAGTTGACTGGTGAGGCTTCTGCCAAAGGGCGCTGGCGCATGCAGTTCCAACTGTTGGAAACTGAAAAGAAAATGGTGCAGATGATGCACGGCTACTACGATGACGAGTACGTCAAAGTCGACGGCGAGTGGAAGATTTCTGTCTCCCGTTACACAATTCTTTCTAACTTGCTTATGCAGGCGGGAGATGGATCGCTGCAGGTGCTGCAGTTGGGGGCTGCTCCGGGGCTGGTGACCGAGAGCGAAGGCTGAGGGCCGCTACAACAATTCTTCAAGGAGTATTTGCTATGTCGTTGCATCATAAACCTGTTGTGGTGGTGACCGGGGCCAGCCGTGGCGTCGGCAAGGGGGTTGCGCTTGCCTTGGCCGAGATGGGGGCAACCGTCTATGTTACCGGCCGCACAACCGGTGCTGCGGAACCACAGGCTGGTAGCATTGAAGCCACAGCTGCTGAAGTTACCCGACGCGGCGGTACCGGCATCGCTATTGCTTGCGATCACCGCGACGACGCCCAGATAAAAGCACTGTTTGAACAGGTGGCACGCGATCAGGGCCGGTTAGATGTGCTGGTCAACAATGTCTTCGCCGTACCCGATGACCTGCTACACCCGGCCCCGTTCTGGCAAAAACCTCTCAGCTATTGGGACGACATGATCGATTTGGGCCTGCGGGCTCATTACCTGGCCAGCTATTACGCGGCGCCGCTGATGGTTGAGCGAAGAGAAGGCCTGATCGTCAATATCTCCTCGTTTGGCGCCCGTTGCTATATTCACACGCCCATTTACGGCATCGGCAAAGCGGGGGCCGACAAGATGGCCCACGACATGGCCAAGGAGCTCAAACCACACAACGTGGCGGCCCTATCCCTTTGGCTGGGAGTTGTGAAAACAGAGCGTACACTGGAAGTAATGAAGGTCGCTCCTGAAGCCTATGCCGATCTTGTCGACGGCATGGAAAGCCCCGAGTACCCTGGTCGACTAGTGCGTGCTCTGCTGGAGCGGAATGAGGTGATGGCACGCACCGCCAAGACTTGGGTCACCGCCGAACTGGGGGCGGAACTTGGTGTGCGCGATATCGATGGTCGCATTCCGTCCTCCTATGCGCCCATGCTGGGGGAACCGGCGCAGCCGTCGGAGACAATGGTGGGTTAAGTGGATTACCGGCCTGGCGGTCAAACTCATCAATCTACTCATTTAAGGCCCTTACAATATCCGTGATAAGTAGTGTCATTTTAAATGAGGCAATAACCCTTCAGTAGTGTGATTTTTAGTGACTGAATGCGCATTACTCTTTTTAATTGACACCTAATGGGTGCCCCCCAAAAAAAGTTAAAGGAGTAAAAATAATGAAAAGGCTTGTGGCTACTGCGCCGAGAACGGCGGCGCTGCTGGAGTACCCGGATCTCGAGGTGAAGCCCAACGAGGTTAAGATTAAGGTGGCGTACGCCTCACCCAAGCATGGCACCGAGGTGATCGATTTTCGCGGTGCGTCACCTTTTATGGGGGAGTATTTCTCTGAAGAATGGCGGATGTTTATGCCACGGGCCAGAGGGGACACAGCGGGAGTCGTGTTCGGCGAATTTGCCCTTGGCAATATGATAGTGGGTAGCATTGTAGAAATCGGCGGAGACGTAACTCGCTACCAGCCCGGAGATGTCGTATGCAGCTATGCTCCAATCTGTGACACTTTGATTGTAAATGGGGTCGATAATTTCAGGTTGCGCAAACTGCCCGATTCGGTGAAGTGGCAAAATGCGTTGTGTTACGACCCGGCCCAGTTTGCCCTTGGCGGGGTCCGTGATGCCAATGTCCGTGCCGGTGATTTTGTGGTGGTCATGGGCCTCGGCGCCATCGGCCAGATTGCCGTGCAGCTTGCCAGCCGGGCCGGCGCCAGCGTTGTGGTTGGCGTCGACCCGCTCAGCTATCGCCGAGAGATTGCCCTACGCCACGGCGCGCATTACAGCTTAGACCCCAGCGCTTGCGATCTTGGCTATGAGATCAAAAAGCTGACTGGTAAGCTGGGCGCAGACGCGATTATTGAAACCAGCGGCAATGCCGGCGCCCTGCAGTCGGCGCTGCGGGGCGTCGCCTACGGCGGGACCATTGCTTATGTCGCCTTTGGCAAAGCGTTTCCGGCGGGGCTGGACCTCGGACGAGAGGCACACTTCAACCAGGCGAAGCTGATCTTTTCCCGCGCCGCCAGTGAACCTAATTCAGACCATCCACGCTGGAACCGCCGCCGCATCGAGGACACTTGCTGGCAACTGTTGGTAAGTGGCTATCTCGATTGTGAAGCGATCATTTCGCCTATCGTACCTTTTGAAGACAGTGCGCAGGCCTATATGCATTACGTTGACCAGCATGCGGAACTCAGTATTAAAATGGGCGTCACTTTCAAATAAAAGCCACAATCGCTGGAGCACCCGGGTATGAAAATCGGCACACAGAACCAGGCGTTTTTTCCGGACCCTATTGATGCCAAATTTGGCTATCTCAGCGAAGCCGGGTTCGATGGTTTTGAAATTGACGGCGGCCTGCTGGTGGCCAATGTCGAGGCAGTAAAGCGTGCGATTTCGGCGACGGGGATTCCGGTTACCAGCGCCTGCGGCGGTTACACCGGTTGGATCGGCGATTTAGATGAGCGGCGTCGGCTGCAGTCTTTGGTGGAGATAAAACAGATTCTGCGCGCACTTGGCGAGGTGGGTGGCGCAGGGATGGTAGTGCCGGCGGCCTGGGGTATGGCCACTTATCGTTTGCCCCCAATGCAGCCGCCACGAACGCCCGAGCAAGATCGGGAAATCCTGGGAGAATCTCTGGTCGAACTGGACTGTGCTGCCGCAGGCGCGGGCGTACAGATTTTTCTGGAGCCACTAAATCGCTACCAGGACCATATGATCAACACCCTGGCGCAGGCGCGTCGCTATATAGAGGAAAACCAGCTCCGGCATGTAGCCATAGCCGCCGACCTTTATCATATGAATATTGAAGAGGACGATATTTGCACTGCCCTGCACCAGCATCGAGACCTTATCAAGCACATTCACCTGGCAGACAACCAGCGCTTTCAACCAGGTACCGGCGCGCTGGACTTCAAGAAGTATTTCACCCGGTTAAGATCCGATGGCTTTAGCGGCTTTGTCACTCTGGAGTGCCGTATCCGGGGTGATGATCCAAAGGCCGCCTTGCAGCGGGCATTGCAGTTTCTCCGGGATGCGGCAGCTTGAACGGCCGGGGTCATATTGCCCACCGGTTACATCTATCCAAAATCGGAACGCGGCCTAAGAGACTTCAATGCTGTGAACATCTGAGCGATCACCTAAACTTTCTCGCGCGAGTAAGTTACCAGCCCCATCAAAAAAATAATCCATCGCCTTCCTACTCCCTGGTGTCACAATTCTTGGGCGGCCGCCCTCTGCCTTCACCTTCAATAATGCATATTTTGGTGCGGAATCGTATTCATATTTACTAACAAAAGCGGGGATAAACAAGTGCTTTCCATCTGCTGTGCTACCCACAACCTTGCCCATACCAGTCTGGCCACGCGTCACCCTGCTTTTTCCACTCAAACCTCCCCCGGGAGTGAGAAGCTGTTTTATATCTCCAGTTTTTATACTCACACTGAACGCAGTACTCAACTCAAAATCATCACGATAATCACGTCAATTAAGATGACGGGACCCAATTAAGATAAGATTTTTTTCATTAACGAAATAGTGAGAGCGGTGCTGTATTTGCCCGAGGCCCACAGCAGCAATTTGCTTTTTTCTCTTTAATGAATAAACAATGAGAAAATCTTTTTTATCATCTTCTGTTCTACGATAAGCAATCATTTCACCACTTGGTGAAATCGCCATATCACTCACTTGCTTTAGGCGAGCATAGGCTTCAAGCTGAAAGCGGTTTTTCGCAGAACTAAAAGACAACGGGCTCAGGTGTTGCCCCGTGCCCCAAAAGACAGTGCGGAGAAGGGGGCAAATTCTTCAAGAGCCCCCCGGTTTGTTCATTGATACCCGCCATTGCGATGTGTTGCCGTTAGTGGCTACAAACTTGCAGACTTGCATGGCGATATTGACATTAAGGCAGCTATTTTTGACAATGCCCCATGATCCTGAATACTACCGGTGGGGTTCTCGCTTATGTTTAAAGTCGGGGTGGTGCTGCTGCCGCAGTTCTATCTGTCCAGTGCCAGTGGTGTGATGGACACCTTCCAGATCGCCAACGCCCATATCCGCAATCAGCAGGGGCCAGAGGCGTCGCAGTTCCACTGTGAGACACTGTCTCAAACGGGCGGGACCACAATTGCCCAGGGCGGTATGAAGCTGCAGGCGGATACCTCTATTGCCAATGCCGGTGACTACGACCTGATTTACGTGCCGGCGTTTTTCTATCGGGGGATAAGTGCCTATGAATCCCTGGCCGAGGAGTCGCAGCCATTGCTGCATTGGCTGGTAGAGCGCTGGCAGCGGCGTGCCCGCCTGGCGTGTAATTGCACCTCGGCCTTTTTGCTGGCAGAAACCGGCTTGTTGAACGGCCGCCAGGCCACCACCTCCTGGTGGTTGGAGCGTCAGTTTCGGCAGCGTTTTCCCTGGGTACAACTGGATGTACAGGCCACCGTAACGGAGGCCGACGGGTTGTATTGCAGCGCCGCCATGAGCGCACATCTGCCCTTGGCATTGCGCTTGGTGGAGCATCAGTACGGCGCCCCGTTGGCGGCGCTGTGCAGTAAAACCATGCTGGTTGACTACCGTGATCGCACCCAACCCTCCTACCAGAACCTTTTGGACGAGGATCCCAGCGACGATCCGGTGGTCGCTAAAACACAGTACTGGCTGCAAAATCATGTGCGCGAGAGGGTGGATATGGAGCAGCTGGCCGACAAGATGAAAGTCAGCCAGCGCACCCTGATTCGACGCTTTAAGGCGGAGTTGGGGGTGCCGCCTTTAACCTATCTGCAGAACCTGCGGATTGAAACGGCGAAGCAATTGCTGGAGAGCACCAATATGCCACTGGTGAATATAATCGAGCAAGTTGGCTACAGTGACGTCAGTTCGTTCGCGCGTTTGTTTAAACAACGAATCGGGGTGACCCCCGCCGGTTATCGGCAACGATTACCGGCGGGGTAGTGGAGCGGTTTGCGCTCGTCCAGTGAGTGCGCGCTTAGAGAATGCCCAGCAAGCGCTTGCGGATCAGGTTTTCCGCGTCGGACATAATGCGATCAATCAGTTCCTGGCAGGTAGGGAGGTCGTTGATCAGGCCCGCGACCAGGCCGCAGGACCAGGCACCGGCATTCATTTCGCCGTCCAGGAATACGCGCGGGTAGACGCCGGCAACTTCCGGGGCTATGTCGTTAAAGGTAATCTTGTCACCCAGCTCTTTTTCCTTGCCAATCAGCCTTTCCACCGCCTCATTGGTGAGCACCCGCTCGGTGTTTTTCAGCGGACGCATCACCAGTCGGGTGTCGAGTTCAGTGGCGTTGAGGATGGCCTCTTTCACGTTTTGGTGAACCGGCGCATCCTGGGTGGCGATAAAGCGGGTGCCCATGTTGATGCCGTCGGCGCCCATGGTGATGGCGGCCACCAGCGAGCGGGCATCGGCCATGCCGCCAGAGGCGAGGAATGGAATGTCCAGCTCATCGGCGGCGCGGGGCAGCAGGATCATATTGGGGATATCATCGTCGCCCGGGTGGCCGGCGCATTCGAAGCCATCGATGGAGAGGGCGTCCACACCCAGGGTCTGGGCCTTGAGGGCGTGGCGCACCGAAGTGCACTTGTGGATGATGGTGATGCCCGCCTCCTTCAGTACTGGCAAGTACTCCGCAGGGTTGCCGGCGGTCTCTACAATCTTGACACCGCCTTTGATAATGGCGTCGATATAGCCCGGGTAATCCGGCGCATTGATCACCGGCAGAAAGGTCAGGTTAACGGCGAAGGGCTTGTCCGTCAGGTCTCTGCACTTGGCAATCTCATTGGCCAGGTCGGCGGCAGACCGCTGGGTCAGGCCGGTGATGGTGCCCAGCCCTCCGGCGTTGGAAACAGCGGCCGCCAATTCGGCGAAGCCGACAAAGTGCATGCCCCCTTGCATGATGGGGTGTTGAATGCCAAACAGTTCAGTAATGCGGGTTTTCATCGGCTGTCCTCGGTAGTGTGTTCGGTAAAGTGCTCGGTAAGGTGATCGCAACGAGTACCAGTGTAGAAAACCGCCGCTAGGTGCGATAGTGGCGATATTGACATTTTTATGGTTGTTTATGACAGGACGGTGTAAAGCAATGACACTGACTGCTTTGCTTTGAAAGGATTACAATAAGAAGAACAGAGATTGGATATTGTGGCAATCCAAAGGCCCCTGTGAGCAAGCCTGCGGCATGCTCTGCAGGCGCAAGGATAATAAATAATGGATAGTTCAAGCGTCTATGGAACACCTGGATGGGGTGATCGTGCTGAAAGAACTCCGCAAGGCCAGCTCGCTCTTGCAGTGATAACCATAAGCCCCCATGCGACTCTTTCATAAAGCCGCCATTCTCCTGCTTGCCTCTAGTGGAATCCAGCCGCTGGCGGCGGACGACCTGCCACAACCTTTTACCGCCCATTACGGCGGCAGCAAGCGGGTTCTGCTGTTCGATGTCAGTGCGGAGGCCACTGTGCGGCTGGAGCGATTTGCGCAGCATATCCGCTACACCAGCCGCAGCCAGATTCGCTGGTCGTTTTACCGTCGCCAGTTCTACGATTGCAGTATCATAGCGATCGAGGGCGGCAAGCTCTACCCGCGCCAATACCGGCACACCGACAGCGGCAGCGACAAGTACCGCGTCGACACCACGTTTGATTGGCCCGCCGCGAGCGCGAGCACCCTCCGCGGCGACAGCCCGGAGCCCCGGGTAGTGCCGCTGCAATGGCCGACCTGGGATACGCTGTCGGTGCAGGTGGCAATTATCGACGCCGCGCCCAAACAGCTGCCGGGCAGTGAGTCCGGTGCCGCTGTTATCGAGCGCGGCAAGCTGGCCCACTACACCTTGCGCTATAACGGCGAGGTGGCCACCGATACCCGCTTGCCGGGGCTGCGGGTGGTGCAGGTGGTAAGCGAGAGGGCTGGCACGCAAGACAGCGAAACGGCCCCCGGCAGTGCGTTGTGGCTGGCACCTGAGCAGCACTGGGTGCCGGTAAAAATCGAGCTGGATGACGTGGTGCTGCAGTTGCTAGAGCTGCCGCTCATTGAGGCGGTGGATGAAGGCAGCGACGAAGCGGTACCCCAGTGTTGAGCGCGGCCATTACTGGTCGGCGCAGCAGCACCCTTAAGCAATAAGAGCAGGCAACAAAAGCCGGCAGTAGGAGAAGGCAGTAGGATTAGGCAGCAGGTTCAAGCAATAAGAACAAGAAACAGGAGCAAGCA
Organism: Pseudomaricurvus alcaniphilus; assembly: GCF_011440395.1. Classification (GTDB taxonomy): domain Bacteria; phylum Pseudomonadota; class Gammaproteobacteria; order Pseudomonadales; family Cellvibrionaceae; genus Pseudomaricurvus; species Pseudomaricurvus alcaniphilus. The sequence goes on along the minus strand of NZ_JAAOIX010000001.1, from coordinate 1,416,556 downwards.
GACGAGTGCAAGTGAACGGCACGGTGCATGGCAAAACTCCCTGGCGCTATTACCTGGGCTGCGGCTGTCCGCTGCTGGCGGTGATCCTGTTGTTGCTGGTGCTGGCTTTTCTGACGCAGATTGTCGAGTCCGATTCGCCGCGCCTGCCCTTGCGTGATTTCACCCCCTTGCAGGATTATCCCGATGCCATCGACCTGGCGGCGTCAACCCTGATCGCCGAGACCGGGCTCAAATGGCTGGCGCTGAGTTATTTCTACTGGCTGGTGGGGCTGGTGACCCTGGGCTTCTGTATCTTTCGGCTGCAGCGGGCATTCGCCCAGTGTTCGCGGGCCCTGCGCAACGCTACCTATACGCTGTTTTTCCTGTTGCTGGTCGCGACCCTGGCGGCTCTCTACCACACGGCGGTAGTGCGCGAGATACCCCTGATGTCCTTTATCCACCTGCTGCGCCACCTGCAACTGGTGGGGCAAGGCCTGTTAGAGCTGGCCAGCTGGAACAATGCCCTGGCCTATCTCAATCTGGTGGCCATCATGGCGGTGATATCCCTGCTGCTGGTGCCGGGCGTGCACGAGCGGGACCCTGGGCGACAGATGCGCGCCGTCACTCGCGTCATGTACTGCGCGGCGGCATTTTTGCTGGTATGGATTGCCCAGGCCACGGAGATGTACCGCCTGGCCGCCTGCTTGCTGGTGGCAGAAGAGCGCGACAAGGTGTTGCAGCTGGCACCCACCATCAGCCTGGTGGCCGGCGTTTTGGCCAGCCTGCTGCTCGCTGCCAGCTACCTGGCCGCCTGCCTGTGGTTGCAGTGGTACTACCAGGATTTGCGCAAGAGCGACGCCACCCAGGCGGTGCCCGACGCCAGTGCCAGTCCGCGCCAGTTTTTGCACGAGCACTGGCCCAAGATAACGGCGGTTATGATGCCCATACTGCCGGGGGTGATGGGTACCGTGTTCAACCTGGTGACGCAGACGGTGTGAGATCGCTGCTGAGCAGGAAGTGGGAGAGCAGCACAAAAAACGCCACGATTGCGCCGAGGATTTTATAGGACAGGGCAAACCCCAATTGGTCGTACATAATGCCCGCCACGACCGAGAGCAGGGCGGCCACTAGCTGGCTCATAAACAGAAAGCCAACCAGGTAGATGGTGGCGGACAGGCGGGGATCGAAGTTGGCGGCAATGTACTTGAACAACGCCACCAACAGAATGGGCAATTCCACCGCGTGCAGCAATTTCATTATGGATATCTCGACGGCGCCATCGGCGAAACCGGAACCTATCATGCGTATCGCCATGATGACGCCGCTCAATACCAGGCCATTTTTGGCGCCGATGCGATTGACCAGCCAGGGGGCCAGGAACATGCCGCCGGCTTCGAGGAACACCTGCAAGGAGTTGAGGTAGCCAAACATGGCGGTGCCAACTTCCCGGTCAGCAAACTGGGCGGTGAAGTAAACCGCAAACTGCTGGTCGTATACCCCGTAAATGCAGGTCACGCCCATCACAAACGTTGCCAGTGCCCAGAATTTGCGGCTGAGAAACAGGCTCAGGGCATCGGCCGGGCGCAATTGTCCGGCCTTGTGACCTTCATTGTCTTCTGGCTGCGGGGCGTTAGTCGTGCGCACCGCCAGCATCAGCCCCAGGAATACCGCAGCGCTGGCGGAGGCCAGCCAGAAGTTGATATTGGGGTTGAGGTTGAACAGGTAACCGGCTCCAAACGACGCGGCGGCCCAGCCCAGTGAGCCCCACATGCGTGCCTTGCCGAATTCAAACCCGGTAATGCGGCTGACCCGTTCAATGTAGGATTCCAGCGCGCCGACGCCGGCAGAAAATACGAGGCCGAAAAACAGCCCGCCACTGACTGCTCCCAGGAAAAAATTATGCAGTAACAATGGCTTGTAAACGTAGATAAAAAAAGGGCCGCACAACAAGAGCAGGCAAGCGATAACCAGCAACAAATGTTTGCGGAGTCCGAGCTTGTCCTGGACAAAACCGTAGCAGGGCATGATCAGCAGGGCTGCAGCAGCATTGGCGCTGAAGATCACTCCGGTTGCCTCGCCGCTCAACCCAACGGCCTGGTGCAGCCAAATGGGCAGCAAGGCGAAACAAAAGGACCAGGTCAGGAAGAAGGTAAAGAAAGCACCGCTGAGCAGCCAGTAATTGCGGATTGATTCCTGCCTCATGGTTAGGTGCCTCGGCCGGTAACGGGTCGATGTGGGTTAAATGCGGATTTTTGTTAACAGTGCGCTTACCTGGGGGACGCTTTAGTTGACTCTCTGGTTGTCTTTCTGCGCCGTAAGGCGCGGTCAGAGTCGCGCACTATCAGATCACAATGTATTGCCTCGATAGCTCCAGGGCGTGCTTTGCTGGTGGTAAGGCTCAGTGCCAGTTCGGCGGCGCGCACACCCATTTGGTAGTAGGGCAGGGCTGCGGTGGTCAGTCCGGGCACGGTGCTCTCGGATATCAACCTGAAATCGTCGTAGCCGACCACTGACACATCCTTGGGTACTTCAAGGCCCATGGCGTGCAGTTGCATCAGCATCCGGAACGCCATCTTGTCATTGCCGCAGAGGATGGCGGTGGGTCGCTTTCTCGGCGCCAGCATGGTTTCCAGCACCGAACGCAGCCATTGCAGGGTGTCGGGTGGACGTCTCACAGTGGAATAGATCATCCATTTTGGGTTGATCTCTGCGCCGGCTTCGTGCATGGCCTCTTCAAAGCCCTGGCGTCGTAAGCGGGTGGCGACCATGTCCTCGGGCAGCATAACAAAGGCAATATTCTTGTGGCCCAGCGCCAACAGGCGACGGGTCAGGTCGTAAGAGCCCTGGCGGTCGTCGGGTACAATGGACGGGTACTTGCGCTGGTCGTCAAAGCAGTTAACCAGTACCAGAGGGCACTGCTCAAAGCTCTGGGTGATGTGTATGGTCTTGTGGTGCGAGGCGGCGGTAATGATGGCTTCGGTTTTTTGCTGGCGGAAACGGTCAACCAGTTTTTCAAAAGTCTTCTGGTTTTCACCGGTTTCGCCGATCAGTAACAGCTTGTCGTTTTTTTCGCACACCGCGTGGACGCCCTTGACGATATCCGCCGCGAACGGGGAGGTGGTCAGGTTATCCGCGATCAGGCTGACGATGCCGGTAGTCTGTCCGCGCAGGGACCTGGCGGCGGCAGATGGAAAATACTCAAGTTCGGTAGTGGCCTTTTCTATCCGGGCGACGGTTTTTGCGCTGATGCCTTCAAAGCCAGACAGATAGCGGGATACGGTTTTGACCGATACGCCGGCAAGTTCAGCTACATCGTTTATGGTTGCCACTGGCTGCTCCATCTATTATTGGGTCTGGATTATTAGAGGGCTGGATGATTAAGGCTGTTGTTTTCAGTGTCAATATAGCCTGCAGTTGCGGTGGGAACCTTATCACAGAGTGCTGTCCAACGAAAGACATTTGTGGCATTATGCCCATTGATTTTTGGCATTGTGCCCAGTAAAAGCCATACTGCCGGGCCTACAAAGAGTGAGAGTTATCGTGTCTATACCCCCCAAGCCCTGTTACCGTGAGCACCATCGCCCACAGTTTCACTTTTCTCCCCGTGAAAACTGGATCAATGACCCCAATGGCATGCTCTACTACAACGGCCTCTATCACCTGTTTTACCAATACAACCCCTCCGACAAGGCGTGGTCAAATATGCATTGGGGCCACGCCACCAGTCGCGATCTGCTGCACTGGGAGGAGCGGCCTGTCGCCTTGCACGCCGAACCTGAGGGGTTGGGCTATATCTATTCTGGCAGTGCAGTGGTGGATTGGCACAATACCACCGGCTTGCAGCAGGGCGAGCACCCGCCGCTGGTGGCCATGTTTACCCACAGTTCCAAGTGGAATCGACAAGTGCAGAGTCTGGCGTACAGTGTCGATGGCGGCGATAACTGGCAAATGTACGCCCACAACCCGGTACTGGAAAACCCGGACCTCGAAGACTTTCGCGACCCCAAGGTATTCTGGTGCGAGCAGCAGCAGGGCTGGGTCATGGTGTTGGCAGCGGGGCGCGAGGTGCAAATCTTTCGCTCTGCCAACCTAAAAGACTGGCGCTATTGCTCGAGTTTTAGCGCCGGCGCCATGGGCGGTGTGTGGGAGTGCCCGGATCTGTTTCCACTGCCGGTGGGTGACTCGGAACTCAGCAAATGGGTGCTGCTGCTGTCCATCAACCCGGGTGGCCCCAATGGCGGTTCGGCCACCCAGTATTTTATCGGCGATTTCGACGGTGAACATTTCCACGCGGATGACGACGAGGTACGCTGGCTGGATTACGGTACCGACAATTACGCCGGGGTGACCTGGAGCAGTATGCCCCAGGGTGATGAGCGCCGGATTATGATTGCCTGGATGAGTAACTGGCTGTACGCCAATCATGTGCCCACTGCGCCCTGGCGTGGCGCCATGACTGTGCCGCGGGAGTTGAAGTTGTTGCCGGCGGCGCACGGCCTGTGTCTTAGCGCCGCGCCTGTTGCCGAACTGGCATCGCTGCGGTGCGGGGCTGCGGTCGAGGTGCGAGACATGTTGGTCGAACGACGCCAGTCCCTGGCCACCGCGCCCCTGGCGGATACGCTGGATGTGGAATTGGCGATCGCCAACGGTGGCGGCCAGGCGAGCAGCTGGCAGTTGTGTTTTGCCAATGCCGGCGGTGAGCAGTTGCTGCTCCAGTTCGATGCCGCGGCCGGCGAGCTCAGCATCGACCGCAGTGCCACCGCACACCAGATGGCGGTGCACGATGGGTATATGCGCAAGCAGGTAGCACCGCTGCAGCCGGCAGGTGATTCTGCTGTTGGGTTGCGGATACTTAAAGACGCCTCGTCGCTCGAAATATTTAGCAGCGACGGCCGCAGTCTGCTGACCGCCTTGTACTTTTCCCGGGCGCCGCTGGACCAATTGCAGTTGTCGCCACTGGACGGCAATACCGCTTTGTTGCTCGAGAGAGTGGCGATAAGCGAGTTGCGCAGCATCTGGTGATGCTGCTTATAGCGGCATAGGCTACCTGCTCGCAAAGGGTGGGTAGTTGATTTTTGCGGCCAGGTGTTGACATATTGAACAGGGAATAGTAAATTTTGTCCACCGTTAGTCATAACGGTAGAGCACACCACTAAATTAAAACCTCCCGTGTATTGTCAGTGATCGGGATTTTTCGCGGCTTAAAATGTACAACGATAGACATTTTGATATAAAATTTGGACCTGAAAGTTAGCTCAATAAGTTGACTCAATAAGTTAGCCCAATAAGTACTTTGTACGGCACGTAATCCCGTTTAATCAGTGATAAAAATAAGGTGAAATTATGAAAAAATACCAACGCAACAGACTCGCTACCGCTATTGCCCTGCTCTCCATGGCATCGGCTGGTGCAGTGGCAAAGACCGAATCGATCGAAGAGGTCATTGTCACGGGTGTTACCCAGGACACCAAAAAATTCGATGCGACCTTCTCCATCAACACCATCTCCGCGGAAGACATGAAGCAGTTGGCACCCATGGGTACGGCCGATTTGCTGGGCAATATCCCGGGCTTTTTCCCTGAAGGCGGTAGCGCCGGTGAAACCCACAACAACGTGCTGGTGCGGGGCCTGCCACAGGCCGGTGGTTATCGCTATGTACCCAACCTGCTGGACGGCTTGCCGGCCTTTGAAGAGCCGGAAGCACCGTTTATGAACAACGACGTCTTTATCAAGACCGACTTGATGACCCAAAGCGTCGAAGCCGTAAAAGGCGGCCCCGGTGGCATTCTCTATTCCAACGCCCTGGGCGCGGCGGTTAACTACATTACTCGCACCGGCGGCCAGGAATTCGAGGGCGGTTACAAGCTGGAGGTGGGAGACTGGGGTCATGTCAGAAACGACTTTTGGCTCGGCGGCCCCATCAATGACAACCTGACCTACGCCATGGGCGGCTTCTACCGGGTGTCCGATGGGGTTCGTGACCCGGGCTATACCGGCAACAATGGCGGCCAGTTTCGCGCTAACCTGCTCTACACCAGCGACGACAACAGCACCGAACTTATGGTGCAGGCGCATGTGATCAGGGATAAAACCATCTTCTACCAGAACATTCCTTACCGGATCGCCAACACCCGGGCACCCGGCACCGATGGCAACCCGTTTGAGATCGATCCCGGTGACGTGCAGAGCCTGGGCGTAGATTTTAGTGACGGCACTTTGCAGGCGCCGGCTACCAGCTACTATAACCTGTACGACGCCGATGGCGGTCGCCGGCAGTTGGATATTACCGACGGTATCAACCCTGAGTTCAATATATTTACCGCCAAGTTTGGCAAGGATTTCGGCGACGGCTGGAGGCTGGAGTCCGGTCTGCGTTACACCTCCGGGTTCAGCGGTTTCAATGCGCTGTTCAACGATCCGCCGACGGAAACCAGCAAGCTGCAAAACGACCAGTTTAATCGTCTCCAGGATTTGACTGCAGATCCGACTAACGGTATCGACTACAGCGCGGCTACCCAGGTCAAGGCTTACTTCGCCGACACCGTGACTGGCACCGATTTGTCCACTGCGGTGGAAGCACCCTCAGTGCTGGCTCACAACATTCCGGTTTGGGCCAAGGTTGATGCCACCAGTTTTACCGGCGACTTCCGCCTGACCAATAGCTTTGAGCTGGGCTCCACCACCCACGACCTGACGTTTGGCGCTTATACCAGCATCTTTACCTATGATGTGTCTTCAGTGTTCGCCAGCGCCTGGAGTGATATCAATGAAGACGCCCGTTTGGTCGATCTGTACGCCGTGGACGCCGCGGAGCAGCAAGTCGGTCCGTCTATTTCCACTGGTGGCGTTGACCAGCCGGCCCTCTTCGGTCTCGGTGCAAATTCCAACATGAAGACCCGGGCCCTGTATTTCCTCGACCACGTCAGCTTGCTGGAAGGTCGCCTGAAACTGGATTTCGGCGCCCGCTGGCAGGAGCTGGAAGTGGATCGGGTTACCACCAACTCCTTTGACCCGGGCAACTCTTCTAACGACTTTACCCCCAATGATGTGGTGGTGGGTTCGACCGACGATACCCTGGCCGACAACTTCGTCAATGTGCCGGATGGTAAGCCCCAGTTTGCGTCTGAATCCTACGATGATGTCGGTTGGTCATTCGGTGCCAACTATATATTGCTGGAAAACCACGATACCCTGGGCGATGTATCCATTTACGGCAGTTTTGCCGAGTCTTTCCGTCTGCCCGGTTTTGAGGACTACATTTTTGGTGGCCCGGCTACCAGCCCGACCACAGGTGAAACCGCTCGCGGTGACCTGACCGAGTCCATTACCCAGCTGGAAGGTGGTGTTCGCTTCGGTACCGATACCCTCGATATGACGGTTTCCGTATTCGCCATCGATTTTAAGGCGAAGGAAAACCTGGGGCCGCTGCTGGACGATCTCAGTGCCACTGGTACGGGTAACGTTGCCTGTAGTTCCATCCCTGCGCCGCCAAACTGTCCCAAGGTGCGCGACACCTTCCGTCGTGACCTGACCAATGTGGGGGTAGAGATCGAAGGTAGCTGGACGCCTGATTTTGCCGAAGGATTGCGCCTGCAGGGCAGTATCGTTTGGCAGGATCCCGAGCAGGGCCAGGACAATTCCATTCGCTCCGGTATTGTGGAAGTGGATACCAATAACGACAACATCAATGATGTCCGCCAGTATGAGGTGTCCTCCAGCGATGCGAGACGGCCACGCCGGCAAGCCGAGGTCATGATCAACTTCCGACCTTCCTATACCTTTGCCGCAATACCCTTGACGATCTACGGGCAGGCGCAGTACTACAGTGATCGTTTTGCTACCGACGATAACACTAACGTGACCATTTATCCGGAGTATACCCAGTTCAATATGGGTGCCTTGTACTCGGTTTCGGATAACCTGGATCTGCAATTGCACGTTAACAATGTCAACGACGCCGAGTCGTTTACCGAGGGATCGCCGATCACCTCTGGCCTGACCTTCGCCAGTGGTGACTACATCGGAGTGGCGAGACCGCTGCTGGGACGTTCAGTGAAGTTCAGTCTCGATTACTCTTTCTAAGAGTTGCAGGTTAGGGGCGGCACCCTGTTGCAGGGTGCCGCCTGCGTGACTTCACAGTTCGAGTCTGCATGGTTTGATTTTCTATAAGTTCGACTTTTCATAGATCGAATGGGCAAAACCAATGCTGCACGCTTTGCGAGTGTGCAGCCTTCTAATAAAGGCCGCTATAGCTATGAATAATATCCGACAAATTATTTTCTGGTCGGTCACCGTTGCGGTGGCCGGCTTTCTGTTTGGGTTCGATACGGCGGTTATCTCAGGCGCCGATCAACCCTTGCAAAAATTGTGGCAGACCAGTGATCTGTTTCACGGCGCCCTGGTCATGTCCGCTGCATTGTGGGGTACCGTTATCGGCGCCCTCACCGGCAATATTCCCTGTGAGCGCTATGGGCGCAAGCTGACGCTGATTGCCATCGGGGTACTTTACCTGATATCAGCCCTGGGATCGGCGCTGGCGCAAGATCCCTACACTTTCTCAATTATGCGCTTTATCGGTGGTGTCGGGGTCGGCTTGTCCTCAATCGCTGTGCCCGCGTATATATCTGAAATCGCACCGGCCAATCACCGTGGCCGCCTGGTCGCCCTGTACCAGTTTCAAATTGTCTTCGGCATCCTGGTGGCGTTTCTCTCCAATTACCTGCTCACTGAAATCGGCGGCCTGGGCTGGCGCTGGATGCTGGGCCTTGAAGCCATTCCGGCGTTTGTCTTCCTGGCGCTGATTGTGCGAGTGCCTGAAAGTCCACGCTGGTTATTGATTCGCAAGAATGATGAAACTGAGGCGCGGCGTATTATCCAGATCGTCAATCCGGACAGTGTCGAGCGCACCGTCAAGGAGATTCGTCACGCCCAGCGGGAGTTCACCCAGGATTCCATTTTCAACAAGGCTTACAGCTTCCCGATTATGCTGGCGTTCCTGGTGGCGTTTTTTAACCAGGTGTCCGGGATCAACTTTATTATTTATTACGCGCCGCGAGTATTTGAATCCGCCGGCCTGGACGCCAGTTCGGCCCTGCTCTCCAGTGCCGGAATCGGCATGGTCAACCTGGTGTTTACCATGTTGGGCCTGTATTTGATCGATATGTTCGGGCGCAAGCAATTGCTGCTGGTCGGTTCGATCGGCTATATAGTATCCCTGTCCGCAGTGGCCTGGGCATTTGCCTCCGGTGCCGGTGGGGCCACGGTGGTGTTTTTTGTGTTCCTGTTTATCGCGGCCCACGCGGTGGGGCAGGGAGCGGTTATCTGGGTATTTATTGCCGAGATATTCCCCAACAATGTCAGGACCCAGGGGCAGTCCATTGGCTCCGGTACCCACTGGGTATTCGCGGCCCTGATCACCCTGTTAATGCCATTTGTGTTGGGGCGGTTCGAGCCCGCCACCATCTTCGCGTTTTTCGCCTTTATGATGGCGCTGCAGTTGTTGTGGGTGGTGTTTATCATGCCGGAGACCAAGGGCCGCACGCTGGAATCCCTGGCGGAAGGTTTGTCGCAGCATGCCCATCCCAGCCTTGATGAAGAGTTGGGATCCAGCAAGAGTTAAGTCTGTCGGCAATTAAAGACCTTGATTACCCCTATGGGTAAGCCAGCTATCGGCGCCAGGAGACATACACTTTGTAACCCTTGGGGGAACAGTTCTTTTCCCGGCCTGGCTCCAGGGTCTTGCTTTCAAGACTCGCCGTAGACCCATCCATGGGGGCTCCACGACAGCATCCCTGCTGTCGAGGGTCTTGAAAACAAGCCCCCGCAGCCAGGCCTGCCATAGTGCCAGCTTGCTGACGCTTGGCTTCGGTAGTAATTAGGTTAAAAATTAAAGGAAATTGACGTATGAAATTATCCAGATTAGTACATGCCGGGCTGCTGTCACTGCCGCTGTTGCTGCCTGCGCTGCTGCCTGAAAATGCCAGTGCCTTTGACGATTTGTATCAGGAGCCCTACCGGCCGCAATTGCATTTTAGTCCGCAGCAGCAGTGGATGAACGACCCCAATGGCATGGTTTATTACGAAGGTGAATACCATCTCTTCTATCAGTATCATCCCTATTCCAATGTCTGGGGGGCGATGCACTGGGGCCACGCGGTAAGCAAGGATATGGTCACCTGGGAGGAGCTGCCGGTTGCCCTGTGGCCGGACGAACAGGGCACCATTTTTTCCGGCAGTGCAGTGATCGACTGGAACAATACCACCGGTTTCGGCAGTGTCGACAACCCGCCCATGGTGGCTATTTATACCTACCACAATCATGCCGGTGAAAATATGGGGCGGGTTGATTTCCAGTCCCAGGCCATCGCTTACAGCCTCGACAAGGGGCGCAGCTGGAGCAAATACAAAAACAATCCGGTGCTGGCCAACCCCGGTGAATTCGCCTTTCGTGACCCCAAGGTATTCTGGCATGAGGGCAGTGGCCAATGGATTATGTCGCTGGCGGTGGCGGATACCATTCATTTTTACTCCTCCCCCAATCTCAAGGAGTGGCAATTCGAAAGCAAGTTTGGTGAAGGCTTGGGGGTTCACGCCGGAGTTTGGGAGTGCCCCGACCTGATTGAGTTGCCAGTTGAAAATGGCACCGGTAGCCGCTATGTGTTGCTGGTCAGTATCGGTGAGGGCGGCCCCAATGGCGGTTCCGCCACCCAGTATTTTGTCGGTGATTTTGACGGCAAGCGCTTTACTCTGGACCCGGACATAAAATCGGTAGTGGCGACCCGGCCGCTCAAGTTCCCCGCCGGCCAGGTGTTTGAGGATTTTGAGCGGGGGTTGCACAACTGGACCCAAACCGGTGATGCCTTTGCCGTGGCGCCAGTAACGCCACGTCACGCCGGCGACGCCGACCTCGGCAAGCAGATGCTGGCGTCTTTTGTCGGTGGTGATCGGGCTACCGGTTCCATGCTGTCAAAACCCTTCAAGATCAAGCGGCCCTATATTAACTTCTACACCGGTGGCTGGGGCGAGGTCGACGGGGCCGCTGTGTCGCTGTTGGTGGACGGCAAGGTGGTACGCACGGCTGGCGGCAGCAGTTATTCGCGGTTGAATGCCAGCAGTTGGGATGTCAAGGATTTGCGCGGCAAGGAGGCGCAAATCAGGATCGAGGATAAAGCCAGCGGGCCGCGGGGCGTCATCAGCGTGGACAGTATCGTGTTCGCCAACAAGCCAGCCCGGCCGCGGCTGGAGTCGGGCCTGTGGATCGATCACGGTACCGACAACTACGCCGGTGTTACCTGGTCGGATGTGCCCGAGGCGGATGGCCGCACCCTGTTTATCGGCTGGATGTCCAACTGGGATTACGCCACCCGTGTACCTACCCAGCGCTGGCGCAGCGCTATGACGCTGCCGCGCGCCATGCACTTGCGGCAAACCGGGACGGGCCCGCGGCTGTTCTCGCGCCCGGTGGCTGAGCTCGAGGGCCTGCGCGCAGGTTCCAGCAGTATTGAGAATGTCGCTGTGAACGGCTCGCTGGACTTGGCAGACAAGCTGGAACTCAGCGCCAAACAGCCGCTAGACTTACAGGAATTGACCCTCGACCTGTCTCTGCAGCAGGCGCAATTGGTCACCCTGGAGTGGTCCAATACGCTGGATGAGCGGGTGACTTTCAGCATCGATCGGGCTAATGGCCAGTATGTTCTGGATCGAACCCGGGCCGGGAAAAGCGATTTTGCCGATGGGTTTGCCGCGCGCCAGGTGGCGCCCATCACCGGCAGTGGCGACCAGGTCTCTTTAAGGGTCTATCTGGATCGCTCTTCTATCGAAGTATTTGCCAACGACGGGGAGACGATTTTTACCGCTTTGCTGTTTCCCAATGAGGCCTATGGTTCGTTAAGGCTGGTGAGCGATAAGGCTGTCCAGCTGCGTTCGGCGACCGCTTACTCGCTGCAGTCCATATGGTCTGCGGCGCGCAATTAAGCTGGCGCTGAAGTTTGTCTGCGGAGCTGTTGAAAACCCCTTTAACACTCCGCGTTAGCTGTTATGCTAAGCGGGCTTGAAATCACCCGTAAGACAACCAACAAAGGATGCAAATAATGGCGACTATTACCCTTAAAGGAAACCCCGTAGAAACGTGCGGCGACCTGCCCGCGGTGGGCAGCAAGGCACCGGACTTTGCCCTGGTGAAGTCAGATCTCAGTGAAGTTTCGCTGGCGGACTACAAGGGCCAGAAGCTGGTATTGAACATTTTCCCGTCGGTGGATACCCCTACCTGTGCAACTTCGGTGCGTACATTCAACCAGCGCGCGTCCGAGAGTGGCGTCAACGTGATCTGTGTGTCTGCGGACCTGCCGTTTGCCGCCGGCCGCTTTTGCGGCGCTGAAGGTATCGATAAGGTGGCCACCGGTTCGACCTTTCGCTCCAGCTTTGGCCAGGATTACGGCGTGACCATAACCACTGGTCCCCTCACTGGAATACTGTCCCGTGCGGTGGTGGTTATCGATGGCGATGGCAAGGTGGTGCATACCGAGCAGGTGGCGGAAATTGCCGATGAGCCCGACTATGATGCAGCGCTGAAGGCTGTTTGAGGGCGCGCTGAAGGTTGTTACCCCTTGACCGCAGCGCTGCTGCGGTCAAGGGGGCTAAAGCAAAGGGGCCAGCGTCACCGGTTTTATCCTAATCGATAAAAGCCGTGATTCTGGCCCCTTTGCGTTTCTTACCCTACTTAATCTGCAACTGGATATGAAAGGTGGTGCCGACGTTGACGTCGGAAGTCACTGCCAGCTGCCCGCCGTGGTGTTCGGTGATGATGAAATAGGAAAACGACAGGCGGGTGCTCAGGTCGACGGTCTCCGAGTTGGTCGTCTTGTTAAAAAACGGCTCGAAGATGTACTGTTGTTCGGTGATGCTGAGACCGACACCGTTGTGTTGCACCTTGATCCAGATGGCGTCGTAGCACTCGGACAGCTCAATCCGGATCAGGGGCTTGAAATCCTCCTGCTGCTTGTCTTGCAGGGATTTGAAGGCATGGCGGAACAAGCTGAAAAACACCTGCTGCAGTTCCGAGGCATTGCAGGGAATGGACGGCAATTCGGGCTCGTAGTGCCGGTCAATGTCGATATCCTTGAATTTCAATCCATCCGGCTCGGACAGTACGTCGCGGGCCAAATCCAGTGTGTGCTCAATAATATCGGCGATCTGCACCTTGCGCTTGTTGTCGGCGTGGGTGTTGGCAAATTCGAGCAGGTTGTTGACCACGCGCAAGGCCTGGTGGCCGCCCTGCAGGGCGTCGGTCAGGCAATCGTGAAAGCTGCCGATGGTCGGTGCATCCAGCTGTGCCGGTGCCTCGGTGGTGGCCGGCAGCAGGGCCTGCATTGCTTGCAGGTCCTTGAGCATGATTTGCAGCGGTGAGTTGATGTCGTGGGCGGTGGTGGTGACCAGCTCCCCGATGGACGACATCTTGTCGCGCTGGATCAACATGTTTTCCGCCAGGATACGGGTGGTGACATTGTCCACCAGGATCACCACACCGCTTTCGGACTGCTCCCGCAGCGGGTAAATGGTGATGTCGAAGTAGTACTGGCCCCGCTGGCAGTGCTTGATGGTGGTGGGGCTGTTCTCTTTCAGCACCTTGGCGATCTGGTCCGGTGACACGGTAATGGTGGGGTAAACCTCCCACAGGTTGCGGCCCAGGGCCTGCTGGTTTTTGACCCCGGTAGCCTTCTCCGCCAGCTTGTTCCACTGGGTGATCTGCTTGTCGGTGTTGACGCCAATCAGCATCAGCGGCATCGACTCAAGAATATCCTTGATGTAACTCTCCGAGTCGCGCAGGCGGGCCGAGGTCTGTTTGTGTTGGGCAATTTCACCCTCCAGCAAGCTGTTGGTTTCCTGTAATAACTGGTTCGATTCGTTCAGGGTGGCGGTGCGCTCCCGGACCCGCTGCTCCAGGGCATCGCGTATTTCCTCCAGGGCGCGATTGGCGCGCTTGGTATGGCGGTGACTGAAGAACAGGGAGATGGCGGCGGCGGTCAGCAGGATGATCAGGGTACCGCTGGACCAGTTGGCAATATGCTGCCAGTTGGTGTTGCCCTGTTCGTCTTTGAACAGCGACCGAGTCCCGGCGGTTACCCAGGGGCTGGAAAGTAGCAGTGGCAAGCAAATCAGAAATCGGATCATGGTCAGGTTTCAGGGGTCCAGGTCATTGTCGTGGTGGTGGCCCGGCCCAATGGCCAGCGGCAGCGGCAGCGGGCATCAGGCTGGCGTTCAGGGCACGCCAGGGCAATCAAGGCGCCTATCATACAACAGTGACCGGGCAATAGGGCACGTCTTGCGCAGCAAATTTTTCCGACGCCAGTTGCACTGCGGTCTGTTTTCACCTATTATGCCACCGGTGGCACAACGATATTTGAAAGAAAAGATATTTGGAAGAAAAGACCGCTGCCAGCCAGCACACAGCTCCTCACTATAAAGACAAGACCGGGATGGGACCAAATGAGAATATTCACTGTTGCACTTTTCCAGCGAGCCGGGCGGCGTTTGCCATTGCCATTCCCGTGGCCATTGTCGGGCAGAGGTTTGCCAGCCCTGTTGCTGGCTACCCTGTTTATGCTGTCGCTGGCCGGGTGCAAGCAATCCGATACCCAGCTGCGCTTGAAGCTGGCCCATACCCTTGACCCGACCCACACAGTGCACAAGGCCATGGTGTTTATGGACCAGCGCCTGCAGGCGCTGTCGGGTGGCAGCATGGCGATCGATATCTACCCCAGCGGCCAGTTGGGCAGTGAGCGGGAGCTGATCGAGCTGCTGCAAATCGGCAGTCTGGCCATGACCAAAGTGTCAGCCAGCCCGCTGGAGGGCTTTGTGCCGGAAATGAAAATTTTCAATATCCCCTACCTGTTTCGCGACCGCGACCATTACCAGCGGGTGCTGGACTCCGCCATTGGCGAACAGTTGTTGCAAAGCCCGGTGGGGGCGCGCTTGCTGGGGCTCGGCTATTACGACGCCGGCAGTCGCAGCTTTTATTCGACCAAGCGACCCATCCACACGCCGGCCGACCTCAAGGGCATGAAGATTCGGGTCCAGGAAAGCCAGACCGCCATGCAGATGGTGGCTTCACTCGGTGGCAGCCCCACGCCGGTGGCCTGGGGTGAGTTGTATACCGCCTTGCAGCAGGGGGTAGTGGACGGCGCGGAAAATAATCCCCCCAGCTTTTACCTGTCCCATCACTACGAGGTGGCCCGCTATTACACCCTCGACGAGCACTCGGCGGTACCGGACATTCTGCTGATCAGCAAGTACGTCTGGGATCACCTGACCGAACAGCAGCGCGGCTGGTTGCAAGTGGCCGTAGATGAGTCTGTGGCACTGCAACGGGAGCAGTGGCGCGTCGACACCGAGGCCGCGCTGGCCGCCGTGGAGGCCGCCGGGGTCACGATAATTCGTCCCGACAAGCGCCAGTTCAGCGGCCAGGTGGCGGCCATGTTGCAATCCTACGCCGGCAGTCCTTTGGGCCGGGTCATACAGCAAATACAGGAGTACCCCTGATGTTGTCGTCTCTGGTGAACGTGTTGGATCGCCTGTTCCGCGTGCTGTTGGCACTGTTGATGGCCACCATGGTGTTGTGTGTCACCTGGCAGATAGTGTCGCGCTACCTGCTCGGCGACCCCAGCCCCTGGACCGAGGAGCTGGCCCGCTTCCTGCTGATTTGGATCGGCCTGTTGGGCGGCAGTTTTGCCTACCACGTGAAGATGCATCTGGGGCTGGATTTGATCAGCGCCAAATTTGAGGGGCGCGCGCGCTTCTGGCACGAAGTGTTTGTGCACCTGCTAGTGATCTTCTTTGCCGCCACGGTGCTGGTGGCCGGTGGCCTCAGTATCGTGCAGTTAACCGCGGAGTTGCAGCAGCATTCTGCCGCGTTGGGAGTGTCGATGTCGCTGGTCTATTGCAGTTTGCCGATCAGCGGCGTGATGTTGATTTTTTATGCTGTGATTGCCCTGGTGGAAGCGGTGCGCGCCCGGCGCATCGACACCGCGGTCAGTGCAGCGGAGGTGAAGTCATGATTGAAGCCGTGTTGTTAGGTGTGTTTGTGGTGCTGTTGATGCTCGGGGTGCCGGTGGCGTTTTGTATCGGTGTGGCCACCCTCGGGGCGCTAATGATGTCCCTGGATGCGGGCCCCGCAGTGGCGACTATGGCCCAGCGCATGGTGGGTGGGCTCAACAGCTTTGCCCTGCTGGCCATTCCGCTGTTTATCCTCAGCGGGGTGATCATGGGGCAGGGTGGCATTGCCCGCCGTTTGATCGACTTTGCCAAGAGCCTGATTGGCATGGTTCCCGGTGGCCTGGCGCTGGTGAACGTCGTCTCCTGTACTCTCTTTGGTGCCATCTCCGGTTCCGCAGTGGCCGCCAGCTCCGCCGTGGGTGGCTTTATGCTGCCGGAGATGGAAAAGGACGGTTTCGATCGCAACTTCAGCGCCGCGGTGACGGCCACCAGTGCTACCACCGGTTTGCTGATCCCGCCCAGTAACATCCTGATTGTCTACGCCATCGCCAGTGGCGGGGTGTCCATCGCCGCGCTGTTTATCGCCGGCTACTTGCCCGGGTTGTTGCTGGCGGGCTTGTTGATGCTGGTATGCGCGTATCACGCCAAGCGCCACAATCTGCCCACCGCCGGGCGCCAGAGCCTGCGCGCTACCATGGGCGCCGGATTGCGGGCGCTGCCGAGTCTGCTGCTGATTGTGGTGGTGATCGGCGGTATCCTCGGCGGCATTTTCACCGCTACCGAGGCCGGTGCCATCGCGGTGTTGTACGCCCTCGCCCTGGCCTGGCTGGCCTACGGCGAAATCAGCCGCCGCGATATCTACCCCATCCTGCTCAAGTCGGCCGAGACCACCGCCATTGTCATGCTGCTGGTGGCAACATCCGTGGCCATGTCCTGGCTGCTGGCGTTTCACGATATACCCACCCAGGTGGCGGAATTCTTGCTGCAGCTCAGCAACAACCCGCTGCTGATTTTACTGATCATCAATTTGGTGTTGCTGATGGTGGGTTCGTTTATGGATATGACTCCGGCGGTGCTGATCTTTACGCCGATTTTTCTGCCGGTGGCGACCCAGCTGGGCATGTCGCCCTTGCATTTTGGCATCATGATGGTATTGAACCTGTCCATTGGGCTGGTGACCCCGCCGGTGGGCAGTGTCCTGTTTGTCAGCTGCGCCATAGCCAAAACCACCATCGCGCGCATGATTGGGCCACTGCTGCCCATGTACGCGGCCATGATTGTGGCGCTGTTGCTGGTGACCTATGTGCCGGCCATCAGTGAAGCCCTGCCGCGTTATTTTGGCTTGATGAACTAGGTGGCCGCAGGACTGGTTTCGATCCTGGCCGCTGGACCAGGTAATCCGCTGGCGGGCTGCGTGTGCTGCACCCGGGTGCTATCATCGCCGCCGCCATGCCACAGCTAAAAATTCAGGAGTACTACAGAGTGGGCAATAGCAACATACAGATCAGTCGCCGCCGCTTCACCCAGCTTGTGGGTATGGGGGCGCTGGGTTCGGCAGTGGGTGCGACTTTGAGCGGCTGCGCCAATCAATACGACAACACCAGTGTGTTGGCACTGGAGGGCGAGAAGCGCTGGTTGAGCGCCGATGAAATCAAGGTCGCCACCCGCGAGCCGTATTTCCCCGAGCGCTATCTGCTGGTGGAAGACTTCGGTGCCGCAGGCGACAACCAAACCGACTGCAGCGCTGCCATCAGCGCCGCCATTCGCGCCTGTCACGAGTCCGGTGGCGGCCGGGTGGTGCTGTCTTCCGGTGTCTACCGCAGCGGCCCGGTGCATTTGCTCAGCAATGTGGAATTGCACATCACCAGCTCGGCGCAACTGAGTTTTTACACCGATCCCAGCCGCTATCTGCCAGCGGTGTTCACGCGCTGGGAAGGCATGGAAATGATGGGCTATTCGCCGTTGATCTACGCCTATCGGCAGCACAATGTGGCGGTTACCGGCGGCGGTGTGCTCAACGGCAATGCCAACCGGGATACCTGGTGGCCGTGGAAAGGCCAGCATTCCGAGCGCGATTGGAATTACTACCCCGAGCAGGACCAGGCCGCCGCGCGCCAGCAATTGTTCGATATGGCCGAGCGGGGCGTACCCGTGGCGGAGCGAGTGTTCGCCGAGGGCAGCTACCTGCGCCCGTCGTTTATTCAGTTTTATGAATGCCAGCGGGTCAAGATCGAGGGTGTCACCGTTACCGCGGCCCCCTTTTGGCTGCTGCACCCGGTGCTGTGTGAGGACGTCACCGTGCGCAAGGTGATCCTGCGTAGCCATGGTCCCAACTCCGACGGCTGCGACCCGGAATCCTGCAACCGGGTGGTGATCGAAGGTTGCACCTTTGATACCGGTGACGATTGTATCGCCATCAAGTCCGGGCGCAACAACGACGGTCGGCGCCTGGCCAAGCCGTGTAAAAATGTCCTGATTCAGGACTGTACCATGCGCGCCGGTCACGGCGGCATCGTCCTTGGCAGCGAGATTTCCGGCGGCGTAAAAAACCTGCACGCGCGCAATTGTATTATGAGCAGCCCCGACCTGGAACGCGCCATTCGCATCAAGACCAATGCCTCCCGCGGTGGCGTGATCGAGCATATTCGCTATGAAAATATCCTGGTTGGAGAAGTGCAGGACGCCATTGTGGTTAACTTCTATTACGAGGAGGGCCCCAACGGCAACTTCCAGCCGACGGTAAAGGATGTGGAGATTCGCGGCTTTTACGTACGCAAGGCGCAGAGGGCGTTTGTGTTGCGCGGTTTTCCCGACAACCCGCTCACCGGCCTGAGCCTGCGCGATTGCGATATTGCCCTGGCGGATTCGCTGGGTGTTATCGAAAACGTCACTGCCATACAATTGCAGAAGGTCAGCGTCAATGGGAGCCAGTTGCAAGCGGCCCAGTTGTTGTAGGTTGCTTTTGTTGGCGCTGCCCCTGGAATTTGAAACTTATGGATAAGTCGCACACTTTCGCGGCAAGCCTGAATAGAAATATACATCGCTTGCCAGCGCAGCGTGTGTCCTGCCTATCGGCCGGTAATCCATAGACTGATAATCAAGACGCCAGTAATCCATGTCCCGGTAAGCCATGCCCCAATAGTGAACTACTTGCAAAGGTTTTAATAAACAGGCGAATGACAATGAATGACTCAACCAGCACTG
The DNA here is from genome assembly GCF_011440395.1 of Pseudomaricurvus alcaniphilus. Taxonomy (GTDB): domain Bacteria; phylum Pseudomonadota; class Gammaproteobacteria; order Pseudomonadales; family Cellvibrionaceae; genus Pseudomaricurvus; species Pseudomaricurvus alcaniphilus. Next base: position 1,397,383 of record NZ_JAAOIX010000001.1, on the reverse strand, counting down.
CCACCATCAATGATGTGGCTCGCCTTGCCGGCGTGTCCAAACGCACAGTCTCGCGGGTGCTCAACAATTCGCCCAAGGTCAACCCCGAGACGCGGGAGAAAATCCAGCAGATCATCGCCGAATTGGATTATGCCCCCAGCAAGCAGGCGCGGGGTCTGGCTTCCAGTCGCTCCTACCTGTTGGGGCTGCTCTACGATGAGCCCAACGCCATCGTCATTCACTCGGTGCAAAAAGGTATCCTCAGCGCCTGCGCCAGTCACGGCTATGAAATGGTGGTGCACCCCTGCGCCTACCAGAGTGAGAGCCTGACCGCCGACGTACTGAATTTCGTTACCCGCTCCAAACTCGATGGGCTGATCATCATGCCGCCCATTTCCGCCAATGAGGCTTTGACCAAGGCCCTGCAGGACAAAGGTATCCCCTATGTGCGGCTGGCGGCCATAGCGGTGGATGCGGCCGAGAAGGTGGTCATCTCCGACGACCGCAGTGCCATGCGCCAGGTGGCGGAACTGTTTCACCGCCGCGGTTGCAAAGATGTGGCGGTCATCCTCGGGCCACCCCATCGACTGGCCTCGAAAGAGCGCTTTGAGGGGCTGCAAAGCGCCCTCGGCGATCTCGGCATCCAGATCAATAGCCAGCGAGTGGTTGAGGGCGACTTCACTTATGAGTCCGGGCTGCTCTGTGCCAAGCAATTACTGTCCGCCAAATCCCGCCCCGACGCCGTGTTCGCCAGCAATGACCAGATGGCCATTGCGGTGATTCACACCGCTGAGGATCTCGGCCTGAAAGTGCCCGGCGACCTGTTGGTGGTGGGTTATGACGACGAGCCCATGGCCTCGCGCCTGCGCCCGTCCCTGACCACTCTGCAGCGCCCCAATGCCGATATGGCCCGGGCGGCGGCCCTGAAGCTGATTGCGGCGGCCAGCAACAACGAGCAGATTTTAAACGAATTACCCACAGTGTTTACGCCGCAGTTGATCTGTCGGCAATCGACCGCGGATGTGGCCGGTGAATAATGCAGCTCTATGAAAGGTGAGTTGAGTATGAAATTGACGTTAAAACTACATGAACAAGACAATGTCGCCCTGGCTCGCAGCGAGCTGCGCCCGGGGGTGCTGCTGGCGGAACTCGACGGCGCCGAAGTGCTGGATACAGTGCCCCGATTTCACAAAATTGCAGCGCGGGATATCGCTGCCGGGGAGCAGGTGCGCAAGTACAACCAGGTCATCGGCGTGGCGCTGCAGCCGATCCGTAAGGGGCAGCATGTGCACGCCCACAACTGCGGTGTCCCGGCTGCTGAATTGCCGCGCTCGGCCGCGCCCCGGGTCAGCCAGCCGCAGCTTGCAACAGCGGCGCCGCAGGCCAGTTTCCAGGGCTATCGACGGGCGTCAGGCAAAGCCGGTACCCGCAACTACATTGGTATCCTGACCTCGGTCAACTGTTCCGCCACGGTGGCCAAGCAAATCGAGCAGCACTTTGCCCACAGCGATTTTCTCCAGCACTACGCCAATGTCGATGGCGTGGTGGCCTTTACCCACGCCACGGGCTGTGGCATGGGGCAGGGGGAAGGGTTTGCCATATTGAACCGGGTCTACAAGGGTTACGCCAACCACCCCAACTTTGCCGGGGTGCTGATGATTGGTCTCGGCTGTGAAGTGATGCAGCTGGCGGATTTCAAGCAGCGCGAAGGCATTGCAGAAGGGCAGCAGTTTCGCAGCCTGATCATTCAAAGCGAGGGCGGCACCCGCAAGACTGTAGCGGCGGGTATTGCTATCGTCGAGGACATGATCCGGGCGGCTAACCAGCTGCAGCGCGAACCCATTCCGGCCAGTGAACTGGTGGTGGGGTTGCAGTGCGGTGGCTCCGACGCCCTGTCGGGTATTACCGCCAACCCTTCGCTGGGCGCGGCTATGGATATCCTGGTGCAGCAGGGGGGTACCGCCATTCTTTCGGAAACGCCGGAAATCTACGGCGCCGAGCACCTGCTGCTGGCGCGCGCCAAAACCCCGGAGGTGGGCCAGGCGCTGCTGGATCGGCTCAGCTGGTGGCTCGACTACACCCGTAAAAACGGGGTGGAGCTGAACAACAACCCGTCGCCCGGCAACAAGGCGGGCGGCTTGACCACCATCCTGGAAAAATCCCTCGGTGCCCAGGCCAAGGGCGGTACTTCGCCCCTCAACGCGGTGTATCAATACGCCGAGCCAGTGACCGAGCGCGGCCTGGTGATTATGGACAGCCCCGGTTACGACCCGGTATCGGTGACCGGGCAAATGGCCTCCGGTGCCAATTTGGTCTGTTTTACCACTGGCCGTGGCTCAGCCTACGGCTCCAAACCTGCCCCCTGTCTAAAGCTGGCCACCAACACGCCGCTCTACGAGAGTATGATCGAAGATATGGATTTTAACTGCGGTGGCGTGTTCGACGGCGAGATGAGTGTGGCGGAATGCGGCCGGCAGATCTTTGACGAGTTGCTGGAAATCGCCTCGGGTAAGCGCTCCAAGAGCGAACTGCTGCAGTACGGCAGTCATGAATTCCTGCCCTGGCAGATTGGTGCCGTTATCTAAAATAAAAATTTTGAAAGTGTTGCCACCGGTGGCATAAGGGGGTAATATTAATGCTACCGGTGGCACAGCGGCTGATAAAGCGGCTGAAGCTGTTAAAGTTTCCTGGAGTGGATCCTGATTCAGTTGTTGTAAAGGCGGAGAGTCCGCCAGAGCTGCCGCTACAAAACCTACGGATAAACAAGATAAACGCTTGATTCAATAACATCATAAAGCGGAGCAACAGCAACTAGGGCTGGACGCTTCCGGGAGCCTGCAAATGACAAACACAATTACCTACCCAAACCTGCAAGCGAAAGGCCGATTGACCAAAAAGCTGCTGGCGAAGAGTATTATCGCGGCTAATTTGATGGCAGCGGGCGCCTTTGCCCCCGCTTTTGCCCAGGAGTCCCAACAACAGGGCCCGCTGGAAGAGATCGTAGTAACCGCCGGTTTCCGCGGCAGCCTGGAGGCGGCGCTGGATGCCAAGCGCCACGCCATCGGCGCTGTGGACTCCATCATGGCCGAAGATATCGCCGACTTTCCCGATACCAACCTGGCGGAATCCCTGCAGCGAATTCCCGGTGTTGCCATTTCCCGCGAGGCGGGTGAGGGCCGGGAAATTACCGTGCGCGGTCTTGATGCCACCTATACCCGGGTTATGATCAACAACGCCATGGGCCAGTCCCTGTCGGCCGGCTCCAACGGTGTGCGCACCAGTCGCGCCTTTGACTTCAACGTGTTTGCGTCGGAGCTGTTCAACCGCATTGACCTGCACAAATCCCAGTCGGCGGAGCTGGAAGAGGGCTCCCTTGGTGCCACCGTCAATTTGCACACTGGCCGCCCTTTTGATTACGAGCCGGTGGCCATTGCCCTGAACCTGCAGGGCGCTTACAACGAGCAGTCGGAAAAAACCAAGCCGCGCGGCTCCGGCCTGTTCAGCTTCTCCAACGAAGAGCAAACTTTTGGCGCGCTTCTGTCGGTTGCCAGTTCCCAGCGCTATGTGAGCAATATCGGTGCCGATAGCGGGCGCTGGGAGTTCGATGATACCTTCGCCAGTTGCAGCGCTTGTGCCGACAGCAGTGAAGTGGATGCCGTGAACAATGCCTGGCACCCGCGCTTTCCCCGCTACGCCGACAAGCTCCATGATGAGGAGCGCACCGGCGTCACCGCGGCTTTCCAGTTTCGCCCCACTGACTCAACCCTGATCACCGTAGACGCCCTGCAGGCCAAGGTTGAGTCGCGTCGTGACGAGCCGTTTATGCAGGCCATTTCCCTGGCCCGCACCGGCTCCACCGGTGTGCAGCAGACCGACGTGGCGGATTACACCATTGACAGCAACAATACCCTGATCGCCGCCACTATGGACGGCGTCGATGTGCGCTCCGAGGCGTTTGTGGCCGAATGGGAATCGGAATTTACCCAGTACGCGATTAAATTAGAGCAGGATTTTGGCGATAAAATGCGCGTTACCGCCATGTACGGTACCTCAGAGTCGGTACTGGACAACCGCGAGACCACGCTGATCTATGAACACTTCAGCCCCACTGACAGCGGCAAGAAAATCAACTACGCCGACAACTCTTCGGCGGTGACCTACGATTTTCGCAATATGACCAGCCCGGACATTAGCTACGGTTTCGATACGGCCAACCCGGCCAACTGGGAAGTGTCCGAGTTTCGTGATCGCATTTATGATGCCAGCTCGGAATCTGACTCGCTCAAGCTGGACCTGGAGTACGACCTGAGCGATAACCTGGTGTTAAAGGCCGGCATTTCCGAGCGAGAGTACAGCTACGATATCAAGGGTACTCGTGCCGACCGTTCCTTCAGCAGTGCCGATGGTCGCGATGGCGCAGTGGATAACGTCGCCTGTGGTATTACTGCCGCAGTTACCAGCGATATGGGCTCGGTCAAGAATTTCGGCAAGCAGTCATTTTTTATCGCCGATGAATCCCTGTTCGCCAACTTTGCCAATTCCGATTGCTGGCCGGCAAGCATTCGCGCTGGCGATACTCGCAACGTCGTAGAAGAAGCCACCGGCTACTATGTGCAGCTGGATTTTGATACCGACGTGGCCGGCTACCAGTTGCGCGGTAATGTGGGGGTGCGCGAGGTAGAGACCCGTTTGTCCGCTACCGGTATTAACAGTGGCCAGACGGTCACCGTGGATCACGAGTACAGCGATACCCTGCCGTCACTGAACCTGGCGCTGAACCTCAGCGAAGACGTTGTGGTGCGGGCCAGCTGGGCCGAAGTTATGTCCCGACCTAACCTTACCGATCTCAACCCCGGTGGCAGCGTAACTATTTTTGGGGTGCCCGCAGTCAGCTACGGCAACCCCTTCCTGGAGCCGTTCCGCGCCACCACCACGGACCTTTCGGTAGAATGGTATTTCGACGATGGTGCACTGCTGTCGCTGGCGTATTTCATCAAGGATATTGAATCCTTCCCGTCCAGCGAAACCACAGTGATCAACTGGCAAAATACCGGCCTGCCGGACTCGCTGCTCGGTTCGCAAATCAATGACCTGATCAATGCCGACTTCGAAGTTACCCGCAAGATAAATGGCGGCGGCGGTAAGCTGGATGGCTGGGAGCTGCAATACCAGCAGAATATGACTTTCCTGCCAGAAGGCTGGCTGCAAAACCTGGGTGTGATTGGCAACGTCACCCTGGTGGATTCAAAAGTGGATGCCACCGGTCTGGCGCTGGAGGGACAATCGGATCTGTCCTACAACTTCACCGTGTTTTATGAAGACGACAAGTTCAGTACTCGCCTGGCGTACAGCTATCGCGATGAGTACACCACGGACAACGATTCGAATCCCGACCGGATTCGCTATCGCGATGAAACCGGCAACCTGGATTTCTCCGCCAGCTACCAGATCAACGACAACTTCCGTGTGACCCTGGAAGGCCTCAACCTGACCGACGAACCGGCACGGGCCTACATGTCACCGTCGGTGGGGCGCCTGATCAACGAGGAGAACACCGGTACCCAGTGGCTGGTGGGAATGTCCTACAAGTACTAAGACCGTTTCCACGGCCTTGCCTTCACCCCCTCCCACAAGGAGACGGCGTGAAGGCAAGGGGTGGATTCCTCTTTTGATCTGCCCCAAACCTAATGCTCAACAGTCGGGACTCTAAGCCAATGAAGAAAACTACCAACAGGAATTCGATGCTGTTGCTCGCCGCCATGAGTGTGCTGGTGGCCGCGTGCGGCGAGCAGCAGGCCGACGCATCCAAGAGCGGGCAACCGGCAGCGCAGCTCGGCAATACGGCCCCGATCCGGGCGACGGTCGATATCGCCAACCCGGTTGATCACCTGCGCCGCGACCAGGCCATCTACCTGGATATGGCGCAATTGGGCTTGCGGGCTGACGCCGATACGGCGCAGTTGGGTTTTTATCGCGGCGACCAGGTCGTTGCCCATCAGTTTATTGACAGCGATGCCGATGGCCAGCGGGACCAGGCGCTGGTCATGCTGGATCTGCAGGCCGGTGAAAAACTGCAACTGGCCCTGCGCGACAAGTCGGCGGCCGATATGGCGCCCCAAGTGCAACGCAGCCACGCCGAGATCGGCGTTAAGGCCGGTGGCAATTGGCAGGGCAGCAAGTACGAGGGCGGGGTATTCCAGGATGTGGAAGCCGTCACCCTGCCACCGCAGTATACGGATCACTCCCAATTCCTGCGTTACGAAGGTCCCGGCATCGAGTCGGATGTGATTGGCTATCGAGTCTATCTCGACTGGCGCAATGGCTTCGATATTTTTGGCAAGCAGCAAGCCGGACTGCAGCTTGCGCAAGTGGGTTTGGATGGCTACCAGAGTTACCACGAGCCCGCCGACTGGGGCATGGACATTCTCAAGGTGGGTAAATCCGTCGGCATCGGTGGCTTTGGCTATTGGGAAAATGGCGCCCTGACTCGCGTCTCGGAGGTCAAGGGTTGGAGCGCGCGGATAGTGGAAGACGGCAGCCTCTACTCGGCCTTTGCCATCAATTACGACGACTGGACCGTGGCCGGTAAAACGGTTGATGTACGGGCCCAGTTGGCCATGGTGGCTGGCAGTCGGCTGGCCAGGGTCAACCTGAAAACCGACCCCGGCCTGGAGCAATTGGCGGTGGGCCTGGTCAAACACGCCGACACCGAAGTGCTCAAGGGCAGCCTCGATATTACCGGTGAAGCCTGGTCCTACCTGGCTACCCTCGGGCCGCAAGCACTGGACGGCCAGCCCCTGCTGATGTTCGTGTTGTTCAAGCGCGAGACCCTGGTGGAATTGACCGAAGATGAGCACAACCAGGTGGCGCTGTTGAAAGTCCGGGGCGGCGAACTGGAGTATTACTTTGGCGCCCAGTGGGCCGGTGAACCCGGTGCCGACCTGTCACCGGCAGCGGTGAACGCCACCCTGGCAGCGGAGGTCGAACGCCTCACCTACCCACCGCGGCTGGCGCTTGGCAATCGCGCCAGCGACAGCCTGAAGCAGGAACTGGGTGGTGCAGCCAATGCCTTGCAGTGGTCGAAACTGGCGGCCGTGTCGGAAATCGAGCGCCACGGTATGGAGTTGGCGCACGGGCAGTACGACACCATGCGCGAGCGCGAAGCCAATTGGGAATACACCATGGGCCTGCTGACCCAGGGTGTCTACCAGGTGGGCCAGGCTACCGGTGAAGCCCGCCTGACCCAGTGGGCACAGAGTATTGTCGACAGCTATGTGACCGATACCGGCGAGCTGCGCGGTTACGATCAATCCCAATACAACATCGACAGCATCAACTCCGGCAAGATGTTGCTGCAACTGTATCGTGATACCGGCGCCGAAAAGTATCGCATTGCCGCCGGTCATTTGCGCGAGCAGTTGCACCATCACCCGCGCCTCGACGCCGGCGCCTTCTGGCACAAGCAGCGCTACCCCTACCAACTGTGGCTGGACGGCGTCTATATGGGCATGCCATTTCTGGCGGAGTACTCGGTGCTGTTTGAAAACGGCGCCAGCCTCGACGAGGTGATGGAGGAATTTCGCGTTACCCGGGAACACCTGCGCGATCCGGCGACCGGATTGTACTGGCACGCCTGGGATGAAAAGCGACAGCAGGGTTGGGCTGACTCTGACACCGGTTTGTCCCATTACTTTTGGGCCCGGGGCATGGGCTGGCTGGCCATGGCCATTGTCGACACCTATGCCATTATTCCCGCCGAGCGAGCCGGGATGCGAGCGGAATTGGCGGCCATGGCCCAGGACCTTGCCGATAGCCTGTTGAAGTTCCAGGACGACAACGGCGTCTGGCACCAGATCGTGGATATGCCCGGCAAAACCGGCAATTACCCCGAGTCATCCGCCAGCGCCATGTTCACCTATATGCTGGTGAAAGGGGTACAGGTCGGTGCACTGCCCGACAGCTATCGCGGCGCCGCTCTCCGCGCCTACGACGCCCTGATCGAGCAGTTTGTGCTGGCCGACGCCAATGGCAGCGTGCACCTGACCCAGGCTTGCCAGGTGGGTGGCTTGGGGTTTGGGCGCGATGGCAGTTACGCTTACTATATGAGTGAGCCAGTGATCGATAACGACCCCAAGGGATTGGGCCCGTTCCTGATGCTGGGACCACTGGCGCAGCAGGTGTTGAATCCCTGATGGCTCGCCGTACCGACAAAATTTCCAGGAGAATGACATGAGCACGAACTATACCACCCGCTACGCGGTGCACGAAGATCACTACCGGGGCATGGACACGGCGCAATTGCGCCAGCACTTTCTGGTGGACAACCTGTTTGCCGATGACCAGGTGAATCTCACCTACACCCATTACGAGCGTTTCGTGGTGGGGGGAGCCAGGCCGGTGAGTGGCCCCTTGCAACTGGACACCATCGACGCGGTCAAGGCCGATTACTTTTTGGCGCGGCGCGAACTGGGGGTGATCAATGTTGGCGGCGCCGGCACCGTCAGCGTCGACGGTGAAGTGTTTGAGCTGGCCTGCAAGGAGGCCCTGTATGTGGGTGCCGGTGCCCGGGAGGTGATTTTTCACAGTGCCGATAGCGCGCAGCCGGCCCAGTACTATCTCAACTCTGCACCCGCGCACAAGTCGTTTCCGCACAAGAAAATCGGCCAGGCCGATGCCGATGTGGTGGAGTTGGGTTCGACCGAGACCAGCAACAAGCGGGTGATTCGCAAGCTGATGGTCAACTCGGTGGTAGAGACCTGCCAGTTGCAGATGGGCATGACCGAACTGCTGGAGGGCAGCGTCTGGAATACCATGCCGGCGCACGTGCACGACCGCCGCATGGAAGCCTATTTCTATTTCAACCTGCCGCAAGACCAGGCCGTGTGCCACTTTATGGGACCGCAGCAGGAAACCCGCCATATCTGGGTCAAGAATGAGCAGGCGGTAGTGTCGCCACCCTGGTCCATGCACTGCGGTGCCGGTACCGCCAGCTACATTTTTATTTGGGGTATGGCCGGGGAAAACCTGGACTACGACGATATGGACAAATTTCAAGCGAGCGAACTGAAATGACGATGCACCCCCTGTTTGACCTGACCGGCAAGGTGGCCCTGGTGACCGGTGCCACCCACGGCCTGGGCCTGGCCATGGCCGAAGGGCTGGCCAGTGCCGGCGCGACCCTGGTCATAAACGGCCATTCATCCCGGGAAAAAATCGATACCGCGGTGAGTTACCTGCGCGACAAGGGTTACAGTGCCCATGGCTATCGCTTCAATGTCTGCAATGAAGATGAAGTTGAACAGGCCATTGCCGGCATTGAAAGCGAAGTCGGCCCCATCGATGTGCTGGTCAATAACGCCGGTATCATCAAGCGCATTCCGATCCTGGAAATGGAATTGAGCGACTGGATGGATGTCATCGACACCGACCTGACCGGTGTGTTCGTGATGACCAAGCCGGTGGCCAAACGCATGGTGGCTCGCCGCCAGGGCAAAATCATCAACATCTGTTCCATGATGAGTGAACTGGGCCGCGACAGTGTCAGCGCCTACGCCGCTGCCAAGGGTGGCTTGAAAATGCTGACCCGCAACATGGCCACTGAATGGGCGCGGCACAATATCCAGGTCAACGGTATTGGCCCCGGGTATTTTGCCACCGAGCAAACCAAACCCATTCGCGTTGACGGCCACCCCTTCAATGACTTTATCGTCAGCCGCACTCCCGCTGGCAAATGGGGGGATCCCTCTGACTTGCAAGGTGCGGCCATTTATCTGGCGGCGCCGGCCAGTGACTTTGTCAGCGGCCAGATCATTTACGTCGACGGCGGTATTCTCGCCACCATCGGCAAGCCGTCGAACGAAGCCTGAGTGGCGCGAGGTAAGGGATTGTGAGCAACGAATTGGCACCGCTGACGCGGGCATTGGTCGCAGCGCCGCTGCGACCGGAAAAGATTGTCCAGTTTGGTACCGGCAATTTTCTCAAGGGCTTTATCGACTGGATCGTCCAGCGCCTGAACGATACTACGGACCTCGACGCCGGTATCGTCGCGGTCAAACTGCGCCGCGGCAACGAAGCCCAGATTGACGAGATCAACCAGCAGGATGGACTCTTCACGCTTAATATTCGCGGCCTGGACAAGGACCAGCTGGTCGACGACTTCGAGTTGGTCAGCAGCCAAAACCGCGCCCTGAGCCCGTACCAGGATTTTGCCGAATTTATGCGGCTGGCAGAATTACCCGAGCTGCAATGGGTCATCTCCAACACCACCGAAGCGGGCATTCAGTTTGCGCCGAATGATCGCTACAGCGATTCTCCACCGGACAGCTTTCCGGCCAAGCTGACCCTGCTGCTGCACCGTCGCTACACCCATTTCAACGCTGACAGCAGCAAAGGGCTGAGTGTTTTCTGCTGTGAATTGATCGACAATAACGCGGCAGTGTTACGCGGCATGGTATTGCGCTACGCAGAGCTGTGGCAATTGGAGCCGGGTTTCAACGAGTGGCTGCAGCAGAGCTGCCATTTCTACAACACCCTGGTAGACCGCATCGTCACCGGCAAACCCTCGGCCCAACGCAGTGATGAAATCCAGCAGCAACTGGGTTACCGCGACAGCGAGTTGATCGAAACCGAGCGCTACTACCAGTGGGTAATCGAGGCCAGTAGCGAGCAACAGGCGACATTGCAGTCCTTGTTTCCCACCAGCGCCGGTCTCAATATTGTACTTACAGACAACCTCAATCTGTTCCGGCAACGCAAGGTGCGCATCCTCAACGGTGCCCACACCGGTTGCGTCTCCCCGGCGCGCTTGCTGGGTGTGGAGACGGTCTACCAGGGTACCCGGGACGAGGATCTCAGTGCCTATATGCAGCACCTGGTGTTCGAGGAGATCTGCCCCACCATTAACCTCCCCGCGGACGACGTTATTGCCTACGCCGACGCCATCCTCGAACGCTTCCGCAACCCGTTCCTGCACCACGAGTGGACCAGCATCGGCCTCAACAGCCTGAGCAAATGGCGCGCGCGCTTGCTGCCCGTACTGCTGGATCTGCGCGCCAGCAGCGACCGCATGCCCCAGGCACTGGTCACGTCGCTCGCCTCCCTGTTGTTGCTTTACCGCGGTCAATACGAAGCGCAGTTATTCTCCCTGCAAGACGACCCCCGCGGCCTGGAGCTGCTGCAGCAAGCCTGGCAGCAAGCGCCAGATATACAGGCTGTCGCCCGCGCCGCCTTATCCGCCACCGAACTGTGGGGCGCGAACCTGGCCGATGACGCGCAGCTGTTGGCCGCAGTCGCGGATACCATGCAATCGATCCGCAAGCTGGGCCTGCGCAAGCACTTAAGACAGTTGCTGGCCGGGGCAGTTGCAGTGAGTGATAAAGTTACCCGCCTTTGTGTCCCTGGACGAACATAGGACAAGTGTCATTTGGGGAGATTTGGACCTGGTCGCCGTCAGCGGTGGGGGGGCCCATTGCGGATCGGCCATATCCCCCCGACCACATTTGGCGGCTGCGGAACTCAACCATTTTTTGCGCAAAAAGACGCGCAAAAAATTGGGATTCAGACAGTCCTTGCCGACTACCCCAAATGTGGTCGGGGGGATAAGCATGGCCTGATTGATCCGCAACGGGCTCCCCCCACCGCTGACTACATTGTGCTATCTAACAGCAGTGTAATTTTAGTTCCAGCTTAAAGAATCGAGGTCTGCTCAAGGCTTGATCGGTACGCCACGGCAGGCCTACAAGAAATCACAGAGAATCCCGGAGTTTTTTTCTCGCGAGGACTCCATCATTCTTTTTCAAAATCTCGCTCGATGCCTGGTCAAGGCTCGGTGGGTGTGCCCTGCCAGACCAATCAGGTCGCGTTTAGGCTCTCCGCGCTTTTCGGGTTTTCGCGGACGGATGTTTGAGCGCCAGCGAGTTTCCGGGAGCGCGAAAAGTGCGGAGAGCCTGCGGCCGGTCTGGCAGGGCACACCCACCGGGCCGCCGCGCTAAACCATGTTTTGCTACAAACAAAAATCCAAGCGGAACACAGAGAAACGACAATTAAGAAGTTCACAAGACGCCGGGAGCAGGAAAAGCACAGAGAGCAAGCGACCAGTCTGGCAGGGCACACCCACCGGGCCGCCGCGCCAAACCAAGTTTTTTACTAACCGGATACTTGCGCGAAACTTCTTTTCAGCAGTTATCAAGAGCCGGGCGCGCGAAAAGCGCGGAGAGCCTGCCGCCGGCCTGGCAGGGCACCACCTTCTGTCCTCCACGTCAGATGGTTACTTTCACCTAACATCGTGCCGGGAAAGGGAAAATACGGATACTCTCAGTCGCAACTTGAAAAATAGACTCGCAAAGCATGCCGCCTTTGACATAACTCTTTCGCCACCAGCCCGGCGATGGCGTCGGCGCCGGCGGGGTTCAGGTGGGTGTTATCCGCCACGCCCTCGGGGTAATTGGGGTGGGTGGCAGCGGGCAGGTGCAAAAACAAATCCCGAGAGCGCTCGACCCCCGATTTGCTCACCAATTGTTCACTCAGGGTGTGCAGATCGATAAACTCCACTTCCAGGTCGCGCGCCAGTTGGCGCATAACCGCGGGGTAGGGGCCGTGGGTGTCCACCAACGTGCCCGCGGCGTTGAAATTACGGCGCACGATCGAGGACAACAGCAGCGGCGTGGCTTTGGCCGCGCGCACCTCTTCTACGTAGCGGCGCAAGTTGGCGCGGTAGCTGCTGTAGGGATTGGTAAAGCGGGTTGGGTCATTCACCTTCTGGTCGTTGTGACCGAACTGGATAAAGACAAAATCACCGGGTTGCAACGCGTCCAGTACCACTTGCCAGAGGCCTTCTTCGCGAAAGCTCTTGCTGCTGCGACCATTGCGGGCGTGGTTGTGGATTTGCAGCGGCGGTCGCACATACTCCACCAGCTTTTCGCCCCAGCCGGTTTCCGGTCGCTTGTCGGCGCTCTTGATCGAGAGCGTTGAGTCGCCCACCAAAAACAGGCGCGGTGTTGCCGCCGCGGCCACTAACTGGGGGTGGCTAAGGCAGGTGAGCGTGAGGGTGATCAGTGCGGCAAAGCCCTTCATTCCGTGTCCTTCCCGGTGGCCATTGTGTGGTTGGTACTGCTACTTTTAGCAGCCTTATTGTCAAGCCTGGCACCGGTGCTGGTATCTGTGCGCAGGCAAGCGGCCAGCGCTAGCGGGCCATTGCGCTGAATATCATCCACTACCAGTGCGGCCATGGCGCGCGCACCGGAGCGGGTAAAGTGGGTATTATCCATGCGACCCTCGGGGCAACAGGGGTGCTCCCCGGGGCCAATGTGCACGTACAATTTGATGGATTCCAATTGACCCAATTGCAACAACAGCTTACTGCTGCTGGCAAACAGGTCAATGAGCGGCACTTGCATCTCGCGGCTGACCCTGTGCACCAGCGAAGGGTAGATGCCGTGCATATCGCGCAGCTTGCCTTCGCTATCGAAATGACGTCGTGCCACCGGCGTAATCAGCACCGGGTTGGCCTGGCGGGCCCGCACATCGCGCACAAAGCGGCGCAGGTTGGCTTCGTAATCCACCGGTGCGGTGTAGCGCTCGGGCTTGTTGTAGGAGGCATCGTTGTGGCCAAACTGGATCAGTACCCAGTCGCCGGCAGCGGTATCGTCGAGCAGGTTTTGCCAGCGCTGTTCGGCTAAAAATGTCTTGCTGCTGCGTCCGCCCTTGGCGTAGTTAACGACGCGAGTCTGTGGCTGCGCCAGTTCGGGTAACAGCTGGCCCCAGCCGAAATCCGGATTTTTTTGCGGATCCACATCCTGCATGGTGGAGTCGCCAGCCAGGCGCAACACACACTGCTCGGTGCCATGAGCGGGCAGAGATCCAAGAGGCATTAGCAAGAGCAGCACATAAATTAGCGCTGCGTATCGCTGCGCGGTTGACAGTCGCGTGGTGGATGGCAAAGCGCTGTATGGCGTCTCTGAAAAAAGCCGGGTTCTGCCAAGCTTTGTCATGAAAGGCCGGGTTGCGGGATGAACCATTGTTATTTTCTCTGTGTTGCGTCGGCAATTGGCTTTACTGTACTATGTGTTGCCACCGGTGGCAACACAGTGGGCCGTATAATAACCCTTATAAACTGATTACCCCAGGAGATCGCCCACAGATGAATAACCAGCGCCTCACTACCAACCCCGGTCGATGTGTTTTCACCGTCTTGCTTGCCCTGGCCGCAGTATTCCAGGTCATCGGATCGGCACCAGCGTTCTCTGCCTCCGTCGCAGAACCTCATGCACATCCACATTCATCCACGCAGTCAGGTTTCGAGTTTAAAATCTGGAACCTCGATAACACGGTGAAGCCCTTCAATCGGGAGCAAGTGGAAGCCACCAACGCCGGCGGCCAGTTCTGGTTTGTGAACAAACAGGAGTTGGATGGTCGCACATTGAAAATGAGCATTGTGCGGCCGGGTAACGCGACCCACCCGCCCCATACCCACGCCGAAGACGAATTCTTTTTCGTCCTCGAAGGCACGGCGGAATTTCACCTCAACGGCGAGGTTCGTCGAGTGGGCCCCTACACCAGTCTCTACTGTCCACCCCACGCATTGCACGGCATTCGCAATGTAGGTGAGGTGGATTTGAAGTATCTGGTGATCAAAAAATATCAGGACGTTCAATAGTAGGTGCCAGTTTGGCAGCAACCGCTAATATCAAACATCACCGGTCTACAGGCATCAACAGTCCGCAGGCAGTAGTTCCTGCGGTATGTCCTGGTAACACACCGGCCGCAAGAATCGTCTAATGGCCATGGTGCCCACCGAGGTCGCACCAAAATTGGTAGAGGCCGGATAGGGACCGCCGTGGACCATGCTGTCGCACACTTCAACTCCGGTGGGGAAGCCATTGGCGAGCAGGCGACCGGCCTTGCGCTCCAATATGGGTAATAATTGCCGGGCCTGCTCGGCATCCGCCGGTTCGAGCTGCAGGGTACAGGTCAACTGCCCGTGCAGTGCCTTGGCGATGGCCAGCATCTCGCTAAAGTCGGCCGCCTTCACTATCAATCCAAATGGACCAAATACTTCTTCGCTCAATTCAGGGTTGGCCAGCCACTGCCTGGCAGTGGTGATATGGATGGCGGGGGATACGGCGCGGCGGGAACAGTTAGCCGCCAACAGTTGTTGCACACCGGCAGCCTGGGCAAATTTCTCCACCCCCTGGCGATAGGCGCTGGCGATAGCCTCGGTGAGCATGGCCTGCTCCGCTGCTGTCTGGAGTGATGCAAGGGCCGCGGCGGTAAAGATATCGGTGTCCGGCCCCTCCATGACCACCGCAACGCCCGGGTTGGTGCAGAACTGGCCCACACCCATGGTCAGCGACGCGGCCCAGCCTTTACCGATATTTGCGGCGCGGGCACTCATAGCGGCCGGCAGCAGGAACATGGGGTTGACGGAGCCCAGTTCACCGAAGAAGGGGATTGGCTCCGGACGCTGGGCACAGAGGTCAAACAGGGCCCGACCACCGCTGAGGCTGCCGGTAAAGCCAACGGCCTTGATCAAGGGGTGTTGTACCAGGGCAGCGCCTACCTCGCGATTGCCACCCTGGACAAAGGAGAACACCCCCGGGTGCAGATTACAGGCCCGGCGTGCGGCGTCGATGGCCTGGGCGACCAGCTCACCCGTGCCCGGGTGGGCGCTGTGACCTTTGACTACAACCGGGCAGCCTGCAGCCAGGGCCGCGGCAGTATCGCCGCCGGCAACGGAGAATGCCAGGGGAAAATTGGAGGCGCCAAATACGGCCACTGGTCCGAGCGGCCGTTGCAGCAGGCGCAGGTCGGAGCGGGGTAGAGGCTGGCGGTCGGGCAGGGCGGGGTCATGGCGGCGGTCCAGGTAGTCACCGGCCTCAATGTGGCGGGCAAACAGTTCTAGCTGCCCCACGGTACGGCCCCGCTCATTGATCAGCCGGGCCTCAGGCAGGCCGGTTTCGCGACTGCCAATGGCGGTAATGGCGTCGCCGCGGGCATCGATTTCAGCGGCGATGCGATTGAGAAAAGCAGCTCGCTGGGTGCGGCTGCTGTCGCTGTAACTGGGGAAGGCGGCCTCAGCGCCGGCGGCGGCGTCAGCCACGTGGTCATTGGTGCCCACGGCGAATGTGTCGGGGGAGCCACTTACAGGTGATGATTGAAAGATGGCTGGCCCTGCAACCCACTGGCCAGCGATCAGGTGTTTGCCGGTTAACATGATAAAGCTCCTTGCAAGATTGCTACTGGTGTATTTTTCGGGGCGTAACTGTGCGGTGAAAATGCACCCTGGCGGTTGCGCCGCCGGGGGCTTAGCGCCAGTCCAGTCGGCCGTCGATGCGCTCGCCGTTGATTTTCAAATTCTCAAACACCAGGTTTTCGGCATTTTCCAATACGAATGTGGTGTCCGCATGTTTGATATCGATATTCCTGAAGGTCACATTTTGTAATGGAAAGCCTTCCGGTGCGTGAACCTCCAGCGCGGTACTGGCTTTTTCAACGCCAATGTTTTCAAACAGAATATCGCGATAGAGCGGTGGAAAATTGCCCCCGAGTTCTCCGGGGTAATTCAATTGAAACCAGAACAAATGCTGAAACGACTCCACCTGCATATTGCACACTCGGATTTGCTCCACAACGCCGCCGCGATCGAGATTGGATTTGAATCGAATGGCGGCGCTGCCTGTCCTGAGTATGTTGTCGGTAAAGTAGACGTGGCGTATGTCGCCGGACATCTCACTGCCCAGTGCCACACCATCCTCGCCGCCCATGTCATTGTGCCGGATAACCACGTACTCACTGGGGCGGGCCCTTTTGCGGCCATCCAAATCACGCCCGGACTTCACCACCACAGCGTCGTCACCGGTACGGAAATGATTGTGCTCTACCAGGACATAGCGACTGGAGTCTACATCGACACCGTCATTGTTGGCATGATGGCTGTCTACCCGCACGCCGCGGATAATGGCGTGCTCGGTAAAGACCAGGTGGTTAACCCAAAACGGTGAGTTTCTGGCGGTATAGTCTGTGAGCAAAACGCGTTCAGCGGAAAAAAACTGGATCAAACTGGGGCGCAGCAAATGACCTTCACCAAATTGTCGCTGCGCGACCGGCACATCGCTAAAACCCATTTTGCGCAGCGCCAATTGATCGGGCTTCTCCCGCGGGTGCCAGCCGAAAAACTCGCTGTCCTGATTGCCATCAATGATGCCCTTGCCCGTGATGGCGACATCGTGCACATCCCTGGCGTAGATCAAGGGCGAGTGGCTATAGACTTCGGTGCCCTCCCAGCGATTGAGCACGGCGGGTAAATAATCCGCCGGGTTGGGGCTGAATAACAGGCGGGCACCGTCGGCAATATGCAGTTCTATATTGCTTTGCAGCACAATAGGGCCGTTGCTCAGCCACAATCCCGGTGGCAATATGACTTTGCCCCCGCCTTGGGTGGCGGCATGCTTTATGGTGTTGAGTATGGCTGGGCGGGCGTCCTCGCTGCCGCCGCTGAGTGCTCCAAAGTCGACAATGTTGAATTGTTGGTCGGGTATACGGGGGGGCTCGATCGCCGCAACAATGTCCTCCGCCCCAGCCGCACAACTGCCGGAGGTCAAGCCTGGGTCGGCGCCAAAAGCAGCAGCGCTCAGGCCGACATTGATAAGCACACAAAGAAAGGTCTTTATGCCGGTTTTCATTTAATGTAATCCTCGAAGAGTTCTATTTGAATAGAGTGCTAACGCTAAGGTATGTCGCAAATGGTTTTTGAAGGACCGCTGATATAGCAGTGCAGATCGACGCAGCAATGTTCGAAATGGAAAAAAAAGGGGCGATAAATTCGCCCCTAAAACCTGCCGCAAGGACTAGAAATTTGCTCGAATACCAAACAGGACTTCGGTACCTGTAGCATTAATTTCCCGCACCAGGTCCTGGTTTCCGAGTGGGCCGGTGGTGTAGAGGCGTTCCTCTTCATTGGTCAGGTTAATGACTTCCAGCGTGGCCTTAACGTCTTCGCTGATGTTGTAGAAAAATGACATATCGATACGCGTTGGACCAGTAGTTGCGTGGGAAGCGTTACCGTTGTCACCTGTTTGATCAGTCACGTAGTCATCGCGATCGTTGAGCACGATGCGCGCACCAAAGGTGTCGTTTTCATAGTAGACGCCGGCATTGTAGCTATTCTCCGACAGCCCCTCCAGGGAGCCTATGACACCGTTGCCGAATACGGCTTCGGATTCCACGTGGGTAAAGTTTGCAAATACCCCAACTCCGGGTAGCAGAAAGTCCAGCGCGTGCTGGTAGCCTATCTCGTAGCCGTCGAGGTCTGCACCTTCACCATTGATGCTGGTGGTGATGTTCCAGTCGGAGCTACCGGGGGAGAGCAAGCTGGGATCGTACAGCGGGCTGTTGGGGTTGTACTGGGGCAGTCCGGCGACGATTGCCTGAATGTTGCCTGGCAATGGCTGGTTTTCAATGGTCTGGCCGGTGATAAAACTTTCAATCTGTTTGCGGAAGAAGGTCACGCTTAACAGGGATTCTTCGGCGAAATACCACTCCACCCCGACATCTATGGAATCGGCGCGAATGGGTTCCAGATCCGGGTTGCCGACGCTGACGTTACCATTGATGGGGGTGACATCCACTGAGCCAGCCAGTGAACCGAGACCGGGCCGGGTCAGGTTGCGGCCCATACTCATGCGCAGAATGACATCCTCATAGAATTCCCACACCAGGTTGGTAGAGGGTAAGTACTCGGTGTAGTCCTGTTGGAAGTTGGTGGCTATAAAACCACCCATGCCGTCGCTGGTGACGCCGTTGGAGGATACTTCGGTATTGACAACGCGAACCCCGGCGTTGAAGGTAAAGGGCCTACCCAAGAGAGTGGTTTCGACTTCCGCCTCGACGTAACCGCCCAGTGTTTCTTCCTCGATATCAAAGGTGTTGGAGTCGGCAGGATCAATAACAAAGGTGCCGGCATTATAGGCGTTGATGGAGGCGTTGAAATCGGACACCAGCCAGTCTACCGGGAAACCACCGGGGGCATCGATAATATCGCCGTAGTTGTCGACCACCTGGCTGAGGCGGCGGGTATTGCTGGCGCTGACCGCGGGCAGGTTACTCGAACTGGTAATGCCGACCGGATTGCCCTGTTTGGAATCGATGGTGCGGCTGTTCCAGATTATCCCGGTGCGCACCACGGAATTGTCACCGCGGGCTTCGAGGTCCAGTTTAAAGGTGTCATTTTCCCGCTCAACTTCATCCAGCCTGAAAGTGGGGCCGGACCACACGTATTCGGACGGGTCGAGAATATCGAAACCGTAGGACATCTCGGCGATATCGCCGTCGTCGGCAAAGGAGTAATTGAACTGCTGGCCCTGGCTGGCGGTGATATTAAATCGATATTGCTCTTCCTTGTGCTCCGAAGTGGCCCGACCGTACATGCCTTTTAAGGTGATGTTTTCGGTCAGGTCGATTTCGCCACTGAATACGGTCTGCAGGAAATCGGTCTCGCTGAACTGGCCGCGACTCTCGGAGCGAGGCTGGACGCCGGTGAAAGTACCGCCGGTGATGAGGCGACCGCTGGGGTCTATGGTGACTTCTACCGGGGTGATATTTTGCTGCAGGTTTCGGTACTGGGCAAAGTAGTTGTAGGATTCAACGTCGGCTTTCAGCTGTGAGCCCACTACGTCGAAGCCGAACAGCATGTTGTCCTGCGGGCGGAACTGTAGCGACAAGGTATAGCCGGTGCGATCCTGTTCGCGATTGAACGAGTCCATCCGCGGCAAACGCGGATGCCACATATAATCCAGTTGCTGGTTGGGGTCTATGGTGGCATTGGGGTAGTTGGCGGCGGGATTGGGGGTGCCATTGATGATCACATCCGCGTCGGTACCTGCCCAGGAGCGGCCGCCGTTGTCAAACGGTGAGGTCCAGCGTACGGTGCCGAAGCCTTCCTGGTGCACGGTGCGCTCGGAGTGGGTTATGGAGGCCAGGATACCGAATTTTTCGTCGTTGAATGTCTGGCTGTACAGGGCGGTGACCCTCGGGTCCAGCTCCTCTGAGTCCATATTGTAGGAACCCTGGGCGCTGAGGCTGATGGACCTGCCCGGCACATCAAAAGGTTTGCGGGAATAGAGCTCTACGGTGGATGCCAGGCCGCCTTCTTCAATGTGGGCGACACCGCTTTTGTTGATGGTGATGCGGTTAAACAGCTCGGCGCCAAACACATTGAAGTCGAAATCCCGGCCGCGATTGACGCCACCGGATGAGTCCAGCCCGCCGGTGCTGGCTGGTACTTCCATGCCGTTGAGGGTGGTTCTGGTAAAACCGGGGCCTAGGCCACGCACTGTGATGTTGCGCCCTTCACCGCCCTCACGGGTGATCGCTACACCGGGTACCCGCTGCAGGGATTCCGCCAGGTTCAGGTCGGGCATTTTGCCGATATCTTCCGCAACAATGCTGTCGGACTGGTGCACCATATTGCGCTTCAGCTCCCGCGCCCGCTCCAGTGACTTGCGATAGCTGGTGACCGTCACCTCTTCGAGAACACCTTTTTTGGCTTGTGGTGAATCCTCGGCGGCAATTGCAATGGCAGAGCCCGCCAGCGCCAGGTTGGCGGCCAGGATGCTCTTGGCCAGTAGATTCTTGCTCGGTATTTTTATCATCATTTCAGTCTCCCGGAAGCGACCAGCCACAGTCGGTTGGGCCCCTTCGTTATATTGTTGTCAAAGTACTGATGTTCACTAATTGCTCTGGTGCCTGTCTGCAAGCGTCGCCCTGTGCCGCTGTGAGTGCCCGGCATATTGGCGCGCTGAACCAGTGTGACCACTGCTGCAGCGCATCGCTGGCCCCCGCTAACGTACCGTCTCAGCTTGTCAGACATAAGACATCGTATAACTAGTGTGTTCAAATGGCAAGATTTCATTGTCTCTCTAGCTGCGGGCGCTTGGCCCGAGGCTTCGATTCTGTGCCCCGCCGCTACCGGCAGCAGGCTAGTTGTTGCTCCAGGTGCTGTTGGACTGTGTTTGCCACCGGTGGCATAGATATTACACATTCTCGCAGCCCCTGGCAATCGAGTTTTGTATCTGTGCAACCTGCTGGTGGTCGGGGAGGGGCCATGCCTAGGTGTTGTCGTACAACTGTGCTATTGTGCTATGCTGTCGGCGAATAGCCCACAGGCTAACGGATAACCCTCTACCTAATGGATAACTTAAGCGATGAACCCTGATGCTCACCCGCGCAAACGCTCTCGCAGCTTGGTGGATGGCTTGCTCGAGGTGTTTGAAAAACAAATTCAGCACGGGCAGCTAGAGCCTGGTGACAAGTTGCCGACCGAGGCCGTTATTATGGCGGAGCAGGGCGTTAGCCGGACGGTGGTGCGCGAGGCCATCTCCCGTTTACAAGCCGCTGGCCTGGTGAAAACCCGGCACGGTATCGGCACATTTGTGCTGCCTCCGCAGCAGCAACAGAATCGTGCCCAGCTGGATCCCGCAACGATTACTACCCTGCGTGACGTGCTGGATATATTGGAGTTGCGCACCAGTCTGGAAGTAGAGGCTGCCGGACTCGCAGCCCAGCGCCGCACACCCTCGCAGTTGGAGGCAATAACAGCTGCTTTGGAGCGGATGCGCAACAACAGCGGTGACGAAAGCGGCGCTGTCGATGCGGATTTTCAATTTCATCTGCGCATTGCCGAGGCAACCAATAATCGCTATTTCGGCGAGAACATGAATTATCTCGGCGCGGTAATGATTCCGCGCACACGGGTTAACTTTGCCAAGTTATCGGGTGGCAGCCAATCTGAATACCTCAGCAGTATAAACCGCGAGCACGACGACATCTGCGCGGCGATTGCCCGCCAGGACTCTGACGCGGCCCGTGCGGCTATGCGCATGCACCTGACCAACAGTCGCGAGCGCTTGCGTAAGTTGCACCAGCAATCAGGCGGCGCTAAAGCGGACTGAGTAACACGCTGTAGCGGGCGCCGCCTACCCGCCCAGAACACCCAAAAAATTCACTTCGTGCATAGCCGGAGCGGTAGTGCGGCGTGTGTTTTGGGCGCTTCCATGTACCGCAGCAATGTCGCGATCAGCCGGGTTCCCTGGAATTAACTTGGCCAAAGAGGGCGGATTTTATGGGTCGGGCGGATTTGGTGGCCCGTTCGAAGCGCAGCGGCCTCTGCGCGGTTGCCTGGAGTGTTGTGTTTGATTTTATAGTGTTGTACGATGACTGACATCTTATCCAGAGCGATAACTTGCGTTTCTATAGCGCCAACACAATCCCGACCACACAATCCTGACCACACAATAAAGGTGCATGCCCGATGGATCCCCAGGCTCTAAAAATTACTCTCTCTTCCGGATTGCTGTCTTTCCCGGTAACCGATTTCGACCATGAATTGAATTTTTGCCCCAGCGGCTACGCCGAGCGGCTGGAATGGTTGGCGCCGTATGGTGCCAGCGCGCTATTTGCCGCGGGTGGCACCGGTGAATTTTTTTCCCTGGAACCCAGCGAGTTCTCCCAAATTATCCGTACCGCCGTGGATACCTGCAAAAACCAGGTGCCTATACTGGCCGGTGCTGGTGGTCCGACGCGTGCGGCTATGGCTTATGCCTGTGAAGCCGAGCGCCTCGGCGCAGCTGGCGTGCTGCTGTTGCCTCACTACCTGACCGAAGCCAGCCAGGAGGGGCTCATTGCCCATGTAGAAGCCGTCTGTGGGGCCACCAACCTTGGGGTCGTGGTGTACAATCGCAACGTCTGCCGGTTGAGCGCCCAGAGTCTTGAAATCCTCGCTGATCGCTGCCCCAACCTGATCGGGTTCAAGGACGGTATCGGAGAGATTGAAACCATGGTCGGTATCCGTCGCCGTTTGGGTGAGCGCCTCACCTATCTCGGTGGGTTGCCCACAGCAGAAGTCTATGCCGCGGCCTATAAAGCTCTGGGGGTGCCGGTGTATTCGTCGGCGGTGTTCAATTTTATCCCTAAAACCGCCATGGCTTTCTACCGGGCCGTGGCCGCGGATGATCAGCACACCGTAAACCAATTGCTGGACGATTTTTTCCTGCCGCTGCTAGAGATTCGCAACCGGTCCGCGGGTTACGCCGTCAGTATCGTCAAGGCGGGGGTAAAATTGGTCGGGCGTGACGCCGGTCCCGTGCGCCCGCCGCTGACCGACCTCAAAGGCGAAGAGATGGAGCAGTTGCAAGCCTTGATTGCTTCACTGGGTGCACAATAATAATCAATGACCGGGGTAGACGTTGCTATGCCAGCTACCAGACAGACTCATGTTCGCTATCTAATCCTGTTGATGTTGTTTTTGGTGACCACCATCAACTATGCCGACCGAGCCACCATATCCATCGTTGGCGCAGAGTTGCAAAATGACCTGGGCATTGATGCCATCAGCCTGGGGTATATCTTTTCCGCGTTTGGCTGGGCCTATGTGCTGGGGCAGATACCCGGAGGCTGGTTGCTGGATCGCTTTGGGTCGAAGCGAGTTTACGCGGCCAGTATTTTTACCTGGTCCGTATTCACCCTGCTGCAAAGTTTTGTCGGCCACATCAGCACCGGTATTGGTATGGCGGTGATGACGCTGTTTCTTCTGAGAATGATGGTGGGCCTGGCGGAAGCGCCTTCATTTCCCGGTAATGCGCGTATTGTCGCGGCCTGGTTCCCCACTGCCGAGCGCGGCACCGCTTCCGCTATTTTCAATTCAGCGCAGTACTTTGCCACGGTGCTGTTCGCACCCCTTATGGGCTGGATAACCTACAGTTTTGGCTGGGAATATGTGTTTGTGGTCATGGGCACTATCGGCATCGTCTTTTCCCTGATCTGGTTGCAAGTGATCTACAACCCAAGTGACCACCCGCGTATCAACCGGGCTGAGCTGGAGCATATCAAATCGAATGGCGGTCTGGTGGATATGGATCAGGCGCGCAGTCAGGGTGGCGGGGGAGCGCCAGGCGGCGGTCCCAAGTGGGCGTACATCAAGCAACTGTTGACCAATCGAATGCTGTTGGGGGTATACCTCGGCCAATACTGTATCAATGCCATTACCTATTTTTTCCTGACCTGGTTTCCGGTATACCTGGTGCAGGAGCGCGGCATGTCAATTCTAAAGGCCGGACTTATCGCGTCCTTGCCCGCCATCTGTGGTTTTATCGGTGGCATCCTCGGTGGCGTTCTCTCCGATGCATTACTGCGCCGGGGCAATTCCCTCAGCATGGCCCGTAAAACCCCCATCGTGATCGGCCTCTGCCTGTCGACCAGCATGATTATCTGCAATTACGTCGATACCGAGTGGTTAGTGGTGGCTATTATGGCGCTGGCTTTCTTTGGCAAGGGTCTGGGGGCGCTGGGTTGGGCGGTGGTGGCAGATACATCCCCGAAACAGATCTCCGGCCTCTCCGGTGGTTTGTTCAATACCTTTGGCAATATCGCCTCAATCACCACGCCCATTGTTATCGGCTATATTATTGCCGCTACCGGTTCCTTTAAGTGGGCCCTGGTGTATGTGGCCCTCAATGCCGTGGTCGCGGTATTCAGCTATTTGGTTATTGTCGGCCCCATTCAACGGGTTGAACTTAGAGACGTCCGTGAATTGGGCGATCAGCCCAAGGGCCAACAGGAGCTTAAATCGTGCAATTGATTCAGCACCGCGATTCACCGCGCTATATTCGAATCCACCCGGATGACAACGTGGCGGTGGTGGTTAACGACCAGGGGGTTAAAAAGGGGAGCCGTTTTATCGATGGGCTGCAGGCCACCGAATTTATTCCCCAGTGTCACAAGATTGCCTTGCAGGATATAGCCGCAGGCGCCCCGATCAAGCGTTACGGCCATGTCATCGGCAGCGCCCGGCAAGCGCTGCCCAGAGGCAGTTGGGTGCAGGAGTCTCACTTGCAGATGCCCTCAGCACCACCACTGGATCAATTGCCGCTGGCCAATGCCGTCCCGGCTCAGCAACCACCTTTGGCGGGCTATACCTTCGAGGGATATCGCAACGCTGACGGGACTGTGGGAACACGCAATATTCTCGGCATCACCACTACGGTCCAGTGTGTTACCGGGGTGCTCAACCACGCAGTCAAGCGTATTCGCCAGCAGCTGTTACCCAAATACCCCAATGTGGATGACGTTATTGCCTTGACCCACAGTTACGGCTGCGGGGTGGCGATCAATGCCCGGGATGCGTTTATCCCGATTCGCACGGTACGCAATCTGGCCCGCAACCCCAACCTGGGGGGAGAGGCGCTGGTCATCGGGCTCGGTTGTGAAAAGTTGCAGGCCGAACAAGTCATGCACGAGGGGGACCCGTCGGTGGATTTGCGCGAGCCCTGGCTCTACCGGCTGCAGGACTCCGGCAGTGGATTTAATGAAATGATCGAGCAGATTATGGCCCTGGCTGAGGCCAGGCTTGAAAAGCTCAATCGCCGCCGCCGTGAAACTTGCCCGGCCGCGGAGTTGGTACTGGGCATGCAGTGCGGGGGCAGTGACGCCTTTTCTGGTATCACCGCCAATCCCGCCTTGGGTTATGCGTCAGATCTGCTGGTTCGGGCCGGCGCCACGGTCATGTTTTCCGAGGTCACCGAGGTGCGAGACGCGGTGTATATGCTGACGTCGCGGGCCAAGTCTGTTGAAGTGGCCCAACAGTTGATTGGAGAAATGCAGTGGTACGACGAATACCTGCAGCGCGGTGCGGCGGACCGCAGCGCCAATACCACGCCCGGCAACAAGCAGGGAGGGTTGTCCAATATCGTGGAGAAATCCCTGGGTTCGATCATAAAATCCGGCAGCAGTGCTATCAGTGGCGTGCTCGGTCCCGGTGAGCGGTTTACGCAAAAAGGCTTGCTCTACTGTGCCACGCCGGCCAGTGATTTCGTCTGCGGCACCCTGCAATTGGCCGCGGGCATGAACTTGCACGTATTTACCACCGGCCGCGGCACCCCCTACGGGCTGGCCATGGCCCCGGTAGTCAAAGTGTCCACCCGCACGGAGCTGGCACAACGTTGGCCGGACCTGATCGATGTGGACGCCGGGCGAATTGCCAGCGGCGCAATCAGTCTGGAGGCATTGGGTTGGGAGTTGTTTCATTATTACCTCGATGTCGCCAGCGGCAGGCAGAAAACCTGGGCGGAGCAACATCAGCTCCACAATGATCTTACTTTATTCAATCCGGCGCCAATAACCTGAGAGCCCCGGCTCAATCAGGGGATTGAACATTTACAGCAGGAGTCTTCGCATTGAACAGGTTACACCCTATAAATATTCATACATTGGCCGTGCAGCTGTTAACTCTGTTTGCGCTTGCTTTGGCGCTACCCGTTAACGCCGCGGCGCCCAGTGAGTCGGAGGAGCGGCGGGTTGAGTTGAGTTGGCCGGAGAGAATTGCAATTTCGACGATGCAGCGCAGCCCCGAAGCCTGGGCGATGCGGGAGCATAAAAACCTCAGTCAGCCGGAGTGGGGTTATACCTATGGCCTTATCCTGATGGCTTTCGAGCGATTGTACCAGCGCACGGGCAAGCCGGAGTACCTGGATTATGCCAAAACTTATGTGGACCAGCTGATCGATGTGGACGGCCAGATCAAGGATTACATCCTGTGGGAATACAATATCGATTCCATCAACGCGGGTAAGTTACTATTTTTTCTTTACCAAAAGTTTGATGACGAGCGTTACCTGAAAGCCATGCGTACACTGCGGGAGCAGTTGCGCTGGCATCCGCGCACCCACGCCGGTGGTTTCTGGCACAAGCGCATCTATCCTTGGCAAATATGGCTGGATGGACTTTATATGGGCGCCACTTATTGGGCCCAGTACGCGGCGAGGTTTGATGAACCCTTGGCGAGTTTCGATGACATTGCCAACCAGTTTAAGCTGATTGAAAGAAAAACCCGCGATGCAAAAACCGGGTTGTTGTATCACGCCTGGGATGAAAGCAAAAAGCAGCATTGGGCCGACCCGAAAACCGGGCTCTCCCCTCACTTTTGGTCGCGCGCTATGGGTTGGTACGCCATGGCCCTGGTGGATACGCTGGAGTATATGCCGCGGGCGCACCCCGACCGGGATGAGCTGATCGCGATCTTTAACCGTCTGGTTACAGCGCTGCAACCCTACCAGGACTCGACCGGCCTTTGGTACCAGGTGGTGGATCAGGGGCAGCGAGAGGGGAATTACCTTGAGGCGTCGGGGTCGGCTATGTTTGCCTACAGTATTGCCCGTGGTGTCAAACGCGGTTACCTCGGTCAGGACTTTCTCCCCATGGCAGAGCGAGCGTACCAGGGGTTGGTTGATAATCTGGTCAAAGTCGATGCCGATGACGGTGAGGTGCATTTGACCAATATTTGCGGTAGCGCGGGGCTCGGTGGTGATCCGTATCGACCCGGGACTTATGAGTATTATATCAGCGAGCCGCGCCGGGATAATGATCCACACGGTGTGGGGCCGTTTATTCTCGCTGGCCTGGAGCTTGAGGAGTTGGAGTGATGCTTGGCGTTTGAGAGACATTTGGGGTTGAGTATCTTGACCGGGCATCAGCGCAAGATTTTGGAAAAGAGAAAATAGGGATAATAAGAATACTAAAGCCCTTGAAAAAAATTGGCTTCGAACATCTGAACTTATAGTAGCATGACAGGGTGTGTCAATCCGCAACAGGCCCCTCCCAGCGCTGAGCGGCGGTATACACAAACGCTGTTTTTTACGCTATTTGACTGGCTGTGCACGAGAATACACCTAAGGTTTATTTACGTGAGAGCGCCATCGATTACAACAGTGTAGTACTCACCAAATTAAAGCTATAAACTGGCCTCTCCCGCTATAAACCAGAATGATTTTTCCACAATAAATTCTCACACTATAAATAGGCCAAGTCTGAAAGGCTTGGCCATTTTCCGGTTTGGAGTCGTATTCGCTTATGAAATCAATTTCCCCAAAACTATTTCCTTTCAAGTCCTTTCGCTATCTGTTTTCCAGGTTGTCGTTGTTGACACTGCTATGCCTATTGCCTGGTGCGGTAATGGCGCAGGATTACATCACGGAAATGACCGTTGCCCTCGATGGATCCGGCGACTTTACCAGCATTCAGGCGGCGATCAATGCCAGCAAGTGTTATCCCTACGAGCGCATCACTATTCGAGTGAAAGATGGTGTGTACAAAGAGAAAGTGGATGTTTATTCCTGGAATACACAGCTATCGCTGATTGGCGAAAGCCGCGAAGGTACGATTATTACTTTTGACGATCATTTTGACCGGATCGACAAAGGGCGCAACAGTACTTTTCACACTTATACCATGCGTGTGGGCGGCAATGATTTCCATGCCGAGAACCTCACCATCATCAATTCTGCCGGGCCGGTTGGCCAGGCGGTGGCATTGCATATCGAGGCGGACCGGGTCTCCATTGTCAACAGCAATATCAAGGGCCACCAGGATACCCTGTATGTGGCGGGGGAGGGGTTTCGCTCTTATTTCAAGGACAGTTACATTGAGGGTTCGATTGATTTTATCTTTGGCCAGGGCACGGCGTTGTTCGAGGATTGTGAAATCAAGTCGTTGTCAGACTCTTATATAACTGCCGCCTCGACGCCGGCGGACACCAGATTCGGGCTGGTTTTCAACCGCTGCAAGTTTACCGCGGCTGAGGATGTGGCTGCGGTCTATCTCGGGCGGCCCTGGCGGCAGCATGCCAGTACGGTCATTATGAATAGCAGTCTTGGCGCTCATATCCTGCCCCGGGGGTGGCACAACTGGGATCGCAAGGCCAATGAGGCCACTGCGTTTTATGCCGAGTTTGGAAATCAGGGGCCGGGAGCAGGGCGCAGCCAGAGGGTGGCTTGGGCAAGGCAGTTGTCCGCAGACAGTGCGGCACAATACACGCTGGAAAATATCTTTCGCGGTTGGCAGCCTGATCAATTATGAATGTTGGCCATAAATGAAGACGAAACAGGGGGCTTTTGCAAGGTAGGCAGACGGAAAAAAAGGAGGCAAGCGGGCCTCCTGTCAAGCACCGAGAAAGTAGTCAGAATTTGTCGTGGTGTCCTCGCGCAGGCTATGCCCATTCGGCCGCTGTTATTACAAAAGGCCGATGGGTATAGCGTGGTAGTACTCGCTCGAGGAGATTAGTAAGTGTAGCGTGCGCCGATAAAGTATTGCACACCGGTATGGCTGTATTCGCGGGTCAGATCCAGCGTGCCATCGCCGGTGCCGTAGATGCGTTCTTCTTCATCGGTCAGGTTGATCACTTCAAAAGAGAAGGTCAGGTTGTCGTTGAAGTTATAAAACGATGAAAAGTCGACATGGGTTGGTCCATATTTTCTTTCCTGGGCATGACCATTTCCACCGGGTTCATCCAGCAGGTAATCATCCCGGGTATTCATTGACAGCCGTGCGCCATAATGTTCCTGCTCATAGTAGAAGGTAAAATTATAGGAGTCCGGAGACAGGCCGCGAGAGTCTTCGGCAGACACATGGGTATAGTTTGCGGACACGCCGAAGTTTGACATCCAGCCTGACAGGAAGGTAAAGGGCTGCTGGTAGGTTAGTTCGTAACCTTTGACCGTGAAGCCTTCATTGCTGTTAACCGGCAGGTTGTGGGCGTAAATCGTTGTAGCCGGGTCGCCCAGTGGCGCAGAGGCGATATATTGCGGATCTGCGTAAATGGCGGGCCAGAATTCCGAGTCAATGAATTTCTCCACGATTTCGGTGGTCAGCGAGGTTCGAATGTCTTTGTGGAACCAGGCCAGTGCGAGCAACCCTTCGTCGCCGAAGTACCACTCAACACCCAGGTCGAGGTCGTTGGACTCGTAGGGGTCCAGCGCCGGGTTACCCAGGTTGCTCACAGTTTGGGTCGTGTAGCCAAATCTCGGTCCGGCGATATTCAGTGAGCTGAGGCTGGGACGGGTCATGCTGCGTCCGTAGGACAGCCGGGTCACCACGTCCTCGGTTATTTCCAGCGCCAGGTTCATCGACGGCAAATAGTTTTTGTAGCTTCTCTCCACATCGACGGCCGTGCCACCTACAAGCGCTTTTGAAGTCACGGTAGTGTCTACATAGCGCATGCCGAGATTGGTTCTGAGAACCATATTGCCGATGTCATAGCTGCCGTTGTATTCGAAATAGGCGGCCAGGGTTTCTTCCGTGACTGTCCAGCCTCGGCCTGGGTCCAGCGTGTAGCCATCGGTCAGCAAGCCATCCCGGCCAAGGGCGGCAAAGTCTGCTACCAGGAAGGGCTCCAGGTTGGGGCCATCCAGGCCGTCACCGAAATCAGAGTGGGGGAAAGGTCTGGTGTACTGTGCCGGATCAAAATCCGTGTGTGTGCCAACGCCTTCAGCGTAGGTCACTTCGCGGTCGTTGTAAGCCAACCCGGTCTTAATTGAGTAGGAATCCTCCTCAAAGGTCAGATTGAATTTGGAGGTGAGGTTTTCTTTCTTGACCTGGTTGTTGCGATTGGCGCCGTTGACGACGTTGACGAAATTACTGGGGTCGGTCATGTCATAGTCGCCGTAACTTACGGCGGCTACATCACCATTGCTGTAATCGTAGGAGTAGAAGTGGGGTACAGAGCGATAGTAGTAACGGGTTTCTTCACGGTCGGCGTCGTTTTTGGCAAAGCCGACCATACCGTCCAGCGCCACTCGATCTGATAACTGGTATTCGCCAGACAGAACGTATTGGTCAAACTTGGACTCGGAGGTCTGCATCCGGCTCTCATACCAGGAGCTAACGTCATCGAAACTTGCCGCGACCAGATACTTGCCGCTGGGATCGAGGGTAAATTCCAGCGGGGTTTGCCCAGTGAAATTGCCCGGGTCACCGTGGGTCAGTAACCACTCCATGGAATTATAGTTGACCCGGTTGTTCTTGAGTTCGGAGTGCAGCGCGTCCAGGGTGAGCAGAAATTTATCGGATGGCTGGTACTGGAACGACGCGGTAAAGCCGGTTCGCTCTTGGTCGTTGCCAAAGAAGTCCGCACGGGGCAAACGGGGTGCCCACAAACAGTCCAACGGATCCGCTGCGGGGCAGTCACCCGCCGGCGTACCGTTTACGATGGGGTTGCTGTCAGCCCAGGAGTCACCCTGGATATAGGGGGTAGTCCAGCGAACGCTGCCAAAACCTTCCTGGCGAACGGTTCGGTCGGAGGTGGCAATTGAGACCAGTGCGCCAATGGTTTCGTCGGCAAAGGTGTTGCTCAGCAGGAGGGCGACGCGAGGGTCATTTTCTTCGGTGAGGTCGTTATAGCCGTTTTGCAGGGATACGGACGCATTGAAACCTTCGAAGTCGAAGGGCTTGGCTGAATACATATCCACGGTACCGGCGATGCCACCTTCCTCGATGGACGCAGTCTGGGTTTTTTGTATGTCGACGCGGTTAAACAATTCAGACGCAAATACATGGAAGTCAAACGCGCGGCCGCTATTGAGGGTCACGCCGCCGGAATCCAACCCGTCACTGCCTGCCGGTACCTCCATGCCGTTCAATGTGGTGCGGGTAAAGCCCGGACTAAATCCCCGCAGGGTAATATTGCGCCCTTCACCGCCCTCCCGTGAAATGGCGACACCGGGTACCCGTTGTATGGATTCGGCTATGTTCAAATCGGGAAACTTGCCTATGTCCTCCGCCATAATCGATTCACGTACGTTGACGGCCGCTCGCTTTTGATCGAGTGCTTTGAGCAGAGAACCGCGGTAGCCGGTGACTTGAATTTCTTCAACCGATTTTTGCTGGCTTTCTGCGGCCAGAGCCGCGCCAATGGGAAGTGTGGCCATAATACAGGTGATGGCGCCTATGCTTTTGCACAGGATCTGTTGTTTGAATTGCATGATTGAGCCCTTCCTATAATAGTAGTTAGTAGTGACTTTTTTAGAAGACTTAATTTGTTTTTATGCGCATTGGATGGTTGTTGCCACCGGTAGCAATTTCCATATTACAGCAATTGCCACCGGTAGCAAAGCAGGGAGAGCAGGCGCTTTATACTTTTAAGTTGTAAATGCTGGTCTTGCAATAACTACGGCGGGCAGGTGGAGCTGGCTGGTGTCCACCCAAACCTGCGGTTTATGGATGGACACGAGCTATGGGCAAAGTGGGTTAGGGGTTAGCGCAAGCACCGCCCTGTAATGGCAGGTCACATTGCAAGTCTTGTTCGACGCCCAGGCTCAGTTCGATAACCTCGGTTTGCGGAGCGGGGATATTCAGGCCGTCCCACAGCACCGGGTCATCGCCTTCCGCTTCACAGGATATCGCCAGGGTGTAGTCCCCCGGCAGCAAGTAGGAGAACAGATAGCTGCCATCGGTCGCATCGATAACTGTGACGACCTCCGGGCTGACAATATCGGCCGGTACATTGGGGTCAAACTCCGGCTCAGTACCTGTGTCCTCCCGAACGAAGGTGTCGCCCAGCTTGGTCGGGTCAAGGCCGTGACCGGCGTATAAATAGGCCACATTGCCAACGGTGTTATCGACTTTTGCGATGCAAGGTTCCAGCATATGCAGGGCGTCGAGATCGACAGTGCCCGAGATGGTTGCGGCGTCTTCAAGTTTCACCACGCGCACGCCGCGCGGCTTGAGGATGTAGCGCTGTGGCCCCGGGTTGTAGGTCATGGATTGGCGCAGGCCGAATTCCACCACGAAGGTTTGGGTGCTGGTGGCCGCGACAGTGAAGCTGCCCAGCTTGAGTTCATCGCTGGGTACCTTGATGGGCTTTAACAAGCCACTGCTGGTCTCCTCCACATAGGAGAAGTTGATGTCCTCATCCACAATGCCGATCCGCAGATCCTGGTAATCGCCCACGGGCAGTTCTACCGAATCCAGTACAAGGCGGCTGTCATTGCCCTGTATTTCCAGCAGGTCGACGCTGAAGGTCTCCGCATCGGTTATCCCCAGTTCGCTGCTGGTAAAACTGTCGACGGTGATGGTCTCGCCATCGCTAGTGCGAAATTCCAGGTAATCAACCGTGATCACGACTCGGGCTGCGTCCTCCACCGGTGCATCTGAAAAACCGATGCTGACGTTGGACACACTTGGGGCTGTGTCGCCACCGGAGGAGCTTCCCCCGCCACAGGCCGCCAGCCCCAAACACAGTAACGCTGGCGCGAAAAAATTGACGTGGCGACGGCTAGCCATTGGTGGTGATTGCATAAATTGGGTACTCCAGTGAAATCTGCTTATTGAGCCGAGCAGTATATAGGGGCACGTGGCACGAGGTGCTAACCAGTTCTCAAGTTGGCTTGGCAGATCGCTGCGCACTGGAGGTTATCGACCAGGTTGGTTGATATCTGCGACGAAGTTGATTGGGCGGCAGTGCTTTAGGCTTTAAAAAATTGCGTCGCCTCCGAGTTCCGATAATTTTCCGACCTCGCATCAAATGCGGTTCTTGAACTCCAGCCTGTTGTCAGTGCTAAAGAAATTGACTAATAAAGGCAAGCTGGCGCTGCCGATGGATTGGGCGCGGCTGCCGATGGTTCCTTCGATGACCTCGAAGGGCGATAGGCCGCGCAAATCCGCCTTGTTCACTTTTTCCCGTATTCGCGCGACGATTTGTTCGCGCACGGCACCGGGCAGCGAGCCGTCAATGATCACGGCTTGTGCATCGATCAGCGCAACGCCGCAAACCGCGGCATAAGCCAGCTGTTCGCCCAGCTGTTCCAGCCATTTCTCCAGTGGCGGGCCGAGGTCCCCCCAGTGTTCGATGGAATTCCACAGGATCGAGGCATCTTTACCTGCGGCGATAAGCATCTTCTCCAGGGTGGTGATCGAAGCTCCCTTGATCAGTTGCTGGATTGCGGTTGTGCCGTCGGGTTGCCGGACCGGCACGGGCAAGGAACCCAGCGCCCCCGCGTTGGCGCGGGAGCCGAGAATTGGTGTGTGATTCATTACCACACCACCGCCAATGAACGAGCCGATAAAGATGTACAGGAAATCGTCGTAATTACCCGGGTTGCCAAAAATCAGTTCCGCGACACAGGCAGCTGTATCGTCATTGCAGACATAAACCGGGTAATCAGTGAGCGCTGACATTTCCTTTTCGAAATCAAAGTCGTTCCACTGTTCCAGAGTTGCCTCCGGGGCGCCCATCTCCTGGGCCCATTTCCACAATTCAAAGGGGGTGGCGACCCCAATCCCGCGAATACGCTCGGCGCACTCCTCATCAATGCTGCCTTTCAAAAATTCCACGCCCCGGCGCAGGAAGCTGAGCATCTCGTCGACAGTGGGGTAGTCACAAGGTGCATGCAGGGCGCCCCGGACCTTGCCGGTAAAATCTTCCAGGGTGAGATCAAAGCTGCGCCGCCCGACCTTGAGGCCGTAGGCGAAGGCGCCTTCAGGGTTTAGTGAGTAGGGCACGGACGGTTGGCCCACGCGGCCCCGTTGCGGCTTGCCTTTTAACAGCAGCTTTTCCGATTCCAGTTGATTGATGATGACCGTGATAGCCTGGGCGGAGAGACCAGTCTGGGTGGCTATTTCCGCTTTTGCCAGTGCGCCCTGTCGGCGTATCAGGGACAGTATCTGGCGCTCGTTGAAGGCGCGCAGCCCTGACTGGCTTCTGCCGGAAGAGGTTTCCTTAGGTGTAGGGCCGTTTCCCGGCGCTTCTGTTGGTCGCTTTTTGCTCAATGTCCACCTGCCTGTCTGAGGGAAATATTCGTCAATATGTATAAATCATAATAATTGAATTATTGACGGGCTAACGCCTCTGTGGTTCAATGCTTATCAAATCGGCGAGTAAGATGTGCCATTAAGTTTACCCAAACAGGGTCAAATAAACTAACGAATAAATAAAGTATCCGGAATTATAGCGCCATTCGAGCGAGGTGCCCCGCGGGGATGTCTTGCTGGCGCCTGAGGTCCCGGCGCGAGCGCTGCAGGCGCAAAGTGTCAATTGCAAGGTGTCAATTGCAAGGTATCGATTGCAAAGCCAACACTGAAAGATGTTCCAAAACCGATCAGTTCCCGCGTGAATTGCCCGGTTTGTGCAGAGTTATAACTTAAAAAAATAAACACCCACACAGGGGAAATCTATGAAAAGTAATACGCCCATGGTCTATCGGGACATGTTGATCCCATTCATACTCGTGACGGTTTGCTTTGCGGCCTGGGGAACGGCGGCCAATATGACCGATCCGCTGGTGAAGGTGTTTAGTAAAATATTCACCATGTCCACGCTGCAATCGGCGCTGGTGCAGTTCTGCTATTACGGCGCCTACTTTTGCCTGGCGTTGCCCGCTGCCTTTATTAACAAGCGCTATTCCTACAAGGTTGGGGTTCTCACCGGGTTGGGGTGCGCGATAATCGGTGCTTTCCTCTTCTACCCGGCCAGTCAGTTTATGACCTATGGCTATTTCCTGGCTGCCTTGTTTATTATGGCGGGAGGGCTTTCCATCCTGGAAACCTCTGCTAACCCCTATGTGATGAATATGGGGCCGCAAGTCAATGCCACGCGGCGTTTGAACTTTGCCCAGGCGTTTAATCCGGTTGGCACCAATCTCGGCGTATTTCTCGCCGCCACCCTTATCCTGCCGCAACTCAATACAGCGACGGCGCTGGAGCGGGGCGCCATGGCGGCAGAGCAGCTGCGCTCGATCCAGGCCGCTGAGTTGGCGGCGGTTATGACACCCTACGTGGGTATGGCCTGTGTATTAGCGCTGCTTTGGGTAGCGATTGCCTATACCAAAGCTCCTGTCGAACACGAACAGCAAGAGAGTAGTCACGAGCTGCATTTTGGCGCCGCGCTGCGTCGCTTGCTGGCTAATCCGCACTATCGTTACGGGGTCATTGCACAGTTCTTTAACGTGGCGGCCCAGACCTGTGTCTGGACCTTTACCATTCAGTACGTCATGGAGGCGCTGGGGGTGGATGAAGTAGCGGGAGGCAACTACTTGCAGTACAGCATGATAGTATTTTTGATCTCGCGCTTCCTGATGACCTGGGTTATGGGGTTTGTACGCCCCGCGGCACTGCTGGGAGTGATGGCGGTGTTGGCGGCTTCGTTGAGCCTGTTTCTGGCACTCAGCCCCAATGTTGCCGGTGTTTGGGCGCTGGTTGCGATTTCAGCCTGTTTGTCACTGATGTTCCCGACCATTTATGGCATTGCCTTGCACGGTTTGGGTGAGGACACAAAATTTGGCGCCGCCGGCCTGGTTATGGCGATTCTGGGTGGTGCACTGATGCCGCTGGTGCACGGGGCCATGATTGATGCTTACGGTGCCGCTCTCTCTTATATTGTGCCGGCCCTGTGTTTTCTGATGGTGGCGGGCTACGCGTGGTTTGACCTTGCCAGCAAGTCCCGCTTTGCGGATACCGCAGAGGCGGCTTGATTCACTGTAGCCCACGGGCTATTGCAGCTTAGAGTTGTGTTGTTGAAAGGCAAAAAAATAGTGGAGTAAAACATGGATTTTTTACCGGGATTGACGGGTTCATTCGCTATGAAGGCGGCTGAAAACCCTACGGTCGAGATGATCGAGGCCGCTTATCAGCAGCGCGGTTTGCCTTATCGATATATCAATTGCGAGGTGTCGCCGGCGCAACTCGAGGACGCTGTAAAAGGCGCCCGGGCCATGGGGTGGGTGGGCTTTAACTGTTCCATCCCCAATAAAGTCGAGGTTATCCGATACCTCGACGGGCTCGGGGAGTCGGCGCGTATTATCGGCGCGGTCAATTGCGTCGTCCGCCGCGACGGCCAGTACATTGGCGAAAATACCGACGGGCGTGGCTTTCTCGCATCATTGAAGGAGAAGATCGACCCGGCCGGAAAATCCATGGTATTGCTGGGCGCCGGTGGTGCGGCCCGCGCAATTGCTGTCGAAGCCGCGCTCGCAGGTGTTAGCCGTATCTGTGTAGTCAATCGTGACTCTGGGCGTGGAGAGGGCCTGGTGGCCCTGTTGCAGGAGCACACGGCGGCGGACGCGTCCTTGCTTGAGTGGTGTGGGGACCTGGTTGTGCCTGCGACCACTGACATACTGGTTAACGCCACGTCCATTGGCCTGCACCCCGATGTCAAAGCTCGGGTGCCGGTCGATGTCTCGTCGTTGCGCCCATCCATGGTAGTGGCGGATGTGATTCCCAATCCGCCACTCACTCGCCTGCTGCGAGATGCCGAGGCGGCCGGTTGTACTACCCTGGATGGCCTCGGGATGCTGGTAAACCAGGGTGTATTGAGTATTCGCTACTGGACCGGCACCGACGTGGATGCCGCCGTTATGCGCCGGCGACTGCAGCAGTTGTTCGGTTAGCTGCCTGTCTGCAGCGGCTGCGGTGGCCGCTGCTGCTTAAATATCGATTGTTGAAATATTCCGCTGAGCTGTGACTCCAGCTTCAGTCTTGGTCTGTGCGCGAGTGCCAACGGCGTAAGAAAATCCTCTATAAATATATATAACCTATTGAAATATAAACGTAATTTTATGTGAAAAAGCAATTAATAATAAAAGTTGATTTAAATGAGTTGGCTGCGTAATATCACCAGCAAGTATCTAGTTCAGGTACTACGAAGGGCCTGAGGGGTGAGCTTTTCACCGGCTTCCCGGGATCGCGCCCAGGTAGATAAAAATAAACTGAAATCTCCGAAACGAGGAAACACTATGAAGACTTTCACTATGTCAAGTTGGGTCTGTGCCTCAGCGCTGCTCGCTGCTGCGCCAATGAACGCGCTGGCACAAGACATTCAGTCCAGCGGTCTGTCCATGGAAGAGGTGATCACCATTGGTACCGCGAAACCAAAGCAAAAAATCGAGTCCACCAACGCCACCACAACCTTTAACAGTGAATCCATGGAGCGCCTGGCGCCCATGAGTGTCGGTGAACTGGTGCGCAGTATTCCCGGCCTCCACGCCGAGGACACCGGTGGTGAGACCGGTAACAATATAGCGCCCCGCGGCTTTCCACTAACTACCCAAATGGAGTTTACCGCGCTGCACAAAAATGGCATGGCAGTGTTCTATGACCAGGATATCCTGTTTACCCAGGCCGATCGCTTTACCCGGGTGTCGAGCTTTATCGGTAACGTCGAGGCGATTCGCGGCGGTGCATCATCTGTGTATGCCGGCAGTGCGCCGGCGGGCTATATCAACTTTATCTCGCGCGAGGGCAGTGATGAAGTTGAGGGCGATATCACACTCGAAACCAACAGCAACAATCGATTGGGTTTTAAGGGTTGGGTAAGTGGCCCCATTAATGACCAGACCACTTATGCTATTGGCGGCTGGTGGCGGCAGGACGATTCCGGTCGCGATCCGGGCTATGTGGCCAACCAGGGCGGAGAGATCGATGCCAACGTCAAATACGAATTCCGTGACGGCAGTGGCTTCACCAAGTTCGAGTACAACGCCCAGAACGATAAATCTTTCTTCTTTATCCCGCAGCCGCTGACCGGTTCAACCAAGAACCCGAAAACCATTCCGGGCGGTATGGATATTCGCGATGGAACCACCGGTAACTCCGTGCACGCCCGTACGCTCAACCTGAACAATACCCCCAGCGGCGATATTAATCTCGATGTCACCGACGGCAACTTTGCCGATGTTATGTATTT
This sequence comes from Pseudomaricurvus alcaniphilus, assembly GCF_011440395.1. Classification (GTDB taxonomy): domain Bacteria; phylum Pseudomonadota; class Gammaproteobacteria; order Pseudomonadales; family Cellvibrionaceae; genus Pseudomaricurvus; species Pseudomaricurvus alcaniphilus. The sequence continues at coordinate 1,358,910 of NZ_JAAOIX010000001.1, read as the reverse complement.
TGGCAACACCACCGAGTGGGATTTTGGCAACGACTGGACAGTGAAGAACCAGTTCCGCTATACCGACCTGTACGCGACTTTTACCGGTATCATCAATGTGGGTAATGCCTCCCTGCTGTCGGGCCGGGCGCAGGATATTTTTGACAACAACAGTGCAGCTCTGGCCGGCGCTATGGTCGGTAGTGACCTGACTTACCAGATTCGCGAGGCAGGCAGCGGTATCGCGCTGGCGGACAATACCAATGTCGACAGCTGGAACACCAATGGTATGGGCATTGATGCCGGCTTCTGGCATCGCCGCTTTGACGGGGATAACTTCCAGAATGACTTGAGATTCCAGAACGCCTTTAACGACAGCCTGTATACCACCTTTGGCCTGTTTTTCTCCAATCTCAATGGCCATGTCACGGATTATCGGATCAATACCTTGCAGTCCATTGAGCGCTTGCCCCAGCGGCTGGATATTGTCTACATGGATGGAGCCGGTAATGATATTGCCAGTGGTACCTATAACGGTATCCAGGCGGGCTCCCACGGCTTTGCCAACGCCACTTTCACTGAGCGCACCTTTGCACCCTACGTCGACTTTGAATACGAAGTGGGTGATTTGACCCTGAACTTTGGCGCTCGTTATGAAAAACTGGAAGCCACTGGCGACGTGGAAAACGGCGCTGATTACGCCATCAGTTCCTTCGCCAGTGACACCGATGCCGTCAATGGCAATATTGAGTTGCCCTTCGGCACTGGCAGTTTTCGCAGCTTCGATCTTGAGTACAGCGAGTTTGCCTGGACGGCGGCCGCCAACTACAAGGTCAGCGATACAGTTGCCGTGTTTGGCCGTTACGCTAAGGGCTTCCGCATGCCCGACGTCGACAAGTACATGCAAATCTCTGGCTTGAAAGCGGAAAGTGACCCGACCCGTGATCCGGACGCCTGTTCGATCCAGGATTTCCGCTCATCCAACTGTCCGTTGACCGAGCCCACTTCAACGGTTATGGCCGAACTCGGGGTGAAGTATTCCGACGGTGGTATCTCTGCGTTCGTCACCGCCTACTTTGCTGCAGCCGACGATCTGTCGTTCAACGTCCCCACGGTGGTTAACGGCGTTATTACCAACCGCGATGCATTCCGCAGCACCGAAACCCTGGGCTTGGAGATGGAGCTCGCTGCCAATATCATTGGTGGCTGGCACGTTGGCGTCTCGGCGACCTACCAGGATCCGGAGTTTGTCGATACCCCTGCAGCAGAGTTTATCGATGGCAGTGGCAATGTGGGATCGGTCGATATCAACGGCAAGATTCCGGTGCGGGTACCCGAGCACTTCGGTCAACTCACCACGCGCTACGATTTTGAAGAAACTCCCTGGGGCTACGCGTCGATCAACGCCAGCTACACCTGGAGCGGCCGTCGCTATGCGGATGACGCCAATACCGCCGAGCTGCCTGGTTACGGCATGTTGAACCTGGGTGCATCCCTGGAAACCGATAGTGGCTTCTATATCCGCGGTGACGTGAAGAACCTGAACAACTCGGAAGGCCTGTCAGAGGGTGACCCGCGTGCAGGGGAAACGGTAGCTGGCCAGACTGCCACCTTCAATGCGCGGGTGTTATTACCACGGACATTCTCCCTGAGCGTCGGCAAGCGCTTCTAATGTCAGGATAGTATCGCCCACCTCAATCTATTGATCGGGGTGGGCGCTGCTTGGCAATCAATATCACCAGCCAAACAACAACACTGATTCATACTTCCAAAGAGGGCATGGCCGAGAGCCAGCTCCCTTTTTATTTTCCGAACATCTGACTTTTTATATTTTTCCGGTTAGCGAAAGTTTGCAGCCATGGGGGCCCTTTGCGCTCATATTGCAGCAATTGCGCAGAGCCCGGGCAGGAGACATTATGATAAAAGCCAGCGGTATCCGATTTGAGCTGGATTACAGTCTGTTGCAGGAAGACCCCGCTCTGGCGGGAATTGCCGCTGATCTGCACGCGCTGCCCGCCATTGACTCGCCGCAAAGCTTCAACGACTTTTGCCAGGCGGCCTGTAGACTTTGGCAGCAGCATTTTCCCAATGGACGCGGAGCAACGGCCAATGGTTTTCAAGAGATGTCGGCCAGGCTTGCGCTGGCGAACCCGGCTGAAGAGATAGTGACTACCGCCTGGGGCGGAGTGGTGATCACCCGGCGCGACGAGCCTTTGGTGGAAAAGTATCTGGTTATTAACCAGGGCCACTACCTGGCGCTGGAGAAACATGACGAAAAGATGGAGAGCCTGTTTGTCATCGAAGGGCGGGGGCTGATCTTAAGGCGCGAGCGCACCGAAGCCTCATTGCTGGTCGAGGAGCTGCAAACCGGCAAGAAGTTTTATTTTACCCCCGGTGTGGAGCACTGCGTCATCGGCACCGAGAATTTACTCATCTTTGAGCGCTCACTCGACCCCAAGGGTATGGACCAGGACCTGCTATTTCTCTATAACCCGGATTCTTCTGTATAACGATAGTTGTCGCGCCACCACATTGCAGCTCATAATGGCCCATACTTTGGGCCACCCTTATAGACTTACCTATTTACCACCGAAGCCAAACATCTTGCAGCTGGCACTATTGCAGGTCTGGCTCCGGGGGATTGTTTTCAAGACCCTCGACAGCAGGGATGCTGTCGTGGAGCCTCGAGCCCGCCCCGCGAGCGCAGCGAGTGCTTTGGGTGCATGGATGGAAGCTGAGCCTGCCCCGCGAGCGCAGCGAGTGCTTTGGGCACGGCGAGTCTTGAAAGCAAGCTCCCGGAGCCAGGCCGGGTTAAAAGCAAGCCCCCATGATGAGCTACAAGATATATGCCTGCTATCTCCGCGAGCTTGCTTATCCACAGGGGGCTGGGCAGGCTTATCAAACCAGGTATAGACTGCATGCTACTGGTGCTGGTGCAACTGCCGCACCACCAGAGGGGCGCCCATTGATACTTAGCCTAAATCCGATAGTTATAAGGATACCGCCGCCGCGATGTCGCGTTTTTTCTTGCCAATAAAGCGCCGCAAGCTGTTGCTCCTGATGGCGCTTGCGGCGCTGTCCCTGCTGCTTACACTGCTGAATCCGGCGGCCCGAGCCGAGGTTGTCAGCGTCAAAGTGCCCCTGTATTTCGACTTCCCGCTGTTGCAGCACCTGCTGGTAAAACAATTGTTCAACGGCGCAGACTCCAGCCGGGAAATTCTCGACGACCCCCATGACTGTAGCCGGATCCTGCTCTCTAACCCCTTTGTGAGCCCCCAGGGCGAAAACCTCGAGATTGTCGCGGCCGCCAATGCCAGGATCGGCGTTGCCCTGCTAGGCAATTGCCGGGAAATTATCCGCTGGCAGGGCCGCGTGCGCTTGCAGGGGGCGCCGGTGGTGGAGCCCGGTGGTCGTGCCGTGCGCCTGCACCCGCAGCAGACCTGGTTGATTGACCATAACGGTGAGAAACTGTTTTCCGGCCCCCTGTGGGACCTTGCCAATCGGGGTTTGCGGATATTGTTTAAAGGGTTTGTGCTGGACCTGTCCCGTTCGATTGAAGCGCTCGGCGCCTTTTTGCCGGAAGTGCTGCCCCGGCACACGGCGCAACAATTGCAGACCACCATCGACAGTCTCAGCCTGAGTGGCATCCAGGTTACTCCCGAGAGCCTGAACGTGACCCTTGAATTCGCGGTCGAGGTGCCCGAGCAGCGGGCGACCGAGTTATCACCGGAACAGCAGATGGAGCTGGCAGCGGAACTGGCTCCGTCGCCAGCCGCAGAAGCGCGTGAGTTGGCGCCGGAACTGCAAGCGGAAATGGCATCCGAGTTGGGTATTGAGCTGGCCGCTGAGCCGGCGCCTGGCGCGGCAGCTGCAATACCGCCGCCCCCTGTAGCCGGTGACGAGGCGGCAGTGGCAGCCCTCAGTGCAGAGGAGTTGGAGCAATTCGAAAATCGCTGGCAGATGATGGATGCGTTACTGGTGAGCGCGGTCAAGCACTATGCCTCGGCCACTCATTTATTACCATTGCGGGCGGCGCTGCTGGAAGTGTTGCTGGACAGTCGTTATCGCCTGCGCGAGGCCCTTGCCGAGGGTGATGGCCACGCCGAGGATGCCGTGCGCTATTGGTTTATCGACAGCTGGCAACTGCTCAGTCCCGTCATCCGGCGCATCAGCATGGAGAACCCCGATGAGGGGGATTGGCTCTGGCTGAGTGTGTTGACCGCCACCGACGCACTGCGAGCGATCGATCACCTGGGCCCCGCAGTCGGGCTGGATATTTCTACCGCCGGCTTGCGACGCCTGGCGCGTATGATCAATGCCGAATCCGGCGAGGAGCTGTTGCGTTATGGCGAGGGTGTCGATCCGCAATTGCAGCAATTGTGGCAGGAGCAGTTGCAGTTGACTGAACCGGTACCCCTGTCCTGGCGGTTTAATTTTTCCCTGTTTCCGATGGCCGAAGCCGCCGAGTCAGCGGTCAGCCTCAACCAATGGGTGCCCACCGTTCGCGAGCTCGATGCTTATTTGCCGCTGGTGGCCAGCCTGTTGCAGGAGACCAGCAAAAGGGTGGTGGCAAAGCATCCACTGGCGCAGAACCAGCGGGCGCTGTTCACGCACCTGGTGCAGGCCACGGCCTGGCAGGAGAGCTGTTGGCGTCAATATGTGGTGGTTAACCAGCGCATCGAGCCGCTGCGCTCCAGCGCCAACGCCATTGGCCTGATGCAAGTCAGTGAACACGTATGGCGCGGTATTTACGACCTGCAGAAACTGCGCTGGGACATCGAGTACAACGCCAACGCCGGCACTGAAATCCTGCTCAATTATATGGTGAATCACGCCCTGCGCCGGGATGAGCACAATCAACCGGGCGGCCTGCCCAATCTCGCCCGCGCGACCTACTCGGCTTACAACGGTGGCCCGAGCCAGGTGGCACGCTACCGGCGCAACAATGTGTCGACCCTGGCGCGCAGAATCGACCGCGACTTTTGGGACAAGTACCAGCAGGTAGAAGCGGGCAATGCGCTGAATGTGGGCGTTTGCCTGGGGCAGAGCAAAGTGGCGCCAGGGCCGGGGGACAGCGACGTCGCCTGGGTGCGGGAACAGCCGGGCAATCACCTCACCCTGCAATTGGCGGCGTTCGGCAGCCGGGCAGCGGCGGATGAATTTATTCGCAAGCACGACGCGGGGGCGAAAGCGCATGTTTATCCCCGCCGCCTCGAAGGTCAGATTCGCTATGTAGTGCTTTACGGCAGCTACGCCAATTCCCGCGAGGCGATTGCCGAGCTGCGCAAGTTCGAGAAGCTGCAACCCTGGATGCGCCAGTTCCAGGAGATTCGTTAACGCCTTGCCTAACGACTGTTGTTTGCCTGCCAGCGGCTGTAGTCGTCCAGCGCTTTGGCCGGGCTGCTGTGATACCAGGCGTATTCCAGCTGCCGCTCAATAGAGATTGCACCCACCTGGGTGTGAATACTGCCGTCGCGATCACCAAACAGGGCCGCACCGCTGGTGGCGTCGATCATGCGCGGCCAGAGTGGCGCCGCGCCGGGGTCGGCAACCAGGCTGCTGGCCCGGTCGGGGTAGCGCTGCCAGCGCCGGCCGTCGAGCCGGGTTTGTTGCAGCCAGAGGATGCCGCGGCGGATGGCGGTTTGCAGGGCGTCGGAGGGCTGCTCGATGCGCATCAGCGCGCGCAACAAGTCGGCGCTTTCCATGGTCGCCAGCGCGGCCATCTCAAAGGCGCGCGCGGGGCGTAATTGGTGTGTGAGGGGGTCGTGTTGCTGGCCCCAACCTGCGCTGTCGGCGGACACCGTGCGCTGGTCGGCCAGCACATTCTCAACCCCGGCCTCGAGGCTGGCTCGCACCCGGGCTTGCAGTTGGTCGTCGGCGGCGAAGCGGTCCGGGTCGGCGAGGATATCCTGGTACAGATTCAGCATATTGGCGATGACGCCATCGTTGTAGGTCGTCCAGTCGTGATAGCTGCCGGCGAGGGGAAAGGTCTGCGGCCAGCCGCCGTTGGGAAACTGGGCGTCGAGCAGCAGTTGCAGCGCGCGCTGCAGGCCTTGGGCCACTGCCGCAGTGGGGGTGTCCCGGTAGGCCTCCGCCAGCAGCCGAATCTGGGTAAAGGTGGCGTTGTTGTCGAAGGTCGGCACGTAATGGGTTTCCACGCCATAGTGTTGCCCCGGCTGGCGTGTTTGGCTGTAGATGTCGGTACCCTTGGACCAGCCGCCGCTGGGGGTCTGCCAGCTGAGGATATTGGCGACGACGCGCTGGTCAAGCCAGCCTGTTCGCGCACTGCGGCAGTGAGTCTGTTCCCGGTTTGCTCGGTCAGGGTGGGATAGCTTCGGGTTGGATTGCCCAGAGTTGGATGGCCCAGGACTTGATTGTTCAACTGTGCATTGCTCAGGGTCGTACTGGTAGGGGTTGTGCTTATCCAGTATGGGAGCATCCAGGGCAGCGCTGCGCCCCTGCGCGATCACTTCCGCAGCCAGCCGGGCGGCATCCTGGGCCTGGATGCGACGGCTGTTGTGCAGGTAGTCGCGCCACTGTTGACGCTGCCCGGGCGCCAGCGCCTCGATACGCTCCTCACTGAAACTCTCACCGCGGTAACCCTGCAGTTGGGGCTGCCCGCGAAAGACCCGATTGAGAAAGCCGACCACCAGGTCGCGGGTATTATCGAACCAGGGGTGAAAGAGCCAGAAGGTGTGCGGTGTGTCCGCCAGGGTGTGAACTTCCGTGTAGATGCCGTGTTGTGCCAGGGTTGCCACAAACTGGTCGCGGCCGACGTGAAAGCGCGGCTGGGCCGAGTTGATAAACAGGGTGGGTGGGGTCTGTGGGCCCGCATAGCGCGAGGGCGAGGCCTCGTGCCAGCGGGCGGGCTGCTCGGCATAGCGGCCGCCGAGCCAGAGGCCGGCGTAGGATACTTTGCCGGGCTTGTCTTCAAAGACCCGCGCCTCCGCTGAGGCGAGATCGACGACCCCATCGAGATTGATAATGGCCTGTACCTGGCTGTCTTTGTGCTGGCCATTGTGCTGTTGTTCGGGCAGGTGGCCACGGCTGCCGAGCAGGGTGGCCATATGGGCCCCGGAGGAGGCGCCGAGCACGGCAATCCTGGTCGGGTCTATGCCGTACTGCTGGCTGTGCTGGCGCAACCAGCGGATCGCCGCCTGAATGTCGTCCAGCCCGGCCGGGTAGAGTGCCTCGCGGGACAGCCGGTATTCTACCGCCACGCCGACAAAGCCCGCCGTCGCCAGCGCCTGGGCCATGGGTACCTGGTGGGAGCGATCACCGCTGCGCCAGCCACCGCCATGCACCAGCACCACCGCCGGAGCCAGCGTGGGCGTTGCATGCGGCTGAAACAGGTCCAGCCGCAGGGCGCGCTGGCCGAGACGGCGATACACCAGGTTCGGGTGGCTGCTAAAGGCGTCCGACGGGCTGCTGGCGATGGGGCGAATAAAGGGGTATTGAGCCCGATATTTGTCGAACTCCCGGGCGATGGTGTACTCGGGCAGTTCATCGGCCATTGTCGCCATCAGCTGGTGTTCGGTGGGGGCGGCGCTGAGCGCCGCGCTCAGGCTGCAGCTCAGGCTGCAACTCAGGAAGGTACGCAACAATTGGTGCATGGTTTAATTATCCTCAGGCCACTGTCAACCGACTGCTGCTGGTTGACGGTGGCAAGTGCACTTTTATGCAAGCTGGTAAAGCTTGTGACGACTAAAACCTACCTAATTACGACTATGAATAAGCCAGCTATCGGCGATAGCAAACATATACCCTGTAGCCCTTGGGACAGCAGCTTTGCTCCCGGCCTGGCTCCAGGGGCTTGCTTTCAAGACTCGCCGAGGTTCCATCCATGGAGGCTCCACGACAGCATCCCTGCTGTCGAGGGTCTTGAAAGCAAGCCCCCGAAGCCAGACCTAACATAGTGCCGGCTGCACGATGCTTAGCTTAGGTGGTAATTAGGAAAACCTAAGATGACTAAAACCTGGGACGACTAAAGCTTGTAAGCCGCCTTGACCAGGTTGTAGGTCAGGTCTGCCGCCAGCTCTTCCGCTTCGTTTTCATCGATGCGGTGATCGCTCACCAGCTCGGCCAGGAATCCGCAATCCATACGTCGGGCCACATCGTGGCGGGCCGGAATGGAAAGGAACGCGCGGGTGTCGTCGTTAAAGCCGACGGTGTTGTAGAAACCGGCCGTTTCCGTGGTCTGCTGGCGGAAGCGGCGCATCCCTTCGGGGCTGTCGTGGAACCACCAGGAAGGGCCCAGTTTCAGGCTCGGGTAGTGGCCGGCCAGCGGTGCCAGTTCGCGGCTGTAGACGGTTTCATCCAGGGTAAAGAGGATGATGCTCAGGCGCGGATTGGTGCCGTGCTTGTCCAGCAGCGGTTTGAGCGAGCGCACGTACTCGGTCTGGCTGGGAATGTCGGCCCCCTTGTCGCGGCCAAAGTGCTGGAACACATACTCGTTGTGGTTGCGAAAGCTGCCCGGGTGGATCTGCATCACCAGGCCATCGTCTATGCTCATGCCGGCCATTTCGGTCAGTACCTGGCCGCGGAAGGTTTCTGCCTCGGCGGCGCTGCACTGCCCGTTGCGTGCCTTTTGATAGAGGGCCTCGCACTCGGCCGGGCTGAGGTTGGCGGTACAGGCGCTGGGGTGTCCGTGGTCGGTGGAGGTGGCGCCCAGCTCCTGGAAGTAGCGCCGGCGCGCGCGGTGGGCGTCCAGGTAACCGGCCCAGGTGGATACATCGACAGCGCTGATTTCGGCAAAACGCTGCAGGTTATCCCGGAAGCCCTCGAATTCGGGGTCTACCACATTGTCGGGGCGGTAGGCGGTGATCACTTTGCCCTGCCAGCCGCTGGCGCGAATGGCCCGGTGGTGGCGCAGGTCATCCAGCGGCGATTCGGTGGTGGCGATGCACTCGATATTAAAGCGCTCAAACAGGTTGCGCGGCAGGAACTCCGGGCGGGCCAACTGCTCGTTGATGCGGTCGTAATAGTGGTCGGCGGTAGCGCTGCTCAGGGCAACCTCGAAACCGAACACGCTGCTGAACACATGGTCGAGCCACATGCGCGACGGTGTGCCGCGGAACAGGTGATAGTTGGCGGCCAGCAGGTGCCAGATCTTGCGGTTGTCGGTGGCCACATCGCGCTGGTCCACGGGGCGAATGCCGAGGGTTTCCAGGCTGATGCCCTGGCTGTAGAGCATGCGAAACACATAGTGATCGGGCTTGATCAGCAGCTCGGTGGCATCACTGAAGGGCTGGTTGTCGGCAAACCAGGCCGGGTCGGTGTGACCGTGGGGGCTGACAATGGGCAGGTCTTTTACCTGGGCGTAGAGGCGGCGGGCAATGGCACGGGTTTCCTGGTTGGCGGGAAACAGCCGGTCGGGGTGCAGGTTGAGTGGTTTGTTCATAGCAGTTCGAGGACCCTGATGGTTTAACGTTGCAGAGCAGTTTATGTTATTGTGCCACCGGTGGCAATAGGTTCGGGACGAATTTTTATGGCGCTTGGCTCAGGCGGAGGTGCCAAGTGATGTCAGGAATTGTCTGGCAAACGCAAACGGCGCCAATAGTTGGCCGGGCGCCAATAACCGGCTGGTCTACCAACCGGCTAAGCTAGCAACGGGCTAAGCTATCAACGGGCTAAGCTATCATCGGGCTCAGCTATCATCGGGCTAAGCTATCAACTGGCAGTGGCAACAAATGGCCGGATAAATATTGGGTAGGCCCGGCCACTGGCTGGGTAACAATTGGTAAGGCCAACAACTGGCCGAGTTCGGAGCTGGCTGGGGTAACAACGGGTAGGGCCAACAACTGGCAGTTGCAGCAACGGAAAGGGCCGCGAGGGCTTGCCGCTGCCTGTTGACCGGGTTGCCCCGGTCGACCTGGACCGGGGCAAGAGTCGGCCACAGGCGTGAACTAGTCCTGGCCGCCGGCGCCGCGGATGGCTTCGGCGCTGCCTTCTTCGACAATGGTGGCGGCGGCCCGGGTCTGGATCATGGCCTCAACCGCGGCGCCAATGCGGGCGTGGTCCCAGGCGGAGTTCTTGCGCAGTACATTGGACATCAGGGCGACGATGTAACGTTTTTGCTGTTCCCCCGCCTGGGCAGGGGATTCGACAATGGCGATGGAGTTCATCAGGTTGTCGACGTTGCCGGCGTACTTGGCGCAGGCAAAGCCGGGCTCCGGCCGGCATTTATAGAACGAACCGCTCTTGAAAAACACCGCGGCATTGCGCAGCTCCCCTGGGTAGACATAGCGGTAGCGGCGCGAGGTGGTGTAGAGGTATTTCTTGATCTCCACGCTGGTCCACTCATCCACCAGTCGACCCTGTTCCAGCCGCAGCAGGTAGCGGGCCATGGCCACTGGTGTGGCGCGACTGTTGCCGTTGCCGGGGATCAGGTTCTTGGCGCTGCGGGTCCAGAAGCTGCCGACCCAAAACCGGTCGGGGTCGAGGCCGGCGGCCAGCATGGGCTCGCTGACGGCTTGCGAGGCCAGTTGCCACAGCTTGTTGCGCGGTGTGTCGCGGAAAAATTGTTCTTCCTGCTCCGCGGATGGCGGGTAGTCGCTGCCAAAATGGCGCAGCAGCACTGTTTCCTTCCAGACCGTGGCGGCGGCGGAATTGGCGGAGGCTGCGACCATATGATCGATCCATTCGGCCAGGGTAAAGCGGTCGCCGGGAGCGATACTGGCCTTGTGAATGGTGTTGCTCTCGGCGTCATAGCGCGGCACCTTGTGCTCATCCCACTTGACCCACTCGCCGGCGACTACCGTGTGTTCCCGCAACAGCCGGCGGCGCTCATCGGGCTCGGGAAACGCCCGCGCCAGCTCGGATAAGAAGCCCAGCATGGTGAGGATCTTGCCGACGCTGCCGGGCATCTGGGAGAAGTTTTCCCGCACCGCAGCCCAGGCAATGGCCTCCGGATCGGTGATGTCGACCACCACCACACCATAGGACGGGTCGCGCTCTTTAAACATGGCTTCGAGGGCCCGCTGCAACTGCGGCGAGCGGTTGCCATCGCGGATATCCCAGTCTGCCCCGGCGGTGCCCTGCAAGTGCAGCTGAATGTCGGCGCTGGAGAGCAGTGCTCCCGGCGGTTGTCGCACGCCGCCTTTGGCGGCAACTTCCGGTTTGTGGCCTTGCAGCCGGCTGATGCCCGCGGTGTCGGCATCCAGCGGGTAGGTGGTGCCCGGCTGGGCGTAAAACAGGGCTGTGCCGAGAGCCAATGCGGCCACACTGGCCCTGGCAGAAAAGCGGAATGCGGTGGTATTTTTCATTGAAGTGCCCTGGTTAATGTGGTGCCCTGATTATCGCGGTGCCCCGGTTATTGTAGAGGACTGACTGTCGGCCAGCGCAGCAACCTATTCCGCCAGCTTGTCCGACAGTCGCAATATACCGTCGGGGCTGCGCTGCGGAATAATGGCGGAGACAATCTTGTCGGCGGCTTGCGCCCCGCGCTGCACCAGCGGTCGGATCTGCAGCAGCATCAACTTGCCCCCGGCGAAAGCGAATTCAATGTCCCAGGGCAGGGCTTGTCCTTCAGCGTCGTAGCTCGGTGGGTATTTGTCGATCACTTCCCGGGCCAGGGCGCGCAGCTCTGCCGTTTCTTGCGGGTTGAGAATGCCGCCGCTGGCAGCCGCGCGCCAGCCCACACCACCTTCCGCTTTCAGGTAACGCTGATAGGGCGCTTTGGCTTCGGCCAGCAGCAGGTCCTGGCCATCCGCTTTGAGCAGGTAGGAGGCGGCGCTCTCGTTATCCACCGCCCCGCCGATGCCCCAGGACAGGGACACGGTAAATCCGGAACCGCCGTCATTGGTTAAGTCGGTGGTGACCAGCACGCCAGACTTATCCGAGGGCACGCTTTGCATCAATAACACCGACGAGAACACATCGTCCGGGTTTTTCAAGATGCGCGAGCGCCAGGCCATGGCGCGACGGGAATACACCGACGACCACACCTGGCTGATGGCCGCCATCTGCTGCTCAAAGCCGATGACATTGGGAACGGTTTCGTTCAGTCCGGCCCCGGTAAATTGCGGCAAGTCCTCCATATTGGTGTCGGAACGCACGAACACACCGACCCCGCCGGCAGAACCGAATTCCTTTTCCATCGCCTCAGCCAGCTGCTGCCGGGTGGTCGGTTGCAGGGTTATGGCGGCGGTCTCGGCCCGGGCCTTGTCCAGTTCTGCCAGGAACTCGGCCTCGCTCAGGCTGCCGCTATCAAATCTGGCGAAGGCCTGTTTTACTCGCAGGCGCGGCGACGTAGCAGCGCCGCCCGTGTGTTCGGCAAACACCCCAAACGGCAGTGCGACGGCCGGGGCAATGCGGTCGGGAAAGAGCCGTGCCAGTTCGCCCACATTGGCCGCCTTGGGGCCCACCACGCGACCGGAGAGACCGGCGTTGAGCTGCGCCAGCGGCAGGGGCTTGTTGACGCGCAGGTCCGGTACCGGTGCCAGTACTTTTTCCGCGTCCCGCTGCTGGGCGACGGCCCGCTCCAGATTTGTGTCACTGGGCGCGGCCAGGCGCAGCAGCACACGGCCGTCGGCTGCCGCCGCCAGTTCAACCCTGGCACCGTCGTGCTGCTGCAACAGTGGCAGCAGCGATTCGCCGATAACGATATTGGGAATGCCCAGGTTGCGGGCCAGAATCTGGATATGGGACAGGGGGTTGCCTTCACCGATGGTGACGATGCCGGCGGCCGGGAACAGGCTCGAGGTGGTATTGGGTATCACCACGATATCGGCGGGATCAAAGTTGTGCCCATCCAGGTCTTCTGCCACAGCCAGCACCCGCAGCTTGCCCTGGGCAACGCCGGGATTCAGCCCCCAGACGCTTTCCTGGGCCTGGCCGAACAGGGATGAGGTTTTACCGGTGATGCGGCCGCTGTCGAGCAGCAGGCGATGGGTCACCTCCGCCAGCGGCATTAGCGCCGAGCCGCGCAGCAGGTCGTCGACAAACTGGGCCGCCCTCGGGTCCAGCGCCGAGTAGGCTGCCAGCGCCTCGGCAAAGGTGTGGCGGATGCTGGCCTGGGCCCAGGCAGGAGCCAGTTGCAGGCGGCGAATCAGTTTGCGGTAGTCTTCCGCCCCGAGGTTGTCGCCCTGGCTCAGGGTGGTGTTGAGGGGCTCGACCAGGGCCAGCAATTCGTTGTCGGACAGCCAGCCCAAATCCCGGGTAGCTTGTAACAATTGGGCAGCGCGCCGCAACGCGTCCCCGCGGGTAACCGGTGCCGCGGCGACGCGGCTGACCGCCAGCAGTTCAGCCTCCAGCTCGGTCATCAGGTTGAGGCGCCGCAGGTTGATTCTGGCACTGTCGGATGCCTGTATGGCACTGCGCAGGGCGGTGACGGCCTCGGCCAAGAGCGACAGGCGCTGGACACTGTTACCGGTTTGCGAGGCTGCGGTGATGGTCTCGGAAACCCCCGGGTCGTGTTTGCGCAGGGTATCGGCCAGGGTCTGCAGACGCCGGGCACTGCCCTTGACGCTGTACAGGTCTTCCATCTCCACGGCCAGCTCCTCCGCCAGGCCCATAATCTGGGCACTGGAGTCGGATTTTTCACTCATCCACAGGCGGATGCGCTTGGCCGTGGCCCTGGTGGGGTGGCCGTGAATCTCGGCGCGCAGCGGCTCGAAGGATCGCTCCAGTTCCGCCAGTAATTGCGACTGGCGGCGGATATTACGCGTCGGGTCGACGGAGTCCTGGTTGTGGGGAATGGTTCTGGTCAGCTCCCGCGCGAGGATAAAGTGCTCACTTTTCCAGTCGTTCTGCTTGAGCAGGTTGAGCAGTATTTCCAGCCCGGCCCGCTGCTCGTCCTCGATCTGCACGCGACCGCGATACCCCCGCGCCTTGTGCAATACCCAGCCGTCATCGATATCAACCAGATAGCGCTCCAGCGGCAGTTCGCGCAGGCGCAAGTGGGGCCTGGCTACAGCGATGCTTTCCGGGGCCAGTTCATCGAAGGAAGCGAAAATAGTGCCCACTCGCCAGCCCAGTTGCGCCAGTCGCTCGCGCTGGGCGGAGAACAGGGCGTGCTGTTTGCCACCGCCGAGTTCGGCACAACCGTAGGGTCTGGCGGGCAGGATGGAGCCGTCATTGCAAAACCAGCGGATGGAGTCATAGGGGCCGCGCGGATTGGCGCGCATGGCGGCAACGATCTTGCGCGCTTCAGCGATACTGCTGGGCGGCGGCGGATTCAGCACGCTGGGTTTGGCGCTGGCAAATTGCGCCACTGTAAATAGGCCGACAGCGAGCAGCGCTGTAGACAGGAGACCGGGAAGAGCAAGGGTTTTAGGTTTCATATTGTTGGTATAGCAAATAATTTGGTTTGGCGTGTGGCACTTTCGGGCCTTAACCACAAGGACTATGGTTTAAGGATTATGGCACAAGCACAATGCCCCAAGGAGAGCCGCGTTCGTCGGGTACTTCATCATACCCATGCCTATATGCGTTGTCGTTCACAATATCATCCAAGTATGTCCTCTTATATGGACACCCGCACTTGTAGCGGGAACTGATATGGGGAGCGGTGCTGACTTTATAGTAGTGCACATTCGAGATTTGAGTGGACTGCCCGTCATCGGTGGGGGGAGCCCATTGCGGATCGGCCATATCCCCCCGACCACATTTGGCGGCTGTGAAACTCAACCATTTTTTGCGCAAAAAGACGCGCAAAAAATTGGGATTCGAACAGTCCTCGCCGACTACCCCAAATGTGGTCGGGGGGATAAGCATGGCCTGATTGATCCGCAACGGGCTCCCCCCACCGCTGACTACATTGTGGTATCTAACAGCAGTGTAAAGTCATTTCCAGCTTAAGAAATTGTGATCTGGTCAAGACCTGATCGGTACGCCACGGCGAGCTCTTACATGGAAACCGAGCTCTTACATGGACACCAGCTCTTACATGGACACCCACATCTGTAATAGGAACCAATATGGTTCGCGGTGCTGATTTAATAGAAATGGACCCTTACGTAGACACCCATATTTGCAGTGGGAATCGATATGGGCGCGGTGCTGATTTTATAGAATTGCTTGTTTGAGATATGAGTGGACTGCCCGTCAGCGATGGGGGGAGCCCATTGCGGATCGGCCATATCCCCCCGACCACATTTGGCGGCTGCGAAACTCAACCATTTTTTGCGCAAAAAGACGCGCAAAAAATTGGGATTCAGACAGTCCTTGCCGACTACCCCAAATGTGGTCGGGGGGATAAGCATGGCCTGATTGATCCGCAACGGGCTCCCCCCACCGCTGACTACATTGTGCTTTCTAAGAACAGTGTGATTTTACTTCCAACTTAAAGAACTGAAATCTGGTCAAGACCTGATCGCTGCGCCACGGTTGGCCAACCAAAAAATCTCAGACAATCGATATATTTTTTCTCGTGAGGACCTCAATATCTTTTTTTGTCTTTTCCCAGAATCTCGCTCGATGCCTGGTCAAGGCTCGGTGGGTGTGCCCTGCCAGACCAATCAGGTCGCGTTTAGGCTCTCCGCGCTTTTCGGGTTTTCGCGGACGGATGTTTGAGCGCTAGCGAGTTTCCGGGAGCGCGAAAAGCGCGGAGAGCCTGCGGCCGGTCTGGCAGGGCTCACCCACCGGGCCGCCGCGCTAAACCATATATTCTTACGAACAAATACTTAAGCAGAACACAGCGACTATTAAGGCTCAGGCAAAAGACCGGGAGCGCGAAAAGTGCGGAGAGCCTGCGGCCGGTCTGGCAGGGCATACCCACCGGGCCGCCGCCTACGCAGGGATAACAGAAATCTGAGTTTCTGGACCGAAACTACGTAGCCAAATGCTACCCCCAATTATGCTGTCACGAATGTGGCAGTACGCTTTCGATCGCTGCTACCAGGTCTTTCAGTATCTCGCCGCCGTCTTCGGATTCAACCACCCCGACCAGGATATAGCGACGCCATACGGGGCCCCAAACCAGGGCGGAATCGGCGTGCCAGATTTTCCAGGTGCCCGACTTGCGGTAGATCCTGGCGTCCGGGGCGGTCTGTTGCAGAGCGGCCACAAATTTGTGCTTGATGCCCGGGTCCACCAGGGTGTCGAGCATCTCCGCGGAACGCTGCGGGCTCACCAGCCGCCCGGTGGCCAGCAAGTAATAGAAGCGGGCCACCTGCATCACGCTGGCACCGTGGCTGACGCCGTAGATTGGATCGGGAACGCGGCGTCCGCTCTTGGCGTAGCGTTTACCCACCCAGAGTCCGCCGCCCAGGCTTTTGTCGTACAGCTTATAGCGCGGGTCGCTGAGGACCGCGTTGACACTGTCGAGCCCGCCCACCCTGTCGATGACCCTCGTGGCGGCCGTGTTGCTGGACTTGCGGATCATGATGTTCAGGTCTTTTTTCAGCTCCGGGGTCAGTTCAAGCTTGCCGTCCTCGATTTGCTGAAAGGCGGCCAGCAGGATGGCAATTTTGGGCATGCTGGCGGAATACATGGTTTGGCGGCCGTTGACGCGGGCAAAGTGCGGGTTGTCAGGGTCGGATAAATCCACCAGCGCCACCGCCATCTTTTTTTGGCGTATCAGCTTCTTCCAGGCGGGGTTGGCATCCAGCCGTTTTTCCAGCGCCTTTTGCAGGGTGGGATCCACCTGCTTGTAGAGCGGCAACCAGTCGTTGCCCTCCAGCTGCAGCGGCAGTTGCGGCCGGGTATCGCCGTGCAGCGTCAGCGGCAACAGCACCAGTGAGCAAAGCAGCAGTACAAACGCCATGTTTTTCATAAATGAGGGCACCTGTTATTAGTTACACCAATTCTCAGTCTTGGCTAATAGTCATGAGTTGTTCATTGCTCGTAGCCTCTGTGTAACCCGGGCGGCTTCAGTACCGGGCGCCGGGGCAGGGCAAAGGCTGCGAGGAATGCATAGATGTCGGTGCTTCTTATGCCAGTGTCGTGCCTTATATAAAGTGTTCATTCGGCAAGCCGCTAAAGCGCCGGCTACGAGGCGCCAGGCTAAGTTGCTACTGTGTTCCATTGTCGCCGTTCCCGCAAGATTAATATAGCGATCAGCAGCCAGAGCAGGATAAGGACTATGTTGACGATAAAGAAGTCGCGCAGGCTGGCGTCGAAAAAACGGGTGCCGACAATGACCGTAATGGCCGCCAGCCCATCGGCAAAGCGCACACACATGGTGTCGATGGCCGCCTTGGCTTTGTAGAGGGATTCCCGCGCTACGGGCAGCCAGAGGATATGGCGGGCGGTATTGGTGACTGAATAGTTGGTGGCGTTTTCCGCGGTTTTGGCCACGGTCAGCATGCCGATATTGCCCACCGTCGACATCACCCCGTAACCGGCCAGTGACACGAACGGCGGTATCAGCAGCACCCCGGCAACACCGCCGTACAGCAGCAGCCGCGATACCACAAAGGCCTGCAGCAGCATGCCGATCAGGTTGACCCAGAAATAAATGCGGCTGTAAAAGGTGGTGGTGGATTGTTGCGTTACCCGTTTAATCTCCTCCGCGCTCATAACCGAAAAGTCATAGCTGCTGGCGATGGATTCCTGTACCGCGGCAAAGAGGATATTTTCACCGTTGGAGGTCACCCAGTTGAGCAGGAAGACAAACAGGGCGATGGCCAGCAGGTAGCGGTTGCCGAGGATGATGCGCAAGGCGCTGCGCGAGTCTTCGCCCGGCGGATCATCGTTGAGCACGGGCTGGCGCTGCGCCGCGCTTTCCTGGCGATCGATACGGTAGATCAGGGCGGTGGCGAGCAGCATGGGGAGGGGAGCGAGCAGCAGCATGGTGTAACTGTTCATGCCCATATCCTTGACCAGGAAATTGGCGATGCTGCTGCCAATCACGGCACCGGATGAGGCACCGAGGGCGATCAGCGGGAACAGGCGCTTGCCGTCCATCTCATTGTAGAGATCAGCGGCGAAGGCCCAAAACTGGGCCACCACCGAGACGGCAAAGATACCGATCCAGATATAAAAGATAACGCCGGAGTAGGGAATCTGGTTGACCAGGTAGTCGGGGCGCAGCACCCAGAATACGGGAAACAGGCAGATAAAAA
Source organism: Pseudomaricurvus alcaniphilus (assembly GCF_011440395.1). GTDB lineage: Bacteria > Pseudomonadota > Gammaproteobacteria > Pseudomonadales > Cellvibrionaceae > Pseudomaricurvus > Pseudomaricurvus alcaniphilus. The sequence goes on along the minus strand of NZ_JAAOIX010000001.1, from coordinate 1,340,926 downwards.
ACAGGTTTACCCCGACCAGCAACTTGCCGCGTGGCAGTCGATCAAAGAGAAAACTGTACAGCGGGATCAGTGCCATCAGCACCACGGATTGCAGAAATCCGGAGTAGGCTTTCACTTCGATCTTGGACAAGTCCGCAATCACCGACACGGCCAGCCAGCTCTCGCGCACCGGTTTGGCCAGGTAGTAGGCGGTCAGCAGTAAAAATACAGTGGCGAACAGGCTGATGGTGAGCTTGATCTCGCCCGGGTAGATTTTGGTGAAGAACGACAGTACACGAGCGCTGGCGTTTTGCAGGTTACTGCTATCCTGGGGGGTATCCACTCTGTCTTGTCTGTCCAATGGTAAACCTGCCTGGCGAAAACCTGGGTGCGGCCAGGATGAGGGGGCGCGGCATTGTTAATGGTTGCCTGTATTGGGTGCTTGTATTGTTTGCCGGTATTGGTCGCCGTTGCACTGGCCTGTGTTTATTGCCAGCCGGTTGGCCGCAGCAGTGTAATCCGCGCGCCGGCAACGGGTGTGCGAAGTAGAATACACGGCCCGTTTCGCCGGCACAAACGGATATTGCGCCTGCCCCAGTGGCGGTGCTCGGCGGTAATGTTATCGGATTACCGAATTACGCCAATGAATGAGCCAGCTATCGGCGATAGCAAACATATACCCTGTAGCCCTTGGGACAGCAGCTTTGCTCCCGGCCTGGCTCCAGGGGCTTGCTTTCAAGACTCGCCGAGGCCCATATATGGTTCAAGTCGGACTGGATTGAAGTTTAGAGAATTAGGGCTGGCCGGATCGCTGGCTCCAGAGCTGAGATCGCCCTGTAGATTCGGCCGGACCAGCGGTCGCAGCCAAGTTGTATATACAACCATGGCTGTTGGTTGCCTAACCCGCTAGCTGCTATGCTGCCCTTTTCACCGGGGAAGGGGCCGTTTTGGCGGCGGGCGAGCAATCCAGCATGACGACACCTGCGCTAATGACATTATTGACAGTACCTTTGTTGGCAGTACCTTTGTTGACAGTGCCTTTAATGGCAGTAGCTTTATTGAAAGTCGCTTTATTGAAAGTATCTCTCCTCACAGTAGTTCGAGTGACAGTTGCTCCCCCAGCACTGGAGCCCCGGTAGCATGGCGAGCAGTACTTGTGGGCGCTGTCACCTGCGCCGCGACCTCTGTATTTGCCAGCGGGCACCGCGCCTGTCGGCGCCCCTGAACCTGCTGCTGCTGACCCACCCCAACGAGCCGGCCAAGGCCAGCAACAGCGGTCGCCTGCTGCTCAATGCCCTGCCCGGTTGTCGCAGCGTTGTTTGGCAGCGGCGCCAGAGCGGCCCCTGGTTGCAGGCGCTGGCGTCCGGTGAGGGCTTGCAATTGCTGCTGATTTTCCCAGCTGCTGACGCAACCACCGCAGCACCGCCAGACCCCGCTACATCGCTCAATCCCGCAGCGCAGCTAGCCCCCGCAGCGCCGCTAAACCCCGCCGAGCTCGCCGGTCGGGCCGCTGACTATAGTTTTATTCTGCTCGACGCTACCTGGCAGCAGGCGCGCAAAATGCTGCGCCAGACCCCGGAATTGCAATGTTTACCGCGGCTGCAATTGTCTACCGGGCAAAGCAGCCGCTACGGTTTGCGCAAGCACCAGCCGGCGGGGCACTTGTCCACTGTGGAAGCCGGTATCCTGTTGCTGCGGGAGCTGGGACGTGAGGGTGACGCGGATCAACTGGACGGGTATTTTCAGCGCTTTTTGCAGTGCTACGAGGCCCATCGCAGCAATCATCCGGACAGCAGCGATAACGGCGGAGCCCCTCCATGCAACCGGTAGGCCGCCAGGATGACGGCGAGTACCGGGTGGAACTGCTGGCGGAGATCCAGCTGCCGCTGGTGAACAAGTTTTATAAAAGCTGCCGCGAGTCCGCCCGGGCGGGCCGCGGGGAGCAGGTTTACGTGGTCCGGGCGCGCGAGGGCATCGTGGCCGCGGTGAGACTGCAGCCGGCAGCGGAGGGTTGGCACTTCCTGCGCAGCATGTGTGTGGCGCCGCAATTGCGCGGCCAGGGTGTGGGGCGTTTGCTGCTGCAGGGGCTGGCGGAGTTTTTAGGTGCGCACCCCAGCTACTGCTTTCCCTTTGACCACCTGCACGATTTTTACGCGCGGGCCGGTTTTCGCGAGGCTGCACCGGGGGATGTGCCCGACTTTATGGCGGCGGCCTGGCAGAGATATGTGCGCCAGGGCCGCAAGATTATCCTGATGACGTATAATGCCGGCCTTTAACAGTCTCAACTTTAATGGTTTTAACCAAGGGTGATTTTTTGACCGGCAGTTCCACAGGCAGTGCGACAGGTGACGAAGCGGGCAATAGGGATGTAACGGAGCAGACCCTGCAGCAGCTGCAGCAAGGGCTGGGCGCGGTCATGGGCCGCGATCAATTTCGTCTCGAGCGGGCGCTGGGGGAGATTAAAAAGCGCTTTGCCAGCGGCAAGCCCACCGGCAAGGCCGTGGACAAGTTGCTGGCGGATATCACCCGCTCCGCCGAGTTGCTGCAGCGGCGCAAAGCGGCGCTGCCGGAGATCCATTTTCCCGAGGCGCTGCCGGTGTCGGCGCGGCGGGAGGAAATTGCCGAGCTGATCAGCAAGCACCAGGTAGTAGTGCTGGCCGGGGAAACCGGATCCGGCAAAACCACCCAGCTGCCAAAGATATGCTTGGAGTTGGGGCGCGGTATCCGGGGCATGATTGGTCATACCCAGCCGCGCAGGCTGGCGGCCAGTACCGTGGCCAGTCGCATCGCCGAGGAGCTCAATACCCCGCTGGGGGAAACCGTGGGTTACCAGGTGCGCTTTAGCGACCAGACCCGGGACACCAGCCTGGTGAAATTGATGACCGACGGCATCCTGCTGGCGGAAATCCAGGGTGATCGCTACCTCAGCCAGTACGATACCCTGATCATCGACGAGGCCCACGAGCGCAGCCTCAATATCGATTTCCTGTTGGGCTACCTGAAACGACTTTTGCCCCAGCGCCCCGACCTGAAAGTCATCATCACCTCGGCCACCATCGACCTGCAGCGCTTCTCCGAGCACTTCGACAACGCGCCCATAATCGAGGTGTCCGGCCGTACCTACCCCGTGGAAGTGAAATATCGGCCCAGCCTCGACAGCGATGAGGACCTCTATACCGCCATCACCTCGACGGTGGAGGAAATCCTGCAGACTGAGAAGAGCGGCGGCCACAAGGGCGGCGATATCCTCGTGTTTCTCAGTGGCGAGGCGGAAATTCGCGAGGCGGCGCTGACCCTGCGCAAGGCGGAATTTCCCCATCTGGAAGTGCTGCCGCTTTACGCCCGCTTGAGCCTGGCGGAGCAGAAAAAAGTCTTTAGCGGCCACCGCGGGCGGCGGGTGGTGCTGGCGACCAACGTGGCGGAGACCAGTATTACCGTGCCCGGTATTCGCTACGTGATCGACCCGGGCTTCGCCCGCATCAGCCGCTACAGTTTTCGCTCCAAGATCCAGCGCCTGCCCATCGAGCCCATCTCCCAGGCCAGTGCTAACCAGCGCATGGGGCGCTGCGGACGGGTCAGTGAGGGGGTGTGCTACCGCCTCTATGAAGAACAGGATTTTCTCAGTCGCCCCGAGTTTACCGACGCGGAAATCCTGCGCACCAACCTGGCGGCGGTGATCCTGCAGATGTTGAACCTGCGCATGGGGGATGTGCGCCACTTCCCGTTTGTCGACCGGCCCGACAAGCGCCTGCTCAACGACGGTTTCAAATTGCTGGAGGAGTTGCAGGCACTGGACCCGCGCGGCAAGGTCACGGCGCTGGGCCGGCAATTGATGACCCTGCCGGTGGACCCTCGCCTCGGGCGCATGGTGCTGGCCGGGGCCCGGCAGGGGTGCCTGCGCGAATTGCTGATTATCGTCAGCGGCCTGTCGATCCAGGACCCGCGGGAGCGGCCCGCCGACAAGCGCCAGGCGGCGGATGAGAAGCACCGCCGCTTCAAGCACGATCACTCCGACTTCCTGGCCTGGATCAACCTCTGGGACTATGTCGAAACTCAGCGCCAGGAGTTGTCCCAGAACCAGTTCAGCAAACTCTGCAAGCGGGAGTTCCTGTCGTTTATGCGCCTGCGCGAGTGGCGGGAAATTCACCGCCAGCTGCTGCTGGCGCTGAAGCCGTTGCACCTGAAATTAAACCCTGAGCCGGCCAGTTATGACTCGGTACACCTGGCGTTGCTGACCGGGCTGTTGGGCAATATCGGCAACCTGGGGGAAGACAAGGAGTACCTGGGGGCGCGCAACCGCCGCTTCCACATCTTCCCCGGCTCCTCCCAGTTCAAGAAGTCGCCCAAGTGGATCATGGCGGAGCAGCTGCTGGAGACCTCCCGGGTCTATGCCCACCAGGTGGCGAAAATCGAGCCGGACTGGGTGCTGGCCAACGCCGAGCACCTGGTCAAGCGGCAACAGTACGAGCCCCACTACGATGTCAAAAGCGGCCAGGTCATGGCCTACGAACGGATTACCCTGTACGGTCTGGTGCTGGTGGAAAAGCGCCGGGTCAGCTTCGGTCGCATCGACCCGGTCACCGCGCGGGAGGTGTTTATCCGCGCCGCCCTGGTGGAGGAGCGCTACCGCGGCAAGGGCAAGTTTTTCCGCCACAACCAGGCCCTGATCGCCGAGCTGCACGAGCTGGAAGCCAAGTCGCGGCGGCGGGATATCCTGGTGGACGAAGAGGCCATCTATCGCTTTTACGACGAGCGGGTGCCCGCTGATATCGTCAACCTGGCCGGGTTTGAGCACTGGCGTAAAACCGTGGAGCAGGAGCAACCGCGCCTGCTCTGTCTCGAGCGCCACTATTTGATGCAGCACGACGCCAGCAGTATCACCGAGGCGCAGTTTCCGGCCGAGCTCAACTGGCAGGGACTGACCTTTCCCCTGGTCTATCACTTTGAGCCGGGCCACCCGGAAGACGGGGTGAGTATCCGGGTGCCGGTGGCGGCACTGCACCTGGTACCGGAAAAGCGCCTCGAGTGGCTGATCCCCGGAATCTTGCGGGAGAAGTGCGTGCAACTGGTCAAGAGCTTGCCGAAGCAGTGGCGCAAGCATTTTGTGCCGGTGCCCAACTACGTCGACCAGTGCCTGGCGGCCATGAGCCCGGCCGATGTGGCCCTGACCGAGGCGCTGGGGTTCCAGCTCAAGCGCCAGACCGGGGTGGAGATTCCTGCGGAGCAGTGGCAGGGGGTGGCGCTGGAGGATTACTATCGCTTCAATATCCAGGTGATCGACGACAGTGGCAAGGTGTTGGCCCAGGGGCGCGACCTGGCGCGCCTGCGGGAGCGCTATCGGGACCAGCTGCAGCAGACGCTGCAGAGCAGTGATGACTCCATTGAGCGGGAGCAGATCGTCGAGTGGGATTTCGACGAGTTGCCGGCGGAAGTGACGTTGCAGCGCGCCGGTATGAGCATTACCGCCTACCCGGCGCTGCTGGATGAAGGGACGTCGGTGGCCCTGCGCCTGCAGGACAACCCGGTGGAAGCGGCCTATTTGTCGCGCTTCGGCGTACTGCGGCTGGCGCTGTTGCAGCTTGGCGGCAGCGTCAAACACCTGCGCAAGGACCTGCTCAAGGGCAAGGACCTGGGGTTGAGTGTGGTGGCGCTGGGCAAGCGCGACGCAGTGGTGGACGATATGCTGATGGCGGCGGTACAGGATTGCTGTTGCAGCGGGCCGCTGCCGCGCACCCGAGCCGAGTTTAACGCTGCACTCGAGGCTGGCCGCAAACAGATCGGCGCGCGGGCCCTGGCACTGGAGAAACTGCTGTTGGAGGTGCTGGTGCAGGTGGTGGCCATCAAGAAGACCATCAAGGGCAGCAAGAATGCCCTGGCCATCGCGGTGGCGGCCGGGGATATCCAGCAGCAATTGCAGCGCCTGATCTACCCGGGCTTTATGCACCGCACGCCGAGCCGCTGGCTGGAGCAATACCCGCGCTATCTGGCGGCCATCCAGCAGCGCCTTGACAAGGCGGTGATGCAGATGCAGAAAGACAAGCTCTGGAGTGCGGAAGTCGATGAGCTGTGGCAACCCTGGCAGCAGCGCCTGGAGAAAGACGGTGAGGCTGCGGTGATGAGCAACGAGGGGCTGCAGGAGTATCGCTGGATGCTGGAGGAGTATCGGGTATCGCTGTTCGCCCAGTCGCTGAAAACCCTGATGCCGGTGTCGGCCAAACGCTTGCGCAAGTTGTGGCAGGAGGTGGCATGATGGCAGCAGGGCGCAGCAGTGTTAGAGGTGGAACTGGCAGCAGTGATTGAATTTCAATGGCGGGATACACGTTTGCAACAGAGCAGCTATCGAGTGCAGGTGGGCGAGCAGTCGCAACAGTCGCAACATGAGTTGAGCCTGCAGCGCTGCTACCGCGACCCCGAGGGGCCGGTGGTGTTTATGCTGAGCGGGTTTGGCCGCGACAGTCGCCAGTTTTGGCCGGTGGATACGGATACTGGCCTGGCACCCTGCCTGGCGGCGGCGGGTTTCGATGTGTATGTGGCCGCCTGGCGCGGCAAGGGCGCGGGCACGCCGCGAGCGGGGCGCGATTCGCGCTGGGGGGTGCACGAGATTATCACTGTGGATATTCCGGCCCTGCTCGGCCAGGTAGCGCTATTGCGACCGGAGGCACCGTGCTTCTGGGTGGGCCAGGGGTTGAGCAGTGTATTGCTGGTCGCCAGCCTCTGCCGCCCCGGCGTGATTGCCAAGCCGCCGCTGGGTATCGTGCATTTTGGCGCTGCCCGTCGCAGTCACAGCGTTTGGCGGCGCATTGCGCTGGCCGGCTGGCAGGTGCGTTTGCAGTTGTCACGCTTGCTGGCCGGAGCCGCCGCTGGCTGGATCAGTCGCGAGAGTGAGCGCCTGTTCGACGATTATCGCCAGTGGTGCAGTGAGCAGCAGTGGAAGGACCCGGTAGATGGCTTTAATTACCGGGCGGCGGCCAGTTGTACCCGGCTGCCACCGAGCTTGTATTTGCAGGCGCCGGACATGCCCAGGATGCCAGGGGTGGCGGCGGACGGTGGTAATACCGAGATCAGGCTGTGGCTGCAGGAGCTGGGCCGCCACGATGCGCGGATCATCAACCTCAACCGGCACAACGGTAATTTGCACAATTATTTAGCCCGTAACACGCTCAGCCACAGGGACGCTTGCGACGATCATTTTGAGCAAGTAAAGGGCTGGTTTGCGGAAACCATGGCGGACAAGCAGGGGCTGGGCACCGGTCAGGCTTAAGCCGCCGCCAGTGCGCCTGACGCGCTAACGCGGTTATAAAGGGCTGCTTTTTGAGATTTTTTTGCACTTGCAAGTAACCGCTTCTGGCCTGTATACGTATTAACTTGTGTAGGTATTAACAATTACAGGTAACTGCCATTCGATGCGGGCAGTGGTTGCTATCATCGGTGCTACAATCAATACGGGTTGTTCCGTAGATTTGCAATGCGCTGTGACACCAAAACACTTTTTTACCACAACCAACTGAAAGGAAAAGGTTATGTCCAGGAAAATGATAACTCCGTTAGCGGCGGCTGTAGGTGCGGCATTCGTAGCCTCTGCCAGTATCGCTCCTTTGGCCTCGGCGGCTGAAAATCCGTTTGCGGCACAGCCCCTGCCTTCCGGCTATAACCTCGCCGCCCATCACGAAGGCAAGTGTGGAGAGGGCAAGTGCGGTGAAGGCAAAATGAGGGAAGGTAAAAAGAAGGAAGGCAGCTGCGGTGAAGGCAAAATGAAAGAAGGCAGCTGCGGCGAGGGCAAGATGAAGGAGGGCAGCTGCGGCGAAGGCAAGATGAAGGAGGGCAGCTGCGGTGAGGGCAAGATGAAGGAAGGCAGCTGCGGCGAGGGCAAGATGAAGGAAGGCAGCTGCGGCGAGGGCAAGATGAAGGAGGGCAGCTGCGGCGAAGGCAAGATGAAGGAAGGCAGCTGCGGTAATTAAGGGCAATTGCCACCGCAATACCCGCCGACGGAGTTGACTGCATGGGATTGAATCCCCCAGGGAAAGCAGCTGTGAAACCTGCAGGTGCAATCCAGGGCGCCGGTCTTGGTTTGCGCCGTGGGCTGCTGGACGGGCTGGTTGATGTCAGTCCGGCCGAGGTGCAGTTTATGGAGGTGGCACCGGAGAACTGGATTCACGTCGGCGGTCGCCTGGGTAAGCAATTTCGCCAGTATACCGAGCGCTTTCCGTTCGTTTGTCACGGCTTATCGCTGTCTATCGGTTCCACTGATCCGCTGGACTGGGATTTGCTGGCGGCGATCAAAGAGTTTCTCAAGACCCACAACATCCACCGCTACACCGAGCACCTCAGCTACTGCAGTGATGGCGGGCACCTGTACGACCTGATGCCGATACCGTTTACCGAAGAGGCAGTGCGGCATGTGGCCGGACGGATTGGGCAGGTGCAGGACTTTCTCGGCCAGCGTATCGCCGTGGAAAACGTCTCCTATTACTGCGCCCCGCAGCAGGAGATGGCGGAAATTGACTTTATCAATGCGGTAATCGCCGAGGCGGACTGTGACCTGCTGCTCGATGTGAACAATATCTACGTCAATAGCATCAACCATCGCTACGATCCCCTCCAGTTTCTCCAGCAACTGCCCGGTGAGCGGGCGGCGTATATCCATGTGGCCGGGCATTATGAGGAGGCGGAAGACTTGCGAGTGGATACCCACGGTGCCGATGTTATCGACCCGGTATGGCAGTTGCTAATGGCCGCCTACCAGCGCTTTGAGGTGGTTCCGACCCTGTTGGAGCGGGACTTCAATATTCCGCCTGTGGCGGAGTTACTGGGCGAGGTGAGTAAAATCCGCGCGCTGCAGTGCCAGTCCACAGCGGCGCCGCAGTCACAGCTCCGGTCCGCCGCGGCACCGGTTCGCTGAGTCGCTGGCAGTGAACAAGCCCACCAGTGCCTTTGCCCGAACCCAGCAGCAGCTGGCCAATCACCTGCGCGACCCCCGCCGGCACGAGCCACCGGCCAACCTGGAAGATCGGCGCCTGCAGATCTATCGCGACCTGGTGTTCAACAATATCGAAGGTTTCCTGAGTAGCGGCTTTCCGGTGCTGCGCAGCCTCTACGACGAGGCCAGCTGGCAGCAGCTGGTACGGGATTTTATTGCCTCCCACCGGGCCCATTCCCCCTATTTCCTGCAAATCAGCGAAGAGTTCCTGGCCTGGCTGCAGGAGAAGCGGCAACTGCGCGAGACCGATCCGGCGTTTATGCTGGAATTGGCTCACTACGAGTGGGTGGAATTGGCGCTGGATGTGTCCGAAGAGAGCCTGCCGGTAAGTGGTGACGAGCGCCTGTGCACGGACCTGTTGGCGCAGCATCCCCGGGTTTCACCCCTGGCCTGGCTGTTGAGCTATCAGTACCCGGTGCACAAACTGGGCCCCGACTACCAGCCCCAGGAACCGCCGCCGGAACCCACGTTTATTATCGTCTACCGCAACCGCCAGGACCGGGTGCAGTTTATGGTGACCAATGCGGTTACCGTGCGCTTGCTCAACCTGCTGGCGGCGGATACCGAACTCAGCGGGCGGGCTGCGCTGCAGCTATTGGCTGAAGAAATCCAGCACCCGGACCCCGAGCAGCTGCTGGCCATGGGGCACAACCTGCTGCAACAATTGCAGGCCAGCGATATCCTTTTCTGATCCCGGCTATTTTTACCTGGTGTTCAAGACTCCATAAATTTCAATCGGTTACTGGATCCCCGCCTGCGCGGGGATGACAGTCTGCGCGGGGATGACAGCCTGCGCAGGATGACAATAAGTCGTGTTTTTGGATGAGTATTAACTAATTGATTTTCAAACGGCTAGCCCTTTCTGCAATTGGAATTTTAGCGGCCCACAGCAAAACACAGCAAAAATTTGAATTATCACCAGGTCGTCATATTACTGAAATATTTCCCCATCAGAATGCGCCTCAAGACCTAATTGATGAGAAAATAGGTTGCGTCACAGAATTTTAGTTGGTTACCGAATTCACTACCTAAGGGGAAACACCATGAAAAAAGCACTTTTGCCATTGGCTATTGCCGCGCTGATGCCTGCCACTGTCCTGGCCGCTGGCCCTATCGATGGCAAGGTTTACGGCAAGGTCAATGTCTCTGTTGTTCAAGCCGATGACGGTGATGACAGCGTATGGGAACTGAACAGCAATGCTTCACGCATCGGCTTTTCCGGCAAAACCCAGTTGAACGAAGACCTGAGCGTTATCTACAAGCTGGAATACGAAACTTCCGTTGACGACGGTGAAAAGGACGATCAAACCTTTAACCAGCGCAACATCTACCTGGGTTTGACTGGCGGTTTTGGTACCCTGTTGGCCGGTAAGCACGACACCCCGACCAAACTGGCGCAGAACAAGATCGACCTGTTCAACGACCTGGAAGGCGATATCAAGAACACCTTTGAGGGTGAGAACCGCGAAAGCAATATCGTGATGTACACCACCCCCGAGCTGGGCGGTTTCGCCGCAACTTTGGCGGTTGTGGCCTCTGAGGGCGACGATATTGATGGCGACGGCCAGGAAGACGACGGTTTTGACGGCACTTCAATTGCGTTGAGCTACACCGCTGACAGCATTTACCTGGCGCTGACCAACGACCAGGACATCGACGGCATGGACAACCTGATGCGCGCCGTCGCCCAGTTCAATATCGCTGACCTGCAGCTCGGCCTGATGTACCAGGACGCGGAAAAGCACAATGGTTACGAAGAAGACGGTTATTTCTTCAGTGCCCAGTACACAATCGGTAAAGTTGCCCTGAATGCCCAGTACGGCGAGACTGAGGGCGACGGCAATCACGAAGAAGAGACCTTGTCCTTCGGTGCCGATTACAAGCTGGGCAAGGCCACCAAGGCGTTTGCTTTCTACACTGCTAACGAAGACAACGGTGCTGATGAAGACTACTTCGGCATCGGTCTTGAGCACAAGTTCTAAGCTGAACCCGGTCTCCTGAGCCTGCAAAGGGGTGCATAATGCACCCCTTTTTGCGTATCAGATGATTTAAAATAGCAGATCGTAGAGCCGCTATATGGTTAACAAACGTAGATCACTTTAAAAGCAGATCATTGGAAAAGAACGCCCCGCAAACCGGGCCCTTGTGGAGACCCCCTATGAAATTGAGTATCGTCAAGTCGCTGTCGCAGGCCGTGCTGATCTGTTGCAGTGTTACCGCGGCTACTGCCCTGGCAGAGGAGTGTGAATCCCAGGTGGATATGGCCGACAGCCTCAATTTTCACAAAATGCACATTGAATGCAGCGATGACGCGGTGATTCTGTACGATCCCAAGCCCTCGCCAGAGGATAAGAATGGCGTAAAAACCTACCAGCGCGACCCGGCAGCGGCTGCCGCTGATGCTGCACGGGGTGATGGCCCCGTTGCCAGCGCTGCCACTGTTGCCACAGGTGTTGCTGCGACCGCCCCGAAAAAGGGTGCCCTGGACCAGGACAATGCCGGCGTGATTTTCAATATTCGCGAGCCGTTCACACTAACCGGTGGCCCCCACTCAGCCATCACCGGGCTGTTTGCCCAGATGACACATTATTGTCCTGGCGGCTGGAGCAAGCTGAAAGAGTGGGCAGAGCCCGATCAAAACGGCTATTATTTGCACTATCAGTTCCGGTGCGCAGACTAGGACGCCAGATTAATGCACGTTATTGATGCCCTGCGCGGTCGGCTGAGCTAAACTTCGGCCCTGAGTTTTTAGGGAGTAGGTCAATGTTGTTAAAGTCACTGCAAAAATACACGCTGGTCGGAATGGCCGTGGCGGTGTTTGGTGTGGCGCAAGCTGCCAGTGGCAGCGAGCAAGACCCCTGGGAAGGCTTTAACCGCAAAGTGTTTGCCTTCAATGATACGATTGATCGCTATCTCGTGAAGCCTTTGGCCAAAGGCTACAAGGCCATTACCCCCGACCCGCTGGAAACCGGGATCACCAACTTTTTCGACAACCTGCTCGAAGTGCGCAATATCGTCAATGACCTGCTGCAGGGCAAACTGGGCCAGGCCGGTAATGACGGCGGTCGCCTGCTGATCAATTCAACAGTGGGTATCGCCGGCTTCTTCGATGTGGCCAAGCACTGGGGGCTGCCGGAAAACAGCGGTGAAGACTTCGGCCAGACCCTGGCCGGGTGGGGCACGGGACAGGGCCCCTATATGATGTTGCCCCTGTTAGGCCCCAGCACCCTGCGGGATACCTTTGGCATGCCGTTCGACGGTTTTCTCAGCCCGGTTCAGTATGTGGATGATGTGCCGACGCGCAACACCATCCATGGCGTGAGTCTGCTGGATAAACGCGCCTCACTGCTGGACGCCGAGTCCCTGGCCAACGGCGATAGATACGTATTTCTGCGCGAAGCCTATCTGCAGCGGCGCAATTACCTGATCAACGATGGCCAGGTGGCGGACGATTTTGAATCCGAAGAGGATTTTTAAGTGGCTTGGGTTGCGCCGGCTGCGGGCGTCGATGATTGATGACGGGATAATAAAGGAGTAGTGTTGGCCTATCCTAATACACTGCTGAAGTTATCAGGCAGTTTTCCATGCAGTTCCATACCCTTATATAAGACAGTTTGGCCTGAGACAATTTGGTTCAAGACAGTTTGGTACCAGACGGTTTTGGCAATCTGCTCCCAGTCCCTACCGGTGGCCAATGCTCCCCAGTAATCGCAGTTTACTCATTATCGACGATGATACTATTGTCCGGAAAAGTATTGTCGCCTATTTGGAAGACAGCAGCTTCCGCGTCCTGCAGGCCGATTGTGGCCAGCAAGGGCTGGCCCTGTACGCGCAACACCTCCCGGATGTGGTGGTGACCGACCTGCGGATGCCGGGTATTGATGGGCTCGATGTGCTGGGCAAGATCCATGAAATATCCCCGGATACGCCGGTTATCGTGATGTCTGGCGTGGGGGTTATCGCCGATGTGGTGCAATCCCTGCGGTTGGGGGCGGCCGACTTCCTGATCAAGCCGCTGGGCGATATGGAAGTGCTGGTACACTCCATCAATAAATGCCTGGAAACCCGGGAGCTGGTGGCGGAAAACCAGCGCTATCGGGAAGAGCTGGAAGTGGCCAACAGTGAACTGAAGGAACATGTCCAGACCCTGGAGAAAGACCAGGAGGCCGGACGCCAGGTGCAGCGCCGCTTGCTGCCGCCGACGCCGGTGTTGCGCGGTGACTACCGGCTGGAACATCGGGTAATCCCCTCGCTGTTTCTCAGTGGCGACTTTATCGATGTCGCCTATCGCTCTGAGCGCTATATGTCGTTCTACCTCTCCGATGTATCCGGCCACGGCGCATCGTCGGCGTTTACCACCATCTGGTTGAAACACGCGGCCACAGAGATCGTCAACGAAAACCAGTTATTCTCCCGCAAGGAATGTATCGTTGAAGATCTCAATCATTGGTTAACGGAGGTCAATCGGCAATTGCTCGATACCCGTTTGGGCCACCATATGACCTGTCTGCTGGGGGTTGTGGATCTGGAGTTGCACCTGCTGCACTATGCGGTGGCCGGGCACCTGCCCCTGCCGGTTTTGGTCGACCGCAGCGGGGCTCGCTTTTTACCCGGCAAAGGCCGGCCGCTGGGGCTGTTCCCCAACCAGCAGTGGCAGGCCCATGAGGTGGCGTTCCCCCCCGGGGCCACCGTTCTCGCTTTCTCCGATGGTATACTTGAGGTTATGCCAGAGGGTGACCTGCTGGAAAAAGAACAGAATCTGCTGCGCATCCTGGCGTCCGGCGGGTCGGGCATGGCGCAAGCCTTTGCTGCACTGGGGCTGGATGCAATCGCCGAGTCGCCGGACGATATTGCTATTCTCAGTATCGAGCGGGGCAGGCAGGGGTTTGACACGTTATGAACAAGGGCAAAATATGGGTCGCTAACAACGACGGCGTCTACCTGATCAAAATGGTAGGGGACGTGCGCTTGACCCTGTGTATGTCGTTCGACAAATTTATTAAATCCATGTTCGCTGCCGATGACTACAGCGCCATCATCTTTGATTTAACCGACGCCGAATCCATCGACAGCACCACGCTGGGGCTAATGGCCAAGATCGCACTGGGTGCGGCGCAGCGGAAAAACCTGAAACCGGCGGTTATCGCCACCGCACCGGGTATGCATCACCTGCTGGAGAGCATGGGCTTTGACGAGATATTCGAGCTGATGGATGACTCCCCGGTGGAAGACTTGCCGGCCACTGGCAGCGATTGCCTGGAAACCGGTGAGTACATCGAGCAGACCATCAAGCAAAAGGTGCTTGAGGCGCACAAGATCCTTATGGACCTGAACCGGCAAAACGCGGAAACCTTTCGCGACCTGGTAAAAACCCTGGAGGACAGTCGATAGGCGCGGCCAGTGAGGCGCCCCATCCCTACTCGTTACGGTCTTTTTGAGGCTTGAGTCGCCCTAAGCCTCTCCAAACATCCAGCCTCGCTCCCTCAAGCCTGTATTCGCCTCAACCCACTGGGCTAGTCCGGCCGTGCCAGCTGCTTGGCCCTGATAAACTGGCTGTGGGGCAGGTGGATCAGGTCGGCGATGCGGCGAATCAGGTGCTCTTCGTATTTATCCAACTGGCCATCGGCGTAAGCGATGCGCCACATGCCGGTCATCAGGTTAAGCTTTTCCTGGTTGCTGAACTCGTCGTTGATACAGCGGGTAAACTGGTAGAGGGAGGTGGCATCCCGGCTCTCGGAGCGGGCCAGGGCGATCATGTCGTCCAGCGCCTGGCCATCCACGGCAAACTGTCGTTGCAACTCGGCTTTCAGGGTTGCCAGCTCCTGCGCGTCGAAATGCTCATCGATGGTGGCCACTTCGATCATCAGGGCCGCTGCGGCCAGCTGCCGCAGCGCGTCCGGGTCGGCCGGGGGCTCGGTTTGCGGTAACAGTTCTGACAGTAGCGCTTTGAATCCTTGCAGCATGACTATGGGTCCACTGGGTTGGGCTGGTCCACGGCGGTGGTGTGGTCCATTGGGTTAACAGGATTGGCTTCATCGACCAGGGCAATGGCGTCCTCCAGTACCGCCAGCGAGGCACCGGGCTGATGCATGTTTTCACTCAGGTGGCGGCGAAAGCGGCGCGCCCCGCGTTGGCCCTGGAATAAACCGAGTACATGCCGGGTCATATGATTGAGGCGGTTGCCCGCCGCCAGCTGCTCGCGACAGTAGTCCACATACTGGGCGGCAATGGCCAGCCGCGATGGCGCTGGCCGCCCGGAGTTATAAAACAACCGGTCCACATCCACCAGTATATAGGGGTTGGTGTAAGCCTCCCGCCCCATCATCACTCCGTCCAGCTGGCCCATTTCAGCCAGGCATTGTGGCAGGGTGTGCAGGCCGCCATTGAGGACAATGTTCAGCTCCGGAAACTCCTGCTTCAAGCGCTGCACCATGTCGTAGCGCAGCGGCGGAATCTCACGGTTTTCCTTGGGGCTCAAGCCTTTGAGCCAGGCCTTGCGCGCGTGCACGATAAAGGTTCGACAACCGGTTTTGGCGACAGTTTCGACAAAATCCACCATGCCGGCGTAGTCGTCCATGTCGTCGATACCGATGCGGTGCTTGACGGTGACCTCGATGCCCACGGCGTCCTGCATGGCCTTGATACAGTCGGCCACTTGCTGCGGGTGGGCCATCAAAATAGCGCCGATCATATTGTTCTGCACCCGGTCGCTGGGGCAGCCGCAGTTGAGGTTGACCTCGTCGTAGCCCCACTCTTGCGCCAGTTTGCTGCACTGGGCCAGTTCGGTCGGGTTACTGCCGCCCAGCTGCAGTGCCAGCGGGTGCTCGCTTGGATGGTAGTGTAGAAACCGCTCCTGGTCGCCGTGCAGCAGCGCCCCGGTGGTCACCATCTCGGTATAGAGCAGGGCGTGTTGGGATATCAGGCGCCACAGGTAGCGACAGTGGCGGTCGCTCCAGTCCATCATGGGGGCGACGCAAAAGCGGTGGCTGTGGCAGCTCTTGTTGGCACGATCTGCACCGGCTGGGGCGGGATCGGCGGCGGAATTGGTTGGGTGATTTGGCAACATGCGCGCATTGTACCGCAGCTTTAGCGATTGTACTTGTCCAGGTGCGGAATGGCCGGAGCGGGGGCGAGGCCGGCGGCTTTACGGTTGGGGAAGGTTATGTTGGCAGCGGAGTCGATACCGAGAATACGGCCGATCACAATGTTGTTTTCGATGAGTTTAAACGCAGGATTTGATTTGATCGCTATCAGGTTGGCAAAGGGTTTGTCGGAGATGATCAGGTTGTCCTCGATCAAAATGCCGCCCTGGTGCTTGAATCCCTCTACCCCCCAGCTGAATAAATCCGCATTCTCGCTGTTTGGACCCTCGACAAAGACATTGTTCTTTAGCACCAGGTTGCCGCCGTTGGGAATGTCCACCAGCCGGCTGTCGCGACTGGTGGGTGCGGCGACGATAGAGCTGGTGATTTCCGTGTGGCGGGCCCGGGATTTGATTTCGTGCCCTTCGGTGTGGGTGTTCAACAACACCGTATTATGGACTTTTAGCGAGTTGACCCCGCTCAGTGCATAGATACTGTGGAAAAAAGCACCGTCACCCATGTCCTCGAAGCGGCTGTTCTGGACGACAATGTCACCGCCGCCGGCGCCCAATAACCCGCCCTGGGAATGATGGAAGTAGACATTGTCGAGGGTGAGACCGCTCCCCTCCAGGCGAACGCACACGCCATTGTCGTTGCGCACGGCAATCGAGTGGCACTCCAGCCCGCTGATAAAGGTATTGTTGCCCAGTATCAGCAGTGCGGCTTTGTCGGCCGTCGCCTTGCCAAATACTACTGCACCCGGCTCCGCAAGAATCTGCACATTATTCGCTTCCAGGGTCGCGGCTTCATTAAAAATGCCGGCCCCAAGCTGAATAATGCTGCCATCTCGGGCGGCATCGAACGCCTGCGCGAGGCTGGTGACCGCTTCGCCATCCAGATAAATAGTGCCGGGGTAGCCGCTGTTCTTTAACTCGGAGGTAAGCCCGGGCTGATCGCTGTATCCAATATTGTCGGATTGCCCGAACAGTGTGTTCCAGGGATTCATCCAGTGGCGGTGCGCTACGTAGCGGTCAGCGATCAAGTAGAAAGTTATCGCCACCATGGCGCCGGCCAGTAGCAGCGATCGGCGCCTGTAGCGCGCGCTAAGAGCGGTTGTGGTGAGGCTTTGCAGGCGAGCGGCCCAGTTTTGCGGGGCGGGGAATTGATTGGGTGCGGTCAGCGCTTGAGCGTCGGAGCTGACTTGCAGGGAGGGGGCGCCCAGGGTAAAGGTGACCCACACCAGCAGGTAGAACAGCAGGGTAATTCTGGGTTCGTCAAACAGGCTGTCAAACATGCCTACCATCACCGCGGCGGCGATCGAGGCGCTGATCGCCAGGGCCAACTTGAAGCCCTTATTGATGCTGCGCAACAATTTGATATAAAGCGCAATCAGCAGCAGCAAGAATACGCCCAGCCCGATCCAGCCTCCCTCAAAATAGGCATCCACAAAGATATTTTTTATGTGCCAGGCCTGGCGATCACTGGAGTAAAGAACCCAGTGGTCCCAGCCCCGGCTGAAGTCGGTATTTTGCAGCAGTTGCTTGCCGGAAGGGCTAAACAGCTCCACTGTGCCAATATCCAGTGGTTGTAGCACCCCACGGCTGAGTATGGCAATTTCGACCGGGCGGGAGCCATACCAGTGTGCGGCGCCGAAGTCGGTGAGTTGCAGGGATTTGTTAAAGGTTTGCCACTGGCTGGAATCCTTGTGGGTGTCTATGTCCAGCCAATGGCACTCTTTGTAGGCCTTGTATACCAGCCGTTCGCAAAACTCCACCAGCAGTCGTGCGCTGGTATCTTCGGTGGGGCGCAAACGGACTTTTAGTTGATAGTTGCCCGGTTCCTGAAACGGGAATTTCTGCCGGATATAGAGTGAACCCTTGCGGTCACCCTGGCTCAGGCGGATATAGCTGTCACTGCCGTCCTGCACATGCTCGGCAGTAGCGGCACTCTCGCTGTCCGCTTGTGACCAATAATAAATACGCGGAAAACTGCCTTTGCCGCTGCCCAAATTGAGTAGCGAGTCGTCCTTGCCAGGGTTTAGCGCCTTGTGCCAATGATCAAAACGCGGTTGCAGGTCTTCGGAGGTGTCTGCGAAACGGTTGGAGGTAAACTGGTTCCAGAGCACCAGCACAGTCAGCAGCGGCACCACGATTGACCAGAACCAAAAGTGCCTGGGTAGATTGCCGGTAAACTGCAGGCGCTGCCTCGGTTTTAATAAGCTGTAGATCTGGTATGCCCAACCCAGGGCAAATACTGTCAAACTCACCGCCAGCGCCGGGTAGTTGGCGCGACTGAAGGTAATCATGGCGGCGTAAACGCCGAGGCAGCAGGCCAGAGCGGTCAGCAGGAGTACCCAGGGCTTGTCGCGCCAGATGATAACCGGCAGAAGTAGAAATGGCAGGGTTAATAACAGGTGAGCTTCGGCCGCGGAGCCACCAGTGGCGGCGCCCGAGAACAAACCTGTGCCGTGATAGTCTGCGCTGAAATTCAGCAGCCCGGTAAACAGGGCTCGTTCCCAGCCGAGCGCCACTGCTGCGCCCAGGCAACTGAGAATCAGGCCGATAGTGATGATCTTGCCCGTTTGCTCCTGGCGGGCCAAACTTTGTCCAAGCAGTGGAATTAACAACAAGGCGAGGAAAAAGCCTTTCGCCAGGCGCAGGCTGTTGTAGTGGCTGTAGAAGCTGGTAAAGCTGTTGGCGTCAATGGGCTGCAAGGGCAGTAGCCCGCGCAAGGTGGTCACTGCTTGCCAGCCCACTAATATAATGAGCATGCACCAGAAGGATTTACGCCAGCCCAGCGGTTTGACCCAGGTCTCCCGTCGCAACAGCGCAACGGCAACGCTGGTTAATACCAGCAGGTCGAATTCATTGAAGAATATGCGCCCGGACCAGAGGTTCAGGTCCAGCACTGGCAGCAGTGCCGGTATTGCCACCATCCACAACCAGGGAAAGCGCACCAATAGCAGGCCGTAGAGCAGCAGGCCGATGCTGAGCTCCCACCGGGCTACAGGGAATCCGCCCAGTGTGGCGGCGACTATCGCAAACAGTGACAGAGATATGAGAAACTGCAGCACCCAGCCCCACAGGCGCAGGCGGGCACGAGGCTGTGAGCCAGCAGCGGCTGTGTCAATTGCAGGAGAGACTGCTTTCACTGTCATAGTGGTCTTCTGGCTCACCTGTGAAAATTAATTACCCAAGGATAGATCATTGTGCTTTTAAAAAATACGCAGCGGACGCTTCAGGAACAGTTTTTTACTGGAAAGTTCATCTCGCCAGCTGCAATTCGTCAATGGACGCTGCTGCTGGTGTGGATGCTTGCCACAGTTTCCGGTCGAGCCATAGCGCACGACACTAATTCGGTGTTGCCCGCCACCATCGCCAGCATCAAGCCTGGTGTGGTCGCTGTTGGCACCATGCGCCCGGTCAAGCGCTCAAACGCCGAGCGGCCGCCGGTAACCTTCAAAGGGTCGGGGTTTGTGGTGGGCAATGGCCGTTACGTGGTCACCAACTTGCACGTGTTGCCCGAATCTCTTGACAGCGATAACGATGAAACACTGGCGATATTTTCCGGTAGCGGCGGGCAAACCCGGGGCATGCCGGTAAAGATCGTACGCAAGGATGAGCTGCACGATCTGGTGGTACTGGAAATGCAAGGCGGGAAGCTACCTGCCTTGTCGCTGGCAGGGAAGGAGTTTCTGCAAGAGGGGATTGAAGTTGCCTGGACCGGTTTCCCGATTGGCATGGTGCTGGGGCTGTATCCGGTGACCCACCGGGGCATAGTGTCCGCCGTGACGCCGCTGGTGATACCCGCACACAATTCAGGCCAGCTGACGGCAGAACATATCCGCAGGCTGAAAGCACCCTTCGAGGTCTATCAATTGGATGGGATCGCATATCCGGGCAATAGCGGCAGCGCGGTCTATAATATCGATTCAGGGACGGTAATTGGTGTGGTCAACAGTGTGTTTGTAAAGACGTCCAAGGAGTCTGCGTTGAGCAGCCCCTCCGGGATTACCTATGTTATTCCCGTCAAGTACGTCATAGATCTGCTGCAGGGAATATAAGAAAGGCTAAACGAAGTGGAAAAACTGGTGATATTGGTGGTGTGTCGGGCAAACATTTGTCGCTCACCGCTGGCGGAAGGAGTGTTGAAATCGATAGTGAGCGAGAGAGGACTCACAAAAACCATCAAAGTGGATTCCGCGGGCACCCATGCCGGGTTAATATCCTCAAGACCTGACTTGCGAGCCCAGCGGGTCGCAGAAGAACACGGCATTAATATTCGCAGGTTAAAATCCCGGCGGATTCGGGCAAAAGACTTCCAGCGTTCCACCCATATACTGGCCATGGACCAGGACAACCTGAAAAATTTGCGGGAAGATTGCCCGAGTGAGCAGCAACACAAATTATCCTTACTGCTGGATTATTCAACAACTATTGAATCGAGCGAAGTCCCGGATCCTTACTATGGCAGTGAAAGCGGGTTTTTACAGACCTATCAAATGCTGCACACCGCGCTGAATGAATTTGTCGACAGTTTGATTGCAAAACAGTCAGCAGATGGCGAATAGTGGCGTACAAATCATCATCCGTTGGATGATTTCTCGTTTATAGACAATACTGAATAAGCTGCAGGTGTATTTATCGAGGGTATTCTTGCGCAAGACTAAACAGCGGCGAGCTATATGATATCGGCGCCAATGTACGAGAGCATAATTTTGTGCCTCAGGAGAGTAACCCCCTATGACCGAGCTATCGATTGCCGCGAATTTCGATAAGTATTTTGAAGTTAAAATCGCTGATACAGACGCACTGCGCGACCAGGTATACGGTATACGTTACCGGGTTTACGCGGAGGAGTTCGGGTTCGAAAAAGCCGAAGATTTCCCCAACAAGCTGGAGAAGGATGAATTTGACAATAAGTCGATTCACTGCCTGATTTCCCATAAGGCCTCGGGCAAGCCTGCGGGCTGCGTCAGGGTAGTGCCAACTTTCGGAAGTAGCGAGAAGGAGTTGTTACCGCTGGAAAAATACTGTGCGGCGAGCCTGGACAGGGAGTTTATCCAGGCCATGGACCACCCGCGAGACAGTATCTGTGAAATATCGCGCCTGGCAGTCGACACCGCGTTCCGGCAGCGGCCGGGGGAGAAAAAGACGCGCTTGGGTTCTGTCGATGAAACGATGCACAGCAAAGAGGAAATCAGAAGCTTCCCATTAATTGCTGTCGCCGGCTTTCTGGCCTGTATCTCAATCACCAAGCTGGTAAAGCGGCCGAATACGTTTATGATGACTGAGCCATTTTTACCTAGGCTATTGGCCAGATCTGGAATTTTGGTGGAACGGGCGGGCTCCGATATTGATTATCACGGTATAAGGGCCCCTTATTTTATTACATCTCAGAAAGCGGCGGCCGGCCTGCGTAGCGACCTGAAAGAGCTATATGCTTTGATTGCCCCGAGGCTTGAGCAACACCCTGCACTAAGGGGATAAAATGTGCATCTGTGGCACCTATAAATGAACAATCATCTACAAGAATTTAATTACCAGGACGCATTCTCTCGAAACATCGGTTGGGTAACAGAAGCTGAACAGCAGGTGTTGCAGTCGAAGCGAGTGGCGATTGCAGGCGTCGGCGGTGTTGGCGGTGTGCATCTGCTGACCCTGACCCGGCTTGGCATTGGCAATTTTAATATTGCTGACCTGGATATATTCGAACAGGGCAATTTTAACCGCCAGGCCGGTGCTTTTATGCACACGGTAGGGCGGCAAAAAGTTGAAGTAATGGAGGAAATGGCGAAGGGGATTAATCCCTCGCTGGATATCCAGAGCTTTGCCAATGGCGTGTCATTCGACAATATTGATGCCTTTTTGGACGGTGTAGACCTCTATATCGACGGGTTGGATTTTTTTGTGCTGGATATTCGCCGGGCGGTATTTGCCGCCTGCGCCGAAAAAGGTATCCCGGCGATCACTGCCGCGCCGCTGGGCATGGGCACAGCATTTTTGAATTTCCTGCCCGGCAAAATGACTTTCGAGGAGTATTTCAGGCTGGAGGGACGTTCGGCAGAGGAACAGCAATTGCTCTTTATGCTGGGGTTGTCACCGTTAATACTGCAAAAAAAATACCTGGCAGATCACTCCAGAGTTCGCTTTGGCAATAAAAAAGCCCCCTCTACACCGATGGCTTGTGAGCTGTGCGCCGGTGTGGCGGCAACCAATGCATTAAAAATATTGCTTCGCCGGGGCGATGTTGTTGCGGCTCCCCACGGATTGCATTTCGATGCATACCTTAATGTTTTGAAAAAAACATGGCGGCCCTGGGGCAACAATAACCCCATTCAGAAGTTGATGTTCCTGGTGGCAAAGCGGTTTATCGACAAGGCCGGGGCCAGTGAAATAGAGGAAGCACCGCCGTTGCTGACCCCCCTGGAGCGAGTTCTGGACAAGGCCCGTTGGGCCCCCAGTGGTGATAACACCCAGCCCTGGAAGTTTGAAATCCTTGACGACGCCAGCTTTCGCATCCACGCCTCCGATACCCGTGACTGGTGTTTTTACGATCTGAATGGCCAGGCCAGCCAGATCGCGGTGGGTGCCTTGCTGGAGACCATAAGCATTGCCGCCAGTGGTGAGAAGCTGGCAGCAAAATTTACCCGGCAGGCAAGCGCGCCCGAAGACAAGCCCGTTATCGATGTGGAGTTGGTTCCCTCTGACCAGGGCCCCAGCCCGTTGCTGCCTTATATTCCAGTTCGATGCACGAACCGGAGGCCATTCCAGTCCACGCCACTGACCAGCATACAAAAGCGGGAGTTGGAGCAATGCCTCGGCAGTGACTACAAGGTCATCTGGATTGAAGGCGAACATCGCAAGCAGATGGCCAAACTGCTGTTTGACAGCGCCGAGATTCGCCTGACGACGGAGGAGGGGTACCGGGTTCACAGTCAAATTATCGAGTGGGACAAGCAATTCAGCGAGACCAAAATCCCGGACCAGGCCGTGGGCTTTGATGCGTTTACACTCAAGCTGATGCGTTGGAGCATGCAAAGCTGGCAGCGCGTGCAATTCCTGAACAAATACCTGGCGGGTACTTTGGCACCCCGTATTCAATTGGATTTGCTGCCGGGCAGAAAATGCAGTGCGCATTTTATTCTGCTCGCCAAAAATGAGCTGACTGATATAGATGACTTTCTTGCGGGTGGCAGGTTACTGCAACGCTTTTGGTTGACCGCGACCAAGCTGGGGCTCCAATTCCAGCCTGAAATGACGCCGTTGATCTTTTCGAGATACGTGGCAGATGGGGAGCCCTTTACGGAAAATGAAAATGCTCGCGCGACGGCCAAACAGGTAGCGGAAAACCTCAGCGGCTTTCTTGAAGGCGCCAACGTGCGCCGCGCTGCCTACATGGGCCGTCTGGGCCACGGGCCAATGCCTCAGGCACGCTCTATTCGCCTGCCCCTGGCCGCGCTATGTACACGTCCACCCGCGTGAATCCACTAATGTATGTGTAATGCTGGCAGGTTGCCCGGATGATGTTGCTCGCTTTACGTAATTTATCCCGTCATCGCAAGCGCACGGCGATAGCGCTGGCCACCATAGGCTTTGGCGTGGTGGCCTCGATCCTGGTGGGCGGGTTTATTGACTGGATTTTTTGGGGCATGCGGGATAACACCATCCATTCACGCCTTGGGCACATTCAGGTCACCAGGCCAGGTTACCTCGAAACCGGCAGCGCTAACCCCTACGCTTTTCTATTGAGCGACAGTCAGTTGGCTGAGATCGAGCTCGAATCGACCCCTGGGATAAAGGTAGTCTCACCCCGCCTGGCATTTTCCGGCATGATCAGTAATGGCGATATCACCATTGGCTTTATTGGTGATGGCGTTGACCCGGGTAAAGACGCTCCCCTCAGTCGGGGCCTGGTCGCTATGTCTGGCCGGGGGCTGGAGCCGGGTGATACCGATTCGATATACCTTGGGGGCGGGGTAGCTCGCAACCTGGGAGTGGGGGTCGGGGATAGAGTTGTCTTGCTGGCAAATACCAGCACCGGTGGCCTGAATGGTGTCGAGGCCACGGTGGTGGGCTTGTTCCAGACTGCATCGAAAGAATTTGATGACGCCGCTCTGCGTCTGCCGCTGGAAACAGCGCGGCAATTACTGCGGGCCGAGGGCGCGCATAAATGGGTGATTTTGCTGGACGATACCGAGCTGACTACGCCTGTTATTGAGGACTTGAGGCAGCGCTACCCGCAGCAGCAATTCGACCTGGAATTTACCCCCTGGCTGGACCTGGCGGAGCTGTACACTCAGACGGTCAAGTTGTACTCCAGCCAGATGGATGTTGTGCGCTTCGTAATCAGCGTGATTATTGCCCTCAGTATCTACAATATCCTGGTTATGGGGGTGCTTGAGCGCACCGGCGAGATCGGTACGCTGATGGCGCTTGGCAACAAGCGCCAAGGCGTTCTGTCACTGTTTGTGTGGGAGGGGTTGGCGTTAGGTGTCCTCGGAGGCTTGCTTGGCAGCCTGGTCGGCAGCGGCATAGGTGCATGGCTTTCCTATGTGGGGATACCCATGCCGCCGCCGCCGGGAATGGAAATTGGCTATGTCGGGGAGATACTGTTGTCCTGGCAACTGGTGGCGGGGTCTCTGCTGGTGGCAGTGCTGACAACTTTTATCGCCAGTCTGTATCCAGCCTGGAAAGCCTCCCGGATGAATATTGTCGATGCATTGCGTCATAACCGCTAATTGTTGATGGTAATTAGCCCTTCATAATCAGAGCCTGAATCAGGAGCATTTTGAACCATGTTCGCACTGGCATTGCGCAATGTCTTTCGCCAAACTCGCAGAACTCTGATTACGATGTCCACAATCATTGTTGGCGTTGCAGGGTTAATTGTGATCGGCGGCTTTGTGAAAGATATATTTATTCAGCTGCAAGAGGCAACCATCCACTCCCAGGTCGGGCACATCCAGGTATACCGTGAAGGGTACACGGAAATGGGCCGGCGCAATCCCTATCAATATTTGATCGATGACCCGAGTCAATTGGTTGAATCCATCTCCTCCCGACCACATGTGATCGATACCTTACAGCGATTGAACTTCTCTGGCCTGGCCAATAATGGTCGCGCAGATATGAACATCATTGGCGAGGGGGTAGAGCCAGACAAGGAAGCACAACTGGGTACCGCCATTACCATCGTCGAGGGTCGACAGCTTACCGCCGCGGATGAGTTTGGCATTGTGATGGGGCGGGGTGTGGCGAAGAACCTGCAACTCAAGCCAGGCGACTATGTTTCACTGATGGTCAGTACCGCTGAGGGCGCCTTGAACAGCCTTGAGTTCGAGGTGGTTGGCACCTTCAAATCTTTTGCCAGCGATTACGACAACAGCGCTGTGCGCATCTCCCTGCCGGCCGCGCAAGAGCTGGCGGCAACATGGGGTATTCACAGTGTTGTCGTCTCCCTCGATGCCACGGAGCACACCGATGCCTTGGCAAGTGCGCTCAAGAGCGAGGTAACCAATGATGGCTACGAAGTGAAAGTGTGGTATGAGATCGCCGACTTCTACAGCAAGGCCGTCAATCTGTACAGCAGCCAGCTGGCAGTACTGCAGTTTATTGTGTTGTTGATGATCCTGCTGAGTGTCACCAACAGTGTGAATATGGTGGTTCATGAGCGCGAAGGGGAGTTTGGCACTCTTATGGCGCTGGGCAATCGGCAAAACGAAGTGTTTCGCCTGATCCTGGCAGAAAATACTATCCTGGGTTTTCTCGGGGCGGGTGCGGGAATTACAGTCGGTATATTACTGGCCGAGATCATATCGGGCCTGGGTATTGAAATGCCGCCGCTGCCCAATTCCCAAGTGGGCTATATTGCCAATATTCGGCTGGTGCCATCGGTGATAGCACTGGCCTTTGGCGTGGGTTTTATGGCTACCGTGCTGGCGTCTGTGTTACCCGCTCGCAGAGTGTCCCGGCAACCCGTGGTCGATGCGCTGCGTAAAAATATCTGACGCTATCCGCCCGATCAATTACTCAGCTTTTTCAGGTACTGCTTGGTGAAAACCTTATCGGGTAAGTCGCGCGCGGCCATATTGGAATAATCAAGGATCGACGTTCCCTCCCGGTTGGAGGCCTCCACCATAACCAGGCGAGAGGGGCGAGACTGGCCAGCCATTTCCACATAGCCGTCATAGTGACAGGTTTTTATGATCCGATTGGAAACCGAGTAAAATTCTGCTTTGTAGGGGTGAAAGTTGTCGCGATTGACCCAGTAAAGTACCCGTTTGTAAGTCACACCCCGGCGCGCTGCCAGTAATTCAAGTTTGTAGTATTGCTGGTCCTCAATAGTCTC
Organism: Pseudomaricurvus alcaniphilus; assembly: GCF_011440395.1. Lineage (GTDB taxonomy): Bacteria > Pseudomonadota > Gammaproteobacteria > Pseudomonadales > Cellvibrionaceae > Pseudomaricurvus > Pseudomaricurvus alcaniphilus. The sequence goes on along the minus strand of NZ_JAAOIX010000001.1, from coordinate 1,314,538 downwards.
TATATCCAGCAGCTTGGGGTTATAGTCACCTTTGAAGTTAGCTCTGGCAATATCGCCATTGGATACCTCGCCGGTTAACTTGGCGGAGAGGGGCAGGCGTACCGGCTGTGACAGGTTGCGTAAAAATGCCCACAAATCCTGATCCCGCATTAACAGTATGTTGCCCTTGTCGATGGCCGGCGCGGTAGTCATCAGCAGGGTTCTGTCGTTGCCCTTGGAGAGGATACGATACTCGCGCTCCTCCGGCTCCTGCTCCGGTCGTGTGGTGGTAATTTTCACATCTACCTGAAAGCCCCCGGCGGGAAAGCGTATGTTGTCGGCTTTTTCAACGATTTCTTCCGCGGAGAGCTCAGCAAGGAGTGGGTCGGATGCTGGTTCAGCAGCATCGGCAGCGTTAGCCAAGGGGGTAAGCAGCAAAAATACCGCGGCGACCAGGCCCCTGGCGTAACCAGTAACGGAGGAGGAAGCCAAAGCCGAAGTGTTGTCGGCATTCCCTGTGAGTCTGTTGGCGGATAGTATGTTCAATGTTTAAACCCTCTGGATAATTTATCCACTGTTATATAGTTCAGGCTGGCCATCCAATCAAAAGGTATACCTGAGGTTGGTGTAGACGCGGCTACTGTCTTCAAAGCGACCAAAAATTCCAACATCCTGGCCGCCAAAAATATCGGCTCCCGCCTGCACATACCAGTTTCTGGAAAACTCCCAGGTAACCCGGGGGCGAGCCATCCAGTCACTGCGATTTAATTGGGTGATCAGCGTCAACTCAGCTTCCAAAGTGTCGTTAATTTCAACTTTGCTGTAGACGCTGACGCCGCTTTCAAATTCATCGAACATCAGTTTGTCGTCGTGATCGGTGTACCAGCGCTGGTAAAACTGAAAATTTAGCAGAGTATTGTTAGCGGTCGTATGTTCAATGGCGACAATGTAGTCGAGGATGTCCTGCTGGATAACGCCGTTGTCGATGGTCAGGTCTTCAATGTTGATGTAGGTGTTTTTGTTGTAGACGGCTTCGCTTTTTAACACAAACGGGCCGAAATCCTTGGCCAGGGTGGCGCCAAATTGATGAATACGGGTGTGTTCAGGAGTGACGATCACGGTAGGAGTAGAGGTGAAATCTGTTTCAATAAAGAAAGTCGGGTCGACATTGATGCTGCGATAGTAGAACGCAGAGATATCCCAACCGCCTTTAAGCATGGAGCCGCGCAGGCCAAATGAACTGTTAGACAGATCCCTTGAGGGTTCTTTCGGCTTGTTGACTCGCAACGCCACGTTTGCCGGTGGTTCGATACTGAGCGGGTAAAAGTCATCCCCCGGAACGCCTATATCGTTGTAGGTCATATAGGGGATCCAGATAAATTCACTGTGGAAATCGCTGCCAAAATATTCGGCGCGAGCCGCCCACTGGGGAATGCGGATCTGGTCGAAATCCTGGGCCACAAACTGGCGCATATCTTTAGCGGAAACCACGTCGGCGAAAAACAGGCCTACCATCTCCCCCCAGACAATGTGTTGTCTGCCCAGTCGAAACTCCACGTCACCGGCAGGAATGTCCAGGTAGGCTTCGTGCACATCGGCGTACAGGTCGCGGTCGTCCCTCACCTCGCCTGGATAGTGGTTGGTCAGGTCAAACACCGCATCGTAGGTCGCGCGACCGCTGAGATTCCAGGACATACCGTTGTCAAGGTTGCCATTGGTGGACAGGTGCAGGATGCTGCGTGCCTTGGAGGTATGGCTGGGAGAAGGGTAGGTGTGGGCGGCTTCAAACTGGATAAACCCGGTAACCGGGGATTTGATATCGTTCGACATGCTGTCATCATCTGCCAAACCGAACAGGCTTTCAGCCGAATCAGTTGACTCGTCATCTGCAGTGGAGGGTTCGTCCTCGGCCGGCTCGGTGTTGAACAGGTCGTCAAATGAATCGAGCGCCAACAGGTACTGATCAGACAGGGCTGCATTGCTCTGGCAGGTGACCAGAAGCATGGTAACCAATGTGATAATCCACTGGCGAAGGCTCATTGTTGCGGTTTGATTCTGTTTTCTCATAACGTAATTGACGTCCATGACTCTAGTACTTGATTATAGTCGTTAAAAACCAACTATGTTCCTGGGCTGTTCTACTCGAAAAAGGATTATAAATGATAATCAGGCGGATTATTGGGCGTAAGCTGGCGCTTTGGGTCATGGGGTGGTGAATTTGTCAGAAAACACCAAGCGCAAGCCCAGGGTCCTGTTTATTGCGGAGGCTGTGACCCTGGCCCATGTGGCGCGCATGGCAGTGCTTGCCCAGGGGCTGGAGCAGGACGGTTTTGAAGTCTGTTTCGCCGCAGACCCGCGTTACAACAAGCTGTTTCCCGGGTTGCCCGCTGATTGTCGCGAAATCTGGTCTATTGCCAGCGCTGATTTTACCCGTGCGCTGGCGCAGGGGCGGCCGGTCTATTCCAGCGCCATATTGGAGCGCTACGTAGAAGATGACCTGGCATTGATTGACAGTGTACGCCCGGACTACATTGTCGGAGATTTTCGGTTATCGCTCTCGGTGAGTGCGCGCCTGCGCCAGGTGCCTTATTTATCAGTATCCAACTTCTATTGGAGCCCCCTGGCGAATTTGGCCTGTCCTATCCCGGAGCATCCATTGGTTGGCCTGCTGGGGCTCTCTGTAGCTCAGTTTTTGTTCAGTCTGGTGCGTCCGGTGGCTTTTGCCCATCACGCGGCGCCGGTAAACCGGGTCCGGAAAAAGTTTGGTCTGAAACCGCTAGGGCACAACCTTAACCGGGCTTACACCGACAGCGATATGCTGCTGCTGGCAGACATCCCTGAGCTGGCACCGGGTTTGGAACTGGCCAGCAACCACCGTTTTATCGGTCCAATACTGTGGTCGCCGGAGCAGGCGCTGCCCGACTGGTGGGAGACGTTGGAGGACAGTATTCCTTGCGTCTATATAACCCTGGGCAGCTCCGGCCGAAACGATCTGTTACCCGCCATTATCAACGCTTTACAGGGCTTACCGGTGCAGTTACTGGTAACCACCTCGGGCAACCCGCCGCCCGATATACAGGCGAGCAATGTGTACTATGCGGATTTTCTGCCCGGTGATATTGCCACGGCGAAGGCGGATCTTGTGATTTGCAACGGGGGCAGTCTATCGACTTATGAGGCGTTGCGTTGCGGGGTGCCGGTTATCGGTATAGCGGGTAATTTGGATCAGCACTTGAATATGAGGGCGGTGGATGCTCTGGGCGCCGGAGTCTATATGCGCAACGACCAGCTGGATTTGCTGACGCTTAAGCATGAGGTGGCCCGGAAGTTGGCGGGACAGGAACGTACTTGTGAAGTGGCGAGCCGGCTACAGGCGAAATTGGCAAGTGTTAACCCGTGCCGGGAGTTAACAGCTGCTTTTAACAGCGTATAACAATCATGCGATTGTAGGTTGAATGACGTTTTCCGCTTGCATAGGAGAAGTCCAGAAAGAACAACGGCCTCAATTGAGGCCGTTGTTTGGTTTGAACATCAAACCTGTGTTACTTACTTACGGAGTCGCTGCTGATCTTAAGCGTCGACTGAAGTCTTGCGACGACGATAGGCGGCGCCAAGACCCAGTAAGCCGAGGCCCAGCATGCCCAGAGTTGATGGCTCTGGCACAGCTTCGATCTGGTCAAGGGTCAAATCGATCGCTGCAGATCCACCCATTGGATCAATAACCAGTACCAAGGCACCGAGGCTGCTCCAGTTAACAACCATGTTGCCAGGCGCACAGGTGATAGAGGTTACACCTGGTGCTGGGTTAACAGCGCCACAAAGTCCAGGGTTGTCGAATGCGGCCAAGTCAATAAAGGATGTTGTTGGAGCGGCAACCGCAGAAGATACAAAGTCAATGTAGGTCCAGTTAGCGGCGTCAGTATAGGCACCGATTCTGAAGGCAAAGCCGCCATCAGCTGCAACCGTGGTTACTGCAAAGGCAGAGTATCCACTCAAGTTGACGCCACCTAAGCCGGTATAGTCCAGGTTGTCAGTGAAGTTACCTGCAAGGCCATCACCGCCATCCCACTGAATAGTAGCAGTGGCCGTGGCCAGTGAGTCAACACTGAAGTCGAATACGCCTGCGCCGACGCTGGCTGACACATCGCGAGTAGCGCTACCAACGGCAGTGCCATTGTTGTCGTTGCTCAGCAACTCCACGAACAAGTCTCGCTCGCCGCCAATAATATCCGTGCCGAGGGTAGAAACGGTGCTGCTGGCTCCGCCATCTGGCGCTCCGCCTGCGACTGCGATGGTGTCAGTTAATTCGGCCTGATCGGTTGAAAACAGATCAATTGGCAGGCCAGCGGCGTTGGCGCCTACGCTAACACCACTGATCGCTACTGCCATTGCGGTTAGTGCAAAAGTACGTTTAATGTTCATTTAGGGTCTCCTTTGACTCCGTAAATTAGTCCACGCTAGAATTAAAGCAAACGCTGGGCCAAAAAATAAATATCTATTAATTTCAATATGTTACGTCTCGCTAAAAGCTTTCCGAATACTGTAGGCGGGTCTTCTGTAAAAAAAGCTGACAAGGCCCCATCGGTGCAGCTTCTTTTATATAGGGCATACTCTTCCCGATTTACAATGAGACCGGAAGATGGATCAAGTCACCGGAATATAGAAACGTTGTTTGTTACCAGCAGACAAGTTCAACCTTGACCTGTCAATTGACGGCAGCGATACTCATCACGCAATTTGCGTCCTGCTCCTGATGTATTCTCTATGTCCTGATGTAATCTTACTATAGAGAGGTGTAGCATTGGCGCGTACGATTTAAGCTAGACAACTAAAGCTAGACAACATATGGAAAGGTTAATGCTTCAAATGACAGCTCAACGGCGCTTATTTAATTTTCTTTTGGTTTTTGTGATTCTGGGGCTTGGTGCTTGTGGCTCACCAGTCAGTGAGTCGGAGCTTTATGAGCGGGCAAAGCTGTCATTTCAGTCTGGTAAAACACAGGCAGCTATTATTGATCTAAAGGAGCTGCTTAAAAATTCACCTGAAAATGGTGAAGCCCGCTCCCTGCTTGGGCAGGTGTACCTTGAGACAGGTGACTCGGCGTCTGCCGAAAAAGAGCTGCAGCGGGCTATGCTGTTGAAGGCTGACGATAATGTGGTCATCCCGGCGCTTGCAAAGGCCCTTTTGCAACAAAGCAAGTTCCAGCAAGTCATCGATTTACTGCCTACTTTTGATTTGACGGTAGAAAGCCGCGCCAGTGTGCATACGTCCCGAGCGAGGGCATACATGGCGCTTGGTAATCCCGAGAGCGCGGCTACTGAGTTGGAGACCGCGCTTTCAAATGTGCCGGATTCCGTTGAAGCCGTGGCAACAAAAGCCGCTATTGTGGCGGAGGAAGACCGTGTAGCGGCGCGCCAGGTTTTATTACAGATTACCAGCGAGAATAAGGAGTATGTGCCTGCATGGCTGATGCTGGCTCGACTGGAGCAATTGGATGACAATGCCGCCGCCGCAGAGGTCGCTTATGCCAAAGCCATTGAGCTTGAAGGTAACGGCGTTCAGTATTTATCGCGGGCATTAAACAGGATTAAACTTGAGAACTACGAGGGCGCCCAGGCGGATATCAATGCAGCTCGCAAATTGCTGCCTGATTACTATGAAGTACATTTTGCCCAAGGGGTCGTGTTCCTGAAAACTGGCCGGCTTGAGGCCGCCAAGAGTGCATTGGACGCTGCTTATGGTGCCAATAAATGGTTTATGCCGGTTAAGTTTTTCCTTGCAGAAGTCAATTTAAAGCTGGGTAATATCCAACAGGCGGAAACCTTTGCTGCCGAATACGTGGCCGGAAACCCGGATCACATTCTGGGTGCTGTGCTCTACGCCACCATTTTGAATAAATCAAACAAGTTCCAGGATGCCGAAAAGGTGGTCGCTCCTTTGCTCATTGAGTATCCGGATGACTTTGCACTGCAAGCCCTATTAGCGGATAGCAGAAGGGGGCAGGGAGACCGTAAGGGGGAGCTTGAAGTTGTAAAAAATATGTACAAGTTGCGGCCGGAGTCAACGGCAATACAATTTCTTTATGGGGCAGCACAGCTGGCCGCGGGGGATGCGGCCAAGGGCGTTGAAATGCTGACCCAAGTTCTTGCGGCGGAACCGGGCAACCTGCAGGCGGCCAAAGAATTGGTCGCTCACTACTCCAAGCGCAAGGAGTATGCGAAGTCAACAGCAATCGCCGAGGCATTTGCAAGCAATAACAGGCAGTCAGCTGGAGCGCACAGCCTCGCTGGGCTGGCTTACGCCGATAAAGCTGATTGGGTGAAGGCGCGAGATGCGTTTGAACAGGCCAGGCAGATTGTGCCCGGTGATGTAGGTGCCAACCATAACCTGGCAGTGATCGCCTTGCAAAACAAGGATTATGCCGAGGCGCGTCAGCGCTATCGGGACGTGTTGCGAGAAAACCCGGATCACACAGACACGTTAGTTCGCCTGGCAATGGTTGACCAGGCGGAAGCCCGCAGCGGAGATATGGTAAAACACCTTGAACAGGCTATTACAAGTGATCCTAATGCCTTAGCTCCGCGCATAATGCTTGCCCGGCACTATCTGCTTGGAGGCCAGCCAAGGTCGGTGTTTGCTACTTTGAATGATTTTCACACCAGGAATTCCAACGTTCCCGCTGTTATAGAGTTGCTTGGTCGGGCACAGCTGGCATTGAATGCCCATAATGAAGCCGGGGTGCTGTTTGCGCGTTTGGTTCAGATTGCGCCGGACTATGCGGAAGGGCATTTTTTGCTGTCCCAAACCCTGGGGGTATCCGGCGAGAAAAAAAGGGCCGAAGCGGAGCTGAAACGAGCCATCCAGCTTGATCAGGACCATTTTCTGGCACGCCTGAATCTTGCGCAGACGTATAGTAAATCCGGCGATCTCGAAAGTGCAGCAGCACAGCTTAAAAAGTTGAAAGTGCTGGCGCCAGAAAATCTTGATGTGCAATACCTGGAGGCAAATCTGGCCAGGTTGGGTGGCGACAATAAAGAGGCACTTAAGCTGTTTGAAAAAGTGTTTCAATCTTCGAACAGTGTGACCTCATTGCTAGCCCTGGCCCAGCAGGAATGGGATCTCGGCATGGAAGACTTGGCCGTGCAGCGATTGGAAGGTTGGGTTAAGAGTCACCCAACCGATAACAGGGCGCGCATCTATCTAGCGGGCCTGTATTCCAAAGCGAAGCGGCCGAGCGACGCTGTGTCACAGTATAAGAAGGTCCTTGAAAGTGCGCCCGACAACTTGTTGGTAATGAATAACCTGGCATGGGAGTTGCGCGACACAAGCCCAAAACAAGCCCTGGAATATGCTGAGCGGGCCTACAAACAAGCGGGAAGTTCGCGGCAAATCGCCGATACACTGGCGTTTCTGCTGATGAAAAACAAAGACTACCAGCGTGCGCTACGAGTCAGCGAAACAGCTACGGCTGATTTGTCCGTGGGGGAAGGTGATCCGACACTGTTTTACCATCGAGCACTGATCCTCGAATCCAACGGTAAAAGTAGCGAGGCAAAAAATATACTGCAAGCGTTATTGGCAAGTGCCGACAATTTCCCTGATCGCCCCGAAGCTGAGAAGCTGTTTAACAAGTTGAATTAACAACGTGTGTTATTAATATTGAGTTTATGGATAAAGGGATACATTGGTAGTGAAAACCCAGTTTCTTGATTTTGTATTATCGACAGTATTTCTGGTGATTTTGGCACTTGTCAGTTTGTTTATGACAGCCTTTTTTGTTCATCCATTTACCTATGCCTTGTTTAGCGGCTTTTATGTTATTGCTGATGCTCTGGTCTTTTTGCTGGTATTCGGGCTGTTATCGGCCCTGGCAACAAGGTTGATACTCCGTATGCACCCGATGAACCCTGGTGAGTACGGGATGGACGATGTGATGTTTACCTGGTGGAAGCTTTTTACCGTAATTTACGAGTTTGGGCGCGGCGCTCTGTTACCCTTCACCACGGTATTTGCCAAGCCTTTAGTCGCCAAGCTGTTTGGGGCCAGTGTTGGCAAGGATATTGCCTTGGGTGGTCACCTGGTCGACCCGCAACTCATTTCAATTGGTGATGAAGCGATTATTGGGCAGGGGTCCGTGGTTACCGCGCACACCATAACCAGCGGCAAATTGATCCTGAGCCCGGTATTTATCCACAGAAATGCCACTGTCGGCGTAAATGCAGTGGTAATGTCAGGTGTTTCTATTGGGGAGGGTTCGGTAGTTACCGCTGGCTCAGTGGTGCCGCCGGATACAAAAATACCGGCTATGGAACTTTGGGGGGGGATGCCGGCTAAAAAAATCAAGTCGCTAGGGTCGGTGTAACCCCTTCGGAGTTGCATGTTAAGTGGTTTTGGTTTGCCCGGGTGATAGGGTTATGTGCGGAACCTCCAGCCCTGTTTGGCTGGTATCGAGCCCGGTAATAGCTAGTAGCAAAGCCCGTTTAGCAAAGCCCGTTCCAGGCTGTAAAAGATGCTTTTGCTGCAGGAGCGGGGATTGTTAAGTACGTCCGCTTATTGCAGTTGGTTTAGTTGATAATATACCCGATAATGTCAGGATGGTTGACAGATGTTCGCGGATACTGGGCTTTTCCGAAGCTTTTGTGTCGGCCAATAAATAATAGGGTTCGAAGTTCCAATGCTGAAGGATTCAGGTTAGACGTCCCCGCTTGTATTAATTTTGATAGTTGAGAATTGACCGTGGCCATCAGGATCAAAGTAGCATCCACTGCGCGGGAGTTAGACGACGTTTATCGATTGCGTCACGAAGTTTATGTCGAGGAAAAGCGCAGGTTTGAGTCATCAAGCCACCTGGATAGCGGCCAGCGAATTACCGATAAATTCGACGCCATGCCAGGGGTGTACAATATCGTTGCCTATGCGGGTGACGAAATTATCGGCGCCCTGAGGATCAACAAAGATTCCGAGGTGGGTTTACCCGCCGAGCAGTATTTTGATTATAGCGCCCTGAGGCGGCGGACCCTGGAGGAGCATCAACAGGAAAATGCTGCACACAGAGGTACCCCTCCGTGTATCGTCGGGGTAGGGATGCTTGCCATCTCCAGGGACTGGAGAAACCGGCGCAATGTCTTGTATTCGATTTTCAAGTCTGGCATCGGTTTGATACACACCCTCGATGGTACCCATATTATATGCTCAATAAGCGCTGAAACTTTATCGCTATATGGCCGCCTCGGTTTCGAGCAGCTGGGTGGACCAAAGTGGGTAGAATCTGTGCATGATCATATGATCCCATTGGTGGCCAATTTTGACACTGTCTTTCAGTGGGCGTTTGGCGAAATCAGCAAGAAAGTCGATCATTTTTGGCTGGATAATTTCTGCGGTCAGTTTGAGCGGGTATTGCTCTCTCCGGGCGAAGTGCTGTTTGAGCAAAATGATGCCGCTGAACATGCTTATGCCGTGGATGAAGGCCTTATATCCATCTCCCGCAAGGACCCGGAAAGTAACGAAATGGTGCTGGCCAACCTCTCCTGCGGTGCCTTGTTTGGGGAGCTGGCCATCTTTGATGGCGAAAAGCGATCGGCGAAAGCTACGGCTCTGGTGAACACCGAGCTGATATCCATTGAGCGATCCCAGATGTTCGATAGTCTTAAGGCACACCCGGAAAACCTGGTGCAGCTGTTGAGGCATTTCGCACAGAGAGTAAGGGAGACGGATAATCTGGCTATGGTTCAGGCTTTTGCGGCCCATACCAGCAAGGTTAGTTTTGCGTTGGAGAAGCTATGGCAGACCGCCGAGCCAGACCGGAAAAACCCTGAATGGCGCACGGTAAAAATAGGCCCAGCGCAGCTGGCGAAGACGGCAAATGTCACGGAGGACGAGGTTCGCCAGGATTTGGAGATGCGCCAGGCGCAGGGATTGCTTCAATACGGAGAAAAAATAATTCGTTTTATGCAAGAACCTTCCGAAGGCTCGGTTCTACGAGTCTCAAATGAGTCACCTCTCTGATTTTTTGTGATATAGTTCACATTCTTGGCGCAAATATCATTTTTTAGACGTTTCAATTTCGGAGAAGCAGGTTTTTATAACTGATTTCTAGATTATAAGAATGTGTTGCTCTTATAATGTTTTTGATAAACGAATACGTTATAAGGCTCTAATTCTGCTGGAAATCCCGAAAATGTAGCTCATACTATGCAAACTAAATGGAACATCCGGGCTTAGTTTTTATTCGTTTTATATCTGAAAAGATTATAAAAGATGATTTTAATGCCAAAAAGGTTTTGGTCACTTTTTCAGTTGAGCTGACAGGGTTGAGCTACCAGAGTTGAGCTACCAGAGTTGAAGTGAGACGAAGCCAGGTGAAATGATAGTCCGTCCAGTTGCCATTATATGGCGCAGGCAGTTGGACCCGAGGGGTCGCGTAAGGATACGAAATTTTAAGGAACCATTAACAGGATTTAAGCTGGGGAAGGAATATGGCTAATACGGAACTATTGCACCCTTTTAGCGCGGAAGGTACCAAGACTCGTACTGCTATTAACCGCGCCAAGATCAAGGGTGACGCTGATAGCGTAGTTGAGGATGCGGTAGAACTCGGTGCTGCTCCAGTCGCAGCAATCGATGAATGCTCCGGGCAGGCGGCGTTAAAGTCGCCACGATTACATTTTTTCCGGGGTACTTTCAAGCTCTTTGGGCAATCGCTTAATGCCGGCTTTGTAGCCTTGTTTGTGGCCGATCTCGCGGCGATGGCCTTCGTCTTTAACACGCTCATCACACCGAACAACGCGTCGTTCTTTTTTGCTGCTGTGGTCTCATTCAGCATGGTATGCATGGGCCTGTACGATGCGCGCCAGAGGGAGACTGTGCGTGGCGTAGCGTTCCACCTGCTGGCGGCATTGTCCCTGTCGCTGCTGGTGTCGGTCGTGACGGTCAAAACCCTGGACATGGGGCCAGTGTCAGGTTCCGAGCTGCTGCACGCTACTGCATGGTCCTTCCTGCTGTTGGCTGCATTGCGCTTCTTGTTTCACTCTGTGGTCGACGGTCGGGTTCTGCGGCGTCGGGTGCTGGTGGTGGGTACTGGCAAGCGCGCCCGGTTTATTGAAAGACTGCGACGGAAAGCGGACCAGCGCGGCTTTGAGTTGGTCGGATTTGTCGCTTCCAACACCTGCCAGCACTGTTACATCCAGTCAGATAAGCTGATCAGCATCGAGAGTGGGCTGTGCGAGTTTGCCCTGAATCACGAAGTGGATGAGATTGTTATCGCCCTGGATGACCGACGCTCCGGGTTGCCCACTGATGAATTGCTCGATTGTCGAATGAGTGGCATCAAGGTTACCAAGGATCTTGACTTCTTCGAGAGGGAAGCGTCACTGGTTCAGTTGGACCTGATTCAGCCCGGTTGGCTGATCCATGCCCAGGGCTTTAATTCGAATACGTTTCGCTATTGGGAAAAAAGGCTGTTTGATATTGCCGGTTCTCTGTTATTGCTGATTTTCCTGTCGCCGGTCATGTTACTAACGGCGATCGCCATCATGATTGAATGCGGATTGGGCTCCACGATATTTTACAACCAGGAGCGAGTCGGGCGCGGCGGCAAGTCGTTTACCCTGTTCAAGTTTAGAAGCATGTGCGAGGACGCTGAGGCTGAGGGTGAGGCGCAGTGGGCGAAGAAAAAAGACCCAAGGGTTACCAGGGTCGGGAATGTTATCCGCAAGTACCGTATCGACGAAATTCCGCAGCTTTGGAATGTAATTCGGGGTGATATGAGCCTGGTCAGCCCGCGCCCTGAGCGCCCGCAGTTTGTTACCTCGCTGCGTGAAAAGAACGCATTTTACCATGAGCGCCACCGCGTAGCCCCTGGTCTGACAGGTTGGGCTCAACTGTGCTTCCCGTATGGAGCGTCTGAAGATGACTCCATACAAAAGCTCAAGTTTGACTTGTATTACATCAAGAACCACGGGCTGATATTCGATTTCTATATTCTCGCCCAAACTGCAGAGGTGGTTCTCTTTCAGCGGGGGTCACGTTAACCACGGCCCCGTGGCGAAGTGAGTAGCTCCAAGGCGTATTGGCTCAAAGGGCAGCAAATGGAAGCCTTTATGTTGCCCTGCTTTCCATCCAGTGGCGCTCATACTCGATTTCACCGTCGCAGAGCATGACCACTCTGCCAGCCATCTCCATTACTTTGGAGTCATGGGTGGAAAACACGAAGGTGGTGCCATGCTCCTGGTTTATAGACTGCATAAGCTCCAGGATGCCTTCGCCAGTTTTGTGATCGAGGTTGGCGGTCGGTTCGTCAGCCAGGACTATAGACGGATCGGTGGCAAGAGCTCGAGCTATCGCGACTCTCTGTCGCTGGCCGCCACTGAGCTCGTTGGGGCGATTGCGCATTTGTTTGCCCAGCCCCACTAACTCTAAAAAGTGACCGACTCGCTCCTTGCGCTGCGCCTTGGAAAATTTTTTGCTCTGCAGTAGTGGGTATTCCACATTTTCCCAAGCCGACAGCACCGGCAATAAATTAAAAGTTTGGAAAATAAAGCCAATGGTCTCTGCCCTCAGGTGAGACAATTGGTCTGGCGATCTGTCCTCGACGTTGTGCCCCGCTATCCAGACCTTGCCCTTATCCGGGGTGTCGATGCAGCCAATCAGGTTGAGAAGTGTTGACTTGCCACTACCGGATGGTCCAGCCAAAGCCAGGAACTCGCCCTCTTGTACATTCAGCGAAACTTCCTTAAGTGCATAAATTTCCTGTTCACCTAAAACGTATTGTTTTGAGGCTTTCTCGATTTTTACCACTTCCTTTTTGTCAGAGGAAGCCGATACCGGTGCTGAATGAGTGGCGGAGTAACTTGCCTTGATTGCGGCAGGACTTGCGGTCTCGGAGGGGGCATCGGCAATCACCTGAACTTGTATGCACGCCTCGTCTTCATAGGTGGCGCTAGTCATTACCAGACGAGCCGGAAATACAGTGCCGTCCGCGCGTTGCGCGGTTGTTTCAATGGATATGCGAGTGTCCGGCTGGTTGCGGTAGTCGCGCAAAGCTTCCTTAAACTCATCCTGGTGTGAGGGGGCGATCAGGTCGACTTGGGGGATACCATTGAGATCTTCGGCCGTTTCATAGCCGAAAATTCTCGCGTAGGCGTTACTGCTATTTATATGCACACCATCTGTGATGTATGCCACGGACTCTTGCGCTGTCTCCAGCAATTGTTCAAACCGGCGCGCGGTTTCTTCGTAGCGCGGCTGCAACTCCTCAAGCTTTCTCCGGCATCTCTGGGCGTAGACCTCCCGGACTATGGCGCGTCTTAGCCGATCGCCCTGGCCCCGAAGAAATACGTCGCTGGCGCCGGCAGTCAGTAATTGTTCGGTATGTTCTTCAGAAATTTTAATGGCACAAACGAGCGAGGGGATTCTGGCTCGCTCTGCTACCTCGATCGCGTCCTGGGCGGTAAAGTTCGGCGGGTTTTCCGTAGTGATTAGCAGCTCCCAGTTGCGATCAACCAGGCACTCTGTCAGCTCAGATAGAGAGGATACGCGATGGACTCGAGCGCTATAGCCTGAGCTGCGCAGCAAATTGACGAAGTATTCTGTATCGCTTCCCGGCTCGCCGCAAATCAATAGCTGGATAGTGGCTTTTAATTGCATATTTTCCTCTCGAAGCTGTGACTCTTGTCAGTGTCAGATACAGCGTGACTATTTCAGGTTGTACTTTTCCAGCATGTTATAGAGTGTAGGGCGGGTAACCCCCAGGTGTTTAGCGGCTTCCGAAATGTTGTGGTCGGCGTGGTTCAGCGCCCGCAAGATCGCTTTCCGTTCAGCCTCGTCCCTGACCTCTCTTAGATTCAGCGGCTGTTTTTCAGTCTCCGACTCGCTAATCTCCAGGTCCTCCGGGGTGATGTAACTGTTGTCAGCCATAATCACAGCCCGCTTGATGCGGCTTTCCAGTTCCCTGACGTTGCCGGGCCAGTCGTAGTCTTCAATGGCTTTTATTGCCTCCGGCGAGAAGCCCTTGAGAGGGCGGGAGTTCTCTTTACTGAAGCGGTTGAGGAAGGCGCGGGCCAGTACCAGGGCGTCCCCCTCCCGGTCTTTTAACGGGGGGATGTTGATAGTGATGTCGCTGATGCGGTAGAAAAGATCCTCCCGGAAGCGGCCGTCGGTAATGTATGTGCTTAAATCCTGGTGGGTAGCGCAGATTATGCGCACATCGACAGGAATTTCTGTGCGTCCCCCGACGCGTTCGATCACGCGCTCCTGAATAAAACGCAGCAGCTTGGCCTGTAGCTCCAGGGGCAAATCACCAATTTCATCGAGAAACAGGGTGCCACCATTGGCGTACTCGATTTTCCCCGGGGTTTGTTTGTTGGCCCCGGTAAAGGCGCCTTTTTCATAGCCAAACAGCTCGCTTTCCAGCAGGTTCTCGGGAATGGCGGCACAGTTTATGGCCACCATTTTTTGCTTGGCGCGGGGGCTGAGGTCATGCAGGGCACGGGCAAATACCTCCTTGCCGGTACCACTGGCACCCAGTAGCAGGGTGGTCAGGTCGGAAGGGGCCACTTTTTCTATGGTCCGGCAGAGCTTGAACATTTGCGGGCTGGAGGCAATGACACCTTTTAGTGGCAGGTCATTTTGCTGCAGTTGAAAGCGCCGATTTTCCTCTTCCAGTTCATGCACGCTGTATGCGCGCCCCACCATTAGGTTGAGCAACTCCGGATCCACCGGTTTTTGGTAAAAGTCATAGGCGCCCAGAGCGATTGCCTTGACCGCGTTTTCCCGGTCGTGGTCGCCTGTTACCACGATAACTTTGCTGGAGGGGGAAAGAGAAATGATTTCCTTCAGTGTAGCAAACCCCTCGGTAACCCCGCCTGGGTCCGGTGGTAAGCCAAGGTCGAGCAGTACAACCCCCGGTGGCTGTTTGCGCACCTGGGCTATGGCGTCGTCCCGATTGCCGCAGATGTTTAGCTCGTAGTCGTCAAAGCACCAGCGCAACTGACTTTGCAGGCCCGGGTCATCTTCAACCACCAATAAATGCTTCCCTGCCTCACTCATTATGCTTTAACTCCATTATTACGCCTTGCTAACATGCATCCGATAAATAGTTTGTGTCTATATTGCCAGTGCTACAACTAACAGGTAATTATAGTTGGATTAACAGGGAAGTGTTATCCGAAACAGCGAACCTTTGCCGAGACTGCTCTCAACCTGAATATTTCCACCCAGCGAATGGATATAGTTGCGGCTCTCGTAGGCGCCAATGCCCATGCCGGTTAGCCCTTTGGTGGAGTCAAAGGGCTTAAACAGGCGATCCCTGATAAACAATGGGTCCATGCCGGTACCAGTATCCTGGATTTCGATGGTGCAGAGCTGCGCTTCTTGCCGGAGCTTGACAGTAACCTGGCCTGGTTCCGGGGTGGCCTCCTGGGCATTTTGAATCAGGTGCCCAAACACGGTGGTTAATTTCTCTTGATCCGCATGGGTGGTCACCGGCTCGGAGGGGGCATCGAGCAGCGGTACCGGTTTGCGCTTGCTGTGCTGGGTAATGGTTTCGGCCAGGAGCTTATTCAGGTTGATCGCAGTTACCCGGTTGGCACGCTCACCCCGTTTCATCTGCTCCAGCAGGCGGGTCATACGGTCGACGGAATTTGACACCGTGGTAAGTACATCGTCGATAAACGCCGGTTTGTGCTTGTGCTTTTCCGCATTGGAGATGATCAGGGATTGCTGCGCCAGTATGTTCTTTAAATCGTGCATGGTATAGGCGGACAGACGATTGAAGGCCTCAAATTGCCGGGCCTCGATCAGGGCCTGCTCTGATTGGTACTGGGCTAACAGTATGGCCGCCTGCTGGCCGGCCATTTTCAGCAAGTCGTGATCTTCCCAGTTCAGGCTGGTGCCGAGGCTGGATTGTTTCAGCAGGGTGAATCCCAGCACGCGCTGTTCGATAATCAATGGTACCAGCAGCCAGGCCCCGGGAATGTTAAGCATCCAGTCGGGTAATTTGAGGTTGGGGTAATTGTCCGGAGTTTCGCGGTACTCCAACAAGTCGATGACCCAAAAGGTTTCGTCCAGGAAGCGCTCCAGTGAGTGCAGTTCGGTGCTGTTTTTTGCTTCACGGCCCTCGGGTTCTGCCATATTCCAGCAGTTTGCCAGTACATAGGTGGATTGTTCATTTCTGCTCCAAAGCAGGCCGGCCGGGCTTTGTACTATCTCCGCCAGGGAGTGGCAAATCCTGTCCAATACGGTTTCCGTGGTATTGCTCAGGTTTTTGGTAAAGCGAAGCCATTCCTCCCGGTAGTCGTACTTGAAGCTGTAAAAGTGCTTGCTCAACAGGACTCGGGTTTTCTTGCGAATATTGTCGGAAAACAACAGGATGGCGAGCATAACCCCTGCGCCGACCAGGAAAACCACCTGCAGTAGTGAGCCCCACTCGCCGCCATAGAGCCGAATGTAGTAACCCATGCCGGCCATGGCCATCAGGTAGGCACCGGCACCAATAAGGGTTACTGAGTGAAAAACTGCATCGCGAGAGACGTGAATGCCGATGTCGAGCTTGGAGTTTCTTGCGACAGAAACCGCAATTAACGGTACCGCGAGGGCATTGACGAAACCTCGGGCGCTCCAGAGTTCGGGGTTTATTGCTTTAAACAAAAGCGCATTGGAATAGACGAAAAAGTCGTAGGCAAACACCACACCAATGCCGAGGCACAGGTACTTCATCGCCCAGCGTTGATCGGAGTTAAGGTTTCTGATCACTTGCTCGGTAAGAAGCAGACCGATGATGGCCAGGGCCACCCAGGAGATCAGGCGGATTTCCAGCAGCAGGGGTTCTACCCTGGGAAGATTGCCAATGGCGCTAATGTTGGCGGCCATAAGGGGCCACACCAGGATGTTAAGGGCCAGCACGCCTACCAGAGTCCACCACAGCCAGCGGGGAAATATTCGAGTCGCACTCTCTTCCCTTTCGCTATCGATAGTGCCCAATAAGAAGTAGCACCAGCAGATGGTACGTGCCAATTCCAGTGCCTGTACCACTGTGGCCGGCAGATCGATCACGAGTATAAGTGCCTGCGCCACCCCCCATAGGGTGGTAGCGAGGCAAGCAATAATTAATCGCCGTCCTAAAGAAGTACCGCGGGACGATATAATCAGCAGAATGCTGAGAATGGCAAAGGCAACAAATGCCGTTAGATAACTATAGAGCCCGGTATTTGTCAGGGGAGGTATCAATCCTGGTTCCTTTTGCTAAACTTCTTCAAGTGGCGGTTTGTTCGGGCGGTTTACTATTCGATACGGCTTTGGGCCAGTGTGGTCCCAAGTATAGCTAATCTTTATCCAGAAACTCCGTGTGCTTATTTGAGGTCATTCCCGCGCAGGCGGGAATCCATAGATTTCAAGCTCTTACTGGATCCCCGCTTGCGCGGGGATGACAAAAAGCAGTGTTTCTGCGCGAACATTGGCTATTATTCGAGTATAGCTATTAATCAAGGAGGGTAAACAGGAGCTAGTGTCGAATTGATGTGAATCCTGCCACCATTATGGATAATATACCACCCCGAAAATGTTGCCCGATACATACCCGCTGCTGCGCTGTTTTATAGATCAAAGGATGAGCGATGACGCCTTACCAATCCCGCTGTGAAAATTTAATTGAAACCCCCCGGATCTGGTTGATTACCGGGGTGGCGGGGTTTATCGGCTCCAATTTATTGGAACAATTGCTGAGGTTAGGCCAAACCGTGGTGGGCCTGGATAATTTTGCCACCGGCCACCGTAAGAATCTGGACGATGTACGTGCGGCCGTCGGCGACTCTCACTGGCAAAACTTCACCTTTTATGAGGGCGACATTTGTGACCTGGCGGCCTGCCAGCGGGCAGCGAAAGGGGTTGATTATATATTGCATCAGGCGGCGTTGGGCAGTGTGCCGCGCTCGCTGGAAGATCCCATTCGCACCAATCAATCCAATATTGATGGGTTTTTGAACATGCTGGTGGCGGCAAAAGATGCGGGGGTTAAGCGGTTTGTATACGCGGCATCTTCCTCTACCTATGGGGACCATCCGGAATTACCAAAAGTTGAGGATCGCATTGGCAGGCCCCTGTCGCCCTACGCGGTAACAAAGTACGTCAATGAGCTCTATGCCGATGTTTTCGCAAAGTGCTATGGCCTGCAAAGCATTGGTCTGCGCTATTTCAATGTCTTTGGGCCAAGGCAGGACCCGCTCGGCGCCTACGCAGCGGTAATCCCCTGCTGGTTTCAAAATATCCTCACCCGCCAGCCGTGTATGATCAACGGCGACGGCGAGACATCCCGTGACTTTTGCTATATAGACAATACGGTCCAGGCGAATATTCTGGCGGCCACCAGCGATAATGTGGATGCAATAAATCAGGTCTATAATGTTGCTTGTGGGCAGCGCACCAGCCTCAATCAACTGTTTTACCTGATACGAGAGTTGGTTGCGGCTGAGTTTGCTGACCTGTCCGATGCAGAGCCCCATTATCGGGAGTTCAGGGCCGGCGACGTGCGTCACTCGTTGGCGGATATTGGCAAGGCGTCGAGCTTGTTAGGCTATAGTCCTACTCATGAGCTCGCGGACGGCATCAAGCAAGCGGCTGATTGGTACATAAAGAATTTAAACAGACTGCCCCAGGATTAAAGGCGGTTATACAACACTGGAAATTATCGGAATATCGCGGAGATCACGTATCAGTATGGAAAGACTGGCTATTGTAGGGTTGGGGTATGTAGGGTTGCCATTGGCGGTTGCGTTTGGCCAGCAAATAGACACCATAGGTTTCGATCTCAATGAAAGGAAGCTGGAGCATTATCGCAATGGTCGCGATCCCAGCGGTGAGGTGAATGCAGAGCAACTGGCGGCTGCCACCAAGCTGCAGTTTACCAGTGATGCCGCCGAGCTGGCCCAGGCCGATGTCATTGTAGTGGTAGTGCCAACGCCCATTGATCATGCTCGACAGCCAGACCTCAGCCCGCTGCAGGGCGCTTGTAAAACCGTTGGTAAATACATGAAGCCGGGTTGTACCGTGGTGTTTGAGTCGACAGTCTACCCGGGCTGCACCGAAGAAGTGTGCGTTCCTATATTGGAGCAGTGTTCTGGCATGCAATGGGCTGGCCGAACAGAGGCTTCGGCGACGGCTGGCGAAGGCTTTTACATCGGTTACTCGCCAGAGCGGATCAACCCGGGTGATAAGGAGCACCGCCTTGAAACCATAGTCAAGGTGGTGTCCGGCGATACACCTGAGACGCTGGAGCGGTTGGCGACAATGTACGAAATGGTGGTCAAGGCCGGTGTACACCGGGCGGCCAGTGTCAAGGTCGCGGAGGCGGCCAAGGTGATCGAAAATACCCAGCGGGACCTCAACATTGCACTGATGAATGAGTTGTCATTGATTTTCGACCGGCTGGATATCGACACTCTGGATGTTTTGGAGGCGGCCGGCACCAAGTGGAATTTCCTGCCGTTCCGCCCAGGTCTTGTTGGCGGGCACTGTATTGGTGTCGACCCCTACTACCTGACCTACAGGGCCGAGGCGGCGGGGCATCATCCACAGGTGATTTTGGCGGGGCGACATATCAATGACGATATGGGGCGCTTTATTGCCGAGAAAACGGTCAAAAGCCTGGCCAAGAAGGGCAAGAGTATCAGTGGCTCCAAAGTGGTAGTGCTCGGCTTGACGTTTAAGGAAGACTGCCCGGATCTGCGCAACTCAAGGGTAATCGATATTGTCCATGAGCTACAGGAATTCAATTGCGATGTGTTGATACACGATCCCATGGCGGAACCTGATGAGGCGTATCATGAATACGGTGTTCAGCTGGTTCCCTGGGAGAATTTACCCAAAGCGGATGCTGTTGTTCTGGCAGTACCTCATCGGCGCTATAAGTCCCTGACGGGAGCTGAGTTACACGCCATCCTGGCAGCGGATGGAATTATCATGGATGTAAAGTCCTGTCTCGATCGCAAGGAGATGGAGCAAGCTGAAATAGATATATGGCGGCTCTAAACTGGACCCCTGACCACTGGTAAGTGGTGGGGTTGGCATGCAGCCCCATCCGCTTCTGTGTATTTTTATTATTAGCTCCTAAAATCAGGGTGGTTTGCTTATTTGGGGTGGAATTGAGCGCCAAGGGAAGATGTGTTATACACATACAACAATTGCCTGCGTATAAATTCCAAGTCCAATAATGGTGACCACCGGTGATACCCCGATCCTTCCTTTCTCTTTTCTCGCTTATCTTCGCGTTTGGAATCGCCTCCACCCAGGTTGTCGCCAGAGAATCGGCGCATGATTATTATGAAAGTGCCCAGCGCTATCATAATAACGGGGACCAGGAGTCCGCCCTGATCGAATTGAAAAATGCGCTCAGTCAGGATAAACGGCATGTACCTTCCCTGCTGCTATCGGGCGATATCTATCTATTGCAGGGCAACTCTCCGGCTGCGGAATATGCTTATGGAGAAGCCCTGCAACAGGGGGCGGATGTGGCTTATACAGTCCCCAGAATTGCCGAAGCCTACTTACTACAAAATAAATACGAAAAATTGCTCGAATCGTTAAATGTAGACCAGCTGAGTGGCAGCGGAAAAGCAGAGCTGCTGGGCTATCGGGCACTAGCCCAGCAGGGGATTAAAGACAACCTGGGCAGTGAGCTGTCCATCGCTCAGGCACTGTCAATTGACCCTCAATCCCGAGTGCCTAATATTGCCAAAGCGCAACTCCTGCTGGAGAAAAAACGCCCTGATG
The DNA here is from genome assembly GCF_011440395.1 of Pseudomaricurvus alcaniphilus. Classification (GTDB taxonomy): domain Bacteria; phylum Pseudomonadota; class Gammaproteobacteria; order Pseudomonadales; family Cellvibrionaceae; genus Pseudomaricurvus; species Pseudomaricurvus alcaniphilus. The sequence continues at coordinate 1,293,799 of NZ_JAAOIX010000001.1, read as the reverse complement.
CGGCACAAACAGTGACCACGCTGTTGATCAAACGCTATCCGCGTGACGCTCGCTCCTGGAATATCCGCGGCGCAGTGCTCAATGCCCTTGGGTTCAGTGAGGAAGCTATTGCAGCTTACAGTGAGGCCGTAAAACACAATCCCAACCTTATCAGCGCGCGTCTGGCGCGTGCCGCGTTGTTGGCTGCAGCAGGCCGTCGAGATCAAGCAGTCATAGATGTCGATTATGTGCGCACCCAGTTCCCGGGCGATCCCGGGGGCGCCTATTTGAAAGCTCAGTTTCTGGAGTATGAGGGAGAGACAGCCGCGGCACTGGAGCAGTATGGCATTTGTCTCGAAATCCTGTCGCTCGCCCCGCCTGAGTATTTTACCCGGCACGCCATGCCAACCATCATGGGGGCGATCTCCGCCATCAAGACCGGGGAGCCACAGCGGGCCAGAACTTACCTGGAGGCCTATCACAAGCACGACAGCTCTAATGTTCAGTCGGGAGCAATGCTCGCGGGTTTGCTGCTTGAAGATGGCGAGGCTACCGCCGCTCTAAACGTGCTAAAGCCGCTGCTCTCGCAGGCTCCGGATAACCCTGAGTTACTGGATCTTAACGCCAGGGTGCTAAATAAACTGGGGTGGTATAAGCAGGCTGTCTCAGAGCTGCAAACATTATTGAAATCCGATCAGGGTAACCTGGATGTCGAAGCGAGAATTGCTCGAAACCGGATCATGGCAGGGGAGGTGGACCAGGGCATCGCCGATATGGAAAGGGTGTTGTCGCGCGATGATACTCGGGTTGAGGATACATTTTTTCTGATAACAACCTACCTCAAAAAAGGTAACTATGCCCGGGCAATAACCCTGTCCGAGAAGTTGATAGAGCTCGCTCCAGGTCAACCGGAATTTCTGAATGTTCTCGGGCGCAGCTATATGTATAACGGGAACCTGGAGCGCGCCCATAAGATAATCCGGGGTGCGGCAAACGAACATCCCGACTTCCTTCCTGTGTTGATCAGTCTAGCCGAGATTGAGACCGCACAAGGAAACCTTCAGCAGGCGCGCGATCGTCTTCGCTCGCTGGCTAATGCCTACCCTGAAAGTGGCGAGGTTATGTTGCAGGGAGCACGGGTGGAGCGCCTGCTGAAGAACCCCGAATCAGCCCGGAAATTGGCCGAAAATGCTGTGTCGAGCAATAGAAACTGGGTAGAGCCACGCAAGTTTCTTGTCTATTTACTGTTGGAAATGAACGAGCGTGCTGAGGCAGAAAGATTTGCCAGAGAAAGTGCATCGATAATCCCGGACAGTGAGGAGCTGAAGTTTCAGTTGGCGCAGGTGCTGGTAGCGGTAGGAAAGCCCGATCAGGCGCGTAACATTTATAAGTTAATGTCGAGAGGTGCCGATACTGATCACGAATTACTGTATCGCATTGCCCAGCGTCAAACTCAGTTAGGTGTATTTTCTGACGCTAGCAACTCCCTGTTTCGCGCAGTCAGAATCAAGCCTGACTCCTTAGAGTATCATCAAGCTTTTATCCAGACTGAGCTCAACCAGGAGAACTACCAGCAGGCCTTGGAGTTGGCAATCAAATTGGGACAAGATTTCCCTGAGAGTTCCGCCCCCTATGTTTTGCGTGCGGCAGCCTATTCCGGCCTTGGCCAGAAGCGAGACGCGGCGACGCAAATGGAAGGAGCAAGACAAATTAAACCCGATGATCGCGATCTTTTGCTTGGGCATTACCGAGCGCTGGAATCGCTGGGAGAGCTCGATCAAGCGGAAAAGGTGCTCGCCGATTGGCTGGAAAAATCGCCCCAAGACCAGGCGGTGAAGCTCGCCTATACGGACTTGATGATTGCCAGGAAGCGTTGGCCTGAAGCGGAAAAACTACTGGGAATCATGATTGAAAAGCAGCCGGACAACCCTTTTCTGCTGAACAACTTGGCTTTTGTCTTGCACGAAATGGGCCGGCCCGAGGCAGTTGATATTGCCCGTAAAGCCCAGAGGCTCGCTCCAACTGTGCCGCATATCAACGATACCCTGGGCTGGATTCTGGTTGGCAATGCGCAAGCTGAAGAGAGCCTTCTGTATCTGCGTGAGGCCGTTGCCCGACAATCTGATTCTCCCGTTTTAAGGTACCATCTTGCGGTTGCCTTACATCACCTGGGGCGAAACTCCGAGGCAGTGAAGCACCTTACTCTAGCTTTGCGTGAAGATGGCGAATTTGAGGGGCGCCAGGCGGCGGGCAGGCTGCTGGATGAAATCAAGTCCGCAGGCTCACTCTAGTGTTGTTTTACAGTTGGTACGGGGAACCCTCGCGGGCTTTCTTATTTTAGTCGTCAAAATGTGCTGATGTGTCAGGAAATTTTACGCCGCACATGTCGGAAATCCCTAAGTCCTTGTTTGTTAAATATAAATATTTTCGGCACGCTTATTGCCTTTTAAGTTGTAGGTGCTTTAAGGCGTAAAAAATTATGAAAAAGGTGCTAATAACAACATTCTTCTTTTGGCTAAGTGCTGTGGTTCAGGCTGCTCCTGTTGCATTAACGTCCTCCATCCAGTGCAGTGCCGGTAATCAGCAAAATGGTATAGCTATTGGCGATGTCACCGGGAACCTGGGAGGTGCCACGGATTGCTGGGGTACCTACGATGGAAATGACCCCGGCCCTTCAGGGGATGGCTTCTCCATTGGCACTGATACCTATGCTTTTTTAGCAAAACAGGACACGCCCGGTGGCTTGTCAGGGACTAATATTGGTCTGGTGGTTTCGCCTTCGGGGGGTGCTCCGTCAGGAACCTGGGAGTTTGATCCGACCAAATTTAGCGGCCAGAATTTCCTTATTGTACTTAAAGCTGCGAGCAAACCAGGATACGCGGTGTGGTTGTTCTCCGGTGCTGATGCCGCTTCGTACAGCGGGACCTGGCTTGTAGCTTGGGGAAAAAACCTCTCGCACTTATCGATATACCACAGCGGCCCCACATTTGGTAATGAGGTGCCTGTACTGCCAACTTTGTGGCTGCTAGGAGTGGGGCTGGTGGCTGTGCTAATAAGCAGGCGTAAACGCTAGTTTCAGGCCGTTACGCAGTCAGTTGACAAAACGCGCCAAGTGGCGCGTTTTGTGTTTTGGTTGGTGCCTGAGTTGGTAATGCAGGGTATCCAGTCGTCCCCTCGCAAAGGAAGCGATCAAGCGATAGGCATTGGGCTGTGTGTTCTATATGGAGATTAGATGCTGCGCAGTTTACTAGGGTTAGTGGCGTCGTGACCCCCGCCGTAGGGGGTTAGTAATTGCTCCTGAAGCAGGCTGTTGACCACCAGTTTGGCGTCTTCAATACCTATCTGATGAGATTCTTCCACCATTCCATGCAAAAGCAGGCGGCTGCATATCAGGTTGATCAATCTGGGTATGCCGCGGCTGTGCTGGTGAATCAAGGGGAAGATGTCATTGCTCAATTTTGGGTCGTCGTTCCAGCCTACCCGGGTCAATCGATATTTCACATACTCCTCGGTCGCATCCGGGCTTAGGGGCTCGAGGTGGCAGGTGGCAACAATGCGCTGATGCAGCTGCTCCAGGGATGAAGAGAGAATGGTTTGGCGCAGCTCAGTTTGGCCAATCAGGAATATTTGCAACAGGGGCTGGTTGTTGTGTTGCAAGTTGGTGAGCAAGCGCAACTCTTCCAGGGCTTCGGCAGGCAGGTCCTGGGCTTCATCGATAATCAGTAGTGAGCGGCGGCCTTCACGGTTCAACTTGAGGAGGAAATTCTTTAAGTTGTGTAAAATCAATGACTTGTATTCAGTGGCGCCATCGAGGTTGAAGTTGAGGGCGATTAGCCGGATTAGGTCGTCGCCTTTGACCTGGGTGCAGGAAAGGCTGGTGAACATAACTTTGCCGCCATCGAACTCGGAGGTCAGGTCGCTGATAAGCGTCGATTTGCCGGTGCCCGGGTGGCCGGTCACCATGACAAAGCCCTCGCCCCGGTAAAGCGCATATTGCATATAGGCCTTGGCGTGTTTGTAGCTCGGGTGGGCAAAACACAGTCTCGAGTCAGGCGTCAGCCTGAAGGGTTCTTCCCGAAGTCCATAAAATTCTTCGTACATTGCAAATATCCATTAAATTTTTAAGGAAGAAAGCAGTAACTGGAAGTATACTTGTAGAATTAGGCGCCAACAACGAGACTTTACGCTATTGTTGTACTGGTCGACCACCGCTCTAATAAGAACTCCAAATATAGTATAGGCCTGTTGTCCATCTAAGGCCCAAATTAGAGCGGAAGTGTAGCAAAATTAACCGGCGGCTATTTGGTTTTTTTGTATTGCTATTTTGTTGTCCGTTTGGTCTCATAGCGCGCAGGAAAGGGAATTTATGTCTGTAATGGATAAAAATATAAGTTTTTATATCTTTTTGTTCTGCTGCGGTGTAGTCAGTACCCGCGGTCATATTCCCGTCTATAATATTCAAGATTCGTGACCTGCAGATTCATGACGGGCAGTTTCGTGTAATGAAATATCCTGCAGCGAAGAGATTGGGAGGTCGGTTCGTGATAACAAACACTGGGAAAAAGAGGGCTGGGAATAAAATGAAAGTAGCGTTTCGGTTAGTTGTAGGCATGTGTTTGTTAGCTTTGGTGGGGTGTGCCGGTAATAACTACCCACCACCGGGAACGGTCCAGGAATATGATTATATTGTCGGGCCGGGCGATAATCTCGAGATATTCGTCTGGGGTAACCCGGAATTGTCGACTTCGGCTACCGTGCGTCCGGATGGTAAATTTACCACTCGCCTGGTAGAAGACCTTAGGGCCAGTGGCATGACGTCCACAGAGTTGGCCAGGGAAATTGAGCGCGCTTATGGCCGCTACGTGAAAAACCCGGTGGTGAGCGTCATTGTAAAAGGCTTTGTCGGCGTCCCGACTCAGCAAGTTCGCGTCGTCGGTGAAGCGGCCCAGCCAACCAATGTCCCCTTCCGCAAGCATATGACAGTGCTGGACTTGATGATTGCCGTGGGTGGACTAAATGAATTTGCTAATGGCAACAAATCAGTACTGGTACGATATACGGACGGCGAGCAAAAGGTCTACAACCTGCGCCTGGAGGATTTGCTCGAGGGCGATATAGCTGCAAACACGCCTTTGATGCCTGGCGATATTGTTATTATTCCCGAAGCCTGGTTTTAATCGCGGCAAGCGATTGAATTTCTCAATGACTCCAGTATTTGCCAAGGGTAGTGTTCGCAAATCATGTATGACTTAGTAGCTCAAATATACGGATACGTCCTGGGCGTCTGGCGTTTCCGCTGGCCCGGATTGGCTTTGGCCTGGATTTTAGCCATCGCAGGCTGGGCATATGTCTGGACTATCCCCGAAGCCTATAAGGCAACTGCGCGCTTGCACGTGGATAGCAGCAGTGTGCTGAGGCCGTTGTTGCGCGGCCTTGCCATTCAGCCGGACGTCAGTCAGCGAGTGGCGATGATGAGCCGAACTTTTCTCAGCCGCCCCAACCTTGAAAAGCTGATTCGGATGTCAGACCTGGATTTGACCGTCAAGACCGAGCTTGAGCAAGAGCGGTTGCTGGACAAGGTTAAACGCTCTATACGTCTGGCGGGGGAGCGCAACAACCCGTCGTTATACTCCGTTTCATTCCAACATGAGAATCGCGATACCGCCAAACGCGTGGTGCAGTCCCTGATCACCGTGTTTATCGAGAGCACGCTGGGGGATAGCCGCAAGGATAGCACGGGTGCGCAGGCGTTTATTAATCAACAGATTGCCGAATACGAATTGCGCATGTCCGAGGCGGAAGCAAGGCTGGCGGATTTTAAACAGCGCAATGTGGGATTGTTGCCAGGGGAGACCGGTGGTTATTACAATCGTTTGGCGAGTGCCCAGGGGCAGCTCGAGCAGGCCAAGTTGGAGCTCAGTGAGCTTGAGAATCGTCGCGAGGCGCTGACCAAACAGCTGAAAGGTGAAGAGCCGGGTGCTTTCTCAGGCACGTTCAGTAATTCGACTTCTCTGTCGCCCATTGATCGACGTATCCAGATGCTGCAGGAACAGCTAGATCGGTTGTCGATCAATTACACCGAACTTCACCCCGAGGTGGTGCAGATCAAACAAAAGATAGCGGCGCTGGAGGCAGAGAAGCAGGCAGCCTATGACGCACTGAAAGGCGACGATTCGTCGGCAGCCTATGCCAGCCTGGGAGCCAGCCCGGTGTACCAGAGTATGCGCACTATGCTGGCGGAAACCGACGCGAAAGCGGCGGAACTAAAAGTGCGGGTCGCGGAATACCAGAGTCGGGTTAAAGCTCTGGAAGACACGGTGGATAATATTCCTGAGATCGAAGTAGAGTTGCAACAACTGGATCGGGACTACGGTGTTATCCGCGCGCAGCACAGTGCTCTGTTGCAGCGGCGCGAATCCGCGCTACTGTCAGAAAAGGTGGAAAAAAACGCGGATGATGTCAAATTCCGAGTAATTGATCCGCCCTTTGTACCGCTGAAGCCAACAGAGCCGAACAAGCTTTTATTGAACACCTTGGTGCTGGCGGCGGCGCTGGGTGCTGGCGTGGCGTTGGCCTTCCTGCTTTCACTGTTTAAGCCGGTGTTTATGGACCCCCGTACTCTCGGTCAGAGTCTGGGGTTGCCAGTGCTGGGGATAGTTTCAATGATTCCCACTCCGGAAGCAGCACGCGCCTCGCTTCGCAGGGCGATCGTGTTTGCGTCAATGACCGTTTGTCTTCTAGTGGTGTTCGCCGGGGTCAATATTGGCTGGAGCGTACTTTAAACACATGAACGGTAGTGGAATGATGGATAAGAACGGCACCAGTATTATTGAAAAGGCGATGGGTAAGGTCGAGGGGAAGTTGAAATCCCCCTTGATGGCGCCGCCTGAAACACCACAAGTTTCGGTGCCCCTGAACACAGGTGTGCCGGTTGATGCGAATAACTCCGTAGAAGCAGACCGGGATTCTGTGATCTACAAGGCGCCGGTAGAGAATATTATCGGTAAAACCGGTCGCATCACCCATACGGTACCGCTGGCAGAGTTGGAGAAGTTGGGTATGGTTAGCCCTAACTTCCCGCGCAATCGCATCGCCGAAGAATACCGGACCATCAAGCGACCGTTACTTATGAATATCGAGGCTAAAGGAGCCTCGGCTGTGAAAAATGCCAACCTGATTATGGTAACCAGTTCCCTGTCGGGGGAGGGCAAAACGTTTTCAGCGGTAAACCTGGCGATCAGTATGGCAATGGAGCAGGATCGCACGGTGCTGTTAGTGGATGCCGATGTTACCAAGGCTTCTGCGGCACGCTTGCTGGGTATTCCGGATGACCGTCCGGGGCTGTCTGATGTGCTGGAAGGCTCGGTAAAAAAATTCAGTGATGTGCTGGTGCATACTAATATCCCCAAGCTGCGCGTACTGCCGGCGGGCACTCTGCATGAACATGCCACAGAGTTGTTGGCCAGTGAGAATATGAAGCTGCTGATGCGGGATATGGCGGAACGTTACCCGGATCGAGTGATTATATTCGATTCTCCACCGTTGCTGATGACCTCGGAGGCCAGTGTGCTAGCCAATCACATGGGGCAGATCATGTTTGTGGTGGCCGCCGAGGAATCAGCCCATGAGGCCGCAAAAGAAGCCTTGGGGCAATTGGGCAAGGACAAGATTGTTGGCCTGGTATTAAACAAGGCGCGTGCGAACCCGTTCCTCGGCCAGGGCTATGGTTATGGCTATAGATACGGATACGGGTACGGATACGGCTATGGAGACGGTGTACGCAAAGTTGCCAAAAAAACCGAGACTACGGCCGAACAGGATTGAGCGCTTGTCATTGAAAAGAATTTCCAAATTAATCCATCCGACGGCCTGTAGTGTCCTATTGGCTGCCGGCACTTGCCCTGCTGGGGCAGCGTGGGAGGCTACCGCTGACGTCAGTGTCGCTGAAACCTACACCGACAATCGCTGCTTGAGTGAAAGTGACGAGAAAGGAGAATGGATTACCTCGTTGACACCTCAGGCGGCTTTGCAGGGTGAGAGCGCGCGAGCCTCACTAAGCCTGCAGGCATCGGTGGAGATGAACTCCCAGAACAACAAGCGCGGCGAATGCTCCTCATCCCGATTTGGCGATGACGGAGACAATGATCGAATCAATCCACGGTTGAGCGCCAATGGCAGTCTGGAGGTGATCCGGCAGATGTTTTTTATTGATGCCAGCGCATCTGCCAGGCAAAACGCCATTGATTCATTTTCCAGCTTTAGTGACAGTAATCTCAGTGCTCGTGGCAACCGCAATACCACTTACAGTTACAGCGTATCGCCGTATTTTGTTTCTCGGATCAAAGATTTTGCCGATGTTACCCTCCGTGCAAGTTATAGCGATCAATCCAACACGGCGCGGGCGGTGGATGACAGTGCGAGAGAGTCAGCAAACCTGTCTATTCAAGGTGTTTCGGGTTCGCGTCTGAGTTGGGGCCTGAATGGTAATTACAGCCGTGAGGATTACAATGAGTCCCAATTGCTGCCGGGTGAAGAAAATGAACTTGCGTCGGCATCAGCTACCTTGGGTTATCAGATCAGCCGTAAGTGGCAGGTAAATGCGACTGCCGGTGAAGACTTTAACGAGTTTTCGACGATCAGTAATGATATAGAGGGTGGTTTCTGGGACGTTGGCGTGAACTGGACACCTAGTGCTCGCACCAGCGTGAATTTGGGCTACGGCGACCGTTTTTTCGGTGACACCCAGCGCCTCTCAATTGAACATAGGCATCGCCGCAGTCAGTTCAGTTTGAGTTACAACAAAAGCCTAACGACCAGTCGCGAGTTACGTGAGCAAGACGTGTTTATTCCATTGCTGGACGATGCAGGAAATCAGCAGACGTTGGGAGGTTTGCCCTTATTTGTGGCCTCCACTGCCACCACGCTCACCCGCAGCCCAATCCTGGAAGAGCGCCTTCAGGCTAGCTATAGTATCAAGGGGCGGCGCACTACAATGGGCTTTAATGTATCAGTCTCAGACCAGAGTCGCCTGGAAGACCTGTTGGATTCCAGGTTTATTAATTACAGAATTAACGCCGATCGCAGCCTGGCAAGTAATGTGAATTTGAATGGACTAATCAATTTTGAAGAACAACGGGCTGATAGCGGGTCTTCCTTGGGGGAAAACTCTGATACATGGCGTTATAGCTTGGGGGTGACGAAGGGGCTGGGGGTAAACACCAATCTCGCGCTCAATTTAACCCATACGAATCGCAGTTCGGCAGACGACGGTGAAACCTACAAGGAAAACCGGGTTATGGTGAGCCTTACGATGAATTTGAAATAGTGATTGAACCCTGACGCAATGGTCACCGCAAACAGACAGCCCGCTAATCCGGACATGAAAACGTTACTCTGTGTAGTGGGCGCCCGTCCCAACTTCATGAAAATAGCGCCTATCATGCGCGCGCTAAAAAATCCGATATACCGCATCAACGCCAAGTTGTTACACACCGGCCAGCACTATGATGCCGATATGAAAACCTCGTTTTTCGACCAGTTGGCGATCCCAGAGCCCGATATCGACCTTGGAGTGGGTTCCGGTTCTCATGCGGTGCAAACCGCTGACATTATGAAGCGCTTCGAGCCTATATTGGACGAATTACTTCCCGACGCCGTGCTGGTAGTCGGTGATGTCAACTCCACTATTGCCTGTGCGCTGGTGGCAGTGAAAAAAAATATCCCCGTGGTACATGTGGAGTCTGGCCTGCGCAGCAACGACCGCAGTATGCCGGAGGAGATCAACCGCATCCTCACCGACCAGCTATCCGATATTCTGTTTACCACGGAACGCTGCGCACTGACCAACCTGACCCGTGAAGGTATCAGTGCCAACAAAGTATGCTTTGTCGGTAATGTCATGATTGACACGCTGCGGCATAATTTGCCTCGTGCTGCTGCGGTGGCAACCACCCTCGGTCCATATGCCAATGAGGATCAGTTGCAGGCGGTGGCGGAAGGTTACGGTTTGATGACGTTGCACCGCCCCTCCAACGTAGATGACCCGGCAGCATTGGCCCGGCTGCTGGGTGTGTTGAGTGAAATAAGCCAGCGGCTGCCGTTAGTGTTTCCTGTGCACCCGCGAACTCGCAACAAAATCGCTGAGGCGGGGCTGGAGCAAAGCCTGAAGGACAACGGGGTTATCCTGTTGCCACCCATGGGGTACCTGGAAATGCTCGGCCTTATGCAAGACGCGAAAGTCGTGTTGACAGATTCAGGTGGTATCCAGGAGGAAACAACTGCCCTTGGTGTACCCTGTATTACCCTGCGCGAGAATACCGAGCGCCCCATTACCATTGCCGAGGGTACCAACACCCTGGCAGGCTCCGATCCGGATGCGATTCGCAAGATTTTCGAAGAGATTATGAGCTCTGGTGGCAAAGCCGGCGCTATTCCCGAATACTGGGATGGCAGAGCGGCGGAGCGCATAGCCGAGCGTTTGCAGGAGTGGCTGCACGCCTGACCCCCATGCCGGCAAATGACCTGATCAATGCCATGACAGTCGATGTGGAGGACTACTTCCAGGTCTCCGCGTTCGAGCAGAATGTCAACAAGAGTGATTGGGACAAGGTCCCCTGTCGGGTCGAACAAAACGTCGATCGAATCCTCGACCTTTTTGATCAAAACGAAACTAAAGCTACGTTTTTTACCCTCGGTTGGGTGGCGGAGCGCTACCCGGCTATGGTGCGGCGTATTGTCGATAATGGCCACGAATTGGCCAGTCATGGCTGGGAACATATTCGGGTGGTTAACCAGTCGCCAGCGGAATTTTATGAAGATATCTGCCGCACGAAAGGCCTGCTGGAAGATCTGTCCGGAGAAGAAGTAAAAGGTTACCGTGCAGCCAGCTACTCCATTGGCAGCAGCAATTTGTGGGCACTGGATGAACTGGAGAAGGCGGGTTATCTATACAGTTCCAGTATCGCACCGGTAAAGCACGATTTATACGGTATGCCAGAGGCATCCCGGTTTCCGTTCAAGGCAGCGTCGGGCAAGCTTTTGGAAGTGCCCATTACTACAGTCACCATTGGTAGCAAGAATATTAATTGTGCCGGTGGTGGCTGGTTTCGGTTATTTCCTTACGGCTTTACCCATTGGGCCATGTCCCGTGTCAACAAGCGGGAGCAGCAGCCCTGCATTTTCTATTTTCACCCCTGGGAAATCGATCCCGAACAGCCTCGGGTAGAAGGTGCCAGTGCCAGAGCCAAATTTCGTCATTACCTGAATCTCAGTAAAACAGAGAGTCGCCTCAAGCGATTGTTGAACGATTTTAGCTGGGGCCGTATGGACGATATATTTCTGGATAGTGGCCCCAGTGGGATTGGCAGCGCTGAAGTTGACGCAAGCCACGCGCTGAAAACCAGGGGTAGCAGGGTGGGGAATGGTATCTCTGAGTTGGACTAGACTGAAGCTCGGGGGCGGGTTAGTTGTATTCCTGTGGCTGGCGGCTATTGCCCTGCTATGGGATACGTACCTTGGAATCATCGACCTTTGGTCACGATCTGATACTTATACCCATGGGTATATCGTGCTGCCGACCACTATCTATCTGGTTTGGCGTGCTCGAGCTCGTTGGTTAAAGGTCGCGGTCAAGCCGCAGCCGCTAGCATTACTATTTGTTGCAGGCTGCCTCGGAGCTTGGTTGCTTGGCGCAGTTGCCGGGGTGCAGGCGCTGGAGCACCTGGCCGCAATATGTCTGTTGCCTCTTTTGGTATGGAGCGTGATGGGCAATGCCTTTACTCAGGTGATTCTGTTTCCTCTCTGTTTCCTGGTATTTGCGGCGCCTATCGGCGACTTCCTGATTGACCCAATGATGGCGTTCACCGCCGACTTCACCGTGGCGACAATTCGCAGTCTTGGTATTCCTGTGTATAGGGAGGGCTTGTATTTTTCCCTGCCATCCGGTGACTGGTCGGTAGTGAAAGCCTGTAGCGGTATTAGATACATTATCGCTTCCTTGACCCTGGGCGCGTTGTATTCCTACCTAACCTATACAAGGTATTGGAAACGAGCAGTATTTATTCTTTTTGCGGCATTGATGCCGGTACTGGCGAACGGGCTCCGAGCTGTCATTATAGTCCTGATCGGCCATTTCAGTAATATGGAGCTGGCGACGGGTGCCGATCACCTGGTCTATGGCTGGGTTTTCTTTGGAATAGTGATTTTTGCGATGTTCTGGATTGGTAATTTCTTTGCCGATGCGCCGGAAAACTCAGAGGCTGGAAGTCCGCAAGCTAAGGTTGGACCCCCAGTACGCACGCAGGTTACATGGGCCTTTGCTGCACTTGCAGTGATTATCGGCTTTCGTGGCTGGCAAGAGGGTGTACAGGTTGAGCCAGGGCAAACGGAATTTTCCAGGCTGGTACTACCACAGCAGGTTGATCAGTGGCAGCTCGGCTTGCCGTTGCTCGAACAATGGCAGCCCAGGTACTTCAATCCGGCACAGACACTGCATGGTGCTTATCGACTCGGCACAGATCAAGTCGGTCTTTATTGCGCCTATTTTCCCTATCAAAATGAAAACTCCGAACTCACCAGTTCGGTGAACAACCTGGCGGGAGTGGATCGCCAATGGCGAGTTATGAGTATATCGACGCGACCAATAAACGGGTTTGATGTTATTGAAACTGTTTTAAGAGGCAGAGATTCTGAGTGGCTGATGTGGAGCTGGTATCAAGGCGCCCATGGAGCGACATCAAGCAGGGTTAACGCCAAGCTGCATGAAGTCTGGGGGATATTGACCGGGCGGGGATCGGCTGGTGCAGGGTTTGTGGTCTATCATAAAGTAGATCCAGACAGGCAGGCAGCGGCAAAGGTATTGGCAAAATTTATGGAAAGCCTGGCGCCACAAGTTGCGCAGCAACCGGCAGGGCAATTGTTCGAGCGCGACGGAATTGAGCGCGTGGGAATAAATAGTGAGGTAGACCGCTAATGCCGCCTCTTTCTGCACTTGCCTTCTTTTTAATGTTCTTTGCCGGCACCGTGATGGCTTTTGCGAGAGGCCCAATATGGGGGCTTTTTGTTTATGTCGGGGTGTTCTATGTACATCCCCCATCACGTTGGTGGGGGGATGAAATTCCTGACTTGCGCTGGTCATTCTCTGCGGCAATTATTTTGCTTTTGAGCACAGCAATTCACTATAAAAAAATCGCTCTAAAAGAACCTTGGTACCAAAACACCCCTGCCAAACTCTTAATTGCGTATGCAGTATGGATGTGGATCCAATGTTTGTGGGCAGTTCATATTGATGACCACCTGGATGGTACTATTTTGTTTACAAAATATATTGTGCTGTTCTTTTTGGTCTATCTCATTATCGATACCAAGGAAAAACTGCAGCTCTTTGCACTGGCTCATGTGCTGGGCTGTGGCTATCTTGGTTGGCAAGCCTACGAAGCAGGTGGCGGTAAACTGGATGGTGTTGGAGGCCCGGGCATTGATGAGGCCAACCGCCTGGGGACACATTTGGGGACTGGAGTGATGTATGCCGCTATGTTTATCCTGGTTGCTGAGCAGCGTATTAAGCTTGTCACTTTTGCTGTTATGCCCCTGATTCTCAACGGCATTATCCTTACCCTGAGTCGTGGTGCTTTCCTTGGGATGGTGGCTGGCGGTATATCTCTTTGGCGCTTGCAGCCTAAATCCAAGGCCAGAATGTTTAAAATCTACGGCGCTTTGGGAGTTGTACTCTTTATGCTGCTGGCGCATGATCAATTCTGGGCACGCCTGGGTACCTTGACAGCCGATGACGAGGAGCGTGATAGCAGTGCCAGTTCGCGCCTGATTTTTATGGAAGCAGAGTGGGAGTTGTTCAAAGATTACCCAATGGGCAAAGGCCATAGGGCATTCCAGCATCTAAGCCCTATTTATCTGGCTCCCGCGGTGGCTGCCAACCCCAGTATGAATTCTATCAAGGGCAATCGTTCGTCGCATAACATGTATATGGCGATACTGGGGGAGCAAGGTATTCCCGGTGCTATCATCTGGCTTGGGTTGATGTTCTGGGTGTGGCGCACCCTGGTTCGCTTGAAAGCTCTTGATAAACAGGGGTTGCCGGAAGAGTTTGCCATGTACAGGGCGGCTTTTGGCGGGGCCTTGATAGTTGTCGCAGTTGCCGGTTTATTTTCAAATTACTTCAGGGCCGAAGTGCAGGTATGGGCCCTGGTTTCCTTGCTCATACTTGAGCGTTTAGCGATCCAGCAACTTAACGAGAGAAAAATTACACAAAGTGATCCTGTTGAGCAGCGACCCGAAGCTATAGGGCGGTTTTATCGCCCCTCAAACTCCTAAAGGAATCTCTGTGCCATCTGATAGCTACATTGTAAAGCGCGCACTATTTATCTCGTTTGTCGAGCGTTATGCCAACACTTGCCTGCAGTTTGTCTCAATTATGGTGTTGGCGCGTCTGCTTACGCCAGAAGATATAGGTATTTATACCGTCGGTCTGGCGATTATTGGCATTGCCCATATGGTTCGAGATTTTGGTATTGGTAAGTACCTAGTCCAGGAGAAAGAGCTTACCAAAGAAAAAGTATCTGCTGCTTTGGGTTTAACAATCTGTTTTGCCTGGACCTTAGGGTTGATTGTCTGTGTGTTAGCACCCTATGCGGCTGACTTTTACAAAGAAGAATCTATAAAAGAAGTCATATATGTTGTCGCATTAAATTTCCTTATTATTCCCTTTGGGGCCATGGCGCCTGCACTATTAAAGCGAAGCATGAGTTTCGGCACCATCCTAAAAATAAATCTAGCTTCAACGTTTGTGAGTGTCGTAGTAGGGATTTCACTTGCATACAGTGGCCATGGCTATATGAGCATGGCTTGGGCCAGTGTCGCCAATGTTGCAGCTAGCGCTATTATGGCGCAGTGCTATCTGCCAGCAAAGTATCGGGTTTGGCCCTCGCTCAGAAACTCAAAAAAAATATTGGGTTTTGGAAGCCATGTGGTTGGTGCGAATCTCGCTAATGAACTCAACTCCAGCGCGTTAGACTTAATGGTGGGCAAGGTTCTCGGTTTTGCTACTCTGGGCTTTCTGAGTCGCGGACAAGGTTTTGTAAAAATTTACGATAATGTTATTCAGAAAGCGACGGCTCCAGTAATTTCGGCTCATTTGGCAATGAAACATAGAACAGGTAAAGAGCTGGAAAAATCCTATTTTTACACGGTTGGTTACGTCACCTTGGTGGGTTGGTTTTCGCTGGGCTTTATGGGGTTGATGAGCGCAAATCTTATCAATCTTCTATATGGAGACCAATGGGACGCAGCTGTTCCAATCGCATCTTTTCTTTGTCTATTGGCTTGTATTGGTATTCCGAACTCCCTTGCCAGAAATTTATTAATGGCAACAGGTAATGTGAAAATCAATTTTAGGTTAACGCTTACATTTGTTGTTTTGCGAATCGTTCTAATTGCTCTGTTTGTTCACCAAGGACTTGACGTACTACTGTCCAGCTTTTTAGTTCTAATATGTATAAACTTAGTAGTAACCAATTTTATCGTTTTTCATAAGTACGAATTTCAGTGCTTGCAGTTCGTTCAAATAATCATGAAGAACCTGGCTATAAATGGTTTGTCACTTCTAGTGCCAGCTTATTTTTGGGTTACTCCTAATAGCGAAAATACACGCTTGTTTAGCGAAGTTCTTATGGCTGGATCGGCTTCGTGCCTAAGTTGGATAGTCTTGATTTATTTGGTAAAACACCCGGTTCGTCACGAAATTAATAATTTGCTAAGTCATATAGCAAAGCGCTGCCAGAGTCCCTCGTTACCATGATCCCTTTTCCTAGCCAAATCCGCAAATTGGCCGAGGCATCCACATCGAAGGATGTAAATAAAATTATTCGTCGAAGTGGGTCTGCGCGAACAGCTGCCTGGCCGTTACTGATACATCCGGCAGTGGAAAGCAAAGCTCTGCTAATTGTAAAAAAGCCAAGTGCCTCGGTTTTTATTTTATCTCATTTATTCTCAGAAATTCACGTGGCAGTGCCGGACTCTTCGATAACAGCAAGTCTGCAGGAGTTTTATAATAAATTTAACAAAAATATTCGAGTGTATTCTTGGGCTAAATTAGAGTGTTTAGACTATAAGGAAAATTACAACACACTTATTGTTGAAAATTCTCTGATGTCATTCGGTGTGGTACGAACACGAAAATTGTCTGAAAAAATTAAAGTAAACTGTCGTGACTTTCGGCAAGTGGTAATAATTTCAAGAAACCCGTTTGGTTTAGGAGTCCTTCGTGAAAGGTTGCGTCCAAAATTAGTTCATAAGCATAAAGTATATGCAAATGATGAAGGTGCATCGTGGAAAGCTATTTATAATTTATTGAGTTCTACTGGAGCAACTTCTATTTGTCGTTACGAAATGTATCCTAACGCAACTGTGCCTAGGGAAATTCTTGGGCCTTGGAGTTCAACACCTCTTAATCGGCAAGGTTTCGTTTCCTTTGTGCTTGCCAAGCTTGGGATAATGCAGAGGTTACATAATGGTTACCTCTACTTGGGGTTAATTAACTCAGGTCTATCAAATACCTACCTGGATGAAGTGTTAGACCAAATCTCGAAGAAATGGGGGGGGAATAAATGGCCGAAAGTAGTATGGTTCAGGTGCCTGGAAACCGGCTCGGTAATTTTAGAATTATGTAATCAGTTTGACGAGCGGGCAATTCTAAAAGTTACGCTATCCGCCGGTTCTGCCGGAAGCGTTGATAAACAAAAAGCATCATTAGGTGAATTTGTAGTTAATTATCCATGGGCGTCTCATTTGGTTCCCGAACAAATAGTCCAAGGAGATTGTTTAGGTGTCGGCTATTCCTTGGTTAGCAGAATGCAAGGCTTTTCTGGTAGCGAACTCTTGCATTCAGATGAATCTGTTCAGTCTATGAGTATGGCAGTTACCGGATTTCTTAGGAAATTAAAAAGTAAACACTATAAATTGACCACAGTCGATCAAACCTATTTTGATAATCATGTCGGAAATTTATTTGCCAGGATCCAGGCTTCGCCATTAGGCCGAGACAAAATAATGCGAGAGTTAGAAACCATGCTTAAAGAAAGCCTAGTTGGGAAAATTATTCCTACTGGCTTTGCACATGGTGATCTAAATGCAAAAAATGTACTTTTCGATGAAAAAGATTATCAGTTAACAGGAGTTATAGACTGGGATAGTGTAACTTATGACGAGCTACCGCTAAGAGATCTAATTCATTTTCTAGTTAGCATCTATCGTTACAGAGATGAAATTAGCTATGGCGCCGCAATAGTTAGTCTTATTGCAGGTGAAGAAAAGTTCGAAAGTGCATTGATCCTCTCTCATGCTGCAGATATGGGAGTTCCCCGAGAGTTTATTAATTCAATGCTAACTATATGCTGGTTAAGATATTTGGCTGATACGCTTACTTTTAACCAGAATGCGATAGACGATAATAGAAAAGTGAATAAACTTTTTTGGACTGCTAGTGAGCTAGTCGACAATTTGAGAGGCGAATTACCTGCCTAGTTGTAGGCTATTGTGATGGGGAAGGCACTTATTTAGAACAATCTTTTCCTTGATCTAACGAGCTCGATTTACTTCATGGGCGTATATTTACATGAAAATTCTCTTTATCGCGCCGGAAATTCCGTGGCCTTTAAACAAGGGTACCTGCCAGCGTACCTATGCCATGCTGAAAACGTTATCTTTGCATCACCAGATTACATTTTCGGCGCCAGTAGAAGACGATTACCAAAAAAAATTATTGGGGATTTCCGAACTGATAGATTCATTTGTTCCTGTTTCGGTAGATGCGATTCAGCGTAAGTCGATCCCTAAAGCTGGCGGACGTATACGGCGATTCTGTAATTTCATTAAATCACTTATTAGGTCTGAGCCTCCATTTAATTTCCAAATGCAAAATAGCTTATGGCATGACCAGTTGTATAGCGAAATACAAAAGCATGATTTGTTTTTTTGTCGTTACAGCTATTTGCATTCAGTGTTTAAAAATGTTCCAAGTTCAAAATTACTCATTGATATCGATGATCTTCAGTATCTCGCACTTTGGCGTAAAGCAGTAAGCTGGAACGCGGGCATGGAGTCTTTTCTGATTGCTGTTGAGTCGATTCGAACCCGTTTCTACGAGCGTAAACTGGTAAACCTTTGCCGGCAAGCGTTTGTTTGCTCTGAATTAGATAAGACCAGGTTTCGTAGTGAAAATGTAACTGTTGTCCGCAATGGCGTGAGTTTGTCGGGAGCAGCTAAGTTGGATGTTGAGCCTAATCCAAATACTTTACTGTTTATCGGTGCCTTTACTTATGCCCCTAACCTTGAGGGATTAAAGTGGTTTTGCCGTGAAGTATGGCCTTTAGTTAAGCGCAGAAACTCTGAAGCCGTATTGAGAGTAGCTGGATATGGAATGGATAAAGAGCAAATGAGTTTTGCACATATTGACGGGGTTATGCTAATAGGCGAGGTAGATGATTCCTCTATAGCCATCAGACAAGCAATGTTAATGATTGTGCCACTACTCTATGGAACGGGCACTCGTGTAAAAATTGCTGAGGCGTTGGGGTATGGGAGGCCAGTAGTCTCAACTATTATTGGGGCTGAAGGTTACGATGATTTTACCGAAACGGAAGGGCTGTTTAGAGTAGCAACTAATGAACAAATGGCACAGCGAATTCTGGAGCTTCTGGCAGATTCGGGCTTTTGTTTGGAGTTGGGGAATCATGCCCGACAAACTGCTATTGAACGGCTTGATTGGATTCATACAACGAAGCCAATACTATCTTTTATGTAACTCTTATACAAAGAGGCCAAGTAACATGCTCACGGTACTGTTCGCGACTTACAACGGTTCAAAAACTCTGCAGCGGTCTCTACAGAGCTTTACGGAACTAGAGAAGCCTCGAGGTGGATACAAGCTTGTTGTTGTTGATAACGCCAGCACAGACAGTACGCCGGAAATTCTTTCTAAATTCGAAGATAAACTGCCTTTGACAGTACTTCGCACTGAGCGGCGAGGAAAGAATATAGCATTGAATCTGGGATTGGAATATGTTGATGGTGATTTGGTGGTGTTTACCGATGATGATACCCAGCCCAATAAAGACTGGTTAGTTCAACATCGTTCTTTTGCAGACCAACACCATGACGTGGCTATGTGGGGCGGAGTGATTGAGCCGATCTGGCCTAGCCCCCCCCCGTCCTGGATTCTGGATCAGGTACCTTTGGGCGCCGTATTCGCGCTGACTGATCCTGACCAGACAACTGGGCCCATTAGTCCCAATATGGTTTGGGGAGGGCATATGGCTGTCAGATCTGAAGTCTTTGCTTCTGGCCACCGTTTTGATGAAAAGATTGGGCCGGCCGCCGGGCAATATACTATGGGCAGCGAAGTTGAGTTTACTTGTCGTATTGCTGAGGCGGGATATAAAAGCTGGTATCTAAAAGAGGCTGTAGTTGGCCATATCATCCGCCCCAATCAGATTAAGCGGGGTTGGGTAGTCAAACGTGCTTACAGGTTTGGCAGGCTTGCTTATTTACGAAAGCAACAAGAGGAAGGATATAACAAAAACCTGATTAAAGGTGTACCACGCTGGAAGTATGGCGCTGTTATGTATAGCACCATTAAAAGTTTTTATTTTAGAATGATTGGAAATCAGGCTGCATGTTTCCAAGCTGACTGGGACCGTCAATATCACCTGGGTTATATATCTGCAGCATGGGATAGATAGCGTAAAAGTTTAGGCCTGAATTTTTTATGAGTGAGGATTAGATAAACTAAATGGGAGTTTCACGTTATCGCCCAGAATTAGACGGATTGAGAGCTATAGCAGTTTTGGCGGTAATAATCTTCCATGCCGGTGTTGACGATTTGGCCGGTGGGTTTATTGGGGTAGATATATTTTTTGTGATATCTGGGTATCTAATAACAACAATTATCATAGGAGCACTTGAAAAAAATTCATTCAGTTTATCGACGTTCTATATACGACGAGTAAAGAGGTTGCTTCCAGCTGCGCTAGTAATGGTGCTACTCACGGTTATATTGGGCTTCTTTTTTCTAACGCCAGACAATTACACAAAGCTATCAAACAGCGCCATCTTTTCGAATCTATTCATGGCCAATATATGGTTTATGAATAACTCCGGATATTTTGACCAGCCAACACAGATATCACCACTGGTTCACATGTGGTCATTGTCAGTCGAGGAGCAGTTTTATCTTATTTTTCCAGTGCTTTTGCTCTTTACCTATCGTTATTTTAACTTCAAAGGCACAAAGTATTTGGTTTTCCTTATCACTGGTGTATCTCTCGCACTTTGTATTCTATTAAGTCCAATAAACATTAATTTTTCCTTTTACATGCTTCCAGCTAGAGCCTGGGAACTAGGCATGGGTGCTTCTCTGGCTTTGTTGCCATTGAAACATATTGAAAACCGAATGATTGCCAATTTGCTTTCTTATCTTGGGCTTTTACTGATCACTTTCAGTTTGTTCTACCTTGACCATAACGATATTTACCCTGGTCATTTGGCTCTACTCCCCACAATTGGAACTGCACTAATAATATTTACATTGATCAATAATGACAATTTCATTAAATACATCCTGTCTTCGCGGCCTTTTCGGTTAGTGGGGAAAATTTCTTATTCGGCTTACCTATGGCATTGGCCTATAGTTGTTTATTACAGGGTATATGTAAGCCAGAGGGAATTTTTTCTTCATGAAGTCGTTTTGCTGGTACTAGCCAGTATAGGTGTTGGGTATCTCTCATGGAGATATATTGAAGAGAGATACCGTTATAAAGACTATTCATATAAAAAGGTGGTTTTGGCGTCTTCGTTTTCAACGCTGCTGCTTGTAGGCCTATCGGGAATGGTTTCAATTTCGCAAGGGTTCCCTGGCCGTATTTCACCAGCAGTTGCAGCTATTACAGATACAAACTTAATGTGGGATTTCAAGTGTACGGAACGAATTGCGATTTTAGACGGTATTAATGAAGAATATTGTGTTGTTGGGTTACCTTGGGCTGATGCAGAAAATAAAGCTTTAATTTGGGGAGACAGTCATTCATTACACTGGGCGCCTTTGCTCCATCGAGAAGCTCTGCGTAATAGGGCATCAATGGTTATTGCACCAACAAAGTGTCCACCATACCTCGATTCGAGGTATGTAAAATCAAACTATCCTAAGTTTCCGAAATTTACTGAGGATTGCACCAAGAGAAATATAGCTACTCTGCGCTGGCTGCAAAACACGGTTGATGTAAATGTTGTAATTATGGCTGCAGCATGGTCCGGACATGTGAGAATGCTCTATAGCGATGATATTCCTTTTGATAACTTAGATCGACAGAAAATTAATAACCCAACGGAAATCGGTGCTCACTTAAGTGAGTATGCGTTGAAAGCGCTGTTATCAAAGATTCAAAATAAAAAGACCTTAATATTGGGTGACGTTCCTAGGCCTAATAGGGTGCTCAACGAGTGTGCTTCAGCCTCAGAAATGAGTGCGCTGTTGCGGGGAACGTGCGAGCCTTCACGTTTTGAATACCTTGTTGCGAGTGACGTACACTCTTGGCACAAGGATAGTGACGCGGTTCTGAAATTGCTTTCTGCACAATTTAAGAATACACAGGTAATTATACCGAGTGAATTCCTTTGTGATAGCAAATACTGTAAGACCTATATAAACAAGGAGTTAATATATAAAGACAATAACCATATTAGAAGAAATCTTGAAGTGAAAACCGTAGATATGATGTCCGAGGCATTAGGGATTCGTGACGCTCTTAGAAATATCTGGGAAGTGAATTCTGGCTGAATTGGGCCGATCAGAAGCAAAGCTAAAAAGAACTTAGCTAAATTGAAATTTTAATAATAAATATTTAAGGATAAAATCGTGATGAAAAATATACTATCGAATACGGCAAAGCGACTATTGGGGCATGTTGAGAAAAAATATGACCCATTTAGCTATTGGAATTCGAGGCGCGACCCTAATTCGGCTGAAGGTTTGGAAGCTGAAAGAGTAAGGTTTGACACCGATTATATACGAAAACAAGTTTCTTCTGGAATGAGTGTTTTAGAGTTGGGCCCGGGTGTTGGTCGAACTTTTCATGCTTATGAGAAGGGCACTTTAATCGAAACTATCGATATTTCCAGGCTGTATGAGAAAAAGTTGACCGAAGCAGCTAAGGCGGTCGATTTGAAGCTTAAGCAGCATTTTTTAAGTGACGACTGGCTAAAATTTCCATTTTCGGATCAGCAATTTGATGTTGCTGTATGTTTTCAGGTCTTTATACACCAACCGCCGGAAGTGTTTCACAGAAGCTTTACAGAATTCTCTAGAGTATGTAAAAAAGGTGTGATAAGTGTTGGCTTGCATGCAAATACAAAGCAATCAAACCCAGCCGAAGGAGCTCATGTATTCAGGCACGACTACCTCCACGAGGCGTCTAATAATCACAAGGTAATTAACAACCTTATTCTGCGTAATAATGTGCTCTACTTTACTATAGAAAATATTGACTAATCGTGAGAAGTGCGGCGCATGATTGAAACTAAAATGCATTTCTAAAAAGCATTTAATTAAGTGGAGTTACTGGTTGTGATAGTTTGTCATTCTCGTAAGTTCATATTTATTAAGACTCAGAAAACCGCGGGTACTTCGATGGAGATTGCGTTAAGTGAGCTCTGCAATGAAGGTGACGTAATCACACCCATTACAAAGTCTGATGAGAACATCAGGCAAGCATTGGGTTTTTTAGGTCCTCAGAATTTTTCACTAGCTCTTAGCAAATATTCAAAAAGTGACCTTCTGGATCTGGTGTTTTCGGCTAAACTTAAAAGGTTTTATAATCATATTTCTTGCGACGAGGTTAAAAGTATAATTGGGAAAGAAGTATATAACAGTTATTACAAGTTTTGCTTTGAAAGAAACCCTTATGATAAAGCAATTTCTCTATTCTATCATGAGGGAGGTGTTAAAAAGTGGGGGGCGATAGAAAATTTTATTTGTTCAGGTGGTTTAGACATTGTCAGGGGATATGATCAATATACAATTAAAAAAGTACTAGCGGTAGATGATGTTTTTAGATACGAGGAAATGGCTCAGGCATTACAGTCTATATCTTCAAGTTTGGGATTAGGGAAATGTCTGTCTTTACCGGAAAAAAAGGCTAAATCGGAATTTAGAAAAGACAAGAGGCATTATTCAGAAGTCTTATCTTCGAAAGAAAAAGAGTTAATTGATGTTATTTGGGCTAGAGAAAAGAAACTAATGAGTTATGAGTTTTGAGTTTTCTATGTCGAGAATAGTCGTTGTTTGGATTAAATTTAATTGATGCTTCAGATTAACCCTAAGCGATGATCTTAGCTCCTGGACAATTGATAAGGCAAAAAGGTATTTTAACTCGACATCATGGAACCGCTTGCTGGGTATTTATTGCCCTGTAATTGTAAGCTTGCTATCTACCAATGGTTCAGTTCGTAAGGGCCAAAATTGTATGTGTGAGCAATTCAAATGGTAAAGTCCTTCGCAGCCAAATTCCAATATTTTATTTTTCGCGTGTACATGTACCTCGATGGATCTAATTGCTGTTATTGATATAAGAACGCTCAATGTTCCGGATAAGAAAATATGAAAATCGCTTACATCGTACAAAATTATCAAGCAGCTACAGAATTATGGCTTCAGAGGCAGATTGAAATATTGCAGGAAGATATTGTTTTTATAGCTGCTACAGATAATAAAGAGCGATTTTGGAATAATAGAATACCAATCGTTAATTTATATTCGGAATACCCTTTTATAAAGAAGCTAGCTATAAAGCTGAAAATATTGAGGAAGAGAACCTCAAGAGAAAGAAATAACGAAATTCTTTTGAAAAAATCGCGCCACAAAGTTGACGTTTTATTTATCAACTATCTAACAATGGCGTATCGTTTGAGAGACGCATTAAGTCAGATTGATGTACCTATTATTATACATACGCATGGTTATGATATCACTTGGGATCTGGTGTCTGTGGATTCGGGAGAGCGCATGTATGATGAGGAATACTTAAATTTTGTAAGAGAAATTTCAAGTAGAGCGTTAATGGTTGCTAATTCAAATGAAAGTAAAAAAAGGTTGATTGCGCTTGGGGTGCCGGATTCAAGAATAGTAATTAAGTACTTTGGTGTTTCCTTAGAAATCAATGATATTGCAGCTAAGGATGTAAACTTTGTAAGAATTTTATACATTGGAAGGTTGGTAGATTGTAAGGCGCCGGACTTAGTAATACAGGCGTTTGAACAGGCGTGTGATAAAGGCTTACGAGGTGAGCTTATTATTGCTGGTGATGGTCCGCTAGCAATAACATGCAGATTGCTACAGAAGCGTTCCAAGTATAGTGATCGTATCAAGTTGCTTGGTTTGGTGAGCGCTGAAGACGGGCGGAAGTTACGTAAAGAATGTGACATTTTTACAGCTCATAATTGCAGAGGACCATTAACAAATCAGCTAGAGGCCTTTGGTGTATCTATTATAGAGGCAATGGCAGCGGGATTGCCTGTAGTTACGGGACGAAGTGGCGGTGTAATCGATTCTGTTGTTGATGGTGAGACTGGTTTTTTGTTTACTCCTGGAGATATATCTGAGCATGCAGATATGCTGTTACAGCTTGCGTTAAATGCCGAATTACGAAGGAGTATGGGTGATAAAGGTCGTAGTCGGGTGAAAAATAAATTTTCCATAGAGCTGGAAAAAGAATCTTTAATAAATCTATTGAAAATGACTGAAGGTGATTAACATACACTGCTGGTGTTATCCCTTGAATCTAAATGCTTATTTAATTGATTGTAGAACAATTTGTAGTGGTGCCTTATTCGGTTTGCAAAGTCCCAATTTTTTGTTACAAAACCCGAACCGTTATTTGAAACTAATGGAGCGATACGAATACCACTTGTATTTGGTCTCACTTGCCCGGTTGGATAAAGCATTTTCAAGGGGGGCGTTACATTTTCGAAAGTCAGTCGTTGATGGCTGTATTGTTTGTGATTAGAAAAGTTTCCAGAGGAAATAATCGGAATCACATATTGTTCAGGGCGTTACTTTGTTTCAGAGGTAGTTGATGTCTTCTAAAGTTAAAAAGTTTGTGCGCATGGCTGGTTTCGGTTCTTCCGAACGATATCCGGTTTCTCGTGGAGAGGTCGTTTCTCCTGTTTTTATCATTGGATCTGGTAGATCTGGAAATACTTTATTGCGCCGTATTCTTACGTCTACACCCGAATTGTATATACCGCCAGAGACCTATGTATTGGGCGCTTTGATAAAAAGTTTTCCCGCATATAGAAACCTAAAGTGGGAGCAAATATGTTTATTGGTCTTAGGTTCGTTTGCAACTAGCGAAGATTTTGAAAGTTTTCCTAGCCCTTACCTCCGAAAAATATATTTGGAATTGATTGCTTTACCTAAGGATGAGAGGTCTCTTGATCGGATTTTGATAGCTTTTTATGAATTTATGGCCAAACATGCGAAGCCATCTGCGGTACGATGGGGTGATAAGACGCCTATGAATTCAGATTTTCTAGACGATATAGATTTAGTGTTTCCAAGAGCTCAATATGTTCATATCGTGCGGAATGGCTTTGATGTTGTAGCGTCTTATCTAAAGATGGGCCGATACACTGATCCAGTCGAAGCTGCTGATCGATGGGTTCGCGCGACTAAGGCTTGCCACACATTTGCAAAGAAAAATAGCGATAGAGTAATTGAAGTATCTTATGAAGACCTTGTCAGCAGCCCTCATGGAATAGTTCCCTTTATCTGTAAGTTCTTGGGACTGCGCTATTCGATTGATATGATAGATGGTCCGGTTCACGTCTCTGAATTGGGAGATATTGATTCAAGACCGCACTATAAAAATGTGCAAAAGCCTATCGGCACAGAATCAATTAACAAGGGACGGAAAGAGTTGGGTCAGAAGCTCGTTGACCGGTTAAGCCCGTTGCTTGCAGAACAGATGGGGGTGTTTGGTTACGAGTAGAGCAGTGACTGTAAATTGAGTATGCTCCTATTTTTTTAGTTATTTTTAAGCATAGCCGGCTGACAGTTTTTTGCTAAAAAGTAATGCGCTGAGGAAGAGTTTTCATTTTTTATTATGGTGGCTATTTAGTTTTTAGGATTTAATGCTAAATCCCTGTATTTGTCGTCAACCCGGCTCCAGTTTATTGCCGCATTGAAATCCTGACGGGCTCTTACAAGGCATGCATCTCCCATTGTTTTCCGTTTATGGGCTGAGTTCACTAATTCCAATAGCGCAAGAGATAGTTCTTGTGGGTCATTGCAGTTGACAACAAGGCCTTCTATACCTTGTCGAATCATATAGGGTAACTCTCCGACACGGGTAACTACCATGGGTAATCCTGTTGCCATCGCTTCTAACGCAGCGTAAGGCAGGCCTTCTGAGTCTGAGCATACAACATAGATGTCACCAGTTCTTAGAAATGATGGGATGTCTCTAATATGGCCTTTCAGGAATACTTTATCACTTAGCTCCAGCTGTTTTATTTGCTGTGTTAATTTATCGCGCTCAACCCCCTCACCTGCAATCTCAATTTGAAAATTAAGCTGTTTCATCTGTATAGCTGCCAAAATCAATAGATCGAAGCGCTTTTGCTTGGTTAGCCCCCCACAGGAAATAATCTTGATTTGGGAGTTTTTATCTTTCTGACGGATGGTTGGGGGGTGAAACTCTTCAATATCGACGCCATTTGGGATTACGGTGAAGAATTTCTGTGAGATACCGACTAAACTATTAATGTCATTGGCGTGATATTGGCTCACGCTTAGTCCAGAATCAAATAACTTTAAAAAGGCTTTTCGCTCATGAATACCCGTTCGTGCGTGAGAGAGGGGAATGTGTCGCTTCCAGCTGCGTAAGGAGCTGCGGTCAGTCACAATAGGCAAGTGCATCGTGAAAAGTTTATGGGCGGTCGTGTCTTTAAATCTATTGGAGTTAAGGGCCAGTTGCCGCAAGCTTTTGGCTGCGGCTTCAAAGTCGATTACGTCCGGACTGATGTCTTGAATAAGCTGATCCATTACCTGGCCTAATTCGGCGCTTCCAAGTCGGTCATAATCGATTGGGTGTATTTGAACGCCTTTGTTCGCTTGAGCTTGGACCAACTCACCTATGTCGGGATTGGGGTTAATCGCCAGGTGTATATCCCATCCGCTGGCGGCCAAGCGGTCAATCAGTCCTGTAAGGTATTTATGCGCGCCCCCAAAGGCTGCGATCAAACGATGGACGATTAGTATTTTCATGAAGCTCTGTGTTTGATATGCATCGGTCTACTATAGACTAATAAGTCAACATCAGCCTGTGAACAATGTTTAATTAGTGGAATTGATAATTCAGTAAGTAAAAGTGTATATCAAAATCCATTGATTGTGAGCTAAACTTTGCATCTAGTTATTGATTCTGTCCATCTTCCAGAAGGTTTTTCGTTTGTCTACTGAACTATCAGTCGCTAAGTCTGCTTTTAGAGCAGATATTAACGGTTTACGTGGCTATGCCGTGTTAACGGTAGTGCTTTTCCATTTTGGTGTCGCCGGGTTCGACGGAGGCTTTGTTGGCGTAGACATATTTTTCGTCATATCAGGCTTTTTAATGACGTCCATTATTGTTGGGAGGCTGAATCAGCAGCGTTTTTCGCTGCTTGGTTTCTATCTGTCACGCGCCCAGCGAATTCTACCAGCCTTGATTGTACTCTGTGGGTTATTGATATTCCTCGGCTGGTACATTCTACCGGCTCCTGAGTATGAAAGGTTGGCTGCCCATGTAGCATACAGCCTGACTTTTCTTTCAAATATCGAGTATTACCTGGAAGCAGGCTATTTCGATGTTGAATCTGAGCAGAAATGGTTGTTGCATACCTGGTCGCTGTCGTTGGAGTGGCAGTTTTATATGCTCCTGCCATTGATTCTCTGGGGGTTGAGTGCTCTAAGGTTATCACGTTGGACTTTGATCGGTATATTTGTACTTGGCACGTTGGCCTCGTTGTGTGCATCGGTTTTTTTGACTGATAAAAATCCCAGTATGGCTTTTTATCTTCTTCATACCAGGGCTTGGGAGTTGTTGTTTGGCGGGCTGCTGGTGTTCGCGCCACGGATTCGTGAGATCGAAGCGCGTTGGCTGGAGTGGTTTGGTTTCGCATTAATGGGTTATGCGGTGCTATTTATGGATGAAAACTCTTCCTGGCCGGGCTGGCGAGCGCTATTTCCTGTGGTGGGCGCGTCCTGCGTTCTGGTGGCCCGTCGTCAGCAGTCGCTGCTGACAAATAATGTGTTGATGCAATGGCTCGGTGGTTCATCCTACTCCATTTATTTATACCACTGGCCGGTCGTAGTATTTTTAGGATACCTGACAGTACTTGAGGTTCATCTCTGGTTGTGGCTAGGGGTTGTAACATCTGTATTGCTGGGGTGGCTCTCCTTTAACTTGGTGGAGAATACCTCGCGGCGTTGGTTGTCTCACCGACGGTTAATTAGCTCTTTCGTTAAGCTGGCGGTACCCGCTGCTGTAGTATTGGCTGCTGCAGTTTGCGTGCATCGACTGCAGGGAGCGAATTGGCGTTTGCCTGACGCAGTAGAACTTATAGCAGCAGAGGCTGAAAATGGAAATCCAAGAAATGAGTGTCATGTAAATAGGGGAGCCTCTTCGCCATCTTGCAGGTATGGCGGTGACCAGATCGGTGCTGTAATAGTCGGAGATAGTCATGCAGATGCAGTGGTTAATGCGTTAGCAGTAGCAGCTCCGGAGGGGACTGGCGTTATCCAGTGGACCTATTCCGCATGCAAAACTATGGAGGGAGTGGTGATGACATCACACCCTCATGATCCTTCAACCTACGATTGTAAGGCATTTAATCATTGGGTTATGAATGAAGTGAAAGCACAGGGGGTAACAAATGTACCCCTTGTCATTGTAAATCGTTCAACTTCAGGCCTCGGTAGACCGGGCGATATATTGCGGGGACTTGATGCACGTAAGCCGGGCTTTCATTTTGGTGAGCCCTACAATACGGCGGATATGGCTTTTCTAAAAGATGTCCAAGAGAAGATGGTTGAGACCTCGTGTAAATTTGCTCAATTTCGACCGCTGTATCTAATGAGGCCTATCCCGGAGATGCCTGCAAATGTTCCGATCACGATGTCGCGCTGGTTGGCTATGGGAAAGAAAGGTGAAATCAGCCTAGATCTGGATGCTTATCGACAACATCACGCGTTTATTTGGTCGGTACAGGATGAAATTGCTGCACGATGTGGCGCGAAAATCTTAGATCCATTACCTTACCTTTGCGACGCCGAACGTTGCTATGGATCTAAAAATGATATTCCTCTCTATTTTGACGATGATCATTTAAGTGAGTATGGTAATCGTTTGTTGGTGGAGATGTTTCGGGAAGTATTTGCCCCGGCGGTAAGCCATAAGCAACTCTCACAATTCGAATGATCTGTATCTTGTCCTAGTGTGATACTCTACATAACCGTTTTACATTTGCGCTCAGAACCCGGCCTGTACGGGAGGGCCTATTTTTCTGGAGATAAATGAAGAAGTCGTTTTTTGCTGTTCTGGGTTTGCTTATGCTGCTCGCCTGGGCTCATCAGAGAGGTGATGAAAAGCCTGAACCTGCACTAGAAGAGATGCTTGCAGACGAGGATTTCTCTCGTCTTGATCCGCGTTTTGCCAAGCTATTGAAATTCCCCAATCTGCACGCGTACCTCTCCATGAATAATTCCAAGCATGTGTGTAATTACACGCGTGTTTGTGTAAACAAAGGCCAAGCCAACCGGCATTTTAGCTATGATCCAGAAGAGAACGCGTTCAAGCTTGATACTTTAGGTGACTCGGATATTAGCGCGAAGTGGCAGATTCGAAAGTATTTTCCGGAGCTGAATAAGTCTAATTCAACCAAAGTCAGCTTTCAGTGGGAATTTAAGTATGGTAGTGGGTATTTGGAAACGGGGTTGCTGAAAAATTACAAAGCGTATCAGTTAAGTAATTCGGCTGAAGGGCTGATGTTTGAATACCAGCACCGCTTTAGTAAAACTGATGGTTCGGCGGTGGCGCTGCCAACAAATCGTTATTACCCAAAAATTACTTATTCGGAATCTACAGACAGGGATCCACTTTCATCCAGGGGTCCACAAAAATCACAGGTTTCTGGCAAGATGATTGACAATTGGCAACCGGGCGGAGACACGGCAGCCGGAAGAAGAGACTCTCCCTTTACCTCCGCGGACCACATGAGCACCGCTACAGGCAAGCACTCGCCCTTTGTTATTCGTGCGAACATCTGGACTCGGGTAACCACAGAGTTTCAATTCGAGAACAACCAAATGCGCGTTTGTATCTGGATGAGTGATGAAGAAACTCCCCCCGCCTTAGTGTTGGCTTCCGTAAAGGAACCGGGGAAATGCTTTTTACTCAGTAATGACCTGGAGGCACACTCCCTCAGTTTCCAGAATTGGTGGCTTGAAATGAACAGCTCCCAGGATGGTAAAGTCCCGGGGCTGGTGTCCTGGCACAAGAATTTTATCGTGTATAAAGACGCTAGTATCCCGCTTGAGTGACGCTGGTCGGCGCTGATGGAACGGGGAGGGGCCAGGCGCCAGCTAGTGGTAATTATCCCCCCCCTGAACTATCCTTTCAGCATTCTTTGTCTAAAGCTTTTAACCTATGTGCGGAATTGCCGGTCTTCTATACAAAGACCCTCAGGCCACTGTTGCCGAATCAACCATACAAGCCATGTGCGCTGCCATTGTCCACCGGGGGCCGGATGATGAAGGCATTTTTGTCTCCGGGCCGGTGGGCATGGGCATGCGTCGCCTGTCTATTATTGACCTGGAGGGCGGGCATCAGCCCATGTTCAGTGCCGGCGGCAAGCTCGCCCTCGTATTTAACGGTGAAATCTACAACTACCGGGAAATTCGCGCCGAATTGCAGCAGTTGGGCTATGAATTTCAGACCTTGTCGGATACCGAAGTGCTGGTGCACGGCTACGACGCCTGGGGCGAGGACCTTTGCCAGCGCCTGAATGGCATGTTTGCCTTCTCCGTCTGGGATGAGCGTACCTGCACCCTGGCTATTGTGCGTGACCACATAGGTATTAAGCCGCTCTACCTCTACGAAGATGCCCATATTATTGCCTGGGCTTCGGAGGTTAAATCCCTACTGGTGTTGCCCCAGGTTAAGCGCGCGGTGGATAAGACTGCCTTGTGTGAGTATTTGCGCTTTGGCTATGTGCCTGCGCCGCGCACCCTGTTCGCGGGTATTAGTAAGGTCATGCCGGCGACGCACCTGAAAATCAGTGCTGATGGTATTGCGAGTTCCTGCTATTGGGATTTGGACATCAAGCCGCGCGAACAGTCCGAGGCGGCCTGGAAAGATGAGCTTGAGGCCTGCCTGGATGCCTGTGTCAAGCGGCAGATGGTGAGTGATGTGCCGTTGGGTGCCTTTTTGTCCGGGGGTATTGATTCTTCCGCTATCGTGGGGGCGATGGCGCACAGTGGTATTGCGGATATTAAAACCTATGCCATTGGCTTCGGTGCCGAGGATGCCTTCCATAATGAGCTGGATAAAGCCCGGGCGGTATCCGATATATTCGGCACGGATCACCATGAGATAGTCGTGGAGCCGGATGCAGCAGTCTTGTTTGAGCAGCTGATTCGTCAACTGGATGAGCCAGTGACCGATACCTCTTTCCTGGTAACCTACCTGGTGTCCCGGTTTGCCCGTGAGTCGGTCACCGTCATTTTGTCCGGTGTCGGCGGGGACGAACTCTTTGGCGGTTATCGCCGCTACCTTTGGCCCGATATTGGACGCTACCTGAACTGGATGCCGATGTGGTTACAAACCCGGGTGGTGAGGCCACTGGTAAATCGTTTGCCGGTTGATCGTGGTTCGCGCATCAAGGCCTTGTTTCGCTATCTGCGCGGTTATTACGCCCATATCGACCAGCCCGATGGTCTGCGTTACCAGGGTTATGTTCAGATATTTGCTGATGAACAGCTGGACCAGATTTTTGCTGCCGGGGTGAATGATCATCTCCAGGGGTACAAGCCAAGGCAAGTCGCCGACTATTACGAGCAGGCGCCGGGCAATGACCCATTGAGCAAGATGTTGTATGCCGACTTGAAGACAGCACTGGTCGACAGCCTGCTGGCTTTCAGTGACAAGATGTCGATGGCGGCCTCACTGGAGGCAAGAGTGCCGCTGCTCGACAAGGAGTTGATTGAATTAGCAGCGCAGATGCCATCCTCCCTGAAAATTGCTCCGGGGCGCAAGCTTAAGTATTTGCTGAAGCAGGTAGTGGCCGACAAGCTGCCGGATGAGATTATCAACCAGCGCAAGCAAGGCTTTGGCACGCCGGTCAGTCGCTGGTTGCGGGGTTCATTAAAGCCCCTGATGGAAGAATTGCTTGATAGCGAGCGCTTGCGCCAAAGAGGCTATTTTAATCCTGTCGCAGTCAAGGCTTTGATAGACGACCATATGGCGCAGCGGGCGGATAATTCAGAACATATTATGGCGCTGATGACGTTTGAGATCTGGCACCGAATATATATTGATGAGGAGCAAGACATTGCTGCTTGAGGTGATTTTTTGGCTTTCATTAGCATTGATTGCTATGACCTACGTGGTTTATCCGCTGCTGATGTGGATGGCAGGGCGCTTGAGCCTGTCGCGTGCAGCCAGTGTACCGGCTCGGGAAATTGAATATTGGCCCTGTGTAACCCTGGTTATTGCGGCATATAACGAGGAGAAGGTCATAGCCCAGAAAATCGACAACTCCCTGGCGCTGGACTACCCGGTTGGCAAGCTGGAAATCATGGTGGTTTCGGATGAATCGACCGACCAAACCGACGCTATCGTACGCTCCTACCAGGAGCGTGGCGTAGTGCTGGCGCGGCAACAGCCGAGGCGGGGTAAGTCGGCCGGCCTCACCAATGCGGTGCCTGCTGCCAGTGGTGAAATCCTGGTGTTCAGCGATGCAAACTCCATGTATCGGCCCGATGCCATTAAGCACCTGGTTGCGCCTTTTGCCCGCGAGAGTACCGGTTATGTGGTGGGGGCACAGACCTACGTCTCAGCGGATGACACCTCTGTTTCCCGGTCTGAACAGCTGTACTGGAATATCGAGCTGGCGATGAAAGCCGGGGAGAGTGCAGTTGGTTCGGTGGTTGGCGGTGACGGCGCAATCTTTGCGCTGCGCAAGCAATTGTTCGAGCCGTTAAAGGATGATGACCTGAGTGATTTCGTGACGCCGCTGCGAATTATTGTCAAAGGCTACCGCGGGGTTTTTGAGCCGAAGGCTATTTGCACGGAAGAGACCGCCCCGGACTACGGCGGTGAGTTCCGGCGCAAGGTGCGTATTGTCAACCGCGCCTTGCGCACTGTGTTGCGAGTGCCCCAGGCTCTTAATCCACTGCGGGTCGGGCTGTTTGCCCTGCAGTTGTTTTTTCACAAAGTGGTGCGCTGGTTTGTGCCCTATCTGCTGATTTTGTGCCTGTTTTCTAGCCTTATTCTGACTTTGGCCGGGATGGGGTGGATATATTTTCTCGCCGTGTTAGCCCAGTTAATGGGGTATGGCCTGGCCTGGCAGTTTAGTAGAAACCAGCAGACCTCACTGCCACTGGCCAGCGTTTGCTACTATTTTTGCCTCGGGAATATTGCTGCCCTGCAGGGCACTTTGGGTGTAATGCTGGGTAAAAATATCACTATGTGGACACCGGAGCGAGGGTAAAAAATGGCGAAGACTGTTCGGCTGCCGGTCTCTTTAGCTTTTATAGTATTTTATTTTTTATCGTTTTTGAGTACAGCCAGCGCATTACCAGCATTTAAGGGCGCGGAAGGATTTGGCTCAGATAACACTCACGCCCGTGGGCGAGAGGTCTGCCGTGTTACCCGTCTCGACGATTTAGATTTGGGACAGCGGGTAAGGTATCTCCAGCCAGGCCAGTTCAGGTATTGTCTTGCAAAGGCAGCGGAGGAGGGGGGCGCTTACATCATATTTGATGTGTCCGGAATCATTTCACTGAAGCGTAAAGCTGTGGTTCCCTCCAATGTCTATATCGCGGGTCAGACATCAACGGGTGGGATAGCTGTTAGTGGCAACTCCATTGAAGTTGATAGCGCACAAAATGTTGTCATACGGCACCTTCGTCACCGTGAGGCAGCTCATAAGGGCGACGCGTTCAACATTAAAAAGTCTAGCAATATCATTCTGGATCATGTATCAGTTTCATTCTTCCGCGATGGGGCTGTGGACATCATTGATAATTCCCACGATATCACCGTGCAATGGAGCCATATGGGAGATGCCATTAGAAGTGGCAGTAAAAAAGAACCTTACCACGGCCAGCCTAATCTATTACGAACAGGCGTCGATAGAATTTCCCTGCACCACAACTACTATACCCATATTCACTCTCGTACCCCTCTGGTCCAATACACCTGTAAGCCGGGCATGCTGATCGAGTTTTCAAACAACCTGATTTATAACTTTCGTAAATACCCCTCTCGTTTTGACGCGCCAAACGGGCGTGGCAATGCGGTAGGCAACTACTATATTCCGGGTGTAAACACCCACGGCGATTCACCAACAGGCTTGAGGCCGGTGATGACGGGCAGGAATAACTTTTCACTTTTTGTGCAAGACAATATCGTGGAAAGTGGCAAGGGTCACGATGCCAGCGCCATGCCGGGCCGTGGCCAGGACATCTGGCGCGGACCACCGGCAAGCTCCACCGGTTCGCGGACGCAAGATTCAGATGCTGAAGAGTTGATTATGGGCCTGGGTCAGGGGCAGTTAGGTCCGACAGAAGGTCAGTTTAATCAATTGCGACACCGGGTAGCGGAGATCCCTGAGATTACGCTGTATCCGGTTAGGGAAAGTGCTGCACTGGTATTGCAGCGGTTCGGAGCCTTGCCGAGGGACCGGACTGATTGGCGCCTGGTTGAAGAGTTGAATCAGCGTACCGGCGAGTGGAAATTTGTGAAACCGGATGACCAAAATGTGTATATAGGCGAACCGCTACAGGATTCGGATCAGGACGGTATGTCCGATGCATTCGAGGGTCAATATGGTGGTGATTTACAGCCCCATGATCACGATTTGGATCCACTGTATGAGAATATAGAGGTTTACCTGGACTCACTTGCTGCCCAGCTTCTGCAGCACGCAAAGCCAGTAACTATCGAGCTGGCCGTCCCGAAGGCACCTGAAAAATCCTGTATTTTCGGGTTTTGTCTTTGAATCGGGTCGGCAACAGGGATAGATTTAGCGTGTTGCTCTTGCGAGAGTGCGGTTGAGCATCAAGCCTGCCAGGGAGCGTTTGATGCTTTTCAATGGGCCGCGGACATGACTCATGCGGTCGTTCAGCACTTCCAGTGTAGCTTCAATAAGCGCCTGCGCCTGCGACTTATTCAGGAATTGAAACGCGACCGGTGTTGGCGGCGCGACCAATAGGGATCGCAATGTCGGGTAAAGCCAGATAGACGCGAAGCGCTCGGCGTAAAGAATCAACTCACTCAAGCCCAGTGGCTCCAGGCAGATGGAATCAATATCGGCCAGAATCAACTCGTCGCCACCCAGCACCAGGTTTTCGCTCAAATCGCCTTTAAACCCCAGTGCCAGGGGGAAGTTGCTGTCCAGTAGCTGCTGTAAACCAGGGGTCATAATGACTGAGCCTTCAATCCCTCGTAAAAAGTCGGCATCGGTGTTGTGTTGGTAGCAGGCTTCAAAAAACTTCTTTGCTAACGACAGGTCGGACAAGCGCAAGAGCCTGGCCAGGGGCAGGTTGGGCAAATACTCCATGCGTATCTCACAACCGGCCAGGTCGACGGCCAGTGGTTCGGGAACACGCACATAGGTTGAGAAATTCCGGTAAAAAAACGTCAGCGCCTGATCAATATATTGGGTGTTCTTGCGGTCCTGCTCGGCGCCCTGGTTACTATAGGCCTTGGAAACATAGCGCTGGCCCTCTTCATCCGTTTGTAATTTTACGCATTTATAGGCGTTTTGTTTGAGAATCCGATTCATAGGGCATCGGCATAGAGTTGGTCCAACGCCCGGGTGATGCGCCGATAGGTGTATTTAAAGGTATCCAGGTCGTGGGCGTAGGGGTCACTGATTTCGATATCACCCTCGGGCAGCAGGTAGCCGAGGTAGGCGACCTTGTGCATGGCGTGCGGGTACAGTCGCCGCAGCGCTTGATAATTTTTATCGTCGAACACCAGGATCAGGCCCGCCTGATCAACCCGGCTGCGATCCAGTAAATCCGAGCGGTGTTGGTTGAGGTCAACATTGAAGCTTCGAGCCGCTTCAATCGCCAACTCTGGCGCGGGGCGCTTGTCTTCCGGGTGCACGCCTGAGGATAAAATAGACTTGTTGCTGGTTTTTTGTGCGAGATAGGGGGCGGCAAACGCACTGCGACAGATATTGCCATAGCAGACAATTTCAACCTGCGAGGCGTCCCGGAACAGGCGCACAATCCTGTTTGCCTGCTGGCGCCGGTACCAGGAAACGCGTTGCATACTCTTCTTTATAAGGGATTTGAGCTTGCCAACCAGTTCACTGGCAATAATACCCAATTCGCCCAAGCCAGGTTTGAGGTCGTCCAT
The DNA here is from genome assembly GCF_011440395.1 of Pseudomaricurvus alcaniphilus. Taxonomy (GTDB): domain Bacteria; phylum Pseudomonadota; class Gammaproteobacteria; order Pseudomonadales; family Cellvibrionaceae; genus Pseudomaricurvus; species Pseudomaricurvus alcaniphilus. The sequence continues at coordinate 1,257,131 of NZ_JAAOIX010000001.1, read as the reverse complement.
GGCGAAACTGTCAATGCGGTCGCGGCCAGTTACGATATGGCCCAGCTCCCTGAACACCTGGGTCATGGGCACAGAGGCTTTCGGCGGCGGCTTCTGCAAGCGCGCCGCCAGATTGTCGGCCATCCAGTAGAGATCGCGCAGCAGGTTGCGTGAATACACGCGAGGGTTGTAGTCGGGGTCAAATTCGGTTTTGCCTTCGACCCTCTGTTGATAGAGAAACAGAGGGAAGTTGGCGCCGGCGGCGATGGCCAGCGGCAGTGAGCCCCAGAAGCGGCCATTGATTTCGATAAAGATCCACTGGCCGGTACTGGTATTAAGCTTGTATTCCACCATGGCTACGCCAGAGTAGTTCATGGCGCGCATCAACTGTTTGGTGGCAGTAGCGAGGATCGGGTTCAGTTCCATACTGCGGCGATACGAGCTGGCACCGCCATCCAGTGGCTCGTGAACCCGAATATGCTGGAACGCAAACAGTATCTTGCCTTCCAGGGCAAGTACCTCGACCCCAGCACCAGTGCCGAAAAAGTACTCTTGCAAGAGCGCTTGTTCCCAGTCCCTATGGCGGACCACAAAGGCATCCAGCGACGCTTGATCCTTTATGTGCTTGACTTCACGGCGAATGGAAAGCTTGTCGTCCGCTAAAGAGGAGGGTGGTTTGGCCACCAGCGGGAAGCTGATACGAGGGGCTTGCCCCGCTTGATAAGTATGCAGGTCGATCGTCTGCTGTCGGGGAACCATCAGCCCCAGGGATTCAGCCAGTCGCGTACTTTCGATTTTATTGAAGGCAATATCAAAGGCTTGCTGGTTGAGTGCATAGGGTCGGGTACAGCGACTCAATGATTCCCGGTATTGCTGCACCAGCATCGCTGATTCGTCGTTGGTCGGGATGACCAGGTCGAACCCAATTTCAGTGGCGAGGCGACAAACCGCTTCGTTCCAGCCTTGATTGTCCCCTTCTTCTGCGGGTAGTTGGTGGTATTGACTGACGTAGCGGGAACGCAGGGCCAGGTCGTCTGGCGGGCACATGGCTACATGCACTTCGATGCCAGCCCTGCCCAGTGAGCGGGCCACGCTTAAAAATGCACGAATATCATGGCCAAGTACCAGCACCCGGTGATGAATTTTTGGGGTTTCAGGCATAAGATTTTAAGAAATTACCAAGGCGTACTGGCCTAAAGCTCATTTTTGTAAAGGATACAGTCTATAATAGGCGGCGTAGCCTGATTTTGCCGTATTTTTACCCCGCTTGTCATGCCGGGCCGTAAAAAGTCGTCGTAAACGCAAGGTAACTATAGTGGTAATGCCAGAGACTTGACAGTGATTTTCTCCCCATGAAACGCGTTTTAATGCTTGCCTATTACTTCCCGCCGATCGCCGCCAGTGGTTCATTGCGCCCGCTGGGGTTTTGTCAGCACCTGGAAGAAAATGGCTATATCTCCCACATCGTTTCCACGGATCCCCAGGACGCACACCCGCCGGTGAACCAGGACGCCGATTTATTGGAGCGCATTCCCACTGCGGCCCGGGTTGACCGCCTGACTCATCCCAACCGGCTTCGGCAGCTGCTGGAATTGCGCGATGGACTCAGGGGGGGGGAGTCGCAGGCTCAAGCAGTGACACAAGCCGTGGCTGGCGACAGCGCCAACGTGGAGGAAAAACGGCAAGGGTTGTTTGGGCGCATAAAAGCCGCAGTATTGAACCGCTTGTTTTTGTTCCCGGATCATCAAAAGCCCTGGATCAAAGCAGTGGAAAAGCATGTGCTGGCGCTACCGGCCGATGCACGGCCGGATATTGTTTTTGCCACGGGTAACCCCTGGTCCGGTTTGGTTGCGGGTATGCGGGTTGCGAAAAAACTGGGGGTGCCATTTGTCGCTGATTTTCGAGATCCCTGGACGCGCAACCCCAAGCCGGCGGTTTCTGAGGCCATTCACCAGCTGTCGTGCAAGCTTGAACAGCAAGTGGTTGAAGCGGCGGATCTGGTGATCGCCAATACGGAATCTTTAAAGCAACAGTTTATTGACGATTACCCTGAAATCGACGGCAAGGTCAAAGTGTTGACCAATGGTTACGGCGAACATTTGATCGACCTGCTGGCATCTGTAACCGGGCCGGAGCTGTCCGCACCCTATGAGCTCTGTCACTACGGCTCTGTGTATGAGTTGCGCAAACCTGACCGGCTGTTGGAGGCTATTTCAGGATTAGTGGAGCAGGGGCGACTTCAACCAGGCCAACTCATTGTCCGCTTCAGGGGGCATTGGGGGGTAGAGGATGCTGATTGTAATGCTCTGGCTGACGCCCTGGAACAGGCGGGCTTTATTTCCAGGGAGCCAGCGCTGGCGCACCAGGATTATCTTAAAGCGATGAAGCAGTCGCAGTATTTGCTGATTTTACAGCAGGACTTTCCACTGCAAATTCCCGGCAAGCTCTATGAGTACATTGCAACCGGGAGGCCGGTTGTTATGATTGGTGGCCGCGGGGCTACTGCTCAATTGATCGAAACGAACGGGCTGGGGTTGACCCTGGAAAACGAATCGCAAGCACTGGCGGAATTTCTATCGGGGCTGGCGCAGGGGCGCTGCGAACTGCACCCGCCGACTCCAGACGCTGTGAGTCAATTCGGCTACGCCAGCTTGACCCGGGAGTTGGCGAGCCACTTTGATCAGTTATTGCAGCGTGAAGATGGAACCAACATTACATTGAGGTGATATGAAGCATTTGTTGATTTTAACCTGGGTATTGGGCCTGGGTTTGTCCGCTGGAACATCGGCAGAGATCCTGTTTGAGAGCAGTTTTGAGTCCGGCGCGATCAGTGAAGACGAGTGGATTATCGATATCCAAAAGCAATGCAGTATCGGGGTCGACAAACAAATGGCGCGCAGTGGCCGGGCCAGTGCCCGTTTTGAAGCGGGCCCGGGTGCGCGCTGCGAAATCCTGCCCTGGTTTTACAGTAACTTTGTCACTGGTCAATTGCGCGAGCCTTATAATGAGGATCGCTGGTATGCCTTCAGTGTCTATCTGGACGAGAACTGGGAATACAACGAGCGCAACGAAGTGATCGCCCAGTGGCATGCCTCCAAGGATGTATTCCTGAATGAGTCCGGCGGTCGGGGGCCACCGTTGGCCCTGCGCATACTGGGCAATGTCTGGCGGCTAACCTATGGTTGGGATGCCGACTTCCGCAGCAAGAAGGGAGCGAAGGCCATATACCCTTTGTGGGTGGGGGCGATCGAGCCGGGCAAATGGACCGACTGGGTATTCCGGGTACGCTGGACCCGAGGTGGTGACGACGGATTGGTGCAAGTCTGGAAGGACGGGGTAATGGTGTCGGATCACCAGGGCCCGATCGGCTATAACGACATTCGTGGCAACTACCTTAAACTGGGCTCGTACCATCCGCGCACGGATCGTGTGGTATTTATTGATGAAGTCCGGGTTGGGGATGAAGACGAGTCCTATGAGTCGATGAAGCCACGCAAAAACGATGAGCCCTAGTCTCAGACCCTCCATTAATAAAGTTGTTTTGGCCCTGACAGTGGTTTGTTCCCTCGGGGCCGGAGTGGTATTTGAGTACAAAATGGGGTGGCTGGATGCTGTTCAGACTTACCGTCACCGGCCGGACGCCCTCCCCGAACTGCCGGTAAACCTTAACTCCCGATCCGGTCTGCGCTTGCTTGAGCCGGGCACCCTGCCGTTTGAGCCTCAAGAGCGGCTGTTGTGGCGCGAACAGGTGCGCAGTCGAATCCTTGACCAGATTAATGGTCCGCTTATTACTGGTAGCCCTGTTCGCTATCGAGTAGAAGTAGAAACCGAGCGCAATGGGCTGCTTCAGCAGCATCTGACGCTAACCGGCTTTGACGGCCAGCTATTGCCCGCCCGACTTTTTATGCCCGTTGCGGCTAAAAACAGCCCGGCGGTTTTGTTGGTGCCTGGTCATGTGGGCAAGGGCGAGTCGGGCCTGTTGCAGTTGACGGAAGAGCCGCAGTCCTACCAGCATGCTGCTGCACGAGCACTGGCCGCAGCGGGTTTTGTGACTCTGGTTTTCGAGTTGCGCGGGTTTGGCTATCTGGGTGAGCCGGAATTTCCCGAGCACCGGGCGGTTGCTTATAACGCTTTGCAGCGCGGAGAATCCTACAAAAGCCTGATTCTCAAGGATACGGCCACCGCCATGGCATTATTGCGCCAGTTACCGCAGGTGGATGCGGCGAGAACTGCCATTGCCGGGGCGTCTTACGGCGGTGAAATAGCAGTGCAGTACGCCGCGCTGGACGAGCAGGTTGCGGCGGTGAGCTTTCATTCCTACGCTGGCGGCAGGGGCAGGGTGGGTGCCCTGGCTGCTAAGGCCGAATTGCCGCATTTATGCCACATTTTCCCGGCGGTCGATGACTGGATGGCGCAGGAGCACTGGTTTTGGTTGTTGGCGCCCCGGCCTGTGCAGGGCATTCGGGGCCAGTCCAACCAGAAAGGCTTTGTAGAGCGACATGAGCTCTATGCCAGCGGCTGGGAGAACAAGGAAGAATTAAAACTGGAACTGGCGCCCGGCGGTCATGAATTTTTTGTTGACTCTGCGGTCGCTTTTTTCAAGGCCAGGCTCTAGTGAGTTCGGCCGTGGCGGGAGATGGCGAGCATGACAAGCGCTGCCTGATGGTGGCTTTTCACTACCCGCCCTGCAGTACCAGCAGCGGTTATCTCAGAAGCGAGAAGTTTGTGCGCTATCTGCCGGAGTTCGGCTGGCAGCCCGAGGTATTAACCGCCGGGGTTGCCGCCTATGGTGACGGCTCGGAGCAGCACAAGCCATTGCCGCACGTGCACCGTACCTATGCTTTCGATGCCCGCGACAAGCTGTCTTGGCGGGGAAAATACCTGGAGCTGCTGGCCTTGCCCGACCGCTGGTGGAGCTGGCTGCCCGGAGCCATATGGCGTGGCCGGCAATTATTTCGGGCAACCCATTATCAGCTTATTTGGTCGACTTACCCCACGCCGACCACACTGTTGGTCGGTTACGGCCTCAAGGTCTTGACCGGGCGCCCCTGGGTTGTGGATTTGCGTGACCCAGTGATTGATGAAATCCACCCGCGCGGGCGCTTAAAGCGCTGGGCTTTCCGCAAGATTGAGGCCTTGGCCGTGAGGCGTTCAGATACACTGGTCACTACGACCACCGGGGCCCGCCAGCTCTATCTGACACGCTACCCCATGTTGGATGAGAACAGGGTTCACTGTATCGGCAACGGTTTCGATGAGGCCGATTTCGTCGGCCTGCCGGCGATATCGACTCGCCCAGCAGCCGGGGTAAAAAAGCTCAGGCTGATCCATAGCGGTACACTTTATCCCGTTGAGCGCAATCCGGTGCCGTTCCTGAATGCATTGGCGCGGCTAAAACAAGAAGGCTGCTTGGCCAGCCAACCTTTTGAGGTGCTACTCAGGGCCACAGGGCACGATGACTGGTTACGTGGCTTGATCGCGGAGCGGAACCTGGGGGAGTGGGTCCGATTGGCCCCCGCCATTGGCTATCGGCAAGCTCTGCAGGAAATGGTCGAGGCCGATGGATTGCTGGTATTCCAGGCGGCCAACTGCCCGGCCCAGATTCCGGCAAAGCTCTATGAATATTTGCGCGCTGGAAACCCTGTGTTTGCACTTGCCGATGCGGTTGGTGATACAGCATCCCTGCTCCGGGAGGGCGGTGTGGCATTCCTGGTAGACTTGACAGATGAGGAGGCCATTGCAAAGGTGTGGGTTGATTTTATCGAAAGGTTAGCTGCTGGCAGTATTTCTGCTCCGGATCAGGGTTGGGTCGCGGGTTTTAGTCGTCGGCGGCGCGCACAAAGCCTGGCGGCTGTATTTGATCAACTGCTGGAGTCAGGTCATGGGTTTGAATAACAAGCGCTGGGCAGTTCTCGTGTTAGCGCTGATGTCTATTATCGCCTTTGCGGTGGTGCGGCACGCGGGGAGTGGCAAAAACGGGACCCTGGTGCGCAATAGCCTAATCGCCCAGCCACTGCCGGAATCGGCTTTTAGCTGGAAACCAGGCGCAGAGCCTGCCGATTTCAAGCTGGAAACACGAGAGCCCGAGACCTGGATGCAGCAAAGAATTGCTGCTATTGATTACGACAGCGATGGCATAGGGCAGGTAAAAGCGGTTATCAGCGCGATGCACGCTCAACCATTTGTGGGTCATGCCATTCAGAAAGACCTGCGCAGCACCTGGCGTTTGATCGCCGAGCATGGGTTGGGTTATTGCGCGGATTATTCCAAACTCTTTACCGCACAGATGCTGGCTGCAGGGATTCCTGTGCGTGAATGGGCGTTAGGCCATAAGGATTTTGGCAGTGGCCATACCTTCAATGAGGTGTATATTGATGGACAGTGGATTTTTGTCGATAGTTTCAATGGTATGTTGATCCAGGACCGAGAGACCGGGGCCATGCTGTCGGTGTTGCAGTTCCGCAACCGGCTGGCACAGAAAAATATCGACAGTATTGAAGTCATCAAGTTAACTGACCCGCGCTATTTCTTTCAGACTCGCGAGGAGGCGCTAAACTACTATGCACGCTCCAGCGATTTCTTCTACCTGATGTGGGGTAACAATGTCTTCAGCTACGATTCCCACCCGGTGATACAGCGAGCGGCAGATATCGGCCGGCCGCTGGAAAGGCTGGTTGCGATACTGGTTAACCAATATCCGCAGATCAGGTTGCTGGAGACGGAAACCAATAGCGCTGCGATTGCCGAGATGAGAAACCTGCGTCTTGTTTTGTATTCGTCCTTGATCGTCGAGTTGTTGCTGGGTCTTTGTTTGATCCGGTTGTGCTGGAAAATCTGGCGAGACAGATAACAATATTTTAAAGCTTCAGGAACAGCCATGAAAATTCTATTCCTTTCCCAGCGTTTTGTGCTGCCCATGGATACCGGCGGTAAAATTCGCACTGGCAATATTCTGCGTGAGCTCAACAAGCTGGCACAAGTGACGGTTATCAGCAATGTCGAGTCGCCTAAGGATGACCCTTACCTGGATGAAATGCAGGCTCTGTGCCACAGGTTTATCCCGGTGCCCTGGAAAGAAGCTGAGCGCTATTCACTGAAGTTCTATGCGTCGGTGCTGATGAAGAAGTTTTCCCGTTATCCGGTCTCGGTGTTGAATGATTATTCGCGCGCGCTGGAGAATGCACTGCTTAGCGAGCTGGAATTGCATGATTATGACTTGCTGATTTGCGATTTCTTGCAGTCATCCCTGAATGTGCGCCAGGTGAGTGGCATTCCTACGCTGTTGTTCCAGCACAATGTGGAAGCCCAGATTACCCAGCGCCACCTGGAGCGAGCCAGTAATCCTGTCGCGCGCCTGTTCTGGTCCATCCAGCACAAGCGCATGCTGCGGCATGAGAAGGCCATGTGTCGCTGGTTCGATGGGGTAATAGCCGTGTCGGATTCGGACAAGTCCATTATGGAGAACTGGTATGGAGCGACACACGTTTATACCATTCCTACCGGTGTGGATGTGGACTTCTTTAAGCCACTGCCCGACGTAGTTCAGGAGCAGCGACTGGTCTTTACCGGCTCGTTGGACTGGTTGCCCAACGAAGATGCGCTGGTGCATTTTATCGAGAGTATATTTCCCGAGATAAAGGCGACTTTCCAGGATGTAAAATTGTTGGTGGTGGGGCGTAAACCGCCGCCCCGGCTGGAGCGCCTGGTGAATGGGCGAGCGGATATCGAATTGACCGGCTGGGTTGACGATACTCGTCCGTATATAGCAGGAAGTGCTGTCTATATAGTGCCCATACGCATTGGCGGTGGTACCCGCATGAAAATCTATGAGGCGCTCGCGATGGGTAAGGCACTGGTGTCAACCACTATTGGCGCCGAGGGATTGCCACTGGTTGATGGCGAGCATTTCCTTAATGCCGATGAAGATGGTGATTTCGCCAAGGCGGTAATCGGCTTGTTGCAAGACGAGTCCAGGCGCTTGGCCCTTGGGGATAATGCTCGTAACTACGTGGTGGAACATTTTGGCTGGAGCAAGGTGGCCCAGACATTTCTGGATGTTTGCCAAACCGTTGCCAACGACCGCTCTGGCGGCGAGCAGATCAAGTCCAGTTCAAGTGGTGAGGTCGAGGGCATTACCTGATCGCTGGCCAGAGCGATTGACGCCGGAAAGGCAGTCCAATCGTCAGAGACTGTCGCTCTTGAAGCTGCGGTTGTTGTTTCCTCTCAGCGCCTTGGGGACAGCTCCATGGAAGACATTGTTTTGGAATGTCCAGCTTGGTTGGGCCTGACGCGTTGTTGTTCCTACAGAAATGATTGCTTTTTTCAGCCCGACACCAAATACCGAGTTTTTTACGACTAACCCTTGCAGGCCGTCCTCAGCTCGTATGCCCGCCCCGCATTGATAGATTTTTGCATTGTTAATGCTGACCTGCGCGTTGCCGCGATTGCCGCGCAACCTGAAAGCCATCTCGCAATCATAGACTTCGATATTATTCAGGCGGATATCAATTTTTTCTTTGAGGTTAAAAACCGCCTTGTTGGTTATATAGGCATCCGCTTTCCAGCCATGGGCGCGCAGGCCATCAATTGTCAGTCTCATTCGCGTCGTATTTTCCCAGTTATTTTTAACCACCTTGGTGTCGATGGCATTTTCGCCGGGGTATTGACGCTGGCTAACCGGGAGGTGGGCCGTTGCCCGCCAGCCCGCATTGAAATCCTCCGCCAGTGGTCCCGTCCAGAAATAACTATCTTTGATAATGATGTCATTACTCATTGCGCCGGATTTTCGGGCTGGATCAGCCTGGAAACTGTCCCCGGAGGTATGGTGTATTTCGGTATTTGCAATGGTCAGGCGCTGGGTATTGCTAGCGGCGATGCCGTGGGCATCTTTCTGCTGCTCAAAACTGCCGGCGAGAAAGTGGTGAATCAGGAGGTCGCGTATCTGGATGTCCTGGCTGTCCTGAATGTCGACGCCATCGGCCGCGCCGTTGCGTACTGTCAGGTGTTGTAAGCTTATGTGGCGGGCGTTCCGGATTCGAATTGCGTCCCGCTTTTCCTTGTTGCGGTCGATCGTCAGGTGCTGGATAGACAGGTAGTCGCCGCTGATTTCGAGGCCGCCTATCTGGGCCGGCCCATCCATGCCATAGGTAGCCAGCTCGATTGGACGCTCCGCTTCGCCACGGCCAGACAGGCGCAGGCTTTCAAACCAGCGGTCACCGCTGCGCAGCAACAGCTTGTCCCCAGGCTGCAGTTGTTGGCGACCGGCCTTTGCCAGTGTCTGCCAAGCCTCCAGAGGGTTCGCTCCGCTGTTTCGATCATTGCCCCAAAGGCTGTCGACAAAGTAACTGGCGCCGAGGCTTGGCCAGGGGGTTGATAATAAGGCTATAAAAATCAATAACTTAAAGTTATTCATGGGTTTGTCTTGGGGCTCGGATAAGCGGGAGGCACGAGGCTTAAAGTCTGGCTTGAAACCCTGTAAGATTGCAAGGCTTGATTAAGCGGCATACTGGCCAGAGTAAACTATACTTGCTTTGAATAGATGCAATCATCTGCGTTATTTCTAACACATGGACAGAGAAGAACCTTGAGAATCAGCATTTTTGGATTGGGGTATGTGGGGGCCGTTTCGGCGGGATGCCTGGCGGCGGAAGGCCATACAGTGATTGGGGTGGACCCAAACAGTACTAAAGTCGACCTGATCAATGCCGGCAAGACCCCGATCATCGAGCAAGACCTGGAAGAATTGATCGCATCCGGGGTCGCTGAGGGCCGCTTGAGCGCCAGCTCTGATGTGCGTGCAGCGGTTAACAATTCCGAACTGTCGATAATTTGTGTGGGAACACCCAGCCAGTCCAATGGCAGCCTTGATTTGAGTTATGTGCGTCGGGTGTGCCAGCAAATCGGAGAAGCGTTGCGATCCAAGGGCGACTTCCACGTAGTGGTGGCCCGCAGTACCATGCTGCCGGGCTCAATGATGGGGACAGTAATTCCGGCGCTGGAGGAGGCCTCCGGTAAAAAGGCGGGCCAGGACTTTGGTGTTTGTAATAACCCGGAGTTTTTGCGCGAGAGCACGGCGGTGCACGACTTTTATCATCCGCCGAAAACCGTGATTGGTGAAACTGACGAGCGTAGTGGTGGGATCCTGGCCAGCTTATACGAAGCGCTGGATGCACCGATGATCCGCACCGACGTGGCCACCGCCGAGATGGTGAAGTACACCGATAATGTCTGGCATGCACTGAAAGTCGGGTTTGCCAACGAGATAGGTAATATCTGCAAGCAGGTCGGTATCGACGGCCATGCGGTGATGGATATTTTTTGCCAGGACACCAAGCTCAACCTGTCCCCCTATTATATGAAGCCAGGCTTCGCGTTTGGCGGTTCTTGCCTGCCGAAAGATGTGCGGGCTATGACGCACAAGGCGCGTATGCTGGACCTCGATGTGCCTATTCTCAACGCTATTCTGCCCAGTAACCGCAACCAGATAGAGCGCGGCCTGGAACTGATTATGGCGCAAAACCGCAAGAAGATCGGGGTGCTGGGCTTTTCTTTCAAAGCGGGTACGGACGATTTGCGCGAGAGCCCGCTGGTAGAGGTGATTGAACGCCTGCTGGGTAAGGGCTTTGATATCCGTATTTATGACAAGAATGTTCGTATCGCCAGCCTGGTGGGCGCCAACAAAGACTATATCCTCAATCACATACCCCATATTTCCAGCCTTATGACCGATAGCATCGGTGAGGTATTGGAACACGCTGAGGTTATTGTTATCGGCAATGGTTCGGCCGAGTTCAGGTCGATTCCTGAGCAGCTCCGGGATGACCAGCAAGTGATTGACCTGGTGCGTGTGGGGCCGCAGACTTCCAACGACTATTCTTACCAAGGCATCTGCTGGTAGGTTCCATGGCAGTGCCCAAACCTATCCATGTAGCGCATGTGGTTCATGCGCTCAAAGCTGGTGGCCTCGAAAATGGTCTGGTCAACCTGATTAACCACATGCCGGCAGAAGCGTTTCGTCATACGGTCATCTGTATGACTGACTACGATGATTTTGCCAAGCGCATTCGGCGCCCGGATGTGGAGATTCACTGTCTGCACAAGCAGCCGGGAAAAGACCTGGGCTGGTATTGGCGCGCAGGGAAATTGTTGAGGAAAATTCGCCCGGATATTGTGCATACCCGTAACCTGGCCACCATTGAGGCCCAATGGGTGGCTTTTCTGGTGGGGGTAAAGGGGCGCGTTCATGGTGAACATGGCTGGGATATGTACGATTTGGGTGGCAGCAATGCCCGCTATCGTACCTTGCGCAAGCTGGTGAAGCCCTTTATTCATCGATTTGTCGCGCTCTCCGGTGAAATTGAAGACTACCTGGTGAACGGCGTCGGTGTTGTGCCTGAGAAGCTGTACCGTATTTGTAATGGCGTCGACGTTAGCCGCTTTCAGCCCGTTGATCGATCCAGCAGGCCTGAAGCGGGAGTTGTAATTGGCACTATCGGGCGCATGCAGGCAGTCAAGGACCCGCTGAACCTGGTTGAAGCCTATATTCAATTACGGGGTATGACGGAAATACCGATTCGCTTGCATATGATTGGAGATGGGCCGCTACACGGCGATGTGGTGCAGCGCCTGGAGCAGGCTGGGGTTATGGCCGATTGCTGGATCCCCGGTCACCGGGAAGATACCCCGGCCTGTTTCGAGGCCATGGATATTTTCGCGCTGCCTTCCCGGGCCGAGGGCATTTCCAATACCATTCTGGAGGCGATGGCGGCTGGTTTGCCGGTCGTGGCAACGGCTGTCGGCGGTAACGCTGAGTTAGTTTCTGCAGAGACTGCACAATTGGTAGCAGCCGGGGACAGTACAGCCCTGGCCCGGGGGCTGCAGTATTTTGTCGAGCAGGGGCAAGCTCGTGCAGGGGCTGGGGCACAAGCGCGTCAGCGTTGCCTTGAACAGTTCAGTCTGGAGGCTATGGTCGCCAGGTACGAAGCTCTTTATCGATCTTTGGTGGCTTAAATCAGCATATTAAAGTGACTTTGTTTATACTCTGTAGAGGCTCTGCAGGCGCTTTTAGGAACGGTCTTGCCTGCTGCCAGGTTGGCCCTTTGCCAATGCTTTCGCATTGGTATCCCCATTGGATTTGAACGGATAGCAAGCTAGTTATGTGTGGAATTGTCGGTATTGTGGATATGCGCTCGGCGCGTGAGATAGATGAGGGCTTGCTGCAGCGGATGAACGAGTCCCAGTTTCACCGCGGTCCGGACCAGGGCGGGCTGCACTGCGAACCGGGGGTGGGGTTAGGGCACCGAAGACTTTCCATTATTGATTTAAGCTCCGGTAAGCAGCCTCTCTATAACGAGGATCACTCGGTTGTCGTTGTCTATAACGGTGAAATTTATAACTTTCCCGAATTGACTGATCGGCTGAAAGGGCTGGGCCATACATTCCGTACCCACTGTGATACGGAAGTGATTGTCCACGCCTGGGAGGAGTGGGGCGAAGACTGTGTGCAGCAGTTCAGGGGCATGTTCGCCTTTGCGGTTTGGGACCGCAATCAGCGAACGCTTTTTATGGCTCGTGACCGCTTGGGTATCAAGCCTTTCTATTACGCAGAGCTGGGCGATGGCTTTTTTATTTTTGGCTCCGAGCTCAAGGCGCTGATGATGCACCCGGGGCTGGATCGCTCCATGGATCCGCTGGCGGTTGAAGACTATTTCTCATACGGCTATATACCGGAACCTCGCACTATCTTTCGCCAGGCAAAGAAACTTGAGCCCGGCTTCAGTCTCACCCTCAAGCAGGGCGAGGGCCTGAAAGAGCCTCGCCAGTATTGGGATCTACCTTTTGCCCCCGTGGCTGCCGGCTCTGAAGCCAGTGTTGGTGAAGAATTGATCTATCGCCTGAAAGAGGCTGTGGATATACGCTTGGTCGCGGAAGTTCCACTGGGGGCTTTTTTGTCGGGAGGGGTTGATTCCAGTGCGGTCGTGTCATTAATGAGCGAGCTGGATCCTAACCCGGTCAACACCTTTTCCATTTCCTTTGGCGACCCCAAGTACAACGAGTCGGCCTTTGCGCAGCAGGTTGCAGAGCGATTTTCCACGGCCCACAACGTGGCCCAGGTGGATCCGGATGATTTTGACCTGATCGACAAGTTGGCCGGTCTCTATGATGAGCCCTATGCGGACAGTTCGGCAATGCCGACCTACCGGGTTTGCGAGCAGGCCCGCAAGCATGTCACTGTCGCCCTGTCTGGCGATGGCGGCGATGAAAACCTGGCGGGCTACCGCCGCTACCGCTGGCATATGAATGAAGAGCGGATTCGCAATTTAATGCCCGCAGGCTTGCGGCAACCGTTGTTTGGGGCGCTCGGACGCTATTATCCAAAGGCCGACTGGGCACCTCGTATGCTGCGTGCCAAGAGCACCTTCGAAGGTATGGCCCGTGATTCTGTCGAAGCGTATTTCCATACCGTGACTATTTACACCGATGCGCAGCGACGGCAGCTGTTTAGCGCGAAAATGAACCGGGATTTACAGGGCTATCACGCACTGGATGTATTTCGTAAACATGCGGCCAATGCCCCCACCGATCACCCATTGTCTCTGGTACAGTACCTGGATTTCAAAACCTACCTGCCGGGGGATATCCTCACCAAAGTAGACCGGGCCAGCATGGCTCATGGACTGGAAGTCAGGGTGCCCATTCTGGATCACAAGGTCGTAGAGTGGATGTCGGGGTTGCCACCGGAGCTGAAGCTTCGCAACGGTGAAGGCAAGTATATATTCAAGAAATCCCTCGAATCACGCTTGCCCGCGGACATCCTGTATCGTTCGAAAATGGGCTTTGCGGTGCCTCTGGCGAGCTGGTTTCGCGGGCCGCTCAAGCAAAAGGCGGAGCAGGCACTGCTGGGCGATCGCTTGCTGGATACCGGATTGTTTGATCGCAACTACCTGAAAACAATCCTCGAGCGACACCAGTCGGGGCGAAGTGAATTCAGTGCTCATATCTGGAGCCTGCTAATGTTCGATGCGTTTCTGGGTAATATTCGTTGAAGATACTGCTGTTCTCGACGCTTTACCCTAATTCGGTCCAGCCGCTGCACGCGTTATTTGTGGAGCAGCGGGCCTTGCAGCTGCGCCGGGATTACCCCGATGTGGAGTTGCAAGTGGTTGCTCCGGTACCCTGGTTTCCGTTTGCGAGTCAACGTTTTGGTCGCTACGGAGAGTTCGCACGCATTCCCCGGGTGGAGGAGAGAAGTGGTATTCGGATCCACCACCCGCGCTACCCGGTCGTGCCGAAAATTGGCATGAGCTGGGCGCCGGCACTGATGGCGCGCTGTAGTCGCGCTTGTTTGCAACAGGTTCAGGACTCCGGGTTCGACTTTGACCTGATTGATGCCCATTTCCTGTACCCGGACGGTTTGGCGGCCTTGAAGCTGGGCAAGGCATTCAATAAACCGGTGGTTATTACTGCACGCGGTAGTGATGTAATGTTTCACCAGACCTTTAAAAAGCCGGCGCATCAGACTCGAGATGCGTTGCCCCAGGCCGATGCCTTGATCGTAGTAGCGGACGCCCTGCGCCAGCACTTGTTAGGGCTGGGCTATACACTGCCGGAAACCCATGTGCTTCGCAATGGTGTCGACTTGAGCCGATTTTCTCCGCAGCCTTCAGCGCAGGAAATCCGCGAAGAGCTGGGCATAAAGGGCCATTTACTGATCTCAGTTGGCCGCCTGGCGGAGCTCAAAGGCCATGAGCTCACTATTGAGGCCCTGGTTTCATTGCCGGGCGTGTCGCTAATGCTGGTCGGCGATGGGCCGGAAGAGTCCGCGCTCAAAGCTCTTGCCGAGCGTTTGGGGGTGGCTGACCGGGTCTTTTTCCTGGGCGGCAAACCACAGCAAGAATTGGCCCGCTTTATTTCCGCCGCGGACATCAAGGTGTTGGCCTCCAGTCGCGAAGGCTGGCCCAACGTATTGCTGGAGGCCATGGCCTGCGGTACTCCGGTGGTTGCGACTGCGGTGGGCGGTGTGCCTGAAGTGTTAAGTGCTGGCAGCGGCGGCGTTCTAGTAGAGGACCGCAGTGCGGCGGGCTTGGCGGCGGCGATAGGGCGCTTGCTCACAGATATGCCGGATCGGGCCAGTGTGCGCGCCTATGCGGAAAGATTTGACTGGAGCGAAACCAGCCGTGGGCAATACGAGCTTTTTCAGCGTCTTATCAAGGCGGCTGATTAGTTTATGTCCGTCCGGAAATACTGTTTTTTGTCATCCCCGTGCAGGCGGCGGTCCGGCGTCCCTGGGCCCAATAAGTACTTGAGATTTATGGATTCCCGCCTGCGCGGGAATGACATTAAAAGGATTCTACTTAGTTTATGGGTGGTCGCTAGTTAATGTTTACCAATAAACGCTGGTTGTGCAGGAGCCATAGATAATTGACGATTCCGTGCTACCAGAAAGCCCACTGGTAATTATGCGCATATTAAGTATTGCAGAGTATGCCGAATTAAATAACCAGCCCCTGCGATTTGAACAGCAGCCGGGTTGGCTGTCGCTGCTGCACAAACACTGTTTGTCGAATACGGAGGCCCGGATATACACACAACAGGGCGCCGAGAGCCAGTCAGCATTGCCAGTTTACCGAAGCAAACAGCGTATTTTGGGCCTGAATTTATGCAGGCTCGAGGGGTTGACGGGGCTCTATAGTAGTCACTATTTGCCACCGGTCACGGATGTTGCGGCGCTAAAGGAACTGCTGCACGACATACTGGCAACGGAAAATTGGGATGTGCTGCGCTTTTCGGCAGTGGATGAGGGTGGTGATTTGCACAGGGCATTAACCTCATTGGCCGGGCAGGAGGGCTGGACCTTGACTTGCAGGCCAGATTTTGAACACTGGTATTTGCGGCTTGATAGTGCAGACTGCGATGGCTATTTTGCCCAATTGCCGGGCGCTCTGCGCAGCACACTGAAACGCAAGGGGGCAAAGGTATCCAGCCAGTTTCAGGTGCTGTTCGACTGCTGTGACCAGCCGGAGCAATTGGCCGTTGCCCTCGATGCCTACCAGCAGGTATATGCCAACAGCTGGAAAAACCCGGAACTCTACCCCGACTTTATTCCCGAGCTGTGTCACTGGGCTGCCCGCCAGGGTTGGTTGCGGCTGGGTGTTATGTACCTTGACCGTACGCCGGTAGCAGCACAAATATGGCTGGTTCTGAATGGCGAGGCGTCGATCTTTAAATTGGCCTATGACGACGCCTATCAGCAGTGGTCTGTCGGCTCACTGCTGACTGCCTTTATGGTACGGCGAGCTTTGAATGAAGATAATGTTACCAGTATTGATTATGGCAAGGGTGGCGAGTCGTATAAAAAGGACTGGATGTCGGGTTGTCTGCAAAGAGTACAACTTGAATGTTATAATTCGGCAACCCTGGCCGGTCGCGTGATGGCATTAAGACACGCCTATTTACCCCGCTTGCGCGATCGCCTGCTTGATAGAACAACCTGACAATGGAATGCATTTTGAACGATTCAGACTCTCTCGCCTTGGCCAAATCCCTGTTGGATCAGGTTTTACCTGCTACAGATGTCAGCCAATGGCGGGAAAAAACACCTTTGCTGGGGGCTTTGCCCGACTTTGATTCCATGGCAATGGTGGCTCTTATTACCATGGTGGAAGACAGCATGGGGGTTATCGTCAGTGACTCGGATATTCGCGCGGAGGACTTCGAAACCCTGGGCTCTGTCGCCGCCTGGATAGAGCAGCTGAAATCATGAGCTTGTCAGGGCATTTTGTTGCTGCTGAGCCAGGGCGGGTGTTTGTAACCGCCTGGCAAGCCGGTCCCATTAACGATGTTGCCGTGATTTGCGTGCCACCCGCACTGGAAGAGCTGAATGCCAGTCGGCGCCAGCTGGTGGTCCAGGCCCAGGGGCTGGTCTCGGGAGGTGTCGACGCATTTATTATGGATTATTTTGGAACTGGCGATAGTGAAGGGCTGGACTACGAGGCCAGCTTCGAGAGTTGGCAGCAAAGTCTGCAAGCCGTCTTCGAGTGGGTGCTAAAGCTCGGTTACAAGTCAATAATCCTCTGGGGCGTTCGCATAGGTTGTTTGGTGATTGCGGATTTTTTAACGCAAAAGCCCCGTAGCGAAGTGGCGGGGATCCTGTTCTGGCAGCCGTTGGAGTCGGGCAAGCATTGGATTACCGCCTTGCAGCGGCTGCAACTCCTGGCGAGAAAACGTGACAAAAACGACCAGGAGTTTGAGGTCGCCGGCTATCAACTATCAGAGGCGCTGCTTGAACCGGTGAGGAATTTCGAATGGGGGCAATACCAGGCCTGCCTGCAACAATATCCTCTGGAAATCATATTGGTGTCGCCCCCGGCCAACCTGTCTGAGCGCATGCAGCAAATATTTTCTTCCGCCCGCTCAATTAACCAGGTGGCGGGCACACCCTTTTGGTCTATTCCGGAATCCCCGGTGAACAGGGTGCTCGAGTCACAGACCTTAATGCAATTACAGGCTATGGCCAGTACCGACAAGGCAGGACAGAATGCTTGAGCAGGCCATAACACTAACCTGTGAAGGTGCGCCAATGCTGGCGATTCTGCACTCCCCACCACCAGAGTTGGACCGCAAGATAGGTGTGGTAGTGGTTGTTGGTGGCGCCCAGTATCGTGTCGGCAGTCATCGTATGTTTGTCAGCCTGGCCAGGAACCTGGCCGCTGCCGGTTGTTCAGTATTGCGCTTTGATCGCCGCGGCACCGGCGACAGCTGGGGAGAAGACCCCGGTTTTGAAGATTGCAACGAGGATATCCAGACGGCTGTGCGTGGCTTGAAGGATGCGGTACCGGGGTTGCAAGAGATTCACCTGATGGGGCTTTGCGATGGCGCAACCGCTGCAGCCATTTGTTATTTTCCCGACGACGAAATAGCCGGTTATGTGATGATCAATCCCTGGATAAGGAGCCCGCAGACACAGGCGCGGGTTTTACTGGATCACTACTATAAAAGCCGTTTTATGGATCGGGAATTCTGGCGGGAACTGTTTGCCGGCAAGGTGCATTTGCTCCAGTCAATTAAGGAATATATTAACTTTTGGCGCAATAGCCGGTCACATGGGTTTGTGATGCCGACATTGCAGTCTGAAATATTTTATCGCCTCAAACGTGTCAATAAGCCGGTTCTGTTTGCACTGTCAGAGAACGATATTACCGGGCAGGAGTTTCTTGTCGGTGCCAGGGTAGTCTCCTGGAAAGACTGGCTGCAAAATGATCCCAGGGTAACGCTGGTGCAATTTGAAAACGCAGATCATACCTTTTCCATACCCGCTTCATTGGACAAGCTTGCCAGCGTCTGTCGAGACTGGCTGATAAATTCAATTAAATCATGAGCGGGGCACTGTATCAGTTATTTTCAGTGTGGCTGGAAAGCTGCCCGGAACGCAGCTGGCTGAAACATCAGGCGCTGGAGTTCAGTTATTCCAGTATCAGCGCCCAGGTTAACCAGTTGACTGGCCAGTTAGAAGCTTCGGGTTTGCGTCCGGGTGACCGGGTCGCGATTTATATGGCGAAATCGCCCGGGTTGGTGGTCGCATTGCTTGCCTGTTCGCGCATGAACCTGGTAGCGGTGCCGGTGCACATGGTTCTTAAAGGTCCCCAGCTTAACTACATTTTGAGCAATTCTTCTGCGGCTGCACTGATAATCGATGAGCGCCGGCGAGACTATGTTACATCCGTTTTAAGTGCCGACGCGCTATCATGGCTGGTCTGTTATCGGGAGGAGGACGATAGCAGCGGCTTTTACTGCGAAGCCCGCCAGTCGGTAGATGCAACCGAACCGTTACCCGCCAGGTTTGCAGAGGCCGAGTTGCTGATTTATACCTCCGGCAGCACTGGCAGCCCCAAGGGGGTGGTTGTATCACGCAGTAATATCAAGCAGGGCGCGCAATCGGTATCTGAGTACCTCGGGTTGGATTCCGATGACCGGGTTCTTTCGCTGCTCCCCTTGGCTTTCGATTACGGGTTTAATCAGCTGAGTTCGTCACTGTATAGTGGGGCCGCGCTGGTGCTGATGGATTATTTACTGGCCGCCGACGTGGTCAGGCAGGTACAGCAACATAAAATCACGGTCATAGCCGCAGTGCCTCCGCTATGGATCAAGCTGTTGGGCGCTAACTGGAAAGACGGGGCAGGGGCATCTGTGCGTTTGCTGACCAATTCCGGTGGCCGATTGCCGGCGATGGTGCAGAAATCCCTGTTAGCTGTCTTTAACCAGGCTGACCTGGTATTGATGTACGGCCTGACCGAGGCCTTCAGGTCGACCTATTTGCCCGCGGACTTACGGGAACAATGCCCGGATTCTATTGGCGATGCTATTCCAGGGGCGGAGCTGTACATTATTAACGAGCGGGGCGAGCAGGCGGCAACCGGCGAAGCGGGGGAGTTGGTCCATTGTGGTCCGCTGGTAACCCTGGGGTATTGGGGTGACAGCCAAATGTCAGAGCTGCGCTTTCGCAGCCCGCCGGTCCAACCTGCCCTGCAATCTGAATCTGGCAAGGCGGTATGGTCTGGCGACCAGGTTTATCGCGGGGACAATGGCCTTATTTATTTTATCGGTCGCGAGGACGGCTTGATAAAGTCGTCCGGATATCGCATCAGCCCCGAAGACCTGGAAGAAGTTGCCTACTCCCTGCAAGGGGTAAATGAAGTGGTGGCGCTGGGAATAGATGATTTTGCCCTCGGGCAGCGTCTCGTTATGGTGATAGGCACATCTGTTGCCGAGTTGACCGCGGAGATGGTAATCCGGCATATGAGAAGTATACTGCCGGAGTACATGGTGCCGCACCAGATTGAGTTCTGGCAAGACCTTCCCCGAACTCCATCCGGTAAATTTGACCGTGTGGCCATCAAGGATCAATTGACATGAATACTTCAGGGTTGCTCTCTCTGAACGATGCTCACCCTGCCATGAGGCACTTTGCCTGTAAAGGCGACGAATTGTACCTGGCAGGTAGAGCGGTACAAGCCTGGGTGGAAGAGGCGAGCAGCACACCGGTGTATCTCTATGACACCTCGGTTGTGCGTAGCCAGATTGGGCGTTTGCGCGATTGCTTACCCTCCGGGGTCAAGATCAGTTACGCCATCAAGGCAAATCCGTTCGAGCCCTTGGTGCAGCGGATCAACCAGTGGGTGGATGGCTTTGATGTGGCGTCTCTGCAGGAGCTGGAGTTGGCGTTGCGGCAGGGTGTCCCCCCGGAGCATATTTCCTTTGCCGGGCCCGGTAAAAGTACAGATACTTTAAAACGGGCAATTGAAGCCGGAATTATAATCAACCTGGAGTCTGTGACTGAAATAAAACGCTGCGTTGATCTGGGCAGTGAGCTCGGTCTTCGGCCCCGGGTCTGTATCCGGGTTAATCCGGGGCTGGATGTGCGTGCGTCCGGTATGAAAATGAGCAGTTCGGAAGGCAGTCCGTTTGGCATTGATTTTATCCAGCTGCCCGAGATTCTCAAAGATTTCCCGGTTAGTAGCCTGGAGCTACTGGGGTTGCATGTCTACGGCTGCTCGCAGCAACTGGATGCCGAGCGACTGTTGGCCTATCTGGCCGCGGTACTTGAGCAGTTTAAAACCCTTGCGTCGATCTTTCCGGTGCCGCTCAGGCAAATTAACCTGGGCGGCGGCTTTGGTATTCCCTATTTCCCCAAGGACCAGCCGCTGGATCTCGAATTGGTAGGGCAGGGGCTTGCGGAGTTGTTTGTGCAACACCAGGGCTGGCTTGACGGCACTGATATCAGGATGGAGTTTGGCCGTTTTTTGGTCGGCGAGGCCGGTGTTTATGTGTCTCGGGTGCTGGATATTAAGGAGTCGGGTGGTAACACTTACGTTATCGTCGATGGCGGCATGCATCACCATCTGGCCAACGCCGGGCTACTGGGGCAGGTAGTGCGCCGTAATTACCCGATCGCGGTGGCCAATAAAATGAGCCGGGCTGTGGTGCAGCGAGTAAATATATGCGGTCCACTGTGTACGCCGCTGGATCGGGTGGCCACAGCCGTGGATTTACCCGCGCTGGAGATTGATGACCTGATTGCGATCTTTAGCTCAGGGGCTTACGGGTTGACGGCAAGTCCCACAGGGTTTCTCAGTCAGCCATCGGCGCTGGAGATATTGTGTCAGCCATAAATCGGTTTGAGTCGCTGTTTGATCCAATCAGGTTGATCCACTCCGATGGTCAACCCAGCTTGTCTGTGGTGGTCGATACGGAAGAGGAATTTGACTGGTCGTTGCCGCACAATCGCCAAGCCACGGCTACCAAAGCCATTCGCGAAGTCGAGCGAGGCCAGGCAGTATTTGATCGTTATGGGTTGAAGCCCTGTTACGTTATTGATTATCCCATCGCCAGCAATACGGAGGATAATGCGGCACTCCGGGACATCCAGCGAGAGGGCAGGTGCGTAATTGGAACCCACTTGCACCCTTGGGTGACACCGCCTCACGAAGAGGAAGTTTGTAGTTTTAACAGCTTTCCCGGCAATCTTGCCCCTGAGCTTGAACGGCAAAAACTCGAGGTGATGACGAGGGTTATTAGCGAAAACTTCGGTCGCGCACCGATTTGTTACAAGGCCGGGCGCTACGGCGTGGGGCCTGCAACGGCGCAGTCTCTCTATGAGCTGGGCTATCGAATAGATTTAAGTGTGACCCCCGGATTCGATTATGCACCACAATCCGGGCCCGATTACTCACGAGCGCCCAATTTGCCCTTTTGGTTTGGACCTGGGCTCAACATGTTTGAGCTGCCCTGTAGCGGTGGTTTTTGCGGGCTTCTGGGCGCCAGGCCTGAAAGGCTCTATCAGGCCATCACTTCTTCGCCAGGCATGAAGCTTCGAATCCCCGGTATTTTTGCTCGCCTGGGTTTGCTGGAGAGGATTCGATTGTCTCCTGAAGGTTTTACCCTGGAAGAGATGAAGCGAATTACGCGCTATCTGCTAAAAGCGGGAGTTCGTCACTTTACCATGAGTTTTCACAGCCCCTCCCTCGTGGAAGGCTATACTCCTTATGTAGCTACGATTGGGGAAAGGCAGGCTTTTCTCGATCGCATCGATAGCTATCTTGAATTTTTCGCCACGGAACTAAATGGGGCTATGACTGATCCGGAAAGTCTGTATCAGCGATTGAAGCCCCAATAAACTGAAGAGCAGCAACAGTGATTGTAAGTGAACAGCATAAATTTGTTTTTGTTGAGATCCCGCATACGGGCTCCCACTCGGTAAGTAACGAATTGACCGGCTTGTACGGCGGCAAGGCCATTGTGCGCAAGCACGCCAATATTACCCAGTATATGGCGTGGGCGAAGGGTGAGCAGAAGGGTTACTTCAAGTTTGCCACGGTCAGAAACCCCCTGGATTATATGGCCACCATGTATGAGAAGTACCGCAGTAATCACAAGGGGCAGTACACCAATGAGAAGGCCTTGTTGAAAAATGGCGGGCATGTCACTGGTGAGCATCTAAAGCACTTTGATTATGTGCACAACCAGGGTGGCAGCTTTGAGGGTTTTATGAAAACCTTTTTCGACAAGGTTTATAACAACTGGTTTTTGGTGGGCAGTCACCAATTTGATTATGTGATGAAATTTGAAAACCTGCAGTCTGAGTTCGCCCATGTGCTTGGGTTGATTGGGGTTGAGAAGGTGAGAGATATTCCCCATATCAATCCCACCAAAGGCAAGCGCCCCTTTGAGGAGTATTACACTGAATCATTGAAGGACCTGGTGCTGAGGAATTATGGTCCGTTTATGAAGAAGTGGGGCTATGAGTTCCCACTGGGGTGGCAAGCCAGCGAAATTCCTTCTGCTTGTGATTTGCGCTTCAGGTTGAAGGATACGCTGGTTGACCGGACCGCCAGTCTGGTCAAGCTGGATCCGGATTCGCCTATGGTCAGTCGCTGTAAAAAGCTGGTCGATGCGGTGATTTAAGGTTTCCGGCGGGCAAGAATGGCTAATAATCCAGCAAAAGCCAGCAGGGCCAGGGGGATCAACCATTTGGCAATATAGGCAAACTTCTCCATCAGGCAGGTGGTGGGCTGCCGGCTCTCCGGTGGGGCTTGACGAAATTCGTTATGTTCCGGAGCAAACAGTTTATACAGCCCGTTATTCACGACCGGCGTCGGGTTCCAGTAGTAAGGAATGACCGACTCAGGGTTGGCTTCAGCGGTCTTCAGATCGAAAGGAATAACACCACCATAATCCGGGTCGAGAATGACCCAGTCGCCATCGCTTGTTTGCGCTGCGGCGAGCGCGTGCCCCCCTAGTGAAACATAACCCGTGGTGATTCCCTGCTCATCGAGATAGTCCGCCAGGGCCATGGATTGCTGGCCGCAGCGTCCGGTGGCCCGCTTTAAGGCTTTAAAATAGCTGCAGAATTCGTAATCCATAAATGTTTTTGGATCGATATAGCTCAGCGCATAGAGAATATAGTTCTCCCAGGGTGGCACCTGCATCCGGTAGTGGGCGAGGCCTTTAACGTCTATATCCCCGGGGGGTATATGGGCGATACCATAGTGGAAAACGCGAGTAGCCTCGGTAAAAAACGCCAGTGTCGGCTCGGCGCGGTTAGAGAGTTGTTGGAGTTGGGCGATGGATTCTTTATAGGTGGGTGTATTGCCACGGGCAAAATCAGCGTAATCGCTGCCGATTTCGGGCGAGCGGAGCGGCACAATAAGACCCGTGATATTCAGCACTAACAGGAACAGGGCAACAAGCAGGCTGAGTAGAGAGAGAGACTTCATCATCGCGTGTTTTGCACTAGGGTATGTTTTTCACAAGGCCTGGGCCGAGCAGGTTGGCTATGGGTAGAGGTAATTTTTGCCAGATCTTGGTAGCTAGTGCAAATTTGGAGTTTTGCGGGTCTATTCGGACCGCTTCCTGTCCCTGGGGGGTCCACTGGTACCAGTAAAGCTGCTTTTCTTCCGCGCCCCACTGCTTTTTAAAGCGGTAGGTGGGGGACTCCTTGTTGCTGCGGCCAAAATCAAAAAAACGACAGCCTTTTTCGATGCTGCAGCAGAGCGACTCCCAGTAGAGCAGCATATTCACACTGAAACGATTGAATTCTCTCAGGCTGGAAGCCCAGGGGATTTCCATGGTGTCACCGTGCCGGATAAGAAAGGCCGCCGCAACCGGCTTTTTTTCCAGGTAGACGATGACCAGCGTCGAGGCCAGCGATGATGTTTCGAGTAACGCCTTAAACCAGTTGCGGCTGTATACGGGGGTGCCCAGGTCACGCATATTGCGGGCGAAGACAGAATAAAAGTCATCCAGTAACTCTACGCCTCCCCGTTTTGCAATAGCCCCTTCTTTTGTGGGGCGGCGTACTTGCGCCCTCAATTTGGATTTAATGGACTTCATGAGCAAGTCGCCGGACTCAGGCAGTTCCAGAAGCATGGCAATTTTGTGCGTTTGCAGGGGCCAGGCGCAGTCCGTCAATTGCTGATCCTGGCGCAGGGTCAGGTGTTGCAGCTGGTTTAATTTGGCCCATTCACCGGCGGCGCTGAATAACTCTTTAGCTGCCATTGGGTGGTCCGGGCTGCAGATCATGCCACCATAGTTGACAAAGGGCAGGGATACACCGAAATGGCCAAACAGCCGGCTTTTCATTTCAATCAGAGGCAGCACGGCTACCAGTTGATTTTCGTGGTCTGTCACCGCCAGATAGTGCGGTTTGTGGCCAAATTGTTGTTGGATGACCTCCCGGAAGGACCAGCGAAAATAAACACAGTCCGTGTGAGATCGAACAAAGTTGTCCCACGACTCAGGGTCATGCCACGTTTTGGCCTGGTACGTGTTGGTGTATGGAGCTGCGGCAGTCATTAAATTGCTTTTTCTTGAGATGTTTGGGGTAAGTATAGACAGGTACTACGCATTCTCGGGTGCTTTTGGTACCAAGCCTCCAAATTGGTGCGGCGCATGGAAGTATAGCGGAATTTTGTTATGGTGTTTGTGTGTCTTTTACGGGTGGCACCGCTTATAGGCAGTAGAGTCTTGCATGTAGTATAGGGCGCCAATATAGTTGTATACCCAACCTGCGTACGAACGTCGAAACAAACCGAAAACATGAGGTGTCAATAATTTTTACACCCCTTCCGGTTTGTGTCCGAAGACGGCAGGGTGGCTATTGTAACTGCTTGTCAGGAAAGCACTTTTTTATAGCGGTATGGAATTTGCAAAGAAGTTTGCATTAATATTGCCAAAATGCGCCGTAGTGTATTGACCAGCTGCCAGATTCCGATAGGTGGGCGTACAGCTGTTGAACTATACTGAACATGTAATTTCATGTGTGGGCGTCGGAGCCAATCAAATTCAGGGATTTCTTTAATGAGCGACCAAAGAGACAAGAAAAGTGTAGCGGTAGAGCCGAAAGAGGCTGTTGCTGGTTCCCGGCGTCGTTTCGCCAAATCAGGGCTTATGGGGGGCGCTGTTTTGATGTCGCTGTCCGGTCGATCGGCTTTTGGTACGAGCTATGGGTTTAGTCAGAATTGCAGTGTGGATACGCTATACTCAGTCTACAACGGCGGCTCTCAATACGATTTCGACGTTACCCAGTGTGAATATGGCTGCACCCCCGGTTTTTGGCAAGACCCGGCACAAGATGCCCCTGCCAATGATGCGGCATGGGCCAAAGTTGCGATGCTAACTGGCTGGACTCAATCAACGCCTATCGAGGCAGTTTTTTCTGCCATCAGCAGTGAGGCTTATGGCCCAGGGTTTAAAGATAAAAACAAGCTCAAAGGCATTACTTTAAATGGTATTCTCAAGCTTAATACTGGAGACGCTTACGTCAAGCAGTCGGTTCGTCACGGCCTCGCAGCAGTGCTGAACTCCGTTATGATGGGCTTTTACTATTCCAACGGGTATTCAGCGCAATCCATTATTGACTGGTTTAACAGCGCATGGACAAGTTACTTGAGTGATCCAACCAACAGCTTGTATCAGAACGAATTAGACACTATTCACACTACATTTAAGTCCTTGAACGAGAGAAGTTGTCCGCTCGGTGCAGGTAATGCGACTGAAGCGGCAAAAAATCCATTCTTTAACGATGACTTTCGGGCTAAAATTAATCAGTATTAACTGGCAATCTGCGGGAATTGCTATACATTTCAATTACGTATATCAATTCCCTCATTTGGTTAGCCATTGCAATCGCTCGCAAAGAAATCCGTTAATCTCTGCCCGGGTATTCACCTAACGACCTTTGGAAAGGAAACCATCCTTTTCCACGAAGGTACTGGTGATACTGTCCTGCTCCATCCCTACGCGGCATCCCTTGTGTACTTGTTGCAAGCATCAAATGCGGCTGTTGCGGTTGGTGATTTAATTCGCAGCCTGGCCTCAGAGCAGGACTTTGATCTGGATGACGAGTTTTCATCCCACGCGACGTCACTGTTGATGGAGCTATTGCGGCAGGACGTGATTTATTTGCAATGAGTCAATTAATTTCTTGCTTGCCCAAAAAGGAAGTTTTTCAGCGGTTGCGTCACGGCGGCCTAAGTCTTCGTACGGGGCCGTATGTATATCGTATTACTACATCGCTTCCCGAAGTGTGCAAGGGTATCTGCGACCTCTATGGCGACCACGAAGTACCAGATGACGATGTATACACGAATTTCGATATAAGCCTGAATTATCCTTCGCGGTGGCGGCGCCTGATCCGCCCCAAAGTCATCTTTAACTTTGACTATCAACAGCCGTTTGCCCCCATTGCGCCCGATCAAGCTTATGCATTTCTGGAGTGGGGAATGAACTGGTGTGTCGCCCAGTACACCAACCAGTATTTGAAGTTGCATGCCTCGGTGCTCGAAAAGTCAGGCCAGGCCCTGATTATGCCGGGTAGCCCGGGTGCGGGGAAAAGCACCCTCTGCGCGGCGTTGATGTTGGCCGGCTGGCGCCTCCTTTCCGACGAGTTTGCGTTGATTTCACGGGATGACCTGAGTTTGACGGCCCTGTGCCGGCCAATCGGGCTGAAGAACGAATCCATTGAGCTTGTCCAGGGGCGTGAAAAGGGGCTGGTGATGGGGCCCCCAAGCCGAGGAACTCACAAAGGCACCGTTGTGCACCTTAAACCGACCCAGTCATCGGTAGAGGGTGTCGATAAACAGGCGCAGCCGGCCATTATGCTGTTTCCAAAATATCAGGAGGGCGCTGAAATACGCCTCGATGAGCGGTTAAAAGAAACAGCCTTTATTGTGGCTGCGCAGCAGTCGTTTAATTACAGTTTGCTGGGGCGGGAAGGTTTTGAGTTAATGGAGGGGTTAATTGACCGCTGTCGCTGCTTTGATCTGAAGTTTTCTGATTTGGATGAGGCTATAGGTGCAATTGACTCACTGGTTGAATCCACCGATGTTTAACTATCCAGTTCTGGTTGATCTTATACGCGAGCCACAGAAGGCTTCTCAACTGGATATGAGGGCCTGGGAAATGGTGATTTCCCAGGCCAGGCGCGCCGGCCTGTTCGTCATGCTGGAAAATTATCTGAGCTCCAGATGCCCTCAAGTCCATATTCCCGCTGATGTGGCAAGGGTTATACGTGCCGAGCAATGCCTTGCGGAAAAACAACAAATCTCGGTGCGCTGGGAAGCCACTAAGTTAGTCCGAGCTCTGCAAGGGATTGGTTTAAAGCCGATTTTTCTCAAAGGCGCTGCCTATATTTTGGCCGATCTCGAAGTGGCCAGAGGCAGGCTGTTATCGGATATCGATATCCTGGTTCCAGTGGCCGAGATTAAGGCGGTGGAGTCGTGCCTGGCTGCAAATGGTTGGCAGCCAAGCCAGTTGGATGAGTACGACCGACACTATTTCCACGCCTGGATGCACGAGATACCGCCGCTCGTTCATATCAAGACAAATACCACCCTGGATGTTCACCATACGATTCTCGCATTGACCGCGAAATTAAACCCAAATGCAGACTTGTTAATAGAAGACGCCGTCAAAGCGCCTTTTGAGGGAGCATATGTCTTGGCGCCAGTTGACATGGTGTTGCACAGTGCGGCGCACCTGTTTCATGAAGGTGAATTGGAGATGGGGCTGAAAGGGCTAATTGATATTGAGCGATTACTGGCCGAATTTACCCGCAAAGACCTTTCTCTTTGGGATGAGCTGGTACTCCGTGCCAGGCTGCATCAATTAGAGCGACCACTTTATTACGCGTTACATTACTGTGAGCTGATCTTAAAGCTGGAAGTGCCGGAAAAAGTGCTGCAGCAGATTGGGTCAAAACCCGGGAGATTTCAGGGTAAATTAATGGATTTTTTGTACCTGCGAGCCCTGATGCCAGACCACCCACAGGCAGATTCACTGTTTACTTCCCTGTCGCGATTTTTGCTGTATGTGAGGGGGCATTATCTACGCATGCCCATCCGCGTGCTGGTGCCGCATTTACTGAAAAAGTCCTGGTTGAAGCACAAGCGGAAAAAGCAAACTCGGCAAATTGTCGGCAACGCACCCACCGCGCAAAATTGATGAGGAATTGGACGCTGTAGCAAATCCTTTGCCCGTTTCCTGAGTTGTAATCACGTTACAGCTATTAAATTCCCCCATGATACTAGTCCTTCGCAGACTATGTCAGAGCCAGCACAGGGCAGTTTGGAGGGGCTTATTACTGACGTAAACCTGGTTCGTTTATGAAATCAAATAATTCGATAAGTGCACAACTGGTCGCTGTATTTTCAGGTTGTATCGATAAACTGGACGCCCTAATCGACTGGCGCTACCTCTTTCCTTGTCTCCTTATCCTGGTATCTTTTTTATGTTTGCCAATCGTCTGGAACGGCAACGAAGAACAATACTTCCAGTTGGCTTTGCGACGAGTCGCCCCGGAGGGGTTTGGGCCCTACGATGCTGCATTTGATACGTCTAAAGCCAGGCTGGTATTTGAAACCATTCTCGGCCTGATTATTCAGCTGACTGGCTATGAGGTCGCTCACCAGATCGCCCGGGTGATCAATATTATCGCCCTGGCTCTGGGTTTGACCGTCTTTTTTAGCGCACTTAAATTCTCCGTGTTCAAGGTCATTGCGGTCATAGTGCTGTTTGATTTGGCCGGCCAGGAGTTCTTTGCCGGTGAGTGGATTTTTGACACCGTTGAGTCCAAGACCTTTGCCTATGCCGCGGTTTTCGCCGCGCTTGGTTTCGGTCTGCGCCAGCGCTGGGTGCCGGCGGTGGTGTTTGCTGCCATCGCCACCTACATGCATTTTCTGGTTGGCGGATTCGGTTGTGTGGTACTCATTTTACTGGCCAACAGGTATGTCGGTCGTTGGCAGCTGGACTTGCGACTATTGCTGGGTTATTCGGCACTTATCCTGCCGTTGCTGGTGCTGTTGTTTATTGAGCAGTACGGCGGCTCCGCCAGTGTTCGTTTTAGCGATATTGCTGATATTTACGCGGAGCGGGTGAGCCATCATGTGGTGCCATTTGCGTCGCTCTATGCTTTTAGCAAGTGGTTGCCGGGGATCATTTTTACTGCGTCCGTCGGGCTTTTTATGTTGCTCACACGGGACTGGGCACAGGATAAAGCGCTGCACGATAGCGTTTTAATTCTCCTGGCTTATTTGTTTTTGGCGCTGGTTGTCGCGTTTTTTGACCGGCATGACCACACCTTTGCCAAGTTTTACCTGTTTCGGCCGTCTTCGCTGATTCTGTTGCTGGCGATTATTGCAGCGCTTGCCATGTTTTTTTATCGAAGCGACGGCAACAGCCTGCCGCTATTGAAGGTTACGCTGTTTGTCATAATCCTCAATTACCTCGGTGTCGAGCTGCTGGAAAAGATAAAAATTATTCGCAGTGAAGAGGTCAGTGCCAACAGCCTGGCCATCATCGATGCGGTAGACCAGTATGTACCCCCGGGTGAGGTTGTGCTGATCGAGCCGGAATACGCCCACACCGAGTCTTATAGCTTGCACAGGCGCCTGGCGCGGCCGACTTTGGTAGCCTGGAAATTTCTCCCCACCTACCCGGAAGATGTGCTGGAATGGCATCAGCGGCTGGAGTTCCAGGAGAGGGTGTTCTCAGGGCAGTGTTCCGGTCCCCTGAAATACCCGACGGCTTTTTTACTCACCTTTTCCAAAGCTGCACTTGAGCGAGTGATGCCCTGCGGCGAAATCCTATGGCAATCGGCGGAAGGCAGCGCGTTGCTCAAGCTGGCCCCGCAAACGCCCTGAGCACCGACAGGTTGTTCGGCGAGCTACCCCGGTTCAGCCCGATTTCCGCCCACTCGCCCACATTTGCCCAAGTTGGCGGCTGGACCGGCTTGCCCTTTCAGCAATACTCGGTAAAATTCAGCAAGTTAGGCTATCCTAATACCGATTGGGGTGAATTACGGCAATAGCCGGGCCGGAGTGACAGCGCGGTGCATTTGACCAGGAATCCCGCCAATTTAGCCGCTGTTAAAAACCACCGTCTTATACCGTTGTCTCAGGCAGCTGCTAAGGCTGGTAGCTCAGGCCACGTATTCACGCCTCTTATTCAAGCCACTATTACAAGACACCATTGCAAAACACTATGCAGTTAGAGCGGTATTTTCAGACACTTTCCGTCTTTCGGGCGCTGGCAGCGAGGCTGGTGGCCAGCGGGGCCCTGAAAACACTGCTGATTGTGCTCTTGCTTCTATTTATAGCGCGCTCGTTGGCCACTGTGTTCTGGATCGCCTTTGCGCCCACCACAGAGGGCGCACCGCAATTGGTGGCGGCTAACCTGGGCCTGACCCAGTACCGCGGTGAGGTTCGCGCCCCGATCGATATCGAGCAACTGAAGAGTATCCGTATTTTTGGTGTAGCCCGGCAACTGGTGCAGGCACCGGAGCCGGTGGTGGACGATATTGAGTCGCGGGCGGTGGAGACCCGGCTCAAGCTGACCTTGCAAGGCTTGATGCAAGGCGACAGTGACAACAGCGGCGGGGCGATCATTGCCAGTAATCAGAAACAGAAGTTCTATCAGGTGGGTGAATTCCTGGAGGTGCAGGGCCGGGTCAAGTTGGCCAAGGTGTTGGCGGACCGGGTGATTCTGGAGAATAACGGTCGCTACGAGTCTCTCCGCTTGTACGAAGATGAGTGGTCTGCAGCCACCGAGATAGTCAGCAACGAGTTTTTGCCGGATGCCGATGCCGGCCAGTTGGAGCGGGCACTTCCCCTGGAGGAGGTGGAGAGCATCAGGCGGGATATTGACCAGCGCGGCCTCAAGGCGCTGAGTGAGCTGATCAATTTTCGCGTGCAGATGCAGGGTGGGCGCATGTTGGGTTACCGCATTGCACCGGGCCAGGACGCCAGGTTATTTACCGAGCTGGGCCTGAAAAATGGCGATATCGTCACCGCCATCAATGGCATCGAGTTAAGTGATGTGAGTCGGCTGGCGTCGGTTATGAAGGAACTGGAGTCGGCCACCTCGGCGGATTTGGCTATAGTGCGAGGGGATGAAACCCTGGACCTGAGCGTAAATATAGAATAGGAATAATTTGTGTTGTATCTAGTCAGGCAGGTGGCGCTGGGCGCCGTATTGTCCCTTGCGCTCGGGGTTGGTGTGCCGCTGCAGGCAGCGCCGGAGCAAACCTGGACGGTCAATTTTAAAGACTCGGACATCCAGGAGGTAATCAAGTTTGTGGCGGAGGTCACCGGCCGCACCCTGGTTGTCGACCCGCGGGTCAAGGGCCGGGTGCAGGTGATCTCCGCCCGGCCCATGAACCAGGCCCAACTGTACGAACTGTTTCTGTCGCTGCTGGAAATTCACGGTTTTACCGCGGTTGAGGTGGGCGGCATCACCCAGGTAATCCCCGTCAAGAACGCCCGCACCAGCGCCACCCGGGTTATGGAAAGCGGCGCCGCCGAGGGCGAAGCGCAAATCACCCGGGTGATTCAGTTAAAGAATATCGAGGCGGTCAAGGTGCTGGCGGTGATTCGGCCGCTGGCGCCCCAGCACGCCCATATCGCCGCCTATGATCCCAGCAATGCGCTGGTGATCACCGATACTCCCCAGAACATTCGCCGCATTGAAGCCATTCTGCAGCACCTGGACAAATCCTCACTGGCGCACACCGAGTTGATCCCGCTGGAGTACGCCCAGGTGGATGAGATCGTCAAAATCCTGGAAAAGCTCGATGCCGCCAGCAGCAAGGAGGCGGCCGGGTCGAAGGTCAAGATTGTCGCCGATACCCGCTCCAATGGCATCCTGGTCAGCGGCGATGATATGCAGCGCCGCCGGATAAAAGACCTGGTCCAGCGCCTTGATTTTCCCCAACCGCAGGGGGGCAATGTGCGAGTGGTGTATCTGGAGTACGCCCGCGCCGAGCGGATTGCCGAGGCCCTGTCGGGGGTGTTGCAGGGCATGTCCAAACTGGCGAATGTGGAGAAAGGGGCGGCGCAAAAGGCTACGGTTGAAGCGGATGAGGATACCAACTCGCTGTTGATTACCGCCGACGTGGAGGTGCTGCAGTCCCTGTTATCGGTGATCAAACGGCTCGATATACGCCGCGCCCAGGTACTGGTCGAGGCTATCGTGGTGGAGGTCAATGATACCGGTTCAGAGGAGTTGGGTATTCAGTGGTTGTTCCAGGACAATAACAAGGGCTTTGGTGCGTCTACGGTGAGCGGTCGCCAAGGGCTGTTAACCGGAGCGGCTGACGTACTTCTCAACGACGGTGATCGGTCAAAATTGTTTACTGCCCTGGCGGATGTTGCCGGGCAGACGTTTGGCATTGCCGACACGGGCGCTACCGACTTCATGGTGTTGTTGCGTGCTCTGCAAGATGCTTCAGGGGTTAATATTCTCTCCACCCCCAGCATACTCACCACCGACAATAATGAAGCTACCATATCAGTAGGCGACAACGTGCCCTTTGTGACAGGTAGCTACACCTCAACCAGCGACAACTCTGGTTTGACCAATCCCTTTCAGACCATTCAGCGGGAGAACGTCGGCATTATCCTGAAGGTCACACCCCATGTTAACGAGGGCGACAGCATTGTGCTGGATATCGAGCAGGAAGTGTCCAGTATTCTCAATAACTCTACTGTGGACGCCGCGGACATCATTACCAGCGAACGGAAAATAACCACCCAGATTATGGCGGAAGATGGCGAGGTGGTGGTACTGGGCGGCTTGATCAAAGACGATGTGCAGATCAATGAAACCCGGGTGCCCCTGCTGGGCAGTGTGCCGGTGCTGGGTCGCCTGTTTCGCTCGGAAGACAACACCGTGGTCAAGCAGAACCTGATGGTGTTTATTCGCGCCCGGGTAATCCGCAATCGCGAGGCGCTGTCTGGCGCCACCGCGGAAAAGTATCGCTATATTCGCGAGCAGCAGGCCCAAAGCCGCAACCGTGGCAGTATTATGATCAATGGCAAGGAGTTGCCCATCTTGCCAGAGTGGCAGGACCCTCGGCCCGACAGCAAGTCCGGGGCCCCGGCGGCGGCGACGGAAGCCGCCGCGGAGGAAGTGGCGGTCGAAAGCGAGCAGGGAGAATGACCGGGATGGTGGAAAGCCCTGCGCCCGAGTTGCAACTGGAAGAAGTCGCCGACGAAGCGCTGCAGGGCCAGCCGGAGCTGCTGGCCGAAGCCGACGAGGTGGGCTTGCCCTACAAGTACGCCGCCAGTCACGAAGTGCTGCTCAAAGACGGGGTTCTCTATCACACTGCGAAATTGACGCTGCCGGTGATACTGGAGTTGCGCCGCTGTTTTGCCCACAGTTTCAAGTTGCAGGAGGTGGGCGAGGAGGACTTCAAGCAGCGCCTTACCCGCCACTATCATGTGGGCGACGATGCCGCGCGCCGCGCCGTGGATGACCTGGATGCGGAAATCGATCTGTCCCAGTTGGTGGAAGAAATGCCGGAGGAGGGGGATATCCTGTCCGACAGCAGCTTTGCCCCGGTTATCCGCCTGATCAACGCCATCCTGTCCCGCGCTGTGCAAGACCAGGCGTCCGACGTGCATATCGAGCCGTTTGAAGATCGGGTCGCAGTGCGTTTTCGGGTGGATGGGGTGCTCAGTGAAGTGCTGGCCCCCAAGCCCGGCCTGGCGGCGGTGCTGGTGTCGCGCCTTAAGGT
Organism: Pseudomaricurvus alcaniphilus; assembly: GCF_011440395.1. Lineage (GTDB taxonomy): Bacteria > Pseudomonadota > Gammaproteobacteria > Pseudomonadales > Cellvibrionaceae > Pseudomaricurvus > Pseudomaricurvus alcaniphilus. Next base: position 1,223,086 of record NZ_JAAOIX010000001.1, on the reverse strand, counting down.
GATGGCACGGCTGGATATTGCCGAAAAGCGCCTGCCCCAGGACGGCCGCATCACGGTGCGGCTGGCCGGGCACGCGGTGGATGTGCGCATGTCCACCATTCCCTCGGCTTACGGCGAGCGGGTGGTATTGCGGTTGCTGGACAAGCAGGCCGGACAGCTGCTGATCGACCAGCTGGGCATGCCGGCGGCATTGCAGCGCGACTTCGCCGCGGCCCTGAAAAAGCCCCATGGCATTATCCTGGTCACCGGCCCCACTGGCTCGGGCAAGACCACGACCCTCTACGCCGGCCTCAGCCACATTAACGATCGCAAGCGCAATATCCTCACCATTGAAGACCCCATCGAATACCTGTTGCCGGGAGTGGGCCAGACCCAGGTCAACCAGAAAGTGGAGATGACCTTTGCCCGGGGGCTGCGGGCCATATTGCGCCAGGATCCGGACATTGTCATGGTGGGGGAAATCCGCGACAGCGAAACCGCCGCCATTGCGGTGCAGGCCAGTCTCACCGGGCACCTGGTGTTGTCCACTCTGCACACCAACACCGCCATCGGTGCCATCACCCGCCTGCTGGATATGGGGGTGCAGCCGTTCCTGCTGTCCTCCAGCCTGGAGGCGATCCTGGCCCAGCGGCTGGTGCGGCGCCTGTGCCCGGAATGCAAGAAAATGCACCCGGCCAGCGCCTCGCAGCGGCAGCTGCTGGACCTGCCCGAGGGCTGTGAAATCGGCTCCCCGGTGGGCTGTGCCAAGTGCGGCCACAGCGGTTACCGGGGGCGCATGGGCATCTACGAACTGATCGTGGTGGACGAAGCCCTGCGCCAGTTAATCCACGATCGCAGCGGTGAACAGGTACTGCTGGAGCACGCCCGCAAACACAGTGAAGCACTGGTGGCGGACGGCCGGCGCCAGGTCCTGAGTGGTGCCACCAGCCTCGAAGAAGTGTTGCGCGTCACCCAGGTGGCGCGTTAGGAGTCAGGGCGTGGGAGCATACAGTTATCGAGCGTTAAATGAGCGCGGGCGAGTGGTCAAGGGGGTGGTCGAAGGCGACTCCGAGCGCCAGGTGCGCGGCCAGCTGCGTGCCAGCCAGTTAAAAGTCATCGAGGTAAAAGCCGCCGCCTCCCGCCAGCAGCCCGAGGCCAGCGGCGGCAGCAGCTGGCGCCTTGGTTTGCTGCGCAAGATCAACCACCGCGACCGCACCCTGATTACCCGCCAGCTGGCATCCCTCATTACCTCGGGCCTGCCACTGGACGAGTGCCTGAAAGCGACCGCCCGCCAGCAGCGCAAGAGCCACGTCAAGGAAATCCTGCTGCAGGTGCGCGCCCGTATCGTCGAGGGCAACACCCTGGCCCGGGCCCTGGCGGAAAGCCCCGGCTCGTTCGATGAAATGTACCGCGCCCTGGTGCGCGCCGGGGAAACCGCCGGCTACCTGGGGCCGGTCATGGAACAGCTGGCCGACCACACCGAGGCCAGCCACTACGCCCAGCAGCGTTTGCGCATGGCGATGATCTATCCACTGGTGCTGCTCTCGGTAAGTGTGCTGGTAATCGGTTTGCTGATGACTTTTGTGGTGCCGAAGATTACCGGCATTTTTGCCCACAGCCAGCGCGAGCTGCCGGCGCTCACCGAGGCGTTGATCGGCCTCAGTCACTTCGCCGTGGACTATGGCCTGTGGCTGCTGGTTGCCGTGATCGCCTTGATCGTGGGCCTGCGCCGTATGCTGCAGGTGCCGCGCTTGCGCTTGCACTGGCACCGGTGTTTACTGCGCATCCCGATCCTGCGCGGCATCATTATCGAGTCCAATTCGGCGCGCTTTGCGGCGACCCTGGGGTTGTTGGTGTCCAGCGGTGTGCCGCTGCTGGACGCGCTGCGCATCGCCGGCCAGGTGCTCAGTAACCTGGTGATGAGAAATGCCGCCGGTGACGCGGCCCTGGCGGTGCAGGAGGGGGGCAGCCTGAACAAGGCGCTGGACCAGTCGGGGCTGTTTCCGCCGCTGCTGGTGCAGATGGTTTCCATCGGCGAAGCCAACGGCGCCCTGGCCGAGCAGTTGGGGTTTGCGGCGCGCAACCAGCAGCGCGAACTGGAGCTGATGCTGGCGACCGCGCTGGGGATTATGGAGCCCATGACGGTGGTAGTGTTGGGCGGCATAGTGACGGCGATTGTGCTGGCCATCCTGCTGCCCATCTTTGAATTAAATACATTGATCTAAAGCGAACGAGAGTAGTGGTTATTGCGATGAAGAAACAATCCGGATTCAGTTTGATAGAGATACTGGTGGTACTGGTGATTATGGGGCTGCTGATCAGCATCGTGGCTCCCAATGTGCTGGAGCGCTCGGACGACGCCAGAATCCAGAAAGTACGGGCGGATTTCAAAGCCATTGAAACCACCCTGAAACTCTATCGGCTGGACAACTTTGTCTACCCCAGCAGCGAGCAGGGGCTGCAGGCACTGGTGGAAAAACCCACTATCGATCCTGTACCGCGCCAATATCGCAGCAGTGGCTATCTCGAGAGTCTGCCCATCGATCCCTGGGGGCGGCCGTATCTGTATTTGAGCCCCGGGGAAAACCGCGAGTACGACCTCTACACCCTGGGTGCCGATGGTGTCAGCGGCGGTGAAGGCCAGAACGCCGATCTCGGCAATTGGGATGTACCGCCGCAACAGTGAGGCTGGCAAACCCGCTATCGGGTCAACTCCTGCAACAGGGTAAACAATGGCGCCTGTCACCGAGGCTGGTTTGAATACAGTCGCTGGTGGTCGCTGCCCATCACGCCGGCTGCGGGGGTTCAGCCTTATCGAACTGCTGGTGGTGCTGGTGGTAATCGGGCTTGCAGTGGGCATGGTATCGCTCACCATCACCCTGGATGAACCCGCCGCAGTGGTGCGCGAGGAGAGCGACGGGTTCGCCGAAAAAATGCGCTTTGCCCTGGACGACGCCATCTTCAGTGGCGAAACCCTGGGGTTGTATATTGTGCCCGGCGATTTGCAGCAGCCCTGGCGCTACGGCTGGCTGCGCTATCGCGATCGGCAGTGGCAGATGCAGACTGATGTGCTGGCGCTGCAGCGGTTACCGGGCTGGATGATGCTGGAGCTGAGGGTTGAAAACGAGCCGGTTGACCTGGTGCAGTTGAATGCCGCCAGCCCGCAGCCACAGCCGGTAATCGCCATCTATCCCAGCGGCGAGATCACCCCGTTTGTGCTGCGCTTTTACTCCAGTGAACACGGTGTCGCCGACGAGGTGGGGCGGCGGGTACTGCTCAATAGCAGCGGCCAGCTGGTCAGTTATCAGGACGGTGAAGACAGCAGTGACTTGCGCTAACAGAACGCAGTATCACAACCGTGGGACGAAGGGATCACGGCGGCGGGCCGGCGGCTTTACCCTGGTGGAAGTGCTGGTGGCATTGTTTGTGATCGGGGTGGCGATTCCGGCGCTGTTGTCGCTGGTGATGGGACAGGTGGATGGGACCGGGATTTTGCGCCAAAAAATGGTGGCCCACTGGGTGGTGGAAAATCGCCTGACTCAACTGCGCCTGCAAAAAGCGGTGACGCAACAGGTGTTTAAGGGCAAGGCGTCCGGCATCGAGGCCATGGCCGGCAGTGAGTGGCAGTGGCAAGTGGAGAGCACGCCTACCGAGGTGAGCGGCCTGCTGCGCTATGACATTACCGTTGGCACCCGGGAGCAGGCGGCACTGGTGTCGCTGACGGCGTTTGTTGATGAGTAGTGCCGATGAGTAGTGTCCATGGCGCAATAGCCATCGCCATGCGGCCGCGGCCAGGGTTGCGCCGCGACCGCGGCTTTACCCTGGTGGAAGTGCTGGTGGCGCTGGGACTGTCGGCGGTGGTGGCGGTGCTGGCTTACCAGTCGCTGACGGTGGCGTCGGACGCCTCCCGCGCCATGAAGCTTGCCGCCGAGCAGATGAATGCGGTGGAGCGAACCTGGCAGTTTATCCGCCAGGATCTGCAGCACAGCATCAACCGGGCGCCGCTGCAGGGGCAGCAACAAAGCCTGCCGGCGTTCGAGGCAGTGGCCGCTGCTGAGCTGGATAGCTTCACCTTTGTTGGTGATACCTGGTTTTTGCGCCTGACCCGCTCCGGCTGGTCCAACCCCCTGGGGCAAGTGCGCAGTGAATTGCAGGGAGTGGCCTACCAGTTACAGGACGGCAGTTTGTATCGGGTCAGCTGGCCGCAACGGGATTATTACGACGGCATACTGCCCGCCATGCAGCGCCGCCTGTTGCTGCCCGGAGTGGAGCAACTAAGGCTGCGTTTTTTACCGCTCTCGGCGGCGGGGCTGGACGACAGTGACTGGGTGGAACAGTGGCCGCTCAGCAGTAACGACGGCACTGTCAATAACACCAGTCTGCCGCGGGCGGTGGAAGTGACCCTGGTGGCAGATACCCTGCCCGAGAGCAAGCGGGTGTTCCTGTTGGCGGGTGCCGCGCAGTGATCGCAGCAGCACGACAACGGCCAGAGCGCGAACTGCCAGAGGGCATACTGCCAGAGCGCATACTGCCAGAGCGCATACTGCCAGAGCGCATACTGCCAGAGCGCATATTGCCGGCCCATAAACTGCCGGCGCATAAATTGCGGGCCGGCTGGGAGCCAGCCAGGGCGCGACAGTCGGGGGCGGTGTTGATTATGGCCCTGTTGATCGTGGCGGTGGTGGCCGGGCTGGCGACCAGCATGGGTTTCTGGTTTCAGCTGACCCTGGCGCGGGGCGAGAATCGCTGGCACGGGGCCCAGGCCGAGGCCTACCTGCAGGGGGCGGAGAGCCTGGCGGCCTACCTGCTGCAGGACGACTACAACAACAGCAAGGTGGATCACCTCGGGGAAAACTGGGCCCGGGAGGGGGTGTATTTCCCGGTGAATGAGCGGGGTGACGGTTTGACGCCGGCCATCCGCGACGCCCAGGCACGGCTTAATTTGAATTCGCTGGCGACCAAACTGGTTTACAAAAATCAGTCGAACACACCGGATTTCGCCGCTTTCAGCCCCGCTCAACAGCAGTTTGTGCGCTTGCTACAAAGTTTTGACGCGCTGCCGGTGAGCGAGGCCGAAGCGGTGGCTATACTGGAGGCCGTGGTCGACTGGATCGACCGGGATTCTGCTGTTAGCGGCCAGGGCGGGGCGGAGCTGTATGAGTACCAGCAGCTGGAGCCGGCCTATCACCCGGCCAATCAGTATTTCTACAGCGTGTCCGAATTGCGCCTGGTGCAGGGCGTCAGTGCAGAGCTCTACCAGCAACTGGAGCCAATGCTGGTGGCCCTGCCAGAACCGGTGAGCTTGAACCTCAATACCGCACCGCTGCAGTTGCTCAGGACCCTGGGCAGCAAGGAGCAGCAAGTGCCGCTGTCGTTGGCCGAGGCGGAAAGCCTGGATGCCGCGCGGCAGGCGCGGCGCCAGACCGGGGAGGGGGATAAACAGGGCTTTGCCAGCCCGGAAGAGTTTTTCCAAACGGCGGAGGCCGAGGCGGTGTTCGGCCGCGAGGCGACCCTGGCCACCGAGGGGCTGACCGTGACCAGCCATTATTTTCAGCTGCAAGTGGAAGCGGCCGTCGCCCGCCAGCGGCGAACCCTGGTGAGCCTGCTGCAGCGCAGCGAAACGGGCGTCAAAGTGGTGGGGCGGAGCGGGCTCTAGTGGGTCCACAAGAGTGAGAATTGAGGGTTAAAACCGTGTTTGTAATTCGTGTACTGGAACAAGAGGATGGCACCATCGGCTACGCCTGCTGCCTGCTCGCTGAGCAGAGGGCATCCGCCTGGCAGTGGTGCGAGACCGCCGCCGAGTTGCAAGCCCGGGCGGCCCAGTCAGAGTACGATGCTGTGGGGCTGATCCTGCCCGGCCAGAGAGTCGGTCGCGGCGGCCTTACGCTCAGTCGGGCCGAGCTGCGCCACCTGGCCAGCCTGGCCCCGTTTCAACTGGAAGATGAATTGGCCGGGTCGGTGGATGAATTGCATTTTGCCTATTCCATACCGGAGCGGGGCGAGGCCGGCTACCGGGTCGAGGCCTACTGGGTCGACAGAGACTGGCTGCGGGCTCGCTATGACGAACTCGAGGCGCTGGGTTTTGAGATCAGCCACTGCTGGGCGGACTTCGATTTGCTCGACGGGGCGGCGGGAAATTGCTGGACGCTGCAGCTGGATGGCAATGTGCTGGTTCACCCGGCCGGCTCTCAGGCGTTTGCCCTGGATCTTTCCATGGCCCCGGTAGTGCTGGAGAAAATGGTGGCCGCGCAGGTATCCCAGGGTATTGAGCTGCCCGAGTCACTGCACCTGTTGGCGCCGGACGACCGGGGGCTGCAGGCATTAACCGGCTGCGTACCCAACATTTTACGTTCGCTGCCGGTAGAGAGTGAGTTACAGCCCTTGCGCCTGTCGACGGCATTGCTCAGCAGAGCCCGGGATTTGGCCCGGGGTGACTTCGCCAAAATGCTGCCATTCGGCCGCTGGTGGCAGCAGTGGCGCGCGGTATCGGTGCTGGCCGGTGTCGCCGTGGCGCTCTACCTGGCGGTTGGCCTGGTGCAGGTGGCCGATCTCCAGGCGCAACAGCAACAGGTGCGCAGCGCGATTGAATCCAGTTACCGCCAGGCGGTGCCCAGGGGCGCCATGGTGGACCCGGAAAAACAGCTGCGCCAGAAAGTCAGGGGCAGTGGTAACCAGGGCGAGCGCAGTTACTTCCTGCCCATGATGGCGTTTGTCGGCCCGATTTTGAATGAGCACCAACAAGTCCGGGTCGCCTCTTTGAATTACCAGAGCAACAAGCATGAGTTGCGACTCAGCATCGAGTCGGAATCCTTTGCGGATATCGAAGCCCTGCGCGCGCGGCTCAACGCCCGGGGCTACCGGGCGGAGTTGACCAGCTCCAGTTCACGCCAGCAGAAGCACCTGGCGCAATTGCAAATCGTGCGCACAGCGGGAGTTTGAGAATGTTGGCAGAACTGAAAGCGGCATTCTTGCGCCGCGATAGCCGCGACCAGGTCATGCTGCTGCTATTGCTGGCCGCGCTGTCACTGTTCCTGCTCTACCATCTGCTGGTGCTGCCGCTAAACGGCTATATCAACAGCCAGCAGGTGCAACTGGCGGGCCTGCAAGCCAGCCACGGCCGAGTCAAAAACCTGGCCGCCCAGGTGATCCAGGGGCAGACGAGTAATGTGCGTCCGGCTGCCAGCAACAGCCTGGCGCAGCAGGTGGACCAGGCCTTGCGCCAGAGTGGGCTCAGCATGCAGGGTCTGCAATCGGGTGCCGATGGCGAGGTGCGCTTGCGTTTGCAGGAGGTGGAATACTCCCGCTTGTTGCAGTGGCTGTACAGCATGGAAGTGGAGCTGGGGGTGCAGGTGATCAGTTTGTCGATGGTGGCGAGCCAGGAGGAAGGCCGGGTGGTGGCCAATATTGTGTTGAGAAAAGGAGGCTAGCCCGTGGCAGATTCAACCGCACCCGTGCGTCGCTCGCGCTGGTGGCAGCTGCTGTTGTTGGGGCTGGCTTTTTGGCTGCTGTGGGTGCTTGCCAAAGCACCGGCGACATTGCTGGCCAACCTGGTACAGAGCAACCTGCCGGGCAGTGCGATAAGCGCGGTAACGGGCAGTTTTTGGCGCGGCCAGGCGGGCGAGGTGGTACTTCCCCTCTATGGCGTCAATTATTCCCTCGGGGCAACCCGTTGGCGGGTCAGGCCGTTGCGCTTGCTAAGCCTGGAACTCTGCCTCGAATTGGAAGCGGAGCTTAATCGCCAGCAAGTGCAAGGGCTGTTGTGCGTGAATCCGGCCGGTACGGTGCGTATTGCCGACACTGATATTACCGTGCCCGCCGCTGTGGCAACGCTGTGGCAAGCCCCGCCCGCCGATGGTTTGTTGTCTCTGCATATCGCCGCGGCGGAGATGCACAATGGAGCGCTTGAGCGCGCCAGTGGCAGTGCCAGTTGGCAGCAGGGGCGCGTGTTGCTGTTCGAGCGCTGGCTGGAATTGGGCACCTACGGCACGCGTTTTCAAACTAATGGTCGCGGTGTGCTGGAGGCCGAGGTGATGGACGTAACAGCGCCGCTGGAACTGCAGTTGAGCGCCAGTTCCGAGCTGGGCAAAAACCTGGTACTGAAGGGCAAGTTGCGAGCGCGGCAAAACCTCGATCCCCAATTGGCGCAGGGGCTGCAATTTCTCGGCGCCCCCGATAGCGAGGGTTTTTACCTGATCAACCAATCGCTGGGTTTGGGTTTATAGCGCGGGGGCGGGTATTAGTCATTAAAAGTGGCGTTGTCGCGCTTGACGTCTTCCGCAAACGGCTTGAATACAAACAGTCGCGCAGTAATGAAATTCACCCCCATGCCCAGCGCCACTCCAGCCATCAGCGCCAATATCCGGTTTTGGTCAAAGAAAGCGAACTCACTGGTTAGAAGTACGTAACTACCCCAGTTGACGGCAAAGCCGAGACTGGAGGTGAGCAGGAAGCGTGGCCACTGCACCAGCTTGGCCAGCTGCTGGTGTTGGGAAAAGGTGATGGTGCGATTCCAGCCCCAGTTCCAGGAGGCCGCGACCAGGAAGGAAAGCGCCCGGGCGGTGGTGTGGGATAGGCCCACCAGCCATTGCAGCAGTAGATAAAACAACAGGTCGATGACAAAACCGCTGGCCCCTACCAGGCCGAACTGCACCAGCTCCGACAGCAGTGGAAAGTGAAAGTGGTAGAGGCGCCGCAGGTGTTGCAGAAAGCGCAATTGCTCGCGCGCGCTGAGCTTGCTCTCGCCGTGCACGCGCTCGCCGAAGTGGATGGGGACTTCTTTGGGTTTATCGAAGTCACCTTTGACAAAAATCTCCAGACCAATTTTATAGCCCACCGGCGACAGCAATTGCCGCTCCGGCAGCGAGTCCCGCGGCAGGGCAAAGAAGCCCGACATGGGGTCCCGCAGGGGCGAGAGTGGGCGCGACAACCAGGAGGGCACGCGCGAGTTAATGGTTCGAGACCAGCCCCAGTTGGCGTGGGTGGAGCCGCCGGGCACATAGCGGGAGCCAACCACAAAGTCGGCCTCACCGCTTTGCAAGTGGTCCAGCATGGCGGGGATGGCGCTGCAGGGGTGGGAGAGATCGCCGTCCATGACCACCAGGTAAGTGCCGCGGGCCTTGCTGCAGCCCTCCAGCACCGCCGAAGATAAGCCTCTCTGGTGGCGACGACTGATCAGCCGGACCGGGTTGCCCTCGCTAAGCAGCTGCTCACAGGCAGCACCGGTGCCATCGTCTGAGTGGTCATCGACGATAATCAGTTCGTATGGGGTTGCCCGGGGTGCCAGGACATCGTCTATGCCGCGGGCTAACAGGGGGATATTCAACGCCTCCCGATAAGTGGGCACGATAATGGACACGGCCGGGCTTTCACACTCAGGGGCGGCGAGGGGGGGAGCTGCTGCGGCGGTGGCGATCGAGGCCATGATCAAATCCGTTTGCTACTTATGTTGAATTTGGCGCCATTATAATGGTTTTCGCCGCGAGCCGCAGCCTTTTTTCTCCAGCCTTCTTCTGGCTTTTCTGTGGCGCCTGGCCGGGTTAGTCGCTGGTTGAGGGCGGCGGAAGTGCGTATAATCGCGGGCTTTTGCTGGCAGCCAGTCCGTGGCAAAGTCTTCCTGCTTTTGCCGCGAGCCTTTTATCGTAACCGAGTAAACAGAGTAAGAGTAATGCCAGCGTCGAATTCCTGTTGCCATCCATTATCCAGAGCCTGAAATACATGACCGTTCGCACCCGTATCGCCCCATCGCCCACCGGTGACCCCCACGTAGGCACCGCCTATATTGCCCTGTTCAACCTGTGTTTTGCCCGCCAGCACGGCGGCCAGTTTATCTTGCGCATCGAGGATACCGACCAGGCCCGCTCCACACCGGAGTCGGAACAGGCGATTCTGGACAGCTTGCGCTGGCTGGGGCTGGATTGGGACGAGGGCCCGGACAAGGGCGGCGAGTTCGGCCCCTATCGGCAGAGCGAGCGGCGCGATATCTACGCCCGCTACGCCGAGGAATTGGTGGCCAAGGGCCACGCTTTCTATTGTTACCGCACGCCGGAAGAGCTGGACGAACTGCGCGCCGCCCGGCGCGAGGCCGGTGGCTTTGCCGCCCTCAAGCCCAGTGAATTGCGGCTGCCAGAAGAGGAAGTGGCGCGTCGCAAGGCGGCCGGGATGCCCGCGGTGGTGCGCATGAATGTTCCCGAAGGCGAGGGACCCTGCCCGATAGATGACCTGCTGCGCGGCAGCATAGAGCTGGACTGGGGCCAGGTGGATGCCCAGATCCTGCTGAAATCCGACGGTATGCCCACCTACCATCTGGCCAATGTGGTGGACGATCACCTGATGGGCATCACTCACGTGTTGCGCGGTGAGGAATGGATCAACTCGGCCCCCAAACACAAACTACTGTACGAATACTTTGGCTGGGAAATGCCCCAGCTGTGTCACTTGCCGCTGCTGCGCAACCCGGACAAATCCAAGCTCAGCAAGCGCAAAAACCCCACCTCCATCCTCTATTACCAGCGCATGGGCTACCTGCCGGAAGCGCTGGTCAACTACCTGGGGCGGATGGGTTGGTCCATGCCGGATGAGAGCGAAAAGTTCAGCCTGCAGCAGATGATGGATAATTTCGATGTGCAGCGGGTATCTCTGGGCGGCCCCATATTCGACACCGAGAAGTTGTCCTGGCTCAACAGCCTCTGGATTCGCGAGGACCTGTCGCTGGAGCAATTGGCGGAGCGGCTGCAGGGCTGGGCCTTCAATCGGGAAAACCTGCTGGCGGTATTGCCCCACGCCCAGACCCGGATGAATACCCTCAGTGACTTCGCGCCGCTGATGGCGTTCCTGGTGTCCGGCCAGCTGCCGCTGACCCAGGCCAGCTTTGCCGAGGTCAAGTTGGAGGAAGACAAGCTCAAGGAGGTGCTGCAATTCTCCCTCTGGCGGCTGGAAAACCTGCGCCACTGGGATCGGGACGAGATTTTCAGCACCCTCAAGACCCTGGCCGACCAGCTCGAATTGAAGCTCAAGGACTTTCTCGCGCCGCTGTTTATCGCTATCGCCGGTACCACCGCGTCTTTTTCCGTGATGGACTCCATGGTATTGCTGGGGCCGGACATGAGCCGGGCCCGCCTGCGCCATGCCCTGGGCGTGTGTTGCGGTGAACTGGGCAAGAAGCAGCTGAAAAAACTGGAAAAAGCCTACGAAGCCCTGAACCGGTAGCAGAATTGAGTTGCATAGCCCAACATGGCATTAAGTCCATTGCCGGCTATACTTTTCGTCAAGACTGCTCTTTTGTGCCGTCCCTGTGTTGCGGGGACGGTCAAACCAGCGAGTTTCAGGGTCCGTACGTAGCGCGTACGTAGCGGACAGGCACCGGTGCCGCTGGGGTCAATGAAAACCCGCGCCCATGGAATAAACACGAGTTGCCTTTTAGCAGTGCCAGTGTTGGAAAGGCCATAGAGACACATACATGCTGTTTGGTAAGCACAAACCCTGCGTTATCACCGTTGCTGCATTGCTGAGTGGCGTTTTGCTGTCGTTCAACGCCGCGGCCCTTGGTCTCGGTGAAATCACCTCCAGCTCGCTGCTGGGGCAGCCGCTGCAGGCCGAAATCAATGTGGTCGACTCCGCCCGGGAATATCGTGCGCAAGACCTGTTGGTGCAAAAACTCGACATAACCCGGGCGCAGCAATTCGGCTTCGACGCCCTTTCGGTAAATTACGACCTGGTGCTGGAGCTGGACAACACCGATGCCGGCGTGGTGGTGCGGGTGGCAAGTCGCCGGCCGGTGCTGGAGCCCTTTATTAATTTCCAGGTGGAGCTGCAGTGGTCGAAGGGTTCGCTGATTCGTGAATACACTCTGTTTCTCGACCCGCCAGCCCTGGCCGCGACAGCGGTTGACTCGCGCCCTGCGGCAAGTGGCAGCGGTGCTGGCGCAACTACCGGCCCCGGCAACATTAGCAACAACGTCAGCAAAACTGCTGCTGGCAGCGCAGGCGCCGCGGCAGTAGCGAGTCGCCGCACCGCTGTGACGGCACTGACGGCGGACAGTTACCGCGTGCAGAGTGGTGACAGCCTCTCCGCTATCGCTCGGCGCTGGTCCGAGGGGCGCGGGGAAAGCCCGGCTCGGGTGAGCCAGTGGCTGTTCCAGCACAACTCCCAGGCGTTTATTGGCGGTGATATCAATCGCTTGAAAGCCGGTGCCAGCTTGCAGTTGCCGCAGGCCAGTGATTTACCGCTGCAACTGGGCGGGGAATCCGGCAGCGTTGGCGCCGTCAGCGCGCCCGCCGCTGCTGTCCAGAGCGAGTCCGGCGCAGCGGGTGGTAATCGTGCCTGGATGAATAATCTGCCTACCCGGGAGCCGGCCAGTGCTGTGAGTCCGGTGCCGGCGCCGGAGCGCGACACCGACCAGGCGGCGGGCATGTTGCGGCTGTCGGAAAAAAGTGAGGGCTCGACGCCGAGTTTTGCCGAGCTGGACGCGGAAAGCCCAGAGGCACTCAAAGCCTATCTCGACAGCACCCGGGAATCCATCGACCGGGTGCAGCGTGACAATGCCGACCTGCGCCGGCAGATCGATACCATTGAAAACTCCGATTACATCAATATGTTGAAAGAGTTGGTGGAGCTGCAGGCCCAACAACTGGAAGCGCTTAATCGTCAGCGTAGCGGCGCCGGCAGCCCGGCTGCGACTACTGTGGTTGCGAATCCTGCTGCTGGTGGCGGGGTCGCGGCAGCAGCGACCCCGCCGCCCGGGCAGTCACTGCTTGACATCAACAGTGCCACACAGCCGGCGCAAACGCCGCTGGCTAATCGCGATGCCTATAAGGGCTGGGCGGCTTTGGGGTTGCTGTTACTGGCCCTGATTCTGCTGGCACTTATTATCCGGCGCCTCTGGGAGCAACAGGGTTCACGCTATAAAACCCGGGAGCTGCCGATTGCGGTGGCCCCAATTACCGTGACCGCCGGCGCTGCAAAAGCAAGCGCCGCAGCGACGCCGTCCAGGGCGACCAACAATGCGACGTCATCCTCCGGGACGACAAATACCGGGGCGGCAAAGAGCAAAGCGGGAACGGCGCCAGGCAAGAGCGTAGCAACGGCCGCAGTGCAGAGTGCTGCCGAGCGGGAGGCTCTGCCGGATCTATTGGACGATGATTTTGAAATTACCGATGCAGACTTGCAGACCCTGGGGCCACTGGAGCTGGATATCGATACCGGTGAAGTCGTACCCTCGCCCTTGACCGCAGATGCACCCAAGTCGAAAGCCAAACCTGAAGCCAAGCATGAACCTGCTGTTAAGCCTCCGGCGAAAGCGCCAACGGGCAGCCCGTTTGAGGATTTGATTCCGCAGATGACCCACTCCATCGACGACGACTGGGACGAACTGTTCGATGCCATTATTGGATTAGATGGTGGTATGGAAAATGGAATAGAAAGTGATTTGGAAGATGGTATCGACGCTGGCACTTTCGGTGGTGAACCGGGGGCCAAAGACGGAGTTAAGGACAAGCTTCATAAGAGCAAAGTAAAGGGCCTGGATAAGCGGGAAGGCAAAAATAAAGGACAAGACAGTTTCGAGTTGTCGCTGGAATTTGAGAGTGAGCCGAGCGCCACCGGACCAGTGGCCAATGTGCCGACTGCCGCCAGGAAAACTGTCAGTAAGAAGGCAGCCGGTAAGCTACAAATGAAGCCGGGCAACAAGCCGGCGGAGAAACCGCGCAAGCGCTAATCAATTGCCGGGCACTGGTATTGGCTCAGGGTAACAGGCTCAGGGTAACAGGCTGTGGATAGGGCACTGGCAGAATAGTTGGTGCTGAGCTTCTTGCCAACAATCAGGCTCTTGTTAACATCAGCTTCTTGCCAACAAGTAACAAGCTTTTTGGCAGCCAGCATAATTCAGCATTTTGTCTGCGTTTATTACGGTCAAAAAAAAGGGGCTGTTTCCAGCCCCAAAAAATAACAATGTTAGCTGACCAGAGCTAAATTCGATTAAGCAGTCGCTTCTTCTTTCACGGCAGCAGCAGCTTTCTTGGCCGGAGCCTTCTTGGCTGGGGCTTTTTTGGCAGCGCTCTTGCCAGACAGGGTGCTGAATACTTCTTCGGCAGCACTCTTGAGGATTTTGGCGCTGTCTTCCAGCTTGCTGGAGCCAGTTTTTACGGCTTCCTTGACGCTGTCTGCTTGCTTCTCGGCCTGGGCCTTGGCGTCGTCAACGGATTTTTTTACAGCGGCTTTAACGTCAGCAGCAGTTTTCTTGATTTCTGCCTTGGTGTCGTTAACAGCGGTTTCACCAGAAGCACGAACTTTGGAGATAAATGCCTTGTTGGCATTGTAGCCTTTTTCCAGCGCCTTCTTGTTGACGTCCACAGCGCTCTGCAGGGCACCCTGCAGCTCTTCAAAGTAAGTCTTGATCGGGGTGGTGTATTCTTCGTTCAGAGCAGAAGCCTTATCAGAAACCTTTTTCAAGTTTTCTTCAAAAGTCTTTGTCATTCCTTCAACACCAGTGAAGAGTTTGCTTGAGTAAGTAGCCATGTGTAGCTTCTCCTAAATAAAATTGTCTGAATTGCCAAGGTTTCTCTTGTGGGGGCTAATGTAGGAAAAAAAACTAGAAAACACATACTAAAAAAGCAAAGAAACTGATGTTTGACACGTGATTACACCGCTTGGCGTCAGTTTTCACTGCGCAGCAATTCCAGGAAGCGCGTCTGCACCCGGGTTGGCAGCCATTGCTTGCGCAACGCCAGGCCGATATCGCGACTGGTGCCGGTGAGAATTTGTGGATTGACTACCAGCAAGCCCTGGGCCACTTCTACCTCCACCTGCCTGGCGGGCAGCAGGGCGGCGCGGTCGCTCTCCAGCAGCAGGCCGCGGGTGGCCACCAGGGAGCTGCACTCAATCACGTGCTCCGGCGGATTCAGCCCGGCGTTTTCAAACAGGCGCGCGAACACATCCCGGGCCGGGGTATTGAGTCGCGGTGCAATCCAGTCCAGCTGTTGCAACTCTGCCGCCGTGAACGCCGTTTTATTGGCCAGCGGGTGTCCGGCCCGTACTACCACGTTGAGAGGGTCGCGGAACAACAGTTGCTGGGTGATATCCGGGCTCGGTTGTGGATGCCGGAGGGCGCCGACAATAACGTCCAGCTGGCCCTGCAGCAGGCTGTGCAACTGCTCCTCGTAGGGGCCGTCGATAATACTGACGCGCGCCGCCGGAAACTCCTGCAGTAACAGGGTCACTGCGTGGGGCACCATGCGGGTCCTGGCCAGCGGCAGGCTGCCCACCCGCAGGTTGCCGTTCATATGCCCCTCGTGTTCGCTCACCTCATCCAATCCCTGGGACAGCTCGGAAAAATACAGGTTGGCATAACGGGCCACCTGGCGGGCCTGCCAGCTGGGCTCGACTCCCGCCGGGGAGCGCTGGAAAAAGGTCTGTTCGCAGACACTTTCCAGTTCGCGCACCGCCCGGTGTACGGTGGGCTGGGTGAGTTGCAGCCGGTTGGCGGCGAGGGTGTAACTGCCTTCCTCCACCACCGTGATCAGGGCCCGCAACTGGGTGGTGGTGAGCAAGCGGTGCAAGTGCCTGGGTTTATCCCGCTGCCGTGCACCCAGCACGCCATCCAGCGCTTTCAACCAATTGACCGCACGTTCGGCACGGCGCAGGAAAATGAGCCCGGCCTCGGTGGCAAAAAGGCCGGACGGGGTGCGGGTAAACAGGGTCAGCGCCAGTTCCCGCTCCAGTTTTGCCAGGCCCTGGGTAACCGCTGACTGGGACAGGTGCACGCGCCTGGCGGCGTGGCTGACGCTGCCCAGACGGTGGACTTCCAGGGCGGCGATAAGGTGGCGCAGGTTGGCTAGGGGAGTCATGGGACGACCTTCAGGTTTTAGGAAATTATAGAAAAATCTAATGCCCAGGCATACAGGGTCAGCGGCCTGTCTCAACTCTGACAGAGAAAACCAGGGCCTAAATCAATCGCCCAGGCCAATAGTCACGGCTGAATAGTCATAACTTAGCTGCGTGGTACCTTCTGCATGGTTTTTCGTCACCAAGCGCAATTCCGGCACCTGCGCACGTGTCCTATGCTTTTAACCTGACCGAGTACCAGCACCACCGAAGCTGCAATCATTGCTGGGGCAAAGTATTAGCCAGTGATGCGGGGCCATAGCCACAGCCCAAAAGCGTGACGAAAGCAGGCGGGATTTCAACGATACGTTTTCACTGACATCCCGGAGTAACTGCCAGACTTTTGATAAATACCGCAGGCCCGGGCATCTGACCCCACTCATAGAGCCATATCGCTATGAAAGAATTCAAGGCACCTGTAGAAGACATCGAGTTCTGCCTGCGGGAAATCGTTGCTATCGACCAGCTCCCCGAATGGGATCAGGAATTGTGCTCCGAGGTGATCAATGTCTTTGCCCGCTTCGCCGAGCAGGAGATCGCCCCGCTGAACGAACCCGGTGACCGGGAAGGCTGCCGGCTTGAGAACGGCAGGGTACATATGCCGGCGGGCTTGCCCGAGCTTTTCCAGCGCTACGCTGGTGATGGCTGGCAGGGGTTGAGCCTGCCACCGGCGCTCGACGGCCAGGGTATGGGCGCGGCCCTGCAAGCGGTCATCAGCGAGATATTCAGTGGCGCCAATCACAGTCTGCAGATGATTGTGTCCCTGGTGCCGGGGGCCGCGCGGGTATTGCTGGATTTTGGCTCCGAGGCGCTGCAACAGCAGTATATTCCCCGCTTGGCCTCTGGTGAACTGCTGGCCACCATGTGCCTGACCGAAGCGGGTGCCGGTTCTGATCTTTCGGAGGTGCGCTGCAGGGCGCTCGCCGACGAGGATGGCTGGCGGATTGAGGGTGAGAAGATCTTTATTTCTGGCGGTGACCAGGATCTGAGTGAGGGTATCTTGCACCTGGTGCTGGCGCGCACCGGCGCTGGCGGCACGCGGGGGTTGTCCCTGTTTGCCTGCCCATCGGCGCTGCCCGATGGCAGTGTCAATGGTGTGTCGGTGCTGCGCATCGAGGAGAAAATGGGCTTGCACGCCTCGCCCACCTGCCAGTTGCAGTTCGACGGGGCTCGGGCGGAGTTGATCGGGCAGCCGGGTGCCGGCCTGAAATGCATGTTTGCGATGATGAACCACGCGCGCATCGATGTCGCCCTGCAGGGTGTTGCCCACGCTGCGCGGGCGTTCGACATCGCCGCCGCCTATGCGGCCGAGCGCAAGCAGGGCAAAGACCAGGCGGGCGCTGCGGTGACCATCGACCAGCACGCCGACGTGCGCCAGATGCTGGACGACATGGCGGCACTGGCCATTGGCGGCCGCGCCCTGGTGTACCAGGTCATGTTGCTGCTCGAACAGGGCAGGGATGAGGCGCTGGTCAGCTTTCTTACTCCGGTGGCGAAATTCTTCTGCACGGAAGCGGGCACCCGTGCGGCGTCATTGGCCCAGGATGTACTGGGTGGTTACGGTTACCTCAGCGAATACCTGGTGGAGCAGACCTATCGCGATGCGCGAATTACCACCATCTACGAGGGCGCTAACGGTATTCACGCGCTGACGCTGTTGCGGCGTGAATTGGCCCGCGGTGGCGATGATTTTGTGCGCCTGGTTGAGAGGCTGGCGCAAGAGGGCGTGGCGGAGACGGTGCTGGCCGGGCTCGACTGCTGGTCCAGGGCCCGGGCCTGTGTTGACGCCAGCGGCGCATCGTCCGCCTGCGCCCGGGATTTTATGCGCTTGACCGGCAAGGTGCTGTACCTCGCCCTGTGGTCGAAGATCTGCCAGCGCGCTGATGCCGCACCCGATGTCGATCTCTATCGCCGCGCCGCTGCGCGCGTGCTGCGAAGGGTTCCTTGCGAAATAGCGTGCCTGGCGGCCCTTGTCCAGGCCGAAACGGCGGCCTGACGGCAGTTTGCAATAAGGGGCGTCGTGGTAGTTTGTGCATAGAATTTGGTCACTATTCGCAATTCTGCTGCTGGTATTTTTTGCATAGTATAAACACTCTGGTACAGGCCAGAGCTGGTTAGGACTCCATTAAACACGATAAGAATAAGCCTATGACTACTGCAACTGTCGCCGATCCCAAGCAACTGCTCGATCAATCTGCCATGAACGGTTTCCAAATCATGGCGGTGGTGATCTGCATCCTGCTGAATGCCCTGGACGGTTTCGATGTGCTGGCAATCAGCTTTGCCTCGCCCGGCATTGCCAATGAGTGGTCCATCAACCGGGCGGCACTCGGTGTGGTATTGGCGATGGAGCTGTTCGGCATGGCGGTGGGATCTATTCTGCTGGGTGGTATGGCCGACAAGATCGGCCGGCGACCGACCATTCTCTGGTGCCTGGTGCTGATGACCGCGGGTATGTACCTGGCGTCGCTGGTCAACAGCGTCAATCAATTGCTGCTGGTGCGCTTTGCCACCGGTCTCGGTATCGGCGGCATGCTGGCGGCCACCAATGCCATGGTGGCCGAGTACGCCAACGCCCGTTTCCGCAACCTGGCGGTGATCCTGATGGCTACCGGTTACCCCGTCGGCGCGATCGTCGGGGGTTCCATTTCCACCGTATTGCTGCAGCAATTCGACTGGCGTGCCATCTTCGTCTTTGGCGCCATCGCCACCGGGATCTTTCTGGTTGTCGTGTGGATTGGTCTGCCGGAATCCATCGAGTTCCTGGCGAAAAAGCAGCCCGCGAATGCGCTGGCGCGTATCAACCGCACCCTGGAGAAAATGGGTCACGACACCCTGAAGGTGCTGCCCGAGCGGGAGGCAGTGGTAAAAAAATCCAGCTTCCACACGCTGTTTTCGGCGCGCTTCCTGGCCCTGACCCTGCTTCTGATCGTCGCCTATTTCATGCTTATTATGACCTTTTACTACATTCTCAAGTGGATTCCCAAGATCGTGGTGGACATGGGTTTTGAGGCCTCTTCCGCCGGCACTGTACTGGTGTGGGCCAATGTTGGCGGTGCCACAGGCGCGATATTGTTGGGCTTGTTTGCCAGTCGCCTGAAGCTGCGCAAGCTGCTGATCGGTGTGCTGATCCTGGCGTTTGCGATGGTTTCGGTGTTCGGCCTGGGGCAGGAGAGCCTCACTGGCCTGGCACTGGTGGCCGCCATGACCGGCTTCTTTACCAACGCCAGCGTGGTGGGCTTCTACGCCCTGATGGCCAGCGCCTTTCCGTCCGAGTTACGCGCCAGTGGTACCGGCATCGTTATCGGTATTGGCCGCGGCGGCGCCGCGCTGGGGCCGGTGATCGCCGGGTTTTTATTCGCCGCCGGCTTCGATCTGCTGGTGGTGTCCATCTTTATGGGAGCGGGAGCACTGGTCGCGGCTCTTGCATTGTTCATGCTGGGGCCAGTGCTGAAACAGCACGGCCTGCCGGCCAATATCTGAAAAACGTAACAAGCAGGAGAGGTGACAATGAATTTTGAACGACTCAATCCGTTGACCGGTGACGTGGCCAGCAGTGCCCGCGCCATGCAGCCCGCCGATATCCCCGCAATTGCCGAGGCGGCGCAAAAGGGCTTTGCCGCCTGGTCGCAGCAGGGCCCCAACGCCCGCCGCGCGGTGCTGATAAAAGCGGCGGCGGCGCTGGAGAGCAAGCAGACCGAGTTTGTCGACGCCATGATGAATGAGATCGGCGCCACCCAGGGCTGGGCCATGTTTAACCTGATGCTGGCGGCCTCCATGCTGCGCGAGGCGGCGTCTATTACCACCCAAATCGGCGGTGAAGTGATTCCCTCCGACAAGCCCGGCTGCCTGGCGATGGCGGTGCGCGAGCCAGTGGGGGTGATTCTCGGCATTGCCCCCTGGAATGCGCCGATTATCCTCGGCGTGCGCGCCGTGGCCACCGCCCTGGCCTGTGGTAACGCAGTGATTCTGAAAGCGTCGGAATCCTGCCCGCGCACCCACGAGTTGATTGTCGAGGCGCTGGCAGAAGCCGGCTTCCCCGAGGGCACGGTCAATGCCGTCACCAACGCTCCGGCCGACGCCGCTGAGGTGGTGGGCGCGCTGATCGACCACCCGGCGGTCAAGCGCATCAACTTCACCGGTTCCACTGCGGTGGGCAAGGTGATTGCCAGGCGCGCCGCCGAGCACCTCAAGCCCTGCCTGCTGGAATTGGGAGGCAAGGCGCCGCTGATCGTGCTGGAAGACGCCGATCTCGACGAGGCGGTGAAAGCCGCGGCCTTCGGCGCCTTTATGAACCAGGGCCAGATCTGCATGTCCACCGAGCGCCTGGTGGTGGTGGGTGCGGTGGCCGATGCCTTCGCCGCCAAGCTGGCCGAGAAGGTGAAAAGCATGGCGACCGGCGATCCGCGCGAGGGCAAGACGCCGCTCGGTGCCGTGGTGGATATGAAAACTGTCGACAAGGTCAACGCCCTGATCGACGACGCGGTGGGCAAAGGTGCGCAATTGTTGAGCGGTGGCAAGGGTGAATCCGTGCTGATGCAGGCCACAGTGGTGGCCGGTGTTACCAGCGAGATGGCGATTTATCGCGAGGAGAGCTTCGGCCCGGTGGTGGCGATGATCCGCGCCAAAGACGAAGCGGATGCGATTCGCATCGCCAATGACAGCGAGTACGGCCTCAGTGCCGCGGTCTTCACCACCAATGCCGCCCGCGGATTGAAGGTGGCGCGCCAGATTCATTCAGGCATCTGCCATGTCAACGGCCCCACTGTGCACGACGAAGCACAAATGCCGTTTGGTGGTGTGGGCGCTTCCGGTTACGGCCGCTTTGGCGGCAGGGCCGGTATCGACAGCTTTACCGAGTTGCGCTGGATCACTATGGAAACCGAGCCGGGTCACTACCCGATATAAGTCGGCTGGCCAATTTAACAACCGTTGGCCAATTGAAAAAAACGTTAAACACATTGCTTTTACCCTGAAAGAAGGACATGAAGATGACAACTGAACGCAAAGAAGAAGATACAGTCGCCTACACCGTGGAAAACGGCATTGCCTGGGTGAGCTTCAATCGCCCCGAAAAACGCAATTGCATGAGCCCCAAGTTGAATCGGCAGATGATGCGGGTGCTGGACAAACTGGAGTTTGATGACGAGGTGGGTGTGCTGGTGCTCACCGGTGAAGGTTCGGCCTGGTCTGCAGGCATGGATTTGAAAGAGTACTTCCGCGAGATGGAAGCGCTGGGCCTGGGTGGCACTCGCCAGGCGCAGAGAGAGTCTTACGGTTGGTGGCGGCGCCTGCGCTGGTACCAGAAGCCCACCATCGCCATGGTGAATGGCTGGTGCTTCGGCGGTGGTTACGGCCCCCTCTACGCCTGTGACCTGGCGTTTGCGGCGGAAGAGGCGCAGTTCGGTCTCAGTGAAATCAACTGGGGTATTTTACCCGGCGGCGGCGCCACCAAGGTTGCTACCGACCTGATGCCGATGCGCAAGGCTATGTACCACGCCATGATGGGCGAGAATATCGATGGCAAAACCGCGGTGGAGTGGGGCCTGGTTAACGAAGCCCTGCCGCTGGCGAAGCTGAAGGACCGGGTTACCGCGGTGGCCAATGTCTTGCTGGAGAAAAATCCGGTGGCGCTCAAGGCGACCAAGGATGCCGTGCGTCGGGTGGGGGAAATGACCTACGATAACGCCGAAGATTATTTGATCCGCGCCCAGGAGGCCGCCAACAGCTACGACAACACCGGGCGCAAGGAAGGCATCAAGCAGTTCATCGATGACAAGACCTACAAGCCGGGCCTCGGCGCCTACGATAAGTCCAAGCAGCAAGGTTAAGGTGTAAAAGTTAAGGAAAATAACGATGGACTATGTTCGCTTCCACAGCCAGTTGCACCCGGCCAGAATGGCGTTGACTGACCTGATCAGTGCGCGCCAGTGGCGCTATGCAGAGCTCGACCACTATATTGCCACCTGCGCTGCGCTACTGGCCGCAAGGGGGGTGAGCGAGGGTGACCGGGTTGCCTGCCTGGCGAAAAACTGTGCCGAAATCGTGGTGTTGCACCTGGCTTGCGCGCGCCTCGGCGCGCTATTTGTGCCGCTTAACTGGCGCCTGTCGGCGGCGGAGTTGGCGGTGCTGGTAGAGGACTGCCAGCCCACGCTCATCTTTTTCGACGGGTCGGTGACCGAATTGTTGCCCGATGCCCCGGCGGCGGCAACGGTTGCCATTGACCAGCTGCAAAGTCTCTGTGCCCAGGTTGAACCTGTTTGGCCTGGGCACCGGTCGGAAGACCTGCCGTCGCTGATACTCTACACCTCCGGGACCACCGGCAAGCCCAAAGGGGTGATGCTAAGTGAGCGCAACCTTACCGAGACTGCCATTAATTTTTCCCTGTTGGGAGAGGTAGATAGCGAGAGTGTATTTCTCTGTGAATCGCCCATGTTCCATATCATTGGCATGATCACGTCACTGCGGCCGGTATTTTTATGTGGCGCCCAGGTGATGATCTCCGACCGTTTTATTCCGGAGCGCACCCTGGCCAGGCTGGCCGACCCACAACTGGGTATCAGCCATTACTTTTGTGTGCCGCAAATGGCGGTGGCCTTGCGCGCCGAGCCAGGTTTTGATGCGGGCAAGCTGCGCGGGCTAAAGGCGCTTTTCACCGGCGGTGCACCTCATCCGGAAGCACAAATTCGTGATTGGCTCGATGTCGGCATCTCCATTGTCGATGGCTATGGCATGAGCGAGGCCGGCACCGTGTTCGGCATGCCGCTGGACAGGGCCCTGATCGCGGCCAAGGCCGGCTGTGTGGGAATTCCGTCACCGCGCATTCACGCGCGGGTGGTTGATGAGCAAAACCAGCCGGTAGATGTCGGGGTTCCCGGCGAGCTGCAACTCAAAGGCGACAACATCGCGGTGGGTTATTGGCGGCGGCAAGAGGACTATCAAAATGCGCTCACCGAGGACGGCTGGTTCTGCACCGGGGACGTGGTCGCTCTCGATGCCGACGGTTACTATCGGGTCACCGACCGCAAGAAGGACATGTTTATCTCCGGTGGCGAAAATGTCTACCCGGCGGAAGTGGAAGCGCTGCTGGTAAAATACCCGGGCATTCGCGAGTTGGCGGTGGTCGGCGTGCCGGATGAGCAGTGGGGCGAGGTCGGTTGCCTGTTTTATGTGACCGATGGCGCTGACCTCAACCCGGAGCAACTGCTCGGCTCTTTGACTTCACAGTTGGCCAAGTACAAAATACCGAAGAAAACGATGGCCCTGGAGGCGCTGCCGCGCAACAGTCTGGGTAAGGTGTTGAAACACGAATTGCGCGAGAAGTTCTCCGCCACAGCTCCCTGAGGTGCAGGCCCGATTATGATCCAGGCAGATAAAGTAGTTGCTATCGATGTCCATGTCCATGCGGAAGTGTCGTGCACGGACCCTGAAGATCCGGTCATGGGCAAATTCTTTGACGCCGCCAGCAGTTATTTCAAGGCTCCGCGGCAGCGGCCCACTATTCAGGAAACCATTGACTATTACCGCCAGCAGAATATGGCCTTCTGCCTGTTCACAGTGGATTGCGAAGCCGGCGTCGGCGCCAGGCGAATCCGCAATGAGGAGATTGCCGAGCTGGCCAGGGTCAACTCGGATGTGGTGATTCCCTTTGCCTCAATCGACCCTCACAAGGGCAAGTTGGGGGCGCGGGAGGCGCGTGATTTAATCGAGAACTGGGGAGTGCAGGGTTTCAAATTTCACTCGCCTATGCAAGGCTGCAGCCCGGCTGATCGTATGGCCTACCCCATTTACGAGGTGATCGCCGAGTACAAGTTGCCGGCGATCTTCCATACCGGCCACTCGGGTATGGGCACCGGCCTCAAGGGCGGCGGTGGGATCAAATTGAAGTATGGTCAGCCCATGCTGATCGATGAGGTGGCGGTGGACTTTCCCGACATTAATTTTATCCTCGCGCACCCGGGCTGGCCCTGGACCGATGAAAGCCTGTCCATGGCGCTGCACAAGGCCAATGTCTATATCGATCTCAGCGGCTGGTCGCCGAAATACTTTCCCGAGCAAATCGTCCGCTACGCCAATACCCAGCTCAGTCACAAGATGTTATTCGGCTCGGACTTTCCCCTGATACGTCCCGACGCCTGGGTCGAAGCGGCGCAAAAAGTGGGTTTCAAGGATCACGTGCTGCAGGCCATTCTCAAGGATAATGCGGTGAAGTTGTTGGGGCTGGATGGTTCCAGTTCCCCATGAGTGCGGCCAATGCCTTTGTCAGCCAGCTCTATCACCTGGCGGTAGACAAGGGCCTGGACGGGGATAAGTTGCTGGCCGCCGCCAATCTCAGTCCGGCGGATATCGATGCCCCGGATGTGCGGGTGGAAACCGAAAAGCTGGCAATCATTGTCGAAAGCATTTGGGATCACCTGCAGGATGAATCCATGGGCTTGTCGGTGTCGCCTATACCCCGTGGCGCCTTTTACCTGATGGGCAAGCTTGCCATTCTGGAGCCCAGTCTTGGCAAAGCCCTGCGCGAGGGGATTCGATTTTACGGCATGGTCAGCGGGGCTTATACCCTGCGGCTTGCGGTCAATGGTGAAAGTGCCGCGCTTTTGTTTCACATGAGTACGCCGGAAACTGACCCACACCACTTGTTTGCCGAAATCACTTTGATGGCCTGGCACCGCATGGCCTCCTGGCTGATCTCGGAAAATGTCACGCTCAACGAAGTCTATTTTAATTATCCCAAACCCGCGCACGTGAGCGAGTACGCGTACCTGTTTCCCGGCCAGCATCGGTTTGACCAGCCCGAGCTGGGCTTTTCTTTTCACAGCAAGTTTCTGCAGCGCGAAGTGTCACAAAGCTTGTCGGCACTGAGGGCGTTTATTGAGCGCTGCCCGATGGAACTGTTTATGCAGCCAACCACCGACTTCAGTGTCGCGTTTGACCTGCAAAAACTGCTCAAAAGATATCTGCGCGATGGCTTTCCGGTGATCGAAGAGGCGGCGCAAAGCCTGCATATGACCAAGCGCACCCTGATGCGCAAGCTCAAGCAGGAGGGCACTTCCTACCAGCAGATCAAGGATCTGGTGCGCCGCGACCGGGCGATTTGGTTGCTCACCAGTCACACCATGCCCCTCGGGGAGGTGGCCGAAGCGCTGGGCTTTTCCGACCCGGCGGTCTTTGCCCGAGCCTTTAAAAGCTGGACCGGAGTCACCCCGCGGGACTACCGGCTAAAAACCCATAAACCCATAGCCGCGCATCAGAGTTGACCCACAGGCCCCTGCGTTGGTGCCCCTGGCGCCTGTGTTGGCGCTGTTTATTGTTGGAAATGCAGGGCATTATAGAAAAAACTAATATCCTGGAGCGGTATTCGAACATCCCAATTCGGGCGCCTGGGCGTATGATAGCCCCCATAAAACCTATCCATCAGCTCAAGTTATATAGTTCAGGGAGTAGACCATGCCAGTTTGTGTTACCGATATCGAACGCGTACCGGACAATATCGTCAGCCTGTACCAGGGGGCGGAAGTCGCCACTGTGCACGAAGCCCAGGGACGCAAGGGGCTGCTCGCCTCCTACATGAAACCCATTTATCGTCCCGCCAAAATTGCCGGCCCTGCGGTGACCTGCGAGGTGGCTCCCGGTGACAACTGGATGCTGCACGTGGCGGTAGAGCAGTGTCGCCCCGGTGATGTGCTGGTGGTAGCACCCACCAGTCCCTGTGAAGACGGCTATTTCGGCGATCTGCTGGCGACTTCGCTCAAGGCGCGCGGTGTGATCGGCCTGATCATGGACGCCGGGGTGCGGGATATCGCCACCCTTACCGAGATGGGTTTTCCGGTCTGGTCCAAGGCGGTATTTGCCCAGGGCTGTGTCAAGGAAACCGTGGGTAACGTCAATATTCCAGTGGTCTGTGCCGGCGCCCTGATCAACCCCGGTGACCTGATCGTCGCCGACGATGACGGCGTGGTGGTGGTGCGTCGCGAAGAAGCCGAAGCGGTACAGGCCAAAGTGGCCCAGCGCAGCGCCAATGAAGAGGCCAAACGGGTTCGGTTCGAAGCCGGGGAACTGGGGCTGGACGTTTACAATATGCGCCCGCGCCTGGCCGAGAAGGGCCTGCGCTACGTCAAAACCCTGCAGGACGTATAAGCCATGCAAACGGCCATTCCCTGCATGGTGATGCGCGGCGGCACTTCCAAGGGCTTGTATTTTCTCGCCTCCGATTTGCCCGCCGATACCGCTGCCCGCAATCGGCTGTTGCTGGCCGCCATGGGCTCTCCCGATGAGCGCCAGATCGATGGTATGGGCGGTGCCCATCCGCTCACCAGCAAGGTGGCCATTGTCAGCCCATCGGCGGATCCGGACACCGATGTGGATTACCTGTTCCTGCAGGTGGTAGTGGACAAGGCGGAAGTCAGTGACTCGCAGAACTGCGGCAATATCCTCGCCGGTGTCGGCCCCTTTGCCATCGAGCGCGGGCTGGTGGACGCGGCGGAAGGATTTACCGACGTGCGCATCCATATGGTCAATACCGGCGCGCGAGCGGTGGCGCGGGTGGAAACCCCCGGGCGCCGGGTCAACTACCAGGGCGACGCCCGTATCGACGGCGTACCCGGTACCGCTGCGCCGGTGCCGATTGATTTTCTCGACATTGCCGGCTCCAGCTGCGGTGCACTGCTGCCCACCGGCAATATTGTCGACCGGGTCGAGGGGGTCGAGGTTACCTGCATCGACAACGGTATGCCGGTGGTGCTGTTGAAGGCCGGCGATTTCGGTCTCAGCGGCAGTGAGTCCCCGGCTGAGCTGGAGGCCAATGCCGAGCTCAAGGCGCGCATCGAGCAGATCCGCTTGGCGGTCGGGCCGCTGATGAAGCTCGGCGATGTCAGCAACAAGACCGTGCCGAAGATGAGCCTGGTGTCGGCCCCCCTGGCGGGCGGTGCGATCAATACCCGCACTTTCATTCCCCATCGGGTGCACGAGGCCATCGGTGTGTTGGGCTCAGTCAGCGTCGCCAGTGCCTGTATGCTGGCCGGCTCGGTGGCCGAGCAGGTGACCGGTTTGCAGGCCCGCGACGGTGTCTGTCGACTGGACGTGGAACACCCCACCGGCTTTTTTACCGTGGAGATGGATGTCAGCGGCAGCGCGCAGCTGGATACTTTCCAGGTCAACCGCGCCGCCTTGCTGCGCACTGCGCGCCTGCTGATGCGCGGTGAGGTGCTGGTGCCCGCGACTGAGGTGAACAAGTAATGAACATTGAGCGCATATGCCTGCTCGGTCTGGGGGAGGTCGGTCGCACCCTGGCGGAAGACCTGCTGCGCGGCTCGGCCGTGGAGCTGCAGGTTTGGGATGCGCAGCTCGACCGGGCCGATAGTGCGGCGGCAAAAAATTACCAGGCGCTGGCTGCTTTAGCTGGAGCGCAAGATACGCGCCTGCAGCGCGCCAGCAGCGGCGCGAGTGCGGCCTTGAACTGCCAGCTGGTGCTGTCTGCCGTCACCGCCGACCAGGCCATAAACGCGGCGCGCGCTATCTTGCCGGGCCTGGCCGATAATACCTGGTTCGTGGATTTGAATTCCGTCTCGCCCGTGACCAAGCAACAACTCAGTCACGCGGTGGAAAAAGTGGGTGGGCGCTTTGTCGAGGCGGCCATCATGTCGCCCATCGGACCGCAGCGCAGTGCTGCGCCGATGTTATTGGCGGGGCCACAAGCCAGCGATTTCGAAATTTTGGGCCGCGACCTGGGCTTTAGCGCCATGCGAGCCGTGTCGCCGTCACTGGGCGTCGCTGCCGCCACCAAGATGTGCCGCAGCGTCATCATCAAGGGTATGGAAGCCCTGGTCACCGAGTCGCTGTTGGCAGCCCGCTATTACGGCGTCGATGGGGCGGTGCTGGAATCGCTCAACGACTTGTTTCCCCGCCCGGATTGGTCGCAACACGCCCAGTACCTGATTTCCCGCTCGTTGCAGCACGGCGGCCGGCGCGCGGCAGAGATGCGCGAAGTCGCCAAAACCGTACATGAAGCCGGCTTGACCCCCTGGATGAGCGAGGGCTGCGTCGAGCGCCAGGCCTGGGCGGCACAATTTCACAGCCTGCTGCAGGAGCCGACCCTGGGGGGAATGCTCGATGCCATGCAGGCCCAGCTCGATCAACACAATAACCCACACGAGTAATGCGCTATGATTATTGATTGTCACGGACACTACACCACTGCACCGGAGCCGCACCAGCTGTTTCGCGAGGCGCAAATCGAGGCCTTTAAAAAGGGCACTGCGCTGCCAGAAGTACCGACCATCAGCGACGACCAGATTCGCGAGAGCGTCGAGCAGAACCAGTTGCGCTTGTTGCAAGAGCGCGGCGCCGATATGACCATCTTTTCGCCCCGCGCCTCCACCATGGCTCATCACGTCGGCAATGAGGCGGTGTCCAAGCAGTGGACCTCAGCCTGTAACGACCTGATCAAGCGGGTGGTGGACTTGTACCCTGAGTACTTTATCGGTGTCTGCCAGCTGCCCCAGTCGCCCGGTGTCTCCATCGCCAACTCTGTGGCCGAGCTGGAGCGCTGCGTCAACGAGCTGGGTTTTGTCGGCTGCAACCTGAACCCGGATCCGTCCGGCGGTCACTGGACCTCGGCGCCCCTGACCGATCGCAGCTGGTACCCCTTCTATGAAAAGATGGTGGAGCTGGATGTGCCGGCCATGGTGCATGTGTCCGGATCCTGCAATCACAACTTTCACGCCACCGGCGCCCACTACCTGAACGCCGACACCACCGCGTTTATGCAGTTTCTGCAGGGCAACCTGTTCAAGGATTTTCCCGATCTGCGCTTTATCATTCCCCACGGCGGCGGCGCGGTACCCTACCACTGGGGTCGTTTCCGCGGCCTGGCGGATATGCTCAAGCAGCCGCCGCTGGCCGAGCACGTGATGAAAAACGTCTACTTCGATACCTGTGTCTACCACCAGCCCGGCATCGATCTGTTGTTCCGGGTGATCGATATCGACAACATCCTGTTCGGCTCGGAAATGGTTGGCGCCGTGCGCGGTATCGATCCGGAGACCGGGCAGTATTTCGATGACACCAAACGCTATGTGGACGCCTTGAACCTGAACGAAGAAGACCGCTACAAGGTCTATGAAGGTAACGCCCGCAAAGTCTATCCGCGGCTGGATGCCAGCCTTAAGGGGAGGGGCCTATGAGCAAGTTCACTATGGATGCCGATTGGCTGCACTGGCACCAGTCGCCGTCGAAGCCCGCTTACACCCCGCCGGCCGGTGCCGTGGATGCCCACTGCCACGTGTTCGGCCCCGGCGACCAGTTCCCGTTCGCACCGGAGCGCAAGTACACCCCGTGTGACGCCTCCAAAGACCAGTTGTGGGCCCTGCGCGACTACCTGGGTTTCTCCCGCAATGTGATTGTCCAGGCTACCTGTCACGGCGCCGATAACCGCGCCTTGGTCGATGCCCTCAACCACTCCAACGGCATGGCCCGGGGTGTGGCGACAGTGAAGGGCAGTGTCACCAACGCCGAGCTGGAGCAGCTGCACGCCGCCGGCGTGCGCGGGGTGCGGTTTAATTTCGTCAAACGGCTGGTGGATGCGCTGCCCTTCGATTCGCTGCAATCCATTGCCGAGCGCATCAAGCATCTGGGCTGGCACATCGTGATTTATTTTGAAGCCCAGGAGTTGCCGGAGCTGTACGACTTCTTTACCGCGCTGCCCACCACTGTGGTGGTCGACCATATGGGCCGGCCCGATGTGAGCAAGCCGGTGGACGGCCCGGAATTCCAGCTGTTTGTAAAGTTGATGCGCGAGCACGAAAACTTCTGGTCCAAGGTGACCTGTCCGGAGCGATTGTCCTTGGCGGGGCCACCGGACTACGGCGACGTGGTCCCTTTCGCCCGCCACATTGTCGATGCCTTTCCGGATCGCGTATTGTGGGGCACTGACTGGCCGCACCCTAATATGAAGAGCCACGTACCCGACGACGGCAAGCTGGTGGATTTTATTCCCAAAATCGCACCCACTGCGGAGCTGCAACAGAAGCTGTTGGTGGACAACCCCATGCGCTTGTACTGGCAAGATTAAGTACTTGTTGATGAGCGTTTTAAGAAAGCGAAATAGCAAATAACAGGAGGATTTATGGCTCTGGACAAACCCTATGAGGATGTTCCCGGAACCACCATTTTCGACGCCGATATGGCGCGCAAGGGTTTTCATCTAAACCAGTTTTGCATGTCGCTGATGAAGGCTGGCAACAGAGACGCCTTCAGGGCCGACGAGCGCGCCTATCTGGACCAGTGGCCCATGACCGAGGCGCAGAAGCAGGCGGTGCTGGACCGGGATTACAACCGCATGATGGCGCTGGGCGGCAATATCTATTTCCTGGCCAAGATATTCTCTTCCGATGGCATCAGCTTCCAGGCCGCGGCTGCCACCATGACCGGCATGAGCCAGGCGGAGTACGCCCAGATGATGCTCGACGGTGGACGTTCGCCGCAGGGCAATATGTACAAAGAGGACAAATAATATGGCTAAAATTACAGCGGGAGTCTGTACTTCCCACGTGCCGGCCATCGGTGCGGCAATCGACAACGGCAAAACCGGCGATGACTACTGGCGGCCGATGTTTGCCGGCTACGAATACTCGAAGCAGTGGATTGCCGAGCAGAAGCCGGACGTGATTTTACTGGTCTACAACGATCACGCCTCCGCCTTTGATTCCAACCTGGTGCCCACCTTTGCGATTGCCACCGGCGAGGAATTCAAGCCCGCCGATGAGGGCTGGGGCCCGCGACCGGTACCCAATGTCAAAGGCCATCCGACCCTGGCGTCGCATATCGCCCAGTCGGTGATCCAGGATGAATTCGATCTGACCATCGTCAATAATCTCGATGTGGATCACGGCCTCACCGTGCCCCTGTCGTTGCTGTTTGGCCAGCCCAGTGAATGGCCTTGCCGGGTGATCCCCATTGCCGTTAATGTGGTGTTGTACCCGCCGCCGTCTGGCAAGCGCTGTTACGCCCTGGGCAAGGCCCTGCGCCGTGCGGTGGAATCCTTTGACGATAATCTGAACGTGCAGGTCTGGGGCACTGGCGGCATGAGCCACCAGCTGCAGGGTCCGCGCGCGGGCTTGATCAACCAGGAATTCGACAACGATTTTCTCGACCGTATCGTCGACGATGCCGAGGCCCTGGCCCAGGTGCCGCACATCAATTACGTGCGCGAGGCCGGCTCCGAGGGCATCGAACTGGTGATGTGGCTGATTGCCCGCGGCGCCCTGAATGACAAGGTCACGCTAAAGCATCGCTTTTATCACGTGCCGGCGTCGAATACGGCAGTGGGCCATTTGGTGCTGGAAAACAGTTAGTACCTATCCGGAAGCCAGGAAATTGCCAATTTGCCGTCATTCCCGCGCAGGCGGGAATCCATAGATTTTAATCGGTTACTGGATCCCCGCCTGCGCGGGGATGACAAAAAGCAGCGTTCCTGGATGGACACTAGTTAACTGAACAAAATAAGGCAGGAGAAGATTATGAAAGTTATGGTAGTAGGCCCTGGCGCCTTTGGTATCAAACACCTGGACGGCATCAAGAACATTGCCGGCGTCGAGGTGGTATCCCTGGTCGGTCGCGACCTGGAGAAAACCCGGGAGGTGGCAGACCAATACGGTATTGGTCATGTGTCGGTGGATCTGGCCGAGGCGCTGGCAGCAACCGAAGCACAGGCGGTAATTCTGTGCACACCCACCCAGCAGCACGCGGCGGAATCCATTCAATGCATGCAGGCCGGCAAGCATGTGCAGGTGGAAATTCCCCTGGCCGACAGCTGGGCCGATGCCGAGGCGGTGATGCAAACCCAAAAAGACACCGGCCTGGTGTGCATGGTGGGGCACACTCGTCGTTTCAACCCCTCGCACCAGTGGGTACACAACCATATCAAGGCGGGCGAACTGAACATCCAGCAGATGGACGTGCAGACCTATTTTTTCCGGCGCAAGAACATCAATGCCAAGGGCGAGCCACGCACCTGGACCGACCACCTGTTGTGGCACCACGCCGCCCACACGGTGGATTTGTTTGCCTACCAGGCCGGCTCACCCATCGTCAAGGCCAACGCCATCCAGGGCCCGATTCACCCGGAGTTGGGTATCGCCCTCGATATGTCCATCCAGCTGCAGGCCGAGAACGGCGCTATCTGTACCCTGTCCCTGTCGTTCAATAACGATGGCCCGCTGGGCACTTTCTTCCGCTATATTTGCGACAATGGCACCTATATCGCCCGCTATGACGACCTGGTGAACGGCAAGGAAGAGCCCGTGGATGTTTCCAGGGTGGCGGTGTCCATGAACGGTATTGAACTGCAGGATCGCGAATTTTTCAGCGCCATCGCCGACGGCCGCGAGCCCAACTCCAGTGTCGCCAAGGTACTGCCGTGCTACAAGGTACTGCACGAACTGGAGCAGCAACTGCAAGGCTAACGGGCACTCCGTGTTCTCTGCTTCCCGCTTCGGCGGGGGCAGAGCTTTTTCCTCGCTCGACCGCCGTGCTAGTATTCGCCAGTGCCGCTAACCACCCAGACCGTAGCTCGCACTTTTTTATCGCATTTTTTTAGCGCACTTTTTTATCGCATTAGTTACCGCAGTAGTTATCGCAATAAATTTAACCGCAGGAAACGCTCATGCTACAGCGCACCATTGACACTCGCAAAGTCCCGGCCATGGGCCTCGGCTGTATGAACCTCAATCACGCCTACGGCCAGGCGCCCGGTGAAACGGACGCTATTCGCCTGCTGCACCGGGCCTTTGATTTGGGGGTGCGACATTTCGACACTGCCGCGCTGTACGCCTTTGGTGCCAATGAAATCCTGCTGGGTAAAGCTCTGGGCGTTTATCGGCAGGAGATTTTCCTGGCCAGCAAGTGCGGCATGACCGGGGTCGACGGCAAGCGAGTGATCGACAATCGGCCGGAGACATTGGTCGCAACTGTCGAGCGAGCGCTGCAGAGCCTGCAAACGGATCATATCGACCTTTACTATTTGCACCGCTGGGACAAGCAGGTACCCATTGAGGAGACGATCGGGGTCATGGCGCGGATGGTGGAGCAGGGCAAGGTGGGGGCACTGGGTTTATCGGAAGTGTCTGCCGCGACTCTGCGCAAGGCCCACGCCGTGCACCCCATTGCCGCTGTACAGACGGAATATTCACTCTGGACCCGCAACGCGGAGATCGCCATGCTTGATGCCTGCAAGGATATTGGCGCGGCGTTCGTGGCGTTCAGCCCGCTGGCTCGTGGCTTCCTGACCGCGACCATCGACGACCCGGAAACCCTGGAGGCGAAAGACATCCGCCGCGGCATGCCGCGCTTTCAGCAGCCCAACTTCGACGCGAATATGACGTTGCTGGGGCCATTTAAGGAGTTGGCTGCGCAGGCCAATTGTACCCCCGGGCAGCTGGCATTAAATTGGGTACTGAACCAGGGCGAGCATATCATCCCCATTCCGGGTACTCGTTCTATTGCTCACCTCGAAGAAAATGTCCAGGCCGCAGAGCTGGATATCGATGCGGCAATTTTGCAAGCCGCCGGTGAGTTGATCAATCAAACCAGCGTAACCGGGCCGCGCTACCCAGCCGCCACCCAGGCGGAAATCGACACCGAAGAGTTTGCTTAAGCAGAATCTCGAGTCCGCTTACCGGGTTGATTGGCGGCGTGGCGAACGTCGATTGCCGAGGTTGCGCAGCTGACGCGCTCAAGCCCGTCCATGGGTCGCTCGACTGCCGACGCCCCCCAGGGGGCCCTCTCTTCAAGCTTCGCTTGAATTCACCTTGTCGCTGTCGGCAGACGGTCAGCTGCGCAACCTCGGCAATCGCCTCACTAACCTCTATAGCGGCTACTGAGTTAATCCGCAAAAAAGCGAGTGCTATTGCTCCGCTATGTCCACATCGTCGAGTCGCTTTAACGAGCGTATGCCGGCAAACAGGTAGTAGCCGCCGACCGCGACGCCCAGCGCCATGACCCCACCCAGTGCCACCGTGGCGACCGGGGAGAGCAGAGCGGCCACCGCCCCGGCACGGAAGTCACCCATTTTGTTGGAGGTGGCGATAAAAATCGTGTTGACCGCGGCGACCCGGCCGCGCAGGGCGTCCGGTGTGGCCAGTTGCAGCAGGGTGTTGCGAATATTCATGCTGACCATGTCCGAGGCGCCATAGATCCACAGTGCCAGCAGACTGAGCCAGTAATTGCTGGAGAAGGCAAACAGGATAATCGACAGGGCGAAGATCGTCAGCGTCAAAAACAGGCTCTTGCCGGCCTGGTTAAACGCCGGCAGGCGGGTCAGTGCGATTCCCATCATCACCGCGCCGAGGGCGGGCATGCCACGCAGAAAGCCGAGCGCTTCCGGGCCGACTTGCAATATATCGATGGCGTAGACGGGCAGCAGCGCCATGACGCTGCCGAACAGAACCGCGAACAAGTCCAGGGAAATACTGCCCAGTATTATCGGGTTGCCGCGGATAAAGCGAATGCCGCCCAGCACCTGGCCCCAGCCTTTTTGCAGCGGTTTTACATGGGGCAATTTGGGGATGGCAAAAAACAATAGCGTTCCCATGCCGCCGAGCCCGGCCATGATCCAGTAGCTGCCGTAGTCGAACCAGGCCAGCAGCAAGCCGGCGATAAACGGGCCGCTGGTGGAGGCGACGTTCCAGACGGTTGCGGTCAGGGCCACGGCCCGCGCCAGTGCCTGGCGGCTGACAATATTGGGCAGGATGGCCTGTTGCGCGGGGCCGTAGAATGCCCGGGCGCTGCCGTGCAGGAACAGCAGGAAAAAGATGCCCTGCTTGTCCACCTCGCCCGGTTGTGCCTGTTGGATCCGCTGCATCACCAGGGCGAGGCCGATCAGCACCAGGGTTTCCGCCAGCGCACAGGCGAACAGTACCTGGCGGCGGGGAAAGTGATCCACCACCCAGCCGGTGACGATAAACAGCCCCAGCACGGGAATGATTTGCACCAGGCCCACCAGCGCCAGGTCAAAAGGGTCGCCGGTAAGCTGGTAGAGGTGCCAGCCGATAATCACCGACAGCATCGAGCCCACCAGGCTGATAAACACACGGGCGGCGAGGTAGGGGATTAATACGCTGTAGTTCATGTTGCTGCTTCGGTGGTGGCTGGCGAGGTCGGCACCATAAGGTGTGGCAATTGGCCGGGCAAGTAAAAAATGTTTAACGTCTCAAAGGCTGGCTGCTGCCGGCTTGCTGTTGGCTAATCGCCGGGTTATCGGTTTCCGGGCTATTCGTATCCTGGTCATTGGCTTCCCCGCAGCCCGCTTCTGCACAAGTTGCAGTGTTACGCCAGTTCCCGCTTAAACAACGCCAACATGCGGCCCCAGGCGCGCTCCGCCTGCGCCTCGTTGTAGACCCTCGAGTCCAGCGGGCACCAGCCGTGCATGGCGCCGGCATAGACCTCGATCTCGGCGTCGACGTTGGCGGCATCGCTGGCTACCCGTAACAGGGTTTTGGCTTGCGGGTCTTTCTCATCGTCGTTCTCGGCGATGGCAATCAGCAAGCCGGCCTTGACCTTGGGCAGCAGCAGGTGGGGACTGTCGGTGGCATCGCTGGCCAGGCCGCCGCCGTGGAAGGAGGCGCCGGCGCCGATACGTTCCGGCAGGGCCGCGGCCAGGCGAATAACGTAGGAGCCGGTCATACAGTAGCCGCAAGTGCCGATTTTGCGCGATGTATCAACGGCGGCGAGACTGTCCAGGTAGGCGACAAACGCGGTGCCATCGCTGACACAGGTGTCCGGCGACAGGCTTCTGGCGTGGGGCATCAGGCGCTCGCGTACCTCCGGCATGTGGAAGCCTTCACCAGTGCTGATAATGTCGCCCTTGTGGGTGCGGTAGTAGGGGTTCACCACCAGCACCGTGTAGCCGGCACTCGCCAGGCGCTTGCCCATCATTCGAAACGCCGGGCGGATACCCATGATGTCGGGCCACATGATGACCGCCGGGTGCTTGCCTTTGGCCGGGTGCACCAGGTAGCAGTCCGCTGCGCCGGCGGGGGTAGTGACCAGCACGTCAGACTCCACTACTGCAGGCTCGCCCGCCTGGGCGGCACTGGCGGTGGTTGGCAACATCGCCGCCAGCATGGCCGCTGATACACCGGCACTGAATTCGCGGCGGGTCAGGTTTCCGGCGCTAGCCTGGGTCGCGCGGTATTTGTCGTTATCCTGTTCGGTAAACTCGTCACACATAACTCACTCCTGTTGTAAAACATGTCCGGCAATATTAGAAAAACTCTTTAGCAAGCATAAGTTCAGTAGCCAGCAGCCATTAATGCTCGCCAGCAAACCGGACTTCGGCCTCATGGCCGTGGGCAGTCACCTCGTTTTTATACACCCATTGGAAGCGCTCGGCCAGTTTGCGCGTGAGGTCCAGGCCGAGGCCAAATCCCAGCTCCTGCAGGTCGTCGGCGGCGCTGTGATTGCGATTGACAATGGCGACCCGGGCGCCTTCCTGCTCGATCCATACCTCCCCGGCCTGGGTGTGCTGAAAGGCATTGCGGATCAGGTTGGCGAGCATAATTTGCACCGCTATGCGGGGCAGGGGCAGCACTGTCGGCCGGGTGTCGATATGTACTTCAACCTCTTTGCCCTGCAACAGGTAGCGCAGGTCCTGGCAGGTTTGTGCCAGCATCTGGTCAAGCTCAACCGGCTCCGTTGGCAGGTTGGATTCCGCCTCGCGGCTGAGCCATAACAAGGTGTCGGTCAAGTGGTTCATGGTGGCGCTGGCGCGCTCGATGCGCGCAATTACCTTGCGCTCTTTCTCCGGCGGATCGGGGTTGAGCTTGTGCAGCAGTTCCACATTGCTGCGCACGGTGGCGATGGGGGTGCGCAGTTCGTGGCTGGCGTGGCGCAGGAAATCGTGTTCCCTATCCAGCGCCTGTTGCACGAACAGCAGGCTGCTGCGCACTATCTCAGCCAGGGTATTCAATTCGTTGTAGCGAAAATCCGGTGCCGGTTGACGCAGGTTTTCCGGCTGCAAGCCTCGGGCCCAGTCGCGCAGTGCCTCCATGGGGTTGGAGATGGAGCGCAGAATCAGCAACAGCAACAGGGTAAACACCACGATCACGGACAACCCCAGCAGTAGGGCCGATTTCACCAGGTTGCGACCGCCGCCGTGAGCACGCGGCGGCGGCGTGTTGATTTTGTCCATGGTCCTGGAGACATAGCGCAGTTCACCGGCGGGCGTTCGCACCAGCATCAAAAAATGCATTTCGCTGGGCCGTGAAAACAGGTTTTCCTGCACATGCGCTTTGTTGAACTGGAACTCGGTTGGCGGCGCGGCCGGGAAGTGCTGGCGCACAACAGGGGGCACGTCAGCGTAATTTTTGGTGATATGGTAGCCGAGCAAGCTGGCCTGGCCGTCGTCGCCCAGCACGGCCTCGTTGGCCACATTGATCATCAAGTGCTGATTGGCTTTATCCAGCCCCTCGATAAAGTACTGTACCGTGACCACGAAGTAGAGTGCCGCCAGGCTGGTAATCAGGAACACCAGGGTACCGAGCAGGTAGAGGCGAATACTGAGGCGAATTTTCATATCACTCCCGCAGGGCGAAGCCGACGCCGCTGAGGGTGTGGATCAGTGCCGGTGCGCCGTCGGCGTCGACCTGCTTGCGCAAATTAAACAGGTGCACCTTCAGGCTGTTGCTGTCCGGCGGATCGTCGCCCCAAACCAGTTGCATCAGCAATTCGCGGCTCACCGGGGCCGGACTGTGCCGGGCCAGCACTTCGAGAATGCGAAATGCGGTGGGTGACAGCTTTAGCGGCCGCCCTTGCCGGAAGGCTTTTTTTTCCCGCACATCCACGCGCAGGTCGGCCACTTGCAAGCGCTCCACCTGGCCGCTGCGACGCTTGGCCAGGGCCTGGGCACGGGCGATCAACTCTTCCATGGCAAAGGGTTTGACCAGGTAGTCGTCGGCCCCGGACTCGAAGCCTTCGAGCTTGTTCGCCAGGCTGTCGCGGGCGGTGAGCATGATCACCGGTGTGTCGATGCCTGCGGCGCGCATGGCGGTGCAGACATCGAGACCGTTCAGGCGCGGTAAATTGATGTCGAGGATAATCGCCTGGTAGGTGTGTTTCTGGATCAGTGCCAGCCCGGCCACGCCGTTGGCGGCGTGGTCGCAGTTGATCGCTTCCAGTTCCAGGTAGTCGACGATGGTGGCCGCCAGGTCCAGGTCATCTTCGATCAGTAACAGGTTTAACATGTGGTGACTAGGTCCGCTGCGGTGTGCACTGTCAGGGTGGGTTTTGCCAGCAATCCCTGTACATCCGCCTGAATGCGCAGCAGGGCCGGTATCAGGATCAGGGTTATCAGCGTCGCAAACAGGATACCATAGCCGAGGGCCGCTGCCGCCGGGATCAGGAATTGTGCCTGCAGGGAGGTTTCGTACAACAGCGGCGCGAGGCCGGCAAAGGTGGTGACCGAGGTCAGTAACACCGGGCGCAGGCGACTGGTGCAGGCCTCGATGATGGCCTCGCCGGTGGTCATGCCGCCGTCTTTCAGTTCGTTGTAGCTCGACACCAGCAGCAGGCTGTCGTTGACTACCACACCGCTCAGGGCCAACACGCCGTTGAGGGACAGGATGCTGATGGTGAGGTCGTTCCACCAGTGGCCGAGGATGGCGCCGACCACCCCGAAGGGTATGGCGGTCATAATCAGCAGCGGCTGGACATAGGAGCGCAAAGGGATGGCCAGCAGGGCATAAATGACCAGCAGGGTGAGCAAAAACATGTGCGCCATAGAGCTGGTGGTTTCCGCCTGCTCTTCCGCTTCACCGCCAAAATGGACGTCCAGGTCGTGGTATTGGCTCTGCAGTTGTGGCAGCACATCGCGCTCTAATTGGGCGACCAGTTGGTTGGAGGAAACAACGGATTTATCCACCACTGCGCTGATGTAAGTGGCGCGCAAACCGTCGATGCGGGTAATGTCAGTCTCGGAAAATTCCGCGCTGATATTGGCCACCGAGCTCAGCGGCAGCACACGGCCGTCGTCGAGGCGAATGCGGGCCTGGAGGATGTCCGCCTGGGTTTGGCGCTGGGCCGAGGGGTAACTCACCCGCACTTCCACCTCATCCTTGTCGCGCTGGAATTTTTGCACAAAGCTGCCACCGAAGGCCTGCAAGATCTGCTCTGAGAGCATCGCGGTATCCAGTCCCAGGGCGCGGCCCTGCTCGGTCAGCTCAAAGCGCAGCTGCGGCTGGCCCGGGCTCATATTGTCGTCGATGCCGCTGACCCCGGGAGTTTGGCTCAACGCTGCTTTTAATTGCTTGCCCGCGGCCAGCACGGTAGCGCTATCCCAGCTTTTCAGTTCCACTTTGAAATTGTCCACCATGACTCTGCTGGCGCGTACCTGCAACTGGCGCACGCCCTCGGGGGCGCCGATCAACTGTTGCCAGAGTTTACTGAATTCACTGCTGCTGTAGGGGGCATCGCCGCTCAGCTCAACGGTGATGGCGCCGGACAAATCATCTTCGGCCACCAGTTGCAAGCCGGTGATGGCACTGGGGTCAGCGGAGTCTGGACCGCGCAACTGCTGGTCGGCCTGCCAGGCGGCCTGTTCCAGGCGCAACAGGTTGGCGTGGGTCTGGCCGAAGCTGGCGTCGGTCTGCATATCCAGGCTGGCGCTGACCACGTCCCCGGGAATGTCGGGGAAAAATGACACGCGCACGCCGCCGGTGAACGGCAGGCCGGCCACTAGGATCAGCAGCGTCAGGAACCCCAGCACCACCGCGTAGCGCAGCCGCAGCGCCGTCTCTACTGCCGGGCGATAGAGCCGTTGATTAAACCACTGCAAGCCGCGATCGGCACCCTGTTGGATGCGCGGCCACAGGGTGCGCCAACCGTTTTGGCCGGAGCTTTCGCTGCGGCGGGTATTGATATGGGCCAGATGCGCGGGCAGGATCAGCTTCGATTCCACCATCGACAGCAACAGGCAAATGGTGACTACCGTGCCGAACTGGGCGTAGATCTTGCCCAGATTGCCGTCGACATTGGACAGTGCCATAAACGCGGCCACCGTGGTCAGCACGCCAAATACTGTGGGCACCGCCACCTTGAGGGTGCCGCGCACGGTATTGGCGAGGCTGTCGCCGTGGGCGCGGCGGGTGCTGTAGATGCTTTCGCCCACCACCACCGCGTCATCCACCACGATCCCCAGTGCCATAATAAAACCAAAGGTGGTCATCTGGTTGATGGTGAGACCGGTAAACCGGTCGGTCATAAAATAGAGCGTGCCGAAGAACACGAACGGCAGGCCCGCCGCTACCCACAGGGCAACGCGCACATTGAGAAACAGCGCCAGCACGATAAACACCATGGCAATACCGGTGATGGCGTTGCCAGTCAGCAGTGCCAGCCGGTCCTTGATGGTAGTGCTTTTGTCGTACCAGACTTGCAGCTGCACGTCGCTGGGCAGCATGCCGCCCTGCTGCCACTCTTGCACCACTTGTTGGGCCTCGTCGACAATGCGGGTGATATCGCCGTTCTCGTCCATCAGCAATTGAATGCCGATACCGTTTTGGCCGTTGTAGCGCGACAGTACAAAACTGTCGTCGTCAAAGGTCTCGATCACGCTGGCCACATCGCCGAGGCGTACCACGCTGCCGTCAGTGCCGCTGAGCAGGGTAATGTTGCGGAACTGGTCGCGGTTGTAGGCCTGCTCCGAGGCGGTCAGGCGCAGCACTTTCTGTTCATTGCGCAGGCTGGTGGTCAGGGCCGAGGCCGACTCGGCATTTATGGCGCTGGCGATGTCGGCCAAGGTCAGGCCGTAGGCTTGCAGGGTCGCCTCATCCACTTCGATGGCGATAATGGGTTCGGCTTTGCCGGACAAGCTCAGCTCACTGATGGCCGGGCGAGCCAATAGCTCCGCTTTCAGGCGCTCCGCCAGCGCCTGCAGGGTGGCGTGCTCGGCGTCGCCATAAAGCTGGATCCAGGCGGCGTGATCCTGGCGGCGGGCCTTGCTGATCACCGGCTTTTCCGCTTCCGCGGGAAAGTTGTTGATGGCGTCCACCTGGTTTTTAATGTCCGCCAGCAGCACGTCCAGGTCGTAGTCACTGGTTTTTTCGATATTGACTGAACTGCCTTTGGCATTGGAGGTGGAGGTGATGCGCTTGATGCCGGGTACACTCTCCAGTGCCTCTTCGATTTTCAGGGCAATACCTTCCTCGGCCATAGCCGGGGTGCCGCCATCGTAGACCACCGATACCCGGACATAATCCGGCTCCAGGCTGGGGAAGGCCTCCTTGCGAATACTGCTGAGGGACAACAAGCCCATGGCGATAACCGCTATCAGCAGCAAATTGGCGGCCACCGGGTTGCCGGCAAACCAGCCGATAATGCCGCCATTAAGGGGCTTACCTGGGGCCGGGCCGGGGTGGGGAAATTGATTGGCGTTCATGATTTCTCCTCCAGCCGCGCATTGACCCGCATGCCGGCCAGGTAGGTATTAAGTGGCCGCACCACCACCTGGCCACTGCTCAGGCCCGCCGGGGGACGTACATAACTGTCATTGCCTTTGGCGAACACCACGGTGGCCGGCCGGGTTTGCAGCTGCTGCTGTTCGTCGACCAGCCAGAAGTACCCACTCTGGGTAATCGCCGAGGTGGGAATCTTCCACACATCGTCCACTTCGCGGCCGCTGATGCGGGCGCTGGTGAAAGTACCGGGGTAGAGTGGTGTCGGCAGCGCCAGCGGTGTGTCCACGGTCACCACCAGCGAGCGCTGGCGGCTGTCGCTGGCCAGGTGTTGGCTGACCCGGGTCACATAGGCGGGCCACTGCTGTTGACTCTCCGCACTCTGCAGCAGCACCGGCCAGGGCTCGGCGTCGAGGCTGGCCGGGGCGGGCAGGTTTTGCCACTGGCTGGCAGACAGGGGAATCTCGATTTCCAGGCGCTGGCTGCTGTAGAGCATGGCGACCTGGGTTCCGGCTTGCAGATAACTGCCCGGTTGAATGTCGCGGCTGACCACCAAAGCGTCGAAGGGAGCCCGCAGCACCGTGTTGTCCAGGTCGCGCTGGGCGGCGGCGAGTTGCTCGCGGGCCTTGACCAGGTTGGCTTCGGCGGCCTGCAATTGCGGTTCACGCAGTACCAGCGGTGAATCCGGTGCGCCGCTGAGGCCGGATTGTTGCCACTCCGCCCGCGCCTGTTCACCCTGACGCTGCTCCTCCAACAGTGCCAGTTGTGCTTCCGCCACTGCCGCCTGGGCGCTGGCCAAGGCCTGGCGGTAGTCGGTTTGATCCAGGGCTGCCAGCACATCCCCCTGGCGCAATTGCTGGCCGCTGACGAACTGCGGGCTCAGGCTCTCCACCCGGCCGCTGATTTCCGTGCTCAACGCCAGTTGGTACTCCGCTTTGGCTTCACCGTAACCGGTCACCTCGGCGCGGTAGCTGGCGGCTTGCACCGGCACCACACTGACTTCGATAAACTGCGCGGCATTTGCCTTGGCCGGGCGCGGCATTTGCGCCTGCTGTTCTATCTGGGCGCCGTTGAAAGCGATGGCCAGCGGAATGCCGAGGGCGGCAATGGCGGTGACCAGAATAACTTGCAACCGTTTTTGCAGGGGCCACAGTTTTTTTCTTGCTCCTGGCCCGGCGTTCGGCTGTTCGGTTTCGGTGTTCAGATGCGTGCTCATGAGGTGACTCCCAGGCCCAGGGCCAGGCCCAAATCGATGCGATTGGCCAGCCGTTGGTAAGTAATTTGTGTCAGTTGTGCCTGCAGGTTGAAGGCCTGTTGTTGTACCGTCAGCAGGTCGAGGATATCCACCAGTCCCTGGCGGTATTTACTCTCGTAGCTGGTGGCGCTGCGGCGGGCGCTGGCCAGCGCGTCACTGAGGTGTTGCTGCTGCTGTTGCAGGGCTTGTTCCTGGCCGAGGGCGTTGTTGACTTCCGTCACTGCTGTCAGCAGTGTTTGCTGGTAGGCGTAAAATTGTTGTTCGGCGCTCAAGCGGGCCACTTCGGCCGCGGCCCGGAGCCGGCCACCCTGGAACAGCGGCGCAGTGATCTGGCCGAGCAGGCTCCAGGCGGGGCTGGTCAACAGGGCGTCCGCCGGGGAGGCCGCCAGGTCGCTGAGGGCAGCGGACAGGTTGAAGGAGGGCAGCAGCTCTTTGTAGGCTACCTCGCTGCGGAAGCCGGCGGCGAGAATATTGTAGTAGGCCTGCTGTAAATCCGGTCGCCGCGCCAGGTCCTGGTCGGGCAGGGCCGCCAGCGGTGTGATTACCTGCGGGAACTCCCGGGCCTGGGGCAGCTGGGCCTGCAGACCTTGCAGACCGAGCAATTGCTGCAAGCTGCGCTCGGAGCTCGCCAGGTCTTGCCGGTAGCCGGCCAGAGTAGATCGAGTGCTGGCACTGTTGCTGCGGGCGTTGTCCAGCGCCTCGAGATCGCCCAGGCCGCTGCGATAGCGCTGGGTGATCAATGTCTCGTTACTCTCCAGTATTGCCAACCGCTCCGTCTCGATGGTGATCAACTGGCGCCGCAGGACGATGTC
The DNA here is from genome assembly GCF_011440395.1 of Pseudomaricurvus alcaniphilus. GTDB lineage: Bacteria > Pseudomonadota > Gammaproteobacteria > Pseudomonadales > Cellvibrionaceae > Pseudomaricurvus > Pseudomaricurvus alcaniphilus. Next base: position 1,179,719 of record NZ_JAAOIX010000001.1, on the reverse strand, counting down.
CAGCCAGGCTTGCATCACGCTGGCGCTGAGCAGGTCGCGGGCGGCTTGCAGTTCGGCGCTGGAGCTGGCGAATTCCATTTCCGCTGCGCTGACCCCGTCGCCGAGCTTGTGCCATAAATCCAGCTCCCAGCTGATGCTGACATTGGCGTTGTAGCTGGTATCGGTATCCTCCGCGCGACTTTCGCTCAATCCGAGCGCGGCACTGGGCAGGCGTTCCGCAGCGCTGATCTGGCGGTTGGCGCGGGCGATCTGCAGCGCCAGTGCGGTTTGCTGCAGGCCGGGGTTCTGTTGCAGGGCTTGCGCCACCAGGGCATCGAGTTCGGTGCTGCTGACCAGGTCGGTGATCTGGCTGACCGCTGCGGCATCGGTTTGCGTGTACTGCCAGGCTTCGATGCTCGTCCGCGAGCTGTCTGCCGCAGGCGCGAGATCGCTGCCTGGCAGAGTGCTGCAGCCGGCCAGCGCCAGCAGTGCCAGGCTTATAAAGGTGGGTTTGAGGTGACCGTAGAGGTCCATTGAGTGTTCTCCTGCGAGTTTCGAACTGCAGGATAAACGGGTCGGGGTTAATGGAAGGTTAAGGCAGGATTAAAGGGGCGGCGGGCGAAAAATTCTCAAGCACTGATAACCCGCAGGTCGCTGTTTTTATCTGCAGCACCGATAAAAATCTCCGCGTAACGCAAGGTGGCATTGGCGTGCTCGCGCATAATGGCTTCGGCACGGGCGCCCTGGCGGTGGACAATGGCGTCGAAGACCGCATGGTGCTGCAGGTGGGCGAAGTTAAAGCGCCGGTACTCGCGCTCGAGGTGGTGGCGATCAATGGCCAGCGCGTTGACCGAGGCAAACGGCAGGTGCTCGTTGCGGCTCAGGGCCAGCTGTATGGCCGGATTACAGCTGGCTTCGATAATCAGGCTGTGAAAACGCCGGTTGAGGTCGTGGTAGACCTCCAGCTCGGCTTCGGTAATGGATCCATTGGCAAACAGGCTATCCCCCAGCGCCAGGCATTCCAGCATTGCCTGGCGCTGCTGTTCGGATATGCCTTTCTCGGCGGCCTGCAAGGCGGCCAGCCCCTCCAGTACGCCGCGCACCTCCACCGCACCGTTAATTTCCTCGGCGCTGACCTTGCGAACCCGGTAGCCGCGGCGCTCGAGCTTTTCCAGTAAACCTTCTTGTTCCAGCGCCCGAAAGGCAATGCGCACCGGGGTGCGTGAGACCCCCAGGCGCTCGGCAGTAGGGATTTCGGCAATGCGTTCGCCAGCGGCGAGCTCGCCGGAGGCAATCATTTGTCGCAGTGCGCTGAGTACGCGCTGGCCAGGTTTACTCATACAGGGCTCGCTCAGGGGTCGATGTTCCAAGGTAAAGCTAATGGCGCCAGCATAGCAGATTGGATCCGGTTTGACGCAGGTCGGCGGGGCCATTTTGTGGGAAGTCCTGCCAAAATTCAAATTTTTGGATCCAAAAAATACATTAATATTGCCAGAATGGCTTTTTTGTGGTTTTATTGGATCCAATAAGTTTATGTAAACAAACCAAACTCAAGTACAGAGGAGAAGAGTATGTTCCCGAAAAACACCTGGTACGTGGCCTGTGCCTCGGATGAACTGGACAGCAAGCCGCTGGGGCGCCGGATTTGCAACGAGTCCATGGTGTTTTACCGCGACGGCGAGGGCAAAGTGGCGGCGCTGGAAGATTTTTGCCCGCACCGGGGCGCGCCGCTGTCGCTGGGGTATGTGGAGGATGGCCTGTTGGTTTGCGGCTACCACGGTTTGAAAATGAATTGTGAAGGTAAGGCCGACTCCATGCCCGGACAAAATGTAAAGAACTTCTCCTGTATTCGCCAGTTTCCGGCCCATGAACGCTACGGCTTTATCTGGGTGTGGCCCGGTGCTGCGGGAAAGGCAGATATCGCCACCATTCCCCATCTGGAGTGGGCGGAAAGTCCGGACTGGGCCTACGGCGGAGGCCTCTACCATATTCAGTGCGATTATCGCCTGATGGTCGATAACCTGATGGACCTGACCCACGAGACCTATGTGCACGCCAGCAGCATCGGCCAAAAGGAAATTGATGAGGCGCCGGTGGATACCCGGGTGGAAGGTGAGAGCGTGGTTACCAGTCGCTTTATGGAAAACATCATGGCGCCGCCGTTTTGGCAAATGGCGCTGGAAGCCAACGACCTGGCCTCGGATGTGCCGGTGGACCGCTGGCAGATTTGCCGCTTTACGCCACCCAGTCATGTCATGATCGAAGTGGGCGTGGCCCACGCCGGCCACGGCGGCTACGACGCGGACCACAAGCACAAGGCGAGCAGCGTGGTGGTGGATTTTATCACCCCCGAGACAGACACATCGATCTGGTATTTCTGGGGCATGGCGCGGGACTTCAAGCCCGGGGATGCCGAACTTACCGCCTCAATACGCGAGGGCCAGGGCAAGATATTTGCCGAAGACCAGGAGATGCTCGAGCGCCAGCAACAAAATCTGCTGGCCTGGCCAGAGCGGCGCCTGATGAAGCTCAATATCGATGCCGGCGGCCAGCAGTCGCGCCGTATTATCAACAAGCTGATCAAGGCGGAAAATATCGAGTAATCTGTGTCGCGCTAAAACATGTGCCAGTCCGGAATCGTTTTTTTGGCCATCCTCTACAGGCCTGTTATCCCTATAGGCCTGTTATCCCTATAGGCTTGTCACCCCCGCGCAGGCGGGGGATCCAGGTTTCCCTACACTGGATATCCTGGATTACGGGACAACGGAACACAGTCCGTGCAGGAGTGACGAATTTGATGGCTTAGGGCTTTAATCAGTGCTCCCTGGTCAAGCTTGAAAATACGGGGGTTCCAGTCCCCTAGTCGTGAAGCGTATCGGCACGCTTGCGATACTCTCCCGGTGTCGCCCCCTCCAGCTTCTTGAAAAAACGGGCAAAGTAGGCGTGATCCTTAAAGCCCAGTGTATAGGCGATTTCCTCGTTGCTCTGCCTGGTGTACACCAGCCGCCGCTTGGCCTCGCCCAGCAGCCGTTGCTGGATAATGGACTTCGGACTCTCGGCAAAATATTCATGGCAAGCCCGGCTCAGGGTCGACGGTGATACATGCAACGCCTGGGTGTATTGGGTCACCGACCAATGGGCTCGATAGTGCTCCTCCACCAGCGCGCGAAAGCGGCTCAATAACAGTGAGTCCTTGTGGCCACTGCCGGTTTCGATGCGGTTTTGCTGCAGTTGGCGACTCAGTGCCAACAGCGCCAGCTTCGACAGCAGTGCCAGCGCCTGCTCGCGGTCGGCGTTGAAGTTCTCGAACTCCTGGCGGATCAGCTGGACATAGTGCAGGAACGGGTTTTGTGGCCAGCCATTGCCCGGGCCTGGAGTGGCTGCGTGCCCGTTCTCTGCGATTGAATCGCCTGAGCTTGCATGGCCTGAACTTTCACGTGCTGGATTCTCCTTGATCGATTCGTTTCTGCCAGCCCCGTGGTTAGCCGGAGCCTGAACGCCGCCAGCGGCGTCTGCTGTGAGTGGAATAAGCTGTGGCGCAATATACAGCTCCTCGATGTGGCGGCTGTATTCTTCCTCCTTCGATTGCGGAATTACGCTGCTGGCAATGGACAGTACAAACCCGTTGCTGTTGGGCTGGAAGCGAAAGCCGTGCACTACACCCGCGGGTATGGTGACAATCCAGCTGCCGCTCAGGGCGTGTGGTTTGCGGTTCAACTCGACCTCAAGCTGGCCATCAAAAATGCATAAAACCTGGAACAGCTTGCTGTGTCGGTGGGGCTTGATCAGCCAGCCGAGATCGCTGCTGCGGTCGGCGATATCCTCGATATGGACAAAGCCCGGGTCGCTGCTGATCAGTTGCTCGCCGTACAGGCCGTACACGGGGACAGTGGCTTTATCGCGCTGCATGGTTGCGGTTGTCCTTTGCGGAGGGGCTAAGTCGCCTGATGGAAAAGTACAATAATCTGGGTGATAAGTGAATAACCAGCTGGATCCGGTCAGGGCATGATGGTGCCATTGATACCTAACCGTAACGGAGTTCACTATGCCAACTATAACAACCCAGGTCGCCATTATCGGTGCCGGTCCCTCCGGCCTGTTGCTCGGTCAATTACTGTCCAAACAGGGCATCAGCAATATCATTCTCGAGCGCGTGACCGGCGAGTACGTGCTCGGTCGCATTCGCGCCGGTATTCTGGAGCAGGGGTTCGTGGACCTGGTGCACGAGGCCGGTGTCGGCGAGCGCATGCAGCGGGAGGGTGAGGTGCACGACGGCTTTGAAATTGCAGTTTACGGCCAGCGCACCCACATCGATTTGAAAACCCTGGCCGGCGGCAAAACGGTGATGTGCTACGGCCAGACTGAGATCACCCGCGACCTGATGGAAGCGCGCCAGCAGGCGGGCCTGCAGACCTACTACCAGTCCAGTGATGTGGCCCTGTGCGACGTCAAGTCGGATAAACCCTACGTCACTTTCCAGCACCAGGGCGAGAGCTACCGGTTAGAGTGCGACTATATTGCCGGTTGTGACGGTTATCACGGTGTGTCGCGCAAGACCATTCCAGAGGACCTGCGCACCGAGCACGAGCGGGTCTATCCGTTTGGCTGGCTGGGCCTGTTGAGCGATACCCCGCCGGTCAGTGAAGAGTTGATTTACAGCAAGAGCGAGCGTGGCTTTGCCCTGGCCAGCCGCCGCTCCGCGACCCGCTCCCGTTACTATTTACAGGTGCCACTGAGCGACAAGGCGGAAGACTGGAGTGATGATGCCTTCTGGGCGGAGCTGAAAAAGCGCCTGCCGGCGGACGCTGCGGCCAAGCTGGTGACCGGCCCCAGTATTGAAAAGAGTATCGCCCCGCTGCGCTCCTTTGTCTGTGAGCCCATGCAGTACGGCAACCTGTTCCTGGTGGGTGACGCGGCTCATATTGTGCCCCCCACCGGCGCCAAGGGCTTGAACCTGGCGGCTTCAGATGTGGCGACACTGTGCAAGATCCTGGCTCGCGTCTACCGCGACCATGACAAGGCCTGCATCGACCAGTATTCACAAATTGCCCTGCGCCGGGTCTGGCACGGCGAGCGCTTTTCCTGGTGGCTGTCCAATATGTTGCACGACTTCGGCGACACCGCGATCAGTGATATGGATAGCAAGACCTTTGAACGCTTTATGAATTCGGAACTGGATTACTACCTCAACCACGAAGAGGGTCGCAAAGTAATCGCCAACCAGTATGTGGGGTTGCCTTACGAGGATCTGCAGTAATGGCGGCTGGATTCCCGCCTGCGCGGGAATGACTTCTAATAAAGTTTACGCGGTTGACGTGGTAATAAAGTTTACGCGGCTGACCTTACAAGGAATTTTGGTTGTTTGCGGATGGCCACGAGTCAGTCGGCGTTGCTGTCATCGCTACTGCCCAGGTCGGCGCGCAGGGAATCCACTACCCCTTGAAATTTCTCGCGGTTCTCCGAACTCAGTGAGGCCAGGGTTTCGTGGGCGCTGAGCATGCGCGCCCCTTGCCCGGCCGCGTCGATCTCCACCAGTTGCAGCGGCTCCATCGCCTCTGGCAGGGGTTCGTGGGAGGGGCTGGCGTGGCTCAGTACTGCGTCCATACACAGCTCTTCGAACAGCGCCCGGATACTGTCGGACATGCGCTGCAGCTGCACTGCGTCCGGTTGCGACATGACAATCTCGTGCAGGGTGCCGAGACAGGTGCTGTCCATATAGTCGCAGTCGCCCAGGTCGATAATCAGTTGCGGTTGTTTTTGCAGCAGTGCGCTGGCCGCGTCCAGCAGGGCGTGGCTGAATACCCAGGTGACGTTACCCGCCATGGTGATAAAAGCCTGGTTGTCGCGCACACCGCGGCGCAGCTGCGCCTGGGCCGTCATCGGTTGCGGTGGCTGCTTTTCATTGGCTGCCTCGCGCTCCGCCGTCGGCGGGGTATCATCGAAGTGGCTGGGGCCGGCCCCGCGCTCCAGCAGGATAATGGTGATGTCGTCCCGGTCGCTGGTGACATTGCGGGTCGCGGCCCGGTAGAGGGTGCCCGGCATCTCGGCCTTGTCGATACTGGAGCACAGGGTGCGGGCAAGATCGTCGCTACTGATCGCGTCGGCGCCACTCCCCAGTACGCCATCGGTGTACAGCAGCAAGCGATCATCGATCGCCAGCTCGACCTCGCGCTCCTCGTAGCTGGCTTCCGGGTTGAGGCCCAAAGCGGGGCCGGTGTGGGCCAGCATTTTCGGCTGGCCCGATGGCGAGGCCCAGATACAGGGAGGGTGTCCGGCGGAGGCGATGCGGGCGTGGCCGGTGTTGCGATTGAGCAGTACGTAGACCGCTGTAATAAAAGCACCGGGCGTGGTAATGGCCTGGTGCAGCCTTTGATTCAGGTCGCTCAGTACCTGGCCGGGCATTTGCAGATTGCCCGCCTTGTCGGTGACGTGGAGGCGCAGTTTGAACAATACCGAGAGCATGGCGGCGGCGACGCCGTGCCCGGCGGCGTCGGCAATCACCAGGCCGATATGATCCTGGTCCAGCAGAATGACGTCGTAGAGGTCGCCGCCGACACTGCTGCCAGACCGGTACAGGGTTTCCAGGCACCAGCCGTCGATCTCCGGGGGTTCCTGGGGCAGCAGGGCGCGCTGAATGACTTCGGCGCGGTCCAGGTCGGACTGAATGACGGCGGCCTGTTCCTTGAGCATGCGGCAGACTTGTTCCAGCTGCTCGACCTTTTCGGCCAGCAACTGGTTGCTGTGCTCGATCTGCTGGTACAGTCGCTTGCGCTCGTGTACCAGCTCTATCTGGTCGAGGGCGTTACGCACCGCCACTCGCACCTGCTGGATATGGGGCGGTTTGCCCAAATAGTCGAAGGCACCCAGTTGCAGGGCGTCGACGGCGCTATCGAAAGTCTCCAGCCCGGATAAAACGATCCACAGTGGCCCGGGACAGTGCTGCTGGGCCCATTTCATGAGTTCGATGCCGCTCATGTGCGGCATGAGTACGTCGGTCACCACCACGTCCACGGCCTGGCGGCCCAGCACCTCCTGGGCCGCCAGGCCGTCTTCCACTTCCAGCACCTGTGCCGGTTTCAGTTCCGCCAGCCCCCGGGCCACGATCTTGCGCATCATAGGGTCGTCGTCCACCACCAGGATGGTCGGCCCGGTGGCTTCGGGGCCAGCGCTGCCGGTGCCGGCTGTGTCGGAATTTTTTATGGGCATTCCAGGGTACCTCCCCGGTTCAATGTGCGGTTTAAAAATCTGGTTGTTGTTATCTATGGACAGCAAGAGACGCCGGGAATGTCCTGAAATTTGCTTGCCCCGGCAGGTACTAGCGCCTGTGTCATCTTTAAATGGCGCGTTAAACAGCGCGTTCTTGTTTTGCGACAATAGCCTATGTTGGCGTGGCTGTCGATGGCGGGAAGAATCTCTTTTCCAGGGGCTGCCCGGGCATGGATTTGGCCCAGTAGAACTGCGCAATTTATGAATGAATGGGCACTAATTCGCCGGGTTCGTCATGCCTGCCAGCACAAAGGCTTCTATGCGATCCATTGCCGGGGCCAGTTCGTCTACACCCAGGGTCAGGGACAGGCGCACGAACCCCCGGGTGCTCTCACCGAAGCCTGCGCCCGGCAGTACCGATACCCCCTGGCTGGCCAGTAACCGGTCGGCAAAGGCGAAACCGTCTGTTGCTATTTGGGTCACGTTGACCATGACGAACATGCCGGCCTGGGGCGGCTGGCAGTGCAGGCCGGGAATGGCCATTACCCGCTGGCAGACGTAGTCGCGACGCTTGCGGTACTCGTCGCGGATTCCGGCCATATAGTCTTCATCGTTGGTGAGGGCATAGCGGGCGGCATCCTGCACAAACTGGCAGCAGCCGAAGATGACCGCCGATGTGAAGGCCAGCAGCTTTTGCGTGATGGGCTCCGCCGCCACGGTCCAGCCCAGGCGCCAGCCGGTCATGGCGTGGGATTTGGACAGGCCATCGATAGTGATCACATTGGCCAGCTCGGCTGCCGCCCGGCGCAGGGATACATGGCGCTGTTCAAAGGTAATCATGGAGTAGACTTCGTCGCATACGATCCAGATATTACGCTCGAGGCAGTAGGCCGCCAGCTCTTGCAGTGACTCGCCGGGGATGATGTTGCCCGCCGGATTGCCCGGTGTGTTGAGAAACAGCACCCGGGTTTTGCTGTTGATCGCCTGTTTGACCCGGTCGATGTCCAGCCGAAAACCGGCATCGACTTGCAGTGGCACAGTGACGACTTTGGCGCCAATAATATCGAAGATGCCGCGGTAGCCGATGTACATGGGTTCGGGAATGACCACTTCATCCCCAGGGTCGAGCAGGCAGCACATGACGCTGTAGATGGCGTGGGTGGCACCGGGGAAGATCAGGATTTCGTTCGGGCTGCAGGGGCGATTGGCCGAGCGCGCTTCGATAGCGGCGATGGTTTGGCGCAGGCTCAATTCGCCGGCGCCGGGCGAGTAGTGAGTGCGGCCCTGCTGCAAGGCCTCGACCACGTGCTGGATGGTTGAGTCCAGGGTTGCCAGGTTGGGGTCGCCGACCGAGAGCAGGATGATGTCTTCCCCCGCGGCCAGCTTTTCCCGGGCCCGCTCATGCAGGCTCCACACACTGGAGGATTCTCCGGAGAGGCGGGCCACGGCCTGGCTGTAGCGCAATTTGGTGTTCATAGTTGGCTTTGTTATATCGCAGTCAATGCCGGCTGTGAAGCAGTTTCAGCGTGGGGGTAAGACGGGCTGATCGGGATGACAGGCGCCCCCGCTTTGTAACTGCCGGCCGGCAGGGTATGATAGCGCCCCCTGCACGTTACCTGATTCAGGTAAACGGCCTCGAAGAGGTCGGTAGTGTCGGTGAATCCGCATCCGGTCGCAGCCGGGTGAATGCTACCCATGCCACCCAAAAGAACAGCTGATATTTTGTCAAACCACGCTATTTTGTCCAACCGCTCGGCCGAGGAATCCAACTGGCGCTTCTTTTTTCGCTACCTCTATCGGCACAAATGGTCCTACGGCCTCGGTGTCCTTATGCTGCTGGCCACCAATTGGCTGGCGGTCAGTATCCCGCGCTATATCGGTATCGCCATCGATTTGCTGCAAGAGTCGCTGGCCCAGAACCAGGCCCAGTTCAACAGCAATATCGTCCTGATCATGGGGTTGGCGCTGGCCATGATGGGGGCCAGAACCCTGTCGCGCATGCTGTTTTTCAACCCGGGGCGGGCGATCGAGAAGGAGTTAAAAGACGACGCCTTTAGCAGGCTCACCTATTTGCAGCGGGATTTTTACAGCAGCCACCCCACCGGCACCCTGATTTCCATTGTCAACAACGACATCAATGGCATTCGCGCCCTGGCGGGGGTGGTGATGCTGCAGGTGTTCAATATCAGTTTCGCCCTGTCGTTCACCCCCTACAAGATGTGGCAGCTGTCGCCCCAGTTGACCCTCTATTGCATGGTGCCTGTGGTGCTGACTTTTATGGTCTCCAGTCGCGCCATTGGCAAGATGCGACGCATGGTGAAAGTGCGGATGGAAGAGTTGCAGGCCCTGTCGACCCGCTCGGTGGAGCTGTTGTCCGGAATCGATGTGATCAAGTCCAATCATATCCAGCCCTGGGCGCGGGAAGAGTTCGCCGAGGACAATGAGGTGTTACTGCAGCGCTCGGTGCAACTGGCGCGGATTCGCACCCTGGTGCTGCCGATCCTGGGTTACACCGATCGACTGATCAAGGTGCTGATCCTGGCGGTGGGCGGCGGCTACGTGATCCAGTCCGGTTTGTCCCTGGGCGAGCTGGTGGCGTTTTTGGCTTACGCCACCCTGCTGGCCATGCCGTTTTTCTCCATGGCCATGATCTGGTCGGCGTTCCAGAGCGGCTTTCTCAGTATCTCCAGCCTGCGCCGGATTCTCGACCAGGAGATACCCGCCAAAGACTTGCAGCACCTGCCCGAGGCGGAGCGCCAGCAGTTGTTCAGCTCCGGGGTCCGGGTCACCAATCTCAGCTTTACCTATCCGGGGCAAACCGAGCCGGTATTGAAAAACATCAGTTTCGAGATCCGCCCCGGGCAGACCGTGGGTATTCTCGGGCAGGTGGGCTCGGGCAAATCCACCCTGGTCAATTGCCTCAACCGCCACCTCGACATCGAGCCAGGGCGGATCTTTATTGACCAGCACGATATCACCCAGTTGTCGCGCCGGGACTTGCGCAGCGCGGTGCGCACCATCACCCAGGAGCCGTTCCTGTTTTCCGATTCGGTGCTCAACAATATCCGTTTCAGTGCCGGCGACCAGGAGTCCCAGCCCATCGACGACGTGCTCTACCAGAGCGATATGCGCGATGAAGTGCAGCAGTTCCCGGAGCGGGAAAATACCCTGGTGGGGGAGAAGGGCATCCTCCTGTCCGGCGGCCAGAAGCAGCGCCTGAGCCTGGCCCGGGCTATGTACACGCCGTCCAAGCTGATGATTCTCGACAATGTGCTGTCGGCGGTGGACAACGAGACCGAGCGTTTCCTGCTGGAGCAAATTTTTGAAGCCATGCAAAGCCAGAGCACGCTGATTGTGTCCCATCGCGCCAGTGTGCTGGAGCGCGTCGATTACATCCTGGTGCTGGAGCAGGGCGAGATCGTGGCCCGGGGCACCCACCAGGAGTTGCTGCAAACTTCACCCCTGTACCGCCAGACCTGGCAGTTGCAGCAGGAGGGCGACGACCAGCTGGCGTCGACCCCGGATAACGGGGAGCAAAGCCAATGAAAGAATTTGCCAGGGGTTCCGCGGCGCCGGATTCAAACCCGGGTTCATCAAGTCCCCACTCACCACCAGCAAAGGCCGCCAAAACCGCATTTGATTGGAACCTGATCAGTCGCTTTCTCGGTTACCTGAAACGCTACCGCCGCCAGGTGATTATCGGCACTGCCGCGGTGCCGCTGTCGATTCTCTGCAGTGTGCTGTTTCCCTGGCTGATTATGCACATCATCGACACCCAGGTGATGATGGGGGAGTTCAGTGGCCTCTACTGGTGGTCGGCGTTGCTGTTATTGGTGCTGCTGGGCAACTACGCGGCCGACGCGCTGTTTAATTATTTTTTGCAGACCTCCGCCTTGCATGCACTGCGCGATATGCGCGCCGATATGTTTGCCAGGATCCTGGCTTTCCCGCGCCGCTATTTTGACACTACGCCCATCGGCGTCTCCCTGACGCGCCTGACGAGCGACCTGGAGGCCATCAACGAGTCCTTCGCCCAGGGCTTGCTGGGCATGGTGCGCGATGTATTGACCACCCTGGCGCTGCTGGTGTTCCTGTTTGTGATCAACTGGAAATTGGCCTTGATGGTGCTGGTGCTGGGGCCGCCCACCTACCTGGTGACCGAGTTGCTGCGACGCCGGCTGCGGGAATCCTATGCCAGCGGGCGGGTGGTGTTATCCCAGGGCACCGGCTACTTGCAAGAGTGCCTCAACGGCATCAAGACGGTGCAGCTCTATTCGGCAGAAGAACAGGTGCAGCGCAAATACGGCAGCTATACCCTGGGTTTTTTCCAGGCCCAGTCGCGCTCCAACTTCTACGACGCAGCGCTGTTTGCCATTATCGAGGGCCTTACCACCATCGCCATGGCGCTGGTGATCTGGTACGGCGCCAAAGAGATTCTGGTGGCCAGCATCAGCTACGGGGTGCTGATCGGCTTTACCCAGACCCTGGACCGGATTTTTGTGCCGATTCGAGATTTTACCTCGCAGATCGCCTCCATCCAGCGAGCGCTGGCGGCCTTTGGGCATATCGAGGAAATTTTCGAGCAACCGTTGCAGGAGGAGCCGCCGGTGGATCGCCAGCGCAGCGCGACCGCCGCCGATGGTGCCCTGACTCGCGCGCCGGCGCGGCGCCAGTTCCAGTCGCTGGTGTTCGACCGGGTCAGTTTTCGCTACAGTGAAAACGGCCCGCTGGTACTGGACGAGGTGTCGTTTGAATTGCGCAAGGGCGACAAGATTGCGCTGGTGGGCAGCACCGGTTCGGGCAAGTCCACCATCCTGCGCTTGCTGACTAAAACCTACGACAACTACCAGGGTTCGATTCGCCTCAACGGCCAGGAGTTGCGGGACATTGGCGTGGAAGAAGCGAGCCGCCTGTTCTCCCTGATGCAGCAGGAAGTGTTTCTGTTCAATCGCTCCATCGAGTTCAATATCAGCCTCGGGCGCGAGGGCATTCATCGCGCACAGGTGCTGGAAGCCGCCCGCTACGTCTACGCCGACGGTTTTATCGAACGCCTGCCGGGCCAGTACGATTTTGTCTTGCAGGGCAATGGCGGCAACCTCTCCGCCGGCCAGTGCCAGCTTATCGCCTTTGCCCGTGCCATTGCTTCCGGCAGTGAGGTGGTGTTGCTGGACGAAGCCACCAGCTCGGTGGATTCGGTCACCGAGCGGCTGATCCAGAAGGCCATCGACCATGTGTTTATGGATAAGACCGTGATCGCCATTGCCCACCGACTCAGCACCATCGAGCACTCCGACCAGATCCTGGTGCTGGACAAGGGCCGCATTATCGAGCGCGGTTCCCACTCTGAACTGGTGGCTATGCAGGGCTTTTACGCCAACTTGCTGCAGGAGTTGCCGCCAAGTTAGGACGGCTCCTTAATACTCAACTCAATCGTGCCGACGCCGTCGATCTTGCCGCTGAGGCGGTCGCCGGCGACCACCGGGCCGACGCCGTCCGGAGTGCCGGTGTAGATCAGGTCGCCGGGTTGCAGGTGGTAGAATTTGGACAGGTCAGCGATGATCTCCGCTATGTTCCAGATCAGCTTGCTGACATCGGATTTTTGCCGGATTTCGCCGTTTACCGAGAGCTCGATATTGGCCGTGGTAATCAGACCGGTCTGGCTTTTGGGGGTGATCGCCGACAGCACCGCCGCGTCTTCAAAATCCTTGGCCAGGTCCCAGGGGCGGCCGCCTTTTTTGGCCTCTGCCTGCAGGTCGCGGCGGGTCATATCCAACCCCACGGCGTAACCGAAGATCAAATCGTCGGTCGCTGCTTCGGCCACTTCAAAACCGGGTTTACCGATGGCCACCACCAGCTCTACCTCGTGGTGGTAATCCGCGGTTTGCGGCGGGTAGTCAATGCTGGCGCCGCTGGCCAGCAGGTGGGCGGGGTGCTTGTTGAAGTAGAAGGGCCGCATGGTGGCCTTGTCGACGCTGGTGCCCATCTCTGCGGCGTGGGCGTGATAGTTGCGGCCGACGCAGAAAATACGGTGCACCGGGAACACGCTGTCACTGCCGACGACGGCGCTTGTCGGCTGGGGGCGTGCGGGAAACAGGTAGTTATCGACCATGGGTTTGTCTCAGGATTTTTGGGTTCGATCCCGGGGCGGCCGGGTGCTGGAATGGCATCATCCCAAACTCCTGCGCCGCAGGCCAGAGCACTTTATCGAATTTAAGCTTTATACAGAACACGGCAGCAACCGGTTTTACCGGGCGGCGAGCACCTCAGATAGCGCCAACCTTGACTCTGGAGCCGTCCTGCAAGCGTGACAGGCGAAAGGGCGCCGGGTCGACGCAGGGCGTGTCGTTGGCGACCAGGTCGGCGGCCAGTTGGCCGATGCCGGGGCCGAGGCCGAAGCCATGACCCGAGGTGCCGGCGGCAAGGTAAAATCCGGGCATGCCGTCCACCGGGGAAATCACCGGTACCGCGTCCGGAGTGCTGTCGACGTAGCCGCCCCAGGATTCGGCAACCTCCACCTTCGCCATTTCCGGGAACAGGGCTTTTACCCGCGCCATGGCGGCGGCGACGATGTCGGCTTTGGCCGGTGGATCGAGTTCCCTGATGCGCTCATAGGGTGTTCCGGAGTTGGCCGCCCAGCCCCCCAGGGCCTCGGGGCCGCGGAAGAAAGATTCGCCGACACGGATTTCCACGTTTCTCCAGCGCTTGCGGTACATCGGCAGGAAGTCGCGGGCATAGCGCAGGCTCTGGGGGGTGATTTCCATCTGCGCCTTGCCGCTGATGGCCACGGTGTAGCTGCCGTCAAGGCGGCGGGTGAGGGCGCAGTCCGGGGTGTAGATCGCCTCGCCCAGGTTCGGGGCCGGCCGGGTGCGCAGGGCGGTCTGGCGTACGCTCACCTGGGGAAAGTTCAGGCCGTGCCGGCGACAGAAGGCGGAGGCCCAGGCGCCGGCAGCGCAGAGCACCGCGCCGGTGCGGATGAGACCCTGCTCCGTGAGCACGCCGGTCACCGCCCCGTTGGTGATATCGAGGCCCCGGGCGGCGCAGTGTTGGTGGATGCTGGCACCGAGGGCCCGGGCACCCTCGGCGATGGCGGGGGCGGCGATGGCGGGTTCGCCCTTGCCGTCGTCGACGGAGTGCACGCCGCCGAGCCAGTGGCGACCGCGGGCCGGAATGTGCGAGCTGGCTTCGCTGGCACTGAGCATGCGGGTATTGATGTCAAACTCGCGGGCGGTGGCGCCCCAGCGCTCCCACTCGTCCAGTTGTTGCGGGTTGTCGGTGGCGTAGAGCAGGCCGCAGCGACGGAAGCCGAGGTCGGTGCCAATCTCGGCCGTCAGTTCATCCCACAGCCGCAGGGCAACCCCGGAGAGGGGCAGTTCGCGCGCATCGCGATTCTGTTGCCGGCACCAGCCCCAGTTGCGGCTCGATTGCTCGGCGCCGACCCGGCCCTTTTCAATAAGGGCCACCGACAGGCCGCGCCGGGCCAGGAAATAGGCGCTGACGGCGCCGACAATGCCGCCGCCGATTACCACCACGTCTGCGTGGGCGGGAAGCTTCTCGTCGCTGTGTATGTTGGCCAGCGCAGGTGTCATTGCAGTCTCCAGTTGTTATTTACAGGCAGAGTGGCCCGGGTTCAGGTTCAGGTTCAGGTTCAGGCGTAGCCGAGGACTGCCTTGGTCTCCAGGTATTCCTCCAGTCCTTCGACGCCGAATTCACGGCCATTACCCGAGTGCTTGTAGCCGCCGAAGGGCGCCTGGGGGTCCCAGGCCGGATAGTTGAGATGCACCTGGCCGCAGCGCAGTTGTGCCGCCACCGCCCGGGCAGATTCGATGCTGCCACTCTGGACGTGGGCGCCGAGGCCGTAGACCGTGTCATTGGCGATGGCCACCGCCTCCTCCACGCTGTCGTAGGGAATGATGCACAACACTGGGCCGAAGATTTCCTCGCGGGCGATGGTCATCTCGGGGTTCACGGCGGAGAAAATGGTGGGGCGGGCATAGAAGCCGTGTTGCAAACCCTCTGGGCGACCAGGGCCGCCGCAGACCAGGCGCGCGCCTTCGTCCAGGCCGATGCGGATAAACTGCTGCACCCGTTCAAACTGGGCCTGATTGGCGAGCGGGCCATGGGTGGTCTGGGTGGCGGCGGGGTCGCCGACGACAATCTCCTCGGCGGCGCTGCGCGCCAGTGCCTCGACTTGTTCCAGCTGTGCGCGCGGTACCAGCATGCGGGTCGGCGCGCTGCAGGACTGGCCGACATTGCGGAAACAGGCGGCTACGCCGGGGGCGACGGCGCGGGCCAGGTCGGCGTCAGGCAGGATCAGGTTGGGGGATTTGCCGCCCAGCTCCTGGGCCACCCGCTTGACGGTGGTGGCAGCGGCCTGGGCCACCAGGATGCCGGCCCGGGTTGAGCCGGTAATGGAGATCATGGCCACATCGGGGTGGGCTGCAAGTGCGGAGCCCACCCCGGCACCGTCGCCGTTGACCAGGTTGAACACACCGGCCGGGAAGCCCGCCTCCTGCACCAGTTCCGCGAACAGCAGGGCGCTCAGCGGCGACAGCTCGCTCGGCTTCAGCACCACGGTGCAGCCCGCCGCCAGGGCGGGACCCACTTTGGCGGTAACTTGGTAGAGCGGCCAGTTCCAGGGAGTGATCAGGCCGCAGACGCCGATCGGCTCGCGCAGGATGGCGGTGGCGCCGCGCTGGCTGACAAAGGGGTACTCGAGCAGGTTGTCGCGGGCGACGCGGATATGCTCTGCCGCGAAGGGGACATGGGCCGTGCGGGCATACTGGATAGCTGCACCCATTTCCATGGATAACACTTCGGCGAGGGGCTCGGTGCGCTCGAGCAACAGTTGGTGCAAGCGCGTCAGCAGTTCTGCGCGAGTGTTGACCGAGGTGGTCGACCAGCTGGCGAAGGCATGCTTGGCCGCGTCTACTGCTCGCCTGGCATCGCTGTCACCGCTGAGTGCGAGTTCGGCGATGGCTGCTTCGGTCGCGGGATTGATCACCGCTACCCGGCGCACAGCCTCGGCCGGCGTCCAGGCACCGTTGATAAAGGCCTGCTCGAGTCGGCCGCGCTGGATAAGGTGTTGGAGTGGTGCTATCAAGGTGCTTGAATCCTGCGGTCTGGGGTCGGCTCCTGCAAAGCGAGCCCACCGGATGAATCGGGTTGCGCCGTCAACCTGTGAACAACAGACGCTGGTCACGTCGGTCCGGGTGCTACAGGACAATTATAGGGGCGGGGGTGCGGCACGGGATTCCGACTTACCGGGAGGAGCGGCACATTATGTTATGGCGGGCCGCCGGGATGGCAGAATATGAGGCGTCCCCGCGGTATCAAACCGCTTCAGCGATTCTCACCCGCATGGCTACACCAATAAAAAACCCCCATGCCTTGCGGTGTGAGGGTCTTGAATTGGTGGGCCAATGTCCATATTTGTCATATATAGACATAAGTGATAATCTGAGTCTCTATTCCAGGAGGTGCACCATGAATATCAGTTTTACCCAAAAACAGGAAGAATATATATCTTCTCAGGTCAAACAGGGCGATTATCAAAATGCCAGTGAGGTTGTACGCGATGCCTTGCGTCTGCACGAGGTCTACCGCCACCGGGTTATCGAAGAGCTACGCGCTGAGATTGCCAAAGGCTGGGAAGGCCCCGCGAGCAAGCGCAATGTAAAGGAGATTATCAAAGCCAAGATCGCTAAACGGGAAAGCTAATGACACAAACCGATCTGTTCTATGAACTGTCGGTCGAAGCCGATAGGGACATCGAAGACATATTTGATTACACCGCTGAAGAATTCGGACTTGATCAGGCTGTGGCCTATGTGAATGCGTTTGATGATGTTTTTGTGGAATTACTGGATAATACGGAACTGGGGCGAAGACGACCTGAAATTCGTGAGGGTCTACGCAGCATTGCAAAAGAGAGTCATATTATTTTCTATCGGATTCTAAAAGACCGCATTCGTATTATACGAATACTCCACGGAAGCCGTGACCTGCCGAAGTTTCTAACCTAGCCTAGAGATCAAAATAAAACGATAACTCCCTTTCATTGTTAATGGGGTAGAGCCCATGGCTACACCAATAAAAAACCCCCACACCTTGCGGTGTGAGGGTCTTGAATTGGT
>NZ_JAAOIX010000001.1:0-1162303 GCF_011440395.1 Pseudomaricurvus alcaniphilus | reverse complement strand
GTGGAGCCAAGGCTGCGCGCCCCGGCGGTATCAAACCGCATCAGCGATTCTCACCCGCATGGCTACACCAATAAAAACCCCCATGCCTTGCGGCATGAGGGTCTTGAATTGGTGGAGCCAAGGCTGCGCGCCCCGGCGGTATCAAACCGCATCAGCGATTCTCACCCGCATGGCTACACCAATAAAAACCCCCATGCCTTGCGGCATGAGGGTCTTGAATTGGTGGAGCCAAGCGGGATCGAACCGCTGACCTCAACACTGCCAGTGTTGCGCTCTCCCAGCTGAGCTATGGCCCCAATTCTCTGTTGACCGGTGGGTTGGTCGTTTCGAGAGCGCGCATTCTATCACCCGGTTGAGGGCTGTCAACCCTTTGCCAATATTTTAGTTGGCGGCCGCCGCACTTTTTAGCGCGAGGTGGGAATCAGGTGGCGTAGCTTACGGTCGAGTCCTTGTCGGCTTCGTGGTCGGGGTCAATTTCGTCCTGCTCGTGGGCCTTGGCAATCAGCATATAGAGGCAGGGCAAAACAAACAGGGTGAAGAGGGTACCGATGAGCATGCCCGCCACCAGGATGATGCCGATGCTGTTGCGCGCCTCGGCGCCGGCGCCGGAGACCAGTACCAGCGGGAAGTGGCCGAGGGCGGTGGCGGCGGTGGTCATCAGCACCGGGCGCAGGCGGGTTTCGGCGGCGCTTTTGATGGCTTGCAGTTTGCTGAGGCCCTCGGCCTGCAGGTGGTTGGCGAACTCCACGATCAGGATGCCGTTTTTTGCCACCAGCCCCACCAGGGTGATAAAACCGATTTGAGAATAGATGTTGATGGTGGTCCAGCCCAGGAAGGGGAACAGCATGGCGCCGGCCAGGGCCAGTGGCACGGAGCCCAGCAACACCACCAGCGGGTCGCGAAAGCTGTTGAACTGGATGGCGAGGACGAAGTAGACGAACACCAGCGCGACCGCCAGAATGCCAGCGAGGGTGTTGCCCTCCTGGCGCAGCTGGCGGGATTCGCCGGCGTAGTCGATGGTGTACTCCGGCGGCAGGATGTCAGCGGCAGCGGCTTCCAGGGTGGCTAGCGCCTGCTCCTTGGTGGTGCCGGGCAGGACGCCGCCAAAGATGCGGAAGGCGTTCTTCTGCTGGAATTTGCCCAGCACCCTGGGGGCGACCGAGTGCTCCAGCGAGGCGATGGATCCTACCGAGACCAGCTCTCCGGCCGGGGTGCGCAACTGCAATTCCAGCAGCGCCTCGGGGTCCGGCCGGCTGTGGCCCTCCACCATGGGAATCACCTGGTAGGCCTTGCCGTTCAGGTCGAAGCGGTTGACATAATTGCCGGACAGCAAAACGCTGAGCTGCTGGCTGACCGAGGCCAGGTCCATGCCCAGGTCGGCAATGCGCTCGCGGTCGAGGATAAAGCGCACCTGGGGGAGGTCGATTTTAAGGTCGGTATCGACAAACATAAACTTGCCGCTCTGGTAACCGGCGCTGATCAGCTGGTCGGCGTAGGGCCGCATTTCCTCCAGCGGCCGCGGCGACTGCA
Source organism: Pseudomaricurvus alcaniphilus (assembly GCF_011440395.1). Classification (GTDB taxonomy): domain Bacteria; phylum Pseudomonadota; class Gammaproteobacteria; order Pseudomonadales; family Cellvibrionaceae; genus Pseudomaricurvus; species Pseudomaricurvus alcaniphilus. The sequence continues at coordinate 1,160,773 of NZ_JAAOIX010000001.1, read as the reverse complement.
CCACCAGTTCGACGTCAAACTGGCCGGCGGTGGGCAGGGCCGGGAACAATATCGGGAAGACCCGCAACCCGGTAATTTCGGAGGCCTGGGCATACACCTGCGGCAGCACCTCCTGCACACTTTGTTCCCGTTCCGACGGTGGCTCAAAAATGATGCCGCCAAAGCCGGCGTTGGCGCGAATGATTTGCCAGATATACTGGGTGTCCGGCGTCTGCAGCAGCTGCTCAATCACGTCGCGCATATAGTCACTGCTGTACTCCAGTGAGGCGCTGGGTGGGCCTTCGACGATAATGTTGATGGAACTCTGGTCCTCGATGGGGGCCAGTTCCTTTTGCGAAAACAGCTGGAACGGTATCGCCAGCAGGGTGATAAACACCGCTGCAGCGAGAATCTGTTTTTGCCAGCTAAAAATATGGTTCAGCAGCTGTCCGTACCAGCGGTGCAGGCGATCGAAGCGCTGGTTTACCCAGCGAGTCATGCCCGCTTCCCGGCCGCCCTCAGGGTTGGCGTAGGCGCTCATAATAGGGGACAGGGTGAGGGCGACAACACCGGAGATCAGCACCGCCACCGACAGGGTGAAGGTGAATTCCTTGAACAGCACACCGGTGAGGCCGGAGAGGAAACCGATGGGGGCGTAGACCACCGCCAGGGTAATAGTCATGCCAATAATGGGCGACAGTAATTGGCGCGAACTGGCCAGTGCCGCCTGCAGCCGGGATTTGCCTTCGCGCATGTAGCGGGAGACGTTCTCCACCACCACGATGGAGTCGTCCACCACCAGGCCCACCGACAGGACGATGGCCAGAATGGTGAGCAGATTGAGGGAAAAGCCCATCAAGGTGATCACTGCGGTGGCACCGAGCAGGGAGATGGGAATGGTGACCAGCGGCACCAGGGCGGTGCGAAAGGAGCCCATCAACAGCACCACCACCAGGCCCACCAGCACAATGGTCTCCAGCAGGGTGGTAAAAATTTCCTGGATGGCGTCGCGCATATACAGCGTGCCATCATAGGCCTGGTTGATGTACAGCCCGTCGGGCAGGGTCGGATTGATCTGGTCCAGCCGTTCATAAAGACGGTCACCGATGGCGATTTCGTTGGCCCCGGGCAGGGGCCACACCGATATATACACCGTATCGGCATGGCTCTGGCGCGCGGTGAATTCGCCCTCTTCTTCGCCCAGCTCGATGCGGGCGATGTCTTTCAGGTAGATCAGGGCGTTGCCAGACTTGCGCACCACCAGTTGTTCGAAATCGGCCACCGTTTGCAGGGTGGTGTTGGTCAACAGGTTCATGCGCTGCTGGCTGTTTTCGCTGCGGCCAATGGCGGCAATGATATTGTTGCTGACCAGGGCGCGCTGCACGTCGGTGGCGCTGACGTTCAGGGCCAGCATTTTGGCCGGGTCGATCCAGACTCGCATGGCCGGGTTGCGGCCGCCCTCGAGGCCGATGCGCTGCACTCCCGGGATGGAGGCGAGTATGGGGTTGACGTTGCGCACCAGGTAATCGGTGACCGCGGCGCGGGAATAATCCCCGGTGGCTACATCCAGGTAGAAGACCGCACCGCTGCGATCGGCGCGCTCCACCCGCACTGACGGGTCCTCGGCGCCGGCGGGCAATTCAAAGCGAATCTGGTCCAGCCTTGAGGATAGTTCGGCCAGCGCGTCGGTGCTGTTCTCGTTGAGGCGCAGCCATACGGTGACCGTGCTGAGCCCGGCCAGGGTGCTGGAATCCACATAGTCCACCCCTGGGACCGTGGCGGCGACGCGCTCAACGGGGTCGGTGATAAACCCCTGCACCACCTCGGCGGAGGCGCCCACGTAGCTGGTGGAAACGACCAGGGCGGAACTCTCGATTTTGGGGAACTGCAACACCGGGATTTCCAGCGCGGCGCGGGCGCCGGCCAATACCAGAATCAGGCAAAGCACCGCCGCCAGTACCGGCCGGGTGACAAAAATATCCATAAAGCCGGGGCTGCCATAGGCTCTGCTCACCTTAACCTCCGCCCAGCCGGGGTTGGGAGGGGGGCTTGCGTTCACCAACTTTTCGCTCACTAACATAAGTGAGCAGGCCGCTGCGCAGCTTGAACGATCCCTGGGTGGCAATCAGCTGGCCGGCGCTGAGTCCGCTCTCTACCACCACGGTTTGCCGGTCTTCCCGGCCCAGCACAATGGCCTGGCGCCGTGCGCGGTAGGCATTAGTGTGCTCATCCGGCTCCAGCCGATAGACATACGTCCCGAGGACATCGTGCTGGACGGCGGTGACCGGGATCTGCACCTTGTCACTGGTGCCGATAATCACTTCGACATTGGCCAGCGAGTTGGGTGGCAGCCCGGCTTGTTCCAGGCGAGCGCGAAAGCGCCGGCTGCGGGTGCTGGCCGACACGGTGGCATCGATGGCGATGACCTGGCCGTCAATGCTGGCCGCTGTTTCACCGGGCAGGGTAACCCGCACTGGCGTGCCTGGGCCCACTGATCGGTAGGTGACGGGCAAGCTGAAGTCTACCCAGCTGAAGTCGTTGAGCCCTACCAGGGTGGTGATGTGAGTATTGCTCTCAAGGAACTCTCCCACTTCCAGCTGGTGCAAGCCGGTGCGGGCATTGAATGGTGCGCGGATGGTTTTCTTGTCGATAATCGCTTCCAGTTCGCGAATATTGGCCCGTGCCACGTCGAATTCCGCTGCCGCCTGGTCAACCCGTTCCTGGCTCACGGTATTATTGGCCAGCAGTTTTTTGGCTCGCTCCAGGTCGAGCCTGGCAAGGTTGGCCCTGGCCTCTGCGGCCTTGAGTCGCGCCTGCTCCTCACGGGTGTCCAACTGCAACAGGATGGCGCCGCTGCTAACCTCCGCGCCGGAGCGAAAGCCCACATAACTGATGCGGCCCTCCAGTTCATTGCGCAGCTCGATGGACTGGGGGGCGATGAGTTCGCCGATGGTGGTAACGCTGGTTTCACTGGGGTAGATTGACGCGGTGAGCGCCTCGACCGTTGCCGATGGCTCCGGATAGGACTCACCAAAGGCGATGGCCGCCCGGATCTGCATATATTTGTAACCGGCGAGGGCGGCGAAAACCAGCAGGCAGGCGGCAAGGGTGAGCAGCCAACGGCGTTTATTCATTACCTAAAATACTCCTCTAGTGCCATAAAACCAGCTACCTTGCCCGGCAGGGAGGGTAACCTTGTTGCTGGAAAAATGCCAGATGCCCTGTGACCAGTAGCAGCATGGTTTCCGGTTGCTTTGCTGCAGCTTGCGCTGCCAATGTTACTCTGCCTGGCAAGCTGCAAACGGACTACCGGTCGGCCCTGTTATTGTCGTCGAAGCGTTTTAAGATTGGCGAGCTCGTCGATCTATAGCCACCCCTATGGCATGGCCTTGGCCGACCACCAGAGCGGCACTTGCTGTTGACGATAGCCGGCGCTCCGGCTGGCATCCAAATTTCCCAAACTACGGCGCCAGTTGTATCATTGGGCAAGATAGATGGTATTGATAGTTACATCCACTGAAAAACGGGTATTATCGAAGATGGCTTTAATAGATATAAAAAGAGCGCACAATATGTCGATTGAGGAGGTGAGAGTCGCCGCCGAAGATCTGGTTGAGGTGCTGGAGAAAGATTTTGGCGTCGATCACGCATGGCAAGGGGAAAATGTAGTCAACTTTAGCTGTGCCCCGAAAGGCATCAGTGGCACCCTCACGGTGCAGCCCGACCAGCTACTGTTAAAAGTGAAGCTGGGGTTATTGGCCTCCATGTTTGAACGACCTTTGCGAAAAGAGATCGACAACTACTTAGACGAACATTTGCACTAGGAATACGAAATGGACGACGACCTGCCTGGCGATGGTGACAGCCCGACGCGGGATTCCAATCGCGGTGCGGAAAAAGTGCCGGGCGACGGAGTTGATCCGGTCAGGGGGCGCGCTCGGCCGTCGTCGGGCAGTTCGGGGGAAGAGCGCAGCGCTGCCAGTGAGCGGCCCTTTGAGGGCGCATTTGCTGCGCTGTTGGGGGGCGTTTCCGAGCTGTCGGCGCAGGCGGTCAAGTTTGCGGCGCGCAAAACTCGCGATACCACCTCCAAAGTGTTCAAGAACACCCCCGAGCAAATGGAACTTATCGGCAAGGCGGGTACTTCACTGAAGGACCTGCGCGAGGTGGCGGGCATCAGCATCGAGGAAGTGTCGAAGGCCATAGACCTGCACGATGTGGACTTGCTGCGCAGCGTGGAGGAGGGCAAGGCCGCCCTGCCGTTTGAAGTACTGCTGCGCCTGTCGTCGTTCTATGCCCGCAACGACCCGATTCCCTTTATTATGAAGTACTCGCGGGTCTACAGCCCGCGCATCTGGAAAATGCTCCACGCCGTGGGTCTGGATACCCTGGTGGTGCAGGCGGAACGGGAGCTGCAGTTCGTGCAAATCTACCGCAGCAGGGATGCGGCGCGGAAACTGTCGGAGGAGGGCTTTAACCAGGTCCTGGATTTTACCCGCAAGTCGTTCGATATGGCGCTGCACTTTGTGGCCCAGCAAGAACTCAAGCTGGAGGAAATGAAGGCCAAAGACGAAGACCCGCGCGGTACGGCGAGCGGTGAAAAAACCGGGACGGGCAAAGCGGCCGGGAGCAAAGAAGGTGGCAGGGACAGCAAGAATTGAAGAGCCGGCGCGGCGGGTGGCTGGATTGATTTTTGCTGGTTAAACTTGCCGCCAATTGACCTGCAGCGGAATGGTACCAGGGGTTTAAAGGAGTTCAATGGCAATACAGCAGCTTTCCGCCGACGATGCGCAGTTTCTCTATCTGGAAACCGGGAAGAACCTCGGCTATATCACCTCAATCTGTATCTATGACCCGGCCAGCGCAGTTGGCGGCGAGGTCAGTTACGATGATTTTTTGCGCCACCTGCAGGGCCGCCTGCATTTCTCGAAAATTTTCACCCGGCGTTTGCAGCGGGTGCCCATGGATCTCGATTTTCCCTATTGGGTGACCGACAAGAATTTTGATTTTCACGCCCACGTGTCCTACGCCCGACTGCCCCGGGGTGCCAGCTGGCGCAAGTTTTGCGATATGGTTGGCCGCTATCACAGTGAACCCCTGGATATGGAGCGGCCGCCCTGGGGGATAAAAATGATCGATGGCCTCGGCCAACTGGAAGGCTTTCCTCCCGGTGCCTACGCCATTGTCACCAAGGTGCACCACTGTGCCATCGACGGCGCCTCGGGGGTGCGCTTCCTGCTGGCCATTTCCGACGCCGATGCCAGTGGCAAACCCATACTGCGCAACCTGGAACCGCAGTCGAGCGCCGAAACCAGGGTGGACTTGTTCACTATGGTCAGCAATGCCTACGGCAACAACTTGAGCTCCCCCTGGCGCATGGCCGATACACTGTTGAGTGCGGTGCCCACTATTTTTCCCATGGTGCGGCGGATGATGTGGTCGGGGCAGCCGGATGAAAACCTCAATGTGCCCTTGACCCGGTTTAATCAAAAGACCTCGCCCTACAAGGTGTTTGAACAGATGACGGTGGCGGTGGCGGACCTGCGCCGCATTAAGCGTTGTGTTGACGGTGCCACCGTGAATGACGTGGCGCTGGCGGTCTGCAGTGGCGCCCTGCGGCGCTATTTGCTCCATCACCAGGAATTGCCAAGCCAGCCACTGGTGGCCTGGACACCGATCAACGCTCGCCCCAAGCGCTCCCGCTCCGGTGGCGACGACGACGGCGGTAATCACCTGGCGGCCATGACCGTCAATCTGTTCACGGGTGAGAGAGACCCGCTGCGACGACTGACGGCTATCAGCGCCTTTACCCACGAGGCCAAGCAGGGTAAAACTGGCGCGTCGGTGCGGGTGGTCACCAGTTTGACCAAACAGTTTCCGGGCTTCACCCTGGCGCTAGCCAGCCGGCTGGTGGCGAGAAGCAAGTTGGCGGATAAAATTTGTAATGTCTTTGTATCCAGCGTGCCGGGTCCCACGCGGCCCATGTATATGAACGGCGCCAAATGCATTAATGTTTACGGGATGGCTCCGCTGGCGGATGGCATGGGCTTGTTTATCGCCACGCCGACCTACAACCACAAGCTGTCCTTCAGTATTACCTCGACTAATGAGATCCTGCCGGACATCCAGTTTTTTATGGAGTGCATGCAGCAGTCGTTCGCCGAACTGCTGGCGCTGGTTGACATTGACGAGCACGACACAGAGGCGCTGCGGCCGCAGCCGGCGGAGCTGGACTGAGCCCACCCGGGGGAAACCCTTGAATTATTCAGGGCGTTCTAATAATCAAGTTGATAAAAACTAGAGGTTTAACTATGAAATTGAATGTATGCGTGCTCGGTGGCGGCAGTTGGGGCACCACGGTAGCCTCCCTGATTTCTCGCAATACGGCCACTACCTTGTGGGCCCGGGACCAGGCCACAGTCGATGAGATCAATCGCAACCACAGCAATGAGAAATACCTGCCGGGGGCGAAGTTACAGCAGCGTTTGACTGCGACCACGGACCTGGAGGGGTTGGTGGCCAAGTCCGATGTGGTGGTGATGGGTATCCCCTCCCAGTCGTTTCGCGGCGTGCTGGAAGTCGTGAAAAAGAACATTCGGCCCTGGGTGCCGGTGGTCAGCCTCACCAAGGGTCTGGAGCTGAGCACCGGCAAGCGCATGACGGAAATTATTAATGAAATCCTGCCGGGGCATCCGGCCGGGGTCCTGACCGGCCCGAACCTGGCGCGGGAAGTGATGGCCGGCTATGCCGCCGCCAGTGTGATTGCCATGGAAGACCCGGTTATCGTCAAGGAGTTGCAGAAGATTTTTCACGCCGGCCTGTTTCGGGTCTACACCAACAACGATGTTATCGGCTGCGAGCTGGGTGGCGTGTTCAAGAATATTATCGCCATTGCGGCGGGCATGGGCGACGGCCAGGGCGCCGGTGAAAATACCCGTTCAGCCATCATAGCCAGGGGGTTGGCGGAAATGACCCGGCTGGGGGTGGCCATGGGCGGCAAGGCGCGCACCTTTGCCGGGCTGGCCGGAGTGGGGGACCTGGTAGCCACATGCACCAGTGAGCAGAGTCGCAACCGCCATGTGGGCTTTTACCTCGGCCAGGGTAAAACCGTGCAGGAGATCAGTGCCGATATGCATATGGTGGCGGAAGGGGTCAAGAGTGCACCGGCGGTGCTGGCACTGGCCGAGGCTCACAACGTCGAAGTGCCGATCATGTACGAGGTGCTGCAGGTCATCCAGGGGGAGAGCACCGCACTGCGAGCCTATCGAGAGCTGCTGCGGGCGGATATTGGCCACGAGGCGGATATCGGCTAGTTCAGGCGCGCGGGGATTTACCGGAAAATTGCAAGTATACGCAGCGGGGCTGCAGTCTGCGTATGTGGGCGTCTTTTAGATGGGGGCCTCCGCTCCGAGCCAATCTAATAATTGATCGCAGCAATATTTGATCGCAGCCACTGCGCATATTAAATGCTGCAATGGTGCCGTGCAGGCCGTGCTCTCCGGCTGATCGGGAGGTCAGGCTGTTGGCTGCAAGGCGATTCGTTGTAAGGCGATTCGTTGTAAGGCTATTTGCTATCGGGTTGTTCGCTGTCAGGCGCTTTTGGAGCGGCCGGTTTTTTGGCTCGCGAACCGCGGGTGTTTGCCGCCAGTTTGTCGATTTTTTCGCTGAGTGCCTGGATATCCTCACGGGTGGCCATACCCGGCAACAGATCGTTGATCCTGCTGCGGATATCGTCGAGACGGCCGTTAATGGTGTCGGTCAGGTTTTCGAGGCTCGGCATATCCGGCTTCAATTTGTCCAGCGACAGGCTGTCGAGGGAAAACTTTTGCAACTTCTCTGCCTGGGAGGCCAGCTTTTCTTTTTGCTCGCGAATTTTGGAGTTGGTTTTTTTAACCGCGTTCTCACGGGTTTCGTGCAGGGTTTTACGGGTCTGGTTTTCCAGTTCCTCGCCCCTGGCTACCAGTTTTTCAAAGTAGCTGCGCGATTCGTTGTTGATTTTCTCGACGCTGTTTTGCACGTTATCATAGCTTTGGCCGTAGGCACCGAGGCCCGCCAGCCATATGCGGCGGCCGATTTCCTCGGTTTTGTTGTGCGCTTTTTTCGTATCTTTAGGGTCACTCATGAGATAATCTCCGCGTATTGCAGTGGCGGGCCACGGCCACTTAATACCATCCATGCTACAGGTAAAAGTTAGAAATCGCATACTAAAACATCGGAACGTATATAGGCGCGCATGAAAACGAAGGAAAAGATACTTGTGGTAAGCCTGGAGCTGTTTAACGAGCTGGGTATTGCCAACCTGGCGGCGATCGATGTGGCCAATGAAATGGATATCAGCCCGGGCAACCTCTACTACCACTATAAGGGCAAGGGCGAGATTCTGGCGACCCTGCTGGAGCGCTACGAGCGCACCCTGCAAGACGGTTTTCGCAACCCCATTCGTGCCGCCAATGCCGGGGAAGAGAGCTGGTTATACTTCTACGCCCTCGCCGAATTGATGTACAACTACCGGTTTTTATTTCGCAGTATCGCCGATATCAAGGAGAGCTTCCCCGACGTCGAGCGCTGCATCAACCGGATCCTGCTGTCCAAGTTCAACGTGGTCAGTGACATCCTCACTGCGATCACCACCCTCGACGACAGCGCTCCCAGCGATGACCTGCCCATGGACGCGGTGATGGTCATGTTGCTGAACTGGTTCAACTATCGCGGTCTGGCCAATCCCGGTGAGCCCATCCAGTCGTTGATCCACTCACTGATGGTGCGCATTGAGCGCCTGCTGTTGCCCTATTGTTCCATTGAAATGTGCGGCTATATGCGCCTCAGTAACGAAAACTACGCCGCTGGTTAATACCATTCCGGTTAGTGCAATTCATTACAGCCTGTTGCGCAGCCCCAAACTCTCCGGGTAGGGCTGCCAGTAGCGCTGGGCCTGCACATAAGCGCTGCCCTTCTGGTCGATATAGTGACGCAGCAGGGTGATGGGGGTGATCAGCGGGATGCCCCCTTCGCGGTATTTGTGGATGGTCTCCACAATGTGTTGGCGCGAGGTGCCGTCGACACTGTTTTTCAGAAAGCCCAGCAGATGCAGCATGGTATTGGTGTGGCCCTTGCGCTTGGCGGGCTTGGCGAGGGCTGCCATCAGCTGGGGGAAATACTCGTCGAGGGTTGTCTGCAGCGGCTGCTCGTGGGCGGTGGCGAGGAAGCGCCCCAGGCTCTGGTAGCTGGCCTGGGAATGGGCCATAAGGACAAACTTGTAACTGCTGTGAAAGGCCACCAGCTTGCCGTAACTGGGCTGTGCCAGCACCTCATTGCGAAAGTTGGCGTGGGCGTAGACCCGCAGGATAAAGTTCTCGCACAGCGCGGCGTCGTGCAGGCGGCCCTCTTCTTCCAGCGGTAACAGCGGATAGCGCTCCTGCAGTGCCTTGGTGAACAGGCCGGGGCTCTTCTCGGTGAACGGATAACCGTTGTCCCGGTACACCTTGACCCGCTCCAGGCCGCAGCTGGGCGAATTCTTCATCAAAATATAACCGTCGAGCCGCTCGGCGAAGCGCAGCTCGTTCTGGAAGCCGCGCTGCAGTTGCTCGGTCAGATCCTGCTGGCCCTTGCTGCTGTCGCTGAAAATCAGGCGCGGGTTAACCGGGTCTGCGCTGAGCCGCATGGCCGGCCGCGGGGTGCCAAACCCCGCCGCCTGTTCCGGGCAGAAGGTCTTGAAATCAAAGTATTGGGCGAGGGTGTCGAGGCAAAGTTTGGAGCGGCTGTGGGAGCCGTTGAAACGCACCGGTTGACCGCTCAGGCAAGTGCTCAAGCCCACGGGGATTTTATCGGATGCAGCGGGCAGGCCGCCATCAATTGCGTTAGTAGCTGGTTGTTGAGCCACTGGTAGCCTCCAGTTTACGGTTGCCAAAAAAGGGACGCGACCACTATACCACCGCCGCTATAAACTTATACACAAAAATATTTTGTATAAGAAATAGAGGTAGAAAAATAGCAGCGGCAGGCCCCTGACGGTATTGAACTAACCCTCTGCCATCACAGACTAAGCAACACGAGTTGCACGGGTTTGGCTGCAGGGTGAGATGATTAAACGACTGGTTGCAAGGTTTGCTTTGTCGATGGTTTGCGGTTTGTTGCTGGCGCCACATGGGGCGGCGGAGTATCAGCCCTCCGGCACTGAGTCACCTGTGGTCGCGGCGTCCGGCGACGCCGCACTGCTGACTTTCGAGAGCGGTCCCGAACGGGTAGCGCTGCTGGAGCTGTTCAGCTCCCAGGGCTGCAGCAGTTGTCCGCCGGCGGAGCAGTGGGTGTCGACCCTGCTGGAGGATCCGCGCCTGTGGCAACAAGTGGTGCCGGTGGTTTTTCACGTCGATTATTGGGATCACCTGGGCTGGAAGGATCCCTACGCCTCCATCAAGTTTTCCCAGCGCCAGCGGCGCTACCAGTTGCACGGTTACTGCCAGGCGGTCTATACGCCGGGGTTCGTGCTGGCCGGGCAGGAGTGGCAGCAGTGGTTTCAGGAGCGACGCTTGCCAGAGCTGGTGCCGGCAGCCGCAGGTAACCTGGTGGCCACGGTAAACGAGGGCGAGATCGACGCCCGTTTTATCCGCGCGGAAGACAACGACGGCCTGCGCCTCAATGCGGCCCTGCTCGGTTTCGATATCAATACCCGGGTGCAGGCGGGGGAAAACCGCGGCCGGCAGCTGGCGCAAAATTTTGTGGTAATGGCGCACCAGAGCTGGCGCTCCGATGACGGCGTGTGGCAGGTGACCATGCCGGCGCTGCTGCGGCCAGGGCAGGGCCAGGTGGAAGATGAAGTGCAGGATGAGAGGGCGAGGCTGGCCAGGGGCGCAGCTGCCTCCGGTGTGGTTGGCAGCTACCAGGGACGACGGGCGCTGGCCCTGTGGGTCAGCTACGGCGGCGATCCGAAGCCGCTGCAGGCGACCGGCGGCTGGCTGGATCAGTAGGGGAATGCGCCCGGCAGTGAGGCACTACACTAGCAATCTTATGACAGTTCGGCGTTGTGATAGACGTTCTGTACGTCGTCTACGTCGTTGAGCATCTCCAGAAAGCGGTCAAAGTTCTCCCGCTCTTCGGCGCTGATGGGGGTGGTGGTCTGGGGCAGAAACTGGATCTCCTCCACCTCGAATTCGATTTCGCCGAAGGCGTTGAGCAGGGCCTGCTTGGCCTTGAAGAACTCGCTTTGGGGGGCAAACACGGTAATCATACCGTTTTCGTTTTCGATGTCAGTGACATCCACATCCTCTTCCATCAGGGCTTCCAACACCGCCTCCTCGTCCTCGCCGGGAAAGACCAGAATAGCGCTGTGGTCGAACATATGGCTGACCGAGCCCTGGGTGCCGATTTTACTCTTGGTTTTGGTGAAGCACTGACGCACGTCGCCAAAGGTCCGATTGGGGTTGTCGGTCAGGCACTCGACGATCACCATGCAGTTGCCCGGTCCGAAGCCCTCGTAGCGGGCGATGTCAAAATCCTCACCGCCGCCGCCCTTGGCCTTGTCGATGGCCTTGTCGATCACGTGGGCGGGTACCTGGTCCTTCTTGGCGCGGTCAATCAGGCTGCGCAGACTGAGGTTGCCGGCCGGGTCGATGCCGCCTTTCTTGGCGCAGACGTAAATTTCACGACCGTATTTGCTGTACACCCGGGCTTTGGCGTCGGATGTCTTGGCCATGGATTCTTTGCGGTTTTGGTAGGCTCTGCCCATAGTTTGGTATCCGTGTACTGGTATCGAAAAGATAAACGCGGCGGATTTTAACCCTTAGGTGCAGCGCTGCAAACCTTTTGCTGTCACTCGGTCAGCATCTGCAGCAGTTCTGGCAGGGCGGCGCGACCGCTGCTGCGGCGGGTAAAATACTCGGCCGGTTGCCCGGGGCCGGCCTCGGGGGACAGGCGAATGCCCCATAATGGCTGGATTTGCTGCGGCAGCATCGAGTAGCGAATGTCGACAATTTGCGCGGGATCTTGCTGGTCGATGGCAATGTAGCCGGCGGAAAACCAGTGGAAGCGTTGCACGTCCCGAGCCTGGGTGCTGCTGGCTTCCAGCCACGGCAGGTCCCGGGCCAGGTCCAGTTTGGCGATCCGTTCACCGGTCCAGACCCGGGTGCCGGTCAGGCCGGGCTTGACCGCATCGACGTAGAAGTGCTGGTCGGTTTCATAGATTACTTTCCATACCGCCAGATTGGCAAAGCTGGGCTTGACCTCCAGGCGCAGGGGTTGGTGGCCGCGCTCACTGGCCAGTGAGTGGCCCATTTGCATGGCCCGTTCGTGCTGATACATACCCAGGCCTAGATAGAATACCCCCCAGACGAGTGCCAGGTGCACCGGGCGGACTTGCTTGCGCAGTGCCGCCAGCAGCACCAGCGCCAGTAGCGGCAGGGTAAACAGGGGGTCGATGACGGAGATAATATCCCAGGCCACGCGCAGGTTGCTGAACGGCCACAGCAATTGGGTGCCGTAGCTGGTGCAGGCGTCGAGCAGGCCGTGGGAGCCGTAGCCAAGTAGTGACCAGCGGTAAATGGGCCAGAAGCCCAGCTGCCAGGCCCGCGCCTGCAGCGGGTACAGCAACAGGGCACAGACCAGGGCGCCGATCGGGATAAACACCAGCGAGTGGGTAAAGTGGCGATGATATTCCAGCGCCAGCAGCGGGTCACTGCTGGAGCGAATGAGAACATCCAGGTCTGGCGCCATGCCCGCCAAGGCGCCCACCACGCAGGCTCTGGCGAGTTGCCTTGGGCGGGCACCGGTCTGGGCCACCAGCCCGCCGAGCACTCCCTGGGTTAGGGGGTCCACGGTCGCACCGGGTTACTTGAAGCCAAACTGCTGGCCGCTGACGCCGTTGCTGTCCGGGCCGATCAGGTACAGGTAGAGCGGCATCAGTTCCTCGGCGCTCTTGACAGTGGCGGGGTTCTCCGCCGGGTAGGCAGTGGCGCGCATGGTGGTGCGTGTAGCCCCGGGGTTGACGCTGTTGGCGCGCACGGCACAGGTGCCGTCCAGTTCCTGGGCCAGGGTCTGCATCAGGTTTTCCAGCGCCGCCTTGGAGGCGGCATAGGCACCCCAGTAGGCCCGCCCCTGGAGGCCGACACTGGAGCCGGTAAACAGGATGGAGGCCTGCTCGGCCCGCTCCAGCAGCGGCAGCATGGACTTGGTCAGCATAAAAGGTGCGTTCACGTTGACCTGCATAACTTGCAGCCAGACATCGGTGGAGTAGTTGTTCAGCGGGGTCCGTTGGCCCAGTTCGGCGGCGTTGTGCAGCAGTCCATCGAGTCGGCCGAATTCATCGAACAGGGCCTGGGCCATATCCTCGTAGTCCTTTTCACAGGCGCCTTCGAAGTTGATGGGGTAGATGGCCGGCTGGGGGCCACCATTGGCCTCGATTTCGTCGTACACGGCCTCCAGTTTCTGCGTGGTTCTGCCCAGCAGCACGACGGTTGCGCCGTGGCTGGCGAAACTCAGTGCCGCGCTGCGGCCGATACCGGAGCCGGCGCCGGTAACGACAATGACCTTGTCCTTGAGAAGGTCGGGAGAGGGTTTGTAACCGCCAGGTAAGCTGTTCATGGTTGATCGCCTTATTAATTTTGGTCTCGTTATGGGTGGTTCGGTCCCGCGCTAGCAGATTACCCTTGTAAATAACGCTCTACAATGGCCCTGATTTGGGCGGCGTGGTCTACCGTATGACTGGCTTGCCAGGCACTGACTTCGTGCGGGTCCTTAATATAGCCGTAGGCCGCCGCTATGGTGATGCAATTGGCTTGCTTGCCACAGTCGATATCGCGGCTGTGGTCGCCCACGTAGATGATTTCCTCGGCCTTGCAGCGCAGCAGGTTGGCCGCCAGGTGCATGGACTCCGGGTGCGGCTTGGGGTGCTGGACGTGGTCCGGGCAAATCACGCAGTCGGGCTGCAGTTGCAGGGCCTCGAGCAGGCGAGTGGTGTAGATCTCCGGCTTGTTGGTGGCGATGCCCCAAGCGAGGCCGCGGCTGTGCAAAAAATCCAGCAGCTCGGGAATGCCCGGAAAGGGCCCGCTCTGCACTGCCAGGTGTTCGAGGTAGAGGTCCAGCAAGCGCTGTCGCAGCGGTTCGAAACCGGGCTCGCCCTCGGTCAAGCCGAACCCCAGGCTGACCAGTGCCCGGGCCCCGTCGGAGACGGTGTTGCGAATTACCGGTTCCGCCAGCGGCGGCAGGTTGGCCTCGTCACGCATACGGTTGAGTACGTGGACAAAGTCGGGGGCGGTATCCAGCAGGGTGCCATCGAGATCGAAAACGACGGCCTTGATTGTTATGGGGGGGCGCTGCTCAGGCATCTTTGCTGCTGTGAACCATGTAGTTCACATCCACGTCGTTGGGGTTGAGGCGGTAGCGCCGGGTGATCGGGTTGTAGGTCAGCCCGGTCATGTGTTCCAGCTGCAAGTCGGCCTGGCGCAGCCAGTTGCCGAGCTCGGAGGGGCGTATAAACTTGGCGTAGTCGTGGGTGCCGCGGGGCAGGAACTTGAGGATGTACTCGGCGCCCAATACCGCCAGGGCGTAGGCCTTGGGGTTGCGGTTGATGGTGGAAAAATAGACGTGGCCGCCGGGTTTGCAGAGCCGGGCGCAGGCGCTGATCACCGAGCCCGGATCGGGCACGTGCTCGAGCATTTCCATGCAGGCGACAATGTCGTATTGGCCCGCTTCTTCTTCCGCCAGGTGCTCGGCGGTGATCTGGCGATAGTCCACCTGCACCCCGCTTTCCAGCTTGTGCAGCCTGGCCACTTGCAGTGGCCCTTCGCCCATATCGATGCCGGTCACGTCCGCGCCGCGCTGGGCCATGGCCTCGCTGAGAATACCGCCGCCGCAGCCCACGTCGAGCAATCGCTTGCCCGCCACCGGGGAGTATTGGTCGATGTAATTGCAGCGCAGCGGGTTGATTTCATGGAGTGGTTTGAATTCACCGTTTTTATCCCACCAGCGGCTGGCGAGGGCTTCAAATTTGGCGATTTCAGCCTGGTCTACATTGGTCATCTGTGGTTCCGGTTAGATTGGCTAGTGGCTGCGGTTGTGGCTCGGGCGCTACCTGCAGGCCGGGTTGCTATTGTACTGCGAATTCTACGCGGCGGCGCGGCGCGGGGATCAGGCGCGCGGCGCTTGCGGTTTGCCGATGCGTTGCTGCCAGTAGCTGGCATTGGCGCGGATCCCGGTTTCGTTCAGGGTCTGCAGCTGCCCCTGCTTGAGCAGGTTGCGGCCGTTGACCCAGACGTGGCTGACCTGGTTGGATATGTTGCTGTAGGCCAGCAGGGAAGCCGGGTTGTAGAGCGGCATATTGCGGGTTTCATTGACCTCGATGGCGGTGATATCGGCTTGTTTGCCTACTTCGAGGCTGCCGATCTGCTGCTCCAGGCCCAGCGCGCGGGCACCGTTGAGGGTTGCCATACGCAGGGCGGTGTGGGCGTCGACGGCGTCGGCCCGGGCGCTGACCCCCTTGGCCAGCAGCGCCGCCAGGTTCATCTCCGCGAGCAGATCCTGGTCGTTATTACTGGCGGCGCTGTCGGTGCCGAGCGCCACATTGACCCCCGCATCCAGCAGATCCTGCACCGGGCAGAAGCCGCTGGCCAGCTTCAGGTTGGAGCTGGGGCAGTGAATCACATGGGCGCCGCTGTTGGCCAGCAGCTCGATGTCCGCGGCGTCCAGCTGGGTCATGTGCACACACTGGGTCAGGGGCGAGAGCAGGCCCAGCCGCTGCAGGCGCTGGATGGGGCGCTCGCCGGTCTGGGCCAGGGCGTTGTCGATCTCGGCGGCGGTTTCGTGCAGGTGGATCTGGATCGCTGCCTGCATCTCCTCGGCAATGGTGGCGATACGCTGCAGGGGTTCGTCCGATACGGTATAGGGGGCGTGGGGACCAAAGCCGACACTGATGGTGCTGTGGGAGCGAAATTTGTCGTGCAGCGCCAGGCCCTTGTGCAGGTAGTCGTCGGGCCCGGTGCCCCAGGGGGTGGGGAAGTCCAGCACCGGAAATGCCAGCTGGCAGCGCAGGCCCGCGTGCATGGCGACCCTGGCCACTTCTTCGGGGTAGAAATACATATCGGAAAAGGTGGTGGTGCCGCTGCGAATCATCTCGGCGGCGGCCAGCTCGGTGCCGTCGGCCACGAACCGGGGGGAGATCCACTGCTTCTCCGCCGGCCAGATATGGTGCTCGAGCCAGTCCTGCAGGGGCAGATCGTCGGCCATGCCTTTAAACAGGCTCATGGCGGCGTGGTTATGGCTGTTGACCAGACCCGGAATAACGATATGCCGGTCCAGCTGCAGGGTGTCTTTGGCGCTGAAGCGGCGGCTGGCTTCAGCCTGGGGCAGCAGCGCCAGGATTTTGCCGGCGGCAATGACCAGGCTGCAGTCCTGCAGCACCGTGGCGCTGGGCACCACCGGAATGATCCAGCGACAGTGAAGAATGGTATCGACCTGTTGGGGGGCGGCAGTGTGCGTCATATAAAAGGAGTTCCCGGGCGAATATCGACCTGCAATTGTCGCTTCTCTGTACGGTTTGGATAAAATTCGAGCGCCGACAGGCCGGCGCTGGCTGCGAGGCCGGGAGTATAACCCGAAGGCCGCGCCCTGAGCACTTGTGCAGGGTGGCTGCGACCAATCAGTACTGTCACTATGCCCGGGATTTTATGCTATTATGGCCGGCTTTATTGCGATGCCTAAGCCACATAAAAAGGAACCCCAACTCCATGGGTGAACTAGCCAAAGAAGTCCTTCCTGTAAATATCGAAGATGAATTGAAACAATCCTATCTGGATTACGCCATGAGCGTGATTGTCGGGCGCGCCCTGCCCGACGTCAGGGACGGGTTAAAGCCGGTTCACCGTCGAGTATTGTTCGCCATGAGTGAGCTGAACAACGACTGGAACAAGGCCTATAAAAAGTCAGCGCGGGTTGTCGGTGATGTAATCGGTAAATATCACCCGCACGGCGACTCGGCGGTGTACGACACCATCGTGCGCATGGCACAGCCGTTCTCCCTGCGCTATACCCTGGTGGATGGGCAGGGCAACTTTGGTTCGATCGACGGCGACGGTGCCGCGGCCATGCGTTACACCGAAATTCGCATGAAGAAGATCGCCCACGACCTGTTGGCCGATCTCGACAAGGAAACCGTCGACTTTGTGCCCAACTACGATGGCACCGAGTTTATGCCCGGTGTGTTGCCAACCCGGGTGCCGAACCTGCTGATCAACGGTTCCTCGGGTATTGCGGTGGGTATGGCCACCAATATTCCCCCGCACAACTTGCGCGAAGTGGTGCTGGCCTGTCTCGCCTACGTCGACAACAACGACATCACCATCGACGAGTTGATGGAGATTGTCCCCGGCCCGGATTTCCCCACTGGCGGTATCATCAACGGTCGCGCCGGCATTGTGCAGGCCTATCGCACCGGCCGCGGACGCATTTATGTGCGCGCCAAGACGGACATCGAGCGCGACGACAAGACCAACCGGGAAACCATTATTATCAATGAGATTCCCTACCAGCTGAACAAGGCCAAGCTGGTGGAAAAGATCGCCGAGCTGGTCAAGGAAAAGAAACTCGAAGGTATTTCCGAGCTGCGCGACGAGTCGGACAAAGACGGCTTGCGGGTGGTGATCGAGCTCAAGCGCGGTGAAGTGGGCGAGGTAGTGCTCAACAATTTGTTCGCCCAGACCCAGCTGCAAAGCGTGTTCGGCATCAATATTGTCGCCCTGGTGGACGGCCAGCCGAAGATTCTCAATCTGAAGCAGCTGCTGGAGTGCTTTATTCGCCACCGCCGTGAAGTGGTTACCCGGCGCACAGTGTACCTGCTGCGCAAGGCCCGGGAGCGCGGTCATATCCTCGAAGGCCTGGCCATTGCCATCGCCAATATCGACCCGGTGATTGAACTGATCAAGAGTTCGGCCACCCCGGCGGATGCCCGCGACGCGTTGATCGCCCGCGGTTGGCCGGTGGGTGCGGTGAACGAATTCCTGCAGCGCGCTGGCGCCGACGCCTGTCGCCCGGACGAGCTGGAAGAACAATACGGCCTGCGCGACGGCAATTACTACCTGTCGCCGGCCCAGGCCCAGGCCATCCTGGAATTGCGCCTGCACCGCCTCACCGGCATGGAGCACGACAAGTTGCTGGCCGAGTACCGGGAGAAGCTGGAGCAGATCGCCGAGTACCTGAATATCCTCGCCAACCCCGGGCGCCTGATGGAAGTGATTCGGGAAGAGTTGGAGCAAGTGGCGGAAAATTACGGCGATGAGCGCCGCACCGAGATCCAGAGTTCGCAGCTGGACCTGACCATTGAAGACCTGATCACCGAAGAAGACCGGGTGGTGACCATCTCCCACGGCGGTTACGCCAAGACCCAGCCTCTGGACGCCTATCAGTCCCAGCGCCGCGGCGGCATGGGCAAGGCCGCCACCTCGGTGAAGGACGAGGATTTCGTCGAGCACCTGTTGATCGCCAGTACCCACGACACCATTTTGTGCTTCACCAACGCCGGCAAGGTTTACTGGCTCAAGGTTTACCAGATACCGGTGGCCGGACGTCAGTCCCGCGGGCGGCCGATGGTTAATCTTCTGCCGCTGGAAGCGGGGGAGCGGATCACCTCGATCCTGCCGGTCAAGGAGTACGACGACGACCACTATATCTTTATGGCAACTGCCAATGGCACGGTGAAAAAGACCGCCTTGACCCAGTTCTCACGGCCGCGCAGTGTCGGCCTGATCGCCCTCGACCTGGATGAGGGCGACAGCCTGGTGAGCACCGCCATTACCGACGGCAACTGCGATGTGGTGCTGTTTGCCTCCACAGGCAAGGCGGCGCGCTTTAAGGAGAGCGAAGTCCGGGCCATGGGTCGGACCTCGCGCGGTGTGCGTGGCATTCGCCTGCCGGAAGAGCACAAGGTCATCTCCATGGTGATCCCGCAGCCCGGCGGCAGTATCCTCACCGTCAGTGGCAACGGCTATGGCAAGCGTACCAGTGTCGACGAGTTCCCTACCAAGGGCCGCGGCAGCCAGGGTGTGATCGGCATGCAGGTGACCGACCGCAATGGCGCCATGGTGGGCGCGGTGCAGGTCTTCGACGGCGACGAGATTATGCTTATCTCCGACCAGGGTACCCTGGTCAGGACCCGGGTGGATGAAGTGTCCGTACTGAGCCGCAATACCCAGGGCGTGCGCCTGATCAAGGTCAAGGGCGATGAGCAACTGGTGGGTGTGGAGCGCATTGTGGAAAGCAGCAGCGACGCTGCCGAAGAGGGAGTTGAGGAGTAGTCTCCATGTCTCAGGAAACAGAACAGCAACAACTGGCCAAATTACGCGACCGCATCGACGACATCGATCGCAAGCTCGGTGAGTTGATCAGTGCCCGGGCCCAGTGTGCCCAGGAAGTGGCCGAGGTGAAAAAGGCCCACAGCGGCGGCGGTGAGATCATCTATTACCGGCCGGAGCGAGAGGCCAATGTCCTGCGCAAGGCCATGGAGCGCAACCAGGGACCGCTCAGCGATGAGGAGGTTGCGCGTCTGTTTCGGGAAATCATGTCCGCCTGCCTGGCGCTGGAGAAGCCCATCAAGGTGGCTTACCTGGGGCCTGAGGGCACCTTTACCGAGCAGGCCACCCTCAAGCACTTTGGTCACTCCGCAGTGGCGCGGCCCATGTCGGCCATCGATGAGGTGTTCCGCGAGGTGGAGGCGGGCGCCAGTGCCTACGGCGTGGTGCCGGTGGAAAATTCTACCGAGGGCGTGGTCAACCACACCCTCGACAGCTTTATGGATTCCAACCTGAAAATCTGCGGCGAGGTGGTGCTGCGCATTCACCAGCACCTGTTGGTGTCGGACGTGACCAAGACCGACAACATCAGCCGCATCTACTCCCACGCCCAATCCCTGGCCCAGTGCCGCAAGTGGCTTGATTCCCACTACCCCAACGCCGAGCGGATCGCGGTCAGCAGCAATGCCGAGGCGGCGCGGCGGATCAAGGGGGAATGGAATGCAGCGGCCATCGCCGGGGAGATGGCGGCGGAGAAATACGGCCTGTTGAAACTGGCGGAAAATATTGAAGATCGGCCGGACAACTCCACCCGCTTCCTGATCATCGGCAGCCAGACCGTGGCCCCCAGCGGTGACGACAAGTCCTCGGTGGTGATTGCCATGCGCAATGAGCCCGGTGCCCTGCACGATCTGCTGGAACCGTTTCACCGCTTCAAAATCGACCTTACCCGGGTGGAAACCCGGCCGTCGCGCAGCGGCAACTGGACCTACGTGTTTTTTATCGATTTCAGTGGCCACGTCGACGACGACGCGGTGAAGCAGGCCTTGCGCGAAGTGGGCAAGCGAGCGGCCGACCTGAAAATCCTCGGGTCCTACCCCAAGGGTGTTCTGTAACCGCAAATAACGGGAGTAGTAGACGTTGGAGCCTCGGGTAAAGCGCGAGTCTGGTGTTATTAGCGAGCCTTGTGTAAATCGGCTGGTGGTAGTTGGCATCGGCCTTATTGGCGGCAGCCTCGCTGCCGCCCTGAAACAAGCGGGTGCTTGCCGGGAAGTGATCGGTGTCGCCCGGCGCCCGCAAACCTGTGCCGATGCGGTCGCCCTCGGGGTGGTTGATCGGGCGGTGCTGTCCATTGCCGAGGTGGCCCCGGAGCTCGCCGCCGGCGACGTTATTTTTGTGGCTGTACCGACCCTGACCGTAACCGCCATCCTGCAGCAGATCCAGGCATGCGTCGCCCCGGAGGTCACCATTACCGATGGCGCCAGCGTCAAGGGCTCGGTGATCGACGCAGTGCGCACCGCCTACGGTTGTTTGCCAGCGCAATTTGTCGCCGGCCACCCCATTGCCGGTTCCGAGCGCAGTGGGGTTGAGGCCAGCAATCCGGACCTCTACAAGGCGCATCGGGTCATTCTCACGCCCACCCCGGAAACCGGCGCCAGCCATCTGCAGCGGGTGCGCGCCATGTGGCAGGCGGTGGGGGCCGAAGTGCTGACCATGTCGGTGGCCGAACACGACGAGGTGCTGGCGGCCACCAGTCACCTGCCTCATGTGATCGCCTATTCGCTGGTGGATACCCTCGCCAACGACTCAGAGAACGAGAACATCTTTCGCTACGCCGCCGGCGGCTTCCGCGATTTTACCCGGATCGCCTCCAGCGACCCGGTCATGTGGCACGATATTATGCGCGCCAACAAGCACAGCGTGCTCGCCGCGCTGGATTTGTTCAGTGATAATCTGTCCCGCCTGCGCAGCGCCATCGCCGGGGAAGACAGCGAACACATGCTGAGGGTGTTTACCCGGGCAAAATCCGCCCGCGATCACTTCAGCAAAATGTTAACCAAACAGGCCTACAGTCAACCTATGCAAGATCAACAAATTACCTATACCGTCCAGCCGGGCGGCAGTGTCGTCGGTGTGCTGCGCGTACCGGGCGACAAATCCATCTCCCATCGCTCCATTATGTTGGGCTCCATTGCCGAAGGCGTGACCGAAGTCGAAGGCTTTCTCGAAGGCGAAGATGCGCTGGCAACCCTGCAGGCATTTCGCGATATGGGGGTGGTCATCGAGGGCCCGGATCACGGTCGGGTACGCATTCACGGCGTCGGTCTGCACGGTTTGCAAAAGCCGCCCGGGCCGCTGTATGTGGGCAACTCCGGCACCTCCATGCGCCTGCTGGCGGGCCTGTTGGCCGGGCAGAAATTTGACGCCGAGCTGACTGGGGATGAGTCCCTGTCGAAGCGACCAATGAACCGGGTGGCCAACCCGCTGCGCGAGATGGGGGCCAACATTGAAACCGCTGAGGGTGGCTTGCCACCGGTCAAGGTGCGCGGCGGTGCCGAGTTGCACGGTATCGATTACGTGATGCCCATGGCCAGCGCCCAGGTGAAATCCTGTGTCTTGCTGGCGGGTCTGTATGCAGAGGGCACCACCCGGGTGACGGAACCGGCCACCACCCGCGACCACACCGAGCGCATGTTGAACGGCTTTGGCTATAAGGTCGACCGCGTCGGTGCGGCTGCGAGTCTCACCTCGGGCGGCAAGTTGACTGCCACCAAAATCGAAGTGCCGGCAGACATTTCTTCTGCTACTTTCTTTATGGTGGCCGCGGCAATTGCGCCGGGCTCCGATGTGACCCTGAATCACGTGGGAATCAATCCCACCCGCGAGGGCGTGATCAATATCCTGCGCCTTATGGGGGCCGACATCAGCTTGCAAAATCCGCGTGAAGTGGGCGGCGAGCCAGTGGCGGATATCCGCGTGCGCTACGCCCCCCTGCAGGGTATCCGCATTCCGGAGGACCAGGTGCCACTGGCCATCGACGAGTTTCCGGCGCTGTTTGTGGCCGCCGCCTGTGCCAGTGGCAAGACTATCCTGACCGGAGCGGAAGAGCTGCGGGTGAAGGAGAGCGACCGCATCCAGGCCATGGCCGACGGCCTGGTGACGCTCGGCGTACAGGCAAAGCCGACCCCGGACGGCATTGAAATTGTGGGTGGGCCGATCGGCGGTGGTGAGGTGGAAAGCCACGGTGATCACCGCATTGCCATGTCGTTTACCATTGCCGGCCTGCGTGCCACCGACACCGTGGTGGTGAAAAATTGTGCCAATGTGGGCACCTCTTTTCCCACATTTGTGAAGCTGGCCCAGGCGGCGGGCATCAAATTGACGGTAAACTGACCGATTTTTTAGCAGCAGACCGTAGAGGATACAGTTGCAGTGAAGATTTTAGTGACCGGCGGTGCCGGCTTTATAGGCAGCGCGGTGGTGCGTTACCTGATTGGTGAAACCGAACACCAGGTGCTCAATGTGGACGCCCTGACCTACGCCGGCAACCTGGAGTCCATCCCCTGTGCCGATGACCCGCGCTACCGCTTCGCGCATCTCGATATTCGCGATCTGGCGGGCCTGCAGCAAGCCTTCGCTGAATTCCAGCCCGACGCAGTGATGCACCTGGCGGCGGAGAGTCACGTGGATCGCTCCATCGACGGGCCAGCGGAATTTATCCAGACCAATATTGTGGGTACCTACAATATGTTGGAAGCGGCCCGCGGCTATTGGCAGGGGCTGGATGCAGCCGCGCGGGAAGCGTTTCGCTTTCACCATATTTCCACCGACGAAGTCTACGGTGACCTGGGCCCGGAGGGGCTGTTCACCGAGACCACAGCCTACGAGCCCAGCTCACCTTACTCGGCCAGCAAGGCCTCCAGCGATCACCTGGTGCGCGCCTGGCAGCGAACCTACGGCCTGCCAACACTGGTCACCAACTGCTCCAACAATTACGGGCCCTACCACTTTCCGGAAAAGCTGATTCCGCTGGTGATTCTCAACGCCCTGGCGGGCAAGCCGCTGCCGGTCTACGGCGACGGCAGCCAGATCCGCGATTGGCTGTACGTGGAGGATCACGCCCGTGCCCTGGTCCGGGTCATCACTGCCGGTGAGGTGGGTGAGACCTACAATATTGGTGGCCACAACGAGCGCCGCAATATCGATGTGGTCAGGACCATCTGCGCGACGCTGGAAGAACTGGCGCCCGGGAAACCGGCGGGAATCAGTCGCTATGAAGACCTGATTACCTTTGTCTCCGATCGCCCCGGCCACGATGTGCGCTACGCCATCGATGCCTCCAAGATTGATCGGGAACTGGGCTGGAAGCCGGCGGAAACCTTTGAAAGTGGTATTCGTAAAACCGTGCAGTGGTATCTGGACAATCGCCAGTGGTGGCAGCGTATCCAGGACGGCTCCTACCAGGGCGAGCGCCTCGGACTCAACCTCAACTGATCAAGCGGGTATAAATATGAAGGGAATAGTACTGGCCGGTGGCACCGGTAGTCGATTGCACCCTATTACCATGGGGGTGTGCAAACAACTGCTGCCTGTCTATGACAAGCCGATGATTTATTATCCGCTCACCACCCTGATGTTGGCGGGCATCCGTGAAATCCTGATTATTTCCACCCCGGAAGATACGCCGCGCTTTTCCCAGATGCTGGGCGATGGCAGCCAGTGGGGCATAACCATTGAGTACGAGGTACAGCCGTCGCCGGACGGGTTGGCCCAGGCGTTCCTGATCGGCGAGCAGTTTATTGGCGACAGCAGCTGTGCGCTGGTGCTGGGAGACAACCTGTTCTTCGGCCAGGGCATGACCAAATCGCTGCTCAATGCGGCCCAGGCAGAGCGCGGCGCCACGGTGTTTGCCTATCCGGTGAAAGACCCGGAGCGGTTCGGGGTGGTGGCCTTTGACAGCAATGGCAAGGCTTACGACATAGAGGAAAAGCCGAGCAAGCCCAAGTCCCGCTACGCCATTACCGGGTTGTACTTCTACGACAACCGGGTGGTGGAATACGCCAAGCAGGTGAAGCCCTCGAGTCGCGGTGAGCTGGAAATCACCGACCTCAACCGGATCTACCTCGAGGCCGGCGAATTGAACGTGGAGATGATGAGCCGTGGCGCCGCTTGGCTGGACACCGGTACCCACGACTCGCTGCTGGAGGCCGGTACCTTTGTGCAGACCATCGAGCATCGCCAGAGCCTGAAAATTGCCTGCCCGGAAGAAGTGGCCTGGCGCAAGGGCTGGATCGATGACGGTCAACTGCAAGCCCTGGCCCAGCCGCTGATCAAGAGCGGTTACGGCGAGTACCTGTTGGATATTATGGAATACTGAGTTTATGAATGTTATTGCAACCAAATTGCCAGGCGTGGTCATTATTGAGCCGAAAGTGTTTGGCGACCAGCGCGGTTTTTTCCTGGAGTCCTTCCAGGCGGAACGCTATCGAGAGGAGGCCGGCATCGAGCTGGACTTCGTCCAGGACAATCACTCCCGCTCCTCCCGGGGCGTGTTGCGTGGCCTGCATTACCAGGTAAAAAAGCCGCAGGGTAAACTGGTGCGGGTGGTGCGCGGCGAAGTGCTCGACGTTGCCGTCGATATCAACCCCGATTCCCCCACCTATGGCCAGCACGAGGCGGTCATTCTCAGCGAGGACAATTATCGCCAGTTCTGGGTGCCGCCGGGCTACGCCCACGGTTTCGTGGTGTTGTCCGAGGTGGCCGACTTCGAGTACAAGTGCACTGACTACTACGACCCCAGCGACGAGGGCGGGGTGATCTGGAACGATCCGGACATCGGTATCGACTGGAAAATCGACCAGCCGCAGCTGTCCGCTAAAGACAGTGTTCTGCCGACCCTGGCGCAGTTGCATAAATAGACGGGTACCCGATCATGACTTTTAAGGTGTTATTGTTTGGGGCCAATGGCCAGGTAGGGCATGCCTGTGGTAAAGCCCTGGGCGAAATCGATGCAGAGCTGGTAGCGCTGGATCGCAGAGCGGCTGATTTTGCCGATCCCCAGGCGGTCTACGAGGTGATTAAACAGCAGGCCCCGGATTTTGTGGTCAATGCCTGTGCCTATACCGCGGTGGATAAAGCGGAGAGCGACGCTGAACTGGCGCACGCGGTCAATGCCGCCAGTGTGACGCGCATGGGTGAGGCCTGCGCCGAACTGGGTATCCCGACTTTGCACCTGTCCACTGACTATGTCTTCAACGGCACCGCCGACCAGCCCTACACCGAGGACAGCGCGGTTGATCCCATCGGTGTCTACGGTGCCAGCAAGCTGGCTGGCGAGCAGGGCCTGCAAGCGGCCAATCCCCGCCATATCATTATGCGCACCAGCTGGGTGTTCGGCGAACAGGGCAATAATTTCGTCAAAACCATGTTGCGCCTGGGTGCCGAGCGACCCGAACTGGGTGTGGTTGGCGATCAGATTGGCTGCCCCAGTTACAGCGGCGACCTGGCCCATATTATTCGCCTGTGGGTGCAGGCCTACCAGCGCAATCCGCAACAGCCCTGGGGAATCTACCATTGCAGCAACAAGGGCCAGTGCAGCTGGTACGAGTTTGCGGCGGCTGTCTTTGCCGCCGGGGTCGACTGTGGTCTATTGCCCAAGGCGCCGCAGTTGAAGCAGCTGACCACTGACCAGTATCCCACGGTGGCGGCACGCCCGGCCTATTCGGTGCTCAATTGTGACAAGCTGGAGGCGGCGCTGGGAGTTGCCCTGCCCCACTGGCAGGCGGGTTTGAACAATGTCTGCAATGCGCTGAAGGCAGCACGGTAAATCTTTTCCGGTTTTTTATCCAGGGAGCTCTTTATCGAGGATCCAGGATGCTCTTTATCCAGGGTGCTCTTTATCCAGGGTGCTCTTTATCCAGGGTACTCTGCCCAGTCTGCTCTATTATTGGCCCAGTACTCGTTTAGCCGAGTACTGGGCCAATCCCCCAAGCAGCTATTCCAGCGCAATTCGGCCGCTGTTGCGATCGAGGGTCTTGCTGCCGATCCCCTTGACCTGGGTCAGTTGGTTGACCTCACTGAAGTTGCCGTGCTTTTCCCGCCACTGCACGATGGCGTGGGCTTTTTTCAGGCCGATACCGTTGAGGCGGCTGGAAATCTCCTCGGCACTGGCGGTGTTGATGTTGACGCTCTCGCTGGCCGTGGCCTTGCTATTGGCCCAGCTGAGGCTGGGGCCGGCGGCAAAAATAACCAGTAGCATGACGATCTTGACCAGGTGTTGGTAGTTGGCGATGTTTTTCATGATAACGCTCCTTGTTGGTTGGAGTGGATAACATAACCCGCAAGCGGCGCAAAACAATCGGTAAAAAGTGTGGAAATAGGGTAATTCTACCCGGCTGATCCAATTGCCTGCTCGGCCAGCGGGCAGTCTTAAAACGCGTCAAGTCATGACTAACGATGTGACAACAGGTACAATCCCTTCCCCCTGAAATACTCCACAGGAAAGGCTGGGCCCTGATGATTGAAAACCCCCGAATTCTGGTGGCGATGGATTTTGATCGTCGCCAAGACTGCCTCAATATGGCTGACCGGCTGGATCCGACCCAGTGTCGTTTGAAAGTGGGCAAGGAGCTGTTCACTGCGGCCGGCCCGCAGGTGGTGGAAGCGCTGATGCAGAAGGGGTTTGAGGTATTCCTGGACCTGAAGTTTCACGATATTCCCAATACCACCGCCAAGGCGGTGAAAGCGGCTGCCGAGCTGGGGGTTTGGATGGTGAATGTGCATGCCAGTGGCGGTGAGCGGATGCTGGCAGCGGCGAGAAACGAGCTGGACAAGCGCAGCGGTGCCAAGCCATTGCTGATCGCCGTGACCGTGTTGACCAGCATTGAAAGTGCCGATTTGCACGCTCTTGGGGTAGCCAACAGTGCCGCTGAACAGGTGCAGTTGCTGGCGCGGCTGGCGCAGAGCAATGGTATGGATGGGGTGGTGTGCTCGGCCCGGGAGGCATCCAGTCTCAGGGCGGAGTTGGGGGCTGGCTTTTGTTTGGTGACGCCCGGCATCCGACCTGCGGATGCGGCCGCCGATGACCAGCGCCGGGTGGTGACCCCTGCCGATGCAATTCGGGCGGGCAGTCACTATCTGGTGGTCGGGCGACCGATCACCCAGGCGCCTGACCCGGCGGCTGTGTGCCGCAATATGGCTGCGGCGATCAAGGCCGCAAGTTAAAAGCAGGGCCCCGGCATGATTCGCGCAAGAGCGAATCGGGGCTGCCTGAATTGAAATCCGGTTTCAAGACGTCTGCAGGACTGGGCAGAAACCCGTTCCAGAAGGAAAACTATGATTATTACTATTGATGGCCCCAGCGGCGTGGGCAAGGGAACGGTTGGACAGAAGTTGGCCGACAAGTTGGGTTTTCACCTGCTGGATAGCGGTGCGTTGTATCGCTTGACAGCGCTGGCGGCAGAGCGCCAGAAAGTTGATTTTGCGGACGAAAAAGCCCTGGCCAAGGTGGCCAGGGAGCTGGATGTGGTATTTGAACCCGGTGATAAAATCAAATATTTGCTTGCCGGTGAGGATGTCAGTGATGCCATCCGCCAGGAGGACGTCGGCATGAACGCCTCCCGGGTTGGTGCCAGCGAACAGGTGCGCGAGGCCCTGTTGCAGCTGCAGAGAAATTTTGCCAGGGCGCCGGGGTTGGTGGCCGACGGCAGGGATATGGGCACGACTGTATTTCCCGGGGCGTCGCTGAAGATATTTCTCAGTGCCACCGCCGAGGAGCGGGCGCGGCGGCGTATCAAGCAGCTGCAGGCTGCAGGTCAGGCCGTCGACGCCGAGCAAATCCTGAAAGACATCAAGATTCGCGACAAGCAGGATCGCGAGCGATTGATCTCGCCGCTTAAGCCCGCCGATGATGCCATCGAGATCGATACCACCAGTATGAGTGTGCAGCAGGTGCTGGACGTTGTCTTGGCGTTGGTCTGATTTTACAGTAGGCTGCCGGTAGTGCAGGGCCTGGTGTGACGCCGGGTGCTGTCGGGCGGCAACAAGCGACACGCAATGAGCGACAAGCGATAGGCATTAAGATAGCCGACCACAAGGCGGGCAGCTTAAGCAAAGGGAGCGAAGAATGGCTGTGATTAAAAAAGTATTGTTACTGGTGCTACTTTTGGTCGGATTGATCCTGGGGGTCTGGTTCAGCACCGAAAACGCCCAGGTGGTTGACGTGCTGCTGCTGGGCTTCCCTATGCCGCCGGTGTCGCTGGGGGTGCTGGTATGCGGTGTGCTGCTGGCGGGCGCGATAGTGGGTTACTTGCTGAGCCTGTTAGGGGGGTTGAAACTCAAGGGCGATGTACTGGCGCTGAAGCGGCAACTGAATCGTCGCGACAAAGAACTGGAACGGTTGCGGAAAGCGCCCGTTAAAGGCTGAGGCAAGGGTCGATAATGTTCGATTGGGGGCTGTTACTGCTGTTGTTGGCGGCCATTGCAATCGGCTATTTTCTCGGGCTCCGCAGCCGCCGGCAAAACTCCGCAAAATCCGGCCCCACGTTCGAGCCCCACTACATACAGGGCCTCAATTATCTGTTAAGTGAGCGGCAGGACGCCGCCATCGACACCTTTATCGATGCGCTGGAGGTCAACAGCGACACCCTGGAAACTCACCTGGCACTGGGCAATATGCTGCGCAAGCGGGGCGAGGTGGATCGGGCCATCAAGATTCACCAAAACCTGCTGGCGCGCCCGGGCCTGGGGGAGGAGCAATCCCTGCAGGTGCAACTGGAGCTGGCGCGGGACTTTATCCGGGCCGGACTGCTCGATCGCGCTGAACTGCTATTGCTGGAACTCATGAACACCTCGTCAGCGGCGCTCCGCTCCCAGTGCCTGCAGGACCTGATTGAAATCTATCGCGATGAGAAAGAGTGGCAAAAGGGCATCTCTGCCATCAATCAGTTGTCCGGCCGGCGCTTCTCCCGACTGCAGGACAAATGGCGCCGGGTTCAGGCCCACTACTACTGTGAATTGGCCGAGGAGGCGTTGCAGCGCTCCGACTACCTGGTGGCGCGCCGCCTGCTGCGCTCGGCGATGGGGGCCGATAAGCAGTCGGCCCGGGCCAGCCTGTTGCTGGGGCGCCTGGAGTTGCGGCTGGGGCAGCCAGTGGAGGCGCTAAAGGCGCTCAAACAGGTGTTTTACCAGGATGCGGCGCTGGTCGGCGAGGCCCTGCCGATCATCGCCGAGTGCTACGCTGAAATGGGGGCGACCGCTGAGCTGGCGGCCTACCTGGATGAACGGCTGGCGGAAAGCGGGTCGGTGGCCATTGCCCTGGCCCGGGCGCAGTTGCTGCGAACGGAGCAGGGCGCGCAAGCGGCGGCTGAATTTCTCGGCCAGCAACGGGCTCCGGGGCTGAGTTTGCAGGCGGCGGGCACCTTGTTGCACTATCAATTGGAGGGGCAGTCCTGCCCCGATACCGGCCTGCAAACGGCCGCTGCGGTGGTCGACCGGCTGCTCAAGGCGCTGCCCCAATACCGCTGCCAGCAGTGCGGCTTTGGCGGGCAGCAGCTGCACTGGCTGTGCCCGAGTTGCAAAACCTGGGGAGCGGTCAAGCCGGTTGATGGTTAGCCCCCGGACAATCCCGGCAGATCTTGCCGTCAGTTGCGAACTCTGTTATCCTCCGCCGCCTCTAAAACCCGTGTTTGGGTTCTAGACGGCGATAACATCCGCATTAGCCAGCAAGAGCGGGGTTGTCGTCAAATTTAACCGGCCCCATACAACTGGCAGTATGGTTGACAAGTGCAGTTGGTGTGATTCGATAGTTTCGAGCTGAAAATATCAATGCGTAGTCTCTTGCAGCAAAGGAGCCTGAAGCTCCTGCAGGGAGAGTTCGCCAACCGGCTGGCTTGTGCTGTTTACCTTTATAAAGGTTGTCCTAATGAGCGAATCCTTCGCAGAACTCTTTGAAGAAAGTTTGAAATCCGTCGATATGGTACCCGGTTCTATTGTTACCGGCGTGGTGATCGATGTTGATAAAGACTGGGTGACTGTTCACGCTGGTCTGAAGTCTGAGGGTGTTATTCCCGCGGTTCAGTTCCTGAACGACAGCGGTGAGATGACCCTGAACATTGGCGACGAAGTACAGGTTGCCCTGGAATCGGTCGAAGACGGATTCGGTGAGACGCGACTGTCTCGCGAAAAAGCCAAGCGCGCTGAAGCCTGGAAGGTTTTGGAAGCTGCTCACGAGGCTGACGAAATTGTTAAAGGCGTTATCAATGGCAAGGTCAAGGGTGGCTTTACCGTGGATGTCGCCGGTATTCGTGCGTTCCTGCCAGGTTCACTGGTTGATGTGCGTCCGGTGCGCGAAACTACGCACCTGGAAGGCAAGGATCTCGAATTCAAAGTGATCAAGCTGGACCAGAAGCGCAACAACGTGGTTGTATCTCGTCGCGCTGTTATGGAGAAAGCCAATTCTGCCGAGCGGGAAGAGCTGCTGGCCAACCTGCAAGAAGGTATGTCGGTTAAGGGTATCGTCAAGAACCTCACTGACTACGGTGCCTTTGTTGACCTGGGCGGTGTCGATGGTCTGTTGCACATTACCGATATGGCCTGGAAGCGCATCAAGCACCCGAGCGAAATCGTCAATGTTGGCGATGAGATCGACGTTAAAGTCCTGAAGTTTGACCGTGAGCGCAACCGTGTATCCCTTGGCCTGAAGCAGCTGGGCGAGGATCCATGGGTCGAAATTACCTCTCGTTACCCCGAGGGTGCGCGCACCACTGCCCGCGTTACCAACCTGACCGATTACGGCTGCTTTGCTGAAATCGAAGAGGGTGTGGAAGGTCTGGTACACGTTTCTGAAATGGATTGGACCAACAAGAATATCCACCCGTCCAAGGTGGTCAATGTTGGTGATGAAGTTGAAGTTATGGTGCTGGATATTGACGAGGAGCGTCGTCGTATCTCCCTGGGTATCAAGCAGTGCCAGGAAAATCCCTGGGATGCATTCGGTCGTCAGTTCGCCAAAGGCGACAAGATTTCCGGCAAGATCAAGTCCATCACTGACTTCGGTATCTTTATCGGCCTGGATGGCGGTATCGATGGCCTGGTGCACCTGTCCGATATCTCCTGGCAGGAAGCGGGTGAAGAAGCGGTACGCAAGTACAAGAAAGGCGATGAGCTGGAAACTGTTATCCTGGCCATCGACCCGGAGCGCGAGCGTATCTCCCTGGGTATCAAGCAGCTGGATAGCGATCCGTTCTCTGACTACGTTGCCGTTAACGACAAGGGTGCCATTGTTACCGGTACCGTGAAGGAAGTGGATGCGAAAGCAGCCATCGTTACCCTGGCGGCTGACGTTGAAGCAGTGCTGAAAGCTTCCGAGCTCAGCCGTGACAAGGTTGAAGATGCACGCAATGTGCTGAGTGTTGGTGATACTGTCGAAACAGTCATTTTGAATGTCGACCGTAAAAACCGCGCCATCAACCTGTCGGTCAAGTCGAAAGACGCTGCCGAGGAGCGCGCTGCTATCAAGGAGCACTCCAACAAGGCCGCCGAGCAGGCTGCCCCGGCCACCATTGGCGACCTGATCAAGGCGCAGATGCAGAGCCAGGACAAGTAAGACCGCTGCTGCCTGCGGGCAGCTGGCAAACAAAAAAGGCGACCTTCGGGTCGCCTTTTTTGTGTCCTCGGCTTTTGCTTGCGATTGGCAGTAATCTAGTGCGCGTATCGGCAGCTCATGTCTTGTGGCAGATTATCTCTTTTAACTGCGCCTGCTACAGGGTCTTTGGTCACGCCAATCGCACTAATATTTTGTCAGAAAATTTTACAGTTGGCGCTGTGCGTCGTTGTAGTTGCCTGCTCAGACGTGCCGGGCGCCAGTAAAAAGCTTTTTTGTATCAGTTGGTTAAGCGCCTTTGGTGTGGGGCTGCATAGTTTTGGCTCAAAATATGCTTTTATTAGTTTCTGGTAGTAATCTATTAAAATTAAAACTGTAACTAACTTTATTCTCTAGTGGTTTCCTGTAACTGCAATACCATAAATTTTTAACTCTTAACCCCTATTTGACCCCTAGTCAATAGGGGTATCGCATAGTGAATATTGGGCGAATGTATAAAAGCACCGTTGTTGGCAGTTCCGTCAAAGACAGCTCGGTCAATATCGGAATTTGTAATGCTCGCTCAATGATAACCATAAGGTCCGTTGACACTGCTCGGTGTGCAGCCGCTCGGTTAACAATGGGCTCGATATGTTCAGCTGAGGGATTTTAGCGCTATGAAAACAATTACGTATAAACAAACGGGGGCGCGCGGCTTGGTCGTGATACCCATGGTTCTGGGGCTTGTGCTCGGGCTCGCGTCGATTAACAGCAGTGCTGCTCCGGGGGATATTGATCAGTTCTCCACGAACCAGACCAAACTCGTTGATTCAACTCCGGATGCCTTTGGCGTTTCAAGTAGCGTTGGTGACGGCACTGATCCTACGATTTTGGGTGGTGCGCGTGATTTGGAAATTAAATTACTAACTAATGCATCGGGTAACCCGGCCTTGGAGGCGACTATTGAAGTTGCCGCTACCGTACTGGATGTTTCAATCGATACCCAGACGACAGCCGCTGCGAAAGTACAGTGGGATGGCTCTGATGGCAGTATCGCCCTTGATCCAACAGGCTTGGGTGGTCTTGATATAACGGTGGGCGGCAACGTTACCGAATTTGAATTGGTGACTTTGTTTGTTGATTTGTCTATTGTCTATACGGTTACAGCGTGGTCTGATGCGAACCGCTGGACAAGTGTCAAGTACTCGCGAACTCCCGTACTCTCGGGCGCCGAAACGAGCGTCTTTCCATTTTCCGATTTTACCAACTGCGCTGAAGCCAATGTAACATGCGCAGGCGGTGGGGTTGATCTGACCAGCCTTGGCGCTTTGCAATTGGAGGCTACTGGTAATTCCACGTTTGATTTGACTATTGATAGTATTACTACCAAGGTTCCTCCGTTCGCCTCCCTCGGTGATCGAGTATGGAACGACCTGAACGCCGACGGTGTCCAGGATTGCTCCAACCCAACCGGAACCAAAATTGGTGATGGCGATGACGGTTGCACCGAACCGGGTATTCGCGATGTTGTGGTCAACTTGCTGACCCCCGGCACTGATGGTGACTGTGGTACCGGTGATGAAGATTTTGTCGGCTCTACCTCAACCGACGCCGGTGGCTTCTATCTGTTTTCCAACCTTAATCCCGGCACCTATTGTGTCGAATTCGATAAGCCCAGCGCCGACGCCGCGCTTGGTTGCACCGACTTTATTGGTGGCGCACAATCCAGCCCGCAAAATGTTGGCAGTGACGTACTGGACAGTGATGCCGATCCCGCCACTGGCCAGACCGGTAATATTGACCTGAGCGCCGGTGAGGTAGACCGGAGCAACGACGCAGGCTTTTACTGCCCGGCGAAGATCGGTGACATGCTGGTGGATGATGTTGACCGTGATGGTATCCAGGATCCGGGAGAAGAGGGTGTTCCTGGCCAGGAGGTTAAACTGGTTGAGTGTGTGGGCGGTGTGCCCGGCAACGTTGAGATCGACAGCCAGTTTACGGGTGGCGATGGCATGTACATGTTCAATCCTCTGTCTCCTGGCGAGTATGCAGTTATTTTTACCAAGCCCGATGGTACGGAGTTCAGCCCCCAAAATCAGGGGGGTGATGAAGCCAAGGACTGTGATACCAACACCAATGGTGTCAGCCAGTGTGTGACGCTGGCTCCAAACGAGTACAACCAGGACGTGGACGCCTGTGTTGTTATCCCCCCTGCGGGGCTTGGGGATTTCGTCTTTGAAGATTCCAACCTCAACGGCATACAGGAGAATGGCGAGCCCGGTGTTCCGGGCATGACAGTGAACCTGTTGCTGCCGGGAACAGATGGCGTCTGTAATAGCAATGACGATGTCGCAACTGGTGCGTCCACTACGACCGGAGCCGCTGGAGATTACAAGTTCGAGAATCTGGTCCCGGGCACCTACTGCGTCGAGTTTGAAATCAGTTCGCTTCCCGCTAACTTCTGTACCACTGATGGTTTTGATCTGGGCGCTCCAGCATTTACTTTACACAATGAGGGTGACGATGGTTCAGATAGCGATGCCGATCCACTTACTGGCGTAACTGGCAATATTGACCTCGGCTCGAATGAGTTCGATCCCACCAATGATGCTGGCATCTATTGTCCTGCCAAAATTGGTGATCGGGTGTGGATGGATGACGACGGCGACGGGCTGCAGGACGGCTCTGAAGCCGGTGTGCCGAATGTTGAAGTGCAGCTCTTCGACTGTGGCCCCGACGGTGTCATGGATGGTGGAGATGATTCTGACACTGGACAACGGCG
The DNA here is from genome assembly GCF_011440395.1 of Pseudomaricurvus alcaniphilus. Taxonomy (GTDB): domain Bacteria; phylum Pseudomonadota; class Gammaproteobacteria; order Pseudomonadales; family Cellvibrionaceae; genus Pseudomaricurvus; species Pseudomaricurvus alcaniphilus. Next base: position 1,126,167 of record NZ_JAAOIX010000001.1, on the reverse strand, counting down.
CTATACCGATAATACCAACGGCAATTATATGTTTGGTGCTGAACCGAATGTGTTCGATCTGATGCCGGGTAGCTACTACGTGAAGTTCGTCAAGCCCGATGGCAAGAGCTTTACCAAGCTTGATCAAGGTGCCGACGATAGTATTGACAGTGACTGTCGCGCTGCGGATGGTGCTACGTCCTGTATTACTGTCGGCTCCCGTGGTATCGACTTGAGTCGCGATTGTGGCCTGATACCGCCGCCGCCTCCGCAGTGTGACCTGGTGATCGACAAGACCTGTCGTGTCGAGACCCCGCCGCCTCCAGCCTTTGAGAAGTGCGATGGCGAGTTGAAGCAATTTACGGTTGTCTGGACGGGAGGAGACATTACTATCACCAAGGCGCCGTCCAATAATGCTCCGGGAGGGGTGGTCACTACCAATCAGGCCGTGACCTTCTTCGCGCCGTTTGCTGATAATGATGTAATCGTGGAGTTTGTGGGTACAGAGAGTGGTAAGTCGAAATTCCACGTTTCGTGCTCAGACCCGGACTTTAACAGCCCGGACGACTGCGGAAAACTTGCCGGTGACGGCAAGAAAAACGGCGATGGTTTCACTAACAAGTGGAAGCTGCAGGGCTTTATCGATAAAAGCGGCAGAGTGCTTGAGTGTGGCGCGGGCCCAAGTGCCGATTTTCCTGACCAGAATAGCTGCGTCGTTACGCTACAGCCACAACTTGCAAGTTGTGAGGTACTTGGTAAGCCGACCAGTCTGACCTTCCGCTACACCGGCATGGGTTGCGGTGCTAGTGATAACGACCAGGAGGACAAGGATAAGTGTGAGGGTGATGTCAATGGATTTGAAGCCGTATCCATTGTGGCCGGTGATAAGGATCTGGATGACCTCTACGATGTGGCGCCTGCCGTTGTAGCTCCCGGTGAGCTGTTCACCATATCGGCGAGCAAGTTCGATTCAAACTCCAGGATCGAGGTTAGTAATGGTGGTGGTACGGAAGCTAATACCATCCACACTTCTTGCTCCAAGCCGCTCGAAGTTGGCGATGTGTTCGGTAGTCTTGAACTGGTCAGCTTCAATGGTGTTGGCGGCGATGCCGGAACCGAGGTGCTCTTTGGTTACGAGGTGACCAATAACGGCGACCCATTGTCAGCGGTATCCATTGAAGACAGTGTCCTCGGGTCAGTTGCTGGTCCGTTTAGTCTCGACAGTGGCGAAACTCAGCGTTTCACCAAGCTCGGTACGGTTTTAGCGACTACCACTAACCAGGCTACTGTCATAGGCACTCTGCCATCCTCAGGAGGAGAATGTAGCGCTACCGATGAGGTAACTGTCGTTGTTGAGGAAGCTCCGCCCGAAACCGGGGAGTGCGATGGCAAGGTTACCGACCTGGTGATGAAAAACCTTGGTGCAGATGGATTGATCGTTGTTGAACAGAAAAAAGGTGGCGATATAGTATTCAACGACTTTGTCCTGGCGGGCGGTGAGTTTAGCTTCTCCGGCACAGACAAGAAGGGTACTTTGAGCACTGAGATCAGCATCTATGTGGATGGCGAGCTGAATACCAAGATCCACACCAGTTGTTCACAGCCGATCGGTCCTGGGCTTGTCAGTGGAGACTTTGAGGTGATTAGTGGCAATAGCCGAAATGGCGGCGCACTGCCGCCATTATGATCCTGCAGCCAATGGCTCTGATCTTGAGCTAAAGTAGTAAAAAGCCCGACTTCGGTCGGGCTTTTTTTGTTGTGCGCCGGACGTGAGTGCAAGGGTCTATAGCAAGCTGTCGGGTTGAGCTTTTGGATGCGAGCCGGATCTATTTCTTGCTTCACGCATGATTGCTCACAAGATCCGAAAAGGGCGATGTTAATAGCATCGCCCTTTTTTGTTTTTTTAAAGGCACGCGTGTTGGGGGGGTGACGAGGGCGCCAGGGTGGCAGTCCACACTTTAGTCTGTCAGCAATGTCCTACACGCCCTGGTGCCGATGACGCCTAGTACCACATCGTGGTTTGCGCCAATATATCCCCAACAAGGAAGTTCGCTGGGAAGCGTGAAAGCGGCCAGGATCGGTCAAGGGAAGCGTCCGAACACTAGGTGAGAATGGATTCTCCGGTCGCCTGATTTGATCAGGAGGCGTGTGCAAGGACCCGAAAGCCGACCCCGTAAGGGGTCGGCTTTTTTGTGCTTTGCCTGGGCTGCCTCAAATAACCCTTGCCGGAATCAGGTCATAGTCCTATACTCCTTTGAAAACAACAGCTTAGAGAAGGTGCAGGATGGCTCCGGATCGCGAGAGCGCGGCGCTGCACCCGGGCTGATACCGTTAGCTCGGTGCTCGACTGTTAACTCGATGCTAAGTTGTTAACCCGGTTACAGGTTTGTAACTCGATTAGAAGTTGGTAGCTCGGTTGAGTTGTTTGGCTCGATTGCGGTTAATGGCTTGATTGATCCTGATGGCTCGATTGAAGTCGTGAGCTCGATTGACGTTGGTGGCTCGATTGAACAGGGTGAAGCGAAGGAATGACCATGACCAAGTCGGAGTTGATTGAGCGCATCGCTGAACAACAGGATCAGTTGTCGATAAAGGATGTGGAGTTGGCGGTGAAGCTGATGCTGGACCATATGTCCCACGTCCTCGCCTCGGGCGAACGCATCGAAATCAGGGGCTTTGGCAGCTTTTCCCTTCATTATCGCGCCCCTCGCGTGGGTCGAAACCCCAAAACCGGTGACTCTGTGGAGTTGACCGGCAAGTACGTTCCTCACTTCAAGCCCGGCAAGGAAATGCGCGATCGGGTGAATGAGAGTCTCCAGTCGCAATAATCCCCGGGTGATATACCTGTAAATCCCGAGTGCCTAAACTTTAATTCCGGGCCGGTTATCTATCTCTTCAAGGCAACAGTTTAATAAATTTACGGTGGCTCGGCTGCTTCGCTGAGCCTGGCGTGCGCCTGTGGGTGCGGCTGCCTGCCTGGTGCGGGTGTGCTAGTGTGCTAGTGTGCGGGAGACGGGCACAAAAAAAGGGCTGCCATAGGCAACCCTTTTAAAAATGGCTCCGGCACCTGGGATCGAACCAGGGACCAATAGATTAACAGTCTACTGCTCTACCGCTGAGCTATGCCGGAACGGTGCACTTGGACTCGCCGTCTCAAGTAGGCGCGTATATTATAGTCCGATTTCGGGATCGTCAAGTCTCACTGAAAAATAATCCAAAAAAAATAACCGTTTGATTTTTAAGCAAAAAGCGATGCCTTCGGGGAGTGACTTGGGCTCGGGGCCGTGCGCTGTTGAGGGCTGCCGGCGCTGCCGTGTGCCCGGTTCAGGGGCGTAGTGCCTGGCGCCCGCAGGCGCCACTAATCTTCCGGTATTTCACCGTGTTCGATCAGCCACAAAAAGCTCTGGGTGGCGATATTGGCGATATTGTCGGTCTCCTTGTTCCAGGGCTTCTTGTAGCCGATAAATACCGTGTGCCCTTCGATGGAGCAGGTAAAAAACAGGGCCAGGCGGGACGCCTGGGCGGCACTTAGCTGCGGATTAATCTCAAGGATGATGTCGGACACGATGTGCCGATAGTTGTCGTACATGGCGTCCATCATTCCGGTGACCGCTTGCTCGTGGTTGGACAGCGACCAGACCTCGGGAAAGAACACCGTGGTCTTGCGGGTGCCGAGATCCCGGGTGACAGCGGTCACCAGTTCAATAAACTGTTGCCGTGGGGTGCCGCGGTGTCGTATCTCATTAAACAGTTCATTGTAGGCCTGCAAGGTATTGTCCAGCATGGCTTCTACCAGGGCATCCTTGCAGGGAAAGTAATACTGCAGGTTGCCGATACTGATACCGGCGGCGTCGGCAACCTTGCGCATGGAAAAGTTATGGTAACCGCGCTCAATCAGCAATTGCAGGGCGCACTCGACGATTTTATCAAAGCGTTTTTGCCCTTTGGCATGACTGCCCGGATTGCTTTCGGCGGGTATTTTCCTGGTGGTGCTCAAGTTGTCAGTACTCCTGCAGAGACCGCGTTTTAAAAAATAATCAGGTGCCATGATAGCCCGAAGGGCGCTGCTTTATTACCCCTCTGTAGCGGGGATAAATCTATAAAAAACAATTCTTTACCTGGCTTTCACCAGTGTCACGCGGGCCGCCGCTTGGGGCGGTAGCCGGGCGCATGCACGCCGGTTAATAATAATACACTTGACCTAGTAAATCCCCGGGCGTATATTTCAATACTAGTGCGAATGACCTATAAAAACATACTAATTGCAGATACTGCAAGTCCACTGGAGCCCAAAGAACCATGAACTTATCAGCTAAAAGTAAATTGGCAGCAGCCCTCACCACGCAATTCTTACTGCTCAGCGGCAGTGTCAGTGCGGCAGTTTTGGAAGAGGTGGTGGTAACCGCCCAGAAGCGCGAACAGAATATGCAGGATGTCAGTGTGTCGGTGACCGCCTTCTCGGGCAATGCACTGCGCGAGTTGAGTCTGACCAGCAGCACCGAAATCGCCGCCCAAACCCCGGGCCTGAATATCGGTACCCCGGTGGGCGAGGGCAACAACCCCTCGATCTCCCTGCGCGGCGTCGGCTTGAACGATTTCAATGACAACAACGAAGGGCCAATCGCCGTCTATCGCGATGAGGTCTATCAATCCGCCATGCCGGGCCTGACCTTCCAGTTGTTCGACCTCGAGCGGGTAGAAGTCTTGCGTGGCCCCCAGGGCACCCTCTACGGTCGCAACGCTACCGGCGGCCTGGTGCATTTCATTTCCAAAAAGCCCAGTGACGAATTCGAGGGCTATGTCGACCTGACCCTGGCCGAGAACAACCAGGTGAAGCTGGAGGCGGCGGTGGGCGGCGCCCTGGGTGAGAAAGTGCAAGGGCGCCTGTCTGTGGCCAGCAACCAACACGACGGCTATGTCAAAAACCGCATCGGGCCGGATGCCAACGAAGCCGACAGCTACGCTTACCGGGCGCAATTGAATGTCGATATCAACGACAACCTTAGTGCCCTCCTGAACGTGCACGGCGGCGAGTCGGACACCAACGCCCCCCAGTACCAGCATGAGGCTACCGATGACGGCACTGGCGCCGCCGGTGTCGCGGATTTTTACGGTTACCGGGACAGTGACGGTGATCCCTTTGCCGGCGATTATGACCGCGAGGGTGTGCTCAATATTGAGTCCAGTGGCGCCTCCCTGACCCTCAACTGGTCCAGCGGTGACCTGCAATTTGTGTCCATTACCGCGGTGGAAAACGTAGAAAAACTGCACCAGGAAGACACCGATGTGGGACCTTTTGACGGTGTCACTCCCGATTTTGCCTCCGAAAACGACCAGGTCAGCCAGGAGTTCAGGCTGTCGGGCAGCAACGCCAGGAGCAACTGGGTGTTGGGCGCCTACTACTTCGACAATGAGGTGGACGGTGCGCTGGATATTGATGTGAATTTCCCGGGCCCGCTGGTGGATGCCATTACCGGTGCGCCGGACGGCACCTTTGGCACTGATTTTGTGACCTTCTTCAATTACGATGTGGATTACGTCCAGACCACCGAGTCCACCGGTATCTTCGGCCAGTATGAATACATCCTCAGCGATCTGGTGAAGCTGTCCATGGGGCTGCGCTACACCACCGAGGAGCGGACCATGGACTACCAGAACCGCACCGACGGCGACCCCGATGCCGTGCTCAACTCCTGCTTGTTGCCCGCCGGCGATCCCTGTGACCTGGGGCTGGGAGCGAGTTTCCCCGGCACTGTCACCTTCCTGGATTTTACCGACGCCAATCCGGCGGTGGGTAATCTCAATGAGATCGACGTGGACAATATCTCCGGCAAGCTGGGTATCGACATCACCCCGGCCGACAATATCCTGGTGTTTGCCAATGTGGCTCGCGGCTTCAAGAGCGGCGGTTTTAACGGCGGCTTTCTCGATTTCACCGACGGCGTAATGGAGTCCGACGTTGCGTTCGACGAGGAGCAGCTCACCAGCTACGAGCTCGGCGTCAAGACCAATACCAGCGACGGCAAGCTGCGCTTTAACGCCACCGTATTCTATTACGATTACAAAGATTACCAGGCCCTGACCTTTGCCGGCCTGAGCCAGTTTATCAACAACTCGGATGCCACCGTGCAGGGCCTCGACCTGGAATTGGTGTGGATGCCGACTGAGAACTGGGACATTAACCTGGGCGCCAGCGTGCTGGATACCGAGGTGGATGAAGTGCAGGTGCGCGGTGCGGATCCGGTGCGCGGTAGCGAAATGGTGCTGGCACCGGAATTCAGCCTCAACGGCCTGGTGCGCTACCAGGCCACCGATGCACTGTCGCTGCAGCTGGACTTTAACCATCAGGGCGATCATTATTTTGACATCACCAACAGTGATCGCTCCAAAGAAGACGCCTACACCGTGTTCAACGCGCGGGTCGGTTACCAGGTCAACGAAAACCTCAAAGTGGCGCTGTTCGCCAAGAACCTGACCGATGAAGAGTACCGGGTTTACACCTTCGACTTCACTGGCCCGGCGGGCTTGAACCAACAGTTTTACGCACCGCCGCGCTGGGTCGGTGCCAACCTCAATTACAGTTTTTAGTCATTGACGGCTCGACCAAATAAACAACCCGGAATAAGAGAGACCAGTTATGCAACACTACGACATGATTATTAATGGCCAGAATTGTGCCGGTGACAGTTCGCTGGAGGTGATTAATCCGGCCACCGGCACGGCCTTCGCCAGCGTTGCCCGCAGTTCCGAAAAACAGGTGAATGAGGCTGTGGCGGCAGCCCGGGTGGCATTCAAGCCGTGGAGCCAGCAGAGCAGCGCGGCGCGCAAACAATTGTGCCAGCAGCTGGCCCAGGCCATGGAAGACAATATGGCGGAGTTGATGCAGCTGGTCACCCTGGAGAGCGGCAAGCCATTGCAGGGCTTGAACGGCATTGGTTCCGGCATGGAGGTGGGTGGTGCCATCGCCTGGACCCGCTATACCGCCGAACTCGAACTGCCGGTGGATGTGGTGCAGGACGACGACAAAACGCGCATCGAAGTGCACCGCAAGCCGCTCGGGGTAGTAGCGTCCATCACCCCCTGGAACTGGCCGCTGATGATTGCCATCTGGCATGTGATTCCGGCGCTGCGGGTGGGCAACACAGTGGTGATCAAACCGTCGGAATTCACTCCTGTGGCCACCACTCGCCTGGTGCAACTGGCCAATGAGATCCTACCCGCCGGTGTGCTCAATATTGTTAACGGCGAGGGCGACGTCGGTGCGGCACTGACCAGTCACCCGGACGTGAACAAGATCGTGTTTACCGGTTCCACCGCCACCGGCAAGCGGATTATGGCAACCGCATCGGCGTCGCTGAAGCGCGTGACCCTGGAATTGGGCGGCAATGACGCCGGCATCGTGCTGCCAGATGCGAACATCAGCGCTATTGTGCCGAAATTATTTGCTGCCTGTTTTCACAACAACGGCCAAACCTGTGCCGCCCTCAAGCGCCTGTACGTGCACGAATCCCAGTATGAGGACGTGTGCCAGCAGCTGGCGCAACTGGCCAAAACCGTGAAGGTGGGCAGCGGTCTGGAGGACGGGGTAGAACTGGGCCCCATCCAGAATGCCAAGCAGCTGGCAGTGGTGCAGGAACTGGCGGACTCGGCCCGCAGTGACGGCGGCCGCTTTCTGGCCGGCGGCGAGCCCCTGGCCGGCGGCGGTTACTTTTTCGCGCCCACCATTGTGGCCGACCTCAGTGACGGCAGCCGGCTGGTGGACGAGGAGCCCTTTGGGCCGATTCTGCCAGTGATCAAGTATAGCGATGTCGACGAGGTAATCGCCCGCGCCAACCAGAACGATCGCGGCCTCGGTGGATCGATCTGGTCGAGCGATATCGACAAGGCGACCGGCCTGGCGCAGCAACTGGAGTGCGGTACTGTGTGGGTGAATGAGCACGGTGCTATCCAGCCCAATGCGCCCTTTGGCGGTATTAAACAGTCCGGCATGGGAGTCGAATTCGGGCTCTACGGGCTGGAGGAATACACCTCCATTCAAACCGTAAAAGTACCGAAGCGTTGATGCAATGGTTACCGGGGAGCGAGCATGAAATGTAAATCAGTTACCACCACACTACTGGCCGGCACCCTGCTGGCCCTGTTGAGCGCCTGTTGGGAAGACAGTGGGTCAAGCGCTCACGCGGCGACGGCGCACCAGACTGCGCCCGCAGCGCTGGATCCGGATAGAGCACCGCTGCCGCCGGAGGAGTTTGGGCGCATCGAAACCCTGCCCGCCAACTACCCCAAAGACTGGATCCTGGTGGATGAGGTGAACTTCAGCAGCATGTTTGGCGGCAAGGTCATTATCCTTGACGCCGCCGAGAGCAAGCCGGAGCTGCGTATCAAAGGGATTATGGACAAGAGCCTGATCGGCAATTTCACCCAGCATCCCACCCGCCCCGAGCTCTATATCATGGAGTCGTTTCACGAGCGGGGTTCGCGGGGCAAGCGCAGTGACGTGCTGGTGATCTACGACAAGACCACCCTCAACATCATCAAGGAAATCCTCTGGACTGATACCACCCGCCTGCAGGCACTGCCGGAGCGCTACTCCATGGCGGTATCCGGTGACGGCAAGCTGCTGTTTGTGGCCAACTTCAGCCCGGCGGCATCCTTTACCGTGATCGATCTCGACAGCCATGAGCGCGTGGGCACCATCGGCACACCGGGCTGTGTGCTCACCTATCCCACCGGCAAGCGCAGCGTCACCTCCATTTGCAGTGACGGTGGCCTGCTGACCACGGTGCTGGATAACCGCGGGCAGCTGAAATCCCGCAGCCGTATCGCGCCGTTTTTCGACACCGACACCACGCCCATTTTCGAGCGCCCGGCGATCATCGACGGGTTGGCTTATTTCCCTGGCTTCCAGGGTGAAATGCACGTGGTCGATATGCGCGGGGAAGAGGCCAAATACCTGGAACAGTGGAGCCTGGTGAGCCCTGCCGAGCGGGCCGCCAACTGGCGGCCCGCCGGTCTCAGTCTCACCGATCGCGATGACCGCGGCCGTTTTTACACCATTATGCAGCCCGACGGTCACGAGGGATCGCATCAACACGGTGGCAACCAGGTCTGGGTTTTTGATGTGAAGAAAAAGCAGCGCCTGCTAGTCATTGAAACCCCCGGTTGGGCCATTTCCCTGGGGGTGACCCGGGGCGACAAGCCCAAGCTGGTGGTCACCAATGGTGAGCTGAACCTGGATGTGTTCGATGTGGAGAGCGGCAAGCTGGTGCACACGCTCAGTGACTTCGGCAATGTCACCCCGCTGCTGATTCACAAATCCTATTGATAGCCAGTACCCGTTTTGTTGTTGGCGGAGATTGTGTTGGCGGAGACTGTGTTGGCGGAGACTGTGCTGACAAAAAACGGGTTGACGAAAACGGGTTGATAAAGAATGAGCTGGCAGCGTCATCGCTGCAAGTGTCAGTGAGACCGACCCGCAGAGTGATGGAGAGTCTGTAATGCAAACTGAATTGATGTTGTCCAATACCCTGGCTTTTTTCCTGTTGTGGTTGTTGGCGGCGGCGGGGTTGCACAAGTTGTTGCCCGCCAACGCCGGTTACTTTCAGCAGGTGTTGCGCGGCTACGGTATTCCGTTGCCCTGGCTGGCGCGCTGCATGCCGCTGTTGGGATTGCTGGAAATTGGCATCGGCATAGCGCTGGTAGTGCCCGCCAGCCGAGTTGCTGGCGGGATTGCAGCGGGCGCACTGCTCAGCGCCTATTTGTTGCTGCTTGTGCGCCAATTGCTGCGCGGCCAGCGCGGCGCCAAATGCGGTTGCGCCGGGCCGGACAGTGACCTGCGGGTTGGTCCTGCCCTGTTGGCGCGCAACGCGATCCTGGTGTTGATGGCCCTGCTGGTCGCACAACTGGCGGCGGGTGTCGGCTCCGGCGCGTTTGGCTACTGGTTGCTGTCATTGCTGGCGGCATCGATGCTGGTGGTGGTTTACCTGAGCGCCGAACAACTGCTTAAAAACGCCCAATGGCTGCAGCGAATCGAACATTAAAAGCGAATTAATAATAAGGGGAATGTCATGGAACTATTGATCGTATCAAACGTTGTTCTCTGGATCACAGTGATCCTGATGGGAATTGTTATTCTCGCCCTCACGCGCCAGATCGGTGTGCTCTATGAGCGGGTGGCGCCGGCTGGTGCGCTGGCGGTGAATAAAAACCTGGAGGTGGGGCAGAAGGCACCGGAGATGGCGTTGCAGACTATCGCTTCCACCCTGGTGGATATCGGCGGCGTCGCGGCAGATGGCAAATCGCAGCTGCTGTTTTTTGTCTCGCCCGATTGCCCGGTGTGCAAGACCCTGTTGCCGGCGCTGAAATCCGCCGCCAGTCACGAAGCTGACTGGTTGCGGCTGGTGCTGGCCAGCGATGGCATGGAGCAGGATCACAAGGGTTACATCGCAAAGTACGGTTTGGACAAGTTCCCCTACGTGGTGTCGGAATTGCTGGGCAAGACCTACGGTGTTTCCAAGTTGCCCTACGCGGTGGTGATCGATGAGGAGGGCAAGGTGGCGTCCATGGGCATTATCAACTCCCGCGAGCATCTCGACAGCCTGTTTGAAGCCAAGGAGCGCCGGGTCGCATCCATCCAGGATTATCTCAATCCGCCCGCTGCTGATGCCCGGTCTCTCGCCGTGGAGGTGAAGTGATGTTTAAGCTTTTCGATCGCTGGTTTGAAAAGTCCGCCCGCAGTGTGGCCCAGCAGAGTTCCCGCCGCGGTGTGATCAAGGGGCTCGGGGCCATGCTGGTGGGGGGCGCCAGTATCCCGCTTTTGCCGGTGGCGCGAGCAGCTGATCCGGCGCCGGCGCGACCGGCGGAAGACGGTGACCCCACCAGTTGCGACTACTGGCGCTACTGCGCCGTGGATGGATTTCTGTGCAGTTGCTGTGGCGGCAGCTACAACAGCTGCCCGCCGGGTACCGAGATGTCCACTATCACCTGGATCGGCACCTGCCGTAACCCGGTCGACGGCCGCAGTTACGTGATTTCCTACAACGATTGTTGTGGCACCACCCAGTGTGCCACCTGCTTGTGTCAGCGGGATGAGGGTGACCGGCCGCTGTATCGCTCCGACAAGTCCAACGATGTGAACTGGTGCCTCGGTTCAAAGAGTTCCGTCTATCACTGCTCAACCGCTGTGGTGGTGGGGCTGGCGTTTGAAGAGCAATGAAAGGCCTGTTACGCGGCATCGCCCTGGCGTTGCTGACCCTCAACTGCAGCAGGTTGCTGGCGGAAGTGGATCTGAACGAGGCACGGGCAAAGTTCCACTACCAGATGTTTTGCCAGGGTTGCCACACCCGCGATGGCATGGGCAGCGACAGTGTGCCGCGGCTGAAGGGTTTTATCGGCAATTTCCTGCAGAGCCAGAAAGGCCGCGAATACCTGGTGCGAGTGCCGGGCTCAGCCAACTCCACCCTCAGTAACGATTTGCTGGCGGAAGTGTTGAACTGGAAAATCCTCACCTTTGGCGAGCACAGTATTCCCGACCAGTGGCAGCCCTACAGCGGTGAAGAAGTGGGACGCTATCGCCAGCACCCGTTGCAGGAAGTGCTGGTTTACCGCGAGGAGCTGGTTGACGAGCTGAAAGTGGTTGAAGCAACCAGTGCCGAATAGCCATTGCGGAATAAACAAGTGTAGATCCGCAAGATAATTGCCGATCCAGCGCGAGAAAACGAGAGAGCGACAACTATGATCCGTCTATTGAAAAGCCATTTATTACTGCATCGTTTATGTATAAAGATTGCGTTGCCGCGCTACATTTTTGCCGTAGCGCTGATTGCAATCGCTAACCTGGCGCAGGCCGCAACGGATGCCGCGGCGCTGTCCCAAACCTGTGTCGCCTGCCACGGTGCCAACGGCATGTCGGCCAATCCCCTGTGGCCCAACCTGGCTGGCCAGCGACAAGGCTACCTGATCAGCGAAATGCAAGCCTTTCGCGACGGTACTCGCAAAGACCCGCTGATGTCGCCGATGGCTGCCAATCTCAGCGACGGGCAAATCGAGGCACTGGCTGATTATTACTCCAGCATGGAACCACCGACGCCAGAGCCAGCGGTGGCGGTTAACGAAGACGGCCAGCGAGTGCGCGCACTGTGTATTTCCTGCCACGGTAAATACGGCAAGACGGTGAATACCGAGTGGCCAAACCTGGCCGGGCAGCAGGCGCAGTACCTGCAGAAGCAGTTGCTGGCGTTTAAAAATGACCAGCGCAAGGGCAGCCTGATGAACGTCATTGCCAAAGAGCTGACCGATCAACAGATCGCCGATGTGGCAGAGTATTACAGCCAGATTGCGCCCTGAGTGCCGGGGGTGTCACAAAAGCAGTCCTAATTACGCCTATGAATAAGCCAGCTATCGGCGATAGTAAACATATACCCTGTAGCCCTTGGGACAGCAGCTTTGCTCCCGGCCTGGCTCCGGGGACTTGCTTTCAAGACTCGCCGAGGTTCCATCCATGGAGGCTCCACGACAGCATCCCTGCTGTCGAGGGTCTTGAAAGCAAGCCCCCGAAGCCAGACCTAACATAGTGCCGGCTGCACGACGCTTAGCTTAGGTGGTAATTAGGAAAGCAGTTGCTCACCTCGTTAGCGCTGGGTGAGCAATCTGCACAACTGCTGACGGTTGCCGAAGTAATGCCTGGTTTATTTAGCCCGTGTCTAACTTCGATTTTTCAGCAAGTCACGTATTTCGCCGAGCAGTACTTCTTCCTTGCTCGGTGCCGGCGGCGCTTTGGGTGCTTCTTCCTGCTTCTTCTTGAACGAGTTAATGCCCTTGACCGCCATAAAGATGGCAAACGCTATGATGGTAAAGTCGATCAGGGTCTGGATAAATTTCCCGTAGCTAATGGTAACGGCCGGGGCAGTGCCCACGGCCTCTTTCAGGACATAGGCGAGGCTGGAAAAATCCACTCCGCCAATAAGAACCCCGATCGGCGGCATAATAATATCCCCCACAAACGACGAAACGATCTTGCCAAACGCGGCGCCAATAATGATACCCACGGCCATGTCGATAACGTTGCCCTTGACCGCGAAATCCTTGAATTCCTTCATCATACTCATTTGATTCACCTGTTTTTCAGAGTTAGTGTTGTTGTTTTAACGCTTTATGTTGCCGGATGTTGCCGCAACGCCCGTGCGGGTGCTCTCGAGTGCAGGCGGAGAGATCAGATGGATGCCAATCCACCGATTGCCCGAGTGGCAGGGCCATTATCAAGCGTCGGGTGGATGACAAGCTAGAGGCAAGCGTAAAAGCTTTGTAAAATCAGGCAGGATGGCGTCGTAGACCAGGCGTCATTACAGGAAGGAAGGTATTGCAGGCAGGGCGGCATTGATGTGATGCCACCCTTTTTTTTTCAGCGCCGGTCAAATACCCGCTTGGCCTTGCCTTCCGAGCGGGGCAGGGAGCCCTGTTCGACGATCTGCACCTTGGATGAAATTCCCACCATTGTTTTCACCTTTTGCTCCAGTTCACGGCTGACGTCTGCCGCGACAGAGCTGTCGACGCCGTCGTGCAGTTCGACGCTGATCGTGACCAGGTCGAGGTTACCCTGCTTGCTGATGTCGATCTGGTAGTGCGGCGCGCAACTGGGGATCGACAGCAACTGTTCCTCGATCTGGGTCGGGAACACATTGACTCCGCGGATGATCAGCATGTCGTCGCTGCGCCCGGTGATTTTGCCCATACGGCGCATGGTGCGAACAGTGCCGGGCAGCAGTTTGGTCAGGTCGCGGGTGCGGTAGCGGATCATGGGCATACCCTCCTTGGTCAGGGTGGTGAATACCAGCTCACCCTCCTGGCCGTCGGGCAGCACTTCGCCGGTAACGGGATCGATGATCTCCGGATAGAAGTGGTCCTCCCAGATGGTGGGGCCATCCTTGGTTTCCACGCACTCCTGGGCAACACCGGGGCCCATCACCTCCGACAAGCCGTAGATGTCCACCGCGTCGATGCCCATGCGCTCTTCAATCTCCAACCGCATGGCCTCGGTCCAGGGCTCGGCCCCAAAGATACCGGTGCGCAGCGGCAGCGAGCGCGGGTCAATGCCCTGGCGTTCGAATTCATCCACCACATTGAGCATATAGGAGGGAGTAACCATCATGATATTGGCGCCAAAGTCACGCAGCAGCTGGACTTGCTTTTGGGTGTTGCCACCGGACATGGGCACTACCGCGCAGCCCAACCGCTCGGCGCCGTAGTGGGCGCCCAGGCCACCGGTAAACAAGCCATAGCCGTAGGCCACGTGGACGATGTCGGTGTGATCGCCACCGGCGGCGCGAATGGAGCGCGCCACAACGTCAGCCCAGGTGTTGATATCGCGCTGGGTATAGCCCACCACGGTGGGCTGGCCAGTGGTGCCACTGGAGGCGTGGATACGGGTGATGTTATCCATGGACTCGGCAAACAGGCCGAACGGGTAATTGTCGCGCAAATTGGATTTTACCGTGAACGGAAACTTCGCCAGGTCGCTGAGTTGTTTGAGGTCAGTGGGGTGCACGCCTTTGGCGTCAAAACTGTCCCGATAGAAGGGCACCTTGTCGTAAGCGTGCTGCAGACTCTGTTGCATGCGCTGCAACTGCAGGGCTTGCAGTTCGTCCCTGCTGGCCCGTTCAATGCTGTGCAATGGCTCGAGGTTGTGATTTTTTTTCATTATCGTCTCTCATTACTTTGCTGATGGTTAGGTCAATTCACGTGTTTTTATAAGTGATACTAAAATAACATATTTTTAAATAAATAGTATCGCTAATATTGACGAATTTCCGCATGCTGCCATCGCCATTAATGGGGCGATCGTACTGTAGGCGCATTGTTGCCAAAAATATTATATTAAGCGGCTGTTGATATTCTTTTGCGGTATTTGAAGGGTGGGGATGGGCAAAATTGTGAGCCGCTTACGGGCCGATAGCTAAGCTCTCTGTTCTGGAAGTATTACTGGCGTGGATTATTGCAGGGATTTTTGTATCAAAATATGGGGGCGTATTGTTTGCTGCGCAATGGAAGGCCGGCTCAGGAGGCGCCGGCCTGGTAGAGACGGGGCTCAGGGACAGTCCACTTGCTGCTCCGGGGCCGCCTGCTGAAACGCGGGCAGTTCGTTGCAGGCAGCGTAGATGCTCCGGATCTTCGGAAACTCGCCGAGATCGGTGTTAAAGCGCAGGGCGTTGTACACCTGCGGTACCAGGTAGACTTCCGCCAGGGTGACCTGTGCGCCGGCGGCGTAGGGTGCGGCCACCAGTTGCGACTCCAGCGCCCGAAAGCCCTCCAGGATCCAGTGCTGGTACCAGCTGTCTTTTTCAGGGTCACTGACCCCCAGCTTGTGCTTCAGGTACTTGAGCACGCGCAAATTATCCAGCGGGTGAATATCGCAGGCAATCAGGTTGGCCCAGCTGCGCACTTGCGCCGCCTGGTAGGGGTCGGCCGGCAGCAGCGGGTGCGCGGGAAAAACGGCCTCCAGGTATTCCAGTATGGCGGTGGATTGCGATATCACCCGGCCATCGGCGAGGCGCAGGGCGGGCACCAGGCCCTGGGGTTGCAGGGCCATATACTCGGCGCCGCGCTGCTCGCTGTTGAGCAGGTTGACCGGCACAATGCTGTGCTCGATCTGTTTCAGGTTGAGGGCAATGCGCACCCGGTAGGCGGCGGACGAACGAAAGTAGCTAAAGAGTTCCATGTCTGCTCCTGTTTGCGGTTGCCCCCGGCACAGCCTGGGGCACCTGCGATGGGGTTAGGGTTTGGCCGGTAAAATTGTGCTGACCACTTCACCGAAGCCGATGCGCGCCGCGCCCGGTTTGGCGCAGTAGCCGCGCATGATGATGCTGTCACCGTCCTCCAGGAAACTGCGCTGCTCGCCGTTGGGCAGTTGCACGGGCTGCTTGCCGCCGTAAGTGAGTTCGAGGATGGAACCGGCTTGTTCGTGCTCGGGACCGGACTGGGTACCCGAACCGAGCAGGTCGCCGGCGCGCAGGGCACAGCCATTGACACTGTGGTGGGTCACCATCTGCGCCACGGTCCAGTAGGAGTACTTGAAGTTGGATTCCGCCAGCAGGTGCGCCGGCTCGGACGCCTCGCGCATGGCCTCGGTTTGCAGCAGGCACTGCATGGCGATGTCGAGGCCGCCGGCCGCGGAATTGTGGTCTGAACTCAGGTAGGGCAGCGGTTGCGGGTCGCCTTCGGGACGAGTGTAGGCCACGCGGTAAGGGGCCAGCGCTTCCAGGGTCACGATCCAGGGAGAGACGGTAGAGGCGAAGTTTTTCGACAGGAAGGGCCCCAGAGGCTGGTATTCCCAGCCCTGCAGGTCGCGGGCGGACCAGTCGTTGAACAGGCAGAAGCCGAATACGTGGTCTTCAGCTTTGCTTATGTCGATGCGCTCACCGAGCTGGTTGCCCTGGCCGATAAAGACACCCAGTTCCAATTCATAATCGAGTTTCTTGCTGGGACCGAAACTCGGCTCACTGGCGTCGGGGGCCTTGGTCTGTCCCTGCGGGCGGGGGAAAGACTGGCCGGATACACCGATGGTGGAGCTGCGGCCGTGATAGCCGATGGGCACCCACTTGTAGTTGGGCAGCAGCGGGTTGTCCGGGCGAAATTGCTTGCCCACTGCGGTGGCGTGATGAATGGAGGTGTAAAAGTCGGTGTAATCGCCAATCTGGCAAGGCAGGTCGAATTCCACCTCAGCCTGCGCGATCAGGCAGCTTTGCAGCGCCGCCTCGGCGTCAGCGCCGCTGCGCAGGGCGCGGGACAGGGCCAGGCGCAGGGCGGAGCTGGCGGCGGGGCCCATGGCCATCAGGCTGTTGAGCTTGGGTTCGGCAGCGGCTTGCGCAGCCTGTTGGGCGAGACCGGTAAAAACACCGCTGGCAGCTGCTGCGGCCAGGTCCAGCACCTGGTCGCCGATGGCGACGGCACCGCGCCAGGCTTCCTGGCTGCCGGCGCGACGCACGATGGCAAAGGGCAGGTTTTGAATGGGGAAGTCGCTGTCCTGGTTGGCGGAGGCTACCCAGCTGGTCAGTGATGGGTCGTGGGTTTCATTAAGTTGATTCATAGCTTGTACCTGTTATGTTCGTTTATGTTGGTTAGATTTGGCCGTCAAAATACTTTTTCAGGTCGCCCCAGCAGGCCAGGTAGTCGGCCTGGCGCAGCGGTGTCTGTTGTGCGAAAAGGGTCGGCTCGAAGACGTAGCGCGACTCAAACATAAAGGCCAGGGTGTTGTCGTAGCGCTCCGGTTGCAGATCCGCGGCGGAGGCCTTTGCAAAGACCTCGGCTTCCGGGCCGTGGGGTGTCATGCAGTTGTGCAAGCTCATGCCGCCGGGCACGAAGCCCTTTTCCTTGGCGTCGTAAACGCCCTCGATCAAGCCCATGAATTCACTCATGATATTACGGTGATACCAGGGGGGGCGAAAGGTGTTTTCGGCCACCATCCAGCGCGGCGGGAAGATCACGAAGTCCAGGTTGGCGACCCCGTGAGTATCACTGGGTGAGGTCAACACGGTAAAGATGGACGGGTCGGGATGGTCGTAGCTGACGGTATTGATCACGTTGAAGCGCGCAAGGTCGTACTTGTAGGGGGCGGAATTGCCCACCCAGGCCACTACGTCGAGAGGGGAGTGATCCAGTTCGGCAGCGAACAGCTTGCCACAGAACTTGGTCAGCAGGGTGTGGCTGCCCTCGACATCTTCGAACCAGGCGCTCGGGTACTGGAAGTCGCGCTGGTTGGCATAACCATTGGCACCGACGGGGCCGCGTTCGGCCAGGCGCAAATCGGCACCGTAGTTCTCGCATATATAGCCGCGCACAGGCCCCGCCGGCAGTTCGATCTTGAACTTGATGCCCCGCGGAATGACCATGATTTCACCGGGTTTGACGTGCAGTATGCCCATCTCGGTGTAGGCCAGCAGCTCCCCCTGCTGGGGCACAAACAACAACTCACCGTCGGCGCAATAGAAATAGCGCTTGCCCATGCCCTTATTGGCGCAGTAGACGTGCACCGCCACACCGAGCTGGGCACGGGCATCGCCGTTGGCGGCAATGGTGGTCAGGCCGTCGACAAAATCGGTGGGCTGGTCGGGAACCGGCAGTGGATCCCAGCGCATAACATCCGGCGGGCAGTCGGCTTCGGTGATGGGGGCGCTGCGAATCAGGCCGCCATCGACAGACTTGAATTGGCCCATGGCGATAGAGGGGCGCAGGCGATAGGTCCAGCTGCGGCGGTTTTCATGCCGCGCGGCGGTAAACGCCGTGCTGCTGAATTGCTCGGCGTAGAGCTTGTAGGGACAAACCTGGGGGCTGAACTGGCCCACCGGCAGGGCGCCGGGCAGGGCCTCGGTTTCGTGCTCATTGCCGAAGCCGTTCAGGTATTGTAAATCCGTCGGCCGCAGTGCGCTGGCGTTGTTGCTATTTGCGCTTGCATAGTTGCTGTTAGAGTTGGTCATCGTTGCCTCGGTAAATGTCAATCAGTCCAATCGGGGTGGTGGTTAGCAGTTAGTTAACAAGTGCCGCGCCAGGTTAGCGCTCGAGTTCACTGGCCACCTGCAGCGCTTCCTGCAGGATGGTTGAGTCGCCAATGTGGTTGGCCAGCAGCAGGATCAGGCGGGCGTTGAGGCGCTCACTCTGGTCCCGGTCCAGCTCGCGGTGAGCGTCGGTCAGGGCGGCATAAAATCCGTCGGCGTCGCTGAAGTTGGGGGCCGTGTTGAGGTGGCTTGAGTTGAGGTGACTTGTGCTGTTATGAGATGTGCTCATGCGGCGTTCTCCAATTCGAACCCCAGCGCTTTGCGCAGGGCCTGTTTTACGTTGCTGGCGGAGCAATCGCGCCAGCGCGCGGCGACGACCTGGTCCGGTCGCAACAGATAGCTGCTGCCCGGCTGCAGGTCGTAGCGCTCGGCAATAACACCGCTGCTGTCGCTGATCAGCAGGCCGGGAAAGTCCGCTGCTGCTGGTTGCTCCATGCCGGCGGGGCAGACGCCGATGATGTCCAGGTCCGGCAGGTCCGCCAGTGCTTGCAGCTCCTGTTTAAGATCGTCCGCTCGCGGCATGCCCAGGTCAACCAGCAGCACAAAGCGATTGCCCAGCTGGTTCAACAGCCAGCCCGGCTCAGTGCCGATCTGGCAGGGCGCATCTCGCGCCACAGTGCCGGGGCACAGCGGGCCGGCAAAGTCATCCTGCTCCGGGGTGATGAGCGGGGAGTCGGTATAAGCGCAGGGCAGTGACAGGCGGCCGCTGTTGACCAGGCTGCGGGCAAAGGGGTAATTTTTGGCCAGCTTCAGGGTTTCATCGCGAAAGACCCGGCTGATGTGATTCTTGGGGGAGATAAAATCGGTGGAGCGGGTGGAGTTGCGGATGTTTTCATCGGCTCCGTGCTGGCGCTCGTCGTTGTAGGTCTGCAGCAGTTGCGGAGGCGCTTCACCGCGCAGTACACGGGCGACCTTCCAGGCCAGGTTCTCCACGGTCTGCACGCCGCCGTTGGCACCGCGGGCGCCAAAGGGGGATACCTGGTGGGCGGCATCGCCCATAAAAATCACCCGGTCACGGATAAAATTGTCCATCTTGCGGCACTGGAAGGTGTAGACACTGGCCCACTCCAGTTCAAACTCCACCTCGTCGCCGAGCATTTGCTGCAGCCGGGGGCGGATATTTTCTTCTTTCTTTTCTTCTTCCGGGTCGGCATCCCAGCCCAGTTGCAGGTCGATGCGCCAGACGTCATCCGCCTGGCGGTGCAGCAGTGCGGACTGGCCGGGGTTGAACGGCGGGTCAAACCAGAACCAGCGCTCGGTGGGAAAGTCGGCTTTCATCACCACGTCGGCAATCAGGAATCGGTCCTGGAAGACCTGGCCTTTGCTCTCCAGCCCCAGCATGTCGCGAATCTTGCTGTTGGCACCATCGGCGACCAGCAGGTAGTCGCAGGTTATTCGGTAGTCGCCGTCCGGGGTTGTCAGGCTGATGCTGGTTTGGTCCTCGCCCGTTGCCACCTCGGTGACCCGGGTTTTCCAGCGCAAGTCGATCTCGGCAAACTCGTTGACGCGGTCCACCAGGTACTCTTCAAAATAGTACTGCTGCAGATTGATAAACGCCGGGATCTTGTGGTGGTCCTCGGGCAGCAGGTCAAATTCGTATACCTGTTCCTGCTGGAAGAATACCTTGCCGCGCTGCCAGGTAATGCCCTTGGCCAGCATGCGCTCGCCGCAGCCGTAGCGATCCATAATCTCCAGGGTGCGCTTGGCAAAGCAGATGGCGCGGGAGCCGACACTGACCGTGTTATTGTCATCCACGATAACCGAGGGGATGCCCTGCAGGGCCAGGTCCAAAGCCGCCGCCAGTCCGCAGGGGCCGGCACCGACGATAATCACCGGGTGGTGAGGGGTGGAGGTTGCGTCCTGGTCCGGGCTGCGGCGGTAGTCGTAGACCGGGTTGGTGTAGGTTTTTTGCATTATAAGAGCCCCACGCTGGTTGGCTGGCCCTGCCGGGCCGCGTCAACTTCTGGTTAATATTCTCAAGTGATACTAATTTATTGGGTTTTCTGGCGTATTTCAAGGTTTTATTTTCTATTATTGTTGTTTATTACGCCATTATTAAGGGTTTTTGTCCAAATTAAAGTTTCAAATAAGAATATATTGGTGTTATTATCTGGTTTGTTCTAAAGCGTTATTCAATTTGCGCTTGTCAATAACAACCTGTCATTCACAACCTTTAAGGTGTTGAAGATTATGTCGAAGAAACCATTTGCCTCCTCCGCGGACCTGGGCGAGAAAAAAGAAACCCTGGAAATCCTGGCCGACGGTGTGTATGCACTTACTGCCGAAGGCGACCCAAATGTCGGTGCCATTGAAGGTGAAGATTTTGTGGTCGCCTTTGAAGCGCGCGCCACACCCAGAGCTGCGCAGGATTGGCTGGATATGCTGCGCCAGCACACTGACAAGCCGATCAAATACCTGGTGTTGTCCCACTACCACGCGGTACGCGTATTGGGGGCCTCGGCCTTCGGTGCGGAAAGTATTATTGCCCACGAACAAACCCGCTTCCTGATCGAAGAGCGGGGCGAGCAGGATTGGGCCAGCGAGTATGGTCGCATGCCGCGACTGTTCCGCGAGCCGGAAGGTATTCCGGGCCTGACCCACCCCGACATTGTCTTCAATGACCGCATGGTGATCCCGCTGGGCGGCGAGCGCGGCGACCTGGTGCTGGAATACTGTGGCCGTGGTCACACCGCCGGCGACATCGTTGCCTGGTTGCCAAAATCCAAGGTGTTGTTTGCCGGTGACCTGGTGGAGGCGGCTGCCGCACTCTACACCGGTGACGCGTTCCATTTCGACTGGTCCAAGCAAACCCTGGATAAAGTCAAAAGCTACGGCGCGGAAGTTCTGGTGGGCGGTCGCGGTGCCGTGGCTCGCGGTCGCACCGACGTGGACGCGGCGATCGAGCAGACCCGCGGCTTCCTGCAGGGCATGATTGACAAGGTCGGCGAGATACACAAGCGTGGCGGCAGTGTGAAAGAGGCCTTCGAAGCCACCCGCGACCACCTCGCTCCCAAATTCGGCATGTGGCCCATCTTTGAACACTGCCTGCCGTTTGATGTACAGCGCCTATGGGACGAAATGGACGGTATTGACTGGCCCCGAATCTGGACCGACCAGCGCGACCAGGAAGTGTGGGACAAGCTGCAGGACTAGTTTCCCGCCCGGAGGGAGCCCCCCAATTCGCCCTCGGCCGCGTTGCCGTTCTTGAAAAGAGGCCCACTCTTCCCTGCGAACGGCGCCTTGCCGAAAACGAATTGGGGGGCTCTGAAGGGACTTGGGGGTAAAGGGTAGGGCTATACAGGCGAATCGATATTGCCTGCCTCGCGATCAATGCCCGTCTTTACGACGGGTACTGGCACGGAAGCCGGGCCAGTTCCGCCGGGAAGTTGTTGTTGCGGCGACTATAATGCTTGTGGTCGCAGCAGCCGCTACAATCGCCTACGCGGCGAAACTGCTGGCCCGCTATTTTGGAAACGGTCGCCGGCGCGGTACTATGGCGCAAATTGTCGTTAACCCTGTCGCGAGAGTTCCGCAGTAATGACCCAGCACGCTCCTCCCTCCCTGTTACTCAAACATTTCCTGCCCTACCGAATGGTCAACCTGGCCAAGCGCATCAGCGATGCCTGCGCCCAGGTGTATGTGGATGCTTTCGGTTTAACGGTGCCGGAGTGGCGCATCCTCGCACGCCTGGCGGAGGACAAGCGCCTGAACCTCAGTGCCATCGGGGCCATCACATTTATGGACAAATCCATGGTCACCCGCGCGGTCAAGCTGCTCGATGCCAAGGGCTTTCTGCTGCGGGAAAAAGACCCGGCCGACAATCGCATCACCTACCTGTCCCTGTCCGCGGCGGGTCAACAGTTCTACCATGAAATAGCGCCCAACGCCCTGGAGTGGGAGGGGGAGTTGATCGGCGCCCTCCAGGTTGACGAATACAGGGACCTGTTTCGAATTATGGACAAGCTCGATCAGCAATTGGACCTGATGCAGGCCCAACGCAATGGTGGTCAGAAGGCTGGTTAGGTGGCTTGGTAGTAATCGGCACCTTCAACCAGGCACCAGTCCCCAGGCAGGGAATTAATAGTCATTCGAACTCGATTTTCCTGCCAACCCAAATAAAGTGAAACAACGAAATCACTTCCACAGCATAAGTAGGATGTGCGCGGCCATTCCCCTACCTTACTTTTGAACCAAGGTTTTTAACTCGAATTCCGCTGCGGAGGTTGGGGTGGCGGTTGGCGAGGTTGCGCGGCTGACCGTCTGCCGACAGGGATGTCGGCAGTCGAGCGACCCAGGGACGGGTTTAAGCGCGTCAGTCGCGTAACCTCGCCAATCGACACATTGCACACACTCCACATTGCTCACGCCCTACAGAGTGCGCCCCTCCAAACACGCTACCAATAAAAGCGATACATATATCAATTCAAAATATAAAAACATGTCTTTATGTTGTTTGTCCCTCTATCCACCATCAATCCAACCTAAAAAGCTTAACTACAGTCCATTGCTTAAACCCCAACCATAAAGTAATACACAAAAAATACTTGTAACTATTAATGTGTATCATTTAATATGGGTGCAGATCGAGTGGTGGCTGCGATTCGTGCTGCCCCGCGGGCGTAATATTCGGACTGGCAACTGTGGGCAGTTAAAAGGCAGTTACAGTCCATAGATTCACGCGAAAAATACAAGCGACCAATAACAGACGCAAAACAAACTGGGTGACAGCGATATGATCAAAACAAGCAGCTATGTGTACGGTAAATGGGTCGAGGGCGAAGACGAAGGCAAGCTGGTGTATCACGCCGTCTCCGGCGAGCCAGTGGCCCGGGTCAGCAGCACCGGCATCGACTTCCAGCGAGTGCTGGAGTTCGGCCGGGACGTGGGCGGCCCGGCGTTGCGCGCCATGACCATCCACGAGCGCGCCAATGCGCTGAAAGAGCTGGCTAAATACCTCACCTCCCGCAAGCAGGAGTTTTACAAGATCTCCGCCTGCACCGGTGCCACCCAGCTCGACAGTGGCGTTGATATCGACGGCGGCATCGGCACCCTGTTTGGCTTCTCCGGGATCGCCCGGCGCGAATTCGCCAATGAAAAGTTTATCGTCGAAGGTGCCCCGGAGCGCATCTCCAAAAACAACACCTTCGCGGCGCGACATATCCTGGTGTCCAAGCGCGGCGTCTCGGTGCACATCAACGCCTTTAACTTCCCCTGCTGGGGCATGCTGGAAAAAATCGCCCCGAGCCTGGTTGCCGGCGTGCCGGTGGTCGTAAAACCGGCCACCGACTCCGCCTACCTGACCGAAGCCATGGTGCGTGAAATCGTCGCCAGTGGCATCTTGCCCGAGGGTGCTATCCAGTTGATTTGCGGCTCCGTCGGCGATTTGCTGGACCACGTGACCGAGCAGGATGTGGTGACCTTCACCGGTTCCGCCTCCACCGGCCAGAAGTTGCGCGCCCACCCCAATGTTATTGGCCGCAGCGTTCCTTTCAATATGGAAGCCGACTCCCTCAACTGCTGTATCCTCGGTGAATCCGTGCAGGAAGGCGACCCGGAATTCGAGCTGTTTATCAAGGAAGTAACGCGGGAGATGACCGTTAAGGCGGGGCAAAAATGTACCGCTATTCGCCGTATCCTGGTACCCGAGAGCAAGGTGGAGGCCGTCACCGCGGCCCTCAACAAACGCCTCGACAAAGTGGTGATGGGCGACCCGGCCGCTGAAGGCGTACGCATGGGACCGCTGCTGGGCGCCGGCCAGAAAGCCGATGTGCACGCCAATGTCATGGCCCTGGCGGAGCACTGTGAGGTGCTGCGCGGTGGCAATGACGATTTTGACCTGGTGGGCGACAAGGTTTCCCGCGACGCTTTCTATCCGCCGACCCTGCTTCTGTGTCGCGATCCGTTGAACACTGAAGCGCCCCACGCCATCGAGGCGTTTGGCCCGGTCAGCACTTTGATGCCGTACCGCAATATCGACGAGGCCATCGTTATCGCCGGGCTGGGCAAAGGCAGCCTGGCGGGATCGGTGTTTACCTACAGTGGCGAGGAGGCGGCCCGGTTGATCCTTGAGGCGGCGGCCTATCACGGCCGCATGCTGGTGATTGACCGCGACTGTGCCGGTGAGTCCACCGGGCACGGCTCGCCGCTGCCCGCACTGGTGCACGGCGGTCCGGGTCGCGCCGGTGGCGGCGAGGAGCTGGGTGGCGCTCGCGCGGTCAAACACTATATGCAGCGCACCTCGGTGCAGGGTTCACCCAGTATGCTGATGGCGGTTACCCGGGAGTATATGGCCGGGGCGAAAACCTTTAGCAGCGATGTGCACCCGTTCCGGCGCTATTTTGAAGACCTGCAAATTGGCGAGAGCCTGACCACTCATCGGCGCACGGTCACCGAAGCGGATATCGTCAATTTTGGCTGCCTGTCCGGCGATCACTTCTACGCCCATTTCGACGACATCGCAGCCAAGGATTCGTTTTTCGGCAAGCGCGTGGCCCACGGCTACTTTGTGATCTCGGCGGCGGCGGGTATGTTTGTCGAGCCTTCACCGGGCCCGGTGCTGGCCAACTACGGTCTGGAAAACCTGCGCTTTATCGAACCGGTCGGTATCGGTGACACTATCCAGGTGAAAATCACCGCCAAGAAAAAGATCAAGAAAGACCAGCGTCCGGATGAAGCCCAGCCCACCGGCGTGGTGGTGTGGGATGTGGAAGTGTTCAACCAGAATCAGGAACTGGTCGCCGTGTACGACATCCTGACCCTGGTGGTGCGCCGGGAAGCTTGATCAGCTTGCGCCTTTCGGCTTGTGCTCGCCTTTGGGCTCGTGCTGGCTATTGGCAAAGCGCGGTCGGTCGGGCTGGACCGCGGTGAGCGGCTCCACCTCGCGGTGAGTGGCCAGGCAGCGGCGGGTGAGCTGCTGGTACTCGCCGGTGCCCTGGGTCTTCCAGTGCACTTCCTGGTCGGAGAGGGTGCGTTTTACTGCCGCCGGATTGCCGGCCAGCAAGCTGCGCGGCGGGCACTCGAACTTGGCTTTGACAAAGGCGGTGGCTCCCACCAGGGATTCCTCGCCGATATAGACGTCGTCCATGATCACGGCGTTCATGCCCACCAGGGCATTGCGGCCGATGCGGCAACCGTGCAGGACCGCGCCGTGGCCCACGTGGCCGTCCGCTTCGACGATGCAGTCCTTGCCCGGAAAGCTGTGCATGACACAGGTATCCTGCAGGTTGCTGCCGGGCTCGAGAATGATGCGGCCGAAGTCACCGCGCAGCACGGCGTTGGCACCCACGTAGCAGTTGGCGCCGACGATCACGTCACCGATCAGGGTGGCGGTGGGGTGCACAAAGGCGGATGCATCGACCACAGGGACGAGGTCTTCAATGGCGTAGCAGGGCATAGTGGCTCCAGTGAGCGAGAAAGTTATAAAAACTATACACCTTCGGAGTAAGGCCGGTCAGCAACCATTCCACAGCAATAGTCCATTTGGTTGAATTCCAGGTGGTTGAATCAGCGGAGAAGAAAATGGCATATGAAAACATCAAGTACAGTGTCCAGAACGGCGTTGCGATCCTGAGTCTGAATCGTCCCGACACGCTCAACAGTTTTACCGTCGCCATGCACGAAGAAGTGCAGCTGGCCATGAAAGATGCGCGCAACAACCGCGCGGTGCGCTGCCTGGTGATTACCGGAGAAGGGCGCGGTTTTTGTGCCGGCCAGGACCTCAATGACCGCGCCGTGCGAGAGACTGCGGAAAAGCCGGACCTGGGCGACTCGGTGGAGAAATACTACAACCCGCTGATTCGCGCCATTATGACCCTGGACAAGCCGGTGATCTGTGCGGTGAACGGGATTGCCGCCGGCGCTGGAGCCAGTATTGCGCTGGCCTGCGATATCGTCATTGCGGCGCGCTCGGCGGCCTTCGCCCAGGTGTTTTGCAAGATCGGCCTGGTGCCGGATTCCGGTGGCACCTTTAATTTGCCCCGCGCCCTGGGGTTGCCCCGGGCCAAAGGGCTGGCGCTGCTGGGGGACAAGTTGTCGGCGGAGAAGGCCGAGGCCTGGGGCATGATCTGGCAGTGTGTGGATGACGCCGACTTGATGCCAGAGGCTTTGAAGCTGGCCGAGCACCTGGCCACCCAGCCCACCAAAGGGCTGGCGAACATCAAGCGTTTGTTAAACGATTCGTTTTCCACGCCCATGCACCAGCAGCTGGAAAATGAAAAAGACGCGATGCGCATGTTGGGCCAATCCCACGACTTTCAGGAGGGCGTGGCCGCGTTCCTGGAAAAGCGCAAGCCCGCGTTTAAAGGGGAGTAAATGTGATGGATGCAGAGACGCTGGCACGCAGGTGTGTCGAGGCCATGTGGGAGGAAGATCGAGCCTCCCAGGCTCTGGGTATGCAGGTGATAGCCACCGGCGAATGCCGGGCGGAAGTGTCCATGACTGTGCGTGAAGATATGGTCAACGGTCACAGCATGTGCCACGGCGGCATGATTTTCACCCTCGCCGACACCGCTTTTGCCTTCGCCTGCAACTCCCAGAACCAGGCCGCAGTGGCGGCCAGCTGCACTATCGATTACCTGCGCCCGGCGCAACTTGGCGACGTGCTTACCGCCGTGGCGGAAGCCGTGCACCAGGGCGGTCGCAGCGGTTTGTACGACGTTATTATCAGCAACCAGGAACAGGCCATTGTGGCCCATTTCCGCGGTCGGTCAGCACGAATCAGCCGCCCGGTTATCGAAGAGGAATCAGCATGACAGACGCATATATTTGCGACGCAATTCGCACGCCCATCGGCCGCTACGGTGGCGCCTTGTCCGGCGTGCGGGCGGACGACCTGGGGGCGGTTCCCATCCGCGCCCTGATGGAGCGCAACAGCGCTGTGGACTGGAGCCAGGTGGAGGATGTGTTCTACGGCTGCGCCAACCAGGCCGGGGAGGACAACCGCAACGTGGCGCGCATGAGCGGGCTGTTGTCCGGCCTGCCGGTGCAAGTGCCGGGCACCACCATCAACCGTCTCTGTGGTTCCGGTATGGATGCGGTGGGTAGCGCCAGTCGCGCCATCAAGGCCGGGGAGATGCAGCTCGCCATCGCCGGCGGGGTGGAATCCATGTCGCGGGCGCCGTTTGTGTTGGCCAAGGCCGACAGTGCCTTCAGTCGCGCCGCCGAGATGTACGACACCACCATTGGTTGGCGCTTCGTCAACCGCCTGATGCAGGACCAGTACGGGGTCGACTCCATGCCGGAAACCGCAGAGAACGTGGCCGAGCAGTTCAATATCAGTCGCGCCGACCAGGACGCCTTTGCGGTGCTGAGCCAGCAGCGCGCTGGCCGCGCCCGGGAGCAGGGGATTTTCGCCGAAGAAATCGTGCCGGTGCGTATTCCGCGGCGCAAACAGGACGATCTGCTGGTGGATCAGGATGAGCATATCCGCGCCGACACCACCCTGGCAGCGCTGGCGGCCTTAAAAACGCCGTTTCGCCAGAACGGCAGCGTCACCGCCGGCAATGCCTCCGGCGTCAACGACGGTGCCTGCGCCCTGTTGCTGGCCTCGGCCGAAGGCGCCAAGCGCCATGGTCTGACCCCCAGGGCGCGGGTGGTGGGCATGGCCACTGCAGGCCTGGAGCCGCGCATTATGGGCTTTGGTCCTGCGCCGGCGACCCGCAAGGTGCTGGAGATGACCGGCCTCAGTTTGCAGCAGATGGATGTGATCGAGCTCAACGAGGCCTTTGCTGCCCAGGGGCTGGCGGTACTGCGCGACCTGGGTTTGCCGGACGACGCGGCGCACGTCAACCCCAATGGCGGCGCCATCGCCCTCGGCCACCCGCTGGGTATGAGTGGGGCGCGGCTGGTGACCACCGCCATGTACCAGTTGCAGCGCAGCGGCGGTCGCTACGCGCTGTGTACTATGTGCATCGGCGTGGGCCAAGGCATCGCTTTGATTATCGAGCGGGTCTAGAGCCCGGCTTTAGTGCTAGCGAATTGGCTTACGAACTTCGAAACTTGAGTTAATAGCTCCGCTCGGAATGAGGCACCGCAAACTGATGCGCGAATTTTATATTCTGCGCTACTCCAGTATCATGCTGCTCTTTAGTTAAAGAGCGTTAGGAGTGCCTTGGTGGCGGAAAAGAAAATCAGATTGGAACACATTACCGAGCGGGTCTCGGCCCAGAATTACAGCTGCACCTCCATGGTGGTTACTGTATTCGGCGACTCGGTGTCCCAGCACGGCGGCTGGATCTGGCTGGGCAGCCTGATTGAGGCACTCGGGCTGATGGGTTACAACGAGCGCCTGGTGCGCACGGCGGTGTATCGCCTGGTGCAGCAGGATTGGCTGCAGGCCACGAAAATCGGGCGCCGCAGTTACTACTGTTTTACCGATACGGCGAAGAGCCATTACGAGAAGGCGGCGCGGCGTATCTACGCGCCGGCCTACCCGGAGTGGGACGGCACCTGGACCCTGGTGTCGCCGGTGCTGGTGCCGGAGGAGAAGCTGGACCTGTTCCGCAAGAGTCTGATGTGGCAGGGCTACAACACCCTGTTTACCGGTTTGCTGGCGCACCCGTCCTCGGATCGCACCTCACTCAACGAGACCCTGCAAGAGCAATACCTGGTGGGCAAGGTGCTGGTGTTTTCCGCCACCACCGAAGACGGTTCCTCCCAGGCCTTGCTGAAACAGATGGCACAGGAAAAATGGAACCTGGAAGAGCTGCAGGCCATGTACCAGCAGTTCCTGGATTTTTATCGGCCGCTGGCCCGGCAATTGAGCCAGAAGGCCTTGCCGGCGCAACTGAGTTTTGTGCTGCGCACGCTGCTGATTCACGAGTATCGACGCATTCTGCTGCGCGACCCGGATTTTCCCGAGGCGATGTTGCCCAGCGGCTGGGTGGGGCTGGAGTCTCAGGAGCTGGCCAAGCGCCTGTATCGGCAACTGGTAGGTTCCTCCCTGAGTTACTTGCAGGGCAACCTGGAAAACGCTCAGGGGCCATTGCCGGAACCGACGGCGAGTTTTCAGTTGCGCTACGGCGGCTTGGGCTGACCCGGTATCGACCGCTGGCACGGTAGAAATAAATCGGCGCACACCAGAAAACGATTATTATCGCCGTCTCTGCGACGGTGGCACATTAATAAACTCTGGTAGCTTCGCGATGGGGATTGATTGACCCTGAAGCCACCAGGCAAATAATCAAGCTTCCACAGCAAAGGATAAAACTATGTACTGCATGACCGTCGACTACCCGAAAACCGAAGGCAGCGAGTTCAATTTTGACTACTACCGCGATCGGCATATGCCGCTGTGCGCGCAACTGTTCGCCGATTACGGCTACCGCGGCAGCGTGTTGCGCAAGGCGCCGGGCAAAGGGCCGGGCAGCGGTGACCTCAGCTGGGCCTCACTGGATGTGATCTTCGCCAGCAAGGAGCAGCTGCAGGCCGGACTCGCCGCCTGTGGCAAGCAGGTGGCCGACGACGTGCCCAACTACACCAACGTCAAGCCGCGCATGAGTTTTGCCGAGATTGAAGTGGCGCTTTGAGCGTCCGCTGGTGGGCGTGATTTTGCTGCTAAATCAACGGCTTGAACTATTTTTGGGAAAATTGGTGCGGCACTGAAAATAGGCCTTGCCAGCATTGAAAACCGCTGGTAAAGTACGCGCCTTGTTTTTCGGGCTGCAACTGAAACGGCAGCGGCTATAACAACAGCAACCGAAACAACATCTGCAACAGGACTATAGCTCAGTTGGTTAGAGCGCTACCTTGACATGGTAGAGGTCCCCAGTTCGAATCTGGGTAGTCCTACCAAATTTTAATGTCACGCCGAGGCGGGGTATTAAGCTGGCAATAGCAACTGGCTTGCCAATGACCGCGTAACCGCAATGGTGTTGCCGGCAATACATTAATCAATCGTACTTGTCGATTGAGCTTATTAAAGACCCGCTGTATTGGCGGGTTTTTTTATTTGCAGGATGCAAAGTCGAGCCCTTGGCAGTAAATTGTCTGGAGGGTACAGATGCCGCGGACGCTTGGATGCTTTTGCGCGGCGCACCGGGAAGGTGAATCCCGACTGAAAGCGAAAGCGAGGTGCAAGAAATGCAGCCAAAAGTCGCCATAATAATGGGCTCCAAGAGTGATTGGCCCACCATGAACGAGGCCGCGTCAATCCTGGAAAAGCTGGGTGTGGATTACCACGTTGAAGTGGTGTCGGCCCATCGCACGCCAGACAAGTTGATGTCATTTTCCGAATCGGCCATCGGCAATGGTTTTAAGGTAATTATCGCCGGTGCCGGCGGTGCCGCCCACCTGCCGGGTATGGTCGCGGCCAAGACCCGTCTGCCAGTGCTGGGTGTGCCGGTGCAGAGCAAGGCTCTCAATGGCCAGGACAGCCTGCTGTCTATTGTTCAAATGCCCCGCGGCGTGGCTGTTGGCACCCTGGCCATCGGCAGTGCCGGTGCCTTTAATGCCGGTCTGATGGCAGCCCAGATTTTGGCGACTTGCGATGACGAGTTGGGGCAGCGCATCGACGATTTCCGCCAGGAGCAGACCGACGCAGTGCTCTCCGTTCCCGATCCGCGCGTACAGTCCTTACTGTAGCAAGCTGGCAGTTGAAAGGCAGATTGAGGAGGTCAGGTAGATGAGCAGAGTTTGGGTATTGGGTCACGGCCAGTTGGGCGCGATGTTGCAGCACGCGGCCATGCCGCTGAATGTGGATGTGGTGCCGGTGGATATCGATTCGGCCCAGTTGCCGGATCTGCAGCCTGAAGACGTGGTGACCGCCGAGCGCGAGCAGTGGCCACAGACCCCGGTGACCGAAAAGCTCGCCACTCACCCCAATTTTGTCAATCTCGATGTCTTTGCCCGCCTCGCCGATCGTTATACCCAGAAGCAGTTGCTGGACCAGCTTGGCCTGGCCACCGCGCCCTGGCGCTTGTTGGACGATAATCTCAGTGCCGCCGAGATTCACGCGGCCCTGGGTGAGCGGGCGCTGCTGAAGCGCCGCACCGGCGGCTACGATGGTCGCGGCCAGTTGTGGCTGAAGCAGGCCGAGTCGACCGCCATCCCCGACGATTGGCGCAACCTGGCAATCGTCGAGCAGGGCATCAATTTTGATGAAGAGATGGCCATCGTCGGCGTTCGCGACCGCAGCGGCAACAAGTATTTTTACCCCCTGACCCTGACCTTGCAGCTCAACGGCGTGTTGACCGCGTCGGTGGCGCCGCTGCAGCGCCTGAAGAAGCTGCAGCGCAAGGCCGAGCTGATGCTGGGCACGCTGCTGGACGAGCTGGATTATGTGGGCGTGCTGGCGATGGAGTGTTTCCGGGTCGGCGACGAGTTGATCGTCAACGAGCTGGCGCCGCGAGTGCACAACACCGCCCACTGGACCCAGGCCGGTGCCAGCGTCAGCCAGTTTGAAAGCCATGTGCGGGCGGTGGCCGGCATTCCATTGGCCAAGCCGCAAGTGAAAGGCCTCAACGTCATGATCAACCTGCTGGGCACGCCTTACGACGAGCGCTGGTGGGCGATTTCCGGGGCCGAACCCTACTGGTACGGTAAAGAGGTGCGGCCCGGGCGCAAGGTCGGCCACATCACCTTTACCCACAGTGGCGACAAGCGCCTGATCCAGGGTTTGGATGAACTGAAAGAATTGCTGCCGCCGCGCTACGAAGAAGTGATCGACTGGGTCGAGGCGGCGGTCGAAGGCGACAGCGCCGAATAAGCCCGATTGCCGAATAAGCCCGATTGCCGAATAAGCCCGATTACCGAGTGAGCGCTGGCCTGATCGCACGTAGCCAGCGCCGGCCCACTTCTTTATAATCCCCTGCTCACAAATAATCACGTGGCCTTACGTAGGGGTCACCACTGACGCTTAGGATGTAACATGCCTGTAATTACCCTTCCTGACGGCTCCCGCCGCGAATTCGATCGCCCCGTTTCTGTGCTCGATGTGGCTGCTGATATCGGCCCCGGGCTGGCCAAGGCCACCATTGCCGGGCGCGTCAATGGCGAGCGGGTCGATGCCTGTGACCTGATCACCGAAGACGCGGAGCTGAGTATCCTCACTTCCCGCGACGAAGACGGGCTGGAAGTTATCCGCCACTCCTGTGCCCACTTGCTCGGCCACGCCATCAAGCAGCTGTGGCCCGGGGTCAAGATGGCCATCGGCCCCACCATCGAGCACGGCTTTTACTACGACGTGGACCTGGAGCACAAGCTCACCGAAGAGGATGTGGCAGCGCTGGAAAAGCGCATGCTGGAACTGGCCAAGAGCAACTACCCGGTGGTGAAAAAGAAAGTCAGCTGGGGCGAGGCCTACCAGACCTTTGCCGAGCGGGAGGAATCCTACAAGCTGGAGATTCTCGATCGCGATATCCCCAAGGATGCGCAGCCGGGTCTCTACCACCACGAAGAATACGTGGATATGTGCCGCGGCCCGCACGTGCCCAATATGAGCTTCTGTCATCACTTCAAGCTGATGACCGTCAACGGCGCCTACTGGCGCGGTGACTCCGACAACAAGATGCTGCAGCGCATCTACGGCGTGGCCTTTGCCGACAAGAAGCAGCTCAAGGCGCACCTGAAGTTTCTCGAGGAGGCGGTCAAGCGCGACCACCGCAAGCTGGGCAAGAAATACAACTTCTTCCATCTGCAGGAAGAGGCGCCGGGCATGGTGTTCTGGCACCCGCGGGGCTGGGCCATTTACACCGCCATCGAAGAGTATATGCGCCAGGTGCAGCGCGACAACGGCTACCAGGAGATCAAGACCCCGCAAGTGGTGGACCGGTCCCTGTGGGAGCGCTCCGGTCACTGGGACAAGTTCCGGGAAAACATGTTCACCGTGCACTCCGAGCACCGCGACTACGCGGTCAAGCCCATGAACTGCCCCTGTCATATCCAGGTGTTCAACCAGGGCCTGAAGAGCCACCGCGACCTGCCTCTGCGGCTGGCGGAGTTCGGCAGTTGCCACCGCAATGAGGCCTCCGGCACCCTGCAGGGGTTGATGCGGGTGCGGGGCTTCGTCCAGGATGACGCCCATATCTTCTGCGCCGAGGATGCCATTCAGAGCGAGGTATCGATCTTTACCGATTTGCTCTACCAGGTGTACGCCGATTTCGGCTTCGACGAGGTCATTATTCGGCTCTCCACGCGCCCGGAGCAGCGGGTGGGCAGTGACGAGGTGTGGGACAAGGCGGAAAAAGCCCTGGCCGACGCCTTGACCGCCAAACAGCTGGACTTTGAATACCTGCCCGGAGAGGGCGCCTTCTACGGCCCCAAGATCGAGTTTTCCCTCAAGGATTGCCTCGGCCGGGTCTGGCAGTGCGGCACCATCCAGGTGGATTTCTCCATGCCCGGTCGGCTCGACGCCCAGTACGTGGCCGAGGACGGTTCACGGCAGACGCCGGTGATGTTGCACCGCGCCATCCTGGGTTCGTTCGAGCGCTTTATCGGCATTCTGATCGAAAACTGCGAGGGCGCATTTCCGGCCTGGCTGGCGCCGGAACAGGCGGTGGTGGTCAATATCACCGACAAACAGGCGGAATACGCGAAAAAAGTAGAAGAAACATTGCGTTACAAGGGTTTTCGGGCCATTTCTGACTTGAGAAATGAGAAGATCGGCTTTAAAATCCGCGAGCACACAATTCAGAAGATCCCTTACCTGCTCACCGTGGGCGATAGGGAAGTAGAAACAGGGTCAGTCAGTGTGCGTACACGCACTGGTGAAGACCTGGGTTCGATGAGTCTAGAAGCGTTCGCAGAACACTTGGCCGCAGACGTCGCACGTCGCGGCCGCTCGTCGTTGTAGGCTACGCTTTTATGCGAGTCAAATTATAGGAGAAGATTATTATCAACCAAGATAATTCCAGAGGACGTTCCAAGAAGCCGCCCATCAATGACCAGATAGAAGCTAAAGAGGTCCGATTGATAGGCGCGGACGGCAGCCAGGTTGGCATAGTATCCTTGGAAGTAGCGCTAGAGCAGGCGCAGAGTGCCAATTTGGATCTGGTGCAAATGGCCGGCGATACCGAGCCCGTCGTTTGCAAGGTCATGGATTACGGCAAACACTTGTTTGATATCAAAAAGACCAAAGCCGCTGCCAAGAAAAAGCAGAAGCAGCAGCAGGTCAAAGAAATGAAATTTCGCCCAGGGACGGACATTGGAGACTATAAGATTAAGTTACGTAATCTTACACGTTTCCTGGAAGACGGGGACAAGGTCAAAATCTCACTGAGATTTCGAGGCCGCGAAATGGCTCACCAGGAGCTCGGCATGGAGATGATGAAACGCATCGAAACCGACCTTGAAGAGCTGGGCACCGTTGAGCAGTATCCGAAGATGGAAGGTCGTCAGCTGCTGATGGTTATTGCCCCCAAAAAGAGAAAGTGATCGGGCTTTTAGCTGCCTAGGTTACTTTGGATGGCACTTAAATAGAAAAGCCTGCTGTATTGAGCCCGGTCTTAAGGCCGGGAATCGAGCACAGCCGGGCGGCTTCTCATAGGTGTATTTATTAACTGAACACCCAGTGTTCAATTGAAAGAGAGTTACTCATGCCAAAAGCTAAAGTACACAGTGGCGCTGCCAAGCGCTTCAAGAAAACCGGCGCTGGTTATAAGCACAAGCACGCTTTCAAGAGCCATATCCTCACCAAGATGTCGACCAAACGCAAGCGTCAATTGCGCGGTACCAGCACGCTGAATGCAGCGGACGTACCAGCAGTAGATCGCATGCTGCGCGCCAAGTAATTGGCCTGTTAACGACATTCATTTTTAGAGGAATTAAACCATGGCTCGTGTAAAACGTGGTGTAGAGGCGCGTCGTCGTCACAAGAAAATCTTAAAGCAGGCCAAAGGCTACTACGGTGCACGCTCGCGCGTCTTCCGGGTTGCCAAGCAGGCAGTCATCAAAGCTGGACAATACGCCTATCGCGACCGTCGCGTTAAAAAGCGTAACTTCCGCGCTTTGTGGATTACCCGTATCAACGCTCAATCTCGTGTCGAAGGCATGAGCTACAGTCGTTTGATCGCTGGTCTGAAAAAAGCAAATATCGAACTCGACCGTCGCGTTCTGGCCGATCTGGCCGTGCACGACAAGGTAGCGTTTGCGGCTGTAGTTGCTCAGGCAAAAGCAGCCTTGGCCTGATTTATCAGGTCTGTCTGACACAGACAAGGGGAGGGGCTGGTAGCAGTTCCTCCTTTTTTTTTGGGGAGTGAGGCAGAGCCGCAGCCCCCGTGCGCCCTGGGCGCCGACACAGAATTTTGATTAGGTGGAGTCCTGAATGGAAAATCTCGCAGCGCTGACCGAAGCAGCGCTCAAGCTGGTAGCCGATGCCGATGACCTGGCGGAACTGGATCGGGTGCGAGTCGAGTACCTCGGTAAAAAGGGGCAACTAACCGCGTTGCTGAAAGGGCTGGGCAAGCTCTCGGCCGAGGAGCGCCCGGCTGCCGGGGCCAAAATCAACGAAGCCAAGCAAGCGGTGCAAGAACAGATATCGGCGCGCAAGCAGGCCATGGAGCAGGCGGCTATCGACGCCCGGCTGGCCTCGGAGGCGGTGGATGTCACCCTGCCCGGGCGCGGCCAAAGCACCGGCGGCCTGCACCCGGTAACCCGCACCCTGCAGCGCATGGAGGCCATTTTTGCCGCCGTGGGCTACGAGGTGGAAGAGGGCCCCGAGATCGAGGACGACTACCACAACTTCGAAGCCCTGAATATCCCGGCCCACCACCCGGCCCGGGCCATGCACGACACCTTTTATATTGATGCCAGCCACGTGCTGCGCACCCACACCTCGCCGGTGCAAGTGCGCACCATGGAGAACAAGCAGCCGCCCATTCGCATTATCTGCCCGGGGCGGGTCTATCGCTGCGACTCGGACCTGACCCACACGCCCATGTTCCACCAGGTGGAAGGCCTGGTGGTGGACAAGAACGTCAGCTTTGCCGACCTCAAGGGCACCGTTGACCAGTTCCTCAAGGCCTTCTTCGAGGCTGATGTGCCGGTGCGTTTCCGGCCCTCCTATTTCCCCTTTACCGAGCCCTCCGCCGAGGTGGATATCCAGTGCACCAACTGCGCTGGCAAGGGCTGCCGGGTGTGCAGTCACACCGGTTGGCTGGAGGTGATGGGGTGCGGCATGGTGCACCCGGACGTGTTCAAGGCCAGCGGCGTGGATACCGACGTCTACACCGGTTTTGCCTTTGGCATGGGGGTCGAGCGGCTGGCCATGTTGCGCTACGGGGTCAATGACCTGCGCCTGTTCTTTGAGAACGACCTGAAGTTCCTCAAGCAGTTCTAGGTCCGGCGCCAGCCAGAGTTATCGTTATTGCCGCCGCGGCGGCAATCCAGACAGACGGAAAGAGTTAGAAGAGTCTATGAAGTTAAGTGAACAGTGGTTGCGCGAATGGGTAAACCCCGACCTCAGCACCGCCGAGTTGTGCGAGCAAATTACCATGGCCGGCCTGGAAGTGGACGCGGTAGAGCCGGTGGCCGGGGAATTCAGCGGCGTGGTTGTGGGTGAGATCCTGGAGGCCGAGCAGCACCCGGACGCCGACAAGCTGCGGGTCTGCAAGGTGGCCGGTAACGGCAGTGAAGTTATGCAGGTGGTGTGCGGCGCCCCCAACGCCCGCCCGGGGATCAAGATTCCCTTTGCCACCGTCGGCGCCAGTTTGCCGCCGGGGGACGACGGTAAGCCGTTCAAGATCAAGAAAGCCAAGCTGCGCGGAGTGGAATCCTTCGGCATGTTGTGCGCCCAGACCGAACTGCAAATGGGCGAGGACGACAGCGGCCTGTGGGAGCTGGCCGCGGATGCCCCGGTGGGCGCCGACCTGAGAACCTACCTGGGCCTGAACGACCAGTGCATCGAAGTGGACCTGACCCCCAACCGCAGCGACTGCCTGTCGGTCAAGGGCATCGCCCGGGACGTGGGTGTACTCAATCGCCTGCCGGTGGTAGCGCCGGAAATCGCCCCGGTGGCCGCCGTTATCGACGACATTTTTGCTGTTAACTTGCGGGCCGGTGAGGCCTGTTCGCGCTACGCCGGCCGGGTCATCCGCGGCGTCGATGTCAGCGCTCCCAGCCCCCTGTGGCTGCAGGAAAAGCTGCGCCGTGCCGGTTTGCGCTCCATCGACGCCGTAGTCGATGTCACCAACTATGTGCTGTTGGAGCTGGGCCAGCCCATGCACGCCTTTGACCTGGCCAAACTGAGCGGTGAAATTACCGTGCGCATGGCGACGCCAGGGGAAAAGCTGGCCCTGCTCAACGACCAGGAAGTGGAGTTGACCGACACCACCATGGTCATTGCCGACAGCGACAAGGCGCTGGCCATGGCCGGCATTATGGGTGGTGCCGAGTCTGCGGTGAGTGAAGCGACCACCGACATCTTCCTGGAGAGTGCGTTCTTTCACCCCATCTCCCTGGCCGGCAAGGCCCGCAGCTACGGTTTGCACACCGACTCCTCCCACCGCTTTGAGCGCGGGGTGGATTTCCAGTTGCAGGAGCAGGCGGTGGAGCGCGCTACCCGCTTGCTGCTGGACATCGTCGGCGGCCAGCCCGGCCCGCTGCTGCTGGTGGAAAACGAGCACGTGCCGGCCATAGGTACAGTCAAACTGCGTCGGGCGCGGATCGAATCCGGGCTCGGCTTCCAGATGGACGACGCCGAGGTGGTGGATATTCTCACTCGCCTGGGGCTGGAGCTGGCGGACACCAGCGCCGATGGCTGGAGTTTCCGTGTGCCCAGCTACCGCTTCGACATCGCCATTGAAGAGGACCTGCTGGAAGAGTTGGCGCGCATCTACGGCTACAACCGCCTGCCCACCACCAGCCTGCAGGGCGACCTGACCATCCCCATGCGGGAAGAAGCCCAGGTCGGCCTGGGTGCCGTGCGCAGCCAGCTGGTGGCGCGCGGCTACCGCGAGGCCATCACCTACAGT
Organism: Pseudomaricurvus alcaniphilus; assembly: GCF_011440395.1. Lineage (GTDB taxonomy): Bacteria > Pseudomonadota > Gammaproteobacteria > Pseudomonadales > Cellvibrionaceae > Pseudomaricurvus > Pseudomaricurvus alcaniphilus. The sequence continues at coordinate 1,087,739 of NZ_JAAOIX010000001.1, read as the reverse complement.
TTTGTGGAGCCCGGGCTGTCGGCAATGTTTGACCCGGACAATGCACCGGTGGCGCTGCAAAACCCCATCAGTGCCGACCTCGCGGTGATGCGCACCAGCCTCTGGCCGGGGCTGGTCACTGCTCTGCAGCACAACCTGCACCGCCAGCAGCAGCGGGTGCGTCTGTTCGAGTCCGGCCTGCGCTTTGTCGGTGGCAGCGAAGACCTGGGCAAGTTGCGCCAGGAGCCAATGCTGGCCGGTTTGATCTACGGTGCCCGCATGGAGGAGTCCTGGTCGAGCGCGACTGAGAAGGTGGATTTCTTTGATATCAAGGGTGACGTGGAATCGGTACTGGCCCTGTTGGCTGACCCCGCCAGCTTCAGCTTTACCCCCGCCAAACACCCGGCCCTGCACCCCGGCCAAACCGCAGCGATCAGCCGCAACGGCGAGGTGGTGGGCTACGTGGGCGCCCTGCATCCGCAGCTGCAGAGCAAGCTGGACCTGCCCCAGCCACCGCTGTTGTTCGAGATTACCCGCGCCGCTATCGCCAGTGCGCGCCTGCCGAAGTTCGAGCCGCTGTCCAAATTCCCGGAAGTGCGCCGCGACATCGCCGTCATCGTCGACCGCCAGCTGGCCGTGGCGGAACTGGCCAAAGCCATCGAAGACGCCGCCGGGACCTGTCTCACAAACTTAAAGGTATTTGACGTTTATGTTGGCAAAGGCATTGATCCACATAGAAAAAGTGTGGCTCTGGGCTTGACGTATCAGCATCCATCGCGCACTCTTAATGAGGACGAAATCAACGCCTCAGTCAGTGATGTAGTCGCCGCACTGGGGGAAAAGTTTAACGCTAGCCTGAGATAGTGCAACAAACCGGGCAGACAGGGGGCGTTCTTCATGACCGCGCTGACCAAGGCCGATTTGGCGGAAATGCTGTACGAAGAGCTGGGCTTTAACAAGCGTGAAGCCAAGGAGCTGGTGGAGTTGTTTTTCGAGGAGATTCGCACCTCGCTGGAAAACAACGAGCACGTCAAACTCTCCGGTTTCGGTAATTTCGACCTGCGCGACAAGACCCAGCGCCCCGGTCGCAACCCGAAAACCGGCGAGGAAATCCCCATTTCCGCCCGCCGCGTGGTGACCTTTCGGCCCGGCCAAAAACTAAAAGCAAAAGTAGAAACCTATGCTGGAACCAAGCAATAACGACGAGCTCCCGGTCATCCCGGGCAAGCGTTATTTCACCATCGGCGAAGTCAGTGAGTTGTGTGCAGTCAAACCGCACGTACTGCGTTACTGGGAGCAGGAATTCCCCCAGTTGGCGCCAGTCAAGCGCCGCGGCAACCGCCGCTACTACCAGCGCCAGGATGTCATCACCATCCGCCAGATTCGTGCACTGTTATACGATCAGGGTTTTACTATTGGTGGTGCTCGCCAGCAGATGAGTGGAGAGGGCGCCCAGCAGGACGCCGGCCAGTTTGCACAACTGGTCACCCAGATGATCAAAGAACTAGAAGACGTGCTGCGGGTGCTGAACCAGCCCTGAGTCGTCAACCCTGCGGCGCCACCCGGCGCCGCGATTGCACTTTAAGCGTCATCCCCACGCCGCCACTACGCTTTTTAACGTCATCCCCACGCCGCCAATGCACTTTTTAACATTATCCCCGTGCCGCGCCATTGCACTTTTTAACGTTATCCCCGTGCCGCGCTATTGCACTTTTTAACGTTATTCCCGCGCCGCCATTGCACTTTTTAATGTCATCCCCGCGCAGGCGGGGATCCAGTAAGTGCTCCAAATCTATATATTCTGGAACGCCAGACCACACCTACGAGAGAATGATATAAGCCGGCTTTAATAGATAAAAACAGCTACTGTTACCAGTATTACTTAACCGTCACCGTAATTTTCTCAGACAACACCGGCTTGTGGTGGGGGATGTGTAAATGGTTACCCAGTAACAGTTGCAGGGTGTGAGTGCCCGGCGCCAGTTCCACCACGGTCTCGGTCTGGCCGCCGCCAAAGTGGCGCACCTGCTCACTGGCGGGCAGAGGCTGCTTCAGGTCGGGCAGGGTGGTCACATCGATCAGCAAGTGGTGGTGCCCGGTGTTGTCGCGCTCCACCCCGGCCGGCGCCACGCCCATGCCTTTCAGGCCAAACTTGACGGTGAATTTGGACGGCACAGTGTCTCCGTCCTGGGGGCTGATAAAATAGACCTGCGCGCCCTCCGGCGCCTTGGATACCGCCATGCCAGCAAGGGCGTGGGGCACGAACAACGAGGCCAGCATGGCCAGTAAAATAGATGCGGAAAGACGAAACTTCATATCCAACTCCTTGGGGTGTAGCCCGCGCGAAGGCCAACCCTTCACGCTTACAGCGGCAGGGTTAATATCAATGAAAAGACCTTGCATTTCAACCCTGATCCGGTATTATTCCCGTCCTCGCTTTTGAGGCCGATTTACCGCTAAATCAATAGCTTAGATCCGGTTTCAGCAAGATTCGGAGTGTAGCGCAGCCTGGTAGCGCACCACACTGGGGGTGTGGTGGTCGTCGGTTCAAATCCGGCCACTCCGACCATTTAAATCAATGACTTACGTCGTTTTAACTCTCCCCGAAATTCAGTGGCTCTCGATTTTCCTGCATATTTCCTGCAATTGTTCGAGCACTCCTTCACCCGGAGCTTTGCACTCCTCGTGAAGCCGACGTTCAAGTATTTCTAAGTCACCGTCTTGGAATAAGTTACGACGGGTAGCCAGGGATAGGTCAATCATGCAAAATTGGGGTTTGTCGCAAAAATCCATTTCATGATTACCGATAACACACTCGAAAAATTCGGTTTCAAATTCGGCCAAAGTGGCGCCCACTCCGCACGCACCATAATGCTGGCGGAATTGCAGACCCTGTTTGCAACCACTGAGCCAGATGCCGAGCAGGCCCAGTACCAGGCGGATGTGTGTGACTACAATGTCCTCGACAGAGCCACCACCAAATCCCGCAGTCTCACCTATCGACACTTGGTCGACCTCTACGGCCTTGACCCAGCGCTACCCCTGTTCCGGGTCTTCCGGCGATTATGGCCAGTTGACCCGTCGGCGCAGCCTCTCTTGGCCTTGCAGCTAGCACTGCCCCGGGACCGGTTGTTGCGCGGGTCTTTAGAGCTAGTAATGGCCACTGAAATCGGTTCTCTCGTGACTCGCCAGCAGGTCGAAGAGCTATTAAAGACCCCGGACCCCGCGCGCTTTAGTCCCGCCTCGCTGAAATCCATTGCCCAGAATATCAATGGCAGCTGGACGCAAGCCGGTTTTCTGCAGGGGAAAGTTAAGAAAATCCGTGCCCAGCCAAAAGTTACCCCTGTTAATGTGTCCTTTGCCCTGTTTCTGGCCTATCTTGAAGGGGCGACTGGGGAGCGGCTGCTGCACAGCCACTGGTGCCGCCTATTGGGTCTTGGCAGTCACCAGTTGACCGAGCTGGCGATTGCGGCGAGTCACCGCGGTTTGATTGATTTCAAGCAGTCGGGCGGCGTGACGGAAGTGCGTTTCCCAGCCTATCTGACCATGGAAGAGGAGCAATGGCGCCATGAGTAGTCGAATTGCGCGCCTGGTACAGGCATACCAGCGGTTTATTGAATTACCCTGGGAAAGCGGCCTGGCGGGCGCCCAGAAGGTGATTTTTGCTGTCTACGACAAGCATGATGAGCTGAAAATACGCGCCAACGTGGAGGAATTTGAGTTGGCAACCCGCAGCGCCAATCACGGTTGGCGGCTGCTTGATATTACTGACGCCTTTCCGCAATGGATGGCAGCGCAGGAGTATCGTGAGGGTTACTTCCAGTCTCCCGCTGACCTGCAAGATATCCTCAAGGATTTTACCGAAACGGTAGCCGCCCACATTCTCGAAGAATTGGAGCAAGCGGACGCTGACACCGTTGTGGCTCTCCAGGGTGTCGCGGGTGTATTCGGTTTTGGCCACTGTTCCGAGATTATTGCCAAAGTGGCTGGCAGTGTTCAGGGCCGCCTGCTGGTGTTATTCCCCGGCGAATACGAAAACAACAATTATCGCTTATTGGATGCGCGCCCGGGCTGGAACTACCTGGCCGTGCCCATCACTGCGAGAAACAGCTTATAGCGAACACCACAAGGAGTTATTCGGTGCTAAACCAGGAAATATACGCCAAGGACCCACTGGTCAATCAACTGGCCAACAACGGGGTTGCAGAAGTCAAGGACGATACCTCAACGCAGGCGCTTAACACCCTGCGCTACGAACTGGAAACCTTCGTTTGCGACGGCGAATACGAGAAGGGCCTGGACAAGATCCTCTCCACCTTTTTAATCAACGTCGATAAAGGCAGCGAACAGCCCGGCGTCTGGATCAGTGGTTTTTATGGCTCGGGTAAATCCCATTTAGCCAAGATGCTGCGCGCCCTGTGGACAGACTACGATTTCAACAACGGCACCAGCGCCCGTGGTATTGCCAAGTTGCCGACGGAAATCAATGATCACCTCAAGGAGCTGACCACCCAGGGGCGGCGCTACGGCGGCCTGCATGCCGCCTCCGGAACCCTGGGTCAGGGCGGCAGTGACTGGGTGCGCATGGCCCTGCTCAGTATTGTGTTTAAATCCGCCGGTTTGCCTGAGTTGTATCATTTGGCTCGCTTCGTGATTTGGCTGCGCCAGCAGGGCATTGAACAGCAAGTCCGCGAACAGGTGGAGGTTGCAGGCAAGCCCTGGCTGAAAGAGCTCAACCATTTGTTTATGTCACCGGTGATAGCCAAAGCCCTGATATCGGCGAAACCCGATTTGGCCCGCGACGAAAGCGAGCTGCGGCTGATGCTGCGCGAGGAGTACAAGCGCGTCGATGATGTCTCCAACGACCAGATGGTCGAGGCCATCACCGATGCACTTTCCGTCGACGGTAAATTTCCTCTGACGCTGATTGTGCTGGACGAAGTGCAGCAGTACATTGGCGATAACGCCGACCGCGCCTACCAGGTGCAGGAGGCGGTGGAAACCTGCTGCAAGCATTTTAAAGGCCAGTTGCTGTTTGTAGGTACCGGCCAAAATGCCCTCTCCGGCATGCCCAACCTGATGCGCCTGATGGGGCGCTTTCAGGTGCCAGTGCAATTGTCCGATACCGACGTAGAGTCTGTGATTCGCAAGATTATCCTGCAGAAGAAATCCTCCACCGTCGGCCAGGTAGAAAGGGTGTTGCAGGACAACTTGGGCGAGATCTCCCGCCATCTACGCGGCACCAAGGTGGAATACACCCAGGCGGACGAATCTGTCATGGTGGCGGACTACCCGGTACTGCCGGTGCGCCGGCGCTTTTGGGAAAAGGTGCTGCGTATTGTCGACACCACCGGTACCGTCTCCCAGTTGCGCAACCAGCTCAAGGTCATACACGAGGCGGCGAAGGTTACCGCCACCAAAGAATTGGGCAACGTCGTCAGCGGTGACTTTATCTACGGTCAGATCGCGCCGAATCTTTTGCAAACAGCGATGATTTCCAAGGATGTGTATGACACCATCGCCAGGTTACGCGCTGGTGGCCCCGAGGAGCAATTGCAGTCGCAGTTATTAGCCCTGATATTTCTGATTGGTAAATTACCCACTGAGGCTTTTGAAAACATAGGCGTTAAGGCTACCTCCGACGTACTGGCAGACCTGTTGGTCGACAATCTCAGTGAGGGCTCGACGTTATTGCGCAAACGCGTACCGGAGCAACTGGCCGCTCTGCAAAAAGTGGGTTTGGTGATGGCCATGGCCACCGGTGGTGAGACCGAGTATCGCCTGCAAACCCAGGAGAGCAGCCAGTGGCACGATACCTACCGCCAGCAGGAAGCCGAAATTGCAGGCAATCCCCAGCGTATCGAAACCGAGCGTGACGACCTGTTGAGTGATTACACCCGCAAAGCCAGCGCTGAAGTGCGGCTGGCCCAGGGTGACAGCAAAGAGCCACGCAAACTGACGCTGTGTTTCGATCCCGAGCTGCCGCGTGAGGCGAGTAAACAGTTATACGCCTGGGTTCAGCATGGCTGGCAGGCGGACGAAAAGTCGGTCATCGCTGACGCCCGTGCCGACAGTCCGGCCAATGGCACGCTATACGTATTTATCCCGGCGCGTAACCGCAGCGACGTCAATCACGCAATTACCACCCAGAAGGCCGCCGCGGCCACCCTCGATATCCGCGGATTACCGAGTTCGCCTGAAGGCAAGGACGCACGCAAGGCGATGGAAACCCGCCTCAGTGAGGCCGAGAAATCACGAGACCGATTACTGGCCGAAATCTTTAACGGTGTGCGCGTATTTATTTCCGGCGGCACCGAGATTGAAGGCAATAAATTAAAGGATAAACTGGAAAACGGTGCCAGGGTGGCCCTCGAGCGGCTCTACAAGCAATTCGATGTGGCCGACGATGCCAACTGGGGCAAAGTGGTTGAGAAGGCCCGTAAAGACGGCGGCGAGGGTGCCTTGGCAGCATTGCACTTTCAGGACGAGCCCGCGAAACATCCCGTCTGCTCCCAGGTATTGCGCTATATCGGCTCCGGTAAAAAAGGCAGTGAGGTACGTGAAAACTTTCAGGCCACGCCCTATGGTTGGCCCCAGGATGCCATCGATGGCGCGCTCTACGCGCTGCTGGCCAGTGGCGCGCTGAAAGCTAAATCGATCGCCAGCCAGCCCGTCGATGCCAAGGGGTTGGAGCGCAAACAATTAACGCAAACCTGGTTCGAGGTGGAGAACGTTACCATCAGCACTGCGCAAAAGCTGGCAGTGCGTAAACTGCTGGTCGATACCGTGGGTTGCAATCCGGGGGACGAGGAGCGCAAAGCGGCGGAATTTCTGCAGTACGCCCGCGATCTGGCCAAGAGCGCCGGTGGTGCAGCGCCGCGACCGCACCTGCCGGACACCTCGCTAATTGATGAAATTGCCGGCGAGGCGGGCAATAGCCGCCTGGTGAAGCTCTACGACCACAAGGATGTATTAGCCCAAGCTGTCGCCGACTGGCAGACCCAGGCCCAATTGATAGCCAAACGCCTGCCCGCCTGGGAGCAACTGAAAACCTTGCTGTCGCTCAGCCGGGGCTTGAGTTTTCAGGCCGAATTACAGCGTGAAATCGATGCCATAGAGCACGGCCGCCGCTTGCTCGATAGCCCTGACCCAGTGGAGCAGTTGGTCAACGACACTACCGACAATCTGCGCGCCTCGATCCAGTACCAGTTTGAGCAGTACAAGGCCGCCTATGATCAGGCGCTTATACAGATAGAGACCGATGCCAACTGGTGCAAGCTTGACGCGGCCCAGCAGCAGGAATTACTCGGTCGCCGCAGCATCAAACTGCCGCAGCAACCTGGCCTCAGTAAAGCCGACGATGTCATCGACGCGCTGGAGGAGTGCGCCATCGAGCAGTGGAATGATCGTACGGTAGCGCTGGTGAGCAAGTTTGACAGTGCCCGCGAAGAGGCTGCCCAGTTGTTGATGCCCAAAGCGGTGCGCGCCAGCCTGCCGCGACGTACTTTGCAGAGTGAGGCGGATATTCAGCAGTGGCTCAAGGACGCAGAGCAGGAGCTGAAAGCTAAACTGGCCCAGGGCCCGGTGATTGTATAATTTGGGATTTCATGACGAAAAGGAAAAATACTGATGCAACGATTCGAATTGAAAGCCGCTGAATGGAAAGCCTTCACGCGAGCGTTTGACCAAGCAAAGCAGTGGTGTTCAGAAAATCAGTTGGCTGTTGGTTTGGGTGAAATGGCCGTGGGCGCGGGTCTCGTTGCTTGGGGGGTACAAAACGGTGCAATCAAAATGGGAGAAGAGTTGGTCGCAACCGAACTCGATGGATCAAACGCGGAATCAATTGTCGGTGCAGCAGGAGGATCGGGAATTGGGGCGATAGCAGGCTCGATTGTTGGATCGATCGGTGTGGCCGGTATGGGGGGCGCGATAGGCATTCCCGCGGCTCTTGTAATTGGCGGCAGTGCCGCCGTGCTGGGCATGGCAGGTTACACAATAGGGGATGTTATCCACAATTCAATTTCAAGTTCGGTAGAAATAGAGTCTCTTTTTGAAAATGGGTCGGTATTGCTAGTTGGGTTGGCGTTAATTATTGATGGCGCACGCAGGTGTATTAGTGATCCCAAGGTTTTGACTATCTTGTCTAAGTTTAAAGATAGAGCAGTTATTCTCAACAACCTCTGCGCAAAAGTCATTGCCAGGTCCATTGAGGAGCTTCGAGGCTATATTGAAGAGCTGAAAAAGCTACCCGAAGACAAAGTACAGGCGACTTTTGGCATTAGCAGTGCTGCGCTGGGAGCGACAGTGGGGGCTTCTGCAGGTGGAGCGGTTGCGGCCGGCTCAGTAGCCGTGCTTGGCTCCAGCACCCTGGGCGGCGTAGCTATTTCAATGGGGCTTATAGCAGCGCCGATTTGGCCAGTAATCGCAGGAGTTGCTGGTGGAGCTGGGATAGGCTTCGCGGCGTATAAAGCTGTAAAGTATTGGCGAGCTAAGCCTGAATCAGATACCAGCGAAACATAACATGTACCCTCGTACATCGAGCGGTTCCTCTCGACTACTGCTCTGTGTTCGATGGCAATAATGTGTAGTGAAATCTGCTGCCGTTATTTGAAGCACACTGAAAATTTCTAGGATTGATCCATGCGTTTCCCATTGCCGAAAGTTCTACGTAGACAGCTTGAAAACACCGTTAAAGATGCGCGCGATATCGCCGAGCAAGCCGCACGCGAAGCATTGGAACGGCTGAGTGTGGGGGAAAAAGCCGCCGCCGATTATCTGGATGCCGAACAGCGGCAATTGCGCAACCGCCTGCGCGCCCACGGCCGTCAATTGGGCGATCTGCGCAAACCAGACGGCAGCAAGGATGCCGGCGCGCAGGGTATCGAGCGTCTAGTGACCGAGGTTGCCTATGAACACTGGCACCGCATGTTGTTTGCCCGCTTTCTGGCGGAAAACCATTTGTTGATGTACGAGGATGGCGTAACCCCGCTGGCGATTGAGGATTGTTTCGATCTGGCCGAAGAAGAAACCGGTGATAGGGGCAGGGGCTGGCAGTACGCCGCCAAGTTTGCTGCCTTAATGTTGCCGCAGATTTTCCGCACGGACTCGCCAGTGTTTGCAGTTGACCTGGCGCCCAATCACCAAAAGCAGTTAGAGCAATTGTTGGCCAATCTTGCGCCGGATACCTTTCAGGCGACCGATAGCCTGGGTTGGGTCTATCAGTTCTGGCAGGCCAAACATAAAGACGTCATCAATAAGTCGGGAGTTAAGATTGGCGCCGATGAACTGCCGGCGGTGACCCAGCTGTTCACCGAGCCCTATATGGTGAGCTTTCTGTTGCACAACAGTCTGGGGGCCTGGTGGCAGGCGCATCACTCGCACACACCCAGCCCGGTGACGTTAACTTATTTGCGCACGACCAAGGAGGGTAAGCCTGCGGCTGGCAGCTTTGATGCTTGGCCCAAGCAGCTGGGAGAGTTAAAAGTGCTGGACCCTTGCTGTGGTTCGGGTCACTTTTTAGTGGCAGCGTTCTTAATGCTGGTGCCCATGCGAATGGTGGCGGAAGGCTTAAATGCAGCCGCCGCCGTGGATGCAGTCCTGCGGGACAATATTCACGGCCTGGAGCTGGATCAGCGCTGCGTCGAGCTGGCAGTATTTGCCCTGGCTCTGGAAGCCTGGCGTTACCCCGATGCCGGTGGCTATCGGCCCCTGCCGGAGTTTCAGCTGGCCTGCTCTGGCTTGTCGGTGGGCGCTGCCAAAGACGAATGGAGAGCCTTGGCGAAAGCCAAAGGGGTGGATAAGCCAGATAAAAAGAACCTGGGTATTGCCCTGGAGTGGATGCACTCAGCCTTTCAGGATGCGCCTATACTGGGCAGCCTGCTGAACCCGGCCAAATCCGACGCCGCCAAAATCGTGCAATGGCAGGAGCTGTCGGCAACCCTGGCAGAAGCCCTCCAGCAGGAGCAGAGCGACGACCAGCGCGAGACGGCAGTGGCTGCCCAGGGGTTGGCTAAAGCGGCGACCCTGTTGGCGGGGCAATACCATTGGGTGATCACCAATGTGCCCTATCTGGCGAGGGGTAAGCAGGAAGAGAAATTGGCCGCCTATTGCGAGAAGCACTACCCGGCGGCAAAAAATGATTTGGCCACCGTGTTTCTGGATCGCTGCCTGGATTACTGTGTCGAGGGTGGTACCACCAGCGTGGTATTGCCGCAAAACTGGTTGTTTTTATCCAGCTATAAAAAGTTTCGCGAGAAGTTGTTGAAGAATGACACCTGGCATTTGATCGCCCGCCTGGGAGCGCAGGCTTTTCAAACGCCGATGTGGGATTTTAATGTTCAGTTGATCACACTTTCCCGGGGTAATGAAGCAGGTGACAGCGAAGGGCTGTTTGCTGAAGCGGGCACGGCTCATTGTATTGCCGGGTTGGATGTGTCCGAGCCACGTACTGCAGCGGAAAAGGCGGAGCAGTTGATCACCGCAGAGTTAAAGGTGGTTGAGCAGGCGAAGCAGTTGGAGAATCCGGATTCGAGGGTGGTAATCGATGCGGAAGAAAATTCAGAATTACTTTCAGTTATAGCTCATGGTGTTCATGGTTTTGGAAGCAAAGACTCACCACGCTTTTTTCGCCAATTCTGGGAGATGGTTGAGCCCAATAGTGATTGGCAAGTAATGTCAACGACAGTTGGCTCTCTTGTTCATTTTGGAGGAAAACAACAAATTGTTTACTGGCAAAATGGCAATGGTTTACTTGCAGAGTTAGGTAAGAAAGGATTAGCAATCCCCGCAGGAGAAATTGCATGGCGTAAGAAAGGCGTCGCCGTAAGCCAAATGAGCTCGCTTCCTGCAACTATACATACGGGTGAAATTTTTGATAAAAATGTTGCGGTCGTATTGCCCCATCATCCGTCTCATATCCCATCTATCTGGTGCTTCTGCTCCTCCCCTGAATACAACGAAGCTGTTCGTCGCATAGACCAAAAGCTAAATGTTACTAATGCAACCTTGGTGAAGGTCCCTTTTGATCTAGATCGTTGGCAGAAAGTCGCGGAACAAAAATACCCGAATGGCTTACCGGAACCATACACTGACGACCCCACCCAATGGATTTTCCATGGTCATCCCTGCGGCTCAGTGATCTGGGATGAAACCTTAAAGTGGACAGCCAAGGCGCTGCTGCGTACCGACGATACCGTACTGCAAGTCGCCGTTGCCCGCCTGCTAGGTTATCGCTGGCCTGCTGAACTGGATGCTAGCATGGAGTTAGCAGGTGAGCAGCGTTTTTGGGTCGCGCAGTGCAAAGCTCTGGCCGAGTATGTGGATGACGACGGCATCGTTTGCCTATCCGCGGTGCGCGGCGAGAAATCGGCCGCAGAACGCCTGGAATCATTACTGCAAGCCGCCTACGGCGACGAGTGGTCAACCAGCATTCGCAACAAACTACTCGAAGCAGTTAGCTGCAAAAACAAATCGCTGGATTTCTGGCTACGGGAGAAGTTCTTTGAGCAGCACTGCAAGCTATTCCAAAACCGGCCGTTTATCTGGCATATCTGGGACGGACTTAAAGACGGCTTTAGCGCCCTGGTCAACTACCATCAGCTTAATAAGAAAAATCTCGAGCGCCTGATTTACACCTATCTGGACGACTGGATTCGCAATCAGCGCCATCAGTTGGCGGACGAGCTCGACGGTGCCCAGGAACGCTTGAACGCGGCAGAAAACCTGAAGCGGCGCCTGGAGCAGATTCTGCAGGGCGAGGCCCCCTACGACATTTTTATCCGCTGGAAGCCCCTCGACCAGCAGCCCATTGGCTGGGAACCGGACCTCAACGATGGTGTGCGTATGAATATTCGCCCATTCCTCAGCGTGGAGGATGTGAATAAAAAAGGCGCCGGCGTGCTGCGCACCAAGCCCAACATCAAATGGAACAAAGACCGCGGCAAGGATGTCGAGTCTGCCCCTTGGTACAGCCTTGGCCTGCAATACGGTGAAGGCGAGGGTGCGCGCATTAACGATCATCACCTGAGCCTGGCAGAAAAACAGGCAGCCAGGAAATGAGTTGTTAACATTGATTTTGCACGATAACATTTGCAGTGTTATCGTGCAGTTTAAATGTTATTTTAGTAGGCCAGTTGGAGGCTTGTTGGATGGGGGCTTGATTGGTGAAGGCTCAAGAGGCGACTAAAGAGGCGACTAAGGTGGAGGCTTGGAAAGAGGCATTGCTGCGCAAGGCAGCGCTTTACTTGCGCGAGGTGCTGGGGGACAGCGCATTATCCGCTGTGGATAACGCCCGGGCCAGCGACTGGGCTACCACCTGGGAAAACGCTCGCCAGTTGCCTTTTTACCTGCAGGACGCCTACCACTTTTACCGGGCGGAACTGCTGGGACAGCCCTGCCTGCTGATGCTGGCCGCTTCCCGAGAGGAAGCGACTCCGGCGGTGGTGCAAAAGCACTGGCAACTGGTGGTAAAACAATTCGATGGGCCGGTCATCTACGTGGTTGAGACCGTCGCATCTTATAACCGCAAGCGCCTAATCGAGCACAAGGTCGCCTTCCTGGTACCCGGCAACCAGCTCTATCTTCCCATGCTCGGTATGGACCTGCGCGAGCATTTCAAGCCTGACAAAAAGCCGCCACCGTCAGCAGCCGCGCTTAGCTCGGTAGCCCAGTTATTGGTGTTGCGTTCGCTACTGGGGCTCGACAGCGACGGCCTCGCCGGTAAGAAGCTGGCCAAACTGCTAGGCTACAGCGCCATGACCCTGACCCGGGCACTAAAAGAACTGGCCGACAGGGATTTGGCTGAGATCCAGATATGCGGCCGCGAAAAACACCTGCAGTTCAATTTACAGCAGCGAGAGTTGTGGCAGGCGGCTAAACCCCACCTGCAAAACCCGGTTAAAAAGCGCATTTGGGTCCGCTTTGGTGCTGGCCAATCCTTGGTGTTGGCGGAAACTGCAGTTGGCAAAATTTCGGGTGAGGGCGCGCTGGCGCAGCTTACTATGATTGCCGAACCGGCCTATCCCATCTGGGCTCTGAACGCTGCCGATTGGGCGGGCGTGAAAACTCTGTTGGATCTTGACGAACTCGACCGGCAGCAGGAGCGGAGTGCCCAGGTACAACTGTGGCGTTACAACCCGGGCCTGTTATCGGCATCCAATTGCGTCGACCCCCTATCGCTATGGCTGAGCCTGCAGGACAGCACCGACGAACGTATTGAATTGGCTCGGGATGAGCTGCTGCAAAAAGTATTTGAACAAGGGAGAGAACAGACGTGGTAAAGGGACTGGCACTTTTTCGTGAGTATTTTCAGGGCTACGAACACAGCTATGTGCTGATTGGGGGTGTCGCCTGTGATCTGGCTATGGGTGAGGCAGGGTTGGAGTTTCGCGCCACCAAAGACCTGGATATCGTACTCTGTGCGGAGGTGATCGACGCCGGTTTTGTGTCGCGGTTTTGGCAATTTGTGCAGGACGGCGGCTATGAGCAGCGGGAAAAGAGCAGTGGTGAGCGCCAGTACTACCGCTTCACCAAGCCCGGCAACCCCGCCTTTCCGGTGATACTGGAGTTGTTTTCTCGTCAACCGGACGGATTAACCCTGACTGGTGGCGGCAACCTGACCCCCATACCGGTGGATGACGACGTCTCAAGTTTGTCCGCCATTTTACTGGATGCTGATTACTACCCGTGTATCGAACTGGGCAAACTGATAGTTGACGGCCTGTCCATTTTAGGGCCCGAGTATATTGTGGTATTCAAGGCGCGCGCCTGGCTCGATTTGTCGGCACGCAAAGCCGCGGGTGAGGTGGTGGATTCAAGGAACATCAAAAAACATCGCAACGATGTCTTCCGCATCTTCCAGCTGCTCTCCCCGCAGCAGCGCGTCGACATCAGTCCGCCCATTCGTGAGGATATGCAGGCGTTTGTCTCCGCCATGCGCAGGGAGACCGGCCTGGAATTAAAAAACCTTGGCTTCCGACAGGCGAAACTGGAGCAGATTCTTTCTAGCCTAGTCGACATCTATCAGCTGGAGCTTAAGGAATGAGCACCGTACTGGATTCATTGGTGGGAATGCTGCGCGCCAGCGCAGCTTACAACCCGAACGTACAGCAGGTGCCGGTGGCAATTTTATGGACCGACAAAGAAAAGCAGTGGTTACCAGTCTTGCCGCTGTTGCGGGAGGCATTGCCGGAAATGTTTACGCTGGGTGACTACCAGCCCGAGGCGAGAATGGGGCCGCCGATCTGGCTGAAATGTGTTATAGCCAATCGCATTGAACAATACCCCATCGACGATAGCCTGCTGCCTATTCTTTATCTGCCTGGGGTTTCGCGGCAGGACTTTCGCGCGATTGAACAATGCCCGGAGCAATTAAAGCCCCTGGCCGAGTTGCAGTATCGCGGTGTACTCTGGAGCCAGCTCAATGGTAAAGACTGGACAGTTAATGCCTATCTGACCTCCGGTGCTGGTGGCCTGGGGTTGGATGTGGCCCAGGATAAGGCGACCCAAAATGCGCTGTTGCTGGCTCTGGAAGCGGTGCTGGCGGCTTCGATGCAACAGGTTGATGGCAAGCGGCTTGAGGCCAGTGATTTTCATCAGCTTGTTTCCGGTGATCCCGTTCGCGATCTGCTTGCCTGGATGAATTCGCCGGCGCAAGTTAAACAGCAGTGGCCAGCCAACCGCTGGCAGGCGCTTTGCAATTTGGCGCAAGCCGAGTTCGGGCTCAATATCGAGTCTGATGGTGAATATGCGGCGGCGGAAAAACTGTGTCAATGCCGCGGCGCCTGGGAACAGGTATGGCAGCGTTACTGCGACAGCCCCGCATTGTTCCCCGGTATTCCAGCTTTGCTGGAGCGGGTGCCGCCAGCGGATATGCTGGCAGACCCCGCGACCTATCCCCAGGCCAATACAAATGAAGAGCAGCAGTTACTTACTGCTCTTACTGAAATTAAAACAAAGACCCCTGCTGCCGCCCGCAAGCAGTTGCTGGTTTTGGAAAGGCAGCATCACAAGCGTCGCGCGAGCATATGGGCCCAATTGGGCAAAGCCCCCTGGGCACTGCTACTGGCACCCCTGGCCGAAATCGCCGGCTTAAGCCAGCAGGGGTTAAACGGCCTGTCGGCGCAGGAGTTGGGGCAGCGTTACGCGGAGCAGGGCTGGAAGATAGACGCACTCGCAATTGATGCCTTGGGGCAGTGCGATTCGAAGCAACAGCGCTCGGTGGTCGAAACGGTGCTAGCCGTTATTTATACACCGTGGTTGACGGACGTCACGGAGCGTTTTCAGCAGCAGGTCAAAGAGAAGGGCTACCCGGGGGATGGTGCGGTAGCGGAAGCGGTGGTGAATTACCAAATAGGCGGGGAGGTGGTGTTCTTTGTCGATGGTTTGCGCCTGGATGTGGCTCACAAGCTGCAGGCGCTGTTATTGGAAAAGGGCATTGAGCCCACGCTGGCGACCCAGTGGTCGGCTTTGCCCTCGGTGACCGCCACGGCGAAAGCGGCAGTCAGCCCGATCCACCCGTATCTGCAAGGTGTGGGCAGCGATAAAGATTTCGAGCCCAGTGTCAAAGGCGAGGGCACGCTCTCCCATGATCGCTTTAAAAAGCTGCTGGCTAAACACGGTTGGCAACATTTAGCCGATGATGACACCGGCGACCCGACGGGCAATGCCTGGGTCGCCTGTGGCGATATTGATAAGGAAGGCCATCGCAGTGAGCTGAAGCTGGCCGCGCGCCTGGGGCCGATTTTGCATGGTATTGTCGAGCGAGTTGTGGAGCTGCAACAGGCGGGTTGGCGCAAAATTCGCTTGGTCACCGATCACGGCTGGCTGCTGGTGCCAGGCAATATGCCGAAAGCCGACTTGCCCGTACAGGCTGCAGATAGCCGCTGGGGCCGTTGCGCGCAGCTAAAGCAAAATGTATCAGTAGAAGGGTTGACGCTGGGTTGGCACTGGAATCGTAACATTCCTATCCATTTCCCCCAGGGTATCCATTCCTTTATCGCGGGCAGGGCCTACGGTCATGGCGGTATCAGTTTGCAAGAGTGTCTGGTACCTGTGTTGACCATTGCCGGGGAGGTGAAGTCTCGGGCGCAGGCAGCCATCACGTCGGTACGCTGGCTGGGTATGACTTGCAAGGTCGAAGTCGACGGGGAAGGCGAGGACTTTACCGTGGATCTGCGCACCAAGTTGGCCGACAGCGCCACCTCGCTGGTGAACCCGAAAGCACTTGCCAGTGGTAAAGCGAATTTGAAAGTGTTGGACGATGACAATGAAGGAGTGCAGGCGATGGTGGTAGTGCTGGATAGCAATGGCGAGGTGCTCGCCAAGCAGGCCACGACGGTTGGGGGTGAGGATTAATGGAGCTTGATCAGTTAGACCGCAAGTCCGCCGCTGCCTTTGAAGGTTTTGTGGTGCGCAAGGATTTGGTGAGGACGTTTAGCCGTCAATTTCCGGTGCCCACTTACGTGGTTGAGTTTTTGCTGGGCCGCTATTGCGCCACCACAGATGAGCATGAAATTGAAGAGGGGCTGGAGATCGTCCAGCGTCAGCTGTCGTCCCGGACGGTAAAAGCGGGTGAGGAAGAGTTGTTCAAGGCGCGGGCATTTAAAGATGGCAACGTAAAGCTGATCGATATGGTCAGTGTGCGTTTTAGCTCCAAAGACAACGGCTATCTGGCAACGCTGCCGAGCTTGAGGTTACCCAATGTCCGAATACCCGAAAAAATTGTCGATGAAAATGAGCGCCTGTTAACCGGCGGTTTCTACGCCGAGGTGACCCTGGAGTACGACTCCATTATTGCCGAAGAAAAGGGTGGCAATCCGTTTGGAGTATTTGCGCTTAAACCAATTCAATTATCCAAGCGCAATGTGCTGGAGATTTTGACCACGGCGCGGGAGCAGTTCACCACCGAGGAATGGAAAGATATTCTGCTGCGTTCCATCGGACTAGAGCCGGCACAGCTAAATGATAACGCTAAAAATGCCATGTTGCTACGCATGGTGCCGTTCGTGGAGCGCAACTACAACATGGTGGAACTGGGCCCCAGGGGTACCGGTAAAAGCCACCTGTTCCAGCAGGTGTCGCCATACGCCCACTTGATTTCGGGGGGCAAGGCCACGGTCGCCAAGATGTTTGTCAATAACTCTAACGGCCAGCGCGGCCTGGTTTGCCAGTACGACGTTATCTGCTTTGACGAGGTGAGTGGAATTTCTTTCGATTCGAAAGATGGCGTCAATATCATGAAAGGCTACATGGAGTCCGGCGAATTTAGCCGTGGCAAGGAGAGTATCCGCGGCGACGGCTCGCTGGTATTTGTCGGCAACTTCGATGTGGACGTAGAGCACCAGCAGCGCGTGGGACACCTGTTTGGACCGCTGCCCGATCAAATGCGCGACGACACCGCTTGGATGGACCGTATCCACTGCTACTTGCCCGGCTGGAACGTGCCCAAAATGCACAAGGACCTGTTGACCGACCATTTTGGACTGGTCAGCGACTTCCTATCCGAATGCCTGAGTCACCTGCGCAACCAAAGCCGGGTCAGCGCATTGCAGGGCCGGGTGCATTTTGGTGGCGCTCTTAGCGGTCGCGATACCAATGGCGTCAATAAGACGGTGTCCGGCCTGCTGAAGTTGCTCTATCCCTCGCCCGACTTGCCGGTACCGGATGAGGATCTGGAGTGGGCAGTACGCCAGGCGCTGGAAGTTCGGCGCCGGGTGAAAGAACAGCAAAAACGTATTGGCTCCGCCGAGTTTAGAAATACCCACTTCAGTTACATCATGGGCAATGACGGTATCGAGAAATTTGTCTCCACTCCGGAATTGCGCGCCGACAACTCCATCGGCACCGATCCACTGGAGCCGGGCCAAATCTGGGCGATTAGTGAAGGGGGGAACGACGCCGACGACAACGCCGGCCTCTACCGAATTGAAGTCAACGAAGGCCCCGGCAGCGGCGTCAGGATCCTCAACAACCCGGTACCGCCGGCATTTCGCGAATCGGTCCGCTACGCAGAGCAAAATCTGTACGCCAGAACCGCACAGCTGGTCGGCGACAGGGACCCGAGGGCGCACGAATTTACCCTGCAGCTCAGAGCCTTCGACGCGTCAAAGAAAGGCGCTAAGCTGGGAGTCCCCTCCCTGGTAGCCATGTGCAGCGGTATGCTGAAAAAACCCGTGCGCGGCGGCTTGATACTGGTCGGCGAGATAAACCTGGGTGGCTCTATTGAACCCGTGTTGAATGCGGTTAATGTAGTAGAGCTAGCGGTTGAAAAGGGAGCGCAGGCGGTACTGCTGCCGGTCAGCTGCCGGCGCCAGTTGTTCGACCTGTCCGATGACATGGCCACCAAGGTCGACATGCAATTTTATGCGGACGCCAAGGATGCTATGTTGAAGGCGTTGGTGGAGTAGGTTAGTTTGTTCTGTGGGTGACATCAGGTGGAGGAAGGTTTTGATGCCCTTAAACAAGGAAGAAGTAGAACTTGTACGGTGCCCGCTCTGCAAGGGCCCGGTAAGCCTGAAAAACCTGCGTAAACATTTGCGCAAGGTCCACGATAAGGCCGATCTACTTATTGAATCCCTGGATGGGGTGAAAAGTACTCCCACCGTCGCCTCAAAAGTGCCCGGAAAGATTAGGCGCACGCTGTACAAGTGTCACCAGTGTCGGGCCAAATTACCGAAAGCAAATTTGTTGAAGCACCTCAACAAAATCCACGACTTTCATCCGACACAGACTGACCGATTACACGAATTCTACTTCGATGCAGTAATAGTGGAATCCCAACCTAAGCCAGTTAGCAAGGCCGAGAAGTTACGAAAGCTTGCGCTCAAGCGTTACAAATACGCCTTTCCCGGGATGCTGATAGAGTGCACTTTTTGCCTCAAGCGCCTATCGAGAGAGACGTATCTGGTACACCTGAGCGACAAGCATCTACAGGTCGTCTCGACAGTGAGCAACGCCCAGTATAAGGGTATCGAGCAGCTATATCAGGATATTGTGACAGAGAAGTACCTGACCATGACCGCATGTCGCTGCTGTGATAAGCGCTTTGTGCCGGGAAAGTACCTACAGCATTTGGAAAAAGCCCACGGCGTGACACCCAGCCAATATATTCGTAGCCCCTTCAATCACAATAACCGGGCCTTAAAGTCAAATGTGGAAAATCAATTTCCCAAGTTTGAATGTACCGGTCCAGCCGACGACATCTATGATCGGAAGAAAGTTCTGCAGGGCGGAGCATATGGTCTTGGCAAAAATCGGCGCCATTGATTTTTCTGGCTCTTTCATCGGGGCTCTAGGTTTGCTACTTGTGCTTGAGATGGTTGAATTCGTGTATAGCTAAGCTACTCTGGCGTGAGAGCCCTTTCGGAGCCAGTATTGGTCAGATAGCAAGGAGCTTGTCGGAATACACATAATAACTGCGTTGGTTGTATTTTCATTAACACGGGAAATTTCTTTATTTATCAGTAGGATACAAAATATTCCTGCTGGATCTTTCGGTCAAGATCAGTACTTTCCTGCATATTTCCTGCACAAAGGTGATTTGGAGTGAATTTTTACCGGCCAGGTCCTACGGCCCCCAAAAATTGGTTTCGCTCAATCCGCAATCTTGCTGCAGCCAGTTGGCCACTGATTCCGCAGAAAGGGCATAGCCGTCATGGTCGTCCTTGCCGATAACCATGCCATACCAGCCGAGGGCACCGTTGTCCTTGGCGACCACCCAGGCACCGGAGTCACCGCTGCGAACCGGCGTGCCTTGCAGAGCATTTAGCGCTGGATTACGCCGTGAGAGCTGGATCGCATCCTGGTAGAGCAGCTGTTCGTGCTGGCCATAGCTTAATCTCAGGGCACGGACGAAGTGGCCAAGGTAGAGTTTTTTGACCGCCGATTCCTTGCCGGCATACTGCAACTGGTGACCTCTCGCGAGGTGCTGTTCCTGGATGACATGATCGATGGGTCCAATGCCCAATACTTCCGATACCCTGGCTTGTCGACTCGGGTCTAGGCGGATGAGCGCGGCATCCATTGTGGTAGTTGGGCCACAGTGTTGTATAAGGCCGAAGGGTAAAATAGATGATACTTGCTCCACAGTGCCCACGGCGGCAGCTGAAGTGCTATCTGTAGGGGCTGGCTGCTCCAGGTTGTCGCCTGCTTCGTAGCCGTGGGCAGTAGTTACCGCGTAGTAGGTGGCGGCGTTTTGTTGATCTTCCAGCAAGCCACCGAGGGTTGAAGAGAGTGCATGCACGTCGCCTTGTGCATCGGTTATGCGGTAACCCATGCTTAGGCCGCCCACCAGTGGATTGTGGTGATGCTTCGGTGAGCAGACCCGCAGGCCGGGGCGCATTTCATATATTATGTCGAAATCTTGCATATCGGCATTAATGGACTGGCGAAAGCGGTCCCAGGTTTTCTGCCATAGTGCGTCCAGGCTCTCACCTTGAGAATTCTCGTCCAGGCTCCAGTGAGGCTGCATGAGGTCGATATAAATGATGACCTTGAAGGGCTGTCGACCGGTGGGTGGGTAGCCGAACTGCCGGCAGTAAAGTTGCCAGTTTCGTGCGAGCTCTGCATCGAGGGGCTGAGCGCTGCCGTTCCCAAGCTCGGGCATGGGATCGAGATGACGCTCGATCAGGTGTTGTAACTCATTGCGTCTATTGACGAAGCCGCTCCGGCAATAATCGGCGTAGATGGAGACGAACTGATCGATATCGGAAGGGGCTGTGGATTTTGCGGCTATAAGGTAGCGAGCCAATAGCCAAAAACGGTGGTAATCGACCGCGACGCCTTTGACGAAGGGCTGTTCCATGGCGTAAGCGACGATATTGGTAACTGCGGAGCTACGGGCGAAGGGAATCAATAAGTGCATGATGGGGCCCTCTATTATTGCTTGCCGGGGGCGGTGAAAGCGGTAATAAAGGTGAACCCGCCTATGAAGATGGCGGCATAATCCGGGTCGTGCCAGTCCTTCAGGAAAGTAATCTGCCAAAGGCTGGCTTCAATGGCGTAGGTCCAGATTACGAAGGCAGCCATGGACACTAGAGCGTTGCGCCCCCAAGCCTCTCCCTGGCGCGCTACCTGACGGAAGTATAGGGGGATCGCCAGAAACAGACAAAGCAGCCACCAGCCAATGAATTTTACTGCCGCGGCATCGATCTCGGTCTGGGTATCCTTGCTGATGGCGGCGCTGACGGTCACGTAGGTGGCCAGCACCTCTACCGGCACATATTGTGCCACCCGCTCTAGCGCTTCGCGGCCTTTGCCCTGCTCGCCAGGCACGTCGGCGGTGGCTTTTGCGCCTGAGCCGTGCCCACTGAACGGGTTCCATTCGAGGGGCCAAACTAGGGCGAAGGGGTACTTCCCAGGTACCGATTTAACAATTCTGCTCATGGTGGCCAGCTCCGTCTGGTTATCGTCGAATTTTCTTTTCTAAAATACACCCCTTAAGCTGGATCGACAATCGGAAAGCGAGTGGCGGGAGTTGGGCTAGCAATAGCGCAAACTATATAGATGAAATAAGAATTATTGATTTATATAGCCTCTTTAATATTGCTATTGTCTCTAGCGAGAAGGCGATCATGCTATAGCCTGACTATTCCAGAGGTTCCTTAGTAGAAAATAATAACGGCTAAAAATATGAATGGGAAATACTAGATGAGTGTACCAATTTCAATGCAGGACTACGCCTGGTTAATGATGGAGACTCCTGAGACGCCCATGCATTTTGGTGCTGTGATTCTGCTGACTAAACCACAAATAGGCACAGATGAATTCGCCGATAAATTGTTTTCTAAACTGCGTGATGTTAACGCTATTGGCGAGCCATGGACTTGGAAAATAAACCCGGATAAAAAAGGCCTATTAAGCAAGCATGAATGGATTGTGGACAATAACTTTGATGTGAATTATCACATTAAACGTATGCTTGTCCCCGGCGAAGGCCATATGGAAGATGTGTTGGAGCTTGTTACTTATATTAACGAAAAGCCTCTAGAGCGCGCGCGCCCACTGTGGGAATTGATAATGTTTGATGGGCTCCGCGATAACAAAATGGCGATTTTAATAAAAGTGCACCATGCCTTTGCCGATGGCACAAGATTTATGGAATATTGTAGTAATTGGTTTTATGATTCCGCCAGCGTTTCAGTAGACGATATTGAAGGCTTTTGTCAAAAAAACTCTTTAAAACGTAGTCAGCCAAAGAAAAAGCTCACGCAAGCATCGAAATTTCCTAATCCGGCTAAGGTGGCAAATTTATTTTCAGGCACCATAAAAAGTGCAAAGGATATTTCATATGTTCTGGGTCGAGAGGCGCTACGAGGTTTTGGGGTAGTAAAAAGCCGTACTCCCGCATTTTATACGGGCCCTAAAACGATTGTAAACGAGCACGTGGAAAGCACCCGCGTTTATGCATTCGTTGATGCGCCATTCGATCGAGTTCGAGCCATAGGTAAAGCGGTCGGTGGAACTGTGAATGATGCAGTGTTGGCTATTACCGCAGGCGCTATTCGACGATTATTGCTACAGAATGGCTCCTTGCCTGATGAGCCTATGCAATTAATGATGCCAGTTTCCTTGCATGGCCGAACTGATGAAAAAAATAGCGAGTCAAGTGAGGGGGGGAATCAGGTAAGTATCATTAATGTCGATATTGCGACGGAACTCAGTGACAGTGTACAACGCTTAAAACGAATTGTTGCGTCTACCAAGCAAGGTAAAAGCGATATGGAGGATTTAAGCTTATTTGCAGCGACATTTTATACCACCTTCTTTCAGGGGATTAGCGTGGGTCTTCGCGCTGCGGGTTTGGATCGAATAATGCGACCACTGAGCAATATTTCATTGTCAAATGTTCCTGGCGAGCAAAAAATAAAATATATCGGTGGGGCACGATCCGATGGTTTATTGCCATTGTCATTCTTAATGCACAATAACGGTCTGTTTGTTATTTGTAATAGTACTGTCAACGGACTAAGTTTTGGTTTTGCGTCAAGCCGGTCTGCGTTGCCTGATTTATCTGATATTAAACAGTTTGTTACTGATGAATTGGAGCTGCTGGAGCAAGATCTTGGCCTGGCAGTGGGTGCAGCGCCAATAAAAAAGGTCAGGACGAAAGATACTACAAAAAGTTAATCGGTAAAGCCTCTCCATGTAAATGCAGACAACCTAAAAAAGTGAGTAAAACATCCTCAGCTAAAACCATAGCAGCTAATCAGGAGATTAGAGCCTGATCTGACCAGAATGCTATCGGTATAATTAGAAAGAGATAAGATAAATGCAGCTAACCCAACCAATTCACCGAAATGCACAAGTTCAGGCAGATTCTGTGGCAACCTATAATGGAGCCCGTAGTCAAACGTGGGCGGAGTTAAAGCTTCGAATTTCAAAAATGGCCTCTTTTCTTAATGGCTTAGGTGTCAGTGAAGGGGATCGAGTTAGTATTTTGGCATTAAACTCAGACCGTTATTACGAATGCTTTTTTGCTATACCCTGGGCTGGTGCAGTAGTTGTCCCATTAAACACCCGCTGGTCAGTACAGGAAAATATATACTCTAATAATGACGCTCAAGTATCAGTATTGATAGCGGATGATAACTTTATTGATTCTGCATTGAGTATTGCCAAGCAAGTCAAAACGATTATGAAAGTCGTATACATTGGCGAAAACTCAGCGCCGGAAGGCATGATTGATGCAGAATTAATTTTGGCCGATGCACAACCGATGGATGATGTGTGTCGTCGCGGGGAAGATTTAGCAGGGATTTTTTACACCGGGGGAACAACTGGTTTTCCCAAAGGGGTGATGTTGTCACATAAAAATCTCGTTTCTAATGCCTTGAGCAATTTGTCTTCCCTTGATTTGAATGAGGCGAACATACGGTATTTACATGCAGCTCCTATGTTTCATATGGCGGATGTCTGCACTTCATTAACCGCCACCTTATCTGGCAGTGCGCATATTTTTATTCCAGCATTTTCTGCCAAGAGTGTTATTGCAGCAATAGACAGTTTCAAGATAACGCATGTGCTATTGGTGCCAACAATGATATCCATGTTGTTACAGGAACCCCAATTACAACAAACTCAATTATCTAGCTTAAAAGCAATCGTCTATGGGGCATCACCCATGACCGAAGGCATATTAAAGGCCGTGCTAGAGCAGTTGCCAAATGTCGCATTTTATCAAGCTTATGGGCAAACTGAATTATCTCCGGTTGTTACCGTGTTGAGGCCGGAATATCACTGTTTCGATGGTGAATTTTCCGGTAAAACCAGTTCTGCAGGACAGTGTAATATTGGCTGTCAAATTAAGGTGGTTGACGAACAGGGTGAGCAGCTGGCAACAGGCGAGGTCGGGGAAGTCGCCGCGACTGGTCCTAATGTTATGCAGGGATATTGGAATAATCCGGAGCAGACAGAAAAGGCGATGCTTGATGGCTGGGTGCTAACCGGCGATGCCGGTTATCTTGATGAAGATGGTTTCCTGTTTTTGGTGGACCGCAAGAAAGACATGATTATTTCTGGTGGCGAGAATGTTTTCTCGGCAGAAGTGGAAAATGTAGTCTCCTTGCACGCTGCCGTTCAAGAGGTCGTGGTTGTTGGTATACCGAGCAAGCAGTGGGGTGAAGAGGTGCATGCCATTGTGCGGCTAAAACCAGGTACAAATGCGACCGCAGATGAAATTATTGCGTTTGCCAAGCAGCGTATTGCTGGCTATAAATGCCCTCGTTCTGTTGAATTCCAAACACAAGCTTTTCCGATTACAGGTGCGGGTAAAATCCGCAAAAATGAAATCAGAGCGGCGTTTTGGAAAGGCAGCAATCGGCAAGTTAATTAAGCTATCCAATTTTACTGAAAAGACATTAATAAAGTGGCTTGCGACTTGGCTTGTCTGTCTTTTTGCAATGAAGGAGTTACAGCATGATCGAGACTGACCTTTTGGTATTAGGTTCGGGTGCGGGCGGGCTAAGTGCTGCCATTACGGCAGCCTGCCTTGGTTGTAAGGTGACGGTGGTAGAAAAGACCGAGTATTTTGGCGGCACTACCGCGCTTTCCGGTGGTGCCTTTTGGATTCCAAACAACCCGTATATGACACGCGAAGATAGCACCGAAAATGCCCGCAAATATTTACAGGCAGTTATTGGTGATAATTTTGATGACAATATGGTGTCTGCATTTCTTGCAAACGCGCCTGAGATGATTGACTTTTTAGAGAAAAATACCGAAGCAATGCGATTCTGGTCGGCGGAGTTTATGCCAGACTATGAGCCGCAAGTAGAGTGTTCAAGTTTTGGCCGATCCATGTCAGTTCCCCATTTTGATGCGTCAGAACTTGGTGTTAATTTTGATAAATTGCGCCCGGCATTAAAACAATTAACCGTGTTTAATGGCATGCAGGTGGATGCGGTAGATTTGGGTTTTCTGATGAATTACAACAAGTCATTTTCGGCATTTCTATACACCACAAAGCTTGTTTTAAGGTATGCGTTTGACTGGTTGAGGTCGCGTCGTGGCCGAGTATTAAAGGGTGGTAATGCCGTGGCGGCAAGGCTGCTTAAAGCCTCTATGGATGCCGGCGTTACACTAATAGATAAAGCCCCCGCGCGTAAACTAATAGAAGAAAATGGTCGTGTTGTTGGAGCCATTGTTCAAATTGACAACAAAGAAGTTGAAATTCGTGCATCGAAAGGCGTTGTTATCGCCACGGGTGGATTCGCTCAGAACGAAAAAATGGTTGCCGAATATATCCCCTTTCCCGAACACCATAAATCGATGTTGCCTGAGGGTAATGTCGGTGAAGGTTTGGAATTAGGTATGAGCGTTGGAGGTGAATTGGGTTCAGGCTTAAGTAATAACGGTTGCTGGACGCCTGTTTCTGTTCGCAAGCATGCCGATGGTAGCGAAACGCGATACCCCCATATCTTTTTGGATCGTTCACGCCCAGGTTCCATTTTGGTGAATCAGTCTGGTCGGAGATTTGCCAATGAGGCAACGCATTACCAGGCATTGGTTGCCGCAATTCAGCGTACTGGCTCTGTTCCTTGTTGGTTGATAGGCAGCCGCTCGTTTATTTCAAAGTATGGTTTAGGCCTGGCATTACCTTATATGCCTGTTTCATCTTATGTGCGAGACGGTTACCTTATAGAGGGGCAAAGTGTTTCTGAATTGGCGGCCAAATTGGGTATTGACGGCCAGGCATTGGAGGAAACATTTGCTCAGGTAAATAGCGATGCGGCCTTGGGTAAGGATTCTCTATTTGCTCGTGGTGACAGTGTTTATGATCAAGTCTATGGCGATCCAGGGCACAAGCCAAACCCAAATTTTGGCGCGATGGGTGAAGGCCCTTATTATGCAGTGAAAATTGTACCTGGGGACCTCGGTACATTTGTCGGTTTAAAGACCGATAATCATGCACAAGTGTTGCGCGACGGTATGCCAATTCCCGGGCTATATGCCGCGGGTTTAGATGCAAACACCGTAATGGGTGGCGAATACCCAGGTGCGGGTTGCTCAATTGGGCCAGCCTTAACATTTGGTTATATGGCAGCTAAACACGCTTGCAATGCATAAAGCGCTGATTGGCTATTTACGAACGGACCTTTAAACACTAAATGGTCTTTGACTTGCTTAGACGTCGCAGACCATGGCAGTGACCTTTATACCGAGCTCCAGAGTGGAGAGGGGTTTAACTGTCGTATGTGGCCGTGAGCACCCATCGAAGGTGTATTGATGTCAGTGTTTACTAAGCTGTATTTTGTTGTCGCTTTAGTCTCCTTCTTACTGGTGGTTTTCACACTCCGTAAAGCTAAGCCACTGCATACCTTTACCGCGATGTTTTTTGTGCTGCACACTCTGGTGGCTGAACATCCCATTATTCATATGATTTGGCAACTGGGATTGACCCTGTTGGCACTATCATTAGGCACACTGGATACGTCGTTAGGGCAGTACGGTTTAGCGCTATTTATGTTGAGCTGGTTAGGGAAATTATTTTTGCTAACACAGAGCGCGGCGGCAGGTAGCGTGTTGCATCAAGCGTTGTTAAAGGGGTTGGGTAGTGACTATCGCCAGCGTATCCCCGCAGATAGGTTAGCGGTATTAAATCAGGCAGTAACAGCTGATCATTTGTTAAAGCCGTTTTCGTTTAAACGCGATAACGTCACCGTGCAAAAGGACATTTGTTACGGCGATGAAAAGTACGGAAATCGAAACTTACTCGATATTTATTCAACAACACAAACAACCAATACTCCACGACCTGTTTTATTGTCGGTTCACGGTGGAGGGTGGATCATGGGCACCAAAGGCCATGATGCGCAACCATTGTTACACCATATGGCTAGCCTGGGATGGGTATGCGTCGCTATTAATTACCGTTTGAGCCCCAAGGCGACTTTTCCTGAGCATATTATCGATGTGAAGCGTGCCATTATGTGGGTGAAGCAAAACATCCATGAGTACGGCGGAGATCCTGAGTTCGTGGCGATTGTGGGTGGTTCGGCTGGTGGCCACTTGAGTTCACTGGCGGTTGTTAGCGCTAATAAAAAGGAATGGCAGCCGGGCTTTGAATCGGTCGATACCAGCCTACAGGCGGGAGTCCATAATTATGGGGTGTATAGTTTTGTTTCGGAGGGAGCCGAAAGCTTTGTTAAGCAATCAGAAAAATTATTTACCAGGCATATATTTAAGCAAAGCCGACAAGATAACCCATTACTTTGGGAGCAGGCTTCACCAGACAGCTACATAAACGCGGCACTTGGTAAGACCTTACCGCCGATGTTTTTTATTCACGGCAGTCACGATACAACGGTACCCCCTGACTTTTCGCGGCAATTTTTTGAACGTTTAAAGGATGCTAAGCACCGCGCACTGGTTTATGCCGAGCTGCCCTATGCAAAGCATGGTTATGACGTCACTCAATCACTAAGAGGAGGTCAGGCACTGGATGCAGTCGCTGAGTTTCTTGAGTGGAGTTATGCGCGGTACAAAAATCAGGTGGTAGCGGATAGCAGCATAGAATCTATCCCTTCAAATAATTCTTGATAGAGAAGAGCCATATGAAATTTCGAATGATTTTACATTGGGTTTACCCATCGGTGTTCATGATCTCGGGCCTGTATCTGTTAGTAGGGGGCTATCAGCTTATCACTTTAGGTGGTAGTTGGTGGTATGGCATTAGTGGCATTTTATTAATAGTGTCTGGAGGTTTGCTCGCTGCGGGCCATCGTTTCGGCTCTTGGTTGTATGGTCTGTTTTTAGCGTACACCATCATTTGGGCACTGAGTGAAGTTAGCCTGAATTTATGGGCCCTAATGCCGCGCTTAACCCTGTGGCTGGTATTGGGCCTGTGGTTGCTGACACCGTGGCTACAACAGACAATAACTAAGGGGCCGCAGAGTTTATTTAGTCAGGCTATTGCTTGGCGACTATTGTCAGCAACAGTGCTTGCGGTAGTCGTGCTGTTAGTGACTGTGATTGTGCGTGATTTACCCGTCGAACCTGTGTCTATAGCATCTATTGCAACTGAACATACGCCTAATGATAGTGAGTGGCGCAATTACGGCAATGATGCCGGTGGTAGTCGTTATGCAGCCCTTGCGCAGATTACTCCAGCCAATGTTAAGCAATTGGAGCTGGCATGGAGCTATCAAACCGGTGATGTTGCCGACGGCAAGGGCTATGCCTATGAGGCAACACCCTTAAAAATTGACAACAGCCTCTATTTTTGTACGCCGGGAGGCCGCGCTGTAGCCATTGATGCGAACACCGGTGAGGAGCTCTGGCAGTTTGATCCACAAGTTAAAGACATAGGTAAGTGGGGTTTACTGGCATGCCGTGGGGTCTCTTATGCAAAAGTGGCCGATGAAGGTGTGTGTTCTGAACGTATTATCTGGGGCGCCCCCGATTCGATGATTCATGCGGTCGATGCTCATACCGGCTTGCATTGTTCCGACTTCGCCGACCATGGCGCCTTGTCTATGCTAGAAGATTTAGGCGATATGCCTGCCAATACCGTGTATGTCACTTCACCGCCGGTCATTATTAATGGCTTGATCGTGTCCGGTATGGCGATAAACGACA
The DNA here is from genome assembly GCF_011440395.1 of Pseudomaricurvus alcaniphilus. Lineage (GTDB taxonomy): Bacteria > Pseudomonadota > Gammaproteobacteria > Pseudomonadales > Cellvibrionaceae > Pseudomaricurvus > Pseudomaricurvus alcaniphilus. Next base: position 1,058,687 of record NZ_JAAOIX010000001.1, on the reverse strand, counting down.
ATGTGTCTATTGATATGCCCTCGGGTGTGATTCGCGCCTTTGATGCGGCCACGGGTGACTTGCGTTGGGCGTGGGATATGGGGGCACCGGAGCGCATTGGCGCACCGGACGAAGGTGAAACCTATACCCGTAGTACCCCTAATGCATGGGCGCCACTGTCTGCGGATGTTGAATTAGGGCTGATTTATGTACCTATGGGTAATCCGGCGCCCGATCACTGGGGTGACAAGCGCCGTCCATTTGATGAAAAGTACGGTAGCGCCATTGTTGCATTGGATGCAGTAACAGGGCGCGAGCGTTGGTCCTTCCAAACCGTGCATCACGATGTATGGGATTTTGATATTCCGTCGCAGCCTGTACTTACCGATATTCCAACAGCGAGTGGTGTCAAGCAAGCGCTGATCCAGGCCACTAAGCAAGGTGATATTTTTGTGCTTGACCGGCGCACCGGCGAAGCCATTATTCCAGTAACGGAAGTGCCTTTTCCGCAGCACCCGACAATTAACCGCCATTTAGCGGCTACACAGCCGCAATCGGCCATCAGTGTTACGCCAGGACCATTAACAGAAGCAAGCATGTGGGGGGCAACACCGTTTGACCAGCTCTCCTGTCGTATAAGTTTTCGTTCTTCTCGCTATGAAGGCAAATACAGTTTACCTGACCTTAGCCAGTCCTTGCACAATCCGGGGCTTGCTGGGGTGACTAATTGGGGCGGTGTTTCGGTGGATAAGCAACGCAATATATTGATTGCTAATAGTAATAACATTCCCTATCTGCTAACCATGTTTGCACGTGAGGACGATGAAGATCCTACTCAAGAGTCCAGTCATCTGGATGGCATGAAAACCATGGATGGCACCCCGTACAAGGTTGAATTCAAACCCTTTTTAAGCCCATTGTTTGTACCCTGTGTGCAACCACCCTGGGGCAAGCTGCATGCCATCGATTTGGTAACGGGCGAGCCTTTATGGGAAAGAAGTGTTGGCACGGCGCGTAATACCGGCCCTCTTGGACTAGGGCAACCCTTGCCTTTACCTGTTGGTACGCCACAGTTTGGCGGCGCACTGGTTACCCAAAGTGGTTTGGTGTTTTCTGCGGGCACTGCGGATAGCTATTTTCGTGCTTACGACGTAATCACGGGCGATGAACTTTGGCGCGTAGAATTGCCCGCAGGTGGCCAGGCCACACCAATGACCTATACCGCTAACGGTCGCCAGTATGTGGTCATCGTTGCCGGCGGCAGTGTGATGATGGGGACCAAGGCGGGTGATTATGTTAGAGCCTATGCCTTGCCAGAGGAAAATTAACGGGCATGCACCATAACTTTCGTGTAAAGGTAACCCGGCATAATTCGCAGTGACTATAGCAAAGCAGAAAAACAGCAAAGCAAAAAAACAGCAAAGCCAAAAAAAATGGTCTGAATTGTCAGGGCTTTCTTTTATGCAGAGGAAGCGCCGTTTTATAGCGAACCTGCTTTAATGCGAAGCTGGAACGAATTTTTTCAACCTCAGGCATGGGAGACAAGTGATCAACAATAAAACGCTCTACTGCGGCTATGTCGGGCATTGCGATTCGAATTAAATAGTCCGCGTTGCCCGTCATAAGATAGCACTCCATGACAGCATCGTGAGAGCAAACGCGTTCTTCAAAGTCTTGCAGTAGTTTCCGGCTTTGTGCTTTTAAGCTGATAGAGATAAAAACATTGATGTCGAGCCCGAGGTGGCTTGGTTCCAGCAGGGCTACATAGCCGCGGATCAGGCCACTGGATTCCAGTCGCTTGACTCTAGCAAGACAGGGAGAGGGGGAGAGGTTTACTCGTTTGGCCAGTTCTGCATTGGAGATTTTACTGTCTCTCTGCAGTTCTTGGAGGATTTTTTGATCTGTAGTATCAATATTCATGTGTCTGCCAAAAGGGGTATTTGAAGCATATTATGCCTGAATAAGCCTGATAGGCAACGTAAATAAGCACAATAGGCTGTGGTGATTGGTTTACAATAAGCGCAAAGAGGACACAATTATGGCACCGTTAAATCCCATTATTTTACCAACAGATAACGACTCACATGAACTTGCAGAGTGGTGTGAATCGCTGCAAGCACTAGTAGCTAATGCAGGACCAGAACAAGCGCGTCACATCCTGGATGCACTGGCAACGATCGCACGCGACCCCGCTATCGGTTGGCAGCCTGCTTATGGTTCGCCGTATATTAACACCATCCCATTAGAGCGGCAGCCGAGCTTTCCCGGTGATTTGCCCGTGGAGGAACGGCTGGCATCCATTATGCGGTGGAATGCTCTGGCTATGGTGGTAAGAGCCAATCAAGCCTATGGTGAACTGGGGGGGCACATCGCCAGCTATGCAAGTGCTGCCGATCTTTTTGAGGTTGGCTTCAACCACTTCTTCCGTGCTAAGGACGCGACCTTTGGTGGTGATCTGGTATTTTACCAGCCCCATTCAGCACCAGGCGTCTATGCGAGAGCTTTTCTGGAAGGTCGACTCTCCCAGACTGATTTGCAGCACTACCGCCAGGAAGTTACAGCCCAACGAGTAGGCGCTCAAGGGCTGTCAAGTTACCCACATCCGTGGTTAATGCCGGATTTCTGGCAGTTCCCCACAGGCTCCATGGGTATCGGGCCTATGAACTCGATCTATCATGCTCGGTTTATGCGCTACCTTGAGCATCGTGGTTTACAGGACAACGGCGATAGGAAAGTCTGGGGTGTATTTGGTGACGGTGAAATGGACGAGCCCGAAAGTATGTCCGCACTTAGTCTTGCCGCCCGTGAAGGCCTGGATAATCTGGTTTGGGTCGTTAACTGTAACTTACAGCGTTTGGATGGGCCGGTTCGAGGCAATGGTCGGGTTGTTGATGAATTGGAAACGCAGTTCAACGGTGCCGGCTGGAACGTTATCAAGTTGTTGTGGGGTTCCGATTGGGATGGTCTGTTTGCGATGGATAGGGAAGGTGCGTTGGTTCGTACTTTTGCCGATACGGTCGACGGCCAGTTCCAGACGTTCGCTGCAAAAGATGGCCGCTATAACCGCGAGCACTTCTTTGGTCAAAACGAAGCTTTGTCTAAATTGGTATCGGGGTTAACCGACGAACAGATTGACCGTCTCAAGCGTGGCGGTCACGACTTAACCAAAATTTATGCGGCATATCATGCAGCTGTAGGTCACAAGGGACGTCCTACTGTGATCCTGGCGCAGACAAAAAAAGGCTATGGAATGGGGGAGGCTGGTCAAGGCAAAATGACCACCCATCAGCAAAAGAAACTCGATAAGGAAGCATTGCTGAGCTTCCGTGATCATTTTAAGTTGCCTTTGTCCGATGAAGATACCGCAGCGCTGAATTTTTATAAGCCTGCAGACGATAGTCCGGAAATGCGTTATCTACACGAGCGACGCAAATCCCTGGGTGGTTACATGCCGACACGACTGTCGCACGCGGACACTGTCACTGTGCCACCGCTGTCGAAGTATGGCAAGTTTGCACTGCAGGCAGATGGTAAGGAAATGTCTACTACCATGGCGTTCGTGCGCATGATGAGCACTTTGTTAAAAGATAAGGCACTGGGGCCACGTGTTGTGCCCATCGTTGCCGATGAGGCGCGTACCTTTGGTATGGCGAATTTGTTTAAACAAATTGGTATTTATTCGAATGTTGGACAGCGTTATGAGCCGGAAGATATTGGCTCTATCCTAAGCTACCGAGAGGCTAAAGACGGCCAAATTCTTGAAGAGGGAATAACGGAAGCGGGTGCTATCAGCTCATGGATTGCCGCGGCAACCAGCTACTCAGTACACGGCATTCGTATGCTGCCACTGTATATTTATTATTCAATGTTTGGCTTTCAGCGCATTGGAGACTTCATCTGGGCAGCTGGTGATCAGCGTGCTCGGGGCTTTTTGATGGGGGCCACTGCAGGTCGTACAACCTTGGGTGGTGAAGGTCTTCAGCATCAGGATGGTCAAAGCCATTTGATAGCTTCTACTGTACCTAACTGTCGCGCTTATGACCCGGCTTTTGCTGGCGAGCTAGCGGTGATTATGGATCACGGTATGCGTCAAATGTTAGAGCAAGATGAAGATGTATTTTATTACGTTACGGTGATGAATGAAAACTATGCTCAGCCTTCGCTAGCCGATAATGTCAGTACTGATATTATCAAAGGAATGTATTGCCATAGCAGTAAACATCTCGACCAGGCTAAGGCTAAAGTTCGCTTACTTGGCTCCGGTACGATTATGCTTGAAGTGTTGGCCGCTGCAGAAATGCTGGCTACAGATTGGCATATTGAATCCGATGTTTGGAGCGTCACCAGTTACACCGAGTTGGCGCGTGATGCACAAGTGGTTGAGCGCTGGAATCGCTTACACCCTACTGAGGAGCAGCGTTGCAGTTTTGCAGCAAGCTGCCTTGAAGGCGATGATCCGGTGATTGCAGCATCAGACTATGTTCGAGCGTTGCCTCAGCTGATCTCTTCTTATATAGAGCCACGCTTAACCGTTCTTGGTACTGACGGGTATGGTCGCAGTGATACGCGGCCGGCATTGCGCGACTTCTTCGAAGTGGACCGCAATCATATAACCATTGCCGCACTTTCCAGCTTGGCACAGCAAGGCAGAATTAAACCTGAACTGTGCGCGCAAGCAATTGATAAATACGGTGTTGGTACTGACAATCCTGCCTCCTGGGAGTGCTAATTATGGCAACTATAATCGAAATACGGATGCCTGACATTGGTGGTGCAGCCAATGTTGAAGTGATTGAGGTGTTTAGGGCTATCGGAGATAAACTTGAGATTGATGATGAGTTGATTTCTGTGGAAACCGATAAGGCTACCATGGAGATTCCGGCGCCTTCAGCGGGAATATTGAAGGAGCTTAAAGTTGGCGAAGGTAGTAAAGTCAGTGAAGGAGATCTGATAGCGCTGTTGGAAATTGTTACGGCTGCAGGTGATGTGACAGCGGCCGCAATCGATGTGCCAGGGCCAACTGAGCGGGTTTCAGAGGTGCGAGCCAGTGCGCCGCAATCGACAGCACGTCAAACTGAAGTTGCGAAACCTGCCCCGCTGACGTCACCGGCGATAACAGCTAATGCCGCCACTTCTGAGGGCGCCGCGCTGCCTTACGCTTCGCCTTCTATTCGAAAACTGGCCCGGGAGTTACTTGTACCTATAGGGTCGATTTCCGGTACCGGTGCCAAGGGACGGATTTCTCGGCAGGATGTTTATTCCTATGTGAAAAATATTATGAGCGGTCAGTCTTCAATGGCGGATGCTGCTGCACCAGCAAGCGGTGGCGGGTTTGCTGATCTTCTACCCTGGCCAAAAGTAGATTTTGCAAAGTTCGGTCCCGTGCAGCGGCGGCAACTGTCCCGTATTCAAAAAATCAGCGGTGCCAATTTACACCGCAACTGGGTAACTATCCCTCATGTGACTAACCATGAAGATGCGGATATAACTGATTTGGAGGCCTTCCGCCAACAACTTAATGAAGAAAACAAAAAAGCGGGAATCAAAGTCACCTTACTTGCTTTTTTGGTTAAGGCCAGCGTGGCTGCACTTAAGAAGTTCCCTGAATTTAACGCCAGCCTTGATGGTCAGGAAATTATTCTTAAGGGTTACTACAATATTGGTTTTGCCGCTGATACCCCCAACGGCTTGGTAGTTCCGGTAATTCGCGATGTGGATAAAAAAGGTGTACTGGACATCGTTGTAGAGATGAGTGCGCTAGCTGAGAAAGCGCGAGAGGGTAAGCTGAGTGCTGCCGATATGAGTGGTGGTTGCTTCTCAATATCTTCTTTGGGGGGCATTGGTGGCACTTATTTTACACCGATAATTAATGCGCCAGAGGTGGCAATTATGGGCGTTGGAAAGTCGCGAACCCAGATGATATGGAATGGTGAAAAGGCTGAACCCAGGCTTATTTTACCACTGAGCCTGAGTTGGGATCATCGCGTGGTCGACGGGGCCGTGGCAGGTCGCTTCAATGCGTATCTGGCATCGCTGTTGACCGATTTTCGGCGGATCATTTTATAGGTGTATCTTTTAGGAGAATATCGTGGCGACAGTTAATATTACCGTGCCAGATTTGGGCGGTGCTGAAAATCTCGAAATTATTGAAATTTCAGTAGCGGTAGGTGATGAGGTAGAGGCACAAGCCAGTTTACTTTGTTTAGAGAGTGACAAATCCACCATGGATATCCCTGCACCTGAGGCAGGAACTATTGTTGAACTTAAGGTTCAGCTCGGCGATAAAGTGAGTGAAGGCACTTTAATTGCCGTGTTAGAGCAAGCCGATATTGTTAAACCGGAAGCACTCGCTACACAGCCCGTCGTTAAGGCCGCAGTTACATCTGAAGTTGCTACGCCCGCTTCATCGGTAACCGGTGCAGCTATTGAATGTGATTTGGTAGTTGTTGGTGCCGGCCCTGGTGGTTATTCTGCCGCGTTTCGCGCGGCTGATCTTGGCTTAAAGGTGGTGTTGGTAGAGCGTTACGGCACCCTCGGTGGTGTTTGTTTGAATGTCGGTTGCATTCCCTCAAAGGCATTGCTGCATGTAGCGGCAGTGATGAGGGAGGCTCAGCATATCAGCAGTTCGGGTGTGGAGTTCGGAGCGCCCAAGGTAGATGCTGATCGCTTGCGAGGGCATAAAGATTCGGTTGTTGCCAATCTTACCGGCGGTCTTGCGGCTATGGCGAAAATGCGAAAGGTTCAACGGCTGCAAGGTATTGCACAGTTTCACGGTGCCAACCATGTGCGGGTAGAGGGTAACGGTGAAGCTCGGTTAGTAAGCTTTAAGCGCGCTATTATTGCCACTGGCTCTCGTCCTGTAAAATTGCCGTTTCTACCCGAGGATGACCGGATTGTTGATTCCACCGGCGCACTAGGGTTGAAATCTATTCCCGAGCGTATGCTGATTATTGGTGGCGGTATTATCGGCCTGGAAATGGGCACTGTCTATTCAGCCTTGGGCACTGAGGTTGATGTGGTGGAAATGCTGGACGAAATGATGCCTGGCGCTGACACAGATTTGGTTAAAGTTTGGAGGAAATCAAATAAAGATCGATTCAGTCGCTTAATGACCAAAACCAGCGTGACCAAGGCAGAAGTAGTTGATGAGGGTATTCGAGTCACATTTGAAGGCGATAATGCACCCTCTGACACTTGTATCTATGATCTGGTGCTCGAATCTGCGGGCAGACGACCCAATAGTGATTTGCTAGCGCTGGAAGCAGCAGGTATTGCGATTGACGAGCGCGGCTTTATTGCCGTAGATGACCAAATGCGTACCAATATAGCTACCATTTTTGCCGTTGGCGATATTGTCGGCCAGCCGATGTTGGCTCATAAGGCTGTTCACGAGGCGCATATAGCCGCAGAGGTGGTGGCTGGAGAGCTACTGGGCGATGATAGCCTCAGTCGGCAAGCTTATGATGCAACCGTGATTCCTGCCGTAGCTTATACAGACCCGGAAGTTGCCTGGGCGGGGCTAAACGAAAGCCAGGCCAAAGAGTCAGGGCGCGATGTAGAAATTGGTGTATTTCCATGGAGTGCCAGCGGTAGGGCATTGGCCAACGGCCAAAGTCAGGGCTTCACCAAATTACTGTTTGATGTCGACACTAAGCGTATTATCGGGGGCGGTATCGTTGGTGCTCATGCAGGTGATCTGATCGGTGAAGTGGCACTGGCTATCGAAATGGGTGCAGATGCGGTGGATCTAGGTAAAACAATACACCCTCACCCCACCTTGATTGAAACACTGAGTTTTGCGGCTGAGGTAGCTGAGGGAGTGTGCACTGATCTGCCACCATCAACACGACATTAGCTTAGGTGCAAGAGTCTAAGTTTTCAATGGTAAACGCTTAGCTGGATGTAGCCTGTTTTAACGGGGCATCGACCGAGTAAAAGGTAGTATTTCCCCTCACCAATCTATCACTTACCTGGAATAGGATAATCGCCGCTTTTATTCTTTCTCAAGCGCTTCGCAGTTGCATCTCCGCCGGTTTCATGCTGGCGTTTCAAAGGCATAGGTAATAATTAAAGTAATAACAAGATTGCAGTGCCGGCGCCGGGTTATAGGACCTGTGTAGCATCAATCCTTCAGGACCAATCTTTTGAAGATAGCCACCAGGCTTATCTATTAGCAAACCAATTTGAAAGTAGGTTGCGAATGGATAAGGCGTGGAGCTACCTACAAAAAGGTAGCAGCTTTCAATAACGCGAAGCCTTTATTGTTAGAACCTATCGGCAGCATTGATATGTTCTATAAGAGATATTAAGTAGCAATCAAGTAAGGTTTGGCTCAATAATCGTGCAATCTTTGGGCGGCCATTCCATCAAAAGCAACGAGGTGGACTTTACGTTACACATACCAAATGTTGAACCAGGAATTGGCTAATAATTTTAGTCAGTCACTATCTTGGGTCAATAGCGTGTAATTGAGTAACGACGTTGGTGTCGCCATGACGACTTTAAGGCGGCGTTAAATCGTGGCAGATAATAATTGCGACGAATTACGAGTCTTGTAATGCTAATCGATGATTGTGTTAGTTGGTGGTCAGGAATGCTGCCTCTGTGATATTCCATCACTAGAATAATAACCGTCGGCCGGCAGCCTGATTCTTGATGAAAATAATTTATATTGGAGATAGGTAATGAATGTTATTGAATTAGGTGCCGGTGGAGGTTTGGATAAGCTGGCCTTGGTACAGCGTGAAATACGTAAGCCTGGCCTTGGCGAAGTGTTGATCCGCAATTATGCCAGTTCATTGAATTTTCACGATTACGCTGTGGTGACTGGTCATTTACCCACGGCGGCTGGAATTGTTCCAATGTCTGATGGCGCCGGTGAGGTAATCGAGATAGGTGAAGGAGTTACCGACCTGGACTCCGATTGTGCGTTTTCTATTGGTAATAAAGTTATAAGTTTGTTTTGTTCCACCTGGGATGATGGTGGACCGACTGCATCACGCTTAGAGGCTGTCCCGGGTGATAGTATGGACGGCTTTGCTGCGGAGTATGTAACCGTACCTGCCACAGCGTTAACCCGTGCCCCAATAGGTTACAGCCATCAGGAAGCGGCAACATTACCCTGTGCGGCCTTAACTGCATGGAGAGCATTGATGGTAAATGGCTCGTTGAAAATGGGTGATACTGTATTGGTGCAGGGCTCGGGTGGTGTTTCTATCTTTGCCTTACAATTTGCCAAGGCCGCAGGTGCTACGGTCATCGCTACATCTTCATCCGATGAGAAGCTTGAAACGCTAAAGGCGCTTGGTGCAGATCATTTGATAAATTATCGAACCCGGCCTGAATGGTCTAGTGTCGTTCTGGAAATCACTGCAGGCGTAGGTGTGGATCACGTTATCGAAGTAGGCGGCCCCACCACGCTACCCCAATCTCTCATGGCCTGCCGTATTGGTGGGCATATTGCCATGATTGGCGTTTTGACGGGGCGCGAAGGTGTCGTACCAACGGGTTTACTTTTAAGAAAGAATATTCGCTTGCAAGGGTTGACGGTTGGTAATCGCCGTCAACAATTGGATATGGTGCGAGCGTTGGAATCATCAGGTATTCGCCCGGTAATAGATTCAACCTTTGCTTTGGCCAATATTGCTGATGCTTTCCGCTATCAGGAATCCGGTAAGCACTTTGGAAAAATCACGCTTGATTTGAGTTAGTTTTGTGCGCTGTTGTGCCAATTGAAAGAGCTCGCTGAATATCGGGCGGCGATAATCAACAAAAGTGAATGCTGATGAGCTGGTGTGGTCCTGACATTATTCTATCCAAAATCAATACATCAAAATCAAGATTCAAACAAAAGTCGGTGGCTCTGTGCCGCCGATTATTATCAGGATGATAATTCTGTGGTAATGGTAGATCGAATAAAAGTGTTGAAAGCGTATATTAATGCAAAATAATAGGCCGAGAAAACCACATATGTCGGCAGTAATAGCATTGCTTTGGTGCTATTGAAACAGAGGCATAGTATATGAAGTTTCCCGGCTATATGACCTTAACAGGCAGTGTTCTGTTTGCTATTTCCGGCATTTATTTACTGGTTGGTGGTAGTCAATTATTGATTCTGAATGGTACTGCCTATTATCTTGTGGCAGGGCTATTTTTCACCATTGTTGGCGTACTACTCTATTTTCATAGTCGCTATACCGTAGCTGTATATAGTGCCTATTTTTGTGGCACCGTTATTTGGGCTTTATTAGAAGTGGGTTTGCAATTTTGGCCTTTGCTGCCAAGGTTGACCTTGCCAGCCGTTTTAATGCTGCTACTGTTGTTGCTGATGCCGAATATTCAGCCTGCATCCAGCCAGAGTTACTTGCGTCTTGCGCGAGTCGCTAGCGGTGGTTTGTTGCTGGCTTTAGTAGCGATGTTGGTTGTTATGTTTCAACCACAGGGGGTTATAAAGCCCCGCCTGAGTAACTCCGCAGAGGCGTTTGAAGCTAACCCCATGATTGCTAATGCAAAGAGTGATTGGCGCGCCTACGGTCATACTAATGCAGGCACCCGTTATGTACAGCTAGACCAAATTAACCGCAGCAATGTTCACGAATTGGAAGTCGCATGGACCTATCGAACAGGTGAAGTTACAGGACCACCAGGCGGTATCGAAAATCAAAACACGCCAATACAGGTAGGCGAGAGCTTATTTATATGCACGGGTGACAATGTTGTACACGCACTGCACGCCGAAACGGGACAGCCATTGTGGGTGTATGATTCGAAAATGGTTTCAGAGCTGCCATGGCAGCGATGCCGAGGAGTCTCTTATCATCAGTCGAACGATAATGCTTCACTATGTCCAGAGCGCATTATTATGGCTACGGGGGATGCAAAGCTCTGGGCGATAAACGCATTGACAGGCAAAGTTTGTACGGATTTTGGTGACCAGGGCGCAGTCAATCTGCGAGAAAATATTGGCCGTCAAATGGAAGATCTGTATACGCAGACGTCTGCACCATTGATTGCCAATAACATTATTGTGGTTGGCGGCATGATAGTGGATAACCAAAGCATCAATGAGCCTTCCGGCGTTATTCGTGGCTTTGACGTATTAACAGGTGAGTTGATATGGGCTTGGGATTTGGGCAATCCCTCAATTACCAAGCTGCCCCCCGAAGGTGAAACCTATACTGAGGGTACCCCCAACGCCTGGACAACCCTGAGCTTTGATGCAGAACTGGGTTTGGTTTATGTACCGCTCGGTAATGCGACACCCGATTATTGGGGCGGAGATCGTAGCCCGGAAATGGAAGCCTATACCGATGCGCTGGTTGCTCTGGATATTAGTACCGGGCGTGAGCGGTGGAAGTTTCAAACCGTACATCACGATTTATGGGATTTCGATTTAGCTTCGCAACCCGGTTTGTACGATATTCCCGATGGTAAGGGCGGAATTCTGCCTGCGGTTGTTCAGGCGACCAAAGTTGGCCAAATATTCGTGCTGGATCGCCGCACCGGAAAACCACTTACCAAAGTAGAAGAAAAGCCGGTGCCACAGGGCGTAGAAGTCGGAGAGTGGTTATCGCCCACGCAGCCCTTCTCGACTGGCATGCCTGCGTTGGGCAATGAAGTGCTCAGTGAAACGGATATGTGGGGGGCAACATTATTTGATCAGTTACTGTGCCGGATAGCGTTTAAAAAATTAAATTATGCAGGCATGTTTACGCCTATCACCACCGAGCCTGGTTTGGGTTATCCCAGTAATTATGGTGGCATGAACTGGGGTAGTGTTGCCATTAACGGCGGTAATGACTACCTAATTGTCAATGACATAAGAATGCCAATGACAAGAGAATTGCTAACGCAAAATGAAATAAGCCAACGTATGCCGGAAGAGTTTGGCGAAGGTGATGCTGTCTATCCTCAATCCGGCACACCTTACGGCTTACAGGCGAAACGTTTTTTTTCGCCCCTGGGAATTCCCTGTAAGGCACCGCCATACGGCGCCATTACTGCAATAGACCTAAAAACGCAAAAGATTGTCTGGCAGCATCCTTTAGGCAGTTTAAAAGATACTGCGTTGGCTGGTATTAAAATTCCATTTGAAATTCCAGTCGGCATGCCCAGTTTAAGTGGTCCTATGACAACGGCAGGCGACTTGGTGTTCTTTGCGGGCACGACGGATTACTTTTTACGAGCCATGGACCTTCGTACTGGTGAAACACTATGGAAGGGTCGCTTGCCGGTTGGTTCACAGGGCACCCCAATGACCTATACCAGCGGTCAAAATAATCGACAGTTTGTGGTGGTGTCGGCAGGTGGCGCGCGCGAGTCAAGTGATCGAGGTGATTACATTATCGCCTACGCCCTACCAGAATAACGAAGCTTGCTGTCCTGACGCAGACGAATGGTGGATGGAAACATTACTACAGGAGTTGCTAGACACGGCCGATTATTGAACCAGTGCACCACTGCTATTTTATGCAGGTTGGCATTTGTCGGTTAATTTAGAGATGAATTAAGCGTAGATTGTTGCCAGTGGCGCCGTGTCATCCTGCGCAATATTAGTGAAGATTGACTAGAAATAACATTAGTGGACTATTGCCAAAGAGGATTAAAAATAATGAGTAGAAGTAATAAAGTACTTTGGCTGCGCAGCAGCACCGACACGCATCCGGCATTCTCAGCATTGCCGATTCCGTTTGTGCATACGGCTGAATTTAATGAACCGCAAATGTTACGTGATTGGGCGGCGGGTAAAAACCGAGACCAGCGATTTCCCACTGAACCTGCCGAAGGCGTAAGAACGATTCGTTCCATTGGCGAACGGGTTGAACATGGGGTTCTCAGTACAGACCGGCACCTTAAAATTGTTATTTCTGGTTCCGTTGAAGTTACCGCCGTTGATGGCACCAGGGAAACACTACTACCCGGTGACATGGTGTTGTCAGATGATCAACAGGGCGATGGACATAGTCTGCGTTATCTTGGCGACTGCCGCGTGATTGAACTTTTGGTCGGTGATTGGGCACCGGCAGAAGTGATGCCCTACCCACCGATGACATGGCCAGCGCCTTCGGCTACACGTGAACCGTCGTTGCTGCGAATGTATAGCGGCGTTGACGGCCAGTCGTACTTTTCCACCTTTACTGAATTGTTTGATCATGGATCAGGCCAACCAACTCCGTGGATTCCCACCGAAGGGTTCTATTTTGTCAGCATGGGTGATCCGCTGTTCCTGGATTGGCACCCTGAAGATGATAATAACCTGGTGATTGTTCTCAGCGGCGAGTTGGAACTACACGCCGACAGTGATGGTGGCGTAAATCGTATTTTTGGTCCTGGCGATATTTGTCTTGCCGAGGACTTAACTGGCAAAGGGCATACTGATTATTTACGCGGTGGTACCAAAATGCTGATTGCCCGAATCCCCGCTGAGTATCTATGGCCATCGAACTACCAATCCGTAGGCTAGATAATCCTTCAAATCTATTGAACCACCATAGAAACTATAAATCGGAGAAGAAAAGCATGGCTGGTATTGATGGCGTAGTCCGTACTGAAGGATCTGTCCTCAAGGGCAATGCCCCCACTATGGAGACCAGATTAACCGGCTTCGATTATATTCTTGGTAACACCCCCGTAAGGCGCGTACTCTATTATGACAAGCCTTTGAATATTGAGCTGCTTAAAGCGGGGTTACGTGAAACTCTCGCATACTACCCCACCATGCAAGGGCGAATAAAAAGAATACCTGACGGACTGGCAGTGTTTGCTGACAATCAAGGTATTGTATTTATTGACGTGGAAAGCTCAGCCTGCATGCCGGAAATTGGCCTGCATGCCCCCGAACATGACACCAGTCTCTACGCTCCGGAATTTGATCTGCCTGCAATTTTAAAAGGTGAAGAGCCTATGTTTAAAATTCAGGTGACCAACTTCAGCAATGGCTGCATTCTGGGCTTGAGCACGACACATCTACTGGTAGATGGCGGCACCTTCTGGAATTTTGTGGAGGACTGGGCCAGGTTGATGAATGGTGAATCGGTGACAGAATTGCCGGCCATGAATCGTGATTTAATTTTTGAACAGGCCTCGGGAGATGGTAGTCAGCCATCTACCAGTATGAAGTTAAAGAAAATGAACCTGGCGGCAAAATTAAAACTGATCTGGCAACTAATCATTGGCCCGAAAAAGAATGCCGCGGCTATGTGGTATTTTGATGAAGAGTGCATTGCCGCATTAAAAACCTACTCCGAGGAGCAGCAGCTATCACGTTTCGACCTGATGGGAGCCATGTTGTTTAAGCTGTTAGCAAATGAGATCGATTCTGGCGATGACATTCAGGTTGGCAGCATTTATAACCTGAGGCTTTTATCGGCACTGCCCATTCCTACCACTTATATCGGCAATGCGCTCGCTACCATACCCAAATTGTTCAAAAAGCAGGATTTGCGTCAAGCTACTATCGGCAGTATTGCTCAGCAAATCAGGAGCTCTAAAAGCACTATTACTACAGAAGGTCTGCAACAGGATTTGGCGTACTACCAGCGTCAGGTCAGAGAAGGGAAGCTCAGTAAAGAGGGACGCATTACGGCAATTTCAGAAGTCATGTTTGCTACTATGGGCGGCAACGCCTACCCCTACAATATTTGGGCCTTTCCAATCTACAATTTTACGATTCAAGGCAATACAGCGGTTTGGTACGACTTTGTCGCTTCAAGTATTTTTAAAATTATGAATTTGATTATTGTTATGCCCGCGCCACAAGGAGGTTTGCTGGTCAAAGTATTGACCCGTAAAGACCGTATCAATGCGCTTGCCAGAGAGCTTGGAATAGTCAATAAACGACCTGACATTAATGTTCTTAGAAACCTAAACTAATCGCCAACATACAAAAGACTCAAACTGGTTTTCCTTAAAACATACTATAAGAGAGTAGCCCATGAACGGATTAAATCTTGGAGATTTGTTGGCTCGCCGAGCTAAAGTTTCAGCTGATCTGGAGGCATCGGTAGAGCCAGATCGAGATGTTCGTTTAACCTACAGGCAACTTAATGCCAAGGCCAATCAGTGTGCCAACATGTTCAGTGAACTTGGTTTTAAGGCTGGTGAAAGAGTAGCGTTCTTATTGCCAAACGGCCACGAATTTATCGCGTCGCTTTATGGGGCGGCGAAGTTGGGCATTGTGGTGGTGCCCTTAAACACTCGCCTGACGGGTACTGAACTGGCGTACATTGTAAACAACAGCGGTGCCAAGAGCATAATCTACGATGCTTCCTTTGCATCATTATTGAAAGCAATTCTAAACAACCCTGATCACGAGGTAAGTTTTACCCATCTTATCGAAGTCGGTGGTGCGACGTCAGTTGATGGCGCTGTTTCTTTTGAAACACTGATCGGTAGTGCCAGCGAGCAGAATGTTTTATCTGATTTCGGTGGCGATGACAACCTGTTTATCATGTATACCTCTGGTACCACCGGGGCCCCTAAAGGTGTGGTGCACACTCACAATAGTGCACTTTGGGCGTCGCTGACCTGGATCAGTGTGATGGATGTGCGCGAAGCCGATCGCGGCTGGGCGCCATTTCCTATGTTCCACGTCGCCTCCCTGACGCTGTTGATCATGGCGGTTCAGGTGCCCATGACGCTGGTGACTACCAGAGAGTTTAACCCGGTTTCCGCCTGGGATGTGCTGGAACTGGAGCGTGTGAATATAGGCGGCGGTGTACCAGCAATGCTCAATTTTATGCGCCAGGCGCCCGGGTTTACAACAGCCAAGATAGACGACCTTCGCTTTATGATTGGTGCCGCAGCGCCGATGCCGGTAGAACTTATTGAAACCTATTCTCGCAGGAATGTTGATGTAGTCCAGGCTTACGGATTGACGGAATCGGGCGGTGGTGGTTGTTCACTTGCCAGTGCCTACAGTATCAGCAAAGTCGGCTCCATCGGTAAGCCCATGCTTTACACTGAAGTCAAAATTGTCCATCCCGATGGTACTGTAATTGCTCCTGGTGAAAACGGCGAGATCCTGATCAGGGGTCCACACGTGATGAAGGAGTATTGGAACAATCCGGAAGCCACAGCATCTACTTTGGTAGATGGCTGGTTACATACGGGGGATGTGGGTACGATAGATGAAGATGGATTTATCTTTATCCGTGACCGCCTCAAAGACATGATTATTTCTGGCGGTGAAAACATTTATCCTGCCGAAGTAGAAAATATTCTGGCATCCCACCCCGGTGTACTTGAAGCCGCTGTTATTGGCCAGCCGAGCGAAAAATGGGGCGAATCTCCCTTGGCTGTCATTGTTCGTAAAGACGACAGCGCAACGGCACAATCCCTGCTGGACTATTGCCAGGCCAGATTGTCCCGTTACAAGCAACCCAAGCGCTTTGTCTTCATCGAATCGTTACCGCGTAATGCGTCAGGAAAAATCTTGAAAAAAGAACTTCGTAAACAATTCCCTGGGCCAGCAGATCAGTAACAAAAAACACGTAGGCTACAGGTTTGACCTGATGAACGGGAGAGCCCACTGTTAAATCAGGTCTTTAGAAAGTTTAACTAATATTATCTATCAAGGATTGCGTCATGGAAAAGTCCAATGTTATAGATTACCTGCTCTACAAAATGGAGCACCATAACATGCCTAGCGTGATTATGAGTGGAGCTATGATCCTCGAGTCACATGTTAATGGCGAACTTCTCAACGCCACCGAAATGGCTAACCATCTGGCAGCAAAATTGGAAAATGTCCCTCTATTGCGCTCCAAGTTTGTTGAAGCTCCTTTGGGTTTGGCTCATATGCGTCGAATTGAAGATTCAAAGTTCGATATATGGGATCATGTTTTAATTGATTCCCTGCCGGCACCGGGCGGTTACGATGAATTAACTGCTTACATTGAAACGCATTGCGAAGATCTCAAAGCTCCGCATCTGTGGCATATTATTATTTTGCAAGGGCTCAAGGATAATAGATTGGCCATTATTACCAGGTTTCATCACGCCCTTGCCGATGGCATGGGTGCAGGAAAAGCGATGGACCCTATTTACAGTTTGGAGCCCAAAGAATTACAGACGCCCACATACCCTGTGAAAAGTTTTCCCAAAGATCCAACCTTGTTGGATCTATACACTTTTAGTTTAAAAGATTCGGTCGAACGTTTGTGGGATTCATCCAGGTTTCTTGTCAATAATGCTACCGGCATTGGCCAATTTATAGGTGCCCAGGCCAAAGAGAAGCTGTTCAAAACGAAAAACAAGGTTGAGGAAAAGCCGCAGGTAATACGTACTTCTCTTAATATCTCCAAACACTCGATGACGCATACCTCCTCTTATAAAACATTGCCAATTGCGGATATTAAAACGCTGGCGAAATATTTTGATGGAACGATCAATGATATCTGCCTGTTTTTGTATACCTACGCACTGGAATCCTACTTTGAGAGCAATAGTGAAAGCATAGGCATCGATCTCATTTGTGGTGTCCCGGTGAGTGTCAGGGAAGCGGGAGATGTGGAAGGAGGTAACCAGCTCTCCGTAATGTACTGTAATCTTCACAACTCTATCAAGGATCCAGTCAAGCGGCTTCAATCTATCATTGCGGAAACCAAAAGCCAAAAACTTGCGCTAGAGGAAAAAACCTCCGTTGTCAGTCTTGATGATGTTGGCAGCTTGGTGCCTCCTGTTACGATAAGTGCACTGTTATACCTGGCTAGTAAATTTAATCTTGCCGAGCGTTTTCCAGACAAGATTCATATGATGAATGCATTGTTAACCAATGTGCCAGGTCCCAGATTTCCTGTGTATATCGGTAATGGTCTGATGGTAGAGAATATCGCGATGCCACCCATACTGGATGTTATGGCATTGACCACTGCGGTAACCTCAACCTACACGAATGTGACCTTTGGCTTTCATGGAGATGCCCGAGTGGTGAAAGATAAAAACTCATTTGTCCGTGGCATTGAAATTGGTATGGAAAAGCTTGGTAAACAGGCCGCGCTGGATAAAACTGCATCGATAAAATCGCCCGCTAAGGTAAAGGCATCTGTTTCCAGGAGTGAGACTGCGACAGATAAGGGGATTCAATAACAGTGAAATTCCAGCGTATAAAGGCAGTGGATCCAGCTTTGCTTGATGCTCACCGTATGGTTGACCTTCGCAAATGCAGAATAAGAAAAAATAGCTGGTCAAACAAACTCAGTTAGGAGATTAAATACAATGGCTTTCCGATTAGCTGCATACTTGATATTTTCCGTGATTATGCTAACTGCTTGCAACCAGCATAATACTGAAAATTCACATGCCGACAAAAGTGAGGATACTATCGTATCGTCTGAAAAAGTCGATCAGATTACCAGCAAAGCGCAAAATGGAGATTGGCCTTCCTATGGTTTGGACTACAGCGAGCAGCGCTTTAGCCCGTTAACAGAGATCAATGTAGATAATGTCAAACAGCTTGGTTTAGCGTGGTCATTGGATTTGGCGGGTGAACGTATTCTGGAGGCGACGCCACTGGCTATTGACGGCGTGCTTTATTTCACTGGGCACGATTCCTCGGTGTATGCCGTCGATGCAGTAAAGGGCGTGCTATTGTGGAAATATAACCCGGAGCACTGGAAACATAACCCAATACATATGCGTTACATTTTTCCGGTAAACCGAGGGGTTGCCTATTTAGACGGCAAAGTATTTGTTGGCACCCTGGATGGCCGTTTGGTTGCACTGGATGCCAAAACCGGTAGGGTACGCTGGGAAACCAAAACCGTTGCTAATGGATCAAAGCATACCATTACCGGCGCCCCTCGGGCTTATAAGGGTAAAGTGGTTATTGGTAATGGCGGTGGAGACATAGGCTTACGAGGCTATATGAGTGCTTACGACGCAGAAACGGGTAAGATGCTTTGGCGGTTTTACACCGTGCCTGGCAACCCTGCAGACGGATTTGAAAATGCGGCGATGGAAATGGCTGCTAAGACCTGGCATGGGGAGTACTGGAAAACAGGCACAGGGGGTACAGTATGGGATAGCATGACCTATGACCCGGAACTCAACCAACTATACATTGGTACCGGTAATTCCGGGCCCTATGACCCCGCATTGCGTACGCAGAGTAAAGGCGATAATTTGTTTCTAGCCTCTATCGTCGCGCTGAATGCCGATAGCGGCGAATATATTTGGCACTATCAGGTAAACCCGCAAGAAGCATGGGATTATAAAGCCACCGCCAATATGATTCTGGCAGATTTAACCATTGATGGCGCCCAGCGTAAGGTGGTAATGCAGAGCCCAACGAATGGGTTTTACTACGTTATAGATCGTATAACAGGTAAGCTTATTTCAGCTGAAAAAATTGGCAAGGTAACTTGGGCTGAACGCATTGATTTGGAAACCGGCAGGCCGGTAGAAGCGGAGAACATTCGCTACGAAAACGGCCCGGTCACTATTTGGCCAAGCGCCAAAGGCGCACATAATTGGGAATCAATGTCGTTTAACCCTACCGCAGGTCTAGCTTATATCCCGTACATGCAGCTTGGAATGACAGTGACTTTACTTGAAAATCCATTGGAGCATGAAGGCCCTGGGGCAACTTTGGCGGGTGCGGTTGCGGACGAAGATGACGGTACCGGCTCCCTATTGGCCTGGGACCCAATTGCACAGAAGGCGCAATGGAAAGTTAAATACCCCACTCTGGATAATGGCGGCACCATGACAACCGCTGGCAACCTCGTGTTTCAAGGGGAGGCAAACGGTTTGTTTCACGCTTATCGTGCCGATACAGGTGAGGCCCTGTGGCAGTTCGATGCCAAGCTGGGTATAGGCACTTCGGCTATCACGTACGAGGTTGATGGAACACAATATGTTTCACTTTTGGTCGGTGGGCCTCGTTCTATTTTTAACCACGGCTGGAAATTCAATTTACAACCGCGACGGTTATTAACATTTGCCATAGGCGGAACGGCAAGCCTTCCCGCAACTGCGCCAGCGGATACTTCCTTTGCGCTTTTAGATGACCCGACTCTGGTAATTGATTCGGCCGCAGCTGAACGCGGCGCGCAACTCTTCGAAGATAAATTTTGTTATTACTGCCACGGCGGGGGCGCGATTTCCCCCGGTGGTCCCGCACCGGATTTAAGGGAATCGGCTATTGCCCTGAACTACGAAGTCTTTCGGCATATTACGACCAGTGGTGCGTTAATGTCTAGAAGCATGCCGAAATATGATGATTTGTCGGAGACGGATACAAAAGATATTTTTATGTTTATACGCGCTCAGGCACGAAACGCACTAAATGCATCAGTAGGCGCAGATACTGCTATCGGGGCACACTAAGAACGTTGGTTTGCGTTTGCGGGGGTCTGAACCAATCTATTATTAACAACGATAGTCTGGCTGTTAGAATTCATACATCTTTTATCTGAAGGCTATTCATAATGACGAAAAGTATCGAAGAGGCTTTGGCCTTTGTACCGCCATCCCAGGAAGAGTTTTCAAAAAAGTTTAGGTTACTTAATGCTTACTTTGCGCCAGAATTTATTGGTTTTGACGAGATAGATACAGAGCAGCCCACCTTATTTGCCGCAAATCATGGCCGATTTGGTGTCCCGGACACACTCTTACTGGTACAGGGAATTTATTGTAATACGGGTATTTTTGCTCATGGTTTAGCTGACTTCATTCATTACGAGGCACCGTGGAAAGATTTTCTTACTAGTATTGGTGGAGTAGTGGGCACTCGGGAAATGTGTCGAGCTATTATGAAAGAGGGTAAAAGTTTATTGGTCTACCCGGGTGGTGGGCGTGAAGTGTTAAAAAGTAAAGGTAATTGTTATCAGTTGCTCTGGGAGCGGCGTCTTGGATTTGTGCGCATGGCTATCGAATCGGGTCATAGAATAACACCTGTAGCCTGTCTCGGGAATGATGAATTATTTGACATAGTTACCAGTGTTGATGCACTGCTAAGCAATCCGTTGGGCACTAGAATCAAAGAAAAGTATGTTGGCGACATGATGAAGCAGTATAACTCTGACATGCCTATACCCAGAGGAATTGGTTTCACTCCCATACCAAAGCCCGTTAAGCTGTATTTTAAATTTGGAACTTCCATTGATACAAAAAAATATGCGGGGCAATCTGACAATGCAGATGTTTTACAAAGGCTGCAAGACGATGTTGCGGAATCGCTGAACCACGCCTTAAAGGATTTGATGCTTATTCGCGCACAAAATAAAAGCGAGGAACCCAGGTGGCGTCGATTGCTGAACAGCTTATAGTGGTCGTAGGCGTTAACTTAAATACCCTAAAGATAAACAGGAGATCATGATGGATACTGCGTTACAAATTGCAGAAAAATTGTCAGCAGAGATTCAAACTTTGGATGTTGCTGGCTTCAACGATCTTTACGCTGAGGACGTTATAGTTTGGCATAGCTATGATGGTGTTGAAGAAACCAAATCCGATAATCTTGCGTCATTGGCACAGCTGTTTTCGCTGGTGACAAAGGTTTACTACGACGATATACGTTTCACTGAAACTGAAAACGGCTTCGTTCAGCAGCATAATTTATGTGGCCAACTGAAAAACGGCGCGGTGATGCCGTCCATACCGGTATGCATGGTCGCGCGAGTGTCAGATGGCAAAATCACTCGGCTTGATGAGTATGTCGATATCTCCAAGTTCTATGCTTTATTTACTTAACGATAGAATAGCTTAGTCATAATGTTGATTAAGTTGCTTCCCACGCTCCATTGGATGAGGCTATGTTTATTTGGGCGGCGATACCGGCCATGTCGACGCCTTATTCCATAGCGTAATCGATGGTCGGTGGCTTAACCGCTCTGTTGGAAGATTTTCTCAGCGGTAAAAATCCGCAGGTCGGCATTGACTCAGGGCATGGCGTATACGCAGTTGCTAATAGTTAATGTGCACGGGGCCTTTTTATTGATTTTAAGTGAATTTTGATAAACTGCATTGCACGATATGGGGGGCCGAAAATCGTAGAAATATGTCCTGTCGCCTAAATTTTATTTCGCTACTGCAGTACTGGAAAGCCTCTAATATGGTTAGATTGTTACTATTTGCAAGCAGGCCTTTAGATCTCGAATGGTACAAAAGCAATCAATGATAGTGGGAAACGATGATCACTATATTTAACAAAATAGCAGTTTTAGCGGATATAGCTAATCTGGTTACAAAAGTAGCTCTGGAAAAAATAATCAAAGTGCCTGCCCCTGCCAGGCTGGGGGATGTGCCCGCTTGCGCAGAGGCAATTACGCCAGAGTGGTTAACTCTGGTGATGTGTGCCGATTACCCCGGTGCTAAAGTTGAAACTGTACGAGCATATGGAGGCTCCAACGGCACCTCGCAACGGCGGGCGTTAGTGGTGACCTATAACGACGCAGGTAAGAAGGCCGGTTTGCCCGAAAAGCTGTTTACTAAGGTGGCCAGCTCCCTGGGTTCCAGAATTGTTTTGGGTCTATCCGGTGCAGTAGCTGGGGAATCGCTGTTTTATAACCACATACGCGGAAAACTTAATTTGCGCAGCCCCAAAGCCTACTATGCCGCTTTTGATAAAAAAGCCTTGCGCACCATAGCAATTTTAAGTGACCTCAGTGATGAGGGTTATACCTTTCCCGAACCAATGACCAATCCAGTGACGCGCAAGGACGCAGAGGATATGGTTGAACAGATGGCTATGTACCACGGAGCTATGTGGAATTCGCCTATGCTGGAAAACGAGCTGAGGGAGTTAAAGAATTGCTACGATGTACAAGAAGCCTTAAACGACAAAGTGGGTTTTATCCCCTGCGTGGTAAAAGGCTGTGAGCGTTCACGAGTCGTACTGCCCGATTCGGTTTATCAACGCAGGCACGATATAGGTCCAGCCTTGATGAAAGCCTTGGCCTTAAATTTGGAGGGCCCCCAAACCTTGTTGCACCAGGATGTTCACCCCGGAAATTGGCTGCGTGATAAAGATGGCCGCATGGGCTTGTACGATTGGCAGGTGGTAACCAAAGGCGGCTGGGCACTGGATTACTCCTACGCCATGACGCTTATTCTCAGTACTGAAAATCGCCGTGCTTGGGAGAAGGACTTGCTCGCCTTGTACTTGGAAAAACTGGCCGAAAACGGTGTTGCTACCCCACCAACCTTTGAACGGGCTTGGCACCTTTATTGCCAGCAGATTTTCCATGGGGCTGTGTATGCCCTGTTTACCATTGGTCGCAGCGCTTTAATGCCTAAAATGCAGCCCGATGATTACAGCTTATGGGCGATTCAGAGAGTAGGGCAGGCGATTGAAGATTTGGAATCATTTAACAAGGTTCTTTAATCGAGGTATCTACAACTGTAACTAGCTCATTTACTAATGAAGACGAGGTTTGCTATGGCTGCTCTGATTCTCGATGGCGCAGGTTGTTAAATTAATTAACATAGTCTCTAAAAAACATAGCGATTAATGTATTTTTTACCTCGGCACCAGGTTTGGTTGATGTGAAAGCAGAAAGCTTGACCCGTTTGGCTCTGAACCCATTTCCAGTGCGGAGTAATCTCGTAGTCGCGTGCGTCCCAGGACATAAGAATATATGACTTATCGTCAACTGTTTTGGCGGTACATCCCTGTGCCGCATAAGTGTCCACCAATACCTGCGGTAAGTGGACGGACCCACATTAAGCGGATGTTCGCTAGCTCAGTAAAGCGTGACTGTGTTCTTCAGCTTTAGTTAATGCTTGTGTTATTGCCTCGGGACCCATGGCGACGCCTTCAATATAAATAGTGTCTATATTAGTCATGCCAAGGAAACCCAAAATAGAACGTAAGTAGGGTTCTTGATAGTCCATTACTTTGGCAGGCCCACTAGTATAAATACCACCTCGACCCATCACCAAAATTACTCGTTTACCTGTGACCAGTCCCTCTGGGCCTTCAGCACCATATTGGAATGTCTTTCCCGCGCGCGCTACATGGTCAATCCATGCTTTGAGCACGGATGGAATGGAAAAGTTGTACATTGGTACTTCGATCATAATAATGTCACTGGTTAATAGTTCATTAATAAGCAGATCGGATAATTCAAGTGCCAGAGTATCTGCCTCGCCGGCAAACATAGCCTCCAGGAATGATGGACTTACATGGGGAATGGGCTGCTTAACCAAATCGCGTTCAATAATTGTAGCAGCAGGGTGTTTTTTGCTCAGAACATCTATGGCAACTGACCCTATGCGACGGGTAACTGAACTATTAAGATTACTGCTTGAGGCAATATGTAATATTGTGGTCATGATATTTCCCTTGTAGGTGGAATTAAGTAAAAGATAAGGTGAGCCTGTCCTGGCACTAGGTAGTAGAGTCATTCGAGACAGTGTTAATTTGTGGCAGGCGGATGCAATGGCGCCTTTTAGATCTGGTCATCTCTGCATAGTGTCGCTATAAACTGGATCCTCAATGCCGCGAGTCCCTCTAAGTCTGAGGTTTTCGTAAAGGCCGCCGTGTGTGATACCACGCCATTTTTGAACCTGAGACCAGTCTATAACCAAGCTTCGTTTAGCAATGCGCCACTCTCTTGCACGCTTTTCAAAACGATCTATATACCGGAGGCCAAGAATCATCTCGACTACATCGGCGCCGGAGTATTTAAATTCTGCGTTATTTTCTGCACCGATCAAGGCGATCCGCCCGGCTTCAGTGGGATGAGAAATATGGTGGCAGTGGGCATAGCTCTCGCTAAACGCAACATCACCATCAATGTCGATAATAATATTCGAAATGCTATGCATACTTTGTGCAAAGACATCTTCAACAGTCACTTTCATTCCCAGTTTCAGGAAATCCCTGGCTGGCGGTGTATTATCATCTGGAAATGGCCCGCCTATATAACGTGCATCGTCCCAGAATATGCCATTCAATTCTGCGGAATCCAGTCGATCAACAGCTCGACAATAGCGGTAAATTTTTTCGCGGATCATTTCGCGATCAATCAGTTCTTGAATGTCAAGCATGGGATTTCCATTTGAATACTATTGACTTGAGTAAGCTGGCAAGATGCTGTTGGCCAGAAAAAAATGGGTACATAAAAATGTATTGTTTAATCACCACCAAGTGGAGCTTGAAACTTAAGAAAAGCGGGTGTCATCTCAGGCGATTTTCGTGCACGTCCACAACATAAAAATTAACTGAACCGGGCTCAATGAAATGCGCTTCATCCTCTTTGATTTTGTCGATGTATCGTTCATCAAAAAAGGTACGCATAGACTCTTCTGCATCCGCTCTGTTATCGAATTCGATTTCGGTAATCACGTCAAAGGGAGGGTTGGCGTTGATTCGCCCGTCGCCAATCAGGTCATTAAATGGATCGTCGCGGAGGATGTAGTTGCGACGATGCAGAGTTGCGCCATTTGTGGATGGCGGCAAGATAGCAAATACATTGGGTAAGTGATGCTCGTGATAGTAGTTCATGAACTGCTCGAGTGTTAACCCTGAGCGACGTTTCATAGTGAGAACAAGTTTAAACATGGCATAACTCCTTAGAAAACTAATCTTCGGTGTGTCTGGCACCAACAATCAGACACTAGCAGTTAGTTCACATCCGGAAACTGACATCTGTCAGTTTCCGGATGACGCTGCAGCAAAAATCGATTTTGCTTTGCTCACAAAATCAATGTCATAGAGTCATCGATTTTGGCGGCACTTCCCGGTGCTGCTTTAGTGTCCACCAAAACCTGCGGTTTATGCAGGGACACTAGTTAATAAGTCTCGGCTCTCTCAAATCCAGATGTACTTGTCGGTAGATTAGTACTCCGAGGTGCCCCTTCGGAGTCTCGAGCAGTCACTCCAAGCTGTAGGCAATGATATAATCACCTCGCGGCATATCCACCCCAGAGCCAACAGGAACAGACCCTCCGGCGGTCACCACCAAGAATTGACGACCCGATTTGCTCGAAACATAGCTCATCGGTGTTGCCGTCGAGCCAACCGGTAGTTTGGCCTTCCAGAGTTCCTTTCCGTCAAAGGTGCTGAACGCACGAATATAAGGGTCCTGCGTGCCAGAATAAAAAACCAGGCCTGTTGCAGTTGCCATGGGGCCGCCGATTGTTGGTAATCCAACCGGCATGGGAAGATGGCTTTTGATGCCCAGTGGGCCGGAAGCCTCAGTGGTGCCGGCCGGGCGTTGCCAGGCAATTTTATGAGTTTTTAAATCGATGGCCGTTAGCGTGCCAAAGGGAGGTTGTTTGCACGGCATACCTAGTGGCGATTTGATGAAGCCGTATTCGATGGCATAGGGCGCACCCTTGGTTTCAATTAGGCCGGTAAAGTGGTCTCCACCGCCTTGGGCGGCTCGCTTGTTATAGTCGTCGCGAGTAATCAACTGAGCGAACCAAGGCATACGGATGTCGTTGACAATCAGATAACCGTTCTGCTCATCTATTGCGCCACTGCCCCAATTCGCACCACCGGCCGAACCGGGGTAGAACATGGCGCGGTCGGTTCCAGGGGGCGTGAAGTTGCCTTCATAGCGCAGTTGCCTGAAATCGATGCGGCACCAGAGTTGATCGAGTGGCGTCAAGCCCCACATGCTGCGCTCAGTCAAGATTTCCGTGCCAAGCGACGGCATGCCGACGGAATAAGGCTGGGTAGGAGATAAGCGGTCACCCGTTGTACTATGATGGGGTACTGGGCGTTCTTCGACTTCCGTAATTGGAACGCCCGTCTGGCGGTTAAGGAGATAAATCTGTCCCTGCTTGGTCAGCTGTATGAGGGCGGGCACCTTGCCACCTTGACCGTCTGGGTGATCAAAGAGCAACGGTTGCGAGGCAACGTCGAGGTCCCACACATCATGATGGAGTGTCTGGAATTTCCAAATCAGCCTGCCGGTTTCAAGATTGAGGGCTATCACCGATGTGGAAATAGCATCATCTTCCGGCCGGCGTGCACCTCCCCAGAAGTCCGGGGTAGCGTTGCCGGTGGGAAGATAGATCATGCCCAGCTCTTCATCCACCGACGGCAATGACCAAACGTTCGGCGTGTGACGGGTATACTGGCCATCTTTAATGGGCAGCCGTGTGACGTTCGGATCGCCTGGGTCCCATGCCCAGACAAGATCGCCGGTTTCTGCATGAAACGCGCGAATAACGCCACCCGGTTCGTTGTTGGATCGGTTATCGGCGATCCAACCACCGACGATAATCAGGTTGCGCGCGATCGTGGGTGCGGTTGTCTGCATATAAGAACCGGGAATAACTTCACCCATTCCCTGGGTCAGGTCGATAGCACCCTGCGCGCCAAATTTCGTGCACAACTTGCCGGTAGCGGCATCAACAGCCATAAGACGCGCATCGAGTGTTCCAAAAATTATCCGGCTATCGCATAGCTTTGGCTTGGCACCGGGCGAGGTGGCCGCTTGATAGAAGCTGACCCCACGGCACCTGCGCCAATCAAGCCCAGGCTCAACGTGTGGATCAAATTGCCAGCGAAGCTTGCCACTTTCGGCGTCTATGGCGAGGATTTTGTTGTTTGGTGTGCAGGTGTAAAGGGAATCATCGATTTGCAACGGCGTGGCCTGATATACAGCACCCTCGCCTTGCATATCTCCGGCTCGTAACGTCCATGCGACCTTGAGGTCCTTCACATTATCAATGGTGATTTCGGTATAAGGGACGAACCTCGTCCCCGCAGCTGTCCGCCCCGCATGACGCCATTCCGAAATAGTGCTTCCGTCGCTTGAGGCGGACGCCAGAGTAAGCGGATCGCGGTCGGATGCCAGAATAACACCGTGTTGCAAAAATCCGCCGGCGACAAACAATAGCAAAGTGGTAAGTGTCGAGAGGGAGGCAATGAGCGAGGTCCGCGGTGCTATAGCAGGTTCAGTACTGCGATGACCGGCAAGCGCTGGAGCAATGAGCAGCAGCAAAAAAAGAATCGCCAGAGGTGCGGTTACGCGGGCGAATAGCGGCCAATAAGCGAAGCCCACTTCCCATACGGCCCATAGGCAGGTGGCCAGAAAAATGGCGATATATAGCCAAAGCCCTTCCACAAGACGGCGCATGACCAAAGTGCCTGCTAGCATAATTCCTACCCCCGCTAGCAAGTAATAGGCAGATCCGCCCAGGCGCAGTAACTGGAAGCCACCAATCGTCATTGTTATACCCAGTAAAACGCTGATGAAGCCAATAGCGTAGGTGCTATAGCGCATAAATGGTCCTGGCTGGTAAGGCTTTCTCTCGGGGGCCTTTTTCATTCGGTGACTCTGTTTTGGCGGCTTTTGAATATACATAGATAGGAATTATCTACTCATTTTTTGTTTATAGTGAGATTTGAGCGAACCAGGAACCCTGTGGTGAGGCCAGGTATAATTGACGATTCGCTTTAGTGGCACGATAGCAATATTACAGAGACTCGATAAATCAATACTTCATATTGCTGGTATAGTGCTAGTGCTATCTTTGCTGATGTCGGGGGCTCATGTGGCAGCAATGTAATAGACAGGCTGACGGGAGATAAACGCGAGTCGCTGGAATTTTATTATTATTAAATTCATCGTTGAGATGATCAGGGCGCTTAACTTTATTACCAAAGCTAGCAGTAGACCGATGCGGCCAGATTATTGTAGTGAGTATAAGCACTCGATGTATGAAGAATGCACTTTCATGCAATTAAACATCGGCCTGAGTATCTATACCAAAACGCTCTCCTTGAGCTTGAAAATCGACATAGGCTTGCTGTATTTCTGCACGGCTATTCATAACGAAAGGGCCGCCCATCGCGACAGGTTCATTCAGCATGTGTCCGGCAAACAGCATTAACCGCATCGATGAGTCTTCAGTTTTAAGGAGCAGTTCGCTGGTTGCAGGTTTGCTTTCAGGGGTGAGCCAAACCACATCGCCTGCGCGTACTCGAGTCGTATCGGCTCCTATCAGGCCAGTACCGTCCAAAATCACCACAAAGCTGTTGGCATCGGCAGGCAGTTCAATTGAGTACGCGGTGGTAGTTGCCAGATTTACTTCCGCCATTATTACTGGCGCATAGTTGCGGGCAGGGCCGGTTTGTCCCGCTAAGGGGCCAGAAAAAACCCTGATTTCTATGCCCTCGGCGGTAACTCGTGGCAGTGAGCTGGCTTGCAAAACCTGTAGCCTGGCATCGACCATTTTGTTGGCAGCAGGCAGATTGATCCACAGCTGTAAGATATGAATGGTTTCGCCGTGTAGGGGTATCTCATTATGAATCAGCCCGCGCCCTGCGGTTAACCACAGGGCATCGCCAGGCTTGGCCAGGCCCTGCGCACCGTGGTTATCGTAGTGCTCGACTTCACCTTTGAGCACATAGGTAACCGTTTCAATACCACGATGGGGATGGCGGTCGAATACGCCCTCAGGACAGGTATCTTCCATCAATAATAAAAATGGGTCTGTCGCGGCGGAATCGTCGGGCGGTACAAGTTGACGAACACGGTGAGCTGCTGCCATGCCTTGTTGTTCGATAGGGTGATCAATTCGTGCAACTCGACGTTGCTGAGTTTTTTGCTGCACGGTACTATCTCGGTTCGTCATGATGTGTCTCCGTTGGTTCCAGTTGCACGCTTTGTTGATACGATTGTTGTCATAAATGTTAGTGGCGTGTGAATAGTTTATCACACAGTTTTCGTAGAATTGGTCTGCATTGCACTCTCCAGAATCCTGCTAAATGGCTTTGACTGCCGTATATCAATATTCAAGTTTGTGTAGCTATGCAACAGAAAAGTGTCTTGGCTCCGGGTTAGTCATGATCATATCAAGCGTGTTGATGGGCATTATATAAAATATTCACTGTCCTATTTGTTGTAGCCGAATATATAGTCTGATGGGTAGTAGCTATAGGGGTGTAGGTGGTCAAGTCTAACGCTATGATTCACATAAATGAAACGATTGAGAGGGTACCTGAATCGTTGGCTGTTAAGTTGTCTTCGGCTAATCCAATCTCTCGCCAAGCTCGAGTGGCGCTAGGTGTCTACCAAAGTGAATTTACGCCCGCATCCGCATGGCTAAAAAGGTAATTGTAATGAAAAACCGACAAATTATACTTAGCTCACGGCCTGTTGGCGTACCGCAACCTCGTCATTTTAATTTGATTGATACTGATATCCCTGCCCTACAAGCGGGTGAGTTTTTGGTAGAAAATATCTATTTATCAGTCGATCCGGCGCAGCGCGGTTATGTAAACGATGAAAATAACTATGCCCCACCAGTAGCTATTGGTGGCGTTATGCGGGCAGTTGCTGTAGGGCGTGTGGTGGAATCTAACAGTGATTCCTATGCCGTTGGTGAGTATTTGTACGGCTGGTTTGGCTGGCAAGACTATTGTGTTGCTACCGCTGCACTGGTTTTTTTGCGCATCAACCCTGGGCGTGCACCGCTTTCGACTAATCTTGGCTTGCTGGGTATGAACGGCTTAACCGCCTATATTGCCTTGCACGATATTGGTAAACCCAAAGCGGGTGATACGGTACTAGTGACGGCGGCAGCGGGTGCGGTAGGCAGTATTGTCGGGCAGTTAGCTAAGCTCGAAGGTTGCCGAACCGTAGCCGTAACCAGTTCAGACGAAAAAGGTCAGCATTGTATAGATGACTACGGCTACGATGCCTTTATTAATTACCACAAACCATTAGATGAAGGGTTGCGGGCAACATGTCCCGATGGTGTTGATGTGTTTTTTGATAATGTCGCTGGCGTAATTGGTGATGCGGTATACCAGCATATGGCATGGTTTGGCCGTATTATTCAATGTGGCACGATATCTATTCCTTCGTGGGTGCCGCCACCCGAAGGGCCACGTAAAGAGCGGGAAATTTTAACCCGGCGTTTGACCGTGTCAGGTTTTGTTATTTTTGATCACATGGACAAGCTTGATAGTGTCGTCGAAGTGTTGGCCGCCATGCTGGCTGATGGAAAGCTGCATTATCAAGAAGATATCGGCTATCGGCTAGAAGGTGCACCGCAAGCGCTGGTGGATGTCTATGCAGGTCGTAATACGGGAAAAAAGCTCATACAGCTACGTGATTATCTGTAATCAACAGTATTGATAGCTACTATAATGAAAACATTATGGTTTCTAGATTTGATTTCATTAATAATGTTGTAAGAAGGTCTTATAAAAAGAAAAGATTTCCTTGGCTGGATAAAGAGCTATTAGAAATATCGGAAATTAATGCAGGGGTTGTCTCTGTCGTTGGGTACCTAATGGCTTTCGTAGTGAGGCTATCCATAACGCATTGCAAGGCCATTTCTGAAATGTTTTCTCCTTTACCGGTGCGCTGTAATTTTATGGCGCACAAATATCTACAATGCATAATTCCAAGTAGTTATCAATCGATGTCATCTTTTTTAAAATAAATATTTAACGGAGAAATTGAATATGCTAACTAAATATGACGACTACCCTGTGCATCAAACGTCTGATCCAATAGCCTATGCCGGCACTGACCGAAATTATTATGATCGCTATTGGTTCAACGGGTACAGTCGTGATGGTAGCGTGTTCTTTTCCGCTGCTTTTGGTGTATATCCCAACCTCAATATCATGGATGGCACATTTTCTGTGGTTTCTGACGGGGTGCAGCACAATGTTCGCGTCTCACGTCATATGAATATGGAGCGAATGCACACCGTAGTCGGCCCGCTCGAAGTGGAAGTGGTTGAGCCACTAAAGCAATTGCGCGTTAGACTTAATGACAACGAATTTGGTATTACCGCTGATGTGCTGTTTTCCGGTAGAGCACCTGTGGTAGAAGAGCCTCGGTTTACCAAGCGGCAGGGGCCCCGTACTGTATTTGACTATACCCGGTTAACCCAGAACGGTGATTACACAGGCTGGATTGATATTAAGGGTAAGCGTACGGATTTTGAGGGTAAAAATGTCCGTGGTACTCGGGACCGCTCGTGGGGAGTTCGTTATAACGTCGGCCTGCCTGACCCGCAGGAGGTTCCACCGGTAAAAGATTTGCAGGCGTTCTGGCTTTGGGCGCCACTGAACTTTGATGATACCTGGGTGCACTTTCACGATAGCCAGGAAAGTGACGGTACTTCGTGGAATGTCGGTGGTCTTGTTGGTGGATTGGGCGATGATACCCAGCCTGAGCATATGAAGAAGCTTGAATGGGATATAGTTATGCGTGACGATATCCGCCACCTTAAATCAGCCACTGCCTATATGACAGATGCTGACGGTGGTATCACCAAAGTAGAATTTGACCTAAAGTGGAAGTTTTATATGTCTGGTTTGGGGTATCAGCATCCCGATTATGGTCACGGTTTTAATAAAGGCCCCTTGGCTATCAATTATGACACCATACTTACCGCTGATATTGATTCATCACTGCCGCCGCTTTATTCACATATTCAACAGTTTTCTGAAGTGACAATGACTCGACCAAATGGTGAGGTTTCAAAGGGCTGTGGTGTGCTTGAACAGGCCTTCTTTGGTGATCATGAGCCAACAGGATTGAAAGGCCTGTTTTAATTTATTGCCAGCGGAGAATAAGAATGAGTTCGATTGACAAACAGTTTGCAGCTTACCTGCAGCATAAAATGCCTCAGGTATCGAATGTGGAAGTGCTATCCGTAGGTCAAATATTCGGTGGTGCCAGCCGTGAAACCTATCGTATGAAAGTGCAATGGCAAGAGGCAGGTGAGACTATAAATCGCGGGCTAATTGTTCGGCGCGAGGCGGCTGCGGGTTTGATTAATACCGAAAGTGAAACCGAGTTTCGAGCATTTGAAGCCTTTTCCAAAACGAGTGTACCAGTGCCAGAAGCTTTGTACCTGGAAGAAGATGCCAGTTGGCTTGATCGCGCATTTATTGTGACCTCGGAGATTACTGATTCCGCTGCTGGCTCACCCTTTTCAAACGAGCCCTACGGTGAAAATCGGGAAAAATCGGGTCGGCAAATGTTTGAGTATCTGGGCGAGATTGTCAGGCAAGACCCAGAAGAGCTTGGTCTTGTGGGTATATTGGCGCCAACGCCTATAGATCAAATTTGGAGTGTTGAATTAAATCGGTGGCAACAGGTGATTGACGAGTTGCCATCGCCCGAGCCGATAGCACAAGCCGCAATTCGGTGGTTGCGTAACAATCCGCCGCCCGTTCCAGTAAAAACCTGTGTGGTTCACGGCGATTATCGTTCTGGAAACTTTATGGCCAATGAAGCGGGTGATATTACGGCTATTCTCGATTGGGAAATGGCTCATATCGGTGACCCGCTTGAAGATTTGTGTTGGGCAATTGATCCTATTTGGGGTTTCAAGCAACCTAATCGTGTTGGAGGCTTAATTCAGCGTGAAGAAGCCTTGCGAATATTTGAGCAGAGCAGCGGCATAAAGATAGACCAAGCGGCGTTGCAATGGTGGGAGTTGTTCAGTTGTGTTAAGGGCCTGGGAATCTGGACAACAGCAGCCAAAGAATTTAAGAGTGGCGCCAATCCGGACCCCATGTTGCTGGTTACAGGTATAGCGCCTTATTCATGGCACGAGCGGCTGACCATCGAGAAACTCATTAAAATACAGGCGGGTGTAATTTATGCGAACTGATGCAAGCCACATATTAACCACTTTCCAAACTGATCTTTTTACCAGCATCGTCCCGGCATTGGACGGTAATTACCTCGCTGGTAGAGCGGCGGTTATCGCAATTGGTTGCAACCTTTTGGCGCAATACTGTGATGCGGAAGTCGATAATCTTTACAATGATAACCTGGCGTTGCAAGCTCTATTTAAGTCTACTGTTGAAGTTATTTCGAATGCCGAACTAGCCGCTAAATTACAAGCAGCAATTGCGCTCCAAAGTCCCTCTCTATGTGTGCGCGATGTGGCTGCTTTAAACGATCAGCTAAATACCCTGTTCATCGAAGTGCAGGCGTATATTGAAGGCAGTCAAAGTGCAGAAGAGCAGAGCTTAGAGATTAAGTATTTACGGCATTTAGAAGCCTCTGCGCAGCGCCGAGCTGTTGAAATGTTGTCTATGGGTTGACAAAGTGTTTTCTGGTTGATCTTGCTTGAGTTCCCCCGGCCTGGCCGGGGGAAAAGTTTGTAGACCAAGTTGACATGCGTATGAAGCGGCAGCCCTGAGATTCCGCCTATTGACGAATAAAATTCACGATCTATTAATGAATTGAGGCCTGCGAATCAGCAATACTTATAACAAATATTGATAGTAGGTATATCGAACATCCGTTTCCGGGGGGCGCTATTAAAAGGTACGCTTACCAATCAGTCGATAGTGCTAGCTTGCATCGATCGCTAAGATTAAAAATACAAGGCGAAATGATTTTAGCTATACCTGTACGCAGCGATTAAAACCAATAATGCGAAAACGCATCATATAAAAGGGGAATACAATGAAACTTAAGCCCATGAACCGCGCTTTTTTAATCTGCGGTGCTTTCAGTGCCTGCGTCACTTCAGGAGTAAGCCATGCTGCACTTGAAGAGGTTATTGTAACCGCTCAGAAGCGTGAACAATCTATCAACGACGTCGGTATGACTATTTCTGCTGCCTCAGGCGATCAGCTAATGGCTCAGGGCGTTACTGATACATCAGACCTGGCAAAAATTGTTCCGGGATTTAATGCCACCGAATCGTTCACAATGCCAGTTTATACATTGCGAGGGGTAGGTTTATACGACTACAGTTTAGCCTCATCGCCCTCAGTCGCACTTTATGTGGACCAGGTGCCTCTGCCTTATCCCTCCATGGCGGGTGACGCAAACCTGGATGTTCAGCGGGTAGAAGTACTCAAAGGTCCTCAGGGTACTTTATTTGGTCAAAGTTCTACTGGTGGTGCCATTAACTACATCCCCAATGCTCCCACTGATGAATTTGAAGCTGGTGTAGACGTGAGCTACGAGCGCTTTGGTCGTACAGCTATCTCTGGTTTTGCCAGTGGTGCATTAACCGACAGCTTGCAGGGCCGTATAGCTCTAAACACTGTTCAAGGCGGCGATTGGCAAGTTAGTGCTAGTCGCCCTAGTGATGAGAATGGTGCTGAAGACAAGCTCTCAGGCCGCATACTGTTAAATTGGGATGCCACAGATTCAGCCACCTTTGGCCTTAACGTGGCCTTCAATCATGACAAGTCTGATATCGCTCAGTCTCAATATTCGGGCAATCGATTAAACATCGTCGCTGCGCCAGATGCACGCAACCCTGCCGCCATTGTTGATCCGGCGTTGTACGCCGCGTATACCACCCCCGGCAGCCCCGGCTATGACCCAAGCCTTGCGGCTAAGCAGGAATTGATGTTTAGCCGGATGGCTGCTGGTGAGCAACAAACTATTGACTACCTAACTACTGTTGACCCTGGTGATGACCCGCGTAAAGCAGAATGGACTCCCGGATTCAGAACTGACAGAAACGACAAATTTGAGAAAATAGCCCTGCGTGGCGATATTGGGCTAAGTGACGAAATGACGCTGACCTTTATCAGCACCTACATGGAGCAGGACATTGAACACTATGTTGATGGTGATGCCACTGTTGCTCAAGTTCTGGATGAAACAATCACAGGTAATATTGAGTTTTTCAGTCAGGAAATCCGTATTGCTTACGATACCGACAATATGCATGCCATTGTCGGTCTGAATTATGACAAAACGGAGATGTTTGACAGTATACACTATGATTTGTTTTATGGTCCGCTAAATGAATCATTACCCGGTTTACGTTTCAGCGAGCTAGATGCTCTGCTTAAGCAAGAAATTGACAACACAGCCATCTTCGCCAATGTTGAGTATAGTTTCTCCGACAGTCTGAAATTCAATGCGGGTATTCGTTATACCGAATCCAATCGGGAAGGTGAACAGTGCAATTTTCAATCGCCAGATGCTGCTGATTCGAACGTAAGCAAGACCTTCGGCAACGCAGATATAGTTCCAGGTTTTGGCTTCTATGATTTGCAAACTGCTTTTGGTCTTGACCCTGCGAATCATGTGGTTGTAAACCCCGGTGAATGTTACGTCTTAAATGATAAAGTCGCGCCAACAGATCCAGGTTACCTACGACCAAGTATTACGCCTAATCAGGAGGAGTTGAAAGAAGATAATGTCTCCTGGCGACTTGGGCTAGATTACGCTTTGGACCAAGGCGCACTTGTGTATGGCACAATCAGTAAGGGTTACAAGGCAGGAATTATCAGCGGTCTCTCACCTGCTGTTACCAGCGCCTATGCCCCAGCCGTTCAGGAAGAGCTATTGGCCTATGAAATTGGTGTAAAAGCGCCTATCGGGGACTCGGTCCAACTGAATGCTTCTACGTTCTACTACGACTACACTGATAAGCAGTTACGCGCCAGAATTCTGGACCCTGTTTTCGGTTTATTGGAAAAGCTTTTGAACGTACCAGAGTCTGAAATCTTTGGTGTGGAGGTAGAAGTGCTGGCGCAACCTTCAGATGGGCTGGTGTTGTCTGCCAGCGCTACCTATCTGGATTCAGAAGTGACTAGCAGTTTTAGTACCACCCCTGATGGCAGTGCGATCTATAACCAAAGTGGCTATACCGGTGACTTTAAAGGTTCCACTCTTCCCTACACACCTAAACTATCCGCCGTGGCTAATGTCCAGTACGAGTTTGACGTGACGGGTAATGTTGTTGGCTTTATTGGTGGCTCACTCACCTACTCAGATTCAATGAACACAACATTTGAGAACAGTGTGCTAGTGGCCGATGATTTTGAGATGGACAGTTACACCACACTTGACCTGCGCGCTGGAGTGGCTGCCACCGATGACCGCTGGAGACTGACGTTCTTTGGTCGTAATGTGACTGACGAATACATAGTTAACACGATCTTTACTGGTGATTCAGTCTATCGCAATGCTTCCAAGCCCGCCATTTATGGCATGTCTCTCTCTTTGAGAATGTAATAACCAGTAACATCTAACAGCCCTCGAATCCCGGGGGCTTTTTTTTATCTGAATTAATCTGCTAGAACCTACAAAGCGGTAAGTTGCTTTGTACCACATGCCTGGGGAAACTTTTGGTTGCAAATCGGACGACAATTTTTTGGGGGAAACGATCTATATCCTGATAGATTGATTTGGCGATGCCTTGAGAAACTGTGGACGTTGGTGGGCAATATGGCTATCAGTTCGGCCGGAGGTCATCGGTGTAGTTGATAGTAGTCATACGCATTATTGGCTGGCTATGTTTACTCCTCAGATTGATAATAGATTAATAGATATACGATTTTCTGATACATAACTACAGTTGATAAGCGAGACTTAATGTTACTGTCGTTGCAGTAGAGCAAACAATCGACGAAATATAGTGATCAATGTGTTTTGTATCACTTGCCAAATCATCAGTTACTTGAACAACTCAACAAGAAAAATCCTACAAGAAATCCAGGGTTAATATTATTTGGTTTAGGCTATTTTTTGTGTGTAAAGCGTAGTTGCCAAATTAAACAAATACAATAGGGCTTGGTATGAAACTAGCAAGATTTTCAGTGGGTGGAGAATGTGCCCTCGGATTAGTTATTGGTGATTCAGTTAGCGACTTAAATGCCCGTATTGAATCGTTACCTTCGAAAATGATTGATCTGATTGAGGGTTGGGATGAGTATCGGCCACTCATTGAAGCGGCAGGATTGCAGCCTGATTATCTTCTGTCGGAAGTGACATTGTTGGCACCAATTGAACGGCCAGGAAAAATACTCGGTATCGGTTTGAATTACGCTGACCATGTCGCTGAAGCCGACGGGAAAATGGCAATCCCTTCAAAGCAGCTTTGGTTCGCTAAGCCCGCTACCGCGATTACCGGCCCTTACGCGGATGTAGAACTACCGATCGCTTCCGAGCTGCTCGATTACGAGGCGGAAATGGTTTTTGTTATTGGTAAGCGCTGTCGTCATGTGCCAACTGATAAAGCCAATGAGGTTATTTTTGGATACTGTGCTGGCAATGATGTCAGTGTTCGAGATTGGCAGTTCCACACTAATCAGGTCATGATGGGAAAGTGCTTTGATACCCACGCACCGTACGGACCCTATATCGTGACACCGGATGAGATAGATCCAGAAAACCTGGCGATTCGCGCCCTCGTTAATGGAGAGGTTCGTCAGGAGTCTAATACCAGTCAATTGATATTCAGTTGTGCAGATCAGGTCGCTTATCTCAGTCAGGCGATGACATTGGAGCCGGGCGACATAATTTTTACCGGCACGCCTAATGGTGTGGGTGCATTGATGACCCCTCCTTGCTATTTAAAGCCCGGGGATATTGTCAGAATCGAGATAGATGGCATTGGTTATATTGAAAATACCATTGTTAATGAGATTGCGAATGAGATAGTAGAACAATAATTGATTTCTGCTGCACACTTCCGATGTGGAAAGGATAGGAATAATAATTATGACTTCTGATATCGATAAAAAACTGAAAAGCGTCGCCGAAGGCGATTTATTGTGGACGCCTTCAGACGAAATTATTGCCAAGGCAAAGCTAACCAGGTTTACCCAGTGGCTTGAACAAAAGCATGGCATTACCTTTGCCAATTACAACGCCCTGTGGCAATGGTCGACCGAAGACATAAGTACGTTTTGGGCAATGATTTGGGATTATTTTGAAGTGATCTCAGATACACCTTATAAGCGTGTCATTGACGAGTTAAAAATGCCTGGCGCTAAATGGTTTGAAGGCAGTAAAACCAATTACGCAGAGCACTTGCTACGGCATGAAGCTGAAGCAAAACCAGGAAAAGTAGCATTTTATCACAGCACGGAAACTCGATCACTGGCAACAATGAGTTGGCAAGAGGTGGGGGATCAGGTTCGAAAACTGGCTACCAGACTACGCGAGCTTGGCATTAAACCGGGTGATCGTGTTGTGTCTTATATGCCTAACGTTCCAGAAACCGCTATTGCTATGCTTGCGACTACCGCAATCGGGGCCATATGGTCATCCGCGGCACCTGAATTTGGTGCAAACACGGTGGTGGAACGCTTTGGCCAAATTGAGCCTAAATTTATTTTCGCGGGTGATGGCTATAGCTTTTCCGGAAAGATCTTCGATCGACGTACTGAAGTTGCCCATATTATAAAAAATATTCCCAGCATTGAAACATTGGTTTGGCTGCCCTATATGGGCTTGGAAACAGAGTCGC
Source organism: Pseudomaricurvus alcaniphilus (assembly GCF_011440395.1). Taxonomy (GTDB): domain Bacteria; phylum Pseudomonadota; class Gammaproteobacteria; order Pseudomonadales; family Cellvibrionaceae; genus Pseudomaricurvus; species Pseudomaricurvus alcaniphilus. The sequence continues at coordinate 1,019,591 of NZ_JAAOIX010000001.1, read as the reverse complement.
CGGCAGGATTAAAGTCTTATGTATTTAGTGATTTGCTAAATGGTCCCGAGGTTGCGCGTGAAGAATTCAGTTACGAGCGTGTCGGTTTTGATCACCCGTTATGGGTACTATTTTCATCGGGTACTACGGGAAAACCTAAATCAATAGTTCACAGCCACGTGGGCATGATTGTCGAGCATCTAAAAACAATGACGTTCCATTGTAATTTAGGTCCAGATAGCACGATGTTTTTCTACTCGACAACAGGCTGGATGATGTGGAACTCTCTGGTTTCTTCCCTCATTACCGGTGCGTCTGCCGTGCTCTATGACGGTAGCCCGGTGCATGGTGGGGTCGATATGTTGTGGCGAATGGTCCAGGATACCGGGGTTACTTTTTTTGGCGCCAGTCCGACATTGGTGCAGAATATGAAAAAGGCAGGTGTGCGCCCGGCAGAATTGTTTGATTTAAGTAAATTCGAAAATATTTTGTTGGGCGGTGCGCCTTCGTCCGCTGAGGTATTTCAATGGTTTTATGACGAAGTTAAACAGGATTTATGGGTTTCATCCCAGTCAGGGGGGACGGAGGTTTGCAGTGGCTTAGTGGGTGGCGTATCAACCCAGCCTGTGTATGCCGGAGAGATTCAAGGTCGTGGGCTCGGCATTGATGTTCGTGTTTGGGATGATGAAGGCAACGATTTGGTCGATGAGATTGGCGAGTTGGTTCTAGCGAAGCCCGCACCGTGCATGCCCATTTATTTATGGGGTGATGAGGGTGGTAAGCGCTATCACGACAGTTACTTTGATGTGTTTCCTGGCATTTGGTGTCATGGAGATCAAGCAAAAATTAATGCACGTGGTGGTGTCTATATTTATGGTCGATCAGATGCAACATTGAATCGTTTTGGTGTACGCATTGGTAGTGCTGAAATTTATCGGATTGTTGACGCAGTTGATGGAATTAAGGACAGCCTTGTGATTGGCGCGGATTTGCCTGATGGTGGTTTCTATATGCCGCTATTTGTTGCCCTTGAGGAAGGCGTTGAGTTAACCAACGATTTGATCAACGCCATAACCACACGTTTACGCAAAGATGCCAGCCCACGCCATGTGCCTGATGAAATTCACGTGGTTCCTGTGATCCCATACACTTTAACGGGTAAAAAAATGGAGGTTCCCATTCGTAAAATCATAATGGGTACTCCTCATGAAAAAGCCGTAAGTCGCGATGCTATGGCAGACCCGAGTTCGCTGTCCTGGTTTTTGGAATTTTCTCGGCGTGCCGATGTTGTTGCTAAACGTAGCTAATGGTGCTCTTGGATTGGTTAGGGTAGATGCAAACTTTATTGAAGGAGTTGGTGTAATGAAAAATAAGTCTTTTACTATTGAAGATGAAATGGCTTGCATAAGATTAAGCAACGAATTTGCCTATTATCTGGATCATAAACAATACACTAAAGCAGCAGCTTTGTTTACTGAAGATGGCGTATTTGAGCGACCTGGTGCTAGTGCCAAAGGACGCTCTCAAATAGTGGCTTTTTACGAAGCTCGCCCAGTTTCGCCGGTGTCATGGCATATGTGCGGGTCACCTGTGTTTATATCCGTGAAAGAGGACGAGGCCGAGGCAATAACGCCATTCACGTTGTACCACGCCAAACCTGTTGAGAATGGCTTGCCGCAACTCGGTTCCGGGCCCGCGGCGATAGCTGAGTTTAAGGACACCTATCGGCGTACCGTTGAGGGTTGGAAAATCCACTCGCGCAAGGCGGCACCAGTTTTGGTGGCAGAACATTAAAAGACTGTATTGGTGGGTTTGAAGTTTGATCGTTATCCTATCCTGCTTTTGTTCGAAATATATATCATTTATTAGAATACCTAGAGGGTAATCAAGATGGCTAAAGACAAGAAAATTGTGCCAGTGAAACTGGCGCATATTGTTCTAAAGACAAAACAATTTGAAGCTATGGCTAGTTGGTATGGTAAGGTCTTTCATATGGAGGATGTGTTTAAGAACGATATATTAAATTTTATGACGTTTGATGAAGAGCATCACCGGCTAGTGTTGATAAATATGCCATCAGAAATTGGGGATCATGATCCAATGAGAGTGGGCTTGGGGCATTATGCGTTTAGCTATGCGAACCTGGACGATTTACTCGAAACCTATGTGCGTCTTAAAGGGCAGGGGATTGTGCCGTTTTTTCCCATTAATCATGGTATGACCACCTCGCTCTATTATAAGGATCCCGACGGCAATGAAGTTGAACTAATGATAGATAACTTTAGCACGCCGGAAGAGAGCAAAGCTTATTTTCAAACAGAGGCCTTTAGCGCTAACCCTATTGGCCATCCGTTTGATCCGGATATTTTGTCAGTTGGGCATAAAGCGGGCCGTCCATTTGCTGAAGTTATGGCAGAAGCCATTGCAGCCGCATCGGATATAGCCATCCCCTCCGCGGTCGAGTAACTAAATATTTAGGAGGTTAGTATGCTGGACCCTAAGAATACGAATAGTACAGCCATGTCGCCGCCAGAATTTAATGTCGATATGTACGCTGACGAGGTTTTACGGAATCCTATTCCCTTCTATGATGCTCTGCGTGATGCGGGGCCGGTGGTATCAGTGCCACAATATGGCGTATATGCTGTGGGCCATACGGCTGAAGCAACCGAAATATTGAACGATAACGAGCGTTTTATTGCGAGTGCGGGAACAGGCTTGGTAGATATTCGTGATCCGGGTCTGTTGCGTCCAGTTAGTTTTCTATTAGAGTCGGATCCACCGCAGCATACCCTGGCGCGCACTACTATGCAGCGCATAATGTCACCTGTATTTGTACGAAGCTGCCAGAGTATGTTTATTGACCGAGCTGAAGCATTAGTTGATGAATTACTCGACAAAGGACAAGTGGACGGTGTTGGTGACATTGCAGAAAAGTTTGTATTGAACGTATTTTCTTCAGTGGTTGGTCTAGAGTTGCCACCCGGGCCTGCGATTGCGATCACGACGATGGCTCTAAACATGCAAGGGCCAATGAACGAGCGGAGTATGCAAGCATATAAGGATGCGGAGCCACATCTTGCATGGTTTGAGCAGGCACAGGCGCGGGAGAGTGCTATCCCAGGGGGAATCGCTGATCTTACATATCAGGCAGAAGACGCTGGAAATCTGCCGGAAGGTTTTGCTAAAAATATGGCTTCGACTTTTCTTGCAGGAGGCTTCGATTCGACTATAGGTGGTATAGGACACACCCTGAATCTATTGGCGCAACATCCCAGTCAATGGGATTTGGTTTGTGCCAAATCTCAATTGGCGCGTGCTGCATTCAATGAAGCCATTCGTCTGAACCCTCCTTTTCGTGTTATTTATCGTATGATCACACGTGAGACAGAGGTGGCAGGTTACAGGCTTGAGCCAGGTATGAAAATTGGCGTGTGGATATGTGCGGTAAACCGCGACCCGAACCTCTTCGAACGATTAGACGAATATGACATTACTCGCAAAGGTGCTGCTGCAAGTATGTCATTTGGAATGGGCATTCATAACTGTATCGGGCAAATGCTGGCTCGGCTTGAGGCTGAATCCATTATTAGTGCTCTGGCTAAAAGAGTGTCGCGTATAGAATTAACTGGAGAGCCAGAATATCAATTGCATAATCATATGTACTTGTTGGATCGATTACCACTGCGGCTAATTCCGGCATAGTTGATGGCGCCCTATAGATGGTTTGAGGGCGAGATCGTATTTGGTTTCGGTGTAGGATATAGTCGACGATTTTATAGTTTTGTTGTCGGCTTATAATGGGTTATGAGGAAAATAATATGGGTAAGTTGACAGGTAAAGTGGCGTTAATTACGGGCGCCTCATCCGGTATGGGCGCAGCGCAAGCACGTTTATTCATTGAGCAAGGTGCCAAGGTTCTGCTCTGTGACGTGAACCGTCAGCCAGGTGAGGCTTTAGCTGACGAACTCGGTGATAACGCAGAATTCTTTTATCTTGATGTATCAAATAATGAACAATGGCAGGAAGCAACTGCGTTTGCTGAGACAAAGTTTGGGCATTTGAATATATTAATTAACTGTGCTGGTATTGCAATTTTTGGCCCGCTTGTAGAATCCAGGCTGGAGGATATAGACCTGCAATATCGAGTCAATCAGTTGGGCGTTTTACTGGGAGTTATGGCAGTAATAGCACCAATGACACGCGCGGGAGGCGGTTCTATTGTCAATATCGCCTCAGGAGCGGGGGTTAGGGCAGCGCCATCCATGGTCGCTTATTCCGCAACTAAATGGGCCGTAAGGGGTATAACAAAGAGCGCAGCGAGTGAATTAGCGAATTTTAATATTCGTGTTAATACAATTTGCCCTGGGGTTATTGATACACCCTTAGTCGATAAAAATAGCGATGAGCTTAATGCAGTATTGGTTTCTATGACACCAATGGGCCGAAAAGGACAGCCATTAGAGGTTGCTCATGCTGCTTTATATCTTGCATCAGATGATGCAAGTTTTGTAACAGGAACTGACCTTATGGTTGATGGTGGCTCATCAGTTTAATCTATTATATTGCTGCATTTTTTGTGCGGGACCTGTGGTCATATATTAAGATGACCACAGGTTTTTTTCTTCCTGTGCTATCCTACGCCAAACCTTCAGCTTTTAGGGCGGCTTGAACTGCCGGCCTTGCGACAATTCGGCCAAAATATGCATTCAATGCATCAAATTTTGAGATGTCTAATTTTAGGTGATTGGCCCATAAAATCATTACAAACATATAGGCATCTGCGATCGTAAAGTGTTCTCCGACAAGAAAATCCTTACCTTTTAACGCATTGTTCACATAAATAAAGCGTGTATTTAGACTTTCTTTTGCTGCTCGCTGGATGTCCTCTGCAGCCTGGCGTACCAAAGGGGTATAAAGTTTATGGATATCGGAGTTAATATAACCAAGCCACTCTTGCACACGATAGCGTTCAATAGTTCCAGCGGCTGGTGCTAGCTTGGCTTCGGGTTTGAGGTCGGCCAAATATTGAGAAACTACAGGACCTTCTGTCAGCAACTGGCCGTCATCCAAGGCTAGTGCTGGAATACAGCCTTTGGGGTTGATGTCAAAATAATCGCTGCCATCTTCGAGCTTGTGTGCACGGATATCGGTGTTGATTAACTCTAAGTCGATACCTGCTTCTTTTGATACAATGTGAGGCGCCAGGGAGCAGGCGCCAGGGAAATAATAGAGTTTCATAGGCTTCTCACAGTTTATTGATTGTTGTACAGCATTCATTACAGGGAAGCTGCTGCCAGGCCTGCTGTTTATACCCTGCCGGTTACTTGCTCGATCACTTTTTCGCAGTTGTCGGGCAGTGTGTCGCCACGCCATGCTACATGCTGATCGGGTCGCACCAGAATGAGCTTACGTTCTAACAGGTCCAGTATGGGCTCGTTTGCCAGGCGAATCACTGTGAGGGGTAGCTGTGCTTTTGCGGCGGCTATTTCAAATGCTGAAGAGTCAACTTCGCCTATGACGATGAGTGAGAATTCTCTGCCTAGATATTCATAAAGTGCACAGCCGTCATATAAGTAAATGTGGGGCAGGCGTGCTCCCGGGCAAGTGGTCGGTTGGCATACATCAGGGTTAAATTCCGGTAGGTCGGAGCCATCGCTAATGATGACGGGTGAGCCTTCATAGTAATAACCGTGCTCAACACCCCAGCGCTCATTTTCCTGATTACCAAGCGCCTTGATTTTACTGCCAAGCGCTAAACGTCTGGCTTCAGCGTCATCGGCTTCCAGGTCGCCTTCCTCCATCGCTTTAGCATATGCTTCTGCTATGGCCATACGTACCTTGGTATTCTCGAATGACATAGCGACATTGCGCTGTGCTACTGGAAGGCGCTCAATTTCGTAACTGTCTAATAATGCCTCACCACCCCAACCGTTTAGTACCGCGGAAAGCTTCCAGCCTAGGTCGACCGCATCTCCGATACCTGTATTCATGCCAAAACCACCGGTTGGAATTAATTGGTGGGCAGAATCACCTGCCAGGAATACGCGTTTTTTGCGGTATTCCTTGGCTACCACAAGGTGAGGTGTCCAGGGGTTAGACAGAAGCAGTTCAAATTCAAAATCTTGGCCAACAAACTCCCTAATCCATTCTTTGGGTTGTTGTGGCTCTGTAAAGCCGTGGATAGTCCAAATATCTTTTCCATTTTGCGAAATCATACTGCCTACAGCAGTTTGTAAATGGTAAGTTATACCAAATTTCGCCAGAACGTCATAATCGGTAGAGCGAAAATGTGCGGTATAGGCTTCCGCCACTTTGAACTGCCCGTCTAGCTCTATACCCATGGCTTGACGTACTTTACTTCCGCCCCCGTCACAGCCGGCTAAGTAGTCACCGCTAAGTTGTTCAGTTGCATCGGTTTCCGTGTTGCGGATAGTCACAAGCACACCGTCTGCGGTCTCTTCATGTGACTCGTAGGCCCAACCAAACCGCACATCGATGAATTCGCTTTCTTCGGCTTTTTGTTTGAGCACAGGCTCCACTTCTACTTGAGAAACACGGAGGCTGGGCTCCCATGTGCCGCGGCCATCATTAGCAACGCGGGTCTGGTCTCTTCTGCCGTCAGGTGTGGGGTAGGGGAAGCGATGTAAGACGGTACCCGTTGCGCTGGTTGCCCAGATAATATCCAAATGATGGTCGCCGGGAACACCAACAGCACGTAAATCTTCTGCTACGCCCATTCGGCGAAATAGTTCCATGCTACGGCCATTGGTTAAATCCATTTTCGGGTGGCGCGTCGTTGTTGCATTTCGCTCTAGCAAGATTGATTTAATACCGTGGGATGCTAATTCCAGGGATAGGCTTAAACCAACGGGGCCACCGCCTGCAATAAGTACCTGAGTTTTGTTAGACATTATGTATCCTCTAAAAGGCAGGAAATAGACAAGTGTGAAGGATAGCGAAATCTCTCGTAATTTGTCAACTGTATATTAAAATTTCATTGTAGCCAATTTATTCCAGCTCTAACCTCTGTAGATATGGTTTCCACCTTTAAAAAACCCGTGTATTGGTTAATGTTAGGTGTTCTCGCAGCTTGGCTGAAAGATTTTAAGCTATGGAGTTTCGGGTACTTATTTCCCATGCCACTATTAGTGGCATGGGTTAAATGTAGTACCATATGCTCTTGCTCAAATATATTAGATATCCATATGGGAAATACATGCCGAATATAGTATCCAAGCCTCGTCGTCGAGGTCGCCCTGGCGGCTGTGATGAAAGAGTTGTGCATCGTGAGGAGATGTTAACTGAAGCGCTAAAGGCCTTTGCCGAAAAGGGATACGATGGTATGTCAATGCGTGAGTTGGCAGCCAAGTTAGGGATAAGCCACGGTTTGATACCGGCTCGCTTTGGTACCAAAGAGCAATTATGGAAAGCAGCTTTTGACCAAGGTATGGAGAGTTTGTTGGCGCAGGTTAATACGATTCATAAAGGAAATACCGCAGAGGATAAATTGCGAAATGCTGCGGTTAATTTGCTTGTTTCACTATTCAAGTTTCCCGCATTTTTACAGCTAGCTAACTATGAGGGGGCGCGCAATACGGCGCGCTTGGATTATATTCTTGAATCTTCGGCTCATCAAAAACTGATAGCGGTATTCAAGGAAATAATCGATGAGGGGGTTTCTACGGGTGAGCTTAAAAGTATAAATCCATCGTTGATTTTTTTCTTGATCGCACATGGCGGGGGGGCTGCTTTGTGTTCGCAGCCACTCACGTCAAAGATTGATCTTCTGAAAAGTGATGAGTTGGATTCGGCCAAAGAAGTCGCAGAAGAAATTGTTGAAATTGTTGTTCGTGGCGTTAAAGTGTAGTGATTTAGCTACGAGGAAAGTTACGCTTGACTACAACTACTGGCTTTTGAAGTATGCAGTTTTCTTTTGTTGCAGAATGATTTGTGTTGATCGCATAAACGTTTTTCTCGATTCTTTGAAATATTATTTTTTTCGTAGTTCTGGAAATTTAAAAACGTTAATAGATGCTGAGTCATTTGTTTGTTGTTAGCATGCCAGAGCGGATATGTTTTCTTTTTAGATGGGCGTGTTACGGAATAAAATTTATATCGTCCGCAAGAAAGTCTTTGAACTTTCCTCGTAGCCAGCGATGAAATGCATCATTTTGATGTGCTTCAGACCAAAAAACAGATACTTGCATAGGCGCAATGCCCATGTCGCACTCTATGATATCGATTTCAAAGTGACGCGAATAAATTTCACCAACATGCCGCTGTACCAGTGCGATAGAATCTGATTGTTCAACAAGAAATGGTAGTAACGTAAAGTGGGGAACCAATAATTGCTCCACCCAGCCATCTTTAAAGGGGCGATTGACTCTTATGGCGCTATTTGCCTCTGGTCTATATCCAATATTGGCAAGTTTCGAAAATTCATCTTTACTTAAGGGCGAGCTGACTTTTTGATTTCCTCGTCTGGCTATGCAAATAAACTCTTCCTTGTATAGGGGTTCTTTGTACAAGGTGTTACCCTCAACGATGGGTTCGGGTACGATTATAAAATCTATCTCGCCTCTTTCAAGTTCTAGCACATGTGTCTCTGGAACATTGATTATTTGCACGTGGACGTTAGGTGCTTTTATTCTTAGTTCTTCGATTAGCTTCTTTCCTAAAGCTACAATAACGCAATCGGCCGTTGCTATAATAATTTCACGATGAAGCGATAGAAGGTCAATCTCTTCTGCTTGAGTAAGAGTTTCGATTTCTTTTAAAGCGCTGTCGAGCTTTTCTTCAATTGTGTGGGCAAAGTGCGTTAAAACCATATTTCGCCCAACACGAACCAGGACATCGTCGTTAAATTGTAGGCGAATGCGTTTTAGTGCCTCGCTCACCGCTGATTGGCTCATGTGTAACAGTTCAGCAGTTCTTGTGACATTCTTTGTCTTTAGGAGGGATCGTAAAACGGGCAAAAGATTTAAATCAATTGCCCTGAGATTTTTTGGGGTATTTACCATAGTGGTCATTGCTTCTTGTAAGGATTGCGCGGATTTGAACCCGATGCGCATCAATATATTAGCTGATAACACAGCCCGTAATCACTCGTTAGTTGGTCAGGTGTTTTGGAGCCCTGGCCAATAGAATGGTTAAATACGTCTTTTGGCTGCCCGGTTGATCTGCCCGCCTCATATTGGTTATGGTTGGCTCGTAATTATTATGGCAAATGTTATTCTAATCCGAGTTCAGCCTTCGTTTGTCATATAGCCTTAAGTAGTAATTGATAATCTCCTGCCGGGCCTCGACGATCGCGATAGCCGCTTTCAGCATCGCTTGGAGCCTTTGGCCGGGCGCTCTATACGATAATGTTGGCAATGTTCTAAATGGGCATTGCGTCTCATGCGCAGTGGTCGATACATTGACTTGACAGGTCGGTCCCGCTTCGACTGGGCGGTAAACAAGTAGTCTACTACATTCTCGTCGTAGGGAAGCCGCTACCCTTTAAATCTCTTGGTCTATTATTCTAAATCGCCGGCTTTCTACTCGCAACTGGAAAATTCCGACTTATTCAGTAGGCTGCTTGGCTTTGTCTCGGGCCTACTAACGAGCCCGTCTGTAGAGTGACATTGACCGCAGACGTAGTGTAGCCACAATTCAGGGGTTATGCTTCTTCCGTGCGATACTTTTGGGATCCAATTTACGTTCTTGCGAATTCTACCCTTTGCTGTTGAGCGGCATTTCTTGATACTGAATATAACCCCTTAATCGGGTGGCCGAATTGGCGGTGCGCTCCCCCGTGGCGGTGTCTTGGTTGACTTTGGTCATCAGTTTCGGTGGGCGCAACACCGTTTCGGGTATTCGATCGGGCGAGTCGCTCAGATACCACTGTGTTTCTGAGTTGTGCATAATCACCGAAAGGGAGCGTGGCGCGTTCCAATTATTCGAATAAAAAAGCTTGTTTTCCATTGTATAACTTTTTTTGTCCGAGGCAGGCGGAGAACGGAGGTTGTGACAGAGCTCTGTTGAGGGGATCAGCTTGTTGAATGTTTCTGCTTGGTATAAATGGTTTTCAGGCATTTGATTTAATGATGAGTGAATCGAGTGGTGGTTTGTTCAATCTGGCGGGGGTTTTATTGACTGTAATTCCCGGTAGGCCAGTGGTGTCATACCAGTCCACTGTTTAAAGGCGCGAATAAAGGCGCTGGACTCTGAGAAAGCAAGCTTTTCACTGATTTTCTCTATGCTATAACGGTTCGAATTTAAAAAGTAAATGGCCATGTCTCGTCGGGCATCTTCTTTCATTTGTCTGAATGAGCGACCTTCTTTTGCCAGCTTTCTTCTCAGGGTTTGTTCAGTTGTCGAAAAATGTTTGATGGCTTCAGTCAGTAGTGGTGGGGTTTCGCCGCTACGGATGACTTTTTCCATCCATAAGCGTAGGCGAACAGATGTTGACGAGCTGCGCTTGGGTTGTGTCAACAGTTTTACCTGGGTGTCTGTCCATAAATTTCCCAGATCATTACGGTCTCGGCACACTGGAAGCCCAAGGTGTTCGCCGCTGAAAATGATGGAGTTCTCTGGCTGGCTGAAGTAAACCGGTGCGCCGTAATATAAATACTGATATTCCTGCTTGAAGCGCGGTTCCGGGTGTTTAAGGTTAACTCGTTCCAGTGGAATAAAGTCCCCAGCCAGCCAGCACATGATGCGCTGACACAGCAGCATAGTATTTTCCAGAGCGTAATGGCCGACGATACCGGTCATGGGTAGTACCACGTGAGCAATCCGAATGCTTGTGCCGTCTTCTATTGGCGCTGTTTGGATGCTTGAAGCAATCTGATTGAGTGTTCGGCTGGTCTGTTTGAGTGCATCGGCGATGGTAGAGCAGCTAAAGCCCGTGCGAATCAACGTTTCCAAAGTGCCAAGGGGTAGTGGGGTGTTGAGCAGCCCGCAGGTTTCATCGCGCAGTGTGGTTATAACTTGGCCAGACAGCCGAGAGAAATCTAATGTCGATATTCGCAGTCGGTTATTGTTCATTATTTGCACTGGGATATTGAGCGAGCGCAGTAGTTCCTTTGGGTTATAGCCCTTTAAAACATAGCCCTCCAGCAGAGACTGGGCGTAAACTGATGAGATTGTAACAGCTTCCATAGTGGTGCCCTTCAATACGCATTGATAGTCTGAATTGTAACATAATGTCTATCTCGTGGCGCTGTTCGTCATTGTCACAGCCACGCTTGAAGAGCATGATAACGGCCTTTTTCGATCACTATCATAAACATTGCTGAGAGCCTTATATGACCAACAACGCCTACATTTACGATGCCGTTCGCACTCCCCGCAGTAAAGGCAAGCAGGACGGTAGCCTGCATCAGGTCAAGCCCATCGACTTGGGGGCGGGTTTGTTGAAGGGACTGCAAAAGCGCCATGACCTGGATACGGCATATGTGGATGACGTGATCATGGGTTGTGTGAGCCCCGTAGCGGAGCAGGGCTCCGACGTAGCAAAGATGATTGTGCAAAAGTCCGGTTGGGCGGAATCTGTGGCGGGGGTGCAACTGGATCGCTTTTGCGCGTCGGGTCTGGAAGCGGTGAATACGGCGGCCCAAAAAATTGCTTCCGGTTGGACGGATCTGCTGGTTGCCGGCGGAGTGGAATGTATGTCCCGTGTACCAATGGGGGCGAATGGCGGGGCCATGAGCCTGGACCCCGCCTTCCAGCTGGAAACACAGTTTGTTCCCCAGGGCATTGGCGCTGATGTCATCGCGAACCTGGACGGATACCGCCGTGAAGATGTCGACGCCTTTGCCCTAGAGTCCCAGCGCCGTGCGGCCCACGCCCGTGACAATGGCTATTTTGATAAGTCCATAATGGCCGTTAAGGACGAAAACGGGCTGACGATTCTGGAAAAAGACGATTTCATCAAGCCTGGTTCGACGATGGAGGGGCTGGCAAAGCTGAAGCCTTCGTTTGAAGTGATGGGCGGTCTGGGTTTTGACGATGTCATTTTGCGCAAATACAACACCTTGCAGCGCGTGGAACATGTCCATACGCCGGGCAACTCCTCCGGTATCGTTGATGGCGCTTCCGCTGTATTGATCGGCAGCGAGCAGGCAGGCAAGGATCTCGGGCTGATCCCTCGCGGCCGCGTGGTCTGCGGAGTCGTTACTTCCACCTGCCCAATCATTATGCTGGCAGGACCTGGGCCGGCAGCAAAAAAATGTCTGCGAAAGGCTGGTCTCAAGCCATCCGATATCGACCTGTGGGAAATCAATGAAGCATTCGCTTCAGTTGCCTTGCGCTTTATGAAGGATCTGGATATCAGTCATGAAGTAACCAATGTCAATGGTGGATCTATAGCCATGGGGCACCCGCTGGGTGCAACTGGCGCGATGCTGGTCAGTATTATGTTGGATGAGTTGGAACGCCGCGGTATGAAACGCGCGATGTTATCCCTGTGCGTAGGTGGCGGTATGGGAATTGCCACCATAATTGAGCGTGTGTAGTTCCACCGAATGACTATTAATTTCCGGGAGCAAGTGATGAGTGTATTTAAGTACCAGAAAGACGCAGATGGTATCGTGACGATAACCATGGACCAGACCGGTCCGGTCAATGCCATGAATGCCGAATACCGTCAGGCCATGGCTGAGACTCTGGATAAGCTGGAAGCTGAAAATGGGCTGGCGGGCGTTATTTTGACCTCTGCTAAAAGGACCTTCTTCGCCGGTGGCGACCTGAACGAATTGGTCGCTGTCAAGCGCGGTGAGGAAGCCCGGCTACAAGCCCTGGTGGAAGCGGTCAAAGCACCGCTGCGCCGTTTGGAAAAACTTCCGGTACCCGTGGTTGCTGCTATCAATGGAGCGGCCATGGGGGGCGGTTTTGAAATATGCCTGTCCTGTAATCACCGCATCGCGTGGAACAATAACTCCGTTCAACTGGGCTTGCCAGAAGTGACGCTCGGGCTGCTGCCGGGCGGTGGTGGTATCGTTCGTATGGTCAATCTGCTGGGTCTGGAACTGGCCTTGCCCTATCTGCTGGAAGGCAAACGCATTGCTGCTGACAAGGCTTTTAAGGCGGGATTGATTCACGAGACGGTCGAGTCTCTGGAAGAGCTGCTGCCGCGAGCCAGGGCGTATATCCTTGCGAACAAGGGCAACCAGGACGCTGCAGTTCAACCCTGGGACCGTAAGGGGCACAGAATTCCTGGCGGCGTTGTCAATTCACCCGGAATGGCTCAGTTGATCCCCGGCGCTGCCGCCATGTTGGCAAAGACGACTCGCGGCTTGTTGCCGGCACCTGCGAAAATTCTGGATTGTGCAGTTGAGGCGGCCAACGTGGATTTTGAAACTGCCTTGAAAATTGAAACACGTGGCATGGTGTATCTGACACTGACACCGCAAGCGAAGAACATGATCACTGCCTTCTTTTTTAATATGAACAAGGTAAACGGTGGTGCCAGTCGTCCTAAGGGAATCGAGCTGCAGAAAGTCAGCAAGTTGGGTGTGCTGGGCGCCGGCATGATGGGCCAGGGTATTGCTTATGTATCGGCCATGGCTGGCATAGAAGTGATTTTGAAGGACATAAGCGTCGAAGCGGCTGAGCAAGGCAAAGCCTATACCGAAAAACTGTTGGCAAAAGGAATTAGCAACGGTCGTATGGATGAAGCCAGGAAGGCTGCGGTTCTGGGTTTGATCAAAGCCACTGCCAGTGACGAAGATTTGCAGGGCTGTGACCTGATTATTGAGGCGGTGTTTGAAAGTATCGAATTGAAGAACAGGATTACCGCTGCAACTGAGCAGTATCTGGCGGCAAATGGTGTTTGGGGTTCAAACACCTCCAGCCTGCCAATTACCCGTCTGGCAGAAGCTTCCAGTAGACCTGAGAACTTTATCGGTATCCATTTTTTCTCGCCGGTGGAAAAAATGCCACTGGTGGAAATTATCTGCGGTGAAAAGACCAGTGATGAGACCTTGGCCAGGGCTTTCGACTATGCCAAACAAATCAAAAAGACACCCATAGTGGTCAACGACTCGCTGGGTTTCTACACCTCAAGGACTTTCGGAACGTATCTGGATGAAGGGTGCCGTTTGCTAACAGAAGGGTTGCACCCGGTGAAAATTGACAACCTGGGCAAAGCTGTCGGTATGCCTGTGGGACCGCTGCAGGTGCACGATGAAACCAGTTTGGAGCTGTCCCGCAAGTTACACGAAACCTGGTCCAATATTGGCCAGGCAGACAAGTGGGGCGAGCGGGACGCTATGCACGGTGTCATCGATACTCTGCTCACTAAACATGGGCGCGGTGGTCGCCATTGGGGCGGTGGGTTCTACGATTATGCGGAAGACGGCACCCGCAATATCTGGCCAAAATTACTCGATTTTTATTATAGGGCGGATGTCGATTTGGATGAGCAGGATGTAAAGGATCGCCTGTTGTTCCGGCAGGTGATCGAGACGCTGAAATGTCTGGAGACCAATGTCCTGCGCAGTGTAGCTGATGCTAATATTGGCTCTATTATGGGTATAGGCGCGCCGGTGTGGACAGGCGGATTCATTCAGTTCGTCAATACCTACGGGCTGGAAAATTTTCGGGCCCGTTGTGCAGAGCTGGCTGCCAGCTATGGCGATCGATTTAACTGCCCTGCCGTCGTGGTCGAGAAAATTGCCAGATGTGAGCTGTTCACTTAATTGAAGAGCTCTGCCTGTTTAGCGAGCGGGCATTGCCTCCAGGCCGCTGGTGATACCGCAGTGTACCCTTTGCGGCCAATTTCTGCGGCGGCTGTCGCGCACAAGAAAAGTAGCTTGATGGCTGGATGTTTAAACCTAGATGATCCTTAATTAGAGAGTGATGAAGTGCGAAAATTTACCGAAGAACAGTCTATGTTTCGTGAAGCATATCGCAAGTTTCTTGAGGCTGAGATTACACCAAACGTAGAGCGTTGGCGGCAACAGGGTATCGTCGATCGCGAGGCGTTTGAGAAAGCGGGAGAGCAGGGGTTCTTGATGATCTGGCCCGATGAGCAATATGGCGGCTTGGGCGACAAAGACTTTCGCTTCGAGCAAATCATAATCGAAGAAACTCAGCGAGCAGGCTGTGGAGAGTGGTTCAACACACTGCACAGTCGTTTGGTCGGCCCCTATCTGGAGCATTTTGGCAGTGATGATCAGAAGCAGCGCTGGTTGCCCGACTGTGTATCCGGTAAGAAGGTTCTCGCTATCGCTATGACCGAGCCCGATGCCGGCAGCGACTTGGCCGGTATGCGTTCTAGTTTGAATGTGGAGGGTGACCACTATGTGCTCAACGGTTCCAAGACGTACATATCTAATGCTATTAACGCAGACTTGGTCATAGTTGCGGCCAAATCTGACTCGGAGGACCATTCGCACTCAATGACCTTGTGTGTGGTAGAGCGTGGTATGGATGGATTTGAGCGCGGTCGCAACCTCGATAAAATGGGATTAAAGGCACAGGATACCGCCGAGTTATTCTTCAATAATGTGGTTATCCCCAAGGAAAACATTCTCGGTGAACCTGGTCGCGGATTCTTTTATTTGATGCAGGGGCTGGCGGAGGAAAGACTGATCGCCATGGTAATGGCTGCTGCGAATGCGCGCAGGGGATTCAACATCACCCGGGAGTTTGCTATGGAGCGAAAAGTCTTCGGTAAGCCCCTGTCGCACATGCAGAACACCCAGTTTAAATTAGCCGAAATGGATGCCGAGTTGGATATCCTGCAGGTCTATGTCGACCACTGCGTTTCCGAGCACAATGAAGGCCGTCTTACTGTGAATATGGCGGCTAAGGGTAAGTTGCAAGCCACAGAGCTGGAGTGGAGGATGATGGATCTTGGCGTGCAGTTGCACGGAGGCGCCGGTTATATGCAGGAGTATGCCATCTGCTCCATGTTCACTGATGCACGGATTAATCGTATTTTAGCGGGTAGCTCCGAGATTATGAAGTTGATTATTGGTCGGGATATTTTTACGGATAACTACAGCAGTATTCTGGATTAAATAAAAATGGTTATGGGAGTTGGATGTGGATATTAAAGGTAAAGTTGCTATCGTTACTGGTGGCGCGTCTGGTTTGGGTGAGGCTACGGTCCGTCGTTATGCGGGTATGGGTGCCAGCGTAGCCATTTTTGATATGCACGATGAGCGTGGTAACTCGCTGGCGGTCGAACTGGGTGATAATGTGATCTACCAGAACGTCAATGTTACCGATGAAAACGCTGTTCAGTCGGCCATTGATACGGTTGTTGAAAAATTTGGTGCTGTACATATCTGTAACAACTATGCCGGCATTGGCAGTGCTGTCAAGACCGTGGGCAAGGATGGCGCTTTTCCTTTGAGTCATTTCAAATCGGTCATTGATGTAAATCTGAACGGTACATTTAATGTGTTACGCTTGGCCGCATTGCAGATGACCACGCAACAACCGGTCAATGACGATGGCGCTCGTGGGGTAATAATCAATACCGCATCTATTGCCGCTTATGAGGGGCAGATGGGCCAGGCTGCATATAGTGCGTCAAAGGGCGGCATCGTGGGTATGACCCTGCCGATCGCGCGTGATCTGGCCGGTTATGGTATTCGCGTGAATACTATTGTTCCAGGTTTGATTCACACGCCGCTGTTTGACTCTTTACCCGAGTCCGCGTACGAGGCCTTGTCGCATAGCCCGCTGTGCCCCCAGCGTTTAGGCAGGCCCGATGAGATTGCGCACCTGTCCCAGTATATTGTAGAAAATGATTACACTAACGGAGAGTGCATTCGCATGGATGCCGGTATCCGTATGCAACCTAAGTAACCGATAAGCCAGCCGAAGGAGTTCCTATGGGACCATTAGCAGGGATAAAGGTAATCGAAATGAAGGGCATTGGTCCCGGCCCGTACGCTGGTATGCTGTTGGCGGACCTGGGGGCTGAAGTTATTGTGGTCGAGCGTGCGTCTAAGCCCAATTCTATTGCTCCCCCTTCTGCGATGGATATTAATTCCCGTGGTAAGAAAAGTATTGCATTGGATTTGAGTTGCGCGCAGGGTTTGGAGGTTCTGTTAAAGCTGGTTGAAAGGACTGATGTCTTCTTTGAAGGCAATCGGCCCGGCGTAGCGGAGCGTTTAGGGTTTGGTCCCGATGTGTGCTTAGGGCGCAACCCCAGGATTATCTATGGTCGTATGACAGGCTGGGGACAGCACGGTCCACTGGCGAATTCAGCTGGCCACGATTACAATTATATTTCATTGACTGGTGCTGCCGCTGCGATCGGTACCAAAGATCAGCCGGTACCACCTTTAAATTTAGTGGGCGATTTTGCCGGTGGCAGTTTATTCCTGGTTGTTGGCATCCTTTCGGCGTTACTGGAAGTACGACAGTCAGGTAAGGGGCAAGTCATCGATGCCGCCATCACAGATGGCTCTGCACATCTGATGAGCATGTTCTATACCTTGGATCAACTGGGCGGTTGGCAGACTGAACGAAATAAAAATCTATTGGACGGCGGTGTGCCATTTTATGGCGCCTATGCAACGGCGGATAGCAAGTTTGTATCAATCGGCCCTATAGAGCCTAAGTTTTTTGCCGAGATGGTCCGCATAGCAGGTTTTCCAGAAAGTTTTGTTAAGGATCAAAATAACCCTCAGCGATGGCCTGAGATGAGAGCCACTTTTACGGAGACTTTTAAATCCAAAACTCGAGATGAATGGGTGAAATTATTTGAAGGTAGTGATGCGTGTATTGCCGGGATTCTAGATTACGAGGAGGCACCGGGTCACCCTCATAACCGGGCACGCGAGACCTATATCGATGTTGGCGGCATTCTGCAACCCGCACCAGCGCCACGTTTTAGTCGTTCAATTTGTCAAACTCCTTTAGCACCTCATGAAGAGGGAGCCGATACTAGGCTTGTATTGGAAGATTGGGGCTTTTCTTTACAGGCTATTGAGGTGCTGGATAAAGCTGGGGTGTTGTCATGACATTAAATTGGAGCCCCAATAAGCGAAATTGGAACTATAACTTATACAGTAGTATACTGTGTGACGACTATTTGCAGTTGTCGCCCAACGCAAATGGGTGTCATAGAGCCTGATGCGCGAGCAGCCATTGAGCCGGGAACCTCTCGGGCCTCAGCCGAGTAGCCGAAATATCTAACAGCGTTTTTTTGCTGTGCAGAAGTAGAGCAACTCATACCAGAAGGCCGTTTACACAAAGGTAAGTAATAAGTCCTGGCTCCAAAAAGCCCGTTGCGGATCATTGCTTCTGGCATATAACGTATAGTCTTCAAGCTGAATCGTTCTGCGATTAATGATAGCCAGATAATAAAGCGTTGAAAGAATATTCATAGTTGATAATCAACGACTTTCCACAGATAGGTAGATATCGGGCGCGGCTACTTCTGAGGTGGTAAGTGTTGGCAATTTCAGTGTGGCACTATTGTCAATGGTTGTTGCTCTAGTTCGAAATAGCTACTTTCTTTGCCAGCTGGATCACGGTACACGATTCTGTGGTCCAATGTAGGAGGGATCTGGCCGCTGTCAAATAGCTTGTGATGTATGCTATCCAGCAGTAGGTCGATCCTTACATCTAACCCGAAAATTTCGTGAAGGGGATAGATAAAAGTGGGATGTCTTTAAAAATAGGGCTGTCGAGACCTCCAAAACACAAAAATTGCTGCTCACGTCGTTATTGCAACATCCGGATTAAGGGCCTGATAAAGTGCATCGTTCAGAAATTTTCCTAATTGTACTACTAGGGCCCTTAACTTTGAGTGCAGTAAACAAAGAAAATATCTCGGCGATTTAAAATGGGTCCAGGTATGTCCTCCCCCCAAGCCATCCCCCCAATCAAAATCATGACACGTGCACAAATAATTCTTTAATTAAAACAATGAGTTACGATCAGAAAAATGGCTGCGCTGTCGGTTCAAATCCGGCCACTCCGACCAATTAACAAAAAAGGCCACCCAATGGGTGGCCTTTTTTGTTAATAGACCGAGTTGCGGGGTTTGTTCAATCGAACGCCTCGGTTCACGGCTCTACCCCATTAACGGGGGATGGGCACTCATCGAACCCTGTTAATAATGCCATCCCACCCACAGTGGGCCAGCCTGAAATCCGGCCACTCCGACAAAAAAATGCTTTATAAATCAGCCGCTTAGGTATTTAGGCTCTACCCCATTTAAGTCTATATTAAGTCCAGTGGGAAGTTTGATTACTCTGGTACAGATTGAGCTATACGTTTAACATATAGCTTTGTCATTCATTGTGAAAGAGCCGAGTCGGTTTGCCCAATTCTGACAAATAGTCGCTGGGGTACGGGCGCACCTATTTTAAAGATATGCGGCGAGACTTCTTCTAAAATTTGTGGCCGATGTTGCTGTAGGGAAAATTAAGGATAAGGAATGCCGCAAGCGCCAGTAGTCTTAGAAACTTCTGTTGGGGAGGTGCTAGCAAAGTTTGATGCCGAATTTGCCTCTGTTGCTGATGCTGTCGCGAATGGAGAGTTTGCACTTTGGGTCGGTTCTGGTATTTCACGTGAAGCCCCCAATCTCGGAAATCTCATAGAGCGGGCGCTCGACTTTATCCGGGTACGGGCGGTATCCGCTAAAACTGCTCATGTATATTTGCCGGCTCTCCGGGAGGCGCTTGAGTTGGCGGATATTGACCCTGCAGTAGTCCAAGGCCAATACGGTAGACCATTGGCGGACTGGCCTCAGTATGGAGAAATTATCAAGAGATTATGGGGCCAGTACTCTCGCCTTTTAGACATTCGAATTGCCGGCACAGATGTTGACTTTATACTCTGGGAGGCAATCGACATTAGGGAGGCTTTCCGGCATCCCGCTCCTCCCGCGGCAGAGCATCTCTGTATCGCGATACTGATTCTCGAAGGTGCAGTAAATCAAATTGCCTCAGCAAACTGGGATGGTTTTTTAGAAGCTGCTGTTCAACGATTGGGCAACGGTATTCCAGGTGTCATACAGGTCGTTGTTGATCCTGATCATCTTAGAGGGCCGGCCGGACGAGCTCGTCTACTTAAATTCCACGGCTGCATTTTACATGCGGAGAGTGAGCCTGATTTATTTCGGCGATTCTTGACTGGGAGCCACTCTCAGATTGTTGCCTGGCCGGAAGCGCCTGAATATGCAGCGATGAGAAATGCGGTTGTTAATATTGCAACAACGTACAAGACTCTGGTGCTTGGGCTTTCTATTCAGGACAGCAATCTACAAACGCTATTTACGAGAGCTAACATTGCACATGCGTGGCCATGGCCCTGTGTTCCGGCTGCTCCGGGTCACGTGTTTTGTGAAGAGCTAGAAGATTTACAGCGGGGGCAGCGCGATATTTTACGACTTATTTATCGTGAGGCATACAATGTTGATCTTGTCGGTCTTCAAGAAGCCTGCCTAATTCGTGCTTGGGGTGAAAAGGTGCTGATTGCGCTTGTTTTGAAGCTACTTGCAAACAAGCTCGATTTGCTGATGAGATATGCTCTAACCTCTTTAGAGAAGTTGCCAATCGCAGAGGCACTAACGCCCTTACTTGTGGGATTGCGCAATGACATATCGGGTCTCGCGGTTCCTGCCCCAGATGAGCGAAATCTTACGGCATTCGTGAATATGGCCATTGCGGTATGGTCACGAGTGCTCGCGATTTTTCGAAATGGAACACTACCCAATAATCCAGAAGCCTATGAAGTACTTACCAGTAGCACTCCCCATCTAATTATTAATGACCAAAATTCCTTGGCTATGCGACTGGGATTCCTCGGGGTCGCGTTGTCTTTGTTTCAGCACGGACGTGAAAAAGGACTCTGGACGTTGAATCTACCCGTCTCAAACGATTTAGAAGCTGGAGTAATGACAGCTCGAGCGTTACGCGCAGGCGGAGTAGATCGTCCAGTCTTCATCGTGAAATCTGCCACGGAAGCGATCGCCCTCAAGTCTGATGGTGCCTTTGGTAGTGAAAACGTAATTGTTGTTCACGCAGATGATGCTTGGCATCAGCTGGGAGGAAGTGCGCGTCGCGTGCGTGGCGCACCGGGTAGAGTCGGAAGGGTCGATGAAACACACATTAGTTTGAGTAATCTGCTCACGCGATGTGATACTTGTGAAGCGCTGAAAAAAGATTTTGTTGAGGAGGTTATGATTTGACACAATCGCCTCTTGTTCGCGCAATTCGGGAGCGACTTCGTTGCGCCAATTATGTTGATTTATCGATACCCTTCAAAGTTGCTGGCGTCGAGTTCTCCTTTAGCGGTGCTATGCATGGTAGCGACGGTCGAGCTCTGGACCTTGTTCTCCTTATTGATACCGTTACGGGAGATTTTGGAGATCGTGATGGCCGACGAGTTCGGCAAAAGGTAGAGGCGCTAAGCCGCGCGCTCGACGTAACCGGGTCTCGTTATGTGGTGACGGTCATCCTTGCGGGCCCCCCGCTGGCGAATGGTGGAGTTGAAGTGCTTCCCGAAACCTGTCGCGTATTACATGTGGAAAGTATTGAGCTAAATGATAGTGGTGAGCTTGTAGATCAGGCCGCGCAATGTCTACTTGAAGATCGTATTCGCGTATTGTTGCCGCTGCTGATTCCTGCTCCGATTACAGGCTCGCAGGGCGAGGGTGTTACTGTCATGGATCAGCTTATTCGCGCGCTACCCGCTGGAACTAGCAGCGCTCTAATTGATGCTTTGATTGATGCGTCCAGTGATGGAGAGCTAGCCGTGCTAGATACAGTTGTGTCGATGACCTCGAGGGCCCTGCAGTCAAGTCAGAATGAGGGCTTATCGTGAATCGGATGTTGAAAAGTATAGATATTAACAATTTCCGCAGTATTCGTGGCCAAATTCACGCGCCGTTAGACGCAAAAGTTATTCTTGTTCATGGCGAGAATGGTGCGGGAAAGACAAGTTTGTTGTCCGCAATTGAATTAGCGCTTACTGGTAAGGTTCAATCTTTGGAGCGCGTTGATCCAAGCTATGATGCGCAACTACTGCATCGCTCATCAGATAGTGGCAGTGTTTCATTGCAGATATTGAATGGTGCAGCGGAAGAACGATTCAGCTCTCAGCTGAGAGCAGAGGGTGCGCGTCCTAAGGCTGTTCTGAGCGACCAACTTGCCACGTTTTTCCGGGAGCGGGCATTTCTCCCTCAGTCTCTTCTAGGTCAGTTGCTGCAAATCTACCAAGATGCTGGGAGTGATGCGGCATCCCCTCTCGCGCAGTTTGTGGCCAAGTTGCTAGGGCTTGATCGGTTGGACTCTCTTGAAGGGGGGCTAAAATTTCTCGCAGACGTGCGTAATGTTCGTAGACATGTGGATGGTTGGCTTGACACCGAGAATCAAAAATCATTTCTTGAGAGTCAACTCACTGATAAAAGAAAGATAAAAGAAGAGATGGAAGCCCAGATTCAGGGCTTGATTGACGAGCTCACGAAACTGTGTGTTGAGCTTGAATTATCTGTCGCGATCGAGGAGAAAAAGCTGGATCAAGTTGCGGCGGTTCTTTCCCTTAGCAGCGATTCTGAAGCCTTTGCGCAGCTGACTGATCGGCAGCGGCAACTAGCTTCAATCCAGCGTGAAATTCAAACTTCGCAAGATTCTAGTGCATCCGATACTGCTCTCTTGCCTAGTGGTATTGATAATGCTAGGAGCGCATTTGAACTATGGGAAAAGAAATACGGAGGAGTAGTCGCTACGCTTCGTAGGCGCGTTGAAGGTGTTTTGGAAAATGCCTCGTTTCCCAGTAGCCCAGAACAGTTCGCAGAGTCCGCATTAAAGCTCTTGGGTATCGAACGAATCCAGATTAGAGATCGGGTGTCACGTGCTCGAGCAGACATCGAGCGGTACGTGACTGCACAGGAGGAATCTGATGCAAAGAATTTAATGCTGAAAACCATAGATGAA
This sequence comes from Pseudomaricurvus alcaniphilus, assembly GCF_011440395.1. Taxonomy (GTDB): domain Bacteria; phylum Pseudomonadota; class Gammaproteobacteria; order Pseudomonadales; family Cellvibrionaceae; genus Pseudomaricurvus; species Pseudomaricurvus alcaniphilus. The sequence continues at coordinate 996,714 of NZ_JAAOIX010000001.1, read as the reverse complement.
GAAATAGACCGATTGTCCAACAATGCGGGTAGTCTAGGGGCTGCATTGGCAGAGATTTCTTCATTTATAATTGATGAATCTTGTCCTGTCTGTGATAGAGATTTTCGTGAGGTCAGCCAGCTGCCGCTTAGCGATCACGTACATGGTAAGGTACGTATGCTTTCTTCGTCGGCAGAGCGATTGCTTAGCCTCGGGCGTGCTCGGAGTGATGCGCAAGTCATTGCCGATCGACTGAGTCGCGAGATCGAGACTATTTCTGCGCGTAAGTTGGATGAGAAGTCTTTAGTCGAGTTAGATCGGCGTTTGGGCTTAGTTGAGAATCTAATTAACGAGATAGACAGCATTATCGATGCGCTGCAAGAAGGCGGACGATTACGCGCTGCTGATGTGGCTGTTCGGCGTGCAGTTTTTGAGGCTGAGACGCGCAGTTTAGCACTTGCGACTGCGCGAGAAACATTGAACGATTTTGCGCTAACGATCCATGCCGAGATTATTGCGGATGACGAAAGTTTAGAGGTTGGTGCGGCGCGTCTAAACGCTACCCTTGCTTCCCGAGCCAAACGGCTGGAAAGTCGACTTTCTATGCGGCGTAGAGGAACTGAGTGTATTGAAAATATTCACTCTGCGATTATGCGTCGAGATGAAACCGACCAGAGAATTTCGAAAGATAATGAATCATTGCGTCAAGTTAATCGGGCTCTAGAGCGAGCTAAGGCTCTACGTGATCAAGGAAATGCAATTCGAAATGCTGTCGATACGGTTCGGTCTAGTATCATACGCAGAGAATTTAACGACCGGCTTAATCTCGTCTGGCGTGATCTTTTCGTGCGGTTGGCACCAGCTGAGCCATTCGTACCAGCATTTCGGATTCCAGAGTCTTCAACGCAGAAACTACAACCCAAGCTTGTTACGGAGCATCGAGAAGGAGGAGAGGGTGGAGGAGCACCGGGCGCCATGCTCAGCGCGGGCAATCTCAACACGGCCGCCCTGACGTTATTTATAGCGCTTCATCTCGCAGTTCCTCGGGAGCTACCCTGGTTAATTTTGGATGATCCAGTTCAGTCGATGGATGACGTCCATATTGCGCAGTTGGCGGCGCTATTGAGGACTTTGTCCAAAGAGCATGGTCGTCAGTTGATGATTGCTGTCCATGATCGCCAATTGTTCGAGTATCTAAAGCTAGAGCTTAGTCCAGCTTTTCCGGATGACAGCCTGATAACACTCGAATTGTCGCGTGGGCAACGTAGGGATAGTGTGTGTATCTCGCGGCGCTTCTCTTTTAGACAAGAGACGGCTATAAATTTCGTAGCTTAATGTTTTCACTATATATCCTTATGGACATGGCATTTTTGTGTTCGTACAGTTATTGACAGAAATCCAAGGGCGGCGCATTCGCGCCACCAACAGAAAACCCCTCATCAAAAACCTGATTGTTTTTTGAGCGGCCAACAGGGCAGACAGTCCACTCCCGGATTTTGGTTTTGATGTGTTCCACGCCTAAGTAGATGGTCTAAATTTGTATGGTATTTTTAAGAGTTAAAATCATGTTTATAAAGGTCAATTTAAATGGCTGAACTAGAAGAAATGCGTCAGATTATGCGTGAATTCTCATGTTCTCGAGAATGGGATAAGTTTCACTCACCTAAGAATCTATCGATGGCCTTAAGTGTTGAGGTAAGTAAATTAATGGAGTGCTTTCAATGGATGACGGAAGAACAATCGAATTCTCTAAGTCCTGAGCAAATCGAAAACATAAGCGATGAAATTGCAGATATTCAATTGTACTTAGTCAGTCTTGCAGACAAAGTCGGTATTGATATAGGTAGCGCTGTTGATAATAAAATAAAGAAAAATGAATTGAAATACCCAGCGGATAAAGTAAAGGGTAGCTAAAAGAAGTATTCTGAATATGAATAAGGCAAATTAAATGATTGTATATTCTGCAACTAAGCGCAAATTTGTAGAGGATGTTCGAGCCAATCGAATTGCCGAAATTATAGAAAATGAGGTGTTACGAAAATTAAATCGTAACTCTCCTCGAAATGAAAGGTTGTCTTGGGAAAACTCCTTACAATATATGTCTCAGGTTCTTTGGGATGAAGGTATTCCTTCGGCAGCGGGTGTAGCTATCGAGTACAATCTTCCGATGACGAACCGTCGAGTGGATTTCATCTTGACGGGAAAAGATGCTGATCGTAACGATACCTCGATTATTATTGAGTTAAAACAGTGGCAAGAAGTTAAAAAAACCAATAAAGACGCCATTGTCAAAACACGCTTCCTGCATGGGGAGCAAGAGACAAATCACCCTTCATATCAAGCGTGGTCTTATTCAGCCTTGATTGAGGATTATAACGAAACAGTTCGAAAAGAATCTATTCGGCTTCTTCCTTGCGCCTACCTTCATAATATGAAGTCACGAGATGTTATTAACGACCCTTTTTATGTGGAACACACATCTAGAGCACCTGTCTTCATTTCACCTGACGCGCTAAAACTATCAGAATTTTTAAAGCAGCATGTCAAATATGGTGATAGTGATAACATCATGTATCGGATTGAGCATGGGGTTATCAAACCATCTAAAAATTTGGCTGACGCTTTAGTATCCATGCTTGATGGTAACCCTGAGTTCTTGATGATTGATGAGCAAAAATTAGTATATGAGACAGCTCTTGATCTTGCCCGTAAAGCTCAAAAAGGCAGGAAACAAACTTTAATCGTTAAGGGTGGCCCAGGGACCGGAAAGTCAGTTGTAGCTATAAACTTACTTGCCGAGTTAACCAAGCGAGAACTATTGGTACAGTATGTTTCCAAGAATGCGGCACCACGAGAAGTTTTTAAAAAGAAGCTGACAGGCAGTAGGAAGAAATCTCATATTGATCAGATGTTCAAGGGCTCTGGAGCCTATACCGAGATTGAGGCTAACAAATTTGGAGCTTTAATAGTCGATGAAGCCCATCGTCTAAATGAGAAGTCTGGTTTATATGGAAATCTGGGAGAGAATCAAATCAAGGAGCTGATTTTCGGTTCCCGCTTTAATATATTTTTCATTGATGAGGCTCAGCGAGTTACTTTACAAGATATTGGTACTGTCGAGAGTATTAAGCGATGGGCATATGAGTTGGAATCTGATGTCACGGAACTGGAGCTTGCATCTCAGTTTAGATGTAATGGATCAGATGGATATTTAGCATGGGTTGATAACAGTTTGCAGATTAGGGAAACCGCTAATTCGACCCTTGAAGATATTGATTATGACGTTAAGGTTTTTGATGATCCTAATCAACTTCGTGCTGAAATAATTGAGAAAAACCGTTTAACTAATAAGGCTCGCCTAGTCGCTGGCTACTGCTGGGACTGGGCTAGTAAAAAAGATAAGGAAAAATTTGACATTGTAATTTCTCAGTACGAGTTTAAGGCTCAATGGAATCTGTCTGAAGACGGCAGTTTATGGATGATTGCAGAAAATTCAGTCAATCAAATTGGTTGCATTCACACTTGTCAGGGTTTGGAGCTAGATTATATAGGAGTAATCATTGGGGAGGATTTTGTTATCCGGGATGGTATTGCTATAACAGATGCAAGTAAGCGTTCATCTAATGATAGGTCCATACGCGGGTTTAAAACTATGCTGAAGAAAGATCCTGAAAAGGCGGCTCAGTTGACAGCAGGGATCATTAAAAATACCTATCGTACATTGATGACTCGTGGCCAGAAAGGATGCTATATCTTTTGCGTAGATGCCGAGACTGGCGAATATTTTAAGAATTTAACTCAATCTGTTGCAGAGAATACGTCCACGTCACTTAGTCCCTATCAGGGGTTAAATCTACCTATAGTATCTATAGAAGATGCGTATCCATATGTGACCCATGTTCCTATTTATGACTTACACGCTGCCGCAGGCTCCTTCAGTGAGGCGCAAGTGATTGAAGGTGTCCAATGGGTAGAGTTACCCGAGCATATTAATGTAAGTGAAGGAATGTTTGTAATGCGCGTAGAGGGTGAGTCGATGAATCGGCGCATTCCTAATGGATCTTGGTGCTTGTTTAAGTCAAATCCCGGGGGAACGCGAAATGGTAAGGTAGTCCTAGTTCAGCATAGGCACATAGATGACCCCGATCATGGCGGGAGCTATACAGTTAAGGTTTATCACAGTGATAAAACTATTGAGGGAGATATGACCATTAATACAAGAATAGTGTTAAAGCCAGATACGAATGCGTTCGGTTATTCATCCATCGAGTTGGAAGATAATGGAGAGGAATTAACAATAATTGGCGAGTATTTAGCAGTGATTAGTGACTAAGCCTAAGCACTACAAAATGTTCACACTGCCTTATTAAATTGAAACGATTCGCGAAACCGCGAAACCGCGAAACCGCGCGCGAAACGGGACGGGGTGATTAAATATTAGCCAATCGCTAGTCTGGCGGGCTGTGAGCACCCGCAAGGAAAAGCAGCATGCCAAGGATGGCGGGCAGCTATTCGGTCAGGATATCTTGCCCCCAGGGAAACCCTTCTCCCGGCAGTACTTGGCCAGCTTCGCCTCATTCAGCGTCGCGGTTTCCGGATAGCGGGGCAATAACCGTTAGTCCTATTTCGTCTCGGTGTCGATAGTGTCTTCAACTTTGGCTGGGGCTACGGGCCTGTTGGGCCATTCACACGCTTATCATTGGCAGCCAACAAGACCGCCGATCTTTGGTGGCTGGAGTGAGGAGGGGCGGCTAAAACCAGCTTGTTGGTAAAAAAATAATCCCTCCGTCATCTTTATGCTAAAGTTGCCCAAACTCATGTCCTAAATTGCTATCGAAAGGAATTCTATAATGAAAGAGCGTGTTCCCTTAGTCATCGCCAACTGGAAACTGCATGGCGGTATCGATTTGCTGGCCGGGTCAATCGCCACACTGGTGCGGAAAAAGTTTGCAGCCAGGATCGCCGTTTGTCCGCCTTATCTCTACGTGCGTGAAATGGTTCATTTTTTAGGCAGCTCACAGATTATGGTGGGCACGCAGAACGTCAGCAAGTATGAGGCCGGCGCCTATACCGGTGAAACGTCCGCCCAGTTGATCGCGGAGGCTGGCGCCAAACTTTGCCTGGTCGGCCACTCCGAGCGTCGCCAGATGTTTAATGAGACCGATGCCGCCTGTGCCATCAAGGTCAGTCGGGTTCTGGCCAGTGGCATGATGCCGATTCTGTGTATCGGCGAGAATGAGCAACAGCGAGAGGCGGGTGTTACCCACGATGTGTTGAGCCGCCAGCTGCAAAATACCCTGAAGGACCATTCTTCCGAGGAAAAAGAGCTCCTCGCTAACAAGCTGGTGATTGCCTATGAACCGGTCTGGGCCATAGGCACCGGACTGGCGGCGACACCCGAGGATGCGCAGGCAGTGCACGAGTTCATTCGCAGCGAACTGGCAGTGCTCTACGGCGAAGAAACCGCCCGCAAAATTAACATTCTCTACGGCGGCAGCGCCAATAAAAGCAATGCCAATGAGCTGCTTGGCAAGCCGGATATCGATGGCCTGCTGGTGGGCGGGGCGAGCCTGGACCCGGAGCACTTTATGCAAATATGCCTGTTAGCCAACAATTACGCGGAATCCTTGCAGGAATAAGCGGAAGAGATGGGGCACGCCTTTTTCACTTTACAGTTGTTGGCTTGCTTGTATGTCGATTCTGTTAATCAACGACTATTCAGGCTTCCGGAAATAGGCCAGGCATCCAGCGGCCTGCTAATGATGCGGGAAAAGCTATGCGAAGCGGGGCGCGTGTTGACTCTGACGTGATGGCACCTGTTTCTTGAAGGGCTGATACGATCCGGCGTGCTTGCCGCTCGCCTGTGCCCACGATTTCCTGAACATCACGTCGCGGAAGTTCGCCGCGATACAGAATGGCCTCCAGAACATTACCTGCTTTTGGTGGCATGCAGCCTGTCCGGATCTCCTCTTCCGACCAGAGCCGAACACGTTTCCGAAGCTTGTCCGGCTGTAACAGAGTTTCCATGAAATCGATCTGGTCAATACAGGTCTGTAAGAAAAACGCCGTGAATTCAGCAAGGGCGCTTTCGCTTCGGCTTCCACGTCCATCCATATCGCCCCGGCGCGGCTGGTCGCAGGCTATCAAATGTTGCTTGTATTTGGATTCCTGCCTGGCTAGGCCGCGAGCGATAGACCAAAGGCCTCCTGTATCCAGTGCTTCTCTTAACATCGCGTAGGACATCAGGCGCGCCACACGGCCATTGCCGTCCAGGAAGGGGTGTATCCAGAGTAGACGGTGGTGGGCTGCTGCCGCCGAAAAAATGGTTTCTGCCTTTTTTAGTCCGCTATACACCTTCTCAAATCGTTCGAGGAAGCGGGGTAGGGCTCCGGCACTGACAGGAATATGGTCGCCGACTTTGACATCCTGTGATCGTAGCGCTCCAGGAGTAAGGCGAGCGCACTCGCCTGTGTTCGGTTCTTCTACCCAAAGTAATTCTTCGGGCAGTAGTTCTCCGAACCGCTTATGTATTTCGCAGACGCCATCGAGGGTGCTTGCGCGGCCGCCGTCCAGCCCGCCTTCATCAATCCATTTTTGAACCATGACATGGGCGCGCGCCTCCAACTGCAAGTCCCGTTTGCGTGGTTCATCGCTGTAGTCGTTCCGGAGGGCACGTTCAATATCGATGGGGTGAGTATTGTGTCCTTCGATAAGGTTCGAGTAGTAGCAGTTCATGGCCCGGACCAGTTCTGCCAAGGCCGAAACAACCCCATCCGGCAGGCTGCGTCTGAAACCGGCTGATTTAGCGGCAAGCTCAACCCCGAACTCCGTTAAGGCTGCGCGGTGTCTGGAGCCTTCTCCGATTAGGAGTGGCTCCATGATTGTGATGGCCTCTCCTCGATCTATTACCGCTGTCATGTCCGCTTCTATATCCGGTTTAAATTAAAATATATTCAATATATAACATAAGGTTAAGTAATTTCAAAACAAAATAGTGCCACATAAATGTCCGGTACTATGTCCAGTACTATGTCCGGTTTGACGTCCGCTTTATTTGAATTTATCTAGTCAGATTTATTTTCATCATATTAAATGGAACACTTAATGGTTGACGTAGTGAGATGCCGCCTGTCGGGAGCTTGTCAGAATCACCACTGATATGCGCAGCCAAGCCGCTCCTCGAGGCCGGTCTGGTTGAGCATCGTTGATGCTGGGTCGAAGACCCGAGGGCAGGAAGCCCGAGTCCAATCCGGCCACTCCGACTATTGCCAAATTGCGTAATTCATTGATTTTTATTAATTTTTATTAGCTCTACTCCATTGTTAACGGCCCGGACTGTGTTTTCATTGAAGTGTATGCAGGCTAGCTTTAATGCCGTTATATTACCCGTTGCCAGGGCGCACGTTATGCTATCACTGGCCGGATTAAGGTTCGCCACAGATCTTCAGGATTTCGCTAGTCAGGGAGGGTGATAGTCGATAACCCGCCTGAGTTAGTTTATCCAATAACGGCTTGACGGCGGCTATTTCACCGGCTTTCTTTGCTTTGACTAAAACTGCTGCTGTTCCAGTGACAGTGATGCCATGCTTGGTTGCAACTTTGCGTCCTCGTCGCTCATCCACCAAAGCGACGGCACCAAGATCTTTTGCCAGGGCCAGTGCCTCAGCCTCCCCCAAATCAAGTATCGCGATCAGGTCTCGGAACGCAGGGGTCAGGTTTACCGATTTTTGGAGCAGTAAGCCGCTTTCAAGAGCCTGGCGAATAGCCCTTGCACCAGGCTTTTTTTCGTCTTGGGTTGCCTCCGTGATGACACCGTCGGGAACGTATACCGAGGCAAACAATTTTGGGAGGACGGGGAGTAGATTGAGAAGGGCTAAGGCAATTAGAGGGCCAGTGTCAGAAACAATGACTCTATTCACCCAGCGAATCCAGGTCTGATGCCAGCTCTTCGGCCGATTGATCGACGACCACAATATCGAGATTGGCGATCAGTTCCATAAACGCTTCGACTGACATCAGTGCAAGTTTGGCCGCCTTGGTTAAGGTTAATACATTTTCCTCATACAGCTTTAGCGCCAGATTGACGTGTATACCTGCTTTCAATAGGTCGTCGTTAAAGGGGAGCGCGAGAGACACGGGGGTGTTGCGGTTGGTGAGCAACACGAATTCCCCGGCAGCCGCGGATTGGCTCAAGACGCCAGGATTTTCTCGCAGAGCTCGAACGCCTATGGTTTTCACGATATCGCCTTCTGTAATAATGTACCATCAAATGGTAGCACAATATGCTTTAATCTGGCTATGCTTAGCTCGTCAGTTGGTATCTACCTTGTCGCCTGGTTCCTCTTCGTGGAAGTCTGTGTGGCTACAGCCCAACCTTCATTACCTTGGTCGACTTCTCATTGAACTGATGATGGTCTGCTGCGCGCTGGGATTATCCTGCAATCCCTTGTCACCGATGCGCAATTGCTGCAGTGTGTAGTGAGTCAGCGGGCCTCGGGTTGATATTTCTAACAATCAGCAGCTTATAGATTTGATTTCTGGCGGCTTTTTGTAAGTGAAATTTAAGTCCATATTAAGTCCAAAGTAATTTCAAGATGGCAGGCATATTCCAATGGCGACCACCTCAAAGTCGTCGTTTTGAGATGCCAGCTGGTAGATTTGTCGGCCGGTTTGGCCAAAGCCCATAATGCCGAGCCGTATCGGTTTCGGTTTACTCATCGTCAGCTTCCTCCGGGTTGCTCTGTGATGGCAGAAGCTTGGCATCCCTCATTAGAGATCGAAGATGAAGCAGCAGGCGCGACAACAGAAATGCTCACCGAGGGCAGGCGTGACTGACGTGGCGCCAATTGTAATCCCGGCTGGCTGATCCAGTAGTGCCCGGGCAGGAGCAGCAGGATATTGCCGCTCGCGTTGCGCCGCCATGCACGCTCTGTGGGGCCCCGTGGAGCGGACACTGGCTCGGTGTTGCTATTGCTCTGCGGGCAATGTTTGCCTGGCTTCTGATATTGAGACCACTTTTGGCCCGCTCAACGGAGGCCCGTTCCGCCTGACAGGGTCGACAGGGTGCACGCGAAATCCCCAGCCCTGGCTTGCGGCGATGGCGCGACACTTTTCCAGGCCGCGACCCAGAAACAGATTTTCGAGTTTGGGGGCGGCGGAGAAGCAGATTTTGGGTTCAAAACCGAACAGTGCGCCGCAGTAAAAGTCTGGACCGTCGACTATAACGACTAATGTGCTTGCACGGTGCATAGGTAACTCCAGTGACTGACAGGGAAAATATTGGCTGGATGGGTGCTTGGCAAGGGCGCTGAATTTAACCGGCGCAGGTTGTTTCAGGAGAGCGTGTTGGCTCAAGTAACTGGAGGTCGCATAGCCTTCCCCGGTAGTAATGAAGTTGTAATTATGGCGGTAACCGCAGGTCAACTGACGTCTGCCAGTGGGGACGGCGACAGCCACGGTTTGGTGTCGCGCCGGGGGTAAATCGTCGCCGCAGGCCATTTTTGAATCTCCGTTGAGCCGCCCTGGTGCACCTCAGCAGAGTCTGGCAAGAGCATGGTTTGTCCTCCGTACCAAGCTTTAATTATACCATTTTAGGGTCCTGAAGTGGTGCTTAAGGTCAGTTTTTATGATTAATAAAGTAAACAAAAACAATGACTTATAATATTTATTGGAGTGTTTTTGAGAGGGCGGGATGGCTGCTGGCAGGTGTTGATTTCCGGCTCCTGCCAGGGGCGGACGTGGCAGCATACGTGCGCAGTTCAGGGTATATGTGATCCGTACGCGATGGCCTGCGTAAAGTGTCTGTTATTCACTTCTTCGAGATCGCAATATGAACGCACACCCGCTTCCCCCCTCACTCAGTCTTGCACTGTCCGAACTTCCGCGGGCGGGCCTGGAGACAGGCTTGTCGGTGTTGCGTTTGCCGCGACTGATCAGGCAGCATCGGGGTGGCGATGGCCATCCGGTGCTGGTTCTACCCGGCTACGGGGCCGCAGACGGAGCTACCCGGCTATTGCAGTACTTTCTCAGGAAAATTGGCTATGCAGTGTATGGATTGGAGCTGGGTCGCAATCTGGAGGCCGCTGAAGACCGCATCAGGAGTATCGATGACGCCACCCGTTTTCGCGAGACCATGACCCGGGCGGTGATCGAGCGGGTCGAGACGCTGCATCGGGATGTTGAGCAACCCCTGAGCCTGATCGGCTGGAGCATGGGAGGCTTGTATGCTCATGATGCATCGGGTCACATTCCGGAAAAAGTGCGGCAGGTCATTACCCTGGGCTCACCGTTTGGCGACCCGCGCGGCACCAGCCTGTTTATGTTGATGCGCCGCCTCAGCGGCAGTGAGGTACCGCTCGAGGAGCAGGATTTCGATGGTTGGCTGCAGAGGGCGCAGCGCAGCGATGCGTCAGTCAGGACCCACGTGGTGTACAGCAAGCGCGATGGGATTGTCGGCGACGGTGTGGCGAAGCTGGCAACTATGGATCATGTCATTCATGTGGAGATCGATTCCAGCCACGTTGCGTTTCCGTCCAATTCGCTGGCGCTGGCAACCATTGCCGAAATCCTGAAATCGGCTTGACGATACGGCTTGGGCATTGCCACCCATGTAGGGGTGGATATGGACGAAGACGACATGCCCGAGGATTGCGCGCACCGCCGGGTCGGTCTCTTGCCGGAGTAGATCGAAGAAGACCGGCATAGATTCACGCATTGCCTGCACACGCAGTGGGACGTGGTAGGAATTCCGGATATAGACCTGATCGTTTCTGTAACTGGCGAGGTCGGCAGGTTTTAACAGACCGGCAGTAACGCTTGGCCGGAACAGCTCCTGATACCAGTCACTATGGTCTTTTTCGACCGCTGCGCCGGGATTTTCGCCGGCGATGATGCGGGCGTGGCCATCGCTAATCCTTTTTCGTTTCGTTAGGGTTTTGTGTTAACCCGGTATTAGGTTATTGAGTTGTGTCGGTGTTAGGTTATTGTGTCAATCAATGGTTAGGGGCTTTAAGTGATTCGTCGACAATGCGATCCATAGTCTTGTCGGCATGCTCACTGCTGGCAAAATGCCGCGCCTCCCGCCAGGCGATAACGCTGGGGTCGCCTAGGGCCTGAAATTGCCGTATGCGCCAGTTAGAAGCCCAGGCACGGATGCGGGTAGCGCTTTCAATGGCGTCCAGGTCTTACAGGTCGGCCCCCACGTTTTCACCGTCAATATTTTTGGCAATGTATTTGGCGATATAGCCCACGGCAGAGCCTTTGGCGAGGTCGATTGTTTCCCCCTTTACAACGTTATGGCTTGTCGGTGCCTTTGCGTGAAAGCGCTAAGTCATAGACTTCATTTCGGTTTCTTTTTCCAACAGCTAAGACGGTAACTGTGACAGTAGAGTCGGAAACGCTATAAACCAGTCGGTAGCCAAGTTGTCGCAGTTTGATCTTATATAAGTTTGAGCCGCCGCTGATTGCGGCGGAAGGTACATGAGGGTTCTCTAATCTTTCCGCCAGCTTTTTTTTGAGTATATTGCGCACTGGTGGCCCAAGCTTCTTCCACTCTTTAAGCGCACTTTTCTTGAAAGCGAGCTCATAACTCGCCCATGCTCACCTTGACGCTGTCATCCTTGATACGGCTTTTGGCGAGCTTGAGTAGCTCCTTGTCCTCGATGAGGTCCATCATGGCTTCGTAAGCTTCCGCGGGAACGCAGTAGAAAGCTGGCTTGTTCCTGTTTAGGACAGCTATAGGCATACCTTTGCCGCTGGCGATGACTTTCATTGGGTTGGCCTTAAGTTCCGAAATGCTGGCGGCAATTTCAGTAAGTATCACATGTGTCATTGTGTTTCCTGAATTGCGGACGATAAGCCCTAACATTAGGTCTCTAAGTAGGTCTTGTAAAGTCCGCAGCACAAGGAGTGTTTAGTAGAAATCGCCGCTAAACAGGACGGAGGGATTAAATATTAACCGATCGCCAGTCTTGCGCGTTATTTACTAAGTAGGACGTGTTGATATCAAAACAGACTCAACACCAAAAACAGCGCCAGGATCACCGCCACCCAGAACACTACCCGCCCGGTGGGCCAGGTCTTGGCCAGGATCCCCTGGGGGCCGGAGTAGGTGTGCAGGTGATCCCCAAACAGTACCAGGCCGCGCTTGAGGCACTGGCGCAGCAGAGCATCCACCGCCCAGAAGCGGCGCATGATGCGCTGCAGCAGGCGCGGCAGCAGGTGGCGGTAGAGCCATTCGGCATCGAGGTTGACCGAGGGCAGTTCCGGGGGGTACATGCCGCGCAGGTTCAGCCACACGAACGCCAGCGCGGAGAAGAACAGCAGCTGCGTCTGTGCCAGCACGTGAGTGGCGTCGTAGGGGGAGTAGCCCAGCTCGAACGGCAGCAGGCTGTAGAGCATCTGCGGGTAGGCGCCGATGGCGACACACAGCACCGCCGCGATCGTCATGGCGATCAGCATGTTGGTGGGCGGCTCAGTGGTGCGGATGCCGGAGTCGTGGGCAAAGAAGGCGAAGTAGGGAATCTTGATGCCGGCGTGGTGGAAGACACCGGCCGAGGCGAACAGCAGCATCAGCCAGATGATGTGGTGGTCGTTCGCCAGCGCCGCCGACATCACCATGGATTTGCTGACAAAGCCGCTGAACAGCGGGAACGCCGAGATGGACGCGGCGCCGACGAGACAGAGGATCGTGGTTTTGGGCATGGACTTGTACAGTCCGCCCAGCTCCGAGCCGTTGATCTTGCCGGTCATGTGCAGTACTGCGCCCATGCTCATAAACAGCAAGCCCTTGAAGATAACATCGTTGAAGGCGTGGGCCACCGCGCCGTTGAGCGCCAGGGCGGTGCCGATGCCGATGCCCACCACCATAAAGCCCACCTGGTTGATCAGGCTGTAGGCCAGTACCCGGCGCAGGTCGTTTTCGATCACCGCATAGAAGATGGGAAAGCAGGTCATCAGCGCGCCGATGTAGATCAGCAGATCGGTGCCGGCGTAGCCCCGCGCCAGTGCGTAGACCGCCACCTTGGTGGTGAAGGCGCTGAGAAAGATGGTGCCGGTGGGAGTGGCTTCCGGGTAGGCGTCGGTGAGCCAGGTGTGCAGCAGCGGGAACGCGCATTTGATACCGAAGGCGATAAAGATCAGCCAGCCGGCGATGGCGGCAGGCCCCTCTTGCTCGAGGCCGATCCACTCAAAGCGCAGGCTGCCGGTCACCTGGGCGTGGAGGATGACGCCCACCAGCAACAGCAGGCCCGACACCACCTGGATGGTGAGGTAGCGCATGCCGGCGCGGTAGGCGCGCTCCGTGCGGCGGGCGAACACCAGGAACACCGAGGTGACCGCCAGCATTTCCCAGAACACGAACAGGCTGAGTAAGTCGCCGCTGAATACCGCGCCCAGGGCGCTGCCGGCGTAGAGCAGGCTGGCGACCTGTTGCAAAAGGTCGCGCACGTGCAGGGCGTAGACGATGGCGATAAACGCTGCGATGTGAAACACGTAGCCAAACAGCACGCTGAGCCGGTCGGTGTAAAACGGCGTCAGTTCAAAACCCAGCAGGGTGGTCTGCCAGTGGTTGCCCTCGGGCAGCTGCCACAGAAACACGCCGCTCAGCAGCGGTATCAGCAGCAACAGGACGTTGCGGGCCTTGCCCGGCAGCAGTGGCAGCAGCAGGGCACCGAGGTAGAAATAGACGAATGAGGGGAGTTCAGTGATCCACATGGGGCTCATCCGTTTTGTCTGTTACCAGGTCCCGCACCTGCGGCTCACGTTCGTAGAAGTGCTCATCCCGCATCAGCAGCTTGCGCATGGCCTTGGCCGCCAGCACCAGCACCACGCAACCGATGAAGCCATAGAGCGGGTAGAAGCCGATCAATCGCTCCCAGGGGTGTTCGACGTGGCGGTGTATCACCAGGTCCAGCAGCAGGAGTGCCGCGCAACAGACGTAAAAGACGCGCAGAATGCGTTTGATGTTGTCGGGCTTGTAGAAGAAACCGGGCGTTTCGCTGTTCATGGTCAACCGTAGATCCTTTGGGCCAGGTCAAACACCGCGTTGGGAAAGGCAAACAGCCCAACGCACATGACGGCGGTGATCACCAGGGCAATCAGCGCGGGCAGTGGCGCCTCCCGCACCGACCGCTCCGGCCCGTGACCGTCGTCGGAGGCACTGCCGAAAAACGCCCGCAGCGGGATGGGCAGTAAATAGGCGATGTTCAGCAGTGAGCTGGTGATTAGCACTGCCACCATCAGCTGCTGGTCGGCCTCCAGGCTGCCCCCGATCAGCAGCCATTTGCTCCAGGTGCCGCCGGCAGGGGGCAGGCCGATGATGCTGAGGCTGGCCACCAGGAACGCCGTCATGGTCACCGGCATCACCCGCCCCAGCCCCTGCATCTGGCTGACCTCGGTCTTGTGGCAGGCGACCATGATGGCGCCGGCGCAGAAGAACAGGGTGATCTTGCCGAAGGCGTGCATGGCGATGTGCAGGGCGCTGCCGGCGATCGCCAGCTCGGTGGCCACCAGCGCCCCCAGGGTGACGTAGGCCAGCTGGGCGACGGTGGAATAGGCCAGCCGCGCCTTGAGGTTGTCTTTGTAGAGGGCCACCAGCGACGCCAGCACAATGGTCAGCCCCGCCAGATAGATCAGCCATTGGGTCACCGGCAGCGTGGGCAGGGTATCGACCCCAAACACGAACACGCAGACCTTGAGCAGGGTAAAGACTCCGGCTTTGACCACGGCCACCGCGTGCAGCAGCGCACTGACCGGCGTCGGCGCCACCATCGCTGCCGGCAGCCAGCGGTGGACGGGCATGATCGCGGCTTTGCCGATGCCAAACACGAACAGCGCCAGCAGCACTGACAACACCCAGGCCGGGGTGTCGTCGGGGAAAATGCCGCCCGCGGTAAAGGTCAGGGTGCCGGCCAGGGTCCAGGTGGCGATGATGGCCAGCAGTAACAGCAGGATCGAGCTGCCGAGCAGCATGCCCAGGTACACGCGGCCGCCCTTACGGGCCTTCTCCGTACCCGCATGGGTGACCAGGGGATAGGTGCTCAGGGTGAGCACTTCGTAAAAGATAAACAGGGTAAACAGGTTGGCGGAGAAAGCGATGGCGAACACCGCGGCCATGGCGAGGGCAAAAAACAGGTAGAAGCGGGTCTGGTTGGCCTCCCCGTGGCCGCGCATATAACCGATGGCGTAGAGGGTGGTCACCGGCCAGAGAAAGCCGGCGACCAGTGCGAACAGCAGGCCGAGGGCTTCCAGCGAGAAACTCAGGCTGAGCCCGGGCAGGATCTCGAACCAGGTGAGCTCGATCCGCTCGCCCGCGGTAAAGCGCTGATAAATTGTGGCCACGCAGGCGAACACCAGCACGCCGGCGACCAGGGAAACGCCGTCACGGAGGTTGGGCCGGTCGCGCAACAGCAGAATACCGACTAGCGCCAGCAGCGGCAGAACTATTGTGGCGTGGAGCAGCAATCCCAGGCTCATCAGAAGCGCACTCCAAAGATCTGTTGCGCCGCGGCCTCGGCGATACCCACCGGCAGGCGCGTGTCGATACCGAAGTAGAGGTTGGCGGCCACCAGGATCCAGATCACCAGCAGCAGGCTGCGCGGCGCCTCCGGCGTATTGCCGACCGAGCGCGGCCTGTCGCTTGACGCGGGGGCAAAATACATGGGCTCAATCATGCGCCAGACATAGACAATCGCCAGCAGCGAGCCCACCACGATCAGCAGGGCCAGCCACCACAAATCCTGCTCCAGCGCCGCCTGCACCAGGTACCACTTGCTGATAAAACCTACGGTCAAGGGCACGCCGATCAGACTGAGCCCGCCGCCGACCAGTGCCGCCGCGGTCCAGGGCATGGTGGTACCCAGCCCCGCCAGATCCTTGAGCAGCACGCTGCCGTGATGGTAAACCACTGCCGCCAGCGCCATAAACAGGGCGGCCTTCATCAGCGCGTGGTTGAACAGGTGCAGCAGGGCCGCGGTGGTGCCGGCCTGGCTGTCGAGCCCGTAGCCGATAATCATGTAGCCGATCTGGGCGACGCTGGAATAGGCCAGCATGCGCTTGATGTTGTGCTGGGAGATCGCCACCAGCGAGGCGACGAACACGCCCGCCAGGCCGAGGCCGATAAACACCTCTTGCAGCGGCAGGATGGATTCGGTCAGCGCTACGCCGAAGACGCCGAAGCTGAAGCGGAACAGCAGGTAGACCGCCACTTTGGTGGCGGACGCGGCCAGAAACGCGGTGGCGATTGAAGGCGCAAAGGCGTAGGCATTGGGCAGCCACACGTGCAGCGGAAACATGGCCAGCTTGAGGCACACGCCCACTACCAGGAAGGTAAAGGCTACCAGCACGGTGGTCGACTCCGACACGCTGGGAATGCGCTGGGCCAGATCCATCATGTTCAGGGTGCCGGTCATGGCGTACAGGAAGCCCACCCCGATCAGGATAAAGGTCGCACCGATGGTGCCCACAACCAGGTACTGAAAGGCCGCCCACAGAGCGCGCCGATCCCGGCCCAGGCTGATGAGAATGTAGGAACCGAGGGAAGAGATCTCCAGAAACACGAACACATTGAAGGCGTCGCCGGCGGCGACAATACCCAGCAAGCCGGCCAGGCACAGCAGGTAGGCGACGTAAAAGTAGGTGCGGGCGCCGGCTGCGAGCTCCTTATTGACGCTGCGATAGGCGCCCAGCAGAACCAGCGTCCCCATGGCGCTGACAATCAATAACAGGTAAGCGCTCAGAAGGTCGATGCGGTACTCGATGCCGATGGGGGCCTGCCAGCCGCCGAGGGCATAGCTGAGAGTGCCGCCGGTTTCAACCTGCCACAGCAGCAGCCCGCTGATCACACCGGCCAGCAGGCTCGCCAGCAGGGCGAAGGCCCAGACAAAGCGGCTGCCGTCCAGCATCAGGCACAAAGGTGCGGCCAGTAACGGCACGATAACCTGGAGAATGGGCAGATGGGTCAGCACGGTTGATGGGCTCTATTGTTGGTCATCGAGAGTTTGAATGTCGTCCTCTTCAACGGTGCCGTAAGCCTCTTTAATGCGAATTACCAGTGCCAGGCCCAACGCGGTGGTGGCGACGCCGACCACAATGGCGGTCAGGATCAGCACATGGGGCAGGGGATTGGAGTAGACTGAAACGCTGTCGGACAGGATCGGCGCACTGCCGTCCTCTACCTTGCCCAGGCTGATGTAAAACACGAACACGGAGGTCTGGAAAATGTTCAGGCCGATGACTTTCTTCACCAGGTTGCCACGGGAGACGATGATGAACAGCCCCACCATCATCAACACCACCACGATCCAGTAATTGTAGAGATCCAGAATCATGGGAAGGCTTTACTCCTGGTGTCGGGTTGGGAGGGCAGGCCGGGACAGGCGCCCGACAAAGGCAAAAAACAGCAGGATCACCACCGCCGCCACGGTGATGCCCACTCCGAGTTCAATCACCAGAATGCCCGTGTGCTGGGCCGCGATCGGCTGCGGCAGGAGGGCGTGATAATCCAGGAAACGCTCGCCGGCCAGCAGGCAGACCACGCCCACCGCGCCGTACAACAGCAGCCCGAAGGCGGCGGCAAACCGCAGCCAGGCGACGCTCATTACCCTGGCGGCGGCGTCGAGGCCAAACAGCATCACGTAGACGATCACCGCCGAGGCAAAGATGACGCCGGCCTGGAAGCCACCGCCCGGGCCGTACTCGCCGTGAAATTGCACGTAGAGCGCGAACAGCATGATTGGCGGGATCAGAATCTTGCCCACCACCCGCAGGATGATCTGGTCTTCCATGGTGGAGTGGGGCGCGTGGGGCCGGGCGCGCTCATCGGGCGGCAGGCCACTGACCAGCAGCGCCAGCACCCCGACACAGGCGGTAAAAATCACGGCGACTTCGCCCAGGGTGTCAAACGCCCGGTAGCTGGCCAGGATCGAGGTGACCACGTTGGGAATGCCGATTTCCGCGGCGGATTGCTGCAGATAGTGCGGCGCCACGTGCTGATGGGCGGGCGCGTCGGGGGAACCGAAGGCGGGCATGTCCTGCTCCCCCAGCACCAGCAGCACGCCAACCACCACGACGATCGCCAGTGCTGCCCAGGGGTGGTTGTGGGACGCCGCCTCGCGCTGTCCGGTCATCCTCAGGGAGACCAGCAGCAACAGGGGTGTGATACCCGCGCCCACGGCGGCTTCGGTAAAGGCGACGTCCACCGCGTCCATGGCGACAAAAAAGCTGGCCGACACGAGACCGTAGAGGCCCGCCAGCATCACAGCGGCGAACAGGTCGCGGGTCCAGGCGATGGCGACGGCGGTCACCATCAGCATGGCCAACAGGGCGAAGTCGATTATCCAGTCGATGAGTCACTTCCCGACTGGTTCTTTCCCAGCGGCATCAGGCCACTGCTGTAGGCCGATTTGGCCAGGGCGTGACTGGACACCGGGGCGGTGAACAACAGGAAAATCAACACGAACAGCAACTTGGCGGTGACCAGCGACCAGCCGGCCAGCAGCATCAGCGCCAACAGAATGCACAGCGCCGCCATGGTGTCGGTCACGCTGGCGGCGTGCATGCGGGTGTAGAGGTCGGGGAAGCGCAGCACGCCGATCGCCCCGGTGAGCATCAGCAAGCTCCCCAGTAGCAGCAATCCACCCACAACCACCTCCAGTGTCTGTTCCATAGTCCTCGTGTCAGGTTTCGGAATGTAAAAACCGCAGCACGCCCATCATGCTGATAAAATTGATCAGCGCGTAGACGATGGCGATGTCGAGAAATTCGGGGCGCCCGTAGAGAAAGCCCACCACGGCGATCAGCAATACCGTTTTGGTGCCGAAGATATTGACCGCCAGTATGCGGTCGTAGATGGTCGGCCCCAGCAGCGCCCGCAGCAGCGCCAGAGCCATCACCACCAGCAGCGCGGCGGCTGCAGCGATCAGCATCATCCTTCCAGCTCCGTCACCCGGCGGTCCATAGCGCCGCGGTTGAGTTCGTCGAAACCCTGTTTAGTGAGGGCATGCACCAGCAGGCGATTGCCGCGGACGTCGATGGTGACGGTGCCGGGAGTCAGGGTGATAGAGTTGGCGTAGGTGACGCGGCCGATATCGGTTTTCTGGCTGGCCTGGACATAGGCCAGTACCGGGCTGAGGCTGCCACGGCCCAGCCAGATGTGTTTGATCAGGGTCAGGTTGGCGAGCAGGATCTGGTAGAGCAGCCAGGTGTAGTAGGGAAAGATGCGCAGGGTAAACTGGGTCGGCTGGGACTCGTGGTCAATCACGTCCATGCGGTGCAGCAGCCAGGTTACGAATAACACCGACAGCAGGCCCAGTCCCAGGATTAAGGGCGTGTAGTGGCCGGAGTTCAGCAGCCAGATTCCCGACAGGGTCACGACGACGCTCAGCGTGTGACGCGCGGACCGGAGCGTATCACCGGGCATGGGCTTTCTCCCCGGCAATCCACGAGTGTCTGCGAGTCATTCCTGTCCCCCTGCCACGTGTCTGTGCTTTTGTTGGTGTTCTTTTAGCTTACCCCATTCGTCGGCGACATCCCAGAAAAGTCGGATTGATTCGGTCCTGTGGCCGGAGGATGGTGTCGGCACCGGTAGTGGCGCACGGAGCGGAGCGCGTCGTAAAACGGGACGTAAAACGGGACGGAGGGATTAAATAGTAGCCAATCGCCAGGGCAAAACCAGCTTGTTGGTTAAAAAATAATCCCTCCGTCCCCTTTATAACTACTTCAGGTCTGCCAGGTTGGCGCCAAAATTGATATGGAATGGCGATCCGTCCAGCAGTAGCGCGGGTACGGATTTGATACCTGCGGATTCGGCTTCGCTAATGCGGGTGCTGTCCTTGCCGAGATGGACGATTTCCACGTCATAGCGAGAAGTATCAATTGCCTTTGCCAGGTTCGTCTCTGCGGCCACACATACAGGGCATCCAGCGTGATAGAAAACAGCTTTTACTTTCATGATAATTCTCCAGGTGCTAGGTTAGACGTTGTTGTGCGCACACCCAAACAGTACTGCCAGCGCCGTTTCTGAACAAGCGGGAACCAAGAGGTGGGGTAGGCAGGAAATGGTGTATTTTGCTGAAAAATAAGGAGAAAAATTATCTCTGCCAACAGAAGTGTGTATCGGAAACTTGAAGAGGTTGTCGGTTGCAAGTGGTCAGTGTCGGTCTTGCTGGCGATTGACTCGGGTGTCAATCGCCCCGGTGTGTTGGAACGCCATATCCCGGGAATTTCAACCAAGGTGTTGTCGGAGCGGTTGCGCAAGTTAACGGTTTACGGATTGCTGTCCAAAAAAAGTTATCCGGAGGTTCCGCCGCGCACGGAGTATTCATTAACGCCAACAGGAAAAAAACTGATCAGCATCATTCAACAGATTCAAACGCTGGACTCAGAGCATCAGGAAAACAAACCTGACCAGTAGCGACCCGCAAAACCCCATGTCCAGGCTGTTAGCTAACGCTGATTGCCCCACATTATGTGGTAGCGTTTGAAGGCTGTTGCCCGTTGTGGCGTTTGTGGAAAAATACCAGCCCGATAAAACCAATAACCGCCACACCAGCACCAATAGGTTGCGCCAAATCAGGGGATAGGTTCAAGCCGATGGCCGCGGTTGAAATATATGAAAGTGTTACGCAGGTCGCGATCACCGCAGGTACGCTGGCGACCCAATGGAAGGTGCCCCGGTCGAACAAGTATTTAGTGGCCAGCCACAACACACTGGTCGACAGCAACATATTGGAAAAGGCGAAGTAACGCCAAATTACAGTGAAATCCAGCTTGGTCATAAAATAAGCAATGGTGAGAATAGGCAGCGCTAATAACAAGCGATTGCGTACGCTCTGGGGAATGTTAAACGCGTCGACCACCGTCAAACGCAGGGAGCGAAATGCAGTATCGCCTGAGGTAATAGGGAATACCGCCACGGCGATGATCGCCATAACGCCGCCCAGCACGCCCAAATAGCTGCTGGCAATATGGTTAACTACTAACCCTGGGCCCCCTTGAGCAAGCATGGCTTTTAGTTCGCCATAGCCATCAGGGAATGCTGCAATCCCCGCCAGGGCCCATACGCAACCCACCAGGCCTTCACATACCATGGCGCCATAGTATACCGGGCGGACGTATTTTTCGTTGGTCAGGCAGCGGGTAATTATTGGTGCCTGGGTGGAGTGAAAGCCGCTTATCGCGCCACAGGTAATAGTGATAAACAGCAACGGCCAGGTGGGCAATCCATCGGGATTGGGTTGCAGAAGGTCATGGCCATGATCAGCGTGGAAATAGGCGAAAAAATCTCCCGTTACCGGCAAGTGCGGAGCGTTAAGCAGCAGTGAAACGGCAATCAGCGTGGTCATTACTATCATCAGCAAACCAAAAGCCGGGTAGAATTTAGTGATGATTTTATCGATGGGCAGCAAGGTAGCTAAAAAGTAATAAACTAAAATTACCAGCACCCAAAAGGTGTTATTGGCAAAGAACGTGTCCTGGAAATAAGCCAGGTTACTCAATAAGCCAGCGGGGCTCATAATAAATACAACGCCCACAAAAAACAGCAGCATGGCGGTAAAGATCAGCATAAAACCTTTAAAGACTAAGTTGTAATAGTGCCCGGCTATTTCCGGTAGACTTTTACCGTCTTCCTTGATGCTCATTACGCCAGAAAAATAATCGTGCACGGCGCCACCCAATACATTGCCCAGCACTATCCACACAAGGGCGATCGGGCCGTATAAGGCACCTAATATCGGGCCGAAAATCGGTCCCACTCCGGCAATATTTAAAAACTGGATCAAAAAGGCTTTAACCGGATGAGTGGCCACATAGTCTACGCCCTCGGCAAAGCGGCTTTGGGGCGTCTCGGCATTGGGGTCTATCCCGGCCTGCTTTTCAACGAAAGGGCTGTAAAACTTGTAGCCGATGGCCAGCAGGCTGATGCAGATAAAAAAGATGAGCATTTGGGTGGCTTTCCGTAGGTAAATTTCTCCATAGTAGACAGGATGAGGCACAACAGCTGTACCCTGACGTGCCCTGAACTGCCATGAAGTATGGTTCTCATAACCCCGGCAGATTAAATGCCTTTTGCCCCAATAACAATCTCTGTTTAGATTTATCACTCTTGTTGAGTTGTGCCGGCGAAACCAACGTGTTGGTTAAAAAATAATCCCTCCGTCCCCTTTTTATAGGAGTTTAGGTGGCATTGGCACTTTTTCGCTGTAGTCGGATGGAGCAGTTTCCTGGTTTATCGGTGGGCTGGCTTCCTCACTTCGTTGGGATATATCGGCTTTTTTCCGGGCTTGGCCTTGTTCAGGGGTTGACTGTTGTTGATATGAATCCCGCGGTAATTGTTCTTGCTGCTGCTCCGGTTCTTGCTGTTGAGGTAGCTGCTGTTGTTGTTGTGGTTGCTGCTGCGGAATAGCTTCCACGGGTGAATCGTTATTTTGCGGCTGGGCCGTAGGGATGGTTGGGTTACTGGAGTTGTCTGCGGTGAAGGAATTAATCTGTGCGCCGCCCCAGATAAGCAGCGCCAGTATCAGCAGGCTTACTGTTAACGGCGAGCGGGTAAACAGGGGGAAGGGGCGCTCGCTGGAGCCTAAATCACTGATGCCGGCAACCAGGCTGATGTGCCCTGCATCGGCCGGAAAGGTTTCGTTGACTTCGACGGAGCTGGTTTGCAGTTTGTTAAGCTGCTCCTGTTGCTGGCGCTCGACCTGCCTTGCCTTTAGTTCGCGTAAATGCGTACAGCGTTGGCCGAGCTTGAAGAACCAGCCGTAGCAGAAGGTGGCGATCAGGGTTGTGATCGGGTCGCCGGAATAGTAGAGCGGGATACCCAGGTCCAGTTCGCCGTTTAACCTACCGATAGAAAGGAATACTAGCAAACCTGACACGGTAATGATCCATACTGGGGTCAGAAATGCCCGAGCGGAGAGCGGCAGAAATAGTCCGTACAGAAAACTGAGCACAGGTAATAGATAGGCTGCATAAAATGAGATCCCGAAGTTGTCGGTCAACTCCAGGTAGGGGTTAAATATGTGTAATGGCAGCAGCAGGCAAAATAGCGCCAGATAATTTTTGGGTTGTATGGTTTGTGCGCGGTTCCAGAACCAGCGGAATCCGAGTAAAGCGCAGGTGAATAGAATAAATTCTGCGTGGTAACTCGGGTAAATCCAAACAGCCGGTGATGAATGCTGCCACCACACTAGATAAGCCAGTTCGCTGAACAGGGTAATTGCCAGCACAAATAGCAGGGGAGTACGGAAACTGCAGTTGCTAACGGAGATCAGCAAGGCAAATATCAATACGAATAAATCGCCATACCAGCCAACGCCACCGATCTCGCCACTGAAGCCGATGACGATTAACAAAAACAGCCACTGGAAGGGGCTGATTCGGTTGCATTCCAGCAGGGATTGATCCTTGCTGAAACGCTCAATCAGGTAAAGCAGCAGTGAGGCTGGAAACAAAAAAGACGACAGGTTTAATTGGATTTCATCAATAAAATCCGAAAACGTTAAGCCGATCAGACTGAACGACAGTAAGGCCAGGCCAAGGTAACCGGGCAATAGCAGCCAGTGTGCCTGGCGGCCGTAGCGCAGCGCTGCCCAGGCCGCAAAGGGCAGCAAGCAATAGCTGTAATCGCGACTGTATAATTCATAATAGTGGTCACCAATTACGGCGATACCCAATGGTAGCAGCGGAATAAGACTCAGTGGCAGTGCGGGCCAGAGAGTCAATTTTTCGTTGCGGATAGATGTTACGGGATCGGACTTTGTAGTGCGTTCAGCCTTTAAAAATAGCGCCGGAAAGTTCATGCGAATCAGCGGCAGGAGTAAGGCCACACTCCAGAAGTCGACGCTGGTAAATACATCTATTCCAATGACATTATCCGCAACGATTCTGCCAAGTACGCTGAAACCGTTACTGAGAATAATTAACAAGCCGCCAAATAGCATAAAGCTGCGGCGTACCTCAGGTGCCACTGAATTTGCCCGCGGGAAACCGGCGATGGCGAACCATGCCGCCAGCCACAGATAGATGCCGATACCAAGACCCAAGTCAGCAATAATTATGTCGCCAAACAGGCCATCGGTCAGGAAAGTGACACCAACGCCGGCCACTAAAAGCCACGGTAGAAAAATTCGCGCTGCGGCACGCAGCCACTGCTGTTGGGCTGAGGTATTGAAGTAGCGATGCAGGTACTGGCAGGTAAGCAGGGTGGTGACTATTAATATGACGGGCTGCGAATAGGAAAAATTCTCTTGCAGCACGTCTATACCGACTGCATACAAGAGGTTCGTGCAAGCGAAAAACAGCAGTGGCGTTGTTAGCGCTGCCCACCATCTGGCGGCCGCCGATTTTTTCCCGGTGCTGCCTTGAAAGACATAAGCATAGAGCGTTGGAACTACAAACGGCAGACATATGGATTGATATAGTAGCCATGCATCCCATCCTGGCCAGAAATCCACAATGACCCAGATTGGCGCCCAAAAAAGTAACATCAGAGACACCAAGCCGGCCAGGAAAAATCCGATCCAATGCCGGGGCTGAAACGTGAGATGCACCGAACCGGGCTTCAGATCGGTGCGCCAGGGTTGCAAAAACAACAATACAATTGTGGAGAGGGCAAGGCTCGACTGCCCCACGGTGTCCATGTACTCACCGATATTCTGCCCTTTGCCCGGGTTAGCGATGTCCAGATACCAGACGGCGGCCTGCAACAAAAGACACAGTGGTGCCGTCACCTTGACCAGCGCCTTGGGTAGCGCTGCCGGAAAGTGGAAGGCCAGCAGCCAGGAGGCAATCATCAGCAGCACAGAGGCGTACAAACCATTCAATAGCAGGCTGCTATTGGCAAAAGTATCAAGCAGTAACTGATCGACAACAGACAGGCCGCTCTTGATTAGGTCGTCCAAAGGGTTGTTATCCAGCAAGCTGTTGCTGAGCAGCAAAAATAACGCCGGCACCAACCCCGCCAGCAGTACCATCACCTCCTGCCGGGAAAACGACGGCAGCACCGATTGCCCGAGCCGGCTCTCCCGCGCTACCTCGAGGTCGAGATCCTTGTTGCCGCCCAGGTAGCTGAGAAAAATATAATCGTGCCATTCATTGTCGCTGTCCCGTTGGTAGATGCGCTCCAGTATCTGCTTCCAGCTGGAGCTCTCATCCCGCGCCAGCCTGAGCACCAGGTTGGCATCGCCCTCATCCAGATTGTCGGCAACCAGGGTCCTGCAGATGGCACGGACCCGGCCTTCCAGCTGATAGGGAATTGACCGCACCAGTCTCACCCGCAACCATTCCGGCATGGACCCGCACTGCAGCCAGGGCAGGCGGGACAGCTCGCCAAACACCTCTTCCAGCGAGGGCTGCGGACCAGTGGATGAATCCAGCTCCCGCAATTGGTGGGCCAGGTACAGCGTCAGGTTTGGGGTAAGCAAGGGCATTACTGCAACGCTGCACAACAGCTCGTAAGCCGCTGGGCTGAGATCCTGCTGCAGGCTCTCCAGCAGAGCGTCGATATCTGCCGCTTGTGGGGCGCGGCTCTGGATCCAGCGATGGGGTTCGTGGGCCAGCAGTTGCCACAAGGGCGAAGTCGACTTTGCTGCGGCTATTGCCGGTGCCGACTCTTGCTGCAGTTGCAGGGCCAGTTCGTTGACGCCGGCGGGCGAGGCATTGTGCAGGTGGATACCCATGTCGGCCAGCAGGCTTTCCCGTTTGCCCCACGCCGATTTGGGTTTGGGGGTTAACAGGGTGACCCACTGCCACCGAAGCAGCAGGTTGAGCCAGGGCTGGGGGTGAAAGCTGCCGCGGACGAAGAACTGCTCGGCATCGTCGATAATCAGCAGCCGTTGGTGCGCAAGGCCGCCCTGCATATCCGCCAGGTTGACCACATGACCATTGCGGTCGCGGCAGCGGCGCGGATCAACGCTGTATTCCATGCGGGTCACATGCAGTTGTTCACGCTGCAAGCGCTGCATAAGGTTCTCAGCGAGTGCGCTGCGGTGGTCGTGAGACGAGGAGCGGTGGGTCAGCAGCAGGTATTCAGGCAGTTGTGGCCGTGTACCTTCTTTAAGTACCACCCGGCCTCCAGCTCTCAGAGTCGCGGCAATGGTCTTGTCGACATCCAGCCGTCGCGAATTCACCTCGATATGCTTGCGCAATACCTGCAGCGGATGGCTCAGTTCGTTGGCGGTATAGAGCGGCGCGAAATCCAGGTGGTAGGCCACCGGTGTTTCCGCCAGCGACTGATTACTGACCTTGCGCGCCAGCTTTAACAATTTGCGCCGCAGGTGGCGGATATAGCCAAAGGCGAAGCCCAAGCAGGCAATCGCCAGCGCCACTTGAATGGCGTAACTGCTGTTCATTTCCGGCAGCGTGAAGTCAAATTGCGTGGTATTGGCCTCGGTGCGCTGTTCAACCTGTACCGGCGCATCGGCTACCGGGTCCTGGTTGCGCCCGGTCCAGATGCTGTAGGCGGTGAAGCCGGCTATGGCAATATAAAACAGGAAGGTGGCGAGGGAACGCAGGGAAAACGCCGAACCGCTTTTGGGTGGCGGTGCGGGGGCAGGTGGGTCCGGCTGGGGCGGGTGGTCGATGGCGTACTGCGCCTCGCGGTCGTGCAGTATCTGCGTCAACAGCTGAATTTGGGCCGGCGTGCTGCAGATGATGGGGGCGAGCCAACTTGCCAGCTGGTCGACACTGCTGAGCTGGCACTGCTCGGCTTGCAGGTAGTCGAGTAGCAGCAACACCTTGCTGTGCTCGCCAATGCCAATGGCGAAATGATGGCCGCGCAGTTCCTCTAACAGCTGATCAACGTCGCCGAGCCAGGGGGGTAGCGATGCACTGTTGCTGTCGGCCTGTTCCGCGGTTGCCGCCATGGTTGTTGTTTTCCTCGCGCGGGACTACTGCGCCCAATCGGAAATTATGCGTTTGGCGATGTCCCACTCCTCTTTGGTTTTGATCAGTACATTGAGCAAGCGCTGCACGTTGGGGTTGGATTCGCCGTCAGCTGTGCGTAGTGTTTCCTTCAGCGACTGGTTGGTCAGGTCGCTGAGGCTGCAGACCATTCTCAGCCAGCTGAGCAGCTCTGCGGTGCCGGGGGGTTTACGTATGCCCTTGCCGCGATTGCGCAGTTGGGCAAACAGGTCCAGCGCTTCGTGCAGCCAGGCTTCCCGTTCTTGCAGTGCGGGAAGATGGCTGTAGACGATCGGCTTGAGTACTTCAGTATCCGGGAACGGAATGTGATAGTAGGCACAGCGGCGCAGGAAGGCATCCGGCAGGCTTTTCTCCGAATTGCTGGTAATTATGACGATGGGGCGACTGGTGCTGGCCTCCGGCAGTTGCACACGGACTCCCAGTTCCGGAATATCAAATCCGAACTTCTCGATTTCGTCGAGCATATCATTAGGAGTGTCGCGAGGCGCCTTGTCCAGCTCATCAATTAAGACGACGGTCGCCTGGCCGGCATTAGCGGGATAGTGGGCATCACCCAGCAAGTCCCTGAAGTGAGTGAGGGGCCGCTGGCCTTGCGGAGTGCGGCTGCCGGGAATTGGCGTCAATTCGGCATCCGGCCCGCCGGCAAAGAGGATGGCCTTGCCCAGCCCGTTCAGGCGCAGGTATTCAACCAGCGGCTTTTCCTCTTTGCCGGGTTGGCTGTCGCGAAACCGGGTCAACTCGTCGAACTGGTAAAACAGCTCGCTGTAGGTGGTGGTCGAGCGCACCTGGCATTGCAGCAGCGGCTCCAGCCCGAGCCGCCAGGCCACGTGGTAAGCGAGTTGGCTCTTGCCGGTGCCCGGCTCTCCGGTCAGCAGCAGCGGTTGCCCGAGAATAAGGGCCACATTGACCGCCACCACCAGTTCTTCCGAGGCGTAGTACCTGGAGGCGTTAGCCAGCAGTTTGACCGCGGGTTCGGGCAGCTCGCTGAGCGGTTTGATCGCCTGGTTCCTGTCGGCGCTGTAGAACAGTTTGCTCATGATTTACTCTTTGTGGATGGTTTTACAGTAGTCACTGATGGCCGCTCGAACCTCATTGACGGCAAAGCGCGGCTGGTTGGAAAAGTCGTAGGCGACGCGCTTGATGTGGTTGGTCGACCAGTTGTGGTGAGTTGAAGACTCCAGGTAATTGATCCAGTCGCTGATGTGGTGCACTCGACAATAGTCCAGTTCAATGCGCTCGAAATGGTCGGCGTCAAACTGGAAGTCGCCGAGGTTTGCAGCATCACTTTTCGGTTGAAACAGCCTGCTGAAAAATCCGCGTTTTTGCTCTAGCTGTGGTGCGTCAGTACAGAGACAAACGATAAGGCCGACGATGCAGACCAGGTCCTGGTCTCCCAGTTCGTGCCAGAAGCGGACCCACAGGTTCAGCAATTGCGCGTGCTCCGGGGTGTAACTGTCGCCGTAGACAAAGGTGCTGAAAATGCGTGGAGAATCACCATTGTTGAAGGTTTCTATGAGCCGCTCCGGTGCGCCGGAAATATTGAGATTGCTGTAGAGCTCGCGTTTCAGCCGTTCAAACTCTTTTTCGACATTGCTGATCCGGGACGGAAAGTCGATCAGGCGGATCTCCTGGTAGGAGGGGTCCTGTTCGAACAGTGTCGGTAAGGTGTCGCGCCGAAACCGTTCGATCAGGGCATCGTGGGCGTGTTTGGTTTCGCCGCTCACGGCACAGACAAAACTTCGATGCTGCTGGGAGTCGCTGTGTATGCTTTCAAGCATATGGCGGAATGCCGTGGTGTGGGCGCTGCGATCCAGGTAGCAAACCAGCTCGGGCAAGTCTCCGGTATCGCAATCGCTGGTTGGCCGGGCGGGCTGGCAATTGACCAGGGCTGGCAGGTTCAAACCGGCCGCCTGCAGTTGGGCAAAATCCGGGTGTTGATAGAGGGAGGCGATCGGGCAGACGTGAATCAGGTCGTCAGCGGTCCGGGTGGAGACTTCGGTAACCAGGCCCACCAGCACATCGTCGTAAAACAGCGCACTGCCCGACATGCCTTTCCAGCCGCTCTTTTCTGCGGCGTTCTGGCTGACGACCTGCAGCGCCAGCAGGTGCTGCTGGCGCTGGAAATTGACGGTATCTATGGTGCCCAGCACGCGGGCTGTGTCATTGTGGTCACCGCTGCGAGAGATAAGCGGAAAGCCGATGCCGTGACACATCTCGTAGATCTGGTTGTTGGCCAGCACGCCGAACTTGAGTGGTTGACTGATATCGGCGGGTGGGTTCTCGCTGGCTCTGCGCTTGAGCAGGGCAATATCCATTTTCGGGTCGGACCAAAAAACCTCGAACGGATGCCAGTTTTTGTCGCCCGCCAACCAGTGGCCTTGCAAGCGCAATTCAACCTTGTCGCCGCGCCGCGCCGCCTGGTTGATCGGGGCAAGCACGTGGTGGGCGGTCAGTACCCAGTCAGCGGCGATCAACAGACCGCTGCCACCGGTATTGTTGCCGGGATACCAGAGCTCTGCGACCAGTCTGTCGTAATTCAACATATATCAGGCCATCACTCGGGCCGCCGGTCCAACTCCGCATTGACCTGGATTGGCTGGCCTTGTGTATTCACGGGCTGAAGCACCAGTTTCAGCGTCTGGGTCTGGGTGGCGCCCAATTTTGCATCGGCACCCGCCTCGAACAGCAGCCATTTGACCCCGCCCTTGGCCCCGGCCTCCCGACTGGCGACCACCTGCAATTCCATCTCTATCGGCCCCAGATTGAAGCGGAGCTCACTGTTGGCCGAGGCTTTTACCGCCTCACTCAGCTGTTCGCGCAGATTCTGGATGGCTTCCGCCAGATCGATGTGGGACATGTGCAATCCTCCTGGAATATCTACCCTGTGGCGCGGCGCCGACAGCCAAAATCAGCACGGCAAGCATTCCTACTGCAATTCGCTTGAATGATAGTTTGTCGCCTGATTTATAGTTTTGGTTATAAAAGGAGCTTATTCCCATAGAACTTTGGGTGCAACCCTCTATCACGGCATTAGCTTCCGCTGGCGCAATGCTTGCACCGCCGTTAGGTCCATGGGGTGAGCAATACCTGTGTCAGTGGGAGCGCAGCCGCTCTGCCTCGCCGCCCCGATCTCCGCTAGTCGCAATTTTTGCTGCATTCGATATACGATTTGATAGACTACTGCTATCTATTCAACTCAGATGCTCGCCCGTTATACCGCCCCCAAACGCTTCCGATACAGGTACCGCTATGAAATTTGACGTTGAGAAAAGCACGTTAATTGCTGCGCCGATGACCCAAGTCCGTGAGCTGGTGGAAGATTTTCACTACTGGAATTCATGGTCTCCCTGGACTGTCGTTGAGCCTGCCTGTCCAATTAGCATTTCTGGCCACCCCGGGGAGCCCGGGCACTCGATGACCTGGGAGGGGGAGGTTATAGGCTCCGGCAAAAATACACTGCAATCGTCGGATGCTCAGCGGCTCCATTACAACCTTGAATTTTTAAAGCCCTGGAAATCAAAAGCCAAAGTCTGCTTCCTGTTTGAGGAGGTCGGAGATCAGACCAAAGTTACCTGGACAATGAACTCCAGTATGCCGTTCTTTTTGTTTTTTATGCTTAAAATGATGAAGAACCTGATCGGCATGGACTATGAGCGCGGGCTGAGAATGTTAAAAGAGGTGGCTGAGAAAGGGTCCGTCAAGGCGGAAACCATTAACAACGGTATTGTTGAGTACAATGGCTTTTCCTACGTCGGTATCCAGCGTTCTGTGCCGGTATCCGAGATGTCCGCCACAATGAGCAAAGACTTTGAACAGCTGGTCAAGGATATCGTCATCGATGGTCAAAAAAGTGCCCGGCACTGGGTTTGTATCTACCCCAGGTTCGATATAAAGAATATGAAGGCCACTTATATAGCGGCGGTTTCAGACGAAGACCTGGCTGGCCTGAACCTGGATTCCAGCTATGTAAAAGGCCAGGTCAAAGATGCGAAGATGCTTGAAATCAAACACAATGGATCCTTCGATTTTCTCGGGAATGCCTGGTCGATGGGCATGATGAACATGCGCGCTAGAAAGCTAAAGGGCAGCGGCTTTCCCTTCGAGCAATACTGGAACAGCCCTATGGAAGTGGCGCCGGATGATTTAATGACCAGTGTCTATTTCCCCCTAAAAAAATAGGAGCCTTTATTGGGCGCTGCCCAGATTCAGGCCTCAATGCATTTTATTGCACTGGGGTTGGATTGGCCGGCCTGGTCATGAGTCGCAGTTGAATTGAGCGTCACTACACGGTTGCGGCCCTGTCCTTTAGCCTCATACAGCGCTGCGTCGGCTTTGTTAAACAAACTTTTTGCCGTGTGTCCAGGTTGCCACTGGGCAACACCAAACGAGCTGGTTACCGATTGTTCGGCGATGAGCTCTGCTCCGGCAATCTTCTCTCGCAAAACTTCAGCCAATGTCATCGCTCCCTCAAGGTTGGTTTCGGGGCAGATGACCACAAATTCTTCTCCCCCCCAGCGGCCGGCAATGTCCGCTTCGCGAATGGACTGTTGTAGCAGGCCAGACAGGGCCACCAGTGTCTCATCACCACAGTTGTGCCCATAGGTATCGTTGATACGTTTGAAGTGGTCGATGTCCAGCAGAATCAGCGAAACCTCTCTGCCGAAGCGGCTGGCTTGCTTGATAAAGAAATCCAGGTGTTCTTCGACTTTTCGACGATTGGCAAGTCCGGTGAGACTGTCTGTGATAGACAACTCCAGTATTTTCTTTTTGTCAGTGATGTCGTGAAAAATAGCGGTAGACCGGGCACCCGGTGCCTGTTGGAATTCCAGGATGGCGTATAACCAGATACTGTCTCCCGCGTGGTTGCAGAATTGAATCTCTCCCGACCATTGCTGCAGTGCGACCATGGCGGCGCGTATTTC
Source organism: Pseudomaricurvus alcaniphilus (assembly GCF_011440395.1). Classification (GTDB taxonomy): domain Bacteria; phylum Pseudomonadota; class Gammaproteobacteria; order Pseudomonadales; family Cellvibrionaceae; genus Pseudomaricurvus; species Pseudomaricurvus alcaniphilus. The sequence goes on along the minus strand of NZ_JAAOIX010000001.1, from coordinate 964,897 downwards.
TTTCAGTTCTGCGGTTGGAAAATCGGGGTGTATCAGGCTGAAGGTGGGTCTTCCTATCAGTTCCTCTTTGGAAAATCCGCTGAGTTTACAGAACGCCTGCGACACGTCAGTGATCGATCTTTCCATGTCAAATGTGCAAACGAGTACGTGTTGATCCAGTAGCAAGTGACGTTTCTCAAGTTCGGCATTGGCCTTGTTAATTTCCCGGGTACGAATGGCAATGGTTTTTCGCAAGCGCCGGTTGACCCAACTCATCAAGAAGAACGCGAGCAGGATGGCGGCGACAACAGCGAGGGCAAGGCGAGACCAGAACGGGTCCAGTGGCGGTTTGAATAGATGCTCCAGATAGGAAATGCCGGTCAAATCTGCCGAAATTGGCGCCAGGTCAAGTTGCTTGTAGATTTCAGCAATGCGCAGGAAGCGGCTGGGATTGAAGTAGCCGATTTCGATCAGGTTGGGTTTGATCAGGCGTATGGTGCGTTCCGCTTCAAACAATAAATGGTCGCGACTTTTCTGCACGGGTAAATTGGCCAGCATCCAGTCGACAACGGCTTCAGGGTGTTCCACAGCATAGTGCCAACCTTTCAAAGCCGCGCGCCGGAATGCCTCGACCCGTTCAGGGTTTTTGAGCAGGTAATCTTCGGAGGTGAAGAGCATGTCACCGTAAAAATCGATGCCGTAGTTTGCCGGCGAGATGGTATTGTAGGGGATGTTATTTTCCTGAAAATAGAAAGGCTGGTTGGTGGTGTAGGCCGAGATGGCATCTGCATCGCCCAGCAGTGCTTTCACGTCAAAATTTTGCGGGATATGGGTGTAGTCATCCGGTTGCAGCCCGACTTCAACAAACATGGCTTGCAGGACTGCGTCATCAATATTTCTTCTGAACATGATTTTTTTGCCATGCAGTTCCAGCGGGTGGACTATCCCCGAAGACTTGAGTGTGAGCAGCACCAACGGCGAATGCTGAAAAATGGCGGCCAGCACCACAACCGGTTCACCTCTAAGGCGCGAAAGAACCAGGCTGGAGTCCGCAATGCCGAACTCGGCCTGGCCACTGGTGATGGCCTCTACCGCGGTCTCGCCGAGGATTACCTCTTTAAAATTCACCTCCAGGTTTTCCTGTTGGAAGTAGCCCTGCATTTGTGCCGCATAGTAGCCGGCAAACTGGAATTGATGGCGCCATTTAAGTTGCAGGGTTACTGCATCATTGGCAATGCAGTGGGATGCGACAACTAAAAAAGCAATGCTGGTGATGACAGTGCGCATAAACGGAGTAACGTGCTTTTTGCGGAGTAAAGATTTGGTTGCTGGTAACATCACGTATTACTTTCGCTGATCAAAAATGGAATTTAAGCAACAGGTTCGGGTTGTGCTCAGTAATACCGGAAATACCATATTTGTTTTTCCAATAAACGTACTCGATACCCAGATAAAACTGCCCGGATTTCTGCCAATAACGGCTGATATCCCATTTCAGCTGGGTGGTAACGTTGGCCGAGCTTGCCACTCCATTGGCAGAGGGAACCCAGTCAATAAAGCCGTCGTAGAGGAAATGCTGGTTTTTAACCTGCCATGGAACGGCAAAGTTGAGGGTCAGTTGCCAGTTGTTTTCCCTGTTGTCGTTATTTCTGTAGTAGACATTCGCTTTGCTGTATTTGGTGTGGGGAATACTGAAATCCAGCCCTATACCTAACAGGTAGTTATTAAAGTTGCCTTTGCCGGGGGGGCTGCCATGTTCCCAGGTCCCGGCAAGCAAAATCTCCCTGATAAAGGAAGCGTCCGCTAACCCGTTCGACTTCAATGTCAATCGTGGTGAGAATTCCGCATAGGTGCTGTCGTCACCGGAGTCGTAGCGAAATCGATCGATAAACAGAAACAGGTCGCCCGCTTCGTAATTGCTGGCGTGCTCAAAGGTCAATACCTCGGCACTATTGTCAGGGGTGAGCTTGTAGTCATTGCCAGAGAGCAGGCTGAGGCTGTTGCTAAACCACAGCGGCTGGCTGAAGCAGGGCAGGGCAAAGAATACTGTAGTTGCAGCCATAAAGGCCCGCATCCAGCTGGACAAAATCATAGCTAGTACTTTATTTGGAGGGTCTCTATTAAAGTATAGACGGTAATATTGCCCGTGCCGCCAGTGAGGCTTGCAGGGTCAAAAATAGATCTGACTGGTCGTTTTATGATCTGATTGGTGTGATGCAGGAAGCTTAGGGTAGCCGACTCTCGGCAGGGGCCTTCATTCAAAGCGCAATTGCGTCATGGGCCTGGTGGCCATGCCTGAGCTTGGATTGGGCTCATGAAGGACTGCAGTTGACCTATACTGGTGGGGTAGTAGCGCGACCGGGAAGAGACTGTAGGGTCGAGCCCCGGTTGCGTTGTAAAGATTTCGCTCCCCGCTGGAAGACCGGATGTTTGTACCCCGATATATTGTATTACCGATTTCACTGTTTGCGTTCTCGTTGATATCCCAACCCTCAAGTGCCCTGAGCTTCCTGTCTTTCGATGCCCGCTCTATGGCCATGGGGGGGGCCGGAGTGGCCGAGGGCAACCCCGGTAACGCCGCCTTATTCAATCCGGCGCTGTTGCTGCCTGCCGAGGAGCGGCTGAGAAAGACCAGGTTTTTCCATAGTTACGGCGGTGCCCGCCTGATCGACCGGGATGATTTTATCGATCGGGTAAGGCGCATTGAAGATCGCGACTACGAAGAATCCATTGACGCTACCCTGGCCAGAGTGCGCGGCCAATTCAAGGCGGCAACCCTGTCGTCTGCAGAGCTGCGCGACCTTGCCGGGGATGTGGATCAGTTGCTGGACGATTTGGAGAGTGTTACCCGGCGCCCGCTGCGGGGCAGTGCCTCGGTGGGTTTTTCAGCGGGCTATGTGGACCAGCGTTTCTCTTACGGCCTGTATGCACGCAACTACTGGGTGGTGGGTGCGGAGGTGAATGTGCCCGACCTGGATGCGCAGCGGTTGCGGCAACTGGTGGCGCTCAGCGATGGCGCGGCCGATGTGCTGGAGGGGCTGGCGGAGATCGAGACCCTGGTCGAGTCACTGCAGCTGGACGTGATCGAGGATCTGGCGCGCCAGTCCGTGGCTGAACAAAGGGTCGTTCCGGAACTGCGCGACTACGCCGATATTGCCGCCATCGGGGCGATTATCCAGCTGCTGACCACCGCCCCGATGGAGGCCGAACAACTGCTGCAAAGGGTCAGTGTCGACCGCCTCGAACAGGCCCTGGTGGCACAAAATGCCGGCATGGACCTGGCCAGCCTGGGGCTGGATGATGTCGACCTGCGCGACTATCTGCGTTACCAGGTGCCGGAGGATATCGACGCCACCCTGGATTACGCCGGCGCTGAAGTGACCGAAGTGGCGTTCAGCATCGCCACCAATCGGCTGCTGTTTGAACAGTTGACCCTGGGTGTCAGCTTTAAAGCCCTGGATATTGATATTATTGAATTTTCCCAACCCCTGGATGATATTCACTTCGGTGCCTACCGTCACAGCGCCAATCGCCAGGGCCATCGGCGCTTTAATATGGATGTGGGCGCGGTCTACGCGCTGGGTGAGCATTATTCTGCCGGTGTCGTGGTTCGCAATATCATTCCTTTTACACTGCAGTCGCCGCGAGGGACGCAGGTCGAGTTCGAACCCATAGTTCGGGTCGGTCTCGGTTACCGGTCAAGGCACATCAAGTGGGCGCTGGATTACGATGTAACCACCAATGAACCGCTGGGATTTGATCCCGATAAGCGCTATATTTCCGCCGGCGTTGAATGGCGCTTGTGGAAACAAAACGCATTGCGGGTGGGCTACCGCTACAACACGGTGGACCACAGCAAGCTGCCTTCCATAGGGCTGGGGCTGGGCTTTCAGCAGGGGCACATTGATATGGCGGTCACCTATTCCGGCAGCGGTGAGGAGTACGGCCTGAGCCTGCAGGCTGGCCTGCAGTTCTAGTACTGTAACGCGTTGGCCCCTGCCGCGGATCTGTAAAGAACAACCAAATCCTATATTGGTGAAATTTCCGCTACTGCCGGGAACTCGGTTTTGGCGGTCTAGTCTAACTCGGTTTCTTGATTTGCAATGAGGGATTTTATGGGGCTGGGCATCATTCGGATTACCGCAAGAATACCAATCATGGCGCCATTGGGCGGATGCAGCAGAGCTTGCCTGCAAAGTGTTTGGGTATTGACTTCAATGGTTGTACCTGGCGGGCATGACCGATGATCGTTCAGCGTGTGGTGGTCACCCTGTTGTTGGTGCTGCTGGGCATGGTACCGGCCTGGAGCGCAAAAGCCATTGCCCTAAGCCGGCTGGAGTCGGGGGGTAACTCCCTGTCCGGGCTGGTCGACTCCGACTTGCAAAAGAAGCTGCAGGAGGCAATTTACAAGAACCCGCAGTGGCGACGGCTGGTGAACCAGAAGCGCATGGCGGTGGGCGTGATGGATTTGAATGGCGACCAGCCGCGCTTTGCCCGGGTCAATGGCAACCAGATGATGTATGCCGCAAGCCTGCCCAAGATTGCGATTCTGCTGGCGGCCTATGTCTCCATTGAAGATGGCAGCCTGGAGGAAACCGAGGAGGTGCACGCCGATCTTGCGGCGATGATTCGGGTCTCCAGCAACTCGGCCGCTACTCGCATGATCGACCGGATCGGTATGCGCAAAATTGGCCGCATACTGGCGGACCCGAAATACGGCTTCTACGACAAAAAGCAGGGCGGTGGTCTGTGGGTGGGCAGGCGCTATGCCGCAGATTCGGAGCGGTTCGGCGACCCCCTGCACAATATTTCTCACGGTGCTTCCATAACCCAGGTGTGCCGCTTCTATTATCTGTTGTCGCTGGGGCAACTGGTCAGTCCGCAGCGCTCGGCACAAATGCTGGAAGAACTGTCGGACCCCAAGCTGCACCACAAGTTTGTCAGCGAGTTAAACAAGTTGGACCCCGAGGCCACCTTGTATCGCAAGTCGGGCACCTGGCGTAACTACCACTCCGATTCGGTGATGGTGCGCAGTACCCAGTGGCGCAATTATATTCTGGTGGCGATGGTGGAAAGTGCCGACGGCGAAAAAATCATCAAAAAGATTCTGCCGACGGTGGAAGCGGTGTTGCAGTAGCGCCTGCTTACTAACGCCTATCTATACCTTCACCAAATGCACGGCGTCGATGTTACCCGCAGCAAAATTTCGGATATTGCCCAGGGTAACGTTGCTAATGGCATTCAGCGCCTCGTTGGTGAAAAAGCCCTGATGGCCGGTGATCAACACATTGGGAAAGGTCAGCAGGCGGGCAAAAATATCGTCCTGCAGCAGGAGGTTCGATTGATCCTCAAAGAATAAATTCGCCTCCTCTTCGTACACATCCAGGCCTAAATAGCCGATGTGGCCTGATTTCAAGGCGCCGATGACCGCTCGAGTATCAATCAACGCGCCGCGACTGGTGTTGATTATCGCCACGCCCTGCTTCATCTGGCTGATAGAATTACTGTTGATGATATGCCGGGTTTCCGGCAGCAGCGGGCAATGCAGGGAGATAACGTCGGACTCCGCCCAAATTTTCTCCAGACTGACGTAGTCAATACCGAGCGCTTTTACCTCGTCGTTAGGGAATGGATCATAGACGCTCACGTCGCAGCCCAGGCCTTGCATAATGCCGCAAAAAGTAGCGCCGATTTTGCCGCTACCAATTACCCCGACCTTTTTCTGGTACAGGTCAAAGCCCAGCAAGCCGTTCAGGGAGTAATCGTTTTCACGCACACGGTTATAGGCGCGGTGAATATTGCGGTTGAGCGTGAGCAGCAGCGCCAGGGCATGCTCGGCAACCGCATGTGGCGAGTACTCGGGAACGCGGCAAACCTTGATGCCGCGCTTTTCGGCTGCCTGCAAATCGACATTGTTGTAACCAGCGCAGCGCATGGCGATCAGCTTTACCCCATTATCGGCCAATTCATCGATGGTTTGTTCGGACAAATCGTCATTGACAAAACAACAGACCACCTCGTAGCCCTTGCTAATGACCGCCGTTTTACGGTCGAGCTTGTGCTCAAAAAACCGCAATTCCAGATCATCAGTGGCGCTCTTGTCAAGGTACTTTTCGTCGTAAGGCTTACTTGAAAATACCGCTACTTTCATTACATGTCCCCACTTGCGTTATCGTCACCAGGTTACATCAGAGAAAAAACAACGACGCGACCAAACCACTGCTTAATACATAAAACAGCATGGGCGCCAGGGTCAGGCGAATAATCTGGCCTTCTTTGCCCACCAAATTTACCACCGATGCGGCCGCCACCACATTCACTACGCAGATCATATTGCCGGCATTGGCACCGAGCATCTGCAGCGCAAGAATCGTGGTTGTGCTGTTGCCCGTCTGCACGGCGGCACTTTCCTGCAGGGTCGCAAACATCATATTCGAAAACGTTGCCGAGCCGGCAATAAAACTTCCCAGCGCGCCCACAAAGGGGGCCACAAGCGGCCATGTGTTGGCAAAGGTCAGCACCGCGAGATTGGCCAATTCCAGCGGCATCGCCGCCAATTGTGCCGAATTGACGCCGGAATTTATAAAAATTCGTACCATCGGCACCGAGGCACCCAGGGCAATAACGGTTGGCAACAGCGATAAACACGCGCCTTTCCAGACGCTGACGGCTTTTGCGGCGGGCAGCTTGTGCACCAGGATCGTGATCAATGCCACGGCCGCAAACAGGGTGCCGGGCAAATAGAGAGGCTGAATGGCGGCCCCGATGCCGGTTTCGAATATATTACTCAAGCCCACCGACACGCCGGTAAACAGCGCCTTGAGCGGCAAAAAGTCGAGGCGGGTAAGAATTAATAACATCACCACCAACAGATAGGGCAGCCACGCCAGCAACGGCCCCATTGGCGCTTGCATCTGTGGCCCGGTATTGGCTTGCAAGGTCTCGTTTCCGGGGGCGTCTACTGACGGGTTCGGTTCAAACCGCCAGGGGATTTTGGGCTGTAAAAAGCCGACCTTTACCGCCGGGATAACCATGGCCAAACCAATAATGCTGCCGAAAATAGAGGGGAACTCAGGGCCGAGTAACACCGCTACCCCATAGGCTGGCAAGGTAAATGCCAGGCCGCCAAACAGCGCAAAAGGCCAAAGCCTTAGGCCGTATTTCCAGCCGCGCTGTTCGCCAAAAAACCGTGTCAGCATACAGATCATCAACAGCGGCAAAAAGCTGGCCACAAACACATCGATGCTGATCGCTCGAATCGCCACCTCCCGCACAAACTCTGCCGCTGGCTGGTCTAATCCCTGGGTAATGCCAACCAAAACCGGTGTGCCGATGGCGCCGAAAGAGACCGCCGAACTATCCGCAATCAAGGCCGTGACCACCGCGGCCAATGGCGGGAAACCCAATGCCACCAGCAAGGGCGCGGCAATGGCGGCAGGAGTGCCAAAACCGGAGGCGCCCTCCAGGAAGGAACCAAACAGCCAGGCGATGATGATTGCCTGAACCCGCCGGTCTGGGGATATCCTGGTAAAGCCGGCCCGAATGACATCAATCGCACCGCTGGCTTTCAGTGTGTGCAGCAATACAATTGCACCAAATACGATAATAATAATGCCGCCGGCAATCACCCAGCCTTCTACCACCGACGCGGCAATATAGTGTCCCGGCACCCCCCAGACCAGCCATGCCATGGCCGCGGTGATCAGCAAGGCCAGCGGCATAGCCCGTGTTGCCGGCATCCGCAGCATCACCAAAAAAACAAGCACAGCCAAAACCGGCATTGAGGCCGTCAACCCTTCAATTAACCTCACGCTTGCTCCGGAAGTTGAAATTCACGCTACTGGAAAGGTGGAGCATCTTCGCATTTAGCAGCGTGGGACGCAAAGGTCGTTGCCGGGGTCAGGGATTAAATATTAACCAGTCGCTGGTCTGTGAACTGTGAGCATCAGTAAGAAATGAGATGGCATAACATGGGGGGCACGCAACTTCCTGGAGTAGGAAAAAGAAAAAGAGGTCGGGATGGCGTTGATGCGGGTCACTGATTGCGCCTCGGCAGATCTGTGCAGAGTCTGGGTCTGCATGGTCAGCTACCTGACATCTTGGTGATGAGTCGAATTGCTATTGCCAGGGAAGCCTCGCGGTGAACCGATGTGCAGGGTCGAGTCAGCAGCACCGGTCCCGACGAGGTGGCGGGGCAATCCTCAACTGCCCCGCCGTTCAGGCCGGGCCAATTAATCGTCGTGAAGAATCAGGCCCTGGCCCTGGGTATCGAACAGCGGATCGACATTCTCCACCGAATCGGACCACAGGTAGCTGTCGCTCCAGAGATAGCTGTCGGACCACAGGTAGCCGTCGCTCCACAAATAACCGTCGGACCACAGGTAGCCATCGCTCCACAGATAACCGTCGGACCAGAGGTAGCCATCGCTCCACAGATAACCGTCTGACCAGAGGTAACCATCACTCCAGAGATAGCCATCGCTCCAGAGGTAGCCGTCGGACCACAGGTAACCGGCACTCCACTGGGAATCACCCCATAGGGCGCCGGTGTTTTCCACCAGCACCACGCTGCCGCCGCTGCTGGAGGTGCCGAGCGCCATCAGCGGTGACAGGGCTTCGCCCGTGACCACGCCGGTGTCGTTCATGGCCGCGTCGATGTCGAGCACGCCGGCGCCGGTGACCGTGGGGTCACCCACGATCTTGCGCGCCGAGCGCATTAAGCGCGCTTTCACCGTGGCCGGTGACAGGCTCGGGTCCTTGCTCAGCATGCGGGCCACCGCGCCCGATACAACCGCAGCTGACATGCTGGTGCCGGAAATCTCCAGGTAGTCGTCGCTGCACTTGCGGGTATTACACGGCATGACCCGCTCGGGCATGTCGCTGCGCAGCTTGCCCGCCTCGGGAATGGCGGCGACCACGCGGTTGCCGGGCGCCAGCAGATCGGGCTTCAACACATGGTCGAACAGGGTCGGCCCGCGCGAGGAGTAGGTGGAGACGTAGTCATCGGCGAAGATGGCGCCGGTGCCGTTGTCGGTGAGGGAACCCACGGTGATGATCTTGCGGGAGATGCCCGGGCTGGTGATGGTGAAGTGACCGTCGCGGCCGTAGTTGCCGGCCGAGGCCACCACCACAAAGCCGGCGTCCCACACGGCCTCCACCGCCTGCACCAGCGGATCCAGCGCCGCCTCGCTCTCCACCGCCTTACCCAGCGACATATTGACCACCTTCACACCGTAGGCCGAGCCAAACTGCAGCAGCCAGTCCAGCGCGGCGATCACATCGGAGGAGACGCCGCGGCCCTGGCCGTCGAGCACCTGCATGGCCAGCAGCTCGGAGTTCTGAGCGATGCCCAGAGTTTGCGCGCCCTGAGTGCCTCTGGCGCTGCCGTAGATGATCCCGCCGACGTGTGTTCCGTGACCGAAGTTATCAGACCGGGCGGACTTGTTCGACCCGACGCTCAATGAGCCGTTGTTCAAATAACCGGGCGCCGGAAACTGGCCATTCAGGAAGTCATACTGAAAGGAACTGTTGGTCGTGTCGTCGTGATTCCAGACGCCGGAATCGATCACCGCGACCACGACACCTTCGCCCGCGAACTCCTTGTTCACGCTGAGGCCATCGGGAAAATTGGCGGCCAGGCGCGCGTTCCAGGTGTTGGCCTCGACGGCGTCGTCGATGGCGACAAAGTCCACGCCCTTGCCCTTGGCGAGCGCCTCGAGTGCGTGCTCGGGAATGCGCATGGCACGCATCGGCAGCCGGCCGAAGGCGCGGTAGGTCTTGCCACCCAGCCCGGCTGCGCGATCGGACTCCGCCTGGTCCGGCATGTCGCGGTAGGTGACGATCACATCGACCATCTCGGGACCACCGGCCTTGGCGTGTGCGGCGGCCTTGGCACTCATACCGCCGGCCTGGAGGGCACCGGACATCAGGGCAAGACTCAGGCCGGCAATGGTGACCAGCTTGCCGAGCAGGCTTCTATTGGGTTGTCTGTTATTCATCCGTTATCTCCTGACAGGACATATTCGTTTCAGCCTGGATTGCACGCTTGGGCTGGCTTGACTGAGAAGGAGCAGGGGTTGTGCCAACTGTGCAATCCGTTTATAAAACCGTCTTGAGATCAACAATATTTCATATAAATATCAATAAGTTAGATAATGACTGCTGCCGAGACAGCGGTGCGCACGACGAACTGTGCCGTCTGCCAACCTCAAAAAAAACGGTGGAAATTTTCATTTTTTCGGCGGATTCACTGATATTCCGGCGTATGCACTAAAAAACGGTTAAATAAAAAAGAAAGTGAAAAAGGGGACGGAGTCCCCTTCAGGAGCCAATGGATCAGCGTTAAAGTGACCCGGGGCAATGGCGCCTGGTTGAATGGAGGGGTTACGTATGCAGGCAAACGAAGCAACGATTCGCTGGGGCATCATCGGCTGCGGTGATGTGTGTGAAGTGAAAAGCGGGCCGGCGTTCAACAAGGTGCCCAATTCGACACTGCATGCCGTCATGCGCCGGGATGCGGACCTGGCTGCGGATTTCGCCCGGCGCCACGGCGTGCCGGCGTATTATACGGATGCCCGGCAGCTTATTGCTGACCCGGACGTCAATGCTATCTACGTGGCCACGCCGCCCGCCAGTCACGAGGAGTATGCTTTGCTCGCCATAGCCGCGGGCAAGCCGGTGTATATCGAGAAGCCCCTGTCCGTGGATGCCCCCTCGACCCGTCGTATCCTGCAGGCAGCACAGAGCAGCGGAGTAAAGGCCAGCGGTGCCTATTATCGCCGCCGGCTACCGCTGTTCGAACAGGTAAAGGAATTCATTGAGCAGGGCCGGCTCGGCCGCATCAGGCACATTTCCATCCGCCTGCTGTTGCCCGCCGAGCAAAACGGCATCGCCCAGACGGCGAGCAACTGGCGTATCGACCCTCGCTATTCGGGCGGTGGCTTGTTTCACGACCTGGCCCCGCACATGCTGGATATCCTCTGCTGGCTGTTCGGCGAGCCACTCTCCTGCCGGGGCAGGGCGCTGAACCAGGCGCAAGCCTACGCCGCACCGGATTTTACCTCGGTCGAGGCCTTGTTTGCCGATGACATTTTTTTCACTGGCGTCTGGTCGTTTAATGCCCATTCCCTCTCGCGGGAGGATACCTGCACTATTTACGGCGACAAAGGTAACTTGAGTTTCGCCTTTTTTGCTCGCGATCCGCTGCGTATCAACACCGAGGCGCAGCAGGAATCCATCCAGTTTCAAACTCCGCAGCACATCCAGCAGCCCATGATTCACGCTGTGGTGCGCTATTTTCGCGGTGAGGCTGCCAACCCCTGTTCGCTGTCCGATGCGCTGCTGTCTATGGATATGATGGACAGCGTTGAGCCCTGAAAAGGGCTGGTAAATCAACGCTTGCTTTGGTCAGGCTGGGGGCGCGAGCAAAGAATAGAGGTGGCTAAAAACCGGTCTTATCCCGGCCATGGGGCGCACAGCTACCAATGGGCCGTTATTGTCGGCTGCCACTACCGATTGCCACTACCGATTGCCACTACCGGTTACCACCATGAGCTGCCACTATCTCCTGAATCAAACCGCGGATCTGGTGGCGCTCATAGTCCAGCACGGCCATATCCTCTGCTGCCGGCTCGTAACTGACCGTGGCGCCGGGGCCGGCGAACATTATGACGTTGGGAAACATCGGGTGGTCATTGTCGCGGACGTCGAGGTCCTGGGGGTTGCCTACCGCGTCCAGCCACAACTCCAGGTATTCCTTCCAGCTGTAGTTCTCGTCACCGACCAGGTAGGCTTTACCGGACTCACCTTTTTCGAGAGCGTTGCGGATCGCCTGGGCAAGTGAACGGGCGCTAATATGGTTGGTGCCACCTTGCGGCGCGAACAGTGGCAGCCCCGGGATATTGCCACGCACATATTCAACCAGCCCGCTGATATAGGGCACTTCCAGACCCTCTATGTGGCCCAGCACGAAGGGAGCATTGATACTGCAAACATTGAAATCTTCGCTGCTCAGGGCGCGGACTGCGACATCGGTGTTGTGGCGCGAGGTGACGTAGGGGCAGACGCCGATCTGTTGGGGCGCGACCTGGGGGTAAAAGGTGCCGACCATTACCGCGCGGCGGATACCGGCGGCGTGCGCAGCGGCGAAGAATCGTGGCACGGCTTCATCATTGGCTTTAGTGTAGAAGTCGGCCGGTGTGACGGAGCCATCCTGCGGCAGGTTGCGAATATCCGCGGCGGCGGCAAACACCAGCCAGTCAAAGCCCTGCAGGCGGCCATCGGCCATGTCGTCGTTGACATAGTCGCCCTGCAAAAAGCTCATGTCGGCCAGTGCCGGCACCGTGGAGGGTTTGCGCGACATAAGCGTCACGTCGTGGCCGCTTTGCTTTAATAGCAGTGCTGCTTCTCCACCGATCAGGCCAGTGCCACCTACTACCAATACTTTCATCGTTTACTCCAGTTTACGCGTTGAATTTCGGCTGCTCGGGTATACGTGACCCAGAACACTAAAAGGCCCGGAAGCGCCGCTGTACATGTTGTTGGCGCAGGGCTATCTGTGCGCGCCGTTGTTCCGGGGTGACAACCCCGGTGGATGCCGGCAAGTGCTGGCGGAGTTCATTAAAGGCGACTTTCTTCGCGGAAATACTCGGCCACTGGTCTGGCTCCGGCGTTTCGCTGTAGGCCCAGCGAGGTGCCAGGAAGCCTTCACGATGACCACAGGTATCCAGCCAGTTAGGCACCCCGGGGTCGCGATGGGCCACTACCAGGCGAATGACTCCGTCGGGGTCGGCGGTCATCTGCTGGCCGTTGAGACTGCCGATGCGATTGGCGTAGTCGAGGGACTCGCCCCACAGGTTACTGAGCTGGAAACCCACATAGTGGGGCTGCACACGAATCCGGTTTTCAATGATCAGCGCTTCGTCCGGTTCCAGTTCAAACACACCGCCGGCATAGAGGTTGGTGCTCATGCCACCGCCGGTGGCACCGGAGGCGACATTGATCTGGTTGAAGGCGTTGCGCTTGAAGGCCAGCCCCGGCAGCGTACCCGGGCGCTCACCATAGCTGCCCATGGGGATGGTCCAGAAGGCGTTCCAGAAGTGCACCTGGTTGCGGACCAACTCACCGCAGCGGCGAATCTCCTCCGCCGCGCGCTGGGCGGAGTAGGCTGGCGGTTGGCTGCCCTCGGCACCCAGCTGGGTGATTTCAAAGTGGATCGCCTCCTCGAACTCCCAGTCATTGAACAGCTGGCGACCGGTGATATAGCTGGCGTAGCGCTCGGGCGGCAGGTCGGGATTGGTGGGGTGCGGATGCTTGACGACCTTCATGGTCGAAATAAAGTTACCGCGGTAGCCGGCCGGCTTTTCCGGTGCCAGCAGGATGTCGAAACTGCCATCGGCATCGACTTTAATGCTCGAGCAATCGAGGCGCCCGGTCTGGGTTTTTATACCGGGTCGCATTTCCGCGAGGTCGCCGGAGTCACCGGACAGTTCGCCGGAGTTGGCTTCAAAGATGACGTAGTGGGGTGCCTTGGGTACTTTGGTCAGGGCGGCCTCACCGCGCCAGTGGCGGCTATCGCCCGGCCTGGCGCGGATAAGGTAGTGTTTGCGGCCGTCGATCGGCGCGTAAAAGTAAATGGCATCGGCATTGTCGATGGTGGCGCGGGTAATGACACTCAGGGCATTGCGAAATTGGGGGCGCTCCGGATCCTCGTGAAACGCGCGCTCCACTGCGCTGTGGACAAAACCCATCAGGTAGCGGTAACCCTCGGCCAGGTTGCGATCACTGGCCGGAGCCGGCATCAGTTCGGGCTGGTCGATGGCAGCGCGGGCCTGTTGCAGGGTGTCGATCATGTCGTCCCAGGCCTGGCGCAGGACCGCTTTGGCTTGCTCTGGCGGTATTGTCATTGGCTCGTCTCCAGTTCGTTCTTGTGACTGAACAAATTCAAAGCGGCGATTCTCTTGGCCAGTTGAAGTCGTTAAAGAAGTCCGATAGTTCGGTTTCGATTTGTCCCCGCGATAATTCGTAGTCGTCGATACTGTACTGGAACGGGGAGTTGTGGCTGCGCTCCTTTTCTTCCTGTGCCCGCAGCCAGGCATCGAACGCCGGCGTTACGCTCATGCCAAAGGCGCGATAAACGGCGTGCACGGTGGTGCGGGGCTGGCTGGTGAGCTCGCGGTAATCGATTACCACCTGCGGCGTCTGCGGGTGGCGGGCGAGCACCTCACGGGGCTGGCGGAAGGTATCGAAGGAGACCTGAGTCAGTGTGCGCAGGGAAGCGTCGTAGTCTTTGCGGCGCCAGCCCTTGCCGCCCCAATTGACCTCCACCAGTTTCAGTACGCTGGGAATACACTCGGTGGGGTCGCGCATCACCACGGCAAAGCGGGCATCGGGAAAGGTCTCGATAAGGGATTCGACCCAGCCGCTCAGCAGCGGGTTCTTGCTCAGGTGAATACGGTTGCCGCCATTGAGCAGCAATTGGCGTTTGATACACTCGCGGTAATGGCGCATCCAGCGGCGCTTTTTGCGCTCGGGCATTTGGTCCACATGGAACAGGTCGATCACATCCATCATCGGCACGTCCAGGGCCCACTGCTGGGTGACAAAAGCAGCGCGCATAACAAACTGGTCTTCCTCGGAATTCCACAGGCTCATATTGTGGATGTGGCGGTATTTGCCAAACTTTTTCTCGTCCCACTGCTGCAGTCGCTTTTTGATGGGGCTGCCGAAACAATGCTGGTCGATCCAGCCAATTGCGCGGATGACTTTTTTTTGCAGCAGCGAGGGAAAAAAGGTTTCCCAATACAGGAAGTAGCTAAAAGTTTCACCGTCGGCGGCCAGCAGTCGATGAATCAGGGTGGAGCCACTGCGGGCGTGGCCGACGATAAATACCGGCTGGCGTACCTGTTGGCGCCACAGGCGGGGGAAGAAAACGTAATCCAGGACAAAGCAAAGAGCGTGGAACGCAGTAGCTAGAGGCACCAACAGCAGCAGTCGAACCAGCATTTTTCGGCGCCCGGGCCACTGTTGCAGTGACCACACATGGCGCAATACCCGGCAATAATAGTCGAGATCAAAGTACATAGACGGCCTCTGGGGAACGTGGTTGCTTGAATCCCGTTACGGGCGCTGTTTGTTTTTACTTAGAGAATGAACGGAATAACCGCCTTGCGTTCGCGCGGATAGTTGTCAAAGTTTTTGCGAAACCACTTGTGGGTATACATTGCCCGGGGAATCAAGTTGGCCATGGTGATGGCGAGCACAAACACCGCGCCCAGGTTCCAGGTCATTACCGCAAAGCCGACGAAAGACATGATTTCCCCCAGGTATTGGGGGCAGCTGACGAACTTGAAGCCGCCGCCGTAGGGGATTTTGTAGCGCGGCTCGTCGGGCGATGGGTTGGGTGAGCGCAAATTGCGCAGAATGGTGTCGGAGTGAATGTTGAGACTGAAGCCACACAGGTAGATAACCAGGCCGCCGATAAAACGCGGATCGCTGAACCAGTCAATGGTGTATTGGTCGCCCAGCTCCGAAATGTAAGCGGCGTTGAAATAACCGTGCAGGGTCAGGGTCAGCCAGCCGGCCAACACCACGTTGAAAGCAAAGGAGGAGGTGGTGCCAGGCTGCACTCGCATCAGCAGCGGTGTGATCAGGGCGCGGTTGCTGTAATGCATCATCCAGACACAGAGGAAAAACAGCGGCACTGGTTGCAGCGCATTTTCCCCCATAAAAAAGACGATGGGAAACACCAGCAGCCCGGGAAATTCCATGACCACCCAGCCCACTTTTGAACCGAGCTTCAGGCCTTTACTTTTGGCGCCAAAGCGACCGCCGTACTGAGCGGTGCCAAAGAAGCTGCTTATCAGGATGATGAGTGCGTAGCCGAAACTGAGCGCGAGCAGCGTGTCGTAAAACGTATTCCCGGTATACCATTGCATGACTTGTTGCCTTTCGTTCGAGCTCGCAATGCGAGTTCATGGTTAGCTATTTTGAAGTATCAATTTAATTCAATAAGGCAGCATAAAACAGGGTGATATCCGCCAGCTTGATATGCAAAACCTGCCGCTCCAGAAGCCCGGCTCAAGCTGAACCCAGGGCGCTCTCGTCCGGGCAAAGCTTGTCCAGTATCTGGTAGACATCGGCTCTGCTCATCAGCAAGGGTGTTGGGTAGGTGAAGGCTTCACGCACGATCAGGTCGGTTAATTGCGGGTAGTCCTGCTTGCGCAACTGTTGCGCAGTGGCGGGTAGCTGCAAATCGCTGCGCAGTTGTGTAACCGCTTCGATAAATGCCCGCGCCTGTAGGGCGCTGTCCTGGCCAGGAGTGGCGACGCCAATGCTGATCGCCAGCTGCGCCAGTTTGTGCTCGGTGCTGTGCAGGCCCAGTTCCAGTACATGGGGCAGCGCCAGGGCATTGGCGACGCCGTGGGGAATGCTGTAATGACCGCCCAGTTGGTGGGCAATGGCGTGAACGTTGCCGACATTGACTTCATTGATGGCGATGCCGGCGTAGTAGGCGGCCAGTGCCATGGCTTCCCTGGCGGCCAGGTCATTGCCGTCACTGTAGGCGTTGCGCAGGTGTGTGAAGATCAGTTTAATCGCGCTAAGGCTGTAGCTGTTGGCGTTGCCAAAGTCCCAGCTGCCCAGGTAGGCTTCGATGGCGTGGGTGAGCGCGTCCATGCCAGTCGCGGCGGTGATGGCCGCTGGCATGCCGCGCACCTGGGCCGGATCCAGTGCCACTGCCGCGGGCAGCATCCGGGCATCGGCGATCACCGATTTCAGGTGGGTTGCATCGTCGGAGATGACCGCACCGCGGGTGGCCTCGGAGCCGGTGCCGGAGGTGGTGGGTAGCGCAAATATTGGCAGTGGTGCAGTTTTTAACTTGCCATAACCGATCCACTGGCGCGGGTCGCCGTGGTCCACGGCGCAGGCGGCGATAAGTTTGGCGGTGTCGATGGAGGAGCCGCCGCCGATGGCCAGCACGGTGTCGCACTGTGAACGCCGGGCCAATTCAGTGCCTCGCTGCACCAACGAAAAGGTGGGGTCGGGTGTGACCTCGCTGAATACCTGTACTGCCGCACCCCGGGACTCCAGGGTGTTGATGGCCACGTCCGCCACGCCGAGCTTGAACAGCAGGTCATCGGTGACGATCAATACATTGCTATAACCACTGCGGCAGATGTGCGCACAGAGTTGCGCCGTTGATTGCTCGCCCACAAATACCATATAGCTCGACTTGGGCATGATCTTGATAAACAGCGACGCCAGGGCCATGGCCGCGCGATGGGTTAGTTTGCGGATGTTCATCGGGTTTGGCGATCTCCGTGTTCAGGTTGGGGAGCGGTTGGTGGGTGAATATGGCGGCTGTAGACCGCTTCGAGAAACTGTTGCACGGCGTTGATCGTGTGTTCTGTGCGCGGCGAATGAAACAGTTCAAAGGCGTGTTGGGCGCCAGCTAACTCCAGGTACAGCACCGGCTGGGTTGAGGTGCTGCCGAGTGCCTGTACAAAGTGGCGCGCGTCCTCCACATAAGACAAACTGTCAAAGGACCCGTGCACCACCATAAACGGCGGTGCTGTGGCATCTACCTGGGCAATGGGGGAGGCCAGCTGCCACAGTTCAGGCGCGCTTTCCGGCCCCTCCGGCATGACGTAATCGCGGTAGAATTTGGTGGAATCAATTTTTGGCCGGCTGTTATGGCGATCGAGAAAATCGTACACGCCGTAGAAGGGTACGCAGGCCTGCACGCTGCTATCTGCCGTTTCGAAACCGGGTTGCAGCAATTGCCGGGAGCGATTGGCGGTCAGTGCCAGCAGGCTGCACAAATGCCCCCCGGCGGAGCCACCGGTGGTGGCAACGAACTGCGGGTCGCCGCCAAAATCCCGAATCCCGGTCTTGATCCAGTGCAGTGCCCGTTTAACATCGAGCAGGTGATCCGGAAAACGGGCTGCGGGGCTGAGCCGATAGTTGATGGCGACGCAGAGCCAGCCGCGCTGGGCCAGAAAGTCCATCAGCGGGCGCGCCTGCTGCTCCTTACCGCCCACCATCCAGCCACCGCCATGGATCTGCAGCAGTACCGGCAGCGGCCGGTTGCCGTTGTTGCGGATGGCCTGCTGCCAATCCCGGGGGCGGTAGATGTCCAGTTGCTGCCGCTCATGTTCGCCGTAGGCCAGGTTCTTGATGATCTCCACCGCCGGGCTTTGCAGCCGAAACGGGCGCAACCAGGCAGACGCGGGAACATGGGTTCGCAACAGCTTGGCGCGGGTGTCGTCCAGGGCTTGGGTTTGCAGCTCTTGCGGGGCACGCTGCAGGGCGTTGCGGGCCTCCTGCTGCGCGTTGCAGCCGGCCGCCAGGGTGCGATACTGTGCAGCGGCGGCGGCCGCAGTGAACAGCAGGCTGAGCCAGTGTGCCAGTTGGCCGCTGGAATCGGCGTCGAGCAACCAGCCCAGATAAATCACATCGATGGCAAAAACCACCCACGCCAACTCAATGACGGGGGCCTGCAGGAAAAAGCAGGGAATGGTGAGCCAGCCGATGTCGGGGCAACGAAGGCGCCCCAATAGCGCCACGCCCAGCAGCGCCAGGCTCAGGTAAACACTGGCGTGATTGAGTTCATGCAACATGGGTCAAACCTGCGTCGATGGTTAGTGCCAACAGTTGGGAGCAACAGTTGGAGCCAAAAGTTGGTATCAAGCCCCGGTACCAGGGCCTGGTACCAGGGCCTGATACCAGGGGGCTGCAATGGTCCGCTTGAATCAGGAGTTTTCTTGCGGGCCAGGTTGCTTTTTGGGCTTCGCCGCGCGCTTGGGTTTGGTTGCAGTGCTGGCAGGGCTTGATTTTTTCACGCTGGGCGGTTGCCGCAAGGCGGTAACTGTAGCCGGCTTCTTTAATGCTGCGGCTTCGGCCTTGAGTTCTGCGAGCGATTCCTCCATGCACTGTTTGTAAACCTCTGGGTCCGGCATGATATCCCGGTCCGCCAGCACTGAAATGGTAATATTTTCGTTCATGCTGAAGACGGCCTGAAACATACCCGTGCCCGGGGTCAGCAAGCCAGCGCAGTAGTAGTTCACCAATTTTGCGCCGGCGCTGTAGAGTGGCATTCTGGGGCCTTTGACGTTGGTGATGGCACCACAACTGCCCATGGGCATGCGCTGCGTCAGTTGCCGGTCGGCGTAGAGATGGGCGATGGGTTTCGCTAACCACGGATTGAGAATGCCGGGTATACGCGCCATTTCGGCCAGCGGTGTGTCGACAAACTGCTTGGCCTCCCTGGTGCTGTTGTTGATGGCGTACAAGCGCTCCAGGTGACTTTCAATATCGGTGTGGATCAGGCAGACCGTGGCACCAATCTGGTTGTTCTCTTTGGAGTTGCCGCGGGCACTGACATCCATCGGCATCATACAGGCCAGGGTTTCTTCCGGCAGTTCATCGTGGAGTTCAAGGTATTTGCGAATGGCACCCGCAACCACGCATACCGCCACATCGTTGATGGTGGTTTCGGTGGTTTTGCTGATGTTTTTAAAATCCGCCAGTTCGAACAGGCAGGCTTCGAAAACCCGGTGCGGGCCCACGGGTCGGTTGAAACGGGTCTTGGGGGTGGCGCCAGGAGCCGCGGGCAATTTTTTAGTTGCCATAGAAAACAGGGTCTTGGCCATACTGGCGGTGGTTTTCAAGGTGCCAGCCGGTAAGGTGTAGATCGACTTGAGGTTGTTGAACGTGGCCTTGCGCAGCATCTTCAAGCTGCCGGGCGGTTTGGCCAGTAATGGCTTGTCGGCGTCGGCGACCACCACTTCCTTGCTGCGTTTTTTGGGGTTGGGTTCCAGGTCGTGCAGCGCCGCCATAAACGATTCACTGCCGGAGCCATCCACCATGGCGTGGTGCATCTTGGTATAAACCGCGAACGCACCTTTGGGCAGGCCTTCAATTTGATCCAGCCCTTCGATAATGTAGCACTCCCACAGCGGCCGCTTCATGTCCAGCGGCCGCGCGTGCAGGCGGGCGATCAGGATACAAAGCTGGCGCCAGTCGCCCGGTTTCGGCAGGGCGATATGGCGCAGGTGAAACTCGACGTCAAAATTCTCATCCACAACCCAATAGGGTTTGTCCACACCAAAGGGCACTTCCACCAGGCGGGTGCTGAAGATTGGCATTTTCTGCAGCCGACTTTGGTAGTTTTCAATAACATCCTTGAAGCGAACGCTGCCACCCGGGGCGGTGGAAGGGTCGTAGATGCCAAAGCCGCCAATATGCTGGGGTGTGTTGGCGTGTTCCAAGTTGATAAACGCTGAATCCAGTGTGCCGAGTTGTCTCACAGGTTATGTCCCCGAAAATATGCAATTTATATTGCAGAACAGCAGTGTGGCTCTACTCCGCCGGCGCTATTCCGCTGAAAAGTTGCCGCATGGTGCCGGCCGCACTGCTTGCGAAAATTGAGCAGGCGCAAATACAGAAGGAAAGTGTAGGGCAACCGGAGTCAAATTTATTGGTCCGTCCGGACTATCAGGCCGTTGCCGCAAGCTGGTGAAAGCGCGTTAAGCTACGCGCTTGTATGGTTCAGGGCTTATGACCGATAAAGGACTGGAAGAGGCCCGAACTGCGATCCTTTTTTGCAAGGCGAAATAAATGAGATTCAATCGAATCAGGAAGTTGAAAAATCAGCAATCCAGCCTGGCCAGCGCCGAAAGTTATGAGGAATGGTGCGCGGCCGCCCAGGTGTATGACGAGCTCTCCGGGGCGCAGGAATGGCGTGAGCGGGAAGACACGGATCTCTACGATCATCGCCAGATCCGCCATCGGTTGGATCGCTTGCGGGAGTATCGCGCCCAGGGCGATGATCATGCCCTGCTGTATATTCTCAACGAGGGTATTCACGGCAACATGGGTGGCATGGGGCGCTCCAGCTTGCACCAGCGCTCGTTGCTGGGTACCAAATACCTGGTCGAGGAGTACGTGCGGGAAATCGCCGACAGTCTCGAGCATATCGCCAATACCAGTACCGACAATATCAGCCTGGAAGCAAAGTACGATTTTTTTCACCGCGCCAGCCTGTGTTTCGGTCGGCCTGCGCTGATGCTCAGTGGTGGTGGGTCACTGGGTCATTTTCACCTGGGGGTTATCAAGGCCCTGGAGGAGCAACAGCTGTTGCCCAAAGTGCTGTCCGGCTCCAGTGCCGGCTCGGTGGTCTCGGCCATTTTGGGCACCCGCAGCGCGGAAGAGTTTCGCGCTTACGTGCATCCGGATAATTTGATTGCCGAGAGTGAACGCCTCAGGGAGCAGGACGTTACCAAATTCAAGACCGCCGATGTGGAAGCCTCTTTCAGCCGTATCATTCCGGATTTGACCTTCCAGGAGGCGTTCGAGCTGACTGGTTACTGCATCAATATTTCCGTGGCGCCGGCAGAGTTGCACCAGTCATCCAGGCTGCTGAATGCCATTACCTCGCCCAACGTGTTTATTCGCGATGCGGTCAGGGCCTCCTGCGCGGTGCCGGGTGTCTACCCGCCGGTGACCCTGCAGGCGAAGAATGTCTATGGCAATCGGCAAACTTACCTGCCGCAGAGGCGCTGGGTCGACGGCTCGGTCAGCGACGATTTGCCGGCCAAGCGGCTGGCGCGGTTGTACGGCGTCAACTACTACATCGGCAGCCTCATCAATCCCATAGTTCCGTTGGCCAACGATAGCGTGCGCGAGAGCAGCAGTCTGCGCGACCGGGCCAAAGTCTTCGGCCATCAGGGCCTGACCTATTCGGTTAAACACCTCAACAACCTGGTGCAGAAGTACGGCAAGGGCTTTCCCCGGCTCAGCCTCTATACCAACATGGCGCACTCGGTGTTCAAACAGGATTACAGCGTGGATGTTGCGCTGCTACCGCGCTTTGAAAATATAAAGTTGAGCAAACTCACCAGCCGGCTCGAGCCAGAGGAATTGTTGCAGTTGCTGCGGCAAGGGGAGCTGGCGGCGTGGCGCAATATGGGCCGTATCCGCACCAGCACCAGGATTAGTGTGGTGCTGGATAAGGTACTGGTGGATCTGGACGAACAAATGGGACACGGCTACGGCAATCATCCCGGCGTCGCAAGAGGCGCAGTTAAAAAACCACGGATTTGAATTAACAGCAGATACATAACGGAGGATAGCCCATGTCATTGCGACTGGAAAACAAAGTGGCGCTGGTGACCGGCGCCGGTCGGGGTGTGGGCAGGGCCGATGCCATTCGCCTGGCGACCGAAGGTGCGCAGGTGATATTAACGGACATCAATGCCCGCGAAGGTGAAGCTGTGGCGCAGGAGATTGGCGAGCGGGCGCGGTTCATACCCCAGGATGTCAGCAGTGAAAATCAGTGGAAGCAGATAGTAGCGCTGATTGAAAAAGACTATGGGCGGCTGGATATCCTGGTCAATAACGCCGCCATACTGCAGTTGGCGGATGTGACGGAGGAGACTTTAGCGGGTTGGCGGCGGGTGTTCAGCATCAATACCGAGAGT
Source organism: Pseudomaricurvus alcaniphilus (assembly GCF_011440395.1). Taxonomy (GTDB): domain Bacteria; phylum Pseudomonadota; class Gammaproteobacteria; order Pseudomonadales; family Cellvibrionaceae; genus Pseudomaricurvus; species Pseudomaricurvus alcaniphilus. Next base: position 942,440 of record NZ_JAAOIX010000001.1, on the reverse strand, counting down.
GTCTTTCTCGGGGTGCAGCACTGTTTACCACTGCTGGAACAGACAGGCGGAGGGTCGATTATCAATATGTCCTCGTCTTCGGCGCTGTTTGGTTTGCCGCAGTTTGCCGCCTACAGTGCCAGCAAGGCAGCGGTGCGCGGTTTTACCCAGTCGGTGGCAGTGTACTGCAACCAGCGCGGCAAGGGGGTGCGCTGCAATTCGCTGCACCCCGATTCCATTGCCACGCCCATGACCATGGAAATTGCGGCTCAGGCGGGTGGCCGGCAGCTGGCCGATAGCGACCGGGTCAAGCCCTTTGTTTGTAGCCCCGAAGACGTTGCCAACACTGTATTGTTTTTGGCTTCGGACGAGTCGCGCCACATCAATGGCGCCACCATAAGCCTGGACGGCGGCGCTACCATCACCCCGCCGTATCTTTGAGCGGGATTCAGGAAAAGGTCGCCAGGCTTTTCAGGATCAGGCTGACCAGCATGGATTGCTGGGTGACCCCGGTTTTGGAAAAAATGGAACGCAATTGGGCGCGGGCGGTATTGCGCGCAATGCCGAGATTGGCGGCGCTCTGGTCGAGGCTGTAGCCGGCAGCCAGGTTCTTGGCCAGTGAGGCTTCCGCCGGTGTCAGGTAGTACAGCGACATCAGCATTTTAATATCGATATCATGCTTTTTTTCAGGATCACTGATAAAGACCATGATGTGCGGTGTCTTGGTCGACTCCACGGTTTTTTCAACAGAGATTGGTTTGATCAATAATTCATAGCTGGCTTTGCCGGACAGTCGTTCCACTACCATGGCGTGCATGGGCGGTGGCTCCTGTTTGCGCTGGGCCGTAATCACTTCCTTGATATAACTATTCAAGCGTTCCCGGGCGGAGTTGTTCTGGGGGTAGATATGCTCGTTGAGGATGCCGATACCGTCCTTGCTGCGGATCATTTCATCCGCCGCCAGGTTGCAGTTGATAATCTTGCCGTGTTCATCCAGGGTGATGGTGCCAATGGAGCGGCCGGAAATGGTTTTCGCAAATAGCTTGCGCTCTGAGTCCAGCTGGATCAGTTGCATGCCGCTGGCCACTGCGCGCTGGATATGGGAACCGAGTTGCTGGAAAAACTCTTTTTCCGACTCGGAAAAATTGCTGGCTTCTTTAGGCCGGCAGAGCCGCACGCTGAAGCGCTGGCCGTTGGCATTGCGCAGGTCCACACCCAGCATGTGATAGATGTTAATCGGTTGCATGCAGATCTTGTACAGGTCGGTAGATTCCAGCGACGAGTAGGAGGTGCACTGGTCCAGGGTCTGCACTTCGCCCCATTGCAAATTGGTCATCAGGTTGGAAGTGTAGAACTGATCGGTATAGGGGTTGTGGTCATCGGCAAAGGTTTTCTGCAGCATTTCACTGGAAATAAACAACAGGCCGCCGTCGTCGCCAATGGGTTCCCGCAAGGTCATTGAGGCGAAATTGCACTCCATGATGTCACGCAACAAATCGAGAAATTTGCTGTAGGGATCTTCTTCGATGTGGCCGCTGTAAAGATAGCCGAGCAGGGTACTGTACTCGGCAATACTCAGGTCCTTTTTCATACAACTTCTGCTTTTATGCTTTAATGGCGATATATCTGAAATCGAGCTAATTCAGCTATTCTACCGTTTAAACAGTTCCGCAGGCTAGAGCAAAGTATATTGGTGGACGATGCTGCAGCGGTGAGACAGGGGCGGAGCCTGGCCGCCCGTGGTGAAGTCAGGCGCGAGATAGCTCGATGGCGATGTCCTCGATCAGGTCCTCCTGGCCGCCCACTGTTTTGCGACGGGCCATTTCCAGCAGGATCTTGTAGGAGGGAACCCCGTACTTCTTCTCGGCGCGCTTGGCAAACAGCAGGAAGGAAGAGTAGGCGCCGGCGTAACCCAGTACCAGCGCATCGCGGCCCAGTCGCACCGGCTCGTCCATGATGGGCAGGACCGCTTCCTCGGCGGCGTCCATCAGTTTAAAGATGTCCACCCCGGTATCGGCACCCATGCGCTCTAGCACCGCCGCCAGCACCTCCAGCGGCGTGTTGCCGGCACCGGCACCCAGGCCCGCGGCAGAGCCGTCGATGCGCATGGCGCCGGCTTCCAGCGCGGCGAGGGAGTTGGCCACACCCATGGCCATATTGTGGTGACCGTGGAAGCCAATGTCGGTTTCTGGCTTGAGCTCGCGGCGCAGCAGGCCGATGCGCGCGCTGACGTCATCGGGCAGCATATAGCCGGCGGAATCGGTACAGTAGATACAGTTGGCCCCGTAGGATTCCATTAATTTGGCTTGTTGCAGCAGCTTCTCCGCGCTGACCATGTGCGCCATCATCAGGAAGCCCACTGTATCCAGGCCCATTTCCCGCGCCAGGTTGATATGCTGGCGAGAGACATTGGCCTCAGTGCAATGGGTGGCCACCCGAATGGTGCTGACGCCGCAGCCGGCGGCCATGCGCAGGTGATCGACAGTGCCAATACCTGGTATCAGCAGGGCCGAAATCCGCGCCTGTTTGACGGTGTTGACCACCGCGGTCATGTACTCTTCGTCGCTGTGGGCCGGAAATCCGTAATTGAGCGAGGCGCCGCCCAGGCCGTCGCCGTGGGTGACCTCGATCAGGGGTACCCCGGCGGCGTCCAGTGCGGCGGAAATACTGACCATTTCCGCTATGGAAATCTGGTGCTGTTTGGAGTGCATGCCGTCGCGCAGGCACATGTCGTGCAGAACTACTTTTTTGCCAGCAAGGTTCATAATCAAACTCTTTTATAACCGATGTTTGGTGAGAGGAGGAGTGCCTGTTGCTTCATTTTGCGGCCTGTTGCTGGGCCATCATTTCCGCCGTTCGCAGTGCGGCTGCGGTCATAATGTCCAGGTTGCCCGAGTACTTGGGCAGAAAATCCCCCAGACCTTCAACCTGCACTGAGATAGTTACCCGCTTGCCATCAAACATCGGCTCATTGAGCATCTGGTAACCGGGCACATACTTCTGCACCTCGGCAATCATGTCGCGGAACGAGGCGCAAATGGCGTCGCGGTCCGGTTCGTCCACCGTCAGGCAATGCACCGTGTCGCGCATGATCAAGGGGGGTTCGGCCGGATTGATGATAATAATCGCTTTGCCTTGACGGGCGCCGCCGACTTGCTCAATGGCGGCGGCGGTGGTGCGGGTGAATTCGTCGATGTTGTCGCGAGTACCCATGCCCACTGAGGCCGAGGCTACGGTGGCGACGATTTCAGCGTAACCCACGTGCTGTACCCGGCTCACCGCCGCTACCAGAGGGATAGTGGCCTGGCCGCCACAGGTGACCATGTTGACGTTGTCCTTGACGCCCTCGGCCAGCAGCGTCTGCAGGTTGACTGGGGGAATACAGTAGGGGCCAATGGCCGCGGGGGTCAGGTCAATCATAATGACACCCTTGCTGGTCAGCTTGCGCGAGTTCTCGGCGTGTACATAAGCGGAGGTGGCGTCGAAGGCAAACTGAATTCTGTCCTCCTCAATATGGGGCAGCAGGCCGTCGACACCGTCGGTGGAGACCTTGAGGCCCATTTCCCGAGCTCGTTGGATACCGGGCGAATCGTCGATGCCCACCATCCACACCGGCTCTATCCAGTCGCTGCGCAGGGCTTTCATCAACAGGTCAGTACCAATATTGCCGGGGCCGATAATGGCGGCGCGAAGTTTCTGAGTCATAGTCATTCCAATGGTTTAACGATTTTCGTTATTAAGCTATACGAAGCGGCAACTGACGCCGCAGTTTTCAATGCCGCTGCCGGAGAGCTGCAAGCGCATCTCATCGCCGGCACTGACCGGCTCCAGAGGCACCAGCGAGCCCGAGAGAATCACCTCGCCGGCGAGGAACGGAATATCGAACGCGCCCAGAGTATTGGCCAGCCAGGCGACGGCGGTGAGCGGATTGCCCTGTACCGCGGCACCCTTGCCGCTGCTCAGTGGCTCGCCGTTCTTGAAGACCTGGATCTGCAGCTGCGCCAGGTCGAGGCCGCGGGGGTCGATTTCCCGCTCGCCGAGGACATAGACGCCGCAGGAGGCGTTGTCGGCGACAGTATCCTGGATCCGGATTTGCCAGTTGTGGATGCGCGAGTCGACAATCTCAAAGCAGGGCATGATGCATTCGGTGGCCGCCAGCACGTCGGCCTCGGTGATCCCGGGGCCGCGCAGGTCAGCTTTCAGGCGAAAGGCGATCTCGCCCTCGGCGCGGGGCTGGATCAGGTTGCCGGCGACGGCAATGGCGGCGCCGTCGGCGTAGGCCATGGCGTCGGTGAGAAAACCGAAGTCGGGCTGGAACACACCCAGCATATCCTGCACTGCGGCCGAAGTGACGCCGATCTTCTTGCCCACCACCTGTTCGCCGTCGCGTTGCAAGCGGCAGGCGAGCATGGCGCGGGAAATATGATAGGCATCGTCGATGTCGATGTCCGGGTGGGTTTGCGTAAGCGGCGGCAAGGTCTGGCCCGAGCGCATGGCGCGGTAGAGGTGTTCGCCGAGCTGTTCGATGGTGGCGGAATCAAGTGCCATTGGAGTGTACCTGTCCAGAAGCTTGTTTGTTGTCTTCCCCGCGCAGGCGGGGATCCAGTAAGTGCTTGCAATCTGTGGAATCCCGGGCGCCGAATCGCCGCACGCCCGGAACCAACGCTTCCATGACCACGCGCAGTTTAAGGGTGGACACCGGATTGACCTCCCGGGGTGTGCTGGAGAAAATCCAGGCACTGGCGATTGAAATAATCGGCGTATTCCACCATTACCCAGTGACCGCATTCGGTCAGCATATTGACCTGCGCGTTGCGGCAGTTGTTGATCAGGGTGTGGGCGCCGGAAATAGGGCAGAATTTATCCTCGCGCCCCCAGAAAGCGAGAACCGGGCACTGCAACTCTGGCAGCCGGCCGCTGAGGTTAGGCACCTGCATGGTGGCCAGTACCTGGGGGTTTTGCAGTTGCAATATTTGCCAGCGCTCGGCCACCAGTTGCTCGGTCACCAGGGTTGGGTCGTACACCAGCAGTTGCAGCAGTTGACGCAGTACATCCCGGGTGAATTCGGGTGAGCCCAGCGGGTACTTGACCATCGCCTGGATACCTTCGGTGGCGAAGTACACTTCGCGCTCTTCCAGGCCGCCCGGCGCCATAAGCACCAGGTGGCTGACCAGTTGCGGGTGCGCCAGGGCGAAGCCCATGGCAATGGCACCACCGAGGGAATTACCCACCAAAATACAGTTTTTCAGGGCCAGATGATCGACCAGTTGCTTCAGGTAACCGACGAAATAATCGAGACTGTAGATGGCATCCCCGGGTTTGCTGGTAAATCCATAACCGGGCAGATCGATGACCAGCACCCGGTAACCGGCGCTGGCAAACGGGTCGGCGTTGTGCTGGAAATTGCTCCAGCCGCTGGCGCCGGGGCCGCTGCCCTGGATCAGGATAATGTTACCCAACGCCGGGCCGTTGGCGGGTGCCAGGTCGTGGTAGTGCAGCCGCAGACCGTCACTCAAGTCGGCGTACTTGCCCTCGGGCAATGGCTTGCTCATGGTGTCGTATCCGTTAGATAAAGTAATCGGTGTTGTCCAGTCCCAGCAGGGTGCTGCCCAGGTTGCGGGCAAACGCCGCCGGGCTGTTGGCCACGTGGGCGCGGGCGATGTGGATGTCATTCCAGATCTGCTGCAGCGGGTGACCGAGGAATACCGAGCGACCGCCGGCCACGTCGAACAGGGTGTCGATTGCCTCGATGCACTTGTCGATCACAATGCTGGCCTGGTAGCGATACAGAATGCGCTGGTCCACGCTGGGCCGCCAGTTGTTGGCTTGCATCTCGTTGAAGTTGTTGAACAGGATACTTTCTATTTCGTGAATGGTGTTTTTCACCGTGGCTACCCGGGTCTGGGTTTCCGCATCGGCGGCCAGCTTGGTGGTGTCGGTGCTGGCGGCTGCGGTGCGGGTTTCGATAAACAGTTTCAGCGCTTTCTTGAGGGCGCCGATGGCCGGGGTGTTGACCACGCGGATAAACGTCTGTGCCCAGGGCATGCTGTACATGGGGTTGCTCTGGTTGTTGACGCAGTTATAACCGTCGCTGCGCTTGTGGGTGCGATAGCCGGGCACGAATACCGGTTCATCGATGACAATGTCATTGGATCCGGTACCCTGCAAACCCATCACATGCCAGGTGTCTTCAATGCGGTAATCGCTGCGCGGTACCAGGAAGGTGCGGTAGCCCTCGCCGTGTACGATTGCGCCCAGCAGGGCCCACTCGCAGTGTTCCGAGCCGGAACTCCAGCCCCAGCGGCCGCTCAATTTGAAGCCGCCCTCGGTGATGGTGACCTTGCCACCCACCGGGTTGTAGGAACTGCTGACCAGGGTGTTGGGGTCCTTGCCGTAGACGTCCTGTTGTGCCTCGTCGGCCATGATGGCAATCTGGAACGCGTGCACGGCGATAATGCCACTGATCCAGGCGGTACTCATATCCGCCTCGGCCAACAGGATTTGTTCGGCAAAAAATTCCTGCGGCGTATGCTCCAGGCCGCCCCACTGTTTGGGCAATAACATTTTGTAAAAGCCACAGTCTTTCAGCGCTTGCACGCTCTCGGTGGACACTTGGCGATTGACTCTGTTCTGCTCGCCATGGCTGGCGACCAGGTCGAGAACTTGCTGGTTTAGGGTATGCATAACGGCTGCCTCTCGGGTGATATTTGGGCTGCTTGCCAGCCGCAAAAAAAATAGTGTTAGCGTTAATGGTTTCAGGCGATGTTTTTGTATTGGCCCTGATAAAACACCAGCGGGGTAGAGTGGGTTTCCCGCTCCTTGTTGTCGAATTTGATCACTCGGCCGAGGATGATCAGGTGGTCGCCACCGTCGAATTTATTTTCTACCTGGCACTCGAAACAGGTGTTGTAATCGTCGAACACCGGTATGCCGTTGATGCCCGGGTGCCAGCTGATTTCGGCAAACTTGTCGGCGTTTTTGGTGGCGCAGATGCCGGACAGGCCTTTCTGGCCACTGTGCAGTATGTGCACGGCAAAATGTTCCGCCTCATCAAACGCTTTAAAGCTCTGGGCGTTGCGGGCCAGGCTCCAGAGAATCAGGGGTGGATCCAGTGACACCGACGAAAAGCTGTTGGCGGTCATGGCGATAGGAATCTTCTGGCCCTGGCCGGGCGAGCGTTCGTCATTGGCGATAGTGGTCACTATGGTCACGCCGGTGGCAAACGCGCCCAATGCATTGCGCAATTCGCGGGGGTCGATTTCAGTCATTGGATTTGGCCTCTCTGCAGCTGCTCTGGGTGTGCGAATTATTTGAAGCTTTATCGTCGCAAAAGCGTCGCAAAACCGCATACCCCATATGAATTAATGCGTCCGGTCAGCCCTGGCCCACACTAAAATCGTGTCCCCAGTAACTGGGCACGGTGCTCTCGAAGTTGCTGTAGTTGTCCCAGTTGTCGACGCACAGGCCTTCGGCACCGTACTCGATGTCAAAATTAGACGGCGACTTCATATAGAACGACACCATCTGGTCATTGGCGTGGCGGCCCAGGGTTGCCGACAGGGGCACCCCGTGGGCGATGCGGCGGTCTTCACAGCGGCCCACTTCATCGATATTTTCCACCTCCAGCATGAGGTGCACACAGCCGGCCGGGTGCGGCATTTCAAACAGGCCGAGACTGTGGTGGCGCGAGTTGCAGTGCATAAACCAGAGGCGCTTATTGGGCTCGGCCGGGTCGTCGGTAAAGCGGATATTCATCAGGTCGGAGAGCCCAAAGCCCAGTACATCCCGGAAAAAGCCCACCGTGATATCGAAATCGGGAGCGGGCAGCACCACGTGGCCCATACCCAGCTTGCCAGTGACAAAGCTGCGCACGCCCACCGGCGAAACCAGGCGCCGAAAATCCGCCACCACGCCCCAGTAAGCCTCATGCTGATTGCCCGTCGGGTCGCGAAATTTGACCAGTCGCTGCACCCGCCGCAGCGCGGTCTCACCGGCGCTGGCTTCAGCAACTTCTACACCGGCGCTGCGCAAACGGTCAACGGTGTCCTGCAGCGCCTGGGCGCTGTTGCACTCCCAGCCGCAGAAGCCAAAGCGATCCTGCTCGGAGGGGATGACCAGCAGGCGCCAGGGGCGTTCATCCATCTTCAGGTACAGATTGCCAGTGTTGTCGTCAATGTGCGGGGTGACATTTTCCATTCCCAGCACCTGGGTGCCGTATTCTGCCCATTGGGCCAGGTCACTGCTGTAAACGCCGATGTAGCCGAGGCTGTTGATTGACATGGGGTTGCTCCTTGATTAGGGGTCAGTTTGACTGCATTGATTGACGAAACATGGCCCTGAGTTCGGTCTTGAGTACCTTGCCGGAAGCGTTCAGGGGCAGGGCATCGACGAAGCGAAACAGGCGCGGTACCTTGTAGTTGGCCATCTGCTGGCGGCACCAGCTGCTGAGGTCGGCTGCGCTGAGGGTTGCGCCGGGCTTGCGTACCAGCCAGGCCATGGCCACCTCGCCCAGGCGCTCGTCGGGCACGCCGATAACCGCCGCCATCTGGATGTCCGGGTGGGCACAGAGCTGGTTTTCGATTTCCGCCGGATAGCAGTTGAAGCCGCCGGTAATAAACATGTCCTTAAGGCGGTCGGTAATCGCCAGGTTGCCAGCGTCATCCAGGGTTCCCACGTCGCCGGTGTGCAGCCAGCCGTCGGCGTCGATAGTGGCGGCGGTGGCGGCGGGGTCGTCGAGGTAACCCGGCATCACATTAAAGCCGCGCACCAAAATTTCGCCAGCCACACCGGGAGCTACTTCGTCCCCCTGTTCATCGACACAGCGCACCTCGACACCGGGCAGTGCCCGCCCCGACGTGGAGGCGATCACTGCCGCCGAGTCGCCGGGGCGACACATGGTGGCCAGGCCACAGCACTCCGACAGGCCATAGGCGGTAATAATGGTCTTGATGCCCAGCTCCGCGCGGATGCGTTCGATCAATTCCACAGCGATGCTGGCGGCGCCGGTAGTGGCCTTGGTGAGCGTCGACAGATCGTATTTTTCGCGCTCCGGAAAGGCGAGCATGGACTGGAACAGGGTGGGTGGCCCGGGCAGCATGGTGATGCGTTCCTGCTGGATACGCTGCAACACCTCCGCAGTGTCGAACACCTTTTGCGGCAACAGCGTGGTGCCGCGCAGCAGGCAGGCGAGTATGCCGGCCTTATAGCCAAAACTGTGAAAGAAAGGATTGATCACCAGGTAGCGGTCACGCTCGGACAAGCCCAGCACTTCGGTCCAGATGCGGAAGGTGGTGAGGTTCTGCTGGTGCTGCGCCACCACGCCCTTGGGGGCGCCGGTAGTACCGGAAGTAAACAAAATGTCGGCCGGGTGGTCGCCTGCCACCCGGGCTGCAATCTGCTCGACGCTGCCTGCCTCCGGGCCCGCCAGGTAGTCGCGACCGCGGTTGAGAAAGTCTTCCCAATCGGTGTGGGGCTGCTCGGCGCGTTTGTTAAAGACGACAATTTCCCGCAGCTTTGGCAGCGCGCTGGCCGCCAGCATCTGCGGGTAGTATTCACCGAGAAAATCACCCACGCAAAACAGTACCGACACAGCACCGGAGTTGAGAATGGTGGCCGCTTCCGCGCCCTTGTAGCGGGTGTTCACGGTGACCAGCACGCCGCCGGCGTATTGTATGGCCAGCGCGGCAATAATCCACTGGTGGGTATTGGGAGCCCAGATGGCGGCCCGCTGTCCGGGCTGGAATCCGCTGGCCCGCAATGCCGCAGCGGCGGTGCGGCAAGAGTGCAGGAATTCGGCGAAGGAAATGACCTTGCCTTCATCTTCAATAAAGGATTTGTCGCCGAAAGTGGCGGCGGCTGCCTGCACCAGTTGCGGCGTGGTTTGACAGTCTGCGGGTGCGATACGGTTGATGGTGGGCATGGTAAACACGTTAGCTGTGGAGTGTGTGGGCAATATAGAACAGCTGAAAAAGCCCGTCATAGTCCTAATGGATGATGAACTGGACTCGGGCAACTTTGATAATGAATCTCACACATTGCGGATCTCATTGCAGTTTGGCTGGGGTCTGCTGGTTGGCATCGGCAGTGAAAGAACAGTGATGCAAGAACAGTGACCAAACAATGGCAACCGCACAGATCGAATAGCGGCAGTCGAGCAAAAACGACAAAGGACTTTTGAATGGATAAGGTACTAAGTGCACGCCAGGCCGTGGCACAAATCGAAGATGGTATGACCATCGGTATCGGTGGCTGGGGTCCGCGGCGCAAACCCATGGCATTGATCCGCGAATTGTTGCGCTCCGACGTAAAGGATCTCACGCTGGTCTCTTACGGCGGCGCCGATGTGGGCATGTTGTGCGCAGCGGGCAAGGTTAAAAAAGTCGTGTTCGCGTTTGTGTCACTGGACTTTATCCCGCTCGAGCCCTGGTTTCGCCAGGCGCGCCAGCAGGCCAGCATCGAAGTGATGGAAATCGACGAGGGTATGATGCTGTTGGGCTTGCGCGCTGCGGCCTGGAAGCTGCCTTTTATTCCTACACGCCTTGGTTTGGGTACCGATGTGATTCGCAACAACCCGGACATAGCCCTGGTGGACAGCCCCTACGACGACAAGGAGTGGGTCGCCATGCCGGCGCTCAATCTTGACGTGGCATTACTGCACGTCGATCGTGCCGACAAGCGCGGTGTCTGTCAGGTGAAAGGGCCGGATTTGTACATGGACGATGCGTTTGCGCGGGCCGCGCAGACCACCATTGTGTCCTGCGATGAGCTGGTAGATACCGAATACTTCCACGCCGGCGAAGAAGCTCGCTACGTGCATTGGGAGCGTTCCGAAACCACCTCCGTTGTACCGATCGCCGGCGGTGCCCACCCGTCGTCCTGCAGCCCCCTGTACGGCTTCGACGTGGCCCACTTCAAAGAGTATTGCGCGCTGGCCAAAGAGCAGGATTTTACTGCCTACCTGGACAAATACGTGAGCGGTAAAACCGAGCAGGATTACCAGCAGGCGGTGGGTGGCCTCGATGCCATCAAAGCCTTGCCGCTGCCGGTTTACTAAGCCCGTGTCTATCTTTCAAGTTTCAGGAATCAAGCAATGAGTACTTCTAACCCGGAATACAGTTTGGCGGAACTGATGATAGTGGCCGCCGCCGAAGCCTTTCGCGATAACGGCGAAGTGCTGGCCACTGGCATTGGTTTACTGCCGCGCCTGGCGGCCAGCGTCGCCATGCAATCTTTCACTCCCGATTTGATGATGACCGATTCCCAGGCCTGGATGTTGAGCGAACCCAATGCGGTGAGCGGACGCCAGCCCGGTCAGGCCCAGGCCCAGGAAAGCTGGATGGGATTCGCCCGAATTTTTGACAACGTCTGGGGTGGCAAGCGCCACGCCATGGTGGGACCGACGCAAATCGACCGCTTCGGGCAGGCCAATATCTCCGCCCTCGGCGGTACCCACCAGCAACCCAAGGTGCAAATGCTGGGAGTGCGCGGTTTCCCCGGCAATTCCATCTGCCACGCCAATTCCTTTTTCGTGCCCGAGCATTCGCGCCGCGTATTTGTGCAAGGAGAGTGCGATGTGGTGTGTTCCATCGGTTACAACCCGGAGCGCTTGCCCCGCGGCTACCAGCTGGACGATATCGACATTCGGCTGGTGATTACCGACCTGTGTGTAATGGATTGGCAGGGGCCGCAACATCAATTGCGCCTGCGCAGTTTGCACCCCGGCATTAGCACTGAACAGGTGCAGGAAAATACCGGTTTCGAAATTTGTATCCCCGACCAGGTCGAGAACACTGCGGCGCCGACCGCGGCGCAACTGGACATTATTCGCGCGCTGGACCCCGCCAACCTGCGGGCGCGGCAACTGCGCGACAACCCGGTGGGTGATCGCCGCCAGGTTTGCTAATTACGATCTTGAATCCAAGCACGGGTGAACGTTATGAGCGATAAAAACAGCAGCGCCACAGCAGACGCTAAAAACAGCGCGGAAGAGGAAAAAGACATAGTTCTCTACAGCGTCACCAATGGCGTCGCCACCGTGACGATGAATCGACCCACGTACCACAATGCGCAAAACGGTCGCATGACCTACGAGCTCGACAAGGCGTTCAAGCGGGCGGTGGACGACGACAGTGTCAAAGTGATTGTGCTGAAAGGCAGCGGCAAGCACTTCTCCGCCGGCCACGATATCGGCACCCCGGGGCGGGATATCAACGACAGCCAGGAGCGGGTGTCCATGTGGTACGACCACGCCAACAAGGAGGGCGGTGAGTTCCTCTACGTGCGCGAGCAGGAAGCTTACCTGGGTATGTGCCGGCGCTGGCGCGAGATCCCCAAGCCCACCATCGCCGCGGTGCAGGGCGCCTGTATTGCCGGTGGTTTGATGCTGGCCTGGGTATGCGATTTGATCGTCGCCACCGACGATGCCTTCTTTTCCGATCCGGTAGTGAGAATGGGCATCCCCGGGGTGGAATACTTTGCCCACCCCTACGAACTGAATCCGCGCATCGCCAAGGAGTTTCTGTTTACCGGCGATCGTATGTCCGCCGAGCGCGCCTACCAGATGGGCATGGTCAATCGGGTCTCCAGCCGCGCCACCCTGGACGCGGACGTGCAAGCCTTGGCGGAAAAGATCGGCGAGATGCCGCGCATGGGCTTGCTGCTGACCAAGCAGGCCATCAACAACGTCGAGGACCTGCAGGGCAAGCGCGCCGGCATGGAAGCGGCGTTTGCCTGGCACCACTTTTCCCACGCGCACAACGATTTGATGACCGGCCACAAACTGGGTGGCTATGACGCCAAAGCCATGGCGGCCAAGAACAAGGAGCAGGACTAGTCAGGTCTTGGCACTTTTTTATCACGGCAACAGACAGGTTAATTATGGAACTGGTATATACCCCGCAACAAAACGCCTTCCGGGCAGAAGTGCGCCAGTGGCTGGCTGACAATGTGCCGGACCAACCGCTGCAGTCCTTTGATACCCGCGAGGGATTCGAGCAGCACCGCCAGTGGGAACAAACCCTGGCGCGGGGCAACTGGGGCATGGTGACCTGGCCGGAGGCCTATGGCGGCCGCGGATGTAACCTTATCGAATGGTTGATTTTCGAGGAGGAATACTACCGCGCCCAGGCACCGCTGCGGGTCAACCAGAACGGCATATTCCTGCTCGGGCCGACCCTGATGGAGTACGGCAGCGACGCGCAAAAGGCGCGTTTTATCAGCAAGATGGCCAGTGGTGAAGAGATGTGGGCCCAGGGCTGGTCGGAGCCGGGTGCCGGCTCGGATATGGCCGCCATTCGTTCGAAAGCGATTCGCGAGGGCGACGAGTACGTCATTAACGGCCAGAAGATTTGGTCGACCCGGGCCGTGTTTGCCGACTGGGTGTTTTGTATCTTTCGCACCGATCCCGACTCCAGTCGGCACAAGGGGTTGTCTTTTATTTTTGTGCCACTGGACGCCGAGGGCGTGACCGTGCGGCCGATTGAGCAGCTCAACGGGCTGCCAGGCTTTGCCGAAATCTTTTTCGATAATGTGCGAGTGCCGGTGTTCAATCGCCTCGGCGCCGAGGGTGAGGGCTGGAACATTGCCATGTCCACCGCCGGCTTCGAGCGCGGCCTGATGTTGCGCAGTCCGGCGCGTTTTCAACAGTCGGCCAAACTGCTGCTGCAACTCTATCGACAGAAGCGCAACGACATCCTCGACCTGTCCATCGAAGACTCGGTGGTGCGCTGTTACATGGATGCTGAAGCCTATGCCCTGTCCACCTATCAAACCGCCTCGCGCCTGATGAGCGGCGGCAGCATCGGGCCGGAATCGAGCTGCAACAAAATCTTCTGGTCGGAGCTGGACCTGCAAATTTTCACCACCGCCATGAGCCTGCTGGGCGCGCGGGCAGAACTGCTACCCGAGGCGGAGGATGCCAGTGACGATTTGGGCAATTGGCTGGACGGATTTTTGTTCGCCCAGTCCGGCCCCATTTACGCCGGCACCAACGAAATCCAGCGCAATATCATCGCCGAGCGAATGCTGGGCATGCCGCGCAAGTAGGCCACAGATGTTGGCCATTGAAACGATTAGTTGGACATTAAAAGAACCAGACTGTTGCAGCAGCAGCCTGTTGCAGTAACCAGACAAGGGTAGGAGCAGCGCGTGGAATTTACCTTCAGCGACGATCAAAGAGTTTATCAGCAGAGCCTCGCCGCCATGCTGGCGAAAGAGGTAGCCCCGGAAACCATTCGCGGGCGCTGGTCGACCGCCAGCGGTTTCGACCCCGGCAGCTGGCAGCAGCTGGTGGATATGGGGCTGACCGCCATGCTCATTCCCGAGGACCTGGGTGGTCTCGGGCTCAACGAAGTGGACTTTGTGCTCCTGGCGGAGGAGTGCGGCAAGGTGGCGCTGCCGGAGCCGCTGGTGGATTCAGCCCTGGTGGCCAGCCAGCTGCTGGTGGACCTGGTGCGCTGCAACAGTGATTTTGCCAGTCGTGGCACCGAGTTGCTGCAGCAAGTAGCGGCAGGGACGGTGCAGGTGGCTGCCGGTCATATGATCAACCCCTACCTGAATTTTGCCGCCGAGGCCGATTGGCTATTGCTGGGTCACGGCGAAGAAGTGCACCTGGTGGCCCGTGACCAGTTGCAGTTGCAAGCACAGAAAAGCCTGGATCCGAGTCGCCGCTTGTACCGTGTGGCCTGGACCCCCAGTGCTGCCAGCCGCCTGGTGGATGGCCAGCAGGGGGCGCAGCTGTGGCGTATTGCCCTTAACCGCGGTGCCCTTGGCTGCGCCGCCCAATTGCTGGGCCTGGCCCAGGCCATGCTGCAGCAGGCAGTCAAATACAGCAGTGACCGGGAACAGTTTGGCCGAGCCATCGGCAGCAACCAGGCGGTCAAACACCTGTTGGCCGACTGCGCGGTGCGCATCGAGTTTGCCAAGGCCGTGGTGTACCGCGCCGCCTACACCACCTCGGTCGGACCCGCGCGCGCGGATTGTGCCGTGTCCCACGCCAAGGTGGCGGCGGCCGACGCAGCTCTGCTCTGCGCCCGCAATTGCACCCAGGTGCACGGCGCCATGGGCTACACCTGGGAGTGCGACCTGCACATCTGGGCCAAGCGCAGCTGGGCCCTGGACAAGGCCTGGGGCGACAACGGCTTTCACAAGAACCGAATTCACGAATGGCTGCTCAATCCGCGCGCCCTGCTGGGCGCCGAATACACCTTTGGCGCCAGCAATCGCGCCTTTGATATCAGCACCGAACCCCTTACCGCGGAGACATCCTCATGACCCAGCACTCCCAGGCCTATATCGTCGACGCCTTGCGCACACCCACGGGGCGCCGCAAGGGCGGCCTGGCCCACGTCCATGCCGCCGATCTCGGTGCCCACGTGCTCAAGGAACTGGTGCAGCGCCACGACATACCCGAGCGGGACTACGAGGACGTGATCTTTGGCTGCGTCGATACCATTGGCCCGCTGGCGGGTGACATCGCCCGTACCTGCTGGCTCGCGGCCGGGCTGTCTGACGAGGTGCCTGGCACCACCATCGATCGCCAGTGTGGCTCATCCCAGCAGGCCGTGCATTTCGCCGCCCAGGCGGTGATGTCGGGCTGTATGGACGTGGTGGTGGCCGGCGGTGTGCAGACCATGACCCAGATTCCCATTTCTTCGGCCATGACCGCGGCGGAGCCACTGGGTTTTAGCGACCCGTTTACCGGCTCTCGCGGCTGGGTCGAGCGCTACGGTGACCTGCCGCCGACCCAGTTCAATGCCGCGCAGATGATCGCCGACAAATGGCAGTTATCCCGTGAGGCGCTGGAGCGCTACGCTTTGGAATCACACCGCCGCGCCCTGCAGGCCATCGACGAGGGTCGTTTCGAGCGAGAAATTGTACCCCTGGAAGGTGTCAGCCGGGATGAAACACCGCGCCAGACCACGCTGCAGCAAATGGCCGAACTGGATACCCTGTTTGCCTGCGACAAGGTCACCGCCGCAGTTTCCAGCCAGACCTGCGATGCCGCCTCGGCCATGCTGATTGTCTCGGAAGCAGCCCTCAAGCGCTACAACCTGACACCGCGCGCACGTATCCATCACCTGAGTGTGCGCGCCGAGGACCCGGTGTGGATGCTGACCGCGCCCATCTCCGCGACCCGCTACGCGCTGCAAAAGGCCGGCATGAGTCTCAAGGATATCGACCTGGTGGAAATCAACGAAGCCTTTGCCTCGGTGGCCATGGCCTGGCTGCAGGAAACCGGCTACCCCCACGAACGCACCAACGTCAACGGCGGCGCCATTGCCCTGGGCCACCCGCTGGGGGCTACCGGCACTAAATTAATGACCACGCTGCTGCATGAACTGGAGCGCAGTGGCGGCCGCTATGGCCTGCAGACCATGTGTGAAGGTGGTGGCCAGGCCAATGTAACCATTATCGAGCGGCTCTAAATCGAATTGAAGAGCTTGGCTGAAGAGCTTGACTGAAGAGTTTGACTGAACAGGATCGAGGACAGAAACATGGGAATTTGTGACGGCAGGGTTGTGGTGGTTACCGGCGCCGGTGGCGGCCTGGGCGCAGCCCACGCCAAAGTACTGGCCGCCGAGGGTGCCAGTGTCATCGTCAACGACATCAACCGGGAAGCGGCCCAGCGGGTGGTGGACGCGATTGTGGCCGGCGGTGGCAAGGCCGTGGTGAATACGTCCGATATCACCAACTACGGCGACAGCGAGAACGTGGTCAAGCAGGCTATTGCAACCTTTGCTGGCCTCCACGCTGTGGTCAACAACGCCGGTATCAACCGCGATCGCATGTTTGCCTCCATGACCGAGGCTGACTGGGATGCGATCATGGCCGTGCACCTCAAGGGGCACTTCTGTATCAGTTCCCACGCGGTGCACTACTGGCGCGATGAGGCCAAGGCGGGCAGGGCGGTGGATGCACGCATTATCAACACCACCTCCGGTGCCGGCCTGCAGGGCTCCATCGGCCAGTCGAATTACGCCGCCGCCAAGGCGGGCATTGCCGCTCTCACCCTCAACCAGGCGGCCGAACTGGGGCGCTACGGCATTACCGCCAACGCTATTGCCCCGGCTGCCCGCACCGGCATGACCACCGCGGTGGAATCCATGGCGACGCGCATGGCCAAGCCGGACGACGGCAGCTTCGACTACTGGGCGCCGGAGAATGTGTCCTCGCTGGTGGCTTGGCTGGCAGCCAGTGCCTCCGCCGCGGTGACCGGGCGCGTATTTGAGGCCGAGGGCGGCAAGATCTCCATCGCTGACGGTTGGCGCTCCACTGCAGGCGTGGATAAGGGCGACCGCTGGCAGCCAGCGGAAGTGGGCGCAGCGGTCAAGCAACTGCTGGAACAGGAAGTACCGGCACAAAAAGTGTACGGCACCTAAAACGGTAACTCCCATGGATTTTAAATTTTCTGACGAACAGATCATGATCCGCGACACCGCCGAGGCATTCCTGGCGGAGGTGTCCACCAGCGCCGCAGTGCGCGCAGCCATGGTCACCGAGCGCGGTTATGACCCGGATTTGTGGGCCCGTATCTGCACCGAGATGTACTGGCCGGCCATTCATATTCCCGAACAATATGGCGGTCTGGGGCTGGGCTATGTCGAGCTGGTGGCCACCCTCGAGCAAATGGGCCGGCGGTTGCTGTGCGCGCCATTTTTTGCATCGGTCTGTTTGGCCGGTAATGCCCTGCTGGTGGCCGGCAATGACGCCCAGAAGGGCGCCTGGTTGCCGCGCCTGGTGGCGGGCAGTAGCGCCACCCTGGCCTTCGCCGGGCCGCAGGGCGGCAGCGATGCCGCGGCGGTGAGTGTGACCTGTGAACAGGTGGGCGGCCGCTACCGCCTCAACGGCGTCAGCCGCTACGTGCTCGACGGTCACACCGCCGAGTGGCTGGTGGTGGCGGCGCGGGCGCCGGGCAGCGCCGGCAACAGCGGCGTCAGCCTGCTGGTGCTGGAGGCGAATACCGAGGGGGTCAGCCGCCAGTGGCTGCCGACCATGGACCAGACCCGCAAGCAGGCGCAAATCAGTTTTGACGATGTGTGGCTGGACGCCGACGCCCTGTTGGGTGTTGAGGGTGAGTCGGCCAGCGCGCTGGAAACCGTGTTGGACCTGGCCCGGGTGGCGCTAGCCGCCGACCAGGTGGGCGGCGCCCAGCAAAGCCTCGATATGACCGTGGACTACCTGCAGGAGCGGGTGCAGTTTGGGCGCAGCATCGCCTCCTACCAGGCGGTGAAGCACAAGTGCGCCGACATGATGGTCAAGGTGGAGGCCGGTCGCTCGGCACTCTATTACGCCGCCTGTATCGCCGATGAGGCGCTGGCCGGCAGCGCCCAGTCGTCGCAGTTAGCGGAGGCGGCAAGCATTGCCAAGGGTTATTGCAGCGACGCCTATTTCTTCAACGCCGGCTGCGGTATCCAGTTGTTTGGCGGCGTCGGTTTTACCGCCGAGTACGATATCCAGCTCTATTTCAAGCGCGCCAAGTCCACCGAGACCTTTCTCGGCAACGGCGATTATCACCGCCAGCGCCTGGCCCGTCAGTTGCTGGATGAGGAGACAATCTGATGAAACTCAGTTTCAGCAAGCAAGATGAACAGTTTCGCGCCGAGGTGGCGGCCTGGTTGCAAGCGAACCTCTGCGGCGAATACGAAACCATCCGCTGGCGCGGCGGCCCGGGCGACGAACATATGTACGTGGAGGAGCGCAAGGCCTGGGAGCGCAAGTTGCACGAGGGCGGCTGGACCTGCATCGGCTGGCCTGAAGCCCACGGCGGGCGCGGCGCCAGTATCGAGCAGCAGGTGATTTTCAACGAGGAGTACGCCCGCGCCGGCGGCCCCGGTCGCATCGGTCACATTGGCGAAACCCTGGCTGGCCCCACCATTATTGCCTTCGGTTCGGACCAGCAGCAGCAGCGCTTCCTGCCCGGTATTCTGCGCGGCGAAGAATTCTGGTGCCAGGGCTATTCCGAGCCCAGCGCCGGTTCCGACCTGGCCAACGTCAAAACCCGGGCCAGTTTCGACAGCGACACGCAGCAGTGGAAAATCAGTGGCCAGAAAGTGTGGACCTCACTGGCCCACGAGTCGCAGTACTGTTTCGTAATTGCCCGCACCGACCCGGACTCCGTCGGCCACAAGGGGCTGGGATTTTTCCTGCTGGCCATGGACCAAGCCGGAGTCGACGTGCGTCCCATCGAACAGTTGACCGGCACCAGCGAATTCAACGAAGTATTTTTTGACGAGGCCCGCTGTGGTGCCAACGACATTGTCGGTCTGCCCGGCGACGGCTGGAAGGTGGCCATGGGCTTGCTGGGTTTCGAGCGTGGCGTTTCCACCCTCGGCCAGCAGATGCTGTTCCAGAATGAACTGAATGAAATTGTGGCGCTGGCCAAGCGCAACGGCGCCGCCCGCGATCCGGCGCTGCGGGCGCGCATCGCCGACGCCCATATGGGGTTGCGTATTATGCGTTACAACAGTATGCGCATGCTCTCCGGTGGCGTCGACGATGGTGCGCTGCAGAAGTCGGCCATGATCTACAAATTGTATTGGGCCAGCTGGCATCGCAACCTCGGCAAGTTGGCCATGGATGTGCTGGGAGATGAAAGCGAAATCCTGGAGGCAGCGCCTTACCAGTTGGGCCGTTTGCAGTCCATGTACCTGTTTACCCGCTCGGACACCATCTACGGCGGCACCAACCAGATTCAACGCAATATCATCGCCGAGCGCGCGCTGGGCATGCCCCGCGAGCCGCGCGGTTAAATTTTAAAAGTTGCCAAATAACCCAAGGAGACTGTTATGGCCCTGAAAGAGCCACCACCCTATGTTGCCGGCCACAATCTGTTGCTGGGTAAATCGGTACTGATCACGGCGGCTGCCGGTGCCGGCATCGGTTATGCGGCGGCCCAGCGAGCGGCGGAAGAGGGCGCGCGCGCGGTCACCATCAGCGATATTCACGAGGGCAGGTTAAACAGCGCAGTAGCAAAGCTGCGCGCCGATACCGGTCTGCAGGAGGTGTACGGCAAGCTCGCCAATGTCACCGTCGAGGCGGACGTACGGGCCCTGATCGACGACGCTGAAGCGCGCATGAACGGGGTCGATATCCTGATCAACAACGCGGGCTTGGGAGGCAGTAAATTGCTGGTGGAAATGGGCGACGAGGAGTGGTCGCGGGTGCTGGACATCACCCTCACCGGCACCATGCGTATGAGCCGCTATATGCTGCAAAAAATGCAACCGCGCGGTGCCGGAGTGATCGTCAACAACGCCTCGGTGCTGGGTTGGCGAGCGCAGAAAGAGCAGTGTCATTACGCCGCAGCGAAAGCCGGGGTGATGGCCCTGACCCGCTGTTCGGCACTGGAAGCCGCCGACTACGGTGTGCGAATCAACGCCGTGTCGCCGTCCATTGCCTTCCACGAGTTCCTGAAGAAAACCACCCCGCTGGAATTGCTGGAAGAGTTGGCCGCGAAAGAAGCCTTTGGGCGGGCCGCCGAGGTCTGGGAAGTGGCCAACGTCATGATGTTCCTGGCCTCGGATTACTCAGGTTATATGACCGGTGAGATAGTGCCAGTGTCCAGCCAGCGGGCGTAACTACTGTTCGCTAGTCACCGCCGAGAGCTCTCGAGGCTGTTGCTGGCATTAAGGGCATTACAAATATCATCAGCGAATCAATACAGGATTATTGTTATGAGAGAAGCCGTAATTGTCAGCACCGCCCGCACGCCGATCGGCAAAGCCTATCGCGGAGCGTTTAACGATACCGAGGCACCGGTCCTCGGTGGTCATGTGGTGCAGCACGCGGTCGAGCGCGCCGCGATCGATCCGGGCCAGATCGACGATGTGATTCTCGGCCTGGCCGCGCCCCAGGGTACCCAGGGCTACAATATCGGCCGTCTCAGTGCCATGGCCGCCGGGCTGCCCGAGAGCGTGTCCGGTATGCAGGTCGATCGCATGTGTTCGTCCGGGTTGATGACCATTGGCCTGGCGGCCAAGGCCATTATGGCCAACGAACAGGATATCGTCGTCGCCGGTGGCCTGGAGTCTATTTCGCTGGTGCAGAACAAGCACAAGAACAGTTACCGGGCGGTATCCAAGGCGGTGCTGGAAAAGTCACCGCATATGTATTTGCAGATGATCGAAACCGCGGAGATCGTGGCCGATCGCTATAAAATTTCCCGCCAGGCCCAGGATGAATTTTCCCTGCAGAGCCAGCAGCGTACCGCGGCGGCCCAGGCGGCGGGCAAGTTCGACGCTGAAATCGTGCCCCTGACCACCACCAAGACGGTGTTCAACAAGGAGACCAAAGCAACCAGCTTTGAAGAGGTGACCCTGACCCGCGACGAGGGCAATCGCCCCGGCACCACCCTGGAGAGCCTGGTGCAGCTGGAGCCGGTGTGGAAAGACGGCAAGCTGGTACCCGAGGGACGTTTTATTACCGCGGGTAATGCATCGCAGTTGTCGGACGGTGCCTCCGCCTGTGTGCTGATGGATGCCAGACTGGCTGAACAGCAGGGGCTGGCACCACTGGGTGCTTATCGCGGCATCGCGGTGGCGGGTTGCGGTCCCGAGGAAATGGGTATCGGTCCGGTGTTTGCGGTGCCGAAATTGTTGCAGCGCCACGGCCTTAAAGTGGATGACATCGGCCTGTGGGAACTCAACGAAGCCTTTGCCTGCCAGGCGATCTACTGCCGCGACCAGCTGGGCATCGACAACGACAAGCTCAACGTCAACGGTGGTGCCATCGCCATTGGCCACCCGTTTGGCATGAGCGGCGCGCGCATGGTCGGCCACGCCCTGATCGAGGGCAAGCGGCGCGGGGTCAAGTACGTGGTAGTGACCATGTGTGTGGGCGGCGGCATGGGCGCCGCCGGCCTGTTCGAAGTGTTCTAAACGCTGACCATGGGTCGGGCACAGCTTGCCGCTGAAGCCGGCAATTTGGCAACGCGGCAACTTGGCAGCATGATAACTTGGCAACGTAGGTAATTGACTATGCGAATCATGATTACCGGGGCAACGGGTTTTGTGGGTTATCACTGCGCCAGGAACTTGCTGGCTGCCGGCCATGAGGTGGTGCTGCTGGTGCGCGACCCCGCCAAGGTCGAAAAGCTCTACCCGCAACATCCGCCGCAATATGTGCGCGGTGATATCACTGATGCGGCCAGCGTGCGCCAGGCACTGCGTGGCTGTAACGGCGCGATTCACTGCGCCGCCATGGTCTCCACCGATGCCAAGGATGCCGGGCGCGTCTATGACACCAACGTCAATGGCACTCGCACAGTGCTTACAGAGGCGGTGAAGGTCGGCCTGCAATCCATTATTCATGTGTCCAGCGTCACCGCGCTGTTTGATCAGAAGGCGAAAGTACTCTCCGGTCAATCGCCGCCGGGTACTGCCCGCAGCGCCTACGGCCGCTCCAAAGTGGAGTGTGAAATATTTGCCCGGCAATTGCAGGCCGAGGGGGCACCACTGCACATCACCTACCCATCCTCCGTCATCGGTCCCGACGACCCTGGCTTGACCGAGCCCCATATTGGTTTGCGTACCTACCTGTCGGCGTTTATCCCCTTGATGCCGGGCGGCAACCAGTTTGTCGACGTGCGCGATGTGGCGGAAGTGCACCGGCGTTTACTGAATGCCGAGCTACCCGCCGGGCGCTTTACCCTGGGGGGCCATTTTGTCAGCTGGCGCCAACTGGCGCGTGAGCTGGAACAAGTCACTGGCCGCCGCTTGTACAAGTTACCGGCCACCGGGTTTGGAATGCGTTCACTGGGCCGCGGCGTCGACTGGATGAAACGCATCCACCATTTCGATGTGCCCATGGGCTATGAGGCCATGGTCTACGCTACCCGTTGGGTACCTATGAGCAATGTAGAGGTGGAAACGGCGCTGGACTTCAGGTTTCGTCCGCTAGCGGAGTCGTTTAGAGATACCATTGGCTGGCTGCTGGCAAAGGATTACATCACTGCCAAACAGGCGGGAAGTGTGGGGAAATAGTGTCCGGCCAGTAGAATTTATTTTCTATTTTTCCTGAGCATCCTCGAAGTAAAGCATCATGCAGCCGGCACTATGGCAAAGCATCATGCAGCCGGCACTATGGTAGGTCTGGCTCCGGGGGCTTGCTTTCAAGACCCTCGACAGCAGGGATGCTGTCGTGGAGCCTCGAGCCCGCCCCGCGAGCGGAGCGAGTGCTTTGGGTGCATGGATGGGTGCACGGCGAGTCTTGAAAGCAAGGCCCCGGAGCCAGGCCGGGAAAAGAACTAATGACCCAAGGGCTACAAGGTGTATGCCAACTATCGCCCACAACAACATCAATCACGCGCACAATTAATCGAATAATCCTACTTCAAGTTGCCGGGCTTTGTCGTCTGGCGCTGGCAGGTGCTGGTGGTGATAGTTGCCGTTCAGCTGCTGCTGGATATCGCCGATTTTGCTCTTCTCGGTGTAGAACTGGCTGAACCATTTGCGGCCTTTGAGGAAGGGGCCGTCCGACGCCATTTGCATAACTCGCAGGGCGGGGCGCTTGTGTTTCCAGATCTCGAAGTCGGCGGAAAATGCCTGCAGGGCACCGGCCTGGATTTCGCGGGCATTGGCGATGTCGGCATCGGTAATGGTCTCACCCGCCGCCGGACTGATGCAGCCGTGCCAGACTTTGGAAACGCCGTCGTCCACCGGAGTGTTGGCAATCAATTCGTAGGTGAGCACGTCACCGAATTGCTGTTTTGATAACAGCAGGCCGGGGCCGGTATACCAGGTGGTAGTGGTCAACATGCAGTCGTAGGCCTGGTGGTAACCGCCCTGGCGCTGGATGTAGATATGATCGCGAAACTCGTTCTCAAACCACTCACAAGGTGCGCCGTGGGTTGGGCCCAGGTGGGCTGCATCGGCCATGTTGTCGATGATTTCCTGGCCGTGAATATTCAGTTCACCGAGGTGGTCCAGTTGCCAGCGCACCCAGCGCGGGTTGTCCCACTCCTGCAGAAACGGCGGCTCGAACAGCGGCTCGCCTCCCTCCGGGTCAAACCACATCATGATGCAACCCATCACCTCGCGCACCGGATAGGAAGTGAGGCCGGCGACCTTGGGGCAGGGGCCCGGCAGGTTCGGAATGTCGTCTACTGCACCGGCGGCGTTGAAGCGCCAGCCGTGGTAGGGGCAGCGAATGGAATCGCCTTCAATCTGTTGATTGTTCTGCACGATCATGGCGCTGCTGCTGGCGGTCAGGTGAGTGCCCATGTGGGTACAGTAGGCATCCAGCATGATGACCTTGCCGCTGGCGCCGCGATAGAGGGCAAAGTCCTGGCCGAAATAACGCACGGCCATTGGGCCACGATCCAGCTCCGACGCCTCGGCGACGATAAACCAGCCGCGGGGAAAGGTGGCGGGCCCCAATCGGTATTCTTTTGATGTTGCCATTGATGTCTCCCTGCAGGGTAGCCGGCATATTGCGCCGCGTAGTTGAATGTACCTTTGCAGAAAGCGTAACCCTCTGGCGCAGCTAAAGCCAGTGCGCTCATCGCCATGGCGTAGTCCGGATGTGGTATGCATTTTGGGCCGCGATTTGAGCTGTGGTGGGCCGCTGTTCGCAGCTGCCAGGGGGGCGCTAAAAACGTAACGCATTTGGATTAAACGGCCCGGAAAGCTTGCGATTGGAATTTTTTTTTATGGTAGCTTAGGAATGCAAGCAACAGACTGCTGCTTAGTGCCCAAAAGAATTTCACAGCCCCGAGTTATTAGCAAATAAAGTTTTCGAAAGTAGAGACACGAGTATGACGGATCAGAAAATGCAACCCTGGGACCACAGTGTCGATGTCATTGTGGTCGGCTCTGGCAACGGTGGTTTGACCGCGGCGCTGAGTAATTACGAAATGGGCAGCCGCGATGTCCTGGTCATCGAAAAGGCCGAAAAAATCGGCGGCACCAGTGCCACCTCTGGCGGCGGCATCTGGATTCCCTGCAGTCATTACGCCCGGGAATGCGGCGCCGAGGATTCCCTGGAGGAAGCTCGGGAGTACCTCGAGCACACACTGGCGGGCGAGGATATACCACCGGAACTGGTGGATGCCTACCTGGCTAACGGCCCGAAAATGTTGCAATTCCTGCATGATCGCACCCGGGTGCGCTATGAATCCCTCGATCACTATCCGGACTACTACTCCAATTTACCCGGCGCCAAGCCCGGTCATCGCTCGCTGGAACCGGCCCCCATCAACGCCTCGGAACTGGGTAAAGAGCACAAAAAGATGACCTACAGCCATCACATGATGCGCCTGTTCGGGGTGATTCATTTTACCCAGGTGGAAGCCCAGGTATTAATGCTGCAGATGCCCGGCTGGATCAAGATTGTATTGGGCCAATTGTTCAAGTACCTGATCGATATTCCCTGGCGCCTGCAGTCGCGCATTTCCCGTCGCCTGTGTTGCGGTGCAGCCGGTATAGCACGTTTGTTTTTGTCGGCAAAAGATCGGCAGATTCCCATTTGGTTCAACAGCCCCATGGAGGATTTGATCGCCGAGAATGGCCGGGTGGTGGGCGCGATCGTCATCCGGGATGGCCAGCGGCTGCGGGTGCAGGCGCGCAAGGCCGTGGTGCTGGCCGCCGGCGGCTTTGAGCACAACCAGCAGATGCGGGAACAATATTTGCCCAAGCCCACCAACACCGAGTGGAGTGCCGGGGTGCGCACCAATACCGGCGACCCGCTGCGCGCCGGCTTGAAGCTGGGTGCAGCCACCCGTCTGCTCAACAGCGCCTGGTGGACTACGACTCTGTGCGTGCCGGACGAACCGGCCCCGCGACTGAGTATCATGGAGAAATCTTTCCCCGGTTCCTGCGTAGTCAATCGCGCCGGGGCACGCTTTGCCAACGAGTCACAAAACTACATGGCGTTCCAGAAGCGTTTGTTTGAAGCCCACAGCGACGCCAATCCCTGCGCCCCCGCCTATCATATTTTCGACGCCCGCTTTCGCCGCAACTACATGGCGGGGCCGCTGATGACCTCGTCGCTAAAACCGGACTGGACCATTCCGCGCAAGTGGTTTGACAGTGGCTTTGTCGCCAGGGCCGACACCATAGAGGAACTGGCGCAGAAAATGGGTATCGATGTGGCGGGCCTGAAAACCACCATCGAGAAAATGAACCGCTTTGCAGAAACCGGCAAGGACGAGGATTTCCAGCGCGGTGATTCCGCCTACGATCGCTATTATGCCGACCCGAACATCAAGCCCAACCCTTGCCTGGCGCCCATTAATGAGCCGCCTTATTACGCCATGCGCATCGAAGCGGGGGATTTCGGTACCCAGGGTGGGTTGGCAACCGATGTCAATGCCCAGGTGTTGAAGGATTCCGGCGAAGTGATCGACGGTCTGTACGCTATTGGCAACTGCTCGGCGGCGATACTCTCAACCTATCCCGGCCCCGGCGCCACCCTGGGACCGGCCATGACCATGGCCTACCAGGCCGCCAAACACATCAATAACTTTCAGGATTGAAATTCAGCCATGTCGATGCTGCGCTACTTTGGCGAAGAAATCAGCAGACCGGAAAAAGCAATAGGAATGAATCAATCCACCGTATTGCACCCCGGTTGGTTTTGCTAGTGTAGTCACAGTAACCCGCGAGCTCTCAGGAACCTGCAAATGACAGAAATGAAAACCAAACCCACCCGGCCGCTCAAGGCCAGCGAAGTTGCCCGTTGGGATCGGCAAACCGATGTCGCGGTGGTCGGTTTTGGCGGAGCGGGTGCCTGTGCAGCGATCGAGGCCCACGACGCTGGCGCCAGGGTCACCATCTTTGAGCTGGCGTCGGCCGCAGGTGGCTCCACCGCACTGTCGTCGGCGGAGATCTATATGGGTGGTGGGGAAGGCACTCGAGTACAGCAAGCCTGCGGTTGGCACGACAGCGACCGGGATATGTTCGAGTACCTGAAGGCCAGCGCCGGGCCCCAGGCGGATGACGCCAAGATTCGCGCCTACGTGGCCGGCAGCGCCGAGCATTTTAACTGGCTGGTGGACAAGGGCGTACCGTTCAAGGATAGCGAATACCGGCAGCGCGCCATGATGGCCCTGACCGACGACTGCCTGTTGTTTACCGGCAGCGAAAAGGCCTGGCCATTTGCGCAGCTGGCCAAACCCTGCCCCCGCGGTCACAACCTGGAAGTGGAGGGTGACAATGGCGGGCCGCTGTTTATGCAGATCATGAGCGACAATGTCAGCCAGCGGGGCATCGAAGTGGAATTCAACGCCCGGGCGCTGACCCTGATCGTCGATGATCACAGCGGTCGAGTCTGCGGTCTGGTGGTGCGCATCGACATGCAGGAGCACTTCGTCAAGGTCAACAAGGGCGTGGTTCTCTGCAATGGCGGTTTCGCCATGAACGAACCGATGTTGAAAAAGTATGCCCCTGGACTTATGCGTTGTTCCATGCCGATTGGCAATCCCGGCGATACCGGTACCGGTATTCTGATGGGACTCGGCGTGGGTGCGGCGGCCATCAATATGCACGAGGGCTTTGTCAGCCTGCCGTTCTATCCGCCCGCTTCGCTGACCTACGGCGTGTTGATTAACGCCCAGGGGCAGCGCTTTATCAACGAGGATTGCTATCACGGTCGGGTCGGTGCCTATGTGCTGCGGCAGCAGGGCGATCGGGTGTACCTGGTGTTTGGCTACGAAGATTACGGCGATTACGAACAGAATTCCTATCTCGGCGCCAGCGTGGCCGGCACTGGTGAAACCCTGGCGGAACTGGAAACTGAGCTGGGTTTGCCAGCGGGGCAGTTGCAACACAGCGTCGAATTTTACAATCGCCATGCCGAGCAGGGCCAGGACCCTTTGTTCCATAAAGCCAGTGAATGGTTGAAGCCGATATGCGCGCCCTATGTGGCGCTCGACTGTACGCCCGGACGCGGCGCCTACTTTCCCTATTTCACCCTCGGTGGCCTCGATACCTTGCCCAGTGGCGAAGTGTTAACCGCCGACGGTGACATTATTGCGGGGCTCTATGCCGCTGGCCGCACCGCCTGTGGTATCCCCCGCCGCGGTGAAGGCTACGCCTCGGGACTGTCGGTGGGGGACGCTACCTTCAGCGGCCGTATGGCCGGCCTGGCGGCGGCAGGCGCTGGCGGCACAGGTGACGCCGAACCCAAACCCGCCAATCCGGATTACGAACACGACCAGCAGAGGAAACCCTGATTATGGACACTGCTTTACTTGCCCGCATCGATCGCCTGGAATCGCTGGATGAAATCCGCCAGTTGGCGGCCAAATATTCGTTGTCGCTGGATATGCGCGACCTGGATGCCCACGTCAACCTGTTTGCCGAGGACATTCGTGTAAGTCGCGACCAGGTGGGTCGCGCCTACCTGAAGCGCTGGCTGGACGATACCCTGCGCTTGCAATTTACCGGCACCTCGCATCATATCGGCAACCATATTATCGAGTTTACCGACCCCGATCACGCCCACGGGGTGGTCTATTCCAAAAATGAGCACGAGACTCCCTGCGCCAACGGTGAGCGGGAGTGGGTCATCATGCAGATGCTGTACTGGGACGATTACGAACGCATGGACGGGCGCTGGTATTTTCGTCGCCGGCTGCCCTGTTACTGGTACGCCACCGATCTCAACAAGCCACCGGTGGGTGAGCACAAGATGCGCTGGCCCGATCGCGAAACCTACGACGGGGCCTGGCACGAACTCTGGCCCAGCTGGAAGGAGTTCTGGGCTAACCCGCCCGGAGACGGGCAGGCCGAGGTTGCCGCGCCAGCACCGCTGGAGCAGTTCCTGAGCACCATGCGCCGCAATGCCGAACTTCCCAAAATCAGAATACGTTAGGTGTGAAATCGCTATGAATCAATTTAAACACTTGTTGCAACCCCTGCAGCTGGGCGCGTTGACACTGAACAACCGTGTGGTTATGGCGCCCATGACCCGCTCCCGCGCCAGTGACGACGACCTGGTCAGTGACCTGCACGTCGACTATTACCGCCAGCGTGCCAGTGCCGGCATGATCATCACCGAAGGCGTTCACCCCAGCATCGATGGCAAGGGCTATTGCCGCACTCCGGGCATCTACAACAAGGACCAGATTCTTGCCTGGCGCCGGGTCACCGATGCGGTGCACCAGCGCGGTGGCACCATCGTCTGCCAGATCATGCACTGCGGTCGCGTCGGCAGCCCCTTGAATAAGGATCCCAAGGCGGAAACAGTGGCGCCTTCGGCCATCCGCTGCCGCGACCAGATCTTTACCGAACAGGGCATGCAGGATATGCCCACCCCGCGGGCGCTGACCAGCGCGGAAATCAGCGAGGTCATCGAGCAGTACCGGCAGGCCACAGAGAACGCCTTTGCAGCGGGCTTTGACGGGGTGGAGCTGCACGGTACCTCCGGCTACCTGCCGGCCCAGTTTTTGTCTACCGGTACCAACCAGCGCACCGATGAGTACGGCGGCAGCCTCGACAACCGCCTGCGCTTCGTGCTCGAAGTGCTGCAGGCCATGAGCTCGGTGCTCGGTGCTGAACGGGTGGGCTTGCGCATCTGTCCCGGCAACCCGTTCAATGATTTGCAGGACGATGATCCACGGCAAACCTTCAGTGCCCTGTTGGAAAAAATCAGTGAGATGCAGCTGGCCTATTTGCACGTGATTCGCATGCCGGCTGCGGGGCTCGATAACATCGCCCTGGCGCAAGAACACTTTCGCGGGCCGCTGATTGTCAATGACAGCTACGACGCCGCCGAGGCGGACCAGGTGCTGGCTGAGGCCGGGATCGCCGCGGTCTCCTTTGGCCGCAAGTACATTGCCAACCCGGATCTGGTGGAGCGGTTTGCCAGTGGTGGCCCGCTCAATAAACTCGATGCCTCGACCCTGTATACCCCGGGGCCTAAAGGCTTCACCGATTACCCAACCTTATAACTACACGCCTGCCCGGCAAACCGGAGAAAGACTTATGCCTATGCCCGAGAATATTGGCATCATCGACCTGATGTTGGCGGTGCCGAATAACGACACGTCCAACTTCTACGATTTTATCAAGCCCCTGCTGATGGATGACGAGAGCCGCACCATGATGAAAATGCCGGCCCAGTACATGTTCAAGGATGTACCCAAAACCGGCAAGCAGGACGATTACCTGGCTTACACCATTGCAAAAATGGATGAGTTTGGCATTGAAAAAGCCATGCTGGGGGTGGATGAAGATCAGTACGCATCGCAAAATGAGGCGGTACTGAAGCATCCGGATCGTTTCTTCGGCAGTTATGATTGCAACCCCAACAATGGCATGGAGGAAGTGCGCAAAATTCGCCGCCTGAAAGAGCAGTACGATATCAAGGCGGTCACCGCCTTCCCTAGCGGCCTGTGTCCGCAAGTACCGCTCAACGACAAGCGCTGGTACCCGATTTTTGTCGCCTGCGTGGATTTGGATATTCCGTTTTGTCCCTGTGTCGGCGTGCCTGGCCCGCGCATTCCCATGGGGCCGCAAAAGGTTGAGCACCTGGATGAAATCTGCTGGTTCTTCCCGGAGTTAAAGGTGGTTATGCGCCACGGTGCCGAACCCTGGACGGACCTGGCCTGGAAGCTGATGCTCAAGTACCCCAACCTGTATTACATGACCAGCGCTTTTGCGCCCAAGCACTACCCGGAAAATATTGTCAAATTTGCCAATACTCGGGGTGCGGACAAGATTATGTACGCGGGTTATTTCCCCATGGGGTTGTCGCTGGAGCGGATCTTCAAGGATATGCCGGAAGTGCCGTTCAAGGATGAGGTGTGGCCCAAGTTCTTGCGCGAGAATGCGCAGCGGGTGTTCAAAGTTTAAAAGCTGAATGGGTAAGCTTTTTCCGCTTAGTGGGCCTTAATCTATAGGGCCCCTGCGATATTCTTTGGCCAAGCAATTCAGAGTGAGGCGAACACGCAGTGTAAAGCTTTCTGCGTTTGGTTTGCAGTTTGAAATCTATGGATAGTAGAGGCTAATGGTGTCGATCAGGCATGCCGGTCGCTCTACTCCTTCAATTTCAACGGTGATGCGTACCACCGAGCGAATGCCACCTTTGGCCTCATCCACTTTGATGATTTCACCGCGACCGCGGACCCTTGAGTTGACTTTGACGGCGGAGGGAAAGCGAATATTCTCGGCGCCGTAGTTGACACCCATGGAGAAGTTTTCTACCTGCAGCATCTGTGGCAAAAACAAGTTGGCCAGTGACAGGGTCAGGTAGCCGTGGGCGATGGTGCCGCCAAATTCCGATTGTTGTGCTCGTGCTTCATCCACGTGGATCCACTGGTGATCGCCGGTGGCGTCAGCAAACTGGTTGATACGCTGTTGATCGATCACTACGTAGTCGGTGGGTCCAAGAAGGGTGCCTTCCTGGCCGAGCAGTGCGGATGGGTTGGGGTATGTTTTGGCTGTCATGATTACCTCTTGGCCGTGCCCGATGCATGTTTTTCCAATGTGTATTGCCAATGCGTGTTGCGTGGGATTTGTTGGAAATGATACCAGTTACAGCACCTTTAGAGGGGTGCTATAAAGGTTATGAATTTAGTCCGAATGCGGTAATGATCGAATTCTGTTCGGTGTTAATCTGGAATGGTTAAACTGCGGTAAATGGTTGCCAGCCCAGCTAGGTAATAGACAGCTAAGTAATAGACAGCTAAGTAATAGACAGCTAAGTAATAGAACGCTACTGGCAATTTCGGAGAGATTGCAATATGGGAAACTTTGAGAATAAAACCGTGATCGTGACTGGCGGTGGCGGCCATATTGGCCGAGCCATTGCGGTACATTATCTGCAGGCTGGTGCCAATGTGATTATCTGTGGTCGGCGGGAGCCCAAGGTGCCGGTCAGTGCCGGCACCAGGGAAGCGCTGTTCGTACAGGCCGATATCCGCGATCCGCTGCAATCACAACGTGTTGTCGACGCAGCTGTTAACCAGTTTGGTGGCCTCGATGTGCTGGTTAACAATGCCGGTGGCAGTCCCCCGGTGGCGGCCGCAGAAGCCAGTCCCGAATTGACTCAGAAGATCATCCAGTTAAATCTTGTGGCGCCGCTGGTGCTGGCGCAACAGGCTTACCGGGTTATGGCGGGCCAGCAGCAGGTGGGTAGTATCATCAATATTGCCAGTGTCAGTGGCACGCGCCCCTCACCGGGTACCGCGGCCTATGGCTCCGCCAAGGCGGGTTTGCTCAGTGCCACCAAATCCCTGGCACAGGAGTGGGGCCCGAAAGTACGTGTCAATGCCATTGTAGTGGGGCTGGTGCGTCATGATGCCGGAGTCGAGCACTACGGCGGTGAGGAAGGGTTTGCCCGGGTGGCCAATATGCTGCCACTGAAGCGTATGGCAGAACCGCAGGATATTGCAGACGCCTGTCTGTTTTTGTCTTCGGAGCAGGCGGCGTATATTTCTGGAGCCAGCCTGGAAGTGGATGGCGGCGGCGAAGCCCCGGTATTTTTGTACCTGGCCGCTAACAAGTAACCGATAGCCCGCGACCATAGGCTGTCCTAATTACCGCCTAAGCTAAGCGTCGTGCAGCCGGCACTATGTTAGGTCTGGCTTCGGGGGCTTGCTTTCAAGACCCTCGACAGCAGGGATGCTGTCGTGGAGCCTCCATGGATGGAATCTCGGCGAGTCTTGAAAGCAAGTCCCTGGAGCCAGGCCGGGAGCAAAGCTGCTGTCCCAAGGGCTACAGGGTATATGTTTACTATCGCCGATAGTTGGCTTATTCATAGGCGTAATTAGGTAGGCTGTTGATGAGTCGCCGGCTCGGTAATGCCGGCCCGTACCGCTGTGGTAATGGGGTTGAATAACGTTTTGGTGTTG
The DNA here is from genome assembly GCF_011440395.1 of Pseudomaricurvus alcaniphilus. Lineage (GTDB taxonomy): Bacteria > Pseudomonadota > Gammaproteobacteria > Pseudomonadales > Cellvibrionaceae > Pseudomaricurvus > Pseudomaricurvus alcaniphilus. The sequence continues at coordinate 909,670 of NZ_JAAOIX010000001.1, read as the reverse complement.
AAAATTTTCGTTATAACAAAGGTTTATTTCTATGAGCACAGAAGTTGAGAAAGCAGCAGCTTTGACGAAAGCGGCGATGGGTATTAGTGAAGGTTTGCCGCTGGTTGCAGCCAGTGAAGGTGGTGTAGAGGAGTTGCGCCGCGACATACAGCGCTTGATGGATATGGAGGCGATCAAGCAAGTGAAGCACGCTTATTTTCGCTGTATCGATACCGCCAACTGGGACGAGCTTCATTCCGTTTGTCACCCCGAACTCAAAGTACATTATGTCGGCGGTGGCTACGAGTACAAAATGACGAGCAGGGAGGAGTTTCTCTTGGCTATGCAGATGGCGTTTCACAGTGAGGCGGTAACGCGTCACAACGGCGTTATGCCGGAAATCCAGATGCTGAGTGAGACCGAGGCGACCGGGATCTGGTATCTCTATGATCATTTCTGGTCGCTCAACGTCAATCAACTCACCGAAGGCACTGCCCTCTACTGGGATAGGTATGTGAAGTTGGATGGGCGTTGGGTTATCAAGGAGACCAGCTATCGACGCATCTATCAAATCAATCAGAAATTAACCGAGAAGCCTGGCCTGGCATCACATTATCTCGCTGACCATGGCAAGAAGTTGAATCGGTAAATCCCGGTGTAGCCCGGAACCAGGCTTGTCCCTATGGACGGGATTGTCTGGGCAAGCGGGTGGTGTATGGTGCATAATCATGGGGAGACCCAGCGAAGCTTGACGAGTGGCAGGCGCCGCCGCTGCGGCACACCCCACAACCTGGCGCCCGCAGAAGTGTCCAGGTTGATGAAATAATCAAACAAGCGCATTGACCCGGGAAGTATCCTCATCATCACTGGGCGCATCACCAACCAGGGGGCTCGGCTAAATTTGCTACTTCAGGCGCTGGCAATCCTTCACACAATAACCGTGATCGTATTCTCGATTCGAATTCTGCTGCGCGATAATCTATCGTCTTCCGCTCGCCTGGCATGGTTTATGGTCATGCTGTTTGCGCCCTATGTCGGGGTCATCCTGTATTTGCTGTTTGGCGAAATCAGCCTTGGTCGAACAGTTCATCGACGGCACGATGAGATCTTTGCCAAATTGCGTACGCTGGCAGCAGGGTCGCTGGGCAGTTGTGCCAGGAATCTCGAAGGCAATGTCGAGACTGAATACCAGACCGCTTTCCGAGCCGCGTCGGTTGACGGCTTTGGCACGACTCTGGGCAACAAAGCCGAGTTGCTACCTGACGCTGCAATTGCTCGCTCGCGACTTATCGAAGATATCGACAATGCCACAGAGAGCGTTCAATGCCTGTACTACATTTGGCTGGACGACAACACGGGTCGAAGTGTTGCGCAGGCACTTGTGCGAGCAACCAGGCGTGGTGTTGCGGTTCATGCGATGGCGGACGGGCTTGGTTCCCGCAAGTTTGTGCACTCGAAGCATTGGCGGGCGATGCGGGTCGCTGGGGTGAAGCTGTCTGTGGCGCTGCCGGTGAAGTGGGTTGTTGATACGATACTGTTCAGCCGGCTGGATTTACGCAACCACCGCAAGATTACGGTTATCGATAATTGTATAACCTGGTGCGGAAGCCAGAACTGTGCAGATCCCGAGTTTTCAGTAAAGGCGAAATACGGGCCATGGGTAGACATCATGTTGCGGCTGCAAGGACCGGTTGCCGCTCAGAGCCAACTGCTGTTCGCATCGGACTGGTTGCTCAATAGCGGTGAGGAAGTTCCGGAGTCTTTTGCGATGAAGGCGAAGGAAATCGAGGGTGGTTTTCCAGCCCAGCTCTTCGCTGACGGACCGACCGATCGTCGCGGATCAACGCCGCAATTGTTCGCCACACTGTTGGCATTGGCCAGGAAAGAAGTTGTCATCTCGACACCGTACTTCGTTCCCAGTTCAACCGTCCTCGACGCAATTTGTGCCGCTGCCTTTCGCGCTATCGACGTCACTATGATTTTTCCGAAACGTAATGACTCCTGGGTCGTTGCCGCTGCCAGCCACAGTTATTACCGGCAACTTTTGGAGCACGGGGTGAGGATATTTGAGTTTCGTGACGGCTTGCTTCACTCCAAGACCTTTACCATTGATCGTCGATTGTCGTTAATTGGCTCAACCAATCTTGACCTCCGCAGTTTCGATTTAAACTATGAGAATGACATTTTGTTGCGCGATGGCCACATGACGCAGTTGATTTATGATCGACAACAGGAGTACATAGCCCAGTCTGATTCGGTGACGCTGGAAGACGTTAATGCATGGACCTATCATCGCCGCATATGGAACAATGTCGTGGCGACGATCGGGCCGATTCTCTAGTGTCCTGGGTCAGGTATTCGATCGCCGTATCAAAAAGGGCTCGTGGCGCTGCCCAGCTGTTTGCCTTGTCACGTAGATGGGCGACCAGTCCCGCCTGGGGTTCAAGATCATTCCAACAAACAACCTCAAGTAACGACAGGATACGCTTGTGTCTTTGGGGCTTCTGGTCAGCTTTGAGGCTAAAGTGACGCCATTTTTGGACCTTAAGCTCAGAGACAAATGACAGATCGGCCTGAATGGATTTGAAATGCCCCAACAGGGCAATAGCAACAACCAGAGGGCTGCAACATCGCTGCCCGTCCATGGCGGCATGAAAGTAGTGATCAAGTCAGGTGTAGGAGCTATACCATAATATTTCCGGGTGGCTCAGGCGATTGGACCAGCAATACATGCTGGTTTGCTTCCCCATTATGGTCGCCGAAATATGATCATCGCTGGCCTCGCTGGCCATGCCGTAACACACATGTAGCGGTAGCAGGTGCTCCTCCCGGGGGTGGCAAAATCGGGCGTGGGGTGCCTGCGCCCAGTGGAGCAAACGATGGCAACGCTCGGCTTCCGCCAGCGTTGAATTAGTGCAGGTGTCCTCTAGCCAGTCTTCGAATGCCTGATTTTTGGTTTGGATCTCAGGGGTATGGGGCGCAAAAAATATCTGTAAATTGTGAAACGTGAAGCCGGAGCCGATCACCAACAGGTTGTCGTAATCCAGTGTCCGCAGGGCGCTACCTATGGCCAGGTGGGTTTGCGGATGGAGATTATTCACCAGCGACAGTTGCACGCAGGGAATATCTGCCTCCGGATACATCAGCTTCAATGGCACGAACACGCCATGGTCGAAGCCGCGATCAGCGTCGGACTGCGCGGCAATGCCCGCATCTGCCAACGCATTGAATACCTGCTGTGCCAGCTCTGGTGCACCGGGGCAGGGGTACTGAATCTCATAGGACTCGGCCGGGAACCCGGAGTAATCGTAGATCAGTCCCGGTGTCAGGCCTGAGGTGATGGTCGGGAGTGGCGCTTCCCAGTGGGCACTGATCACCAGTATGGCGGACGGTCTGGGCAGTCGGCCTGCCAGTTCCTGCAGGTGTACGACCATTTCCTGGTGGTTGGGGTCGTCCAGCAAGGGCATGGGGCCGCCGCCGTGGGAGATAAAGAGTATTTGTGTGGAGGGATTCATATTGGCATTCCACCTGGTGATTTCACGAATGGGTGCGCTCGACAGTTCCGCTCAGATCGACGCCGGTCCAACTGGCACGATCCCTGTGGGGTTCAACGCCTTGATCGAATAGTACCCCGCCTTGATGTGATCCAGGTTGACCGTGTCGGCGATGCCGTTGAGTGCATAGATCCGGTGCATGTAAGCGTGCAGTGCAGGCATACCACTGAGGTGGTTGCGGTTGCACTTGAAGAGGCCGTGATAGGCGGCGTCAAAACGCACCAGCGTCACGAACAGGCGCACGTCGGTTTCGGTCAGGCGCTCGCCGAACAGGAAGGGGCGGCCGTCCGCCAGCCGCGACTCCATTTCATCCAGGGCTGAAAACACCTGGTGATAAGCCTCTTCGTAGGCCTGTTGGCTGGTGGCAAAGCCCGCCTGATAGACGCCATTGTTGAGGTCGGAATAGAGGTATTGGTTTAGGGCATCGATATCGCCGGCCAGGTCTGCCGGATACAGGTCCGGTCCCGGGCGACCAAAGTCATCGAAAGCACTGTTCAACATCCGCAATATATCGGCGGATTCATTGTTGACGATGGTGCGGGTCTGCTTGTCCCACAACACGGGGACGGTGGCACGACCGGTAAATTGGGGGTCGGCACGGGTATAGAGATCATGGACGTAACGGGCGCCGTTGAGTTCATCCTCGTCGGCACCGGGGATACCGCCAAACTGCCAGCCTTCAGCCGTCAGACGGGGGTTCACTACTGTCACTCCTATCAGGTCGGTTAGCTGTTTCAGTTGCCGCACCATCAGGGCACGCGATGCCCAGGGGCAGATGTAGGCCACATACAGATGATAGCGGTCTTTCTCCGCCTTAAAGCCGCCGTCGCCGGTCGGTCCCGGCGATCCATCCGGGGTAATCCAGTGGCGAAACGAAGACGTCTGTCGGATAAATCGGCCGTCCTTGTCCTCAGCCTGCACCGGCTGCCAGTTTTCTTTCCAGGCTCCATTGATAAGCATATTGTGCTCCTCTTGGGTGAGTTGACGCCCCGATACTCAGATCGGGGCTGTCGGGATGATGGGTGGTTGCGGAGCGCGGATTAAGCGGCAGAACCTGCGGTGGCTATGGCCTCGGCCGGGCGATCCTCGGCAAAACGTTGTTGCAGCAGGTTGTCGACGGAAAAGCGTCCCGCTCCCTGGATCGTCAGGGCAAGAGTTGCCGCCAGCAGAGTCAATCCGTATTCGTAACCGTTGTTGGCCATGAACAGGCCGTTGCCCGCATGTACAGCGAAAATGGCTACCAGCATGGTGAAAGCGGCGACGAACGCTGCGGGGCGGGTCAGCAGACCCAGGATCAGGGCGATGCCTCCGAAGAATTCAGCACTACCGGCCAGCAAGGCCATCAGGTAGCCCGGCTCCAGGCCGATACTGGCCAGCCACTGGCCAGTGCCCTCCAGGCCGTAGCCGCCGAACCAGCCGAACAGCTTCTGGGCACCGTGAGCTGCCAGGATAAGGCCCACCGGCACGCGCAGCAGCAGCGCCGCGAAACCGCCTGTGGTAGTGAACAATGATTGAGCCAGTGTTTTTTTCATGAGTGAGTCCTCGAATATTGGTTGGATTGGGGTTCCCTGAGCCGCGTGATTCGCTGTGGCTGCAGAGCTTGGGGTTACTTTACTTGTTACAAAATTAAACAATAAGAGGCTTCTTGTTGGATAATTATCAATGTATTATTGATAATAATTGCCAAGCCATTCCTGGAGCCCCCCATGGACCGCATTGATGCCATGCGAGCCTTCGTTACCGTGGTGGCGGAGGGTACCTTTACCCGGGCCGCGGAGCGGCTCGACCTATCCCCGCAGTTGGTGAGCAAGTATGTGTCGCAATTGGAAGAGCGACTCGGCGTGCGCCTGCTCAATCGCACCACCCGCAAGGTGCACCTGACCGAAGCCGGTACCCGTTACACCCCGCATGCGCAACAGGTTCTCGACGATATCGACGACATGGAGAGCGCTTTGGGTGAGTTGCAGGAGGGTGCACGCGGACGCCTGCGCGTCAGTGCGCCTGTCTCCTTTGCACTGCATCACCTGGCACCGCTGCTGTGCGATTTCCAGCGTGCGCACCCGGCAGTGGCGATCGATTTGCAACTGAGCGACCGCAAGGTCGATATCGTGGAAGAAGGCTTTGATATTGCGCTTCGCATCGGTCACCTGAAGAGTTCCTCGCTGATCGCAAAACTCATTGGTCCCGTGCGACTGGTGATCTGCGCATCTGCGGAATATCTGGCTCGGCACGGTACGCCAATGCGGCCCGAGGAGCTAAAAGATCATCGCTATTTACGCTACACCTATATGGAGCAGGAGACCAATGTGTCGCTGTTCGAACGGCTCTATTCAGGTGCACGCAGTGAAAGCGGCGATCTGGTCAGCAATAATGGCGATGTGCTGGTGCAGGCCGCCATCCTGGGAGCCGGTATCACCATACAGCCAACTTTTATTGTCGGCGCCGCCATTGCCGCTGGAAAGCTTCAGGTGATCCTGCCGGACTATGAGCCAGAACCCATGGGGTTGTACGCGGTGTATGCCCATCGAAAATTGCTGGCCAGCAAGGTGCGATGCTTTGTTGATTTTATGGATGGTTATTTCGGCGATCCGCCCTATTGGGATGAGTTCGAGGGAAAGTCGGGTGAGTGACTGTAACCCCCTGTATCGGGTCTGCTGCCGAAATCAGATGGGCTTCCTCCACCGGAAACGAAACTCCATTGCAGCGTATACCGGAACAGACCACTCACCGATTCCGGTGCATACTGGATGCTCGTTCCAGCCTGTGCTGGTCACGAATCGCCGTCTTTCAACAGGTGATAATACGTTTATAGGGGCAAGGGCGCCATAGGGGGTAACGGCGCCATAATAGGGGGTGACGGCGCTGTGCACCAGGGTAATTGGCGCGCCGCTGTACGGAACAGATCTACTCGATTGTCACCTATACACTGTTCATTTATTTTACTTTATCGATGGAACTCGCCAGCCCTCTCAGGTTGGTAAATAACCTCTTGAATTTTTACTTTAAGAAGACCGCCACCGGGTTTTGGCCATTCGATTTCATCGCCCTGAGACAGGCCGAGTAGCGCACTGCCTACCGGTGCCAGAATGGATATCTTCTTGCCGCTGGAGTCAACATCTTTTGGGTAAACAAGTGTTAATTCGAATTCTTCCTTGGTAGATTCGATAACAAATTTTACTGTGGAATTCATAGTCACTATTGTCGGAGGGACCAACTCAGGAGTCACTACATTGGCCCGCCCGAGCTCCGACTCCAGTTCGGCTTTTCCCGCAAAGCTGTTTTTCGGTAAGGATTCAATTAAGTTATAGAGTCTATCTGCATCTAACGTAGAGATAGTTATTTCCGGTCTTGTATTCATTTCTGTTCTCAAAAAGTTAAATTAATTCTTAGTTGACGTCTGTTTCAGCATTCAACTACTGCGTTAGCCTTGTTTGGCGTCAAAAATATCGCTTTACCATTTAGGCGTTAAGCAGCCAGCGGTTCTCGACCTCCGCCCGAAAGCTGACTGTAGCAGATTCTGTTTTATTTGATAGTGGATGTAGTTGGGGCCGTATAATATTAAGGCCGAATCCAATTTTCATGTGTATTTAATGACGGGTTTGTTGAACATTGAGCGCTTTATTATTGCGCGTAATTCTGATGCCAATACTTGCCGCTCAACTCATCGGTCTAGTACTCTACCTCACAGGACGAGACAAGGTGTCAGCCCCGTCGGTGTAGGTTCCACGGCCCGGTTAGATCAGTTCTGAGACCATTCCCGGTAAAGGAGATAGAGTATGACGAGTGATCCATTAGGTATTGTCGCAACCATGGCAACCGCATCGACAAAAGCGCAATTTGTCAGTCTCACCAAGGTGGCCGATAAATTTGGCGCAGATGTGGCGCGACTCCCTTGCACCGTCAAAATTCTGCTGGAAAATATCGCCCGGCGGGCCGGAGGCCGGGATGTGTCGCTGGCAGACGTAGAGGCACTCGCGCAGTGGCCCCATGGCGCCGAAGCGTCTATCGCGTTTATGCCGGCTCGGGTGCTGATGCAGGATTTCACCGGCGTTCCGGCCGTAGTGGACCTGGCGGCCATGAGAAGTGCAGTAGCTCGAGCCGGCGGTGATCCACTGAAGGTCAATCCTTTCGTTCCGGTTGACCTGGTTATTGACCACTCGGTACAGGTCGATCGATTTGGCAGCGCCGATGCCTACGCCACTAACCTGGAGTGGGAATACCGTCGCAACCGGGAACGCTACGGGCTGCTCAATTGGGCCCAGCAGGCCTTTGACGGCTTTCGTGTGGTGCCTCCTGGAATGGGTATCTGTCATCAGGTCAATCTCGAACATCTGGGCCGCGTCGTTATCGAACGTGACGGCTGGGTATTTCCCGATACTTTAGTGGGGACCGATTCACACACTCCCATGATCAATGGCCTCGGTGTGCTGGGCTGGGGGGTAGGCGGCATCGAGGCCGAAGCGGCTATGCTCGGCCAACCGATGTTCCTGCCGAAACCTGTGGTGCTCGGGGTCAGGACGCACGGCACACTGCCGCCCGGAACAACCGCGACCGACCTGGTCCTGACGCTCGCTCAGATTCTCAGGGCGCACGGCGTGGTGGGTAAATTTGTCGAGTTTTTTGGGTCGGGACTGAGCTCCCTGAGCATTGCAGATCGAGCCACCCTGGCGAATATGTCGCCGGAGTTCGGCGCGACAGCCACGCTTTTTCCCGTCGATTCAAACACCCTGGCGTATCTGCGTCTCACCGGGCGTGGCGACTGCGTCGATCTGGTCGAACGCTATACCCGAGAGCAGGGTTTATTCCGGACCGACGACGCAGTCGAGCCGAATTTCAGCGAAGTCCTCGACCTCGATTTGAGCAAGGTTGAACCCAGCGTCGCCGGACCGAAACGGCCACAGGACCGGGTAGCGCTGGCCAGCGTCAGGCAGTCGTTCCAGTCCCTCCTGGACGGCGCAGCTGGCGAGGTGAATTCGAACGAAATCGCGCGGCTCAACGCCGAAGGCTGTACAGAGGCCGGCGAGTCTCCCAGGGCCGCGCCGGAGCAGTTGCAGCGGCCCGACGCCGCTGCATCAGTGACCGACGGGTCGGTTGTCATTGCCGCCATTACCAGTTGCACCAACACCTCGAACCCGTCGGTTATGATTGCCGCCGGATTGCTGGCTCGCAAGGCTGTCGAAGCTGGCTTGCAGTGCCGGCCCTGGGTAAAGACGTCACTGGCGCCGGGTTCGCGGGTGGTCACCCAATACCTGGATAAAGCGGGCCTCACCCCCTATCTCGAAAAGCTGGGTTTTAACCTGGTAGGCTATGGCTGCACGACCTGTATCGGCAACTCCGGTCCGTTGCCGGAAGAGATCGCCGAGGCGGTGAGCAGCAAGAAGCTGGCTGTAGCTGCCGTGTTGTCGGGCAATCGAAATTTCGAGGGTCGCATACACAGCCAGGTCAAGGCCAGTTACCTGGCTTCGCCGCCGCTGTGTGTGGCCTATGCTCTGGTGGGTACAGTATTGTGCGACCTGAGCGTCGATCCGTTGGGGACTGACCAGCGTGGAAACCCTGTTTATTTGAAGGACATCTGGCCGACCGCTGCGGAGATCGAAGCCCAGGTGGCCGCAGCGGTGAGTTCAGAGCAATTTGATTTGGAATACGGTCGAATTTTCGAAGGTGATGAAAAGTGGAAGAGCATGCCCGCGCCTGCCGGGGCATTGTTCGATTGGACCGATGATTCGACCTACGTGCGTGAGCCGCCATTCTTTATGGATATTGCCGACACTCCGCCACCGCTGGCTGATATCCAGCAGGCACGGGCGCTGGCGGTGCTTGGAGACTCGATCACCACCGATCACATTTCGCCGGCTGGCACCATCGCCGTTGACTCTACTGCCGGAGAGTACCTGGTCGCACATAACATACCTGCAGAGGAGTTTAACAGCTTCGGTTCCCGGCGCGGTAACCACGAAGTGATGATACGTGGCACATTCGGCAATATTCGTTTACGCAACTCCATGGTGCCCGGCGTAGAGGGCCCCTGGACTATACACGTGCCCAGCGGCGAGCAGTTGACGATTTATGACGCCGCAATGCGTTATATACAGGCGGGCACTCCACTGGTGGTCATCGCGGGACAGGAGTACGGCTCGGGCAGTTCCCGCGATTGGGCGGCCAAAGGTGCGGCGTTATTGGGTATCAAGGCAATTATTGCCGAGAGCTATGAACGCATCCACCGCAGCAATCTGGTCTGTATGGGTGTCCTGCCGTTGCAATTTAAGGATGGCGATTCGGCGCAGTCGCTGCACCTTAGCGGCGACGAAACCTTCACCATCACCGGCATCGGTAACGGCATTGAGCCGCATCAAACGGTTAAAGTGTCCGTGACTCGGCCCGACGCCTCTCAAACAACATTCGATACGCTGGTGCGAATAGACGCGCCTGCGGAGGTCGATTACTTTGTGAATGGCGGTATTCTGCAGATGGTTTTGCGTCAATTGTTGCCGACCTGATGGCGGCCTCGCGGGAAGGGGGCCGCCAGCAGGTGATCAGGCAATCGTGACCGGGATAATAGCGGCGACGGCTATTTCCGGTCCCGTAAGAGTCAGGGTTTTAATCCGGGCTGATTAATCAACCAACTCTATCTCCAGGCTGTCAAGCAGTCTGACAGCTTCAAAACGGCTGAATTTTGCCCGTTCAATGCGGTTGTTAAATATATCGATATCGTAGTTGATGGCTTCGGTGAAATCCGCCGCTGTCAGATTGGTTTTGCCGAAGGAGCTGCCGGTAAAGTCAGTATGATTAAAATTGGCATCGCTAAAGTCACCTGTGCGGAAATCAACCTGGTGTGCTTTGCACTCTTCCAGAATAAGCTCCTGCAAGGTTAACCCGTAAAACGAGCAGTCATTGATAATGGATTTGTAGAATTTAATGGGGGAGTGACTGACCCAACTTGACCAGCTTGCATCGGTCCAGTTGACTCCGATTAACTTCGACTCATAAAAGCTGACATCGGCAAACTTGCTGTAGCCAATTTTGATATTGCTCAAGTTGCATTTGTTAAATTCGCAATCGATAAATTTACATTTATTAAAGATGCTGTCGCTGAAGTTGCAGCTATCAAAGCTGCACCCGTCAAATTCTTTAGCGCTTAGTTCAATTCCGGAAAAATCTTCGCCCTCAAATTTCTCCGACAAAAACTCGGCTTTTTCTTCCAGTTTCAAACGATTCTCCAAATTCAATCTTTTCTGATTGCCACTGAAACCAAGCGTCGTTCAGCTGCTACTATGGCAGGTCTGGCTGCAGGGGTTTGCTTGCAAGGCTCCAAGGCTATTTTTTCAGTACTCGCTGCAGGGTTTTCTCCACTTTGCTGCCAAACGGCGGCAGGGTGCCAAACAGTTTGGGGATATTCACCCGTCCCTGGTTTAACACCGCTTTGGCGTGGCTGCAGGTGCGAAAGCCATCGCGACCGTGCAGTTGGCCCATGCCACTGTTGCCAATGCCACCAAAAGGCAGGTCGTCGCAGGCGTAGTGGACACCAATGTCGTTAACGCTCATGCCGCCGGCAATGGTGGTCGCGATCAGCGTTTCCTGCTCGGCCTGGTTGTCACCAAAGTAGTACAGCGCCAGCGGCCGAGGTCGGCGATTGATGTCATTGATACAATCCTGCAGTTCATTATAAGGCTTGAGGCAGAGCAGGGGGCCGAAAATCTCCTGTTGCATCACCTGCAGATTATCGGCGGGGTCGATCAGCAGGTGCAGGGGCATTTTTCGCTGCGGATTTTGCCGCCAGGGTTGCTGCAGGGGGTCGAGGTTGACCAGCTCGACGCCCTGTTGCTCCGCCTCTTCCACATAAGCCGTCAGCCGTTCAAAGTTTTTCTGGTTGATGATCGAGACGTAATCGCTGTTGTCCAGGCAGCCATTGAAAAAGCGGGCGAAGGCCGCTTTACTGAGGGTAATAAACTCCTCCATCCGGGCCTGGGGCACAAAGCAGTAATCCGGGCTGATACAGAGTTGCCCGGAATTAATGATCTTGCCGCCGATGATTTTTTCTACGACTTCCTCCAGATTGGCGCTGGCGGATACAACGACCGGCGATTTACCACCCAATTCCAGGGTGACGGGGGTCAGGTTAGCGGCTGCCGCCTGCAGGATGTGGCGACCAACCTGGCTGGAACCGGTAAAGATCAAGTGATCCAGTGGCAGGGCGCTGAACGCGGCCGCGACATTGGCAGCACCGGTGACCACATGGATTTCATTTTGGTCGAAGTAGCGTGAGAATAAATCCGCCAACAGCTGCGAAGTGGCGGGGGTAAACTCAGAGGCTTTGAGCATAACCCGATTACCGGCGCCGAGGGCATCGATCAGCGGGCTGAAGAGAACGTTAATGGGCACGTTCCAGGGGCTCATAATGCCGATCACGCCCTTGGGCTGGTAGTGAACCATGGCCCGGGCACCAAACATGTTCATGGGGAAGGGCGCGCTGCGTTTTTCCGCCTGCATCCACTTGCGCAAATGCTTGCGCGCAAATTTCAGGCTCTGCAGGGTTGTCATCAGGTCCGCCATTTGGGTTACTACAGGCGCGCGGCAGCCGAAATCGGTCTCCACCGCGGTACACAGGGCCTGCTGGTTGTCCAGCAGCAGGTCTGTGCAGCGCTTGAGGCGATCGAGGCGAACTTCCAGGGTCACTACACCCTCTGCCGCAAAGGCGCTGCGCATCTGCTGCAATTGGCGGCCCAACTCGGCGTGAATGCCCTGCTCAGTGTGAAGGTCCTGCTCAGAGTGAAGGTCCTGGTCGAGGGCACTGGCGGCTGGCGCTATTGTATCCGGAGGCGTTTCTCCAGCGGGCATCTTGGCGTTCATAATTCTCGATTCAAATAGTGGATGCGATGGCTCGGGCGTCGTGAATGGCGCCATCGATGTAGCCAACTCGTTTGCAGTCGCCAACGGCCACTGCCTGCAGGCCACCGGCTTGCAGTTGGTCGGCCAGCGAGGTGTCGGCGCTGGCGCCCAGCGCGATGATCACTTGCTGGCCCTGGGCTTGATAGTCCTTGCCGTCCAGTTGGTAGGTCACGTGCTGGCTCTCAATGGCGCGGATATCGGCATTGGTGACCAGTTCAACACCGTGCTCTTTCAGCAGGTGTACCACCCGGGAACGACGTACAATACTCAATTCCGGTCCCAGGTTGGCGGTCGGTTCCAGCACCACAATCTTGCGACCACGAGCCACCAGGAATTCGGCCATCTCCAGTCCCACCAGGCCGCCGCCAATAATGACCACTTGTTTGCGGATGGGCATCCAGAAGTGACTCAGGGTTCGCATCAGGCCGATGTGACGCAGCAGTTGCAGATTGCGTCCGGCGGCCAGCATCAAGCGCTGGTAGAGCGGCAGCTTTCGCGCCGCTGCGGCATCCGTGCCAAACAGCAGGCCGCGCATCTGGTCGCCATCAAACACATGCTTGAGGTGCTTGCCGGGAATCTCCGGGGCCTTGCGCGCGGCGCCGGTGGCGACAATGACGTGATCCGGGCGCTCGGCACGCAGGGCTTCCAGGGTGGCCAGCTTGCCCAATTGGATGTCCACCGCCAGGCGGCGCAGGCTATCGGCCAAGTAGCGAATCAGGCGGCCGTTGGGTTCGTACGCCAGGGCGGCGATGCGGGCGGTGCCGCCCAGGTCGCGCTCCTTCTCCCACAAGCTGACCCGGTGGCCGCGCTCGGCCAATACTTTGGCTGCCTCCATCCCTCCGGGACCGCTGCCGACAACGATAATGCGCTTGCTTTCATTGGAGGAAGCAATCAAATGCTCGCGGTGTTCGTTGCCAAGATTGGGATTGACGGCACACATCAGCGGTTGATTGATAAAAATCTGGCTAACGCAGATGTAGCAGTAGATGCAGGGGCGAATCTGTTCTGGTTGGTCTGCCATTACCTTGCTCGGCAGGGTGGGGTCGGCCAGCAGCTTGCGACCCATGGCAACGAAGTCGAAATGACCCGTGGCCAGGCCTTTCTCGGCCACGTCCAGTTCCACCCGGCCAACGGCGATGATCGGAATCGACAAGGCGGCTTTGGCCATTTTGGCAAATTCCAGGAAGCCGCCGGGCTGGTGAACCAGCGGCGCTTCGGTAAAGGCGATGCCTTTGGCGGTATTGCCATAGGCGCTGACGTCTATGGCGTCGGCGCCGGCCTCCTCTGCCAGCTTGGCGGTTTGCACGAAGTCGGCCGGGGTAATACCACCTTCGATCCGGTACTCCTTGGCATCCAGGCGCACCAGAATCGGCATGTCGGCGCCTACTTCGGCGCGCACTGCGCGGATGATTTCAGTGAGCAAGCGCGCGCGATTCGGCAGCGAACCGCCGTACTGGTCTTCGCGCTTGTTAACGGCTGGGGAGAGGAAGCTGGAGATGATGTAACCGTGGCCAGCGTGGATCTCCAGTGCGTCAAAGCCGGCCTGTTTGGCCCGCCGTGCCGCCGCGGCAAATTGCTGGATCAGAGCCAGAATGTCCGCCTGGTCCATAACGTGATAACTGGGGCCCTTGCCGTCCGGGCCGGCTGCCTTGATGAAATTGCCGAGCTCCTTGGGGGTAAGCAGGCTCAGCATATCGCTGGTACCCTTCTGTAGCAGGGAGGGGACCCAGAGCGGTCGGCCGGCGACCGTATCTTCCTGCGAGACCTTGCCGCTGTGATTGAGCTGGGCGGCTATCCTGGCGCCGTGTTTATGCACCCGATCGGCCAGTTGGGTGAGGCCGGGAATAAAGCGGTCCTCGGAAAAGCCGACCATATGGGGCATGGAGCAAGCGGCCGGCCAGACAATCGACGAGGTTTCCAGCACGATCAGGCCGACGCCGCCGCGGGCCTGGTTTTCGTAGTAGGCCTGGATCCGCTCGCCGCAGGTGCCATCTTTTTCGGCGAAATTGGAGCCCATGGCAGCCAACACAAAGCGATTGCGCAATTCCAGTTTGCCAATCCGGGCGCGGGACTTGAGCAGCGGAAAGTGGTTGTTATTGCTCATTGGTACGTACTCCCACCATGATCATCGGTCCGGCTAGCAGAAACGCCATCAAGCCGGCCCAGAAAGCTTTAAAAATACTGTAATGCAGCGGGTCTACCTGCTCAATGCCAAACAGCTTGAACGCCAGCAGGGTGACAGTGGCCATCAGCAATATACCCACTGCGCCGAACAGTGTGGCTGACCAGAACAGGGAGCGAGGGAAGCGTGCCACCAGGCGTTCGAGCCACAAATTGTAGTTGGGTAATAGCGCCGGGATCTTGTTGCTGGCGCGTTTTTTGCGCGATAGCGGTATTACAATCAGGGCCACGATAAAAGGCAGGAGAAAGGCCGTAGCCAGTATGTCTACGCCAAAGCTGTGTTTGCCCCACCAGTCCAGGGCTGGCACATCCTTAAGCAGCCACCAGGCGATGACGCCATTAAAAAAGGCATTGGTTAATCCATTTAGGCTAATTTCTTTTTTGATATGCTGGGCTAATTCGGGTGTCATAGTCATGGCTTTGTCGCATAATAAGTAAACAAAGCTATGTTAACCATCGGCCATAATCGTTACACGACATCTTAATTCTAATTAGTTGGCTTTTCAGTTCGCAGATGACAGGGTGCTGGGACGCCGAGGCCTGCAGGAGACCGTTGCCGCCATGCACGATATTTTGATCACCGTGAAAAAATTCCACAATTTGCTGGATTACAGCGCACGGATCGGGATTGATGCGCGAACACTGGTGGCTGAAACGGGTCTTAACTACGACAAGGTCATGGCCGCGGCAGCGGAAAAAACCGTATCCGCCCGCTACTATTCAAGCTTGTATCGGTTGGTGGTAGGTGAACTGGAAAAGTTGGACCCCGCCATCCCCTGGGCGGGGGGTATAGGTACAGATGCGTTTGAGTTGATGTGCCACGCGCTCATTACTTGCAATACTCTCGGCGAGGCGCTGGCCAGAGCCCAGCGCTTTGAAGCCATGCTCAGTCCCATGAGCGGCCGTACTTTTCGAGTGGACGCCGTGGGCGATCACGCCGTGCTGCACTACGACGTCGACACCGCCAGGATTAATCCCATCTTCGTGCCGCAGAGCTGGAGCCGTGCCACCACCTTCGACACGGTGGCCAAAGCCTCGGGCCTATTGTTGTGGCACGCATTCTGTGGCTGGCTGATCGGCCGCTCTATAGATGCAACCAGTTTGTCGATTGCGGGGCCGACAATCGGTGATGACTACCACAGGAGTTTAGCCGGCGTGGTGGATTGCCCGGTTGAGTTCAATGCCGAGCAGAATCAGCTGGTGCTGCCGGCAGAGACCCTGGGTTTCAGGCTCGTGCACACGCCGGAATCACTGCAGCAGTTTCTCGATGACGCGGTCTATCAATTGATTGCCATTGAGAAAAAGCCGGCCAGTACCAGTGCTGCCATCAAGTCCTTGGTGGGTATCGACTTCAAAAACGGCATTCCCACTTTCTCCGAGCTGGCCCAGCGCCTGCATATGTCGGAATCCAGTTTGCGTCGCCGCCTGCTCAAGGAAAAGACCAGCTATCAAATTTTGAAGGACGAAATACGCTGTGCTACGGCAATTGAATACCTGCGCGGCGGCGATATCAAAATAACTGACCTGTCCGACTTGTTGGGTTACGCCGAACCCAGCTCCTTTGTTCGGTCGTTTCGCAACTGGACCGGCATGACCCCGAAAGCATACAGTGACAACCTCAAGACTGTTACTTCTGGCTAAAGGTTGGTTGTCTACTGTTCCAGCATAGAAGTAGTGCCGGTTAGATTGCAAACTTTACTCAAATCATAGTTAGTGCCCCTCCAGAAGTTCATTGTTTTTCATCCCCGGTTCATGTTTTCTCATCCTCGGGTCATTTTTTTCTCACACCGAGGCCTTTTTTTGTCATCCCGAGGCTTTTTTTCACACCGAGGCCTTTTTTTGTCATCCCGAGGCTTTTTTTTTACACCGAGGCCTTTTTTTGTCATCCCGAGGCTTTTTTTGTCACACCGAGGCCTTTTTTTTGTCATCCCCGCGCAGGCGGGGATCCACAGCCCTGTGCCAAGCGGCGCAGGGCGCTGGTCGCAGACGCTTTAAGCCAAACGAACTAACTGGTCAGCTTGCCGCATCCAGGGTGCTGTGATGCAATGATCCCACACTGTTTATTAGGGCTGTTTTTACCCGTTGTCGGTATAGATTGCGTTGACGCTTTAGGACCATATGACTGACCTGTTACGTGCTACTCGGAACCGCTGCAACTGGCTATTCTCTCAGTATGTTGTCAGCAAACTGCACGCGATAAAATCAGACTATGAATGGTTACCGGCAAATTGAAAACCTGATCTACCGATACGCTGAGAGTATCGATTTGGGTGATTTTGAATCCCTGGCGGAACTGTTCAGAGAAGGCGAGATTAACTGGATGGCGGATCTATGGCGCAAGCGCGGCTACCAGGAAGTGCTGGAGATGACCACGGCGGCGATACGTATCTACGAGGACACCGGAACGCCCTGCACCAAAAATATAGTCAGTAACATGATCATCGAAATCGATGAAGACAGAAATACGGCAGCAGCAAGATCGTATTTTATGGTGTACCAGGAACGCGCTGATTGGCCAGTGGAGGTTATTGTTTCAGGCCGTTACCACGATACCTTTGTATGCCGCAATCAACGTTGGCAATTCCGTGAGAGAACAGTACTGACGGACTTCTATGGAGATATGTCCAGACACTTGCTGATCTCCCTGGAGCCGGAAGGTATCAATGAGAAACAGCCGTAGATAGCGGCGCGATAGCAGGGCCAGGTAATTACGGTAATAAATTATAAAGGCGCGGCGTTATTTAACCGTGCCAGGCAACAGTGATCCAGGTAACAGTAATAATTAAGTGATAATTAAGGAGAGGTGAAATGAATACCAAATCAACCAAACAAGGCGTGCTCTGCAGAACGGTGTTATTTGGCAGTATTGTTGCGGCCAATTTTGCCACAGTCAATACCGCCAGCGCCGCGGTGCTTGAAGAAATTATAGTCACCGCGCAAAAACGCGCGGAAAGCCTGCAGGAAACGCCGCTGTCGATCAGTGCGATGACCTCCAGTGACATAGAGAATAAAGGCGTTGCTGAGCTGACCGATCTGTTCGCGTCGACACCGGGTGTCAGTGGTTACGAGGCGCCATCATCGCGCGGTAACATCAGTATATCCATGCGTGGCATCAGTGCCGGTAATGCTAATAGCGTTTCCGTGGACCCCGCTAACGCCATATACATTGATGGCATCTTTTTGGGCAAGTCATCGGGTAACGGCGTCGATGCCATGGATCTGGAGCGGATAGAGGTGCTCAAAGGGCCACAGGGTACACTCTATGGGCGCAACTCAACCGGCGGTGCCATCAACTTTATTACCAAAAAGCCGCAGGAAGAGCTGGGGGCAAAGGTCAAGGTGTCGGCGGGCGATTACGGCTATAGAGCGGCGAATGCTCGAGTCGACGTTCCGCTGTCTGACGATTTGGGAATTTCCCTGTCTGGCTACAAGCGCGAACGCGATCACCTGTATGACAATAGCCGTGCCGGCGGCGATGGATTCGAAAATATCGACCGCTCTGGTGGTCGCTTTTCACTGGCCTGGCGCCCCACGGATGCGGTCACAGTAGACTACTCTTATTCCCGTGATGAGCTGGATGAAAATGGGCAGGGGCTGGATGTGGTGGGCTTCAACCCAATGGGTGCGGGTGTGCTGGCGGCGCCCGGTTTTCCGAACAACGTTTCGGTGTTGAGTCGCGATAGAATTAATGCCGTTGCCGCAACCAAGGCTGGTCTGGGTTTTCTGCCCCAGGTGGCGGAAGTACAACAGCTGGATGCATGGATGACGGATTATTTGGCCTACGCCAATGATCAGTTGAGCAGCACCTCCAAGCGTCCGTCGAAATTTTCCAATGATATGGACCAGACTTCCTCTAACGAGGTGAATGGTCACTCTCTTAGCGTGGCCTGGCAGGTGGATGACCTGGGTGTGTTTGGCGATGTAGAGTTTAAATCCATCACCGGTGTGCGCGAAGTGGAAAACTTCAATCAGGGTGATATCGATGGCATGGACAACTCGGTTAATGGCGGTGTGATTCACGAATTGCCGCTGCTCACTATTGGTGGCTTGTTTTTTGATTCCATCAGTCCTAATGTGCCAGCAGCCAATGAATTTGCGGTCGGGCAAGCGTTGGTAAACGCTATCCTTGCCCGTGGTGATGCACCAGTATTCAGTAATTTTGCGCACATCGATCACCAGCAATTCTCCCAGGAGTTGCAAATGGTGGGCGCTACCGATTCCCTGGAGTACGCAATCGGTGTGTATTATTACGATGATGAGTCGGAGTTTCGCAACAATCGTACCGCGTCCTTTCCGCTCGCTTCCAGCGCGACTTCGTCCCACGATCTGACCACTGAAGCAAGCTCAGTATTTGCCCAGGCCACCTGGACACCCGCCGATTACAGCGATTGGTCGTTTACCGGTGGTTTACGTTACACCCACGAGAAGAAAACCATCGATTACCTGTGGCGCAGCTCTTCGAATCCATTTGGCTTCTTTGGTGGGCCAGTTGCGGACAACTATGTGGTCGACGAATTGGCCGAAACGCAAGCGGAAGTAGCGGGTGTGTTTGGCAAGAGTTTTGAAGAAAACTTCTACAATTTGTCCGGCAAGTTCACCGTGCAATACATTATCAATGACGATATGAATGTGTTCGCAACCTATTCAACCGGTTATCGCAGTGGTGGTTTCAACGGTGACTTCTATGACTCTGTCAATGACAACGCCGATGCCTTCAATGAGGAAACCATTGAAAGTTACGAGATCGGCTTAAAGTCGGATCTGCTCGACGGACGTGCGCGTTTCAATGCCAGTGTTTACACCTATGAATACACCGACCTGCAGGTGTCGACCTTGTTGCCGCAATCCAATGGCAGTGTAACCAGTGCTATCACCAATGCCGGTGTTGCTGAGCGCTATGGCGTGGAAGCCTCGCTGGAAGTGGCGGCTACGGACGCATTGATCTTAACTCTGTCCTACAACTATATCCACGGTGATTACGAAGAATACCCGGATAGCGTTGGGTCAACGCTGGACGGTGGTCAGGTGTTAGAGATGAGCAATATCGCACAGCGTGGTATGTCGCCGTCTAATCAACTGATGGCGGGTGTGGACTGGACTATTCTGGATAAAGGCGACAGCAGCTTGCACTTGTCGTTGAACGGCAGCTGGAGCACCGAAACAGTGCCGATTACTGCGAGTGTGGGTAACTATGACACCAATGGTAATAGGCTGCCTGATACGCCGGTGGTTTTTGAGCAGGCCACAGTTGACGAGCGCACTATTGTTAACGGTCGACTAGCCTGGAACCTTGACACAGATAGTGGCAATTTTACTCTAGCCCTGTGGGGCAAGAATATGCTCGATGATGAGCATCGCAACTTTGGTTTCAACTACGGTGATGCCCTGGGTCTCAACCTGGTGCAATACGGCGAGCCGAGAACCTGGGGTGTGGATCTTATCTGGGAAATGTAGAGGTAGACGCTTTAGGTATTAACGGGGCTACTCAGGTAGCCCTTTTTTTGTTTGAATTTTGAGTACGACACTATGGAAGATCAGCCGGATTTGTCCCGACGCCTGCAGCAATTGGACACCGGATGCCCCTGTCTTGCACCTAACCCTGACTGGGTGACTGGCTTTCCGGTACTGCAGACCCGGTGCCCTGGCGTCGCGAGTCAGTCGTTGTGGCAGCAATGGGGTCGCGCGCTATCATAGCGAAGAACGCCGGAATCAGCAGGGTACCCAGTGTCGTCACCAGCAACATGCCGCCAAACACGACGGTTCCCAGGGAAATACGAGCGCCGGCACCGGCGCCGCTGGCAAACACCAGTGGCAGTATCCCGAGTATAAAGGAGAACGCGGTCATAATAATCGCGCGAAAGCGCAATTGGGCCGCTTCCCTGGCTGCCTCGAGTATCGACATACCATCCAGTTCCAGTTTTTCTTTGGCGAACTCGACTATGAGAATCGCCTGTTTGGTGGCGAGCCCGGTCAGCATGATCAGGCCAATCTGCACGTACAGGTCGAGCGACAGGTTGCGCAACAGCACGGCACCAAGAGCACCCACTACTGCCACAGGTACTATCAGGATAACGGCGATGGGAAAGCTCCAGCTTTCATACAGGGCGACCAATACCAGGAACACAAACACCAGCGACAGCAACAGGGTGGGCCAGATCGGTGCTGTCTGTTTTTCCTGCAGCGAACTGCCCGTCCACTCGAAACCCATATTGTCCGGCAGGGTGGCGGCGGTCAGTGCCTCCAGCGCCGCCATGGCTGTGCCGGTGCTTGCCCCGGGGTTGGCGGAACCGCTGATGCTGGCCGAGCGAAACATGTTGTGCCTGGTCAATGACTCGGGACCCAGGGTGGGTTCGGTGCGCAACAATGCCGCCAGGGGGATCATGTCGCCGTTGCTGCTGCGCACACTGAAGCGACCGATATCCGCCGGGTTGTCGCGAAATTGGGACTCTGCCTGCAGCATCACTTTGTAGGTGTGGCCATACATATTGAAATCATTGACCACCATGGATCCCAGGTTGGTCTGCAGGGCACTGAACACACTGGCCAGGGATACACCCAGCGCCTGCACCTGGTCGCGGTCGATAGCCAGGTGAATCTGCGGTACTTCGGCGGAAAAAGACGTAAATGCGCGGGCAATAGCCGGCTGCTGATTGGCGGCGTAGGTGAAGCCTCGGGTCACCCGCGCCAGGTCCGCCGGAGTACCGTTACCGCGGTCCTGCAGCGCCAGTTCGAAGCCCCCCATGGAACCTACCCCGGCGATAGGCGGCGGGGCAAAGGCGACGATGGTGGCGCCGGGTATGCTGCCGAGTTCACTCCAGATTCGTCCGGCAATGGCCGCAGCGCTGGTTGCCGGGCTACTGCGCTGACCCCAGGGTTTTAGCCGCACGACAGCGAAACCACCGTTGGAGCGGCTGCCGGCGAGGAGGGAATAACCGCGCACGGCGATAACCTTGTCAACCCCCGGTATTTTGCGCAAGAGCTGCTCCGCTTCGCTCATTAAGGTATCGGTGCGCGATAACGATGCGCCATCCGGTAACTGAAAATTGACGAATACTACCCCCTGATCTTCCTCCGGCAGAAAACCCGTTGGGGTTGAGGTATACAAGCCCAGAGTGGCGATGCCGACCAGGAGCAGCAGCGCAGTGGATATGCCCAGGCGTCTGGTCAGCCCGCTGGCGGCTGCGACATAGTGGGTGGTCAAACGGTCAAAGCCGCGATTGAAGCGGCTGAACGCGGAACCCGGTGATCTTGCCGGCCGGGACCTCAGTAATGTGGCACACAACGCCGGGCTCAATGTTAAAGCCACCAGCGAGGAGATGGTGACAGCAACGGCGATGGTCAGCGCGAATTGTTGATAGAGGCGGCCGGCAATCCCCCCGGCAAACGCAATCGGCACAAACACCGCGAGCAGTACCAGGGTAGTGGCAATGATCGGGTTGGTCACTTCCGACATTGCGCGCCGGGTCGCCAGCAGCGGCGACTCGCCGTTGTTCATATGGCGCTGCACGTTTTCAATAACCACAATGGCATCATCGACAACCAGGCCGATGGCCAGCACCAACCCGAACAGGCTGATGGTGTTGATGCTAAAGCCGACCAGGTTGAACACCGCGAAGGTGCCAATTAACGATACCGGAATCGCCAGCGCGGGTATAAGCGTGGCGCGCCAGTCCTGCAGAAATAGATAGACAACCGCGACCACCAGGATTACTGCGATAAACAGGGTTTCTACCAGTTCCTGCAAGGAAACCCGGATAAACTCGCTGCTGTCATGGACTTTAATGGCGCTTATCCCTTGCGGAAATTGCTCCGCCAGGCGCTGTACTTCCCGCTCCACTGCGGTGGCAACCTGCAGCGCGTTGGAACCCGGTAATTGATATACCGCAAACATGGCCGCCGGCTGTCCATTGAGTCGCGCCGTGGAGTCGTAGGACCTGGCCCCCAGCTCGACTCGTGCCACTTCCCCGAGACGCAAAATGGACGCGTCGTGGTCGGCGCGGACAATAATACGCTCAAACTCCGCCGGTTGTGACAGGCGCCCCTGGGTGGTGAGGGTGTATTGAAACTGGGTTGCGCTGTCGCCGGGTGGTTGCCCGACTCGACCTGCGGCCGCTTGCAGGTTTTGGTCCTTGATGGCGCTGCTAACGTCGTCAACCGTGAGGCCGAGATTGGCGAGATGATCGGGGTCGAGCCAGATACGCATACCGTATTCCCCGGCACCGAACGCGCCTACACCGCCCACACCCGGTACCCGGGCCAGGTTGTTGAGAATATTGATGCTGGCGTAATTGGCCAGAAACAATTCGTCGAAGTCTTCGTTGTCTGACGTCAATCCGTAGACCACCAGCATGCTGGTGGATTTCTTGCTGACGGTTATACCCTGGCGGACTACTTCCTGGGGCAGGCCGGAGGTTGCCAGAGACACCCGGTTTTGGACATTGACGGCGGCGATATCCGGGTCGACCCCGAGCTCAAAGGTCACGGTTAATGAGTAGCTGCCGTTATTACTACTGGTGGACGACATGTAACTCATGCCCTCGACGCCGTTCACCTGGGCTTCGATAACGGTGGCGATGGTCGCTTCCACCGTCTCGGCGTTAGCCCCGGGATAGGAGGTCGAGACCTGGATTTGGGGCGGGGTAATATCGGGGTATTGTTCAATCGGCAGTGAGCGCAGGGAGATCAATCCCGCCAGTACAATCAGGATCGACACCACGTAAGCGAAACGTGGCCGGTCGATGGAGAAATGACTGATCATGGCTGGCTCCCACCGGGCTGTTTGTTATCACTCTCTGCGGCAGGGATGGCATCGCTGATCATTGTCGCTGGCTTCCCCAGGGCTGAGGTATTTCTGGCGGGGTTAACGGTTATGCCCGGCCTGACCTTCTCCAGCCCCTGATAGACAATCCATTCTCCGCTCTCCAGGCCCTGGTTGACGATCCACTCCGTGCCAAACCTGTTGCCCAGTTCAACGTGGCGCTGCTCCACCCGATTATCCGCTGTTACCACCAGCACAAAGTAGCCCTGCATGTCCTGCTGGACTGCAGCCTGGGGAATCAACAGTCGACTCTGGCTGCGGCGCAACTGCAGCAGCGCGGTGACAAATTGCCCCGGGATCAGCAGGCCTTCCCCATTGGCAAAGCGGGCGCGAATGGTAACCGTCCCGGTTCTCGGGTTGACTTCGTTATCGACAAAAAATATTTCGCCCGTGTGCGTATATTCCTCGCCATTGGAAAGGCGCAGCCGGGGAATGACCTTGTCAACGATCACCGGTTCCTCATTTATGGAGAGCATCTCCGCTTTAAAGTTGGTCAATAATCGTTCGCTGATTGACCAGGACACTTCAATGGGGTTTGACTGCACAATGGTCGCCAGGCTGTCGCCGTTGGCGCTAACCAGGTTGCCCACATCGATGGTGCTGGCGCCGATACGACCACTGATGGGAGCGGTGATACGGGTGTGATCCAGGTCAAGCTTGGCCAGCTTCCACTGTGCCTCCATCTGTTGCAAGTTTGCCTCAGCAACCGCGGCTTCGCTGATGGCGGCGTCGAGGTCGACGGCAGCGACAGCACCCGCGCGCATGCCTTTAAGTCGGGCGAGGTACAAGTCGGCTTTTTTCTGCGCAGCTTTGGCGTGGGCAACCGCGGCGGCGGCCACAGCCAGGTCAGCCTCGAACTGGGCCGGGTCGATTTCAAGGAGCAGGTCACCCTGATTGACAAATGATCCCTCGGCGAACGCCCGGGACTTGAGAATACCGGTAACCTGGGCGCGAATCTCGACGCGGGCTGTCGCCTCAGTGCGAGCAACATCTTCCGCGACCTCATTGATGTCACGCCGCTGGACTTCGACAACCATAACCGCGGGTGGGGCGATATCCGCAGCGGATTGTGGCGGCGTTGCGTCGCTACAGCCGGAGAAAATTGCCACAGCGCCCAGGCACAGTACGAGGTTAAAATATTTCATGGGAATATCCAGCGTCGTGAAGGGGGTTAGTATAACCAATACAAATTGGAATTGGTTGCTATTGTGCTGCATATAGAGGGGTTTTAATTATTAAATATTTGGATTGGCAGTTGCGCAAGGTGGGCATTCGCCAGGCACGAACAAGCAGAAAGATTAAACAGGCAGATAGCATATCCACGAGTGATTAGTTTGTATTTTCAGTCCTCACTGCAGGCCGTACGAAATCCATTTTGAAATGGTGCCGGTGCCGGTGGCAGGTCGATGTCGGCGCCATCCATCACCACGGAGCTGATGCCAACCAGCGAGGCCGGGCATGACAAAGTCAATATTGCACTTGGCTATAACGTCACTCCTGATAATAACTTTTGAATCATGGTGTAAGCTGACAGCCAAAATAATGATACATACATTATCTATATATGTAGAAATGTGTATCTGTTTGAAGTATTATGCCTACCCTTCTGGAGATTATGCTGAAGCCAAAATGAATAACCTCAAATATCTATTGCTGGATCATCCCGCCAGTGGTGTCGCGTTGATCACGATCAACCGCCCGAAAGTGTTAAATGCCCTGTCGACCGCCGTCCTGGAAGAGCTGGTGTCTGTGCTCGAGGATTTCGGGGCCCGTAAGGATGTCCGCGCCGTAGTGATCACCGGTGGTGCCGAGGTTTTTGCCGCCGGGGCCGACTTAAAGGCGATGAGTGAAGCGGATATGTTGGGCATTCTGTATGAGCCGCGCCCGCAGCTGTGGCAGCGAATCAGTGATTTCCGAAAGCCGCTTATCGCGGCGGTCAATGGCTATGCGCTCGGGGCCGGCTGTGAACTGGTTATGCACGCCGATATCGTTGTCGCCGGCGAGACCGCAAAATTTGGCCAGCCGGAAATAAATATGGGCATTATCCCTGGCGCAGGCGGTACCCAGCGGTTGATTCGCGCAGTGGGGAAATCACTGGCCATGAAAATGGTGCTGGCGGGAGAGTTTATATCCGCCGCAGAAGCCCTGGCGGCGGGCCTTGTTTCAGACGTAACCCTACCCGAGGCCAGTATCGAACGCGCTCTTGAAATCGCCGGCAAGATTGCCGCAAAGCCGCCAATTGCCGTAGAACAGGCCAAGGATGTGCTCCTCAATGCGTTCGAGACGTCACTGGAAGCAGGGCTAAAATATGAGCGCAAGGCGTTTGTCATGCTGGCCGGTACCGAGGACAGAAACGAAGGCATTAACGCTTTTCTGGAAAAGAGAAAACCGAATTTCAAGGGCGCATAGAATAACAATTCTGGATAACAGCTCAGGGCAAAAGCTCAGGATAACCGGAAAGGTGTAACTGCGTTTATGGAAAAGCGCCCGCCAGTATTTCCAGTATTTAAAGGTGAATGAGGGTTGTGAATAACATGGTTAGCTTAACAGCAGACAAAATAATCGGCGTCATTGGTGCTGGCACCATGGGTGCAGGTATTGCCCAGGTCGCTGCCGCGGCCGGTCACAGAGTGAAGTTATTCGACACCGCGCCAGGTGCTGCGACCAGTGGCATCGACAATATTCGCACGGGGCTGGCGCGACAGGTGGCGCGGGGCAAGATGAGTGACGCTGAGGCCGCCGCACTGGTCGCTCGGATCGAGCCTCATGAAGCTATGGAAGCGTTGGCTGACGCGTCCTTTATTATCGAAGCCATTGTGGAAAGCCTTGAGATCAAGCAAAAGGTCTTTGCGGGGCTGGAAGACATCTGTAGTGACGATGTGATACTGGCTACCAATACCTCTTCTATATCGGTAACAGCGATTGGTGCCGGCTTGAAGCGGCCGTGGAATTTGGTGGGCATGCATTTTTTTAATCCGGCACCGGTTATGAAGCTGGTCGAGGTCATCAGCGGCGTTGCCACTGACCCGAAGATTGCTGCATGCGTTTACGAAACAGCGTTGGCCTGGGGCAAGAATCCCGTGCACGCAAAATCGACACCCGGCTTTATCGTCAACCGCGTCGCGCGGCCATTTTATACGGAAGCCATGCGAGTGTTTCAGGAGGGCGGAGCGGATATCCCCACCATAGATGCCATTGCCAGGGAGAGTGGTGGTTTTCGCATGGGCCCCTTCGAACTGATGGATCTTATTGGCAACGACGTCAATTATGCCGTGTCCGAGTCGGTGTTTAACGCTTTTTACCAGGATCCCCGCTTCAAGCCTGCAGTGGTGCAACTGGAGTACGTAAATGCCGGGTTTCTGGGGCGCAAAAGTGGCCGTGGTTTCTATGACTATAGCGAGCAAGCCGTTGCTGCAGTCCCCTCGAATGCAGATTCAGGGTTCAAGCCTGGCCGTATCAGCATTTACGGTGAGTTGGGTGTTTGCGAGCCCCTGCGTAACCAGTTTGCCAATGCCGGTATTGAGATAGACGCCAAACCGACCTCAGGTGATAGCTGTATCGAAATAGAAGGTGTGATGGTGCGACTAACGGACGGTCGAACGGCGACTCAAGTCAGTGCCCAGAGTGACAACCCCAATGTAGTTCTGTTTGACCTGGCGCTGGATTATAGCAATGCGCAACGAATTGCGATCTGTGCTTCTGACCAGGCTGACGCTGCGTCACTGGATAAGGCGATTGGCTTGTTCAAGGCCATCGGCAAGCAGGTCTCGGTGATTGACGATATACCCGGTATGGTCGTAATGCGGACATTGTGCGCGCTGGCGAATGAAGGGGCAGATGCGGTCAACCAGCAAGTGTGCAATGCCGAGGCGGTGGATACGGCCATGCGCGATGGGGTGAACTACCCCCAGGGGCCTTTGGCCTGGGCTGATCATATTGGTCTTGTTTATATAGAACAGGTTTTAAAGAACCTGTTGTACACCTATGGTGAAGATCGTTACCGCGTCTCGCCGTTATTGCAACGTAAGGTTTATGGCGGTGGCAGGTTTATCGATGGGGCTTGACCCGTAGAGGCTTGTCGAAACAACCGTTTCTGCCGTGTTTGAACACGGCGCGGCGTCGCGGGCATCAACATGACATGACGCCTGGAAAATAAAGTCAAGGCACGGATTGTGCCGCTACTGGTGGGCTTTCCGTGCTGCCGAGCCATTGGAGTTGATTCATTTATC
Source organism: Pseudomaricurvus alcaniphilus (assembly GCF_011440395.1). GTDB lineage: Bacteria > Pseudomonadota > Gammaproteobacteria > Pseudomonadales > Cellvibrionaceae > Pseudomaricurvus > Pseudomaricurvus alcaniphilus. The sequence goes on along the minus strand of NZ_JAAOIX010000001.1, from coordinate 882,023 downwards.
AGCTGCCATAGTGCGCCACATCAAGGAAGCGGATAGTGAACTCTGCGACTCGATCGAGTGGCACTTTGAGTGCTAACCTTTGATTCCTCACGTTTGATTCCTAACCTTTAAGTGCATACCTTTGAATGCGCGCCAGGCTGTTCAGCCTGGTATCAAGTTACAACTATAATTTTAAGAATAATTTTCAGATAGGCGCCGTAAAGAATCTCATTTTTTTATCCCCCACAGGTGCCGGTTCCGCCTCCCTCAATTCAGTAAGTTCTTGAAATCTATGGGTTCCTGTCTGCACAGCAATGACCTTAAAACAAGCATGGGCAGGTTGCGGACAGGCGCCCGATAGAATAGGTTGGACATCTCTTAAAAAGTGTTACACAATAATGGTGTGCACTTAATTAATTGTGTCACGTTCTGACAAAACTGTTTGGCAGCTAAGACTAATAAAATAAATTGGAGACCAACATGCTCAAGCGATCGATTCTGAATCTGGCTATCTCCGGGATTGCAGCAGCGACAATTGCCGCGCCCACCATGGCGGCCATTGAGGAAATAATAGTAACCGCACAGCACCGTGAAGAGAATCTACAGGACGTCCCGGTTTCAGTAACAGCTATGGCGGGCGAAATGATGGAAGAGGCCGATATTCGCGGCGCAACAGAAGTAGCGCTGTATGCGCCTGGCATGTCCTACGCTGAGTTCGCGCCGGGACAGGCGCTGATATCACTGCGGGGAATTACATCGGCGGACGACGGGCCGGGAATGGATAACTCCGTGACGGCTTTTCTGGACGGGGTGTACATTGGCCGCCCCTCCAATATTAACTTTGATCTTTACGACCTGGAGCGCATTGAGATACTGCGAGGCCCCCAGGGAACCCTGTTTGGCCGCAATGCCATCGGTGGTGCGATCAACATTGTTACCTCCAAGCCCACCGAAGACCTGACCGTTAAGGGTACGGTTTCGGTTGGAAATGAGGGTCACATGAAGTACGAGGGGCTGGTGAGTGGCGCCTTGGCGGAAAACCTGCTGGGCAAAGTCTCCTTTAGCCACAATGAGCACGATGGCTATGTACGAAACGTGGCGCTGAACAAGGACCAGGCTGATGCGAATAAGGATTCGGGGCGTGTTCAGCTGCTCTGGCATGCATCCAACAACACTGAGGTAATATTCTCCGCAGATTTCATGGACGAGGAATCTGAGGATATGGGGCGTACACCCTTCGCCGGCCCCCTGAATGCGCTGGCCGAAGCGCAAGGCTCCGGACGAGCCAATCCTCACAAGGTAGCCACCCCGATCGAAGGCGGGTCCAAAAGAGACGCCCAGGGCGCCAACCTGAGTGTCAATTTCGATTTGGGCAGCGGCACCCTGACTTCCATTACCGCCTGGCGCGAGTCGGAAACTGACTGGCAGATGGCCTCATCGGGAATCGCGGGTGTGTTTGGCGCGGATGCCGATCTGCTCGATGATATTCAGGAACAGACTGACCAGTTAAGCCAGGAGCTGCGCTGGACGTCACAGCTCGATGGGGATTTTAACTTCGTCGCGGGCCTCTATTATCTGCAGGAAGAGACCGACCGCTCGGAATCCTTTCGGGTTTTCTCTGCCGGCCCACCGCTGCTCGAAACTGCGCGATCTACGCACTTCGCAACCAACGAAACAGAGAGCTTTGCCGCCTATGGACAGGCCAGTTGGGCCCTGACCAACGAGCTGTCGCTGCATTTGGGCTTGCGCTTTACCCGTGATAAAAAGGATGTGACTGCATTGAATATCCGCTGTGCAGACGATCCGGCGACAATCACGGATCCGTTCGTCGCCGCGCAAAGTATGGCCATTTGTAATGGCGTCTCGGCCGGAACCTTCTTTATGGCAGAGAGCTTTTTCAGCACAGCCGATGAAAGCTGGGAGGATGTATCGCCCAAGGTTGCCGTGGATTACCGAGTCACTGATGATGTGATGATCTTCGGCAGCATCGCCAAGGGCTTCAAGAGCGGCGGCTTTCCCAATATCCCCCCGATTAAATTAGCCCATGCAGCGGTTGATCCGGAAGAGGTGATCAACTACGAAGTCGGTATGAAAGGCGACTTCTTTGACCATACCGTGCGGCTTAACCTCACCGCTTACTACATGGACTATACGGACCTGCAGGCGGTTCGCTTTGGTGTTATTCCGGGGTCGGGTAACCCCAACGAATTCTTCACCACAGTCAATCTGGGTGAAGCGGAGATCAAAGGGCTGGAAATGGAGGCGATTTGGGCGGTCACTGACAACCTGCAGCTGTCCGGTAACTACGCCTACCTCGATACGGAAACCAAGGATTTCAACCTTGGCAACGTCGACGCATCAGGTGGTGCGCTGCGCCAGGCGCCTGAGAATACCTTTACCGCTACTGTGAATTACGAGTATCCGATCGAATCGGGCAACTTGAAATTCCGTCTCGACTACGCCTACAGCGATGAACAGGTTGGTGACTATCTCAACGAGGACGTTGTAATAGAGGAGTTTGGGCTCTGGAACGGGCGGATCGCCTGGCAGTCCAGCGATGAGAAATGGCTGGTAGCATTGTGGGGCAAAAACCTGTCCGACGAGGAATACATCTCCCATGCCTATAACTTCGCCGGCTCCGCTGTTGGTGTATGGGGCGCGCCTGCCACCTACGGTGTGTCAGTAACCTGGCAGAACTACTAGCTGTTCAACTGAACGGATAAGCTCGATGGGTGCATTTTACATGCACCCTTTTTTTCCGTGCCTAACGTAAGGAGTACCGATCATGCATGCACGATCCCGGTGGCTGGTTGCCAGCTTAATGTGCCTCATTCTGGCCGGTTGCACTGTAAATTCACTACCCGGCAAAGGTGCAGGGGAAGTGACCATCAAGCGTGACAGTTACGGCGTACCCCATATCTATGCCGAAGATAATTTTGGCGTGTTTTACGGCTACGGCTACGCTGTGGCGCAGGACCGCTTGTTCCAGATGGAAATGACCAAACGGACGGTGACGGGTACAGCGGCCGAGGTATTGGGCGCAGACTTTGTCGAGGTCGATAAGCAGGTGCGCCAGGGCTTTGATCCTGATTCCATTCGTCGGCAGATGGCGGCGCTCAGTGAGGAGCATCGCGATGTGCTGGAGGGTTACGCTGCAGGTTATAACAGCTGGCTGGCGGAAGTGAACAAGCGTCCCGAGAAGCTGATGCCGAAAGAATTCCTGGATTACGGATTCATGCCTTCCAGGCTCACCGCCTATGAAGTGGCAATGATCTTTGCGGGCAGCATGGCCCACCGCTATGCGGATTTCAATGAGGAGCTCAATAACCTGGCCTTCTACCAGAATCTCCGCACCCGTTATACCGACGACGAAGCCTGGAAGATCGTCAATACGGTGCAGCCGCTCTACGATAGCGACTCACCGACTACGGTGCCCGATGACAGCAGCTTGCAATCTGGCAACAGGCAAAACCCCACCAATCCACCCTCCTATCTAACCGACCGGGACATTAACCCGCCGGTACGGCTTGCCATGGATGCCAGTGGCGGACACCTGGCTATCGCGAGTGACGAAGAGCGGAGTGCCTATCTGAACAAGCACTATGCGCTATCGGGTAATTCCGGCACGGCCGGATTTCCCACCACCAGCAATGTGTGGCTGGTGAATAAGCACAAGGCCCGGGATGCCAAGGCGGTGCTGGTAAACGGCCCGCAGTTTGGCTGGATCAACCCTTCCTATGTGTACGGCGTCGGCCTGCACGGTGCAGACTGGGACGTGGTGGGTAACACCATGTTGGCCTATCCCGCGGTGTTGTTTGCGCACAATAACTCTATCGGCTGGGGCAGCACCGCGGGATATGGCGACCAGGTCGATATCTTCGAGCTGCAACTGAATCCTGAAAACCCAGATCAATACCTGTACCAGGGCAGCTATCGGTTTTTTGAGCGGCGTGACGAACAAATTCCGGTCAAAGGGCAGCAGCCCACCAGTGTCACGTTTTATCGCAGTGTGCATGGGCCGGTGATTCTGCACGACAGTGCCAAGGGCGTTGCCTTTAGCAAGAAGCGCGCCTGGGAAGACCACGAACTGGAGACCATGATGGCGTGGGTGGACATGCCGAAGGCGAAAAACTTCTCCCAGTGGCGTAACTATGTTGCGCGTATTGCCATCAATATCAACTTTTACTATATCGATAGCGAGGGCAATATTGGCTACACCCACGGCGGCAAGTATCCGCTGCGCCACGCCCAGCACGACAGTCGGTTCCCGGCCAAGGGCGATGGCTCCATGGACTGGCAGGGCTGGCTGCCCTTCGAAAGCAATCCCTACGTCTACAACCCCGAGCAGGGTTATATCCAGAACTGGAATAATCGGCCGGCGCGGGGTTGGCGCGCTATCGATATGTGGTGGAAAAACTGGGGCAGGGTGGATCGCGCCGATACCATCATCGACGAGCTGGTAGCCCGACAAAGCCTGACAGCTGAGCAGGTATGGGACATCAACAGCCGCACCTCCTATGCCGATGTCAATGTCGCCTATTTGTTGCCCTACTTGACTGACGCCCTGGCCGGGGCAAAGCAGTCTGCGCTCACCAGCGCCGGGTTGGCTGAACTGCAGGGCTGGGACAAATACTGGTGGGATAAGGACGCCGATGGCTACTTCGACAGCGCCGGGCCGGCGATCATGGAGGCCTGGCTCAAGCGGTTGCTAGCCCGAGTATTTGCCGACGATATCGGCGATAAGTTCTTTTTCCGTTTCGCCTCGCCGGGCTATCCCACCGGCAGGATCACCGGAGCGGTGGGCGCATCGCCGGGAACCAAGGCTTTAGTGCGCATCCTGGATCAACACCGGAACGGGGAGATCAGCGGCTTCGATTTCTTTAACGGCCAGGACCCGGCCCAGCTATTGGTTGAAACCTTCACTGCTGCGCTGGCGCAACTGCAAACTGAGCACGGCACGGATATAGCGGCCTGGCGGGTCAAGCCGCATCCGCTTGTTTTTGGTGTTAACAACTTTCGTGGGGTGCGCCAGACCACGGTAGACAACGAAATGTCGTTACCGGTGGTGATGAATCGGGGTACGGAAAACAATCTCTTTATCGCCCGCGGCTCGCACATCGAGGGTTCCGATGTGGCTCCTCCGGGACAGAGCGGGTTTATTGCACCCGACGGCTCCAGAAGCCCGCACTACGCCGATCAGATGGAGCTCTATCAGCGCTTTGAACACAAGCCATTGCCCTTTAGCCGTGCTCAGGTCGAGCAGATGACGGAAGCTGCTGTCACTTTACGCTACGCAAGATAACCGTGGTGTACAAGGTAACCGTGACATACAAGGTGACCGTGACATACAGGGTAACCGTGGCATAGTGCCTGCCCAAGCCAGGCCAAACCAGGACAATAGGGCATTCTCACCGCCAGCGCTGTTGTTATTGTTCTAACCAGCGGGTCGCTTTGCGTTACCTAAACTGGCAACCGATTTCGGCAAACATATTCAGGCCCCTGTAAGGAGGCGCACAATGGCATACGATTTATTTCAACGCGAGTTACGCAAAGTTGTTGATGAGCAGGTGTTTCCGGTGGAATTTCGGGCGTCGCCCATCGCCGAATTACTCACCTCGACCATCGATGCGCTGGATATGGATGCGATGGAAGCGCGTCTGTCCTTTGTCACCGATGAACGTTTTCTCCACGGCGGCGGGGTAGTTCAAGGCGGTATCGTTGCGGGCATGCTGGATTTCACCATGGCCGTCTTACTGCTTGCCGACCTGGATGAAGGCTACTCCATTGGCACCACGAATCTTAATGTCGAATTCCTGCGTCCGGCACCGGCGGGAGTCTATGTCGGCACAGCCAGGGTTATTCGCAAGGGGCGCACCATTTCGTTTTCCCATGCGGACCTGCATGACGAGGCGGGCAAACACATAGCATCGGCCAGCGCGACCAATGTCATCATACCCATGAATAAATAAATTTTTAATTAGTTAAGGGCAACACCTTTATGCATGATTTTAACGTTATTCTTTTGGCGCTAACCAGCATCTATCTGGTCTGTGGTATTTTTATCGGGCTATCCATGAAAATGCTGCCACCAAAATTCGGCGGGCTGCTCCTTCTGCTTTGTGGCGCGCTCCCCCATTGTGTATGTTTAATATTGGCCATCCAGGCCGGTCATACTGTCTCAGCCTGTATTCTGGCCATATTCTCGGTTTTCTGGATCTATCTCGGTAGCGGCTACCTCTTCCTGAAACCGGATCCAAACGATACCGGGCTCCTTTCCGGCCTGGACAGAGGGCTGTTATTTCTTGAACCACCTATGGCGGTAATGATTTTTGTGTTCCAGCAGGACTACTGGGCCAAAAGCACTGTTCTCGCATGGCTGCTGGGTTCACTTGGAGTCACCGTTATTTACTTGTGGCTGACAAAATTTGTTGCCGCGCTTCACACCTCCAGTGAATACAGTAAAAGCAATCCGCCAGCCATTGTTCGGCAACTAAACAAGTTTGTCCCGGTTACCGTATTTCTCCTGAGTATCCATGTCATATATGCAATTAACGACCAGCTCCACTAGTTCGTATTTTTATAACATCCGGAATAAATGCTTATCTTGTATATAGCGATTTCGAATTAACGCAAGGATACTTTGCTGATGCCGAAGAAAACTCAGGGGTTATGTGCTCGGAGAGTGGTTTGATAACGAGGCTGGAGTCGGCACAGGGTTTACTTGTTCGGGCTTGGTGAACCCGTCACACTCGATTTAGCCAGGAGTGCGCTCAACCAAAACTGCCTATTTATGACACATAATAAAGCTTTACAAAGAGATATGTGTATCATAATATAGACCACGTAAACTGATGCAGCGGGGAATAATGGTCATGAGTATGGATCCTGAAAAAAACTTTATGCGCAAGATTGAGGCGGAAGAGAAGATCGAGCCCAAGGATTGGATGCCGGACGCTTACCGCAAGAACCTGATCCGCCAAATACAACAGCACGCCCATTCAGAAGTCATCGGCATGCAGCCCGAGGGCAACTGGATTACTCGGGCACCCTCTTTGCGCCGCAAGGCGGTGTTGTTGTCGAAGGTGCAGGACGAGGCCGGTCATGGTCTGTACTTGTACAGCTCGGCGGAGACCCTGGGTATTTCGCGGGCGGAGATGATCGAAGCGCTGCAAACCGGCGCGGCCAAGTACGCATCCATCTTTAACTACCCCACCCAGACCTGGGGTGATATCGGTGCGATCGGCTGGCTGGTCGACGGTGCCGCTATTGTTAATCAGGTCTCTCTGCAGCGGACCTCCTATGGCCCCTATGCCCGCGGCATGATCCGTATCTGCAAGGAGGAGAGCTTCCACCAGCGCCAGGGTTACGAGCTTATGATTGCGCTGGCCCACGGCAGTGCAGAGCAGAAAAAAATGGCGCAGGATTCGCTCAACCGTTTTTACTGGCCCGCGTTGATGATGTTCGGCCCCCACGACTCCGAGTCTGCACACTCCGCCAAATCGATGGAGTGGAAAATCAAGCGCGAGACCAATGATGACCTGCGCCAGAAATTTATCGACCAAACCGTACCCCAGATCGAGTACCTCGGGCTGGAACACCCGGACAAGGAACTCAAGTGGAACGAAGAGCGTGGTCATTACGATCACGGAGATCTTGACTGGGATGAATTCTACAATGTGATCAATGGCAACGGTCACTGCAATCGTCAGCGGATCGAACACCACGTCAAGGCCCATGAGGAAGGCGCATGGGTTCGCGATGCGATAACTGCTTATAACGAGAAGAAGAGCGCCAAAAAATCCCGGCATGCTGCATAAGGCAAGGCTGAACGAGATATCGGAGTACCCGTTATGAAACCCGAAAACCTGGAATTATTTGAAGTTTTTATCCGCTCCAAGCGCGGGCTGGATCACAAGCATGTGGGCAGCCTGCACGCGGAAGACCACGAGCAAGCCCTGGAGTACGCGCGCGATGTTTATACGCGCCGCAGCGAGGGTGTGAGCATCTGGGTGGTGAAGTCCGACGACATCTGTGCTTCCCAGGAAGACGATGCGGAGAGCTTTTACGACCCCTCGGATGATAAGCCCTATCGGCACGCGACTTACTACAAGCTTCCCGATCCTGTTAACAACATGTAAGCGAGCCCGGAGAATCAATGATGAGTGCTACAGATTTAAAACAGGCGACGCTGGAATACGCGCTGCGCCTCGGCGACGACTCGGTCGTGCTGGGGCACAGAATTTCGGAGTGGGTAAGCAACGGCCCCTTTTTGGAGGAGGATATTGCGTTAGGCAATGTGGCGCTGGACTATATCGGCCGCGCCCGAATGTTCTACGGCTATGCCGCGGAACTCGCCGGTGACGGCAGGACGGAAGACGACTTCGCCTATATGCGCGATGCCCGTGAATATAAAAATCTGCTGATCAATGAGCTGCCCAAAGGCGATTTTGCCTACACCCAGGTGCGGCAGTTGCTGGTGGACGCATTCAATACAGGCTTTCTTGCCGAGTTGGTTAAATCCAAGGATGCAACCCTGGCCGCGATCGCTGCCAAGGCGAGCAAGGAAACCCGGTATCACTTGCGCCGCAGCCGGGAATGGGTGCTGCGCCTGGGTGACGGCACGGAGGAGAGCCATCAACGTGCGCAAACCGCGGTCGACGCCCTCTGGGGGTATACCTTCGAGATGTTCGAGCTGGATGAGCTGGAACAGCAACTTGTGGATGCGGGCATCGCGGTTGACACCACCCGCCTCAAGGCACAGTGGGAAGTTGAAATTAAGGCCATTCTCAGTGAGGCTACTCTGGAAATTCCGGCCGGCGATTGGGCTGTGCGCGGTGGGCGTGTCGGCTACCATACCGAAAACCTGGGTCACTTGTTGACCGATATGCAGTCGGTCTACAGAGCCTACCCGGGCTGTCAGTGGTAAACCGCCCTGAGCCTGGGTAAATGAAAAGCCTGGAGGTACGCAGTTTTGAACGCACAGAAAGGTAACCCTGAGGGTACAGATAGTAAAACTATGAACCTTATTCCACTGATATCCCAGGAACAGTATGAGCGCGAACAGTATCGGCAAAACTCCAGTTGTGCGGAGATTTGGGACCTGCTCGACCAGGTCAAGGACCCTGAGATTCCGGCACTATCGATATGGGATCTCGGTGTGTTGCGAGATGTTGAGGTAATAGCGGGTAAGGTCATTGTCACAATCACACCCACCTACTCGGGTTGCCCCGCGATGGACACCATTCGCAGCGATATCGAAGTGGCGTTGAATGCAGGCGGCCTGACCGATCACGAAATCAAGGCCCAACTGGCTCCGGCCTGGACTACCGAGTGGATGTCATCGGAGGGCAGGAAAAAACTGCGTAATTATGGTATCGCTCCACCGCAAGATACTGAGACAGGGGCGACGCCTGAGCAACATGTGCCTTGCCCCCAATGTGGCTCTGAAAATACGGTGCGAGTCAGTGAATTTGGCTCTACGGCCTGTAAGGCGCTGTTTCAATGCAGCGACTGTGGTGAGCCCTTCGATTATTTTAAAACAATATAGGTGTAACGATGTCCGATACAAACTTCTACAACCTCAGGATTGCGGATGTGCAGCCGGAAACCGATACAGCGGTTTGTATTACCTTTGCCGTGCCAGACGAACTGCAGGACAAATTCAGGTTTACTCAAGGTCAATTCCTGACCCTCAAGGCCGATATCGAGGGTGAAGATGTACGCCGCTCCTACTCGATCTGTTCCGGGGTGAATGACGGGCACCTGCGGGTCGGTATCAAGCGGGTCAAGAATGGCGTGTTCTCCAATTATGCCAACGACAATTTCAAGGAGGGTGACACGGTTATGGTAATGCCTCCCCAGGGCAGCTTCTTCACCCAGGTAGACTCGAATAACCAGAAAAATTACATGTGTTTGGCGGTCGGCAGTGGCATTACCCCCATACTCTCGATTATCAAGACGGTCCTGGCTGAGGAGCCAAAAAGTCGGGTAACCCTCATCTACGGTAACCGCCGGTCGAACTCGGTGATGTTTAAGGATGAGTTGAGCTTCGTCAAGAATCGCTATATTAGTCGCTTCCAGTGGATCAATATCATGAATTATGAGGATCAGGGCGCGGATCTATTAAATGGGCGCATTGACAACAAGAAGGGTTACGCGCTTGCCAAGGCCGGACTGATCGACATCAAGGGCACCGACGAAGCCTTTATCTGTGGCCCGGAAGCGATGATGTCGGAGGTGTCACGAGGTTTCAGGGTCGAAGGCCTGCTCGATTCGCAGATCCACTATGAATTGTTTGCCAACTCTTCGGAGGATTCGCAAAAGAGAATGGAGAAAGCCCAACAGCGTATCCAGGAGTTTGGCGAGGAAAAGACCAGCAAGGTCACCGTGGTGGCGGATGGACGTTCCATTATGTTCGATCTGGCGACCGTAGGTGAAAATATCCTCGATGCGGGTATGCACAACGGTATGGAATTGCCATACTCCTGCAAGGCGGGTGTTTGCTCCACCTGTAAATGCAAGTTGATCAAGGGCAAGGTGGATATGGACATAACCCACGGTCTGGAGCCCCATGAAATAGAGCAGGGCTTTATTCTGTCTTGCCAGGCACATCCGTTAACCGATGAGGTGGTCGTCGACTTCGACCAGCGCTAATCGGTAAACCCGTGAGCATCTGGTAACGCAACTTTCAGTCATTGCGAAAAGAATGTCGTGGCGCCAGTGATGCGACCGGCGCCAAAAACGATAAAGATAGATCACTGATTTTGTGAGCCAGGAAAAAGCGCATTGCTCTGCGAAGCCCTGTTTCAGGTGTAGTGGCAGGGTCAAGGAGGCGTAGGGGTATAGCTGGAAAGTTAATCGGTAATACGGCTGAAAAAACTCTACATATTATAAAAAACGGATCTTTTGGTTATTGGTCCGGATGCCTGGTATTATTAAAGGTACCTTTAATTAGCACTGTGCATTTCTGTTATTTTCAATGATTTGCAGTCATAGAAACTGGTAGTACGTCCTTGTACCATATTAGTGCCCACTAGAAACTTTCGTTTGCGGATGGGCCCTAACTAACCATGCGGTTATTTCAGTTTAGGCAGTAACTTCCTGCTTGGGAGCAGCAAGTTTCTTTGGTGCTGATTTTTTAGCATCGCTTTTGTTGCCTTTCAGTTTGTTGACGACTTCTTCGGTGGCATTTTTCAGTGTCTGGACACTGTCTTGAAAGCGGGTTTTGCTGGTCTGGAGGGACTCCTTGACGCGCTCGACTTGCTTCTCGGCATTGTCCTTCATGTTCTCAATGGATTTCTTTATCGCCAGTTTGGCGTCCTCAGTCGATTTCTCTATTTCAGATTTTGAGTCGTTGACTGCGTTTTCACCGGCCTCACGGACCTTGGAAACAAACGCTTTGTTAGCGTTCTTGCCTTTCTCCAGAGCTTTTTTGTTGACTTCGAGAACACCTTTTAAAGAGCCGTTCATTTCTTCGAAATAGGATTTTACCGGGGTAATATATTTTTCTTTTGCTGCTGTGGTTTTTTCGGAAGCCTTGTTCTTGCGCTCTTCGAAAGTGTTGGCTAATTCTTCCATTTTTTTGAATGCCTTGCTTGAATAAGTAGTCATGCTTAATAGTTCCTGTAGTTTAATATTTAGGGTGACAAGTGCTTACTTGTGAGACCTAATATACTGATCGGAAATAGAATTGGCATACTAAAACAAGAAGAAAATTGTATGTTTTCACACTGCAATAAAACGCTATATTCGAGTGTGTTTAGTAGGCGGTAGCTGTTGGTTTGCACGAGATTAGCAACAGGTCCGTGTCGATACAATGGCTAGTTAAACGCAGATAGAGCCGATAGACGTTAATCGAAAAAGTGTCTTAATGGTCAAATGTTTTGACCCGGCCTTTTAAACTGAATTTGCAGGCTCTCAGGCCTGCAGGTGCAGGCCTTTTGCCCAGGCAGGATTAGGGTTTCGTCATCAGGTATTCAGCAACAGCCTGGTATGCGGGCAGTGACGTCGGGTCGTTATAGGAGTTTGTTGCCACGGGTAAAGACGCAAAACGCACAATAACCATTTCCGCGGTCGGGTCGACATAAATGGTTTGGCCATAAACGCCTCGAGCGGCATAGGCTTGGTGCTGGTTGTGCAACAGCCACCACATGCTGCGATAACTGCCTCCCGGCAGAGTTTCATAGCCCGCCTTGGCGAAGGCTTGCTTGTCGCCACCTTGCTGAATGTTGGCGACGACCGATTCCGGGAACAGGCGCTGACCATTGAGAACGCCGCCATTCAACATCAGCTGCCCGATGCGACCCAGATCGCGCAAGCCGGCGCTAAGGCCGCCGCCTGCGAACGGCACTCCTTTGCCGTCAACGGTTAAATAGGCATCTTGTTCAGCACCCATTTTCATCCAGATTTTTTCCGCCAGCAGATCTGTCATCTCCTTGCCGGTGGTGCGTGAGATGATCCAGCCCAAAGCGTCGCTGTTAATGGTCCGGTAGCCAAAAGCCTTGCCATGTCTGCCCTTTTTTTTCACCGTCTGGAGGTATTCAAAGTAACCATCGGGGCCCTGATAATCTTTGGCTTTTGGCAAGGGGCTCGCAGCGGCGGAATAGATCCAAATATCTGCCTTGGGGTCTGAATAGTTCTCGCTATAATTGAGCGCCGTGGTCATATCCATAACCTGGCGCACCGTCGCGCTGCCAAAGCCGCTGTTGCCAAGCTCGGGAATTATTGCGGATACCCTGGCATTGTCATCAAGTTGTCCTTCAGCCACCAGTATCTCTGCCAGCAGGCCAGTCAGTGACTTGGTCATTGACATCGAAGCGTGTTTGCCCGTCTCTTGCAGGCAGCCCGAATAGGTTTCGTAGACGATTTTTCCTCGGTGCAGAATCAACATGCCGTCGGTGTAATTTGTCGACAGCGACTCAGCCCATGTCATTGTCTGATTGTCACCAAGAGGGGTAAATGTAACCGAGTCTATTTTATTATCGATTGCGTAGGCGAATGGTGTGGGTGCACCGAGTCCGCGGCTCACTTGTTGGGTGGGGAAGAGTTCACGCATATGGCACACAGTCCAGCGTATGCGTGGAAAGCTGAAGTAGTTGGACTGTGGCTGCATAATTAATTTGTCTGCCGGCGGTGGAAAGCCTTGCATCCAGCCGAGTGTTCGCGGGTCTGACTCTTCCGCGCTAAGCACACCACTTTCCCTGGCCGACGCAGGCTGGCAGAGTGCAAAGGAAATGGCGGCAATAAAAAAGATTGATTTGATGCTATTTGCTATCGTCGGCATAAAGACTCCGCTGTATATCGTTTAGGGCACTACTCTAGAAGTTGTCGGGGCGCAGCATGGCGTCGTGGCCACCATCGACAAACAGCACGGAGCCACAGATAAAGCTGGCCTTGTCGCTGAGCAGGAATTCCACCATATTGGCCATATCTGCCGGGCTGCCCGGCCGGCCCAGTGGTATGCTTTTCAGAAATTGTTTAATGGCATCGCCGTAAGCCGGGTCGTTGGCGACAGCCTGGGTCATAGGGGTTTCCGTGTAGCCAGGGGCAATGGCATTGATGCTGATACCGGCTCCGGCGAGGGATTTGGTGTTGCGTCGCATCCAGCGCGCCAGGGCTTGCTTGGAGCCACTGTAGGCTTCCTGTCCGGTAATTTCTGCCGCCTTGATGCCGGCGAGCTTTTCGTCACCGGCCAGAAGCGCATCGAGATAGTCGGTCTGTTGGCACATGGGTGCCGAGTTGGAAGATACCAAAACGATGCGGCCACCGCCTTGCGCCACCAGGTCTTTTAACCCTTCCACCAGATCGACACTGCCGAAGTAATTGACGCTGGCAATGAGGGCACGGTTGGGTACATGGGAAGCGACACCGGCACAGGTAATCAGCCCTTGCAAACCCTCCGCAGCCAGTTCCCGAACCCCGGCAATGGCTGAATTCCTGCCTTCGGCAGTAGACAGGTCGGCGTTGATATCTGCGTCTTTCAAGTCGACCACGATAACCCGGTGGCCGGCGTCTCGCAGTTGCTGTTTGATGGCGGCACCGATACCGGTGGCACCGCCAGTGAGGGCATAGACTCCCATATATTATCTCCTTTCAGAATGGAATTTTGGGCAAGGGTATTTTCGATCCCATTACCGTAAGCGTTTGCCAACTTACCCGGTAGAACTTCAGCATTCATTGCCGTTGGCAAATTCGTGCACTGTTCGAATCAGCAGTTAAAGCAAGGACCGGACAGTTAGCCGTTGCGTGCAATCACTTCCTGGATGGCGCTGCCCGGTAATGCCTGCATGCCACCGTCGATCTCCAGCACCTTGCCGCTCACGAAGGCGCTGGCGCCCGAGGCCAGGTAGAGCACGCCGAGGGCAATGTCTTCCGGTTTGCCCAGTCGTTGCAGGGGAATCCAGCGCTCGGCGTCTGACTTGCGCTGGGGATCACTGGTGATAAACGAAGTGCTGGGCGTCTCAATGGCGCCGGGAGCCACAGCATTGACGCGGATATGCGGTGCCAATTCGTATGACATAACCCTGGTCATCTGGTTCATACCGGCCTTGGCCGCGGCGTAGGCGGAAAAGTTTTTATCCACCATCCAGCTTAAAGCCGAGGAAACGTTGACGATCGCTGCCGAGGAGCTTTTGCGCAGGTAGGGCAGGCACAGGTGCACCAGGGTATAGGCCGAGGTGAGGTTGATGGCCAGGGTGTGCTCAAACCGGGTTTTGTCGACTTTTTCAATGGAGCCGAAGCCCTTGCCCGGGGCGCCGGCATTGTTGACCAGTATGTCTATAGCGCCAAACTTCTCCACCGTCCGGGTCACCAGGTTTTGCAGTTGCTCTTCTTTGGTGACATCGCAGGCGATGGCAAGTGCGTCGACGCCATGACCTTTAACCAATTCCGCGGTTGCGTCTATATCCTCCTGGCTGCGGGCGACGCAGACCACGTGCGCGCCCAATTGCGCCAGGCCTTCGGCCACCGATTTGCCGATGCCCTTGCCGGCTCCGGTGACTATGGCGACCTTGCCATTGAGTTTGAAAGCATCCAGTAACATGGGTTATCTCCCGCTAGCAATTGAGTAAAAATTGTATGTAGTGTGACGTCGTTCAACGGCTATTTTCACCAGCACACTCTATTAATTATTTCGCAGCCATTGGCTATTTTGCCGGGGCCACAGCTTCGGCCAAAAATGCGGCGGTGTCCTGCATGACCCCGGTGAGATCCTTGTCTTCATTGGTCAACCAGTTCAGCAGGGCGTACAGATAACCACCCACCAGCATTTGCACCAGCAAATCGATGCTGTAGTCGCTGCGTACATCCCGCTGCCGGATACCGGCGCTCACCAGTTTGCCCATGGCCTGGTGCAAGCGCTGAAACCGCGCGCGGGCGATGTCCTGGTCAGCGATGGAGCTTAGGCCTTCAACCAGGGTCAAGCGGGTAAAGTCAGGCCGCTCCTGGATGTAGCCGGCCGAGCGTCGCATCAGGTTGCACAAGCGCTCCAGCGTTGTTCGCTGGCTTTGCAATTCGTCCATGATGTACTGCACAAACTGGTTGTCGGTGACCTGAATCAGTTCCTGTAATACCGCCTGTTTGGAGGCAAAGTAGTTAAAGAACGTCGGTTTGGAGATCTGCGCTCGCTCGGCGATTGCATCCACGGTGGCGGCGCTGAAACCCTGGCTCACAAACAGGTCTGCAGCGGCATCGCAAATGCGCCGATGGGTCAGGCGTTTCTTGCGCTGGCGCAGACTTTCACCGGGGAGAGATTGTAAAGCGGTCATAAAATTCTGTCCTTGTCCGTTTGGCCTATACGGCGTGGTCGACGCTGCTTGCATTTAAAAATATACTAGAGTAAAAAAATATACCAGAGTTAAATAACACTTGCTTGGCCCATGCCCATGCGGTAAGGACCGGGCAGGTTTAAAGCAAAAAACCAAAACTGGAAGGTGAACCCAATGACGAAGCTGTTAGCGAACAAAGTGGGCCTGGTGACGGGCGCAGGAGGAGGTATTGGCAGGGCA
This sequence comes from Pseudomaricurvus alcaniphilus, assembly GCF_011440395.1. Lineage (GTDB taxonomy): Bacteria > Pseudomonadota > Gammaproteobacteria > Pseudomonadales > Cellvibrionaceae > Pseudomaricurvus > Pseudomaricurvus alcaniphilus. The sequence goes on along the minus strand of NZ_JAAOIX010000001.1, from coordinate 866,040 downwards.
ATTGCTGAAGCGTTTGCCCGCGAAGGTGCCAAAGTGGTGGTCGCGGATTTCAATGAGGAGACCGGGGCGGAAACGGCCCAGCTTATCCGCGATGCCGGTGGCGAGGCCGTTTTTGTGCGCGCCGATGTCAGCGACGAGGCTCAGGTCAAGGCCATGGTCGAACAGGCAGTGAAGTCTTTTGGACGGCTGGATATTGCCTGCAACAGTGCCGCGGTGAGCCGCGGTTCCGGTCCGATTCACAAGTTTGAGCGCAAGGTGTTTGATGACACCCTGGAGATGTGCCTGACCAACAGCTGGTTGTGCCTGAAGCACGAGGTGGAAGTGATGCTGGCTCAAGGCGAGGGCGGTAGCATCGTCAATATCTCCTCCAATGCCTCCCTGCGGGGCCAGGCAAACAATACCGCTTATGCCGCCGCCAAAGGCGGTGTCAATATACTGACCAAAAGTGCAGCAGCGGAGTATGGCGGCAAGGGTATTCGCATCAATGCGGTTTCCCCAGGGGTTATTCGCACTCCCGGACTTGAAAAATATTTTGAGGAGCAGCCGCAAATGGCGGCCGGGCTGAAGAGCGCCGCGGTAATGAACCGCTTGGGCGAGCCCGTTGAAATTGCCGAAGCGGTGGTATTTCTCTGCTCGGATCGCGCCTCGTTTATCACCGGGCAGCTCCTGTCAGTGGATGGCGGCGGCGCAGTGCGTTAATAGAACGCTACACGCTAATAGCTTCGAGCGATTATTAAACTGAAAAGAGGAATTGACAATGATTGCGACAGACAGAACGACTTCCCGAATTGATCTGCCCATGCCATTTGGCTGGTTTCAGGTGTTGTACTCTGATGAATTGGCCAAGTGTGAATCCAAACCACTGGAGTACTTTGGCCAGGAACTGGTTGCGTTTCGCACTGAGTCCGGAGTGGCGAAAGTGGTGGATGCCTACTGTCCTCACATGGGCGCCCATTTGGGTTACGGTATACATGAAAACGCCGGCGCCGGTGCTTCGGTAGTGGGCGAAAGTATCGTCTGTCCGTTCCACGGTTGGCAGTACAACGGTGAAGGCCAGTGTACCCATATCCCTTATGCCAAGAATATGCCGCCACGGGTTGCCCGCGGTGAAAAAGTGCTCAATAGCTGGCATGTAAGAGAAGTTAACCAGTGCATCCTGGTCTGGTATCACCCGCAGGGAGTTGAACCGCTGTTTGAACCTGTGGTGGTGCCCGAGGCCGCGCTCGATAACGACGAGTGGGGTGAAATGCAAACCTTCGAGTGGGATATCAACACCCACATGCAGGAGATCGGTGAAAACGCCGTCGACGCTGTTCACTTTCACTACGTTCACGGTACCGACGAAATTCCAGCAGAAGCTAAACACGAATTCGACGGCTACAACCGGTTTGGCTTTTTGGCGACCCGCAACCCAACCCCTAAAGGCGTAGTAGAGGGTTCCATCGAGAACGCCAGTTACGGCGCCGGTCTTGCCGTTATTCGGTTCCAGGGAATTTGTGACACGCTATTGCTTGCCAACCTCACCCCGGTGAGTGCGGACAAGACACGGGCCATGTACGCCTTTATTCAGAAGAAAGTAGATGGCAAGACCCAGAAGGGCGGCATTGGTGCTGCCATCATCGCCAATATCTGTCAGCAAATGGAGGAGGATCGCATTATTTGGGATCGTAAGAAGTATTACGAGAAACCATTACTCTGCGACGGTGATGGACCTTTCGCCAAGTTTCGCAAATGGTATGGCCAGTTCCTGATCCCGGCGCAGCAGTAAGAAAAAGGTCACTGACGTGAAACATTAGGACCACCAGCTTGACCGGATTTGTTTGGCTTGTGGTGCTACTTATCTTAACAATAGGCGGGTGTAATGGACATCATTGGAGATACACTATGCCCGTCAACAAACGTCAGTGGCTGCCAGCAGTAACTGCCCTCGCAGCCGCTCTGGCCGTTCCGGTTGCGCACTCCGCAGCGCTGGAAGAAATAATCGTTACCGCGCAGAAGCGCGAGCAAAACTTGCAGAATACGCCGATTGCTATTTCCGCGTTTGATGCGGCCGCACTGGAACAACAGGGGATTTCTGATATTGAGGACGTCAGTCAATACGTTCCCAACGTGCAGATCGTGGAGTCCCCGGCCGGCAGCACCGGCGCCACCATTGCTATTCGTGGTTCGGTCACCATCAACCCCGCCGTTACCTGGGAACCCACCGTCGGAATCTATATGGACGGCGTCTTTATTGCCAAGAACGCCGGCGGTATTTTCGATGTGGCGGAGCTGGATAGGGTCGAAGTATTGCGCGGTCCACAGGGCTCGCTGTACGGTAAAAACACGGTCGGCGGTGCCATCAACCTCATTACGCGCAAGCCCAGTGGTGAGTTTGGAGGCCGTGTGCAAGCGGGATTTGGCAGCTACGGCGAGAGAAAAGCCGCGTTCAGTATCGATTCACCAGTGATCGCCGACATCGCCAGTTTCAATTTGGCGTTCAGCAAGAAAACCCGCGATGGCCTCGATGACAACACGGCCACCGGGGAAAAATTCAAAGAGCTCGATAATGAGGCCGGTCGCCTGTCAGCACTGGTCAAGCTCCGTGAAAATGTTGAATTACAGTACAGCTATGACTGGAGCGATGTGGATAATACGCCCTCAATGGGTGTGATGACAGCTGCGCCAGATTATCGTCGTCCCAAGTCGGCGCACATGGATGGTGCCATCTACGATCGTTCCAGTACCGATGGTCACAGCGTGCATTTGAACTGGGAACTGCCGGAGTTGACCATAAAGTCTATCACCGCCTATCGGGAAATGTCCTTTGATGACACCGTGGACCTGGACGGCGGCAGTCCGTTTTATCAATTTCATACCGAGCGACACATCGAACAGGATCAGCTCTCCCAGGAGTTCCAGTTTATTGGCTCGGCGGGCAAGCTGGATTACGTCGCCGGTATTTTCTACTTTGACGAGAGTGCCGCGGCCGTCAACCCCTATGATCTTGGGTTCGCGACGGTGCGCAATTTCTACTCGGTCGACGCTCGCTCCTACGCCTTGTATGGCCATCTCGACTGGCATGTCACCGAGCGGCTGACCCTGAGCGGCGGATTGCGCTGGACCGAGGAAGAGAAAGACTTCCAGATGAATCACCCGGACGATTTTGTGCAGCCATTCGCGGTTGAGTCCAGCGATAAATGGAGCAATTTCTCACCCTCGCTGGTCGCCAGCTACGCTTTCAGCGAACAGACCAGCGGCTATGCCAAGCTGGCACTTGGCTGGAAATCCGGCGGCTTTAATGGCGAGTCCGAAAACCTGGTGGTTGCACAAACTCCTTACGATGAGGAGGAGGTGACCTCGTTCGAATTGGGGGTGAAATCCCGCTTGCTGGATGAAAGGTTGCAGATTAATGCTGCGGTCTTCCAGAACGAAATCGAGGGTCTGCAATTGTCTGAGTTTCTTGGCGCCAGCGGCTACTCGCAGATCACCAACGCCGGTGAGGCTACGGTTACGGGCCTGGAGTTGGAAGTTCTGGCCGCCATCAGCGAGACTCTGCGGTTAAATATCAATTACGGTTACCTCGATCCGGAATACGACATGTTTGTCAGTTACGGTACTGATATCAAGGACGTGGCAAAATTCCCCTATGCCCCGGAAAACACTTATAGCATCGGCCTCGAGTACAACGGCGAGCGTGTTAGCGCACGGCTGGATTACAGCTACACTGACGACCATGATCTCTATCATGAGCCGGCCTCGGCGGCACTGACGGCTGTGGAGGGCTATGCACTGGTAAACGCCCGCGTCAGTTGGAACAATATCGACGTGTCGGAGCTGGGCCAGCTGAAGGTAGCTCTGTGGGCGAAGAACCTCACCGACGAGGAGTATTACATTAACGGTATTCCGTTTGGCACGGTGGGCTTTAATTACTTTGGCAACCCGCGCATGCTGGGGTTGGATGTGAGCCTGGAGTTTTAAAGACTTACGATTCTATCTGGAAAGCCGGGTGGTAAAATCCGGTGTCTTTAAATCCGGTCTGGCTGCGGGGGCTTGCTTTCAAGACTCGCCGTAGACCCGTCCATGGGGGCTCCACGACAGCATCCATGCTGTCGAGGGTCTTGAAAGCAAGCCCCCACAGCCAGACCTGCTTCATTGCCAGCTTCCAGTTTTGAGGGGCTTTTTTTAGCCCATGTATGCCTGGCCGCCGTCTACGGCGATGCTCTGGCCGCTGACGTAGGAGGATTCGGGCAAACACAGCAGGGCGACAAATTCACCGATATCGGCCTGGCAGTCGCCCACGCGCTTGAGCGGGATGCCCTTGACAAACGCGGCCGCTTCCTCGGGATTCTTGTTCATCCAGCCCTGCAGTGCCGGTGAACTGGCGTGGGGCAGGATGCAGTTGGCGCGGATGTTATCTGCTCCCCACTCGCTGGCGGCGGCCCGGGTCAAGGCGCGAATGGCTTCCTTCTCCGCGGCGTAGACACCGTAATTGCTCATGTCCCAGCGCTTGGCGGCGGTACTTGCCATGTTGATGATGGAGCCGCCGCCGGCCTTGACCAGGTGCGGATAGCAGAGCTGCATCAGCTTCAGGGTAGCGATGGGGCCGACTTTGAAGGCATGCAGTACCTTGTCGTCCTGTTGTGCCAGCAGCGGGCCGGGAGAGGTGCTGACGGCGTTATTTACCAGGATATCAATTCCCCCCAGCTGTTCAGCGGTGTTGGCGACCGCTCGCTCCAGGTCACTGGGGTTGGATACTTCACACTGCAAGGGTAGGGCTTTGACGCCGTATTCTTTCTCGATGAAGGCGCAGGTGGCTTCGCATTTTGCCAGGGTTCTGCCGGCGGCAGCGATACTGGCGCCGCGTTTGGCCAGGGCAAAGGCAATGCCCTGGCCGATGCCCTGGCCAGCGCCGGTGATCAGGGCGACTTTGTTCGACAATGTTTTATTCAATTTTTCTTCGCTCATTATAGGGTCTCTCTGGTATCAGGATTTGATAATGTATTCGCTCATGTGCACTACGTTGATGGAGTCCGGATCAATAAAGCGGCCGCAACTGACGCCCATCTGCTGGCGGTGGCGCTGCAGTTTTTCCGCATCGCCCTCGGCATTGAAAAATACCTCAATGGAATCCATGGCGGCCTGGGGGAAGTGTTCCTCGACGATGGCGGCGTGATTTTTAGCGGCGCCGGTCAAGGGTGCTACTATCAGGTTCTGGCGATAGCCAAAGGTGCTCTGGGTGCGCAGCGCAACTTCCGTATGCTGGTTGCGCCACAGCTCCAGAAATTGGGCCTGGCTCAACTGTGGCTGCGCGCCAAAGCTGCAGATCTGGGTCATGCCGTCGGTGCGGCGGGCGAGACCCGTCGGCGGGCGCAAAACCTCTGACTCACTCACCAGGTACCCCTCGATGGCGCTGAGCTGTTGCTGCAGAATCTGCACTAGTTCGGCCTGGTGGTTGGCGCTATCCACCCACACCGAGACCATGACCTGGGGCAGGGGGGCAACAGTCTCCCGTCGCCACCGGCTGGCCGGGGCCACGTCGCTGTCGTCAAAGTGCAGGGTCAGTCGCGCCACATGCTGGTTTTGCAGGAGTTGGTCGGCCATTTCACCGAGGGCGATCTGGCGGAAGCTGTCGCAGTGCACGCCCGCTGGCAATTGCGCCAGATACATGATTTTTTCCAAGGAGGATCTCCGCAAGCAGGTTGAAGGGCAGGCACTGCTACATGCACAGTTGATCAGTAGCCGAGCAGGCTGGCGTAACGATCGCGGTGGTACAAGCTATCTCCCATGATCTGTACGCTGACTCGCGCACGCTTGAGGTAGAGGCCAATATCCAGTTCATCGGTGATGCCCATGCCGCCGTGCATCTGCACCGCTTCATTGCTCACCAGGATGTAGCAATCGTTAACCAGGGCTTTAGCCTGGCTCGCCTTTAGTGATACGTCGGTACTGTGGTTGTCCAGCGCGGCGAGGGCGTCAAGCACCGCCGAGCGGCACTGCTCGATTTTGCAGTACATGATGGCAGCTCGGTGTTGCAAGGCCTGAAAGCTGCCGATCTTGACGTCGAACTGCTCCCGCTCCTTCAGGTACTCAATGGTACGATCAAATACTTCCTGAATACCGCCGAGCATTTCTGCAGCCATGCAAATAGCGCCGCGGTCGAGTACTGGCTGCAGGATATCCATGCCCTGGTTAATAGGGCCGACCAGTTGTTCCGGCGTGATCTCGACATCGTTAAAGGTGATTTTCGCGGCATTGCGACCGTCCATCATGTGGGTGCGGGTCACTTCAATACCGGCTGTTTCGCGATCCACCAATACCAGGCTGATGCCCTGGCGATCACCGGGTTTGCCACTGCTGCGAGTAACCACCAGTAGTTTGTCGGCGCTATGGCCGTCCTGGACAAACACCTTGCTGCCGGTGATGCGCAGCGCGTCGCCTTCGATTTGCAGCTTGACGGCGGTTGCCAGTGGCTGGTGATGCTGCTGTTCATCAATGGCCAGTGCCAGGCTCAATTTACCCTCGACAAGTTGTGGAAATATTTCTTGCCGCTGCTGCTCACTGCCGCCGAGTTCCAGTGCCGATGCACCCAGTACTACGCTGCTGAACAGGGGCGATGCCGTCAGGTTGCGACCCATCTCCTCCAGCACGGCGCCGAGACCAAGGAAACCAAAATCCAGGCCGCCGTATTCTTCCGGCAGTACTATGGACGCTATACCCAGTTCCACCAGTTGGCGCCACAGTTCGGCGGAGTAACCCAGAGTGTCCCTGTCGTCACGTAGCTTTCTCATCGCTGCGACCGGCGCATGACTCTGCAAAAAACCGTGGGCGGTCTCTTTAAGCAAGCGCTGTTCTTCGTTCAGTATCATATTCATAGTCTGTCTCTCTTCTCAAGCTCGTCACACAGGGCTGTGCTTCAACGCCAATTGGGGAAGCAATCTCAACCCGGGAGCTGAAGTACCCGTTTGGCAATAATGTTGAGCTGAATTTCCGACGTGCCGCCGGCGATGGTGTGGGCTTTGTTATAGGCCCAGTTCTGCACCGTGCGTTTTTCCCCATCGCTGAATTCATCGTCATGCCAGCTCAAGCCGCGGTTGCCGAGAATAGCCAGCAGCAATTCGTCTTTGCGCTGTACCTCGGTGGTACTGACGTATTTCATGATAAGCGGTAGATTGGGTTCCGCCTGGCCCTGCTCCAGAAGTTGATACAGGCGCTTGTTGGTGAGGGCGTCGGCGCCGGATTGCATTAAGTGCCGGGTGACGCGGTCGCGCAGTATGGGGTCGCGGATTTTGCCCTGCTCATCTACACCGATGTAGCGCTTGGCGAGGTGCCTCAGGTCTTCTTCCTCACGCTCGGCCATGGCACCCATGATGCTCATTAATTTGCGCTCGTGTTTCAACAGCTCCTTGGCGACAGTCCAACCCTGGTTGAATTCACCCACCAGGTTTTCTTTTGGAACCACCACATCGTCGAAGAATGTCTGGCAGAACTCCGACTCACCGCTGATCAATTGAATGGGCGATGTGGACACGCCCCTGGTTTCCATGTCGATCAGTAAAAAGCTGATGCCTTCCTGTTTGGGTGCATTCGGGTCCGTGCGCACCAGGCAGAATATCCAGTCGGCCTTGTCGGCCTGGGTAGTCCAGATCTTGGTACCATTTACCAGAAAATGATCCCCTTTGTCCTCGGCCCGGGTTTTCAAACCCGCCAAGTCGGATCCCGCGGCGGGCTCAGAGTATCCCTGCGACCAGCGAATTTCTCCGCGTACGATTTTGGGAATGTGTTCGGCTTTTTGTGCTTCAGTGCCGAACTTCAGCAGTGCCGGACCAAACATCCACAGGCCAATTTCGTAGAGGGGAGGGCGGCAGCCCAGCGCCTGCATCTCTTCCTGCAGTATCTGGGCCTGCTCCGGGTTGAGGCCGCCGCCGCCATATTCACTGGGCCATTCGGGCGCGGTCCAGCCGCGGTCGCGCATACGTTCAAACCATAATTTGGCATCTGCGCTGGGAAAAGTACGTCGGCGACCGCCCCAAATTTGTTCCTCCTTGACTATAGGCTGGCGCTGGGAGTCTGGGCAGTTGGCCTCGAGCCACGCGCGCGTTTGTTGCCGGAACTGTTCGAGTGTCGACATGGATATATCCTGCTTTTAAGGGTTAGCTGTTTTTTGGTACGGCAGTTTTCTGACAATTTCAACTGCCGGGGAAAAAGGCCTCCCGCACTTGCTTTTTCAATACTTTATTAGTGGCATTGACCGGAAATGGCTCGTTGGTGAATTTGACGAAGCTGGGTACCTTGAAACCCGCCAGGCGCGCCGCGCAAAAGTCTTTTACGGCCTGCGGGTTGCAATTGTCCAGATCGCTCGGGCCGTTGGGGCGCACCACCACCGCCAGTTCCTCGCCCATTGCTTCGCTGGGCACGGCAAAGGCGGTAACCGCCTGCACGCCGGGCATGGAGAGAATGCAGTTTTCAATCTCGATTGGGTAGATGTTTTCACCGCCGCGGATGACCATATCCTTGACCCGGTCACAAATGTGCAAGCAGTCGTCTTCATCGAGGTAGCCAATGTCACCGGTCTTGAACCAGCCGTTATTAAATTCTGTGCTGGTGGTTTCGGGAAGATTCCAGTAGCCCTGGGCGTTAGTGGGGCTTTTCAACCATATTTCCCCGCGGCTGCCAGCTGCGACGTCGACACCATCTTCATCGCAAAAGCGCAGTTCGGCAACCGGGTGGACAAAGCCACAGGCGGTGGGCTTGGCCCGCGCCACTGCGCCGGCGAAGGCGCAGCCGATACCCCCGGATTCGGTCATGCCATAGCCCGCACCGGCGATAGCATCGGGTAGCAGCTCGTTGCGCAACTCTGACAATCGCTCTGGTGAGGCGGCACCACCACCGGTGACATTGATGATGCTGGATTTATCGATGCGCTTGAATTCATCGCGCTGCATCATGTCCAGCAGCATCGTCGGAGCGGCCAGCACGTTGGTGATTCTTTCCTGTTCGATAAGCTTACAGGCTTGCTGCGGATCCCATTTGTACATCAACACCAGCCCGCGCCCGCCGCGCAGGTTGAATAGAAACTGGGAGTAGAGGCCGCTGATATGAAACAGGGGCACGGCGAGCAAGTTTTTGGCGCTCCAACCGCCCTGCATATGCTTGGTGATGGCTTCCTGGTTGGTCATGTAGGTAACCGCCCCGGTCAACTCCAGATTGACGATGGCCTGTGAACAAGCGCGGTGGGTAATTACTGCACCCTTGGGTTTGCCGGAGGTGCCAGACGTATACATAATTATGGCTGTGTCTTCAGGCGCGATGATGACTTCGGGTAGCGCCTGGCGCTGCTGCAAAGGTGGCACCTCGGCCAGCAGCTTTGTCAGGCTGATGCAGCCCTGTGCCAACGGCTTGTCCTCGCCTCGCACCACGATGGCCTTGACGGGGCTGACACTAAAGTCGATCAGTTCGTAGCGCTGCTGGTCGCAAATGACCAATTCCGTCTCGGTATCCTGCAAGCTGTATTGCAACTCCGCGGCTCGGCCCCAACTGTTGAATGGCACGACTATCGCGCCAACTGAAATAATGGCCACAAACGCCGTCATCCACTCGGGATAGTTGCGCATGGCGATGGCGACCCGCGCGCCTTTCTCAATCTTGTACTGGTGCACCAACTGGTAGGCCAGCTGGTCAGCCTGCTGAAAAAAATCATCGAACGTCCAGCGCTCGTCCTGATAAACCAGGAACTCCCGCTCGCCAAATTCTCGTGCCGGGGCAAACAGGTCAACTATATTCGCGGGTGCGTTAACCAGTGTTTTGTAGTCCACACCATCGATGGATTGGGTTGCAATTTCGAACGCTGAGCCAGGCTCGCTGGTAAGAGTGGAAACGGCTTTTTCGTACGCTGTTTTAAATGAGCTCATAAGCTGCCAATGTACCCTTTGCAATTATATTTAAGACGCGATTTCAGTCGCTGATGCTGCTACCAGTATCTTGGAAAAGAAAAATCAAGTAAATAAAGGGCGGGCGTGAATGGGGCTTGGGGCATAGGCCGAATGCATTATAGATGCGTACGGAGCCAGCCAGTTCGCGCAGTTTGAGTGGCTGCCAGTGCGGCGTTGCGGGCAGCGCTGTGCATAGTCCTGGCGGACGATGAGGGCCGCAAGGATAAGTGGCATATTAAGGCAATTAGCCGCTTGCGGGCTGAAACTTCGCGGTGCATGCAAGACATGCAGGCCGCAATACGGATATCGCGGGACAGATTCAGTGCCCGCAGCTGCCACAGGAGCAAAATATGCAAACTTCACTGACTGAGTTGCTTGGATGTCGCTACCCGATTATCCAGACTGCGATGGGCTGGGTGGCCGATCCGGCATTGGTCAGCGCTACCTGCGAGGCGGGTGGTTTTGGCTTTCTGGCGGGCGCAGTCATGACCCCGGCGGAAGTCGAGGCGGGAATAGAGCAGATCAAGGCCAAAACGGATCAACCTTTTGGTGTCAATTTTCATATGTATACCCCGGGCGCCAGCGAGATTGTCGATATTTGCATTCGCCACGGGGTCAGGGCCGTCAGCTACAGCCGCTCGCCAGCACCGGACATGATTGCGCGCCTGAAGGCGGCCGGAGTAGTGTGTATTCCCACCGTCGGTGCGTTGCAACACGCGGTCAAGGCGGTGGCTATGGGGGCGGACGCCGTAGTGGTACAGGGTTGTGAAGGGGGCGGACACACCGGCAAGGTGGCGAGCAGTATCTTGCTGCCACAAGTGATCAGTGCACTGGACGTGCCGGTGGTGGCAGCCGGTGGTTACAAGGATGGTCGCGGCCTGGTGGCTGCACTGGCCTGTGGCGCCGCTGGCATCGCCATGGGTACGCGCTTCCTGATGACGCGGGAATCGCCGGTACCGCAGCTCACCAAAGCCCGCTATGTGGGTGCCAGGGCGGAAGAGATCATTGTCAGCACCAAGCTGGATGGGCTGCCCCAGCGCATGATCAACAATGAATGCCTGCAAACGCTGGAGCACAAGTCCAAAGTGGGCATGTTGCTGCTGGCGATTCGCAACGGCTTGGCGTTCACCAAACTAACCGGCGCCTCGCTGTTTTCCATGTTGACCTCGGCCTGGCGCATGAAGCAAAGCAACCGGCTGGGCTTCGGCCAGACCCTGATGGCCGCCAATGCCCCGATGCTGATCCAGGAGGCGATGGTCAAGGGGCACCCGCAGAATGGCATCCTGCCCAGCGGCCAAGTGGCCGGGGTCATCGATGACCTGCCGGCGGTGGCCGATCTGATTAACGATATTATGTGCGAGGCCGAGGATACCATCGAGCGCCTGGCGGCACTGCAAAAAAACTAAAACTATCCGTTCTGAATATGAGCGCTAGAGAGGAGTAGATATTGTGGCTTTTGATTCAAGTATCGACCAGGGCATTGCGGAAGTCGTGTTCAACAAACCACCGGTGAATGCTTTCAGCAGCACTGAATGGGCGGCGATTGCCCAGCATCTCACCGACCTGGGGCGCAATGACAGTGTCCGGGTTATTGTTATTCGCGCTGAAGGCAAGGGTTTTTGCGCCGGTGTCGATATCAAGGAGCTGGCGGCGGACAGTGGCAAGATTGTGGCCGTCAACAAGGGGAATTACGATACCTTTGCCGCTATACACCGCAATCCCAAACCCGTAATCGTGGCCTTGCACGGTTTCGTACTCGGCGGCGGCATTGGTATTTCAGGGGCCGCCGATATTATTGTCGCCTCCCACTGTGCCCGTTTTGGGGTGCCGGAAGTTGACCGCGGTGCAATGGGCGGAGGTGCGCACTTGCAGCGTATGTTCCCGGTGCAGAAGGTGCGCTATATGTATTTTACCGGTGAGTTTATTGATGCCGCCGAAGCCTATCGGCTTGGCGCAGTAGAGCAGGTGGTAGAGCTGGACCAGTTGCGCGCTTGCGCCATGGACATTGCTGCTAAAATCGCTGCCAAGAGTTCACCGATGATTCAACTGGCAAAGGAAGCGCTCACCGGTATAGAAGATGGCAACCTGGAGGACAAGTACCGCTGGGAGCAGGGATTCACCCTGCAGGCTTATACTGAAGAAGATTCCCAGGAGGCGCGCAATGCCTTTGTGGAAAAGCGTGATTCCAGTTTTTCCGGTTCCTGATTCGGTGGCCGGTTAAACGGGCTGGTTCGCGCCCATAAGTTTACCCACCAGCGGCAGCGCCATCGACGGGTAATCGGTGATAATGCCGTCGACCTTGAGGCGGTACAAGGTGTTGATGGCCAGCGGGTCGTTGACCGTCCAGGCCACGACTTCAATGCCCTGTGCATGGGCATGGCGGACGGTCATTATATTCAGGGTGCGCCAAGTCGCGGAGAGTACACTGCACTCATGTTTGAGCAGCATTGGAAATGGATTGGGGCGAATGGAAATGTAGCCGCGGCGGATATGGGGCGCCTGCTGGCGCAGGGCTTGGTGCAATACCTCGCTGGAAGAGGTGACCACAATGGACTCGGCCAGTGCCGCAGTAGGGAAGCGGGTCGCCAGCAGTTCAGCGATGCGCAGCATGTGTTGCTTCTGGCCCGATTTCACGTCGAGATTGTATTGCATAATTTCGGGAGTGGCTTCGATAAGCAAATCCAGGCTGTGAATGACAGCCGTCGATGACGGCGGCCAGGGCGGGGCAGAGCGTCTCGCATCCATGTTCGCCAATTCCTCGACACTGAACTGGTGGACCTTGCCTTTGTTGAAGGTGGTGCGATTTACTTTGTCGTCGTGGATCACAACCAGTTGTTCATCCCGCGACAGCCGCAGGTCCAGTTCCACATGGCGCACTCCCCTGGCAATTGCCTGCTGACAGGCTGCGAGTGTGTTTTCGGGGGCTTCGCCAGCACCACCGCGATGCGCATATACCAACATAAATTTCTGTCTTGCAGCCGCTATGAGCCGTCAATGGTAGGCTTTACATTCACCGTTAGCATCCCTCAGATGCATTATTTTGGGAATCAATACCACGCTTATGGAATCGACATTCAGATCCGGTCTTGGCAATCATTACTGCGCGCTGCGCCATGGGCAGAGCGAGGCCAATACCGCCGGCGTTATCGTCAGCAAGCCCGCTCGTGGCGTTGCGGCCTTCGGTTTGAGCGAGGAGGGGCGCCGGCAGGTGCAAGCCAGTGCGGCAGCTGCGCGGCTGCCGCGACAGCAGGTGCAGGTCCACAGTTCCGATTTTCTGCGCGCCCGGCAGACCGCAGAATTACTGGCAGAATACTGGCAGCTGCAGCGACCGGTGCAGTATACGGAGTTGTTGCGCGAGCGTGATTTTGGCGAGCTGGACGGGGCTGCGGACAGCAACTATGCCCGGGTATGGGCACTGGATGCAGATAATGCTGACCACAAGACCTTTGGCGTGGAAAGTGTCAACCAGGTGCGTCAGCGGGCGTTGCAGTTGCTGGCGCAAATCGAACAGCAGTGCAGCGGCCAAACCATTATCCTGGTTGCCCATGGCGATCTGCTGCAGATCCTGCAGACCTGGTTTGCCGGCCAGCCGGCGGCGCGGCACCGCAGCTTGCCGCACCTCGGTACGGCGGAATTACGGCCTTTAAATCCCCGCTGATCAATCCAGCATTATCGGTTGCACCTGGGATGCCAGTGTCTCCCTGGCGGAAATGCAATCTCCCGTCAGGGCAAAGCCCAGCAGCTCACCCGCCGGGTTGCGGAACAGCGCCTTGACGCCACTGCTGCTGTTGGCTTCAATCTCCCAGTTGCCTGGTGCCTGTTTCGGCGGTGGCGACACGACCACTGGAAACAGCGTGGTTTTTACCGCCACCGGCATGACCTTGTAGTGTACCGCTGCCGGAGTCCCGCTCAAGGTGCGCGCCAATTTGCGTGCGCATTCCATTAACGGCGCTACGTACAGCAAGACATGGCCGTCCACCTCGGCGGCATCACCCAGGGCGAACACATTCTCAGCGCTGGTCTGCAGATAGCGGTCGGTGACAATGCCACGATTGGTGACCAGGCCGGCACTCTCTGCCAGCGCCAGGTTGGGCCGCACGCCAATGGCGGACAGGGCGATATCGGCATCGATGACCTCCCCATTGCCCAGTTGGGCCCGCAGGCCATTGCCGTGCCGATCGAGCCGTTTTACCACTGTGCCCATATGAAACCTGGCACCGCGAGCCTGGAGGGCATTTTTTACCGACTCCGAGGCGCTGGTGGGCAGCAGGGTGCCGAGCACGGAGTCCAGCGGGTCTACCGCATCCACCTCGAAGCCGGACTGGATCAGGTCGTTGGTGTACTCGGCGCCGATCAGGCCAGCACCGATAATCAGGACTTTTTTCTTGCCCACCATGGCAGTACGAAATTTGGCGTAATCGAGCAAATCGTTGATGGAGTGGACGCAATTGCGGGCGTTGCCCTCCAGCGGTGCTTCGATGCAGCGGCCGCCACTGGCCAGCACCAGTTTGCCGTATTCCAGGGTCTGGTCACCCAGCTGCAGGCGGCGCTGCTCGGTATCGATGGCGGTCACAGTGCTGAATATGCGGATCTCGGCCTGCAGTTGTGCCGCCATTTCTTCGGCACTGGCGTTGGCCAGTTGGTCAGCGCGTTTGGCCTTGTGATAACCGGTGGAGACCAGTGGTTTTGAATAGTAGCTGCCATCGTCACTGGTGATCAGCAGCAGTGGGGTGGTCTGGTCCAGGCGACGGAACTCCCGGGCCAGGTTGTAACCGGCCAGGCCGGTGCCGATAATGACCAGCGGCGGCTTGCTGTAATCCACAGCGGTGGCTGCGATAGTGGTGCTCGCTGCCGGGGTGACAGTTGCTTCCGGGGTAACAGCGGCTTCTGCGGCGCTTGCTGTTTGCGCGGTTGCGTCCGCCACAGAGCTGCGGCTGACGCTGACCATTTCAAAATCGCTTTTGCTGACACCGCACTCCGGGCACATCCAGTCGTCGGGAATATTCTCCCAGCGGGTACCGGGGGCGATACCGTCCTGCGGCCACCCCTTTGCCTCGTCGTAACTCCAGCCGCACACCAGGCACTCCCAGACCTGGTAATCCTGCTGCTGGCTGTCGCTGGCTATCGCTGGCTGCTCTTTGGGTACAGCCACTTCGATTTTTTCTGCGGCCACACCAACCTCGACCATCTCAAAGTCGGACTTGCTAACGCCGCACTCCGGGCACATCCAGTCCTCGGGAATATCCTCCCAGCGGGTGCCCGGCGCAATGTCGTCGTCGGGCCAGCCTTTGGACTCGTCGTAGGTCCAGCCACATACTGAACATTCCCAGATTCTGAAGGGTTGCATAACTATACCAGCCAATTTTTGATTAAAATTTAGTCCTGTCCTGATTCTAACCAGCTTCGCAGCCATTGGTAAACGGGCGATTTACGCTGAATAGGGGTTGACGCAGCAGGGTGAGCACATTACTAATCAGGGGTCGGAAACAGTCGCGACAGCGGCAACTGAGGAATGAGGCAGGCTATGGCCCAGGGTGATCACGTTTATGTAAATCGCTATGGCGGTATCTACAGCCACCACGGTATTGATTGTGGTGATGGACAGATAATTCACTTTGGTGCGCCAGACTGGCGTACGCGCCGCCATATCAGCCAGATCAGTCGTGACGAATTTGCCCGCGGCGATGAAATTATGGTGCGTGACTACAGTCGTTTCTTTGCAACCCTGGAAAGTGAGACCGGGCGCAAACGCGATCCGCTGCAGACGGCCAGCGTAGAACTGAATAAATTCTGGGATGGGGTTCGCGGTCTGGCGGTTGCGGATATTGATCACTCCAGTGCGGCGGTGATTACCAGGGCGAAAAGCCGTCTCGGCGAGAAAAATTTTAATTTGCTGTTCAACAATTGTGAGCATTTCGCCAGCTGGTGTGTCACCGGTATCAGCAACAGCGACCAGATCACCGGTATTTGGCGCGCGGCGCTGCCCGCCGCGCAATTTATGCAATTCAATGCGCGCAGCCGACTGACGGACTGGATGGACCACACGCCGTTTGGTCGTTAGTGCCTGAATATTGAGTCGAATTCAGTTCCTGGTTGCCGCAGCCGGTAGCTTGTTATTGCCCATAGCCGCGACGAGTGACGGTTTTTGCACATCAGGTTGGTCCGGTCCCGTCACATACGCAGCGAAAATGAATCCTTATACTGAAGGCCTAACTAGCAAACTCTAACTGCGAGGCTTCACTATGAGCTACTTTGTTACCGGCGCCACTGGATTTATCGGCGGTTTTTTCGTTGAGCAATTGGTGGCTCGTCCAGGCAAGATCCATCTGCTGGTACGCGAGGGCTCCGAGCACAAGCTGGAGGCCCTGAAGCAGCGTTTGCCCGCCTCAGCCTGGGAGAGAGTTGTTGCTGTCAAGGGCGACATTACCTTGCCAAACCTCGGTTTAAGTGCGGAGCAGTTGGAGCAGTTGAGCGCCCATGTCGAGCACTTTTATCACTTTGCCGCAGTCTACGATATGGCGGCCGATGAAGCCTCGCAAGTCATGGCGAACGTCAATGGTACCCTCAATGCCGTGCAGGCTGCCAAGGTACTTGATGTCAAATGTTTTCATCATATCAGTTCAGTGGCGGTCAGTGGTTTGTTCAAGGGCACCTTCCGCGAAGACATGTTTGAAGAAGCCGAAAATCTCTCGCACCCTTATTTCCGCACCAAGCACGACTCGGAAAAGATTGTCCGCGAGAAGTGCAGTGTTCCCTACCGCATATACCGCCCAGGGGCGGTAATTGGTCACTCCCGCACCGGTGAGATCGACAAGATCGATGGGCCCTACTACTCCTTCAAGGTCATTCAAAAGATTCGTGATGTGTTTCCCAAGTGGATACCCCTGGTGGGCATGGAAACTGGTCTCAACAACCTGGTGCCGGTGGATTTCGTGGTTAAGGCCATAGATCACCTCTCGCACCTGGACGGCCAGGACGGTGGTTGCTTCCATATCACCGACAACGACCATTATTCCGTCGGCCAAATGATGAATATCTTTGCCGAAGCCGCCCATGCGCCGAAGTTTACCCTGCGGTTCGACCCAAAAATCTTCAATTTCGTGCCGTCGATATTGAAAGACATACTGGCCAAGCTGCCGCCGGTGAAACGTTTGCGGGCGACACTGCTCGAGCGCTTCGGGATGCCGGAATCGGCCACCGTTTTCATGAAGTATGAAACCCGCTACGACAACAAGAAAACCCGTCAACTGCTGGAAGGCTCCGGCATCAGCGTACCCAAGCTGGCGAGCTACGCGCCCCAGGTGTGGGATTACTGGGAGCGCAACCTGGATCCGGACCTGTTTATTGACCGGACCCTGGAGGGCCAGGTGGCCGATCGATTGGTTCTGATTACCGGTGCTTCCGCAGGGATTGGCAAAGCGACGGCGATTCGCCTGGCCGCCGCGGGTGCCAGGGTGGTACTGACCGCACGCAGCGAGGACAAACTGCAAGTGGTGCGCGAGGAAATCGAGGCCGCTGGCGGTAAGGCTTACAGCTACTGTTGCGACGTGTCCGACCTGGAATCCTGTGATTCCCTGGTTGCGCAGGTGGAAAAAGACCTGGGCCACGTGGATATCCTGATCAATAATGCCGGTCGATCCATTCGCCGCTCGGTCGATCTTGCCTACGATCGTTTTCACGATTTCGAACGCACCATGCAATTGAATTATTTTGGTGCCCTGCGCCTTATACTGCGCGTCCTGCCCGGTATGACCGAGCAGCGCCGCGGCCATGTTATCAATATCTCCTCTCTGGGCGTGTTGTCTAACCCGCCTCGCTTTTCGGCCTACGTTGCCTCCAAGTCAGCGCTGGAGGGTTTCTCCCGCTGTGCGGCCTCGGAATTTTCCGATAAGAACATACATTTTACCAATATCAATATGCCGCTGGTGCGCACCGAGATGATCGCACCGACAAAAATTTACGAGTACGCTCCGGCATTGGAAGTGGATGAAGCTATTGACCTGGTGGTTGATGCCATCATCAATAAACGTCATCGGGTGGCGACCGGTATGGGTGTCTTTATGTCCTTTGCCGGCGCGGTATTCCCGAAATTTCTGGAAATCTTCAACAACGCCACTTATCGCATGTTCCCGGATTCAGTGCCCACTCAAGGCAAGCCTGGCGATACCAAGCCCGAGGCCCTGGAGACCACCAGTGAGCAGGTCGCTATGGCCACACTGATGAAAGGCATTCACTTCTAAATTGCCATGATCGATTCGCAATTGAGCCAGGAGCAGCGCCTGCAGCGCAATGTCGATGAATTGGCGGTGCGCAACCTGGTGGCGTTGTATGGCATGGCGGTGGACTGTGGTGATACCGCCGCCGCCGTTGCCCTGCATACGGCGGATGCGCGCTATATCGTCAGTTCGCCGCGCGCTGGCAGAGACGACACAGAGACGGCTCAAAGCGCAGTTGATGGCACTGACCTGGTGCTAAAGGGCAGGGATGCCATTGCCGCGATGCTGGATTCGGATCTGCACCAATCGTTACTTCCCAACTGTGCCCATACCGTCGGCCCGTTACACGTCGATATCAAGGGTGGTGACGCGGTGGTGACTGGTTATTCCCGGCTCTATCAACGCCAGGGCGATGATTTTAAATTGTTGCGAGTAGCCGTCAATCACTGGCAGCTGCATAAATTCGACAGCAACTGGCTGATAAGTTGTCGCGAGTCGCGACTGGTTGGCGAGGCAGCGGCGCAGCGGATTTTGCGAGCCGCTGTGAGCGGCATTATGCCTTAGGGAAGCTCTGGTTAATTCATTCCTGAATTAATCATCGTACGGAAACCAAAAATGTAATTTTCGATTCCCTCACATTTTCAACAACTTACAGTTGCCGAAAACGGCGGGATAGTCATGTAGCGCAAAAACTTCCGGATTAAGGGGAGGTTGCCTGGCATTAGCGCCGCCGTGGGGCTCCGTCCGGGGTCCAGGATGGCCAATATTTTTTTCAATCTCTGTTGATGGGAATTACCGAATGTCTAGCTTACAGAAAACCCTGGCCCTGTTGCTGATCTGTTGTCCTTGCTGGGGGCTGGCGGCCACGGACAGGCCCAACATTATCGTCATGGTCGCCGACGATCTGGGCTGGAATGATGTCGGCTTCCACGGTGGTGATATTGAGACCCCGTCGTTGGATCGGCTGGCAAGGGAAGGCATGCAGCTTAATCGCTTTTACACTACTCCTATCTGTTCGCCGACGCGGGCGGCACTGATGACCGGACGCGACCCCATGCGCCTGGGGGTCGCCTACGGCGTGATCCTGCCGTGGGACAACAACGGTGTGCACCCGGATGAGCATTTTATGCCGGAATCGTTTCGCGCTGCAGGTTACCAGACCGCCATGGTGGGCAAGTGGCACCTGGGACACGCGCAGATGACTTATCACCCCAATCAGCGTGGTTTCGAACATTTTTACGGTCACTTGCACACCGAGGTGGGGTTTTACCCACCTTTCTCTCTGGCCGGAGGCAAAGACTTTCAGCAGAACGGGGTTTCTATAGCGGCAACGGCCGAGGGCTACGAAACGTTTTTATTGGCCGATGAGGTGACGCGCTATATACGCCAGCGCGACAAGCAGAAACCGTTTTTTGTCTACCTGCCTTTTATCGCCCCGCACACCCCGCTGGATGCGCCGCAAGAATTGCAGGACAAGTACAAGGACATCAATACCGATTTGGCACCGGCCCGTTCACCACAGACGGACCGCAGTCGTCGCCTGGCCAAAGAGATGGGGCGGGGCAGCAGTCGGCCGATGTACGCCGCGGTGGTGGATGGTATGGACCAGGCCATTGGCCGGGTACTGGACACGCTGGACCGGGAAGGCATAGCGGACAATACCATAGTGCTCTTTTTCAGCGATAACGGCGGTGCGGCTTACGCCTACGGCGGCGCGGATAATGCGCCCCTCAGGGGCGGTAAAGGTGAAACGTTTGAGGGTGGTATCCGCGTGGTATCGCTGCTGCGTTGGCCGGCCAGGCTGGCCCCAGGCGGCAACTTGCAGCAGCTCATGACGGTAATGGATGTGTTTCCGACGCTGGCGCAAGCGGCGGGTATCGACACCGATAATCGCCGTCCGCTGGATGGCAGGAGTCTCTGGCCGGCCATTGCCGCCGGCCAAAAAATGCCGCGCACGGACTATGTGTTTTTTGCCTCCGAAATACCGATCTATGGGCATTTCAATCTGACAGCGTTTAACGACGAGTGGAAGCTGGTGCAGGAGGTCGAACAAAATCAATTGAGCACCAGGGTAACCAACCACCTGTTCCGCATCCAGGATGACCCCAACGAAGAACACAACCTCGCGGCAGAATACCCGCAGCTGGTAGCGCAATTGTCCGATCGCATTCAGCGCTGGCGAGCTCTGCACCCCATTAACGGTACTCGCGCCCGGCTCGCACCGCCGCCCGGCTGGCGGGCGCCCCTGGACTGGGCCGACTACCCCATGGCGCTGGAGAAACTGCAAGCACAACCCGCCCGAAGCATGGCCCCCTCGAATTCTATTGAGCGCATGGTTGATGCTCATCACGGTGAGCGCGGCCGCATTATTTACGATTGCCACCGCCAGTGGACAGCGGAAACTGTTTGTGCGGACAAGCGCAAAAATGAGGAGAGCCAACCGTGAGTCAAGCTGGAGCCGGTGTTACCCCGGAAATCGCCATTGTTACCGGCGCCAGTCGCGGCGCCGGAAGAGGTATTGCCCTGGGATTGGCCGCCAGGGGCATGACGGTGTATATCACCGGGCGCAGCACGCGCGAGGGTGAAGCCCGGGGCTGGGACGGGACACCATTGCCGGGTACAGTACATGGGGCTGCAGCCGAAATCGATTGCGCTGGCGGCAAGGGTATCGCGGTGGTGTGTGACCATAGCGACGACGCCCAGACCGCCGCGCTGTTTCAGCAGGTGCAAGAGGAGCAGGGCAGGCTGGGTATTCTGGTCAATAATGCCGCGTTTATTCACAGCCAGTTAATTGAGCAGAAACCCTTGGCCTGGTAGAGGGATTGCAGGGAAATGATTTCCAGCTCCGCCTGGTTGGACTTATTGTGATTGAAACCGATGTAAGGTATGTCCATGAGTACCTTATCTAACCCTGAGTCGATACGCCAGGCATCCAGCGATAAACAACGGCACCGCAAAAACCACGAAGTTTATTTCCATGGAGACATCGGAGGCAATCATGATGCCACCTATGTAAGGCCCTACGACGGCACCGAAACGACCCAGGCCGATGGCCCAGCCAACGCCGGTGCTGCGCAGTTCCGTGGGGTATATTTTCGCGGCCACCGCGTAGAGGCCAGTAAAACCGCCCTGGAGCAGGAAACCGATCACCAGCAGGTAGAGGATCAGGTTGTCAACGCCATCGGCAAAGGCGAAAATAATCATGCCCAGCGCAGAGGTTGAAAGAAAAGTACCGATCAGCGC
Source organism: Pseudomaricurvus alcaniphilus (assembly GCF_011440395.1). GTDB lineage: Bacteria > Pseudomonadota > Gammaproteobacteria > Pseudomonadales > Cellvibrionaceae > Pseudomaricurvus > Pseudomaricurvus alcaniphilus. Next base: position 844,670 of record NZ_JAAOIX010000001.1, on the reverse strand, counting down.
AGACAGGCCGATGCGAGTTGCCATATAGCCAAGGCAGACAATACCAACCACGGCCCCCCCATTAAAGGCAACCGCAGCGTAGACGCCCTGGGTTTCGGATAGGCCCGCATTCACCACCAGCTTGGGAATCCAGCTCATCAGGAAGTAGAGGCAGATAAAACAAAAGAAAAAGGTCAGCCAGAGGTTAATGGTTTTCCCGCGCCGGGCTTCGGTTAGCAGGCTCAATACATTGGCTTTGTCCCCATGTTTGCGGGGATCAATAGCTGGCAGGGCTGCTATGGGTGTGCGGCCAAGCCGCTTTAATACCGCGTTGAAATTGTGCAGCGCATTGGCAGGCTGCTTGGTCGCTAAATACTGCAATGATTCCGGCATTAAAAAGTACACCGCAATCACCATGGCCAGCGTGGCTGCGCCACCGGCAAAAAAAACGCTTTCCCAGCCAAATGCAGGAATGAGTGGTGCGGCGATAAATCCACCCAGCATCGCGCCCAATGGATAGCCCGCGGTGACCGAGACCACGGCCAGGCTGCGATACTTTTCGGGTGTATACTCCGCGGTAATGGCGGCCAGGCTGGCCAGCATTCCCCCGACCCCGAGCCCGGTTATCAAGCGCAGGACCACCAGTTGCCAGAGGGATACCGCGTAGCCAGTGACATACATGCTGGTGCCGATCGCCGTGACACAGATCAGTATCATATTGCGGCGCCCAATGACGTCGGAGATGGGCGCGATAAACATAGCGCCGATCATCATACCCGCCAGCGCCACACTGAAGACGATACCCAACTGGTCAGGGCTGATACCAAGTTGCTCGCCGATACTGTGTGCCGTAAACGCCATAGCGGTCACGTCAAAGCCATCCAGCATATTCAGTAGCAGAGCGATAACGACAACCAGGATCTGCGTGGGAACTACCGGCCCGTGATCGATCACCTCGCGGATGATATTGATATCTTCTGTCTCTGTAGTCGCGCCTGCCATTTCTGATTCTCTTATTATAGTTGTTGTGATAACGACCCGACACAAGCGCAAGCAATTACTGGAATCGAAATCGGGCAGCAGTCCACGCTATTTGAATCGATGCAATGTCGGTACTTTTTTGAATGGTTATTTGAATTGTTGTTTGAATGATTGCTGAGCAATTTTGCGTGCTCGTAGCAAGGTAACCCAGTCTTTATATTTTTGTCAATTCAGAGGCAGGCGGCTAACCTATTTGTTGAAGAATCAAGTGAACTGCTGCTAAGGGCATCGCAAGGGAGCGAAGTGCATTAAGCTAAAGATTACAACGACAAGTAGTTAGGTATTCGAATAACCACCCTGAGCCACTGGCGTATCAAGTGCATTTATCTATCGAGGAAAAGCCCGTCCTGATCGGCTACCATCAGGACGAGCTTTTGACGTTCGATAAACTGATTGGTTAATTTGATTTTGCCAATTTAAATAATGCAATCGTTGCGACGGAAAGCGGTGCCGTGATGAAGCTCGTGTTACCACACCAGGAATCTGCCCGCTCCCGTCCCATTGATACCGGTTTTATTTGTATCTCCGATGTTATTTGCCACAGTGCCGAGTGCAGACTACGGTGGCACCGTGAACATCACTTCGCTCCGCACCGCTGTATGCATGGCCACCAGGCGCATTGACAGTGCTGGTATCGACGCTGTTGCTCGTGCGCAAAACGCCAACCAGGTGACCGGAGGCGCCGTCGCTGGTTAACTCAACAATCCCCACCCCTGGGCAGGACCCCTGCGCTGCGTGGGTGACCGACACCGGCGCCGGGCCGCGCAATGCGATCATCAGGTACTTGCCGTCCGGCGTTCTCTCCAGCAGGTCAGGCGCAGGATCGTTGCCCGGCAAACCGGCATCATCGGCAACTGATTTAGCGGCACAGCCGCCTACGCCGTTGCCCAGCCCGTCGGCGGACGTCAGGTCGTAACTGCTGCGGGCCAAATGGCCGCTGTGGAACACTTCCACCACATTCTGGATACGGTCGACTGTGTGGATATACTCGCCATCCAGGGTTGATGCCATCCCGTGGGCATCACGGCGCGTAGTAGTTCCAGGTAATTGACCGCTGTTATCGGCATCGATAATGCCCTCCACATTGCCGATGGTGGCGGTGTTGCCGGCGTCCTTGAAAATCAGTGTCGGCGCGGGTGTGTCGGGCAGGTTGGCGACTGTTGAAAACTCCATGTCATCCAGCCTGTACAGGGTAAAGGTGGATTGATTGGCACCCGCACCCGACGCCGAAACACCGGCATTGAGCCACATTTGACCGTCCACCTCGACACCACCGCAGCCGGCGCCATTGACTACCTGGTTGCCGTATTCACCGACAATGGTCATGGGTGTGGCTTGGGTATCAGCCACCAGCAGCCCGCCGCCGCCCATGGTGATGTAGGCCTTGTCGCTACTGGAGATAATGGGGCAAATAATCACATTGTTGGGCCTGCCCCCGAGATCCGCATTGGGGCCAGTCAGACAGCCGTTTTCCTTGCAGAGGCCGTTGGGGGTGAGGTCATCTAAGGCGGTGTCCTGGTAACTACCTACAACTTCACCGAGCATTTTGCGGCCGTGGGCATTTTTGCCGTGAAATACGGTGGCCGCAGCGGTAACCGCCATACCTTTGCCAACACCCAGTGATGCGCTCTGGTTGAAATACAGCTGCTTTATCTTGCCACTGCCATTGCGTTTGACATCTATACGTTCCAGCAGCTTGCCATTGAGGTTGGCGACCAGAATTGCCGAGCCATCGCTGTTCCAGAACGACATATGCACAGAGCGCACGTCACTGCCACCGCCGACATTGGTGCCGGTTACCCGAAACAAGGCGATGGCCTCTTTTTTGCGCGTGTCGATGACGCCGATATAGCCACCGCCCGGGGCAAAGATATTGACGTTGACGTAGCGATTTTGAGGGTCGGGTAACATACCGTGCAAGCGCCCAAAGCCGGGCAAATCGGCGAGCCGGTTGCCGGTAGGCTCTGCATCGGCGTCCACTTCATAGAGTGTTTGTGGAAACACATCCAGCAGGTCACAGGGGCCAGCGCTGGCCGCGCTTTTTTTGCCGCGGTTACGGTCGCAGCCGATAGGTCGGGCGTCATCGCCACCGGCCAACTGCCGCTCGATGTCCCCGGATCTCCAGATCCACAGATAGCTGCCTTTGGTACCAGCAGCAGCGATATCGCCAACGGAGTTGGATTGATCGGAGGCCCAGACCTCGTACTCAGGAAGAGGTTGCTGCCATGGGAAAGGCTTGTCGGCCATTGCTGCAATTGGCCACACCAGGGAGAGAGCGAGTAAGAATACGAATAGTGCAGGATTTCGGGCGTTGTCCATGGGAAACTCCTTGTCCGGTTTTTATGGGTGCAGGTTTTATTGTTCAGGGTTTTCTGCGCAAGTTATACGGTGCCAGCGAGCCCGATGCCGGGAAATACCGGCTGTTGCAGCCGTACCGGATCAGAAAAAACGTAAATAAAGCTTTAGCTGGATTACAAAAATGATTACGGCAGATATGAGTCCAGGCCTGATCCCTGGCAATTTTTATCGCGCTGACCGCATTCAATCTCAGAAACTACGTTGATTCGCGCAGCGAGTCCAATAAGTATTGGAAATCAGCCTGCAACCCCTGCTGCACCAATAGTTTTATCAAACCCCATCGGTGTTAGCCTGTTAGCGGTTGTTCGAAGGCAGGCGCGCGGCGAGCCACCAACCGGCGACCATGCTGGCGACCAGTACCAGCAGTGATGTGGCTCCGCCACTGAGTGACGCCAGCGCCGGGCCCGGACAATAACCGGCAATGCCCCAGCCGATACCGAACAGGGCGGCACCAGCGATCAGGCGAATATCAAAATGGCGAGCTTTAGGCAGCTGGAAGCTGTCCTCCAGCAGCGGCCGGGGGCGCCGCAGCACCAGCCGGTAACCGACGGCCGTGGTCAGCACGGCGCCGAGCATGACAAACGCCAGGCGCGGGTCCCATGCACCGAAGAGGTCGAGGAAGGCCAGTACCACCGCCGGGTCGGTCATGCCGCCGAGACTGAGCCCCAGGCCGAACAACAGGCCGGACAGTAACGCCACCAGAATTTTCATGCCAGGCCTCCGAGCAAATGACGTACCACGTAGACCGTGGCGATTCCGCTGGCCATAAATACCGCGGTGGCCAGCAGCGAACGCGGCGACAGCCGGGCGATACCGCAGACACCATGGCCGCTGGTGCAACCGCTGCCGACGCCAGTGCCGATACCGACCAGCAGGCCGGCCAGCGCCATCCACGGTAGCGCCACCTGCACCGCGCCGATGCCGGTGTCGCCGCGCAGCAGTCCGAGCAGTAGTGGCGCCAATACAAGGCCCAGTACAAAGGCCAGGCGCCAGATGCGATCGGTTACGCCGGGCCGGATCAGGCCACCGGCAATACCGCTGATGCCGGCGATGCGGCCCAAGCCCGCCATCAGCAGTACTGCCGCCGCGCCGATAAGAATTCCGCCGAACAGGCTACCGAGCCAGGGGTGCATGATGGTCTCCATTGTATATTCGAAAATACGAATATACGTGGCAATGAGGAGCTGTGCAAGTGGGATAAATGCACGGGTTTATACAGGTTTCCGGATTTTGGGGGGGTGATGGATAGTTGCAGGTGATTTGTAGTCAATGTAGGAGCGATTAGCCTTTTTACGGTAACTGGTGGTGTAACCTAACCGCGAGCAGTTATAGTCTGGGTCCGCTTGCCGATCATAGATTTTGCCAAGAAGGGGCGTTAATGCTGGCTGTACTCAATTATTGCAAAGTCGCGCTAGCCTCGACGCTAACAGTCCTTGTGGCCGCCTTGCCGGCCCAGTCCGCGCCTGTTGGTGAGAGTTTGGTTGGCTTTGAAACACAAGCCAATGCTGATTTCGATTACGCTAAGCCGACGTTTTCCGGCTCCTGGCAAAAAGACTTTCAGCGCAGCGATAACTGGGAGCAAAACCTGAACCTGCAGATATCCAAAATGCGCGCTGAGGCGGAGCGTCGCAGTCGTTCCAGTAGTGATCAACGGCTGGGACCGGGGGTGATTAGCCTCAACCAGGGCGGCAGCGGTACCAATATCATCGACCTGGCGCGATTTGCCGAGTCGATTAGTCGCAGCAGTGAGCTGGTCATTACCCAAAACGACAAGCAGGTTCGCATCAAACGTGAAGGCAAGCCCGACCTTGTTTGCGAAAGCGGCGATGCCCCCCATAGAACCTCCTATAACGAATTCGGCTCCGAGGTCTGCAGCTTGAATGAGCACCAGCTGCTGTTCATCATTAGCCTGCCGGGCCGGATAGATATCTATCACCGCTTTGAGATTTCACCGGATGGCCAGTCGATCCATCAGCTGACCAATGTGTCCTACAGCAAGAGCCTGTCGTTTGAGCTTGTGCAGTATTTTAATTATTTTGAAGCCCCCGACGATAGCCGCTTTAGCTGTACCCAGACCCTGAGTCGGGGCAAGGTCTGCAGGCAACGCCGACAGGCACCAGACAGTTGATGATCACTTTGAAAAGCAGCGCCCCTTGTAAATCTGTACGCCGCTGGACTGTTAATGCCGCAGTCGCGAGCGTGGTGTTGCTGCTGCTATCGTGCACCCAAACTCAGACTAAAAGTGCCGGGCCGTTGCTCGATCCGTTGGGGGTGGTCGAGCTTATAAAAGCAGAGCAGGCAGTCGACCCTGATTTGCTGCTGGACGTTGGCGTACAGGTCTTTACTGTCTCCGCCGATAAGACCAAAGCGACCGGTATCGGCGAATGGATCTTTGCTGAAATCCTGGAAATTGAAAGCCAGTATCTACCCACGGTATTGCGCAACAGCCTGGTGCAGTCGAATCAATGGGGTGCCGTCAGGGTATTGCCGCGGCAAGATCCATCCATAGACTTGCAAGTTACAGGCACCATTGTGCAATCCGATGGCCTTTCCTTGCAGCTCAATATCCGGGCCCACGACAGTACCGGCAAGGAGTGGCTGAATAAAGACTACACCGATGTCAATGCCGACGAGGCAGAGGCACCGACATCGCTGCAGTTGGACCATAACCCGGAGCAAGAGGATCCCTTTCAAAATCTGTACAACCAAATAGCCAACGACTTGCTGGCGGTCAAAAATGCAATGGCCGCTTCGCAGTTGCGCAATATCAAGCGTGTATCCGAACTTCTCTATGCGATTGATCTGTCACCGGAAACGTTTGCGCCGCTTGTCGCCAGTAATCCGGACGGTACCACCCGCGTCGTGCGGCTGTTGGCCGCGGACGATCCCATGCTCGATCGGGTTGCCCGCATGCGCCACCGGCATCATTTATTTATCGACACGGTAGACGAATACTACGCCGCCATGCACCTGGAAACACGGCCGGTCTACGATCTTTGGCGGTTATATTCACGGGAGCAAATGTTAGTGACTCTGGCCGAAGAGCGGCTCGGAAAAAGTGTGTCTAACAGGGCGGGAGGATTTGCCTTAATCAGCAACCGCTACGATCGCTATAACGCCAGCAAGATTTTCGAACAGGAGTGGACCGAGCTGGCATCCGGCTTTACCGGCGAGATCGCACCGGCAATCCTGGCGTTAAATAGCCGTGTCTACGGCCTGACCGGATCTGTTGAGCAACAGTACTTGCAGTGGCGCGACATCCTGCGACAGATTTACATCGAAGAGCGTGGTCCTTGAAACGTTGAGCCTTGCGCTCTAACCGTCGTCGAGCTCTGTGGCGGGCTATATCGGTCGGGTAAAGTGGGCAAGAACCACACAGTAAAATTACAGCTCCGGGTTTGACTGGGTGATGGGGCTTTAATACTCTGGACGGTACCGCAGCCGCAAATGTCCGGAGCGTAACCCGCGCAGCGACCGCCCCCGGGCATGCAGGAGAATTGACCGATGTCATTCGAGTTCAGGAGCAACCCTGCAGGAGCACTCGAGGACTTTCGCCGCGCCCGCCGGCGCGCGGCGCTGCAGGAAGTGGTTTCCCAGCTTAAAGGCGAGTCCGCCGACCTGTTGTCCTATGAGGACGTGCATCGCAAGCTCCGAGGGCAGGAAGACTCACTGCGGGAACTCAAGGATATCCCGATCAATTCCATTGTCGGCAGCGTCGGCCGCTATAAAGATTTTAACCGCAGTTTTCTGCCCCGCGGCGGTATCCGCTCGGAGCGCTGGGCGCGGGTGAAAATGGCGATGACCGGTCTCACGGGGGTGCCGCCCATCGAGGTCTATCAAATTGGCGAGGTCTATTTCGTCAAGGACGGTAATCACCGCGTGTCGGTAGCCCGGGAAATGAACTTCAGTTATATCCAGGCCTATGTCACCAGCGTGCGCACCAAGGTACCCCTGAGCCCGGATGTCTCCCTCGATCAGTTGATCCTCAAGGCTGAATACGTCGAATTCCTCGAGCAGACGCGAATCGACGAACTGCGTCCCGGCGCCGACCTGTCAGTGACCGCCCCGGGCGCCTGCCCGGTATTGCTCGAGCATATCGAGGTGCACCGCTACTTTATGGGCATTGATGAGAACCGGGAGATAGCCTATGAAGAGGCGGTGACGCACTGGTACGACTGCGTTTATTGGCCGGTGATCGATATCATCCGCAGGCGCGCGCTGCTGCAGGATTTTACCAAGCGTACGGAAACCGATCTCTATCTCTATATCTCCCAGCACCAGGCGGAACTCGAGCATACCCTCGGCTGGGAGATCAGTACCGACACCGCTGCCGGTGATATCCGGCCGCGCTCGGACAGCTATCGGCCGACCAGCGAACGGGCCCGAGCGCTCTTCGCGCCCCGTGCAACAAGTGAGCAGCAAGCGGTGGACACCCCGGACCGTCTGTTCGGCGATATCCTGGTGGCGATCAACGGTCGCGACAATGGCTGGAACAGTTTCGACCAGGCTTCGCTCATCGCCCGGCGGGAAGGCGGAGCCAGACTGCACGGTCTGCATGTGGTCAGCAAAGAGAGCGAACGGCGGGAGCCGCGGATTGCCGAGCTGCAAAGTGTATTCAGCGAGCGCTGTCGAGCGTTGGACTTGTCCGGCCGCCTGGCGATCGATTCCGGTGAGCGCATTAACCGGATTTGCCGGCGTGCCCGCTATACCGACCTGACCGTTGTCTGTCTCAAGTGTTCACTGGAGGAAAAGAAATTCGGCGAGGGCGTTCGCAACCTGTTGCGCAACTGCCCGCGACCTGTGCTGGTGGTGCCACCGGTTGGCTCACCTCTCGATCGGGTGCTGCTGGCATACGACGGTAGCGACTTGGCCAAGGAAGCGCTGTATATTGGCGCTTATATGGCCAATCGCTGGGGTGTCGAGCTGACGGTGTTGACGGTCAACGACGACCATGTGTCAGCTGCCAAAACCCAGCAACGGGCGCGAAATTATCTCGAGTCTCACCGCATCGAGGCCGACTATATCAAAAGCAAACGGAAACTTGTCAAAGCCATTCTCGGTACAGCCAAGGAGCGACGCAGCAACCTGATCCTGATGGGGGCTTATGGCCTCAATGCCCCCATTTATATCACCGTGGGCAGCGCAGTGGAGCCGATACTGCAAGCAAGCAATCAACCTGTGTTGATCTGCCGGTAGTCATCATGCTGCATATCGCCAGCGATACCCAACCCGGCTACGGTGAAAACCAGGACGCTATGGTGGTGCTGCGCCATCCCAGGGATCCGCGCCTGCTACTGGCGGCGGTGGCCGACGGGCAGGGGGGGCAACCCGGCGGTAAAGCCGCGGCCCACCAGGCTTGCCAGGCAATCGTGCAAGCGGCGAGTAAATGCTGGCCCGGGACCCTGTTGTGGGCCCGCAGCTGGAAACGTTTACTGGCGCAAACCGATCGGGCACTGCGCGCCGACGCCGATGCGGGATTTACCACCCTGGTGGCGTTTGCGATTATGCGGGGCCGGTTGTGCGGGGTAGCCTGCGGCGACAGCGCACTGCTGGCCGTCACCCGCCGCGATGTCCGCGTGTTGACCGAGGGGCAGATGAAAAACCCTCCGCTCGGCTCCGGCCAGGCCCAGGCTTTCACTTTCAAATTTGCCTTGCCGCCGCCCTGGACGATACTGACCATGACCGACGGAGCCTGGAAGTTCGCCGGCTGGAACCAGGTTTGGGAATACGCCCTCGAAACGAGCGATCCCGAGGCGATGATCGAGGGCATACGCTGCGCGGCGCTTCAACCTGGAGGAAGTCTGCAGGACGATTTCACCCTGCTGGTGGTGCAGGAAGACGGCAAGCCGCAACCCTGAACGCCGGCCTATCTATGATTCGCATCCAGTCAGTGTTTTGCCAACCGTGAGTAATTTGCATGCCGCCAGTCATGCGCGAACTGGCACCAATGACTAAACCGTCGTGATGGCCAGCGCGTAAAGCGTAGTGCGAGCGGTTGAAGTTCGTGAAAAAGGCTTCTATTCTGCGCTGCGGGATTGTTTGTACGGGTCCCCGGAATCGGTTAGAAAACCTTTACGCCAGCGCTTATCCGATCCTGCTGGCAACGACATGCAGAGACAACAATGCGAATTTCCCTGATTGTACTGGGTTTGCTGGCGGCGCTGGGCGCGGTCCAGGCCCTGGGCCAGACTTCGCCACGGGACAAGCTGGACAATCGGCCCCTGGACAATCCGCCCCTGGAAAAGGTCCGCTTCGGCACCAACTGGGTGGCGCAGGCTGAGCACGGCGGCTTCTACCAGGCCCTGGCCGATGGCACCTACCGCAAGTTCGGGCTCGATGTCACCATCGTCCCGGGCGGTCCGCTGGTCAACAATCGTATCCTGCTGCCGGTGGGCAAGCTCGACTTCTTTATGAGCGCCAATAGCCTGCAATCCTTCGATGCGGTGGCCCAGGGTATTCCCACTGTGGCGGTGGCGGCGAGCTTCCAGAAAGATCCGCAGGTGCTGATTGCCCACCCGGATGTGCACACCTTTGACCAGCTAAAGCGGCGCACCCTGTTTATCTCCAAGGAGGGCATGGCCAGTCATTTTCTGTGGCTGAAGGCCGAGTTCGGCTTTAACGAGTCCAGGGTGAAGCCCTACACCTTTAACCCGCAGCCGTTCCTGGCGGATAAGAATTCGGCGATGCAGGGTTACGCTACCTCCGAGCCCTTTGCCATCGAACAGTTCGCCGGCTTCAAACCCCGGGTGTTCCTGCTGGCAGACCACGGCTTCAACGCCTATTCCACCCTGATCGAAACCCGCCGTGAGCTGGTGGAGCGGCGACCGGACCTGGTGCAGCGGTTCGTCGATGCCTCGGCCATCGGCTGGTATCACTACCTGTACGGCGACAGCCGGCCGGGCAACGAGCTGATCAAACAGCAAAACCCGGAGATGACCGACCAGCTGCTCAACTATTCCATCGCCCGCATGAAACACTATGGCATTGTCGATTCCGGCGATGCGGTGACTCTCGGAATCGGTGCCATGACCGATGCCAATATGCAGAGCTTTTTTGACAAGATGGTGCGCGCGGGGGTGGTCAAGGCAGATCTCGATTACCGCCGCGCCTACACCCTGCAATTCGTGAACAAGGGTGTCGGCGTCGAATTGCGGCCGCAGCAGGAAATGCCGCCAACACTCGATGCGCCGTTAACACCCGTTGCGCCGTTAACAAAAGTTCCGTCGCTTACGTCAGAGATACCGCTAACCACAGACACGCCCGCAAAATGAGTGGGCAAGGCCAGGGCAGGGCAGTGGTATCCCTGCGCAGTGTTAACAAGACCTTCGACAGCGGCACGGTGGCACTGGACGGGTTTGACTTTGACGTTAACCCCGGTGAGTTTGTCTCCCTGCTGGGCCCGTCCGGCTGCGGCAAATCTACCGCGTTGCGCATTATCGCCGGCTTGAGCAGCGCTTCCAGTGGCACTGTCGAGTGGTGCGCCGATGCCGCGCCAGCAGGCGGCATCCACTCAATTGCAGACTCAAATTCAAGCTCAAACTCTAACCCGAGCCCAAACAAAATCAGCTTTGTCTTCCAGGAGCCTACCCTGATGCCCTGGGCCAATGTAGCGGCCAATGTACGGTTGCCGTTGAAGTTGGCCCATATTGACCAGGCCCACATAACTGGCGCTGTGAACCGGGCATTGGAGCGGGTAGGGTTGGCGGAATTTGCCGACAGCTACCCGCGGGAGTTGTCCGGGGGTATGCGCATGCGTGCCTCCATCGCCCGGGCGCTGGTGACCGAGCCGCAATTGTTACTGATGGATGAGCCGTTTGCGGCGCTGGACGAAATCACCCGGTTCAAGCTCAATAACGATATGTTGAGCCTCTGGCAGGAGCTGCGCCGCACGGTGATCTTTGTCACTCACTCCGTATTTGAATCGGTGTTTCTGTCCCAGCGTATCGTGGTCATGACACCGCGACCGGGGCGGGTATTTGCCGATATTGCCATTCCGGCACCCTATCCCCGCGACGAGCACTTTCGCACCTCGGCAGAATACGCCGGCTACTGTCGCACCGTCAGCGCGGCGCTTACCCAGGCGACGGCGGGGGGCGAATTGTGAAGGCTCGGGTTCTGCGCATCGGATTGCCGCTGCTGGTGCTGGCCCTGGTGCTGGTGGCCTGGGATTTGGCGGTGCGCGGCTTTGCGATTCCCGCGTATGTGTTGCCCGGACCGGGCCTGGTGCTGGCCACCCTGGTCGCCGACGCCGAGTTGCTGTGGCAGTCGCTGCTGGTGACCCTGGCCATCACGGTGCAGGGGTTCTTGCTGGCCGCTGTCGGCGGTATCGCGCTGGCCATTGCCTTTAATCAATGGCGTCTGATTGAATACTCCTTCTATCCCTACGCGGTTATCTTGCAGGTGACGCCGATCGTGGCGGTGGCGCCGCTGCTGTTGATCTATCTGCCGCAGCCCATGGCGGTATTGGCCTGCGCCTGGATCGTAGCGTTCTTCCCGGTGCTGGCCAATACCACCCTCGGTTTGAATTCAGTGGACCACAACCTTATCGCCCTGTTCGATCTCTACAAGGCCTCGCGCTGGCAGGTGCTGTGGAACCTGAAGCTGCCGGCGGCGCTGCCGCAGATACTGGCCGGCCTGCGCATCGCCGGCGGCCTGTCGCTGATCGGTGCGGTGGTGGCGGAGATCGCCGCCGGTTCCGCCGGGGCCGGTTCGGGGTTGGCCTATCGCATTGCTGAATCCGGCTACCGGCTTAATATACCGCGCATGTTTGCCGCGCTGCTGTTGTTATCCGCCGCCGGGGTGGTGATTTTCTTCCTGCTCTCGGGGCTGTCCCACCTGGCCTTGCGCCGCTGGCACGAAAGTGCCATCCGGCAGGAGCGTTAGCCGACCGGCGCTTGAGGTTTATCTGCCAGGCGCCAGCCAGCAATCGCTGGCGCGCCCCGTATATTCAAGCTAAACGCTGCTGCAACCAGGCTGAGATGTCGGCAATTTCCTGGGGGTGAACCTCATGGGCCATGGGGTAGGTTTTATACAGCGGCTCGTGTCCCAGTTTTTGCAGCGCTTGCAAGGCCTGCTGTGCCATGCTCTCCGGCACCATCGGGTCATAGCTGCCGTGAAAAATGTGGATGGGTATCTGTGCATTTGCGGTCGCCGGCACCAGGGTTTCATGGGTGGCGAAATAGCTGGACATGGCCATCAATCCTGCCAATGGTCGCGCATAGCTGAGAGCGGCCTGGTATACCACGGCGCCGCCCTGGGAGAACCCGGCCAGCAAGATGCGCTCGCTGGGGATACCCTTGGCGATCTCTCGCTCCACCAGGTCGATCACCGCTTGTGCTGACGCCATAATTTGTGCGGTGTCAATTTTACGGCCCATCTCCATCGACAGGATGTCGTACCAGGCCGGCATCACCATGCCGCCGTTGATGGTGACCGGTAGCGAAGGTGCGTGAGGAAATACAAAGCGGATTGCCATGTCGTCGGGCAGTTGCAGCTCGGGGACAATGGGCACGAAATCATGGCCGCTGGCGCCCAGGCCGTGCAGCCAAATGATCGCGGCATCGGGGTTGGGTTTGGTCTCAGTGATTTCACAGGGTAGGTAATTCATAGTAGCTCGCAGTAGGGTGCTTAATAAAAATAAAAGGCCGGCTGTCATGCCGGCGGGGGATGGGGTTAGTTACCCGATTGTTACTTGATGGCTCGCCTGCAATACTGGTGCGGTTAACACCAGCGCTGGCATCTCGATGGTATAGGGTGACCTGCAATGGTGTAGAGCCACCGGTCATTAGTGGCAGCATTCCGGGTGGTGATCGAGGGCGTTTTCGTCCTTCAGCAGAAAAACATCCCCGAATTCAGGGGGGCTTTTGGGCTGGATGCTTAGCAGCCGGGCAGAAACTCAGACGTTAAATTTCCTGACCGCGCTCAACAACTGCCGGCAGGTTATCTGGCCGATTAACTTGCCATTCTCAACTACCGGGCGGCGCCGATGGGCGGTGCGCAGCATATCCTGGGCAATATCCACGATATCTTCATCGGGGCGGGCGACGGCGATATTGTCACGGGTCATACAGTCCTTGACCTTGCCGATGCCGCTTTCATTGTAGGTGGCGCTCAACACGGCCCGAAGACAATCCATCTCGGATATGATGCCGACCAGTTTGTGGTCATCATCGACCACACAGACGCCGGACAGTTTGTTGTCAATAATCACAGCAATGGCGTCCAGCACGTTGTCATCTTCCTTCAAGGTGACGGCGTCGGCGAGCATGTAATCCCGTAAGTCGACAGATTTAAGCATAATATTCTCCTCTAAAAGCCAGCAAGCCTGACGCTATGGCAGGACTAGGTGATTAGTCGCAAGTACGCCATAAGTGGCTGTGGCACTGTTCCCAACAACACAATAATAGCAAGGAGAACACAGGCCAGTATATGCACCGGCCAGCCTCCAGCCGCCTTCATTTGGGTTTGGCTTATATCGTCTCGTCGACTCATATAGAAGACGACCCGCAGGTAATAGTAGATACCTATTCCGCTGCCAATTACCAGGGCTCCCAACAGGCCCCAATGATAACCGCTGACGGCCGCTGTGACGATATAGAATTTGGCGATAAAGCCCGCGGTCAGGGGAATACCAGCCAGAGAGAGCAGGGCCACCAACATCAGGCAGGCCAGCAGTGGCTGGCGCCAGAACAGACCGCTGACGTCCTGCAACTCGACCATTTCCCGCTCACCCTGTTGGCCACCCATGATTGTGAGAGTACCGAAGGCTGCCAGAGTGGTGACGATATAGGCAATGAGGTAATAGAGTGCGGCCTCTGTCGCCAGCGCGCGGTGGTCGATATTGGCTGAGGCAACCAGGATAATGAGCAGGTAGCCCATGTGGGCAATGGACGAATAGGCCAGCATACGCTTGATATTGCTCTGGCGCAGGGCCAGCAAGTTACCGCCCAACATACTGAGTATGGCAATGATGGCCGCACACTGGAGCAAACCTTGATAGAGGAACAGGTCCGCCTGCAGGAGCCAGCGCAATACGGCCAGGAAAATTGCCGCTTTTGAGACCGAGGCCAGGAAACCGGTGACCGGCGACGGCGCGCCCTGGTAGACATCGGGTGTCCACATATGAAAGGGCGCCAGTGACAGTTTGAAACCCATCCCGGCCAGCACCAGCAGGGCGGCCACCGGCAACAGCTGATTGCCGTAAGGCACGTCTGCCGGCAGTTGCGCCAACTGCGGCCCCATCGCGGCGAATTCCAGCGTGCCGGTCAGGGTGTAGAGAAGGGCGAAGCCGAACAGGGTGGTGGCGGTCGCCGCCGCCGACAGCACCAGGTATTTACTGGCGGCCTCCAGCGGCAGCACGGATTTGTCCGGGTAAGCGATCAGCGCGTAGAGCGCAACGGTTAACAGTTCCATGCCCAGTAACAGCGAGGCCAGGTGGGCTGAGTAAGCCAGTACACAGGCCCCCAGCGTACTGAGCAGCAGCAGTAAAAAATACTCTTCCGGCTGTTCGTCGCGGCGGGTCATATAGCCAACCGACAGCACTGTGGTTGCCGCGCCGGCCAGGCAAAATACGGCGCTGAATAACAGCGCCATCGGGTCCGCTTGCAGCAGCGGTGTGACCGGGAGCGGGCTCACCTCCAGCGCCGGAATCACCACCACTGCCGCGGCAATAAAAATGCCCAGGGCCAGCAGGCTGGCTACCCGCACATTGCGGTGAAATGCAATTTGCAGCATCAATACAATGGCGCCGGCGCCGAGAACCAGCAGGGGCGCCAGGGCCAGCAAGCCGGTGCCAGTCATGGGATTACCCCGACGATCGATGGGTTGGCCGCGACCAGTGCCTGCAGGCTTTCCACCACCGGCAGGGCGAGATCCAGCAGTGGCTGTGGGTAGAGGCCGAGCCAGAGCAGGGCGATCATCATGGCGGCCATCGTAGTCATTTCCCGACCGCCGAAGTCTTGCAGCAGGCGCGGATGCTCGCCCGAGCCGCTGGCTGCATCCGCGCTGGAGCCCTGCAGGGCACCTTGAAAGGTTTGCTGGATCATCCACAGGGAATAGATAGCCGCGCTGATAAGACCCAGGGCGGCCACTGCGGTCAACCACGGGTTGACGGCAAACAGTCCCAGCAGCACCAAAAATTCGGCCACAAAATTACCCAGCCCGGGCAGGCCGAGGGAGGCGACGGCGAAAAACAGGGCACAGGCGCCCATGCGCGGCATCGATTGCCAGAGCCCACCCATCTGTCGCATATCACGGCTGTGCAGCCGTTGCTGCAGCGCACCGGCGAGCATAAACAGGGCGGCGGTGCTGAGGCCGTGGGCTAACATCTGCACGATCGCCCCCTGCAGGGCGAGGGTGTTCCAGGCGTAGAGACCCAGCAGCACGAAACCCATGTGGCTGACACTGCTGTAGGCCACCAGGCGCTTGAAGTCCGTTTGCGCAAAGGCCAGTACTGCGCCGTAGATAACCCCCGCAGCACCGAGGCCCAGGGCCACTGGCGCAAACTGCTGCGAGGCCTCCGGGAACAGGGGAATGCAGAAGCGCAGCAGGCCATAGGCGCCGGTTTTGAGCAGAATGCCGGCCAGCAGCACACTGCCAGCGGTGGGTGCCTGGGTGTGGGCGTCGGGCAGCCAGCTGTGAAAGGGAAAGGCCGGCAGCTTGACGGTAAAGGCCAGGAAAAATCCCAGCATGACCCAAAACCCCAGTGACCCCTCGAACGACAGGCCCAGCAAGGCGAAGTAACTGAAACTGAAGTTGCCGCTGGCCACATACCCCTGCCACGCCAGCGCGATAATCGACAGCAGCATCAGCAGGCCCGATACCTGGGTGAAGATAAAGAACTTCATCGCCGCGTAGGCCTTGTTTTCATGGCCCCAAATGGCAATCAGCAGGTACATGGGGATCAGCATGACTTCCCAAAAGAGGAAGAACAGCAGCAGGTCCAGTGCCAGGAAGACGCCGCTCACGCCGGCCAGGGTCCAGAGTATATTGGCGTGGAATAAACCGGGCTTGAACTCGATTTCGACCCAGGAGGACGCCACGGCGATCAACCCCAGCACCAGCGTCAGCACAATCAGCAGCAGGCTCAATCCATCCAGCGCCAGTTCGAAGCCAATGCCAAAGCGCGGCATCCAGTCGCGCTGCAAATGGATCAGCCAGCTACTGCCGCTGGTGGGGTCCGGCAGGGCCTGCAGGCTGCCGGCCGGCAAACCGCTGACGCTGTAGAGCAACACCAACAAGGCCGTGACGATGCTTGCCAGTGCTACCCAGCGCGGCAGTTCAGTGCTGACCCGCTCTGCTAGCCAGGCGAGCAGACCACCGAGGAGAAGTATGAGCAGCAGAAAGACCAGACTCATGACCCCGTCCTCAGGATAACGATCAGCAAGATGGCCAGGCCGAATACCATGCTGCTCGCATACCAGCGCAACTCACCGGTTTGCAGGCTGGAGAGACCGCGATGCAACCACTGGCTGAGGCGGACAATGGCGTTGTACAACAGGTCGGTGGGCTCGTTGCGCCACCAGTGGGCGAGACCGGTAAAAGGCCGCACCAGGCACTGGTGGTAGAGCCCATCAATGCGCCAGCCGCTGTAGAAAAAGGCCTGCAGGGCCCTGCCCGGGGCGGACTCTGCCAGCGCGGCGATGGACAACTGCTGGCCCAGGAACAGCAAGTAGGCGATCAGCAACCCCAGCAGCGGCGTGGCGACAGTGACGATTTCGACCGCGTGATTGACGCTATCGTGACGCCCGGCGCCAGCCGGAAATACCTCGGCCAAGGGCAGTGCAATCCAGCCGCCGAGCAGGGATAGCAGGCCCAGCAGCAGCAAAGGTAGCGCCATCTGCCAGCCGGGCTGTTTATCCGGTTCGGTGTTGGCGGGGCCAAAAAACACGATAAACACCAGCCGGAAACTGTAAATTGCCGTTAGCAAGGCACCCAGCAGGGCGCCGCACCACAACCAGGGCCCGCTACCGGGCATGGACCAGGCCGAGAGCAGGATGGCGTCCTTGCTGTAGAACCCCGAGGTAAACGGCAGTGCCGCGAGGGCGGCCGAGCCAATCACAAAACTCCAAAAGACCAGTGGCAGGCGGGTGCGCAAGCCGCCCATGCGGAAAATATTGTGCTCGTGGTGCAGGCAGTGAATCACCGCGCCGGCGGCGAGGAACAACAAGGCTTTGAAAAAGGCGTGGGTCATGAGGTGGAAGATACCGGCGCTAAAGGCACTGGCACCCAACGCCAGGAACATATAGCCGATCTGGCTGATGGTGGAGTAGGCCAGGATGCGTTTGATGTCCGCCTGCACCAGGGCGGTGAAGGCGGCCAGTAACAGGGTCAACAGGCCGAGCCAGGCGACCGCTTGCAGGGTGGCCGGGGCCAGCAAAAACAGGTCGTGGGTGCGGGCGATCAAATACACGCCAGCGGTGACCATGGTGGCGGCGTGAATCAGTGCACTCACCGGGGTGGGGCCGGCCATGGCATCGGGCAGCCAGGTGTGCAGGGGCAATTGGGCCGATTTGCCCACTGCGCCACCCAGCAACAGCAGTGTCGCCAGCAGGGGCAGGTTGTCGCCCACTTGCCACTGGCTATTGGCGGCGGCCAGCAGTGGCTGGATATCGAGGGTTCCCAGTTCGGTAAACAGCAGCAGCAGTCCCAGCGCCATGGCGGTGTCGCCAACCCGGGTGACGACAAATGCCTTGCGCGCCGCGCGACCATTGTTCGGGTCTTGATACCAGAAACCCACCAGCAGGTAGGAGCAGAGCCCGACGCCTTCCCAGCCGAGGTAGAGCAGGAGCAGGTTGTCCGCCATCACCAGCAGTAACATGGCGGCGACAAACAGGTTCATATAGGCGAAATAGCGACAGTAGGACGGGTCATCCTGCATAAATTCCAGCGAGTAGAGGTGAATCAGGAAGCCGACACCGGTGATTACCGACATCATCACTAGGCTGAGCCCGTCGACGTAAAAGGCGATGCCGGGGCTGAAATTGCCCACCGTCATCCAGGTCCACAGGGTCAGCTGCAGAACCTGGCCGTCGCCGGCAAACCCGAGCGCCAGCAGCGCCACGGCGCCGGCGGCCAGCCCCACTGAACCCGCCCCGAGCCACTTGACCAATGGCCTGGGCATGCGCCCGCCACTGATCAACAGCAGCGTGGCACTGAGCAAGGGCAGCAGCGGGATAAGCCAGAGCAAGGTCATTCGGGTCGCCTCATCTCAGTCTCGCAATCGTTGGGCAGTGTCCATATCCAGCGTCTTGAAACGCCGCTGGATTTGTAACACCAGACTCAGGCCAATCGCGACTTCGGCGGCGGCGACGCTGAGAATAAGCAGGAACATGACCTGGCCATCGGCCTGGCCCCAGTGCGCGCCCCCGGCCACAAACACCAGCGCGGCGGCATTGAGCATGACCTCCAGCGACATCAGCATAAACACGATATTGCGCCGCAACATCAAGCCCATCAGCCCCAGGCAAAATAGCATTGCCGCCAGTACCAGCACGTGGTGCAGGGGAATGAGCAGGCCGTCCATCAGGCTTGCCCCACATCGTCAGTTTGTGGATGCGGGTCCACCGCGGTGGGGCGGGCGAGGAAACGCCGGCCCAGGTGGTAGGCGCCAACCAGCCCTGCCAGCAACAACAGCGAGGCGATTTCCACCGCCAGCACATAGGGCCCGTACAGGGCCAGGCCCACGGCTTTGGGCGCCACGGCCACACTGGGGCTGGTCGCCGCCGGGGAGTGCTGGATGGCGAGCAGTAATTCCAGCAACAGGACCGCGGCCAAAATGCCCGGCAGCAGCCAAAAGCGAGGCTGCAGCCATTGCCGCTCCTGCGCCACTCCAGCTTCGCCCAGGTTCAGCATCATGATGACAAACACAAACAGCACCATAATGGCACCGGCATAGATCAGTACTTCCAGCGCTGCCGCAAAGGGGGCGCCGAGCAGGAAGAAAATGACTGCCACCGCCAACAGCGAGACGATCAGGTAGATCAGCGCGTGGGTGGCATTGGCGCGGCTCAGGGCCAGCGCGGTGGTCGAGAGGGCAATCACGGCCGCGATATAGAACAGGCTTTCGATCATGGCAGCAGGCTCTTGACGTCAATGGGTTGGGCTTCGTGCTCGGCCTGGCCCTTGTCCTTGCCGCTGATGGCGAGACCGGCCACCCGGTAAAAATTGTACTGGTGGTATTTACCCGTGCCGTCGATCTGCAAGTGTTCCTTTTCGTACACCATGTTTTGGCGATCGTATTCGCACATCTCGAAATCCGGGGTCAACTGGATGGCATTGGTGGGGCAGGCTTCTTCGCACAGGCCGCACATGATGCAGCGGGAAAAATTGATGCGGAAAAACTGCGGGTACCAGCGGCCGTCCTCGCGCACCCCCTGCTGCAGGGCAATGCAGTCCACCGGGCAGGCCACTGCGCACAGGTTGCAGGCGACGCAGCGTTCGTCGCCGTCCGGGTCTTTGGTGAGCACAATGCGGCCGCGATAGCGCGGCGCCAGGTAGGGCTTTTGTTCCGGGTACTGCACCGTTTCCGCCCGGGTAAAGCTGTGCTGGAGGATAGTCCAGAGAGTGGTCAGTTGGCTGCGCAAGGATTTAAACACTGCGTCCCTCCAATACCAGTGCAATGGCGCCGGTCAGCAACAGATTCAACAGGGTCAAGGGCAGCATGTACTTCCAGCCCAGGGTCATCAGCTGGTCGTAACGGGGGCGGGGAATGGCGGCGCGCAACAGAATAAAAAAACAGATAAGGATAAACACCTTGAGCGAGAACCACACCACCGGTGGCAGCCAGGGGCCGAGCCAGCCACCGAAAAACAGGGTGGTGATCATGCAGCAGATCAGGATCAAGCCCAAATACTCGCCGAGCATAAACATGGCAAATTTCATCCCGCCGTACTCGGTGTGAAAGCCTGCGGTGAGCTCGTGTTCGGCCTCGGGTAAATCGAACGGCAGGCGATGGCTTTCGGCAATGCCGGCAATCAGGAACACAAACAGGCCGAGAAATTGCGGGATGCAGTACCACATATCCCGTTGCGCCTCGACGATATCGCGCAGGCTGAAACTGCCGCTGAGCATCACCACACCCATCAGCGACAGGCCCATAAACACTTCGTAGCTGACCATTTGCGCGGCGCTGCGCAGGCCGCCGAGCAGTGCGTATTTGTTGTTGGAAGCCAGCCCACCGAGCAAAACACTGTAGACCGCCAGCGAGGTCATGCCGAGAAAGAACAGCAGGCCAATATTGAGATCGAGAATATACAGCTCTGGGCCGAAGGGTATGACCGCGAAGCCCAGCATCATGGCCACCACAATGGCGGTGGGGGCGAACACGAACACCGCCCGGTCGGCGAAGGGCGGGATCCAGTCGTGCTTGGTGAGCAACTTGAGCATATCCGCCAATACCTGCAGCACGCCTAATGGCCCCAACCGATTGGGCCCGTAGCGATCCTGCCAGATGCCCAGCAGGCGGCGCTCAAACCAGGTCAGCACCGCGGCGCCGCCAATGGCGGCGAGGATGATCGCCAGGCCAAACCCGACTGTGCCCAGTTCAGACATGGTTTGGCCCCCCGGGTGCTGCGGTGTTGCTATTGGTCGGACTGTCGGTGGCGATTAAATCTGCACCCGGCGCGGACTGTGTACGCCGTTGCCAGGGGTCGGCTTTTTGCAGCGCCACCCCCGTGCCGGCGACCAGGTTAAAGATGCTGCCCTGGTGGGCGCTGTGGCCGACACTGTAGCCGGCACAACCGTCGGCCATGGTGTCATTGATGCGCACCTCCAGTGTGGCAAGAGTAGCGCCGGAAGCGCTGTCCATCACCTGCACGCCATCACCCTCGTCAACCTGCAGTCGCTCTGCGTCGGCAGCGGTTATTTCCAGGTACGCCGGCAACAGCAACTGCGCAATGGCCGGGCTGTGAGCACTGAGCTCCTCGCTGCCAAATATTTTATACCTGGGCACCAGCAGCCACTGTCCCGTTACCGGTTTAAAGGCCGATGGCGATAGCGGAGCGGCGTGGTCGTCTGCCGCGCCGGTCTGTTGCAGTAATTTCGCGCCGGCAGTGCCGCCTTTTAATGGGCCACCCACTTCGGTCTGGAATTTGTGCAGCGACTGGTTGGAGTTCCAGCCCGGGGCCCAGACAAACGGCAGCAGCGCCCCCGGCTGGAACTGGTTCACTCCCTCCATGCTGAAGGCGAGGGCGCTGTCCTCGTCAGCCGCTTGTTTCGGTTCGTGCACTGAGACATTCGCGCCCATTGCCGTGCGGCCGCTGTAACGATGGGGTTGGCGCGGAACCTTGGCCAGCCCGGCATTGCGAAAGAGGTGGTCGGGCGCGGCTTTGGTAATGTTCGCCAGCGCCGCGATGTCGCTGGCACAGGCGTTGGTAACGTCATCGAAGTGCTGCAGGTCCGTCGTCCGCGGGTGGCTGATGGCCTGCAGGCAAGCCAGCAACCACTGCCAGCTGGCACGGCGTTCTTTGGCCGGCAGAAATACCGGGAAGTGGCGTTGGGCACGCCCCTCCATGCTCACCAGGGTGCCCTCGCTCTCGGCAAAACTGGCCGCCGGCAGGGCCAGGGTACTGGCGGACAGCGTGGGGTTATCCAGGCTGTCGATGACGATGATCTCCGCCACGTGCTGCAACAGGCGCTCGATATCCGCTGCCGGGCCGCGCCGGTAGAGGTCGTTTTCCAGTACCAGCAGGGTTTGAATCTCACCGCCCACGGCGCGCACGGTGAGTGCCTCGAGGGTGGGCGCAGACGGGCCCGTCAGCAGCGCTTGGCCGAGGCTGTTGGCTTCCGGGACGGCTAGGCACAGCATCACTGCTGGCCCCGCTGCGTCGCTGTCGACTTTGCTCGCCGTGGTGCTGCTATTCTCGGCGTCACTGTCGCTATCACTGTCACTGTTATTAACGTTGCCCTTAGTAACCGTCGCTGCGGCTGGCGAGCCCAGCGCCGCGGCAATGTCGGCCGCTGCCGCCATGACCGCGGCGCTGCCACAACCGGTACCGGAGAGCAGCAACGGGCGCTTGGCATCCAGCAGCGCACTGGCAATGGTGTCAGCTTGTTGCTGCAGTGCTTCATCCATCACTTCATTTGGCGGCACTTTATTCGGAGACACTTTATTCGGTGACAGGGTAGCGGGGGAGTGTGCCCTGGCGGTTCGGATGCGGGCCGCCACGGCATGGCCCAGGCGCGCAATGTCGGCGGGCGCAAGGTGCAGGGTCGCGGCCGCCACGTCGTCGAGGCGGGTGTCGGCTAGGGCGGCAATAAACAGCGGGTTGCGCTGCTCCTGGGCCAGGTTCCGCACGGCCGCATCCTGCCACGGCAGCAGGCGTAATTGCGCCGCCATGGTATAGGCGATATTGCGCACACTCTGGCGCAGCGCCAGCGCGATCCGCGGTGCGGTGTTGGTGACATCTTCACCCAGAATAAACACCGCGTCGGCCGACTCGATTTGCTTGATGCTCGGGATCAGCGCCCGGGTCTGCTGCTGCAGACTCAGTGCCAGCTCCACCAAAGGCTGTTCGGCGGCGCTGAAACCGGGGCTGTAATTGTCCGCCCCGACCAGGGTGCGCAGCAAGAAGTTGGCCTCCACCGATGCCCGCGGTGAGCCAATGCCCGCCAGTCCGCCGCGCTGGCAGGCGGCGGCAAGGTGTTGCAGTGCCTGGTCTGAATCGATGGCGTCAAAGCGGCCGTTGGCGCTGCGCCGGCCGGCCCAGTCCAGCCGTTGCTTGTGGTTGACGAAGCTGGCCCCAAAGCGGCCCCGGTCGCAGAGAAAGTAGCCGTTGACCTCGGAATTATAACGGTTGTGTATCCGTTTCAACTTGCCGTAGCGCTCTCCCGCCAGGGTATTGCAGCCCACGGCGCAGCCGGTACACAGGGACGGTGCGGATTGCAGATCCCATTTGCGGGTGTACTCCTGCTGCAGCGGCTTGTCGGTAAACACGCCAGTAGGGCAGACTTCCACCAGGTTGCCGGCGAATTCGCTCTCCAGCACACCGTCCTCGTGGCGGCCAAAGTAGACGTGATTGTGCGCCGCCATGGCGGCCAGGTCAGTGCCGCCGGCGTAGTCCCGGTAGTAGCGGGTGCAGCGGTAGCAGGCAATGCAGCGGTTCATCTCGTGCTGGATCAGCGGCCCCAGGTTCTGGTTGCGATGGGTGCGCTTGAGGCCGCGGTAGTGACGGTCGCGATGGCCGACCATCACGGTCATGTCCTGCAGGTGGCACTCGCCCCCCTCGGCACAGACCGGGCAGTCGTGGGGGTGGTTGGTCATCAGCGACTCGATGATCGCCTGGCGAAAGGTGGCGGCCTTGTCGCCGGCGAGGGAGAAAATGGCGCCGTCGCTGACCGGGGTCATGCAACTCATTACCAACCGGCCGCGCTGGTCCTCGGCATTCTGGTACTGCACCACCGCACACTGGCGGCAGGCGCCGATGGAACCCATGGCCGGGTGCCAGCAAAAGTAGGGCAGGTCCAACCCGAGGCCGAGGCAGGCTTGCAGCAGGTTGTCGCCCTCTTTGACCTCGTAGTCTTGACCATCGATGCGAATTACGGGCATGTCAGTTTACCCCTCCATCGCACCAGGGGCAGTGACCGCCACTGATATGGCGTTCAAAATCCTCGCGGAAATATTTCAGGCCGCTGGCCAGCGGTTCCATGGCGCCCGGTGCCAGCGCACAGTGGGTATTGCCAATAGCGCCGATAAAAGTCACCTGCCGGGCTAGGGTGTGCAGGTCCTCCGGCAGGCCGCGACCCTGTTCGATGTCGTTCAGCACCTGCGCCGACCAGGGCAGGCCATCTCGGCAGGGGGTGCAAAAGCCACAGGACTCGCGGGCAAAAAATTCCATCAGGTTGGTAACGAAACCCACCGGGCAGGTTTTGTCATCGAGAATGATCATGGTGCCGGTGCCCATGCGGCTGCCGGCCTTGCCGATGGTGTCGTAGTCCATGGCCAGGTCCAGGTGCTCTGGGGTAAGGAAATCGGTGGAGCCGCCGCCGGGCAGGAAGCCGCGCAATTGATAGCCGTCCTCCATGCCGCCGGCGTATTCCATGAGTATCTCCCGAATTGGTGTGCCCATGGGCAGCTCCCAGCAGCCCGGGTTTTTCACCCGGCCACTGACACCGTACATTTTGGTGCCGGCATCGGCGGTCAGGCCCAGCGCCTGGAACCAGTCCGCCCCCCGCTCGATGATGTGCGGGATATTGCACAGGGTTTCGACGTTGTTGACGATGGTCGGCCGGCCCCACAAGCCGCTGACCTGGGGAAACGGTGGCTTGGCTCGGGGCGTGGCCCGCTTGCCTTCAAGGGAGTTGATCAGGGCGGTCTCTTCGCCACAGATATAGCGACCGGCGCTGGTGTGCACGTGCATGGTCAGGCTGTAGTCGCTGCCGAGAATGTTCTCGCCCAGATAACCCTTGGCGTTGCAGGCGGCGATCGCTTCGCGCAACAATTGTGCGG
Organism: Pseudomaricurvus alcaniphilus; assembly: GCF_011440395.1. Lineage (GTDB taxonomy): Bacteria > Pseudomonadota > Gammaproteobacteria > Pseudomonadales > Cellvibrionaceae > Pseudomaricurvus > Pseudomaricurvus alcaniphilus. Next base: position 819,847 of record NZ_JAAOIX010000001.1, on the reverse strand, counting down.
CCAGGTGATACTCGGCGCGGATAAAAATATAGGCGATGTCGGCCTGGATGGTGTAGGCCGCAAGGATCATGCCCTCGATCAACTGGTGCGGGTCGCACTCCAGCAGCAGCCGATCCTTGAAGGTACCCGGCTCCATCTCATCGGCGTTGCAGACCAGGTATTTGTGCCCGGGGCTGGCGTTTTCCATCGGCACAAAGCTCCACTTCATGCCGGTGGGGAAGCCGGCACCACCGCGGCCGCGCAAGTTGGAATCCTTGATGATTTGCAGGCACTCCGCCGGCACCAGCTTGCCCAGCGCGCGCCGCAAGCCCTGGTAGCCGCCGTTGGCCTCGTAGGCGGCCAGGTCGGTGGGGGTGCGATCGGGGCGCACATTGCGGGTGAGCGGGCGGTCCAGGCTCATTCCTCGGCCTCCTCGCGGGAGCGGAAAATAAGCTCCAGTGCCGCGTCATCCAGGTGGGTGTGCAGTTGCTCCCCGACCAGCATTACCGGGGCGCGGTCACAGGCACCCAGGCAGGTGACCGGCAGCAGGGTGTATTGATTGTCGGCGCTGGTTTCCCCCAGGCCGATATGGAGGCGCGCGCTGATCTGCTGCTGTATTTGGCTGGCACCCTTGATCCAGCAGGTGATGCTGTTGCACAGCAGAATCACCTGTTCCCCCACCGGGCGGCGAAATATCAAATTGTAAAAGGTGGCGATGCCGTCCAGTTCCGCGGCGGACATGTGCAAGTGACGGGCGATGGCCTGCAGGCTGGCATCGGAGACCCAGCCGCGGTGGGACTGGACGATTTTCAGCGCATCGATCGCCACCGCGGCGCGACAGGGGGCGTGGGCGATCTCGTTATCGATCGCGCTGATTTCCTGGTCGCTCAAGTTCGGGATCAATGGGCTCTGCATGCTGTTCACCGGTCCACGTCGGCCATCACGAAATCGATACTGGCAATAATGGCAATCAGGTCGGGGATCATCAGGCCATTGCTGATCAGCGGGATTTGTTGCAGGGCGGGAAAGGACGGGGTGCGAATCCGGGTGCGGTAGGACATGGTGCCGCCATCGCTGATCAGGTGATAGTTGTTGATGCCCTTGGTGGCCTCTATGGGGAAGGAAGCCTCGCCCGGGGGAATGGCCGGGCCCCAACTGACGTTTACGAAGTGGTGAATGAGGGTTTCAATGTCTTGTAAGGTGCGCTCCTTGGGTGGCGGTGTGGCCAGCCTGTGGTCACTCTTGTAGGGGCCGGCGGGCATATTGTCGAGGCACTGGCGGATGATGCGCAGGCTCTGGCGAATTTCCTCGACCCGCACCGCGGCCCGATCGTAGGCATCGCCATTACTGGCCACCGGCACTTCAAATTCAAACTGGTCATAGCCGCCGTAGGGGCGGTCGCGGCGCAGGTCCCAGTCCATGCCGGTGGCGCGCAAGGCCGGGCCGGTGATACCCCAGTCCATGGCCTCCCGGGTGTTGTAGGCGCCGATACCCACCGTGCGCTGTTTGAGAATGCTGTTGTCCATGGCCATCTTCTGGTAGTGGTCCAGGCGGGCGGGCATGGAGTCGATAAAGTTGCGCACCATGGTGTCCCAGCCCTGCGGCAGGTCCTGGGCTACGCCGCCGATACGGAACCAGGCCGGGTGCATGCGGCCGCCGGTAACGGCTTCAATAATGCCCAGCAGGCGTTCGCGGTCGGCAAACATATAAAACACCGGCGACATCTGGCCGACGTCCTGGGCGAAGGTGCCGTAGAACACCAGGTGACTGGAGATGCGGAATAACTCGGCCAGCATGATGCGAATCACCTTGGCGCGATCGGGCACCTTGATGTCTGCCAGTTGCTCTACCGCCATGACGTAAGCCATGTTGTTCATCACCCCACCCAGGTAATCGATGCGATCGGTGTAGGGGATGTAGGTGTGCCAGCTCTGCCGTTCGCCCATCTTTTCGGCACCGCGATGGTGATAGCCGATATCGGGCACCGAATCGACTATTACCTCGCCATCCAGTTGCAGGGCGATGCGAAACACGCCGTGCACCGAGGGGTGATTGGGGCCGAGATTGAGGAACATATACTCGGTGTCTTCGGTGGCCCGCTGCATGCCCCAGTCTTCGGGCCGAAAGCGCAGGGCCTCCTGCTCTTGGTCCTGTTGTTCATCGTCGAGACTGAAGGGCTCCATTTCCGTGGCCCGGGCCGGATGATCCTTGCGCAGGGCATGGCCCTGCCAGGTGGGCGGCAGCAGGATACGGCGCAAATTGGGGTGGCCGCTGAACTGGATGCCGAACATGTCCCAGGCTTCGCGCTCATACCAGTTGGCGTTGGGCCAGACGTTCACGGCCGAGGGCACCGACAGGTCGGCCATACTGACCGCAACCTTGAGGCGTATTTCTTCACAGGGCCGGAAACTGAACAGGTGGTAGACCACGGTGAAATCGGCGGCGCCGAGGGGTTTGTGCTGGCGCAGGCGCTCATCCACCCCGAACAGGTCGAGCAGCATGGGAAAGCGTGCTTTGAGCTGGGCCAGTACCGGCAGTAATTTATCCCGCGCTACCCACAGGGTGGGGGTGTCGTCGGCGCTGGCCTGGGGGATAAACGAGTCGGCGCCAAAGCGGGCGCAGAGGTCGTCCACGGCACTGGTTTTATGGGCGTCAGCGTGACTGGTACCCGCGGCGGAAGCAGGTGCAGTGGCGTTTGCGGTCAGTGTAGCATTGGGCATTTGCATGGTCCCGGGCTGGTCAGGCTTCGTATTGTTTTTTGACCTTTACTGTGTAGACCTGTGTAACTCGTTAGCGTGTGCCTTTGCTTTAGGAGCACCCCGGGCTCCGGCAGCGGTTGGGTTAATCAATGGCTCCCTGTTGGTCGCTGCCCCCTATACCTCATCGGGGCTGCGCAATTCCGTTGCGCGATTTCTTTGCTGTTGTAACAAGTCCCGCTGCGCAGGCAATGCCGGCTTGACCACGCGCTGGTCACCGGCCACCCAACTGAGGGGGCGGCGCTCCTGTTCGATGGCGTCCTGCAACATCATCAGCCCCTGCATCAGCGCCTCCGGCCGCGGCGGGCAACCGGGCACGTAGACGTCCACGGGAATAAATTTGTCCACTCCCTGGACCACGCTGTAAATGTCGTACATGCCGCCGGAGTTGGCGCAGGAGCCCATGGAAATGATCCAGCGCGGTTCCAGCAACTGGTCGTAGAGGTGTTTTACCACCGGGGCCATTTTTCGAAACACGGTGCCTGAAATCACCATCAGGTCCGCCTGCCGCGGTGTGGCCCGAATCACTTCGGAACCGAAGCGGGCGATATCGTGACGGCTGGTAAAGGCGGTGGCCATTTCCACATAGCAGCAGGATAAACCAAAGTTAAACGGCCACAGTGAGTGCGCGCGTCCCCAGGCGATCAGGTCTTCCAGTTTGGCAAAAGCGACGTTGCGTTTTACCTGCTCCTCGATGCTGTTAGGCGCGCCGCTATTGCTCATCTCATTGTTAGACATCCCGCCGGGGGAGCTGGCGATAAGGTTGTCCGGGCGGCTCAGGTTCCACTCCATCAGTCCTGCTCTCCCATCAGTGCAGCTCCCTCTGTCTAAGCCCGGTTCGGGTTTTGATGCCCCAGTCCAGCGCGCCGGAACGCAGTTCGTAAACCAGCGCAACCACGAGGATGAATATAAACAGGCTGATGGCGATAAAGCCCGACCAGCCCAGCTCAAAAAAGGCGATGGCCCAGGCAAAAATAAATACGGTTTCCAGATCAAAGATAACGAAGAAAATGGCGATCAGGTAGAACTCGGCGGAGAGGTGAATCTGGGGCGAGCCGACGGATAAAATGCCGGATTCGAACGGCATGTTGGTGGCTTTGTTGCTGCGCCGCTGGCCCAGCAGGTAGGAGAGCACCAGCATGGTAGTGACCAGCAGTAACACCGCGAGGAAATAAATTACGAAGGGCCAGAGGGAGTCGGTGGCCTGGTTCAATGGTCAGCCCTCCGGCGCGCGGAATTGGCTGTTGTTGGTTCTGGGGCGGGTAGTGGGAACAGGTTTTTGAGCGAAAGGCTGTACAGTAAATCTCGGCACAGGCGGGGGCCGTGCAGGTCGCTGCGGGCGATCTGGAGCAGAAGGGGTGTTATGTTGATACGTTTTAGCATACGACTCCATCCATCCCGAGGGGCTATCATGGAGGTCAGTTACCTGAGTCACTATTTATTTAAGTAATCGACCGTGGTACAGCTACCGCAAACATTTCACTAGACTGTAACGAGGTTGAAATTCAAACGCAAGGGACGAACAAACAATTCATTCGTAGTGGATAAAAATGGTTGTATTGGTTGATGCAGGTTTGTGAATTTTGAATCCAGTGGCGGGGTGGTTTGGCTTTTATATGGCTTCCAACGTTAATAGTTTCTGATTTCTGGTTATTGGTATGTAGGTGTCTGGAGTTCGTTGCCATGTGGCGCTGGCCGAGGTCGCGCAGCTGACGCGCTCAAGCCCATCCCTGGGTCGCTCGACTGCCGACCTCCTGTCGGCAGACGGTCAGCTGCGCAACCTCGGCCATCACCACCCCGACCTGTGTAGCGTAATTCAGGTTTAAAACCTGGGGCCTCAATATCTGAAAGCTGGTATCCGTGGGGCGCTCGACTGGCGACGGCCCCCAGAGGCCCTTTTCTGAAGCTGTGCTTCGATTCACCTTGTCGCTGTCGGTAGGCGGTCAACTGCGCGACCTCGGCCATCGCCACTCCGACCTGTGTAGCGGAATTCAGGTTTAAAATCTGGGGCCTCAATATCTGAAAGCTGGCGTATTGGTGGGTAGTTCTCGCGGGATCGCGCAGCCGCTAGCCGGGCAGACAGATGCGTCAGCCTGCTTTACAATACGGCGGCTTTTCTGTGCTGGCCAATAAGTGGGATTGTTCGAATTTACGGCGGTTGTGGCGGGCGATAAACGGCTTATGGACCCTTGCGAGTATGACTAATCTTTTGTTTTCTGATGCGAGAGCCCATTTCTTTCGGCCCCTGAATGGTAAGTACCGGGCCCAGGTGGTGGATAGCCTCAGCGTTTTTTACCAGCGCCTGTACGGTGCCTTTGCGGATTACAGCCGCAGCTTTAGCCGCGAGCAGGTGGTGGAAATCTTCGAGGAGGCGATTGTCCGCAGCCCGATTCTGGACGAGGGTGAGGGGGAGGAGTACGCCGTTGCCAGGCGCAGCCAGCGGGAGCAGGCCGGCTGGATTCTCAATTTGCTGCTTGAGCACGGCTGGCTTGAGCGGCATATGGATGACGCGACGTTGCAGGCTACTTATGGTTTTTCCCGTCACGGGCGGGTCTTTACCCAGCCTATGGTGGATACCGCCGGCGGCCGCTTTCGCACCCGCCACCGCAATACGCGCAATACCCGCAATGCCTTGAAGTCTTTTCTCGACAAGGGCGAGGCTTACGATTTGCTCGACGCCTATGAGTACTCGGAGCGTATCGTGGCGGATTTTTCCGACGTCATTGCCGAGCTGGATGAGCGGCGCCGGCAGTTGGTGAAGGAGGTGGAGTCGCAGCAGGTGGTGCAGCGGGCTTCGGACGAGTTCTTTGATTTTATGGAGAAGCGTTTTATGCCGGATGTCGCCATTCGCCTGTCGGCGGATTCGGTGGAGAAGTACCGCGACGAGATCAGTGAGCTGATCGAGCGCATCAAGCGCAAGCGCAAGGAGTTCAAGGCCCAGGCGGAGCGTGATCTGCGCCGGGCCGCGCCGGAATTGGTGACCGACCCTAACCAGTCGGTGTTGTTCGCCATTCTCGACGGTATCGATACCCGCATGCACAATGCCTCGGCCATTATGTTGCCGGCCTTGCGCCAGGCGTTAAACGGCTTTACCCGGCGTGCCGATATCATTATGCGCCAGTTGAGTTACGCCGGCGGCGGGGTGCAAAACCAGTTGCAGTGGTTGCTGGAACGCTTTCGCAAGGCTTCGGAGGCGGAGCAGGAGAGTACCCTGGCGGCCACCGGTGAGGCGTTGGCGGTGCTGTCGGTGGAGTTGCCGGATACGGATTCCATGCGCCTGCTCGCCGGCCGAAAGCCGCGGCAGGTCAACAGTGCCATTGAGTATAATCAGGAGCACAGCCCCGAGGCGCGCCGGCAGCTCTTTATCCAGGCGGCGGTGGATTTGGCCTTTACCTTCAACAGCAAGGCGCAGCGCGATTACGTGATCCGCGCGCTGGGCGACGGCCACCGCATTCACAGCCAAAACCTGCCGGTGGCCGATGCCCGGGAGCTGTTGATGGGGGCACACATTATTGAAGTGGGGGCCATTGGCTCGAGCGAATACGCCATCCAGGTGACGCCCACGGGGCAGCGGGTCAAGACCGATTACTTTGACGCCGCCGATGAATTTACCATTGAACTGATAACAAGGTCTGGCCATGCTGACTGATTACATCGAAGAGCGGCTGGACAAGGCCGGCTTGAGCCTGCGCGACTACCAGGAGTTGTGCCTGCGGTTACTCAACTACGGCGTGCTGTGCCGCGACGAGAGTCGGGTGGAGCAGCAGTTGTACGATTTGTACGTGCGCATCTCCGAGCTGGTGGATGAGTACCTGGGCATGGTCGGAATCCGGGTCTTCCACGACCGGCGTTTTGCCTATGTGCGGCTCTATCCGCCGGGGGCGCGGGTGCCGGGCATGGAGGACGCGGAACAGGGGGCCTTCAGCAGCGGCCTGCGCAGCCGTCTGCGCCAGGACGAGGTGGCTCTGTTGCTGGTGTTGCGGCAGCTGTATGACAAGGCACTGCGGGAGGGGCAACTGGATGACAACGGCTACGTGACCGAATCCATCGAGTCGATCGGCATCGCCATCCGCAACCAGTTGGGGCGCTCGCTGCCGGAGAAGGTCACGGATCGCAAGCGGGTGTTCGAGCGATTGCGCAAGCTGCGCCTGATTCAGTATCGCCAGGAGCAGGACCTGGATGTGGGTGATGCTGGCCTGAAAATTCATCCCATGATTGTGGCCTTTGTGTCGGAGGAGGCGCTGGCTGCCCTGGAAGATGGGCTGCCGCTGCCGCCTGACCTTGAAGAAGAAGGGGAAGGCGATGTGGACGAGGATATAAAAGGCGACGGGGAGACCGGCGATGTTTCTTAAGCGTTTTATTTTCCTCAACTGGGGCAATGTGCCCAGCATTGAGTTCGAGTTCGGCCCCATCAACCTGTTTTCCGGCGGCAATGGATCGGGCAAGACCACCGCCGCCGATGCCATCCAGACCATTATGACCGCGGCCCATGAAAACCTGTTCCAGTACAACCCGGGCCAGGATGAAACCACCCAGCGCGGCCGCGGCGGCAAGCGGGTTCGAACCCTGGCCTCCTATGTGCTGGGCTGCGATGACGGCAGTTACGCGCGGCTGGACCCCACCGACGGTTACCTGGCTGCCATCTTTGAGCCCCATAAAGGCGAGGCGGCGGAGCCCTTTACCGCGGTGATTGCCGTGCGCGCCTGGCTGGACCGGGCCGGCAGCAACACGGTGGCGCGGGAGGACATGACCCAGTTTTTTATTCTGCCGGGCAAGCAGCTGGAGCAGCGCCATTTCGTGGCAGAGCTGGCGGGCAGCCAGCAGGTGGTGGCGCTGACCGAGTTCCAGACCCTGCTGGTAAAGGAGCTGGGCAAGCGCCACGTCGAGCGCTACGACGGTAAAAAAGCCTATCTGCGCCGCCTCTACGGTGCCTTGCGTGGTAAGAGCGAGTCGGTGTCCGACCTGGAAGCCATGGCCGCCGCCCGGGCGTTCTCGCGCTTTATGTCCTACAAGCCGGTAAAGAGCATCAACCGCTTCGTGGCCGATGAAATACTGGAGCAGAAAGACCTGGGCGAAGCCATTCGCTCGGTCTCGTCGCAGCTGAAAACCATCCACGGTATGGAGCGGGAAGCGGCGCAATTAAAGGCCTCCATTGCCACCCTGGAGCGCGGCGCAGTCCAGGCCCAAGTCTACATCGACCAGTGGATTGAATTGAATCTGCTCGACTATACCCTGGCCCAGGCGGAATACGAGCTGCGCCAGCAGGACTACCTGCGCGGCGTGACCCTGCAAAAAGACAAGCGCCAGGAGCTCGCGGCGCTGGAGGACGACATCGCCAGTGCCGACGAGGAGGCGAAAGCCGTGCGCCAGCAATTGATTGGCCTGGAAGCCCGGCGCCAGGGGATCGATGCCCTGAAACAGAAAGACGAACTTGAAGCCCAGGCGGCGGGTTTGAACCAGGCGCTGGTGGCCAAAGTGCGCGCGGTGCTGGAGCAAGACCAGCTGTTGACGGCCAATCTGCAGGCCAGCCAGGAGATCAGCCGTGCCCTGGGGCAGGCGGATATGGTGGAGGCCTTGCCGGCGCTGGCAGGGCTGAAAGGGCAGGCAGCCCTGCGCCCGGTGTTGGCCTCGGCGAAGGATATTCTGCCGGACATCCACCATCTGCTGCAGCGCGATGCGGTGGGCAGCAGCGCGGCCATTGCCGGCGACCTGGACAAGCTGCGTGGGGTACAGCTGGCCCACAATCACTGGTATGACTACTGGCAGGACGCCGGCACCGGTCGCCGCGAGCAGTTGGCTGAACTGGTGCATAACCGCAAGGCGCGCTACGCCAGCCTCGGCAACCAGCGTGAGGAAAAACAGCGCGAGATCGCCCGCCTGGGTGCCAACCAGGTGACCTATCCGCCCTATGTGGAGCGGGCCCTGAAGGCCATTCGCCAGCAACTGCCCGAGGCGGACCCGCGGGTGCTGTGTGACCACATCGAAGTGAAAGACTCACGCTGGCAGTCAGCCATCGAGGGTTACCTGGGTGGGGCGCGTTTCTCGATCCTGGTGAGCGAAGACTGTGAAGCGGAGGCGATCCGCATCGTGCGCAAGTTGCCCGGGCGGGACAATCGCGCCCGGGTGGTGCAGGGGCGCAAGGCGGCGGCCGACGCCGCCAATACCAGCCTCGCGGAAAATTCCATCATCCATGTGCTGGAGTTCACCCACGCGGTGGCCAAGGCCTATCTGGTGGCCAGTTACGGCAGTGTCTTGCGGGTGGCCTCGGCGGAGGAGCTGCGCACGACTCGCCGCGGCCTCACCGACGACGGCCTCGGTTCCGGCAACTACAGCATGTGGCGCTGCGACCTGCCCGACAGCGAACTGGTCTTTGGCGCGGCGGCCCGGGAGCGCGCCCTGGCCGCTAAAGCGGCAGAGCTGGAGGCCATCGAGCTGGACTGGCACCGGGCCAACGACCTGATGCAGCGCGACGCGGCCCTGCTGCGCAATGTCGATGGCTTGCGGCCTTCGTCCTACGGTGATGTGCTGCACGAGGTCCTGGCTCTGCAGCGGCGGCTGGAAGAAAACGCCGCCCTGCTGGCGCAACTGGACCTGTCCGAGCACCGGGACCTGGAGCAGCAACTGGCGCTGTTGCAGGACAAGAGCGATCAGCTGAAAGCCAGCGAAGCGGAGCTCAACGCTGGCAAAGGCCGGCTGCAGAATGAGCTGGAGGGCATTGGCAAACAGCTCAAGGCCCTGAGTGACTTGCAGGAGCAGAATCGCTACAAGGTGGAGGAGCACGAAGCCGTGCTGCAGGCTATCACCGGCATCTGGCCAGATTTCGATGTGGAGGCCCGGCTCGACCTGGCCGACCGGGAAGCCAGGGAGTTGAACCTGGCGGTGGCGAAGAATTACCGGGCCGAAGTGGAGAAAGCGCTGCACCTGGCGCAGAAACGCCTGGGCGATGAAATCATGGCCCACAACCAGCACTGTCGGCCGGCCGACGCGGTGGTGTTTGACGCCTTCAACGGTGAATACGACGCCGAACTGTTCAAGGCGGTGTGCGCGGTGCGGCGCGAGCTGGATCGACTGCATAATGTTCTCAAGAACAATATCCTGGCGGAAAAACACGCCAGGCTGGTGGAGCTCAAGGATGCGTTTAACAACGCTTTTGTCTCGCACCTGTGTCATGCCATCTACCAGGCGCTGGGCGAGGGCAAACGCCAGATCGAACTGCTGAACAAGGAGTTGCAACATCACCGCTTTGGCGCCGACCGGGAGACCTTTCGCTTCGCCAGCGAGTGGGTGCCAGAGTATCGCGACTATGCGCGTTTTTTCGAGGAGGTGATCAAAACCCCGGGGCTGGGTGACGAGGTGACCCTGTTCGACGCCTCGCTCAACCCCCGCTCCAGCAAAGTGCGCGACGAGTTGATGGCGATGCTGCTCGATGACGACGAGATCCGGGCATTGCGCGACCTCGAGCGCATTGCCGATTACCGCAACTACCGCCGCTATGAGATCTACAAGGAGGTGGAGGGCAAGGAGCCGATTCCCCTGAGCGAATACGGCACCGGCTCCGGCGGCCAGCTGGAAACACCGGCCTATATCATTCGCTCGGCGGCCATCACCTCGGCCCTGCGCTTTGCCGAAGGCAAGGCCCATTTGCGCATGGTGCTGGTGGACGAGGCGTTTTCAAAAATGGATGAAACCCGTTCCCGGGAAGTGATCAATTACCTGACCGAATCGCTGGGCTTGCAGCTGGTGTTTATTATGCCCACCAGCAAGTGCGGCCCCTATATGGACCTGATCAGCAACGAGTTTGTCTTTGCCAAGGTACCCAGCGACGCGCCCCGGGGGCAGCTGACCACCCGGGTGCTGGTGGATCGCAAGCAGTGCAACCAGCAGCGCATCCGCGAGCTGTGGGACAGTCACCGGCGCTCGGTCTACCAGCAGGCGGAACTCGACTTTATGGAAGAGTTTGCGGCGGGATGAGCGGGCGCGATTCGTGCAATAGCAATAACCCCGCTGCGGCGCTGCCGCCGCGTCCGCAGTGGCTGGCGGACGAACCCGAAGTGTTGGCTGTGCTCCACGTTTTGCTCGACATGCTGGATAAAAAGTCACTCAGCGAGCGAGCGCGGCCACCCGGCATTCGGCTCGAGCCCAAGCTGGTGCCGAAGTTGTTTCGTCACGACGAAGCCGCCGACCGCAGCTGGAAGTTGTTGCAGGACCTTGAGGGACAGGTGCTCGAGATTCGTTCGGATCGCAAACGGGCGCCGTTTGACCCGCCCTATGTGAATGCCATGTTGCGTCTACTGGAGGCCGGGGAAGGGATTTGCCGGGCCTGGCTGGACCGTCCCCGGCAGCAGCCCTACCGGGATGAGTGGGCGTCGGCCGTAGCAGCCCGGGCGGAACATTTTGCCGACCGCGGCCAGTGCCTGCGGCAGCGGCCGCTGCGGGTGGCGCAAAGATCGGCGGCGGAAGTGGTGGCGGCGTTTGCCGGCCTCAGCCGCTATAAAGACAGTAACCTGACCTTGCGGCAACTCAGTGCCCGCTGTTTTTGGGGCCTGTCCAAATTGCTGGATGCACGCGCCGATGTGGTCGCCCGGTCCTTCCCCGAGCTGCAGATTGCACCGCGTCCGGTACTGGTGCATGCGCACCTGCCGCCAAAATTTAGCGGCGTGCTGTTTATCGAAAACCAGGACAGCTACGTGCAGGCTCTGGGCGGCCAGCCCGCAGCTGTGCAGGGGCTGGCGCTGGTCTATGGCGCCGGTTTTCGCGGCAGTGCCGAGCGGGTGCGGGCCGCGGCTGGCGTCAGCCTGCACTACCACGGGCCGGCCAGCACAACAGTGCAAGCACGCTTTGAGGGCTGGTGGTTGGGTGAGCAAGCCGCGCCCTGGCCGGTCTGGTTCTGGGGGGATCTCGACTATTCCGGTATGGCCATCCTCAAAGTATTGCGGCAACGGTTTGGCCACGTGCAGGCCTGGCAGCCGGGTTACGCGCCGCTGCTGCAACTGCTGCGGGACGGTGAGGGTCACAGCCCGGACGCGGCGGATAAGACGGAACAAATTGATCCGGGCAGTACCGGCTGCAGGTTTGCGGATGAAGAGTTGTTGCCGGCCATTCGACGGTTGGGGTGTTTTGTGGATCAGGAGATCGTGTGAGCAAGATGGCCTTGTCGCTAAAGAAGTCGATTGGCCCCATAATCTGTGCTTATACTTTTGTGTCCTGAAGCCGTATTCTTAAGTCATACCCTATCACCAACGACCTGGAACCAGAGCCAGAACAGCAATGATTTCCTTTTGCACAAACTGAAGGTTGGTGCAGTGATGGCCGGTAAATTTTTCAGGTTACCCAGGTGAACTGCGCAGGCAACCGGAGGGCATTATGAAAGTCTGTACTATCCTGCTCGCAGCCTTGCTGCTGGCCGCTTGTGAACCGTCAAACACCGACTGCGGTGCCTGTGCAGAAGCGGAGCGCGACCAGCATTACCCACCGCCCGGCTCGAACCAGATGCTGCGCGCACCCATTACCATGGGGGAGGGACTTGAAGTCATTATCTCCGACGTGGTGATCCCGGCCAATGCCACCGTCCCACCACACTATCACCCCGGTGAAGAGTTTGTTTACGTGATCGAAGGCTCCGCTGTACATGTGGAAGCGGGCAAACCGGACCGGATCCTCAAGGCGGGTGATGTTTATGTTATTCCCCCGCGAGCGGTGCACGCTCCCCGGGGTGGTGTGGACGGCGCGCGGGCGGTAGTGTTCCGGGTACATGTTGCCGGCGAGGAGGAGCGTGTGCTGGTTGAAACTGAGTGACGGAGGCCGTGGCCAAGCGATCGCAGAGATGGTTAAATTGCGCCTGGCTTCAGCTTGTAGCGGCGACAGGATGGGCTCAAACCACCCTGTCGCCGGTCGATCCGGTTGATAGTGGCCCTAGAAGTCGAAGCGGATATCGAACACAAAGACGTCCACATCGTCGGCGGACTCGTAGCCGAGGCCCAGTGATGCAGGGGGTAACACAAAGTAGCGTGCACCCAGGGCGTAACCGGTCTCACTTTCATTCTCGATATCGCTGTAGTTGATAAAGGCCGCAAACTCCAGCTTGTCGGTCGGTTTGCTCCTGACGCCGGCGCTCACCAGGTAGCCATTGCCGTCTTCCTTCAAACCCCGGGTTTTCACCTCCGCTTCCGCATAGGCAAGAATGGCAACGAAATCTACGATGTTGCTGACCGGCGTGTGGAAGCCAACACCTAAAACGAGTTGTTCGGCGTCGATGTCGTCGGAGCCAAAGCCGATATCGAATTCATCGTCAGATCCCAGGCTGGTGTAGTCACCCAGCAGAAAGAAACTGTCGTTGAGTGCGACACTGCCCTGAATGCCAAAGCCATCGAAATCCAGGTCAGCCACTTCGCCGGTCTCGTAGGACACGCCAATATAGGTGTATGACAGGTCGGATGCGATTGCGGGCAGGGCAAGGGATGTACAAATGCTGGCGAGCAGCAGTGATTTCTTGAACATACTTAAGTCCTTTGTAAAGTACTGTAGCAGTAGAGGTGTTAGTTTTATCCAGCGTTCCTGCGCTGGCGGCGGCAATTGTAAGGCCAATCCGGAAGCGGCACCAATAGACTTTTGATTGGTTGTGCAGCCGCGCTTATAGCCGGCAGGCGTGAGCAAAGTTCGGGGTCAGAATCGACGCTCTGGCCCCACTTGGCCTGGACGCTTCCGCTTTAGCCCGATCGAAAAACAGGGAGTCTTGCTATACTCGCCAATGCTTCCTGTATTGATCGTGAGAGTCGCCCTGAGATGAAGAAAATAGCCTACTACATTACCGCCCACGGCTACGGTCACGGCACCCGCTCGTGCGATATTCTTAATGCGCTGCGCGACCTCGCGCCCTACCTGCCCATCATTGTTAAAACCGACCTGCCACGGGCATTTTTTAGTGGCCGCATTGATGACAGCATTGACCTTCGCAGCGGCGCATACGACGTTGGCCTTGTGCAAAAAGATTCCATCCAGGTCGACCTCGACGCTTCAATTGAGTCGATACACTCTCTCGCCAGGCGTGAAAGCGAACTCGTTGCCCAGGAAGTGGCGTTCATCAAACAGGAGAATGTGGGGGTGGTGGTGGCCGATATACCGGCGATTCCCTTGCAAGCCGCGCAACAGGTGGGTATTGCGAATATTGCCACGGGTAACTTTGGCTGGGACTGGATCTACGCTGAATTCAGCGATCATGACCCGCGCTGGCAAATCCATGCGGACAAGCTTCGCCGCGTGTATGAACGCACCAACCTGTTGCTGCGCATGCCCTTCGCCGAACCCATGCAGGCGTTTCCACGCCGGATCGATCTGCCATTATTGGCCCGGCCCGGCAGCAACCGTCGCGCTGAGTTGGCGCGGTTGACCGGTGCCGATGTGAGCAAGCAGTGGGTGTTACTGTCCTTTACCACCCTCAACCTGAATGGCCAGGCGCTGGAAAACCTGGCGCAGCTTGCGGACTATGAATTTTTTGCGGTTGAACCCCTGCAGTGGCCGGGTTCCAGTGTTCACACCATCACCCGCGCCCACGTCAGCTTTTCCGACACGCTGGCCAGCATGGATTTGGTGGTAACCAAGCCGGGTTTCGGTATTGTTTCCGAGTGCATAGCCAACAACAAGCCGATCATCTACGCCGACCGTGAGAATTTTCGCGAGTATCCGGTTTTGGTGGAGAACATCGAGCGCTATTGTCGCAATGCGTTTATTGCCAGTGCCGACCTTTATGCCGGCAGATTGAAACGCGCTTTGCAGCATGCTGCAGTCGTCGCCGTTCCGCCTGCAGAGATGCCGCGGGGAGGGGCGGAAATTGCGGCACAGGTCATATTAGATCAGCTTGGCCGGGATGGCTGATTGACCTCATTGGCCGGCCCCCTGAGCTTCAGGCAGCGCCAGGCGCACTTTGGAACGGCTGTCATCGAAGCTCCAGTCGCCAGCTTCAATGATGACATCGGCACCGCGCCAGAGTCTTTCCCGCGAGTTGTGTCGCAAGCCCAGGTCGAGCATTTTAATTGATGCTGATGCCAGGCCGCGAGGCAGGCGGAGGCCAGTTCAATGTCCACCCGACAGCGTTTGCACTCGTCGGAGCCGTCATCTTGTTGCGGGAATTTTTCGAGTACATCGAGACAGGAGCGCTCGAATAATTGGCCGGCAACGTAGTTCTGGATGGTTAAATTAGTCACGGGATTGCTTGCCTTTAACTCTTCGCATAGTTGCAACAGGCACTCGTCAGTGACATGCAGTTGCTTGACTTCTGCAAGGTCGCAAGCACTATCGATTCGCGAGCGAATGGGGCGCGCGCTTCGGTAGTAGTATTCCTTCCAGAGTCTGTTGTAAATGCTCCGAATTCGTTGCGGGTCACTGTCGTTGCGGACGTGCTGGTGTGCAGAATTCCTGCGCGCTGCTGGCTGTGGTGTATTTGCGGTCGTGTTGGTCATGGTGGCTTTTCCTTTGTCGTTTGTTGGGTCCATTGGCGGGGCTGCAAAAAGTTTGTTGGCATTTTATAAGGTGTGCTTGTGTCTTTACCGGTTGATGTGATTCTCGTGGTGCTGGGGTATGACGCCAAAGGAATGTTTGCGCTTGCGTTGCCCGCTGCTTCTATGCCGTGGCTAGACGTGATATCTAGCTCAAGTATCGATCCGGGTACATGTCGATTTAGTAAAATATTGTCTGACTGTTGCCGCAGCGCGCCACTAAATAGCGGGAGAGCGTGAAGTTAATTCGGAGGAAGGGGCAAGAAACTCTGCTAGCCTGATCGACTTCCCGGCTGACTGCAGGATACGTAGGATGAGACTAACAAGAGCAGGTGGTGGAGAATCGCCACGGTGACGTAGCAGTGATCAGCGATAATGATTGCACTGTCAGGATTACCGCGGTCGTTACTGAATTTTTGGAGTGTTAAAATGGGGATAGTGACAGCGTCGTCGAATATCCGCTGGAACAGGACAGGCCGATTTGACCTGTTATGTTCCAGCGCATGAATTCGATCCTCATCGTCAAGAGAGCGAAAAAGTGGTGACCTCGCGGCAAAATATGATTTTCCAGCGTTTAGGTAAGCTCTTTGGCCGCGGGAGTATGGAATGCATCCTGATAATCCGAGTCTGTCTCACCCATACCCTTTGACGCGACAGTCTGTCGATCACAGGTTAATATGAAGTGGCAAACAATAACGAAGCTGGCGACGATTGTGCCCAGTATTATGTAGGAGTCTGCAAATCCCAAGCGGTCGTACATCCCCCCTGCAATGATTGAAAACACGCTGGCACTGATCTGGGTGACAAATTGAAAGCCTATGAGATACAAAGTGGCAGAAAGCCTTGCGTCAAAAGTGACGGAAATGTACTTGAACACAGATACCAGCATGATGGGTAGTTCCGCTGCGTGTAATAGTTTCACGCAAGATATGCCGATAGGGCCTTCCGCAAACCCGGAGCCAATCATTCGTGTTGCCATTATTACGCCGGCAAGTACCAGGCCATTCTTGGCGCCAATTCGATTGACAATAAAAGGTGCCAAAAACATTCCACCGGCTTCCAAAAATACCTGGAATGAATTTAGGTAGCCATACATGGCGTTGCCTTCGGCTTTGCTGGGAAACAACGATGAAAAGTACACGGGGAATTGCTGGTCGTACGTTGTATAAATAGAAGATACGCCCATCACAAAAATGGCGAACGCCCAAAATTGCCTATTGGTAAAGAGGCTCAGGGCATCACTGATGTTGAGTGTGCTGGCTTTTTGATCAATCTGTTGCTCCTGTTCCGGCGTGTTTGCCGGGTGCACCAAAAGAAGTAAGATCAGGAAGGCCATTGCGCTGAGTGATGCCATCCAAAAGTTGATGTTCGGGTTTTTATTGAATAAATAGCCAGCACAAAATGTGGCCGCGGCCCAACCAAGCGATCCCCAGAGCCGAGCTTTTCCAAACTCGAAACCAACCACGCGGCTCACTCGCTCAGTGTAGCTTTCTAAAGTGCCAACACCAGCAGAGAACGCCAGGCCAAAATAGACCCCGCCTACCGCTGCCCCCAGAGTTAGGTTAAATGCTAGCAAGGGGCCGTATATAAAAACAAAAAATGGGCCGCTCAGGATCAAAAATGCTGCGGTAATGTAGAGAAGGTGCTTTTTTAGTCCAAGTTTATCCTGAATAAACCCATAGGAGGGTTGGATAAGCAAGGCAGCTAACGCATTGATGCTGAAAACGATACCTGTGGATTCTCCCGTGAGTCCGATGGCTTGATTTAGCCATATGGGAAACAATGAAAATGCAAATGACCAGGTGAGAAAAAAGGTAAAGAGAGCACCGCTGAGTAGCCAGTAGTCCCTTTGAGTTTGGGTGCCCATATGAGGCTCCTGTTAATTATTGTCTGGCTTTAGTTTTAAATAGTTAACGGGGTTACAAGTTAGGCTATGCTTAGCCAGTGCGCACCTGAAATTTCTCTAAGAAGCACATTACTGCTCATGCCAATTGACGCATTGAAAGAGTCGCTTGCATAGACAGAGGGTAAAAGTCGTCGGGAAGACAGTTACTTTTTGTCTTTGTCACTACCAAAGAATAAACTACCTCAATCTTTTTGTATCAGTGCCATATGCTGTTGAGTTGCCATATATCAAGTGACACAATATCAACGGCTCCCCCCTCCGCGTATACCGAAACCTTGTCGCTCTGCAACGAGGGAAATATTAGATTTGTCATGGTTTTAATTCCATCGTTGGCAAATACTTCAACAGATGTCCTGTCGACAAATATTCTCAACTTCAGTTTTCCATCTTCAAGTTTTAGCAATGTGCTCTGATAACCATCGAAACGCTCGGATATTTTCAGGCCAGATCGTGAACGATCAAAATAGAGGCTTTCTTTCTCTAGGTCGTACCCTATTAGTGTTTCTTCACTCTCTCCTATTCGAACCTTTATGCCAAATTTCCTCGCGCTCACAGGTTCAAGAATGGCATGAATTTCCAAAGTGTCCCCATATATTTCGGATTCATCGATTTCTAACTCAGTATTGTTAACCGACGTATTGGCGGGGAGGCTCCAATGATTATTTCGAAGTTTGGTAATTGAGCTGACCGGGTGTTGACGCAAGAAGAAGTTGCCGATTTGGTCTGTCTCAAGACTGAGTTCCCTCGGTATTCCATGGAACCCCTTCCATGGAAAGGTGGGGACATCGTTGGCATATTTCCAGTTTCCAATCCAGGCTGTGGCCAGGCGTTTACCCTTGTCGGCGACAGGATCATTCATAAAGGAATTGAAAGCGTAGTAATCATCGCCGTAATCAACCCAAAGTGCATTTCCTCGTTCTGACGTGACATTCCGGATGCTATTGAGTTGGGCCTCGAAAGTTGGATCCAGTGTGTATTCGTTGCCATCAAAATGGCCAACAAAATATTGTCCGCTGGCTTCGCCAACCGAAACTACCAAAACCCATTTAGTGTTGTTGGCTTCGCCGTTGACACGCATAGGAAAGAGATCCGAGACCTCCCAGACTTGAGTGGTTGATCCGGCTGGTCCAAAGGTGCTGGCCAGTGTCCAATTAATGAGGTTGTCTGATTGATAAAATTGTATTTTTCTCTCCAGCGGCAGGGCAATACTCATAATCCACTGTTGGCTCTCATGATGCCAGAAAATTTGGGGGTCTCGAAAATCGGTCGAGTTAATGTCCAAAACGGGATTATTTTTGTATTTGTTCCAACTTACGCCATTGTCATTACTGTATGCGAGCAGCTGGGTTTGCTTGTCTCCATGCCCGGTATATATCGCTATCCAGGGCGATTCGCCGTTCTTTGAAAAGCCGCTGGTGTTGTCGTGGTCAATAATAACTGACCCGGTATATGTACGGTTCTCACTGTCATCGTACAGCGCACGGGGAAGCTGTTCCCAGTGTATAAGGTCGTCTGATTGGGCGTGCCCCCAATAAAAGATATGGTATTTACCGTCGTGATAGAGAGGTCCATCCGGATCGCCAACCCACTCTGCAGGTGCCGAATAGTGAAACTGGGGCCTGAACGGCTCGCTATAGATTTTTTGAATTACAGGCTTAATCCTGTTCGGAGAGTCGATAGGGAAGGTTGCCGGGGTGTTAGAGGCGAGGAAATTGTCCGCGGCAATATATGCTAGAGAGTGAATAGCATCTCGCTCGTCATGCTCGTCAATAAACTCAATGACTGCCTGTTTACCTTTATACAGCTTGACATCCCACGTCTCCCAATCCAATTTAAAATGTTTGTTGCGACCGGTGGCTTCGGCTACAGCTTCGCCCTCTACTAGCAAGCGAATTGCTGTGGTCTTTGGCTCTTGAGAACCGTGATAACCACCTCCAATCTGAAAGTTTATGTAATCGCTGTCAATAGTGAACATTGGGCTTAAAATCCGCCCCGTGGCACGATAACCAATTTGTTCGAAAACAGAAGCGCCTTCCTCTATCGGGCCTGGACCATAGCTGGCAAAAACTCTGTTGGCAGTTTGATCGGGGTTCACTGCGTCAGTCAGTAATGCGCCACCCCCCATGCGAATGAAGTCACCGCTCGCCTTGGAGAAACCATATTTTTCATAGGCATTGAAGATCCGGGGGTTAAACTCGAAGTCGGCGCTGGGAAACAAAGGTTGGCCGCTACGCTCGAGATTGGTTGTGTTTGTAGTAATAGGGCTGCAAGCTGAGCAACTGGCAACAAATATCAGGGTAGCCAACAAAAGCCGAATATTTTTAGTCATTGTTGGAAAATTCATCACTACCGCTCTTTATCAGATTCCCTGGGAATTATCTCGCACCTACAGCGCTCGGATTTTGGGTCCTTGATGCTTTTATCCGCTAGCCCAATCGCCATTTTGGCTGCCCGCTGACCCATTTCATAATAAGGAAGGCTTACAGTCGTAATGGGTGGTACGCAGTTTTCAGCTATAACCTTGTAGTTGTCAAAACCAACTACGGAAATATCCTGGGGTACTCTAATTCCCAACTCCTTAAGATGCATAATAATGTTGCTAGCGGAGGTATCCTTGCCGCACATGATTGCGGTTGGTGGTTCGTTTAGCGAAACCAGCGTTTTCAGAATGCTCAGGTGCCATTCGGAAAGCTCGCGCCTGCCAAGCGATTCCGGAGTGAAAATTAAACTTTGGTCAAGCTTCAGGTTGTTACTCTGTAGTGCCCTTTTATAGCCCTTCAGGCGCAATTTGGTTGCAATCAGATCTTCGGGAAGTGTAATGAAGGCAATTTTTTCATGGCCCAGTGACACTAGCCTATTGGTTAGGTCATAGGCCCCTTGTTCATCATCTGGAAGAATGCAAGGGTATTTCGAGTTAGTATCAAAGCAATTAACAAGTACAAGTGGGCAGAATTCAAATTGCTGTGTGACTTGAACAGGGCGATGAAAATAGGCTGCTTTGATAATCGCCTCTGTCTTGTACTGCCGAAACTGGGTGACTAGCTTGTCAAACATGTGTGGGTTGTTTCTTGTTTCGCCAATCAGCAACAGCTTTCCATGTTGATCACAAGCTTCCTGTACGCCTTTAATAATATCGAATGACCATGGGGTGGTCGTCAGATTGTCAGTAATCAGGCTGATGATGCCCGGACTTTGGCCTTTCAATGTCCTGGCTGCGGCGGAGGGGTAAAACTCCAATTGCTTTGCCGCTTCATCTATACGACGTGCCGTTTCAGCACGAACGCTAACCCCGGAAATGTAACGTGAGACAGACCTGGTGGATACTTCTGCCAGTTTGGCGACATCTTCAATGGTGGCCAATTACGACTCCTTGATTATAAATGCTTGCAAGCCTTGATGGAGATGGTAGCATACCATACTGGCTAACGAAAGACAGTTTGTGCTGAAATTGACTTGGCCAAATAATATTTACTGGTTTTCGGAGGAATAATAATGGCTAGTGATCCGAATTTGGCGGCTCAAGTTCCGTCAGTTGACAAGACTTGCCCGGAGTTTTCCAGTGCTTTAGTGCCGTTGTGCAAATTGTATCAAGAGCCACACCGCCCGCAGCTTCACTATAGCGCATCGCGTAACTGGATAAATGACCCGAATGGGCTGGTGTATTTTTCCGGTAAGTACCATCTATTTTACCAGCTAAACCCACACGACAAGGTCTGGTCAAATATGAGTTGGGGGCATGCGGTAAGTGATGACCTGGTGCATTGGGAGCAAAAGCCGGTTGCGCTGGCGTCAGAACCTGACGGTCTTGGTTTTATCTATTCAGGTAGCGTTGTTGTAGATTGGAGTAACAGATCCGGCTTTAAGGAAAAGGGCTCAAGTATTCCCCCTTTGGTCGCGATGTTTACCCATCACTCTTTGTATAATGTCGAGGTCCAGAGCCTGGCGTATAGCACTGATGGTGGTGATAGCTGGGCTATGTACAAACACAATCCGGTGATAGCCAACAATGGTATAAAAGACTTTCGCGACCCCAAGGTGATCTGGATTGATGAGTGGCAACAGTGGGTCATGGTTTTGGCCTCTGGCACTGTCATTAAATTTCATCGCTCGGGCAACATGGTTGATTGGGAGTATCTTTTTGATTTTGGTGAGGCTATTGGGGCGCATGGTGGCGTTTGGGAGTGTCCTGATCTCTTTCCTATGCAGGTTGGTGATACCGATGAAGTCAAGTGGGTGCTTTTGGTAAGTCTCAACCCTGGCGGCCCGGCTGGTGGTTCTGGAACCCAGTATTTTGTCGGTGAATTTTCCGAGAAGGGCTTTTTTCCTGTGCATAACGATATTCTGTGGCTGGATTATGGCCCGGATTGCTATGCAGGGGTAACCTGGAGCGACATTCCTGTAGCGGATGGCCGACGTATCCTGACTGCGTGGATGAGTAATTGGAAGTATGCGGCGCATACGCCGACGCTGCCTTGGCGTGGGGCCATGACGTTTCCTCGAGTACTGAATTTGTCTATGGGAGCGGCAGGGTATCGATTGCTTTCGCGGCCTGCGGAGGAAATACGCTCTTTGCAGTTGGGGCAGGTTGTGGAGCTGAAAGATGTCCCCATCGGTGAACGTTTGATGGTTGGCCCTGAAGATGGTTTGGGGGAGTTGCTGGAAATAGAAATTAAAATAGGTTTCGAGCAGGGTGTTACTGATTTTTATCTCGAGTTTTGCAACGAGTCTGGGGAAACCCTCGGCATGCAATATGACGCGCGCGCTCAACAATTGCTCCTGAACCGGAATAGTGCTGTCAAGGATGTAGGTGATAGCCATGCTGTGCTGCTGTGCGACATAGTTGCTATGCCAGTTGCGGTCGCTGATGACAATTCGATAAGAATATTAATACTAAAGGACAGGTCTTCCGTCGAGGTGTTTGCCGGCGAGGGCGAGACAGTCTGTACGATGTGCTATTTCACTTCTCGTGAGCTAACGCATTTTTCCCTTAAGCCGGGCGAGTCCGCAAGGGGGCTGACTGTACGTAGTGTTGCTGTACGAAACCTTGCAAGTATATGGGCTGGCTATCGTTAGACTATAATAGGCTAACGATAGCCAATTATTTCTTGATATGACGCTCATTTAAGTGTTAAATACTGCTAAAGTTCACGATTTCTGTAGTACTTGTCGCTTAATTAATTGAATTGACTGATCTTTTTAGTATTTACTGGCTATCGAAAGCCAGTATCACTGAGCAGATAACAATAGATAAAGGTAATAGAAATGAGAAAAACTATAGCTTTCGTCAGTATCGTGGCAACTTCGATGTCTCCGGCTATTGCTCAGGTTGGCACTGCTAGCCGGGGGGAGGAGATGGCTTCCGAAGTTGATTGTGCGTTAAATCCAGGTAGCCAGGGTTGCGCTCCGCATATGGGAGCCACGTCCAAGGCGGCGAGTGCAGCAGGATCGCTGGAGGAGGTGGTAGTGATGGGCTATAGCACCTCAAACGTCCAGGACATTAGCGGCGCCGTTACATCTGTGGATATGGCATCAATCGCAGATGCGCCAGCAGCAAACCCCATGAAAAGTCTTCAGGGTAAGGTGCCGGGTGTATTTATTACAACCTCTGGGAACCCTGAGTCGCAAGCAACCGTCAGAATCCGAGGTCAGGGCCTGGGGCCCTTGGGTAACAATGACCCACTCTACGTTATTGACGGCGTGCCCACTACTTCAGGCATGCATGAAATTAATAGCAACGATATCGAATCTATACAGGTTTTAAAAGATGCTTCAACGGCTAGCATTTTTGGAGCCAGATCAGGGAATGGCGTCATTGTTGTGACAACCAAAAAAGGGTCTCAGGCTGATGGACTGAAATTTGACTTCAGGCTAAATCAGTCCCTGGATACTTTCAAATATGATATCCGGCCGCTATCTACGACACAGCGACCACAGGCCTTGTACCAGGCAGCTATAAACGACCGTGTGAATCCGAATTCCGTTAGCCCTTTGTATTCGTATAACTGGAACGGAGATTTTAATAACCCCATATTATACGACATTCAGATCGGAGATGATAACGGGTTCATAAGTACCGATCCGGCCATGCGAGTGGCAAATACCAACTGGTTTGATGCGGTAGTTCGTGATGGTGAAGCAACGGATTTTAATCTTGCCGTATCTAATGGCACAGAGAATAGCAATGCTTATGCCTCGTTTGGTTACTACAAGCAGGACGGACTGGTTGATGCATCCCAGTTTGAACGCATGTCTTTCAGGGTTAATTCTGATTATACGCTTATGGACGGCGAACTGAAATTCGGCGAGAACGCCATGGTCACGAATCAGGTGGCCAATGTAGTAAATGCGAGAGCTGAGGAGATCTTGTTTCTGTCGCTCGAGCAGCAGTCAATTATTCCCATTTACACCGAGGACGGTGGTTGGGGTGGCCCGACCGCTGGCGTGACTGATCGAGACAATCCGGTTCGGTTGATATTTGAAAATAAAAACAACGAATATCGATTTAATAGAATTATGGCTAATGCTTTTATCGAGTGGTCTCCTGCAGGGGTTCTTGATGGTTTAACCTTGAAATCAGTTTACGGGATCAATTATGGTCAATTTGATCTCAGAAATTTCATACGATCTTCTCAAGCCGGTAGCATCAATATAGAAGACAGGGTTATCAATAACTACAACTGGAACAAAAGCCTCGTTTGGACTAACACGGCTCAATACGACTTTACAATTAATGACTCCCATCACATAAACTTATTGGTGGGTACTGAAAACGTAGATTTTACAACGGAAGCTGTCCAGGCTTCTGGTGAAGATCTTGCAGTGCAAGATCGAAATTTTGCGTTTTTGAATAATATTACCAGTAGCGCCCTGGTTTCTGGCAGTGGTGATCAATGGTCACTGGTTTCCTATTTTGGAAAGGTCGATTACAACTATAGTGACAAGTACCTGGCTTCCGCGACCATTCGGCGTGATGGGTCATCCCGATTTGGCGAAAACAATAAATGGGGAGACTTTCCAGCAGCATCCCTGGGATGGAGAATCAGTAGTGAGCCTTTCTTCAATGTCGATTTTATCGAAGAGCTGAAGTTCAGGGTCAGTTGGGGTGAAACCGGTAATCAGGAAATCAGTACTATTGCGTCGAAAGGTCTGTTTGTACCTCGTCCGTTTACACAATCGCTTTTTACCTCACAGCAAGATGAAGGTACGGCCTACGATTTGGCGGGGGCGAATGCCGGTAATTTGCCTTCGGGGTTTGCCCGAGTGCAGGCAGCTAACCCGGATCTCAGGTGGGAAACGTCGACAATGACCAATATTGGCTTTGACATATTCCTATTGGATGACCGTTTCTCAGCTAGCCTGGATTGGTATGAAAAGCGCACTGAAGACATTCTTACAGTCACTAATCCGCTGGCTACCCTCGGCGAAGGTGCACAGCGGGTCGTTAATGGCGGGTCGATCGATAACTCCGGTTTCGAGATGGTGTTGAACTACACCGACGATTTTGAAATAGCTGATTGGGGTGTGTTTAATGTCGAGGCTAATTTCAATATATCAACTTCGAAAAATGAGGTGGTTGACCTTCCCAGTGAAGTATTGAATTCCTTTGGCGGTGATGGGCAGAGTAATACTATCCTCGGACGTTCAATTAACTCCATTTTTGGGTATGTTGCTGATGGTTTGTTTCAAAGCCAGGAGGAGGTCGATGCTCATGCAACACAAGCCGGAGCAGCTCCTGGTAGAATCAGGTACGTTGACCTAGATGGCAACGGCGTAATCAATGAGCAGGACCAAAAATTCTTTACCAGCACAGACCCCGATTATATCTACGGATTCAATGTGGATGTTCGGTGGCGCCAGTGGGATTTCAATATGTTCTGGCAGGGCGTTGAAGGTGGTGAAGTAAAAAATGATTGGTTGAGATTTACTCACTTCACTTCATTGAATGCCGGATCAAATTACGGGAATGATACATTAAATGCTTGGTCGCCCGATAATAGCGGATCTGATATTCCAGCTCTTTCGCTGTCCGACAACAATGCGGAAGCGCGAGAGTCCAGTTTTTTCTGGGAGGATAAATCATACCTGAAGTTAAGAAATCTCTCACTGAGTTACAACTTCAAGGACTCTGTGTTATCAAACCTTAATATTGTTGGAGCACGAGTTTATATACGCGGGGAGAACCTGATCACCATCACCCCAAGCGGTGGTCGACTGCAGGACCCTGAAACTCCGAGTTCGGTATTTCCGATTCCAAAGCGAATCACTGTTGGGTTTAACGCCTCCTTCTTCTAGGTTAAAAAGATATAGCGATTATTACGGTACAAAATAATAGGGTGAAAAAAATGAAAGCATTGAAAATATTGGCGTTCTCAGTTGCCTCTATCGCGGTGTTGTCTGGCTGCGGGGGGGATAGCGGAAGTGACAGGCTGGAAGTTGACACTTTGGGATTTATTGATGAGCAGGTTATTACATCTGGTGAGAATGTAGAAGGCCTGGTAACCGCTACCTATGCGTGGTTAGGCAATGATCACTATACGGCACCCAACCTGCTCTGGCCGAGTGGCAACCTTAGGGCGGGTGATGCATTAAAGGGAGGAAATGGGCCTGCGGATATCTTTGGCTATGAGGCAATGTCATTGTACGCGCCGATTACGGCAGATATGGCAAGTATCAATTCACCAGATTTTGTTGACTTTCAGAATAAAAAGTGGTCTCGAAATTATACGGGAATATCTCGCGCCAATCTTGCACTGAAAAATCTTGGCAATGCCAATGAATTTGATCTGAGAACTACGCGCATTGCGGAAACACGATTTTTACGAGCATTTTGGTATTTCGATCTTAAGATTCATCATAAAAGAGTGCCCTGGATTGATGAGTCAATGACAGACGAAGACATACTGGCCGCTTCGAACGTTGACCTGACGGACCAGGAATTGTGGCAGAAAATTGTAGATGATCTTCGGTTTTCCGCTGAAAATTTGCCTGCGACACAGCCTCAAGTAGGACGTGTAAATAAGTACGCTGCCAAGGCGTTTTTGGCCAAAGTGCTACTTTACAAAGCGTATGAACAAAATGATATGCATGAAGTTGTGGCAGTTAACCCTTTGCATCTTCAGGAAGTGGTAGATTTAGTTGACGAGATTGAATCGTCGGGTGTTTATGATCTTAGCTCAGACTACGGCGATAATTTTTTGGCCGCTGGCGATAATAGCGTTGAATCAGTCTTTGAGATTCAGCGTTCCAGAGATGATGGTTCGCCTGATGGAAAAGGTTCTTATCCAACTGCCCTCAACGGCCCGCAAGCTAACCTGGCTGGGTTTTATGGATGCTGTGGTTTCCATGTTCCTACTGATAATTTTGTCAATGCGTTTAAAACAGATGCTGATGGGCTACCGTTATTTGATACATACAATAACGCTTTGATTCAGTCCGCCGACGTTGTAGATCCCAGATTGGACCATACTGTTGGAATGCAGGGGAAACCATTCAAGTACAGTGCAGATATTCATGGTGGAAACGCCTGGGCACGTAACCCTGCATTGTACGGAAATTACACATCCATGAAAGAGTTGGAGCATCCAGGTTCTGGTAGCTTGATGTTAAATGGACCTTTCACGATTTCTTCTATGAATACAAAGATTATTCGTTATGCCGATGTACTGTTGTGGAAAGCAGAAGCCCTCATAGAGCTAGGTACTTCACAGGGATTGGAAGAAGCAAGAGCCATTATTAACAGGATTCGGGACCGCGCGGCTTTTAGCATAAGTAAAGTGGCCGGCACCAGTATCTACAATGTGGGTAATTATGATGATTCTTTTGCCGATCAGGATGAGGCTCGGAGAGCATTGCGTTGGGAGCGTCGATTAGAGCTTGGTCTGGAGGGGTGGAGATTCTTTGACCTGGTTCGCTGGGGTGTTGCGAAAGAAACAATTGATGCGTATCTAGCTGTTGCAAAGACCAGAAAGACGTGGCTATCAGATGCCGAATTCATCGCAGGAAAACACGAGTATTTGCCAATTCCCCTTACTCAATTAAATTTGAGTGGCGGCCTGTATGTACAGAACCCGGGTTATTAACTGGTTCTCAAAATAATATGACCCATGTCATCGATTCTGGCTGACACTAACTAACCATTATAAATATTGAACAGCGGGCTTTACTTCTGCTTGCCATCTCAAGTAGAGCCTCGCTATGACCGAAATTTCCGATAATCGTAGTTAATACGGGGTGGAAAATGAAAAAAATACTTTCAGAAATAATTTCCAAAACCAGTTTAGTCGTTGCCTGTAGCTCGACCGTTTTGCTTACAGCTTGCGGGGGTGATGGTGCGAAAAATGGTTCCAATACTTTGCTGGACTCTAACGAAGATGGCCGAGTAGTTGTAGTTCTGCAGGATGATCCAAATGACGTAGAATTGGGTCCGGTTATCATTTCAAATGATCCAGCCACAGAAGGAGCTGGCCTCTTTGTTCGTCAGTCTGACCCGGACCAGCATATAGCCGGTTTCGAATTTTGTTGTGGTAAGTTCGATACATATCAAAACCATGAGTTTACTAATGCGACTGGAGATTTTGCTAAGTTAGACGGTGGCTGGTGGGGCGGCGACGTTGCCGGTAACTTGGGTGATCGAGTATTTTCCAGCTTTGGCGATGGCTTTCTCGAAGATGGTACTTCGTTGGGTTGGATTGGTTTTAGTGCAACCGGGACGATCGAGAGTCCGGAGTTTGAAATTACAGACAGCTATATCAATTTTCTAATCGGAGGAGGGGAAAATGGCATCGATCGACCAAATACTACAGCAGTAGCTTTGGTCGTGGACGGGGAGATTGTCCGCCAGTCAAGTGGAAAGAACCTGGAGTTTGAAGTGGCGTGGGATGCATGGGATGTACGAACTCTAAAAGGACGAACGGCGAAGATATTGTTTATCGACAACCATCCAGACGATAACTCAGATACGGCGGTGCCGTATCTATTAGCTGACGAATTTCGTATAGCCAATTCTGCTGCTGTTCAGCCTGCACCGGAAAGCGTTGTGAAGTTTGGCGCTAAGGAGTTCACTAACATGCCGGAGCTGGAAGGTACTCCGGCGTTCATTCGCAAACAAGACCCAAATCAAAATATCGCCGGCTTTGAGTTTTGCTGTGGCGGCTTTGGTACATATGGAATACATAACTTTAATGTTACGGGCGACATGCAGTTTCTGGATGGAGGCTGGTGGGCGGCTGATGTGGTTAATAGTATCGGAGAGCGGGCTTTTTCCAGCCGTGCTGACGGTAAAACCCCTACAGGTGTGAGTCTGGGGTGGATCGGAGATGATAAGACCGGTACTCTCGCCACCCCATCATTTGAGATCAATGCAAACTATATAAATTTTCTGATCGGCGGTGGTACCAACCCCTATATGGCAGGCAGCAACAGGGAAAACCGCACTACGGCAATGGTTTTACGAGTTAACGGAAAGGTAGTACGTCAAGCTACAGGCAATGGTTTGGAGTCTCAGGTTGACTGGAAAACCTGGGATGTATCGAGTTTGATTGGTGAAACAGCAGTTATTGAAATAATCGATTTCCATGATGCCTCCATAGACGACGGTTCACTACCCTTTTTGTTGGTCGATGAGATTCGATCGGCGGACAAAGCCGCAGCGATTCCTGAATCCGATAGCCTCGTTATAGCGGCCGAAGGCCATGCGGTTGGTTTTAATCTTAATATGATTGATCCAAACCCTATCTATATAGATGGAACTTATTATCTGTATCATCTACAGAACTTTTCCTTCCATTCATGGGGCCTTACCAAAACAAAGGATCTGCTATCAGCATCATTTCCTATAGAAGTTCTGTCTGCATCCGGTGACGGAGAAGCGCAAGACCAGTTTCTTGGGTCAGGGAGCGTTGTTAGGGATCATGCGGGAAAATATCACCTGTTCTCCACGGGCCACAATCAAAATCTATCGCCCAAAGAAGTGGTTCTGCATGCCATTGCGGCTGATAGCACACTGACTCGCTGGATCGATCAGCCAGATGACACTTTTTCAGCTGATGGAGGCTATAGTAGCGATGATTTCAGGGATCCCAAGGTGTTTTGGAATGAAGAGGCGGATCAATACTGGATGCTGTTGACCAGTCGATACGCGGGTGAGGCGGCAATCGCCTTGTATACCTCGACCGATCTTTCAACCTGGGTGGCTGCGGATCCACTTTACACTGAGAATTCAAATCTGAATCTTGAAGTACCTGATTATTTCAATCTGGGGGAGGAAGGTGATTTGACGCCGTTTCTTGTTTACTCAGACCAGCGTGACGGTTCTCGTCAAGTTAAGTATCTGTCAGAAAACTTCGGCGTTTGGTCAATCCCGGAAAACGATGCTTTGGATGGGAAGTATTTTTACGCAGGTCGAACTGCGGGAGATGATTCAGAGCGCCTTATGTTTGGCTGGGTTGCTGATAGGAATACGAGAGACGATTCGGGGACTCTGGGCTTCGGAGGGGATTTGATAGCCCATCAGCTAACTAAGTCGGCGACCGGTGAGTTGAAGGTATCTCTACCCGAAAAGATTCGCGCAGGTTTGCAGACCGTGGCAGATACAGCGATGGTTTCCAAGTCAGGTGATGTAACTGGTGACGCCCCGGTGATTGATTTGGGAGCGAACTCAAGTTTCGCGCTGGCAGCGGCAAACGAGGTCAATCGTCTGGAGCTGGAAGTATCGAGTAGTACTGCCGAAGCGGTGTTT
This sequence comes from Pseudomaricurvus alcaniphilus, assembly GCF_011440395.1. GTDB lineage: Bacteria > Pseudomonadota > Gammaproteobacteria > Pseudomonadales > Cellvibrionaceae > Pseudomaricurvus > Pseudomaricurvus alcaniphilus. The sequence goes on along the minus strand of NZ_JAAOIX010000001.1, from coordinate 789,979 downwards.
GGGATTCAATTCACCCGAATAGTTGAAAAAGAAGGAGAAATGGTTGAAGAGCGTGTAGCTATCCAAATCGATGCTCAAGATGATGAAGCCGAATTCTTCTTTGATGCCGGAGAGCCATCTTTGATACTGGAAGAGCCTGAGCTCCAGGCCGGAAATCTCTGGGCGACTAATTGGGGCGATTTTTCAGCCTCATCTTTCCAGCAGTGCTGCTATGGTGGAGATAACGCAATGGGGGCTTGGGGAGATTGGGGCTATCAGGAAGCTACAGGGGATATGATCCTGATTGACGGTGGCCAGTGGGCCGGCGGCGGTGGTGCTGATGTTATCGGGGCTCATGATGACAGGATCTTCCGCAGCTTTGGTGACCAAATTGGCGGTGGGTTTCTCGGCTGGGAAATTACTGGTTCCGTAACAACGCCGAAGTTCACCATCACTAAAGATTTTATCAACTTTCTGATTGGTGGTGGTAGTAACCCCTGGGGTACCGATAAAGCTACCGCTATAGGCTTGTTTATTGTCGGAGGAGATGGGAACCCTGTACGTACTTCCGCTGGTGATGATACGTTCCACAACGGTAGCTTCCCGGAGCTCGAGGTGAAATGGAGCGCCTGGGATGTCAGCGAATTTAAGGGTCAGGAGGCCTATGTGGTGCTGGTGGATAATCATGATGGTGACGGATCTCCCGGATTACCCTTTCTTTTGGCGGATCACTTCTTCGAGCATGACCTGCCTGCTATTGATTTACCGTTACCAGGACCACCTCCCACTTCCGCAGGGCTTGGTCTCGAGGATAATCCGGTGGTGAAAGTTGATCTGGATACCGAGGCTGGGGTTGGTCTGGATCTTTTCCTCAATCCAGAAGTTGGAATAGGAACGCTTTATCTGGATGGCAAGCGGGCGTTGAGTTTCCGTCTATATGATATGAAAGACTATGATATTGGTCTCTATACCAATGACGACGGGATATCTATCGATAATTTGGTTCGCTTCACCAAATAGCCATAGTGCCGACTACGTATCTTTGATGCGTGGTCGGCAATTATTGTCAAAGCTAAATACGAACAAATGCTGAGATGTTCAGGCAAAGCCAAAGAGAACATAAATATGATAAATAAACTCAACACCAGCAGTTTAACAAGGGTGGGCCTATTTACATTGGCAATCACAGGATTACAACCTGTATTTGCCAGTGTTCAGCTTACAACACAGCCAGAAACAGAAGGTTACTCACTGTTTACGCGAGCTGCTTATCCGGAGCAAAACATCGCTGGTTTCGAATTTTGTTGTGGTGGATTTGATACTTACCAAGAACACGGATTTTCTCAGGCCACTGGCGACTTTATCAAGTTGGACGGCGGCCAATGGGCTGCAGATATAAATGGTGCTATTGGGCAACGTGCGTTTGCCAGTTATGGTGACGGTTTTGATGGTGATTGGGATACCAGTGCGCAACACATCGGCTGGCAAGCCACTGGTAGTATTCGCACGCCTGAATTTACCATAGATAAAACCTATATTAATTTTAAAATTGGTGGTGGTAGTAACCGCTTTGATCAAGTTAATGCAACTTCAGCTGTACTGGTCGTGGATGGTGAATGGGTACGACATGCCAGCGGTGATGATCAGCCATATCAGCTCAATTGGCAAAGCTGGGATGTGGCGGAGTATCAAGGACAAAACGCCTATATTCTGCTAATCGATATGCACCCTGCAGACGATTCAGATACCCAATTACCCTATTTATTGGCCGATGAATTTCGCGCTGCCGAACTCGCAGCAGTAGAACCTTCAGTCGCGAGTTATGTCAATCCGGAAAACGCAGGAATTCCATTGTTCGGCTCTGGCTATGCATTGGATTTATCCGGGTTTGAATTTTGCTGCGGAGGTTTTGATACCTACCAGGAGCATGGGTTCGGCAATGCTACAGGAGATTTTGATCAACTCGATGGTGGTTTTTGGGCCACGAGTATCAATGGTGCGATCGATGAACGTATTTTCTCAAGTTATGGTGACGGTTACTCTGACGACCAGGATACCAGTGCGGAGCAACTCGGTGGTAAAGCTACCGGCACACTGGACAGCCCGGAATTTACCATTAACCACAATTTTATTAATTTTCTGATTGGCGGCGGAAAAAACAGGTTTGATGCAGCCAATGCAACTGCAGTCGTACTGCTGGTAAATAACCAGGTTGTACGCCACGCCAGTGGCAGCAATCAGCAAAATCAGCTTTACTGGACCAGTTGGGATGTCAGTGAAATTGTCGGCCAGACGGCCAGATTACGCTTTATTGATCTGCACCCGGATGACAATTCGGATAACAGTCTACCGTACCTGCTGGCAGATCAGTTTCGCGCCGCAGATTCAGCGCTGGTAACACCAGATGTCAATAGTAAAGTTGATCTACAAGCTGCTAATGTCGCCAGCAATCCGGAGTCCGAGGGTATTGCAGCATTTAAGCGTCTGGATTTCCCACTGCAGAATATTGCTGGTTTCGAATTTTGTTGTGGCCGCTTTGATGGATTTCACGAACATGGTTTTCAGGCTTATGGTGACTTTGTCCGTTTTGATGGCGGGTTGTGGGCTAGCGACATAGGCAAGCATGTTGGCGATCGTGTATTTGCCAGTTTCGGCCAAGGTTTTGCCAATGAGGCCGACAGTATTGGAAGCTGGTATGGTGAAGAGACGACTGGCCGATTGATTACACCTGAATTTGCTATCACGCTGCCGTACATAAATTTTCTCACAGGTGGTGGTACTAATGTTTTTGGTCATTCACACGCGACAGCGGTAGTGCTAAGAGTCAATGGCAAAGTGGTTCGTCAGGCAACCGGCAATGGTTCGGTTGCTGAGCTGGACTGGCAGAGCTGGGATGTATCCGGCCTGATCAATCAGCAAGCCACTATCGAAATTATTGATTTGCATGATAATTCAGTCAACGACGGCAGTTTACCTTTTATTCTGGTAGACGAAATTCGTCAGGCAGAGCAGGCAGCTGTGACCCCGGTCGCAAGTGCGATTGTGAGCCAGGTTGAAGGTCATACCGTACCATTGCAGCTCAATATGGGTGATGCCAATCCATATTATGAGGATGGTGAGTTCTATCTGTATTATCTGCAAAACTCAGGTTATCACTCCTGGTATTTAAGCAAAACCACAGATTTGTTAACTTCAACGTTCCCGGAACAGGTTTTAGGCGCTTCGGCTGACAGCAGTAAACAAGATCAATGGACTGGTTCTGGCAGTGTCATCAAAGACCAGAACGGCCAGTACCACCTGTTCTATACAGGCCATAACGTAAACCATTCTCCGGTTGAAGCTGTGATGCACGCAGTAGCAAGCGACAATACCTTGAAAAGTTGGCAAACCATTGAGACTGATACTTTTACCGGTACCTATGGATATAGCGATTATGATTTCCGCGACCCGTTTGTTTTTTGGAATCAGGATGAACAGCGTTACTGGATGCTCATCACTTCTCGCTATTACGGGCAAGCCGTAATTGGTTTGTATACGTCAAACGATTTATCCAGCTGGACAGCGCAGCCGCCCTTATACCGTGAAAACTCTCCACTGAATCTGGAAGTACCTGAGTATTTTGAATTGTCTAGTACACCCTATATCGTTTATTCCGACCAACGCAATGAATCGCCCGTAGTCAAATATCTGGTTAACGACAATGGTGACTGGGTTAAGGCAAACGATGACCAGCTTGATGGCCGTTATTTCTATGCTGCGCGTTCGGCAGGTAATGAAATTGAACGCTTGTTATTTGGCTGGGTACCTCATACAGACGGCCGCAACGATGGTGCGGATCCCAGGTGGGGCGGAGATTTGATGGTGCATCAGCTGCATGCAACGGAAAATGGCAATCTTGCGGTAAAATTGCCGGACAAGTTGCGTCAGCAGCTCAATCGTCCTCTATCTGTTGAAGACATGGAAACCAGTTCCGGCGTTGTTCAGCATGACTCGGTGCAGAGTGAATCAAAGAATGATAAAGCCAAACTACAGATGAACAATGGCAATATATTTCAGACGCCAGGCGCACAAATATTGCTACCTGCCTTTGACAGTATGAACTTGCTGCAAGTAGACCTGACCAGTAATAAAGAAAATGCCAAGCTTGCGGTTGTGTTTGCGCAGGCTGACAGTCAGGTTCATTATTTGATTGAACTGGACAGCGAGAAGCAGCTGGCACGTTTGCTTTCTAAAAACGCAGAGCAGGTAACAGAGTTGGCACGTGTCCCGATTGAGTTAAATGCTCAACAAGGCATCCAGCTTGAATTGTTCCTACATCCTGAAAATGGTGTTGGTAGCTTGTATATTAATCAGGATAAAGCGCTCAGCTTCAGGCTCTATCAGCTGGCAGAATACAAAGTTGGTGTGCAGGCAATCAGTGGCATAATTGAAATAAAAGAATTAAACCGCTTTGCTAAATAGTCATACACATTGCGGCATAGATCGCCAACGAACTAACAGGCTAAGGCGTTTGCCTCCTGGTATCCGTCCGGAAACGCCAGTTTCTGGTGGGCGCGGGGAATGGCATTTTTTCCAACCAATTAAATTTATTAAAAATTTATCCGGACACTAATGGGTGTACCTATGAATAAAATCGTCTACTGGTCTCTCACGGTTTCCGTGGCGGGCTTTCTCTTTGGTTTTGATACTGCGGTTATCTCCGGGGCTGACAAGCCAATCCAGGAACTATGGCAAACCAGCCCGCTGTTTCACGGTGCTTTCATTATGTCATCGGCGCTTTGGGGTACGGTAATTGGGGCCCTCGCCGGCAGTATTCCCTGTGATGCACTGGGCAGGAAGATAACCCTGATCGGTGTCGGAGTGTTGTACTTGGTGTCTGCGCTGGGTTCCGCGATTGCGCCAGATCCGTACACGTTTTCCTTTTTTCGCTTTATCGGCGGGTTGGGTGTGGGCGCATCGTCGATTGCGGTGCCAGCATATATCTCTGAGATTGCCCCGGCCAAAATTCGCGGCCGACTGGTGGCCACCTACCAGTTCCAGATTGTGTTCGGCATTCTAATTGCATTCCTCTCCAATTATCTGGTGGCCGAGTGGGTCGGATTAAACTGGCGCGTTATGCTGGGTATCGAGGTCGTTCCGGCGGCGATTTTCCTGCTGATGGTGACGGGCGTGCCGGAAAGCCCGCGCTGGTTGATACGTCGCAAAAATGACGTTGAGGGGGGCAGGGCTGTATTGCAGCAGATTGGCGAGGCTGTGGGTGAGAGTGAGAATGTTGATAAATTGGTTGCACGGATCGAGGCTGACGCCCAGCAGCACCAGAAGGACCACCTGTACAATAAGGTTTATGCCTTCCCTATTCTACTGGCCTTTCTGATTGCCGCCTTCAACCAGTTGTCGGGCATAAACTTCATTATCTATTTCGCGCCGCGGGTGTTCGAGTTGGCCGGTCTGGACGCCAGTTCGGCACTACTCTCCAGCGCCGGTATCGGGTTGACTAACCTGGCGTTTACCATGCTGGGGCTTTACCTGATCGACAACGTGGGTCGCAAGACCCTGATGCTGATTGGATCGATCGGTTACATCGTGTCGCTGTCGGTGGTTGCCTGGGCGTTTTACAGTGGCGCCGGTGGCATGCTGGTGGTGTTATTTGTGTTCGTGTTTATTGCCTCCCATGCCGTCGGCCAGGGGGCAGTGATCTGGGTGTTTATTGCCGAAATCTTTCCCAACAGCGTGCGTGCCACCGGTCAGTCTTTGGGGGCCGGAACACACTGGGTATTTGCCGCGGTCATTACCCTGGTAATGCCGTTCTTCCTGAGCCGTTTCGAGCCCACCGCAATATTCATCTTCTTTGCCGCCATGATGGTACTACAGTTGCTGTATGTGTTGTTCATGATGCCGGAAACCAAGGGACGTTCACTGGAAGACCTGGGTAAGGATGTTTACGAACATCATTTGGTGTAACAAGACAAACAAAGAGAATCGAGAGTTACTTATGAAGATATTGCTTACCTTGCTAACCGCGCTACTGCTCGCTGGTGTTGCGCAGGCCGAATCACCTCTGCCAGAGGACCTCTACCAGGAGCTCTACCGGCCGCAGTTTCATTTTACCCCGCCGCAAAAGTGGATGAATGACCCCAACGGTATGGTTTACTACCAGGGTGAATACCATCTGTTTTACCAGTATCACCCCTACGGCAATGTCTGGGGGCCGATGCATTGGGGGCATGCGGTCAGCAAAGATCTGGTGTACTGGGAACACCTGCCCATCGCGCTCTACCCGGATCGATTCGGCACCATCTTTTCCGGCAGCGCGGTTGTTGACTGGCACAATACTTCCGGTTTCGGGAGTGAGGATAACCCCCCGCTGGTGGCAATTTATACTTACCACGACCATCTGGCGCACGACTTTGGTGGCAGCGATTTCCAGACCCAGGGTATCGCTTATAGCCTGGACAACGGGCGCTCCTGGACCAAGTATGGCGGCAACCCTGTGTTAGACAATATGGGAGATCGGGATTTTCGAGATCCCAAGGTGTTCTGGTATGCCCCCGGGAAAAAATGGATTATGACGCTGGCGGTCAAGAACCGGGTAAGTTTTTATTCCTCCAAAGACCTCAAGAGCTGGGATTTTGAAAGTGATTTTGGACGTGATTGGGGTGTGCACGGGGGGGTGTGGGAGTGCCCTGAGCTGGTTGAAATACCGGTGGCCGGATCAGATGAAAGCAAATACGTACTGCTGGTGAGTATAATTGCCGGTTCTCCCAACGGTGGCACCGCAACCCAGTACTTCGTTGGTGATTTCGACGGTACCCACTTTAAGGTAGATCCCAGCCTGCAGAATCTCAAAGTCGTGCCGGCTATTTTCCCGAAGGGAAAAATGTTCGAGGACTTCGAGGAGTCCCTGTCACGCTGGACTGTTAGCGGCGATACAGTGAAAAGCCAGCCGGTAGAGTTCTCCCTCGTCGACAAGGCCATTCATGGCAAAATGTTTGTCTCCACTGAGGGCCGGGGAACAGCGGGTACTGGCTCGCTCCGCTCGAAGAGTTTTACCATTGCGCAGCCCTTTATCAATTTTTATATTGGCGGCGGTGCTGATAAGGACTTACAGGGGATGCGACTGTTGGTTGACGGCAAGGTGGTACGCCGTGCCGCTGGCAATAATTCCCAGGTGATGCAGGCGGCGAGCTGGGATGTCAGTGAGTTTAAGGGTCAGCAAGCGCAACTGGAGATCGTTGACCAGGCCGATGGCCGCTGGGGCTACACCTACATAGACAACATTGTGTTTACCGAGAAGGCCGCGCAGCCGCAGCAGGAATCCGCGCTGTGGCTCGATTACGGCACCGATAACTACGCGGGCGTTACCTGGTCTGACGTCCCTGCCGAAGATGGTCGGCGATTGTTTATCGGCTGGATGAGCAACTGGGACTATGCCACCAGTACGCCAACGGAGCGCTGGCGCAGCGCCATGACCTTGCCGCGCACGTTGCTGCTGAATCAAGCTGACCAGGGGTTCAGGCTGCACTCCCAGCCTGTGCGGGAGCTGGAAAAATTGCGCCATAGAAAGGCGAGTGTCGAAAGCACCACGTTCGACGGAACACTGGATTTGGGGCAAATGTTGCAGGGTAACACTGGCACCCTTGAGATCGAACTCAAACTGGATACCCTGCAAGCATCGACGGTGGCGCTGACACTGGCCAATGAGCAAAACCAACAGACTCTGTTCACTATTGATCGGCAGGAGGGCGTATACATTCTGGATCGCACCCAATCGGGCAAGGTGGATTTCGCCCGGTCGTTTGCCAGCGTACAGAAGGCCCCTATTGTGGGGGAAACAAGCGAGGTGTCGCTGCGAGTTTTCGTTGATCACTCCTCGATTGAGGTTTTTATCAATGACGGGGAGACGGTACTGACTGCACAGGTTTTTCCCGCCCAGCCCTACACCAGTGTGGCGCTCAATAGTGACGGCCCGGTTGAGGTGGACGCTGACCTGTACACGTTGAAATCGATTTGGCGCCAGAAAAAGTAAGTAAGATACAATTGAGGTAAGGGTCGATTGATTGCGTATATAACTCAATCGACCCTGGCTTTAATGAATTCTGTCCTCCATTGACCTGCCCCTCATTGAATTAAATCCCTTGATTACCAGTGCCGGCTTTTATGGGACATTGATGCAGCATAGGGGCAAGACGAAAATCGTAGATAGGCAATCTTTATGTCGGTATCTATTGTTCCAGTTTGACGGTGTTGTATCCTTGTCTGCAGTTATTGTGGCATTGCCCATGATGTGGTCTTCTCGATTGTTGACGATACTTCATTGACAACTCCCAGGTTGGTTGTAAATGTTTAATTTTTAGGGTGTGCTTGTGTCTTTACCGGTTGATGTGGTTCTCGTGGTGCTGGGGTATGACGCCAAAGGATTGTTTGCGCTTGCGTTGCCCGCTGCTTCTGCGCCGTGGTTGGTGCTGCCACATGCCGCGCTGAACGACGGTGTCCACCCGGATGAGGTCGCGCGAACATTGTTACAGCAGGTCACGGATACTGAAGCGGTACCGGAAAGAGTTTGCTTCGACTGCGATGGCGAGCGCCTGCAACTCATTTATCGGGTGCTGCTGCCCAGCCCCGATGACCCGGCCCTGCTCTCCGACCAGTTACAGGAAAAACAGAAGGAGTCTTATAAGAAGGGGGGCCGGAAGGCCGTCAAGCTGTACCGGAAACGCACGCGCTGAAGCGCGGTTCTTCAGATTAGGTGGTATTTACCCGAAAAGATCAATGGGGTGATGAGATTGAAGGTGCCAGAGTCATTGATTTTCTGTTTTAAGAAATCAATGACTCTGGCACCTTTGATTGCGTTGATTTTGACTTGGGCAAACCATTAATTCAGGCGGCAGCTACCGGCAAAGAAAAAACCCGGTAGCTGCCGCACTGGATTTTACTGCCACTGGCTGAAGCGTTTCAGCAGATCACAGACGCGACTGGAATAGCCCCATTCGTTGTCGTACCAGTTGAGTACGCGCAGGTAGTCGCCGTGAATCACCGAGGTGAAACTGGCATCGTAGATCGAGGAATGGGAGTTGCCGATAATATCGGACGACACCATTGGCCGGTCGCTGTATTCCAGAATACCGCTCAGTTCCGGTGTGGCTGCGGCAGCTTTCACCGCGGCATTGATATCGTCGACCGTGATCGACTTCTTCAGTTTCACAAACAGGTCTACCACCGATCCATCCGGCACCGGTACCCTGGCTGCTATGCCGTGCAAGCGGCCTTTCAGGTCGGGCAGCACTTCGCCCACGGCCTTCGCTGCGCCGGTGGAGGTGGGAATAACGTTTTCAGCCGCGGCGCGACTGCGGCGCCAATCGGAGTGCGGTACGTCGGCCAGGCGCTGGTCATTGGTGTAGGCGTGCACGGTATTGATGACACCTTCGACGATACCGAAATTGTCGTTCAGGACTTTCGCCATCGGCGCCAGGCAATTGGTGGTGCAACTGGCATTGGAGACAATGCGATGCTCCGGCTTCAAGCCGTTATCGTTGACCCCGAGGACCACCGTGTAATCGATGGGTTCTCCGGCGGGCACTGTCAGCACTACGCGTTTGGCGCCGGCGGTCAGGTGCATTTCGAGTTGCGAGCGCTTGCGAAACACGCCGGTGGATTCGACCACGACATCGATGCCCAATTCAGCCCAGGGCAGGGCGGCGGGGTCCCGCTCACAGAGCAACTTGGTGCGCCCCTTGGGGGTGACAAAGTGTCCGTCTTCCAGTTTCAGCGCCTTGCCAAAAGGCCCCATAATGGTGTCGTAGTTCAACAGGTAACGCAGCGCGTCAGGGTCGAACAAATCATTGACGGCAACGATGTCTATGCCTTCGACATTTTCCAGGATCCTGAAGACCGAACGACCGATCCGTCCAAAACCGTTGATTGCAACTTTCATTACGCAGCCTCCTCCGCAGCATCCAGTTTGGCGTACAGCCTGACTACATCGAGTAGCCGCGCCGCGTGCCCCAGGTTTTCATACCAGCTCAGCGTCTTGATGGTATTGGAGCCCGCCTTGATGGTGCCCGGTATATCGAACAGCAGCGAACTTGAATTGCCGATAACATCCGAGGAAACAATCGGGTCTTCGGCAACGGCGACTACCCCCGGGAAGCGAGCAACACTGTCGCGCATAGCTTTGTTGATATCATCGACGCTAACCGCGGTATCGGTGAGCACCAGGTTGACGTCCAACAGGCAGCCATCCTGGATGGGTACATTCAACGCCGAGGTGATGACCTTGCCCTCGAACTTGGGCAGGATTTGACCGATCCAGAGGCTGGCTTCGTGGGTGTTGGGGATAATATTTTCTGCCGCCGAACGGCTGCGACGGAAATCGCTGCCGGCGTAGTCTTGCAGCGACTGGTCACTGGTGTAGGAATGTATGGTGGTCATGCTGGCGCATTCAATGGCGAAGCGATCGGACAGGATGTCCAGTAGCAGGGCCAGCGCGGTGGTTGTTGCCGAGCCGGCGGAGACCATACGGTCAGCGGCGGAGATGCTGTCGCAGTTAATGCCGGGAATAACAATGCGGTCGATCCCGTCCCGCGGCAGGCTGCGATTCAGTACCCTGGGGGCGCCGCTGCGCAGGTGATCTTCCATAAAATGCTTTTCGCGGAAATTACCGGTCGCATCGATAACCATGTCTACCCCGAACACATCCCATGGCATTTCTGCCGGGCGATCGATGGGCATCATGCGCGATCGAAAGCGGGGGTTGCAAAGGAAGTTTCCCTCGAGGGTATGTTGATCGGGATTTTTTACTTCGGAACAAAGTAGATAGTGCAGGATTTCCGGGGCGCCGATGTCGGCAATGGCGACAACTTCGATATCGTCGCTCTGGGATGCGAGCTCGTAGATCTTGCGGCCGGTTTGGCCAAAGCCCATTATACCTAGTCTTATTGGCTTGGGTTTACTCATCGTCAGACTCCTTCGGGTTGCTCTGTGATGGTAGTCGCCTAGCATCCCACAAAAAAACTCGCAGGAGAAGAAAGGATCGCGAAAACTGCAAAAACTCCGCCGCGTTTTTATTGGGTGGTAAAAATCAGGCGCATTTTTGCATCGCAGTGGTGCGACTGCTGCGAGAATTAGTGTCGCTAGTTCAGGGCGATGGGGCGGGCTCCTGTACGGCCGGATGGCGGCGGCGGGTGTATTGCAGCACCGTAGTGGTCAGTGCCGGCAGCAGCGTCAGGGTTACCAGGGCCGCGCCGATAATGCCAAACATGACGATGGCGCCGACGCCGCGGTAGAGTTCGGTGCCAGCACCGGGAATCAGCACCAGCGGTGCCAGGCCGAACAGCGTGGTGATGGTGGACATGGCGATGGGGCGCAGGCGTGCTTCCACCGCCTCCTGCACTGCCGCTTGCACCTCCATACCCTGTTTGTCGATATTGTCCACGGCCCGGTGCACGATCAGGATCGGGTTGTTCACCACCGTGCCCATCAATATCAGGAAGCCGAGCATGGAGATCATGTCAAACGGCTGCACTATGGCGTTGAGCCCCAGCCAGGGCAGCAAACCGCCGGCGAAGTTCAGCAGCCACAGGCCGACAATGCCGCCGGCAATACCCAGCGGAATGGAGGTCATGATCAGCAGCGGGTAGCCCCAGTGATTGAAGATGGCGACCAGCAGCAGGTAGATGATCAGCAGTGCCACCAGGTAATTGCTGGTGAGGGCGGCGCGGGTGGCATCCAGTTGGTCGGCAGCGCCGGAAATGTTCAGGTTGACACCGGCCGGTATGGCGCCTTGCGCGCGCAGGTGGCCGACCAAATCGTTGCGCACAATTTCGACCCCGGTTTCCAGCGCCACGCTGCGCGGGGGAATGATATTGAGAGTGACGGTGCGGCTGCCGTTGACCCGGCGCATGCTGCTGGTATCAACCTTCTCTTCAATGCGGGCGAGGGAGGCCAGTGGCAAAACCGCGCCGCTGGGCGTGTAAATGGGCAGCTGGGCGAGGGTGTCGAGTTCGGCGTTTTGCCCGATATTGCTGTACAGGTAGATATCGATCTTGTCGTCGGCGAGAAAAAACTCGTCCACATAGCTGCCATCGGTGAGGGCTGCCACGGTAAAGCCCAACTCCTCCGAGTTCAGGCCCAGTTCGGCGGCGCGCTGCCAATCCGGATGTATTTCCACCATCGGCTGGGCCAGGGTCAGGGAAGAGGGGTTGGTCTGGATGCGCGGATTATCAAACACTTCACCGGCACGGAGGTAGGCTGCCTGGGCCACCTGGTAAATGGCGGCCAGGTCCGGGCCGGATATATCGAGGTTGATGCTGCGAGTGCCGCCGTCGTTGCTGGTAATGATAGAGCCCCGTGCGGCGAAGGCGCGCATGCCCGGGTATTCCTGATACTTGGCCGTCAGTGCGTCCATCAATTCATCGATGTCGGCGGCCTCGACCGGTTCGGCGATGATGCGCAAGCTCTGTGACGAAACGCGCATATTGAAGTACCTTATCGCTGGCACCGGTGCGTCACCGCGATGAAAGACCGCCGGGTCGGCGCTGACAAATGGCAGCAAGTAGGCCTGGATATCCGCGCCAATCTCTTGCATGGCCGCCAGGTTGTATCCCGGCGGCGCGTTCATGGTGGCAAACACCTTGGGCTCTTCGCCTTCCGGCAGGTATTCCGCCGGAGGCGTCAGGCCGATAATGATGGCGGCGCTGAGCAGAATCGTAATGGCGATACAGCCGAGGCGCCGGCGCCGGGTGCTGAGCAGCCAGTTCACTCCGTTGAGGGTAAAATGACGGGCGCGCAGCCCCCAGTGGTGAGCGCTGAGGTAGTCGCCGAGCTTGCCGCCGGCGTGAGGGTCGGCCTCCAGGCGCAAGCGTGCCGCCGCAGTCGGCAGTACCGTTATGGCCACCAGCATCGACGCGAGGATCGCCGCGGAGATGGCGATGGCGACATCCGAGTAGAGCTGGCCCGCCTCCTGTTCGACGAAAGCCACCGGCAGGAACACCAGCACCGTGGTCATGGTGGAGGCGAAGACTGCCGGCCACACTTTTTTAACGCCGCTGATGGCCGCCTGCATGCGGTCCAGGCCGCGGCGCCGTTCCAGTTCGATGCTTTCCAGTACCACGATGCTGTTGTCGAGGGTCATGCCGATGGCAAAGGCAATGCCCGCCAGGGAGATGACGTTGACGGTGCGGCCGAACAGCAGCAGGCCGAGAAAGGCGACGATGATGCAGATGGGCACACCCATGACACCCACCGCCGTGGCGCGCAGCGAACGCAAAAACAGGAACATGACCGCCACCGCCAGCAGTGAGCCGATGGCCAGGTTTTGCCAGACGTTGCGCACCGAGTCTTCCACGTAGCGCACGTCATCGGCCATTAATTGAATCGACATGCCGGCGGGTTCCAGCACGTCGCGATTGATACCCGCCAGTTCCACCAGCATGTCGCGCTTGATGTCGATAACGTTGGAGCCGGCCTCGCGGCGGATGGAGACGAAGATATTACGCTCACCGTTGAAGCTGGTGTTGTCGCGTTTTTCAAAATGATCCAGCTGCACCGTCGCCACGTCCTGCAGCCGGATAATGGCATCGCCCCGTCGCGCCAGTACCAGCTGCTGCAATTCTTCGAGATCCTGAAAGCGGCCGATGGTGCGCAGCAGGTATTGGCGTTTACCGGAGTCTATCTCGCCACCGGAGCGGTCGCGATTGCGAGTGCGGATGGCGTTGCGGACATCGGCCAGGGATAACTGGCGCTGGGCCAGCCGGGCCGGGTCGATAAGAATCTGCAGCTGGCGCTCGGCACCGCCGCTGATATTGACTTCCGACACACCGGTGACTCGCGCCATACGGGGTTTGACGTTGTCCTCGACAAAATCCTGCATCAGGTCCATGTCCAGCTGCCGGGGGTTGCCCGGCAGCGGGGTGATGCTGAAAAACATAAATGAATTGCCGGAAAAGGAGTTGGCGTAGATGCGCGGTTCATCCACGCTTTCCGGGTAGGAGGGCACCTGGCTGAGGGCGTTGTTGACCCGAATCAGCATCTCGGTGATGTCGGTGCCGAACGGGAACTCCAGTTCAATTTCCGCCTGGCCGCTGTTGGCGGTGGCGATGATGCGCGCCAGGTTGGGCAGGTTGCGCAGGTATTCCTCCTGCTCGATAAGGATTTCTTTTTCCACATCCTGGGGCGTGGCGCCGGGCCAGTTGGTGCGGATGCTGATCGTGCGCACGTCGAGGTCGGGAATCATTTGCACCGGTATACGCGCCGCCGCCAGTATCCCGAGGACACTGACAATCAGGGTAATAACGGTCATTAAAATCCCGCGTTTGACGATGTGTTCGAACATGCTGAATGCGACCCTGTCCCTGAACTGAGATGAAAATTGTAAGCGCTCAATGCCCGTCGATTGCGACCCGCAACGCGCCGGGCGCCTTCTTGCCGAAGCTGTGGCTAACCGTCGATAATGCGCAGGCGCTGGCCGTTCTGCAGAGCTTCGTTGCCCTTGACCACCACCCGGTCGTCAGCCTTGAGGCCCTGGCGGATTTCCACCATACCATCGAAGGATTGGCCGATTTGCACCAGTTTTTCGCTGGCCACTGGCCCGTCCTTGCCGCTGCTAACGGTCCATACCACCACTCTGCCGTCCGGGTAACGCAAGGTGGCATCGCGCGGTACCGCTAATCCGGTTCTGCTGGTGGGGATTTGCAGGGTGGCGCGGGCAGACATACCCGGAATCAGGCGCTCATTCTGTGACTCTGGCTGCACCCGCAACAGGAAGGTGCGTGCTCCCGGTTCGGTTACCGGCACTATGGTTTGCACCCGGCCCTGAAAACGCTGGCCGGGCAGGGCGTTGAGGCTGTACTGGACTTCGGTGTCGGAATCCAGCGCCGCCAGGTAATCCTCGCCGACGGCAAAATCGAGCCGCAAATGCTGGTCGGCTACCAGCTCAAACACGCCCTGGCCGGGCACCACCCACTCACCCAGCTCCGCCAGTTTTTTGCTCACCACTCCGTGAAACGGTGCCTTTAACTGGTGCCTGGCGACCAGCTGCTGTTGATGACTGGCCTCGGCCCGGGCCTGTTCGAAGCTGGCCCTGTCCTCGGCTACCTCGGCCTCCAGGTCGCGCACTGTGCTTTCCGCGATGCTGCGCTGGGGCAACAATACTCGCGCTTCACGCAGCCGCCGCTCGGCATCCTGCAGCGCCAGTTGGGTTTGTTGGCGGCGGGCCTGGGTCGCCTGCAAGGTCAGCTGCGCCAGTTCGGGGTCCAGTTCCAGCAACAGGCTGCCCTGTTCAACCTGATCGCCCTCCTCGGCGTGGATGGCCACCACCAGGCCGCTGGCGGCGGTGGAGAGTTGGGCGACACGGGGGGAGGTCACTGTGCCGGTGATTTCCACCTGTCGATAGATCGATTGTTGCTTGATGGTGGCAACGGCCACCGGTACGCCTTCCGCGGCGGCGCTGGCGCCCGCTGACCACAATTGCAGACAGGCAAGGCACAGCAGGGCTGGAAGCCCGGCCGCGCGGGCA
Organism: Pseudomaricurvus alcaniphilus; assembly: GCF_011440395.1. Taxonomy (GTDB): domain Bacteria; phylum Pseudomonadota; class Gammaproteobacteria; order Pseudomonadales; family Cellvibrionaceae; genus Pseudomaricurvus; species Pseudomaricurvus alcaniphilus. The sequence continues at coordinate 774,489 of NZ_JAAOIX010000001.1, read as the reverse complement.
GCGCTGAATGACGATAGAGGGGATAAAACGGCAAAGGTGGGCAGTCGCAATCGGCGGTGGACAAACATCCTGTTGTAGTCTCTCTTTTGGGGGCTGTGTTGCAGAGTTCGATAGTAAGAGGTTAGCGTCAAGAGTGCCAGAGCTCTTAGATAACCAGTACGGCGGCGCCGGTAAAACGGCCCATACGCAGGTCATCCAGCGCCTGGTTGGCTTGTTCGAGGGGGTAGTGCACGGTGCTGGTTTCTATCGGGATGCTGGCGGCCAGGGGCAGAAACTCTTCGCCGTCGCGGCGGGTGAGATTGGCGACCGAACAGATTTCCCGCTCGCCCCAGAGAATCTCGTAGGGAAAGCCGGGAATATCGGACATGTGAATCCCGGCGCAGACCACTCGCCCGCCCTTGCGCACGGCGCGCAGGGCTTCTGGCACCAGTTCGCCGGCGGGCGCAAAGATAATGGCGCCGTCCAGCTCGGCAGGGGCGCGCTGGTTGGAGTCGCCGGCCCATATGGCACCCAGCGAGCGGGCAAAATCCTGCGCCTCCCGGTCACCGCTGCGGGTAAAGGCGTAGACCAGTTGGTTGTGGTGGCGCGCAACCTGGATGAGCAGGTGGGCGGCGGCGCCGAAACCGTAGAGGCCGATGCGTTGGCAATTGGCCACCAGCTTGTAGGCGCGATAGCCAATCAGGCCGGCGCAGAGCAGGGGGGCGGCTTGCAGGTCGTCGTAGTCGTCGGGGATGGCAAAGCAGTAGTTGGCATCGGCGACAGTGAACTCGGCAAAGCCGCCGTTGATCTGGTAACCGGTGTAGCGGGCGGCATCGCACAGGTTTTCCCGTTGCTGCTGGCAGTACCAGCAGTGACCGCAACTGCCGCCCAGCCAGGGCACGCCAACTCGCTCGCCGAGTTCAAAGCCGCTGACTTCGGCGCCGAGCCGGGTGATGTGACCAATAATCTGGTGGCCGGGAATCAGTGGCAATTTGGGTTCGGTAAGATCGCCGTCGACTACATGTAAATCGGTGCGACAAATACCGCAAGCAGTTACCCGGATCTGGATTTCGTGGGCCGCGGGTTCGGGCAGCGGTACATCCGCCAGTTGCAGTGGTTGCCGCTGCTGTTGCAGGATCATGGCACGCATTTGGTGTAGTGCCTCGTCTAATGTGTTTATACAGCAAGTCGCTGAAGGGTCAGTGTAAACCGCTTTGTCGCTAAATACAGCGGGCGAGAGTGGCAGCTGGTGCTGGCCGTATGATCCAGATCAAGCAAGGTTGCGAAAGTTGTCTGATTGCCGACTCTGTGCCGTAGACGCCGTGCCGGTTTGTCATGGATGACGCCGATGCAGTCGAAAAAGTTGAGGGAGTGGGGAGCTGGGTCATGGTGAGTCGTTCACCGAGGGGTTGGACAGTGCCTTCGGAAGTCAGCCGTCGCCGGCGGGAGGATAGTGAGCGCCGCCTGTTTGCAGGCGGCGCTCAGTGCTTGAGTACGGGCTGGTCGGGGTTTCGGCGCCTGGCTCAGTGCACCGCATCCAGGTCGGCGCAGAGGGAGTCCCGGATGGCTTTTGCCACGGTCACCGACCTGGCTTCAAGATGCGGATTGTCGATTCCAATAGTCAGGTCGGCACCGTTGTGCAGCGCCTGGATGGTGTCCGCCGGCAGCTCGAAACGGAGAAAGTGCACGCTGGAGGTTTTTTCCTCGTTGTCCCGTTCCATGTCTTCGTCGGCAATGGCGAACACCGGTTCACAGCCGCTCGCCTTGACCCACACCTGGTCTTCGACGCCGCGCAGCTTGGCCAGCATCGTCTTGCGCTCAACCGGGTCATCGTACTCCAGCATAAAAGTGGCCTTGAAGTTGCTGCCATCCGGAATCAGCGGGTTGTAGGCGTCCAGCTCCTCCTGGATGCCGTTGGCCTCAAAGATCCGTTCGATGCGCAGCATTTCCTGGACCTGGTAGCGAATGGTGGTTTGATCCTCAAAGTGCAGTCTGGCGTTGGGCCCCAGTGCAACCTGGCGTATGCGCTTGTGTTGCATCACTTGCTGGCGAAACTCGTTGCGCTTCTCGGCGTATTGCTCCAGCGACCAGAGGTCGTTGCGGTTCAGCTTGTTGGGGCTGGATTTGCTAGAACTCATGCTTTTACACTCCATAGGCTTTGCGTAACAGTGTTATTGGGTGGAGAGGGGTGTCGGTGGTGGTGGACAGGTTGGCGATGTGATTGGCTGCCATGGGGCAGTCGCTGGCAAAATGGGTCGCCGCTTGTTGATCGACCTTTTTCACCACCGGGCGGGCAATCTTCACCGCTTTGGCGTGAGTCTCGACCTTGACCGCGTAGGTGCCGTCGTGGCCGGAGCAGCGCTCGATGGGCAGCACCTGGGTATCCGGGATCAGGTTGAGTATATCGCGGGCTTTGAGGCCGATATTCTGCACTCGCAGGTGGCAGGCTACGTGGTAGCTGATATCCCCCAGCGGCTGCTTGAAATCGGTGTTCAGGGCGCCGCCCTTGTGGCGCAGAAACAGGTATTCAAACGGGTCGTAGAAGGCCTGCTGCACTTTTTTAACCTGCGGGTCATCCGGAAACAGCAGCGGCAACTCCTGCTTGTACATCAGTACGCAGGAGGGGATGGGGGCGGTCAGGTCATAACCCTGGTCCACCAGCGCCGCCAGCACCGGGATGTTGGCGTTTTTCAATTGTTCCACCGTGTCCAGGTCGCCCAGCTCCAGCTTGGGCATACCACAGCACTGTTCTTTCGGCACAATATCGATATAAATGCCGTTGTGCTGGAACACGTGGTAGAAGTCTTCCCCCAGGGTCGGAGTGTTGTAGTTGCCGTAGCAAGTGGCGTAGAGCGCCAGCTTGCCCGTGGTCTCACCCACGGCTGCCGGTTGCAGCTGTTTGGCCAGCGGCTTTACCCGTTTCCTCAGGGTGTTGCTGTAGTACTTGGGTACCGGTGCGTCGCGATGCACGCCCATGGTCTTCTCAAATACCTTGCGAAAGCCGGCATTGGCGTTGAGGGCATTGACGGTGACATCCACCAGCGGAATGCTGGCCATGGCGGCGACCTTGTCGGTGCTGGTCAGGGTGCGGTCGCGAAACGACGCGCCCTGCTGTTTGAATTTCAGTGCTTTGGCCCGCAGCATCAGGTGTGGAAAATCAACATTCCACTGGTGCGGTGGCACATAGGGGCACTTGGACATGTAACACATGTCACACAGGTAACACTGCTCTACGACCTTGCCGTAGTCGGACTTGGCAACGCCATCCACTTCCATGGTGTCGGATTCATCCACCAGGTCAAACAAGGTGGGGAATGCGTCGCAGAGGCTGACGCAGCGGCGGCAGCCGTGGCAGATGTCAAACACCCGCTCGAGTTCAGTGTTGAGAGATTCCTGGTTATAAAAGTCGTTACTTTTCCAGTCTATTGCGTGTCGTGTGGGGGCCTCAAGACTTCCTTCCCGATTACTCATAAAGCGAGTTCCGTATTCTTATTAGAGTCTTTTGGTTGGCCGGGGGGCTGCTGCTCCCTCCGGCCGTTCCTGAACGTCGCTCAGGCGTCGAGCTGGTCCAGTGCTTTTTGAAAGCGGTTGGCGTGACTGCGCTCGGCTTTGGCGAGGGTTTCAAACCAGTCGGCGATTTCGTCGTGGCCTTCGCCGCGAGCGGTTTTGGCCATGCCGGGGTACATATCAGTGTACTCGTGGGTTTCTCCGGCGATGGCCGCTTTCAGGTTGTCGGAGGTGCCGCCGATGGGCAGGCCGGTAGCTGGGTCGCCCACTTCCTCCAGGTATTCCAGGTGACCGTGGGCGTGACCAGTTTCACCTTCGGCGGTGGAGCGGAATACGGCGGCAACATCGTTGTAGCCTTCGACATCGGCTTTGGCGGCAAAGTACAAATAGCGGCGGTTGGCCTGGGACTCACCGGCAAACGCGGCTTTCAGGTTCTCTTCGGTTTGTGAGCCTTTGAGGGACATAATCGAACTCCTTGCATTTAAATTAATAGTTATTGGCTAACAAGTTCAAGCGCTGATCAATATACGCCAATAATTACCCTAATCAAGTAGCGGGCACAGTTAAAATGAAGCTTATCTATCAAGGCGATAATTGGAAGCTATCGTTGCGGTATGGGTCGCCGGATGCAGGCGTCGCTAAAAATTGCCCGCATTGGCGGTTGCAAAAGGGCAGCAAAACCTGAATAATCTGCGCCTCTTCGCAATGGTGGCTCATGCTGGTCCCCTCGCAATGACGAACTGTGAACCCCGCCAGGCCCGGAAGGGAGCAACGGTAACAGTGAGTTCATGTGCCGGGGTGTGGCTGGTGTGAGCCGCCTCCAGTTTTTATCTTCAGGCGCACGCGCTGCCCAGGGCAGAGCATACGGCTGCGCTTTTCCAGCAAGGCGCGCACTGCTGCAGCAATTGCTGCCTATTATCGATCCTGTTTCTGCCTATAATGAAAAATTGACGATAGAATTATCAGTTTGCCGCTACCTTTCAGGATGTGTTTGTATGGAAGCCCGGATTAAGGACTCCAAGGTTCTTATAGTTGATGATATCAAGACCAATCGCGAGATTATCAAGGCGATTATTGGCACCCGCTATCGCACCTATACCGCCAGCTCCGGCGAGGAAGCGCTAGCGACCTGCAATTCACTGCAGCCGGATCTTATTCTGCTGGATGTGGTGATGGGCGATATGAGTGGCCTGGAAGTGTGCCGCTACCTGAAGAGTGACGAAATTTTGCGCCACATCCCGGTGATATTTATCACCAGCCTGGAAAGTATGGCCAGCGAGGACGACTGCTGGAGTGTCGGCGCGGTGGATTTCTTGCTCAAGCCGGTCAATGCAACCACGCTGCTGAACCGGGTCAAGGCCCATATCACGCTCAAGTTGCAAACCGACTTTCTCCGCCAAATAGCCTATCGGGACGGCCTTACCGGCCTCTTTAACCGCCGTTACTTTGATGAGCAGTATGATATGCACCTGCGCCAGGCGCAGAGAAGCGGCGTCAACCTGAGCTTGTTGATCGTCGATATCGACTATTTCAAGCAATATAACGACAGCCTTGGCCACCTGGCCGGGGACGATTGCCTGCGGCTGGTGGCCGGGCTGATTAAATCTACCATGCACCGGCCGCTGGATCTGGTCGCCCGCTACGGGGGAGAGGAGTTTGTCGCCCTGCTGCCGGAAACCGACGCCGTCGGGGCTGCGCACATGGCAGAGCAATTGAGGCAGTGCGTTGCGGAACGGCAAATTGACCATCCTGCAGCACCGGGCGGTGTATTGACGGTCAGCATCGGGGTCGCCACCACCCGGATGGATCGCCCCAGTACCGGCCAGGATATGTTGGCCCAGGCTGACGCCGCCCTTTATGCCGCCAAGCAGGCGGGGCGGGGCCGGTATGTGATCGCGTCGCAGTGATTCCACGTCTGAGCTGGTGCTCATAAAGGGCATTGCGCCACAGTCAACTCGCCAGCGCCCCTGTGTGTGGCTATAATCCCCGATTCCGTTTCACGGTACTGGCCCTGTTTGGCAACGGCGCGATTGACGCGCGACTCCAGCCCGGCCAGACCACTAGAAGGACACCCATGAGCTATCAGGTTCTCGCTCGTAAATGGCGCCCACGCAGTTTTCGCGAGCTGGTGGGGCAACAGCATGTGCTCAAGGCGCTGGTCAACGCGCTCGATCACGATCGCCTCCACCACGCCTATTTATTTACCGGTACTCGCGGTGTGGGCAAGACCACTATCGCCCGCATTTTGGCCAAGTGTCTCAATTGTGAAACCGGGGTCAGCTCGGAACCCTGCGGCCAGTGCAGCGCCTGTAGCGAAATCAACGATGGTCGCTTTATCGATCTGATCGAAGTGGATGCGGCCTCTCGCACCAAGGTGGAAGACACCCGCGAACTGCTGGAAAACGTGCAATACGCGCCGACCCGGGGCCGCTACAAGGTGTACCTGATTGACGAAGTGCACATGCTTTCGTCGCACAGCTTTAACGCGTTGCTGAAAACGCTGGAAGAGCCGCCGCCGCATGTCAAATTCCTGCTGGCGACCACCGATCCGCAAAAGCTGCCGGTAACCATATTGTCGCGCTGCCTGCAGTTTCACCTCAAGAACATGGATCCGGAGCGTATTGTCGGTCACCTGAAGTACGTGCTGGAGCAGGAAATGGTCCCCTTTGAGGAGGCGGCCCTGTGGCAGCTCGGCCGGGCGGCCGACGGCAGTATGCGCGATGCCATGAGCCTGGCCGACCAGGCCATTGCCTTTGGCGGCGGCAAAGTGGCGGATACCGATGTGCGGGCAATGCTCGGCACCATCGACCAGAACCTGGTTTACCAGGTGCTGGAGGCGCTGGTCAGCGCCGACGGCCAGCAGATCCTACACGCGGTGGAGCAGTTGTCGCAACACTCGCCCGACTACAGCGCGGCGCTGGCCGAGCTGCTGTCCTGCTTGCACCGCATCGCCATCGCCCAGGCGCTGCCCGAGGCGGTGGATAATAGCCGCGGTGATCGGCAGCAAGTGCTGCAACTGGCCCAGCAGTTGCCGGCCGAGGATGTGCAGCTGTTTTACCAGACCGCGCTACTCGGTCGTCGCGACCTGCCCATGTCGCCGGATCCCCGTTCGGGGTTTGAAATGGTGCTGCTGCGAATGCTGGCTTTTCGGCCCCAGGGGGTGCACAGCGTGCCGACCAAAGCGCTGGCGGCAGCCAGTTCCGGGCCCGCTGTTGAGCAGTCGGGTGCAGCCGGACAGCCGACCGCCACGGCTGCCGCAGCGACTGTGACTGCCCCGGCAGGTGCCCCCAGCAGTGCTGGCCCGGCAGCTGAAGGTGGGGCTCAGGCAGCGCCGCCGGCGGCCTCTGCGGAGGTGCCCCCGGCAAAAAAGTCTGAACCGGTTGCAGCCGCGCTGCAGGCTCCCGCAGTGCCGGCTCCCGCAGTGCCGAAAATGGCGCCAATTGACAGCGAAACGGGGGCGGCCCAGCCCCGGTTGGAAGCTGAAGCCCGGCCAGAAGCTGAAGCCCGGCCAGAAGTAGAAACACAACAAGAGGTTGAAACCCCGCGAGAAGTGGACCAAGCGCGGCAACATGAGCAGCGCAGCGGTCGGCAGGAACATGTGCCGGCAGAGACGGGTGCAGAACAGCGCACCGAAATACGGCCAGACCTGGGCCCGCTAGCGGCGGACCCGGTGGATCCGAGTCTGCAAAATGGAGGGCGCGGTAGCGGTCTCGACCCCCAGCAGATGGCCGCTTTGGGCCTGCGCTCCGGACGGGACGTGCGCCCACCGAGCGCAAAGCCCGCGTCAGAAACAAAACCGGTGCCAGAAGCGGAGCCCGCGCCAGCTGCGGAGCCTGCTCCGGCCTCTGGCCAGGAGTCCGTTACAGAGGGGCAAACTGGCAGTGCCAGCGGGCAGCCAGAACCGTCGGCGGATACCAGCGCCCGGCTCAGTATCGAAGCCATGGAGCCGTCCCGCTGGACTGAGTTGTATCAGCAATTGGGAGTTGGTGGTGTTCTGCAAAGCACCGTCTCCAACTGCCAGTTAACCGCGGTGGCAGGGACGAGCTTTCATTTTGTGCTGGATGAAAACAACAGCACCCTGTTTGACCAGAGCCACCAGCAGCGTCTGGCGGATCTGTTGAGCCAGTATTTTGCTGTCGCCGTAGAAGCGGTGATAGAGATTGGGGTAGTTACCACTGAAACCCCGGCGGCGTGTTTTGTGCGCCAAAAGCAGGAGCGTCACGAGGCCGCTGTAGAGGCCCTGACCGGCGACCCCATAGTGCAAGAACTGCTGCAGCAATTTGATGCGACTCTACTGGAAGAGTCGGTAAAGGCCCGCTAAACACACGAGAGGTAAGTATGAAAGGTTTGGAAGATTTGATGAAGCAGGCCCAGGAAATGCAGGCCAATATGCAAAAGGTGCAGGAAGAGCTGGCCAATGCCGAGGTGCAGGGGCAGGCGGGTGCCGGCCTGGTAAAAGTTACCATGACCGGCCGTCACGATGTGCGTAAGGTGGATATCGACCCGAGCCTGTTGCAGGAAGACAAGGAGGTGCTGGAGGATTTGCTGGCCGCCGCGGTCAACGATGCGGTGCGCAAGGTGGAAGCCAATACCCGCGATAAAATGGGCAACCTCACCGCCGGCATGCAGATGCCGCCCGGTTTCAAAATGCCCTTCTAATGATTTAGCCCGGAAATAATAATCCCCTATGTTCAGCCCCCTGATCGATGAATTGATGAGCGCTCTGCGCTGCCTGCCCGGAGTGGGCCCCAAGTCGGCCCAGAGAATGGCGCTGCACCTGCTGGAGCGGGACCGCGAGGGGGCCGCCCGGCTTGCTGCGAGCCTGGCCAAGGCGGTGGAAGGTGTAGGTCACTGCCAGCGCTGTCGCACCCTCACCGAGCAGGAGGTATGCGGTACCTGCAGCAATCCCCGCCGCGATGATGCGCTTCTGTGTGTGGTGGAGACACCGGCGGACGTACTGGCAATCGAGTCCTCCGGTACCTTTCAGGGTAAATATTTTGTGCTGATGGGACACCTGTCGCCGATCGACGGCATAGGGCCGGCGGATATCGGCCTGGATGTGCTGTTGAGCCGTCTCCAGACCGGCGCGGTGGAGGAGTTGATCCTGGCTACCAACCCCACGGTGGAGGGGGAAGCCACGGCCCACTATATCGCCGACCAGGCCAAGGCCCAGGGGGTAAAAGTGAGCCGCATTGCCCACGGGGTGCCCCTCGGTGGGGAGTTGGAATATATCGACAGCGGCACCCTGGCGCACGCATTGTCTCTGCGGCAGGTGCTGTAATGGCTGCGATTCCGGTGGAGCCTATTTGGGTCGAAGAGACCGCCGAGCTCAATCGCTTGTGCGAGCGCTGGCAGCAACAGGCGGCGATTGCCATCGATACCGAATTTATGCGCAGCACCACCTTTTACCCGGAAGCGGCCCTGTTCCAGGTGGGGGATGGCCAGGGCTGTTACCTGCTGGACCCGTTGGCCATCGATGATTTCAGCGCCTTCCGGGCACTGATGCTCAACCCTCGGGTCACCAAGGTGATGCACTCCTGCTCGGAAGACCTGGAGGTTTTCCAGACCTTTCTGCAGGTGGTGCCAAAGCCGCTATTTGATACCCAGCTCGCCGCGGCAATGGTGGGGCAGGGGTTTTCACTGGGCTACGCGCCGCTGGTGGAGCGGTTGTTGGGGGTAGCTATACCCAAGAGCGAAACCCGCTCGGACTGGCTGCAGCGGCCCCTGAGCCAGCCGCAATTGCACTACGCCGCCCTCGATGTAGCCTATTTGCTGGTGGTGTACGCACTGATTTTAAAGCAGCTCAAGGCGGCGCAGCGGCTGCACTGGGTGCAGGAAGATTGTGCCGCTGTTGTGGAGCAGGCGGAACAGGGCACCGATCCCGAGCAGCTGTATTTGAAGGTGAAGCTGGCCTGGAAATTAAACCGCCAACAGCTGGCGGTACTGAAAACCCTGGTGGCCTGGCGGGAGCTGCAGGCGCGGGCGCGGAATGTGCCGAGAAATCGACTGGTCAAGGAGCGTGCGCTCTGGGATATGGCCGCCAGGCTGCCCACGCGGGAGTCGCAGTTAAAAGCCATCGAGGGCATTCCGCCGCGGGTGATTCGGGCCCAGGTCGAGGAGTTGCTGGAGATGATCTCGCAGGCATCAGAGCTTCCCGAGGAGCAGTGCCCAGCGTTATTGCCGCCACCGTTAACGCCGGCCGAAGGCCAGGTGTTTAAACAGTTGCGGGGGCGTGTGCGCGAAATAGCGGAGAGCTTGCAGGTGGCGCCAGAGATACTGGTGCGCAAGAAAGACCTCGAAGAGCTGGTTCGCTCCGCGACCAATGGTGCCAATTACCAGTTCAATGGCAGCCTCACTGGTTGGCGCCAACAGGTTGTGGGTGATGAGTTGCTGGCCATGTTAAATGCTTAGTTAATAATATGAACGGTTAAACTATGAAAATAATTTGTGATATTTACTGCAGTACCCGTGACAGCGACATGTATCTGTATGTGAAGAAGGAAGAGGGGTTGTCGCGCGTGCCGGAGCAGCTGCAGGAAAAATTTGGCAAGCCCCGCCATGTGATGACGATGCTGCTGCAGCCGGGGAAAAAGCTGGCCCGCGTGGAGGCCGCCAAGGTCATCGACCAGCTGCAGGAAAAGGGTTTCTACCTGCAGTTGCCGCCACCGAAAGATACGGCCATGCTGGACATTCATTTGCGCAATTCGAAATTTAATATATGACGCCCGGTTGCGATCTTGCCGTGTGTGACCTTTGCGGTTGCGACCTTTCCCGTTGTGACCTTCCCTTTGTGAGCATTCCAATTGTGACCTTTCCCATTGTTACATAGGCAGCAGCGATTATGAGCTCGTCCCCCCGTTTCTGGGAGCAGAAAAGTCTTACCGCAATGACCGACGCGGAGTGGGAGTCCCTCTGTGACGGTTGCGGCAAGTGTTGCCTGCACAAACTGGAGGACGAGGACAGCGGCGAAGTGTTTTATACCTGTGTCGCCTGTGCCCAGCTGGATACCGAACGGGGTGGCTGCCGCAATTACTCCCGGCGCCTGCAATTGGTGCCCGATTGTATTGACCTGCGGCCGCTGGACCTGGCGGCGCTGCACTGGCTGCCGAGCACCTGTGCCTATCGCCTGGTTTACGAACAAAAGCCGCTGCCCCCATGGCACCCGCTGATTTCGGGCAGCCGCCAGTCGGTGCACGAGGCTGGTATCTCGGTGATGGGCAGGGTTTATGCTGAAAGCGAGGTGGCGGTGGACGACCTGGAAGAGTATATCGTCCACTGGGTGGAATAGCGGCTGGCGCCGATAAATGAACGTTCTGGAAGGTACTATGATCGAAGACAACCTGACTCTCGCCTGGATCTACTATTTGCTCGGTGCCGCGGGGCTAATGCTGGTAGGGTGGCGCATCACCCGCTGGATTTCACGGCCGTTCCTGCGCCACCAGTGCCTGGTCATGATGCTGGTCCTGCTGGTATGCCCGTTTAGCATTGGTGAGGGTTACCCGCAGCTGGCGCCCGCCTTGTTGATGCTGGCGATGGAGACCGTTTTTGAAGGCGGAGAGGCTTTTTTTCGGGTTGGGCCGACCCTTATCGGCACCACCCTGACGGTGATGCTGGTGTTCGGGTTGGCGGAGTGGAGCGTGTGGCGGGGGCGTAAAAAACAGGCCGGGCAAGAGCAAATGCGCGAGGATCACGATGAACTGGTGACCGCCTCTCGAGCACGGAATAATTGATAACCTGCAGACAGCTGCTATAACTAGTGTAGTGCCTCGTATATCGTGTACATTCAGCAAGTCGCTAAAGGGCCAGATACGAGGCACTACACTAGTGCTTATAACATCCGCTTTGGCTCATCTATGAAGTTTAGCAAGTATTTCCTCAGCCTGTGCCTGGGGCTGGCCTGGGCATGCACTGGCAGCGCCCAACAATCCACCGATCCGCTGCCTGCCGATGTACGCATGATCATCGATGTCTCGGGCAGCATGAAGCTCAACGATCCCGGCAACCTGCGCCGGCCCGCGGTTGAACTGCTGGTGCAACTATTGCCCGACGGCAGCAAGGCCGGGGTTTGGACCTTTGGCCAGTACGTCAACATGCTGGTGCCCCATCGCGACGTCGATGGGCAGTGGCGCCAGGATGCCAGCGCCAGGGCTGCCCAGATCAACTCCCTGGGGTTGTACACCAATATTGGCACGGCCCTGGAAAAGGCGGCCTACGATGCCGAGCGACTCAAACCGGATTATAAAACCAGTATTATCCTGCTTACCGACGGCATGGTGGATATTGCCAAGGACGCCGGCAAAAACCAGGCCGAGTGGCGACGCATTGCGGATGAGGTGTTGCCGAAGTTGAAGCGGGCGGGCTATACCATTCACACCATCGCGTTGTCCGACAATGCCGATACCGCGCTGCTGGAAAAGCTGGCCCTTAGCACCGGTGGCAGCGCCGAAGTAGCCGCCAGCGCCGACCACTTGATGAAATTGTTTTTGCGGGTGTTTGACCAGGCCGCACCGGCGGAGCAGGTACCGCTGGCGGGCAACAGATTCCCGGTGGACGACAGCATCGAAGAATTTACCGCCCTGATTTTTCGCGCCAGCAATGACGAGCCGACCCGCCTGATCAGTCCGGATGGGGTTGAGTACAGCCAGGCTACAATCGATCCCGACCTCAACTGGTACCGCACCGACGCCTACGATCTCGTCACCTTACAGCGGCCACAGACCGGTGAGTGGCGGGTGGTGGCGGATGTGGCGCCGGACAGCCGGGTCACTATCGTCAGTAATCTCAGTATGCGGGTAAAGCCGTTGCCCAGTAACCTGTTTTTAGGGGAGACACGGGAGCTGTCGCTGCTGTTGCGAGACGAAAACGGCACCATTACCGACCCGCAGTTCCTGTCATTGCTGGATGTGGACAGCTTTATTGAGCACCCCGACTCCAGCAATAACTGGACCCAGTCGCTGAGCAAGGGCAAGCCCCCCGCTGATGGTGTTTACACAGCGGATTTGGAAATGTTCGGCAGCGAAGGTCGCTATCAAGTGTCCGTGCAAGTGGATGGCAAAAGCTTTCAGCGGCAATTTGAGCACCACCTGGTGGTGCGCAAGGCGTTTGCGGTAGAGCTGCAGGCCCAGGGCGAAGGAGAGAGCGCCCAATACCTGCTCAACGTGCGCGCGCACAGCGACCGCATCGATCCCGGCAAGTTACAACTGGTGGCGCGAATCAAGGCGCCGAATGGTCGCACCAGCCTCAAGCCCCTGCTGCTGACCCCCACGGATGAGTGGCAATTGCTTATAGAGCCCGAGGAAGAGGGCGTATACAGTGTCAAAGTCCGTATCAGTGGCCAGGATAAAGAGGGTAATGATATCCAGTTTGACCCGGAGGTGCAGGCGTTTCGCTACCCGGCAGTCGGCGATCCCTTTGCAGATTTGCTGGCCGCCGAGCCGCCGGCGCCTGAACCTGAACCGGTAGCCGAGGTTGAGCCGGTTACTGCCGCAGCACCTGAAGCCGTCGCTGAACCGGCAGCTGAACCAGTCGCCGAGCCGGCGAGCGATGATTCGTCGCTGCTGTTGTATCTGGGGCTCGGTGTTGGCAATGTAGTGCTGGTTATATTGGCATTTGTCGCTTATCGAATGGTGGCAGGCTCGGGTAAGGGCGACAGTATCGACGAGCTGGAACAGGCGATGGCGGCGGACATTGAAGAGGAGGAAGATCCTCCGGTCGCGGCTGCAGCTGAAGAGCCTGAACCAGAGCCGGAACCCGAGCCGGAACCGCAAATGGCGACCGTGGCTGCAGAGGAACTGGTCGCTCCGGTAGAACCTGTTGATGAGCCTGTTGAGCCGATCGAACCGATCGAACCGATTGAACCCATTGAGCCCATTGAGCCCATTGAGCCCTCTGAAACCAAAGAGCCAGAAAAGAAGGCTGCGGCGCCCGCTATGACAGAAGGGTTGGATTTATCCTCGGCGGATATCGAAAACCTGGAGATTCCCATCTCTCTTGATGAGAGTATGGATGAGACACAAGAAGACAGTCAGCAAGCGGGTAAGGATGACGATGAGTTTGACCAGCTGTTGGCCGGCCTCGAAGAGCCACCGGAAGATGAAGCCCTGCTGGATGAGCTGGCGCCGGAGCAGGGACTGGAAGAGTTCTCCCTGGATGATTTCGGTCCGGAATCCCTGGATGACCCGGATGATCTTGATGAGCCGGGTGAGTCGAAAGAGAAGGTTGCTGCCGGCAAACCCTGAGGCGTTACAGCCGATCCCGCTTGCCGCCGGGTTCAGTCACCTTGTAACGGTACCAGGGCTACCAGCCGGCGGCTAAAGCCATGTCGCAATCCTGGCTAAAGCTCGCCAACCCAAATGGCAAGCGCAGCAATCAATGATGTTCCTAATTACCACCTAAGCTAAGCTTTCGTGCAGCCGGCACTATGTTAGGTCTGGCTCCAGGGGCTTGCTTTCAAGACCCTCGACAGCAGGGATGCTGTCGTGGAGCCTCCATGGATGGAAACTCGGCGAGTCTTGAAAGCAAGTCCCTGGAGCCAGGCCGGGAGCAAAGCTGATGTCCCAAGAGCTACAGGGTATATGTTTACTATCGCCGATAGCTGGCTTATTCATAGGCGTAATTAGGATGATTTCGGCCCGTCGCGTTCGTGGCGGCTTTTGGCTCTGGGCTGGCAGAGTGTTACGGCACTAGCGTTCAAGGATGGCTGTCACGCCCTGCCCACCGGCGGCACAAATGGATATCAGGCCGCGACCACTGCCTTTTTCCGCCAGCATTTTCGCCAGGGTGGCAACGATGCGACCGCCGGTGGCGGCGAAGGGGTGTCCGGCGGCCAGCGAGCTGCCGTTGACGTTGAGCTTGCTGCGCTCAATCGCCCCCAGCGGTCCGTCCAGGCCGAGCTTGTCCCTGCAGAAGGATTCATCCTGCCAGGCTTTCAGGGTTGCCAATACCTGGGCGGCGAAGGCCTCGTGAATTTCGTAATAATCGAAGTCCTGCAGCTTCAAGCCCGCCTTCTGCAACATCCTCGGTACCGCGTAGGCCGGCGCCAGCAGCAACCCCTCTTTGTCCTGGGCGCCATCTTTACCGAAAAAGTCAATCGCGGCCGTTTCCACAATGGTCAGGTAGGCCAGCACCGGCAGACCCTGTTGCTCGGCCCATTCTTCACTGGCGAGCAACACCGCCGAGGCGCCGTCGGTGAGGGTTGACGAATTGCCAGCGGTCAAGGTGCCCTGGCCGCTGTGCCGGTCAAAGACCGCTGGCAGTTGCGCCAGCTTTTCGAGGCTGGTTTCAGGGCGCAGAATATTGTCCTTGCTAACCCCCTTGAACGGCGTTACCAAATCATCGAAGAAACCTCGGTCGTAGGCGGCAGCGAGATTCCGGTGGCTGTTGTAGGCCAGCTCATCCTGCTCGCCCCGCGGAATCTGCCAGGCCTTGGCGGTGATTTCCGTGTGCTCGCCCATGGACAGGCCGGTGCGGGGCTCGGCATTGGCTGGTATCTGTACGCTAATATGGCGCGGTCGCAATTGCAGCAGCGGCTTTAGCCGCGCGCCCAGGGAGCGAGCCTTGTTCATTTGCAGGAGGATGTGGCGCAAGCCTTCGCTGACCCCGATGGGAGCGTCGGAAGTGGTGTCCACGCCGCCGCCAATACCCACATCGATCTGCCCGAGGGCGATCTTGTTGGCCACCAGGTTGATCGCCTGCAGCCCGGTGCCGCAGGCTTGCTGGATGTCATAGCAGGGGGTATTGGCACTCAGTTCCGTGCCCAGCACTGCTTCGCGAGTGAGATTGAAGTCGCGGCTGTGTTTCATCACTGCGCCAGCGGCCACCTCGCCCAGTTGCTGGCCCTGCAGTTGATAACGCTGCACCAGGCCGGCGATGGCGGCGGTGAGCATCTGCTGGTTACTGACCCCAAAATAGGCGGTGTTGGAGCGGGTAAAGGGAATTCGATTGCCGCCAATAATGGCAACGCGTCTGCTCGCTGGTAACATTTTCTGACCTCAGGTAGTGGGTAAAAGCCCGACAAGGCGCGCAGTGTAACAAGCTTGAGCTGCCGGACATTGGCTCAATCGACAGTGCGGATGGGGCGGCATTGTCAATCCAGTTTAGCGCCGAAGCTATTACAATAAAGCTGTTACAGTGAAGTTATTACAGTGAAGCTATTACAGTGAAGCTATTACAACAGGTACAACAGGGTTACTCGATAGCACAGTTTGCCAGCTGACCAGCCGCTCCGCCAGACTGCATTTGTCGGACTTCTAAACAACTACTCTATTCACAGCGCATGAATATAGCGCGCGAAATCAGTGTTAGTGTGAAATCATGCTAGCGTGAAAAGAATGCTGGTGTGAAATCATCGCTAGTGGGAAGTCATGGTCAGTGAGAAAAATAGCGCAGCGCGGTATGGTTTGGCAAAGAGTATTCCCGCAGTTTTTTGACACAGCGGTAAACGACAGATCGGCCAGGTGGTCAGTGGAGAAGACAGTATGAGCGACAGAGTGGAAAAAATGATTAATTCCCGGCTGGGCAAACGACTGCAGCGCAGCCTCGGGGTGACGGTGCCCGCTGAGCTGCAACGCTACACTGCTGATCAGCCCGGTGTGCCCAGCGCACCGGTTTTGTTTGGTGCGGGCGACAATGGACAATGCCTGGCGGCCACTATCCGGGTAATCGGTGACATGGGGGCGGTGCTGGTATTGGCCCCAGAGTGTGCGGCACAGGTGGGCGGCGAGTCATCGGCGGGTGCCGCAGACGAGCGCTATAGTGCACTGGTCTTCGACGGCAGCGGCTTCAGCGATGGGCTCGAACTGGTGCAGGCCTACCGCTTTTTTCACAGCAATATTCGCAAGTTACAAGCGAGTGGTCGCATCGTCATACTGGCGCGCCCCCATCAAGACTGTGCCACCCCGGAGGCGGCTGCGGCGCAGCGTGCCCTGGAGGGCTTGAGCCGCTCGCTGGCCAAAGAGGTGGGTGGCAGAGGTTCTACCGCGCAATTGCTGAGTGTGGCGGAGGGGGCGGAAGCCAACCTGGACAGCAGTTTGCGCTTTCTCCTGTCGCCGAAATCTGCCTACATCAGCGGCCAGGTGATTCGGGTGCAAGCGGCGGCGGTAGAGGATAATCCG
Organism: Pseudomaricurvus alcaniphilus; assembly: GCF_011440395.1. Lineage (GTDB taxonomy): Bacteria > Pseudomonadota > Gammaproteobacteria > Pseudomonadales > Cellvibrionaceae > Pseudomaricurvus > Pseudomaricurvus alcaniphilus. The sequence goes on along the minus strand of NZ_JAAOIX010000001.1, from coordinate 757,891 downwards.
CAGTGGGATAAACCGCTGGCTGGCAAAACGGCGCTGGTGACCGGTGCCTCGCGCGGAATCGGTGCCGCCATTGCCGCAACCCTGACCCGGGACGGGGCGACTGTAATCGGCGTGGACCTGGAGCCCATGGCCGCCGAACTGCAACAGCTTATGCAGAGTTTGCAGGGCAAGCCGCTGCTGGCCGATATCACCAGCCCGGAGGCACCGGAAACTATTTTGCACGCAGTACGTGAACTCGGTGGGGTCGATCTGGTGGTCCACAATGCCGGCGTCACCCGGGATAAAACCATTGCCAATATGCCCGAGCAGCACTGGCAGATGACCCTCGATATCAACCTGGCTGCGGCCCAGCGAATTAACGCGCAGTTACTGCAGGGCGACGCTATAAACGCGGGCGGCAGCATTGTCGGGGTGTCTTCAATGAACGGTATCGCCGGCCAGCGCGGCCAGACCAATTACGCCGCTTCCAAAGCCGGTGTGATTGGTTATGTCGAGCAGATGGCGAGATCTGGCGAGTTGGCCGCCAGGGGCATCACCGTCAACGCGGTGGCGCCGGGCTTTATCGAAACCGCAATGACGGCATCGATTCCGCTGCTGCCGCGGCTGTTAGGCCGGCGCTTGAACTCGCTGGCCCAGGCTGGCCAGCCGGTGGATGTCGCAGAAGCCATTGCGTTTTTGGGCAGCCCCAACTCCAGAGGTGTCAATGGCAACATCTTGCGGGTCTGCGGGCAGGCCTGGTTTGGTGCCTGAGCACTGTGATCAGTTGCTGTCTTTGGCTCGCTTCGCCTGGCGGTATTCGATGGGGGTGAGGCCGGTCCAGCGTTTGAAGGCCCGATAAAACGTACTCGGCTCGGAAAAACCGGTCAGGTAAACCACATCGGAGATCCTCTCATCGGTTGCCGCCAACAGGCGCTTGGCCAGGTTGCAGCGATAGTCCGCCAATACCCGATTAAAATTGGTGCCGGCGTTTGCCAGCCTGGAGCGCAACACCCGCTCGTGCATGCCCAGCTGGGCGGCGACAGCCTCCAGGTTTGGTTGGCCCAGTTCCAGGGATTGGGCAATGACTTTCTCTACTTCGCCAATCAGGTCCTGGCGGGTGAGGCGATCCAGTTGCTTGCGGGCCAGGCTCTCGTGCAGTCTTAGCAGGTTGGGTTCGGCGTGGCTGGACGGGGTCGCCAGCAGGGCAGTGTCGAACAGCAGTGCGGCGACCGGCTGCTCAAATCGTACCCGGCAACCGAAGGCCCGCTGGAATTCCCCTTCGTCTCCGGCCAGGGAGTGGCTGAAGTCAACTTGCCCGGCGACAAAGGCACCGTTGGTCACCGCCTGGAAATAGCGCAGCAGAAAGCGGGCATAACACTCGTTGCGATGGCGAAACCCGGGCTCACCGTCGTCGGCAAAGCGCAACACAAGTCGCGAGGTTGACTCGCTCTCCTGCAGCTCAAATTGGGTTGCGTCGCTGATCAGGCGCTGGTAGTTTTGCGCGCGCCTGAGGCCTTCGCCAAAATTGGCGCTGCTCAGGAACAGGTACTCCAGTACCTGGCCACGATAGACCTGCAGGTTTTCGGCAAGGTGCAAACCGATCTGCGGGTCGCCACTGAGATCTTCCAGTAGCCGCCAGAATTGCAGCTGGGCACTGTGGGGAAAGCGGGCGGTGCGATCTTTAAGCAAGCGGGGCGATATACGGCATTCCCGGACCACCCGCTCAACGTCCAGGCCCATCTTCTGCATGGCCGGGTACACCATTTGTACCAGGAAGCCGGAGTCACTGAGGCTGGAGGATCGTTTGGGAGATGGTTTGGGCATGTTTCGAACAGTCTGCGAGGTTATAAGGGATCGCCGGTGTTGACCGAACTGACAGGCACTACACTAGTGTCCTTATACTCTTGTTTGTCCTTATACTCCTGTTTCATTTACCGTGGGAGTTCAGGCTTGAATTGCAGGCCCAGTATGGAGATAGAGTCTTATGACCGCAAGTGAGTTGACCCTGAAACAGCTGCCCGGGGCGCTGCCGATGTTAATGCAGGCCGCGCTGACCCGCAAAAAGCCGGGGCCAGACCCCGAATTTCCGCAAGCGACCCTGCTGCTGGAGGACCTGCTCTGCTCGCAACAGCAGTTGCAGCGCTATCGCGAGGTTTGTCGCTTTAGTGGTGCCAGCCAGCGATTGCCGCTGACATTTTTGCATATTCTGGCCTTTCGCCTGCAGCTGAAATTGATGTTGGCCAGGGAGTTTCCAGTTGCCCCAATGGGCTGCGTGCACCTCGGCAATAGCATCACCCAGTATCGAGCCATAGGCTGCGACGAGCACCTGCGGCTGAGTTGCCGGGTGGCGGACCATCAGAGGACCGAAAAGGGCATTGAATTCAGCTTTGTCTGTGATGCTTTCGCCGGCGGCGATCTGCTGTGGCGGGATTCCAGCCGCTATCTGTCGCGGCAGAAAAAGCCAGCCAATGGTGCCGGCCAGAAAGCCAAAGCCAGGTCGGCGTCACCAGACAGCGAGCCGGTTGCCTATGACCTGCAGCAGCCGCTGGCCATAAGCCGTCGCGATGCCCGGCAATACGCCCGGGTGTCAGGGGATTTCAATCCCATCCACCTGGCGGATACAAGTGCCAAACTGCTGGGTTTCAAGGGTATGATTATTCACGGAATGTGGAGCAAGGCCGCCTGTCTGGCCGCACTGGAAACCCATATCGAGGGCGCCAGTTACTGCTGCGAGGTGGAATTCAAGACCCCCGTTTTTCTGCCCGCGGTGCCGCAATTACACTACAGCCGCGTCGATCAGGGGTTGGATTTTGAGCTGCGCAGCGCGGAGGATAACAGGCCGCATCTTGTCGGCCGGGTCCGATACCTCGAGACAAACAGCGACTAACACCCGTTGTTGACCAGAGCGCCATGGCTTTTATTCGCCTCAGCCAATTTAACCCATTGCTCATTTCGCTATGCTTTTGTTCCTGAGCATTTTTTGAATTGGTACTAGACGAGGTATTCCATGACCACTTACCAGGCGCCAGTGCGCGACATCGATTTTGTTACTAACGAAGTACTGGACTACAGCGGTCACTACCGTTCGATTCCCGCCGGGGCCGAAGCGACCCCGGATATGGTGCAAGCCATTACCGCGGAAGCGGCAAAGTTCGCCGAGCAGGTGTTGGCACCGCTGAACCGGGTGGGCGACGAGATGGGCTGCCAGTGGCACGACGGCGAAGTGACCACCCCGGAGGGATTTAAGGAAGCCTATCAAATGTGGGTCGAAGGTGGCTGGCAGGGGCTCTCGCACCCGACCGAGTATGGTGGCCAGGGCTTGCCCATGTCACTGGGCCTGATTAAATCGGAAATGGTTGGCACCGCCAACTGGGCCTGGGGCATGTACCCCGGCCTCAGCCTCGGCGCCATGAACACCCTGGTGGCCCACGGCAGCGAGGAGCAAAAACAGCTGTACCTGACCAAACTGTGCGAGGGTAGCTGGACCGGCACCATGTGTCTCACTGAGGCTCATTGCGGCTCCGATCTCGGGCAAATGAAAAGCCGGGCGGAACCGCAGCCCGATGGCAGCTACAAGCTCAGCGGCAGCAAGATTTTTATCTCCGCCGGTGAACACGACTTGACGGAAAATATTGTCCATATCGTGCTAGCGCGTATTCCCGGTGCCCCGGACGGCACTAAAGGCATCTCGCTGTTTATCGTTCCCAAATTCAACGTCAACCCGGACGGTACCCTGGCCGAGCGCAACGGCGTGCGCTGTGGCAGCATCGAACACAAGATGGGTATCCACGGCAATGCCACCTGCGTCATCAATTTTGACGGCGCCAACGCCTGGCTGCTGGGGCGGGAAAATGAAGGCCTGGCCGCCATGTTCACCTTTATGAATACCGCCCGTATCGGCACGGCTATCCAGGGTTTGGGGGCCTCGGAGTTGGCCTATCAAAATGCCTTGCCCTACGCCCTGGAGCGCCATTCCATGCGCTCACTGTCCGGGGTCAAGGATGCGGACAAGGTGGCTGACGCGATTATTCATCACGCCGATGTGCGCCGTATGCTGCTGACCGCCAGGGCGTTTGCCGAAGGTGGCCGCGCCATGGTTTACGACGCCGCCAAGTACTCCGATTGTATGTTACAGGCGCGAACGCCGGAGGAGCGCGCCCGGGCCGAGGATGAGTTGGGCTTTTTGACCCCGATCCTGAAAGCGTTCCTGACCGAGACCGGACTGGAGTCGGCCAGCAATGCCATGCAGGTGTTTGGTGGTCACGGTTACATCAAAGAGCACGGCATGGAGCAAATCTACCGTGATGCGCGCATTGCCACCATGTACGAGGGCACCACCGGGATTCAATCCATGGACCTGGTTGGCCGCAAGATGGTGCTGGATGGCTTTAAGTTATACGCCGGCTTTTGTAAAAAGCTGTACAGCTTTGGCTTCAGGAAACTGGTCTCTGGCAAGTGCCGCGGTTATGCCGTCAAATTGATCGGCGCCACTCTGGGCTGGAATTGGCAGACCCTGAAGATGGCGGTGCGGGCCTCCAGAAATCGCGACTCGCTGGGGGCGGCCTCTTTTGACTTCCTGATGTACAGCGGCTACCTATCCATGGCCTACTACTGGGCCATGATGGCTGAAGTGGCGGCGGAAAAACTGGCTGCGGGCACCGAGGAGAAAGCGTTCTACGAGGCCAAGCTGGAAACCGCTGAATTTTATTTTGCGCGCCTGTTGCCGCGGGTCAAGGGCCATGCCGGCTGCATGAGCAGCAGTGCCGACAGTGTCATGGGCATGCCGCTGGAGCGCTTCGCCATCCGCTAAACACCACTCCGTACACCTGTGGCCCGGCTCTGCCGGGCCTTTTTCGTGGGGCATTTATCTCGTCCCGGTCTCCGCCGTAACCGCCAGCAGCAAACGCTTTAACAGCTGGTCGCGCCAATTCAGTGGGCCATCCAGCCCCAGCACCTCAATAACACTTTGCCCGCTCGGTGACGGCGGCGGCGATGTCGCGACAGCGCGCAGGCGCTGCCAGCGGTTCAACCCTGCGACCTGTTTTAACGCCGCAGCGGCACGCAGTTCCGGTGCGGTGAAATCACAGCCAAACGGGTAGGCGGGCATCATGCCCTGGCTTTTGGCCCACTCCACAGCGGCTTCAATGCGCGCCGGAACATTGTTGCTGAACGCTTCGGGCAGTCGATAATCCTGCGGCAGTTTGGCGGCAGCTTGTGCCTGGCGAATCAAATCTGGCTGGAAACGCGAGTCCGCTATCTGTATCAGGGCCTCCGCCACCTCCCGGTCCGATTTGCTGCGCAAGTCGGCGATGCCGTACTCAGTAATGACAATGTCGCGCAAGTGGCGCGGAATTGTGCAACTGCCGTAGTTCGGCACAATATTCGATACTGTGCGCTCGCCATCGGTGCGGGTCGCCCGGATCATCAATACCGAGCGGCCATCGACCAGGTGGTGGGCCATGGAGACGAAGTTGTACTGGCCGCCGACCCCGGAGACCACCTGGCCGTTGGCCAGGGTATCCGAGGCCACCGCACCCTGCAGGCTGACATTGAGGCCGGTATTGATAAAGCGCGCCTTGCGTCGCTGCAGCTGGTAAAGGCGTGGATTGAAGTCCAGCTGGTTGATTTTCTCGACCCCGCACATGGCCAGTTTGCCGCGGGTCGCGGCCGGCATCTGGCGCAAGCTGCGGTAGAAGTCGCTGCTGCCCAAAAAGAAGCCCCCGTGCAGGACCTTGCCGTTGCGGAGGCTGGCGCCGTGGCATTTGTCCGCGATGGCGCGCTGGCTGTCCGGGTTGGCCACGTTGGCGGCAATGCGCTGTCCGTCCGGGGCGATAATGTGACCTTCGTGATAACGACTGGCATCGTTAAAGTAGCCGTGATACTGCAGCACGGCAAAATCCTTGCCGCGTAACTCCCGCACTCCCAGCTCAGCCATGGCCGCGACCGTGTCAGCAGTCAATGCCTGCGGTTGGCACAGGCCCTCATTAATCAGCGCCTGCAGGGCCCAGAAGTCGTAGACTTCGCGCTTCAGTATGCCGCTGTCCAGCAGCTGCCAGAAGCCCTCGACAAACATTTCCGTGGCGCCGTACAAGCCCTCCTGAAATTCCGCGCGACCACCACAGCTGTCGATTAACGCACCCCAGTGGAGGTCGGTGTGAAAGCGCTGGAGCAGGGCGCGATAATCCGCATTGCGCGTATGGCGCAGTTGGATGGCGTGGACGATGGCATCGCCCATGGCGCCAATGCCCAGCTGCAGGGTGCCGCCGTCGGCCACCAGGCTGCTGGCGTGCAAACCGATGGCGTAGTCCGCCGCGGCCACCGGTGCCAGTTTCGGCAGGGTAAATAAACCGTGGCGCTGGTGGTCGGTGTGCAGCAGGATATCGTAGTCGGCGGCGCTGACTTCAGCGTCACCCACCATATAGGGCAGGTCCTCGTGCACCACACCCACGTTCACACAGGGGCGCCCGGCGGCGCGCAAGCGCTCCAACACTTGGGCCGACGTATCCGGGTTGCAGCTCATGCTCAGGCGTCGGTGATCGGCCGGGTCACGGGCCAGCAGTTGGATAACCACATTGCAGCCCTGGGCGACCACGTCCCGGGCGGCGTGGGTGTAGTTGGAGCTGACGTAATCCTGCTGGGCCCGGGCGTTACCCAGGCGACTGCCCGGCTTGAAATAGAACTCGTGTACGCTGATATTGTCGGGCAGGTTGCCGGCCCGCACCGCCGTGGCGTAAGTGGGCTCGGTGTAATGAGCGTAGAGGCGGTCGAAGACCGGGTTGAGCAAGCGGCCGCGCACCGGATCGGCTTCGACGGGTCGCTCCAGGCTCAGTGCGGTCAGAATTTTTAACGACAGTGACGGGTTATCAGCAGCGCGTTGGTAGAGTGCGTTGATTAATGCCACCGGTTTGCCCAACCCCAGCGGCAGGGCAACCGCCAGACGGTTACCGAGCCTGGCAATGAGGTAATCCACACATTGCTCGACGGTGTCTATCGGTGCCTGTGTGGGTTGAGTTTCCCGCGTCATAAGCTTCCATTTTAGCTGACAGTCAGGTTGCCAATTTATACTTGTTGGCGGTCAACTGTATACGCCTTGCGGAATTTCCGCGTCAATCGCCCCTAAAACCGGCTGGAAATGGACATTTACAAAACGGTTGCTTTATTGTGAATTTGGAGTAACGTTTTGTTATGGCGTATAGAGCGCCGCTGGCAGCTAATAATAAGACCTGATGATGAGCGAAGATATTCGCGCAGCGGGGACATAAAATGCTCACCAAACTGTTCAGTAAACCACTCACAGTAGCGATCGTTGCTGCGCTTCCACTTAGTGCCCTCGGACAACCCGCCTTTACCGAATTGAATGTATTCGGCGACAGCCTGCTGGATTCCGGTAATTTCGGGATTCGCTTTACCAATCGGCTCACCGACGGCAGCGGTGAATACGCCCGCATTTCGCCCCAGTACCTGGCGGAGTACCTGGGAGTGCCGCTGGAGCCTGCGGTTTTTGGTGGCAGTAATTACGCCGTCGGCGGCTATCGCAGCAACCAAATACTGAATTCCATCTCCGGCACCGGTATCGCCACCGGGGTCGGCACTGCCCGGCCGGCATACCTGACTGAAAACACGGGCGATATCCAGCCCGGCAGCCTGTTCCTGATCGATGGCGGCGGCAATGACTTGCGCGATATCCTTACTATGAACCCACCCGCGGCAGTGCCCGGCCTGATTCAACAGGCGGCGCAGGCTTTGGTCGGCGCTGTGGGCGCCTTGCATAGCGCGGGGGCCGATTATCTTATGGTCGCCAACGTGCCCGACCTCGGCGTCACACCGGGTGTGCAGCTGGCGGAAATCTTTAGCCCCGGCGCTGCGGCTGGCTTTAGCTCCGCCTCTGCCGGTTTTAACTCAGCGGTATCGATATTCGTCACCCGAGACTTGGGCGACGCTAATATCATTCCGGTGGACATCAATGGTTTCGTCACTTACGTGCTCGATAACGCCGCCAGGTATGGCCTGGCCAACGGAGACCTGGACGTCAGTAGTGGTTTTGGCTTGCCGGCTGGATCCGCGGTAGTGGACCAGCGCTCCATGTGTTACCAGGCAACCTTTAGCGCCGGGGTGCCCGATTGCATTGAGCACCCGCTGTTCGGTATCAATGGCCCCGCCGCCGATCCACGACAATTGTTTTTCAACGATTCCCTGCACCCCACTGAAATTGCCAGTGAAATATTTGGTGACTACCTGATCGATATTCTGGCCGCGCCAACCAAAGTCGGCATGTTGCCACAGCTCGGTTTCCACGCGGCACGCAGCCAAATCCTGGCCAGTGGCGATGAGTTGCGGCGCTCGCGCTGGACCCAATTGCAAGGCCGGCTGTTTGTGGCTGGCGCGGTTGCCATGGATGAATATGAGCAGGCGCCGGGGCTGGAAGTGGAGAGCAAAAGCCTGACGCTCGGCAAAACCTTCAAGGTTTCCGAGCACCTTCTCTACGGCATCGCCCTGACTCGCGGCCAGGAGGAGCTGGAAGTTACCGGCGTCGAGTTTGAAAGCGATTCCTGGGGGCTGCTGGGCCTGTTGGGGTATCGCCGGGACCAGCTTTTTATCGACGCCATGGCCGCGCTGTCGGCCTTGAATTACGACGACATCAAACGCGATGTGCGCCTCGGTAGCGAGACCCTGGTCGCCCGTGGTGATACCGAGGGTCATGTCTGGAGTCTTGATCTGTTGGTGGGCTATGATCTGTTGTCCAGCGAGGCCTGGCACCTGGCGCCGGCGCTGGGGCTGCAATACATGAAGTCGGTGGTGGACAGTTACTCGGAATCCGGCGGTGCGATCTCCAATTACAACTGGGGCGAGCAGAACCGCAAGAGCGTGCAGTGGCGTTACGGGTTGGTGGCCAGCGGAGAGGTGAGTTCAAGTTTGCGGCTGTTTGCGGAAGTGTTTGGCGCCAGTGAGCAGGAAGACGACATTCACCAGCTGGATATCAGCAACAGCAACTTCAGCACGCGCACTTATCGCTTGCCGGGTTTTGGCGTCGACGACGATAATTTCGTCAGTGCCGCCGCGGGTGGTTCGTTGAGCGTCGGCAACGATGCCAGTATCAACCTGACTTACAATTACAGCGACCGCGGCGACGGTTTCCAGCACCTTGTGCTGAGCTTTTCCATGCCGCTATAAGGCGGCTACAGCGCTGTACATTCTTAATGGCTTCTTCTTAATGCTTGATGATTTCTTGTTAATGCCTTCAGAGTGACTGCTGCGACGCCATTTCCTTACTGATCTTGGTGCGCATGTCCATCAGCCGAATGGCTGATTCACGCAATTCCCGGTCGTGCTCGGTGGTGGGTATCCACTCGGGCACCTCCACCGGAGTGCCATTTTCATCGACAGCGACCATAATGGCGATACAGTGGGTAGTGAGCTGTTTTTCGGTGGTGGTGGGGTCGCCAGCGCGCACTTCAATGCGCAGGTGCATGGAGGTGCGGCCGGTGTAGATTACTTGTGCTTCCACCTCGACCATACTGCCCACCAGTACCGGCTTTACGAAACGCATGCCGCCCACATAGGCAGTAATGCAGTACTTGCCACTCCAGGCGGCGGCACAGCCATAGGCGGCCAAATCGATCCACTTCATCGCCGCCCCGCCGTGGACCTTGCCACCGAAGTTGACATCTTTGGGTTCGGCTAAAAAACGCAGCGTCAAAATTCTCTCGGTGCCTGCCATGGTTAAATCCTCGTTGTTAATGGGGAGAGCGGCGCGCGGATCTTTTATGGCCTCTATTATGGCCGTTATGGTCGCCAGTCTTGTTACCCTCGGGCGGGGAACCGCTGCGGGACCCGATAAGACAGATAATAGGCAATATCGGCGCCGGGGAATAGCCCTTTATCGGGTGCGGCCGGCGCCAGCGTCGGCTTCTGCAGTAAGGATCGGCTGACGGCAGGGCGCTGGAGCAGGGTGGTGATAGCGGCGGCAGTATCAGGCCGCTCTCACCACCGATAGCGAATTATCGCCCCGCCGCTGTAACAAAACCTTCTCAATTGGGTTGTGGCTCTCTATGATCGGCAACTTGTCCACAGTTGTCGCTGATTTCACTATGAGTTCTTTTCTGCAAACCCTGGCGTTCTCTTTTTCCATTACCGGCCCGATCTTTGTGGTGCTGGTGCTGGGTATCTTTCTCAGCCGTCGCCAGATGATCAACGACAACTTTATCGATGTCGGCTCGCGGCTGGTGTTCAATGTGACCCTGCCGGCACTGCTGTTTATCAGTATCAGCCGCACCAGTATCGAGCAGTCGGCCAATTTACCCCTGATCGGTGCGGGCCTGTTGTTGACCGTGGTCGGTTATGTGTTACTGGAACTGTTGGCCGCGAAAACGGTGCAGCCTGCCGCCGATCGGGGGGTGGTGGTGCAGGGTGGCTTCCGCTCCAATATGGGTATTATTGGCCTGGCCTATTGTTTCAACGCCTACGGTGATGCCGGGCTGGCGGGGGCCTCGCTGTATCTGGGGGCGGTCACAATCCTCTATAACGTATTGGCGGTTATCACCCTGAGTCGCTCGTTAAACCGCGATCAGGGACTCGGCCCCACGCTCAGGGGGATTGCGCGCAACCCGCTGATCATTGGTATCCTGCTGGGGGTGCCATTTGCCTGGAGTGGGGTGCAGTTGCCGCAATTGGTGGTGCGCACCGGTGAATATTTTGCCCAGATGACCCTGCCACTGGCGCTGCTCTGCGCCGGGGCGAGCCTGAACTTCCGGGCCATGCGCAGTGACATGAGAAGCGCCTTGATTGCCTCCGCCGGCAAGTTATTGCTGGTGCCACTGCTGACGATTGGGGCAGGTATAGCGCTGGGCTTTCGCGGCCTTGAGCTGGGCATTTTGACCCTGATGACATCGGCGCCCACCGCGGCGGCCAGCTATGTGATGGCGCGCGCCATGGGCGGGAATGCGCCGTTGGCGGCGAATATTGTGGTGATGACGACTCTGGGGTCACTGCTGACCACCAGCCTCACGGTAACGCTGCTGCACGGTCTCGGGTTGATCTAGTGTAGTGCCTCGTATCTGGCCCTTTAGCGACTTGCTGAATGTACACGTTATACGAGGCACTACACTAGGCAGCCTCAGGTTTGTTCAAGCTAACCTGAGGCTGCCACAGCCCGGTCGGGCTGCGCTGCCAGATTGGTGCGAGTTACAGGTCCATCTCGATAACGTCGTCGGGCACCACCAGTTCGCCGGCGGTGAGGCGCACGATCTCCTCGATGCTGACCCCCGGCGCGCGCTCGCGCAGGATAAAGCGGCCGTCTTCGATGTCCAGCAGGGCCAGGTCGGTCAATACCCGCTTGATACAGCCTTTGCCGGTCAGGGGCAGGGTGCATTCCTGCAGTAATTTTGACTCGCCGTGCTTGGAGGCGTGGGTCATGGTGACGATGATATTGTCAGCACCGGCCACCAGGTCCATGGCGCCGCCCATACCCTTGATCAGCTTGCCGGGAATCATATAGGAGGCGATATTGCCCTGGGTGTCCACTTCAAAGGCGCCCAGTACGGTCAGGTCGACGTGGCCACCGCGGATCATGGCGAAGGAGTCGGCGGAGGAAAACAGTGAGGCGCCCGGTGCCATGGTAACCGTTTGCTTGCCGGCGTTGATCAGGTCGGCATCGATCTCGTCCTCGGTGGGAAACGGACCCATACCCAGCAACCCGTTTTCCGACTGCAGCATTACATTGACGCCCGGGGGGATAAAGTTGGCGGCCAGGGTCGGGATACCGATACCGAGGTTGATGTAGTCGCCGTCGCGGAATTCCTGGGCCACGCGCTGGGCCAGTTGATCTCTTGTCAAAGCCATGGTCCGTTCTCCTATTTATTGTTGCGCACGGTGCGCTGTTCGATCACTTTTTCGAAATTGCCCTTGATCAGGCGGTCGACGTAGATACCGGGCAGATGGATTTCATCCGGGTCCAGTTCGCCCACTTCGACAATTTCTTCCACCTCTACCACGGCAATCTTGCCGGCAGTAATGGCCATGGGGTTGAAGTTGCGCGCGGTTTTCCGGAACACCAGGTTGCCGTAGCGATCGGCCTTCCAGGCTTTAGCGATGGCGAAATCGCCCTGGATGGACTCTTCCAGGATATAGTGACGGCCATTAAACTCGCGCACTTCCTTGCCCTCGCCCACGGGAGTACCGTAGCCAGTGGCGGTGTAGAAAGCGGGAATACCGGCACCGCCGGCGCGCATTTTTTCTGCCAGGGTGCCCTGGGGAGTGAGTTCCACTTCCAGTTCGCCGCTCATCATCTGTTCTTCAAACAGCTTGTTTTCGCCGACGTAGGAGGCCACCATTTTCCGGATCTGCTTGTCTACCAGCAGAATGCCGAGCCCGTAGCGATCGGTACCGCAATTATTGGAGACCACGGTCAGGCCAGTGGTGCCCTTGCGCTTGATTTCCTTGATCAGGTTTTCCGGAATACCGCAGAGGCCGAAGCCACCGGCGATAACGGTCATATTGTCTTCGAGGCCGGCCATAGCCTCCTCGTAACTGCCTACTACTTTATCGAACCCGGACATAGTGGTCTCTCCAGTGCTAGCCGATTTGTTATTGGTGGCTGGGCGCTGCCAAGCGCTGCGCAATTAGTGTTTGCCCAGAATGCGCCACTGGCTTATATTTGTCCAATTTAAATAATTTCATTATTAATAAATATTATTCATGAGTTGTAGCTATGAATGTAACAGTCAGGCAGTTACAGATATTTGTCGCGGTGGCGAAGTGCCGCAGCTACGCCGAAGCCTGTGACCTGGTGCACCTGTCGCAGCCGGCATTGAGTATTTCCATCAAGAACCTGGAGGAGGCGCTGGGCGGCAAGCTGTTGCTGCGCACCACGCGCTCGGTGCTGCTGACACCGGAGGGGGAGGAGTTCTACCCCATAGCCCAGCAGTTGTTGTCGGACTGGGACGTATCCCTGGAGGACGCGCGCAATCGCTTCGCCCTGCGCCGCGGCCGGCTGGTGATCGCCGCCATGCCTACCTTCGCCAGCAGCCTGTTGCCGACGATACTGGCGGAGTTTCATCGCCGCTACAGCGGCATCAATGTCACCGTGCAGGATGTGGTGGCTGAGCAGGTGGTGGATATGGTGCGCAACGGTCGAGTGGAGCTGGGCATCAGCTTTGATCCGGGCGAGCTTGAGGACATTCATTTCCAGCCACTGTTCCGGGATAAATTTGTGGCGCTTTTCCCGCCCGGGCACCCGCTGTTGGACAAGGCGCGGATCAAGTGGACCGATTTGCGTGAGTTGTCTTTTATTGCGCTGCAGAGGCCGTCCAGTATTCGTGGCCTGATTCAGCAGACCATGCAGGAGCAGGGCATGAACCTGGCCCCGGAATTTGAAGCCCATCAGCTGGCGGTGGTTGGGCGTATGGTGGTGGAGGGGCTGGGGGTCAGTGTTATCCCGGCCTTGAGCGGCGACCAGATGCGGGAGATGGGGGCCGTATGCCGGCCGATCTACCCGGAAATCAGCCGCCATGTGGGCATCATAAGCCACCGCCGGCGGCCGGTGTCACGGGTGACCGAGGCCATGACGGAGGTCATACTGGGCTGGTCGAAAACGGCGCCGCAGGGCTGAGCGCCGCTGGTTACTGTGTTCAGGCGACCTTGGCGGCTGTGGTTTGGCTGTCCAGGTACTCATCGTAGGTACCCTGAAAGTCCACCAGCTGCTGGTCCTTGATCTCCAGTACCCGGGTCGCCAGGGAAGAGACGAACTGGCGGTCATGACTGACAAAAATCAGGGTGCCGTCATAGAGCTCCAGGGCCTGGTTGAGGGCCTCGATGGCTTCCATGTCCAGGTGGTTGGTGGGCTCATCCATAATCAATACATTGGTATCCAGCATCATCAGCTTGCCAAACAGCAAGCGGTTCTTTTCCCCGCCGGAACAGACCCGGGCCTTTTTGTTGAAATCGTCGGCGCTGAACAGCAGGCGCCCGAGCATGGCGCGCACCATCAGGTCGTCGTGTTTGGGGGTGCGCCACTGTGACATCCAGTCAAACAGACTCAGGTCGCAGTCGAAATCAGCACTGCTGTCCTGGGGGCAGTAGCCGATGGCGGCATTCTCCGACCACTTAATGGTGCCGCTGTTGACCTGCAGGTCGCTGATCAGGCAGCGCAGGAAGGTGGTTTTGCCGACCCCGTTTTCACCGATAACCGCCAGCTTGGCGCCGGCCTCGAGGATCAGGTCGCCGTCGCGGAACAGGGCTTCATTGTCGAAGCCGTGACCCAGGCCTTCCAATACCAGCGCCTGGCGATGCAGCTTTTTGTGCTGTTTCAAGCTGATCGAGGGGGTGGCACGGCTGGAAGACTTGACCTCGTCGAGGACAATTTTGTCCATTTTCTTGGCCCGCGAGCTGGCCTGCTTGGCCTTCGAGGCATTGGCGGAGAAGCGATTGACGAACTGTTGCAACTCTTCCAGTTCGGCACTTTTTTTGGCGTTCTCAGTGAGCAGCTGCTCGCGGATCAGCGACGATGCCGCCATATAATCTTCGTAGTTGCCGGGGTAGATGCGCAACTCGCCGTAGTCGATATCGGCCATATGGGTGCAGACCGAGTTGAGGAAGTGGCGATCGTGGGAAATGATGATCATGGTGCACTTGCGCTGGTTGAGCACCGTTTCCAGCCAGCTGATGGTGTGGATGTCGAGGTTGTTGGTGGGTTCGTCCAGCAGCAGGATGTCCGGATTGGCGAACAAAGCCTGGGCCAGCAACACCCGCAATTTCCAGCCGGGGGCCACTTCCCGCATCAGTCCAAAATGGAACTCTTCCTCGATGCCGGCCTGCAGCAGGATGTCACCGGCCCGGCTCTCGGCGGTGTAGCCATCCATTTCCGCAAATTCAATTTCCAGCGCAGCTACGCGCATACCGTCCTCTTCCGTCATCTCCGCCTTGGCGTAGATACGGTCACGCTCCTGCTTCACTCGCCACAGGGCGACATCGCCCATAATGACAGCGTCGACCACGCTGTAGTTTTCGAAAGCAAACTGGTCCTGGCTCAGCGTGCCGACCTTTTGGCCCGGGGTTATGGAGACGTTACCCGAGGTAGGCTCCAGGGCACCGCTGAGAATCTTCATAAAGGTCGACTTGCCACAGCCGTTGGCGCCGATCAGGCCGTAGCGGTTGCCGTTGCCGAACTTGGCGGAAATGTTTTCGAACAGCGGCTCAGCGCCAAACTGCATGGTGATATTTGCGGTGGTAATCAAGGACGTATTCCCGGGGGCCTGGAGTTAAATGGGGAGGTAAACCAGCAGCACCCTGAAAACGGTATGAAGATGGTTGCAAAGGGGGCGCACTTTAAAGAATTGGCGGGCAAATGTCGAGCCGGTCTGTACGTTAATCGTACAGTGGCGCGGGCCGCCCCCATTACATGATCATACGGGTCCGGTACCGGGTGTGCTGCTCGGTGGCCACGGACTGATCCAGGTTCTGCAGGATTTCATCAATCTCGCGGCTGATGCGCACGGAGTTCTTGATCTGGTCCAGTTTGGGCCAGGTGGCCCGTTGTCCAGCGCGAATCAATTCCTGGATTTCATTTTTCTGGTAGACAAAGCGGGTGTTGCCCCGGGATATACTGGCGCCATCGAGCACAATATTGATATCGCCGACATAGTCCTGGTTGACCAGGTGGTGCAGGGTGGCAAACGCCGGATCGAACAAGCCCAGGGTTACCGGCGATAGCCAGCGACGGGTGGTTTGCAGGGCCTCCTTAAAGGCGACGTTGACCAGGGTGCGAGCGGAGTGGGACAAGCTGCCAGTGCCTGTGCCGGAGTCGGCGGCGAGGAACGGAGTCGCCACTGGATTGATCATACTGACGATATAGTGATTGACGCCGTACATACGGGACAAACGCTTGAACGGCAGGTCCTCAGCCATTGAGCCGTCATACCAGCGGCGGCTTCTCAGGTAGGGTTTGACGCGACCGCGGGAATCCTTGGCCTCCAGCTCAACCGGGTCGAGCAGGCCGGGAATGGAGGAGGATGCTTTTACCGCTGAGCGGATGGTCACGTTGGGCGAGGCAATCGCGTTGAGCAGGCGCGAGCGCTGGTGCCGTTCCACCGGGGCGACGGAGATGTTGATGTAGCGACCGGTGTGCTCGAAGGCCTCCTGGAAGGTCAGGTTATCGACAAAGGAATCAATCACATCGTCGCGCGCGTTTTCAATATCGGCGCGGCCTCTGCCCCGGGCGACGCCGAACACCTCTTTCAAGCTGATGCCCGAGTCCATCTCGTAGCGCTTGTTTATAAAGTAGTCTTTCAGTTCGGCATCGCTGCGAGTGCCGATTTGGGCAGCCATCCAGGCGCCGGCACTGGCGCCAGAGAGGACGTTGGGCAGGATTTCATGTTGCAGCAGGGTGTCGACCACACCGTGGTGGAAGTAGATCAAGCCGGCGCCACCGCTCAAGCTGAGGGCGGAGCGGCCGTAGCAATGGCTGGCCCGGCGGAAGAAAGCCAGTTTGTCATCGGTGTGGATTGCTGACTCGGGCGCATCAGCAATCAGTTTCAGGGCCGTGATAATCAGGTTTACGTAGTTATCAATCAGTGACTTGGTGCCCAGCTTGG
The DNA here is from genome assembly GCF_011440395.1 of Pseudomaricurvus alcaniphilus. Classification (GTDB taxonomy): domain Bacteria; phylum Pseudomonadota; class Gammaproteobacteria; order Pseudomonadales; family Cellvibrionaceae; genus Pseudomaricurvus; species Pseudomaricurvus alcaniphilus. The sequence goes on along the minus strand of NZ_JAAOIX010000001.1, from coordinate 741,326 downwards.
ACTGGCGGTAGAGCGCCGTTGAGCCCATGCCGCCCATATTGCCGTGAATGCCTTCATTGAGTGCAAACAGCACTTCTTCCAGGTCGCCTTCACTGATCGTGAGCTGCAGGGCTTTGTAGCGCTTCTTGATTTGCCGGGCATCGTACAAGTCACAATGCTCGCGCAGTTTCCACTCTTCCGCACCAGACACACGATCGTGCTGGCAGGCGTACTTGTGCCACTCGCTATAACAGCTGGCGTTGGCCATATTGCGTTCAAGCTGCTTTAGCTTCCAATAACGACCTATAGAATACCTGTTCGCCATTTTGCACCTGCAATATTGCCGGAGAGTCTCCGTGGACCAATATCATGGAATAATCCTGGTACGGAATAACCCTAGTATAGAAGAGGCTCGTTGCGCATGATAGCGGGGCCGGGATTTTTACTTGTGGTGCTGGCCGCACCGGCTTGCCTCCCGTGGGCGAATTCGGGTATACAGGCGAAGGCTGCGTGCCGCCCTGCGCTGAAAGTATAATTGCAGCCGCCGGGGCAAGTATTATTATGGCCCGACCCGAATCTATAATGACTTTATAGACACATATCTATATAGCTACACGAGCACTTCCGCTACTGAGGATATAAATAATGGCCAAACGCGTTTACATGTTCAACGAGGGCAGCAAGGACGACCGCAATTTACTCGGCGGTAAGGGTGCCAATCTCTGTGAAATGACCAACCTGGGCTTGCCGGTACCGTTTGGCTTTGTCATCACCACGCCCACTTGCCGCGAATTCTTTGAGGCCGGTAACCGCTTGCCCAACTTGTTGGAGCAGGAGTACCGGGTGGCGCTGGACCTGGTGGAAAAGAAAATGGGCGCGCGCTTTGGCGACCCGGATAACCCGCTGCTGTTTTCGGTGCGCTCCGGCGCCCCGGTGTCCATGCCAGGCATGATGAACACCATTCTCAACCTCGGCCTTAACGATGAGATTGCCGCCGGGCTGGCACGCAAGACCGACAACCCGCGCTTTGCTTACGATTGCTACCGGCGCTTTATCCAGATGTTCGCCGACGTTGTGCTGGGAGTGGATGGTGAGAAATTTGAGCACGAGATCAGCGCCTACAAGGCCGCCCACAACAAGAAACTTGACGTCGAAATGAGCGCCGAGGACTGGCAGGCCATCATCGCGGCGTTTAAAAAACTCACCAAATTCCCCCAGGACCCCTTCGAGCAGCTGCGGCTGGCGGTGGAAGCGGTGTTTATGTCCTGGCACACGCCGCGGGCCAATGTCTACCGGGAGATGAACAATATACCCGATACCCTCGGCACCGCGGTCAATGTGCAGGCGATGGTATTTGGCAATTTCGGCGACGATTCCGGGTCCGGGGTGGCGTTTACCCGCAACCCCTCCACTGGCGAGCATACGTTCTTTGGCGAGTTCCTGTTCAATGCCGCCGGTGAGGATGTGGTGGCCGGCACCCGCACTCCGGAGCCTATTGAGGCCTTGAAAAGCAAGCTGCCGGAGGTCTATCAGGAACTCTACCAAACCCAGTTGCTGCTGGAAAAACACTACCGCGATATGCAGGACATCGAGTTTACGGTGCAGGAGGGGCGCTTCTATATGTTGCAGACCCGCAGTGGCAAGCGCACCGGGCGGGCCTCCATCAAGATCGCCGTGGACATGGTCAACGAGGGCCTGATCAACGAGAAGGAGGCATTGCTGCGGGTGTCGCCGGAGCATGTGGAGGCTTTCCTGCACCCGATGATCGATCCCCAGGCCAAGACCGATGTGGTTGCCACCGGGCTGCCCGCCAGCCCCGGCGGAGTCAGCGGCCAGGTGGTTTTTTCCGCCGACGAGGCGGTTGAAGTGGCGGCCACAGGCAAGCCCGTGGTGCTGGTGCGGCGGGAAACCACCCCCGAGGATATCCACGGTATGAATGTGGCCGAGGGCATTCTCACCGAGCTGGGCGGTATGACCTCTCACGCAGCGGTGGTGGCGCGGGGCATGGGCGTTTGTGCCATCACCGGTTGTGACGGCCTCAGCATCGACTATGGGGCGGGCACGGCCACCACCCGCGAGGGGGTGGTGATTCGGCGCGGTGACGTCATCACCCTGGACGGCTCGGCCGGGGAAGTGATGCTCGGGGATATCCCCAAGATCGAGGCCAGCGCCAGCGACGATTTCCAAACCTTGCTGTCCTGGGCTGACAAGCACCGCCGGCTCAAGGTGCGGGCCAACGCCGAGACCCGCAAGGACGCGGCCAAAGCGCGCGAGTTGGGCGCCGAGGGCATCGGCCTGTGTCGCACCGAACACATGTTTTTCGAGGCCGAGCGAATCGATGTAATGCGCGCCATGATCCTCTCGGAGTCCCGCGCGGAGCGAGAGCAGTACTTGCAGCAGCTGCTAAAATTCCAGCACGCGGATATGCTGGATCTGTTCCAGGTCATGGACGGCTTGCCGGTAACCATTCGCCTGCTGGACCCACCGCTGCATGAGTTTCTACCCCATACCCTGGAGGATATGGAGTTGCTGGCGGCCAATATAGGTAAGCCGGTGGAGAAAATTCGTGAAATCACCGAGCATCTGAGTGAGGTCAACCCGATGCTGGGCTTCCGTGGCTGCCGCTTGTCGGTGGTCTATCCGGAAATTACCGAGATGCAGGTGCGCGCCATTATCGGTGCGGCGGTGCAGGCGGCAGAGCAGGGCGGGCGACCGCTGCCAGAGATTATGATCCCGCTGGTGGTCAACGTGCGGGAGATTCGCCTGATCACTGAAATTATCGAGCGGGGCATCCGCGAGGTGTTAAAAGAGAAGTCCGTCTCGATTCCCTACAAAATTGGCACCATGATGGAAACCCCGCGCGCCTGCCTGGGTGCTGACCGGTTGGCACCGGCCGTGGAATTTATGAGCTTTGGTACCAACGACCTGACCCAGATGACTTATGGCTTCTCCCGCGATGACGCCGGCAAATTTATCCCCCAGTATCTCAACAAGAAGTTGATCGAGAACGACCCGTTTGTATCGCTTGACCAGCGAGCGGTGGGGCGATTGATGGAAATGGCGGTGAAAGAGTCCAGGGCGCGCAAGCCGGGTATCAAGTACGGTATTTGTGGGGAGCACGGGGGGGATCCGCGCTCCATCCAGTTCTGCCATGATCTCGGTCTTGAGTACGTGTCCTGCAGCCCCTATCGGGTGCCGGTGGCACGTATTGCCGCGGCCCAGGCCAGCGTCGGTAAAGAGTTGGCCAATTAGGCCGGCACTCGCGCAGCGCTGACTGCCTTTTCTGTTGCTGCCTGTTCCTGTGTCGGGGGCGGGCAGTGGCGGCGTCACAGCTAATTCGATTTTACCGATATCTAAATTCTTTATATTCTGATTTTCCGTAACTAAAGCAGGGTGTAACCTGACTCGCAGTTCAGTGGACGCCAGCTAAAAAAGGCGGAATAGGATGACAGGAAACACGTATGGCTGATTTTGATGTATTTAATGGTGATGCCGATGGCATCTGTGCGCTGCTGCAATTGCGCAATGCCGACCCCAGGGAAAGCAAGCTGATAACCGGCGTCAAGCGGGATATCTCCCTGCTCAAGCAAGTCAGTGCCGGGCAGGGCGATCGCGTTACCGTACTGGATATCTCCATGGAGAAAAACCAGGCTGCCCTGGCAGCGACCCTGGAGCAGGGGGCGGAGGTCTTCTATGTGGACCATCATATGCCCGGTGACATACCGGTACACGCCAACCTGCAGGCCATTATTGATGAATCGCCGCAAACCTGCACCAGCCTGCTGGTCAACAAACACCTGGACAATGCCTTTGGCCTGTGGGCAGTGACCGGCGCTTTCGGTGACAACCTGCGCCAGAGTGCACTGGATTTGGCGACTGAACTGGAGGTTGCCGAAGACCTGTTGGTGAAGCTGGAAAACCTGGGTATCTATATCAATTACAACGGTTATGGCAGTGAGTTGCAGGATCTGCACTTTCACCCGCAGGAGCTGTTTACCCTGCTGCGCCCCTACGCCAATCCGCTGGACTTTATGAAGGATGGCAAGGAGACGTTCGAGCGGCTGGAAACCGGCTATCACGAGGATATGGGCAAGGCGGCAGCCATGCGGCCGGAAACCGCAACCGCCAAAACCGCGGTGTTTATGCTGCCCAACGAGCCCTGGTGTCGGCGGGTCAGCGGTGTGTTTGGCAACGCCTTGACCAACGATTTTCCCGAGCGGGCGCACGCCATCATCACGGAAAACAAGGATGGCACTTTTGTGGTCAGCGTGCGGGCAGCACTGAGCAATCGCACCGGCGCCGGCGAGCTGTGCAAGCAGTTTCCCAGCGGCGGTGGACGGGCGGCGGCGGCGGGCATCAACCAGTTGCCCGGCGATCAGATCAGCGCCTTTGTGGATGCCTTTACCAGCTATTATAAGTAGTCGCCTGGTTTCAGCTGGGGAAAGGGCACCTGTAATTTACCGGTGTTTGGGCCAATTTCAGCGAATAAGTTGATTTTGGCCGCAGAGTGTCCGAAGCTCGCTAAAACTTCAAACGTTAGCGAGATTTATGTACGACGAAATTATCAAGCATAAAAACCACCTGCAAGACCAGCTCTGGGTGCAGGACCTGGCCGGTTATTCCCGCGGCCGTCGTTTCCTTATTCATACGCTGCGACTGTTGTATGTGGTGGTGCGGGAGTTGAGCGTTGGGCAGCTAACCCTGCGCGCCATGAGCCTCGTCTACACCACCCTGATCTCTCTGGTGCCGCTGCTGGCGGTGAGCTTTTCGGTGCTGAAAGCCTTTAAGGTGCAGGACCGGGTCGAACCGTTCCTGTTTGAATTTCTCACCCCGTTGGGGGAAAAGGGTGAGGAGATTGGCACCACGATTATCAGCTTTATCGACAATATGAACGTCGGGGTGCTGGGCGCTGTCGGCCTGAGTGTCCTCTTCTATACCGTTATCTCCCTGATTCAAAAGATCGAACAAACCTTCAACTATATCTGGCATATCGGCGATGTCAGGAGCTTTGTGCGGCGCATTGCTGATTACCTGAGCGTGTTGATGATCGGCCCGGTGCTGGTGGTGAGTGCCCTGGCGGTAACGGCTTCGATGGTCAGTTCGACCTTCGTTCAATACCTTATTGCCATAGACCCCTTTGGGGCCCTGTTCTATTACGCCGGCTTGACCGTTCCCTACTTGCTGATCATCACAGCGTTTACCTTTATGTACATGTTTATCCCGAATACCAGCGTGAAAGTGGGGCCGGCACTGACCGGCGCCACGGTGGCAGGTATCCTCTGGAAAACCGCCGGTATGCTGTTCGCCTCTTTTACTGCCGGCTCCACCAAATACGATGCCATCTACTCGGGTTTTGCCATCCTGATTATGTTTATGATCTGGCTGTACCTCAGTTGGTTGATCTTTCTGCTGGGGTCGCAAATTGCTTTTTTTCGCCAGTACCCCGAGTATGTGCGCCCCTCCCGGGGGGCGATCAAATTGAGCAGTCAGCAAAAGGAAAAGCTGGCGCTGATGGCCATGTACTGGATTGGCAAGCACCATTACCAGGGGCATACCCCCTTGACCCTGGCCGAGTTAAGTGCGCACCTGGGCGTGCCGGCGATTATCCTGGCGGAAGTGTTGGATGTGCTGCAGAAGAATAATTTTATCGTTGAAGTGGTTGATCCCGCCGAAAGCTATCTGCCCGCCAAGGATCTGGATGCTATCCTGCTGCGAGAGTTACTGGCGGTGATACGCAGTGCCGGGGATGACAGTATCGTATTTGGGGTTGGTGCCCATTCCCAGGCGCAGACCGATGATGTGCTCTCGCGCCTGGAGCGGGCCTGCAGTGCAGAGCTGGGTGACCTCACGGTCAGGCAGTGGATACAGTAGCGACGGCAGTGTCGTAGCGGTTGCGGCGCCCGAACTGCCTGTTGACAGCTCGGGCGCGGCGAGGGAGCGGCGTCGGCCTTGCCTTTACTTGCCACCCGCCGCGGTAGTGCTGGTATTACTGGTGACGAATAAACCACAGCAACCGCAGGACAAATCGCTGCACCAGCTCCGGCGCCGCATTGATGTCCATTTTCTCGCCGTTGATGACCACTTCGCCGCTTAAGACCACCTCCCCGTTGATGACTTCACCGGCCACCTTGATCAAGCGCAGGGAGTGGTGTAGCGGCGACAGTTTACGGAAGCCGCCATTCAGCTCCAGACGGCTGGCAGCGCTGTCCGAATCGACGATATGCTGGCCGCGAAAGCGCACTTTACCGCTGCTGCGATAGCTGATGGCACCATCGGCGTCGCGGCTGGCATCGTCCAGTTCCATACTGCCCAACTCCTCCGCAGTGGTGTCGTTACTGAGGGCGTCTGCCGGGTCGACGTCACGCACCAGCCGGACTGCGACATCGGACACGGTCACCAGGCCGCTGCTGCGAAATCCCGCCTCCCGCTGGCCGCTGACATTCTTTTGTACGGTGATAACGCCGCCGTAATTGCCGGTATAGACTTTCATGGTGCCGACGGTCGCCGCCTGTGCGCCGGTGACGAGTCCGACCGCCAGGCCGATAGCTAACAGTAATTTTTGCATAATTTTTCTCCGCTTTGGATTTGTTGTTCTGCAGTTTGAATTTGATCTACGCACAAACTCCTCGTGCATTAACTGATAACGCACGAGCTTTAATCCGGTTGACAGGGGAATGGCTCGGTTGCGGAAATGATTCTCAATAATTGGCGGCAAAAATATTTGACTATTTTTATGGCTAAGCGGTAATTATCTATAGAAATGCACCGGGCATTAGTGGTAGTGTGCGAGCGTGCAAGTTTCGTAACAACGAACAAGCAAAACAATCAAAAAGTTTTCTCAAGGAGTCATTAATGAAGTCCATATTTAAAGCACTGCCCATCGCTGCACTGGTTCTTGTTACTGGCTGCGCCAGTAATTCCCAGTTGGAAGCTATCGAAGCGAAAGCAGATCGCGCCCTGAGTGCTGCTGAGCAAGCCAATGCCGCTGCAGCCAGAGCCCAGAGCTCAGCCGACCGCGCTATGCGTGCCGCTGAGTCAGCGCAAGCTACTGCCAACCAGGCCAACGAGAAAGTGGATCGCGCTTTCAAGAAAGCCATGGAAAAGTAAGTAGAGCTTTTAAGGCTCTAGAGCCGGTGGCCTGCTTGGGTCACCGGCTTTTTTTTGCCTGGAATATCGTCGCTGATCGCTGTGGTGGGGCCCGGTGCGCTGCTTGCGAGCGTCGTTTGAGAACGCTGTTTTGGAGCGTTGATTTAAGGCGGTGTTTGAGGGCGTCGTTTGAGAACGTAGCCTGAGAGCGTCACTTGAGGGTGTTGCTTGCAGGCCTTGGATGTCACTATCGCCCAACAGGAAAACTTATTCTCATTTTTCAATGAGTTGGCCCGCAGAGTGCCAAGTTGCGGGCCAGCGACGCAGCACTGCCTGTGCTGCGTCGCTTCCATTAGCCCTCGTCCAGCACCAGGGTTTTGGTCGGTTGCGGGCGCTGCCCCACCAGTGTGGGTAGGCCTGTTTCGGCGGTCACCACCTGGTCCACCTTGTCCCAGTTAATGGTTGTGTCCGGGTAGTCTTTGGTCGCCTGAACCAGGGCCTTGACCGCGGTATTCAGCTTGCCTTCTTCTATTACCGACATGGTTTCCAGGGCTGGATGAATTTCGAGGTAGAGCTTGCCGTTGTGCCAGCCGGTTTTTACGGTCTGGTTGATAATGGTCACCGGCGTGTTATTGGGCACCGCTTTGGTGAGTTGCTCGATGTCCCGCCCGTACATGCGAATGCAGCCGTGGGTAACCTGCATGCCAATGCCGAATTTCTTGTCCGTGCCGTGAATAAAATAGCTGGGGATGCCCAGGCTCAGCAGATAATTACCCAGCGGGTTATTGGGGCCCGGGGGCACGACTTTGGGCAAAATATCGCCGCGCGCTGCGTGCTCCTTGCGGATTGACTCAGGCGGGTACCAGCTGGGGTCCTTGGCTCGGCCCGTGACTCGGGTGCGGGTAAGAGGCGTGCTCCACTCCCGGCGGCCGACGCTGATGGGATAGACATAAACACTGCGGGCGCCCTCGCTTTTTAGCGTCGGGTAGTGATACAGGCGCATTTCCGCCACGTTGATAACGATGCCCTCGCGGGCGACAGTGGGCAGCAGGGTTTGTAGCGGCAGCAGTACCTCGGTGCCCTCACCGGGAAGCCAGGCGTCTACTTCCGGGTTGGCGGAGCGCAGCACGTTGTAACCCAGGTGATGGCGAGCGGCGACGTCAATCAGGGTGTCCGCTGCCGACAGCCTGGCTGTTTGGTTGGCGCCTACCAGGTCATTGCCCGGGGTGGGAAGCGGGTAGTGGGGCACAAAATCTGCCGGGTCAGCCTTGGCAGCTTCTTCGGCAGATGCCTCAGCTGTGCCTTCGGCAGCATTTTGGGCAGTACCTTTTACAGTGGTTTGGCCAGTGGTGCTTTGGTCTTTGGCAGGAGTCGCAGCTTGGACGACAGCCCCCTGGATAACGGTACCCTGAACAGTATTTGAATGGCTGACGGCAGACAATGCCAGCAGGTGAAGTGTCAGCAGTAGCCTTGGCAGCAGGGAGCAGCGTCGTTGCATGGCGCGTAGTTTTAGCATGGTATGGGTCGGATAGTGATTCAGGGCAGGATGTCGATGGGGGTGCCCAGTTCGACGGCGAGCCAGATTTTATCCATTTCCTGGTTGGTGACTGCGATACATCCGTCAGTCCAGTTGAATTGTTGCACGATAGAAGCGGGCAGGGTGGAGTCGTTGGGGAGACCGTGAATCATAATAAAGCCACCCGGGTCGACATCATTCAAAGCTGCTCGCATGGAGTCTTCAGCATTGGGATAGGATATACGGATGGATTTATAAAACTTGCTGTCGGCATTTTTAAAGTCGAGTACGTAACTGCCTTCCGGCGTGCGCTCATCCCCACTGGCCTGCTTGTGTCCGCGGGGCCTGGGGCCAAGGGCAATATTAAATTTCTGGTATGGAATACCATCCTTGATGAGATAGAGGGCTCGTTCCGACTTTTTTACCAATACACGATCGGCCCGGATCGAGGCGTCAGCCAGGCTGGCAGCGGGTAACAGCAGTATCAGTATCAATAAGGATAAAAATGCTTTCATAGGAGTCAACACACAGACCCCTTAAGCATAAAAGACCTGCGCTTCTATGTCTATAGACGGTGGGGTCTATAGATGGTGGGGTCTATAGATGTAGGGGGCTATTGATGTTCGGGCCCTGCAGCTGGACTCACCGCTAGCGCTCAGTGCTCGTGGCGGGTGACCTTGTCCAGTATGCCCATGGCAAAGGCGGAGAGCACAAAGGTGATGTGAATCACCACGTACCAGAGCAATTTGTCATTGTCGATCTGGGGGGCGTTCATAAAGATCTTCAGCAGGTGGATGGAGGAGATGGCCACGATGGAGGCCGCCACCTTGTTTTTCAGGCTGCCGGTATCCAGCTTGCCGAGCCAGTTGAGCTTGTCGGCGTTGTCATCGAGGTCGAGCTGGGAGACGAAGTTTTCGTAGCCGGAAAACATCACCATAATGATGAGGCCGGCCACCAGGGAGATATCCACCAGCGACAGTACCAGCAACACCAGGTCCATTTCCGAGACGCTGAAGATGTTGGGCAGTACGTGCAGCAACTCGGTAAAAAACTTGATGCCCAGTGCCAGCAGGGCGAGGCTCAGCCCCAGGTAGATCGGGGCCAGCAGCCAGCGGGTGGAATACAGGGCGCGTTCAATGATTTTTTCCAGCATAAATCGAGATCCTTAACGTCATCTCCGCCAGGGCGGAATTTACAGGTGTACCAGGGTGAAGTTACTGGCTAAAACCGGGGTTGCGAGTACAGCTTTCGGTTTTCAGGAGCCGGTCAGTGATTGCAGGAACCGGGGCACCAGTTGACTGGCCGGGCCGTACAGGGCCCGGTCAAAATGGGAACCCCGTGCCGACGGCTCCAGGTTTAATTCCACCGCGGTTGCACCGGCGCCCTTGGCAACCTGGAAAAAGCCCGCGGCGGGGTAGACATTGCCAGAAGTACCGATGGAAATAAACAGGTCGCAGTCGCTGAGGGCCTGCTCAATCTCCTCCATATACAGTGGTATTTCCCCAAACCAGACCACGTGGGGGCGCAGGTTGCCCATTTGCCCGCAACAGCTGCAGGCCTGGTCGCTGGCCACCGGTTGCCGGCAGGGGAACAGTCGACCGCTTTTGCGGCAGCGGATTTTCAACAGTTCGCCGTGCATATGCAACAGGTTTCGGGAGCCGGCGCGCTCGTGCAAGTCGTCAATATTCTGGGTGACCAGGGTGAATCTACCTTTCCAGGTGCGCTCAAACTCGGCCAGGGCCAGGTGTGCCGGATTGGGTTTAATGCCGTTCAACAGCTGGGCGCGGCGTTCATTGTAGAAGCGTTGTACCAGTTGCGGGTTGCGCTCGAAGGCCTCCGGGGTAGCGACGTCTTCCACCCGGTGGTTTTCCCACAAGCCGTCCGCGGCGCGAAAGGTGTTGATACCGCTTTCCGCGGATACGCCGGCGCCGGTCAGGACCACGATGTTGTTGTATCGACTCACTTGGCTATTTGTTCCCACTGTCGGAGTTTAACTGCAGCGCATCAGCATGGCGTAGCCGCCATCGTCGGCCAGTTGCAAGTCGGTGGGCAGGGGGATGCGCACCTTGTGGCCGGAGCCCGGTGCCACCTCGATGGCTTCGCCGCGCTTGTTCTGCATGTGTTCCAGGTTGAACTGCAAATTGCCCCGCGGCGTTACCAGTTCCAGCAGGTTGCCGGTTTCAAAGCGATTCTTGACCTCGATATCCAGCCAGCCGCTGTCGGCATCCCAGCCGCTGGCCTCGCCCACAAACTGCTGGTTATTGCTGGGGTTGCCGTCGGCGTAGTTCTGGTATTCGCTCGGTACGTGGCGACGATAGAAGCCCTCGGTATAGCCGCGATTGGCGAGGTGATCCAGTTCTTGCATCAGGTTCATGTCAAAGGGCTTGCCGCTGCTGGCGTTGTCGATGGCGCGTCGATAAACCTGGGCGGTGCGGCCGACGTAGTAGTGCGATTTGGTGCGGCCCTCGATCTTCAGCGAGTGTATGCCCATGTTGACCAGCCGCTCCACGTGTTGCACTGCGCGCAAATCCTTGGAATTCATAATGTAGGTGCCGTGCTCGTCCTCGTAGGCGGGCATATATTCGCCCGGTCGGCTGCGCTCCTGCAACAGCATGGCGATCTCATCTTTGCCGCCGCTGCTTGCCACCTGCGGGTCGAAGTTGCTGACGGCGGCAACCGGCTCCTGTTGCACCGGTATCAGTTCGCCGGTGTCGCTCTCGGTGGCGGCGTGGGCATTGTATTGCCAGCGGCAGGAGTTGGTGCAGGCTCCCTGGTTGGAATCGCGGTGGGTCATATAGCCCGACAGCAGGCAGCGGCCGGAGTAGGCGATGCAGAGGGCGCCGTGGACGAAGACTTCCAGCTCCATTTCCGGGCAGCGCTGGCGGATCTCCTCGATTTCGTCCAGCGACAGTTCGCGCGACAGGATAACGCGTTCGATCCCCTGGCGGTGCCAGAATTTGACCGTGGCGTAGTTGACGGCATTGGCTTGTACCGACAGGTGTATTGCCATCTCCGGCCAGCGTTCGCGCACCAGCATGATCAGCCCCGGGTCGGACATGATCAGCGCATCGGGCTGCATCTCGATCACCGGCTCCAGGTCGCGCAGATAGGTGCGCACCTTGTCGTTGTGGGGGGACAGGTTGCTGGCCAGGTAAAACTTTTTACCCTGGCCATGGGCTTCCTGCACCGCTGCCGCGAGGTTCTCCAGGCGGTTGAATTCGTTGTTGCGTACCCGCAGGCTGTAGCGCGGTTGGCCAGCGTAGACCGCATCGGCGCCGTAGGCAAACGCGTAGCGCATACTCTTGAGGGTGCCGGCGGGGGACAGGAGTTCTGTTGTCATAGAGTGAGCAATTCCGGGTGCAGCGATTTTAAGTGCCAGCCGCACATGACAGCGGCAAAAAACCGACTAATATTAAAAGCGGCATTTTACAGAATTTTGGCGGTTAGATCAGTTAAAGTGTCGCCGGGTGAGCCAGTATCCTCGTGAGCGGGAAATTAATCGATAATATGTCTCAATTGCAATTCGAAAATCTGAAGCTGAAGAAGACGGTAAAGTCCCTGCTGTGGCGCATCGAAGACAACCAGCGTATTGACCGGCACTTCCAGGGGTTTGAGTTCAAGCTGCTCAATAGCAACCGCCTGACGGACTTACTCCAGCTGCTGTTACTGGAGGCGCGGGGCTATTTTGACCTGGCAGACGTGGGCCTGATTTTGGTGGACCGGGACTTCTCCATCCGCGAACTGCTGAGGAGCCTGGGGCTGGGCAGCTACCAGAATCGTTTGCAGTTGCGCAACAGCGATGATTTCGCGTTCTCGCTTTACTCGGGCAAGTATCGAGTGGTGCTGGGGGAGCAGGATGCACTGGCCACCAGTCGCCTGTTCCCGAACCTGAAAAGCCTGGGTTCGGCCGCTCTGTTGCCGCTGATGCGCAACCAGACACTGATCGGCAGCTTGCATTTTGCCAGCCCGCTGCCGAACCGCTTCACCCCCGATAAAGCCTCGGATTTTATGAATCACCTGGCCTCCATTGCCGCGGTTTGCCTCGACAACTGTCTCGCCCACGAGCATTTACAGCGCCACAGCCGCATGGATATGTTGACCCAGGTGAGCAATCGGCTCAACTTTGAAGAGGAATACGCCAAGGAGCTGGAGCGCAGCGAGCGCAGTGATGACCCGCTCAGTTGCATGTTTGTCGATGTCGACCACTTCAAGAAGATCAACGATACCCATGGCCACCAGGCAGGGGATCGATGCCTGAAAGAGGTGGCCGCTGCTATCCGCCAGGAGTTGCGCAAAACCGACATTCTGGCCCGCTATGGTGGCGAGGAGTTTGTGGTGATTCTGCATCGCTGCGAGCACAGCGAAGCCCTGGTTATCGCCGAGCGGGTGCGGGCGGCGGTGGCCAGCCTGGCCATAAATGTTGATGGCCAGCGCAAGGTGCAACCGACGGTTTCAGTCGGGTTGGCCAGCTGGCAGCCGCGGGGTAAGCGCTCGCCAGACCTGGCGCAGTTGGGGCAGCGGCTGTTGAGTTGTGCCGACGCCGCCATGTACACAGCCAAGCGAGACGGGCGCAACCGGGTGGAGTTCAAGCCGTTTGTGCCGGCGCCTGCGGGCGCAGCCGCCAGCCTGGTGTAGGCCGCAAGCTCTCAGGTCTGTACTCGCCGCTCCTGTCCGTGTCCCCGCCAGGCCCTGCGTGGGGCCTTATGCTTGCCAGCACTCCCCTCTGTCAGCCTTCAGGGCGGCAGCAATTGCAACAGGTAGCGGCGTTGCCAGCGCTTGCCGGTCACCCACAAACCATTGAGTTCCTCATCCCAGGCAATACCGTTGAGCACGTTTTCCCGGTTGTGATTCAGTTCCGCCGCCGCCAGTTCTGCCAGGTCCAGCTCCGCCACCACCTCGCCCGTGGTCGGGTGGATGGCAATAAGCCGGGTTTGCTGCCAGATATTGGCCCAGATCAGGTCACCCTGGACGGTCAGGTCGTTGAGTCGGGCAACCGGCCGGCCCTGTTCCGTCACCGTCAGGCGGCGCCGCACTTCGAAGTTGGCCGGGTCGCGCCAGCTCAGCTCGGCGCTGCCGTTGCTCATCACCAGTTGGCCGTCCAGTTGTGCCAGCCCCCAGCCCTCGCCGCGATAGTTGAGGGTGGCTCTATGGGCCAGGGTGATTTTATCAAACAGCAATACCCGGCCGGCTTTCCAGCTCAGGCAGTAGAGATCATCGCGGTGAATGGCAATGCCCTCGGCAAACAGGCGCGCGGGAAACCGGGTGCGGGCGCTGGTGGCGCCGGTCTCGCGCTGGTAGCGGCGGATAAAAGAGCGCCCGTAGAGGCCGCTGCTTTCAATCAGGGCATCGCCATCGACAACCAGTCCCTGGGTAAAACTGCGGGGGTCGTGGGGCAGGGTTTGCAGCAGGCGATAGCTGTATTGCTCGATGGCGGGCCTGGCGCTGGCCGCGGTGGTCCACTGCAGCGCCATTATGAATAGCGCCCATATTAATAGTACTTTTTTCGCCAGTAGTGTTGCAGGCGGCAGTGCTGCTGTGAGGCGCCCGGCCCGTGGGGCAGGGTAAATTCGCGCTGGCTGTGGCCGGGGTGCGGGCGGTGTCATGTTGGCGCTCACAGCCGCCGCCGAATCAGGTTGCGAATCCAGAAGCGGGCCGGGTGCAGGGCGGTCTCCAGGTCGCGCCCCCCCGCACTGGGCTCGGCGCTGATGCGGGCGGCCAGCAGCTCGGCGCACAGGGGGGTGTAAGCCAGCCCGCGGGAGCCGTGGCCGACATTCACATACAGGTTTTCCCACACTGGGCCGCGCAGGGGAATATTGGCGCGGGCATTTTTGCGCAGTAATTGAAACTGCTCCAGGTACTCGGCGAAGCGCGGCACCGGGCCCAGCATCGGCAGGTAATCGGGGGTAGTGCAGCGCAGGGCCGCGCGGCCACCTCGCACGGCCGAGGCCTGCAGTGCCTGGCCCAGCGCGGGTAATTGCCGGGCGAGGGTGGCCAGGTTCTGTTGATGCTCCTCCGGCCGCAGGGCGAGATCCTGGTTGTCCGGGCTAAAGGTCGCGCCGAGGCAGTGCAGCTGTGTCCGCGCCGGGGTCATGTAACCGTCGCCGCAGAGCACGGTTTTGAGATTGGCGGATGCCTCGCTGGCGGCGAGATAGGAGACTTGGCCGCGTATGGGCTTGACCGGTAGCTCGGCAGTTTGGGCAAAGCCCTGGATGGCGTTAGCGGTGCAGAGCACCACCAGGTTGCTTTCCAGGCTGCTTTCGCGGCTGCTTTCCAGGCTGGTCTCCGGGCTCGTTTCCGGGGATGAATTTGCATCCTCCCGGGGAGCGCGGCTCTGGCCCAATTGTATACGCCAGTTGCCGCCCTCGAGCGACTGCAGCGCCAGCACCTCGACACCAGTGCGCACCTCGATATTGGGGTGGCGGGTCAGTTCGTGGCACAGCGCTACCGGGTCGAGCCAGCCGGCATCGGCAAAAAACAGTCCGCTGTGCTCCAGCGGCACGCCACTGGTGGCACTGGCGGCAGTGGCTGACAACGGCGTAAACAGGTCCTGGACGCCGAAGTGCCGGACCAGTTGCGCCTGTAGGCGCTCGCTGTTGTCAGTGTCGGCCAGCTGCAGTACCCCGCAGCGATCGCCAATGGCCGCCGCGCCGCCAGCGCTTGCGGTCCAGAACGGGCGGTAACTGCGCAGGGCGAATTGCAGTGCCAGCAGGTTGAAGTCGGCCAGGGTTTCCGAACGGTGCGACAGCTTGGCGTAGAGTGCCGCCTGGGGGTTGCCCGATCCCTCGCTGGCGAGCCGCGGGTGTCGTTCCAGCAGGGTCACCTGCCAGCCGCGTCGGGCCAGGGCTGCGGCGGTGTGACTGCCGGCCAGGCCGCCACCGACGATCACTGCCTGTCCTGGGGTGGTCGTTGGGGTGGTCGCAAGGTTGGCTGCAGGGTTGGTCGCAGGGCAGGCGGGAGGGTGTTGCTGGCGCTGCTGCGGGGTTTGACTGTGTACCATCCAGGCCAGTGGATAGGGCGAGTTGAAGCTGTTGTGGGGAAACTCGCTCCAGCTCGGCCGGGCAGCGGTTTGCGCCAGGGTGGCGCGCAGCATTTCGCGCTTGCGGCCAAAGCCGGGGACTTTTTCGACCTCAAATCCCTGTTCTTGCAGGCCGCGCCGCACTGCACCAGCGGCGGTAAAAGTGGCCAGGGTGGTGCCCTTCCAGCTCAGTTGCCCGACTAACCGGAACAGTGCCGGCTGCCACATGTCCGGGTTTTTAGCCGGCGCGAAGCCGTCCAGGAACCAGGCGTCCACCGGACGGCGGGGTTGGCAGTAGGCGGGATGGGTAGATTCAAGCAGTTGTTCAAACCCGCTGTGGGCATCGTCAATGATCAGGGTCAGGTTGACCTGGCCGGCGTCGAAGTTGAGCTTGTGAAAGCCGCGATTGAGAACCGCCGGGTAGTGTGCCAACAGCTGCTCGCTGAGCGGTTGCAATTCGGGCCAGAGCCGCAGGGCCTGCTCCAGGTCGGCCCGGGCCAGCGGGTATTTTTCCACCGACAGGAAGTGCAGTCGAGCGTCTGGGGGAGCGCTCTGGCGCCACAGCTGCCAGCAGGCGAGAAAGTTGAGGCCGGTGCCAAAGCCGGTTTCGCCGATAACAAAGGTTGCGCTGCTGGCGAGGCGCTGGAAGCGCTCGGGCAGGTGGTTGTGGGCGAGAAATATAAATCGGCTCTCCGCCAGGCCGTTGTCTCTGGAGAAGTAGACGTCAGCGAAACTGTCGGACAGGGGTTGGCCCTGTTCGTCCCAGCTCAGTTTGGCCCGGGCGGGCAGGCTGCTGTCGCTCATGAGGTGAGGCCGAATTCCTGCAACAGTTGGCTGCACCAGCGGGCGATGCGGTCATCGGTCAGGTCAAACTGGTTTTCATCGTCCACCGCGAGGCCGACAAAATGTTGCTGGTCCGGGGTCAGGGCCTTCGATTGCTCGAATTCGTAACCCTGGTTGGGCCAATAGCCGGCGGCTGTTGCGCCGAGCTTGACCAGCTTGTGGTGCAGATAACCCATGGCGTCCTGGAACCACTCCGGGTAACCGATTTGATCGCCGAGGCCATAAATCGCGACGTGCCGGTGGTGAAAGTCCAGCTCGTCGATTTCATCCCAAATCTCCTCCCAGTCTTCCTGCAGTTCGCCGTAGTCCCAGGTGGGAATACCCATTATCAGAAACTGATAGTACTGGCTGGTGGCCAGCGGCTCATCGTGGATATTGTAAATGTCCACCAGTTCGGGACCGAGCACGGCGCCAATCTTTTCGGCGACCATCTCGGTATAGCAGGTGGAGCTGCCGTAAAACAAACCGATCGGGGCCCTGTTCATTGTGATCTCTCAATAATTGGTTTAAGCATATTTCTTTCTGTTGGCTCTGCGCCGGGCAGGTTTACACCGCGCCGTCAAAGCCCATTTGGCGCCAGGCTTCATAGATGACAACCGCCGCCGCATTGGACAGGTTCATGCTGCGGCTGCCCGGGCGCATGGGGATTCGCAGCACCTGCTCCGGCGGTAACTGCGCCAGCAGCGGCGCCGGCAAGCCCCGGGTCTCCGGCCCGAATACCACGTAATCGCCCGGCCTGAAGCCGGCTTCGCTAAAACGCGCAGTGCCTCTGGTGCTGATGGCGAAGAGCCGCTCGGGTTGGCACTGCTGGATAAATTGCTGCCAGCTGGCGTGCACTTGCATCTCCTGCCACTCTCCGTAGTCGAGTCCGGCCCGGCGCAAGCGCTTGTCGTCCAGGGCGAAGGCGACCGGTTCAATCAGGTGCAAGCGGGCGCCGGTATTGGCGGTCAAGCGAATGATATTACCGGTGTTGGGGGGGATCTCCGGTTCGTACAGAACCACGTTTAATAGTGTCTGCGGC
The DNA here is from genome assembly GCF_011440395.1 of Pseudomaricurvus alcaniphilus. Lineage (GTDB taxonomy): Bacteria > Pseudomonadota > Gammaproteobacteria > Pseudomonadales > Cellvibrionaceae > Pseudomaricurvus > Pseudomaricurvus alcaniphilus. The sequence continues at coordinate 723,866 of NZ_JAAOIX010000001.1, read as the reverse complement.
TGGTCAGTTGTCGACTGCGTCATGTGTTCCCGTTCAACCCGGTCTGGAAATGCGCGATTATAAACCAGGGCTGGGCAAATTAGTTCGTTAAACCAGCTAACACCTTGTATTTATTGCCATTGCTGTTGCGCAAGTTGTTTCGCAGGGTCGAGCTGCTGGCACTGCAGCGGGCCGGAATGCACCCCTGGCGGGTGAAAGCGAGGTATAGTGAGGCAGCGCCGGCCGGCGCCAACAGACCAGTGCCCGCGCTTGTTAACCAGTGAGTGTTAACCGGTGAGTGTTAACCAGTGACTGTTAACCAGTAACAGGAGTGAAGGGAGGAGTAGCCGATGCGTCCCAGCCGTATCACCATGAAAGCGACCCATACCCCCGAAGCCATCGCGGAGCGGCTCGATCTCGGCCCCTCGCAGACCTATCTCAAGGACATGGTGTACGGGGCCATTGATGGTACCGTCACCACCTTCGCCATAGTCACCGGTGTCGCTGGTGCCGGCCTAAGCAGCGGGGTGGTGATTGTGCTGGGGCTGGCCAACGTGCTGGCCGACGGCTTCAGTATGGCAGTGAGCAATTACCTGGGCACTCGCTCGGAAAACCAGTATCGCAGCCGTGTGCGCCGGCAGGAGATGGCAGAGGTGGAGACCTATCCGGAGGGTGAGCGGGAAGAGGTGCGGCAATTCTACCAGCGCAAAGGCCTGCAGGGCGACAGCCTGGAGCAGATTGTGGAGGTTATTACGTCGGATAAAAACCTGTGGGTGGATACCATGCTGCAAGAGGAGCACGGCCTGTCGACGGAGGATATCAACCCGCTGATGTCGGCAGCAGTGACTTTTTGTGCGTTTTTATTGGCCGGAATCCTGCCGCTGTTGAGTTTTATTATCAACTGGCTGCTGCCAGGTACTTTTGCGGCGCCGTTCCTGCTGAGTACTGTGGTGACTGTGATTACTTTTGCCGCGGTTGGGGCTATAAAGGGCCGTTACGTCAGCCAAAACCCGCTCTGGTCCGCGCTTGAAACCACCGCGGTCGGCACCATCGCGGCGCTGCTGGCTTATGGCGTCGGCTATTTGCTGCAGGGGTTGGTGGCGCTTTGACGCCAGGCGCGGGGCCGGCAGCGGCCATGATTTTGTCCGCCGCCGGGGGGTTAGTCCGCTACCGGGCTTTCCGTTTCGCGCAGTTCGAAATCGACACCGAGCTCATCGGCAATGGCCTCCAGCTGGTCGGCCAGCAGCTCGATATCCACCGAATCCGGTACCCGCAATAAGCCGTTGGCGGTGAACATGGGGGTGCCGCTCCAGGGCATGCTGGAGCAGCTGGTGTCCAATTCCTCGAGGTTGATGCCGTGGCTGACAAAAGCCTGGGAAATCTCCCGAATTATGCCCGCCCGGTCATTGCCCATCAGGCTGAATTGCATAACTATGGTTCCGGGGCCGTTTTCCGCGCCCGCGGCGGCGGCAGTGGCAACCTGGATGCCGCGCGAACTCTGCAAGTTGCGCAGCGCGGTTTGCAGGGCCTCCAGCTGTTCTTCTGGCACCGATATGTGCAGGATTCCGGCAAACTTGCCCGCCAACTGGCTGAGCCGGCTCTCCAGCCAGTTGCCCTGGTGATCATTGATGGTTTTGGCGAGAGTTTCCACCACGCCGGGCTTGTCGTCGCTGAGAATGCTCAGTACCAGTGATTGGTTCATAGTCGCGGGGCCTTACCAGATTGCTGTATTCGTTATGTGGATTGCTTTGGTTATTGCTAGGGTGGTCATTGTTATTTTGATCATTGCTTTTGTGGTGATTGTTACTGTGATTCCCAGGGTGGGGAATAGTTGCCTTGACTGTTATCCTGATGGCCAGTTTATTATTGCCTTCGGCACCCTGTGGCTGCCAGTATAGGCGCCGCCCTGTGATGATCACAATGGTGAAGATATCAGTTAACTCCCGGGAAGGAAAATATGCAAAATTCTAAAGCACACAAGTCCGCGTCAGGCAGGTATTCTTTTCTCCGCTGTGGATGGGGGGTATTGGGCCTGTTTATGATATCCCTCTCAGCGCTGGCGGGCGCTGCGCCAAATTGTGACCAGCAATTGCTGGCGGCCATCGATAGCCCGCTGCGCTCGCCCCATTTTGCCGCTCGCGACAGCTACCGCCACCCCTGTACAACGCTGGCATTTTTTGGCCTGACGCCCTCCAGCCAGGTGGTGGAAATATGGCCGGGCGGCGGTTGGTACAGTGAAATTCTGGCACCCTACCTGGCACCGGCCGGCAAGTTCTACGCGGCTCACTTTCCAGCGGCGACCGAGGTGCAATATTTCCGCAAGTCGCGGGCCGATTTTGAACAGCGAGTGAGTGCCGAGGCGCAGCTGTTTAACGGCACCCGGATCACCGAGTTTTATCCTCCGAGCGGAGCCGTCGCGGCGCCGGCGGGATCGGCGGATTTTGTGTTGACCTTTCGCAATGTGCACAACTGGATGAAGGCCGGCTTCGCGCCGGCGGCTTTCGAGGATTTCGCGCGCCTGCTCAAGCCCGGTGGCGTGCTGGGGGTGGTGGAGCATCGAGCCAAACCCGGAACCTCGGAACAGCAAATGATCGACTCGGGCTATGTCACCGAGGCGCGGGTGATTGAATTGGCCACTGCCGCCGGCCTTATTCTTGAGGCACGCAGTGAGATCAATGCCAATCCCGCCGACAGCACCGATCACCCGAAAGGGGTGTGGACCTTGCCACCAAGCTTGCGCCTGGGCGATGAGGACCGGGTGAAGTATATGGCAATCGGTGAGAGCGACCGCATGACCCTGAAGTTCAGGAAGCCCGTGTCGGGGAGCGGCTCTTGATCATTCCCCACCAGCAGTTGTCGGCCGCCGCCCTGCAGGGGCTGATCGAAGAGTTTATCACTCGCGAGGGCACCGACTACGGCGATATTGACATGTCGCTGGCGGAAAAAGTGGCGCAAGTGATGGCGCAGGTGCAGCGTGGCGAAGTGGTAGTGGCCTACGACCAGCGCCTGCAAACGGCGACCCTGATGACCCAGGCGGATGCCCGGGCGCTGGAGCGGGAGCAGCGCCAGTCATGAACGCGGCGCCAGAGATTCCCCTGCTGTATAGCGGTCCGCCGCAACCGCAACTGGTGCTCGCCCACGGTGCCGGGGCGCCAATGGACAGCGAATTTATGGAGCGCATGGCAGTCCTGCTGGCAGAGCGGGGCATCGGCGTGGTTCGGTTTGAGTTTCCCTTTATGCGGCGGCGGCGCGAGGAGGGGGGCAAGCGGCCACCGGACCGGCAGCAAGTGTTGCTGGATCACTGGCGCCAGGTAGTGCAGCAAATAGAGGCCCAGCGAGGGGCAGGGCCAGGCCAGCAGCCCCTCTATATTGGCGGTAAATCCCTGGGCGGGCGCATGGCCTCCATGGTGTCCGATGAGCTGGCGGCAGCTGGCCTGGTGTGTCTCGGTTATCCGTTTCACCCGCCGCGCAAACCGGACCGGTTGCGGGTCGAGCATCTCGCCGATTTGGCCACCCCAACCCGCATTTTCCAGGGCACCCGGGACGCCCTTGGGAGCGAGCTGGAAGTGCGGGATTATACGCTGTCAGCGGCCATTGAACTGGTTTGGCTGGCCGACGGCGATCACGACCTGAAGCCGCGGGTGCGATCGGGATTCAGCCAACAGCAACACCTGGCTACTGTGGCAGATCATATTGCCGCATTTATCCAGCGAACATAGCTGTGCCGGCGCGAGATTGGCGGGCGTGGTTAATTTTGCAGCAGGGAAATTTTTTCCTGCTGTTCGAGCAACAGGTTTAACTCGTTCATCATGGCCTTGCGCTCATCAGAGCTGTACCAGGCGAACCAGTCACGCGAGGACTGCCACTTCGAGAGTACGAAACGACGTCGGGAATTGTTGATATCGATAAAGGTCTCACCGTTGATAAAGCCGGGTGCCTGGTAGGCGAGATGCAGGGTGCGCTTGGCGCTCGCTTCGTAGGTGGGCTCCATGTCTTCGGCAATTTGGCGTTCGATTAATACAATGATCATGTGGTGGCTCTGGCCTGAATTTGGTTGAGGCGGTCGATGTTACGCAATTCGCGTACAATCATAAAGTCGCAGCCAGCAACTTTTCGCTGCCGGTGCCGACATGGCCGGCGTCAGTGGACTGTGTCCGACGGTGGCTCGGCGCGACTGATATGCCATTCGGCCAAAGCCATCCAGTCCTTGATCAGGGTGCGCAATACCTGCAGTTGGTCCTGCTCCTGCGCCTTGTTGCGTAAACACTGTTCTCCCAGGCGGGTGAGGGCGTCGACGATTCTGCCGATTGTTTGGGCATTGAGGGTTATGCGAAAATGTTCCCGGGAGTTGCGAGCAGTCAGTTCCTCTGCCGCCAGCTCTGGCAGTTTGGTGCCTTGCAGCTGGTTTTGGATATCCAGTGCCAGGCCAAAATTAGCTTGCCGCAGCAGTTGAAAGGTGAGTTCCAGTGCGCCGCGGCTGAAAACATCCGGGCGAGAACTGAAGCGTGGTCTTTGGTACATTCTGGAATAATCCCGGTTCTGGTTGCCGGTGCTCTGTCACCTGGCGCTTGTAAGTGTAGTAATTCAATACCTAAGTGTAGCAACAGATTTGGTAAATACCCTCTCAGTTTAGTGCCAGGATGTTATGCAGAGCACATTTGACAAAATATTAGACACCAGTGGCCTGCGTTGTCCCGAGCCGGTGATGCTGCTGCACAATGAAATACGCAGATCGAAAGCAGGCGCAACCATCAAGGTAATTGCCACGGATCCATCCACCGAGCGTGACATACCCAGGTTTTGCCAGTTTTTAGGCCATGAGTTGCTGTCGATGTCGCAGCAAGAGGGGCTTTATTGCTACCTTATTCGCAAGGCGTAGCCGCGGTCTGCCGCCAAATTAACGGCGACCGCGTACAGTTGTCGGCACACTGCTTATGGCATTGGCCACCGGTGCCGAGGCTATGGCCTAGACTTCTTCCACCAGGCTGGAAATAGCCGCCAGGGCTTCCGGATCTTCGGCCTTGAGTTTATTGGCAATCTGGTGTTGAAAAAAGTAGCGAAACTCCTGTCGGCTCGGTGCCGGGTACAGGCAGTCATCGCCCGGCAGAACCGGTGTGCTCTTGATTTTCTTGGGGTCGGCCAGCATGCCGCAGAGGGTGCCATCGTAATGCAGGCGCCAACTCACCACTTCGGTCAGGGTGATGGTATGAAAGCCATTGCTGGACAGGACCGCGTGGGTACCGATGGTATCCGGAATTTCCTGCACGACGTCATTGGGGTTCTCGCATTGGAGATCGTAATACTCGGCGGCGGTTTCCAGTTCGACCACTTTGTGAATGGGGCCGTCGAAGAAGATTTCATCGATACCCGGGTCGTAGTAGCCCTCCCACTTGCCGTTCAGCGGGTCCTGGATTTCCGGCGCCGGAACGATATCGTCCAGCCAGGGCACCAGGCCGACAACCTCACCGTTGGCCCTGAGGCCCCAGCAGAGGATTTTCAGGCTGAACAGTTTGTCGGGGTTGGCTTCGTTGGAGTAGAGCATTTCCAAGCCGTCGAGCTCGGGGGAGAGGCGGATGATGCGTTGGTTGTGCAGCTCGGAAAAGGGCTGCCCGGTGAAGAAGTCGATGACGTTAGACGAGTTGTGGCCCGCAGTTGAGGTCTTCATAATACCACCTCCAAGAATGGCCCCGGGTATGGCAGGGTTTGGCAGAATGCCAAGCAGCTGTGTTTACCGATGAGGCGGATGTACTTTTGTACACCTTCACGGCATAAGGTATATCCTGATGTCAAAAAGCACAATACTTTGTGGATTTTTTTTAATAGCGTTTGATTATGAAGAAACCCGAGGGAATGAGACTTGAGTAGTTATTATTTTGCCTACGGCTCCAATATGAATCCCCAGCGCATGCGGGCCAGGCAATTGCAATTCCAGCGGGTTTTGCCCGGTCGCCTGGCCCGAGTGGCGCTGGCGTTTAACAAGCGTGCCTCCGACGCTCCCAATATGTCCTATGCGAATATCGTGCACGCCCCGCAGGGCACCGTGGAAGGTGTGCTCTATGAACTCTCCAGTGCCCGGGAAATCGCTAAAATGGACCCGTTCGAGGGCACGCCCAGGTTTTACAGTCGGGAAATCTACAGTGTGGCGACCGCGGAAGGCGATATCCCGGCCTGGGTGTATGTGGCCAATCGCGCCATGATCGCCGATGATTTGTTGCCCGCGCGCTGGTATGTGGAGCACCTGCTGGCCGGTCGCGAGTTTTTATCAGAGAGTTATTATCAAGATCTCCTGCAGACCCCATGCCGGGAAGAAGTCGAGGCGGCGTGGTGAGCCTGACGGAATCCGAAGCGCCGCCGCGCTGCTTGACACCGGAGCGCCCGCTGCCTGAAGCGATCGCGCCCGAACCGGTCAAGGTGCTGGACGCTGGCGCCATTGAGGCGGCTTTCCAGCAGGTGTTTCTGCAGCGCTACCAGACTGTTTTACAGGGTAATGGTGACGAGCCGTTGTACCTGCCGGCCAGCGGCGACAGCACCTGCCACCGCATTATCTACCGCCACGACTACGCCGCCAGCGCCCTGCACGAAGTGGCGCACTGGTGTGTGGCTGGCGCCCGGCGCCGGCAATTGGAGGATTACGGCTACTGGTATGCGGCCGACGGTCGCAGCAGCACGCAGCAGGCGGAATTTGAGCGAGTGGAAGTCAAGCCGCAGGCCCTTGAGTGGTTGTTCTCCGTTGCGGCCGGGCGGGATTTCAAGGTCAGTGCCGATAACCTGGCGGCGGGATTGGGTCCATCGCTCACTTTCAAGCAGGCGATTTACCAGCAGGTGCTGGCGTTTTGTGGTGCCGGGCTACCGCGGCGAGCGGCCGCGTTTGTGGCGGCGCTGGCGCGCCAATCCGGCGTGGGCGAGCCACTGAACCCGGCTCATTACCGGTTGCACCGGGTATGACGGGCGGCGCTGGCAGTGCTGCGCCGGCCTGTCTGCTGGACGCCTCCATCTTTATATTCCGCTATTACTTTTCCATGCCGGATCACTGGTCCAGTGTCGAGGGGCATGGCACCGGGGCGGTATACGGCTATACGCGGTTTTTGTTGCGCCTGCTGACCGAGCAGCGGCCCCGGCTTATTGCCGCCTGCTTTGATGAGAGTTTGGAGTCCTGCTTTCGCAATGAAATCTACCCCGCCTACAAGAGCAGTCGGGTGCTGCCAGACGAGGCGCTGGCGTTTCAGCTCGCTGCTTGCCAGCAGGTGACCAGGCTGTTGGGCATAGCCAGCTTTGCCAGCGATCGTTACGAGGCGGATGACTTGCTGGGCTCGCTGATGCAGCTGTTGCACCGGGTCGAGCCGGCGACACCGGTGGCGCTGTTGACCCGTGACAAGGACTTGGGCCAGCTGTTGCTGCGGCCACAGGATTGCCTCTGGGATTACGGCACCGCTGGCCGCAATTCCGATAGCCAGCCGCTGTACCGGGAACATATCCACCAGCGTTTTGGTGTCTGGCCGGAACAGCTGGTGGATTACCTGGCACTGGTCGGCGACAGCATCGACGATATCCCGGGGGTGCCGGGGATAGGCGCGAAAACCGCCGGCGCGCTGCTGCAATTTGCCGGCGATATCGAAACCCTGTACCAGCGCCTGGATGAGTTGCCGGCGCAGGGAATACGCGGCGCTAAAAGCCTGGCGACTAAACTGCTGAACTGGCGCGAGCAGGTGGCACTGGCGCAGCGACTGGCGAAAATCGTCACCGATGTGGAATTGCAGGTCGATCCTGCAGAGCTGCGGCGGGGCGGTGCTGAACGGGAGCAGTTCGCCGACTTCTGCCAGCGCATGGGTTTCGGCGGGAGCTTGCTGGCAGGTTTTGATCGGGCCGCGGAGGCTGTATGAACAAATTGAATATTGTCGCTGACGAAAACATTCCCCTGCTGCAAGAGTTCTTCGGCGAGCTCGGCCGTATTCGCACCTATCCCGGTCGCTCAATCTGCGCCGCCCAGGTGCGCGACGCGGATGTATTGTTGGTGCGCTCGGTCACCGCGGTGGGAGCCGAGCTGCTCGACCACAGTGCCGTGCAGTTTGTGGGTACCTGCACCATAGGCACGGATCACCTGGATGTGGACTATCTGCAGCGCCGCGCTATCAGTTGGAGCAGTGCGCCGGGCTGCAACGCCAGGTCGGTGGTCGAATACGTGCTCAGCGCCCTGGCGCGGGTCAAGCCCGACTGGCTCGACGCTGAATTCGGCATTGTCGGTTGCGGTAACGTTGGCGGCTTGTTGTACCGCCAGTTGCGCGCCCTGGGGCTGCCCTGCAAGTGCTATGACCCGCTGCTCACCGGGCAGCAAAACCCCGACCTGGCCAGCCTCGAGCAGGTGCTGGCGGCGCCGGTGATTTGCCTGCACGCGCCGCTGACCACAACCGGGCCCTATCCCAGTTGGCACCTGCTCGATGCCCAGGTTCTGCAGCAGCTGCGACCGGGGACGGTATTGATCAGTGCCGGCCGCGGCGGCGTGATCGATAACCAGGCGTTAAAAAAAGTTTTACAGCGGCGCCGGGATCTTACCGTGGTGCTGGATGTGTGGGAGCCGGAACCGGGCATCGATATCGACCTGTTGCAACTGGTGGATCTCGGTTCACCCCACATTGCGGGCTACAGTTTTGATGGCAAAGTGGCAGGCACCGCCCTGATCTATCAGGCCCTGTGCCGTCACCTGGGGCGCCAGCCGGAAATCACGGTGGAGCAGTTGGCGAACCCGCAGCAGGGTGCATTGGGCGAGATCAAATTGCCCAGCGGTGACCGCCAGGCCCTGCTCAACAGCGCGATTATCGCCGCTTACGATATTTGTGAGGACGACCACAACCTGCGCCAACTGCTGTCCATGACCACCGGGCGGCCGGAATACTTCGATCAGCTGCGCAAAAACTATCGCCAGCGACGGGAATTTAGCCACTACCCCGTCAGTGGTGTGCCGGCCACGACTGAAGGCGCCGCGATCGCCAGGGACCTGGCGTTGCTGGGTTTTCCCGTCGTGGGTTATTTCTAGTGCAACCGCTATAGCGACTCGCGCAACAGAACCATGGTAGATACTCATATGAGCAACAGCGATGGCGATCAATCCATCAGCCCAATTCGCCTGGGACTGATTATCAACCCGTTTGCGGGGGTCGGTGGCCCAGCCGGCCTCAAGGGCAGTGACGACCGGGAACTGGTCGAGCAGGCCCTGGCTGATGGGGCGGAGCTGCGCGCCGGCGCTCGCGCCCGGCGCCTGCTGCAGCGCTTGTTCGAGCGGGTCGGTGATAAGGTGACACTGGTCACCTGTCCGGCGGCGATGGGGCAAACGGTAGCTGAGGAATGTGGTTTTCAGGTGCAGGTGCTGCCCATGGCCAGTGCGACTCATAGCCGCGCCCGGGATACACAGTTGGCGGCCCGACTGATGTTGGCGCAACAGCCGGATTTGTTGCTGTTTGTCGGCGGTGACGGCACCGCGCGGGACATCTGTACGGTGGTGGGCGAACAGCTGCCAGTACTGGGGGTGCCGGCCGGGGTCAAGATGCACTCCGGGGTGTTCGCCATTTCGCCGGAGGCGGCAGCGGAAATCCTGCTGGCGATGATGACTGGCCAGCTGGTGGATTTACGCAGTCGTGAGGTGCGGGATATCGATGAGGCTGCCCTGCGCCGGGGGGTCGTGCAAAGCCGCTGCTTTGGCCAGATGCGGGTGCCCGAGTTCGGTCATTTTGTACAGAGCACCAAGGACGGCGGCCGCGAGGTGGAAGCGCTGGTACTGGAGGATATCGGCGCGGAAGTGCGCGAGCGAATGGTGGCCGATACGCTCTATGTGCTGGGCGCCGGGACGACTACCCGGCCGGTGATGGATGAGCTGGGGCTGCCCTCGACCCTGCTCGGTGTGGATGTGATTTGTAACGAACAGCTGCTGGCCGCGGATGTCTCGGCACCACAACTGGAAATGCTGCTGGCCCGGCACACTGGTGAAGTGGTGGTGGTGGTGTCGGTCACCGGCGGCCAGGGGGCGCTGTTTGGGCGTGGCAATCAGCAGCTGAGTCCACAGGTACTGCGGCGCGCCGGCCGGGATAACGTCTGGGTGTTGGCCACCAAAACCAAGATCAAGCAGTTGCAGGGGCGGCCATTGTTGATGGACAGCAACGATCCGCAGCTGGATCGTGACTGGTGCGGTTATATCGCGGTGATTACCGGCTACCGCGACCAGATATTGTATCCACTGGGGGCGCCGGCCGCAGCCGGGACAGCAGATCTGTGACCCCGGTGCTGGAGCGAACACGGGCGCGGCTGGCAGCGATTGCCGCGCCGGAGAGCAGTGACAGCTGCCGTCTGTTGCACGGTCGCGGGGGCTGTTATCCGGGCTTTGAGCAGGTCACCGTCGATTTTTATCATCCGATTTTACTGGCGACTTTTTTCAAGGCGTCGGCGGAGGCCGATATTGAGGCGCAGATTGTGGCGCAGCTGGCGCAGTTGGCCGAGGTTGAGGGCTTGCAGGGGGTGCTGGTGCAGCGCCGCTATCTGCCGGGGGCGCCACTGCAGTGTGCCTGGGGTGAGTTGCCGCAGCAGGTCTACGCCCGCCGGGCTGGCACGCGCTTCGCCCTGCAGTTCGGCAGCAGCCAGAATTGCGGCTTTTTTCTCGATATGGAACCGGGGCGGCGCTGGCTGGCGGCTCGCGCCGCGGGTAAAAAGGTGCTCAATTTATTTGCCTACACCTGTGCATTTTCCGTGGTGGCGCAACAGGCCGGGGCGGCGGCGGTGGTGAATGTCGATATGAGTCGTGCCGCCCTGGGTCGCGGGCGCGACAACCATCGCCTGAACGGTTTAGGCACCGACAATATCGATTTTTTGCCGCTCAATATACTCAAATCCTGGAGCCGGATTCGGCGTCCGGGCCCCTACCAGATCGCCATCATCGATCCACCGTCATTTCAGCCGGGCAGTTTTGTCGCCGAGCGGGATTACCGCAAATTGGTGCGGCGCTTGCCGGAGTTTATGCAGGCGGGAGGCGAGGTGTTGCTATGCCTGAACTCGCCGGAGCTGGGGGCGGATTTTTTACAGCAGCTGGTGCAGGAGGAGTGCCCCCGGTGCCAGTTTCTGGAGCGCCTGCCCGGCGCAGAAGATTTTCCGGATATCGATGCCCGGCGGCAATTGAAGTTGCTGAGTTTTCGGTTTCAGTGACAGGGTTTTCCCTGGATGGGCGTGCAATGCCTGCAACAAAAACGTCGCCAGCACAAATGTTCTCGCAATAAAACCGGGTGGCCGCTTCGCTAGCTAAAGTCCGGGCGGCAACCGGCACCATGCCGTCGCCGGGCAGCTTTTACCGCCGCCGCTCAGTGGTGGCGCGACTGCAGCAGCAGGTGCTGCATCACCTGGCGAATCTGTTGCGAGGCGCCGGAATTCAGGGCCTGGCGCAGTTGGTGAATGTTGGTCTGCTGGTTTTCCTGCACGGACGTGGGCAGGCTGCGGTCACTAAAGGCGTCCTCGCTGATAAAGGTGGCCCGCGCCGACAGCAGGGTAAAGGCCTTGTGGGTCAAGATGACTTGGTCCAGCCCCTCCTGACGAATGCAGTCCTGGTAGCGAATGTAACCGGACTCCGCCAGCCACAGGGCGGCGCCGAAACAGGATTGATGGCGCTGGCTGTGCAGGCCATATTCATCCGGGGTGTCGGGGCCGCTGATGTCCTCCACCAGCAACATACTTTTGCGCGGAAAGGAACGGTACAGCCACACCAGCATCTTGCCGGCGTCTTTGTAAAAGTCGTCGATATGAATGTCAGTCAGCGTTTGTTCCTCCTGTTCCGGCCATAGGCACTTCCGATCATAGGCACTGCCAAAGCGGCGCTATGGCAGTGCTTCCGGATTGCCAGCTACTGCTGGTAACGGCCGATAAACTCGGCAAATTTGGTTGTCGCGCGCTCCAGTTCGTCCACCCGCGGTAAAAACACCACCCGGAAGTGGTCCGGCTCTTTCCAGTTGAAGGCCGTGCCTTCCACCAGCAGGATTTTGTGCTGCACCAGGAAATCGAGCACCATCTGCCGGTCGTTGTGGATCTTGTGGCGGTCGAGATGAAGGCGCGGGAACAGGTAGAGTGCGCCCTTGGGTTTGACGCAACTGACCCCGGGGATGTCGTTGAATCGGCTCCAGGCCATATCCCGCTGCTCGCGCAAGCGTCCACCGGGCAGAATCAACTCATTGATGCTCTGGTAGCCACCGAGTGCGGTCTGGATGGCGAGCATGGCCGGCACATTGGCGCACAGGCGCATGGACGAGAGCATGTTGAGGCCCTCGATATAGCCCGAGGCCTGGTACTTGGCGCCACTAATGATCATCCAGCCGGAGCGAAACCCGGCCAGCCGGTAGGACTTCGACAGGCCGTTGAAAGTCACACAGAGCACATCGGTGGCGAGCCGGCCCATGGGCACAAACTCGGCGTCGTCGTAGAGGATCTTGCTGTAGATTTCATCGGCAAAAATAATCAGGTTGTGCTGCCGGGCCAGCTCCACGATTTGCTCCAGCAATGCCTGGCTGTAGACCGCCCCGGTGGGGTTGTTGGGGTTGATCAGCACGATGCCGCGAGTGCGACTGTTGATCTTCGATTTGATATCGTCCAGGTCCGGAAACCACTCGGCTTGCTCGTCACACAGGTAGTGCACGGCGGTACCGCCGGCCAGGGTCACCGCTGCGGTCCAGAGCGGGTAATCGGGGGAGGGGATAAGAATCTCGTCGCCGTTGTTGAGCAGCGCCTGCATCGACATGACGATCAGCTCACTGACGCCATTGCCAAGGTAGATATCGTCGATCTCGACATCGGGTATGCGCAGTTGCTGGCACTCTTGCATAATGGCTTTGCGTGCCGAAAACAGGCCGTGAGACTCGCAGTAACCCTGGGCATTGCGCAAGTTGGCGATCACGTCCAGAATGATTTCATCCGGTGCCTCGAAGCCGAACGGCGCCGGATTGCCGATATTGAGCTTCATGATTTTGTGGCCTTCTTCCTCCAGGCGTTGGGAGTAGTCCAGCACCGGGCCGCGAATGTCATAACAGACACCGTGGAGTTTTTCGGATTTATCAATGCGTTGCATTTACATTACCATGCGATCGAGTGGGCAAAAGTGCTGCCGCGTGCTACTTGTTGCAGGGGCCCGAAAAAACGCTGTCGCGGTTAATGACGAGGCGGCCTTGAGCAAGTAAACCAATGGGCGGCATGTTGGTCTGAATTTAAAGCAGCGCCTGCATTATTCTTTGTCGAATGTGGCAGAGGCTTCATATAACGTAAAAAGGAGCGAATTATGGCAGATCAAACACCAAAAAACGATGCCGGCAAAACGGATTTCGAGGCCGCCCTGCAGGATAACGAATACTGGCGCGACAAGCTGACCCCCGAGCAATACCATGTCTGCCGGGAAAAAGGCACCGAGCGTGCCTTTACCGGGGAGTACTGGAATACCACCACGGCGGGTCAATACCAGTGCCGCTGCTGTGGCACCCCGCTGTTTGAATCGGGCACCAAGTTCGACGCCGGCTGCGGCTGGCCCAGTTTTTACCAGCCGCTGGACGAGGCCGCGGTGGCGGAAGAAACCGATACCAGTTTTGGCATGCGGCGCACCGAGGTGATGTGCCAAAAATGCGGCTGTCATTTGGGCCACGTGTTCCCGGATGGCCCCCAGCCTACCGGCCTGCGCTATTGCATTAACTCAGCCTCGATCCTGCTCGATCCGTCCTCCGAAGACTGAGTCGGCGATGCGCAGTTTTCAGTCTGTCTATGCCACTGCGGTGCTGCACAAGGGCAGCGCTCGCGCAGTAGAGGCCGGCCTGCCCGAGGTGCGCACCAGCCAGGAGTTGTGCGAGCTCACCGATGACCGCTATTTGTCGGAGCTGAGTCGACGTATTTTTCGCGCCGGTCTGAAGCACTCCATGGTCGACGCCAAGTGGCCCGCGTTCGAACAGGCGTTTCACGGCTTTGATCCCTGGCGGGTGGCGATGCTGGCGGATGACGAACTGGAAACGCTGGCGCACAACCCGAACATTATCCGGCATTTCGGCAAGATCAAGGCGGTGCGCGCCAATGCCAGCTGGATGTTGGAAGTGAGTAAGCAACACGGCTGCTTTGGCAATTTTATCGCCGCCTGGCCGGGGGAGTCGATCGTCGAGCTGTGGCTATTGCTGAAAAAGCAGGGAGCCCAACTCGGAGGGCAGTCGGCGCCGCGGTTTTTGCGCATGGTGGGCAAGGATACCTTTCTGCTCACCGACGACGTGGTCAGTGTCCTGAAAGCGGAGGCGGTGGTCACTAAGATGCCGACTAGCAAGCGCGACCTGGCGGCGGTGCAGGCCACCTTTAATCGCTGGGCAGAGGAGTCCGGCCGCAGCCTGGCAGCCATCAGCCGAATCGTCTCCTTTACCGCCAATAGTCTGTAGTTACGCCGTTAACCCTGGTTTCACAGTTAATCATTGTTGGCTTTGCAAACCTGGTAGCGCGCCAGCGGGTTGTGATATCAACCCTGGTCCTGTTCGAGGTCGAGGCCCGATTCGCGAACCTCCGGAGAGGCCTGCAGGCGCAGCAGGGACTGGCTGATGTCGGCCAGCTGGCGGCCGTAGTGGCCGTCGCTGTTTTCCTGGCTGAGCAGTTTGTGGGCCAGGGCGTAGTGATGCACCGCGAGTTGCAGCTTGCCCTTGCTCTCGGCCCGGTGGGCGTTGAGCAGGCACTCGTCGACGGTTATCTGCAAGGCCATAATCCTGAGTTCGTTCTCGTACTGTTTCAGCAATGGCTCATCCAGCGCGCCCTTTTGCCGTTGCTGGGTGGCGAGAGTGTGCAAGTCCTGCAGCAGTGCCCTGGCCTCCCTGGCTTTTTGCAGGGAGTCGAGTGGCGTGCGGCGGCTGGCCTGGGGCGGGCGCCTGGCCGCCTCCAGGTATTCACGGTAGAGCGCCAGGTCTTCCTGGTGGGTGTTGTTGGTCTTCTCCAGTTCACACAATTGACGGCTAATGTCCACCAGGGATTGGTGCAGGAAGGTGTTCAGGCCAGTGCTGAGGAAGCCGGGGGGGAAACTGTTGAGCATACGCTTGAAATCGCGGCTGCGGGACGTCAGGGCGGTGATGATCCGCGCTCGCTGTTTGCGCTTGCGGTCCAGGGTTTGCGACACGAAGGCGTAGGCGAGGAAGGCGACTGCGAGGGCGATGATGAGCGCGATGGTGATAGTTGTCGACATTGCTATTGGTTGGTCCAAATGTTTTAGTGAGGCTCGGGCTGGTGCGGCCGAGCAACCGTTCAAACGGTATTGCTGCAGGTGGCTGTGGCTCCTTGCATACTCGCTGGCGTATTTTTGCGGTCGGCACCCACTGAGGATTTCCACGTCATATATGTCAGTATAGCCCCATCTGCAGCTATTGCCTTTATCTCCAATCCCGCACTCCTTGCAGGGCTTTGGAGGGCGCTGCCCGGCCAATTCGGGCCCCCAGCTAAGTGCTTGTTATAAAATATAAAAAAAAATAAAACTCGGTGTTGACAGAGGTGGGCTGTCTCCTTAGAATGCGC
Organism: Pseudomaricurvus alcaniphilus; assembly: GCF_011440395.1. Taxonomy (GTDB): domain Bacteria; phylum Pseudomonadota; class Gammaproteobacteria; order Pseudomonadales; family Cellvibrionaceae; genus Pseudomaricurvus; species Pseudomaricurvus alcaniphilus. The sequence continues at coordinate 708,353 of NZ_JAAOIX010000001.1, read as the reverse complement.
CCCGCTTCTGGAGACAACAGGTCGTCAGGAGGTCCAGGGTCCCCTTCGTCTAGAGGCCTAGGACACCGCCCTTTCACGGCGGTAACAGGGGTTCGACTCCCCTAGGGGACGCCATTGCGGGAATAGCTCAGTTGGTAGAGCACAACCTTGCCAAGGTTGGGGTCGCGAGTTCGAGTCTCGTTTCCCGCTCCAAATTATAACTGCCAGATCGGGTTTTGCCTGATCTGGCAGTTTGCGTTTAAAAAGCCGCCGGTTCTCAGTCGGGCGGGTATCGAGTTTCAGCCTTGCTATTGCTTTAGCATCCACTGTTGCCGCAGGCCTCTGCAGCCGCAACCCGTTGGTACACCAGTCGGCGCCCGATGCGGCTCAACTCGCCCGCTCGCCGGGCCGGGTTATTTTCGGCGGTTGTTATTGGGGCTCTCGCTAGTCTCAGCGCGGTAGTCTCAGTAGGAGGCGTCAAAAACCTCGATTGCGACGACAAAATCCGCTCTTGTACGTTGCATATTGCGATTCCGCAATCTATATATAAAGTATCTATCCGAACTGGCGGGGTATGCCTGGTGTGCCGCAGTCGTTCAACCGCAAAATGGACTTTGGCGCTCTCAGTATGACCCACCCCCTAAAACGTCATTATCAATACCTGCTGACCATTTGCCTGGTTGCCCTGGCCTATGTGGCCGCCGTTGGGTTAGGGCGCCTGCTCGCACTCCCCTCCGGGCTGGCATCACCATTTTGGCCGGCGGCGGGCGTTGCCTGGGCGCTATTGTTGCTCAAGGGGCGTCACTATTGGCCCGGCATCTGGTTGGGGGCATTGGTTGGCAATTGGTTGCTGGTTGACGAATCACTGCGCTTCCATTGGAGCGGCGTATTGGTGGCAACCGCTGCAACCCTGCAGGCAATATTGATAACCCTTGTAAGACAGCGCTATTTCTCGGGCTCGCTGCTCAGCTTTCCGTCGGATCGGGCCCTCTGGCTCTTCTTACTGCTGGCGGGGCCGGTAATCTGCCTGACAGGCGCCACGCTGGGACTGGCTGCACTCTACTATTCCGGAGCCATTGTCGAGGGCACACTGTTGGGTCACTGGTTGAGCTGGTGGGCGGGAGATGTACTCGGGGTACTGTTAGTTGGCCCGCTGCTGCTGATGCTGCTGCAGGGGCGGGATACCTATGCCAGCGCCAGCCTACTCAATGACACCATGGAGTTGGCGGCTGTTGCGCACTGGGCATTTGATCCGCGCAGCGGCGTTTACACTTTTAACGATCGCTTTTACGCGCTGTATGGCACCACGGTCGAGCGTGAAGGCGGTTATCAAATGTCTGCCAATACATACATCAAGCGCTTCTGCCACCCGGACGACCGGCCGCGGGTTATGGCAAACCTGGTGGCGTTTACTATTGCTGATTGCTCTGCGGAACCGGGCCAGTTCAGTCATCGGATACTGCGTCCCGACGGTGAGGCCAGGCATATGGTGGTGCGCCGGCAACTGATCAGGAATGGCGCCGGGCAGGTCAGCGCAGTACACGGTGCCAACCAGGACGTTACCGATAGAAAAGTCATTGAAGAGGCGCTGCTGGAAAGCAAGCAAAAAATCAGTGACTTTAATAAAGAGCTCGAGGCTCGGGTCGATCAGCGTACGCTTGAGTTGGAACAGCAACAAGTTTTGAATCGCTTGCTGCTGGAGAACCTGGTCGAAGCAGTTATTGCCTGCGATGAAGACGGCGATGTTTTTTTGTGCAATCAATCGGCGCGGGAGTGGTTTAACCTGGGTGACGATGAGGGCGAGGTAAACGCCGCAAAAATACTCAACCAGTTGCGGGCGCGGAGTGATTCGCGCGAGCCGCCGCAAGTGATGTTGTCCAGGGCCCTGGATGGTGAGAGCGTTAAAGGGCTGGAAGCCAGGCTTGCGGTAGCTGGCAACAAGGTTCGACAAGTTATCGCCAACGCCGCGCCCCTGGTGGATGGTTATGGCTGCCGGCGCGGGGCTGTGCTTACCATGCACGACGTTACCGAGATGCGACTATCGGAACAGGCCATGTACGAAGCGCTGGCGGTACTTGATGCCGCCGATGATGCGGCGTTTATCTTTGATCCGGATTCCCTGCAAATTACCTACGCCAATGAAGGGGCGGTCAGGCAGTTGGGTTACAGCCGGCAGGAGTTGCTGGCGATGACGCCGATGGATATAGAACCGGAGTTTGACTCGTTGGCATTTGCAAAACTGGTCGAACCCTTGTTGCAAAATCGCGGCGGCTCCCGCCATTATTCCAGCCGCAATCGCTGTAAAAATGGCTCGCTGGTGCCGGTAGAAGTCCACTTGCAGTATGTAGCCCCGGTGGGTGGCGCCCCGACTTTTATTTGCCTTGAGAGAGATATCAGTGAGCGACACCAGGCCGAGCAGGAGCTGCGACGCACGTCGGAGGAACTGCGCGCCGCTTACCAAAAAATTGATGACGAACGCAAGCGCCTGGCCGAGCGAGTCGAAGCGCGCACCCGGGAACTGAATGACACCAATCGCCAGTTGCGCGAAGCCAAAGACGAAGCCGAGCGCGCGAACCGGGCGAAATCGACTTTTCTGGCCACTATGAGCCACGAGATTCGCACGCCGATGAACGGGGTAGTGGGCATGATCGATGTGCTGGAACAAACCACGCTCAACCAGCAGCAGCGGGATATGATGCAACTGGTACGGGTGTCGGCATTGTCACTGCTGGATATCATCAATGACATCATGGATATCTCCAAGATCGAAGCCGGGGGCGTCGAGTTGGAAAGGCGCCTGTTTTGTTTGGTCGGCGTGGTGGAAAAGTCCTGCCTGATGATGGATAACCTGGCCACCGCCAAAGGCGTTGAGCTGACCATGTTTGTGGACCCCAGGCTGCCTGCGGGAATTGTCGGTGATGAAGTGCGGCTGCGGCAGATTCTGCTCAACCTGGTAAGCAACGCGGTGAAATTTTCCAGTGAGCAGGAGCACGGCAATGTCACCGTCAGGGCGAGGGCGCTATCGCAAACCGACAAGCAATTGATGTTGGAGTTGCGCGTTGCGGACAACGGCATCGGCATGGACAGTGAAACTCTGGCCGGCCTGTTTGTGGCCTACAAACAGGCGGATGGCTCAACCACCCGGCGTTTCGGCGGTACCGGTTTGGGTTTGGCTATTACCAAACACCTGGTTGATCTTATGGACGGCGATATCACGGTGCAGAGTGCGCCGGGCAGCGGCACTGTTTTCACTGTGGTCTTGCCACTGGCGATTGACGCGACAGCCGCCGAAGCTGCAGTGGAACCGCGTCTGTCGCTGGATTTGACGACTTCCTGCCTGGTGGTTGGCGGCCTCTCCAGTATGGCCGAAGACCTGGCTGCCTACCTCAATCACGCCGGTGCCACGGTGGTTCGTTGCGATGATCTGGCGGAGGCCAGCGCGCAGTTGCAGCGCTTGGGGCAAGGACAGTATATCTGTGTAATCGATACCGAAGATGAGTCCCCCCTGCCCAGTGAAGTGCGCCAGGCGCTGCGCAGGCAAAACGGGGTTGAGCTGCGCTTTGTGGTAATTGGTCGCGGTCCCCGGCGCAGCCCGCGGATCATCGAGGCGGACTATGTGGCGCTGGATGGCAATGTGTTGCGGCGCAGTGTGCTGCTGGGTGCAATAGCCTGCGTCAGCGGTCAGCCGGGGGCGGCAAATGCGGCAAGCGCAAAGCCCGCTATACCTGCCGTGGTTGCACCGGGCAGGGCTGAAGCCCTGAGCAAAGGCAGCCTGATTCTGGTGGCCGAAGACAATGAGATCAACCAAAAGGTGATTGTGCGGCAGCTGGAAATACTGGGCTATGCCGCCGATATCGCAGTCAACGGTGAGCGGGCGCTGGAATTGTGGCGCAGCGGTAATTACGCGCTGTTATTGACCGATTTGCACATGCCAGAGATGGATGGTTACCAGTTGACCAGGGTCATTCGGGCCGAGGAAAAGGTCGGGGCACATATGCCCATAATTATTCTGACCGCTGACAAAATACAGGGCAATCTCGACAAGTACATGGCACTGGGCATGGACGACTGCCTGGACAAGCCGGTGCGATTGGATGATCTGCAGGCGACGCTACAAAAATGGATGCCTGCGGAGGTGGACGAGTGCGAGCAAGCTGACACCGCCCGGGTCGAGCGGGAGCCGGCAGCGCTGCCGGTTGATATTGCCGAGTTGACGCTGTTAATAGGCGATGATTCGGATGACATTTACGAGTTTCTGCAGGATTTTTTGCGCTACGGCAGCAACGCGGTGGCGGAGATAGAGCTGGCTTACCAGCGCCAGGACATCGACAAAATCAAAGGCATAGCGCACAAGATCAAGTCATCTGCTCGAGCCGTTGGTGCTCTGCGCCTGGCGGAGTCGTTCGAGTCGATCGAGGTAATCGCCAATACCGGTAGCGCCCATAGCCTGGCGCCAGAGGTGGCCGCATGCAAGGCGGAGATGGCACGTGTGGCGACTTATATCAGGGCCCGGTAATCGGGATTGAAGGGTGTCCATCCATAAATCGCAGGTTCTGGTGGGAGCGAACCCACACAGCGGTGGAAAGTAATAAATAGTGTAAATATTCTCATCTGCGACTGGTTAGTCGTTTTGGCTGGACTACACTAATACGAGGCAAGCTGTCGCACGGCCAGGGGTAGCAGTCTGTGAAAAATATTCGGTGAAATTGCAGTCATTAGCAAAAAGGTCTGTGGCGTCTGAGGAAATGGCTGTTTGAATATATCTGTTCACAATACGGGCGATACACCCTGCAGGCGTGTGTTATTGAGCGGCTGTGGAGTGGTGGGGTTACCCAATAATTAGAGTACAGGTCTGTTAGCATGTTGATATCGGATCGCCGCATTCAGGTTGTCACATTACTGTGGCAGTTGTACAAGAGTCGGAGATTGGCACTGCAGGGTGGCGCGAGCTGGTCGCGTTGCCGGGTGCACACAAAACTGGCGATGCTGCTGTTCTCGCTGAGCGCCACCGTCTCTGCGGGTGAGTTTGACTATTCAACCCGCGACTTGCTGGATTTGAGCCTGGAAGAGTTGGCCAGCCTGGAGATCAGTTCAGTCTCCAAAAAGCCGGAAAAACTGTCTTCGGTGGCGGCCTCGGTTTTCGTTATTACCGCAGACGATATTCGCCGCAGCGGCGCGGTGAGTCTGCCTGAGGCGCTGCGCCTGGCGCCCAACCTGCAAGTGGCGCGGATCGACGCCAGTCGCTACGCTATCAGCGCCCGGGGTTTCAATTCTACCGCGGCCAATAAACTGCAAGTACTTATTGACGGTCGGATTGCCTATACGCCGCTATTTTCCGGGGTGTTCTGGGACGCGCAGGATGTGGTGCTGGCCGACGTCGAACGCATCGAAGTTGTGAGCGGGCCGGCGGCGGTGATCTGGGGCAGCAATGCTGTCAACGGTGTTATCAATGTAATCACCCGTGGGGCGGCAGCAAGCCGGGGTGATTTGCTGGTGCTGGGGGCGGGTAACCTGGAGCAGCAGTTGGTTGTGCGGCATGGCGGGGCGCTGGCCGCAGGTGGCGACTATAGGGTATATGCCAAACTGTTCAATGGCGAGGAGTCGCAATTTGCCGATGGCGCCGCTGCGGGTGATGACTGGCACCGGGCCCAGCTGGGCTTCCGGGTGGACATGGAAGTGGCAGGCCAGCTTACCTTGCAAGGCGATGTGTACGACGGCCGGGAGCAGCAGCTGGACGCGGACAACATCGAAATTCAGGGCGTCAACCTGTTGAGTCGCTGGCAATCGGAGCTTGAAAATAACTCCCGTTTGCAGCTGCAAGCCTATTACGATCACACTGAGAGGGATCAGCCTGGTGTGTTTGCCGAAACGCTGGATATTCTCGATCTGGAATTGCAACAGCAAATCGAATTGGGCGCAGCGCACGACATAGTCTGGGGCGTCAATTATCGCGCCGCCTGGGACGACGTCAGCAGCAGCCCTGTGCTGGCGTTTCTGCCGGCGCGCCGAAAGCTGGAGTGGAGCAGCCTGTTTGTTCGTGATGAAATCAGCTTGCAGGAAAACCTGAGACTCTCGCTCGGGGTTCGGTTGGAATACAACACTTACACCCACCTGGAAGTTATGCCTAATGTGCGCCTGGCCTGGGAGGTGACGGCGGACAATTTACTGTGGGCATCGGCAGCGCAGGCATTGCGCTCACCGTCGCGGCTGGACCGGGATGCGTTTGCGCCACGGGAGGACCCCCGCTTGCTGGGGGGGCCGGAGTTTGAGTCTGAGCGGCTCAACTCGGTGGAGGCCGGTTATCGCGGTTTGCTGTTACCCAATTTAACCTGTTCAGTGACCGCTTTCTATCATCAGTACGACGATATTCGCTCATTGGAACCGGTCGGCTCCGGCCAGCTGGTGTTTGCCAATGGTCTCGAGGCGGACAGCTACGGGCTGGAATTCTGGGGTGAATACCAGCCGCGTGCACACTGGCGGCTGAGCGCGGGCGGTACCTTGCTGCGGGAAGACGTGCGCATGAAAGCGGGCAGCGCGGATTTGAACGGCGGCAGGGGCGAAGTCAACGATCCTTCCCATCAGTGGTTCCTGCGCTCAAGCATGGATCTCGGTGACAACTTTCAACTCGACCTGAGCCTGCGCCATGTGGCGCAGTTGGCGACCTTCGCCGTGCCGGCCTATAACAGTTTCGACGCCAATTTTGCCTGGTACCCGACCGATGGCACCCGGGTGTCCCTGTCGATGCGCAACCTGTTTGATTCGCAGCGGCCTGAGTTTGGCAATGCAGTTATGCGCAGTGAAATAGAACGCAGCGTCTATGTACAACTATCGCAGAAATTTTAAACCGATGCTGGAGCGAATTTTATTCGCCATTTCAGCGCGCGGACGGCCGCGGCTGCTGGAGTGGTTGTTGGTGAGCTTGCTGCTGGTACCGGCCGTGACTGCAGTTGCTGCGAGTGGCACTGATGCGACCGCGGCAACGCGCCTGAAGGCGGCGTTTTTGTACAAGTTTTGCATCTACGTGGAATGGCCGGCGGCCAGCTTTGCCGATGCCAGTGCGCCGCTGGTTATCGGGGTGGCGGCCGAAAAGCGTGTCGCCGGGGAATTGGAACAGGTTGTGGTAGGGCGTCGGATTAATGGGCGCGAAGTCCAGGTGCGGCGGATCAAGTCCGGGGATGATATCGACGGCATTCATTTGTTGTTCCTGGGCCAGGCGGCCCTGGCCGCTGAGCCGGATTGGTGGAGTCGGGTACAGAACAAGCCGGTATTAGTGGTGGCCGACAGTGCGGCGGAACTGACCCCGGGTATCGGCATAAACTTTGTGCCGGAAGATGCCCGCCTGCGCTTTGATGTGGATCTGGTTGTCGCTGCCGAGCAGGGTTTGAGTATCAGTTCGCAATTGTTGCTGGTGGCCCGCCGCATCAGGAAGGTCGAGTGAAACCGAAGCGTTTTGTCACCGGATCCATTCGGCAGAAGTTGACCAAGGGGGTGATACTTATCACCCTTGCGGCGCTGTTTATTTCCGGGCTGATAAATACCTATTATGACCTGACGGACTATCGTGAACGGGTTTTGCAGGACCTCACTACCCAGGCAGACCTGATTGGCCAGGCCAGCGTTGCCACGCTGCAGTTCGATGACCCCAAGGTGGCTGGTGAGCGGCTGGCGCTGCTGACACTGCGGCCGCAAATTAAAGCGGCACGACTTTACACCCCCGGTGCAACCCTGTTCGCCGAATATACTGCCGCCGGCGTACCTGCGAATGCCGTATTTAAGTTGCCCGCCGATGGTGAATTGGAAGTGGGCAGGGAGCAGATATTGCTGCTGCAGCCAATCCTGTTTAATGGGGAGGAGGTGGGCAGTATATACATGGCGGCAGAGTATCAGTTCTTGCCGCGGCTAGTGCGCGATCTGGGCATTGTGCTCGGGGTCGCAGCGCTGGCCTTGATTGTATCGATGCTGATGTTGCGCTGGATCCAGTCGCGGGTAACCGAGCCTATACTACGCGTCACGGAATTGGCGCAGCAGGTGGTGAGGCAGCGCGATTACAGTCTGCGCGCCGAAAAAACCACAGATGATGAAACCGGATACCTGGTGGATGCTTTCAATAGTATGCTTGAGGAAATCGGTAGCCGCACCCGTGAACTGGAAAACTCCTATAGTCGTTTGTCCAGTGAAATTCAGGAGCGCCGTGATGCCGAGCAGGCGCTGCGCGACAGTGAGTTGCGTTATCGGACCCTGGTCACTACCCTGACCACCGTGGTCTGGCGGGCTAATGCCAAAGGCGAATTTATCAGCAAGCAATCCTCCTGGGAGAATTATACCGGCCAGGTGGCGGAACAATACCTGGGGCTGGAATGGCTGAACGCATTTCATCCGGACGATTTGCCCGAGCTCAAACACTATTGGAAGGTCGCCGCCGATGCGGCTCATGAATTTGAGGTTGAATTACGCTTGTGGCATGGCGAAAGCGAGGACTACCGACACGTCAGTGTGCGCGCGGTACCGCTGCTGGCGCACGAAGGTATTCCGCTGGATTGGATGGGAACTATAGAAGATGTGCACGAGCGGGTGCTGGCACAACAAGAGATCAGCCAATTGAACGCCGATCTTGAACGGCGGGTGATGGAGCGAACCCTGGAGCTGGAAAACGCCAACAAGGAACTGGAGGCCTTCAGTTACTCGGTCTCCCACGATTTGCGCTCGCCGCTGCGCTCCATCGATGGATTCGCCCTGGCACTGCTGGAAGATTATAACGACAAACTGGATAGCACCGGGCAAGATTATCTCGCCAGGGTGCGCGCGGCGGCCCAGCGCATGGGGATGCTTATTGATGACATGCTGAAATTGGCCCGTGTCACGCGCGCCGATTTCAATTCCACCAAGCTGGACTTGACCGGGATGGCGAACGAGGTCCTCCAGGATTTGCGGGACAAAGACCCGCAACGCCAACTGGATGTGCAGGTGCAGGCCGATTTGACCGCCAATGGTGATGAGCGTTTACTGCGTATTGCGCTGGAAAACCTGTTTAACAACGCCTGGAAATATACGGGCAAGTGCGAGCGCGCGCGGATTGAGTTTGGTGCCTGTAATATTGACAATGCGGGGGTGTTCTATATTAAGGACAATGGCGCCGGCTTTGACATGAACCACGCCGGGCGCTTGTTTGGCGCGTTTCAGCGCCTGCACGACGCGCGCGATTTTCCCGGTACGGGGGTGGGGTTGGCCACGGTGCAGCGTATAATTCGCCGTCACGGCGGCCACATCTGGGCTGAGGCGAAAGTGGGCCGGGGTGCAGTGTTTTATTTTACGTTATCGCCAAAGGAGAAGGCTATTGAATACTAATCCGATATTGCTTGTGGAGGATAACCCCGACGATGAAGCGTTGGCGCTGCGAGCCTTTAAAAAAAGCGGCATGACCAATGAGATAGTGGTGGCGCGTGATGGGATTGAAGCACTGGACTATCTGTTCGGAAAAGATAGCTACGCGGGGCGAAATATACAGCAGTTACCGGCGGTGATGCTGCTGGATTTGCAATTGCCGAAAATCGATGGCCTGGAAGTATTGAAGCAGTTGCGGGCCAATCCGGTGACCAAAAAATTGCCGGTAGTGATCCTGACATCCTCCAAACACGAAGAGGATTTGATCAGGGGTTACGATCTCGGCGCTAACAGCTATGTGCGCAAGCCGGTAGATTTCAACGAGTTTGTAACGGCCGTGGGTCACCTTGGAATGTACTGGCTGTTGTTGAACGAGCTGCCATATTAGCCCTCCAGGATTGGCTGGTTTCTCGAATAGCGTAAATAAGCGTGACTGATGTAGGGGAAGGTATTTTGAATAAAATCCCATTGCGATCGTTGATCATTGAAGACAATGAAGACGATGTTTTAATGCTGGTGCGGCACCTGCAAAAAATCGGCTATGAGCCCGATTACACCACTCTCGACCGGGAGGAGGATCTGCAGCAGGCGCTGGCTAACTCACCCGGTGAATGGCAGATGATTTTTGCCGATTACACCATGCCGTCGTTTTCCGGCCTGGCGGCGTTGCAGATTGTGCGCCAGCAGGACCAGGATGTGCCGTTTATCTTTGTGTCGGGGACCATGGGGGAAGACAAGGCGGTCGAAACCATCAGGATGGGGGCCCAGGATTATATTGTCAAAGGCAACCTGGAGCGCCTGTCAGTGGCGGTACCCCGGGAACTGGCGTCGGCGCAGGACCGTATTTTACGCAAGGATGTGGAGGCCAGGCTGCGCTTCAATTCGCTGTTCGACAGCCTGACCGGGCTGCCAAACTACGCGCACTTTGTCAGTCTGCTGGACAAGGCCATTAAGAAAGCTGCGCAACAGGACACGATGGTGGGGGTCATTACTGTCCAGGTGGATCGCTACCAGGAAACGGTGGATAACTTCGGGGTGGAGGCGGGCAATGAATTGTTGCGCCAGGTGACTCGCGGTTTAAAAGAGCGAATGCGCAACGGCGTGGTGGTCGCCCGTATTCCACGCGATGAATTTGCCATTATTGTGCCCGACGTAGAGTTCCAGAGTGAACTGGTGGAGAAGGTCAAAAAAATCAGCACTTATACGAGTGAGCCGATCAAGCTGTGGGGCTACGATATTGACATCAGTTCAAGCATTGGGGTCAGTATATACCCGCTGCACGGTGACTCGATTGATACTCTCTATCAAAACGCCAACCTGACCATGCGCAAGGTGAGCAAGGCCGGGGGCAAATCGTTCAAGTTTTTCTCATCGGCCATCGCCCGGGAGGCCCAGGAGCGGCTCAATATCGAAAACGACCTGCGCAGTGCCATTAATCGCCAGGACTTCAGTCTCTATTTTCAGCCCCAGGTGGATATCCTGACCGGACGGGTACACTGCCTGGAAACCTTCCTGCGCTGGAATCGCAAGGGGCACGGGGAACTGTTGCCTGAACAGTTTATACATGTAGCCGAGGAGACCGGCCTGATCCTGCCGCTGGGTGAGTGGCTGTTGAAGGAAGCGCTGCGGCAGTTCAAACACTGGCGGGTTGCCTATGGCGCGGTCCTGGACGCGCGCATTGCGGTCAAGCTTTCAGCCTACCAGCTGCGCCAGAAAAACCTCTGTGGGTGGATAGAGAAAGTGTTGCGGGAAGTCGGCCTGGAAAGCAGCTGCCTGGTATTGGAAATTGCCGACGACAGCATGGCACAAAACCCCAACATGGTATGCGAGGCAATGAACAAGCTGCATCAATTGGGTATATCCGTTTGCCTGGATAATTTCGGTACTGGTAAATTCACTTTTAACAGTTTCAGAAATACCCAAATCGATACCATAAAACTCGATCCGCAGTTTATCCGCGAAGTTCCCGGTAATCTCATTGATACAGCGCTGGTGCAGAGTATGCTGTCGCTGGCTTCGAACCTGAATATAGCGGCGGTGATCAAAGGGGTGGAAACTGCTGAGCAGCTCAACTTCGTGCGCAACCAGGGCTGCCAGCTGGTGCAAGGCTATTATTTTCAGCAGCCGCTGCCGGCGGAAGATATGGGGGCAATTCTCACCGCTCACAAGCCTTATGCAGCGCGATTGTTTTAACTGTGACCGGGCATACGAGACGGCGTTGAGGAGTAACATTTGACTGGATACCATGCTGCCCGCGATATAGAAACTGCGAGTCGGGTAAGCCTGCAGGGGGGCATAGGGGCGAGGCTGAGCATCGTTCGCTGGTGTGCGCTCGGGGTGACGAGGCTGTGCGATGGAGAAGCGGTCTATGGATGACCACAAAGACTTCAGGATTCTGGTGATCGACGATGAAGCCTTTATGCTCAAGTTGATCGGTAAAGCTTTGCACAGGCTGGGTTATTCACAGGTGTTTACCTGCAGTGGCGGCCAGTCCGGGCTGGATTTTATCAAGTCTGCGCCGTCGCCGCCGCAATTGGTGTTGCTGGACCTCAATATGCCGCAAATGGATGGCATTGAGTTTATCCGTCACCTGGCGGATGCTAACTTTACCGGCAGTATCATTCTCATCAGTGGCGAGGATGAGCGCACTTTGCAGTCGGTGGAAAAGTTGCTGACCAGCAGCAGGATTACGGTGCTCGGTTACCTGGTCAAGCCGGTCAAGCCCGCTGCCCTGAAGCTGCTTATTGAACGCTGGCGGCCGTTTGTCTCCGCTCGCCAGCAGAGCTCAATAAAAACCTATTCCGTCGAGTCTGTCAGCCGGGCCATCCATAACGCCGAGCTGGTCAATTACTACCAGCCCAAGGTCCAGGTTGCCAGCGGTGAGATCGTCGGGGTGGAAACGCTGGTGCGGTGGCAGCATCCTGCCGACGGACTGATTTATCCCGACCGGTTTGTCCCGCTTGCAGAGAACAATAATCTTATCGACGAGTTGAGCTATGCCATCATCAGGCAGGCATTAGGTGATCTCGGTGGTTGGCAATTGGCCGGATTGAGCCTGCCAGTGTCGATCAACCTCTCTATGGAGAACCTGAAAAACCTGGACTTTGCCGATGCCGTGTTTGAACTGATCGCCCAGGCGGGGCAATCCGCCGAGGACATTACCCTGGAGGTCACTGAAAGTCGCCTGGTGCAGAGTATCAAGGTTGCCCTCGATATACTCACGCGCTTCAAATTGAAACGCGTCAACCTGTCTATTGATGACTTTGGTACCGGCCACTCGTCCCTGTCCCAGCTGCGGGATTTTCCGTTTGATGAGCTCAAGGTAGACAGGGGGTTTGTCCACGGCGCCTGGGCCAATAAAAAACTGCATGCGATCTACAGTGCCAGCCTGGGCTTGGCCAGGCAGCTGGAGATGACCATCGTTGCTGAAGGGGTGGAGGATCTGGACGACTGGAATCTGCTGCGGCAGTCCGGTTGCGATCAGGCCCAGGGCTACTTTATTGCCAGGCCCATGCCGGCGCAGGACGTTCCGGCGTGGGTTGCAGACTGGGAAATTCGCCGGCGCGAGCTGGTCGCCCAAGCGTCAGAGTAGGCGCCGGCGCGCTTGTCGGCTCGGGTCTTGCCCCTCCAGCCTCCAAGGCTTTTAATTTACCCCCGGCACTGCTTGCGGGCTGGCCATGAGCGGCAGCGGCCATTATGCTGGCAGGCTTGGCCCAAGGTGCTAACTAATTACCGCCGGCGACTGCTGCCTGGCGCGCAGTTGGCGAGCAGCGGCAGAAGTTTAATTTCAGAAGTGTAAAGTAACCAGGGGTAGTTTACATGTCGATAGCCCTGTCTATCCGCAATTTACAGAAAACCTACGACGACGGCTTCGAGGCGCTAAAAGGCATTGACCTGGAGGTCAAACAAGGGGATTTTTTCGCCCTGCTCGGGCCCAACGGTGCGGGAAAATCCACCACTATTGGCATTATCTGCTCGCTGGTGCGCAAGTCGGCCGGGTCCGTATCGATTTTTGGCCACGATATCGATACCGATTTCCCCAGTGCCAAACGCGAGTTGGGGGTTGTGCCCCAGGAGTTCAATTTCTCGCAGTTTGAGACGGTGGGTAGTATTGTCGCCAACCAGGCCGGTTATTACGGCTTGAAGAAATCACTGGCTGAGCAGCGGGCAGAAAAATACTTGCGCCAGCTGGGCCTGTGGGACAAACGCGACAACAAGGCGCTGATGCTGTCCGGCGGCATGAAGCGACGCCTGATGATCGCCCGGGCGCTGGTGCACGAACCCAAATTGTTGATCCTGGATGAGCCCACGGCGGGTGTGGATATTGAGTTGCGCCGTTCCATGTGGACATTTCTGCGCGAGATCAACGCTCGCGGCACCACCATCATTCTGACCACCCACTATTTGGAAGAAGCGGAAATGCTCTGTCGCAATGTGGCGATTATTGACCAGGGCTCGATCGTGGAGAATACCAGCGTAAAAGGCTTGCTCAAGACCCTCAACAAGGAAATATTTGTGCTCGATACCCGCGAGTCCCTGGCTGCCGCACCGGCTGTCGGTGGCTACCAGCTTAAATTGGTGGAGGAGCACAGCATCGAGGTCGAGGTGGAGAAAGGGCGCTCCCTCAACGAGTTGTTTGCCACGCTCACCGAGGCGGGTATTCATGTGGTCAGTATGCGCAACAAAACCAACCGCCTGGAAGAGCTGTTTGTGTCCCGCATCCAGAACAAGAGTGCGGACGCCGTAGTGACCGAGGGGGATGCTGCATGACCCCCCAGGAGCAATGGATCGCCTTCTGCACCATCGTGGGCAAGGAGATACGGCGCTTTATGCGCATCTGGGTGCAAACGCTGGTGCCGCCGGTAATCACCATGTCGCTGTACTTTGTCATCTTCGGGCAGTTGATCGGCTCCCGCATCGGCACCATGGCGGGTTTCAGTTACATGGAGTTTGTGGTGCCGGGCCTGATTATGATGTCAGTGTTGACCAACGCCTACTCCAATGTGGTGTCGTCTTTTTACAGCGCCAAATTCCAGCGCAGTATTGAGGAGCTGCTGGTGTCGCCGACCCCCAATTACGTGATTTTAAACGGCTTTGTTATCGGTGGTGTCTGCCGCGGGCTGGCGGTGGGCCTGATCGTCACCCTGGTATCGCTGTTTTTTACCGATTTGCACATTCACAGTTTGCCGGTCATGGTGCTGATTGTGTTGATGACTTCGATCCTGTTTTCCCTGATGGGCTTTGTCAACGCGGTGTTCGCCAATTCCTTTGATGATATTTCCATTATCCCCACCTTTGTCCTGACGCCGCTGACCTATCTGGGCGGGGTGTTTTACTCGATCAGTTTGCTGCCCGAATTCTGGCAGGGGGTTTCCCAGCTAAACCCGGTACTGTATATGGTCAATGCGTTTCGCTACGGCGTGCTGGGGGTGACCGATATCAATGTCGGGCTGGCGTTTGTCGGGGTGGCGATATTTATTATCGTGCTCTATGCGGTGTGTCTGTACCTGCTCAGCAGTGGCAAGCGTTTGCGGGCCTGAGCTATGCAGGTATGTGTCCTTAAAAATACCCTTGAGTCGGGTTAAGCTTTGGTAACAGGAGAGCAACAATGACAGGCACAGATAAACCCCACGGTACCCTGCTGGGAGAGCCCACCGAGTACCGCTCAGAGTACGATGCAACTCTGTTGCAACCCATCCCCCGGCAGCAGTCCCGGGCGACATTGGGCATCGAGACGGAAAAGCTGCCGTTTAAGGGGGTGGATATCTGGACGGCCTATGAAGTCTCCTGGCTGGACAACAGTGGCAAGCCACAGGTGGCGGTCGCCGATTTCGAGTTTCCCGCCAATAGCCCGGCCATCGTCGAGTCCAAGTCCTTCAAGTTGTATTTGAACTCCTTTAACCAGACCCGCTTCAGTAGTGTTCACAGTGTGGTTGAGGTGCTGGAGCAGGACCTGTCAGCGGCCGCCGGTGCGCCGGTGATGGTAGGCTTGCATACGCTGCACAGCGCCACGCAGCGGGGCCTGGGGCATTTCGCCGGTGAGTCCATCGACCAGGAGGCGGTGACCATAGACTGCTACAGCCCCAACCCCGAGTTGCTGCGCTTGAACAAGCCCGAACGGTTTGTAACCGAGACCCTCTACAGTGACCTGCTGAAAACCAATTGTCCGGTGACCGGCCAGCCGGACTGGGGCAGCGTCATGATTCACTACCGGGGGGCAGAGATTAATCGCGGCTCACTGTTGAAATATATTGTGTCGTTTCGGCAGCACCAGGACTTTCACGAACACTGCGTCGAGCGCATGTTTATGGATATCCGCCAGTATTGCCAAACGGCGAAATTAACCGTCTATGCGCGCTATACCCGCCGCGGAGGGCTGGATATTAACCCCTACCGCTCGGATATGCCGGATGACCCCGAAAGCGTGCGACTGGTGCGGCTGGCACGACAGTGAGCCGCGCTAGAATTTTTGCTTCAGGGCCTTGGCGGCGTCTTCCAGCAGTTTGATCGCCTTGTCGCGATCGTAGTTGCGAACCTTGTCGGTATCCAGGTGGATAGAGAATCCGTCCAGGTTGTGTTCGAAGAAATTATTGTTGACCCCCATATCCTTGCGCAGCCCCATCACCTGGTAGACCTTGATGGGGTGGGAAAAGCCCTTGACGCTGATCTCGCCCTTGCAGCGGCACATAATGGTGTCCCGGCACAGTGACCAGGTCTCGTGGCTGAGCAGTATTTCCCCGGGGGCAGCCGCCGATTCCAGCCGGCTGGCCAGGTTGACGTGGGTGCCGAGCACCGTGTAGTCGAGGTGGTGGGAGGTGCCAAAGGTACCGACGGTGCAGTAACCAGTGTTGATGCCCATGCGGATCTCCAGTGGCCGTTCGACGCCCTGGTTGACCCATTCACGCTGCAGGCTCTTCATGCGCTTGCGCATAGCGATGGCCATGGAGACGCAGCGGATGCTGTCATTCTTGATACCCTGGCTGTTGAAATCGCCGAAAATCACCATCAGGCCGTCGCCGATAAACTTGTCGATGGTGCCGCCATACTGGCTGACTATTTTCGACATCTCACTGAGGTAGGTGTTGAGCAGGCCGGTCAGGGTCTCCGCCTCCAGCTCCTCCGACAGTTGGCTAAAATCCTTGATGTCAGAGAAAAATACGGTCAACCGCTTGCGGTCGGTCTGCAGGGATTTGTCCTTGTCCTCGTTGATGGCCGCCCAGACCGTGGGGCTGATATAGCGTGACAGCTTGTAGGCCTTGACCTTGTAATTGATGGTTTCCTGGACCGATTTCTGGTGGCGCCGGCGCAGGTCGCTGATTTGGGCGTAGGTGTACCAGGCGGACACACAAAAATAGGTGGACAGCCCGATCAGGCTGGAAATACTGATCTCCAGCTGGGTGGCCAGCACCCAGCGGGGGTTGTGGACGATCAAACTGACGAATATACCCACGCACAGGGCCGCATTGTCCAGGGCCCACTTCTTGCCTCCGCCGTGGAGCAGGGCGTTGAACTGGATCATGGTCACGAACAGGGCGCAGGGCAGCAGGCTGAAGTCAGCCAGCCCCAGCACGAAGCCGATCAGGCCGGCATCCATATGGCCGAGCCGGGTGGCAACCAGCTGTTGGCGCTCTTCCGGGGCGCGCTGAATCAGGCGATAGGCCACATAGACGTAAATAAAGATAAACGCCATGGTGCCAAGGCGAAGGTAGTTAACAGGGTCGAACGAATTGAAAGATGCCAGAGTGCCAGCCGCGGCAATGCAGATTAGGGCTCTGAAATAGTACTGCGACCGAGCCGAGTCAGGGTTGATTGCCACGTCGTCTGTCATCGTACTCAAAATCAATAGTCGGGTTGCTGCCGGCAAGTTCGGTCCGTTTGACCTGGAAATGCCCTCCTCTTCAGAGCGGCCCAGGAGAGATCAGGTCAGAGCTGGTCTGCGCGAGCGACTTCTGGCGTTTGGAAATAGTGCTTTGAATGAGCTGGATTATCCAATAATTAAGCTTATATAACCAGTGGCACGATTATTGGCTTTTCATGCGCAGCGCCAGGTATTTGTTTTCCAGGTCGATATATTGCTGCTGGAGCTGCTCAAACTGCTTGTTGGCGGGGTTGGCGCCGCTGTCTTTGTCGCTGCGGGCCAGGGTTTGCAGTTGTTTCAGCAGGTGGTCATTTTCCTGCTGTAATCTCCGGACAGACTCGCTGAGTTTACTGTGCTCGGCCTTGAGTGCCTTGGCTTCACTGAGGATTTGGGCGCTTTCCCGGTTGCTCAGTTCCGTCTCATCGAGCCGGGTTTGCAGCTGGGCGAGGCGGGCATTGGCGCCTTTCAGCTCCAATTCCATGTTTTGTATGCAGGCCCTGGATTCGTCCACATAGTTCAGTTGATCTTGCAGCTGCCCTTTAAGATCCTTGATGACGGCGTCTTTTTCCAGGTTGGAATAGGCCCTGGCCAGGCGCTGCTGGAGCTCGGTGATCAATTGATGTTGGCTGGCGGCCACCGCCTTGAGACGCTGGATTTCCACCGAGGGGTGCGGGCCCTGGGCCGCACTGGTGCTGGCCGTGTCTGCGCTGGCAGCGGCCGGGCTGGGGGCAGGCTCCTCGGCCGGTTTGGCTGCGACTGGAGGCTGCTCGGGGTTTTGCAGGTTGGCACCGAAATCGTTGTAGGAGTTCTGGTAAGCCTGCAGGATTTGGTCAAATTGCTCCTGCTTGCCAATACCTTCCACCTCAAACCCCTGCAGCTCCTGCTGGTGGGCCTTGGCCTGCTGTTGTACCGACTCCCATTTGTCTTCCAGTTCGAAAAACAGGGTTTTGAACTTCTCCAGGTTGGCGACCCGCTGCTGGCTGTTGGCCAGGGCCTGCTGCAGCTCAGCCAACTCGGCCTCGGAGATGCCGTCAACGGCCTCCTGAGCGGGCGCCTCAGCCCGATAAAAATCCATGAGGCGCTGCAATTTGATCTGCAGAATTCCCCAGTTTGGCTCGCCTGTCTGTTCGCTGCCCAGACAGGCCTCTTTTTCGCTGTTTAGATAGGCGTGGCGCAAAGACGCGACCTGGCGTGGGGCGGGCGCTTTATTGCCAAGGTCGAGGGCGATGTCCTGGTCCGGTTGCAGTGATAAATGGTGCTTTTTGGTGGCGCTGAGCTGCTCTTCCAGGTGCTCCGGGTAGCTGCTGGTGGTGGGCTGCTGTGCCTCCAGATCCTTGCAGCGTTTGCGTGATTTCTTCAGCTCCCGCAGGGCAAGTTGCAACTTTTCCCGCAGGCCGCCGGCAATATTTTTAAGATTATGAGCGTAGTAGAGCAGGAAGCCGCAGAGCAGTAACAGTACTCCCAGTACCTCTGCAGCGCCGAAGACTATCCAATTGGAAACCTGCATCAAGAGTAAACCTCAGGTGAAACGTGTGTGTTGTTTTGGAGCAGAAATAGCTGGAACAAATGAGATCGAGCAAGTTTTTCTGGCTGATCGTCTATGCGTGGGGCAGTATCAGCGTAAAGCCCGGGCAAGTCGAAAATCACCCGGGGATTATGGTACAAAAGAGTGCGGTTTGCGAGTATGTCAGGGCGGGAAGTGGCGGTTAGCTGCGCCGCGTGGAAATAGGCGCCGAATGTGGGTAAAATTTTTGTTTAATTCAATTAAAGGTAACTTATGCAAGCCTTGGACTTACTGCTAAACAGGGTGTCATGCGGCAAATTGCAATCTCCGGCGCCAAACGCAGAGCAGCGCCAATTGCTGTATCGGGCAGCCATGCGCGCGGCCGATCACGCCAGTCTGCAACCCTGGCGTTTTCTCGAAATCGAGGGGGCGGGGCTCGATAGCCTGGGCGAGTTGTTTGTAAAAGCGGCAGTTAATGACAACCCGCAACTGGCTGAAGTCGACCGGGCCCGGTTGCTGCGTAAACCCCTGCGGGCGCCATTGATAGTGGTCGCCATTGCCCGCTACACGCCGCACCCTAAAGTGCCGGAGTGGGAGCAGACCGTGGCGGCCGGTTGCGCCACCCAGAATTTGATCAACGCGGCCTACGCCCAAGGTATAGGCGCCTATTGGCGCACCGGCGCCAACGCCGAGCACCCGCTGGTTTGCCAGGGGCTGGGCCTGCAACAGGGTGAGAAAATTATCGGTTTTGTTTACCTCGGAACCCCCTCCATCCCCCTGCGAACTGCCCCCGAAGCCAACCTCGATGCATTTGTTCAATCCTGGCCTGCGATCTAGCATTGCCTTTCGCTATTCATTTGTGTAGAGTACCGCCCTCGCTGGAGCTGACGCCCTCGCAAGTGTGTGTTTTTTATACATTTGTTGCGAAAGGCGGGAGAAGTTTTCAGCCGTAGCTCAGAGTTGGAGAGTTACGCGATATTGACACGCTAGCGTAGGCGTGCGGTTATAAGACTCGCATAGAAAGCGGGCGGTTAGATACGCAATTATTTGGTGAGGTGTCCGAGTGGTCGAGCCGCAGGCAGCTCCGCAGGAGATTACGAGCACGCTAGCGTAGGCGTGCGGTTATAAGACTCGCATAGAAAGCGGGCGGTTAGATACGCAATAATTTGGTGAGGTGTCCGAGTGGTCGAGCCGCAGGCAGCTCCGCAGGAGATTACGAGCACGCTAGCGTAGGCGTGCGGTTATAAGACTCGCATAGAAAGCGGGCGGTTAGATACGCAATAATTTGGTGAGGTGTCCGAGTGGTCGAAGGAGCACGCCTGGAAAGTGTGTAAGTCGCAAGGCTTCGAGGGTTCGAATCCCTCCCTCACCGCCAAATAAAAAAAGCCCGGCAATCGCCGGGCTTTTTTTATTTGTGGGCGAGGGGGATTTGGATGAGAACCCCGTTCGACAAGTTGCACTGCAACTTGGACCGCCGCAGGCGCGCGCAGCGCGAAAGGGTCGCGCAGCGGCGCTTTCGGTCTATCCCTCCCGGAAATAGAGGTAATACATCGTTTTCTATCGGCAATCGCCGGGCTTTTTTTATTTGTGGGCGAGGGGGATTTGGATGAGAACCCCGTTCGACAAGTTGCACTGCAACTTGGACCGCCGCAGGCGCGCGCAGCGCGAAAGGGTCGCGCAGCGGCGCTTTCGGTCTATCCCTCCCGGAAATACAGGTAAAACATCGTTTTCTGCCGGCAATCGCCGGGCTTTTTTTATTTGTGGGCGAGGGAAATCTGCTGGCTAGCGCCGGTGGGCGACAATGGGGTAAAAATTTGCTAACTTTAGTGTTGGCAGGCGACGGTTGTTTCGAATATGTCGAAACATGGTTAATGGACTAAGCCTTCCGCCGCGGCAACTTATAAAAATGCGTTTTAAAGCTGCGTGCGGGCATATGGCCGCAAGCAGAGGAAGGCATTCACAATAATATGAGCACTGGCGAAAACGATCGCGAAACACTTCGACTAGCGGCGCTGCACCGCTACGCTATCCTTGACACCCCGAAAGAAGCTGTCTACGACGACATAACCCGCCTGGCGGCGCAGGTTTGCCAAACGCCCATTGCCCTTATATCGCTGCTGGATGAGACCCGGCAGTGGTTCAAGAGTCGGTTGGGGATTGATGTGGACGAGACTCCGCGGGATATTGCCTTCTGCAACCACGCCATCCGCGGCAGTGAATTGTTTGAAGTGCCCGATGCGTTGCAAGACCCGCGCTTTACCCATAATCCACTGGTCACCGGGCCACCGGATATTCGCTACTATGCCGGCGTACCCCTGGCGACCCCTGACGGGTACAATCTCGGCACCCTGTGCGTTATCGATCGTAAATCCCGGCAGCTGACAGTGTCCCAAAGTGCTGCGCTGGAGGCCCTGGCGCGCCAGGTGGTAACGCAGTTGGAATTGCGCCTGTCGCTGGAGGAGACCGAAGCCGCCCGGCGGCAGCTGGCGGCAGAGATTGAGCGCCGCAATCAAATGGCGGAGGCACAGCGCCTGGCGGAGCGTTTTATGGGCGAAACCATTGACGCCTTGCCCGATCACATCGCCATAGTCGATGCCGATGGAACCATTGTGCATGTCAATAACGCCTGGAATAACTTCGCCGACAGCAACAATGGCGGGGTGTTAGCGGTGGGTATGGGCAAGGGCACCAATTATTTACAGGTCTGCGATCGTGCCAGTATCAATGGTGAGCAACAGGCGGCGGAGTTCGCGCGCGAATTGCGGCGTGCCCTGGCAGGTCATAGCAACCCCGACTTCGCTCTGGAATATCCCTGTCATGCGCCCGGCAAAAAGCGCTGGTTTATCGCACGCATCGCCGCCTTTCACGACAGCGCCGGCATTTTTGCTGTGATTTCCCACCAGAATATTACCCAGCGCAAACTGGCAGAAAAGGCCGTTCTGGATAGCAACAAGACGCTCGAGGCGCGGGTAGAGTCCCGCACCCATGAGCTCTCCCAGGCTTACGCATCGCTGCAGGCCAGCGAAGAGAAGTTTCGCTCTATTTTTGAGAATTCCGCAGTAGGTTTTGCGATTTCCACGCCGGTCGGTGAAATAACCCAGACCAACCAGGCATTTCGAAGCTTTTTTGGCCCGTCTGAGTCGGCAGCAACCAGTCTGCACTTGAGTTCAATTATCCACCCCGATGACCTGGAAGAATTGCAGGGCCTGAGGCAGCTGGTACTGAAGGGGCAGATTCCCGGCTTCGTGCGGGAGATTCGCTTTTTACGCCCGGATCGAGAGCTTATCTGGATGCATATCAGTGTCGCCGCAATCCGCGACTCCAGCGGCACGCCGCAGAACACCATGGCGCTGGTGCAAAACATTACCCATCACAAACAAGCTGAATACGAGCGTGACAGCTTTTTTGAGTTGTCCGTCGATATGTTTTGCCTGGTCGACTTCAATGGCAGAGTGCATCGTATTAACCCTGCCTGCAGCCGTATCCTGGGCTATTCGGAACAGGAACTGTTGGGTATGGACTACGTCGACCTGATTTATCCTGAGGACCGCCAGCAAGCGCGAGCGACATTGTCGAACCTGATGCAGAACAATTTGGACGAGTTGAGCTACCTGGAAGTACGAATGCAGAAAAAAGGCGGCGAGCCCTGCATTATCCGCTGGAGCGCTGTGCCCTGGATGAACGAAAACCTGATTATCGCGGTGGGCCGGGATATGACCAGGATTCGCGATAATGAACGGGCCCTGCGCGCCCTGGCGGAGCGCTTGCAGGGTATTCGCGAGGAGGAGCGTACCCGTATCTCCCGTGAAATACACGACGAGTTGGGGCAAATGCTGACCGCCCTGAAGATGGATTTGACGCTTTTGGCGCGGGATGCTGAAGGGCCGGATGGTGACTTTAATCGGCAGGCTCTGCAGGAGGAATTATCCGCCGTAGTTGATTTGGTCAATGCAACCCTGCGCTCGGTGCGACGGATAGCCCAGGAGTTGCGGCCGGAAATTCTCGACGCTCTCGGCTTGGTACCAGCGATTCGCTGGCAGGCCAGGGACCTGCAGGAGCGCACCCGCCTCAATATTGATATTGAGGCCGACCAGGAACCGCAGAATTTGACTGCCAGGCAGAGTACCGAGCTGTTTCGTATCGTCCAGGAAGCGCTCACCAACGTGATCCGCCATGCCAATGCCAACAATGCAAACATAACAGTAAGCTGCTCCAGCGAGGAGACGGTTCTTACCGTCGCCGATGATGGTTGCGGTTATAATCGGTCCGCAACCAGTGCCCCGTCGTTGGGTATACTGGGCATGCGCGAACGGGCAGCCAGTATTGGCGCCAGTTTCGCTATCCGCGGCGAGCCCGGCAGTGGTACTACCCTGACGGTTCGTCTGCCGGCGGCAGTGTCATCCGCCAACGATCAAAAATAGCGAAGAGCAGTGCTCTCAGGCAAAAAACAGTACTCATAGTAAACGTCAGTACCAAGAACGTAGTAGTAATAGGAGTCCAGATGATACGGCTACTGATTGCCGACGATCACTCCCTGATTCGCGAAGGCCTGCGCAAGGTGTTCAGTCGCGAGGCGGGAATGGAGTTGGTGGCTGAGGCTTGCGATGCGGCTGAAGCGGTGGCATTGGTGCGCGCACACGATATTGATGTGGCCATTCTTGACCTGAACATGCCCGGCCGCAGCGGCCTCGATGCCATCGCCGCCATTCACGCCATCAAGCCGAAGTTGCCTATACTCATTCTCAGCATGATTCAGCAGCGGGATATTGCCCTGCGGGTTTTCAAGGCTGGTGGGGTGGGCTTTGTTTCCAAGGAAAGCGCTGCGGAGGAGATAGTGACCGCGGTCCGGCAGGCGGCGGCAGGCAAGAAATACGTCAGCGCTGCGGTAGCCGAACAGCTGGCTGAAGGCCTTGGCATGCAAGCCGAGGGCTTGCCCCACGACGCCCTCTCCGACCGCGAGTTGATGGTGCTGAGACTGATTGCATCGGGCCAGGGCACGCGCAACATCGCTGAGCAATTGTCTCTCAGCGTCAATACCATAGCCACCTACCGGCGTCGCATTATGGAAAAGCTCGGCTTGCGCTCCGATGTTGAAATTGCGCGTTACGCCATCAAGCACCAGCTCAGCGACTGACGCCTGACCCCAGCGGTATATGTCCCACCTGATCAGCCCGTGTCACGGATTCTGTGACAACACGGTTCCTCTTTCTGTGACACACACTACATACCAGCCGCGATACACGCCAGGCGGGCGCCAGCGTATTCTCTTCTGCAATGATCAACAAAGCAGAGAGATTACGGTGATGGTTAAAGTTCATATTGCGGAGGATTCCGATATTATTCGTCGCCGTCTGGTGCATCTGGTGAAAGAGGTGGACGGGGTTTGCAGTGTGCTGGAGTCGGACAATTACGCCAGTACCCTGGCCATGATCCAGAGTGAGGAGCCACAAGTTCTGGTGCTCGACCTGTTTATGCCGGGCGGTACGGGTATCGACGTACTGAATGAGTTGCGAGGAATGGAACAATCGCCCCGGGTGATCGTATTGACCGCCTCCGCCGATATCGATTTTCAAATTCGCTGCCTGGAAGCAGGCGCCGACTACTTCTTCTCCAAAACCGCGGACTTTTTGCAAGCCATCGAGGTGGTGAGAGAGTTGGTGTCCGTGAGCCACTGCAGCCACTGCGAGGAGTAACGACGTCATGGAGACTAATCTGGCGCGGTATAGTGTGCGCGGCTTTGGCCTCGCGATTGATGATTTTGGCACCGACTTTGCCAGCATGGCGCAGCTGGGGCGGGTGGCTTTTACCGAGATCAAGATTGACCGCAGTTTTATCCGCAATATGCACCAGACACGGGAGGCGCGCACCATCGTTGAATCAACCATTGATATCGCCCGGCGGCTGGGTATTGTTGCGGTGGCCGAAGTCGTGGAAACCGGTGCCGACTGGTTGGCTTTGCGCAAAGCCGGGTGCCCCATGGTACAGGGGAACTACGTGTCCAGGCCGCTACCCCGGCAGAAATTTATCGAGTTCTGCGAGACCCGGAAGTAAGGTCGTGAATACTTTATGGGTATTGCGCACAAGATCGCCAGCCTGTGCTGGCAGCGCCCGGGTTCGAGGGAATCCGGGAGCTGGTCGCGGGCAACGGCGGCAGCTTTTGCGGTCAGTTTCACCCGGCGCTGCGCTGGTTGTCCTGGTGGGTATGTGCTGGCTGCTGGTCAGCGGGGGAGCAAATGCCAGCGCTGCCTGGTGGTCGCTCACCGCAGCGGGTTCATATTTGCCTTTGCTGATGCTGGCGCTTTTGGGGGCAGGGCTGCCGTTGCTCTATATGCTGCGCTCGACGGTCCGCAACCGCGCCGACCGCAGCTATGGCAGTTCAGGGAGCCAGACCAGCCACGCGGTGGAAATGGCCAACACCAGGCTGGAGCAAGAAGCGCAACAGCGAACACTGGAGTTGGCAGACAATGAACGCCGCTACCGGGACTTGTTTGACCACAATCCCATGCCCATGTGGACCTGCGATACGCAGGCTGGCCGCTTCACCGCTGTCAACAACGCAGCCATTGAGCTCTACGGGTACACGCGCGAAGAATACATGGCAATGAACATTGCCGAGCTCTTTGTGGCGGAGGGCGAATGGTGGGGCGCGCACAACCCGGCGGGCGAATTCGGCACCGGTGTGCAGGAGAAGATGTGCTTGCGCAATAAAAATGGTTCGGAAGCTGTCGCTACTCTGTACATCAGCGAGGTGCTGAACAGTGACAAGCCGGTGTGCATTGTGCAGGGGCATGATATCACCGAGCGGGTGCAGGCTGAGGTTGAGTTGCACCGGCAGCAGGAACTGGCCCGGCACCTGCTGGAAAACCTGGCTGAAGGGGTGGTTGCTTGCGATGAAAATGGGCGCTTGGTTTTATTTAATCAGGCCGCCCGGGAATGGCACGGGCTGGATCCGGCCAGGGTCGCCCCGGACCAATGGTCGGATTTTTACGATTTGTATGAGGCCGATGGTGTCACCCCGTTAAGTGAAGAGCGGATACCCCTGATGCGAGCATTTCGCGGCGAATGCGTACGCGGCGTCGAGATAAGCATCGTGCGCAAGGGGCACAGGCCGAGGTATGTGCTGGCCAGTGGTGAGCCCCTCTATGATGCCGGGGGCAACAAAATGGGGGCCGCGGTCGAAAGCGAACGCGCCAGCCTGGCCTTGCGGGTTGAGGAGCGTACTGCCGAGCTGACCGCGACCAACCGGCAGTTGGCCGAGGCGAAAGCCCAGGTTGAGACAGCGTTACAAGCCAAGAGCGCCTTTCTGGCGATGATGAGCCATGAGGTTCGCACGCCGATGAACGGTGTGTTGGGCATGATCGACGAGCTGGCCCAGACGCCGCTGGAGGATGACCAGGTGCAGGTGGTCGGTACGATTCGGGACTCGTCGCTGTCGCTGCTGCGGATCATTGATAATGTGCTGGATTTCTCCAGAATTGAGGCCGGTCACATGGAGCTCGAGCGGGCCGTGGTGAACGTGCCCGAACTGGTCGAAGGCGTCTGTGACGCGTTGGCGTCGACGGCAGAGGAGGGCGGAGTGGTGCTCAATTTGTTTGTTGATCCCACTCTGCCGCGGCAAGTATGGTCGGACCCCACCCGGTTGCGGCAGGTGCTTTTCAACCTGGTCGGTAACGCAGTGAAGTTTTGCAGCTGGCCGGTAAAGCACAGGGGGCGGGTGGATATCAGTGTCGAGAGGGACTCCAACACTCGCAGAAACCTGGTCTTCTGCATCAGGGATAACGGGGTTGGCATCGCGCCGGAAGCCATGCCCGAGCTGTTTAACGCCTTTACCCAGGCAGACGCCTCTACCACCCGGCGCTTCGGAGGTGCCGGTCTCGGTCTCGCCATTTGCAAGCACCTGGCGGAATTGCTCGGTGGGGGTATCCAGGTACAGAGTGAGGAGGGCTCAGGGTCGACCTTTACCGTGATTTTGCCGCTGCAGGCCGCAGCGGATACGGCCCCAAATTCCGCGCTGGACCTGAACCAACTGGATTGCATCCTGGTCGGCCGCGATGGGGACTGTAACCGTACTTTGGTGACTTATCTCACCCACGCTGGCGCGCGTGTGCACCAGGTGCTGGATGCAAGCGAGGTGCGCAGCTGTATTGGCAAGAGCTTAAGCCGCCCGGCGGTGGAGATTCACTATTCCGGCCTGGTTGGCGACGGGGCGGAGGCTGCCGTCGCGGCGCAAGCCGCGGCAGGGAGTGGGTTGCTACCCAGTGGTGAGCGCGAGGCTTGCGCCGACCTGCGGCGCCTGGTGATCACTCGCGGCCGGCGCCATAATGCCAGGCTGCAGTCCAGCGATTGTGTGTTGCTGGAAGACTATTTTATTCGCCGCAGCAGCTTGTTGCAGGCAGTGGCGGTTGCTGCCGGTCGCAGTTCACCCATTCAGGAACGCCCGAGCACAGGGAGGTGATGGCCATTTGACTAGGCTCCGTGCAGCTGCAACTGCCAAATAACGGTACTGAGCTGGAGCAGGAGGGCTCGTTAGTTGCTGTGGCGGCGGGTGATCCATCCGGGAATAGGGGGGCTTAATTAGCGGTGCAGGGTCGTGGAAGAGCAGATTGCCGGTCTGGTGGAGGTTAAGAACTAGGTTGGACCCATTTAGACGCTTGCTGTGGA
This sequence comes from Pseudomaricurvus alcaniphilus, assembly GCF_011440395.1. GTDB lineage: Bacteria > Pseudomonadota > Gammaproteobacteria > Pseudomonadales > Cellvibrionaceae > Pseudomaricurvus > Pseudomaricurvus alcaniphilus. The sequence continues at coordinate 680,970 of NZ_JAAOIX010000001.1, read as the reverse complement.
TCAGTTCCCATTCCTTTCAATAGCCAATTTGTTTACAAAACAATCAAAACCGGCCCCGAGACATTAAGTCGCTGAAAGGATTGGATTTTTATCGAAAAAAGGCCTTGACTCATCAATACCTCATCCCTATTATACGCGCCTCGACATAACGCACTCGTAGCTCAGCTGGATAGAGTACTCGGCTACGAACCGAGCGGTCGGAGGTTCGAATCCTCCCGAGTGCGCCATACAAACGAAAAAGCCCGGCCTAGTGCCGGGCTTTTTCGTTTGTATGGCGCACTCGCGGGGTGAGAGCCTCCCCATATTTAAAACCGATGTTCAACACCCGCCGACAACAGATATATCGCCGCTTCGCCAGCAGGGGAGAATTCGATGCCACTAAAATGTTCAACTTCAGCGCGTAAACTCCAATTTCCAAAATTCTTCCGGACCCCAACACCGAGGAAAAAATCGCTACCTGTTTCCTCAGTCGAGACTGACATCAAATCACACTGACTAACTCCCAAGCCCGACAGGATGCCCCCGGAGGCCAGGCCGGCCTGCGTCTTAACATCAGATTTCCAGTGGGAAATTCCTATTTTTGCGAAAAAAGAGAACGCAGAAATAGATTCCTTGGTGTGAGCTAATAGGGAGAGCCCAAACGCCGACGTATCAAAGTGTTCACTGACGCAATCAATGCCATTGAACGTGCCAAGCAAGGGAAGCGTAAACGTACTTTCTGAGGTTCGATTGGCAATTCGCTCGAAGCTACCCAAATCTACATACATTATTTCAGCATCAAGATATTCATTGATTCGATACCCGGCGAACAGTTTCAAGGAAGTTTCTGTATTATTGAAGTCGATACTGTCTTCAATAGTCCTGAAGTTCCTGCCAGTCGCGGTAAAATTTGCACCATTGTGATTTGCCACCTGGATAAACGTAGCCTCTGAAAACTTGTCCACATCGGCCATGCTAAAGCCGGCGCTAACGCCCACGTAAAACCTTTCCTGCTCCGCGCTCGCAGAGTTAGGCAGACTAAAAACAAAAAATGTTAAGGAAGTAAGTGCGGATATCAAGTAGCTCGAGATAGCGCTCCGATAACTGGATAGGGTAGTGTTGCTGGTAATCATTTTTTGGTTCCTCCTGAAGCCCGCCTGTCACGCACAAAGTCACATTAGTTGTAATCAGCTTGTGCGTGTTAAACGCGGCATTTCCGTCGCGCGAGTAAGTGCGTCCCGAAAACCATCGGCCAGCTGCTTTTCGTCGTTCTGGTTTCTATCTCATAGGCAACCCCTCAAAAACAAGTCAACAGGAACATACCGCCATTTTAATCCTTTCTACCGTTTTGCATTACGAATGGATGCTGATAAAAGTATTTGCTGTTAATAACCAAACTGCATTGCATTTAATGGGGACGGAGTCCTCTTTATCGCTCTTTATCGCAAAAGCAAGGCCTCCAGCTCCGCGCCGGCTTCACCCGTGTAGACCGCAAGCTTTTGCAGGTGTGGTAGTGTTTCGCGGCAACCGATAAAGCCAAAGTTCATGGTGTCGGCATAACTCTCGCAGGTAATATTTAACGCCATACCGTGAGTGGCGATTGAAACCGGGTACACCGCTTGCAGGCGGCCGCCGCGAAAATAGCGGGGTTCCGTTGGACCCATGACATTGGAAATGACCAGGTTGGCGGTAATGGGCAGTTGGCTTTCATTACCGGCAAGTGCCCTTAACGTCTGAATGCCCAGCGGCGATAACAGCAGACCGCTATAGGCCAGGATTGCTGGCGCGGTCATGCCTTCCAGTTGCAATTTGGCGCTGCGGGTGGATTCGATAATCGCGGCCAAGCGCTCTTGCGGGTCGGCGATGTGGGTGGCCAGGGAGGCCAGCATCGCCCCCACCTGGTTGCCGCCGCCGGGGTCTCCCGCGGGACGTATATTGACCGGTACAAAGGCGATCAGGGGTTTGTCCGGCAGGGCATCAATATCCAGCAGGTATTTGCGCAAGCCGCCGGCGCTAAGAGCCATAACAATATCGTTTAATTTGCAACCGGCGGCCTTGGCCATGGCCTTGAGGGTGGGCATGGAAAACTGCTGGGTTGTAAAACGGCGGCCGTGGCTGGTGGGGCGGTTGAGAATACAATTTGGCGCCTCGAAGGAAGAGATCACCTGCCCGCGTTTGGCTTTTGGCGTGCCGAGCTTGGCGATTGCTTTGGTCAGGGATTTGGTGGTGTTCCACTGGGTCTCAACATCGGTGAGCAGGTTTTTGAGCTTTTTTAGCGCACCCTGGGCGATTTGCTCTGGCGGTGGTTGGTCGAGCGGTTGAAGGTCGAAAATAAACGGGGTTTTGATATCGGCGGTGGGTGACAGGCCGCGCTCGAGCAAGCGCAATGCGGTGTAGCCATCGACCAGTGCGTGATGAAATTTCCAGTAGACTGCGTAACGGCCGCCTTCCAGCCCTTCGATAAAATGGAATTCCCAAAGTGGGCGGGAGAAATCCAGCGGATTGCTGTGCAAGCGCGACACCAGTATGCCCAGTTCTCGCTCGTCACCTGGATAGGGCAGGGCCGAGCGGCGTACATGGTAGTCGATTTCAATACTATCCACAGCGACCCAACTCTGGCGTGGATGCTTCAACAGGTTCGGGTGGCTGAGCTTCTGGTTCCAGGGCGGCTGTATATCGACGCACTGGCGCACCTCATCCATAAGTGTCCGGAAAAAGTCCTTCGGTGCATCTGCGGGCAGGGCAAATTCGTAGAGTCCCCCGACGTGCATCATGCTGTCGCGCGACTCGGCAAACAGGAATATTGAGTCGAGTACTGACAGGCGCTTGCGGGCGGGTTTTGGCTTGGTGTCTGGCATCGCTTTGGAACTCCAGTAGTTATTTTCACGCTGCAGCGTGCCTTAACGGATGCTGCACCAAAGCATAATGACAAGCCAGCGGATTTTCACAAGGGCTGTTCAGTGTCTAAAGGGGACGGAGGGATTAAAATTTAACCAGTTCTGGCCCTGCTGTCCTTCAGCCGCGTCGAGAAATACAAGGGAGTTAGAAAATACTTAAAGCAGTTATGCAACCTGATCGCTGGTTTTGACTGCCCTTCTGATGTAGTGGGACAAAAATATTAGCTTTGTTTCATTGGCGTGGTACTGGAAATGGTGTGGATGTGAGCGCTGCCAGCCTAGCAGATTTACAGCCCTAATATTTTCCCGGCCCCCAGGGAAAGAAGATGATCCAGAGCCTGCTGGTTAAAAAATAATCCCTCCGTCCCCTTTACCGGTTTGTAGCAGGCGGTTGCCGAGGTCGATGGTGTCGGCGCAATCAATCTTGCCGATTGGAGACAGGTTGATGGCCAAGGGTAATGGGGGGTGGCGGTGCTGTATGTGCTGGTGGAACTGGCGCCAGAGGTCGGCGATGTGCGCCTTGGAGCGTTCCAGGGTGTCCGCCCTGTCGCACAGCAATTCGTCCACCACCGCTGGCGTCAGGGTTACCCCCAGCCGCTGCAGAAAGCGGATGCTGCAGGCCGATTGGACTGGACAAAAGCTGAGGTAAAAAAGCGAGTTGCTGGTGTCTACTGCCGCGTCTTGCAGTTGCCGGGAAAGCGCCAGCAACTCATCCAGCTGGTAGACGATTTGGGTGGAGAAGAAGTCGACTCCCGACGCTATTTTGGCACGGACCCGCTGCGCCTCGTTGGCTCGGGAGGGAATGCAGATATTGCCAATCCGGGCCTCGCGCCCGGCAAACAGACGTCGCGCAATGCGATTGGCTTCGGTCACCGATGGCCCGGGGTATTGTATGGTGCTGCTTTCACCGCCCACCAGGATAAAGTGGCGGATGCCAAATTGGCACCAGGATTCTTCCAACCACTGCTCCAGTTGCTGTGCCGGCTGGTAGGCCACCACATGATTGAGGATACAAGGCACGGCGCAGGCGTCGCTGATATGGGCGGCAAATTCACGGATAGGTACCCGGGCCTCGCAGGGAGTAAGCGGGTGTGCACTGCCAGTGCGGTGCTTCTCGGTGTGAATTTCAGGGATGTTTACCGCCTCCAGTCCAAGGCCTGCCTGGGCGCGGCGGATGTAGGCAACGGCTTCATCCAGACCACCGCGACCGCTGCTGAGCAGTGGTGGTGCGATTTCCAAAACCAGCTTGGCATTGGCCATTGCAGGGCTCTCTTAGGGCGCAGTTGCGACGGCTGCGCAGGCCTGATAATAAGGTCGCAGCGTGCAGTCGTGGCGCGTATGCGTGGCACGGACTTACCGGCACCTTATTCAGCGCGGATATTTATTGTGTCTGGCGTGAATAGCACTTACTTAAGTTGCGAATGATCCAGCTTGCCATCCCTGCGTAGGGGGATCCAGTGTTTTGGGATGCATAAAACGCAAGCCCCTGAGCCCCCTGGATTCCCGCCTGCGCGGGAATGACTGTCTAAAGTAAGTACCATTCGTGTCTGGCGTTTGTCTTCCATACTAAATTACAAATGCCAGAACGTAAAATCTATTGCACCCGCGCTAGGCGGATGGGGCAGCAGGGTGGTGCCGGCGCTGCTATTGGTATTTCCGCCTGCGCAGGATTATGCTGGGGACAGAAGCAGAAACAGAACCGGATTCAGGCGCTCGATTGCAGCGCCAGTTGTGGGTTCAATCCTGGAGTGTCGATTCAAGTCCCAAATGTGGAAATAGGGCAGCGCTTGGATTTAGGCCCGGAATGTCGATTCAGGTCGGGATTGTCGATTCAGGTCGGGGTTATCAATTCAGGTCGGGATTGTCGATTCAGGTCTGGATTGTCAATTCAGGTCGAGAATGCCAATTCAGGTCCGGATTGTTGATATCGGTCCTGAGCTTCGATATTGGTACGAAGTGTTAGTATAGGTCGGCGGTTTCGAGACAAGGTTCGCCAGTTGTATTCGGTTTTGTCCGCCGCCTGCCATTCATCCGAGAGGTGAGATGCTATGGCTTGCCTTGTTATTGCAGTGCCCGTCCGCGCAGCGCGGCTATTGATCGCATCGCTGTCAGTCACCTTGCTGCCGTTTTTCATCGCGCAGTTGGGCGGGGGTATTTACGCCTCGCTTTGTGCCTCCCATCCTGCTACTACCGCGCCCTGGTCCTTTTCTACCGCCTGGGCCGAGCCCGATCGCCATGCCGAGCGTGCGCGCATGGTGCGCGAATTGCAGCAGCACGGCAGCGGCGAGACCCTGGTCACCGACCCGCGGGTGCTGGCGGCCATGGCCGCAGTACCCCGGCACCAGTTTGTGCCAGCCTCAGAGGCCAGCCGCGCCTACGCTGACCGACCGCTGGCCATCGGTATGGGGCAGACCATTTCCCAGCCGTATATTGTTGCGCTTATGACTCAGTTGGCCGCCGTGGAGCCCGGCATGAAGGTACTGGAGGTGGGCACCGGTTCCGGTTACCAGGCGGCGATCCTGGCCCAGTTGACCGACCATGTGTACAGCATCGAGATTATCGTGCCGCTGGCGGTTGCCGCCCAGCAGCGCTTCGCCCGTTTGGGGCTCAGCCGGATCGTAGCCCGGGAGGGTGACGGTTACTTTGGTTGGCAGGGGCAGGGTTGGCAGGGGCAGGGTTGGCAGGGGCAGGATTGGCCAAGCAAGGGTTGGCCGGAAAAGGGTTGGCCGAAGCAAGATGGGCCGGAACAGGGTGGGCCGGAACAGGGTGGGCCGGAACAGGGTTGGTCCGAGCAAGTTTCCTTTGATCGTATCCTGGTGACGGCCGCCGCCCGCCATATTCCGCCGCCACTGTTGCAACAACTCAAGCCCGGTGGCCGCATGGTTATCCCCGTCGGTCCCAAATGGGGTAGCCAGCGACTGTTGCTGGTGCTCAAGGATGACGAGGGTAAGGTCAGCACCCGCAGCCTGCTGCCGGTGGTCTTTGTGCCGCTGACCGGCGGGCGCTAGCTTGTGGCCGCGACGCAAGGCCCGCGCAAGCTCGAATTGCTGGCGTTGGGATTGCTGTCGGCCACCTTGTTGGCTTACCAACTGTGGCTGACCCGGGTCATTGCCATACAGCACTGGCACCACCTGGCAGCGTTGGTTATCGCGCTGGCGCTGCTCGGCTTTGGCGTGGCCGGAGTGCTGCTTAGCCTGTACTCTGATAACGCCCGCCGCCGCTATCGGATTTGGCTGCACCATTCGGCGTTGGCGACTGCCGTCGCCCTGGCGGCAGGCATTGCCCTGGCCAGTCGCTTGCCCCTCAATATGCTGGCCTTGCCTTGGCAGTGGCAGCAGGTGGCCTGGTTACTGCTCTACGCGGTTTGCCTGGTGCCGGTGTTTTTCTGCGGAGCCCTGTTCGTGACTGTGTGTTTTGTGCGCTGGCCGCGGCAGGCGGGCCGCATCTACGCCGTGGATTTGCTCGCCGCGGCCGCTGGCGCACTGCTGATTTTGCCATTGATCGACTGGCTGGGCCTGCGCCCGAGCCTGGGCTTGCTGTTGCTCTTGCCACTGCTGGCAGCGCTGCTGCTGGGCGCTGGCCACTTCTCCGGTCGCCGCCGGCTGGCCAGTATACTGGCCGGCGTGCTGGCCGTGGCGCTGGTGGCGACGGTGCCCATAGCACCCGCCCAATACAAGGCGCAGGCGCAGCGCTTGCTGGAGCGCGACAGCCGTGTGCTGCTGCAGCGAGATGGTTTGTCGCAACAGTATGTGGTACTGGACACGCCCGCCTTGCACGATGCGCCGGGCTTGAGCCTAAGTAGCAGTTACCAGGCGCCGCGCCAGTGGCAACTGCTCAGTAACGGCGACAACCCGGTGCCACTGCTGTTGGCGCCGCTGCCACCGGCGCAGTTCTATCAACAGTTGCTCGGCTATGCGCCCTATGTGCTGCGGCCCGGGGCGGAACGGGCGCTGCAACTGGAGGTGGACACGCTTTGGCAGAGCTGGATCAGTGCGGGCGCCGGGGTGCGCTCGCTGCACATGGTCTGTGCCAACGGTGAAGTGATTGCCCTGTTGCGCGAGTTACGACAGCGCCAGGGCGGGGGTATCTATCCGGCTGCCCTGGAATTACAGCAAATAGCACCGCGGCGCTATCTGGCCGCTGCTGGCCCCGGCTTCGATGTGATCGCGCTGGCGGTAGCCAGTCCGGAAGCGGGTATGGCGGCGACCCAGGAGAATTACCTGTTGACCAGGGAGGGACTTGGGGCCGCCTTTGACCGCCTCCAGCCCGGCGGGGTACTGGCTATCGATCTGCAGCTGCACAGCCTGCCGCGGGAACTGCTGAAACTGGTTAACACCGTCGCCGCGATATTACAGCAGCGGCAACTGCCGGCCACCGATCACCTCGCCATTGTCCGCGACTGGCGCAACGCGGTGTTACTGGTCAGCAGTACTGCGATTGACGCCGCAGGTCGGGCGCGCCTGCGCAGTTGGTCGCAGCAGCACCAATTTGACCTGGCGGCACTGCCCGGCCTGGCGGAGGAGGACAGTAACCGCTTCCACCAGTTGAGCGAAAATTATTACCAGCCGCTGCAGCGCTTGCTGGCCGGAGCAAGCCTGAATGATGGCGAGCACGAGTCCCTGTTCGAGCTGCGCCCGGCCACGGATAAGCGGCCATTTTTTTTCCACTTTATGCGCTGGTCGACACTGGCGCAATGGCTGCACTCGGGGGACGACTTCTGGCGTGCCCAGCTGGACTGGGGTTATCTGCTGGCGTTTGCGGCGCTGTTTGTGGGAGCGGTGCTGGCCATCGGTCTGCTGCTGTTGCCCCTGTGGTTGGGTCGGCGTCGGTCGCTGCCGCCGTATCGGGTCGCAGGCTACTTTGCCGCTATCGGGCTCGGCTTTATGTTTGTGGAAATAGGCCTGTTGCAGCAGGCCACACTGTTGCTCGATGCCACCGCGGTGAGTATGAGCGCGGTGTTGGCGGCGCTGCTGACCGGTGCCGGTTGCGGCAGTTTGCTGCAGCAGCGCTGGCACCCGTCCGACCGTGTGGTGCGCCGCCTGTTGGTGGCAGTAGCCTTGCTGGCGCCGCTTACTTTGCCCCTGCTGCAGGGGTTGTTTGGGCTGGCGGCACAATGGCCACTGGCGGGGCGAGTGCTGCTTGCGGTGCTACCCCTGTTGCTGCTCGCGGTACTCATGGGGTTCGCGCTGCCCCACGGGTTAGCGCGGCTGGCGGCAGCGCCGGCGGCCAGCATCGCCTGGGTCTGGGCGCTGAATGGTTTCAGCAGTGTACTGGGCGCCGTGGGAGCCAGCCTGATCGCCGTGCATTGGGGGTTGCCGGCACTTATACTGGTCGCCAGCGGCTGTTACCTGGGCGCGACACTGGCCCTGGCGCAGTGGCGCTAGCGGCCCCGTTGAGCCTGCATCGAGAGGTTAAAAAATCAATGACGCTGTTGTTCCAATGACCCCGTTATTCCGGTTCGGGATTGTCGCGCTAGCGCTTGTCCTGGTAGCGGGCAGTGGCGGTTATTGGCTGGGCAAACGTGCCGGCCGCGACGGGCCAGCCGCCTCAGCGGTGGCAGAGGTGCAGTTGCAAACGCCTGCGCCAGCGGCCGCCGCGGCGCGCCCGGCCGTGGCCCCGGATTCCTGCGCCCGGCCCGGCCCTGGCCCGGTGCAGCTGCTGCTGTGCATGCGCGACAGTGTCCGCAACGGCAATATCCCGGCCCTGATTGAAGTGCTGGGGCCTGCTCTGGCCAGTGTGGAGGCCGGCAGGGTGCCGCTCGCGTCCCTGGCGGATGTGCTGGCCGAGGCAAACCATCTGCCGCTCGACTTTCTGTTCCACTATATCGAAGCGGAAATAGACCCCCGCAAAATTGAACTCGCCAGCCAGTTATTGCAGCAGTTGTTGCAGCGGCGGACTAGCGCGCAGATGGGCGCTACCGACATCGAGTGGCTCATCGACAATGTCAATCGCCTGTTGTGGTTAACCCCGAACCAGATCCGCCTCAACCTGTGGTTGGCAAACCTGTACTTGCAGCAGGGGCAGTTTGACGAGGCCCGCTACCACGCCCTGATTGCCGTCGATGCGCCGGAGTATCGGGAAGCGGCGGGAAAAATTCTGCAAAAACTGGCACTGGGGAGCAAACCATCCAGCGATGTGGATCTGCAGGTGGTCGGCAACCAGTATTTTATCGCCGCCCGTATCGATGGCGCGCCGGCGCGCCTGTTGCTCGACACCGGTGCATCTATCAGCGGTGTCACCCGGGCTTTTATCGAGCACCACGGTATTGATACCGGGCCGACTGAGGTGGTGCAGTTAAACACAGCCGGCGGGGTCAGGGAGGCGCGCAGCTTCCAGGTCAAACGGCTGGCGTTTGGGCAGTTGGTGTTTGCCGAGCAGCCGATGGTGATCTTTATGGACGCTCAATTTGAGACCTTCGATGGCGTGCTGGGCCTGGATGTGCTGCGCCAGGCGGATTTTTACATCGACGAAAAGGCGGCGAAATTGCGTATTTTTTAAAATCTGCCTGCAGTTTTTGTCGCCGCAGCGCCAGGGTTTTTTAGCGCATAGAAATTGTTTTTAGGCGTATAGTATTTGGTTAGAGGCAGTGCCATGGCCCACAAGGGCGGGCACCCTCTGTGTAACCAGGGTTAACAGCCAGCGGGGACGCGCACAGTTATGAGCAAAATAATCAACGCCAAGTCTCGATTTGTATTACGCCGCGACCCGGTTCGCCTGCGCCAGCAACTGGACGAGGCGGAGAACTATGCCCAGTGGCTGGAGCTGGCCCACTGTCACGACATGGCCTACGGCCTGGACCAGTGGCAGCAGGAAGAAAGCAGCGACCTGTACGACCATGTCACTATTCGCAGCCGCCTGGAGCGGTTGCGCAAGGCCCGCGCCGAGCTCGATAACCACGGTTTGCTGTTCGCCCTGAACGAGGGCATACACGGCAATATGGCGGGTATGGGCAACCCGCGCTTGTACGGCGTGGCTAAAGCGGGCACCAAGCAGCTGATTATCGATTACGTCGATGAAATTGTGGCGGCGCTCAACTACCTCGCCAGCGGCCAGGCCAGCGATATCTCCACGGCGGAAAAAATCGATTTCTTTGAGCGGGCCAGCCACTGTTATGGCCGTACCGCGCTGATGATGAGTGGTGCCGGTACCCTGTTGTATTTTCACCTCGGCGTCATCAAGGCCCTGTGGGAAAACGATGCCCTGCCGCAAGTCATTTCCGGTTCCAGTGGCGGGGCTTTTGTTACCGGGCTGCTGGGTACTCACACCGACGCGGAAATTGAAAAACTGTTTTCGCCTGCCCATTTGCTGGAGGAAATCCACCTCGAGGTCAACCTCTGGCATCGGATAACCGCGCTGCGACCGCGCCAGATTGAGCTCGCAGAGGTGGTCAAAAGTGTCGAGCGGCTGCTGCCGGACCTGACCTTTGAGGAGGCGTTCAAGTTGACCGGCCGGCACATCAATATTTCCGTCGCGGCCAGCGAAGCCCATCAAACCTCGCGCCTGCTCAATGCCATTACCTCACCCAATGTGATGATTCGGGAAGCGGTATTGGCCTCCTGTGCCGTGCCGGGCTTTTACCCGCCAGTTGCACTGGCGGCAAAAAATGCAGCGGGGCAACGGCAAGCTTACCTGCCAGATCGCAAGTGGGTGGACGGCTCGGTGAGTGATGATTTGCCGAGCAAGCGGCTGTCGCGGCTCTTTGGCGTCAACCACTATATTGTCAGCCAGATCAACCCGCTGGCGTCGCCGTTTATTTTTGATACCCACAAGTATCGGCCACTGGTCTCGACCCTGTTGAATTCAGGCCAGAAGGTATCGAAAGAGGTGATCTGTTCCGCCGCATCCCTGTTCGCTGACCTGGTATCGCCGCAATCCAAGCTGGGCAACCTGACGCGCATTGTCACCTCGGTGATTCGCCAGGAGTACACCGGTGACATCAATATCTTTCCGCCGTCGCGCTTTTCCAATCCATTCCGCTTGCTGTCGCAGCGTAGCGAAGCAGAGATTATGCAACTGGTGCGCGCCGGCGAGCAATCCACCTGGCCGAAGATTGAAATGATTCGCACCCAAACCCGGGTCAGCCGGACCCTGGACCGCATCCTGCCGCGCTTGCAGGCCCAGGGCCAGGCCGAGGCCTAGCCGCTGCCGGGAGAGAGCAGTCACAGGTCGCGGCTGCGTATCCGTGGTTCAGGTGGGGCGGGGCTTGCGTGTGGTCCTGGCGCTGGCGACGGCGGTCAGCGGGTCGTCGGGCCAATGGTGTTTGGGGTAGCGGCCTTTCATTTCTTTTTTCACTTCCAGATAACTGCTCTGCCAAAACCCGGCCAGGTCCTGGGTTACCTGCAGTGGTCGCTGCGCCGGTGATAACAAATGCACCAGTAATTTGATCTGGCCGTTGGCGATGGCCGGTGTCTCCCGGCAGCCGAACATCTCTTGCAGCTTAACCGCCAGTACCGGCGGGTTGTGAGTGTAATCAATGCGGATGTTAGAGCCGGAGGGCACAGTAATGCGCTCCGGTGCCAGCTCTTGCAAGCGCTGTGGCAGGGGCCAGGGCAAGCGTGCGGCGAGTATGGCCGCCAGGTCGAGGCGGCTAAAGTCGCCCAGTTGGGTGATCGGCTCCAGGTAGGGGCCGAGCCAGTCTGGCAGCGAGTCCAGCAGACCCTGATCGCTGAAGTCGGGCCAGGGTTGGCCGGCGTCGATTTGGCTTTGGCGCAGCAGCTCTATCCGCTGGCGCCACTGTTGCAGCGCTTCGCTCCAGGGTAACAGTGCCAGGCCGCGCTTGCGCACCAGCTCCACCAAAATGGCCTGTTTGTCCTCTGCGGGTACCCTGCTCAAGGGCTCGCTGGACCAGACCAGGGCGCCGACGCGGCGCTGTTGTTCGGCCACCAGCTTCTCGGTTTGCGTGTGCCACTGGACCACGCTGTGGCTGCTGACCAGGTCGGCCAGTGGGCCGCTAAATAACGCCGGATCGAGGCTGGCGGCCAGGTAGATGCGGTCGGTCGGCTGGCCCTCGCGGCTGCCGGCCTGGGCGATCGCCAGCCAGGTGTGTTTTTGCAGCGGATCCACGTCGGCGAAGGCGGCGGCGCGGCCGTTGCTGAGCTGGTAGGTACGACTGTTGTCCTGCCCGGAGGTGCGGCGCCGGGCGATGCGGTCGGGGTAGGCACAGGCAAGCAACATACCGATCTGGTATTCGCTGGGTACCCCATGCGACGTCTCGGCTCCGCTGTCCTTTACCGGCTCACTGCTTTTGGCGGGCTTGTGGTTGTTGGCGGCGCTCAGCAACTGGGCAAACTGGCGCTGCTGCTGGCGCAAGCGCTGCAGGGCTCCCTGCTGGTCTCGCTGCCCGCGCCGCTCGCCGCGCAGCAGGTCCAGTCGCAGCTGTATATCGGCGCCGCCGCCAGTGCTGATATCCCTGTCACTGAGCAGCGCCGCCAGTTCCGTTGCCAGTGTGCCCAATCCCAGTTTTTGCCCGATCAGCAGCATGTGCGCCAGGCGCGGGTGCAGGGGCAGTTGGCTCATGGCTTCGCCGTGCCCGGTCAAACGCCAGTGTGTGTCTGTCGCAGGGATTTCTGTCGCAGGGATTGCTGTAGCGGCTGTCTTGGCGGTAGTCGCCGGGACTGCTTGCACAGCTCCCAGCCGCTGTAACAGGTCGAGTGCCTGCTGGTAGGGTGCCGCTGCCGGCGGGTCCAGCCAGCGCAATTCCTGCGGCTGCTCGACTCCCCAGCGCAGCAGCTGCAGGGCCAGAGGTGCCAGGTCCGCCTGGAGGATCTCCGGCGCGGTAAACGGCCGCAATTGCTGTTGCTGAGAGTCGCTCCAGAGCCGATAGCAAACCCCTTCTTCGAGGCGCCCGGCGCGACCGCAGCGCTGGGTGGCGGCGGCCCGGGACAGCTGCCGGGTGTGCAGTCTCGACATGCCGCTGCTGGGGTCAAAGGCCGGCAGCCTGGCCAGGCCGCTGTCAATCACTACCCGCACACCTTCAATGGTGAGGCTGGTTTCGGCGATGCTGGTGGCCAGTACGATCTTGCGGCTGCCGGCGGCGGCCGGCGCGATAGCCTGGCGTTGGGCGTTGAGCGGCATATCGCCGTAGAGCGGGGTGATGTGAATATTGGTGTCCGCCTGCAAGTGTTGCTGCAAGCGCTGTTGCACGGCGCGGATTTCTGCCTGGCCGGGCAGAAACACCAGCAGGCTGCCTGGCTCGTCGGCCAGTGCCTGCAGTACGCTAGTCACTACCCGATCAGCGATCCGCTCGCCGGGCCGGTAGGGCGAGCCGTAGCGGATCTGCACCGGAAACATGCGCCCCTCGCTGCTGACCACAGGGGCCGGTTCAGCGCCGTCATTGGCCAGCAATTGGCTGATCCCGGCGCCGTCGAGGGTGGCTGACATAAGCAGCAGTTTCAGCGGTTGTGGGCGCAGGTCGCCAAACAATTCCCGCCCTTGCAACGCCAGCGCCAGGCCCAGGTCGGCGTCGAGGCTGCGCTCGTGAAATTCATCAAAGATCAGCACGCTGACCGCTTCCAGGGCCGGGTCCTGTTGCAGCAAGCGGGTAAGAATACCTTCCGTAATGACCTCGATACGCGTGGCCTGGCTGACGCGAGTATCCATGCGCATGCGGTAGCCGACGGTCTGGCCCACCGGCTCGCCCAGCAACTCGGCCATGCGTTCGGCAGCGCTGCGGGCCGCCAGGCGACGCGGCTCCAGCATCATTATTTTGCCGTTTAACTGCCGCTGCTGTAGCCATTCCAGCAGCACCAGCGGCACCAGGCTGGTCTTGCCGGCCCCCGGAGGGGCTTCCAGTACCACTTCATCGCGCCGGTCCAGTTGCTGGCAGAGTTCCGGCAAGATGGCCTGCACCGGCAGCTCCGGGAGAGCCAGGGAGTCGAGCTTTACAGGTTTAATAATGATGTCCGTTGCTTGAGACTGTTTGGCGCAAGTCTACACAGCAGAGCGGGCTTTATGCCAGCGCCAGGTGGGTGCAGACAAGCAGGCAGTGCACCTCTTGCGCCTTTTGCATCGTATTCATTTCACCGTTATGGTTAGCTTGCATATAATAAATTGAAAGACTCTATCAGCTACGGTAGCAACCACTATGCTCAGCGATACAGAAAACAAGAATCCCCTGCGCCACGGATACCTGCTGCACGATGTCTCCAGGTTGCGCCGCACGGTGTTTGACCAGCACATGAAACCCCGCGGAATTACCCGTTCGCAGTGGTGGGTGTTGACCAACCTTGCGCGTCACAAGGACAAGGAGTTGACCCAGGTAGAGCTGGCTCGCTTGCTGGATGTTGGCAAGGTCACCATCGGCGGGTTGCTTGACCGGCTGGATGAAAATGGTTTTATCGTGCGCACTGCCCACCAGAGCGATCGGCGCTCCAAGCGTATAGCGGTGTCGAAAAAAGGCCGTAAATTGCTGGATGAAATTGAGTCCATGGCATTGGAGCTGAATAATGAAAGCATGCAGGGCGTCACCGAGGAGCAATACGACACACTGGTTGAGGTGCTGTCCATCATCAAGAAAAACCTGATGGCCATGGATTCGAGCCAAGCCAAAGGCAGTTAATGACCTGGCCACTGTTGATCCTGCGCGGCGAGCCTAAAGGAGTTGATTTGTCGCGAGCCTGATAATTGGTTACGAGCACGGTGGGAGGCGCTGGTTTAGAGGGATGACTTAAAGTTTAAGTGGCGCCGGCAGGATGTGGCTGCTAGCCAGCAGCCTGCTTTGGCGCAGGTCTGCTGGTTTTTTGATCGCCAAGGTGGCCGTCGAGTAAAGTATTTAACCCTTGCCGCGGGTCGCGGTAGCATTGGGTTTGGCATTGACCTCGATAAACTCAATGATCATGCCGGCCACATCTTTCTTGGTAGCCTCTTCAATGCCCTCCAGTCCGGGGGACGAGTTGACCTCCATGATCAAGGGGCCGCGGGAGGAGCGCAGCAAGTCCACACCACAGACGTTTAAGCCCATAATCTCGGCCGCCTTGACCGCGGCGGCCTTTTCTTCCTTGGTCAGTTGCACCAATTCCGCCGAGCCGCCCCGGTGCAGGTTGGAGCGAAACTCACCGGCAGGTGCGGTGCGCTGCATGGCAGCGATGACTTCACCGCCGACCACGAAGCAGCGAATATCGCTGCCGCCGGCTTCCTTGATAAACTCCTGAATGAGGATGTTACTTTTTACCCCCATAAAGGCCTCGATAACACTCTCGGCGGCTTTTTTGGTTTCAGCGAGTACCACTCCGATGCCCTGGGTACCTTCCAGCAGCTTGATCACCAGCGGCGCGCCGCCCACTTCGCGGATCAGGCCGGAGACATCGTCGGGGGAGTTGGCAAAGGCGGTGACGGGGATGCCTACACCCTTGCGCGACAGTAACTGGATGGAGCGCAGCTTGTCCCGGGAGCGACTGATCGCGACGGATTCGTTGACGCAGTAGATGCCCATCATTTCGAATTGACGCACCACGGCAGTGCCGTAAAAGGTCACCGAGGAGCCGATGCGGGGGATGACCGCGTCGAAATCACCTTTATTAAACTCCTCGTCTTTGTAGTGGATCGAGGGGTTGTCGGTACCCATATCCATAAAGCAGCGGATATGGTCAATGACCCGTACTTCATGGCCGCGCTTTTTGGCGGCTTCAACCAGTCGAGCGGTGGAATAGAGCTTGCGATTTCTGGACAGAATGGCTATTTTCATATCGTTTCCTCATGAGAAACTGTGCTTGTTAGATTGAATTCTGTAATAAAGCGTTATATATGTTTTTATTGTTATTCGGCCGTGGGGAGGAGCGGTAGAGCGGGTTGTTGCGCGCGACGGTCGACGCCAGTTGCACCCCCTGGGGACGCACCATCGGGAGATGTGTTCGTCTGGGGATGTCTCTGGATGTTAGCATGATTATTGGTGGTGAGGCCAAGCGGGATTCTTGCGGTTGTTGATTCTGGTCAAACCTGCTCTGAAGGAAGTGTCGGGCATTTCCCGTTAGCGGGTATGGGCACTGGTTATTTTCCCCGAGCGGCGACGGTAATATTCCGATGGTGTTGTACATTGTTTTGTTCGGGCCCCTGGTCGTAGCGCTGCTGGTCTACCTGTTGGGCAAAATTCGCACAGCGCGAAAGCGAAGTCGACGCCAGCGCTTGTTGTCAGCTCCTGTTTCGGATGCCTGGCGCCAGATCCTGGCCGCGGAGTTCGGGCTCTATCGGCGCCTGCCAGCGGCCCTGCAGCGGAAACTGCTAGGGCACATCAACGTCTTCCTGAATGAAAAAATCCTGGTGGGCTGCAATGGCATGGAGATTACCGAACAGGTAAGGGTGCTGATCGCAGCCCAGGCCTGTCTGCTGATTTTAAACAAGCCCGGCGATTACTATCCGGGGTTCCAAACCATACTGGTTTATCCGGAAACCTATGTGACTCGGGTCACGCGACGGGATGGGGCATTGCATTCGGAATCGCTCGATGTGCGCGCCGGGGAATCCTGGCAGCGCGGTCCGGTGGTGCTGGCCTGGAATGAAGTGCTGCAGGGGGCTCGTGACAGTCGCGATGGCCACAATGTGGTGATACACGAGTTTGCCCATAAGCTGGATGAACAAAATTCTGCCATGGACGGGCTGCCGGTTCTCTCCAGCGCCGCTCAGTATCAATCCTGGGCACAGGTATTCAGTGAAGTCTATAAGGTTCAACAGCAGAAACTGATCGATGACGAGGAGGATGTGATCGACAGTTACGCCGCTACGTCGGCGGCGGAATTTTTTGCGGTGGTTACGGAAACCTTTTTTGAAAAGCCCGCACAACTGCAAGCGGCGCACCCGCAGTTGTATGGGCAGTTGCAACAGTTCTACCAGTTGGATCCGCTGCAGTGGGAGCCGCCGGACTAGGCCCGGCCGACCCTGACGGGCAGTCTGCTGGTACAGGAGAACAAGCAAGCGCAGCGGGTGCGCTATAGCGGTAAATGCCCCTAAGGTTTGCTTAGCGCTGGTAGAGTCCAACCAGCCGGTTCATGCCGATAACGTGGGGTTCGATCTTTTCCAGCAGCTCCCACATGCTCAGCCCCGGCGGCAGTTTTACGTCTTTATCGAGGGCCAGCAGGGAAAAAAAGTAGTGGTGATCGCCGTGGCCCGGAGGGGGCATCGGGCCGCCGTAACCGCTCTCGCCAAAGTCGTTTTTGCCGGCGGTGCCAATAGTGCTGTTTTCTTCCAGCGAGCTGGTGGAGGCGGGAATGTTGTACAGCACCCAGTGGACAAAACCGTAGCTGCCGGGGGAAACCAGCGGCGCGTCCGGATCGTGACAGATGATGGCAAACGCCTTGCTGCCTTCCGGTGCCTCGGTCCACGACAGTTGTGGCGAGGTATTTTCACCTTCCATAGTGCATCGCTTGGGGATGGCCTGGCCCGCCTGAAATGACGCGGATGTTAGCTGCATAGGTGATAGTGCGAATCCCATGGGTATGTTCCTTGTTCAGGTGCCTGTTAATTTCGCTGGCTATTCTGGCATTGTGGTCACGGTGATTGCAACACTGTCGCTCGCCAGCGCCCGCGATCAGCCAATCAGATACAGTCTCACTCAGGCAAATGAATAGCCAGGCAACAGTCTGCGGGTTGTGGCAAATTCAGCGGGCGCTCTGTTCGGGGCGACTGTATTTTTGTAGCATGGCGCCTGCAATCGTCCTCCATTTGTCATTATCGCTGAACCAGGGAGTTACCGGCTTGGGCAATCAACCTTCGAACAATCAACCTCCAAAAAATCAACCTGCGCATAAGAAAAAGGCGTTGGACGCCAGTGCTTGTCCCTGCGGCAGTGGTAAGGTTTTTGCCCGCTGCTGCGGTCGCTTTCTATCGGGCCAACAACTAGCCAAAACCCCCGAGCAGTTGATGCGCTCGCGCTTTACCGCCTTTGCCCTCGGCGGTTATGGCGACTACCTGTTGGCGAGCTGGTTTCCGGCCACAGCGCGGGGCTTGTCGGCACTGGAGTTGTCGGAACGGAGCGCGGATTGGCAGCGTCTCGAGGTGATCGCCAGGTCGCAACAGGGGGATGAAGGGACCGTGGAGTTCAAGGCCTGGTTTCGCCCCAAGGGCAAATCGGAGGCGCTGGAAGCAATGCACGAAGTGTCTGAATTCAGGCGCTTGCAAGGGCGCTGGCTGTATGTGGGTGGGCGCGTGACTTGAGTTTTCCTGCCTTGCGCGCCGCTGCTGCAGGCCCAGCTTTGGTGAGGCCTGGTTGGGGCAGAACTTGTTGAGTAGAGCGCGTAGCCATACCTGCGGAGTTAATGTGCTGGAAGAGATTTTCACAATAAGGCACAGCACAGGAATCGGATGACAATTTGCCAAAATTGATCCGCCCCAAAGGGGCGCCATCTGGTCGGATGGGTAGCCAGAAAAGGGACAGTAATTTTTTTGCCGGCCCGCTGAAAAGTGGCTGGCAGCAGTGCTAATTGGCGCGCATAATGAGCTGACGCTCAATCTATTGAGATTCGCCCATGGGCGCTATCCGGTCGGTCTTTTTGTTCCTTCTCTGTGGCTTATTGCTGGCCTGCGCCCAGTCGCCGGCACCGCTGGCCTACCCAACAGGCTGGTATGCGCCGGTGCCCGCCGACAGCGACAATTGCGCTGTGCCGGAGGGTTTGTTTAGCAACCTGGGGGCCAGTAGTGACCCCGACTTTCCCGCTCCCAAGCTGGCCTCGATTTTGTTCGAGGAGCAACTGGCGGGCCTGCCAGTGGAAAGCATCCGCATTCGCCTCAGTCCGGACCGGCAGTACCTGGTGTTTAATGGCGTCTTGGCCGGCGTAATGCTGGAACAGCAGAAATACCAGAAAACCATCGGCCTCAGCGCCGGCGATTGCGAAAAATCCTGGCAGGGGGAGAGCGATTCCGGTGTGGTAGGCGCGACCATGCGCACCGAGGCACTGCTCTACACCGGCGGCGTGCTGATGCCTCTCAGTCAAAAATACCGCTACAAATTGCAATTGCTGCAGGACGGCGCCCTGCTGCTGCACCTGCAGGTGCGCGAAAAGATCCTTGGCGCCATGATTCTGCCCCTGTCGTTCAACGAGGAGTACTGGCTGCGTTACGACGCGGTAGACGCTGCTGCGGCACTGTCATCAGAGCAGGGACCGCCGGAGCTAATACAGCCTGAGCCAATAACACCAGAGTCGTAAACTTTGTATCCGGAGCCGCAACAGTGAGCAACCTGATTCCCGTTACCAAACAGTACGCCGGGGCAAAGCTACGGCCACCGCTGGTTATGCGATCGCCAAAGGTTTTGTTGTCTATAGCACTGCTGTTAATTCTGGGCGGCTGCGTAAACGAGCAGACCGTAACCATGCGACCTGACTACGCTTATCCGCAGAACCTGGTCTCACTCTGTGGCCAGACGCGCGAGCTGACGATCGCCAATCGGGGTGAATTTGAATCCTCCAGCTGGGATGCCCACGGCAAATCCCGTTTGCTGTTGAGCTCTCAATTGTTACCGCAGGAGCCGGCCCAACAGCGCCGCTACCAGCACCTGCGTATCGCCGTAACGCCGGCGCCCGCGCTGACAGTTAGCGGCTTTGACAGCTATGGGCAGGTGCACACCCAGACCTTTGCCCAGGACAATATTCACTGCGATGAGGACGGGGAAATGCTGTTGAGCTTTCCATCCTCCAGTTATTATTTGTGGGCCTCGGTGGGCAGTAAAAGCAAAGTGCTGGCGCTCTGGACCAATAACGCCGGCGGCCTGGTGCTGCACAATCGCTGGCACGAAGAGATGCGCGGTATTGTCGGTGGCAGCATCAGCGGCGATGCCTGGGCGACCTTTGCAGCCTTCGATAGCGCTGCTGCAGCGGCGGGCAGCGTTGTAACCACCGCACACGGTTCGTCGACGTCGCAAAGTTCGCCTGCAGCGCAAAACTTGTCCTTATCACAAACTACGGCCGCCGGGGAGGCTACTGACTGCGCCAATCTCAGCGGTGACTATGGCGTCAAGTCGGAAGTGGTGCACCTGGACGGCAGCCTGGCCTACCGGCAAGCACTGGAGCAGTTCTTCCGGGTGGAAATAATCGGTGAGCATCCGGTCAATCAGGACAAGATCAAGGGCGATCGCCTGCGGGTGCGGCAGGATCTTATAGCCAATACCCTGGCGCTGGAGTTGTACGACGGCGACGAACAACTGGTAAGTCGTCAATTCGAGTCGTCCGAGCTCAGCTGTGAGGCGGGCAGGTGGCAAGTCAAGGGGGCCAAGAAAATGGCCTCTGCCTGGTTGCTGTTGATCGCCAGCGGCGGTGTGAGGTGGGAAAACCTCACCCTGTGGCGGGATCATAACGGTGACCTGCTGGTGGAGGGCACCCACAAGAGTCGCAGCGCCCTGTTCCTGATTCCCGTGGGCGATACCCGCACCCTGTTTATGGCATTCCCGCAATATGGCCTGGCGGAGGATTTGTAGTGTCCTGTTCGGTAAACTGGTTGTAGTGATTTCGCGGCGGTTTATTGCTTGGGCCTGGCACAGCGATAAACCGGAACGGGCTTCGGGGGAGACAGTGCAACAACAGGTGCGAAAAAATCAGCTCAATAACATCGCTCGAATTTCCGGTGCGGTTGTGAAGGTTGCGGCGCACGTGTCGTTGCAGCTAAGGCGCTGCCCCGGTTATCGGCTGGTCGAGGTCAGGGCGTGAGCCTGAACGAATGGTTGCCGCCGGAACTGGCGCCGGGTGTCGGCCTGCTGTTGCTGGCACTGTCGGCGTTTGCCTCCATGATTACCGCCAGTATTGGTGCCGGTGGCGGGGTGTTGACGATTATCGCGCTGTCACTGTGCTTGCCGGCCGCGGCCATAATTCCGGTGCACGGCTTTATCCAGCTGGGGTCCAACGGCGGTCGCTGCTTGATGACCCTGGCGGAGGTCGACCGCCGCTGCCTGGCCTGGTTTGTGCCGGGCGTGTTGCTGGGCGCCGGCCTGGCAACCGTTCTGCTGGTGCAGTTGCCGGCTGCGGTCTGGCAGTTGGCCATTGCTTTGTTCGTGCTCTACCTCTGCTGGGGCCCGGCCCTGCCGCCGGTGGTCACCGGGCCCAGGGGGATTGTCCTGACGTCTACCGCCACCAGCTTCCTGACCATGTTCGTTGGTGCCACCGGACCGCTGGTGGCCGGATTTTTAAAACACCTGCTGCGCGAACGGCAGCGACTGGTGGCAACCATGGCGGCGGTGATGGTGCTGCAACACGGCTTCAAGGCACTGGTGTTTGGCGCCGCCGGTTTTAATTTCCTGCCCTGGCTGGGGTTTATCGGCGCCATGATCGGCTGCGGTGCGCTGGGTACCTGGGCCGGCTTGCACCTGTTGCGCAAAATGGATAACCAGCGTTTCTACCAGGTGTTTAATATTCTGCTTAGTGTGCTGGCGCTACGCTTGCTGTGGCAGTCCATGCAGGGGTTCGGGCTGGTGTGAGTCCAGGCAGCGCAGCGCTCGGCGAAGCGTCGCCGCTTGTGGGCTGCTAGCAGGCAATTTACAGGCTTTGCAACGCTTGCAGTGCCCGCTTTTGGCCGCGTTGATTACCCTGCTGCCGGTATAGGTTGGCGGCCTGTTGCAGCGCCTTTTTTGCCGCCTGCGTAGCCCGTTGCTGGGCGTGCACAACCCCCAGGTTGAAGTAGGCTTCGGCGTCACCGGGTTGCAATTCGATGGCACGTTGATAGTCCTGAATGGCGCCCGCCGGGTCACCGGCGCGCTGGCGGGCGTTGCCGCGCTTGAAGTAGGCGGCGGCCATACCCGGCTGCAGGCGCAGGGCCTGGTCAAAATCCGCTATTGAGCCGCGATCATCCCCCAGCCGCTCCGAGCGCAATAGGCCGCGGTAGTAATAGGCGGCGGCGTAGTTGGGGTCGAGCATAAAGGCGCGGGTGCAATCGTTGAGCGCCGCGCGCACGTCGTCTACGCGGGCGTAGCCCAGGCAGCGGTTGAAGTGCGCCGTGGCCAGTTTGGGGTCCTGCTGGATAGCCTCCGACCAGGCCTGGATAGCCTGCTCAGTGTTGCCCTTTGACCAGAAGTGGTTGCCGACTTCCAACCACTCTTCGGCAGTGGGCTGGGCCTGTGCCAGCGCACTGGTCAGCAGCGCGCCGCAGAGCAATTTACCAGTCAAGCTTCTCATGGTGGTACCTCCTGTTGTGGTTGTGGTTGCTTGTGCGGCTGTGCCGGAAGGGTGCCGAGAGCGATAAATGCGGCCCAGTAATAGGGATCCTGGTATTTTGCCTGCAGTGCCAACTGGGCCTGGCGCAGGGCTGCCGCGGGCTCGTGACCGGCGAGGTAATGCCGGTAAAACGCCACCATCAGCTCCCGGGTATGCGCATCGGGAACTTTCCATAAACTGGCCAGTAAGTGGCGCGCGCCCGCGGCCAGAAACGCCCGTGACAAACCCTGGACACCGTCGCCGCCGAGTCGACCCTGGGCGGTGTCGCAGGCACTCAATACCACCAGTTCTGCCGCCAGCGGAATATCAACGATCTCGCCGGGGGTGAGCCAGCCATCATGGTCACTGCCCGGTGCCAGTGCCAACATCCCGGGTGCGCTGCCCGGTGGCGCGCCGGCCAGGGTTCCCAGCACCCCGTGGGTGGCCAGGTGAACGATGGCGGCTGTGCCCAGGCGGCGGCGGACCGCGCTTTCGTCCGCGGCGGCACCTAGCAGTGGTCGAACACCGAGCAGGCGGGCGATTTCCCGGGCCTCCTGTTCCGCACCTGGCAGTGGGTTGAGGGAGGGGGACGGCATCAGCGGATTACCCACCACCAGCGCCTTGTCGGTTGTGGTGCGGTCGGGACGGGATTGCAGGGCGACCGTCAGCGAAGGCGCGTAGTACAAATTGTAGGACTGCAGCAGTGGCCGGTCAGCGCCGAGCAGGGCAAAGGGCAGCAAGTACAGCGGGCCGTGGGGCACGATCAATAGATTGGCGTCGTTGGTGGCGGGCAGAGATTCAGCGATCGGCTCGATCAGCAGGCGGCTCAAGTGAGCTATTGGATCGCGTTGTTGTTCAGCTTCAAAGGCGCGGTCGTCGCCCGCTTGCGGGGCCGCCGAACGGGCGGAAACGCCAATATACAAGCGCGCGTCGGAGACCAGGTCAAAGGCGGCTTCGGGCAAGAGGACTTTGCGAAAATGCAGCTGGCCACGCGCGTCGATCACCCAGATCAGCGCCGCCCCGCCGGCTTGCTGCTGGCCGCTGACTGGCGGCAATAGCTGCGCCGGCAGCAGGGTGTAGACCAGCGCCACGGTCCCTCGTTGGCGCAGTTGCTGAGCCAGCTCGGCGCTGTCTTTGGGCCGGTCGTTGGGCATCAATTGCCGGCGCTGCAGCAGCCGCGCGAACGCTCGCGCCCGGCCGCGCTCGGACACAGCTAATGCTTCCCCGTAGCGGCGCTGTTCTGTGAGTGCGAACTGGAGCAGCAAATAGGCATCCTGCTGGGCATCCAGCACCCCGCTCAGCAACAGGTCGTCCGCGTCGGCTTGCTCCAGTTCCGCCTCCAGCTGTGACAGGGTCGGTTGCAGGATATCGATCGCGGCAGCGTAGTCGGATTGTTGCACCTGCAAGCGACCCAGGTGCACCCGGCCGAGCACTATGCCACGGCGGTAGTTCGCCCCCTCGGCAAAGGAGATGGCCTTGCGGTAGGCCGCCACTGCGTCGCGGTATTGCTGCTGTCGCTCCAGCACCGTGCCCAGGTTGAGCCAGGCGCGGCTGTGAAAATCGGTCTGCGCCGCCGGTTCCGTGGCCAGGTCCTGGCGTATCAGCTCGGCCGCCTGCTGCAGCTTGCCCTGCTGTGCCAGCACCAGGGCCAGGTTGCTTCTGGCACGGGTGCGGCGCAGCTGGTCCTGGTGGCGGCTGGCCAGGCTTGCCGCCGCTGAGTATTTTGCCGCCGCCTGTGGCAGCTCTCCCATCTGGTACAGCGCGCTACCGGCCCCATTCAGCGCTTGCAGGGCGTCGATGTAATGGCCGCCGCTACCCACCAGTTGCTGGCAGCGATTGAAGTAGTCCAGCGCCTGGGGGTAGGCGTGCAAGCCATAATAGGCAGCACCAATTTTGCAGTGGGCAACCGCCTCCTGGGCGCGGGCACGCACCTTGCGCGCCAACTGAATGGCGTCCTGAAACGCGTTGATGGCATCCAGGTGGGCGCCAGTGTCACTGTAGAGGTCACCCAGGTTGAACAGGGCAGAGCCTTGGGCGCTGAGGTTATTGACGGCCCTGGCCCGGTCGAGCATGGCCTGCCAGTTGGCCCCAGCCTCTGACCAGAGGCCCTGTTGCCGGGCAGTTTTACCCAGCTGGAACAGGGCGATCAGCTCGTCTTCCGGGTGGGCTGAGTCCAGCGCGGCGGCGTGCAATTGCCGGAACGCCCGGGTCGCGGCCGCAAAGTCAGCGGCGTCGCGGCTGGCTTCCCCCAGCTTGAGCAGCAGGTAGCGCTTGCCCTCGGCTGACAGCGTATCGGCACAGCTGAGTGCCTGTTGCAGGGACTGGGCCGCGGCGGCGGGTTGGTCGAGGCGCAAATAGGTAATGCCGATGTTTTGCAGGACGATGCACTGGCGCTGGTGATTGCCGCTGCGCTGAAACAGCGGCAGGGCGGTGTGCAGCAAATCGAGGCCCTGTTGATAGTGACCCTGTTGCAGGGCATCTAGCCCCTGGTTCAGCAGTGCGTCCGCCTGTTGGTGGTTGTTGGCGGCTGCGCTGATGGTGGTGTGCGTCAGCAGCACGATACCGATGAGACAGAGCAGTCGCCGGGTAAAAGCGGTTGCCGGACGACCGCTTCCGCCTTGTTGCCGCAGCGGCCTCCTAGGAGGCGGCGTCCATATCTCCATCGCGCCTGCTCCGGGCGGATTTGCCAAATATACCCGGGCCCAGCACTGCACCGAGTGCGGCAATGGCAAAAGTAACCGCCTCACCCACCTGGGCTACCGGCTCAAAACCCACCACGTTGACACCCACCGCGTAGAGCACGGCGGCGATCATCCCGGTGGCGACTCCGGTCACGGTGCTGTTGAGCCAGTGGGCGCGACCACCCCGGGTAGCGAGGGCGCCGATAAAGCCACCCAGTATTACCGCCAGCAAAAATGTCCACGGGAGGGCAAAGGTGACGTTGGCACTGGTGGTGGTAAAGGGCGAGCCGCCGGCCTCTATGCTGGCCTGGCCCAGTCCGGCGGAGCGCAGTGTGGTGGTGGCAAAGCCCTGGGCGTTGAGTACCAGGATGGGCTGTTGGAAGCGGCCGTGATCGGTGCCCAGGCTGATGGTCATGCCCTCCGGTTCACGCAGGCCGACGGCGTTTACGGTCAGTTGGGTGGTTTCCAGGCCCATGCCGAGAATGCGGGTCGGGTTGAGGGACAGCTGCAGGGAAGGGCGGCGCACTGGCAGTTCCACTTCGCTGCCGGTAGCGTCGTCACCGGCCAGCAGGATGCGCACACTGGCCGGCTCGGTGGGAGCGTTGTCGAATACGTCCACCGTTTTAAACAGGGCCGAGCGGTCGAACTGCATGCTCTGGGGAGAAATGCTGCGCAAGCTGTCGGAGGCCACGTCGATCATAAAAGGCGCCGCCAGTGGCCGCCGCAGGCGCGGCTCACTTTCATCCACCACCCCGATCGACAGCCGCGCGCTGAACTGACGCTTGCCTTCGTCGTACTGCAGCGCATTGAGAACCCGGACTATAGGACGCAAGGTCCACAGTTGGTCCGGCTCGCGCTCGGATTTGGGCATTAACACCCGGTATTGGGATTGCCAGACCGTTGCCCCCGCCTGTTCGACCACGCTGGGTTTGGCGTCGACCCTTTCGACCAGTACCGCTTTGCTGGTAACCAGGCTGTTGAAATTATCCGCGGTGACTCTTTGCAAACTGCTCGATGCACTGGCGGTGGTGCCAGGTTTGGTGAGCACGTGCAGCTCGCGGGATTTGATGCTTTCAGCGGTCAGTGCGGGGGAAGGTTCAGGGGCCCGTTCAGCGGAGATGGCAGTGGCGGTTTCAGTGGCGAGTTGAGTAGTGCGCTCGGTGCTGAGTTCGAGGCGCTTGATGGGCGCAGCTTCGAGTCTCGACGTTGCCGCGGCCGTGCCTTCCGCCAGGCAGAAGCTCAGCAATGCAATCGCAGCCAGCGGGATTCGCCGGCGATGTGAACGGTGTTCACCTGCCATACGCGCTCCCGGATTAAAGGGATGTAATCAGAGAATATACCCGCGGTGCGGTGGCGAGCAAGGGGCGGCCATCGGGGCAGGGCAGGTTGGCGCTTAATGCTTCCTGATTATGCCTGTGAATAAGCCAATTGTCGGTGGTAGCCGGCATTTATCTTTTTGTCTACGTGGGGGCCAGCTTGTAACCCGGCCTGGCTCCGGGGGCTTGTTTTCAAGATTTTCATTGGGATGGTTAAACCCCTTGGTTATTGCAAGTGGCAATGGCCGAGGTCGCGCAGCTGACGCGCTTAAACCCTTCCCTGGGTCGCTCGACTGCCGACATCCATGTCGGCAGACGGTCAGCCGCGCAACCTCGCCCATTGCCACCCCAACCTCCGCGCCCATCCATGACGACTTCTCAACAGTATCCCTGCTGTCGAGGGTTTTGAAAGCAAGCTCCCGAAGCCAGACCTGCCAAAGTGCCAGCGGCACTACACTAATCCAGCAACAGAATCTGGCCTTTGCAGTGGGCGAATAAAAACGATAATTGTTGGGGGGTAAGGCCGGCCAATTTGCTTCTTGGAATCAGGACCAGGCTCGATTCGGTCAGGTACAGGGAACGCAACCAGAGCGGGTCGCTGGTGGTTACCTGTTGCACGCCCGGGCGGATGCCCAGCTGTTGTAATGCCCGCACGACTTCGATCGGCGCAGTACCTTCACACAGTAGGATCAGGCGGGAGGCCAGGTGGTTGTTGCAGAGGCGCTGGGCCAGTTTGATGGCTTCCTCCGCCTGCGCTGATGCGTCGTAGTAAACCAGTACCTGGTCCAGTCGCTGGCGCGCGGGGGATTGAGCGCGGTATTGACCGCGGGCCTGGTACTGCCATTGAGCACTGACCCAATTGTGCTGCCTGGGGAAAAACAGGATGTCGGACGCCGGTTGGGCAAAGGCGCTTTCAATCAGTTCGCCGGTGAGGGTGGTAAAGGTGACGCTGATCTTGTTGCGCTGGCAAACATCGTTCAACAGCCGCTGTACGTCGTTGGCGCTCTTGCGGTTGAGGCGGGCCAGGTCGGCCTGGTGCAGGCTGCGCTCCTGGGCAGAAAAGCGGTTGATCTCAAAGGCAAAGGGCAGGTTGGCGGCTTCCAGGGTGCGCGAGTTGGCCACGAACAAACCGCTCAAGGAGGCATTCAAATACTTGGCCAGGATGGCGGTGAAAGTCAGGTTGTCACTGCTCACCGGTTCCGTATCCAGCGGGATCAGAATGGTTCGTTTACGTTTTTCCGCTGTCATTGCCGGCTCCCTCTGAGTGGGCTGAGAACTTGCGACCCAATTCGATCCATTGATCGATCTGGGCCACAACCTTGCCGTTGATCGACGCCGGCGGGTAGGCACCATTGCCGTCCGGTGCGCCGGCCTCTGTGTCCATCAGCAGGCTCATGGCGGCGTCGATATCACTGACTGCATGGATATGGAATTTGCCCTCCGCCACCGCGTCGATAACCCGCTGTTCGAGCATCAGGTGTTGCACGTTGGCAGCCGGCATCACCACACCGTGCTCGCCGTTCAGGCCGCGGGCCTGGCAAATATCAAAGAAGCCCTCGATTTTCTGGTTGATACCGCCGATTGCCTGCACCTGGCCATGCTGGTTGACGGAGCCGGTTACCGCCAGTGATTGCTTGATGGGAATGGCGGCAATGGCCGATAGCAGCGCGGTGATTTCCGCAATTGTAGCACTGTCGCCGTCGACGCCACCGTAGGACTGTTCGAACACCAGACTGGCGGAGATGGGCAGGGGGCGGTTGCGGGCAAAGCGGCTGGCGATAAAAGAACTGAGAATCATCACCCCCTTGGAGTGGATGTTGCCGCCCAGCTTTACCTCTTTTTCGATGTCCAGCACCTTGCCACTGCCGAGCCGCGCCCGGGCGGTGATACGCGTCGGCCGGCCAAACGCGAACTCGCCCAATTGGTACACGGACAAGCCATTGATCTGGCCCACTTTGGCCCCGCTGGTGTCCACCAATTGAATTTCCCGGAGAATACTCTCGCCGGTTTTTTCCCGGAATTGGCTGAGCCGGGCATCCGCGGCGGTGATGGCACTCTGCACGTGGCGGGCGCTGACCACGGCGGCCTCATCGCGGCCGGCAAAGTAATCGCTTTCAAACAGCAAATCGGTCAGGCCGTTCAGGCTCAACGACAGCTTGCTGGCGTCTTCCAGCTTGCGCGAGCCCTGCTCGATGACCCGCGCTACGGCACTGCTGTCGAAGGGGCGGGTGCCTTTGCGTGCCTGCAGAGCGGCGATAAGCCGGGCGTAGCTGAAATTGTTGTCCGGGTTGCGCTCCACATCCTCGGACAGGTCGGCCGGTACTTTAAACAGGGTACGGAAATCCGGATCGTGGGCCTGCAGCAGGTAGTAGATCATCCGGTCCCCCAGCAAAACAACCTTTAAATCCAGCGGCACCGGCTCCGGTTCCAGCGACTTGGTGCTGACCAGGCTGAGAATCTGGTCGGCGGATTCGATCTTCGCTTGCCGCGCTTGCAGGGCGCGCTTTAACGCCTCCCAGGAAAACGGGTGGCTGAGCAGTTTCAGGGCGTCCAGCAACAGGTAGCCGCCATTGGCGCGGTGCAGGGCGCCCGGGCGAATCAGCATAAAGTTGGTGGTGAGCGCTCCATACTGGGCCTCGTGTTCGACCCGTCCGATCAGGTTGGTCAGGGACGGATTATTCTCATACACCACTGGCGCACCTTCTAAACCGGAGCGGTCGACCAGCACGTTCACCAGGTACATGGGGAAGGATTTGACCAGGTTTTTCTGGTTCTCAGGACTGCCGGAGTGGTCCTCTTCCCTGAAGGCATCGACGTTATCGATCACATCCTTTTTGACATTGCCGAGGAAGTGCATCACTTCCGGCAGGTCGGAATACTTGCTTTCCAAATCGCGGAATATCAGGTTGACGGCATTTTCGGTGAAATCGCGATTGAGGTTTTTCAGGCGACTGCGGCTCTCTTTCATCAGCGCCGGTAAATTGAGCACGATTTGTTTCAGGTCTTCCTTGAGACTGGAGATAGTTTTCTTGATGCGCTCCTGTTCGTCATCGGGCAGGGCATCGAATTCGGTGGGGGTGAGAATCTTGTCCTCGGCGATGGGCGCCAGGGTATAACCGGAGGGGGTTTGCACCAGGGCGACGCTGTGCTCGCGAGCCTTTTCGGCCAGCTCCTGGAAGGCGTTTTGCTCCTTCTCGCTGTACTCCTCGTTTAACTCGCTGAGCCTGGCCTTGTACTCGGTGCTTTGAAACACACCGGGAATGGCAATCAGGATATCTTCGACGCAGTGCTCCATATCTTTCTGCAATTGGCAGGCTTTGCCCGGTGGCAATTGCAGTACCCGCGGCCGCTGCGGCGCGTCAAAATTGTTGATGTAACACCAGTCGCAGGGCAGTTCACCATCTTTGGCATGGCGCTGCAGGAAGTCATCCACCATTTCGTGCTTGCCGATACCGGTGGGGCCAAGTACAAAGATATTGTAGCCTTCGTGGTGGATATCGACACCAAAACGCAGGGCTTCAACCGCCCGCGACTGGCCAAAAAAGTTGTCCAGGTGTTCCAGCTCGGATGTATCGTTGAAAGCCAGGTCGGCCGGGTCGCATTTGTTGCAGAGCTGCGCGGGCGCCAGCGCCATGGAAGAGTTTGAGTTATTCACTATTTCCCTCCGGCGTACCAGGTGAATTCTTGCTGATCACTTGCTTACACAAGTAACAACATAACCCCGGTGATGTCAATGAATGCTTAGCGGCGGCCAACGGACGGCGGGCCCGCGCGAGTGGGTATTCGTGCTGGGGTGCGTGCAGGTTAGGTGCTGCTATTGGTGCTTAAAGTTGTATTGCCGTTAACAGTTTCATTGTCTCCCGCCAGCGCCTACTATGGCTTGATTCGGATCAAGGAAAAGGGCGCCAGAACGAGTGAGCACCGTACCCATCGGCTTCGGCTGCGATAACCATGAGTTGGCGCTCTATATCGCCAACCGCCCACCTGTGGATGATTACCCGACACTGGACCATTTGCGACCGCTGGCCGCTGGCGAGTTGCAGCATATCGTCAGTCATACCAGCAATCACTGGCGCAAGGTATTCAATGTCTACGCCAAGTTCCTGTTCGCCCTGGCGCCGCCGCAAGTGCTGGCCGCCGGCAGTTGGCAGCAGTACCGGGACCGCTCCCTGTTACAGTTGGGCTGCACCGAGGCGCTGTTGTTCAGCGCGCCGGATTTCAGCCGGCCGGGCACGGTGCATATCGTCGCCGGCAAAACTTACGGGGCACAATTGGATCTGCCGCCGCTGCAGTGGCTGGATAGTCATTTTGCCGTAAATGTCGAGCAGCGATTAGTGGTCTGTCCCTATCCGGATTATCGCCAACTGAGTAACGAGCGCATCGACCGGTTGGTAGAGTTGGTGAAAGCATTTTCGCCGTGAATGACAAGCCGATATCACCGTGGGAAGTGCGCCCCAACAGACCGAGCGCAAGTTTGAGACATCTTTCGCGCCACTGCACCTGGACAGCGGGTTGGTGTACTCACATTCAAGTTCAGCGCGACGGCGCGGTGGGTGCACCCCTCCAGACCGAGCGCAGGTTCGCAGCATCTTTTCGCGCTCCCGGAAACTCGCTAGCGCTCAAACATCCGTACGCGAAAACCCGAAAAGATGCTGCGAACCTAAACGCGCTCTGATTGGTCTGGAGGGGTACACCCACCACACCTTGACCGAGCATTTTTGCAGCCTGATGGTTGGTGTACTGTTTCCTAAACTTAAATAATCGATGCTCGTCCAGAAGTTCGTTTTTAGTCTTTCCCGCGTAGGCGGGAATCCATAGATTTTAATCGGTTACTAGATCCCTGAACTCTAGGCCGCCGTCTACACGAAAATGATAAAAAGCAGTGTTTATGGATGTGCACGAATTAAGTTGATCCAATACATTGTCACGGGTATTTTTCTTCTGAATGCATGTGGAGTTACATGTAGATGATTTGTTAGCGGTAATATTCTGGCTTTAGCTGATTTCTCGTCTCAAGTTGTTATGCTCCACTGAATGCTATTTCTTTAAATAGCAAACCACGATGACCAACACATCCAATTTATTCCGACAATACCTGTGCTTTTCCACTAAAACCCGCAACGATGCTCGGTCAAGGCTCGGTGGGTGTGCCCCCCAGACCAATCAGGTCGCGTTTAGGCTCTCCGCGCTTTTCGGGTTTTCGCGGACGGATGTTTGAGCGCTAGCGACCATTCAGAAGTTAATAAAAGGGCGGGAGCGCGAAAAGCGCGGAGAGCCTGCGGCCGGTCTGGGGGGCACACCCACCGGGCCGCAGCGCTACACCCTCAGCGCTACACCCTCAGCACAACACCCTCAGCACTACACTCACAACGCAACATAGCCAAACCACATTCCCAAAGCATCGGCGTTCAATCCTGGCCATCCAGCGCAGTAGAAGAAAGGGCGTGTTCCAAAACCGCTGCAGCGAGATCCGGGCTGCTGCCGAAATAGGGCAGTAGCCTCACGGTTACAGTTGGCATGGCCTCCATCACTTCGGCCACCTGCGCTGGAATGTCTTTTTCGACGTGACGGCCGCAATTGAAAAACAATGGGTAGACGTCTATCTGCTTGATATTTGCAGGCAGGGCCTGGCAGGCCTGGAGCAAGGTGGGAGGCGCCTGCTCCAGCAGGGCTGGTTTGGTGAGGGCGTAGGCGCTGTTTTGCGCCGCGATGCGCTCAACCAGAGTGAAGAACTCCTCATTGGCGGCGACGCGGCGGCTGCCGTGGGCAATAACGACCAGGGCTTTGTGTTCAGGCGGCAGGTTCATTGGCAGTTCCGAGTAAACGATGATGGGCGGGCAGTGTGTTGGGACGCCGATTCATGCGGGTCGACACATAGTGTTCATTGAATACGTTGAAATAGTCCAATAAGGTTTCACTGGCATGGGATTGGTTGGCGGCGCGCAGGCACAGGGCCGCCGCTTCCGCGGTGGACAGGTGGTGGTCGGCGCTGGCCTGGCGCAGCTGGTAATTGCCGCTGACCGGTTGCTGGTCAGCGACCACCGCGTCCAGGTCGAGAGCGGGGATGCCCCGCAGCCAGCTGGCCTTGGCGGCCATTTTACTGGCTTGCTTCCAGGTTCCGTCGAGCAACAAAAATGTCAGGGTGCGGCTATCGTCGTGCAAATCGGCCGGGCTGGCAAGTGGCCGCGGTTGCTCGGGGCGCGGCGGAAACACCAGCACGCATTGGCGTGCGGGGTCGGCTAATAACTGCAGCAGCTCGGCGTCCGGTTCGGTGCGGCTCCACAAATAGGCGTGACACTGGCTGGGCAGGGTATCGGCGATCAGGCGGCCGGTGTTGGTGGGTTTGAAGACTTCGTCGCGGTGCATGATCAATACAAATTCGACCCGGCTACTCACCGGCGTGCGCCACCGGCAGATGCAGGTTTGCAGGCCCAGCAGGCAGCCCTGGCAGCGCTGCAAGGCGATGCCGCGGGCGTTGAACTTGCGGGTCGAACTGGCCTGGCACCGGCTGCGCAAGCTATCCACCGCGTGGGGCGGGTGCGGTGTCGGCATCAGGGTTGCACCACAGCGGAGTTCAAGGGTAGCAGCAGCTTCTCGAACGAGCGCGGCGCCACGTATTGCATCAACTCTTTGGCCTCGCTGTTGTGAGTGATATCCAAACCTTTTTCCGGATACAAAAAGTGGGTTTCCTCGTCATCCACCACAACCTGTTTCGCCGGGGGGCCGAAGCGGGCCACTATTGTGTCTGTGTCCAGCTGCGCCGCCGGAATCAGGGTTACGCTGGCGATGGGCCACTGCTGAATGCGCGCCAGGTCCGACTCGTTCAGTAAAAACTTGCGCGAGCCGGAACTGGTGTAGCTGGCAACGCTGGCAGCGGCTTGCATTTTTTCCAGCTCGGCCTGCTCGGCGGCAACGCCCAGGATCAGTTTGGCCTTGAGGGGGCCGGTCTTGAAATGACTGTAATAGATCTCCAGGCCGCTGCGGTCCTGCTGGTCGCTGATAATGCCCAGCTCGTGATCCTCGCCCAGCAATTGCAGGGCGGCGGCTACCGTGGTGGTCTCCAGTTGCAGGCCGAACACACTGGAGGTACCGTCGGCGTGAGTTTCGATTTCCCAGGGCAGGGGCATCGACTGCGGCGGAGGAGATTGTTCCGAGTCAGGTTGCAAAAGCCAATAGCCGGCAATGCACACGATTGCCAGCAGTAGAAGCTGGGTAAAGGTCTTGTTCATGGTTGCTCAGCGTTTGTCTTTCGGTGCGGAATTCGCTGCGGAATTGCGGGCCTTGAAATTTTGTTTGCGCGACTTTTTCTGGTTGGCCTTTTCGGCCTGCAATTGCGCCACTTCAAGTTCTTCGCCGGCGATCATCCCGGGTGTCTCCAAGCTGATATTGCCCAGGGTACCGGAGCGCAGATCGTTGATCAGCAGCTCGCAAATTTTATGCAGGTTGACCCTGCCACCGCTGCCCAGGGCGCCGCGGCGCAGTGCCGCCTGCTCCAGGAATTCCAGTTCGGTAGCCCCCAGTTGCTCCAGCTGAAAGCGCTGCTGCAGCAGTTCCGGGTAGTGCTGGAGCAGATACTCGGCGACAAAGAAACCCACATCATCGTACTCCATGGCGGTATCCTTGATGGCGCCAGTGGCGGCGAGGCGGTAGCCGCTCTTGGGGTTTTCCACCTTGGGCCAGAGAATGCCCGGGGTATCGAGCAGGACGATACCACTGCCGAGATTGATTTTTTGTTGCGCCTTGGTCACTGCCGGTTCGTTGCCG
The DNA here is from genome assembly GCF_011440395.1 of Pseudomaricurvus alcaniphilus. Taxonomy (GTDB): domain Bacteria; phylum Pseudomonadota; class Gammaproteobacteria; order Pseudomonadales; family Cellvibrionaceae; genus Pseudomaricurvus; species Pseudomaricurvus alcaniphilus. Next base: position 647,230 of record NZ_JAAOIX010000001.1, on the reverse strand, counting down.
GTTTTGGCGATGGTCCGGCCTGCGAGGATATTGATCAGGGTGGATTTGCCGACATTGGGAATGCCCACAATCATGGTGTTGATGCTTTTGAAGCTGGCGTCCCGGGCCGGTAGCATTTTGCGACACAATTCGATAAGTTGCTTCATCTTGCCCGGTTCGGTCGAGGTTATGGCCAGGGTTTTCACCCCTTTCTCCCGCTCCAGGTAGTCTTGCCAGAGGGCCGTGACCTCGGGGTCGGCCAGGTCGCTTTTGCTCAGCACCTTGATGCAGGGTTTGTCGCCGCGCAACTTGGCAATAGCGGGGTTTTCACTGGAATAGGGGATGCGGGCGTCCAGGACCTCGATCAACAGATCGACCTGGGGCAGTACCTCCAGCATTTGTTTGCGGGCCTTGTGCATGTGGCCCGGATACCATTGAATGGCCATGGGTAGAGGTGCCTGTATAAAGAGCGAGTGGGAGCGCATTGTAATGGTCTGTGGCGTTAATGTTAAGGAATCTGCCCCCCGGGCGGCGGACAAGCTCGTCGGCAACCGGTATGGGGTGGCAGCCGGCCGAGGCAATTGCAGCAACCGGCCGCGCAAGCAGGGTTGAAAGGTGTGAATGACAAACAGGCAAGAGCTGGCTATGCGGTGCCGGTAGGGGTGGGGCTGGCAGAGTACGAGATCAAAAAGAGCCGCTTTCACGCCCGTGCCGCACTGGCCGGCAGCCGTGACCAGGCGCTGGAGGTTTTGCAAGCCGCGCGCCAGGCCTGGCCCGATGCCCGCCACCACTGCTGGGCCTATGTGATTGGCAACCCCCGGTCCCCCTCTGCGGTGGCCTCATCTGACGATGGCGAGCCTGGCGGCACCGCCGGGCGGCCCATTCTCAATGTGCTGCAGCACAAGCAGGTGGGGGATATCATGCTGGTGGTGAGTCGCTATTTTGGCGGGGTCAAGCTGGGGGCGGGTGGACTTGTGAGAGCCTATAGCCAAGCGGCGCAGGCGGCCATGGAGCAACTGCTGCTGGCACAGAATCAGCCACAGGCCCGTTGCCAGCTGCAGGGCAGTTACGCGCTGGAGCAACCGCTGCGCCACTGGCTGCAGCAGCACGATGGTGAAGTGCTCGAGGTTGATTACAGCGACGTGATCCTTTGCCGGGTTCTCCTGCCCGATCAGTATCTGGGCGAACTGCAGCAATTTGCCCGGTTGCACGGGGCGCTGCTGCAGATAAGTGCTTGAGCTGGCACAGTTTCGTTTGAACGGCGGCCCGATAGCCGCCATACTTTGCAGGTTGTCCCAATCCACTTTAATTAATATTTCTTGTAAACAGGACCCAGCATGCAAATCAGTGCCGATAAAGTCGTTTCCTTCCACTACCGTCTGCGTGAAGAGGGCGGTGAAGTTTTTGAAGATTCCCAGGAAGACGGTCCAGTGCTGTATTTGCACGGTCATGGCGGCATGTTGCCAGGGCTGGAAGAGGCACTGGAAGGCAAGTCCGAAGGCGAAAGCTTCGATGTTACCCTGAGTCCGGAAAAAGGCTACGGGCAGCGCAAGGAAGGTGCAGTGCAGCGGGTCGCGAAAAAGCACCTGCTCACCAAGGGCAAAATAACCCCGGGCATGGTCGTACAATTGAGCACCGAGCACGGTCCCCAGGAGGCCACCGTCATCAAGGTTGGCCTGAAAACCCTGGATATCGACGGCAACCACCCGCTGGCGGGCAAGTCGCTGGCCTTTAGCGTGGATGTGCTCGAGGTGCGCGATGCCACCGCCGAAGAGATCTCTCACGGTCACGCCCACGGCGCCGGCGGGCACCATCACTAGAGCAGTCACAAACTGCCGCCGCTAGTGGCTGCCGGGTTATGGTAAAGCGCTATTTTTTGATATCCCTGGGCTGGTTCAGTGTGGTGCTGGGAGTAATTGGTATTTTCCTGCCAATTTTGCCCACCACGCCGTTTATCTTGCTGGCGGCCTGGTGCTTTGCCCGCTCCAGTGACCGTTTCCATCACTGGCTGCGCAACCACAAGCGGCTGGGGTTGATAGTGCGCTCCTGGGAGGACGGCCAGGGCATACCCCTCAAGGTGCGCAACCGGGTGTTGCTGTTACTCTGGTTTAGCATGTTATCGTCGTCCCTGATTATCGGTCGCGCCTGGGCAGCCATAGGGCTGGTGCTGATCGGCAGCTGTGTCAGTTGGTATTTGCTGAGTTTGCCGCTGCTGGAAGAGAGCGCTGAGTCGGGTGGGAACGCTGAATCGACTGGCAACGCCGAGCTGGACAAGAGGTCAGAGCCGGACACTGCAGGCACGGGTCCGGGCACACCCACCGGCGCAGGAAAAACTGCCGATGGAGGTAAACCCAAGTGACTATCGACAGTGGCAGCAGTACTAACACCGATTCCAACAGGGAAAAGAACAGCGGCACTCACAGTACCTGTGTAGACGTAACTGTCCGCAGCAGTGGCGCCAGTGACGAGGCCGCTGGCGAGAAGTCTCTGCGCTTTATCCCCCTGCGCCGCGGCGACCTGGTGGAACTGTGTTTACGCCAGGGCGCCCCGGATAAACTGTGGGCCACGGATTTTCGTCACTTTGCCACCCTGCTCAACAGCCTGCTGCACTACGAGTTCCACGCCCTGCAGGAAAGCTTCAAACGGGCCTATGCCGCCCACGATCCCAACGCCGATACCCGCTTCCTGACCCAGTTGCCGGCGGACGCAGGCGAGCCGTCCCTGGAAGACTTGCTGGCCCAGGTGCTGGACAAGGCCAATTACGAAAAATTGACCGAAACCGACCTGCAGCAGGCGCTGCAAGAATCCTCGCTGTTTAAAATCCGCCTGCAGGTAGACTTTGACGATTTCGACGAAGTGCTGCTGTTTTGCCGCGGTGCCAGTCGCCGCCAGGAGACCATTCAAAGCTGGTTCGGGCTGCGCAAACAAGTGGTGTCGTTTATCAACTACGACCGGGTGGTGGTCTACCTCAAATTCAAACCACAGCTGCAGGCAGAGAAACCCCTCTGCCGGCCGGGCTCGACCCTGCTCAAGCTCTTCCAGGACGTGCCCAAGGCCGACCTGGAAATGCTGTTTCCCAACACCCAGGTGCGGATGCGCCTGCGCGACAAACTGATGATTGGTGTACCGGCCGCGGTGGGCGGCGGCATCGTCGTATCCACCAAACTGGGCGGTTCACTGATCCTGCTGGCCTCCCTGGCGGGCTACTGGCTCGGGGCGTCTGACCAGCCGGTGCAACTGGACAAGGCCGCACTGCTGGCACTTATGGCCGGATTGGGCGCGCTGGGAGTGCACTTCTGGAAGCAGTTCAACAACTTCAAGAACCGCAAACTGCGCTTTATCCAGACCCTGACCCAAAACCTCTACTTCAAAAACCTGGATAACAACGCCGGTGTCTTTTACCGCTTGCTCGACGAAGCCGAGGAAGAAGAGGGCAAAGAAGCGCTGCTGGCCTATTACTTTCTCAGCCAATCCACCCATCCGCTCAGCGCCCAGGAGTTGGATCAGCATATTGAGAAGTGGCTGCACGGTATCCTCGACAGTGCGGTGGATTTTGAAATTGACGATGCCCTGCAGAAACTGTTGCGCTTCGGGCTTGTCCAAGGCGATGCCGAGAGCGGTTACAGTGCGGTGGACTTGCCCGCTGCGTTAAAAATCCTGGACCAGCGCTGGGACGGATTGTTTCCCTACGCAGGGCAATGATCACTGAGCTAAAGCCACACCCAATTACGATCGAAGCCAAACATCCCCCAACTGGCAATATGGTAGGTCTGGGTTCGGGGGCTTGCTTTCAAGACCCTCGACAGCATGGATGCTGTCGTGGAGCCCCCACGGACGGGTGCACGGCGAGTCTTGAAAGCAAGCCCCCGGAGCCAGGCCGGGAAAAGCGCTAATGCTACCAGGACGACAAGTCTACTATCACCGACAGCTGGCTTATTCATAGCGGTGATATGGGAATTTGAAACCACAGCCAAAACCCTAATCCCGACCCTTACCGTAAGGAAGGCGCCGGGTAGTGCCAGACCGACAACTCTGGCCACTGTTAACAAAGGAGTGAACATCCATGCAAAAAGCACGCTTATTAATCTTTATCGCACTGGCCGGTGCACTGGCGGCCGGTTGGGCCCACGCCGACAGCCAGCCCGAGCAATTGCGCCTGATCAGCAGCTCAGCCACAGGCACAGTGGAAGCGACGCCAGATATCGCCATTATGAGCGGTCGCATCATTGAGGAGAGCCAGGAGGCAGAGGAGGCGATACGCCTGGCCCAGCGCAAACTGGATACCGTGATTCGCTACCTCAAACAGCAGCGCATCAACCCCGACGACATCCGCGCCGCCCAAGTGTTGGTGGCCCCCAAATGGCACTACCCGCGCAACCAGCCGCGCCAGCTGAGTGGCTACGAGGCCAGTGCCAACTTTACCATCAAGCTGCGCGATGTAGGGTTATTGGCCAATCTTTATGGTGGCCTGATCAACGCCGGCGCCGGTGAATTACAGCCGACCCAGTTTGATTTCAGCAATCGCGACGCGCTGGAACTGGACGCCATAGCGGCGGCAGTGCAAAGGGCTCGGGAAAAAGCGCTGGCGGCGCTGCGCCCGCTGGGTAACAAAGTGGGCGAAGTTCAGAACCTGAATATCAACACCCACTGGCAGCCAGCGCCAATCATGCGCCGGGAAGCGGTCGCCATGATGGGGGTGGCCAGTGATGCCGGTGCGGCGGAGGTCAATATTGGCAATCACACCATTGAAGCACAGGTGAATGCGTCATTTCGGATAGAGTAGGTTTACTTGGGGTAAAACAACTCGCCCGCGGAATGCGGGCGGGATCACTGCAGCGACTGATCGGCGTGGATCAGTACTGCGATTCGGGCAGGTGCACGGTAAAGCCTTCCATGTCATCAGTAACCACCAACTGGCAACTCAGGCGACTGTTGTCGCGGGGCTCCAGCACGGCTTCCAGTAGATCCTTTTCCAGCTCAGTGGCCGCAGGCACTTTGTCAATGCAGCTCTCGTCTACGTAGCAATGACAAGTGGCACAGGCACAGGCACCGCCGCACTCAGCCAGAATGGCATCGATCATGTTGTCGACTGCACCCTGCATGATGCTGTCGCCGGAGGCAACCTCGATTTCGTGATGATTACCGTTTGCTTCAATATAGTTGATAAGTGGCATGGATGACCCCGTTTTCAAATTTGGCGGAATTCTACACCAAATTCGCCAGGCAGTGATAATCCCGTTAACAAATATTGACCCTATATGGAGGCGAATGTCGCACCTGGGCGAGCCGCAGAGGCTGTCGGGCTGCAAGGTGGCCGGGGTATGGTGTTAAAATGGCGCACAATCGCATTTCCCAAGAGGTGAAATATGGGTGAGTTGCCCGCAGGCATTTATCGCCATTACAAGGGCCGGGAATACCAGGTTTTTGAAGTGGCCCGGCACAGTGAAACAGAGGAAGCACTGGTGGTTTATCGCTGCCTGTACGGCGACTACAGCTGGTGGGTCAGGCCCCTGCAGATGTTTACCGAGCAGGTAGACGTGGACGGGGTCAGGCAGCCCCGTTTTACCTATGTGCGGCCGGCTGGCGCGGAGGAGTCCGCTGCTGGCGCAGGTCTAACATCAGGCGACCAGACAGTGCGGCAGGTTGGCGATGGCGACTGAGTGCGCCGAGTCACAAGCCCAGCGGGACCAGTACTGGATGGGGCGAGCGCTGCAACTGGCGCAGCGGGCTGAGCAGCTCGGGGAAGTGCCGGTGGGTGCGCTGCTGGTGCTGGACGACAAGCTTATTGGGGAAGGCTGGAACCAGCCCATCAGCGGCTGTGATCCCACCGCACACGCGGAAATCGTGGCACTGCGCCAGGCCGCGCGCAATCTCAACAATTACCGGGTGCCGGGGGCTACACTGTACGTCACCATTGAGCCCTGCACCATGTGCGCAGGCGCCCTGATTCACAGTCGTGTGGCGAGAGTGGTGTTTGCCGCAGCGGAACCCAAGGCGGGTGCGGTAATCAGCAGTCAGCAAAATCTGTTTCAGCAGGACAACCTGAATCATCGTATCGACTTTGAGCACGGTGTCTGTGAGGCGGAGGCAGTGGCGATGATCCAGGCGTTCTTCCAGCGCCGGCGACAGGAGCGCAGGGCGCAAAAGTTGGCGGCGCGATCTGCCCAGGCACCCTGACGGGGCCACTCCTGACGGGACTACTCCTGACGGGACTACTCCTCACGGGACTACCCCTCACGGGACTGCTAAAGTACCGTGGTGGACTGCTCGGCCTGGGCCTGCTCGTTGGCGGTGGCGGGCACCTCGTCCAGCTCATTCATCCGGTCGCGGGAGGAGGCAAACTTGCTCTGCTTGATCTGCTGGTGCCAGGCGATGGTGTTGAAGAAGTTGCGGATATTGCGGACGTAGGAAACCGGCTCGTGACCGCGGGCATAGCCGTGCTTCAAGGTGCTGTAGTACTTGCGCTTGGTGAGCAGGGGTAAATGTTTCTTTACGTCGTCCCAAAGGTTGGGGTCGCCGCCGTGGCGCTGCGTCAATACCCGTGCGTCTTCCAGGTGGCCAAAGCCGATATTGTACGCAGCCAGGGCCATCCATTGGCGGCTCTTGCCCACGATGCTGGCGGGCAGGCGATCGTAGATCTTGCGGTAGTATTTGGCGCCACCGTAAATGCTCTGTTCAGGGTCAATGCGGTTGGTGATCCCCATTTCCGCCGCCGTCGCCTGGGTCAGCATCATCAGGCCACGAACGCCGGTGTAGGACTTGGCGCGTGGGTTCCAGTGTGACTCCTGATAGCTGATTGCCGCCAGCAAGCGCCAGTCGAGATCGTACTTTTCCGCGGCACCCTGCAGGTGCTCCTGCCAGCGTGGCAAGCGGGTCTCCAAGCGCCGGGCGAAGGTAAGGGCGCTGCCGGTATCCATGCTGTTGAGGCGACCGTAGTGCCGATCGTGGATTTGGGCCAGCTTACCTTCGTCCCGGGCCTGGGCGATAAACTCATTGGCGAGGTCGTACAAGCTGTTGTCGGTCGAGCGGGGGAAGGCCCAGGCCAATTGCTGCGGCTCCGAGACATCGAAAGCAACCTGGGCCATGGGGTAGAGCGAGCGGTTCAGTTTATAAGCGTTTGAATCGACGATGGTGATGTCGATGTCGCCGTTGTGCACCATTTCAATCAGTTCGACCATTTCCACATTGGATTGCTCGTGCCAACGCAACTGCGGATGCTCCTTCTGCAGCTGGCGCAGGGTTTCCACGTGGGCGCTGTCGGAGATAACCAGGATGGTCTTGTCGTACAGGTCTGCAATGTCGGCGGGGCGATTAGAGCCGGCCCGGTAAACAAGCTGCTGGGTGACCTCCATATAGGGGGCGGAAAAACGCACTTTTTTGCGGCGCTCTTCGGTTACTGTGAGGCCGGCGGCCCCCAGCTGGCCACGCTCAGTGCCGACTGCGTCGAGCAGGCTGCCCAGGTGCTCCACTTCGGAAATTTTCAGCTCTACGCCGAGGTATTGGGCGAACTCATGGGCCAGGGTGTACTCGTAGCCGTCCAGCCCGTTGGGGCCTTCGTAGTAGGTGGTGGGGCCATTGCGGGACAGAATGGTCAGCTCGCCCTGGGCTAAGACGAGTTCGAGGACGGTGGGGGGTTGGCTGCGGGTGAGCAATAAGACCGCACCGATCACAGATGCAAGCAGGCCCAGCTGCAGGAGCCGTGTGACCTTGTGCCTGGATACTTGCATCCTTTGCTCCGGTGAGGTGGCTGATCGCGAGGGAGGCTGGTAGTAGTTGCCGCCAGATTAACCGCGCCAGTGTTTGCGCTAACCAGGGTTTGATCAGCGGTTCAAAATTTCAGTCGCCCGCCTGTAATAACCTGCAATAAACAGTCGTTCACGGCGACAGAGAAAGCAGCGCTGTTTGGCCCTCCCTTACAGTACAATAATTCACCAATTTTACCCGTTTCAGCCGTTCCCGGATAGCTTGCCAGGGTCGATATTTTGTGGTAGTGCGCGCCAAAATGGGGTGAGTTGAATGGGGTTGCCGCGAGCCGGTCTGCCTCAGCGGGGGTGTTTGACTGCGGATCAGGGCCAGCGGCAGCGCCTCATGACTCTATATAGCTGTAAGCCTTTTCTATATCCAGTACAATGGCGGCCATTTTTCGAGAGGGCGCTTTTCGCCTTCAAATATTCTTGCAAGAAAGAGGTTCTAATCCATTATGCTGACCCTCCGTGGCGCGCCGGCACTGTCTGAATTTGGCTCCGAAAAACTGCTCCGAACCTTACAAAATGTTGACCCGACGGTCACCGCTGTATACGCAGAATATGTGCATTTTGCCGAGCTCGACGGCAAGTTGACCCGTGCCGAGCAGGCACTGCTGAAGCAACTGCTGGTCTACGGCCCCAAGGCCAAAGCGAAAAAGGCCAGCGGCGAGCTGTTTTTGGTGGTGCCGCGGCCGGGAACAATCTCTCCCTGGTCTTCCAAGGCCACCGATATTGCCCGCAACGCTGGCTTGCAAAAGGTGCAGCGGCTGGAGCGTGGCGTTGCCTACTATGTGCAAGGCGGCACGGGTGTTAACAGCGGTGCCGGGCGCCAGCGGCTGGCTGCACAGCTGCACGACCGCATGATCGAAGCGGTGTACAGCGAGCTCGAGGCCGCGGCACAACTGTTTCGCCATGAGCAGCCGCGCCCGCAGACCGATGTCGACATCCTGGCCGGTGGGCGCGACGCCCTGGTGGCGGCCAACACCAGTCTCGGGCTGGCCCTGGCGGAGGATGAAATCGACTATCTGCTGGAAAGCTTCCAGGAGCTCGGCCGCAACCCGGTGGATGTGGAACTGATGATGTTTGCCCAGGCCAACTCGGAGCACTGCCGCCACAAGATTTTCAATGCCAGCTGGACCCTGGACGGTGAAGAACAGCCCCATTCGCTATTTGGCATGATCAAGAACACCTATGAGCAGGGCGGCGACAATGTGTTGTCGGCCTATGCGGACAACGCCTCGGTCATCGCCGGCAGCAAGGCGGGGCGCTTTTACCCCGATCCAATCACCCGCAGTTACGGCTATCAGCAGGAAGACATTCATATCCTGATGAAAGTGGAGACCCACAACCACCCCACCGCCATCGCGCCTTTCCCCGGGGCCGGCACCGGCGCGGGGGGAGAAATTCGCGACGAGGGTGCGGTGGGGCGTGGCTCCAAGCCGAAGGTGGGGCTGACCGGCTTTACCGTCTCCAACTTGCAAATCCCCGACTATATCCAGCCCTGGGAGCAGGACTACGGCAAGCCCGAGCGCATCGTCACACCGCTGGACATAATGATCGAGGGCCCCATCGGCGGCGCTGCCTTTAATAACGAATTTGGCCGCCCCAATATCTGCGGCTATTTCCGCAGCTTTGAAATGGACTTTGATGGCGAGCGCCGCGGCTACCACAAGCCGATTATGCTGGCCGGCGGTTACGGCAATATCAAGGCCGAGCACGTGGCCCAGCACGAGTTTGCTCCCGGTGCCAAACTGGTGGCCCTGGGCGGTCCGGCCATGTTGATCGGTCTCGGTGGTGGTGCGGCCTCGTCCATGACCTCCGGTACCTCCAGTGAAGACCTCGATTTTGCCTCGGTGCAGCGCCAGAACCCGGAAATTGAGCGGCGCTGCCAGGAAGTGATCGACCAGTGCTGGCAGATGGGGGAGCAGAACCCCATTGCCTTTATTCACGATGTGGGCGCCGGTGGTTTCTCCAACGCCTTTCCCGAGCTGGCCAAGGATGGGGGCTGTGGCGCCTATTTTGAGCTGCGCAATATCAATAACGACGAGCCCGGCATGAGCCCGCTGGAAATCTGGTGCAACGAGGCCCAGGAGCGCTATGTGATGGCGATTCAGCCCCAGGATTTGCCCAGGTTCGAGGCCATTTGCCAGCGTGAACGCTGCCCCTATGCGGTGGTCGGCGATGCCACCAGTGACAAGCAGATTGTGCTTAATGACACCCACTTCGATACCCGGCCGGTGGATCTGCCCATGTCGGTGCTGTTCGGTAAACCGCCGAAAATGCATCGCACCGGTGACAAGCGTGAATACCAGACCCAGCCATTTATCACCACGGGGCTGTCACTGTACGACGCCGCCGAGCGGGTCATTCGCCACCCGGCGGTGGCCAGCAAGAGTTTCCTGATCACCATCGGCGATCGCTCGGTCACCGGTCAGGTGGTACGCGACCAGTTTGTCGGCCCCTGGCAGGTGCCGGTGGCGGATTGTGCCGTCACCACCCAGGCCTACGATACCTACGCTGGCGAAGCCATGAGCCTGGGTGAGCGCACGCCGCTGGCCCTGCTCGACGCACCGGCATCGGGCCGGATGGCCATCGGCGAGGCGATTACCAATATCGCCGCCACCCGCATCGGTGCCCTGGCTGACGTCAAGTTGTCGGCCAACTGGATGTGTGCGGCCGGCCACCCGGGTGAGGATGAAAAACTTTATCGCACCGTAGAGGCGGTGGGCATGGAGTTGTGCCCGGAGTTGGGGATTACCATTCCGGTGGGCAAGGATTCCATGTCCATGCGCACTGCCTGGCAGGACGATGGCGAGGACAAGGCGGTCACTGCCCCCTTGTCGCTGGTGATCACCGCCTTCGCACCGGTGCTGGATGTGCGCAAGACGGTTACTCCGCAACTGCGCACTGATAAAGGCTCAACCGACCTGTTGCTGGTTGATCTCGGCCAAGGCAGAAACCGGCTCGGCGGCTCCATTCTGGCCCAGGTTTACCAGCAGATGGGCAATGAGCCGGCTGACCTGGAAAATGCCGGCGCCCTGAAAGGCTTTTTCAACGCCATGCAGGCCTGTTTGCAGGCCGATGAAATACTGGCCTATCACGACCGCAGCGACGGCGGCCTGTTCACCACGGTGGCGGAAATGGCATTTGCCGGTCACTGCGGTGTCGACATCAATATCGACGGGCTTGGCGACGATGCCCTGGCGGTGCTGTTCAATGAGGAGTTGGGTGCAGTCATTCAAACCTCCCGCGCTAACACGGCCGCGGTCACTGAGCGCTTTGCCGCCGAGGGCATCCCGGTATTTCCGCTGGGCTGGCTCAACAGCCACGACACCCTGCGGGTGGAAGCCAACGGCAATGTGATCTTCGAGGAGTCGCGCGGTGAGCTGCAGCGCTTCTGGAGTGAAACCAGTTACCGCATCGCCGCGCTGCGGGACAACGAGGCCTGTGCCAAGGCGGAATTCGAGCAGATTACCCGGGTCAACCCGGGGCTGTCGGTACAGCTGAGCTTCGATCCCAATGAGGATGTGGCCGCACCCTATATCAACACCGGGGTGCGACCGAAATTGGCGGTGCTGCGCGAGCAGGGGGTGAACGGCCACGTGGAAATGGCGGCCGCGTTTGACCGCGCGGGTTTCGAGGCGGTGGATGTGCATATGAGCGACATCTTGCAGGGCCGCACTGGTCTCGACCAGTTTAAAGGGCTGGTTGCCTGTGGCGGTTTCTCCTACGGGGATGTGCTCGGTGCTGGCGAAGGCTGGGCCAAGACCATACTGTTTAACAGCCAGGCGCGGGACGAATTCACTGCCTTCTTCCACCGTGACGACACCTTCAGTCTGGGTGTCTGTAATGGCTGCCAGATGATGTCCAACCTGAAGAGCCTGGTGCCGGGAGCGGAGCACTGGCCGCATTTTGTGCGCAACACGTCCGAGCAGTTTGAAGCGCGTTTCAGCCTGGTGGGCATTGAAGAGTCGCCGTCGGTGCTGTTTAGCGGTATGGCCGGCACGGTTATGCCAGTGGCGGTGGCCCACGGCGAGGGGCGGGCGGAATTTGCCAGCGATGAGGCGCTGGACAGCTGTCATCGCAGCGGCCTCACCAGCATGCGCTATCTGGACAACCACGGTAAATACACCATTGATTACCCGGCCAACCCGAACGGGTCACCCCGGGGTATCACCAGTGTCACCTCCACCGACGGCCGCGCCACCATTATGATGCCGCACCCGGAGCGGGTCTTCCGCGCGGTCAATAACTCCTGGCACCCGGATGAGTGGCAGGAGGACAGCGGCTGGATGCGCATGTTCCGCAATGCGCGGGTGTTTGTGGGCTAGTTGGGTCGCAGCGGTAGAGGCCTGCCGCTGCCCCCAGGAGGGGCCAGGCAGGCGCAGGAGGCCGCTGGCGGTGCCATTGCTGGTAGTTTCTGTGTTAGACTGCCGCGCTTTTACGCAACTGGATGAAAACAATGGCAGACGCATTTACAACCCTTGAACAACAAGCAAGTTACGGCATCGGTCGCCAAATGGGCGATCAGCTGGCCAACGCGCCTTTTGAAGGCTTTACCAAAGAGGCCGCATTGGCGGGTTTTACCGACGCGCTGGGAGGCAAGGATTTCCAGGTGCAGCCAGCCGAAATCAATGCCGCATTCCAGGAAATCCAGGCGCGTATGCAGGCGGCTGAAGCGGGCAAGGCCGAGGCTATGTCGGCTGAAGGCCAGGCGTTCCTGGCGGAAAACGCCAAGCGTGACGAAGTCACTGTGACCGAATCCGGTTTGCAATTTGAAGTATTGGTAGAAGGCACTGGTGCCAAGCCCAGCGCCAGTTCTACTGTGCGAACTCACTACCACGGCACCCTGATTGACGGCACTGTGTTTGACAGTTCTGTCGAGCGCGGCCAGCCAGCCGAATTCCCGGTCAACGGCGTGATCGCCGGCTGGACTGAAGCCCTGCAAATGATGCCTGTTGGCTCCAAGTGGAAGCTGGCCATCCCCCACGATCTCGCCTACGGCGAGCGCGGCGCCGGCGGTGCCATCGCTCCTTACACCACGCTGGTGTTTGAAGTCGAGCTGCTGGATATCCTCTAGGCAGCCAGGGTAGTGGCTGGTATACGGTTCTTTAGCGGCTTGCTGAATGTACACTTTATACAAGGCACTACCCATGTCACTGCAGCTGGCCGCCCGGCTGGCTGCAGCGCGTTAATAAGCTGCGGGCTGATTGATGCGCTTGCGCCGCCTGTGAGCCGTCGCCTCCGCCCTTAATTAATTGCGGGCCGGATTACTCTCCTCTTATTAGTTTTCTTTTTTCCCCACCTTAATCCGTCTACTCCTGCAGGGTGCTGCTGCAGCCGCAAAAGCCTGTTCAAGACCTGATTCCTCCTGGTTTATTTGCCGATCAGCCGACCCTTAAAGGGAAAGCGGCGTCAATAATTTGGAATTACCCGCCTTGAACTGGCAAATGTTGCTCTAGGCGCCAAAATTTTCTCGCAAATGTGGCGCGAATTTGATTATATAGCCTGATAAAAAGCGCTGGTTGCCGGAAAAGCTGTACTTGTTCCCGTTTACTGTGAGTGGGCTATTTGTATTTCGGTGTCGAGCTCGTCTACTTTACGGATACTGACGCCACCGGTGTCGGGGTATCGACGATATATGAATACAGCGGACGTAATAAAATACATCGGCTTCACCCTTGTTGCGACCGTCGTGTATGTGGCCGTTGCCATGGTCGGTACCAGTTTCGCCATCCCTCCGGGTAACGTGACACCCTATTATCCAGCGGCCGGGCTGGCGTTCGGGGCCTTCCTGTGGTGTGGGAAAAAGGTGATTCCGGCCCTGTTTCTCGGCGGTTTCCTTGGCAATCTGCTAGCTATTACACCCAACGAGTTCGATGCCAGTGTGGTTGCGGCGACGCTGGCGATCGGCGCGGGTGAGGTGCTCGCCAGTGTCATTGCCGCAGCGGCGCTGCGGCGCTATTGCAAAGTGAGTGAAGTGCTCGATGCCCCGCGGAATGTGTTGGCGCTGTTTCTGGTGGCTATGTGCTGGCTGGTCAGCCCGTCAGTTGGGGTCACTGCCCTGGCGCAACAAGGGTTGTTGCCGTGGCCGCAGTATGGTTATGCCTGGTTGACCTGGTGGCTGGGCGATGCCATCGGGGTCATGCTGGTTACGCCCCTGTTGCTAACTCTGCGCAATTACGGCTGGCGCAAATTTCGGGGCCTGCCCCCCGGAGAGGTAGTGCTGTCGCTGTGTCTCTACTCTGCGCTGGTGATTGGTTTGAGTCTCTCACCCTGGCCCATAGCCTTTCTGTTGTTGCCGGCGACCATGGTGATGGTCCTTAAATACGAAGTGGCCGGTGCGGCACTCGCCAGTTTGACCAGTGCTCTGCTGTTGTTGGGGGCGGTGTTGGCCGGAGGTAGCCTCTACCAACACTATGAGTTCAATGAAAGGTTGCTGTTGCTGCAGCTGTTGGTGGGGGTGAATACGTTTACCGCCTATTTTCTTGCGGCCCATGAAAACACTATTAAGAACCTGCTGGCCCGGGTCAGCCAGGTGCGGCGCGAGTCGGAAATGGATTTATTGACCGGTCTGTTAAACCGCCGCGGCTTTGATCACTACTCCCGCCAGATGCTGCAGCAGGCGCGGCAAAATGATCGCGGAGTAAGCCTGATCATGATGGACCTGGATAACTTCAAGAGCATCAACGACGAGTTTGGGCACGATACCGGTGATCAGGTGTTGCAGGGGTTTGCCCGTATCCTGCAGCAAGCGGTGCGCACCGGCGACCTGGCGGCGCGTATTGGGGGTGAGGAGTTTGTGCTGCTGCTGTCAACCAGCAATACCAGTGAGCTGGAAAAGGTAACCCGGCGTCTGCAGCAGGCAACCCGCGAGCTGAAGTTCACCAATATCTCGCGCAACTTCACCCTGACCTTCAGTGGCGGGGTGGTTGTCAGCGCCGGAGCCGCAGATCTGGAGCAGTTACTGCAGGCTGCGGATCGACGGCTTTATATCGCCAAGCGGGCCGGTAAAAACCAGTTTGTCTGGCCCTGAGGCCAGTTGCTGTTGCCGCGGCCGCTACAGCGGCGGCCAGCGCGGGTAGCTGTACCCTGGGCGAATCTAATCCCGGTCTTTTTTCTTGACCGGCGCCGGTGCGAAACCGTCACCCCACTTGGCGGCTGCGCTTGTTAATGGTTTGGCGCTGGGCTGGCGGCGCTTGCCGACATTTTTGGCGTCGCGCTGGCGCTTCTTCACTTTGGCGCCGGTTTCAGGCTTGTCTTTGCCTTTGCCAGTGGTGCGCTTGGTGGTGGAGGCGCGCTTGCCGGACGACTTGAGCTTTTCAGGCCCCTTAAACCGGGCTTCGAGACCCGGCACCTTGATCTTTTCAAATTTCAGGCCCAGTTCGCGCTCAAAGCGCGCCATGCGGTCCCAGTCCTGGCTGGTGATAAAGGAAATGGCCTTGCCTTCTTCCCCGGCCCGGCCGGTGCGGCCGGTGCGGTGGATAAAGTCCTCGCTGTTGCGCGCCAGGTCGTAATTGATCACCAGGTCTACACCCTGCACATCGAGGCCGCGAGCGGCCAGGTCGGTGGCCACCAGGGTGCTTATGCGCCCGCGCCGGAGCCGATTCATCTCCTCGTTGCGGCTGTCCTGGTCCATATCGCCGTGCAGAATGCCGGTATTGACATCCATGTACTTGAGCCAGCCGGCCAGCTTGTTGGCCTGGGTCTTGGTGTTGGTGAAAATGATGACCTTGCGCTGCAGGTCCGGTTGCAGCAACTTGAGCAACAGCTTGTTCTTGTGCTTGTCGTCGTCGGACAACACCATTTGCTGCCGGATCAGGGCGCTGCTCTGCCTGGCGCTGGAGAGCGAGATGACCTGAGGCGATCGCAGCAGGCCGCTAAACTGGCGGCTGTTGGCAAACTTGTCGCTGTCCAGGGTGGCGGAGAACAGCAGGGTTTGCCGGGCCGGGCTGCAGCTGTTGGCGATGGCGGTGACATCTTCCATAAAGCCCATATCGAGCATACGGTCGGCTTCATCCAGTACCAGCACTTCCAGGTCGGAAAAGTCGGGAATGCCTTTGTCCAGGTGCTCTTTCAGGCGCCCCGGGGTCGCCACCAGGATTTCCGGGTTCTTGCGAAAAACAGCCTTCTGGTATTTGAAATCGTGGCCGCCGGTAATGGCGTTTACCTGCAGGTGGGTAAACGCGGCCAATTGCTTGCAGTGCTTCACCACCTGTCGGCAGAGTTCCCGGGTGGGGGTCAATATCAGTGCCCGGGTTCCACTTTTCGGCGCGTCGGCCTGCAGCAGTTTGTGCAGTATCGGCAGTACAAAAGCCGCGGTCTTGCCGGTGCCGGTCTCCGACATGGCAGCGATGTCTTCGCCGCTGAGGGCCACGGGAATGGCCGCCTGCTGGATGTCGGTTGGCTGCTGGTATTGCAGTGCCTCGGCCGCTTTTAGCAGGCGCTCGTGCAGCCCCAGCTGGGCAAAGGTAGGCACTGCGGCAGGGCTGCCTTCCGGCACCGGGTTTTGTGGATCAGACATTGGCTCTACTCGCTGAACAGTTGAATGGCAAAACCGGTCTTGAGGGCTTCGCGAAGCCCCTTGTCGGCCGCCTGGATGCGTGGATCCTGGCATTTCTCCGGGGTCAGCCACTGTCGCTTTTCAATTTCCACATCGCGAAACCCCTCGCGCATCACCAGCAGCTTGCACAGGGCTTCGGCCCCGAACAGGTCCAGGAAGTTGATATAAACGATAAAAGGGGCGCTCTGGCCAACCGCTATGCCTTCGTGGGCACGGGTGGCGGTGGCGGATGCGGAAAAGACGTACATCAGCAGGGACTCAAATGACAAAAGGGCGGATTAGGCATGATTCTAACCCAAACTGCAACGCTTCTGTTATTTCGCTCATGCGCGCGGCCGGGCCGGCAGGGCCCGGGTTTCTGCCGGCGATGTCCGGCCGGGCATTGTTTATGAATCCCTGTGGCACTAAAATCACGGCCATTGCGCAGTTGGCCAATATTTGTGGTGCACTGTCTTATTAATAGCCGTTGGAGAGAAGAATGAACCCAAATATCGTCGAAGTTACTCGGGAAAACGCGCAGCAGGTGCTGATTGACGAGTCCATGAAGCGCCTTGTGCTGGTCGATTTTTGGGCCGACTGGTGTGAGCCCTGCAAGACCCTGATGCCACTGCTGGAAAAGCTGGCCGATGAATACGCCGGCCAGTTTCTGTTGGCCAAGGTCAACGCCGATGAGCTGCAGCCCATCGCCAGCCAATTCGGGGTGCGCAGCCTGCCCACCGTGATGATCATGCAAAACGGCCAGCCCGTGGACGGCTTTGCCGGGGCCAAGCCGGAGCTGGAAATTCGCGAGCTGTTGCAAAAGTACCTGCCCGATCCCTGGGAAGCCCTGATCGAGCAAGCCAACGAATATATGCAGCAGGATAACTTCAACGCCGCGCTGCCGCTGTTGTTGCAGGCCTACCAGGAGTCCGGTGAAAAGCCTTCCATCGGCGTCGGCCTGGCCCAGGTGTACCTGCACCTCAATCGCTGTGACGAGGCCGAGGCGCTGCTGGCCAAAGTGAAAATGGTCGACCAGGATGCCGCCTACGAGCAGGCCATGGCGCAACTGAAATTGAAGCGGGAAGCGGCCTCTTCACCGGAGCTGCGCGCCCTGGAAGAGCAGCACGCCAGCAACCCCGATGATGCCGAGATCGCCTACCAGCTGGCCATCCAGTACAGCCAGAACCAGAAAGTACGCGAGGCGCTGGAGCTGCTGATCGCCATTTTGCGGAAAAACCTCAACTTTGCCGACGGCAACGCCAAGAAGACCTACCTGGAAATCATCGCCAGCCTCGGCAAGGGCGACCCGCTGGCGGTGGAGTACCAGCGCAAGATATACACGCTCCTGTATTAATCAGCGCCATTAACCAGCGTTCATCCAAAAACGCTGCGTCATGTAATCCCCGCGCAGGCGGGGATCCAGTAAGTGCTTGAAATCTTTGGGTTTCCGAATGCCGGGAGCAGCCTGTTGCCCCTCTGCAGCCTGTCCGGCAGCCCCGGAAAGCGGCTTCGCCAGGGCCCACCTGCGGCGGTGACAACGGCTGTTGCCGCATCCATTTCATTTTTCGCTGCACAGACTGCACCAAAGCTGGCATAATCCGACCCCCAAAATATTCCCGGTGGCGCGCGTTCGGTCAACAACCTCGCTCCGGCAGTTCTGAAATACAGGGAGCAGAGATATGCAACCGCAGGTAAAACCCAACAATCCAAACTTTTCCTCCGGCCCGTGCAGCAAGCGTCCAGGTTACGACCTCGGCGCGCTGGATGTCCGCACGCTGGGGCGGTCGCACCGATCCGCGTTGGGCAAGGCGGCGCTGCAGCAGGCCTGCGAGCAAACCGCTGCGATCCTCGGCTTGCCGGCCGGCTACCGGGTGGGCGTAGTGCCCGCATCTGACACCGGCGCCGTGGAAATGGCGCTGTGGTCCATGCTGGGGCCGCGTCCGGTGGATGTGATGCACTGGGAATCCTTCGGTTCCGGCTGGTACACCGACATCACCAAGCAGTTGAAGCTGGATAATGTGCGCTCCCTGACCGCCGATTACGGCCAGCTGCCGGACCTGGACGCAGTCGACTTCAGCCACGACGTGGTGTTTACCTGGAACGGCACCACCTCCGGGGTCAAGGTTCCCAATGGTGACTGGATTGCCGACGACCGCGAAGGCCTGACCATTTGCGATGCCACCTCGGCGGTGTTCGCCATGGAACTGCCCTGGGAAAAGCTCGATGTAATTACCTTCTCCTGGCAGAAAGTGCTGGGCGGGGAGGGTGCCCACGGGATGTTGATCCTCAGCCCGCGCGCCGTTGAGCGCCTGGAAAACTACACCCCGCCCTGGCCGCTGCCGAAGATCTTCCGCATGACCAAGGGCGGCAAGCTGATGGAGGATATCTTCCAGGGCGCGACCATCAACACCCCGTCCATGCTCTGTGTGGCCGATTACCTGGATGCCCTCAACTGGGTGGAATCCATTGGTGGGGTGGCGGCGACCATTCGCAAGTCCGAAGAGAATCTCGCGGTGCTGGAAGAGTTTGTCGCCAGCCACGATTGGCTGGAATTCCTGGCCGCCGATGAGTCCCAGCGTTCCAACACCAGTATTTGCCTGACGGTTGCTGCCAGCAGTGCCCAGGTCAAGCAAATGGTCAAGTTGCTGGACAAGGAGCAGGTCGCCTTTGATATCGGCGCCTACCGGGATGCGCCGGACGGGTTGCGCATCTGGGGCGGTGCAACGGTGGAAAAGGCGGACATTGAAGCGCTGCTGCCCTGGCTGGAGTGGGCTTATAAAGAAGTGACCGCAGCCTGATTGAGACCAGCGGGGTCATCCGGCCCCGGCAGCTCAACTGGCCCCGGCAACTCAACTGGCCCCGGCAACTTGGCCCGGGAAAGGACAGAAAAGGACAAGACCCGATATGTTTAAAATCAAAACCTATAACGCGATATCCAGCAAAGGCCTGAACCGCTTTTCCCGCGAGCAATACGAAGTGGCGAGTGAAATCTCTACGCCTGACGCCATCCTGCTGCGCAGCCACAAGCTGCACGGTGAAGCCATTGCCCCTTCCCTGAAGGCGGTTGCTCGCGCCGGTGCCGGAGTCAACAATATTCCGGTGGATGACTACACCCGGGCTGGAGTGGTGGTGTTCAATACCCCTGGCGCCAACGCCAATGCGGTGAAAGAGCTGGTGTTGGCAGGTTTGCTGTTGAGCTCCCGGGATATTTGCGGGGGCATTAACTATGTCCAGACCCTCACCGAAATGACCGATGCCGCCGAAATGGGCAAGCTGCTGGAAGCCCAGAAAAAGCAATTTGCCGGCAACGAACTCTACGGCCGTACCCTCGGTGTGGTAGGGCTTGGGGCGATTGGCTCCATGGTGGCGGAAATGGCCCTGGCCCTGGGTATGAACGTGGTGGGTTACGACCCAGCGCTGTCAGTGGAAGCCGCCTGGCGCCTGCCCAGCCAGGTTGAGCGCATGGAAAACCTGCAATCGCTGTTGGGACGCTCGGACTACATCACCATGCATGTTCCCGCCATCGAGCCCACTCGGCATATGATCAACGCCGATACCCTGAAGTCAGTGAAGCGGGGCGCGGTGCTGGTGAACTTCGCGCGCGAGGCTATCGTTGACGCGGCGGCAGTGGTGGACTCTCTCAATGACGGTCAACTGCAGATGTACGTGTGCGACTTTCCCGAGCCCTGCCTGCTTGGTCGCGGCGACGTGATTGCCATGCCGCACATCGGCGCCAGTACCGAAGAGGCCGAGGAAAACTGCGCGGTTATGGCCGCCGACCAGCTGATGGATTACCTGGAAAACGGCAATATCAAGAACTCGGTCAACTTCCCGATCATTAATTTGCCGCGGGCGGAAGGGTTCCGTATCACCTTCTGCAACGACAATGTGTCCGGGGTGCTGGGTCACGTGCTGTCGGTGTTTACCGACAACGATATCAATGTGCTGGATATGCTCAATAAAAGCCGTGGTGATATCGCCTACAACATTCTCGATGTGGAGCAACTGCCCACGGACGAGGTGATCGAGGCAATACGCAAGGTCGACCATGTTATCGGCGTGCGGGTGCTCAGCTAGGGCCCTGCACCCCGGCGACGCTGGGAACTGAAGCAAATAAAAACGGCTGCCAGGGGCGGCCGTTTTTGTTTTATGATCGCGATGGCAGAATTGGACACTAGCGTTTTAATGGTCGAGGCTGGCGGGTGAGTGCCGCCACGGCCGTAACTGTGGCAGAAACTGCCGGGGGTGCTGTAACTATGTACAAACTCTGTTTCTATGTGCCGGAGTCACACCTGGCGCCGGTGAAAGACGCCCTGTTTGCCGCGGGCGCGGGGCGTATCGGCGCCTATGACAGCTGCTGCTGGCAAACCCTCGGCCAGGGGCAGTTCCGCCCGCTGGCGGGCAGCCAGCCCTACCTGGGCCAGCAGGGCCAGGTGGAGACGGTGGCAGAGTACAAGGTCGAGCTGGTGGTGGACGAGCCATTGATTGGCGCTGTGGTTGGCGCCCTGAAAAGTGCCCATCCCTACGAAGAGCCGGCCTACGATGTGGTGAAGCTGGAGGATATCTGAAAACCGGATGCCTGAACGGCTGCCGGTTTTGGGCGGTGGTCAGCCGATAGGGGGCTTGCTGCGCGCTATGGTCTCACTGCGAATCGGGAAGGCCTGCCGGGGGCGATCGGCGAAGTAGTAGCGCAGGGTTTTGTGCATCACCGGAAACGCCAGTTGATCCCAGGGTACCTGGTCTTCCGTGAACAGGTCCACCTCCAGTGATTCGATGCCCGGGGCGAAATTCAGGTTCGCCAGCTCACCGCGAAACAGCATATACACCTGGTTGATATGGGGCAGGCTGAACAGGGTGTACAAACCGTGCAGGTGAATTTCGGCGCGGGCTTCTTCCCAGCTTTCACGCAGCGCTCCCTGCTCAGTGCTTTCACCGTTTTCCATAAAGCCGGCGGGCAGGGTCCAGAGGCCGTAGCGCGGTTCTATAGCCCGCTTGCACAGCAATACCTTGTCTTCATAGGTGGGCAGGCAGCCGGCAATAATGCGCGGGTTCTGGTAATGTATGGTTTCGCACTCGGCGCAGACGTGGCGCTCGCGATCATCGCCAGCGGGCACCTGCAGGGAGACTTTGGAACCACAATTACTGCAAAATTTCATCAACTAAGCTCCTTTCGCTCAACTGGCAATTATAAGTCAGTCGGCGATCGAAGAGGATATTATTTGCCTGTTGGCGGGTCTGTTTCGGCCCTATCAGATTGACCAGAGGCAGGTTGACCAGGGGCAGGGTGTTGAGGGTTAGGTTGGCTGGGGCGAAGTTGATCTGCTGTAGATTGACCGGGGCCCGGTTGATCCGGGCCCGATACTCCGGGCGGAAACGCAAGGATTGTGGCTGACGGAGCTGACGGGGCCGGCGGCTCGGCAGGTTCGCTGGTATTGGCCTGGCCGCCCAGCTGATTGAGTAACGCCTGCAGTTCGCTGTAGGAGTCGAGCATTAACTGTGACAACTCGATGCAGGCCCCCAGTGCGCTGGTGTGCAGTTCGCGCCGGGCGTCAATGGTAAATTGCAGGCCCCGCAGGCGCTGGCGCAGCTCGCGGGGGGCGTTGTCGATAATGCTTTGCACCTGGGCGCGGCGATACGCCTCCAGCGCATCCGGGTCACTGCTGGCCAGGGCCAGCAGTTCATCCACGGTTTTTGGCGCTTTTGTCGGTGTCGACCTGTTCTTCATGCTGCTGGGTCCCGCTGCTGGGGCGTGTCAGGCAGGCGCGGTGGCGCGAAAATCAAATAAAGCTTTGTGTGCCAGCCGGCCTGAGGTCAGTCTATTGAATCAGCGGGCTAATGCCTAGGTGCTGATTTATATCAATAGGTGATTAAACAGTTGCCGTTGCAGTAACGTCAGTGAGTGTTAGCGAGGTAAAATGAAGGCGGGATAATTTGGCTGTTTTGACGGTCTGAGTCCGGCAAGCGTTTAAAGAGAAATAAAGAGGCTCAATGTTAGAACAATTACGCAGGTATCTGGAGACCTCGCCCTATAAGCCACCAACCTCCGGGCTGGCGCAGAATCATGCGGCCGTGCTGATTGCCATCACCGATAACCCGCACGATCCATCGGTGATATTGACCCGGCGTGCGGACTCCCTCAGCAGTCACAGCGGCGAGGTGGCGCTGCCCGGCGGCAAGTGGGAGGAGCAGGATCCGAACCTGGAATATACCGCACTGCGCGAAACCCACGAGGAGATCGGGGTGGCGCCGGATCTGGTGGAAGTGCTGGGAGTCTTGCCACCTTTCCATACCTATCGCGGAGTGAGCGTCACCCCCTTTGTGGGTGTGGTCCCTGAGGGGTTGGTCTACGTGCCTAATTACGCCGAGCTGGACGCCATTTTCCACGTCCCGCTGAGCTTTTTTATTGCCGACCAGCGCATTCGCACCGACCGCTTCAATCGCGATATAGGTCATCGCTGGTCGCCCGCCTACGAATACGAGGGGTACGAGATCTGGGGGTTTACCGCACGGCTGCTGGTCAACTTTATTTCATCAGCGCTGGATGTGGACATAGGCCCGGAAAATCCGGCGCCAGTGAAACACTGGAACGCGGTATAGAAAGCGCTGCGGGAGCTGGAATACGGTGCAGGAATTGGTCTGTGCGGGTCGGCCCTGTTACAATGCCCCGCTTGGGCGCCAGGCGCATAGCGGCGCTAGCTGCGGCTAGCTGGAAATGGCTGCTAAAAATGGCCACTATAAAATGACCTCTAGCAAGGTCGCGATGGTGGCAGATTGCCGTAACAAATGACCGGGAAGTTTGCAGCGAGAACTTTACAGCGAGAACAATGACGACAGATTATCAAACCACTCAAGCTACTCAAGCCGCGGAAGAAAAACCGCTGAAATCCCCCTGTGTGTCCATCTGTGCCCTGGATGAAGAGGATGTCTGTGTCGGCTGTTTTCGCACCGCGGCGGAAATCACCCACTGGCGCAGTTACGACAACACAGAGCGGCGCGCAGTGCTGGCCCTGGCCAGGGAGCGCGCCAGCAAGGTCAATCCATTTTTTTGAGTCGGGGCAGCTGCTCGCCCGTTACTGGGCCTGGCTCCACGCCACCTGCTTGACCCGGGCACACTCAATCATCTTGTCGGACAGCTCCACAGTTTCAAAGCGATAGCGCTCGATCTGGAAGCCGATATTGCCGGCGGGTATATTCTCCATAAACTCGATCATCAGGCCGTTCAGCGTCTTCGGGCCGTCGGTGGGTAAATCCCAGCCCAGCTGGCGGTTGATGTCGCGAATCGAGGTGCCGCCCTCGATCAGGAACCATTCGTTCTCCATCGGCGAAATTTCGTTTTCTTCCTCTTCGGCGAGGTTGGTGGTGAAATCACCGACGATCTCCTCCAGCAGGTCTTCCATGGTGACGATGCCCTGCACGTCGCCAAATTCGTCCACCACAATGGCCATGCGGCGCTTCTGTTGCTGGAACTGCATCAATTGGGTGTGCAGCGGCGTGCCCTCGGGGACGAAGTAGGGTTCACGGGTAAAGCGGCGAATGGCGTCGTGACTGACGGAGTCGTCCTTGCCGTAAATAAAGCGCGAGGCGTTGCGCAGGTGCAAGACGCCGACAATATTGTTGATGTCGCCGCTATAGACCGGCAGGCGGGTGTAATCGGAGCTGCGAATGCGCTTCAGCAGGGTGCCGATGTCGTCCTCCAGGTCCAGCCCGTAGACTTCATTGCGGGGGATCATGATGTCTTCGACGGTGGCTTTCTCCAGGTCGAGCACGTTCAGCAGCATGCCCTGGTGCTGGTCGGGGATCAGGTCGCCGTGTTCGTCCACCACGGTGCGCAGCTCTTCCGGGCGCAGGTGCTCGGTAATGCTGGTCTTGGAGGGGTCAACCCCGAGCATGCGGGCCAGGGCATTGGAGATGGAATTCACCACCCAGACCAATGGGTAAAACAGGAACAGCAGCGGTTTAAGCAGGATGCTGGCCGGGAAGGCGATTTTTTCCGGGTGCAGGGCGGCAATGGTTTTCGGGGTCACCTCGGAGAAAATAAGCACCACCAGGGTGAGAATGATACTGGCGGCAAACACGGCGCCCTCGCCGTAGAGGCGGATGGCGATCACCGTGGTGAGTGCGGCGGCAAAGTTGTTGACCAGGTTGTTGCCAATCAGGATCACGCCGATCAGTCGATCCGGCCGTTCCAGCAAGTCGGCGGCGCGCATCGCACCCCTGTGCTTCTTTTTGGCAAGGTGTTTGAGTCGGTACCGGTTTAACGACATCATGCCCGTTTCAGAGCTGGAGAAAAAACCGGATAAAAGAATGAGAACGGCCAAAATCCCGAAAAGGAGGCCCAGATGAGCGTCGTTCAATGAGGGTGGAACCCGTATTATCGATAAGGGGTCGTAGTGTGTCCCAGAATGGTGAGGGGTGCAATAGTTTATTGCCCGCCGCCCGGGCGGGCTGGGTCGCAGGGCCGAATCAGGGCACCTGCAGCAGGATCTCCAGCACAAACTTACTGCCAAAATAGGCCAGCAGTAAAATGATAAAGCCGCCCACCGCCCAGCGCACCGCGGTTTTGCCGCGCCAGCCGAGGCGGTAGTGTCCCAGCAGCAGGGTGGAATAGATGACCCAGGCGAAGATCGACAGCAGGGTCTTGTGCACCAGGTGCTGGGCGAACAGGTCTTCCAGGAACAGGAAGCCGGTGACGATGGCCAGGGTCAGCAGGATTTGCCCCACCCACAGCAATTCGAAAAACAGCGCTTCCATGGTCTGCAGGGGCGGCAGCAGGCGAATAATAATGGCCGGGTGTTTGTGCTTCAGCTGGTAATCCTGGTAGGACAGCACCAGCGCTTGCAGAGTGGCAATAATCAGGAAGCTGTAGGCGAAGATGGACAGCATGATGTGAATGCTGAGGCTGGTGTCCAGCGGAATGGCGGTGACGGTGTCGCTGCTGAACATGGCCATCAGGATAAATATGGACGACAGGGGAAACAAAAACACAAACAGGGTGTGCAGAGGTTTGCGCAGGCCACTGGCCAGAATCAGGGTGTTAATCACCCAGAAGATCAGCGAGCCCACTTTAAAGATGCCCAGGTCGAGCCCCTGCGGGTGGTGCAGGATCTTGATGCCACCAACGGCGTGCAGTATCAGGGTGACCGCGGTGAAGCCCAGCAGCCAGCCGTTCCTGGTGGTGCGGGTGTAGAAGGTCCGGTAGATCAGGAAGACCGCCCCGACCGCGTAGAAGATGGCGGCGGCGAGATTGATGGCGAGAACAGTGTCGTCAGTCATAGTGCATTAGCAGTAGCAATCCGTTGATTAGAGAAAGATAAGGTTGGCAAAAGTCCATGTTAGCGAAAGTGTGTTGGCGGCGGAAGTTTGTCACAGAGAGGCGGCGATTAACAGAGAGTGGGCGCACAACAACATCTATAACAGCACCTGTACCAACTGACAGTATTGATCCTTGCTTGTTGCGGGGTGTCAGTGCAGGGCGGAAATTGGTTATACTTGCGGTTTTCCACTCGAACCGCCAACCATCAGTTGTAATTAGCCATGTTTGATAACCTACAAGATCGTTTACAGCGCAGTATGAAGCGGGTGACCGGCAAGAGCCGGCTCACCGATGACAATATCAAGGATACCTTGCGCGAAGTTCGCAAAGCCCTGCTGGAGGCCGACGTTGCGCTGCCTGTGGTCAAGGACTTTATCGAAAGTGTGCGCAAGCGCGCGGTGGGTCAGGAGGTGTCCCGCGCCCTCAATCCCGGTCAGCAATTTATCAAGATCGTCGAGAGCGAACTGGTTGCGGTCATGGGCCAGGCCAATGAGTCGCTCAACCTGGCCACCAAGCCGCCGGCGGTAATATTGCTGGCGGGCTTGCAGGGTGCCGGTAAAACCACTTCGGTGGCGAAACTGGCGCGCTACCTGAAGGAGCGAGAGAAGAAGAAGGTGGTGGTGGTGTCGGCGGATATCTACCGCCCGGCGGCCATCAAGCAGCTGGAAACCCTGGCGGGTGAAGTCGGGGTCGACTTTTTCCCGTCCAATACTGAACAAAAGCCGGTGGATATCGCCAACGGCGCCATCATGCACGCGCGCAAGCACTACGCCGATGTGGTGATTGTGGATACCGCCGGTCGCCTGCACATCGACGAAACCCTGATGGGGGAAATCAAAACCTTGCACGCGGCGATCGATCCGGTGGAAACCCTGTTCGTGATCGACTCCATGATCGGCCAGGATGCGGTCAACACCGCCAAGGCCTTTGATCAGGCGCTGCCCCTGACCGGGGTGATCCTCACCAAGACCGACGGCGACGCCCGCGGCGGTGCCGCCCTGTCGGTGCGCCATGTCACCGGCAAGCCGATCAAATTCCTCGGTGTGGGCGAGAAGTCCGACGCGCTGGAGCCGTTCCACCCCGACCGGCTGGCGTCGCGCATTCTCGGTATGGGCGATGTGCTGTCGCTGATCGAGGAAGCGGAACGCAAGATCGACAAGCAGAAAGCTGAAAAGCTGGTGAAAAAGGTGGTCAAGGGCAAGAAATTTGACCTCAACGACCTCAAGGACCAGCTGCAGCAGATGCAGAATATGGGCGGCATGACCTCAATGCTGGAAAAACTGCCCGGCATGGGCAATATCGCCCAGCTCGCCGAACAGGCCAATATGACCAACCAGTTCAAGGTCATGGAGGTGATTATCGACTCCATGACCCCGGCCGAACGCTCCAACCCGGATATCCTCAACGGCTCGCGCAAGCGCCGTATTACCAATGGTTCCGGTACCAATGTCCAGGATCTCAATCGCCTGCTCAAGCAGCACAAGCAAATGGCGAAGATGATGAAGAAGATGAAGGGCGACGGTATGGCCAAGATGATGCGCGGCCTGGGAGGCATGATGGGCGGCGGCGGTGGCGGTGGTATGCCGCCCGGTGGTTTCCCCGGTGGCGGCCTGCCGCCGGGCTTTAAATAACCTCTGCTAATTAAGGCTATACAAGGCTGGGGGTTTCCCTTAAAATACCGCGCCTTTCGTGGGCTGAATCTGTGGCTGCGGCACCCTTGGGGTGCATCAAGCGTCTGCCAGGGGCGGCCCGCGCGAATTAACAAGTATTTGAGTGTGCAATGCCGCGAGGCATAGCACGAAAGTTATTTAACTGAGCATATATTGCACAGAAAAACAGGAAGTAGACTTACATGGTAAGCATTCGTCTTTCTCGCGGCGGTTCCAAGAAGCGTCCTTTCTATCACGTAACCGTAACTGACAGCCGCAGCTCTCGTGATGGTCGTTACATTGAGCGTGTTGGTTTTTTCAACCCGATTGCCCGTGGTGGTGAAGAGCGCCTGCGCATTGACGCCGAGCGTATCGACTTCTGGGTAAAGCAGGGCGCCAAGTGCTCCGACCGCGTTGCCAAGTTGTTGGACGAGCAGCAGAAAGCCGCCAAAGCCGCAGCCTGATTGCAGCGGCTGGCTGAAGCCAGTCTCGCACCGGCATCCAGGCGCTGAAGTGATCGTCAACGGATAGTAGGGTTGTAAAGACAATGTCCGCAGATAAAGACAGCTCAGCGCAAAAGGTTTCTAACCTTATCGATGTCGGTCGCATTACCGCGGTTTACGGAATCAAGGGATGGGTCAAGATCCACTCTGACACCGAGCCCGCGGACAATATTTTTAACTACACCCCCTGGTGGCTGAAAACCCGCCACGGGGTGAAGTGCGTCGAAGTGGATGCCCATCGCCCCCACGGCAACGGCCTGGTGGCACACCTCAAGGGTGTGGACGATCGCGATCTGGCGGAGCAGTTCTGCCGGGTATCCATTGCGGTGGAGCGGGACCAGATTCCGCAGCTGGAGAGTGGTGAGTATTACTGGCACCAGCTCGAAGGGCTGCAGGTCATCTCCGAGTTCGAAGGCCAGCGTTACGCTCTTGGCCGGGTCAAGCAAATGCTTGAGACCGGCGCCAATGACGTGCTGGTGGTGCAGGGCGAAGAGGGAAGCCTGGACGCCAATGAGCGACTGATTCCCTACGTGCCGGGCCAGTTTGTGAAACACATTGACCTGGGCGCCGGCACTATCCTGGTGGACTGGGACCCTGAGTTTTAACCCGGCCCGCTGTCCGCCAGGCAGTTGTACAGGCGCAGAAAGCAGATCGAGAGAGGGCACCAGGCTTTGCAACGAATTGCCGTAGTGACACTCTTTCCGGAAATGTTCGCGGCGGTGAGCGATTACGGTGTCTCCGGCCGGGCCCTGAAGCAGGGGCTGGTGGAGCTGCAAACGTTCAACCCGCGGGAGTATACCGAGGACCGCCACCAAACGGTGGACGACCGGCCCTACGGTGGCGGGCCAGGCATGCTGATGATGATTCAGCCCCTGCGCGACGCCATCGCCGCCGCCCGCAGCTGGGCCAGTGCGGTGCCGGAAGGCGCAACTGAGGCCCAACCGCAGCCGGGCTGCAAGGTGATCTACCTGTCCCCCCAGGGGCAGCAGTTCAACCAGGCCGGTGCAGCGGAACTGGCGGGTGGCGACAACCTGGTATTGATTGCCGGGCGCTACGAAGGTGTTGATGAACGCCTGATAGAAATTGAAGTGGACGCCGAATGGTCGGTCGGCGACTACGTATTAAGCGGCGGCGAACTGGCCGCCATGATTTTGATCGACGCTACCGTGCGCTTGTTGCCGGGGGCGTTGGGGCACGCTGACTCAGCGGAGCAGGATTCATTTACCGATGGCCTGCTCGATTGCCCGCACTACACCAGGCCCGAAGTGTACGAGGGCCGGCGGGTGCCGGAGGTATTACTGTCCGGCAACCACGCCAGGATCAAGCGCTGGCGATTGCAGCAAGCGCTGGGCAGGACCTGGCAGAGACGCCCGGACCTGCTCGAAAACAAGGAGCTGACCGCCGAACAGCAAGGCTTGCTGGCAGACTTTCAAGCCCAGGCTGGCAACGGTCAGGACGATTAACCGGGGAACTTACGGTTGGATTAGCCAACTATCGTTCCCCAATATGGCCGCCGGGTTTAACCCAATAGGCTAACTAGCTGTGAAGCTACACTACTGTCTCAGGAGACGATCATGAGCAACAAAATCATCCAGGAACTGGAAAACGAACAACTGAAGAAGGACCTCCCCGATTTCGCCCCCGGCGATACCGTGGTTGTTCAAGTGAAAGTAAAGGAAGGTAACCGCGAGCGTCTGCAGGCGTTCGAAGGTGTGGTTATCGGTATTCGTAACCGTGGCCTGAACTCTGCGTTCACCGTTCGCAAGATCTCTCACGGCATCGGCGTAGAGCGTACTTTCCAGACTCACAGCCCGTTGGTAGACAGTATTGCGGTCAAGCGTCGCGGTGCCGTCCGTCAATCCAAGCTGTACTACCTGCGCAACCTCACTGGTCGTGCAGCACGTATCAAGGAAAAGTTGGGCGCCAAGTAAGCGTCTCAACCCCTCGATTCGAAAAGGCTCCTGTAAAGGGGCCTTTTTTTATGCGCCGCTGGGGTGATTCCCCTTGAAAAGCGCCCCTGAACTCGCTAGTTTGCGGTCACGCTCACTATTTCAGGTACTCAAGCCGTCGCTGCCATCGCCCCCAAACCAACCCCCCAGGACCAGACGCTTATCGACAGCTGGCTCGACGCCATCTGGATTGAAAAGGGCCTGAGCGACGCCACCCTGTCGTCCTATCGCACCGACCTGGAGCTGTTCGCCCGCTGGGGCGCCGTGCACAAGGTCAGCCTCGACCGGGTCAGCGGCGGAGACCTGCGCCAATATCTGGCGTTTCGGCTGCAGGAGCAGCAGTTGTCGGCGCGCTCTACCGCGCGCTTCCTGTCCTGTAGCCGCAGTTTCTACGCCTGGCTGTTGCGCGAGAGTCGCATCAAGCAAGACCCCACCGCCCTGATCGAAAGCCCCAAGCAGCGGCGCACGCTGCCCAAATCCCTCACCGAACGCGACGTCGAGCGCTTGTTGGCCGCGCCCGATATCGGCGACCCACTGGGCTTGCGCGATCGCACCATGCTGGAGATCCTCTACGCCTGCGGCCTGCGGGTCAGCGAACTGACCCACCTGGTGCTGTCGGATGTCAACCTGCGCCAGGGGGTGGTACGGGTGCTGGGCAAGGGCAGCAAAGAGCGCTTGATCCCGCTGGGGGACGAGGCGGCCAACTGGTTGCAGCGCTACGCCCGGGAGGCGCGGCCGCTGTTGTTGCAATCGCCGTCCGACGTGTTGTTTCCCAGCAAGCGCGGCAGCCGCATGACCCGGCAGACCTTCTGGCACCGGATCAAACACTGGGCGCTGGTGGCGGGTATCGAAAAAGACCTGTCGCCTCACACCCTGCGTCACGCCTTTGCCACCCACCTGATCAATCACGGTGCCGACCTGCGGGTAGTGCAGTTGCTGCTGGGGCACAGCGACCTGTCCACCACCCAGATCTACACCCACGTGGCCATCGAGCGCATGAAAAACCTGCACGCCGAACACCATCCCAGGGCCTGATCATTTGCGGCGTATGCTGGCGAGGTGGCAGTCGGGTCGGCAGCGGGCCGGTCGCAGGCCACTGGTGGGCAAATCCCCAGGCAGGAACTAAACTGTCAGGGTGATGTTCCAAGAGCCAGTGTGCTAGAGTTCCCCCTTTGTTGTGCTCCCCTTGTGGTTCCACGACTTAATATTTTTCCGACTTATATTTTCCCGACTTATATAGAGGTACAGGATGCAGCAAGTAGTTCGATTGGCCGTTGCGGTCGCAATATGGATGTTGGCCGGGGCCGTTCACGCCGCAGACGTGGACAAGGCCGTGGCGACGGCCATTCTGGAGAAGCTGCAGACGGCGCGGCCCGACTTTGTCTACGGCGAGGTTGAAGCCAGTTCCATGCCCGGCCTCTACCAGGTGCAGGTAGAGCAGGGGCCGCTGCTGTACGTGAGTGAAGACGGTGGCTATGTGCTGACCGGCAAGCTGTACGGCGTTATCCCGGGTGGCTTTGTGGATATGCAGGAGCTGGCCATGATGCCCATCCGCCGCGACAAGCTGGCGGCTATTCCGGCCAGCGAAGAAGTGATTTTCTCGCCCAAGGGCAAGCGCAAGGGCGCCGTGTATGTGTTTACCGATGTGGACTGTGGCTACTGCCGCAAGCTGCATAAAGAAGTGCCTGAGCTCAACGCCATGGGCATCGAAGTGCGCTACCTGGCGTTTCCCCGCGCCGGCATCGATTCCCCCTCCCACAAGAAAATCGCCCAGGCCTGGTGTGCCAAGGATCGCCAGACCACCCTTACCAAGCTGAAGAACCTGGAGAAGGTGGACGTGGCCTACTGTAATGACAACCCCATCGCCAAGCAGTACAAGCTGGGCAATGAACTGGGTGTGCGCGGCACCCCGGCCATATTCCTCGAAGACGGCACGCTGTTGCCGGGCTATATGCCAGCGGCCGATTTGGCCCAGCGCATGGGCTTGTAAGCGGCATCTTTCCACTCTCCGCTCGGCAGTCATTGACAGGGCGGGGGCTGGCCAGTAATGTTCCCGCTCTTAAAATTACGCCCCGGCTTTGTCCGGGGCGTTTGCATGCCAAACAGTAAATTGCGAGGGGAGTCACCTTGAAGCCGGTTAGAGTAGGATTGTGTGGGCTGGGTACCGTGGGCAGCGGTGCGGTCAATGTCTTGAAGCGGAATGCAGCTGAGATCAGCGCGCGCGCCGGTACCGACATTATTCTCCAGCAAATTGGCGCCCGCCGCGACAACCCGGCCTGTGATACCAGCGACCTGGCGGTAACCCGCGACATCTTCGACGTGGCCCGCAACCCCGACGTGGATGTGGTGGTGGAGCTGATCGGCGGCACCACCGTGGCCAAAGAGCTGGTGGAAACCGCCATCAGTCACGGCAAGCACGTGGTCACCGCCAACAAGGCCCTGATCGCCGAGCACGGCAACGAGCTGTTCCAGCTGGCCGAGGCCAAGGGCGTGACCATCGCTTTCGAAGCCGCGGTGGCCGGTGGCATCCCCATTATCAAAGCCCTGCGCGAAGGCCTCAGCGCCAACAAGATCCAGTGGCTGGCCGGCATCATCAACGGCACCGGCAACTTCATCCTTACCGAGATGAAAAACAAGGGCCGCGATTTTGCCGATGTGTTGAAAGAAGCCCAGGCCAAGGGCTACGCCGAGGCCGACCCCACCTTTGATGTAGAGGGCATCGACGCCGCCCACAAACTGGTGATTCTCGCCTCCATCGCCTTTGGCATGCCGCTGCAGTTCGACAAGATCTTTACCGAGGGCATCAGTGCCATCGAGCCCCAGGACCTGGCCAACGCCGAGGAGCTGGGTTATCGCATCAAACACCTGGGCATTGCCCGCCAGACCGAGCAGGGCGTCGAGTTGCGCGTGCATCCCACCCTGATTCCTCGGCGGCGTCTGATCGCCAATGTGGACGGCGTTATGAACGCGGTGCTGGTAAAAGGCGACGCGGTTGGCCCGACCATGTACTACGGTGCCGGCGCTGGCGCCGAAGCCACCGCCTCAGCCGTGATTGCCGACCTGGTTGATATGGCGCGCATGTCTACAGCTGCCCCGGAGAGCCGGGTGGCGCACCTGGGTTTTGCGGCCGCCAGCCTGCGCGAGCAGGAAATCCTGCCCATCGAGGAGGTGACCACCGCCTACTATCTGCGCATGATCATTGAAGACCACCCCGGTGTGTTGAACAAGATCACCCAGATATTGAGCGATTCCGGCATCAGCATCGAGGCGGTGATCCAGAAAGAGAACGAGGAAGAGGACGAAGAGGGCGAACCGTCACCGGTACCGCTGATTCTCTTGACCGATCGCGCCCAGGAAAAGAAACTGCTGGAAGCGGTGGAGAGTATCGAAGCCCTGGATGTATTGCTGGGTGAAGTGACCCACATTCGGGTGGAAACCCTGGGCTGAATCGAGCCCGAGGCTTGAATTGACCCCCAAGGCCCGGCTGCAACCCCGGGCCTGAATCCGGCCCCGAAACTGAACCTCGGGGCCAAACCAAATGAGTAAAAAAAGAGGCGATTGTGAAATATATCAGCACCCGTGGCGAAGCCCCGTCACTGTCCTTTGAAGATGTCATCCTCACCGGACTGGCGCCCGACGGCGGTCTCTACGTACCGGAGCAACTGCCCACCTTCAGCCAGGCTGAAATCGCCTCCTGGGTGGGCTTGTCCTACCAGCAACTGGCGTTCAAGATTATCGCGCCGTTTGTGGCCGGGGAGATCTCCGACAGCGACCTGCAGGCGATCATCGACAAGTCCTACAGCGGCTTCCGTCACGACGCCATTGCCCCCCTGGTGCAGACCGCCCACAACGAGTGGATTCTGGAGCTGTTCCAGGGGCCAACCCTGGCGTTCAAGGACTTCGCCCTGCAGTTCCTCGGCAACCTGCTCGACCATATCCTCAAGAAGCGCGACCAGAAAGTGGTGGTGATGGGTGCTACCTCCGGCGACACCGGCTCCGCCGCCATCGAAGGCTGCCGCCACTGCGACAACATCGATATCTTTATCCTGCACCCGCACAATCGCGTCTCCGACGTGCAGCGCAAGCAGATGACCTCGGTGCTGACCGACAACGTCCACAACATTGCCTTGAAAGGCAATTTTGATGACTGCCAGAATATGCTCAAGGCCAGTTTCGGCGACCAGTCATTCCTGCCCGAAGGGCGGCAGCTGGTGGCGGTGAACTCCATCAACTGGGCCCGCATCATGGCCCAGATCGTCTACTACTTCTACGCCGCACTGGCCCTGGGTGGCCCGGCCCGGCCGATCTCCTTCTCCGTGCCCACCGGTAACTTTGGCGACATCTTTGCCGGCTACCTGGCCAAGCAGATGGGCCTGCCCATCGACCAGCTGGTGATCGCCACCAACGCCAACGATATCCTGCACCGCTGCATCAGCGACAATGATCACTCCAAGAAGGAGCTGATCCACTCCCTGTCGCCGAGCATGGACATCATGGTGTCCAGCAACTTCGAGCGCCTGCTGTTTGACCTCTACGACCGCGACGGCAGCGCCATCAAGCAGTTGATGGAAGACTTTAAAACCGGTTCCATGCACCTCAGTGACAAGGCCCTGGCCTCGGCTCGGGCGCTGTTCAGCTCCTATCGCCTGGACGACGAAGAGACCATTGATGTGATCAGGGAAGTGTTCGAGAACGACGAATACCTGCTCGACCCGCACACCGCCATCGGCCTGCAGGCGGCGCGCAAGACCCGCCGCAACCAGGACGTGCCCATGGTGTGCCTGTCCACCGCGCACCCGGCCAAATTCCCGGAGGCGGTGCGCAAGGCCGGCCAGGACAAGGACCCGGCCCTGCCGCATCATATGGCCGACCTGTTCGAGCGCGAGGAGCGCTTCGAAGTGCTGGACAAGGACCTGGCGGCGGTACAGAAGTTTATCGCCAGCCACGTCCGCGCCTGATCGACCCGGCCGCTGTACAAAAACCCGCCCCCCGGCGGGTTTTTCATTTTTACTTAAACCCCCTTACTGGTAGCAATTGGACCTTATGACAGACCCCCGCATAGTACGCCGCCCCGCGCCCCAGTGGCCGGGAGACTGGCCCGACACCCTGCACCCGCGCCTGCAGGCGGTGTACGCCGCCCGCGGTATCCAGTCGGCGGAGCAGCTGGAGCGCTCCCTGGCGGCCATGCTGCGCCCGGCGCAATTGAAAGGGGTGGATGCCGCGGTGGAACTGCTGCTGCAGGCGCTGGCGGAACAGTACACCATCACCATCGTCGGCGACTTTGATGCCGACGGCGCCACCAGCAGTGCGCTGGCCTACCTGGCGCTGCAGGCCATGGGCGCGGCCGAGGTGAGCTATTTGGTACCCAACCGCTTTGATTTCGGCTACGGCCTGACCCCGGAAATCGTCGATGTGGCGCGCCAGCGCCAGCCCGACCTGATCATCACCGTCGACAACGGCATCTCCTCCATCGACGGCGTGGCCCGGGCCCAGGAGCTGGGCATCAAGGTACTGGTCACCGACCATCACCTGCCGGGCCCGGTGTTGCCGGCGGCGGATGCCATCGTCAACCCCAACCAGCCCGGCTGTGACTTCGGCAGCAAGAACCTGGCCGGGGTGGGCGTGATCTTCTACCTGATGAGTGCACTGCGCGGCGCCCTGCGCCAGCGCAACTGGTTTGCCGAGAACCTGCTGCCCGAGCCGAATATGGCCGACTACCTCGATCTGGTAGCACTGGGCACCGTGGCGGACGTGGTGCCGCTGGATCACAACAACCGCATCCTGGTGTACCAGGGCCTGCAGCGCATTCGCAGTGGCCGCGGCCGCCCCGGCATAAACGCCTTGCTGCAAGTGGCCAAGCGCCGGCCCGAACGGCTGGTGGCCACCGACCTGGGCTTTGCCATCGGCCCGCGCCTGAACGCGGCCGGGCGGCTGGACGATATGTCCCTGGGCATCGAATGCCTGCTGTGCGAGTCGGAGTCACTGGCGCTGGAAATGGCGCTGGAGCTGGACGAACTCAACAGCGATCGCCGCGCCATTGAATCCAATATGCAGCAGGAGGCCCTCGCCAGCCTGCAGTCCATCGACCTGGAGCAGGGCGAGGAGATGCCCTGGGGCCTGTGCCTGTACGACCGCAACTGGCACCAGGGGGTGATCGGCATTGTCGCCTCGCGCATCAAGGAGAAGTTTCATCGCCCGGTGATCGCCTTTGCCGACGCCAACGCCGATGAGATCAAGGGCTCGGCCCGCTCCATCGAGGGGCTGCACATTCGCGACGCCCTCGACGCTGTGGCCAGCGCCAACCCCGGTTTGCTGAACAAGTTTGGCGGTCATGCCATGGCCGCCGGCATGAGCCTGAGCAGGGACCGCTACCCGGACTTCGCCCGCGCCTTTGACCAGGTGGTGCGCGCCAGCCTCAACGCCAATGACCTGCAGGCAGAAGTGCTCTCCGACGGCGAGCTGGCCGAGGAAGAACTGAATATGGCGCTGGCCTACACCCTGCGGGAGTCCGGCCCCTGGGGGCAGCACTTTCCCGAGCCGGTGTTCGACAATGTGTTCTACCTGGTGCAGCAGCGTATCGTCGGGGAAAAGCACCTCAAGCTGCTGCTGGCCACCGACCCGGCCAGGCAGAACCTGCTCGACGCCATCTGTTTTAACGTGGATTTACAACAGTGGCCCAACGAAGCGGCCAGCCGCGTGCATGTGGCCTATCAGCTGGACATCAATGAGTTTCGTGGCCGCGAGAGTCTGCAGTTAATTGTTCGTCACCTGCAGGCGTGTGAGTAGCGGGTACAGCGCCGGCCAGACATTGGCCAACAGAATCGGCTGCGCCGCGGCGGTGGGGTGAATGTCATCCGCCTGCATCAGCTCGCGCTTGCCGGCCACCCCCTGCAGGAAAAACGGCACCAGGGCGATGTCGTTTTTCTGCTGCAGTTCGCGGTAAACATTGCTGAACATAGTGGCGTAGCGCTGGCCATAGTTGGGCGGAATCTGCATGCCCAGCAACAACACCTGGGCGCCATTGGCCTGGCTCATGGTAATGGCGGATTGCAGTTGCTTGCGCATGCTGGTGATGGGGTAACCGCGCAGGCCGTCGTTGCCGCCCAATTCGATGATGACAATATTGGGCTGGTACATCTGCAGCAGGCTTGGCAGGCGACTGGTGCCACCGGCGCTGGTTTCACCGCTGATGCTGGCGTTGACGATGCGTGCCTCGAGGTTCTCCTCGCTTAACTTCTGCCGCAGCAGATTGACCCAGCCCTGTTGCTCGTCGATGCCGTAGCTGGCACTGAGGCTGTCGCCCAGCACCAGTATGGTGGCCAGCCCCGGGCCCGGATCAATGGGGGTATCGTAAGCGCCCTCGTAGTCGTCGCCGTTGGCGCCGAAGGTGAACAGCAGGAGCAGCAGCGCTGTTAGCGGAGAGAACGCAGTGGAAACTATTTTGGTATTAAACACGTAGCTATTCCTTGATCGCTATTTTAACGGGCCTCGCTCAGTATCGAGCAGGGCTCACTGGTAGTCAGTAACAGTGTAAGACAGTAAAACCGTAATAAAGTGTACGCGTTTACCGCAGGTATTTAATTTTACTGCTTTAGCAGACCATAATACGGTCATTATCCACAAATCGTTTATAAGTTGCTTCTATGTTAAAAGCCACCGCCATTAGCAAGCGCGTTACCACTGCCGCCGGCAGCCTCAGTATTCTCGACGAAGTCTCCCTGCAGGTGCAGGCCGGCGAGAGCCTGGCCATTACCGGCGCCTCCGGCTCCGGCAAGTCGACCCTGCTGGGTATCCTGGCGGGGTTGGATGTACCCAGCTCCGGCCAGGTCTGGCTCGGCGGCAAGGAACTCACTGCCCTGAGCGAGGAGGGGCGGGCCCAGGTGCGCTCCGACATAGTGGGTTTTGTGTTCCAGTCGTTCCAGTTGCTGCCCGGCCTCACCGCGCTGGAAAACGTGATGCTGCCGCTGGAGCTGCGCGGTACTGCCGGGGCCAAGGCGAAAGCCGAAGCGATTCTGGAGCAGGTGGGCCTGAGTGCCCGCTTGACCCATTTCCCCAAGCAGTTGTCCGGCGGCGAACAGCAACGGGTGGCCATCGCCCGGGCGTTTGTCAGTCAACCGAAGATCCTGTTCGCTGACGAACCCACCGGCAACCTCGACACCGCCACCGGCCATCACATTATCGAATTGTTGTTTGAGCTGAACCAGCAGCAGGGCACCACCCTGGTACTGGTCACCCATGAACAGCGCCTGGCGCAGCACTGCGGCAAGCAACTGGCCCTGCAGGCGGGCCGGGTGCTGGAAGCGGAGGAGGCGCCCTTGGCGGCCGCGGAGACCAGCTCGTGTTAGCCCTGCGCCTGTTGTGGCGCAACTGGCGCGGCGGCGAGTTGCGCATCCTGGCGGCGGCGCTGGTGTTGGCCGTCACCGTGGTATCGGCCATCGCCATCCTCACCGAACGCCTGCAGTTTGCCCTGGAAGCCCAGAGCCAAACCCTGCTCGGCGCCAACTTGGCGGCGCAAAGCAGCCAGCCATTGCCCGCCGAGTGGTCGCAGTACGCCGCCGAGGCAGGCGTGCGCACTGCGCGCACCGCGGAGTTCTCCTCCATGGTGTTTGCCGGCGAACAGATGCACCTGTCGTCCGTGAAAGCAGTGAGCAGCGGCTACCCGCTGCTGGGCAAGCTCACCATCAGCAAGCGCAAGTTCGCCACCGACCCCGACGACATCGAAGTGGCCGGCGGCATCCCGGCGCCCGGAGAAGTGTGGGTTGACTCGCGCCTGTTGCCGCTGCTCAATATTGAGTTGGGCGACAGCATCCAGGTGGGCGAACTGGAGCTGCAAGTATCCCGGGTGGTGATCAACGAGCCCGACCGCGGCGGCGGCTTTTCTGCCATCGGCGCCAGGGTGATGATGAACTACGAAGACATGGCCGCCACCGAAGTGGTGCAGCCGGGCAGCCGGGTCAAGTACCGGCTGTTGCTGGCCGCCGAGCGCGCACCGTTGGAGCAACTGCAGGCGGTACTCGAACCACTGCTTACCGAACACCAGAAACTGGTGGATATCGAATCCAGCCAGCGGGGGCTGGCGCGCTCCATGGAGACCGGGCGCAAGTTTCTGTTGCTGGCCTCGATGATTGCGGTGCTGCTGGCCGGTGTCGCCATTGCCATGGCCGCGCGCCGTTTCGCCGGCCGCCAGGTGGAACAGGTGGCGCTGATCAAGAGCCTCGGTTGCAGTCGTGCCGCCATCAGCAAACTCTTTCTCGTGCAACTGCTGGTGCTGGGTGCCATCACCGCGCTGGTCGGCCTGCTGTTGGGCGAGCTGCTGCAGCGGTTGATCGCCGAGAGCCTGGCGGCGCTGTTCCCGCTGGCGCTGGCGGACGCCAGTTGGCACGCCTATTGGCCCGGGGTGGTCACCGGCATGGTCTGCCTGGCGGCGTTTGTGTTGCCGCCCCTGTGGCACCTGCCGACGATACCGCCGATCAAAATCCTGCGCCGGGAACTGCCGGTCAACAGCGTGCACTATTACGCCCAGGCCCTGCTGGGCCTGTTGGCCATGCTGTTGCTGGTGGGGCTGTTCAGCGCCGACCTGCGCCTGCTGGGTATTACCGCCGCGGCCATCCTGATGCTGGTGGCCGTGGGCGGCGGCCTGGCGGCACTGCTGTTGCGCAGCGCCGAAACCCTGAAGCGCCTCGGTGGCAGCTGGCGCCTGGCCCTCTCAGCCCTGAAAAGAAACCGCCACCACAGCCTCATCCAGATGCTGGTGTTCGCCCTGGCGGTGATGCTGTTGCTGACCCTGATCGGCGTGCGTACTTCGCTGCTGGAAGACTGGCAACAGCAACTGCCGGAAGGGGCGCCCAATCACTTCCTGTTGAACATCGCCCCCCACGAGGTGGATGAAGTACAACAACTGCTGGCCGCGCGCCAACTGCAGCCCCAGCCCATGTACCCCATGGTGCGGGCGCGACTGACCCACATCAACGGCGCCAAGCCGGATGAACGGCAGCGCCAGCAAGTGGGGGTATTGCGGCGGGAAAACAACCTCAGCTGGGCCAGCCAACTGGGCGCCGACAACAAACTGGTGCAAGGCCAGTGGTGGGATCAATGGCAGCACGACCCCGATCAGGTTGGCGTGTCACTGGAAGCGGAAGTGGCCGAGGAGCTGGGCGTGCAACCCGGCGACCAGTTGCGCTTCAGCGTGGGCGGGCTGGAACTCAACGCCGAAGTGGCCAGTGTGCGCACCGTGCAGTGGGACAGTATGAACCCCAACTTCTACTTCCTGTTCTCCCCCGGCGCGCTGGACCAGTTCTCCCCCATGTACCTCACCAGCGTGTTCGTCGCCCCCGGCGACAAACTGGTGGTCAACGATATACTGCTGCGCTTCCCCACCGTACTGGTGATCGAAATGGACCGCGTCATCGCCCAGATCCAGTCGATTATCATCCAGGTTAGCGAAGGCATCGAGTGGATGCTGTGGCTGGTATTGATCGCCGGCTTTATGGTGATGTGGGCCTCGGTCAGCGCCGGCATCGACGAGCGCATGCAGGAAGTGGCACTGCTGCGCGCCATGGGCAGCAGTCGCTCGCGCCTGCTCGGCAGCCTCTGGGCCGAGTTCAGTTTGCTGGGTTTATGCGCTGGTGTGATGGCGGTGGCGGGTGCGGAGTTGATGCTCTGGTCAGTGCAGAAGTGGATGCTGCAGATTGAGCCGCAATCCCACCCTGAGTTGTGGCTGTTTGGTTTGGCGTTTACGCCGCTGGTGATCGGGGCCATGGGTGTGTTTGCTTGCCGGCGAGTGGTGACCACATCACCGGCGATGATTTTGCAGGAGTTTGGTTAGGGCAGGGGTGTTGTTGCATTGCTCAGATGTTTGCCATGGGTTAGTATTTGGCGGTTGAATTTTGTGAATTGTAATAAGCGCGCCTGGGTGGTTTAACGGGCGCGTTTCTCTTCGATGGTTTTGTCTGTTAGGACACAGGGAATGGTGCTCCGGGGTTTTTAGCTTTTTTGTGTTTGGGTTTCCTTTTTTTGGGGGGATGCCATTGGGTTGGCTATGGTTTGGGGTGTGGGTGGTGTGTAGTTGTAGGTGGCGGGAGTTGGCCTGGTAGGTGATTGATGGGCAATATTGGCGTGATGGGTGGTGGTTTGGTTGCTGCCGCCTTTGTGGTGGTATTTTCAGAATGTGGGGAATCAGCGTCGTTGTGATGCTGATATAAATGTTAAATGTAAACCATGGATAGAGTGATTCTAGGAATCGGAATATTTTTAAGTCTGCCTTACTTCATCTTTAGCATCTGCGCGTACGCTGACTCTGAGGATGAAAAGAAGCAGAGTTATTACATATTGGTACCCTATTGGTTCCTCGAATATTCGAAGCAGGATACAAGAGCAAGGGAATGGTGCTTCTACGGCAAAATCACTTTTTTCTTGATGGCCCTATGTTACGGTGGTCACTATGTGCTCACTAGCTAGCCCCACATTTAACAAGTCAATGGTGCATCGCCCCAGCAAGCTGGGGCTGGACCTACATTCCGCAGCTTCGCTGCTACATTTCGGCCGCACATTGAGGCGTTAGAAATCTGGAGGAAATATGTACACAACTCATGGCTTGTGGGAACAACTCGAAATAAGAGGTACAAAATTAACTGTTTTTCAATGCCGTCATGTACCTGATGAAGAAGATCTTCTCGTTTATGGTCGGAAGCGATTTGAGGCAAATAACGATGAAAATGTATTTTATGAGGTTCATATTAGTGGTTCAAATAAACCATTCTTCTCAAGCAAAACGGAGCCAACTGCCGAGGAAATTGAATTTCAACTAATCGAATACAACAAATCTCCCGTTAGCAACTTCTTAAAGTCATTATTTTCGTAATTATCAAAACCCTGGATCATTAAATTCACATGGAAACAAATAGTTCTCAGCATCTAGTGCTAAAGCCGATTATGTATGAGTTGGGTACGGCAGTATATTTGTGCCAACTTTTTGAAAACAACCTATTACTTTTAATATCATTGCTGTCAAGCAATAGCGATAACATAGTCACTGCTGAGTCATTTGAAAGTGCAACATTCAAGTATTCAGAAAAGACTCTGGGTCAAATAGCAAAGGTTTTCAGAGAAAAACTGTCACTGCCAGGTAACTTTGAACAATTTATCCGTGAAGGTGTTGAAGCAAGAAATGATCTCACACACGGGTTTGTTATGAGAAACCATGACAAGTTTCTAACCGTTGACGGTCGAGAAAGGATTATTAGTGAACTACGCGAGTCTCAACACTTAATAAATGATCGATTACAGTCTGTGCAGTTAATACTAAATAAGGCTCTTCAGGTTTTTGGTGGTTCACTCGAAGAGCTTCGTGAAAAACAGGAATTTCATTTTGAGCCAGAAGGTGAAAATCATACAGCTAAGCACTAAAATTTCTAACAATGCCATAAACGCGGACGTCAAAAATCTGCGCTTTTTGCCTCCGGTTATGGCTGGCGTTAGGGGTCTAGGCAGGCCCTGCATAACTTTGAGAGATCTAGGGGATCTGCATTGGTCGAAAAAATAGGACACATTAAAAACCCTCTTACGGTGATTGCCATTTTCGCCGCAATTGCCGAAATAAGTGGCACAACTGTATTGCCATTTATAGAGGCTGATAATCAGAATATCTATATTTGGTTTTTAATGTTCTTTCCCATCTTTCTGGTGGGCATCTTCTTTTTGACTCTCAATTTCAATCATCGAGTGCTGTATGCACCATCTGACTACAAAGATGAAAAGAATTTTGTAAATCCTTATGGTAAAGCTTCACCCGAAGAGCAAGGAAATAAATTGCGCGAGGAAGTGGAGGAAATCGAAGCCGAGGGTTCCGCTGAAAAATCTAGCGCTACTGAAAAAACCGATAAAAATGAGAGAGAGGCTGAATCG
Source organism: Pseudomaricurvus alcaniphilus (assembly GCF_011440395.1). Classification (GTDB taxonomy): domain Bacteria; phylum Pseudomonadota; class Gammaproteobacteria; order Pseudomonadales; family Cellvibrionaceae; genus Pseudomaricurvus; species Pseudomaricurvus alcaniphilus. Next base: position 604,647 of record NZ_JAAOIX010000001.1, on the reverse strand, counting down.
ACTCATGACAAGTTCATGAGTGCAGCAAAAATTAATTCAATTAGAAATCGACAATTGATGGCTGATGTAACTCTGGCCGAAAAGCTCGCTGTAAACAAACTGACTAAAGAGCTTGGTCTAAATTTCAAAACTGATGTCCGTTTGGAATTTCCCGACAGTAATGTCCGTGCAGTTTACGATGCTTTAGCTATTGATGATGATGAAGTGCATGCTGTTGAAGTAAAGCTGTTTAAAGCAAGGCATGTAGATCCTTCTAGGCTGGCTAAGGTTCTTGAACAGTCTGAATTAGCGGCACAGAGTTTTAGAGGAATAGACCCAAGAAACTTTACTCTTCATATATTTGCAGTAATGGATACACCTGAAGTCGAGATGGCTATGCTTAAGCATAACTTAGAAAGTTTTGCTAAACGTTACAAAGTAAAAGTAAAAATTCACATTACAACACTGGATGACCTGCAAAATGAGTATCAGTACAACCCCTAACAAATAAGGATATGTGGCGCGGCTGAGCCGCCACATATCCCATTGTTGAACAAGCCCCAATGCTTGCACTCTCTATAAGCAATTAAATGATTTTGATTTCAGTGTCCTGAGTCCAACCGGATTGGACCGGGTTTTGTCCAGGCGAGCAGAGTCCTCGCCTGGGAAGCGATCTTTAAAAATTGGATGTTCATCTGTGTGGATTTGCCCTCCCTGTTGGTGAGTGGCGATCTATTTTTACGCCAGTATTATCCGGGTTTCTGGCGAGCTGCCCTGAACCCGCAAACATGCATCTCACTCTGGCAATGTGGACAGACAAAGTGTGCTTTTTCCGGCTCGCTCAGCGTTGGCCTTTGAACCCCAAGCACCCATTGCACGATATGCAGCAGTACTTTGGCATTGCCATGCAAGAAGCCATAGTCCCGTGCTCGCCGGAATCCTTTCGGCAGCACATGCTGGAGAACCAGGGCTATAAACTCTTCGCTGGGCAAGGTGCGGGTATGGAATGCATTGGTCTTGCTGTCGCGAAAGCGGAATGTCACGTGTGTACCCGTATCCGCCACCAGGTTACGGTTGCTGATAACACCTTTATAGAGATAGCGAGATAGGTATCGCAGGGCCTGCAGGCCGCGACCGACTTTCTGGCACTGGACGATCCAGCGTTTGGGTGTGGTTGGCAACGTCAAACCGGCACCGGCCAGCGCATGCAGCAGGGCACCCCGAAACGCCGCGGCCAGGGCTCGACCATTGAACAGGTAGTCGCCCTGAAGTTTGCGCCATTCCCGTCGCGACCGGTTTACACCTCCGCCCGGCACCACAATGTGAACGTGAGGGTGGTAGTCCAGCCGTCGGGTATGGGTATGCAGCACGGCACACATCCCCAGTTCGGCACTCAAGTCCTTTTGATTAAGGCCGAAGCGCTTGAACGTTGCCACTGCACACTGTATTAGCAGCGTATACGCCGTGCGACTGTGGGCTCTGGCTAACTGACGCAGTTCATACGGCAGGGTAAAGGTAACCAGATAATAATTAACCGGTATCAGTTTCTGTTGCTGGCGATCAAGCCAGGCCTGAGTGCTCTGGTGCTGGCACTGATTGCAGGATCGATGACCACAGGATCGGTAGCGGGTGCCGTGGTGATGACAGCCCTGGCAGGTCAGCAGCAGCTCTCCGTATTGCCCGGTGCGACACCCGGTAATGGCATGGAAGGCCGAGCGCTGGTCGGAGGTAAGCGTCTTGCCATAGCGAGACAGGAAGTGTTCTCGATGGCGCTCGAAGATTGCGGCGAGTTCCATCTCAGTCTCCCCAACGAATACGCATTCGCGACACGAGTCGATTGATGCGCTTGTCGGTATCGGTCTGGGTGACCTCAGTCAATTGGGTATAGAGTGCCGTCGTCTTGGGGCATTCGTGTCCCATTTCGTGCTGGATGGCACGCAAGTTCACACCGGCTTCGACCAGGTGAGCGCCATAGCAATGGCGCAGCGTGTGAATGGTGACCGCCTTGCGGATGCCGCAGTCCTGCAGAATGACCTTGAAGGACTTCTGTAGTCCGCCGCGATCCATAGGTACAGTGGCCTGTGCTCGCTCCTGGGGGCTGCGGCCCCGGGGAAAGAGCAGCGTCGGATTGCGGTGACAGACCCAATAACGGCGCAGAGCCATCAGACTGGCCTCGGGCAGAGTCACAAAGCGATCTTTGGCACCCTTGCCCTGTCGGATGTGCACCTTCATGCGGTCGCCGTCGATATCGCCGACCTGAAGGTTCAGGGCCTCCCCAAGGCGTAGCCCCATGCTGAAGGCGACCAGAATAAACGTCTGGTAGCGCAGCTCCCGGGTGCCATTGATCAGGCGCTCGATCTCCTTTAACGTCAGGATATCGGGTAAAACCTTCTTTCTGGGCGGTTTCACGATATTCACCCAGACCCAGTCCCTTTTGAGGACGTGCTGGTAGAAGAATTGCAATCCATTGCGATCCACCTTGACGGTGGACCAGGAGTGGGTCTCAACCAGGGACGAGAAGTAGGTTTCGAGCTGGTCCTCGGTCAGCGTATCGGGACAGGCATCCCAGAATTCGGCTATACGTCGAACAGCGCGTGAATAGGAGTCGATCGTCCGTTCCGCTTTGCCCTGCCGGCGCAGTGCGCTAACATGCTTGTGGTACAGTGAATTGAACTTCTTTTGCTGTGCTGTGTTCATGAGTAATTCCTCTAGTAGTCGTGCTCGGGCGTGAGCACGTAGGGGAATTATTCCACGAAGAGGAGTTTGGAGATTTAGCTTGCCGCGTAGCGGCTTCGTTCAACAAGGCTGTAAACTGGACGCAAAATACTACGCCGTTTTTTGTGCGTTCGCTGCGCTCATTGTCGCCAAAAAAACAGCTCCGTATTTCGCGCCAGTTACAGCGGCGTTAGATTTCACGGGGGAGTCCGATGGCAATTTATGAAGAACAATTCGCCGAGCATCCTGTTCATGAAGCTCTGTCTCAGCTACAAGCAGCGTTGCGCCAGAAGCACAAACATAAACTGGACGACACTGCGCTAGATAACCTCGATCGTCTGAATCAGTCGGCATCCTTTATCGAACAGCGCCTGTTGCAGGCATCTCCGGTACTAAATTCCGCAGGAAAATTAGGCAATGTTCAAAAAGGGATTGCTGCAAGTCTAGGAGAAATCAATCAGTTCCTGAGCAACGGAAACTCCGGTCACTTAACGAATGCTTCTAACAGTGTAGAAGCTTCCGTAGTTGCTGCAGCAACTTTGGTTTCAATTTCTGGTGCGTTACCCTCAACTGGGGCGGCGGAAGCTACCTCATTCAAGAAGCTCGCAGATGCGGCAATCAAGCAGATAAACTCTGAAGCGGAAGCGGCTCAGGCCAAACAGGCCCTGTTCGACGAACAAGTCAAATTATTCACGCAGCAAACAAGCGAACTAAAGACTCAACTAGACGCGCTCAGCGTCAATTCGGCCGCCAAGCTCGAAGAAATCGAGGCAAGATTCGAGGCAGAGAAGGCGGAACGAGAAACGGAATTTTCAAATCTCACAGACGAGTCAAGTGGGAAATTTGATTCACAACTTTCTAAAACTCGGGAAGATACCGAAAAACTAATAACCTCCATAAAAGAGAAGAAATCCGAGGCTGAGCGAATCGTGCAGCTCGTGGGCAATGTCGGTCTCACAGGAAACTACAAGGGTGCCGGCGATAACGAGAAAAAATCAGCAGATACATTACGAAATATTGCACTTGGTTGCTTTGTTGGAACAAGCATATTCGTTGCAATCGTTCTGTATCTGAGCGCCAGCGGCGAGTTCGATATTCTCAAATCCTTTTTCAGGCTCACCGCAGCTTTGGTGCTACTCATTCCAGGAACCTACGCTGCGAAAGAGTCCGCCAAACACCGCACATTGGAATCAAGGCATCGCCGCGCTGAGCTTGAGTTGGCAAGCATTAATGCCTATCTCGATGATTTGCCTGATGAAGAAAGAAATAAGCTCAAAGCGTCGTTGACTGACAGGTTTTTCGGCCAGCCTGTTGTTGAAGAAGGCAAACAACCGGATGTGGCACCATCGTCGCTCATTTCCCTTCTGAAACAATCAATCGATGCATTGTCAAAGAAGTGAAATCTAATAAAGCCATGGAGAGGGACGTATTTTCCGCTACGCGCTTCGCGCTGCACTCCAAATACGCCCCTCATGGTTGGCGTTAATCACCAAGGCTATTTGTTATTTATACACTAGGTTTTTTATTATGTTTGATGCGAAACCATCTATCCTTATTTTTTTCTTTTTGTTTTGTCTCTCTGGTTGCTCTGGAGGTGGTGGAGGTGGTGGAGGTGGTGGAGATGGTGATAGCGAAGATATAAATACTATATTAATTCAGTCTGATGAAGATAAGCCGGTAATAATAAATTTAGTTGATACAGACTGCGCTACGTATCTAATCACTTATCGCCCAGATCCAGATGATGATAGAGGTGGGTTAATACATTGTAATGAAAATAAGCTTGTTTATACTCCAGCCAAGAACTATTACGGAGAGGCTCGTATTGTTTATGCCAATAGTGCCGCCGCCAATGCTGCTCAAACAGAAATAAAAATTTCCATCAATAAGGTTCCAGCAGATGAAATATTAAGTCTATCTCTTGGGCCAAATGAATATTGTGCAGCAACTGCTAATAAAGTTATTTGCTTTAATGATAGATACCCTGGGGTTACTTCACCTCCCCCGTCAGTGCAGCCAAAACTTGTTTCTACATGGAGAGATACGTGTGTAATTGATATTGATGGCCTCCATTGTTATGAAGAAGAGAATCGTACCCTAGTATCCACTCCTGCATTTTACAATCCAATATTTGTTGATCAAGGAAGTGGGTATGCGTGTGCTATAGATGACTATGGTCTTAGTTGCTGGGGAGAGAGTCCATACATTGAAATGTCAAGCATTAGTAATTCAGCCATTTATAACCCAGATAGTGTGTCTTTATCTGCGGAGCACGCCTGTGTGATTTATCTGGGAGTTCTCGAATGCTGGGGGAATAACATATTCAATACTATCCTGAAGGATAATAGAGCTATTGCCCCCCCTTTAGTTGCCCCTGTATTTGTAGCAACGGGCCCAACTGCTACTTGTGCTATAGCAAACCGAGATATTGAGTGCTGGGGCCTTATTAGTGATTCAAGTGCAATAATTGATATCGCTCCATTAGTGCCGTCAAATTTCTCTGATCCTCAGCAAGTTGCTGTTGGGGCATCGCATGCATGTGCTATTGATGACGGAGAAGTGATATGTTGGGGAATTGATAGGCTAAATCGACTAGGGGATGAACCAAATAGATATATAGCAATTTTTGGTGATAAACATTCGCTGTCCAACCCTAAGTTTCTGTCAATCTATCGAGATCATACCTGTGTTGTGGACGATAATGGCGTTAGTTGCTGGGGAGGGCTCGATACCTCTAATATCACATCGGACGTTCCGGCTGAATTGTATAGTCGATAGACACGAAAAGTAGTGATGAGTTAACAAGTTTGACAACCGTACACATAGACAATATCAGGGACGGGAACTCATAAAAGATGGCCCAGAAACAACTGGCCTGGATGATAGTCTTTGTTGCTTCGAGTGTATGGGTATCAGGCTGAAATCGGTTTTCGCGGAGTTTAACACCAAAACCTTAATTCCAGATGCACGAATTCAGGGGGTTGATATTGCAGAGCGTAGGTTAGGCCGATTTCCGAAAACGTCGATGCACAATCTTTTCAAAATGCTGGCTGTTGACCAGCCATTGCTCGATGGGAACATTCAACCGGGTGAGAATCGGCGGTAGCTTGCTGGGAATAGAACCGGTTTTATCAACTCGAATCACTCGTCCGGTCCAGTCGACCAATTGCAGGTAGTCGCTTAGCGAATAGTGGATTCCTGCTTGGTTATCGGACTTTACAGTATCTTCGAAGCGCAGCAGTGGTTTGATGGCACCGTTAAACCCCTCAGCCAGACTCTGATCCTTAATTACCTCGGTCAGATCGAAGGTGGGTTGGATGCGTTCCCTGAGGCTGGTGTGTTCGGAGGACTTTGGAGTCCTGGCCATAGCAGCTCGAATGGGATTGAGATCCACATAGGCCATGCAGGAAATCAGGGCCTCTTCGGTGAGCAGTGCCTGGGATTTAAAGCGGGATTCCCAAAAGTGGCCGGTGCACTTGTCCTCGGCATTGGCCATTCTGGCGATGGGTTCGTTTAACAGCTTCATAAACCAGCTTAAGCTCTGTAAACGCTGGCGCCAGATTTCGATGATAGTCGATACCGTATCTTTTTCTGCTGGGTTTAAAACTTCACCTTGGTGATGGCGTTGAATCACCGGAGTGCCTTTATACAGTGTCAGCTAGCGATCCATAACGTCCTGCTCGGTCCAGTTTTCGGAGTTACGGAGCTTGACGACCAAGTGGTAGTGAGTGTCTTAATAAAACGACTGACCTTGATGGTTTTTCAAGCCGTTTATGGCAGTGCTTGATCAAAAAACAACCGGGAAGTGCTGGGTTTCATGCTGAGGCATGAGTTGTGAGTGCCTGTCCTCGCGGTCTCTTCTAGCGGTTTCTCTTTTACGCCGTTGGTGATTAGACTTATGGACGTGTTCGCTTGCAGGAGTTTGGTTAGGGGAGGAGCGTTGTTGCATTGCTCTGTTGTTTGTCATGGGTTAGAATTTGGCGGTTAATTTTTTGTGTAAAGCGCGCCAGGGTGATTTGATGGGCGTGTTTCTCTTCAATGTTTTTTGTCTGTAAGGACACAAGGAATGGTGCTCCGGTTTTTTTAGTTTGTTTTCTGTACTTGACTTCTCTTCTTGAGGTTGATGCCTTTGCGTGGGCAATGGCACAGGGTTTTTATGGGTTGTGGTAGCCGGTCGATAGGCTATCTAGGTATGAGAGTTGTTGCCGGCTTGCTAGTGATATTGTAGAAAAATGGAAAATCTTCGGTTTGGCGGTGTTGATATAGAAGCTACGTGAATAACTCATTATGAAAAGATTTTGTCTATTTTTAACGTTGGCTATAACAGGTTGCTCCAGCATTCAGACGAAGCCAGAGCAAGAGATCGTAGGTGTTTGGTCAAATCCTGAGGTTAATGGCGGACAGTTTTATTATCAGAAGGTCGCTTATACATCTGATGGAAAAAAATGTAGTGCCGGTATAGGAATTGGCTCTACCGGTGAGCTCGAATATGGTTTTTACGTAAGCACGTGGAAAATTATCGGCGATGAAATCCATTTAAAAGTACAAAGCTCTTCTTCGGAGTATGTATATGTTGGCGAAACGATTATCGATCAGATTATCGAGGTCGGTAAAGATACATTGCAGGTCAAGATGATCCAGCCGAAACCTGCCTATTCAGAAGGGATGGAGTCATATAGCAGAGAAGAAAGCCTCCAGCCCGATCAGATATGTGAATTAGCACTCCGCTACTCACGTAACAAGTAATCGCACGGACGTAGTAGCACTGCGCCCGTGCACTAAGCAGTAAAATATTTCACCATAAAAATCTCACAAGGAGAGATTAAAATGAGTTTTAAACTAGTAATATCTGCTATATCAATCGCAATTCTATCTGGTTGCGCGTTCACTGTTCATGACCTACCAGTGAATTATCAGTACTCAGGTGAGGAAATTGTTTTAAATTTGAACAAGGCTCCAGAGGTTTCAATTGAAGACATTACAGACGACCGTAATGTTGAAAATCCAAGAATGATAATGAACATGAAAAATGGCTATGGTCAAACCACCTCAGGCGGCTGGCAAGCAGAAAAGGACCTGGCTTTGATCGTGAAGGACGCTCTCGATCAGGGGATAAGCAAAGCAGGCCTCGATTCGTTAAAGGATCATAAAGTGTCGATTAGTGGACAGTTAGTAGATGTATCTTCAAGTGTTGTTTCGGGATGGTCCAAAGGTACAGTTAATGTAAAAATTGCTGTGAAGCTCACCGCGAAAGATCCATCAGGAAGAATATTGTGGAGAGACACTGTGTATGGAGATTCATCTAGTGAAAAAGTTACCATGGTTAAAGATGGTATTTTGCAGGCATTGAATTCAGCACTAGACAATCTGGTTCGAAACTTCCTTACGGACGATTACTTTCATCAGCAAGTTCTACAATAGATTTAGCAAGTAAAAGGGTCGGATGTTGATCCTGCCTCGATAAAACGAATTCATGAATTTTCACATTTTGGTTTTATCGGGACAAGATCAACTTTTGTGAAATCGCTAATCTCCGGTTCGGCTGTAGTTCAGACCTCCTGCAGCGTTGACAATGTTTCTTCCAACTCCCTAACCATATCCTGGTTTGTGAGCACACCCTTATCCTGGTCAAAGTTCTTGAAGAACTCAGGCACTGACAAAGAGGCCATCACCTTGCCCGCAAAAAAGTGGGCGGATTCAACGGCAAGGGATAGCACGCTTCTCGCGCCGCCCGCGCCCGGTGATGTCGACAGCATTACGATCGGCTTGCCCTGGTAGACTTCCCGGTTTTTCCGTGAGGCCCAGTCAAACAGGTTTTTGTAGGCCACGGTATAGTTGCCGTTGTGTTCCGCGTAGGAGATCAGCAGCGCATCAACTGCCGCGATTTTATCGAGAAAGCGGGACGCTGATTCGGGGATGCCATGGGCCTCTTCCAGGTCGGCGTTGTAGATGGGCATTTCGTAGTCATTGATATCGATAATGTCGACATCGCTGTCAGGCAGCAGTGTCGAGGCATAGCGAATTAAGTCCTTGTTGATCGACTTGCGGCTATTGCTTGCGGCGAATGCTAGAATTTTCATGTTCTTCTCCTGTGAAGTGGGTTGGTCTATTTCGGTGTGGTTATTCGAGGTGGCCGAGTTTGCCGGCGGCATAGTCCACTTCGACATGTGCGATTTCGGCCACGTTGTTCATCACGAAGGGGCCCTTCTGGACGAAGGCTTCCTTAACGGGCTTGGCGGCAAATAGGGCAAAGTGTGCGCCTGAACCTGCAACGTTGGTAAACTCAACTGTATTGGTGGCGGAAGCGGAGGTCGCTTCGATAGCGATGGCTTGGCCCGCTCGCAGCCTTATTGTCTCGCCGGCAACCATCAGCTCGAACTCGCCGTCTATTGCATATACCCAACCGTTCTCTCCCGGCTGCAAGACGTGGGCAAAGGTGGCGTCGGCAGCCATCTTGCCGTCGAGAATGGTCATGGGCAGGGCGGGTGATACCTGGCCTGTAATGCCGTTGCTGGTGCCGAGCACGACGCGAACGCGGTGGCCATCGGTTTCCAGGACAGGCATGTCCTGTGCTTTCACACGCAGTGATGCAGGCGCACCCTGTTTCAGCCGCGCGGGCAGGTTCACAAATACCTGCAAGCCGTGAATGCTTGCGCCGTCCCTGGGCGCCTCATCGTGAACCGCACCGGAACCGGCCTTTAACCAGTACAGGTCGCCGGGCAGCAAATCGAAATCGTTACCAAGTGAATCCCGGTTGTGAAATTTACCCTTGCTGTCTTCAAAGAGTACGGACACAGCGGAGAGGCCGGCGTGCGGGTGGGCACCAAAGGTCGGTTCACTCATGCGGTAGTGATCGACCATGACCAGCGGATCCATCGCGCCGGCGAAATCCCGCTCGCGAAAAGCGTTGGCGGTAAAACCGGTGCCTATCTCAAGCGGGCTGCCAGCGTGTGGGGCAGTGATGGATGCGGTGGTAGCGCTATCAAGGGCCAGGTTTTCACCAATTGAAGTTGCTGCGTTCATTGTCCGATCTCCCGGTTGGGCTGTTTCTTAATCACGGTTTAGATATTAGCAATGGAACGATAAGTTCGTGTAGGTTCAAAAACTGAAACTATAGTTCTATAATTGGAACGATGCGCGGGCAAAAAGCGGCGAACCCAATGGCTATGATCGACCTGAATGACTACTTCTATTTTGTCCACGTGGTGGAAAAACGGGGCTTTTCTCCCGCCGCAAGAGCACTCAATATGCCCAAGTCACGCTTGAGCCGGCATGTATCGCAACTGGAGGAAAGGCTTGATACCCGCTTGATACAAAGAACGTCCCGCCAGTTTAAAGTGACCGAAACAGGCCAGGTGTTTTACCAGCATGCCCGGGCAATGATCGAGGAAATGGAAGCCGCCGAAGCGGCGATTCAAAGCCGCAAGGAATCCTTGAGCGGGCGCGTGACCATGAGTTGCTCGGTAGGTGTCGCCCAGTATGCGATCAAGGACCTGGTGCTTGAATTTCTGCTCAAGCACCCGAAGGTAAACCTGGTCCAGCAGGTGACTAACCAAGCGGTCGATCTGGTGTCTTCCGGAATAGACATGGCCGTAAGAGGCCATATGGAAGCGCTGCCTGATTCGAATAATATTCAGCAGCACCTGGCTAATGTGTCCTGGTACCTGTTCGCGAGTCCCGAGTATCTGGCTCGAACCGGCACCCCGGAGTCGCCCTATGATTTGCTTAAAAGACAAAGCTTGAAGGTGGGCTGGCAGCCGGTAACCGGGCATTGGAGCCTGGAGAGTATGGACGGGTTAAAAACCACCATACCCTTTAGCCCGCAACTGTGCAGCGATGACATGACTACGTTGAAACAAGCGGCGGCGCAAGGGCTGGGTATAGTGAGCCTGCCAGCTTATACCTGCAGGGATGAACTCAATGACGAATCGCTGGTGCGAGTGTTGCCGGAGTGGGTAGCCGGGAAGGCACAATTGAGTCTGGTAACGCCATCTCGCCGGGGACAGTCACCGTCTGTTCGCGCATTGGTGGATTACCTGTTGAGCAACTTGAATGCACGGATTGGTGATGCAGTGGGTTAGTTGTTTATTACTGCGTAGCTGTAGATTTCGATGCCAAACAGGAAAGCGGAGGTGGCCGAGGGGCAGGGCGTGCAGCACGGCGACCAGTTGCGCTTCAGCGCTGGCGGGTTGGAGCGGAACGCCGAGTTGGCCATTGTGCGCTGCGTGCAGTGGGGCAGCAGTCGCTCGTACCTGCGCGGCTGCCTTTGGGCCGAGTTCTAATTTCTGGTACGTGAGTGGTGACCATATCGCCGGCGATGATTTGGCAGGTGTTTGGTTTAGTTGTTTGCGTCGTTCTGATGATATTGTCGGAGTACTGGAAATAGGTTGTTGATGCAGATATAAACGTTAGGGCTGGTCGTAGTGACCACCAATGGCGAAGATGTAAATGGAATTATCGTCATATCTGTATATCAAGCGATCCTTCTGCGATATACGTCTAGTCCAGAGTCCAGATAGGTTATGCTTTAATGGCTCGGGCTTACCCGCGCCCATTGATGGGTCGTCAGTCCGAAGTAATTCTTTGAGAAGTTTACAGAGAGCCTTGTGTAGCCTCTTGTCCTTCTCACGCATCTTTTCATACGCCTCCCAAGTATTACCTTCAAATACCAATGATCTCATCCATTTGCTCATTGGTCGGTGTGTAACCCTGGCCACGGGTGTGAGTTTCAAGCGAATTGGCAATCTGCCGCATTAAATCCTGGTTCTGGAGTACATACAGGGTTTCCTGCTCCCGCTCCCAGTCGTCGGCGCTCATAACCACAAAGGCTTCACCGGCACGCCGGGTTACTTTCAATGGCTCATGCTGGCTAACTACTTGTTCTACAAGGGTTTTCAGGTTGTCACGAAACTTGTTTACACTTACAGTGTCCATAAATCTATTACTCCGTACGGAAACACCGTACAACTATATAGCGAAAGCCTTAACGAGGGTAATCACAATAGCCCAATGCCAAAAACCAGGCAGCAGCCTTTTATTCTAAATGATGCTTTGGGCGGATCGGTGGCACACCCATAATACGCTTGTACGCTCGGGAAAATGCCGCCTCTGACTTATAGCCCATCTCCTCCGCCAGATCTGCCAAAGGTATGGGCGACTGCAATATCTTCACGCGGGCTAAGCTCATTCGCCATTCGGTGAGATACTGTTTGACCGATGTGCCAATAGTCTCAGTGAACCTTGCCGAAAAACCGGAACGCGACATCCCGGCGTGCTCGGCCAGGCGTTCGACTGTCCAGTTTGAGTCAGGGTGTGCATGAATAACAGCCAACGCCTTGCCGATTTTCGGGTCTTTTAATGCGCCCAGCCAACCCTTGCTTGCTTCTGGCGAGTGCTCGATCCAATAGCGAATGGCGTAAATGACAATAATATCCGCGAGGTGGGCCACCACCGTTTCACCGCCCGCACCCAGCGCAGCGGCTTCTTCGGCCATCAGCTGGATAAGAGGCTGTAGCGGTCCTGGCAGCTGGCCAGTGTCGCTTTGCATGTGAATGAATTGGGGCAAGTGTGCAATAAGTTTTTCGCCCATCACGTGGTCGAAGCTGAGCACGCCACAGGTGAGCCGTGTTTCATTGCCTCCTCCGCCATAGCGCATTAGCTCGAACCGCTCGGACAACTTCTGCACCGGGATGTCGAAAAAGGGTTCGCAATCCTGATTTTCGTCCGAGGCGATAGAATGCCCTTTACCCCTGGGTAACAACGCCAATTCGCCGGGGCGTAAAAATACGCTTTCGTTATTTGGGAGTCGCAGCCAGCAGCCTCCCTGGGTGACAATATGAAACATCATTTTGCCGTCCATGGGCGGCATTTCGACGCCCCAGGGTGCGGTCAACTCGGAGTGGGCATAGATTAGCCCGTTCAGCCGGAGGGAGTAGAGGGTTTCTCCCAGAGTATCTGTCGAGGCCGGGACGTCTCGCTGATGATGGTCTTCCACGGGCAGCTCACTACGAATTGGACAAACTGCAAAAAACTATAGATGGACAGGCATTAAACATCAAGCAGCCCTCTAATACACTTCTTCTCCAAGAACTGCCCATCAACAAACCTTTGAAGAGGTGACGTATGAAAAATGAAATTATCGCTGTTGTTGGCGCTACCGGTAAAACCGGTGTGCGCGTATTCACCAAGCTGCAGCAACTCGGCTATATGACTCGCGGTCTGTCAAGAAGCTCCGAGATTGCCTTCGACTGGTCAGACAGGGCCACATGGGGGCCTGCTCTGGAAGGCGTTAGCTCAGCCTATGTAACCTACTTTCCCGATCTCGCTGTGCCACAGGCTGAGAGCGATATGCGCGATTTTACCGAGCTGGCTGTAGCGCAGGGCGTCAAGCACCTGGTGTTGCTTTCCGGTCGTGGTGAAGAGGGCGCTGAGCGTGCAGAAAACGTCGTCCGCACTAGCGGCCTGGAGTGGAATGTCGTCCGGGCGAGTTGGTTTATGCAGAATTTCAGCGAAAGCTTTATGCTCGATGGATTGCAGAGTGGAGAGCTGTTTTTACCGGAGCCCAAAGCGGAAGAGCCCTTTATCGACGTCGATGATATCGCCGATGTCGCGGTCGCTGCGTTGACTCGCTTGGATTTGCGCAACCAGTTGCTGGAAGTCACCGGGCCGGAGATTCTCTCTTTCGCCAACTGCGTGGGCACCATCGCCAGGGTCAGCGACCGTGACATCGGCTTTCAAGTCTTACCTGTTGAGGCGTATCTTGCTGCGGCCAAAGCCGAAGGTCTTCCCGATGATATCGCCTGGCTTATGAATGAACTGTTCGTCAACGTGCTGGATGGACGCAACGAATGGACCACCGATACGGTTGAGCAGGTTCTGGGGCGCCCCGCCAGGAGTTTTCAGGGTTATGTAGAAAACACTGCCAAAACGGGAGTCTGGGCTGCTGTCGGTGAGTAGCGCTGCTCTCAGAATTCAGCTCTGTTACGAGTTTAAGGAGTTTTGTCATGCTTACTTTACTTATCGTTTTGACCGGCCTTATGGCCGGTATATATTTCGCATTCTCTGTTGTCATAATGAAGGCGCTTCGAAAGTTGCCCCCGTTGCAAGCTGCGCAGGCAATGAACAAGATTAACGATGTCATCGTCAATACGGCATTTTTACCCATCTTTTTCGGGTCAACACTCTGGTATGCCGGATTGATTGTTTGGAGCTTTGCGGACTGGCAGCGGGGGAGTTCAGCGCTGGTGATTAGTGCTGCAGTGATCTACATAATCGGTATGTTTGTCGTGACGGCTTTCGGCAATGTGCCGCTTAATAACAAACTGAAAGAATGTGCAGATAGCGATTCTAGACTTGTGGCCTGCTGGAATGAATATCAGCAAAGTTGGACTCGGTTGAACCATCTGCGCACGCTTAGTTGTATGGCTGCTTGCGGTGTGCTGACGATTGCGCAGGCCCCGGTGTGAATGGCAGGGACAGGTGAATGGCAGGGACAGGCAGTGAATGGCAGTAGCAGATGGCAGGGACAGGCACCGCTATGGAAGGGACAGGCACCGCTATAAGAATGGCAGGGACAAGCACTGTTAGAAAAATGCACAACAAGTTGGCACGCATGATAGCCCACGTTGTTAGAGTGTACGGAAATCGGGCTGCAAGCGACTGTTGCAGAATTTGACGCCAACACCTGAATTTCAGGTGCGCGAGTTCAGAGGAGTGTTATTGTACGGCGAAAGTTAAGCGGATTTCCGAAACCGTCGATGGACAATCTTTTCAAAATGCTGGCTATTGACCAGCCATTGCTCGATGGGAATATTCAGTCGGGTAAGTATCGGCGGTAGTTTGCCAGGAATCGAGCCGGTTTTATCATCCCGAATCGCTCGTCCGGTCCAGTCGACCAGTTGCAGGTAGTCGCTTAGCGAGTACGCAATTCCCGTTTGGGTATCCCGCTTTGTAGTATCTTCGAAACGCAGAAGCGGTTTAATGGGAAGGTCAAAATCAGCGGCCAAGTGCTGATCCTTGATTGCCTCGGACAGATTGAAGGCGGGTTGGATGCGTTCTCTGACGCTGGTGTGTTTCGACGATTCCGGAGTCCTGGATATACCGGCGCGAACAGGATTAAGATCTACATAAGTCATGCAAGATATCAGGGCCTCTTCGGTGAATAACGCCTGGGATTTAAAGCGGGACTCCCAAAAATGGCCGGTGCAGTTATCCTCGGCGTTGGCCATTCTGGCAATGGGTTCGTTTAACAGCTTCATGAACCAACTCAAGCTCTGCAAACGCTGGCGCCAGATTTCGATGATGCTCGAAACGGTGTCTCTTTCCGCTGGTGTCAGAGCTTCACCTCGGTGATGGCGTTGAATCAGCAGAGGGCCTTTATACAGTGTCAACCAGCGATCAATAACGTCTTGTTCCGACCAGTCCTCAGAAGTATCTAGCTTGACGACCACATGGTAATGGCTATTCATAACCGCGTAGCTGCAGATGTCGATGGCAAATAAGGAACTCAGCAAGCGGATGCGGTTTTCTATCCACTGCCTTCGGTGTTCGTAGCACTGGCCAGTGACAGGATCGCTACCACAGAGAAACGCTCGCCTTACACAGCGGGAGACGCAGTGGTAGTAGGGCGTGTCTGCAGGTGATACAAGCTGACTTCTGGGCTGAGTCATAGTCTTAGATTATGGGCTGTTAAGATAGCTTTAATGAAACTATGGGCATTGATGGCTTTTCAAGCTGTTGATGATGGTGTTCTATCGAAAACCAGTCGGGAAGTGCTGGAATTCATGCTGAGGCATGAGTTGTGTGTGCCTGTCCTGGGAGTTGTTTGAGGTCAGGGACAGGCACCAAGATCAGGGACAGGCACTAGAAGAATCGATGCTGAGACATGAGTTGTGAGTGCCTGTCCTGGCAAGCAAGTGCCTGTCCTGGGCTCCTGTTGACTGCCTGTCCTGGGGCTCTCCGTAAGCAAATGCCTGTCCTGGGACTCGGGGCTCTCCGAGCGAGTGCCTGTCCTAGGGCTCGCTAGGGCTCGCTAGGGCCCGCTCCTCTGTAGATTCACCAGGCTTTCGCGTACGATATCGCCCGAATACCGCACTGCCCCTACTAGAAAGGAATCACCCAATGACCCGATACCTCAGACACTGTTACCCCATTCTCATCGCTGCTGCCGCCGCACTCGCACTCGCAGCCTGCACAAGTGCGCCGGGTACTGGCACGAACGGCAACTCAGAATTCACGAACGCTGATCTTCTCGACCGTACGTTTCAAATCCAGGACGTGGCAGGCCGCGGGGTGATCGACAGTTCTCACATAACCCTGACTTTCGGTCAGGATGGGCAGTTCAGCGGCAGTACCGGTTGCAACAGGGTATTTGGGCCCTATACGCGCTCTGGCGCAGATCTAGAGTTTGGCACGCTTGGCACTACCAGGAAGATGTGCCCGCCAGCGCTGATGAACCAGGAGCAAACAGTCCTGAATATTCTGGCCGACGTCATACGCATTGAGCGCGATAGAGAAGGCGCTTTGCTCGTAACGACAGCTGATGGCCGCAGCTTGCGCGGGTTTGAGTCAACCCAGTCCGCGCTACACACCTATTTCTGCGACGACGGTGCCACAGTTAAAGCCACGTATCCGACCAAGGACAAAGCGCGTATTGTCTACAAAGGCCAGACCTTCGACACGACGATCACGCAGTCGGCGAGTGGATCGCGCTACACCGGTGGTGGCTGGGAGTGGTGGAGTAAAGGCCGTGTCGAAGCCCATCTTGCACCGTTAGCTGCTGGCGAAACGATCGCGTCAGCCAGGGGTATAACCTGCAGAAAGTAGCCAAAGCTCGCAGATCAAAAGTATCCAGGACAGGCACTGATAGAGACAAGATCAAGGACAGGCACTAAAAGTGAGGGACAGGCACCGATAGAGACATCAAGGACAGGCACCGATAGAGACATCAAGGACAGGCACTAAAAATGCCACCGCACAGCAACTAGCGGATATACTTGGCGATCAGGCAACAAGGAGCGAGACCCTCGGCTCCTTATGACGGGGCGCCAGCCTCGCCCCCGCAACCGACCCGCAGCCAGGGTAAAACGCTTATTACTTATGGATATCGTCTTACTTACCACCATCATCACCTCATTGTTCTTGGTCATTGCGGCAGCGGAGCCATTGGCAAACCGGCTGCGCCTGCCTTACACCGCGATGCTCGCAGTGCTCGGCATTCTGATTGGTTCAGGGGCTGCGTTTTTTCTCAACACTGAGCTGACCGATGCCCTGAACCCGGTCGCGCAGGCGATTCTCAATCTGCCAATACGGGCAGACGTGTTTCTCTACGTATTCCTGCCGACGCTGTTGTTTCAGGCCACGCTCGGCATGGATCTGCTGCGCATGCTCGACGATTGGGTGCCGATACTGGTGCTGGCAGTCCTGGCAGTGGTGGTGGCAACGTTTACGGTAGGCTATGGGCTGGTTTGGGCGAGCGCGCTGCCGCTGACCGCGTGTCTGTTGGTCGGTGCTATAGTCTCCACCACCGACCCCTCGGCAGTGGTGAGCATTTTCCGTTCCATTGCTGCGCCGCAGCGGCTGGTGCGAATCATCGAAGGCGAGAGCCTGCTCAACGATGCGGCCGCGATTGCGCTGTTCGGCGTGTTTATGGGCTTTGTTATGCTCAACGTGCCCGATCCCTCGGTTGGCAGTGCCCTGGCGCGCTTCCCGCTGCTGATTATCGGCGGGGCGCTCACCGGTTGGGTCACCGCGCGCATCGCGCTGTGGTTCATGGCGCTGTTCGCACGCTACGATCGAGCCTTGATTTCGGTGTCGGTAGCGCTGCCGTATCTTGCCTACATCGGTGCTGAGCAAACCGTGGGGGCATCTGGCGTTATCGCCGTGGTCACTGCGGGCCTCACATTGTCGCTGGCCGGTCCCAGCCGCTTGCCGCCGGTGTCCTGGACAAATCTGCGGGAAACCTGGGACCTGCTGGCGCACTGGGCGGGGGCGCTGATCTTTATCCTGGCCGCACTGCTGATTCCCCGGCTGCTCGAGGCGGTGGAAATCGGCGATATAAAACTGATTCTGGTGGTTGTCGCGGCCGCAGTCATCGCGCGTATCGCCATCCTGTTCGGGCTGATGCCACTGCTGTCGCTGGCGCGGCTCTCGCCGGCGGTGGACGTGCCTTATCGGGTGGCGATTCTCTGGGGCGGCTTGCGCGGCGCGGTAACGTTGGCGCTGGCGCTGGCCGTCACCGAAAACCCTGCCGTACCGGTCGAGGTCAAACGCCTGGTGGGTATCCTCGCCACCGGTTTCGTGCTGTTCACGCTGTTGGTGCAGGGGGCCACCTTGCGCTCAGTGATCAGCCGTCTCGGGCTCGACCGGCTCTCGCCCATCGATCAGGCCGTGTCTGACCAGGTGATTGCGGTGGCGTTACAGACGGTGCGCGATGAAATGCGTGATACCGCGACAAAGTTTGATCTGCCACAGGATCTGCGGCGCTCGGAAGCCAAGCTTTTTGCCGAGCGTCTCGACGCGGCGGTGAGCAAGGCCGAGGATAACACCGGCGTGCTCGAGCGCGATCGCATCACCCTCGGTTTGATCGCACTGGCGGTCGCGGAGCGCAACGCCATCCTTGACCGTATCCGCGAACATACGTTTTCCATACGCCTGGCCGAACGCGCGGTTGCCGATGCCAGCCGCCTGATCGAAGGTGCACGCACCGGCGGGCGTGTCGGCTATCAGCGTGCGGCTCGCCGCAATCTCAGGTACGGACGGTCTTATCGCGCCGCACTGTTTGCCCACAATCACTTGCACTGGTCGGCACCGCTCGCGCAGATGAGTTCAAAGCGCTTCGGCATACTGCTTTCGCAGCGTGTGATTCTGCGCGACCTGGAGGGCTTTATTAAAGCCCGCATCCGGCGCCTGCACGGCCGGCGGGTGGCGAAGCTGTTGCAAGAAATTCTGAGCCGTCGCCAGGAGATGGTCGAAACGGCGCTCGATGGTCTGCGCCTGCAGTTCCCCGGCTACGCCGAAGAAATCAGCCGGCGCTTTATTCGCCGCACGGCTCTGCGTCTGGAGGAGCGGGAGTACGCCGCCTTGCGCGCCGACGGACTGATTGGCACCGAAGTGTATACGGCACTGATGCAGGACATTCATGCGCGACGCAGCATTGCCGAACAGCGCCCGAATCTTGACCTGGTTTTACAGCGCGCCGAGCTGGTACAACAGTTTCCGCTGTTCGCCGATCTCGACGAGGTGGCGCTGGAGCGTTTGAGCCGCAGCCTGCAGACCCGTTACGTAGCTGCGGGAACCACGGTTGTGGACAGGGATAGTACGGAGAAAAACGTGTATTTCATCGCCTCCGGCGCTGTCGAAGTGGAAACCTCGGGGCGATCCTGGCGCCTGGGCCGGGGCGAAATGTTTGGCCAAATGCTGGTGCTGCCGCACCGGCCCAAGCGTATCAAGGTCAGGGCGATCGTGCCCACGACTCTGCTGGTGTTGTCCGAACGGCCGTTCCGCCGCCTGCTCGCCAGCAGCCCGATGATACGGGCGGCAGTGCAAGAGAGCGCCATTCGCTGCGGTATCGATCCCGGGACTGTTCTGGATGACTCTGATCCTGGATGACATAGACCCGGTAGCTATAGGGGTTCCTGTACATGGAAATGGAAAGCACAATGAGTCGACCTAATGATAGTGAGGAACATATTCTCGACTCGTGGGAGAAGAACGCAGCGCAATGGACCTCCGCCGTCCGCGCCGTCCAGTTAAGTCATTACCCGCGGTCAGTTATTGAAATCGGCTGAGGTGCAGGCTGGCTTGTCGGAAAATTCGTCACCGATCCATTTTCAGCCCGCCCCCTTTTACAGCTGACCTTTTACGATAACCCACAACAAGCAATACCAGGCCTAAACCCAATATAGGCAGTGTTCCGGGAGCGGGTACACCCGATGCTGCCGCTCGAATATCAAGCTGTATTTGCTTGCTAATATCAAGATTGCCGCGAAGAAAATAGCCGAGGCCTTCATTAGGGTCAGTCAGGTCCGAGGCTATCCCCAGGCTTGGGTTGCCTACGGTCAGTGCCAGAAAGTCCAGGCTGGCGAGCACAAGGCTTGAGTTCGCCGGCGTATTGGGGATGCCGGCAAAGGCCGAGCCTGCTACATCCGTGTCGATAAAAAAGGCTGAGTCGTCGAGAAAGGGTGATTGCACTGTGGCGCCCAGATACTGCAAAACGACTGGATCGTTGTTGACAACATCGAAGCCGAAGAAGATGACCTCCTCGAGCGGAGCTAGACCACCAAACACGTCGCTGATGCCTACATTGACGGTAAAGGTTTCTCCGACACGCACATCGCTGTCACTGATGTCCAGGTTGATCAACAGGGCGTTGGCGCTGCTGCAGAAGACGGTGTTGAGGCAAGCCAGAAGTGCCGCGATCATTAGACTTTTCATGGAGCTCTCCTGTTAGGGGTTGTTGCGAAAATCGGTATAGCAGCGATACCAGAGCCGGTAGTCCTGGTAGTTGACGCACTGGTTGCCATCCAGGTCAGCCTCCGGATTAAACTCTGTGGCGTCACTGCAAAGACCGAATTGGCTGCGAATAAGGCGGTGATCATTAACATCGACGGCCTGATCCTGGTTCAGGTCACCGCAAATTTCCTGTATCTCGCAAGCATCACCGACGCCGTTGTTGTCGCTGTCCAGTTGATCCGGGTTGGCGGTGTTGGGGCAGTTGTCCTGCTCGTCCGCCACGGCATCGTTGTCGCCATCTTCCAATACCTGCACATCCACCGTTTGCAGAGGGCCGTTGAGGCTCTCTGCATAGCTGATACGCCAGGTCAGGGCGGCGCAAGGGTTGTCGACCAGGCTGGTAAATTCAACCGTGTCCAGACTGCGGTTGAGCGCCGCGGGCATGGTGGTTCCGCGCTGGGCCGGATCGGTGCTACCTTCGTCGAGACGGCCAAAGCTGGCGGTGGGGTCGGTGACGTCGATGCCGTCAGGAGGAGTCACCAGGGTGGCGGTGGTGTGGTAGGCGTATCCATAGCCCTTGTTAAACAACTGCACGCGCCAGGTATCTTCAGTTGGCCCAGTGCGCTCACAGCCTACAACGCCCAGATCCGGCTCTATGGGTGCCAGGGGATGGCGTATGGCGTGCTCCACGAAGTTGGTGTCAATACGTGACGGCGGCACCGCATCGGGGAATATGATCGTGGCGGCATTGCGAATGCGCGTGCCAGGCACTGCCGCGCTGTCAACATTAACCTGAAAGCTTACACTTCTTGGGTCATTCGGGGGCACTACCGGGTCGGTCCAGGTAATAGTCCGATTCGTAGCATCGTACAGCCCGCCGTTGTTGACCAGTAGAGTGCTAACATCGAGTTCAGCGGCCAGCACATCGATAACTTTCACGTCGTGGGCATCGGCGGTGCCAATGTTTTCGTAGGTTATGGTGTAGTTGTGTTGCATTCCCGCACTGGTAAACCCATAGCCGAATGCGTTTACCGCCGGCACCGAGGTCTTAAAGTTGGGGTCGAAGGGCACGCCGCAGGCCTGTGCGCCGGCCCCCGCCGAACCAAACACCTCGATGCAGGCGCCGGTGCTCTCGCAGCAGCAGGCGGGTCGTTCCACCAGGCCATGCTGGTTGGGAAACTGGCAACTGCTGCTGGGTTCCCTGGGATCGGGGCCGTCATCGGGTAATCCATCGGTGGGAAAGCCCAGCGGACCGCCGTTGTTGAGGCAAACCCTGGCACCGACAACTGTAATGGGGCAGGGCAGTGGCGGGTTATTGGTGGGGTTGGGTTGAATCAGCGGCGCACGGCAGCGCGGGCTATTGGCGCAGTTGTTGTCGCCGCAATCAACGCGGCCATCGCAGTTGTCGTCGATGGCGTTGTCACATACCTCCATCACCCCCGTGCGAGACAGTCGATCGAAGTAGGTATTGGTCAAGTGCAAATTGTTGGCGCTGTTGGTGTCCGCGGATTCCGTGGTGCCAATCGCGACATTGGTCAGCACGCTATTGCAGTTGAATACCGCGGGATTGCCGCTGGTTGGTGCAAAGGGCGGGATAGATACTTCTATTTCTGCCTGGCCTGTGCCCTGGTCGCCGATATCGCCCAGCACCTGGATGCTCACCTGGCCGTTGTTGGTGACAATATGGCTGGGGGTTGCTGATATCACCGCTGTGCCCAGTGGCAGAAAATCGTTTACCCGCACATTCCTTGCGCTATCGGGCCCGGCGTTATCGATATCAATGGTGTAGTTGATGGTACTGAATGCCTGGCTGGTACTCAGTGGCCCGGTTTTGGTCGTGCCGATGTCCGCCTGTTCGGTGGGCGGCGTTACACTGCCGGGGACGAAGCGCATCTCAGACCAGGCCGCCGCAAAGCAGCTGCCGTTCAGCGTCACCGCCGAGATTGCACCAATATCCGAGGCTCCGACAAAAAGATTGCTCTGCCCGTCCTGGAAGGTGTGTTGTTCCTGCAAATTGTTCTCGCCCTGCACGATAATCTCGCCATGGCATTCTGCCAGAGCATAGTTGAAGCCAATGGCCGCCACCGGCGGCGAGATACTCAGGGTGATTCCCGAGGGGAAAAAGGAGGTGAGCTGTGGTGAGCCAAGAGCGCCGAAAACACCGCTGTACAGGCCAGCGGCGGCGTTGGTGTTGAAGTCAAACTGAACGCCGCCACTGCTGATGCCCAGTGTTTGATCGCCCTCGGAGGCCCCGGGTATATTGACCAGTGACTGCACCACGGCGTTGTTGAAGTCGCCGTCCAGGGTTGTGAATACGAGGCGCGCATGGGCGCTGTGGATGAAAGCGGCGGTGCAGCAGGCGAGCATAACGCGGAAGGCTTTGCGAGCTAACATGGGCAATCCTCGATTCAGGTATGCCCGATTGAGGCTATGCCATATCACTACTCACTTTCTACGCCATAAAATGCTCAATTTTCCAGAGCCTGGGTTATTCCTGCAGCAGGCGTTGCTCTGCCTCCCATATGTTCTCACCGAGCAGGTCAACGGCCTGTGCCAGTCGGCGCCGATAGGTGCTGAATGATATATTCAGCGATTCGGCAGCGGCCTGTTGGCTGGAGCAGGGTTTGAGCCAGGTGCGGTCCAGCACAGCTGCCAGGGGCGCCGTCCTGGTCGCTTGGGCAAGCTGGTTGGTGTGCTGGGATAGCAGTTCCCGCAGCGCAAAAATATCGTCGGCGGGTTGGCCGAGCAACGCCAGCTCCAACAGCTTATTGTCGCGCAGCTTAGCGGGTTTCAAGAAATATTTAAGTGCCATCTTCAGGGCGTTATCGAACTCGTGACGGGCCAGGGTCGGAGCTGGCCCAGCGCCGCCCCGCAACCTGGAATGCAGGGTTTGCAACCAATCGATGATTGTGTGTTTGGGTTGATAGTGATGGATGGCAACCAGTGTGCCTCGGGTTCGCAACAGGGCGTGCCCGGAGGCTTCCGCAAGTGCCCGGTTGGGTGGATCATCGGGCATTACACATCCCATAACACAATCCTCAAAGCGCATAATATGATGGGTCATCATTCTCACGTAGACTTGCTTCAGCACATGGGAGCGCTGCTGGTAGGCGGTTGCATCCATCCAGCGCCGGCACAAAAACTTTGTTTGGCTGTGAATACCCAGCTGCGACAGTTCACCAAGCCATGCGCGGCTGAGTTGATCATCGCCACAATCGCTGTCGCCATCAAGGTAAAGAACTTGCATATAGCCCAAGGGTTGCTGTTCCGGGGTGCGAAACACAGTAATTGACTCCGGCTGTTGCCGATACCAATAGGCAAGGTTTTCCTCTCCGCTGTGTCCCTCATGGCACCTGGTCATCGCCTTAAGTGCGGGCAGGTCTGTGCTGCTGGCAACATCGGCATAGAGCGGAGCGTCCTCCGCCTCGAAGCTCTGCTGCAGTACATTTGTTGCGCGGTTGACGAATAATGACTGGTAGGCGAGTCGGAGTCGGTTTTCCGGAGTTGCGGTTTTCATTCTCTCCGTCAGGTGCTGATCGGCCCTGGCCACCAGTTCGTCGTAACGCTGCGGGTCGCGTTGGCGCAGATCCTCGACCACAGCCTGGCGCAACAAATCGTGGGGAAATAAACCTTCCGAGGTGCGCGATATGCAGGTCTGTTGGCTGAGCCAGTGGTGTAACCTGCGTACCGGTTGCTGCAGCATGGCGCGCAATAGCGGTTCGTCAAGGCGCAATGCTACCGCCGCGGCCTCCATGGCTTGGCGTTGTTCGGCGCTCAATGCATCGTTCAAGTAGCAGGCGGCGAGGTCAGACATCACCGAGCTCAGGTCGAGCTTGTTGCCACTTGCCGTTAAGTCCAGCTGGGTGATCAGGGCCAGGCTCAGCGGGTGGCCGCGGCTGATAGCCAGTGCCTGGGCGTGGTATTGAGTGGGGAACTGTGCGCCTCTTAGAAACCTCCTCGCTTCGCTGTCACTGAACGACGGCAGGGAAAGGTGGCAGATCACCTGTCGCCAGGCCGTGTGGGTAAGCCAGCTAACAACGGGTTCTGAGCGACTGGCGATCACTATTCGCAATGTGTCCGGCAATGTTGGCAGCAACTGATGTGCAAACCAGTGCTGCAAGCAGTCCCAGTACTCCAGGCTGTCCAACAGCAGCAGGCCATTGACGGTGCTTTGGTTGGTGGTGAGCAAAGTTGGCACTGCTGCCGTGATTGCGGCGCTCACCAATTGCGGTTCTGCTATGACATCCCGGGCGTCCAGGTACACGCTCTCAATGCCCTGCTTATCGGCGAGCACGCGCAGTTGATGCAGTAGACAGCTTTTACCTGTTCCGCCTGGGCCGCTTATATACAGGACTCGACTGGGGGAGTCGCTCAGCAATTCATCGAGCAGAGCACACTCGCGTTTGCGTCCGACAAACCAACGAGCCTGGCTTCGAGCGAGGCTATCTGCCATAACATCGTTTGCCATCGTCTTCTCCGGTCATCGGAAGTCATGCGCAGCAGGGGGGGCCGGGCTGTCCTCCAGCTCACTTTGGTTACAGCATTGATCTGACGCCTATTTTTACGCCCTATTGCACTGAGCGCAACCGCAATGTACCGCTTCTCGTTCTGATCATTTGATGTGGCAAGGGCCCGTCGCCATGGGGCTCGCACCTGGACAATGGCAAGCAGCCCTATTAGCAAGTATTATTGCCGTCCGCGTACCAGCTCAGGAAAAATCAACCATGCCCCCATTATTCGAAGAAATCGACAGCCAGGCCTCGCCGTTAGGGGAGATCTCACTGCGCCGGCGCCGCATGCCGGTGTTTGGTGACAGAGATATCTATGAAGTTAAGCTGGGCGAAGAATTTTTGATGTCCAGCATGTTCGTCGAGGCGGAAGAGGCGTTGTCCACTCTTGGTCTGGCCGCGGTAGAGGGGGAGGCGCTGAGTGTTGTGGTGGGCGGTTTGGGCCTGGGTTACACCGCTGTGGCCGCTTTGAAAGACGAGCGAATTGCAGAATTGCTGGTGGTGGAAGCCCTGGATACCGTTATCGGTTGGCATAGGGATGAGCTGGTGCCGCTGGGGAAGATGCTCAACGCCGACGCGCGTAATCGCTATGTGCTCGGCAGCTTCTTTGATCTGGCTGTCGCCCCTGGTACCGGCTTTGACCCCAATGCCCACGGTAAAAAATTTGATGCCATTCTGTTGGATATCGACCATTCTCCCACGGAATTCCTCAATGCCGCCAACGCCAGTTTTTATACAACCGATACCCTGGCGCTGATGGCGGAGCAGCTCAAGCCCAACGGTGTGTTTGCCATGTGGTCGCAGAATCTACCGGAACAAAACTTTGAAGCTTTATTGCGCACGGTATTTGCGCATGTGGTTTCCCATGTGATTTCTTTTTATAACCCCCTGCAAAATTGTGAGTCCACCAACTCGGTGTATGTTTGTCAGAAGGGCGGTTGAAGTAACGCAGCCTTCCTGAACGATCCCTGATTAACCCTCAATTCAATCCCATTTAGCTTGGCTACCGGGCGCGCCCAGGTCACAGTTACCGCGAGCTGTGGCGCAGATCGCGTTTTTAAAAGGAAAATGTTCACCGGTATTTTGTGAAATATTACCTCTAAATCCAGATCCGTTAGCAGTACCGTGTAATTGCAGCATTCGCTTTCGTACCCAGCCTTCAGTGGCGTACCTAAGTCGAATTTCAATCACGCTACGAGCAATAATGATTTGGAGTAAAGATGATGAATATTAAAAAATACCGCGCACCAATTGCCATTGCACTTGCTACTTTAATGGGAGCTTCACTGGCGCATTCAGCTGTACCACGGCCCAACGTGTTCGATGGTGGTAATCGCTGGCGCATAACCTACTATAATGACCCAACCGCTGGACATTCCCAGTGGGCCACCCAGATATTGTGCTTTCTGCCTTATGCCCAGATTGGCACCAGTATCCAGGGCACCTGGTATTCACTGACATTTCCGGATTGGAACGGGCGTTACTACCAGGAAGGCGATGAAGTCAAGATGACCGGGGATTACGCCAACGATGTCGGCCACGACCATATGACGCTGTTTCATACCACTAATGGCCGACGCGATATGGCGTTCAAGGATTGGACCGAGTGGCGAGAAAACGGCGGCTATGGTCGTATAATCGGCTGGGGCAATACCCGTATGGTTCGCGATGGACGCTGCCCGGTTGCCGGTCATGTGGAAGATGGCCGTAAAGTCAGCACAGCGGAGATAAAAAGGTTTGAAGCCGAAGCTGATCAGCTTTCGAAAAGCCTGCCCGAGCGTTTGACCACCCAGGGTGAAAACGCACAATTTCCCGGCCAGCCACGCCTGGAGAGGGTGGAGACCTACCTGGAGAGAACCGGATTGGGTGAGCTGCTGAAGTAACCCGCTATAAATTACAATTCTGCTACTTGCGCCCTTCAGGAGAGATCCTTTAGGGCGCTTTTTTATCTACGAATACTGACCGGTCGCTGGTGCATGGATGGATTAAGAGCGATATAATTGTCTCAACAGTGGTGCTGTAAAGAGCAAGTTATGGTCAACGGTCAAGCAATAATTATCGTCGGAATTAATCGCAGCGGCACTTCGGCGATAGCGGCTTCCCTTGACGCGATCGGTATTTCACTGGGTGAGCACAGTCACAAGCCAATCTTTGAAGATACCGAGCTTGCCAAGTGCTTCCGGTCGCGAAATTGGCGCGGTTTTGAAGAGATTGTGGCAGATTATGCTTCGCGGCATAAGCTTTTTGCCTGGAAGCTGCCGGATGCAGTCAACGATTTAAACAGGGTAGATAAGCTATTCCGGGCAAAGAAGTATATTTTTGTTTTCAGGGATATTTATGCGATCGCCCTGCGCAAGGAACAGGCCCTGGACCAGGATGTCTTGCAAAGCATGATCAAATCCAACAAGCAGTACCAACAGGTGTTGAATTTTATTGCCAGGAGCAATATCGATTACATGCTGGTGTCTTATGAAAAGATGCTGATTGAGCCTGCTGTGTACGCCAATAATCTGTTAAATTTTTTGGGTTTGGATAAATCCGAAGCCAATCTTGAAAAGATTGTCGGATCGATTTCCGCAAGTCCTGCGGATTATGTGGCCTGGTCTGCCCAGGCAAAGCAAGAGAAAAGTCTTGAGGAGATAAGTATCAGCGGTCATCTGGACCAGGCCAGCAACCAGCATGTCTCTGGCTGGGCAAAAGCGGCGGCAACGGAAGAACCGGTAATGCTGGACGTTTTAGTGGATGGAGTTGCCGTTGCCACATTGACCGCCGAGAACTTCAGGGCCGATCTGGTGGAAGCCGGAATTTCACAATCCGGCAAACACGGTTTTGATTTTAGCTTGCCCAAGAGTGCTGCGCCTGGCTCGACAATAGCCGTGGTGGAAAAGAACAGCAATGTCAATTTGATTGGTTCGCCAGTTGTTGTGTCGTAGATGCTCTCAGCCTTGTTTTCTCCTTGAGTCCCGGATATGAAAAAAGCAGTCTTAGCGTTGGGCGCGATCGGTTTGGCGGTTTATTGCGGCCTGGCGCTGGCCATCTATTTGCAGCAGGAACAGTTAATATTCCCGGCATCGAAGTTGCCGGCCGACCACAAGTTCGAGTTTGCATACCCTTTTGAAGAAGTAGCGGTGCCCGTCGCCGGCGCAGAATTGAGCGCGTTACATTTTACCCAGGCCAACCCTAAAGGACTGGTTTTCTTTATTCACGGTAACGCCGGCAACCTGGAAACCTGGACAACTAATACAGGCTATTACCAGAAGGTCAACTACGACCTGTTTATCTTTGATTTTCGCGGCTACGGCAAGAGTACTGGCCAGATCGAGAGTGAGGCTCAATTGCATCAGGATGTAAGAGCTGCCTGGGATTTGATTGCGCCGCGCTATGCGGGCAAGCCGGTCGTGATTTACGGCCGTTCAATCGGCACCAGCCTGGCGGTTGAGCTGGCGCGCCATGTAGACGCGGCGCAGTTGATTCTGGTTTCCCCTTTCCGCAGTATGCGGGAGATTGCCCGGCGGGAATTCCCCTGGATACCGGCGCAAGTACTAAAGTACCCACTGGATACAGAGCAAATAATCGGTGAAATTGATATGCCGACGCTGTTCTTGCACGGCTCGCGCGATAGCACAATCCCGGTTGCCGACAGTGAGGCTCTGTTGGCACTGATGTCGGCGCCGGCGCAATTGCAGGTGATCGAAGGTGCCGGGCACAACGACATTCAACGCTTTCCGGAATACTATCAAGCACTCACGGATGCGCTGCAGGCCCACTAAACGGTAGAAAGTAGATCGCCCCAGGCAGAGTTAAACCGGCGTAAAGGCTAACTCTGGTCAGGCTTTTTCCAGCTAAACACCGGTTTCAATTCTTTCTTGTCCCGATACTTGAACTGTATGCCCTGGATAAAGTTGCGCAGTACCTGGTCTTTGCACTCGCGATAATGCTTGTGACCCTTCTTGCGGAAGAAGGCGCTCAACTCGTGCTTGCTGAGGACAAAATTGGCCAGCTCCAGCAATTGCAGCATATCGTCGGATTTGAGGTCGAGGGCAATTTTCAGCTTCACCAGGATCAGGTTGTTGCTCAGGCGCTTTTCGGGCTTGTATTCCGCGCCGTCACGCTGGCCGCGCTTGTGGATAATGAAGCCGTTGAGAAAAGTGGCCAGCTGCAGATCATTGCAGGCCTCATAATCCGCAGCGTCGTCTTTTTTCAGCCAGTTGCTGACCTGCTCCCGAGTCACCGGGAGGCCCGCCAGGCCAAAGATCTGGATCATGCTGTTGTCGTTCAGTTCCAGCGCGTAGCGCAGGCGCCGCAGAATATCATTGTTGTCCATGCTTACCCGGCCCGCTAGCGGGCGTGGCGCTTGTTGCGCTCGGCCTGCACTTTTAACAACGCTTGCAATTCGGTTTCCGCCCAGGCCGTGGCTTCAGCTTCGCTGGTGAACCCCTGCTGGCTCTTGGTGACGACGGATTTGGTCTTGCTCACCCTGCGGGTGATGCCGGCTGTCCAGCTGTTGTCTTCCTGGCTGGTGTAGATCTGGTACTTCTTGTTGCTCATGGTAGGGGTGTCCAGTGTGGATCGATGTTCAGTGTGGATAGGCGCTCAGTGTAGACAAGCTTCAGGTCTCTCGGCTCAGTTGTCTCCGTTCCGTTCTCCGGTGGGGGAGGGTCGGGAGAGATGGTGGTCGATGAAGGCGCCTATTTTAGAGTAAACTGATGCAGATAGCAGGATTTTAATCGCTGCGGGTATAACGGAGTCTTTCCCCACCAATAACGAAGCTAACAATATTAAGGCGGCTTATGACCATCGAGGTTAAAACACTTGCCGAGGCCGAGGTGAGCTGTAGCAGCTGTGAAGCCTGTTGCTGCCGCCTGGAGGTGCTGCTGATTAGCGATACCGGGGTGCCAGAACGCTATATTGAGATTGATGAGTGGGGCGGGGAGCGTATGGCCAGGTTGGATGATGGCTGGTGTGCGGCCCTGGACCGACACAGCATGATGTGCACGATCTACCACAACAGGCCGCAGGTCTGCCGTGATCTGCAGATGGGCGGATACGAATGTATTGCCGAACGGGCCGCGAACCAGTAGATGCCAAATAAAAAAACACAACAATCCTCCCGCTCCGCCGGGGCGCTATTGGCCGACCTCATTGACCTGAGCCTGGTTCTGGACAGTGACCAGGAGGTCGACCTGGAAGAGCGCAAACGGCGGGATCGGGCTGCGGGTCGCAGGCTGGAGTGCTGGCGCAACAAGCCCGTCGCCCAGGTTCGCGCCTGGCTGCATGAGTCGCGACCGAAAGCGGCAGGAAATTACGGCCAGCAGGGCGTTCGTGTCTATCACGGGCTGAATGTGGGGCTGCTGGTAGCGGGTTTGCTCAGCGGTTGGGGCCTGGCCAGCGCGGTGCTCTATTACGACGGCCAGCAGCCGATCAATATCGTCAATGCCGTGGCGGTACTGGTGTTGCCCCAGATCCTGTTGCTGCTGCTGTGGCTGGTGGCGGCGCTGCCCGCGCGCCTGTCGCTCTTCCGCCAGCTTGGCACAGGGCTCGGTTTCCTCAACCCCGGACGCCTCGCCGGCCATCTGGTGGGGGTCTTTACCAGCAAGCCAGAGCAGGGCCTGGCCATGCTCTGGCAGTCGGACAATGCTCCCATCCTCGGGCCAGCCACGCGCTGGCTGCTTTCCCTCTGGTCGCAGTTGTTCGCCGTCAGCTTCAATATTGGTGTCCTGGTCAGCGCCTTGTTCCTGGTGTCTTTCTCAGACCTGGCATTTGCCTGGAGCACCACGCTGGTGGTCACCAGCGAGACCTTTCACCAGCTCTTGGTTACTCTCTCTGCCCCCTGGTCCAGCCTGCTGCCGGATGCCGTGCCTGGTGCCGAACTGGTTGCGCAAAGCCGTTACTATCGGCTGGATGAAGGCGCGCTGGCCGACCCGGCCGCCACCCCTGAATTGGCCATTGCCCTGGGGCAATGGTGGCCCTTCCTGATTGCCGCGGTTGCTTTTTATGGGCTGCTGCCCCGGCTGCTGACGCTTACTATTTCCTGGTACCGCCTGCGTCATCATCTGGGCCGCGCCCTGTGCAAACTGCCCGGGGCTCCGGAGTTGTTGGCGCGTATGAATTCACCCCTGGTATCCACCGCCGCGGCCGAGCCGGAACATGCGTTTACCCTGGCGCCGGGCAGTGCCGCCAGAAATTCCGCGGCGGCCCACTATGCGCTGCGCTGCCCGGTGATTGACTGGTCCGCTGCTGGCAGTGCTGCCGGCGATGCGGGCGACGTGAGTTCGGCGTTGGCGGCCATGGGCGTCGAGCCACTGGAATTCCTGCGCGCCGGTGGCCGCCAGACCCTGGAGCAGGATCAGCAAATGCTCGCCGCCCTCGCGCGGGACAAGCCTGCGGCGTTGGCGCTGCTGGTCAAGGCCTGGGAGCCGCCGATGCTGGATTTACTCGACTTTCTGCGTGATATTCGCCAGCAACTTGGCGAAGAAAAACCGCTGCTGGTGCTGCTCTGGGGTGGCGCTGAGCAAGTGTCTGGCGCGGACCGGGAAACCTGGCAGCTGACCCTCGGCCAGCTGGGTGACCCTAACTTGCATGTGGAGAGCCTGGCGCTGGCAAGCCGGGCGGTTGAAAAGAAAGGTGCCAGCCAGTGAGCACTCCGGAATTCGCTATCGTCGGCCACCCCAACAAGGGCAAGAGCAGTATTGTTTCGACCCTGTCTGAGGACAAGAGCGTGGCCATCTCGATGGTGCCCGGTACCACGGTGGACAACCGCCGCTATCCCATGACCGTCGACGGCGAAGTGTTGTACGAGTTGATTGATACCCCGGGGTTCCAGCGCGCCCGGGCGGCGCTGGAATGGATGCAGGGGCACGCCAGTAGTGCGGTGGAGCGGCCGGCAACGGTGCAGCGCTTTGTGGATGAACACCGGGGGGACCCGCGCTTTAGTGCCGAGTGCCACCTGCTGGCGCCGATTCTGGCCGGTGCGGGTATCCTCTATGTGGTCGACGGGTCACGGCCCTTTGGGGAAGACTATGAAGCGGAGATGGAGATCCTGCGCTGGACCGGCCAGCCCAGCCTGGCCCTGATCAATATGATTGGTGACAGCGACTATTCGGCGGAGTGGAGCCGGGCGCTGGGGCAGTATTTTCGCATTGTGCGTGTCTTCGATGCCCTGCAAGCGGATTTCGACAAGCGCATACAGCTGCTGCTGGCGTTCGGTGAAATCCGCGAAGAGTGGCGCGCGCCGCTGGCCAAGGCGGTGCAGTTTCTAACGGATGAGCAGCAGCGACGGCGCTCCCTGGCGGCGCGGGTGATTGCGGAAATGCTGGTGCATATGATCACCCATCAGGCGCGGCGGCGGCTGGCGACGGGGGAGGCGGAAGCCCTGGCCGAGACCCAAACCCGGGACAAGCTGCTGGACAGCTACAAACAAGACCTTGCCACCATGGAGCGGCACTGCCGGGACGAAGTCGAGCAGATCTATAATCACGGGCAGCTGCAACGCCAGGAGGCCCAGGTACAACTGCTCGATGAAGACTTGTTTTCTCGCCAGACCTGGGTGCTGTTCGGGCTAACCCGGCGCCAGTTGATTGCCACCGGTGCACTGGGTGGCGCCGCGGCTGGCGGTATCATTGATTTGGCGGCCCACGGCACGTCGCTGTTGCTGGGCAGTGGCTTGGGAGCGCTGGCCGGCGGTGTGTCCGCCTGGTTGACGGCCGATCGCATCGCCAATATCGAAGTGCTCGGTCATCCACTGGGTGGCCAGGAAGTCAGCGTCGGGCCGATGCGCAATATCAATTTTCCCTATGTGGCGCTGGGCCGCGCACTCTTGCATCAACGCCTGGTGGAGCAGCGCACCCACGCCAATCGCGGCCCGTTGGATATCGACGGCCCGGGCGCTGCCTGGCAATTCAGCGACAGCGCCACCCGGCGCCAGTTTGAAAAACTGTTTGCCAAATTGCGCAAGGGTGAAAGCTTGCAAGCGGACCTGGTGGATACCCTGGCCACACTTATCGAGAAGCAGTTCTCCAGCCGGCCTGACGCCGGGGCGTAATGTTTACTACTCTTTTAAATTAGCCAGTTATCGCTATTTTCGAGTACCTGAGTTTGCCATAAAGGACACTAAA
Source organism: Pseudomaricurvus alcaniphilus (assembly GCF_011440395.1). Classification (GTDB taxonomy): domain Bacteria; phylum Pseudomonadota; class Gammaproteobacteria; order Pseudomonadales; family Cellvibrionaceae; genus Pseudomaricurvus; species Pseudomaricurvus alcaniphilus. Next base: position 571,880 of record NZ_JAAOIX010000001.1, on the reverse strand, counting down.
GAGAATGCTTACCTACGACGCAATTGCCGCGGAACTGCACCAACGAGCGACCCGTATGCCCCGCGGGCAACAGTGGTGGTTGGGTCTTGCCGGTGGGCCAGGCAGGTGCGATAAGATTTCACTGGTTTAAATCGTGGCAAGCTAATCACCGTGGGGATATGCTAGGTCTTCACAGTCCGGGTACGATTTAGGGGGGCAAGTTTATGACTCAGGCACATCCCCTCGTCGACGCCACTGAACTGCTGCGCCAAATGCGAGCCGGAGAGCGCAGCAGCCTGGACATCGTGCGCGAGCACCTGGAGCGGATCGAACGCGAGCAGCCATACCTTAACGCCGCCACTGAGGTCTTCCGCGACCGGGCATTGACCGAGGCCCGCAATCCCGTGCCTGGCCCACTGTCGGGGCTGCCGGTCACCGTCAAGGAAACCTTCGCCATTGAGGGCTGTCAGGTGACGATGGGCTCCCGTCGTATGCGTCCAATTGCATGCAGCGAAGATTCCGCAGTGGTTAAAAAACTGCGCGCGGCCGGCGCAATTATCATGGCGCGCAGCAATGTGCCCGAATTCGTTATGACCGGCGAGACGGATAATCTCCTCTACGGGCGCACCAACCATCCCGCTGACCCGAAACGTACCTGCGGCGGTTCCTCGGGTGGCGAGGGGGCGCTGGTGGGCTCCGGTTGTTCGCCGTTGGGGCTTGGCACTGACATTCTCGGCTCCATTCGTATACCCGCCTGTTTCTGCGGAGTCGTGGGTTTTCGGCCCCATTCCGGAGCGGTGGACAAGGCGGGGGCCGGGCCGGTATGCGGGGAGTATTTCGAGACCTGGAATGGCATAGGCCCGCTGGCGCGATCGGTACGTGACGTGCGACTGGCTTACGATGTGATTGCACACCAGCGCTTGCCGGCGCCAGCGGATGTGGCTGGTGTGCGCTTGCTTGTTGCGAGCGGTTTTCGACTTAAATACAGAACGGCCTGTATCGAAAATGCCTACACTGACGGCATTGAGCAGTTGCTGGCCGCCGGTTTAACGCTCGAGCGCCATGACTTTTCCGATGTGCGCAGGCTGTTCCTGAACATTCCCCGGCTGGTCACTGGCGAAATGATGGAACTCTGGACGGCGTGGTTGAGTTCGAGCAGCAACAAGTTCAGGCCGGCGGCTGAGTTGCTGCGCCAGGCAATTGGGCGACCAACAGTGTATCCGGGCTTGTTTATGTGGTTCCTGATCTCGCCACTGCTGCGCCCGCGCCGGTCGGGCACGCTGGCGCGCATTGTTCAAAGTTATGAAGCCGCACGCCGCAAGTATCATGAGTTACTGGGCGAGGATGGCATCCTGATATTGCCAACACTCGGCTTGCTGGCACCGAAACATGGCGGCATGAACCGGGTCTCCCTGCGGCCCGGTGTCAACGGTCTGTTTACTGCGGAAACATTTGCCAACTACATCAATTTGTCTGCGATTACGCTGCCTGCCCATCGACATTGCGATCCGGTCACCGGGCTCAAACCGGGCATTATGCTGGTCTGCGCCCCCGGCGCAGAGGCAAAGTTACTGGATGTAGCAGCGCTGTTGGAACATGTAATCTGAAATGAGTTCTAAATGAATGGAGCTCTACCAGGAGGGTAGCATAATGACCATAACCAATAGCCAGTCCGGTACCAATGTTCACGAAATAGCCGATGGAATTTATCGCATCAATACCCCGGTGGTATTTGCAGATGGATTATTTCTCGCACAGTAAAAATACCCGGGCCGTGCTGGAGCGGCTGGCTGCTACCCGGCCAACCACGCTAGCCTGCATGCACGGCAGTGCCTGGCGCGGGGACGGGGCAGGCCTGCTGCGGGCACTTGCCGATGAGTTGTCATTGTAAGTTGCGGTAATAAAGTCTGGGTGACAGGAGTTACCGTGATAACTCCTGTCAACCAGCCCTGCTTATCACCCTGTTACTAGTGCCCGAAACCATGGCCTCCATTGACGACCGAAATATAATAGGTTACCTCGATTTCAAAGTCCGGGCTGTCCGGGTCTCCGGTAATGGCATGAAAGTGGATTTCGTGAACGCCTTTTTTCAGCGGCGCGAGCAAAATCCAGTAGCCATCGGCCACGGCGATACGAGGGTCCGGTTCCGGGGCTATGCCTAAATCCGCCAACAGTGGGCCGAAATCCAGATCGAAGCCACCGGGCAAAGACTGCGCTCGATAGGCGAAGGGGTCTTCAATGGCAACCCCGTTGATGGTGATCTCCAGAACACTCACCGGGTCGACCTGGTCATTTGCCAACACTCTCAATGCAACGGCGTCTTCACCGTCTTCCGGTGCCCACCACAGGGAGTTTGTCAGCGGAAAGAACAGGGCTTTACCCGCCGGGACTGTACAGGATCGGCTTGCCGTGCCGCCAAAGGTTCCGGCCAGGAACCAGACCTTTCCGCGTTGGCCGCGGGAGCAGTCAACTGCGCCGTCTTCAAGGATCGGATTGGTGGCTAACGGAAACTGCATTGCCCAATTCCACCAGTCGCCGGACAATTGATTGTACAGCTTGCCTGGCTCGCGGACCTGGATTTTATCTCCTGCCCAACCTGCCAATGACATCTGCGCTGTGACTGTGAAAATCACGCAAGCCGCCAGTTGTACAAACCATTTCACAGTCGACTTGCCAGCTTTTATGGTATTCATAGCATGACTCCTTTTGTCGGTGTAGTGCGAACCGGCTTTACAGGCACCAGAATGTATCGCTGCTGGTCATTGCAGTCTCCGCAGGTTGATCGTAAACGTCTGCCGATAGCCTGCGTGGCTTTTCCCGGGTCACCTACCTGTCACTTGCTGAAGTAGTGGCCTCCTGGCGCGGTGTTCAGCGTACAGATCCAGAAGGATTGGTTTTCCCCAAAAAGATGAGCACTCAAAGTGTGCAAATTCGGTGCGGTGAGGTTGCAGCCCCTGGCTGGGCTTGCGCTTGGTCGGAGTGTGGGTAATAACCCTTAGGGGGGCAGTCACAGTGCTGGAGTTACAACTGTGCGCAGAGAATTGAGCCGGTTGAGTGTTACTACTGGGATGCGTGTCCATAAGCACTATCCCTGGTTATTGTTATTGCATTTTTCCTTTGCTTCCTTTAACAGCTACAGCTGCTAACAACAACTCGCCGACAGTGGCCTGCACCAACATCAGCTGCAGTCTGGTCTGACTGTGGCTGAAAAGAAACTTGATGCAAGTCGCGCTCTTGGCGTTGTATTTCACGCTACGCCTAACTTTGACTTTCGACAAGGGAAAAAAGTTAAACGTCGATATTTTGTCGTGAGAATCATTGGTGCTCAAGTTTTTGAGAACCAGGCGGAATTTTACCCAGGAGTTTACATTTCCGGGGTGAATTAACGCGCGGTGTCGAATGGTCAAGGGGTCTCGAATATAAAGTTAAAGAGATACTCGTGGTCAAACAATCGTTATCGAGCGTGCCCCTGAAGCGCAGAGTGTTTTACCAAACTGAAAAGCACGACGGAGTGGGCGATTTTGCAATAGAATACGCACACGTTTAGCAGAGGGCGGGTCGCGAGGAGCCGCCAACAATCTATCGCAGGAACCTACAAATGGCTGTTCGACTTACCCTATTGCTGTGTTTGTTTTCATCCATGGCTCTGGCAGGGCCGTATGAAATGCGTCAGGTAATCACTGGCATCACCGTGCCCTGGGGAATGGTACAGCTGGCCGACGGCCAGTTTTTGGTGACTGACCGAGCGGGCAAGCTGTATCGGGCAGATCCGGCGACTGACACAAAGATCGAAATTACAGGCCTGCCGGAGATCGAAGTGACCGGTCAGGGCGGTTTGCTGGATATTGAGTTACACCCGGATTTTGTCGCTAACCGGTGGGTCTATTTGTCCTATGCCAGTGCCGCAGGTGCGGGCTCGGGCAGTAATACGGCCATAGTGCGGGCGCGGCTGGAGGGTCAATCACTGGTCGATCTTACCCAGCTGTACAAGGCGCCCAATACCCGCGGGGGTCGTCACTTCGGCAGCCGGATCGAGTTTGACTCGCAGGGTTATTTGTACTTCTCCATAGGTGACCGTGGCAACGAAAGCGAGAACCCCCAGGACATCAGTCGCGATAACGGCAAGGTCTATCGCCTCCACGACGATGGTCGCATCCCGGACGACAACCCATTTGTAAACAATAAAAATGCCCGTGCCGCCATTTATTCTTACGGTCATCGCAACCCCCAGGGTATGGTGCGCCACCCGCAGACCGGCGCGATATGGATCCACGAGCATGGTCCCCGGGGCGGTGATGAAATCAACCTTATCGCCAGGGGCAAGAATTATGGCTGGCCGGTAATCACCTACGGCATCAACTACAATGGCACCAAAATTACCGATTTAACCCACAAAGAGGGCATGGAGCAGCCGCTGTATTTCTGGGACCCATCCATCGCCCCCTCCGGCATGACCTTTGTCACCAGTGAGCTCTACCCTGAGTGGCAAGGGCATTTATTGGTCGGCTCGCTAAAATTTGGCTACCTGGTGCTGTGCAAACTGGATGGCAATAAAGTCGTCGCTACGGAAACGGTACTGGAGGGTGTCGGTCGCGTGCGCAACGTCAAACAAATGCCCGACGGCTATATCTACGTTGCTACTGATGGAAACGGCATTTATCAGGTGCTGCCCTGAACTCATACACATTTGATTGCGCTGGGGCCAGCCAAGTACGCCCGGGCGCACTTCTGCTGGTCGCTGACTTGTGCCGGGGCGGGGCGCAACGATAAAAAAAGCAACAGCATCGATGGTTCGATTGCTGTCGCCTTGGTGTAGTCGCCTTAGTAAAGCTGCCTTACTGAGGCTGCCCGACTGTGTGTCGAGGCAGGTTGAGGACTGTGCCTAGAGGCTGGCCTTGGCCTGGGGTTCTACCAGCTGTCCTTCGGCATTGACTTGCAGGCGCTCGGCGGAAGGTCTCTCCGCCATGCGGACGTTGAATACCTTGTCCTCGAAGCTGTAGGTTACGTTGTAACCGACGGTGTTCTGTTTGACGTCAACGGTGGTCTCGCAGCGTCTCTCGGTGGTCTGGTAGGTGTCGCGGGCCTGCAATTCGCCCTGTACCTTGTTACCCGCGTAGCCGCCTGCCACAGCCCCGGCTACGGTCGCCAGTTTCTTGCCGTTACCGCCGCCAATTTGCTTGCCGATCACGCCGCCGATTACGGCGCCAATCGCGCTGCCGGCGATCTTGTTTTCATCCACCGGCTGCTTCTGGTGGGTGACGATCTCATCGTGACACACCTCGCGGGGCGTGCGGATTGTTTCGGTAACCGGCTCCACTTTCATTACATCGGCGTAGCTGGGGCCGGACAGTTCCAGGGTCCCATTTTGTTTCAGGGCCAGAGCGCCCGTGCCCCCGGCGGTAACCACCACAGCACCCAGGACCACACCGGTCAACATTGACTTGTTCATACTAAAACCTCCTATTGCGAGTTGAATGGCGGCATAATAGGGCCGGGTGAATGAACGGAGCCTGAATGCGGTTTTGGCGCATACAGCCCAATGCCAGTAGTGTGATGCGCTCCACATTCATCCATTTATTTGATGCCCGGCTTCTGGCAGTCGGGCGCTAACGTATTTATTCCAGCAAAAAGGAAGAAAAAAATGAAAAAGGGAACTTACGTATTGCTTGGTGCGTTGATGGGTTCAAATAGCGTTTTGGCGGCCGGGATGTCGGGGTGGTCCCAGATCAATAAGATAGGCTGTCACGTAAACGATTCGACCTGCTATATGATTATCAGCAAGGCAGTGGGACCCTACGAATGCGCCAGCAAGTCGCTTCGCTGGGACAGCAGCTCTGCTGGGGGACGGCAGACCCTTAGCCTTTTAACCGAGGCGTTTATGCAGCGCAAGGAAGCCAGTTTTTATATTCCTGACAGCTGCTATAACGAAGATCCCAGGTATCCCACCTTTGATTACTTTTCGGTAAGACCCTGTCGAGGCTGCTAGGCAGTTGTAATAAGGGTTATCAGCCGTGCCAGTTAGCGATCGCCCGGCAGTTTGGTCAAACCGGCAAAGCGCGAGAGAATCGACTGCAGTTCATCCTGGCTGATATCGACCAGCTCCAATACCCGGCCATAGAGCATAATGGTCGGGACGTTTCTGCCGTTCAATTCCTGCTGGGTTTGTTGCAGGCAGTACAATACGGCTCGCTCTTTTTTGTTGAGGCCGTCGCGCACATCGGGAAGGTTGTCGTAATTGTCGGGGCAGTCCATTGTCAGTCTCGGTCGGTTGGCTGGGTTAGAGGCTCCACTTGCTCGCAGTGTACCGAAAAATGGTGGTGCGGCTCAAAACAAATAGTCCCCAAACTTTTCCAGCAGGTGATCCTGCCACCTGACCGGGAAGGGTTCGATGATTTCTTCGGCCTCGACGAAGTCGGCCTCGAACAGCACGGTGACCAGCTCATTGACCGCTTCGGGGGCGGAAGTGGCGATGTTGATTTCCTTGTTGATCTGCAAGCTCAATCGATCCCAATTGGCACTGCCGAGGCAGGCCCAGCCGTCAAACACGGCCGCCTTGACGTGGGACATGCCGGGATAGAGGTAAACTCGTATGCCGTGCTCCAGCATGATATTGGCTGCCAGGATATTGTTCCTGGTGATCGGGCCGCGGTCGGTCACCAGCGGTAAAATTACGCGCACATCGACGCCGCGATAGCGGGCTTTGACCAACTCCTTCAGCATGGCGTCGTCGGTGAAATAGGGGTTCTCGACGTAGATCCGCTGCTTGGCAAAACGCATTGCCTGGCGCTGGATGCGAAAGATTTCCGCATTGTGAAATTTGGTGTACAGCAGCCGCAAGGGATAATTGCCGGCCTGTTCACCGTCATCGGGCGGGCCGCGTAGTTGCTCCAGGAAAAAGCCGAAATCACCGAGAAAGCTGGCGTGTGCCCAGGCCTTGTTGAATTCGTGTTGCAGTTCGGCGACCACCGGGCCGTCGATCTCCATCATCACATCGTGCCAGTCGTAGCGGTATTCGCGGGCGATATTCATACCGCCCAGAAACGCTCGGCGGTTGTCGATCACCACAGACTTGACATGGTCGCCGGTCATCCAGGGGTTGCCGGAGAGGCGCACCTTGACCTCTGAGTCCCGGCGCAGGTAGGACTTCATCGAGTGCGGCGAGACATGTTCACCCGGAAGCGAGGTCTGTTGCTCCACGGTCGACAGGATGGTGCCAAGGCCATCGAGCAAGACCCGTACCTCGACACCCTGATTGGATTTGCGCTTGAGCATATCGGCAATTTTGAGAGCGTAGTCATCGTCGTCAAAAATATACATGCGCAGGGCGATGGAAGTCCTCGCCGAGGTCACCGCGTCGCTGAAGCGGGTGAAAAACGCTTCGCCGTCCACCAGGTAGTGGATCCCGCCGTGACTGGTTTTGCGGTTGGTGAGGCTGTCGAGGCGCAATTCCCACTCGCTGAGGTCCATCATTTCGCCGCTGTTCAAAGGCGGTACAGCAAGGCCGCTAAAGGAGCCCAGCCAGTTGGGTCGCAGAGTTTCGGTGAGGGTGTCGGTGGCGAGAAAAAACAAGCGGTAAACGGAGGATATCGGGGTGCGAGTGAAACCGCGTAAATGGCTGTTTACCAGGTGGACACCGGCCTTGACGATGCCACCGGCCCGATTCGACCCGGGGCCAGTTGTGAGGGGTTGTTGGCGGACGAAAACCGGGATATTAAAACGCGTGTTGACATAGAGAAACGGCAGCGAATACGGGCCGGCGTCGCCGGTGTTGAAGAGAATATGCTCGTCATCAATGCCTTTCTGCTGCAGGAACTTTTGCAACAGGGGCCTGCCCCGGACCACAAGCTGGGCCGAGGAGATGGTGTCGAAGACACTGTATTCGCCCGGCTTGTACTGCAGCAATATGGTGCGAAACTCGCCGTTTTCATCGTGATAAAAGAAATAGTCATCGGTGGGAAAGTGCACCACGATGCCGGATTTTGCTTGGGTGGGGATAATGGACTGAAACAACTGCTGGCGGAATGCCTGCCACAGGGACATACCCAAAATGGTTACCGGAAATGCATCCTGCCGGGTCAGCGGCCAGGGTTCTGTTTGCTCGTATTGCAGCGGCAACACAAAAGGGCCATGTTCGGCATTTTGGCTGTCCACCAGGGCCGACAAACTGATTTTGTCGGCCCAGGCACCGCCAGCGTAAACCTCATCGGCGCCGCGATGAAAACGGATGTAAAACTGATCCGAGGTAAAAAAGGCTTGCTGCGCAATCAGCGGCGGCTCATTGCGCTCGTCGAGGTGTGATGGGTTGAAGGATCCGTGCGGCTGCAGGGATTGGCAGGCGGCCAGCAATAGCGGGCCCAGCAGAGGCAGCAGCAAGCGCCTCCGCACGCGCATTAACCGGTCAGGCAAGTCCTGTGACATGACGGTGAGGCCGCGGCGTCCAATACTGCTACGATAGTCCTCTGTCGGTGCCAGTGCAACCACAACCGAGCTGCTACCGGTTGCCGGGGCCCAAGCCCGTCAGGGGGCCACAAAGGTCACTGGTTCTTGCTGTGCATCCGGTGTATCCCCCTGCCAGCGCACGGAGCCGACGGGGCGCTCCAGGCCCCGGCGAACGCGCTTTGGTTCGCCGTTGATGATGAATTTATCGACCGCTGCTTGCGCCTCCTTATCCGCTTTGGTGGAGCGGTCCCGCATACGCAAATAATCGGCCCAGGTGGGGCAGTGAAAGCGCTCAATCCAGAGTGCCGGGTCGCCGATATCCCGGGTAATGGACCAGTTGAAGCCGCCGTTGCGCAGTCGCACCCGCCGAATTTCTTGCAAGGCGTTGTAATAGGCCCGTGCGTCTTTCTGGTCGATTCGATACTCGAACTCAATCACGATGGGGCCGGAACGCATGGTGATGGGCAGTGCCACTTCCGGTTCGTTGGCAATGGTGATCAGTTCCGAGCCCATATTGCTCATCTCTGGCAGGCGCAACAGCAGCGAGAATAAGGGCAGCGCCAGCATAAGCAGCCCCGAGGCAATAATCGCCACCTCGATGGTCCAGGTGTTGGCAACGCTGCCCCAAAACCAGGAGCCAATAGCGATGCCGCCGGTTAGGAAGGAGGTATACAGTGACAGCGCCCGCGCAGTGACCCAGCGTGGTACCGTGGTCTGCACCGCTATGTTAAGCAGTGCGATGGTGAGCATGCTGGCGCCGCCGGTCAGGAACATGCCGAGGCAGGTCAAGGGCAGGGAACGGCTAAAGCCGATACTCACCAATGCCAGGCCGCCCACTACGGCCAGTGCTGCAGTGGCTTTTTCAGTGCCCAGACGATCGCGCAACTGGCTCAGCAGCAGCGCTCCCGTTACTGCGCCAACGCCGCTGGCACCCAGCAGAATACCAAAGATGCTGGCGTCACCATTGAGCAGGTCTTTGGCGATCAGCGGCGCCAGGGCATTGGCTGTGGCTCCCGCAAGCCCAAACAGGAAGGTGCGTATCAGCACGGTGCGAATAGAGTGGGCGTGGAACGCGTAGCGCACGCCGGAAACCATAGCGCGGCCGATTCGCTCGGGCGGCAAGCGCGAGAGTATGTGCCCGCGCTGCCACAGGAAAAAGGCCAGTATCAACGGCAGGTACGCGAACGCACTGAACGCAAATGTAGCCTGGGCACCGGCGGCGATCACGATAAGGCCACCAATGGCCGGGCCAAAGCTGCGCGCCACATTAAAGCTGATGGTGCCCAGCGCAACTGCGGCAGGCAGGTCTTCAGGCTTTACCTGCTCCCCAATGGACGACTGCCAGGAAGGGTTATATAGCCCTACGCCAGTACCGATTAATGTGCAAAAAAGCAGCAACACCCAGGGGGATGTCAGGTCGAGGTAAGCCAGGCTGGTTAGAATGGCTGCAAAAAAAGAGGCGATACCGAGACCCAGCATGGCTACTTTACGCCGGTCGTAGGTGTCGGCAATGGCGCCCGCGGGCAGCGCCACCAGCATTAACGGCAGCATCATCGCTGTCTGGACCAGCGCGACCATGCTGGCCGATGAAGTCAGGCGGGTCATCTCCCAGGCCACACCCACGCCGAGGATGAGCTGGCCCAAATTGGCGAGGACACTGGCGATCCATATGCGCCGAAACACCGGCTCCCGCAGCGGTGCCAGGGCAGGCCCGCTGCGCCCAGGTGGTGCGCTGGTGGCCAGGTTATTGTCTGCCTTATCCTGGTTGGCTGTCACGGTAATTAGTGTAGTCCTTTTATAGTGAGGAGTTCGAGGTTGAACAGCAGCGCCAAAGGCTGCTTCCTGCGCGCCGGAGAGCAGGATAAATGACGGTTGCAGCTTATATCATTGAAGCCTTGTGCCGGTCAAACCGCCGCAGTAGGGCAGGGGTTGGGGATACAACCAATTCTGCGCCGCTGGCAGAAGCAGGGTTTGAGCGCTATGGTGGGGGAAATTACGGGCCTGCTAACCGCTTGAACCTGCTCTGCTGGGCGCGGTGGTGATTTGATAAAAGGCCAGCTGGCAAGCCCGGACATTACGGTTTTTAAGACAGTGAGAGGTGTTGATTGTATGAACCAGAAGATGGATGACGACGCATTGATGGCATTGAAGATAGCGTTTACCTATATGCCGAAAGCGATAGAAGTGACCAAATACGAGTACGGTGAACGTTATCAAGCCGTACTGGAACATATCGAAAAAGTCCGGGAAACCCTGCTTCTCAATGATGTGGACCCGGACGAAGTCTACGGCGAGGTCGACCCGGAAAATACGCCGAACTCCTCTTACTGATTGGCTGCCAGGTGTAGCGCTATCCCCTCCGGGTATGCCGTTTGGGCTCTGCGGCCTTTGCAGCCACTGCTTGAGCCATTAAGATGCAGCAACTGCAGGAGCCAGCGCACCTGAACCCATTGACCGAAAATAGAGGAGTTTTTTGTGTCCGACACCTACACCCCACCGAAAATCTGGACCTGGGACAAGGAAAGTGGCGGCAATTGGGCCAAGATCAATCGCCCCATCGCCGGCCCCACCCACGAGCGGGAGTTGCCGGTGGGCAAGCACCCTCTGCAGCTCTATTCCCTGGCCACTCCCAACGGGGTCAAGGTTACAGTGATGCTGGAGGAGTTGCTGGAGAAGGGGCATAGCGGCGCAGAATACGACGCCTGGCTGATCAGGATTGGCGAAGGTGACCAGTTTTCCAGTGGTTTTGTCGATATCAATCCCAACTCCAAGATTCCGGCCATGGTGGATCGCTCCGGGGAGCAGCCGATACGGGTGTTTGAATCCGGTTCGATTCTGTTTTACCTGGCGGAAAAGTTTGGCGAATTCCTGCCCACTGAGCCAGCCCTGCGCGCCGAGACCATGAACTGGTTGATGTGGCAGATGGGGTCGGCGCCGTTTTTGGGTGGCGGTTTCGGCCATTTTTACGCCTACGCACCGGAAAAGTACGAATACCCCATCAACCGTTACGCCATGGAGGTGAAGCGGCAACTGGATGTGCTGGACCGGCAGCTGGCGCAGCGGGAATATATCGCCGGCGATGACTACACCATCGCCGATATGGCCATCGCGCCCTGGTACGGTCTGTTGCAGGCAGGGGATGGCTATGAGGCCGGGGAGTTCCTGCAGGTCCACACCTACAAGCATGTCGAGCGCTGGCGCAAGGCGGTCTTTGCCCGCCCGGCCTACCAGCGCGGGCGCATGGTTAATCGCACGTCCGGCGAGCCTGCAACCCAGTTGCACGAGCGTCACGATGCCAGTGATTTCGAGTTGAAGACTGCCGACAAGCTGGGGGTGTGACCGCTCTGCCGCTGGAGACAGGTTTATGCCGGGGCGAACGAACCGGGTTTTGCGGTAATAAACCAGGCCCATGCTGGTCAAAACCACAATTGGGCAGAGTTGATCGGCCGGGTGGGCAGGGCTCAATCCGAACATACCCATTGTCCTGCCACAGCTGACTCAGAGAATATAAAATGTACAATGATAAGCTTGCTGAAATCATCCCTGAACTGATCGCTACCATTGAGGGCCTGCAGCCGGACAGCCTGGTCTATTGTACCGGAGACCCGGTGCCCGCCCTGGAAGCCCTTGAGCAACAGGGTTGCCGCGTCGCCCGTGTACACAACATCGATGAGCTGGATGATTTACCGCACTTTGAACTGGGGGTGGTGTTCGATTACCTGGAGCAGCAGCCGGTAGAGGAGGGCAGGCATCTGCTGTGCCGACTGCGCAACCTCAAATGTGACAAGGTCTGGGTCGCGGTGTTGACCTGCCCGGAGTGGAATTTCAATAGCATGATTGGTCTCGGCTTCAAGCGCGAGCATTGCTATAGCAGTGGAGACAGCGAGCTCTGCAGCTACAGTTACGACATCGCCTCCTACAATCGCAAGCGCGATTGGAACAACCCGAAATTCTGGGCCAACCCGGAGAACTGGGGCAAGTACCGCTGGTGACTTTTTTAGGCTGCAAAGGCCAGAGGAGGCAGCTGGAATGGGAAACACTGGCGTAAAGGGAAAAATAAGAGTATGAATTGAAGCGTGGCTGCGCTTGCGCGGACATTTTCCTGCTCGGAATATTTTTACAGCTCATAACATTTTTACAGCTCATAACATTGTTTTTTGCGAATAAGGACAGCAGAGGAAGAGGCAATGAGAGTCGTCAACCATCGATTGATCGGTGACAACGGCACACCGGTGGAGTTCAGGCGCAGTCCCAACCAGAGCGACACAATAAAGCCGGAATTCCTGGTGATCCACTACACCGCCGGGCGCAGCGCCAGCAGCTCCATCAATTGGCTGACCAATAAGGACGCCCGGGCTTCTGCCCACCTGGTGATCGGCCAGGATGGTGCCACAACCCAGCTGGTGGCGTTCAATCGCAAAGCCTGGCACGCCGGCAGCAGCCGTTGGGCCGGTCGGGAGGGGCTGAATTCATGTTCCATCGGCATCGAGCTGGACAACCCCGGCCGACTGGAGCGTCGCGTCAATGGCTGGTGCAGTACCTGGGGCGACCCGGTTGACCCGGCCAATGTCATCGAAGCTCGCCATAAAAACGGCGGTGCCGAGTGCGGCTGGCACACCTATAGCGGGGCGCAACTGGAGACACTGCAAAATATTGCTGTCTGCCTGGTCAATCACTACGACCTGCTCGATGTTATCGGCCACGATGACATCGCCCCGGGGCGCAAAAGTGATCCCGGTCCCGCCTTTCCCATGGCGCGCATTCGCTCCGCTGTAATCGGTCGAGAGCAGGAGGTTGTGGAAGTCTTTGTCACCGTCGCGGTTCTGAATATTCGCAGTGGCCCCGGAGTCGAGTACGAGAAATTGGCCTTTGGCCCACTGCCGCTGGGCACCAGGCTTGAAGTTATCGGTGAGAGTGGAGTCTGGCGCCACATCGACGTACTCGATGTATTGGACGGCGACAGTCACCGCACCGGCTGGGTGCACGGCCACTATATCGAGTCTGTTTGAGAGCCAGCGTATTTGAGTGCGGAGTGATTGGATGCTGTTATGGATGAGTCTACGCCAGCCATAAAAATAGCCAGGATTAACGCCTGGCAGGCGGTGATTGTCGCACTGATTGGCGGTGTCGCCGGCGTCGCCGGTACTGCCGGGCTCAAGTATTACGACTACAGCAAGCGCCTGGCTGAGCAGGAGCAAACCATCCAGGCGCTGGAGCAAACCCTGGCGGCTTATGAGCAGGACCTGGGGGGCAACCCGCTCGTTGCACTGCGCACCGCCAAGGTAAACATTGGCCTGCCAGAGTGCCTGCAGCGCTTGAGCGAGTGGCATAAATCCGCTGCCGCCAGAGTAAGGGGCAGTGGCGGCTCCCAGCACAGTACCAGCTACGATGGCTATTTTATCTCGCAGTTTGGCGGTTATACCGTGCGGGCTGCCTGCCCCTCCGCCGCCGCCAGGACAGCGGTGGTTTCAGTTGCCAAGCTGTATCGAAGGGCGGACGATGTGGGCATCACTGAAGTTGTCGAAGTGGCAGACGAAATTGTGGCGACGCTGCAGTTGTAACTCGCCATATCTCTCCCGCTGGAGACCAAGGCGCTTTAGTTTGACTCTTTGCTGTCGCCATTGGCTGAGGCCGGCGCCTTTTTTTTACGTGGCGCGGTTTTTTCCGACTGGGCTCCCCCGGTCAGGGCGATACGCATGGCTTCCTCGACACCGATATTCAGCTCGGTCAGCCGCTCGCGCTCGACGTACATGGTAAAGCCCCCAATCTGGTAGCTCATGGGCAGGTAGACGCCGACCCGGTCCTGGTCGGGGAACAGTCGTTTGCCGGTTTTGGCGCCAGTGACAAAACCAATTTGATAGATGTTGTTGCCCATATCGACGCTGACCACGCTGCTGAGGTCGGAACTCTTGCCCAGCTGGAATACAGTGATGATGTCCTTAATGGAGGCGTAAATGGATTTAACCAGGGGGATCTTCTGGATGATGCGATCGCCAATAGTCACCAGGTGACGCATGCCGTACATGTTCATCATCAAGCCAACGACGAACAGCATGCCCACCCCGGCGATCAGGCCGAGGCCCGGGAAATACAGGGTCCTTGGGAAAATAAACAGCAATACCTGGCCGGCCAGCTGTTCCAGCACTGTGGCCAGCCAGATTATTGCGTAGATGGTGAGGCCCAGTGGCAAGACCGTGCCCAGCCCCTGCAGCACCAATTTCAATGTGTTTTTCATGGTTTAGAACCGTTGTGAGCGAACAGAAAGGGAGGGCAGGCCCCGCTTGGCGGGGCAGTAATGAAATGCAACAATTTAACTTAACCGGGTAACCTGCCAATGGTGAATATGGCGGCTTACTTGTGCGCGATGGGTTTGCTGGTAAACAGGAAGTCTTTGAGTTCACTGTCGAACTTCGGGTCCTTGCGGCGAATCCACTCCAGCACCATCGCGGCGTGTTCTTTTTCTTCATCGCGATTGTGGGCCAGGATGGCTTTCAATTCTTCGTCTTCGCAGGCATCGACCCGCTGGTTGTACCAGTCGACGGCTTCCAGTTCTTCCATCAGGGAAACGATCGCCTTGTGCATGTCCTTGGTTTCGGTGGAGAGTAATTCGACGGGCTCGTGATAACCTTCATTGGCCATAGGGCTGACTCCTCAGATTTTTGCCTGAATATTTATGCGCCACTATTCTAGCCTTCGCGGGCGGTAAAAATCCACGTAAATCGGGGCGAAACGTTTGTGCCCTGCGCTGCGGGTGATTTGCCAGACCCGGGCCCTATTAACGGCTGGTGTAGGAATATTAAAAAAGAGCCCGCAATTCGCTGTGAAGCAGATTGCGGGCTTTATAGCGGGGCAGTTGCTACAAATTCGCTTCGGCGTACTCAGCCAGCAGTGAGCGCGGTACTCCCTGCAGCTTGATGTTGCCGCCGTGGGCGAAGTCCTTGAAACGCTCCGTCAGGTAGGTGAGGCCGGAGCTGGTGGCGTTCAGGTAGGGCGTGTCGATCTGTGCCAGATTGCCGAGACAGATGACCTTGGAGCCGCTGCCGGCGCGGGTGATGATGGTCTTGATCTGGTGCGGGGTCAGGTTTTGCGACTCGTCGATCAGGATCAGGCTGTGCTGGAAGCTGCGGCCGCGAATGTAGTTAAGCGACTTGAAGTGCAGTGGCACCTTGTTGAGCACATAGTCGATGCTGCCGGAACAGTCTTCGTCGTCGCAGTGCAGTGCCTCCAGGTTGTCGGTAATGGCACCCAGCCAGGGCTCCATTTTCTCCGCCTCGGTACCCGGCAGGAAGCCGATGTCTTCATCCAGCCCCTGGATGCTGCGAGTGGCAATGATGCGCCGGTATTGTTTGTTGGCCACGGTCATTTCAATGGCTGCGGCGAGGGCGAGAATGGTTTTACCGGAGCCGGCCGCGCCGGTCAGGTTGACCAGGTGGATGTCCGGGTCCATCAGCAAGTTCAAGGCCATGGCCTGGTACACGTCCTGTGGCTTCAGGCCCCAGGCTTCCTGTTCCAGGAAACTGTGCGGGTCGATGTGCAGCAGGCTGATGTCGCTGTCGTCAAGCGCAACCACCCGGCCGATAAAGCCCATTTCATCGATAATAAATTGATTGGTGTGCAGTTCGGTATCGAGGTTGGCGCGGGGAATGCGGTGCACGGTGCGGCCCAGGTGCTGTTCCGTTTCCACCTGTTCGATGCGGTCCCAGAAATTGCCCGGGAACTCGATATAGCCCTTGTTGAGCTGCTCGATATCGGTCACCAACTGGTCACTGTGGTAATCCTCGGACTCGATGCCACAGCCCCTGGACTTGAGGCGCATATTGATGTCTTTGGTAACGAGGACGACGCGATGGTCGGGGAAGTGGTGCTGGAGAAGGCAGAGGTCGTTGATGATTTTGTTGTCGTTGAGGTTGGTGGGGAGGACGCTGAGGTTGTCGGGAGGGGAGGACATCAGGATGGAGAGTTTGCCGCTGCTGCTGTTTTTACTCTCTCGCGGTATGGGCACCCCCGATTCCACTTCCTCCGGCGACGCTCGGCCGAGTATTTTGTCGATCTCGCGGATCGCCTGGCGACAATCTGCGGCGATGGACTGTTTGCCGCTTTTGAGCTTGTCCAGCTCTTCAAGGACGGTCATGGGAATCATGACGTGGTGTTCTTCAAAGTTCAGTATTGCGGTGGGGTCGTGAATCAGGACGTTGGTGTCGAGGACGTAGAGGATGGGATGCGCGACGCTGGGTATTTCAGCTAGCTGCATATCTACCATAAGCGAGTTTCCTTCCTTGTGGTGATAGGGTTCGCCGAGCGGGACCGGGTTCCGCCGACGTAATTCAGTTTTAGCAGAGTTTTGCGCAACCTGGCAAGCAATTACCGGGTGATCGGTGGAAAAAGTTTGCGCTGGATAAAGCGGTAAACATGAAAAACAAAATAAAAAGAAATGGGTAGGCTCCGCACTTAAAGCAGTGTCTTAAGAGCGCTTGCCAAAGCCGTTGCAGCGTTGCGGCCAAGCCCTTGAATTCGCACGAGAATCACACACTGTTACCGGTGCCGTCTGGTACTTGAAGTGTAACCCCAGGCCCGAAAGCTCCTATCAATTTTAAATTCTAAACCTCTTCCAGCAGCGCGCCGCTGGTCGCTTGCACCAGCGGTCGTCGTGGAGAGTTTATGCGCTGTAGGCTTATATAGTGTATCCGCTTAAAGCACCAGTGTGTGGCCATTGTCCCGGAGCCAGCGCCGCGGCTCCCGGTAGCCGGGCATTACCCGCTGCACCAGGGCCCAGAATTGCTTGCTGTGATTGAGGTGCACCAGGTGGCAGCACTCGTGGGTGACCAGGTAATCCACCACCGCCTCCGGTGCCTGTAGGATCAGCCAGTTGTACTGGATGACACCGGCGGGGGTGCAGTGACCCCATTTGCTGATGGTTTTGCGCAGGCGTATATCGCTGGCCTGCACCCCGAGGCCGGCACAGACCTGGCGGGTTTTGGCGGCCAGCAGGGCGCGTGCCTGGGCCTTGTACCACTGCTCCAGCAAACCCCGGACCTGTTGCTGGTGGCTCATGGCGGGGTTGGGGTAAAAGCGCAGGCGCAGCTGGTCGCCCTGCAATTGCACCGAGCTGCGGCTCCGCTGGCCGGTTTGTTCGATGCACAGTTCCAGCGAGCGCCCGAGCAGTGGCAGGGTCTCGCCCTGGCACAATTTGCGGTGGGGAATTTCCAGTTGTCGCTGCTGTTGATCGGCCAGTTTGGTGCGCACCCACTCGAGCTTGCTGTCGAGCCACTGTTGCAACTCCCTGGGGCAGGCGTGGTGGGGGGCGGCCAGGCGCACGCTGCCATCGCGGACCTGTAAACTGAGTGTTTTGCGGGCGGAGTAACGGATCTGGTAATCAAACCCCAGGTGGCCGGGGTCGGCAACAGCCACGGTGCGGTTGGCGGCGCGGGGGCGTTTGCGAGTAAGGCTTGGCATGGGCGGAATAATTTTTCAGCTGGGAAATCCTGGGGCTTGAGCTCAGTCATCGAGCTTAAGGGTTGACCACCACTATTGGCGTCAACTATTGACCTCATCAGTCGATCTCAACTGTAAATCTCAATGTTGATCACGGCTCTTGACGCCAACCCAGGGTCAGGGTTTATGGTAGCAGTTAATTCCGCTCATCCAAGGTGTTTTGTTTATGTTTTTTGCGGTCGTGGAAGTGCCAACGCATGTTTCGAGCATCAGTTCAGGCATGGCACAAGGCCGGTTTTCCCGGCAGTGGGATAGTGTCCAATGAGCGACTGCTGTTCCGACAAGCCAGCCAAGGCGCCTGAGCCGCCAGCGAGCGTCAGCTCCAGTTGTTGCCCCCAGCCCGCCGCGCCGGCGGCGGACAGTTGTTGTGCCCCCGCCGACAGCGCCAAGACCAGCTTTGACTGGCTGCTGTGGGGCAGTGCCAGTGCGGTTGGTCTGGGTTACGCGCTGCATGTTTTTGGCCTAGCGCAGCATTTCCCCGCCTGGGTACAGACCATGTCCCACGGGATGCAGGAACTGATCAACAGCATGTGGTGGGGGGTGGTGCTGGCGGCGATCTTCGTCGGTGTGCTGGGGCGCATACCGCAGAACCTGATTACCTCCGTGCTGGGCAAGGGCGGCACCTTTCGCGGTGTCTGGCGCGCCACCCTGGCGGGCGTGTTTATGGATCTGTGCAGCCACGGCATTTTAATGGTGGGTATGCAGCTGTACCAGCGTGGGGCGAGCCTCGGCCAGGTGATGGCGTTCCTCATTGCCAGCCCCTGGAATTCGCTGTCGCTGACCATCATTATGGTGACCTTGATCGGCCTGCCCTGGACCCTGGCCTTTATTCTCCTGTCGCTGGTCATTGCCCTGATCAGCGGTGCTGTTTTCGATCGCCTGGTGGCCGCCGGTACCCTGCCGGCCAACCCGGCCAGCAGTGAGTTGCCGGAGAATTACCGCTTCTGGCCGGAGCTCAAGGGTCACTGGGCCCAGGTGGACTGGCGCCCCGGGCTGGTGGTGGAGGTGCTGCAAGAGGGGGCCCGCGGCTCGCGCATGGTCTTGCGCTGGCTGCTGTTCGGGGTGGTGTTGGCGACCCTGCTGCGCAGCTTTGTGTCGCTGGAAAATTTCCAGGACTGGTTTGGCCCGACCATGGTCGGCTTGCTGGTGACCCTGGTCATGGCCACCATTATCGAAGTCTGCTCGGAGGGATCTACCCCAATTGCCGCGGATTTACTCACGCGTGCCAACGCGCCGGGTAACAGCTTTGCCTTTATGATGACTGGCGTAGCCACCGACTACACCGAAGTGATGGTGCTGAAAGACACCACCTCCTCCTGGAAAATTGCCTTGTATCTGCCGCTGGTCACCGTGCCCCAGGTGATTGTTATCGCCTTGCTGCTGAACGGTTTTTAACTGGTCGAAGATTGACCAGTCTGCTGAACGTTATGGGTGGCAACGGCTGGCGTCACTTGTCCTGAGACTATCCTCAGATTTATCCACAGATTCTGTGAGTTGTTCACCCTCGCTCTTCTTTGGAGCTGTGGGTAAGTCGGTTGATAACTGCTTGCCGTTAAAGCTTTTCGCAAAAATGCAAGGCTTGATTTCGTGCGGGTGTTGGCGCGGCGATTAGCGCGCTGCACGTGCGCTGATTCAGGTGCTGAGACAACCGCTGAAATAGGCACTGAAACCGTTGTCATAGCGGGGGAATTCATGAAGAATGGCGAACCGATTGTGAATACAGCGGTCTACTGTTGCTTGACTTGGTTTGACTTGGTTTGAACTGGATCGTTAGCGCCAGCAGCTTGCTGCTATTTACCAATAATGTTTTTAGCCCACTTATTTAGATATGGAAGAGACTATGACTATGAAGCGAAAACTATTAACTGCCTCCGCGTGCAAAAAAATTGCCGGCGCCGCGATTCTGCTGGGCGCTGCCTCCAGCCTGGCAGTCCAGGCGGTCGAAACCAAAGACATCATCAAGCACCGGCACGGGGTTATGGAGGCCATCGGTGGCCACTTCTCCTCCATCTTTGCCACCCTTGGCGGCCCGCAGGAGATGCACAGTAACTTCCAGTTTCACGCTGATTCCATCGCGCGCCTGGCAAAAATTTCCGTAGGGGTATTTCCGGCCGGTTCGGGCGAAGGCAAGACCGACGCCAAAGCCGCCATTTGGGAGAAGCCGGAAGACTTCCAGGAAGCCATGGATTTGTTCCTGGAGCGTTCCGAGACTCTGGCGGCGGTTGCCAAAACCGGTGATCCGCAGCAGATTGCTGGCGCGGCGAAAAAGCTGGGTGGCTCCTGTAAAGGCTGCCACGATGACTTTAAGAAAAAGGACTAGCCAAGAAACAGGACTGGCCTGAATCCGGGCTAGTCTGATGCCGGGCTGGCCTGAAACTAGCCCGGCAGGCTAATTACCGCCCAGGCAGCCAGCCCGGCGATGGCAATTTTTGCCGCGAGTCGCCAGAGCGGAATTTTTACCGCGGCGGGGTGCCGGGTTGGCATGTTCTGCGGCACGGTTTTATAACCGCTGAGCATGGGCTTGACCAGGTTCTGGCGCTTGCCAAACTGGTACACCAGGATGGCCAGCAGGTGCAGGCCCACCAGGCAGGCCATGACTATCCAGTTCCAGCTGTGCAGCCAGCTCGCCCGGCCTACCCACTCTTCATCGGCCCAATACACCCAGGGCCCCTCCACAAAAAAATCGTCGCTGGTCAACAGCCCAGTAAATGTCTGCAGGGTCAATACCAGCAACATGGCGACGACCATCCACGAACCGAGAGGATTGTGCCCCGGTGAACTGTGCTGGCCGGACAGGTAGGCCTTTACCGACGCGGGGTGCAAGGGCAGGTGGGTAAACCTGGCGTAATCCAGGCCAAACAAGCCGTTCAGGAGCCGAAAAATCAGCAGGCCCAACATGGCGTAACCCATGCGCTGGTGCCAGATCATCCAGTCCAGGTTGTCGGATAGCCCGGTAATCAGCAGGCCACTGAAGAGCAGTACCAGCAGCCAGTGAAACAGGCGGGTCGGAATGTCCCAGACCAATATCTTATCTGGCTGTGCCGAATTGGCGGGCGTTGTGGTTGAAGGGGTGGGCACGTTTGTGGTCCTCAAGCAGGTTATTTGCGGCGCTATAGTTTAGCAGTTAAAGGCCGCTAAAACCGCTACGCGGCCCCGACAATGCCAGGCAATCCGGGTGAGCTTTACAGAAACCGGCAGTACTCCCGCGGTGACAAGCCGGTCCAGTGTTTGAAAGCGCGGGTGAAGGAGCGGGCGTCGGCAAAACCCACCAATTCAGCTACCTGATGCACCGGCAGTTGCTCGCGGATTAATTTGTTCAGGGCCAGGTCACGGCGCAGGTTGTCCTTGATGCGCTGGTAGCTGGTGGCCTCTTTTTTGAGGCGGCGGTGCAGGGTCTTGGGAGAGAGCTTGAGGCGCCGGGCCAGTGATTCCAAGGCGGGAAACTCCAATGGCTGGCCGTATGCGGGGGTGAGCAGCCGGGTAATCTGCTGCTGCAGGCTCTGGTCCGAACCGGGAATGGTGAGCAGGTCAAACGGCGCGTGGCGGACAAACTCCTCCACATCTTCGCGACTGCGAACGATGGGTAAATTCAAATGCTCGGCGGCGAACTGCAGCCGGTTGCTGTGCTGGTCAAATGTCAGCGGGCAGGGGAACATATAGCTCAGCTCCAGTTGATGGTCCGACATTGGTTGCACAAATTCCGCTGCCAGCAGTGGAATGCGGGTGTCGGTTAGCCAGCTGGCCAGGCGGTGCCAGATAACCATCCAGAATTCCTGCATATAGTGATCCGGGTCCAGTGCCGGCTGCGCAAAACGAATGTCGATGGTGGCCTGTTCACCGTCCTCCTGCAGCTGGGTGTCAATATCGTCTGTCAGCAGGTTGTAAAAGCGGGTGCCGGATTTAATCGCCTCACGCAGATTCTCACAGCGCCGCACGCTCTGCACCATATAGGCGAACGCGCCGCGTTTGCAGGGCCGCCCGGTACAGCCCATAAACTCATCGTCCAGCAGTTCACTGATTCGATGGATCAGGCGGGTCATCTGCCGGTCGTGGATACGGGCGTTGGGCAGCGTCAGCAAGCGTGGGTTGATGCCGGCTTCTATGGCCGGTGCGCGGCTGTCGCGGCCGCGTCGGCCGAGGCTCGCCAGGGCGCCGCGAACATGGTGGATGGAAATAGTGGCCATGGTGATTTTTCTGTGTGTTTATTGGTGGATAATAGCCGATTATCGCAGCTATAGGGGTGATGGCTGGCAAAATTTGTGAGTTTTATTGTCATCTGCAGCCCTGTTCATCCAGCCTTGTTGGCTCTATGATCGGTGCGTTAACGCTACCCAACAGGAGCAGTATCATGTCTAGCGCATCCCTTAGTGATAATGATGTCGTCATTGTTTCCGCCGCCCGTACCCCGATGGGGGGCTTCCAGGGCGATTTCACCACCCTGACCGCGCCACAGTTGGGCTCGGTGGCCATTGCCGGTGCCCTGCAGCGGGCCGGGCTCGGCCCCGACCAGGTGGACGAAGTGCTGATGGGCAATGTGCTCAACGCCGGGGTCAAGCAGGCCCCGGCGCGCCAGGCCGCGCTCGGCGCCGGCCTGCCCAATGCCGTCCCGTGCACCACCGTCAGCAAGGTCTGTGGCTCCGGCATGAAAGCCGTGATGCTGGCCCATGACCAGATTCGTGCGGGCAGCTGTGAGGTGGTGGTGGCCGGGGGGATGGAGAGCATGACCCAGGCTCCTTATCTGCTCGACAAGGCCCGCGGCGGCCTGCGGTTGGGGCACGGCGAAATCAAGGACCACATGTTTACGGATGGGCTGGAAGATGCCTATACCGGCCGCGCCATGGGCACCTATGCGCAGCAGACCGCCGATGAAAAAGGTTATACCCGCGAGCAAATGGATGCCTACGCCATCGAGTCCCTGTCCCGTGCCAACCGCGCCATTGCCGAAGGTTATTTCAAGGCAGAAATTGCGCCGGTCACGGTCAAGAGTCGCGGCGGCGAACACATTGTTGAACACGATGAACAGCCCGGCAAGGCTAACCTGGACAAAATCCCGCAGTTGAAACCGGCCTTTGCCAAAGACGGCACCATTACCCCGGCCAACTCCAGTTCCATTTCCGATGGTGCGGCGGCCCTGGTGCTGATGACCGCGGCCCGGGCGCGGGCACTGGGACTGGCCCCCATGGCGAAGATCGTTGCCCACAGCAGCCACGCGCAACTGCCGGGCGAGTTTACCGTAGCGCCCATCGGCTCCATCCAGAAGCTGCTGCAAAAAACCGGCTGGTCGCTGGCCGATGTGGACCTGATCGAAATCAACGAGGCGTTTGCCATGGTCACCATGCTGGCCATCGATGGCCTGTCGCTGGACCCTGCCAAAGTCAATGTCAACGGCGGCGCCTGTGCCCTCGGCCATCCTATCGGGTCGTCCGGCGCCCGCATCCTGGTGACCTTGCTGCACGCCCTGCGGCGCCTGGGCAAGCACAAGGGGGTGGCCAGTCTCTGTATCGGTGGCGGTGAAGCCACGTCCGTCGCCGTAGAAATGTTGCAGTCATAACTCAGGAGCGTGGCATGGATCTCGATTTAACCGAAGAACAGGGGCTGATTCAGGCCATGGCCCGCAAGTTTGCCGAGAGCGAGTTGGCCCCGGTGGCGGCGCGCCTCGATCGCGGCGAAGACAAGGTGGCCGACCGGGCACTATTTTTGGCTAACCTCAAGCAGCTGGCCGACCTGGGCTTTATGGGGCTGAATGTCAGCGCCGACTACGGTGGCAGTGAGGCCGGAGTGGTGGCCTTCAGCCTGGCAATTACCGAAGTGGCCCGTGCCTGCGCCTCCACCGCGGTGACCATGTCGGTAACCAATATGGTGGGCGAGGTAATCCAGGCCATTGCCAATGAAGAGCAGAAACAAACCTATCTGCCCAAACTCTGTTCCGGTGAATACCCGGCCGGCGGCTTTTGCCTGTCGGAAGCGGGGGCCGGTTCCGATCCGGCGGGCATGAAGACCCGTGCCGTCAAGGACGGCAACGACTGGGTACTGAACGGCAGCAAGATGTGGATCAGCAGTGCCGAGTACGCCGGTGTGTTTGTGGTGTGGGCGGTGACCGATGCCGATGCCCCCAAGGGCAAGGGGATCTCCTGCTTCCTGGTGGAGGCGGGTACGCCCGGGCTCACCATCGGCAAGGCGGAAGACAAGATGGGCCAGCACGCCTCGGCCACCAATATGGTGATTTTTGAAGACTGCCGCATCCCGCAATCTGCGCTTATGGGCAAGTTGAACGACGGTTTTCGCATCGCGGTCGCAGAGTTGGCCGGCGGCCGCATTGGCATCGGCTCACTGGCGCTGGGTGTGGGCCAGGCGGCCATGGATTACGCCCGCCAGTATTGCACCGAGCGGGAGCAATTTGGCGCCCCTATTGCCAGCCTGCAGGGGCCCCAGTGGATGCTGGCGGATGCCTACACCCAGCTGGAGGCTTCGCGCCTGCTGCTGATGAGTGCTGCGTGTTTGAAACAGCAGGGCAAGCCCTTTGCCAAGCAGGCATCGATGGCCAAATTGCACGCCACCGAGACCGCCAACAACGTTTGCTACACCGCCATCCAGTTACTGGGTGGAATTGGCTACACCCGCGAAGTACCGCTGGAGCGCTACGCCCGGGACGCCCGGGTGACTTCCATCTACGAAGGTACCAGTGAGATTCAGCGGGTGATTATCGCCCGGGAATTACTGCGGGAAATCGCCTGACGGGCTACCGCTGGCGGGCCGCGCAAAGAATTAATGACTGATAAACATGAACCCCAGCCAGGCAATAACCATCGGCAGGAAATTGCCATCGGCTGGAAATAACCATCGGTTGGAAATAACCACAGACAGGAAATAACCATGCAAATTGAAGGTAAAGTAGCAGTAATCACCGGCGGTGCGTCCGGCCTGGGCGAAGCCACTGTGCGCCGCTTTGTCGCCCAGGGGGCCCGGGTTGCCATTTTCGATATGAACGCCGAGCGCGGCAACGCCATCGCCGCGGAGTTGGGCCAGCAGGTGATTTACCAAAGCGTGAATGTAACCGATGAAGCCTCGGTAAAAGCGGGTATCGATGCGACGCTGGCGGCGTTCGGCGCGATTCATATCTGTTCCAATTACGCCGGGGTGGCGGATGCCGCCAAGACCATCGGCAAGAAGGGCGCCTTCCCGCTGGATTTGTTCCAGAAAGTGATCAATATCAACCTGGTGGGCAGTTTTAACGTGCTGCGTCTGGTGGCGGAAGTGATGAGCCGGCAGGAGCCTCTAAACGCCGACGGCGCGCGCGGGGTGATTATTAATACTGCCTCGGTGGCGGCCTATGAAGGCCAGGTGGGGCAGGCGGCCTACAGCGCCTCCAAGGGTGGTATCGTCGGCATGACCCTGCCCATTGCCCGCGATCTGGCAGCCTACGGCATTCGCGTCAACACCATTGCCCCGGGCCTGATCCATACGCCCATGTGCGATTCCCTGCCGGAGGAGACAGTGGCTGCCCTGGCGGCCAACGTGCCGTTCCCCAGCCGCTTGGGCAAGCCCGATGAAGTCGCGCAACTGGCGCAGAGTATCGTCGAAAATGATTATCTCAATGGCGAGGTGATCCGCTGTGATGGTGCCATTCGCATGCAACCGCGCTAGCCAGCGGTTAGGTGACGAGAGTTAGCGGTTAGGAAACGAGCGCTCGCCCGGAAGCTGATTCCGGACGGGCGCTAGATAATTTCGCGGTGGATACGGCAGGCGCTTATGCGCCGTTCGATTTCCGCCATGACGTCGTTATAGGCGTCGCTTCCCACATTGCCATAGCGGCGCTTGAGTTCGCTGCTGTTGAGGAACTCCGGCAAATCCCGCGCCTTGGGCATGATATCGGTCTCTTCAAATCTGGCGGCCATGAATGCTTGCACCTGCCTCGCACTGGCGGCCGAGCGCGTCGCCAATTCCCCAAAACGCACACCGGCCCGGTCAGCGGCGATATCGGTAAAGCTGAAGCCGGAGCCGTGGTTTGAGTCCGCTACTTCTTTGTAAATACCAATAGCATCGGCGAGGGCGCTGTCACCGCGCGCGGTGAGGGCTGCGGAGCCGAGAAAGTGGCGGGCGAAATCCGTGCGCCGCTCCAGTTTCAGCAGAAAGCGATGGGGCCGGGTGCGCAGGTCCGGGATCAGCTGGGCCAGGTCTTTATTGGTGGCCCAGACACCCAGCAGGGTCAGCAGGGCGATGTTTTCCGCCACCGGATCCTGCTCCAGGGAGCGCTGCTGGGCGAGGGCAAACATCGGCTGCAGCAGGTGGGTGAGTGAGCCATTGCGGCTGAGTCCGGATTTTTGCAGCACCAGCAGGTAGTCGTAGTACACCTGCAGAGCGGCCTTGTCGACATCGTTGAGAAATGTGGACTGCACGCTGTCGATCAGCGTCGGGTCCCACTGGAAGGTGATGTGCAGCTCCTCTTCCTGCGGGTCGATGTGCCTGATCACCCGGTTAGCCAGCTGGTATTCCGGCCGCTGGTAGAACAGCGGCAGGCCGTACTTGAGAATTTTCTTCGCGACAAAATCCGGTACCCGCAATTGCCCTATCTGCAGCCGGGTTATGGTAAACCGTTTGCGGCCCGAGGTCAGATGCAAATGGATATTTACGTAGGACCTGTCGAAGTATCGCTGCAGCGGCTGGATTGGCAGTTGTACCGTGCCCAGGGCGTCCAGGTTGCCGGGTGTCAGGCTGACCCTGGCGCCGCCCCGAAGCTTCTTTTGCAACAGGTAATTGGCGGCCAGGTTGAGGTCTGATTCGCTGATGATGATGGTGCTCTGTTCACCGCTGGCCAGATGGCGCGGATCGTTTTCGCGCAGGATTACCTGGGCGCGGGCGATGTCCTCGTGGGACAGGCGGACGTTATTGACCACCAGCGGCTGACTCGAGAGAGAGAACCAGACAGCCAGCGCCAGGCCCAGGCAAGTAAGCACGAGGAACCAGAAAAAGAGTTTAAAAATCAGACGCATGGGTAGCCGCTAAGTCATTTGCGCTAGCCTACTGATTTCTGGCGCCAGTGTCTATTTCCAATGCTGGGAATTTCAGGTGCCACTATCTCAGATGCCTTACATCAGGTGTCACTGCGTCAGGGCCAGATGCAACTAAGCCAGGGCCAACTACAACTACGTCATTTGACGTAGGCCTCTGGGGTAATTGCCCAATGGCAGCTAAAACCTCGCTGTGAATAATGGAGCAAGTCATTTCTCAGTGACCTGGTAACCGAGTGATGGGGCTAGTTACCGTCCACTCCGAGTTGTCGCAACAAGCAGCAGGACTGAGTCCTCCCCTGGGAACACAACCTTCGAAACCGTAAAAGGAAAAATGCAATGAAAGTGAAAAAGACACTCGCAGCATTGGCACTAAGCGCCGGTGCCTCGGTTATGAGCTTCGGTGCTCTGGCCGCAGACACCATTAAAGTCGGGGTACTGCACTCTCTGTCCGGTACCATGGCCATCAGTGAAACCACCTTGAAAGACACCGTGTTAATGATGGTGGAAGAGCAGAACAAGAAGGGCGGATTGCTGGGCAAGAAACTGGAAGCCGTGGTCGTGGATCCAGCCTCCAACTGGCCCCTGTTCGCGGAGAAGACCCGTGAATTGATGACCAAAGAAGACGTCGACGTGATCTTTGGTTGCTGGACGTCGGTTTCCCGTAAATCGGTATTGCCGGTGATCGAGGAGCTGAACGGCTTGCTGTTCTACCCGGTCCAGTACGAGGGCGAAGAGTCCTCCAAAAACGTATTCTACACCGGTGCGGCGCCCAACCAGCAGGCCATTCCCGCGGTTGATTACCTGATGGAAGAAAATGGTATCGAGCGCTGGGTCCTGGCCGGAACCGACTACGTTTACCCCCGCACCACCAACAAGATCCTCGAAGCCTACCTGAAATCCAAGGGCGTCAAGGATGAAGACATCATGATCAACTACACGCCTTTCGGTCACTCCGACTGGCAGGGCATCGTCTCCAGCATCAAGAAGTTCGGCAGCGCCGGCAAGGCCACCGCGGTGGTTTCCACCATCAATGGTGACGCCAACGTACCTTTCTACAAGGAGCTGGGTAACCAGGGCATCTCTTCTGAAGATATCCCGGTAGTTGCGTTCTCGGTCGGTGAAGAAGAGCTGTCCGGCTTTGATACCGGTCCGCTGGTGGGCCACCTGGCTGCCTGGAACTACTTCCAGTCCGCTGAATCCGATGCCAACGACAAGTTTATTGCGCAGTGGAAGAAGTTCATCAAGAACAACAAGCGGGTAACCAACGATCCTATGGAAGCCACCTACATCGGTTTCCAGGCCTGGGCTAAAGCGGTAGAGAAGGCCGGCACTGTGGACGTGGACAAGGTTCGCACGGCCATGTACGGCATCAAGGTGCCTAACCTGACCGGTGGCATGGCGGAAGTACTGCCCAATCACCACTTCACCAAGCCGGTCCTGATCGGTGAAATCCAGTCTGACGGTCAATTCGAAATCGTCTCCCAGACCAAAGAAGTGCCCGGTGATGCCTGGACCGATTACCTGCCAGAGAGCGCCAAGATCATCTCTGATTGGCAGGATCCTAAAATCAACTGCGGTAACTACAACACCGAAAGCAAGAAGTGTTCTGGCCAAAACTTCTAGGGGTGTAGGTTCGCAGTCAGTGAGTTAACTGGCTGCGATGCAATCGTAAGTCGATACCGGGCCGTCAGGCCCGGTTTTTTGAATGACCCGAGGGATGTCCTGTGAGGCAGATTAGTGCAATTTTGGCGGTGATTATCGCGCTGGCGATATCCTGCACAGCATGGGCGGCGGACGAAGTGCCGGCGGCCATTGATGCCCCGATTGATGCAGCGGTGTATGAGAAGCTGGTGCTTCTGACAGAAGCCAGTTTCAGGGAAAAAGTAGGAATTGTGGAAGAGATGGCCGATAGCAGCGGCCAGCAAGCCGTGCTGGCGTTGCAAATCCTGCTGAATTCGCAGCTCTACCACGACGAGGAAGGTAACCAGGAATTTTATCAGCTGGTGCAAGACAGCGCTGGCAAGGATCAATTGTACAATCTGAAGACGGGCAGGCTGGCGCCGGACCTCAGCCTCAAGCAGCTGGACAAGGTGCGCACTAACAACCGCCTGCGCAAGGCGATTAAACAATCGATTGCGAAAATCCGCCTGTTCAAGGGCTCGGAGCCAGAGCGCCTGGCCGCGCTGCAGTCGATGTTGGGTGATATGGACGCCGATAACGCCAAGCTGGTGACCACGGCCATGAGCACAGAAGCGTCGGAGTCGATTCAGGAGTTGATGCAGGTCGCCATGGCCATTTACCGTGCCGGGGCGGGCGCCGAGGAAGAAAAGTTCGCCGCCATAAAGACCCTGCAAGGGCGGCTGGAGCCGGAGGTGCGCGCCGCCTTGACCGGTTTGGTGGAGAGCAGCAAAGGCAATAAGGTGCTGCATGCGGCCGCGCTCAAGGCACTGCAGACCACCGAAGAAAAAGTGGAATTTTACGGCTTTGTGGAGAAGCTGTTTTTTGGTTTGAGCCTGGGCTCGGTGCTGCTATTGGCCGCCATCGGCCTCGCCATCACCTTCGGCGTGATGGGCGTTATCAATATGGCTCACGGCGAAATGATCATGTTGGGAGCCTACACCACCTATGTGATCCAGTTGCTGATGCCGAACCATATCGGCTATTCCATTGTCGTGGCCATCCCGGCGGCGTTTGTGGTCTCCGGCCTGGTGGGTATTGCGATTCAGCAGGGCATCATTCGCTTTCTCGAGGGGCGGCCACTGGAAACCCTGCTGGCGACCTTCGGCTTGAGCCTGATACTGCAGCAGGCGGTGCGCAGTATTTTCTCCCCGCTCAACCGCCAGGTGTCGTCGCCGGAGTGGATGAGCGGCGCGCTGGAGATCAACCCGGTGCTGGCGCTGACCTTTAACCGGCTCTATATCCTGGCGTTTTCCCTGCTGGTGTTTGCGGTCCTGATGTACGTGTTCAAGAAAACCAATCTCGGCCTCAACGTGCGAGCGGTGTCGCAAAACCGCGATATGGCGCGGGCCATGGGAGTAAAAACCCAGCGCGTGGATGCCCTGACCTTCGGGCTCGGTTCCGGTGTTGCCGGTGTGGCCGGAGTGGCCTTGAGCCAGCTCACCAACGTCGGCCCCAACCTGGGCCAGTCCTACATCATCGACTCCTTTATGGTGGTGGTGTTCGGTGGCGTGGGTAACCTGTTGGGCACCCTGGTGGGCAGCTTCTCCCTCGGCATTGCCAACAAGTTCCTGGAGCCATTGACCGGCGCGGTGTTGGCCAAGATCCTGGTGCTGGTATTTATTATCCTGTTTATCCAGAAACGACCCAAAGGGCTGTTTCCACAAAAAGGGAGGGCTGCAGAATGAACGCCTTCAGTCGAATTCTCGCCAATGTACAACTGCGGCGGCAGAGCACCAGCCTGGTGGTGGGGGTGCTGTTTGTGGTCACCCTGTACGCCTCAGTGTGTAACCTGTTGCTGTCACCGGACTCGATGTTCTACGTCAGCACTTACACCATCACCCTGATGGGCAAGTACCTGTGCTACGCATTGCTGGCCCTGTCAGTGGACGTGGTGTGGGGCTACTGCGGTGTGTTGAGTCTCGGCCACGGGGCGTTTTTTGCCCTCGGCGGTTACGGTATGGGCATGTACCTGATGCGCCAGATCGGTGATCGCGGTGTCTACGGCAACCCGGAACTGCCGGATTTTATGGTGTTCCTGAACTGGGACACGCTGCCCTGGTACTGGTTCGGAATGGACCAATTCTGGTTCGCCATGTTAATGGCGATGCTGGTGCCGGGCCTGCTGGCCTTTACCTTTGGCTGGCTGGCGTTTCGCTCCAGGGTCACCGGCGTCTACCTGTCGATTATGACCCAGGCCCTGACCTTTGCCCTGATGCTGGCGTTCTTCCGCAATGAAATGGGCTTTGGTGGCAACAACGGCCTGACCGACTTCAAGGACCTGCTGGGTTTCGATTTGCAGTCGGACAATACCCGCGTCACCCTGTTCGTGCTTACCGCCACGTTCCTGGCGCTGGCGTTCCTGGTCAGCCGCTTTATCATGGATTCGCGCTTCGGCCGGGTGATCCTGGCTATTCGCGACTCGGAAGCCCGGGCTCGCTTTGTCGGCTACCGCACCGAGAGCTACAAGGTCTGGCTGTTTGTCTACTCCGCGGTACTGGCGGCCATTGCCGGCGCCATGTACGTACCCCAGGTGGGCATCATCAACCCCGGTGAATTTTCGCCCATTAACAGCATCGAGATGGTGGTCTGGGTGGCCGTGGGCGGGCGCGGCACTTTGTACGGTGCCATTGTCGGCGCCTTGCTGGTTAACTACGCCAAGACCCGTTTTACCGCCATTATGCCGGACGGCTGGTTGTTTGCCCTCGGCGCCCTGTTTGTCTGGGTCACCATTTTCTTACCCCAGGGCCTGGTAGGTTACTTTGAAAAATTACTGGCCAAATTTAAAAATTCCAACGGCGGTGGCGGCGCGGCCAGCCCGGCCGGCGCGAAGGAGGCCAGCTCATGACCTTTATCGAAGATACCCGGGAATTCTGGCGTCGCGATCGGGTTTGGCCGGCATTGAATCGGCAACACAACGCGGTTGATGTGTCGAAGAATATCATCCTCTATGTGGAAGGCTTGAGCGTCAGCTTTGATGGCTTCAAGGCCCTCAACGACCTCAACCTGTACGTCAAGGACGGCGAGTTGCGCTGCCTGATCGGTGCCAACGGCGCCGGCAAGACCACGCTGATGGATGTGATTACCGGCAAGACCGCCTGTGACAAGGGCAGTGTCTATTTCGGTCAAACCATCAACCTGCTGGAGCACTCGGAGCCGGAGATTGCCCAGCTCGGCATTGGTCGCAAGTTCCAGAAGCCCACCGTGTTCGAGGCGCAAACGGTGTTCCAGAACCTCGAGTTATCACTCAAGGCCAGCAAGGGAATCTGGTACAACCTGAGCGCCACCCTGAACTCGGAGGAAGACGACCAGATTACCGAGATACTGCACACCATCGGCCTCAGCCAGCAGCGCCAGCTGTTGGCCGGCGCCCTGTCCCACGGGCAGAAGCAGTGGCTCGAGATCGGCATGTTGCTGGCATCGCAGCCGCGCCTGCTGCTGGTGGATGAACCGGTGGCCGGCATGACTGCCCAGGAAACCGAGCGCACCGCGGAGCTATTGACCTCACTGGCCGGTGAACGCACCGTTATTGTGGTGGAACACGATATGGAGTTTGTGCGCAGCATCGCCCGCACGGTGACGGTGCTGCACCAGGGCAGCGTACTGGCCGAGGGTTCCATGGACGAAGTGCAAAACAATCCCGATGTGATTGAAGTTTATCTGGGAGAAGAAGCGTGATATCGATCGAGCAAGTCAACCAGAAATACGGCGGCACCCAGATTCTCTGGGACCTGGACCTGGAGATTAAGGCCGGCAGTCGCACTTGCATTATGGGTCGCAACGGGGTGGGTAAAACCACCTTGTTGAAGTGCCTGATGGGATTGCTGCCCATCAGCAGTGGCCGCATTGTGTTTGATGGCAAGGAGATACATAACCAGATCGCCGAGGTGCGAGCGCCGCTGGGCATCGGCTACGTACCCCAGGGACGCGATATCTTTCCGCTGATGACCGTGGAAGAAAACCTGCGCATCGGTTTACCCTGTCGCAGCGATAAGCTAAAGTCGATCCCAGACAAGGTGTACGAATTGTTTCCGGTGCTGAAGGATATGAAGGCGCGCCTGGGCGGCGACCTGTCCGGTGGCCAGCAGCAGCAGTTGGCGATTGGCCGGGCGCTGGTGACCGATCCCAAAGTGCTGATCCTGGACGAGCCCAACGAGGGCATCCAGCCCAATATTGTGCAACAGATCGGCGATGTTATCCTGCGGCTCAACGCCGAGGATAATATGACCGTGATTCTGGTGGAGCAAAAGCTCGGCTTCGCGCGCAAGGTGGGCCAGGAATTCCGGCTGATGGAAAAAGGTCGGGTGGTCGCCAGTGACAGCATGGACAAGCTCAGCAGCGATTTGATCAAGCAACACCTTGCGGTTTAATCGAAAGTTTGGGTAACAGAAATTTCAGTCAGCGACACATCCGCAATGAACAGGCTTAAGCCCGCATGACCATTTACAACGCCTTGGCGACAGCGGATATTGCCTCCACCTGGGACGCCAGCCTCGAGCTCGGGTTTGAACAAAACAGCCGCGGCTCGCGGCTCAAGTCCAAGCGCCATGTGGGCCCGCTGTACGTGCAAAAGCCGTTTTATCCGGAGGGCGAAAACGTTGCCCACGTCTATATCCTGCACCCCCCGGGCGGGCTGGTGTCCGGCGACCGGCTCGATATTACCGTGCGAGCGGGCTCCGGCTCTCACGCCCTGTTAACCACCCCCGGTGCCGGGCGAGTCTATCGCGCCCGCCACGATCACACTCCCCAGTGCCAAACCATCACCCTCGACCTGCAGGCCGACGCGGTAGTCGAATGGCTGCCGCTGGAAACCATTGTTTTTAACGGTGCTCGCACCCGCCTGCAAACCCGGGTTAACCTGCAGCCCGGGGCGCGCTATATTGGTTGGGAAGTGACCTCGCTGGGCCTGCCCGCCAGCCACAGCGCGTTCGATAGCGGTGAAGTGCAACAGAGCCTGACCATCGCGCAGGCGGATACACCACTGCTGATCGAGCGCTTGCGCTTGCAGGGCGAAGACCAGGGCCTGTTCAGCGCCCGCGCCGGCATGCAGGGCCTGCCGATCAACGGCTTGTTTGTGGCCGGGCCATTCTCGCCGACACAGGCTAAAGATGATTTACTGGGCTTGCTGCGTGAGCAGGCCGAGGCCAGCGATTTCAGCAACTGCCTGGCCGGGGTGTCGCTGGTCAATGGCTTTCTCGTCGGCCGCTACCTCGGCGCCTGCAGTGAGCAGGGGCGCAACCTGTTCGAACGCTGGTGGTCCGTTGTGCGCCCGGAATTGCTGGCAAGAGCAGCCTGTCGGCCGCGCATCTGGTCAACCTGATTGGCAATGATTTACGCAAATTGGTTACGGAACTGAATTATGGAATTGTTACCCAGAGAAAAAGACAAGCTGCTGGTATTTACCGCCGCACTGCTGGCGGAACGGCGTCTGGCCCGGGGCCTGAAATTGAATTACCCGGAAGCCGTGGCGTTGATTACCATGGAAATTATGGAGGGCGCCCGGGACGGCAAAACCGTGGCCGAACTGATGAGTTACGGCAAGCAGATCCTGGGCGTTGACCAGGTGATGGACGGCGTCGCGGAATTGATTGCCGAAGTGCAGGTCGAGGCGACCTTTCCGGACGGCACCAAACTGGTGACAGTGCACGACCCCATAAATTAATATTTTTAGCGGCGAAAAGTTTTTGACTTACTTACTAAAAAGCAACTACTACAACGCCAGGCTTCCTTCAGCTGGCACGATGGTAGGTCTGGCTTCGGGGGCTTGCTTTCAAGACCCTCGACAGCATGGATGCTGTCGTGGAGCCCCCATGGATGGGTGCACGGCGAGTCTTGAAAGCAAGCCCCCGGAGCCAGGCCGGGAAAAGAACTAATACCCCAAGGGCAACAAGGAATAAAGCCAACTATCGCCAATAGCCGGCTTATTCATCGAGAAATCAGGAAAGTTTTTGATCTAAAGTGCAGTTTAACTGAGTGATAAAACCATGCTGAGTATTGTCAGTTCACCTCACACCGACTTTGTTTGTGCGATGATAAGGAAGCGATCATGAAACCAGGTGAAATCAAAGTGGCGAGCGGCGTCATCAATCTGAATCCCGGCCGTCGCACTATCAAACTGCGAGTGGAAAACAGCGGCGACCGACCAGTGCAAATTGGCTCCCACTACCATTTTTACGAAGTTAATCCGGCGCTCACGTTTGAGCGCGACAAAACCTTGGGCTACCACCTCAATATTGCCTCCGGCACCGCGGTGCGCTTTGAGCCGGGGCAGGGCCGCGAAGTGGAGCTGGTGCAATACAGCGGTACGCGCACGATCTATGGCTTTCGCGGCGAAGTGAATGGCCCTGTTGACACGTTCGCTGCCACTAAAAAACCGGGAGATAAACCATGACCACCATGGACCGTGAAAGCTATGCCCATATGTTTGGGCCCACCGTGGGCGACCGGGTAAGACTCGCCGATACCGAACTCTGGATCGAAGTGGAAAAAGATTTTACCTGCTACGGCGATGAAGTTAAGTTTGGCGGCGGCAAGGTAATTCGCGATGGCATGGGCCAGAGCCAGCTGTCCTGCAGCGAAACCGTTGACCTGGTCATCACCAACGCCCTGATTCTCGACCACTGGGGCATCGTCAAGGCCGACGTGGGCATCAATGATGGTCGCATCGTCGCCATCGGCAAGGCCGGTAATCCCGATGTGCAAGAGGGGGTGGATATCTTTATCGGCCCCGGCACCGAAGTGATTGCCGGTGAAGGCTCGATCCTGACCGCCGGCGCGGTCGATGCCCATATTCACTTTATCTGCCCGCAGCAAGTGGAAGAAGCGCTGATGAGCGGGGTCACCACCATGATCGGTGGCGGCACCGGGCCAGCCACCGGCACCAACGCCACCACCTGCACGCCGGGGCCCTGGAACATCGGCAAGATGTTACAGGCCACCGACAGCCTGCCCATGAACTTTGGCTTTCTCGGCAAGGGCAACGCCAGTTTGCCCATTGCCCTCGAAGAGCAGCTGCAAGCCGGCGCCTGTGGCCTCAAGTTGCACGAGGACTGGGGCACCACGCCGGCGTCCATCGACACCTGCCTCAGCGTGGCCGATGCCTACGACGTGCAAGTGGCGATACACACCGATACCCTCAATGAATCCGGCTTTGTCGACGATACCCTGGGCGCGTTCAAGGATCGGGTGATTCACACCTACCACACCGAGGGT
The DNA here is from genome assembly GCF_011440395.1 of Pseudomaricurvus alcaniphilus. GTDB lineage: Bacteria > Pseudomonadota > Gammaproteobacteria > Pseudomonadales > Cellvibrionaceae > Pseudomaricurvus > Pseudomaricurvus alcaniphilus. Next base: position 536,070 of record NZ_JAAOIX010000001.1, on the reverse strand, counting down.
GCCGGCGGCGGCCACGCGCCGGATATTATCAAGGCCTGCGCCTACCCCAATGTATTGCCGTCCTCCACCAACCCGACCCGGCCCTACACCCACAATACCATCGACGAACATCTCGATATGCTGATGGTGTGTCATCACCTGGACGCCAGTATTCCGGAAGATGTGGCCTTTGCCGACTCCCGTATTCGCAAGGAAACCATCGCCGCGGAAGACATACTGCACGACCTCGGCGCCTTCAGCATGATCGCCTCCGACTCCCAGGCCATGGGCCGGGTGGGCGAGGTAATCACCCGCACCTGGCAGACCGCCCACAAAATGAAAGTGCAGCGCGGCGCGCTGCCAGAAGACGATGGCAAAGCCGACAATTTTCGCGCCCGTCGCTATGTGGCCAAATACACCATCAATCCCGCCATTACCCACGGCATCGCCCACGAAGTGGGGTCCATCGAGGTGGGTAAGCTGGCGGACCTGGTCTTGTGGAAGCCGGCGTTTTTCGGTATCAAACCGTCCATGATATTGAAGGGCGGTATGATTGCGGCGGCGCCCATGGGCGACCCCAATGCCTCCATCCCGACGCCCCAGCCGGTGCACTATCGCCCCATGTTTGGCGCCATGGGTCTGGCGGTGTCGGCAACTTCAGTCACCTTTACGTCACAGGCGGCGATGGACAACGACGTGGCCGGCAGCCTCGGCCTGCAGCGGCGCCTGGTAGCCTGTAAAGACACCCGCAACCTGAGCAAAAGCGACATGTTGCTGAATACCTGGCTGCCTGATATCGAAGTGGACCCGCAAACCTACGAGGTCAAGGCGGACGGCAAATTACTCACCTGCGACCCGGCCACAGTGCTGCCGCTGGCGCAGTTGTACTGCCTGTTTTAGCCTTTGAAATTGCAAAATTTGGAGTTATAAGTGGACGTATACCAACGCTTTGATCAACCCGTGCGCAACGCCGCCGATGAGGAGTTGATCCTGACCCACGAACAGCGCCTGAAGGGCCGCCTCAAGGCAGTGGCACGCAGTGGCGAGGAAGTGCGGTTATTCCTGGAGCGGGGCAAAACCCTGCTGCCGGGCGATCTGTTGCAGAGTGAGTGCGGCAAGGTGATTCGGGTAGAGGCGGCGGTGGAAGAGGTGATGTTGGCCAGCTGTGACGACTGGCTCACCTTCAGTCGCGCCTGCTACCACCTCGGCAATCGCCATGTGAAAATTGAAGTGGGGGAGCGACAGTTAAAAATTACCCCGGACCATGTGCTGCAACAAATGCTGGAGCAGCTGGGTCTGCAGGTGGAAACTGTGCAGTCGGTGTTTGTGCCGGAATCCGGTGCCTATCAGCAGGCGGATCAACCCCACGGTGGGCATGCCCATTCCCACCGGGGCCATCACCATGAGCACCACTGACGCCAGCCTGCTGCGGCTGTTGCAACTCAGCAGCGTCAGCCTGCCGGTGGGCGGCTACGCCTTCTCCCAGGGGCTGGAGTACGCCGTGGAGTGCGGCTGGGTCAACAGTGTGGAAGACACCGCGGCCTGGCTGCAAACTCAAATCGACCAGTCGCTCGGCTATGTGGACCTGCCAGTGCTGGCACACGCCTGGCAGGCGGCGGCGAGTGGCGATGGCGACCGCTTCAATTATTGCAACGACCTGGTGCTGGCCTGTCGCGAAACCGCCGAGCTGCGCCTGACCGACACCGCCATGGGCACATCGCTGCAGCGGGTGCTCACCAATCTGGAGTTGCCGCCGCTGCCATTACAGGGCCGCGACTGCAGCTTTGTGGTGGCGTTTGCCTGGGCCGCGCAACAGTGGCAGATCGAGCTGGAGGCAACGCTGTTAGGCTACAGCTGGAGCTGGCTGGAAAACCAGGTGGCCGCCGCCACCAAGCTGGTGCCGCTGGGGCAGACCCAGGCCCAGGCGCTGCTCAGCCAGTTGCAGGGCAGTGTCGCCAGTACTGTAACTAACGCCCGGCAGCTGGAGCTGGACGAAGTGGGGGCCTGCCTGCCCGCGCTCGCCATCGCCAGTTGCCAGCATGAAACCCAATACACCCGTTTATTCAGATCCTAGGGGACAACACGTGAACAGTAATTCAAAAAAACAAACCTTGCGCATTGGTGTAGGCGGGCCGGTGGGCTCTGGCAAAACCGCACTGCTGCGCACTCTCTGCTCGGCGTTGCGTGAATACTACGATATCGCCGTGGTGACTAATGATATCTACACCCAGGAAGACTCACAGTTTTTGACCCGGCACGAGGCGCTGAGCGCCGATCGTATTATCGGGGTGGAAACCGGTGGTTGCCCGCACACGGCAATTCGCGAAGACGCTTCCATGAACCTGGCGGCCATTGATGAGCTGCAGGGCCGCCATCCGAATCTGGATCTGGTGTTTGTGGAGAGCGGTGGCGACAACCTGAGTGCGACCTTCAGTCCGGAGCTGTCGGATTTGACCCTGTATGTGATTGATGTCTCGGCCGGTGACAAGATCCCGCGCAAGGGCGGGCCAGGTATTACCCGCTCGGATTTGTTGATTATCAATAAAACGGATTTGGCACCACTGGTAGGTGCGTCGCTGGACGTTATGGATCGGGATGCGAAAAAAATGCGCGGTGACAAGCCGTTTGTGTTCAGCAACCTGAAGTCCGGCCAGGGGGTGGATCAAATTATAGAATTTATTATCGGTGAGGGCATGCTGGAGGCGAAGCAAGTGCCGCCGGCCAAGGCTGTCGTTTAATTAGTTAAGGAGAGATTTATGCGGTTTTTAGTAGTAGCTTTGTTGGCGACAGTGTCGGCGCCGTTGTTGGCGCACGAGGGTCATGGTGCGGGCAGTGGTACTGTGCACGCTATGGATCATATGTTGTTTACTCTTGGTGCTGTTGCCGTTTTGGCGTTGGGTTACGGTGTTTTCCGGTTTGTTTCGCGGCGTGAGAAGTAATAGTGGGATGTTTTGTTTATAGGGTGATGCTCAAGGATATTTGAGTTTGGTTTTATGTGAATTGGGTGTGTAGTGAGTGGCGGCTGGCGAGGTCGCGCAGCTGACGCGCTCAAGCCCATCCATGGGTCGCTCGACTGCCGACATCCCTGTCGGCAGACGGTCAGCCGCGCAACCTCGCCAGCCACCACACCAACCTTCGTTGCGGAATTTGAGAAAAAAACCCAAAACCTCAAAGCTCCAAAACCTCAAGCTTCTAATTTCAAACTTCAAAGTTCAAAGTTCAGATTACAAACTTCAAACCCCAAACTTCAGATGCCAACCTCCAACCTCCAACCCCCAAACTTCAGATGCCAACCTCCAACCTCCAACCCCACTAAAGCTTCATGCTGGTGGTCGAGTTATTCCTACGCTTCGTAACCTCGTACTCCAGGGGAGCGTTTCGAAGTTACGATTCGATATAACTATTCAATAGATATTGCCGCCTCTGCTTTGGTTTTTAGAGTAACGATTTACATTCTTCGAGTTGGCAAAATGGTGGGTGCATTGCGCTGTGCCTGAGCAAGCCAGACCTTCTGCCGCCATGGATGGCGGCAGAGAGCCTACATGGACGTATTCACGGCGTGTCTGGATTGATCAGGCACAGCGCAATGCTGGCAGGTAACAGAGTTTTACACCGCCCCATCAAGCACCAGAAAGTCCTTATCGCTCACTATCCGCCGCGGCATTATGTCGCTGTTGTTGGTGATGACCAGGCACAGCGCAATGCTGGCAGCAAGTGAGTTTTACAACCCATCACAACTCCAAAAAATCTTTATCGCTCACTACCCGTAGCGGCATTATGTCGCTGTTGTTGGTGATGATCAGGGATGAATCTACTCGGGTGCAGGCGCCGGCGTAGCGGCCTTCGGCGAGGAAGCTGCAGATCTGGGTGTTGTAGCCGCCGATGCGGGGCAGGCGCCAGAGTTGCTGGTAGATGTAGTCCTGTTGCTCGAAGCGGCCGGAGGTGGCGTCGAGGGTGGTGTTGTCGCTGTCTACTATGCTGATGTTGAGGCCGCAGCGGCCGGCGATGGGTTTGCTGACGTAGCCTTTTTGGCGCAGGTTGTCGGTCAGTTCGAAGTGTGATTCCAGCAGGAACGGGTGGTCGGGGAACAGTTGCCAGAGGATGGGGAGTATGGCTTTGTTGCTGGGGATCAAGGTCCAAAGGGGTTCGATAACCATGGTCTGGGGCTGGAACAGCACGTCCATCAAGCGGGGTTCGCCGAAACGGACTTGGCCCGGGGTTCGATTGGTGTCGTTCAGTTCGGCGCGCAGTTGGTCGAGGGCGGTTTCCCAGGCCCAGGTTTTCCAGACCCAGCGAATGGCGTTGCCGTCGCGGTCCAGTACCTCACCGGCGGTGCCGAAGCGTAAGCTATTGACGCCGCGGATCACCTTGCATTCGATGCCGGCCTTTTCCATGGCGCCTTTCATATAGAGGGCGTGATAGGTTTCTTCCTGGTCCTTGTCGAGCATGATGTGGACGAGGTCGTCGACGTCGTTGCCTTTCCAGGCTTCCACCAGGTTTTGGAACAGTTGGGCGCCGGCATCGACGCCTTCGTCGCAGCCGCTGTGTTTGGCCCACAGGCCCTGGATCTTGCCGCACTCCATGTGGCAGGAGGCGGAGTCGGCGTTGTATTCGTAGACTTTGAGGCCCTGTTCGGTGAGGCAGAAATCCAGTCGCCCGGTGATCATCTGGTTGCGGCGATTGTTCCAGGACTGGTGAATGCGCGGCCAAATTTCCTGCGGGATGTTGAATTTTTCCAGCAGCTTTTCGTTTTGCAGGACGTAGTCGGTGGCGTGCATAAACAGCGGGTGCAGTTCGTTGCTGGCGCGCTTGAGTTCGGTGACGGCGGATTGTGACAGGCAGAAGTATTTGTCCTGGTCGGCCTCGACACTGCAGAGTTTGTTGCCATTGGCGGCGACGTAGGCGGCTTCATCGGGGTTGGCGATGTTAAGCCAGGCCTTGCTGGAGTAGGGGCGGGTCACTGCCTGCAGTTTGATTTGAAACAGGTGCGGGTCGATGGGGTCGAATTGTTCGGCAAAGCTGTTGTCGTCGGTTTGTATCACCCAGCCCAGGATGGAGGCGTCCTCGAAGGAGCACTGTACCCAGAAGCTGCCGTCGTCGGCGTAGCAGGCGGGCAGTTCGCGGCCGTAGTCGCAGTCTTCCGGCCAGCGCAGGTGGTTCAGGTTTTGCTCGGCAATGCGGATGCAGTCGTCCAGTACCTCGGTCACTATGGCGACATGACCGGTCTCTTCGAATTCACCCCCTTCACTCCAGATCAACATGCAGCCCGGTTCTGGCGGTCGGCGCGAACCGTTGGCAAAGGCGCGCAGGGGCAGCTTTTCGCCATCCTCGATGCGTTTTACCTCGGGGATGCGAAAGATATCGTAGGCCATGGCGATGTCTTCGAAAACGTAGCCCCGGTTGAGCAGTAGCCAGCGGCGGGCAAACTCGACACACTGCCATTTGTAGCCGGTATAGACCTTGTCGACGTAATGGCGAAAGGAGTGGCGGTCGGGCAACTCGATGGGGTCGGCACTGGCATAGTCGGACGAGTAGACGGCGACGCCGCCGGGGGCATAGCCCAGCACGGTACCAAAGGGGAGTGGTTGGGGCTTGGTCGCGGACATAGGGAGTTGTCTCACAGGGGGGGCGTTTACTGGATCTTACACCCTTGGACAGAAGCTGGAAACCAGGCTGAGTTGCGGCGGGTTGTTCCCTGTTATGATGGTGGCTGATACGTATCAAGCGAGCCTCCTATGGATGAGCAATTGGATAAAATTGTCGCCAGCCTGCAGCGTGGTTTGACCACCACCTGGTTGCGGGCGCAGGAGGTTGTTTCCGCAGTGCCCGGTGTGCCGGGCGTTGAGATAGATGCGGTGATGAGTCGCTTTGCCCGCTTTGAACCGTTGCTGGCACGACTGTTTCCCGAGGCGGGCTGGGATGGCCGGGTTTGCTCACCGCTGCTGCGCTATCCCGCTCGAGTGGGTGAGCTCGAGTCTGTTTGGGTCAAGGCAGATCATTTGTTGCCCATGACTGGCAGTGTCAAGGCCCGGGGCGGGGTGTACGAGTTGCTGTGTGCACTGGAAGACTTCGCCGCAGAGGATAATCTGCTGCCTGAGGGGGCGGATCTCTCACTGCTGCTGGAGCCCGGAGCCCGCGCGGCATTGGCGCGGCGGCGTGTGGTTGTGGCCAGCACCGGCAACCTGGGTTTCAGTATTGGCCTGGTGGCGCGGGCCTTTGGCGTCAATGCCGATGTGCACATGTCCGCCGATGCCAAACAGTGGAAGAAGGAGCGGTTGCGGGCGCTGGGGGCGACGGTTATCGAACACGCTGGCGACTACGAGCAGGCGGTGGCTGTTGCCCGGGCCGAGTGCGCGGCCAGCGGTGCTTACTTTATCGATGATGAGCGTTCGCGGCGACTCTTTGCCGGTTACAGCGCCGCGGGGCGGGAGTTGGCTGCGCAGCTGGTGGAGGCCGGCGTTAGTATTTCCAAAAATCAACCGCTGGTGGTTTATTTGCCATGCGGAGTGGGTGGCGCGCCCGGCGGGATAATGGCCGGTTTACTGCGCGAGTTTGGTGACGCCTTGATAGTGGTGTTTGTCGAGCCTGTGGCGTCGGCCTGCATGCTGCTGGCACTGGCCAGCGGCCGGCGTCAATCGGTGTACCAGTTCGGACTGGATAACCACACAATCGCCGATGGCCTCGCGGTGCCTACCGCGTCGCAATTGGCGCTGGATTTGATTGGCGCGCGCATTGATGCCGTGGTGGCAGTGCCGGACGATGCCATGCTTGACGCGCTGCGCAAGGTTTGGGGGGAAGCACAATTACGGCTTGAGCCTTCGGCGGCCGCAGCCTTTGTCGCGCTGGAGCCATTTATTGCAGCGAGAGCTGCCAGGGGCGACAGGCTTGAGAAGGCAGTCCATGTGGTCTGGACGACCGGAGGATCGCTGTTGCCGGACAGTGAATTTTTGCCGCTGATAAACCCGGATCGGTGAGATAAAGCCGACCGTCGCATCGACTTTTGGGGCTGCGCGACGGTGGCAAACGAACAAGTTACGGCGCCTCTGCAGGATACAAAGGCGCCGCTGGTGGTGGGGCCCGAGTTGATTCAGCCGGGGGGGGCGAACGAATCCGGGCCTGCTGTTCAGAGATTGTGCTTCAGAGTATGGTCCTCAGGGTTTACTTTACCGGACTTCCTTGTTCGAGATCCCTGAAGAAAAGTCTCCTTAAAAAGTAAAGTTCAAGCGCGCACTGTAAGACGCACCGTTAAAGCCGTAGGGTACACCTCGTATCGCCGTGCTGTAGCCGCCGTTGGAAATAAATTCCAGCACATCATCGCCGTCCAGTGAGCGCGGTACTTCATCGAAAACGTTGTTGCCGTTGAGGGACAGGGTCAGGTTTTCATTGACTTGCCAGCTCACGCCGATGTCCACCAGCCAGGCGGCATCCACGAACGTGGTGTCGCGGAAGTTACCGCTGGCGGCGAGAAAGTCGGGCACGGCAATGGCATTTTGGGCGAAGGTATCGACTTCGGTATCACCGTAGTAATTAAAGCGCACAAAGCCGCTCCAGGCATTTTTGCCATAATCCAGGGTCAGGGTCAGGCGCTCGCCCGGCTGGCCTGACTCCAGGATTGAGGTGGAGTTGCCATTGAAAATACCTCTGCCCAGGTGAATTTTTTCCACGCTGGTGTCGTTGACATTGGCCGCCAGGGTTACACCGAAGTCGCCGTCCGCCACCGTGGTGTCGTAGGTGACGATCAGGTCGATGCCTTCGGTCACGGTATCCACCGAGTTGCTGAAGGTTTGCGCCTGGCTGGTACCGGTTGCCGCGAGGGCGGCAATAGCGCCGTTGGGGTCGGGAATGTCAGTATTGTCCGCCAGGGTGTTGGCGGTGGCAAAGTTACCCAGGGTGATGCGGTCCTTGATTTCAGTGCGGTAGGCGTCCAGGGTCACGGTCAGGTTGTCAAAGGGTTCGTAGACAAAACCGAGGCTGAAACTGGTTGAGGTTTCCACGTCCAGTTGCGGCACGCCGATGGCGGTGGCGTAGGCCGAGCCGGGCAGGGCGACGAAGGAGGGCACCAGGTTGCCGGTCTCGACGCTGTCCCTGGAGACTACACCGGTGAAGGAGCTCTGCGGCAGGGAGGGTGAGCGCAGTCCGGTGGCGATGGCGCCGCGCAGGGCAAAGGTATCAGTAAAGACGTAGCGGGAGGCGATCTTGCCGGTCAACTCGTCGCCGGCGTCGCTGTAATCTTCATAGCGGGCCGCCACGCCCACCAGCCAGTCGTCCGTGAAGTTGTGTTCGAAGTCAGCGTACACGGCCATCAGGTCGCGGCTTGAGTCGCTGGAGGTGGCAATACCCGGGAACGCCTGGAAACCGCAGTGGGTTTCGACACTGGGGTCATTGGCCGAGGGAATGGAGACAAAGGTGCCGGAAGAGCCGCAGGAGTAGGAGGCGAAATCACCCTTGGTGATGGCGTAGTCTTCGTCCCGGTACTCCAGGCCAAAGGCGGCGTAGAGCGGCTCGCCACCCCAATCGAACTCGCCGGACAGGTCGACGTTGAAGGTGGTCTGGTTGAATTCAAAGCTGGCGGAATTGCCGGAAGTTGGTCCGGCATTGGCGGCAATCTCCGCATCGGTAGCGCCCGGGTTCTGCTGCACGTACTCGCCAGCAATGGATGCATTGATGGAGTTCTGCACCCCGAAATCGTAGGCGTTTTCGCCGTACACGCCGGAGACGTCCAGGCGCCAGGTGTCATTCAGTTCGGTGCGATAGCCCAGCGCAAAAGAGATGTCCCGGGCGGCGTTGTCCACCCGCGGCAAGAAGCCGTCGGGGTACACCTGGGTTACGGTTCGCTCGGGCTGGTTATTGCGGCGCCAGAAGCCCGCGCCCAGCGCCTCGCGATTGGAGTAACCGCCGAAAGAATAGAGTTCGCCCTTGGCCAGCGGGATGGCGGAGTTGTAGAAAAAGGATTTGAATTCGGTTTCGCCGTCGCCCTGGTAGAAGCGCACGTCGTCGGACAGGGTTCCCGGCGCAATGGTGGATGAGCCACCGGTATCGCGCTCGGCGCGGTTGGTGCCGTCGCCATCGCGAAACTCCACCGAGGCGTTGAAGAAGCCTTCGTCACCGAGGGCGATGCCGCTGTTCAAACCGACCGTGAAGGTATCGCCATCACCCTCGCCAGTCTGCCCGAACTGGACAAAACCAGTGGTTTCATCGACGCTGTCTTTCAACTTCAGGTTGATGACGCCGGCGATGGCATCGGAGCCGTACTGGGCCGACGCGCCATCGCGCAGTACTTCGACGGACTGCAGGGCGATCATGGGAATGGAGTTCATGTCAGTGCCGGCGGCACCTTCCCCAACCGTGCCGGAAATCTGGAAGACCGACTGATGGTGGCGGCGCTTGCCGTTGATCAGGACCAGGGTCTGGTCCGGTTGCAGGCCGCGCAAGGTGGCCGGGCGGAACAGGTCGGAGGCATCGGAGACCTGGGTGCGGGTGAAGTTGAACGACGGTGCGGTGGACTGCAATGACTGGCCCAACTCGGTCTGGCCGCTGCTCATCAAGTCTTCTGCTTTGATTACATCTACTGGTACTGCGGCTTCGGTGGCGGTGCGTCCGGCGACCCGGGTGCCGATGGTGACTACTTCTTCGATCAGGGTATTGCTGTCTTTGGCGGCTTGCGCACCCGGGGCGACCAGGGCGAGCGGGGTAATCCCGCTGACAAGCATGACCGCGGTTGAGAGCAGGCTGCGGTTAAATCGTAGTTTTGTTGAATTCATTTGTTATTCCTCCGCTGGGGGATGGTAATTTTTATGTGCTCTGAAGCTCTTCAAAACAACACAAATCATACGCGGACGGAAAAATTAAAAATTTCTAATTGTTGCCTGCCCAGGGACGTTTGGAGAATATTAATTCTCCTTTGGTCGCTTTAGTTGGTTTCTATTCTCTTCTGCTACGGGAGAGTGAAATGAGCGACCTGTGCACTTGCGCTCATCTTGTCCCGCGGTTGGTGCAAAGCCTGGTGGCCGGGGCAGTATAAAGGTGGATCATTGGCAGCGGTTAAGCCTCGGCTTTATGGCCAAACACTTCCAGCGGCAGGGCGGTTTCCTGCTTCACTGCGCGCAGGGCAAAATTGGAACGAACCTGGACCACATAGGGAAGCTTGAGCAGGAACGTCTGCAAGAAGCGGTCGTAGGCGGAGATGTCCGGCACCGCAACTTTCAGGACGTAGTCCGCTTCGCCCATGCTGGCATAGCACTCCAGCACCTCCGGGTGGCCGTTGACCTCCTCTTCAAAGCGTTGCACCGCATCTTCCTGGCGCCCGTCCAAAGTGACGTTGGCAAACGCAACCTCGCCAATACCCACCAGTTTCGGGTCGAGCAGGGCGGCGTAGCGGCGAATGACCCCGCTCTGGTTCAAATTGGTGAGGCGGCGCCAGCAGGGGGTAGTGGACAGGCCGATGCGCTCCGCCAGTTCCTGGTTGGTAATTTGACCTTCCTTTTGCAGAATCTGGAGAATCTGCCACTCGTAGCGATCAAACTTCATAAGTTGCCCCGTTATTTCTGGATGGATGGGACGTTAATGCGGGTTATACGGTCAAAAACTATTCCGCTAAAAACCCGCTTTCGGCGTTGCTGAGTCCCTATTTAGTCTCAATCATAAAGTACTTTCTCAAAAATGGTCAATTAGGAGTAAATTATTATTCCGACTGTCAGAAAACCACCTGTTTAAAGAATTGTAATCTCCGGCGCCCTGATAGACTGTTTGCCAATGCTAGAAAAAAAACCAACTCCAATAAATTCTGCACCAGAGGATAATAATAATGGCCGCACCGCGAGGCGAATTCAGCTCAAGACTCGGATTTATACTGGCCGCTGCCGGCTCTGCCGTGGGCCTGGGTAATATCTGGGGCTTTCCCACCCAAGCGGCCAGCAATGGTGGCGGGGCATTTCTGCTGGTCTATTTGATTATGGCCTTTTGCCTGGCCTACCCGGCGCTAATGGCAGAACTGATTATCGGCCGCCACGCCCGGGCCAACTCGGTGATTGCCTTGCGCAAGATTGCCAACAGTGACACCACTCGCCATTTGGGGGCGGCCACCGGTTTTGCCGGTATCACCACCGCCAGCCTGATCCTCAGCTTTTACGCCATTGTCGCCGGCTGGATGCTGGCCTATTTTCTCGAGCCGCTGTGTGAGCTGGTGGGCTGGTCCGCCGGTGCCAGCTGGCTGACGGAATTCAGTGTCGAGCGCAATTTGCTCTTTATGCTGGCGTTTATGCTGCTCACCGTGTCGATTATTTGCGGCGGGGTCAAGGACGGTATCGAAAAATGGTCGACGCGACTGATGCCCATGCTGCTGGTGATTATGGCGCTGCTGATCGTTTATGTGCTGACCCTGGACGGCGCCATGGCGGGGGTGCGGGCTTACCTGATTCCCGACTTTAGCCGCGCGGTGGAGCCGCAGCTGATCGTCAGTGCACTGGGGCAGGCGTTTTTCTCCATGTCACTGGGTGTGGGCACCATGTTGATCTACGGCTCCTATATCGGTCGGCAGGAAAACCTGGCGTCGCTGGGGCGGGCCGTGACCCTGATCGATATCGGTATTGCGGTAATGGCCGGGCTGTTGATTATCCCCGCCATGTACGTGGCCCAGAGTAACGGCGTCACTATCTACGATGCGGCCGGCAACCTGGTGGCCGAGGAGTCCCTGATCTTCACCGTGTTGCCGGCGCTGTTCGACACCATGGGTGCAGCCGGGCTGTTTGTCGCCTTTGCCTTTTTCGCCCTGATGGCCATCGCCGCCTTGACCTCGTCCATTTCCATGCTCGAAGTGCCGGTGGCCTACGCGGTGGAAAGTCACGGCCTGCAGCGCAAGCGCGCCACCTTCCTGATTGGCGCCATCATCACCCTGGTCAGCACCGTGATTATCCTCAACTTTGACACCCTGTTCGGCCTGGTAGTGAGCCTGGCGACCCGCTACAGCCAGCCGCTGCTGGGCCTTATGTTGACGGTGTTCGCCGGCTGGATCTGGCATCGCGCCAGTGTGCTGAAAGAGCTCAAGGCGGGCTTTGCCGGAGCCGAGCACAGCTGGTTCTGGAAAATCTGGCCGCCCTATATTCGCTATGTGTGCCCGGTTGCGATTCTGACCGTCTTTTTACAGCTGGTGTTGTCGTGACCGCGGCACAGGCAGGAGTAGTTACGCCATGAACATCAAACCATCGGATCAGCAGCGCCTGCAGCAATTGTTGCAGCACCTTGAGCAGCATTCCAAAATTGCGCTGGGCTACCCTGTGGCCAACGACTTCGATTACACCGCCCTCAAGCCCTTTATGGACTATGTCATCAACAACGTGGGCGACCCCTTTGTGGAAGGTACCTACAAGGTGGAGAGCCGCGAGTTTGAGCGGGAAGTGGTGGAGTTCTGGGCCAGGTTAATGCGTGCGCCGGAGGACAACTGGTGGGGCTATGTCACCAACGGCGGCACCGAAGGCAACCTCTACGGGCTCTACCTGGCGCGGGAGTTACACCCCAAGGGAATCGTTTACTTTTCCCAGGACACCCACTACAGCGTCACCAAGAACCTGCACTTCCTCAATATGCGCCACATCATGATTCGCTCGCAACGCAACGGTGAGATCGACTACGAGGACTTGCGCGAGACCCTGAAAGTGAACCGCGATGTACCGGCCATAATCTTTGCCAATATCGGCACCACCATGACCGAGGCAAAAGACGATATTGGCCGTATTAAAACCATTCTCGCGGAGCTGGTGATCGGCCAGTACTACATCCATTCCGACGCGGCCATGGCGGGCGCTGTCGCCCCCTTTCTGGAGCCCCGGCCGAGCTTTGATTTTGCCGACGGTGCCGACAGCATCTCCATCAGCGGGCACAAATTTATCGGCTCGCCCATGCCCTGCGGCATCGTGCTGGCACGCCGCAATCACGTCAACCGGATTGCCCGCTCCATCGCCTACATTGGCAACCTGGACACCACCATCACCGGGTCCCGCAATGGCTTGACCCCGCTGATCCTCTGGTACGCCATGCGCGCCTTTGGCGAGGACGGGCTGCGAGCGCGGGTGCAGAAGTCATTGCAACTGGCCGCTTACGCCGAGGCGCAACTGCAGGCCATAGGCGTGCAGGCCTGGCGCAACCCCAATGCCCTGACTGTGGTTATGCCCCAGGTGCCCACCTGGGTTCAGGAAAAATGGCAATTAGCGACCGCCCAGGGCATCAGCCACATCATGCTGATGCCGCAAAAAAACCTGACCACGCGATTGATCGACGAGTTTGTCGCCGACATGGCCAGCGTATGTGCAATGGCAGAGGAGCAACAGCTATGAAGCTGATCACCATTATCTGCAAGGCTGCCGTCAATCCGGTTACCGAGGTCACCGAGTTGCTGGGGCAAGAGCAGATCAATATCGAGGATATCGATTTTAACCAGTTTGGCGAAGAGGCCTTCCTCAGTATCGCGGTCAGCGATTACGACAGGAGCCTGGCACTGTTGACCGGCGCCGGCTTCAATGCCGTCTCCGACGACGTGGTGTTGCTGCGCGGTGAAGATCGCCCCGGTGAACTGGCGGAAATTGCCCGTGCCCTCACCAACCGCGGGGTGCAGATTCGCTCCTTGACCCTGATGGAAATCAGTAGCGGCGGTGCCGTGGTGGCCATAACCACCAGTGACAACGCCGCCGTGCGGGAAGCGTTTAGCGACCAGGTGGTGAATTGAACCCGTTTCCCGAATTGAGCCCGTTTCCCAAATTAAATTTATTAGCACCCAATTGAGGATCAACAACATGAAAGAACTGCTGCAGAAATACGAAAACAAAACTCCGGAAATCGTCTTTGAATGGCACGATTCAGAAACCGATGCGGTGGGCTGGGTGGTGATCAACTCCCTGCGCAATGGCGCCGCCGGCGGCGGTACCCGCATGCGTGCAGGCCTGAACAAGGACGAAGTGGTGTCGCTGGCGAAGACCATGGAGATTAAATTCACCGTCTCCGGCCCAGCCATCGGCGGCGCCAAGTCCGGCATCAACTTCGACCCCAAGGATCCGCGCAAGCGCGAGGTATTGACTCGCTGGTACCGCGCCGTGGCGCCGCTGCTGAAAAACTATTACGGCACCGGCGGCGACCTCAATGTCGACGCGCTGCTCGATGTGATTCCGCTGACGGAAAAGTACGGCATCTGGCACCCCATGGAGGGCGTCATCAACGGTCATATTAATCCCAAGGAGGCGGAAAAAATCCAGCTGATCGGCCAGCTGCGCGCCGGTGTGGCAAAAATTATGGAAGACCCGCGCTACGCGCCGGAGGGCGGTAGAACCTACAAGGTCGCCGACATGATTACCGGTTACGGCGTGGCCGAATCGGTGCGCCACACCTACGCCTGCTACGGCGAAAACCTCGAAGGCAAGCGGGTGATCGTGCAGGGCTGGGGCAATGTAGCAGCGGCCGCAGCCACCTACCTGGCCAAGGAAGGGGCGCGCATCGTCGGCATCATCGACCGGGTCGGCGGGCTGATTGACGCCGACGGCATGGACCTGGAAACCACCAAGGCGCTGTTTTTCAACCGCGACGGCAATGCCCTGGATGCGCCAGACATGCTCAGCTTCGACGAGGTTAACCAGCGGATTTGGGAAACCCCGGCGGAGATTTTTATTCCCTGTGCGGCGTCCCGGTTGGTGACCCGGGCGCAGGTGGACAGCATGGTCAACTGTGGCCTGGAATTGATCGCCTGCGGCGCCAATGTGGCCTTTGCCGACGAGCAGATCTTCTACGGCCCGATTGCGGAATACGCCGACAGCAAAGTGGCGGTGGTGGCGGATTTTATCGCCAACTGCGGTATGGCGCGGGTGTTTGCCTATTTGATGCAGAGCGGCGTGGAAGTGACCGATGAGGCGATCTTTAGCGACGTCTCCAACACCATTGGTGAAGTGGTGCGCCGGGTCTGTGCCGAACGCCCCGACCGGCGCCAGTTGATGGCCACCGCCCTGGGGCAGTCCATCAAGGAACTGATCTAGAGCGGGCCTCGACGGCTGTGAATTTTTTAGTCCGGCAACACCGATTGCCAGTGACCGTTAGTTACACGTACACAGGAATGCAAGGAGACCAGCATGACCGACGCGCAGCAAGCCATGCAACTGGATGATTACGATCTGCAGGATCGCTATCGCCGCCGCAGCGGGCGGGTGTTTCTCACTGGCACCCAGGCGCTGGTGCGCCTGCCCCTGATCCAGCGGGAACTGGACCGCCAGCAGGGTCTCAACACCGCCGGTTTTATTTCCGGTTACCGGGGCTCGCCCCTGGGCGGTTATGACCAGGCCCTGTGGGGGGCAAAGGAGTTCCTGCAGGAGCAGGACATCACCTTTCATCCCGGCATCAACGAGGAGCTGGCCGCGACCGCGGTAATGGGCACCCAGCAGGTGGAGGTGGAATCCGAGCGCGAGGTCGACGGGGTGTTTGCCATCTGGTACGGCAAGGGGCCCGGCGTCGACCGGGCCGGGGATGCCCTCAAGCACGGCAACGCCTACGGCTCTTCCCCCCACGGCGGCGTGCTGATGCTGTTCGGCGACGACCACGGCTGTGTGTCGTCCAGCATGTCGCACCAGTCCGACGTGGCCGCCATGTCCTGGTATTCCCCCACTATTCACCCCGCCAGTGTGGCCGAGTATATTGAGTTTGGCCTCTGGGGTTGGGCACTGTCGCGCTACTCCGGGATGTGGGTGGCGTTCAAGGCCATCTCCGAAGTGGTGGAGAGCGGCATGTCGGTGGAACTGTCGGATTTGCCGGTGTTCAATACCCCGGCCGACTTTACCCCGCCGGCCGATGGCTTGCACTTCCGTTGGCCGGACCTGCCGGGCATGCAAATTGAAAACCGCATGGTGGCCAAGAAAGAGGCGGTGCTGGCGTTTGCCCGGGCCAATCCCATCGACCGGCGCATCTACAACCCGACCCATGCGCGCATGGGCATTGTCACCACCGGCAAGGCCCACCAGGACTTGATGGAAGCCCTGTCCTACCTGGGTATCACCGAGAAGAAGGCCCACGAAATCGGTCTCGATATTTACAAGGTCGGCATGGTCTGGCCGATCGAGCCCCATGGCATTCGCGAATTTCTCAAGGACAAGGAAGAAGTGCTGGTGGTGGAGGAAAAGCGCGGCCTGATCGAGAGCCAGCTGAAGGAACTGCTCTACGATTACCCGGGCTACAAGCCCAAACGCATGGTGGGCAAGTACGATGAATACTTCAAACCGCTGTTGAGCTGGACCGAAGAATTTTCCCCCAGCTATCTGGCGCCCATCGTCGCGCGGCGGCTGGCCCATGTGTTTAGCGGCCTGGACTTCACCGCCGCGCTGGACTATATCCGCGATACCGGGGTCGAGGTCAGCGCCCCCGGCGGTGTGCGACGGATGCCGTTTTTCTGTTCCGGCTGCCCCCACAATACCTCCACCAAAGTGCCCGAGGGCAGCCAGGCGCTGGCCGGTATCGGCTGTCACTTTATGGCCTCGTGGATGCCGCGCAAGACCACCTCACTGATCCAGATGGGCGGCGAGGGCATTGGCTGGGTGGGCAAGTCGCGCTACCTGGGCAGCGGCCACGTATTCCAGAACCTGGGCGAGGGCACCTACTTTCACTCCGGCTATCTCGCCATTCGCCAGGCCATTGCCGCGGGCGTGAACATCACCTACAAGATTCTGTACAACGAAGCCACCGCCATGACTGGCGGCCAGCCGGTGGACGGACAGATCAGTGTGCCGGCCATTGCCAACCAGGTGCGCGCCGAAGGTGCCGAGCGCATCGCAGTGGTCAGTGACGAGCCGGAGAAATACACGGACAAGAGTATCTTCCCCGCGCGCACCACGTTTCATCACCGCGACGACCTGGATGAAGTGCAGCGTGAGCTGCGCGAGATTGCCGGTACCACCATCATTATCTACGACCAGACCTGCGCCGCGGAAAAACGCCGGCTGCGCAAGAAAAAGCAGTACCCGGACCCGCCCAAGCGAGTGTTTATCAACGAACTGGTGTGCGAGGGTTGTGGTGACTGTTCCAAACAGTCCAACTGCCTGTCGATTTTCCCGAAGAAAACCGAGTTCGGTCCCAAACGCAAGATCGACCAGTCCTCTTGCAACAAGGACTACTCCTGCGTCAAAGGTTTCTGCCCCAGCTTCGTTACCGTGGAGGGCGGCAGTTTGCGCAAACCCACGGCGGTGGATGCCGGTGACGAGTTTACCCGGCGGGTGCAGCGCTTGCCGCTGCCGGACATCCAGCCACTGGAAAAACCCTTTGACCTGCTGGTGGGCGGCGTCGGCGGCACCGGTGTAGTAACCGTGGGCGCGCTGATCACCATGGCGGCCCACCTGGAAGGCAAGGGTGCCTCGGTGCTGGATTTTATGGGCTTTGCGCAAAAGGGTGGCACGGTGCTGAGCTACGTGCGCCTCGGCAAAAATCCCCAGGCACTGCACCAGGTGCGCATCGACCGGGGCATGGCCGATGCCCTGATCGCCTGCGACATGGTGGTGGGCACCGACCAGCGTTCACTGCGGGTGCTGCGCCACGGGCACAGCCGCGTCATCGTCAATTTGTCGGAGCTGCCCAGTGGCGACTTCGTCACCGATCGCAACGCCGACATGCAAGCGGACCTGCGGGTGCACACCCTGGAGCAGGCAGTGGGCGCCGAGCTGGTCGATCGTCTCGACGCCAACAACCTGGCGGAGCGGCTGATGGGCAACACGGTGTTTTCGAACATATTCCTGCTCGGTTACGCCTGGCAGTCGGGCATGATTCCCCTCAGCCTTGAGGCCATGTTACGCGCCATCGAAATCAATGGCGTGGCCATCGACGCCAACAAGCAGGGCTTTCACTGGGGCCGCCTCGCCGCCGAGGATCTGGTCTTTGTGCGCAGCGTGGCCGGTGAACAGTCGCAGGCTATGGCCACCGAACTGGATGACATTATCAGCAAACGCTACGACTTCCTGGTCGGTTACCAGGATCAGGCCTACGCCGATCGCTACCGCAGCTTTGTCGACAGTGTCAAAGCCCGGGAGCAGGAGCTGGGTGCCAACGAGTTCCCCTTGACCGAAGCAGTGGCCCGTTACCTGTTTAAACTGATGGCCTACAAGGACGAGTACGAAGTGGCACGGCTCTACACCGACGGCAGTTTCCTCGACCAGGTGGCGCAGACCTTCGAAGGCGACTACAAGCTCAAGTACCACATGGCACCGCCCCTGCTGGCGCGGGAACTGGATGCAGAAGGGCGGCCAAAGAAACTGCAGTTTGGCCCCTGGATGTATCGCGCCCTCAAACTCACTGCCAAATTCAAGTTCCTGCGCGGTACCGCCCTGGATCCCTTTGGTCGCACCCTCGAGCGCAAACACGAGCGCGCCCTGATCGAGGAGTACCAGCAAACCATCAATGAGCTGCTACCACAGTTAACCGAGCGCAATTTTGACTACGCCCTGCAGATCGCCTGCCTGCCCGACCAGATCCGCGGCTATGGCCCGGTAAAAGAGCAGGCCATGGAAGAAGCCAGGTTAAAGCGCAAGGATCTGCTGCAGCGCTTCGCCAATCCGGACAGTGTGGTACGGTTAGTGGAGGTGGCTTGAGTAGGGAGTTGAGCAGTATTTCTGTTTGTTGTGAAAACCAGTTTTTTGCCGGAATTCCCCTGCGCAGGATCAACCCAGACACGCCGTGAATACATCCGTGTAGGCTCTCTGTGGCCATCCATGGCCACAGAAGGTCTGGGTTGCTCCAGCGCAGGGGAATTCAACCACTTTCGAGCCAGCTCAAGGATTTTTTATAAACCAAAATCTTGCTCATAGGTTGGGGTGGCGATGGGCGAGGTTGCGCAGCTGACCGTCTGCCGACAGGGACAAGGTGAATCAAAGCGGAGCTTTGAGAGAGGGTCCCCTGGGGGGTCGACAGTCGAGCGACCCAGGGATGGCACGAGAAGAGAACTATCGACCCGCGGAGGCCCTATGCTCATGATGCGCGAAGGAAATACTGGCAGCGGGCGCGAAGGTTGGGGTGGCGATGGGCGAGGTTGCGCGGCTGACCGTCTGCCGACAGGGACGTCGGCAGTCGAGCGACCCACGGATGGGCTTGAGCGCGTCAGCTGCGCGACCTCGGCCATCGCCACTTGTGACAAACTCTTAATCGCCACTCTTGACGCACCCTCAATCGCCACTTGCGAGGCACTCCTCAACGCGACAGATTTCCCGGTAAATGCTCCACACAATCAGTAACCAAATTGGTGCATAATTAGTACTTCTTACTCCCAGCCAATTTATTCAAGCCTGCAGCTATGACGACCACTATTGTATTGACCCGCCGCTGGACCCCGGCGGTGGAAGCCGCGCTCTGCGAACGTTTTGATGTGCGACTCAATCCCGAAGACACTCCCCTAAGCCACGACGAGATTGTGCGCCGCTGTGCCGGGGCCACGGTGCTCTGTCCCACCGGGCCGGATAAGGTTAACCGGGAATTGATCGAACGGCTGCCTGACAGCGTCAAGTTGCTGGCCAACTTCGGCGCCGGTACCAACCATATCGATGTGGCGGCGGCCAGGGAGCGGGGCTTGCTGGTGAGCAATACGCCCGGAGGCGTGGTGGACGCCACTGCTGACCTGACCTTCGGCCTGATTATCGCCACCTGCCGGCGTTTTGCCGAGGGTGTGCAAATGATCAGGGATGACCAGTGGCAGGGGTGGGGTATCAACTTTATGCTCGGCAGCCAGGTGTCCGGCAAGACCCTCGGGATCGTCGGCATGGGCGCGATTGGCACCGCGGTGGCAAAGCGCGCCCGTGGTTTCGACATGCCGGTGCTCTATCACAACCGCCAGCGCCGCCCGGAGGCCGAACAGCTCACCGGCGCCAGCTATTGTGACACTCTGGAAACCCTGCTGGAGCAAGCGGATATTGTGGCTTTGACCTGTCCGCTGACCCCGGCAACCCACCACCTGATCGACGCAGTGGCGCTGCAGCGTATGCGGCCCGAGGCGATTCTTATCAATACCGCGCGCGGGCCGGTGGTGGATGAAGAGGCTTTGATTGTCGCGCTGCGAGAGGGTAGTATCGCCGCCGCGGGGCTGGACGTGTTCGAGGATGAGCCCCATGTACCGGAGGCACTGGTGCAACTGCCGAACACATTTCTGTTGCCCCATATGGGTACCTCCACCCGGGAGGCGCGGGATGCCATGGGCTTTATTGCCCGGGACAATATTGTCCGCTTCCTCGAGACGGGTGCGCTGATCGATCCGGTGGTCTAGTAGCCCATAAGTTTGTGACATCAAGTGGTTCGGCATTGCGACGTATTGCGCTGGGAAGGTCGACAACTTATCCAGGAAATACAACCCAGTGGTGGTGAATTTTAGGGCTACCCGCAGGGCCAGCCTGAGTCGGCGGTGAGGCACGACATAACCAAGGAAGCCAGATGGAAGAAGTCATATTACTGGTGGTGCCGATCTTCGGTGTCATGGCCCTCGGTTATCTCGTCGGCAAATTGGGCATTCTGGGGCAGGAAAGCACCCACGGGCTCAACGCTTTTGTGTATTACGTGGCGATGCCGATTATGCTGTTTCGGGCCATGGCCAATACCGACATTGTCGCTCTGTGGGACATCAACTTTATTGCCATCGTGGTGGTGCCGCAGTTTCTGGTGCACGCGGTGTATTTGCTGGTTGCCATGTACGTGTTTGGCCGCGGTTTCAAGGAGGCCATGCTGGCGGCGCTGGCTGCATCCTGGGGCAACACGGTGTATATGGGTTTTCCGCTGGCGCAGACGGTACTGGGGGAGGCGGCCATCGCCGCGGTTGTCATTATCGCCGTGGTGCAGACCTTTATCTTTTTGATCGGTACCCTGTTGCTGCTGGATATCAGTGACAACCGCCGCGGGTCAACCGCCATGCAGGCGGCGCGACGCAGCTTTATATCGTTTATCAAGAACCCGGCCATGGTAGCGGCGCTGTTGGGTATGTGCTTTTCTGCCAACCACTGGTCGCTGCCGCCGATGCTGGATTCATTCACCGCCATGTTAGCGCCGGCGGCGGCACCCTGTGCGCTGTTTGCCATCGGCCTCTTTCTCACCACCACGCGCTTGAATAAAGGCCTGGGGGAGATCTCGGTCATTACCCTGGTAAAGCTACTGGTCAGTCCGGCACTGGTGTTGGTGGCCGCCCTGTTGCTGCTGCGCTGGGGTATTGAGGTCGATACATTGTGGGTCAAGGCCGCCATCTTACTGGCCGCGACCCCCACCGGCACGCTGGTGTTTGTCATTGCCCAGAAGTACCACGCCGCGGAGGATTGTTGTTCCGGCGCCATCCTGCTCTCCAGTGTGGTGTCGGTGTTGACCATCGCCGTGTTGATCGGCTGGCTGTAGGCGTCGGGGATCAAAAAGTGTTTTGCCCCCTTCAATGTTGCTGGTTGAGGGGGTAGGATAAGCGGGTTTGGCGGTCGGCTGGATTCGGCCGCTGGATACAGAGAGAGTAAAACAATAACCGGTGCACCAGGCTAGCTTATTGCGCAACTGTCGCTGCAAGCAAGGGTTGGTCGACGCCCAATTCAATTTACGTGGTACGTTTGGCTCGCCGCCGAGCGCGACCCGGGATAAATTTATGCCCTATACGTTAGAGACAATGGAAGAAATCAAGCTGCTCAACCAATTCAAGCTGGATTCCACCCAAAGCGGTATCAAGGTTCACGCCCACCAGGCACCACCGGCTACCGTGGCCGCCGCCGCCCGGCTGTTTGACAAGGGGCTGACTGATCACGTCGACGGCGGTTACCTGACCGAGCGTGGCCTGGTTGCCGCCAATCACGCACAGATCCTGATGGGGTTGTTGGCACAAGACTAGCGGGGTAGCAGCCCATACAGGAATGCAGTTGACTGGCCGCCTGGCGTACAAGCGGGTCGGCCAGTGGTACACCTTCTGCTCCTGACAAGGCACTAGCCCAGGTTCGATTTCACCATATCAAACATATCCAGCACCCGGGCCACAAACTGGTCCTTGGGGCGGAAGCCGCCGCGGGTCTTGCGCCTGAAGTCGTCCTCCAGGTGGTCGATGAGCCGGTTGAGCCGGCGCCGGTGCAGGCCTGTGCCCGCCTGGATGGGGTCGGCCAGCAAGCCGGACAGGGAGGCAAAGGCGGCCAATCCCAATAACACGATTAACACACTGCTGAAGCTGGTTGCCAGCGATGGCGTCGGCGGAAAAGCTGCGTAGTACAAGCCGCCGAGAAAACTGCCGAAAATAAAATCCCGCGCCGCTATGGTCTTGGCCAAAATCGAAGCCAGCAACAACCCGACCCCAATCCCGCCCGGGGTAAACTTCTGGAACGCAAAAGCGCCGAGCACGGTACAGGCGAAGGTGTTGGTGATGTCCGCCGAGGCGGTGCGGGTGACCTGGTACTGCAGCATGGCGTCTTCGATCAGCGGCTCCAGTTGCTGGCGCAGGTGGGCCTGATCTCCCGGCGCCGCCGGGTATTGTCCGCTGTAGCTTTGCTGTAAGGCGGCGAGCACATAATCTTCCAGGGCGCTGGCCTGCTCGCTGGTTTGCAGCAGTTCGGTGTAAATCAACTCGCTGACATGCTGCTGCACCCGGGTGTCGAGGCCGGCCGGAATCCGATCCAGAAACCGGTACAGGCGCTGGCGCCCGGACTTGCGGATAAAGAATTTCAGCAGGCAGGCACCGGCGTAAATGGGCGCCCAGATCAAATTCAGCGGCGCCCGCAGAATGTCCAGCCCCAGTGCCACCTTGTTGGTGTGCCAGGCGCCGGGGTAATTGAAGTGGCGGTCGATAAAGCCGGGGATGCGCTGGCGGCAGTCGTCAAAATAACTGTGCGCAGCGGCCAACAGGGCATCTTCTATGTCCTCTGCTGCAGGGTGTTGTTGGCGAGGCACTGGTGCATTGAGGGTGTTGGCCTTGGGCATGGAGTTTTAAACAGTCTATGGCGGCGCTGGATGATAACATGAGCCGGGTGACAGTTTGAGGCAGTAGCGAAATAATGGGATTGGGTCGTCATCGCCGCGCAGGCCGTCATCCCCGCGCAGGCCGTCATCCCCGCGCAGGCCGTCATCCCCGCGCAGGCCGTCATCCCCGCGCAGGCGGGGATCCATCTATCAGATCTGAATATAAATCTCGCCATTCCGGGTTTTGAGTTTCAATCAGCCTTATTTTCCATTGCCTGTTCCATTTCTTTAACTGTTTTTCCCGGGTTATAGCGGCGTACATATCGTCGGCCAATTCAAAATACACCAGTTTATGTACCTGATGTTTTTGAGTGAACCCGGCGATGAGATTTTGTTTGTGTTCCCATATGCGCCTTACAAGGTTACTTGTGACACCTATGTAGAGAGTGCCGTTTCGTTTGCTGGCGAGTATGTAGACACACGGTTGCTTGTCCATCATGCAAGTCTATCTTGGATTCCCGCCTGCGCGGGAATGACAGCTCGCGCGAAGGAAACCGCCTGGTCGAGGTTCAAGGACCTTTCCGGAATGACAGCTCGCGCGAAGGTAACCGCCTGTTCGAGGATGAAGGTCGTCACACTGATGGCGAGACGTATAAAGATGACGGATCCTGCAAAGGTAAAGGGCTGTACAAAGATGACGGACCTTGCAAAGTTAAAGGGCCGTATAAAGATGACGTACCGCATGGAAAGGAGGGCCTGGGCGGTAATGACTCTCTAAAATAGACCCCATTTAACCGGACCCGCAGGCCTCTACTTGCCCATCATGCCCTTGATTGCCGAGGGGATATCCGCCGGGAACACCACGGTTTTACTGTTGGCCGAGGTGGAGAGATTCTCCAGTGACTTGACGTATTTTTCCCCGAGCAGGTAGACCACGGGCATTTCCTTGTCGCCGATGGCGGCGGTGACCATTTCGATGGCGCGCTGGCTGCCTTTGGCCAGTACCACTTGCGCCTCGGCGTCGCGACGGGAGGCTTCGAGGCGGCCTTCGGCTTCGAGGATGGCGGCTTGCTTGTCGCCGTCGGCGCGGGTGACGGTGGCGCGGCGGGCGCGCTCGGCGGCGGCCTGTTCTTCCATCGCGTGTTGCATGGTGCCGGAGGGGTTGATGTCCTGGATTTCCACGGTCTTGAGGATGATGCCCCAGTCGGAGATGTCGTCGGAGATGGAGTTTTTCAGGTGTGCCTTGATTTTATCCCGCGAGGAGAGAGCATCGTCGAGGTCCATTTCACCGATGATGGAACGCAGGGTAGTTTGCACCAGGGTCTGGATGGCAATGCGATAATCTTCCACCCCGTAGACGGCTTTTTCCGGCGAGACGATATTGATATAGGCCACCGCGTTGGCGATGATCACCGCGTTGTCGCGGGTGATGACTTCCTGGGAGGGAATGTCCAGCACGATATCCTTGGTGGTGACCTTGTAGGCGACGTTGTCCACGTAGGGGATAATAATATTTAGACCGGGGTTGAGGGTGGAGTGGAACTTGCCCAGCCGCTGCACCACCCATTTGTGCCCCTGGGGCACCAGCCGCACGCCCTTGGCGAGAGTGACAATGACCAGCACAAACAGTGCGACGACGACGTAAAATCCTGCTTCCATGAGTGATTCCTTTAGTGGGGAGTAATTAAGCTTTTTCTACCATCAGGGCATTGCCCGATACGTCAACCACGCGCACCCGGTCGCCCACTTGCAGCGGCTGGTTGGCAATGATCATCCACTCATCGTCCCCGAGAATGGGGGCGGGAAAGCGCAACTTGCCGCGCTTGTCACCGTTGGGGGCGTCGATGACCTGGCCGGTCTGGCCGACTATGGCTTCCCGCGACAGGCCTGCTGTGGTGCGGTCGATGGACAGCGGCTTGAGGTATTTAAACCAGGCGAAGGCGAGGATGGACGACAGCACCGTCCACAAGAAAATTTGCCAGGAGAGACTGATGCCCGGCGCAACAAACAGCAGGCCACCGATGATCAGTGCGGCGACGCCAAACCAGAGGAAAAAGAATGTGGTGATAACGATCTCCAGCAGCATCAGGGCGACGCCGAAGACGATCCAGTGCCAATAGAGCACATCATAGTCCATGCAAAACTCCAACTTGGGTTGGCGAGTGGGGTACGGTAGACGAATTCAACCAGCAGCACCATAAAAAGTTTGACTGGCTGCTCATCACTCTTGCCTGCATTAGTCTAGCCAAGCCATTGTGTCAGTCTAGGAGCCTGTCGGACTTAGGTGCCCGTAGCGAGAGAAAGTCCGATTTGAGTCAGTTTTTAACCATTTTTGAGGCGAATAGTGGTTCTATTTAACGAGAAAATGGTTAAAAAATGGCCAAGCTCGGCTTTTTCGCAGCAGGGCAACCCTAAGTCCGACAGGCTCCTAACCAACCATTGTGTCAACTTTGTGCCAGTGCCCGAATGGCGACGCTGGCGGCGGTGGTGCGGTTTTCCACGTTGATTTTGTGGAATACCTGCTCCAGGTGTTTGTTTACGGTGCGCGGGCTGATCTCGAGAATCTGGCCAATTTCACGGTTGGTCTTGCCCCGCGCAATCCACGCCAATACCTCCGCTTCCCGCAGGGTCAGGTTGAGGCGCTGGCGCAATAACTCCTCGTCGGAAACGCAGACCCCGTCGACCAGCTTGAGCAGGTATTCCTGGCGACTGCGGGCCTCCACGAACACCACTGCCACCGGATGCTCGAGGGCATCAAAACTGAGCCGGTGCTGGGGTTGTGGATCCTGCCGCAACCAGTCGGCCAGGGCGGGGGCGAAGCTGTGCAGCAGCCATTGATCGGACAGGTTGGCCAGTTGCAACAAGTCGTAGGTCTGGGGTGTGGCCCAGAGTAATTTGCCCTGCTGGTTGACGGTGAGCAGGTTCTGGCCGGTGGAGTCCAGCGCCTGCTGGGCACTGGAAGTGAGGCGGGCGTTCTGCAAATGTACCTTCATGCGGGCCAGTAATTCATCCGGGCGAATGGGCTTGGTCAGGTAGTCGACACCGCCCACCTCCAGCCCTTTGACCACGTTCTCGGTTTCCGTCAGCCCGGTCATAAAAATAACCGGGATATTGGTCAGTTGCGGGTCGGCTTTTAACTGGCGACAGGTTTCAAAGCCATCCATGTGGGGCATAACCGCGTCCAGCAGGATCATGTCGGGGCGCATGCGCTTGGCGATGGTAATGGCCTGGCGCCCTTCGAGGGCCACCAGCACACTGATGCCGGCCTGTTCAAGGGTATCGTTGATCAGGCTGAGAGCGTCCGGGGAATCGTCGACGACCAATACGACGTCCTGGGTATCAAGTGAATTCATTGCTGACTGCGCCTAGTATTTTCTCTATCTGGTTAAATTGCATGGTGTCGGCCATGGCCCGGATTTGCTGCAACTGCTCAGCGCTGAGGATATTTTCCGCCGCAACCTGTTGCAGCACCAGCAGAAAGCCTTTCTTGTGACCGATCTGGGCTTTCTCCAATAGCTGCTGTAATAGGGGGTGGTTGACCAGGGTGCCCAGGTCGCCGGGCTGCAGGGCCTTTTCGTCGCTGCAAGCTTTTTCCGGTTGCGGGGCATAGGCCCATTCCAGCGCCAGTAAACTGCCTACCTTTTCCAGGAACGCCTGGTTGCGAAACGGTTTGGTGATATAGCCGTTGTGGCTGGCCAGGGCTTGCAGTGGCTGGTGTGATTCGGTGGCGTCGGCCGACAGCATCAGGATGGGCGCGACCACACCGTGCTGGCGCAGCCACTCGGCCAGCTCGAGGCCGTTCATGCCGGGCATGTTGACGTCGAGGATAAACAGGTCGGGTTGTTCCACCTCCAGCAGCGCCATGCACTCCTCGGCGTCCTGGGCTTCGTGGGTGCGGATGCCGATGGCATCCAGTATTTCCGATACCAGTCCGCGGTGAATGGCTTCGTCGTCCACCACCAAGGCGGTCTTGCGTTCGCCGCGATAACCGATAACGGTTTTTTGCGGGGCGGCATCGACGACCGCTTCGGCCACCTTGGACAGCATCAGGGAAACGGTAAAACAGGAGCCGCTGCCCGGTGTGCTCTGGATCTTCAGGTCCCCACCCATCACTTCGGTCAACAGGTGGACGATGGTCAGGCCCAGGCCGGAGCCGGAGACCGAGGGCACGTCCTTGTTCCTGACCCGTTCGAAGGGGCGCAGGATGCGGTCGATGTCGGCGGTGGCAATGCCCACCCCGGTATCCATCACCATAAATTCCGCCACCTGGTAGCGGTAGTGGACATGGAAATCCACCCGCCCCTTGACCGTGTACTTGACCGCATTGGAGAGCAGGTTGATGAGGATCTGGCGCAGGCGCTTCTCGTCGGCGATGACCATGGCGGGCAGTGGATTGTGCTGGTGGAAATGGAACTCGATGCCCTTTGCCTGGGCCTGCTGTTGAAAGATCTCCACCAGTTGCGAGAGTAACTCCTGAATGGGCACGTTGTTGCGATAGATGTCCAGCCGGCCGGCTTCGATCTTGGAAATCTCCAGCAGCCCCTCGATCAAATCCGCCAGGTGCTCGCCGCTGTTGCGGATAATTTTGACGCCGCGCTGGTGCTGGGGTGGCAGGTCGGCCTGGCCCTGCAGCAGTTGCGCGTAGCCGAGAATCGCCTGCAGAGGGGTTCTCAGCTCGTGACTGATGCCGGACAGGTAGCGGGTCTTGGCACTGTTGGCGCGCTCGGCGTTTTCCTTGGCCTGTTGCAGTGCCGCATCGGTCTCTTTGTGGGCCTCGATTTCATCCAGCAGCAGGCTGTTTTGGCGGCTCGACTCCTGCTGTGCCACCATCCGACTTTCGTGGGCCAGCAGGAACAGCCAGGAAATGACCCCGGAAATCACCAGCAAAATATAGAATACGGTCCACAGGGTCTGTTTCAGCAGGGCCTGTTCCTGTGCCACGCCGGTGTTCATGTGGTAATAAATCAACGCCATAAACGCGCCAATAATCAGGCCAAGGGCAATAAATATGGCGATAAAGTGGGTGATGCGCGACTGGGCTATGGCCAGTGCCCGGGTCGGGGTAACCAGTCTTAACAGGCTCGCTAACTGGTCGCTGAGGCGCGCATCGGTCTTGCAGGCGTCCAGGCAGCGGGCATCGAGCGAGCAGCACAGGGAGCAGATATTGCCGGCGTAGGCGGGGCAATAGCTCATATCCTCAATTTCGAAATCGGTTTCGCAAATGCAGCAGTTGAGGCGCGCCGCCTCCACTTTCAGGGCATGGGGTTGGCTCGGCAGCCGCTGGTTGGCGGCCGGATAGATCATATCGACATCGTTGCGCGCCAGGTAGAAGCGGCCGCGGGTGATAATGGCCAATAGCGGCATCATGACAAAGCAAGTCAACAGGGCCAGGTAGTGGGCCAGGTGCCTGGCTATTTCGCCGAAGTAACCCAGGTAAGAGAAGATCCCCACCGCCGATGCCAGGATCATGGAGCCAAAGCCGACCGGATTGATATCGTACAGGTGGGAGCGTTTGAATTCGATGTGGGCCGGGCTCAACTTGAGGGGCTTGTTGATCAGCAAATCGGCGGACAGGCAGCCCAGCCAGCTGATGGCGACAATGGCAAATATGCCGAGGATCGCCTCCAGCACTCGATAGATGCCGAGCTCCATCAGCAGCAGGGCGATGGCAACATTAAACACCAGCCACACCACCCGTCCGGGGTGGCTGTGGGTGAGGCGGGAAAAGAAGTTGGACCAGGCAATGGAGCCCGCGTAGGCATTGGTGACGTTGATTTTCATCTGCGAGATGATCACCATCACCCCGGCCAGGATCAGGGCGAAGGTGGGGGACTGCACCAAATAGCCAAAGGCCATCTGGTACATATACACCGGGTCCAGCGCCTGTTCGGTGGCCACCCCGCTGGTAATGGCCAGATAGGCCAGGAATGACCCGAGTAGCATTTTTGGCAGCCCAATCAATATCCAGCCGGGGCCGGAGAGCAGCAGCCAGAACCACCACTGGCGCCGGTTGGCTTTGGTTTTATCGGGCAGGAAGCGCAGGTAGTCCACCTGTTCGCCGATCTGGGCCACCATGGCAAAAAACAGTGCTGAGCAGGCGCCAAACAGGGCCAGGTTGAAACCCTCGGCGGCCTCTGGCAGGTCGGCAGGGGCGTAGTCCAGCCACTGCGGCATCTGCTCCAGTTCGTAGTAGGCCACCACTCCCAAAGCGCCCAGCTGCAAGGCCAGCCAAATGGGCTGGGTACCGATCTGGAAGCGGCTGATGGCGGTGATGCCGTGGGTGACTATGGGGATCACCATAAACGCGCAGATGACATAGCCAATGCTCATTGGCACCCCGAACAGGGCTTTCAGGGCCGAGGCCAGAATGGCGGCTTCGATGGCGAAGAAAATAAAGGTAAAGGAAGCGTAGATCAGGGAGGTGATGGTGGAGCCGAGGTAGCCAAAGCCGGCGCCCCGGGTCAGCAGGTCGATATCGAGGCCGTTTTTCGCGGCATGCACGGTGATGGGTATGCCGGTGACAATAATCACTGCCGCCAGGGCCAGCATCGCATAGAGGGCGTTGATAAAGCCGTATTGCAGGGTGGCGGCGGCGGCCAGCGCTTCCAGTGCCATAAAGGCGGTGGCGCCGAGGGCGGTTTTGCCGATTTTATCCGCGCTCCAGCGGCGCGCCTGTTTGGCGGTGAAACGCAGGGCGTAGTCTTCCAGGGTCTCGTTGCCGACCCATTGGTTGTAATCCCGGCGCACGCGGAAGATGGATTGTGTCGCTCGCATAAGGCTCGTCAGCTGGTGGCTGGGCCGGGGCAGGGGGGTTGCGGCACCCATGCGCTCGGCAGAAGGCGACATTATACAGTTATTGGCGGGTAGCGCCCGGCGCTGGCAGGGTAAAAAAAAACGGCATGGGCCGGGGGCGGGCCAACATGCCGTATCAAGAGCGAAGCGGTGCGCGAGGAACTGTCTGGTGTGGTGCCGCCCAAGTTGCCCCAGGCGTCAGCTGGAATAGTGGCTGCGCCGGATCAGCGGGTTCAGCAAGCGGGCGAAGAACCCGGTAAACTGGATTGGCGCTGCCACCGAGGTCAGGCAGATACAATCCGCGTCCTGGCTGGCGATGGGGCGGTGATGCTTGTGCTCCCGATCGCGAAAAATAATATCGCCGCGGCGGTAGACACCATCGGCGTCGGAAAAGCTGCCCGCCAGCACCACGGTAATCTCCTCGCCACTGTGATTGTGACTGGCTACCTGGCCACCGGCTTTGATTTTCAACAGCTCCACCTTGGCGCCGTTGACATCAGTGCAGAGTTTGGCGGCGTAGATGGCCGGTGATAAACGCTTCCAATGCACCCCTTGCAGCCCATCGGGCAGCAATTTGCGCAGGCTGCGGGGCACATTCGCCGGTGCTGCTGGTTTGGGTTCTGTGGCAGGGCTGCCAGTGTCGGCTTCCAGTCCAAGGGTATCCAGTTTAGCCATCAGTGCAGTCTTGAGGTTGTCGCTGCGCCGTTGCACGGCGACAGCGCTGAATAATTCGGCGCCCAACAGTTCCAGCCGCTGCAGTTCGCGCCGGCATTGGGGGCAGTGCTCGGCGTGCACGCTGATGCACAGCGCCTGGTTCATCGGCAACGAACCGGCGGCAAAACAGGAGAGACGGTCGGCAGATGGATGGTGGTTACTCATTGTTCTTCACCTCGAATTAAAACCTCCAGCTTTTGTAAGGCCAGGCGCACCCGGGATTTAACGGTGCCCAGGGGAATACGCAGCTCAGCGGCCGCTTCCTGCTGGGTCTTGCCTTCCAGGTAAATCTTCGCCAGCACGTTGCTCTGGTCAACTGGCAGTTGATCCAGGCCGCGCTGAATACGATCGGCGGTGTGGCGCTGCTGGGTCGTTTCAAACGGGCCGGGTTCGTCCGCTTCGATGGCGGCAAACAGGTCGTCGGCATCGACCTCGCTGGCGTAACGGCCGTTGCGGCGCAGGTAGTCGATGCGACAGTTTCGCGCCAGGGTAAAGATCCAGGTGTTGACGTTGGCTTTGCTGGAGTTGTAGGTGTGCGCTTTGAGCCAGACTCGAATCAGTACCTCTTGCACCAATTCATCGGCCACCAGGTGAGCGCCCGGGTCACGGGCGAGGCTGTAGGAGCGGATCAGGGGAGCAAAGTGTTCGAATAGCTCGGCAAAGGCATCCCGATCTCGGTCTTTTGCCACCCGCTTCATTAATTCCTGGTGTTCTATGGTGCCTGGCCTGGACGTCACTGCGATTCTCATTGGTGCCCCGATGTCGGTATGCTAACGTTGGCTGAAGAAATAAGCTATGTCCTTTATACGCCGCTGCTGTGGCGACGGTTCAACGCGTTACAGCTTTTTTCGTTGGTGCGGTTTCAGCGGCGGCCCTATCGGTCAGCAGCAATCATATCGATAGCCAGTCTGTCTCTGCCGGTTAAAGCGGCTTAAAGTGGCTGCAGGGGTGCCGGGTGTAAGCGAGCCGGTGGCTGGGGTAAATAATCTTGATAAAAGAAGGTCGTTCAAGGTCGGTGCATTCAGTGCAAGTGATCTGGGCTGAGGCCCCGGGCGTAAGCAATAGCATGGATCAACCGGGCCGCAGGTGCGAGCACCGGTAGTCACAGATCAGGAGAAGGCCAGTGCCACCCTTGCTAGATGAGTTTAAAGCCCTCTACAGAGAGCTGGGCCCCGTAAATACCCGCAGTTTTAATCGTGTCTATCATGACAACGTCAAATTCAAAGATCCGGTGCATGAAGTGCACTCGGCGGCATCTCTGCTCACCTATATGGAAGATATGTGCCAGACGCTGGATTTTTGCAAGTTCGAGTACCTGGACGAATTGGTGGCCGCTGATGCCGCCTACATCAAGTGGAATATGAACTTCAGGCACCCGCGACTGGGTGACAAGACCCACACGGTGCGGGGTATGAGTCACATCCAGTTCGATGATCGCATCTACTTTCACGAAGACGTCTATGACCTGGGGCAGATGGTGTACGAACACGTGCCAGTGCTGGGCGGCATGACCCGCTGGGTAAAGGCGCGGTTGGCCAGTTAATTCCGGTTCCTGACGAACACAATTTGAAGCACCTGATTGGAAGGAAGTGGTTATGAGCACTGATGCATTGAACGGGGAAGTTATCTGGGTGACAGGCGCGAGCAGTGGCATCGGTCGGGAACTGGCTTTGCAGTTGGCCGCCAGGGGCAATCGGGTGCTGATCACCGGCCGCAACCAGCAGGCGCTGCAAGAGCTGGCAGAGGGCAGTGTTGGCGATCTCGTGCCGGTGCCCGGCGACATCGCCGCAGCCGACGCCGCCGAGAGCTTGCAGGCCAAATTGGAGGCGGCTTCACCGTGGCTGGACCGGATAATTCTCAATGCCGGCACCTGCGAATACTTCGACGTCAAGCAGCCGGACTGGGGCATGCTGCGGCGGATTATGGAAGTCAACTTCTTCGGCTCGATCAACTGTTTGCAGGCGGCCCTGCCACTGCTGGAGCAGCATCGGATCGGGCGCGGTCACGTGGTCGCCATCGGTTCCCAGGCCAGTCGCGCCGCCTTTCCCAGGTCCCAGGCCTACGGTGCCTCCAAGGCCGCGTTGAGCTACTTTATGCAGTGTATGGCCGTGGATATGCAGCAGCGGGGTATCGATGTCACTGTCGTGCAACCCGGCTTCGTGGATACCCCGCTGACCCGGAAAAACGACTTTCCCATGCCGTTTGTGATGTCGGTGGAGAAGGCGGCAAAAATTATTTTAAACAAGGTGGCAAAGCGGCCACTGCTGGTGCAGTTCCCGACTCGTCTCAATGCGGTTCTGGCGCTGGCTGAACTGGCTCCGCAGTTCTGGTGCCGGCGGATTGTGGCGCGGCGGAGCCGGGCCTGACAGGCGCAGTGCTGGGGCGGGCTTGAATTTCATGGGCGGGGATAAAAATTTGAAAATTGCAATTATTGGCAGCGGTATTTCCGGGCTCACATGTGCCTACCTGTTGCAGCAGCGTTATGACATCACCGTGTTTGAGGCTGCGGCTGACATCGGTGGTCATACCGCCACCAAAACAGTCAACCTGCATGGCCGGCAGTACCCGGTGGACACCGGCTTTATCGTCTTTAACGACCGCACCTATCCGACGTTTATTCGCTTGCTGGATCAGTTGGGGGTGGAGTCACTGCCCACGGATATGAGTTTCAGCGTCAGTTGCGAGCAGACCGGGCTGGAATACAACGGCACCTCACTCAATGGCTTGTTCGCCCAGCGCCGCAATCTGGCCAATCCGTATTTTTGGGGCATGCTCAAGGATATTGTGCGGTTTAACCGGCAGGCCCAGGCGGATCTCGACAGCGGCGCCATAGCCAGCGCCACCACCCTCGGTGAATACCTGGCCCGGCACGATTATGGCGAGTACTTCACCCGGCGCTACCTGTTGCCGATGGGCGCGGCAATCTGGTCGGCTTCGAGCGAGGGAATGCTGGAGTTTCCGCTGTTGTTCTTTGTGCGCTTTTTTAAAAATCACGGTCTGCTCAGTATCAACGACAGGCCCCAGTGGCGAGTGATCAAGGGCGGCTCGCGCAGTTATCTCGATCCCCTGACCGAGGGCTTCAGGGATAAAATTATGCGCGCTTGCCCGGTTACTTCGGTGCGAAGGGAGGCGGGTGGCGCAGTGGTGGCAACTGCCGCCGGCAGCCAGGCGTTTGACCAGGTGGTGTTTGCCTGTCACAGCGACCAGGCGCTGGCCCTGCTGGCGGATCCCTCGGCGGAGGAGGTCGATATTCTCGGCCGCATGGATTACCGGGACAATGATGTGGTGTTGCACACGGACACTCGACTGCTGCCGAAACGACCGCTGGCCTGGGCCTGCTGGAACTATCGCATTAAGCAGGCACCCACTGAACTGGCGACCCTGTCCTACAACATGAACATGCTGCAGGGAATCGACGCGCCGGAAACGTTTTGCGTCACCCTGAATGACACGGCGGCGATCGACCCGGACAAAATTCTCGGCCGCTACAATTACAGTCATCCGGTGTTTAGCCTGGCTTCCACCGCCGCCGCCCAGCGCTGGCAGGACATCAACGGGGTCAATAGCAGCTGGTATTGCGGCGCCTACTGGGCCAATGGTTTTCACGAAGATGGCTGTAACAGCGCTGTGCGAGTGGCGGCGGGGCTGGGAGTCGACTGGTGATTGAGCACAGCGCCGTCTACCAGGGCTGGGTCCGGCACCGCCGCTTTGCCCCCACCAGCCACCAGTTCCGCTACCGGGTGTATATGCTCTACCTGGACCTGGCCGAACTGCCCCGGGTGCTAAAATTGCACCCTTTCTGGTCGGCCCGGGCCTGGGCGCCGGCGCGCTTTTGTCGGTCCGATTTTTATGGCGACCCCGCCGTGCCTTTGGATACCGCTATTCGCGACAAGGTAGAAGCGGAGACCGGGCGGCGGCCCCGGGGGGCGATACGGATGCTGGCCAACCTGCGTTATTTCGGTTTTATCATCAACCCCATCGTCTGCTATTACTGCTTTGACGCTGAAGATCGCCTGCAGGCGCTGGTGGCTGAAGTGACCAATACGCCCTGGCGGGAAAAACACGCCTATGTGCTCAACTGTGACCCGGACGCACAAATGCAGCGTATTCAATTTCCAAAGACGCTGCATGTATCGCCCTTCAACCCCATGAATATTGAATACGATT
Organism: Pseudomaricurvus alcaniphilus; assembly: GCF_011440395.1. Classification (GTDB taxonomy): domain Bacteria; phylum Pseudomonadota; class Gammaproteobacteria; order Pseudomonadales; family Cellvibrionaceae; genus Pseudomaricurvus; species Pseudomaricurvus alcaniphilus. The sequence goes on along the minus strand of NZ_JAAOIX010000001.1, from coordinate 501,525 downwards.
GGCGCAGCAACAGCCCGGCAGACAGCCTGGTCATTCACATGCGCAATTTACAGGCGCAGCGGTGTGATTTCGACGCGACGGTCTGCCTGCAGCGACAGCCGCTGTCGCGCCACTTGTTACAAGGAATATTGCTGCGCTATCCGTTTATGACATTGAAGGTGGCGTGCGGAATTTACTGGAATGCGATGAAGCTGTGGTTTAAGCGGTCGCCTGTCTACGATCACCCGCAAGGAAAAAGGTCTGTAACACATGAGTGAAATGAATATTTCCAGCCTGGACTTGGGCACACAAAGGGGCAATTGGCTGGACAACCTGGCCCGCTCACTGGTGCTGCGCTCACTGAAAAAATTGCCCGCCGCACGGCTGCTTATCAAGGAGGGCGATCGCGTGCATCAGTTCGGTGAGCAGGGAGGTGGCGAGGACGGAAGTAGCGACGGCCTCTGCGCCACCATCATTGTGCACCAACCCTCAGCCTACCGTGATTTTGCCTTCGGCGGCTCGGTGGGTGCCGGTGAGGCCTATATGCAGGGCAGCTGGAGTTCGCCGTCGCTGTTGAACGTCGTCAGGGTGTTTGCCCGCAATATCGATGCCCTCAACAGTATGGAGGTGAAGTGGCCGTTTCTGCAGCGCTGCATTGACAAGTTTCTGCACACTTTCAAGGCCAATACCCTGACCGGATCGCGGCGCAATATCGCCGCCCACTACGATCTCAGTAACGAGTTCTTCGGTTTGTTTCTCGACCCCAGCATGATGTACTCCGCGGCGATCTATCCGCAGCCTTCAGCGAGCCTGGAGCAGGCGTCCATCTTCAAGCTTGAAACCCTGTGCCAAAAGTTGCAACTGCAAGCGGGCGATCACCTGTTGGAGATCGGCACCGGTTGGGGTGGGCTGGCGATTTACGCCGCCAAAAATTACGGTTGCAGGGTAACCACCACCACCTTGTCGAAGGAGCAATTCCAGTACGCCGAGGCGCAGATACGTGCCCAGGGGCTGGAAGACAAAATTACCTTGCTATTGAAGGACTACCGGGAACTGGAGGGCCAGTACGACAAGCTGGTGTCGGTGGAGATGATCGAGGCCGTGGGCCACGAATACTATCAGGAGTATTTTCGCGTTTGCAGCGAACGGCTCAAGGCCGACGGCCTGATGGTGATCCAGGCCATAACCGTCACCGACCAGCGTTACGCCACCGCCAAAGCCAGTGTGGATTTTATCAAGAAATATATTTTTCCCGGTGGCTCGCTGCCGTCGGTGACGGTGATGGCCAATTGCCTGGCGCGCAAGACGGACCTGACCATTACTCATCTACAGGATATCGGCATTGATTACGCCGATACCCTGCGCGACTGGTACCAGCGCTTCAGTGGCAATTTGCCCCAGGTCAAGGCGCTGGGTTTTGACGACACCTTCTGTCGGATGTGGGAATTTTACCTGCTTTATTGCGAAGGAGGCTTCCGTGAACGAGCGATCAGCACTGTGCAGATGGTCATGGCCAAACCCGGTGCCCGAGTGGAGTAACAGCGCAGTTAAAGCCGCGCTCAACGGGCTCCTGTTCCAGCTGGGCTGGTTGGTGGCGGTGCAGGGCAGTAGCCGCTATGCACTGCTTGCCACCGCGGTGCTGTTGGTGCTGCACTGGTGCTATTGGTCCAGGTCGCGGCGCGAGTGGGGCTTGATTATGGCGGTGGCGGCCGCGGGCTATGCCATCGACAGTGTGCTGGTGTGGCAGGGCGTGTTCCTGGTGGCTGGCAATGAGTGGGTAGCGCCCCTGTGGTTGCTGTGCATCTGGGTTATGTTTGCCACCACACTGTGCCACGCCTTCGCTTTTTTGCAGCGCAATCTGGGCCTGGCGATGCTGCTGGGCGCGGTATTTCCACCCTTCAGCTACTGGGCGGGCGAGAAGCTGGCGCCGCTGGAATTTAGCGATAGCGTGATTGCGCTGGGGGTGTTGGCTGTGATTTGGGCAATTTTGTTGCCGCTGCTGGCCCTGTCGGCGCGGCATGTGGAAGAGGGCAGTAAACAATGATCTGGACTGAGGTTTCTGGTGGTCAGCGCCGGTCAGCGGGTTTGAGCTGCGCAATAGCAGGGTGGCTGGCAGCGGCACTGCTGCATATTCCCGCTGCCTTGGGGGCAGGCGCGGCGAGCCAGTCGGCGGCGGCGGAAATTGTTGGTGAAGCCTTTTTGGCAGGTTCCGATCAACTCGCCTACCGCGAATACCTCTATCGCAATACGCAGGGCCATATACACCGGGTGGTGTATGAGTTGCCCGACGGCAGCTTGCTGGCGGAGAAAACCCTGGCCTTTGGCGAACCCCTGTCACAACCCTCTTTTCGCCAACAGAATTACTTCACCGGCCGCGTGATCGGGGTGGATGTGGTGCCGGCGGAGTCTGCGCCGGCCCCGTTGCAAGTAGCCATGTATCACCACGCTACTGGCGAGGCAATGCAACGCACCCTGGCGCCAGTCAGTGACCAGCGCAGCCTGGTCATCGATGCCGGTTTCGATCCGTTTATCCGCAGCAAGTGGTACAGCCTGTTGCAGGGGCAAAAGCAGGCGATCCAGTTCCCCCTCGCCAGCAGTGGCCGGCTATTGGATATGGTGGTGGCCAAAACCCGCTGCGCCGATGGGCCGGCGCAAACCACCTGCTTTCGAATCTACCCCGACTCAATGCTGTTGAATTTGTTGCTGCGCGATCCGGTTCACCTGGTGTATGAAAACAGTGGCGCGCGACTGTTGACCTACCGGGGCGTGGGCAACGTGGCACTGGCGGATGGCCAGTTACCGCGGGTGGAAATTCACTACCGCTATCCGGACGAGCCGGATGCAGCTGCACAAATGACCGTAATTGAGGCAGCGCAGTAAAGCCCGGTCCGGCACCGACCAGCGATTCCCTCCATGCCGTTAAATGCCCCACGGCGGGCTGTCACGACTCGAGAAACTGGAAAATTTTACCCAGCACAAAGGTGTGTTCGCCGGGAGGCAGGTCACTGCAGGCGCAGGCCACAATGGCCTGGCCGAGCTGGGCGCCGCTGATGGGACGATACTTGCTGGCACCGGGTATCCAGCGGCTGAGGGTGTCAATGACCGGGGCAGCCAGTTTTTCCGCGCTGCGATGGTCCGCACGATCGCCAGTGATCAACGAGGGCTGGAATATGGCCAGGGTTGGAAAGCTTTGCTGGCGGGCAAAATCTTCCAGCTTACCCTTCATTTTTGTGTAAAACAGCGGCGACTTCTGGCTGGCATTGGGGGATGAGACCAGGAATAGCCGCTGCACCCCATTGCGTGCCGCGGCCTGGATTGCGTTGGCCTGGTAGGTGTAGTCAACCCGGTACTGTTCGTGTTTGCTGCCGGCCTGCTTGCGGGTGGTGCCGAGGGCGGAAAACAAATCGTCACCCTGGAGCAGGTGCTGCCATTTTTTCGGCTGGTCAAAATTCACCACGTGGTTGGTCAGTTTGTCGTGGCGTAAGGCAAGCTCGCGCCGGGAGAGTACGATTACCTGGCGGTACTGTTCTGCATCGAGCAGGTGTCGGGTAATACTGCTGCCGGTGAGGCCGGTAGCGCCGATAACGATGGCAGTTGTCATGGGATTGTCTTCTGCTGGGTGGACGAGGGAGTTAACCGTAGCGGCAAAAATGGGCGATGCTGGCGGCGGTGTCGCGGCTGATGTCCGGGCAGGCCACCGGGAATATTTCCGTACCGTGAATGGTGCCCATCACTTGCCGGCAGCGAGCCTTGACGCCGGCGCGCAGCAGCAAACGATAAAACTCGATGCCTTCATCGCGCAGCGGGTCGCATTCATTGACACTGATAACCATGGGCACTAAACCGGCGACATCCGCCTCGCTGGCAAAGGCCGGCCAGGCCAGTGGGTTGCGCTGTTCAAACTCTTTGATGCCGTAGGCCATGGCGCCCTGGTTGTTGTGCAGGTCGATCAGCAGCCCGTTGTTCTCGTAGGAGGAGGGGTACTTGTCCTGTGGCCAGGCGCCGGCGATATAGGGGCAGAGCGCGTAGATACCCTGGATCAGGTCCAGTGCACCTGCCTGCTTCAGTTTCAAGCCAGTGGCAATGGCCAGGTTGCCGCCGCCACTCTCACCGGCGACGATCAGGTGCCGGTTGTCGATGCCGAGCAGTTCCGCATTGCTCGCCACCCATTGCAAACCGCTGACACAGTCGTTGAGACCGGCCGGGAAAGGCCCGATCTCAGGCACGGAAGAGGGCACCGTGGCGTTGCGAAAATCCACCATGGCAACCGCGACGCCCTGGGCGGCGAGTATTTTCCCCCAGGCCCGGTAGTTGCCTTCGTAGCAGGACATCACCTGCATGCCACCGCCGTGAATGTAGTAGATACAGGGCAGGATCTCGCTGTTGTCCGGCCGGATAAACTGGATTCTGGCGGTATTGCCATCCGGTGCGGAGGTAAATTCGTAATCCTGGATGCGCAGGCCGTGCTGCGGGGCGACCTGTTCGTTGTCACAGGTGTCGAGGAAAGCGCTCAGGCCCTGCCGGGCCGCCGCCGCGGTCGGGGTGTTGGCCGCCGCCAGTATTTCCTCGCGACTGCTGACATCCGGCAGGGCCTGAGCGGGAAGCCTTCCAAACAGGGCTTTGATGCGTGGATCTATGCGGGGGTCTGTATCCATTTTATTGGCCATTGTTAACCTCTATGTCAGCCTTTGCAGGTGCGACGCTGCAATTGTTATTTAAACCTTCCATGTTACATCGTTATTTAAGGCGCGCTTTTCTGTTGCCTGGTTTGCCGCCAGAACGACGGCCTTGAATTTTCAGTGGCGGCCAAGATAGCCCAGAGTGCGGACAAATTCCAGTTGCCGTTGCGGGTCTCGAATGGCTAGACTGGCGCCTGCAAAGGAGAATCGTATTGTCCATACAAGCAAACCCGCTAAATCGCTTCCTGTCCCGCCTCGAGCATATCGGTAATCGTCTTCCTCACCCGGCCATGTTGTTTGTCTATCTCTGTGGCCTGGTGTTGCTGTTGTCGCTGCTGTGTGCACTGGCTGGGGTCAGTGCCGTGCATCCGGTCAGTGGCGATACTGTACAGGCCATTAACCTGCTGAATAGTGTCGGGTTGCACAAAATTCTCACCCAGACGGTAACCAATTTCACCCAGTTTGCGCCGGTGGGCACAGTGCTGGTGGCAATTATGGGCATCGGTATTGCCGAGCACAGCGGCCTGATTGGCGCGGTGTTGCGTGCCGGAGTGACCCGGGCCCCGGCCGGTTTGTTGACCTTTATCGTGGTGTTCGCCGGGGTGATGTCCAGCCTGGCAGCGGATACTGGCTACGTGGTGCTGGTGCCGCTGGCGGCGATGATGTTTGTGGCGGTCGGTCGTCATCCGCTGGCCGGTATTGCGGCGGCCTTTGCCGGGGTGTCCGGCGGCTACAGTGCCAATTTGCTGATCGGTCCGCTGGATGTGATCCTGGCCGGCCTCTCCAGTGAGGCGGCGCATTTGGTCGATGCCGAGTACGAAGTGAGTGCGGCCGGCAATTACTATTTTATTGTGGTCTCCACCTTGCTGGTCAGTGTGGTGGGTACCTGGGTTACCGAGCGCCTGGTGGAGCCGCGTTTGGCCGAGCATAAGTTGACGGCTCACAATGAGGCGCCAGCGCAGGGGCTGACGCCGGAGGAGAAGCGCGGCTTGATAGTGGTAGCGCTATTCTCGCTGGGCTTTGCTGTGCTGTTGCTATGGGGACTATTGCCGGCCGATGGCCTGTTGCGCGATCCGGAGACGGGCAGTGTGCTGAAGTCGCCGTTTATTCGCGGCATCGTGGTGATCATTGCGGTCTACGCCGGGCTGGCGGGAATCCTGTTTGGTCGCAGCAGTGGCAAGTGGAAGTCCAGCAGTGAGTTTGTGCTGGCCATGGAGCGCAGTATGGTGACCATGGCCGGTTATCTGGTGTTGATGTTTTTTGCCGCCCAGTTTGTCAGTTACTTCAGTTGGAGCCAGCTGGGGGTGATCGCCGCGATCAATGGCGCCCAGTTGTTGCAGGTGTTGCAGTTGCCGCCGACCTTGTTGTTGCTGGTGTTTGTGTTTATGGCCGCGGCTATCAATTTGCTGGTGGGCAGTGCGTCGGCCAAATGGGCGCTGATTGCGCCGATTTTTGTGCCTATGTTGATGCTGCTGGGAATTGCCCCGGAGGCGACGCAGATGGCTTTCCGGATTGGCGACAGTGCAACCAATATCATTACTCCGTTGATGCCGTATTTTGGGGTGGTGGTGGCTTATGCCCAGGCTTATGACAAGAATGTGGGCATTGGCACTATTATGGTGACTATGTTGCCTTACAGTGTGATGTTTTTGCTGTGCTGGTCGTTGCTGTTGTTGTTGTGGTTGTGGTTTGGGTGGCCATTGGGGCCTGGGGTGGAGACACTTTTGGGGCAGTGAGCGGGTATATCTGTAAACTGGTGACTCGATGACCTTTTTGAGTTTCCCTGTGAGCGAGGGTGCTGTCGGGGAATATAGCTGTTTGGGGTATTAGTTCTTTATCCGGCTTGGCTGCGGGTGCTTGCTTTCAAGACTCGCCGTGCACCCGTCCATGGGGGCTCCACGACAGCATCCATGCTGTCGAGGGTCTTGAAAGCAATCACCCGCAGCCAGACCTGCTTTATTGCCAGCGTCCAGCTTCCTGCTTTGAGATACTTGGCTTTGGTGGTGATCGGGATAAGCTTCGTTGGAGGCTCCGCGGTAGCATCCGTGTTGACGAGGGGCTTGTAAGCAAGCTTCCGCAGTCAGACCTGCTTTATTGCCAGCGTCTAGTGTCCAGTGTTCTGATTTGAGCTGCCAGGCTTTGGTGTTGAGCGGGATAAACTGTAGACTGCGCGACCTGCGCAGTATCTTGCCGGGCTTGCCGATCTGCACTATGCGGCAGGCGAGAACGCTTGCCGCAGTCATTCAGCGTCGTAAAGCTCCGGCTAATTCAACTTTAAATTTTTTAACAGGACTGGCTTTGATGCAGTCGTTATCTGCTTTTGTACCCCTCGGTGCGCGCTATATGATTCTCAGCGCCTTTGGTTTCGCTTTGATGGGGATGTTTGTGAAGCTGGCCAGTGTCCGGGGTATTCCGCTGCTGGAGATTGTTGCGGCGCGCTCGCTGGTGTCGGCGCTGATCAGTTACCTGGACGTAAAGCGTAAGCGTATTCCCCTGTTGGGCACTCACAAGACCTTGTTGTTGGCTCGGGGCGGGGTGGGTACTTTGGCGCTGATCTGTGTGTACTACGCGCTTACTACGATTCCTTACGCCGAAGCGACTGTGTTGCAGTACTTGCACCCGATGTTTACTGCGTTGTTGGCGCTGGTGTTTTTGGGTGAGCGGCTGCAGCGTTCGACCCTGCTGTGTATCCTGTTTAGTCTGGCGGGTTTGTTGGCGATTGTCCGCCCAGAGTTTTTGTTTACTGAGCTGGCTGCCAGTTATCCGCCGCTGGCCATTGTGGCGGCGATTACTGGCGCCTTCGGCAGCGCCGTGGCCTATGTGCTGGTGCGCACCTTGAGTGGACGGGAAGATCCGTCGGTGATTATTTTTTATTTTCCCATTATTGCGCTGCCGGTGTCGCTGCTGTTGCTGGGCAGTGACTTTGTTATGCCCAGCGGCTGGGACTGGCTGCTGCTGTTGGCGGTGGGGGTTGCCACCCAGGTTGGCCAGGTTGGCCTGACCAAGGCCATGCAGACGGAAACCGCCAGCAAGGCCACCAGTTTTTCCTATTTGCAGGTGGTGTTTGCGGCGCTGCTGGGGTGGCTGGTGTTTAGCGAGGTGCCCGGGGTATGGACCCTGGTGGGGGGTGCGCTGATCGTGTTGGGGGCGTTTATTAATCTGTTGGGTTCGCGCCGGGCTAAAGCTGCCTGATTTGCCTGGCAGGGTGCCTAGTCGACAACTAGTCGACAACTAGTCGACAAAGGTAACGGCGTTACCCAGTTCCTCGCGCTCTGTGCGGGCGCGGTTGACGATGGCATCCGGGTCCGGATAGCCGATTGACATACCGAATAGCACCCCGCGGCTGGGGGGGATGTCCAGCAGTTCCCGGATCGGGTCGGGGTATTGGCCCAGTGCACCCTGCATACAGCAGCCAAGGCCGTGCTCGGTTAGCAGTAATGCCAGCGACTGGGCGTAGATGCCGGTATCTACCGCGCCCATGATATTGAGGTATTTCTCCATGGTGAAAAAAACCACGTGCGGAGCGTCGAAGAATTCCCAGTTGCGAATCATGGCCTGCTGCCTGGCCTGGCGGTCCTGGCGCTCAATGCCGATGGCGGAATAGAGGGCGTTGGCAGCGCCGTATTGACGCACTTTATGTTCCGCTTCGTAGTAGACCTTCCAGTCGAAATCCGGGTTGGGCTCGGCGCCACTGGTCACCAGTGCCAGCAGCCGCTGTTTTAGTTCTTCCCTTTTTGCGCCGGAGACCACGTAGGTCTGCCAGGGCTGGGTATTGCAGTTGGAGGGCGCCTGCTGGGCGCTGGCAAAGATGGTTTGCAGGGTGGCGGCCGGGATGGGTTGGTCGAGAAAGGCGCGCACGGAAACGCGGGCGTGCAGGGCTTCGATAACGTTCATGGATGGCTCATTGGAGTTGGGGTTGGGGCAAGAATAAACAATCCTTGCGGGAAACTGAATGGTTGCGCCGGGGCGGTGGGTAAATATTTGTTAATCGCTGATGTGCAGCAGCACTCTGGAGATAAGGTGGCGCCTCCTGTACAATTCGCGCCTGATTTTTGCCGCCACGCCAACCACTTATAGGGCTTCTATGGAAATCGCACCGCTGGTAAATTCCCTCAAGGATCTGCAAGAACGCACCGACGTTCTTAGGGGGTACCTTTGACTACGCTGAGAAGAAAGAGCGTTTAACCGAAGTCGAGCTGGAGCTGGCGGAGCCGTCCGTTTGGGATGATCCTGAGCGGGCCCAGGCACTGGGGCGCGAGCGCTCCAGCCTGGAAGAGGTGGTTGCCACCATTGAAAACCTGGATCAAGGGGTCAGCGACTGTCGCGAATTGCTGGAAATGGCCGCCGACGAAGAGGATGAAGACAGTGTTGCCGAGGTAGAGACGGAAATCGAAAGCCTGGAGGCACACCTGGCGAAGCTCGAGTTCCGGCGCATGTTTTCCGGCGAGATGGACGCCAACAACGCGTTTTTGGATATTCAGTCCGGCTCCGGTGGCACCGAGGCCCAGGACTGGGCCGAAATGGTGCTGCGCATGTACCTGCGCTGGGGTGAGCAGAAGGGCTTTAAGACCACCTTGGAAGAGGCCTCCGCCGGGGAAGTGGCGGGCATCAAGAGCGCCACCATCCGCTTTGAGGGCGAGTACGCTTTCGGCTGGTTGCGCACCGAAACCGGTGTGCATCGACTGGTGCGCAAGTCGCCGTTTGATTCCGGCAACCGCCGCCACACTTCCTTCTGTTCGGTCTTTGTGTCACCTGAAATCGACGACGATATCGAAATCGACATCAATCCGGCGGATGTGCGCACCGATACCTACCGGGCTTCCGGTGCCGGCGGCCAGCACGTCAACAAAACCGATTCGGCGGTGCGCCTGACCCACGCCCCCAGCGGTATCGTGGTGTCGTGCCAGAGTGAACGCTCCCAGCACCAGAACCGCGACAACGCCTGGAAAATGCTGCGGGCGCGGGTGTACGAACAGGAAATGCTCAAGCGCAATGCCGAAAAGCAAGCGATGGAAGACAGCAAGGCGGATATTGGCTGGGGCAGCCAGATTCGCTCCTACGTGCTCGACGACCAGCGCATCAAGGATCTTCGCACCTCGGTGCAAACCAGCAACTGCCAGGCGGTGCTGGACGGGGATCTGGACCAATTTATCGAAGCCAGTTTAAAAGCCGGCTTGTAAAGCGACAAGATACGACGGATTTGCTATGACTGACCACCAAACACCCCAGGATGAAAACAAGCTGATCGCGGAGCGCCGCGCCAAACTGGCGGCTTTGCGCGAGCAGGGTAATGCGTTCCCCAACAGTTTCCGTCCCCGGCACAAGGCGCAAGACCTGCAGGACGAATACGGCGAGCAGGAGAAAGCTGCGCTGGAGGAGCTGGGCAAGGTGGTCAGCGTCGCCGGTCGCCTGATTCGCAACCGCGGTGCGTTTATGGAGCTGCAGGACAGCTCCGGCCGCATCCAGCTCTATGTCACCAAGGAGGCGCGCGGGTTCGCCAAATCACTGGATCTCGGGGATGTCATTGGTATCGAGGGTGCCTTGCACAAGTCTGGCAAGGGCGATCTGTACGTGCAGCTGGACCAGTATCAACTGCTGACCAAGGCGCTGCGCCCGCTGCCGGACAAGTACCACGGCCTGGCCGACCAGGAGATGCGCTACCGCCAGCGCTATGTGGATTTGATCGCCAACCCGGAGGTGCGTGAGACTTTCAAAATGCGCTCGCGCATCGTCGCCTTTATCCGCAGCTACCTCAATGCGCGGGAGTTTCTCGAGGTGGAAACCCCGATGCTGCAGCCGATTCCCGGCGGCGCCACCGCCAAACCATTTACCACTCATCACAATGCGCTGGACATCGATATGTACCTGCGCATCGCCCCGGAGTTGTATTTGAAGCGCCTGGTAGTGGGTGGCTTCGACCGGGTCTACGAGATCAACCGCAGTTTCCGCAACGAGGGTTTGTCCACCCGTCACAACCCCGAATTCACCATGCTCGAGTTTTACCAGGCCTACGCCGACTATCACGACCTGATGGACCTGACCGAGGATATGTTGCGCAAGCTGTGCGAGCAGGTGATCGGCAGCAGCGAGATCCGCAGCACGGTGAAAAATGCCGAGGGCGAGGTGGTGCAGGAAACGGCCTACGACTTCAGCCAGCCGTTCCGGCGCATCAGCGTGTTTGATTCAATCTTGCACTTCAATCCGGATATCAAGCCCGAGGCACTGGCGGATGAGCAGGGCGCGCGGCAGATTGCCGAACATTTGGATATCCCCCTGAAAGACAACTGGGGGCTGGGTAAGGTGCAGATCGAAATCTTTGAGAAAACCGTCGAGCACCGTCTCGATAACCCCACCTTTATCACCGAGTATCCCACCGAAGTGTCGCCGCTGGCGCGGCGCAGCGACAGCAACCCGTTTGTCACCGACCGGTTTGAGTTTTTTGTCGGCGGGCGCGAGATCGCCAACGGCTTTTCCGAGCTCAACGATGCCGAGGACCAGGCCGCGCGCTTCCGCGCCCAGGTGGCGGAAAAGGACGCCGGCGACGACGAGGCCATGCACTACGACGCCGATTACGTGCGCGCGCTGGAGTACGGCATGCCGCCGACGGCGGGCCAGGGCATCGGTATCGACCGACTGGTGATGCTGCTCACCGATTCGCCCTCAATCCGGGATGTGCTGTTGTTTCCCGCCATGCGCCCGGAGTAATTTCCCGGGCGGCTGGTTTTAGCGACAGGTAATGCGCAAACTGTGGGCGGCGTCACAGGTTTACTTGGGGTTTCGGGTATAGTTCGTTATTGTTCAGGGAAGATTTGTCTCCAGTGGAGGTGGCAATGTGGGGTTACGACAGGGCGGACGAATCGCAGCTGGTGCCGTTCAAAACGCAGGACCAGCATTTTAATCTGTTTTGTATGGTGCTGGAGCGCGGCTTTGCTCTCCACACCGGCCATTCGGAGCGCCTGATCCCGGAATTTCGTCTGCGTGACGCCGGCTCACACCGCTATCTGCCCAAAGTCATTCCCAAAGAAGGGGTCAGTTTCCGCATCCCGGAAAGCTGCCTTTCACCCAGCCAGATGTACCTTCATTACGACCCCAAGAGCGAAACAGACTTGCCGGTACTGGCCTGCTACGATGCCGACCAGGGGGCGTTTGTGCCCTACGATTACCAGCAGAGCGATTTGTTCAGCAAGGGCGGCGAGGTGACACCACTGCCGGTGGTCAAGTTGTCCACTTTGCGGGGGCTGCACTACATCAAGGATATTGCCTGCTTGCAGATGTTTGAGCTGGATTTTGCTCGCCTGAGCGCGGTGGACTCGGCTCTGGCGGCGGAAGTGCGGCAGGTGTTGACCCGCAAATTGACCCGTTTTGTGGTGTATACCCATCCCTGGTTGCAGGCGACCCATGCCGAGCGGGCCGCCCATGATTACCTGGCCAACGAGGAGCAGCGGCGGGCGGCGCGGCGCCAGTCATTGGCGCAACCAAATCAAACGCAGAAGCCAGCGCCGGACAAGCCCGGCGCTGAACCCTTTATGGAGTGGGACTGAGCCGAAGCGCGCCAGCGCAGCGGGTTATTTCTCCACAAACGCTCGTTCGACTACATAGTGGCCCTGGTGGCCGTGACGCGACTCAATAAATCCCTCCCCATCGAGCCAATGGCAGGTGTCCTTCAGCATTGACGGGCTGCCACAGATCATAAAGCGATCATTCTCAGGGCAGATATCTGGCAGGTTTATCGCCCGGTTCAATTGCCCGGATTTCATCGAATCGGTCAACCGGCCCTGGTTGTGATAGGGCTCCCGGGTGACCGTGGGATAGTAGATCAGTTGCTCCTGCACCAGTTCGCCCAGGTATTCGTGCTGCGGCAAATCCTTGAGGATCACATCCTGGTAGGCCAGTTCAGAGACCGAGCGCACACCGTGGGTGAGGATGATCTTGTCGAAGCGCTCGTACACTGACGGGTCGCGAATGATACTCATAAATGGCGCCAGCCCGGTGCCGGTACTGATCAAATACAGGTGGCGGCCTGCCAGCAGGTGGTCGGCCACCAGGGTGCCGGTGGGCTTGGTACTGACCAGCACTTCGTCACCGACGGCGATATTTTGCAGTCGCGATGTCAGCGGGCCGTTGGCGACCTTGATGCTGAAAAACTCCAGCTCTGGCTCGTAATTGGCACTGGCAATACTGTAGGCGCGCATCAGCGGTTTGCCCTCGACTTCCAGACCCATCATGACAAAGTGGCCGCTTTCAAAGCGCAAATCCGGCGCGCGTGTGGTTTTGAAGCTGAACAGGTTGTCGTTCCAGTGGTGGACGCTGGTGACTCTTTCCTTGATAACGGTGGCCATGACTGAATCCTCAATACCAGATAGTGATTGTGGTCAGTTTAGGATTGCACTAGCATATACGTAAAACGCGTAGTTCGGCATTGATTAATCGGATTTACCGATAAGAGTGCGGCCTGCGCAAGCACACCGCGATCTCGGGGATAGTCATGCGTTACTCACTACGACAGCTGGAAGTGTTCCTCGCTGCCGCCCACTTTGAAAATATTACCCGCGCTGCCGACAGCCTGGCCATGTCGCAATCCGCTGCCAGCAGTTCGCTGCGGGACCTGGAGCAGCAGTTTGATATCCAATTGTTCGACCGGGTCGGCAAGCGCCTGCAGTTAAACGGCCTCGGCCGGCTGTTGCGGCCGAAGGCGGAAGCCCTGCTGGAGCAGGCGCAGGCGTTCGAGCGGGACTTGAAACAGCACCGGGAGGAGGGGCTGCTGAAGCTGGGCGCCACCCTCACCATCGGCGACTACCTGGCGGTGGATATGATGGCGCAGTACCTGCGGGAAAATCCGGGCGCGGATGTGAACCTGGTGGTGGCCAATACTGAGTCGATCGCGCGCATGGTGGAAAACTATGAGCTCGATATCGGCCTGATCGAGGGCGAGTTGCAGCACCACGACCTGGATGTGATCAAGTGGCAGGAAGATAACCTGGTGGTGTTTTGCGCGCCCGACCACCCCATGGCCGGTAAAAGTGAGTTAACGGATGCAGACCTGATGGGGTTGGTTTGGGTGGTGCGTGAGTCCGGGTCGGGTACTCGCCAGGCTTTCGATCGCGCCATGCACGGCATTTTGCCTGGGCTCAATATCCGCCATGAATTGCAACATACCGAAGCGATCAAGCGGGCTGTTGCCGCGGGGCTCGGGGTCGGTTGCCTGTCCGAATTTACCCTGTGCGAGGCCATCGCCCAGGGCAGTCTGGTGCCGCTGCCGGTGCCCCACAGGGATTGGCACCGGCAGTTCTATATTATCCTGCACAAACAGAAGTATCGGGGGCCCGGTATCGATCGCTGGCTAAAGCTGTGTGAGACCTATACCGCCAGCTAGTTGGGCTAAACGGCAACTCAACAGCCCAGTTCGACTTTCCTGCGGTTGTAAAACTCCACCAGGTCGTCAATGGCGGCCTTGTCGAAGGGTTTCAGGCCGCTGATGACCATGCGTTTTTCGCCGTGACCGATTTCACGATCGCCCTGCTTGAAGACAAAGGGCAGTCGCACATTGCCGCGCTTGCCGTTGACTTCCAGCGAGGGTTGCGCCAATTGCAATGTTGGCCGGTCAAAATCGAAGTCGTCCAGCTCAATGCTCATTGATTCATAGATCACCAGCGGCCGGGCGGGGTTGACCATAACGTCGTGCTGTTGCCACAGTGGCACCAGTACGTGGGGAAAGGTGGTGCCGGAGAAGGCGACGTACTGTTCCGTGAGGCCGCGAATTTTATCCTGGTCGCTGCAGTGCTCACCCCTGGCGCTTATACGCAGGTAGGTTTTGCCGTTGGCGTCCTGGATGGCGGTATGCTCATCGTCCTCTTGTTGCAGGTGCAGCTCGACCCCGTCGCTTACCATGTCGGAAAAGCTGATGTGCATTTTCTGGCTCAGCCCCAGTTTGGACAGGGCGATGGCAAACAGCAGGTCGCCGGGTACGCAAAAACGCTTGGCGTCGATGTCGTGGATGGGATTAAAATCGTCGGCTACCCGTTTGGCAAAGTTGCTTGCGTGTTGACGGGTGAATGAAAACGCGTCGGTTGCGCTAGTGGCTACAGGTTGGAAATACGTGTCTAGCTGCATGAGGTTGGGGTCGCCAGGTGGTTTGGATAATTTGATTCTAGCAGGGCGATAAGCGAAAACCAAAACAGTTGTAATAATTCAGGGGCCGCTGCCTATGGCGTCGGGCTGCCAGCTCGGCGAGCGGTACTAAAGGCGGGAGTTTGAAGTGGACGATATCGAGATTTACATTCGCGAGCCGGTGTTAAAAAAGCTCCTGGGTTGGCTCAAGAGTCGCCTCGGACCGCTGCAGGAGCTGGGGCCTGGGCAGCCGGGTGCAGGGCGATCGAAAGGCGCCAGGGTGTATACAACCCTTGAGTGGCAACCGCCAATTCCGATCCATATCCAGGCGGGTATCGAGGGTGGCCCTTATACCTGTCTCTGGTTCAAGTCTGCCCATACGCCCTGGCGTACCGATGCGGAGTGTGCCCGGGAGGTGTTTGCGGCACTGGGGGTGCCGGTGCAGTGTGATCCGGGCCAGGAATACGAGCACCAGGATGATTTTTTGCGTATCGATGGCAGCGGTGAGCGGGTAGTGCGTTTGCCGGGTGGCCGTCTTGGCAGTCAATAAGGGAAGGTTATGGAAGAGTTGATCGATGAGTTACATGAGCTGGCGGAGGATGTGCCGGTGCCGCTGGAGTTGCCTGAGCATGACCAGGTGGTGGATGCCCAGGAGCAGATTTTGATGCCGCTGCCACGTGATTTTCGCGAGTTCCTGATGACGGCGACGGATGTGGTGTACGGTTCCCTGGAGCCGGTAACAGTGGCCGATCCGGCTTCGCACACCTATTTGCCGGAGGTGACCTCGACGGCCTGGTCGCTGGGTATGCCGCGGGAGATGATCGCGTTGTGCGAGTGCCCCGACGGCTATTATTGCGTGGCCCAGGATGGGGAGGTCAAGCTTTGGACCCATGGGGATTACGCTGAGGAGACCTGGGAGAATGTCTGGTATTGGGTGCGGGATGTGTGGATGCAGAGTTAAGGGCGCGTAATTACTGCCATTGCAAAGAGCCAGCTGCGGTAGAATTCGGCTTTTTTATTTCGTTATTTTTGGGGAGATAGTTATGTCGTTGCGACCACGCCGTTCCGTTCTGTATATGCCGGGCTCGAATCAGCGCGCGCTGGAAAAAGCCAAAACCTTGCCGGCTGATGTGTTAGTGCTGGACCTGGAGGATGCGGTGGCGCCGGAGCAGAAGGAGGCCGCCCGGGAGCAGGTGCTGGCGGCGGTGCAGGCCGGTGGCTACGGCAAACGGGAGTTGGTGATTCGCGCCAACGGACTGTCGACGCCATGGGGGCGGGAGGATGTGTTGGCCATTGCGCGGGCACCGGTGTCGGCGGTGTGCATGCCAAAGGTGGAGTCGGCGGCCGAAGTGCGGGCAGTATCGGCGCTGCTGAAAGAGGCGGGAGCGCCGGCGCAGATGGAGATCTGGGCCATGATTGAAACCCCGCGGGGAGTGGTCAATGTGCAGGAGATTGCCGCGGCGGATGTCCGCCTGTCGTTGCTGTTGATGGGGACGTCGGATTTGGCCAAGGATATGCGTATTCCCCATACTGCCGACCGGCTCGGATTTATTTCGGCCCTGAGCCAGTGTGTGCTGGCGGCGCGAGCCAATCAGCTGGATATCCTCGACGGGGTGCATCTTGCTCTGGATGATGAAAGTGGGCTATTGGCGATTTGCGAGCAGGGCCGCAATCTTGGCTTTGACGGCAAATCGCTGATTCACCCCAAGCAGATCGCTGCGGCCAACGCTGTGTTTAGTCCGGCGGAGGCCGATGTAGTGCGGGCGCGCAAGATTATCGACGCCTGGCGGGAAACCGAGGCCGCGGGCGAGGCAGTAGTGGTCGTAGACGGCAAGCTGGTGGAGGTTCTGCACGTGGAAGAGGCCCATCGCACCCTGGCCATTTGGGATGCCATTGCCGAGCGGCAGTAAGCGCCGCCGCTTGATGCCTGGCTGCCTTAACCTGGTGCGCGAATAGCTGCCGCCAGTGGCAGGGCGTTGTATTTCTCGCCAACAGTCCTAGAATGGCGCACTGCAATGGTGCAGAAGCAAGGATTGGCGCTATGGGAAGCAGGGTTTGGTTGGGTGAACTTCGCCTGCTGGTCGGTTTTGAACAGAACCGGACCAGCCACGGGGAGAAAATAATATCCGCACTGGGAGCACTGCTGGGGATAATGGCGGTGGCCGCAGTGAGCGGCGGGATGCACCAGCTGGGCTTGCTCGATGCGGCGGCGGGTTACCTGGTCGTTATGTCCATTGGTGCCAGCGCCGTGCTGTTGTTTGCTGTGCCCCAGGGGGCACTGTCGCAGCCCTGGCCGCTGCTGGCTGGTCATCTGTTGTCGGCTTTTATTGGGGTGACCTGTTTCCAGCTGTTCCAGGATACCCTGTGGTCGGCGGCCCTGGCGGTGGGGCTCGCTATCGGAGCCATGCACTACTGCCGCTGTATTCACCCTCCCGGAGGTGCAACGGCACTCACTGCGGTTTTGGGCGGGACGCAGGTGCATGAGCTCGGTTATTTTTACCTGCTGGTTCCCATTCTGTTGAATGTGCTGGTCATTCTGTTGGCCGCCATTGCTTTTAACAGTCTTTTTGCCTGGCGCCGTTATCCCGCTCACCTGGCTCGCAAGCACAAGGTTGCGAGAATGTCGCAGCCGCCCAATCGCCAGTTTGAATTAACCCAGGAGGACTTCTCCGCGGCCATGCAGGAGTTGGACTCCTATGTCGATATCACGGCGGAGGGTTTGACCGAGCTGCTGGAGCTGGCCAAGCAGCACGCGGAAAAAAACATCACTCACCCGGCCGAGATTGTGGCTGGAAAGTTTTACAGTAACGGCAAGTTGGGCCGCCTGTGGAGCGTGCGCCAGGTGGTGGATGAATCCACCGATGTGCGTCCCGCCAATGACAAGATTATTTTTAAGGTTGTCGCCGGCGATCAATCCTATATCACCGATATTTGCCTGCGCGATGAATTCCGGCAGTGGGCACGGTTTGAAGTAGAAAAGCGGGACAATCGCTGGGTGAAACTGGTCAGCGAAGGCTAGGGCTTACCGGGCGGTACCGATTGGTTGCGAACCAGGCTGGCGGGGTTGAGCGGCACGGGGTTAAACGTTGCAGTGCCGCAACAGTGGTTTGAACCCGGGCTGGGCCTGGCGGCTGGTGGCAGTGATTTTACAGCCCCAGGCGTTTCTTCAGGCGGTGAAAATTGCTGCGATCCATGCCCAGCTGTTTGGCTGCCTGGGCCTGGCTGTTTTGGTTGGCCTGCAGGGCTTGCTCAAGCAGTTGCCGCTGGAAGTTGTCGGTGGCCTGTTTCAGGTTTGCGATGGCTGGCGGCGGTTGGTGAATTTCTGCGGCGGCGCTGGTGGTCGCAGCCGGGCTCTCCTGCCGGGGTATATCCAGGTCCTCCGGGGTGATGTGCAGCAGTGCCGGAGTGGTTCGGTGCCGGCTTTTGGCTTTCAGCAGGGCGCGGCTGATACTGTGTTGCAGTTCGCGCACATTGCCGGGCCAGTGGTAATGCAGCAGCTGGGCCTGGGTTTCCCGGGTCAGGCGCACCGCTTGCAGGCCAAAACGGCGGCGCTGCTGCTCCAGGAAAAATCCCGCTAGTAACACCGCATCGCGCTGCCGCTGGCGCAGCGCCGGCACCTGGATCGGGTATACGCTGAGGCGGTGGTAGAGGTCGGCGCGGAAGCGTCCCGCTGCCACTTCCTCGGGCAGTTGGCGATTGGTGGCGGCGACAATGCGCACATCCACCGACAGCGGCGTATCGTTGCCCAGCCGTTGAATTTCACCGCACTGCAGCGCCCGCAACAATTTCGCCTGGGCGGCCAGCGGCAGTTCGCCCACCTCATCCAGGAACAGTGTGCCGCCATCGGCGACCTCAAACTTGCCGGCCCTGAGCTGGGTGGCGCCGGAGAAGGCGCCCTTGATGTGGCCGAACAGTTCGCTCTCAACCAGGTTTTCCGGCAGCGCGGCGCAGTTGACGTACACCAGCGGCGCCTCGGCCCTGGTGGAATGTCGGTGGATTTGTTGTGCCACGAGCTCCTTGCCAACCCCGGTTTCACCGTAAATCAAAACCGACAAGTCTGATGCGCTGACCGCTTCGATGTCCCGTTTGAGTGCCTCCATGGCCGGGCTGTTGCCGAGCATGGGTTGGGCGTTGCGCTCGGCCAGCACGGCCTGCACCACCTGGTGTTCCCGTTGCAGTTTGCTCTCCAGGCTGCGAATCAGTTCGGCGGCGGTAACCGTGGCTTCGGCGAGGCGGATAAAAGCTTCCAGCTCCGCCGTACTGATGTCGTCGAAGGTGCCGGTTGCGGCGGCATCCAGGGTAAGCACACCCCAGGGCTTGGCATCGATATAGAGAGAGACGCCCATGCAGTCGTGAACTTTGAGGTCGTGGCTGCTGATGTCAATAAGTCCGTCGTAGGGATCAGGCAGCGGCGAGTTGGCATCAAAACGCAGCGGCTTGCGGTTGAGCAATATGGCGGCGAGGCGCGGGTGCTGGTCGAGATCAAACTGCCGGCCGAGGGTGTCTTCACTCAAACCGTCTACGGCCAGCGGGATCAGTTTGCCCTGTTGCAGTTGCAGCAGGGCAGTGGCATCGCAGGGAAAAACCTGTTTTAGCGCTTGTAGCAGGCGCTGGAAACGCTCCCGTTCTGACAGTGGTCGCGCCAGGTCGGTGACAATGGTGAGCAGTGACTGGATAAAATTGCTTGTTGTCATATTGACCTTTATTGTTGTTGAAATGATAACTTTATTAACTTGTCAAAGTGACAACATTAATTGAAAAAACTATAAATATCAAACGGTTATATATTGGTACGGATATTGTATTGGATGTTGTAATGAATGTTGTAAGAGGTATTACAACGACTATTGCAACGGGTATTGCACCAGTCGTTCTGTACTGGAAATTTCGAAGTAAAGATTCCCTCGGGGAGCGGGTTGCGATTGTGCGCCACCGCAGCCCAAATACTAACTGTTTGGAGATATATTAATGCTGTCACAAAAGAGCAAGGATTTAATCAACGCATCGCTGCCCGCGGTGGGGCCCAAAGTGGATCAGATCACCGCGGTATTTTACCCGCTGATGTTCAGCCGCTACCCCCACGTGAAAGCCTACTTTAACCAGGCGCACCAGGCCCAGGGTACCCAGCCGCGAGCGCTGGCAAACGCGGTGGTGGCCTACGCCACCAATCTCGATCGGCTCGAAGTGCTGGGCGATGCGGTCGCCCTGATTGTGCAGAAACACGTGTCGTTGAATATCCTCCCCGAGCATTACCCCATCGTCGGTGAGTGCCTGCTGGCGGCGATCGCCGAGGTACTGGGTGATGTGGCCAGCGACGAGATCCTGGCGGCCTGGGCTGAGGCCTATCAACAACTGGCAGACTTGCTGATCAGCGCCGAAGAGCAGGCTTACCAGCAAGCCGAGCAGCGCGAGGGCGGTTGGCGCGGCGAGCGCGAGTTTGTATTGCGGCGCAAGCAGCCGGAGAGCGAGGTGATTACCTCGTTTTATTTTGAAGCCGCGGACGGCGGCGCCATTTGCACGCACTTGCCCGGGCAATTCACCACCGTTGTGGTGGCCGCGAATGGTGAAACCTTGCGGCGCAATTACTCCCTCTCAGGCCAGGCCGGCACGGGCTATTACCGCATCAGCGTCAAGCGCGAGCCCGGCGGGGTGATGTCCAATTACCTGCACGATCACCTGCAGGTGGGTGACAGCGTCAAGCTGACACCGCCGGCGGGCAGCTTTACCCTGAATGATGCGGAGCGCCCACTGTTGCTGTTGACCGGCGGTGTCGGTGTGACCCCGGCCATGAGTATGTTGCCTGAGGCGCTGGCCCGGGGCAGGGATGTGCATTTTGTCCACGCGGCGCTGAACGGCCGGCATCACGCCTTTAAGGACAACGTCGACCAGTTACTGGCCCGGCACGGCAACCTGCAGGTCAATTACTGCTATGAAAAGCCTGAGCCGGACGATCGGCCGCACTTCGCCGGCTTTATCAGCCCGGAGATGCTCGACGGCGTACTGCCGGCAGAGCGGGATATCGATGTCTATATGCTGGGGCCAAAGGGTTTTATGCAAGCGGGATACCGCGCCCTGCAAAGCATCGGCGTGCCGGTGGCGAATATCAAATACGAGTTCTTTGGCCCGCTGGAGGCGCTGGAGGCGAGCGCCTAATCTCGCTGCAGATTAGCGCGGGCCTGTGCTTTGCAGTTGCGGCTATGGGCTCTGAACCGGGGCTTTAGTTCAGGGCCAGGTTCACCACCAGGCACACATCCCGGCTCTGGCGCCACTGGATATTGTAGTGGTAGAGGCTCATGCCGTAGATGCGCTCGTCGTCGCTGTGGTATGCCGGCTGGGGCCGTTGCGCCAGCACCTGCTCGATCAAGGTGCGGAAATTTGGCGGTGCATCGACCAATTGGTCCAGTTGCGCCAGGGCCTGCTCGGAGAATTGCACCGCTACGGTTTGCGCCGGTGGCTCGGGAGCATAGTTGGCGCGGGCGTCCGGCAGGGCGTCGGCATAGGGCAGGTAGGGCTTGATATCGAGTATGGGGGTGCCGTCCACCAGGTCGGCACCGCCTACCAGGACACGCCAGTGGCCGCCACTCTGTTCGATGCCTTCCAAAGTGACCACTGACAGGCCAATGGGGTTGGGCCGGAACGGACTGCGGGAGGCAAATACCCCGACCCGCCGGTTGCCGCCCAGGCGCGGCGGCCGCACCGTGGGTTTCCAGTCGTCGCGCTGGGCCTGGTGAAAAACAAACACCAGCCACAGGTGGGAGAAGCCTTCCAGGCCGCGCACAATCTCCTCGCGGTTGCAGCGCCCCAGCAGTTCAATGTGGGAGCGGGCCGCGGGCACCAGTCCCGGTTGCCGCGGCACGGCGAATTTTTCCGGGTAGGGGGTGTGGATGGTGCCGATGGGATCGAATTCGAAGCCTGTCGTCTGGTCGCCGGTCATTGTCGTCTGCTGCCAATCATTGCCGTCTGCTGCCAGTCACTTGGCCAGGTAGGCGTCGATGGGCTGTTGGCACAATTCCAGTGTGCCGTCGGGCTCGGCTTGCAGCCACCACAGGTGACTGCCCCAGTCGCCCAGCACGATGCGCTCGGCGGTTTCACCGTTGAGCTCCAGTTCATGCCTTGCCGGGCGGTGGGTGTGGCCGTGGATCAGGCGCTGGACGCCGTATTCCTGCATCACTCGCGCTACCTCGGCGGGGGTCACATCGGTGATGTCGGCGGCCTGCACACGGTTGTGAGCCTGGCTCTGTTGCCGCGCCTGGTCGGCGAATGCGCGGCGCACCTCCAGCGGTTGCGACAGCATCTGCTGTTGCCACTCGGGGGAGCGGGACAGGTGTCGAAACGCCATATAGTCGGTGTCGCGGGTGCAGAGGCTGTCGCCGTGCATCAGCAGGGTGGGGACACCGTACAAATCGATAAGGGCCGGGTCGTCGAGCAACATGGCACCACACTCGTCGGCAAAGTCTTGCCCCATCAGGAAATCCCGATTGCCCACCATCAGGTAGAGTTCGCCACCGTTATCGGTAAACTCCCGCAGCAGCTCGGCAATGCCGAGGTTGAATTCAGAGCGGTCGTCATCGCCGATCCAGACCTCAAAAAAGTCACCGAGGATAAACAGCGTATCGGCGGCCGGCGCTTGCAGCTGCATAAATTGTGCGAACGCGGCGCTCAGTTGGGGCAGCTTGGCATCGAGATGCAGGTCGGAGATAAAGAGCGTGGTCATAGGCGCTTGGATTGTGGAGTAAGTGGAGTAAAAAGCCGGGGCTTAGCCTGGATTTAAATTGGACTGGGGCCAGGTTCGAATGGGGCCTAGCTCGACCGGGGCCAGGATGGTCCAGGGTTAAGTTGGGCCGGGGTGTAAGTTGGACCGGGCCAGTACCAGCGTTCTGCTGGCACCGGTTGGGCAAACCCCTGTGTCGCGGCGCGGGGTCTGCGCCGCAATGATAAGTCGCGATAACCGGGTTACTTGTTGACTGTAACCTTGTCAATGGTGACTGCATCGACCGGTACGTCCTGGTGGCCCCCCTGGCTGCCGGTCTTGACGCCCTTGATCTTGTCGACCACGTCGGTTCCCTCGGTAACCTTGCCAAACACACAGTAGCCCCAGCCCTGGGAGTTCTTGCCGGTGTGGTTGAGGAAATTGTTGTCGCTCACATTGATAAAAAACTGGGCAGTGGCGCTGTGCGGGTCCATGGTGCGGGCCATGGCAACGGTGTAGGTGTCGTTGGTAAGGCCGTTGTCGGCCTCGTTTTCCACTGGCGCGCGAGTTTTCTTTTGGCTCATGTCAGCGGTCATACCGCCGCCCTGAATCATAAAGTTATTGATGACGCGGTGAAAAATAGTGCCGTCGTAGAAACCGTCTTCGGCGTACTGGAGGAAGTTGGCCGCGGTCTTGGGGGCCTTGTCGAAATCCAGTTCCAGGGTAATGTCGCCAAAGTTAGTGTGCAGTGTGATCATGTCGGTGTTTCCTGCCATATTATTGCTGTCAGATTGTGTGGGCCCGGTGAGGCAGGGTTGCCAACCAGGATTGCCAAAAAAGGTGCTTACCGCACCCCGAGACGGCTATAATACACGATTTGCCGGTTCGGGTAGGAGCTGGATAAGACCAGCACCCTATCCGGCCCGCAGGGCAGCCATCCAAGTTAAGTAAGAATATGAGCGAAACTAGCAGTAAATCCGGTACTACCAGACCCTTGAACTTTCTCGAACAAATCATCAGCCAGGACCTTGAGCAGGGCAAGGTCGACAAAGTGATCACCCGTTTTCCGCCCGAGCCCAACGGCTATTTGCATATTGGTCACGCCAAGTCTATCTGCCTCAATTTCGGCCTGGCGGAAAAGTTTGGCGGCGCCTGCAACCTGCGCTTTGACGACACCAACCCCTCCAAAGAGGAGCTGGAGTACGTCGAGGCCATCAAGCGCGACGTGCAGTGGCTGGGCTATAGCTGGGCCGATGAGGTGCGTTACGCCTCCAGTTATTTCGATACTTTTTACCAGTGGGCGCTGCACCTGATCAATGAGGGCAAGGCCTACGTGTGTCACCTGTCCGCCGATGAGGCGCGGGAGTACCGCGGCTGGGCCTCCAAGCCCGGTAAGGAGAGCCCCTACCGCAACCGAACCGTAGCGGAGAATCTGGCTGAATTCGAGAAAATGCGCGCTGGCGAATACGAAGAGGGCGCCTGTTCATTGCGCGCCAGGATCGATATGGCCAGCCCCAATATGAATTTGCGCGACCCGATGCTCTACCGCATTCGCAAGCAGCGCCACCATCAAACCGGCGACAAGTGGTGTATCTACCCCACCTATGACTTTGCTCACGGCCAGGAGGATGCCATCGAGGGGGTCACCCACTCCATCTGCACCCTGGAGTTTGCCGATCATCGACCCCTGTACGACTGGTTTATCGCCAACTTGCCGGTGCCGCACAAACCCACCCAGTACGAGTTTGCCCGGCTGGAGCTGAATTACACGGTTACCTCCAAGCGCAAACTGAAACTGCTGGTGGACGAGGGCCATGTGGATGGCTGGGATGACCCGCGCATGCCCACTATTTCCGGCATGCGCCGACGCGGCTACACCCCGGCGTCACTGCGCCAGTTTTGCGAGCTGATCGGGGTCACCAAGTCCGGCAGCACCATCGACGTGGGGCAGCTGGAATACTGTGTGCGCGATGACCTCAACAACAACGCGCCGCGCGCCATGTGTGTGCTGAGCCCGTTAAAGGTGACCCTGACCAACCTGCCGGCCGGTGAAGTGCAGACCATGACCCAACCGGTGCACCCTAACCGGCCTGAGCTGGGCGAGCGGCAACTGCCCCTGTCCCGGGAAATTTTTATCGACAGCAGCGATTACAGTGAAGACACCAGTCTGTCACGGAAGAAGTTCAAGCGCCTGGTGTTGGGGGATTACGTCCGCCTGCGCGGCGCCTACGTGATTCGAGCCGACGAGAGTGTCAAGGATGCGGCCGGCAATATTGTCGAACTCAAGGCCAGCCTGGTGGAGGGCACGGTGGGTGAAAATCCGCAGGATGGGATCAAGCCCCGCGGAGTCATTCACTGGGTCGACGCAAGCAATTGTGTCGACTGCGAAGTGCGCCTCTACGATCGGCTGTTCAGTGACGCCGCACCGGATGCCGGCGACAAGGATTTCCTGCAGGCACTGAACCCGGAGTCACTGACCATCATCGAGGGCTGCAAGGCGGAAACCAGCCTGGTCAATGCCGTACCGGAGCAGAGCTACCAGTTTGAGCGGGAGGGCTACTTCTGTCTCGATGGCAAGTACTCCAGCGCCGCCAGGCCAGTATTTAACCAGACCATTGGCCTGAAAGATAACTGGGCCTCCAAGGTATAGAACTCCGGGCCGCCAGGCTCTGTCAGTCAGGGCCCTGGCAAACCAGGCTCTAGCAAACAAGGTATACGCAGTAACAATGACTCTACACGTTTACAACACCAGCACGCGCCAGAAAGAAGAATTCAAACCGCTGCAGGCGGGCAAGGTCAAAATGTACGTCTGTGGCCCCACAGTCTACAACCTTGTACATATAGGCAACGCTCGCCCGGTGGTGGTGTTTGACACCCTGTTTCGCCTGCTGCAGAGTGAATACGCGGAGGTGATCTACGCCCGCAATATTACCGATATTGACGACAAGATCATGAAGGCGGCGGCTGAGAACAGCGAGCCCATCTCAACGCTGGCGGCGCGCTACGCCCGGGAGTTTGAGGCCGACATGGCCCAGCTCAACAACCTCGCGCCCACCATCGTACCCTACGCCACCGACCACTTGCCGCAGATGATCAGCATGGTGCAGCGCCTGATCGACAAGGGCCACGCCTACGTCGCCGAAGGGCACGTGCTGTTTGCGGTGCAATCCATGGCGGAGTATGGCCAGCTGTCCAATCGCTCGCTGGAAGATATGCTCGACGGCGCCCGGGTCGAAGTAGCCCCCTATAAGCAGTACGCCGGAGATTTTGTGCTCTGGAAGCCCTCCCGCGGCGACGAACCCGGCTGGGACAGCCCCTGGGGCTACGGTCGCCCGGGCTGGCACCTGGAGTGCAGTGCCATGATCGAAGCACACCTGGGTGAAACCATCGATATTCACGGTGGCGGCCGCGACCTGGTCTTTCCCCACCACGAGAACGAAGTGGCGCAGAGCTGCTGCGCCCACGACGGCAAGGAATACGTGCGCTACTGGATGCACAACGGCTATATCAATATCGGTGGTGAGAAAATGTCCAAGTCGCTGGGCAACTTTCGCACCGTGCGCGAACTGCTGCAGCAGTACAAGGGCGAGGTGATTCGCTTTGCCCTGTTGTCGGCCCAGTACCGCTCCGAGCTGGACTTCTCCGCCGACCTGCTCAACCAGTCCAAAGCCAGCCTCGATTCCCTCTACGGATTTCTGCGCGACGCCGAAGAGGTGGTGGCCGACCCATCGGTGGACATCAAGACCCAGCCTTTCTACAGCGCTATGCTCGACGACCTCAATACGCCGATTGCCATCAGTGAGCTGCATCAAATGGCCAAGGCCCTGAATAAGGCCGAGGCAGCGGAAAAGGCACGCCTGAAAGGGCTGATCCTGCAGGCAGGTGCACTGCTGGGTATTTTGCAGCAATCACCGGAAGCCTGGTTCACCTCCACGGCGGGCAGTGCCGAGGAGGGTATATCGGCCGCTGAGATCGAGGCCCTGATCGCCGAGCGCGCCCAGGCCAAGCTGGACAAGAATTACGCCCGCGCCGACGAAGTCCGGCAAGAGCTGAAAGCCCTGGGCGTGGTGCTGGAGGATTCCCGCGAGGGCACCAAGTGGCGGCGGGAGTGATTCATCGAGGCAACTACCGCCACATTATCGATAGATGAAAAAAGCGCCAGTGTTGCAGCTGATGACAACCCGCAGACGAAGCGTTGATTTCTGGCAGGAATATGCGCATACCCGCAATGTGAGCGAGAGGGTGGGAGGTACCAGGGAAAACCGTCTGCGGCATGGAGACCCAATGCACTCGCGTTGCTCGCGGGGCCGGCTCTGCCGCAGTCGAGCCTACATGGACGTATTTACGGCGTGTTTTCTATGGTGCCTCCCACCCTCTCGCGCGGGCTGGAAACCAAAAGTAATTATTAACTGAGTGGCCTTTATTAAATGACCAACACCATAACCCCTGAATTCCGCTTCCGCCGCCTGCGCCGCACCTCCGTATTGCGCGACCTGGTGCGCCAGCCCACCATCTCCACTGACGACCTGATCCTGCCACTATTTATCGAGGAGGGCATCACCGAACCGCTGGCCATCAGCAGTATGCCTGGCGTGGTGCGCTACCCGGAAGATCAACTGGCAGGCGCAGTGCAGCGGGCCTGGTCCAAAGGCATCAAGGCGGTATTGCTGTTTGGCGTGTCCCGGCACAAAGACAGTATCGGTTCGGACACCTGGGCCGACGACGGCCTGATGGCGCGCTGTATTCGCAGCGCCAAGAAAGCGCAGCCGGAAATGGTGGTGATCAGCGACAACTGCTTCTGCGAGTACACCGATCACGGTCACTGCGGAGTGCTCTGTGAAGGTTCCCACGAGGGTGTGGATGTGGACAACGACGCGACCCTTGCCAACCTGCAAAAGCAGGCGGTGGTGGCGGCCCGGGCCGGTGTGGATATGATCGCCCCCTCCACCATGATCGACGGCATGGTGGCGGCCATTCGAGAGGGGCTGGACGAGGCGGGCTATAGCCATATCCCCATCATGTCCTACTCTACCAAATTTGCCTCGGCATTTTACGGGCCGTTTCGCGACGCCGTGGACAGTACATTTAAAGGCACTCGCTCCACCTACCAAATGGATCCGGCCAACAGCCGCGAAGCATTGGCAGAGTCCATGCAGGATGAACTGGAAGGTGCCGATATCCTGATGGTTAAACCTGGTATTGCTTACCTGGATATTATTGCCGCTGTGCGCGCCAATAGTCAGCGACCGCTGGCGGTCTACCAGGTCAGTGGCGAGTACGCCATGATTAAAGCTGGCGCCGCCGCCGGAGTTATTGATGAAGAGGCCATTGTGATGGAAATTATGACTGCGTTTAAGCGGGCCGGCTGCGACCTGGTGATCACCTATTTTGCCGAGGCCATTGCCGACTGGCTCAAGCCGTGAAAAAGTATCTGGGCATACTGATCTTGTTGTTGGCGGGTTTGCTGGTGGCGTTGCTGGGCCTGAGCCTGGTCTCGGGCGGGTTCTGGGGTGCGCCGGAGCCGGTGGGCGAAGAGTGGTGCGAGCTGATGATGGAGAAGGCCAATGGCGATTGGACCGACGCCGAGACGCGCAGCTTTTCCAGGACCTGTTTGTACGAATAGCCAAATTACTTGTGCAGCATTCGAGTGACTGGCGAGTGCGTTTTTTGAGAGATAGGAAGGTATGGATCAAGCGTTAAACAATCAATGGCAAAATGCATTTTATCGGCTGCGCTCCAACAAGGCCTTTGAGCTGTTTGTGATTGGCATTATTGTA
The DNA here is from genome assembly GCF_011440395.1 of Pseudomaricurvus alcaniphilus. Classification (GTDB taxonomy): domain Bacteria; phylum Pseudomonadota; class Gammaproteobacteria; order Pseudomonadales; family Cellvibrionaceae; genus Pseudomaricurvus; species Pseudomaricurvus alcaniphilus. Next base: position 473,293 of record NZ_JAAOIX010000001.1, on the reverse strand, counting down.
TTTTCCGCGCTGGTGATTGGGGTCAAAACCTATCAGCTGCCGGATTACGTGTATCGTATCGTCACAGTGCTGGACTGGGCGATCACGTTTATTTTTCTCACGGAAATCACCATTCGCTACCTGGGTGAGCCGGATAAAAAGCGTTTTTTTCGCAACCCCTGGAACGTTTTCGACACCCTTATCGTGGTGGTGAGCCTGATACCTATCGACAATACCGATATGGCCCTGATCGGTCGCCTGGTGCGAATTTTCCGGGTGCTGCGGATGGTGTCGATCATTCCGGAATTGCGCATGTTGCTGAACTCGCTGGTGCGGGCGCTGCCGCAGTTGGGCTATGTGTTGCTGATGATGTTTATTATTTTCTATATCTACGCCGCGATTGGCAGTACTTTCTTTGCCGCGATCAACCCGGGTTTATGGGGCGATATTGCCCTCAGTCTGCTCACCCTGTTCAGGGTGATGACCTTTGAAGACTGGACCGACGTCATGTACGAGACCATGACAGTCTATCCCCTCAGCTGGTTTTACTACCTGACGTTTATATTTTTCACCGCTTTCGCGTTTCTCAATATGATCATTGGTATCGTGGTCAATGTACTGGATGAAGAGCATCGCAGGGTGGCCCGGCAGGAGGCCGAGGACGCGGGTGAGCCGGATTTGCGCGACCTGCAGCGGGAAATTCGCGAGCTGAAAGAGCTGATTTTGCAGCAGCAAAAAGCGGGCTGAAGATCTCGCCCCGCGCCCGGGCACGGGCTCGCTCAGCAGGTTTTGATGTACTCCCATCCCGATTTGCCAAGCACGATCCGGTGCTTTGGCCCGTCCAGGCTCAAGTCCTTGCTTGCGTAGGCAATATCTTCGGCGTAGAGGCTGTAAAAGACGTCGTCGCGAGTGGTGGTTCTGGGCAGGATCTGCGGCACCTCGCGCTCGCTGGCAAAGGTTCTGGCGGCGGCCATAGTTGCGCATTGCTGCAATTCCAGCAGGGTGATATACGCCGGCGGCATCAGCTTCAGGTCGCCGGCGACGTGCTGTTGTAACGCCTCGTCAGGAGTGAGCCAGCGGTATTCGACAATCTCGTGGTCGTCGATCAGCACCGCTTGGTCCTCTGCCACAGTGTCCAGCACAAACCAGGTGGCAAAACGCTTCTTAGACTCCGCTGGGGTGGTCCAGTGGGAGTAGTAAATCATTGAGTCGGTGGCCAGTTGCAGGCCGGCTTCCTCCCGGCACTCCCTGGCAGCGGCGCTTTTGGCGGCTTCCAGGGTAAAGCGATCGCCAGCGGGGGCGTCACTATCCTCAATGCGGCCGCCGGGGAACACCCAGGTGGCGCCGGCGAATTTGATGGCACCGGCGCGCAGCAGCATTAGCACTTCAAAGCCCGCACTGGCCGGGCGCAGCAGTATCACTGAGGCGGCCGGGTGAGCAACAGAGGGTTTGCTGCCCGGGTCTTTGCTGGCAAAGGGTTGTTCGGTCATTCAGGTTCCTGCTGTTTTAAGTGTTTTGGCCAGCTAATTACTTTATAACTAAGTCAGCCATCGGGGTTGTTAGGCTATATATTTTAGTGCTTGGGACATCCGCTTTTTCCCCGGCCTGGCTGCGGGGTCTTGCGTTCAAGACTCGCCGTACCCAACGCACTCACTGCGTTCGCGGGGCAGGCTCTGCACCATCCCTGGGGGCTCCACGACAGCATCCATGCTGTCGAGGGTTTTGAACGCAAGCCCCCGCAGCCAGACCTACAATTTCGCCAGATTTAGGAGTCTTGGCTTCGGTGGTAACGAGGTATGATTGATTCGTTTACCAACTGCTGCCCGTGCCGTACGGCCCCTTTTCTGTTCAACTGCTTTCGCTGTTGCCGAGCATGCGCACTTCCCGCTGCGGGAAGGGGATGTCCACGCCTTTTTCATTGAGTGCGGTGAAAATAGCGCGATTCAGTTTGTACATGTTTTCGTAGTACTGCTGTGTAGGCAGCCAGGCGCGAATGCCGATATTGACACTGCTGTCGGCAAAGGCCTCGATACCGACCCGGGGTGGTTTGGCGGGGTCAAAACCACCGGTTTGCTGCATCGCCTCTTCGATAATGGCAATGGCGTTGTTCGGGTCTTCATGGTAGGCGATGCCGATGCTGATTTGGGCAAGGGTATTGGCAAACGAGTTGTGGATGATTTCGCCGACGATGTGGCGGTTGGGAATGGTGATTCGCACTCCGTCTTCATCCGTCAGGACGGTGTTCGCCAGGTGTACTTCCTCTACCTGTCCTGTAACCTCTTGCACGGAAATGGTGTCGCCAATCACAAACGGGCGAGTAATGATGATGGTCAGGCCGGCACTGTAGTTTGACAGCAGGCCCTGTAGCGCCAGGCCGGCACCGAGGCCGAGGGCGCCGATGGCGGCAATAAACGGTGTGATACTGATGCCGATCTTGCCCAGGGCAATGACCGCCACCATGATAACCACCACAATCCTGGCGGCGGAGGCAATAAAACGGCTGAGGGTGATATCGATGCTTTTACGCTGGCACAGGTTGAGCACCAGGTTGCCCACCTTGCGCGCCACCAGTAGGCCGATCAGCAGAATAATGATGGCCCCCAGGATCTGGAAGCTGTATTTCACAAAGAACTCGACCACCATCTGGTAGATGGCCGTTGCCTGCTCCAGTTCCTTGCTAAGTTTGTCATCCATATGGTCGTTTCCCTGGTTGGTTGATTTGAGTTTCAGCGATCAGTTGGGGGCCGCCAGCGTGCGCAGCGTCGCGTTCAGGTGCTATGGGGGCTTAGATCGACGGCTTTTGGTGGCTGCGGCTTCTTTGAATGTGGGGCGCTATTTCGGCGCTGGCATCGCGGTAGAGTTGCTCGATATCGGGCAGTAGCCCCACGGCCATTCTGCGCGACAGCATGGTGATGGGAAACAGGCATTCGCTACCGCCAGGCACGCAGGCTGCGCGGCTCTTGCCCAGCTGGTCCTGGTAGACTTTCCACTCCAGGCCGAGATCCGCCACCATGACATTGCCGAGTACGGCACCGAGGGCCTGCAGGGCAGGGATGTCGTCCCTGGGGATCAGGCCGCGATAGACGATGCGCTGCAACAGGTCGAGATCGTCGCGGTTGCCCCGCACTGGAGTGCCGAGTTTCATGCGGGCCAGTTCGTCGATCTGTTCGACCTGGCTTTCCAGGTGGCGTCTTTCCAGCCAGGACAGATCTTCAATGACAACGGGTTGCTCTGCCGCTGATAGAGACAGGCTGGCGAGCAGGGCGAGGACAAAAACACTATAGCGAGCTGTAAACATCATAAATTCTGCAAAACCTCTGGCCGGGCATTTGATTCGAGCCGGTCATTATAACAGCATCTATTATTGTCGGGGGCGGTTGGGAGCTACACTTGGCTATGCGTCGCCCTCTATGGGGTTATAATAGCGGGCTACTTCTATCAAGCCGAATACCGGGACACCTCTCAATGCCGTTTACTCATTCTATCGGCCACGCCATTTCGCGCAGTGGCACCGAAGCACCGCTGCAATCGCATATTCGAGATCAGGAGTTTCCCGTCAGCGGCTACCTGGATGAGTTGCTGCGCGAGCTCAAACACGCCTTTCAGGGTAAGGCGGGCAAGCAGTACGGGCAATTCCACAGCGATGCGGCCATCGCTTTGGTCTGTCAGTGGCTGCGCCAATTCAGGCAGGAGAAAATGGGTTTCCAGGCCTTTACTAAAAAAGCGGTTGAGCATTTGCAGAGCCTGCTCGCCGATACCGAGATAGTGGTCGACGGTCACCTGTTGTTTACGCTGGAGTCGCTTGCTGATGGCGATTACCTGTACGTGTTTTTTGTGGTTCACAACGAAGGCATCTATCTCGATGGCGACTTGAACCTGGAAATCAGCCGTGCCCTCGACGTTAAGGGCGTGCTTTGGGCGGCAAAGGTCAATTTAACCGACTGGGAGAGCGAGGACGCGGAAGGTAGCTACCTGGCAGTGTTGCGCGCGCGGGGGGACAAGGATCTTACCGAGCAATTGTGGAAGTGGATCGGCTTTGCCGATCAGCGCGATATCGCCGCTGAAACCAACACTTTCCTGGACGCGGTCAGTGCCTATGTGGAGACGCTGGAGCCGGAAGCTGCCCAGACCTACCGTCACAAAGTGGTGGATTTCTGTCTCGACCAGGATCGCCAGGGCGAGGCGGTTGTTATTCGCGAGCTGTCCGCGCATATTGACGATGAGCAGCCAGAGCGCTTCGCCAGCTTTATGGAGGCGCGCGATGAGACTCCCCGGGAATTGATCCCGGTGCGAAGGCAATTGAAGGAGTATGTTCGCATCAGTGGCCGCAATGACCTGCTGAGCATGAGCTTTGCCGCGGAATGTCTCGGCGATTCTGTGGTCTATGACAGGCAAGATGACAGTTTGACCATTCGCAATATTCCTGCGCCGTTGAAGTTGCGCCTCATCAAGCACATGCAAAAGCTGGGTAGCAGCGACACAGAGTGAATTCTGCGGCGCCTTGCCACGTGTAATTGGAGACCAGGATGAAAAAGTTGATCGCGCTTATCGGTGTTTTGTTGCTCGCCGGGCTCGGCTATCTGTATGTGGATAGCCAGCGGCAGTTGCAGCACTACCAGCAGGAGGCCGCGGCGCTGCAATTGCAGCTGGATGCCTTGCGCCAGGACCTGCTGGCGCTGGAAAAAAAGGTGCATATATTGGATAAATCCAGTGTCCAGGGAATCGTGCGCGATACCAATAGTGCCTTGCTGGAAGGCTGGAAGGCATTGATGTCTACCGTTGAAAAAGAGATTAAAAAGGTCGGCGGGGCCACTGCCGACCCGTCACCAGCACCTGCCGACCCGCCACCGGCGCAAGACGATGGTGCTGCGGCGGCACCCGCTGCGCCGGGAAAGCCCGCGCAATAATGCAGCAGGCAGGGAAAGTTCGCTCAATAATCAGTTAAGGAGTTCTTATGAAAGCGGTAAAAATTATTGCCGGGGTGCTGGTTGCTATTGTCGCCATTGTGGCGATTGTGCTGGTCGTCGGTTTGCAGAACCTGGATAAAATCGTCAAGTCAGCGGTGGAAGAGTTGGGCCCGCAGGTGATGGGCAGCAGTGTCACCCTGGATGAGGTCAAGATTACCCTGACCGAGGGGCGCGGTGAGCTGCGCGGCCTGAATGTGGGCAATCCCAAGGGTTTCAGTAGCGCCAATGCCCTGAGCATGGGGGAAGTGGCGCTGGAGATCGACCCTGCCAGCGTCACCGGTCCGGTCATCGTTATCAACGAGGTGCTGATCAGCAATACCCAGCTGCTGGCGGAACTGAAAGGGCTCAAGGACAGCAATCTGCAGGCGTTGTACAACAACGTCAGGGCCAATACTGCCGGTAGCGGCAAGGCCCAGGCGCAGCCCGCCGCAGGCGATCAGGCCGAGGTGCGGCTGGCGGTGAAAAAGTTCACCTTTGCTGACGGCTCCATTCAACTGGTGTCGGATCAGCTGGGGGAAAAGACCCTGAAGTTGCCGGCGATCCGTTTGCGGGACCTGGGTTCCGTAGAGCAGGGGTTGACCCCCGACGAACTGGCTGCTGCGGTGATGCAGCCGATCCTGGCTGCCGCCAAGGAAGCGGTTCAGGATTATGTCGAGGGCATGGCGAAAGACAAAGCCAAGGAGGCGCTGAAGGACAAGTTGTCCGAGAAGCTGGGGGAAGATGGCGCGGAAAAGCTCGACCAGTTGAAATCGTTGTTTAATCGCTAAGGCGCTGTTGCATAGCGGTTTACTGCGCCGCTATTTGCTGCGCAGTGCTGCTTGTTTCTTGGGTGGGCAATAAGGAGGGCAATAATTGGACGGGCTATGTTTTGAAACGTCTATGTTTTGAAAGGTCTATGTTTTGAAAGGTCTATTTTTTGAGAAGGCTACGGTTAAAGGGCTGGCTTTTGCGACGGGCTGTATGTGGTTTAGTCGGGCAGTTTGATTCAACCAAACAGAGTATATTTACCGGTTAAGTCACCGCCTGCAAGCTTTTTCTGCAAAAACATGCTGGATCATGTACAATGGCGATCAATTTCAATAGAGGTTCCCCCTGCTATGCCTGCCAAGCCTAAAACCGCAGCCGCAAAAAAGAAGCAACCAGTCGCCGTAGAATCTTCTGAGAGCATCGCCCAGCAAACCGAAGCGTTCCTGAAGTCCGGGGGCAGCATCGACCACATCAAGTCCGGAATCAGCGGCCAGCAGAGCATGGCAGGCCCCAAACACATTTCCCTGGGCAACAGCAAACCGGCCAAATAAGCCCGGCTTGAGTGTCCCTGGCGGTTAGCTGTTGCCTTTAACAGCTACTGCCTTGCAATAGCCCCGAATGAAACCCCCGATTTACTCTGCTGGCCTGGTCTTGCACCGGCCAGCGGAGTATAGCTGTGGGCTAAAGGCCCTGATCCTGACTGTTCTGGACTTATTCAGGTCCTAATCCTGTTCCGACTCAAACAAGCGGGCGTAGTGGCCACCGTTCTTGATCAATTCTGCGTGAGTGCCCTGTTCCACGATTTTGCCGTGATCCAGCACGATCAGGCGGTCGGCACGAAGGATGGTGGACAGTCGGTGGGCGATGACAAAGGTTGTCCTGGAGCGCGCCAGGTCTTCCACGCCTTCGGTGATGATGGCTTCGGATTCGTTGTCCAGGGACGAGGTCGCCTCGTCGAGAATAAGGATCGGTGCATCTTTCAGGAAGGCGCGGGCGATGGCCAGGCGCTGGCGTTGGCCGCCGGACAGCTTCAGTCCGTTTTCGCCAATCTCGGTGTTGAGCTTGTCCGGCAGGGCTTCGATAAATTCCAGCGCGTGGGCTTTCTCCAGTGCGGCGATAATCTCGGCGTCGCTGTAGGTGCTGACACCGTAGCTGATATTGTTGCGAATGGTGTCGTTAAACAGGGCCACATGCTGGCTGACAATGGCAATTTGCTCGCGCAGGTTGGCCAGTTTGTAGCGATTGATATCGACCCCGTCGATAAATATCTTGCCATCGTCCACCTCGTACAGGCGGTAGATCAGGCTGGAGAGGGTGGATTTGCCGCTGCCGCTCTTGCCCACAAGGGCAATCATTTCACCCGGGTTGACATGCAGCGAGATGTTTTCCAGAACCCGCTTGTCAGTGGCGGGGTAGTGAAAGGTGAGGTCGCGAATGTCGATGTCACCGCGAATTCGCTCTGCCTGGTAATCGCCCTCATCTTTTTCCGCCCTCTGGTCGAGAATGGCAAAGATCAGCTCTGCGCCAATAATACCCTGCTGGATAGTGACGCCGACGCCGCTCAGTTGGCGCAGCGGCTTGGGAATCAGGGCGGCGGCAGTGAGGTAGCCAACCAGTTCGCCAGTGGTGTTCTGCGCCAAAATTGCCGGGTCGAGCAGCAAAAAGATAATCATTGCCACCGCAATGGCCACCACCAGTTGCGATACGGGTGAGAACATGGCCTGCACCCGGCGTATCTTCAGCTGGCTTTTATAGGCTACGTTGAGCGCCTTGGCGTAGCGTGACATCTCGTACTTTTCCGCGCCGAAGCCGCGTACCACACTGTAATTGCCGATGGTTTCCTTGGACACCTGCATGGCTTCGCCCAGGGCGCTTTCATTGCGGCGGGTGATTTTGCGGAAGCGCTTCGATGTGCTGGTTACCATCCAGGCGAGTAATGGTGCCGCCAGTAAAAAGATCGCCGACAGCTGCCAGTTCAGGTAAAAGACATAGGCGAGCAGGCAAACGACGGTCAGCCCCTCCCGGATGATGGTCTTAAGGGCAGTGGTTACCGCCGCCTGGATCTGGTTCACCCCTGAGCTAATACGATGCAGCAATTGCCCCTGGGTGGTCCGGTCGTAAAATTCCGCCGGCAATAACAGCAGCCGATCAAAGATTTCCACGCGGATATTGCGCACGACTGTGGCGCCGACGTAATCGTTGAAGTAAGTGCCAAGGAAAAACCCAAGACCCCGTATCACGAACACCCCGACGGAGAACAGCGGCAGGGTAATGCGGGCGACGGTGTCCTTGTTCTCAATGGCCTCGATAATCAGTTCCATGACTTTGGCCAGCATGGGCTGCGAAGCGGCAAAGATTAGAAAGCCGATGATGCTGAGGCTGAACGGCGTAAGCAGCCCCCGGAGATACCCCAGTAACCTGAGGTAGGTGGTCAACGTTGTTGGTGCAGGGCTTTCAGGCATGAAGTTCTAACACTGTGTCCAGGGGTTCAAGGGCGCGATTATACGTGAATTGTTGCAAAAATAATGTCTTTAGCTGGGACCGATGCCGGTAAAAGTCGATGGCCGCTGCGTGGCAAACCGCCATCGGCGCTTACTGCCGGGTCTTTGCTCTACCCAGTTTGTCGACAAAGCGCTGGTGATCAATAACCACCCGCTCGTGCTTGCCCCGGGAAATGGTATCGATGCCGTCGTGGGCTTCCACGCTAAACGTCAGTTTGCGCCCCTCCACATTAATCAGTTCTACGTTGGCGATGATTTCCATACCCGGTAGGGTCGCCACTTCGTGGCTGACATCAATATGGGTGCCGAGGGTCTGTTCCCGGGGCCAGTCGATGTGGGGGTTGACCGCCAGGATACAGCTCCACTCCAACAGGCCGACCAGGAAGCCGGTGGCGAAGACCTCCGGCATAACCAGGAATTCGGCGGCTTCCGGGTAGAGCATGGGTACGGTTTTTGACTCCGGCACTAAAAATGTGTGTTGGTAGCGAATGCCGACGCACAGGGACTCTTTCATGGTCACCCTTCTTATTTTTGGCGTTATTTTTACAGCGTTTTAATTACCGGCCTTTTTAGCGGTAGCGCCCGGCCGACGGGCAGGCCGCCGCGAACCGGGCAGCCCGCTGGCACGAGCAAATGAACGTCGCTGGTTAACGCAGCTGGGCGTCGAGATGATCGACAATCTCAGCCCAATCCGCGTCCTCGGCGATGGTCTGTTGCAGAAACGCGGCCTGGGCCGAGTTCCAGCACGGCGCCTTGTGCAGTTCGACCTCGGCTGGAATGGGGCGGTTGGCGGCAATAAATTGTTCAATGGCCTGCTCTGAGCTGTCTAGCCCCAGTTGATCAAACAAGGCTTGCATGGAGTGCATTTGGGATTCCATCTTGGTGCTCCTGTTGTGATTGAACAAATTAGCAGTGTGTTTCCGGACTAGTCTACCCACTGCATAACTGATTTGCTATCCATTCGACACTTGCGGTGGCGAGTTAGCGCGGCTCCCCAGGCAGTAGCTGTGGGTCCCTGGCGCCGATAATGCGCGCTGGGTTGCCGCCAACCTTGGCGCCGGCGGGGACATCCCGGGTGACCACGCTGCCCATGCCGATAACTGCTTTATCGCCGATATGGACGCCGTCGACAATGCTGGCATTGGCTCCGATCCAGACGTCGGCGCCTATGGTCACGCCGCTGGAGGTGACGGCTTGCTCCTGAATGAGCCGCTCCGGTGCCATGCCGTGGTTAAAGGCAAAGATACAGGTGTTGGCCGCGATGCGGGTGTTGGGGCCGATGCGGATGCCGGCGCTGCCGCCGTCCAGGATCGCCGCCTGGTTGACGCTGCAGCCATCGGCCAGGCTGATGGGGCCGTGCAGGAAGGCGTTGGCCGCCACCTGGCAGCGGTTGCCAAGCTGAATGTTGCGCCCCGGCTCCGCGAACAGGTTGGCCTCGGGGGCAATAAAGCAATCCGCGCCGATCTCGATGGTCTCGAGCAACTGCAATTGCTGCTGGATCGTCCGCTGCCAGTCCTGCGCCCATTCGCGGTGCCTGGGTTTTAACCGGTAGTAGAGCCAGGGCATAAAGCTGAGCCGCTTTTTGTGTTGTTCACGGTAGATGTCCATGGCCAAATCATACTATGGATAGTGGGCGAGGAATAAAATTAACCTGCTCAGGTGCGCCTTTACCGCGGCAAAAATTCGGCGACTACGGGGCAGTGGTCCGACAGTTCGGCCCAGTGCTCACCAACGCAGACCTGGCTGTCAAGCAGTTGCAGGCCACGGTAGTAAATGCGATCCATGGCGACCCGGGGTTTGCGTGCCGGGTAGGTGGGCAGCAGCTCCCCCTGGGCGTGGCTGGTGACCTCCTGCAAGCCATGTTTGCGCAGCAGAAAGCGGTGGATGCGCTGGTGCCAATCGTTAAAATCTCCCATCAGAATCACCGCCGCCGCGGCGGGCAGCGAGTCGATCCAGCGCGACAGCAACCGCAACTGCCGGTATTGCTCGAAGGGCATAAAACCCAGGTGCACGCAGGCGATATGGATCTCGAGACCGAAACCCTCGGGGCGGATTTCACCGTGTAAAATACTGCGCCGGGAGTAGCGCGACTGGCTGATGTCGCGATTGTGGAGCAGGTGAAAAGGGTATTTGCTGAGCAGGGCATTGCCGTGGTGGCCGGCCTGGTAAATGGCGTTTTTACCGTAAGCGTAGTGGGGCCAGACCTGGTCGGCCATAAATTCGAAATGCGCCTCGCCATGCCAGTTGGCGTGGCGCGATGCGTGCTTCCGGTGTTCGCCGATCACCTCTTGCAGGGCCACGACATCGGCGTGCACCTCGCGGATGGCGGAGCGCATAGAGCCCAGGATAAAGTCCCGGTTGCGAACATTAAACCCCTTGTGGATATTGTAAGTGAGGGTTTTCAAGCTGCGCGACATGGCTATTTATACCCAGTAGCGAATGAGTTTGGCACACCAGCCGATCAGCCGGGCAGTGAAGGAGTAGCGGTGCGACTTGGCCGTCACCTCGATGCTGTCTTTTATGTCCTGCATAAACCACTGGCGCAGGGTTTGTTTACTGTCGGGCAGGTGCAGTTGAATGTCCAGTTCCAGGTCGTGCAGAAACGAGCGATGGTTGAAGTTGGTACTGCCAATCAGGTGCAGGTCGTCGATAATAACCGCCTTGGCGTGGATCATGGCCGGCTGGTATTCATAGACTTTGACCCCGGCATTGAGTAAATCGGCGTAGTAGGTGGCGGTTAAAAACGGCAACAGGCTGATATCGGAGTGCGCCGGCACGATCAGTTTTACGTCCACCTGGCGTCGCCTGGCATTGGCGAGGGCCTTTACGATCGATACCGCCGGTGAAAAATAGGCGCTGACGATCCATATGTGATCCCGGGCGTTATCGATGTGCTGCAACAGCAATTGGTTGCGCCGGCGGCGGGCGAGGCGACCGAGGTTGTCCCAGTACAGCCTGAACAAACCCTTGCCGAGCTTGATGTTGCCGCGGCTCCAGAGAGCGTCAAAGTTCTGGTTTAACTCTTCCACCACCGGGCCGCCGACGCAGAGGCCGTAATCACGCCAGCCTTCACCGCCGTTTTCCGGTGCGAGGTGTACAGCGCTGATATTGAAGCTGCCACTCCACAGGTGGGTGCAGTCAATAACACAGAGTTTGCGGTGGTCGCGCTGATTGATGCGGCTGATAAAATGCAGGGCCTTGTCCAGCCACGATCCCGTGGTCGGCGAGCGGTGGTAGTGATGAATTTGCCAGGGCAGGGGGTGGAAAATTTTAACTTCTACACCGGCAGCCTCGAGCAGGCCGGCGTAGTAATCGCTGGAGTCGTAGCAGCCCACCGCATCCATCAGCACCCTGACCCGGAGGCCGCGCCGGTGAGCGTCTATCAGCGCTTGTGCAACCCGGCCACCGACTGCATCCCGGGCAAAGATATAGCTCTCAAGGTCAATGGAGTAGCGGGCGGACTCAATGTCTGCAACCAGGCTATCAAAGTAAGCTTCTCCCGTGTTGTAAAGGGTTTCGGAGCCCCAGGGGGAAAAGTGGTCTTCCTCAATGACCGTGGGAAGGCTCATCAACAATGATTGTACCGTCCAGGCAGGTGATCTTGATGTCATCCAGGCGCGGATGATTTTCCGGGCGCAGGCGTTCGAGTACGTCGTCCCGGTCCAGCGCCACCACCCCGATATTCAGCACCCGCACGGCGATGCCCTTGCAGCCCTTGTGGCGCAGCAAGTCGGCCAGTTGCAGGCTGTTGAGCTGGTAGCGGCCGGAGGGGAACAGTTCGTGTAACTCGACAAATTGGTCGTACTGCATGCAAGATCCTCATTGCTTGTTATTGGTATTACTCGGCAAATATAGCACAGTTGGCGCTGACAGCTGTTGCTCGATCGTCAGCTGCCAGCGCGGTAGCGAAAATTGGTCGGCGCTTAGCCGTAGAGGCAGAGGTAGGAACTCTCCACGTCGGCCCGAACCAGGAAAACCTCGTTGGCGGCGATTTCGAAGCTCTCGCCGGCGGTGAAAGTTTGCCAGTCGGCAGAGCCGGGCAGCTGGACCGTGAGGGAGCCGCTGGTGACGGTCATTTTTTCTTTCTGGTTGGTGCCAAACTTGTATTCGCCCCGAGCCATAACGCCGATGGTGGCGGGCAGGGTTTCGGTTTGAAATGCAATGGATTTAACTTTGCCGCCAAAATAGTCGTTGGTTTTAAACATGGATAAGGCTCTTGCTGTAGGATTAGGCAGCAATTATAAACACAGGCGGTGATCAGGTCACCGTTACTTTTGGGCCAGCGAGGAAACATAACCCGTGCTCAATCCGTTGCTGGGTACTTTGCGAAAACTGATCGAAGAGGATGACCTGCTGCCGGCGTCGGAACACCAACTGCTAAGCCGGATGGTGAGCGAAGGTGTGTTGGCGCGGGATTACAGTAGCGAGCCGCTGGGGTTGTTTCAAGCGCATTTCCTGCTGATGAACGGGCTCTACCAGTTGCAGGCCAGCTATCGCTCCGGCGGGCGTGGCCTGCTGTCCATTTCGGCGCTGGAAATTGCGCTGCTGCCGGCCCGGGGCCAGAGTGAAAATTCCTCGGAGGTAGCCGGTTTGGCCTCCGTTTGTATGGCCGACTATTATCTCGACTGGAACAATTTTAGTGCGGCAACCAGCGACTCGGTTGACGAGTTGCTGGGTTCCTTCTGGCGCCGGTATATGGGCCGGGATGATGTGCTGCAAGCGCTGGCGGTGCTCGGACTGGAGTCGCTGGACCCTCGGGACCTTGGCAATTGGCTTTTGATCAAGCAGCGTTACCGGCGCCTGGCCATGGAGTGCCATCCGGACCGCGGTGGTGACCAGCAGCAGTTTACCCGTTTGCAGGCGGCCTTTACCCGGCTCAAGGCCTTCTTTGGTGAGTCTGGCTGATATGGCGGTTATCTGGGAAAAGCGCAGTGCCAGCAGCGCGCAGCCGCACAATATCGATGTCTACCAGGTGCGCAGCGCCGGCCGCAGCCGGCGCCTGTACACCAATGGGGTGTTTCACAGCCAGTACAACCCCCACTACCCGGCGGCCGGATCGGTGTGGGATCTGCTGCTATTGCCGGCGTTTTTCCACCCGCCCGGTGCGTTGCAACGGGTACTGGTGCTGGGCGTAGGGGGCGGTGCGGTGTTGAAACAGCTGCAGCATTTCCTGCAGCCGGCCAGTATTACCGGGGTTGAATTGAACCCGGTGCACCTGCAGGTGGCGCGGCGCTTTTTTGAGGTAAAAGGAAAGTGCTTTCAGTTGTATGAAGCGGATGCGGTGGCTTGGCTAAAGGCATACCGCGGGCCAAAATTCGATCTGATAATCGATGATCTGTTCGGTGATATGGACGGTATACCTGCGCGGGCGGTGGCGGCAGAGCCCGGCTGGTGTCGACTGTTGCAGCGCCGCTTGGCCAGCGACGGCTCGCTGGTTATGAACTTCGATACTCCGGCGGGGCTGGCTGGCAGTGCCTGGCTTGCGGATCCGGAATTCGCGGGCAGCTGGCAGCAGCGCCTGCGTTTCTCGACGCCCCTGTACGAGAATGCGGTGGGGCTGTTTACCCGGCAGCCGACCAGTCTGGCCCAGTTCCGGCACCATCTGCAGCAGTTCAAGCAGCTGGACCAGGGCCGCTCAAGCTGTCGTTTGAACTTCAGGGTGGCGAAAATCTGATCCCGGGCAGGTGCTGCCGCTCAGCTTCTCCAGTGTGGATTGTCTATAGCTCTAGTCTATGGCTACAGGCTATGGCCGCAGCGCCAGCACTTTGAATTTGCCATTGCTGGCCAATTGTTCAACACCGCTATAGTGGCGTGTGGCGAGGCGCTCCAGAGGGATAAACTGGTTGACCACAAACAGGGCAACTCCGCCGCGAGACAGTCGTTGGCGGCTGTGGCGAAGAAACTTTTCCGTCAGTGCAGCATCGACGGAGAAACCCTGGTGGAAGGGTGGGTTGCAGAGGATCAAGTCAAACTGGCTTTGGATGCGGGCACCGCAATCGTCGGCACTGAGGTTGACCGGCAGCCCGAAGGCGTCGGCATTCAACTGCGCGCAGTGAATGGCCGCGGCATTGTTGTCAGTGGCCCAGCGCTCGCGCAGCGAAGACCAGCCGGCGCTGCACAGGGTCAGGTAACCATAGCCGCAGCCCAGGTCGAGCAGGGAGCCGGGCTGCATTTGGTTGGCGGCCAGGTAATCGGCGGCCACGGTGACCAGGAACTCGCTGCCGGCGTCGATCTTGTCCCAGCCAAACAGCCCCGGTTTGCTAACTACAGGTTGGCCATCCAGCTCGGCTATGACTCGCGCCGTTTCGTAATCGCGATCGTCCAGCGCCGTGCCGCTGCCGGCGCCGGACGTTTTGCGGATACGGGCCAGGTAGCTGTTGCCGTGTTTTTGGGCGGCGGCTTTAGTACCGAACAGCTTGCCGGCCTTGTCGGCGTAGGTCTTGATGCCATCGCCTTTTTCCCCGGCCAGGATCAATTCAGCATCCACTTTCAGCAACCCCAGTGCGAGGTTGATGAGGTAGTGCACCACCGGCTTCTCCTTCGAGACCCGGTAGACGATGCGGTCGAAGCTGGCGGGAGGTAGCCGGCTGCAATCGTAATCGCTAAATTCCGCATTCAAGCCCTGGGCCTTGCAGGCGCTGTAGACATCAAAGCGGTTGCTGATGATAAGCAGTTGTGACCCCGGCTGGAGGTCGGCCGCGCTGGTGAGCAGGTTTTCATCGGCAAAGCACAGTGTCTGCAGAGCCTGGTCGTGCAAGTAAGGGGCAATGATGCGAAAGCTGGCGTCAGTCATAGAATAGCCGGGTTGATGATGGGCAGTGCCACAGCACTTTTACAGCTGCACGCTGGCGATTTCGCTGGCGCTGAGTTCGCGGTAGTCGCCCGGTTCGAGGCTGTCATCAAGGACAATGGCGCCGACGCTCTCGCGGTGTAATTCCTCAACCCGGTTGCCCACTGCGGCGAACATGCGCTTTACCTGGTGATAGCGGCCCTCGCTGATGGTGAGCCGGGCCTCGTTACTGTAGACCTGTTGCAAGCTGGCGGGCAGGGTAGGTTTGAGGTCGCCGTCGAGTAGCACGCCCTGGGCAAACAGGTCGGCGGTCTCGGGGCTGATGTCCGTTGCCAGGGTCACATAATAGGTTTTACCGCAGCTGCGTTTGGGGGAGGTGACGGCGTGGTTCCACTTGCCGTCATCGGTAATCAGCACCAGTCCGGTGGTGTCGATATCGAGGCGGCCGGCGATTTGCAGCTTGTCCCGGTTGGGTTCGTCCAGCAGTTCCAGCACGGAAGGGTGATCCCGGTCCTTGCTGACGCAGACGTAACCCACCGGTTTGTGCAGCATAAAGTAGCGCGGCCGCGGCGCTTGCAACAGTTCACCGTCGATGGCCACTTGTGCCTCGGCGCTGATATGCAGGGCAGGGTCCTTGCTCACGGCCTGATCCACCGTCACGCAACCGCTGCGCAGCAAGCGCTTGACGTCCTTGCGGGACAGGTCGGTGACCTGGCTTATGTATTTGTCGAGGCGCATGCTGGTGTCTTCACTGGTCAGGGGTTATTGATTCGGGCTTATTGATCGGGTTTATTGATCGGGGTTTGCTGGTCCAGGGCCATCCCCATGGGTTGACAGGGAATGGTGCCACTGCCGGGGGATGGCGTCCAGCCACTGAAAACCCTGCAAGAGTGCGTGCAGGGTCTGGTCCAGCGGTGCGGTAATTTGCAGGGGCTGTCGGCTGAGGGGGTGCTGCAGTTGCAGGCTGGCGGCGTGCAACAACAGGCGCCCGGCGCCCAGGTGATCCTTGAAATAGCGGTTGTGGCGGCCGCGGCCGTGCTTGGCGTCGCCGATAATCGGGTGGCCAATGTGTTTCATGTGACGGCGGATCTGGTGCTTGCGGCCGGTTTGGGGCTGGCACTGGACCAGCGAGTAGCGGCTCTGGGGATAGGTCTCGATGGCCACATCCAGTTCCCGGGTGGCGAGGCACTGGTAGCGGGTAACTGCGGCCTGGGCGGGTTTGTTCTGGCGCGCCTTGTGGTCGCTGTACTTGTCCAGTTCCTCAGTCAGCGGGTGGTCGATCAATCCGGCCGGCTCGGCGTAGCCACGCACTACGGCGAGATAGGTCTTCTGCACTCGTTGTTCCTCCATGGCCTGGCTCAGCGCGCGGGCGCTGTCGGGGTCGAGGGCGAACAGCAAGGCGCCGGAGGTGGGTTTGTCCAGTCGGTGCACCGGATAGACCCGTTGGCCGAGCTGGTCGCGCAGCAACTGCAGGGCAAAGCGGGTCTCGTGCCGGTCGATGGCGCTGCGGTGCACCAACAAGCCACTGGGCTTGTTGATGGCCACCAGCCATTGATCCCGATAAAGGATGGGTAGTTGTTCGGCCAAGGGGAGTTCAGTTAGCCGATTTTCTTTTCGCCAGAATCCACAGACTGGTAGATCAGGGTATTGATGGTCATGGGGCCGACGCCGCCGGGCACCGGGGTGTAGGCGGCCACTCGGTCCTTTAATGGACCCAGTTCGATATCACCGACGCCACCGGGATGGTAACCGGCGTCGACCACGACCGCGCCGTCCTTGATCCAGCTGGCCTTGATAAATTCCGGTTTGCCCACTGCGCCGACGACGATATCCGCCTGCTTGATATGATTTTCCAGCCCCCGGGTGCGGGAGTGACAGATGGTGACAGTGGCGTTAGCACCGAGCAGCATCATCGCCATGGGCTTGCCCAGAATGGGGCTGCGACCGACTACCACGGCATGCTTGCCGGACAGCTCGATATTGTAGGCTTCCAGCAGGCGCATAATGCCCTTGGGTGTGGCGCAGCCGTAGGCCTCTTCGCCCATGCTCATGCGACCGAAGCCCAGGCAGGTGACGCCGTCGACGTCCTTCTCCAGGGCGATGGCGTCAAAACAGGCGCGCTCATCGATTTGTGCCGGAACCGGGTGTTGCAGGAGAATGCCGTGCACATTGGGGTTGCTGTTTAATTCCTCGATCTTGGCCAGCAGCTCCTCGGTGGTGGTGGTCTCCGGCAGTTCCACCTTGAGGGAATCCATACCAATGCGGGTGCAGGCGTTGCCTTTCATGCGCACGTAGGTGGCAGAGGCGGGATCCGCACCTACCAGGATGGTGGCGAGGATGGGAGTTTGACCGTTGCTCTTTTCCTTAAGGGCGGCGACCCGGGCTGAGAGTTCCTGCTCGGTTTTTGCGGCAAGGGCCTTGCCGTCCAGTACCAGTGCTGACATCGATGAGTCCTGTAGGTGGTAGTAAAAGAAAGAGATTTGAAGCTGTGGTGCAAATCAGGGCGGCTATTCTCCCACAAGCGGCCGCCAGAGCCAATATATTGACCTTTTTGCTGTGAAATCAGGCGCTTGGGGTCGGCTTGAGCAGTGCCCGGGAGGCGTCTGTGTGGCGTCAGCGTGGTGAATGCATGGTGAATGTAAGTTACTGCAATTGTTGAATATTTTTTTCCAAAAAGCCGTTGACGGAGGGGCGGTGCATGGGTAATATGCGCACCTCTTCGCCGCCGTGCGGTTTGAAGCAGTCGGAGTGTAGCGCAGCTTGGTAGCGCATCTGGTTTGGGACCAGAGGGTCGGGGGTTCGAATCCCTCCACTCCGACCATTATTTCCGGTCTTTACAAGCAGTCCTGTTGTGAAGACCCACCGGGTCAAGTGTCCGGTAATGTTAGGAGCCTGGCTAAGGCTTTGAGTCTGGGGCTCACCCCGTTGCCAAACTGGCAATACCCAGTGCGCCCGTAGCTCAGTTGGATAGAGCATCCGCCTTCTAAGCGGATGGTCGCAGGTTCGAATCCTGCCGGGTGCGCCATATTTTAGTTAAATTGCGTCCGCGGTGGATTTTCAGCCCGTTGCGTCAAATTTCTGAAGAAGTTGAAGCGCATATTCCCCGCACCGATCAATGGTGGGCGTAGCTCAGTTGGTAGAGCCCTGGATTGTGATTCCAGTCGTCGTGGGTTCAAGTCCCATCGTCCACCCCATTTAATGGCCTGTAAGTTATTGTCTGACAACAACTTACAGGCTTTTTTTGTGCCCGCTGTTTAGCTGCTTGAGGCACTAACTCACCCGAATATACCCCATCAGCCCGGTCTTCATATGCTCGATCACATGGCAGTGGTACATCCAGTCGCCGGGGTTGTCGGCCACAAAGGCGATGCGTGCGCGCTCGTTTTTGGCCAGCAGGATGGTGTCGGTGTGGTAGGGCGTAATCTCGCGCTTGTCAGAACCGATGACGGTAAAGGTGTAGCCGTGCAGGTGGATCGGGTGCTCGTGGGGGCTGGCGTTGTGCAGTTCAAAAATATAGGTCTTGCCGAGGCTTAGCTCGGCCAGTGGCGCCGGTATATGGTCGGCGCTCATATGCCCCCAGGCGCGCTTGTTGATCATCCAGAATTTGTGGTCTACCTTGCCGTCGCTGTTGGCCGGCGTCAGGGCGCCCTCCCACTCGAACACAAAGTTGAGAACTTCCGCCTCGGCCAACTGCGGCGCCGGAATTGGATTGACCGGCAGGGCGGGGATGCGCGTGCGCCGGGGTAGCTCCGCCGGCACGCTGCGCAGGCGGAAAATCTCGAAGTTGAAGCGGCCTTTGCGGTCGTACACCACCACCTCTTCGCCCACTGCGGCGGGCGCCACCAGACCCAGGTCGAGGCGCATGCCGGCACCGGTCGGGCGGCTATCCAGCGGGTAGGGTTTAGCGATGGCGTTGCCATCCAGCGCCAGTACCTGGGCCGGGTAGTCTTTCAGGCTGAGGTCGAATACCCGGGTGTTATCGACATTGATCAGGCGCAGCCGCACCAGGCCGCCAGCGGGAACTTCGAACACCGGCTTTTGCAGCCCGTTGACGGTTTTGACGTTGCCCAGTGTGCCCATGCGGGCGGCCTGGCGCGGGCTGGAAAAAGGCTTGAAGCTGCCGTCGGCATTGAGCAGCCAATCCTTTAACACCACCACCAGATCCTGGTCAAACCCTGCCGGCTCGGCCTCTTCCACAATCAGTGCGCCCACCAGGCCGCGGCTCATTTGCTCGAGGCTGTTGACGTGAGGGTGGTACCAGAAGCTGCCGGCGTCCGGGCAGAGAAAATCGTAGACAAAACTCTCGCCGTGCTGCACCGGCGGCTGGGTCAGGAAGGGCACGCCATCCATGGCGTTATCGATGCGGATGCCGTGCCAGTGAATGGTGCTGGGCTGGCCCAGCCGATTGATAAACTTTACCCGCAGCCGCTGCCCCTGGCGGACCCGCAGCAGGGGGGCCGGTGCCATGCCGTTGTAAGTAAACGCCGGGGTGCTGGTGCCGGGCAGGATTTCCACCGGCGCCGGTTCGGCCAGCAGCACGTAGTCGTAGTCGTCAGTGTCGCTGTCCACCAGGGTGCAGTGGGGCAGGGTGGTAACCGCGACTCCGGCGATGGCGGTGGCTAAAAATTGGCGGCGGGTGATGGGCACAGTAACAATCCTTACAGGTAACCTTGTTTCTTGCGGGCAGCGGAAGTTAACTGTGAGTCACGGCTGCGCGAAATATTTGCTGAATTGTATAGAAAATCGGTGTTGTTAGGGGTAATTAGTATTCTCTGGGTAATCCAGCTGCGCCGCGAATAGACTTTGGCGACAGCAGGCGAGCCCTGCTTATCCGCAGGGCAATGAATTCGACCTGTTGCTTAGGGCCAGACAACCGAGTCGTCAGGGACTGCCGCCAGCAGGGTGCCCGCTCGCGCAAATGAATCCGGGCAGCGCAGGCACCAGGCAAAAAAATACGGTCTGCGGCTCAACCAGGTCCAGCGGCCAAATGATTGTCCCAGCGCAAGTCGCGGTGAACAAAGTGGTTGTGTAGCGTGTCGGGTTGGCGGGCGTCGATGGCGATGACCTGGCCGTGGCCGTTGCTGACTAAAAACTGTTCTGCGCCCGGGCAGTAGGTCGCGCCGGCGACATCGGCAAGGTTATGGCTGCGCAGCAGGCTATGGTTGGACAAGTCCCACAGGCTGATATTGTTGCCCTTGGGGGATGTGGTCAGGGCCACCTGCCTGGCGCTGTCTACAGCGACGCTGGCGATGTACTGTTTTTGCCCGAGCCAGTGCAGTTCATCGGCCTGCATCGGTTGCAATTGGTCTTCACCGCCGTGACTCAATACCAGCGGCAATATCTCACTGCTGTCCCCTTGAAACTGCACCCCCATGACCACCCGGTCATCCGCAGACACGGCCAGGTGACGAATGCTCATCTGGTGGTGCTGGGGCCGGAACTGGTCGATGACCTTGCCGTCGCGACTGTCCAGATAGGCCAGCGATGGCTGCATGGTGTCGGGATTGAGGTTTTCACGCGCCTGGTCCGGGTGGGTAAGGATACCGCCGGTGGCTATGGCCAGAGTGGTTTGATCACTGAGGAACTCCAGCTGGTGCGGGCCGATACCGCCGCAGTGAAATTCGCCCAGGCGACGGTAATAGGCGCTGTCGTAGATACCGATGACACCGTGACCGCGCTGGTAGGCGTTCTCGGTGGTGAACAGGCGACTGCCGTCGGCGGAGAATGCCCCGTGGCCGTAATAGTGGTAACCGGGGGGGCTGGACACCTGCTGCTGCAGTTCGCCCCTGTCGAGGTCGACGATATAGAGTTCCGTGCCGGGGCGACGGGCGTAGAACACCGCCTGCGCGCGATCCGGTCGCCAGCTGATGGCGTGGGCGCGGTGGGCGACGGGAATGCGAAACGCCGGCTCGCCGTCGGCCCGCCAGCCGCCGATCCAGTGATTGCCCCGGGCGTCATTGCAGGCGGACAGCAGCAGGTCATCGGCAGCAGCTCGCTGGCCGTGGGAGCGTGGCGCTAACCAGCCGGCGCCGGCCAGGCCGATTGCCCCCAGGCCCAGCAGGCCGAGGCCGCCCAGCCCGGCACCCAGGAGCTGGCGACGTTTAATCCCCGTCATTGGCATTAAACCCCAGGTTGACGCCCATGGCGGCGGGCAATTGGGTTTTCAATTGGGTTTGCAGCAGCCCCACATCCACATATAACTGCTGCAGAAGTTGGTGCTGGTCGGGGTCGGATACTCCGTCAAAGATATTCGGGAGCAGCTCCAGTTGCCCGGTGGCACGGCTGAACAGGTTGTCGATTTTGACGGCCAGCTCAGCCTCGCCCCGGTGCTTGAGGTAGTCGTCCATGCCGTAACCGTCGGCGCCGCGATAGAGATTGGCGGCTGCGTACAGGTTGGCGGCCAGGGCCTGGCTGGAGTAGCGGCTGCGCCAGGCTTCGCTCAGGTAGGGGCGCGGTCGATTGCCTTTGGCGCGATGCCCCAGGGGTTGTGCCAGCTGGTCGCGCTTGGCCACTTCAACACTGTTCACCAGGGCGTCGACCAGGGCGGCGATGGCGCTGGCCTGGTCGGGAAATTCGCTGTTGTCCGGCCCGGTTGCAGTGAAACGGGCCCGGTAGTTGCCCGCGTCTGCGCGCCAGGCGCGATAGAGATTGGCGGCCACCTGCTCGGTGTGTTGGCTCACCGCCTGCAGCAGCTGGCAGCGGCGCTGGCTGAGCGGGCCAGTCTGGTAACTGCTCAATTGGCCGTCCTGGTGGTCAAACAGCAAGAACTCCAGCGCAGACAGGCCCTGGGTGACCACACTGGCTTTGCCGATGCGCTCCACCGTCAGTTCTTCATCGCTGCGCAGCAGGCTGTTCAATTTCTTTTCGATAAGGTTGTGCTTGTCGGGCCAGAACTGGATTTTCCAGCTTTGATTGTCGACACTGATTGGCCCAAAGCCGATAACTTTTACCGCTTGCCAGGTGCGCATGGACTGGCGCCATTGTTCTCGTAACTGTTCCAGACCGGCGTTGTCAGGTTGTCCGCAAAAGCTCTCGCTCAGCCGGGCCAGCTCAGCGCTGTGCTGACTGAATTGCTGTTGCGCTGGCAGGATGACGTTGTTGGCGATGTTGTCCAGCAATTGCTGTTCGGGGCTGGCGGTTGGCTGGCAGCCGGTCAGTGAAATAAGTACAGCCGATACTATGGCTGCAAGGCGGATAAAAGTCATAGGAGCCTGTCTGTTGGTCTATAAGGATTGTAAAAACTGAATCAAGGCAGCGCGATCCGCTCTGTTCATTGCCAGAACTTTGTCCCGCGCAGCCTCGGCTTCGCCACCGTGCCAAACGATGGCCTCGAGCAGGGTTTGGGCGCGGCCATCATGCAGGAAGTTGGCCCGGCCGGCAACGGTTTCGGTCAAGCCGATGCCCCACAGGGGAGCGGTGCGCCACTCCCGTCCGCTGGCGAGAAACTCCGGCCGCTGGTCCGCCAGTTCCGGGCCCATGTCGTGCAGCAGGAGGTCGGTATATGGCGCTATGGTCTGCCCGCTGAGCCAGGGGAATTTGGCTTCGCCAGTGGTCAGCCGGGGCAGGTGGCAGGCGCTGCAGCCGACCTCGGCAAACAGTTGTTCGCCCCGTTGCACCTGCGGTTGGTCGGCGTTGCGGCGGGCCGGTACCGCCAGGTTGTGGGTGTAAAACGTTACCTGGTCGAGAATGTTGTCCGCCACCTCCGGCTGGCCACCGCTGACTCCGCGCTGGCAATCCGCCTGCTTCGGCCGGCAGTTTTCCGTAGGGAAAACAGAACTGGTGATGCCCATGTCGCCATTGAAGGCGGCGCTGTTTTGTTGTTTCAGGGTAGGTTGCCCGGCCTTCCAGCCGAAGCGACCAATGCTGGTTTGCTGGCGCTCTGCATCCCAGACCCAATTCAAACGCCCGGAAATGCCGTCGTTGTTGCTGTCCTGCGGATCTTCGAGGGCGGCGAGTGTCTGCGCGTCGATGGCTTGCAGCAGGCCCAGGCCGATCATCGCCGGCGCGATTCGAGCCGAGAGCATAACCTGCGGGTGCAGGGGACCGTAATTGAGCTGCTGCAGGCGCAGGTTGGGCTGCCGCAGGGTAATGGTTTCACCGTCGGCAAAGGTGCGGGTGACGGTCTGGTATTCGATCCTCAGTTGAGCCTCGGGGGCAACACCGGCGATGGCAAAGTCCTGCAGTTGGTCGCCGTAATTGGGCTCAGGTACCGCGCCCCGGGTAAGCAGCAATTGCCGCTCGGCCGCGGTGGTGGCGGGGATGCTCATGCGCACCAGCATGGAAACGGCATTGAGATCTGCGCTGGACGGGGCGTGCCCGCGGCCATCGCGAATGTGGCAGTTCTGGCAGCCGTTGGTGTTGAACAGCGGGCCGAGGCCGTCCCGTGCGGAAGTGGAGGCCGGGGCGCTGACCCAGGGGTTGCGGAAAAAGCTGTTGCCAACGTGAAAGTCCAGCTTGCGCGCCATGGGCATATTGTGCGCGGGCAGGGAGTAGGCCTGCCGGTTACTGCTCATTACCGTGGTGTCGCCACCGGCGGGGGCGGCGACACTGGCGGCGCTGCTCGCGACCAGCACAAATGGCAGCAGTATCCTGGTCACTTTGTTTGCCAGCATCGCGCCGAGTGCCGGCCTGCGCCGCCCTGGTAGCCCTGCCGGAATCCTGTTTGCCGGCATAGATTAAAACTGGTGCTCGGCGGTGTCGGGATTGAGGTTGTCGATGCCGAGAGAGGCGGCTACCTGCTCCAGCAGTTGGGTTTGCGCGACCAGTGCGGCGATAGCGGCGCCGATGATCTCCCGGCCCTGGTTGTTGCCTTCGGCGATCAACTGGTCAAAGGCGGCGTCGCCGGACTCGGCACTGTCGACCAGTACCTGCAGTTTGGCCTGGGTCGCGTCGAGGGCGGCGCGCATGCGCTGGTCCAGGGCCGAGTCTTGTGCCGCTACAAGGTCGGCCAGCGATGGGCCCTGCAGCAGGGAGCCGTCCACGCGTCGGTACTGGCCTGTATAGATGTTGCGAATACCGAGGGCGTTGTAAAAGTGGGAGTAGTGAGTGTTGTCGCTAAAACAGTCGTGTTCATCTTCCGGGGAGTGTGCCTCCAGTGCGACTTTCATGCGCTCACCGGCCAGTTCGCCCAGCGACAGGCTGCCCATGCCGTAGAGCGCGCGGGTGAATACCTCGTGACTCGGCAGGCCCTGCAAGTGGCGGCGATAGTTGCCACCGGGCTGCCACTGGCCCACCATATACTCCAGGTCACTGACCAGCAATTGGGTCACCGCTAGCAGGTAAGCGGCGCGGCGCTCACAGTGGCCATTACTGCAGTTCGCGCCGATGGCATAATCCGTGTAGGGGCGCTGGCCGGCACCGGGGCCGGTGCCATTCAAATCCTGGCCCCACAGCAAGAACTCGATGGCGTGATATCCGGTGGCGACGTTGGCCTCGCTGCCGCCCAGCTCATTGAGGCTGGCCAGCAGTTCCGGGGTGATGGTGCTGGCGTCCAGGCTGCTGTCGCCGAGGTTTATAACGGGGGTGGCAATGATGTTCAGGTCGGCGCCTATATTGCCCATTTCACCGCTGTAGTCGTCGGCCACGTAATCGATCAAACCCTCGTCCAGCGGCCAGGCGTTGAGCTGGCCTTCCCAGTCATCGATCACAGGGTTGCCGAAGCGAAAGGCTTCACTCTGCTGATAGGGCACCCGCGCTTGTTTCCATGCGGCCCGGGTGGCCGCCAGGCTCGCGGCGCTGGGCGCGCTGACAAAGGCTTTTACTTGTTGTTGCAGGTTCAGCGCGGTCGCCAGTGAATCCGCATATACCGCGTGGGCAATGTCCGCATAGTGGGTTGCTACCCGGGATTCCTCCACTGCCTGGGCGGGCCCTGCCAGTGCCAGGGCGATGATCACACAGGTGTTTTTTATACGCTTGAACATGGTGTTTCACTTCTTCCGTTATAAATTAAATGGTTTGCCAAGGGCTTGGGGCGGACGCACGCACCGCAGCCCCGGCGCGCCGGGTTAAAAGTGCGCATTCAATTGCAGCAGCAGGTTGTCGGCATCCCTGCCGCTGTAATCCTGGTCGCGCCAATATTCCAGGCCAATGCCGAGGCTGTCGTTGATGCTGGTACTGGCACCCAGTGACAGGCGCTCTTGCGGCAGCAAGTTGGCGGCGTTATCCGTTTCCTGCCAGGACAGGGCGAGAGTCCAGGGGCCGATATCGGTGGCGGCCTCCAGGTGCACTGCCTGCAGCTCGCGCTCGCTAAAGCTGCCGATGCTAAAGCGTTCACTGTCCACATACTCGGCGATGAGCATGAGGTTGGCGAGCCTGGCCGTAGCCTGGAGAATAAATGCGCCGGCACGGTCCTCGATGTTGGACAGGTCCAAACCCGCTTCACTTATATCCTCGGCCAGGGCGGCGCTGAGGCTATCGCTGTCGAGAATGTTGCTGATATAGTCGGCGCCAAAGCTGAAACCGTCGTTGCTCCAGCCGAGGGAGACACCGAGGCTCTCCAGGGTGTCGCCGCCGTGGTCGATATCACCGTTAAAGGTGTAGGCGGAGACGTTGAAGCCCTGGTATTCCCAGCTGAGCATGGCGGCTGTTTCGCGGGTTTCCGCAAGTTCCAGAATCAAAGTGTCATTGACCAGGTTGGTTTCGAAATTGCCAAACGGCACATAGGTTTGGCCGAGGCTCAGGCTGACACCGCTACCGGCCAGGTCGGCCAGGGTCAGGGTGGCCTGATCGATTTCCAGGTCGGTAGCATCCTCTTCGTAGAGCGCGGTAACAGTGGCGTTGATATTGCGGGTGAGCTGGGCGTCCAGCCCCAACTCTACTGTGGCCACCCCCAGGTCACTGCTGGATCCCTGTTGGTTATCGGAGTAGCCGGCTTCAATTTCCAGCAGGCCATAAACGGTCACGGCCGGGGTTTCATCGCGTTCAATAATCATGGTTTCCGGTTGTGATCGCGAATCATATGGCGCCTGCATGCCCTGGCTAGCTTCCAATTGCTGCAAGCGAGCGCTGATGTCTTGCAGTTGCAGCTTCAAAGCGCGAATCTCAGCTTGAACATCTGCCTGATTGGCGTACAAAGCCGGTGCAAAAACAAACAGCGACGCTGCCAGTGTCAATTTGGTTGAAAAAGCCATACATCAGTTGTCCTGGGATTGCCGGTGTCAGCCAGCGAGGGTGGATGATAATAGTAAATGATAATTATTTGCAATAATATTTGTGTAACATTTATAGGCCGATATACGCCTGGCGTTGGCGGCCGACACCATCATAGGAGACATGGGACAGCTAATTGTTGTTTATTGGTGCTTCCCGGCAAAATTTTTCGCTGATTTTATGCGTTATGGTTCCCGGCGCCGGTGGAAAGCAACCCCGCGATTGCTCTACAATTACAGCACTTGTTGAAATCACGGATGTCACCTTATGTCGAATAGTCGTTTTCGAGAAATTTTGAAGGCCTGGACCAAGAACGCTGCAGATACCGAAGAGCTTGAGACCCTCGAAGTCGCGGTCAAGAAGTCTGATATACAGAAGCTGCAGGCTTTGGCTGAAGTGTTTAACCAGACTCCCGAAGCGATTACCAGTGAATTACTCCACAGCGCTGTGCACGAAATTGTCGAGGCCATGCCCTACGTGGCAGGTGACAAGGTTATCCGGGTTGAAGACGGGCTCAACATCTACGAGGATGTCGGTCCGACGCCAAAATACCTGCAGATCCTGAAGCAAAAGCAGGGCGGCTGAATCGCACCGGCGCAGCCCTCAGGAAATCAGTTCCACTGAGGGGTGGTCGGGGTTGGAAAATGACTGCTCCCATACCTCGCCGATGACTGTCGCCTCGGTATATCCCGCCGCGTGCAGTTGCTCGAGGCAGTCGTTCACCCGTTCGGCGGGAACGCAGCCGAGTAGCCCCCCGGACGTCTGGGGGTCAAACAGCAACTGGTAGTTGTCGTGGGGAGGCCAGTGCTCGAGATCACAGATGGCTCTGCGCAGGCGCATATTGTCCGGGTGCAGGCTGGAGGTGACACCGCGCTGCAACAGCGCCACCACACCCGGCAGGGCCGGAATTTGCGGCAGCTCCAACACCGCTTGCAGGCGCTGGGGTTTTAGCATCTCCAACAGGTGGCCGAGCAAACCAAACCCGGTCACGTCAGTGCAGGCGCTGGCCCCCACGGCACTGAAAATCTGCGCCGCAGTCTTGTTGCTGGTCAGCATCCACTTGATGGCTTCATCCAGCCAGGGGCCTTTGGCCAGCAATTGATTGTGGGCTGCGAACAGGGCGCCGGTGCCCAGCGGTTTTGTCAGTATCACTCGATGCCCCGGCTGCAGGCCCGCCTTGTGTAGCAGTGCCGCTTCGTCCGCCAGGCCATTTACCGAGAAACCGAGGCTGAGTTCAGCGCCTTCGCTGGTGTGGCCGCCAATCAGTTCGCACTGGTGTTCATTGAGCACTTCCATGGCGCCGCACATCAGTTGCAGCAAATCCCGTTCGATTAAGTCTTCCGCCGCGTAAGGCAGGGTAGCGATGGCCAGCGCACTGTGAGGTCGCGCATTCATGGCAAAAATATCACTGAGCGAATGTTCTGCGGAAATCTTGCCCAACAGCCAGGGGTCGTCCAGCAGGGCCCTGAACACATCGACGCTCTGGATCAGCAGTTGTTTATCGGGGACGCGAATGGCTGCGGCGTCGTCGGGCTGCTGTAAGCCGATAACCACACCCTGTTGATGGACGGGATGCAACTGGGTCATGACGCGCTGCAATATGGTGGCGCCAACTTTGGCGCCACAGCCGCCACAGCGCATGGCTGCGGCTTCAATTTTGGCAGGGTCTAATTCGCCGCTGATGGCCGGGTGCACGGGTTCATCCTGCATGCCTGTGGGCAGTGTGAGCTGCTGAAACTGGGCCATGAATTTTTGGTCGATGCGGCGCTTCCAGTGCCAAACCCAGTGGCCGGCAACAGTTGGCAAGAGGCCAGCTGTGCGGCAGCCGACGGCGCTGCGGCCGCCGCTGGTGAGCAAGCTCAAGTAGGATTTTTGCGGCCGAAACGCTTTTAGCGGTTGTTCGGTCAGGTAGTTCTGCAGGTTTTCAAAAAGCACTGGCGCCTGGCGTACGGCAAACACACCCGCTCGCGGCCGGGGCGTGGCAATTTGCTGGGCGATATCGCCGGCGGCGAATACCCAATCGTGACTGGTGGACTGTAAAAAGGCGTTGAGTGCGACAAAGCCATCCGTGTCGGTTGCCAGCCCGCAGGCTTCGGGCCAGCGGGCGGCGCTGGCCGGGGTACACCAGAATACAGCGTCGACCGGGAGGCGCTCGCCGCCGGCCAGGTGCAGCGCATTGGGCAGCGCTGAGCTCACCTGGCTGTTGCAGTGCAGTTGAATGCCCTTAGCCTGCAGGGCGCGGCCGATACGCTGCTGCACGGCGCGGGGATAATTCTGCGGAACCCGCTCGCCCTGGTGAACCAGGTGACAGCGCACATTGCGTGTTATGCGGGAGTTGCTGGCCAGCGCATGGTGCACAGCAAAAACCAGTTCGACGCCTGCGGCGCCGCCGCCGACCACCGCCAGCTCAAAGGGCCCGGCTGTATCGTCGCGCTCCAGTGCTTGCACCAGCGCTTGCCAGCGGGGGTAAAACTCGGCAATAGGCTTGACCGGAACCCCGAAGTTGGCGGCCCCGTCTATCTGCAGCCCTGGCGTAATACCGGTGTTGAGCGATAAAACATCGCAACCGATGGCGGGGCGCTCGGCGAATTGCACCGAGCGGGTTTGCAGGTCTATGCCGGTTGTCGCCGCCTGGATAAAGCGCGCATTGGCGAATTGGCACAGGCGGGCCAGGTCGATGTGGGTTTCTTCGAAACTGTAGTTGCCGGCGATCAGTCCGGGCAGCATGCCCGAGTAGGGCGTCAGGCTGTTGGGCGAGACCAGGGTCAGGCGAACCCCGGGCAGAGGTTGCATGGCCCACTTGCGCAACACCAGGGCGTGGCTGTGACCGCCGCCGATAAGGACGAGGTCGCGATAATTGATGGCTGTGTTGCGCATGTTGGTTTACTCGGGTATCCGTGTTGTGTTGACCTGGTGTTTACAGGGTGTTCTTGTCTCCGGGACTAGAGAGTTTCGGGGGTTGTGGATAAATGCAACCGGCGGCGCAAATGGCGGGCGAGGTTGTCAATGCCAATATTCAGCAGCGCTGAGGTGAGGATCAGCAGGGCGGCCCGATCCAGGCGGAACTCCTCAAACGCCGAGTCAACATAAAACCCCAGTGTGGCTATCCCCAATATGCCCAGTATAGCGCTCTCGCGCATGATGACCTCCCAGCGGTAGAGCAGCAGTGCCAGAAAATGGCGATACAGGCGCGGCAAAATTTCGTAAGCATAGCGGTTGATGCCTCGACATGCATCGGCGCGCAGGCAAATCTCTGCACTGAAGCCGCCCAGCAAGTGGGCGAGAATTGCACCATTGTGCAGGGTCAGGGCAATGATGGCCGGCAGCATCGAGGGGCCGACAAAAAGCAGCACCACAAACGCCAGCAGGTATTCCGGGATGGTGCGCAGCACCACCAGCAGTGAGTCCCCCAGAATACGGCTGGCGCGGCCGGTGAAATGGGGCGAGTTTAGCGGGAACGCCAACAGCGCCAGAACTGCAGTGCTGACCAGGGCAATCTGGCTGATGATAAGGGTGTTCGCCAGGCCCGGCCACATTTGCTGTTGCCAGAGCAGTTGCAGCCACTGCCAGAGTCGACTGCCAGTATCCGCCTGCCAGCCCCCCTGCAGGGGGGCTGGAACGATATCCTGGGTAAAGAAGCGAAGAATAAATTCGGGTTTGACCTCGGCCACTGGCGGCAAATACCAGAATGCCAACAGCACGTAGATGGGCAGCAGGAATTTTTGCAGCGCGTATTTCAGCGCAATTACCATCAGGATCAGGGTGTATAGCAGGGCCGCGGCCTGCGCATAGTAGCCCTCGCGCAGGGTGCTTTCCAGGTGATAGCCGAGGGTTGGCAGGCCGATAAAGCCGAGCACGATGCTGGAGCGCAGGGCGCACTCCAGTCGATAGCTGGTATAGGTGAGCAGTGGTTTCCAGGCCAGTGGCAGAGTGGTGAACAGGAATGCACTGAGACCGTTGGGCTGGAGCAGGGTGGAGCGGGGCAGGGGGTCGGTTTCGTCAAACAGTTCGCCGTAAATTTTCGCCAGCGTGCCGGCGTAGGGAATGGCCAGCGCCAGCACGCCACTCAGGGGCGAGAGGCCAAGGCATTGGATAAACAGCAACGCCCAGAACAGCTCGTGAATGGCGCGTAAAAAAGCGCACAGGGCGCGAATCCACCAATGTCTGTACAGCAGCGCCAGCAGCATGCCGAGAGCGATCGCCAGGGTCATGCCCTCCACCGCGAAGGCCAGGGTCTTGGCGGTCCACTCCAGCAGCTCGCCCCAGGACGATACCTCAGGGTGCAACAAGCCCTGGCCCATGCGGGCGAACTCCGTCCAGGGGTTGGCGTTGACAATATCAAGGTCGGCCAGTAGCAGGCCGACCAGGGCGGCGGCTGCAAACCAGAAGGTGGTGCGGCGAATCTGCCCGTAGCTGTCCAGTTGCGCCGTGCGCTGGTTTGTCCCGGGCTGGCTCATGGGTCAGACATACAGTTGGGCCAGCTGGCGATGGGAAACCTCGGCCGCAGGGCTGTCGAGGACGATATGGCCGGCGCGAAGACCGATAATTCGGCTGCAGGTTTGTAGTGCCTGTTCGGTATCGTGTAGAGCCAATACCCGGGTTGGGTGATGGCAGGCGATCAATGTCAGCAGTGCGTCGGCCTGGTAGCGATCCAGCGACGACACCGGCTCGTCGCCGAGAAAAATTGGCTGGCGCTGGAACAGGGCGCGGCCAATAGAGACCCGTTGCTGCTGGCCGCCGGAGAGCTGGCTGACCGGGGTCCAGAGCTTTTCCGGCAGGTGCAGTTTATCCAGCAAGGTGCTGATTTCGGCCACCGGCCGGCCCGGTGGTTTCAGTAGCACCAGCAGGTTGTAGGCGACATTGTGACGGTTAAGGCCGCCCATATAGACGTTGTGGAAGACGCTCAGTGATGGCACCAGCCCGCAGTCCTGCGGACACCAGGCGACTGACCGGGACTGCTGTTGGCGCAGCGCTTTCAGCAGAGTTGACTTCCCGGCGCCCGATTTTCCCACCAGGGCGACGCTTTCGCCGGCGTAAATGTCAAGTTCGACGTTGTTGAGTATCGGTTGCGCCCGGTAGCGCAGGCTCTCGCGCCGGAATGAAAACAGTGGGGGCTGGCGACCACCACTGGTCTCATTCGGCATCCAGCAATCCTATAGCGATAGCGGTGGCCTCTACCGGCGCAAAATCGTCGTTGCTGGCGGTCACGAAAGACTGGCGCGGGAATGTCGCCAGGATTTCCGGGTCCTGCAGTGCCAGCAGGGTGCGTTGTAGCCTGGCGGTAAAGCCTGCACCGAAGGCCTGGTCGGCGTCGCCTCGCACCGTCCATTGATAATCCGGGTAGCTTGGGGTCTGCCAGATCACGCCCACCTGCTGAGTGTCGACCTTGCCCTCTGCCAGGGCCGTTTCCCAAACCTGGTAGTTGACCGCTCCGACCTGGTAGGCGCCAGCTTGCACCAGGGCGATGGTGCGACTGTGATCGCCGCTGAAGCCGACCCGGCTGAATACCTGTTGCGGAGCGGCCTGGAAGTGTTGGCGAATATAGTATTCGGGCATCAGCCGGCCCGAGGTCGAACCCTTGGAGCCAAAGGTAAAGGTCTTGTCCCTGATGGCATCGGGGAATTGGCCAGGGTTGGTGTGCTTGAGCAGGCCACTGCTTTTATGGGCGATAAAGTAGGACTTGAAAAACTGGTCTTCATAGCCCTGGGCGATAGCCTTGCTGCCCGGTACCAATTGCCGGGCCTGAACGCCGGACAGGCCGCCGAACCAGGCCAGCTGCACCTGGTTGTTGCGAAAGGCGGTCACCGCCGCCGGGTAACTTTTCACCGGCAGATAGCGCACCGGCACCCCGAGCTCGCGCTCCAGGTAATTGGCAACCTTGTCAAAGCGCTCCTGCAACCGGGTCTCATCCTGATCCGGTATGGCGGTAAAGGTGAATACCTCAGCCCGCAGCAGCGGGGAGGTGAGGGAGGAAATTAGCAGCGCTGTTAAGACAGTCAATAACCGCATTTTTGATTCTCCTGGTCGGATTGAAGTTTAGGGTGGTGCTGTACGGTGCTCACTGATCCATTTGATGAGATCGTCCATGGAGCCGCGAACGACTTCTCGCCCCCGGCGTTGCTCTTGCTGGTAGTCGTACATTGGGTCGTAGTACTGGGTCAGCAGCCGTTCGATACCGGGGCGGAACTCGTCAGTGCTGCCAGTTGATTCCAGCGCTGTCAGGCCCGCGCAAAACAACTGCTGCAGCTGCTGGTAACGGTCGCTACCCAGGCGCTTGGAAATTCGCTTCAGGTTGCCGAGGATGTGTTCCCTGAACACCTGCCGGCCCTGCTCTTCGCCATACTGTTTTAAATACCGGGGGTAGGGCAGGGTCACATAATCTTCCAGCACCATAGCCACACGCTCGTCCATGCTCGTTTCCAGCACCGCGAGTTCAGCCCCTTGCAGGGCAGCGCGCAAATTGAGCGGGATATTGACGCGCCCGATCATGCGGCTCTCGTCCTCCATGACCAGACGGGAGTGGTGCTGGCGCTGCTTCATAATGGCGATGCTGAGTGTGTTTTCGAAATCGATTTGGCTGGGCTGGGGCGAGAGCTGGCGCCCAAACGCCGAACCGCGATGGTTGGCAATCTGTTCCAAATCAACGGCCCCCGCAACCCGCTGCAACAATCGGGTCTTGCCACTGCCGGTGCGTCCGCCCACCACCAGCAGGGCCGCGGCAACACAATTGTGCTCCAGTTCATCGAGCAAGAACCGGCGCATAGCTTTATAGCCACCCTTGATCAGCGGATAGGGTGCGCCATTATCCCTGAGCAGCTGTTGGCTCAGGCGCGAGCGCAAACCGCCGCGGAAACAGTACAGAAAGCCATCGGGGTGGCGCTCGATAAAGGCTTTCCAGTCGCGCAATCGCTGCGCCCGCACGTCCTGGGTGGCAAATTTCCAGCCCAGCTCGATCGCGGCGTCCGGCCCCTTGTTCTTGTAGCGCAGGCCGATGGCGTGGCGCTGCTCGTCGTCGAGGAGGGGCACATTGACACTGGTGGGGAATGCGCCCTTGGCAAACTCCACCGGCGCGCGTACATCCAGCAATGGCACGTCCTGAAGAAACAGCGTGCGGTAGTCCTGGGTGTCGGGTCGATGAGTCATGGAGGCGTCAACTGGTCGAGGGCTGCGGAGTTCCCGGGCGCTTACTGGCGGCGGACCGAAGCGGCTGCGCCGGTGCGGCAGTCGCGCCCGAAAATAGCTTTTGGGGCGTCGCAAATATTGATCCGGGAGGCGGCAGAGAGGGCGTAAACAGGCATGGCGTCCAGTTCTGGTGTTGGCGAAAAGAGGCAAGTGTGGCACAAGGCGGGCCACAGGGAAAGGTGGGGCGGATTTCAGTGAGGCGGCTATGGCGGGTAGCGGGAGTATAAATCCCGATAATATAGGTGCTCTGTTGCTGGAAACGGCGAGTTGGCGGGAACCTGCCTGCTGCCGGTTCCCGCCAAAATCGATGACCCTAAGGTATTGGTCTGGTGAACGGGTTAGTGACGTTGTTTGCTGTGCAGTTTCGAGCTTGTTTCTTTCAGTTTGCGCTCGGCGGCTTTGAAGACGTCCCTAACCGCAATGTGAATCGAGTCACTGTCTTTGTGCAGTGCTATGGCAGAGCCTTTTACGGCCAGCTCAATCTGGGCCCGGTAAATTTTACCCTTGTGCTTGTGCTGATGGGGGGACTCAAGTACCACCCTGCTGCTGTTGATGTCATCGGACAGGCGGGCCAGCTTTTTAAGCTTCTTGTCGATGATGCTGGTGAGGGCTTGGGAAGATTCCAGGTCTCGGTAGACGACGTTGTTGAGGTTCTGCATTTAGGTACTCCTTGGGTGTGCCTTTTACCAGGTACACTGCGCGCATCAACTCAGCGGCGAGGAGCGTTTGACCAATGGGCTGTGTTTACAAGCTATACCAGCCGTCACTACTGAACTGACCGTCTCAGCGGACGGTTCGTACGGCAGTATCGATACGTGACCCCAGGCAAATTCATACCACCCGACTGCACGTATCTGGCTGTGCTTGCAAACCATTGTTCAATAGCTACCCGGCTGGGAATAATACCGTCAGCTTGGAAAAGTCGAACAAAAAAGGTGGCCACCTCACTTCCTATATTGCCGTTGAAAAAATAAATTTCAACTGCTTTTTTGCCAGAACTTTCAAACTATTCCTCGTTGCTGTTCCGGTTATAGTTGTCCTGGCCATCTGTCTTGGTTATTAACGCCGTCGCGGTCTCGGCCAGGGCAGTCTGGGAAACGCTATAGACAGGATTGGGCCAGGCTGTCGTGCCCGGCGGGAATGCCGTGGCCCAATAAAAAGCTGGCACCGGTCTGGCAAAATTCGGCTTGCCAGCCCTTGAAAAAAACTTGCCAGCCCTTGAAAAAAAATAACAAGCCCCTATCTAAGGTTACAAGCTCGCTCGCTGGAGGGGCTTAACCGGCCTGAAGTGGTTCAGGCTTTAACTGATCTGGTCATCGACGGATCCAATTACATATTGCTTTAGAAAAGGATATGCACATGAGAAATACTGATTTTTCCCCTTTGTACCGTACTGCCATTGGTTTTGACCGCATGGCGAATATGTTGGACAACCTCAGCCGCGCCGAACAGGCCCAGGGTGGTTACCCGCCTTACAATATCGAGCTGCTGGACGAAAACGAATACCGAATTACCATGGCTCTGGCGGGATTTACCCGGGCAGAGCTGAACATTGAAACAGAGCAGAACACGCTCAAGATCAGCGGCAAGAAGGCGGAGGACTCCGGCGCCAGGAAATTTCTCCACCAGGGGATCGCGGCCCGCAATTTTGAGCGCCATTTCCAGCTGGCTGATCACGTCAAGGTCGAAAATGCCCGTTTGGAGAACGGTTTGCTGCATGTGGAATTGGTGCGGGAAATTCCCGAAGCCATGAAGCCGCGTACGATCAATATCCAGACGGATGCTGTTCTCGACGGCCGTACCGCCGATGCCCGCCAGGGTGACAGCAGTGATGATTCCGCCCGCACTGAATTGCCCTCTCAGGGCAGCCGGGTGGCTTGATGGGCGCGGGCTCTTGGCTTCCTTAGCCCCGGCTGCAGAGGCTGTGGGCTGGAATAAATAGCCCGGGCTTTGTTGTCTTGTCTCCCCGGGCTCAAGTCTAACCCGGCCGCAGGATCGGTTTCGCCACCGTTCCTGCGGCTTTTCTTTATGTTGGCGCCAGTTAGGGGAAAAGAGGCTATGCCCGAGGCACCTGACTGCCCTTTGTGCGGCTTTCATGCGACCGCTTACCATACCGATGTGCGCCGTGACTACCGCCAGTGCGGACGCTGTAAACTGGTGTTTGTACCGCGCCGCTTTCATCTCTCCCGCGAACAGGAAAAGGCGGAGTACGACCGCCACCAGAACTGTGTCGACGACCCCGGATATCGACGTTTTCTCAAGCGTATGCTGGATCCCGTGCTGGAGAAAATCGAGCCCGGCGCCAGCGGCCTTGACTTCGGCTGTGGTCCCGGGCCAGCGCTGGCAGCCATGCTGCGGGAGGCCGGTTGCCAAGTGAGTGTGTTCGATATTTTTTACTTTCCCGACCCGGAGGCACTGGCCAGCCGCTACGATTTTATTACCGCCACCGAAGTGGTGGAGCACCTGGCGGCGCCGGCGGCCGAGCTGGACAAGCTCTGGATGTTACTCAAGCCAGGTGGCTGGCTGGGTATAATGACCAAGCGGGTGCGTGACCAGTCGGCCTTTTCTGGCTGGCATTACCGCAACGATCCCACCCATATCAGCTTCTTTCACGCCGATACCTTTCGCTACCTGGCCCACCGCTGGGGCGCCACTGTCGAGTTTAGCGGCGCAGATACGGTGCTGCTGCAAAAGCCTCATGGCTAATGCGGTGCCCCGGATACACTAGTGTAGTGCCTCGTATCTGGCCCTTTAGCGGCTTGCTGAATGTACACGTTATACGAGGCACTACACTAGCTGCCGGCGCTGAACAGCTTGGCCCGGACGATGGAGCGGTATTCACTAGGGGTGGTGGAAAGTTGCTTTTTAAACAGGCTGGAAAAAAAGCCGATATCCTGGTAACCGACCTTGTAGGCGATTTCGCTGACCGACAGGTTGCTGGTCTGAAGTAGATCCTTGGCCATGTCGATGCGTATTTCCTGCAGGTATTGCAGCGGCGTCTTGCCCGTTGCCGCCTTGAAACGGCGATTAAAGGAGCGCACGCTCATATCAAACCTGGCGGCTACGTCTTTCAAAAAGATCTCCCGCTGGCTGTTATCCTGCAGCCATATTTGTGCCTGCACGATACTTTCGTCCGGGTGCAAGCGGTACTTGTCGTCGTAGAAACTGGTGGATTCGTAGGGGCGGCGGATTTCATGGGAGAAGTTGCGCTGCACCTGGTTGGCAATGTCCTTGCCGTAGGTGCGGTGAATAAAGTGTACTGTGAGATCGGCCACTGCATTGACGCTGGCAGCGCAATAGATATTGCCCGCCTGGGTGATAAAGTATTGGCGCTTCAGGTCAATGTCGGGGTAGTCGCGCTGAAACTGGTCAAAATAATGCCAGTGAGTGGTTGCTGCCTTGCCGTTGAGAACACCGGCTTCCGCCAGGAAACAGACACCGGTGCCCACGGCGATAAGGGTTGTGCCCTGTTCATTCAGGGTTTTCAGCCAGGCGACGATCTCCGGGTGTTTACGCAGAATAGGGCGCGGATTGCGCCACAGTGAAGGGATAATCACCATGTCGGTGTGGGCGATGTTGTCCAGCACCAGGTCGGCTTGCAGGGTAAAGCCCGACCGGGTTTTAACCGCCTCCCGGCGCACCGACGCCGAGGCAATATTGAGGCGCATGGCGTTGCGGTCGTGTCCCTTGGCAGCACTTTCCGCCAGGTTGAGCATTTCGATCGGCAGGGTGATGCTGGTTGCCAGCATATCCTCGATCACGAGAAAGGTGGCGGCGAGTTTTCTGCGCATTATTACCCTGGAAGAGTGCCCGTTCGGTGAGCGTAAAGTGATAAGGTGTGGCGTTTGGCTAATATACCCTAAATTATGGCCAGCATGCCAGTAACATCAAAGGGGGTACTGCTTCTAAACTGTTGACACATGAACTAAATACTATTCCGCAGAGGTTGGATATGTCACGTTTGCCCATTATTGTCGGCTTTGGCGGTTATAACGCAGCGGGTCGAAGCTCCTTTCATCACGGTTTTCGGCGCATGGTTATTGAGAGTCTGGATGCAGCCACGCGCCAGGAAACCCTGGCCGGGCTCGGCGTGATGACCAGGATCATTAACGCCAACTCGGACGGTTTTCAGGACCGCGATGGCAATCCATTGACTGCGGCGGAGATTGAAGCCCGCTACGGTGAGCAGATCCTGCAGGCGACCCTGATCCGGCGTATTGAAAAGACCTACTTTGATGTGGATGCCACCCCCTGGCAACAATCACTCACTGTTATGCCGGAAGCCGGACCCGTGTCGTTCGTCGTGTCGCGGCGACAGTTGCCCGATCCGCTGCCGGCCAGTTGGTCTGTGTCCGAGTTGCCGAGCGGGGATTTTAAAGTTGAACTGGCGGAAAACTGCCAGGTAAGAGTCGAATCTACCCGGGACATGCCAGTCAAGTCAGCGGGTCAACTGCCGACCAATTTTGATCCGGGTGAGCTCTACAATTCCCGCTTTCACCCGCGCGCACTGCAGATGACTATCGTCGGGGTCAGTGACGCCCTGCACTCTGTAGGCATTCCCTGGGAGACGATTCGGGCGTCGGTCAATCCGGATGAGATTGCGGTCTATGCCGGCAACGTTATGAGCCAGCTGGATGAAAACGGCCTCGGCGGAATGATGCAGTCGCGGCTCAAGGGTGGCCGTGTTTCCGCCAAACAGTTACCGCTGGGCTTGAATACGATGCCAGCGGATTTTGTCAACGCTTATGTGCTGGGTAATGTCGGTACTACCGGTTGTGCTACAGGCGCCTGTGCCACATTTCTCTACAACCTGAAAATGGGTATTGAAGCGATCCAGTCGGGTCGCTCGCGGGTCGTGGTGGTGGGCAATAGCGAGGCGCCGGTAACTCAGGAAATCATCGACGGCTTTGCCGCCATGAGTGCCCTTGGTACGCTCGATGGTTTGAAAAAGATTGAGGGTTGTGACAGCCCTGACCTGCGTCGCTCCAGCCGCCCATTCGGGGACAATTGCGGCTTTACTATTGCCGAGTCCAGCCAGTTTGTGGTTCTGATGGACGATGAGCTGACGGTTGAGTTGGGGGCCCAGGTTTACGGCGCCGCCACCGATGTGTTTATTAACGCCGACGGGTTTAAAAAATCCATCTCCGCACCGGGACCCGGCAATTATATTACCTTGGCGAAAGCGGTGGCCGCCGCCAGGGACCTGCTGGGGATGGACGCGGTGCGCAAGCACAGCATGGTGCATGCCCACGGTTCCAGCACGCCGGCTAACCGGGTAACCGAGTCGGAGCTGTTTGATCGCATCGCCGGTGCTTTTGATATTACCGACTGGCCGATTGCCGCGGTAAAAGCCTATGTCGGGCACTCCATTGGGCCGGCCAGCGGCGATCAGCTGGTGGCCGCGCTGGGTTCCTTCGAATACGGGCTGGTGCCGGGCATCAAAACCATTGACCGGGTGGCGGATGATGTGCACGGGGAGCGGCTGCATATTTCCACCACGGATACTCCGATTGAACAGTTGCAAGTGGCGTTTATTAACTCCAAGGGTTTCGGAGGCAATAATGCGACCGGCGTGATTATCGCGCCGTCGGTAGTCAAGTCGATGTTGGCCAAGCGCTACAGTCCCGATGTCATGGCCGCCTATGAGGAGCGTCTGCAAGGCGTGCGCGAACGAGCGCTGGAGTATGATCGAGCAGCCACTCATGGCCAGTTCAATATTGTCTATAATTTCGGCGAGCAGCTGATTGACGACAAGGCGATGACCATCTCCGACGCCAGGATTACAATCCCCGGCCTGGATAAGCCCATTGAGTACAAGGCTTGCGACCGCTATCAGGATATGCGCGACTGAATTCCACTGGTAGGGTGGCGGCTTTGTTGCAACCGATAGGAGAGTGGCTGGCGAGCTGGTAGTATGGTGCCCGTTTTCTCCAGTGGTCGGGTTACTTTATGGCGTCACAGCTTGGTATACGCTTGAAAGCGCTGCGCGAATTTTATGGTTGGTCGCAGCGCGAGCTGGCTAAACGCGCCGGCATTCCCAATAGCGCCATCTCGGTGATTGAACAGGGGGCCGTCAGTCCGTCGGTATTATCCCTCGAAAAAGTTTTAAAAGGCTTCCCCATTTCCCTGCCAGATTTCTTTGCCATCGATATCGCCCGGCAAAAGATTGTGGCCCATACGGTACCCGGCAACAGTGTCGCAGGACATATGTTGTCCGCAGGTCTGCAGGCTGAGGCTCGTGGGCGCGGCGGTGATATCCAGCTGCGGGTTTTCAGTCACAGCGCAGGCGATTCGCCCTTGAATCTGCTGGCGCGTCATACCACTCTGCTGCTGGTGACTGCGGGGGAGGCAGTCTTCAGTTCCCTGTCCGGTAGCCAGACCTTGCGGCGGGGAGACAGCCTGACCCTTTACACCACCACGCCGTTCCGGCTGGAGCCATTGCAGGGCGAAGTGCAGTGGGTGCAGGCCACTCTCGAGTAGCCGGTCACGGCTGCGACGCCAGGATCAACAACAGCAGAATCCCGTTTTTTTGTGTTGCTCGTGTCGAACGCACCGCACAATCGTCTTGCATCGCCTTGCTGTTTGTCGTGTCGCGGCTCCTGAAAAAATGGTTCAAGGGTCGGATATGAAACGGTATACTGCCGTACTTGTTTTTGGTCGTGCGCTGATTTCACTGGCGTCGATGGCTGGTTCAACTGCCCCAGGCCAGATCCCCCGGGCGACATGGCGTCGTCATCCAAAAAAGAATTTATGAGGTCATACATGATATTTGAAGGAACCACCCTGTCAGTCAAATTGCTAGACGGTGATGTTGCCGAGCTTAATTTCGATTTACAGGGGGAGTCGGTTAACAAGTTCGATACTCGCACGGTCGCCGAGCTGGATAAAGCGATTGCAGCGCTGGAGGCGCAACCGTCCCTGCAGGGGGTGCTGGTGACCAGTGGCAAGGGTGTATTTATCGTCGGCGCCGACATAACGGAATTTGTCCCGCTGTTCGCCGAGGGTGCCGACGCAGTCGCTGCGCACCTGGACCAGAATGTCCAAAATTTCAATCGAATCGAAGACTTGAAGGTGCCCGTGGTGGTGGCCATCAATGGCTTTGCGCTGGGCGGCGGGCTGGAGTTCTGTCTGGGATGCGATTATCGGGTCGCCAGCAGTGGCGCCCAGGTCGGCTTGCCAGAAACCAATCTCGGTTTGATTCCCGGGTGGGGCGGTACCGTGCGCTTGTCCCGCCTGGCCGGTTGTGAAACGGCGATTAACTGGATTGCCTCGGGCCGCAACCAAAAAGCCGAGGCAGCCCTGCAGGCGGGTGTGATCGACAAAGTGGTCGCTCCCGATGCACTGCGCGAATCTGCGCTGGCGACACTGCAGCAGTGCATCGACGGCGAGTTGGACTTCCAGTCACGGCGGCAAACAAAGCGGGCGCCTGTAAGCGACAATCCGGCTGCATTGCAGGCCGAATTTGATAGGTTGCGGGCAGCCCTGGCGAAGCAAGTGGGGCCGAACTTCCCGGCGCCCATGACGGCACTGGACGCCATTCAGCAGGGCGCGGGGCTCGGGCGCGATGAGGCCCTGGCAGTGGAGAAGAAGGCCTTTACCAAAGTCTTCGCTACGCCCTCAGCGGCTGCGTTGGTGGGCATGTTCCTGAGTGACCAGTTGTTGGCAAAAAAAGCCCGCGGTTGGGAGAAAAAAGCGCAACATCAAGTGGCCAAAGCCGGCGTGCTGGGGGCGGGTATTATGGGGGGCGGCATCGCCTATCAATCAGCTTATACCGGTACGCCTATATTGATGAAGGATATCGCCCAGGCGGGTCTCGACCTGGGTATCAAGGAAGCCAGCAAGCTGCTCAACAAGCGTGTCAGCAAGGGCCAGATGACGGCGGAGAAAATGCAGCAAATCCTCAGTGGTATCAAGCCCACTCTGACCTATGAGGGTTTCGATAAGGTCGATATCGTGGTCGAGGCTGTGGTCGAAAACCCGAAAGTAAAGCACGCGGTATTGGCTGAAGTGGAGCGAAATGTCTCCGAACAGGCCGTTCTCACCTCGAATACGTCGACTATTTCCATAACCTACCTGGCCGAAGCCCTGCAGCGCCCGGAAAATTTCTGCGGCATGCACTTCTTCAACCCGGTTCACGCCATGCCCCTGGTGGAAGTCATACGGGGTGAAAAAACTTCCGATGAAGCCATTGCACGAACGGTCGCCTATGCCAACTCACTGGGTAAAAAGGCCATTGTGGTTAACGATTGCCCGGGGTTTCTGGTCAACCGTACCCTGTTCCCCTATTTTGCCGGTTTTGCCGGACTGGTCCGCGATGGCGCCGACTTTCAAAAGGTAGACCAGGTGATGGAGCAGTGGGGCTGGCCGATGGGGCCTGCATACCTGAGCGATGTAGTCGGTATCGACACCTGTTATCACTGCGAAGAGGTTATGGCAGAGGGCTTTCCGGATCGAATGGCGAAAAGTGGCAAGACTTGTGCCGATGTCATGTATGAAAATAACCGATTCGGCCAGAAAAATGGCAAGGGATTTTACAGCTATGAAGCCGATGAGCGCGGCCGCCCGAAAAAGATGGCGTCGGCGGAAGTCTATGACCTGATTGCCGCCGTCAGTGAGCCGCGGCGGGACTTTGACGACGAGGAGATCGTCGCTCGTTGCATGTTGCCTATGGTGATCGAGATGGCCCGTTGCCTCGAAGAGGGCATCGTGGGGACCGCGGCGGAAGCCGATATGGCACTGGTCTATGGCCTCGGCTTTCCAGCTTTCCGTGGCGGAGTGTTTCGCTGGGCAGACAGTATTGGTCTGGCAAAATTGGTCGCTTACAGCGATAAATACCAACATCTGGGCAAATTGTACCAGGTTACCGAGCAGCAGCGAGCCATGGCGGCCGCAGGCAAAAGTTATTACGCCTGATGCCATCGACGGCCGGGAATCCGGCTGGCGGGAGTGGTGGGTTGGCTTTTCACCGGGCCGATGCAAGGTCGGAGTGGAGTGGGCTCTTGGTTCTGCCTGGAATGTTCGTGATTAGGGTTATGGTATTAGCCAGCTGATGAAACTGCGTTATTTTAACCCCTTGTTCATGCTGCTGATGGCCGCTGCCTGCCTGGTGCGGCCGGTTTTGGCCGCGCCGGCCTTATGGCAGGTGAGCGGTGAGGATGGCGCGGCGCAGGCCTATCTGTTCGGTTCGGTGCATTTTGGCAACGAGTCGATGTACCCTTTGTCGGACCAGGTTATGCAGGCGTTTGCTGCCAGTGAGGTACTGGCGGTTGAGCTGGATATCGCGCCCGGCGCTGCTACCCCATCCGGTCGCGAGCTTATGCAGCTGGGCAGTTATCCCGCTGGAGTCAACCTGGAGCAGCAACTGTCACACCAGCAGTGGCAGCGGTTGGCGGCAATCGCTCGGGGGCAAGGGCTGACACCGTCGCTGTTGTCGGGCCTGAAACCCTGGCTGGTGGCGTTTATCCTGACTGCAGGGCAGATTCGCGCTGGCGGGTATAGTGAACATCTCGGGGTCGATCAATTTTTCTTGCAGCAGGCGCGCCAGGTTCCGGGAGAGATGGGGATCCTGCCATTGGAGACGGTTGCGCAGCAGTTGGCGGTCTTCGACCGGATGAGCAGCCAGCGGCAGATAGAGTTTCTTCTGCAGACCCTCTCGGACTACAGCAACGGCCCGGCAATGCTGGCGACTATTATTGAGGCCTGGCGCCAGGGTGATGAGCGCGAGTTGGAGCAGCGAACAATCGGTATCCTGGGCGCCGGAGAGTCCGACCTGGGGGAGATGCTCTACCAAACGCGCAACCGGAATATGCTGGACAAACTGGTGGCGCAGCTGCAACAGGGTAAAAAACTGTTCGTAGTGGTGGGCGCTGGCCATATTGTGGGCGCGCAGGGTCTGCGGGCGTTGCTGCAGGGCCAGGGTTATCAATTAACCCGGATTCAATAAGCAAATACCCGTGAATGCCGCACTGCACAGTTGATCAGCGCTGGTGAGTGTGGCAAAATCTCCACCCCTTAACCGGCAGCCCTGCTTTGGGTTTTTGAAATTCATAAGAAAATCAAAGGGTTGCGGGCAAAACCTTAGTCAGGTTCTAAAAAGTAGGCTACGCGGACGTGGCGGAATTGGTAGACGCGCTAGATTTAGGTTCTAGTATCGCAAGGTGTGAGAGTTCAAGTCT
Organism: Pseudomaricurvus alcaniphilus; assembly: GCF_011440395.1. GTDB lineage: Bacteria > Pseudomonadota > Gammaproteobacteria > Pseudomonadales > Cellvibrionaceae > Pseudomaricurvus > Pseudomaricurvus alcaniphilus. The sequence continues at coordinate 429,804 of NZ_JAAOIX010000001.1, read as the reverse complement.
CTCCGTCCGCACCATACCTGACAGTTGCCTGGGTAAAGTTTGCCGGGCCTGTCAAAGCACGAAATACCCTATTAGGTATTGATCTGATTTTTACGAGGAACACCATGCAGGTTTCAATCGAAACGACCACCGGCCTTGAGCGTCGTATGACGGTAGGCATCCCGGCTGAACAAGTAGAATCTGAAGTCACCAAGCGCTTGCAGGAAGCCGCCAGGACTGTGCGCCTGAACGGTTTTCGCAAGGGTAAAGTGCCCTTGAAAGTAGTTAAGCAGCGCTTCGGTGCTGGTGTGCGGCAGGAGGTGATCGGTGAGGTGATGAGCCGTTCCTTCTATGACGCCATTCAGCAGGAAGATGTGCGTCCCGCCGGACAGCCAGCCATCGAGCCAAAAGAAATGACCGAGGGCAAGGATGTCGAGTTTGTCGCCACTTTTGAAGTCTATCCGGAGATCGCCCTTGGCGATATCGCCGGATTTGAAATCGAGAAGCTGACAGCCGAAGTTCAGGATGCCGATATCGATAAAATGATCGATACCCTGCGCCAGCAGCAGGCCAGCTGGAGTGACGTGGAGCGCCCGGCAGCCATCGGAGACCAGGTCAATATCGACTTCACCGGCACCAAAGACGGCGAAGAGTTCGAGGGCGGCAAGGCTGAAGGTCAGAAGCTGGAATTGGGCACCGGTTCAATGATTCCGGGCTTCGAGGACGGTATCGTCGGTATGCAGGCGGGCGAAGAGAAAGTGTTGTCGCTGACGTTCCCCGACGACTATCACTCCGAAGACCTGAAAGGTGCGGCAGTTGAGTTCCAGGTCAAGGTCAATAGTGTAGCGGAGAAAACCCTGCCCGAGCTGGATGAGGAGTTCTACTCCAAATACGGCATCGAAGGCAAGGATGAGGCCGAATTTCGCGCCGAAGTGCGCAAGAACATGGAGCGCGAGCTGAAAAATGCCGCCAAGACCAAGGTTAAAAACCAGGTCATGGACAAGCTGATAGAGGCTCATCAGGTGGATCTGCCCAAAGCGCTGATCAGCGGCGAGATCGAGACGCTGCGCAACCAGATGATGCAGCAGTTTGGTGGTGCCCAGCCGAATATGGATCTCAAGTCACTGCTGCCCGATGATATGTTCAAAGAGCAGGCAGAGCGCCGCGTGGCACTGGGCTTGATTGTTGCAGAAATCGTTAAGGCTGCCGATATCAAAGTGGATAGTGATCGTGTCCGCGCCATGATTGACGAAATGGCGTCAACCTACCAGGAGCCGGAAGAGGTGGTTAATTACTACTACTCCAACCAGCAGCTGCTGGCCAGCGTTGAGTCTGCAGTACTGGAAGACCAGGTGGTTGATCACGTTCTCGATGGCGCCAAAGTCACCGAGACTGCCAGCACCTACGAAGAGGTTGTCAAGCAAGCGGGTGGCGAGCAAGAGTAAAAACACCCTGGTTGAATGTTGACCAAAAAGGCTGCGAAACATCTGTTTCGCAGCAAAATCTTCTGCAATTCTGCAGTTGCTCTGGAATATATCTTTCTCACGGTTTAAGCTCCCACCAAACGTGTCCACCGAGTGCAAAACGGGTGGCTTTTATAGCGATTTGTAACAAAAGGGAAGTAATTAAACTGTATGTCAAACTTCGATAATAGTACCCAAACACCAGCTATCCAGAGTGCTCTGGTGCCAATGGTAATTGAGCAAACCGCCCGTGGTGAGCGCTCATTTGACATCTATTCCCGGCTCCTGAAAGAGCGGGTTATCTTTATGGTAGGGCAGGTGGAAGACCATATGGCCAATTTGGTGGTGGCCCAGCTGCTGTTCCTGGAAGCCGAAAACCCCGACAAGGACATCCACCTGTACATCAATTCGCCCGGTGGCTCGGTCACTGCAGGCCTCTCAATTTATGACACCATGCAGTTCGTCAAGCCCGACGTCAGTACCATGTGTATCGGCCAGGCGTGCAGCATGGGTGCGTTTCTGCTTACCGCCGGCGCCAAGGGCAAGCGCTATATGCTACCCAATGCCCGCACTATGATTCATCAGCCCAGTGGTGGGGCCCAGGGCCAGGCCACGGATATTCATATCCACGCCCAGGAAATACTGAAAACCCGCGACCGCCTGAACCAGATTATGGCCTATCATACAGGTAAGGATATGGACCGCATTGCGCTGGATACAGAAAGGGACAATTTTATGAGTGCCGATGAATCCCGCGCCTATGGGCTGATTGATGAGGTGCTCACTCACCGCAGCGGCCCGGCGCTGTAATCCACCGCTGCCAGGTGGGGCGGAATTGGGTGCCTGGCGGTGTATTTTACCGCCAGGCAATGGTCTGCTTAGCTATTTTTGGCGTATTATTAGGGCAATTGATTTGTAATTGTTCTGACATAATAATAGGACGAACTTGAAAATTTTGGCTGTTGAACGCATTGTTATGTAGCAAGCGGCTTTAAAGTGGGTAATTTGGAGAGGTTTAATGACCGACCACACAGGTGATAATGGGGATAACAACGGCAAGCTGCTCTACTGCTCGTTTTGCGGTAAGAGCCAGCACGAAGTGCGCAAGCTGATTGCTGGCCCGTCGGTGTTTATATGTGATGAGTGTGTGGATCTCTGCAACGATATCATTCGCGAAGAAATTCAGGAAAGCACGTCGGAGAGCAGCAGCAAGCGCCTGCCAACTCCGAAAGAAATTTCTAATATTCTCGATGACTACGTAATTGGTCAAAAAAGGGCCAAGAAAGTGCTGGCAGTGGCGGTGTACAACCACTACAAGCGCTTGCGCGCCTCCGAGAAAAAGAAAGAGAAAGAAGATATTGAGCTGGGTAAAAGCAATATCCTGATGGTGGGCCCGACGGGCAGCGGTAAAACCCTGCTGGCCGAGACCCTGGCTCGATTGCTGAATGTGCCTTTTACCATTGCCGATGCCACCACACTGACCGAGGCCGGTTATGTGGGTGAGGATGTGGAAAATATCATCCAGAAGCTGTTGCAAAAGTGCGATTACGATGTGGAGAAGGCCCAGCAGGGTATTGTCTATATCGATGAAATCGACAAGATATCGCGTAAGTCGGACAATCCGTCCATCACCCGGGATGTTTCCGGTGAGGGTGTTCAGCAGGCCTTGCTCAAGTTGATCGAAGGCACCGTGGCCTCTGTGCCACCGCAGGGGGGGCGCAAGCATCCCCAGCAGGAATTCTTGCAGGTCGATACCTCCAATATTCTGTTTATCTGCGGCGGCGCGTTTGCCGGGCTGGACAAGATCATCCGCGATCGCTCGGAAAAAGGCGGTATTGGCTTCAGTGCGGAGGTAAAGAGCAAGAATGCCAAGAAAGATGTGGGTGAAACCTTCAAGGACCTGGAGCCGGAAGATTTGGTGCGCTACGGCCTTATTCCCGAGTTTGTCGGTCGACTGCCAGTGATTGCGACGCTGGAAGAGCTGGATCTTGAGGCGTTGGTGCAGATTCTCACCGAGCCGAAGAATTCGCTGACCAAGCAGTACAGCAAACTCTTCGAAATGGAAGGGGTAGAAGTGGATTTCCGTAAGGATGCCCTGGAAGAGGTAGCCAAGAAAGCCATGGACCGTAAAACAGGTGCTCGCGGCCTGCGCTCGATTATGGAATCAGTGCTGCTTGATACCATGTACCGGATCCCCTCGGAGAAAGGCGTCAGTAAAGTGGTCGTAGATGACTCGGTGATACGCGGGGAGTCTGAACCGCTGCTGGTGTACGAGACTCAGGAAGCCGAAGAGTTGCCCGCACCGCCAAAGCAAAAAGTCGCTCCCGACGAGTAAACGGAGCTGAACGCGACGCGAAACCTGGACAAAAGGAGGCCTCTGAGCCTCCTTTTGTCTTTTTTGTACCCGCAAATATTGTAATTGGGCACAGTTGACCCCATTCTTTATGAAACCCGTTATGTTGGTAGGGAAAATTAATGGAAACAAGTGGTGCAAATGCTATGACAACACTCGAACTGCCCCTGTTGCCCTTGCGCGACGTGGTGGTATACCCACATATGGTGATACCTCTGTTCGTAGGGCGGGAGAAGTCCATTGAAGCACTGGAGCGGGCCATGGCCGCGGACAAGCAGGTTCTGCTGCTGGCCCAAAAGAACGCTTCTGACGACGACCCCGGCGCACAAGACCTTTACAGCATTGGTACCGTATCCACCATTCTGCAACTGCTGAAGTTGCCGGACGGCACTGTCAAAGTGCTGGTGGAGGGCGGTGAGCGCGCTGCGGTACAAGCTATTCACAACGAGGGCGCTTATTTTCGCGCCGAAGTGGAGCAGCTGGTCAGCGAGGATATACCGTCAGTCGAATCCGATGCCTTGTTGCGCTCCGCTATGAGCCAGTTCGAGCAGTATGTCAGCCTCAGCAAGAAGGTGCCTGCTGAAGTCATTACCTCATTGTCTGGTATCGATGACCCGGGCCGGCTCGCCGATACGGTGGCGGCGCACATGACCCTGGAGCTGCAGCAGAAGCAGGAAATCCTGGAGATGGTCAATGTGCGTGAGCGCCTGGAGCATCTGCTCGGTTTGATGGAGGCGGAAATCGACCTGTTCCAGGTTGAAAAGCGCATCCGTGGTCGGGTGAAGAAGCAGATGGAGAAGAGTCAGCGCGAGTACTATTTGAATGAGCAGATGAAGGCTATTCAAAAGGAACTGGGCGAAATCGGCGACGAACCCAGCGAAATGGAAGAGCTGGAGCGCAAGATTGCCGACGCTAAAATGCCTGAGGAGGCCGAAAACAAGACCCGGGCAGAGTTGGGCAAGCTGAAAATGATGTCACCCATGTCGGCGGAAGCGTCGGTGGTAAGGGCGTATATCGACTGGATGGTGAATGTGCCCTGGTCAAAGCGCAGCAAGGTGCGGCACGACCTGGCCAGGGCCGAGAAGGTGCTGGAAGAGGATCACTACGGCCTGGAAGAGGTCAAGGAGCGCATTCTCGAATACCTGGCGGTACAGCAGCGGGTGAAAAAAATCAAAGGCCCTGTGTTGTGCCTGGTGGGGCCGCCCGGGGTGGGTAAAACGTCTCTGGGTGAGTCGATCGCGCGGGCGACCAACCGCAAGTTCGTGCGCATGGCACTGGGCGGCGTTCGGGACGAGGCGGAAATTCGCGGTCACCGGCGCACCTATATCGGCTCGCTGCCGGGTAAACTGATTCAAAAGATGTCCAAGGCCAAGGTCAAAAACCCGCTTTTCCTGCTCGATGAAGTGGACAAGATGGGGATGGATAGCCGCGGCGATCCTGCCTCTGCCTTGCTGGAAGTACTGGACCCGGAGCAAAACAACACCTTTAACGACCACTATCTGGAAGTTGACTACGACCTGTCGGACGTGATGTTTATCTGCACATCAAACTCCATGAATATACCCGGGCCGCTGCTGGATCGAATGGAAGTGATTCGTATTCCAGGCTATACCGAGGATGAAAAGGTCAATATCGCCCTGCGCTACCTGATCCCCAAGCAGATGAAAAACAACGGCCTGAAGCAGGGCGAGTTTACCGTGGATGAGGAAACCATTCGCGATATCGTGCGCTATTACACGCGAGAGGCCGGTGTGCGGGGGCTTGATCGGGAGATTGCCAAGCTCTGTCGCAAGGTGGTTACTCGCCATGTCAAGGACAAGGCCATCGTCAATGACCGCATTAGCGCGGACATGCTGGAAGACTTTCTCGGGGTGCGCAAGTTCGATTACGGTGTCGCCGAAGAGGAAAACCAGATTGGCCAGGTAACCGGATTGGCCTGGACCCAGGTGGGTGGCGAGCTCTTGACCATCGAGTCCTCTGCCATGGTCGGCAAGGGCCGGATTGTGAAAACCGGTTCCCTGGGCGACGTTATGCAGGAGTCGATCCAGGCGGCGTTGACGGTGGTCAGGTCACGCTCCCAGGTGCTGGGTGTGGCGCCAGACTTTATCGACAAGAATGATATTCATATCCATGTGCCTGAGGGGGCGACGCCCAAGGACGGACCCAGTGCCGGTGTCGCCATGTGCACGGCGCTGGTTTCAGTGCTCACCCATATCCCGGTGCGTGCAGATGTTGCCATGACTGGCGAGATCACCTTGCGCGGTGAAGTGCTGAGGATTGGTGGCTTGAAAGAGAAGCTGTTGGCGGCCCATCGGGGCGGCATCAAAACGGTTCTCATTCCCGCTGACAATGAGCGCGACTTGAAGGAGATTCCCGACAAGATCAAGTGTGACTTGACTATTGTGCCGGTGAAGTGGATCGACCAGGTTCTGGAAAAGGCGTTGCAGCACATGCCAAAGCCATTTACCGACGAGGAATACGAAGCCTTGCAGGCCGAGGCGAGGGAGGGGTCACAGCCGAAAACCAGAATCAGTACGCATTGATTAGGCGGGCAACGATTAGCCCGGAAGACCGCCGCCGAACTGGTTGGGGGCGGTTTTTGCGCTTATCGGTTGCAATATGATCAATAGCTGGCGGCATTCTACAATAATTGTAATCCCGCCTTGACCGCCTCGCTGCCAGTTGGTATAAATCGCTCTTTCCTGCGCTGGGCAGGCTTTGGGATCGAGCAACAAAAGGATTTCATTCCTTTCAAAATTTTTTCCCGGTTTTTTTCTTGATATTTTTCGTATAAAAAGGGGTTTAGTGTGAACAAATCTGAGCTGATTGAAGCGGTAGCCGCATCCGCCGATATTCCAAAAGCCGCTGCGAGCCGAGCAGTTGACGCCGTAGTTGAAGCAGTTACAAATGCATTGAAAGCGGATGAGCAAGTAGTATTGGTTGGTTTTGGCACTTTTTCAGTAAAAGAGCGAGCAGCTCGTACCGGTCGTAACCCACAGACTGGCGCGCCAATTGAAATTGCTGCTGCAAAAATTCCCAGCTTCAAGGCTGGTAAAGCTCTTAAAGACGCCGTTAACTAGGGCGCAACATCCGAATCGTAAAATTGCTCCCAGCTCACCTGAAAAAGTGATTAACGTCTGGCCAGTAGTGCGAACAGGATAGATTTTATAAGGCGCATCTGTGATGCGCCTTTTTTTCATTTCCAAGCCATAAAAAGTTTTTGCCGGGATGGATACGCAGGCTTGCCTATCCGCTCCAGGCGATGGTTTAAAACAGAGGTTACCCATGCTGCAAAGTTTGCGCGATAATTTGAAAGGCACCGTGGCGATTATTATCGTAGGTTTGATGATAATTCCATTCGCATTGTTTGGCGTGGACTCACTCTTTTTGCAGGACGGTTCGGCTGGTAAAGCGGCTGAGGTGAACGGTGAAGTGATTTCCGAGATGCAACTGGCGCGTGCGGTGCAATTGCAGAAGCAACAGATAATCCAGCGCTTTGGTGACCAGGCACCGGCCGAGTTGCTGGTGGACGAAGAGCTGCGTGGGCCGGTTCTAACCCGTTTGTTACGACGCGAGCTGTTGCGCCAGGCGGCTGCCAATGGCGGCATGGCGGTCAGCGAGACCAGCATCGACCAGTTGATTGTTTCGACTCCCCAGTTTCAGCAGGATGGCAAATTCAGTCCTGAACTCTACACCCAGTTACTGCGTAACATGGGCTATACCCCGGCCAGTTATAAGAAGTTGTTGATCGAAGATATACTGATCAACCAGCACGCCAGCGGGGTTAGCAACAGCGCCTTTGCCACGCGTCGCGACCTCGATCGATTGACCGCACTGACCCAGCAACAGCGCAGCTTTTACTATATAACCTTGCCGTTTGAGTCGGTTCAGGCGCAAGTAGAAGTGGGTGATGAGGAGTTGCGGGCGTACTATGAAAACAATCGCGCCACCTTTATGCGACCGGAGCAGGTGGCGGTCGAGTACATCGAGTTGAGTCTGGATGAGCTGGCTGCAAATTCCTTTGTCGATCCGCAAGCGGTGCGAGACCAGTACCAGCAGGAAGTGCGCAACTTCAAGGCGCTTACCCAGCGCCATGTCGCTCATATCCTGATCGAAGATGACGATGGCGCGGAGGATATCGTCGCCGAAGTGAAGCAAAAACTGGCCGCCGGCGAGTCGTTTGAAACTCTGGCGAAAACCTATTCCCAGGATCTCGGCTCCAGTGAACTGGGTGGTGATCTCGGTATGACCGACGGCTCAACATTTCCCGAATCGTTTGAAGCGGCAGCGGCAGAGTTGGAGGTGGGACAGGTTTCAGGTGTGGTTGAAACCGATGCCGGATTCCATTTTATCAAGCTGTTGGACCAGTCGGTGACCGAGGCTCCGGAGTTTGAAGAGGCGCAGAGCCGGATTAAAGAAGAGCTGGCGTTTGCCGCGGCGGAGTCGACCTTTATCGAGTTGTTGGAGGCCCTGCCAGATGCAACCTACAATGTTGCCAGCTTGAAGCAGGCAGCGGATCAGCTGGGGCTTGAAGTGAAAGTGTCCGAGTATTTTGATCGCTCCGGCGGTGTCGGGGTTTTGGCGAATAACCAGGTCAAGGCGGCAATCTTCAGTGATGATGTGCTACACCAGCGTTTGAGCAGCGATGTGTTGGAGCTTTCCAATAACCACGTGGTGGTAGTGAAACTGAAGGATCGCAAGCCGGAAGCCCTGCGGCCTTTTGAGGAAGTAGAACAGGAAATCGTCAATCTGCTGACCGAAGAAAAGGTGCGCACGATATTGGCCGAGCGCGCTGCACAATTGCTGGCTGAATTGAGAGGCGGGGCCAAAATCCAGGAACTGGCAGAAACCAGTCAACTGGAATGGCAGGTAAAAGCGGACGCTATGCGCAACGACCCGGCCGTTAACCGGGAGCTGCTGTCACATATTTTTACCCTGCCCAAACCCCAGGATAAGCCGGTAAATACCAGCTTGCCACTGGCCAATGGTGACTATGTGGTCGCCCAGCTGACCGTGGTTAAACCGGGCAAGTTACCCGATATGGATGCCGCCCAACTGGCGTCTTTCCGGCAGCGCCTGGCCCAGGACTACGGCAATAGTGACCTGGCGGTGTACCAGAGCGCACTGGAAGCCCGGAGCGACGTGGAGCTGTATCAATAAGGCGAAGCCAGGAAAAGGGCGCGGTTAGCTGATCGCGCCCGGCAGAAAGCTGGCTTCCAGCAGTGCCTTGGTGTACGCGTTGGCGGGGTGTTTAAAGATGTCGCCGGCGAGCCCGGATTCAATTATATGGCCGTCTTTCATTACCAGCACCCGGTGACTCAGGGCGCGGATAACCTGCAAGTCGTGACTGATAAAAATGTAACTAATGCCACGCTTGCGCTGCAGGGCGCGCAACAAATGGATCACTTTGACCTGCACTGCCCGATCCAATGCTGAGGTGGGTTCGTCCAGGATAAGCACCCGCGGGTCGAGAATCAGGGCCCGGGCGATGGCGATACGCTGGCGCTGGCCACCGGAGAACTCGTGGGGATAGCGGTGACGCCAGCTTGGGTCCAGCCCAACCTCTTGCATAACCGCAATCACTCTGCGGTCACATTCTTCTGCGCTGACCGGTTCGTGGATTTGCAGCCCTTCGCTAATGATAGCGGCAATACTGAGGCGCGGGCTCAAACTGGCAAAGGGATCCTGGAACACCACTTGCAGGTGGCGTCGCAGAGGGCGCAGCAGGCGCTCTTTGCGTCCCTGCAGCTCAGTGCCCTGGAACACAATTTGGCCGCTGGACTCGATGAGCCGCAGGATGGCCAGTGCCAGGGTGGACTTGCCAGAGCCGCTCTCACCGACAATGCCGAGTGTTTCCCCAACGTTGAGCGACAGCGACGCATTGACCACTGCGTGGAATTGTGCGAGCGGCTTGCCGAGGATGCTCTTCTTCAGGCAGAAGTTTACGTTTAAATCCCTGACCGCCAATAGCGGCGTGCTACCGTCCTGCTGGTGGCGTAACTCCACTTGCCCCGGATCACTTTGGATCAGTTGGCGGGTGTATTCATGGCTGGGTTCGTTCAGGACGCGGCTGACGCTACCCTGCTCGACGGCTGCACCGTTCTTCATTACCACAACCCTCTGTGCACAGTGCGCAACCAGCCCCAGGTCGTGGGTGATCAGCAGCAGAGCCAGTTGCTGCTGGCGCTGCAGGTCTGCTAACAGCTGCAGGATTTCTTTCTGCACGGTGACGTCGAGAGCCGTGGTCGGCTCGTCGGCGATCAGCAACTCCGGCTCGTTGGCCAGTGCCATGGCAATCATGACGCGCTGGCGCTGGCCGCCGGAAAGTTCGTGGGGATAGGAGCGCAGGCGTCGTTCCGGTTCCGGGATATTGACCTGGCGTAGCAGGTCCAAAACGATGGGCCTGACCTGCGCGGGCTTGAGCCCGCGATGCAGGCAGACTACTTCGCCGATCTGTTTTTCGACCGTGTGCAGGGGGTTCAGGGCGGTCATGGGCTCCTGGAAAATCATGCCGATACGATTGCCTCGAATCGACTGCATCTGCACCTGGTCCAACTGCAATAGATCCTTGCCGCCAAACAATACCCGGCCGCTTGGGTGCGAGGCCATGGGGTAGGGCAGCAGGCGCATAATGGCCTGGGCAGTTACCGATTTGCCGGACCCGGATTCACCCACCAGGGCCAGGGTTTCCCCTTTGTACATGGCAAAGCTGAGGTTGTTGACGGCGCTTGTGGATTTGCCGTCCTGCCGGAACAGCACCGACAAATCCTCAACCTCCAGGATGGGCCGGGTTTTGTTATCGGGTGATTGATTAGCATGGGTCATTTACTGACTAGCCTTGGGTCAAATGCGTCGCGAACTCCCTCGCCGATAAACACCAGCAGGGTCAAGGTGCTCGCCAGAACAGCGAAGGCGGTGATGGCCAGCCACGGGGCGTGCAGGTTGCCCTTGCCCTGGGCGACCAGTTCACCGAGTGAAGGAGAGCCAGGTGGCATGCCAAAACCGAGAAAGTCCAGCGAGGTGAGTGTGGTTATGGCGCCACTGAGGAGAAAGGGCACCAGGGTGACAGTAGCGACCATGGCGTTGGGCAGGATGTGGCGCAACATGACCGTGTGGTCGGGAACTCCCATGGCTTTCGCGGCGCGCACATATTCCAGGTTGCGACCCCGTAAAAATTCAGCCCGCACTACGTCCACCAGTGAGGTCCAGCTGAACAACAGCATGATAAGCAAAAGCCAGCCAAAACTGGGTGCCACAAAATTGGCCATAATGATCAGCAGAAACAGCACCGGCAAGCCGCCCCAGATCTCCAGCAAGCGCTGTCCGAGCAGATCCGCCTTGCCGCCGAAATAACCTTGCAGCGCGCCCACCGTGATGCCTAGCAGGCAGCTGCCGAGGGTGAGAGCGATGGCAAACAGCATCGATATGCGAAACCCGTATATCACTCGGGCGAACACATCGCGAGCCTGGTCGTCAGTGCCAAGCCAATTGGCGGCCGATGGCGGCGAAGGTGCCGGCGCGGGCAGGTTGGCGATGTGGGTATCGTAGTTGTAGGGCACGGGCGGCCATAAAATCCAGCCGTTCTCTTCGATTAGCGCAATGACATAGTCGTCGGCGTAGTCAGCTTCGGTATCAAAGTCACCCCCAAAGGTTGTCTCGGGGTAGGACTTGAGTACTGGAAAGTAAATGCCGCTGTCATACACCACCAGCAGTGGGCGATCATTAGCAATAAACTCGGCGAACAGTGAGAGAAAAAACAGCACCCCGAGGATCCATAGGCTCCAGCAGGCGCGCCGATTTTTCCAAAAAGCACGGACCCGGCGCCGATTGAGCGGACTCAGTTGCGGGCGGAAACGGTTTGGGATAAGAGTGTTCAATGGTGTTACGCGCCCTGGCTGTCAAAATGAATGCGGGGGTCGACCAGCACGTATACCAGGTCCGACAGCAGTTTCACCAGCAGACCAATCAGGGTAAAGATATACAGTGTGCCAAAAATAATCGGGTAATCCCGGGTCTTTACCGCTTCGAAGCCGAGCAAGCCGAGTCCGTCCAGGGAAAATATGACTTCGATCAATAGCGAGCCGGTAAAGAATATTCCAACGAAGGCCGCCGGAAAGCCGGAAATGATGATCAGCATCGCGTTGCGAAATACGTGGCCATACAGCACCCTGGATTCAGACAGGCCCTTGGCCCTTGCGGTGAGCACGTATTGCTTGTTGATTTCATCGAGAAACGAATTTTTGGTGAGCATGGTCAGGGTGGCAAAGCCGCCGATGGTATAGGCCACAAGTGGCAGTGCCAGGTGCCAAAAGTAATCGCCGATCTTGCCCAGCAGTGACAGTTCTGCCCAGTTCGGCGAGGTCAACCCGCGCAGGGGAAACCAGTCCAGGTAACTGCCTCCGGCAAAAAATACGATCAGCAGTATGGCAAACAAAAAGCCGGGAATGGCGTATCCCAGGATAATAATCGTGCTGGACCAGACGTCAAAATTTGAGCCGTGGTGAACTGCCTTGCGGATACCCAGCGGAATCGATACCAGGTAAATGATCAGTGTGCTCCACAAACCCAATGAAATAGAGGTGGGCATTTTGTCCTTGATCAGGCTGATGACGCTGGCATTGCGAAAAAAGCTGTCGCCAAAGTCAAAGCGGGCATACTGGCCCAGCATATCGAAAAAGCGTTCCCCCGCGGGTTTGTCAAACCCGTACATGGCTTCAATGCGAGCGATCACTTCCGGTGGCAGGCCCTGGCCACCGCGGTATTTATTGCTGGCGAGACTGGTCTCGCCACCGCTGGAACTGATGCGAGCAGTGGCGGCGCCGTCGCTGTGGCCCTCCAGTTGGAAGATCATTTGCTCCACCGGGCCGCCGGGCGCGGCCTGGACGATTAAAAAGTTGATGGTCATGATACCCAGCAGTGTGGGGATCATGAGCAGCAGGCGGCGAGCAATATAGGTTCCCATACGGCGTGCTATTCAGGCCTGCTTGACGACTGCCACTGGGGCTTGAGCCACCAGCTGAAAAAACCGGTGTCGAAGGTGGGGTCGTAGGGTGGATCTATGGCCGGCTTATTAAACTTGTCCCAGTAGGCGATGCGGTGTTTGTTGATATGCCATTGCGGGATGACGTAGTGACTGTGCAGCAATACCCGGTCCAATGCCCGGCAGGCGACAATCAGTTGCGGGCGGGTCTTGGCCTGGATTATCTCGTCGACCAGGGCGTCCACCACCGGGCTTTTAACCCCAATCAGGTTGCGGCTGCCTTCCATGTCGGCGGCCTCCGAGTACCAGAAGTCACGCTGCTCGTTGCCGGGGCTGAGAGACTGACCAATCACATGGCTGATCATATCGAAATCAAAATTCCTGCGCCGATTGATAAATTGCGAGGTGTCGACAATCCTGATGGTGACGATAATGCCAAGCTTTTTCAGCCCCTGTACAAACGGGTTGGCAATTCTTTCAAAGTTGGCATCGTAGAGCAACAGTTCGAACTCAACCGGAGTCTTGTTGCCGGGGGTAACCAGGGTGCCGTTGACGACCCGATAACCTGCCTCGTCCAGCAGGCGCTTGGCGGCGCGCAGATTGGTGCGATTGTGGTCACTGCCATTGGACGAGGGCAAGCTGAATGGCTGGTTAAACACCTCGGCTGGCAGTTGCTTGCGGAAGGGTTCCAGCAGTGCCAGTTCCTCGGCGCCGGGCAGGCCGGAGGAAGCCAGGTCGGAATTGGAAAAAAAGCTGCGGGTGCGGGTGTAGGCGTCATAAAACAGGTTTTTATTGGCCCACTCGAAATCGAACGCCAGGCTTATGGCTTGCCTCAGGGTGCGATCCTGGAACAATGGGTTGCGCAGGTTGAAAATAAAAGCCTGCATGCCGGTGGGGTTCTGGTGGGGGATTTCTATCTTCTTGATGCGGCCATCCTTGAGTGCATCGCTGTTGTAAGCGGTGGCCCAGAGCTTGGATGTGCGCTCGGCACGGTAGTCATACTCGCCGGCTTTGAAGGCTTCCAGCGCGACCACGTCGTCGCGATAGTAATCGTAGGTGATCTGGTCAAAATTATTGAAGCCCCGGCGCACCGGGTGATCTTCTCCCCAGTAGTCTTTTACCCGGCTGAGGGTGATCGAGCGGCCGGGGTCGACCGCGGTGATTTTATAGGGGCCGCTGCCGAGGGGAATTTCCAGGCTGGATTGCTCGAACTCCCTGGTTTCCCAAAAGTGCTTTGGCAATACCGGCAATTGGCCAATGATCAGCAGTGTCTCGTGACTGGAATCCTCGCGGAAGTTAAAGCGAACCTTGTGTGGCGTCAGCACTTCGACGGACGTGACATCGGCGTAATAAAAGCTGTAGAACGGGTTGCCCTTGGTGGTCAGCAACTCAAAGGTGTATTTCACATCCGCGGCGGTCAAGGCTTTGCCGTCGTGAAAGCGTGCCTGTTTATTGAGATGAAAAATTACCCAGGAGCGGTCTTGGGGGTATTCGATCGCTTTGGCAACCAGTCCGTATTGGGTAAAAGGTTCATCGGCGGAGCTGACCGTGAGTGTGTCGTAAATCTGCCCGGTGGCCGCCGCTGCAGTACCCTTGGCAATAAAGCCGTTGAGGCTGTCGAAGGTGCCGAGTTCGTGCAGGGTGATAGCACCGCCTTTGCTGGCTTCTGCGGAGGTGTAATCAAAGCGCTCAAAGTCCGGGCCGTATTTCGGTTGTCCGTGCATTGCCACGGCATGGCTGACCGTGGTCTCCGTTGCGCAGACGAAGGCATTGAGCAGTAACAGGGCGGCTAGCAACAGATAGTGGCGGGCGAGCCCCCGGCCAGGCAATGGAAAAGTAGCGGTTTGGAACGGCATGAAGCTCCTGCTGAGAGTTTTTGATGGCTGAGTCAGGTTTGACTGTAGAGTACGGATTTTTATCCCAATTGCCAGTATTGTGTGGGTAACCCGCAAACTTTGTTACAAAGTCAATTGATGGTCTAAACTTCGGTAACTGATAGCAAGCTGCAAACGAATTACCGCTTATGAAGATTAAAGGACTGGAGGCCTGGGTTGAGAAATTGGGCAAAACTGAAATGCCTGTGCTGGCGAACGTGGTGCAGGAGCTCAATGAGCTGACCGGGGATGACGATACCGAGATAAACCAGCTGGCGGAAGTGGTGCTGCGGGATGCCAACCTGACCTCGCAGGTGCTCAGAATCGCCAACAGCGTCATGTACAACCCCTCCAGCTTTCCCATCAATACTGTCAGCCGGGCCATTGTGCTGATCGGCTTTGGTGGGGTGCGTGCCATCTGTATCAGCGTCATGATTATTGACTCGCTGCTGGGCAAGCAGCCCCGGGAGCGACTGCTCAAGCAAATGGCATTTGGCTTTCACTCGGCGGTGCAGGCGCGAACCCTGGTGGGCAAGACCAACGACAGCAGTCGCGAGGAGGTCTTTATCGCCGGCCTGCTTTACCACTTGTCGGAACTGGCGTTCTGGTCCAGCGGCGGGGTACTTGCCGACGAGTTGGAAGAGCGGTTACAGGCGGCCGATCCAAACGAGCAGGGCAGCGTTGCGGAGCAGGTGCTGGGTTGTTCGTTCAAGTCGATAACCAGGGCCCTGGCGGTCAACTGGAAACTGGGTGAAACACTGGAGCAGTCGCTCTATCCGGCCAAATCCCCATCGCCGAAGGTCAGCGCGGTGTGCCTGGGAGAAGAAATTACCCAGGCGACCCGTTATGGCTGGGACTCCAGCGAAATGGAGGCGGTATTGCAGCGGGTGTCAAAGTTTACTGGTCAGGGGTATCGCGAGGTTCGCCAGCGGGCAGAGGCGGCAGCGGAAGAGGCGGCTGCGGTGGCGCTGGCCTTCGGCGCGCCGCAGGTATGCCACTTGATCCCCGGACGCCGCCGGTTAGAGCAATCCGATTCCGAACTGCAGCAGCCTGAACCCTTGCAACCTAACCCGGATTTGCAGTTAAGTGTGTTGCGCGACCTGTCCAACGCCTTGCTGGAACACCTGGATGTGAACGCCGTTTTCCAGATGGTACTGGAGGGCTTGCATCGCGGTATTGGGCTCGAACGGGTAGTGCTTGGATTTGTCCAGGGGGGGCGGGTTAGCGCCAAGTTTGTGCTGGGCCAGGGCACCGAAAAGTGGCGTGACAAATTTAATTTCTCCGTGGCCAGGACAGAGGAAAATATTTTCACCGAGGCGATTCGAAAGCAGCAGCCGCAGTGGTATGGCGCCGATTATATGGAGCAACACAAGCGCCGTTGCAACCCCGAAATTCGCCAGGTGGTGGGTTGTTACCCGGCGTTCGTGGCGGGCATATTTCTCGGCAAACGCTGCATCGCGCTGTTCTACGCCGATCGCTGCCAATCCGGCGGGGCATTGGGGGAAGATCAGTTCCAGAGCTTCCGCCACTTTATGATCCAGACTGAAATGAGCCTGCGCCTGATTTCAGAGCGGCGAGTTCGCTAGCCGCGCATTGGAAATCTTCACCAGCAGAAGATTCCTGCACTACACGGCCGCGGCTCTGCCATGCAGTGCAAACAGCCGCCTGCAGCTTGTTTGTAAAAGCTGTTAGTTGCGACTGGTGGTGCGAGTGACGTCGACATAGAGGGTCAATGACTGCCCGGGGTGGATGTAGGAGGACTGATCGATTGAGTTCCAGCGCGAGATGTCCTGCACCTTCAGGTTGAACTTGCCGGCGATGGCGGCCAGGGAGTCGCCGTTGCGCACAGTATAGGCCAGCTTGCGCACCAGCGGATCCTTGAGTGCAGAAGTCCCGGAGGTCGCCACCGTATTTTCAAGCGGCGTCCAGATCACCAGCTTCTGCCGCAGCTTGAGGGTATCCCGCGGCGCCATCCCGTTCCACTTCGCCAGCTGACTAACCTTGACTTTGTGGGTCTTGGCGATGCTCCAGAGGGAGTCGCCAGAGTTGACTGTGTAAGTAATTTTGCGGCTGCCTTGGGGGCCGCTGGCGCGGGACTGGGTGCGCAGCAAGCGCTGCTCTTTGCTCAGGGAATAGTCCTGGGCCGCCAGGCTGGCAGAGGGGATCAGCAGCATTTGCCCCGCCCGAATCATATTGCCACTGATTTTGTTGTTTTCCTTCAGCACCGCGACCGTGGTCTTATGGCGGCTGGCTATGCTGATCAATGAATCCCCGGATTTTACCCGGTAGCGTTCCCAGCTGACCCGGTCTTCTCCGCTCTGCGCCAGTTGTGCGCGCAGGTTGTCGGCGTTCTCTATGGGTATCAGCAGTCGGTGCGGTCCCGCCGGGTCCGTGGCCCAGCGATTGAAACCGGCATTGAGTTGATAGAGCTCATCCATGCTGATGCCGGCCATGCTGGCAGCCTGGGCCAGGTCGATTTGGGAGCCTGTATCAACGGTCTCGAAAACGGCCTGGTTGGGGATTTCCTCCAGTTCCAACTGGTAGCTTTGCGGATCCAGGACGATACGGCTGACGGCCAGCAGTTGCGGCACATACGCCTCCGTCTCGCGGGGCAATTGCAGCGACCAGAAATCCGTACCCTTGCCGCGTTTCAGGTTCTTGCGTATGGCCTTGCGCACATTGCCCTCGCCAGAGTTGTAGGCCGCCAGTGCCAGCAGCCAGTCTCCATCCAGGCGCCGGTGCAGGTCAGACAGGTAGTCGAGTGCGGCGTTAGTGGCGGCGAGAAAATCCCGTCGGCCGTCATACCACCAGTTCTGCTTAAGGCCGTACTGCAGGCCCGTACCCGGTATGAATTGCCACAGGCCGGCAGCGCGGCCGTGGGAATAGGCAAAGGGGTCAAAGGCGCTTTCGACCACCGGCAGCAGGGCGATTTCCAGTGGCATGCCCCGCTGTTCCAGTTCATTGACAATATGGTAGAGAAAGGGCGCACTGCGCCTGGATACGCGGGGCAGGTAATCCGGGTGCCGCACGTAGGTGTCGATGTATTTGTCGACCTCGGGGTGGTCTATGTCGGCCAGTTGATAACCGCTGCGCAATCTGTTCCACAGGCTCTTGTAGTCCGGTTCCTGGTAGTGGTCAGCGTGATCGTTTGGCAGCTGGCAGAGTCGGTCCGCCTTTCTTTTCTGCAGGGTCTGGGCCAGCTGTTTGGCTCGGCTGGCATCGGTGGCAGCTGATTGTGTGTCGTTGAAAGAGCAGCCGGCAAGAACCAGGATAACGGCAAAAATAACGCTGCTTATTGTCAATCCCTGGCGACGGCCTGGTTTCGCTTGTATCGGGTCGAGTGGCATGGGCTCAAGTCGTGCTCGGTTGTTGTTCATCATTTCGGGGTTTACGTGGTCAACCCCACAGCAGGTCAAACTAACAGCAGGTCAGCATTTAGCTGTTCACAGCCTTAGTTAGTCTGTGAGGGGGCTGATAAGTTCATTTCCCTTTATGGCTATATGGGGTGGTCAAAAGGGCATTTTACGGTTGTCGGGGCGCTTTATTGCCTCCACTGGCCGGCCGGGCTAGGAGCCTGTCGGACTTAGGGTTGCCCTGCTGCGAAAAAGCCGAGTTTGGCCATTTTTTAACCATTTTCTCGTTTAATAGAACCACTATTCGCCTCAAAAATGGTTAAAAACTGACTCAAATCGGACTTTCTCTCGCTACGGGCACCTAAGTCCGACAGACTCCTAGAAGTTGTCCTTCCAGCGCCGCAGGGCTGCAAAAACCTCCGCCGGGCTATCAACCGGCCGGCCATTATACGCACTGGCGGCCTCGATTACTGCGCGTTGGGTCACGCGCAAGAAAGGATTGGTGGCCAGTTCCAGGCTCAGTCGGGAAGGTACGGTAGGCTGGTTGGCCGCGCGCAGGCGCTGGGCTTCCTGCTGGCGAGCCAGCAGTGCCGGGTTGTTCTGCTCTACCTGCAGGGCAAATTTCAGGTTGGCGAGGGTGTACTCGTGGGCACAATAGACAGTGGTGTCCGCCGGTAAGTCGGCCAGTTTCTGCAGCGAGTTCTGCATCTGTACCGGATTGCCCTCGAACATCCGCCCGCAGCCGGCGGCAAAGAGGGTATCGCCACAAAACAGCAGGTGCTCATCCGGGTTGAAGTAGGCGATGTGTTCCAGTGTGTGTCCGGGTACGGCCAGTACCCGGAAGGAGATTTCGCCGCCGTCGAGGGTCAGCAGGTCACCGTCGGCGAGCGGCCGGGAAACCGCCGGGATCTTGCTGGAAAGGGGACCGTATACCGGGATGTCGCGCTGCTGCAGCAGCGCATTGACTCCGCCAATATGGTCGGCGTGATGATGGGTGATAAGGATACCGGCGAGCTGTAACCGGTGTTTTCGCAGCGCCTGTTCGATCGGAGCCGCCTCACCCGGGTCGACGGCATAGGCGGCGTCACTGCCCTGGCGATGAAACAGCCACAGGTAATTATCCTGGAAGGCGGGCACAATAATAACGTTTATCATAGGGTCACATAGAGCTTTGGCGGGGTTAACGGCATAATAGGCAATATTCGCGAACAAAATGCTGTGCTGTTGCTTTCATCTGATTAAAGCATAGCACAACTGATGGTGGGGCTCAGCAAGGTACGGTTGTATGCAAATCCTGAAAAAGCTAAACGGTCTGGTCAATTGGGCCCGGTTACGGCGCCGCCCCCAGTCCTATTCGCAGACACTGGAGGGGCTTGACTTATGGCGCCAGACGCCATTGGCAAGAGCGATCATCGACGAGCAAAAGGCACAGGTAGCAGCGCTGCTCAGTGACCTTTTTGGTTACCATCTGCTGGAGCTGAGCAGTGTGGCCAGTGAATCGTTCGCCTGCGGCAGTCGCATCAATCATTGTTTCAAGTTGTGTCCCGAGAGCGCCCATGGCGCCCAGGCGCTCTCTGAATTGGAGCGCTTGCCGCTGGAAGATGATTCAATTGACGTGGTGTTGTTGCACCACGTTCTGGATTTCGCCGTCAACCCGCACCAGGTGTTGCGCGAAGCCAACCGAATTGTCATACCACGCGGTCACCTGATTATTGTCGGATTTAACCCATTGAGTTTACAGGGTGTATGGCGCTTTATTTTTCAGTGGTTTAGCCGCAACAGTTTCTGGCGCCGCCACTCGCTGGGGGCCTGGCGCATTGCCGACTGGCTCAACGTGCTCGACTGCGAGCCGGTTGCCCTGCAGCGCGGATTTTTTCGGCCGCCGGTCAATCATGAAAAGATCCTCGCCGGCATGAAGTTCTGGGAGCGGTTGTGCCAGAAGATGAAGCTTCCTTTTGGCGGCTACTACATATTGGTGGCGCGCAAGGATCGGGTCGTACTGCGGCCGATCAAGCCGCTGTGGGGCAACTTCAAGCCGGTAGTCGGCCTGATGGGAGATCCGGCTCCACGTTTGCCCCAGGTAGTTGGTCAAAACTCTCTGCATAAACATAAAAAGGCAGAGACAAGCATTGAAAAGCGTTGAATTATTTACCGATGGCGCCTGTAAAGGCAATCCGGGCCCGGGGGGCTGGGGTGCGTTGCTGCGTTACGGCAAGGCCGAGAAAACACTTTGCGGCGGTGAGTTGAACACCACCAACAATAGAATGGAGCTGTTGGCGGCAATTAACGGGCTGGCGGCACTCAAAAAGCCCTGTCGGGTTATCCTGACCACAGATTCCCAGTATGTGCGCAAGGGGATTACCCAGTGGTTACACGGCTGGAAGAAAAACGGCTGGAAAACATCGGCCCGCAAACCGGTAAAGAATGAGGACTTGTGGCGCGAGCTGGACCAGCAGGTAAGTCGCCACGAGGTGGAGTGGCATTGGGTCAAAGGGCACTCTGGCCATCGGGAGAACGAAATCGCCGACGCCCTGGCGAACCGGGGCATTGAGCAGTTGTGATCGGGCCAGTGCCGCAATGGCTAATAGACCATAATTGCAAGGCGGAAAATATGAGGCAGTTAGTATGAGGCAGGTAGTATGAGGCAAGTAGTATGAGGCAAGTAGTATGAGGCAAGTAGGAAGTATGAGGCAGGCACTATGAGACAAATTGTTCTGGATACGGAGACCACCGGGCTGGAGCCCTCCCAGGGCCACAGAATTATCGAAATTGGCTGTGTGGAGTTGGTCAATCGGCGTTTGACCGGGCGTCATTACCACCAGTATATCCAGCCACAGCGGGACATCGATGAAGGGGCCATCGAAGTACACGGAATCACCAACGAATTTTTGGCCGACAAGCCGGTATTTACCCGGATAGCCGCGGACTTTCTCGAGTTTATCAAGGGCGCGGAACTGGTGATTCACAACGCCCCCTTTGATGTGGGCTTTATCAACCATGAGTTTGCCCGGCTCAAGCCGGCTCTGGCACCGGTGCAAGAGTACTGTTCGATTGTTGATACCCTGGTAATGGCGCGGCAAAAGCACCCCGGGCAAAAGAACAACCTTGATGCGCTGTGCAAGCGCTACGGTGTGGATAATTCACAGCGGGACCTGCACGGTGCACTGTTGGACGCCGAGATTTTGGCCGATGTCTACCTGTTTATGACCGGTGGCCAGACCAACTTGCTGCTCGGGGCGGAATCGGGCTCGAGCGATGCCTCTGGCAATCAGGTGAGCGGCATACGACGCCTGGCGACGGGGCGCAGGCCGTTGCCGGTAATCCGGGCCAATACGGAGGAGTTGGCGGCCCATGAAGCCAAGCTGGACCAGTTGGGGGAGGGGTGCATCTGGCGCCGTTGAGGCGCCAGGTAAAGATGTTAACCGGCTCAGGGCGCCATCGGCGTTAGAGCATGTAGCTTACCAGCGCCAGGCCGACAGTGCCCAATACGATGGTGTAGGGCAGGGCCATAATCACCATGCGGCCATAGGAGAGCCGGATCAGGGGCGCCAGCGCGGAGGTCAACAGGAACAGGAATGCAGCCTGACCATTAGGAGTGGCGACACTGGGCAGATTGGTACCGGTGTTGATCGCGATAGCCAGGTGGTGAAAGTGCTCGAGGCTGATGGTGCCGGCATCGTAGGCGGCCTTGACCTCGTTGATGTAAACGGTTGCCACAAAGACGTTGTCGCTGATCATGGAGAGAATCCCGTTGGCGAGGAAAAACATCGCCGGCTGCACGGCGATATCCATTGCCAGTACGGCGTCAATGATCGGGCTGAACAGGTGCTGGTCGTGAATCACGGCGACCACGGCAAAGAATACTACCAGCAGTGCGGTAAAAGGCAGTGCCTCTTCAAAGGCATGGCCGATCTGGTGCTCTTCGATAATACCGTTAAAGGCGGTCAGCAGAATGATCACCATCAGGCCTATCAGGCCAACTTCGGCCACATGGAAAGCCAGCGATAACACCAAAAGCACGGCCACTATGCCCTGTACAACCAGTTGTATGGTGTCGCGGCGATTGCGTTTGGCGTCCTGGGCCTTGGCGAAATCTTCGAGGATGGTGCGGACATTTTGCGGCAGTTCCTCCCCGTAACCCAGGATTTTAGTCTTTTCCAAAAGCACACAAGTAATGATGCCCGACACCAGTACCGGCATGGTAATGGGCGCCATAACGAGGAAAAACTCGACGAAATCCCAGCCGGCGCGCTGGGCAATCAACAGGTTCTGGGGTTCGCCCACCAGGGTGCAGACGCCACCCAAAGCGGTGCCCACCGCGCCGTGCATCACCAGGCTGCGGAGGAAGGCGCGAAACGAGTCCAGGTCTTCGCGATGGTAGGTGAGAACCTCTTCGTCGCTGGAGTGGTCGTGGGTGTCGTGGTGAATCTTTTTACCCGATGCCACCTTGTGGTAGACGCTGTAAAAGCCCACCGACACGGCGATCAGTACAGCGGTCACTGTCAGGGCGTCGAGAAATGCGGAGAGGATTGCCGCCACCAGGCTAAAGAAGAGTGACAGGGCGATTTTTGAGCGCACTCCCAGCAGGATCTTGGTGAACAGGAACAGCAGCAGGTTCTTCATAAAGTAGATACCTGCCACCATAAAGACCAGCAGCAAGATGACTTCCAGGTTGCCTTCGACCTCATGATAGATGGTGTCGGTGCTGGTCATGCCCAGCAGGGCTGCCTCCAGGGCCAGCAAACCACCCGGTTGCAGTGGATAGCACTTGAGCGCCATCGCCAGGGTGAAAATGAATTCGCCGAGCAGCACCCAGCCGGTAATAAAGGGTCCTACGGTGTGGAGCAGGATCGGGTTAAGTACCAGGAAGGCCAGGATAGACTGCTTGTACCAATCAGGCGCCTGGCCGAGAAAATTCTTTAGAAATGACTTTGGAATTGATTGATCCATATATGTCCCTTAAAACGCCAAGCGCGGGTTGACGATGTCTGCTGCGGATTAAATTGATTATTTTGTCTATTAAAGCGACATTGAAAGCAACGTCGCCAGAATGAGCGGGAGCACAATGTCGCGCCCGGCTGCAGGCGGTAATCATACTATTGAACATGGCACGAACCAAAGAAATATCAAGTATTTCAATAAGATCTGGCTACAATATCCTGGTCTGGCGGCAGATTGTCGCCCCTCGGCCCGCGACACAGGCTATATTGAAGAGTGGATTGCTGTAAAAGAGTACCGACTGTCCAAAATTTAATCGAGGCTTGAGGTCGGTGTGGAAAACTATTGGTCACAGGGCCCGTTGCAATTGTATATTGCATGGCAATTTTGCCGCCAACGGGGGCCGTTGCAGGCGCCTGTTGTGACCCGCCCAAGCAAGGTAACCTAAGGAAAAGTAAGTGTCTCCAAGTGACAAAGTGAATCTTTCATCCCTGAATATTGTCGGTGACGAGCTGGTAGCAACCATCGAGCAGGCGGCCAACAAGCTGGAGCAGTTTGTGGCGATGCCCCAGCGCGCCGACCTGCTGCAGGGTTGCATGGCGGATATACGCCAGATCAGTGGCACTTTCAGTCTTATTCAGCTGTATGGCGCGAAAATGCTGGCCGACGAGATGCTGGCCGCGGTCGAGGGCATCGAGGCAACCAATGGAGTGATTGAAGAAGAACCTCTCAGCCATTTAACCAATGCCTTCTTTGTCTTGCCCCGTTACCTCGAGTATACCCAGCAGGCACGGCGTGGCATGCCGGTGTTACTGGTGGGTTATATCAATGAATTGCGGCAGCTCGGCCGGCGACCGCCGATCGCTGAATCGCAGTTTTTCGAAGTCAATCTCGACGTCTCCTATACGCCGCGAGCCAGGGGCAGCGCCCTTGTCATCGAAGATCTGGATTCGCTGGCGCGACGATTGCGGCATATGTACCAGGTGGGTTTGTTGAATTTGCTCCAGGGCAAGCAGGTTCGCAGTGCTCTTGGTATTATGCAGAGAGCCATGGAGCGGCTGGAGATTATTGCGGGCGCGCGCCCGGGGTCGGTGCTATGGGCAGTGGCGGGGGCGGCGCTGGAAGTATTGCGCACCAATAATATGGAGATCAACAAGTCCCGCAAGATGTTGTTGACCGCCGTCGACCGCGAAATCAAGAAGCTGCAGGCCAAGGGCCTGGATTGCCTGGACGAGGAGGCGCCGGCGGCGATTCTCAAGCAATTGCTGTTTATTCTCGCGCTGGCCCACAAGCCTTCTGCCAAGGCGGAGGCCATTATTTCCACCTTTGCTATAGCCCCGCTGGGCTACAACGACCACGACTTGCGCAACGAGCGGGAAATCCTGCGCGGGCCCAGCGTCAATACCGTGGCTTCGGTGGCTGCGGTTATCAAGGATGAGCTGCGCACTGTCAAGGAAGTGCTGGAGTACGTTGCGGAAACCCGTCTGGTAGCCGTCGACGAGTACCAGGACCTGATTGGCAGTATCAGCAAGGTGGCAGATATTCTCAGCGTGGTTGGCCTGGTCTCTGCCAGCGGGTCACTGAAAGAGGCGATCCGGAAAATTGAGGGCTGGCGAGATTCAGGTGAGCAATGTGATGCGGCGGAGATGATCTCGGTGGCGGATGCGCTGCTGTTTGTGGAGAGCACCTTGTCCGGCCTCGAGTCTTTGAATTTGACCAGTGAGAAACTGGTGCAGATCAACAGTTTGGCGCAGCGAGAAGTGATTGCGTCCTCGCAGTTGGCAGAAGCTGAAATGCTGGTTATACAGGAGGCGGAAGCAGGGCTGTCACTGGTGAAGCGCGGTTTGAATGCATTTGCTGAATCCAACTATGACCACGGTCACGTCAAGAATGTTGCCGCCACACTCAACGGGGTGCGCGGCGGGCTGATCGTACTGAACCTGGTGAAGGCCGCAGCGGTGGTGCAGAGTTGTATCGAGTTTGTCGAGCAAACCCTGCTGGCAAGTAAACAGCCCATCGCCCTGCAACAATTGCTGGAAACCTTTGCCGACGCAATTATTGGTCTCGAGTACTATATGGAGTCGGTAAGGTACGATAAGAATACTGACGATTCTGTGCTGTCCATTGCCGAAGAGAGCTTGCAGGTATTAGGGCACCGGGTGCGGATGCGCTAGGCAAGATTTCCGCTGCAGGTGGCAAGTATGTTTATTCCCGATCACAAACCGCTGTCAGAGGCTGGGGACAGCTGTTTTATTGCAGTTTCACAGGGGCAGATCCTGGCCCCGGATCAGTCGTCCTGGGCGCCGCTGGAGGAGTCGACCTGGCGCTTCAGTAACCCCCAGCTGCAAGCGCCCCAGTACTGCATCGGTCGCTACCGTGGGGCGGACTGTTTCGTGGTGCTGATCGATGACCGGCCCGATGTCTACGGCCACCACTGGATTGATTTGCGTCGCCTGATGGCGCTGCTGGATGAAGCCCATTACCAGATGGCTGCCAGGGCCCTGCAGGTTATCCAGTGGAAGCTGGATCACCGCTTTTGTGGCCGTTGTGGCGCAAAAACCGTGTCCCACCGCCGGGAAATGGCCAGCCACTGTGACGCTTGTGACCTGTTTTTTTACCCTCGTTTATCCCCCTGTGTTATCGTGCTGATCACCCGTGGCGACCACTGCTTGCTGGCTCGCAACGCCAATTTTGCCGGACCATTCTTCAGCGCCCTGGCCGGGTTTATTGAGGCCGGAGAAACCATAGAAGGGGCGTTGCAACGGGAGGTGATGGAAGAGGTGGGGATCGAAGTTGGCCAGTTAAAGTACTTTGGCAGCCAGTCCTGGCCCTTTCCCAGTCAGCTAATGATCGGGTTTCATGCCGCCTATGCCGGCGGCGACATCGAGGTTGATGGTGAAGAGATCGTCGAGGCCGACTGGTTTCGCTACGATGAACTGCCTCAGGTGCCGCCGGAAACGTCTCTCGCCGGGCAGTTGATAAGACACTTTGTGGCACAACATAACAACATTGGGTGAGACCCGGGTATGCTCTACGAGGCCATAGCGACCACTACCGCAATCGCAGGATTATTGTTATTACTGTTGGCGTTAAGGCTGCTGTTGCGTCGCGGCTGGTTGCTGGGCTGGTTGAAAGGCATGCTGGGCCTGGTGTTGGCTGTTGTCGCGCTGGTGTTTGCTTTTGCCGCCTGGGATATCCTCAGCTACGAAGAGTTAATGGCGGATACCCCCTTGGCGACTATCAGTTTCAAGCGGCTGGGAGAAAAGCACTATTTGGGGGTGGTGAACGTTGCCACCTCTGGTGGCGAGCAGGAGTTTGAGCTGCGTGGTGACCAGTGGCAACTGGACGCCCGCATACTGAAATGGCACTCCGGCCTGGCCAGGCTGGGAATCAAGCCGGGTTATCGCCTCGGCCGGTTGGCGGGCCGTTACTATGCCCTTGAAGATGAGCGTAGCGCCAATCGCACCGTGTACGAATTGCAGTCCAGCGGTTCGGCGGTTGATGTCTGGGACTGGTTTAACCGGGTCGATCGCTATGTTCCCTGGCTGGATGCACTTTACGGCAATGCGACTTTCGCACCGATGAGCGATGGCGCACTCTACGAGATCAGCCTGACCCACTCGGGGCTGCTGTCGAGGCCCTTGAACGATGCCGCGCGGCAAGCCCTGCAGCGCTGGCAATAAATATAAACCTGCGGCCGCTGGCAACGGCGGCTGCATGACTGAGGTACGGAGCACAACTTGGAGTTTATAACCGAATACGGACTTTTCCTGGCGAAGTCGATTACCGTCATAGCGACTTTTGTCATTATTCTCGGGGTGATGTTTTCCTACAGCCAAAAGGCTCGCGGGCACGACCGGGGCCATTTTGAGATCACCCGCCTGAATGAAAAATTTGAGTCTGTGGAAGACACCTTCAAAGAGGCCATTCTGGAGCCTGAGGTGTTAAAGCTGCAGCGCAAAGAGGAAGAAAAGCAGCATAAGGCCGAGGCCAAGGCGAAAAAGAAGGCTCTCAAACAGGCTCACGAAGCCGCCGAGGCGGTGCTCAAAAGCCGGGTTTTTGTACTTAATTTCGACGGCGACCTGAAGGCGTCGGCGGTGGACAACCTGCGCGAGGAAATCAGCTGCATCCTCAGCCAGGCTAACGCCAACGATGAAGTAATAGTGCGCCTGGAGAGCGGCGGTGGCATGGTGCACAGCTATGGTCTCGCGGCCAGCCAGCTGGATCGGATCAAGAAGAAACAAATCCCCCTGACAATTTGCGTTGATAAAGTGGCGGCCAGCGGTGGCTATATGATGGCTTGTGTGGCCGATAAAATCCTCGCGGCACCCTTCGCGGTGCTGGGCTCGATCGGCGTAATTGCGCAGCTGCCGAATTTCCATCGCCTGTTGAAAAAGAATTATATCGATTTTGAAATGATCACCGCTGGCGAGCACAAGCGCACCCTGACCATGTTCGGGGAAAATACCGAAAAGGGGCGGGAAAAGTTTGCCGAGGATTTGCAAGATACCCACGAATTGTTCAAGTCATTTGTGGCGGCGCACCGCCCGGTTGTAGACCTGGCGGAGGTGGCAAATGGCGATGTCTGGTTTGGTCAGCGCGCCCTGGAAAAAAGCCTGGTGGATGAATTGATGACCAGTGATGAGTACATTCACACCCGCGCCACCACCGCTGATGTATTTGAAGTGGAGTTTATCCAGAAAAAAACCTTGCAGGAAAAATTGGGTATGGCGGCGGAGGCAGCGGCTGATCGTTTGTTGCTGACCTGGCTGGCCAGGGCGCGCAATAGCCGCTTCTTTTTCTGAGACTGCAGCTTAAAGGAGACAGTAAAATGAGTGATGGATTCAAGGCATTGTGGGTTACGGAAAACGGTGCCGGTAATTTTCAACAGGCGATTGTCAGCCGCAAGATCGCCGATCTGCCCGATAACTCCCTGTTGATTAAAGTGGAATACTCATCCCTCAACTACAAAGATGCTCTCTCCGCTCACGGCAATCCGGGCGTTACCAGAACATACCCGCACACCCCCGGTATCGATGCCGCGGGTGTTGTCGTCAGCGACAGCAGTAACCGCTTTAAGCCGGGCGAGCAGGTGGTGGTTACGGGCTATGACCTGGGTATGAACACGGCCGGTGGCCTGGCCGAATACATTCGGGTTCCCTCGGAGTGGGCGATTGCCTGTCCTCAGGGCCTGACTTTGCGGGAGGCAATGATCTACGGTACTGCCGGTTTGACGGCGGCCCTGTGCATCAGCAAGCTAATTCGCATGGGCGCTCGCCCGGAGGACGGCGAGGTGGCTGTGAGCGGTGCAACCGGCGGTGTGGGCAGCATGGTCGTTGCCATGTTGAGCAAGCTCGGGTTCAGTGTCGCAGCGATTACCGGTAAACTGGAGTCCAGCACCAGGTTGTCGCGGCTGGGGGCGCAGAAGGTGATCGATCGAGCCAGTCTCGACGAATTGGCCTCCAAGGCTATGGCCAAGCCGCAGTGGGCTCATGCGGTCGACTGCCTCGGGGGTGATTATATGTTTACCCTGGTCAAGTCCCTGCGCTACGGTGGCAGTGTCGCTGCCTGTGGCCTGGCGGCGTCACCGACCTTTAAAGCCAATGTCTTCCCGTTTATTTTGCGCAACGTCAATCTGCTGGGGGTCGACAGTGTCGAGCTGCCGCTGGCGGAAAAGCAGGCGGCCTGGGATCTGTTGGCCGAGCAATACCGGCCTGTTGAGCTGGAAAGTATTGCGGAGCAGATCACCCTGGCTCAGGTGCCCCATTACCTGGAGTTGATGATCAACGGCCAGTCACAGGGGCGTTATCTGGTGCGACTGGGCGCGTAAGCGCAGCAGAAGCCGGTAGTATAGTCTACCTGCAAGCCGGCGTTTTTAGCGACGCGGGTTTTCGGCTCGCCTGGGTTTTAGCGCAGGAGGTCCGGCCCCGCTATATCAAGTAGCTTGCGACCGTTAGGCCGGCATTTCTTTATCTCTGTTTTGCAGCTATCGCCCCTATAAATTATACCAGGCAAGCCTGGCTGCTCGTCTGCGGCAGGGCAGGTGATTCTCCAGTGGAAGTCCGCAACCCTTATGCGGCGAATTCGCTTTTTATTGGTCCAGACCTGTTGTGGTTGTCGGGTTTTTTTTACGGTTTTTCACCGGGGTGGTACTATGCCCCGTTAACAAGTTTGAAAAAGGACCGAAGCGGACAGCGGGTGTCACCAGCTTCGCGCTAACTCATGATGAATAGCTCCCCACTAAAACCGGATTACGCCGTTGCATCCGCCCGCTTGTTGCATGGCTTGCGCTGCAAGGCTGTGCCGCTGGCGCCAATCCTGGCCCGCGCGGGGATTGATGAGGCGCTGCTCGAGGATACTTCCATACCGGTGCGAGGGCGGCAATTCCTGCAGCTGCTGCGCGTAGTCCGGAAGGTCAGTGCCGATGAGTTCTTCGGCCTCTCCCGTGGGCGCAGCAAGCCGGGCACTCTCGCTATGGTCATCAAGACCGGGCTTTATTGCGAAACCCTGCGGGCCTTTATCGAGCATTGCCGGGAGTTTTACCAGCTGGTCAGCGAGGATTTGACCATCGCGTTCGAGTCGGACGGTGACAGCGCCCTGTTCAGCATAGAGGTTGTTGAAACTGAATTCGATCCGGATCAGTTTCTCGCCGAATACTGGTTGTTGTATTTCCAGCGAATGTGCAGTTGGATGGTGGGGACTATGATTCCGCCCCAGGATGTGATGTTTCGCGCTGCCGAGGAGAGCGGTAACCCCGATCGCCTGTTGTATTACCTGCGCCGGGATTGGCGCGCTGGCCAGGCGACAAACTCCTTCAGGTTTCACGCCAAATACCTCAACCTGCCCATTGTCCGCACCTTGCCGGAACTGTTAAATCACTTGCAGCAGCTTGAACAAGGGCAGCCAATTTGGCCGGATGAGTTGCACACCTGGGAGGCGAAGGTGAAGACCCAGCTCAAGTCGGTGTTGGAGTCGCGCAAGGTGGTGCAGGATATCGACAGTGTTGCGACCGAGTTGGCGACCACCAGCCGCAGCCTGCGCAGGTACTTACAGGACGAGGGAACCACCTACCAGAAAGTACTGGATGAGTTGCGTTTGAACCTGGCGGTGGAGAAGTTGTACTTCCAGCACTTGAGTGTTGCCGACGTGGCCGGCCAGCTCGGCTTTTCCGAATCGCGCTCATTTTCCCGCGCCTTCAAGCAGTGGACCGGCACCACCCCGGGCAAGTATCAGCAGCGCATAACCGGTTAATGGGGTAGAGCCCGTAGTTTCTACAGGCACAAAAAAAGCCGCCATAGGGCAGCTTCTTCGAATAGTGGCGGACCGGACGGTGTAGATTCAAATAGCCTTAGGGCTATTTTCACCCCTGCGGGGCTCTCGGCTGCGCCTCGAGTCCTAACTTTGTCCGGGACAAAGTTAGTGAACCCGCTTGCGGCTTCGCGTCCCGTCCTGAATGGGCAGTTTCTACAGGCACAAAAAAAGCCGCCATAGGGCAGCTTCTTCGAATAGTGGCGGACCGGACGGGACTTGAACCCGCGACCTCCGGCGTGACAGGCCGGCATTCTAACCAACTGAACTACCGGTCCGCATTGTTCTGACAGTAGCCAAGCCCTCGCAGTCACGCTATAGAGGATTGGTGGGTGGAGAGGGGATCGAACCCCCGACCCTCGCCTTGTAAGGGCGATGCTCTCCCAGCTGAGCTATCCACCCTCGCTGTCAGTGGCCGCGTATAATAATGATATTTTTTTGCCCGTCAATCATTATTTCGATAAAAATCATAATGCCAGGATCCAGGTGAAGTTTCAGGTGCCGCGCTAGAGTGTGGTTGATGCGGTTGCTATAATCCTCCGCCTTCAAACGGGAGATGCAGCATGGGTGCAGGTTTTTATCAGCGGTTTGGCGGATTGTTCGGCGGCATTGCCGTGCTGTGTTGCCTGCTGGCGGCGCCGGCGATGGCGGCGATAGACGTCTATGAGTTTGACGATGAGGTGGCGCGCCAGAGGTACCTGGCATTTATCGAGGAATTGCGCTGTCCCAAGTGCCAGAACCAGAATCTGGCCGGCTCCGATTCGCCGATCGCCGCCGATTTGCGGCGTGAGTTGCGGCGCTTGCTGGATGAGGGCAGAAGCGACAAGGAGATCGTTGACTTTATGGTCAGCCGTTACGGTGACTATGTGCTCTACCGGCCCAAGGTGGCCAGCAATACCCTGGTGCTGTGGGGGCTGCCAACACTGCTGCTGCTACTTGGGCTGGCGGTTGTAGGCTACACGGTACGGCGCCGGGGAAGGGCAGTAACTGAACAAGCGGAGCTCGATGAGCAGGCTCAGCAGCGCCTTGCAACGCTGTTGAAAGAAGCGTCTGAGCGTGAGAAAACCCAATAGTATCGGCAAAACTTGCCTGCGTGGATAGCGAATTAATGGTTATATTTTGGAGTGTGTTGGCGCTTATGGCGCTGTTGGCGGCCGGGTTTGTGATTTGGCCCCTGAGGCGCAAACAGCAACCGCGGGAAAATGAAATTGAGCGCGAGTCAATGGTGCTGGATCTGTTCAATGAGCAGCGCCACAATTTAGAGGCGCAATTGCGTGCCGGCGAACTGGAGCCAGCCCAGTTTGAACAATTGCAGCGGGAGCTGGAGCTGTCCCTGTTGGCGGACAGTGCCGCCGCATCTCCAGCCCGGCAGACGCGCAGCCCGGCAGTCTGGGGGCTGTGGGCAGTGGCACTGCTGCTGCCGTTGGCGGCGCTGTCGTTCTACTGGCAGCGAGGTGCCATCGAGGATGTACAAATCCTGCAATTGCGCGACCAGTATTTCCAGCAACAGGTACTCGAGGCCCAGGGCGAGCGGGAGCGGGATCCGCGTGCACTGCTAAACCTGGTCGACGGGCTCACAGCGCGGCTGGAGAAACAGCCCGACAATATGGGCAATCGCTATTTACTGGCGCGGGCCTATATGCAGCAGGGCGCGTTCGTGGCGGCGGTGCAGCAGTACTCGCATATCCTGCAGCACGGCGAGCCGCCGGCAAATATCATTGCTGAGCTGGCGCAGGCGATATTCCTGGCTGCGGGTAACCGCGCTACGCCGGAGGTGGAGGCCCTGGTGCAGCGCGCCCTGGAGCTGGACCCGAACGAAAATACCGCCCTTGGCCTGGCCGGTATCAGTGCTTTTGAACAGGGGCAATACCAGGCGGCAATTCAACATTGGACCCGGGCGGTGCAACTGATGGGCCCGAACAGCGCCGGTGGCCGCTCGCTGCAGGCGGGTATCGAGCGGGCCAGCCAGCTGTTGGCTGAGGCGGGTGGAGAGCCTTCAGCGAGTTTAAGAGAGCCTTCAGCGAGTTTAAGAGAGCCTTCAGCGAGTTTAAGAGAGCCTTCAGCCAGTTTAAGAGAGCCTTCAGCCAGCTCTAGAGAGCCTTCAGCCAAATCAGCGACGGCTTCCGCTGACGCCACGGAACCCGCCGCGCTGCAGGTGCAGGTCAGCCTGGCAGATACCGTGTCAGCTGATCCGGGGGACACGGTGTTTGTTTACGCCCGTGCCTGGCAGGGGCCCAAAATGCCGTTGGCGATCGCCCGCATGCGGGTGGCGGAACTGCCCGCCCTGGTTACCCTGAATGAATCCATGGCGATGGCGCCAGGCATGACGATTCGCAGCTTTCCGCAGCTGGAAGTGGTGGCGAGAATATCCAGCTCCGGCGATCCGATTGCCGCGTCGGGGGACTGGCAGGCTACGGCGGGCCCCGTGATGCTGGGCGAGTCAGCGGATCCGTTCGCACTTGTCATTGCCAGCCAGCTTCCCTAGGAGCCTGTCGGACTTAGGTGCCCGTAGCGAGATAAAGTCCGATTTGAGTCAGTTTTTAACCATTTTTGAGGCGAATAGTGGTTCTATTTAACGAGAAAATGGTTAAAAAATGGCCAAACTCGGCTTTTTCGCAGCAGGGCAACCCTAAGTCCGACAGGCTCCTAGCGCCAATCTTCCTGGCGCCGGAGAAGTTGGTGCAGTGCCCTGTATAAGTCGGTGAGTTATACGGAGCGGCGCACTGGTCAACGCTCACTGCGGCTGCCGGCCAGTATTTGGCGCCGTATCGGGGCAGCTGCCAGGCCGGGGCGCAAATATAGTGAACCGGTAGATGTAAAGGCCAACCCGAGCGTGTAAAATCCACCCTTTTATCCAACATCAGGTCCAGTCCTGTTGCTGCAGGTCAATTTCCATACGCCAGACAGGGTCGGACAGCAGTTCAGGCTGAACCGGGTGGCGGGGCAGACAATTCGAACAGTAAGTGAAGCAGTTCTATGCGGTTAAAGTGCATCAAGTTGGCGGGTTTCAAGTCGTTTGTCGACCCGACTACCGTCAATTTTCCCAGTAACCTGGGGGCGGTGGTTGGCCCCAATGGCTGTGGAAAATCCAACATAATTGATGCGGTGCGCTGGGTTATGGGGGAGTCTTCCGCCAAGAACCTGCGCGGTGAATCCATGACCGATGTCATCTTCAACGGCTCCGGCGGGCGCAAGCCGGTGGGGCAGGCTTCCATCGAGTTGGTGTTTGACAACAGCGACGGCAAGCTGGTGGGGGAGTACGCCGGTTTCGCTGAAATTTCCATACGCCGCAAAGTTACCCGCGACGCCCAGAACACCTACTACCTCAATGGCACCAAATGCCGGCGCCGGGATATCACCGATATCTTCCTGGGTACCGGTCTCGGCCCGCGCAGCTACGCCATTATCGAACAGGGTATGATCTCCCGGCTGATCGAAGCCAAGCCCGAAGACCTGCGGGTGTACATTGAAGAGGCAGCGGGGATTTCCAAGTACAAGGAGCGCCGCCGCGACACCGAAAACCGCATGCGCCGTACCTTTGAAAACCTCGAGCGCCTGACCGACATCCGCGACGAACTGGAGCGACAGCTGTCGCGTTTGCAGCGCCAGGCCCAGGCGGCAGAGAAGTATACCGAGTACAAGAAGGAAGAGCGGCTGCTGAAAGCCCAGCTGCAAGCATTGAAATACAAGCGCCTTGCGGCCAAGGCGCAATTGCAGCAGCAGGCCATAACGGCGCTGGAGCTGGGGGTCGAATCCCTGGTGACCCAGCAGGTGCAAAAAGACACCGCCATAGAAAAGCACCGCACCCAGTACACCGAGTTGGGCGACCGATTTAACGAGGTGCAGGGGCGCTTTTATTCGGTCGGCGCGGACATCGCCCGTATCGAACAGACGATCCAGCACGCCCAGGAGCGCGGTCGCCAGTTGGCCGCCGACCTGCAGCAAACCGAGCGCGATGCCAGTGAGGCGGAAGAGCACCTGCAGCTGGACAGCCAGAAAGTGGAAGCCTGGGAGGCCGAACTGCTGGAGCTTGAGCCCGAGCTGGAGATGATGCAGGCGGCCGAGGAGGATTCCGGCAGTGAGCTGCAGACCGCCGAAGATAGCATGCAGGCCTGGCAGCAGGAGTGGGACAAGTTTAACCAGGCTGCCTCCGAGCCCCGCCAGCGTGCCGAGGTGCAGCAGTCTCGTATCCAGCACCTGGAACAGGTGCAGACACGGCTGCTGGAGCGCATCCGCAAGCTCAGCGATGAACAGGGCAACCTGGCCCCGGAAGACTCGGAAGACGAAATTGCCCAGCTGACCGAGCAGCTGGCGGAACTGGAGCTGGATACTGAAGAGAAACGCGCCAGGGTCGAGACCCTGGCCGGGGATATCGACGACAACCGGGACCGCAACAACCAGTTGAGTGACCAGCTGGACAGCGAGCGCAGCCGCTTGCAGACGGTGCGCGGCCGGCACGCGTCCCTGGAGGCGCTGCAGCAAGCCGCCCTCGGCGAAAAAAGTGCCGCTGTCTCCACCTGGCTGGAGCGCCAGGGGCTGGCGGATAGCCCGCGTTTGGCGGAACAGGTAGAAGTTCAGGAGGGCTGGGACAAGGCGCTGGAAACAGCTCTGGGCGACAGCTTGCAAGCGGTGTGTGTGACGGGGTTCGACGACGTCGCGGGGCTGCTGGCAGAGCTCAGCCAGGGCGAGTTGGTGCTGCTGGACACCGAGGCGGCGGTCGCCGCCGGCGAGCGGACCGCGGCACCACGTTTGCTGGACAAGGTCAGTGCCGGTTTCAACTTGGCAGCTCTGCTGGACGGTATCTACGCCGCCGACGACCTGGCCGCCGCGCTGGCTCTGCGACCGAAGCTGGAAGCGGGGGAATCGGTGGTAACCCGGGACGGAATCTGGCTGGGAGCCAGCTGGATCCGGGTAGCCCGGGACGTGGACGCCAGTTCCGGCATCATCGCACGCAAGCAGGAGCTGGCCGAGCTGGCAGTGGAACTGGGCGAGCTGGAAGCCCGGGTCGAAGACATTAACCAGAGTTTGCAGGAGGGGCGGGCCAGGGCCAAGACCCTGGAGCAGGAGCGGGAAGTCCTGCGCCGGGAGCTGGACGAAAAGAACCGCAAACACGGTGAATTGCGCTCCAGTTTAAGTGCTCGCCAGGCGCGTATGGAGCAGTTTTCCCTGCGCCGTGCCCGCCTCAGCGAAGAGATCGGCGAGGCCCGCGAACAAATGGAGCTGGAAGCAGAGGGGCTGGCTGAGGCCCGCATGATTCTGCAGGACGCCATCGAAGCCATGGGCCGCGATACCGAGCAGCGGGAAACCCTGCTGGCGCAGCGCGACGAGATTCGCGCAAACCTGGACGCCGCCAGGCAGCGCGCGCGCCACGACAAGGATCGTGGCCACCAACTGGCGATGCGCCACCAGGGTTTGAAAACCCAGGTGGAATCGCTGCGCGCCGGGCTCGGCCGTTTGCGTGAACAGACCCAGCGCTTGCAGCAACGGCGGCAACAATTACGCGAGAGCCTGGAGCAAACCCGAGATCCGTCAGACGATCACCAGATGGAGCTGGAGGCACTGCTGGAGAAACGCCTGGCGGTGGAGCAGGAATTGACGTCGGCGCGGCAGGCGGTAGAGCAAGTGGAGCACGACCTGCGCGCCGCCGAGCAGGCCCGGGGGCGCATTGAGCAGGAGTTGCAAGCGGCGCGGGCGCGGCTCGAACAGGCGCGACTGGAAGCGCAGACTCTCGAAGTGCAGCGAAATAACCTGCAGGAACATCTGCAGGAGGATAACTTCGAACTCGAACAGCTGTTGCAGGAACTGCCGGAGGATGCCGAAGAGAGCCCGATGGAGGCCCAGCTGGAATCGATTGCCAACCGGGTTGCCAGGCTGGGGCCAATAAACCTGGCGGCCATTGATGAGTACAAGACCGAGTCCGAGCGCAAGAACTACCTTGACAGCCAGAACGATGACCTGGTGGACGCCCTCGATACCCTGGAAAACGCTATCAAGAAAATTGATCGCGAAACCCGCACCCGTTTCAAGGAAACGTTCGACCAGGTCAACAGTGGCCTGCAGGAACTGTTCCCGAGAGTGTTCGGCGGCGGCCACGCCTACCTGGAGTTGACCGGCGACGATCTGTTGGATACCGGTATTGCGATTATGGCGCGCCCTCCGGGCAAGCGGAACAGCACCATCCACCTGCTGTCCGGTGGCGAAAAGGCCCTCACGGCCATCGCCCTGGTATTTTCGATCTTCCGTCTCAATCCGGCGCCGTTCTGTATGCTGGACGAGGTGGATGCACCGCTGGACGACGCCAACGTCGGGCGCTATGCGCGTATGGTCGAACAAATGTCTGAGCATGTGCAGTTCATCTACATCACGCACAACAAGATTGCGATGGAGATGGCGCACCAGTTGCTAGGCGTCACCATGCACGAACCGGGCGTGTCCCGGCTGGTGACAGTGGATGTGGACGAGGCGGCGGAGCTGGCCGCCAGTTAACTGCGGGAACATTAGCGCGCAGAAGTTATCTTAGGAGCTTGTATCGGTTTCACTCCGGCGCCAGCGGGACATTGTCGGTACCGGCTAGTATTAAAGAACCAGTATTAAAGAATCAGTTTAGAAGAATGAGCGGTTGGGACGCGAGCGGCATCGGTCGCTCCCCGGGCGCATTGAAAATTGACGGCATCGTGCAGATGTCCACGGCAAGGGTTTAGTAGAAATGGAGTTTGCCATGCGTGAATGGCTCACAGTCATTATAGTTTTTTTGATCATCGGCGTGCTGTTGGACGGTTGGCGGCGTATGCGCCAGTCCCGCCGGCAGTCTATAAAAATGTCGCGCAGCGTCAACAAAGGGCTTGAAAAAGGCGAGCTGGATACCTTTGGCAGTGAGCTGCCCAACGGCGGTGCCCGGGTAGTGAGCAAGCGCGGGGAAGAGGATGCCCGGGCGGTCACGCAAAGCATGAAAGAGAGTTACCGTAAAAAGCGCACCACGGTGGGCATGCGGCGGATTCCGCAGCAAGTGACGCTGAACCTGGATGAAGAGGTACCGGTACTGATGGAATCGGTAGCCGGTGAGTCGACCAAGGCGCGCAGCAAAGCGCGGGTAGAGCCCACCTTCTCCGCGGATGAAGCGGTGGCTGACGACGAGTCGGATAACAACACCGAGTCAGAGCCGCAAGAGTTTGAAGAGGATGGGGCGGATTACATCGACGATGACCATTTCGACCCATTGTTTGCCGAGCCCAAGGACGCGGACCGGATCCAGCTCGACGAGGACGATGTTATTGATTCCGGTTCCGGGGCGGAAACGGAAGAAGAAGCCGAGCCCGATGAGGTGCTGGTGATCAATGTGATGGCTGGTGCCGACGGGCCCTTTCCCGGGGAGGCCTTGCTGGAAGTTATCCTCGAGTGTGGCATGCGCTACGGCGATATGAAGATATTCCATCGCTACACCGAGGAAAACGGCGACGGCCCGCTGATGTTCAGTATGGTCAACATGGTGGTGCCGGGCACTTTCGATCTGCAGCATATGGCTGAATTTGAAACGCCCGGGGTCAGCCTGTTTATGACCTTGCCCATGTCTGCCAACAGCATAAAAGCCTTTAACACCATGGCGGTGACCGCCGCCGCCATTGCCGAGCGGCTCGGCGGCGAGCTGAAGGATGAGACGCGCAGTGCAATGACCAACCAGACGCTGGAACATTGTCGCCAGCGAATTCTGGAGTATGAGCGCAAGCGCCAGCTGGCGGCCCATTGATTTTGAACAATCCCGACCTGGTTGAATGGTGGAAATTTTTACATAATGACTATTAGCGTCTCGGTGCAGGAAAATCTCGAGAAACTCAAACAACAACTCAACTACCACAACTACCGCTACTATGTGCTCGACGATCCGACCATTCCGGACGCCGAGTACGATCGGCTGTTCAAGGCATTGCAAGAGCTGGAAGCGGCCCACCCGGAATTGATCAGCAGCGACTCACCCAGCCAGCGTATCGGCGAGGCGCCCCTGAGTGCGTTTGCCCAGGTGACCCATGAGGTCGCCATGCTGTCGCTGGATAACGCGTTCGAACAGCAGCAGCTGCTGGATTTTAACCGCCGAATTCGCGATCGCCTGAAACTGGCCGACGCCGATATCGAGTACGCCTGTGACCCCAAGCTGGACGGTATCGCGGTCAGCTTGCTCTACCGCGATGGTATCCTCGAGCGCGGCGCGACGCGCGGCGACGGCACCACCGGCGAAGATATTACCCAGAATGTCCGCACCATTGCCTCTATACCGCTGCGCCTGATCGGTACGGATTTTCCCGAACTGCTGGAAGTGCGGGGCGAAATCTATATGCCCAAGCAGAGCTTTAACGAGTTGAACGAGCGCGCGCGGGAGGCTGGCCAGAAGACCTTTGTCAATCCGCGCAATGCGGCGGCGGGCAGTCTGCGCCAGTTGGATGCGCGCATCACCGCCAGCCGCAAATTGCAGATGTGTGCCTACAGTGTTGGCCGGGTCGAGGGCCGGGAACTGCCGGACCGGCACAGCGAAGTGCTTGATACCCTGCACCGGCTGGGCTTTTTAATCAGCCCCGAAGTGCAGGTGGCGGCCAATATTGACGATTGCATCGACTACTGCCGGCGCCTCGGTGAAAAACGCGACAGTCTGGCCTATGACATTGACGGTGTGGTGATCAAGGTCAACAGTCGCAGGTTGCAAGCCGAGTTGGGGTTTGTTTCACGGGCGCCGCGCTGGGCCATAGCCTATAAATTCCCCGCCCAGGAAGAGCTGACAACCCTGCTCGATGTGGAGTTCCAGGTGGGCCGCACCGGTGCGGTTACCCCGGTTGCTCGCTTGCAGCCGGTGTTTGTCGGCGGGGTGACAGTGTCCAATGCAACTTTGCACAACCGCGATGAAATTGAGCGGCTGGGAGTCATGAT
The DNA here is from genome assembly GCF_011440395.1 of Pseudomaricurvus alcaniphilus. Taxonomy (GTDB): domain Bacteria; phylum Pseudomonadota; class Gammaproteobacteria; order Pseudomonadales; family Cellvibrionaceae; genus Pseudomaricurvus; species Pseudomaricurvus alcaniphilus. The sequence continues at coordinate 390,643 of NZ_JAAOIX010000001.1, read as the reverse complement.
CGGCGACACGGTGATTATTCGGCGCGCCGGCGATGTCATTCCCCAGGTGGTGTCCGTGGTCAAGGGGCGGCGGCCGCCATCGGCGCAAGCGGTGGTTTTTCCCAGCAGCTGCCCGGTGTGTGGCTCGCCGGTGGAGAATACCCCTGGGGAAGCGGTTTACCGCTGCACCGGCGGGCTGGTGTGCGAGGCCCAGCGCAAGGAGGCGATCAAGCACTTTTCCTCGCGCAAGGCTATGGATATCGACGGCCTGGGTGACAAACTGGTTGAGCAATTGGTGGACCAGGGGTTAATTCACTCAGTGGCCGATTTGTTCTCGCTGCAAACGTCGCAACTGGCCGCCATGGAGCGCATGGGGCAGAAGTCGGCGGAAAACCTGATTGCTGCCCTGGAGGCGAGCAAGCAAACCACGCTGGCCCGCTTTCTGTTTGCCCTGGGTATTCGCGAGGTGGGGGAGGCCACTGCCCGGGCCCTGGCCAATCATTTCGGCAATCTCGAGGCGATTATTGTGGCCGATGAAGAGGCGTTGCAACAGGTGGCGGATGTCGGACCGGTGGTGGCCCATTACGTGGCAGAGTTTTTTCACCAGCCCCACAGCCTCGAGCTGATCCGCAGTTTGCAGGCGGCGGGCATACACTGGCCAGACGTCGAAGTGGCGGCGGCGGAACTGCCCCTGGCGGGTAAAACCTATGTGGTCACCGGCGCATTTGGCGAGTTGAAGCGCAGCGATGCAACCCGCTTGTTGCAGGAACTGGGGGCCAAGGTGGCGGGCTCGGTATCGACCAAAACCGACTGCGTGGTGGTGGGCGGCGGAGCGGAGACCAACTCCAAGTTCCTCAAGGCCCAGGAACTGGGCATCGCTACCATGACCGAAGTCGAGCTGATCGAGCAATTGCGCCAGCTGGGAGCCCTCGATGAGTGAGCGCCGTTGGCGCCTGGGCGGGGTCTGTTTACTGTTGCTGATGCTGACGGGGTGCATCAGTTCACCGCCGCAGCGCTTGACCAATGCCTGCCACATCTTCGACGAGAAAAAAGGCTGGTACAAGGACGCGCGTAAATCCCAGGATCGCTGGGGCGTACCGGTGCCGGTGATGCTGGCGTTTATGTACCAGGAGTCCCGTTTTCAGGCCAAGGCCAAACCGCCCCGGCGCAAGATTCTGTGGGTGATTCCCGGGCCGCGGCTGAGCAACGCCTACGGTTATTCCCAGGCCAAAAAGGAAACCTGGGAATGGTATAAGCGGGAAGCGGGGGGCTGGGGCGCGGACCGGGATGACTTTGGCGATGCCATCGACTTTATCGGTTGGTACAACCACACCAGTCATCGCCGCAATAAGATCGCCAAAAATGATGCCTATCGCCTGTACCTCGCCTATCACGAGGGCCACGGCGGATATGCCCGGGGCAGCTACCGGCGCAAGCCCTGGCTGCAGAAGGTGGCGCGCAAGGTGGCCGACCGCTCGGCGAGCTACACGCACCAGTTACAAGGTTGTGAGAAACGCTTGCAGCGCTCGGACTGGTGGCCGTTCTGGTAGCCGCCCGGGTTGCGCAAAAAAAAACAGTGGTTGGCGGGGCGCGCCTGAAAAAATATCGAGGGGAGTTTATGGACCAGGAATCAATTGTTTACGGCTGTATCAAGGACTCGGCCCTGCCCGGTCACGAGTCCCTGCGCCGACGCCGCAATCGCGAGGCCATGCTGACCTTGCCAAGTGCCGACGACTGGCCGTTCCTGTGCCAGGAAATGTTTGCTATCCCGCCCCTGCAGGTCAACCAGAATCACTATCAAACCGACGTCATGCACTTCGGTGCGTCGTACAAGGCGGTGGAGTACGAGTGGGAGCAGTGGATCGAAAAGTTTGAGCAGCTACTCAACCAGATGTACTGGCATTCTGCGGTGGTGCACCTGGAAACCGAGCTCTCCGGCCACCACACGTTTAGCTGGGAATCCAGCGGCAGCTTTCACCAGCCGGGCAGCGGCGACCTGCAGGTGCGCTGTGAGTGGAGCCACGATGGCGCCTTGAGGTTGTAAATGCCCTTGACGACACATGTAACTTCAGCAGCGGCAGCGCAATTGCTGGCACGGGATATTCGCCTCGCGTTCTTTGATATCGACGGTACCCTGCTGGGTCGCGATGGCAGGTACAGCGAGCGGGTCAAGCGGGCCATCGCCGCGGCGCGGCAACAGGGTATCAAAACAGCGGTGGCGTCGGGGCGACCCAAATTTGCCGCCGACTTCCTGATTCGCCAGCTGGGTTTAGTCGACGCCGGCCTGTTTTACACCGGAGCTTTGCTGTATGACCCCCGGGCGGAGCAGCGACTGGCGCTGCACGCCCTCAGTGATGAACTGGTGGCCAGACTGCTGGACGCGGCGCAGAGCCTGGATCTGTATATCGAGGTGTGCACCGAATCCCACTTCTATATAGAGCATATGGGGCGGTTGGGACAGTCGCACAGTGAACATCTGCGGGTGGCGCCCACGGTGCGCCCCTTTGAGCAGATCGTGGGCCGGGAGCCGGTTGTCAAACTGTTGTTCGCGGTGGATAACCTGCAGGCGCAGGAGAAGCTGTATCGGCTGGAGCGGGATTTTCCCGAGGCGGTGTTTGCCTATGCGCGCATGGCCTCGCAGCCGGACTGGCTGTTCGCCAGTGTGATTTGCAGCCAGGCCTGCAAGCGCAAGGGTTTCAGCCATCTGCTCGACTACCACTCGGTGACTGCCGAGCAGGTTATTGCCTTTGGCGACGCCCAATCGGACATGACCTTTCTCACTCTGGCCGGGGTGGGCGTCGCCATGGGCAACGCCAGCGACGAGGTAAAAGCAGTGGCAGCGCTGGAAACCTTGCCGGTGTGGGACGATGGTGTAGCCGTCGTATTGGAAAAAGTACTGGAAACAATGCCGGGAAAAGCGGCGCAACAGGTGAAGTAGGAATGATTTTTAATAAACGCCGGGGTATGCGCTCGGTGATGACAACAGCATTGTTAGCCTGCCTGGCGTTTGTCGCGCTCGCTATCTGGGGTTGGAAATTGCCGATTGCGGCGGCATTGCAGTATCTGGTGATCTGCCTGTTGATGGTGGTGGTACTGATCGCTGCGGCGGCCCTGGTGGTGGGGTTATTCAAGTTCGTTCAGCGGCTGTGCCGGCGGCGCTAACGCGGGGCGCTGGCAATCGAAGTTGACGGGGCGCGAGTAAAGCGGAATGTATTCATCGGCTACAATTATTCCGGTAGCACTGAAAGGCAGGTGCTAACTGGATAATACTAACCGGATAGTACGAACTGCAGTCATAGCTGGACAGGCACAGTCATAGCTGGACAGGCAAAACACTGACATAATAAAAACACGAGAATTCGGAGTCGAGACCATGGATAAGCAGCAGTTGCAGACTGTACCGGACGTTTTTCGTGCCGCCTTTCGGTGCTATCCGGGCAATGCGGCATTTACCTGCCTGGGGCAGACACTGAGTTTCGCCGAGGTGGATCGCTATAGCCAGCAGTTTGCCAGTTATCTGCAGCATCACACGGATCTGCAACCAGGCGACCGGGTGGCCGTGCAGCTGGCCAATATTCTGCAGTATCCGGTGGTGATGTTCGGGGTGTTGCGGGCGGGAATGATACTGGTCAACACCAACCCCATGTACACCGGTCGCGAAGTGGAGCACCAGTTGCGCGACTCTGGCGCCAGGGTGCTGGTAGTGATGGCAAACCTGGCCAAACCAGCGGCGGATATTATTGCCAACACCTCAGTGGAACAGGTTATCGTCACGGAAATGGGGGATCTGCATGGCTTTCCAAAACGGCAACTGATCAATTTTACCCTGCGCCATGTGAAAAAAATGGTGCCCGAGTTTTCGTTTCCCCGCCAGGTTTCCTTTCGCGATTGCCTCCGGCTTGGCAATAACAACCCCTGCCAGGATGTACAGAGTAAAGCAGAAGACGTGGCGGTACTGCAATACACCGGCGGTACCACCGGGGTCGCCAAAGGTGCCATGCTGACCCACCACAACCTGGTGTCCAACTTGCGGCAAGTCAGTGACAGTATTGGTGACAGAATCCAGGAGGGGGTCGAGATATTTGTCGCACCTCTGCCGCTCTACCATATCTACGCCTTTATGATTCACGGTATGTTGCTGGTGGCGAGCGGCAATCACAGTATCCTGATACCCAATCCCAGGGATCTCGACAGTTTGGTCAAGGCGATAAAGCCGTTTCCTTTTACCGGTTTTGCCGGGCTCAATACGCTCTTTAACGGCCTCTGTCACAACGACAGCTTTAAAGCGCTGGATTTCAGCGCCTTGAAGCTGACCACATCAGGTGGCATGGCCTTGACCAGCGACGTGGCCGAGCTCTGGCAGCGCACCACTGGCTGTGCCGTGGTGGAGGGTTACGGCCTGACCGAGACTTCGCCGGTGCTGGCCTTTAACCCGCTCAATGGGGTGCGCTTAGGAACCGTAGGAGTGCCGGTGGCGGATACCGAGGTTCGCTTGATGGATGACGCTGGCAATGAGGTGGCGGCGGGCGGGGCCGGTGAATTGTGGGTGCGCGGTCCGCAGGTGATGAAGGGCTACTGGCAGCAGCCGCAAGCGACTGCCGAGGTGCTCACTGCCGACGGCTGGTTCAAAACCGGGGATATCGCTGAACTCAGCGCCGACAATTATATAAAAATCGTCGACCGTAAAAAGGACATGATTATCGTGTCCGGCTTTAACGTGTACCCCAATGAAATCGAAAACGAAGTCGGCAAACATCCGAAGGTGTTGGAGGCGGCGGCCATTGGCGTGCCCAGCGACAAAACCGGCGAGGCGGTCAAGTTATTCGTGGTCAAAGACGATCCCTCCCTGAGCAAGGAAGAGTTGATGGCCTTTTGTCGGGAAAACCTGACCGGCTATAAAATCCCTCACCGAATCGAATTTATCGACGCATTGCCCAAGTCCAACGTCGGCAAGGTATTGCGCAAGGAACTGCGCTAAGCACCCGGTTATCTGGCGCAGCACCTCTTATTACTCAAGTTTCGGAGTTCGTAAGCCAATTCGCTAGCGGTGCAGTCCCTTCCGGGACCGTCGGAGGCATGGATGCCGACGCCGAGCTTACAGGGACGTACTTGCAGCGTGTCCTGGAAGGGACTGCTCCGCCCGGCGCGGTGGAATGAACTCCGAAACTTGAGTTATCAGGTGGTCATTCAAGAATAGAGCGGGGGCAGTGCCGCCGCGGCCGGGTTGGCCGCGGCTGGCGCCTGGCGCCGCCACTGCTGCAGCTGGTCGAGCATGGCGCGGCGGTCAAACTGCGCCTCGCCGGCGGCGTACAAACTGCTTTCCAATTGCGCGATAGCCTCTTGCAACTCGGGAACCCGCTCGGCCAGGTCCGTCAGTGAATGGATGGCTGCCGGGCTAAAGCGGGCGCGAGCCCAGTCCAGCAGCGCCGCCCGAATCTGCCGGTTGTCATTGCCGTTAAGGCTTTGCTGCAAGCGTCGAAAGGCGACTTTTTCCGATACCCCGACGGTGGGGCTCCCGGGCGCTTCCTGCGGCCGCGGTGTGGCCCGGGCGCGCAGCCAGAGCAGGGCGAACAGCAGGGTGGTGGCGGCCAGCAACAGTGTCAGGTAGAACCACAGCGAGGCCAGCGTCGGGCTGCTTGTGGCAGTGGTGGCGACGCTGGTTGGGGCGCTATCAGGCCGGGCCTCGACCGGTTGCCGTGCCGGAGTTGCTGCTCCAGTAGTGGCTGCCTCGACGCCACCGCGGACGTTGATGGTTTGCGCCGGCAATACGGCTTGTCGTTGCTGCTTTTGCTCTGTGTCCCACCAGTCCAGTTGAATGGCGGGCAAGGTCAACTGGCCGGCGCGAGCGGGGACAATGGCGTAACTCTCGGTGATCACACTGGTGACCCCGTCGCTGGAAACCGATTCCTCGGACTGGGGCAGGTCGGGATAGTATTTGATATCGGCGCTACTGGACGGCTCCAGGGCGGGAATCTGCGAGGCCATCAAACCCCTGGCATTGATCACCACCTTGCGGGTGATTGGCTCGCCGACCTTGAATTCCTTCGGGTCGCGGCTCCAGCTTTGGGAGAGCGTAATATCAGTGGCGGGCAACCAGTGGCTGCCGCTGTAGGCGTCGGGTTTGGGCAGGACATTGATAAATTTCTCTTCCGTTTTTAAGCGCAGTCGCTTGCCGCCGCGGTTGAAAAAGGGGTCGTAGTCAAAGCCCTGGCGACTCTGCAGAGTGACATTCCACAGGGTTGGCGGCAGTACCAGGTTGCCGCTTTGTTGCGGGAATATGGCGTAGCTGACTTCGACGACTCCGTAGCGCTTGCCATCGATAGTGCGCTGGTACTGGTTTTCGGCCACCTGTTTGACCAGGGCATTGTCGATACTCAACTCCTCGCTGTTGAGACCGCTCAGGTCCACCGAAGTATAGAGTCGGTAGGTCAGTAACAATTGCTCTTGCACATAGACGCTGCTCTTGCTCAGCTCGGTCTCCAGAAACACCGGTTGGTCTGACCCCGGGGCCGTGGCCGCTGCCGCCGGCTGCACCTCGATGGTCAGGGGCTTGCTGCGGGCGCCTTCAAATTCAAACGCCGGTATCTGCAAGCTGCCCGCCTGTTTGGGGGCCAGGGTCAGGGTCCATTGGGTCCAGGATTCGGCTTTGCCGTTGACGCTGCGGTACTGGTTGGCACGGCGATTGGCAAGTATCTCAAATTGCTGTTTGAGCTGGCTAAAATCCGGCTCGCCGAAGATGACCTGCTCGTCGTAGCGCACCACCAGGTTCAGGGTTTCCTCCAGGCTGATCCGGGTGCGGTCTGCGCTGGCGCTCAATTGCCCCGCCAGGGTTGGCGCGGACAGAGTGACAGTGAGCAACAAAGCAGCGCTCAGAAGTAACCAGCGCCGGAAGCGGGTATATGGGTACCGGAGCAAGGTATATTGGGCGGTCATTGTCATGCGGGGGCTATTCCTGGTCGATAGAAAGCGGGGCAGGCCTACCAACGGCCGTTGGCGCCATTTTCCGGTGGCTGCCAGCTTCCTTGCTGGTATTGTTTGACGCGCTGTCGATACTGGTGTTCAAATTTCTTGCGCATCAGTCCGCTGGGGTCGTCGTTGATTTTACGTAACCATTGCTCCATCGCCTGCTGTTCCTCCTCGCTAAGATCGTTTGCCTGCGCAGCAGCCGCCTGGGCTTGCTCCTGGTCATTTGCGCCCGCTTCGGACTCTGCTTGCGCAGTGCCATCCGATTCTGGTTCTTGTTGCGCCGCTGTATCTGTCTCTTGATCTTCAGCTTTCTCATCGCTGTTTCCTGGTGATGTGTCGGGTTCGGAGGTGTTTTGCTCAGGGTCAGTGTCGGGCGTAGACTCGCCGGATCTGTCCTGTGCGCCGGGTTCCTGCTGCCCCTGTCCCTGGCTATCCTGCTGTTGGCCATCCTGCTGTTGGCCATCCTGTTGTTGGCCATCCTGTTGCTGGTCGCCCGGCTGTTGGCTGTCTTGCTGCTGGTCGTCCTGTTGTTGATCGCCCTGGTCGCCGTCTTGTTGCTGTTGCTGTTGCAGCAGGGATTCTACCAGCTCTCGATTGGCGCGGGCGTCTTCGAAATCGGGCTGTTGCGCCAGCGCCTGATCGTAGGCCTTTAGCGCATCCTCCAGCTTGCCGGCTCGCGCCAGGGCATTGCCGCGGTTGTAATGGGCACTGGCGCTGTCCAGCGCCGCAAATGCGTCTGCCGCGGCGGCATAATCACCGGCGCGATAGGCTGCAGCACCTTTCCAGTCCTCCCGTTGAAACAGGCCGGCGGCCTGCTCGGGCTGGTCCTGTTGCAGCAAGCGCTGGCCCTGTTGATCCCGGGTGTACCAGAGGTCGTCCCAGCCAAACGCCTGGCTCGGCTCCGGTAACACCAGCAGCAGGGGCACCAGCAGCAGCCAGCCTTTGCGAAACGCCATGCCCATAAAGGGCAGCAGCAGCAGGCAGAGCCAGGCGCCGCGATCGATCCAGGTATCGAAGTCCCGCTCCAATTGGCGGGTGTTGTCACTGCCCAGAGCCGGGAGTTGCAGTACCGCTGCAACGTCGCTGTCGGTGTGACTCAGGTTGCGATAGACGCCGCCGGCGCGACTGGCGAGGTTGCGCAACTGCTCGACATTGAGTTTTGCCAGCACGATTGCGCCGTTGTTGTCCTTGGCAAAGCCGCCGCTGCTGATTGGAATGGGTGCCCCCGCCTCGGTGCCCACCCCGAGAATGGACAGGCGAAAGCCGGACGGCAGATTGTCCAGCAAATAGCGGGCTGCGGCGGGCTCTACCCCGTCAGTGACCAGCAGGATATCACCCTGCAAGTGGCCGCTGTCGCGGAACAGCGTCAGCGCCTGCTCGAGGGCCATCTCGGTATTACTGCCGCGCAGGGGCATAATGCCCGGTGAGAGGGAGGGCAACAAGCTGATGATGGTTTCCGTGTCATCGGTAAGCGGGGTGACGGTATGGGCTTCGCCGGCGTAAACCACCAGTGCACTCAAGCCCTCCTGGCGCTGTTGCAGCAGATCGATCAGTTTCAATCGAGCCCTTACCAGGCGCGAGGGCTGGACGTCTTGCGCCAGCATCGAGGGTGACAAATCCAGCAGGATCACCAGCGCACTGTCCGTTTTAAATACCGGCTGTGGCAGTTTTTCCCAGCTGGGTCCGGCCATGGCCAGGGCGGCGATCAGCAAGGCCAGGCTCAGCGCCACAAAAGGCAGTCTTTGCTGCTTGCTCATTTTGCCTTGCAGCAGGTGCGGCAGCAGTTGGGCGTCGATAAGAGAGCGCCAGTTATTCTGCCGGGAGTGGCTGCGCAGCAAGTACCAGCCTGCCAGCAACGCCAGTGGCACCAGTACCAGCCACAGTGGCCGCTGCCAGTGGAAATCACTGAACTGTGCCAGCCAGCCCGGGGCTATTACGTCAGGCATCCGGTTTTACCCCGTCAATTGTGGCGTCGCCCGCCGGTACCCGCAGGGCGCGCAGCCTGAGTAACAGGTCAGTGAGAATGCGCTGCAGCAGTAGCAGCCCGGCCAGCGCCAGGCACACCCCGAGGGGCCAGTAGAACAGGGCGCGGGTAGGGCGAAAGACCTCGGCCTCCTGCTCGATGGGTTCGAGCTTGTCCAGCTCTGCGTAGATCGCCTGCAGGTCGGCGGGATCGCGGGCGCGGAAATAACGGCCCCCGGTTTGTTCGGCGATGCTGCTGAGGGTGGTTTCATCCAGGTCTGCGGAGGGGTTGATGCGGCGCGCGCCAAAGCCGCCAAACAGTCCGGGCACCGTCATTTCATCGGCGCCGACCCCAATGGTGTAAACCCTGATTTTGGCCTGGGCCGCCAATTCTGCCGCCTTTAAAGGGGTGATTTGGCCGGCGGTGTTGGCACCGTCGGTCAACAAAATCAGCACCCGGCTCTCCAGTGGCCGCTGGCGCAGTCGTTTGACTGCCAGGCCGATGGCGTCGCCAATGGCGGTTTTCTCGCCGGCGAAGCCCAGTTGCGCCTCCAGCAGCAGTTGTTTCACTGTGCTGCGGTCGAAGGTGAGGGGCGCCTGTAAATAGGCGCGGGTACCAAACAGAATCAGGCCGAGGCGATCGCTGCTGCGGCGCTCGACAAAATCACCGACCACCGCCTTGACGATGGTGATGCGGTCAAACTGTTCGCCCCGCCATTGCATATCGGCGGTTTCCATACTGCCGGATATATCCACGGCCAGCAGCAAGTCGCGGCCGCTGGCGGGCAGCGATACCGGTTCGCCGAGCCATATCGGGCGGGCTGCGGCACAGAGCAGTGCCAGCCACATCAGCACCAGCACGGCCAGGGTGCCGAACTTCTTTAAGGTGCCGGTCTTTTCTGCGACTTCGGCGCCGGGCAGTTGCCGGTAGAAGGGCACCAGCAGGGCCGCGTCTTCCTGCCTGGCCGCGGGCCAGAAGCGAAAGACCAGCCACGGGAGTGGCAGTAAAACAAACATCCAGGGCCACTGCAGCGTCAGCATGGTGACATCTCCCGGGGGTACTGGACACTCTCCACCGGACGGTGTTTGGCCAGCCATTTGCGGGCAAAAATAACCAACTGCTGGATGTCCTCCGGCGCCACCGGGGTGACGTCGTAAAGCTGCTCGCCCAGCAGCGTGGCCAGGTTGGCCGGTGCTGGCACATTGGGCAGCGAGGCCTGCAGGAAATCGGCCCAGCACTGGCCGTGGAGGCTGGCTACAGTGGCCGCCGGGTAGGCTACCAGCGCGGTGCGCTTTAGCAACCGGTTGATTGCCAGCAGGCTGTGTGCATCGTTATCGGTTTCAGCAAGCAGTTGCTTCAGTTCTGCCAGTGCCGCTCGTCGATAGCGCGACTGGCGGTAGCGGCGTCGGCAATACCAGCCGCTGGCCAGCAGCGCCAGCAGGATTAATAGCCCCAGTAACCACCAGCCAGGTGCGGGTGGCCACCAGGCAACGTCCGCCGGCAGCTGGATGTCGCGCAGGTCGGCCAGCGGGTCAGTTGCGGTGGGGTTGGCGGTTAACGGCGGCATACTTGCTTCCCGAAGGTTGGCAGCAGTCGCGCCAGTGGCGGCTGGTCGGTGCGAATGGTCAACAGCGGCACTGCCAATTGCCGGGCCAGGCTCTGCAGGTGGGCAAACTGATTGTCAAATTGCTGCTGGTAGTGGGCGCGCAGCGAGCGGCTGCGAGTATCCAGCACCCGGCGCTGCTGGCCGTCGCTGACGGTCAGTTGCATATTGGCGGGCAAGTGGCTTTCCAGCACATCGCAGATATGCAGCAGTGAGACGTCACCGTGGCGGGACAGTTGATAGAGCTGCTCGTCGCAGGCCTGGTCGATATCGTGAAAGTCGCTGCTGATAATAATGGCGCTGCCGGGTTTGGCGATGCGGCGCAAGTCGCGCAGCCGCTGGGACAGGGATACCGCTGCCGGGTCGGGGACCGGCGACTGCAAGCTGGTGTTGAATTCCTGGATGGTTTTCAGGATCGCCAACAGGGTGTGGCGGCTGCGCTTGGGGCGAATGTCTTTTTCCTGTGTGTCGTTGAAAATCAGGGCTCCGACCCGGTCGTTGTTGGCCAGCGCGGCCCAGCCCATCAGTGCCGCTGTGTGGGCGGCCAGCGCTGCCTTAAAGCAGTGCTTGCTGCCGAAGAACATCGGGTTGCGCTGGTCCAGCATAAGGATGACCGGGCGCTCTCGCTCCTCGCGAAACAGTTTGGTGTGGGGGACGCTGGTGCGCGCGGTAACCCGCCAGTCAATGCTGCGAATATCGTCACCGGCCTGGTAGTGCCTGACCTCCTCAAACTCCATGCCACGGCCGCGAAAGCGGGTGCGAAAGCCGCCGCTGAGCAGCGAGCGGCTCTGCTGCCGTGGCGTCAGTTGCAATTCGCGCGCAGCGAAGCGCAAGCTCAATAAATCCTCGAGCTGGCAGTAGGCACCCTGCACCGGTTGCTTGAAATCATGCATCGATAGCATCAGGCGACGGGTACTCGAGCGATCAACTCGGCGATGATATCGTCGTTGCGCACGCCGCTGGCCTCGGCCTCGAAACTCAAGATCAGGCGGTGCCGATAGACGTCGGGCAGTACCGCTTGGACGTCGTCGGGGCTGACAAAATCCCGGCCGGCCAACCACGCGTGGGCGCGACTGCAGCGGTCGAGCGCTATGGTGCCGCGGGGGCTGACGCCGTACTCAATCCATTTGGCCAGGTTGTCGCTGTATTTACCGGGTTGGCGGCTGGCTATGGTAAGGTTGACGATATAGTCCTCCACGGCCGGGGCCATATGCAGGCTCAGCACCTGCTTGCGCATATTGAACAAGTCCTGCTGACTGAGCTTTTCGGGCTGGGTGGCAGTGACCGCCGCGGCTTCATCGCGCACGAGCTTGAGGATTTCCCGCTCGGCTTCGGCGTTGGGGTAATGAACGCTGACGTGCATCAGAAAGCGGTCAAGTTGCGCTTCGGGCAGGGGGTAGGTGCCCTCCTGCTCGATGGGGTTCTGGGTGGCCATAACCAGGAACAGCTCCGGCAGGGGGTAGGTGGCGCGACCGACACTGATCTGCCGTTCCGCCATGGCTTCCAACAAGGCCGACTGGACCTTGGCCGGGGCGCGGTTGATTTCATCGGCCAGTACCAGGTTGTGGAAGATCGGCCCGGCCTGGAATTCGAAGGTGCCGTTTTCGGGGCGATAGATGTCGGTGCCGGTGACGTCCGAGGGCAGCAGATCCGGGGTAAATTGAATGCGGTGGAAATCGCCCTCGATGCCGTCGGACAGCTTCTTGATGGCCTTGGTCTTGGCCAGCCCGGGGGCACCTTCAACCAGCAAGTGGCCGTCGGCGAGCAGGGCAATCAGCAGGCGATCAACGAGATGGGTTTGCCCGACTATCTGGGAGTGTAACCAGGTCTTGAGAGAATCTAGTGAAGATGGGCTGCTCATGATGTCGATAGTCTGCTCCAGAGATTAGAAGGTTTACGGCAGGTTTAAAACCAAATCGTAACTAATTGAATTGGTTTGGGATTTTACTGCTTGTTGGGCAGTTAGCAAGCGTCTGCTGAAAGTCTGCCAGAGTAGACCATTAACGAAGGCACAGGTTCCATATACTTTACCCTGACTTGCGCTATGCTATAGGCAATGGGCATGGGGTTAGCGATAGAAACAATTCCGATACAGTGATACCAATAAAACCATACCAATAAAACGATACCAATAAGAAGAGGGATAGACTGTGGCTGTTAATGTGGTGGCGGTTGATAATAAAGAAGCGTTTATGGGCCAGCTGGCCGAAATTATCAATGAGCGCCTGAGCGGGTCCCAGGCCCGTCAGGTGGTCGATTTTGCCCAGGTCTACTTCAGCCAGAGCGATATAGCGGAGCTGGAGGGCAAGGCGCTGAGCGATATCTTCGGCAATGTCTTCAGTTGGTGGAATTTTATCCAGCAGTTCGACGGCGTCAAACCCAAGGTCCGGGTTTTTAATCCCAGCCTGGAGGAGCACGGCTGGCTCAGCGGCCACACAGTGGTGGCGGTACTGCAACGGGATATGCCGTTCCTGGTGGACTCCCTGCGCATCGAAATTAACCGGCGCGATATCAGCTTGCACGCGGTCAAGAGCACGGTTGTCAGTGTGGTCCGCGATGGTAAAGGCAATTTGCAGGAAGTGTTGCCCAGTGCAGCAGACAAGCCGGCGGGCGGCCACCAGGAAGCCCTGGTATACCTGGAAATCAACCTGCATACCGACGCCGAGTTGATGCTGGAATTGTCGGATTCGTTGCGCTCGGTGTTGCGCGACGTGGAAACAGTGGTCAATGACTACAGGCCGGTGCTGGCCAAAGTACAAGCGGCCAGGGATAGCCTTGCGCTGGTCGACCAAAAGACCGTCAACGATGTGCAGGAGGCGGACGAATTTTTGGCCTGGCTGGCAAATGGGCACTTTACCTTTCTCGGTCATGTTGAATACCAGTTCGAGGAAGCAAAGGGCGAGCGCGCCCTGGTAGAGAAGACCGATTCTCGCCTGGGCCTGTTTCGCATGCACGGCAGCAAGCCGGAGCGAGTCAAGGAAAGTGCCTTCAACGAGGGCATGGCCAAGTTCCACAGTAGCGACCAGGCGTTGTCCTTTTCGAAATCTTCGGTGCGCTCTCGGGTGCATCGTCACGCCTACTCGGATTACGTTGTCGTCAAGGTCTATGACCAGCAGGGCAAGGTCAAGGGTGAAAGTCGCTTTATCGGGCTCTATACCTCCCCGGTGTATACCTTGTCACCCACGAAGATCCCCTATATCCGGCGCAAGGTCGAGTATGTGCTGCAGCGCTCCGGTTTACCCGCCATGTCCCACGACGGCAAGGCACTGAAACAAATCCTGGAGACGTTTCCCCGGGATGAGCTATTGCAAAGCAGTGAAGATGAGCTGTTTGAAATTATTACCGGAGTCGCCCGGATCAAAGAGCGGCACATGGTCCGCTTGTTTATGCGGCGTGACCCCTACGGCAAGTTTGTCAGCTGCATTGTCTATGTGCCCCGCGATGAATTCAGTACCCAGATTCGGATAGCGATCCAAAACCTGATCGGCAAGGCCATTGATGCCGAGGAGCACGAATTCACGACTTATTTTTCCGAATCGGTGCTGGCGCGGACGCACATCGTTTTTCGGGTCAAGCCGGAAACGGTGGGGGAAATCGACGTAAAGCGGTTGGAGAAGCAGGTGGTCGACATTACCCGCTCCTGGGAGGACCAGTTTTACGCCGCCCTGTGTGAAACCTATGGGGAAGAAAAAGCCGCCAAGCTTTATGCCCAGTACGAACACGGCTTCTCGTCTGGCTACAAGGAGAATTACGAGGCCCGCTCGGCGGTGCAGGACCTGGCCAGTATTGCCGGGCTGAGCGAGGAAAACTCCCTCGCTATGAGCTTTTACCAGCCCATGGGTGCGGAAAAAAACAGCATGCGCTTCAAGGTGTTTCACCAAGCCTTGCAACTGGAGCTGTCGGCGGTCATACCGGTGCTGGAAAACCTCGGCTTGCGGGTGGTGGGTGAGCACCCCTACAAAATCAAGGGCAAGGACGGCAGCTGTTACTGGATGCATGATTTCGATTTGCGTATCGACCTGAATATCGAAATCGACGCGCACAAGGCGCGCAACAATTTCCAGGACGCTTTTGCGGCGATCTGGCGGCGCCAGTCTGATAATGATGCCTTCAATCGACTGGTGCTGGGGGCCCGCATTAACTGGCGCGAAGTGGTGCTGCTGCGCGCCTACGCCAGCTACATGAAACAAACCATGTTCAACTTTAGCGATAGCTATATCGCCAATACCCTGGCCAATCACCTGGACATCACTCGCAACCTGGTGGCCCTGTTCAAGTCGACCTTCGACCCCCGGGTCAACCAGGCCGGCGACAAGAACTCCGAGCGCGTACAACGTCTGAAAAGCAAGTTGATCGAAAGTCTCGATAGTGTGGATAACCTCAATGAAGATCGAATCATCCGCCGCTATATCGATTTTATCCAGGGCACCTTGCGCACCAATTTTTTCCAAACCAGTGCCGATGGCAAACCGAAAAATTACCTCTCGTTCAAGTTCAGCCCCCAGTCCATCGCCGAAATTCCGGAGCCACGGCCACTGTATGAGATTTTTGTCTATTCACCCCGCGTGGAGGGGGTGCACCTGCGCGGCGGCCCGGTGGCTCGGGGCGGGTTGCGCTGGTCTGACCGGCTGCAGGATTACCGCACCGAAGTGCTGGGGCTGGTAAAAGCCCAGCAGGTCAAGAACGCGGTGATTGTACCCAGTGGTGCCAAGGGCGGCTTTGTGGCGAAACAGCTGCCCAGCAGTGGCGGTCGCGAGGCCTTTATGAAGGAGGGTATCGCCTGCTACCAGACCTTTATCCGGGGTCTGCTGGATATCACCGATAATATCGTCGACGGCGATGTGCTGGCGCCGGCCAATGTCATCCGTATGGACGGCGACGACCCCTATTTGGTGGTTGCAGCCGACAAGGGCACTGCCACCTTCTCCGATATCGCCAACGCGATATCGGCAGAGTATAACCACTGGTTGGGGGATGCCTTTGCGTCGGGTGGCAGCCAGGGGTACGACCACAAGGGTATGGGCATAACCGCCCGCGGCGCCTGGGTGTCGGTACAGCGTCACTTCAAGGAGCGGGGCATCAATGTCCAGCGGGAGGACTTTACTGTCATCGGTATCGGCGATATGGCCGGCGATGTGTTTGGCAACGGTATGTTGATGTCGGAGCACATCTGCCTGACCGCGGCCTTTAACCACCAGCATATCTTTATCGACCCCAACCCCGATGCCGCGCGCAGTTTTGTCGAGCGCCAACGCTTGTTCAATACGGCCGGGCTCAACTGGGGGGATTACGATAAAACCCTGCTGTCCGAGGGGGGAGAGGTGTTTTCCCGGGCGGCGAAATCCATTCCGATCAACCACCAGATGCAACAGCGCTTTGATATTTCAGCCGACAAGTTGACGCCCAATGAGCTGATTTGTGCGCTGTTGAAGGCGCCGGTGGATTTAATCTGGAACGGGGGGATTGGCACTTACGTCAAGAGTAGCAAGGAGGCGCACAGCGATGTTGGCGACAAGGCCAATGACGGCTTGCGGGTCAACGGCAACGAATTGCGCTGCAAGGTCTTTGGTGAGGGGGGCAATCTGGGCATGACCCAGTTGGGGCGGGTCGAATACTGCCTGCAGCAGGGCGCCTGTAACACCGACTTTATTGATAACGCCGCGGGGGTGGACTGCTCCGACCACGAGGTAAACATAAAAATTCTTCTCGACGGGGTAGTGCGCAATGGCGATTTAACCCAAAAACAGCGCAACAGCCTGCTGGAAAAGATGACCGACACGGTGGCGGAGCTGGTGTTGTACAACAATTACAAGCAAACCCAGGCCATTTCCCTGAGTGAATTTGAGGCCGCCAGCCGGGTCGGCGAATACCGCCGTTTTATTAACCAGATGGTGGCGTCCAAGCGCCTCAATCGAGGGTTGGAGTTTATCCCCAAAGACGAGCAAATCATCGAACGTCAGCAGATGGGCAAAGCCCTGACCCGACCGGAGCTGTCGGTGCTTATCTCCTACGCCAAGGTGGAGTTAAAAGAGCTGCTGGCGGATGAGCAATTGACCGGTGAGAGCTACGTGGTGCGGGAGGTGGAGTCGGCATTTCCGGTGCAATTGCGCAAGAAATACCGCGAGCAAATCTACAGCCACCGCCTGCGCAAGGAAATCGTTGCGACCCAGGTGGCCAATGATATGGTCAATCATATGGGTATCAATTTTACCCACCGGATGATGGAGTCAACCGGGTCCAGTGCCATCGATGTGGCCAAGGCCTACGTGGTGGCGCGGGACGTGTACCGCATTCACGACTTTTTCGACGCTGTGGAAAAGTTGGACTTCAAGGTGGATTCCGACGTGCAAATGGCAATGCTGGGCAATATGAAACGCCGCATGCGCCGGGCCACGCGCTGGTTTTTACGCAATCGCCGCGGCTACCTCTCGGCGGAGCAGGAAGTAGCGGCCTTCGCCGAGCCAGTACAGGCGTTTTTAGAGCGCTTGCCCGAAGCTATTGTCGGTGAACAGCAGCAGATCTGGCAGCAGGAGTGCACCCGCTTGACGGAACAGGGGGTGCCGGAAAAATTGGCGGCGCTGTCGGCTTTGCCCACTTATTTGTATACTCCGGTGAATATTATTGAAGCATCGCGCTTGACCAACGCCGAGCCGATCCTGGTCGCGAAGGTGTACTTCAACCTGGGCAATATCCTCGGCCTGCCCTGGTTTGCCAACCAGATTTATGATGTCAAGGTGGAAAATTACTGGCAGGCCATGGCCCGGGAGACCTATCTGGACGACCTGGAATCGCAGATGCGAACCCTGTCTACCGCTATTATCAAGATGGCCGACGGCGGCGATCTGGATGCGACAATTCAAACCTGGATGGAGACGCAGGCTCTGCTGATCGATCGCTGGAAAGCAATGATGAATGAACTGCATGCGGCACCGGGTACTGATTACGCCATGTTCTCAGTGGCGCTGCGGGAATTGCTGGACCTGGTGCAAGCCAGTCAGCACAGCAGCAAAGTGGAGGACAGCAGTGTGGCCATGGAACTCGCTGGTTGAGAGAGGCTCAATTGTAATTGTTGTGGGGGTGAGGCCCAGGGAATGCCTGCAGTTGTCGTTAACCTGGTGATTGACGCCGAAGAGTACCAGCGTATGTACGCTGGTACTGCCAGGGTTGTTTCCTGTCGCTCGGTGGACGGGCGTCGTATCCAGTTTCCCGCCAATATCCTGCGCCGATTTGTCAGTCTCGAGGGTATTCGCGGCCGCTTCCTGATTCACTTCTCCGATGAAGGGCGCTTTCAAACCATTGAGCGGCTGGACTAGGAGTCTGTCGGACTTAGGTGCCCGTAGCGAGAGAAAGTCCGATTTGAGTCAGTTTTTAACCATTTTTGAGGCGAATAGTGGTTCTATTTAACGAGAAAATGGTTAAAAAATGGCCAAACTCGGCTTTTTCGCAGCAGGGCAACCCTAAGTCCGACAGGCTCCTAGCTAGCAGGTTGGGTAGAAAGCAGGTCGAGGCAAAAAACACCGGAGTGTGAGTATTGCCCGGTTGCCAGCGGTTTTGGTGCCGGCGGTTCACTCCCGGGGACGTTTCCAGTATTCTTGCAGCTCGAAAATTCCGCCACTGTCTCATTTCCCCCTGAAGGTATGTAACTACATGTACGATTTTGCTCGTCGCGCCCTGTTTTGCCTGGATGCTGAAGTCTCCCACGAACTGACCCTGGACCTGCTGGGGGCCGGTGGTCGGCTGGGCCTGGTGCGCCCCCTGTGCAGCGAGATAGCCCCCAACCCGAAAGAGGTGATGGGTATTACGTTTCCCAATCCGGTCGGGCTGGCGGCGGGGCTGGATAAGAACGGCGATTACTTCAATGCCCTCGGTCAACTGGGGTTTGGTTTTGTGGAAATAGGCACCATAACCCCGCGCCCGCAGCCGGGCAACCCCAAGCCGAGGATGTTTCGCCTGCCCGAGCACCAGGCCATTATCAACCGCATGGGCTTCAACAATAAAGGCGTGCAACACTTGGTTGAACGGGTGCAGCGGCGTCGTTACGACGGCATCCTGGGCATTAATATCGGCAAGAATTTTGATACCCCGGTGGCCGCTGCGGCCGCTGATTACCAGCAGTGTATGGCCGCGGTCTACCCCTATGCCGATTACATCACGGTGAATATATCCTCGCCCAACACCCCCGGTTTACGGGATCTGCAGTTTGGCGATAGTCTCAAACACCTGCTCGACAGCATTAAGCAAACCCAGCAGGAGTTGCATCAGCAGCACGGTCACTACGTACCGGTGGCGGTGAAAATTGCACCGGATATGGACGCTATAGCCATTGCCCAGGTAGCGGAAGTTCTGCTCGACAGCGGTCTGGATGGGGTAATTGCCACCAATACCACCATTTCCCGGGAGGCGGTTGCCGATTCGCCCCTGGCGGCAGAAGCGGGTGGCCTCAGTGGCGCTCCAGTCAGGGATGCGTCAACGGAGGTCATCAGGCAGCTGGCCGTCGAGTTGCAGGGCAAGCTGCCCATCATCGGCGTCGGTGGTATCCTCACCGGTCAGGACGCGGCAGAAAAAATTGCCGCCGGTGCCAGTCTGGTGCAGCTGTACAGCGGTTTTATCTATCGCGGTCCGGGCCTGATTGCCGATTGCGCCGAGGCGATTAGCGAAAGAGGGGCCATAAACGGCAGTTAGCCTGATAGTGCCGGCAATAATAGAAGTGGTTGTGATTGGGGTTGTGGTTACAGGCGTGATATTTACCTGGCCAGGGGTTCGTTGGTAGAGCCAAGTGAATCCGGTGGCGGGTGCTGGTAGATAGTGGAAAGCTGGCAGGTGTCAGTAGATAGTAATTAGTGGGTTGTTCTATCAGGGGTGCCCTGATGCACCCCTGATACGTGTCTCCAATGTATAATACTGCTGTTCAGAAATTGCTTAGTTTTTGCGCCTGGGCTGCCCGGTTATATCCGTCCCAGTGGTCGGTACGACCTTCTCTCCATCCGGTGAGCCAGTTTTGTCGAGTGTTACCAGTTTCATGTGGGCAAAGACTGCGCGACCGCCCTTCGATTCCCGCTTGATAGCCTTTTGTGTATGCACGGTCGGATTGATTACGTTTTTGCGTTTTCATCAGATAGCGTACCTCTTGGGGTAAGAGTTGATTAAGGTAAGAACAGTCAAGTTAGACATTGACTTGGTATAGAATTGAAAGGGCAGACAGGAACGCTTTTGCTCGTGGAGAGGATTGAGAAATAAGAAGAGCAAGGTCATGAATAGAAAGCGCGCCTGTAGCCTGTTGGTGGAAGGATTCGCGGGCTGCTGATTAACTCGCGAATCCTTAGTACACCAAATATCAGGGGTAGAAGTGAACAATTCATTTGTCATATAGAAATGCCAGTTTAACCCCGACCGGTATAACCGCGAGTAATTACCTTCAATTTGGCTCGTAACTCATTGAATATAAAGTGTGAAGTAGACCCCATGAAAGAATTCCAGTTTTTCGCCACCTGCCCCAAAGGACTGGAAGGTCTGCTTTTGCAGGAGCTCGAGGGCCTCGGCTTTGCCAATTTGCGCGAGACGGTAGCAGGCATCTATTTTGACGCAGACCTGGCCGGTGCTTACCGGGCCTGCCTCTGGAGTCGGCTGGCCAACCGCGTATTGCTGCCCCTTGGTCGCTTTACCTGTGCCAGCGCCGAGGATTTGT
This sequence comes from Pseudomaricurvus alcaniphilus, assembly GCF_011440395.1. Classification (GTDB taxonomy): domain Bacteria; phylum Pseudomonadota; class Gammaproteobacteria; order Pseudomonadales; family Cellvibrionaceae; genus Pseudomaricurvus; species Pseudomaricurvus alcaniphilus. The sequence continues at coordinate 370,447 of NZ_JAAOIX010000001.1, read as the reverse complement.
ACAGTGCGGCGCGCGGCGTGGATTGGACTGCCCATTTGCGCCCCACGGGTACACTGCTGGTCGACTTTACCGGCACCAGTGGTGCCATACGCAACACCCAGTTCGGTGCCCTGACCATTAAAGACGCGGTGGTCGACTGCCTGCGCGAAGCGGCCGGCGTGCGGCCAAGCGTGGCCAAGCAGAACCCGGACCTGAGGATTCACGCGCGCCTTGCCAGGGGCCAGGTTACCCTCGCCCTCGATCTCTGTGGCGATAGCCTGCACCGCCGCGGTTACCGCACCCAGCAGGGTGCGGCACCGTTGAAAGAAAACCTGGCCGCGGCGCTGTTGCTGCGCGCCAATTGGCCGCAAATAGCCGCCGAGGGCGGCGCCCTGATCGATCCCATGTGCGGTTCGGGAACTATCCTGGTCGAAGCGGCGCTGATGGCGCTGGATCGCGCCCCGGGCCTGGATCGGCCCGAGTTTGCCTTCGAGCGCTGGCCCGATTTTGATGCCCCGGCTTGGCAGTCGTTGCGCCAGCAAGCGCTGCAGCGCTATCGCGAGGGGCAGCAGCGGGGGATTGCCGAGATTCGAGGCTATGACGCCGATCGCAGGGTGCTGTTGGCGGCGGAATCGAACATTGCCCACGCCGGCCTTGAAGAATACGTGCGGGTGATCCACAAACCCCTGCAAGACCTGGTCAAGCCCACCCATACCGAACTCGGCGCTGGCCTGGTCATCACCAATCCTCCCTACGGCGAGCGCCTGGGTGACAAGCAGCAGCTGACCAGCTTGTACCGTCTGCTCGGGGACAAGTGCCGGGAGCACTTCAGCGGCTGGTCACTGGCTGTGTTTACCGGCAACCCGGATCTGGGTAAGAGCCTGGGGTTGCGCGCGCACAAGCGCTACAAGCTGTTTAATGGCGCCCTGGCCAGTGAATTATTGTTGATTCGGGTGGAATCATCCCAATTTGTGGATGCCCCGCCCGCGGCCCTGGACCAGCCGGCAGCGCTGACCCCCGGGGCGGAGATGCTGGCCAATCGCTTGCGCAAGAATGCCCGGCAGCTGGGCAAGTGGATCAAGCGCGAGCAAATCCACTGCTATCGCCTCTACGATGCCGATATGCCAGAGTATTCCGCCGCTATTGATGTCTACGGTGATTACGTCCATGTGCAGGAGTACGCCGCACCGAAATCCGTCGATGAGGACAAGGCCCGCGAGCGGTTTGCCGAAATCCAGGCGGCGGTGCCCGCGGCGTTGGGTGTGCCGGTCGAGCACATCAGTTTCAAGCAGCGCCGTCGTACCCGGGGCAAGGAGCAGTACCAGCGCCAGAGCGAGCGGGCCTATCCGCTGCTGCCGGTGCAGGAGGGCAAGGCGACCCTGCTGGTCAACTTGTGGGAATACCTGGATACGGGGTTATTTCTCGATCACCGTCCGGTGCGCCTGATGCTCGGTGATATGGCCATGGGCAAGCGCTTCCTGAATCTGTTTTGCTACACGGCGACGGCCACGGTGCACGCGGCCCTGGGCGGCGCGCGGGAGTCGGTAAGCGTGGATATGTCGCACACCTACCTCAAGTGGGCGGAGAAAAATTTCAAAGCCAACAATATATCCACGACTCGGCACCAATTGCTGCAGGGGGATTGCCTGCAGTGGTTGCAGGACTGCCGCCAGGGGTTTGACCTGATTTTGCTCGACCCGCCCAGCTTTTCCAATTCCAAGCGCATGGAGGGGGTGCTGGATGTGCAGCGCGATCATGTGGCGATGATAGAACGTTGTATGGAGTTGCTGTTGCCCGGTGGCAGCCTGGTGTTCTCCAATAACCTGCGCAGTTTTAAACTGGATGAGGCAGCGCTGGCACGCTACCGGGTGGAAAATATCACCGCCCGCACCCTGGACCCGGACTTTCAGCGCAATCAAAAAATCCACCAGTGTTGGCTGATCAACTCGGCGTGAGTAAACAGGCTCTGGCCGGAAACTACACGCTAGTGCTTGCGATCCGATTTGCGCTCGTGCGAGTATATCCGGTTGATGTCCCACTGGCGGACGCGCAAATCAGCGGAGCAAACAGATTGACCAATGACTAAAACCTTCGCAGTAGAGAGTCCTTTCCAGCCGGCCGGTGACCAGCCGACCGCAATCCGCGAACTGGTCGCCGGGATCGAATCCGGGCTGGCCTACCAGACCCTGCTCGGGGTGACCGGTTCCGGCAAGACCTTCACCATTGCCAATGTCATTCAGCAAGTCCAGCGCCCGACCATGATCATGGCGCCAAACAAAACGCTGGCGGCCCAGTTGTACGGTGAGTTCAAGGAGTTCTTTCCGCACAACGCAGTCGAGTATTTTGTCTCCTACTACGATTACTACCAGCCGGAAGCCTACGTGCCGTCCTCGGACACCTTTATTGAGAAGGACGCCTCGGTCAATGAGCACATCGAGCAGATGCGGCTGTCGGCCACCAAGGCGCTGATGGAGCGCAAGGACGCCATCGTGGTAGCCACCGTCTCGGCGATCTACGGCCTGGGTGACCCGGACGCCTACCTGAAAATGGTGTTGCACCTGTTGCGCGGTGACCAGATCGACCAGCGCCAATTGTTGCGACGCCTGGCGGAGTTGCAATACACCCGCAATGATACCGATTTTCACCGCGCCACTTACCGGGTTCGCGGCGACGTTATCGATGTGTTTCCGGCGGATGCGGAGAGTGAAGCGCTGCGCATAGAGCTGTTTGACGAGGAGATAGAAGGACTGTCGTTGTTCGACCCGTTGACCGGCGCCATTTTGCAGAAACTGGACCGTTTCACCGTCTATCCGAAGTCCCATTACGTGACCCCGCGGCAAACCATTCTCGATGCGCTGGACGATATCAAGGCAGAGATGCGCCAGCGGCTGGAGCAGTTGCGCGGCAACAACAAGCTGGTGGAAGCCCAGCGGCTGGAGCAGAGAGTCAAGTACGACATCGAAATGATGCAGGAGCTGGGTTATTGCACCGGCATCGAAAACTATTCCCGCTACTTGTCCGGCCGTCCGGCCGGCGAGGCGCCGCCCACCCTGTTTGATTACCTGCCCGCCGATGCGCTGCTGGTGATCGACGAATCCCACGTCGGGGTGCCGCAGATTGGCGGCATGTATCGGGGCGACCGCTCGCGCAAGGAAACGCTGGTGGAGTACGGTTTCCGACTGCCATCGGCACTGGATAATCGCCCCCTGCGCTTTGACGAATGGGAGCGACTGGCGCCGCAGATGATTTTTGTCTCGGCCACGCCGGGCCCCTATGAAGTGGAACACGCCGGCCAGGTGGTGGAGCAGGTGGTGCGTCCCACCGGGCTGATCGACCCGGAAGTTGAGGTGCGACCGGCCAGCACCCAGGTGGACGACGCCCTGTCGGAAATCGGCCTGCGGGTGAAAGCGGGTGACCGGGTCCTGATCACGGTTTTGACCAAGCGCATGGCAGAGGACCTGACGGATTACTTGCAGGAGCACGGTGTCAGGGTGCGCTATTTGCACTCGGACATCGATACCGTGGAGCGGGTGGAGATCATTCGCGATCTGCGCATCGGTGAGTTCGATGTGCTGGTGGGGATCAACCTGCTGCGCGAAGGCCTGGATATGCCGGAAGTGTCGCTGGTGGCCATATTCGACGCCGACAAGGAGGGCTTCCTGCGCTCCGATCGATCCCTGATCCAGACCATCGGCCGCGCGGCGCGCAACGTCAATGGCAAGGCCATCCTCTACGCGGACAAGATCACCGGTTCCATGCAGCGGGCCATGGAAGAGACCGACCGGCGCCGGGAAAAGCAGGTCAAGCACAATGAGGCGCACGGTATTACGCCGCAGGGGATCCGCAAAAACGTGACCGATATAATGGCCGGCACCTATGTGCCAGGCGCGCGCGCCAAACGCCGCCAGGTGGCGGAGCAGAAGGGGCGTTATGAAAACGAGATGGCCACCGGCGATGTCTGGAAGCATGTGGCGGAGCTGGAGGAGAAAATGTTCCAGGCCGCCAAGAACCTCGAATTTGAACAGGCTGCTGCGCTGCGCGACCAGATTGCCCGGCTGAAAGCGGCACAAGCCTGATCACAGCACCGTTGATAAAAAAGCCCTTTTGCTCAAAGTGCCGTTTTAACCAAAGTGCCGTTTTAATCTAGGTGCTGTTTTAACCAAAGTTCCGTTTTAATCATAGCCCCGTTGGTTACAGTGCTATTTATCCTGCTGCTCTATATCTGAGTGTCATGGGCTTCGCGCCTACTCAATGTGGAGCCGATTCGCGCGCTCGCCCCCGTTACAATTCCAATACCACGCGAAAGCCCACATCCCGGTAGCCCTGGCGTGGGTCCCTGCGGTCGCGGCTGTGGCTTTTGATGTCGGCGACCGGGCTTTTCACTGAGCCGCCCCGCACCACACGCAGCGGGCAGTGTTCCCGCTCCACCGCACTGCCGTCCCGGGGGGCGGCGAGATAGTGATTCTGGTAACAGTCTTGCACCCACTCGGCGACATTGCCGGACGTGTCGAAGACCTTGAATTGGTTGCCGTGAAAGCTGCCTACGGGCGCGCTCCGGGCTCGCAGCAGGGTGCTGAACGGGCTGTTACAGCCGCGCCGGCAGTTGGCAAAAACTGGCTTGTTGTCGGCATTAGTGGTTTGGTCATCGGCATAGGCAGGTTCGCCGGTGTCGCTATCGCGCTCGCTCCAGAAGTAGTCCGTACTGGTCCCGGCGCGGGCGATATACTCCCATTCGGCTTCCGTGGGCAGTCGGTAGCGCTGGCCGCTGGTCTGGCTCAACCACTCGGTGTAGGCGCGGGCATCCTCCCAGCTGATGTTGATTACCGGTCGGCTGCCTCTGCCCCAGCGGTTGTCCGAGGGTAGCGGGAGATTATTGTGAAAACTGAATTTCTCATAGTCGGCAAAGGTAATTTCGTACTGGCTGACGGCGAAGGCCCGGGCGATGTTTACCTGGCGCACGGGTGAGGCGTTGCTCGCGCCCTTGTGACCCATAGCAAAACGGCCCGCGGGCACGATCACCATCGCCGGCCCCTTGCTGCCAGTGCTGAGTTCACTGTGAAATATCGCGCCGGCAACCGGCTTCTTTTCCAACGCGATCGGCAGGGTCAAATGCTTATCCAGAATCTTGATCCACTGCAGGTGGCTCTCGTAGCCACTATGGGTCACTTCCAGGTGGTAATCGCCGGGTATCAGGGGGATGCCGGCGTAGTATTTTTCCCGAATATTGAGGATCCTGACTCGTGCACCGGGGGGGCGGGTGGTAACCAGCAGTTCGTAACGGGGCGGAGGAGCGGGCAGCGTCGCTTCCGCGGTGACCTGGTCCGGGCTGTCGCTGCCGGCGGTTTCTTCGCTTGTGTTGTTGTCGGTAGTGTCAGGAGTGCTGGTTGTGTCGGTGGCTGCCAGGACTGCGGTGGTGATTGGCGAGACTGTGTCGACGGTGGGATCGCTCAAACTAGAGCCGGCGCCAGCGACCACTAACGCCGCGTCAGTTGCCGGGCTGCCGGAGCCGAAAGGTGCCCTGAGCCACTGTTCGGTGCTGGCCGCAGCGCTGAGCAGGCCCTCGGGCAGGTGCGTTTTACCCGGCAGGTCGAGACGGCTGAGGGCAATGCTGCAGGCCAACCAGACCAGTATTGCCAGCACGAGTAGCGCGGGCGCCAGCAGCCATGGCCGACGCCGGATACTGTCTGCGCGGTCGCGCCAGCTGACAACAGGGATGTTGGTAACCAGGGTGTCTCGATTCTGCGCCGCGGTACTGAAGTGGCTGCGAATCTCGGTGGCAGTGGATGGCGGCGCTCGGTGCAAGCCATCCTCGAGTGAATAGCGCCATTGACCGAGCCAGCGGCGCAGGGATTTGAGCCGCAGGGCGAAAGCCGCGCAAGTGACTGCAAGCAGGGCGCGCAGCAGCGTAAACGCGTGGATGGCGGTCGGCTCGGTGGCGCTCAGGTATGCGGCCTGGGGTCCGCTGCTGGCGGATGCTGCCGCCAGCAGTTGAATGGCGGCGGCGACATCCCGGCCACGCTGGAAGCGGTCATCCGCTTGCTTGGCAAGTAGTTTGTCCAGCAGGGGCTGTACGGATGCATGCTGCGGTGGCAGTTTCGGTGGTGCAGCGGTTAAATGCATAATCGCAATCGCCACGGCGTCGTCGGCACGAAAGGGTGCGCTGCCGGTAAGCATCTCGTAGAGCAGTACGCCGAGGCTGTAAAGGTCGGCGCGCCCGTCCAGCGGTGTGCCCCGGGCCTGCTCCGGACTCATGTAGTAGGGGGTGCCCACTACCGTGCCTATGGAGGTCACCCGGGAGGCATCGCTGAGGGTCCGGGCGACGCCGAAGTCAGTGAGTACAGCGCTGCCATCGGCGCGAAAAAGTATGTTTTCCGGCTTGATATCCCGATGCACATAGCCTTTTTCGTGGGCGTGATCCAGCGCCAGGGCAATTTGCGCGGTGATGTCCAGAGCGCTTGCCTGGCTGATGCCGGTGGCCATTTTATCGAGTACGGATCCGCCGGCCAGGTAGTCCATGGCAATGTAGTTGAGATCGCCGTGACAGCCAATATCGTAAATCGGGACGATGTTCGGGTGCGACAGCTGGCCGACGATGTTGGCTTCCCGCTGAAAGCGCTCACTGAAGGTGGGATCGGCGTTCAGCGCTGGTGACATGACTTTGAGTGCCACCTCGCGTCCCACACTGAGCTGGATGGCCAGGTACACAGTGGCCATGCCGCCCTGGCTGAGCTGGCGCACGATCAGGTAACCGGGAATTTGCGGTGCCGGCGTCATAGTAGCCGCGCCCTTTACCACAGTGTCCACAGGGTCACCAGCAGAACGCTAATCAGTGCCAGCCCGTACATCCCCAGGTCCAGCCAGCGACTGCCGGTAATACGGGGCAGGGTGGTGGCTTGCCGCCGCGGTGGGGTTCCCTGGCGCGGCGACTGGATCACTTGCGCCGTGATATTGTCGCGGCCGCCGTTGCGCAGCGCTCGCTGCAGCAAGGCCTGGCAGGCGGCCTCGGGAGTATTGGCGTCGCACAGTAGCTGGGCGATGGTCTTGTCGTCCAACTCATCGGTCAGGCCGTCGCTGCACAGCAAAACCCATTGATTGGCCTGCCAGGTGCCGTGGCAGCTGTCTACCGCGACCGCCTCCAGGTCGGGGGAACCAATACACTGGGTAATGATGTGCTTGTCCGGGTGCTGGTGGACATCTTCGGGCCCGATTGCCCCTGAGGCTAACAACATTTGCACGTAAGAGTGATCGGTGGTCAACTGTTCCAATTGACCACCTCCGGCGCTGGCAGTCCACAGGTAGGCGCGGCTGTCGCCGACCCAGCAAACTTCGTAGTCATCGGCATTGCTGCTAAGGGCGACCACCGTTGAACCCATGCCGCTGGCGCCTTCGCCGGCGTCGGCGGCGTGCAGCACTGCCCGGTGCGCCAGGCTGATGGCTCGCGGCAGGGGGGTACCGCGTTTGGTTTCTTGCATCAGGGTGCCCACCACTATGGCGCTCGCGACTTCACCCGCGGCGTGGCCGCCCATGCCGTCGGCCACGGCCCACAACCCCTGCTCCGGTGCGCTCAGGAAACAGTCTTCGTTGTTGTCCCTGTGCAAGCCCTTGTCAGATATGGAATGTGATTGGCAAAACGGCATAGATATAGACTATTTTAAAGGGGTGGGCGGAATTCGGTTGCGCGAATCTAATATCGGCTGCGCCAGGACAGTATCGGCTGCGCTAAGGCAATAGTAGCTCTAATTGCTGGATAATAAAGTGAATTCTTTCACTGCAATGATTGCCAGCCTGACTTGATAAATGCATTATTTTCTTTTTACACGGTTCCGCGGAAACGGCCTGTTATGCTTAAGCTCCGAATTTCGAACAATCCTAAAAATACCCTGTGGTTAGTGGAGCCGCGGTTGCTGATTGGCAGTGCCAGCGATTGTGACCTGCAGCTAAGTCACCCGGGTATCGAGCAGCGGCACGCCGAAATCGCAGTGGATCACGAAACCCTTACTTTTACCTTGCTGGCGGACCACGCTACTGCCACTGTTAATGGCCACCAGGTCAAGCCCGGTGCGGCGGTGGTATTGAAGGTGGATGACCGACTGGGGCTGGGCGGGGTCGAATTGCAGGTGATCGATCCGAAACAGGAGCGGGTACAGGCGCCGATAGCGGCGTCCCAGGCGGCAGCAGCCAGTGGCTGGGCGTTAAAAGCCAACCACAGTGCATTGGCCAATCGGGTCTACCCGTTGCTCGACGGGGTGGTGGTAGGGCGGTCCCAGGACTGCGATATCGTGTTTGCGGCTGCCCACTTGTCCCGCCGGCATGCACAGTTATTTATTCGCGACGGCGCTCTCTACGTAAAGGACCTGCAGTCCTCTAACGGCACTTTTCGGAACGGCCAGCGAGTGACCGAGGCACGGGTCAAGCGCGGTGATGAGTTGCGCTTTGACACGCTCAGTTTTGGGGTGATTGGCCCTGCTGATGAACTGGATAAAACCTCCATTCGCGTGCTGCCTGACAGTCTCCGCTCGCTGTCCGAGCGGGCGCCGGATAAACCTGCGCATAATGTGCGAACGGCTCCTGCTAACACTCACAGCGCCGGAGGGGATGGCGGCGCCGCAGCCAAGGGCGCTTCTGCAAGCGGCACTGCCAGGCCCGCCCAAATGCGTAAGCCGGTGGCGGTAACCCGAATTGAGGCCGATTCAATCGAGTCGCATAAACTGGAGCAGCCCTCTGCGGGCCGGCGCCTGGCCGTTGGCCTGGGTTTACTGCTGATTATCGGCGGCGGTTTGTACGTTGCCTGGCGGCACTTCGGGTTACCCGCCTGACCCTTGTTTAGCAACAATCGGGCATCATTAATCGTCCATAGATATACCTAAGTACCACCTAAGCTAAGCGTCGTGCAGCCGGCAATATGTTAGGTCTGGCTTCGGGGGCTTGCTTTCAAGACCCTCGACAGCAGGGATGCTGTCGCGGAGCCTCCATGGATGGATGCACGGCGAGTCTTGAAAGCAAGTCCCTGGAGCCAGGCCGGGAGCAAAGCTGCTGTCCCAAGTGCTACAGGGTATATATTTACTATCGCCGATAGCTGGCTTATTCATAGGCGTAATTAGGTAGATATATGGCCTGCATATATGGCCTGGAAATGTGCCCCGGCAATGTGGCCAGGTAATGTGGCCAGGTAATGTGGCCAGGTAATGTAAAGTTACTAAAGTTTTTCCTGCTTTGGACGATACCCCGGTAGTACCTCACTATTTATCCCCTACCGGAGGCTGCCGTGCTCATCGAAGGAATGCAGGCTACCCAGATACAGCACACCCGTTTTTTCCAGCATTCGAACGCTGGCCAGTCGCAGTTGGCGGCCGAATTGCAGCCGAGTGGACACAGCCCCGGCGGCCACGGTAACAGCCCCTCGTCGATCTATATTCGCTCCGAGCAGCAAGTGTTCAGCAGTTCCGTTTACAGCTTCGCCCCCACGCAAACCGCCCCGGTAGAGGCCGTTAGGGAGCCGGCGGCGGGTGCAGTCAAGGCTGCGAGCACAATCCTGGCGTTTGTTGAGGCCCAGCTGGCACGGGACCTGGCCGATGGCGCCAGCACTGAACAATTGGCGTCGCGCCTGGCGGCAGGCCTGCAAGGCTTCCAGCAGGGGTTTGGTGAGGCGGCGGAAATCCTGGCTGAACTGGGTGGAGTTGATGCTGGGGTCTGGGCGGAAATTCAGCAGACCCATGACCTGGTGCTGGAGGGCTTCGATGCACTGCAGCGCCAGTATTTGCCGGGCTCGGAGTCGCTGCTGGAGACTGATCCCGGGCCGGCTGCAGTGGCCGTGCCCGATAAGGCCGCCAGCGCCTTTTATTCGCGCAGTGACAGTGCCGAACGCAGTAGCTTCAGCTTTTCTGTCACAACCGCAGACGGGGACAAGGTCAATATCAAGGCAGCCAGCCTCAAGCTGAGTATGGTAGAAGCCCAGATTGACAGTCTCGAAGGCCTGCAGGGACGCTTCCGGGCTGACGACGCCCGGCAGCAGCAGTTTTCACTCAAGGTAAACGGCGAGCTCGACAGTGATGAGCTGACTGCGATCGAGGATTTACTGGGCCAGGTGGCAGAGTTGTCGAACCGGTTTTTCGACGGCGACGTGCAGCAGGCTTTTGCAATGGCTACCGAACTCGGCTTCGACAGTTCGGAAATCGCCTCGTTTGCGCTGAAGCTTCGGCACAGCTCGGTGCAGCGTATGAGCCAGGCCTATACTCAAACCCAGGCCTATACCCAAGACCAGGTGTCGCCAACCTCTGGCCAGACAGAATCCCTGTTCGAGCGTCTCACAGCGGCCCAGGGCCCATCCAGTGGCCTGCTGCCGCTGGCGGATTACGCGGAAAAAGTTGCGGCGGCGCAGTCCGTTGCCGGTCGTTTCCAGCAGCCGCTGGAATTGATGCAGGCGATTGCGCAACAGTTTGAAAGCAGTCACAGGGCAGGCTTTGTGGACTCGCTGGCGATGTTGTTGCCAAAGCAGCAGTAGGGCTCCGCACGAGTAGGGTTCAGCACAATGCCGGCTCATATCTGAATTGATTGGGGCATTAGCGGTTGGCGCGTCAGCGATTGGGGCAATGAGCCGCGCTGGGCAACTGGGCACTGTCAGGGTAAGCGTGCGCAGGTTAATATAAGCCCCCGCGCCAACCTGGTCCAAAATATATGCAAACCCTTTACCTCTATACCACGCTGGGCTGCCATCTGTGCGAGCAGGCCAAGACCGTTATGTGGCCGGTGCTTGAGCACTACGGTTATCGCTTGCAGGAAATCGAGATTGCCAACGACGACGAGATGGTGGAGCGCTACGGTATCCGCATTCCGGTGGTGCGGCGGGACGACTGCGAAAGGGATCTCGGCTGGCCGTTTTCCGCCGAGCAACTGGCGGCTTACCTGGCCGCTGACAAGTCCTGACTGATTGCCTGGGGGCGTTGTTGTGCGATCCGCTCCGGCGGATCGGCTGTCATTAACTGGATGGCTGTCCTAGAGACTGTGCGAGTGGGGCTGGGCTATTAGTTTGCTGGGGGCCTGCACAGGGCAGGCCGATTTACAGCCGCTGTCCAGCTTCCGAGCGAGTCAACATGTCGGGAATACTGCCGGTCCGATAACCGTATATAACCGAGTAGGCCAATACGTTTTGCACGTACTTGCGAGTTTCCCGGAAGGGAATGCTTTCAATCCATATATCGATGGGCAGCTGTTTGGCCGAGCGCTGTAGCCACTGATCTACCCGGTGTGGCCCGGCGTTGTAGGCGGCTGCCGCCAAAATGCGATTGCCCTCATACTTCTCCAGCAGTTCGTTGACGTAGTAGCTGCCCAAAGTGATATTTTTTTCCGGCAGTAATAGCTCGTGCGGTTGCTGGTATTTAACCCCGGCACGGCTAGCCGTTTGCCGGGCGGTACCGGGCATCAACTGCATCAGGCCGAGGGCGCCGGCGGGAGAGCGGGCCTGCTCGGCAAAGGCACTTTCCTGGCGGGCAATGGCAAACAGCAGCAGTGGTGAAATGCTGTGTTTTTGCGCGGCGGCCAGGACCTGTTTGTCGTAAGCGAGGGGAAACCGCATTTGCAGGTCATCCCAGGAGCGCGCACTGGCCAGGGAAATGATGGTTTGGTTGTGCCAGCCCCACTGGTGTGCCAGGGAGGCGGCGGCAATGTGCTCGTCTTCTGAGTTGAGGCGCCTGCTCATGTAATACCATTCCCGGCTGGCATTGGTGGTGTCGCCGATGGCCAGCAGTTCACGGGCCCGGCGCGCGGCAGGGTTGGTTTGAATGGTGAGCAGTTTTTCCGGGTTGATATTGGCCGGTGTATCGCCGAGGTGGTAGTCACGCCCCAGTTTATCGGCGGCCAGGAAAGAATAATAATCCCGGCGGATGGCCAGCAGGGTGTAGATCTCGCCGGCTGAGTTATAGACCGGATCGCTGAGTTCGGCCTGCTCCAGCGCCCGGGCTCGCCAGTACAGCCAGCGCTCCTCTCGCTGGGCGTCCAGGTCCAGCTTGACGATGTGCTGGTGAACTTTAGGCCAGTCCTGCTGTTTCAGGGCATCGACGATGATGATTTCGGTCAGGGTTTTGCTGCTGATTTCGGGAATATCCGCGATCAACTGGGTAACTTCGTCGTGATGGCCCTTGCGCAACAGGTACAGGGCCAGCTGTTGTTGGGTCTCGTGGCGCTGTTCACTGTTGAACAGTTGCTGGGCGTCATAGCGATACCAGGCCTGCAGGGCCGCGAGGGGATCCTGCCGGGCGTAGTGTTTGATACCGTAGAGAATAATGTTCTGTATTGCCGGCGACTGTTGCTGAAAGCGCTCGCTGCGGGCTATCCGGTGCGGGTAGCGGCCGATTTCGATCTGCAGTTCGGCAAGTTTCAACTCTTCGCCAGTCAGGTAGCGCAGCAAATAATTGCCCAGGGTGCGATTGCCGGCACTCATCGCTTTATTAAATCGCTGCCAGGCAATGTCCGGGGTCAAACCGCCGGCGGCGATCCAGGTGTCGAACAGGGGATCGCAGTCGTTCGGTTGCGAGTGCTCCACGTTCCACAAGGGTTCAACTTCCTGCAGTGCCAGTTCGTCGCCACTGGCGTGACGAGCCTGGAGTGCGAAACAGGAGAGCGTGGTGCTGCGCAGGTCGGCCGAGTAAAAACTGAGGTATTCCTGCCAGCGATTCTTTTTCGCCAGGGTGAGCAGCCAGCGCTGGCGCAGCTTGTCACCTAGATGGGAATCGCTGTTACTGTCCAGGAACTGGCTCACCTGCTCCGATGGCAGGCGCGACAGGCGGCGATTTAAATAGTAGTAGTCGAGGTAGGGGGAGAGCGGGTAGCCGTGCAGGCGATCGCGGTACTGTTGATAAACCGTGTACTGCTTGAGTTGCAAGGCATTGCGTGCCGCCAGGTAAAACTGGCGTTGCTGCTCCAGCTGGGATGTTTTAGCGCTGCCTAATGAAGGTAGTCCTTCCGCCAGGGCTCTGTCGCCCGGCAAGCCAAGGCCAGCAAAGGTCAGAAAAGCAAGGCAGACAGCGGCGAGGGCTCTCGCCCGCAGTGCAGGAGAAGATACAGTGGTAGCCGTTACTCGTGGAGCAAAGTGCATACAGATAAAGGTTTTGAGTCATTTTAGATCTATTGTACGCCAATTTTTCGGCTTTAGCCCCTTGATTTTTGTGTCGGCAAGTCCTTTACTAGCGCGCCGTTCGCCAGGGGTAAATTACCTGTGTAATTTCGGTTATTATTGACAGTTAGCTGACAATAATGTGTCTTTTGACCAGAGCAAGTAACCCCCATGCCCCTTCTTGAATTAAAAAATGCCAGTCTCCACTTTGGCCACCAGGTATTGCTGGATGGCGTTGACCTGAGTATCAGTAAAGGCCAGCGGATCTGTTTGATTGGCCGTAATGGCGCGGGAAAGTCTACCTTGCTGAAAGTCATTTCCGGTGATGTGCAGTTGGATGACGGATCGATCTGGCGCGAGTCGGCGGTCAAAGTCGCCCGACTGGAGCAGGACCTGCCCGAGGCGGACGATCTCTCAGTGTACGATGCGGTGGCCAGCGGACTGGAACAGGTGGGCGCACTGCTTGCCGAGTACCATCACCTGCTGGAGAAAGCCACCGACACTCACTCACTCAATGAGCTGGCTCGAGTGCAACACGAAATCGACAGCCGCGACGGCTGGGCATTGCAGCAGCGGGTGGAAACCGTCATCAGCCGGCTGGATCTGCCGGCGGACAAAACCATGGCTGAATTGTCCGGTGGTTGGCGCCGGCGTGTGGCGCTGGCCAAGGCCCTGGTGGTAGAGCCGGATATCCTGTTGCTGGACGAGCCCACCAATCACCTGGATATTACCGCCATCGACTGGCTGCAGAAGCAAATCCAGGACTATCGCGGGGCGGTGGTATTTATCACCCACGACCGCTCCCTGTTACAGAGCCTGGCCACTGCCATTGTGGAGTTGGATCGCGGTCACCTGCGGACCTGGAACGGTGATTACCGCAGTTTTCTCGAATTCAGGGAGCAGCAATTGGCGGAGGAGGAGCGCCACAACAGCCTCTTCGACAAGCGCCTGGCGGAAGAGGAGAGCTGGATCCGGCAGGGTATCAAGGCCCGCAGAACCCGCAATGAGGGGCGGGTGCGGGCGCTCAAAGCCATGCGAGAAGAGCGCTCCCAGCGCCGCGAGGTGCAGGGTAACGCCAAGTTTGCTATCAACAGTGGCGGTCTGTCGGGCAAACTTGTGGCACAGCTGGATCATGTCAGTCATTACTTTGGCGACCAGTGTGTGATCCGGGATTTCTCCAGCACTGTGGTGCGGGGCGACCGCATTGGATTTATCGGCCCGAACGGCGCCGGCAAGAGTACCCTGTTAAAGATAATCCTCGGCCAGTTACAGCCCACCGAAGGGCAGGTGCAATGCGGCACCAACCTGGAAGTGGCTTATTTTGATCAGCTCAGGGGTCAGCTGGAGCTGGAGAAAAATGCCGTCGATAACGTCTCCGAGGGTCGCGACAGCATCACTGTCGGCGGTCGCAGCCGGCATATAATGAGTTATCTCAGTGATTTTTTGTTTACCGGCGAGCGCGCCCGCACGGCGCTGAAGCTCTTGTCCGGTGGCGAGCGCAACCGTGTGTTACTGGCTCGCTTGTTCAGCAAACCAAGCAATTTGTTGGTGCTGGATGAACCGACCAACGACCTGGATGTCGAGACCCTGGAATTGTTGGAGGACTTGCTTGGTCGCTACGAGGGCACTATTCTGCTGGTGAGCCACGATCGGGCGTTTCTCGATAATGTGGTCACCAGTACTATCGCCTTCGAAGGTGGTGGCCAGGTGCGGGAGTATGTAGGCGGTTACCAGGACTGGCTGCGGCAGGGTGGCAGTTGGCAAGCGGAAAGTTCTGCTCCCGCAGCGTCGGCAGTGGCACCCGCCGCTGTCGCGCCGGCCCCTGCGCCGGCTGCGGCAGCTGATCAGCCGGGTAAAAAGCTCAGTTACAAGTTGCAGCGCGAGCTGGACACCCTGCCTATTGAGATCGAAGACCTGGAGAAGGAGCTGCAGCAGTTGGAGCAGCAGATAGCCGCTACCAGCTTTTACCAGCAGGAGCAGAGTGTGGTGGCGGAAGCCCTGCAAAGCCTTGAGTCGCTGCAGCAGACCCTCGAGCAAAAGTACGCGCGCTGGGATGAGCTGGAAGAGATGAAAGGGTAGGCCCGGTTGGCACGGGTTTTTTGCTGAAGTGCCAACTGGATTAGTTGGCCCGGTTTTGATTTAACGACGTGCCCTGTTCTAACGACGTGCTCTGCTCAAAGGAATTGCGCGGAAGTGAGCAGGCGTGAGCGACGCGAGGGCTTATGCTGCCCTCGCTCCAGAAGCTGCCTGGCTTTCAGGTTTGGCGCTTTTTAAGCTTGGCCACTAGTCCTTGACGCGAACGGCGAGGACATCGCACTTGGCACCGTGCAGGACGCCATTAGCGGTGGAGCCCAGCAGCAGCGCCAGCCCCTTGCGGCCATGACTGCCAACAATCACCAGGTCGACATTCAGTTCATCGGCCAGGGCGTGAATTTCGGATACTGGCTGGCCGGTCACCACGTGCTGGTTTTCGCTGCTGATATTGTTGGCTTTGGCCATGCTCCGCAATTGTTCCACTGCCTTGGTTTGCAGTTGATCCTGGATTTCTGTGAGATCGACCGGGATGTCGCCGCCGTAGGCAAAGGTGAGTGGTTCCACCACATGTACGATAGACAGTTTGGCCTTGCTGGCTGCGGCCAGTGCGTTGGCTCTTTGAATGACGTGATTGGCCTCATCGGAAAGATCGACGCCAACCAGAATGTGTGTGTAATTTGACATGGCTGTTTCCTTATCCTTATGGGGATGCAGTCAATACTAGACGCTTGCCTGTTGAATGCCTAGACCCAGATCAACTAATGTTTGATATTTTAATGGAGTATTATCTGTGTGGTTACCTCTGCTAATCTGCCTTGGGGCTATTGCCCTGTTGGTCGGCCCAATTATGCTGATGCAGCCGACCCGGTCGCAGCGGCGCCTGGCGCAGTTGCGCGAGGCGGCCATGGCTGCCGGTTTGCGGGTGCACCTGCAGGCACCCCCGGCGGGGGCAAAAATAGCGTCCGGTGCCGCCCTGGTTGCGGCCTACTGCCTGCCCTGGAAGGAGTCAGGAATGGCGAAAAGTGTCTGGCAGCTGGTTAAAAAGGGTTTTGCGCACGAGTTGCATGCCGCCGCCGAGTGGGATTGGAGTGAGGCGCCAGCTCAGTTTGACTGGTCCGCTTTTCGACCCTGTCTGGAGCAGGTTCCAGCCAAGGTGTTTGCCATCGCCAGTGGTCCCCAGGGGCTGTGTTGCTATTGGACCGAGCAGGGTGACAGAGAGGATGTTCAGCTAATCGCCGCATGGCTGGAGGCCAGCGCCAAAGTATTACGCCGTGCGGGCAAGCGCCGCCCGGAGGTGAGCCAAAGCTGAGTGTTCAGGGCGGCTGTGCGGTGTTGTGGGGTTGTCAGTCCGGCGGGTTGAGATGGCTTTCCGGCATTAGCTGCGTTGAGATTGACGACCGTTTACCGGCGATAAGATCGGACAATTCCCGGATAAACTGGTGACGGCGGGTATCGCTGTGGTTCGAGTGCAGCAGTAAGCTTTGCGCTTTTTTATAAAAGGCTTTGGCGGTAAAAAGATTATTGCGCCGGACCGACTTATGGCCCTGGCCCACCTGGGAGATGGAGTCCACCATCAGGTAAGCCCAACTCAACTGACTGAGAAAATCTTTCATTTGCGCCGGGGTTATTTTATCGCTGGCGCGCAGGCGGCGGATAACCAGCGCCGTCTCTTCCAGTGATCGATGGGCGCGAGCGATTTGCGCATCACTCTCCTTCAGCCGGTCCAGCCCGGTGGGTACAGTCTCATCCGCAAGGGTATCAGCCCGCACCAGGGCGGACTGAAAGATGGCGTCCATGTAGGCATTGTTTGGCGCCATTGCACGCATCTGGGTCACCAAATCCAGAATCTCATCGTTCAACAGGCGGGCAATCTCCCGCTTTTCCAGCAGTGGCTCGATTTCGCTCAGCAGTTCCTCCAGGCGTTGGACGCGCAGCTTCATGGAACTGATTTCGGTCTGCTGCTGGCGGCGCTTGCGTTCCCGCTTGTTCACCAGGCTGACTGCCAGTAGTGAGGCACAGGCGAGCAGGCAGAGAAGGATCAGGCTGTTCAGGGTGGACATAGCTAAATTCAAGTAATGGCAAAAAAAGCGTTGGCTACCACCTCAACGACAATCATTTTTAAAGTGTTGCAGCGGCTAGCGGCATTCTAATGTACTGCACTGGCTAACGGCATTTGCTTCGACAACTTTAGTACTCAGGCTTTCAAGTGCACGGTTTTGGGCCCGACATGGTTGCTGTAACTGCGCTCGAGGGTTCCCAGCGGGGCTATTTGTATGCTATCTCTAAAAAGGAAGCCGGATTTGATGAATTCAGGAATATGGCGCGAAATTGAAATTAAAAGCCCGGGATTGCTTGACCCTCGGCTGGCGAGGCTTTATACATGCGCTTCCCACAGGCAGCCCCCGGGTCCGCGAACAGCCTTGAGGGCGCGCGAATGGGTTGGCATGTTGTCTCGGTAAACTGGAAATAGTGAAATAATATGGGTAAATCTCTGGTCATCGTTGAGTCACCAGCGAAAGCGAAAACAATCAACAAATACCTCGGTAACGATTACGTTGTTAAGTCCAGTGTCGGCCATATTCGCGATTTGCCCGTCAGTGGCGGCCCGAAAAAGCCGGTCGACGCCAAGGCTCGGGCCCGCCAGGCGGCGCTTACTCGCAAGATGTCGGCCGAAGAGAAGGCCAGGCACAAGCTCAAGAAGTCGAAAGAGCAGATGATCAACCGCATGGGGATCGACCCGGAAAACGGCTGGGAGGCGCATTACGAAATTCTGCCCGGCAAGGAAAAGGTGGTTGAAGAGCTGCGCAAGCTGGCGGAAAAGGCCGATGTTATCTACCTCGCGACTGACTTGGACAGGGAGGGGGAAGCCATCGCCTGGCACTTGCAGCAAGCCATCGGCGGCGATGAGAGCCGCTATCGCAGAGTCGTTTTTAACGAAATTACCAAGAGCGCCATTCAGGAAGCTTTCAAGCAGCCCGGGCCGGTGGATGTAAACCGGGTGAATGCCCAGCAGGCACGGCGTTTCCTCGATCGTGTAGTTGGTTATATGGTGTCGCCGCTCCTGTGGGAGAAGGTCGCCCGCGGCTTGTCAGCCGGGCGAGTGCAGTCCGTAGCGGTGCGCCTGGTGGTAGAGCGGGAGCGGGAAATCCGGGCGTTTATCCCGGAAGAATACTGGGATGTGTTTGCTGACTTGCTCTCGCAAAAAGGCGACGGCGTACGCTTTGAGGTCAAAAAATGCTCCGGCGAGACCTTCAAGCCGCTAAACCAGGCACAGGCCATGCAGGCCGTCGAGGCCTTGCGCAATGCCAGTTTCACTATCAGCCAGCGGGAAGACAAGCCCACCCGTTCCAAACCCGGCGCGCCGTTTATCACCTCGACCTTGCAGCAGGCGGCCAGCACCCGGCTGGGATTTGGTGTGAAAAAGACCATGATGCTGGCACAGAGGCTGTACGAGGCCGGCTATATCACCTACATGCGGACTGACTCCACCAACCTCAGCAAGGATGCTGTCGAAAATTGTCGCGACTATATCCTGGAGGCCTATGGCAAGCCCTATCTGCCCGAAAGCCCCAACTCGTACAGCAGCAAAGAGGGTGCGCAGGAGGCTCACGAGGCCATTCGCCCGTCCAGTGTAACTACCCGGCCGACCCAGCTCAGCGGCATGGAGCGTGACGCGGAGCGTCTCTACGCTTTGATTTGGCAGCAATTTGTCGCTTGCCAGATGACGCCCGCCGAATTCACCAGTACATCACTGACGGTCACCGCCGGCGACTACGAATTAAAAGCTCGCGGGCGGGTCATACGCTTCGACGGCTACCTGAAGGTTCAGCCCGGTGCAGGTAAAAAAGATGACGATGTGGTGCTGCCAGAACTGGCGATAGGGGAAGTGCTGACCTTGAAAGAGCTGGAGCCCAATCAACATTTTACCAAGCCGCCAGCGCGCTTTTCGGAAGCCAGCCTGGTGAAAGAGCTGGAAAAACGCGGTATCGGCCGGCCCTCTACCTATGCCTCGATTATTTCTACCATCCAGGATCGCGGTTATGCCCATATCGACAAGCGCCGGTTTTACGCCGATAAAATGGGCGATATCGTGACCGACCGACTGGTGGAGAGCTTCAAGGATCTGCTCGACTACGGCTTTACCGCCAATATGGAAGAGGCGCTGGACGAAGTGGCGCTCGGCGAGGTGGAATGGCACGATTTGCTCGATCGCTTTTACAAGGATTTTACCGATTCGCTGTTAGTCGCTCAAAACGATGACGGCGGAATGCGCCCCAACCAGCCCACTGAAACCGATATCGCCTGTCCTTCCTGTGGTCGCTTGATGCAGATTCGCACCGGTACTACCGGGGTCTTCCTGGGGTGCTCCGGGTATTCCCTGCCACCCAAGGAGCGCTGCAAAACCACCATGAACCTGGTGTCGGGGGATGAGGCGGTCAATGCCGATGAGGATGATGAGGCGGAGTCCAGGCAGTTGCGGACACGGCATCGCTGCAAGCTGTGTAACACCGCGATGGACAGTTATTTACTGGATGAAAGCCGCAAGCTGCATATCTGCGGTAATAACCCCGACTGCCCGGGTTTTGAGGTGGAAAAAGGCAGTTATAAGCTCAAGGGCTACGAGGGCCCGGTGATTGAGTGCGACAAATGTGGCCATGAAATGCAGCTAAAAACCGGCCGTTTTGGCAAGTATTTTGGCTGCACCGGCGAGGGCTGCAAGAATACGCGCAAGTTGTTGAAGAGCGGTGAAGCGGCTCCCCCGAAAATGGATCCGGTGCCTATGCCAGAGCTGCAGTGTGAGAAAGTCGAGGATCACTACATTTTGCGCGATGGCGCCTCCGGGTTGTTTCTTGCCGCCAGCCAGTTTCCGAAAAACCGGGAAACCCGGGCGCCGCTGGTGGCCGAATTGCTGCCGCACAAAAAAGAGATCGACCCGAAGTACAAGTTCCTGTTTTCGGCCCCAACCGAAGACGACGATGGCATTCCCACAGTGATACGCTTTAGCCGCAAGACCAAGGAGCAGTACGTGCAGTCGGAAATCGATGGCAAGGCGACCGGCTGGAAGGCGTTTTACCAGGGTGGCGCCTGGGTGGCTGCTGGCAAGTCGGAAAAAGCCAAACCGAAGGCCAAGAAAAAGGTGGGCAGTAAATAGCAGCTGCTTTCGTCAGCTCAGGAAAGGTCGCTCGCGTCAGCCAGCCGGGGGCTCACTAATGTCCCCTAAACGGGCTATGGGCCTCTGGTGTGCTGGACTCTGGTGCGTTTGCCTTAGGTGTGATTGAAATAGGTTTGCGTGACACAGGTGTGCCTACCAAAGCCGGGGTTGCTGACCGCCGTTTGAGCGAGCGCCAGCGCTTCATCGCCCTGGCAGGGCGCGGGTGGCGGGGAACAGTCGGCAGGGGCAGATAGTTGGTAATTTTAACGTCTGTGCAAGCAGCCGGTGTGCCAATAGGCAATCAACTGGCGGATGGGTTTGGTTAAATGATCCTGTTATTATCTCGCCAGGTTAACCGATATCTCTAAGGGCTGCCCTGGTCAGTCCGGGGATCGGTCGTCTACTAGCAGGCTACTTAAGGCGTTTTTACGACAGGCGTTTCCATGACTAATCCCTACCACCCACGGGTGCAACAAAAGCTGGTACATTGCCGCTTGACCCTGCAGCTGCTGGATAGCTCTCCCGCAAGTGAGCGTCAAACCCGCGAGGCCTTGTTGCAGGCGGCGGCCTTGCATCTGGCGATCGGGTTTCGGCTCTACTTGCGGGAGCTGGCCTCCTCTCTCAAGTTGCCGGACCCCGAAATGGTGCAGCAAGTTGCCGACTTGCAAGCGCGCAAAGCGGCCCCTGGCATCGTAAATGAACTGAATGCACTAACCTTTAGTGCGGATATCAATGCCCTCGAACGCCAGGTTTTGTCCCCCAGAATTAACACTGGCCCGGTGCAGCAGGTGATCGCCAGGGACTCCGGTGCAGATCAAATTGCATTTTCAAGTGAATCACTGTGGACCTGGCTGAAGCAGCTTGAGGCTCTGGCGGAGCGCCAGCGGCTGGCGTTTGTGGAGTGGTAGGCCACCTGCGGTGGAATGAATTGGGCTGTTAGTGTTAAACTGGCGGCAGGTTTGGATCAGCAAGAAACATCCCTGACAGGATTCCGACAGGTAAATGGCTTCGTATATGTTTGAAATTGTAGAGTTGGCAGATGGTTATGTGGGTTTGCGTCGCGCAGGCGATGAAGGCGAGCCCCTGATTCGGATAAAGTTTTCCCGGGAGGCCAGTAACTATCTGCAAGAGTCTCGCATAGAAGTGGTGAAAGCCATGATCGAAGCCGGGATGGAAATTTTTGGCGACCTCGCTGAAGATGACGCCTCGCTGGAATCTCTGCTTGAGCCCGAATCCCGCATTTTACATTGATTAATACTGTACTGAGTTAATACTGCACTGATTAACAGGCTGCTCTCACCAATACTGCTAAGCCGGTATTGAGTCGGCGGCTATTGTCATCATCACCTATTGTCATCATCACCTATTGTCATCATCACTAAAGCGCCCAATGGTACCAAGCCGCCTTTGATCACCAAGCTGCGTTCGATTACCAAGCCGCCCTGAATCGCCGAAAGTCCTTTCGTTTACCAACATCTTCCTTGATCACCCACAGTGCCTGCTATTGAATGCGAGGTGTATTGGCGCTCGTTGAACGTGATAGCAGTTCGGCTTGGTAGCAGTTCGATATGATCGCAAACTCCCTGGCTGGCATATCGACTTGAAAAAAGACTGTTATCGATAGCGAATTATCAGCCCGCTACTGCATCCCTGGCGTGCGGCGTGTTCAAAGTGCGCCATATCGTCCTTGCTGAAAGTGTCCGGAAAGGCGACCACTGTGTGGCTGGTGCCGTTGTGCAGAGCCTCCCAGAGGATCCAGCGCTGATCGTCCTCGGAGTTGGCGTGAATTACCCTGATCTTGGTGGTGTCCACCCCGAATTCCTGCAGTTGTTGCGCGTCTATGGCGGTGGTGGTTATCCAGCTGATCCAGCGGTCGGCAATACGGCTAAGGTGGGCAATCATCGGCAGCAGCAGGAGGTTTTTGTCACTGCTGTGGCGGGTAAATACCAGTTCGGTGATGGAGCTTGTTTTCTTTGGTTGGCGTTGGGGTTGGCTCTGGGGTTGAGATTGGCCCCGGTCTTGCGCAGGCGCCTGTTTCGGGCTGGCCGTGTAATCTGCTGAGCGGGAACTGGTCAGTTTTGACGTGAGTTTTGCCGACAGCTTTAATCCTGGTTTTTGGCGGAACTCGCGGCCGCGAGTTCGTCCCTGCTCTCGTCCCCGGGAAGCGCCGGCGTTGCCGGTGGATGTATTCGAACGTGTATCCAGTGCGATTGCCATTATTCTACCCTCCGCCCAGTTCGTGCTTGTCTCGCTTGTATCTGTCTCAAGCGTACTTTGCCTGTAAGTTGAGCAAGTACCGACCCGTTAATTTCTGCGTAATACGCCGACACTCAAGCCTTCGATAGCAAATGCAGACTCTCGAAGGTCGACCTTAATGACTTGAAAATCCTTGTTTTCCGGAAACAGCTCTACCAGGTGCGAACCTTTGTGGTGCTGGTAGCGCTTGACCGTAACCTCATCGTCGATGCGGGCGACGACTATGTCACCGCTGCGGGCAACTTGTGCCTTGTGTACGGCCAGCAGGTCGCCGTCGAGGATACCTATATCCTTCATGCTTTCGCCGCTGACGCGTAAGAAATAGTCCGCCGTGGGGTTAAAAAAGTCATTGGGCAGGCTGCAGTAGTCCTCGATGTGCTCCGCCGCCAGAATCGGGCTGCCAGCGGCCACTCGGCCGACAATAGGGATGCCGGTAACCTGTTCCGGCAGGCGAATGCCCCGGGAGGCACCGGCGACCATTTCAATGGCCCCCTTGCGAGCCAGGGCGCGCAAGTGTTCCTCCGCTGCGTTGGCGGACTTAAAGCCCAGTTCCCTGGCGATTTCGGCGCGAGTCGGTGGGTAACCGGTTTCTTCCGCGTGCCGTTTGATCAGATTGAGGACTTGCTCTTGCCTTGATGTCAGCTTGATCATGGTGTTCCGGGTCCTGAGTTTTTATACAGTAGCTGTGATTATATACAGTAAGTTGCTTGAGGCAAGTGAATTTTTCTACAGCGCTTATACTTACCTTGGGAACTCGAATGTTTAGAGGTCTTTTCACTACTCTGAAGGCAGATGAGAGAAGGTATATGCTAGATGCGAAACTGAGCGAAGCGTGGCGGGTGCTGCGCATCCAGGCAGAGCTGGTTGACGGGATAGAGCAGTTGATCAAGCTCAAGGGCGCGGTGACCATTTTTGGCGGCGCCCGTATGCACCCGGATAACAGCTATTATCAGCAGGCCGAGCAGCTGGGGCAGCTGTTGGCAGCGGCCAATATTCCGGTGATCACCGGGGGCGGCCCCGGTATCATGGAGGCGGCGAACAAAGGGGCGTACGAGCGGGGAGGGCAATCCATTGGCCTCAATATCACCTTGCCGAAGGAGCAGCAGGCAAACGCCTTCCAGACGGTAAACCTGTCGTTTCGCTATTTCTTTGTGCGCAAATTCCTGTTTGTGAAAAATGCCATCGGTTTTGCCATCTTTCCCGGCGGCTTTGGCACACTGGACGAACTGTTTGAAGCGCTGACCCTGATCCAGACGGAAAAGGTGCCGGCCTTTCCCGTGGTGTTGATAGGCAGGCGCTATTGGGGTGGGTTGTTGGACTGGATGAGAGAAGCGATGATGGCCGAGGGCTGTATCGACAGTTCTGACTTGCTGCGTATCAACGTGGTCGACTCACCGGCAGAGGCGCTGCAGGTGTTCCAGCAATACCGGCGGGAGAACAATTCGGCAACCGCGTGATTGTGCTGTTGCCGGCCCGGGCTGTCGGGCCCAGGCACTTGGTCTGCAAAGGCACCGGATCAGTAATCGTCCGACCCGGAAAACAGGTCTGGCTCTATTTCATCCAGTGGATTGTTCCAGTTGCCGGAGCCGGAGGCGTAATCGGCGTTCCAGTCTTCGGCGCCGGAAAACCCAAAAGCGGCGTTGGCGTCTTCTGGCGGGGCAGCGGGGCTGAGGTACAGTAAGCTCCAGCTTTCACGGTCAATTTCCCCGACTTCACCGCCGCTATACTGTACTTCGATATCGCCACTGTCGGAGTCGACCGCAACAACTTCGAAGTAGAGGCCTTCGATGGGGTCCTGGTACCAGTTGCCGATAATGGGTTTAACCACTGGAATGTTTGATGCCATACTAATCTCCCTTGTTTTACCGGGGTAATTGCAGGAGCCAACAGGTCACGCTGCCGTGATTGGATCACGTGTCTTGGACCGCGCGGCCGGCATTTTATCACCAAAGACTCTCTCTTGCGGGGCCGGCCTTAATTTATCGCTCCGTGTAGAAAAACAATAACGCGTTGGGGCAGTGCTTAAAAGCCCGTTTTGAAAGGCGGCCGGGAGACCTTCGCGACAGTAAATCCGGATCATGGCGTAAGCCCCTAATTTATCGCTTGTTTTTATATTTTAGGGATATCCTTTATAGCCAAAACCTGTTTATTCGAGTGTCAGGCGATTAAAAAACGATCTAATTGACACCCGGGGAGCCGGACTGCCGAGGCGCCAGAACTGCCTTGACTTCGATTTCGGCTGTCAGTAAGGTCCAGCGCAGACCGGCTCTCGGCAGCCGGGAACATACGCAAGCCCGAGAATGTATACTATGACACTTGGCCCGATTGTGGCGGACCTGGCAGGTTTAGAAATTACCGATGAAGAGCGGCAGTTACTGCTGCACCCGGCGCTGGGTGGAATTATTCTTTTCTCTCGCAATATTCACGATTACCAGCAGTTGCAAGATTTGGTGCGCGCTATTCGCGCGGTGCGGCCGGAGTTGTTGGTAGCGGTGGACCAGGAGGGGGGGCGCGTACAGCGTTGCAAGTCCGGTTTTTCCCGCATCCCAGCCATGCAGGTGTTCGACGCCAGGTACACGGATGACCCGGGCAGCGCGTTACAACTGGCAGCTGATTGTGGCTGGTTGCTGGCGGCTGAAATCCTGGCGGTTGGCATCGATTTCAGTTTTGCGCCGGTGCTGGATGTGGACCAGAGTTACTGCAGTGTGATCGGTGACCGCTCATTTTCCGCCGACCCGGAACGGGTCATTGCACTGGCCAGCGCTTTTATCCAGGGCGCCCACGAGGCCGGTATGGCCGTCACCGGCAAGCATTTCCCCGGGCACGGCAGTGTCAAGGGCGACAGTCACCTGGAGCTGCCCGTGGACAACCGGGATTTGCAACAGGTCAGTGCCAGGGATATGCAGCCCTTTGCCCGACTGGTGGATGATTTGGAGGCAGTTATGCCCGCCCACATCCTGTTTCCCAAAATCGACCCGCAAGCCCCGGTGGGCTTCTCCAGCCATTGGCTCGGGCAAATACTGCGCCATGAGCTGGGGTTTAAGGGGGTTGTTTTTAGTGACGACCTGTCAATGGCGGGGGCGGCCGCGGCCGGCAATTACCTCGAGCGGGTGCAGCGCGCGCTGGTGGCGGGTTGCGATATGGTGCTGCTGTGCAACAATCCCGCGGCCACTCGGCAGGTGATCGCTGAGCTCAGCGAGGATTACTATTACCGTTCGCCGGTTGAGCGCAGTATCATGCGCGCCCGCCCGGGCCACACCCGCGCCCAATTGGATCGTTCGCCGCGCTGGCAACAAACCTCGCAATCCCTGGCGGCGTTATTGAAATGAAGTAACAGGGCCGACGATACCGAAGTAACAATGCCGAAGTAACAATACCGAAGTAACAATACCGAAGTAACAATACCGACCTAATCATACTGGCGTTATCATACTGGGCCGAAAATGGGATAGCAGGTGGCTGGATCCCGTTTGGCAAGGCTAATTCACACGCTTTTTTTTACAAGACAGGAACTATGGAATACATCAACAAGTTTAGCAAATGGCTCGGTGAGGGTAATTACTGGATTCTGCACGTGTTCGTCATCGTTGCGATCATGCTGGTGGCGGCGTTGGTGGCAAAAATCATCCTCGCCAGATTGGTAAAGCGGGCGGAGAGCAGTCGCAACCTGTGGGACGATGCCCTGCTCGGTGCTTTGCAGCGGCCGTTAAACTGGCTGATATGGCTGATAGGATTGACCATGGCCGCGCAGATCGCCGCGGAAGTCTCGGAAAACACTTTGCTGGATATTTTTGCGCCAGCCAGGAAAGTGGGCGTCATTGTTTTGATCACCTGGTTTTTGGTCTCGTTTATCAGTCGCGCAGAAGAGAATTTCAGAAGCCCCGACTACACCGATGAGCCCGTGGATGAAACCACGGTGCAGGCCATTGCCAAGCTGCTGCGTATGTCGGTATTTATTACTGCGCTATTGGTATTATTGCAATCCCTGGGTTACAGCATCTCCGGAGTGCTGGCGTTCGGTGGTATCGGCGGCATCGCCGTCGGTTTCGCGGCCAAGGATTTACTGGCCAACTTTTTTGGCGGCCTGATGATTTTTATGGATCGCCCCTTCAGTGTCGGTGACTGGGTGCGCTCACCGGACCAGGAAATTGAGGGCACGGTCGAGGATATTGGCTGGCGCTTGACCCGTATTCGAACCTTCGACAAGCGGCCGCTCTATATTCCCAATTCAACGTTTACCCATATCTCCCTGGAAAACCCGTCGCGCATGAGCAATCGGCGCATCAAGGAAACCATCGGCGTGCGCTACGATGACGCCGCCAGGCTGCCCGCCATTGTGGAGCAGGTAAAAGAATACCTGCAGCAGCATCCGGAGATCGATCACAACCAGATATTGATGGTGAACTTTAACGCCTTCGCCGCCTACTCGCTGGACTTTTTTATTTACACATTTACCAAAACCACGGACTGGAAAACCTACCATGAAATCAAGCAGGGAGTGCTGTTTGATATTCTCGCTATCATCGAAAAGAACGGTGCAGAGTGTGCCTTCCCCACCTCCACAGTGCACGTTCCGGACGGCCTTAAATTGACGGGGCAGGGTGACAAGGTGGCCTCATGAAGCTCGGCATAATAGGCGGTACCGGGCTGGCGGATTGCGACGCGGTCGATTGGCACTCGGAGTCAACGCCGGCGACCCGGTTTGGGCCGCCTTCAGCGCCCATCAGGGAGGGGCTGGCGCGCAACGGTGCAGCGCTGGGACAGGGGCGCGGCGGAAAGCGGCTGGCTGTGGCTTTTCTGCCCCGGCACGGCCAAATTCACTCCATCGCGCCCCATTTGATTAACTACCGCGCCAATATAGCAGCACTGCAAGCCGTCGGCGTTACCCACATAGTCGCCGTCAACAGCGTCGGTGGCCTCACATCTGCGATGCAGCCCGCGGCGCTGGTTGTTCCCGATCAAATTATCGACTACTCCTATGGGCGGGCGCAGTCCTTCTACGACGGTGTGGACGGGGAGCTGCGGCATGTGGATTTTACCTGGCCTTTTAGCAACGACCTGCGCGGGGCGCTGTTGCAAGCAGCGGCAAGTGGCGAGGTGGCGTGCATCGATGGCGGCACCTACGCCTGTACCCAGGGGCCGCGGCTGGAAACTGCTGCGGAAGTGCGCCGCCTGATCGGCGATGGCTGTGACCTGGTGGGCATGACGGCGATGCCGGAAGCGGTGTTGGCGCGCGAACTGGACCTCCACTATGCCTGTTTGGCGTTGGTGGTCAACTGGGGGGCGGGCCTGTCTGCCGAGCCTATCCTGATGGAAGATATCGGCCGGATCGTCGCTGCGGGCGCGGGAGATATTAACAAGTTGTTGCAGGTCCTAATGATCCAGCTGGCGGCTGCGCAGTGAATTCTGCCGCTGCGCTTTGCCGGTTTTCACTATTCAGGCTCACTGGCTGTATATCGGGCCCCGACTCACGACAGCAGTGGGCAATGTCAGCCAGGTAGTCGGGCGGGCAATTTTTACTGGACACAAGTGCATAATTGTCATAAAAATAAAACTGGCACTGTCGTGTTTTGCATTGTTTTTATCGCCATGGTTGGCAATGCAAATGGGCACTGCAGGTTAGCAATCCGGATTGGCAATCCAGGTTTACAGCCCGGGTTGGCAACTGGTGGGGGCAGGTGTCAAATCACGCAAATATGTTTTAAACACTATAAAAATAAATGAGGTAGCAGAATGGCTGTTCGGGAAGTCGGCACTGTAAAATGGTTTAACAACGCTCGAGGCTACGGTTTTATTACCCGCGGCGAAGGCAGTGATGATGTATTTGTTCATTACCGCAGTATTCAGGGGGAGGGATATCGCTCGCTGGCGGAAGGCCAGTCGGTGGAGTTTGATCTTTCCGAGGGTGATAAGGGCCTGCAGGCCGAGAACGTCAGCCGCTTGTAGACCCGCGCCGTTGATCGGCGCAGATTAAGTTTTTCTAATTACCACCTAAGCTAAGCGTCGTGCAGCCGGCACTATGTTAGGTCTGGCTTCGGGGGCTTGCTTTCAAGACCCTCGACAGCAGGGATGCTGTCGTGGAGCCTCGAGCCCGCCCCGCGAGCGGAGCGAGTGCTTTGGGTGCATGGATGGAACCTGAGCCTGCCCCGCGAGCGCAGCGAGTGCTTTGGGCACGGCGAGTCTTGAAAGCAAGTCCCTGGAGCCAGGCCGGGAGCAAGGCTGCTGTCCCAAGGGCTACAGAGTATATGTTTACTATCGCCGATAGTTGGCTTATTCATAGGCGTAATTAGGTAAGTTTTTCTCCAGGGTATTTCCTCTCGGGTTCAACAACGCCCCCGCCTGCTGGCCTTTGGCTGCAGGGCGGGTCAGTGTGTTATTTTTCTGCAGAAAAAATTGCGTCGAAAAAGTCTCGCTGCTGCATCCCCATGCCAGCGTCGTTACGGTTTACTGCTGTCTTTACGGTTTACTGCTGTCGTTACGGTCTACTGCTATTGTGGCTGGCCGGACTCGGGCGACGCGCCGCTTACTGCACGGAACCTGCAGCTGCAGGTGGTGGTACGTCGTAAGGGGTACAGAGTATCACTATGCCCAGGTGCGGGTGATCGATGTAGTGCACCTCGCCGCTGCGCATACGGCGCTTTTGCCTGAGTATCGAGATGCGCTCGGGAAGAAACGGGGTGGCCAGAATCTTGTCATAGTCGTCTGTGGGTGGGCTGAACTGCTGCCAGGCCGATGGTGATTTGGCGGTGGCAAGGGCGAACTCTCGCTGGTCAGGACGCTGCGGCAGCTCCGGCCAATTGCCCCGCTCCTGGCCATAGTTGTGGGTAAAACGGGTAAACCAGAGATTGGTTTGCAAATGCAAGTAGCGGGATACGCTGAGTGCTATGGTGCCTTCCAGTTCGTGCTGTTGGCCAAACTTGTCGCCGGCGGAAATCAGCAGTGACGGTGCTTCCGGCTGGTCGACCACGGGTTGGCGCCAGGCTTCATGAAACAACAGGCGGTAATTGTAGGAGCGCTGGATTGCCTTTGCGTCGCGCTCCAGTGCCCGTTGGCTGGCGGGCAGCAGGTAATAGGGGTCGCGCAGCAAATCGACCGGCTTGTTCACAGGTGCCGGGTTTTCAGCTGTAATTGCACCTTCTTCACCCGTGGCAGTGGGCTCCCCGGTGGTTGTGCCTTGGGGGTCGAGGGCAGTGTCTGTGCTGGTGGCCGCAGCGGTTGCCGGGGTGTCGGGTTCACCCGTGTTTGCAGTGCTTTCTGCTGCGCTGCTCTTCTCTGCGGCGGCAGCGAGGCTGGCGGTTTCTGCCAATTGGGCGGCCAGTTCGGCGGTATCTTCCAGCAGCGAGGAATCCAGCAGCGAGGAATCCGGCAGGGAGGTGTTTGGTGCAGAGCCGAACAGTAGAGAGCTGTCGCCGGGCAGGCCCAACGGGGAGCTCTTGGTGTCCATGAGTGAAGCTATCTCGCCAGCGCCCGCAGCGGGCGTTAGTTGGTTGGGGTCTTGCAAGACCACCCAGTTGTGGGGGTACCTGAGCTCGATATCCTTGCGCCAGGTCTCGGTATCGCCAGTCGCTCGCCGGTTGGCAAAGATCAGCACTTCCACCTGGTACCAGCGGGGCTTTTCATCGCTGCCGCTTTGCGCGGCCATCGGGCTGCTGCCCAGCAACAGCCCGATGGCGAGCAACCCCGGCAGAATTGAGAAGCGCGCATTGGTGATCGGGCTGGCGCCGAGTCCGGCCAGGCCGCTAAATTGGCGCAGGAAAAAAACAGTTTTGCTGTACATCGTTATCAGGATCCTGTGAGTGAACCGCTCAAGAGGCCGCCATATGATTGAGTAACTCAGTCACACGCTTCAGTCGGGTTTCGCCATTATGCATGTCAAAGGAGAATTTCAAAACGTTGGCGCCCTCCAGGCGATAGTGTTGCGGCTTCGACTGCACCATTTTAACTATGGTCAGCGGGTCCACCTGGGTGACGCTGTCAAATTCAATGCGGCCGCCGGACTGCCCCGCTTCCAGCTTCCTGACACCGAGCTGTTTCGCCAGCAGCTTGAGGCTGCTGGTCTTGAACAGGGTTTTACAGGGTTCGGGTAGCAAGCCGAAGCGATCGATCATCTCCACCTGCAGCTCCCGCAGCGCCTCATCATTAGCGGCGCCGGCAATACGCTTGTAGATAATCAGGCGGCTGTGGACGTCGGGGAGGTAATCCTCTGGTATAAGGGCCGGCAACCTGAGGTTGATGTCGGTGGCGGTGCTGAAGCTGGTATCAAAGTCCGGCGTCTTGCCCTGGCGGATGCTCTTCACCGCCCGATCCAGCATTTCCATATACAGGGTAAATCCCACCGCCTGCATCTGTCCGCTCTGGTCATCGCCCAACAGCTCACCGGCGCCGCGGATCTCCATATCGTGGGTTGCCAGGGTAAAGCCGGCGCCGAGATCGGTGGTCTGGGCAATCGCCTCGAGGCGTTTCTGGGCGTCGGCGGTCATGGCCTTCTTGTTGGGGGTCAGCAGGTAGGCATAGGCCTGGTGGTGGGAGCGACCCACCCGGCCCCGCAACTGGTGCATCTGGGCCAGGCCAAATTTGTCGGCGCGGTCGATAATGATGGTGTTGGCGTTGGGGATGTCGATACCGGTTTCGATGATGGTGGTGCACACCAGCACATTAAAGCGCTTGTGATAGAAATCCGACATAACCTGTTCCAGCTGCCGTTCGCGCATCTGGCCGTGGGCCACCAGCACTCGCGCCTCGGGCACCAGCTCGGCAATATCCCGCGCCGTTTTTTCGATGCTTTTGACCTCGTTGTGCAGGTAGTAAACCTGGCCGCCGCGGAGAATCTCCCGCAGTATGGCCTCCTTGATCAAGGCTGTGTCTGACTCCCTGACAAAGGTCTTCACCGACAGGCGCTTGGCCGGTGGTGTGGCGATAATGGTGAGATCGCGGATACCGGACATGGCCATATTGAGGGTGCGGGGTATCGGGGTCGCGGTGAGGGTTAGAATATCCACCTCGGAGCGCAGGGACTTCAGGGTCTCCTTTTGCCGCACCCCGAAGCGGTGCTCCTCATCGATGATCAGCAGCCCCAGGTTCTTGTAGTTCAAGTCCGATTGCAACAGCTTGTGGGTGCCGATAATGATATCGATTTTGCCGTCGGCCAGCTTTTGCTGCACGCTGTCCACGTCCTTGCCGGAGCGAAAGCGGGAGATCACGTCAATCTGCACCGGCCAATCGGCAAAGCGGTCGCGAAAGTTGTCGTAGTGCTGCTGGGCGAGCAGGGTAGTGGGTACCAGCATGGCCACCTGTTTGCCGCTGTGGACCGCGATAAATGCCGCGCGCATGGCGACTTCGGTCTTGCCAAAGCCGACGTCGCCACAGACCAGTCGATCCATAGGCTGCTTGGATACCATGTCCTGGTAGACCGCGTCGATGGCGGTTTGCTGGTCGGCGGTCTCTTCAAACGGAAAGCCACTGGCGAAACGCTGGTAGGCGCCCTTCGGGTCTTCGAAGGCAAAGCCGCGGCGAGCCGCGCGGCGGGCGTATATATCGAGCAGTTCTGCGGCGGTATCGCGCACTTGCTCCGCCGCTTTCTTTTTCGCCTTTTGCCACTGGTCGCTGCCCAGCTTGTGCAGTGGCGCATGATCTTCATCGGCGCCGGAATAGCGGCTGATGGCATCGAGGCTGGCGACTGGCACGTACAGATTGGCATCATTGGCGTATTGCAGCATCAGGAATTCATTGCTCTGGCCGTCTACCGTCAGGGTTTTCAGGCCCTGGTAGCGGCCGACGCCGTGATCGATATGCACCACCGGTGCGCCGATGCGCAGTTCGGTCAGGTTGCGAATAGTGGCTTCGTTCTGGTCTTGCTGCTTTAGCCGGCGCCGGCGCTGTTGGACCCGCTCGCCCAGCAGTTCCGATTCGGTGATGATGACGATCGCGGGGTCGGCCAGGCTCAAGCCGTGATCGAGGGGGGCGACAGTGATAGCAATGGTTTCAGAGCCTTCGACAAACGCCTGCCAGCTCATTTCTGCCGGGCTGATATCGATGCGCTCCAGCAGCTCCAGAATGCTTTCACGACGGCCGGCGGACTCGGCGCAAAACAATATTCGCTGCCCGGTTTCCAGCAGGAAGTGCTCCAGCTTGTCGAGCGGGTTGTCGGCGCGGGACTGGACGGTAATGTCGGGTTGGGGCAGGCAGTTGAAGTTGCTGTGGCCGGCGGACTCGGCCACCGGCTCGGACGCCAGGGCGGTGCGCGGGTGGGCGCTCATGTGGCCAAAGATGTCGCCCACCGAGAGAAACATCTCGGCCGGTTTCAAAATGGGGCGCAGCAGATCGCCACAGCGGCTCTGGTAGCGCTCGCTGATCTCCCGGGTAAACAGTTCGGCGGCCTGGTGCACCTGGTCAAACAGGAACAGTTGGCTGGTTTGGGGCAGGTAGTCGAACAGGGTGCTGCAGGCGTCAAAGAACAGCGGCAGGTAGTATTCAATACCGGCCGGGCTGATGCCCGAGCTGATGTCCTGGTAGATCGGGCAGTTTTTGTGATCGGTGTCGAAATGCTGGTGCCAGCGGTCGCGAAAGAGGGAAATGCCGGCCTTGTCCAGCGGATACTCTTTGGCCGGCAGGACCTCGATGCTCTCCACCTGCTCGATGGAGCGCTGGGTTTCCGGGTCGAAAATTCGCAGCGTCTCCACTTCATCGTCGAACAAATCGATGCGGAACGGGGTTTTGCAACCCATTGGAAAGATGTCCATCAAGGCGCCGCGAACGGCAAATTCACCGTGTTCATAGACGGTGTCGACACAGACGTAACCGCTGTCTTCCAGTTGCCGGCGCATGGAGTCCATGGCAAAGCGCTGGCCCTTGTTTACCACCAGGCTGTTTTGCTGCAAGTAGGCAACCGGGGGCAGGCGGTGCATCAGGGTGCTGACCGGAACGACCAGGATGCCGCGCCGGGTTTGTGGCAGCTGGTAAAGCGTCTGCAAGCGCTCGGAAATAATGTCCTGGTGCGGTGAAAAGCTGTCGTAGGGCAGGGTCTCCCAGTCCGGCAGGTGGAGAATCTTGAGCTCATCGCTGTCGCGCTTGAAAAATTTCAGTTCCCGCTCCAGGGTGCGGGCGGAGTCCGTATCCGGGGTCACTACCAGGGTCAGGCTGTCGTGGAGGGCAGCCGCCGAGTAAATGGTCAGTGAGCGGGCGCAGCCGGGCAGGTTGCCCCACAGCCATTTGTTGCCGGGTGTGGTGTTCAGTGCTGGCGCCAGCGGACTTTGGTCTTTCATAGGGTACGACTCTGGGGTAACGCAAATTCGGGCGCTATTGTAGCGGGGATTGGTTGCCTTTGCAGGCTTCGCGGCGGCTGTTTTTGCCACCCCTGCGGGCGGTCTGCCGGTGCTGCCCGGCAGCGGCAACAGAGCGTGTTCGCTGGCAGCATTATTGGCGCCGAAATCATTAAGCCGGAAAAAGTGGGTATTCCAAGTCCCTGTTTTTTAATTAAATTAAATTTTATCGGCTTTTATTTGGCCGCCTCTTGTAATTTTCTTAGATTTCGATTAGAGCCTTGCAGGGCGCCTCACTTAGCCCGATAATGGCGCTCCTTTTGGGGCCGGGGCTGCGCTATCGCCGGGCTCCAGACCGTAAACTCAATGTGAAGGTAACAAACTGTGATTCGACCAAAGCCAGACGATTACTTTAAGGATTGGAAAGAGCGTGAAGCGCTTGCTGAGGCCATGATTCCTGTCATCGGTAAATTAAACCGTGAGCGGAATATCAACATGTACATGTATGGCCGCAACATGGTCAATCGATCCGTCATTGAGCTGATGAAGTCCCATCGTCGAGTGCGACAAATCGAGGAAAATGAACTCTCGGAGTTTGAAACCTTTCCGGTGCTGACGGAGCTGGCCAAGCTGGATCTCGGGCCGGCCCATATCGATCTGGGTAAAATTGCCGTCAAGTTTATGAAGGAAGGCAATGGCACCAGTGTGGCGGAATTTGTCAGGGCCCAGGTTGCCGACGCCATCGGCAGTACCGACAAGCCCCTACCAGTACCCCAGGATGTGGTCCTGTACGGATTCGGCCGCATCGGGCGACTGGTGGCGCGCCTGCTGGTAGAGAAAGCTGGCAGCGGCGACGTGCTGCGCCTGCGAGCGATCGTGGTGCGCAAAGGCAAGGCTGAAGACGATCTGGTCAAGCGCGCCAGCCTGCTGCGTCGCGACTCGGTGCACGGTACCTTCCGCGGCACCATCCGGGTGGACGAAGAGACCAACACCCTGATCGTCAACGGTAACGAAATCAAGGTTATTTACGCCAATTCCCCGGCTGAAGTGGATTACACCCACTACGGTATCAAGGATGCCCTGATCGTGGATAACACCGGCGTCTGGCGCGATGAAGAGGGCCTGGGCCAGCACTTGCAGTGCCCCGGTGCTGCCAAGGTCATACTGACCGCTCCCGGCAAAGGTGATATCAAGAACATCGTTTACGGTATCAACAGCAATGAGATCTCCACCGAAGACCGGATTTTATCGGCAGCGTCCTGTACCACCAACGCCATCACCCCGGTGTTGAAGGCGATTATGGACGAATACGGCGTCAAACACGGCCACGTGGAAACCGTGCACGCCTACACCAACGACCAGAACCTGATTGATAACTACCACAAGGGTGAGCGCCGCGGCCGCAGCGCGGCCTTGAATATGGTCATTACCGAAACCGGTGCCGCCAAGGCGGTGGCGAAAGCGCTGCCAGAGTTAAAAGGCAAGCTCACCGGCAATGCCATTCGGGTACCGATTCCCAATGTCTCCATGGCGATTCTCAATTTGCAACTGGAGAAAGAGACCACGGTTGAGGAGCTGAACAACTACATGCGCAACACGGCGCTGTATTCCTCGCTGCAGCAGCAAATTGATTTCACCAACTCACCGGAGGTGGTCTCAACCGATTTTGTCGGTTCGCGCTACGCCTGCGTATTTGACAGTAAGGCCACCATCGTCGACGGCAGCAGCGCTGTGCTTTACTGTTGGTACGACAATGAGTTCGGCTACAGCTGCCAGGTAGTGCGCTGCCTGGAGGATATGTGCGGTGTGAAGTACCCCATTTTCCCCAAGTAAACCGCGGCTGGCGGCGCCCGCCGCAACCGTAGCAAAAAGACCCGTCATGCCTGGCGGGTTTTTTTTGTGCTCGTCATTGGGCTGGTTAAAAATTGAGCAGTGAGCGCTTTTGCCTGTCCGAATGGGGTTTCAGGTTTTGACTAAGTTGATCTTTTTTCAAGGATTTTTTGGCCTAATCTGCACTTATGGCTGGCCAGAAGGGTCACTCGACCTTATAATTGCGCCGTTTTGAAAGTCGAGAAACAGGGCGGAGTATGCACCGGTGTAGCAGCACAGCTGCAGCAAGTACAGCCCTGTTTACGCGCTTTCCCACCAGCCCAGAGATGAATGAACCCAGATAATCGGCTGGTTATAGCTCAGCGTGAATAGGCAACTCTGCCATCTACTGGTAAAGTCGCATTTGTCTGTCGTCGCCAGGACTGGCTGGCCGGCAGCGCCAGAGCCCTCAAAAATGCAAGCTCAGTCCCTGTCGTGCAGGCAGCGCAGACTGGAATTGGGGCGATAAAAAGTGCCGGGCAAATACAATTTTTTAAGCAAGCAGCAGTTTTAGCAGGCAGCGCCACGCGCGTTGCAAACCAATTTCAAAACTAGTAACTAGGCAGAGGCGTATGATAGATATCCGTCGGGGATTGGATTTACCCATATCCGGGGCTCCCGAACAGGCCATCGTCGATGGCCCGTCCATTCGGTCCGTCGCGGTCATTGGAGCTGATTACCATGGTATGAAGCCGACAATGGCAGTGCAGGAAGGGGACAGGGTAAAACTTGGGCAATTGTTGTTCGAAGACAAAAAAATTAAAGGTGTGCGCTTTACCGCACCTGCAGCCGGCACAGTGGCAGCCATCAATCGCGGTGCCCAGCGGGTATTGCAGTCGGTGGTGATCGACGTCGATGGCGACGAGGCGGAGAGCTTCAGTCAGTATTCGGCGGATCAGTTGGCTGGTTTGACGGACGAACAAGTCCGGGAAAATTTGGTTGCGTCCGGTCTCTGGACCGCACTGCGGACGCGGCCCTACAGTAAAGTGCCGGAGTTGACGTCGAGCCCCAATTCGATTTTCGTCACCGCCATGGATACCAACCCCTTGGCGCCAGACCCGGAACCCATCATTCGCAGCAAGCGCGATGATTTCATCAACGGCTTGCTGTTGTTGACCAAACTGACCGCCGGCCAGGTGTATGTCTGCAAGGCGGCCGGTGCGGATGTCCAGGCTGGCAACAATAGCCGCATCTCCACCCAGGAGTTCGGCGGTGTGCACCCGGCGGGTAACGCGGGCACCCATATTCATCATCTCGATCCGGTCAATGCCAATAAAATGGTGTGGACGATTGGCTACCAGGACGTAATCGCTTTCGGCCAGTTGTTTGTGACCGGTAAGTTGCCCACCGAGCGGGTCATCTCCCTGGCCGGCCCACAGGTGGAGCAGCCGCGCCTGGTGCGCACGCGCCTGGGTGCCAGCTTGCAGGAGCTCACCGCCGGACAATTGAAAAGCGGCGAAAACCGGGTTATTTCCGGCTCTGTTTTTGGCGGCCGCACCGCCAACGGCCCGTATGCCTACCTGGGTCGCTACCACAACCAGATTTCAGTGCTGGCCGAGGGGCGCGATCGCCCGTTTCTGCACTACCTGCGAGCCGGCGCCGAGTACTTCTCCAGCCTGAGCATCTACATTTCCAGTCTGTTCAGTGGCAAAAAGTACGACTTCACCACCACCACCAACGGCAGTGAGCGAGCTATGGTACCCATCGGGGCCTACGAGCGCATAATGCCCCTGGATGTCCTGCCTACCCAACTGTTGCGAGCCCTGATTGTCGGTGACACCGATTTGGCGCAAAAACTGGGTTGCCTGGAGTTGGATGAAGAAGATTTGGCTCTCTGTACTTTCGTCTGTCCGGGTAAATATGAATACGGACCGATCCTGCGTAACAACCTGACTCGTATTGAGAAGGAGGGTTAAATCATGATGAGTTTACGCAAAGTTCTCGACAATATGGAGCCGCACTTCCACAAAGGCGGCAAACTGGAAAGCTGGTACGCATTGTACGAAGCTATTGATACCGGCCTGTTTCGACCCAAGGATGTGACCCGCACGACTTCTCACGTGCGCGATGGCATCGACTTGAAGCGCATCATGATCACGGTGTGGGTGTGTACCTTTCCGGCGATGTTCTACGGCATGTACAACGTCGGCTGGCAGGCCAACACCATCATGGCGGACCTGGGTATTACCCAGATCGGCAACTGGCGCGACTTCTTTATCGCCAGCTTTAACGCCGGCAGCTGGGTAGATAATATCTGGCACGGTGCCCTGTACTTCCTGCCGATCTACGCTGTCACCTTTGTCGTGGGCGGTTTCTGGGAAGTGCTGTTTGCCATGAAGCGCAACCACGAAGTCAATGAAGGCTTCTTTGTCACCTCGGTGTTGTTCGCACTGATCTGTCCGCCGGATGTACCCCTCTGGCAGGTGGCGCTGGGCATCAGCTTTGGTGTGGTTATCGCCAAGGAAGTATTCGGTGGTACCGGCAAGAACTTCCTCAACCCGGCGCTGGCGGGCAGGGCCTTTATGTTCTTCGCCTACCCGGCTGAAATGTCCGGCGACGCGGTCTGGACCGCGGTCGATGGTTACACTGGCGCCACGGCGCTGTCGATGGTCGCCTCGGACGGCATCACTGCCCTGCAGGGCCAGTTGACCTGGCTGGATGCGTTCTTTGGGAAAATGCAAGGTTCCATCGGCGAAACCTCAACCCTGGCAATCCTGCTGGGTGGTGTGGTGCTGGTGGCGATGAAAATTGCCTCGCTGCGCATTATCCTCGGTGTCTTCCTGGGTATGTTCCTCACTGCGGGCCTGTTTAACCTGGTCGGCAACCCGGACACCAACCCGATGATGGCGATGCCCTGGCACTGGCACCTGGTCGTGGGTGGTTTTGCCTTTGGTATGATCTTTATGGCGACCGATCCTGTGTCGGCTTCCATGACCAACACCGGAAAGTGGTGGTTTGGCGGGTTGATCGGCTTTATGGTGGTGTTGATTCGGGTGGTAAACCCGGCCTTCCCTGAGGGCA
Source organism: Pseudomaricurvus alcaniphilus (assembly GCF_011440395.1). Classification (GTDB taxonomy): domain Bacteria; phylum Pseudomonadota; class Gammaproteobacteria; order Pseudomonadales; family Cellvibrionaceae; genus Pseudomaricurvus; species Pseudomaricurvus alcaniphilus. The sequence continues at coordinate 331,770 of NZ_JAAOIX010000001.1, read as the reverse complement.
TGATGCTGGCAATCCTGTTTGCCAATTTGTTCGCACCATTGATCGATCATGTTGTAGTCCAGGCAAATATCAAGCGGAGGTTGGCACGTGGCTAACGATAGCGTTTCAAAAACCATCGGTGTTGCACTGGCACTGTGTATCGTCTGCTCGGTAGTTGTATCTACCGCGGCCGTTATGCTCAAGCCGGCACAGGTCGCCAACAAGCAGTTGGATTTCAACCGCAATATTCTTGCTGCGGCCGGTCTCTACGACCCGAGCAAGAGTGTCGAGGAGCAATTTGGCCAGGTGAAAACCCGGCTGGTTGACCTGAAAACTGGCAAATTTACCGACGTTGCTGAAGGTGCTACCAAGTACGACCAGCGCAAGGCGTCCAAGGATCCAGCCCGCTCCACTAAACTGAGTGGTGATGAAGACCTGGCCAAAATCGGCCGTCGTGTCGATGTTGCCAAGGTCTATGTTGTGGAAGGCCCGCAGGGTGGGGTGGAAACCGTCATTCTGCCGATCAAGGGCTACGGCCTCTGGTCTACCCTGTACGGCTTTTTGGCGCTGGGTTCGGACTTGAATACCGTTGTCGGCATGGGCTTTTACGAGCACGCGGAAACACCCGGACTGGGTGGTGAAGTGGACAACCCCAACTGGAAAGCCCTGTGGCCCGGTAAAAAAGTCTACGCTGACGATGGCAGTGTCGGTTTGACCATTATCAAGGGCAACGCGCCGTCCGGCTCAGAGCACAAGATCGATGGCCTGTCCGGCGCTACTCTCACCAGTCGCGGTGTTGATAACCTGATCAAGTTCTGGCTCGGTGAAAGTGGCTACGCCAGTTTCCTGGAAAACCTGAAAAGCGGGGAGGCATAATCATGAAAGCGAAGGATTTATTGTTCAAGCCAATTTTTGAGAACAACCCGATTGCGCTGCAAATCCTCGGTATTTGTTCGGCACTGGCGGTAACCAGTTCACTAAAAGTCACCCTGGTGATGTGTATTGCCCTGACCCTGGTGACCGCATTTTCCAACTTCTTCGTATCACTGGTGCGCCATCACGCTCCGGGCAGTATTCGAATTATCGTGCAGATGACGATTATCGCGTCACTGGTAATCGTGGTGGACCAGGTCCTGAAAGCGGTTGCTTATGATATCAGCAAGCAGTTGTCGGTATTTGTCGGTTTGATCATCACCAACTGCATCGTGATGGGGCGCGCGGAAGCCTTCGCTATGAAGAACCCGCCGCTGCCCAGCTTTCTCGATGGCATAGGTAATGGCTTGGGTTACAGCGCACTGCTGATCGCTCTCGCTACCGTTCGCGAACTGTTTGGCTCCGGCAAGCTGATGGGCTACGAAATTTTGCCGCTGGCAACCGAGGGTGGCTGGTATGTCTCCAACGGCATGCTGTTGCTGCCGCCCAGCGCGTTCTTCCTGATTGGCCTGATTATCTGGGGTCTGCGGGCCTGGAAAACCGAGCAGGTGGAAGAAGCTGAATTCAAAATTTGTCCTAATACAACCAGGGAGGCCTGATCGGTGGAGCATTATTTAAGCCTTTTTATCCGTGCGATTTTTATCGACAACATGGCGCTGAGCTTCTTCCTCGGTATGTGTACTTTCCTGGCGATCTCGAAGAAGGTCGATGCGGCCCTCGGTCTGGGTATTGCGGTTGTCGTGGTGCTGGGTATTACCGTGCCGGTAAACAACCTGCTTTACACTTACCTGCTGGCGGATGGCGCGCTGGCCTGGGCCGGGTTGCCGGAAGTTGACCTCAGTTTCCTCGGTCTGATCACCTACATCGGTGTGATTGCGGCGATCGTGCAGATCCTGGAGATGGTGCTGGATAAGTACGTGCCGGCGCTGTACAACGCGCTGGGTGTGTTCTTGCCTCTGATTACTGTGAACTGCGCCATCATGGGGGCGTCGCTGTTTATGGTCGAGCGCGACTATAACCTCGGTGAGTCCACCGTGTTCGGTATCGGTTCAGGGGTTGGCTGGGCGCTGGCCATTACTGCCCTGGCCGGTATTCGCGAGAAGATGAAATACAGTGACGTACCGGCGGGCCTGCGCGGCCTGGGTATCACCTTTATTTCCGTGGGCCTGATGTCATTGGGCTTTATGTCGTTCGGCGGCATCGATCTGTAAACAGCGAGGGTAAATCGAAGCATGAACATTACTATAGTTTTAGGGGTCGTCATGTTCACCGCCATCGTGCTTGCGCTGGTTGCGGTGATCCTGGCTGCCCGCGCCAAGCTGGTCAGCAGCGGCGATGTGACAATTGAAATCAACGGTGAGAAGACCATCACGGTGCCCGCTGGCGGCAAGCTGCTGAACACCTTGTCTGAGAGCGGCCTGTTTCTGCCTTCAGCCTGTGGTGGTGGCGGTAGCTGCGCCCAGTGCAAGTGTGTTGTGGAGGCCGGCGGCGGCAGTATGCTGCCTACCGAAGAGGGTCACTTTACCAAGCGCGATGCCCGTGAAGGCTGGCGTTTGTCCTGCCAGGTACCGGTCAAGCAGGACATGAAGATCGAAGTGCCTGAGGATGTATTCGGGGTCAAGCAGTGGGAGTGTACTGTCACCTCCAACCCCAATATGGCCACCTTTATCAAGGAGTTGACCTTGAAGCTGCCGGAAGGGGAGAACGTCGACTTCCGCGCCGGTGGTTACGTGCAGTTGGAAGCGCCACCGCACCATGTCTACTTCAAGGACTTTGACATCGAGGAGCAGTTCCGCGGTGACTGGGAGCGGTTTGGCTTCTTTAACCTCGAGTCGAAGGTGACTGAGCCGGTTATCCGTGCTTACTCCATGGCCAACTATCCGGAAGAGCGGGGCGTGGTCAAATTCAATATCCGTATCGCGACACCGCCTCCAGGGGCCAAGGGTATTCCGCCCGGCCAGATGTCATCCTTTGTGTTTAGCCTCAAGCCTGGCGACAAGATTACCGTGTACGGACCATTTGGTGAGTTCTTTGCCAAGGATACCGACAACGAGATGGTGTTTGTCGGCGGTGGTGCCGGTATGGCGCCGATGCGCTCGCATATCTTCGACCAGCTCAAGCGCCTGAAGACAGAGCGGAAAATGTCTTTCTGGTACGGTGCCCGCTCCCTGAAAGAGCTGTTCTACCAGGACGAGTACGATATGCTGGCTCGGGAAAATGACAACTTTACCTGGCACGTCGCCATGTCCGACCCTCAACCTGAGGACAACTGGACTGGTATGACCGGCTTTATTCACAATGTTCTTTACGAAGAATACCTGAAGGACCACCCGGCGCCGGAAGATTGTGAATACTACATGTGTGGGCCGCCGATGATGAACGCCGCCGTTATCAAGATGCTGAAAGATCTCGGGGTCGAGGACGACAACATCTTGCTGGATGACTTCGGCGGTTGATGCAGGTGGTGGCAGTGTGTTGTGCGGGTTTGTATGAGCCGATGGAGATTATCCTCTGTGCTCGCTGACCCGCTAAACGTCAAAGCGCCCAGGACGAGGCCGGCATTGCTGGCCTCGTTTTTGTTTGGGCTGGTAGTTTTTCTGCTGCTGAGCGCTTGCAGCAGGGCGCCGCAACTTGAAATTCTGCGCCTGTCCGGTGCCACCATGGGTACCAGCTACCATGTCAGTATCGTGACGGCGGAAGAGATAGCGGATCCCGGGCAAATACAGTCCGGCATTGACCAGTTGCTGCAGGCGATCAACCTCGCGATGTCCACCTATATCGAGGGCTCCGAGATCAACCGCCTCAATGAGTCGGTGATTGGCCAGTGGGTGCCGCTGTCGGCAGATCTGCTGGCAGTAATGCAAATCAGCACGGAGGTCAGTGATCTGTCCGCCGGGGCGTTCGATGTCACCGTGCGGCCGTTGATCGACCTTTGGGGCTTTGGTCCAAAGCCGGGCACAAACACGGTGCCGGCGGCAGCGGAAATCCGCCAGGCTCTGGACTCAATCGGCTACCAAAAGATGCTGCTGGATGTCGCCGGGGCACGGCTGCAACGGCTGCAGCCGGTATCCCTCGACCTGAGTGCTGTGGCCAAGGGTTACGGGGTTGACCGGTTGGCCGGTTATTTGCAGGAGCTTGGCTACCAGAATTATCTGGTCGAAATCGGCGGTGAGTTGCGTTTGCACGGTCACAATGCACACGGAGAACAGTGGCGGATCGCCATCGAGCGGCCGGACTCACTGCTCGCCACGAGCGTGTACCGGGCTTTGCAGCTGACTAACACCGGTATTGCCACCTCCGGCGATTATCGCAACTACTTCGAGGAGAATGGTGTTCGTTACAGCCATACTGTTGACCCTCGCAGTGGTTACCCGATAAACCACAACCTGGCCTCGGTGACAGTGCTGGATCCGTCCGCGGCGCGGGCGGACGCACTGGCCACGGCGTTTAATGTGCTGGGGTTGGAGCAGGCGCTACCATTGGCTAATAGCCAGGGCATAGCGGCAATGTTTATTATTAAGCAGGGCGATACGTTCGCCGAGGTCGCTTCAGAGGCGTTCCAGGCTTACCTTGAGTCCGGTCAATAAACCGGGCGGGACCGGCAGCCAGTAGCTGCCCATTGGTTTTCACCCGCAGCGGGTGGAAACAGCGGAAATCGAGGAGTATGAGATGAAAATATTTTTACTGACACTGCTGGTGTTGCTGTTGTTTGTCGTCGCCATGGCGGTGGGGGTATTGATGGGCCGCAAGCCGTTAAAGGGCTCCTGCGGCGGGGTTGGCGCAGCCCTGGGTGAAGAGGACTATGTCTGTGACCTGTGTGGTGGCGACCCGAATAAATGTGACGAGCAGCAGGAGTCGACTCCGGCTGCAAAAGAACTCGCCTACGAGGCGGCTACTCCCCGCCGCTGATACTGGCGCTGGACCAGCGCATTGATTTATCTGCAGTAATATTTTCGCAGTAACATTATTGGAGCTTACAGTTTATGGCTGAGTACAACTACGACTTGCTGGTTATTGGCTCGGGCCCGGCCGGGGAGGGGGCAGTGATCTCCGCAGCGAAGGCCGGCAAGCGCGTGGCGGTGATTGAGCGCAAAGAGATGATCGGCGGCAACTGTGCGCACAAGGGCACGGTGCCATCCAAGTCCCTGCGTTTCGCGGTCAAGCAGGTGATTCGGTACAACACCCAGAGTTTATTTCGCAGCATAGGTGACCCCCAGTGGGTGAGTTACCCGAAGATCCAGGAGGCGGCGGCCAAGGTTATCGCCAAGCAGGTGGACAAGTTCAGCAGCGACTTTGCCCGCAACCGGGTCGCGGTGCACTTGGGGCAAGCGGCTTTCGTGGATAAAAATCGCGTCGAGGTGACCCTGAGCGACGGTGCCAAAGAGTACATCAACGCCGCCAATGTCATGATTACCACCGGGTCGCGGCCCTACCGGCCCGAGAATGTGGATTTCACTCATCCGCGGGTTTACGACAGCGATACCATCCTGAAAATGCAGCATACCCCACGCACCATGATCGTCTACGGTGCCGGCGTCATCGGCTGTGAGTACGCGTCGATATTTGCCGGTCTCGGCATCAAGGTTGACCTGATCAACACCCGCGATCGACTGCTCTCGTTTCTCGACGATGAAATATCCGATGCGCTCAGCTACCACTTGCGCGACAGCGGCGTGATGGTGCGTCACTGCGAAGAATTCGAGTCCGTGACCGCGGACCAGAATATCGTCACCATGCAGCTGCAATCAGGCAAGCAGATCAAGGCCGACGCCCTGCTGTGGTGTAACGGTCGGACCGGCAATACCGATGGTCTGGGGCTGGAGAATATCGGCCTGGAGGCCGACCACCGCGGTCAGTTGCAGGTGTCCGAGCGCTATGAAACCTCGGTCGAGGGCATCTACGCCGCCGGTGACGTAATTGGCTGGCCCAGCCTGGCCAGCGCGTCTTTCGACCAGGGGCGCGCGGCGGCACGGGCCATCTGTGGCCAGTCAGTGCGCTTCGTGTCCGATGCCCCGACCGGCATTTACACCTTGCCGGAAATCAGCTCGCTGGGTAAAACCGAGCGCGAGTTGACCGAGGCGCGGGTGCCCTATGAAGTGGGGCGCGCCTTTTTCAAGCACACCGCCCGGGGCCAGATCAGTGGCGAAGACGTCGGCATGCTGAAACTGCTGTTTCGTCCCGACAGCCTGGAAATTCTCGGCATCCATTGTTTCGGCGCCGAGGCCGCGGAAATTATTCACATTGGCCAGGCGATCATGTCGCAGAAGGGGGAGGGGAATTCGATCAAGTTTTTTGTCAGAAATACCTTTAACTACCCCACCATGGCCGAGGCCTATCGCATCGCAGCCCTGAACGGGTTGAACCGACTGCTGCGGTTTTAGCCTCGTGCTGCCGGCGCAGGGCTCAGCCCTGCGGCTGGTGTCTGACGACGGTGTGGATCACAATATCGCCTTCAAAATAGACCACAAACCTGTCGTACACCCAGCGACTGATCGGCGGCTCGCCGCGGGCGGGCAGCTGCTCCAGCGGCGGACCAAACTTTCTCTCAACTGAACTCATATCCATGCCCAGGGTAGGGCGCTCTATATAGGTAGTGCTGCTCTGCTGGCCAACCGGAATCTTAATGGTTTCCGCCAGGCCAGGTGCTGAATCGAGCCAGAGTACCAGTGCGGCGATAACAGGCAGTGAAATAAGCTTGGGCATAGGCCGGGTTTCCTCGCGGTGGTAAGTTGTGAATTCTCGTTTTTCGTTTTTCGTTCTAAGTTCTAGGACTGGTGCTGGCTGCGCCGCTTGGCCTCGAGTTGGGCCTGCATAATGTGGCGGCCCAGCAGTTCTTGCTGGTTGTTGTTCAGGGTCAGGAATTTACAGGCGATTTTAAACACTTTGCTCTCCTGCTGGCTCTCGCAGCGCACAACCCGGGCGAAGCTCGCCAGGCTGGAGTAATCGGAGAGAAACATGATGCGCAGAGCCAGGTGGGAATCCTTGTAGAGTGCCTTGCCGCTGTTAAAAGCGATGCCACCTTCACTGAGGTTGACATGGGTGGGGCGAACATCCTCGCCGCTGTAATTGGCGGCCACACACTGCTGGGCAATGAGGTCCAGCTTTTTATTCAGCATTTTCAGGTAGTCTGCCAGCGGGCGGTTGTTATCGCCGATGGCGCCCAGGTGTGGCGATGCTTCCTTGTCGAGGCGCCGCAGCTCACTGAACAGTGACAGGGCCTTCTGTTCTTCGGGAAACTCGTCCTCAGCCCGGGTGTTTTCCAGGGTATAGCTGTCGACAGGGTGAAAATCCAGCACGATTTCACTGGGGATGCGGAAAAAACTTCTGCGCTCAGCTGAGCTCATTGGCTACCTGCGTTGATAATCCGGTCTCTGCCTGAAGTCTAACAGCAGATAGCGGATCTGTCCTGTCGCGGGAGGCGCTAATGCGAGCGGCTATTTTTTTGCAAACGCTTGTTATGGCTGCTGGCATTGGGTTTAATGCGCTCATGAAAATACCTACCCCCATATTTATCGGATTGCGCTACACGCGGGCCAAGCGGCGCAATCAGTTTATCTCGTTTGTGAGCGGGTTTTCACTGGCGGGGATGACATTGGGGGCGGTGGCGCTGATTGTGGTTATGTCGGTGATGAACGGCTTCGATCGGGAGATCAAACAGCGCCTGTTGCAAATCATTCCCCACGTCGAACTCTACAGTGGCTCCGGCTTGAGCGATTGGCAGGCGCTGGTGGAGCGCGCCGAGTTGCACCCGCAGATTGCGGCCGCAGCGCCCTACGTCGATCGCGATGCGATGGTGAGCTTTGAGCAGGGCATGCAGGGGGTACAATTGCGCGGTTTGTTGCCCCAGGACATCCCGCGCTTGTCGACCCTGCAGGAACACATGCTGCTGGGGCAGCTGGATGCATTGCAGGCCGGCGAGTACAACATCATCATCGGTCGATTACTGGCCCGCTACCTGGGGGTTGCCACCGGCGACAAAATCAGCGTCACCCTGCCGCAATTGACCGTTACCCCGGCCGGAGTGTTCCCGCGGATCAAGCGTTTTACCGTGGCCGGGGTGTTTGAAGTGGGCGGGCAGCTGGACCAGAGCTTTGCCCTTATCCACCTGGGCGATGCGCAGAAGCTGTTCCGCCTGGGTGACAAGGTGGATGGGGTGCAGCTGGAAACCACTGACCGCTACCTGTCGAAGCAGATCGGCTATGGGTTGTGGCAGAGCTTGCCCGGCGCGCAACAACAGGCGGTGGCCGTGCGTGACTGGAGCGAGACCCAGGGCAGCCTGTTTGCGGCGATAAAAATGGAAAAAACGGTGGTGTCGACGCTGCTGATGATTGTTATTGCGGTGGCGGCTTTTAATATTATTTCCAGCCTGGTGTTGATGGTTGCGGACAAGCGCTCCGATATCGCCGTGCTGCGCACCCTCGGGCTGACCCGGGTGCAGGTCACGGCTATCTTTATCGTCCAGGGCGTTGCCATTGGCCTGGTGGGCATACTGGTCGGCGCCCTGGTGGGAGCGGCGATCGCCGTTAACGTGGGCTATATTGTGGCCTTCTTTGAAACCCTGACCGGGCTCCGGATTTTTGACCCGCAGGTGTACTTTATCAGCCATATGCCGTCGCGCCTGCTGTGGTCGGATGTGGTCACGGTGATGACGGTGGGCCTGTCACTGAGCTTCCTGTCCACCCTTTATCCCGCCTATCGCGCCTCGACCGTGGAACCGGCGGAAGCTCTGCGTTACGAATGAACAAGCCAGCGGAATGCCACTAGCAGTGGCCCGGGCTGAGTCTGTATGGAGTATAAAATAGATTGAATGGGGAATCGCCGGGCAGCGGCGCAACAAACTCGCCGGCGCTGGTACTGCACTGCCGCGGATTGGTCAAAAGTTATCGCCAGGGGCCAGCTGTGGTCGAGGTGTTGAGCGGGGTCAACCTGGAGTTGCGCAGCGGCGAGCGGCTGGCAATCATCGGCGCGTCCGGGTCGGGTAAATCCACCTTGCTGAACCTGATGGGGGGCCTCGACGCACCGGATGAAGGGGAAACCCTGCTGCTGGGGCAGCCCTTTTCCGCCTGCAACGACAACCAGCGCGGGCGCTTGCGCAACCGGCACCTGGGCTTCGTCTACCAATTTCATCACCTGCTGGGTGAATTCACCGCCCTGGAAAATGTGGCCATGCCGCAATTGATCGCCGGCGTCAGTAAAAAGAGCGCCTTCAATGCGGCGGCGGACTGGCTCGGCAAAGTGGGGTTGGCAGCGCGGGTGCAACACAAACCCTCGGAATTGTCCGGCGGTGAGCGGCAGCGGGTGGCCATCGCCCGGGCCCTGGTCAATCAGCCCGCCTGTGTGTTGATGGATGAACCCACCGGCAACCTGGACCGGCACACCGCCCACTCCATCGAGGACCTGTTGCGCCAGCTGAGCGCGGAATTGGCCACTAGCTTTGTGGTGGTCACCCACGACGAGCAGTTGGCCGCCTCCATGGACCGGGTATTGAGCCTGGAGGAAGGGCGCTTGTGCTAAAGCTATTGCGCGGGGCCGGGGCATGATCCGGCCGTTCAGCTATTTTGTCGGCATGCGCTTCGCCGGCAGCCGCCAGCGGGCACAGCTGGTGTCCTTTATCTCCGCCATCTCCATTCTCGGCTTGACCCTGGGTGTGGGCCTGTTGCTGACCGTGCTGTCGGTTATGAACGGCTTTGACCGGGAGCTGCGCGAGCGCATTCTCGGCATTATGCCCCACGGCGCCATCTACCATCGCCAGGGCATTGCCGATTGGCGCGAGTTGCGCACCGGGTTATTGACCAATCCCGAATTTGTCGACGCGGCGCCTTTTGTGGAACTGCAGGCGATGCTGAGTGTGGGGCGCAAGGTGGCGCCTATCGCCTTTTTCGGCATCGATGCTGAGCAGGAGAGCCGGGTCTCGGTAATCCGCCAATTCGTGCCGGCGGAGGCGCTGGCACAGCTGCAGGGCGGCGGTACCGAGGGCGCCGCCATCGTGTTGGGTAAAGGCGTCGCTGCCAAACTCAATGTGGCCATCGGCCAGAAGATTACTGTGCTGGTGCCCAGCCGGCGCAGCGCCAGCGCACTGCCAGAAATCGGCGCCTTTACCCTGGTGGGGCTGATTGAATCCGGCACCGAGCTGGACCACTCGTTGGCCCTGACCAGCCTGGCGGCGGCCAGTGCCCTGTCCGATTTCCCCGGTCGGGTCTCCGGCCTGCGAGTGAAGGTCAATGACCTGTTTTCCGCCGCGGACATTATCTACCGCCAGGTGCGCAGCATGGAGTACGGCTACTACGGCTCCGACTGGAGTCGCACCCACGGCAACCTGTTTCACGCCATTCGCATTTCCAAGAGCCTGGTGGGCCTGTTGCTGTTCCTGATTGTCGCCATCGCCGCCTTCAATGTGGTGTCCACCCTGGTGATGGTGGTGGTGGACAAGCAGGCAGATATCGCGGTGCTCAAAACCCTGGGCGCCAGCAGCTCTGATATCACCTGGATATTTATGGTGCACGGCTGCTTTATCGGCCTCACCGGTACCCTGTTCGGGGTGATATTCGGGCTGGCCGGCTCACTGCTGGCCGCCGACCTGTTCAATCTCCTGGAGCGCTGGTTCGGCCTCAGCCTGCTGGACTCCAGTATCTACCCGGTGAGCTACCTGCCCTCCGAAATCCAGTGGCCGGACTTCCTGCTGGTGACCTGCGTGGCGCTGACCATGAGCCTGCTGGCCAGCCTCTATCCCGCCTGGCGCGCCAGCCGGGTCGCGCCCGCGGAAGTACTGCGCTTCGAATAGGCGCAGGGTAACTACTGCCTGCCAGCGCGGTGCAGCAGGTTGACTGCCAGTTGGGTGCCGGTTGATGGATTGCTGTGTGCGGTTAGACCGCTAGCTGGTGGAGGTCGACTGAGAGCAGGCTGACTAAAGACCGGCCGCAGACCCTGTAGCGAACAGGTTCCCCGCGGGACGAGCAAGGCGGTCTCGCGCTGCGTTTACTGCGGTGGATGCTGCCGCTGCAGGCGCTGGTTTTTGCGTTTCTCCCAATGGCGGATGACCTGCCAGCGCCAGAATACCTGCATGGAAATATACCCCAGGCCACCAAAAAACACCGCCGCCAGCAGTGACCCTACCAGCAGCGGCTGCCACAGATGGGTAAACTCGCTACTGAACCATTGCCACGAGAATTCCATCTGGAACGCCAGCGGCGGGGTGCCCAGAATCAGGCGCCCCAACTCGTAAGTGGCATAGAATATGGGAGGGATTGTGAACGGGTTGGAAACCCACACGAGGGCCACCGCAATGGGCAGGTTGACCCGCAACCAGAGGGCAAAGCAGGCCGCGATGGGCATCTGGCCGAGAATCGGCAAAAAAGCGACGAACAGCCCCAGACCAAACGCCCCGGAAACCGAGTGACGGTTCAGGTGAAACAGGTTCGGGTCGTGCAACAGGTGGCTAATAAAGTTTAACGCGGGGCGTTTTTTAAATTCAGCCGGGTCCGGAAGCCAACGCTTGAATATTTTTCTCGCCATTATCTCTACTGCTGTCCACGCTGCTGCTGCGGTAGCTGTCGCAGCGCGGGAGTCGGTATTATTGTCGGATAGCCCGCAGTCGGGTAAAACCTGGTCTAATCAATCACTAGCCCTCCGGTATTCTGTGATTACAGGAGGTCGACAATTTGTTTCGCGGCATTATAAGGAGTTGTCGTGTTTTCCACTACCGCCCGCTGCAATAAAGGCAGTTTATGTTTCACCTCCGGGCTCTGTCGCAAGCGTATCTCAAGCATCTCATGAATCAGCTTCTTCATCCACTCCGAGTTCTGCCGCGCCCGCTTTTCGAAAAACGCCTTGTTCTCAAGGGCGAGCCGCTGGTACTCCAGCACCATAGCCCAAATCTCCGCAATCCGTTGATTCTCCAGCGCCGAGCAGGTTTCCACTTTCGGGGTCCAGAAAGAACCGTGTTTGATCAGGTGAAAGGCATTTTGATAGTGCTGCCGGGTACGTTTGGCCAGGTTAATGCTCTCGCCGTCGGCCTTGTTAATCACCAGCGCATCCGCCAGCTCCATAATACCGCGCTTGATACCCTGCAATTCATCGCCGGCGTTGGGGATCATCAGCACCAGGAAAAAGTCCACCATAGCCGCCACTTCATACTCAGACTGGCCGACACCCACAGTCTCCACCAGAATGACGTCGTAACCGGCGGCCTCGCACAACAGCATGGTCTCCCGGGTTTTCTGCGCCACGCCGCCCAGCGAACCCTCGGAGGGAGAGGGGCGAATAAACGCATTCTCCTCCCGCGACAGCTCCTCCATACGAGTCTTGTCGCCGAGGATACTGCCGCCACGAATCGGCGAACTGGGATCCACCGCCAGCACCGCCACCTTCTTACCCTGCTTGATCAGGTGCTTGCCAAAGGCCTCGATAAACGTCGACTTACCCACCCCGGGTATACCGCTAATGCCAATGCGAATGCTATTGCCCGTAAACGGCAACAAATCTTCCAGCACCTGCTGTGCCTGCTGGCGGTGATTATCGAGTTTGCTTTCCACCAGGGTAATGGCCTTGGCCAGCGCCCGCCGATTACCCTGGCGTAACAGATTCAAGTCAATATTGGGATTGGGCATGTTGTTTCCTGTTTGTTTCGAGCCGCGTCTGGTCGCTTCGGGCTGCAGCGCGGTGTGCCCAGATGCGGCTTTGTTCCGTGACCCGCCGTACCCAAAGCACTCGCTGTGCTCGCGGGGCAGGCTCTAAATACGTCCATGTAGGCTCTCTGCCGCCACACCCCAGGGTGCTTTCTCTTGAAGCGTAGCTTCAATTCACCTTGTCCATGGCGGCAGAAGGTCACGGAACAAAGCCGCACCTGGGCCCATTGACGATTTCAGCGTAAATTCGACTAACATGACTTAATCATCGAATCTCTTTAAAAGTTGATTAAGTGCTAGGAGCTATAGCATGTCAGCTTTTTAAAAAATCGGCTGCTCGCGCATTGCTGGAAGAGGTGGCAGTGTTTGCGCTGGTGACCTTCTGCCGCCATGGATGGCGGCAGAGAGCCCCCATGGACGGGTTAACGGCGTGTCACCAGCGCAAACACTGCCGCCGCAACGCACAATCTTCGAACCAAGTACCAATGTAAAAATGCCCCCGTCAGGGGGCATTCTCAATCGATAAGCGTTTTATTACTAGATTAACACCTAAGCGTGAGCAGCACTGGCCTTGCGCACCTCATCCAGTACCTTGCGCGCCGAGATCGGAATCTTGGTACCGGGTCCAAAGATACCCTTAACGCCCGCTTGGTAGAGATAATCGTAATCCTGCTTCGGAATCACGCCCCCGGCCACCACGATGATGTCATCGGCACCCTGTTTCTTCAACTCCGCGATCAACTCCGGCACCAGGGTCTTGTGACCCGCTGCCTGGGACGAAACACCGACCACGTGAACGTCGTTCTCCACCGCCTGCTTGGCCACTTCCTCAGGGGTCGAGAACATCGGCGACAGATCGATATCGAAACCCACATCGGCAAAGGCCGTGGCGATCACCTTGGCACCGCGATCGTGACCGTCCTGGCCCATCTTGCACACCAGCATGCGCGGACGACGGCCCTGCTCAGACTCAAACGCCTCGATATCAGCCTTGATCGCCTGCCAATCGGCATCGTCCTCATAGGGCGCGCCGTAAACACCGGAGATAGTGCGAGCCTGGGCGTTATAACGGCCGAATTCAGCCTCCATGGCATCGCTGATTTCACCTACGGTGGCCCGTACCCGGGCGGCCTTGACAGACAGGTCGAGCAGATTGCCCTGACCGGTTTTGGCGGCCTCGGTAATCGCTGCCAGGGCAGCTTTGACTGCGTCGTTATCGCGCTCCGCCTTGAGCTTGTTGAGGCGGGCGATCTGGGAGTCACGTACGCGGACGTTGTCCACCTCGAGGATCTCCAGATCGTCTTCCTTCTCCAGCACATACTTGTTGACGCCGACGATAACATCCTCGCCGCGGTCGATCCGCGCCTGCTTCTTGGCCGCGGATTCCTCGATGCGCAGCTTCGGCAAGCCGGCTTCAATGGCCTTGGCCATGCCGCCGTTTTCCTCGATCTCGACAATCAGCTCCCAGGCCCGGTCGGCGATCTGCTGGGTCAGGGTTTCCATCATGTAAGAGCCGCCCCAAGGGTCGACCACCTGGCAGATACCGGTCTCCTCCTGGATGATAATCTGGGTGTTACGGGCGATGCGGGCGGAGAACTCCGTGGGCAGGGCCACGGCTTCATCGAGGGCGTTGGTGTGCAGCGACTGGGTGCCGCCGAACACCGCTGCCATGGCCTCGATGGTAGTGCGGATCACGTTGTTGTACGGGTCCTGCTCGGTCAGTGACCAGCCGGAGGTCTGGGAGTGTGTACGGAGCATGGACGACTTCGGGTTCTTCGGCTTGAACTCGCTCATGATCTTGTCCCAGAGCAGGCGGCCGGCGCGCAGCTTGGCGATTTCCATATAGAAGTTCATGGAAATGCCCCAGAAGAACGACAGGCGCGGGGCGAACTTGTCCACGTCGAGGCCGGCGGCCAGCGCCGTGCGCACATACTCGCGGCCGTCGGACAGAGTGTAGGCCAGCTCCAATGCCGCGTCGGCACCGGCTTCCTGGATGTGGTAGCCGGAAATGGAGATCGAGTTAAACTTCGGCATGTGCTCCGAGGTGTAGCCGATAATGTCGCCGATGATCTTCATGGAGGGCGCAGGGGGGTAGATATAGGTGTTGCGCACCATAAACTCTTTCAGGATATCGTTTTGGATGGTGCCCGCCAGTTTGTCCTGGCTCACACCCTGTTCCTCGGCGGCGATAATGTAATTGGCCAGAATCGGCAAGACCGCGCCGTTCATGGTCATGGACACCGATACCTTGTCCAGCGGGATGCCGTCGAACAGGATTTTCATATCCTCAACTGAATCGATGGCAACCCCGGCCTTGCCGACGTCGCCGGACACCCGCGGGTGGTCGGAATCGTAGCCGCGGTGGGTGGCCAGGTCGAAGGCCACCGAAACCCCCTGGGCGCCGGCGGCGAGATTCTTGCGATAGAAAGCGTTGGACTCCTCGGCGGTGGAGAAGCCGGCGTACTGACGGATGGTCCAGGGACGGCCGGCGTACATGGTGGCCTGCGGCCCGCGCACATAGGGTGCCAGCCCTGGCAAAGTGTCAGCGTACTCGAGGTTCTCGACATCGGCCCTGGTGTAAAGCGGCTTGATGTTAATGCCTTCGGGGGTATGCCAGGTCAGCTCTTCGGGAGTCAGTCCCTTGGACTGCTTGATGGCCAGGGCTTCCCAGTCGGCCAGGGTGGGTTTCTTATCGGACATAGGGTTTCTCTCTCCGTTACAGGCGCGGTTACAGGCCCGCGAGGGCGTTAATACTCAAAAGTCATAAACACGTTATTGGCACGGTCTGCGGGGCAGCAAACAACTCGGTTATCAGTGGTGTTCATCCTGCGGCTGGTTGAGTTCAATCAGAACTCCGTCACAGCTCTTCGGGTGAATAAAAATCACCTTGCAATTATGGGCGCCAATAGTAGGAGCCTCAGACAAAAACTGATAACCCTTGGCCTTCAGGTGCGCCACATCCGCCTCGATGTCGTCGCTGCGGAAGCAGAGGTGGTGCAGGCCACCGCCTTTCTTCTCCAGGTAACCGGCGATCGGGCCCTCGCCCCGCAGCGGGTGCACCAGCTCGATGCTGGTCTCCGGCAGCGGGAAAAATGCGGTGCTGGTCTTGGCCGCTTCGACATCCTCGGAGCCTTTGTACGGCAGGCCAAAGTCTTCCATAAAGCGTTTGATGGCCCTGTCAAAATCGGGTACGGCAATGGCGATGTGATCCAGTGCGACAATCATGTCTTTTACTCCGCTACATTAATACTTTGAAAACATTAACACTCGGGAAAACGCTGCTTGATTCAGGCTCGAATCAAGCAGCGCTGCCTTAGGCCAGGGTGGCCAAAAACGCGTTGGTTTTTGACTCCCGACGGGCTTTAATCTCCTCCGGTGATTCCTCCACCACGCGCTCATCCGGCGTGATCTTGTAGAGCACCTGGCCCTTCTTGATGATCGCGCCGTCGTCTTTTACCAGAACTTCCTCGATGGTTCCAGCAAACGGAGCGTTGACCTTGTTGAACATTTTCATCACTTCGATGATGTAGAGCGGCTGGCCGGCCTCAAAGTGGCTGCCGACTTCCACCAGTGGTGGCATGCCCGGCGCTTCGCAGGCGTAGAACATGCCACCGGTGGGAGCCAGGATTTCATCCGACTTGGCCGCCGGCGGTGGTACCAGCACCTTGGCCATGGCGGTTTGCAAATCGCCGTCCAGCAGTTTTTCCGGAATATGAATACTCAAATCCGGATTCACTTTCAAATCAAAGAAACCGGTAGTTCTGGCAATTTGTACCAGCAGGCTGAGAATACTGGTGCCTGCCTGGAAGCCGGTGTGAGCGGCTTTGGCAGCCTCCCATTTGTCCGCGGCAACGCCTTCAGGCGCTGCACCGGCGAGGGCGGCGACAATGGCGGCGTAATCACTGCTGCCGAGTAACTCTTCCAGCTTGCGGTAAAAGCCCACCGCTTGCTCGAGGATGGCGTGATCGTGATCCCAGATCATGGAGCTTGCCGGTTTGCTGTCGCAGGTGTCCATATTGAGGAAGTGATAGAGCTCCGCCAGCACCAGTACCGGGTTGCTGTTCCAGCTGACTTTATCGCCGTCAATGCTGAAGTGCTTCTGGTTGAGGCTGAGCCAGCCGGCCAGCTTGTGCGGCTCTTCCAGCAAGATTTCCAGCGGTCGGGTCAGCAGCAGGTGCTTGCGATCCAGTACCGCTTTCAGCTCGCCTTTTTCCGTCGCATCGTCGACTTTTTCCAGCTCGGCCTGGCAAACCTGGCGATAGGCATAGGCCAAATCCAGATCATTGGCTTCCTGTTTCAGCAGGCCCACCGCGGTCAGGTAGGGCACGATAAAGCGGGTGGTGGGGCGGGCATTGATGTTGTTGCCCAGGAACCAGTTGACCAGGCCGTAATGAAAACCGAGGTTGGTGGCCAGGTCCTTGCCGCGCAGCTCGGTGACCCGCAGGATTTCCGCCATGCGCTGGTAGCTGTTGCTGCGGTCGTCGCCCACGGTCAGCAGCAGGGCGATATTGGAGTCATAGGCACCGGCCAGGTGATACTTCATAAACACGTCGGTGTCGGGGTTGTGCAGGCTGATGCCCTGGTCGTCGCGGATCTCGCCTTCGACGGCGTTGGACCAGTTTTCGATGATGCCACCGGCGTGAGGCTGCAGGGCCTGGTTGGTGGCGTTCATGCGCGCTTCCACCGAGGCGTTGTGGCGCAGCACACGCTCGGGCTTGGGCAGGCGCGGGCCGTGGGCGGCCAGCAGCACCATGGCTTCAACCAGGGATTCCACCACAAAACTTTCGGCGCTGTTGTCCGGATTGCTGAACTTGAGCCCGTAGCAGAGTTCGGTGACCCGGTGCTCTACCTGGATGCGGGTGTTCATTTCCATAAAGAAGTGCTTGTCGCGATCGACGATACACTCGAAGGTGGAGACCGAATCGAGCCCTACGGCGAGGCCAAAGCGCTCCGATTCCTCTTCCATCTTCTGCAGGGTAATGATGTCCTGGCGCAGCACGGCAGCTTCGGTCTCGTTGCCGGCGGCTTCGGCGGCAGCGAGGGCGTTTTCCAGGTCTTCGGTGGTGACCGAGACTTCCAGCAGCTTTTGCTCGTGCATCTGCAGGGAGCAGTCGCGGCCGCCCATGGCCAGGGACCACTGGCCGTTGCCAATCACCTGGATTTCCTGGTGACGGGTGGTTTCGATGTTCAATTCCACCAGCACGTTCTTGTTGTCGCCCTTGCCGGTGGCTTTTACTTCGTTGAGAATTTCCAGCACCAGGCTCGGCGCCTTGGCGGCGGCCTGTTCAATGCGGCTGGCGAGATCGCCCTTATAGGCCGAGGGCGCCTTTAGAATACGCTGGCCCTTGCCACCGCCACCGCCAATGCACTTCAGGCGAATGCGGTTCTCCGGGTACTCCCGGGTCATGACCATAACCTGCTCGCGGATGGTCTCGCCCAGTTCCTCGATGGTATAGAGGTCGATGCCTTTCTCGTAGCTGGCGGCCAACACCAGGTCAGCCTTGTCTTCCAGCGAGATCTCGCTGGAGTCGAGCTTGGCGGCGTCCACTTGCAGACCTTCGCTGGCCACTAGCTGTTGCAGGGAGGCGATGTCCGGGTATTTCTTCAGCAGGGTCAGGGCGGTGGCATTGTCCACGCCCGGAGTGACCGAAACGCCGACCCGCAGGGCGGTGCGCTTGGCTTCATCCTTGAGGCCCGCATCGTGCACGGTTCGGGAGCAGGGGCCGATAAAATTGAGGCCGGCTTCTTCCATGGCGCTGACCATGTTCTCGTCTTCGGCCATAAAACCGTAGCCGGTGAAGATGGAGTTGTAGCCGTTTTCCCGGGCGATATTGATGATTTGCTGGATCCGCACTTCCCGCTCTGCCTTGTCGGCACCGGTGTAATCCGGTACCCGGTGCACGCGATCGGGGTCGGTCAGCTGGCGCAATTCTGGTGCCAGTGCGCTCTGGTAGACGATGGAGTCCTTCTCCGACAGCAGGATGCCGTAGTGGTGGATGCCCATCTCCTCGAACACATCCATGGCTTCCTTGCGGATCGGGCCGCGGCAGATGATCAGTGGGCGCATATGGCTGCTGTCAAAGCTGCGGGTCCACTCGGTGGTGGCATTGCCCAGGCGGCGATCCTTGTGGATCAGCGGGTTGTGTAAATAGTATTCGTTGCTTGGTTGCACGGCTTCAGCCTCTTTTCAATCTTTCTAATTCGGGGTGTGTGTGGTCTATTCGCAGTCGTCGCGCTAGTGAAATTCGCGCTGCACACCGTTGAACGGCTCTGGCGTGTAGTGGCGCAGGTGGAAATCCATGTTCTTGCACAGCACTTCACGCAGATCAGAGGGCATCACGATTTGCGAAATTGACCCCAGGCTCAGGGCTTCGTTAGGGTTCATCAACTCCTGCTCATAGCGGGTCTTGAGCGCCGCTTCGCGCTGGGCTTGATGGGCCGCAGCTTCGGTGCGGCTGACACCGTTGGCAACTTTTTCCTGGAATTCGCTGCGGATCTCCTGCAGCTCTTTTTTGTAGATAAATTCCACCCCGGCCGGGCCCATAACCGCCGCCCGGGTAGAGGGCAGGGCGATCACAAAGTCAGCGCCGGTGGGGTAGTTGTTGTAAGAGGCGTAAGCACCGCCGAAGGCGTTGCGAATAATGACCAGGAAGCGAGGCGTGCGCAGGTCGATGATGGCATCGAGCATGGCGCGGCCGGCCTGCACAATACCGCCGGCTTCCTGTTCTTTACCCGGCAGGAAACCGGTGGTGTCTTCCATAAAGATAATGGGGATGTTGTAGAGGTTACAGAAACGAATAAAGCGGGCGTTCTTCAGGGCCGCAGCAATGTCGATCTGGCCGGAGGACACCGCTGAATTGTTGGCGACAAAGCCGATCACGTTGCCGCCCATACGGCCCAGTGCGGTGATGGTGTTGCGCGCCCGGTCCGCCTGGATCTCCATAAAGTCACCGTGATCGCACAGCTGCTGGATCAGGATGGTGACATCCAGCGGCGTGTTAAAGCCACTGGGTGAGTTGAAGGCTTTCTTCAACAGGATGTCGATATCCCAGGTCTTGCGATTGACCGGGTCGGAGGTGGGCTCGAACGGCGCCAGCTCTGAATTGTTGCTGGGCAGGTAGTTGAGCAGGGCCCGCACCTTGCGCAGCGCCGACACTTCGTCGGGCACCACAAAATCGGTAACGCCGGACTGGCTGTGCACACCGGGGCCACCCAGTTCGTCCGGGGTGACGTCTTCACCCAGGACCGACTTGACCACGCCAGGGCCGGTGAGACCGAAGAAGGTGTCGTTGGGCTGGATCAGGAAGCTGCCCTGGCGCGGCAGGTAGGAACCGCCGCCGGCGTTAAAGCCGAACATGCACATGATGGAGGGCACCACGCCGCTGATCTTGCGCAGTGCGGTAAAGGCCTCGGCATAGCCGTCGAGGCCACCGACGCCGGCGGGTACGAAGGCACCAGCGGAATCGTTCAGGCCCACCAGCGGGATGCGACGCTTGCCGGCCAGCTCAAACAGGCGCGCCAGTTTCTTGCCGTTGGTGGCGTCCATGGAGCCGGCACGGACGGTAAAGTCGTGGCCGTAGACAGCGACGTCGCGGCCATTGATTTTCACCAGCGCCGTGACCAGTGACGCCCCGTCGAGGTTCTTACCCCAGTTCTGGAACAATACTGTCGGGTCTTCGTCGGTCAGCACCGACAGGCGCTCCCAGATCGTCATGCGGTTCTTGGCGTGCTGACGCTCGATATTGGGGACACCGGCAGCGGTTTTCGGACGGCGAATTAACTCGTAACCTTTTTTCAGCGTCTCTTCGTGCAGCCCGGGTTGGTACGAGGCTTGTCCGGGGACACTGAATTCAACTTCTTTGGCGTCGTCAAACGGGTTGACGAGGGATGCCTTGGGGTTGGTTGTTTTCGTCATGCTGTGAACTTCCGACAGTTTGTTTTTAGTCATAATTACCCGCCCCGGCCAGCCCGATTCACTGGCTGATTATCCGGGGCGGGATGGATAAGTCGGAGTGGATCATAGGGGCTTTTGTCTATTATTGGAATACGAAGGTAAGCTTGTTGTCTTTCTTAAAAAAACTATAAGTAATTGATATTTATATAAATAAATTAAAAATTAGACGTTAGTCGGGGACAAAAAAGGATATATCAAATTGACATAACCGCTCAAAAACGAGCCTTTTGTGCCCCTGATTGCGGCTGAATTGGACGGCGATGCCGCTGTTGATGGGGCACCGCGAGCTCAGGAACTCGCGGCTGGCCGGCTCGAGGGGTTGAGTGCCGCCGCCTGTTTTGCCGCCCGGTATTCTTTTGGGGTTTGTCCCTGCCATTGCTTGAACGCCCGGGTAAAAGCTCGCGGCTCGCTGAAATCCAGCAGTTTGGCGATTGCGGCGATGGTCAGGTTGCGGTTGCCGAGCAGCTTGGAGGCCAGGTCGCTGCGCAGGTTGTCTTTAATCTGCTGGTAGCTGATGCCCTCGGCGCTGAGTTTACGGCGCAAGGTCTGCTCGCTCATACCCAGCCGCTGGGCGATGACGCTGGAATTTGGCAGCTCGATGACCTGGTTGGGTGGCGGCGTCAGCATCTGGTTGATGCGCGCGGTCAGGCTGGTGTCCTCGCCGGGAATGGTGAGCAGGTCGATGGGCGCCCGGCGCAGGAAAACCTGCAACTCCCGCTGGCTACGCACCAGGGGTTGACCCAGGTAGCTGCGGTGGAACACCAGCCGGTTGAATTTGCTTTTCAGGTAAGTGGGGCAGCGAAACAGCAGGCGAAACTCGTCGGCTTCGATGGGGGTATAGTTGATGTAGGCGGCCAGCAATTTGATCGGCTTGCCGATGTACCAGCTGGCAAAGCGGTGCCAGATCACGTGCCAGTACTCGATGTAAAAATGCTCAAAATCCAGTTCCGGACGGCGAAACACCGTGGTCAGGTAGACGTGGTCGCCCTCGTAGACCAGTGACATTTGCAGTTCATCGGTGATCTGGTTGTAAAAGCGAATGCCCCGGGTCAGCAGTTCTTCCAGGGTGTGGGCGCTGGAGACCCAGTCGGCCATCAGGGCGAAGGTGCCCACCTTGCAGGGGCGCTCGGTGAAACCCATAAACTCATCGTTGAGGGCCTTGGCGATGCCGTCGTAGAGCTTGGCCACCAGGTCAACATGGATCCTGGCCTTGGGGTCGCGCAGGGGCTTCTCCGGAATCCGGGCCTCTTTCAGCAGCACCTTGGGGTCCAGGCCTTTGGCGATGGCGCCGCCGAGGGCGCTTTTTATATAGTGGGTACCAATGGTTGCCATGGGATGATTGTCAAAACAGCAGAGTGGCAGAAGGCGCTAAGCTTAACAGTTGCGGCCGGTTCGGCAAACGGCCGGGGCCCCATAGTCCGGTCAGCCGATCTGGCTCGGTGAATTGGCAGGGGACTGGGGGCAAGCGCCTGGTCTGCAGGATCTATGCATTGATGCCGTGGGCGGGTAAAGTTTGAAGCCTGACCTGGTCAATAATTTTCTAGTGCGTAAATGAACACAGGTGGCAGAGATGTCTAATCGCAAGAAGCTCATAATAATCGCCCATGCCCCATCCGATAATACCCGAAAGATGGCAGAGGCCGTGGTGAAAGGTGCTACCAACCCTGAAATAACGGGCGTGGAGGTACAGTGCAAGGCACCGCTCGAGACCCAACCTGATGACATAATTTCGGCTCATGCCCTGATTATTGGCACCACTGAAAACCTTGGCTACATGGCAGGCCTGGTCAAGGATGTATTCGACCGCTGTTATTACCCCTGTCTGGATAAAACCCAGGGGCTGCCATTTGCTTTCTATGTTCGGGCTGGCCACGATGGCACCGGCACTCAACGAGCGATTGAGAGTGTCGCGACCGGGTTGCGCTGGCGCATAGTGCAAGAACCTCTTATCTGCCGGGGTGATTTCCAACAAACGTTTATCAGCCAATGTGAGGATCTGGGTTTATCAATGGCGGCAAGCCTGGACGCAGGTATTATTTAAAACTCAAACGGTCTTCATAAACCTCATACCTGGGACTGAAATTCCGCCACCGTCACCGGCGCTGCAAGCTTAAACCGCTGCATTGACCTTTTCCGCCGCACCCGGGGGGTCGATGATGGGCGCTGGAGACAAGCGGTAGACGGGGGCGTCGAGTGTGGATTGCGGTGGTGGCTGTCAGTGGGATGGGGCTGGTGGCACTGTGCCCGAGCCTGCCGTCGCTGACCTACCCGGTTGCCGCGCTCTGCGTCGTTGCCGTTGTTGGTGTCTGTCGCCGTGACCTGAGCTGGCCGCTGCTGGCGGGGCTATTGCTGCTGTGTTGTTGCCGCGGGATTTTGTGGGGGGATTGGCAACTGCAGAATCGGGTTGCTGCCTCGCTGGAAGGCGCAGATATGGTGCTGGAAGGCTACGTCGACGGGCTGCCGGAGCGCCAGCCGCGCTTGCAGCGCTTTAATTTTCAGGTTCGTTCAGCACGGCGGGCCGACACCGGCGCAGAGGTTGCGTTTCCCGCCAAAGTGCGCCTTAGCCACTACATTGAGCCCGGCGTTGCAACACTACCGCCGCTGGTGGCCGGCGGTGAAAGCTGGCGCCTGTTGGTGCGGGTAAAGCGACCCTATGGCTTTGTCAACCCCGGCGGATTCGATTACGAGTTGTGGTTATTGAACCGCGGTATCGGCGCCACCGGCTATGTGCGCCAGTTAATCGCTCCGCTGGCGCCAGTGGGCGGTGCTGCCGCGCTGCACCGCTGGCGTGAAAAAATTCGCCAGCGCTTTTTTCAAGATTTTCAAGAGTTGGGCCAGGGGCGAGTGCTGGGGGTGCTGCTGGCACTGACCCTGGGCGATAAAAGTTATATCGACAGCAGCGCCCGGGACGCCATCCGCGAATCCGGCCTTAGCCATTTGCTCGCCATCTCCGGGCTGCACATCAGTGTGGTCGCCGCTTTTGGTTTTCTGCTCGGTCGTCACCTGGGCGGCGTATTGTCGCTGGCCTGGCCGCTGGCGCTATTTGGGCCCCGGGTGGGAGTGGCCGGCGGGGTTGCGCTGGCGGGCAGCTACAGCCTGCTGTCCGGCTTTGGTATACCGGCTCAACGGGCCATGATCATGTTGCTGGTGTGGTCGGCCTGGTATTTGTCGAACCGCCGTTTCAGCGCCTGGGACAGCTGGAGCCTGGCGCTGCTGGCAGTGCTCTGGCTGCAACCCCTGGCACTGCTGGAAGCGGGGTTCTGGTTTTCCTTTGCCGCAGTGGCGAGTTTGATCCATCTGTCCGGCAAGAACTACAGCGCCGCCTGGGGCAAGTGGGCGCTGCTGGTGTTTTTGCAAGTGGGCTTGTTCCTCCTGCTGGGGGTATTGCAAGTCTTCTGGGGGCTGGGGCTCAACCCCTGGTCACCCCTGATCAACCTGGTGGCCATTCCCTTTGTCAGCTTGCTGGTGGTGCCGCTGGCCCTGTTGGCAACACTGGCGGTGCTGATCCTGCCGCCGCTGGCAGCGCCATTGCTGTGGCTGGTGCAACTGCCGCTGGCGGCGTTTTGGCGGGGCCTCGACGGTCTGGCGGCAGTGGGAGGCCTGGCCTATTTTGTGCCGCTGCTGCCCCTGTCACTGCCGGCGTTGCTGGTTGCGTTGCTCGGTATTGCGCTGTTGCTCTCGCCGCTGCCGGCGGCCATGCGGGCGATGGGAGTAGCGGCAGCGCTGGTTGCCGGGGCCGCGGGCCAGGCGGTTGAGCGAGACACCCGGGTAACCGTGCTGGATGTAGGGCAGGGGTTGGCGGTGGTGGTGGAGAGTGGCGGCGAGGTGTTGCTGTACGATACCGGGCCGCGATTTTCCGCCCGTTTCGATGCCGGCAGAGCGGTGCTGTTGCCCTATTTCAGCCACCGCGCCATTCGCAAGCTGGACACCCTGGTGGTCAGTCACGGCGACAGCGACCACAGCGGCGGCTACAGCTCGGTGGTGTCTACGACCGCGGTGCAGCAGTTGTTGCTGGGGGAGGTGTTTGACGGCCTGGTCGCTCGCCAATCCGACTCAGGCAATAACTCCGGCGACTTCTGTAATCGCGACCGGACCCTGTTGCTGGGGCGGGTCGTGGTTCATATCATTGGCCTGGGGCAGGACCGCTGGCCGCAAAACCCCAACAACCGCTCCTGTGTCTTGCTGCTGGAGGTCGACGGCCACCGGCTGCTGTTGCCCGGTGACATCGAGCACCAGCGGGAGCAGCTACTGTTGCAGCACCCGCTGTTGCAGGCGCCTGTGGCGGTAATGTTGGTACCTCATCACGGCAGCCAGACTTCATCGACCCGGGCCTGGGTCGAGCGCCTGCGCCCGCACTGGGCAGTAGTCAGTGCCGGCTATCGCAATCGTTACAAGCACCCCCACGCAGATGTTTTACAGCGCTATCGCCAGGTCGGCAGTCAGTTGCTGTGCAGCAGCGACAGCGGGGCACTGACGTTTATATTTGAGCCCTCCGGCCAGTTGCGCCTGCAGCGCTACCGACAGCAGGTGGCGCGTTACTGGCGTTATCGCCAGCCTCAGGCCTGCCCGCCATAGCCTGCAAAAGAAATCAGATTGCCGCTGCCGGAATAATTTCAACGTCTATACTGCAGAGTGTTGGATTTCGGGAAATAGAAACCGGGCGGGGGCGTTCGCCGCGCCGCGGAGTGTGGTACAGTTCCGCCGGTTATGTGGCAAGCTTTCCCCGGGGCGTCGTGCCGCTCAAAACAGGCTGGTAAAAAATAAAGAGGTTCAGAAGTGCTGGAAATTGTCTCTGCTGGTGGTTGGTTAATGCTGCCGATAATCTTGTGTTCCATAGCGGTTATTGCGATTGGAATCGAGCGTTACTGGACCCTTAACTCGAAAAAAATTGCCCCCAGGGGCCTGCTGGCCCAGGTGTGGGGTTGGATAAAAAGCAATCAGCTGGATGCGGCCCGGCTCAAGGAGCTGAAGCAGTCCTCGGAGCTGGGCAAGATTTTGGCCGCTGGCTTGAGTAATTCCCGCCACGGCCGCGATGTTATGAAAGACAGTATCGAAGAGGCGGCCAGCCAGGTGGTGCACGACCTGGAGCGCTACCTGGGCGCGCTCGGCACCATTGCCGCGGTGTCGCCGCTGCTGGGTTTGCTGGGTACCGTGTTGGGCATGATCAAGGTATTTACCGCCATCATGATGCAGGGCACTGGCAATGCGGCGGTGCTGGCCGGCGGTATCTCGGAAGCATTAATCACCACTGCGGCGGGCTTGTGCGTGGCCATTCCGGCGATGATCCTGCACCGTTTCTACACCCGCAAGGTCGACGGGCTGGTGGTCACCATGGAGCAGGAAGCGGTGAAACTGGTGGACGCGCTGCACAGTGAGCGCCGGGTCGATGTCAAAGCGGCTTAGGGGTTGAACGGTGAAGTTTAAACGGCAGGTGCAGGCGGAAGACGCTATCAATCTCACCCCCCTGATTGATGTGGTGTTTCTGCTGCTGATCTTTTTTATGGTGTCCACTACCTTTACCCGGGAGACCCATCTCAGTATCGATTTGCCCGAGGCCTCGGCCACCGCGGCGCTGGAATCGGAACAGGTGCTCGACATACTGATTGCCGCTGACGGCAGTTACTCCCTCAACGGCAAGTCGCTGATCAATCAAAAGATCGAGACTTTGAAAGCGGCGCTCAACAAGGAGTCAGAGGGCAACAGCAAACTGCCGTTGACCATTACCGCCGACGCCAAGACCCCCCATCAAGCGGTGGTGACGGCCATGGACGCAGCCGGCCAGCTGGGTTTTGTGCACCTCAGCATCACCACCCGCAAACCCGGTGCTGACGGTGGCTAGAAACATGTGGCCTGAATTCGAGTGGCCTGAATCCGAGTGGCAAGACTCCGTGTGGCTGTTAGAGGTGGTGCGCTGCGGGGCAGGGCAACGTGGCTAACAGCCCGGTGAACCCTCGCGAGGCCAGCAACAAAAGCCAGGCCAACGATCCAGGCTGCTCCAGCAATCCAGGCCAGGCCAGTAATCCAGGCCAGGCCAGTAATCCAGGCCAGGCCAGGGCAACAAACCCTGCTGGCAAAAACAGCAGCGGCAGCCACGAGTTCTGGCTGGCGGCCTGGTACGAGGGGCGCTGGTGGCTGTGGCTGCTGTGGCCCTTGAGCTTGCTGTTTTCCGGGCTGGCCGCCAGGCGCCGGCGGCGTTTAAGTGCCAGCGCGGTGAAGTTGTCGGCGCCGCTGATCGTGGTGGGCAATATATCCCTCGGTGGCACCGGTAAAACCCCGCTTATTATCGCCTTGGTCAAATTCCTGCGCAGCCGTGGCCTGCGGCCCGGGGTACTGAGCCGCGGCTACGGTGGCCAGGCCCCGCACTATCCCTATTCGGTGGTGGCCGGTTCCGACCCCCGCCACTGTGGTGACGAACCCCTGTTGATCGCCCGGGAAGCCGCCTGCCCGGTGGCCGTGGATCGCGACCGGGTAGCGGCAGGGCAGCACCTGATCCGCGAACACGGCTGCAATATTTTACTCAGCGACGACGGCTTGCAACATTATCGCCTGGCCCGGCAGTGGGAAATCGCCGTTATCGACGGTCGCCGCGGCCTGGGTAACGGCCTGTGCCTGCCGGCCGGCCCTTTGCGGGAGCCGCCGGCGCGTTTGCAGGAGGTGGACTGTGTGGTGATCAATGGCACCGGCAGCGCCTGCGAAACCGAGTTGGCACTGGACCATGGCATTGTGTTTGCGGTGAATTTGCTGCCCAGTCATTGGTGCAATGTGAAAACCGGTGAGCGGGTGAGTGTGGTTGACTACCCGCGGTTGCTTGCCAGTGCCGCCGGGGAAGAGGCCATCGATGCGGTCACCGGTATTGGCAATCCGGGCCGATTTTTTGACACATTGCGTGACATGGGGCTCAAGATTCGGGAAAATTCCTTTCCTGATCATCATCCGTTTTGCGCCGAAGATTTGCAGTACGCGGGCGACCAGCCCTTGCTGATGACCGCCAAGGATGCCGTCAAATGCCAGCCATTTGCCAAGGCCAGCTGGTGGTATCTCGCCGTTGGTATGCCCCTGCCGGATGCCTTGCAACAGACACTGGCGGACTTCCTCGTGCAACAGGGTCTTCTTGCCGACCACTCAGAGAGCAGTTAATGAAATTTACCGTTGTTATTCCCGCCCGTTACGCGTCCTCCCGCCTGCCCGCCAAACCACTGAAAGATATTGCTGGCAAACCCATGATTCAATGGGTCTACGAACAGGCTAGCAAGAGCAGCGCCGAGCGGGTGGTTGTGGCCACCGACGATACCCGCATCGAAGAAGTGGTATTGGGTTTTGGTGGCAACGTCTGCATGACCTCCGCCCAGCACGAGTCCGGCACCGACCGCTTGCAGGAAGTTGCCGCCACCTATGGGCTCGCCGCTGATGACATAGTGGTCAATGTGCAGGGCGATGAGCCACTGATCCCGCCGGCGGTGATCGAGCAAGTGGCGACCAACCTGGCCAATTATTCGGCCGCCAGCGTGGCCACCCTCTGCGAGCCCATTCGCAGTAGCGAAGATTTTCTCAGCCCCAATGTGGTGAAGGTGGTTACCGACTGCAACGGTATGGCGCTCTATTTCAGCCGCGCCCCCATGCCCTGGCCCCGGGACCCGTTTGCCAAAAGCCGGGAGCAGCTGCCTGATTCACCCATGTTCCAGCGCCATATTGGTATCTACGCCTATCGGGTCAGTCTCCTCAACCAGTTTGTTACCTGGCCGCTGGCGCCGCTGGAAGCGCTGGAGTGCCTGGAGCAATTGCGGGTGCTCTGGAATGGCCACGGTATTCACGTGCAACAGGCCGTAGCCGATGTGCCCGGCGGCGTTGATACCGCCGCCGATCTGGAGCGGGTGCGCAAAATTCTGCAATCAGCCTGAGTCGAGGTTCATTCGTGAGCGTTAATGTGATGTTTGTGTGCCTGGGCAATATCTGTCGCTCGCCCACCGCCCACGGTTTGTTCGCCGCCAAGGTGGAGCAGGCGGGTTTGAGCGGGCATATCCAGGTGCGCTCTGGCGGCACCGGCGGCTGGCATGTGGGCGATCCACCCGATGAGCGCAGTGTGCGGGTGGCGCTGGAGCGGGGCATCGACCTGTCTCATCTGCGCGCCAGCCAGGTGAGCAGTCGGGATTTCCACAGCTGCGACTATATGCTGGCCATGGACGCCGCCAACCTCGCCGATTTGCGGCGCATGGCGCCGCCCGCTTACCCCGGGGTGCTGGACCTGTTTTTGACGTTTGCTGCCGACTCCGGCTACCGCGAGGTGCCGGACCCCTATTACGGCGGCGAGGATGGCTTCCAGCTGGTGGTTGACCTGATAGAAGCGGCCTCCGACGGCCTGCTGCAGCATATTCGCCGTCACCAGCTGGGGCAGGGTTGATGCCGCCGGATTCCGCCCCGCCCCCGGTGTCGCTGTTGCCGCACGCCAGCCTCAATTTCCTCAACACCATGGGGGTGGCGGCAAAAGCGGATTTTATGGCCACCGCGGGTTCGGTGGCGGAATTGCAGGCACTGCTCAAGTGGTGGCGCGCAGAGCACCGCCAGTCCGCCTCGCCGCCGCCAATTCTGCCTTTGGGCGGTGGCAGCAACCTGATCCTGGCCGCTGACTTTGCCGGCCTGGTTATCCGCATCGGCATTCACGGCCGTGAGCTGGTGCGCGAAGACGAAGACTTTGTCTGGCTCCGGGTCGGGGCCGGTGAAAACTGGCACCAGCTGGTAGAACACTGCCTGCAAGCGGGCTATTGCGGGCTGGAAAACCTGGCCCTGATTCCCGGCAATGTCGGTGCCGCGCCGATCCAGAATATCGGCGCCTACGGGGTCGAGCTGCAGCAGGTCTTCGCCGAACTGTCGGCGCTGGAGATCAGCAGTGGTGTGGAGGTGACTTTTGATCGCGATGCCTGCCACTTTGGCTACCGCGACAGTATCTTCAAGCAGGGCTTGCAGGGCCGCTACATCATCACCTCAGTCACCCTTAAGCTGGCCAAGAAGCCGCGGCTGGTGTGCGAATACCCGGCCCTGCAGCAGTATTTCGAAGATCACGGCAGTAAAGCTGAGCACCCCGAGCAGATTTTTGCTGCGGTGTGTGCCATCCGGCGCAGCAAGCTGCCCGATCCCAGCGAGGTGCCCAACGCCGGCAGTTTCTTCCAAAACCCGGTGGTAGATCGGGCCGCTTACGAAGAGCTGAAAGGCCGCTACCCGGGCCTGGTGGGGTATCCGCTGGACGACGGCGCCCGGGTCAAGCTTGCCGCTGGCTGGTTGATCGACCACGCCGGTTGGCGCGGTTATCGACTCGGCCCGGTCGGGGTGCACGACAAGCAGGCTCTGGTATTGATCAATCCGGGTCGCGGCAGTGGCCGCGACGTGCTGGAACTGGCGGCCAGGATTCAAACCGATATTCAGGCCCGTTACGGGGTCAAGCTGGTGATCGAGCCCAGCGTGGTGGGCTCCTAGGCTGGCGTTCTTGCAGAAATAAATTATGTCAAAAGCTGATTAGTTGCCATCCTTGCCGGGATTGAATTCTGCAGCAGTGAAAAATTATTATAATAAATTGCTGGCACAATCAGGCCATGGCGTGAAGGCGCTGTACCACGGGTGGGGCCTTGTCTATACCACCAAGGTCGGTGGCGTTCGGACACGGTAGTATTTATAGTAAGGGATAGAGCGCATAAAAGAGCGTGCACGCACAGCGCACAATATAATGCAAAAATCACTGTTTGAAGCAGATGCACCCCTTGAGTTTCCCTTGCGCCAGGGGTTTTTAACCCTGCACCCGCACTGGTTGGCGCGGGAGCAAGCGGACCAATTGTTTCAGGTTTTTAAGGAAACCCTCAACTGGGAGCAGTCACAACTGCGCATCCATGGCAGGATGGTACCGATTCCGCGGTTGAATGCCTGGTATGGGGATCCCGGCTGCCACTACCAGTACTCCGGACATCAGCTAACATTAAATCCCTGGACCGCTGAACTGGCCGCTCTCAGGCAGCGCTTGAGCGAGGAGTTCAACAGCCAGTTTAATTCAGTGCTGGCCAATTTTTACCGCGACGGTAAGGACAGTGTCGCCTGGCACAGTGACGACGAGCCGGAGCTCGGTCGCAACCCGTTGATTGCCTCCCTCAGCCTGGGGGTGAGCCGCCGCTTCAGCCTCAAACATCGTTTTCAAAAGCAGGAGGCGCCGGTGAATCTGGAGTTAACGCACGGATCGCTGTTGTTAATGTCCGGTACGACACAAAGTTTTTGGAGTCATTGCCTGCCTAAATCGAGTAGAATTGCGTCTGGAAGAATTAACCTGACGTTTCGTCGCATTGTTGATCCGCGCATCGACAAACAGTGACGGCAGTTAAGGGCTTTACGGTTTTACAGTCAGTAAGTTGGTGTCGGCACAGGGAGTCGCTGAACACCGGTTTTTCTGCCCTGCACAAGAGGGTGTGTTACTTGATAAAAATTCTGATAGTAGACGATCACGACCTGGTGCGTACGGGGTTGGTGCATATGCTCTCCGCCGTCGATGGTTTTAACGTAGTCGGCGACGCGACCTGTGGCGAGGAGGCGGTGAAGATGACCCGCACGCTGAAGCCCGATGTGGTGTTGATGGACGTCAAAATGCCCGGCATTGGCGGCATTGAGGCCACCAAAAAGCTCAACCTGGCCGACAACCATGTCAAGGTTATTGCGGTGACCGCCTGTGACGATGACATGTTCCCGAATCGGCTGCTGCAGGCGGGGGCCGTTGGCTATGTGACCAAGGGCGCCGGCCTCGATGAAATGATCAAGGCAATTCGCACGGTACATGAGGGCAATCTCTATGTAAGCAGCAAGATTGCCCAGCAGATGGCATTGAGAAGCTTTAACGGCAACAAGAGCGACAAGTCACCCTTCGAAAAGCTCTCCGAGCGAGAGCTGCAAACTGCCATGCTGATCTCCAACGGCAAGAAAGCCCAGGAGATCGCCGACACCTTTTGCGTCAGTCCGAAGACAGTAAACAGCTACCGCTATCGCATCTTCGAGAAGCTGGATATCAACAGCGATGTGGAGTTGACTCTGCTGGCGGTGAAGCACAATATCCTCGATATAGAAAACATATTGTAGTAGCAGTGGGCCGGCACTTGTCGCAGCAGCCTGAACAAGGCCAGGTCAATCGCTGCCGGCCTCTTGCCAAGCGGTTGCTGCCAGTGATGATTGCCGCCAGAGCCCGCGCTTCGCGTTTATAGGCCCGCGCTTCGCGATTATAGGATAGTTCTCGAGAGACCGTTGTACCCGTCATGTCATTACCCAGCCCCGATCCATCCGCCCAACCCTTCGACGCCAAAGGCTTTCTAAAACAGGTCTCGACCCAGAGCGGGATCTACCAGATGTACGCCGCCGACGGCAAGATCCTCTACGTCGGCAAAGCCAAAAACCTGAAAAGCCGGCTGGGCAGTTATTTCCAGAGCGGCGGCCTCGCGCCCAAGACCCGGGCTTTGGTGAGCCGTATTGCGCGGGTCGACGTCACTATCACAGCCACCGAAACCGAGGCCCTGCTGCTCGAACAAAACCTGATCAAGCAACAGCGGCCACCCTACAACATCCTCCTGCGGGATGATAAATCCTACCCCTACATCATGTTTACCAGCGGCGACGAGTTTCCCCGCCTGGCCATGCACCGCGGGGTCAAGCGCAAGGGGGTGCGTTATTTTGGCCCATTCCCCAATGTCGGTGCGGTGAAATCCAGCCTCTCGTTTTTGCAGAAAACATTCCGCCTGCGCCAGTGTGAAGACAGCGTCTTCAACAACCGCACGCGCCCCTGCCTGCAACATCAAATCAATCGCTGTACGGCGCCCTGTGTGGGGCTGATCAGCAGGGAGGACTACGCCGCTGATATCCGCCACGCGGAAATGTTCCTGGCGGGTAAGAGCGATACCCTGGTGAAGGAGCTGGCAGACTTGATGGAAGCGGCAGCGGGGCAGCTGGAGTTTGAACAGGCGGCAGGGTACCGCGACCAGATCGCCGCCCTGAAGCGGGTCCAGGCCCAGCAAATCATCGAGGGCGGCACCGCCGATGTGGACGTGATCGCCCTGCAGCAGCAGGGCGGTATGGCCTGTGTGCATATCCTCTATATCCGCCAGGGGCGGATTCTCGGCAGCAAGAGCCATTACCCCAAGTCGGGTATTAGCCAGAACTGGAGTGAGGACAGCGCGGAACTGCTGGAGGCATTCCTGTCCCAGTATTACCTCAACCATCGCGAGCGGTCCATGCCGCGTCTGATCCTGCTCAGCGATGCGGTGCCCGGGCTCGAGGCCCTTGGCGAGGCCATCGAACAGCAGTCCGGCCGGCGCCTGCTGTTCCAAACCGAATTGCGCGGCCAGCGCCTGCAGTGGATGCAGCTGGCGCAAAAAGCCGCCCATGAGAACCTGTCCGCCCAGCTGAGCAGCAAGCAGAACACCCTGCAACGCTTTGAGGCGCTGCAGGAGGTGCTCAACCTCAGCAGCCTGCCGGAGCGGCTGGAATGTTTTGATATCAGCCACAGCCACGGCGAGTCCACGGTGGCCTCCTGCGTGGTGTTTGATACCAGCGGCCCCCTGAAAAGCGATTACCGGCGCTTCAATATCGATGGCGTCACCGGCGGTGATGACTACGCCGCGCTGGAGCAGGCCATCCGCCGGCGTTACACGCGCCTGCAGAAAGGTGAGGGCGTCTTGCCGGATATCCTCCTCATCGACGGCGGCAAGGGCCAGTTGCGCCGGGCCGAAGAAGTGCTGGCGGAACTGGCGGTCAACGACGTCTTGACCATCGGTGTCGCCAAGGGCACCACCCGCAAGGCCGGCTTTGAAACCCTGATCCTGCCCGACCGGCAGGGTGAAATGACCCTCTCCGGGGATTCACCGGCGCTGCACCTGATCCAGCACATACGGGATGAATCCCACCGCTTTGCCATCACCGGCCACAAGAACCGCCGTGACAAGACCCGGCGCACGTCGCGGCTGGAGGATATCCCGGGGGTGGGGGCCAAGCGCCGCCGGGAACTGCTGCGCCATTTCGGTGGTTTACAGGAAATTCGCCAGGCCAGTGTGGCAGACTTGGCAAAAGTGCCCTTGATCAGCAAAAAAACCGCCGAAGATATTTACAGTGCCCTCAACACCGAGTAACTTCGAGAGCCGCGCGGGGGCTTCCCTCATTGAACAAAGATTAACCAAAGGACCGGCAACCAACCATTGTGTTGGCGAACAAACGAGTTATGACTTTAGCCAACCGCTTGACCCTGTTTCGCATTACCCTGATCCCCTTGCTGGTGATCGTGTTTTATTTGCCGTTCAGCTGGAGCTATCCCGCCGCAGGGTTGGTTTTTAGCATCGCCGCACTCACCGACTGGCTGGATGGCTACGTGGCGCGCCGTTACGACCAGTCCACGGCCTTTGGCGCCTTCCTCGATCCGGTGGCGGATAAGCTCATGGTCGGGGTAGCGTTAGTGTTGCTGGTGGGTGTCCACGCCAGTGCCTGGATGGCGGTTCCGGCGGCGGTGATCATCGGCCGGGAAATCGTTATCTCGGCCCTGCGGGAATGGATGGCCGAACTGGGCAAACGCGCCAGTGTGGCGGTCTCCTATATCGGTAAAATCAAAACCACCTTGCAGATGATTGCCATCATCCTGTTGCTGACTTTTGATCCCAACCAGTTCCCCACCTGGAAGCTGCTGGGCTACGTCACCCTCTATGTGGCCGCCGGCCTGACCCTCTGGTCCATGATTATTTATTTGCGCGCCGCTTGGCCCGAACTTATGGCGGAGGAATAGTGCATTAAGTCCTTGACTCTAAAGGTGGTTTCCGTACAATGCGGTCCGGCTTAACCCACAGGGTGAAGCGCGTTTTAGCAAGGTCTACCTTGGTGAAACAGTTTTGGTAAAACAGTTTTTGTAAAACATAGGCGCGGTGGCAGAGTGGTCATGCAGCGGACTGCAACTCCGTGTACGCCGGTTCGATTCCGACCCGCGCCTCCATCTTTTGATGACTTGCCCCTGGCAGGTTGTCGGCTCCTTCAAGCGAAAGTGACGAAAGGACCCAGTGCCCAGCACTGTTAAAACCAGTTGGTCCCCACCATTGCCAACTTTAAAATACCCTCAATATATGCCCGGGTGGTGGAATTGGTAGACACAGGAGACTTAAAATCTCCCGACTATTGCAGTCGTGCCGGTTCGACCCCGGCCTCGGGCACCATATAAATCAAAGAGTTACGTCAACTCCGCAATTATTCATCTCTTTCGCCGAAAAATCTGTTGCAGGTCTGTTGCAGGTTTTGCCCAGGCAGCGAAGATTTCAGTTTCCGTCGTCTACCGTTGTAATCTTCTGTAATATGCTCTCAGAACTCTAAACCCTGAGGGATGTCATGAGGCTTGCGTTCTTCCTGCTCTGTAGTTTGCTAATTGCACAAAAGCTTTTGGCTGAGGCTGAACCCAACAAAGATGAGTGGGATAAATTTGTTTCTGCTGCGTCCGATGGTTCCGTTTACTTCGATGAACTCAGTGGTCGTTCAGGTAATAATGGAATCCCTTTGACGCTGGAGCAACTGCGGGCTAAGCGGTACAACGTAGAGAAGGAATTGGATAAAGCTGGTATTTTTCCAAGCATTTCCCTTTTATCACAGATTTTTTCTATTGACTGTATGATGGTTACCGGTGACGAAAAGTCATGTAAATGCCTTGTCGAAAACCGGCCAGTGTATAGTTCCTATTCTGAGTACACATTGTTCATCCTCAAACCCATGTTCGCTGCCAGGAGAAAAGACCTCGATATATCAGAGCAACAAATATTGGTGGATAAGATGGTAGAGATAAGAAATGCATGTGTGGTTAATTGATGCATCTGAAGTGATTCGATCTGCTCATAATATTGGAAAAAGGCCTTCTGAATTAATTGTAGTGCACGGTCTAAATAGTCTTCCTGATGAGATGAACACCAACGTAGGTACGCTTTCCGAAGCAAAGAACAGGGCTAAACTATCTTATAGTAGACAATTGAGGGGCTACGTAGCCTACGCTCAAGGCAATATGCTGCAGGTAGAATTGTACGTTAGAGAAACGAGCGGTTTTAATGGCAGTGTTGAGGCCACTAGGCTTACGGAGCCGCTAAATCGAGCAATTTGCAGCGGCGCTATAGTTATAAAGGCAATTCCCACAACGGTAGCGCCTCCAAACTTTTCTAAATGATTATCTAATAGTATGAACGAAATAGATGAGTTAAATACAATTATCGAGGAGATTAGGCAAGAAGGGGTAGTGCCGTCTGAAAATTGGGAGTTGGTTGCGAGGAAACGATTAGAGATCAGAAAGTTTGCGAGAATGGTGAAGGAGAAGTCAAAACCATTGGTCGATGAGCTCAATGCGAAAGGCTATAAGGTAGAATCTGTTTGGGACCTGGATCAAGAAGGTTATGATATTTTACCAATTGTACCTATGCTCCTCAGACATTTTCAGTTGCCATATCCAAGGCGAACGCGCGAAGGAATTTTAAAAGCTCTAAACAAGCCTGAATTGAGTAAAATGGTTGTGAACCCTCTAATTAGACTGTTTATCTCTGAGCAAGATAAAGCAGTTCAAATAGGCATCGGCGGAGTATTGGCTCGTATATGTGAGCCTGAACATACAGATGATTTGGTGAAGCTAGCTACCAATGCGAATTACGGAGAAGCAAGACATTTTCTTCCCAGGGGGATTGCTCGAATTCAACAACAGAAGGCCATTCCTATCCTGGTCGATTTATTGGATCAAAAAGATTTTGGGGCTGAGGTTATAGAAGCTCTTGGAGAAGTCGGAGGAGTAGATGCTGCGGCTTTAATTCTACCGTTTACAAAAGATAAAGATAGCTACGTTAGAAGCATAGCCAAAAAGGCGTATAAGAAATGCTCAATAGGCAAGGTTAGCAAGTGTAGCAGTATGCAAACATCGGGACTCATTGAAGCAGATTTCGCCTACGAAACATCTGGCGAGTTTGATTTAGACGATCTGGGTCCATTCCTTGAGTTGGCTCAGTCAACTTTTGCGTTATCTATTGATGCAAAGCTGGTTATGGATTCGGTTGAAAGCGCAAATGTTAATGAAGAGATTAAATTAAGTGTCAGGACGAAATCCGGAAAATATTCTGCCGAAATACTTCTGAAAATTTTGAAAGAAGATGAAGATGTTTGCTCAATATTTTTATTTTCCGGGTCGAAAATCACAATAAAGAGATGGGATACTTTGTTAAACCAGTTAATGAATGGACTGAAAAAAGAATAATCGAGAGATATAAATCATCATTAGTCAGAATTTTATTGATTGGTTGGACGTACCCTGTCGGCTTTTATCGTTCGGCCGTGAATGATTGATAGTGCCGACCAGTTGTAGTGATCGCTCACGATATAGGCCAATGCGTAAACGAGAAGCCGACCGGTGGCTGGCATGAAATACTGCTAGGCCTGCCCACGGCCCACAGCGATTAATTGGCAGTCTCGTCGTTTACCGAGTACTACCGAATAGGTATTTAAAATCGCTTGGGATACCGGAGCCGGAGGAATACTATTAACTCAACCAACCGAAACCGTGGTAGGTGAGGTGTCCGGGCTGGAACACCAGTGCCCGGTGGCATGGGGAGAGGCTCCGTGAGGTGTCTCCTTATTCTGATAAGACGACACAGTGGAGGTAGAGATGGCCACCTCAGAACTGCACGAACAGATCGCTGCGGCGCGGGCGTATGAAGACTTTTTCGTCCCATCCCTTTTTCAACAGTGGCCCCCTGTTCTCGCGAAGGCTGCCCATGTCGCGCCGGGTATGCGCGTGCTGGATGTCGCGTGCGGCACAGGAGTGCTCGCGCGTGAATTGATGGCACATGTCGGCACATCCGGGTCGGTAGTTGGATTGGATGTCATGCCCGGAATGCTGGAGGTGGCAAAGCAGATTGCGCCAAGCATCGACTGGAAGCAAGGAACCGCCGAGGCCTTGCCGTTCTCGGACCAATCTTTCGACGTAGTTGTGAGCCAGTTCGGACTCATGTTCTTTCCCGACCGCATAAAGTCACTCCGAGAAATGCTTCGCGTCCTGACGCCCGGGGGCCGATTGGCCGTGGCGGTCTGGGGTTCCTTGGACAGCATTCCAGCGATCGCTGATGAAGTAGCGTTATTGGAGCGCGTCGCAGGGCGAGCTGCAGCGGATGCCCTTCGGGCGCCTTTTGTACTTGGAAATAAAAGTGAGCTGGAGCTGTTAGCGCGCGAAGCGGGCGTCGGTGCGCCCATAGTGAATACCAGTACCGGAACGGCACGCTTCCCCAGTATTCGGTCATTGGTTGAGGCCGATCTGCGAGGATGGCTTCCGGTCATGGGTGTGGTGCTTCAGGAGGAAACAATCCAAGGAGTCCTGGCAGAAGCTGATCGAGACTTGGGTGCTTATGCCGACGAGAGCGGACGAGCGGTGTTTTCGGTATCAGCGCATGTATTGAGTGGAACCAAGTCGTGAGGATGTACGGACAAGCGGCTCTTATCAACGGGCAATGGGCGAGAATGAGCGAGGGTGATCAGCGGGGGCACTTTTCCTGAACAAATAATAGAAAAGCAAACAGGATCCTGATCTCATCCAATGCCGGGGAATTAAAGCAATTTTAATTATGCCTTTTCAAGGCCGAATTATTGATTCGAGGAACAAGCAATGCAAATAACAATAGAAAATGACGTCGCTGCAGACCTGGAGAAGGTTTGGGCTGCCTGGACTACTCCGGAGTCCATTACCCAGTGGAACTTCGCAATAGACGAGTGGCATTGCCCGAGCGCCAGTTTAAACCTCGTGGCGGGCGGTACTTTCAACTACAGAATGGAAGCAAAAGACGGTTCAATGGGTTTCGATTTTACTGGCAAGTTTACCCAAATAGATCGACTATCAACCATCCGCTACCAAATGGACGATGGCCGCAATGTTTCCGTCAGATTTGCGAAGACCAGCGATGGGGTAAAGATCACAGAAACTTTTGACGCTGAGGACGAAAACTCAGCAGAGCAGCAGCGCCTGGGCTGGCTGGGTATTCTCAACAACTTCAAAGCCTTTGTCGAAGCAGAAAACAACTAACCGGGTAGTGCAATATGAAGACCACTGCTAAAAACACCGTTTGTCTTTGGTTTGATGGCAATGCTGAAGAGGCGGCCCGATTTTACGCCGCTACCTTTCCCGACTCATCTGTCGGTGCTCTGCTTCGCGCCCCTGGAGATTTTCCCTCGGGTAAGGCAGGGGACGTACTGACTGTCGAGTTTACGCTAATGGGCATCCCCTGTATCGGGCTTAATGGTGGGCCGGTGTTCACCCACTGCGAGGCCTTTTCGTTTCAGGTGGCCACGGCTGATCAAGCCGAAACGGATCGCTACTGGAACGCGATTGTCGGCAATGGCGGGCAGGAGAGCGCCTGCGGCTGGTGCAAGGATAAGTGGGGGCTGTCCTGGCAGATAACACCGGTCGCTTTGACTGACGCATTGACTGACCCCGACCCGGCGGTCGCAAAGAGAGTGTTTGAGGCGATGATGCAGATGGGGAAAATTGACATCGCATTACTCGAAGCTGCCCGCCGGGGTTGACCGTCGCGTGGTCTTGCTGCTGAACTAATGCATCTAATACCCTTCGTTAGGCGAAGCAGAACAGTTATCATGCGCGAGCATCGCACACGAGCATCCGCACCGGACTGGCGAGTCGCGCCTTCCTTAATTTGCGTATTAATTCAGTTTGGAGTTTAGTGCTCCCGGTGAAATTCTATTTGGTGCTTATGGTTTCTTCAGACAAGGATATAAACGACAAATTGTCGATATAAAAATATTGTCCTTGTCGAACATATAAGTCCCGTGTAGTTTTAAAAGATGACGCAAGTCATCGTTCGTATTCGTCTGATTCCTGCTTCGAATACAAGCTACTTTCAGGAAAGATCAGCGATCATCGTCAATAACTTTGTTCAATAGCGATAGCCAAAAACAACAATAAGGAAAGCAAGAACCTATGGCCACTTGTGCTAGAAAGGTTGCTATAAAAATACGGGCTGGCGCACCAAGCCAACTGAGGCTCGTATCATTCTGTCGTCGAATATCCCTTCTCGCTCATGTCAGGTTATTGATGCCATCGATCGCACTCCAGCTCGATTGTTACTGATTTATTTTTTACTGGCTGATGTAAAGGCCGCTTGTGTTTGTTTTTAGGGCGTTCCTCCGTCGCGCTCATTTGCATTCCAGCATCAAGTTAAATTAAGCAGTATTTTTACACGATCACCCGTTTATGGACGGGCTTAAATTAACCCTATCATCAGGTAAGGAGTACCGTTATGTCCTCTCATTACACCGTCGAGTCTATGCCCCCCAAACCCCTGCCCAGTGAGGCCGATATTGTCATTGTTGGCGCTGGCATGTCGGGGCTCTATGTCGCCTGGCGACTGTTGCAGCAAGACCCTGAACGCAGCATTTGTATTGTCGACCGGATTAACCGCACCGGGGGGCGCCTCGACTCTGACCTGGTGCACTTTCCGGACGGCTCGACGGTCAAGGAAGAGCAGGGGGGGATGCGCTTTACCTTTGATACTATGGACAATTTGATGAGCCTGTTCCTTATGCTCGGGCTCGATAAAGAGATTGTGCCATTCCCCATGAACAGCGGCGGTAACAATCGTCTCTATTTTCGTGGGCACGCCTTTACTAACGCCCAGGCGAAAGAGGACGATTACGCAGTTTGGGGTGAGCTCTATAATCTCGATCAGGCCGAACAGGGCATCGACCCCAAATCCATTATCAACACTGTTTTTAATCGCATCCTGGCGGCCAATCCCCAGTTTGAATCCCGTCCCGATCCTCGCCCGCCGGAGTTCTGGCAGGCCTTTCGGCTGGAATGCCAGTGGAACAATGTCAAGCTGATTGACTGGTCGCTGTGGAATCTGCTGATGGAAATGGGCTATTCCAACGAATGCGTGACCTTGCTGTATCGTTTGCTGGGGTTCAACGGCACGTTTCTCTCGCAAATGAACGCCGGCGAGGCGTTTCAACTGCTGGAGGATTTTCCGGCCGACCCGCAGTTTTTTACCCTGGTAGACGGTTTCAGCGGGCTGCCCAACAAGCTGGTGGACGCGGTGGGCATGGAGCGCATTCACCTGCTGACTACGGTCGAGTCGCTCAGTAAAAGGGGCGACGGAAGCTGCGAACTGCTGACACACAACACGGAAACCGGCGAGCGTCATTCGATTGTTGCGAAAGAGAAAGTGGTATTGGCGCTGCCGCGCTTGGCGCTGGAGAAATTGTTCCTGCGTTCGAGCGCCTTTGCCGAGTTGCCGCCTGAGCGCGCAGATTCGCTCTGGAATACACTGCTTACCACCACCGACCAGGCGCTGTTAAAAATCAATTTGTACTACGACTACGCCTGGTGGGGCAATAACCTGTCCGGGCAGCCGCCGGTGGACTTCGGCCCCAATTTCTCCGACTTGCCGCTCGGTTCCGTGTACCCGTTCTATGCGATCGATGAAGCATTGTTCGCAGGTCTTGAATACCAAAACTGGCTCAAGGCGAACCACAAAACGGTACCTCCCGAGCTGGTTGATAAACTGGATTGCATCAATGACAGCAAGTTCAACAAGCCCGCGGCCCTGACCATTTACTGTGATTTCCTCAACATTAATTTCTGGCGAGCGTTGCAGGAAAACGGGCCGCGCTTTGAATCACCGCTGCAGCATGATCACAACGTGGCGCAGCCGCAGAAGATCTATCCGGCTTCCCAGGCGGTGGTGCGGGAAGCGACGGGCTTTTTCAAGAAGCTGTTTAACTCCCACTATGTGCCAGCGCCGATCCTGACCAGTGCCCGCATCTGGGCCGGCACTACCGAGCTGGGTGTGCCGGCGTCGCGGCAGGTGGGTTACGGCGTGCACCAGTGGGGCATGCACGCCGATGACAGGGAGGTGATTGCGAGCCTGGTCGAACCGGTTCCCGGTATCCACACCTGTGGCGAGGCTTTTTCCGACTACCAGGGCTGGGTGGAAGGGGCATTGCGTTCGGCGGACCAGGTATTGGCGGAATTTGGCCTGGAGCCGATCGCCAAAGTCTACTGCAAGGAATACGGTGAGCCTGCCAAGGTGATTCGCTCCAAGTACAAGGAGTTTTCCACTGAGCGCATCAAGCAGTATATAACCCGGGATCTTGCTGGCGGTGCGGATGTGGCCGACGCAGCCGCGCTGGATCAGGGTTACGACCTCAAGTTGAGCTATTTCGACAAGTAAGCAGGAGAGGTGTTATGCAAACCACCGTCGCAGATTATTTGAAAACCCGGCTTGAGCAACTTGGACTGGAGCAGATGTTTGGCGTGGCCGGTAACTACACGGCAGCGCTACTGGATACCATTCTCGCCGACAGTGACTCGCCGATTACCATCTCCGGCAACCCGAACGAAATCTGTGCGGGTTTCGCCGCGGATGCCTACGCGCGCTACAAGGGCATCGGTGCGGTGTACGTGACTTACAGTGTCGGCGCCTTTACGGCATTGAATACCATCGCCGGCGCCTATGTCGAGCACGTTCCCATCGTCCTGATCAACGGCGCGCCGACACGCAAGGAGACGGTTATAGAGCGCCAGGAAGGCCTGCTGTATTCCCACACCACCGGTAACCCCATGGTCGATATCAGCCTGTTTCGACCGGTGACCGTGGCCGCGGAGCGCATTATCGACGCCGGCCAGGCACCCTACCAGATTGACGCGGCGCTGACCGCGCTGCTGACCTATCAACAACCGGTGTACATCGAAGTGGCGGAGGACGTTTGGCGCGCGGCCTGCTGCGCCCCGGAGCGCCCCCTGCGCGGTGACAGGGATGGCAGGGTTACTGTCAGCGATACGGCGGCCGCGGTGGCCGCGACGCTGGAGTTGACGCGCCAGCGCCCACGGGTACTGTTTTGGGCGGGCATTGAAATCCAGCGCCAGGGGCTGGAGGAGCCGTTTTTGGCGCTGATGGCGGCACTCAATCGCGACCGGGACGATGCCGAGCAGCAGGTGCGCTTTGTTACGTCCGCGCTGAGCAAGGGGGTGGTGTCGGAAGATCATCCTCTGTTCGACGGTTGTGTGACCCTGACCGAACAGGAAATTGAGTCCCTGACCGGTGACGATGGTTGCCTGATCGGGATCGGTGGCTGGACCACCAGCAAGAATACCGGCAGCGAGGATGTGCGCGGCTCCGGCAGGGTGTTGGCCAGCGCCGGGACGGCGCGGGTCGGCGCAAGGTTTTTTGCCTCGGTGGAGCTGCGCGACTATATCGAGCAGTTAACCGCGGCAGTGCCGCAGTGCCCGCCCGCGCCACTGCGGCTGCCGGCCATGCTGGCACCGGTCAAGGCTGCGGCAGCGGTAGACGAAACCATTACCTACGACAGCTTTTTCCAAATGCTCAGCAATTGGTTGGGTGACGACAAGGTGCTGGTGGCGGATGCGGGGTTTCCCCTGATCGGCGCGCAGTCGGTACACATCGCCAGCCAGGGAGGTTTTCTGGCGCAAGCGGCATGGCTGGCCATCGGTTATTCCGTGCCCGCGGCCACCGGTGTGAAGTGCGCGTTGCCCGACAAGCGGGTGGTGGTGGCGGTGGGTGATGGCGCCTTCCATGAAACCTGCCAGGCGGTATCCGATCACCATCACTATGGCCATAACACGGTGGTTTTTGTGATCAAGAATGGCCTGTACGGAATAGAGCAGTTCCTGGTCAACCCGAATCCGTTTCGTC
This sequence comes from Pseudomaricurvus alcaniphilus, assembly GCF_011440395.1. GTDB lineage: Bacteria > Pseudomonadota > Gammaproteobacteria > Pseudomonadales > Cellvibrionaceae > Pseudomaricurvus > Pseudomaricurvus alcaniphilus. The sequence continues at coordinate 288,559 of NZ_JAAOIX010000001.1, read as the reverse complement.
AGCCGCCAGTGGAATACCCGCAGCGCTTGCAGAACGCGCCTTATGCCTACAACGCGTTGCCGGCCTGGAACTACGAGAAAGTGGTGGATGTTTTTGGTGGCAAGGGCAGCAAGGTTGAAACATTGACCCAGTTGCGGGCGGCGCTGGCGGAGATCGATGAGTTCAAGCAAAGCAATTTCGTGGTGGAAGTTACCGTGCCGGAGACGAGTGTGCCGGGGGCGTTGAGCCGCAATATCGACAGCACCGTGGGTGAGGATGAAACCGCCAATCCGGACTGGCCACCGGCGAACAAGTTTTAAAGGGCCGGTGATAAATGGTACGTACTTAAGCAAATGATCCAGCTTGTCGTTCCCGCGCAGGCGGCGGTCCGGCGTCCCGGAATCCAGGTGCTGCGTTGTAGTTCCCCAGAAACTGGATCCCCGCCTGCGCGGGGATGACAGGTTTATACGCGAGATCATCGCCCCTAGGCCTCTGGATCCCCACCTGCGCGGGGATGACAGCCTAAAGTAAGTGGCATTCGAGTCGGTGATTGGTTCGGATAGGCGTCATGACAGTGTTAATGATTAGGTTGCAAGGTTCAGCCCGGCTCAAGCCGGGTTAAGCCAGCATTACAGGCTGCCGGGTCCCCGGGAGTCGTCACAGGAGAAGATTGATGTTAAATAGCAAGGATTTACAGGATGTAAAAAGCCAGCAGCGCACACTGAAGCAGGCGAGCGGCCCTGAACCGGCACTAGGGCCGCTCGAGCACTTGCCAGGCACCTGGAAAAGCGACGGCATGGGCTGGAATATGATTGCGCTGCCGTTTGCTGCGGGCCCGCTCGGCTACCGCCTGTTGCTCAATCAATACAACGAGACCTTGGAGTTTACCTTGGTGGACAAGGGGGTACCGAATCGCGGCGTCGGCGCCAACGGGCAGACCGATCAATTGATCGCCACCCTGGACTACACCCAACAGATCGTCCAGGTTGCAGCGGTGGACTCGCCACTCAGCGGTGAAGCGGGTGGCGCGAACCTGGCCATTCACCATGAACCGGGGCTGTGGCTGCACATGTTGAACGAGACCCAGCCCCATGTGGATATCGCCCGCCTCAGTTCGATCCCCCACGGTGACTCCGTACTCGCGTTGGGCAGCAGCGAAGTGCAGCAGGGGGGCGTTGATATTCCTGAGGTCAACGGTCTCCCGGTCGGTGTCAGCCATGATCTGGCTTCCCCCTACCTGGCACCCTACAAGCAATTCAATGACGCGCCTTTCAAGGGTAATGTGACGGCAGCGGGCTTTCCCGGATTCAATCCGCTGCAGCCGAACGCATTGCTCAGCCTCGCCAACCAGGGCGTCGATATCGTTGAAACGACCACGCTCATTGTTGATTCAACGGTCGCCACGGCGGGGGTCACCAATATCCCGTTTATCGTCAAGCAGGCCAACGCCGACTCGATGAAGTCCACTTTCTGGATTCAACGGTTGGCCGACGGCAGCAGGCGTTTGCAGTATTCGCAGATTGTCATGCTCGATTTTTTCTCGAGAGGGGATGGATTGCCGGGGCGCATTCGCTGGCCCCATGTGAGTATTAATACGTTGACGAAAGAGTAGTTGGCAGGGTAGGGAGGATACAGCTAAGCAGTTCTGCCCGCTTATTAAATGCCTGGCCTTCAGTGAATGGCGGTTTATAATAGCAAAAATACGACATTTAAATTAAGTTAAAGTATAAAAAAGCTATATATATCAGGATATTAAACGATATTGGTGTCGTATTTATGTTCTTGAAATATGTGCCTGGGATAGTTTACTATGTAGTCAATTCTCAGGTGTCGGTGATATGAAAAACAGCCCCCTCAAACAAAAGCTTGCTCTCCGCCTAAAGCGTTCCAGGAAAGAGGTTTTTTTGCGCTCGGATTTTGCCGATTTAGGTGGTTACGACCAAGTGGGCCGAGCTCTGAAGCAGCTGGTGGATGCAGGGCAGTTGGTGCGAATCGGCAAGGGGCTGTATACTCGCGCCCGGCCGTCTGCGGTTACTGGTAAACCAACCATCGCTGTTCCCGGGGGGTTTAAGGCGGCTTCCCGCGCGGCCTTAAACCGTCTTGGTTATCAGTGGAAGCCTGATGTTGCCGAGCAGCGCTACAACCAGGGTGAAACAACCCAGGTCTCTGCATCAGCGGGGGTAATTGTTCAAGGTCGGCTAAACCGGAAAATCGGGTTTGGTAACCAGTCCCTCAAGTACCAGACCAAACCATAGCTAAGGAAAGCCTATGGAAGTGACGAGGGAGTTGGTGGAAGACGTTGCTGCCGAGTTGGGCATCAACGAACCCTCCCTGGTTGAAAAAGATTTTCATGTCGTTCAGGCCCTCTCGCTACTGGCGAATTACCACTCTCCCAATTTTGAGCTCGTTTTTGCTGGTGGTACTTGCCTTACCAAGATATTTATTGGTCTGCAGCGGATGTCGGAGGATGTTGACCTCAAAGTACTGCGAACTGAACAGGGGCGGGCGTTGGGTCGAAATGCGCTACGCAAGGAGTTAAGCGCACTTAAGCAGGATGTACGAGATATTTTTGAAGCTGCTGATTTCACCATTTCTGACGAATCGGCACGCAATGAAAACCACTTCATTGGTTTTGAGTTGGCGTACACGGCTATTTTCGATGTCATCGACGCTCTACGGCCCAATATCAGAATTGAGCTGACTCTCTGTGATTATGAATGTCTCCGTGAGGATCGGGCCATTGCTTCCCTGATTGGCCAGGCCATGGGTGAACCTCCTGAAATAGGAGCGCTTGCCTGTATTGATGTCGTTCATACCTCAGCTGAGAAGCTGGTATCCCTTTTGCGACGTACTGCTGCCGATTTGCGCGGCATAAAAGAATGGACGGATGACGCTCTGATTCGCCATGTTTATGATTTACACATCATCAACAGTAAGGCAGCCTTGGGAGCTGATTTCGTTCAATTGGTGCATCAGACTGTGACGGGTGATGCTGAACGGTTTGGCAGTAAGCACAAAGAATTTCTGGATGATGCCAAAGGCGAGCTAAAAGCGGCTCTGGCGGCGCTGAATTCACAAGCCATATATCGAGAGCAGTATACAAAGTTTCTGGGGCCACTAGTGTATGCGCAACACAAGCCGGATTTTGACCAAGGGCTGGCAACTCTCAACAAGCTGTCGGAGTTAGTATGGGGGGCTGATGTTGTGCCGGGTGGTGGATTTCTCGGCAGCATTGATAAAAAGCAGCTGGACTCCCTTGTAGATCCCAACCAGTTATAAGATAGGCGCTTCGAGTTGTAACCAGTAAGGTTGGTACTTTCTTTTGGCGGCTATTTTCTTTCGTCTTGTTAAGCGATGTTCGGCTATTGAGGTCAGCAAGGGTGCAGCGCTGCTCGTACCCAAAAAATAATCGCCTTCGCCAGTTCAATCCATAATAAATTAGAGCCCCATCCCCTTTTTCAATCCGGTGTACACTCACCCTTTTAAGGCCCGCTGGCAACCAGCGGCAGGGGAGGTGCATTGGACGTCGCGGTTTTTTCCATCGAGCTGTTGTTATTTTTATTTCTGGTTGCGGCCGTTGCCGGGTTTGTGGATACCCTGGCCGGCGGCGGCGGGCTGTTGTCGATTCCGGCGCTGATCTTGAGTGGTGTGCCGCCGTTGGCGGCGCTGGGCACCAATAAACTGCAGGGCAGTGTGGGTACGGCGACTGCAACCTTTATGATGCTCAAGAAGAAGCGGGTGGACTGGGGGAGTGTGAAGTATTTAATGCTGTCTGCCTTTATCGGCTCTGCACTTGGCACCGTGGCGGTACAGTTTATTGATACAAGTATTCTGTCGTTTATGATTCCGCTGGTGCTGGTGTTTATTGCTGTTTACATCCTGATCTCACCGAAGCCCGCAAATACTGCCGGTGAAGGGTTAATTTCAGCGGTGAAGTACCGGTATTTTGTTGTGCCCGGTATCGGTTGTTACGACGGTATGTTCGGGCCCGGCACCGGGTCGTTTTTCGCCTTGTCCGGGGTTTCTTGTCGCGGCTTTGATTTGATCTCCGCCACCGCGGTCGCCAAGCCGCTCAATTTTGCTACTAATATCGCGTCACTGATGGTGTTTCTGATGGCCGGCCAGGTGGTTTGGGTCATCGGGCTGTTGATGATGCTGGGGCAGGTGGTGGGTGCTTACCTGGGGTCACATTGTTTATTGGCAATCAAACCCGTTTATTTAAGGCGACTTATTGTGCTGATGTGCACGGGCATGCTGCTGAAGTACAGTCATTCCATGGGCTGGCTGACGTTTGGTTGAAGTGCCAGTCTCTTTCGGGAGGGATGGGTTAGGCAAAATTCCATTTCTGGACTAAATTGGCATATTGGTCTAATATGGGGCTTGAGTTGAATGATGCCATGAGGTGCAACCATGACCTTCGCTGCGCAAAAATTGCCTGAAATGGCGCCCGCCGTCGGTGCCAAGGGGCTGAAAGCGGTATTAAACATCCTCGACAAATGGAAATGCACGCCCGAACAGCAGTGGCGGATGCTGGGGATGAAGAAGTCCACTTATTATCGCTACCGGGAGGATCCGGGCCAGGCCCGTTTGAGCGGGGATCAGCTGGAGCGACTGAGCTACATTCTCAACATGCACGCCGCGCTGCGGGTTGTATTTGATAACCCGGAAAACGTGTATGGCTTTATGTCCATGCAAAACAATAACCCGTTCTTCAACGGTGCCAGCCCTCTGGAAATCGCCGCTACCGGGAGCTTTGGGTCGCTGTATGAAGTCTATAAGCGCGTGGATGCCCTGCGCGGGGCCGGGCTGTGAGCAACAGGATTGCTGACCTGGCTGCCTTCTCGGATGAGGAGGTGTCCGGTTACCGGCTGATCAATGCCAAATTTCCGCCAATTGATTTGTTTGACGATGTGGCCGATCCGGATGAATTCGAAGCCCTGTACGAGCTGCAGGCGCTAACCAATCCTCGCCTGCAGACTGAAATCGGAAACTTGCGCCTGCTGTCAATAAATGAAATCCCGTTCAGTATCCGCGGCTGCAGCTACGCCGCCGCTTCCTTTACCCACGTCAATCCTGACGGCAGCCGGTTTTCGGATGGCAGCTATGGCTTGATGTATATCGCAGAGAGTAGCGCCACGGCGATTGCCGAAGTCACCTATCACCAGCACAAGTACTGGCAGAATGTCACCGGCCTCCGCTACGACAGGTTTGTCTTCAAGGAGCTTGTTTGCACCTTTGGAGTTGGCTCGGGGCTCGATGCGACCAATCTGGCCATGGAGGATCCAATCTACGCTCCAGGGGATTATACGGCCTCCCGAGCCCTCGGCTGGGAAGTAAATAATGCCGCAAAATTCACCGCCCTGAAATATTCCTCGGTCAGGCGCAGTGGTGGTGTTTGCCACGCCTTGTTTACCCCCAGGGAGGTGCGGGATGTCATCCAGGCCCGGCATTTTGAGATGATCTGGGATGGGCAGGCGATAAAGTCAGTGAATAACGTCAGTTAATACAGTCACTTGTTGCTGTCATCTATCGCAGTGCTCTGGCTGGGGCTGGTTAAAAAATAATCCCTCCGTCCCCTTTTTAGGGTGAGTTGACAGTTGGATCGTCTATATATTTGCTGCTGCCAGGGAAGTGTTGGGCCCTTACTGGCGGTGATATCAAATCGTATTAATCAGTTTGCCGCTTGTCTTCTCGGGCTGCAGGCACTTTCGCTGGCATTTACGAGCCTGTTCGTGAAAGCAGGAAAGTGCAGGTTTTCAGCCGGACCGTCCATTCACTTGCGGCGGCGCTGCCAGCATACTCTGCGAATAATAAATCAATAGGGCTTTATGTATGAGTAACCTCGAGTTTACCCACAGACGACGCAACCAACTCACCGGTGACTGGGTACTGGTGTCGCCACACCGCAACAATCGACCCTGGAAGGGGGCTGCGGAAGCCAGTGCTGCTGCACCAACTGCAGATCACGATCCCAATTGCGCCCTGTGCCCCGGCAATACCCGGGCCAACGGTGAGCACAATCCTGATTATGCCGATACCTTTGTCTTTGCCAACGACTTCGGGGCCCTGATTCCAACCCAGTCAGACAGTGCCGAGATCAGCGCAGAGGAAGAGCTGTTTACCGCCGAGGTGGCCAACGGTGAATGTCGCGTGATCTGCTTTTCCCCTGTGCACAGCAAGACGCTGCCGGAAATGACCCAGGCTGAGATCGGCAAGGTGGTGGATACCTGGCAGCAGCACTACAGCGAGCTGTCTGCATCCTACAACTGCGTGCATATCTTCGAGAACAAAGGCGAGATCATGGGCTGTTCGCAGCCCCATCCTCACGGCCAGGTCTGGGCCCACGATCACTGGTCCAGTGAAATAGCGGCGGAAGACAGAAACCAGCAGCTGTATTTTGACAAGCACCAGTCAGCGCTGCTGGCGGATTACGTCGACCGGGAAATCGCCGAGCAGGTGCGGGTCGTCATCGACAGCGCGCACTGGTTGGTGGTGGTGCCTTTCTGGGCCGCGTGGCCGTTTGAAACCCTGCTGCTCAGCAAGGATCCGGTCGCCAGTATGGCGGATCTGGACGCCGGCCAGAAAGACGACCTGGCCGGGGTGATCAAGGAGCTGACCACGCGCTATGACAATGTTTTCAAGTGCAGTTTTCCCTATTCCATGGGCTGGCACAACGCCCCCAAAAACCTGGACAGTGACAGCCACTGGCGCTTGCACGCACACTTTTACCCGCCCCTGTTGCGCTCGGCTACGGTCAAGAAACATATGGTGGGCTACGAGATGCTCGCCGAAAGCCAGCGTGATTTGACCGCTGAAACCGCGGCCAAAATTTTGCGTGATGTCAGTGATATACACTATAAGAAAGGCTAAGCCGATGAACACCGATGAATTGAAATCCGAATTTGAGCGTATTTTCCAGCAGCCGGCACAGGGCTGCGCCCGGGCACCGGGCCGGGTAAACCTGATCGGCGAATTTACCGATTACAACCTCGGCTACGTGATGCCGGCGGCACTGGAGTTTTGCACCACGGTTCTCTATCGCAAGCGCGACGATAATCGGGTGGTAGTTTACTCCCACAACTATCCGGGCGAGAGTGATTCCTTCAGTGTCGGCACAGAGATTGTGGCCGGCGAGTCCCAGTGGGGCAATTACGTGCGCGGTTGTGCGGCGACCGTGCAGGCCGACGGTGGTGTGTTGGGCGGGCTGGATATACTGATTGCCAGCGATGTGCCCCAGGGGGCGGGACTGTCTTCCTCCGCGGCGCTGGAAGTGTCCGTGATCGGCGCTCTCAATCACGCCTTTGGACTCGGCTATTCACTGGAAAAAATTGCCACCTTGGGCCAGTCGGCCGAAAACGATTTTATGGGTTGCAGCTGTGGCATAATGGACCAGCTTATCTCTGCCAAGGGGCAAGCGGGTCACGCCTTGCTGATCGACTGCCGCAGCCTGGAATCCAATGCAGTGGCCATGCCGGATAACCTGGCGCTGGTGATCATCAACTCCAACTACCCGCGCAAGCTGGTAGACAGCGAGTACAACCAGCGTCGCCAGGACTGCGAAACCGCCGCCCAAAAGCTGGGGGTAGAGACCCTGCGGGATGCCGACCTGGCCACCCTGGAACAGGCCAAAGACTCACTCTCCGCCGACGAATACAAGCGGGCGCACCATATCATTACGGAAAATGCCCGGGTGCTGGCGACAGTCGGCGCGCTGCAATCTGGCGATATTAAAGCCCTGGCAGAATCGATGACCAGTTCCCACCAGTCGCTGCAGCGGGATTTTGAAGTTACTGTGCCGGCGACGGACACCCTGGTGGAGATTTGTAACTCTGTGCTGGGCGAACGCGGTGTCGCGCGGATGACCGGGGGCGGGTTTGGTGGTGCCATTGTCTGCTTTTGTCCGCCCGAGGATGTGGAGTTGGTTAAAATCGCGGTGGCTGAGCAGTATCCACAAAAATGTGGCCTTGAAGCCGATATCTATGTCTGTAAAACTGGCGCTGGCCTGCAGGTGGAAAGCCTTAAGGGTTGGTCAGGCCACGGCAACGGCTAACGGGCCAGGATTTGGTAGCGAAAGGGGTCGCTGATCTCCAGGGCGGCCGGTGAATCATTTCAGGGAATAAAGAATGAAAATTTTGGTAACAGGCGGGGCGGGCTATATAGGCTCGCATACGTGTATTGAATTGATCGCGGCAGGCCACGACGTGGTGGTAGTAGACAATCTCTGCAATGCCAGCGAAGAGGCGCTAAAGCGAGTCGGCGCCATCTGTGGTCAGGACATCGATTTTATCGAAGCCGATATTCGCGACTTCAACGCACTGGATGAGGTGTTTAGCAATCATGCAGTGGATGCGGTTATCCATTTTGCCGGCTTGAAAGCAGTGGGTGAATCGACCCGGATACCGCTGGCCTACTACGATAACAACGTCAATGGCTCCCGGGTGCTGTTGTCGGTTATGGAAAAGCACAAGGTCAACACCCTGGTGTTCAGCTCCTCGGCGACCGTCTATGGCGATCCGGCCAGTGTGCCGATTCGCGAAGACTTTCCCCTCAGCGCCACCAACCCCTACGGCCAGACCAAACTGGTGGTGGAGCAGATGTGCCGCGAGACTGTGGCCGCCAATCCGGACTTGTCGATCGTGCTGCTGCGCTATTTCAATCCGGTTGGCGCCCATGCCTCGGGGCAGATAGGCGAAGACCCCAAAGGGATTCCCAACAACCTGATGCCGTTTATCGCCCAGGTGGCGGTGGGCAAGCGCGAGTACTTGTCGGTGTTTGGCGACGACTACAACACCCCCGACGGCACTGGTGTGCGGGACTATATCCACGTGGTGGATTTGGCCCAGGGCCATGTGGCCGCCATCGAGAAGTCCCACGGCAAGGCGGGCTGTCACACCTATAACCTGGGTACCGGGCAGGGCTATTCGGTGCTGGATATGGTGAAGGCATTCGCACAGGCCAGCGGCAAGGAAATCCCCTACAAGATCGTGGCGCGTCGCCCCGGCGATATCGGCCAGTGCTACGCCGACCCGACACTGGCGAAAGAGAACCTCAACTGGGCTGCGAAGAAGTCCCTGCAGGAAATGGTAGAAGATACCTGGCGCTGGCAGTCCAATAACCCGCAGGGTTACAGCAGCTAAAATATGGGGGGGGCAGCAATATTTTCCTGCTTTTTGATACCTTTCAAATTTTTTGTATCCGCGTCCCGCGCATTTCTGTCCCTCAATCGTCTAGTAAGTGCGACCGTATCATTGGGTAATGGCTGGGTTGCGCCATGGATGGCGGCGCATTGGGTGCCCAGTGAGCGCAAAACGGCATCGGTAGAGGATTTGCGCCGTGCTCACCCTATCGGGAGGGGCATTTGAGTTGAGAGAATCTACAAGAGGCTTGGCCAGAGCGCCGGGCGGGTTGTGGCAGGAAACCGGTGGAACAGAAAGTGTAAAGATACGCGCGCCGGAGCCGGGCGAAAACCAGAGATTTGGTGTATGTAGAGGGTAAGGCAGCGAGGGACGTGGATGATCAAGAATAGTGCCGTTCCCCAGCTGCCGGGAACCTCAGCCCCGAGAGGGCAAGTTCGCGCCAATCTTTACATATGGAAAAATAGGGGATACCATTTTGCCTTTTACCTTTGCGCAATTTGCGGGTGTGACTTGAGCGAAAATAAGAAAAAAGATCGCGCGCGCAGGCAGCCGGAGTGCGATCCAGAGGGCTGGAGTTCGGAGGAGAGAAATCATAGCCAGAAGGAATCCGCACATATTGACTTCTTGTACAAGGAGAATTTCAAACCACTTTGTTGCTACCTGGTTGCAAAATTCAGAGTAGACCTAAGTGATGCTGAAGACGCTGTACACAATGCTATGCTGCGTTATTCCAAGCTCAGCTCACCGGAATCTGTACAAAACTTTCGCGCTTTTCTTTATAAAGTAAGTAGCAACATCATTTTAGATGCGAAACGCCACCAGGTAGTGAGAAACAAATTTGCTCAATCTGAAACTCTCTCAGTTGAGGAGAGTTCTACGGTCATCGGCCCTGAACGCATTCAAGAGTCTCGTCAACACCTGTCAATTCTAGCGCGGATATTGCGAGGGATGGCCTTGAAACGTCGTAAGCTGTTGCTGATGCATAGAATTGACGGGCTTTCCTACGCGGAGATTTCCCGGCGAGAAGGGCTCGCGGAATCCACCGTACGCGAGCATGTATTTAATGCCATCGAGGAGTGTCGTCTCAAAATGCTCGATCAATCAGCTCCTGAGGATGAGCAGCAATGACTGACGAAATTCCAATTGAAATTCGCAAGCTTGCGTGGGACTGGGTAGTTCGTATGCAATCGCAAACTTCAACTGAAGAAGACACGCAGGAGCTCACGAACTGGTTAAACGAAAACCCAGTTCATATGCGTGCCTATACTGAGTATCAAGAAGTTGCGTGGAGCCTCGACGATCTTGCGGCACTGCCTGAAAGCGCTGCAATATTCGACTGTGACTCGGAGACAACGGTCCCGAAGACGAGACCCACCAAAAGACTTGGCTTGAAAGAGAAAATAGTTGCCAGGCTGGGTTGGCTGTCAATACCTCAGGCCGGTTGGGCTCTGGCCAGTTTTACGGTGGTCGCGATTATGGCGATTTTTATTCTCGAGCCAGCCCCGACTGTGCACCGGTTGGACTACCAAACTCAAGTCGGTGAAATTCGTTCACTGACACTTGCCGATGGCAGCCAGGTTACGGTGGGGGCAGATTCACACATAGAGTCCGAAATCTCAGAAGCCGATCGATATGTGCGACTGCTGCAAGGCGAGGCATTTTTCGAAATCGTCAAAGCCGCCGGTGTACCGTTTTGGGTGGAGATTGATGACACGGTTGTGCAGGTTGTGGGCACCACGTTTAGTATCAACCGATCGAGCCAGCGTATCAAGGTTTCGGTTCTTGAGGGTGTGGTGCGGGTAGCTGCAGCCGCACCAACAGTGAATGACCCGTCTGCAAGCGAAGCGCGCCACATAGAGCTGCGGGAGGGGCAGCAGGTTCTGCGTACGGTTGGCGGTGAATTTGGTGAAATTATTGCGCTGCCCACGGCGGAGATGGAATCCTGGCGAACCGGTTGGCTTTCTTACAAATCCGAACCATTGATCGATGTAATTTCTGACGCCAATCGTTATTTTGAAGGTGAGATCGTCATTGGTGAAAACAGCCTTGACAAGGTGCTGGTTACTTTGTCGATTAGTACCTCAGATATCTCAATGTTGCCCGCTATGCTTACTGCATCCCTTCCCTTGGAAGTTGTTAAGGAAGGCGAGAATCGCTTTGTTTTGATGTCAAAATCATCGAAACAGAGTAATTAGCTGGCTTGCTTTGACAGCCTGCAACTATTGCAGGATGAGGATGAATTTTAGCGCTTGAAACCATTCGGCTTTGGCTTCAATATGGAGGCAGAATCAGGCCGTACCCATCGCTCTGTATAAACTACGGTTCCATTCGTGCATAAAGAATAAGTGAGGGCGGTAACGGATACACTAGTGTAATGACCCTCAAGATACCGCCCCAGTCGCTTGCAAGCGGCTCACGCTTTTGCCTTTTGATACCGGCTATGGTGCTACTCATTTCCGCGCTTGCGTCGGGTGCAACATTCTCTGATACCGCTTTTGATATACCGGCGCAGCCCATTGAAGATGCCTTGCTGCAGTTTTCACGCCAGACTGGTATTGGCATAGTCGCCGACCCTGACATTCTAAAATCCATCAACTCCTCAGTGCTGAAGGGTAATTTTACTCATTTTGCTGGGTTGAAGATTCTGCTAAAGGGTACCGGATTGTCCATTGAAGGTGGTGAGAATGACAGGTTTTGGGTGATTCGCAAGCATGCTGCACCAGAGCCCGAACCGGACAATTTAAGCGAGGATAGATTTCATCAAGCCCCGCTTCTTGAAGAGGTGGTAGTAATAGGTATCCGGGGCAGCCTGACCCGTGTCCTCAATACCAAAAGAGCGGCATCCATTGTGGTTGACTCTATTTCTGCAGAGGACATAGGTAAGTTTCCCGATCAAAACGTTGCCGAGTCGTTGCAGCGCGTAACGGGTGTGTCCATTGACCGAAGTGGCGGCGAAGGGCAGGCCGTAACAGTGCGTGGCCTCGGGCCACAGTTTAATACAGTGCTTGTCAATGGTCGACAACTAGCCACCGACAGCCGCGGTCGGGAATTCAACTTCGATGTGCTGGCTGCGGATTTGATCAGCGGCGCCGATGTTTACAAGAGTACCAACGCGGCTATGCAGGACGGTGGTATCGGGGCGACAATTAATATCTCCACGAGAAAGCCACTTGATCACCCCGGGCTGCGACTGGTTGGTTCTGTTGAAGGGATGTACGAAACCTTGTCGGAGAAAACTTCGCCATCCTACACCGGCTTGGTAAGCCAGACTTTTTTGGACGACACGCTGGGTGTACTTTTTGCCTATAGTCGTCAGGAACGTGAGTTGCAGAGTAATATTTTTCGAACAGCGACCTGGAGACCGGGTCTGACACTTTTTAATACCGGAGGGATTGTAGCAAACAACGCGACTATTCCCAGGAATTTCGCTCAAGTAGTTGATAATTCGGAACGAGCACGAGACAACGGCTCGCTGGTTTTCCAATTTGCGCTCAGCGAAAACCTCACGGCTACGGTAGATGGTTTTGTTTCCAGGTTTGTGGTCGATTCACTGGTGACCGACCTGTCTCAATGGTTTGAACCGGGACGTGTTGGCAGGGCCACGATCGATCCGGAGACGCGAACCGCTATTTTTTTTGATCAACGGGTGGGCATTGCTCAGGTAGGTGGCGACCCGCATATTGATTTTGTGGTTGATACAGGCGGCAGCCGGGACGTGACCAACAAAGGCTATGGGCTCAATCTCGAGTGGCAGATTAACGAGAAGCTCCGGTCAAACTGGGATATATCCAGATCGAACGCTGAAAACGATATGGCCGGCAAGGCACGCTTCAATGTCATCGGTATTATGGATAATTTCTCGCTCGATTCTTCTGGTCCTATACCCATACCTCAGTTTGATGGCTTGACCGGTGGCAATACTTTGTCCCCAGTTGATGCAAGAGCGCACTTTAATGACTTCAGGGGCGCCACTGATAAAGACGAAATTTCCGAGTTGCAGGCAGGCTTTGTCTATGAATCGGATTCCGATGTATTCAAGAAGTTCAGGTTTGGCGCTTATCACCAGGAACGTCAAAAAGAGTTTTTCGAAAAAGCCAATGGTGCACTATGCAACGTCTATTGTGGCTACAACGTTCCAGTGCCGGCGGAGCTGATGCAGTCGTTCAGTGTGAAAAATTTTTTTAGCGGTTTTCCCGAGGACTACTTTACCTATGATGGTGCAGCCTATGTCGCCTGGATGGTGTCCGATGCAGGAATGGCGGCAGCGGATGCGATACTGGGCAATCCTGCTGGCACCGCCCGCTCCATCCTTTACGATGCCAATGGAAACCTTACGGCTACCACTCCTATGCTGCTGAATAATCGTTACAAGATATCGGAAAAAATCGACAGCTTTTATCTTAATTTCGACTTCGAAACAGAACTGGGTAATATGCCCGTGCAGTTAAGCTTTGGCGCCCGATACTCCAAAACCAGGGTTGACGTCACCGCGATACAAAGTTTACTCAATGATATAGTGTTGACCGCGGACCCGACATTTTTCGCGACTGTGATTGCCGAGCCGACGCAGTTTAGCGACAAAGGGGAGTACGCTAATCTGCTGCCAAGCTTCAATATTAAAATGGATATTGAAGAAAATATGGTGCTGCGCTTTGCATGGTACGATTCGATTACCCGGCCCACCATGAGTCAGCTATCGCCGGCAACAAGCATTCCCAGTACTGTGCGCGCACAGGATCTGACGGCAAGCGGCGGCAATCCGGCGCTGAAACCTTTCAAGTCTGAAAATTGGGATGTATCCTATGAATGGTATTACGATGACGCAAGTTCATTAAGCGTTGCCTATTTCAATAAGGATATTGAAGATTTCATCATCAGGTTGTCAGGACCTGAGACCTTTTCCCTCAATCACAGGCTGTCCACCACAGGTAATGTTTGCGGCAACTGCGACGGAACGGAGACCGCGGAAGAACTGGCCGGTTCGACGGAAGTATTTACCGTTACTCGCCCCCAGAATGACGAAACCGCAAATGTCAGAGGATTTGAGATTGCTATTACTCATGCTTTTAAGAACGGCTTTGGCATTATCGCCAATGCCACGGTTGTGGATAGCAACGCCAGCCTCGGCAGTAAAACCAACAGGGCTTTTGCTCTGGAAGGACTGGGAGACTCTCGCAACCTGGTGCTCTTCTATGAGGCAGACAACTGGCAAGTTCGAGCGGCGTACAATAACCGTGAGGGATTTCTGCGCGTCCTCGATAATGGTAGCGGCGAGCCGATCAACACTGAAGCATTTAGTCAGTTGGATATCAGCGCGAGCTACGATATAAGTGAGAACTTCACAGTCTACTTTGAAGGGATAAATGTGACTGAAGAAGAGCTTTACCAGAGGGGGCGGTTTCTCGATCAGCTCTTCTCTGTAGAAGATAATGGTTCTCGATATTCGATCGGATTGCGTGGCAAGTTCTAGCGTAAAAAAACCGCTTTGATTGGATGTTGGCTCACTTTAATTCCTTTTAGAGGTTTCAATTAGGTAGCTCCACTGACGCGTTTTAGTGTGATTTAAAATACTTCTCCTTGCACTCCTTCAGAAACCGTACATCTCCTCGGCTGTGAATATATACAGCATACCGCAGCTTTAGAAAGCATTCGTCAAAAAAATCTGCTTTTTTTCCGCGGATTTCAATGTCCAGATCGTCTTCATTACGAACAGTCATGTTAGCTATCGAGGATTCTGCTTCAAGCCTGGAATTCTGAAAGTTGCATCCCGGTGGCAAGCAGAGCAAAAACCTTGAATGTTCAGTGTGACTGTGGAGTTGGTTGATTGTCTTCCCACGCTATTGGCGTGAATTGAGTTACTCGGAAAACATTAAAACAGGAAAATAATAAATGAATCTTGCCACTCTCGATGTCGTCGTGGTTGCTGCCTATTGCATAGGGTTGGTCACCATTGCCAGCCTGGTCTCTCGTGAAAAGAAGGGACATGAGAAGGATAGCCAGGACTACTTCCTCGCCGGACGCTCTCTGCCCTGGTGGGCCATCGGTGCCTCGCTGATCGCCGCCAACATCTCCGCAGAACAGATTATTGGCATGACCGGGTCCGGTTACGCCATCGGCCTGGCCATCGCGTCCTATGAGTGGACCGCCGCCATCGCGCTGCTGGTGATCGGCAAGTATTTTGTGCCGATTTACCTGGAAAAGAATATCTACACCATGCCGGAGTTTCTGGAAAAGCGCTACGATCACCGGGTACGAATACTGCTGGCGTTCTTCTGGGTTGGCGTCTATATCTTTGTCAACCTGACCTCGGTGCTCTATCTGGGGGCTCTGACGATCGAGATCGTGGCCGGTGTCGACATGCTCTATGGCATGCTGTTCCTGGCGGCGCTGTCGCTGGCTTATTCCCTCTATGGCGGTCTCAAGGCGGTAGCCTTTACGGATATTATCCAGGTCGCCATCCTGATTGTCGGTGGGATCGCGGTTACCTTTCTGTCGCTGGATAAACTCAGTGAGGGCGCTGGCGTTATTGCTGGATTTACCTATTTGTTGGACAACGCCCCGCAGAAATTTGACATGATTCTGGCGTCTGACCACCCGAGTTACATGGATCTGCCGGGTATCTCGGTGCTGGTCGGTGGGCTCTGGATTGCCCAGTTTTCCTACTGGGGCTTTAACCAGTACATCACCCAGCGGGCCCTGGCCGCCAAAAACCTGAGGGAGGCTCAAAAGGGCATTGCCCTGGCTGCATTTCTCAAGCTGTTCATGCCCTTTATCGTCGTCATTCCCGGTATTGCCGCTTTTCTGCTGGCACCCAACCTGGATGTGTCCGACAAGGCCTACCCGGAGTTGATGAAGCTGCTGCCGGCGGGTCTGTTTGGCCTGACCTTCGCGGCCCTGATCGCGGCCATTGTCTCCTCGCTCAGCTCCATGACCAATAGTATCTCCACCATCTTTACCATGGATATCTACCGCTCAACTTTCCAACACGTGGCAGTGAGCGAGAAGGGACTGGTGCGCATGGGCCGCTGCGCTGCTCTGGTCTCCCTCATCATCGCCATGCTGGTCGCCCGGCCACTGCTGGGCAATCTGGACCAGGCGTTTCAGTATATCCAGGAGTTCACCGGCTTTTTCTCCCCCGGCATCCTGGTGATTTTTCTTTTCGGCCTGTTCTGGGGCAAGGCCACAGCGCACTCCGCGCTGGCGGCGGCGATTGTCTCCGTGGTGGTTTCGCTGGCGTTCAAACTCTGGCTGACGCAGGTGCCGTTTCTGGATCGCATGGGGTTGGCGTTCCTGGTCTCGGCGATAGCAGCTATCGCCATTACCCTCTACGAGCACAAGGGCGATCACCCCAAGGCTGTTCGCCTGGAAGATTTTAATTTCAAGACCTCGGCCGGCTTCAACATCTCGTCGTTAGCCGTGGTGCTGATCCTGGTGGCGTTCTATAGCGCCTGGTGGTAATGGCGGAGACCCGCAAGCGCCACAATTGCTAAGTAGTACCACAATTACAATAAGGAGTTCAGGGTTCGTGAATACTCGTGAAACTGTTAAAACTGTCCTGGTGACTGGCGGCGCTGGCTATATCGGCAGCCATACCTGCGTCGAACTGTTACAGCAGGGGTATGAGGTGGTGGTGGTGGATAACCTGGTCAACGCGCAACAGGAGTCCCTTAACCGCGTCGCCAAAATCGCCGGCAAGGCACCGGTCTTTCTGCGGGTGGATCTGCTGGACGAAGTAGCCCTGGATGCAGTGTTTAGCCAATATTCCATCGATGCGGTCATTCATTTCGCCGCCCTCAAGGCGGTGGGCGAATCGGTGGCCAAGCCCCTCGCTTACTACCACAACAATATGACCGGCACCCTCAATTTGTTCCGGGTCATGGCGCAGCACCAGGTTTTCCAGCTGGTGTACAGTTCCTCGGCTACGGTCTATGGCGATAGCAACCCGATTCCCTACCGCGAGGATATGCCGCTGGCCTCCACCAGCCCCTACGGCCGCAGCAAGGTGATGGCTGAACAGATCATGATGGATCTGAGCGCCGCCGACGAGCGCTGGAATATTGCCTCACTGCGCTACTTCAATCCGGTGGGTGCTCATCCGAGCGGCCTGATAGGAGAGGATCCGACTGGCATCCCCAACAACCTGATGCCCTATATCAGCCAGGTTGCCGTCGGCCGTCGGGAACACCTGAGTATCTACGGCAATGACTACATGACCGCGGACGGCACCGGTGTGCGTGACTATATCCATGTTGTCGATCTGGCGAATGGCCATTTGCAGGCGCTGCAACTGCTGGCCCGAAAACACCAAAGGTTCAGCGCCTATAACCTGGGTGCGGGCAAGGGCTTCAGTGTGCTGGATGTGGTCAAGGCCTTTGAAAAGGCCTGCGGCCAATCCATTCCCTATAAATTCGAGCCGCGCCGTGCCGGTGATATTGGCGAGTTCTACGCCGACGCCAGCAAGGCCGCAACGGAACTGGATTGGCGTGCGGCGCGGAGCCTGGACAGCATGTGCGCGGACACCTGGAACTGGCAGAGTAAGAATCCTTCTGGTTACGGCCAAGTTTGAACGGCAACCACCCTACAGGTAAAGGTTATGTCAACAAATAACAGTTTGGTTCGCCAGGTTGAATTGGCACTGAACGAGAGCTTCGGTAGCAGCAGTGCGACGCCTCGCTACTTTTTCTCACCGGCACGGGTCAACCTGATCGGCGAGCATATCGATTACTGCGGTGGCCTGGTTATGCCGGCGGCGATCCAGTTTGGCACTTATATCCTGGCCCGGCCAAACGCTGTTGGCCGGGTGCGTATGGTATCGCTGAATCAGCCCGGCACAATTGAATTTGATCCCAACGCAGATGCCCAACGGCAAAATCCGCCGATCTGGGGGGATTACGTCAAAGGCGTTTTTGCCGAATACCGGGCGCGGGGCGAACGGCTCCCGGCGCTGGATATCGCCATCGGCGGTGATATTCCGGGCAACGGGCTGTCCTCTTCGGCCTCTCTGGAAGTGGGTATTGCCGTAATGATCGAAGCGCTGACCGGTTACCAGACGTCGCCGGAGCGGTTTGCCAACCGACAGGCCATCAGCTGGCTGAGCCAGCACGCCGAGAACCACTTTGTCGGCGTCAACTGCGGCATTATGGACCAGGGCGCCATCGCCCTGGGTATGGACCAACGCGCCATGCTGATGAACTGTAGTGACTTGTCCGTGGACTATGTCCCGGTGGAGCTGGGCGACTACTGCCTGATGATCGCCAACTCCTGTAAAGCCCGTATGCTGGCCGACTCCGCTTACAACCAGCGCCGTGCGGAAGTGGAGCAGGCCCTGGAGCTACTGGCCCCGGTTTTCCACATCGATAATCTGTGCCAGTTGCCCCTGGCATCCCTCCAGGCTGCCCTCGATCTGTTGCCCGATCCAATCATCCGCAGGCGCACCCGCCATGTAGTCTCGGAGCACCACAGGGTAATTGATTCTGGCGACAAACTGGCGGCCGCTGATATCGCCGGCTTCGGCCAGTTATTGAACCAGAGTCACGCCTCGCTGCAGCAGGATTACGAGGTTACCGGCAATGAGCTCGACACTTTGGTGGGGCTGGCCCAGGCGCAACCGGGTGTTCTCGGTGCACGCATGACCGGGGCCGGTTTTGGCGGCTGTAGCCTGGTGCTGTTACGACAGGATGCGGTAACAGAGTTTATCGAAAGGGTCGGCGCCGGTTATCGCGCTGCCATAGGCTATGACGCCGAGTTCTACCCGGTACAAATCGGCCCCGGCGCCGAAGAAATTCTTTCCAATACAATCCTTCCGGAGGCACTCTGATGAAGTTCAATCCAGATGATCACCCGCATCGCCGCTACAATCCTCTGCTGCAACAGTGGGTGCTGGTATCGCCGCACCGCACCAAACGCCCCTGGCAGGGCAAACAGGAAGAGGGTGAGCTGAATCAGCGGCCGGAATACGACCCCAAATGTTACCTCTGCCCGGGTAATACGCGTGCCAATGGTGAGGTCAACCCGGCCTATGGCGCGACCTACGCGTTTGACAATGACTTCGCCGCACTGCTGACCGAAGGGCCGGAGCCATCGATTATCAGCGCTGGAAATGGCCTGATGACGGCCCAAACAGTCACTGGCGAGTGTCGCGTCATCTGCTTTTCGCCGCGCCACGACCTGACGCTGCCGGAGATGGCCAGCGACGACATCCTCTCGGTGGTCAATCTCTGGTGCGAGCATTACCAAGAGCTGGTGCAACGCCACGCCTGGGTGCAGATATTCGAGAACAAGGGCGCGGTGATGGGTTGTTCCAACCCCCATCCTCACGGCCAGATCTGGGCCAGCAGCTACCTGCCCAGCGAACCGGCTCAGGTAGACAGCAGCCAACGGCTGTACTGGCATGAAAACGGTCGGCCGTTATTGCTGGACTACGCCAACGCGGAGCTGGCGGATGGCAGTCGCACGGTGGAAGAAAACGAACACTGGCTTGTGGTGGTTCCCTACTGGGCGCTTTGGCCTTACGAAACCCTGCTGCTGCCAAAGCGACATGTGCGCCACCTGGGTGAACTCAGCCGCGACGAGCGACGGTCTCTGGCCAATATTCTGAAATTGTTCCTGACCCGTTACGACAACCTGTTTGAAACCAGCTTTCCCTATTCCATGGGCTGGCACCAGGCTCCGGGAAATGTCGAAGGGCTCGACGACAATCGTGACCACTGGCAGTTACACGCCCACTTCTACCCGCCACTGCTGCGCTCGGCAAGCGTCAAGAAATTTATGGTGGGCTACGAGATGCTCGGCGAAGGCCAGCGCGACATCAGCGCGGAGCAGGCGGCAGAGCGATTGCGCCAGCTATCTGCAAACTTGCATTACCGGCAAAAAAACAAGTGACACCCCAGGTTCGAACTCAACAACTATCTGTATAAAACGGAGCGATTATTCAAATGAAAATTTCCCCCCACCTCTGGTACAACCTTAACGGTGCCTGCACTGGCCTGGTGATGTTACTGGCCAGTGCCCTGGCTCTGGCCAGTAATGACGAGCTGCAGCTGCTGTCACCTGACGGCACTATCAAAATAGAGGTAAACGTCAACAAGGCGGTTACCTACAGTGTCAGTGTTGATGACAAGCCGGTTCTGAGGCCGTCGAAGCTGTCACTGCAAATCGATAGAAAACTGGATTTGCAGCGCAACCCCAAAGTTGTTGGCGTGCAGCACCGCTCAGTGGACCAAATGCTGGAGCCAGAGGTGCGGGTGAAATCCGCCGTAATTCGCGATCATTTCAATGAAATGACCGTGGCATTTGACAACCAGTACTCGGTAGTATTCCGCGCCTATGACAACGGCGTCGCCTATCGCTTTGTCACGGCGCTGCCGGGTCAGGTCACGGTCAACTCCGAGCTGGTTGAGTTTGTGTTCAGTCCCGATAGCCATGTCTATTTCGCCGAAGAAGAGGGCTTTTACTCTCACAACGAACGCTCCTACATCTACCAGTCCATCGCAGACATAGGTAAGAAAAAACTCGCCAGCACACCGGCCCTGGTCGATGCGGCGGGTATAAAGCTGCTGATTACCGAGACCGATTTGCGTGACTATGCCGGCCTGTGGCTGGTGGGCAATGGCAAGGACCGGTTGCTGGGAACCTTGCCGGCATTTCCGCTGCTCAAGGAAACCCGCGATCCCAACACGCTGGAGCGTATCGAGGGCGATGGGCCAGGACCTGACCGCAACGAGCCGGTTATGAAGCGTGCCGATTATCTGGCGAAAACCGACGGCAGTCGCAGTTACCCCTGGCGTATTCTCGGTATTGCCAGGCAGGACGGCGACCTGATCACCAACCAGTTGAGTTACCAGTTGGCGTCTCCCAACCGGCTTCAGGATCTGTCCTGGATCAAGCCCGGCAAGGTGGCCTGGGATTGGTGGAATGCCAACAATCTATTCGGCGTCGACTTTGCCGCCGGGGTCAATACAGAAACCTACATGTACTACATCGACTTTGCCGCCGAGTACGGTCTCGAGTATGTAATCCTGGACGAGGGCTGGTACCCACTGAACGACCTGCTCGGTTCCGTGCCCCACATGGACGTGCCAGCGTTGATTGCCCACGCCAAGTCGAAGGGTGTCGGCATCATTCTCTGGGCCTCCTGGAAAACCCTGCGCGACCAGTTCGATGCCGCTATGGACCGCATTGCAGAACTGGGCGCCGTTGGCATCAAGCCCGACTTCTTCCAGCGCGACGACCAGGAGATGGTGAATTTCTACTGGCAGATCGCCGAGGAGTCCGCCGAGCGCAAATTGCTGGTGGATTTCCACGGCGCTTACAAACCGGCCGGTCTGCGCCGCACTTACCCCAATGTTATTACCCGTGAGGGGGTCAAGGGCCTGGAGTGGAACAAGTGGAGTTACGACAGCACTCCGGAACACAACACCACGCTGCCTTTTATCCGTATGGCAGCGGGCCCCATGGACTATACCCCGGGTGCAATGCGTAACGCCCACGGCCCGCAATCCTATGTGCCGGTCGATCCCAATGCCGGCGATACCCAGGATTTCAATATTCGCTTTGAGCGCCCCATGAGCCAGACGACCCGGGTGCACCAGATGGCGATGCTGACCGTGTTCGAAAGCCCACTGCAAATGCTGGCCGACACACCCACCAACTATCGCAGGGAAAACGAGTGCACCCGTTTTATGGCCAGTGTGCCTACCGTCTGGGATGAAACCCGGGTACTGGGCGGCAGCGTCGGCGACTACATTGCCGTAGCCCGTCGCTCCGGCGAGCAATGGTTTATCGGCGCCATGACCGATGAAAACGGTCGCGATCTCGATATCGACCTGTCGTTCCTCGGGAACGGCGACTACCAGATGGTGGTGTTTCAGGACGGTTTCAACTCCAACCGCTGGGCGGAGGACTACAGCACGGTGACCAGGACGGTGACCCGCGCTGACAAGTTCAGCGCCAGCCTGCACAAGGCCGGCGGATGGACTGCACGGCTAACACCAAAATAACTTAAAAACAGCCGTTTCTGCGCCCGGTTACCTATATCAACCGGGCAGATCTCCAAACCAATCAAAAACCTAAACCGTCGGTTGCGTCCGCAAAACACAACCGCTCGCTGGCTGTCGCCCTTAAGAAGCCAAAAGTACCCACTGTACAGGGTGGTTACTTATCGATTGCCAGCCTTCGCCGCCGATAAAAACAAGTTGTCGGAGCGAAAAAGAATTGCGTCGTTAACGTCGCACAGCAATTGGTAGTGCCGCCGTGCAATCTGGCGGTGGCTTTGCCAACCACGACGCAATGGCTAGGCCCCAACCCATAGTCATTGCGTCAAATCTTACTTTCGTTATTTCTTATGAGAGAGTACAACATGAAGACACAACCGAATGTTAAAAGAAACGCGCTGGCGTCTGCCGTGCGGCAGGCTGTTGTCGCCGCGTCTTTAGTCGCTGCGGCAACACCGTTATACACACAGGCTCAGCAACTCGAAGAGGTCGTGGTAACCGGTATCCGGGGGAGTTTGACTCGCGCCATGGACATCAAGCGCGAGGCATCGACTCTCGTCGATTCGATTTCAGCAGAAGATGTCGGTAAATTTCCCGACCTGAACGTTGCCGAATCATTACAGCGTGTGACCGGTGTTTCAATTGATCGCAGTGGCGGCGAAGGACAGGCAGTCACGGTGCGCGGTCTGGGGCCACAGTTCAACACCGTGCTGGTCAATGGCCGCCAACTGGCAACTGACAGCGGCGGGCGGGAGTTCAATTTTGATGTGCTGGCGGCCGACCTTATCAATGGCGCGGATGTTTACAAAAGCACCAACGCTACCATGCAGGATGGCGGAATCGGGGCCACCATAGATATCTCTACCAGAAGGCCTTTGGACCAACCCGGTCTGCAACTACTTGGCTCTGTCAAAGGCATGTACGAGACCCTGTCTGAGGAGACATCACCATCCTACACAGGCATGGTTAGCCAGACCTTTATGGACGACAAGTTTGGTGTGCTGTTCGCCTACAGTCATCAGGAGCGTAAACTGCAGAATAACATCTTCAGAACAGCGACCTGGAGGCCTGGCCTGACACTTTTCAACACCGGCGGGGTAGTCGCAAGCGATGCCACTATCCCAAGGAACTTCGCCCAGATTGTCGATAATGCCGAGCGCACCCGGGACAACGGTTCCCTGGTGTTCCAGTTTGCACCAAGCGAAGATGTCAGCATTACACTGGATGGGTTTGTATCCAAATTCGAAGTCGACTCGGTAGTGACCGACTTGTCGGCCTGGTTTGAACCCGGGCGAGTGGGCACGGCGACAATCGACCCGGCTACCCGTACAGCGCTGTTTTTCGATCAGCGTATCGGCATCGCTCAGGAAGGCGGTGACCCCCATATCGACTTTGTAGTCGATACCGGTGGCAGCCGCGACGTCAGTAACGAAGGCTACGGCCTCAACGTTGCATGGCAGATTAACGACAAGCTTCGTTCAAACTGGGATATTTCCAGGTCGACGGCCGAAAACGATATGGCCGGCAAGGCTCAGTTCAATGTCATCGGCATCAAGGACAATTTTTCGCTGGACTCCAATGGCGCCATTCCCCTGACGCGCTTTGACAGCCTGGTGGGCGGTAACAACCTGTCGGCAGCTGACGCGCGAGCACACTTCAACGATTTCAGGGGTGCCACAGACAAGGATGAAATTTCGGAATTCAGGGCAGATTTTGTCTATGAGTCAGACTCCGAGGTGTTCAGGCAATTCAGTTTTGGGGCTTATCACCAGGAGCGCGATAAAGAGTTCTTTGAAAAAACCAACAGTGCATTATGCGACGTTTACTGTGGTTACAATGTGCCGGTTCCTGCAGAATTGATGCAGTCATTTAGTGTGGATAATTTCTTCGGGGGCTTTCCAAAAGACTACTTTACCTATGACGGCAATGCCTA
Source organism: Pseudomaricurvus alcaniphilus (assembly GCF_011440395.1). GTDB lineage: Bacteria > Pseudomonadota > Gammaproteobacteria > Pseudomonadales > Cellvibrionaceae > Pseudomaricurvus > Pseudomaricurvus alcaniphilus. The sequence goes on along the minus strand of NZ_JAAOIX010000001.1, from coordinate 264,518 downwards.
TGTCGACTGGATGGTGTCCGATGCAGGAATGGCAGCGGCGGACCAGGCCTTGGGCAATCCCGCAGGCACAGCCCGGTCTGTGCTTTACGATGCCAATGGCAACCTGACGGCTACCACCCCGATGCTGCGCAATAACCGCTATCAAATAGCGGAGGAGATTGACAGCTTCTACATTAATTTTGACTTCGAAACGGCACTGGGTGATATGCCCGTATTTTTCAATATTGGTGCCCGTTATTCCACCACCAAGGTTGATGTCACGGCAGTACAAAGCTTTCTCAATGACATAGTACTGACAGCGGATCCTACCTTTTTCGCCACCAGAGTTACTCCCCCGACTGAATTTAGCGATGGTGGAGAGTACTCCAATCTGCTGCCAAGCTTTAACATTAAAATGGATATAGAAGAGGATATGGTACTGCGCTTTGCCATGTACGATTCGATCACCAGGCCTACCATGAGTCAGTTATCGCCGGCGACCAATATTCCCAATACAGTGCGTACCCAGGATCTCACGGCAAGCGGTGGCAACCCGGCGCTGAGACCTTTCAAGTCTGAAAACTGGGATGTGTCCTATGAGTGGTATTACGCTGACGCCAGTTCCTTTAGTGTTGCTTATTTCAACAAGGACATCGAAGATTTTATCATTCGGCTGTCCGGTCCGGAAACTTTCTCACTCAATGACAGGCTGAGTACCCCGGGAAATATTTGTGGTAACTGCGACGGATCAGAGACTGCGGAAGAGTTGGTCGGATCGACGGAAGTCTTTACCGTCACCCGCCCGCAGAATGGCGAAACCGCGAATGTCACCGGCTTTGAGGTTGCGCTTACCCATACCTTTGATAGCGGCTTTGGTATTATTGCCAATGCCACAGTTGTGGACAGCAATGCCAGTCTTGGCAGTGATACCAGCGTCAGCTTTGCCCTCGAGGGTCTGGGAGATTCCCAAAACCTGGTGCTTTTCTACGAGGCAGATAACTGGCAGGTACGGGCTGCGTACAATAACCGTGAGGGTTTCTTGAGAAATCTCGATAACGGTAACGGCGAGCCAATTAATGGTGAAAACTTTGGCCAACTGGATCTCAGCGCAAGCTATGATATCGATGACAATTTTACCATTTTCTTCGAAGGTATTAATGTTACCGAAGAAGAGCTTTACCAGACTGGCAGGTTTCCCAACCAGCTCTACTCTGTTGAAGATAACGGGTCTCGCTATGCGATCGGTATTCGTGGCAAGTTCTAGCCAATACCGCTGGTAAGGCTGTAAATTGACCGTCAGTCAGTAGCAGTTGGATACAGAATGTTGGCCCGCGCGCTCAAAGCGGGTCAACATTTTATTACTGGCCGTCACAAATTTAATTCCTGATATTTCTGCGTTATGAAAAAACCAAACTGGAAAATTGTAATAGTTGGAGGTGGCACGGCCGGCTGGCTGACCGCCGCTGTTATTGCCGCTCACCATCGAAGCCGGCTGCCAGGTGGCCCGCAAGTGATATTGGTCGAGGCCGCGGATATTCCCTCTGTGGGAGTAGGTGAGGGTACCTGGCCCACCATGAAAAATACGCTGCACAGTATTGGCCTCGATGAAAGCGAAGTCTTTCAACGTTGTCATGCGGCATTCAAGCAGGGCGGTAAATTCGTTAACTGGGTCAGCGGTGATGGTGATTTTTATTATCATCCTTTTACCGTTCCGCTGGGTTACGGCCGTATCGATTTGGCACCCTATGTAGCGTCAATTGAGAATTTCGCTACCGAGACCAATTTTCAGCAGAGCGTATGTGAGGCGGGCCTGGCTCCGCGAACATTGGCCGAGTCCGAGTACCAGGGAGCCTGCAATTACGCCTACCACCTGGACGCTGGCAAGTTTGCAGAATTACTGCAAGAGCACTGCAAGGAGCACCTCGGAGTACAACACATAATCGACACGGCAGAAGACGTTCGACTGTCTCCCGATGGCAACATTGACTCGGTTATGCTGCGCGATAATGGCGAACTGTCCGGTGACTTGTTTGTCGATTGTACCGGTTTTGCATCGCTGTTATTGGGCAAGGCCTTGAAAGTTCCGTTTACGGACGTCAGTCCCGTTCTTTTTAATGACCGTGCCCTGGCCATGCAAGTACCGTACGAGCATGATGATAGTGCGCTTGCCTGCCATACCATCGCTACTGCGCAAACCGCCGGTTGGATTTGGGATATAGGATTGACCAATAGGCGCGGCGTTGGCCACGTATACTCCAGTCGCCACCTCTCAGATGATGAGGCAGAGTCCAATCTGCGCAGCTATTTGGGTGCAAGTGCAGCGGGATTAACGCCGCGTAAAATTTCCTTCCGCTCAGGTCACCGTGCGGAATTCTGGAAGAAGAACTGTGTGGCTGTCGGTATGTCGGCGGGGTTTGTTGAGCCGCTGGAAGCGACAGCGATTATGTTGATCGAATTGTCGGCCCGATTTATCGCCGAAAATCTGCTGCCGGACAAATCTGTCCTGCAGGTAACCGCCAAACGTTTCAATGAACAAATGCATTACCGTTGGCGCCGAATTATCGACTTCCTCAAACTGCATTACATGCTTTCAACCCGCCGGGAACCCTACTGGAGGGCGCATACCGACTGTGACACCATACCAGAGAGCCTGCAGGAAGATTTGGCGATTTGGCGTTTTCGTGGCCCCATGGTTGAGGATTTTAAAAGTGCCTTTGAATTGTTCCCCGCGGCCAGTTACCAGTATGTAATGTACGGTATGGGGTTCAAGCCGGAATTCGAAACACTGGCCTATCTGCACGGCCGGCAGCTGGAGGCGAGAAAATTGATTCAGCGGAATCAGCAACTGACTGCGCAAATGCTGCAATCGTTGCCCCCGCATCGGAGTTACATAGATAAATGGCTTGGTAATAGCCAGCAAGGGTAGAGCTAATAATGACTGACTTGATTGAAATTGACGTTTCGCAGCACCGTGAGCTAAAAATAGCAGACGGAGCTTCGGTAGCCTACGCTGCCTCGCAGCATCTTATGAATATTCGAGTAACGGAAATCGACAAGGCAACCAGTTGTTTTCCAATTTTCTTTACCCGAAACCCCCATTCCGGGGGCTGGGCGATATCGGCCATGACCAGCTTTACCCCGGGCAGTAACCTCTTTGTAGCGGAGCAACAGTGGGACGCTACTTACACCCCTGCCAGTGTGCAAACATATCCGCTGTCTTTAGTGCGCTCCCAAAGCAACCCGAAAGGGTACGCCGTTGCGCTGGACCCGGAAAGTGACGCTTTTAGCAGAAAAGAGGGCGAATCGCTGTTTGAAGCAAACGGCAAGGCATCCCTGCATCTTGCCAGGATATCGGCACTACTGGAGTCCGATGCGCGCGACGAACTTCTGACCCGCCAGTTTTTGCAGGAAATGCAGGATCTGGGATTTATTAAGCCCGTGAATGTCGTTGTACGCTACAAGGATGGCGGTATTGAAACGATTAAAGGATTGCATACTGCCGACGAGGACAAGCTCAATGCGGTCGGCAAAGAAAGGCTTCAGGATTTATGTTCGCGAGGGTATCTGGTTCCGATTTACGCAATGCTGTTATCGATCTATCAACTCAATGGGCTGATAAAGCGGCACAATAGCAGCGCAAACAATAGTGCAATCGACAAAATCATTGTGGAGGTTTCAAGGCCGGTAAATTGATTTTCGGCTTGATCATGGGACTTAATTGGCCCTGAGAAATCTGTGGTTTCGGCGAAATAGTAGTAAAGCACGCGCAGTTATGACGCGCGTGCTTGCAAGGACATGTCTTTTTGCTCGGGCGCAGTAGAGTCAATATACTCCTGCAATTTCGCCTCTGCCTCATCACCAAATAAAATCTCGCAGGCCTCGCGTAAACCCGCTGCGTTGATGATGTCCTCGCGGCGCACCACCAAAGATATTTTTGAGCGCCGGCGCAAGAAGTCTTCCAGTTTGGTAATCATCTCCTGGCGCGCCGCCAGTTCGATTTCACAGCGCAGATACAGGGCATGTTCAATCACCAGATCGGCCTGACGGGCGTCTGCGCGGATGGCTTCCAGCAACTCAAAGGCGTGTTCGCTGTAGCGGCGCCACAGGCGAGTGCTCAAAGGCTCCCAGGAGGAGGGTTTGGTCAGGGCATCCAGATTCATCAGTTTGGCCTGGTGCAGGAATTCCTCCTTGGCGCTCGGGCCCGGCTCGCCGTACCAGACCTTGTCGGCGTAGGGCAGTTCGATGCCCAGGCCGGCGACAATCTCCGCCACTTCGTTGCCGACATTGATGCAGTCGGTGAGTTTGCCGCCAAAAATACTCAAGTGCTGGTGGTCCCGGTCCACGTCGATGGCGTGTTTGCGCGATAACTTGACCCAGTCGGCCACACCGACACGACCTTTGAGGGCCAGTGGGCGCACGCCGCAGCGCTCGGAAATGATATCCGCCCTGGTCAGGGGGCGCTCCAGCGCCAGCAGGGTATTGGCGTTGTTCAGCACGAAGTCACGGTCTTCGTCGGTGACCTCGACCTCGGGCTTCTCCGACTGGGTATCGGTGGTACCGATACAGGTTTTCGGGCCCATGGGGATGACAAAGAACAGGCGGCCATCACTGGCAAAAAAGGCCAGCACCCGATCCTGTTCAGTGACCCGGTCGACGATCAGGTGAATGCCCTTGGAAAACAGGTGGCGATGCTCGGTTTCTTCACCGGTCATTTCATTGTGCTTGTCCACGTAGGGGCCGCAGGCGTTGATCACCACTTTCGACTTGATGTTGAATTGCTCGCCGGAAATATTGTCGCGCGCGCGGGTGAGCCAGTGGCCTTGCTGGCGCTCGGAGCCCAGGGATTCCACATAGTTGGCGGCGATGCAGCCGTAGTTCATGGCCCGGCGAATAAAGTTAAAGACAAAGCGGGCATCGTTGTCGTACAGGTAGCAATCGGAGTACTCAAAACCGCCGCTGGCATTGCCGGTGTTGATTGCCGGCTCAGTCCGGGCCAGGGCCGAGGGGCTCAGGTAGCGCGGCGGCTGGGTAAAGAAGCGGCCAAACATCCAGTAGACGATGGTGCCCAGAAAGACAAAGAATGGCGGAAAGCGAAAGCCCTTCTGGATGGTGGTCAGGAAGCGGATTTCCTTGACCGTGGACGGGTAGCTGCGCATCAGGTGGTTGCGACTCTTGCACAACTTGTTGACCAGGAAGTATTCGTGACTCTCCAGGTACTTGATCCCGCCCCAGGCCAGGTTGGACGAATTGGAGCTGGTAAAGCCGGCAAAATCACCCTTGTCGATCAGGGCGACTTTGGCGCCTTTGGCGGCCAGTGAGGCAGCGGCGACCGCGCCATTAATGCCGCCGCCGAGGATAAGCACATCGTAGCTTTCGGAGGGCAGTTTTTTCAGGTTACTTTGGCGTAGTTTCATGGAGTTTCAGTCTTCAATGTTGGCAAAAAATTTAACCGCAAGCTGGGTCAGAGCTTGTCGGCGGGGGCGGTAACCCGGCGCACGGCGTCGTGCCAGCCGTGCAACAACTGGTCGCGTTCGGCCGCGGTAATATTGGGCTCAAAGCGGGCCGCCAGGCGCCACTGGGCGGTGAACTCGTCAAAGTCACCGTAGACCCCACACTGGCGCCCGGCTAGATACGCAGCGCCAAGGGCCGTGGTTTCCATAACTGCCGGGCGCGACACGGACAGGTCCAGTACATTGGCCAGGAATTGCAGCAGCCAGTCGTTGGCCACCATACCGCCATCGACCCGCAGGTCGGTGGGCTTGATGCCATCCTGGGCCAGGGCGGCGAACAGGTCACTGGTCAGGTAGCAGACCGATTCCAGCGTGGCCCGCACCAGTTCGGCCGGGCCGGTGGCGCGGGTCAGGCCAAAGATGGCGCCGCGCACGTCGGGGTTCCAGTAGGGTACACCCAGGCCAGTAAAGGCTGGCACCAGGTAAATACCGGAGTTGTTGGCGAGGCCGCTGGCGAGCTTTTCGGTATCTTTGGCGCTGGCAATAATGCCCAAACCATCGCGCAGCCACTGTACAGCGGCACCGGCGACAAAAATGGAGCCCTCGATGGCGTAGGTGGGTTTGCCATCCAATTGATAGGCGATGGTGGTCAGCAGTCGATTCTTTGAGGCCACCGGCTCACTGCCGGTGTTCATCACCACGAAACATCCGGTGCCGTAGGTGCTCTTGATCGAGCCGGGCTCGAAACAGCACTGGCCAATGGTGGCCGCTTGCTGGTCGCCGGCGACGCCGGTGATGGCGATGCTGTGGCCGAACAGGCCTGGCTCCGTTGCACCAAAATCGGCGCTGCAATCCTTGACCTCGGGCAGGAGTGCGGCAGGCACCTGGAAAATCTGCAGCAGCTCCGGGTCCCACTCGCCGGTATGAATGTTGTACAGGTTGGTGCGGCAGGCATTGGTGGGGTCGGTAACGTGGGCCTTGCCGCCGGTGAGACGCCAGATCAGGAAACTGTCGATGGTGCCGAACGCCAGTTCGCCGTTTTCCGCCCGCTGCCGGGCGCCGTCGACGTGATCCAGGATCCAGCTCACCTTGGTGGCGGAGAAGTAGGGGTCCAGCAGCAGGCCAGTGCGAGAGTTGACCTTGGTTTCGAGGTCCTGGGCTTTCAGGTCCGCACAGACCTTCGATGTGCGCCGGTCCTGCCAGACGATGGCGTTGTAGATGGGCTTGCCGGTGGCTTTATCCCACACCACCGAGGTCTCCCTCTGGTTGGTGATGCCGATGCCGACGACTTTCAGGCCCTGGCTCTCGGTAACCTCCAGCGCCTTCCGGGTGACCTCCAGGGTCGTGTTCCAGATGTCCTCCGGGTCGTGTTCTACCCAGCCCTCGTTAGGGTAGTGTTGCGGGAACTCCATCTGGGTCGAGGTCACGATTCTGGCGGTGCTGTCGAACACAATGGCGCGGGTGCTGGTGGTGCCCTGGTCGATGGCGAGGATGCAGTGTTTATCGGTCATTGTTTATGCTCCAGAAGGCGTTGTGTCTTATACGAGGTGTGGTTCGGCGTTGCGGCCGATGGCCAGGCTGGCCTGTTTGCCGAAGACGAAACGGCTGACCAGCAGGGCGGTTGCGACACAGCTTAACAGGGTGACAAACATCATGTGAATATAGTGCAGGGGTGCCCACACAAATGAGAAGAAGGCATACAGGCAAACGCCGAACACTACCGCGGTAATAGCGGCGCGCGAATCGACATTCTTAAACACCAGGCCGACGATAAAGCACGACAGAATAGGCATGCTGAGCAGGCCATTGAGTTGCTGCAGTATGTTGATAATGCTGGCGGCGCCGCTATAGACCGGTACCAGCAACAGCGCTATCACCACGAAAATCAGGGTAATAAAGCCGTTCAGGCGCGGAACGTTGGGGGCCTTGCCGATGTACTTTTCGTGGATGTCACAGACATACAAGGCGGTGGACGAATTGAGCACGCTGTTAAAGCTGGTCAGTACCGCCGCGGCTATGGCGGCGGCAAAGGCGCCGGACAACCACACGGGCAATACATCGCCGACAATACGGCCGTAGGCGGCGTCGCCAATATCGCCGTACGATTTGTAGGAAACAATGCCGGGGATAACGATCATGGGGGGCACGATCATTAGCCGTATCGCGGCTGCGGCATAGACACCCTTTTGTCCCTCTTTCAGGGTCGGGGAGGCCATGGCGCGCTGGGTAATGGTCTGGTTAGTACTCCAGTAGTAGGTCTGGATAAAGATCATGCCGGTAAACAGCGTGGTCCAGGGGATAGGAGAGTCCTTGTCGCCGATCAGGGTCAGGCGCTCGGGCGGAATGCCGCTGAAATCAAAATCGATGGTCTTCATTGCCAGGAACACGACCAGTATGCCGAGCCCCAATAACAGCACGCCGCTGTAGGTATCGGAAATCGCTACCGCACGCAGGCCACCCAGAATAGCGTAGGCGGCTCCGACCACGGCAAAGGCAATGGCCAGCACCATGATGGGTAGATCGACGCCGAACATGGTCTGCATAAACAGCGAGCCGCCGTAGAGCATGATGGGCAGGTAGATAAAGATATTACCTAACAGAAACAGGGTGCTGACCAGGGCGCGGATATGGTGGTCATTGTAGCGCCGCTCCAGCAGTTCGGTGGTGGTGGTGCACTGATACTTGTAATAGACCGGTAAAAATACCTTGGCCAGCACCAGCAAGCCGGCTACCGCGGCAAACTCCCACCACACCAGCAGGGCCATCTGGTTGCCGTTCATGCCCACCAGCTGATCGGTACTGAGGTTGGTCAGGGTGATGGAACCGGCGACAAATATCCAGGAGAGGCCACCGCCGGCCAGGAACACTTCCTTGTTCTCACTGGCAGTGGAATGGTCGGCGGATTTCTTTGCTGCGTGGCATTTGAGAAAGGTGATCAGGCCGATAAAGGCCGTCACCAGGAAAAATACGCCGATTTGCAGTGTTTGCAGTGCCATTAGATTTTCTCTCTTATTGTGTGCGGACGCTTTTGTCGTTATTCAAATCCAGGCTGGCCCCGGTGCATTCAAGTTCGAACGCACCGGGGGGCGTGCCGGAGTTTAGAAGTTGGCACGAATGCCGAGCACAAAGCGACGACCATTTTCTTCAAAGGTCTGCAATCGGGCGCGGTGTCCGGAGTAGACAAACAAGGGTTCGTCACCCAGGTTGATGGCATCGAAGAAGACCGTGGCGTTGTCAGTGATGTCGTAGCTGGCGGAGAAGTCGATCTGCTGGTAATCATCAACGATCTCGGTAAAGCCACTCTCACCAATGGTGGTCTGCACGTAGTCGCCGCGGTTGTTGACCGACAGGCGGGCAGAGAAGCCATGGTTTTCGTAAAAGCCGGACATATTCCAGGAAACATCGGAAATGTTTTCCAGGGTGGAAGACTGCTCGGTCAGGCCGTCGACACTGCTGTCAGCAAAGGTGATGTTCGCCAACAAGCCCCAGCCGCTGTCCCACAGGTACTGTCCCGCCAGTTCCAAACCGTAAACTTCGGCATTGTCGGAGTTGTCAGGCTTGGTGACATCAAAGTTGATGATGGTGTCAGTTTCTATCACATTGCCGCTGGTGTCGACACTGTCGCCCACATTGATGGGGGTATCCACGGTGATGTTGGAGATAAAGCCGTCGATGGTCTTGTGGAACACGGCCGCAGAGGCGTTGACCTTGTCACCAAAGTACTCCAGTGACAGGTCAAAGTTATTGGCCCGAACCGGGTCCAGTAACGGGTTGCCCTGGGCGATGGATTCCAGCCCGACGTTGGTCGAGGGAATGGAAAACGCCGTGGACAGATCCGTCAGTGTTGGGCGGGTCAGGGACTTGGCAAAAGCGGCGCGCAAGTACAGGTTGTCGGTCAGGCTGAAGCTGATGTTGAATGCGGGCAGGACATCGAAGTACTCGTTGTCGAACGAGACCGGAGTCGCTTCGCTGCGCAGGAAGGTCTGGTTGCCAGCGCCCTGGTCGATACGGCCGATGATCTGGTTTTGTGCCCCGGCAGATTCCGACTGGGTATAGGCAAAGCGCACACCGGCGTTACCGGTCCAGGGGAAGCCCGCCAGTTCACCGGCAAGGTTGGCCTGGATATAAGAACCGAACACCTGCTCGCTGACCACGGTCGACTCAGCCGGTCGGAACTGTGGCACTAACGCTTCCGCCGCACCAGGTATGGCACTGCCGGCGTAAAGCTCTTCGAGGAAATCCGCGCTGAAGGTGACGAAGCTGCGCGGCAGTTCGGCACTGGTGCCGTCGAGAATGTCATTGTCGGCATTGACCCGGGCGCCGTCGGCGAAGAAGGCGTCAAATACTGCGGGATTGACGTCGCGCAGGGAGGTGCCGTAACCGCAGAACTGGCAGAAGGTCGGGTTGTTGTTGACCGCGCGGTTGCCTTTTTCCCGATCGGTGTAGTCGACACCGAACTGGAGGGAGACATCTTCGTCGAATTCAAAGTTGCCATCGACCTTGAATGCGAAAATCTCATCGTCAATGACGAAACTGGAGTTCCTGGCAAAGTGGGCCCGATAGGTTGAGGGGTCCAGTTGATCCAGCGGTACCTGGTTGGAGGCGGCCAGGGAGGCGGCGTCGGTGACCAGGCGGTCGGGGCCAGTAAAGCCCAGGTTGGGTACTTCGTCACCAGGTGAATAGGTGGCCTCGGCACCGCGCACGCCAACCACAAAAAAGCGACCACTGCCGTCGTCCGAACCGGTGTTGTCCCGGGTGCCTTCGGCGTTGGACCAGGAGATGTCGCCGGTCAAAGAGAACTGGTCATTGATCTGGAAGCGTCCGTTCAAGCCAAAGGCGAGGGTGTCGGCGTCCGAATTGGTGGAGCGAACCAGGAAGTCGTTGACCAGGAAGGGGTCGAAATCGCTGTCGCTGCGATAGTTCGCATGAGTGACTACGCCGGCGTCATTGAATTGCAGGCTGCCGGGCTCCACCAGGTCGTTGCTAAAGGGGAAAATGGAATAGCCCACTGCCGAGGCCGGACTTTCGTAGTGTGAGTAGAGCACGTCGAAGTTGATATCCGTGTCGTCGTTTGGCTGCCACTGCAGGGCAATGGTACCGCTGTAGCGCTCACGCTCTTCCGGGTTGGAGAGTACGGATACCGCCGGGATGAAAACACCTTCACCACCCGGGGCAATCGGTACGGCGTCGTTGGGGTCATCGATGCTGCCGCTGGTGTCGACATTGACCGGGAAAAAGCCCAGCGCTTCGGCGACGTCCGAGCGCAGGTCACGCTTTTGGTAGGCAAAGGATACCAGGGCGCCAAAGGTGTCGTCGTTAAAGGAGTTGCTGATGATGCCGGACATTTTGGGTCCGTATTCATCGGACAGTTCGTCGTATTGCCCGGCGATGGAGCCGGCAATTTTCAAGCCGGGGCTGCTCAACGGGCGCGCGGTTTCGACATTGACGCGGCCGCCGATGCTGCCGTCGCCCTGGGAGGTGATGGCGGTTTTGTTGACCGTAGCGGTGTGGATCAGTTCGGAGGCGATAACGTCGAAGCTGAATTCACGCCCCGGGTTTTCAGTGGCCAGCAGGCGACCGTTAAAGGTCACCGCGTTGAACTCTTCGCCGAGGCCGCGAATGGTGACAAATTGCCCTTCGCCGCCGCGACCGCGAGTAATGGCAACACCGGTAATACGCTGCAGGGATTCGGCCACGTTGGCGTCGGGGAATTTGCCAATGTCCTCGGCGGATATGGCGTCAACCACACCCATCGCATTTTCTTTCATCGAGGCAGCGCTCTCGAGGCTGCTCCTGATGCCGCTGACCACGACTTCCTCGATGGCTTGCGCCAGTACCGTTGGAGACACCAGACAGGTTGCCATGGCCAGGGTGCCGCTGAATTTTTGCAGTGGTTTCATTATGTTATTCATAGAATTGCCTTTTTCTGCTTGTTTGGATTTATGTTTACTTTTTTGTTGCTTTATTACTTAACCTACAGGTTACTTACCGAACATTATTTAACCCGGTCGCAGTGACCGGCAGTTTTCAGTCATCGAGCCTCCTCAAGTCACTTTTTCCAGAACCAGGATGCAGGTGGAAAAATCACCTTTATCCATATACTCCAGCTCCGGGTTGTATTGCAGGACGTCGACCCAGGGCAGCGCCAGGCCGCTGTGCATCAGTGCGGCGCCGGTATACGTGCTGGCGGGGTTTTTTGTCAGTCGATACTCGGCGTTGGGGTCCAGGTCCCTGAGCAGGGCCTTTTTAAAGGGTAAGTTGGGGGCCGACAAAACGTGGTAGTAGCCCACATAAACGCTATTGCCGTCGGCTGATGTGAGCTGCCAACAGGTTTCGTTGGCGCGGTGAAATACCCGGTGGAAAGCGCCATTGACCACATCGTCGGCGGACTCGCGCAGAACGGCGAAACCCTCGCGAATTTCGTCAGCATCCCGGTCGAGGTCGGCCTCACTGAGAGAAATGCCTCGTGCAGCGCAGAAAAAGGCGGCATCGAAACGGGCTTGCAACGACGAATGACGACCGTTCTGGTGGTTGGGTGATGGTCCCACATAGGCCGCCAGGACAGAGGGCGGGAACAGATACGAAGCGCCGTTCAGAATCGACAGGCGACCAACCGGATCCACCATGTCACTGGGCCAGCCCTGGGACATATAGCGCAGCATACCGAGGTCGTAGCGATTGCCGCCCGAGGCACAATTTTCGAACAGCACGTCGGGGTACTTGGCGGTGATCCGTTGCACCAGGTTGTAGAGGCCGAGAATATAGCGATGTGGCGTTTCCAGCTGGCGCTCGGCGGGCAACAGTGCAGAGCCCGCCTCGGTCATAAGGCGGTTCATGTCCCACTTGATGTAGTCGATAGACCCGCAGCTCAGCAACTCATCGAGCTGGTTGAACATATGCTCGACCACGTCGGCGCGGGAGTAATCCAGCACGTACTGGTAGCGGCCGAGTGAAGGCTTGCGGTGCGGCACGTGCAGAATCCAGTCCGGGTGCTGCTGGTAGAGTTTGGATTTTTCGTTAACCATCTCCGGCTCGACCCAGATGCCGAATTTCAAGCCCCGCTGTTTTACCTGCTTGGCCAGCGCGGCAATTCCGGACGGAAACTTGCCCGGGTCCGGCTGCCAGTCACCGAGGGACGTGGTCTCACTGTCACGGCCCTCAAACCAGCCATCGTCCACCACCAGCATTTCCAGCCCCAGTTCTTTTGCCCGGTCGGCCAACCTCAGAATGGAGGTTTCATTGACATTGAAATAGGCCGCCTCCCAGGTATTGAAATAGGAGGGGCGCGCTGAATGGGCGAAACGCGGTTCGCTGATGCGGTCCTGGATAAAGCGGTGCCAGGTGCGACTCATGCTGGACAAGCCCCGGTCAGTGTAAACCTGCAGCACCTCCGGGGAGTTAAAGCTGGCACCGGGCTCCAGCTGCCAGCGAAAATTGAACGGATTGATGCCGGTCAATACCCGCACTTCCTCGAACTCGCCTTTCTCAATACTGATGGCAAAGCTGCCGCTGTACATCAGCGCGGTGCCGTAGACCCGGCCGCTGGTTTCGGTGGCGTCTTTTTCCATTACCGCCAGAAACGGGTTGTGGGCGGCGCTGCTGGTGCCGCGGGTGGACTCAATCACGCAGCGGGCGGTGGGCATGGCGATGCGCTCGGCATTGAATTCTCGTGCCCAGGTGCCGTGCAGGTGCAGCAGCTCGTAGTCGTCGGCGGGCAAGTCCAGGCAGGAGCTGGCGACATTGAGCAATTCGATGGTGTGTTGGCCATCATTGGTGATGGTGGTGGAGCGGCACACCACGTCGTAATCGCGGTAGATGGTGTAGTTCAAATCCACGGTCAGGCCGTAAACCGCATCCTTCAGGGTCACGACCAGGGTTTCGCTGTCGCCGCCTCGGGCTGAAGGCAGCCCCGGCAAAGCGGGTTTGTCACTGCTGATACGATGGCTGTCGTAGCGCAGGGTGAAAATACTGTTGCCGTCGGCGTTGACGCCGTGCAGCGCCGGGTGACGAAAATCACTGGTGCCGAACAGGGGGTATTCCTGCGGCGTGTCCGCCAGGTGGTAGTAGGGCACGCCTTCAAACTCGGCGGTGGTGGTGCGGTAGGTCTTGCGGATCGAAGCCGCCAGGCCGGCAGCGCCGGAGACGTGATTGCCAAAATACAAATGTTCCAGGATGCCCTGGGGCGAAGCCCGAAAGGCGTAGCTGATGCGCGCGTTGGAGAGCAGGAATTCGCGCTCGTCGGTGACCGAAATCATTGTGTTCATCAAGTTTTCCTTTAATTCCTTGTTACACCCTGTGGCGGTGTCTGTTTTGTGCAGGCGTAACCCGGCTGCCGGGAACCTGGGTTCCGGGGTCAATCTGTAAGGGGGTGCGATTTTTCCGCGTGGCTTACGCAGTGGCGTAGGCCATGGGAAATAGCCTGGATTATGTGGGGGAGAGCGCGACGCTAAAGTCGCCCGCGGCATCCCGAGTTGGGACGGCGCCGCTCCGGGTTAAGACGAATAATGCATCGCTACTTGTTGGATGTGCCATGAGCCTTCACCTGCTGGTCTGCTGATTTCGTGAATCAGGTTTATTGGTATGTGGGAGTATTCTGCGCCTGCTGAAGCAGAAAAAGAATGGACGGTCCGGCTGAATACCTGTACTTTTCTGCTATGGAAACGGGCGAATACAGACAGATACCGATCTACTCACGGGTCGTGGCCGGGCACAACCACTACGGCCCTGGCTATCATGTGCTGCGCGCATCCGGCACCAATGATTATGTCATGCAAGTGACGCTGGCGGGGTGCGGCTACTTTGCCGGCGCCGGTGCGCTCACGGCATTGCCCGCGGGCTCTGTAGCCATTATTCCGCCGTTGACAGCCCATGACTACGGCACCCACCCGGAGTCGCAGGAGTGGGATGTGGTGTGGATCCACTTCCACCACTGGAAGCACTGGGAGCCGTTGCTGGAAAGACCGCCGGAAAGCTCCGGTGTGATCCTGCTTGATATGGATGATTCCACTACCGCGGTGAAGGCGCGAAAGGCATTTTTGCGGGTGCTGCATCACTATCTGTCGAAATCGCCACAGCGTATCGCCTGGGCCATGAATGCACTGGAGCAGGGCTTGTTATATTGTGCTGAAATGGCGCCTATGGGCGCAGGGGGTAGTTTCGACGGGCGGCTTGATAAAGCCATCGAATTTATGCACGCGCACCTCGGCCAGAGCATGACGGTGGCGGATATGGCCGCAGTGGCCGGTCTCAGTCCGTCTTACTTTGCGCACCTGTTTCGCGCCAGCCTGAAGATGCCACCGCTGCGCTACCTGGAACAGCTGCGCCTCGATCGCGCCCGGGATTTATTGGCCCGCACCGGGCTGTCAATGGCGCAAATTGCCGATCAGTTGGGGTTTAGCGACCCGTTCTATTTCAGTCGGCGTTTCCAGAAAGCCAATGGCATGAGCCCGCGGGAATTTCGCCAGCGGGCTACCAGTTAGTACGTGAACGCTGCCACATAATCCGGGGCAGGCCCTGGTGTCGCAATTACTGCAACTCGATGACCTGGGGCCGTTCCAGTTGGACAAAATCCTTGTAATCCATGCGGATCAGTTGGCTGTGTGTACCGGCGTTAAAGGCGATCTGTGAATTTTCCGCCAGGTGGCTGGACACATAGACGTCCATTTTGTACATGCTGCCCAGGGGTGGCATGCCGCCCGTATCGCAGCCGGGGAACATATCACGGATCTCCGACTCGTCCGCCAACCTTACCTGGTTGGAGCCGGTAACGTCCTTCAAGCGTCCCAGTTGAACCCGTTCCGCGGCGGCCACCACCACCATTAGTGGCTGTTCATCCGCCATGACAATGACCGTTTTCGCCATTTCCTTGCCGGAGATATGGGCCGATTCGGCAATTTCCTGGGCGGTGTAGGCCGGTGAGTGGGTGATGGTAACGTATTTGATGCCGAGCTGGTCCAGGTGCTCACGTACTTTATTGCCAGCCATGACCGTGCCCTCCTTACGGGGTTAATCACTACCCTCTGCTGTTGTACCCAGAGGCCCCATTGGCGCACAATAAGCGCCGCTGGTTTTACCAGGTTGCATAGACTAAGACTGGCGAAAGACAGTGCCGTTCCACTTCGATACCGGGTTTTCGCTGCCTGGGCGTGGGTAAAATGGGCAGGCGCAAGGATTGACGAAAAAGTTGACGAAAAAGTACTGCAAAAAAAGTAATGCAAAAACAACAACCGCTTGAGAGCAGATTGAGGTACCAGTGAACACGCATGTCCACACCAGTGAGCCGCTGCCGGAGCTCAACGCCGGCGAGTTAGCCCGTTACAGCCGCCACCTTACCCTGCCGGAGTTTGGCAAGCTGGGGCAGCAAAAACTCAAGGCCGCTAAAGTGCTGGTGGTGGGTGCCGGGGGGCTGGGTTCGCCCCTGTGCCTGTATTTGGCTGCGGCCGGGGTCGGTACATTGGGTATTGTCGACCCCGACCGGGTCGACGAATCCAATTTGCAGCGCCAGGTCCTGTTTGGAGTGTCCGACATCGGCGAAAACAAGGCCGCGCGGGCGGCGCGGCGGTTGCAGGATTTGAACCCCAATACCCGCACCCGGGTTTACGACACCGCACTGACTGCCGCCAATGCCCTGGAAATTATCGGCGACTACGACCTGGTGATCGACGGTACGGATAATTTTCCCACCCGCTATTTGGTGAATGATGCCTGCGTCATTCTCGGCAAGCCCAATGTCTACGGCAGTATTTTCCGCTTTGAGGGCCAGGCCTCGGTTTTTCACCACCAGGGCGGGCCCTGTTATCGCTGCCTGTTTCCCCAGCCACCGCCGCCCGGTTCGGTACCTTCCTGTGCGGAGGGCGGGGTGTTGGGGGTCTTGCCGGCAATTATTGCCAGCATCCAGGCCACTGAAGCGGTGAAAATAATTACCGGGATGGGGACGTCTCTCAGCGGCCGGTTGTTGCTCTACGATGCGCTGGATATGAAATTCGAAGAGCTGCGCTTGCACCGAAATACCGATTGCCTGGTGTGTGGCGACAACCCGTCTTTGCGCCAGCTGATTGATTACCAGCAGTTCTGCGGTGTGCCCAGCCAGGCGCCAGCCGCGGCTTACCCGGAGATAAGTGTGCAGGTTTTAAAGCAGCGGTTGGAGGCGGGCGAGTCGCTGTTGATTGTCGATGTGCGGGAGAGTTACGAGCGCGACATCTGCAAGCTGCCCAACTCCGTTCATATCCCCATGCAGGCACTGGCAGAGCACCTGCCTGAATTGCCCCGTGAGCGGGAAATTATCGTGCACTGCAAGAGTGGCGGGCGCTCCGCCCTGGTGTGCGAACAGCTGTTGGCGGAGGGTTTTACTGCGCCCACCAACCTCAAGGGTGGCATTCTTGCCTGGGCCGATGAAATCGATAGCGATATGACCCGGTACTAGTGTAGTGCCTCGTATAACGTGTACATTCAGCAAGCCGCTAAAGGGCCAGATACGAGGCACTACACCAGGTGTTGTCGAATACTAAAGCGGGCGAACCCCGGCCGCTGCTAATAGCGGCCGGGGTGCTTAGCGGCTGGTGCAATACTGCTGTAGTGAGCGCCTGTCCTGTGCGGCTCGCCAATTCCTAAAAATGCCGTGAATTCCCAAAAGCGGTTTATTTGATATGGCCTGTTACTCCACATGGCCGGGTTACTCCAAATAGCCGGGTTACTCCAAATCGCCGGTTTATTCCGCATAGCCTGTTAACTCCACATAGCCCCGGCCTGCGACCCCGATGCCACCGCGGCTGCCAGTCACATCCACCGCCCCCTCCCAGTAGCGCACCGTGGTAAACAGCTCCTGCCCGTCGATCACGGGCGCAATCCGCAGGGACAGTTGCTGGCGCGGCACGCGGATGTGCCAGCCAGCCGGGTAGGTTCCGCCGGCCGGACTGGTCCAGTGACGGTTGACGTCAATACTGAACTGCTCCGCGGTCAGGTGTTGGCTGCGGCCATCGGCGCCGATCCAGGTGCCGGCGCTGTGGGAGTCGCGGCTGCCGTCGGTGCGGCGCAGGTTGTAAAGCATTAGCTCGCTGCCATCGGTCAGTTGCAGGGCGAACCAGTCCCAGCCCTGTTGCTCATCGCCGAGGGCGCTGCTGCTCCACTCCCGATCCAGCCACGACAGACCGCTGACGTTGTAATGGCGGGCGCCGATGCGCAGTTGGCCGCCGGTCTGCCAGCGGGTGATGGAGTAATAGTAAGAGGCATTGCCGGCCGCGGCGGATTTTTGTGACAGGCCGTCGACGCCGTTGAGCACAGGCGCCTTCTCGGCGCTAAGGCTGAGGTCGAGGCTGAAATGCTCGTCCCGGGCGCGCAGTTGCCACAGCTCCCTGGAGTCCGAACTGGTGTCTGTCTGTCGGGCAGCGTCCTGTCGGGCAGCGATCTGCCAGTCATCGATCCAGACTCGGAAGGGAGCGCTTTGCGCACCGGCCAGGCCGAGGGCACCGCGGGAATAGCGCTCGGCCACATAAAATTGCTGCCGGACTGCATCGGTGATGGCGAAATGGGCAATGTAGAGCTGATTGCTGCGCCAGGCGGAAAGGGATTGTGGCGTTGCGGGCGTCAGGGCAAAGCGAAAAATGGTCAGTTCAAAGCCAAACCGGTCGCCTGCGTCGCTGTCGAGATTGCCCGTCAGGTACCACCACTCGTTGCGAAATTGCGGGTGTGGACCGTGGTCCTCGGGAAAGCGAAAGGTGCGCGGCTGGTCAGCTTTGGCAAAACCCGCGTCGATGGGGCTGCTGAGCAGGGTCGACAGTTGCGAGCGCGGCATTGGTGCCTGGCTGGCACTGGCCTCGCCGCGCAGTTGATCCTGGTCGTCGCCGGGTGCTGCTTGCAGGGTTCGTAGCGGCGTTTCGCTCAGCCCTGTTGCTGCGGTCAGGCTCAAGGTCATAGCGAGCAGGCCAGCGCACAGGATTCGATAGCCACTCAGTACCGATTTCTCTCGCATGATTTATTCCGCGCCCATAGCTTATTTTTCCCTCATGGCTTATTCCTCTCGCATGGCCTATTCCTCTCGCATGGCCTATTCCTCTCGCATGGCTGTGGCCGGCTGGCTGCGGGCGGCGCGCCAGGCGGGATAGAGACCGGCCAGCAGCGCGGCCAGCAGCGCCAGCGCCAGCGCAGAGAGCAACAGCTGCGGGGCGAGGGAGAACTGGATGTGCCAGCCGAAGGCGCGCCGGTTGATTACCTCGATCAAGACATAGGCCATCACCAGGCCGAGGGGCAGGGCGGCCAACCCGGCCAGCAGGCCGATGCTGGCGCTTTGCAAACTGATCATCCGGCCGAGTTGAGCGGGTGTCATGCCTAGTGCTCGCAGCACCCCAAACTCCCGCGCTCGTTCCAACTGCAGGGCGAGCAGGGCACTGAATATGCCGATAACAGCGACTCCCAAGGCCAGCCAGTACAAAATGTCAGTGATGATAAACGTGCGATCGAAGACTTGCAGCGATTGGGTGCGAATGGCCTGGTTCGAGTTGATCAATAACTGCTGGCGCCCGCCACTGATGGCTTGCAGCTTTTCTGTAATCAGTTGCGGGTCGCTGTTCGCACGGAGGTAGAGACCGATGGAGTCGATTAGCGGATCGTCGAAGTGGCGGGAGTAGGTGGCGCGGCTCATCAGCACGGTGCCAGCGTCGACCCGGTAGCTTTGATAGGTGGCGGCGACCCGAAAGGCCATCTCACCGGCGGCAGTGGGCAGGCGCAACCGGTCACCCGCTGCCAGCTGCTGGCGCCAGGCGAAGGGCTCGGAAACCAGCAGCATATCCTGCTGCTCAAAATCGGCCCACACCGCTGCCGGGTCGGCGTCGAGCAGCACTGTGCCAGCATAACTGCCCGGCGCCATATCCAGTACCTGGATTTGCAGTTGTCCCCGCTCGGTCTCCAGCCGCACGCGACGGCTGCTGCTGATCGCCTCAACGGCGTCGAGCCCGGCGATCTCCTCGATCAATTGCGGCGCCAGCCCGCCGCCGCGCACGCCCAAATAAATATCGGCCTGCAAGGTCTGCAGCAGCCAGCGGTCTACCGAGCCGCGAAAACTGTGGACCATGACGCTGACCCCGACGCTGGCCGATACGGCCACCGCCAGGGCGACCGTGGCAACCCCTGTGCGGCTCAGGTTGGCACCGATACCCGCCAGCGCCAGCCGCGCCCAGACCCCGCCCAACCGCGCCGCCAGGGGCGCGAGCAGGGCCGAACTGCGCTGCACCAGCAGGGGAATGCAGAGGGCGAAGCCCAATACCAGCAGCAGCACCGCGGCGATGCCGGCGCCAAGGCTGCGCTGGGATAGCAGCACCACCGCGCCGGCCGCCAGCATGGCGCCAACACCGCCGGCGGCCAGTAGCGGTACCAGGCGCCTGGCTTGCTGCTCCAGGGTTGAGCGGGCCAGGGTCAGGCGCGGTGGGTAGGAGGCCGCCTCGAGCGCGGGCAGAAGGGCGGCCAGCAGGGTTGCTCCGAACCCCGCAGCCGCACCTTTCGCCAGGGTGCTGACTTGGATGGCCACCTCGGTGACCGCGACGCGATAGTAGAAATCATTGATCGAGCGGGTCACCAGTTGCAGCAGCTGTTCGCCCAGCCAGGCGCCGGCGAACAGCCCGCAAACCGTCGCCAGCAGGCCGATAATTGTCGCTTCGGCCAATATCAGCGCCAGGATCTGGCCGCGGGTCACACCCAGCGCCCGCAGCACGCCGATCAGTGGGCGCCGCTGCAGGACGGAAAAGCTGACGGCGTTGTATATCAGGAATACCCCGACCAGCAGGGCGAGCAGGCTCATGGCGTGCAAGTTGATCATAAACGCGGCACTCATCTCTGCGGTGGAGCGAGTTCGGCCCGCCGCCGACAGCAGGCGGGTGTCCGCCGGCAACCATTGTTGCAATTGCTGGAGGGTGGCGGGGTCATCCGGGTCGAGGCGGACGTCGATGCGAGACAGTCGCCCCGGCCGCTGCAACCATTCCTGGGCGGTGGCAATGTCGGTGCTGATTAAGTTGTCGAGACCGGCAGCGCTGTCGGCTTTGAAAGTGCCCAGCAAGTGGGCCGGGAAGCGCCGGCCGCCGGCGAGCAGCTCGAAATGGTCGCCCGGTTGTAACTGCAACAGGTTGGCGGTGCTGGCCGACATCAGCACGGCGCCGGGCACACTGAGCAGGTCCCGGAACAGGTTGCGGTTGGCGCCGGAAGTCGCTACCGCATCAACCTGGTGAGTAAAATCCCGTAGTTGTCGCTCGGCCAGTGGGTCGATGCCGAGCACTTGCAGCTCGTGCTCCCCAACGCTGACGCTGCCTTCCACCACCGGGGCGATGCCCTGCAGACCGTGCTCGACCCGCAGGGTCACATAGAATTGTTCGTCAATACCGGCGGGCCCGCCAATAAGCTGGTGGGTGGCCGCACCGCTAATGGCATCCATGGATAACAGGAACGACTGCTTGGCGCTGGCGTTGGCCAGGTCGATGGCGACGATCACCGCCACCCCGATCCCGACCCCGAGCAGTGACAGGGCCAGCTGCCAGGGGTGGCGCAGCAGGAAACCGATATTGGCGCGCAGCAGGGCGCTCACGGGGACGCGGGCTCGCTGCTGGCGACTGGTCGCAGGCGGCCTTGTTCCAGCTCCAGGGCGCGATCGCAGAACGACGAGATGCGCTCACTGTGGGTGGCGATCAGCAGGGTGGTGCCGGTGGTTTGGCGCAGGCTTTGGAGCAGCTCGAGCACTATTTTGGCGCTGTCGTCGTCCAGGTTGCCAGTGGGTTCGTCGGCCAGGAGCACGGCGGGCCGGTGGCTCAGCGCCCGGGCGATGGCGACTCGCTGTTGTTCGCCGCCAGAGAGCTGGTCCGGCAAGCTGCTGGCCCGATCGGCCAACCCCACTGCCGCCAGCAGCTCTTTGACTCGCAGGTTGGCCGACCGCGCCGCGACCCCGTTGAGTTCCAGCACCAGGCGGATATTGTCGCCAACATTGAGGGTCGGCAGCAGGTTGAAAGCCTGGTAGACGAAGCCGATGTGGCGGCGTCGAAACAGGGTGCGCTGCCGCTCTGGCAAGCCGCTGAGTTCCATGCCGGCAACACAGATCTCGCCGTTATCGGCAGCGTCAATAGCGCCGACCAGGTTGAGCAGGGTGGACTTGCCGGAGCCGCTGCGGCCGCGGATGGCGACGGATTCACCAGCGGCTATGTCGGCGCTGATGTGGTCGAGCACGCGGCGCAGCCGCTGGCCCTCACGAAATTCCCGGGTCAGGTTGCGCAGGCGGATGCTGTTAGCAAATGTTGACGTCATGGTTTGCGGCTGCCAGTTTGGGGGCGACTGTTGTTATTGGCGTCTGTATTTGTAAGTGCCTGTTGTTATTGGCGTATAGTGTCTTTGTGGGCATTGTAAGCCCATAGTATCCTGTCTCCGCCGGGGAGTCGCCGGGATAAGTTTGAAAACCCTTTGCCGGGAACGCTGCTCGAACTGCGATTGGCGGGGCTGGGGGGACAACTGCTAAAAATAGAAAGTTGCACTGAAACAAAAGTGGGGGCATGCTCCCCGGGTTTTTGGGCGAGAGCCAAGCGGGGTCGTGTTCGGTTGGCTAAATCATGTTATCTGTCGATCGGGAACTTTTGTCACTGCCGCTGCGCGCTCAATTGCCGCGATGGGGCCGATTGCGGCGCTTGTTGTGGTTGCTGCTGTAGTTGCAGCTGAAGGTGCTGCTGTAGTTGCTGCTGAAGTTGCTCAGCGACGATCGACTAACCTTATTGACATACGAACAGGCAAATATTTCCACTATGACACGTTATTTTGTTACAGGGTACGAGTTGGCGAAATGGACGTTTCTGAAGGAACTCGACTACACCACGGATCCACAGGACAACTTTGATATTGTTTGCCTGTTGCCGGGCACCAATATCAATCGCCTGGGCGAGCAGTTGCTGGACAACCGCCGCCTGTTGACACCCATCGCCAACTTTACCGGTCGACGCTGGCCGCGGGCGGATTTTCGCGCCAGCAAGCCGTCCCTGGAAGCATTCACCAGTGCCGCGCAAGCGCTGCAGCCTCTCTGCGTCGCTGTGGCCGCCATCGATATTCGCAACAGCTCCGACTACCCAAGCCTGGCGATTCTCGGCCTGGCCCACAGCCGCAATACCGGCTTAACCGCATCCCGGGCGCCGGCTTTGGCGGAGTTGGTCGAGTATCCACTGTTGGCAGCCATCCCCAAGCAGCGACGCTTGCTGGAAGACCTGGCCAGTGGCGGCCTGCTGGAGCGCCAGCATTTTGATCGTCTCTATTTTTGCGAAAACTGTGGCTCGTCGCGCATGCACGTGCGGGAAGAGTGCAGCAGTTGCCGCAGCAGTGACCTCAACGACGTCAGCCTGGTGCATCACTACCGCTGTGGTTACCAGGGCATCGAGACCGCGTTCCGCCAGCAAGATCACCTGGAATGTCCCAAGTGCCAGAAGGAATTGCGCCACTACGGTGTCGATTACGACAAGCCCAAAGCGGTGCACAGCTGTGGTGCTTGCGGTGAAGTATCCAACGACCCGGCCATTGGTTTTATTTGCAATGATTGTTCCCAGCATGCGGATGCGGCGAGCCTGGCCACGCGGGAGTGGTATAACTACGAACTCTCGCCCAGCGGTGTCGCGGCGTTGCAAGCGGGCCTGTTACCGCACAACTCGGTGCAAACCCTGTTGAGCAAAAGTGTCGGCATCTGCTCCATCGGCGAGTTTGTGGTGACCACCGCGCAGCTGCTGAAAATCGCCGAACGCTTTGAGCGGCCGCTGTGCGCTTGCGCCATACACATCAACAACTTCGAGGAGTTGCGTGACCGCTTCGGGGTGTCCAACCTGGCCAGTGCGTTTTTATTGTTGGGGGAAATCATCGCCCAGATAGTGCGCAATACCGATCTGGTCAGTGCCCGCGAGCAAACCATTTATTTATTGCTGGCCGAGACCGAAGCCGACAATTTGCAAATCGTCGAACAGCGCTTGCAGCAGGAAACCAGCAAGCGCATTTCCCTGCCGCTGGATTTAACCATTGAGCGCTACCCACGGGATAAGCTGGCGCAATTGCTGAGGACGCTGGGCTGATGCTGGCTGATATCGTCGATATTATCCAGCAACTGGATTTCGACTCCTTCTTCTACATGTTCTGGTACTTCATCATCTTCGACGTGCCGCGCTACCTGCTCAGCCTGCTGGCGATCATGATTTCGCTGGTGGTAGAGCGCAAGAACAAGTATCCGCCGCTGAACCTGCCGGTCAGTTTTCTGTTGGTCGGTCACAATGAAGCGGACGGCCTGCAGCGCAGTGTGATGTCACTGGCGGAGCAGACCCACAAGGGCGAGGTGCAAATCGTTGTGGTGGACGACGGCTCGGCCGATGACACCGCAGCGGTGGCCAAGCGCTTGCGCCAGCAGGGGTTAATCGACGTGTTTGTGTCCAGCGGTATTCGCGGCGGCAAGGCCGCGGCACTGAACCTGGGCCTCGGCTTCTGTAAAAACGAGATCGTTATTTGTGCGGATATGGACACCTCCTTTGATCGCGACGCGGTCGAGCGTTTGGTCAGCCGTTTTGCTGATCCCCAGACTGGTGCGGTGGCAGGTAATCTCTACCCGCGCAATGGTGAGTACAACCTGGTGACTCGGTTGCAGGCGATGGAATACCTGATGAGTATTTCCATGGGGCGGCGCTTTACCTCGATGATGGGCATCCTGACCATTGTGTCCGGTGCCTTCGGAGCTTTTCGCAAAGAGGCGCTGCTGGCGGTGGGTGGCTGGGACGTGGGCCCAGGTGACGACGGCAACGTCACCAACAAGTTGCGCCGTGCCGGTTGGCGTATCAATTTTGCCCACGACGCCTGGGCCGCCACCAAGGTGCCGGTGACCACTGCGGCTTATATCAAGCAGCGCATGCGCTGGAACCGCAGCGTAATCCGCTATAAATTGCGTAAGTTCCGCTCCGCTTACAATCCCGGCTGGGACGGTTTCAGGGGCAGGGATGTGATCGCGCTCAGCAATGTGCTGTTTTTCCAGGTGGTGTTGACCCTCAGCTTTTTCACTTACCTGTTCTGGTTGTTTTACCAGATGGGTGAGTCGGCATTCTATGTGGTGGGCACCATTACACTGGTCTATTTGATCGAAGACATGCTGACCTTTGCCCTGATGTGCCTCATTTACCGGGCCCGGGAGCCGGAAAGACTGGGGATCTATTTGCTCGCCAGCACGGTGTTTGAAAGCTATGTTGCCCGCGGCGTGAGATTTTTTGCCTACCTGGACGAGCTGATTTTCCGGCGCTCGTTCAAGGATACGTTTGTGCCGGTTAAAGTAAAACAAGTGTTGGAGCGGTTTTGATAAGCAGTCTGAGAAACAAGCAGCGGGTCGACAACCTGCAGTCGGAATCCCGCGGCAGTCGCGGTACCGTCGGTCGCTGGGTCTACCTGATTCTGGTGGGGTGTCTACTGCTGTGGCTGTTGGACACACTGTTCGGCAAGTATTTCTTTTTTCGCGCCGAAGGTATGGTCACGCGCGATGTGCACACCATGGCGGTGAGCTATACCGCGACCGTGGAAAACCTCAAGGTGGAAGTGGGAGACCAGCTGCAGGGTGGCGACCTGCTGGTGCAATTGAACTCCGTGGATGTGTTGCAAAACCTGGGTGACCTGTCGATCAAAAGCGCCGAGATCCGCAGCCGCATTGCCGAGTTGCAAAGTCGCCAGGCACAGCTGAAAACCGTGTTGCCGCTGGCGCAAGAGCGGGTCGAGAAGATGGGCCAGTTGCGCTCCACCGAAGAGCGGGCGGCGGCGCGTGGATTGGTGGATACACGCAAGATATCCGAATACCTGGAAGACGAATTTGATAGCCGCATGACCTATGAAAAGCTGCGCGGCGAAGGGGGCAATATCGCCCTGGAGACTCGTACCTTGCAGGCCATTGATGCCAACCTGCAGGAGAGCATGCAACGACTCAATGCCGCCTACGCCGATGGTGTGGTGCTGGCACCGGAGGCGGTGACTGTGTCCGAGGTACACGTCAACAAGGGCAGCGTGGTAAAAAGCGGCGAACCGCTGCTGGAGCTGCTGTCAGGAGGCCCCTACATTCTGGCCTATGTGACCCCGGGTTCGGTGTACGTGGCCGATGTGGGTGCTGAAGTCAGTATTAAATACGGCCTTAAAACCCTGCAGGGCAAGGTGGCACAGATATTCCCGATCTCGGCGCGCCTGCCGCTGGAATTCCAGCGCGCTTTTCGGCCCCAGGAACGATCGCAAGTGTTGCGAGTCGAAATTTTGCCCGACCAGGAAGTACCGGCTACCTACACCAAGGTCAAGGTTGTCGCCAAGGGTCTGGTGCCCAACTGGATTGGTAATATATTTAACTAGTGTTCATCCATAAACCGCAGGTTGCGCGAGCGTGGAATTGCAAACAGAAGCAAGGAGTGAGTTTATGCCGACCAACCTGAGTAGAGTACTGGTGTTATTGTTCTGTACCGGCATCGTTGCCAGTAGCCAGGCGGATGAATCCGCCCGGCGCGAGGCGGCTTTTGCGGCGCTGGCCAAGGACGATGCCAGTATGACCATCTACTTTCGCTCCGGTGCCAGCCACCAGATTCAGTATGATCGTCGCTATGGCAACCTGGAGCAATTAAAAACCGATTTCGCCTCAGATGGTGCGCAGGGCAAGCGCAAACTCTATACCTACCGGGGTACTAACACCCCTGAGGGCGCGGTCAGTGTTGACCTGTCCAAAGTCGAGGGAATTGGGATCGTCTACCGCTAGTGCAGCTGTCGTCGGTTTGCAGCCAGCGAACGGGTGGCGGCAGCAGTATTACTCTGGTTGGCCCACCTGCGGCGGCGCGGTGCGCGGTACCCACTCCCACCACTCGTGCTGGCCTTCCTGGCTGTTGTCCTGGGTTTGGTAGATGTCCCAGGTAACCAGGTAGTCCGGGTCGCGTATGTCCACCTGGGTGGCGGGGTTGCGGAAGTGGCCCTTGGGGGCGTGAAACCAGCAGCTCAGTGACGGCGGCAAGATAAATATGGCTGGTTTGCCATCCTCGCCCTTGCTGTCTGCGCCTGCGCTTTGCAGTTGTACCGAGATACCGTCTTCCTCGTTCGCCGCGACCACCACCCCCGCCAACTGTGATTGTTTCACCAGTTCTTCCTGCAAGTTGAAATAGGAGAGGCCGATCAGGCAGGTTTTGTCGATGATGTCCGTGAGAGTCATGGGCCAGAAGTACCGTTGCTGCAAGGTGATTTCAGATGTTGGTAGAGTGCAAAGAGTGCAATTAGAGTGTACTGACTGCAACTGTTTTTAACTGTTCACATTAACCGCTGACGTCAACTGTTAGGCATGACCAGTTGCTGCAGCTGCGTGTTTTCAGCCCTGGCCCCGACCACAAGTGTGATTGGGGCAAGGGCTGAGGTTTCAGTGCAGATCGGGCACGACACCCACCTGGGGCATATGCGCCAGGCCGATATCCCGGGCGTGTTCCTCGAAGCCCTTGTTCTTCCAGAAGAAGGCGCCGGGCATGGTGGTCGGGATCACCAGTACGTAGAACAGGGCGCGGCCAACGGTGCTGGTAAACACCAAAGTCAAGCCCACCAGCACCCAGCCGGCCAGGGCCAGCACACTGGCAGAGCCGCTCAGAAGCAGGGCCAGGGCCAGGCCCAGATTCGCCGCCATCAGTACATTGCGCAGGATATAGGTCTTGCCGAAGGTGGTGCGCTGCACGTAGTGGGAGGCTGCGCCCTCGTGTTCGGCGCGGCTCAGGTCGCGGTTGTGCATGATCAGGCCAAACCCTTCCAGGGCGATACCGGCCGCCATCAGTGCACCGCTGGTCAGCAGTGCCAACTGGTAATCGGCGCCGCTAATGGCGAGGCTGGCCACCATAGTGCCGCCGCCCAGCAGGGCGCCGAGGGCGATCACGTTACCCACAAAGGAGGTGCTGACCTGGTAGTGATTCCAGAAGGGGCGCGCCTTGATGCGGTAGCAGCGGGTCATGTAGTAGAGGCCAAACAAGGTGAAGGCGATGCACAGGTAGCCGAACACCGTGGCGATGGTGGCGCTGGTGGAGAGGCTGATCAGGGCGCTGATGTCGCTGCCGAACACACCACTATAGAGCGACTGCACCACCTCGTTGGCGGGCAGGGAAAATAAAGTGTGGAAACCGAGAGTCGCCATAAAGCCCGCCACCCCGAGGATCTCCCGGGACATGGGTGAGTGACGCAGGTTGTTGAAACCACGATAAAAGCGGTGCGGCTTGCCCAGGTGCATGGCAGACATAAAGTTACCCACGGCGCCGATGCCCAGACAGACGATCAACAGTGGCAGGTAGACGTTGCTGGCCGCGAACTCACTGAGTACGCCGATGCCCAATTGGTTACCGAGGAAAAACAGGGCAAAAGTGCCCATCACCGCCTGCATGGCCAGGGTGAAAATCACCAGCGGGTTTTCCCGGGAGCTGAGGCGAGCGAAATTCCAGTGTACTTCCTTGCCTTTTTTCTGGTCGATGACCGGCTTGTATTCTCCTTTGTTGTTCTTGTGATACTTGACCGGCATGGAGTCGGTGCGGGTCATTTCGATGGGCAGGACATTGGTCTGCTGGAAGCGAATATTGGGGTGGGTGATTTCCGGATCGGGAAAACCGGGAATGGACACTTTGGCTTGCTCGCGATTTTCCGGGATATTTTCCACTACACCGAAGTCCAGCGCATTGCCGACACAGGCCGAGACACAGGCGGGCTTGAGGCCCACTTCGAGGCGATCGACACACATATTGCACTTGGACACCTGGCCCTTGATCGGGTCCAGTTGCGGCGCGTTGTAGGGGCAGACCCAGGTGCAGTAGCCGCAGCCAAAGCAGGTTTCCGGGTCCTGCAGCACCGCACCGTATTCGACGTGCTTGGTGTAGGCGCGGGTGGGGCAGCCTTTCAGGCACACCGGGTCGTCGCAGTGATTGCAGGCCATGGAGATGTTCATGCGCTTGTAATCGGGGTAGCTGCCGCCTTCGACGTAACCGACCGAGCGAAACGCCAGGTGGGTCGGGTTGTCATTCTTTTCGCTGCAGGCCGCTTCACAGGCGTGGCAGCCGATGCAGTTGTCGGCGGTAAAGAAGAAGCCGTGTTGTTTGTTGCGGTTGGGGTTGATGCCCACGTCGGGGTTTTCATTGATAAACATGGAGCGACCGGCGGGTAAGCCAGTGAGGTCCACCAGGTCGATTTTCTGGCCGTAGCGGTTGGCATCATCGACCTTTTTATCGCTGAGAAAGGCGTAGGGTTGCTCCTGGGTGCGCAACTCCCAGTGGCTGGCCTTGGCGGCGTCCTCGGCCTTGACCACGGGTTTGATGTCGCGTGGATCGAAAATTTCGACGCTGGCGGCGCCCAGATCCCGGCCCAACTCGGGGCGGGCGGAATTCATGACTGTATTTTCCAAAGCGGGGTTCTCTGCAGTAGTCATCAGCGGTAATCCTGTGATTAAAAGGTGCGGCGTTCGGCGTTGAGACGGGCGGCTTCGCGCTGGTCTACTTTTTCAATGCGTGCGGCACACTGTTTAAAGGCCGGCTGGCGCGAGTAGGGGTCGAGCAGGCCGAGGGTGAGGCGATTGACGCAGTCGTAGAAGTGGAAGGGAATAAAGACCGCGTTGCGGGCCACCCGGTGGGTCAGCTGCACCATCACCACGGCGTCGCCGCGGCGGGAAGTCAAACGCACGTATTCCTGGTGCTTGACACCCAGCT
Organism: Pseudomaricurvus alcaniphilus; assembly: GCF_011440395.1. Lineage (GTDB taxonomy): Bacteria > Pseudomonadota > Gammaproteobacteria > Pseudomonadales > Cellvibrionaceae > Pseudomaricurvus > Pseudomaricurvus alcaniphilus. The sequence continues at coordinate 235,387 of NZ_JAAOIX010000001.1, read as the reverse complement.
CCTCGGCGGCATCCGGGTTCATCTCCATATAGGGCGTGGGGCTGAACTTGTTGCAGTTGCCGATTTTGCCGGTGCGGGTACGGGTGTGGAAGTGTTCCACTACCCGGCCGCTGTTGAGCCAGAACGGGTACTCTTCGCAGGGCTGCTCATTGTTGTTGATAAAGTCCACGCAGATCAGGTTGGCCTTGCCGTTGGGCGTCTGGAACTTGCCATCGGTGTACAGTCGCGGGTCGCCCTTGAGGCCGTTCTGGCCCTTGCGACCCTCTTCCGCCGCTCGGTAGGGCCACTGGATACCGCGGGCGGCCTCAATCTTGTCGTAGCTCATGCCGGAGATGTCGAGGGTGCGCTCACTGCCCACGGACAGCTGCTTCATCTCTTCGAATGCCCCTTCGGGAGTGTCCGGGAAGCGAATCAGTGCGCCGTGCTCGAAGCGCTTGGCCATCTGGTTGAAGATCCAGAAGTCCGGTTTGGCGTTGGCAAACGGCGGCAGGGCGTTGCGAATCAGGTTGACCCGGCGCTCGGTATTGGTGTGGCAACCCTCTTTCTCCGCCCAAACCGCGGCGGGGAAGTAGACGTGGGAGTACTGGTTGGTCTCCACGTCTTCGTAGCAGTCCTGCACCACCAGGAATTCCAGCTTTTCCATGGCCTTGCGAATGCGGGCGGTGTTGGGCATGGAGGTCATGGGGTTGGTGGCCACCAGCCACAGCCCCTTGATCTCCCCGGTTTCGATGGCGGGAAATATATCGGTCTGGGCCATGCCCCGCTGTTTGGGGAAAAACTCCGGGTCGATCCCCCAGAAATCGGCGATCTCCTGGCGGTGCTCTTCTTTTTCCAGCAGCCGGTAGCCGGGCAGGCCGGAGCAGGAAGACCACTCGCGGGTGCCCATGGCGTTGCACTGGCCGGTAATGGAGAGGCTGGTGCCGCCGGGCTTGCCGATATTGCCGGTCACCAGGTTGAGGTTGTTGATGTTGGCAACCCCGTCGGAACCGTGAGTCGACTGGTTGATACCCATGGTCCAGATGGCCATGGACGACTTGGCCCTGGCGTAGAGGCGCGCCACGGTGCGAATGCGGTCTTCATCGATGCCGCACTCGTGCTGGGCGATCTTGGGGTCGTACTTTTTCTGGCCCACCAGGGCTTCCAGTTCGGCCAGGTTGTTGGTGTGCGCTTCCAGGTAGGCCCGGTCTTCCAGCCCTTCCTTGAAAATGACGTGCAACATGCTGTTGATCAGCACACAGTCGGTACCGGGGGTAATGGGCAGGTGGATATCGGCAAACTGGGCCAGCATGGTGACCCGGGGATCGATCACGATCAGGGGAAAGCTGCGCTTTTCCTTGGCTTCTTTCAAGCGCCAGTAAATGATCGGGTGCTGTTCCGGCAAGTTGGAGCCAAAGGCCATCAGGCATTCGGTGTATTCGAAGTCTGCGTAGCAGCCGGGTGGGCCATCGGAGCCAAATGAACGCTTGTAACCGGATACGGCGGAAGCCATGCAGAGAGTGGTGTTGCCGTCGTAATTGTTGGTGCCAATACAGCCACGTACCAGCTTGCCGAGAGTGTAGAATTCTTCGGTCAGTAACTGTCCGGTCGACACCACGGCAAAGCTGTCGCGGCCGTATTTGTTCTGGATGTCCTTGATCTTCCCGGCGGTACGGTCAAATGCCGTGTCCCAGTCGGTAGGCTGGAACTGCTCGTGGAACTTGTTACGCATCAGGGGCTGGGTGCCGCGGCCCGGCGAGTTGAACAGTTCGTGTTCCAGCAAGCCTTTGATGCAGAGCTTGCCGCGGTTGACGTCGGCGCCGGCGTGGCCGCGGCTGGTGACGATGCGCTTGTTTTCATCCAGGCCGATTTCAATGGAACAGCCAGTCGAACAGTAGTTGCAGGTCGTGTATTTCCATTCAGCGACTTTTTTCTGGGGAATAACGATGGGCTTGCGTTTTCTGCGTCCGAATAACATGGGGTTCCCTTTAAGTCTGGATTGGTTGCCTTGCGGGTGCAAATACTTTTGAGCGGTTGTGCGCCTGATTGCCTGGTAACAATCAAGGGGCGACCGCAGTTGTTCCTGTCTGTTTCCGTTTGCTCTCCCAGTAAATCACTGCAATTATCAATCCAATTTAAATGCCTGGTTAACTATAATGTTTGGTCTAAATTAGTGCGTTATAAAATATGCTTAAAAAACAATTAGATAAAATTTATATTGAATGTCTTTTCGAGGATAATTCTTGCTGTCATCGGTTTTTAAATGGGGTTGCTTGGGATGGAAAATGGCTTTCTACGGGAAATTATGGTGCACGCTAGCTATATATTGGTGCGTTTTTCAGGCCGGGACGGCCAGGCGGTGTTTACAGGGGCGTGATGCTATACAACGGTAGCCCAGGATTTAGGTGTCCGGCTTTTTACTGTGTTTTCGGCAGAACTCTTAATGTCGCCATCCGGCAGCGGCGCCATATGAGGTTTGAGGGCACAGGCGGGAGCGGTGGTGTCGGCTCGCTGCAGGCCAGCGCCCAGGATTTGAAAAATCCGCAGCTTGCGAAATTTATACCTATAATCAAGGCAGTAGCGAGACGCGGTCTGGCAAGTTGCCGGGCTGCGTGTCTGCAATGGTCCTTTACTTTCTCCATTATTGGCGGGTCCTGGCAATGATTTCCTTCGGCAGCAAAAAATTAAAATCCAACAAGTCCGGGCTCGGCCCCAAGTCAGAGGCCGCCTTTCCTGCGCGGCAGCGGTTGCTGCAGCTGCAGCGCTTCGTCAGGGCAATCAGGATCGGCAGTCGCATTCGCTATCACCAGGAATATGAAGAAGGTTCCTCGCTGGAGACATTGGTGGTGGGTTACCAGGTCAATGGTCACCGGGTGTTTCGTCCAGGCGATATCCGGTTTGAGGCGGACGACCTGGGCATCAGGGTGGTGATCTGTGAAGGCGGGCAAGTGCATGATATTACCCGGATCGAGAGCTTTGCCCTGATAGTGCCCGATACCTCGGGGGAAGAGCGCCAGCTCGACTATGATTCCCGGGCACAACTCAGCAGGCTGGGGCCGCTCGGCCCACGCTCCCGTTTGGTCCTCATGTCCAGTGGCTTCGCCAGTGATGTTGAACATCTCAAGTGCGAGGCGGAAGTGTACCGGCGCTCCCAGCTCCAGGAGGGTGTTCACGCTCGCTTGCATGTGGTGTTGCTGACCGTGGCGCTGGGTTCACTGGAAGAGCATGAGCCGCGTAAAAGCAGCCGTTTGAGTACCGATTTGTGTGTCACAGTCTGCAAGAATGGTACTGACCAGGTCATGACCGCGTGGCTGAGGGATTTTTCCGAGGAGTCAATCCGGCTGGAGTTGGAGCACGAGGCGGACAGTTGGCCGTCATTTGGCAAGAAGGATTACCTGCTGGTGGGTTTGAAAGCGGCAGTGGACAAGCCGTTGCGCAAGCTGCGCTGTGAGTGTGTGGAGGAGCGGGGCGGCGCCCGAATTTTCAAGGTGACCCATATTTCCAGCCAGGGGCAACCCATACCCTACCAAAAGCTGGATGCGCTGGAGTTGAAAATTGATCTTATGGGGCTCGCTGAGGAATAGGGTGCCGGCGACGGCTTGCCGGTAACCTTGACCTGGGCGCGTTTCGACCAGGCAGGGTTAGAGTGGCAGCTCTATACCTTCATTTAGCAGCAGTGAGGTCAGGTCGATTAGCGGCAGGCCGATCAGGGCGCTGGGGTCGTCGCTGCGCAGGTATTCAAACAGGCAGATGCCCAGGCCTTCAGCCTTAAAGCTGCCGGCGCAATCGTAGGGTTGCTCCTGTCGCAAGTAGCGCTCGACCTGGTCTTCCTGCAGTTGGCGAAACTTTACCTCGGTGGTGGCCAGGCGATACTGCAGGCGATCGCTGGCGCTGTTGTAGAGGCAGAGGCCAGTGTGAAAACGCACCACCTTGCCGTTGCAGGCCAATAATTGCTGGCGCGCGCGGCTGTGATTGCCGGGTTTGGTGATCAGGCTGCCATCGAGTTCGGCCACCTGGTCCGAGCCGATGATCAAATGCTCTGGAAAGCGGCGCGCCAGGGCTTTCGCCTTGCTGGTGGAGAGGCGCTCGACCAGCTCCCGGGGGCTCTCTCCGGGCAGGGCGCTCTCGTCGATAGCCGGGCTTACGGATTCGGCGTTTATGCCCAATTTTTCAATCAGTTGGCGCCGGTAGGCAGAGCTGGATGCCAGGATTATCAGGGCCATAGTGTGTCTCTTTGGGGCTTTTTCGGGCCACGCAGGTTAGCGCTGCGCTGCAATAGATACAAATCCTTGAAATTCAGGCCAATTTCGGTGTATTTTCCTTTGACAGGCAAGGTCTCTATCCATAGAATTGCGCGCTTATGTCAAGATCAGCTACCAACCCGATTCTACCGCGTCTGATAGATCCGCGTAAATTTGCCCAACAGGGCTTGAATTTGAGTGGTGAAGTGAAGCTGTCCGAGCTGCAGAGAGTCTCTGCTCTGGTGCTCGACGACTCCTCCGGAGTGCGGGTGGTTCTGGAGTTTATAGTCGATGAGGAAAGGCATCGAATTATAAGCGGGTCAGCTGATTGTGTATTAAAGGTTACCTGCCAGCGCTGTCTGGAGCCGGTCGATGTGCCGGTCAGTGCCACGCTGAAGCTGGCAATCGTCTGGGATGAAGATGGTGCCAGGCAGTTGCCGAAAACCCTGGATCCATTGATCCTCGGTGAAGGCCAGGCTGATCTTTATACAATTATTGAAGATGAATTACTGTTGAGTTTGCCTATGGCGTCCTATCACCCCGAGGACTGTATAGCGCAAACCAGCTTTGGGGAGGAGGTCGAAGAATCGACCAATTCCGCTAACCCGTTTCAAGTGCTGGAGCAATTAAAGGGCTCGCCGAAATCCTGAGGCGCCCCGGTTCTGGCGGACTTTGAGTAATAGGAGTGCAAGATGGCTGTTCAAAAAAGTAAAAAGACTCGTTCCAAGCGCGGTATGCGTCGTTCACACGATGCCCTGTCTGGACCTACTCTTTCTACAGATCCAACAACTGGTGAAAAACACCTTCGTCACCACGTCACCGCTGACGGCTTTTATAAAGGCCGGAAAGTGGTCGATACTGGCGCAGACGACTAAGATACGAGTCACTTTCGGTGACCGTATTTTTTCAGGAACGGGGACTTAACAGTCCCCGTTCTGCGTTAGGTCGCAGCAAACTTCGTCCTTACAAACTACAGAGTGAAAAGAATTATGAAAAATAATCAGCTTGCATTCGTATTCCCCGGGCAAGGTTCTCAAAAAGTTGGCATGCTTGCGGAATTGGCTGGTTCCTACCCCGTGGTAGAAGAAACATTTGCCGCGGCATCCGGCGTGCTGGGTTACGACCTTTGGGCACTGGTACAAAATGGCCCGCAGGAAGAGTTGAACTTGACTGAGCGAACCCAGCCCATGTTGTTGACCGCCAGCATTGCGATCTGGCGTGCCTGGCAGCAGAAGGGAGCCCCGCAGCCGGCGCTGATGGCCGGCCACAGTTTGGGTGAGTGGTCGGCATTGGTCGCGGCGGGCGTGGTTGGCTTTGAGGACGCGGTCAAGCTGGTGCAATTGCGCGGCAAGTATATGCAGCAAGCGGTGCCGAAGGGTACCGGCGCGATGGCGGCAATTATGGGCCTGGATGACGATGTTATTAAAGCGGCCTGTGCGGCGGCGGCGGAGTCTGAAGTGGTGGCGGCGGTTAACTTTAATTCGCCCGGCCAGGTGGTTATTGCCGGTCATGCCGGTGCTGTGGAGAGAGCAATAGACAAGTGCAAGGAAGCTGGCGCCAAGCGTGCCTTGCCGCTGCCGGTCAGCGCGCCTTTCCATACAGAACTGATGCGTCCTGCCGCCGATCAGCTGGCGGAGCAGATAAAGGCGACGGCATTTTCGGCACCGGAAGTGCCCGTTGTGCACAATGTTAATGCACAAACCGAGGCCAGTGCGGAAACAATCAAGGAGCTGATGATCGAGCAGATATACACCCCGGTACTGTGGGTGGATTGCACCAAAGCGCTGGCGGCAGCCGGCATTACCCAGGTTATTGAATGTGGTCCTGGTAAAGTGTTGTCGGGGCTGTGCAAGCGTATTGATCGCAGCCTCAATGCCTTTGCTACCGAGAGCCTGGCGGAGTTTGATGCCGCCATCGCCGCAGCACAGTAGTGGTAATCAGTAAACTCAATCCATTGATAGGGAGTTTTGGAGTATGAGCGTAAAAGACAAGGTCGCATTGGTGACCGGGGCCAGCCGTGGAATTGGCGCGGCTATTGCAGATCAGCTCGGTGAGTCAGGTGCAACGGTTATCGGTACCGCGACCAGCGAAGCCGGTGCCGAGAAGATATCCGCCCGCTTTGCCGAGAAAGGCATCAAGGGCTGCGGTAAGATGTTGAACGTCAATGATGCAGATTCAGTAGCTGCATTGTTAAAAGATATTCAGGCCGAGTTTGGCGCGCCGGCCATATTGGTGAATAATGCCGGTATCACCAAGGATAACCTGTTGATGCGGATGAGCGACGAGGAGTGGTTTGACGTCATCAATACCAATCTGAGTGCGGTTTACCGTCTCAGCAAGGCCTGTCTGCGCGGCATGATGAAGGCTCGCTGGGGGCGCATTATCAATATCAGCTCCGTAGTGGGCTCTATGGGTAATGCCGGGCAGTCGAATTACGCAGCCACCAAAGCCGGCGTCGGCGGTTTTGCCCGCGCCCTGGCGAAAGAAGTCGGTTCGCGGGGTATCACCGTCAACACCGTAGCGCCCGGGTTTATCGATACCGATATGACCAAGGAGCTGTCGGAGGAGCAGAAGCAATTGATGCTGTCGCAGATATCCCTTGGCAGGTTGGGGCGGCCGGAAGAGATTGCTGCTGTGGTGGCATTTCTGGCAGGTGATGCCGGTGGCTACATCACTGGTGATACCATCCATGTGAATGGCGGTATGTATATGGCCTGATGTCTGTCACGAAAGTGCAGTCGTTTGGCGTGAAAGAATTTTTTAATCGTTACGTTACAACTCGGGAAATTCTATGTAGAATGCGCCTTCGAGTTGGCCGTAACCCACTAATAGAGCTGGTTCCCAAGATTTTGGAACACGGGTTTGGGGACAAGGCTCAGGGCTAACCATTGATATCAATTAGGAGTTGAAAACCACTATGAGCAGCATTGAAGAGCGCGTTAAAAAAATCGTTGCTGAGCAACTGGGCGTTAAAGAAGAAGAAGTGAAAAACGAAGCCTCTTTCGTTGAAGATCTTGGCGCTGACTCACTGGACACAGTTGAGCTGGTTATGGCTTTGGAAGAGGAGTTCGAAACTGAAATTCCTGATGACGAAGCGGAAAAAATCACTACCGTTCAGCTGGCAATCGATTACGTAAACTCTAATCTGGACTAACCGCCGGAATAGCAGTAGTGGCTTCGATTGAGCCAATTGATACTTGTTGAACACGTATCGTCCTGAAAGCCGCGCTATTGAAAAATAGGGCGGCTTTTCTGTCTATGTGGTGTTTAAACCGGATAACGATTGGCAAAAAAGGCTATTATGCCAGGTACCAAGGTGCGATTGGAGTTGAGCCGTTTAGTGGCTGGCCAAAAATCGTACCAGTATTGCACTAGAACAGAAGAGACAAACCAAAAGGAGGCCGCGTGGCACGCCGTAGAGTGGTAATAACAGGTGTGGGTATGGTTACCCCACTGGGTAATGATGTCACCTCAACCTGGGATGGCATATTGGCAGGTAAGAGTGGTGCCTGCCCCATAGACACTTTCGATGCCTCGGCATTCACCACCCGCTTTAGTGCTTCGTTGAAAGGCTTCGATCCGGAACCGCTGTTGCCGGCCAAAGATGCCCGGAAAATGGATCTCTTTATCCAGTACGGTATGGTTGCCGGGATTCAGGCCATGGAAGATTCCGGCCTGCCAATCACCGAGGAAAACGCCCCTCGCATTGGCGCTGCCATAGGCGCTGGTATCGGCGGCATAGGGTCTATCGAGTTTGGTGCCGCAACCATCGCCAGCAAGGGCCCGCGGCGCATATCCCCGTTTTTCGTACCGGGTGCGATCATCAATATGATCGCCGGCAACCTGAGTATCAAATACGGTTTCAAAGGCCCGAATATTTCTATCGTTACCGCCTGTACCACAGGTACTCACAATATCGGTATGGCGGCGCGCCTGATTCAATACGGCGAGGCAGACGCCATGGTGGCCGGCGGAGCGGAAATGGCCTGCACACCGGTGGGCCTGGGCGGCTTTGCCGCGGCACGAGCACTGTCGACCCGCAACGATGACCCGCAGGCTGCCAGTCGGCCCTGGGACAAGGACCGGGACGGTTTTGTACTCGGCGATGGTGCCGGGGTGGTGGTGCTGGAAGAGTATGAAATGGCGAAGGCCCGCGGGGCGAAAATTTACGCTGAATTGATCGGCTTTGGTATGAGCGGTGACGCCTATCATATGACTTCGCCGCCGGAAAACGGCGAGGGTGCGGCCCAGTCCATGGAAAACGCCATCAAGGATGCGCAGATCGATGTCGCTGACATCAATTACATCAACGCCCACGGCACGTCCACTCCAGCCGGTGACATCGCTGAGTGTAAAGCCGTTAAGTCGGTAATGGGCAGTGCCGCAGACAAGGTCGCAGTGAGCTCCACCAAATCCATGATTGGTCACCTGTTGGGTGCTGCCGGCAGTGTTGAAGCCATCTTCAGTGTGCTGGCGATTCGGGATCAGGTAGCTCCGCCAACCATTAACCTGGACAACCCCGAGGAAATTTGCGACCTCAACCTGGTGCCTCATACGGCCCAGGAAATGCCCATTAATGCCGTTTTAAGTAATTCTTTCGGCTTCGGTGGTACCAACGGTTCGCTGATTTTCCGCAAGGTTTAAAGCTTGACTGCGGCAGGTTACGGCTGCTCGCTGTGGCCCGCATAAGCCCATGGTTATTTGCAGTGTCAACGGCGTTGTAGCGGCTGCGGTGCCAGTTTCGGACCGCGGCCTGGCCTATGGCGACGGGGTTTTTGAAACCATGCGCCTGGTGGCTGGCGACTTGCCGCTTTGGGCTTACCATAAGCAGCGTTTGACCCGGGGCTGCCAGCGACTGGGTATTGCCCCGCCACTTGAGCAGGTGCAAACCTGGCTTTGTGAACTGCTGGCGGCGGTGCCGGCAGCGACTCTGAAAACCTGCACTGTCGCCAAGTTGATTGTTACCCGCGGCGGCGGAGGTCGCGGTTATCGCCCCGATCCTGGCGCTTCCCCAACCGTGATTATTGCTTTGTATGCCGGTGACCTGGCAGCGCAAGACGCTATTGCATTGCGGGTTTGTGATTATCGGCTGCCAGCTAACCCATACCTCGCGGGCATTAAACACCTCAATCGACTGGATAATATCATGTTGCAAATGGAGTGCAGCGCGGCGGGCTTTGGTGACGGACTGGTGCTCGACAACCAGGGTAACGTTATCGAGACGACTTCCAGCAATGTGTTTTTTGAGCAGCGTGGCAAATTGATAACACCGCTGTTGAATGAGTGCGGGGTCAGTGGGGTGATGCGCGGCTTTATTATTGACGAATTGGCGCCGGCCAATCAGGTCGCCACCGCCGAAGCGGTGATTCCGCTGGCCTCGCTCGACCGCTTCAGTGGGGCGTTTTGTTGCAATAGTGTGCGCGGAATAATCCCTGTTGAGCGAATCGGTGACCTGCGCTTCCAGGCTACCCCCGCGATGCAAAAATTGCAGCGTTCACTGATGGAAAGCCGGTTTGAAAAAGGCCAATAAATCTATTTTGAGTAAGTGCCTGTGGCTGCTGCTGGCATTGGTCGGCGCGGCCACTGTTCTGGTTGCGGCGGCGAGCTGGCGCTGGTTGCATACGGAGCTGGAGCTGACAGGTGAGGCAGGTGTGGAGATTGTTTTTGAAATTGAGCGCGGCGAACCCCTCAATCGGGTGCTGCGCAAATTCCAGCAAGACTTTGGCCTCGAGTACCCGGTGCTGGTAAAAGCCTATGCGCGATTGGCCGACCAGGGCCGCATAAAACAGGGTGAATACAGTTTGCCGGCCAGGCTGACACCGGTGCAGCTACTGGAATTGTTCAACGCCGGGAAAGTGAAGCAGCACTCCGTAACTCTGGTAGAAGGCATTACCGCCGCTGAGGCCGTGGCGTTGTTGCAGCGGCAGTATGGCGTGGTGAAAACATTGCAGGGCACGGATACGACACTGCTGGCAACCAGGTTGGGTGTAGACAATGGCAACCTGGAAGGCTGGCTGTTTCCCGATACTTATCACTACGAAAAAGGTAGCAGCGATTGGTCTCTCATCGAGAGGGCCCATCGGCGCATGCGGGCAATGCTTGCGTTGGAGTGGCAGCAGCGAGCTGAAGGCCTGCCCTACAAGTCGCCCTATGAAGCCCTGATCATGGCATCCATCATCGAAAAGGAAACAGGTGCGGGTCATGAGCGCGGCGAAATTGCCGGGGTGTTTGTACGCAGATTGGAAAAACGCATGCGGTTGCAGACCGACCCCACCGTTATCTACGGGCTCGGTGAGGAATACCAGGGCAATATCACCCGCCGGCACTTGAGGCAAAAGACGCCTTACAATACCTATATAATTGCCGGCTTGCCGCCGACGCCTATTGCTTTGCCGGGGCGGCAGTCGATTCACGCGGCACTGCACCCGGCGCCGGGCAGCAGCCTGTATTTTGTCGCCCGGGGCGACGGTACTCACGTGTTCTCTGACACCCTGGAAGCGCACCGGCAAGCGGTGCGAGAGTTTCAACTGCGCCGGCCGGAAAATTATCGATCGTCAGTGCGCTAGTAGTAGCGGGCACTGTGCGGATTGGGGTTGGGCCCTGGCAGCAACTTCTAAAGCAGTAACATCTAAAGTAGCAACACCTGTAACAGTAACAGCAATACCTACAACAACTGGTGGAGGTTTTTTGTCCGGTCAACAGATTAAACCAGGCAAGTTTTTGACCCTGGAGGGTACCGAAGGGGTGGGTAAGACTACCAATCGGCAATTTATCCAGGACTGGCTGGAAGCCCGGAATATTCCGCTGCTGGTTACCCGGGAGCCGGGCGGTACCCCCCTGGCGGAGGAAATCCGCGAGCTGTTACTGCAAAAGCGCGCTGAGGCGGTGGATGCAACGGCCGAGCTGTTGTTGGTGTTTGCGGCGCGGGCACAACACGTCAATACTCTGATCCGGCCGGCGTTGGCGGCGGGCAAATGGGTGCTCTGCGATCGCTTTACCGATGCCACCTATGCCTACCAGGGCGCTGGCAGAGGCTTGCCGTTGAACACCATCGAGCAGCTGGAAAATATGGTGCAAGGCGTGTTGCGCCCCGACTTGACCCTGGTGCTGGATATCGAGGTAGAGGCCGGCTTGCAGCGTGCTGGCGAGCGAGCTGACCTGGACCGGTTTGAGTCGGAGGAGCTGGCCTTTTTCCAGCGCGTTCGGGCCGGTTATCACGCCCGGGCGGCAGCGGCACCCGAGCGTTACCGATTGGTGGATGCTGGCCAGAATCTGACGGCGGTGCAGGATGATATTGAGGCGATCCTTGAAGGTTTGCTCTAGCTCAACCGGGGTTGAAGTCTTTGCTTCTGGCCCGCCACTGAAAAAGGGCAGGGGCAGGGGCAAGGAAAGGGCAGCGTTTTGGTCGTGCACTGGCGCCGTAGCGGTATTGAAGATGGGTGGAGAACAATAGATGGAAAGTGAAAAGGCGCGGCTTGCGGTCCCGTTTGCCTGGCAGCGTGAGCAGTGGGGGCGCTTGTGTCAGCAACATGCGGATAACCGCTTGCCCCACGCGTTGTTACTGGCCGGGCCGAAAGGTGTGGGCAAGCTGCATCTGGCCTCGGCGTTCGGCTGTTATCTGCTCTGCCTGTCGCCCCTGAACAATGCCGCTTGCGGCCACTGCAAAGGCTGCGATCTTAATTTGTCGGGGACCCACCCGGACCTGCTGCTGCTGCGACCTGAGGACGGCAGTCGCGTTATCAAGATCGACCAGGTCAGGAGCTTGACCGAATTTCTCAGCAAGACCGCCCAGCAGGGTGGGCGCAAGGTTGCTGTGATAGAGCCGGCCGAGGGGCTGAATGCCAATTCTGCCAATGCGCTGTTGAAGAGCCTGGAGGAACCCTCGGGTGATACCACGCTGTTGCTGGTGTCGCACTTGACCAGCGGGGTGCTGGCGACGATTCGCAGTCGCTGCCAGCTGTTGCCGTTTGCTATTCCCTCCACCGACGACGGTCTCGCCTGGCTGGCGCCGCTGGCGGTGGGGCAGGACCCGGAGTATTTATTGAAGTGTGCTGCCGGGGCGCCGCTGGCGGCGTTCGCGCTGCTTGACGGGGACAAGCTGGTAAAGCAGGAGGCGCTTATAAAGGGCCTGCTGGGAGTGGCCACCCATAATGCGTCGCCACTGGCGCTGGCCGCCGAACTGGCCTCCGGCGAGCCACTGGTAGTGATCGAAAGTATGCAGCAGTGGTTGCAGAGCGGTTTTCGCCAGCAGGCCAGCGGCGGCGAGGCAAGTGCTGGCCGGGATGCGCAACTGGTGAATTTGCTGGCGGCCACGCCGGCCACGGTGGCCTATCGCTTTTGGGACAAGCTGGTGCGCTTAAAGCGCCAGTCCCTGAGCGCCGCCAACCCCAATAAGCAACTGCTGCTGGAAGAATTGATGTTAGACTGGCAGGCGCTGGCGCGACAATCACGCTATGCTTAGGAAGCAAGGGCAGCGATTAACCGGTTGTCGCCTGGCAGGGCGCGAGGCGGCGGGCTGGACAGCTGGCGATTATTGAATTATTTTTCCTTGTACACGGCTACCGGTGACACCCGGGTGGTAGCTGGGGCAAATTGATTAACACGAGAACAGATACATGCAAGCGAAAGCTGGAGCGGCGCGCAACGGTATTTTATCCCTGACGATCAAGGATAAAGCAGTGCTGTATGCAGCCTATATGCCTTACGTTAAGCACGGTGGGCTGTTTATTCCCACCAGCAAGACCTACAGTCTCGGTGACGAGGTGTTTATGCTCCTTAACCTGATGGATGAAACAGAAAAAATTCCGGTGGCTGGCAAGGTGGTTTGGGTGACGCCCAAGGGCGCCCAGGGCAATCGCGCGGCCGGAGTCGGAGTACAATTCAGCGATCAGGATGACACTGCCGCAAAAAAAATTGAGACTTACCTGGCCGGCTCACTGGACTCTGATCGGCCCACTCATACCATGTGACAAATTGCTCGTTTAGCAGGCATCCGGAAACCCATAGGCCAGTTACCCTGGCCTTTTTTGTTACAACTCGCTCAGTCGTATGCTGCTTATCTTTTATACTGTTTGGCCGTCGTACTGTTTAACTTTCGTATTGTTTAATTTTTGTAACGCATAACCAAGAGGCACCTATGCTGGTAGATTCCCATTGCCACCTGGATCGATTGAAACTCGATAAATATGGCGGCAGCCTCGACCAGGCCCTGCAGGCAGCGCGATTGGCCGGGGTAGAGAAATTTCTCTGTATTGGCATCAGTCTGGAGAACCGGCAGCGGGTCACAGACCTGGCGGCAAAGTACCCGGATGTACGGGCCTCGGTGGGGGTTCACCCCCTCGATGTGGCGGCGGGACTGGCCACCGAAGACCAGTTGGTGGCCTGGGGCGAGAATCCGGATGTGGTGGCGCTGGGCGAAACCGGCCTCGATTACTATTACAGCAAGGATGACCTGGCGGTGCAGCAGGAGAGTTTTGCCATTCATTTGCGGGCTGCCGGTCGCGCTCAATTGCCGGTTGTCGTACACACTCGGGACGCCCGTGAAGACACATTGAGCTTGATCAGGGAGCACGGCTGCCTGGAAAACGCCGGTGTACTGCACTGTTTTACCGAGAGTTGGGAGATGGCTAAAGCCGCCCTGGATATGAATTATTACGTGTCGCTCTCCGGTATTGTCACCTTCAAGAATGCCGAGGAGCTGCGCGATGTGGCGCGCAAGTTGCCGCTGGATCGGCTGCTGGTAGAGACCGACTCGCCCTACCTGGCGCCGGTGCCGTTTCGGGGCAAGCCCAATGAACCCGCATTTGTACGCGAGGTGGCGAAGTTTGTGGCCGAACTCAGGGGTATCAGTTACGAGCAGCTGTGCGAAGTGACTGGGGAGAATTTCCACCGTCTGTTCCGCAAGGCTTGAAGTAACTTCCTGTCAAATCCCCCTGCGGAGACCGCCGGGGCGATTAGCCGGCGGCGGCAACCGGCACCCGGACATCGTTGTCGCCGGCCGGGCCTGCCGATGCCACGCGCGCCTCTGCCCAGAGCCGTCCGGCAAGCTCCGCGACCGGGCAGCGTTGACTCTGCTGGAGCCAATTGACGATGGCTGCAGCCACGTCAGGGTAATGGCAATCCGGCTGCTCGGCGCAGTCGAGCCAGTCGCGGATCGCTGCTTCTGACAGGTTTTCCATGCGCTGGCCGAGCTTGAGGCTGGTGAGTGCCAGGGCGTTGGAGAGCTGCTCCATCTGGCCGTGCAGGGGTTTTACCAGCAGGCGCTTGCCGAGGTGCAGGGCTTCGCTGGCCAGCTCGAAACCGGCGTTGCAGATCACTCCCCTGGATTGTGCCAGCTCATGCTTGAAACCCTTGACGCTGAGCGGACACAGGGTGATATTTTGCTCGTCTCTGCGCTCGCTGAATTCGCCGTAGTAGACAAATTTCTGCTGTGGAAATTTATGCAAAAGGGGTATGACTTCGGCCGGGTCCTCAAATCCCAGGTAAACCAGCACCTGGTTGTCTTTCACTGGCAGGGAGCGCTCCCTGAGATCTATGATCGGCGGCAGTATTGGCTGGCCGAAATGGTGCCAGTGCAGGCCCAGATACTCGCTGCCCGGGGCAAAATATTTGATGATGCTGCGCGATAGCCAGGAGTCACCTTCGAGGGGAATGTCGTATCGAAACGCATACTGGTGGCCGAGGGTAATGCAGGGGATGCCCTGGCGCCGGGCGGCCCATGCGGTAATCGGTTCAAAATCCGATAACACCAGGTCGTATTGGCTCAGGTCGAGCTCGCAGATATCCCGGTAGAAGCGCCACAGCTTGTTGCGGATGATTGTTTTGGCGGGATTGACCCGACCTCTCTCAGTCACGAAGCTGAGCCCGGTCTTGCTCTGCCAGTTGCCGAATATCTCCATGTCGAAGTACTGGTCGCGGGGGCGGCCGCTAAACAGGAAGCGGGTGTCTATATTGGCGGCATTCTGCAGGTGTGTTGCCATGGCTCGGGCGCGACTGATGTGGCCATTGCCGGTGCCTTGCACACCGTAAAAGATTCTCATGCCACACCCATATAGAGCAACACAAGACTGGCGACGCTGTGGCCCAGAGCCGCTCCTGCCAGGGTGTCGGTGGGGAAGTGAACCCCCAGTAAAACCCTGGAGATGGCGACGGCGACGGCCCAGGGGTAGAGCAGCCAGCCCAGGGCTGGTATCGCCGCCACTGCGAGCGCGGTGCAAAGAAAAGCCGCGGAACTGTGCCCGGAGGGAAAGCTGAACTGGTCACTGGGTTGCACTATGCTGGTGAAGCCTGGAATGGCCGCCGGCGGGCGGTTGCGGCGAAAGTGGCTTTTCATAAAGAAATAGCAGGTCCGCTCAATCGCAAAGGCCGTTAGCACCACCCAGGCCCACTGATACTGCTTGAACAGCAGTAACAGCAGCAGGGCGATGGCGTAGAGGTGACCGTCGGCGGTGCGCGACACCTCGCGGCTGGCGCGGGTTAGCTGTTGCAAGTGGCGGCGCCGCAGGCACCAGTCAAAGGTGTACAGGTCACAGTTGTGCAAGTTTTGCAGGAGTTTCATGGCTCGTTCTCCTCATTGTTCCTGGATTGTAGGTATCGAATACAGGTTATTGCTTTGATGTGACAAATTCATGATCGGCGAATGACAGGATTGTGGCGTTATTGTGACTAAATTGTGACAGCTGGGGAGGTGAGGAGGGTGTGCGAGGGGCTGATATTTGATAGCATCTGCCGCGTTTGATTGCGACCCACCACGGAGAATTTATGCAGCAACAACTGAAAATCATGCTCGATCTGCAAGACGGCATTAACAGCAAGGTAAACGCCGACTGGCGCCAGCAGGGCTTTGCCTGGTATCGCGCGATCTGGATCGAATGTGCCGAGCTGCTCGATCACTACGGTTGGAAATGGTGGAAAAAGCAGACCCCGGATATTGAGCAGGTACAGCTCGAGTTGATTGATATCTGGCACTTCGGCCTCAGTATCCTGTTGCAGAGCGGCAAGACTCACGCGCAATTGGCAGAGGAAATTGCCGATCAATTGCTTATCCAGACCGACCAGCCGGACTTCCGCCTCGACCTGGAGGCGTTTGCGGCAGCGGTGCTGACCACGCGGGACTTTTCAGTGCCGGCCTTTGGTCGCCTGATGGCGGGTATGGATATGGACTTTGACAAGCTCTATCGGGGTTACGTGGGTAAAAACGTGCTCAATTTCTTCCGCCAGGACAACGGTTATCAGGATGGCACCTACCAGAAAGTGTGGGACGGCCTTGAGGACAACGAACACCTGGTGCTGGCAGCCCGTTCGCTGGACAGCAACAGTGTCAGCTACAGCGATGAGCTGTACCAGGCATTGGTACAGCGTTATGCAGCGAGTGCACAGGGATAGTGCGGGTGCCGATTAAATAGGCTGGAAGGGCACCTCTTTGCCCGCCAAGACCATGTTTTAAGTGCATTTTGCCATTATTTCCATATAATGTTGCACCGCCTGATGGGGCCTTTCCGGCCTTCATCTACAACTTCTAAATTGAGCGTAAACGGAGAAATATCGTGAAAGCACCCGTACGTGTCGCCGTAACTGGCGCAGCCGGTCAGATCAGCTACTCCCTGTTATTCCGCATTGCTGCTGGCGAAATGCTAGGTAAAGACCAACCCGTGATTCTGCAAATGCTTGAAATCACTCCCGCCCTGAATGCCCTCCAGGGTGTAGCGATGGAACTGGACGATTGTGCCTTTCCGCTGCTGGCCGGTATGGTTTGCACCGATGATCCTAACGTAGCCTTTAAGGATGCCGATTACGCGCTGTTGGTGGGTGCTCGTCCGCGCGGCCCGGGCATGGAGCGCAAGGATCTGCTGGAGGCAAACGCGGCGATCTTTTCTGTGCAGGGCAAGGCCATCAACGATCACGCCTCCCGAGACATCAAGGTGCTGGTGGTTGGTAACCCGGCCAATACCAATGCCCTGATTACCCAGCGTAACGCGCCGGATATCGACCCCCGTCAATTTACCGCCATGATGCGCCTCGACCACAACCGTGCCATGAGCCAGCTGGCGGAAAAAGCCGGCAAGACCATCAACGATGTCAACAAGGTCATTATCTGGGGTAACCACTCCGCTACCCAGTACCCTGACATTCACAACACCACGGTCGCTGGTACTGACGCCATGCAACTGGTGGATCAGGCCTGGTACGAAGAAGACTTTATTCCGACTGTGCAGCAGCGTGGCGCGGCTATTATCAAGGCGCGGGGCGCATCCTCAGCGGCTTCTGCTGCCAATGCGGCGATTTTCCATATGCGCGACTGGGCCCTGGGTACACCGGAGGGTGACTACGTGACCATGGGTGTCTATTCTGACGGCTCCTACGGCATCGAGAAGGGCCTGATTTACGGCTACCCCTGTGTCTGTAAGGATGGCGACTGGAGTATCGTTCAGGGTATCGATATCAACGAGTTTTCCCGTGCGAAAATGACCGCCACCGAAACCGAGTTGAAAGAAGAGCGCAATGCCGTAGCTGATTTGCTGCCGAGCTGATCGTCGCAGTTAAATCAATGTATAAAAAGCGCGGCTGGCCCGCGCTTTTTTGTGGCTTTCGTGTAATAAATTTCCAACTGAGGATAGGTGAAAAATGGCGTTTCCAAAAATCGGCAACCTGGCTCCTGTGTTTACACTCCCGAATCAAGCCGGTGCCAATGTCAGCCTGAAAGATTACCGGAACAAAAGTAATGTGGTCGTCTATTTTTACCCAAAGGCGAGTACACCGGGTTGTACCACCCAGGCCTGCGGCATTCGCGATATTGCCAGTGAGCTGAAAAAGTTCGATACCGTGGTGCTGGGAATCAGCCCTGACCCGGTTGCGCGGTTACAGCGTTTTATTGACAAGCAAGAGTTAAATTTTGACCTCCTGTCCGATGAGGATCACGCGGTGGCGGAAAAATATGGCGTGTGGGGGCTGAAGAAGTTTATGGGGCGGGAGTTTATGGGTATTTTGCGCACCACATTTATTATTGGCAAGGACGGCCGCTTGAAGCAGGTTATGGATCGATTTAAAACCAAAAGCCATCACGACGATCTGTTGGCTGAGCTCGCGCAACTGGAACTTTAAGCCCGTACTTATTGAGTTCCCTCCGGGTCGCTCGCCGCTGCTGAAGCGGGCGCCCGAGGCTCGGCCACCGCCGGCGCGGTTACAACGGGATGACTCACGCCGCCGTTCTTGCTGGCGGACTGCTACCTCGCGCTCGCCTATCGCGCTCGCCTAAACCGGCGCTAAAGTTCTGGGTATCGCAGGCAATCTCTTCGTGGAAAAAAATAAATCTTGCGCCCCCACACAACCGCAAAATACTACCTATACTTAATTGGGCAGTTGTAGCTTTCGGTCAGCCCGTCTGGCAGGAAAAAAACAACTATTGGCGTTAAAACCAACTACGTGGCACCAATCAGCCTAGTTTATTTTCGTTATAAAGAATATGGTTGTTTATAGTTAATTAGACGCTTGCTGAAAGGCGCCTCTGGTGTAGCAGGAATATGGAAGAACAGCGACAAGTTATCGGCAACCCCCGCAGGGTGGTGGTCAGTGCTGAGCAGGATGCTTACCCGCATAACAGTGAAATTCTGGTCGACCGGTACCGCCGGTTGCACGATTTGCTGACGGCTACGTATCCCACTCGTAATCGTCACTCACAGGCGTACCTTGAGTGCGGCCTGGAGATGTTTCGGGCTGATTTCGCACTGTTGTGCCGGTGGCGCTACTTGCAGGATGATATGGTCGTAGAGCAGCAGGCCGGTACTATATCTGACGGGGCTGCAAGCCTGAATCCGAAAGAAGACTGGTTCGACTTCACAATTACGGAAAAAAAAGCAAGCTATGTGAACGATTCCAATGGGAATTCGGGACGCATGTCATATAATGGGGCCTCTATTCGTGCTTATCTCTGCGCACCGCTCGTTGTTTCCGGGCAGTTGTATGGCGCGCTATGTTTTTTTAACAGTGAAGGCGGCGAGCGCAGGTTTACTGGCGATGATCTTGCAACAATTGACTTGATGGCAAAAGGAGTGGCCAAAATGATTGAGCTGCATAAAAAGCACCCTGAGGGTCTGGCTAAACTTCAAACCGGCTTTGCCACTGAAGGGGTAAAATCTTTTGAGGAGTACGTGCAGCAGGCACGCCTCCCGGAGGCCTATGGTGTGCCGGGGCGGGTGGTGGAAGTGCTGCAGCGCCGCATTGGTAACTCTCCGCTGTCGATTGATCACATTGCCGATGAAATGAACTTGTCCAAGCGTACCTTGCAGCGGCGCCTGCAGCAGCAGGAGATCAGCTTTGCCCAGCTGCGCGACCAGGTCCGTTTCCATCATTCCATCAATTATCTGGTGGAAAATGTCATGAGTATTGACAGTATTTCTGCTTCTCTGGACTTTTCCGACCGCACCAGCTTCACCAATGCTTTCAAGCGTTGGACCGGTCTGTCCCCCAGCACTTTCAGAAAGCTGTTCAGGGACTACGCCTAACCAACCCACTTACAGAGCACCGACTACTAGTGCTCTGTAAGTAATAGATCCCCATAAATTCTCCCTCCTCTCGTTGCCTGACTGCTGGAAACAGGGTAGAGTTCTGCGCTTTGGATTTTACTCAATAACGAGGATAGTTAATGTCGTTTTTTATTCCTGCTGCGATGGCACAAACCCAGGCTCCCGCCCCTCAGGGCAACCCAATGGTCACGCTGCTGCTGTTTGGCGGTTTGTTCGTGTTCATGTATTTCTTTATGATTCGGCCCCAGCGCAAGCGCCAGAAAGAGCACCAGCAATTGGTCACCGGGCTGAGCAAGGGCGATGAGGTGGTTATGAACAGTGGTATATTGGGCAAGGTTACCAAGGTGGATGATAATTACCTGGTGCTCGATACCGGTAACAATGTTGAGTTAAAATTCCAAAAGGTTGCTGTTCACGCCGTACTGCCCAAGGGCACCATCAAATCGATCGGTTAGGCGGGCTTGGTGCCTGCTGAATTCGCAGGCCGCCTGGCAAGTGCCACTCCATAGGAGGGCATCCTCCTAAAAGGCACTCAACAAAAAGGCAGCCCAGGGCTGCCTTTTTGTTAGTATCGGCGATCTGGTTCCGGGGTGGCCGCACTGGAGAGACGAAACCATGCTCAAATTACCGCCACAAGTGCCGTTGGCACAGACTCCTACGCCGTTGCAGTACCTGGCTCGCGCCAGTGCTGAAGTCGGGGCGAAGCTCTGGATCAAGCGCGACGACCTGACCGGCATAACCCTGAGTGGCAACAAGGTTCGCAAACTGGAGTTTACCCTGGCCAAAGCCATGGCTGAGGGGTGCGACACCATCATTACCTGCGGGGGCCTGCAATCCAATCACTGTCGCGCCACTGCGTTCGCCTGTGCTTCACTGGGGCTGGCCGCGGTCCTGGTCCTGCGCGGCGTGCCGGAGGGGGTCGATGACGGTAATTTATTGCTCGACAAGCTGGCCGGTGCGGAAATATGCACCTTTGAGCCGCGTGTATACACAAGTCAGCTGCCACAATTGCTCGAGGCGAAGGCCGAGGAGTTGCGCAGCCAGGGCCGGCGCCCCTTTATCATTCCCACCGGCGCCAGCGACGGCACCGGAATTTGGGGCTATGTGGCCGCGGCCATGGAGCTACAGCGCGATTTTGAGAGCCAAAACCTGCAGCCCAGCCATATTGTCTGCGCGACCGGATCAGGGGGAACCCAGGCCGGGTTGACCCTGGGTGTGCACTTGCTGCAGCTGGAGACCACGGTGTTGGGGATGGCTGTGTGCGACGATGAAGCCTATTTTCAGCGCAAGGTGAGGGCCGATATCGAGCAGTGGCAGCAGCGCTACAACCGCCAGGTGAGCCTGGATGATGCCGCCATTGTGGTGAATGATCGCTACATCGGGCCGGGCTATGCCAAAGCCGGAGCAGAGGTGTTTGCCACTATTGCCTGGCTGGCGCGAACCGAGGGTATCGTCTTGGATCCGGTCTATACAGGTAAGGCATTTCACGGGCTGGTTAGCGAATTGCGGGCCGGTCGGCTGCCTTCAGACAGGGATATCGTGTTTGTCCACACCGGGGGCATTTTCGGCAATTTTCCGCAAAAACAGGGTTATAGCTGATTGGTGTGCGCAGCGGCTGGCCGACAGTCAGTGGGCAGGAGCTATTTACAGGCGTTATGGGGGCCTGTCGCGTGGATAATTTCTTTCGCGACGGCCATGATCCGCTACAATTGCCGCTTGAGTGAGGCTGCTGCGACGCCTGGCCTTGTTTTACCCCGCTAAAGTGAGAATGCTCTATGCCCGCCGTCTATGGCAATAAGCTGATAATCGCCCTTTCTTCCCGCGCCTTGTTTAATCTGGATGACAGCCACAAAGTCTACCAGGAGCAGGGGCTGGAGGCCTACGCCAGCTACCAGATCGAACACGAAAACGACCTGCTGCAACCCGGTGATGCTTTTACCATTGTGCAAAAGCTGTTGCGACTCAATGATTTGCTGGAGGGCGACCCGCGGGTTGAGGTGATCCTCCTGTCCCGCAACAGCGCCGATACCGGTTTGCGGGTGTTTAACTCGATCGAGCACTATGGGCTGGATATTTCCCGGGCCGCGTTTTGTGGCGGAGAAAGCCCGTATCGTTATGTGGCCGCATTCGGTTGCCATTTGTTTCTCTCGACTCACGCGGAAGATGTGCGCAGCGCGCTGGAGCACGGAGTGGCGGCGGCCACCCTGATGCCGGCCAGCTCGCGCTCGGAGCACGGTGAAGAGTTGCGCTTTGCCTTCGATGGCGATGCGGTGCTGTTTTCCGACGAGGCGGAAAGGGTTTATAAGGACGAGGGCTTGAAAGTATTTGCCGCCACTGAAAAAGCGCGGGCAAATATGCCGTTGATGGGGGGGCCGTTCAAACAGTTTCTCGCTGCCCTGCAAGGACTGCAGCATGAGTTCGCCGGCAATGATATCAAGCCCATCCGAACTGCTCTGGTCACCGCTCGCTCAGCACCGGCCCACGAGCGAGTGATAAAAACCCTGCGCGCGTGGAATATACGCATTGATGAGTCACTGTTTCTCGGCGGGTTGGACAAAGGCGCGTTCCTGAAATCCTACGGTGCTGATGTCTTTTTCGACGATCAGCAGTCGCACTGTGATTCTGCGCGCAGCGTAGTGGCCACCGGGCATGTGCCGCACGGTGTGGCCAATGAATTGAAATTGTAGGCCAAGGGTATCCATTGACCGGGCGGCGCTGCGCGAATAGCGTTTATAAAGCTGAACAGGCGCCCCTTAAAACAGCGCAAATTTGATGCCCAGGGCCATCAGCACACTGGCCAGAATGGGTTGTAATATCCGGTTGGGCAGGCTTGAGCCAATTCTTGTGCCAAGGCTGACGGCCGGCAGTGAGCCCACCAGCAGGCAGCCGAGCAGAACAAAATCGACATTTCCCAGCAGCAACATGTGGCCGAGGCCGGCGGCCAGGGTGAGCGGAACCGCGTGCGCAATATCGGTGCCGACCACATGGCGGGCTTTCAGGGCAGGGTAGAGGATCAGCAGGATAGCGGTGCCGATGGCCCCGGCCCCGACGGAACTCAAGGTCACGAAAACGCCTAAAAAAACTCCCATCACTACGGTCAGGGCCGGCTTGTGTGTTTCCGCCCAACCCTGCGGGTCTCTGGATGGCTGCTGCAGTTGCGTTTTAAACAGCAGCACCAGCGAAGTCAGGATCAGCATGATGCCGAGGCTGGTGGTCAGCAGGTGTTTGTACTCATCGGCGTTGCCAAATACCGTTTTCAGCAACAGGATGGTCACCAGGGTGGCCGGTATGCTGCCCGCCGCCAGCCGCAGGACAATGGGCCAGCGTACATTGGCTTTGCGCTGATGAGCGCGCATTGCACCAGCCTTGGTTATGGCGGCGTAGAGCAGGTCAGTGCCGATGGCAACGTGGTAGGGAAAGCCGAACAAGATCAGCAGCGGCGTCATCAGGGAGCCGCCGCCTACACCGGTGACGCCGATAGCCAGCCCAACACCTGCTCCAGCGAGAATATAGTACAGGATTTCCATTGTTTTATAGGCTATCGTTATGTATAAGAGACTTCGCTATAAGCATTTGTTGATTTTGGCTGGCAAATATACGTAAATGTATCTATTCTGGAAAAGAATATTTTCTTATATTTTTATAATAAAATTTCAGTGACAAAGAGCCAATTGGAGGGCTTATGAAGCTGCAGCAACTGCGCTACATTTGGGAAGTTGCCCACCACGACCTGAACGTATCTGCGACCGCGCAAAGTTTGTACACCTCCCAGCCCGGTATCAGTAAGCAGATTCGCCTGTTGGAAGATGAGTTGGGCGTGGAAGTATTTTCCCGCAGCGGCAAACACCTGACCAGAATCACCCCGGCAGGGGAAGCGATTCTGAAAACTGCCGGGGAAATACTGCGCAAAGTAGAGAGTATCAAGCAGGTTGCGCAGGAGTTCAGCAACGAGAAAAAAGGCAGTCTTTCCCTGGCGACGACCCATACCCAGGCTCGCTACGCGCTCCCCAAAGTGATTGAGACCTTTATTAATCGTTACCCCGAGGTGTCGCTGCATATGCACCAGGGCACACCGATGCAAATCTCCGAAATGGCCGCCGATGGTACCGTTGATTTTGCGGTGGCCACCGAAGCGCTGGAGTTGTTCAGTGACCTGGTCATGATGCCCTGTTACCGCTGGAACCGCTGCATCGTGGTCCCCAAAAACCACCCCCTCTGCCAGGTCTCGCAACTGACCCTGGAAGATGTTGCCAGGCACCCGATCGTCACCTATGTGTTTGGTTTTACCGGGCGCTCCAAGCTGGATGAAGCCTTTATTGAGAAGGGCCTGGCGCCAAAGGTTGTATTCACCGCCGCCGATGCGGATGTGATCAAGACCTATGTCAGGCTGGGGTTGGGTGTGGGTATCATCGCGAAAATGGCCTATAACGAAGACCTGGACAGCGACCTCGTGGCGCTGGATGCCAGCCATCTGTTCCAGCCCAGCGTTACCAAGATCGGCTTTCGGCGCGGCACTTTTTTGCGCGGTTATATGTACGAATTTATCGAATTATTTGCACCGCACCTGAGCAAGGATGTGGTTACCGAGGCCTATAACCGGCACTCCAGGGCGGAAGTTGAAGAGCTGTTTGCCGATATAGAGCTGCCGTCTCACTGACAGGTCCCTCAGCCGCCCTCGACAACTGCCGGGCCGGGGGCGCGGGTTGATTTCCTGCTTATTCGCGCTCGAAATTCACAGCGTGCAAGCCGCATTCCTTCTTGGTAGCTTCCTCCCACCACCAGCGACCTTCGCGTTCGTGCTGGCCCGGGCCCACAGGCCGGGTGCAGGGTTCGCAGCCGATGGAAACAAAGCCGCGGTCGTGCAGCGGGTTGTAGGGCACCTCAAAGGCCCGGATATAGTCCCAAACCTGTTGTGATGTCCAGTTTGCCAGCGGGTTGAATTTGGTGAGCGGGCCGCGCTCGTGGGCAAATGCCTTGTCGTCCTGGATGACCGGGATTTGCGCGCGGGTGCCGGGGCTCTGGTCCTTGCGCTGGCCGGTTATCCACGCGTCGACGCCCTGCAGCTTCCTCTGCAGCGGGGCAATTTTGCGGATACCGCAACACTCCTGGTGGTTGTCTTCGTAAAAACTGAACAGGCCTTTCGCTTTGACCAGTGCGCGCACAGCTTCGCCATCGGGGCTGACAACATCGATATCGATCTTGTAATGCTTGCGCACGGTTTCGATAAACTGGTAGGTCTCCGGGTGCAGGCGACCGGTATCGAGGCAAAAAACCTGGATGTCGGGCCTGATTTTGTGAGCCATTTCGATCAGTACCACGTCCTCCGCACCGCTAAAGGAGATACAGATATTGTCGTACTCCGAGAGGGCGTATTTAAGGATTTGCTGTGGCGACTGTTCTTGCAGCTGCTTGTCGAGGTCGACGGTATCAAGCAGTTCGGTCATGGGGCGTTCCTGGTGAGTTTTGGGTGCAATAGGGTTAATTTGCGGCGCAGGATAGCAGAGCCGGCGTTAGGAGAAAAATAATATCCAGTCATACCGTTATAACTCTTTGCTCTTTTGTCTTCCTGCAATGTCGCACACAGCGGCTGCTCAAGGTGCGGGGAAAAACTTCGTGGAACATTGGTTAATATTTGATCGGTGAGATTGGTCTGTGCTTTAGTTTGTCTGAAATGATGAAAATTTTGCCGATATTCTATACTTAAAGTAATTTCTTAACTTTTACCTCTGATTCTATTCAGCAAGTTATAGAGAGATTATAAGGTTGTTTATTAAGAGTTCCACGTGAAAACTATTTGCCCCGACCGGTGCTTCGCTAATTGGCAGCACAGAGAAATTGCGGTGAGGGCGTGAACAAGGTAGATTGCCTGCTTTTGATGCCGGACGAATACCTCGTCTTGTGAAACCTTCATCTGATTGGCAATAGGAGTCGTTTGTGGAGCTCGCGTGTTTGGACCTCGAAGGGGTGTTGATCCCTGAAATCTGGATAAAGTTTGCGGAGAAAACCGGTATTGAGGCGCTCAAGGCGACCACCAGGGATATCCCCGATTACGATGAATTAATGACCATGCGTCTGGGAGAGCTGGCAAAGCACAAGCTGGGGTTAAATGAAATTCAGGAAGTGATTGCGACCCTTAGCCCTATGGAAGGTGCCCGGGAGTTTATCGATTGGCTGCGGGAGCGCTTCCAGGTGGTTATCCTGTCGGACACCTTCTATGAATTTGCGGGTCCGCTGATGAAGCAGCTGGGCTATCCAACCCTGCTTTGCCACAAGCTTACTGTGGATGATACGGGCCGCGTTACCGACTACAATATCCGCCAGGCCAACCCCAAGCGGCAGTGTATTGTTGCCTTTAAGTCGTTGTACTATCGCACCATCGCCGCAGGTGATTCTTACAACGACACCACTATGTTGGCGGAGGCAGATGCGGGTATTTTGTTCAAAGCCCCGCAGAACGTAATCGAGCAGTTTCCGCAGTATCCGGCGGTACATACCTACAGTGATCTGAAGCGAGAGTTCCTGAAGGCCAGTATCCGCGATTTGGCACTATAAGCCCCCTGTGTAGTTGATGCCCGGCCCGGGCGTGCTTTTGCCCGGGTCGGCAGCCCTGCCGGTATAGGGAGTCACAGGCTGGTCAGGGTGTCGAGAATCAGGCCAATTTTTGTCAGAGACTCCTGGTACTCTTCTTCTGGCAGTGAGTCGAATACGATCCCGCCGCCACCCCAGGTAAAAATCTTATCCTTGTTCAGGGCCAGCGTGCGAATGGCGATGTTGGAATCCATTTTGCCGCTCTGGTCGATATACACAACGCTGCCGCAGTAAACCGCACGCCGGCTGGCCTCCAGCTCTTCGATGATTTCCATGGCCCTCACTTTTGGGGCGCCGGTAATCGACCCGCCGGGAAAGCAAGCCTTGAGAAGCTCAACGGCACTGATGTTGTCTCGCAGTTGGCCGGTCACGGTGCTGACCAGGTGGTGCACGTTGGCGTAACTTTCCAGTTCAAACAGTCGCGTGGTGTTTACTGTGTGACACACTTTGCTCAAGTCATTGCGCAACAGGTCAACGATCATCAGGTTCTCCGCCCGATTTTTCGGTGATTGCACCAGCGCCTCCGCCAGTTGCCGGTCCTCGCTTGCTGTCGTGCCCCGCGGGCAGGTTCCCTTGATGGGCTTGGTGGTGACCTGGTGGCCGTCCGAATGCAGGAACTGCTCCGGTGACAGGCTCAGTATGGTGCCGTATTCCGTTTCAAAGTAGGCGGAGAAGGGTGAAGGCAGGGACTCACGGAGGGTTAAATAGGCTTGCAGGGGGTCGCCCTGGTAATCTGCTGCAAAGCGCTGGGAAAAGTTAACCTGGTAACAGTCGCCGGCCGCTATGTATTGTCCGATTCGGCGAATTTTTTCGAGGTAATCCTTCTCGGTCAGATTGCTTTTGAATGCACCGGCTTTGAATGGGCTCACTTCGACTTGAGCTGCGGTCGCCGGGCAGTCTTCGTGACCGGCGTTTTGCAGTCTCAGCAGCAATGTTTCCACCTCGGCTTCCGGCATGTCCGCGGCGTGTGCCAGGTGCGCAGCTTGCAGCTGGTGGTCCTGAATGATGGCCCAGCGGTAAATGCCCACCAGCATGAGTGGTAGCTCGCTGTCATCGCCGATGCGATTGGGCAGGTGCTCCAGCTGGCGGCCGATGTCGTAACCGAGATAGCCCAGCGCACCGCTGTAAAAGGGTAGTGGTGTGGCATTTGCCAGGCTCCCGGTCGGGGGCGCTAACTCCTGTTCCAGTGCTGCCCAGGGGTCCTGGTATTGACGGATTTTTTCCTGCTCAATGCAGCGGTTGCCGCTGGCATCGCTGATAAGTTTGCGCGCCGGTGCGGCGCTGATAATGTCGTAGCGGCCGCGATTCTGGTGCGGCTGGCCGCTGTCCAGCCAGATGGGCCAGGGCATGGCGCGCACCGCCCGGAAATAGTCAGCGCTGTTACCCCGGTAGGGCAGCGGTCGGCTAAAGGTGGGTTGATCGGGCTCGGAATGGTTCATTCGGGTGCTTTTATGCAGTTAGTTTCGTACGGCTGGTTCTATGCCGGTGCGTGGCAGCGGCTGACTGGTGCGCGGCATTGTAGTGCCTGCGACCGGGCTTGGCTACGTTTGGCCGGGCGCCTTGATTAATCCGTCCTGGCAGCCTTGACGGAGCTGGTAAAAGTGAGCAATCTTTCCGGTGCTGGTTGGGAGTGTTTATCCGGGCGTGGTGCCGCTGTTGCTGCAGCACGCGGTTTGGGTGGCACCCTTAGCAGTGTGGCACAGATAGGGCGGCACAGATAGGATGGCACAGGAGGGTGCCTTTAGGGCGCGGATAGTGGCGCAGTGTGGTTGGGCGGGGCGAAGGTCTATTTGAGATAAAACACTATGGGATTTCAGGCACTGGAAAAATTACACCAGCTTCACGACGGCTATAAGCGCGCATTTCGCGTGGGGCAGTTGGAGCTTTTGCTTATTCAGGAAGAGGGCAGGGTCTATTTGTTGGAAAACCGCTGTCCCCACATGGAGGCGCCACTGACCTACGGGCGCGTCCAGAATGGCCAGATTCGCTGTCCCATGCACGGTATATGTTTCGAGCTGGCCACCGGTAAGTGCGGGCCGGCAACGCCTGGAAGCCTAAGGGCGGTAAAAACATATATACCGGTCTATGAGGGCAATACCGTTGGGGTTGTGTTGTGATCGGTCGCCATAGTGCGGGTGTCAGGAGGGGGCGGCGGTGAGTGTATGGCTGCAGCGAGAGATACGCCTGCGCGCCAGGCCGAGGGGCTTTCACCTGGTGACAGCGGAGATACTGGAGCAGCTGCCGGAGCTGGCCGATGTGGAGGCGGGGTTGATAAACATTTTTATTAAACACACCTCGGCCTCCCTAACTGTAAACGAAAATGCTGACCCCAGTGTCAGGCGGGATTTTGAACGCTACTTCAATCGCGCGGTGGCGGAGAATGAGCCCTACTATGAGCACGTGGATGAGGGTAGTGATGATATGCCGGCGCACCTGAAGAGCAGCATCCTGGGGGCGAGTCTCAATCTGCCCATTACCCGCGGGCGCTTGAATTTGGGAGTTTGGCAGGGCATTTACTTGTGTGAGCATCGCAACAACGGCGGTGCTCGCAGCCTGGTGGCGACCGTCCAGGGCGAGCGATTCAGGGTGTGAGGTCGAGCGGGTGGCGTGACCGGGCCTCTGTGGCTGGCCTTGCTCCGGCGTCAGGGCGCTTAAGTTGCGGCTAAATGGCAGCCGGAAGAGAGTCAAAAAATTAGTAGTCGTCCGTCTGTTGGATTGGCAATTTGTATGCGGCTACCAGCTGCAAACGGGTTGGTGCAGGCTGCACAGTTCGACAAACTCCGGGTAGTCAATCAGTTTCACCGCTGCCGCCAACGGCGTTGGCAGCTTCCGCGTCGCCACATCTTCCTGCAGCGCGTAACAGGTCAGCCCTCGGGGAGGGTTGCCGCCGTTGTGAACGCCATCGCCAATAAGCACCAGGCTGTCTCCCTCCGCCGCCGCGCTAGTGCAGTTAAGTAGTGAGGTGTGGGTGTGGCGACTTAGTATGTGCAGAGCCTGTTGAGGGGTGGGCGCTGTCATCAGAAATTAAACACCTGGTCGTGGCGGGCTATTAGACGGGATATATCGAGGTTGCTCAACTCCGTTATCCTGCTATCGCTGGGGCGGCTTGTGACTGTGTCCACGAGACCTTGTTGTTGCACATAAATATCTGTCACGCCGTACTGGAGCAGTTCGTCTACCGGGTTTGTCAGCCCCTCCGTTGCGCCCGGCGCGCTTGCCGTTAACTGGGCTACGCCTTCCCCCAGAAATAACACCGCAACATGCAGTCCGAAAACTGCTGAGGTGAGAGCGGCATCCAGGTAGTCGCGGCAGTGGGGGTTGGCACCGCTGGCAATGTACAACAGCTTCACCGCTGGGCTAGGCAAAAGTAACTACCCGATCGCTGCTCGCGGCGGCGTCCGTCAGTTCTGCCAGGCCGGCCAGTTCGAAGCAGGGCAGCAGCCGTGAGCTGCAGTCGGCTGAAGGGTCGCTGTCGGCGGCTACAAGGCCGCGCTGACTGGCGGCTGTGGTGCACACCACCAGATCTGTCGGGTATTCGCGGGCCAGCAACTGCCAAAGTTCGCCCTGCCTGGCAGCCCCCGGGTTTGCAGGTTTGCTTGCCGCGCTGTAAACGCCATCAGCGTAAAAAAAGACACGATAGAGCTGGTGACCCTGTTGCAGCAGGGTGCGGGCAAATTTAACAGCGTGATTGTCTTCAGGTGACAGGGGGGTGGTGCAGACCAGCAGGGAAAATATCATGGGTGGCGCAGGCGCAAAGCTCCGCAGCAGGAGCTTTGCGCCAGGCTGGTTAGTCGTCTGCGCTCATTCCGAGAATGTGCAGCAGGCTGACAAACAGGTTGTAGATGTTCAGGTACAGGGACACGGTGGCCATGACGTAGTTGGTCTCGCCGCCGTTTACGATCCGGCTGGTGTCGTACAGGATAAAGCCGGACATCAGGAAGACAATGGCAGCGCTGATTGCGAGGCTGGCACCGGCGATGTTAACGCCGAACATTCCCGCTACCATCAGGGCAATGGCGCACACAACAACGACGATCAGGCCGGTGATGAGAAAGCCTTGCATAAAGCTGAAGTCTTTCTTAGTGGTGAGCACGTATCCCGACAGGCCAAAGAACACCAGCGCGGTGCCGGCGAGGGCCTGCAGGACGACTTGCGAGCCGCCAGACATGTTCAGGTAGTGATTAATGGTGGGGCCGAGGGAGGCGCCCAGCAGTGCGGTGAAGCCGAACACAACGTAAATGCCGGAGGCGGAGTTGGCAGTGCGAGGTAGCACCAGCCAAACGATGGCCAGGGCTGCGAGGTTCATCATCAAGGCGACGCCATGTCCGAGCCCGATTGCAATGGAAACGGCACAGGCCGCGGCACTGACTGCCATGGTCATGGCCAGCAGCATATAGGTGTTCTTTAACACCTTGTTAGTTGAAACGATCGAATGTGATGACCGTGTTTGGGTGTAGATCTCTTGCATGAGCACTATCTCCATAAAGGAAGGTATTGGCGTTGGCTCTATCATACTGAGCAGAGAGCCAAAATCAAGCTATATCGGTTCTGTCAAAATCCATCTAACTGGTTGATATACGTAGAAAAGTGTAATTATGGATCGCTACACAGCAGCAATAATATTGGGGGGATTTCAGCCTTTTCAAGGTGCTGCATAAACCGGGCTGGGGCGGCCTTGCCAAATCGGTGTCGGGACTGGAGTTGCCTGGTGGCTTCAACCTGAAATGCGGGGTGGTGGCGGTTGGCGCAGTATTCAAAACTTACACAGTAGGCGGGCGATAGGGGAAGGCGCTCACTGTAATTGCGGCTCAGGCGCGGCGTTTGTGCCGGCGGGTTTGGGAAAAATAAAAAGCCCGGCATTCGCCGGGCTTTTTATTTGTAGTTGGCGGTGAGCTAGGGATTCGAACCCCAGGAACCTCTCGGTTCAACGGTTTTCAAGACCGCCGCTTTCGACCACTCAGCCAGCTCACCAGAACGAGCCGCATTATACAGAGATTCAAGCCAACGGCAACTCGCTAAGCTGTTATTTTTTATGAAAAAACCCCGCCTGTGCAACACGGGCGGGGTTTCTGTTCAAACAGCAACGCCTGGCGTTACTCGGATTCAGCCTCTACGGCCAGTTGGCCTTCGCTGCGCTGGTGGCGCGGGTCGTTAGCAGGCCGTGGCAAGGGGCGAGGGTTGTGGGCAATATTCGCCGCTTTGGAGGTGTCCAGAGGTTCGCTCATCGTAATAGTAACTTGTACTGTTTCGATTTTGGCCTCTGTTACCGGGCGCGGGTTGATGCGCGGATCATTTTGTGCCCGGCTGTAATCCCGGCTTTCGGCAGCAGTGGGTGCCGGCGTAACCGGTGTGGTTTGCTCGGTACTGGCTACAGTTTCCCGCGGGGCCTCTGCTGCTAACTCTGTCGGGGCGTCGGCAGCTGTTGGCTCGAGTGGCAGTTCGACCTGCGCATCGGGAGCGGCGGCAGGGCTGCTGCTTTGCGCCGTAGCATCGACCTTCTCGTCGCGAACCTCTGGCGCTGCAGCTGTGACCGCTGCCTCGTCTGAAGTTGTCGTTTCGGGTTCAGTTGCTGCAGGCTCGATCTTGGCAGGCTCAGCGCTAGCATGGGTTGCACCAGGCTCTGGTGCTTCCTGTGATTCTGCTGGTTGCGCGGCGGCCTGCTCAAGCTCGGGCTGCTGGGGCGCTGGTGCAGCCTTCGCTGATTCAGGTGCCGGTGTCTCCTGCTGCGCTACCGCAGCGGCTGCAGGCACTGCTTTCGCCGCTGACTCGGTGTCTACCGGCTCCGGCCTGCGGTTGCGCTTTTCGGTTCGCTCTGGCCTGGTTTCAGCCCTGGCTTCCTGATCGTTTGCTTGCGTGGCGCTGGTTTCCCGGGTTATCGGCCCTTCAGCGCGAGGCTCCCTGGTCTTGCTCTCGGCAGCGGTGGTTTCCTGCTTCTGCTGCTCAGGCTGCTGCTCCGGGCTGTTGCCTTGTTTCCCGTTCTCGGTTTCAGTGTTGCTGTCGCGACGTCCACGGCGACGCGGTTGTGGCTTGCCTCGCTTGTTGGCTGGTCGTCTTGTGGGCCGATCCTCACTGCCGGTGTCGGTTTGGGTCTCTGGCGCTTGCTGGTTGACGGCTTCCTGCTGGTTTTGATCGTCGTTGCGCTGGTTGCGACGGCGGCCACCGCCAGAACGAGCTTCGGATCGGTTGTCGGTTCGCTCCTGGGGTTGGTCGCGGTTTTCGTCCCGGCGCCGAGGGGCTCGGCTGTCCCTGCTGTCACGCTTTTCCCGGTTGTCGCGATCGCGCTGGTTGCCGCGCGCACCGCTGCGGCGATTGCGGGTTTGGGAGCCGCGATTGCGCTGCTGTTGCTTTTGCTGCTCTTCCTCTTTCTCCTTTTTCTCCTGCTCCAGTCTGGCCTTTTCCGCTGCTTCGGCAGCAGGGTCGCCAAACAGTGAGTGCATAAAGCGCGTCCACAGGCCGGGCTTGGGCGCCTCTACTGGCACCTCTGTAACGGCGGCGGCGACGGGGGCCTTTGCTACGGGTGCCGGCGCTGGAGCCATATCCGTGGGTTGCAACTGCTGCACTACAGGCTTTGGAGCCTGTACAGGGTTGGGGTTGGAGAGCTCGTCCTCGTTGCTCTCTTCGGGCGTACCGACGATCTTGTAGCTGGTTTCGGTATTTACCGCTTCGTCATCACGCAGTCGCTGCACCTCAAAGTGCGGGGTGACCATTTGCTCATTGGGCACGACTACCACCCGGGTCTTGTTGCGAGTTTCAATCCCGGAAATGGCTTTGCGCTTCTCGTTAAGGAGAAAGGTGGCCACGGCAACCGGGGTAATGGCACGGATTTCGGCGCTGCGCTCTTTCTGCGCTTCTTCTTCCACCAGGCGTAAAATGGACAGGGCAATGGACTTGGTGCTGCGGATGGTGCCTTGTCCCATGCATCTCGGGCATACCTTGGAAGATGTTTCTCCCAGTGAGGGGCGCAGGCGCTGGCGCGACATTTCCAATAGGCCAAAGCGTGAAATACGACCCACTTGCACGCGCGCCCGGTCCATGGAGAGCGCGTCTTTCATGCGATTCTCCACTTCGCGCTGGTTGCGTACCGGCTGCATATCGATGAAATCAATGACCACCAGGCCGCCCATATCCCGCAGTCGCAGTTGGCGTGCAATCTCGTCAGCCGCTTCAAGGTTGGTGCGCAGTGCAGTCTCCTCGATATCGCTGCCCTTGGTGGCGCGGGAAGAGTTAATGTCGATGGAGATCAAGGCTTCGGTAACATCGATGACGATGGAACCGCCGGAGGGTAGTTTTACTTCCCGCTCGAAGGCTGTTTCGATCTGGCTTTCAATCTGGTAGCGATTGAACAGGGGGGTGTCGTCCTGGTACAGCTTCACCTTGTTGGTGCTGTCGGGCATCATTTGCGCGATCAGGGCCTTGACCAGGTCGTAGGACTCCTTGCGGTCGACGATGATTTCGCCTATGTCGAGGCGCAAGTAGTCGCGGATGGCGCGGTAGAGCACGTTGCTTTCCTGGAACAGGAAGTTGGGCGCGGTGTGAGCATTGGCGGCCTCTTCGATGGAGTCCCAAAGCTTCAGCAGGTTATCCAGGTCCCACTGCAGCTCCTCTGCGCTGCGGCCTACGCCGGCGGTGCGCACAATCACGCCCATGCCGGAGGGTACTTCAATCTTGCCGAGGGCTTCCCGCAGCTCGGCACGATCTTCGCCGTCGATACGGCGAGAAATCCCACCGGCACGCGGGTTGTTGGGCATCAATACCAGGTAGCGACCGGCGAGACTGATAAAGGTTGTCAGGGCGGCACCTTTGTTGCCGCGCTCTTCCTTGTCGACTTGAACGACAATTTCCAGGCCTTCCTTGACGACGTCCTTGATTTTGACGCGGCCATCAACTTCGCGAGGAGATTTGGAAAAGTACTGTCTGGAGATTTCTTTCAGGGGGAGGAAGCCGTGCCGGTCGGCGCCGTAGTCGACAAACGCAGCTTCGAGGCTTGGTTCTACCCGGGTGATTTTGCCTTTGTAAATATTGGCTTTTTTCTGTTCGCGGGTTCGGTTTTCGATATCGAGGTCGTACAGCCATTGGCCGTCTACCAGTGCTACACGCAACTCTTCAGGTTGAGTTGCATTAATTAGCATTCTCTTCATGTGGTACCTATTTAAAATCAATGGGTTAGCACAAAAAGAGGAGGGCCAAGCAGGCAGAATCAGGGGCGGCCGACCGTGTTGTTCCGATGTCGCTGGCCTGTGGGGCTGCGATGCCGGCAGGGTCTACGGGTGCCGAACTCTAAATAACTCTCACTTCCATATTGGCTCCGGCCGCGGCGGGAGCGGAATTCCTGGTTTTTTAAAATTCGTAACCATATACTCGTTGATCAATACCGACTGCGTTCTGCCGCCGGCTGTGAGTTAATTTCTAGCAGTCTGTCAATGAAATTGCTTTGCTTGAACTCTTTGGTTTTTTGAGTATTGTTTTGCCGTGTTCTGTCTGTTTTGCCCGTCACTCTTGTGCGGGTTATTTTAGGACACCCCTCCACACTTCGGTCCGGATTGCCTGCAGTTGCGTGCCAACGATAATAGGTGGCACGCCGGTGACTGCAAGAACTCCGGGGTTCGGGGTCGGGTGTCAATTGTCTTGTGGGGCTGGCTGTCGAGGCTTGCAAACGTTACAAAGCCAGTGATGTTTTACGGCTTTGATCGTCGATGGAAGAACAGACAACTCAGTCCTGTCGGTCAGCGGTATTTCCTAGCAACATGCCTGGTGCCGAAATATAGAGAGGGTGCGCCTTCGCACTCCTGTAAGGATACTGGTAATGGATGCCAGTTGTGCAGCACTCAAACGCAATGTCCGGAAACCTGCCTGGGTCAGACCGACCGACTATAACAACATTAGTCCAGAGCAGCAAATATTCTTGTGTACAACCTCAGCTTTTTCCATTAGAAGCCTGATATGCAAAGGTTTTTATTCGGGCTAATCGGGAATGATAAAGGCTATAATGGCGCCATGATGAATGACAATACCCCCCCAGTCAGTGTTAGATTTGTTGATATCGATGCGGATCGAGAAGGTCAGCGTATCGATAATTTTTTATTGGCCCAGCTGAAAGGCGTTCCCAGGACCCTGGTCTACCGAATCGTGCGCAAGGGCGAGGTGCGGGTAAACAAGGGGCGCGTAAAGGCCGATTATCGGCTTAAAAGCGGCGATGTAGTGCGGATTCCTCCGGTGCGGGTAACCCCCGCCAGTGAGCCTCCGCCGGCGAGCCAGCAACTGGCTGATCTGCTGGAAAACTCAATATTGTTTGAAAACAAGGGCTTGCTGATCCTCAATAAGCCCTCGGGGCTGGCTGTCCACGGCGGCAGCGGCATCAACCTCGGCTTGATCGAAGTGCTGCGGCAGATAAGACCGCAGGAACATTACCTGGAGTTGGTGCACCGGCTCGATCGCGATACCTCCGGCTGCATCATGATCGCCAAAAAGCGCAGCATGCTGCGCCATTTGCACAAGGAGTTGCGGGAGGGGCGGGTGCAGAAATACTATCACGCCCTGGTGGCCGGGCGCTGGCCAGAGCGCTGCCGGGAAGTGCGGGCACCGCTGAAGAAGAATGAGCTGAGCAGTGGCGAGCGGATGGTCAGGGTAGACAGCGACGGTAAGGAGTCGCTGACGGAGTTTCGCGTGTTGCAGCACTACCAGGGGTGCAGCCTGGTTGAGGCCAAGCCCATTACCGGTCGCACCCATCAAATCCGGGTGCACGCCCAATTCCAGGGTCACGGCCTGGTGGGTGACAGCAAATACGGTAACGATGAAGTCAACAAGGCGATGAAGGCCAAAGGGTTTAATCGCCTGTTCTTGCATGCGGCGGCGTTGTCCCTGTTATTGCCTGATGAAGACAAGCCGCTACTGGTGCGCGCCCCGCTGGACGAGCGGCTCAGCGTACCCCTGCAGCGTCTACCGCTGTTGTAAAAGCAGTTATTGCTGTGTAATCAGCGGTTCAACCGGAGCGTAGGGTGTCAGACAAGCTACTTTTTATATTCGACTGGGATGGAACCCTGTGCGATTCCACCAGTACCATCATTGAAGCCATGCATCGGGCTGCCGCAGCGCAGGGTTTACCTGTATTGGCGGATGTTGAAGTCATGGAAATTATCGGCCTGGCGTTGCCGCAAGCCCTGCAACGCCTCTATCCGCAACTGGATGCTGTCGGCATAGAGCAGATGCGCAGCCAGTACAGCCAGCAATTTCTCGAGCTTAATCACACGCCGCCACAGTTGTTTCCCGGGGTCGAAACCACGCTCGCCAGCCTGGCAGATGCTGGTCATAAACTGGCAATAGCAACGGGTAAAAGTCGTGCCGGACTGGACAGGGTGTTAAAGTCCGTGCAGGTTGGCGACTGGTTTCACGGCACACGATGTGCGGATGAAACGGCTTCCAAGCCTGACCCCTTGATGTTGCATCAGTTATTAACGGAGTTGCGCACGCCAGTGCAGCGGGCCGTTATGATTGGCGACACCGAATTCGATATGGAGATGGCGCGGCGGGCCAACATGCGCCGTATCGCGGTGGACTACGGGGCCCATTCGGTTGACCGATTGCAGGCCTATGCGCCGCTGATGTCGGTGTCGCGGGTGGAGCAAATTTTGGCGCTGGTTAACCTGGATGTTGAAGGGGCTGCTTGCGCACAGCCCTGAGAGCGGGGTCACAGTGAGTTTGGGGCCTGCTTTCCCCAGGGCGGAAGCTACAGGGAGAGGCGGCGCAACTCCACAATATCTTTGCTGTGACGTTCCCACAAGCCCCTGAACTCTTCCAGCAGTGTCTTGGCCAACGGAGCGGCATCGGTATCGCAGAAACCGTCAAATTCCCGGTCATCGTGCTGCAGCAGCAGTTGGCGACCGTCGACGATTACGTAGCTGCGGGGGTCTACATCTTGCTCCACGGAGAGCTGGCGCAGGTGAATCTTGCTGGGCAGTCGCTGCTGCAGCTCCACCAATCCGTGATAACGGCCGATCAGCGCGCTGGTACTTTTAATCAGTATCAGGACCTCTGTTTGGCGGTGGCGACGTGCCAGTTGGCTGAGCAAGCGGCAGGTCGCCTGGCAGGCAAACAGGTTGTTATCCAGACCGTAGCTGAAAATGCAAACCTGGCGATGGGCCAGCTGCAGGATGTGCTGTAAATGTTTGGTAAAAGCAGGTGCACCCTGCAGCAGGGTGAGGCTGCTGGAGGTTTCCGACGGGCACTCACCCAAGTCGGTGGCACCCGGAGTATTGTCGGTGACACTCATAATAACCTTCCCGCGGTCAAGATTGCGCTAGCCACTACTGGCAGACTAACCCAATCCGAGGCGCGGGAAAAGCCGGCGTTAGCCGCCGGGCTTGAGAGAAACTAGAGCCCCTGGATTTTCTTCGCCTGTTGCACCGCATTGCCGATGTAGTTGGCCGGGGTCAGCTCCCGAATGGCCGCCTTGGCTTGTTCGGGAATATCCAGTGTTGCGACAAAATTGGCAAGAATCTCACGATTGATGGTCTGGCCGCGGGTCAGGGCCTTGAGTTTTTCGTAAGGCTCCGGAACATCGTAGCGGCGCATGATGGTCTGGATTGGTTCGGCCAATACTTCCCAGCTGTTATCCAGGTCTTCTGCCAGGCGTTTGTGGTTGATTTCCAGCTTGCCGATACCCTTCAAGGTGGAGGCATAGGCAATCGCGCTGTAGCCGAAGCCCACGCCCATATTGCGCAGCACAGTGGAGTCGGTCAGGTCGCGCTGCCAGCGGGAAACGGGCAGTTTGGCGGCCAGGTGGTTGAAGACCGCGTTGGCAATGCCGAGGTTGCCTTCGGAGTTTTCAAAGTCGATCGGGTTGACTTTGTGGGGCATGGTGGATGAGCCCACTTCACCGGCCACGGTTTTTTGCTTGAAATAGCCCAGTGAAATATAACCCCAGATATCCCGGTCAAAGTCGATCAGGATGGTGTTGAAGCGGGCAATGGCGTCAAACAGTTCAGCGATGTAGTCGTGGGGTTCGATCTGGGTGGTGTAGGGGTTCCAGTTGAGCCCCAGTTGCTGCTCGACGAACTGCTGGGCGGTTTGTTGCCAGTCCAGCTCCGGGTAGGCGGACAAATGGGCATTGTAATTGCCCACTGCACCGTTGATCTTGCCGAGCAACTCGACCCGTTCGATCTGCACCAACTGGCGCTGCAGGCGCGCCACTACATTAGCCATCTCCTTGCCCACGGTGGTGGGTGAGGCGGTTTGGCCGTGGGTGCGCGATAGCATGGGCACTTCAGCGTAGGCGTGGGCGAGCTCGGTAATCGCCGCGATAATCTGGCGGGCCTGGGGCAGCAACACCTCACTGCGACCGTCGCGCAGCATCAAAGCGTGGGAGAGGTTATTGATATCCTCCGAGGTGCAGGCGAAGTGAACGAATTCCTTGATCCGATTCAGCTCTTCATTGTCGCCAAATTGCTCCTTGATAAAGTATTCCACGGCCTTGACGTCGTGGTTGGTGGTGCTTTCGATGGCCTTGATTCTGGCAGCATGAGATTCATCGAAGTTGGCGACGATCGCTTCCAGCAGCTCATTGGCTGGCGCTGAAAAAGTCGGCACTTCAGGGATTTCCGGCTGGCGGGACAGTTGCTGTAACCAGCGGATTTCAACTTCAACCCGATAGCGGATTAAGCCGAATTCGCTGAAGATTGCCCGCAGCTCCCGGGTTTTGGAGCCGTAGCGGCCATCGATAGGGGAAACAGCAGTGAGAGCAGAAAGATCCATAGTTGTTAAAACCGTATGTTGTTAAAACCGTAGCTTGAATGGTAATTCAGAAAACCGTAAATGATACCGGATTTTACCGCGCGCGGCGCGCGCTTCATGTTTTTTGCAGATTGCGCAGCAGGTCATCGGCACAGACAGCCAGCTTTTTGCGCTGGAATATGACCTGCAGGCGACTGCCACCCCGCTGCCGCCAAAGGGTGGCGGCACGGATTCCCGATAGCAGCAGCGAGCGCACCTGGTTGGCCACCCGGGTTTGCTGCAG
Organism: Pseudomaricurvus alcaniphilus; assembly: GCF_011440395.1. Classification (GTDB taxonomy): domain Bacteria; phylum Pseudomonadota; class Gammaproteobacteria; order Pseudomonadales; family Cellvibrionaceae; genus Pseudomaricurvus; species Pseudomaricurvus alcaniphilus. Next base: position 196,052 of record NZ_JAAOIX010000001.1, on the reverse strand, counting down.
GTAGCTAAAGTCACCGCTGACCTGGATTCGAAACTTGAAAGTGCTGACAGTGTCGCTGTAGATAGCGGCGGTGCTGGCCATAACATTTTCATGGGCGATGCCGAAGTGCTCTGCCTGTTGGGCACTCTGTTGCAACCGCTTGCCGATGACGGCCAGCATGTCCTGGCGGCCCAGCAGTTTTTTCTGCAGGTGCAGGATGCCCAGCACGTAGCGCAATGTGTTGGGGTAATCCCGGGATTGCTGGTGGCTCAGCAGGTCGCTCATTACTTTGAGGCCGAGCTCGATATTGGCCAGGTCATTGCCGAATACATCCAGCGTGGAGGCCGGATTCTGGTTAAACAGGCCGTTCATGCAAGTGCCCAGCGGGGCGGAGGGCAGGTAGCCGGTTTTCGCCAGCTGTTCCACCAGTGCGGCGGCCTGGAACACCCCGGCCAGGGCGATGGCCTGGTCTTCAAAGCGCGCGTTCAATGACCGCTCCTCCCAGACAGGTATCGTCCTGGTAAAAAACCACTGACTGGCCCGGGGTCAGGGCCCGTTGCGGCTCGTCAAAAGTGACCTTGATGCTGTTGTCTGGCATGAGTTCCACGCTGCAGGGCTGGTCCGGTTGGCGGTAGCGGGTTTTAGCTGAGCAGCGCAGTGTCGCGCCGGCGGGCTTGCCATTGATCCAGTGGCAGTTGCCTGCAACCAGGCTGTTGCTAAGCAGCAGCGGATGGTTTTTGCCCTGTACTGCGACCAGTTGATTGCTGGCCAAATCCTTGACCGCCACATACCAGGGTTCATGGGCCGCATCCTTCCTGCCACCGATGCCCAGCCCCTGGCGCTGGCCAATGGTGTGGTACATCAGGCCACTGTGCCGACCAATTACCTTGCCGCTGTCGTCGACGATGTCGCCGGGCTGGGCCGGCAGGTACTGTTGCAAAAAGTCCTTGAAGCGACGCTCACCGATAAAGCAGATGCCGGTACTGTCCTTTTTGTCGTGGGTGACCAAATCGTGCTGTTCGGCCAGTTGCCGTACCGCGGGCTTTTGCAGTTCGCCAACCGGGAACAGCGATTTGGCGAACTCCTGTTCGCCCACTGCGTGCAGGAAGTAACTTTGATCCTTGTTGCTGTCCAGCCCTTTTAGCAAGCGGGTGTGTTCGGTGTCATCCGAGCGGCGCACGTAGTGGCCGGTGGCGATCATATCCGCGCCGAGAACTTCGGCGTATTCCAGAAATACCTTGAACTTGATTTCCCGGTTGCACAGGATGTCCGGGTTGGGTGTGCGACCGGCCTGATACTCTTCCAGGAAGTGCTCAAAGACGTTGTCCCAATACTCGGCGGCGAAATTGGCGCTGTGGAGCTTGATGCCCAATTTGTCGCACACGCGTTGGGCATCGGCCAGGTCTTCCCGGGCGGTGCAGTACTCGGTGCCATCGTCCTCGTCCCAGTTTTTCATAAACAGGCCTTCCACTCGATAGCCCTGCTGCTGCAATAGCAGCGCGGCGACGGAGGAGTCGACACCGCCGGACATGCCGACGATGACATGGCCGGAGGAAGAGGCCGGGGAGGTTCCGGTGGTCATGGATTCAATCAACTATTTACTGCCGCGAATGGAAAAGGGCGCATATTCTACCTCTGCTCAGAAATCAGATCCAATGGATAAGCGACTCCACGGCGATGATCTTCAATGACTTTCAGGACCACCGGGCTGCGCAGCTGATCCTTGAGGGCCAGGATTTCGCCGTGGGTCAGCCATACCGGCGCGATGATATCGTCATCCAGACGGGCCAGAGGGTCTTCCTGCAGCGGCCTGGCAATGATAGTTGTACGGACGTAGCTGATACCGTTGGGGGCGTGGTACACCGACAGACCGGCAAAGCCGGTGGGCTCTACCAGCCAGCGAGTTTCTTCCAGGGTTTCCCGGACGGCTGCCTGCAGAATGGACTCGCCGCATTCGATGTGGCCGGCGGGCTGGTTGAAGACGATGCGGTTGTCACGCTTCTCCTTGACCAGCAGGTAACGGCCGTCCTGCTCGACAATAGTCGCCACAGTTGCGTGCGGTAATTCAGTCATCGGTAGTGGTCTCCTGGCCTGCAGCGCCGGGTTGGAAAAGGTGGGGAGAGGTCAGTTGGTTAGTGTTTTTTTACCTCGGCGAGGCGCCTGGCGTTTTGGTCGCCGGTGCACGGGTGTGCCCGGGGTCGGCGCGGGCGTGTGCACCTGTTCGAGACAATATTCACCGGGCAACAGCTCACCCAGCTGCCATTGACCGATAGAGGCGCGGATCAGGCGCAGGGTGGGGTAGCCCACCGCCGCGGTCATTCGCCTGACCTGTCGATTGCGGCCTTCGGAGATGGTGATTTGCAGCCACTGGGTGGGGATGTTCTGCCGCTCCCGGATAGGAGGGGTGCGCTGCCAGAGCCCGGCAGGTTGTGCTATGGGGTGGACTTTGGCTGGCCGGGTGAGGCCGTCTTTTAATTGTACCCCGGCTCGCAAGACCTGCAGTGCCTGCTGATCCGGCTGGCCCTCGACCTGGACCCAGTAGGTCTTGCTTAACTTGTGGCGAGGATCGCTGATGCGATGCTGTAGTTTACCGTCATCGGTCAGCAGAATCAGCCCTTCGGAATCGTAATCCAGCCTGCCGGCAGGGTAGTGGCCGTGGAAGTTTGGCAGCAACTCTTTCAGGGTGGCGCGGCCGTCGGCATCGGTAAATTGGCTCAGCACCTGAAAAGGTTTGTTGAGGAGGATAATGCTGGCCATAATGAAAAATCACCGAATAATCTGTAGAAATTTTACAACCTGTACGAACTTTACCCTTAATGGTATCATGCTGCCCGCAAAAAAGCGGGGAGCCGAAGGGATCAAAAGTCAAACGGCTATGGCCCATTTCCAATCCAGATACAGCTGACATTTGGGAGATATAATGTCCACCGACACGCCAAAAATTATATACACCTTAACGGATGAGGCGCCAGCGCTCGCCACTTACTCATTGCTGCCAATCGTGCAGGCCTTTGCCAAGAAGGCTGATATCGTAGTGGAAACTCGGGATATTTCCCTGTCTGGTCGTATTCTGGCGACCATGGCGGAATACCTGCCGGAAAACATGCGTGTAACAGACGACCTGACGGAGTTGGGTGTGCTGGCTGAGCGCCCTGAGGCCAATATCGTCAAATTGCCAAACATCAGTGCTTCTGTCCCTCAGCTGCAAGCCGCGATCAAGGAGTTGCAGAGTCAGGGTTACCCGCTGCCTAACTATCCGGAAGAGCCTGCCAACGCCGAAGAAAAGAAAATCAAGGGGCTGTACGATTCAGTCAAGGGCAGCGCCGTTAACCCGGTTTTGCGTGAGGGTAACTCTGATCGCCGCGCCGCCGCCTCGGTTAAAGCCTACGCCAAGAAAAACTCCCATCGCATGGGCAAGTGGACTTCCGACTCCAAGAGTCACGTCGCCCACATGACTTACGGCGATTTCTACGGCAGTGAAGTGTCTACTGTCTGTCAGCAGGCCGGCAATGTTGTTATCAAATACGTCGGCGACGATGGCAAGATTGAAATCCTGCGTGCGAAAACACCGGTGCTCGAGGGCGAAGTGATCGACTCTGCGGTCATGAACGTCTCTGCGCTGAAGTCATTTTTGACCCGTTGCATCGAGGAAGCCAAGCAGGAGGATGTGCTGCTGTCGCTGCACCTGAAAGCTACCATGATGAAAGTGTCCGACCCGATCATGTTTGGCCATGCGGTGGAGCAGTACTACAAGCCGGTATTCGACAAGCACGGCAAGATCTTCGCCAACCTGGGCGTAGACGTCAATAACGGCCTCGGCGACGTGTACGCCAAGATCAAGGACCTGCGACCTTCCAAGCAGGCCGAGATCGAGGCGGATATCACAGCCTGTTACCACAACAAGCATCGCCCAGAGCTGGCGATGGTCAACTCCGACAAGGGCATTACCAACCTGCACGTCCCCAGTGACGTCATTGTCGATGCGTCCATGCCGGCCATGATTCGTGACTCCGGTAAAATGTGGGGTCCTGATGGCCAGCTGCACGACACCAAAGCCGTGATTCCGGATCGCTGCTATGCCGGTGTCTACCAGGCTGTTATCGAGGACTGTAAAGCCAATGGCGCTTACGACCCCAGCACTATGGGCAGTGTCGCCAACGTCGGCCTGATGGCGAAGAAGGCCGAAGAATACGGTTCACACAACAAAACTTTCCTGTCCCCCGGCCGTGGCCGTGTGTTGGTGGTAGACGCGGCAGGCAACACCCTGCTTGAGCAGGAAGTGTCCAAGGGTGACATTTTCCGCATGTGCAAGGTAAAGGACGCGCCGATCCGCGACTGGGTCAAGCTGGCGGTCAATCGCGCCCGCGCCTCTAACACCCCCGCGGTATTCTGGCTCGACAGCAATCGCGCTCACGATGCCCAGTTGATCATCAAGGTTGAAGCTTACCTCAAGGAGCACGATACCAGCGGTCTGGACATTCGCATTATGTCTCCGGTAGAGGCGACCAAGTTTTCGCTGGAGCGTATTCGTCGCGGCCAGGACACCATTTCGGTGACGGGTAATGTGTTGCGCGACTACCTTACCGACCTGTTTCCAATTCTCGAGCTGGGCACCAGTGCGAAAATGCTGTCCATCGTACCGTTGATGAACGGCGGTGGCCTGTTTGAGACCGGCGCCGGTGGCTCCGCTCCCAAGCACGTGCAGCAGTTTGTCGAAGAGGGCCATTTGCGTTGGGATTCACTGGGTGAGTTTTTGGCCCTGTCCGAGTCATTCTCGCACCTGGCCTCGACCTTCAAGATGCCCAAGGCCAAAATTCTTGCGGACACGCTCGATAAGGCCAATGGCAAGTTCCTGGACAACAACAAGTCGCCGTCGCGCAAGGTCAAGGAAATTGACAACCGCGGCAGTCACTTCTATCTGGCACTGTACTGGGCGGAAGCCCTGGCGGCCCAGAATGAAGACCAGGAGCTGAAGCAGGCATTCTCTGCTGTGGCTGCCGAGTTGGCTGCCAATGAAAATGCAATTCTTGATCAGTTGAACTCTTGCCAGGGGGCGCCTGTGGATCTGGGTGGGTATTATCGACCCGATTGGTCCAAGGTGTCAGCCGCCATGCGACCCAGCGAGATTTTCAACAAGGCGTTGGAGATGCTGTAGGCCTAAGCGGCCAGCTGCGGCACACGCAAAACCCCGCATCCTGACCGGAGCGGGGTTTTTTGGTTTTAGGGGGGGGCGAGTGTGCTGGCGGAGGTAAGGTGTTGCCGGTCTGGCCGGGACGGCGTTACCCGAGTGCCTTTTTCGGTTCGCTCAGGGGAGGAGCATGCTCTTCCTCAGGGGGCGTGTCTGCGGGATGAAGTTTGTCCGGCAGCTCGATATCGGTGGCATGCAGGCCTTTGGCGCCTTCAATCACCTGAAAATTGACCTTTTGGCCAGCCTTGAGAGTTTTATAGCCCTCCATAATAATGGAGGAGTAGTGGGCGAAGAGATCTGAACCGCCGTCATCAGGCAGGATAAAACCGTAGCCTTTGGCATTGTTAAACCACTTTACTGTACCTGTTGGCATAGTACGTTCCTTGCATGGCCGGTGGTGATGGCCATGGGTATGGTATTATTATGATTTAGCACGGACGTCCGGGTTAAGCCCGTCTTCGGGGTAAGCCGCAACCAGGTGGAGCCCTGGGAGCGATTTAAACTGTCGGACCGGAACTGGCTGGTGCAGCAGTGCTCCGCCGATGTTCTCGCCGGGACCGTGTTTTTCTTTTGTGGCCTTGTTATAGCGAACATGTTTTTACAAGTCAATCAGCTGGATTAACTTTTTGCTGGTAAAGTGTTCTAACAGGTCATGGGGTGATCGGTATCGTGGGGCTGGACGTAAAAATGAGGGTTGAAGAGAGAATTGATGGATAACGTGTGTAAATATCATCTAAGATTAAGTTCAGATGATCAGGATGACGACCACGCCGGTGATGGTAACCTGGCGGTACAAGAGGCCAAGCCGCGCCTCAAACGACCGTCCATGTATAAAGTAGTTTTGTTAAACGACGACTATACACCCATGGAGTTTGTGGTTGAGACCCTGGAGATATTCTTTGGTATGAACAGAGAGCAGGCCACCCAGGTAATGCTGATCGTTCACACCAAGGGCAAGGCAGTGTGCGGCCTGTTTACTCGGGATATCGCCGAGACCAAGGCGGCCCAGGTAAACCAGTACGCGCGGGAGAACCAGCATCCGCTGCTGTGCGAAATCGAGGCGGCAGACGACTCCGATGAGTAAATGCTCGCGGGGAGTAGCCCTGCTGGCAAGCTCGTGATAGCTTATTAAAAGGCTGTCCAGAAGGCAGTCCGGAATCTAGCCTGAACGTAGCCAGTCTGCAGTTGGTGCGGGATGGTGGAAATTATGCGTAGTAGCTGTTGTAGAGGTGATCACTAATGTTGAGCAAGGATCTGGAAGTAACCCTCAATGTGGCGTTTAAGGGTGCGCGCTCAAAGCGGCATGAATTTATGACCGTTGAGCACTTGTTGCTGGCCCTTATCGACAACGACTCGGCAGCCAGTGTGCTGAGGGCCTGTGGTACCGATCTCAATGCCCTGCGTAAGGACTTGATAGAGTTCGTCGATTCCACCACTCCCCTGATACCGGAAAATGATACCGAGCGGGAAACCCAGCCGACACTGGGGTTCCAGCGAGTGTTGCAGCGAGCTGTATTCCACGTGCAATCCTCCGGCAAGAAAGAAGTCACGGGGGCCAACGTGCTGGTCGCGATCTTTAGCGAGCAGGAGAGCCAGGCTGTCTACTACCTCAAGCAGCAGAGCGTAGCCCGTCTGGATGTAGTGAATTTTATTACCCACGGCATATCCAAGGTCGCCGGGCACCATGATCACAATGACGATTCGGCGCCTGACAATAGTGATGAGGCGGCCATCGGCAGCGACTCCTCCTCGCAAAGCCCGCTGGAGTCGTTTGCTACCAACCTCAATGAAGAAGCCATACTGGGCCGCATCGATCCGCTGATCGGGCGTCAATTGGAGGTTGAACGGGTCAGCCAGATATTGACCCGGCGCCGCAAGAATAACCCGCTGCTGGTTGGTGAGTCTGGCGTGGGCAAAACTGCCATAGCCGAAGGGCTGGCCAAGCGCATTGTCGATGGCGATGTACCGGAGGTACTTGCCTCCAGTGTCGTCTATTCCCTCGACCTGGGTTCGCTGCTGGCGGGCACCAAGTATCGCGGCGACTTCGAAAAACGCTTCAAGGGCTTGCTGGCAGATCTCCGCAAGCAGGAGCACGCCATTCTGTTTATCGATGAAATTCATACCATTATCGGTGCTGGTGCCGCCTCCGGTGGTGTTATGGACGCCTCCAACCTGCTCAAGCCGCTGCTGACTTCCGGGCGCTTGCGCTGTATCGGCTCCACGACCTTCCAGGAGTACCGCGGCATATTTGAGAAAGATCGGGCGTTGTCGCGCCGTTTCCAGAAAGTGGATATCAACGAACCCTCCGTCGAGGACACCTACAAAATCCTCAAGGGCCTGAAGCAGCGTTTCGAAGAGCATCACAAGTTGCGTTATACCGATACCGCACTCAAGGCGGCGGCGGAGCTTTCCGGGCGTTACATTACCGAACGCTTTATGCCGGACAAGGCGATAGACGTGATCGATGAGGCAGGGGCCTACCAGCAGCTGTTGCCGGCTACCAAGCGCAAGAAGTTGTTGGGGGTCGGCGATATCGAGGCGGTAGTGGCGAAAATTGCCCGTATCCCGCCAAAGAGCGTCTCCAGTTCGGATCGCGAGCAGTTACGGGACCTGGAAGCTAATTTGCGGATGACCGTTTTTGGCCAGGAAAAGGCCATCGAAGCCCTGGCGACCGCCATCAAATTGTCGCGAGCCGGCTTGAATGTAGCGGACAAGCCCATCGGCTCATTCCTGTTTGCCGGTCCAACGGGAGTGGGTAAAACCGAGCTGTGCAAGCAATTGGCGTCTTCCCTCGGTATCGAGCTGGTGCGTTTTGATATGTCCGAATACATGGAACGCCACACAGTGTCACGCTTGATCGGTGCGCCACCCGGATATGTTGGCTTTGATCAGGGCGGCCTGTTGACCGATGCGGTGACCAAGAATCCGCACAGCGTGGTGCTGCTGGATGAGATCGAAAAGGCGCACCCGGAAGTGTTCAACTTGCTGTTGCAGGTCATGGACCACGGCACGCTCACCGACAACAATGGCCGCAAGGCGGATTTCCGCAATGTCATTGTCATAATGACGACCAACGCCGGTGCTGAAGAGATGAGTCGAGCTTCTATTGGCTTTAAGACCCAGGATCACACCACCGACGGGATGGAAATCATCAAAAAGATGTTTACCCCCGAGTTCCGCAACCGGTTGGACGCCATTATTCAGTTCAGCAGTCTGCCGTTGGAGGTTATCAAGACGGTGGTGGACAAGTTCCTGGTGCAGTTGCAGGCGCAGCTGGATGACAAGAAAATCTCCCTGGATGTGACCGATGAAGCTCGGGATTGGCTGGCGCTGCACGGCTACGATGCCAAAATGGGGGCCAGGCCGATGGCGCGCCTCATCCAGGAGAAGTTAAAAAAGCCACTGGCTGAAGAGGTGCTGTTTGGCGCGCTTTCAGGCAACGGTGGTACCGTTCATGTGCGCGTCGAAGATGACCAGCTGCAGCTGGAATACCAAGCGGCGCATGCCGCTAAAGAGGCTGCCAGTCAGGCACATTAAGCAACCACCTGCCATTTCGGTATGGCGGGTGGATCTGTTGTGTCTTGGGTCAGGAGAGGAGGGGGCTAGCGAGCGCGGTAAGTGATGCGGCCTTTGCTGAGGTCGTAGGGAGTCAGTTCTACTTTTACTTTGTCGCCGGTTAGAATGCGGATGTAGTTTTTACGCATTTTGCCGGAGATGTGGGCGATGACCACGTGACCGTTTTCCAGCTTGACCTTGAAAGTGGTGTTTGGAAGGGTGTCAATAACCTCACCTTCCATTTCAAAATTGTCTTCTTTTGCCATTCGGCAACATCCTCAATTACTTGGGTTTTTGAAGCTCGGATTTGAGCAGGCGTGAATTGTGCCTGAAAACCGTGGCAGAGCCAAGTGGCGGCGGGAAAAAGACGCAAATGCCGAGGTTCTGGCAGGCCCGGTTGAGGGGAGGGAACACCAAGCCGAACTGGCGGGTTGGATATAACACATGGCTGGCCCGGCCTGAAATCAGCGCACTCGCAGCCAGTGGCCGTTAATCAGCAATTCCAGCGGTCGATACAGGGTCTTGTAGCTCATTTTGGCGCATTCCTTGATCCAGTAGCCAAGATAAACATGGGGTAATCCCAGATTCCGGGCCAGTTCGATCTGCCAGAGAATGGCGAGGCTGCCAAGGCTGCGCTTGTCGTGCTGTGGCGCGAAAAAAGTGTATACCGCGGAGTAGCCATTATCCAGTCGATCGCAGACCGCCACCATCAGCAATTGCCCATCCTGCTGCCGCAGCTCCAGGTATTCGGTCACGCCCCACTCGCGACTGAGAAAGGATCGATATTGATCCGGCGTCGGTGGGAACATGTCACCGTCGGAGTGACGCGCCTCGATATAACGCGCATACAACTGGTAGTGTTCTTCCGTATCGATCGAGGGCGAACAGCTTAGCAGCAGGTCTTGATTGCGTTGCCAGCAGCGGCGCTGGTTGCGGTTCATCTGAAAATCAGCGACCGGAATGCGAGCCGGGATACAGGCCTGGCAGCTGCCGCAGTGGGGCCGATAGATGTGGGCGCCACTGCGCCGGAAGCCGCGCTCCGACAGTTTACTGTACAGGGCACTGTCCACCGGATAGGCGGGATCCACAAACACAGATACAGCCTCCCGATCATCCAGGTAGCTGCACTCATGTGGATGGGTGGTAAACAGTCTGATATTGCCGAGATTGCTCATCTGTTTTAACGTCTATCGGGTTGTTCACCCTGCTGTTCCAGGTTGGCAGGGGGTAAGGAATCTATCCAGCGGCCTCCGGTCGCGACCGGGTCACCATAGTTTATCAGGTATTGCTCAAAAATCCGCCTGGGGATTTCTTCGGCCCCCAGGCTGGCCAGGTGGGAGGTGTAAACCTGGCAATCGATAAGCTTGAAATGCAGCTTTTGCAGTTGTTGGGTCAGCCAGATAAAGCCGTACTTTGAGGCGTTGCTGGTGCGACTAAACATGGACTCGCCAAAGAAGACCTGGCCGATCGCCACCCCGTAGAGGCCGCCCACCAGTTGTTGCTCGTGCCACACCTCCACCGAGTGCGCGTAACCGAGCTTATGCAACTCGCCGTATGCGGCAGCGATCTGTGGCGAAATCCAGGTGCCGGGCTGGCCTGGTCGCGGCTCGGCACAGGCGGCAACCACGGCGTCAAAATTGCGGTTACTGGTAACCTGGAAACGATTCTGGCGCAGCAACTTGGCCATGCTTTTGGAGACGTGCAATTTCCCGGGCAACAGCACCAGGCGCGGATCCGGGCTCCACCAGAGTACCGGTTGGGACTCATCAAACCAGGGAAAAATTCCCCGCCGGTAGGCCGCCAGTAGTTGCGTTACAGACAAGTCACCGCCGGCGGCCAGCAGACCATTGGGCTCGCTGAGAGCGTCGGCAGTGTCCGGGAACAGGGTGCTGCCGGCTTCGATCCAGTAAAGCTTGGTCATATGACGGCGACTGTCCCCCGCTGACTGGAGCTTTGCTGCTTAACTGGGTACCCGTGATTCCTTGCCCTTGAGTTCATCCAGGTATTTTTCTGCATCCAGTGCCGCCATACAGCCGGCACCGGCGGAAGTGATGGCCTGGCGATAGACGTGATCGGCCACGTCGCCGGCGGCGAATACGCCGGGCACGCTGGTGCTGGTCGCCTCGCCGGCCAGGCCACTTTTAACAATGATATAGCCGTCGTGCATTTCCAGTTGATTGGCAAAGATGTCGGTGTTGGGCTTGTGGCCGATGGCGATAAACACGCCGGCCACATCCACTTCGCGGGTGCTGCTGTCTTTAGTGCTCGCCAGGCGCAGGCCAGTGACGCCGGAATCGTCACCTAGCACTTCATCGAGAGTGTGATCCCAGAGTATTTTAACGTTGCCATTGCGGGCTTTTTCCAGGATCTTGTCCTGCAGGATTTTTTCCGAGCGCAGCTGGTCGCGCCGGTGCACCAGGGTCACTTCCGAGGCGATATTGGACAGGTAGAGTGCCTCCTCCACGGCGGTATTGCCGCCGCCGATAACCGCAACTTTCTGGTTGCGATAGAAAAAGCCGTCGCAGGTGGCGCAAGCGCTGACCCCCTTGCCCATAAAGGCCTGCTCCGAGGGCAGCCCCAGGTACTGGGCTGAGGCGCCAGTGGCGATGATCAGGGCATCACAGGTATAGCTGTTGCTGCCCTTCAACTTGAAGGGGCGGCTGGAGAGGTCGGTTTCATGGATATGATCAAAGATAATTTCAGTGTCGAAGCGCTCGGCGTGCTGTTGCATTTGCACCATCAGGTCCGGCCCTTGCAGCTCAGGGATACCGCCTGGCCAGTTCTCAACATCGGTCGTGGTGGTCAACTGTCCACCCTGTTCCATGCCGGTGATGACAACCGGATTCAGGTTCGCGCGGGCAGCATAAATAGCGGCGGTGTAGCCCGCCGGGCCAGAGCCGAGAATGATCAGCCTGTGGTGTTTCACGTCACTCATTAGTATGTCCTGGGTCGAAAGTAAAAGTTCTAATCCTCGAAAGACGCTTATGATAGGGAAATCTGCAGCGCCTGAACATCCCCGCGGTGGATACTGGAAAAATTGCGGGTGAGTACCCTCAATATTTGGCTGGAATGGGTTAGAATAGCCCTGACGAAGATAAACTGAAAAAAATTCAGTGGCTTAGGGGGTAAATCTCAGGCCGTTTCGAAACACCGTGGTGTTTCGAAACTCCAGTTGGCCCGCGCGCCGAGCAGTGTCCGGAAGGATGCAGGGGTCCGGGTAGATGCAGGTTCAAAGTAGGTATAGTGCTGGTGGAAGTGCCGCAAGGCCCAGCAGCGGGAATTTTTCAAACCAGGGTTTACTAGCGGTAAAATTTTGAAATCATCCAACCAAGTCGTCATTAGTGAGCAGGAGGACCGGGAAGCCTTGCCTTTAAAAATCCTGAAAGAGGGAGCGCTGATCGGTTTGGTGGCTCTTTGTCTTTTCCTGCTGCTGGCGCTGATCACCTATTCTCCCACAGACCCGGGCTGGTCGCGCACCGGAGTGGGTGGCAGCCTGCAAAACGCCGGCGGTGCCTTTGGGGCATGGATCGCCGATGTGTTTTTCTCCCTGTTCGGTTATATGGCATTTTTGTTCCCTGTACTGATCGGCTGGCAGGCCTGGCTGGTGATTCGCGACCGCACCTTAAAGACCGATTTTGACTGGTTGCTGGTGGCCCTGAGGTTTGTGGGTTTTGTACTGGTGATGCTGGCCGCCACCGCCATGGCGGCCATGTATTACGGCATCGAAGGCGGCAGTTTGCCGTTTTCCAATGGCGGCATCCTGGGTTCCAGTGTCGCTACCGGGGTGGGTACCGCGTTCAGTTACACCGGCGGTACACTGGTACTGGTGGCGGTGCTGCTGTTTGGCCTGACCGTATTTACCGACCTCTCCTGGTTGGGTTTGATGGACACTGTGGGGGCCGCGACTCTGCGCCTGGTGCGCACGATTCGCAGCCGCTGGCATAGCTACAGGGCAGCCAGAACCGAGAAGGTGCAGTTGCAAAAAGCACAGCAAACCCGCCGCCTGGCCATCGAGAATCATACCCGCAAGGAAAAGGCACGGGTGCCTCCGCAAATCACTGAGCCGCCGAAAAAAGCCAAGCCCAGCCCCCGGGTAGAAAAGGAAAAGCAGACCTCGCTGTTTGACACCCAGGTGGTGGGTGACCTGCCGCCGATTAATTTGCTCGACCCGGCCGACAAGGCGTCGGGAAAAGGCTATTCGAAGGAATCCCTGGAGGCCATGTCGCGCCTGCTGGAACTGAAGCTGAAAGACTTTAATGTCGATGCGGAAGTGGTGTCGGTGTTGCCGGGGCCAGTGGTGACGCGCTTCGAAATTCAGCCGGCGCCGGGGGTAAAGGTCAGCCGTATCACCAACCTGGCAAAGGATCTGGCGCGCTCGCTGGCGGTAATCAGCGTGCGTGTGGTCGAGGTTATTCCGGGCAAGTCGGTGGTGGGTATCGAGATCCCTAATGAACACCGGGAAATGGTGCGCCTGAGTGAGGTGTTGGCATCGGACGTCTACGACACGTCCAAGTCTGCCCTGACCCTGGCGCTGGGTCATGATATTGCCGGCGAACCCATCGTCGCTGACCTGGCCAAGATGCCGCACCTGCTGGTGGCCGGTACGACCGGCTCGGGTAAGTCGGTGGGCGTCAACGTGATGTTGCTGAGCTTGCTGTACAAGTCGACACCGAAGGAGGTGCGCCTGATTCTGGTGGACCCCAAGATGCTGGAATTGTCTATTTACGAAGGAATTCCGCACCTGCTGACGCCGGTGATTACCGATATGAAAGACGCGGCCAATGGCCTGCGCTGGAGCGTCGGCGAAATGGAGCGACGCTATAAATTGATGGCAGCGCTGGGCGTGCGCAACCTGGCCGGCTTTAATCGCAAGATCGACGACGCCAACAAGCGCGGCGAGCCGATCCCCGACCCCACCTGGATTCCAGCGGAGCATTTTGAAGCCGGCTCGGAGGAGGCCACCCCACCCAACCTGGAGACCCTGCCCGCCATTGTCGTGGTCATCGACGAATTTGCCGACATGATGATGATTGTGGGCAAGAAGGTCGAACAACTGATCGCGCGTATCGCGCAGAAGGCCCGGGCGGCAGGTATCCACCTGATTCTCGCCACCCAGCGGCCCTCGGTGGATGTGATCACCGGCTTGATCAAGGCCAACGTACCCACCCGCATTGCCTTCCAGGTGTCCTCCAAGATCGACTCGCGCACCATTCTTGACCAGGGCGGCGCCGAACAGCTGCTGGGGCACGGCGATATGCTCTACCTGCCACCGGGAACCAGTGTGCCACTGCGGGTTCACGGCGCCTTCGTCGACGATCACGAGGTACACAAGGTGGTCGACGATTGGAAACGACGCGGGGAACCGGACTACCTCGAAGGCGTCATAGATGACAGCACCAACAGCATTCCCGTGCCGGGCCTGAGTTCGGAAGGCGAAGAGGGGGGCAGTGATGAATCTGACCCGCTCTACGACGAGGCGGTGGCCTTTGTAACCGAATCGCGCCGGGCATCCATTTCCTCGGTGCAGCGCAAGCTGCGCGTCGGATACAATCGCGCCGCCCGCCTTATTGAAACCATGGAAGGGGCGGGAGTGGTAAGCGAGATGGGCAGCAATGGCAATCGCGAAGTGTTGGCACCAGCGCCCCCCAAACATTGAGAGCAGCTTGACGTTATGATCACTAACCTTGTTTTACGCGGCCGGCAGCTTGTCTGCGCTGGCCTGTTGTCACTGGTTGCCTCGCTGGCCGCGGCAGACGCGGCAGTCGACAGCGCCGAGCAACTGATTGCGCTGCTGCAGCCGATGGTGTCCATGAGTGGTGAATTCAACCAGGTCCAATCCGACTCGAACGGTGAATTGCTGTCCGAATCCAGTGGCGTTTTCAGCGTGCGGCGACCCGGCTATTTGCGCTGGGAGACGCGCCAGCCATTTCCGCAGTTGCTGGTCAGTGACGGTGCCACCCTCTGGCTTTACGACCCGGACCTGGAGCAGGCGACCATCAGCGCGGTGGATGACCAGCTGAACCAGTCGCCGGCGGTTATTTTTTCCGGTGATCCGGCCGCCATTCGCGAACGCTTCGAGGTGAGTCGCGCTGCCTCCGGCGAGTTCAGCCTCACCCCGCGGCAGCAGGACGGCCATTTTCGCCGCCTCGATCTCAACTTTGACAAACGTCAACTGGTGGGCATGACGATTCTCGACGGTTTTGGCCAGCAGACCAATTTCCGCTTCGCGGCCATGGATTACGGCCGCGATATCCCGCTGACCGAGTTTCAATTTACGCCTCCCGCTGGTACCGACATTCTGCGGCATGAGTGACTTGTTCGGCGCCACCCCCTACCAGCCGCTGGCAGCGCGCATGCGGCCGCGGCATCCGGATGAGTACATAGGCCAGGAGCACTTGTTTGCGCCGGGCAAAGCGCTGCGCGAAGCCATAGTGCGCAAGCAGTTGCACTCTATGGTGTTGTGGGGGCCGCCAGGGGTGGGCAAGACTTCGATGGCGCATATGATTGCCGATGTCTCGGATGCCCACTTCGAGCGAATTTCTGCGGTTATGGCCGGCGTCAAGGACATCCGCAGCGCGGTTACCGCAGCCCAGCAACGACAGCGCCAGGCCGGCCAGAAAAGCATTCTGTTTGTCGACGAAGTGCACCGCTTCAACAAAGCGCAACAGGATGCCTTCCTGCCCTACGTCGAAGACGGCAGCGTTATATTTATCGGCGCCACCACAGAGAATCCGTCCTTTTCACTCAACAACGCACTGCTCTCCAGGGCCCGGGTGTATATTCTGCGCAGCCTGGGGATCGAGCAGCTGCTGCAGCTCCTGCGCGCCGCCCTGAGCGATTCGGAGCGGGGGCTGGGCCAGCTGCAGATCGAAGTCAGCGATGATATTCTCAACACCTTCGCCCACGCCGCTGATGGCGACGCGCGCAAGGCACTCAACTTGCTGGAGGTGGCCTCCGATCTCGCCGAAACCACGGCAGCGGGGCGCCTGATCACTGCTGCCATTGCCAGTGAAATCCTCGCCAACGATGTGCGCCGCTTCGACAAGGATGGCGACGTCTTTTACGAACAGATCTCGGCCATGCACAAAGCCGTACGCGGCTCCTCGGTGGATGGCGCACTGTATTGGCTGGCGCGCATGTTGGATGGCGGCTGCGATCCGCTCTACATTGCCCGCCGGGTGGTGCGCATGGCCAGCGAAGATATTGGCAATGCCGATCCCCGGGGGCTGCAGCTGTCGCTCAATGCCTGGGAGGCCCAGGAGCGGCTCGGCAGCCCCGAGGGCGAATTGGCAATCGCCCAGGCGATCGCCTACCTGGCGGCAGCGCCGAAAAGTAACGCCGTATATAAGGCTTTTAACGCGGCCATGGCAGAGGTAAAATCTGCGCCCAGTTACGAGGTGCCCCTGCATTTGCGCAATGCGCCGACAAAATTGATGAAGTCCATAGGTTACGGCGCCGAGTATCGTTACGCCCACGATGAGCCCGGTGGCTATGCTGCGGGTGAAAATTATCTGCCAGCCGAGCTCGCCACGCGCCAGTACTACCAGCCGGTGGACCGGGGCCTGGAGCTGAAAATAGGCGAAAAGCTCCGCCATTTACGCCAGCTGGATAGCGCCAGCGCCTGGCAGCGCTATCAGGACGACAATACTGACAACCAGTAACACCCGGTCAATCGTTGCGCCGGTACAGATAAAGTGCGATCGACACAGCGTTAGCGACACGGTTTTGTAAACCACGCTTTGACCGGCGCGATCAGCAAGGAATATTCGAACAATATGCACTGGCTTGCAGTAGCAATTGGCGGCGCCCTCGGCGCGATGGGTCGTTACGGCGTAACAGCACACCTGTTGCCGGCCGGTGCCGGCCGCATTCCACTCGGCACCCTAACGGTGAACGTAGTCGGCTCCTTCCTGATGGGGGTTTTCTTCGTGCTTATCGTCGAGCGCGGCCTGCTGTCGCCGGAATGGCGCAGCGTCATTACCGCCGGTATGCTCGGCGCCTTTACCACCTTTTCCACCTTTTCCCTCGAAGCCTTCCTGCTCTGGCAGCACGGCCATACCCAGGTTGCCCTGGGCTATGTGGTCGTCAGTATCGTGGCCTGCCTGGCTGCAGTGGCTTTGGGAATTCACTTAACTTCACGACTCGTTTAAGCGGTTATTTTTATGCTCGATCCGAAATACATTCGTACCAACCTCGCAGAAGTCGCTTCTGCGCTTACCAAAAAGGGCTTTAGCCTTGATCTGCAGTTGCTGGAGCAACTGGAAGAAGAGCGCAAGAGTATCCAGGTCAAAACCGAGACACTGCAGGCAGAGCGCAATAGTCGCTCGAAAAGTATCGGCAAAGCCAAGGCCGCCGGCGAAGATATTGCGCCATTACTGCAGGCCGTGGATCAGTTGAAGCAGCAGTTGGCAGAGGCTGAGGCGCAGTTGAACCAGGTGCAGGCCCGGCTGGAAGACTACCTCAGTGGGATTCCCAATATCCCCGCCGCGGAAGTGCCGGCCGGTGTCAGCGAAGACGATAACGTCGAAATCCGGCGCTGGGGCGAGCCTCGCGACTTCGGTTTTGAGGTGCTGGATCACGTCGACCTGGGCGCGAAACTGGGCGGTCTTGATTTTGAGGTCGCCGCCAAACTGACGGGCTCGCGCTTTGCGGTCATGCAGGGTGAAGTGGCGCGCCTGCATCGGGCGCTGATTCAATTTATGCTCAACACCCATATTTTCGAGCATGGCTACGAAGAGGTTTACGTTCCCTATATCGTCAATCGCGACTCCCTCTACGGCACTGGCCAGCTGCCAAAATTTGAGGCCGACCTGTTCAAGCTCGACGATGAGCGGCAGTACTATTTGATTCCCACCGCTGAAGTTCCGGTCACCAATCTGCTGCGCGATGAGATTGTGCGGGATGCCGACAGCCTGCCAATCAAATACGTCTGCCACACCCCCTGTTTTCGCTCGGAGGCGGGCAGTTATGGTCGCGACACCCGGGGCATGATTCGCCAGCACCAGTTCGAAAAGGTTGAACTGGTGCAGTTTGTGCGCCCGCAGGACTCGGATGCAGCGCTGGAGGCACTCACCGGCCACGCGGAGGCCATCCTACAAGCGCTGGGACTGCCTTACCGCACAGTGATCCTGTGCGGCGGCGATCTCGGCTTCTCGGCAGCCAAGACCTACGACATCGAGGTGTGGTTGCCGTCGCAGGAAAAGTATCGGGAAATTTCATCCTGCAGTACCTTCCGGGATTTTCAGGCGCGGCGCATGAAAGCGCGTTTCAAGAACCCGGATAGCGGCAAGGTTGAGCTGCTGCACACCCTCAACGGTTCCGGGCTGGCGGTGGGGCGCACCCTGATTGCCATTTTGGAAAACTACCAGCAAGCCGATGGTAAAGTCGCCGTTCCGGAGGTATTGTTGCCCTATATGGGCGGTATTGAATACATAGGGTAAACTGAACGTATGGATTACTTTCCGCTGTTTATCAAGCTGCAGCACAAGCCCTGCCTGGTTGTGGGTGGCGGTCAGGTGGCACGGCGCAAGGTGCTGTCGCTGCTGGAGTCCGGTGCCTGCCTGACGGTTGAGGCGCCGGTGCTGTGCGACGAATTGCAAGCGCTGGTGGACAGTCACCGGCTGAGCTGGTTTGCGGAACCATTTCAAGAGCAGGAGCCGCTCGACAGTTATTTCCTGGTGGTGGCCGCAACCGACGATGCCAGTGTCAACCGGGACATTGCGGAGCGCTGCAATTACCTTGGAGTGCACTGCAACGTGGCCAGCGAGGCCGACGAGGGAGATACCTTGTTGCCGGCCATTATCGAGCGCTCGCCGCTCACCATTGCCGTTCACAGCAGCGCCCAATCACCCACGGTAACCCGTTACCTGAAACGCCAGTTGGAGGCCTTTGTGCCGCCGCAAATGGGAGCCTTGGCTCGCTGGGCAGAGGGCTGGCGCGAACCGGTGAAGCAGCGCCTCGGCGATCTGTTGTCGCGCCGGCGCCTGTGGGACAAGCTCTTGTCGGGAGTGGCGTCCGCCCAGGTAATGGCCGGGCACGAGGCCAGCGCCGACGCAATCATGGAACAGCATCTAGAGGAGGCGGCTGCCGGCCGCCTCAGCGGCGAGGTTTTCCTGGTGGGAGCGGGGCCGGGAGACCCGGAGTTGCTTACCCTGAAAGCGTTGCGCCTGATCCAGCAAGCTGACATTGTGCTTTATGACCGGCTGGTATCGGAGGCAATTATGGAATTACTGCCGGCCGATTGTGAGCGCCTGTATGTGGGCAAGCGCCAGTCCGAGCACTCTGTGCCGCAAACCGAAATCAACCAGTTGCTGGTGGATTACGCTCGCCAGGGGCGCAACGTTTTGCGCCTGAAAGGCGGTGACCCATTTATCTTTGGCCGTGGTGGCGAGGAGATTGAACTGCTGGCCAGCGCCGGCATCAGCTTCCAGGTCGTGCCGGGTATTACTGCCGCCAATGGCTGCGCCTGTTATGCCGGTATCCCCCTGACCCATCGGGATTACGCCCAATCTGTGCGCTTTATTACCGGCCACTTGCAGAGCGATAAAGTCAACCTGGATTGGCCCGAGCTGGCTCGCCCTAACCAGACGCTGGTGTTCTATATGGGCTTGTCCGGGCTCGGCGAAATCTGTGCGGCGCTAATCGCCAACCGGCGCGCGCCGGAGACACCGGCGGCACTGATCGAAAAAGGCACCACCCCCCAGCAGCGGGTGCTGGTTGCCGACCTGGAAAGCCTGCCACAACTGGCCCAAACCGAGGCCATGAGCGCCCCCACACTGCTGATTATTGGCGAAGTTGTACAGCTGCAAAAGCAGTTGGCGTGGTACTGAATGTCCATTAGTGGTGCAATTGGCGGCAGGCTTTGACAAGCGGATTGCAAGTAAGGGCGATCGTCAGTAAAACAAGGCGCCAGTAAAGCCGGTCGCAAGGCTGCCGATAACCTTTATAGCGGAGCTGGCTGTAAATTAGTGGGTTATTCAAGAACCGGTAATTACGCAGTCGCTGTGAGCCGGGGTTGCAAAGACACCGTACTTGCAGAGACACTGTGCTTCAGGACCGCTGACTTGTGATATCCGCATGCGGAGGCGACCATGGTTAATATCGATACCTACAAGCCCAACACCCCCGGGTTGGTGACCAAGACCCGCAAAGTGACCCGGACCCATGACGCGGCCATGCCGCGCAACCTGCCCGCGGGGCAGACAGCGCCCGCCGGCGAGCGCCGGGGTCGCAAACCGGACCGCCGTAAGGCTCAACGGCGGGTGCTGTTGGACTTGCGTTGCGGCAGGGATCGGCGTCGCGCCGGGGTCGATGTCAAGGCATAGCCAAAAGCTATTCTATCTATATTCATAATTGTTCCCTGCTATCTATATCGTTAGTCGGTATTGCGCTAAAATAGCGCCATTGACTCGTTTTTGATGTTTTTATCCCTCTATCAGTAAGGTAATTAATGTGACCCAATATGACTATGACCTGTTTGTAATCGGCGCAGGCTCCGGCGGCGTGCGCGCCAGCCGCATGGCTTCCCAATACGGTGCCAGAGTGGCAGTGGCCGAAGACATTTACCTCGGCGGCACTTGCGTCAATGTTGGCTGTGTGCCGAAAAAGTTATTTGTCTATGGTTCCCACGTGTCCGAAGAACTGGAAGGGGCGGCTGGCTATGGCTGGAACCTGGGGGCCGCAAGTTTTGATTGGCCGACTTTGCGTGACAACAAGACCCGCGAAGTGCAGCGGCTCAACGGTGTCTATCGCAATATTCTCAGCTCAGCCGGGGTCGAGTTGATTGAGGGTCGAGCCCATATTGACGGGCCTAATAGCGTCACAGTAGCCGGCAAGACCTACAGTGCGGAACGAATCCTGGTCGCCACTGGCGGCTGGCCGGTGATTCCGGAAATTCCCGGTAAAGAGCACATTATCAGCTCCAACGAAGCCTTCTACCTCGAGCGTTTTCCCGAGTCTGTACTGGTACTGGGAGGCGGCTATATCGCGGTGGAATTTGCCGGCATCTTTAACGGCCTCGGGGCGAGCACTGAATTGGTGTACCGGGGGCCGCAAATACTGCGTGGGTTTGACGATGAAGTCCGTGAAGTGACCGCCCGTGAGGTCGCCCAAAAGGGCGTTCGTATTACCCTGAATACCAATATTGAGGCCGTTGCCAAAAATCCTGACGGCCGCTTCACCGTGACCCTGACCAGTGGTGAGCAGCGGGTAGTGGACTGCGTTATGGCGGCCACCGGCCGGGCACCAAAGATCGCCGGGCTGGGGTTGGAGAACACCGCAGTGACCTTGACTGACAAGGGCACCATCGCTGTCAATGAGGATTACCAAACCACCGAGCCCAGTATTTACGCGCTGGGGGATGTTATCGGCGGCATGGAGTTGACTCCGGTGGCACTGGCAGAGGGCATGGCACTGGCCAAAAACCTGTACGGCAAGTCCGCGGGTTTGCAAACGCCGGTGCGGGTGGATTATGCCAACATACCCACGGCGGTATTCTGCCAGCCCAATATTGGCACCGTCGGGCTCACCGAGGCGCAGGCGCTGGAAAAGGGTTATCGGTTGCGGGTGTACTGTTCGGACTTCAAGCCAATGAAGCACAGCTTGACAGGCCTGGGTGAGCGCACCTTTATGAAGTTGCTGGTGGACGACGCCAGTGACAAGGTAATTGGTTGTCACATGGTTGGGCCCGACGCCGGCGAGATTCTGCAGGGAATTGCCGTAGCCATGAAGGCGGGAGCCACCAAAGCGGACTTCGACGGCACCATCGGTATTCACCCCACCGCGGCGGAAGAGTTTGTCACCATGCGCGAACCCACCCGTCGTGTGCCGGCGGCCTAATCGCGACGCAAACGGTCGCTGACCGCGATCGGGTTGGGGTAATTGAAGATGACGATATAGCTCGAGACCAGGAAGGTAATAATGGCAGTGGCCTGTATCATCACCGACGCGGTTTCCCCGATCAGCTGGTTGCTGGTGGCAACAAAGGCAATCAGCAGCGAAAATTCGCTGATCTGGCCGAGACGAAAACCAATGTCCCAGCCCAGGCTGGTCATTTCACTCTGGCGCCCCAGCAAATAGCGGAACACCACCGGTTTGACCAGCAACACGGCAGCTGCAAGGACGCAGCTGGCCAGCCACACCTCCTGTAGCAGTGACAAGTTGAAGCGGGCACCGAGGGAAAAGAAAAACAGGATCAGGAAGAAGTCGCGCAGGGGTTTCAGGTTGATGGCGATGTATTGGGCGATGGGGCTGGTGGCAATGGAAATGCCGGCGATAAACGCGCCGGTTTCGGCGGACAAGCCGATGGCCACCGCCAACTCGGCGCAGCCGAGGCACCAGCCAATCGCCAGCAAGAAAATATACTCATTAAAGCGGTCAAATTTCTCGATCAGTTTAAGCAGTACGAAACGTACGAACAGGTAGGCGAACAGACCCAGCAACGGCAGGGCCAGGAAGGCAAAACCGAGCTTGGCGAAATTGACCTGGCCAACGTCGCCGCTGAGCAGCACGATCAGGCAGAGAATGGCCAGAAAGTCCTGCAACAGCAGCAGCCCCACCATCAGTTCGCCGGTGTGTCTGTGGTGCAGTACAGTCGTGGGCAGCAGCTTGATGCCGATAATGGTACTGGAAAACATCATCGCCATGCCGATGACCAGGTTTTCCATGTGGGTGAAACCCACTGCGTAGCCAATCAGGTAGCCACCAACGGCAAAGATGGCGGAGCTTATGATGCCGACACTGGTGGCTTTCTTCAGCACCGCAAACAGGGCTTTGGGCTGCATGTCCAGGCCCAGCAGGAAGAGCAGGAAAATAATCCCGATGTGGGACATATCAGTGACCAGTTCCAGGTCGGTGACGAAGTTCAATCCGTAAGGCCCCAGCAATGCGCCGAGTGCAATATAGGCGACCAGCAGCGGCTGCCGCGTATAGAGCGCCAGCGACGCTATTACCGCGGCACCGGTGAAAATCAGGAAGAAAGACTGAAACAGGGACTCATGCATTATTATTAGCCGTCGGCGCGGGGTAAAGAGTCTCTTTTACCCCAATCCTCGCCAAATTGCGAGGCGGGGTAAAGCCCGGGTAGGGTTAGGAGCGGCGACGGAACAGGGGTAGGGGTTGGTCGCAGGCGGCCTGGTAGGTTTCAGAAAAGTCCTGCAGCGACGCCAGGTTTTTTTCCAGATCGGTTCCCTCCGGCATGCTGAAGCTGTTGAAACCGCAGCGCTTGAGGAAAAATAACTGGTCGCGGAATATGTCGCCAAAGGCCCGCAGTTCGCCGCTAAAGCCATAGCGCTCGCGCAGCAGGCGGGCGGTGGAAAAACCTCGCCCGTCCATAAAGCCGGGAAAGTAGACCGCAACCAGCGCCAATTGCGTGGCATCGTCACCCAGTTCTTCGGCCATCTGGTCGCTGTTTAACCACACACCAAGTGTCTGCGCGCGGGCTTGCAGCTGGTCTTTCTGGGCCTGCCATACCGCGAGGGGCACGATAACATTGCCCGCCGGAACATCGATGGATGCCTCGCAACCGTCAAGCCCGAGCACTTGCCAGTTATCTTCTACGATTTCAAAATCCTTAATCAGCTTGGGCATAGACTTGCTCCTTGAAGGGTGCGATTCCAATGCGGCGATAGGTGTCGATAAAACGCTCGCCTTCCACCCGCTTGGCAACGTAAACGTCGATCAGGGTCTGGATAATTTGGGGCATAACATCGGCGGTGAAGGCAGGGCCAAGCACGCTGCCGAGGGCGGCATCACTGCCGGCATTACCACCCAGTTGTACCTGGTAGAACTCCTGGCCCTTCTTGTCGACGCCGAGAATGCCAATATGGCCGACGTGATGGTGTCCGCAAGCGTTCATGCAGCCGGAGATATTCAAGTCCAGGTCGCCCAGGTCGTAGAGGTAATCCAGGTTGTCAAACTGGCGCTGGATGGCCTCGGCGATGGGGATGGACTTGGCGTTGGCCAGGGAGCAGAAGTCGCCCCCGGGGCAGCAGATCAGGTCGGTCAGGGTGCCAATATTAGGTGTGGCAAAGCCCTGCTTTTTGGCGGCTTGCCAGAGGTCAAACAGCTGATCCTTGCGCACGTCTGCCAGCACGATATTTTGCTCGTGAGTAGTCCGCACTTCGCCAAAGCTGAAGCTTTCGGCGAGGTCGGCAATGGCATCAAGTTGCGCGTCGGTGACGTCCCCCGGAGCGACGCCGGTCGGTTTCAGGGACAGGGTCACTGCGGCATAGCCGGCTTGCTTGTGGGCCCGAACGTTGCGCTTCAGCCACTTGCCAAAGGCCGGGTTTTGCTCGGCCAGTTGCTGCACCGAGGACTCCACCGCCGACTCATCGACGCTGACGTAGCTCGGCTGCGGGAAAAAGCGGGCCACGCGGGCGACTTCTTCGGCGGTGAGGGTGATAGCGCCATCGCGCAGGTGTTCGAATTCGGCATTGACCTTGGCGGCGAAGGCTTCGGCGCCCATGGCTTTGACCAGTATCTTGATGCGCGCCTTGTATTTGTTGTCGCGGCGGCCGAACTGGTTGTAGACCCGCAGTATCGCTTCCAGGTAGGAAAGCAGGTGCTGCTCGGGCAGGAACTCATTGATCAGCGAGCCGATAACCGGGGTGCGGCCAAGTCCGCCGCCCACGAGCACGCGAAAACCGATGTCACCGGCCTGGTTTTTAACTACTTCCAGGCCGATGTCGTGTACTTGCACGGCGGCCCGGTCACTGGCTGCGCCGGTGACTGCGATCTTGAATTTACGCGGCAAAAAGGCGAATTCCGGATGAAACGAAGACCACTGGCGAATAATCTCGCAATAGGGGCGGGGATCGACAATCTCATCGCTGCTGACGCCGGCAAACTGGTCCGACGTCACGTTGCGGATACAGTTACCCGATGACTGGGTAGCGTGCATTTCCACCTCGGCCAGTTCGGCCAGGATATCTGGCACTTCTTCCAGTTCCGGCCAGTTAAACTGGATATTCTGGCGGGTACTGACATGGCAATAGCCTTTGTCGTAGTGACGGGCGATATGGGCCAGTTTGCGCAACTGCCTGGCGCTGAGCATGCCGTAGGGCACGTTCACCCGCAGCATGGGCGCCAGGCGCTGGATATAGAGCCCGTTTTGCAAGCGCAGAGGCAAGAACTGCTCTTCAGTAAGTTCACCGGCCAGGTAGCGCTCAGTTTGATTCCTGAACTGCGTTACCCGATCACTGATGATTTTGCGATCGTAGTCGTCGTATTGGTACATTGATCAGTACACCTGAAAATTGTGTGGTTAAATGGCCCGGCTGCAGGCCAATTATCTCATAGAGATCAATTGCTTGTCGGAAGTTTTAAGGGCGCGAAGGATACACTAATTAAGCCCCGTTCGCGAGTTGCGACAACGTAGAAAAAAGTAACAGTCTTGTTACTTCTTATGCGGAGATAGCTAAATAGCAGCAAGATTTAAGACGATTAACGAATAAGTTTAAATAATTGATGGTTTTTTGCGATTAGATCAAATTACTATATGAGTATAGCTTGCTTAGGAAGTTAATGGCTTAGCCTTGGCGACCAGTAGCTGATCTGCAGTAACGTCTGCTGTAACTAAAGACCTGGATTTTGGAGTATAAAAATAATGAATGAAGAGTTGGAAATGATGGAACCTGGCGATAGCGTTGCCGATGCAATTGCCGCAGTGGCACTGATCGCGATTTTCGTCGCGACTTGCGTTTTCTGGGTCAGCGGCCAGTAATTGCCATTCCGGGGCCCGGTCTGGGCCCTTTCTCTCTCCCCACCGAGTGTTAATCCGGGCGCGCCTCACCTCTTGATTTGCTCAATCCCCCCATACTCCACTGGCTGCAATTTCGCGGCGAAGCGGACCTGCGCGGCTGGCAGTGATATGCTTGGGCTGCAGAGGCTTTTTGGCTTCGTTGAGAAAGGAATGGGGCAGGGGGCCGTTGGGGCTAGTGAAACTCAGGTTAGGAATCGCGCGTGTCGTTGCAGTTACACAACAGTTACACCTTCTGGCTTAGCAGAGCCGCCAGCGCTCTACAGGAAAGTTTTAACCAGGAATTGTCGCTACTGGAGGTTTCCTGGTCCCAGTGGATGGTAATCAATCTGGTTTCCAGGGGGTTGGCCGATACGCCAGCCACAATTGCTGAAACAATCGGGGTTAACCGCTCGGCGATCAGTCGCTCATTGGATCGCCTGGAAAAGAAGGGGCTGGTGGTTCGTGTTCCGGATAACGAGGACCGTCGCTCCACCAAAATTCAAATTACCGGGCCGGGCGCGCTTATGGTTGCACACATGGACGACGCGGCGGCGCTACACCAGAACCGGTTACTCAATCAGCTCGATCCCGATGACCGGCAAAGCCTGAAAACACTGCTGGCCAAGCTGCTATTGACCCAGGGCATCGATTGTTCCAGCTGGAGTTGACCGGGGGCGCAATCGGCAGGACGCAAATCACGGGGCTAGGAGCCTGTCGGACTTAGGTGCCCGTAGCGAGAGAAAGTCCGATTTGAGTCAGTTTTTAACCATTTTTGAGGCGAATAGTGGTTCTATTTAACGAGAAAATGGTTAAAAAATGGCCAAACTCGGCTTTTTCGCAGCAGGGCAATCCTAAGTCCGACAGGCTCCTAGGCCGTGGCTAACACGCTCCGTACGATCAGGTAAACCGTGGCGACAAAGGCTGCTGTAAAAATAATGCCCGCAACGATAAACACCCAGATATTACCGTGCTTGAAATCACGCTCCTGGTTGGCCTTGCTTTGCACACCAAAGGCGGCGGCGACGGTACTGACCAGGATATCCCGCAGGCCTGGTTTGTTATTTTGCTCCATGACTTACATCCCTTAATACTGACTCGCGAACAGTAAACCCAATGTTGGGGAAATGCCAGCTATGGGGAGCTTGCGGCGCCCCTCAAAACTCGTATACCACCTTGACCGATTCATCCACCAGGCGTGTATCGATATAACCAATCAGAGCAGGGTTTGACGCGACCAGTTTCTTGATCTGCTCCTCCCGCTCAACCTGAATCGGCGGCGTGCCTTTGCCGCTGAACAGTTTTTGTGCCCAGTAGCTCTTCAGCTGTTGGTTGTTTTTACGCAGTACCTCCTTGATAAACTCCTCCCGCAAAATGGAATACTCCTGCAGATCGACGGGAATGGCGTCGCCGCCGGTGGGAAATGATTTTCTTTTGCCGAGAAAAATTTGATTGATATCGGCTTTTTGCAGGTTGTCAGGGTTGCTGGGATGGATAATGACCGCTCCTCCTGACCAACAGCTCAGGGATAACACCAGGCTTATCATGGCCAGGCTAACCGCAGAGACTTTTTTAAGCTCTAGCACAGTGTAACTCCCGTCTTAAAAGACGATATCGACACCACTCAAAAAAATTCGTGCCACAATGTAGTACCAAGGTACCGACTTATTTTAGAAAAAGCGTACTAATAACCCGTTTGGCCGCTGGCCGTATTGGCAAATATTTGCATAAAGGCTAGGGGGTATCTTTAGTGGTGCTGTTTTATTGGTATTGCCAGACGGGTATAGCTATGCGAAGTAGGCGGACATTTTTTGGTAGGCGGCGCGGATATGCTCAATCAACAGCCGTACTTTCTTCGGCTGGTAGCGGGTGAAAGGGTAAACGGCGTAAACACCCAGTGAGCGGGGCTGATAGTCGGGCAGCAGGGGGGTCAGGTCCCCGCGCTGGATATCTTCATACACACTGCAGCGAGGCACGTAGACAATCCCGCAACCGGCCAAAGCGGCCTTGCGCAGGGCCTGGGCATTATTGGTGGAGAAGTTGCCAGATACTTTAATTGACTGGGATTGTTCCCGGTGAGTAAAACGCCAGTCATGGGCGCCTTGGGCCTGGTAGGTGTAGGCCAGGCAGTTGTGTTCCAGCAGCTCGGCCGGGGTTGTTGGTTGACCAAAGCGCTGGATATAGGCCGGCGCGCAGCAGACCACCCAGTGGGATTGAATCAATTTTTGCGCGATCAGGCTGGAGTCGTCCATGATGGCGGTGCGAATCGCCAGGTCCACCCCCTCCTTAACCAGATCGACCAGTGAATTGTCGAGTCGCATATCCACATTCAGGTGCGGGTGCTGCTGGCAAAATTCCGCCACCACCTGGGCCAGTAACAGCTCGCCGGAGATGGTGGGCACCGACATGCGAATGGTACCGCTCAGGCGCTCCGAGAGATGGCTCACGGCGCCCAGCGCTTCCTGCACCTGCTGGTTAATACCCTTGCAATGCTGGTACAGAGCCCGGCCTTCCTCGGTCAGGCTCAGGCGGCGGGTGGTGCGGTAGAGCAACTGGACACCGAGCTCCTGCTCGAGTTTGCTGATCCGCTTGCTGACCACGGCAGTGGTCAATCCGGCCTGGCGGCTGGCCTCCTTGAAGGAGTTGGCGTCCACCACCAGGGCAAACAGGGCGAGTTCAGTGGCGCCGGCCATGGTATCTCCAGGCAAATTTGGATTACAACGTTTTTGGAAATAGTAATTTTATCTGTTGCCGATTTATTATCAATAGACAATACGGTAATTTAAGGCCTTCAGTATTTGCCCGTGAAGGATACTCGTAATGCCCGCTCTCCCGTTAGCCTCTGCCAAGCGCCATACCTCCAAGCGGGTCTACCCGCCCAAACCGGCGCAGGTATACCTGTTTGGTACCTGCCTGGCGGATACCCTGTTTCCCCAATCCGGCCTCGATGCCATTGAACTGCTGGAACGCCAGGGGCTGGAGGTGCTCTTTCCCCAGGGGCAGTCATGTTGTGGCCAGCCGGCCTACAACTCCGGTTACGAAGACGAGGCCAGGGTGGTGGCCCGGCACCAGATCAAGCAGTTTCCGCTGGATATTCCCATCGTGGTGATCTCCGGCTCCTGCGGCGGCATGCTGCGACACCATTACCTGGACATGTTAAAGCATGACAACGACCTGGAAGTGGCGGCCTTCTGTGAGCGTATTTTTGAATTTACCGAGTTCCTCACTTGCGTGCTCGAAGTGAAGTTGCAAGACCAGGGCGCGCCCGAGCGAGTAGCGCTGCACACCTCCTGCGCCGCTCGCCGGGAGATGGACGTGCACATTACTGGCAAAGCCCTGCTGGAGCAATTGGGCCAGGTAGAGTTGGTAGAACACGACTATATCAGCGAATGTTGTGGTTTCGGCGGCACCTTTGCGGTCAAGCACGGGGATATTTCTGGCGCTATGGTGCAGGACAAGGTCAAACACCTGCTGGCCACCGATGCGGTGCGCTACGTCAGCGCAGACTGGGGCTGCATGATGAATATCAACGGAGCGCTGGAGTACCAGCAAGAAGCGTTTCGAGGCGAGCATATCGCCAGTTATCTGTTGCGCCGCACCCGGGGAGACAATGCGTGAATACGAGAGCCAATACCATCGCCACTGACGGCAGCAAATACGAGGCCAGCGCCCGTCAATTTCGGGGTAACGTTGCCCGGGACCTGGCCAACCCGCAACTGCGGGAAAACTTTCGCGGTGCCATGGATTACCTCACCGACAAGCGCCGGCAGGCGTTTCCGTCGGAAGATGAACTGGAAACCCTGCGCCGCAAATGCCAGCTTATTAAACAGCGCTGCCTGCTGAAGTTGCCCGAGTTACTGGAACAACTGGAAAGCAAACTGGAACAAAATGGCATTCAGGTGCACTGGGCGGAAACCACCGCCGAAGCCAACACCATTATTGCGGAGCTGATCCAGCGTAAAAATGGCACTAAAGTGGTGAAGGGCAAATCCATGGTGTCGGAAGAAACCGCCCTCAACGATCACCTCCAGGCCCAGGGCATCGAATGCCTGGAAACCGATATGGGGGAATACATCGTGCAAATGGCCGGTGAACATCCCTCCCACATCATCATGCCCGCCATTCACCAGAACAAGAGCCAGGTGGCCGATCTGTTTGCGCACAACATTCCCGGTTTTGACTACACCACCGACGTGGATACCTTGATTCGCACCGGCCGCCAGGCCCTGCGGGACAAGTTTTGTCACGCCGATGTGGGCGTGACCGGAGTGAACTTCGCCGTGGCGGAAACAGGCACCTTGTGCCTGGTGGAAAACGAGGGTAACGGCCGCATGGTGAGCACGGTACCCGAGATGCATATCGCCATTACCGGGATCGAAAAGGTGGTGGAATTGCTGGACGATGTGCCGCCGCTGTTGAGCCTGTTAACTCGCAGCGCCACCGGCCAGATCATTTCCACCTATTTCAATATGATCACCCATCCGCGCCGGGAAGGGGAAAAAGACGGTCCCAAAGAAGTGCACCTGGTGCTGTTGGATAACGGTCGCAGCCAGGCGTTTGCCGATGAGGAGTTGCGCCAAACCCTGCAGTGTATTCGCTGCGGCGCCTGCATGAACCATTGCCCGGTGTATACCCGCATCGGCGGCCACGCCTACGGTACGGTTTATCCGGGGCCGATCGGCAAAATTGTCTCGCCCCATATGCTGGGGCTGGAGGCCACCAAAGATTTACCGACGGCATCGTCTCTGTGCGGCGCCTGCGGTGAGGTGTGTCCAGTCAAAATACCGATCCCCAAAATCTTGCTGCGCCTGCGCAAGGAGTCGGTCAAAGCCAAAGGGGAGCCGCTGGTAGTCAAGGGCCAGGGCTGCAATCGCAAACCGCTGGAAGCGGGCATCTGGAAGCTGTGGAGCCGCTTGAATACGTCTCCCGTTATCTATGCGATCGCCATGTGGCTGGCCAGTCGCGGGCGCTGGTTGACGCCAGCCAAAGCCGGTGCCTGGACCCGGGTCAGAACCCTGCCCAAACCGGCCCGGCGCCCACTGCGCGAGTTGGTTAAACAGCGCGAACAAAGGAGGGAAGGGCAATGAATAGCGCCAAAGCCAATATTCTGGCAAAACTGAAAATGCAATTGCCGGCCGCCACAGACGCGGCGCTCCCCGCCGAGCCTGCGGCTGCTCCAGAAGTGCGGAGCCCGGCGCAAAATGTGGAGCAGTTTGTACGGTTGCTGACGGATAATCACGCCGAAGTAATGCGCATTAAACGCGCTGAAATTGCCGCATCGGTGAAAACCCTGTTGCAACAGCGCGATATCAACCAGCTGATGTGCGGCAGTGGTTGGGTAGATGCCCTGCAAGAGATCGAGGGCGAGATATCCCTGAACACCTTTTACCCCAGTATTGACGGCAATAAAGATACGCTGTTCAACTCGGTACCCGCCGCCATCACCGGTTCCCGCTGCGCTATCGCCGCCACCGGTTCCATTGTGCTGTGGCCGGACGCCAGTGAGCCGCGGAGCCTGTCGCTGGTGCCGCCGTTGCATATTGTGGTGGTGGAGCAAAGCGCGATCTATAACGACTTTGGTGAATTGATCAGGAAGCAGCGCTGGAGCGAGCAGCTGCCCACCAACGCCGTGCTGATCTCGGGGCCATCCAAAACTGCGGATATCCAGCAGACCCTGGCCTATGGGGCACATGGGCCTCGGGAGCTGGTGGTGCTGTTGGTAGAATAGCGCACAGCTTGTATAGCATGCCTGCGGTGCGGCGACATTATCAGCACCGGTACACCGCCGGGAGTGATTCTCTACGCCAAATAGTTACTCCATGCGCTTACGACAAGGGTACTGACCAGTGCCCTTGTCGTTTTTTTTCTTCCTGCGTTACACCTTCAAAACGCATTCAGCCTCCTGAAACGGGTCTCTCAGGTTTTATGGGTTTCCATTTAAACGAGTGTTGTCGGCAGTCCGTAGCGTCGGAGATATCCAGATATAACATGTTTTGATGTGGTAACCAGACCCGCCTATTATTGCGTATAATGTATATTATGTTAAATTGAATATTATTCTCTGGAAGGTTTAGTCCATCAATTTGTGAGCTGTGGTTTCTTCCACCCGCAACAGTTGGGCAATAGGAATAAAAGATAACCGATGACAAAGCTGAGGCCGCACCGTTAAAAACGCTGGATTTAGCCACTGCGGCCGTAACTCATGGATGTAGCTGGATAGACTCTTTGGCTCACTCAAACATCATCAGCCAGCCCTATTAAATCCCCTCTCGCTCAGCCAGATGATTGAGCGGCCCCATGCGTTTGTGCAGCACGCCAAACACAACCAGGTGTTGCTCATGCACCGCGTAATAAATGACGTGGCTGGCATGAGGAAAGCTCAACACATTTGAATCAACTTCGGGCCTGGGTTTGCCCAGTGAGGGCGTTGCAGCAAGCAGGCGAATGGTATTGCGAAGTTCCGATAAGTATTTTACAGACTGAGCAGGCCCCCATTGTTTTAGCGTAAACCGGCGGATTTCGATCAAGTCCGCCTGGGCATCCGGGGTTAAGCCATAAGTTGGCATCAGTCGTGATGGCCCGCTTCCAACTCATCGAAAAATGAATCGCCATCAACCAGGTTGCCCGCTGCTATATCGGCCCTGGCTTGAACCGCTCTTGATTGCAACAATTGCAATTTGAGCTTCTCGATGCTTGCGTACTCGTCCGCTGAAATTACCACCGCAACAGGTTTGCCGTTCTTGCTAATCTGGATCGGCGCACGTTGGGCTTTTAACAACATATCGCCGAAATGGGTTTTAGCTTCATTGGCAGAAAGTGTGTCCATCGTCTTTGATCTCGCTTAAATCGTTCGATTCGTTCAGTATAAACGAATCGAACGATAACCTCCAAGCTCATCATAAAACGCCGTAAGGCCATCAGGCACATCTGATCAATGCACTGAATAACCTTGAACCATGCATGCGACCTGCAACACTCAGTTGAGCCGCTCGATAACAGTGCTAATCCCCTGCCCCATGCCCACGCACATGGTGGCGACGCCCAGGTTGCCGTCACGCTGGCGCATGACATTGAGCAAGGTGCCGGTGATGCGCGCGCCGGAACATCCAAAGGGATGGCCCAAGGCAATGGCGCCGCCGTGCAGATTCACTTTGGCGTCCATTGAGTCCAGCAGTTGCAGGTCTTTCAGTACCGGTAGCGCCTGGGCGGCAAAGGCCTCGTTGAGTTCCAGGAAATCAATATCGGCCATGGATAACCCGGCCCGCTGCAGCGCCTTGTGCGTAGACGGTACCGGGCCGTAACCCATAATGGAGGGGTCAACGCCGGCAACGGCCATGGCGCGAATACGAGCCAGGGGCTTTACCCCCAACGCCTGGGCCCGCTCTGCCGACATGACGATCATTGCCGAGGCACCGTCAGTGATCTGC
This sequence comes from Pseudomaricurvus alcaniphilus, assembly GCF_011440395.1. Taxonomy (GTDB): domain Bacteria; phylum Pseudomonadota; class Gammaproteobacteria; order Pseudomonadales; family Cellvibrionaceae; genus Pseudomaricurvus; species Pseudomaricurvus alcaniphilus. The sequence continues at coordinate 163,168 of NZ_JAAOIX010000001.1, read as the reverse complement.
GAGGAGGTTCCTGCCGTTACCGTACCCTTGGGGTTAAACACCGGCTTCAGGGTGGCCAGGGATTCCAGCGTGGTTTCCGGGCGAATGGTTTCGTCCTGCTTGACCAGGGTGCGGAAACCCTGCCCATTGTGGCCTTCGATAGCAATAATCTCTTCGGCAAAGCCGCCGTTGTCGGTGGCAGCCTGGGCCAGGCGATGGGAGCGTTCAGCAAAGGCATCCTGCTGCTCGCGGCTTATGCCGTGCATCAGGCCCAGCATTTCTGCGGTCATGCCCATCATACCGGCGGCCTTGGCCACATGCTTGGCCAGCCGCGGATTGGGATCCATACCGTGGGTCATGGTCAAGTGGCCCATGTGTTCCACACCGCCGATCACAAACATATCGCCGTTGCCCGTCATGATCGCCTGGGCGGCAGTATGCAGGGCTGACATGGAAGATCCACACAGACGGTTTACGGTCTGCCCTGCCGCTGCATGGGGAATCACGGTCAACAGGGAGAACATGCGCGCGATGTTAAAGCCCTGCTCCAGAGTCTGGTTGACGCAACCCCAGATCACATCCTCCACCTCGGCGGGATCGAGTTTCGGGTTGCGGGCAAACAGCCCGTTCACCAGCTCAGCGGAAATATCCTCGGCCCGGCGGTCGCGGAAGCAGCCACCCTTGGAGCGGCCCATGGGTGTGCGCGCAAAATCTACAATCACAGCGTCTCTTGAATTTACAGTCACAATCTCTCTCCTGTCCGTTTAGGCCTGGCCAGGCAGAGCGTAAAAACGCTCACCTGCAGCCGCCATTGCGCGCAATTTATCGGTCACTTTATAAGCGCCACCCAGTTCTGCGTATTTATCCGCCTGGGCAACAAAGCTTTCCAGTCCCAGGGAATCCATATATTTCAGTGCGCCGCCCACAAATGGCGGCATACCAATACCGTAAACCAGCGCCAGGTCCAGCTCGTTGGCGCTATCGACAATGCCATCCTCCAGACAGCGAACTGCCTCGAGGCAGAGTGCTGTCATCATCCGCTCCAGTATCTCACTGTCCTCGAATTGCCGGCGCGGGGCGCAGTGCGGGGCCAGCAGGTCATAGACTGCCGGGTCCACACGCTTCGCCGGTTTGCCGCGCTTGTCCATCTCATAACGGTAGTAGCCGCAACCGTTCTTTTGCCCCAGGCGCTCGTTTTCCAGCAGCAGCTGGTGGCCGGTCTTGAAGTGCTGCTGCATGCGGTCGGGAAAACCCTCGGCCATGACGGCACTGGCGTGCACACCGGTATCGATGCCCACCACATCCGCCAGGTAGGCGGGCCCCATGGGCCAACCAAATTTCTCCATCACCCGATCTGCCTGGACGAAATCCGCTCCATCATGCAGTAACTGCAGAAAGGCGCCCATGTACGGGAGCAAAATACGGTTGACCAGAAACCCCGGGCAATCGCGCACCACGACGGGTTTCTTGCCCATCGCCAGCGCATAGTTCACGGTTTTGGCCACGGTGGCCGCGCTGGTTTTACTGCCGCGAATCACTTCCACCAACGGCATCGCGTGAACCGGATTGAAGAAATGCATGCCGCAGAAATTTTCCGGGCGACTCAGGGGTTGGGCCAGGTAATCGATGGAAATCGTCGAGGTATTGGACGCCAGTACAGTGTCCGCACCGATCTGTTGCTCGGCTTCCGCCAGCACCGCGTGCTTGACCTTGGGGTTTTCGACCACAGCTTCCACAACGATGTCCAGGCCGCCAAAATCGCCGTAGTTGAGCGAGGGAACAATGGCATTCAGTACCGCGGCCATCTGCTCGGGCTTCATGCGCCCGCGATTGACGCGCTTGGCCAGCAGCTTGGCCGCTTCGCCCAAACCCAGTTCGATGCCGGCCGGGTTAATGTCTTTCATGATTATGGGCGTTCCGGTGACGGCGGACTGGTAGGCAATGCCGCCGCCCATAATGCCGGCACCGAGGACCGCCGCGCGTTTTACCGGGTCGCTCTGGGCCGCCCACTTTTTACCGATTTTGGCCAGTTGCTGATCGCCCAGGTACATCGCCACCAGATTGGCCGCTACTTCGGTCTTGGCCAGTTTGCTGACCGCTGCTGTCTCCACCTTGAGGGCTTCGTCCCGTGACAATTTGGCGTGCTTCTGAATTGTCTTCACCGCGGTCAGGGGCGCAGGATAGTGCGGCCCCGCCTGTGCGGCTACCATGCCCTTGGCGGTCTCGAAAGACATGCTCGCTTCGATATCGTTGAGTAACAGCGGGCTCTTCTTTTCTGCCTTTCTGGCCTGCCAGTCGAAATCACCGGCAATTGCTCGCTCCAGCAGGTCGCGACCCGCGGGTTCCACCAACTCTGGTGCGACCACGGCGTCGACCGCGCCAACCGCCAGCGCAACCTGCGCCTTCTGCCGCTTGCCGCTAGCGATCCACTCGATGGCGTTATCTGTGCCCACCAGGCGAGGAAAGCGCACCGTGCCGCCATAACCGGGGATAATGCCCAACTGGGTTTCCGGGAAACCGACAATCGCCGCTTCACTCATCACCCGGAAGTCGGTGGTGAGGGCCATCTCGAAACCACCGCCGAGGGCAACGCCGTTGATCAGGCTGACCGAGGGATAAGGCAAGTCTTCGATGGCATTGAAGGTATTGTTAATGTCAGCGAGCGAGGCAATGATATCTGCTTCAGCCAACACAAAGTTCTGGCCGAATTCGGTGATGTCGGCACCGACAATAAATACCGGCTTGCCGCTCTTAACCAGCAGCCCCCTGACGCCATCCGCGGCCGCCAGTTGCCGAGTGACTTCGCGCAACTCATCGAGTGTCTGTCTGTTGAACTTGTTGACCGAGTCATTCTCCAGGTCAAACACCATTTCCGCGATACCATCGCCCGATACGCTCAAGCGTATCGCCTTACCTTGAAACTCCATTGGTTTACTCCGTAAGTATTGTCTCTTATGCCCCCATACCGTGATAACGGCTATTGTATGGATGGGCGCTACCCTGTGGTGAATGTGTTCGTAGACTGATTCTAGAGAGAAGTGGCCAACAAACAATTACAAAGACAACCAATATCACTGTCGAAATAAAGCTCTGCCCGAAAAGCGCCGAATCAGGTTCCAGCTTCGATCTCTCCAGAGCGATACTGCCCCGGGGTGACACCGGTCCACTTCTTAAACGCGCGAAAAAACGTACTTATCTCGTCAAACCCGAGTCGATCGGCAATTTCCCTGTTGCTCAAATCTGGACAGCCCAAATAGTGGAAAGCCGCTTCCATGCGACACTCGTCTTTCAACTGCTGGAACGAGGTATTTTCCTTCTGCAGCTTGCGCCTCATGGTAGTGACAGACATATTGAGCCTGCGCGCGATCTGCTCGCTGCTTAACATGGCGTGGCTGACATTCTGGTTCAACAGGGCCTTGACCCGGTCGGACAAGGCTTGGCCCTCGCCGGTCTTTACCACCAGGTCAAAAGGGGCCAGGCGCAGAAACTCTTCCAGGCTCTCTTCGGTTTGAGTAATGGGGTAATCCAGAAACCTGGCCGGGAACTCTATGCCGTTGAAGTCGTGTTCGAATACCCGTTGCTTTGGGGAAAGAGACGCCATTTGCGCCACCTCCCCCTGGCCAGGAAAGGTAAAGTACACCCGGTCAACCGGTATGTCTCGACCGATCAACCAGCTGTAGTAACGGTGCAGGGTCGCCAGGGTGGTGTGAATCACTACCGGCGAAACAGTCGCCAGCAACTGCTCAAACTCTGCCGCGGTAATGCAATCCAGCGGCGCCAAGCGGAGCCGCGCCACGTCGTCCAATTCCTCCAATTGGCCGCTGACTTTGAAGCCCCGGCAAATTTGGCTGAATTCCCGGGTTCGAATCAAACCCTGGCGCAGTGTCTTGCAATGCAGAACGGAGAGGGACAAAAGCCGGAATGAGCCTTTGCGAATGGGGCCGCCGCTGAGCATGCCAAACCATTCGTCCTGGAATACCCACATGGCTCTCTGGTACAACTTGCCGTAGCGTGGCGCGGAAAAATAGTGCCCCTTCAGCTCCCGTGGCTCGATGCCGGAATCTGCCAGCAGTTGGGGCACGCTGTAGCCATGCTGGTCCACCTGGCTGAGCAGGTTTTCCACAAAACTGATTGGGACCGTAATCGGTGACTCTGGCATGGCTGCTGGCGCTGGGTTTCCCGCTGAATTTGAAGAAAGCTGATACGACTGGCCAGGTTAATGGTCGTTCTACTCAATAAGTGCTTTCAACCTCGCCAGCTCCTGCTCCAGGTAACTGACCCTGTCGTTGAGCTCAGCCAGAGTGGCCTGGTCGACGGAGCTTCCGCGGCTGGCCGGCGGCTCTGTCCGCGCCGCGCTCTGGGTTTCCCTGGCGTAAGCCTCCTGGTCCACAGGCCCGGCAAATAAATGGGTATACTCTGCATCCTTGCGCCCCGGGCTGCGGGGCAGCTGCACAACCAGCGGATCATCGTCCCGCTGCAGCAACCCGTCGAGCGCGCTGAGCACGGCATCGTTGTCGGCGAATTGATGCAGGCGACCGCTGTGAGCCCGCAACTCTCCCGGTGTTTGTGGGCCGCGCAGCAACAGCAGGCAGATGATGGCGTATTGGGCCTCATCAAATTGCAGCCCGCCGAAGGGGGTGTTGCAGAAGCGGTGGCCGTATTTTTCAGTGCCCCTTTTAAAGCTTTCTTCAACCCGGACCAGCTTGCGCTCACCCAGCTCCCGCGCACTGCGCTGCACCTCACCACTGGACAGGTTGAGCACCGGATTGCGGCTGGATTTCTGGTTGCAGGCGTTGGTCAGAGCGTTGAGCGTAAGTGGATACTGGTCGGGGGTGGTGATGGATTTTTCCATCAGGCAGCCGATGATACGGCACTCAATATCGGTTAGTAATTCTGGCACGGTGACATCCCCATTAAGGTTATTGTAATTTTGACTCTACCCCATAGCGCCCAACTCAGCTGCGTGTTTTTTGCGTCGGCTGCACTTTCTTGTTGGCTGTGAGGTCTTGCAAAGAGCCCGAAACGTATTTGTGAATGATGCTCGAGACAAAGGTTTGGTAAGGGATGCCCTCTTCCGATGCTCTTGACTGGATAGCCGTTAAATCCCTGTTTGAGATTCGAATATTTATTCTTTTGTCTTTTTTAAACGTGTTGCTGGCAAAAGCCGTCAATTCTTTTTTACGGGCTTCCGTTAATACTGATTCAAACTCGCCAGCCTCCACGGCATCTAGCAGAGTTTTCTCTTCTTTCGATAACTTGCCTTTGCTCATGATCCACCTCCGAGGTACAACTTGGTAAATTTTCTGCTGGGAATGATTGTTTTCAGAAATATTTCATCTTCGCTTTCCACATACGGGACGAGGTGAACGTATTCTTTAATACAAATGACGAAAATCCGTTGATTGGCGTAATCCGAGGCGTTTGGATGAGCAATATCATCTAATAGACCACCATGTTCAATATGAAAGATCGCCTCTTCAAAAGAAACGCCTCGCCCGACTATTAGCTCCTGATTTTTATCAGGGTTCCAATTGAAGATTTTCATGCGCTAAAGTGTAGCACTGGTGTGTGCACTTTGTCATCAACGAGCGAAAGCGGTCAACATGACCGGCACAATAGCTTCAAACAATGGCATCCGGCTCTTTTTTCGCAGACAAATTCAGTCGAGTTCATTCCAACACTACTTTTTGATCCGCAACCGCAGGGCATTGCTAACCACGGACACCGAACTCAGGCTCATCGCCAGGGCGGCGATCATCGGCGATAACAGCAGCCCGGTAAATGGATAGGCCACCCCGGCCGCGACCGGCACACCGATGCTGTTGTAGAGAAAGGCAAAGCCCAGGTTTTGGCGCATGTTACTCACGGTTATGCGGGACAGGTGGATCGCTTCGCCAATGCCGCGCAGGTCGCCTTTTACCAGGGTCACCTGGGCGCTGTTCATGGCCACGTCGGTACCGGTACCCATGGCGATGCCCACATCGGCCTTGGCCAGCGCTGGCGCGTCGTTGATGCCATCCCCGGCCATGGCGACGATGCGCCCTTCTTGCTGCAGGCGGCTGACAATATCCAGCTTGGCCGCGGGGGTAACCTCGCCGTAGACATCCTCGATCCCCAGTTCGCGGGCCACCGCCCGCGCGGTTTTCTCGCCATCCCCGGTCGCCATAATGACCCGCACACCTTCACTGCGCAGCTGTTCGATGGCCGACCTGGTGGTCTCCTTGATGGGGTCGGCCACGGCCAGTACCCCGGCCAGTGCGCCATCGACACCCAGGTAGATGACGCTGGCACCCTCCTCCCGCAGTTTGTCAGTGTCCGCATTCAGATTATGCAAATCGACCCCGTGCGCTTGCATCAGCGCGGTGTTACCCAACACCAGCCCGTGTCCTTCGACCTGGCCAGTGACACCGATACCGGATTCCGATTCAAAGTCCTCCGCGGTGGACAGGCTCAACTCCCGCTCGCGGGCGGCGGTGACGATGGACATAGCCAGCGGGTGTTCGCTGCCTTGATCGAGACTTGCCGCCAGTCGCAGTACCTCGTCACGATCAAAATCAGTCGTGGCGATAACTTCACGGAAAACGGGCCGCCCCTCGGTCAGGGTACCGGTTTTATCCACCACCAGGGTATCCACTTTGCGCAGTGCTTCAATGGCGGCGGCATCCCGAAACAGCACGCCCCGGGTGGCGCCCATGCCAGTGGCCACCATGATGGACATAGGGGTTGCCAGGCCCAGGGCACAGGGACAGGCGATGATCAAAACAGCCACCGCATTGATCAATCCGTGCACCCAGCCCGGCTCTGGCCCCCAAAGTCCCCAGGCGAAGAAGGTGACAACGGCAACCATGACCACAGCGACTACGAAATAACCGGCCACCACATCGGCCAGGCGCTGCATCGGCGCGCGGGAGCGCTGGGCCTGGGCCACCAGGTTGACGATCCGCGCCAGGGTGCTGTCCTGGCCCACCTGTTGCGCCTCGATCACCAGACTGCCGCTGGTATTCATGGTGGCGCCAATGACCCTGTCGCCGGGGCGCTTGGACACCGGTACCGGTTCGCCGGTGAGCATGGATTCGTCCACCGCGCTGCCACCCTCCACCACTTCACCGTCCACTGGCACTTTTTCGCCGGGCCGCACCCGCAAGTGGTCGCCGGCCCGAACGTCGGCCAGCGGCACATCCGCTTCACTGCCGTCGCCATTGATGCGGCGGGCGATATCCGGTGCCAACTGCAGCAGGGATTTAATCGCTTCCGAAGTGCGGGAGCGAGCCTTGAGTTCAAACAACTGGCCCATCAGGGTCAGGGAAATGATTACCGCCGCCGCTTCAAAATAGACACTGACCCGCCCGTCCATAACAAACGCCGCCGGAAATACCCCGGGAGCGATGGTGGCCACCAGGCTGTAAACGTAGGCCGCGGCGGTTCCGAGACCGATCAAGGTCCACATATTGGGGCTTTTGTTGACCACCGATTGGGCGCCACGTATGAAGAAAGGCAGCCCGGACCACAACACCACCGGGGTCGCCAGCAGTAATTCCACCCAGTTGTGCCAGCCCGCGGGGAGCCAGCCGTGGCCGAACATGGCCAGGATAAAAACACCGAGCGTAAACGGCAGGCTGAACCAGAAACGGCGCCGAAAATCCACCAGTTCCGGGTCGTCCGCGTCGTCCAGCGTCGGCATCTCCGGCTCCAGCGCCATGCCGCATTTGGGGCAAGTGCCCGGCCCCTGCTGGCGCACCTCAGGGTGCATGGGGCAGGTGTACCAGGCGTTGCTGTCGCCGGCCGGTTGCTCGGCGGGGTGCAAATACTTGCCCGGGTCGCTGGCAAATTTACTGCGACAGCCAGCGCTGCAAAAATAGTAGTCCTCGCCCTGGTGATGGACATGATGGGCGGAATCTTCACTGACCGTCATCCCGCACACCGGATCCTTGAGCGCAGCCAGCGGAGCCTGGTGGACGTGTCCGTGATCGTGTCCGTGATTGTGATGGTGATCGTGTACCTGGTCGTGGTGACAGCCGGTGTGCTTGTTCATGGTCTTGCCCTCTTGGTCGAGAACGATTGGTAGTTCGGTCAGGTTTTAACTTGTTGCAAGTCGATTTGTGATTCAATCAAGCGGCAGACGGAGTGACCGTCGGGCACGCTGTCAGGCATTTCTTCCCATTCGGCCATGCTGGCTTCCATGCGATCGCAGAGTAGCGTCAATTCCTTGATGGTCTTGCGGGTTTCAAGGATCCGCTGGTGCATCATTTCCCGGACTCGCGGACAGGGAGAATGCGCTTCTTTGGCGTCGCTGAAAATCTGCTGGATATCGTCGAGGTGCAGACCCAGTTGGCGGGCGGTTTTGATAAAGCGCAAGCGGGATAACGCCTGGGAGCCGAAGATCTGGTACCCATTGTTTCTATCCCGCTCCGGCGACAGTAAACCGATCGACACATAGTGCCGAATAGTATCCTTGGTGACTCCGGCTTTACTGGCTAGTTGGCTGATTTTCATGGCGTTGGCTCCTGAGTGTCCTTAGTGTACAACCATTGGGTTACCCCACGGTCAAGAGATTTTCAAGAATCTGGTGTAGCTGCCCGGGCTGGGGCATAAACGATCCTAATTACCACCTACGCTAAGCGTCGTGCAGCCGGCAGTATGTTAGGCATGGCTGCGGGGGCTTGCTTTCAAGACCCTCGACAGCAGGGATGCTGTCGTGGAGCCTCCAGGGATGGATGCACGGCGAGTCTTGAAAGCAAGCCCCTGGAGGCAGGCCGGGAGCAAAGCTGCTGTCGCAAGGGCTACAGGGTATATGTTTACTATCGCCGATAACTGGCTTATTCATAGGCGTAATTAGGTAAACGATTGAATAAACCAACAACTAATCGAGAATTGCCATGCGTTGCGCTATGGCGACGTCAGTCGAATAGACCCAAATGTTCCAATCCAACCGGGTCATTGCAGAGCAGTAATCGGTGATCTGCTGACCTATGTCAAGGCGTGAACATTAGCGTCTGCTAGTATGTACGTGATGTGTTCATTAGCTTCCGCAACAAGTCCGTGGATCGATAAAAAGTACAAATCAATGCTCTATTGAGCGCGTAAAAGCGCCTTTAACATAACCATACCGAGGTGGGTTCAAATGGACTTTATTGAGGAATTTAAAAGCAGTTATGAGCGCATCCTGGGTTCTAGTGTGGGTTTCAAATCCGATACCGCCGAGCCATTTTTTGATTATTTTTATCAATGTTTTCTCGCCAGCTCTCCAGAAGTTGCAAACGCCTTTCGCAATACCAATATGGGCGCGCAAAAGCAAATGTTGAAGCGCTCATTGATCTATTCCGTCGGGTTTCTCGCCAGCAAGGAAAGTTACGCTCATATGGAGAAAATGGCCCGTAAACACAGCCGCCACAACCTCAATATCCCCGCCCCCCTCTACGAGTTGTGGCTCGATTGCATGTTGGCGGCGGTTGCCAAATTCGACCCCAAATACGATGACGATGTGGAACTGGCCTGGCGCCTGGCCCTGGCGCCGGCTATCACTTATATGAAATTTATGTACGACAGATAGCTCACTTACAGTTTCTTCGCCTGTGGGTCATTTTTATAAGCTTTGGCGTTTCCACAAATAGTAAACCACCGGCAACACCAACAGGGTCAACACCACCGCACTCAACATTCCGCCCACCATGGGCGCGGCAATGCGGCTCATTACCTCCGAGCCGGTACCACTGCCGTACATAATCGGTAGTAACCCTACGACGATAGCGGTGGCAGTCATCATGACCGGACGCACGCGCAAGCCCGCTCCCTGCAGCACCGCGTGGCGCAGCGTCTCCTGCTGTGGCACCTGGCGTTTTTGCTGGCATCGGTCGAGCATCTGGCCGTGGGCCTGGTTGAGATACACCAGCATAATGACACCGATTTCTACTGCCACGCCCGCCAGGGCGATAAAACCCACGCCGACGGCGACGGAAAAGTTGTAACCGAGCAGATACATCAAGCCGATCGAACCGACCATGGCCAGAGGCAGTGTGCCCATAATAATGGCCACCTCAATAAAGCTGCGGAAGTTCAGGTACAACAGAACGATAATGATTGCCAGCGTCAGGGGCACCACGTAAGTGAGTTTCTCTTTGGCGCGCAGCATGTATTCGTATTGCCCCGACCAGTTTAGTGAATAGCCCACCGGCAACTCCACCTGCTCGGCAACCACTTCCATGGCTGCTTCCACATAGCTGCCGATATCCACTGCCTCGATATCGACAAAGGTCCAGCCATTAAGGCGAGCATTTTCGCTCTTGATCGCCGGTGGTCCGTCCTCGACGTAAACTCGCGCCACATCACCCAGGGCAATACGCTCGCCGCCGGGCGTGACCAAGGGTAGCAATGCCAGTTGCTCCGGCGAACTCCGGTAGTCCTGCGGATAGCGCAGGTTGATGGGGTAGCGCTGCAGGCCTTCAATGGTCTGCGCTACATTCATGCCGCCGATGGCTGTGGCGACCACTTGCTGCACGTCGGCAATATTCAAGCCATAGCGCGCGGCTTTTTGCCGCTCAATGTCCACCTTGATATAGCGACCACCAGCCACCCGCTCGGAATAGACTGAGGCAGTACCCGGGACATCCTTGAGTACCTGTTCCAGGCGCTTGCCAATTTTTTCGATTTGTCTGAGATCCGGCCCGGCTACCTTGATACCCACCGGGGTTTTAATGCCGGTGGCCAGCATATCAATACGGGTCTTGATGGGCATGACCCAGGCATTGGTGAGCCCGGGAAATTTCACCAGCGCATCCAGTTCTTTTTTCAACGATTCGGTGGTCACACCAGCCCGCCACTGGTCCCTGGGTTTGAGCTGCACAAAGGTTTCGATCATCGTCAGGGGCGCTGGATCGGTGGCGGTTTCAGCGCGGCCGATTTTACCAAACACGCTCTTTACCTCGGGCACCGTGGCAATTAATTTGTCCGTTTGCTGCAGCAGCTCCCGCGCCTTGCCAATAGATAGCCCTGGATAGGTGGTGGGCATATACATCAGGTCTCCTTCGTCCAGGGGCGGGATAAATTCACTGCCGATCTTTGTCAGCGGCCAGAACCCCGCGACGGTAATCAGTGCAGCAATGAGCAGCGTGGCTTTCGGGTAGTTCAACGCCGTTTTCAGGGTTGGCATATAGGCGCCTACCAGTGCCCGGTTAAGCGGGTTTTTGTGTTCCGCCAAAACCTTGCCGCGAATAAAATAACCCATCAATACCGGCACCAGAGTGATCGCGAGGGCGGCGCTGGCGGCCATGGCATAGGTTTTGGTGAACGCCAGCGGCGAGAACATGCGCCCTTCCTGGGCTTCCAGGGTGAATACCGGCACAAAGCTCACGGTAATGATCAGCAGGCTGAAAAACAGCGCCGGGCCCACTTCCGCAGCCGAGTCTGCCACCACCTGCCAGCGGTTTTCGGCAGTGAGGGCCTTGCCCTGGCCGGCATTGCGCTCCATATGCTTGTGCATATTTTCGATCATAACGATCGCACCGTCGATCATGGCACCGATGGCAATGGCGATCCCGCCGAGGGACATAATATTGGCATTGAGCCCCTGCCAGTGCATGACGATAAAGGCAACCAGAATACCTACCGGCAGGCTGATAATGGCTACCAGGCTGGAGCGCACATGAAATAGGAACGCCATGCAAACCAGAGCCACTACGATGAACTCCTCCAGCAATTTGTGCCAGAGGTTCTTCACCGCCCGCTCAATCAGGCCGGAACGATCGTAAACAGTGACTATCTCCACGCCCTCTGGCAGCCCGGCTTCAAGGCTTGCCAGCTTGGCTTTGACGCCATCGATGGTTTGCTGGGCGTTCTCACCAAAACGCATAACCACAATGCCACCGACCACTTCACCCTCGCCGTTGAGCTCGGCAATACCGCGCCGCATTTGCGGCCCCAGCTCTATGTCGGCAACATCTTTCAGCAGCAGCGGCGTGCCGTTGACAACCTGGCCCAGCGGAATATGAGCCAGGTCGTCAATGCCCTGGATATAACCCGTGGCCCGCACCATATATTCCGCTTCGGCCATCTCCACCACAGACGCCCCCACTTCCTGGTTGCCCCGCTGGATAGCCGTTTGGATATGGGCGAGCGGAAGGTTATAAGCGCGCAGTTTTTCCGGGTTTACCTTGACCTGGTATTGTTTCACCATGCCGCCCACGGCTGCTACTTCGGACACCCCGGGTACAGTTTGCAATTCGTATTTCAGGAACCAGTCCTGCAGGCTGCGCAGCTGGCTGATGTCGTGCTGGCCGCTCCGGTCGACCAGCGCGTACAGATATACCCAGCCGACGCCAGTGGCATCGGGTCCCAGTTGCGGCCTGGCACTGGGCGGCAGGGTCGGTGCCACCTGGGACAGGTATTCCAGTACCCGGGAGCGAGCCCAGTAGGCATCGGTGTCCTCGTCAAAGATTACGTAGACATAGGAATCGCCGAAAAACGAGTAACCGCGCACAGTGACTGCCCCCGGCACCGAGAGCATGGCGGTGGTGAGCGGATAGGTGACCTGATCCTCGACCACCTGAGGCGCCTGCCCCGGGTAGCTGGTTTTGATGATTACCTGCACGTCGGACAGGTCAGGAATGGCATCTACCGGGGTGTTTTTCAGGGACCAGCCGCCAATTCCCACCAATATCAATGTCGCCAGCAGCACAAAAAACCGGTTGTGGACGGACCAGCGTATAATGGCTTCGATCATTGCCGGGTCTCCGCTTGATGGTGGCTATGATTGGTCTCAGTAGTGATCGGGGGAGATGACTGAAGCTCCTCGTGGTTCATGTCTTCGTGATTGATTCTTTCATGATTGATTCTTTCATGATTCATGCTTTCATGATTCATGCCTCCATGTTCGCTCTCGTGGTTCATATCTTCGTGATTCATACCTTTATGATTTATATCGGCCTGGCTCATGCGCCGGAAATCCGAGGTTTTACTGGATTCGGAATCAATCAGGAATTGGGCTGAGGTGACGATGCGCTCCCTCTCTTTCAGCCCAGAGAGTATCTCCACCTGGCTCGCGCCAATTCTGCCCACGTTTACCTCGATGGATTTAAAGCGCCCTTCCCCTTTGGCAAGCACTACCCGGGACTGGCTGCCGGTGCGAATTAACGCCTCACGGGGAATTAACAGGGCTTGTTGTGCCGGTTGCGTCGCTATCGCCAGTTGGGCAAACATGCCCGGTCTCAGGTAAGCGTCCGGGTTGTCCAGGTGCACCCGCACCTGGGCGGTACGGGTCTTGCTGTTGAGCGAGGGGTAGATATAGTCGACCCTGCCCCGCCACTCGCGACCGGGCAAATAGTCCAGCCGCACACTGACAGCATCACCGGTTCGCACATTGGCGGCCTGGCGTTCGAACACTTCACCGATCACCCAGATGTGCGCCAATTGTCCGATCGCCATCATCTCCATGCCGGGCTGCACGAACATACCCTCGCGCAGGTCAAGGTTAGCCAGCACGCCGGATTGGGGCGCCTTTATGGTAATGACCTGACTTACTTTGCCGGATTCCTGTAACCGCTGGATCTCTGATTCTGGCACTTGCAGGGCAGCTAATCGCTCCAGTGCCGCGGCAACCAGCAGCGGGTTTTGGCGTTTTAGTGCCAGCAGTAATTCCTCCTGGGCATTGACCAGGGTGGGTGAATAGAGCGCGTAGAGGGGGGCCCCTTCAGTGACCGGATCACCTGCCGCTTTGACGTAGAGTTTTTCAATCCAGCCCTCAACTCGGGGGTGGATATGTACCAGATGCTCCTCATCAAATTGCACATAGCCCACGGTATCCAGCTTGACCTCCAGGTGTCCCCGGGTGACGGTGGCCGTGCGTACCCCGAGGTTATTGATCACCTGCGGCGAGATGGTGACAGTGCCCACCGCCTCGTCACCGCCCTTATCTTTGTAAACGGGGATCAAGTCCATACCCATGGGGGATTTACCCGGTTGGTCACGCCTGAAATTGGGGTCCATCGGCGCGACCCAGTAGAGCGGCTTGTTAGCTTTGGCTGGCGCGGCGGTGCCACCCTCGCTGTTGTTGGCCATTCCACCGGTGAGTAACCAGACACAGGCAGCCCCGATTGCAGCGCCTATCAATACGCCGACCGTCAGGTAAATCTTTGTTTCTGAAAAGGGTTTCATTGTCGTCTCCGGCGTTAGGGTTGCTGGTCTTGCCCGCTGCTGAGCAGATATTGGATGGTTGCCAGGGTTTGCCGGCGCTGCACGTCGATAACCAGTGCTTCGATACCGGCATTGAGTTCCGCGATGCGGGCGCGCACCGCTTCGGCAAAGTCGCCGGCGTCGCTGTTGTAGGCGGCCAGGGCGGCTTCCGCCAGCTCGGCCATTTGGGGCAACAGTTGGCGCTCATAGAGTGCCCGGCGCTCATCCAGGCGCTGCAATTGGGTTAAGGCGGTATCCAGTTGCGCCACCAGTTGCCGCGCCAAAAGTTGTTTGTCGGTCTTGAGTGCTTCCGCCCTGGAGCTGGCGGCACTGACCTCCTGGTCCTGGCGGTTAGCGGTAAACAGCGGCAGGTCAAAGGTCACACCCACGGAGAACAGATCGGCGCGGTCTCGGCCCACGGGGTCGTCGTCCCGATAGCCATATTGAGCGCTAAGGCCCCACTCCGGTTTGTACTTTTGCCGCGCTAACTCGACACCTGTCTGCATAGCATTGATCCGCCGCTCAAAGGCCTGCAGGGCCGGGTGCTGGCTGATCTGCTTATAGCGCCATTGATCATCCGCTGGAAGGTCGGCTAACCCGGGCAGGCCAGACTTTTCTTCGGGGAGTTGCCGGACCACAGGCGTGCGGGCCTGCAGGCCTATCCACTCGGATAAACGCTGCTGGGCCGACTCCTGCTGTTGTCGCAGCACAGTCAGGCGATCGTCGAGTCGGGTCAGCTCCAACTGGGCGCGGATGATATCCAGCTGCCGTGCACGCCCCAGCGCCGTTGAGTAACTGGCTCGGGTTGCGTCCACCAGGTTTTCAAACAGCGAGCGGTCCTGTTCAATCAGGCGGATGCTCTCCTGGGCCTTGAAAACTTCCAGCCACAACTGGGTAACGGTGGCGGTCACCTTGGCCCTGCGGTCCCATCGCAGCAGCGGCTCCTGCGCTGCCAGTTCCCGCTTCTGGCGCCCGGACAGATCCAGACTGTTGCCGCGCGGAAACATTTGGCTGACACCCAGTGTGACCTGGGTCATGGCTTCCTGGTTAATGTCGAAGCTGTCGCTGGGGAAATTTGCTGCCATCAGGCTGACTCTGGGGTCTGGCAAGGTAGTAGCGAATACCGATTCACTGTTCAATACCTGTTCCCGGTGAAGACTGCCATTGAGCCAGGGGTCGTTGACAGTGGCGAGCGAAATGGCCCGCTCCAGGGTCAACCGCCCGGCCTGGTCCTGCGCCAACACGGGATTCGCCAGCAACCCAAACCCGCTTGCAAATATCGGCATGCCGGCCCTTAGCAGCGCAGAGAATAGCCGCCGAGTGTTATTCTTTTTGGTTACAGGCCGACCTTTGCCAATTGCAGCAATTACCCACCAGAACAACAGCCGCGGGGTAAAGCCTGGCTTTCCGACTAGAGATTTCATGATGACTCCCAAGCAACGCGCGCAGCAGCGCAGACGCGTTTTACTGTATTTGCGATGGGAGTATTAAACTCCCGCTGAGATAACGGTCAGGCCCCAAATTTTGGGCGCACTAACCCCCTGTCAGCGGGAAATGGGTGGGCGAAACAGCGAGGATGTCTTCGCGATAAGGCAGGAAACGGAATATTCTGTGGTTAGCGTTTTGGAATACCGAACAGGAAACGACGCCTGGGTACTGACCAGTGCGACGCTTGCGGAGAGGCAATCTGCCGGGGAACACTGGCTGTGGCTGCAACAGTCTTCGTCACCGTGTGCCGCGGATTTATCCGGCTGGGTATGGCTGTCGGGTAGCGTATCGATACTGCTCATCATGACGGCAGACTTTGAGTCGGCCATTCCCGCCATATCAGCACAGGCAGGGTTTACGGCAGCGAACGGCTGGCTGGTAAAAACCAGCAAGGCGAGGACTGCCATGTAAAATCTGAATCCGCTGGGCCGCATAAACTGTAACCGTTGTGCTAACAAGCAGAAGATACCTGATTCTGGCAAAAGTTCAAATCCATAGCTGCGGCGACTGCTGGCCTGCAGTCGAATTGAATAGGCAGCATATTGCAACTATTGTCAGGAATGGCCCGCAGTCGGGGCGCTTTTGGTTATAATGCGCGCTTCTAGGTCTATTCAACTATCTGCGAGGCAATGGAATTATCAATATGCCAATTCACTACTTGAAAGTGTTAGCCAGCCAATCCGATCATGGCGACATCGACTTACTGCTGGCGGAACACTACTTGCGCGCCAATAAATGGAGCCTGGCGAAATATCATATAGAGAAGAGTATTGGCAAGGGCCCGACCTGCGATCCCCACCGGGCCCAGCAGGTAAAAATGGACATAGCAGTAAAATTAGGCGCAAACATCGCCGAGCTCGAAAGCTGTCTATAACCCAAAGTACGATAAAACCACAGTACGATAAAGGCGCTTATGACAATGCCAAACATCATTTGCAGGTGGCTGCCGACGAAAATCGCGGTGGCGGCAGTCGTCAGGGAGTGGTTAGCAGCAGGCTTTTAACAGTACCGCTCAGCCCCGGTTGTTAAGGGCCAGCTCTACCGCTTCCGTTACCGAATCGACAGTGTTGAAATCGCCGCTGACCTTGTCTTCATCCCCGGGCCGGTATTTGCCGGTTCGCACCAGCGCTGCCTGGAGGCCGACATTCAGCGCCCCCTCCACATCGCCGAACACGTCATCGCCTACCATCAGTGTATGCTCGGGGCGCGCGCTGGTGGAGGCAACCACCTGTTTGAAGAATTCAACGCTGGGTTTACCCACAATCACAGCCTCCACCCCTGCCCCAAATTCGATGGTTTTGATAAATGCACCGGCGTCCAGCACCAGCTGGTCGCCAGATTTGAAGTAGCGGTTGTAGCCAATGCCCAGCAAGGGGGCGCCGGCAATGCAGAGCTGAAAGGCGCGGTTGAGGCTGTGATAATGAAAACCTTCGGCGGCATCGGCAATCAATACTGCGTTGGGGTTGTGCTGATCGAAGTCGGCGAACTCGCCAATGATGTTCTCGTGTACCAGGCAGAAAGGCCTGAGGTTGCGTTGCCGCAACCACTGGCGCGCTGCATCCACCGCAGTAAACAGTTGCGTCTCCTCGACTGCAAACTTGAGACTGTGCAGGTGCAGCAGCAGGTTCTGCCGGGTTTTCTGCGAGGTGTTGGTGATAAAACGGACCTCGATCCCGCTGCGCTGGGCCCGCTGCACCGCTTGTTGTGCGCCCGGTATGACCTGGTCGCCGTCGTACAGCACACCACTCAGGTCAAACAATATTGACTCAATCATCGAATTCCCTCCCGCTTGACTGGCCTGGCTTTTAACCTGCCAGTAACACGTAAAGGGTAATCTGCCCGGCTCCAGCCAACTCGTCAATAGCTGGCGGCGTCACCCGGTTATTATCACCGCAACAATCGATGGCCCCTTTGGCTGCCGTGTCGGTAAATCGTTGCAAAGTACCTCTGTAAAAGCTGGCAATGCTTTTTTGACTACTGTGAGTAATGCACGAATTAGCTGCCTGGCCCGTCGTTGATTTGGCAATTGACAAGCAAAATGACACCGGTTACCATAATAGCTGTTTAAATTTCACCCAGACCGCTAACGGGTAATCTGCGACCCAAATACAGGAATTCCGAGAGCTTATGGCTACACCACTGCTGCTACACCCAGACCGGCTTTTTCCGGCCCAGGAATCTGCGCGCTCCGTCGCTCGCCAGCTCTATGATGGGATTAAAAACCTTCCGATCATCAGTCCGCACGGGCATACGGATCCCGCCTGGTTTGCCGGCAACGCACATTTTCCCAATCCCCACGCGCTGTTTATCGCCCCGGACCACTACCTGGTGCGCATGCTCTACAGTCAGGGTATCGGGCTGGGGGAACTCGGCATCGCTTCAAAATCGGGTGAACCCGTTGCCGGCCCGCGGCAGGCATGGCAGGTCTTTGCGCGTAATTACTTCCTGTTTCGCGGCACACCCACCGGCCTGTGGCTAAATCACGTATTCAGTGAAGTCTTTGGGCTGGATAAACAGCTCGATGAATCCACATCTGACCTCTACTACGACACCATTGCCGAGGCATTACAGAGCGAGGCATTTCGCCCCCGGGCGCTGTTCGATAATTTCAATATCGAATTCCTGGCGACCACCGAATCACCCACTGATTCCCTGCGCCACCATCAAGCGATTCTCGACAGTGACTGGTCGGGGCGGGTGGTCACCTCCTATCGGCCGGATCCGGTGGTGGACCCCGAACACCTGGACTTCAAGTCGGGCTTGCACCGTTTTGGAGAAATGACCGGAGAAGACGCATGCAGCTGGCAGGGCTACCTCAATGCCCACCGCAAACGGCGCGAGGATTTTATTGCCGTGGGCGCCACCGCCAGCGATCATGGCCACCCTACTGCCGCCACAGCCAATTTATCCAAGGCCGAATGCATAGCGCTGTTTGCGAAAGTGCAACAGCCCGGTGTAACTGCCGCAGATGCGGAGCTGTTCCGCGCGCAAATGCTCACTGAAATGGCTCGCATGAGTCTGGACGATGGCATGGTGATGCAGATTCATCCCGGGTCGTATCGCAATCACAATACCGAGTTGTTCAATAATTACGGTCGCGATCGGGGGGCAGACTTACCCTGCCGGGTCGAATACACCCGCGCGCTCAAGCCCCTGCTGGACCTCTTTGGCAACGAAACTGAACTCAGCATCATTCTCTTTACCCTGGATGAAAGCAACTACAGTCGCGAACTCGCGCCGCTGGCGGGCCACTACCCCTGCCTGCGACTGGGGCCAGCCTGGTGGTTCCATGACAGTCCTGAAGGGATGATGCGCTACCGGGAGCAGACCACGGAGACCGCCGGGTTCTACAACACGGTGGGCTTCAATGACGATACCAGGGCGTTCCTGAGCATTCCCGCCCGCCACGACGTGGCTCGGCGCGTAGACTGCGCTTTCCTGGCGCGGTTGGTGGTCGAGCATCGCTTAAGCGAGCAAGAGGCTCACCAGGTAGCGGCGGACCTGACCTACAACCTGCCGAAACGGGCTTATCGCCTGGATACAAGCGAACGGAGTTGAGAGCGCTATGAATCGATTGAATGAAACCACCCTGCCCCAGCTTGCGTCCGATGTCCAACTGCCCGGCTACGACCGCAGTCTCATCAGCGCCGGCATTGTTCACTTTGGTGCCGGTAATTTTCATCGCGCGCACCAGGCCGTGTACTGCGATACCCTCTTGAATCAGGGTGAGAACAGCTGGGGCATTATCGGTGTTTCCCTGCGCTCACCCGCCGTACGCGACAGCCTTGTCCCGCAGGACTGCCTCTATACCCAGGCGACCCTGGGTGAGACCACCTCCTATCGCGTCATCGCCGCCATCAAAGGCCTGCTGGTGGCTCCGGAGAACCCCCAGGCCGTTATCGACGCGGTCGCCGGCGACCGGACTCAGTTGGTCACCACCACCATCACCGAAAAAGGTTACTGCCTTGCCAACGGGGCGATCGATCGCAACCACCCTGACCTCAGCCGCGACCTGCATTCCCTCTCTGCGCCGCAAACGACGTACGGTTATCTGGCGGCAGCCTTGATCAAGCGCTGCGCGGCCCAGGGCAAGCCGCTGACGGTGCTTTGCTGTGACAATATGCACGGCGGCGGCGAGCATTTAGCGGCGGGGGTTCGCCTGCTGCTCGAGGTACACAGCCCCGACACCTGGGCCTGGGTTAGCCGGAATTGTGTGTTTTCTTCTTCGATGGTGGACCGGGTAACCCCGGCGACTGATACCGCTTTAAAGGAAAAAGTAGCCGAGCGGCTGGGTGTTTACGATGCCGCCCCGGTGGCCGCCGAACCCTTCAGCCAATGGGTCATTGAAGATCGCTTCGCGGGCGAACGCTCGCCTTTCGACCGTGCCGGCGCGCTCTTTGTGGAAAGTATCGGCCCCTACGAACAGGTGAAACTGCGCTTTCTCAATGCCGGGCATTCCATGCTCGCAGCGCTGGGGTACCTGGCCGGCGATCGCTTTATTCACGAGGCTTTACAGCGCGAGCCATTGGCCCGGTTTACCGAACAAGCGTTAAAGCAATGTGTACTGCCGGTCACAGCAGTGCCCGCAGACGTGGACGGCGTCGACTATATCAACCAGGTGCTTGGCCGTTTTCGTAACGCCAATTTGCCCTACGCGGTACTCCAGGTTGGCAGCGACAGCTCGCAGAAAATCCAGCAGCGCTGGCTGCCCTCCATCGACGATGCCCTCAGCCGTGAGCGAGATGCAGCTTACCTGGCGTTTGCCCTGGCGGCCTGGGCAAGTTTTATTCGCAAGGCATTGGCGAACGATGATCTCAATGACCCGCTGCGCAATGACTTTGCCCGTTGCGAGTCCGCTGCACCGCGGTCGCCTGTGCGTGATTATCTCGCCCTGGCGGGAGCGGCAAAATTCGCGTTTGTTAACAATGAGACGTTCATGGAATCCGTGGACGGGTTCTACCACACCATTGCCGAACAGGGCGTCGAACAGGCACTGGTTAATTTCCTAACATCTGTAAATTGAGAGGCTGATATGCGTGAATCCTGGCGATGGTTTGGGCCAAACGACCCGGTAACCCTGAGCGATATACGACAAACAGGCGCGACTGACATCGTCAGTGCGCTGCACACTATCCCGACGGGCGAGGTATGGCCACTGGAGGCCATACGCGAACACCAAGGGCTGATCGAGACAACCGAACCCGGTCTCTCGCCCTTGAAGTGGTCGGTGGTTGAAAGCATACCCGTCCACGAGGATATCAAGCTGGCGCGACCCGGACACCAGGTCTACGTGGATAACTGGATCGCGTCGATGGAGAACCTGGCGCAGTGCGGGATCAAAACCATCTGCTACAACTTTATGCCCGTGATCGACTGGACCCGGACCGACCTCAAGTACAAGCTGCCTTCCGGTGCCTACGCGCTGCGTTTCGACCAGGAAAAATTTGCCGCTTTTGATCTCTTTATTCTGCAGCGTGAAGGTGCTGAAAAGGACTACAGTGCGGCCGAAATTGAGGCGGCAAAACGAAACTTCGAGGCCATGTCCGAAGCGGAGAGGACCCAGCTCACCAATAACATTATCGCCGGCCTGCCGGGTAAAATGACGGACAGCTATGGGCTGGACGATTTTCGCAAGATGCTGGCCAACTACAAGGATGTGAGCAGCGCTACCCTGCGCAAAAACCTGTTTGCCTTTTTGTCACAGGTCCTTCCCCGCGCTGAAAAACTCGGGGTAAAGCTGGCCATCCACCCGGATGATCCGCCGCGGGATATGCTGGGCCTGCCCAGAATTATCTGCACCGCCGCTGACCTTGAAATACTGTTCGATGCGCTGCCGAGCCCCTCCAACGGCATCACCCTTTGCGTCGGCACCTACAGCAGCCGACCGGATAATGACTTGCCGGCAATGGCGAAGCAGTTCGGGCCACGTATTCACTTTTCCCATCTGCGCGGTGTCAGCCGTGACCCCAACGAACAACGGTCGTTCTACGAGGCCAGCCACCTGGACAGTGATATCGACATGATACAAGTGGTGAAAGAACTTCTGGGCGAAGAGTCGAGGCGTAAATCCGACCCGACCGGCGCCGCGCAGGAAATCTTCATACGCCCGGACCACGGCCACCAGATGATGGACGATATCAACAAGACGGTTAACCCGGGCTATTCCGGTATTGGCCGACTGAAAGGCCTGGCGGAAGTGCGCGGCGTGATCAGGGCGCTGTCGGCGCAAAAATAACGCGGGTACTTTCACGAGGTTCAGGCCCGTGACCTGCAATTACGTTTTAGCCGTGAGTGCATGCAGCAGTTGCGTAACCAAGAGGCCGGGCACACAGTGCCCGGCCTCTTCCGTTATGGGTTTAGACTGAAGTTCTTTTCTTAAAAAAGCCCTGTATTTCCCGCAAACGCTGGAAACACAGGGCTTTTTTTGTGTTTCCTTTATAATATATTGTTGTAAATGTAGGCATGTAAATGCAGTTTTTGTTCTGAATATATTTGAGTATTTACCGTTATTTATCTTGCACAAATGATTTTTATCGCTATCATGCGTAAGCATGTTTATTGCCCGTGTCCCGAATCGCAACTCCCCGCCGGCCATTCTCCTGCGCGAAAGCTATCGCGAGAATGGCAAGGTCAAAACGCGCACCCTGGCCAATCTGTCCAAGTTGCCCGAGGCGGCGATCGAGGCACTGAAACTCTCCCTCAAAGGGGAGCAGCTGGTGCCATTGGACGAGACGCTGGAGATTGTTGCCTCGCCCCATCACGGCCATGTCGAAGCTGTTCTGCAGAGCATACGACGCCTCGGCCTGGCGCGCCTCATCGACTCCCGGCCCTCGCGGGAACGCGACCTGGTGGTGGCGATGATTGCCGCCCGGATTCTGGCGCCTCACAGCAAACTGGCCACCACCCGCTGGTGGCACGATACCACCTTGCCGGCCGAACTCGGTGTCGAGGACGCCGACGAGTCCGACCTCTATGCTGCGCTGGACTGGCTGCTGGAGCGCCAGGGGCGTATCGAGAAGAAGCTTGCCGCCCGCCACCTCGACGAAAATGGTCTGGCCCTGTACGACCTGAGCTCGAGTTATTTTGAGGGCGCCACCTGCCCACTGGCGGCGTGTGGACACAACCGCGATGGCAAGAAAGGCAAACGGCAGGTCAACTACGGGCTGTTGACCAACGACCAGGGTGTGCCGGTGTCGGTCTCGGTGTTTGAGGGCAACACGGCCGATCCAACAACCTTGCTCGAACAGGTACGCCGGGTGCAAAAGCACTTTGCCATCCGTTCATTCGCCATGGTCGGCGACCGCGACATGATCACCCAGGCGCAGATCGACGCTCTGCGGAAGGAGGACGGTGTCGACTGGATTACCGCGCTGCGCCCCGGGGCGATTCGGCAACTGGTGCAGGATGGCGCCGTACAACTGGATCTGTTCGACGAACGCAACCTGTTTGAACTGACCCATCCGGACTTTCCCGGTGAGCGGTTGGTGGCGTGTCGCAATCCGGAACTGGCCCGGCGTCGCGCCGCCAAGCGCCAGAATCTGTTGCAGGCCACCGCCGGAGAACTGGACAAGGTGCGCGGAATGGTCGAGCGCGGACGCCTGCAGGGTAAGGACAAGATTGGCGTGCGCGTGGGCAAGGTCATCGACAAATACAAGATGGCCAAGCATGTGGTGCTGGAGATTGAAGGCGGACACTTCGGCTATGCTTTCGATGAGGACAAGATCGCGACGGAAGCCGCCCTCGATGGCATCTACGTGATCCGCACCAGCCTCGACGTGCAGCGCATCAGTGGCGACGATGCCGTGCGCAGCTACAAGCAGCTGACCCGGGTGGAGCGCGCGTTTCGCTCCATGAAAACCATGGACCTGCACGTGCGCCCCATTCATCACCGGCTCGAGGATCGGGTGCGCGCCCACATCTTCCTGTGCATGCTGGCGTACTACGTGCAATGGCACATGGTGGATGCCTGGCGTGAACTGCTGTTTGTGGACGAAGATCAGGAGGCCAAGACCACGCGCGATCCCGTCGCACCCGCCAGGCGATCGAAAGGTGCCTTGCGCAAGGCGCAGACGCGAACCCTGGACGACGGCAGTAGCGTTCACAGTTTCCAGGCCCTGCTGAATCATCTGAGTACCATCGTCCGCAACCAGTGTAAAATCCCCGAGGCAGAGGCGGATGCTCCGTTGATGGCAATTGCCACACAACCCAATGCCAAGCAGCAGCGGGCCTATGAACTGCTCGACACCATAACGGTGTAGGCAGCGCTGCGCACGAAAAATTTTCTACGTGATTGAAATACAGGGGATTTTTGTCTCCCCTCAGAAAGAACTTCAGTTTAGATATTCAACAGGTCAACCATTCGTCAGCGGCCTGCAGGCGAAAACCGATGGGATCTCGGGATTCGCCGTGCCTATTGACGGCGCTGACAGTACTTCCAATTGATAGCACTTCTACTTTTTGGCTCTGGCCTTAGGGCGTGACTGCCCCCTCCTGCTCCGCCGCACGGCTAAAAGAGATCGTCGCGAGGTCTTTCTCCGACGACGAGGTGCCCACATAGACCTGGTAAGTACCTGCAGGGTTGATAAAGCGCTGGAGCGCAGGATCGTAGACGCCCAGGGGATGATTGCTGGCAGCAGGATCGATAACAATGGAGACATCCTTGACGGCACCCGGCGCAAGACGGACTTTGTGAAAGCCAACCAGGCGCTTGGGCGGTTGGCCCGCGGCCGGGATGCCCAGGTAGACCTGCACCACTTCAGAGCCTTCTCTGTCGCCGGTGTTTTTCACGCTGGTCTTGACGACGTACTTACCATCTTCCAGCGTGATGCTGGGGGCCGCCAGTTCAAAGCTGGTGTAGGAGAGACCATGCCCGAACGGGAAGGCGACACAGGGGTTGGATTGGTCGGCGCGCAATTCGCACTGCCCGCTGACGTTAGCGTCGTACCAGCGATAGCCAATATTGAGCTTTTCCTTGTACTCGACATTGCCCTTGCCGGCGACCGGAACACCTGGAAAATAAACCGGGTCGGCGGCAATGTAATCCAGGAATCCCCTGCCCTCGACCGGAAAGGTTACCGGCAGCTTGGCGGACGGGTTCACCACCCCAAACAACAAATCAGCGACAATATGACCGTCCTCCTGGCCGGGAAACCAGACCTCGAGAATGGCCGGGCCGCGGGGGCCCAGGATCAGTTCGTCAGCGGGCATAGCCACACCGGCATTGTCCTTTAACACCAGCGCCGTTTTCTGTGCCATATTCGGGGCCGCCGCCATAATGCCGCGTATCATCGCCACGGTGTGACTATTTTTCTCCGGATTCAACGGCTTGCCGTCGGACCGTGTGAGGCTGGTAATTTGGTTGGGCGCGGGCGTGTACCAGTCGAGGTTGTCACCAATTGCAGTGGCCGCATTCACGCCTTTCTCATCGGCGAAGGTCGCGCGATCCGCGCCTTCCTCGGCAATCGTACCGGCCATGATGATCACTGCATCAGCTGCTACTGCGGCAGCTTTGGCCGCGTCGAGGTTGCTGTTGTCATCCTCGACCAGCAGCAGGGAAACCTGTGCCGAGGTGTTGCCCAGACTATTGAGCACATTCTGCAAGCCGGCGACCGGTGCAACGGTGTAATGCGGCACTACATCCGAGCTGCCACCGCCGGCGCCCATGGGTTTACCGACCACCACACCGCCGGCTACTGCCTGTTGCGCGTAGACCTGGGTGGCTTTGCCGATGACCACGACCTGCTGCACATCTTTCGCAAACGGCAACGCACCGTTGTTCTGCAGCAGTACCCCGGACTGCCCCCCTATCTTGCGTGCCGCTACGCCGCCTTTGTCAACGTCGATCGGCGTCTGCACCAGCGGCCGTTCAAATATACCCAGCTTAAACATTTGGGTGTAACGCCGTTCTAGCGCGGTATCGATATGGCTGACACTGATGTCGCCAGCCGCCAGTGCTGCATTGAGCTTATCTGGCGCCCAGTGGGACGGAATTGGCATCAGGTGATCGAGGCCTGCGGTGAGAGACGGTGCGGTACTCTTGACGGCGAAGAAATCGGACTGCACGTAGCCGTTAAATCCCCACTGGTCCCGCAGCACTTTGGTCAGCAGATTATCGTTTTCACAGGCTTGTTTGCCATTGACATCATTGTAGGAACACATCAGCGAGGCGACCTCGCCATCCTTGACCGCCATTTCAAACGGCAACAGATAGAGTTCGTGCAGCACCTGTTCATCGATGGTCTGGGCGATGTTCATGCGATTGGTCTCCTGCTCATTGGCGGCAAAATGCTTGGCCATGGCAATGACACCCCTGGACTGCACAGTCTTGACCTCGGCGACCCCCATGATGCCGGCGAGATAAGGGTCTTCGCCCTTGTATTCAAAATTGCGGCCGAGTACCGGATTGCGCGCCAGGTTGATCCCCGGCGCTTCATATACCTGCAGGGCTAACGCAATGGCTTCATCGGCGATGACATGGCCAAATTCAGCCGCCACCAACGGATCGAAAGACGCCGCTGTCGCCATCGAGGACGGCAGTGCGGTCGCCTTGGCAGAAGAGGCATCCGTATAGGCGGCAAAGGGCCTATCCGGGTCATTGACGAGATCCGCATCGACACAGTCGTTTTGGCCGATGCCGACCGGGCCGTTGGTGATACGCAGCGTGGGCACGCCCAGTTCGGCAATCCCCCTTACATGGCGCGCGCCATAACACTCGGGTAGCTCGGGGACGATTTCAGGCGTATTACCCACCAGTTGCTGCTGCTTCTGCGCTAGCGACATGGCGTCGAGCAGCAGTTGTGCCCGCCGTTCAGGCGCCAGAGAGGAGTCTAGCCAGGGGTTAGTGCCGGTTTTCGCGGCGGACTCGCCATCATCTGTGCCACAGCCGCCCAGCAGTAGCGCAAGCGCTACTGCAACAGCTTGTTTGCAGCGGGTATTTACAGATTTCTTATTCGTCAGTTTGTACATCGCCTACTCCAGACAGGATACCGATTTTTAAATTCAGGAGGGTGAGGCTCACGCCTCATCCCTCGCACAGAACCGCAGGTACAGGCCACGGCCTTGAAGGCGCGCCGTTTCTGTGCCTGAATACGGGTGTAGTTCGTGAAGATCGTTCGCCCTTGCCAATCAGATTGTCTTGCCCTCGGTCGGGGTGACGCCTTCTTCTTGCCGAAGGCCGGGTTTGCCTGCTACGCAGGGCCAACGAAAAAGCGACAACCGAAGGCTGCCGCTCCCTTACCGATATTTTGTTGGGGGCCTTAGAATTTAAATTTCACCTTCAATCCCGCATAGCGCTCGGCGTTGCGTGGCACCTGATGGTTAAAGACAGGGGCGCTGGTAAATGTGCCCGGGTTGATGCCAGAGACATAGAACTCATCGAACACATTATTGACAAACAGCGTTACCCGGTAGCTTTCCTTGTCGTCCTTGGCGGCAATACCGACACTCAGGTTAAAGATCCCGTAGGCATCCTGTGCCCGACCGGGGTTCTGCAACAGGTCGAAGTTGACCTCATCCTGATACTGGTAGGAGAAGTTCAGGAAACCGTCGAAGGGCAGGTCATCGAGGGGTATAAACAAATCACCGCCAAGGGTTGCCTTGAAATCCGGTGAGTTGGACAAGTCCTTTCCGCTCAGGTCCTGTATGTTTTGCGTAGAATCTGCGGGGTTGGGCACACAGCCTTGTGCAGCGGTCTGAAAATCGTAACAACTCGCCCCCTGGAAGGACTTGATGGTGGCATCGATGACCGCCAACCCGATGTTCATTTTGAAATTCTCGGTGAACAATACAATGGCATCCACTTCGAGCCCCTGGGTTTCCAGTTCGCCCACATTGTTCAGCAGAAAGTCAAGGTCACCCGTGGCCGGATTCTGGATACTGCTTTGTGCCTGAAAATCCGTGTATTCACTGTAAAAGGCCGTGGCATTCAGCTGAACACGCCCGTCGAACAGTGAACTCTTGATACCCAGTTCATAGGCGTCCGACTCTTCGGGCGCGACCGGCTGATCAAGGGTTTGCTGGGTGGTGGCGCTGACGATATCGTAGGTCTGCCCCTTGTAACCTCGGGAGAAGCCCCCGAATAGCATCACATCCTCATTGGCAAAGAATTGCAGCGCAACTTTACCCGTGACTACGTCATCGTCGGACTTTCCGGCGCAACCCGCGGAACAGTCTCGCCCCGCCTGGTTGTCCAGAAACGTCGCTTCGATTTCTTCGTACTGATAGCGCAGACCGGTGATCAGATTCCATTTATCGGAAAGCCCCCATGTGGCCTGGCCAAAAATAGAATAGGACTGGGAGTCCGCGGTGCCGACCCAATTTGATACAGCGATAGGCCCACGTATAAACTGACGGGTATTTTGTGTGTCCGAGTAAAACACCCCGGCGACATACTCAAAGGTTTCCGATGCAGGGGACGTGACCCGAAATTCCTGGGTGAACAACTCGGTGTTGTAAGGTCCGCCCTGATTGAGGGTAAAGTCGTCAAATCCGTCAAGGTCAATCATCCAGTCGTATTCCCAATCCCGGTAACCGGTGATGGAGGCGAATGAATACTCACCCACGTCAAATTCGAGCTTCAGGCTGGCCAGCCAGTCGGTCGAATCCGACTGACTGGGACCGTCCTGGCGGATCGCGGTATTTTCCTCAGAGGGCGTGATACCAGGTCCGAGAACCGGAGTGCCGAAAAAGGTCGCTCCCGGTGTTACGAAACGCAGTGGTTGCGCGCAGCAGTTATCCTCAGTTTTATTATACTCGCCGATAAAGGTCGCGGTGAGGGCATCGCTCAAGTCCGCCACCAGCTTACCGCGTACGCCTTTGGCCTCGCTGCCGTTCAGTTTTTCACCGGTGGTGAGATTATCGACATGCCCTTCCCGGTCCGAGTAGTACGCGCCAAGGCGCACCCCAACGGTATCGGACAGCATGCCTGACACGTTGCTTGCGACCCCGTACTCCTCATCCTCGGTGGCCAGTAGATCGAGCGTCCCCTCGAATTCTTCTGAAGGTGATTTGGTCGCAATATTGATCGCACCCGCCGATGCGTTTTTACCGAACAGCGTGCTCTGTGGGCCGCGCAGCACTTCAACCCGCTCGATATCGAGCAGGTTGGAAAAGGACGCGCCGGATTTTGCGACCGGAATATCGTCGATCATGACGAGGACGCTGGGTTCGGAACCAATACTGAAACTGTAGGTACCGATCCCACGCAAGTTGATCGGGCTTTCGTTCTTGTTATTGGTTTCGGCGATGGTGAGGGAAGAGGATACTTTGGTCAGATCGCTGAAGCTCTGCACCCCCATGTTTTCCATCATCTCTGAAGTGACTGCAGTCACTGCCACCGGGATATCCTGGGCGCTTTCCGCTCGTTTTTGAGCGGTCACCACCACCTCTTCTATCTGTAAAGCGGCCTGGGCCGTGTAGGGTAGCGTTGCTGAGGCAATCGTGAATGCTATCGCTGCACTTAATTTTTTTGTAGTTGCAGGCATTGGTGTAAGGTTCATAGCCCTTCTCCTGTAATTTGATAATTTGTCATTATTCTGCTTGTTTAAGCCATCTGAGCACACGTCAATCTGTAGCGCGTCAGTGTAAGTTACCCCTAAATGATACCGGTGTCAATTATATATTACTACCGGTGTCATCGTCCAATGCTATAATGCATCAAACTGGTTATAGAGCAGCGATCTGAGCTTCTGGTGAGGCTTGATTCTCCCGTGTTGTGTAGGATTTGTCGGTATGAGACCCGGGTGGCTGGTTCGTTACAGATACGCAGCGACAGGGTTTAAAATTCAGGAAAAGGAGTCAGTCGTGGCCCAAAATAGCAAAAAGGCAACCATCAACGATGTGGCCCGGGAAGCCGGCGTATCCAAGAAAACCGTGTCCCGGGTGATCAATAAGTCGCCGGAAGTCACCCAAAAGACCTACCAGAAAGTCGAACAGGCAATCGCAAGGCTAGACTACACCCCGGACCCCCAGGCACGGGGCTTGTCGTTCCGGCGGTCTTTTTTGTTCGGGCTGATTTACGATAATGTCAATACCGCTTTTATCGCCGATATTCAAGACGGGGTTCTGGATAAGTCCCGAAGTGAAGGCTATGAGTTGGTGGTTCACCCCTGTGAGCATGGTAATAGTCAATGGATTGACGAAGTACGACTTTTAATCGATCGCCTGAAGTTGGCCGGTGTCATTGTATTACCACCCCTATCCGAGAACCCTGAGCTGGTGAAAATGTTAAAAGGCGTGGATTGTGAGTACGTGCGGATACTCTCCGTCCCTCTCGATGACGACGCACACATGGTGCAATCGGACGACCGCAGTGCGGTAGCGCAGATTGCAGACCATTTAATCGAGTTAGGCCATCGCAATATAGGTTTTATTCACGGCCCGAAAGGCTCCCAAGCCGCAGCGGAACGCTATGCAGGCTTCTCTGATGCGCTGCTGCGGAACAAGCTGAAACTTCTGAAACGCAATCTGGTGTGGGGGGATCACAGCTTTGCATCGGGTGTGGTCGGGGCGCATAAATTGCTCGGGGGGAAGACCCGGCCCAGCGCTATTGTTGCCAGCAATGATGAGATGGCTCTGGGGGCAATGGTAGCCGCGGCGAAACTTGGGATTGACGTTCCGTCGCAATTGTCGATTGTAGGTTTTGATGACGAGCCACAGGCGGCAAAAATATACCCATCCCTAACCACGGTGAATCACAACTTGAAACGCATGGGGCAGCTGGCATCGGAAAAACTTGCCGCGCTGTGCAGAAACCAGCCGGAGCAAGCGGCCCAAGTTCAATCAGTGATCTGCCTCGACCTGATCGTGCGCGAGTCTACGGCGAAAGTGCCACCGGAAATCCAGGGAAACGATAATTAACTTGCGCTTCGATCAAGCATGGTAAAAAATCAAAAAGCGATCGGTTTTCAACAAGTTACAGTAATTGAAAAGGGCGTGCCACAGCTGTAACTCAGCAGCTTTGAATGGAACTGCTGCTTTCAAATTCAATCCATTGATCATTGGTCCCGCCGGGGTTACGGCCCGGGTTCACGGGCCCCTCGCCTTTTCTGGCAATCCACTCAGCCATCAAGCAACGGGCAAAATGTCATTGACAAGCCAAAATGACACCGGTTACCATGGTTCGCAGCTGCAGAGTTTACGAGCCAACTTTCCTGCCATAAAACACAGTAATAAAGGCAGGAATTGCGTATCAGCGTTCATGTCGAACGGCAGGTGAGTTCTCGGCCAGGTTTGCGCGCAGACCATCTGCTGGGCAGCTGTTGTTGGATAAAAAAATGCTCAAGAATCTATGACGAAGAGAATAATTATGAAACCTGCTCTTACCCAATCCATAATCGTAATCCTGTGCTGGTTAATCGGTTCGGTCTGCACTGCGGTTCAAGCTGCGCAAACGGAAGAAGACCGCGGCCTGTTTGAAACCCTGCTGGCGAAAGGAGCCGAGCTACCTGCGCCTGCGCCGCTGCTCACCAATATCACCAGTCGCACAACCCAGTCACTCAACGGCAAGTGGAATGTGGTTGTGGACGAGCACGAATGGGGTGATAAAGCCATTTTTGCCGGCACCTATTATGACCCCACTCCGCTGGACGGCACGGGCATGCAACTGAAGGAGTTTGCCTTTAACGAAGGCCGGCAATTGAATGTGCCCGGCGACTGGAACACCCAGGATGACACCCTGTTTCGCTACCGCGGCGTGGTCTGGTACCAGCGTACGTTTGACGTTAAAAAAGACGACCACAAGCGCTACTTCCTGCACTTTGACGGCGTCAATTACTTCGCTAATGTCTACCTGAATGGCAAGCCCCTGGGCAGCCACAAAGGCGGTTATACCGCATTTAATATCGAAGCGACCGAGGCACTGCAGGACGGCAGTAATTATCTGGTGGTGCGTGTCGACGGCAAGCTGGATGAGTCTACGGTACCGACGGTCAAAACCTCTGATTTTTTCAAGTACAGCGGCATTACCCGGGATGTCAACCTGGTGACTGTGCCGAAGACCTTTGTCCGCCAATATCACCTGTATCTGGCTGATTTGGCCAGCGGTAGGGTCAAGGGCTGGGTACAACTGGACGGCCCTGACGCTGGTAACAGCAAAGTCGAGCTGAAGATCAAGGAAGCCGGCGTTGATACAAGCATCCAGACCGCCGCCGACGGTAGAGGTGAGTTCGAGTTCAAGGCCGACCTGTCGCTCTGGTCACCGGAGACACCCAAGCTCTATGACGTCACTCTCACGAGCAAGGGACATTCCGTCAGCGATCGCATCGGCTTTCGTACCGTTGCAACACGCGGAAAACAGATTTTGCTCAATGGCAAGCCGGTTTATTTTCGTGGTATCAGCCTGCACGATGAATCGTTTCTCAAGTCCGGTGTCGCTTATGACCGCGCCGATGCGCAGGCCCAGTTGGGGCTGATCAAGGAGCTCAACGGCAATTACGTCCGCCTTGCCCACTACCCGCACAACGAGCACACAGTGCGCATGGCCGACGAACTGGGTTTGATGGTGTGGAGTGAGATCCCCATAGTCAGTGTTATCGACTGGCACAACCCGGAGACCCTGGCGGTCGCCAAAACGCAAGTGGTAGACAATGTATCACGGGACCTCAACCGCGCGTCGGTAGTAATGTGGTCGGTAGCCAATGAAACCCAACCACAATCTGCCGCCCGACTGGCCTTTTTAACCACACTGGCTGAAACCGCACGTTCGCTGGACGATAGCCGGCGTCCGATCGCGGCAGCACTGATTGGTGACGCCGCCAAGGAATTTGCAGAAGTGACCAAGCGGCTGGTGGCGGAAATGTTGCGCGATCCCGAGATTACTGATCCGTCCACTCGAGCACGCTTGCAAGCCATGGCAGATGAACTGTTTGCCGGTGAACTGGACAAGGTACTTAACAGTGAAATCGAGGTCATGCTCGACGACCAACTGGGTTCAGTCGTGGATATCGTTGGTTACAATGAGTACTTCGGCTGGTATTACAGCGCCTTCCTGGAGCGCTCACTGCCCGTTGACCAAGCGACGATCCGGCGCACCATGTTTGGCATCATGAAAGACATTCGTTTTCGCAATGTCTTTGGCAAACCCATGATTATTTCCGAGTTTGGCGCTGGTGCGAAAAAAGGTTACGTCTCACCGCAGGGGCCCGGAAAACTCTGGACGGAGGAATACCAGGCCAAGGTCTACACCTACCAGCTGGATATGCTCGACCGCAATGACTTCGTGCAAGGGATGTCGCCGTGGATATTGAAAGACTTTCGCTCCGCAGCGCGGGAGCTGAACTATATCCAGGGAATCTACAATCGCAAAGGCCTGGTATCGGAAGAGGGTGAAAAGAAAAAAGCGTTCTCGGTACTGCAATCATTTTACCAGCAAAAAGCGGCGGGCAATTGAGCAATCGATGGTTCGAATTGTCCGGGACAGGATAATCCCGGCCCCTGGCGGGCGGCAACACTAGCCCCGATTCAATAACCCGGAGTCCCACACTATGGCTACCCAGTTGCGACTGAACAAGCATTCGGCCTGCGGCCAACAGCGGCGATGGGTCAAATCCATCGCTGTAAAAATCGGCTCGCTGCTGCTACTGCCGTTGTTCGCCCTGGGCGCCATGGCAGGTCCGGCCCAGGTCTTGCGCAGCGCCGAAACCCAACCACTGGACTACCCTACTGCGCAGGCGCTGACCTTTATGGCTGAGCAGCTGCAGGAGTGGTCGCAAGGTGAACTCAACATCAAGCTGTACACCGGCGGCCAGCTGGGTGACGAAAAAGACACACTGGAACTGACTATCCTCGGCGGCATCGATCTCAATCGGGTCAATCTGGCGCCGCTCAATTCGATCGTTCCGGAAACCATCGTGTTTGGCATGCCCTTTCTGTTTCGATCGATTGCGCATATGCGAGCTGTGGTCGACGGCCCCATCGGTGACGAAATTCTTGCCGCAATGGAGGCCCACGGCTTAGTCGGCCTGGCGTTTTACGACAGCGGCGCACGCAGCTTCTATAACAACGTCAGGCCTATACGTACCCCTAAAGACCTGAAAGGTCTCAAGATTCGAGTGCAAAATTCGGATCTGTATGTGTCTATGGTGGCCGCCCTTGGTGCAAACCCGACGCCCATGGGATTTGGCCAGGTCTACGAGTCGTTGTTGCTGGGTACCATTGATGGCAGCGAGAATAACTGGCCCTCCTACGAGACAACAGGCCACTACGAAGCCGCACCTTTTTACAGCCTTACCGAGCACACCATGACGCCCGAGGTGCTGGTAGTGTCGAAACATCGCTGGGACAAGCTCTCCCCGGAACACCAGGTGCTGCTCAAACGGGCGGCTAAGGCATCGGTGCCTTTTATGAGGGCGCAGTGGGACTTGCGCACGGAAAAATCCCGGCAAAAAATCATTGCCGCGGGTGTGACGGTAGCAGCGGATGTGGACAAGGCTGCCTTCGAGGCAGCCGTGCAGCCCGTCTATGACCGGTTTATCGCAACACCGGAGCTACGTGCGCTGATTGCACGGATTCGCGCTGTCGAACCGCGCCCGAAAAGTGGGATATAGCCATGCCTTTCACCCTTGAGAATCTCGCCAAATTAACCCATCGGCTCACCCGCTGGGCGCTATATATTTCGGCCGCTGGACTGGTCCTGATGTCATTGATCATCGGCTGGCAGGTGTTTGGGCGCTATGTGCTTAATGCCAGCCCTGCCTGGTCTGAACCCGTAGCGCTGCTGCTGATGTTGTATTACATCATGCTGGCAGCTGCAGTCGGTGTCTACGAAGGGTTTCACCTGGGGCTTAGAATAGTCATTGATAATCTCCCCCCGCTTCCCCGCTGCATATTGTCCGTCATCAATGACGGTCTGGTCGGCTTTTTTGGCCTGCAGATGTTTATCCACGGCACCAAACTTGCCGGCTTTACGGTGGATCACGTGATACCAACCCTGGGGATTTCCCGGGCTGCGGCCTACTGGCCCTTCGCCGCCGCCGGGTTGCTTATCCTGATATTTTCCATAGAGCGAATCCTGATCACCCTCACCAATAAAAATGAGAAGCCAACATGGAACTCCTGATTCTGTTCGGTACCCTATTCCTGCTGTTGCTTATGGGAGTTCCGGTCGCGTTTTGCCTGGGGCTATCGTCCCTGGCAACCATGTTTTATCTCGATATTCCGCTCACAGTTGCCTTTCAACGCATGGCAGCTGGTATGAATGTCTTTGCCTTGATGGCCATCCCCTTCTTTATCTTTGCCGGCGAGCTGATGAACCAGTCGGGCATTGCCGAGCGACTCGCCAATTTTGCCCACGCGCTGCTGGGGCGAGTAAGGGGCGGGTTGGGCCAGGTCAATGTGGTCTCAAGTATGATGTTCGGAGCGGTTTCGGGGTCGGCGGTGGCGAGCGCTTCGGCGATCGGCCCCACGTTGATTCCAATGATGAAGAAAGAAGGGTATGACGCCGATTATGCGGTCAACGTAACCGTGACTTCGGCTACCACAGGGTTGTTAATTCCCCCTTCCCATAACATGATTATTTATGCTATCGCAGCGGGCGGTGGGATATCGATCGCCTCTCTGTTCCTCGCCGGCGTGGTCCCGGGAATTATCCTTGGCACATCCCTGATGACAGCCGCCTACCTGGTCGCTGTCAAGCGGGGTTATCCCGCTGGTCAATTCCCTGGCTGGGCAAAGATCCTGCGTTTGTTTTTTAGCGTACTTCCGGGAATGTTTTCGACGATTATCATTTTAGGTGGCATATTATCCGGTATTTTTACCGCCACTGAATCCTCAGCTATCGCCGTAATCTATACGGCACTTATCGCCACACTTGTCTACCGGGGGTTGAGTTGGAACGGTTTTGTCCTGGCCTGTGTGAATGCCGCAAAAACCACCTCACTGGTGCTGCTGATTATTGGAACGGCTGCGGCTTTTGGCTGGTTGCTGGCAGTCACCGAGGTACCGTTAAAGCTCTCCACTGCCCTGCTGGAGATCTCCGACAACCCGCTGGTTATTCTGCTACTAATCAACTTGATGCTGCTGCTGCTCGGCTCATTTATGGATATGTCACCGCTGATCATTATCACCACCCCGATCTTACTGCCGGTGGCGGTGAATATCGGGATGGATCCTGTGCAATTCGGGATCATGCTGATTCTCAACCTCGGTATGGGGGTCGTGACGCCACCCGTGGGCTCAGTACTGTTTGTAGGCTGCGCCATCGGCGGCATCCGTATCGAAGATACCATAAAGACCATCTGGCCGTTTTACCTTGCCTTCGTGGTTACGCTGGGCCTGGTCACCTATTTGCCCGCAACAACACTGTTTCTGCCCACGTTTTTTGGGTCATGATGGCTTGCCAGTTACGACCGCGGGCTTGAGAAGACCGATGCACAGCGACAACCCCTGGCGGGCAAATTAGCACTATTTTTCACTCTGGTGAGGCCGTTTAGATGAGGAAATCACAGCAAAAACTGCAGCAGCGTTTAAGTCCGGTTTTGGCGTTGCCAATGATTGTAGGAGCCGCACTCCTGAGCTCCTGTAGCGATGATAAAGCGAGTGCCACCGTAAAGGATACCGTTACTGAGCAACAACAACCGTTGCTGGGTTACCGCTCGGCAGAAATTCTGGAAGTAGGCGGTCTGCAGTTTAAGGACCTCAACCGCAACCTGCAGTTGGATCCTTATGAAGATTGGCGGCGGCCGTTGCAACAGCGCATCGACGATCTGGTCGGGAGAATGACCCCGAAAGAAAAGGCCGGCATGATGCTTATTCAAACCCTGAATTCAGCGCCCGGCGGCGCCTTGCCAGAAGATGCAACGCGATTTATTCAAGACGAATACATGACCCGCTTTATCTTCCGTAACCCGGTGGTACCAGAACCCGACCCTTCTCTCTCTGGGGGCTTCAGTGGTGCGCAGATTACACCCGAACAAGCCGCCGAGTACATGAATCGGATACAGGCATTGGCAGAATCCACCCGTCTCGGTATCCCGGTGGTGTTTAAGTCCAATGCCCGCAATCACTATGAACAGGATGCACGGCCGGGAATAAACCTGTCCGCCGGTTCGTTTTCCACCTGGCCCAAGGAGGCCGGTTTGGCGGCGACTCGGGATATGGCGCTGGTAGCTGAATTCGCCGAGGTGATGCGCCAGGAGTGGACTTCTATTGGCCTGCGTGGCATGTACGGTTACATGGCGGATTTATCCACCGAGCCGCGCTGGTACCGCGTGCACGAAACCTTTACCGAAGACGCCGACCTGGCCGCCGACATGATTACCACACTGGTAAAAACCCTGCAGGGCGAGCAGCTTAACCCCGGCAGTGTCGCATTGACGATCAAGCATTTTCCCGGGGGTGGTCCGCAATCTGGCGGTGGCGACCCCCATTACTGGTTTGGTCGCAACCAGGCCTACCCTGCCAACAATTTTGATTATCACCTCAAACCCTTTCAGGCCGCGATCAACACGGGAGCCTCGTCGATCATGGCCTACTACGGGGTTCCCGTGGGCCAGGCTCATCAGCCCAACGATGTCGGCATGGCTTTCTCCAAGGGCATCGTCACTGATCTGTTGCGCAACAAACTGGGTTTTAAAGGCTATGTCAACTCCGATACCGGCATTATTGGCGAACCGGGCGCCAACCGTGCCTGGGGGCTCGAAGGGAAATCGGTTGAAGAACTGCTGGTTACAGCTATCGAAGCCGGCACCGATGTGCTGTCCGGATTTAACAACCATCAACAAATCCTGGGGCTGGTGCACAATGGTATGGTGACCCAGGCGCGAGTTGACCAGTCGGTCGCCCGGTTGCTCAAGGAGCAGTATATGCTGGGCTTGTTCGAAAACCCCTACGTCGATCCAGCGGTAGCCGTGGCGACAGTCGGCAAGAAGGAGTTTCAGGCTCGCGCCGCTCTCGCCCAGCGCAAGTCAATCGTGCTGCTGCAAAATTCGGCCGAGTTGTTGCCTTTGCAAACCCCGACAGCTGAGGCACCCATCGGCGTCTACACCCTGGGCATGAGCGCTGACGCCGTTCGTGCTGCCGGCTACCGGGTCACCACTGGCGATCACGGGTCGGAGGCACCGCGGCCACCAGTCCCCGCGGACACTCGCTACGCATTGATTCGGGTAAATGTCAGCAACCCGGTGTCGTCGCTGGAAGAATTTGCTAACGAACCCATGCCCTTTCCCGGGGTAGAACCGGCCACGATATTTGGCGGCGCGCGCCCGGATGAGCTCGACTTCCTGGCCTTCAGCGATATGGTGAGTAAAAAGTCCTGGAAAATTTCCCCTTCGCTGCCAGATATCAAGGCCGTCATGGATGAGGTGGGTGCGGAGAATACAGTTCTATCCATTTATTTCCGTCAACCTTATGTACTGGATAGCGCCAGCGGCTTGCAGCAAGCTGGTGCAATTTTGGGCCTGTTTGGCGCCGATGACGCGGCGTTGATGGATGTGCTGACTGGCAAGTATAATCCGTCGGGCAAGCTGCCTTTTGCGTTGGCAAACAGTGCGAACGCGATACTGGAGCAGGCTTCTGATGCACCCGGCTATGCCCCCGAAGACACACTTTACCCTTTTGGTTTTGGCTTAAGCTACTGAGTTTCAGCGCCTGCCTTTCACCTGTCGTGTTTGGATGCGGCAGTGCAGATGCATGGAAGCTTGCCTGGAATGGCATTCTGGTTCACGCTCGCTAATAGTATCCTTCAACCTGCCGGTTCAACGGAGGACTAAAAGCGACTGGGTACGTACGTATCCGGACAGGCGCAAGCAAGACATGGAGCACACAAGCAATGAATACGCAGAGCAAGATCAAGTGGGGAATCATCGGCGCCGGGATTATCGCCAATAAACTGGCCGAGGCGCTACAGTTGGACCCGGACAGCGAACTGGTCGCCGTGGCCTCCCGAACGCCTGGCAAAGCCGATGCCTTTGCCGCGAAGTATTCGATACGCGCGGCCGACAGTTATGAGGCCCTGGTCCAGGATCCGGGCATCGATGTGGTGTACATCGCCACCACCCACAATTTTCACCATGAAAATGCCATGCTGGCTTTGCGGCACGGTAAAAACCTGCTAGTGGAAAAAGCCTTTACCGTCAATGCCAGGCAAGCCCGGGAAATGGTCGACCTGGCCCGACAAAATAACTGCTTTATGATGGAGGCCATCTGGACCCGGTTTTTACCGAGTATTGGCCAGGTGAAGGAACTGGTTGCCAGCGGCCGCATCGGTCAACTCCGACACCTGAGCCTGACCTTTGGCGGCTTTGTGCCGGAACACTTCCGCACCCGGCTAATTACTCCGGAACTGGCTGGAGGGGTTACCCTGGATATGGGCATTTACCCCATCAGCTTTATCTGCCATGTGCTGGAGGAGCTGCCGTCTGAAATCAAGTCGATGGCTCGATTTGGCGACACCGGGGTGGATGAATTGGCCACCTACCAGTTTAGGTTTCCGTCCGGTCGCACCGCAGTGGTATCCACCAGTCACAACCTGCTGATGAAAACGGAGGCTATGCTCTACGGTACCCTCGGTTACATCGACTTCCCCCGCTTCCAACAAGGCCAGGAATTTTCCCTCGCCATTCATAATGGCAGCAACCAGGTGCAGGAAGTGGAGTCATTTGTGGTGGAAAATCACCCCAACGGCTTTATCTACCAGGTGGCCGAGGTGGTGCGCTGCCTGCGGGCTGGCAAATTGGAAAGTAACATTATTCCGCTGGATGAATCAGTGGCCATAATGGAAGTTATGGACCGTATGCGGGCGGAATGGGGCTTCAAATACCCGTTTGAATAGGCGCGAGCCCTTTAGCCCCGCACTCGATGAAAGTGCCAGCCGGGTCTTCAGGCTGGCCCGTAGCTCAACCCTGCGGCGTAAAAATCCTACTAAGCGGCTATTATCAAAGCAGCGGTCCCGTGCTAAAGTGCGCCCGAATGCAGTCGCCCGCCCAGGCAATATCCCCCTGCCCCCCAAGTCCGAATTGCGGCTACGGAGTCAGTGGCATATTTCTTAAAGCAGGCAAACCCATGAAAATCATAATTGTAGGAGGCGGAGCTGGCGGCCTTGAGCTGGCAACCAAACTAGGCAAAAAACTGGGGCGTAAAAAGCGAGCTGAAATTCTCCTCGTTGATCGCGACCACACTCATATCTGGAAACCGCTGTTGCACGAAGTGGCTTCCGGCTCGCTGGACGCCGAAATCGACTCGGTCAGCTACCGCGCGCACGCTTACCAGAACGGTTTTGGTTTTAAGCTGGGCACCTTGTGCGGTATCGATCGCGAGCGCAAGGTTATCCACTTGGCGGAGCTCAAGGACGATGACGGCTCGGTAATCCTGCCCCAGCGCGAGGAAAATTACGATTACCTGGTGCTGGCCATAGGCAGTGTCACCAATGATTTTGGTGTGCCTGGTATCGCCGACAACTGCATTTTCCTCGACAGCCCCAGCCAGGCTTTGCGCTTCCAGAAACACCTGGCCCATCACTTTATCCGCCTCAATCGCCAGTTGTCCGAGAGTGACGCTGAACGCACCCTGCGAGTGGCCATTGTCGGCGGCGGCGCTACCGGGGTCGAACTGTCGGCGGAGCTGTTCAAGGCGCGCGAGTATTTTGCCATGTACGGGCTGCGCCACATCAAACCCGAGCACTTCACGGTCACCCTGGTCGAAGCTGGGCCCAAGTTACTGCCCGCATTGAGTGAGAGAATCTCCACTGCAGTGCAGAGGGAATTGACCGCGCTGGGCGTGAATGTGCGGGTGGCGACGGCAGTTGAACGGGCCGAGCAGAACAGCTTGATCTGCAAGGGTGGCGAGCGCATCGAGGCGGACCTGATGGTTTGGGCGGCGGGCGTCAAGGCTGCGGATTTTCTCAAGGATTTTGGCGGCCTTGAGACCAACCGCGCCAATCAACTGCTGGTGGAAAAGACCCTGCAAACCAGGGCTGACCCGGCGATTTTCGCCTTGGGGGACTGTGCCGGGTTGCTGCGCACGGACAAGGATGGTAACGAGCGTTGGGTACCACCGAGAGCGCAGTCGGCCCACCAGATGGCCACCACCGTGGCGAAAAACCTGCTCAACCTGATCAACGATAAACCCCTGCAGGAGTTTGTCTACAACGACTATGGCTCGCTGGTGTCGCTCAGTGATTACACCGCGTTTGGCAGTTTAATGGGCGGTTTGAGTCGCGGCACCTTGCGGGTTGAAGGCCGCATTGCGCGCATGGCCTATGTGTCGCTTTATCGCATGCACCAACTGGCGGTCCACGGCTGGCTGCGCACCCTGTTGCTGACCCTGACCGACAAGATCAATAACTTCCTGCGCCCCAGATTGAAGTTGCATTGATAGCGGGCTATACATGGCCGGTTACATCGGCAACAGAAGCTGCGGTGCGGTTCTGGCCAGCTGCAAGTATACCTGCAGGCTGGCATAGGCATCGTTGGCGGCATAGTTGAGTTGCGCTTGCGACAGTGGCCTCGCGGCCCAGTTGGAGGTCGATAATTTTTTCGATTTGCGCATATATTGATGCAGCACTATGGCCACCGCCGCTTGCGCCCCGACAGTTTGCTCATAACCCAGGCGTTTGACCGCGGACGATAATTCAATGATATTGCGGAGTGTCACGCCCAATGCCCTGTGGATCGGGCCGCGGTCTGATTTCAGTCCAAACCCCACTTTGACAATTGTTCCGGACTGGATGATTTCGCCCAGCGGCGCCAGGCCAGGGGCGTAGTCCGGGGTAAAAAGAAACGCATTGTCGGCGGTTGCCACCTGCAAAAGATGCGGCCCGCCGCCTTTCTGCCCGGCCACAAACGTCGGTTTGCTCTCGGTGTCAAAACCCACATGAGTGGAGGCGTTGATTGCCGCTATCGCCAGTTCCAGCTCAGGCCCAGATTGAACCAGTACTATGCGGCTCTGCGGCAGTTCTGCGAATGCCGGCAGAGCCCGCATCTGCTCTTTGGTTGGCCGTGGCAGGTATGTCGGCGATTGCATGTTAACCAGGCCACCTGTTTACGGGTTGATTATGTCGCTTGATTGCCGGGTTTGGCAAGTTCGATCCGACCCTTCATGCCGATGGCCAGCAGCAACAGCATACTGACAAAGTCGTAAATTGCCGCGGGCAAGCGCAACTCCGAGCGCAACAGTCCGGCGCCTATGCCGAGCAGGAAGAATAAAATAATCGGGTCGCTCATTTTATGATCACCGCACAGGTAGTATTGGAAAGGTTGCAGTTTAATTCACTGGCAAATAATTCCAACTGATATCCGGCTGGACCCAATCGCGTTAGCGCCAGTTGCAGAAATTTTACTGGCCTCTGCGGCAGGTGTTTGATACGCCATCGATCGCCCTGCCAGGCTACTGTAGAATTGACACTCACTGAAACCAGAGAATCTGGTTGGCTTCCAGGGGAATGTGAGCTTGCGGATGCGCAGCGATGATGCGCGGGGTAAAGTGCTCGGCTGGCCGCTCGGCGCTGACACTGCCGTGGTACACCCAGGCATTGGCTGTACCCGACAGTGCACTGCCCCGCCGCAGTTTGAGCTGGAGCGCCGTGGAGCCGGGGATCGCGTCGGCATACAATTCGACGCTCACCCACTCAACCGGTATGTCACCGAGGTAAACTTGCACCTCAAAATGATGCTCGCCCTCCTCCCAGTGTGTGGTTACATTGCCAAAATGTAATCTTTGCCAGTGCTGGTTGAGTGTGTCCTGCCAGGTTTCCAGCTCTACGGCGATATTGGGCTCGGAACTGCGTGTTCGATAGGCTGCGGCCAGCGGCATGTAATACTTATCGGTGTATTCTCGCAGCATGCGGTTAGTGGAGTACTGCAAGGTCAGGGTTGCCATGCTCGCGCGCATCCGCTTTACCCAGTCCGTGGCGAGTCCTTTTTCGTCGCGGCGGTAGAAGCAGGGAATCACTTCCGCTTCCAAAACCTGGAAAAGCTGTTCTGCCTCTTGCGTGTCCCAGGCGGCAGTATCGGCGTGCTCAAGACCATCCCCGATCGCCCAGCCCAATTCAGGCGCGTAGGCTTCGGCCCACCAACCGTCCAGTTCCGACAGGTTGAGGCCGCCGTTGACCAATACTTTCATGCCGCTGGTGCCACTCGCTTCCCAGGGCCGGCGCGGGGTGTTCAGCCAAACATCGACGCCCTGGATCAACTCCTCAGCCACACCCAGGTCATAATCTTCCACGAACACCACCCGTT
This sequence comes from Pseudomaricurvus alcaniphilus, assembly GCF_011440395.1. GTDB lineage: Bacteria > Pseudomonadota > Gammaproteobacteria > Pseudomonadales > Cellvibrionaceae > Pseudomaricurvus > Pseudomaricurvus alcaniphilus. The sequence continues at coordinate 120,371 of NZ_JAAOIX010000001.1, read as the reverse complement.
CGTGCATATTGTTATGTTCGATAAACTGGTGCCATTGACGCAACATCCCCTTACCTATGGCATCCCTGGGGTGGGCCTTACCGGCGATAACAAGCTGCACCGGATGGTCCCGATTGCTCAGCAGGCGCAACAAGCGCTGTTGATTGTGCAACAGTAAATTGGGCCGCTTATACTCCGCGAAGCGCCGGGCAAAGCCCAGCGTCAGGATGTCGGGGTCGAGAACTTCCGCGCAACAGCGGATCCGCTCTTCCGTCGCACCGCTGCGTCGGTGTTTCCGCACCAATCGCATGCGCAGGAAGTCGATCAACCGCTGTCGCCCGGCAGCGCGCAAGTCCCATAACTTTTCATCGCCGAGTTGCCGCAGTTTCATCTCTACAGAGTCCAACTCGCCACACCAGCGTGATTTTCCACAAGCATCAGTCCATAAGCGGTCCGCGGCTGCAGAGTCCCAACTCGGTACATGTATGCCATTGGTGACATAACCCACCGGCACTTCGGCCTGGGGCCAATGGGGAAACAGGGGTTGAAAAATACGCCGACTGACCTCGCCGTGAAGGCGGCTGACACCGTTTACCGCCGCGGAGCCGCGCACGGCCAGGTAGGCCATATTGAAAGGCTCGCTGTGGTCGTCAGGGTTCAACCGCCCCAGTGCCAGCAGCTCATCCACGGACACGCCAAGTTCATCCGCCATCTGCCCGAAATACAGGCTAAAAACTTCCGGCTTGAAGCGATCGAAACCCGCCTCTACCGGGGTGTGAGTAGTGAACAGGGTGCCGGCGCGAATGGTTCTCAGTGCCACAGGGAACGGCTGGCCACTGCTGCTCATTAAGCTCCGGGCGCGCTCCAGGATCGCGAACGCCGCATGGCCTTCATTGAGGTGGCACACCGGGCAATCCAGGCCCAGTAAATCCAGCAAACGCCAGCCGCCAATGCCGAGCACAAACTCCTGTTGCAGGCGTTTTTCCTCGCCACCGCCGTAGAGTTCACTGGTAATGCCCCTGTCACCCGGGTCGTTGAGAGGGTCGTTGCTGTCCAGTAGCAATAACGTCCGCCGCCCTACTTGCCCTAGCCAGGTGCGCAAGCGCAATCTGCGGCCGGGCAGATCGAGTACCACATGCACCCACTCGCCGCTGTCATCGCGCAGGGGTACTACCGGCAACATAGTGGGGTCGTTATAGGGATAAAATTCGATCTGTTCACCGGCGGCGTTCAGGGTCTGGCGAAAATAACCCTGCTGATAGAGCAAACCGACACCAATCAAAGGAACATTGAGATCGCAGCCGGTCTTTAAGTAGTCACCGGCCAACACGCCGAGGCCGCCGGAATAGATCGGTAGCGACTCACAAATACCAAATTCCATACTGAAATAGGCAATAGAGCCAACAAAGTCGCCATCGATGGTTTCCGAAAACCAGGACTTCGCCGCAGAATGATGAGCTGCGCGGGAATCAAGCTGCAGCTGCAGTTGCCGCAGAAATACTTTGTCGCTGGCCAGGATCTGCAGTCGATGGTCAGAGACCGTTTCGAGGATCAGCCAGGGATTCGCCGTCTCGTCCCATAACTGGGGAGCAACCTGATACCATAACGTGTCCGCGCCGTGGTTCCAGCTCCAGCGCAAATCCAGCGCCAGGGTGGCAAGGCCGCGCAAGGGTTCAGGTAAAGCGCGGGGAAAATAGTGCTGGGATTGCATTGCTGTTTAATTCCCGGGGGCGGTTGACGTAGAAGTTTGTTGCAAGCCGTTGCAGTCAACGGCCTGAAGCCGTCATAAAATTTCCTAATTACCACCGAAGCTAAGCGTCGTGCAGCCGGCACTATGTTAGGTCTGGCTTCGGGGGCTTGCTTTCAAGACCCTCGACAGCAGGGATGCTGTCGTGGAGCCTCCATGGATGGAATCTCGGCGAGTCTTGAAAGCAAGTCCCTGGAGCCAGGCCGGGAGCAAAGCTGCTGTCCCAAGGGCTACAGGGTATATGTTTACTATCGCCGAAAGTTGGCTTATTCATAGGCGTAATTAGGTAAAATTTTAACAGTCACGCAGCTCTTTTACTCATCTGGCAGGAGCGTCGCGTTGGTTGACTGGGGCGAAGGCTGTGCGGATGGTGGAGATAAAATCCACTCGACCCCATAAAGGTGTACCAGGCTGGATAGTTTCTCGCTTAAGCCGACAATGGAGAGCACTTTGCCGCCGGCGCTAAGTTGTCGGTGAGCTTCTACCAATAAACCGATGGCTGCGGAGTCGGCATTGCCAATCTGCTGGCAATCCAGGGTCAAAGTTTTAGGCAGCTCAATGGCCAGTACCGATTGCAATTGCCGATACAATTCGGCCGCCGTTGCTATGGTCAGCGAACCACGGAACTTGAGTGTACCGGTGTTCTTGTCGACTTCCAGTGCAGGCTTGGACACTTTAATCAGTTCCGCTATTCAATTGGCCATATTGTTGGCTTTGATGCTGGCGATCAAGCCTTCGATGCCACCTTTACTCACTTCCGCATCAAAGGTACCCCGGTAGGTAATTACCATGCTAACCCCGTCCACCACCACGTCCACCACCTGCCAGTTGCTGTTGCGGTGCTCCATACGCAATATCACGTCTACCAAATTGCCGGTATTGGAGTTGGTCACGCTGAGGCGCACCCTGGCGCTGCGCTCACCGGATAACTTTTCACTGAGCAATTTGATCGGGGTATTGCGGAAAGTAAACATGGCATTGCTGTAATTGCGCACGATCATCTGCAGCAATTCATTGGTGATTTGTTCCCGCTGAGCCGGTGTTGCACTGGACCAGTTTTTTGCCAGCGCCAACTGGGTCATACGCTGAAAATCAAAGTGCGGCGCGACTCGCTCCAGCACCATGGACTGCAGTTTTTCTGGCTGCTCTGTATAGAGCTCCTGGTTCGCATTCATTTCGGCGACTACATCATTGACAGTGATTTCCACCAGCTTCAATGGGCTTGGAGCATCGGCGGCAAGTACCAAACCGGCCAGTAAAAAGCTGGCTATTACGGCGTAAAAGGATCTGCAAGTAAATCTCATAGTAAAAGTTTCCGTTGCTATAGTTATTTAATTGTCTGCGGGCGTCTTGGTCGGTTCGGCACCGGCCCTGTTAAAAAGTACCTGGCCGATCAGGTTTTCCAGCACGATAGCCGATGAAGTCAGCCAGATCAGATCGCCCTCTTGCAGCATTTCGGTATCACTACCAGCGAGCAGGCCGATATATTGTTCACCCAGCAGACCCGAAGTGAGGATGCTCATGGACGAGTCGGCACTGAACTGGTACCTGGCATCAAGGGCGGCACTCACCACGGCCTTATGCTGCTCGGCATCGTAACTGATGGCACTCACCCGCCCGATGGTGACACCGGCGCTCTTTACCGGCGCCCGCACCTTAAGGCCACCAATGTTGTCAAATTCGGCTTTTACCGTATAAACCGAGCCGGTTTGCAAGGTAGTAAGATTGGCCACTCGCAGCGACAGGAACACCGTGGCAACTATGCCGATTGTGACAAATATGCCCACCCAAAGATCCAGCAACTGACGATTCATAACTGTCCCTCTTTTGGTCCTTCTATATTCCCCTGAACATAAAAGCGGTCAAAACGAAATCCATGGCCAGTATCACAAACGCTGACTTTACCACGGTTTGTGTGGTCGCCAGCGACACCCCTTCAGCGGTTGGCGAGGCGTGGTAACCCTGGAACACGGCGATAAAGGTTATGGCGATACCAAAAAAGACACTTTTAATAATGCCGTTGACCACGTCGACCCGAAAATCCACCGACTCCTGTATCTGTGACCAGAAGGTGCCGGTATCCACCCCGAGCAGTTTTACGGCGACGATATAACCGCCGAATATGCCAACCACGTTGAAAACCGAAGTCAGTAGCGGCACCGAAATAATACCGGCCCAAAAGCGCGGTGCAATGACACGAGATACCGGCTGGATGGCCATCATCTCCATGGCGCTGAGCTGTTCAGTGGTTTTCATCAGGCCGATCTCAGCGGTAACCGCCGAGCCGGCGCGACTGGAAATAAGCAGGGCCGACAGCACTGGTCCCAGCTCCCGAATCAAAGACAGCGCCACCACCATGCCGACGATATCCCCAGAGCCGAAGCGCTGCAGAGTGTCATACATCTGCAACCCCAGTACCAAGCCCACAAACAGGCCGGGCACCAAAATAATGACCAGGGACAACACCCCGATAAAGTAGATTTCCTTGATCACCAGACCGGGCCGGCGCAGGCAAATCCCGGAAGCGGCCAATATCGCCACAAAGAAGCGTGCCGCCACGCCCAGGTCGACCAGGCCGTTGGTAACCAGCGCCCCCAATCGCTGCAATCCGCCACTTACACTACCGATATTCATTAACGCTGATCACCCCTGCCCGCGATTTTTTTTATTGGTAAACACTGTATGGGTAAACACTGTATGGGTAGTTAGCACTTCATGGATGGCTAACGACATGCTGCTAGCCGTGCAGTTCCGACAGCATCTGCTGGTAATCAGCGGCCGGATAGTGAAACGCCACTGGCCCATCGGCTTTGGCATCCACAAACTGCCGTACATACGGGTCGTTAGAGTGATGCATATCCTCTGCAGTTCCCTCGGCTATTACCGCCCCTGCCGATACCAGGTAGACATAATCGACAATTTTGAGGGATTCCTGCACATCGTGAGTCACCACGATGGAGGTCGCGCCCAGCGCATCATTGAGGGTGCGAATCAGGCGTCCGACAATGGCCAGGGAAATGGGGTCGAGCCCGGCAAAGGGTTCGTCGTACATAATAAGCATGGGATCGAGGGCGATGGCACGGGCCAGGGCCACCCGGCGTGCCATGCCGCCGGAGAGTTCGGACGGCATCAATTTGCTGGCACCGCGCAAACCCACCGCGTGCAGCTTCATTAAGGTGAGGTCGCGAATAAGCGCCTCTGGCAGATCGGTGTGCTCGCGCATCTGGAAGGCGACATTGTCGTACACCGACATATCGGTGAACAGCGCCCCCATCTGGAACAACATCCCCATTTTGCGGCGCAGCTTGAACAATTCGCTGGTGCCCAGGGCAGGTACCGATTGGCCGTCGACGCTGACATCACCACTGGTGGGTTTTAGTTGACCGCCAATGAGCTTCAACAAGGTGGTTTTGCCACAGCCGCTGCCACCCATAATAGACACCACCTTGCCCCGCGGTACCTTGAGGGTGATGTCGTGCAAAATGGTGCGTGCACCGTAGGCAAAATCGACATTGCGAATATCGACGAGAGTATCTGAGCCGCTGCTGGCAGTCATGGTGAACCAATGCCGGGTTATTTATAGCTGCGAGTATGAATCTCTTGGCGGCGCGGCGCAATGGCCCAGGCAGGCTCGGGCATCAGTGTGACTGATTGAATCAGTAAAGGAATGGGGGTAAGCCAGGCAGGCAGACCGAGCACTGGCTTAAGGGGGCTTAATTGGCTGCCCCCCTGTAGTTACTTGTAACTTGTGGCTTACTTGATGTTGCTTACCTGATGTTGCTTACCTAAAGTTACGTACTTGAGGTTACCTGCTTGATCACAGCTGCTTGATTTTACTTGCTTGCCGCCAGGCTGGTGACATTGCCTGCATCTGCGCTCGCTACAGTATTCATTTCGAGCAGAGCTTCGGGCTTGCCCTTGCAGGCCTTGGCCAGCAGTTCGCGGTGCTTCGCAAACAGCAGTCCAATCTCTTCCGCAGCGGCTTCATCCACAGACTTCACTTCCCGCTCGATCACGGCCGTGACGTTGGCTGCAAACTCAAGCATTTTATCGTGTTCATCCGCTGCTTTCTTATCGTCAAACATCTTTCCGTCTCTATCGCACTTCCAAACAGCAATGACTGCCATATGGTTCTCCTCGTTAAATACTGTATATAAATCCAGTATACTGATAAAAATTGCTCGCGCAACAAAATCTTTATTTTGCCACCATCAGCGCCTGTTCATGCTGGGAAAGCTTGCTGGATTTCTTGTCACTATTGAGCAGTTCGTCCAGCGTCAATTGATAACTGGGCGCAAACACTCGTAAAAAGTAGTCGACCTCCGGCAATTGATAACTCTTTAAGCGAGTGACAATATCATCGGCAGCCTTGCTGAACTCCTGATTCCCAGTGGCCAACTCCGCCTGGCACTTCAAGTAGGCGGAGAGTGTATCAGCCGCCTTGATCAATTGTAACTGCTCCCGCGGCAACCCCCCTTCCAGCATTACCGCGGCAAAATCCTGCTTGAGCTCCTCGGGCAACAGGCTCAGCAACTCATGCTCGGCCTCCCTTTCAATGGTCTTGTAAGCCTTTTGGATCGCGGATGAATGGTACTTGATTGGCGACGGCATATCCCCGGTAATCACCTCACTGCAGTCGTGGTAGAGAGCGGCGGTAACCATGGCGTGGACGTCCACTGCACCGCCATATACCCGGTTGCGAATCACCCCGAGGGCGTGGGCAATGGTTGCGACCTCCCAACTGTGCTCCATCACGTTTTCGGGGATGGAGTTGCGCTTCAGGCCCCAGCGCACAATCCAGCGAATTTTACTGATATAGGCAAAGAAATGACTTTTCATGCAAGCTCCCTGTAACTCTCTCAATAAACTCTCTCAATAAAAAGAGGCCAACCAACCCACACCCGGACCAATATGAACCACAACACCTATAGACCCGAGCCACTAAACACAAAGACACACTACTGTATATAGAGACAGTATAACGCGATCCCCACGGCAATCAATGGCCAATCGAATGCCGAGATAGATTCCCCCGTCCCGGGAAAGCAGGCGCCAATAATCTCGTGGTAACTGGCAGGAGAAATGTTACCCTGTAACCCAGTATTGAAACCGACCAGAGAGAAGCCGAATGGCCAAGCCCAACTATTCCTTTGAAAAACGCCAGCGAGACATTGCTAAAAAGAAGAAGAAAGAAGAAAAACGCCAACGCAAAGCCGGCACCGAGCCTGAGACTGAAGAAACCACCAGCCCCGAGCAGAGCGAGGCGATAAAAAACATAGTCTGGCCAACCCAGGATAAAACCGAATAAGAAAGCTCTAACTTCTCCTATTTGATCCTGCACTCCTTTTTTACGAATGCCTTTAGTTGAAATATGAGTAATCTGCCCGTCATCGATGGGGGGAGCCCATTGCGGATCGGCCATATCCCCCCGACCACATTTGGCGGCTGCGAAACTCAACCATTTTTTGCGCAAAAAGACGCGCAAAAAATTGGGATTCAGACAGTCCTTGCCGACTACCCCAAATGTGGTCGGGGGGATAAGCATGGCCTGATTGATCCGCAACGGGCTCCCCCCACCGCTGACTACATTGTGCTTTTTAACGGCAGTGTGATTTTTTATCAGCCAGCTACAGCTCATTTTTTGTCATCCCCGTGTAGGCGGCGGTCCGGCATCCCGGGATCCAGTACGTACTTAAAATCAATGGATCCCCGCCTGCGCGGGGATGACCTTAAATGGGCTGTCTTGCAATTACCAGAATCTCGCTCGATGCCTGGTCAAGGCTCGGTGGGTGTGCCCTGCCAGACCAATCAGGTCGCGTTTAGGCTCTCCGCGCTTTTCGGGTTTTCGCGGACGGATGTTTGAGCGCTAGCGAGTTTCCGGGAGCGCGAAAAGCGCGGAGAGCCTGCGGCCGGTCTGGCAGGGTACACCCACCGGGCCGCCGCGCTAAACCATGTTTTCTTACCAACAATTTGCCAAGCAGAGTACAGCTACTATTGAGACATTAACAAGAGGCCGGGAGCGCGAAAAGTGCGGAGAGCCCGCGGCCGCTCAGGCGGGGCTCACCCACCGGGCCGCCGCGCGACACCCTTACCATTAGCGACACCCAGACCATTACTACCCCTCCCCAAAGCACAACCGTGTCAAAGTCCGCATGCATACTTACATCCACTAACACCGTCAACCACTAGCAGAACCCCGCTAACGCACAGCACCACACCTGACAAATAGACAAATACCCTGCCCCTCGACAGCAACTTCTCAACCAGCACCAACAGCCCCAGACCCACAATCCATACCAGATTCATAGCACCGCCGACAAATAACAGTGTCATAAGCGCCCAGCAACAACCGGTACAATAGACCCCGTGCCGCACACCCATCCGAAACGCACCCAATTTACCCGGCTGCCAATGGTTGGCCATAAACTGCACCGGCGACTGACAGTGGCGCAGGCAAACGGTCTTGAGGGACGAAAACTGGTACAGCCCGGCGCCCAGCAACAGCGCTCCGGACAGGGTCGCACTGGTACTCCACATCATCATACTGTGCACCACGCCCAAACGCTCCAGCCACCATTGCAGCAGCACCGCCATCACACTGAATATTAACCACACCGACAAATAGCCGCCGGCAAAGTTCGCGCTGGCAACCATTGGCGCCTGCCCTGCCCCGTCTGCGGCCGTTGAGTTTTTACGCACCACCCGCGCGTACAACAAAATCATCGGCGCAGCGCTGGGCAACATCATGGCAATCATCATGACCCACCACATCAGCAGCATAATCAAGGCATAGTCGAGGTTCCATGGCATTTGCATGGGGCGCAAGGTTTTGCTGGTGGGAAGCTCCCAAGTGGTCATGGCGAGAGTACTCATCCCGGTACCGGCGCCGGAGAGAATATAGAGCCACGCTAAAATAATGACGATGACCAGCGCCGCCAACGTAAGCCAGCGTGACTGGCGCAGGATGCGCTCGGTGAGTGTAGCGCCCGGCGGGATGGCTTGCATGAGCAGGTTTTTTTAATTAACTACTGTCTGATCACACCGTAATTGTTCAAATGAAGCTCGTTAAACTGGCCGTGGGTATCGGTAAAGGCAAGCTTGATGGGACCGTTGACACTGGTTTTTCCGCTGCCGATCTCTGCCCGATCGTACTCAAAACCATTGTCGATATGAATCTGCACTTTGTGCTCGGCGCCAGTGACCGGATTGACAATGGGCTTGCCAGCAGAATTGACCAGGCCGTCCACCATAACTTTGCTTTTGCGCCTGGGGATATCGATCCTGAGGTCGATGGGCAAGAAAGCCGGCTCGAGAATTTCATCGATAGTTGCGGCAAATACATTCCAGATAGTGGCGCCTGGCTCGGTCTCCTGCCCGGTCATAATGGTAAGCAAGGCATTGCGCTGGTCTTCGGTGCTCTCCTCGTCGATGATTACGAACACCCTGCCCTTGCCTTCATGAATCGGCCCCGGCCACCAGAGGGCAGTTACCGCGCGCAGGCCGCCCAGAGGTGTTTCGGCGAAATGCCCTGATTTGATGTGCATACTGTGGAGGGCTTCGCAGTTGCCGTAGGTGGGCAGTGCATTGAATTGGCAAGGACAGCCATAGGCACAATTGCAGTTGGTAAAACTGTCGCCGTTTATTTCCCAGGGAATCATTGTTTTCGCCTCAGTTTTTGCAAGTTATGCATTTTCGGTTGCAACAACCCCAACCTTAGCTAATCACCTTATGTTTGAAAAACTACGCTTGATACCGGAACCTGGCAAGGGTGTTTAATAGACCGAGTGTGGATATAAACGCAACTGCTGAGAACCAGCCGTTGTTTAGGATGAAAACACCAACTTGGGCTGAATACACCAGCCGGTGCACTTAGCGGCGCAACAGGTTGTCCAGTTCTGCTAATAAGTCCCCGGGCGGGCGCTCGGTATTTATCTGCAGCAACTGGCCGGCGGCCAATTCGTCCGGCGCTGAAAATTTCGCCAGCTGGTCCTGGTAGATGGCCCAGCCGGCGTCTGAAATCGCCTCTGGGTCACGGGCCCGCTGCTGCAGTCGCTCCTTAACCGTGGCGGCACTGCAGTCGCAAAAAACAAACACCACATCCAGCCCCAGCTTTGTCGCCAGCTGCAGTACATCCCGTCGATCCTCCAGGCGCATATAGGAGCCATCCAGCACGACGCCGGGAGCGCCGGATTGCACTGCCTGCTCTGCGCGCAACAGCAGCTCGGCGTAGGTGTCCCGGGTCAATTGCTGGTTGTAGATGCCCTCACCCGGCGGAGCGCCTTTGCGGGCAGTCACGGGGAGCCCCAGTATTTCCTTGCGCACGCGATCGGTGTTCAAGTACACATAATTGTGGTGCTCGGCAAATAAGCGGCCCAGTGTCGACTTGCCAGAGGCGGTCAGGCCAAAAAATACCAGGATAGAAGGCAGGCTCACCGTCAGTTGCCCTCTGCCGCCAGGTAGGTTTGCGCCAGCTCCAAATAGCGGCTGGCCCGCAGTTGGCAGCGCTGCTTCAGGGCGGGATCGTCAGCGCCAGCGCTGAGCAAGGCAACCTTGACCAGCACACAGGCTCGATAACACTTGTAAAAATTGAGCACTTGCAGGATGCCCGGGTCGTTGCTCTGCTCAACCAGACTCTCCACAAACAGTGCGGACAGCCGCTGCAGGCCGTGGAAATCCAGGTCCATGGCCAGGAAGGCGATGTCGCAGGCGACGTCTCCGTAACGAAACCGCTGGTTGAATTCGATACAATCAAAGATATGGATGGGCGTGTCCAGGCAGATATTGCCGGAGTGTAAATCACCGTGACAATCGCGAATATGGCCGTCGGCAATGCGCTGGTCAAATAAATCACTGCGCCGTAAAAATGCCCGGTTCCAGGCTTTAATGGCAGCAAAAGCCTCGCTGTCCAGGTTGGCTTCGGCAATAAACGGCTCTATCTGGTCCGTATTTTCCAATACATTGGTCGCCACCTGCGCGCAGCTGCCAAAACGGTCGATGTCACGGCCGCGATCCGCCCGCTCATAGAACGGCACCAGGATCTGCACCAGTTGTTGAATGTGGCTTGCATTCAGCTCGCCCCGGGCAATGACATTGGTCATCATGCTCTGTTCGGGCAGGCGGCGCATTTTTACCCCGTATTCCACCACCGCACCAGGCCCGTTGAGGCCGACAGTGTTTGCCTCTTCATTGATAGTGACGACATCAAGGTAGATGTCCGGACACAGGCGCTGGTTTAATCGCAGCTCCTCGCGGCAGTAGTGCTCGCGCTGTGCCAGGCTGGAAAAATCCAGGAAGCCAAAGTTGACCGGCTTCTTGAATTTGTAAACGTATTGCCCCGCTAATACCACGTAACTGATATGCGTTTGCAGCAGCTGGATATTCTCCGCCGGATGATCGTAGGCCTGTGCTTGCAGCAGCATCTTCAGGTAGCCTGGCAAGTTATTGCCGGAAGCCATCATAACGTCACTCTCTAATCCGGGTGTTTGGTACTGAGCGTCGCGCGCCAATCAGTTCGATACCACAAATCCGCCGTCAGAATAACATGCAGGCAGAGCAACAACATAAAATTCCAGGCAAAGGCATTGCTCAGCGCAGCATACAAGGTGGGGCTGAGCTGGCCGCTGAGGACATTCGCCAGACCGATCAATATGTCCAGCAACAACAGCAGCCACAGCCATAACAGTCGCCGCCGCACACGCCGCCGCAAACCCGGCTGGCGCAGGGGAAGCCGCTGCAGCAACGCGGTGAACAGCACCTGCGCGAAGAAGGTACAAACAGAAAAGACTGCCACTCCCCAATGCCGGGGCTGGCGGTACAGTGCGCTATCCTCCCCTAATAACAGGACGTGAAAAATCAAGCCCGGGCCGGCCAGCAAGCCCAGTACAACCAGGGCGTTATGCCAGTTGCGCTGCCTGCTACCCAGTTGCCGTAGCCACTGCGCATTGAGCAGCCAGTACAGCATCAGTAACAGCGCCGCCGGAATCATCAGGCCTTTAAAGACGAAGCTGGCCGGTGGTGAACGGCCGGTGGCACTGATGGAGGTACAGCTTTCTATATAAGGAATGCACCAGGCCACCTGGCCGGCGTCGGCAGCGAGCAACCAGGTCAGGTTGATGGTGAGCAGTGGTAGCAAGCCGGCCATATACGCCAGCGGGTAAAGGCGCACTGTTTGTTCTCCTGGTCACTCGCGGTGGCAGCGGGCATCGCCTGGCAAGCAATGTGGGATGTGCTGCTTATTTTCCTGTTTTCGCCTTGATCAGGTCGATCAACACAGTGTCAATTTGGCCATTTTCGTCAAGCTGGTTATCCCGCTGAAAGGCTTTTACCGCAGCGATGGTATTGCTGCCCAGCAGGCCATCGGCCTTGCCGGGAGAGTAACCCAGGGCGCTGAGCCTGCGCTGCACATCGGCTACGTCCGCATTGCTGAGCGGCCGGCTCAGGCGCTCGAGCCAGGTGCCGAAATCGGCGGCTAAAACCGGCAGTGGGCGTCCACTGGCCATTGCAATCAGCCGGGTTGCATCTGCCCCCGGGTTGGCGGTCACCTGGCGTATATCACGGGTTCTGAACTGGTTGTAGACCGCGGCCAGGTAGTCGCGGTCCTGCAGGTAGAGAACCCAGTAACGTGCCAGGGCATGATGCACAGCCTGGTGCTCCATGGAACCTTCTTCCGCGTCCAGTTGTTGCCAGTTCATGCCCAGCAGCTCCGCCACCGGCGGTTGGCCGTGCCAGTAACGTTTCAGGATCTCGCCGCGCCAATTGGGCAGGCCGCGCAAGAACTCGCCTTCCAGCCGGGAAACCTCGTACAGCGCAGCCAGCCCCTCATCCAACCAGGGTGGTATATCGCCAAAGTTGCTGCGCACCAGCAGGTGGGTAAGCTCATGTTTGAGAGTGCCGGTAAACGGTCCTTGCACTACGGATGTAACACTTAAATCATTCCTGAAGGAGTAACCGATGGTGCCCTGGGCAACCTCCAGTGCGTGCAGTTTATCGCCGATGGTGCGCATTTGCCGGCCATCGGGTACGAGGTAGACACTGATAAAGTTGGCGGGCCTGCGCACTTCATAGGTGGTCACAAAAAAATCCAGCGCTCGCTCCAGCAGGCGGCCAATTTCCTGCAGGTCGGCATCACTGTGATTGCTGACACTGCCAATGACAAAGTGGGGACTGGCATACACCGCTGGTTGATAGCCCAGTTTGCGCAGTCGCTGGTCCATGGCGGTGGCAGCCGGGCCGGAGTCGCCCAATTTGAACAGCCGGGCCTGCAACTCCGTGGCGGGTATCTCGCCCCGCGCTTGCAGCGGGTCACCGCCAATGGCGCGGTTGGGACCGTCGACGAAATAGAACATCTTGCCGCGCACCCCCGCGTCTCCGCCGCCGGTTGAACGGCTGCTGAGAAACGCCAATTGGTGGGGTTGGCGCAGATCGGGGCAGACGGTCAATTCTTCATGGATTGCGCTGCGGTTTTGGCTGGACAGCTCGTACACCTGGAGAATATTCAGCAAAAAGGCGCGGCCGAGATCGTCGTCCCCCGGGTGACGACAAAAACTGGTCGCCAGCATGTAGTCCACTTCAATGGTTTTGCCAAAGTCCGTGTCCCGATACTGCAGCAGTTCACTGATCACCTGGGCGTAATTGGCGGCGTGCCACTGCTGACGAATCTCTTCCAGGTTGGCGGCCAGTAGTGGCGCAGCGCCAAGCCATAAGAGGAATAGTGCCGACATTGAGCGTTTCATTGAGCCCCCTCCCCGGAAGCTGCATCGACGCCGTGTCGCAACCTGGCTTCCTCCAGCAAACGGGACATCTGGTCCGCGGATGCCGGCTTTCTGGTACTGGCCGAATCGAGATTCAATTGAGCTGGCCTGGAGGATTCGGTCAGCGGAGCTGCGGTCATAGTGACCGAGGTGTAGATGGGCGCATCCGCAACCTCGATGGGATGGTGAACCATAATCGTAATCAGCATTAACACTGTGCCAAGGGTAACCAGCACAATGCCAGGGGATTGGGTGAGCAGTTGTACCTTCAGGTTACCCGGCTGATTAGCAGGTTCGGAGCTGCCGCTGCCGAGACTTAACTCAGTGGTCGGTTCACGCAGCTTGCCCAGTATAAACACCGCACCAATCAGGGCCAGTATCATGCCCGTTACAAACCCCAGGTAGCGCACCCATACCCGGGCCATCAGCAATACATTCGCCTGGTGGTAGCGCTGCTGCAGTACGTGGGATTCAAGCAGCACCAGCGAGCGCCACTGCTTTTCGACCAGTGTCACTGAAGTGTTTGAGCTGGCCAGTAATTCACTGTTGTCGAGCTGGGGTACTTGCTGAATTTTGCTGTTGAGCTGGTAGAGCTGGTGCATGGTTGCAGCAAAAAAGAACAGGGCCAGAGTCAGCACCAGGCCGGTCATAACCGGTAGCAAGCGCAACTGCCAGCTGTGATCCTGGTTTACCGGGGTTACGGTTGAACCGTTTGTGGCGGGACGGCTTGTTACTGGACCGCTAGTTACTGGACTATTTGTTGCTGGACTATTTGTTGCTGGACTATTGCCCTGCTCCACGTTTTGCACGCCTCCGATTAAGCTGCGCGGGTTCGCTGCAGCCCTGCTCGTCAACTTCTGATGCCAGTCCGGCGAGTATGGATGTCAGGCCGGGTAGTCAACTGCCGCCGGCAAGTACCGACGCCTGTCGAGCATTGTTTCAGGCTTTTGGCGAGTTGTACTTACCCTAACCAATATAGTCACATTTAGCGCTGGTTTCTAGAGGCGTTTCGGCGTTATCCTCACAGACAACCCGTACTGATCGACTTGCCAGTGGTGACAGGTTCATCTGGGGGATGAAGAGATCGGACGGGTACCAGTTAACAGTCCTGGCGATTGTGGTTTTTGCAGGTGGCACATCCCAGGGCATTCAATCTACAATGAAGCTATGAAAAGAAAAAGCACTCTCCAGTTAAGTGCGGTGGTCTGGTTACTGACAAGCCCGGTCTTTGCTGGCCAGGTAATCTCCGACCCGGTATTTACCAGTCAAGATTTTACCAGCCGAGTGCTGGCGCAAAGCAAACCAGCCGCAATCTCTGCGACCGGCATTTCTGCGAACGGTATTTCTGCGAACGGTATTTCTGCGAACGGTATTTCTGCGAACAGTATTTCTGCGAACAGTATTGCAGCGGCGCCAACCTATCCCGCTTCGGGCACTATTGATTCGGGTTCTGCCAGTGCAGCTTTACCGGCTCCCCATTACATAAGCCCAGAATACATAAGCCCCGAATACATAAGCCCCGAATACGAAAGCTCAGCTAATAAAAGCACAGCCTACCAGAACCAGGGCCACTCTAATCTGGACTATTCAAGCCTGGACTATTCAAGCCCTAGTTCAGCTTACCCTGCACTAGCCTACGACGATCAGGTCACCCTGCCCGAGGCCTCGGACATAACCGGGGCAAATCATGCAGGAGCGGACGGAACAGGAGCGGACAGCGCTGGGCCAGCCGGCTCCGCTGACCAGACCGATGACCAAAGCTGGGTCGACGACACCCACTCCTACGTCGCCAATTCGGCCCACGAACTGGCCAACTGGATCGACCACTTCTTTGGCTCCCCCCGGGACGATATCGAATCGGCTTATTCCTCGTTGCGACTGACCTTTGAGAGCGAATGGGAGGAAGGCCAGGGGCGCGACAACGCAGTGCGCCTGCGCGGCAAGGTGCACTTGCCCAGAATCAACGAACGGTTGAGTTTGATTTTTACCGATGAGGAAGGTGAGATTTCCGCCACCGACGAGAATGTCAATCGCGTGGCCGGTGAGACCGAAACCACCCGCCTGGCCTTGCAGTACAAGGCCAAGGAAAAAGGCCGCGCCCGGCTCGACTACCGGCTCGGGTTGCGCTCTTCCCTGAAGCTGCGAGCCAGCGCCCGCTACCGCTACGAAATCCCCTGGGGCGAGCACATTACCCAGCGTTTTGTACAAACGCTGTATTTTATCGACGGCGAAGGCTTCGGCAGCCGCTCGCGCTATGAGTATGACCATCTATTGGGCGAGAACTATTTGTTTCGCTGGTCGAACAATGCCCGCTTTTACGAAAAAAGCGACGGCGTTGAATGGTCGTCCCGATTCCTGCTGGGCCAGCGACGCAATGAAAAGTCCGCCATGTCCTATTTTACCTGGGTCAACGGTGACACCCGGCCGAGCTATTTGACCACCTCTTACGGGCTCGGCGTGCGCTACCGCAAAAACTTCTATCGCCCCTGGCTGTTTTACGAACTGGAGCCCGCCTACGCCTGGAAGCGCGAATTGCCCGAGGATGACCGGGAGGGGGTGCTGATCTTTAGTGTGAGACTTGAAATTGCGGTTGAGCAGTTGCCTAAGAAGAAAAAATAGGTTCACCCTCCCCGTCCGGCGCCGCTCGCTGGCGTCATGCCAGCGCTGCTGCCAAGCCAGCAAGTAACATAAAAATTAGACTAATAGCCTATTGCTGCCAGTGCAGTATCTCCAGTAGAATCCGCGCCCGAGCCTCGGCCCTGGTCGTTGCACGTGTCGCCCCCACATAACTGGTTTGAGTTCGTCATATTCCAGTAACACACCATTATTAAACTTTGTGGCACCAAACTGGTGCAGGCGACGAGGCGTGGTTACCACGCTACCTGTCTAACGTCTTGAAAACACTGCGCTACACCCAGTCTTGTGTTTGGCACGTGGCTTGCAGTGCTTGCCATGTAAGTCAAGCAGCTCGAAACAATTAATCAGTACCCTAATGGAGGGTAACCCCACAGGAGTTTCCCATGCCCAAGAACAGTTCTTCCGATCTGGATTTTCGCGCCTATCGCCAGGCGTTGCTGGAACAAGGCTCTGCGTCAGACCAAGCGTCAAAGCAAGGCCCTGGTGGCAACCGGCTGGCTATGTTTGACCTGGATCGCACCCTGGTGGCGGGCTATACCTTCCATGCTTTCGTCTTTGAGATCGCCCGTCGCGGCCGCCCCAACAGCCGGATGGTGTTGAAGAATATTCGCAAAATGCTCGAATACGGTACCCATCGCATCGATTTCACTGAAATGCTGGCCCAGGTCGCTGAAGAGCTCACCGGCGCGGATTGTGAAGCGACCACCCGTATGTCCCGCGAGGTGTTCACCAAATACCTGCAGAGCTCAATTTACCGTGAGGCCGCAGAACTGGTGGCCGCACACCGCCGCCTGGGCCATCGCCTGGTTATGGTCACTTCGGCGACTCGCTATCAGGCCGAACCCATTGCTGAGTACCTGGGCTTCGACGATCTCTATTGTTCGGAGCTGGAATCCAGTGATGGCAAGCTGACCGGGCGTTTGCTCGGCAAGCCCTGCTTTGGTGAAGGCAAGGCTGAGGCCGGGCGTCAGGCGGCCAAGCACTTCAATTGCTCGCTGCAAGACGCCTGGTTCTATACCGACAGTACCGATGACCTGCCGCTGCTCAATATCGTCGGCCGACCGGTGGCGGTTAACCCCCAGCCTGCCCTGGCCAAGATTGCCCGCAAGCGCGCCTGGCCGGCGCTGTCGTTCAAGAGCCGGCGCGCCGCCAGTATCGCCGGCGCCGTGCGCACCGGCATGCTGTGCCAGGGCCTGGTCGGCTCCGCGCTGGCCGGCGCCGCGACCTACGCCCTGACTCTCTCTCCGCAGGAGGCTCGCAACCGCATGACCTCAATGCTGGGTGATATCGGCACCCTCTACGCGGGCATGGACCTGGAGATAGAAGGCCAGGAATTCCTGGAGGCGGCCCGCCCGGCGGTATTTATCTTCAACCACCAGAGCTATCTCGATGCGGTCATCCTGGCGCGCCTGCTGCGTCACGACATCACCGCCTTCTGCAAAAAGGAATTGGCCAATACACCGGTGCTGGGATCGATTATGCGCGCCAATGGTGCAATATTCGTCGACCGCGAAGACGCCCGTGCCGCTCGCTCACAATTGAAGTCAGCCGCGGAAGTCATTCGCGCCGGTCGCTCGGTCGCCATTGCACCGGAAGGCACCCGTTCCATGTCCCAGCAGGTGGCTCCGTTCAAACACGGCGCTTTTGTGCTGGCGCGACAGACCGAGGTGCCGGTAGTGCCGGTTATCCTGCACAACAGTGGTGATGCCCTGCCGCGCGGCAAGATTTGCGTCAACCCGACCACGGTGAAGGTCACAGTGCTGCCGCCGACCCAACTGCACAACTGCAGCCGCGAGGACTTCAACGCTCGCATTGGCAACCTGGAGCAACAGTACCGGGAGACCATTGCCGCGGCTGCGGTATAAGCTGTGCCGCTGGCGCCCTGTTCAAGCAGGGTGTTCGGCGGCCGCCTCTAAATCACAGACCTAAATCACCGACGCCTTGAACGCCTGGCCTGGGCTGAGTGAATTGAACAGCTGCGCCGCTGCGATCAAGTCGAAGGTGCGGCTGTTGTCATTGTCGCCGTCGACAGCCTGGCAGTCCCAGATCAGGCCATCGGCCTCCTTGAACTTGCCTGCCTTTAATTCGTCGGCATAGAGTCGGTGGACAATATTGTGCTCACTCATGCCACAGGCCAGCAAGCGGATTAACCAGTCGGCTTGGGGAGCTTGCATGGGGGGCGCACCAGCGCTGGATTGTGCCGTTACCTTGACGATCACCTGCAGCGCATCCGGCGTGCCGTAGCGACGGGGAAATGCTTGTTGCAGCAGGCAAACGGCGACAAAAATGCCGCGCTGTTGGCTGACCTCGGCGAAATCGGTCCAGGGCTCGTCCTCCTGCAAATCCGCCACCAGGTTCTGCCTGACCCCCGGGCGCATGGCGTCGCCAAATACTGCTTCCAATACCAGCTCACCGGCCTTCTGGTTGCCGAGGTCCTGCAATACCATCAGCACCATATCCAGCAGGTCTGCGTCGGCAATATCACCCAGGTCGTCCACCTCGGCCAGCGCCAGCAGCTCGCGCAGGGCGTCGTTTTCCCAGCTGCCAGGCAGGCTGTGGACTTCTTTGATCGACTCAATGGTTACCGCGTATAAATTGGGCATAGAGGCCTGGCCTTCAGTTACTCAAGGGGCTGGCGGCAACAATGACGCCGTTGTTGTCCGCGTACACATAATGGCCGGGGGTAAATGTCACCCCGCCGAAAGTCACAGGTACGTTGAGGTCGCCAATGCCCCGCTTCTCGGTTTTCAAGGGAATGCTGGCCAGCGCCTGCACGCCGAGGTCCAGCTCCATCAGGGCGTCCACGTCGCGCACACAGCCGTAAATGATCAACCCTTGCCAGCCATTTTGCACGGCGGTCTCGGCGATCATGTCACCCAGCAGCGCCCGCCGCAGGGAGCCGCCACCGTCGACCACCATTACCTTGCCGGCCCCCGGGCGGGCGGCATTCTCCTTGACCAGCGAGTTATCCTCGTGGCATTTAATGGTCACTATCTCGCCGCCAAAGCTGTCCCGGCCGCCAAAGTTGCCGAGCATTGGCTCCAGAACTTGTACCTGGTCGGGGAATTGGTCACACAAATCCGGGGTGGAAAAGCGCTCTGAAACGGGGTTGGTCATGGCTGCACTCGCGATTGGGTTTAAAGCGCAGACCTTAGCACTGCTGTACCTGCGCTGTAAATCGAGGGCTTAGGGGACAGCATTGGTTCAATTGCTGGCGGCCTGCAATAGCTCCCCGCTGACCTCGCACTCGCCGGACTCAGTGGAGACAAAGGCGGAATCGCCGCTCAGCATCAGGGAAAACTCCATGGTGCGTTGAAACAGCCCGGCCAGGTTATTGACCTGGTCCCAGTCAAAGCGATAGACGGCTACCGGCAGCTCGGCAAAGCCGGCTTTGTTCTGCTCCCACCAGACGCCGGACTTGCTGTTAAAGCTGTAAACTTTGACTTGCCTGGCGCGGCGACTGGCCTTCTTGATCCGCTCCACGGCCGGCTCACCTACATCGATCCACAGCAGCAACTGATCGTCCAGCGACCGCGCCCAGATATCCGGCTCGTCCGCCTCCGACAGGCCCCGGCAAAAAGTCAGTAAATCTGTGGCGTTGTGGCAGTAAGCCAGCACCCGGGCCGCCATTCGCGGCAGGCTCTCGGAGGGGTGGCGGGCAACGGTGAGATTGAGGGTGTCGTAGTATTCCCGGTTCAAATCGGAGAGGCTGATTTTCAGTTTGTAGATGGTTGGCTTTAACGCCATAGGTATTTCCAGGGGGCCATAGGTATTTCCAGGGAATTGGGGTAATGGTGTCACTCGCCCTTCTTCATGCGCTCTTTCAGGTCGGCGAAAGGGTTGTGGGTGGCGGGGGCCTTCTCCCGGGCAGTGGTGCTACCGTAGCGAATCAGGTTGCTGAACTTGGTGTGTTCCTCGTCATGACAGTAAATGCAAAGTAGCTCCCAGTTGCTGCCGTCAGACGGGTTGTTGTCGTGGTTGTGGTCCACGTGGTGCACGGTCAGCTCGCTCAGGTTGGCGCGGGTAAATTCCCGGCTGCAGCGGCCGCAGATCCAGGGGTAGAGTTTTAACGCCTTCTCGCGATAGCCTTTTTCCCGCTGGGCGATATAGGCCCGCTGCTCGGCCAGGACGCGATCGAGCTTGCTGGGTCCGGAAGTTTTCGATGCCATAGGGACACTCGGTTGCTGGGTTTTTGCCATTGAATTCGGGTATGCTAGCACCCTTCATTAGCAGCGACCACAACCGCAGCCTTTATTACAACCACAACTGTCACAACCACAACTGTCGTAACCACAACGGTCACAACCACAAGCCCAAGGATCCAGCGTGCAAGCAAAATATTCCGAACACCCCGCCATGTTCAAGAACAAACCCTTCAGCTTTATACTCTCCATCGTATTGATCCCGGTGCTGGTGGGTATGGTTATACTGCTGGTGTGGTACCTGAAGTGTAAATCCACCAAGCTGGAGTTGATCGGCGATGACCTGATCCTGGAAAAGGGTCTGCTCAGTAAAGATCGTACTGAGCTGGACGTAGACAGTATTCGCACTTTCAACGTTTACCAGAGCTTTGCTAATCGCCTGTTCGGGGTCGGCACCGTTTCAGTCTTTACCGCCGGCGACGACCCGGAAATCGAAGTGGCTGGCCTGCCCCGCCCGGACGAGTTGCGCGACCTGGTCAAAGCAGTACAAAAAGACTGAGGGCGCACTGCGGGAACCATGCTTGATCGAGTTCATTTCCTTGCGCTCGATCAGGGCCGTTTGCAGGTTATTGATCGCTGATTAAATCCGGCACGACGTCGGGCTGGCTTTCGTAGTAATTTATCTTTAAAACGAAGTCTTCCATTTTCGGCAGGTAGATTACGATGCCACTTTTATCCGGTGAGTTCAGGACTTCAAACTTTACCGGCTGGGTAATGGGTTTTAGCTTTACCTTTTGGTCAGTGGAGCGCCCGTACACCGTGACCTCTTCGATATCAGCGTCACCGGGTGGCAGGGAAATCCCCACGGCCACGGTGTCGCTGCCCGGCATTGATTCCACGCTCTCGACCCGAGCCCCAAGGCTGGCTTCTTGCTGGCCAACTTCCGGCCGGATCCAGCTGGACTCTACTGAAGAGTTGCTCGGTACCTTTTCAGCCGCGACTGCGCTGGCAGCGGGTGCGGGTTGAACCCTGGCCGTTGCGATGGCGACCGGGTTTTGCCGGTCGGCTTGCGCCGTTTCATCGCCGGGAGGTGACATTGCAGTACAGCCTAAAAAAGCAGCTGCACTAAAGAGAGAAGGTATCAACAGCCTGGTTCTGAGCATCATTATTCCCTATTTATTACTGGCAGTTACTGCCGAGTATACCCCTCCCCGATTCACAAATGCACGGTCCAAATCGAACCTGTTTAGGGGTCACAAACACAGCGCGGCTCAACGAAAAATAATTTTGCCGCTGGACCTGGCCAGGCCGGCGGCCTGGGCCAGAAAGGTCGCTACCAGCGGCACGCTTTGGGCCGCATCGAAGCGCTCGCGATTGAGTTGCGCCGCCCGGGCTTCATCACTCACCTCGAGCAACAACTCCCTCAGGGTATCCAGGTTGTAGGGTTCGGCATCGGGCTTGAGGGCGATGGGCAACACCGGAACCGAATCGTCCAGCCCCAGGGCTTCCCGGGTGTAGTTGCAGGCCGCGGCAATAGTCCGGGCTTTTTTATCCCTGACGCTTATATCCCTGGTACTTTTATTTACGTTGTCGCTATCTGAGTCAAGGCCCAGGTCGTAAGGCGGTTGCCAGTTCCCGGGCGGAGGCAGGCGATCGTTGTGACTGGTGAGCAACAGTAGCGGTGGCTTTTTCCGGCCCAAGTGCTGCTGGAAATACTGATCCCACTCCACCATTAGCGCCTTGTCCAGCGCCTTGGCCGGCTGGTTGGCCTGGCACAGCCACAGCAACATGTCCGCGCTGGTGGCCTGCTGCAACAAGGCCCGGGCGACGGGTTTGCTGCCATCCAGCCCCGGGCTGTCCACCAGAATAATGTCCAGATCGTCAGTCAGGGCCACTTGATAGTGGTGAAAACCCGCGGTGGAGGGCAGCACATCCACCTCCGCCACGCTCTGCGCCCGCAGCGCGTTGACCAGGGAGGATTTGCCGGCGTTCACCTGCCCTACCACCATCACCGTCAGTGGCCGTGTCACCGGCTCGGCCACTGGCTGCAGTGACGCCTGGTAGGCCGCCAGCTCCGTCTCGGCCAGGGTCAAGCGGCCGCTGTACAAATCGATCGCCACCTGGGAGACTTGCTCGAACAACAATTGTTTCATGTTTTTCTGCATGTGCAGCGACAGGCCGCTGCCCACTTCCGACATCAGGGCCGAGGCCAGGCGGCTGGGCACACTGGCGCCGCCGGTCAGCAGCGCGCGGGCAGCATCGATTACCAGGGCGTATTTTTTGTACAGCTTGTAAGTGGCATCGGTGGCGCGGCTAACACCCATAAACTCCGACACCTTGACCTGTCGCGAGAGAGGTACATTGGCCAGTACCTGGGCGCGGTATTTGCGGCTGCAGACTTCCAGCATCAGCATCAATTCCGGCACGGTAAAGGCGTATTCGGCGTCAGTTTTACCTGGGTGATAAGTGCGCGCAACCCAGGTCAACTGGTTGAGCATGGCGCGGGGAACGTCTGCCCAGGGCAGCTGCGTTAATTCCTGTTCATTGATGTTCGCTAGCGCGCTTTGCCAGACCTGGACTTCGTACTCGGACCAGTCCTGCACGGCCGGCAGGTGCTGGTCGGTCGCCCCATCCAGCCGCTCCGGCCCTGTTGAAGCGTCGCGCCCCAGCAGCCAGTGCAGCGCCGCCGTGGCCAGTGCCAAAAGCAGTGAAGCGAGCCCGAACCAGAGCATCAAGCCCTGCTGCCACAGGTGCAGCAAGCCCATTACCAGCAGCACCAGCAATGGCAACAGCACCGTGACACTGGCCAGCAGGTAAAACTGCAGCGCCTTTTCTGCCAGTACCCTGCGCAGGAGAGACATCACTTCGGGTTTGCTTTGCCAGTCGGGGTTGATGCCGGCTCCGCGGCGGGTGTTAGCGGCGGTTGGTCCTTTGGATGCAGCTGCTGCCTGTCCTGCTCGATTTCCCGGCCCGCGGCCTTGCCCTCCTGCATAGCTTCGCGATACAGCGCTTGCAGTGCGCCATCGCTCAGGGGTGTTTTGGTTTTCTGGTGGTACAGGTAACTGCACGCCGCCCTGCCGATGGCGTAGGTACTGGCGTAGCTGACGGTAACCGCGAGCGCCGCCCCGGCAAGCTGACCGTAAGCGGGAATCAGTTTGGCCAGTTGGCGCATGCCGAGGCTGGTGCCATAGCGCAGCGCGAAGCTGCCGCCGAGGGCGGCGCTGAATTCCGAGAAGTTGCGCTTGTCCCACTGGATGTCATAGTGGCGGGCGAGACTGTGCAGCATTTTGCCCTGGATCGCCGGCACACTGATCAGCCCAACCGCCGGAATGGCATCGCTGGCGGCGGCGGTTCCGGCGTACCACAGCACCTGGCTGCGCAAACGTTCGAAATTAGCCCGCTCCAGATCCCGGTGTTGCCGCTTTTGCAGCCACAGGCGCAGTTCGGGCAAGCGCGCGCTGAGCATCTCCTTTAGCTCGGCCTCGCCCAGGTCATTGAGGCCGCCATCGCTATTTACTTGTGTACGATCCATCGGTGAACTATCCACCGGCAAAGAATCCAGCGGTGAAAAATCCACCAGGCAGTGATCCAGCTCCGCCCCCCACACCTGCTCCACCTGCGCCTGCTTGTCCGCCAGCGCTCGGCGGCGGTCGTGCTCACTGTCTATATCGCTGGCGCCGGTGTGCACCACCATCACGTGCTCGCGCTGAATCTGGCGGGCCGAGTTGCGGATCTGGCGCAGTGCGCTCAGTACCGCGCTCTGTTCGCCGTCGCCAAGCCGTATGACGATCAACAGGGCATGGCTGGTCTCACCGAGAAACTGCAGGTCCTCGCTGGCGTCGTAATCCGCCTCCCCCAGCCCGCGGGTATCCATAAAACGCAGGATGGGCAGCTCGGCCGGGTATTGGTAGGCCTGCGCATCCCGGGTGCAGGGCATAAAGCCGTTGCCAATTTCAGCGGCACTGGCGCCGGTCATTTTCTGGACGATGGACGATTTGCCGGCCCCGGTCTTCCCCAGCAACCACAGGGTGGGCAGCTCACCGCCGCCGGCCTGCCAGGCTTTGGCCAGCGCCTCGTCCGCCGAGGGGTTGATGATGTTGCGATAGATGGACTGAAATATTTTCTTCATGGCACAAGGCCCTGGCGGGACATTCCCATGACCATAATTGAACCGGTGAGCAATTGCCAGTGATCTCGAAGCTTAGTTAGAACCCTGATGTAACTGCCTGATAAATTGCGGGATTTCACTGGGGTGCAGCACGGTATGGTGAGGGTCTATGCCCAGTTCCGCATCCAGCGGTTGCGAGTGCTGGATCCAGACCGAGGTGATGCCGGTATTGTGCGCGCCGGCGATATCGGCCGCCAGGCTGTCGCCCACATGAATGGCTTCGTGGGCCTCGCAGTTGGCCAGCTTGAGAGCTTTCAGGAAGATTGACTTGGCCGGCTTTTGCTCCGGCTCTTGGCCGCCGATAAGGATGTGATCCACATAGCGCGCCAGGTGTACGGTCTTCACCTTCGGTACCTGGGAGAACTCCGGCCCGTTGGTGATCACCACCAGGGTAAAAAGCTGGCGCATCTCGGTCAAAAATTCGGCAATCCCGGGGTAGAAGTCAAAGTGTTGCAGCCGGTCCCGGTCAAACTGGTCCTGCAGGCTGCGGGCCTGGTCCTTGCTGACCTCGGTTATACCCTGCTCGGCCAGCAGGTCGCGAATCAGTTGTACCCGAAAGGCCCCCTCGCTCTGCTGTTCGATAATGGGCAGGTAGCGTGCCCGCTGGCTCTCGCTCCACTCCCGGTAAATACCGGCCACATAGGCGTGGGCCACAGCCGCGGCATCCACCCCCGGCCCAAACTGGGCCAGCAGCGACTCGCCCAGCAGGCGCGTGGCTTGCTCGTTGGCGAAACGGGTGTCGCACAGGGTCTCGTCCATATCGAAGAAAAGTGCTTTCAGCAAGGAAACCTCCAGGGATTCGGGTTTTGGGTATCTTTCGGGTTTTGGGTATCTTTCGGGTTTTGGGTATCTATAGGTGTGTATAATAGCGCGCGCAGACGTTTTAAGCAGCGCCCTGTCCGCCCCGTTTACCGGGCCGGGTCGCTACCAGGTTCCAAATTCAATCCCAAAGAGTAATTCAATGTCCAAAAGCTATGAAATCCAGGGAGTAATTCACTCCATTGGCGCCACCACCGAATACGGCAACAACGGCTTCACCAAGAGAGAGTTTGTCATCAAGCTGACCGGCGAGGGAGAAAACTCCGCCTACCCCAACCATGTCGCTCTCGAGCTCATCAAAGACAAGTGTGCCCTGATGGATGCCTACAATGTGGGTGACGAGATCAACGTGCACTTCAACTTTTCCGGCCGGCTCTGGTCTGGCAATGGCAAGCCGGAGCGATGCTTTACCAGCCTGCAAGCCTGGCGCATCGAGGCGGTGGATGCCGGCATGAAGGACCAGGGCCCCTCCTACGCCCATTACGATGCGGCGGACTTTAACCAGTCCAGCGGCGCCAGCTACGACGATGACGTGCCGTTTTAGGATTTGCGTTCAATAGCAGTACAACGGCCCCGGCTTTTCAGCTGGGGCTTCAACGAGCGGACTGGTAAGTTTATCGGCTCGCTGCGCTTCCCTGTCGATGCAAGAAGTCTGTGACCGGTTTGACCAACAGCGGCGTCACATCTGCAGCGTTCGAGCTGTGGGCGATGGTATTGGTAGTGATCAGGGCGTCCAGCCCGGCGGCCATTAATTTCTCATCCGCACCGTCGGCAAAAATGCCGTGCACCGCGGCGCATTGAACCCGCTTCATGCCATTGGCCTGCAACTGCTGCAGGCATTGCAGGATGGTGTGGCCGCTGGAAATCACGTCATCGATGATAACCGCGGTGCGCTGCTTATACTCCTCCAGCGGCGGCAGCACTATCTCCACCTTGCGATCCCCGTGGCGATGCTTGTTTCCGATGATAAAGGGGTGACCGCTTAGCTGGGCAATCTCGGCAACCCATTGCTCGCTTTCTGCATCCGGCCCAACCAGCAACACATCGGGCATTTGCCCCAGGCGCTGGGCCAGGGCTGGAGCCCCGTGCACCACCTGGGCCGGTATTGTGTAGATTTCATCCAGTGAGTTGTAGCGATGCAGATGCGGGTCGACCGTCACCAGCCAGTCAAACTGGCGGGATAACTCCCGGGCAAAAATTTTTGATGTCACCACCTCGCCATCCTGGAAACGGATGTCCTGGCGCATATAGCTCAGGTAGGGCGCCACCAGGCCGACGCTGGCAGCACCAAACTCCCGCAGCGTCGCCGCCAGGAACAGCAGCGGCAGGTATTTACCATTGGGGTGGGACAGCTCGGCCACGATCAGGCAGGGCCGCCCATAGACCGCCGAGGTTATCCGCAAATAAGACTCCCCGTCCGGAAACAGGCGGCTTTCCAGTTTCCCGGCGTCCCCGTAAAGGGCCGCAGCCAGGGGCGCTGTCAGGGGCTGCGGTTGCAGCTCAAAGACAATGGGGACGGGTGCAGAGGAACTTGTTGAACCGGACAAAGTAGCGGACATTATCCTGCGGCCTCCTCGATGGTAAAGATGGCACTTTGGTTGCGATAGTATTCCAGCGCGTAGTTGCGTTCACCGGTGCTGTTGCTGAACAGGGTGAACAGTGGTGTACCGGCGGAGATGGTCGCGCCGACACGCACATGCAGGCGCACCCCGGCCGCCGGAGTGGAAGGTGCACCGGCCAACTTGGCCAGCTGCGCCAATTGCCGATTATCCACCTTGCGGATGGTGCCAGCGGTGAGCGCGTATTCAATGTGCTGGTAAGCCGCGTCTGGCAGGGTTTTCATGCCGCCCTGGGCGATGGCGATGCGCTGGAACTGCAGCCAGGCCTGTTCGCTGTCGAGAATCTTTGCTGCCTTTGCATAGCCGGCTTCGACACCGGCGCCGTCGGCCAGGTCAAACAGGTGGGCGGTCAGGAGCAGCGCCCGTTCGCGCAGGTCTGCCGGGGCCTGGGGCTGGCATTGCAACACCGCCAGCAGATCCCGCGCCTCCTCCACCGGGCCGATGCCCAGCCCCACCGGCCGGGTGCCGTCGGTAATAATACAGCGCACAAAAATCCCGCAAGCCGCGCCCACCTGGGTGAACAGCGACGCCAACCGGTTGGCGTCCCGCTCAGTGCGGACTTTTGCCGTCTCCCCCACCGGGATATCAATAATGACATGGGTGGAGCCGGCGGCAATTTTCTTCGACAGCACCGAGGCAATCAACTGGCCCTCGCCGTCCAGGTCCAGGGCGCGCTCGATCCGGATCATCAGGTCATCCGCCGGACTCAGGTTGACCGCCCCACCCCAGGCCAGGCAGGCACCGGTGGCAGTAACCGTGTGCTGTATTTCGGCCAGTTCAAGATTGACCGTGGTCAGGGCCTCCATGGTATCCGCCGTGCCCGCCGGAGAGGTTATGGCTCGCGACGAGGTCTTGGGCATCACCAGGCCGGCGGCACTGGCGATGGACACCAACAGGGGTGTGGTGCGGTTACCCGGCAGGCCGCCGATACAATGTTTATCAAAGACTCGCCGGTGTTGTGGCCACTGCAAGCGTTTCCCGCAGGCAACCATGGCATCGGTGAGGTCGATGATTTCCTCCACATCCAGGCGGCTGCCGGCGCAGACGCTTAAAAAGCTGGCGATTTCGATATCGCTGTAGCGGTGGGCACTGATGTCCTCGATGATCTCTGTGATCTCGGCTTCGCTTAACTTGTGGCCGAAAATCTTTTTGCGCACGCTTTGCATGGATTCCAGCACCGGCGCATGGCCAACGGTGACATAGTCACCTTCTGCCGCCTGCAAGCGCTCCAGGGCGGCCTTGGAAAACCCCGCGTAGCCCTGTTCCAGGACCGCCTCGTCCACCACGTTCATGCTGGCAATAACGGAGTGCTCGCCGTGAATAACCGCGACTCGGGTGCTGGCGGTAAAACCTTCGGCGCGGCAGACGTGGCAATCCCGGCGCATATACATCACCGGCTCCTGGTGGGTGTCGATGCCCATGTCCTTGACGATCAGGCTGTCCATCAATTCAACTCGCAACTAGTGCTTGTGGTCAATGCGGTGCGGGGCCCATACCCGGCGCAGAACTCAATTGCCACGCTCCATATCAGGCTGGTAATTGCCGAGCATTGCCAGGTGATTGAGGCGAGCCCGTTCGAGCAGCGCCTGCTGTGCCGCGGCGATATTTGCCGGTTTGCCGCCCCAGGCCTGCAACGCTGTTTGCTGCAGGGCGCGGCCGTAGGAAATACTTAGCTGCCAGGGGGCATTGGGCCACTGTTGGTTGAGGGCATTGAGGTTGGCGGTGGCCTCCTCCGGGCTCTGGCCGCCGGAGAGAAAGTTGATGCTCGGTACCGCCGCTGGCACGGTCCGCCGCAGCACTTTCAGGGTCGCCGCCGCCACCTCATCCGGGTCTGCCGTGCGGCAGTCCTGGCCCGGCAGGATCATATTGGGTTTCAGGATCATCAGCTCCAGCACCACCCCGTGGCGGTGCAGGGCCGCGAATACCGCCTGCTGCACGGCCTCGGTCACCTCGGCACACCGATCGATATCGTGACTGCCGTCCATCAGCACTTCCGGCTCTACGATCGGCACCACCCCCTCCGCCTGGCACACCGCCGCATAGCGGGCCAGCATCTCGGCATTGGCCTCGATGCCGTGCCGGGTCGGCGCGTGGGGCTCGATGGCATACACCTCGCGCCATTTGGCGAAGCGCGCGCCCTGGGGTTTATAGGCTTGCAGGCGCTTGCCAAGACCGTCGAGCCCTTCGGTGATCAGGTCCCCGGGTGACAGGGCCAGTGGAATCTTGCCTTTATCCACCTTGATACCCGGCACAATCTTTTCGACCCAGGCCGCCTCAGGGATGGTCAAGCCGGCGTCGGTCTTCTGGCCGAGGGTTTCCTCGTAGAGGATGATGCCACTGATGTACTCGCCCAGCCCGGTGGTGGTCACCAGCAAGCTGCGCCAGACGCGGCGGTTTTCTTCGGTGCTCTCGGCATTAATGGCCGCGAAGCGTTTGGCGATGGTGGGCGAGCTCTCATCTGCAGCGAGAATACCCCGTCCCTTCTGGACCATGGCGTTGATGGTGTCTTGCAGTTCGGTCATGTATTGCATGGCGCTGCTCCTGTGGCGGGTAAACCAGACTCTTCCTTTAATAATGAAACAGTTTGCGGCGGATAGTAATTGCTCAAGTGGGAATTGTTAGATCAAGCCTGCATAAAGCCGAGTCAGG
Organism: Pseudomaricurvus alcaniphilus; assembly: GCF_011440395.1. Lineage (GTDB taxonomy): Bacteria > Pseudomonadota > Gammaproteobacteria > Pseudomonadales > Cellvibrionaceae > Pseudomaricurvus > Pseudomaricurvus alcaniphilus. Next base: position 90,861 of record NZ_JAAOIX010000001.1, on the reverse strand, counting down.
CTAGTTTAAACCGCGCTAAAAGAGGGGCTACTTAGAAGTACCACAGATGCTCGCTGTTAGGGTGTTCGAAGACAAATTAGAATGCGCCGCAACTAGCTGAAACTTTTTTGGTCCTACTTTTTTCCCGTAAAGTACCGCCAGGAAGCTGCACTTGCCCATATCCATTGCCAAGATACCGTCGTTTGTGGACATCTTCGAGGCGATTCGGCACTAAGCTTGTGCCGACAATGTAAATAAAACAGCGTGTGCAACTGGCTGCAGTAATGGCCAATTGTGCGCTGCTGCATTCCCAGGGACCGGTCCGTGACCCGGCAACCGGGGCATCAACCGAACTCCGCCAACTTATAACATTTGGATGTATACATATAACCAAAAATTGGTTATATTAGAGTCTTCTAAATAACCTTTTGCAGGCAGTGCCCGGCAGTGGTCTTTCCCCGGTTAATACCTGTCGGCGGCGTCAGCCTCGAACACTCGCGCTGCCCGCCAACGCCGTCTACCGATACCACGCTGGCTGGGCCGCGCACGACCACTGCAGTGATGAGGCATTTGCTGTTACTGTAGCGGGGTGTTTCTGTCGCACGGCAGAGCCAAAGCATTACAAATGATCGTCCGTTTATAGACAGGGAAAATGAGCCATGCGCCCCGAGGTTAACGCTTTTTTTGATCCGCAAACCTATACCTACAGCTATGTGGTCACTGACCCGCAAACCTCCCACTGTGCGCTGGTGGATTCGGTGCTCGATTACGATGCGGCCTCCGGCCACACCTCCCACGAGTCGGCCAACAAGCTGATTGAGCACGTGCGCAGCCACGACCTCACGGTTGAATGGATACTGGAAACCCACGTGCACGCCGACCACCTCAGTGCGGCGCCCTATCTGCGCGAGCAACTGGGCGGCAAGCTGGCGATCGGCGAAAAAATAACAGTGGTGCAGCAAACCTTTGGCAAGCTCTTCAATACCGGCCCTGATTTTAGCGCCGACGGCACCCAGTTTGATGCACTGCTGGCCGACGGGGCGGAATTCAAGGTTGGCAATATCGCCGCCCGGGTTATGCACACCCCGGGCCATACACCGGCGTGCCTGACCTACGTTATAGGCGATGCAGCGTTTGTCGGCGACACCCTGTTTATGCCGGATTACGGCACCGCACGTTGCGATTTTCCCGGCGGAGATACACATGCCATGTACCACTCCGTACAAAAGATTTTCTCGCTGCCGGACGCAACCCGTATGTTCCTGTGTCACGACTACGGCACCGAGGAGCGCAAGGAATTCGTCTGCGAGACCACGGTAGGCGAACAGAAGCGCCACAACGTTCACATTCACGCGGGAGTATCCGAGCAGGAATTTGTCAGCATGCGCGACAAGCGCGACGCGACGCTGGGTACACCCAAGCTGATGCTGTCGTCGGTGCAGGTAAATATGAGGGCCGGCAACCTGCCGCCCGCCGAAGCCAATGGTATCCGCTACCTGAAAATTCCACTCAATGTTTTGTGACCCTGTTTGAGCATCAACACGGCCTGTGAATGAACGCTCGCTGGAAAATAGCCCCAGCCGGAGATGTAAGCCTTGGCGAAACCTGAAGCAACCCGGCCGGCGAGTCGGCTGGCCAACCTGCTGCCCTGCAGCAATTGGCTGAAAGGCTACAGTGGCAACAAGGCTGGCCAGGATGGCCTGGCCGCGGTCATTGTCACCCTGATGCTGATTCCCCAGAGCCTGGCCTACGCCATGCTCGCCGGACTGCCGCCGGTGGCCGGGCTGTACGCCAGCATTTTACCGCTGCTGGCCTACACGCTGTTTGGCACCAGCAGCACGCTTTCGGTGGGGCCGGTGGCGGTTATCTCGCTTATGACCGCCACCGCCCTCGCCCCCCTGTTTGCCGCCGGCAGCCAGGAATACATGGTTGCGGCCATGGTGCTCGCCCTCTTGTCCGGTGCCATTCTAATGGTCATGGCGTTGTTGCGACTGGGGTTCCTGGCCAACTTTCTCAGCCACCCGGTGGTGTCAGGGTTTATCAGCGCCTCGGGCCTGCTGATCGCCATCGGCCAGTTACAGCATATTCTCGGCATTGCCGGCGGCGGTCACAACGTCCTGGACATGCTCTGGGGGCTGGCGCAGAACCTGAGCCGCACCCACGGGCCGACACTGGCGATCGGCACGGCCAGCTTGATATTGTTAATGTTGGCTCGCAGCCACCTCAAGGGCTGGCTCAGCCGGCTGAGGCTTTCGCCAATGCTGGCGGCCAATCTCAGCAAGGCCGGCCCGGTGGTTACCTTGCTATTGGCCATAGCCGTGGTTTCACTGTTTGACCTGGCGGACCGGGGGGTTGCCGTGGTCGGCGCGATACCCCGGGGATTTCCACCGCTGTCAGTCCCGACTATGGAGTTACAACTGCTGCCGCAATTGCTGCCGGCGGCGCTGCTGATCAGCCTGGTGGGTTTTGTTGAGTCGGTATCCGTCGGCCAGACCCTCGCCGCCAAGCGACGACAACGCATTGACCCCAACCAGGAATTGTTCGGGCTGGGCAGCGCCAATATTGCCGCGGCGGTCAGCGGCGGCTTTCCCGTAACCGGCGGTTTTTCCCGCTCTGTGGTTAATTTCGATGCCGGTGCCGCCACCCCGATGGCCGGCGCCTTTACCGCGCTGGGCATTAGCCTGACGGTATTATTTTTTACCCCGTTATTTCACAACCTGCCCCAAGCGGTGCTCGCCGCGACCATCATTGTCGCCGTGTTAAGCCTGGTGGATCTGGGCGCGTTTATGCGCACCTGGCGCTATTCCCGCGCTGATGCCCTTGCCATGATCACCACCGTGGTCGGTGTACTGCTGGTGGGGGTGGAAGCCGGGATACTGATGGGGGTGGGCCTGTCACTGGGGCTGTTCCTCAAGCGCACCAGCCAGCCCCATATTGCGGTGGTGGGCCAACTGCCGGGCAGCCAGCATTTTCGCAATATCAATCGCTATGCCGTGGTGGAGAGTCCCCAGGTGTTGTCGCTGCGAGTCGACGAAAGCCTGTATTTTCCCAACGCCCGCTACCTCGAAGACCGGGTGGCGGAACTGACCGGCAGCCACCCGGACATCAAGCATGTGGTGTTGATGTGTTCGGCGGTCAACCTGATCGATGCCAGCGCGCTGGAAAGCCTGCACACCATCAAACAACGCTTGCACGATGCGGGCATCCAGTTGCACCTGTCCGAAGTGAAAGGCCCAGTGATGGATCAGCTGCGCAAGTCCGACTTTCTCGAGCACCTCGGCGGCCAGGTTTTTGTCAGCCAGTACGATGCGTTAAAAACCCTCGACCCGGGCACGACCCAAGCCGCGCTGGAAAAATAGAGGGTTTCGTACACGACGGGAGAACGATTATGAAATTGGCAAAGCACCCTCGCCGCCGGCGTGTGCTCGCCCTCAGCCTTGCCGTATCCGGCCTGGCAGTTGGGCTTACTGCCATGGCAGCCAGTGAGATTGATGCCGACCAGCAAACGGCACTGGCGCTGGTGCAAAAATTTGCCGGCCAACTCAAGCCCAGGCTAAAGGCCGCGATTAGCGCCGATGGTCCGGCCCATGCGGTTGCAGTTTGCGCCACTGAAGCGCCGCAAATTGCCGAGAGTTTGAGTGCTGAAAGTGGCTGGGTTATCCGCCGGGTTAGCAGCCGCAACCGCAACCCCGCTGCCGTGCCCGATGAGTGGGAGACCGCCATGCTGAAACAGTTTGAAGACAAGCTGGCAGCGGGTGCGGATCCGTCGTCCTTGAGCCAGGGTGAAGTTACCCCCGACGGATACCGTTTCGCCAAAGCCCAGGTTGTTGAGCCTTTGTGCCTGATGTGTCACGGCCAAACGATCGCAGCGGATGTGTCCGCGGCACTGGCCAGCTACTACCCGAACGACATGGCCACCGGGTATGAGCTGGGCCAGATCCGTGGCATTTTCAGCCTGATCAAGCCGCGGTAATCGCCTCAATCGGGTAATCGTTGTGGCAGCATTGATGGCTAGTATCGCTGCAGGTTGAATAGAATCTGCTGTTTGGCTGTTATAGGTCCTCGCTTGGGCTTGGTTATGTCAAAGACTTTTATGAGACTATTTTTATTTAACAATTTGCGGTTTCTGGTGGCCCTGCAACGGTCGATAACGGTTGGACGCTATTGCAATAACGATTGGACGACAGTAAAATAACGCCTGGACGAACACATGCTCTCCTTTGGCCGGGCTAACTTTTATGTACCCTCGTTATTCTGAACACAATGTCAAAGAAGCTCTGAGTGATACTCCCGTGGTGTTCATCATGGGCCCACGCCAAGTCGGTAAAACCACCCTGGTGAAAACGCTGATCACGGAAACGGGGGCTGACAACTGGACCTTTATCACCCTGGATGACCAGGCCCAATTTGAGATCGCCCGAGCTGATCCCGTTGGCTTTATCCGCAATCTACCATCTACTAGGATTGCTCTCGACGAAGTACAACGTCTTCCCGAGCTGTTTATCTCCATCAAGCAGGCCGTTGACGAGCAGCGAACGCCAGGCCGCTTCTTGCTAACGGGTTCAGCCAACGCCTTGTTATTGCCCCGGCTGTCGGATTCCCTGGCAGGCCGGATGGAATCGGTGCGCCTTATGACGCTATCGGAGTGCGAGATTCACGGAAGGCAGCCTGACTTTTTGACCAAATTACTTGATCAGAAAGCACCCACTACCCAGAACATCCGCGTGCGGGAACATCTGCTGCATCGTCTCGTGAGTGGCTGCTTTCCAGAACCATTACAGCGTGCCAGTGAGCGGCGTAGCCAAGCCTGGTATCAGCAGTATCTAAACACATTAATCCAAAGGGATATCCGCGACCTGACCCACATCGATCACCCCGATCTTATGGCCAAGCTGCTTAAGCTCACCGCGTTCTATGCTGGAAAGCTGGTAAATCTGACCGAACTGGGTGGCAAGCTTGGCCTGGATCGACTGACCATCAAAAAGTACATGGCGTTGCTGGAGCAGTTGTTTCTGGTAGAACAATTACCCGCCTGGCACTGTAATGAATACAAACGGCTGGTGAAGACGCCAAAACTACACTCCGTGGATACTGGCATGATGTGTGCCATGCGAGGTCTTAATCGAGAGCGTTTGCTGAAGCAGGCGGGCGACTTTGGTTCAGTGCTGGAATCCTTTGTCTATAACGAATTGCGCAAACAGGCAGTGTGGATCGAGGAACCGTTGAACTTCTATCATTACCGTGACAAGGACAAGGTGGAGGTCGATGTAATCATCGAAAATGCGATGGGCGACTGTTTTGCCATTGAGGTTAAGGCAGCCGCAAGCTTGAGTGCCAAGGATTTTTCCGGGCTGAAGCGTTTTCAAGGTGTAGCCGGCGATCGATTCAAAATTGGTGTTCTGCTTTACGATGGTGATCACACGACCGCTTTTGGCGATAATCTCTACGCTGTCCCGCTGGGAGCGCTCTGGTCATGATGGGTCAACTACCCGAACGACAAAGCCACCGGGTATGAGCTGGGCCAGATCCGTGGCATTTTCAGCCTGATCAAGCCGCGGTAATCACCGCCAAGCTACTGCTGATCGCGCCCGGCCTCGTTTGAGGCCAGGCGGATTCAGCCAATCACCTGGAGCGGGCCGGCTTGTCGCGCATATTACGGCGCTGATGCCGCGTATCAAACGCCGATTCACGCCGCTCTTTTATGTTCTTCAGATGCTTGCGCCCTTCTTTCTCGGACATGGGTACCAAAGCGCCGCCTTGGGTGGACGAACAGAATATAAAGCGATCGCCACCACTGTTGAACTGCGCGTTACGCCCTTGGCCCACCGCGATGTAGCCGCAGACTGTGGAAAAATCCGGTACATCGGCGGGAATATCCAGCTGGAAAGTCAGCGTTTCGGTCTGGCCCTGGCCCAGGTTCAAGCGCTGCGGGTTGGGGTTTTCCACGCCGTTTCTACCCACCTGGAAACGAGTGACCTGATAAGTCGGCGGGCGGTAAAACTCCACCGTGCTCCAGGCTTCCCCGCGGAAGCGGCGCGCGGTACCGCGATAGCGCACATCGATGCTGTACTCGCACAAGCCACCTCCGGGCGGAATCACACAGGGCTGGATGGCACCAAACTGGATGGGAAGTGGCGTCAGGGGGAAATCACCGAAATCCGCATGTTCGAACGCCGCCACCGGCATTTGCGCCGAAACAGATTGCTGATACCCCTCGGCATTGGCAGACAGACGATAAGTAGCCGGGCTCAAATTATAGGTAATACCGTCAAAGCGAAACTCGCCGGCGTCATCCGGACTAAAGCCGGCGACAATAAAACAGCCGAATTCTTCGCAGCGCTCCAGGTACACGATTGGGTAAGGCGGGATATTACCCGGCAGCGGATCGGCACTGAGTGCGTCGACCAAACGGCCACTGATGGAACCCACTACTTGCAGGGGCAACAAGCCCAGATCACCGACGCTATTCACCACCTCAGGCAGGGTTGCAAACGGCGCGCTGGTAAAGTTTTCGTAACCAAAAGCCACAGCCTGGATTTGATAGGTCGTTGCCGCCAGGGGATTGCCGAACTGATCAGACTGGAACGAAAATTCACCGCCAGTGCCCACTTGCTGGCTGCCAATAAGCTCGTCACATACCTCGCCGTTACAGCGCAGCAAGTGCGCCAATGCGTAGGGCAGCTCGGCCCCGGGCAGAGGTTCACCGCTGTTGGCGTTCACCAGCCGCCCGTCGATGGAAGTGATGGTGAGCAATTCGTCGACGGTCAACGTGTAGCTGCCCTGACCACCACCGATAAAACCGGAATCGCAACAAGTGGTTACGCCGAGCACGAACACGCCATCGTCGGGCAGGTTAAATGAAAAGCGCGAGTTGAGCCCGCTACCGCCGTCATCATTGATGGCCAGCAGGGCGCACTCCGAGTTAAACAGCCCCAGGAAGGGATCTGACAAGCTGCCAGCCCCTGTAGCTACGCCCTCCAGGTCAACCACCACCGCTTGCCCGGCAACCCCCTGGAACTGGAAGAAATCAACATCGGGCTGCTCGGGAATCGAATCGAGGCTGCCCGTCACGGTGGTAGGAAAATCAAAGGCACCAATTTGTTGAGCGGCAAAGCACGGGTTATTGGGCTCGGCTTCGTCAATGGCTAGCGCCGCGGCTGTGGCACCGTAAACCATGGTGACTAGCATCAGCAAAATGCGCAGCAGCGATGAAAAACAGGCTGCAGGCGAGACAGAGATCACGGTAGGCATGGGTCCGTCCTCTTGGGTACAGGCTGTTTGGACTTCCCGAGGGAATTGGGAGAGCGGCTACCAGCCTCCGCACTGTTGGCGCAGCAAACGGTATACAGGAGGTTTGAGCGCGGTCGGTGCTACTTTTATTGTATTGGTATGACTTTTATTTGGCACGAAAAGGCTACGACACAACTGAACATACTCCTTTCAAGCCTGGCTCGCTATTGATATGAAACTATGAGAGATGGGATTGTCGATAGATATTTCGGTGGTTAGAAAAGGCAACCGGGGGCTATAGAGCCCCCGGTTGCTGTGGTACGGTTTACCTGTTGCAGCAGTTAACGACTACATGGTTGTGTAGTGGTATGGGCCGGTCCAGCGATAGCTCTTGGAACCGACTTTTAACTTGTGCTTTTTGGACGTGGAGGCATTCTTGTTGGCCAACAGGAACACTTTAACCTGCCCTTGCTGGTCCTCAATGGATACCGCCGTGTAGTTCTTATCGTCGTGCACCACCTTCAGGCTGGCAATGTTGCTGTTCGAATTGACTGACAACTCGCTGACTGGGCTGTAACTGCCGTGGGGCTCTATGACCGTCGCAAAAATTGTATCCTTTGCCTTGCGGCGAAGCATGATGGCGGCATCCCGGCGCAGGTTAAACTCGGGATCGTTGGCGCCCAGGCGGGTCAGCAACAACTCGTCGGAGGTGTTGGTGGCTGACGTCAAGGTATAGTATTTGCCGTTGCCCAGCCATGCGAACTGGGTAGTGTCGGTCGCGGGTTTGCCTTTGCCTTCGAGGTACAAATGTTCGTAGCCATTGGTTTTACCCAGTGGCTGCAAGCTGGACGGTGAGTCGTAGTCAAAATTCACCTTCAGCACATGCCCCATGTAGTAAAACGGCAGGTCGTACTGGTTTTCGCGGTCGGAAGACACTTTCATAATGTCGAGCACGAATGGCTTCTCAAAACTCGCGTCCTTGATCATCGCCATAGTCCGGTGCATGTCTGTGCCGGGGTAGGCGTTTGACTCTTTGCCACTCACCACCTGAACGTCTTTACCGGAGCCGGCAAAGAGATAAAGCTCGGAGTGGTGTTTGCTGCCCGTCTCGTAATCGCCGTTAAAATGGGAGGTCTGGTTCAGGGTAAGGGTGTTATGGGCAACGGTTTGCTTGGCCCAGGTCTTGTTTTCCTTCAGGTAATTACCGCCGCCCTTCTGCTCGATATTGACGAAACGGGCGAGGCCGTAATCCTGCAACACTTCATCGCCCTGCTCGTAGAGGGAGAAAGAGAGCTTGTCGTAGTGACCGTGGCTCAACCCCTGTGCCGCAGCTTTGAATACCAGGGTCAAATCCTCGTCGCCGTAGCGAAGTACACCGATACTGCCCTGCTTGCCATCCGGGCCATCGCGCAAATTGACGGATTTCTTGACGAAGGGTTCGGCTTTACCCTGCTGGATACCCAAAGCCACCGACAGGCCGGACTCGTCCAGCAACACCTGGCCCTGTTTCTCCGCTATGCTGAGCAATTGCGGATTCTGGTCACCGTAGTGATAGGCGAGATCGACCGCGGTCACCAGTTCACGGGAGTAATAGGACATGCCTTTCTGGCCGTCGTTTAACGGAAAGAATTCGCCGTCCGCATCCGCCAGGTTCAGCAGCGCATCCACCGCTTTCAGCAGTACGCCATCCTTGTGCTCAAGCACCTTGAACTCGGGCCTGGCGTTGTGCAAGCCGACCGCAAAAATCAAAAACGGCGACATGGCGTAGCGCTGGTAGTAAGGGCCTTCGGTATAGTAGCCGTCGGGGGAAAACGGTTCTTCCAGGTTGGCAAAAAAGCCCTTCTTCTGCCCTTCTACCTTGATGATACCGCCATCGTTGTCCTTGGTGCCGATGGGCAGACCGTCGTCCTCGATGCCGTACAACGCACGCTGAATCAATTCCTCATCCTTCATGACCAGGCCGATCATGCCCACCGCGGCATTGCCCCAGGTGCTGTGGTTGTGTACCCGATTGAAGAACTGGGGATTTTCCAGCGAGATAAAGTCGGCGAAGGGCCGAAACAGGTTTTTCTCCAGCGTGCTGCGCTGCTCCTGTGGCAACCACTCATAAATGGCATCGTAGGCCTGGCTCATATACACCAGCCAGTTGCTGTCGTTCAGGCACTGCCAAAAGAGCTTGCCGCGCGAATAGGATCGCTCCTGCGGGTGCAGGGGCAGGTTTTTGTACATAGCCTCATATTGCATCAACATATCCCGCACATAGCGGGCGTATTTTTCGTCCTCCAGAATCTGGAACAGCGCCCCGGCTTTCTGCGCTATTTGGAAATTGCGCTTGTGCCTTTCGTGGGTGTAGCCGCCGGAGAAATCCTTGGGGATCGGGGTGTCTATGCCCAGGGCTATTTCGGCATCGACTTCTTCCTGCAGGCTTTTCAAGGAGGCATCAAACAACGGCACTTTGCCCAAATTCGCCCGGATTTTCTCAACCCCGGCTTTGGTTAAAATCAGGTTGGGGTGGCCCTCGGCTAGCGTTAGCGCCGGAAATGCAAAGCCAATAACCAGTAAAAAGATTGCCATGCTGTTTTTTAGATTCATTTTTCCGTGTCTCTTGAGTACAAATTCCGTAAATCCATGCGCCCGGCGCGAGCAGTACAACCCTACCCCTGCCCTAGCGGGCGTGCGCAACTGAGAAGCATTAATTGAAGATTGTGACGACTGAGATAACCGGCGGGCAGGTACTGTATTGATGGTTGGCTATCATGGAATGCTCCCCGGTTATTTAGTTAGAGTGGATGCAGTGGGGGGAATATAACCAATTTCGAGGGGTTTTGTAAAGCCAAAACACCCAGACTCTCTTATATTTGGTAATACAAGTAGTTTTTACATTTTTGCGTTAAATCTAACCGACTGATTTAGCTCATTTTTTATTCGGCAGCTGGCAATGGCGCCCCAACCGCCGGCTCCAGCCTGCCAGGTTTGCCCGGATAAAGGGGCAAAAAATGCCTTGCGCTGGAGCCCGCAGCAATGGAGTTGGCGGGCGTTGTGAAGTTTTACAGGTGCTGTGTTATGACCAAGAGTTGTTACCGGATGCCAGCAGCTGTTAAGCAGGCGCCAGCTTCGACAAAAACTCCAGATGGCGGGCAGCGGTCTCGTGGGTAGCTTCAATCATGGGAATATGCCCCACCTGCTCCAGCACCAGCAGGGTTGCCGACGGCAGCTTTTCCTTGATGACATAGGCACAACTGACATCCAGTAACTGGTCCTCGCTGCCCCAGACAACCATCAGCGGTACCGTGATTTGCTGCAGTTGTTCATTGAGGTAAGGCATCTCGCCTTCTGTGCCCAATAACTCCCAGAATATGCCGTCATAAAAATCATGGTTGGTTTTCATATCGAGGAACATATAGTTCTTCACCGGCCCCGGAAACTTCAGCGGACGATGGCTAATCCGCGCAAACAGGTCATCCATTTGCTCAATGGTATTAATGACCAGCGGGTTTTTGCCCTCCACAGCGTTTCTCTCCAGCCAGGATTGCCGAGTACCCTTGACCCCGGCCGAGTTCATCAACAGCACCGACTTCAGTTGCTCGGGGTATTTCAGTGCAAACAGCGTGGCGATATAGCCGCCCATGGAATTACCCACCAGATGCACCGGCCCCAGGCCCAGCTGGCGGAAAAAGCCCTGCAGGCGGTCGGTCTGCAAGGTCACGTGATAGCTCAGCGACGGGTCTTTGCGGTTATCACCAAAGCCCGGCAGGTCCGGCACGATAACGCGATAGTGCTTGGTAAACAGGCGCCCATAAGTCAGCCAGTTATCCTTGTTTGCGCCAAAGCCGTGCACCAGCACCAGCACCTCTTTACCCTCGCCGCCAGAATCCAGGTAGTGCCACTGGTAGCCATCGACGCTGACGGTCTTGGTCCGGTAACCGCACATCCGCCTGGCGAGCTTCAGGAAAACCTCCACCAGCTTTAAAGGCGCGAACAGATAAGCCAGAAACAGCAGCGCGAATAGAGCCAATACCAGGTAAAAAAGTTCCGACATATTCAAGTTCCTTTCGTTGTTCGGCCACACTATGCCTCAACTGCCGATATAGCCAAAGAAGATTTTGGCTGTAGCCGGCCCTTCCCGGCAATGCCTGACAAAATGGCGACCAGTACTTTTGCCCTATTCCCAGCATGCAAAGTTTTGACCTAAACTATCACCCGGGTTGCATGGAGCAGCTGAATCAGGGATTGATGAATGAAAGTGGCGCATATTATCGTGTTTTTGCTGATGTTTGGCCTGAGCCTGGTCATTGGTTTCGGTATCTACAATAGCGGCCGAATAGCGGCTCTCGAACAAACCGGCAAAAGCCTCCTTGGGGCAAGTAATAAGGCCGGTGCTGCTGCCCCCTCCCCGGTGACCAGTCCTTCCCTGGCAGCAGTTGCATCCTCTGCACCTGCCCTGGCCCAGACAACCGTCCCCACTCTCAGAACCACCCTGCCGCTGCAACCGGCGCCAGGCATTTCCTCCGCAACCCGGGTATCGGTGCCCGACCAGAAGGTGCTGGGGGCGAACTTGCCGCCGGCCCAGTCGAGGAGCGACAACCTGCGCCAGCGCCGCGAGGACCAGGCCATATTCAACAAGCTGCAGGAGACCTGCAACAACTGGACTCGCTGGTACAATCAGGATCAGAAGGAAGTTTCGCGACTCAACATGAATTCGGCCTGCAAGCAGTCTGCCGATTTTGCCCGCAGTCACCTGAACCAAAGAATCAGACCAAACTATGTCGCTTATAATGCCAGCAAGCCAAAATCAGGGGGTGGCGCTATTTTGATCAACGGCGAGGAAAGCTCGTCCGACTCGTCAGGTTGTGAAAACTTGAAAAACAGGATCAAGCGGATAAACAATCAATTGCGAGCCGGTTACACCATGGAGCGAGGAAACCGGCTTAGAGCCCAGCGGAGAGAGTTGGAAAACAGGGTTCATGAGGCGTGTTGATGCAGTAGCAGCAATATTAGGGATGTTTGGCCAATAACCGTCGAGAAATGCTCTCTAGGCCACTGCAGCTGCAAACTCCATATACAAATCACCTGGCAATAGAACATCCAGTTTCCAGGTAATTCCCATTGGTCTATCTGACTCATGAGACACATAAGTTGCAGGCCCTAGAAACCAAAAGGCCCGCTCATTCGTATTTTCTCGGGCAAACAACATAACCGATGATCCTTCTTTAACATGGTTGCAATATCGCTTGCCAGTTGTACTTGTCGAGGTGGTTGAGGACTGACTTTCCCAATGAATCAACTCACGGCTGATTGCATAATCTCGGTATCTAGTCGTTGGGGAAAAATTTCCCTCTGATTTATCGAGTGTAAATGCGAAAACATCTGACTTCTCCGCCTCAACCCACAACACACCCTCGCGCCAAGGCCGAGTCTTTGCCGTATTCCCGACACCTAGCGCAGCCAGCATTTCAATTCTCGTATACTTAGCGTGAATCTGCAGAGGTACATTTACATGCGTTCTAACGGAATGGTGCACATGATTAATCTGCAGTTTTAAAAAAGCAAACAACTCATGGAGTTCTACAATTACTTGCGGATGCTGCCAAAGTAATTCAATGCCTCCAGCAAGCGACATATGCTTGTCTAAAACCTGATCACACATTGAGGCGACTAGCATCCTCGTCATTCTCTGCTCGCGCACAGATAAGCTTTCTAATTCAGGATGTTCTAGATCACTCAATAGACGAAGATAAAAGTCCAACCGCTCCTCATCATCAATGTGCAACATACGCCCAATAGCACGCCTTAAAAATGGCTCGCTTGGTCCTGGTGCCAGCACCTCGAGATCAACCGCCTCCAAAAAATCTGACCAGGATTTATTTGCTGTATAAATATCTGTTAGCTCTAGACCGGATTCTTCCAGGAAAGTCGACATGCTTGGCTTGAAACCAGAAGCAATTAGCGAGCGCAATTCTTGCACTTTTTGATTCCAACCGATTGGTAAGGCTGATCTAAGGCTTTCTAATACAGTTTGAGTAGCAACTGCATCAAGCTCCATATGACAACCCACAGGTAGGTATGGGAAAGCATTTTCTACTTGTGACTTAATGTATTTTCTAGAACCACCCAGCAACGCTGAGAGTCGCTTATCAAAGCGGAACTCTCGTCTATGTGTACCGACAAAGTCTAGGACGGTGCAAATATACTTATCCCTGCTCTTTCTCAATCCTCGACCGAGCTGCTGTAAAAATAGCGTAGCACTTTCCGTTGGTCTCAGGAGGAGAAGTGTGTCAACAGCAGGTATATCCACACCTTCGTTAAACAAATCTACCGAGAACAAAATTTGAATTTTTCCATCTGCCAACATACGTAACGCGTCACGCCGCTCATTTTCTGGTGTGTCACCCCAAATGGCGGCTGCAGCGACCCCTGCTTTAACAAACTGATGCGCCATAAACTGTGCATGCTTAATGCTGACGCAGAAACCAAGTGCCTTCATTGTATTTGAATAGTCAACGCGCTTGGATACTTCGTTTATAACAAGACGAGCCCAGGCATCACTTGAGGTATACAGATTGCTAAGCTCCTGAATATCGTATCCAGTTCCTCTCCGCCACGGTATTGCCCTTAAATCTAACCCATCGTGAATTCCGTAGTAGGAAAACGGAGTTAAGCGATGTTGATCGATTGCATCCCACAATCTAAGTTCTGCAGCGATGCGGCCGTCAAACCACTCCAGAATGGAAAGTCCGTCGGTCCGCTCAGGGGTCGCCGTCAAACCCAATAGCTCAACTGGATTGACATGCGACAATAAGTTTTTGTAAGAGGGGGCGGCCGCGTGATGAAATTCGTCCACGATCACTACATCAAAATGATTTGTAGCTAAATTTGAAAGTCCTGCCGCATTCAAAGATTGTATTGATGCGAAAACATAATCAAAATTAGTTGGATGATGCTTTCCGACCCATTTCTCTCCAAAAGCAGGTTCGCGTAATGCATACCGAAAAGTGGCTATGCTTTGATCTAAGATCTCCTCTCTATGTGCCACAAACAAAAGTCGGCACCGTGCCATTGTATCCCTTAAACGCAAATAATCGATCGCAGCCATTACTGTTTTACCGGTACCTGTAGCAGAGACTAACAAATTGCGGTGATGGCCCTGAATTCTTGCAACGGTCACTTGTTCGAGTAGGCGCTCCTGAAAAGGCTCCAACCTGAGTTCAATTGGGCTTAAGATAATATTAGGGGTGGCGATCTTGGGGGGATCAGTTTCCTTCACAAACTCATCGCGTTTGTACGAACGAAAATCACCACCCGTCCAATAGGCTTCAAACACGGAAGTTATTTTTCGTACCACATCTGGATTGCGAAGACCAGAAACTCGCACGTTCCACTCCATACCGCTTACTTGAGCAGAATGGGTCAGGTTTGATGAACCAATGTACGCTGTAGACGCTCCAGAAAAACGGTGGAAATGCCAAGCCTTGGCATGGAGCCTAGCAACTGTCGTATCGTAGGAGACTTTAATCTCGGCGCCTAAATTTTGAAGCAATTCCAATGCTTCGACTTCAGTAGAACCTGTATAGGTCGTTGTCAACACTCGCAGACTGGGTTGATTCTCCGAGCGCAAACAATGTCTTCGTAAACTCTCAATAAATGGCCTTATACCACTACGGCGAATGAACGCCATAACGATATCAATTCTATTCGCTGACGCTATCTCTGTGGCAATCTGTGCACCAACACGTGGTTCACCGGGTGCATTGGTGAGGAGCGTAGTATCTAGTAAAGGCGTTAAGGGCCGCCCCATTTCAGCAATAGAACCATCAGGATTAAAGGGAAGAATAGCAGATAAAAACTCGTTGGTATTTATCGGAACGTCACCGAGTACACCTGCCTTAGTAACAGAGCTTTCAATGTGAGAGACTATTTTTCGTGCTAATTGAATACCAACGTCGATACGATCTTTATCAGTGACAGTAGACAACGCTCTTTCCATGACCTTGCCAATATGTAAAGCTAATCGATCTCCAATTTCTGCTGGGTCTATTTTTTGAGTTTTGACATAAATCGATTCACCATCCAGAGACGCCAACTCTCTACCAATTAAATCGGTTATTATCGACTCATAAAGACCCACTTTATCCTTACCGTCACTCATATTAAATGCCTAAATATTGGATTGTTTAGCGCTTAAGACCGAGGTGCTTGCAATTAAACTTTTACACAGATTTACTAGAGGAATATCTGCAGGTGCCCATTGAATTCTCTCAAGCTCATCGAAGCCAAGCCAGCAAAACGCATCGTGGTCAATCAACTTTAACTCGCCGCTTAAGTGCTCAACTTCATAAGCCAATAAACGAACAACCTTTGTTCCATAATCAAAGACACTCATACCAACAAAGGCGCCGACTCGTGTAGTGATGTCAAGCTCTTCCTTTAACTCACGTGCTAGACAGCGCTCTGGAGTTTCATTATCCTCTAACTTACCTCCTGGGAACTCCCAATAACCGGCGAGGTGCATGCCCGCTTTACGGCGAGCAGCGAAAACTTTTTTGTCTTTGATTATTATTGCTGCAGCTACGTCAATTTGTTTTTTCATATCGTTTGTATTTAGGCTTGTTTTACTCCAATACCGTTTCGGAATTGCATTAAATTGCAACTACAGATACTGGTCATTAGCTAAAACTAGCAAGGTAATTTTGCGGATCTAGATTCACGTATTTGTCTACGGGCCCTGACAGCTGATAAATTCGTGCGTTCTGTTTGAAATTGTAAACACGATAAAGGCTGTAATGGTCAGGTCGCGTTTTGGAAAACGCAAGTTCATTCTTGCTAACGAAGAATGGCTGGTATTTACCGCTACTGGTTGTTTTTACTTCAATATATAGCTCTTCATCCCTCTCGTGGTTAAAAGAAGTCACATCATACCCTAAGCCATCACCACGTACTCTACTACTCCACTCCACTTCGTTGGCCAAATCCGCTCGGCCTAACTGTTTTAATCGATAGCGCTCGAACTCAACAACAAAGGATTCACCACATTGTCCTAACTGGCGATTGTTGCGTTCACGATCAGTGAAGTTGGTGTTTCGTGCCAAGTATTGGCGTTTCGATTCTTGCACACTCGGGATCCGTTCGGGTAACTCTGGATCAAATACTCTATCCCAATCTATCTGTGTCGGTACCTTCAGGGTTACTGCGTCGGCCGCGTAAATCATAGATTCGATATCTGAAGGATTCGCTGCCAAGTGTGCCAACACTACCTGTTTAAGTTGTTGCTGATAATTAAATGCGGGTTTGTAGCCCTGAATGTAAGGCTGCCCCAATTCTACTAGTACAGCACTAATATTTTGGTGTTTATATTCGATTGAACCTTTACTGCGAGTTCTGAGTTTTGATGCTAAAGCACGGCGATGTTCAGTTTTATTGTATTTTTGTCCAGCGAGTTCATTTTTTAGCATGAGAAAGTAATCTTGCACCGTGGCCTCACACTCCAACCAGTTCCACCCCTCGCCAACACCCAGTAACTGGTCTCGATCCTGGACTGTTAGGTTTTTCAGTAGAGAGGTTTTTAATAACTCTCGGGCCACTCCATTAGCAAGCAATTCAAATAACTCATCGTCCAAGTAAGCGAAAGCGATATGCTCGACTATAGTGCCGGGACCACTTGCAGTAGTCAGAGTGCGGTAGTCATCAGTTTTACCAGGCTTGAGATGATGGTGCCAGAAACCGCTGCTGCGGAGGTGGAAGAATGGCAAATGCGGGTTGTCTCGATCACTGGGTCCGGCAAAGTGAAGAAAATGATGAGTGAAAGTGGTCTTCAGTGCTTGATCGAAAGCTATGTGATTCTCGGTAATAGTGCCACTTTCGATTAGATCAATCACCGCCAATAGCATCGCTACTTTGTGCGGACTTTTTTCTCCGCCGCCGCGGGTATTAAGTTTGAGGTTTGAAAACAGGTTCTCAAATCTGAGTAAACTCATTGTCTACTCCAATAATCAGCTTTCTCCGCAATAACCCACCGTACCCCACCCCGAGGATCTTTACCCTCCTCTTGATACCGCGGAATCAAATGAATATGCAAATGAGGTATTGTCTGACCTGCCGCCAGACCATCGTTAATCCCAATGTTATAACCCGCGGGTTGAAACTCAACGTCAAGTTGAGCCTTAGCCTGCTCCAACAATTCTAACAAGCACTGCTTCTCAGCCTCGGACGTTGCGAAAAAGGATTCAATATGACGCTTGGGGATAATCAAGCTATGACCAAGGGTAATGGGGTAGCCATCTCGAATAGCGAAGGCATAATCATTTAACGCAACATTGCGCGGGTGCGAGGGATTTTGTGCAATGTCGCAGAAAGGACAGGGTTTACATTTGCTCACATCTGGACCTCTACACATAGCAAGGCCAAAAAAGTAACCGGTGAACAACGGTAGTCCATAGATGAATAAGTTTCATGCGATGCAAACATGGTAGAAATCAATTTCAAACTCACATACTCCGTTATTTCCTGATACACCTATTTTTGTTTCGCACGTAATTCTGATCATTCCTTGCTCAAAAATAACGCTGATTCATTTGATGTCTTCTATTATCTCCGTAGTTTGAGTGGGGTTTTTGGGGGCGATTTACTCTTTAGTCTGCGCTCAATAGTGCCATAGCACGGCTGTGTGGGCACCATGATTCGTAGAATTTATTCGTCCGTTAACGACCAAACAAAAGGCACTTCGAGAGACCACCGTCCACCGCTGCAATACCAGCAATGGCTATTTTTTTATCGAATCACCCCCCTACCCCCCTCAATACTCCGAATACTTCTTAGAACTCCCCCTAACCTTATCCGCCGGATACCTCCCCCGGTTCTTCACAATCTTCCTGTGCCCCTGCTCCACCAGGTCGACACCCATCTTGTCGGCCATTCTCAGCAGGTACAGAAACACATCGGCCATCTCTTCGGCCACCGGTGCCAGTTTGTCGGGGGGCAGTGAGGCGGACTCGGCCTCGCTGAGCCACTGGAAGTGTTCCAGCAACTCGGAGGCTTCCACGCTCAGGGCCATGGCCAGGTTTTTGGGAGAGTGGAACTGGTCCCAGTCGCGCTCTGCGGCGAAGTCGCGCAGCAGTTTTTGTAAATCCTTAATATCACTCACTTTGGGGCTTCACTCAAAATGGGGTTTCCTTTATACGTCGAAGGTCTCGGCCAGCTCAACGGATCCGCCGTGCTGGAGGATCGGGCAGCGTTTCGCCTTGCTGACGGCATCCTCCAGGCTGGCTGCTTCGATCAGGCTGTAACCGCTGGTGGGGTTGCTGCCGCCGTCGTCGCTGACCGAGCCATCGCTGTGCACGGTGGTGGACATGCCGACAGGGGCGCCGCCATCGATGACCTCGTTACCCAGGTCGCCCAGCCACTGTCCCCAAGCGTCCATGGCGGCTTTCTGGTCGGCTTCAGATTCCGGCATGCTGCCGCCGTGGTATACAAACAAATACTTGGCCATGTTGGTTCTCCGTTATTTTGAGGCTATCCATTAATGTGTGCTTGAGGGTTGCGCCAGGCACGAGCTTGAGCAGCCGCTGCGGCCTTAAGAGTATCAATAAAAGCTTGACGATACATTCATTGGCTAAGACGCTGAAATTTAGCCCACGAGAGAGGAATATAGCAAGGGCTGCTGGAATCTATACTGGCCGCAGGCTTCTATATTCTAAGCCCAATTCCAGACTCAGCCGGGCCGATTTTTCGCCACAGCCCGGCCGGCGCTCGCCGCCAGGCGCCGCTCCCAGTCACCGCCACTTTCGTCGCTGCAGGCCTGCTCGCTGTCGAACAGCACCTGCTTTTTCAGGGCCGGCAGCTTTACCCCGGCTTTCAGCAGCTTGGCCTGGATCAACTTCTGCAGCCTGTCGCTGTTGCCATCCTGCTGGGCCCGCTGCCGTTGATCCTCGGTTTCGAATACACAGGTGATCAGCAAGCTGGCGGGAAAGTTGGTGTAGTTGGCCCGATGGGTCAGCCACTGAAAGCCGGGCACTTCATCCAGCGCCTGTTCACAGACGGCGTTGAGGGCCAGGCGAATGTTGTTGTCGATTTTCTTCTGGGTCTTGCTCTGGGGTTTGGCCATTGGGTACCGCTCAGGTTAAAAAGAAACGATGGTATTGTTGCCGCACTTCGATCTGGTCTTCCGGTACGCCCAGTTGCGCGGCTTCTGCGGGCCACAAGCGTACCCCCGCCTCCACCTCCTCGAGTATGGCCAGGGCCTGCCGGCGAGGTAAGTTAAAGCGCTTGCCGAGGGCGATAAAATCCTCCACCTGGTAGTCCTTGCGTTTACCGTTCAGGGTCATCTGGTGCTGGGAGGTAAAGGCGCCTTCTGGATTGTAGGCGAAGGTCAGGTCAAAGGCCGGCGCCAGGCGCCACTGGCCGCTGGAATCCATCAAGAACGCAATGTTCTTGACGTGATCGTCCTGGTTGCGGGCGACGATATTAAACAGCGCGCGGCGATACAACTGCTCGATGGCGCTCATGCCCAGCCCGAGGTCGCGGCTTACCTGCATGGCCTGCTCGACGCTGTAGGCGCCGGGCAAATTGAAATCGTAGTGGGCCATGGCGCAGAGGGATTGCATGTGCAGCTTCTTGCCCGTGGCGGTGCGGTCGAAGCGCCGGGTCATAAAGTGATGGCGGTCGTTTTCCGGCAGCAGGCGGCACTCGCTCATTTGGATGCCGGCGACGGTGGCCATGCGATAGTAGGCGTATTCCATCAGGCCGTAGCCTTGGCTGTCGGCCAGTTCCTTGTCGCGATTATTGCGCACACCGTCGAACTTCAGCAGCCAGTGCTCGAAACCGGGGGCTAAATCCAGCTGGCCGGAGCGCACTTCGCCGCTGCTTTCGTTGTAGGCGACGACGGCCTTGGCCCGGGCCCCGGCCGCCGAGACGCCCACGTGCAAGATGTCGCGCAGGATTTCCTCGTCCACGGTTTCATCCCTGCCCAGGGTGCCGCGCAGTTCGCCACGGGCGCTGAGTATGCGGCTGACCAGGTCCACCATGGCGGCCAGGTCGAGGGGATGGTCGAGGCGGCTCGGGCGGCGCACTGCCGGGTGGAACTCCAGTGCCCCCATGGCGCGCTTGCCGATGTAGCAGAGCCGGTCCAGCGGGGTAAATTCCTCTCGATCGATCCCTTCGCGCACCAGCCACTGGTCGATCAGCGCGTTGCCGAATTTGTCGGGCAAGGCGTCGGCCAGCAGGCCGGGCAAGCCGCGATATGTGGCGGGGTTGAGGTCGGGAAACTGGTAGATGGTGCGGGCCAAAGGCATGGTCAAGGGGGCCAGCTGAATGCCGCTGTCACAAAACTCGGGGGTGTATTCAAACAGGCTGTAGCCGCGCTTATCCCAACTGACCGCACCGATCATCACGCCCCAGAGCCAGACTTGCGCTGTATCGATCCTGGGCGCCATGGCTAGTCATCATCCCCGAACGAGACCGGGTCCTTAAAGCCGCGCCAGCCCTTGCCGTTACTGGTTGCGGTGGTGGCTTTTGCTTTAGCGCTGGACGTCCTCACCCTCTGGCGGGGTTTACCGCGGGGGCTATGCGGTTGGCTCCGGGCCAGGGGGGAGTCGGTTCGGTCTGGAATCAAGCGCAATAGCCCCTCCTCCAGCTTTAATACCTGCAGAACCTGAATCAGTGCGGCGAGTGAATCGGATTCGCCTTTTTCCAGCCTGACCTGGGTGCGCAGGGAAATACCAGCTTCAAAGGCGCACCGTCGTTGGGTCAGGTCGCGGGCGATGCGCTCCTGTTTAATGCGCTCGCCCAGCAATCGCTTGCATGAGTCCGCGCTGAGGGCACTGGAATTGACCATAGATTAAATGCCAGCTTTGTCGTATTAACCTGGGTTTATGCTTTAACACGACTAATTTGACACATAAAGCATGGCATGGCAAAAATTATATGCCTTTAAAGGCTATTTAAGTTAATAAATTACGATTAAACGACTATTGAGTCATATTATTCGAAGTCACGCCGTTTACAGCGGATTTATGACATGGAGTCTCTCAGGGATAAGCGATGGAATCGCGTTATCGAATGCTACTTTGCAGGGTGAACCAAACAACCGGGAGAGCATCTAAAAATCTGGCGGGGTAACTGCGCTGCCAATCGGCAGGGCGATGTGCCCACCGGAAAATATAGTTCACTCGAAATTCTTCCGTTAATTTATTGTTTTTACAGTCTTTTAGCTGCGTTTTCGAATCCTGGGCTGGGCAGCACAAACAGGCCTCACTGTGATATAGTTGCCCCATTAGTTAGCCGTTAATTTAGCCGCAATTTTGCACCTGGCGAGACCCTTTATGTCCAAACTGTTTCAAAGTCTGCTTTTTGCCCTGTCACTGGTCAGTATCACACTCTTTTCTACTGCCGGCCTGGCCAAGACAGTTGATTTTAATTTTAGCGCCGACCAGTCAAAAACAGCGGTTGATATCATCAGCAAGCTGTCCAGCCGCCACTACCGCAACCAGCCGTTTAACGACGAGTTGTCAGCCGAAATGCTGGATCACTACATCGACAGCCTCGATCCGGTCAAGGCCTTCTTCCTGCACGCTGATATCAAACGCTTCCGAAAAGAGTATGCCACCAAAATGGACGACGCCCTTAACAAGGGTGACCTCAATCCTGGCTACGATATTTTTGTCACTTTTTACAGCCGCGCAAATGACCGTCTGGATTGGGTGATCGACAATCTTAAAAAGGAAGACGGCTTTGATTTCGACTTCACCGTGGATGAGTACATTCCCCTGGATGAAGACGACATGGTCTGGGCTGAGAGTGACGCCGAGGCGCGCGACTGGTGGCGCAAGCGGGTCAAGTCGAGCATCCTGAGCCTGAAATTGAGCGGTAAAACCGTGGAGGAAGCCAAGGAGGTTTTGCTCAAGCGCTACCAGGCCCAGCTTACCCGTTTAGAGCAGCAGGACGCCGACGATGTGTTTGAGAGCCTGATTAACGCCCTCACCTTGCTCTACGATCCCCACACCAACTATCTGTCACCGCGCACGGAAGAAAACTTCAATATTTCCATGTCATTGTCACTTGAGGGCATCGGTGCGGTGCTGCAGGGCGAAGATGAATTTACCAAGGTGGTGCGTCTGGTCACTGCAGGTCCGGCTGCCAAGCAGGGTGAACTGCAACCGGCGGATCGCATTGTGGCGGTAGGCCAGGGTAAGGACGGTGAAATGGTGGACGTGGTTGGCTGGCGCCTGGACGACGTGGTCAAGCTGATTCGCGGCCCCAAAGACACCATCGTGCGCCTAAGCGTGATTCCGGCGGGAGCCGCCGATGAGAGCGTGCGCAAGGAGATCAGCATCAGCCGCGCCAAGGTCAAACTGGAGGAGCAAGCCGCCAAAAAAGGTATTATCGAATTGAGCGACGGCGAGTCAGTTTACAAGCTGGGCGTTATCAACCTGCCGGCCTTCTATATTGATTACGACGCCTACCGGCGCCGCGACCCGGATTTTAAAAGTGCCACCCGGGATGTAATGAAGCTGCTCAAGGAGCTGTCCCTGGAGGATATCGACGGACTGATCGTCGACCTGCGTAATAACGGCGGCGGCTCCCTGCCTGAGGCGACCACCCTTACCGACCTGTTTATCGATCAGGGGCCGGTGGTGCAGATTCGCCAAACCAGCCAGACCATTTCACGCCACTACCGCTCTCGCCGCCGCGCCATGTACCGCGGCCCCATGGTGGTGCTGACTAACCGTTTGAGCGCCTCGGCCTCGGAGATTTTTGCCGGCGCCATCCAGGACTACCACCGCGGCCTGATTGTCGGCAGCCAGTCATTTGGCAAGGGCACGGTACAGTCGCTGACCCCGGTTCACACCGGCCAGTTAAAAATAACCGAGTCCAAGTTTTACCGGGTGTCTGGTGAAAGTACCCAGCACCGCGGGGTGATTCCGGACGTTGAGTTCCCCTTCCTGATCGATTCCGCCGAAGTTGGTGAAAGCTCCTACGATACCGCCCTGCCCTGGGACCAGATTCACGCCGTGCCCCACGAGCTGTACTACAACTTTGACCCCATTCTCGACCAGATCAAGCAGAAGCACCTGCAGCGCAAGGCCAAGGATCCTGACTTTATCTACCTCGGGCGCCAGGTCGAGCAACTGCAACAGCGCAAACTGAAAAAGCAATTGTCCCTGAATGAAGCGGTCCGACTGCAGGAGCAGAAAGACCTCAAAACGCTTTCATTGACCTTTGAAAATGAGCGCCGCCAGGCCAAGGGGCAAGAGCCCTATGCCTCCGTGGAAGAGTGGGAAAAGGACAGCGCCCAGGAAAATCAGGCGCGGGTGGATGCGGCGACTGCCAGCAACGAGCTGAACACTGACAACGATACCTACCTGGCCGAAGCCGGTTATATCCTGATTGACTTGATCAACTTGCTGCCCAAGCAGAGCCCCAACAAAGTGGCCAACTTCTAGTCGCACTGACTGTTTGCTGCATCCCCCGCGCCCGTGGGGGATGCTGCAATTAATCCCGTTTATTTCAATCTGCTCTCCCATCTGCGGGAGACTCACTATTCAGCAAAAAGAGTTTTATCTATGAGGGTTGTCTCCTTCAACGTCAACAGTATTCGCATGCGCATGCATCAGTTGCGCGCAGTTATCGACAAGTACTCTCCGGAATTTATCGGCCTGCAGGAAACCAAGGTCCAGGACGACGACTTTCCGCTCGAAGAAATCCAGGCGCTGGGATACCACGCCAACTTCACTGGCCAGAAGACCCACTACGGGGTGGCCCTGCTCTCCAGGCAGGCGCCGCTGAGCATCGACAAGGGTTTTCCCGGGGATGGAGAAGAGGCGCAGAAGCGCTTTATTGCCGGCTGCTTTACCTCGCCGCTGGGCGGCGAGATCACCGTCATCAATGGCTACTTTCCCCAGGGTGAAAACATCGAACACCCGGTCAAGTTTCCCAATAAACGCGCATTTTACGCGTCATTGAACCAGTACCTCGAGCGCAACTGTTCGCCGCAGCAGCAGTTGATCGTGATGGGTGATATGAATATTTCACCCACCGACCTGGATATCGGTATCGGCGAAGACAACCGCAAACGCTGGTTAAAAACCGGTAAATGCAGCTTCCAGCCAGAGGAGCGCCAGTGGCTGGCGCGCTTGCAGGAATGGGGTCTGACGGACAGTTTTCGCGAGATTTACCCCGATGAAGCCCAGACCTTTAGCTGGTTTGATTATCGCAGCAAAGGCTTTGAGCGCGAGCCGAAAAGGGGGCTGCGCATCGACCTGATCATGGCGACGCCCTGCCTGCAATCTCGCTGCAGCGATGCCGGGGCAGACTATGCCATCCGCGGCATGGACAAGCCATCGGATCACGCGCCGGTGTGGAGCGAGTTTGTCTAGCGCCGGGCAGCAGGATAGCTGTTAGCTGTCCTGCAGGTTTTTCTGTGACGGCTCTGCCGTTGTCGCATCGGTGGCAGGCTCTTCTTCGCTGCTGACCAGGGTCACTGGGAGGCGAAACATGTAACGCATCTCTTTGTAGTTTTCCTTGTCGTAGTTGGCCTCAATGGTGCCGCCGAGGAATTCCGCCAGGGATTTGCAGATGGGAAACCACAAACCGCTAAAGCGCGTAGCCGACAAAACTTTATCCAGATCAACTGTGCCCTCGACACCGGCTTTCGCGCAGCGGTCGACAATGGTAATTTCCAGTTGGCCAATGTCGTCGTTGCAAACGCGAAAATCAAAGTCGATAAAGATCTCTCCCTTGCCCGAATACTTAATGGCATTGCCGAGTAAGTTGGCGAAAATCCGCGCGATCAGCTTGGGGTCACCTTTCACCGCCTCCGGACACTCGGGGTAAATGCGGTAGTTGAGCTCTATGTCGTGTTCGTAGGCGTCGGGCTGGAATTCGTCGACCCAGCGCTCCAGGGACGCTCGCAGCGGAAACACCACCACCTCAGTATCCACCTGGTGGGTATTGATGTGGGTGAACATATCGAGATTGCGCAGTAACAGTTTTTGCGTTTCCAGGGCCGCAGCAACTTCTGCTGTGGAGGCTGTGGCCCCCACCTCTGCCTCGTTTACCTCTGCCTCTGTTGTCTCTGCCTCCGTTGTCGACTCTGTCGTAGAGAGCAGCTGTGCACCATCAGGACGACCGCTGTCGGTTTCTGCCGGGCCTTCTCCTGGCGCCCTCTCGTCAGGCACTTGCTCGCGCGGCACTTTATCACTTAAAACCTGCCAGGTTTGTTCCAGCTCCCGCCACAGGCTTTTGAGAAACTGGGTGTTTAGCTCAACCGAGGCATTGATCTTGTTTTGTTCGATCTGGAGCGCGCGCGCCTTTTGTTTCAGCTCCAGGTTACTGGCCAGGCGCTGCCAGTGAGTGGTGCTCAGCATTTCCGCCTGGTGGTCCAGCGAGAGAATAAATACCACCATCATCAGGCCGTACATATAACCGTCGAAGCCCCCGCTGTAAAAGGCTGCCAGGGCTGGCGGAAACAACGCTACCGCGAGGTAGATACGGCTGAATTCGCGAAATGGCGCCGTGACCTGGATGGTGGTGGAGAAGAAAATAACGGTGTAGAGCCAGAGAATCGGCGTCTCGCTAACCATGCCCAACACCAGGGTCAGGGTGACGAGAATAGCGCTCCACCAGGCGGCCCCGATCAGGGTGACAATAAAAAACAGGCTGCGCCAGCGGGACGGGCCGCGGGAATAAATGGTTTCAAAGCGAATCAGGATATAGGCGCGGATCAGCAGGGTAATAATGAGCCCGGCGGTGAGGACTACCGCAGTGGTGGGGGCGACAATGTGAATATCCCCCAGGGAAAAGCAAAGCAAGTAAGCGAGGAAGTTTACGATCAGGCCGCGGCGGCTGTATTTCGCCATGCGGGTATCGGTTTCCCGCATAATGACACGGTCTTTTTGTACCTTGCTCTCTGGCTTGAACAGCATTCGTTTACCTGTTGATGATTCCTGGCCAATGGCCAATCAAGAGTGCGATAACGCCAGGCGCGCTGCCGTGTGAGGTGCGGCGCAGTGGCTCGAAAAAGCAAATAAAGTATTAGAAAAACAAAGTGCTAGCGAAGCTTTTTGAGGTTATTTGTCAACAACTTCCACCAGCACGGTTTTGATGATGAAACCCAGCAACCCCAGCCCGAGGGCAACAAACAGGATAAATGTGCCAAAGCGCCCCGCTTTCGACTGCTTGGCCAGGTCCCACATAATAAACGTCATAAAGGCGATCAGGCCGCCGACCCCAATGACTAGGGACCACTTTTCAAAGACTTCTATATCCATTTTTCAGCTCTGCTACCCGCTGCCGATGGTGAATGAATAGTACCAAGAGTACTGGAAAAACAAAAAGACCGGCAAGTTGCCGGTCTTTTTATTGTACTTGAAAAGGTTGCTCCGATAGACGGATTACAGCTTGCTTTCAAGTTCCGGGACGGCGCTGAACAGATCCGCGACCAAACCGTAATCGGCCACCTGGAAGATCGGAGCCTCTTCGTCTTTGTTGATGGCAACAATGACTTTACTGTCTTTCATGCCCGCCAAATGCTGGATGGCACCGGATATACCAACCGCAATGTACAGATCCGGGGCAACAATTTTACCGGTTTGACCCACTTGCATATCGTTGGGAACGAAACCGGCATCAACCGCGGCACGGGATGCACCAACAGCAGCACCCAGCTTGTCGGCCACTTTGTAGAGCATCTCAAAATTTTCGCCATTCTGCATGCCGCGACCACCGGATACAACGATTTTCGCTGCAGTCAGCTCAGGACGGTCACTTTTCGCCAGTTCTTCGCCAACAAAGGTAGAAACGCCGGCGTCGGTAGCAGTGCCCAGCGGCTCGATAGTTGCCGAGCCACCTTCTGCCGCAACTGCATCAAATGCAGTGCCGCGTACAGTGAGAACCTTGATGGCGTCGGAACTCTGAACGGTTGCAATCACGTTGCCGGCGTAAACAGGACGCTTGAAGGTGTCAGCACTTTCGACGCTGCTGATGTCAGAGATGGCCTGGCTGTCCAGCAGTGCTGCAGCACGGGGGGCAATGTTTTTACCGTTGGAAGTGGATGGTGCCAGGATATGGGTGTAATTCTTGCCAATTTCTGCAACCAGCAGGGCCACGTTCTCAGCCAACTGATGGCCGTAGGCGGCGTTGTCAGCCACCAGCACCTTGCTGACACCGTCCACTTTGGCAGCCGCTTCGGCGGCACCGCCGCAATCTGCACCAGCCACCAGAATGGTGATGTCGCCACCAATAGCCTTGGCTGCCGCTACGACATTAAGGGTAGCGCCCTTCAGGCTGGCATTGTCGTGTTCCGCAATAACTAGAATACTCATTATATTACCTTCGCCTCGTTCTTCAGTTTGTCTACCAGGGCATCGATATCAGCCACTTTGATGCCGGCCTTACGCTCTGCCGGTGGCTCGACTTTCAAGGTCTTGACGCGTGGCGCTGCATCGACACCCAGATCAGCCGGGTTGGTGATATCCAGCGGCTTCTTCTTGGCTTTCATGATGTTTGGCAGGGAAGCGTAACGCGGCTCGTTCAGGCGCAGGTCGGTAGTAACGATGGCCGGCAGGGTCAGGTCAACAGTCTGTAGGCCGCCGTCAACTTCGCGAGTCACCTTGGCTTTGCCGTCGGCGACGACTACTTCGGAGGCAAATGTGCCCTGGGGCAGGCCTGCCAGTGCAGCCAGCATCTGGCCAGTCTGGTTGTTGTCACCATCGATAGACTGCTTGCCGAGAATGATCAAATCGGGAGCTTCTTTATCAACGATTGCTTTCAGGCACTTGGCGACAGCCAGGGGTTCGAGTGCAGTGTCGGTTTCTACCAGGATGCCGCGATCGGCTCCCAGCGCCATGGCGGTTCTTATCTGCTCCTGGCATTGCTTTGGCCCCATAGAAACTGCCACGATCTCAGTGGCCACGCCTTTCTCTTTCAGGCGCACTGCCTCTTCAACGGCAATTTCACAAAAAGGGTTTATTGACATTTTGGCATTCGCTATGTCAACGTCAGTACCGTCAGACTTGGGACGGACTTTTACGTTGTAGTCAACAACGCGTTTCACTGCAACAAGAATCTTCATGGATATCCCATTCGCTTTAGTTGAGGGTTAGAACCTGGCAACAACCTGGAGCGTACACCAGTGTTTCCATGGCTCGGAAGCCTGACCTGGCTCTGCAAATCAGAGCACAATCGGTCTTTATGAGCGGCGAATATACTGACCCTTCCACCCCCTAAAATCAAGCCCCAAAGCGCTCTATAGCCCATTATTACTGGGCTCTAGCACACCCTCGCCACAAAAGGCAACGTCCGAAATGACAGCCTTAATACACAGATTAGGCCGCATTCACAGCGCCGACAAAAAAACAGGTAGTAAGCAAGCATATTTCTTGAGATAGCATTAATTCGCCATTGGTCTGAGCTGCGCCGGGCTATATAATTATCGGCTTACAATAGCTGCTGGCGCAGTTTGTGCAGGCCCGAGAGGTGCCCAGGCGTCCATTCAGCAACAAAATTTATAAACGACCGGGAGTGAAGTCTGTGGAAAGAGAATCGATGGAGTACGATGTCGTCATAGTCGGTGCGGGGCCGTCAGGTCTTGCCGCCGCATGTCGCATCCGCCAGTTAAACGAAGAGATCAGCGTCTGTGTGGTTGAAAAAGGCTCTGAAGTGGGAGCACACATTCTCTCCGGTGCTGTATTCGAGCCAAAGGCGCTCAACGAACTCTTCCCGGACTGGAAAGAAAAAGGCGCCCCCCTGCACACGGAAGTTAAAGGCGACGACATTTATGTGCTAAAAAACGCCGAGAAAGCCCAGAAGGTACCTAACCTGTTTGTGCCCAAGACCATGCACAACCACGGCAATTACATTATCAGCCTGGGCAACTTGTGCCGCTGGCTGGCCGAGCAGGCCGAGGCGCTGGGGGTCGAGGTATATCCCTGTTTTGCTGCCTCCGAGGTGCTCTACAACGATGATGGCAGCGTCAAGGGCATTGCCACTGGCGACATGGGCGTCGGCGTCAACGGTGAACACAAGGACACCTACACCCAGGGCATGGAGTTGCACGGCAAGTACACAATTTTTGCCGAGGGCTGTCGCGGACACCTGGGCAAGCAGTTGATCGCCAAGTTCGACCTGGCGGCGGGCAAGGAGCCCCAGCATTACGGCATCGGTATCAAGGAAATCTGGAAGGTCCCACCCGAACAACACCAGCAAGGGTTAGTGGTTCATACCGCCGGCTGGCCGCTGGCCGAGAACGGCGCCGCTGGCGGCAGCTTCCTCTACCACATCGAAGACAGCCAGGTGGTCTGTGGTCTCATTACCGACCTGTCCTACAGCAACCCCCACCTCAGCCCCTTCGATGAGTTTCAACGCTACAAGCACCACCCGGTGGTCAAGCAGTACCTCGAGGGTGGTGAGCGCCTGTGCTACGGTGCCCGCGCCATCGCCAAGGGTGGCATTCAATCGCAGCCGAAGATGCACTTCCCCGGCGGCCTGCTGGTCGGCGACGACGCCGGCACCCTGAACTTTGCCAAGATCAAGGGTAATCACACGGCAATGAAGTCCGGTATGGTAGCGGCCGAATGCGTGGTTGAGGCGCTTAAGGCCGAGCGCGCCAACGACGAGCTGGTGGAATACGGTGAAGCCTACAAAAACTCCTGGGCCTACAAGGAGCTTTGGGCGCAGCGTAATTTTGGCCCGGCCCAGCACAAATGGGGCAACATCATTGGCTCCGCGTATGCCTTTATCGATATCAATATTTTCAATGGCAATGTGCCCTGGACGCTGTCTGATCCGATCCCCGATCACGCCCAGATGAAGCCGGCGGCTGACTTCGCCCCGATCAAATACCCCAAGCCCGATGGCAAGCTGAGCTTTGACAAGCTGACCTCGGTGTTCCTCTCCAACACCAACCACGAAGAGGACCAGCCCTGCCACTTGACCCTGAAAGATCCGAGTGTGCCGATCAGCCACAACCTGCCGCTCTATAACGAGCCGGCCCAGCGCTACTGCCCTGCCGGCGTCTACGAAGTGGTGGAAGATGCTGATGGCAGCAGCAAGTTCCAGATCAATGCCCAGAACTGTGTGCACTGCAAAACCTGTGACATCAAGGATCCGACCCAGAACATTAACTGGGTAGTGCCGGAGGGCGCTGGCGGGCCGAACTACCCCAATATGTAGTCTCGGTTACTAAATCCCCGCCTGCGCGGGGATGACTGAAAGCAGCGTTTGTGGACCGGCTCCAGCTGGCCAGGCCACGAAAAAAACCAGGTTTCTCGCCTGGTTTTTTTCGTGGCGCCTGCCTGCAACCGAATTAAAAAAACTACCCGGCAGATCCGATGCTGTAGCGCTCCCCGCAACTGGTGAATACCAGCTCGTTGTTGGCATCCACCTCGCACAAGTCCACCAACTGATAGAACACGTTGCGGTTGAGCAGGCCGGGTAAGTTGTGGTGTACCAGCGCCATCGGTCGGGGCTCTCCCGCGGCGGTCTGCTCCACCCACAGCGGATGCTCGGGGCCAATCAGCACCTCGTTGCCGATATTGGTGGTCAGTACCACCGCCTCGACTCCCGCCTCCTGCTCGGTGCGCAGGGCGACAAAGACAAACGGGGCCTCGTCGACTTTGATGCGCCACTTTTCCACCGGTGTGACCAGGAAATACTCGTCCCCTTCCCGCTTTAAAATCGACGCAAACATCTTCACCATGGCGGGCCGGGTCAACTGCCCTCCCTCGTGGAACCATTTGCCCTCCCGGTCGATGCGCATGTCGAAGTCGCCACTCAACTGCGGATGCCACTGTTCCACCGGTGGCAGGCTGTGTTCGTATTCGGCCTGCAATGAGCGCAGGGATTCGAACAGGGTATCGGCGCTGGCGCTCATTTGGACTCCGCTCAAGGCTGGGACAAGAAATGGTGTGGCTCTATCCCGCTGGTTGCAGCAGGACAGTTCCTTGAATTACAAAAACATTATCCCACTTATTGCCGGTAGGCAGAACCCGGCGCGCTCAACTGCATGGCGTAGTTGCGGAAAGCTTGCTGTAGCAAATTGTCCGGAGTCTGTCGACCGAGGCTGAACCAGCGGTTGCTGGCCTGAATGATGGTGCTGTCCAGCAGCTCGTCGCCGCGCGCCGCATAAAGCAACAATTTCACCGCAACATCATCCCGGCCGAGATCGTGCGGGGCGTCCAAGTCCACCAGCTCAGCGAGGCTACCGGTGCGGTCGTTGCGCCGCAGCAGTTGTGGCACTACGTAATAATGAGGTGCCCGGCCATCGGGCAAGGTTGCAGTTGTGACGCTAGCGGCAGTCTCTACCACCAGGCCCACCTCGGCGAATACTTGCGCCAGTGCCTGTTGCAGTTGCTGTTGTAATTGAAACCCCTGCCGGCTACTCAAGTCCTGCCCCTGCGCGGGCATAACCAGCAGCACCGAGCGCTCCGAGATAACCCACTGACGCCGCGTGGTTTGCTCGACCTTGACGGCGAAGGTCTCGGCTGCGGGGTCCAGGGTACCGCAGGCCAATGGTAAACAGAGCCAGAGGCAAGACAGCAGGCTGAAGCCAATGCGTCGAGGGTAGTTGGAAGTTTTGGAGTGGGTCACCGGTCTGTCACCTGTCATTTGTAGTAGTTGGACCTCGAAGTCATCCCGGCACAGGCGGGGATCCAGAAACCGGTTGAAATCTATGGCTGCCAAAACGCCGTACCGCCGCCTGCGCGACAAAGACGGTATATTGGCAAATTCGTAGTTTCCGGTCGGCCACTAGTTAGCTGTCGGCCCGGGCGGCCGGGACTTTAACGCTATGACCCTCTCCTTACGGACGACTCACTACCCCAGCCGCTCAGGGTCTCGCCAAGCAGGCTCGGCCCACGCCTTGGTCAACTTCCCCTGCGCCCCCCTTCAACAAGAGCTCCTAGCCCCCCTGCGCCCGCACAGAGCGATACCAGGCCGCCGGGTCAATCACCTCGCCGGTGTCGTCCAGGGGTGGATACTCGAGGCCGTTGTCGTCGCAATATTTGCTGATTACCGGCTGGCACCACTGAAACAGTTTAGCCTGGTATTCCGGCGCCGGCAGCCGGCATTGGTCGTAGAGCCCGGCCGCCTGTCTTTGGCGCTGGGCTTCGGTAAGGATGATGGCGCAGGCAACGGAGACGTTAAACGACTCGACCATGCCCATCATGGGAATGGATACTTCCGCATCGGCACTCCGTAGCGCCTCCGCACTGACCCCCTGCTTTTCCGTGCCGAGCAACAGCGCCGTCGGCCGGGTGTAATCAAACTCGCGGAAGTCTATGGCCCGGTTGGACAGGTTGGCAGCAACTATGGCAAAGCCTTCGGCCTTGAGCTGGCTAATGCCGGCACCAATAGTGTCATGCAGGGTAGTTTCTACCCACTTGTGACTGCCAAGCGCCGTGCCACGGAACGGCCGAAAACCCAAGGCGGGCTGGACACTGTGAAAGCGCGGTATGCCAACCGCATCGCAAGTGCGCACTATGGCTGACAAGTTGCGCCCCTTGTGAACTTCGTCGGCGATCACCGTGAGATCTGGTTGACGTTGCTGCAGGACCCGGCAGATGGTTGCATATCTTGCGGGTGTCATAGGCGTGTTCCGCTGTTATAAATGGCAGCGGCGATTATAACGACCGTAAAATTTTTATCACAAAAAATTAACCTGAACGTTTTCCACAGAATCTGTGGATAACCTCGTGAATAACTCATGGTAAAAAGCGCAAAGCCCACAGGCTATGGCCCCTTCTTCAAACTGATCAATTTTTAACCAATCAGAATATATCTTTATTTTTCAATAAGTTATAAAGGTCAATAGCTTTGAAAAAGAAATTTGAAAATATTTTTGTTGCTTTCCCTGACATTTTTCCGCGTGCACATTTGGTGTGCATAAAGCGTTAGTATCTCTTAACCGTCGAGGGGTTGCAGTCACGAAGACTTCACTTCGCTGTCATTCAAATGTCACGAAATCGTGCAGTAAATCGCCGCCGCCGAAGCCAAAGTCGGTTCGGCGGCGGTTGACCGTTGGGTATCAGAAGCGGCCTTGCAGTTGGGCTTTCCGCTCCCGGCGCCGGGCGTGCAACAGGGGCTCGGTATAGCCGGATGGCTGCTCCTTGCCCTTGAACACCAGGTCGCAGGCCGCCTGGAAGGCAATCCCGTCGAAGCCTGGAGCCATGGGCTGGTAGGTTGGATCGGCGGCGTTTTGCCGGTCCACCACTTCCGCCATCCGCTTGAGTGCGGCCAGTACCTGCTCCTCGGTGCAAATGCCGTGCTCAATCCAGTTGGCCAGGTGTTGGGAGGAAATGCGCAGGGTGGCGCGATCCTCCATCAAACCCACGTTATTGATGTCCGGCACTTTCGAGCACCCTACTCCGGCATCGATCCAGCGCACCACGTAACCCAAAATGCCCTGCGCGTTATTGTCCAGTTCAAACTGGATTTGTTCCGCACTCAGGGTTTCATCTTTGCCCAGCAGCGGAATACTGAGAATATCGTCGAGACTGGCGCGCGGACGCTCCGCCAATTCCTTCTGTCGGGCGGCGACATTGATCTGGTGGTAGTGAATGCTGTGCAGCACCGCGCCGTTGGGTGACGGTACCCAGGCGGTGTTAGCACCGGCTTTCGGGTGACCGATTTTCTGTTCCAGCATGGCCGCCATTTCATCAGGCATGGCCCACATACCTTTACCTATCTGAGCCTTACCCGGTAGTCCGCACTCGATGCCGATGTCGACATTCCAGTCTTCGTAGGCATTGATCCACTTCTGCTTCTTCATGGCGGTCTTGGGCACAAACGGGCCCGCCAGCATGGAGGTGTGGATCTCATCCCCGGTGCGGTCAAGGAAGCCGGTGTTGATAAACACGGTGCGCTCCGACGCGGCCCTGATGCACTCCTTGAGGTTGACGGTGGTGCGGCGCTCCTCGTCCATAATGCCGATTTTCAGGGTGTTGCGTTCCAGGCCGAGGGCATCTTCTATGCGCCCGAACAGTTCAACGGTGAACGCGACCTCTTCCGGGCCGTGCATCTTCGGCTTGACAATATTGACGCTGCCAGCGCGCGAGTTGCCGCGGCGGCCGTTGCCACGCAGATCGTGTATGGCCGCCAAAGCGGTGATCATACCGTCCATAATGCCTTCGGGGATTTCGTTGCCCTGCTGGTCGAGAATGGCGTCATTGGTCATCAGGTGACCGACGTTGCGCACGAACAGGAGGCTGCGACCGGGCAACACCAACTCTTGCCCGGCCGGAGTTTTGTAGCGACGATCGGGCTTCATGCGGCGGCGGATTGTGTGGCCGCCCTTCACAAATTCTTCTTCCAGGGTGCCCTGCATCAGGCCCAGCCAGTTGCGATACACCTCGACCTTGTCTTGCGCATCCACGGCGGCGACCGAGTCCTCACAGTCCATAATCGTGGTCAGCGCGGCTTCGACGATCAGGTCGCAGACCCCGGCCGGGTCGGTTTTGCCAATCGGGCTCTGCGGGTCGATCTGGATCTCCACGTGCAGACCATTGTTCTGCAACAGGATCGCGGTTGGCGACGCGGGGTCGCCGTTAAAGCCCACGAACTTCTCTGGCTGCGCCAGACCGGTGGTGCCGTCGTCAGTCAGGCTCACCCGCAGCTCACCGTCTACGACACTGTAGTGGCAGGCCCGCAGGTGGGACTCCTCTTGCAGTGGCGCTACCTGGTCCAAATGGCGGCGAGCGAATTCGATGACCTTCTGGCCACGGATCGGATTGTATTGCGGGCCAGGCTCGGCGCCGCCGTCGCTGGCTATGGCATCGGTGCCGTAGAGGGCATCGTACAGGCTGCCCCAGCGGGAGTTGACCGCGTTCAGGGCGAAGCGGGCATTCTTCACCGGCACTACCAGCTGTGGGCCGGCCAACTGGCCGATCTCCACGTCGACATTAGTGGTGGTAACGCTAAAGGACGGCCCTTCGGGTAACAGGTAACCGATGTCAGTAAGAAACTGTTTGTATGTTGCCACATCGAACTGGCGCCCGGCCATTTCCCGATGCCAGGCGTCAATTTGCTGTTGCAGATCGTCGCGGCGCTGCAGCAGGGCGGCATTTTTCGGCGCCAGATCGTTGATAATGGCTTCGAACTCGCGCCAGAAATGCCCGGCATCCACACCAGTACCCGGGATGATCTCGCTCTCAATCAGTTGGCAGAGTGTGTCCGCTACTTGCAGGCTACCCCTTGTCGTTCTCCTGGACATAAACAATTCACCTTTTACCTAGTTGTTCTCGATTGAGTTGTATTCGATTGAGTTCACCACTGTCCCGGCGCAATCGGTCGAGCTGAGCGCGAGCCGAACATTGATACCACGCAGCCATAATTAGAAGCACGGATGATTCGAAGCACGAATGATTCGAAGCAGGAATGATTTAAATTACGATGATGTGGC
The DNA here is from genome assembly GCF_011440395.1 of Pseudomaricurvus alcaniphilus. GTDB lineage: Bacteria > Pseudomonadota > Gammaproteobacteria > Pseudomonadales > Cellvibrionaceae > Pseudomaricurvus > Pseudomaricurvus alcaniphilus. The sequence continues at coordinate 55,268 of NZ_JAAOIX010000001.1, read as the reverse complement.
TCAACCGTGTTTTGGAGTGTAAATCAGTCGGCCAGAATCAATCTAATTTATCATTTTTATTCCCGGTATTTGTCCAGGCTATTATGGTCTAGGCCTGGTCCAGGGTTTCTGCCGTTTCGGTGATCAGTTTGCGCAGCCACTTGTGCGCGGGGTTGTGCTGCAGCAAAGGGCTCCAGGCCATTTTCAGCTCAAACGGGGGAATTTCAAACGGTGGCGGCATGATGCTGACCCGGTTATTGGCCAGTTGCAACCTGGCCAGCTTGCTGGGCAGGGTTGCCACCAGGTCTTTTTGCTCCGCCAGCAGCGCAGCCGCCTGGTAGTGACGGGTAAAGACAGTGATATGGCGCCGCTTACCCATACTGGCCAGGGTTTTGTCGACCCAGCCCAAGCGCTGCACATCCTGGGGGTCAACCCCGACGCCGATCCCCATGCCGGTTTTACTCACCCACACATGCTGGGATTGCAGGTAGGTGGAGAGATTAAAGTCCGCCAGAATGGGATTGTGTTTGCTCAATACGCAGCTGAAATGGTCCAGCCACAGGGTTTTTTGGTGAAAAGACTGGGGCATCTCGTCGAAGCGGTTGACCACCATATCCACCCGCCCCTGCTCCACGTCGTTAAAGCTGACGTCGCTGGGCGTCATGATGTCCAGGGCGACCTTGGGCGCCATGGTCCGCAGGCGACTGAGCAGCGCCGGTATCAGCGTGCATTCGGCGTAATCGCTGGCCATGATGCGGAAGATACGCCCGCTCTTGAGGGCATCGAATTCGTTCCTCGGCTCAATCGTGGTTTCCAATTGCAACAACAGCGACCGAATCCGCGGCTCCAGTTGCTGTGCCCGTTCGGTGGGCGTCATGCCTTCACTGGTGCGAATCAGCAACGGGTCGTCAAACAGCGCGCGCAGGCGCTTGAGCCCGTTGCTCATGGCCGGCTGGGAGATGCCCAGCTGGTTCGCCGCCTTGGTGACATTGCGCTCGCGCAGTAGCACATCCAGGTACACCAGCAGGTTGAGATCGATTCTAGCTAAATTCATGAAAGATATACCGAAAATAAAAACTATAAATTAGGATAATTCTCGCATAAGGCCTAGTCTTTGTCAGGCGAATTAATCAACCACCCAAAAGTAAAAAGGGACTGAGCATGACGACTCTAACTAAAGATATCGACGCAATCGAAACGTTAAAAGCACACCAGGGCAATGCCTGGGATGGTATCAATGCTGAATCGGTTGCTCGCATGCGAGCGCAAAACCGGTTCAAGACCGGTCTCGACATTGCCAAGTACACCGCAGCAATTATGCGCAAGGACATGGCCCGTTACGACGGCGACACCAGCCAGTACACCCAGTCACTGGGCTGCTGGCACGGTTTTATCGGTCAGCAAAAGCTGATTTCGATCAAAAAGCATTTTAACAGCACTGATCGCCGCTACCTGTACTTGTCCGGCTGGATGATTGCCGCTCTGCGCTCTGAGTTTGGCCCCCTGCCCGACCAGTCCATGCACGAGAAGACCTCGGTCCCGGCCCTGATCGAAGAACTGTACACTTTCTTGCGCCAGGCCGATGCGCGGGAGCTGGGCGGTCTGTTCCGCCAGTTGGATGAAGCCCGCAAAAACGGTGACAGCGCCGCTGAAGCGAAGGTTCAGGACCAGATCGACAATCATGTTACCCACGTGGTACCGATTATCGCCGACATTGATGCCGGTTTTGGTAACGCCGAAGCCACCTACTTGTTGGCCAAGAAAATGATCGAAGCGGGTGCCTGTGCCATCCAGATCGAGAACCAGGTGTCCGATGAGAAGCAGTGCGGCCACCAGGACGGCAAGGTTACCGTACCGCACGAGGATTTCCTCGCCAAGATCCGCGCTGTCCGCTACGCGTTCCTTGAACTGGGGGTCGACGACGGCATTATCGTTGCCCGCACCGACTCCCTGGGCGCCGGTTTGACCAAGCAGATCGCGGTAACCCACGAGGAAGGTGACCTGGGCGACCAGTACAACTCGTTCCTCGACTGTGACGAGATTACCTCGGCTCAACTGCGCAACGGCGACGTGGTGCTGAATCGCGGTGGCAAGTTGCTGCGTCCCAAGCGCCTGCCCAGTAACCTCTACCAGTTCCGCAAGGGTAGTGGCGAAGACCGGGTTGTACTGGACTGCATCACCTCGCTGAAAAACGGTGCCGATTTGCTCTGGATCGAAACCGAGAAGCCCCACGTTGGCCAGATCGGTGCCATGGTGAAGCGCATTCGCGAAGTTGTGCCCTCTGCCAAGCTGGTTTACAACAACAGTCCGTCGTTCAACTGGACCTTGAACTTCCGCCAGCAGGTTCTGGATAGCTGGACTGAGCAAGGTAAGGATGTCTCCGCTTACCAGCGCGACAAGCTGATGAGTGCCGAGTACGACGAAACGCCACTGGCCCAGGAAGCCGACGAACGTATTCGTACTTTCCAGGCCGACGCGGCGCGGGAAGCGGGTATCTTCCACCACCTGATTACGCTGCCTACCTACCACACGGCTGCACTGTCTACGGACAACCTGGCCAAGGAGTACTTCGGTGAGCAGGGTATGCTGGGCTACGTTGCCAACGTACAGCGCAAGGAAATCCGCCAGGGCATTGCCTGCGTCAAGCACCAGAACATGGCTGGATCGGATCTGGGCGACGATCACAAGGAATACTTTGCCGGTGAGGCCGCACTCAAGGCCAGCGGTAAAGACAACACCATGAACCAGTTTTCCTGATCAGGATTGATCGGTTAACACAAAAAAGCCCGCATTTGCGGGCTTTTTTTTGGGCTGCGCACAGCCGCTATGAATTTTTCTTGTTGGGTGTTGCCTTGGCTGCGTCCCGCTTGATATGGCGGTACCCAAACCAGCCGGCATAGCCCAGTAACCCACAAGTCAGTGCGACAATCAGCAGCCCTGAAATCACATAACCATCCACGTACATACGACTCTCCTGCTATCACTAGGATCAAAAAATAGCCTCTACCATAGCGGCTGGATGGACAGGCGGTGTTGACCCGGATCAAAGCGGAATAAATATTCCTGGTTACCCCTTTGAATAGGTAAGCTGTTAGCGCTAGCGGACCTACCTACCCAGGGGTGATCGGCTTTCACCCGGTCTGGCTGCGGCGGCTGGCTTTCAAGACTCGCCGAATTTCCATCCCTGGAGGCTCCACGACAGCATCCCTGCTGTCGAGGGTCTCGAAAGCAGACCTACCTGCCCAGGGGTGATCGGCTTTCACCCGGTCTGGCTGCGGCGGCTGGCGTTCAAGACTCGCCGAATTTCCATCCCTGGAGGCTCCACGACAGCATCCCTGCTGTCGAGGGTTTTGAAAGCAGACCTACCTGCCCTTGGTTAATCGGCTTTCACCCGGTCTGTCTACGGCGGCTTGCTTTCAAGACTCGCCGAGATTCCGTCCCTGGAGGCTCCACGACAGCATCCCTGCTGTCGAGGGTCTTGAAAGCAAGCCACCGCAGCCAGCCCTGCCGTATTGCCAGGTTTAGGTTGCATGGCTTCGAAAATAAGCAGGTAAGATAGTCAAGGGGGTGGTTAATCCAGGGCAACGTCAGCTTTCGGCTCTTTAGAGTCCGCCAGCAACTCGGTAATGCCGCCCAGGGCGGCGCTATTGACGCTGATGGTTTTTTCCAGGATCAAGCGCGGGAGGAACTCGCTGGGTTGGGTCTCGGTAATCACCGGCAGCAGCGCCTGGTGGTGTTCCAGCAAACAGGCTTTAACTGTTGGCAGGTAGGGAGAAATGGCGCTGATCACCACTCCACTGAGCCCCGCGCAGCGCAATACCGGCAGACTAGTGGCGAGCGGCAGCAGGGCGACGAGACCGCTGGGAAAGCCTGCTGCAGTAAAGTGCTGCAGCCAGGCGGATGCCTCTGCCATGCGCGTCGGTGGCGCCAACACAGCGACTGAATTGCCGGTCAGCAATGACCCCCAGAGCAGCAGTAGTTCATGCTCCTCTTCGGCCTCTTCGGCCAGGATTTGCACCAGCAAACCGCGGGCCTGGTACTGCAGGGTATTGACCTCCCCGACCGGCCCTGGCAAGCGGGTGACCGGCCACCAGCTCTGTTGGATCGTCGCCAGCAAGTCCCGCAGGGCAGATGCCCGGGGGGCCGGGAAGAGGCTGCAGGCCCGCGCGCCCAGCTGGTACCTGGCTTCGCGGTCAAGCCGAGAAATAAAGTCCGATGGGGGCGGTAATTGCTCCAGCAATTCTGCACTGGCGCGCGCCGGGAGCAGCGGTACGTCGTTCTCCAAGACCCGGCTGTTGCTGCTTTTATTAATGCCTTTGTTGCTGTCTTTGTTGCTGCTGTCTTTGTTGCTGCTGTCCTGGTTACAGAGGGCGGGACTGCTGGTCAGCAGGCGCCCAAGGTAGTGCGGTCCTCCGGCCTTGGGGCCGGTACCGGAGAGTCCCTGGCCGCCAAACGGTTGCACGCCAACCACGGCGCCGATCATATTGCGGTTGAGGTAGATATTGCCCGCCCTCACCTGCTCCGCAGTGGCAGCCGCACTCCGTTCGATCCTGCTGTGGATGCCCATGGTCAAACCAAAGCCGGTGCTGTTGATGTCATCGATTACCTGGGGCAATGCGTCAGCGGCATAGCGAACCACGTGCAGGATCGGCCCGAACACTTCACCGGGTAACAGTTTGATGGAGGGAATTTCATAGAGACAGGGGGCAAAAAAACTACCCCCGGCGCAGCTCGCCGGCAACTCCAGTTGCTGCAACAATTTTACCTGGTTGCCCAATCCCTGCAGATATTGCTGGTGCTGCCGCAAACCGGCGACAGCGGTGGCGTCGATTACCGGCCCCACATCGGTTGCCAGCAGCGCCGGATCGCCAATGGTCAATTCCGCCATGGCCTGTTGCAGCAACTGGATAATATCCTCGGCCACCTCCTGCTGCAGGTACAGCACGCGCAGCGCCGAGCAGCGCTGGCCGGCACTTTGAAAGGCCGATTGCAGTACATCATCCACCACCTGCTCGGGCAGCGCGGTGGCGTCTACGATCATGGCGTTCTGGCCGCCGGTCTCGGCGATCAACGCCACTTCCGATTCCCGCCGGGCCAGTTGCTGGGCCAACCAGCGGGCGGTGGCGATCGAGCCGGTGAACACCACTGCTTGCACCTCTGGCTGGCCAATTAGTGTCTCCCCGGCGAGTTTGCCCCGGGCGAGAATCAGTTGCAGTGCGTCTTCCGGCAGGCCGGCCTCGATCAACAGTTGCCGAGTTCTGACGGCGATCAGGCAGGTCTGGTCGGCGGGCTTGGCAATAACCGTGTTGCCGGTCGCCAGCGCCGCGGCGATCTGCCCGAGGAAAATAGCAAGGGGGAAATTCCAGGGGCTGATGCAAAAAGCCACGCCCCGGGAGCGCAGCCGGCTAGCCGCTGCGGCAGACTCTGCCCCGGCCGCAAAAAGCGCCTCGGCCTGGTCTGCATAGTAGCGACAGAAGTCCACCGCTTCGCGCACTTCGGCGTCGCTGTCGAGCAGGGTTTTTCCGCTCTCCTTGACCAGTAGGACGATCAACTTCTCGCGCTGTTGCAACAAGTGATCGGCGCAGGCACGCAATATTGCCGCGCGGCGGGCAGCGGGAGTGGTCGACCAGTGAGGAAACGCCGCGGCTGCGGTTTGCAGTTTGGCCAGCATTTGCGGGGCGGAATCGCGACTTAGCTGCCCCACTCTCTGGCTTCTATCCGCCGGGTTTAACACCGCCAGCGGTGCTGTTTCTTTGGATATCTCGGAGTCGGCGCTCCCGGTGCTGACTGTCTCAATGCTGCAGGTTTCAGAAATGTCGCCTTCGATGCTTTTGGTTTTAGTATCGTCGGCTTCGATATTTTCGGTTTCAGTAATGCCGGATTTCGCAGCGGCCGGGACCGGCGAGCGCCACTCTTGCCACTCCTGTAACAGTTGATCCAAGCGCTGCCGGGCGAGGTCATCCACCAACTCCAGGCCGCTGGAGTTTTCACGCCTGGAGGTTTCCCGAATTGAGTTTTCCTCGCAACAGTGTGCCCCATTGGAGCGCCGCAATATGTCCCGTGGCAACGGTATGCGCGAGCTGCGTTGCAGCGGGCCGGGCTGCAATTGTTGCAGCAGCTCGCCTTCCGGTTCGGCCGCAGCGGATAGTTGGTGCACGAACGAGCTGTTGGCACCGTTTTCCAGCATGCGTCGCACCAGGTAAGGCAACAACTCTCTGTGCTCGCCCACCGGTGCGTAAACCCGGCAGGGCAAGCCAAAGCGCTGTTGTACCCGGCGGTGAAGGTTGGAGCCCATGCCGTACAGGCGCTGGAATTCGTAGCCGCTTTTTGCGCTCAGGGCGCCGCCAGCGGCATTGCAAATGGCTTCGTCCAGGGCAATTACTGCGGCCACGGTAGCGGCGTTGTGGGTGGCAAACTGGGGCCGCAGTTGCTGCCGCTGGCGCAGCAAAATATCGGCGCACACCAGGTAGGACAAATCCGTTCCGGCTTTATCGGTAAACACCGGGTAGTCTCGATAGCCGCCCTGCTGGCTCCACTTGATCTCGGAGTCCCAGTAGGCGCCCTTTACCAGCCGCAGGTTTAGGGGGCGATCGCAATCGAGAGCCAGTTGCAGCGCCCAGTTGATTACCGCAACGGCGCGTTTTTGATAGGCTTGTACGGCAAAGCCGAAGCCGTCCCAGCCGTCCAGGCGCCGATCGCGGAACACAGCTTCAATGATATCCAGCGACAACTCCAGCCGCCGCGCCTCTTCCGCATCCACGGTCAGGTGGATGTCCCGCTGTTTCGCCTGCAGTGCCAGCGCCATCAGCTTGGGGGCCAGCTCGGTCATCAGGCGTGTTTTTTGGCTGTATTCATAGCGCGGATGCAGGGCCGACAATTTCACCGAGACACTGTTTTGCCGCTGGGGATCACTTTTCCTGGCCGCCCCAACCGCGTCGATGGCCTCGCGGTATTTTTCCAGATAACGCTCGGCGGCGGCCTGGGTGCGGGCACCTTCGCCCAACATGTCGAAGGAAAAACAGTCGCTCTGGCCGTGTTCGGCCCGGGCCCGCTGCAATGCCTCAGCGATGGACTTGCCTTGCACAAACTCAGTGCCGAGTGTGTGAATGACTGCCCGAACCATGCGGCTGACCAGCCCAATGCTCAGGCCCCTGAAGGCAGCGCGGATTGCGCCACCCGCTTCGGCGCTGCCGTTGTCTGGCCACTGCCCTGCGCCACCCGCTTTGAGTATCCTCTTGGCCAGGCTTAGGCCGAGGGCCGCGCAATTGACTGCCAGCGGACGTTGACGGCCCCGGTGGCGACTCCAGTCTCCCGCTAACAGCTTGTCGGCAATCAACTGCCGGCTGGTGTGCTCGTCCGGCACGCGCAGCAGGGCTTCCGTCAGGCTCATCAGGGCCGCGCCTTCGACGGTGGCGAGACGGAATTCGCTAAGCAGGGGTTCAATGTGATTGGCGGGCTTGCACTGGCGCAGATGGGCAATCAATTCCCGGGCCATGCGCTGGGCTGACTCCCGGTCGAGTTGCTGCAGTGGATCCTGCGCCTGCAACTGCTGCAGGGCCTCACTTTCATCGCGGCGATAGGCGGCTTTTATCGCCAGGCGAAGTTCACTTGAACGCTGCGATTGCGGCCATGAGGGCATAGATATCCGCTCTGGAGTTGGTTCAACGCTGCACCAGTTGCAGGGTGTTGGCAAAGGTTTCCTGAATCACCAGTGCGTCCATACTCGCCCGGTGGCGCCCCAGTTTCAATGCTTTTCTGGCCTCTTCCATAGTGGTTTGCCAGTATTGCATCTGCGGCTCGGCGAGGATCGATTCAATCGGTGAAATAAAGAAATTCATGGGCAAGCCACAGCGGTAGAACAGGGTCTCCAGCCAGGGCTTGTCCACCCCCCAGCAGTCGCTGTATACCGTTGTGCCGGCCAATAAATTGTTTAAACCGCGGGCCACGACCTGGGGGTCGGTACCGTATTCCAGAAGCGCCTGGCGCTCGATGCCGTGGACGGCCTCGGCCTTTTCGCACCAGTGGCGCCAGTCGGAGAAAGGTTTGATCAGGCGCGAATAGCGCTTGCCGGAACTCAACACCACACCCACCTCGATGGGGTAGCTGTCGTGACCGAAACCGGAGGCCTCGATGTCGATGATGTTGGGTCTGCTGTTAATTTTTTTCAATGCTGGCAACCCTGGGTTGTTCGTGTTTTTTTGTTTTACGTCGCACTGCCTCGTCCTAGTGTAGTCGTTAATTGGGTGCATTGCCTGCGGCTGGCAGTTTAACCCCATGCAGCATTTGATCCAGATCGAACAGTGCCATTGCAGATACTGCTAGAATAAGCCCACGGCCGGCAGTGCCAGCGCCGCTGACTTTCACAATTTGCAAGGTTCGCTTATGGAATGGTTACCGGGTTTTGTTGCCTCTGTTGTCCAAATTGGTGCGCTGGTGTTTGTCTGTGCCCTCGGCATACTGTTGCTGTTGTTGGCCTATATCTACGTAGTTGACGTCACCCAGAAGACCCACGCCATCCGTCGCAACTACCCGATCATTGGACGCTTCCGCTATTATTTCGAGCATATGGGGGAGTTCTTCCGCCAGTATTTCTTTGCCCTCGACCGGGAGGAACTGCCGTTTAATCGGGCCCAGCGCAGTTGGATCTATCGCGCCGCGAAAAACATTGACTCGACCGTTGCATTCGGCTCGACCCGCCCTCTCAATCACCCCGGTGACATTATTTTTCTCAACTGCCTGTTTCCCACCCTGCGGGAAAATTTTCTGCCGTCCGGGGTGGTCACCATTGGCGACGGATATACCCGCCAGCCCTACACGCCCAATTCCATTTTTAATATTTCCGGCATGAGCTTTGGCGCCCTTTCGGTGCCGGCCATCACCGCGCTGTCCAGTGGCGCCAAACAGGCCGGCATCTGGCTCAACACTGGCGAGGGTGGCCTGTCACCTTTTCACTTGCAGGGTGGATGTGACCTGGTGTTCCAGATCGGCACTGCCAAATACGGGGTGCAAGCGGCCGACGGCAGCCTGGACCCGGACAAGCTGGCGAAAATTGCCGCCCACGACAGCGTCAAAATGTTTGAACTGAAACTGAGCCAGGGGGCCAAGCCCGGCAAAGGTGGAATTCTGCCCGGTGTCAAAGTCACGTCCCTGATCGCCTCCACCCGCGGCATACCCGAGGGCCAGCCATCCATCAGCCCCAACGGCCACCCGGAAGTTCGCTCCATCGAAGACTTACTGGAGTTCCTGCGTAAAATCCGCGAGATCACCGGCAAGCCCACCGGCTTCAAGATGGTATTGGGCAGCTGGGAATGGCTCGATGAACTGGGCCAATGTATCCACGAGCGAGGGCTTGAATACGCCCCTGACTTTATTACCGTGGACAGCGCCGACGGCGGTACCGGCGCGGCGCCCCAGAGCCTGATGGATTATATGGGCCTGCCAATCAAGCGCAGCCTGCCAATGGTGGTGGATAAATTGAGTGAATATGGGCTGCGCGAGCGGGTCAAGGTTATCTGTTCCGGCAAAATGACCAACCCCGGCGAGGTGGCCTGGGCCCTCTGTATGGGGGCGGATTTTGTCGTCAGCGCGCGGGGCTTTATGTTTGCGCTGGGTTGTATCCAGGCCATGCAGTGCAATAAAAACACCTGCCCCACCGGCGTTACCACCCACAACCCGGAACTTCAAAAGGGCCTCGACCCCGCCAACAAGGCCAACCGGGTTGCCAACTACGCCAAAAACCTGCTGCAGGAGATCGAGGTCATCGCGCACTCCTGCGGGGTCGCCCAGCCGCGCCTGTTGCAGCGGCGGCACGCGCAGGTCATCAATGGCGATGGTGTGCCGGTGGCGCTGAATGAAATCTATCCGGAGGTGGAAACGCGCGCGATCTACCTGGCCCGGGACGAGGATACGGCCGAATCGGCCTGAGGCAATGATTGCAGCGCTAGCTTTTAGCTGCCGGCTTTGCCTCTTGCGGGTTGGACTGCGCGCAGCGTGGGCAAAGGCAACTTTGGCCACGCCGGGAAGGCGGGATCTGCGCCAGTGCGCGAGGTTCAACACGCACCTCTTTGCACCAGCACTCAAACACCGCCGGGTCACTGCTGCCGGCCTGGTAGCAGCAGCCGTTGCGCTCGCCACAGAGCGGGCATTGGCCTGGATCGATCTGCTCTGCCACTGGCTGCAAGCCCTCTACTGGCGCAGTGAATTGACGATGGGCTCGATGGTTTCACGCCAGACTTTGGCGTCCACCACCCCGACGTGCTTGTAGCGAATCACGCCCTCTTTATCGAGCACATAGGTTTCCGGCGCGCCGAACACACCCAGGTCAATACCCAGCCGGCCATCCGCATCGACCACACTGTAGACGTAGGGGTCGGCCAGTTTTTGCAACCATACCCGGGCTTCCGCCACATCGTCCTTGTAGTTGATACCGACTATTTTCAGGCCCTGCTGGGCCAACTGCACCAGGAACGGGTGTTCCACCCGGCAGGCGACGCACCAGGTAGCCCAGACATTAAGCAGCGCCACCTCACCCTTGAGATCCTGCTCGGTGTAAAACTGTTGCGGATCTTTCACCGTTGCCAGTTTAAAGGCCGGCACCGGCCGGTCGATCAGCGCCGAGGGCATGGCTGTGGGGTCCAGGCTCAGGCCCCGCCAGAAGAATATGGCCAGGATTAAAAAAACCAGTAACGGAATAAACAGCTTGAAACGCGACATGGAATAACTCAAACAGCGACAAATATGACGGAATTAAAGTGCGGCATCGGCGCCCCCTGCGGGCACGCTGACGGCTCGGGTAACGCGCCGATAGCGTTTATCGAGAATGGCGAGCACGCCACCCAGGCCCATCATCAAGGCCCCCAGCCAAATCCAGCGTACAAACGGCTTGTAATGTACCCGCACCGCCCAGGCCCCGTTGTCCAGCGGTTCACCCAGGGCCACGTAAAGGTCGCGCCAAAAGCCGGCATTGATACCCACTTCGGTCATCAGGTTGCCACCGGACAGATAGCGCCGCTTCTCGGGATGCAGTACATCGTACAGTTCGCCATCGCGGTAGATTTCCACAGTGCCGCGATCGGCCACATAGTTCGGCCCACGGACCTTGTCGGCGCCTTGGAAGCGAAACTCATAACCGCCTTGCACAACCCCCTGCCCCACTGCCAGGCGCATGTCGCGCTGGTCCGAGTAGATGGTATTGAGCGTGGCACCGAGCAGCGTCATAGCCACACCCAAGTGGGCGATAACCATACCTTTGTAGCTCAGCGAGACCGCGTTAAACCTGGCCGCCAGGCCGCGCCGGTTGCGGGTGCGATAGTAAATATCCGCCAGAGTCGCCAGGATCACCCAGCTGCCAATGGCGTAGGCCAGAGCCGCACTTGGGGACCAGGAGTCGCCGCTAAAAAATGGCAGGCTGATACCCAGCACCACACTGCCCAGCAACGGCAGTGACAACCACTGGCGCAGGACAGCCCAGCGACTGCTCTTCCAGTTGCTGAGCATACCGACACCCATCAGCAGGGCCAGCAACCCCATCAGCGGCACAAAGAAAAAATTAAAATACGGCGGACCGACGGAGATCTTGCCCCAGTCGAGGGCGTCGGCGATCAGTGGATAGAGGGTCCCCAACAAAATGGTCGCCGTGGCAACGGCAAAAATAACGTTGTTACCCAGCAGCAGCGCCTCCCGCGACAGCCACTGGAAGCTGGCAGTGGCTTTTACCGCCGGCGCACGCACCGCATACAGGGTCAGGGAACCGCCCACCACAATGGCCAGGAAGATAAGGATAAAGACTCCCCGCTCCGGGTCGGCGGCAAAGGCGTGCACGGAGGTGAGCACCCCGGAACGCACCAGGAAGGTACCCAGCAGGCTGAGGGAAAAGGCGAATATGGCCAGCAGCAAGGTCCAGCTTTTGAAAACACCCCGCTTTTCAGTGACTGCCAGTGAGTGGACCAACGCGGTGCCCACCAGCCAGGGCATAAAGGAGGCATTCTCCACCGGATCCCAGAACCACCAGCCGCCCCAGCCCAGTTCGTAGTAGGCCCACCAACTGCCGAGGGCGATACCCAGGGTCAGGAATACCCAGGCCACGGTGGTCCAGGGTCGCGACCAGCGCGCCCAGGCGCTGTCCAGGCGGCCGGAGAGAAGCGCGGCGATGGCAAAGGCGAACACTACGGAAAAACCGACGTAACCCATGTAGAGCATGGGTGGGTGGATAATCAAGCCAGGATCCTGCAGCAGCGGGTTGAGGTCGCCGCCTTCCGCCGGCGCGTTGGGCAGGTGGCGATCAAAGGGGTTGGAGGTGAGCAGCACAAAGGCATAGAACCCCACCGCTACCATGCCCATCACCGACAGCACCCGCGCCACCATATCCAGCGGCATATCGTCACTGAAAGCCGCTACTGCCAGGGTCCAGCCAGACAGGATCAGCACCCACAGCAACAGCGAACCCTCGTGCCCGCCCCAGACCGCGCTGACTTTGTACTCGATGGGCAACAGAGTGTTGGACTGGTTGGCGACGTACACCACGGAAAAGTCGTCCACGCAGAAGGCATAGGTGAGACAGGCAAAGGCCAGCGCGCTAAACACAAACATGCCCAACGACATGCTGCGCGATGAGCGCATCATGGCAGTATTACCGATTGCCGTGCCCCACATGGGTACAACCGCCAGGCACAGAGCCAGGCAGAAGGACAGTATCAGGGCGAAATGGCCCAGCTCAGGAACCATATTGCATGCCCTCGCAGGTGGCTTGGTGCTGACCGCTATTGGCCGCGTTTAAGGCACCGGATTGCTGGATCGAATCAGACACTTCCGGCGGCATGTAGGTTTCATCGTGTTTGGCCAACACTTCGGTAGCCATAAACACCCCGTCGCCATTGAGGCTGCCGTTGACGACTACCGCCTCACCTTCGGCAAACAGGTCGGGCAAAATGCCGCTGTAGTGCACCTCAACATTGGCCGCGCCATCGGTGATCAGGAAGTTGACATCGAGACTGTCGGCAGCGCGCTTTACCTGGCCCGGTAAGACACAGCCGCCGGCGCGAATGCGCTTGTCCACCGGCGCCTGGCCCGCGACTATGCTGGATGGCGGGTAGAACAGATTGATGTTTTCGCGCAGGGCATAGGTGAGCAAACCCACCGCCAGACAGGAAAAGGCGACCACAAAGACCACCAGGATCAGACGTTGTTTACGAACAGGATGCATAGTAACTCGTTAATTCTGCGGTTAATTGACGCGGGGGTCGCGGCTTGGTGAAGGTGTTGCTGCAGGGTCGGCAGCTGCACCCTGTTTGGACAGCTCCGTCTCAGCTCGGTTCATCCGCTGCTGCCGGCGCAGTGCTGCCAGCAGCGCACGGCGCCGACGCAGCGGCGTGACAACCAGGTACAGCAGGCTCACCAGGGTAATGCCATAGGCCGCCCAGACATAGGGGCCGTGGCCGGCCATGGCCAGCAGGTCGGAAACGCTATCAAATTGAAATTGCACGTGCAGTAGTACCTGTCATTGTCTTGAGCATTCTTGTGAATATTGAACCCATGGTTGCGCTAATCATCGTAATTTTCAGCCCTGCCGCGCCAGGTCCTGCACCCAGCGGGTTTTCTTTTCCCGCTCCAGCACTTCGCTGCGAGTTCGCAGCAGCAATACCAGCGCATAGAAGCAGTAGAATCCGATCACCATGGTCAGCAGCGGGTACAGCATGGACGGGTGAATGGTGGATTCCGAGGTGAATTTAATCGTCGCCGGCTGGTGCAAGGTGTACCACCAGTCCACCGATTTATAGATAATCGGTATGTTTACGGTGCCAACCAACGCCAGGATTGCACTGGCCTTATTAGCCGTATCCTGATGCTGGTAAGCCTCCTGCAAGGCGATAACGCCCAGGTACAGGAAAAACAGGATCAGCATGGACGTAATGCGGGCATCCCAGACCCACCAGGTGCCCCAGGTGGGTTTACCCCAGATGGCACCGGTAACCAGCGCCACAAACGTCAGTACCGCGCCGATGGGGGCGGCACTTTTCATCACCATATCGGCCAGTTTCATCTTCCAGATCAGGCCGATTGCCCCGCTGATCGCCATTATGTAGTAGCCGGCCAGGGCCAGGAATGCCGCCGGCACGTGTATATAGATAATGCGGTAACTGTTGCCCTGCTTCATATCCGCCGGAGCAAAGGCCAGGCCCCAAACCGCCCCGCTGATTAACAACACCGCACTGAGCACTGCCAACCACGGCATCCAGGGGCCGGTTTTTTCGTAAAACCAGCGCGGAGAACCCAAGCGGTGAAACCATTGCCAAGCCACAAATCTACCTCTTTTGCGAAATCGTTAAATCAACCGTTAATGCCGATGCGCAGTGCGCCCGCTGCCGCCATGGGGGCCAGTACAATCGCCATTGCCAGGAATGCCCCCAGCACCGCCAATTGCCCGCCGATGGGGAAACCCTCGATCCCATTGTTGACCGCGCTGGCCCCAAATATCAGCACTGGCACATACAGCGGCATAATAACCAGCGACAATAACAAGCCGCCCTTGCGCAGGGCAACGGTCAGGGCGGCACCAATTGCCCCGATCAGGCTCAGGCTGGCAGTGCCCAGCAGCAGCGTATAACACAGCGGCACGAATCCAGCCGCCGGCAGTGACAACATGACACCGAGCAAGGGCGCCATCAGCGTCAGCGGCAGGCCGGTGACCAGCCAGTGGACCGCAACTTTTGCCAACACCTGGAAATACAGGGGCTGCGGCGACATCAGCAGCTGCTCGAGGGTGCCATCTTCAAAATCACTGCGGAACAGGCTGTCCAGGGACAGCAGGGTTGCCAGCAGCGCCACCACCCAAATCATGCCCGGAGCCAGGGTCGCCAGGATTATACGCTCGGGGCTGATGCCCAGCGGCACCATAGTGATCACCATCAGGAAAAAAACCAGCGGGTTCATCATCTCGCCGCGGTGGCGGAAAGCGATGATGGTATCGCGCCGCAGGGTCGCCAAAAACCCCGCCCAGACCCCTGGGGATACCAGCTGCCGGGACCTGAGCAGCTGCTCTTCAGCCAGTGGTATATCGCTCATATCACCGTTCCTCCGCCGGCGTTGTAAACTCTGCCGCGGTTGCTACGGGCTTGTAGTCATTGAGGTTCAGTTTGCGCACCGTCGCCGCACGCTGCATGTCCTGGTGAGTGGTCAGCAGGACGCAACCGCCGCCGCTGGCGTGCTCTGCCATCAGCGCTTCCAGGTTGGCGACACCCTGCTTGTCAATGGCGGTGAAGGGCTCGTCGAGAATCCAGACCCGGGCCGGGGTCAGGAACAGGCGCGCCAGCGCCACCCGCCGCAATTGCCCGGCGGACAGTTGGAAACAGGGCACATCCTCAAAGCCGAACAGCCCCACCTGCTCCAGTGCCGCCTCGATACTGCAACGCTGATGCCCCTGGTACATGCCGGTAAACCAGTTGAGATTTTCCCGCGGCGACAGCGCCTTTTTTACCCCGGGCAAATGGCCCACGTAGAGCAGCTGATTGAGATAGTCCAACCTGGCGCGGCGCAACGCTTGACCCTGCCACAGGATCTCGCCACGGTAGTCGCTGGAGGTGGTGGTCAACAGACGCAGCAAGGTAGTTTTGCCACAGCCGTTGGGGCCTTCTACTTGCACCACGTCGCCGGCATTGATGTGCAAATCAAGCCCGGTAAACAATACCCGTTCATCGCGTTCGCAATGCAGTTGTTTGAGTTCGAGCAGATGTGGATTCATTCAGCGCTACAGCTAAGTCAGTAAGGTTAAGGACCGTTGTGCCGCTATACTGTAGAGTAAGCTAACGCAGTCAGTATTGGCTCGGCCCGACGTCACCGCAGGGGCCAAAAGCAGGCAATACTACTGTGAAATGACGGAAAATTCATGGATAAATTATCAGTTAATGGCGATTGACCTGCCCAGCAGTTCACAAATTAGCCTGCGCGGTACCCAAAACTCACTGGCCACCACCCTCGATCAACGCCAGGGAGCGCTGCAGGCGGCACTCAATACCCTGAACATCCGGGAGGGTGAGGCTGCCCGGGCGTTGGTCAAGTCGGTCAGCACTGTGGACGACACGCTGCGCGCCCGCCTGATCACCCTCGCCAACCCCACTACCGAGACCGCCGCCAGCACTGGCAGTCGCGCCGCCGGTAACGCGGCCCCTGCGGCCACCCTCGGCGACAACCTCGCCAGTTTGCTGAAAAGCCAGGCGCTCAAACTGGTGGAGATTGACGTCAAGGGCCGCAGCCTGCTGACCTTTACCGACCAGCCAGTCAAGGCTGGGGCTGAAATTGCGGTACAACTGAATCGCGGCCGCCTGTTGCTCTTGCCCCAGGCGGCGTTAGATAGAGGCGCCCTTGGGACTGGTGTTGCCACCGCGGCATCCACTCAGTCCGGCCCTACTGCATTGGCCTCAGGTGCATTGGCCTCAGGTGCAGCGCCTGCGCCACTGGATAGCAAGCAGTTGACCGCCATGCAACAGGAGTTGCGCCAGCTATTGCCGAAACAGGCGCCCGGCAATGCCGTGCTCAGCGAAACCCTGGTCAGCGCGGCCCTGCTGGCGAAGGTTCTGGCGCTGCCCGTCAACAGCAACCTGCGCCAGCAATTGCCGCCCAGCCTGCAACAGAGCTTGCAGTTGCTGGCCTCCCACCTGCGCACACCACAGCAGTTGAGTCAACCGGCGCTACTGAAGCAA
Organism: Pseudomaricurvus alcaniphilus; assembly: GCF_011440395.1. Classification (GTDB taxonomy): domain Bacteria; phylum Pseudomonadota; class Gammaproteobacteria; order Pseudomonadales; family Cellvibrionaceae; genus Pseudomaricurvus; species Pseudomaricurvus alcaniphilus. The sequence continues at coordinate 38,595 of NZ_JAAOIX010000001.1, read as the reverse complement.
ACCCTGGCCAACAGCGGCCTGCAGCTGGAGCATCGGCTCGCCGCCCAAACCGGGACGGGGAGCGCGCCGGGCAATACAGCAAGTGCCGCTGCAACACTGCCGGGGGCGCCCCTGTTGGGGCTCGCCCGAGGGGACTTGAAGGCAGCCCTGCTGTTGTTGTCGACCCAATTACAGGCGCTGACAGTGGCCCCAGCCCAGCACCAGCAAGTCCTGCCCACTGCCCTGCTCGGCCTGCTCAAGCAACTGATGCTGAAACCTGACAGCCAAAAAAACCTCAGCACTGTGGTGGCCAAGGACCAACTCCTGCAACAGCTGCAACAGCAAGTCGGCGCGGCACTGGATAAGGTGATGCTACAGCAATTGCAAGCCCTGCAGCGCGGCCCCGGCGCCAGCGAAACCGCCCCCACCCAGCACTGGCAGCTGGAAATTCCCCTGCGCTACGGTCACGAGGTGCAGACCATGCAACTGCGCATCGACCAGGACTGGGTCCAGGACTACTCGGAAAGCCCCGACCGGACGCCCCGCCAGGTACGCCAGTGGCTGGTAAAACTGGCCTTTGAACTCCCCGCTGCCGGTACCCTGCACGCTCATTTGATGGTGGTCGACAGTAGCGTTAGCGCCAGCCTCTGGGCCGAGCAACCGCAAACCCTGGCACTCACCCGGCAGCGCCTGGGACAGCTGCAGCAGCGGCTGGAAAAGGACGGTGTCACAGTGACCAAAATCGAATGCTTTGCCGGCAAGCCGGCGGCCGATAAAATTCGCCTGGACTACTCGCTGGTGGACGTAAGAACATGAATCAGGGGCCCGGCAACGACTTCTCCGACGAGCAACTGCGCAAGGCCGTGGCGCTCTACTACGATGGCGTCAACGCACCAACGGTGACTGCCCGGGGTGTCGGCGATGAAGCCCAGCGCATTATGGCGGTGGCGCAAGAGCACGGCATTCCACTGTGCGACAATGCCGCACTGGTGGATTTATTGGTGACGCTGGAGTTGGGTGATAGTATCCCCGAGGCTCTGTATATCGCCGTTGCCCATATCATTGCCTTCGCCTACGAACTGCAGGGCAAGGTGCCAGAGGGTTTTGCCGAGCCAGCCAAATAACTGGCGCACTGCCCTGCCATTTCCCGTACTTTAGTTTCACAACCGAGGTTTAGAAGTGACCCAACCTACTGCACGACTGTACGATTTGCTCGAAGTAGAACAACTGGACACACTGTTGTTTCGCAGCCCGGTCACCTGCAGCGAACTACCCCATGTCTACGGCGGCCAGGTGCTGGCCCAGGCCCTGAATGCAGCCATTCGTACGGTGCCGGCGGAGCGCCAGATTCACTCCCTGCACGGCTATTTTCTCCGCGCCGGGGACATCGATCGGCCCATCATCTACGACGTCGATCCTATCCGCGATGGCGGTTCGTTCACTACCCGGCGGGTGGTGGCAAAGCAGAAAGGCAAGGCCATTTTTAACGCCGCGCTGTCTTTCCAAATACCGGAGCAAGGCTTTGAGCACCAGGCCCCCATGCCGGCGGTGCCCCCTGCGGACAGTTTGGTCAACGACGCCGAGGTGGTTGCCGAGTTGCGCCAGGCCGCTTTGCAACTGCCTCCGCGGGTGGATGTATTTGGTGCCTTCGAAACCCGCACCAATGGCGATCTGCACATACTGCGCAGCAAGAGCCCCGAAGCCCGGCACGGCTATTGGATTAAAACCGTCAACCCTCTGGCTGACGACCCGGTGCAGCACCTGTCTATTCTCGCCTATGCCTCGGACTACGTCTTTATGGCTACAGCGATGATTCCGCACGATATTCGCTTTGGCCGGGACAATCTCCAGGCCGCCAGCCTCGACCACGCCATGTGGTTCCACGCCCCATTCCGCGTTGATCAGTGGTTGTATTACGATATGGAGAGCCCGGTAGCGTCAGGAGGCCGGGGCCTGAATTTCGGCCGTTTTTACGACCAGGCCGGGCGCCTGGTGGCGTCCACGGCGCAAGAGGGACTGATGCGCAAGCGCTCTGCTAAATAATGAGGCCTGCTCAGCTTAACTGCGCTATGGGCGGAGCAATCAGCAGCACTGTCAGCGGCACGATTCAGTCGCAAAAACGGTCAACTCCAATAACTGTCAACCGCAATAACTGACGCCGGTACCGCCGAGGCCACAGTAACCGCCGGGGTTTTTGTGCAGGTATTGCTGGTGGTAGGCTTCGGCGTAATAAAAATCAGTGGCCGTTTGAATCTCGGTGGTGATGGCCGCCGCCAGCGCACCCTTGAGCCGTTCCTGATAGACCTCGCGGCTGCGCTCGGCGGCGCGGCGTTGGGCCTCATCAAAAACGTAGATACCCGAGCGATACTGGGTGCCCTGGTCATTGCCCTGGCGCATGCCCTGGGTGGGATTGTGGGATTCCCAGAATACCGCCAGCAAGTCTTCATAACGGACTTTTTCCGGGTCGAACACCACCAACACAACTTCATTGTGGCCGGTCATGCCCGAGCATACCTCCTCGTAGGTGGGATTCGGCGTAAAACCGCCGCTGTAACCTACCGCGGTGCTATATACCCCGGGCAATTGCCAAAATTTGCGTTCCGCGCCCCAAAAACAGCCGAGGCCGAACAGGGCCTGTTGCATCCCTTCCGGAAACGGCCCTTGCAGGGGTGTTTTCAGCACAGCGTGGGTTTTTGGCACTGCTATGGCGGTGTTACGCCCCGGCAGTGCCGCTTCGGGTTTGGGCATGGTTGCTTTGCGGGATAACATGGTCAGTAACTCCTTACCGGAAGCCGTCGCCAGAGCGGATATCTTGTTGCGTTGAGAACGGTTTCGACACTAGAATCAGTCTATGACAGACGCGCCGCCGAAACCAGCTGTTTCAGACACCAGGGCCGAACCGAACGGGGTGGCAACCGAGGGCCCGCTTTTAGCCGCAATTGACCTGGGCTCGAACAGTTTCAATCTGCTTATCTGCCGCTGGCAAGGGCAGAAACTCACCAAAGTCGCCCACTGCAAACAGATTGTACAACTGGTCCGCAAAGCCGACTCCAACGGCAACCTCAACGCCACGGCGGTGAAAAGAGCCCTGAAAAGCCTGCGTGAATTCGGCACCATCCTGCAGCAACACAAACCCCACTACATCGACATAATCGGCACCGAGGCACTGCGCAAAGCGCCCAACGGCAGCGGCTTTTTAGTCGAAGCTGAGGAGTTGCTGGGCAGCCAGGTAGCGCTGATTTCCGAACAGAAAGAAGCCGAGCTGGGCTACTTCGGCGTCCAGTATTACCAGCAACCTCAACCCCGGGCACTGCTGGTAGTCGATATCGGTGGTGCCAGCACTGAGTTGACCATCGGTTGCCAGCAGAACATCCAGTACTGGCACAGCCTGAAGCTGGGCTGCGTCTCCCTCACCAACCAGTTCTTTGCCGTTCCCGGCAGACGTTCCCGGGTGAAGAAGGTCAGCGACAGCTACGCCTACTGCTGTAACGTGATCGACGATATAAAGGACCCTTTTTTGCAACAGGGCTGGCAAATCACCCTCGGCGCTTCAGGTATTATGCGGGTGATCGCTGACCTGCTGCCCGGCAAGCCCGACAGCATCGACCGCAGTGACCTCGCCACACTCCTGCACGCCATAGAAAACGACCGGGAACTGCAGGATTCAATTCCCGCCAATTTGCGTCGCGATGTCCTGCCGGCGGGCATAGTCCTGCTGAGCGCTATTTTTGACAGCTTGCACATTGACCGGCTGCAGGTTTCCCCGGGTAACGTCAAGCACGGGTTGATTCTGGAGCGCATCCGCAAGCTCGACGGCAACGCCTATAGCGGCGAACCCTTGCCTGTGGGCGCGCCTTGATCGCTGTTGAACTGGTTTTTAACCTGTTTGTTGGCCTCGGTATTTTCCTGTTTGGAATGAACCAAATTGAAAACTCCCTGCGCCAACTGGGCAGCCACCGCCTGCGCCAGATCTTTGCCAGCGGCACTGCCACCAGCTGGAAAAGTGTTGCCCTCGGCGTTGTAACCACGGCCCTGTTGCAGAGCAGCTCGATGGTAAGCCTGATGGTGCAGGCCCTGGCAGCCGCCGGTCTGATGCCGCTAATCAACGGCGTCGGGATAATTCTCGGCGCCAACCTCGGCACCACCCTCACCGGTTGGCTGGTGGCGCTGCTGGGATTCAAACTGTCGCTGGATACTCTCGCCATTCCGCTACTGGGCATCGCCAGCCTCGGGCTGGTGTTTGCCGCCCGCCGGTTGCGCTTGCAGCTCTGGTTCTCACTGCTGCTCGGTATCGGCCTGCTGCTGTTTGGTCTCGGCCACATGAAAACCGCAGTGCAGGACCTGCCCGCCCTGCTGCCCATCGCCAGCCTGCACGGCCAGCCGGCCGTGGTTTATCTGCTGGTCGGCACCCTGCTGACCGCAGTGATTCAATCCAGCTCCGCCACCATGATGATTGCCCTGGCGGCTCTGCACGGCGGCCTGCTGGAGCTCCCCGCCGCCGCCGCGCTGATCATAGGTGCGGACCTGGGCACCACTAGCACCAGTGCCCTGGCCAGCATCAAGGGCTCGGCAACGCGCAAACAACTGGCGCTGGCACACGTTGTCTTTAATCTGCTGGTGGACCTGGCCGCTTTTATCATTATATTGCCGGCCCTACCCTATTTGCTCGATCTGGTCGGCCTGCAGGATCCACTGCTCAGCCTGGTCGCGTTTCACAGTATTTTTAACCTTATTGGCCTGTCCTGCTTCCTGCCTTTCCTGCGACCTTTTTCCGCCTGGGTGGGAAGCTTTTTCCAGGCGCCCGAGCGCAGCCATTACCCGCGGCTCGCCGAAATTCCGCTGGATGTGGCCGAAGTGGCGCTGGCGGCATTTACCCACACGGTGCACCTGCAAGTAGCGGATGTTCTGTCCCTCAACCGCAGCACGCTGGCGCTCAGTGAAGCCGACGATGACGAGATACAGGGGTCCGATGACGCATTTGCCTATCGCTATGAGAGCATCAAGGCTATCGAAGGCGAACTGTTGCGCTACGGCCACAAGTTGCAGCAAAACGGCCTTGAAGAAGAGCAGGCCCAGCGGCTCGACAATTTGCTGCGCTGCTCTCGGGAAGCCGTCTTCAGCGCCAAGAGCATCAAGGATATCCGCGCCAATTTAAGCCGTCTCCACCAGGGCGAGTTCGGCCGCTACGAGGATATCTACCTGCACGGCTTGAAGGGCCTCTATGACCAGTTTCAGACATTGCTGACCGGCAAGCATCAAAATGACTATCTGCGCGAGAGCTTGCGCCAGATTGATTTGGAGAGTCGGCAACTGCATGAAAGCGTGCATCGGGACATCATTACCCAGGCCCCGGCGGAAGACCTGAGCAGCTCCGACCTCTCCACCCTGCTCAATATCAACCGCGAAGTATGGCAGGCCACGGTGCGACTGCGCTCTGCTCTGGAATTGATTTTGCTGCCGCCCGCGAGCGAGTTAACTGCGCTAAAATAGCCTTTCGGGGTGGACCGGCCCCGGATATGATCTTACCGGTCACAGTATTTAAAGGCTATGATATAGACCGGTTAGGGAATTTACTGGCTATAGTATTAACTGACCACTGTAATGAATAACAACAGTATTGACCGAGATTGTCACCGGGTGACCAGCGCAACTGCCCCCACCGATTTGCGCAGCGGCAGTAAAGTAGAATTAGCAGGCGGAAGAGGCCCCCCAATGAGTGTTTGTTTTAACTCCGTAAAAATAACCGCACCCACTGCCACCACCGAGGCCCTGTTGAAAAAAGGTTTCTCCCTGTCCGAGGTCGACGATTGGGGCCTCAGCCCGCAAAACTTCAGCTTCGCGCCCTTCGTCAGCAGTACTGCCCCCGAGGATAGCAGCCAGGAGGATAGTGGCGAGGACAAATCAGGCCAGGACAATAACGCGGATGAACTGGCGGATATCTGGACCAACTGGATTGAAATCAGCAACAGCGAGGCCGGAGACCTTCTCACCATCGAGTTCGAGAGCAAAGACACCCCGCCGTTGACCGCGATCAACGCCATGACCCTTTGGCTCAAACGAGCGAACCTGGCGTTTGACCTGGAGATGAAATATCGCCTCGAAAACGAAACCTGGGAAGGCGAGTATCGGGATAATTACTAGAGTAGTGCAGTTTCGACGATAAGGCGCCTCTACCCGGAGCCGCAACAGCGACGTGGTCAAGCCGACCCGCCTCTCCTATAATGGCGCCAATTTCAATCGAGGGCATTACCACGTGATTGTACGGGTTGTTTTACTGGCGCTGGCCGTTTTCTTTTTGTTGAACCTGGTCAGCTACATCGAGCGGCAACCGCCGCAGCAGCGCAAGGCCCTGCTCTGGAAGTACTCCGGGTACGCCATTCTCGCCCTGGCAATAATTCTGGTGGCCACTGGCCGCCTGCACTGGATTGGCGCGGCAATTGCCGCCCTGATCCCGCTGGTCAGGACCTTTGGTGGCCTGGCCATGCGCTACGCACCCTTGCGCGACTGGCTCAAGAAGCAGCCCTTCGCCAATCCGGTGCTCACCGGGCGATTTATTAAAATCGTGGTCAGTGCCGCCAGCGGCGATATCCAGGGCGAGGTTATTGCCGGCAAACACCAGGGGGCGAGCCTCGAGTCGCTGTCGGAAGCGCAGCTACAGGAATTGCTCAGTGATTACCAGCAACAGGATATCAAGTCCGCCAGGCTGCTGGCGGTGTATATGCACCGACGCTTTCGCAAACACTATTCCCAGGAACAGCAAACTCAGGACAGCGGCGGCGGCGCCATGACCCGCAGCGAGGCCCTGCAGGTACTGGGCTTGAGTGATACTGCTGAAAAGCAGGACATCATCAAGGCACACCGCAAGCTGATGCAAAAGGTACACCCGGATCACGGCGGCAGCGATTACCTCGCTGCCAAGATCAATCAAGCCAAGGACTTTCTGCTTAAAGCGTGAAGGTAGCGACCCAGCGAGCGCCAGGGCTCCTGGCGCGACAGGCGCAACTCCAGGGTCAGCTGTTTGCCCGGTTCATTGCCGCGATGGCCCGGCTCCAGGATATAGTCGTGAAAACAGCGGATGCCACTCTCACATAACAGCTCCAGTGGCAGTTCTTGCAGCCAGCCCGTCACTTCTTCGTGCCGCCGTGGCCAGGTGGGAGTCAGGCTGCCGCGGTAGCCCTGATAATCTTCGTCGATGACCTTGTTAAAATTGGTGCGCAGCAGGTTTTTCATAATAATACTGTTGACGTTGTACCAGGTGAGCGACATATAGCCACCGGGTTTTAACAGCGCCACCAGTTCCGCCAACAGCTGGCGGGGCTCTGCCACCCACTCCAGCACCGCGTGACACAAGACCAGGTCAAACCCCTCCAGCTCGTCATTGCGCAGTTGCTGGATGGCGCCGTGGTGTAACTGGACCCGCTCCGTCACGCCCAGGCACTCGGCATTGGCCTGGGCCAGCTTCAGCATTTCCGCAGAAATATCGCACAGCACCACTGTGTGACCCAGCTGTGCCAGTGGCAGGCTGAATTGCCCCTGGCCGCCGCCGGCGTCGAGTATCCGCAGTGGTTTGGTCACCTCTGCGCCGGCCTCAGGGTAGAGTTTCGCGGCCAGGAATTCCTTTAGATCCCGCTCCAGCACCGCCAGGCGAATGTCACCTTTGAGACGATCGTAGACGTTGCGCTTGAAGCGGTGGGCGAGATCGTCAAAGTTGCGGTCCTGGTGTGCGCTCATGTTTTGCGGTTCATCGAGTTAACGGGTGGCGGATTGTCTGCTAAAGTCTGGCTATAGTCTAATCAAAACCGTTTCCATGAATACCACTATCGACGACTCCTGGTGTGTGTATATCATCCGCAGCGATGACAACTTGCTCTACACAGGTATTACCAACAACCTCGCCAGGCGCTGGCACGCGCACCTGCACCGGCGCAGCGGCGCCAAGTTCTTTCGCGGGCGCAAGCCGGAGCAGATTCTCTATGTTGAAGAGGGGCACGACCGCTCCAGCGCCAGCAAGCGGGAAGCGGTGATCAAGCGGCTGAAACGGGTGCAGAAGTCGCAGTTGATCGCGACTCAACGGGGGCTGGACTGGAGCATCGAATAGGCCCTTGGCCGATGCCTGTAATCCCAGGCCTGGGTGATTCCAAATTTACTCAGGTGTAACTTGGGTCTGGCTGCCCTTGCTCCACTCCTGCTGCGCCAGCAGCATGGACTGCAGGGTTTTTGACTTGAATTCGCGCTGGTACAGCACCAGCACCACCAGGGCCACAGCGAACACAAATAACAGCGGGTGCACAAACCAAGCGAGTGTGGCCATGGCGTAGTAATAGGCGCGCAGGCCGTAGTTGTTGGTGTGGGCCGCCTGGTCCAGTACTTTGCCACTGTGGCGCGCGTAGCGGTCGAAGACTTCTGCCGGGTAGCTATCGGGCTGCAGGGTCGGGCTGGCGCCGATGATGACGCTGCAAAAGCCGAATTGACGCAGGGACCAGGTAAAGGTGAAAAAGGCGTAGACAAATATACAAATCAGCACCAGGATCTTGAACTGCAATTCCTCCGGGCTGGTCGCCGAGGCGAGGTGCATATCGGCCAGCACACTGTAGATGACGTCAGTGGACGTGAGTGCTGTCACCAGGCCCGCCAGCATAAATATACTGGTGGAGGCCATAAACGACACGTTGCGCTCGAGATTGGCGATGATGGAGGTATCCGACACCCGCACGTCCCGAAACAGCGCTTCGCGCATCCAGGCCATACGCAGTTTGTGCATGATGGATGCAATGCAGTCGATTTGCTTGGCGCGAATTTTGGCAAACCTGGCGTATCCGATCCAGCAGCTCAGCAACCAGACCAGGCAGGCAAAGTTGACATAGCCAACGTATTGGTTCAGTACAGCAAAATTGTTTTCCATGGGAATAGCGGTATCTCGTGTTGTGGTGCTGGATAGAATAATTACGGGTGGGCCAGTGGGGCTGGAGCCGGGGGATAAAGTGTATTACGATTCCGGCCTTGCCACTATGTTCAACTGTGTCCGGTTCTATTTTGTGCCAGTTCTATTTTAGGTAAGCTCTCTCTTGTGTAAGCTCAACCTTGTGTAAGGTCAACCCTGTGCCCCGACCTCTCTGCCCGGGCTGCCAACTGCCTCTCGCCCGCTGCTATTGTGACCTGGCAATCCCCGTCGCCAGCGCCGTCGAGGTGATTGTGTGGCAGCACCCGTCCGAGGCCAATCACCCCAAGGGCACCGCTGCTCTGCTCAATCGCTGCCTCGGCAATTGCCAAATGCTGGTGGCCGAGCAGTTGAGTGAGGCGCAGTTTGAGCGTTTTAGCGGCCCGGGTGAGCGACAGACCTGGCTGCTGTTCCCCGGTTCCGATGCGGCGCCGACCGGCGCCGTGCCAATGGCTTCATCGGTGCGCCTGCTGGTGCTTGACGGCACCTGGCGCAAGGCGCGTAAGTTAATGCATTTGAACCCCTGGCTGCAACAGCTGCCGCGTTTGGCACTGGCCCCCATTGGCGCCAGTGAATACACCATTCGCAAGTCTGAACAGCCGCACCAGTTGTCCACCCTGGAGGCTACCTGCCAGGCAATCAACCTGCTGGAGCGGGATAGCACCCTGACCGCCCCGCTGCTGAACGCCTTCCAGCACTATATGCGCCGCCTGTCCCAGCGGCGGCCCTCGACAACCAGTTCTCCTTAAGCGGCCCTCCGCAACCGGCCCTCCGCAACCAGCTGTCCAACAGCCTGCCATGGGCCGGTAATATAGCGGCGCCACTGGACCTGTGGTGGATGTAACCGGGACCAAGTTCAGGTTACACTTAGCGGGTAAGGTTTTTAGCGCGAGCATCGCGCGTACACATCGCTTTCAGGGCGCAACAGGAATACATCGAGGTAACTAAATGACAGCAGCAAATCCGGCTTTTGAACTACTGCGGAGCCAGTCCATCGAATCACTCCAGGTGACTGTAGAAGAATACCGCCACATCAAAACCGGTGCCCAGCACATCCATATCGATGCTGACAACAACGAGAATGTTTTCCTGGTGGCCTTGCGCACAGTGCCGGAAGATTCCACTGGTGTCGCCCATATCCTCGAGCATACCGCCCTCTGTGGCAGCGCCAAGTACCCGGTGCGCGACCCTTTCTTTATGATGATCCGGCGCTCGCTCAACACCTTTATGAATGCGATGACCAGCTCCGACTGGACCGCCTATCCCTTTGCCAGCCAGAACCGCAAGGATTTCAACAACTTGCTGGACGTCTATCTGGACGCGGTGTTTTTCTCCCGCCTGGACCCCCTCGACTTTGCCCAGGAGGGCCACCGGCTGGAATTTGCCGAGCCGGACAATACGGAATCCGAGCTGGTCTACAAGGGTGTGGTGTTTAACGAAATGAAAGGTGCCATGAGCTCCGTCACCTCGCAGCTGTGGCAGACGGTGTGCAAGTACCTGTTTCCCACCAACACCTACCATTTCAATAGCGGCGGTGATCCCGAGTGCATCACCGACCTGAGTTACGAGCAGCTGAAACACTTTTACGAAACCCACTACCACCCCAGCAATGCCGTGTTTTTGACCTATGGCGACATCTCGGCGGCGGAACACCAGGCCAAGTTTGAAGCCCAGGCGCTGAGTCACTTTGAGCCGCTGGAAGAGTTCATTGCGGTGGAGGACGAGAAACGCTACCTGGCGCCAGTGCGAGTGGAGGAGGCCTACCCCCTCACCGATGCCACCAGCACCGACGGCAAAACCCACGTGGTGCTGGCCTGGCTGCTGGGCAAGAGCACCAACCTGCAGCAATCCCTGGAGGCGCAATTGTTGTCGAGCATTTTGCTGGACAACAGCGCTTCGCCGCTGCAACACGCCCTGGAGACCACCGACCTGGGGTCAGCGCCCTCACCCCTGTGTGGCCTCGACGACTCCCAGAAAGAACTGTCATTTATGTGTGGCCTGGAAGGCAGCGACGTGGCCAAGGCCGATCAGGTAGAAGCCATGGTACTGGAGGTTATCGAACGGGTCGCCAATGAAGGTGTGCCCTACGACGAACTGAAGGCGGCCCTGCAGCAACTGGAGCTGAACCAGCGCGAAGTGGGCGGTGACTCCTACCCCTACGGCCTGCAAATTATCATGACCACCCTGACTTCGGTCACCCACCGCGGCGACCCGATTGCCCTGTTGAACCTGGATCCGGCGCTGGAAAAACTGCACGCCGACATCAAGGACCCGGAGTTTATCAAGCGCCTGGCACGGCAGTTATTGCTCGACAACCAGCACCGGGTCAGGCTCACCCTGCGACCGGATACCGAATTGGCGCAGCGCCGGGTAGCGGCAGAAGCTGCGCGCCTGGCAGCCATCAAGGCGCAACTGACGGCGGCAGACAAGGACGCCATTGCAGCCCAGGCCAAAGCCCTGCAGGCACGGCAGTTGCAGCAGGATGACGATGCCGTGCTGCCCAAGGTGGGCCTCGATGACATTCCGCCGCAAATGCATTACACCGCCCACCACAGCGTCAAGGAGTTGCCCACCCGCCTGACCAACTATGGCGCCGGCACCAATGGCCTGGTGTACCAGCAGATCATTTTGGAATTGCCGCAACTGGAACCCGAGCAGCTGGAAACCCTGTCTTACTACGGCATGTTCCTGACCGAGCTGGGTGTCGGCGACAAGTCCTACCTGGATGTACAGCGCTGGCAGGCCCAGGTGGCCGGCTCGATCTCCGCCTACGCCACCATCCGCGGGGCCAGTGACGATGTGCAGCAGGTCAAAGCCAACCTGACCCTGTCGGCCAAGGCCCTGAAGCCGCAACAGGCTGCGCTCTGCGAATTGATGTGGTCCACCCTCAACGATGTGCGCTTTGACGAGCACACGCGCCTGCAGGAACTGGTGGCGCAAATCAGGGCGCGCCGGGAACAGAGTGTCACCGGCAACGGCCACGGTCTGGCCATGTCGGCCGCCAGTGCTGGCATGAGCCCGGCGGCGAAGATTTCCCATCAGTTGTTTGGACTGGGCGGCATCCAGGCCATCAAGAAGCTCGACGTCGAGCTCAAGGATCCCCAGCAACTGCGCGCCTTCGGCGAGGGTTTGCAGCGCCTTCACCAGCAGGTGCTGCAGTGCACGCGCCAGTATTTGCTGGTGTGCGAGCCGGACGACATCGAAGAGTTCCAGCAAAACATCGCCCAAGCCTGGCCCACGGCCGTGGCCACGACCGCCAAACCCTTCAGCCTGGAACCGGTGCGCGAGCAGTTGTCCCAGGCCTGGATCGCCAATACCCAGGTCAACTTCTGTGCCAAAGCCTATCCCACGGTACCGGTTGAACACCCCGATGCGGCGGCGCTGACGGTACTTGGCGGCTTTCTGCGCAACGGTTACCTGCACCGGGTAATCCGCGAGCAGGGCGGCGCTTACGGCGGTGGCGCCTCCCAGGACAGCGGTATTGCGGCTTTCCGGATGTACTCTTACCGCGACCCGCGTTTGAGCGAAACCCTCAAGGATTTTGACGAGTCCATCCAGTGGCTGTTGAGCAAGGAGCATGAGTACCAGCCTCTGGAAGAGGCCATCCTGGGTGTGATCAGCTCCCTCGACAAGCCCAGCTCTCCGGCTGGGGAAGCCAAGCAGACCTTCCATGCGGAGTTGTTCGGCCGCAGCCGGGAGAAACGCGAGCTGTTCCGCAAGCAGATCCTGGAGGTGACTGTCGCTGACCTGAAACGGGTCGCCGAGACTTACCTGCGGCCGGAACTGGCCAGCGTGGCGGTGGTAACGGGTTCAGCCAATACCGCGCTAACCCGCGACCTGGGGATGGAGAATATCAACCTGTAACCCGAGCGCCCCGGTCACGGGGCGGCACTGCGAGGCGATCACCCCAGGTCGATCGCCTCGATCAACTGCACTGCGTCGCTGAGCGCCACAGTGCTGCCATTGGCGCGCCCACTATCCGTGCGATCATTGCGATCAGGGCGATTCGGCACACCCAGGTCATCCATAAATCCGCTGGAACTGACGCAGGCGTCCTCAAACTCGTAATCTTGCCGCTCGCCGCTGCGATCCAGTGGCAGATTGATAAAATCAAACAGCTGCCGGTCGGCCAGCTGGCTCGGCGACACATTCTGCAGGGATTTGAAAATTCGCTCTACCCGGCTGACGTCGTTGCGCTCCCACTCGTGCAACATGGACTTGACTGCCTGGCGCTGCAGGTTTTCCTGGGAGCCGCACAGGTTGCAGGGAATAATCGGGAATTGCTTGTGCTCGGCGTAGGAGATCAGGTCTGACTCGCGGCAATAGGCCAGCGGCCGGATCACCACATTGCGCTTGTCGTCGGAGCGCAACTTGGGTGGCATGGCTTTGAGGCGACTGCCGTGGAACATGTTCAGGAACATGGTCTCTACGATGTCATCCATGTGGTGGCCGAGGGCCAGCTTGGTGGCACCGATGCGCTCGGCAAACTCATACAGGGTGCCGCGCCGCAGCCGCGAGCAGAGGCCGCAGGTCTTTTGCCCCGGGGCGACCTTTTCCTTGACGACGCTGTAGGTGTCCTTGTCGACAATGTAGTACGGGATGGCCAGCGACTCAAAGTACTCAGGCAGCACGTGTTCGGGAAAGCCTGGCTGCTTTTGGTCCAGGTTAACGGCAATCACTTGAAAATCGATGGGTGCGGTTTTTTGCAGGCTGAGCAAAATGTCCAGCATGGCGAAGCTGTCCTTGCCGCCGCTGATACAGGCCATGATCACATCGCCCTGCTCGATCATCTGGTAGTCGACGATGGCGTTGCCGACATTGCGGCGCAGGCGTTTTTGCAGCTTGTTGAATTCAAGCCGCTGCTTTCGGATATTCAGGTCTGACATAAGTGACACCGGGGCAAATTGAGCGGCCGCTATTGTACGGATAATGAGCGATGCAGGAAACCCGCACCGCTCAAATGGCGCTCCCTAGTGTAGTGCCTCGTATCTGGCGCTTTAGCGACTTGCTGAATGTACACGTTATACGAGGCACTACACTAGCCCCTGCCGGTGGGCAGGTTTTGCCGCTCGATCGGCAGGATTGTTCCCTTCCCTGGCCGCTCACCCTCCGCTGGCAAAGCCCACATAGACCCTGAAGCCGCAGCCACTGCCGCCCGGAGGGCCTTTTCAGAAATTGGCACAACGCTTGCAGTATTGCTCCTCAAAGAAGGCGGTCTTTTCCAGGCCAGCTTATACAGTGCAGCGTTGACGCCTAAGCCGACACGCGCCAGACCCGCTCAAACAGATCGACAGGAGAATCGTCATGGCTATTTTGCAATCCGTGATGCAAAAAATCAGCGGTAAAAGTGCCCCCGCCCCTGCGCCCGCATTACTGGGGCAACAGGCCCAGGCCCTGACCAGAAAAATAGATCACCTGGCGCCACTCTATGGCCTGCAACAGGAGCGCAAGCTGCTGGATGTGATCTGCCAGCGCACTGGTGTGCGCTTCCAAAGTTTGATTCTCGCCATCGACCTGGACAACAACTGGCTGGAGATGGATGAACTGTTCCCTTTTGCCGGGGCCGGGATCCACTGGCCGGGGGACCAATTTACTGTTCAATACCACCGCGGCGGTGAAATACTGTCCTTTGCCGTGACGCTGGTTCGCGTCGCCAGTGGCACCACCCCGCTCTACTACTTCAGCTTGCCGGAAACCATCGAAACCATACAGCGGCGCAAGAACCTGCGCATCGGCCTCAGCAAGCAGCACCCGCTGGCGGTGAAGCTGCTATCACCCATGGGCGAGCGCTGGCACTCCACCGCGCAGAACCTCTCCGCCGGTGGCATGCGCCTGGTGGTGGGTGGCAACCTGGTGGATCAACTGCAGCGAGACACCCTGCTGCGCAGCTGCGAGTTCAGCTTCAATGACGATTTTCAGGTGCGCTGCGAAGCCCAGGTTAAATCCTTTCGCTTCAACCGCAAGCCCTTCCGCCAAACCGAAGTGAGCATTGAATTTGTAAGCCTGCCCAACTCCCAGTACGCCCAGCTGCAACAACTGGTCAACAGTTACCTGCAAACTACCCAGGCTGCCTGAGCCTGCCGCAACCGGTCGCCAAATCGGGTTCAACCGGCTGCCACATCGGGTCCAACAGCTCGCCATATCAGAGTTGGTCTCAACGCACTAATCCCTTACCATGTGGGTTTTTACCCGCATGGCAACGCTATGACCCAGCCCACTAAGCAACCGACCCCACAAGCCAACTCTCAGCTTAACCCTCAACTCTCGACTCAACATATGGTCGCGATTGATCGCGAGCATATCTGGCACCCCTACTCCTCGTTTGTCGATCCCCCGCCGGTCTACCCGGTGGCATCTGCACAGGGGTGCAGCCTGACCCTCAGTGACGGCCGCCAACTGCTGGATGGCATGGCGTCCTGGTGGTGTGCGATTCACGGCTACAATCATCCGCGCCTGAACGAAGCCGCCAAGAGCCAGATCGACAAAATGGCCCACGTCATGTTCGGTGGTCTCACCCACCAACCGGCGGTGGAACTGGCAAAACTATTAATCGACATTACCCCGGCCGGGCTGGACAAGGTATTCTTCTCTGATTCAGGCTCTGTAGCGGTAGAAGTCGCCATTAAAATGGCCGTACAGTACTGGCACAGCCAGGGCAAGCCCGGCAAGAACCGGTTGCTGGCGCTGCGCAATGGCTACCACGGCGACACCATCGGCGCCATGTCAGTGTGCGATCCGGTCACCGGCATGCACCACCTGTTCAGCGACAGCATTACTCGCCAGCACTTTGTGGAAGCCCCGGTGGCCGGTTATGCGACGCCCTGGGAAGATCGCCACATCGTCGAGATGCGGCAAACCATTGAAGTGCATCGCGAAGAATTGGCCGCCGTAATTCTCGAACCCATCGTCCAGGGCGCCGGCGGCATGCGCTTCTATCCGCCCGAGTACCTGCGCCAGGTACGGGAGTTGTGCGACGCCAACGACGTGCTATTGATCGCGGACGAAATTGCCACCGGCTTTGGCCGCACCGGCAAACTGTTTGCCTGCGAACACGCCGCCATCAGCCCGGACATCCTCTGCCTCGGCAAGGCGCTGACCGGCGGTTACCTGAGCATGGCCGCCACTCTCTGCAACAACCGGGTCAGCGACGGCATCTGCCAGGGCGAAGCCGGTGTCTTTATGCACGGCCCCACCTTTATGGGCAACCCCCTGGCCGCAGCTATTTCCCTGGCCAGCACCCGCCTGTTACTGGAGGGAGACTGGCAGGCAAATGTCCAGCGCATCGAAGCCGGACTGCAACACGGCCTTGCCCCCTGCGCCGAATTTGCTCACGTCAAGGACGTGCGAATTCTGGGCGCCATCGGCGTAGTAGAGATGCAGCAACCGGTAAAAATGGCCGCCATCCAGGCCGCATTTATCGAGCAAGGCATCTGGATCAGGCCATTTGGCAGCCTGGTATACGTGATGCCGCCCTACATAATGACCGACGCAGAATTAACCCATTTAACCACAGCAATGGTTAAGGTCATCGGCCAGCCGCAGCTGTTTACTGGTTAGGTGATGGGTGGCGGTGAAAATTGACTGTTGCTCGCATGCCTGTAACTTAGTGCAATCTTGGACACCTTTAAGACGTGATTCGTATGATTCTTCGTCTGGAATACGAGTAGACTGCCCGTCATCGATGGGGGGAGCCCGTTGCGGATCGGCCAGGTCCATACATGGATACCCATAATTACAGAGGGATTATGCATATTTGAGATATGAGCGGACTGCCCGTCATCGATGGGGGGAGCCCATTGCGGATCGGCCATATCCCCCCGACCACATTTGGCGGCTGCGAAACTCAACCATTTTTTTGCGCAAAAAGACGCGCAAAAAAATTGGGATTCAGACAGTCCTTGCCGACTACCCCAAATGTGGTCGGGGGGATAAGCATGGCCTGATTGATCCGCAACGAGCTCCCCCCACCGCTGACTACATTGTGCTTTCTAACAACAGTGTAATTTCACTTCCCACTCAAAGGGCTGAGATCCGGTCAAGACCTCAACGGTATGCCCTTCATATCCGCCAAAACTCGCAGATGATCGAGATAATTTATTCTCGCGAGGACCTCATTATCTTTCTTTTTGTCTTTTCCCAGAATCTCGCTCGATGCCTGGTCAAGGCTCGGTGGGTGTGCCCTGCCAGACCAATCAGGTCGCGTTTAGGCTCTCCGCGCTTTTCGGGTTTTCGCGGACGGATGTTTGAGCGCTAGCGAGTTTCCGGGAGCGCGAAAAGTGCGGAGAGCCTGCGGCCGGTCTGGCGGGGCACACCCACCGGGCCGCCGCGTCAAACCATGTTTTGCTAAGAACAATTACTTAAGCAGAGCACCGCGACTATTAAGACCCTGGCAAGAGGCCGAAAGCGAGAAAAGCCTACCTCAACCAATTGGCCGAATACCCACTGCCTCGCGACAATGCTGCAGTAATGGCGCGCTGAACTGGCGCGCTTTTTCCGCACCTTTTTGCAATTCTTCCTCAATCACAGCCGGACTCGCCAGCAACTCATTGTAACGCTCACGCGCTTCACCAATTTCGGCATTGATCAATTCGAACAACTGCTTCTTCGCCTCACCCCAGGCGATACCATCGGCAAACGCCTGGCGCATCGCTGCGGTTTGCTCAGTTGACGCAAATGCCTGCCAAATTTGGAACACAGTAGAAGTATCCGGATCCTTGGCTTCGCCCGGTTCCAGTAAATTGGTTTTGATCTTGTTAATGTGCTTTTTCAACTGCTTCTCGGGCAAAAACAGCGGGATCGTATTCCCGTAACTCTTGCTCATCTTGCGGCCATCCAGGCCCTGCAACACCGCTACCGAATCCTCCACCTGCGCTTCCGGCAGCACAAAAGTGTCACCGTAGTGATGATTAAAGCGGGCGGCGATATCTCGCGCCATCTCCACATGTTGAATCTGGTCCTTGCCCACTGGCACCTTGTGCGCGTTGAACATAAGAATATCCGCCGCCATCAACACCGGGTAACTGTAGAGCCCCATAGTAATGCCGAAGTCGGGGTCGGCACCCGCTTCCTGGTTGGCGGCCACCGCTGCCTTGTAGGCATGGGCACGATTCATCAGGCCCTTGGCGGCCATACAATTCAATATCCAGCACAGCTCCGGAATTTCCGGCACATCCGACTGGCGATAGAACACCGCCTTGCTGGTATCCAGCCCCAGCGCCAACCAGGTGGCGGCGATTTCCGTGGTAGAACGGTGTACCAGTTCCGGGTCCTGGCACTTGATCAGCGCGTGAAAATCGGCCAGAAAATAAAACGATTCATTGTTGGCGTTAGCGGTTGCGGCGATGGCAGGTCGAATCGCGCCGACATAATTCCCCAAATGGGGGGTACCAGTGGTAGTGATGCCTGTAAGAGTACGTTCAGTGGTCATAGTTTTTGTCTGATTTGGTTGGCAATTGCGGTTTAACGCGACGATTTGCGGGTCGCTATGATACTAGGACTAAAGGTTTCGCTCCAGCCACCAAGGCTGATCAATTTTTGATCTGTTCAGGTTTTTGGTTATTCCTAATCAGTTTATAACCCCCGCAGTTACCCGCGAGAATTCAGCGTATAGTTAGTGGGATAGGTATAACAAGTGGAGTATACAGCTATGGCAAAGATGACTTTCCGGTTTTCCACCGAGTGTGAAATGGAGTTATCCGGCACTTCCTACGAAGACATTTACCTCAAATTCAAGGACTTTATGCACGGCAACCAGCATATTGCCCGGCAGGCCAACTTAAAAGTGTGCCCACCGGAGTCCGTGCAGGTTTTCTTTGAAGTCGAACACTCGGGCCACGTCCACGAAATTGAGCAGTTCAAGGGCAGCTACGAAACGGATATCCGCCAAAACTGTGAGACCACTGAGTTGATGATCCCCCAAAAAGACATGGTTCTGGCAACCGATGAAGGGGAATTTCATACTGTCTGGAGCGTCAGTAGTCATTAAGGGAACAAGGCACGCTGCCATGGCGCCGAGGCAAAACAACGCGCGGCGCCTAACCTCAATCGGGCGCCGATCCCTAAACCGTTGCCATTGATCGCCACACTTTGGTGTCAGCTAACAGCAACAGTGCGGCAACAGATTTACCCTCCACTACCGGTAATTCTGCCGGGCCACTCTTCTTCTCTCCATTCAATTATTCTGACCATTCGCGTCTTTTCTCCATTCGCGCGCTGTCGCGTCTGCTTGCAATGCACCTGCCCAACCGGGTTTTACAAAGCTTTTACAATACCCCGACCTCTTCCACTGCATACTGATTGTCAGCTCGGGCGCGGACATAATTCCACTCCCCTTTTAAGCAAGCTATTTCAATCACCCATTTGCTGTTTACGAGGCCCATCATGAAAAGAACTCCTGTTTACCTTGCCATTGCGTCAATATTAGCCGTCACCGGTTGCACCTCTACCGGCCCCTCCAACGAACTGATGCGCATCAGCGAGCTGGAAAAACAACTGCAGCGCTCGGAAAAAGAATTGGCGGTTGCGCGCAGCCAGACGCCCGCTCAAACCCCAGCCAGCAGTTCTGCTGCTGGTATCAACGATCTGCTGCCCCCCAACGCTGAGCCGGGCATGTGCTACGCCAGGGTCTGGGTGGAACCAACCTATAAGTCCTACACTGAACAGATGATGGTGCGCGAGGCCAGTGAGTCGGTCAATGTTACACCCGCCCAGTACGATTGGGTCGAGGAACGAGTGCTGGTGAAGCAGGCCAGCAGCAAGATTGTGGAAGTGCCGGCCGTCTATGCCAGCAAGTCCGAAACCATCAAGGTACGGGACGCGCAAATTGTTTGGCGCACAGGACTGTCCAGTGAGGATGCTCCCGCCAGCCGAGAGCTTTTGGCCAATGCCAAAGAGCATGGTATCCGCCTGGATGACGCCAAGCCCGGCGCGTGCTTTCATGAGCATTATCGCCCGGCACAGTACCAGATAACGCCCCAACAAGTTGAGATTGCCGCCGCTTCCTACCGCATTGAAACGGTACCGGCCGAGTATCGCTGGGTAGAAAAACGCGTGCTGGTGAAAGACGCCAGCACGGAAATTCGTGAAATACCCGCCCAGTATGTCACCGAGACCGAGACCGTGGTGGACGTGCCTGCCCACACTGTGTGGAAGAAAGGCAGTGGCCCGATTCAAAAGATCGATGAAGCCACCGGCGAAATCATGTGCCTGGTAGATGTACCGGCCACCTACAAAACCATATCCAAACGCATCCTCAAGTCGCCAGCCCGCTCCGAAGTCATCGAGATCCCTGCCGAATACAAAACCATCAAAGTGAAAGAACTGGTCTCGGCAGCGCAGGAGAAGCGGGTTGAGATCCCGGCACAATACAGCAGTGTGGATGTTACCAAACAGGTGGCCGACGCCGAGTTTGTCTGGCACGACATCCATGATACCAGCCACCCGGCCAATACCCGCACCGGCGCCAAAATATGCCTCACTGAAACGCCAGCACAATACAAGACTGTCAAGCGCCAGGTGGTCGTCACCCCCGCCTCCAGCCGCACCGTTGAACTGCCGGCAGAATATGAAACCGTCAAGGTCAAGAAATTAGTGCGCAAGGCCAGCGAATCACGGGAAGTCATTCCGGCGGAATACAAGACCGTTACCCTTAAGCAAGTGGACAAGGACGGTCGCATGGAGTGGCGTTCAATCCTGTGCAAAACCAACACCACGCCCGACTTGATCAAGCAGTTGCAGACAGTGCTGCAGGATAAGGGCTATAACCCCGGCCCCATTGACGGCTATGTTGGCAGCGCCACGATCAACGCGGTCAATAGTTACCAGGCTGACAACCAGTTGCCCATCGACAAGTACCTGAACATCAAGACCCTGAAGCACCTCAAGGTACTGTAGCAGCGCAGCCGGTTGACTCCGCCGCATCAGGTTTTTGCGCCCGGCAAGCAGTTTACGCCGGGCTTTTTTATTTCTGCAAAGTGCAGGTATGATGATGAAACAGGGCCCCTGCTGGCAATCGGAGTTGGGTCACCAGCACGTACTAGAGGAAACAAGGCGAATGCCAGACATAACTATTGGCCTACTCGAAGATGAAAAACCGCAGGCTGACCTGCTGATCGGTTGGCTGACCGACGCCGGCTATCGGGTTGTGCACCGCGACACCGGTAGCAGTTTTATCCAGACCATAAGGCAGACACCCGCGGACCTGTTAATACTCGACTGGCAATTGCCGGACTGCGAGGGTATCGATGTGCTGGCCGAGGTGCGCAATGAGCTCGGCTTCGAGGGGCCGGTGTTGTTCGCCACGGCCAAGGACAGCGAGGAGGACGTGGTCAGGGGGCTCGCCAGTGGCGCCGATGACTACCTGATCAAGCCCCTCAGGCAAGCCGAGCTACTCGCCAGGCTGGCCGCCCTGTGGCGCCGAGTTGGCCAGGACCCGGTCGCCACCCTGGCGCTGGGGCCTATTGTGTTGGACTTGAACAACAAACAGGCCAGCATCGAGGGCGAGACTGTCAGCCTCACACCAACCGAGTTCCAGCTTGCCTCCTGCCTGCTGACCAATGTCGGTAAACTGCTGTCGCGGGAGTTTTTACTGCGCGATGTTTGGGGGGTCGGCGCTGACCTGGACACTCGCACCGTCGACGTGCACATGAGCCGTATCCGAAAAATACTGAAAATTGGGCCGGATATGGGGTACTGTATCAAAACTATCTATCGGCACGGCTATCGCCTGGAGGCTCTTTGAATCTACGTTCACGACTGGCGCAGCTACTTCTTGCGCCGTTACTTGCCTGCTCTTCACTCACCGGTTTCGCCAGCGACTGGGTATATCACTTCCAACCAGGGGATACACTGTGGGATTTGTGCCTCAAATACACCCATAAACGTGGCTGCTGGATCGAGCTGGCCAAATACAATGGTGTCAGTCGCGATCGGGCCATTCCCGTCGGCAGTGAGATCCGCATACCGGCGCAGTGGTTAATCAACCCGCCAACCGTAGGCAGTGTCAGCGCCGTCACCGGAGTTGTAAATTACTACCTGAATCCCGCCGCGCCAGCTGAACCATTGCGCCAGGGCCAGGGCTTGCACCTCGGTGCGCGTCTGGTCAGCGACGAGGGTTCTGCCAGGCTGACACTGGGCGCCGGCAACGAGGTCCTGCTGCGGCCTAATAGCGTGCTCGAATTAAACACCATGAGCGGCTCGGCCAGCGAGCGCAGTACTGCGGAGCTGGGCTTGCCCAGCGGTGCGGTGGAAGTCAAGGTGGCGCCGAACCGGAAGTCCCGCTTTAGCATTACTACCCCCGCCGCTATCGCCGCTGTCAGGGGCACAGAATACCGCGTAAATAGCCTCGGCGCAGACGGTGCCAGCATGCGCAGTGAGGTGTTGGCAGGGGCAGTCAACGTGGCAGCGGGCAAAGCCGGCGCCACGGTGCCCGCCGGTTTCGGCGTAGCCGCGGCCAAAGGCAAGCCCCCGAGCGAGCCCCGCAAACTGCTGCCGGCGCCGCAATTCAAACGCTCTTATGCCGCCGTCAGTTTGCCGGTCAAAATTGAATGGGCCGGTGACCAGCGTGCCGGATCCTGGTTGCTGGACCTGCTCGAAGAGGGGGAGTCCGGCGCCCTGTTAGCCAGCCATGCCAGCGCGGAGCCAAGCTACACTGTTGCCAGCCTGGTCGAGGGCTGCTATCGGCTGCAGCTGCGGGCCATTGACCGGGATGGTTTCAACGGCCTGGAGAGCAGCGCTCCGCTGTGCATCGTGCCGCGACCAGCAGCGACAGCGCAGCTGTCACCCATTACCCCGACAGCCAACGGCGACATGGAGCTGCAGTGGGCCAATGTTGCCGGAGCCGAGCGCTATCGGGTGGAGATTAGCAGCGACAACAGCTTTAACCAGATCATCACTACCCACCTCACCACGGACACCAGCATCCGCTTTAAACCGCCGGCGGCGTCCTTCAGTTCGCGCGTCATAACCATCGACGCGGCCGGGAACGAGTCAGCGGCCAGTGCCCACCGGGACTATCAACCGCCCCAGGAAATACCCTGGCAAGTTAAAGCGATGACCGTGCTGATGCTGTTGTTGGCACTCTAGGTCAAAGGCCGCCAGCCCCAGTGAGACTTGCATCGAAAATCCTCTACGGTCGTTTGTTGCTGGCTCTGGCGGGCGGTTTTTTCTGCGTGCTGCTGGGCTGGTTCAATCTTATTGCGGCGCTGGACAATATCACTTACGACAGTGCCAACGAACTCACCCCCCTCGCCCGGGCGGACGATGTACTGATCGTCGCCATCGATGAGCGAAGCCTGCTGGAGTTTGGCCGCTGGCCCTGGCCCAGGGAACGCCACGTACAACTGTTGCGGCAGTTGCGAGCTGCAGGGGCCAAAGCTATCGCGATCGATATTGTGTTTGCAGAGGCCGACACTGAATACCCCGAAGTTGATCAACTGCTGGCCGCAGAAATTGCCCAACACGGTGCTGTAGTGCTGCCGATATTTGTGGGCCAGGCGGATCGCGGCGGGCAATTACTGGAAATCCAGCCGGTTCCTGCAATGGCGGCTGCCGCGGCGCGCCTGGGTCACGTTCATATCGAGGTGGAAAGCGACGGCGTCGCCCGCAGTGTGTTTTTACGGGAGGGACTGGTAGCGCCGCACTGGGAGCATTTCGCGGTGGCGCTGGCGCGGGTACTCGAGCTTGAGGTTGATCCCCTGCCCGGCCTGACCCAGGCGCAAGCACGGCAGCAAAATTCGGTGGTCTCGATTGTCCGCAGCCACGAAAACCTGATTCCGTTTATGGGCCCCGCCGGAACTGTCGCCATGGTGTCTTACGTCGACATCATCAAAGGCCGCATTCCCGCCCGGGTGCTACAGGACAAGATCGTTTTTGTCGGTGCTACCGCTGCCGGCCACGCCGACAAGATCTCTACCTCCCTCGGGCAAATTTCCGGGGTGGAAATCAACGCGAATATTTTCCAGGCATTGCGCGAGGGCAAACTCGCCCAGCGCCTGTCCCGGGAAGCCAATGCCCTGCTGTCTTTCGGGCTGACCTTCTTCACCATTATGCTGTTCACTCGCCTGCAGCCGCGAGCGTTGTTGATTGCAGTGGTATTGTGCGCAGTGCTGGTGCCGCTGGCGGCTATCCTGCTGCTGCAGTGGCAGCGTATCTGGTACTCCCCGGCACCGGTTGTGATGACGGTGTTGCTGGCCTACCCACTCTGGAACTGGTTGCGCCTCAACGCCGCCGTCGAATTTATGCACAAACAATTGCAGCTGCTGCAAACTGAAAATAGTAAATCCGACAGTCATTGGTCATGGAGCCACCTGGAAAAGGCCGCCGAGTTCTTACAATCCCTGGGGCGACTGCAGCGCTGGAATATCGGTAGCGATGCTGGCGATGCCCAGCATAGCGAGATGGGAACCGACTGGCTGCACCGCGAACAACAGTCCAGCAAATGGTTTAACATCGATGGCGAGCGCCGCTTGCTGACTCTGGTCTGGAACCCGGACCACGCCAATACCGACAACAACCTGGAGCTTATTTTCCCGGAGACCGGCAGTGCCGCCAACGCACCTGCGTTTGGCGGCGACTATATCGATGTGGATATCGCCCAGCTGGAGTTTGCCTACCAGCAGGCACGCCACAACCGGGAGTTGATCAGTGGCACTCTGGCACAACTTTCCAGCGGTATCATCCTGGCGGACAGTTCCGGCAGCATCCTGTTGATCAACCAGCAAGCTCGCAGCCTGCTGGCAATGCAAAACAACGACAGTCGCCTGCTGGAAGCATTAAAGCGGCTGGAATTCCAGGGCTCGGCTGACATCAGTGCCCAGCTGGCCGCTCTGGCATTGCAGGGAATTGCCTTTAATCGCGAAGGACGAACCCTGGACGGCGGCCGCGACCTGCTCTGCCGCGGCCGCTTGATTCGCCTGGATCGCCCCATGTTCCTGATCAGCCTTACTGACGTTACTGACCTTAAAGCCAGCGAGAGAAGTCGCTCGGAAGCCCTCAATTTTCTCTCCCACGATTTGCGTGCCCCCCTGACCTCGGTACTGGCGCTGATCGAGGGAGCAAAAAGTGAGAACCCCGACCAATTGAACCTGAAACTGCTGGAAAACATTGAACACTACGTGCAGGAAAACCTGGCCTACGCTGAAAACTTCACCCAGCTGGCCCGACTTGAGCAAGCGGATGCGCCGGCGCTGGATGAATGCGATGCCCAGTCCCTGATCGACAACGCCGTGGCCCTGGTCTTTCACGCGGCCGCCAAACGCGGCATACAGTTCCGCATGGCAACCTGTGATGAGGACGTTTGGGTCAGCTGCAATCGCGGAGTACTGGAGCGAGCCATATTGAACCTGCTCGACAATGCCCTCAAACACAGCGAGGACAACAGCAAGATCACAGTCACTCTCGCCTGCAACGAGAATGACGCAGTGATAAAGATCAGCGACCGAGGCACCGGCATCGCCGCCGGTGAGATTGATAAAATCTTCAATAGCTTTCAACAGGGAGCTCGCGCAGTTTCCGGGGTTGGCCTCGGCTTGCGCTTTGTGGCCGCGGCGGTACAAAGCCATCGCGGCAGTATCGACGTCGAGAGCAGTGTCGGTGTCGGCTCTACTTTCACCTTGAAAATCCCCAGGCTGGCGCAGCACGCCCCGGTCTAAGCTTCGAGTTTTACAAAGCTTTTACAGTTCCTTATAGCTTCTCGTTCCTCTCCCAACCGATAATTCAATTGCTGCTAACGCACAAGTAATTACCTTACTGAGGGACGTAATCATGACCAATTTATCTGCCATCGAAGGCATTGGAGAGAACTACTCCGAAAAACTGAAAAGCTGTGGTGTCACCAGCCTGGAAAAATTGCTCTTTAAAGCCGGCACGCTTACTGGCCGGGTCGCGCTCGCCAACCAATCCGGCATCAGCCCCAAGCTTATCTCGAAGTGGGTCAATCGCGCCGATCTCACCCGCATCAAAGGAGTAGGCGGTGAATACGCCGATTTACTGGAGCTCTCGGGGGTCGATACGGTGGTGGAGTTGGCACAGCGCAACGCGGCTAACCTGCACCGCCGTATGATTGAAGTCAACACCCAGAAAAATCTGGTGCGCGCTCTGCCCAGCAGTGCCCACGTGGAGGACTGGGTCAACCAGGCCAAATCCATGTCGCGAGCCATTCACTACTAATTTTCCAACATAAAAGCTGGCCGCAACATTACTCACAGTGCAGAGGTAATAAATATGAACATGGAAAAGAAAATCTATTTGATCGTAGCAACCCTGTTGGCAACAGTAACCCTGGGGCTCAGCGCCTGCGGTAAACAAGAGGCGCCTGAGACACCATCCTCCACGCTTTCAGGCATGCAGGACGAGCTCAAGCATTCTACCGATTCTGCGGCGGGCAGCGTCTCCGAGGCCGCCAATTCAGCCGGGGCAATGGCAAAAGACGCGGCAGCGGCCGTGGCGGATAACGCCGAGGAAAGCGCCGCCGCAGCCCGCGACGCTGTGGAAACAAAGGCTAAAGCTGCCGCTGACGCAGCCAAAGACACCTTGCAGGCAGCGAAAGACAAGTTTGGCAATCACTAGGATTGTCAATTCTGTGTCGCCGTTGCCGCCCTGCCCGGCCACCCGGGCAGTCGGTGGGTGCGGGTTTAGCCGGCCAGGCTCTTGCTCACCACCTCATACACATCCTTGGATAAATCGGATTCGGCCATAATGCGCTGCAGCTGTTGCTGCATTAATTTCTGGCGCGCTGCATCGTACTTGCGCCAGCGGGTCAGCGGCGTCAACTGACGGGACGCTATTTGCGGGTTGAGCTTGTTGAGGACGATGATTTGGTCCGCCAGGAATTGATAGCCCAGCCCGTCCGGGCGATGAAAGTTAATCGGGTTGTTGGCGCAAAACGCACCCACCAGCGCCCGCACCTTGTTGGGGTTTTTCAGGTCGAAGGCGGCGTGTTGCATTAATGCCTGCACCCGCTCCAGGCCGCCGGGCAGTGCACAGGTGGCCTGGGTGGACAACCACTGGTTGACCACCAGCGATTCGTGTTGCCACTGCTGGTAAAAACTCGCCAGCGCCTCGCTGCTGGCAGCTTCTGCGCCGGGCAGTTCACTGTTGACCAGCACGGTTAACGCCGCCGACTGATCGGTCATGTTGGTAGCGCCCGCAAATTGTGCCTGCGCCAGGCTGATCGCCTCGGCGCGATCGCTTTGCAACAAATAGCCGAGAGCAGTGTTTTTCAAGCTCCGGCGGGCGACGGCTGCGGCGCTATAGACATAGGCTTCGCTGGAATTGCAGCGCTCGTAGGCCTGCTTGAATTCACTGTAGAGTTCGCAGGCCAGGGCTTTGCGAACCTGCAAACGGCCATGGTGGATGGCTTCGACATCGATGGTATCGGCAATTTCACTGAGATAGCTCTCGCTCGGCAATTGCAGCATCAGGGCGACCATGGCGGGATCGAGGCTCTCGTCGCTGAGTACCTGGCGACAGGCAGACAGCAGACGCTGATCGATTTGGCCTTGCTGCTGGCCGCGATAGCTGGTCATGACATCTTCAATCACCGCCACCGCCAGTTTCTGGCTCGCGTCCCAGCGACTGAAGCCGTCGCTGTCCCGACTCATAATTGCGGTGAGGTCATCGCGATTGTAGGGATAGTGGAGTTTTACCGGCGCCGAAAAGCCCCGCAACAGCACCGGCACCGGTTTTTCCGGCAGTTTTTCAAACACAAAGCTCTGTGACTGTTCGGTTAACTCCAGCACACAGTGGGTGTTGTCGGCGCTGTCGTTATTGGCCGGCTGGCCCTGCTGGTGGAGTGCCAGGTTGCCGGCATCGCCCAGCAAGCCCAGCGCCACCGGAATATGGAACGGCAGCTTGTCAGCGCTTTTCGCGTCCGGCGTGTCCGGGCAGGACTGGTTAATGGTCAGGGTGTAAGTACCCGCCTGCTGGTCAAACTGGTCGCTCACTTCCAGCCGCGGCGTACCGCCCTGGCTGTACCAGCGACTGAACTGGCCCAGGTCGCGGCCGGAGGCATCTTCCATGGCTTTTAAGAAGTTCTCGATGGTGGCCGCTTCGCCGTCGTGACGCTCAAAGTACAGATCACTGCCTTTGCGGAAATTCTCGGCGCCGATCAGGGTGTGAATCATGCGCACCACTTCAGCGCCCTTTTCGTACACGGTCAGGGTGTAGAAGTTGGATATTTCAATAAACGATGCGGGCCGCACCGGGTGGGCCATGGGACCGGCGTCCTCGGCGAACTGCAGGGTCCGCAACAGGCTGACATCCTCCACCCGCTTCACCGTCCTGGAGCCCATGTCGGCGGAGAATTCGGAATCCCGAAACACCGTAAAGCCCTCTTTCAGGCTCAATTGAAACCAGTCGCGACAGGTGACCCGGTTGCCGGACCAATTGTGGAAATACTCGTGCGCCACAACCGCTTCCACGCGCTGGAAACCGGCATCGGTGGTGGTCTCCGGTTTTGCCAGTACGCAGGAGGTGTTAAAGATGTTGAGGCCCTTGTTTTCCATGGCCCCCATATTGAAGTCATCAACCGCCACAATCATAAAGATATCCAGGTCGTACTCCCGCCCGTAGACCTCTTCATCCCAGCGCATGGCGCGCTTAAGTGAGTCCATGGCGTGGGCGCACTTGTCCAGGTCTTTCTCCTCCACATAAATGCGCAGGGTGATGTCGCGGCCGCTACAGGTGCGAAAGCGGTCTTCGATAAACTCCAGGTCGCCGCCTACCAGGGCAAATAAATAGGCCGGCTTCTTGAACGGGTCGTGCCAGCTGGCCTGGTGGCGACCATCCCCCAGGGACTTGGATTCAATCAGGTTGCCGTTCGACAAAAGCACCGGAAACTGCTTCTCGTCAGCGACAATGGTCGTGGTAAACTCGCTGAGCACATCGGGCCGATCGAGATAATAAGTAATTTTACGAAAGCCTTCGGCCTCACACTGGGTACAGAACATGGTTCTGGATTTGTACAGGCCCTCGAGACTGGTGTTGGCGGCAGGGTTGATTTCTACTTCGGTAATCAACTCTGCCTGCTGCCCTACCTTGTGGATGGTCAGGCTTTCGGCAGTTACCTCGTAATCGCCGGCCGCCAGCGCCACGCCATTGAGCTCCACGCTCAGCAACTTCATCTCCTGGCCATCCAATACCAGCGCTGCGTTAGAGCTACCGGCTTTCGGGTTGCGCTTTAACTCCAGCCGGCTGCGCACCCGGGTGGCCGCCGGGTGCAGGTGGATTTGCAACTCGGTGCGCTCGATCAGGAAGTCGGGGACCTTGTAATCCTTGAGATAAATACTGGTTGGTTGTGCGTCTCTCATAAACGGTCTGGTCTCGGTAGCGGCTTAATCAGCCTGAGCGTGGAAGTGAATGTGGTAGGAGCCGAATTTGCGAATATTGATGGCGCCGCTGTCGAGCAGCAGGTACTGCCCCTTGATGCCCTGCAACACCCCTTCGGCGACCGGGTTCTTGTCGAGATTGTGGGTCACAATTTTTGCCGGGTACTGCTGCACCGGGTACTCGAACTCGTACAGGTCGCCGGCGTCGATTACCTCTATGGCCTGCAGGCCGAAACGGTTCTGTAACTCGACAATATCATTCCAGGCGTTGTCGAGAATTTCGTCCCTCAGCGCCGCCAGGTCGAGAAAATCAGCATCGCCCTTGAGCATGGTACGCCAATTGGTTTTGTCGGGCACTTGCTGGCGGATCAGGTCTTCGACAAAACCCGACTGCTGGCGGGTGGCCACCCGGAAAATAGGCAGGGCCTGGGTGGCACCCTGGTCGATCCAGCGCACCGGCACCTGCGAGGCACGGGTAATACCCACCTTGATGCCGGACGAGTTGGCCAGATAGACAATATGATCGGTCATGCAAAAGCGCTCACCCCACTCCGGTTCGCGACAGGTGCCGGCGGCGTAGTGGCATTTTTCCGGGCTCATGATGCAGCTGTCACACTGAGCCAGGGACTTGAAGCAGGGATAACAATAGCCCTGGGCAAAACTCTTCTTGGTTTTGCGGCCGCAGTGGCCGCAGTGAATCTCACCGGAGTATTCCAGCTTTATGTGCTTGCCGAGCAGGGGCATCAGGTCGATATGCCGGTCGTCGAGGGGCAACTCGTAACGCACTGGCTGGGCGTGATCGACCCGCATTTTACTAAGGTGGCCACTGGCCAGGTGTTGCAGTGTCATAGGTGCTTGTCTGTTTAGGTTTATCAATGCCACTTCAGGGGCTGGTCTTCCGGCTCCACCACTTCACCCTCGCCGCCACAGTGGCTGTGGGGTTTGGGGGGGACATAGCCGCTGCGCTCATTGGCGGGCACGTGTTTCAGTTCATAGGCGATCACCGCCTGCATACAGTGCTCTCTTTGCGCCGTGGTCAGCTTTTCACCGTTGGGCCATTTGCCCAGTTCAACCGCGCGCTTCAGGTTTTCGTACACCTCCGGGGTGATACTGTCTAACAGTTGCCCGATTGTCATCTTGTCTTCATTCATAGTTCACACTCGATACACCAATTTGGGGGCCAGTAGCCCCATCAACATGCCGCCCAACAGGCCGCCGAAATGCGCGCCGTTGGCAATGCTGCCGGACATAAATGCATCCACAACTCCGGACATGCACAACCCCATCCAGACCAGCATAAAACCGATAATTCCTTTGGGGATGGCCAGGGTGGCGTGGGGTCGACGCCAGTTGCCAATCCACAGAAAGCCCATTAAACCATAGAGCACCCCGGAGAGCCCGCCGAACAGGGCCGGGCCAGACCAGAGATATTGCGCCATATTACTGAACACCGACAGGTACAACAGCAACAACAGCAACCAGCCGCTGCCAAAAACCACCTCGATACGGCGCCCAAACTCCCACACCCACAGACCGTTAAACAGGATGTGAAACAAGCCGAAATGCAGGAATACCGGCGTAACCAGACGCCACCACTGGCCGCCTTCCAGCCCCTGCCACACAGACAGCAGCTTGAGCTGGTGCGCGGCAACTTCCAGCGGCTGGAAGGTGAGCAGGGAGATCCAGTGCAGGTCGTGGTCTATGCTGACCAGCAGCGCTCCCAGCACCCCGAGGTAAATACTCAGCAGGGTGACCGGAAAATTATTCCACACCCTCAAAATACGCAAGTAGAGCGGCCCTCGGCTCACCCCGGCGGCGCCTTTCGGCACCGCAGCGGCCGGCTCCAACCTGGCCAGTCCACCGCCCTTGATAAACTCCTGCAGCGGCTCCACCATAGTGCTGTCGGCCACCCACAGACACTGGCCGCGCACCTCTTCCGTTACCCTGTGCGCTATATACCGCTGTTTCAACACCGCGATTAACGGGCTCAAATCCACATCGAGTGAGAACAAATAAACCTGATGCCATTGCATGATTATCCAGGGCCCATCACGGGTCGACGTAAACCCAGGTAAAGTTTTCCGGCTGCAAAACTTGTTCTCCCTGGTAGGTGTATGCGGTGAGGCGACCAAAACTGACGGCACTGTAATCGAGACAGGCAATATTGTTTTGCAACGGCTGCGGGCGCCCCTTGAGCCAGTAATGACCAAAAAATATCGGCGGCTCGTGGGGCTGGTAGTGCAGCAGCTTGCCGCGATGGTGAGGCTGGATCTTGTTTTCGGCCACCTCGTAGGGCAGCGGATCTGGCTGGAACACGATGTCGCCGTAGGTCTCCGGGCTATCGGCCCAGAATTTGGTGCGGAACACGCGACGGATAAATCCATCCTTGCTCTCCAGCTGCATGCCGTCGGGCAGCGGCATGCTGGTACCGCGGGTCAAGCGGTCGACCGTTTTGCTTTCTGTACTGCCCTTTTGCCTGGAGGCCTCGATAAATTCAGCGGTAATGCCCTGCTCCGGATAGTGTTGCCGGTAGCTGTTGATCAGTTGGTGATCCCAGCAAGCGTGCACCACCCGGTAGCCCGGCCCCTCAATAAACAGCGGCAACTGCGACAGCCACCGTGTGTACTTGCGCCATTCCTGTGGCCGGTTCATAAATTGCAGAATGGTGTCCTTCATCAGCTGACTGAGCCGGGCCGGCACCGCGGCGTCCACGTCGCCGCGGATCAATTGCTCTATCTCATCCTGGTAGCGAATGGCATTGTACTCATGGTTGCCGAGCACCATAAAGGCACTACCCTGCTGGTGCATGCGATAGACAAGCTCCAGGGTCTCGCGAATCATCGGCCCGCGATCAATCAAATCGCCGACAAAAATAGCCTTGCGTTCGGGATGTTGAAAGACGCCATTGTCCTGCCGATAGCCGAGCCGCTGCAGCAGCTTGGTCAATGGCTGATAACAACCGTGAATGTCCCCAATCACATCGATCTTGTGGACATCAGTTAATGCGGGATGCACCGTTTAAACCTCTACCATCACTGTGCTAACTATTCACCCAGACGGCTGCCCCAGCCAAGTTTGGTCCGGCAAGTCTCGTAAAAATTGTGATTCAACGGATGTATCAGGTGCAATTTGTGCGGTTTCTTGTGAATGTGGATCTCGTCACCAGGGTTGGTCACCACATGGTTTTGACCGTCGCAGGTGACATGGGGGTAAGCCCGGTTGTGTTCGCCGACATTGATGCGAATCTCACTGTTGCCGTCGACCACAATGGGGCGGCTACTGAGTGTATGGGGGTTCATTGGCACGATAACAATGGCGTCGAGTTTAGGGTGCATAATGGGGCCGCCACCACTCAGCGCATAGGCCGTTGAACCAGTCGGTGTAGAGACGATCAGCCCGTCAGAACGCTGGCTGTAAACAAACTGGCCATCGATATAAAGCTCGAATTCGATCATGCGGATAAAACGACCGGGGTGAATGACCACGTCGTTGAGGGCGTCGCCACCGCCGATCACCTTGCCCTGGCGCACTACCGATGTATCCAGCAGGAAGCGCGACTCCATCAGGTACTTGCCGGCCAGTACTTCCGCGACTTTATCCTCGATATCCTCCGGCGTGATATCGGTCAGGAATCCCAGTCGACCACGGTTGACGCCCAGCAACGGCACATTGTACTTGGCCAATGATCGGGCGGCGCCCAGCAAGCTGCCATCCCCACCCACAACAATCACCAGGTCACAGGTTTTTCCCAGCGTCTCGCCATCGGCCGACGGCAGCTGAGCTTCACCCAGGGACTTGGCGATATCATCGTCGAGGATGATATCAATGCCCCGGCTCTGCAAATATTGGATCAGGCGCTGCAAGGTGTAGAGAGAGCGGTCGCTGCCGGGTCTGCCGACGAGACCAATACGCTTGAATTCTGCCATTAGAAGGCTCTTTAGGGGAAAAAGTTGGCTATTATAACCACTTTACCGGCAGACGTCAGGGATGCGGAACAAATGCAGAGCACAGATCAAATCTGGACCGAGTATCGGCAGCCGCTGGTCAGGGACCTGGCCTGGAGTATCTTTAGCCCGCCGCTGGTACGCTCCTCCGATCCGGCCATTGCCAGCAATATACAGCTGCCCGACGCCGCCGATCGACAATTCCTGGCCGCGCTGCAACAGCAACCGGCACCGTTGGAAGCGTGGATGGGCGCGGCCAAAAGCACCCGCCTGGGGCTGCGCTTCGAACGTCTCTGGCAGTTTTGGCTAACCCACGGCCCGGCCAGGCCTGAGCCCCGGCTGGAGTATCTATTCAATCTGCAGGTACCGGGCAAAGGCAAAACCCTGGGTGAAATCGATTGCCTGGCCTACGACCCTGGCGCCGGCGCACTCTGCCACCGGGAGCTGGCGGTGAAATTTTATCTCGGTATCGACAGCGCCCGCCTGCCGCCAGAGATCCAGCCAGACGCGGCATTTTGCTGGGTCGGCAGCAATGTTCGCGACCGGCTCGACCTGAAAGTGCGGAGCTTGTTTAAACGCCAAATGCAGATTGTCGAATCGGCGGCGGGAGTTGCCGCCCTGCCAACGCAATGGCACTGGCAGCGGCTGCGGCGCGAAGTCATCGTGCGCGGCCGCTTGTTTTATCCGTTCGGGCAAACGCCACCGCTGGGCGCGACCGGTACCATTCACCCGGCGCACCTGCACGGGCAGTGGCTTCCGCTGAGTGCAATCCACT
Organism: Pseudomaricurvus alcaniphilus; assembly: GCF_011440395.1. Lineage (GTDB taxonomy): Bacteria > Pseudomonadota > Gammaproteobacteria > Pseudomonadales > Cellvibrionaceae > Pseudomaricurvus > Pseudomaricurvus alcaniphilus. Next base: position 4,635 of record NZ_JAAOIX010000001.1, on the reverse strand, counting down.
CCCTGCCCGGCGCGCATTGGTGCATCCTCAAACGGCAGCAGTGGTTTGCCCCCATTCGCATTGCAGCGGCAACGCCAGAAGTCAGCCGTGTGCTGGACCCGCAGAGCCTGGAGGATCAGTTGCAGAAGCATTTTTACAGCTCCAACCAGGCGCTCCAGATCGCCCGCATGGGCGGCCTCAGCGACGGCTGGCAGGAGCTGGAGCGTTTCTTTGTCGTCGCCGATCAGTGGCCTTCCACCACCTGACCGTTGTGCAACACATAGTCGGTGGTGCTCCACAGGGGCGTGCACTGCTCCTGCTCCAACTGCCCGATCCCCCCGGCCAGACTGACTGCGCTCAGCCCCTGTTTGGCGAGGAAATAGCTGGCCGTCGCACTCCGTCGCCCGCTGTTGCAATACACTACACACTGGTGCTTGTCGCTGCCGGCCGCGGTCAGCATCCTGCCCTTGAGACGCAGCAGGTTAAGGGGGATATTGACTGCATTGCGCAGGTGCCCTTGGGCGTATTCAGCCTCCGTACGCACATCGACGATGGTGGTGGATGTAGCCTGCTTTAAAAAGCCGTTCCAGCTAATCTGTTCGACCGGAGGCTCTCTCAGCAGTTGTAAAAAATGGGTTTTAGCAAGGCTCAGCAGCACGCCGTCGGTGAGCATCCTGACCGTGGCATTGCGCACCGTCTCGCGCAAGAGTGCGTCCTCGCCAAAACAGCGGCCGGCGGAGATGCGAGCGACAGACCGAGGCCTGGGATCGCTGTCGGAGTATTGAACCACCTCCGCCTCACCCTCCTTGATAAAATAACAGCAGTCGCCCAGCTCGCCCTGGCGCACGATCACTTGGTCCGCGCTGACCAGCCGTGTTTGCAAGTGCCGGAACATTTGGTCGACATTGGTTGGTGGCACTTTCAGGAACAAATTGGATTTTAAAATTGTGCCCAGCCAGGCGGCGTCTTCATCCAGCGCGCGTTGTCGGGCGAAATCCACCAGTAAATATTCGGCCGCCTGGCTCCAGGCCAGCAGCTGATCCAGGCGCTCGCGATTCACTTGCAATACACGAGCCTCGGTCTTCGCCTGCAAGCGGCAGGGTCGCGGCTGGCAACTGGCAACCGGGTAGAGTGAGGACTCCCGGTAATCGCCCGCCTCCACCGCTGCATTTCCGGGGTCGCCATTTGTGGCTAGCAACTCGCCGTATAACAGGTAGTAGTGCACCTCATCGTACTGGCCCTTTTCACACAGAACATCACCGGGAAACAGATAGAGAGTTTCGCTTTCATCCAGCAATTGCTGCAGGTGGCTGGGCAACAGGTCCTTGAACGGCACCATCGGCCGCAGAAGATCATAATTTATCTCGCTACCTGTCACACACCCTCCGAATTGTGCCGAATCATGGCGCCCGCCCCACGCGGGCGTGCAGGCCAGGTTGGCCCCGTCGTCCCTGCAAGCCACCGGTATGAATCGCAATCACCCGGTGACCGGCTGGCCAATAGCCGCGCCGCGCCAACGCGTTAATACCGAGCAGCATTTTGCCAGTATAGACCGGGTCCAGCGGCACCCCGGTGGCCAGTTCAAACTGCTGCATAAAGGACAGCAATTTCGTATTGCTCTTGGCGAATCCGCCACAGTGAAAGTCGTCCACTATATCCCAGCGCGCGGCGATCGTGGCAGTTTCGCTGAGGCGCCGCACATCGTCTTTATAGGCAGCACGCCTGGAGCCCAGCTTGAGCGCGGCAAACCCCAGGTAAGTTTCTCCGCTGCGGCTCTCCCGCAGCATGCCCGCCAAGGTTGTTCCGGTGCCACAGGGCACGCAGACCGTGGTATTGGCAAGCCCAGGAAACTCATCGATAGCATCGACCAGGGCGCGGCAGCCCGCCACCCCGGCGCTGCCCTCTCCCCCTGCAGGAATAACGTACACCTGGCCCGGTAGTGCATTGATGTGCTTCGGCAACAGCCCTGCCAGCCAGTCGGGATCGTTTTTTCTTTGGTAGTCCCGACGACTGACAAAAACAAGTTGCATGCCGAGGCTGCGACAGTCCTCCAGAGTCGGGGATAGCTGTGCCGGCTGGTCGCCGCGAACCACCCCGACTGAGGTCAACCCCAGCGCCTGGGCAGTGGCCGCCAGGGCGTGTAAATGATTGGAGTAGTAACCTCCAAAACTGACCAGCACCCGACACTGCCGCTGCTGCGCCGCCTGCAGGTGCCCGTGGAGCTTGTAAAGTTTATTGCCAGAAATGGTGGGGTGCAGCAGGTCCTCCCGTTTCAGGTAGAGCTGCACCCCGCTCTGCTGCAGCGGCGGATAGTCTATTGGCTGTGCCCTATTGAGGCGGGACCATGCACTCGGCGACAACTGCAGCAACGCGCGGGCATTCACTGCGCAGCTGCTTGCCTGGTGACCGGCTGGTCGCTGTCACTGCGGTGACTGTCACAGCGGTCGCTGTTGCCGGCAATAAAGTCGGCGGGATCGTTAACCCGCGCTACTGGTTGGCTGCAGCGCTGGCCATTGGCCAGCGGCGCGGCGCAGTCGGGCTGCCGGTAATGCTGCAACCAGGCCAGATAGGTTTGCCGGTTGACACCGCATTTCTGTGCCACCAAGTCTGATTTATCCTGCATAAATTGCGACAACTGGTCCAGCGACAAGGTCATTTGCCCGGCTCCGGGCTGGAACGTGATAAAACTGACGCCGCACTCCTGCAGTCGCCCCAGCAATTGGTTGCCACTGTTTTGCAGCAGTGCCTGCTTTTCCCGTTGCAGCTTGTCGATTTGCGTCTGCAGGTTTTGCAATTGAGTATCGCGGTACATGACTTCGATATCCCGAATTTGCAGCTGCTCCCGCAGCGCTGCGGTCTCTGCCTGAACCGCTTCTGCCTTCTCAAGATCCTGTTGTTGCGCCAGCGCCAGTAGCGCGGCCTTGTCCATGGTTTTTCGACTCTCTAGCTTGTGCTCAAAATATTCGCGCAAGCCACCGATCTTTTGCTGTAAACCGGCAATTCTCTCTTCCTGCTCGGCAATTTTTAGTTGCTGCGCGGTCACAGTTTGCCGCTCCGATGCCAATTGGCTGGCCATCTCCTGGACTTGATGCCCGTGCTGGGCTTTCAGATCCGCCAGTTGCTGCTGGTGTTTTTCCTGTAATGTCGCGATATGTAACTGATGCTCACTGCTTTGCTGGGTCGAGCGCTGGCGCTCGGCTTCCAGCAACTCGACCAGCTCCGTCGACGCCGTGCTCGCTGCGGGAAGCCCCCCGGATGGGGCGAGGTCCGGCTTGGCGGTGTTTTCTTCCCGGGCAGGAAAATGCAAGCGGTTGACTTCCACTGCCTTCCTGATACTGGCAAAGTGGCCGCTGTCGGGCTCCATATCCGGATCCCACAGTTGCTGTTGATGCCAGGAGATGGAGCACTGGCTGCGACAGGCCAGTCGAATTGGGCCGCCACCCAGATCGGGCCCAGGGGCCGAATTTTCGGCAAGTTGCTCAACCGGGATGTTCCAGCGCTGGTCGGCAAACCCCTGTTCGTCAAAATCGATCAGGAAAAATACCGCGGCCTTGACAGTTGGCCCCGCGGCCAGGGTCAGGTAAACGGCCTGTACCTTTTGTGAAGCCTGTTCAACCAGCGGCACGAAGCCGTCCAGTACCGCCTCGAATTCCAACCAAAGCAGTTGCCGTACCAGTTTTTTGTCTGCAAAGATAAATACGGCCCTGTAATCGGCGCTGCGCTGATAACTCATAACCCTGCCCTGCTGGAACCCCCTGTTCTAATGCACAAAACCCTCTGTGCAGTTGATCAGTGAGATAATAACCTGATTATGAAGTGGGGTGCAGGCCGTATCTGTGAACGGCTCTGCAAAAGGGAGATTTGAGGGTGGCGTGAGGTGGTGGTGTGGCGAGTGTTTACACGTCGCTGTAATCTTCTGACCACAGATCGTCGTCGAACTCTTCGCGCACTTCTTCCAGTAACTCTTCGATGTAATCCTGCATAATGGTACTCCTTGGTTCCGATTTAGCTTAATCCCTATTGCTGCCAGAAAAATATTTCCTCTTTTAATAATAGTTACAATAAGCAAGTAGCGTGACGCTTTTGTTGCAGGTTTAGAACACTTTTTTATAAAAAAAGTTCCCAGCTGATTATTTTTGCAGCATTTGACGACCAAGGTGAGTCCCATGACGTCAATTTCACTCACAATGGCGTGACACTCGACAAAACTGTTTTACGCCCAATGATACAAACCCCTGCAGACTGGCAAATCGACCGCCCATAAACCTGGCCGCCAGTTGAGGGTGAAAAAAATTCGCCCGGAGTCGATAAAAGCTCAAACTACAGTCCGGCGATAGTGCCTCATGTCGGTGCACTCGCTCGCCTAACTGTTGCGGCTGTTTGCAGCTCTTTTGAACAGCACAAGAATCCCACCAACCATTCTGGCAAACGGCATAGCGGCTGCGTTGAATATTGGCAACGTTGAATAGTGGCTTGGTTGAGTAGCAGCGGAGCACGGGTTCGATGAGTGCCCATCCCCCGTTAATGGAGTAGAGCCTAACTTTGTCCGGGACAAAGTTAGTGAACCCGCTTGCGGCTTCGCGTCCCGTCCTGGCTTGGTAGTTTCTACAGGCAGAAAAAAAGCCGCCATAGGGCAGCTTCTTCGAATAGTGGCGG
>NZ_JAAOIX010000019.1 GCF_011440395.1 Pseudomaricurvus alcaniphilus | reverse complement strand
CGATTTACGCATCATATTTTTCTTGTCTTCCGGAAAGAAATCAGCAATGGCCGCCTTAAATGACGGTCTGACTTTACAACGATTATACCAATCTGCCAGTGACTGTCTTTCGCCACATTCATCCCACAACCAAGCAAGCGCAAGGTCATCCAAACGCTTAATGTAAGGAAGGATGGCGCACTCCGCCAAGCTATACTTATCCCCAGCTAACCAGCTACAACTGTTAAGTGCAATTGCCAAGGCATCTAACAATGCGTCGTACTTCCGCAAGGAAATTGCAACCTCAGGATGATCCAGGCCAAGCCGGTTCCTCTCTTCATGCGCACTTCGTTCTGCAGCAGGCTTTCCCGCCAATTGCCTGGACTGTTCCTGATTCCTAAAGGCTATACCAAAGCTTACATGTGCACAGATATTTAATAGCCCCATGTCCTTATGCATAACCCAGTTACGCATTTTTGCGTTACATTCAGGGTTATCAAAAGACAAAGAAAATTCTGGATATTTCTGCTCAAGAAACTCGTTGATAATCGTAGACTCAATAATGGGGCTCCCATTATCAAGCAGTGTTGGAACCACCCCGTTCGGGTTAAGTTTGATATATTCTGGGGTATGCGATTCGCCAGCCCTTAAATCAAGCAAGCAACTTTCGTAGGGAAGATGTTTCTCCGCCAGTGCCAGCCTGACTTTCTGGGCGCAAACTGCAACATCATTATGGTATAAAGATAGTGACGTATTGAGTTATCCGTCCGCAATTTTGATTATTATTCGTACTTATTTGAAAACAACGACTTTAAACTCTGAAAAAATAAAACTCTATTTCAACAGAGCCTGATTTTTTATGAAAAAAAATAATAATATTTAGCGATTTGTATTTTTATACTATTCGTAATTATTAATTCAGAACGACGTAGATTATCTAAAGAAAATTTAACAACGCTCGGTAAAATTTAGGAAAAAATCCCTTTATTTTACCGAGCCTTTAATTAAACCTTATAAGAAAATCGTTTAACCATTGCTGGATTCTTGTGTTAACGATCGCTCAGCTTCCAGCTTTTTATTCAGCAGCCAACGAACCTGATTCAAAGCCGCATCCGCACCAATTGGATTCATCTTGGCATCCGGGAAATTTTTCAACACGACTTGCTGCGCCTCAATGATCTCCCTATCTTCGCCGAATGCATTTCTGACCTGATCAGCAATCGCTTGGGACATTTGAGGGTTGTCGATCTCAAAATCATGCGTCTGCGCCCAAAAATAATGAGTACTGGTTTCGGATTCCGGTGTCAGTGCCTGATAGGAATGGAAACGCAGTGTCAAAGGGGAAGCTTCACCATCAAAAGCGCCGGTACCAGCGGGTGCATTACCCGAATCCATACTCAGAATATTGCCGGCAACATGCCAATCGTAGATTTGCCAGCGATCGGTTTTACCTTCAAATTTCGCGATTCCACGTATAAATGGCGGAATATCATCATCGGTATACTGCCGAGTGATTCGCACACCCCAGTCAAAACGTTCGACTTTTGGCTTGATCAAACCGCTATTGCCTTTACCTCCAATAGTCGTTTCATGTACATAACCGAGATGGGAAAAATCCAACAGGTTATCGACTATCAACATAAAATTGGCGTTGTCATACTTGATATACCCCGGCGCATAAGCCCAATCTGGACTATCCAGCCAATGTGCATCTGGCACAGATGATTCATCAGCTAACGCTGGATCGCCCATCCAGATCCAGATCAATTTATCCCGTTCTACCAGGGGAAAGGTTTTTACCGTGAGATTAGGCGGAATACGATCCTGCTGCGGCACTTCAACGCAATCGCCATCAGAATTGAACAACAACCCGTGATACATACAACGAACACAATCGTCTTCAATTCGCCCAAGAGATAAGGGAGCCAAACGGTGAGGACAACGGTTAACCATTGCTGCCGGCGTCCCATCTTGGCGACGATAAAGAATAACATCTTCATTAAGTAGTTTGCGTGCGAAGATTTTTTCACATTCGACTTCATGAGACCAAGCTGCCACATACCAACAATTTTTTAAAAACATAAACATCTCCACCAGTTACTTATCAAGGCCACCAATTCCTGCATCGCTAACCATTGCCTGGTCTTAATTTAAATTACAGAATTTTTAAAAGGCATAGTCTGGCATCCGATCACGCTGAGATACCAGACTGTACAAAGGTGATAACTGTCAAAAGTTCATACCCACTCGCACACCAAAGGTTCGTGGATTTCCCAGATTGGTCTTCAACAAGGAAGACGCACGTGGGTGCGGCTGTGAAAACCCCATCACACTTTCATCAGTCAGATTATTCACGAATGCAGAGACACGATAACGATAATCAGAAGATTCAAAACTGACAATTGCATCGCTAATAAAGTAACTGTTTTCACGCTGCGAAGGCAATAAATCCAGACCGGTATAGATCTCACTCTGGTATCGAGTTCGCAAGGACAAACTCAACTCACCTAGGTCACCCAAACTAATAGCATGTTCGATACCAGCACTGTAGGTCCATTCTGGCGCCTGCACTGGACGACGACCGCTACAATCAATACCGTACAAGCCAGCGCTAGGGCCGCTAACGTCACAACCTGTTACCGGCACACCCAGAAAGTCAGGATTGTAGTAGACAAAATCGGTCATCTCGGCATCCAGATATTGGACAGACAGATCAAACACTGTGCTTTCCAACAATAAAGCCTTCAATTCCACTTCCAAGCCCTTGAATTTGGATTCGCCGATATTTTCGGTCACAAACTCGGTACCACCGGCGCTGTTTAACCGGAAGTGCGAAATCTGCTGATCCTTATAACTCCAGTGAAAAGCTTCCATATTCAGCTGTAAACGATCCTCAAGAAAGCGGTTCTTGGATCCCAGGGTGTAAGCCTCAATTGTTTCCGGCTCAAAGCTTGGATCATCGATGGATTGAAAGAAACCACCTGATTTAAAGCCTGTTTCAAACGTGGCATACAAGAGTGAATCTGCGTTTACATCGTATTCAACTCCAGCACGGTAGGTCACTTTTTCGAACTTCTTCGTTGTTTCGAAGGCATTAAATGAAGTCTGCGCGATTTTCCCAGCAGAACCATAGGGAACAACCGGAATAGGATTGCCATCTGTGTCAACTAATGCATCGGGTACTGTTAAGGAGCTTTCCAGCATTTCGCCGTCAATACAGGCTGGGCCGCCACCCAAAATACTCGGGCAAATCAGCAAGGTGTTGTAAGCGCCGATGTCAGCACTTTTATCGTCCATGGTATAACGCACAGCACCTGTCAGCCGGAATTGGTCTGTCAGACTGTAGGTCAAGCGCACAAACGCCGCATAACTATCAGTCTCCGGCTGAAAGTTTGCAAATGACGCCCAGCCTTGCTGGTTATAATTAATTCGGGCTTCGATAGACTCCTTCATATAGAAAGCGCCAACGATGTAATCCAACGGGCCATCGCTGTCAGAAACCAAGCGAACTTCCAGCGAGGTTTGCTCATCCGTTTCACGCTGAGTGATGCCAAAGCCTGAAGAATAGGTACGAAAATCCAGCTCCGACTTGCGGTAGGCCGGCATGAAAGTCAGGGTACCAATATCCAGATCCCAGTCGAGCTGAGCGCTGATACCGCCAAAATTGTTATCGTAGTAATCATCTGCTGGTAGAGGCTGTAAAAATTCACCTGATAGGAATACAAAGGTAGAACCAATAACGGCGTCAGCGCGTGGATCGAACAACCCGATACGGTCGTCGGCATCCAGCACTTTATAGGTTGCGCCAGGACCATTGCCGCCTTCCTGGAAGTAATCGGCATTCACTTTGAGGGTAACGGTGTCGCTAAGTTGGTTAAGGTAGCTAATCCGAATAGCATCGGTATCCAGATCGCCTCGGTCGTCCGAATAAAAGCCATCACGACTTGCCGTTTGCGCAGCGACGCGCAGCGCACTGTCTTCCGTCACGGGAACATTAATTGCCCCAGTCAACTTCTTAGCGTTGTAGTTTGCCAACTCCAGTGTGCCGTAGCCGCTCAACTCACCTAGCTCTGCCTGCTTAGTGATGACATTGATTGCCCCGCCGGTGGCATTTTTGCCGTACAAGGTGCCCTGCGGCCCTTTAAGTACTTCGATTCGATCAAGGTCAAAAAACACACCTTGTGCTGAAGTTGGGCGCGCATAATTGATGCCGTCTACGTTGAACGCAATGGCGCCATCAGTCAGCGCATTAGTCACGAAGTTACCCACGCCGCGCAGATAAAAGTTATTACTTGGGCCGTAGGCGTTGCTGATCTGCAACGATGGCACAATGCTACCCAGACTCGTGACATCGGTAACACCCGCATCCTCCAACCCCTGGCCTGATACAGCACTAACCGCTAGCGCCGCATCTTGCAGACTTTCAGCACGCTTTTGCGCGGTAACCACCACTTCCTCAAGAACAAATTTATTGTCTGAGTCCGCGTACGCTGCCGCCGAGACGCCAACCCCACTGGATATCGCCAGCACACTCACAGCGATAGAACTTTTCTTCATAAATATACCCTCTCTATTGCTTATTATCTCTATTGATGCCGATACGCATTGTAATACTATACGTCTCGTATCAATATTCTGCCAATAAAGGCTGTATGTCAACTAGGGGGGGGGGGCCTAAGCCATTCGAAAGTTCGGGTTACACGCTCATCTCCAACCTATCGGGGAAAAAAGGCAATAATGAAAAGAAAGGACATATTCCTCACTTACAACGCAACAGATCTCAACAAAATCACTCCGCTCAGCCAGCAGTAACCTCGAAAGCCGGCTACTGCCGATTGATTGAAATTTGTGCACCCAGCAAAGCCCGAGCCGGCATTGATCAAGGGATTTGACCGATTAATAGGGTTTCAACAGTGCTGCGAAGGCCTTTTCCCGCACTTTGCTCAATTCACTGGGATGCGCCTTGTCTCTCACCTGCAGTTCCAGCATTTGCCGACAGGAATCCACCGCAATAAAGGCACGCGGATAGCGCCGCTCCGCAAAACGGGAAAGCCTCTCGTCCAGATTCCCATCTTTGGCTAGCTCCTCCCCTAGAACAAGTCCGTCTTCCATGCTCATAACACCGCCCGAAGCAATATGTGCCGACATGGTATGTACAGCATCGCCAATAAGTGCAATGCGTCCCTTGTGCCAGGGCGTCGGTAACAAGTGATAGCAATAAGGCCGCACTATTACCGGGTCAGTGTCGGCTACATTTTCGAGTAATGTACGAATATAGGGCGCATCCAATCTCCCGAGGGCCTCTCGCAACAACTGTACTCCTTCACTACTCGACACGCGTCGATTCTCCATATCGATTCCAGTGGCAATGTACAGGTAGTTATCATGCAGCTCATGCACAACAACGGCATGACTTTCATCTGTGGAATAGAAACCTCCTGGCCCCTCTGGCAAACCTTTTTTTACCCAGCGCAGGCTCATATTGCCGGAATAAGTCGACGTAATACTATCGCCGAACAACTCCTTGCGGGTTTGCGAAGACGTCCCATCAGCGCCAACCACCAGATCAAAAACGTCCTGCTGACCGTCCATATACAAAACGGAAACATCATTACCGTTATCAGTCAGTTTCTCTACGCCTTTTCCCAAGTACACCTGCGCACCCAGGGACTGCGCCTTCTCAGTAAGAATGCGGGCGAGAATGGGGCGATAGATCAGAACATAGGACGGTAAATCATCATCGCGGACCGGCAGCGACGGTACTGGAATTTTATTACCGGCAGCATCATAAACATCACTGTAGAGTGATCGCCCCTTACCGTGAAAAGACTCAGCCAGACACTGCGCTAAAACACCAAGATCTCGTAATGCATCTGGCCCGCGGTTGACCAGTGTAATCGACGCGCCATCCGCCAATGATGTAGATCGTTCCACTACCGTCACATCAAAGCCAGCTTTCGCGAGTGAAATGGCGGCGCTCAATCCGGCAATACCAGCGCCTACAATCAATATTTTTTCTTTCATTGTTAGTTTATTTGAGGATCAAAGTTATGGATAACATCGCCATCAAAATATCCTGAGCAGGAGCAATAATTATCTGGCGTAGTTAAAAAAATGGGGCGCATGAAAAATGAACCCCATAAAAAGTTAAGCGGATATACTCATTTAATTCGTCATTAGAACTGCATGCTAAATTTCAGCCCATAGGTACGCGGGTCATTCCAGTGGCCAACCGCATAAGGCGCGTTGGTTTGCGGAAACAGATTACGGCGCGTATCACCGATATTGCGAACATACGCACTCAGTGACCAGTTTTTTGCGGTTTGATTCAGTGCCAGTCTTGCGTCAGTAACCCAATACGAAGGAATTTGCGCAAATGCAGTCTGGTTCTCTGCTCCCAGCTGGTCATCACGATAAGCCGCAGTGACATTGGCAACTAACTCATAACCATTATCCATTGGAAACACCTGCTCAACATCCAGGTTGAATGTCCACTCGGGCGAAAACATCAACGACTTGCCAGAGCAGTCCATATTAACAATGGGATTTCCCGCATTGCTGCCCCCGGTAACGACCATACCTGTATCCGTTGCTGGACACCCATAATCGTTATTCGGATAGGCTGTACGGTAAACCGCTGACGAATAGGTAGCATCCAGATATTGTACTTTGGCACCCACTGTTGTATTCGCGGCAACTCTCGCAATCAAATCAATATCCACGCCTTTGATATCCGCGTCACCCACATTGATAATGCCGAATACGCTTTCTCCCGTTGCGGCATTAATACTGTCGTACTGCACTTGTTGATCTTCATACTGCCAAAGAAATGCTTCGATATTCAGCTGCACGCGGTTATCCATAAAGCGGTTCTTTGAACCCAGGGTATAAGCAGTAATATATTCCGGCTGGAATATCTCATAACCACTCACCAATTGCGTACCACCCGCGCGATAACCTTCCTCGACCGATGCGTACAGCATGCTTTCTTCTGCCAGGTCGTACTCCACCGCGGCTCGCCAGGTCACATCATTGAAACTAACACTTTCCTGTGTCGCAGTTGAGACATAGAAGATGTTGCCAAAGCCATTGGCAAGAGGGATAAACTGGGTAGGTTGATTAAACGCCTCAACGTTAACGTCCTGCCCAGTCAACGGGCCACCTGGAAACAGGACCGTCGCGCGGCTGTTAATAACTCCCTGGTCAATCAGATAATCCAGTGTCGCGTCTGAATCAAGACCAACGGGCCCTGTCGGCAACGGAATATTGACGAGTCCGCCGGCCACAAACACCTGAGTGCCACCATCAATGGCCTTATCATCTTCTGTATAACGAATACCGCCAATTATGCGCAGACTATCAGACACCTTAGCCGTTAGCTGACCGAACACAGCACGGCTTTCGTTATCAAACTCATAGAACACATGCGGCAATACAGATTCCTGAGCATAGACATTATTGGTACTCACGTCTTCTTCAAAATAAATACCACCAATAACATAATCAAAGATTCCAACCTCACCCGCCAAACGCAACTCATAGCTGGTTTGTGTAATTTCTTCGTTGATGTTGCCAACGTTTTGCGCAGGGCCGTAAAAAAATGAATGGTCTTTCGCCGAGCGATGCGCAGGAACAAAGGTCAACGTACCAATGCTGGTTTCAGAATTAATTTCCGCATTAACACCCCAGTATTCGGAGTTGGCTTCCTGCTCACGCTGATTGACAAAGCCGCCTGCAGCTACGCGCGCAGCGTTTGACGCAGCGCTGTTTAAGCCTTCGTCTTCCGACAAGCCTGTTGGCGTGAACATCCATTCGGTATTCACTAAATCGACCGGGGTTGCTGCAGACGTAATACCGAGCAGCGTCCCGCCTGGTCCCTTGCCACCAATATCGGTGTAGTCAGCGCCAACGCGAATAGACAGCGCGTCAGATGGCTCAACTAAAAATTGCGCCCGCAATCCCAGTAAATCTTTATCTCCCGTGCCATCGTTGTAGATACCGTCACGTGTATGACGCGTCGCTGCGAAGCGCGCTGCACTGGTATCTGACAAGCCTAGATTGACATGACCACTAAACTCACGATTACTCAGGTTGCCCGCGCCTAGACTCAGCGCGCCAGAGGTTTCACCCAGCACGGGTTTGGCCGGAATCACATTGATGTTGCCACCCGTTGAGTTACGGCCATAGAGGATACCTTGCGGCCCTTTAAGAACCTCGACACGCTCCAAATCGTAGAAGGCAGCGCCTAATACGCCACTGCCTCTCCCCATGGAAACACCATCGTAGTTTGGAATAACGCTGGGATCAGTAAAGCTTTGCACAGTGTTATTACCAACACCGCGCATATAGATAGAAGTGATATTGGAACCGCCATTGGTCAGGCTAAGCGCCGGTACAATCTTGGCCAGATCATTAGCATTGGTGATACCTTTGTTCTCGAGGTTTTTTCCGGTTACCGCATCAATCGCGATACCCGCATCCTGTAAGGATTCCGCCTGACGGCGTGCCGTTACGACAACCTCTTCAAGTGTGAAAGACTCAGCCCAAGCCGGAACCGAGGCGCTAACCCCTGTTCCCATAAGGACTGCCGCAGTTAAAACTGCAGAATTTGGCTTTTTGACATTCATCGTTTTACGTCCTCTCTTATACTTATAATTGTTGCGCTTTTAGTTAGCAGGAAAACCGAACCAATGTGCAGCGGCAAGGCTATTAACGATACGGTCGCCCCACTTTATATACCATACGTCTCGTTTCATATGTATGTCAACTGTTCTATCAATTTTTAGCTCAGTTGCAGTTTACGACTCCAAATCCAGCATGTTTTTGATTTTCTGCCGCACACGGGAAGCCATACGATCTGCCACAACCACAAGCTCTTGCTGCCGGGCAGACGCCCACTCAACTCTGGCCTCCACGGCCTCAATGGCATCTACATCTTGGAGACGAATTTCCACATCAACGGCGCCCAGCGCTTTACCAAAAGGCTGGTCATCAATTCTGAAGTTACGTGTTTGCATACCGAAATAATGCGTTGAGTTATCCGTCTCTGGTGTCATTCCGTGGATAAAATTGACTTTTCCATGGGTTGTTTCAGAAAAAGAATCTTCGACTTCAACGCCTCTATCAGTTAGCCATGGGCCACTGATTCTTACCAATTCAGGCCCGTAAAAATCGGTCATTGAGTTGATCGTCACCGTATTGCTAGTGGCCGACTCCTGCCCCCAAAGAAAATTGAAAAAATCACTCCAGGGTTGATCGGTCATAACATGCAATTGACGCAGCGAGAAATCGGTCTCCACCACTTTTCGTTTACCACTTAAAAACGTATCACCTCCCGGTACGTGATGATGGATATGCGGCAAATGGGTCAAATCCATAATATTGTCGATAAGCAGCTGAGCCCGCGCTTTCAAATGAAAATAATCGCCACCGGAAACTGCCCAGCCGGGTTGGTCCAATCCGAAATCTTCATAAGGAGGAATCAGGTTTGGATCCGCTTTTTCCGGATCACCCATCCAAATCCAGGTCAGATAGCCCTTTTCAACCAACGGGTAAGTGGGCTGCTCAAAATTAGCGCCACCCTTTTGCGAAGGAATGCAAACACATTTCCCTTTAGCATCAAACTGAAAACCATGGTAGCCACACACAATGGCATCGCCTCTCACCTCGCCTTTTGCCAAAGGGTAGTAGCGATGGGGGCACAAGCCGTACATAGCAACAACTTTACCCGCCTCCGTTCGATAAAGAGCTACCGGAATATTGAAAAAACTGCGCTCAAACGGTTTTATGCTGATTTCGCTGGAATAGGCAGCAATGTACCAGCGGTTTTTTGGCGAAATTTTGTCTGCTTCAAATGGATACATTACAGCTACTCCAGATCAAATTATTCTTAAATTAATTCCACTCTTTATACCAGCTCTCTGGCGGTTGCGGGCCCCAGTGATTCATATGGAACCAAGGCTCGTCGTTCAATTCAGTTGGGCCGTAATCATGACTGACAACGCACATTGGGCCCGTGATTTCAAACCGATTTCCATCGGGATCACGCACATAGATAAACAGCATATCGCCTTCATTATGACGCCCCGGGCCATATTCCGCTGGCGTGCGTATAGCCGCCAAATGGTCACAGAACTTCCAGAAATCGTCGGTATTCAGCTCTATGGCTACGTGATGTATACCAGCCGCGCCACCCAGAATCGCCAACTGATGATGACGATCGTTAACGCGCATAAATTGCAGCAGATGATCGCCGCTACCGTTAGGGTGCAATGCGTAGGCACTCACATAAAAACCTACGTGCTGCATAAACTGTGACATTTCTTCAATATTTTCACTACGCACCTGCATGTGGCTGGTACGTACATCCATCGCACAGGGGCGATACTCAGCATGCAAAACATTTTCATGTGGCTCGGCTGCCAGCAACTCAAAAGTATGCCCGGTTGGCACTTTCACGCGAATCGCGTCAATAGCACCAGGGCGAGACTCACTGCTGCCACGGGTAAAAGGTATAGATGCGGCTTTTAAACGTTCCGCGATTCGATCAAGTGAGCCGGTGTTATACACGGAATAGGCGATATATTCGATTCCAGTGCCGCCCTCAGTCAGCCCCAGAACAATTTTGCTGGTCACAGGACTTGCCAGATAAACTCGCCCCGGCCCCCTCGCCACCTCAACCAAGCCAAATACACGCTGGTACCAAGGCAGGGACGCCTCAATGTTGTTTACCTTGACAATGGTATGGTCGATTCCTGAAATATCGCCCTTCCACAGATGCTCTGCTATAGAACCGTTATTGTTTTCATGCTTCATATTTTCACCTACATGTAGTCTTAGCACCTAAACGCGAGACTCTTTATAGAGCCTCGCAACAATACAACTTGACGCAATTAATGTTCGAAAGGAGGAAGCCCAAAGTATGGCTTTCTATCATCGAGCTCTTCTTTCACAATTGCATTTCGCTGCTTTCCTAAGCCGGTAATTTCAATTTCAAGGGTATCGCCTGGCTTTAAAAACTGACCGTGAAACGCACCGTTGCCCGGAGGAGAGCCCGTCATCAGTAAATCGCCGGGCAGCAGCTTAAACCGTTCAGAAGCGTAAGCGGTATATTCGTCTTCACTGAAAATCATGTCATTAGAAGGCCAATCCTGCTTAACCTCGCCATTTACCCAAAGGCGAATTTGAGGGCTTTCAATCGTTTTAAAGAATTGCCGCGGTACCACATACGGTCCGGTCGCCTTGAAACTCGGTGAGTGCTTGGCAATCCAGTCTGCATTCCACTTAATATCACTGCGACTAAAAAGTTCACATGTATGCATATCGTTGATAATGGTATAACCCGCTACATAGTCACCCGCTTCGGCTGGTGTCATGTAACGTGGACTATTACCGGCTATTACGGCACACAACTCTGCTTCCCAATCATGGGATTCCCCAACTGCCGGCAATTCAATATTGTCTTCAGCACCAACCATGGAACCGTGTGTTGCCAACCAGATAAACGGCATACCTTTAGCCCGCTTCTGCTCAACAAATTCCAGATTACGCTTATAGAAGTCTTCATCGCTTTCGCCGGCTTTACGGTCTTTCTGATACTCACCCTCATTGTAGGTGTACATCTCTGCCGCGTGCTGACGATAGTTAGAACCAGCACCGTATATTTGCGGGAAATCTACAGGCGGCAAAAAGTGGAAATGCCCAACTTCATGTTCCAAAATCTGGCCTTCCTTTTCAATCTCACACAGACGCGCAAAGTTCTTTTCCCAGTCGCCATAAATTACCTGCGAAGTAGGAAACTCTGTGGAAATATCAATAACTTCACCATTGGCCCGCACCAACGCATGAAAACGGTGATCACCGTCTTGCAGCTTAGCCAGTGCAAAGGTACCAGTCAGAAGACCGGTTTTTCTTTCGAACTCCATTAATTACCACCCTCTATTCAAAATCGTAAACCTACTGAATCGATGTCAGACAAAGAGTTGCCTTGCATACATCAATTCAAAGGCGAGAACCAAGGGAAAGCTCATTTGAAGCTCTCACCCCTGTGCTTAATCAAGCCAACGTATCAGCCAGGCTCTAGAGTTTTTTATTGTTAACTGAGCATAACAATCACTCAAATTGATTATTCTTCTCATTGTATTGATAGAATTGATACGAAGCGTTTTGTAATGTATACTGGCAGCTCAAGGGCGTAAACCAAATTCGCCCATCAACTTTTAATGAATAAAAAATATAAGGGGCGCTCTCATGGCAGACATTTTGTCTGTTTACAACACCAGGCACTTGCGGGCGGGTATCCAGCATCGCCCTGGAAGAGCTTGGCCTTAATTACGAGTCACGCCTTGTTCGTATCAACGCAGGCACCCATAAATCACCTGAATTCAAGCACATAAATCCCAAGGGCAAAGTGCCGGCGCTGGTGCACCATCAAGAATCACTCACCGAAAACGTAGCCATTATTTCGTTTTTAAATGATGTTTACGGCGGACTGCTGCCACCTGCAAATACACCAATGGATCGCGCCCGGCATATTGCCGATCTCTGCTTTTGTTCAGCAACGCTGCATCCATTGGTAACCCGTATTCGCATGCCCATGTTCTTTGCCGGCATGGAACAAGCTTCCGCGATAAAAACCATCGCAGCACAAGCAATGGATGAATACTTCCAGCTGGTTGAGGATCGCCTGCAGAATCAGGCATGGTGGTACGGAGCTCAATGGTCAGCCATGGACGCCTACCTCTATTGGGTTTTCTGGCGTGTTGAAGGCGCGGGCTATCACGTAGAACGCTTTCCAGCATTTGTCAGGCATGCACGCAACCTCGAAGCAAGACCAGCGACCCAACGCGCTATTGCGCGAGAAAACGAGGCGATTAAAGTGCTTGAATCTGAGGGGGTAAAAATTGTTCATCCCCACATTCCAATCGGCGACTATGCAAATAATGCCTAAGGATTGTTTTGAAAAACACGCGGGGCGCCATAATCCGATGCCCGTCAATATTCACCAGGCTATTGCATAAAAGAAGTAGCCTTGCTGGATGTCTTCACCTGACACAAAACGGAGTACTTCCATGCGATTTGACCGACTCGATCTGAATCTACTGGTCGCTTTCGATGCGTTAATTGAGCTTCGCAGTGTCACAGACGCAGCTGAGAGACTGCACATCACACAATCGGCTACCAGCAACGCTTTGGCGCGTCTGCGAGACTACTTCGAAGACGAACTATTGATTTCTGTTGGTCGCAGAATGGAACCGACGGCACGCGCAATAGAGCTCAGAAATCCAGTCCGTGAAGTGCTGATGCAAATACGCTCATCCATTACGTCGCCATCAGACTTTGACCCAGCTACATCCACTCGAAGCTTCACGCTTGTCTGCACGGATTATGTCGCTACGCTCATAGCGCCCGGTCTGCTCGCCGCGTTTGATAAGGAAGCACCTCATGTAAAGCTCAGTATTATTTCTCCACATCCACAAGCGATTGAGATGTTTGAACAGGGACAGGCAGACATGTATATGGCCGGCGTAGAAAGCAAGCTCACTAAGCATCCGGCTGAAGCGCTGTTTAGCGATGAATATGTAGCTGTCTGCTGTAAGAGCAACAAGCAACTGAGCGACGACATCAGTCGTAAGGACTTTCTGAACCTGCCTCACGTCAGCATTGCATTTCACGACGGCTTGCGTATTACGCACTGTGAACGCCTGTTAAATGAACGGGGCTTGAAAAGAAATGCCAGTGTCACAGTCACTACTTTTTTAATGCTGCCGCAAGTACTGGCGGGCACCAACCGAGTTGCTATTATGCATCGCATGCATGCGCAGAAACTGGCCAAACACTTTGGGCTACGCATATCGCCATTGCCGTTCTCCCTTCCCAAAGTGGACAAAATTGTGCAGTACCACCGCTTGAGTGAGAAAAATCATGCGAATCGCTGGCTGCTTGAGCATCTCCTGAATGTTGGTCGCGGGCTGTCCTTCGAATAACGCGAAGGCCAGCCGCGCCAAATTCTTAAGCAGCTACCAACGACTGGACGTCAATCGGAGCCGTCTGTTCTAGCCAGAGGACTCATCATTAATCAGTTTCTGCAACGTACGGCGCGCGCGCATCGCAGCGGCATCCATAGGCAATAATACCGGCGACATATCTAATAAATCACGCCCTTTCATTCGCGCCGCAACGGCAGCAACCATAGGCTCGTCTTCGTTTTTAAACGCCTGATCAATAGCGCCGTAAACCATATGCCTAAACTGTTCACTGCTCTGGAACTTTTCGCTGGCGGCAGCCCAAAAATAATGTGTGCTGGTCGCACTTTCTGGCGTTAACAAATGCGCCATCGGCAGCGCCGCATCGGTTTTATCCGCGCCATCAACCGGCGTAGAGCCCGTATCCAAAAACATATTTGCCGGCGGTAGCC
>NZ_JAAOIX010000018.1 GCF_011440395.1 Pseudomaricurvus alcaniphilus | reverse complement strand
CAACATCCAGATGACCGTTACCCTGATTCACCCGATTGCGATGGACGAAGGTCTGCGCTTTGCGATCCGTGAAGGCGGTCGTACTGTGGGTGCCGGCGTGGTTGCCAAGATCATCGAGTAACCATCCTGTTGGTCGGTTGGCGGGCGTGAAAATTGCCCGCGCCGAGCAGTAAGAATTGGGGCAGGCAGTTTGATACCGGCTCCAATTTTTTGTTTTTAGGCCAGTAGTTCAATTGGTAGAGCACCGGTCTCCAAAACCGGGGGTTGGGGGTTCGAGTCCCTCCTGGCCTGCCATTTTAAATAGAAGCAGTAGAGTTAAGGTTTGCGAAGCTATGGTCGCTAAGGTTGAAGCCGGAGAATTCCGCCTCGATGGTCTTAAATGGCTACTGGTGGTGTTGTTGGTCGCGGCCGGCGTAGTGGGCAACTCCTACTATTCTGATGTCGCCGTGTTGTACCGGGTCCTGGGTCTGGTGGTCGGCGCAGTCATCGCAGTATTTGTCGCTGTCAATACCGCCAAGGGCAACGCCTTCTGGAATTTGTTGCGCGAGGCGCAGCAGGAGTTCCGGCGGGTAGTGTGGCCAACCAGGGCAGAGGTCAATCAGACAACTATGATTGTTGTCGCTGTCGTCCTGGTTATGTCTGTTATTCTTTGGTTGCTGGACACCTTTTTGGGCTGGCTGGCATCTCTCATTATTGGTTAGAGGTGACCGATGGCTAAACGCTGGTACGTGGTACATGCATACTCCGGTTACGAAAAGAAGGTGGCTGCTGCACTCAAGGAACGCATTGAGTTAAACAAAATGCAGGATCTGTTCGGTGAGGTGCTAGTGCCTACCGAAGAGGTTGTGGAAATGCGTGGTGGTCAGAAACGCAAATCCGAACGCAAGTTTTTCCCCGGTTATGTGCTGGTGCAAATGGAACTCACCGACGAGTCCTGGCACCTGGTGAAAGAGACCCCGCGGGTGATGGGCTTTATCGGTGGTAAGGCCGACAAGCCAGCGCCGATTACCGAGAAAGAAGCCGACGCCATCTTGCGCCGGGTGGATGACTCGGTCGACAAGCCCAAGCCCAAGACAATCTTTGAGCCGGGTGAGATGGTGCGGGTAACCGATGGACCCTTTAACGACTTTAACGGGGTTGTTGAAGAGGTGAATTACGAGAAGAGCAGGCTGCACGTAGCAGTGTTGATCTTCGGCCGCTCGACTCCGGTTGAGCTGGATTTTGGACAGGTCGAAAAGGCCTAGTCCAGGACAACAAATTTTGCCCTCCTTCGCCTTGTGCGGAGGAGGGTTTTCGCGTCTCCGGGCGGATGGTATTTACCGTCGCCGGCAGACAGGGGAGCCTGGGATGGCTGGTCGCGCCACGACCGGTTGGAGGCGTTAACACCCAATTATGGGAGTAGATAACTATGGCTAAGAAAATCGAAGCTTATATCAAGCTGCAAGTACCAGCTGGCAAAGCTAACCCGAGTCCGCCGGTCGGCCCTGCACTGGGTCAGAAGGGTGTCAATATTATGGAGTTCTGTAAAGCGTTTAACGCCCAGACCCAGAATATGGAAGCTGGCGCGCCTGTGCCAGTAGTAATCTCGGTCTACAGCGATCGCAGCTTTACCTTCACTATGAAGACGCCGCCGGCGGCTTACCTGCTGAAGAAAGCCGCGGGGATCACCAGCGGATCCGCGCGTCCAAACACTCAGAAAGTTGGCAAAATCAACCGTGCCCAGCTGGAAGAGATTGCCAATGCTAAAATGCCTGACCTGACGGCCGCTGATATGGATGCGGCTGTACGCACCATCGCCGGTTCCGCCAGGGCAATGGGTCTGGAAACGGAGGGTGTTGTTTAATGGCCAAGTTATCCAAGCGCCAGCGCGCTATTCGTGAAAAGCTCGACTCCACCAAGCAGTACGGCCTCGAAGAAGCCGTCGCCCTGCTGAAGGAAGTCTCCACGGTCAAGTTTGGTGAGACAGTTGATGTCGCCATCAACCTGGGCATCGATCCGCGTAAATCCGACCAGGCTGTGCGTGGTGCCACCACCCTGCCAAACGGTTCCGGCAAGGAAGTTCGGGTAGCGGTATTTACCCAGGGCGCCAATGCCGAAGCGGCCAAGGCTGCCGGTGCCGATATCGTCGGTATGGAAGAGCTGGCTGCCGACGTCAAGGCCGGCAAGATGGATTTTGACGTGGTGATCGCCGACCCGGCGGCCATGCGTGTAGTGGGCCAGTTGGGCCAGATCCTGGGCCCTCGCGGCCTGATGCCAAACCCGAAAACCGGTACGGTTACCCCGGACGTTGCCACGGCTGTGAAAAACGCCAAGGCCGGTCAGGTGCGTTACCGCGCTGACAAGGGCGGCATTGTTCACGGTGCCATTGGCAAGCTGACCTTTGATGCGGCGGCGCTCAAGCAAAACCTGGAAGCGTTGTTGAATGATTTGAAAAAGGCAAAGCCTGCGACCGCCAAAGGTGTGTATCTGAAGAAGATTTCTCTCAGTACCACTATGGGTCCCGGCATTGTTTTAGACCAGTCGTCCCTGGAAGTATAAGGGCGCGGCACAAAATTTTGGGGGTCCGGTCAATGCGCTTGCGCAATCCGGGCCGTCAAAGACCGTAGGCGCTTTATCGAGCGGCTGGCCGTCAGGCCAATCAGTTCGGTGGCTTAATGATCGACACTCGGCAGGCCTCCCCAGGGAGCGCTGGTCGAGCATGAGAAAACCTACGCAGACGGTGAATCCCGATTCAGTTTTAGCTGGATTTGATCACCGAAAACGGGTTCCTCCGGTGCAGTTTACCGGTGGAATATTACTCACGATTGACGCTTTCCAAAGCCCGGGTGGTTTTGGCTTGAGTTAATCAAATCCAGGAGAAATCTTGTGGCATTAGGACTTGAAGACAAAAAAGCGATTGTCGCTGAAGTCCAGGAGGCTGCGAAGGGCGCTCTGTCTGCGGTTGTTGCGGATGCACGTGGTGTATCGGTAACGGCTATGACTGCCCTGCGTAAAGAGGCTCGTGCGAACGGCGTTTGGGTAAGAGTCGTCCGTAACACACTGGCCCGTCGCGCACTGGAAGGAACTGCATACGAGTGTGTCAAAGACTCACTTGTCGGTCCGACTTTGATTGCTTTTTCTAACGAACATCCCGGCGCCGGTGCGCGTATTTTCAAGGAGTTCGCGAAAACCAATGACAAGTTGGAGCTGAAAGTAGCCGCCTTCGAAGGTGAGGTAGTTGATATCAGCGTGCTGGCAACCCTGCCTACGTACGACGAAGCAATTGCCAAACTGATGAGCGTGATGAAAGAAGCAGCCGCTGGCAAACTGGTTCGTACTATCGCTGCCATTCGCGACCAAAAAGAAGCACAGGAAGCTGCCTGATCAGATTGCTGACAGGTACCTCTGTAGATTATTTAACGGGCTGGGCGTTTTTCAAACTGCCGTAAATGCTCAATAAACTGTAGGAATAGACTCATGTCTCTGACTAAAGAAGATATCATCAACGCTGTTGCCGAGATGTCTGTAAAAGATGTTGTTGAACTGATCTCCGCTATGGAAGAAAAGTTTGGTGTTTCTGCTGCTGCTGCCGCTGTTGCAGTTGCTGCTGACGCCGGTCCTGCCGCTGAAGAGAAGACTGACTTCGACGTCGTTCTGACCAGCGCTGGCGACAAGAAAGTTAACGCCATCAAGGCAGTTCGTGCCATCACTGGCCTGGGCCTGAAAGAAGCCAAGGCTCTGGTTGAAAGCGCTCCTGCCACCGTACTGGAAAGTGCTGGCAAAGACGCTGCTGAAGATGCCAAGAAGCAATTGGAAGAAGCAGGCGCTAGCGTAGAGCTGAAGTAATTCAGTTTGACACAAGCGCTAAGTCCGACTTGATGTCTGGCTTAAGGCTGGTGGGTTAAATACCCGCCGGCCTTTTTGCCGTTAGTAGTCTACGGCAATGTGGGTGTTACCCACACCAAGCAAAGACTGCTGTTGCCTGCAGGGCGAATGAGCCGCAGAGCAATACTATACTGCGAAGTTGAATTTCACGGCAATGCGAACGACTCATACTGATTCGTATCCGGGGCGCAGACAGCCTAACCGTGAACAAGCTGGGGAATACAGATGGCTTACTCATATACTGAGAAAAAACGTATCCGCAAGGACTTCGGCAAACTGCCGCATGTCATGGATGTCCCTTTCCTCCTGGCGATACAATTGGATTCGTACCGCAACTTTACCCAGGCTGACAAGTCGCCGGAAGAGCGCTTTGATGTGGGTTTGCATGCGGCTTTCAAATCGGTATTCCCGATTGTCAGCTACTCGGGTAGCGCTGCCCTCGAATATGTCAGTTACGTTTTGGGCAAGCCCGCGTTCGATGTTAACGAATGTATTTTGCGCGGTGTTACCTTCGCGGTACCGCTGCGAGTAAGGGTTCGGCTGATCATCTACGATCGAGAGTCAGCGAACAAGGCAATTAAAGATATCAAGGAACAAGAAGTGTACATGGGCGAAATTCCGCTCATGACCGATAACGGTACCTTTGTAATCAATGGTACCGAGCGCGTGATTGTTTCCCAGTTGCACCGCTCGCCCGGCGTGTTCTTTGATCACGACAAGGGCAAGACCCATTCTTCCGGCAAGCTGCTGTACTCAGCCCGTGTCATTCCCTACCGTGGCTCCTGGCTGGATTTCGAATTCGATCCCAAGGATCTGGTCTACGTTCGTATCGATCGTCGCCGCAAGCTGCCGGCTACAATCCTGCTGCGCGCACTGGGCTTCACCTCCGAGCAGATGCTGGAGATGTTCTTTGAGACCAGCCGCTTCAGCATCAGTGCCGACAAGGAAGTGCGACTGGAGCTGGTGCCGTCGCGTCTGCGCGGTGATGTAGCCACCTTTGATATTCTCGACAATGACGGCAAGGTTATCGTTGAAGAAGGGCGGCGTATTACCGCCCGCCATATTCGCGAGCTGGAAAAGAGCGGCGTTACCGAGCTGGTGGTGCCGCGGGAATACCTGTTGGGTCGCAGCCTGGCCCGCGACCTGGCCGACACCGAGACCGGCGAGCTGCTGTTCGAATGTAACAGCGAGATCACCGAAGAAGTGCTGGAGAAGGTGGAAGAGCTCGGCATCGAAGTTCTGGAAACTCTCTACACCAACGAACTCGATTGCGGCCCATTTATTTCGGACACCCTGCGCGTAGACCCCACCCGCACCGAGCTGGAAGCGCTGGTGGAAATTTACCGCATGATGCGTCCCGGCGAGCCGCCGACCAAGGAATCGGCCGAGGGTCTGTTCCAGAACCTGTTCTTCTCCCAGGAGCGCTACGACCTGTCTGCGGTTGGCCGGATGAAGTTTAACCGCCGCCTGCTGCGGGGCGAAGATACCGGGGAAGGCATCCTCTCCAACGAGGACATCGTCGACGTACTGAAGACCCTGATCGACATTCGCAACGGTAAAGGCGTGGTGGACGATATCGACCACCTCGGTAACCGCCGGGTTCGCTCCGTGGGTGAAATGGCCGAGAACCAGTTCCGCGTGGGCCTGGTGCGGGTCGAGCGGGCGGTCAAGGAGCGCCTGTCGATGGCCGAATCCGAAGGCTTGATGCCGCAGGATTTGATCAACGCCAAGCCGGTCGCAGCGGCCGTGAAAGAATTCTTTGGTTCGTCCCAGTTGTCCCAGTTTATGGACCAGAACAACCCGCTGTCGGAAGTGACCCACAAGCGTCGTGTTTCGGCCCTGGGCCCAGGTGGATTGACGCGCGAGCGCGCCGGCTTTGAAGTGCGCGACGTGCACCCGACTCACTACGGCCGGGTCTGTCCTATTGAAACACCGGAAGGTCCGAACATCGGCCTGATCAACTCGCTGGCCACCTACTCGCGTACCAACAGCTACGGCTTCCTCGAGGCGCCGTACCGCAAAGTGGTCAACCGTGTGGCCACCGATGAGATCGAGTACCTGTCGGCCATCAACGAGGCCGGTTATGTTATCGCCCAGGCCTCGGCCGAGCTGGACAGCAACAACCAGCTGGTAGACGACCTGGTGTCCGTGCGGCACATGGGTGAATTTACGCTCAAGCCAGCGGAAGAAGTGAACTATATGGATGTCTCGCCGCGCCAGGTGGTGTCGGTGGCAGCTTCCTTGATTCCCTTCCTCGAGCACGATGACGCCAACCGCGCCCTGATGGGTTCCAACATGCAGCGTCAGGCGGTGCCAACCCTCAAGGCGCAGAAGCCGCTGGTGGGCACGGGTATGGAGCGCAATGTGGCCTCCGACTCCGGCGTCTGTGTGGTTGCCAAGCGTGGCGGTGTGATCGAGCGCGTCGATGCGGCCCGGATCGTGGTCAAGGCCCACGACTCGGAAACCGAAGCCGGCGATGCTGGTGTGGATATCTACAACCTGACCAAGTACACCCGCTCCAACCAGAACACCTGTATCAACCAGCGCCCGATTGTGCGCACCGGTGACATCGTCGCTCGCGGCGACATTCTGGCTGACGGACCGTCCGTAGATATGGGTGAGCTGGCCCTGGGCCAGAACATGCGCATCGCGTTTATGCCCTGGAACGGTTACAACTTTGAGGATTCCATCCTCGTATCCGAGCGGGTGGTGAAGGAAGATCGTTTTACCACCATTCACATTCAGGAGCTTACCTGTATCTCCCGGGATACCAAGCTCGGCAGTGAAGAAATCACCGCGGATATCCCCAATGTGGGCGAGGCTGCGCTGTCAAAACTGGACGAGTCCGGCATTGTCTACATCGGCGCCGAAGTGGGCCCCGGTGATATCCTGGTGGGCAAGGTGACACCGAAGGGTGAAACCCAGCTGACTCCGGAAGAAAAATTGCTGCGCGCCATTTTCGGTGAGAAAGCCTCGGACGTGAAGGATACCTCCCTGCGCGTACCGTCCAGCACTCGCGGTACGGTTATCGACGTGCAGGTGTTTACCCGCGATGGCCTGGAGAAAGACCAGCGTTCCATGGAAATTGAAAAGTCCCAGTTGAACGCCATCCGCAAGGACCTGAACGAAGAATATCGCATTGTTGAAGGCGCGACCTTCGAGCGTCTGCGCGACGCTTTGGTGGGTCAGGTTGCCTCCAGTGGCCGCGGCGTGAAGAAAGGCGAGCCGGTCACCGATGAAATGCTCGACGGGCTGGAAAAAGAGCAGTGGTTCAAGCTGCGTATGGCCGAAGATGCACTCAACGAGCAGCTCGACCGCGCTGAGGAACAGTTGATCGAGCGTCGCAAGATCCTCGACGAGCGTTTCGAGGACAAGAAGCGCAAGCTGGAAACTGGCGACGACCTCGCCCCCGGTGTACTCAAGATCGTCAAGGTTTACCTGGCCATCAAGCGTCGCATCCAGCCCGGTGACAAAATGGCTGGCCGGCATGGTAACAAGGGTGTGATCTCGGTGATCATGCCGGTGGAAGATATGCCCTACGACGCCAATGGCGAGCCGGTGGATATCGTCCTCAACCCGCTGGGTGTGCCTTCGCGAATGAACGTTGGCCAGATCCTCGAGACACACCTGGGCATGGCCGCCAAGGGGTTGGGTGTGAAGATCGACAATATGATCCGCGAACAGCGCCAGATTGCCGATTTGCGCGGCTTCCTCGATGACGTTTACAACAAGATTGGCGACCGCCAGGACAAAGTGGACCTGGACTCCCTGACCGACAAGGAAATCGTGCAGCTGGCGGAAAACCTGAAAGACGGTGTGCCGATGGCGACCGCGGTATTTGACGGTGCCAAGGAAGCGGAGATCAAGGACCTGTTGCGCCTTGCCGACCTGTCCGACACCGGTCAAACCCAGTTGTTCGACGGCCGTACCGGTGACTCTTTCGAGCGCCCGGTGACCGTTGGCTACATGTATATGCTCAAGCTCAACCACCTGGTGGATGACAAGATGCACGCCCGTTCCACCGGCTCCTACAGCCTGGTTACCCAGCAGCCGCTGGGTGGTAAAGCCCAGTTTGGTGGCCAGCGCTTCGGGGAGATGGAAGTGTGGGCGCTGGAAGCCTACGGCGCCGCTTACACCCTGCAGGAAATGCTGACGGTGAAATCGGATGACGTGGCGGGTCGAACCAAGATGTACAAGAACATCGTCGATGGCGACCACCGCATGGAGCCCGGTATGCCGGAGTCCTTTAACGTACTGGTTAAGGAAATCCGCTCCCTCGGTATCAATATCGAGCTGGAGACCGACAACTAGGCATCGCTGCCGGTCGTCGGCGCAGGCGAGACCCAGGTCTCGCCCGTGGGCGGCGCAAGTTTTAGAAGATAAACAGGGTGTCAGTGCAAGCTGACGCCCATCCAGGAGCCCCGCCAAGCGGGGCCTCCATTGGAGTCAACTGGAGTCAACGGGAGAGTCCCTTGAAAGACTTACTAAATTTACTGAAGTCCCAGGGTCAAACTGAAGAGTTTGATGCGATCCGAATAGCTCTGGCATCGCCTGAAATGATCCGCTCGTGGTCGTTCGGTGAGGTGAAGAAGCCGGAAACCATTAATTACCGCACCTTTAAGCCGGAGCGGGAAGGGCTGTTCTGCGCCAAGATTTTCGGGCCGGTCAAGGATTACGAGTGCCTGTGTGGCAAGTACAAGCGCATGAAGCACCGCGGTATTATCTGTGAGAAGTGCGGCGTTGAAGTGACCTTGTCCAAGGTTCGTCGGGAGCGCATGGGTCACATTGAGCTGGCTTGTCCGACCGCTCACATTTGGTTCCTGAAATCCCTGCCCAGCCGCATGGGCTTGTTGCTGGACATGACTCTGCGCAACATCGAGCGGGTGCTGTACTTTGAATCCTATGTGGTGACCGACCCGGGTATGACTACCCTGGAGAAGGGCCAGCTGCTGACTGATGAGCAGTACTTCGAAGCCATGGAAGAGTTCGGTGACGAATTCAGTGCCAAAATGGGCGCTGAAGCGATTCAGGAACTGATGCGTGATATCGATCTGGAGAACGAGATCCAGACCCTGCGTGAAGAGATTCCCAATACCAACTCGGAAACCAAGATCAAGAAGCTGTCCAAGCGCCTTAAATTGCTGGAAGCCTTCTTCAACTCGGGCAACAAGCCCGAGTGGATGGTCATGGAAGCCCTGCCGGTGCTGCCGCCGGACCTGCGTCCGCTGGTGCCGCTGGACGGTGGCCGTTTCGCCACCTCCGACCTGAATGACCTCTACCGCCGGGTGATCAACCGTAACAACCGTTTGAAGCGCCTGCTGGACTTGAATGCGCCGGACATTATCGTGCGCAACGAAAAGCGTATGTTGCAGGAGTCTGTGGATGCGCTGCTGGATAACGGTCGTCGCGGTCGCGCCATCACCGGCTCTAACAAGCGCCCGCTGAAGTCCCTGGCTGACATGATCAAGGGTAAGCAGGGTCGCTTCCGCCAGAACCTGCTGGGTAAGCGGGTCGACTACTCCGGTCGTTCGGTGATCGTGGTGGGCCCGACCTTGCGCCTGCACCAGTGTGGTCTGCCCAAAAAGATGGCGCTGGAACTGTTCAAGCCATTTATCTTTAGCAAGCTGGAATTGCGCGGTCTCGCCACCACCATCAAGGCGGCCAAGAAAATGGTCGAGCGGGAAGAGTCCATTGTCTGGGATATTCTCGACGAAGTCATTCGCGAGCATCCGGTTATGTTGAACCGGGCCCCGACCCTGCACCGTCTCGGTATCCAGGCGTTTGAGCCGGTCCTGATTGAAGGTAAAGCCATCCAGCTGCACCCGCTGGTGTGTGCCGCCTACAACGCCGACTTCGACGGCGACCAGATGGCCGTACACGTACCGCTGACCATCGAGGCCCAGCTGGAAGCTCGCGCCCTGATGATGTCCACCAACAACATTCTCTCGCCTGCCTCCGGTGAGCCGATTATCGTACCGTCCCAGGACGTGGTATTAGGCCTCTACTGGATGACCCGCGAGCGCGTCAATGCGCCGGGTGAAGGCATGGTGTTTGCCGATACCAGGGAAGTTTCCCGCGCCTATCACTCGAAGACTGTCGGCTTGCAGGCGCGCATCAAGGTGCGTATCACCGAGACCATCACCCACGAGGATGGCGAACTGGAAACCCGTACCGCGGTAGTTGCCACCACCGTGGGCCGCGTGTTGCTGTGGGAAATCGTGCCCAAGGGTATGCCGTTCGAGCAGGTCAACCGGCCGATGGTGAAGAAAGCCATCTCCCAGGTGATCAACTACTGCTACCGCATTGTCGGCTTGAAAGAGACAGTTATCTTTGCCGACCAGTTGATGTATATGGGCTATGAGTACTCCACTCGCTCCGGCTCCTCCATCGGTGTTAACGACTTCGAGATTCCGGACGCCAAGCACGAGTTGGTGGCGGCCGCCGAAGAGGAAGTGAAAGAGATTGAATCCCAGTACGCCTCCGGCCTGGTTACCCAGGGCGAGAAGTACAACAAGGTGATCGATATCTGGTCCCGGGCCAACGATCTGGTGGCCAAGTCCATGATGGAAGGCATCAGTAAGGAATTTGTCACCAACCGCGACGGTGAAGAAGAAGAGCAGGCGTCGTTTAACTCGGTGTTTATGTACGCCGATTCCGGTGCCCGGGGCTCCCCGGCCCAGATTCGCCAGTTGGCGGGTATGCGCGGCCTGATGGCCAAGCCGGACGGCTCCATTATCGAGACGCCCATTACCGCTAACTTCCGGGAAGGCTTGAACGTTGGCCAGTACTTTATTTCCACCCACGGTGCCCGTAAAGGTCTGGCCGATACGGCCTTGAAAACCGCCAACTCCGGTTACCTGACCCGACGCCTGGTGGACGTGGCCCAGGACGTGGTAGTTACCGAGCCGGACTGCGGCACCGACGAAGGCTTGACCATGGCGCCGGTAATCGAGGGTGGCGACATCATCGAATCCCTGGGTGACCGTATTCTCGGTCGTGTAGTGGCGCGGGATATTATGCGCGCTGACAGCGAAGAGATCCTGATGCCAGCCGGCACCATGATCGACGAGAAGTGGGTTGAGCGCATCGAAGAGATGGGTATCGACGAAGTCCAGGTGCGCTCGCCGATTACCTGTGAGACGCGGCATGGTATCTGCGCCCAGTGTTACGGTCGCGACCTGGCTCGCGGCCACCGTGCCAACGCCGGTGAGGCGGTCGGTGTTATCGCTGCCCAGTCCATCGGTGAGCCTGGTACCCAGCTGACCATGCGGACCTTCCACATCGGTGGTGCCGCCAGCCGGGCCTCTGCGGTTGACAGTGTACAGGTCAAGCAGGACGGTACTGTGCGCCTGATCAACGTCAAGGTCGTGGAAAACAAGCGCGGCAACCTGGTGGCGGTATCCCGCTCCGGTGAGCTGGCAGTCGCCGATATGAACGGTCGCGAGCGCGAGCGCTACAAGGTGCCTTACGGTGCTGAGATTACCGTGAAGGATGATGAGAAGGTCGAGGGCGGCCAGTTTGTCGCCAAGTGGGATCCCCACACTCACCCCATCGTCTCGGAAGTGGCGGGTAAGGTGGTGTTCGCCGGCATGGAAGACGGTCTCTCGATCCGTCGCCAGACCGACGACTTGACCGGCCTCACCTCGATTGAGGTGCTGGACCCGGCCGAGCGACCTGCGGCAGGTAAGGACTTGAAGCCGGCCATTACCCTGGTGGACGACAAGGGCGCCGAGCTGTGCCTGGCCAACACCAATGTGCCGGCTCACTACATGCTGCCCGCCAAGGCGATCCTGAGCATTTCCAACGGCGATGAGATCGAGGTGGGTGACATCGTGGCCCGTATCCCGCAAGAGGGATCCAAGACCCGTGACATCACCGGTGGTCTGCCGCGCGTTGCCGACCTGTTCGAGGCGCGCAAGCCGAAAGAGCCGTCTATCCTGGCGGAAATCTCCGGTACCGTATCGTTCGGTAAGGAAACCAAAGGCAAGCGTCGCCTGGTGATCACTCCCACCGACGGCCAGTTGCTGGCCGATGGCAGCACCCACTGGGAACAGCTGATTCCGAAGCATCGCCAGCTGACTGTGTTCGAAGGTGAACAGGTTGCCAAGGGTGAAGTTGTCTCCGACGGTCCGAGCAACCCGCACGACATCCTGCGCCTGCAAGGTGTAGAGGCTCTGGCCCGTTATATCACCAACGAGATCCAGGACGTCTACCGTCTGCAGGGTGTGAAGATCAACGATAAGCACATCGAGGTGATCATTCGCCAGATGCTGCGCAAGGTTGAAATTACCCAAATGGGGGATTCGTCCTTCGTTAAGGGTGAGCAGGCGGAGTTGACCCGGGTGCTGGAAGAGAGCGAAAAGCTGCGTGCCGACGATCGTCAGCCGGCCCAGTACGAGCGCCAGCTGCTGGGTATCACCAAGGCGTCACTGGCTACCGAGTCGTTTATTTCTGCGGCTTCGTTCCAGGAAACCACCCGGGTACTGACCGAAGCGGCAGTGACCGGCAAGGTGGACAACCTGCGCGGCCTGAAAGAGAACGTGGTTGTGGGTCGATTGATCCCGGCCGGTACTGGTCTGGCTTACCACCTCGAGCGCCGCCGTCAGCGCAGCGCCGAGTTGGCGCAGGAGCCTTCCGAGGGTCCTACCGCAGCGGAAGTGGAAGCGGCACTGACCGAGGCGCTCAAGTCCAGCGCCAGTTAAGGATTGCCCGGTCGCAAGGCCGGGCGAGCGCTGAATTGCGCAGGCTGGTGATTTAGCGATTGACGCAAGCGGGTGGTGTCATTACAATGCGCGACCCGCTTTTTAGTGTAGGGTATTGCTTTGCCTGGCTTTAAGTAAAGATTCGGGCAGAGTCGTATGTGTTATCAGGTCTTGTAACAAGGCAAATTTTTAATTGTTTGGAGTTATTTTTCATGGCAACGATCAACCAATTGGTTCGTAAGCCTAGAAAACGTAAGGTTCAGAAGAGCGACGTTCCTGCTCTGCAAGCGTGTCCCCAGCGTCGTGGTGTTTGCACCCGCGTGTACACCACCACTCCGAAGAAGCCAAACTCAGCTCTGCGTAAGGTATGCCGTGTGCGCCTGACCAGTGGCTTTGAGGTGACTTCTTATATCGGTGGTGAAGGTCACAACTTGCAGGAGCACAGCGTGGTACTGATTCGTGGCGGTCGGGTAAAAGACTTGCCAGGTGTTCGTTATCACACTGTTCGCGGCAGTCTTGACACCTCTGGTGTTAACAACCGCAAGCAAGCTCGTTCCAAGTACGGTGCCAAGCGTCCCAAGTAAGTCGTAAGACTTGCCGGCGTTTGTGGTCGTGACGGCTGGCCCCTCGGGGCTGCTGCTGCAGACCAAATATTACTGTATATACGTTTTCGGTTAGAACCGAGTAAGGCTAAGCGCACCAAAGGGCGAGCACGAGCTCAACGCTTTGTGGGTGTAGTCTTAGGAAAATCCTGAAGAGAGGCGAAGTAAGATGCCAAGAAGACGCGTAGTAGCTAAGCGTGAAGTGTTGCCCGATCCCAAGTACGGGAACACTACCTTAGCGAAGTTTATGAATATGGTCATGGTCAGCGGCAAGAAAGCCGTCGCTGAGCGCATTATTTACGGTGCGCTGGATATCGTGAGCCAAAAAACCAATCAGGACGCCATCGAAGTTTTCGATGAGGCCCTGGAAAAAATCGCCCCGCTGGTCGAGGTTAAGTCGCGTCGTGTAGGCGGTGCAACTTACCAGGTGCCGGTTGAAGTGCGCCCGTCACGCCGCCAGGCGCTGGCTATGCGCTGGCTGGTAGAGTTCTCGCGCAAGCGCGGCGAGAAGTCTATGGCACAGCGTCTGGCAGGCGAGTTGATCGATGCAGCCCAGAGCAAGGGCGGCGCGGTCAAGAAGCGTGAAGACGTGCATCGTATGGCTGAAGCCAACAAGGCGTTCTCACACTACCGCTTCTAAGGGGTGGTGTAACGCTACCGACGTTGCTGTTGCCTGGTTTCCCCCGGCAGCAGCGGCCTCGCAGATGCTCAGTCCAGACGCAATAGAAGGCAGCTACCATCGCTGCCTTTTAGCGTTCAATAGAATTACTTTTTCGGGGAATATTCCGTGGCTCGTACTACTCCCATCGCTCGTTACCGCAATATTGGTATCTGCGCGCACGTAGACGCAGGCAAAACCACAACGACCGAACGCGTTTTGTTCTATACCGGCCTCTCCCACAAGATTGGTGAGGTGCACGATGGTGCTGCCACCATGGACTGGATGGAGCAGGAGCAAGAGCGCGGAATTACCATTACCTCGGCTGCGACCACCTGTTTCTGGTCCGGTATGCAGCAGCAATTTGATAAGCACCGCATCAACATCATCGACACCCCCGGGCACGTTGACTTCACCATTGAGGTAGAGCGCTCGCTGCGGGTGTTGGATGGTGCGGTGGTAGTGTTGTGCGGCTCCTCCGGGGTACAGCCGCAAACCGAAACTGTCTGGCGCCAGGCGGACAAATACGAAGTGCCGCGGCTGGTGTTCGTCAACAAGATGGACCGCGCGGGTGCCGATTTCAATCGCGTGGTAAAGCAGCTCAAGACCCGTCTTAAGGCCAACCCTGTGGCCCTGCAAATGACGCTCGGGGCCGAAGACCAGTTCAAGGGCGTGGTCGATCTGGTAAAGATGAAAGCCATCTACTGGAATGAAGCCGATATGGGCATGACATTCGAGTACGGCGAGATTCCCGCAGACATGCTGGACCAGTGTCAGGAAATGCGCGAAGCGCTGGTGGAAGCGGCCGCGGAAGCGAACGATGAGCTGATGGATAAATACCTCGAGGGCGGCGAGCTCACCGAGGCGGAGATCAAGCAGGGCATTCGCCAGCGCACTCTGGCCAATGAAATTATTCCGGTGATCGGCGGCTCAGCCTTTAAAAACAAGGGCGTGCAGGCGATGCTGGACGCGGTGGTTGAATACCTGCCGTCGCCCACCGAGGTCAAGGCCATAGATGGCACCCTGGAAGACGGGGTGACCGTTGCCCACCGGGAGGCCGATGACAAGGCCCCTTTCTCGGCGCTGGCCTTTAAAATTGCCACCGACCCCTATGTCGGCACATTGACCTTCTTCCGGGTATACTCCGGCAAGCTGGAGAGCGGCACTGCGGTGTACAACTCGGTGAAGGGGAAAAAAGAGCGCATTGGTCGCATGGTGCAAATGCACGCCAATTCGCGCGAGGAGATCAAGGAAGTGCTGGCCGGCGATATCGCTGCTGCCATCGGCCTCAAGGACACTACCACCGGCGATACGCTGTGCGCGGAAGACGGCAAGATTGTGCTGGAGCGGATGGAGTTCCCCGAGCCGGTGATTTCCGTGGCGGTGGAACCCAAGACCCAGGCTGACCAGGAAAAAATGGGCATCGCCCTTGGCAAGCTGGCCCAGGAGGATCCGTCTTTCCGGGTCAAGACTGACGAGGAGACCGGGCAGACCATTATTTCCGGCATGGGCGAGCTGCACCTGGATATCATCGTCGACCGCATGCGCCGTGAATTCGGTGTCAATGCCAATATCGGCAAGCCCCAGGTGGCCTATCGCGAGCGCATTACCCGGGTCAGCGAAATCGAGGGCAAGTTTGTTCGCCAGTCAGGCGGCCGCGGCCAGTACGGTCACGTCTGGATCAAGTTTGAGCCGGCCGATGACGACAACGCCGAGGGCCTGGTGTTCGTCAACGAGATTGTGGGCGGCACGGTGCCGCGAGAATACATCCCCGCGGTGGAAAAAGGCATTGCCGAGCAGATGCGCAACGGGGTGCTGGCGGGCTATCCCCTGCTGGGGTTGAAGGCAACTCTTTACGATGGATCGTTCCACGATGTTGACTCCAACGAAATGGCGTTTAAGATTGCAGCTTCCATGGCAACCAAGAAGCTCGCCGAACACGGCGGTGCGGTTTTGCTGGAGCCAATGATGAAGGTTGAAGTGGTCACCCCTGAGGAGAATATGGGTGACGTGGTGGGCGATTTAAACCGCCGGCGTGGCCTGATTCAGGGGATGGATGAAATTTCATCCGGTAAAGTTGTGAATGCAGAGGTTCCGTTGGCGGAAATGTTTGGGTACGCTACCGACCTGCGCTCAGCTACTCAGGGCAGAGCGACGTTTACCATGGAGTTTGAACGCTACGCCGAAGCTCCAAAAAACATCGCAGATGATG
Source organism: Pseudomaricurvus alcaniphilus (assembly GCF_011440395.1). Taxonomy (GTDB): domain Bacteria; phylum Pseudomonadota; class Gammaproteobacteria; order Pseudomonadales; family Cellvibrionaceae; genus Pseudomaricurvus; species Pseudomaricurvus alcaniphilus. Next base: position 219 of record NZ_JAAOIX010000018.1, on the reverse strand, counting down.
TGATTTTAAAAAATAGAGGTGGCGAATAATTCGTCGTTTTCACCCGTTACTGACTATTAGATTGAGGATATATCACAGTGGCAAAAGCAACATTTGAACGTAAAAAACCGCACGTTAACGTGGGCACCATTGGTCACGTTGACCATGGTAAAACAACTTTGACTGCAGCGCTGACGCGCGTCTGTGCGGAAGTATGGGGCGGCGAAGCCGTTGCTTTCG
>NZ_JAAOIX010000017.1 GCF_011440395.1 Pseudomaricurvus alcaniphilus | reverse complement strand
GCGCGACGGTTGACGGCACTTTTGTCGTCGCGGGTGACGCCGATACCACCGACATCCACACCTTCGACATCACCAGCGCGCCTGCCGAGGGCAGCGTGGTCAACAACAACGACGGTACCTTTACCTTTGATCCCGGCAGTGATTTCCAGGACCTGGCCGACGGTGAAACCCGCGAAGTCAGCTTTACCTACACCGCGACGGATGATTCCGGCACCGGCAACGCCACCAGTGCTTCGGCCACGGTGACCGTCACCGTGACCGGCAGCAACGACCAGCCCACCGCCGGCGCGGTAGCCATCAGCGCCGATGAAGACGGCGCTACCGTCGACGGCACCTTCGTCGTCGCGGGCGACGCCGATACCACCGACAGTCACACCTTCGACATCACCAGCGCACCGTCTGAAGGCAGCGTGGTGAACAACAACGACGGCACCTTTACTTTTGATCCGGGCAGTGACTTCCAGGACCTGGCCGACGGTGAAACCCGCGATGTGACTTTTACCTACACCGCCATCGATGATTCCGGTACCGGCAATGCCACCAGTACGTCGGCCACGGTGACCGTCACCGTGACTGGCACCAATGACCAACCCACGGCCGGTGCCGTAGCCATCAGTGCGGACGAAGATGGCGCTACGGTTGACGGCACCTTTGTGCTGGCTGGCGACGCTGATACCAGCGACGGCCACACCTTTGATATCACCAGCGCGCCGGCTGAAGGCAGCGTGGTAAACAACAACGACGGCACCTTCACCTTCGATCCGGGCAGTGACTTCCAGGACCTGGCCGACGGTGAGACCCGCGATGTGACCTTTACCTACACCGCCATTGATGATTCCGGCACTGGCAACGCCACCAGTACGTCGGCGACCGTGACCGTCACGGTGACCGGCAGCAACGACCAGCCCACGGCCGGTGCCATAGCCATCACTGCCGATGAAGACGGCGCGACTGTCGACGGCACCTTTGTCGTAGCGGGTGACGCCGATACTACCGACAGCCACACCTTCGACATCACCAGCACGCCGGCTGAAGGCAGCGTGGTAAACAACAACGACGGCACCTTCACCTTCGATCCGGGCAGTGACTTCCAGGATCTGGCCGACGGTGAAACCCGCGATGTGACCTTTACCTACACCGCCATTGATGATTCCGGCACCGGCACTGCCACCAGTACGTCGGCGACAGTGACCGTCACCGTGACCGGTACCAATGACCAGCCGAGCGCCAGCGCTGTAGCCATCAGCGCCGATGAAGACGGTGCGACCGTCGACGGCACTTTTGTGCTGGCAGGCGACGCCGATACCACCGATAACCACACCTTCGACATCACCAGCGCACCCAGCGAGGGCAGCGTAGTCAACAACAACGACGGCACCTTCACCTTTGATCCCGGCAGTGATTTCCAGGACCTGGCCGACGGTGAAACCCGCGACGTGACCTTTACCTACACCGCGATTGACGACTCCGGCACCGGCAATGCCACCAGTACATCCGCGACAGTAACTGTCACTGTGACTGGTACCAACGACCAGCCCACCGCCAGCGCGGTCGCCATCAGTGCCGATGAAGACGGCAGCACCGTTGACGGCACCTTCGTCGTGGCCGGCGATGCCGATACCACCGACACTCACACCTTCAACATCACCAGCGCACCGTCGGAAGGCAGCGTGGTGAACAACAACGATGGCACCTTTACTTTTGATCCGGGCACCGACTTCCAGAATCTGGCCGACGGTGAAACCCGCGACGTGACCTTTACCTACACGGCCATTGACGACTCTGGCACTGGCAACGCGACCAGTGCTTCGGCCACGGTGACCGTCACGGTAACGGGGACCAACGACCAGCCGAGTGCCAGCGCGGTAGCCATCAGTGCCGATGAAGACGGCGCCACCGTCGACGGTACCTTTGTGCTGGCGGGCGACGCCGACAGCAGCGACGATCACACCTTCGATATCACCAGCGCGCCCAGCGAGGGCAGCGTGGTCAATAACAACGACGGCACCTTCACTTTTGATCCCGGCAGTGACTTCCAGGACCTGGCTGATGGAGAAACCCGTGACGTGACGTTTACCTACACGGCCATTGACGACTCTGGCACCGGCACTGCCACCAGTACATCGGCCACAGTGACCGTCACCGTGACCGGCAGCAACGATCAGCCCACCGCGGGTGCCGTAGCCATCAGTGCCGATGAAGACGGCGCGACTGTCGACGGCACCTTTGTCGTGGCCGGCGACGCCGATACCACCGACAGCCACACCTTCGATATCACCAGCGCGCCGGCTGAGGGCAGTGTGGTGAACAACAACGACGGTACCTTTACCTTCGATCCGGGCAGTGACTTCCAGGACCTGGCCGACGGTGAAACCCGCGATGTGACCTTTACCTACACCGCGATTGATGATTCCGGCACTGGCAATGCCACCAGTACTGCGGCCACGGTGACCGTCACCGTGACTGGCACCAATGACCAACCCACGGCCGGTGCGGTCGCCATCAGTGCGGACGAAGACGGCGCTACGGTTGACGGCACCTTTGTGCTGGCTGGCGACGCTGATACCAGCGACGGCCACACCTTTGATATCACCAGCGCGCCGTCTGAGGGCAGCGTGGTCAACAACAACGACGGCACCTTCACCTTCGATCCCGGCACCGACTTCCAGGACCTGGCCGACGGTGAAACCCGCGATGTGACCTTTACCTACACCGCGATTGATGATTCCGGCACTGGCAATGCCACCAGTACTGCGGCCACGGTGACCGTCACCGTGACTGGCACCAATGACCAACCCACGGCCGGTGCGGTCGCCATCAGTGCGGACGAAGACGGCGCTACGGTTGACGGCACCTTTGTGCTGGCTGGCGACGCTGATACCAGCGACGGCCACACCTTTGATATCACCAGCGCGCCCAGCGAGGGCAGTGTGGTCAACAACAACGACGGCACCTTTACCTTCGACCCGGGCAGTGACTTCCAGGACCTGGCCGAGGGTGAAACCCGCGATGTGACCTTTACCTACACCGTGATTGATGACTCCGGTACCGGCAATGCCACCAGCACCTCAGCCACAGTAACGGTGACAGTAACTGGCACCAACGACCAGCCCACCGCGGGTGCCGTAGCCATCAGCGCGGATGAAGATGGCGTTACGGTTGATGGCACCTTTGTTGTCGCTGGCGACGCCGATTCCAGCGACAGCCACACCTTCGATATCACCAGCGCGCCGGCTGAGGGCAGTGTGGTGAACAACAACGACGGCACCTTTACTTTTGATCCGGGCAGTGACTTCCAGGACCTGGCCGACGGTGAAACCCGCGATGTGACCTTTACCTACACGGCCATCGATGATTCCGGTACTGGCAACGCCACCAGTACTGCGGCCACCGTGACCATCACGGTAACGGGTACCAACGACCAACCCACGGCCAGCGCAGTAGCCATCAGTGCGGATGAGGACGGTGCGACCGTCGACGGCACCTTTGTTGTCGCGGGCGACGCCGATACCACCGACGGCCACACCTTCGATATCACCAGCGCGCCCGGCGAGGGCAGCGTGGTAAACAACAACGACGGAACCTTCACCTTCAACCCCGGCAGTGACTTCCAGGATCTGGCTGACGGTGAAACCCGCGATGTGACCTTTACCTTCACCGCGACGGATGATTCCGGCACTGGCAACGCCGCCAGTGCTTCAGCGACCGTGACCATCACGGTAACGGGTACCAACGACCAGCCGAGCGCCGGCGCGGTAGCCATCAGTGCCGATGAAGACGGCGCCACGGTTGACGGCACCTTCGTTGTCGCCGGCGACGCCGACACCACCGACAGCCATACCTTCGATATCACCAGCGCGCCCAGCGAGGGCAGTGTGGTGAACAACAACGACGGCACCTTCACCTTCGATCCCGGCAGTGACTTCCAGGACCTGGCCGACGGTGAAACCCGCGACGTGACCTTCACTTACATCGCCATCGATGATTCCGGTACTGGCAATGCGACCAGTACTTCAGCCACAGTGACTGTGACAGTCAGCGGTACCAACGACCAGCCGACCGCCGGCGCGGTAGCCATCAGTGCCGATGAAGACGGCGCGACCGTCGACGGCACCTTTGTCGTGACCGGCGACGCCGATACCACCGACAGCCACACCTTCAACATCACCAGCGCACCGTCGGAAGGCAGCGTGGTAAACAACAACGACGGCACCTTCACCTTCGATCCCGGCACCGATTTTCAGGACCTGGCCGACGGTGAAACCCGCGACGTGACCTTTACCTACACCGTTATTGATAATTCTGGTACGGCCAATAATGTCAGTACGTCTGAGGTTGTTACGGTAACAGTCACCGGCAGTAATGATCGGCCCCAGGTGTCGGCGCTAACCCTAAGCACGGAAGTTACTGCTAATAGCGTCAGTGGTACCTTTAACGTGACGGACGCGGACAGTTCGGATACCCACCAATTCCTGATTGTCAGCCAGCCTGCAGAAGGAATACTGGTCAATAATGGCGATGGCACTTTTACCTTTAATTTGAACGACGAGTTCAAGGATCTGGAACTCGGCGCTGAAAGGTCCGTGACATTTACCTATATCGCCATGGATGATTCGGGCAGTAACAACGACAGCGCCAATATTAAGACTGTGGTCATTACTGTTATCAACAACACCTACGTTGCGCCAACCGTAGAGCTTCCCACCGATACCGCTGCGACCAATGAAGATACCGGCACGGGGAAAAAGCCAGCCAATGACACTACGGATGATACCGATTCGCAGGAAGAGGGTGGCCCGGTCGATCAGGGGCCCACTATTGCTAATGAAACCATCATCGTTTCTGACCTGACACCCACCGATGGTGGCCCGGCATTGGCGCCAACCATTGATATTGATAACAACACCGACGGGTTGTTTGAGGCCGAGCGTGATGGGTTGCGCGAACTCAACGACAAGCTAAGTGTTTTTGTGCCGGCAGAACTGGCCGTAGTTGAGTCCATGCAAAAGCAGTTCATGTTATACAACGAACCGCTGGAGCTGGTGAAGTCCGATAACTTTATGCGGCAACTGGATCAAATGCGCGAAATGATTGATCAGCAAACCGGTAGTCGCGACAACCTGGTGGGCAGTGCCTTTGGAGTTTCCGCGGGCTTGACCGCCGGGTACGTTGTCTGGTTGGCTCGCAGCGGTGTGCTGCTCAGCAGCCTGATGTCATCGCTGCCTATCTGGCGCTTTATTGATCCCCTGCCAATACTGGGTGGCACGCCTGTGGCGACCGCCCAGGACGATGAAACACTGCAATCCATGGTGGCTTCCACCGAGCTCAGTGAACGTGATGCGATTCAAGAAGGAGAATCACAGTGAAAGCCTGGTTCAAAGCATTACCCAGTCCCAGTCCCAAGGCTCGAATCGCGCTGGGTTTGTCCTCCATTGCCGTGAGTTTGTTGTTGGTGGCGGGTCTGGTGGGGCTTATCCCCAACAAGGACGCGCTGGTCATGGAAGGGCGCGCAGCGGTGGCGGAAGCCATCGCCGTGAATACCTCGGTATTTATCACCCGTTCAGATTTGTCGCGGATGGAGTCCAATTTATTGATCCAGATGCAGCGTCATCCGGAGCTGAAATCAGCCGGTGTGCGGCATAAGGATGGCCGCCTGGTGGTCGCAACCGGCGATCACCGCCAGGTCTGGAAACCCATGGAAGAGGGCAAGTCCACTAATGGCCAGCTGATTGTGCCTATCTGGGAAGGGGATGTGCTCTGGGGCAGCGTGGAGTTAACCTTTACCCCACTGCGTGGCGAGGGGCTGGTGGGGTATTTGCAGGACCCGTTTTTGCAATTACTGTTCTGTGTCGGGTTGCTGAGTTTTGTGATTTTTTATTTTTACCTCGGCAAAATGCTGGAGCAGCTCGACCCCTCCCAGGCGATTCCGGAACGGGTTCGATCGGCGCTGGATACCATGGCGGAAGGCTTGCTGGTGCTTGATGCCAGGAAAAATATTGTGCTCGCCAATGAGGCTTTTGCGACGCTGGTCAATGCGGATGCTGCGGCGTTATTTGGGGTTAAAGTGTCGAGGTTTGAATGGCAAGTGGACAATGTGGCCGCTAACGATGATTACAAGTACCCGTGGGAAACTACGCTCGAGGAAAATCGGGTGCAGCGCGGCCAGATCGTGCGCCTGCCCACCGCTGCAAATAATCTGCGTACCTTTATGGTGAACTGTTCCCCGGTGCTCGGGGGAGACGGCAACGCCGCCGGCGTGATGGTCAGCTTTGACGATGTCACGGAGCTGGAAGAAAAAGAAATCGAGTTGCGCAAATCCAAGGAAGAAGCAGACTTGGCGAATCGTGCCAAGAGTGACTTCCTCGCCAATATGAGCCATGAAATTCGCACTCCCATGAATGCTATCCTCGGTTTTACCGAGGTGCTGAAGCGCGGTTATGGCAAGAACCGCCAGGAGAGCGCCAAATACCTCAACACCATTGCCTCCAGCGGCGAGCATCTGCTGGGCTTGATCAACGATATTCTGGATTTGTCCAAGGTCGAAGCCGGCCAGATGGAAGTGGAGCAAATCAGTTGCTCCCTGCACCATGTGATTCACGAAGTGATCCAGATTATGCGGGTCAAGGCGGATGAGAAGCAATTGACCGTTCGCTACCAGCCGGATGGCCCAATGCCCGAGCAAATCCTGTCGGATCCGGCTCGGGTGCGGCAGATTCTGACCAACCTGATCGGCAACGCGATTAAATTTACGGAGCAGGGCGGTATTACGGTGACCAGTAAAATGGTGCAGCGCGGCGATGAAAATTTTCTGCAGCTGGAAATCATTGATACCGGTATTGGCATGTCCGAATCCCAGGCCAGCGCGATTTTCCAGCCCTTTGTACAGGCCGACAGTTCCATTACCCGGCGCTTTGGCGGTACCGGTCTGGGTTTGACCATTAGCAAGCGTTTTGCCGAAGCGCTGGGCGGTGATATTTCCGCTCGCAGTGAGCAGGGCCAGGGTAGTACGTTTACCGTCTTGCTCAAATACGAAAGTGTGGCTGGTGCCAGCCTCTTGTCACCTGAACAACTGTTGCAGGTTGAGCACGTCGCCAGCGAAGCCGAGCACGTGTCCTGGAAGTTCCCCGCCGCCAAAGTCCTGGTGGTGGATGACGGACAGGAAAACCGCAACCTGCTGGAGGTGGTGTTGGCCGATGCGGGCTTGCAGGTGGATGTGGCTGAAAACGGGCAGCAGGCCTGCGAGGCCTTGTTCAGCAGCCCATACGACCTGGTGTTGATGGACGTGCAGATGCCGGTGATGGATGGCTATGAAGCGGCGGCTATGATGCGAGAGAAGGGTTATACCTTGCCGATCGTAGCGTTGACCGCCCACGCCATGAAGGGCGCAGAGGAAAAATGTTTGCAAGCCGGCTACTCCGGTTATATGACCAAGCCGATCAATATTGAAAAGTTGATGACCATGCTGGCGCAGGAATTGGGCGGTGTGGCAGTGGCTGAGGAAGCGGAGCTTGAGGGCACTGACTCCACTATTGCCACCGCCGATCGCCAGTCGGCCGCCACGACAGAAGCAGCACCCCTGCGCTCTACCCTGGCCTTGACCAATCCAACCTTGCGTTCCATTGTCGAACGCTTCGTCACCCGATTGGGCGAGCAACTGCAGTTGATGCGTGCGGCCTATGAGGGCGAGCAAATGCCAAAGTTGGCGGAGCTGGCACATTGGCTCAAAGGGTCCGGCGGCTCGGTGGGCTTTGCCGATTTTACCCAGCCGGCGGCGGAGTTAGAGGAGGCGGCGAAGAGCGGTCAGCGAGAGCAAGTATCGGCACTCCTGGCCCAGCTGGCTGCGCTCTATGAACGAATTGACCTGTTAAAGACGGGCACCGCCAGCCAGGTCGAGGCGGCCAATGGGGGCACAGTGGTTGCACCGGGCAACAGTGCGGACAATGACAGTGCGGATAATATTGTCAATATCAAGAGCTACCCATCCCCCGAGCGCATTCAGTCGACGCTGGCGGCCAGTTCAAGCCGGTTTCATCCGATTATTGTCAAGTTTCAGCAGCGGTTGGAGCAGCGCCTGGTCGACGTCGAGGCCAGTTTGGCCGCTTGCGATTTCGAAGAGGTGGCGCAGTTTGCCCACTGGTTAAAGGGCTCGGCGGGAAGTGTCGGCTACAGCATGTTTACCGAGCCCGCGCTGGATCTGGAACTGGCCGCAAAAGAGGCTAACGCCCCGGTTGCCAAGGCGATATATAAGCGCATTGCGGAAATGGTAAAGCGTATAGAGCCCATATCGGACGTGTCGTAATAAAGGCCTAACGGGCTCCCCATGGCGTGCCCGTCGACCTATGCAATTAACGTAAATTCAGGGTATAGAGGGTTATGACAGTAACAGCCAGCAACACATCCAGCGTGCACAAATTGCACAGCGATTTGAAATCTTCGCTGATTATGATGGTGGACGATGAACCTATTATGATGGAGTTGGTGCAGGCGTTTTTGGAGGGCGAGGGTTACTCGAAGTTTTTGACCCTTGAAGATTCCACCATCGCCTTGCAGACCATGAAGGAGCGCCGGCCGGATGTGCTGTTGCTGGACCTGAATATGCCGGTGGTGGATGGTTTTGACATCCTGCGCTCATTGCGAGCGTCAGCTGAGTTTTCCCGGCTGCCCATTATTGTGCTCACGGCCAACAGTGATTCGGCCAGCAAGTTAAAGGCGCTCGAGCTCGGCGCTACCGACTTTCTGGCCAAACCGGTAGATCCCAGTGAACTTGCCCTGCGCCTGCAAAATACCCTCAGTATGAAGACCTATCACGAGCAGTTGATTTATTTTGACGCGCTTACCGGGCTGCCCAATCGGCGTATGTTTGTCGACCGGCTGAAATGGGTGCTGGAGCGAGGCAAGCAGACTGAGGCGACCGTGGTTCTGGTCAATATTAACCTGGACAACTTTAAAAAGATTAACCAGAGCATGGGCATGCTGGCAGGTGATGCTGTATTGCAGCAGTTTTCCGAAAGCTTGTTGGCGCAAGTGCACAACCAAAGCCTGATTGAGAGTGACGATGACAGCGATATTCGCTTTTCCCTGTATCGTCTGGGCAGTGCGGAATTCACCTTGCTACTGCCTGCCATTGAAGACGCCACTACCATCAAACGGTCCATCCATGCCGTCAATACGGCATTGGCCAAGCCGGTAGTCGTCGGCCAGCATGTGTTTAAAATGACGGCCAGTACCGGTATCGCGATTTCGGCGGCGGGAGAGGTAGAAGCAGATGACCTGATCGGCCGTGCCACGGATGCGACCCTGGTGGCCAGTGAATCCGGTGGCAATTGTGTGCGCCTGTTTTCCGAGGAAATTCGCGCACTGTCCAAGCAGCGCATGGAACTGGAGATCGATTTGCGCAACGCCGTTGCCAATGGCCAAATGCGCTTGTATTACCAGCCCAAGGTCGCCGCTGATACACTGGTTGTTATCGGTATGGAGGCGCTGCTGCGCTGGCACCATCCCACCCGCGGAGTTGTTTCACCGGGAGTATTTATTCCCCTGGCGGAAGAGCTTGATCTAATGCCGTCGCTGGGCGAGTGGGTAATTTTTGAAGCCTGCCGCCAGCTGGCGGAGTGGTCCAGCCGGGGAATGCAGGATGTCAAACTGGCAATCAATGTGTCGCAGCAGCAGTTAGGGGATGAGCGAATTATCGAGAGCCTGTCCCGGGCGCTGGATAAGTACGAAGTCAGTCCGAGCAGTCTGGTGATCGAAATCACCGAAAGCCTGGCCATGGGTGATTCGGACTTTATACTCGATTTGCTCAACCAGATTCGCGAGCTCGGCATCCGCTTGTCGATCGATGATTTTGGTACCGGTTACTCCTCCCTGAGCCACTTGGCCCAGCTGCCAATTCACGAACTGAAAATTGATCAATCGTTTCTGCTCGGACCCCAGGATACACTCAAGATGACGGTGATCATCAAGACAATTATCGCCATGGCCCACAGCATGAATCTAACCGTGGTTGCGGAAGGAGTGGAAACCGCTGAGCACCTGGAACTGCTCAGGCGCGAGCGCTGCGATATTATCCAGGGTTTCTATTTCAGCAAACCCCTGCCGGCGGATGAGTTTTTTAAGTATTTCAACGGTTGGGGCAGCCACGATATCCAGCTCGACCTGTGACACGATTAACGGTTGCGGGGTTGTAAATCGTGTTTCTGCTAATTCGTCATGCACACTTCATATCAGCTATGTTCGCTGCACTGGTTTGCGCCGCGGCAGGTTGTCAATCGCCACCGGCTCGATCTCGGCCGGAATAGGGAAGTCGAATACCTGGCCGTAAAAGCTCCACTCTGCCTCCAGGCAGCGCTGGATGCTGGCGGCGCCGCGAAAGCCGTGGCCCTCACCGGGGAAGGGCACGTAGGCAACCGGGATACCTTTTGCCTTTAACGCCTGCACCATGGTCTCGGCCTGGTCCGGTGGCACGACCTTGTCCTCCAGCCCCTGGAAAAAAATAACCGGGCAATTCAGTTGCCCGGTGTGACAGAGTGGCGAGCGCTGCAGGTACAGCTCGCGCTCTGCCGGGTACTCCCCGACCAGTGAGTCCAGGTAGCGGGATTCGAATTTATGGGTGTCGCGGGCCAGGGTTTCCAGGTTGCCGATGCCATAGAGGCTGGCGCCGGCGCTGAAGGTTGCGGCAAAGGTAAGCGCCGCCAGCACCGTGTAGCCGCCGGCGCTGCTGCCCTTGATGATCAACTGGTCCGGGTTGACTAAGCCAAGGTCAACCAGGTGCGTGGCAGCGGCACAGACGTCCTCCACATCGTGTACGCCCCAGGCCCTCTTGAGCTGGTCCCGATAGTGGCGGCCGTAGCCGGTACTGCCGCGATAGTTGACATCCATCACGGCAAAGCCGCGGCTGGTCCAATACTGGATCTTTAAGTTCAGCCCGGTTTCCGTGGCACCGGTGGGGCCGCCGTGGCTGAGTACGACCAGCGGTGGCTTGTCGCCGGCGGGGGCACTGACCTTGGGGTTGCAGGGCGGATAGAAGAAGCCGTGGGCTTGCGCGCCCTTGCCGCTGGGGAAGGTCATTGGCTGGGGCTGGCTGAGCCAATCAGCCGCCAAATCACTTTGGCTGGAGCAAACCACTTCCTGCGCTGTGTCGCCCAGCAGGTAAAGCGTGGTGAAACGGGTGTGGCTGGCGGCGAGGAAGGCGCCGCGGTTATTGCAGCACTGCACCTGGCTGATATCGCAGAAGGGCAGCTCGAGGCGGGTGAGGGTCTGCCGTTCGAGGTCGATACGTGCCAGGTACCATTGCCCCTGCTCGGTAAAACAGGCGAGCATTTCCCGGGCCGATAAAAACCCGTAAGTCGACATGCCAAACACCCACTGCGGGGTGGCAAACTCCCCGTTGAGTGGCGCTACCGGCGCCAGCCCGTCGGCGTTAACCCGGTAGATATTCCACCAGTTGCTGCGATCGGACACCAGGTACAGGGTGCCGTCCGGGCTCCATTGGGGCTGGAATATGGATTCGCCCTTGCCGCCGGCAACTATTACCCCGCTACCGACTGAGCCATCGGCAGTGACCGGGGCGCACCAGCACTGGCTGCTGTCCCAGGGCATGGCCGGGTGATCCCAGCACAACCAGCTCAGTTGCGAGCCGTCTGGCGACAGGCGCGGATTGGAAAAGAAATCGTGACCCTCTATTAGTACGGTCACCGCCAGCGGCTCAGTCAGGGAGATGGCGACGATACTGTTGCGCGTTTCCGCGCCGCTGTCACTGTGCTCCTCGCGCACACAGAGCAGGCGCTGGCGCCGGCCGTCGTAACAAAAATCGGCGTAGCGCCAGGGGCCGGTGGGCGTCAGCGGTTGTGGTGCGGCGCCGGTGCTGGCTGGGTCGCTGTGGGCAACATAGACCCGCTGGTCTTCGGCCTCGACGAAAAAAACCTGCTCGGCCGCCACCAGGTAACTGCCGCCACCGTATTCGTGGGCGCGACTGCGCACATTGCAAGCCGCGGGCAACACCTCCAGGGCGGGGCCGTTATCGGCTTGCTGCATCAGAACCGAGCGTCCGCCTTCCTGGGGCCGGGATTCGAGCCAGTAAATGCCAGCGTCGGTAAGCTGTGGCTCGCCCAGGCGCACGCTCTGGCGGGTTAGCAGGTCACTGCTGATGGGGGACGGCCAACTGCCGTAGGGAATTACCTTGCTCATACTTGTTTACTCAAAACCATTTTACTGAAAGCCATGGACTAAATATTTGTTATCAGGGTCTACTGCGGTATCCGTATTCGTACCTTTATAAAAGCGTAGATATAAGTACCAATACCCAAACCGGGCTGCCAGTGATTGCGGCGCAGAGAGTGTGGCGACGCCCTAGCGGGGCGGAAAACTGCCGTCACTGCCAAGCAGCTGCTAGAATAGCGGCATTTGCGGTGCCGGTGCTTGAATTGCCCCGGCGGTCTCCCGCACCCACCGTCTCCTACTACACTGGTGTGCTCCTTCTATAATGGTTTGCCAACGCGATAATGGATAGCCCTGTCGACACATTGCAACAGTTTGTCGCCCAGCGGCCACAAGTGCAACGCTGGCTGGTGGCGTACAGTGGCGGTCTCGATTCCACGGTGTTGCTGCACTGCCTCGCCCGCTTGAAGTTGACGCAGCCGCTTCTCGCCATTCATGTGCATCACAATTTGTCGCCCCGGGCGGACAGCTGGCAGGCCCACTGCCGGGCCACCTGCGCCGCACTCGGTATCACCTTCCACACCGCCAATGTGCAACTGACCGATACCGGCAAAGGCCTGGAGGATGCGGCGCGCACGGCGCGCTACCGGGTGTTCAAACAGCTGCTGCAAGCGGGGGACGGCCTGTTGCTGGCCCATCACCGCGACGATCAGGCGGAAACCCTGTTGCTGCGCCTGCTGCGCGGCAGTGGTCCCAAAGGCCTGGCGGCCATGCCCGAGCAGCGGCCACTGGGTCGTGGCAATTTGTATCGCCCCTGGCTGGGGTTGGAGCGGGCCCAATTGCTGCAACTGGCGCAGCAGTGGGGTATCGACTGGGTCGAGGACGAAAGCAACCTGTCCCAGGACTTCGATCGCAACTACCTGCGTCACCAGGTAATGCCCGCGCTGCAGCAGCGCTGGCCCGGATTCAGCCAGCGCTGGCAACAGAGCGCGCGACTCTGCGGGCAGTATGATGCCCTGGCCGAACAGGTGGCCGCGCAAGACTTGCAGCTGGCCGAACCGCGGCCGGAGCGCTGCGGCGCCAGTCTTGACCTGCCCGCGGTCAAAGCGCTGGACCCGTTCCGGCGCGGTAACCTGCTGCGTCACTGGGTCGCCAGCCTGGGGCTGGAAATGCCCGAGCAGGTGCACCTGCAGGAGATTGAAACCCAGCTGATCAACGCCGCTGAGCCGGACGTTGCCGAGGTGCGCTGGGGCAGGCTGGCGCTGCGCTGCTACCGCCAGCGCTTGTACGCAATTCCCCAGTGGCGCGAGCCCGCTCCAGCTCCCCGGGCCTGGTCCGGGGCGGAGCCTGTCCACTGGGGCTGCTGGCAGTTGTCGCTGCAGCCGGTAAACGCTGGTGGATTTAGTATTCCGGCCGCCGGTTTCACCCTGGCCCGGCGCCAGCCGGGTGAGCGCTGCCAGCCCAGCTGGCGCAACCATTCCCAGACCCTGAAAAAGCTGCTGCAGGAAGTGGGGCTGGAGCCCTGGCTGCGCGACCAGGTGCCGATCCTCAGGGCCAGCGGCAGCGATGCGATTGTCGCGGTGGGCGATTTATGGGTCTGCCGGGACGCCCTGGTGGAGCAGGGGCCGGGCTATCGCTTGCAGTGGTGCTATCGGCCGCGGGACGCAACGGCAGACCACAGCGGGCCGTATCCGGGGGAGTGATAGCGGCAATTTTATTATCCAATCAACAGTTCAATAGCGGAGTTAAGCAACAATGACGATCAAGACTCAAACGGTGCAATACAGCCACGCCGGTGTGAATTTTGAAGGTTTTATGGCCTGGGATGATGCGCTCGCGGGGCCGCTGCCAGCGGTGGCTGTGGCCCACACCTGGGCCGGCCGCGGCCAGCTCGAGTGTGACAAGGCGGTGCAGTTGGCCCGGCTCGGCTATGTCGGTTTTGCCCTGGATGCCTATGGCGATGGTCGGGTTGGCAGCGGCCCCGAGGAAAATGCCGCGCTGATGAACCCACTGCTGGAAAACCGGGCGTTGCTGCAGGAGCGCCTGGGCAGCGGCATCGCGGCATTGCAGGCACAGCCTCAGGTCGAGGCCGGTAAGGTTGCTGCCGTGGGCTTTTGTTTTGGCGGCCTGGCGGTGCTGGACCTGGCTCGAGTGGGCGCCGAGGTACTGGGAGTGATCAGTTTCCACGGTTTGCTGAAGGCACCGGACAACACCGCTGGCAACAGCATCGCCGCCAAGGTGCTGGTGCTGCACGGCTATGACGATCCCATGGTGCCGCCCCAGGATGTACTCGACCTGGCCACCGAGATGACCAGCGCCGGGGCCGACTGGCAACTCCATGCCTATGGCCGCACAGTGCATGCCTTTACCAACCCCGCCGCCAATAATACCGCCATGGGTACGGTCTACAACCCCACCGCCGATCGTCGCTCCTGGCAGGCGGCCCGCAACTTCCTCGCGGAGCTGTTCGGTTAAACCGCGGGCAGGTGATCCGGCGGGCGTATTTTTGTCAACCTTGCGATTGAGGCAGGGGATGGTTTCCGGTAGACTGGCGTCCCTTCTGGGGGGCCGCTTCTGGCGGCGTTGATCGATGCTTCTGTACTGCCCCGCAACCGAATTTTGACCCTTTAGTCAGCAAGGTTTTTCATGACTCGCTATATATTCGTAACCGGTGGTGTTGTTTCCTCTTTGGGCAAGGGCATCGCCTCCGCCTCCCTGGGTGCCATTCTCAAGGCCCGCGGCCTGAAAGTTACCGTACTCAAGCTCGACCCCTATATCAATGTCGATCCGGGCACCATGAGCCCGTTCCAGCACGGCGAGGTGTTCGTCACCGAAGACGGCGCCGAGACCGATCTCGACCTGGGCCACTACGAGCGCTTTATCGGCGCCAAGATGAGTCGCCGCAACAACTTTACCACCGGCCGGGTCTACGAGACGGTGCTGCGCAAGGAGCGCCGCGGCGATTACCTGGGCGGTACCGTGCAGGTGATCCCCCATATTACCGATGAAATCAAGCGCCGGGTGCTGGAAGGTGGTCGCGATGCCGACATCGCCCTGGTGGAAATCGGCGGTACCGTGGGCGACATCGAGTCACAGCCGTTTCTCGAAGCCGCGCGGCAATTAAAAATCGAGCTTGGGCGCGAGCGTGCCCAGTGGATTCACCTGACCCTGGTGCCCTATATCGCCACCGCCGGTGAAACCAAAACCAAGCCCACCCAGCACTCGGTCAAGGAGTTGCGCTCCATCGGGGTGCAGCCGGAAATCCTGATCTGTCGCTCGGAAATTGAAGTGGATGCGGATTCGCGCCGCAAGATCGCCCTGTTTACCAACGTCGATGAGCGCGCGGTAATCCCGCTGCCCGACGCCAAGACCATCTACTCGATCCCGCAATTGCTCAAGGATTACAAGCTCGACCAGATCGTGCTGGATAACTTCGGCGTCGAGGCCCCGGAAGCCGACCTGTCCGACTGGGCCAGGGTGGTCGACGGCAAGTTGAACCCCAGGCACGAAGTGACTGTCGCCATGGTCGGCAAGTACATGGATTTGCTGGATGCCTACAAGTCCCTCAATGAAGCCCTGATTCACGCCGGCGTGCACACTCTCACCAAGGTCAATGTGAAGCATATTAACGCCGAGGATGTGGAGCAAAAGGGCACGGTACTGCTGGAGGATGCCGATGCGATTCTGGTGCCCGGTGGTTTTGGCGAGCGGGGCATGGAAGGCAAGTTAATGGCAGTGCGTTACGCCCGGGAAAACAAGGTGCCCTACCTGGGTATCTGCCTGGGCATGCAGTCGGTGGTCATCGAGTTTGCCCGCAATGTACTGGGCTGGAGCGACGCCAACAGTACCGAGTTCAATCGCGCCAGCAAGCACCCGGTCATCGGCCTGATTACCGAGTGGACCACCTCCGAAGGTGAGGTGGAAAAGCGCGATGAAAAATCCGACTTGGGCGGCACCATGCGTCTCGGCGGGCAGGAGTGTCGGCTGGTGGCTGGCAGCCGGGCGCGGGATATTTACGCTGAGGATGTGATCGTAGAGCGCCATCGGCATCGCTACGAGGTCAACAACAACTTCGTCGACAGGATGCAGCAGGCAGGGTTGAAAATAGGCGGCTGGTCGGCCGATGACAATCTGGTGGAGATGGTGGAATTGGAAGATCACCCCTGGTTCATCGGCTGTCAGTTTCACCCGGAGTTCACCTCCAGCCCATTGACCGGCCACAAGTTGTTTACCAGTTTTATCCAGGCTGCCTTGCGCAATAGCCAGGCCCGGTAACTGGCCGAAGCCGGGCTGCTGCCCGGCGGGGCGCACCCGGGTGCAAACTCAATTCTGGGCTTAATCGAAAACGGATAACCTATGAAAAACAAGACCATCAATATTCAATCTGTTGCGGTTGCCAACGACAAGCCTTTTGTGTTGTTCGGCGGCATGAATGTACTGGAGTCCCGCGACCTGGCCATGCAGGTGGCTGAGCACTATGTGAACGTGACCGGCAAGCTGGGTATCCCCTACGTCTTCAAGGCCTCCTTCGACAAGGCCAATCGCTCCTCGATTCACTCCTATCGCGGGCCGGGGATGGAAGAGGGACTGAAGATCTTCGCCGAGATCAAGCAGACCTTTGGTATTCCAGTGATTACCGACGTGCACGAGATCCACCAGTGCCAGCCGGTGGCCGAAGTTTGCGATGTGATCCAGCTGCCGGCCTTCCTGGCCCGGCAAACCGATCTGGTGGCCGCCATGGCCAGGACCGGGGCGGTGATCAATATCAAGAAGCCCCAGTTCCTCAGCGCCGGCCAGATGAAGAATATCGTGGAAAAATTTGCTGAATGTGGCAATGAAAACGTATTACTCTGTGAACGGGGCAGCTGTTTCGGTTACGATAACCTGGTGGTGGATATGCTCGGTTTTCGTACCATGAAAGAGGTCAGTGGCGGTGCACCACTGATTTTCGATGTCACCCATGCACTGCAGTGTCGCGACCCGCTGGGGGACGCCTCTGGTGGTCGTCGCCAGCAGGTGGCTGAGCTGGGCCGTGCCGGTATGGCCTGCGGATTGGCGGGCCTGTTTTTGGAAGCGCACCCCAATCCCGACCAGGCCCGGTGCGATGGCCCCAGTGCTTTACCGCTGGCAAAGCTGGAACCTTTTTTAACTGAAATGAAAGCAGTGGACGACCTGATCAAGAGTCTGCCACCGCTGGATATTAGCTAGTTCCCAGCCAGGCGCTCAGTTTTGTCATTCCCGCGCAGGCGGGGATCCAGTAAGTGCTTGAAACCTGTAGATTTCGGGCACTGGAAGTGACACTAAATTGAGCTCGCAGCTTATGGGTGGGCTGGCTAGCCACAGGCAAATTTAATTCAACTTGGAGAAACTCTGTAATGAGCAAGATCGTAGATATTAAAGCCTTTGAAGTGCTTGATTCTCGCGGCAACCCCACTGTTAGTGCCGAAGTCATCCTGGATTCCGGTGCGGTAGGCTCGGCCTGTGCACCTTCCGGAGCCTCCACCGGGTCCCGCGAAGCCCTGGAGCTGCGCGACGGTGATAAATCCCGTTACCTGGGTAAGGGTGTGTTGAAGGCCGTTGCCAATATCAACACCACCATCAAGGATTTGCTGGCCGGTATGGACGCCGCTGACCAGCGCGCGCTGGATAAGGCCATGATCGATGCCGACGGCACCGAAAACAAGGCCAACCTGGGCGCCAATGCGATTCTCGCCGTCTCCCTGGCTGCGGCCAAAGCCGTTGCCATCGAGAAGAAAATCCCTCTCTATCAGCACATCGCCGACATCAATGGCACGCCCGGCCAGTACAGCATGCCGGTACCGATGATGAATATCATCAACGGAGGTGAGCACGCCGACAACAACGTCGACATCCAGGAGTTTATGGTGCAGCCCGTGGGCGCCAAGTCCTTCTCCGAGGCACTGCAAGTGGGCGCGGAAATCTTTCACTCCCTGAAAAAGGTGTTGAGCGCAAAAGGCCTCAATACTGCAGTGGGCGACGAGGGTGGTTTTGCCCCCAACCTTGCCTCTAACGCCGACGCCCTGGCGGTGATCAAGGAAGCCACTGAAAACGCTGGCTACAAGCTCGGCACCGACGTGACCCTGGCGCTGGATTGTGCCTCTTCCGAGTTCTACAAAAACGGCCAGTACGACCTTGCGGGTGAAGGCAAGGTCTACAGTTCCGAGGGCTTCAGTGATTTCCTCGCCGAGTTGTGCGATCAGTACCCGATCATCTCCATCGAAGACGGCCAGGATGAGTCCGACTGGGACGGTTGGAAGTACCAGACCGAGAAGCTGGGTGACCGGGTTCAGCTGGTAGGCGATGACCTGTTCGTGACCAACACCAAGATCCTGAAGAAGGGTATTGAGATGGGCGTTGGCAACTCGATCCTGATCAAGTTCAACCAGATCGGCTCCCTGACCGAAACCCTCGAGGCCATCAAAATGGCGAAAGACGCCGGCTACACCGCGGTGATTTCCCACCGTTCCGGTGAAACCGAAGACACCACCATTGCCGATTTGGCGGTGGCGACGGCGGCTGGCCAGATCAAGACCGGTTCACTGTGTCGCTCTGATCGCGTGGCCAAGTACAACCGTCTGCTGCGCATCGAGGCGGAGCTGGGCAATGCCAAGGCGCCTTATCGCGGCCGCGCTGAATTCAAGTCCTGAGGACTGGCTGACGGCTGCATAGACCCTCGCTGCGCCTGGCGCGGTGAGGGCAGCTCGACAGATTGCTTAATGGGTCGGTATTTCCGGCCCATTTTTATTTCCACTACAGCTATACTGGTTCGCATAATTGCCCCTACCTGATTCCGGAAACCGTACCTCGACCGTATGAAATGGCTCGCCTTGACACTCCTGGTTCTACTCGCGGTGCTGCAATACCGGCTCTGGGTCGGCGACGGCAGCCTGGCGGCGGTAGTGCGCCTGCAGCGGGCAGTACAGAGCCAGGACCTGGAAAACCAGCGCTTGCAGCAGCGCAATGAAATTCTGGCCGCTGAGGTGAGGGGGCTTAAATCGGGCCTGGACGCAGTGGAAGAGCGGGCCCGTGAAGACCTCGGCATGATCAAGCCGGGGGAGACCTTTTATATGGTGGTGGAGCCGGAAGAGTAGCGCGTGACCAGGCCAATGAATTCCAGTATTGCAACAACTCGCTTCTGGGCCGTGGTGCCGGCGGCGGGAGTCGGCGCCCGTATGGGGGCCAGCCAGCCCAAGCAATATCTGCGCATCCACCACAAAACCATACTCGAGCATACCTTGGAGCTGCTGCTGCGCCTGCCCGGTCTACAGGGGCTGGTGGTGCTGGTCAGCCCGGATGACGACGGCTGGCGCGATTTGCCGGTATTTTCCCAACCCCGCATTGAAGTGGCGGAGGGCGGTGCCGAGCGCAGCGATTCGGTATTGAATGGCCTGCGCTTGCTGCGCCAGCGGCTGCAGCCCTCGGATTGGGTGCTGGTGCACGATGCGGCGCGCCCCTGTGTAACCATCGACGACATCGAGGGCCTGCTGGCGGCGGTCGCCGAGCACCCGGTGGGAGGCATTCTCGGCGCGCCAGTCAGCGATACCCTGAAGCGTGCCGACGCAGATCGCGGTATCCGGGAAACCGTTGACCGCAGTGCGCTCTGGCGCGCGCTGACGCCGCAACTGTTTCGTTTTGCGCCGCTGCTGCAGGCCCTGCAGGATGCCCTGGAACAGGGGTTGGTCATCACCGACGAAGCCTCGGCGCTGGAGGCGGCCGGGTTTACCCCGCTGATGGTGGAGGGGCGCAGCGACAATATAAAAATTACCCGGCCGGAAGACCTGCTGTTGGCGGAGCTGCTGCTGCGCCAGCCGGAGCGCCGCTAAACTGTAAACCTGAATTTAAAGCCGCAAGCAAACGGGAGACTAGCTGGTGAGAATTGGTCATGGTTACGACGTGCACGCCTTTGGCGCGGGGGAGAAGATCGTGATTGGCGGCGTGGCGATACCGCACAGTCACGGCCTGATCGCCCACTCCGATGGCGATGTGCTGTTGCACGCACTGTGTGATGCCCTGCTCGGTGCTGTGGCACTGGGCGATATTGGGCGTCACTTTCCCGATAACGATGCCAGTTTTCGCAACGTCGACAGCCGCGCCCTGTTGCGCATGGTGTTCGCGATGGTGAAGGGCAAGGGCTACCGCCTAGCCAATGCCGACATGACGATTGTCGCCCAGGCGCCGCGCATGGCACCCTATATCAATGCCATGGTGGAGCGAGTGGCGGCGGATCTCGAGGCGGAGTTGGAGCAGGTCAATATCAAGGCTACCACCACGGAAAAGCTCGGCTTTACCGGCCGCAAAGAGGGCATTGCCGCCTATGCCGTGGTACTGCTGGAGTCAGTTTAATAGCAGAGGCGAGATTTGTTTCTGGCAATCTTTCTCAGTTCTTCTAGTTTAGATCTATCTAATATACTATTGTGTTCCCGAGGTAAGGGTTATGGGTGCGGATATGTCCGATCTGCTGCAGCATGCCGGTGCAGCTGCCGCGTTGTTAAAGCAGCTGGCGAATCAAAATCGATTGATGATTGTCTGCACTCTGCTGGGCAAGGAGTTGTCTGTGGGTGAGTTGAACCAGACTGTGCCGCTGAGTCAATCGGCGCTGTCCCAGCATCTTGCCAGCCTGCGCGAGGCGGAGCTGGTGAGCACCCGGCGGGAAGGGCAAACCATCTACTATCGCCTCAATGGCGACAAGGCCCAGCGGGTGGTGAGTTTACTGAAAGATATGTACTGTCCGGATCGAGGTTAATACTGATGAGTTACCGCAGCATTTCTGTACAAGAGTTTAGCGAGCAACTGCAAAACCAGGCGGTGCCCCTGTGTATCGACGTCCGCAATGAAGACGAGTTTGCCGGCCGGCGCTGCCGCGGCAGCGTCAATGTGCCGCTGCCGGGTATCGATGCCGGCAAAGTACAAAAGCTGATCGATGATGCGGGGCTGGGTGCGGATCAAACCGTCTACCTGATCTGTATGGCCGGCATGCGCAGCCAGCGGGCGGCAGAAATACTGGCCGGAAAACTCACCAACCCGGTGTTCTTTGTCAACGGCGGAGGAGTCGACGACCTGCACCCGGATCATCACGAATAACCAGCGTCGCGCGGCGCTGGGGTGATGATGGTGCTGCTGGCAGGTCCTCTGCGATGTCGCGCTTTTATTCCACAGTGTCGACTGTGGACACCAGCTTGCCACTGCCCAGTCGGGTAATGATTTGATCGCCGCTGTTGATGTCAGTGCTGCTGCGAATCACCTTGCCGCTGGTGTCGCTGGTCAGTGAGTAGCCTCGCTGCAACACGCTGAGCGGGTTGACGCTGTCCAGCAGTGCCGATTGCTGGCCCAGGGCCTGGCGCTTAAGTTGCAGCACTTGTTGCACGCTGGCATTGAGCCGGCGGCCCAGCTGTTCAACCTGTTTGACTAAAGTCTCTACCCGGGTGCCCGGGTTTTCCTGCTGGCAGCGGCCGGCCACGTTGTCCAGCCGCACTGCCAGGCGTTGCAGCCTGGCTTGCACGACCTGGCGCAGGCGAATCTCCAGGTTGTCCAGGTGCTGGGCCTGGGCTTGCAGGCGCTGGGCCGGGTGTTGCAAGCGCGAGCTGCGCGCGCTGAGGCGATGGCGGTCTTCGCGGATGCGGGTGTTGATGGCTCGCAGTAACAATTGCTGGTAGCGGGCAAACTGCTGCAGCATCTCGTTGCCGTCCGGGGTGCACAGCTCGGCGGCGGCAGACGGTGTAGGCGCGCGCAGGTCGGCGACAAAATCGGCAATGGTGGTGTCCACTTCGTGGCCCACGGCGCTAATCACCGGGATGCGGCTGGCAAATATCGCCCGCGCCACCGACTCTTCATTAAACGGCCACAAATCCTCCAGCGAGCCACCACCGCGGCCGACGATCAGCACGTCGCAATCGCTCTGGGCGTTGGCCAGTTGCAGGGCGGCGACAATCTCTCCCGCCGCCGCACTGCCCTGCACGGCCACCGGGAACAACGATACCGGTATGGCCGGAAAGCGCCGCTGCAACACGTGCAGGATGTCGCGGATAGCGGCGCCAGTGGGCGAGGTGATGATGCCGATATGGCGCGGCAGGCGCGGCAAGGGCTGCTTGTAGGCCGGGTCGAACAGGCCCTCCTGCAGCAGCTTGTGTTTCAATTGTTCGAAGGCCCGTTGCAGGGCACCAAAGCCGGCGTCCTCCAGGTGCTCGACGATCATTTGGTAGTCGCCGCGGCCCTCGTAGAGGCTGACCCGCCCGCGCACCAGCACTTGCTGGCCGTGTTGCGGCAGCTGCCTGACGGCCTGGTTGCGATTGCGGAACATGGCGCATTTGACCTGGGCATTGGCGTCTTTGAGGGTGAAGTACCAGTGGCCGGAGGAGGGGCGGGCGAAGTTGGAGATCTCCCCCTCCACCCACAGCAGGGGCAAATGAGTCTCCAGTAACTGGCGGGCGCGGCGGTTGAGCTGGCTGACCGTGAGAATATCGCGCTGGATCTGTAGGGGTTCGACGTCTTTCATGGCCGGCATTGTCGCACCGCTCGCGCGTGGATGAAAGCGGCAGGCGGAGGGAAAGCAGCCGCTTTGGCAGGGGTGGCCTTGGCTGCCGCCGAAAATCCTGGCTGTCATCAGAATGACCCGGAAAACAATCAATAATCAACGGCTTACAAGTGGGGCCGTTGGGCTTCGCAAACGCAGGGGGCATTCCTCTTTGGCCGCGATTGGCATATAATTGCGGGTTTATCCCGGAACAGCAATGGCGGCGTTGGCCGCCAGACCCACCGGTGATGCGACAGTGGCGGGCAGCCGCGGCACAGAATATGCCGGCGAGTCACATCCTGCCATACACGCCCAGCGTTGTGGGCCCGGGTCAAGTCGGCTGTTCAATCCAAATACAGGTTGGATCCTTTATGTTAAGAATTATTCAAGAAGCACTCACCTTTGATGATGTGCTTTTGGTGCCCGGCTATTCCCAGATAACGGCCAAGGATGTGTCGCTGAAAACCCAGTTGACCCGCGATATCCGGCTCAATATTCCGCTGGTGTCGGCGGCTATGGATACGGTGACCGAATCCCGGTTGGCCATTGCCATCGCCCAGGAGGGCGGCATCGGCATCGTCCACAAGAGCATGTCCATCGAGGAGCAGGCGGCCCAGGTGCGGGCGGTGAAGAAGTTTGAAGCCGGCGTGGTCAAGGACCCCATTACCATCGAGTCCAACGCCACCATCGCTGACCTGGTTGCACTGACCCAGATGAACAATATCTCCGGGGTGCCGGTGATGGAAGACGGCAAGCTGGTGGGTATAGTTACCGGCCGCGATGTGCGTTTTGAGTCCAATATGGACGCCAAAGTCAGCAGCATTATGACCCCCAAGCAAAAGCTGGTGACCGTAAAAGAGGGCGCTGAAGCAGACGCCGTGCGGGAACTGCTGCACCGCCATCGGATCGAGAAGGTGCTGGTGGTCAACGACAATTTTGACCTGAAGGGCCTGATTACCGTCAAGGATATCAACAAGGCCGAGCGCTACCCCAGTTCCTGCAAGGACCCGGAAGGTCGCCTGCGGGTGGGGGCGTCAGTGGGTACCAGCCCGGATACCGATGACCGGGTGGCGGCGCTGGTTACCGCCGGCGTGGATGTGCTGGTGGTGGATACCGCTCACGGCCACTCCAAAAACGTGCTCGATCGGGTGCGCAAAATCAAGCAGCAATACCCGGATATGCAGGTGATTGGCGGCAATATCGCCACCGCCGAAGCGGCCCTGGCACTGGTTGAAGCCGGCGCCGATGGCGTCAAGGTGGGTATCGGTCCGGGCTCCATTTGTACTACCCGTATTGTCAGTGGCGTGGGTGTGCCGCAGATTACCGCCGTGGCCGACGTGGCTGCGGCACTGGAAGGCACCGGTGTGCCGGTGATTGCCGACGGCGGCATCCGCTACTCCGGCGACCTGGCCAAGGCCATCGTGGCCGGCGCCCACGCAGTGATGATGGGTTCCATGTTTGCCGGTACCGAAGAGGCACCGGGCGAAGTGGAGTTGTACCAGGGTCGTACCTACAAGGCCTATCGCGGCATGGGCTCACTGGGGGCCATGGCCAAGACCCAGGGGTCTTCCGACCGCTATTTCCAGGACGCCAGCCAGGGCACCGAAAAGCTGGTGCCGGAAGGCATTGAAGGGCGCGTGCCCTACAAGGGGCCGCTGGCGGTGATCGTTCACCAGATGATGGGTGGCGTACGCTCCGCCATGGGTTACACCGGTAGCAGCGACATCGCAACCATGCGCACCCAACCGAAGTTTGTGCGCGTCACATCCGCGGGCATGGGCGAATCCCATGTGCACGATGTGCAGATCACCAAGGAAGCGCCCAACTACCCGGTGGGCAGCCGCTAGACATTGTGCACCGCGGCCGGTTGTTGCCGGCCGCGGTGCTCTCTACGTCAGTCAGGTAGTCGCAGTTTGCAGGTAAGCATCAGCAGGTAGCCAAGCAGGTACCAGTAAGCGCCGTTGGCAACCCAGCAGGCGGTGCACTCATATTTTAACGCTCTCGAGATAGCTCAATGACCCAGGACATTCACGCTCAACGAATTCTGATTTTGGATTTCGGCTCCCAGTACACCCAGTTGATTGCGCGCCGTGTACGTGAGGTGGGGGTTTTTTCCGAAATCCGCGCCTTTGATATGAGCGAAGAAGAGATTCGCGAATACCGCCCCAGCGGCATTATCCTGGCGGGCGGGCCGGAGTCGGTTACCGCCGGAGAATCGCCGCGGGCTCCGGAGGTGGTGTTTACCTTGGGCGTACCGGTACTGGGCATTTGCTACGGCATGCAAACCATGGCCGAGCAGTTGGGCGGAGCGGTGCAGTCGTCCAATATCCACGAGTTCGGTTTCGCCCGGGTCAAGGTGCGTGGCAAAAGCGCCCTGTTGCACGATATTTGTGATCACGTCGAGCACGACGGCAGCGCGCTGCTGGATGTGTGGATGAGCCACGGTGACAAAGTCTCGAAAATGCCCGCCGACTTCGAGTTGATGGCTTCCACCGACTCCTGCGAAATCGCCGGTATGTACTGCGAGAGCAAGCGCTTTTACGGCCTGCAGTTCCACCCGGAAGTGACGCACACTTTGCAGGGCAAGCGCATCTTCGAACACTTCGCGTTGGAGATTTGCGGCTGTGAAGTGCTCTGGACCGCGGCTAACATTGTTGAAGACGCGATCGAGAAAGTGCGCCAGCAAGTGGGTAGCGACAAGGTATTGCTCGGCCTCTCCGGCGGCGTTGATTCCTCGGTGGTGGCAGCCCTGTTGCACAAGGCCATTGGCGACCAGCTTACCTGTGTGTTCGTCGACAACGGTTTGCTGCGCAAGGATGAAGGCGACCAGGTGATGGAAATGTTTGCCCTCAATATGGGGGTAAAAGTCATTCGCGCCGATGCCGAGGCCTTGTTCCTGGGCAAGCTGGAGGGCATCGCTGATCCGGAAGCCAAGCGCAAGGTGATTGGCAACACCTTTATCGAAGTGTTCGACGCCGAGGCGACCAAATTAAAAGACGTTAACTGGCTGGCCCAGGGCACCATCTACCCCGATGTGATCGAGTCCGCCGCCGCCAAGACCGGCAAGGCCCATGTAATCAAATCCCACCACAATGTCGGCGGCCTGCCGGACGATATGGCCATGCAGTTGGTGGAACCCCTGCGCGAGCTGTTCAAGGACGAGGTGCGCAAGATTGGCCTGGAGCTGGGCCTGCCCTACGACATGGTCTACCGTCATCCCTTCCCGGGCCCGGGCCTCGGTGTGCGCATCCTCGGCGAAGTAAAAAAGGAATACGCCGATATCCTGCGCGAGGCCGACGCCATCTTCCTGGAAGAGCTGCACAAGGCCGACTGGTACCACAAGACCAGCCAGGCCTTTGCCGTGTTCCTGCCGGTGAAATCCGTCGGTGTGGTGGGCGACGCCCGCCGCTACGAGTGGGTCATCGCCCTGCGCGCGGTGGAGACGGTGGACTTTATGACCGCTCGCTGGGCGCACCTGCCCTACGAGCTACTGGAGACGGTTTCCAATCGCATTATCAATGAAATCTCCGGTGTATCGCGGGTGAGTTACGACGTGTCCAGCAAGCCGCCGGCGACGATTGAGTGGGAGTGACCGTATTTTTTAACTCATTGATTTATAAGAATTTATACAATCTGGTTGATAATATAATCTGCATTATCAATGGTATTTTTCATGGTATCTATTGCGCGCTGTAAAGTAATGAGCAGTGATACCATGGGTGGTAAATTGTTGCTGACATGGTATCAGCGAACATGAAGTGAGGGCGTCCAGGAATAATATGGACGCCTGCTACATCAGCAAAGTTTCCTGTCGTTCTGCCTCATTCAGGTTGGCTGATTCTTCTGGCGATAGATAGTAGGGTATAACCCATCGCCTTGTAGCTCTTCTCGCGCTTGTTGAACATACGCTGGAGCATGGCCAGGCCACAGTCAACGTAGTCATGAATCCTCACGCGTGTTTTACCATCGGATTCCCGATGAATTCTTCCCGCATACTGTGCCAGTGTGCCTTTCCAGGCGATGGGCATTGCGAGAAACAATGTATCCAGCCTGGGTAGGTCAAAACCCTCACCCACGTACTTGCCGGTGGCGACTATGACCTGCGCCGAATGTATATGTTCATCTACTCGCTTGCGTTCAGCGGCGTTCATTGCGCCTTTTAATACGACGGAATCAATACCGCTTTCTTTAAGAAGGTTGTTAATGATCTCGGCGTGTTCGCGCCTCTCAGTGAGGACGATTGGATGCCTATTTTCGTGAACACTACCAATCACATCTGACACTATTTGTTGCGTTCTCGCTTCATTTTCCATTATCCAGCGGTATGCATCTGTAATTTTTGGTCGTTCTTCAGTTCGGGTAAGATGCTGTGGTGGTGTATCATAAAGTTGGTGTATTTGAATCTCCTGCTCGAACTTTTCGTCGCCTGTTTTTTTTACTTTGTGGCGGATAGGGCCGGCAGCCATAAAAATAATTTTCTGGTGTCCGTCCTGCCTTTCAGGGGTGGCGGTCAAGCCCAGAACATATTTTGCTCGAACTTCGTTTAATACCATCTCAAAGCGTGGTGCTGATACGTGGTGGCATTCATCAACGATGATATGACCGTAGTCCTGAACGATAGGTGAGACTGTATTGTCTTTCTTATTGATCAGGCTTTGATAGGTCGCTACATCAATGATACTCGTTGGCTTTTTCTTTCCTCCGCGAATAATGCCGATTTCTGTTTCTGGCAAGAATGAACGCAATCTCTCCTGCCATTGATCAAGCAACTGGCGGCTGTGTACAAGAATAAGTGTGTTTGTCTTGCGTTTGGCTATCATTCCAATAGCGGTTACGGTTTTTCCAAACGCAGTAGGTGCATGTAGGATTCCTGCATCGTGTTTGCTCATTTCCCTAACAGCAACTTGCTGGCTTTTCCGTAAGGTTAATGATGGCTTTATACCTGAAAGCTGAGTGCCAGGCTCTCGTTTGTCATCGATCTTTACGTTGATTCGGTTCTCATTCAACAGCGCGAGTGCTTCATCCATGCAGCCGCGTGGCAAAGCCAAGTAACCTTGCTCGATGCGTGCACAAGAAATAAATCGCGGGATGCCGTGGGTGGAAAAGCGAAGCGCCTGTGTCTTAAAGAAAACCGGATTGGAAAAGCTGGCCAAACGCCTTAATCTTGCCAAGAGGGCACTTGGTAGTGCTTTAATCTCGAAATAGATGTGGTTGGCGAGTGTTATCGTTATCTGTTGAGGTGAGTTTTCCAGAGCCAGTGGCTTGGACTTGGCTGTGATCTCCCAAGGAGGGCGGTTGTCGGCGACCCCCTGTTCAGAAAGCAGGCTGTTATTGGAGGAAAGCTGCGAAAGTAGCTTGCT
The DNA here is from genome assembly GCF_011440395.1 of Pseudomaricurvus alcaniphilus. GTDB lineage: Bacteria > Pseudomonadota > Gammaproteobacteria > Pseudomonadales > Cellvibrionaceae > Pseudomaricurvus > Pseudomaricurvus alcaniphilus. The sequence goes on along the minus strand of NZ_JAAOIX010000017.1, from coordinate 17,061 downwards.
AATCTCTTGTTTGGAAAGATTTTTTATCTGAGTAAGATGTTGCCATTGGTCGTCAATGATATTCAATTCTGTGTCGACAAATGAACTGTTGCCCGAACGCCTTGCTTCACGCTGTAGCGGTAATGCGATCAGGATGCCGAACCCTCCTTCTGGCAGAATGTCCTGATTGGGAAACAGCCTGTCGTAAGAGTCGAAGGATAGATTTGGGTAAATCTCCATGGCGGCATCGAGAAGTCCAAAACCCAGCAAGCGCGCTTCATTGGCCGGAATTCGATCTTTGAAAAATACCCATAGGTGGGCGCCATTGCCCGAACGTGAGATTTCTATAATATGAGGTACGCTGTATCTCTCACAGGCTCGGGACATCGCTTTTACTTCTTCTTGCCAGTTCCCTTTGTCGAAATCGGCGGCCAGCAAATAACAGGTATTGTCCTGGAGCAACGGGTAGAGGCCCACGACCTGTAGCCTGCTAAGTGACGATAGATGACCTGATCGTTTAACACGCTAAACTGGCGATGACTGCATTCCTGGCATTTAATACGCGGCTTGTTGCAGATTCCCCTTGCCCACTCGTTGTCACAGGCGACGGAGTAGCCGCTTCGCCCTAGTTGGTTTTGCCAGCGATTGGCAAAAATGTCGGTACGACCACGAAACAGTCTGCTGTAAATTGTTATTTTTTGCTCTGGAGTGAGGAAGTTTGATACAGAGGCTGTGGGCTCGGGTTTGCGCAGTTGTTCCCTGCGATCTATGAGCTGCTGTTTTTCCCGCTCGAGCTCCGCCAATCTTGCATCGATAGCGGAGATATCTCCATACTTATTCTCCATAGCGTCTTGGTCTGATATAGGCCAGTTTACAGTGACTCAAGCGACGTTATAGGCAAGAACAGTTTCATGGGGTTGTCCGTTAACGGTAAGAAGAAGTCGAACGACTGGTAGAAAGCCAACGCATCCTGGTCGAGCACATCGAGAACAACGCCCAGAGCGGGTATACCCTTCGGATTGCTTGCTATTTGATAGGCATGTCTAAGTGCGTATACCAGCGTTTTTGCGCCCAAGCCTTGCCGGTGAAACCGTCGGTCGATGCCAAGTTGAGCAAGCAGGATCACCGGAACAGGGTAGCGCGGCAGTCGGGATGGGTCAGGTAGTTCTTCACAAACCAGGGTCTGATGGGCCAAGGTGTAATAAGCCGCTACATGAGATTTTCCTGGGCTTTCTTTGCCGATATAGGCTTCGGGTGTATAGGGCAGAACAAAAGTCCGGTTGAGGTTCAGTGCCATATTCTTTGCCGCGTAGCGGCGCAGATAGGTGTTAATGGCATCCTTGCCGCAATCGAATGATTTAACATTGATCGCCCTGGTATCCAGGGGCAAAAACTCAGGGCTTGGCATTCAGCACGAAGCCCTCTTGGTCAAGTGCTTGTGCCGCCTTACGGAGTTTGGCCGTAGGCGCTGGCGGATTGTCACAAGCCTCGCAAAAGGCATCAAACTGCGCGTTGGCCAGTTGGATGCTACTGTAGGCTTCCAATACCTCAGGCGCATGTTGCTTCACCAATTGCGTAACATAGGCCTTGATGCTGGTTAAGCCCGACGCGCGTGCAGCGCGCTCTGCCAGTGCATAGGTTTCTTCATCCCACTGCATTTCATAACGTAAAATTTTGGACATGGCGACCTCCAAACTCTGGATACGGAATATCTCCGTAATCATTTATTAGTATTACGGGTTTTATCCGTAAAGGCAAATAGTTTGTTGTCGGAGGTAAGTTGCACCCGTAATTGACTGTAACAATACAGTATGAGAGTCTGTGTTACTGTATTGTTACAGCTTTAAAGGGTGGATATGAAGGCAGAATTGGGGCAGCTATTGCAACCTTACTCAATCGAACCTGGTTCCTTGCTACCAGAGATATTCAATATTTTTGCGTTGTGGCATCTTAGCGGGCACGAGCAAATGACTCTGCTGGGTCTGAGCAACGAAAAGACGCTCTACAATTGGAAAAATCAGCCAGACAAAGCGAAGTTGACCCGGGACTTTCTGGAGCGGGCCAGTTATATCCTAGGCATTTATAGGGCGTTACAGATTCTCTTTCCCGATACGGAGTGCAGCGATCAGTGGCTTCACTCGCCGAATGACAATCCGATGTTCTGTGGCTCGGCACCAATGGAAAAAATGCTAGGTGGTTTCGTCGTCGATTTGGCTGCTATAAGGGAGTTTCTCGATAGCCAGCTTTCGGAGTAATAGCAGGGGCTATCACGTGAAGATGTTTTCTGCGTGCGGGGTTGGAGGGCCGGCGATGAAGCTGGATTTGGGAGATTATCTTCAGATACGCCGTAAAATGGCGCATTCATCCGCTCAAAATAAATATTTTTTACAAGAAATTTCTGAGCATGGTATTTTTCATGGTATTGGGTGTTTCATGATTTTTAACTTTTTGATAATAAATAGAAAAAATGTCTTGTTTACAATCGGGTGGGAGTGACAAGAATTCGTAACAGGTTGATTAATAGTAATAAAAACAATCCAGTTGATAATATAATCTGCATCACCAATGGTATTTTCCGCGCGCTGTAGAACGAAAAGCAGCGATGCCATGAGTGGCAGATTGGCGAAATCATGGTGTCAGCGGTCGGCACTCAGATATCGCCTTTGGAGCGAGCGTGGCGTGATTTAGGGCTATAAACACGCCAAATATCCATTTAAAATGGCGCGAATAAGTGCTAGAATCGCGCCATGACAAAGTGGCAGGACAGACAGTTTGCACGGCCGAAGGCCGCCCGTCAGGGTGCGGTACATGGACGTGCCGCATGAACTGGATATGGCAACAGCCCGACTGGCCAGGTTTTCGCTACGACAATCGCGCGCTCAATGATCGGGAACTTGAATTTCGCCTGAACTCAGAGCGCCTGGCTGGCAGCTTTGATGCGCTACCGATGGCGTCTCAAGAGGATGCCACGATTGACTTGATGCTGTCCGAGGCCATCAAAACCAGCGCCATTGAGGGCGAGGATCTGGACAGGGAATCGGTCAGGTCATCGCTACTTTCTTTGATTACCTCGGATACGCTACCGGACAACACAGATCAGAAAGCTGCCGGGGCTGCATCGCTGCTGGTGAGCGTTCGCAAGAATTGGCAAACATCCCTGACGCATGACCTGCTGGGCAAGTGGCAGTCCATGGCTGTCCCGGAGCAGCGCTACACCACTATTCTGCGTGGCGCATATCGTAACGATCCTTCACCGATGCAAATCGTGAGCGGGCCTTACGGGCGGGAAAAGGTTCACTATGAGGCCCCACCAGCGACTTTGGTGCCTGATGAAATGGCGAGGCTTATCGACTGGTACAACCAAACCAGTCCTTTGAGCGGGGATAAGACAATACACGGGATCGCAAGAGCAGGTATTGCTCATCTTTGGTTCGAGGTGATTCACCCCTTCGATGATGGTAATGGTCGAGTCGGCAGGGCAATTGCTGACCATGCGCTTTCCCAGTTTCTTGGTTATCCAACCACGGCCTGTCTTGCCACGGCGATAGAAGGGGATAAAAAAACCTATTATCTGCAACTGGAGAAAGCGAGTCGAGGAAGCCTGGATGTTAATGTTTGGCTGGATTATTTTGCAGACACAATAATCAAGGCACAGGAGATTGCCAGGGAAGAGGTGGGTTTTGTATTGGCCAAGACACGATTCTACGAAGTCTATGGTGACCAGCTGAGTGACCGGCAGGCCAGGATGGTGTCGCGGGTATTCGCTGAAGGTCGAAAGGGCTTTGAAGGCGGAATAACGACCAAAAAATATGGAGCGATTACCAAGTGTCCGAATCGAACAGCCAGCCGTGATCTTTCTGACCTGGTCGCCAAGGGTATCATCATCCCGTTACCGGGTGGTGGCAGAACAACCCGATATGAGTTGACGATCGTGGAACCGGCTCAGTCTGGCCTGATGAGGAAATGATTCTCTTCAGAGTGTGCCGATTAAGGATTTATGGCTCTATCCGCTCGCGAAGGACTTTCAGTCAGTGCTCACCCAGTGATCCGGAGGGGTGTGGACGCCGAAAGTTTACAAATTCGATGATTTAACTTATTGATAATAAAGAGTAATAGGAGGGAGTACCTATTTTCAGCAGGTGCGCGCGCTCGGCTTTTCCCAGATAGGCCGTGTGATTGGGTCGGTATCGGTCAAGGAAGTTGCGCTCATACCCTACCGGCGTTCGCGACTGCAGAGGCTTGCGTATGATTTTCCGGATTTCGGCGGCTGGGCGGGAGAACTGTATGCCGTCTGTTGGTTGTTCTCGGAGTGCTATCTGAACGTTGTCCCTGTGGTCGGCACCCTTGGGCATGTACCTGGCCCACCGCTTTTCTCCGGTTTTGATGAGTCGACCTTCATCCACCAGGTACTTCAAGCGGTACTGGAGTGTGCGTCGAGGCAGGGATACCTTGAGCGCATCCAGAATAGCTTGAATTCCGATGCCCTCCGGGTGAGCGGATACGACCGCCTCGATTTCGTGCAGTTCCTTTTCAGGGATTGGCTTTGCCATGAGCGAGTAGGTTGCGCATTGAAGCTTTGCGCAATTAAAACATGTTTATGCGCAATAATCGATTCTATGCGCAGTGATTGCTGCGCATAGGCCAGTTCGCTGTGTTCGGTCGAGAGAGTGCAAAGTCCTTAGGTTTGGAGAAGAATTTCCGAACATGGTATTTTTCATGGTATAGCGATAATTAATATTCCTGCGCTCGTTCCGTAGATAATCTGATAAAGTATTTCATACGAGTTCCCCCCCCAATTTGACGCACTCAGTCTTCTAAAGACGGATCTGATCCATGCGAGCAATTTTTTAGTAACCAGGCGAGGTATTGCTGCCAATCGAACCGGTTGCTTAGGGCATTTCGTGTTAAGCACAGTTCCACCTGTCAGTCCCGTTCTTTCAGGACTCTAAAACCTGCAATTCCTCCGTCGCCTTTGATGGCTTCACGATATTTTGTTACCGATTTATCCAGGATGTGGATTCCAGAAAAAGCCATTGAATCATCGATCTTCGGTGCAAAGTAGATCGACTGACTGTCTTCATCCAATATGTGACCAACAGTCTGTATGCGCTCTTTCAAATAAGGGAATCGACTCTGGATCATGTAAAGATCGTTGTCATTACGAGCTTTCGGGCTGGAAATATCGGAGAGCATAAAATTGATACTACGTTTCAGGTCTGGCGCTAACGCACTCTCAATCCCAGCTGGTCCCAGTTCTGCCCAACTGCCTTCTCCGGTTACGGGGATGGGCTTTCCGGAGGAGACAAAATATCGTGTTGCCCAAACTTCTGATTGTCCGGAAGAGTCCGAAAGGCTCGCCTTCAGAAGTATGAACGGGATGGCATCGCTGTCGTTCACATAGGTCAGGATCACTGTTGTAAATACCGAGAGCACCGGAAGAGACGGAGCTTTCGACGTTACAAAAAAGTCTGCAAATTGGTTGGTGTTGATGATTTCTCGTGCCATGTGAGTTGCCAATGTAGTTAGATTAATGCGCGCGACTTCTTCCATGCCCTCAAGATTGATCTTGCCTGTGCCTCCCAGAACCCTTCCGCCTGTCCCGCCCCCACCCATGAGAACGGCTGCTGCCACGGTGGCGCTAACCCAGCCAGGTCGGCCCGTGTCAGGAACATTACCAACTTGTTCAGGCTGGCCGACAATTACCAGCTGACTTTCAGGTACAAAATACGCATTCGCCGGAACATCTGTCCAGCCGAGGAGTTGACCTTCAGTAAACTCGACAACCACAGGACGCGATTGCTCCGGTGCAGCGCTAATCAGCCCATAGCTGCTACAACCTGTCAGAACGAAACACAGGAATGCTGCAACCAGGAATGGAGTGCGAGCGCTAACACCTTGCAGATGCAAGGTTTCGTCAAATCCTCGAATAGCCGATCTCTTCATATACTCGAATGGGCGATGCCACTCTCGCGGGGTTATTGATTCAACAGTACGTCATGAAACCAACTAAGCAGAAGACTGCATGGCTGCCTGTATGGCATCCAGTACTTTGCTTGCTGATGCGAGACTTTCTTTTGCGGCAGCTTCACTGAGGCTGTCACGCTCATGTCGCAAGGTTGCTACCAGTGACGTTGTCTGGCCGGGTAGCTGGAAGGCGGTTTGCAGTTGGTTGACCTGCGACATATTGACGGGCGCGTCGGTGTTTTCACCGGTTTTCAAAGCAGCTGCCGACAGCGCAGCATCCAGGGCAGCATTTATGGGGGCGAGTGCCTCTCTGATAAACCTGCCTTCTGTCAGTAGTTGGGCCATGCGTTTTTTCTCTGCTGCAAGTTCAAGGTATTTCCGGATTTGACCTTCGCGGCGTTGTTGCTCTCGCAAGGCCTTTTGTTGATCACTGTTTACTGTATTGGCACCGTTTTGGGCGGCTTGGGTGAACTGGATAACACCAGCCTCAGCCAGGCGTTGCAGGGTTTCATAAGTTTTGCGGTCCAGCGTTTCCAGATGGGGCGAAGAGCCCTGATAGTGCTCGCCGATGTATTGCTGCAATTGACGGGGGAGTTCTGGGTCTGTGTCGTCGGTCACCGCCAATAGGGTATTGCCGCGCTGTTCCAGGTGCTGGAGCTTGTCGCCGAGGTCGGCGAAAACAATTTCGGTCAGTCGCTCGAACGCGGTGCGCCGTGGCGCGGGCGTGGACAGCAGTCCGTTGAGACGTTCCATAAAGGCACCGCGACCGACGCTAATGTCCATCTCAGTGCCGTCAGGGGCACCGTCGACCACTGCGTCGGCAAGGCTCGTCTTGTGGCGCAGCACATCGAGCATACGGTGCTCGATGGTGTGTTCACTGACCAGATTGATCACCGACACCGGATGTTTTTGGTGCTTGCGCCAGGCGCGGGCGATCCGTTGTTCCAGTTTGGCGGGATTCCAGGGCAAGTCGAGATTGACGACAACACGGGCGATTTGCAGGTTGAGTCCGGTCGCCGCCGAATCGGTGGCCAGAAACAGGCGGCACTGCGGGTCATGTTTGAAGCGATTGATCTGTTGGCGGCGTTTTTTGGGGGTAAGGCTGCCGGTATGCCAGGCGTAATCGATGCCGGCTTTGGCCAGCCGATGCGCCAGCAGATTCAGCATACGCTCCCATTCCGAGAAGACGATGATCTTGTGGGTGGAATCGCCGGGCAGTTCCGCCAGTATCCGTTCCAGTTCATCAAGTTTGGGGGAGGCCTGAGTTGTTTGGTCCAGAATATAAGCGCTGTCGCAGGTCATGCGCATACAGCTCAGCGAGAGCATTAACAGGTCGCGTTCTTTTTTCGTTAAGGGGCGTTTCTTGGCGGTGGCGCTTAACTGCGCCACGGTTCTGTAATGTTCTTCATAAAGATCGCTCTGCTCCCGGGACATGGGAACATAATAGTGATGGATGCTGCGCGGCGGCAATTCGCCTTCAACATCTTCCTTGCGCCGCCGCAGCATGATGGGTTGCAAGCGCTCGTGCATGCGATCCAGGTTTTTGTAGCCGATGGCCTGACCCTTGTCATCCAGTTGATGGAAATCCCTGTTGAAGCGGAATAAAGGCCCGAACAGCCCCGGATCGAGAAACTGGACAATGGAATAGATCTCGTCGATGCGATTTTCCAGCGGCGTGCCGGTCAGCACAAACGCATAGGGGCTATGCAACGCCTTGATGGCGGCGGCGGTTTTGGTCTGCCAGTTCTTAATCCGTTGTGCTTCATCCAGAATAATCAGGTCTGGCTTTAACACCTTGTTGATAAAATCCCCGTCGTAGAGCATTTGCTCATAATTCGCGAGGTAGAAAAAGGCGGGTTGGCGATAGAGAGCGTAGCGGTTTTTCCGTGACCCCTGAATGATGTGCGCGCTGAGATCCGAGAATTTGTCAATTTGCTCCAGCCACTCACTTTTCAGCGATGCAGGGGAGATGACGAGTACCTTTTGCAGCGGGTCCAGCCGGTTCAACAATTCCGCGCCGGCGATGGCCTGCACGGTTTTACCCAAACCCATTTCATCGGCCAGCAGGGCACGGCCGGTAAAGGCCAGGTGCATCATGCCCTCTTGCTGATAGGGATACAGGGGTAGTTTGACCACATCCAGGCTGGTTCGGCCGCTGTGTAGATCCCGTCTAAACCGGCGCTGCGTTGCGCGCTGGTCTGCGGCCCGCTGCAGTTGCTTCAACCACTCCTGCAAGTGGACAGAAATGCGCAGTTGCTGGCGCACACGTTGGGTTTCATTGCTCAGCCGGTCGCGCAGCGCCGCCATGGACTGCAGTGGGTCGCCGTACAAGCTGTCTGTTTCGTCGAAGTAAGCGCGAAGCAGTTGTCTGATTCGCGTATTCTTGCGCAGGGTGGCGGGGTAACGGATTTTGATCCGACCATCGCGGCCATCCCGGTAAATCTCCACCTTGGTATTGGCCGGCTGCCCCTGCCGATACCGGCGTTTGTTCATATTCAGCAGCACCGCTTCGATATGTTTGCAGGTGCCCAGGCCATTGACCTGGAAGTCCTTGCAGGCGCAGCTGTTTATGGGAGTATCCATCGAGCGTATCTCGACTTGGTAGGCACCGCCCTCGGGCCGGCTGACCAGCCAGTCAGTGAACACTTTATCCTCACCGGATTTTCTGCTGATCGCAAAGTTTTCCTGCTCCGCCCTGACTATCCGGCGGGCGATTTCATCCTGATCAGTTGAGTTCCAGCCGGAGGGTATTTTATGGGTTGATTTTTTGGGCATGGTTGCGGCGTCTTATCGGGTAGATGGGTTCAGGTAGTCGAGCTGTTGATGCAGGACAGCGGCCTGTGCTGGCCATGCGGGCGAGCATAACAGCCACCTTTTTTCACCATAAGGCTTTACACCATGAGCTTTGACTTGGGAAACTGAAATTGAACCGTTTGGCCCAGCAGTGGCAAGGACTTTACCCGGTAATCACGACACAGGAGTTCGTCGGAGATCGTTTCTACTTCAGCAAGCCCGAAAAAGCCCGTGAAGTCCACCAGTGTGCGCCAGGTATAGCAACGGCGAAGTTCCTCCTCGGGGGTATATGTCGGACTTGGCGGGATGTCATCCAAGACTATCGGGAATGCCTGTAAAAATGCATCCTCATAAAATGCTTGCGACCGCGAGGCATCGCCATAGCGAGTCAGCAGATACAGGGAGAATAAAAACGCGTGCTGGATAAAAGGTAATTCCACATGGCCGTCCCGGTAGGCCCAATTGAACTGTTCGACATAGGCCCTGAACAGCCTGGGATACGCGGCTGCCAGACCGCCCTCGGCCAGCAGCCGGCGGCAGTCGCGACTGAGGATAAACTTGCCTTTGTGTTTACGGATCAGTCCCGCCAGTTGCGCCACCAGCCGGGTAGTATGCAGGTCGTAGAAGTCGTCTTCACGGTTGATATTGCCAAAGCGGGTGCGTTCCTGGTAGGTATCTTTCCCCCAGTAGGTCAGGGCGGCTGCGCGGCAGAAGTTGCGCGGCAGGTTGCCCTTGGCGGTCGGTTTCAGGCCCTGCTCGCCGATGGCCTCTGTCAATAAGCCGAACAGCCGCAGAATCGGCGCGGTCGGTTGCGTATCGAGTAATTCCGGGAAGCGTACCAGTTCTGGCGAGTCGAACGGCTGGTTTAGTAAGCGGTGCATTTGCTCGGATGAGAGGCCGTGGAACTCTTCTCGCGGTCGCTGATTTTGTTGTTGGGTATGTCGTGTGACAAATACCTGCGCCTCTTCCAGTGAGCTGAACTGTTGATCTTCCAGTGCGTTGCGCAAAGCCTCGGACGCGCTTATTGCCCCTTGATTGGGGGACGCGCCGTTCTCCTTGCCCAAGCAGCAGTGCTTGAACTTCTTGCCACTGCCGCAGGGGCAGGGATCATTGCGTCCGACGGAAGTTGCGCTCATGGAGTCTCCCTGCACGATAGGCTGAGGGTGTCGCTCATGAGGTTTTTCCTCTTCAATTAGTGGCGACCAAACGTCCTGCCACGCCAAAATTACGATGGTTTTACCTGGTGCCGGGCAAAGATCCCAGCATGCAGGTTGAGGCTTTCATTTTCAACCATTTCGCTGAATGGTTGCCGGTCTTGTTGTGCAATAGTCTTTTCGGCCCATTTGGCAATGTGGGTTAGGTCTGTTTTTCTGTCTTGTCGTTCGAGCACGATGGTTTGAGCGATATCCCGCGGTGCAGAACGATACTGCAAACGGAATGGATCCGGTTCGCCGAGTGACTAGCTGACCGCAGCATAACGTGCAACCGAGCGCTCATAGGCCCAGATAGTATCCGGAGGCGATGTAGTGGCGGTGCTGGGTGAAATCAAACAACGGCAAATAGGCGCGCTTTTAGTCCAGCGTTAACAGCCTCGTTCCTGTGGTCCGTAGCCGACCTGTTGCGCGGCGACTTCAAGCAATCTCAGTGTGGTCGAATCATCACGAATCAGAATGGTTCGTTTGCCTGCTTAGAGGTGATTCAAAGTAGGGGCGGCATCTATAATTATTGGAGGTTATATAACTTTAAGTGTTCATATTTAAACTATAAAATATCTTAAAGGTTTATATATGGTTGTTAGGGGTGGGTTGACTTGCTGGAAGGTAGGTGGTCAAATATGAATGTTTATTGAGTTTTTTAGTTCATATTTGGTAAAGGTAATATGTCTGCTACAGATGGAAAGCGCTCAGGTACCCAAGTTGCGTTGCCGAGGCCCGTGGAGCGTGCCCTGCGTAACCTGGGGCAAGACATCTCGGCTGCGCGCCGTATGCGCCGGTTGAGCCAAGGAGAGCTGGCGCAGCGTATAGGGGCCTCCCTGAGCACAGTCAGACGCATGGAGGATGGGTACCCAGGTACTGCATTGCATACCTTCCTGCGCACCTTGCAGGTGCTTGGCCGGCTTGAGGCCCTGGTTAAGGTGATGTCGCTGGAGAATGACGAGTTGGGGATGGAACTGGTGCGGGAACAATTGCCGCAGCGGGTGCGCGCCCGTGGTAGCAAGTCACGCCCCGGCCGTTCTGCTGATGCCAAATCAAGCGGTAAGGTCACTCCTCACCCCGATGAACTGGAGGGATTCTGATGGCAGGCAACCTACCCAGACGGAAGGATCTTGAAGTCCATCTGGGCACCAGCGGCTTGGTGGTGGGGCGCTTGTATCTGGGCAGTGGTAAACGCAGCGCGTTCAGTTACGACGAAGCCTGGCTGCAGGATGCGCGGTTTTTCAACTTGTCGCCTGACCTGCAACCCGTGCCCGGGGTACAGCACCCGCAAGGGGTGTTCTTTCATGCGCTGGAAGATACCGGGCCGGATGTCTGGGGTGAGCGTGTTATTCGCCGTGCACATGCGAAATTGCGTCAGAAGGATTGTAGCTTGGCACAATTGGCACCTGTCGATTTTCTCCTGTGGGTGGATGACGAAGCGCGTGTGGGTGCGCTTCGACTTTTCGATACACTAAGCGGTATCTATTTGAATTCAGGTAGCGCACAGTGGCATGTTCCACCATTGGTGGAACTGGGTAGGGTTTTAAAGGCAGCTTTGGCGCTGGAGGATGGCAAGGAGAGCGAGCAGGACCTGCAGTATTTGCTTGGCCGCGGCACTTCGCTGGGTGGAGCTCGGCCCAAGTCCACCGTACGTGACACGGATGGTGCTCTGGCACTGGGCAAGTTCCCGAGCCAGGCGGATCAGCGAGACGTGATTCGCGGCGAGGTGTTAGCCATGAACCTGGCGGCCAAAGCCGGTATTCGCACGGCGCAGGCGCGAGTGGAACTGATCAAGGATACTCCCGTGGCGATTATTCGGCGCTTTGATCGTGCCGCCGATGGTGGTCGTATTCCCTACATGTCGGCCGCGACGATGCTGCAAGTCAGTGGTCGTGACGACGTTCATGCCTACACGGAAGTAGTGGACGCGCTGCTACAGGACGGTGCTGACCCAATTGCCGATATACAGGAGTTATGGCGTCGATTGGTCTTCAACTTTCTTATCTGCAATACGGATGATCACCTGCGCAACACCGCTTTTTTGTACGATGCCCGCAACCACGGCTGGCGCTTGGCGCCGGCCTTTGACCTCAATCCGATGCCGGGTGATCGCCGTGAGAGTAAAACCTGGTTGACCGAGGACTCTGGTCCGATCGATAGTCGCGAGGTACTCATAGAGGGAGCGCCTTACTTTAGGTTGAACCGCGAAGAAGCAATGGAGGCCTGGGAAGAGGTGGCTCGGGTGGTGGCAAGTTGGCGTTTCCTGGCCAAGGAGTTGGGTATGCGAAGTACGGATCTGATTGATTTTTCGCCTGCATTTGACCTCGATTTATAAGTCGCTTTGGCGGGGTTTTTGAACGCATTTTTTATGCTATGCGCTCTTTGTCAGGGATCGTCGTACACGCCCTACAATTAACCGGTTTTGCAGGTATGCGACAGTCCTCATGCGGTGTGTATAATCGCGTCCGGTGACATGAATAACAGGAGTCAGCATGGCAAATATGGGGAACATACTATCCGCCCTGACAGACATCAGCCAGCAAGGCTCGTTTTGCGCTAGGCAAACCGCGTCCTGCGAAGGCCTGCAAATCAAGATAAAGGGTTTTCCCACCAATGCCGGTAAGCTGAAGCTACCCTTATCCGCCCGGGCAACCAAGTCTCTCATACGCCTTGCCAGGCCCGCAAAATTCGGCTGGCAGGATCAGACACTGTTGGACCCACAGGTTCGCGACGTGTGGGAGGTGCCAAAGAGCAAGGTGCAGATCGATAATCGCGTCTGGAACAAGACCCTAAATCCGTTGCTGGAACAGTTCAAGGCAGAACTTGGGCTTTCCGCCGGCGGCAAGCTGAAAGCGCACCTGCATAACCTGTTGGTCTATGAACCCGGCCAGTTTTTCAAGCCCCACCAGGACTCGGAAAAGGTCGATGGCATGGTGGCAAGCCTCGTGGTGGTGTTGCCCTCCTCCTACCGTGGGGGAATGCTGGTCGTCGATCACCAGGGTGAAAAGAAGCGTTTTCAGGCCCCACGTGCGACCGGCGACAAGTTAACGTTAATCGCCTTTTACGCCGATTGCCACCATGAAGTCAGGCCGGTAACGGAGGGTTATCGCATCACCCTGACGTACAACTTGGTGCTGGATAACTCGAACCGGACCGCGTCGCCCGTTCAAAGTGCCGCAACGGTGGATGCACTGGCCAGTGGCCTCAGGCGCTACTTCCACGCGCCGGCGACCAGAGATGAAAGCGACGGTTCCGGGAAGACAACTCAACCCAGGAAGTGGGTATACCTGTTGGGTCACGAATACACTCAAAAGAGCCTTTACTGGGATCGGCTAAAAAATGAAGACCAGCCTCGTGTGGACGCGCTGCGCGTCGCATCTGATGCGTTGGGGCTGGAAAGATACCTTGCGCTGGCGGATATTCAGGAAATTTGGGATGCCGAAGAGGAAGATAGCCGAAGGGACTACGGTTATCGGCGGAGAGGCTACTGGTATGACGAATACGACGATGATAATGAGGAGGAGAAGGAAGATGAAGCAATCTCTGCCGATGAATATATTTTGCACGATCTCATCGACAGCGACATCACACTACAACATCTGATCGACGAGAATAACCGCCAAGTGGATATCGGCGGGCTGCGTTTATCGGATGAAGAAATCTGCTGGACCAGGGACACAGACGATTTCGACCCATTCAATACTGAGTACGAAGGTTATATGGGCAACTATGGCAACACCCTGGAGCGGTGGTACCACCGGGCGGCAGTCATACTCTGGCGCAAGGAAGACCATTTTGCCGTCTTATGTGAACTCGACGCCAACAGGGCAGCAGGAGAAATACTGCGATTAGCCAAAAAGAAAACTACCCTGCCAGAGGCGCGAATGCGGGTGGAAAGTATTTTGCCCTATTGGGTCCGACACGCACGATGGTCAAGTGATGGCAAGCTGGCAGCTACGGCATACAAACTTGCCCTGCAAATACAATCCGCCGAGCAGGCGCAACTGCTGTTGTCGCCACTGGGATTGGCCTCGCTAACCCCCGGGACGGCGCAAGTGCTAGTGGCACTGGAAAAGACATATGACACACCCTGGTGTCTGTCGGTGTTTGAATCCTGGTCGAAACCGGCGGAGCATGACTACCGTCGCCCCGAGGCGATTCCGCAGCTTTCCTCGATAGTAAGGATACTGATGGAGACGTCCAAGGGACAGTGCGGATTAATGAAATGGTTACTTAACTTTCAATACGCAACCCTGAAAGAAGATCACGACTCAAGAAAGGCGCATTCAAGCCTGGTCTATCTCAAAAGAGACGAACCCAGCCGAACGAAGCAGATATCCGATCTTCTGCAGGCCGGTTATCACGCCGGCCAACCGACGATTCATCAGCAAACGCTGGACTATGTCATAAACAACCCGGTGTTGTTTTCAAGGGCCGCGCTCGCGGATATCCTTCTGCATCGCTCAAAAATGCTGAAGGACACTGACTTTAAGGCATGGGGATATGGGCATTTGCTCAACCATGCCGTGGCTCAACTTGAAGCCCGCATCGCAAAGGGAAATCGTGAACAAGACGACTGGTCGATCGAGACCGCATCAACCTGTGGTTGCGAAGACTGCAAACAACTCAATGCATTCCTGTCGTCCCGCACGACCACCGTACTGACTTGGCCGCTGAACAAAGAGCGCCGGCGCCACATACACGGGACGATAGATGGCATGGGGGTTCCGGTCACTCATAACACCCGGCGGGAAGGTTCACCCCACAAGCTGATACTGACCAAAACGGAGAAGCTGTTTACACGGGATCAGCAGGAACTGGAGGATACACGGGCCAGGCTGACGAAATTGCGGGCATTGGCTTAACAGGTCTTTCAGAAGAAGGCATATCATGGGTTTTGACACCGAGCCAACAGGCTAGAAAAAACAGCGCTTTCCGATCTTCACGGCGCATGGATAAATCTGAGAGAGGCCACCACCACCGGTGCGGCTATTGACGAAATCACGCAACTCATCGGTCAGGGATAGATTCATTTCGGCCTTCGGGCTTGAGGATTCATGTGCGGCACTTGTGGGGCAGTAATTGCCTGAATCTGGAACAGCAGGCCTTTCTGGTGATCACCGCGGATCCGCTTCATAATGAATTGTCTGCAGAATTATTTGATAATGGTATTTTTCATGGTATTTATTGCGTGTAGCAAGGCAGACAGCATCGATACCATGAGAGGCGAATTGGTGCTGTCATGGTATTGACGGCGTTCAGATTTCTCTTCTCGTACGGGTGTGGCGTGATTATGGCCCATAATCACGCCTACACTAACCTATAACATGCGTCTCGCGTCCCGATTTAATCGCCTCGGCACTCTTGTTGAGTGCATTCAGCCTCTTCGGTGAGTTCCTCGGCAACGGCCCATTTGGCAATGTGGGTTAGGTCTGTTTTTCTGTCCTGTCGTTCGAGCACGATGGTTTGAGCGATATCCCGTAGAGCAGAGCGATACTGCAAGCGCTCGATTTACCCCAGATAAGCTGTGTGGTTGGGCCGGTACCGGTCGAGGCTTGCGTATGATTTTTTGGATTTCGGCGGCTTGATGGCACCCGAGGTTGTCACTTGACAACCTCGGGTGCCATCCCCATACTTGGAGACAAGGAATGACTCGTTCACCACATCCGAAGAAGGAAATTGAAGCCGCGCTCAAGCATGCGGAAGAGGAGGGCTGGCGAGTCGAGGTGGGTGGTAGTCATGCCTGGGGCAAGATCTACTGCCCCTATAATGACGATGAATGTCGCTGTGGTGAGTTCTGTATCGCCAGTGTGTGGAGCACGCCGAGAAACCCTGGCAGTCACGCACGAGCGCTGCGCAGGGTGGTGGACAAGTGCTCCACTCACCAGCGCCGGGGCGATACGGAGTCGGAGGCTTGAGTTATGGAATATATTTTTACATTGAAATACCAATTGGCTGACCACGACAGCGATTTGGACGGTATCGTCGAATGGTTGGGCGCCGCTGGTTGTGATGACGCTCTCGTCGGTGTAGGGCAACCCGGTCGCCTGGCGCTGGAATTCTCCCGCGAGGCAGACAGCGCTGAAGAAGCAGTTCGAACTGCCCTGGCCGATGTCAAAAACGCTGTTCCTTCTGCACGCCTGATTGAGGCTGCCCCCGACCTTGTCGGGCTGACGGATGTGGCCGATATTGTGGGAATTTCCCGGCAGGCGATGCGCAAGCTTATGGTTGCCCACCGTGGAGCGTTCCCCATTCCGGTCCACGAAGGTAGTGCCTCAATCTGGCATCTGGCGGAGGTACTGGGTTGGCTGAAGGCGCGAGGGGGCTACCAGATTGATACTGGCATACTGGAAATCGCGCAAGTGGCGTTGGAAGTGAACATCACCAAGGAGGCAATCCGGCACCCGGTGAGCAGACGGGGCGACTTGGAATTGCTGACGGTATAGCCTTCGCCTCAATTGTTGCGAGAGCTGTCGGGCGGGCAATGTGCTGCCTAACGTTCGGGCCCGGGGCATCACCTTTCCTGTCAATTCGGCCAAACCGCCGTCGTCCTAAATACATTTCCTCGAACGATTTGCCTTAGTCTTTGGCAATTCATCGCTGTTGAACCCCATCAAGGCTAATGCGGAGTCGCTGCGCGTTTAGTGTCTCGAAAGTTCCCAGAGATCCGGGTTCTTCTCCCAGTTATCAAACCATCAGACCTGTGAAATCTCCGCTGTTCTGGCAAGCTGAATGGAGTTTCCGTTGCCGCCAGGTGAGAATCATACCGTTGACAACGGCGAGTCTCAGCCCGCGGGATAACACACATAGCCATAAAATAGATACAAATAAATAGTGGGTGTTTTTAACTGTGTATCTTTTTTCCAAAAATAGACAGTTAGTCAGCAAAAGAAAAATCTACCTCAAAAGCCCAAAATCAGTCTCTAAAAAAAATAAATTGATCCCAAAACAGCCTTATATGAAATTTTAGTATAAGAATCTGGCTTTTAGTGATGAAATAGTCACTTAGTGTATGTGCCACTCCAAAAGCGCGGTTATTTGCCGCTGTCGTAGTTCGAAACAGTAACGACTCAATTTCTACAGCTGCTTAGAACGTAGCCGGTTGCGCCGATCCGGGGTGGTCGGTTCA
>NZ_JAAOIX010000016.1 GCF_011440395.1 Pseudomaricurvus alcaniphilus | reverse complement strand
AGGGCGCCAAGGGTTTCGATCTAAGCAATCGTGGAATCGATACGGTTTTCGTCGTGAAAGACGCGACTGGATTTCATGCTTATTTGAATTCTTGCCCACATGTGAATGGCGCCTCACTGCCTTGGAAGAAAGACGCGTACCTGGATTCCAGTGGTACCGAGATTGTGTGTTCGGCCCATGGTGCTCGATTTGAACCTGCTACAGGGCTTTGCATTTCTGGGCCGTGTAAAGGAATGTCGCTAACGCGTATACCACTTTTCGTGAATGAAAATAACGAGATTTGTATTCAATATGATGCTTGTAGTGCGGCGAACGCTTAGTTGGCGTTCGCGTAGCCATAATCGACAGGCTTCACAAAGATAAGACATTTGTAAATTTCTACGAGTTACCCGGCATTCTAATCATTAAGGGAGCTGCATGATGAAAATACTAGCTGCGTGGTCTGCAGAAATTCTTAGTGTCACCCGCATAGTTGCGGCCTTTATGTTTATTCAACATGGAACCACTAAGTTGTTCAGTTTTCCGGGCGAGCCTTATCTTCCGTTCGATTTGTTTTCGATAAATCCTGGTTTAGCTTGCGTACTCGAATTAACGCTTGGGCCACTTTTGCTAATTGGCTTGTTCACACGACAGTGTGCGTTTGTGTTGTCAGGTCTTTCTGCTGCGGCTTATTTTATGGCCCATGCCCAATACAGTCTGCTATGGACGAAAATCAACGGCGGCGAGCCTGCGGTGCTGTACTGCTTTCTGTTTTTGTACATGGCAGCCGTTGGTGGTGGAAAATGGAGTGTCGATAATCTTTTCTTGAAACGTGCGTAAGGTTATCTCTTATAAGAAGGGTAAGTGATATGAGTGATGTGCTGTTTCAGTCCTTGCGGGTTGGTAATCTGGAACTCAAGAATCGTTTGATTCTGGGGCCGATGGCTGTTCTGCAGCCACAAAAAGATGGCCGCCCAAGTGCGCAAACCATCGCCTTTCTGGAGGCTCGGGCTCGCGGTGGGGTAGGCATGATCATTGTGGGTGGGGCTATCGGTACGCGTCGGGGAAATGATGAAGCCCCCTTTCAACCGCTGTTAAGGATGGATATCGAGGCGTATTTGCCTGAGTTACGGGAAGTGGCAGAGGTGGTGAAGTCGCACGGCGTGCCGATTATCGCTGAAGTCATGACCGGCTTTGGGCGCATGGGTGTTGCCCGCAATGGCGAAGATATTATTTCTGCCAGTCCCTTAAATGTTGTAATTCCCGAAAATCGTTTTCCGCAAGGCATTATTGTCCCCGGTGGACGCACAACCCCTATGCCAAGAGAGGCGGCCGCTGCTGAAATTAAGGCATTGGAAGCTGAGACCATTGAAACTTGTTTGCGAATGCAAAGAGCCGGCTGGGACGGTGTAGAAATTCCCGCGCATATGAGTTATTTCGCTGCATCCTTCTCGTCTCCGCGAACAAACTGGCGTACTGACGAATATGGTGGAACGGCTGAAAATCGTGCGCGCTTTCTCGTCAATATTGTTTCTGCCGTTCGTCAGCATGCCGGTGCGGATTTTGTAATTGGTCTACGGATAACTGCTGAAGAGCATGTCGAGGGTGGTCAGGATGCAACCGGTTATGCAGAACTGGCCAAATTAGTTGAGGCGGCGGGGCTGGATTATGTGGCTTTGTCGGATGGTTGTTACGAAACCATGGATGTCAGTACGCCCGCTAAGGATGGCGGTCTGATCGACAGTGGCGCAGCGAAGATTTTTAGAGAAACGCTCAAGGTTCCAGTGCTTTTGCAGGGATTGCATGACCCGGAAAACGCCCGCTCGGCACTCGTAAGTAATTGCGGCGATGCGGTCATGTTGGCGAGGCCGTTACTCGCGGATCCTAATTATGTGAACAAACTTCAGCAAGGGAAGTTGGAAGACATGATTCGCTGTGATCGGCAGAATTATTGTATTCGCAGGTTGGCATTTAATATGCCGGTGCGTTGTTCGGCAAATCCTGAAATGGGGCGGGAGGCTAGGGCAGGTAAGTCCGCGCCTGCGTCGCGTTGGCTTCCCGGTGCTCTGGAACGCATTGTGCTTGGTATCACCGGATCGAAAACATTTATGGGCCTGGTTCGCGCCCTGATGACGTTGAAGCGAGGTTAGCTTCGGCTAAGCGGCTGTCTCAGCTTCGCCGCTTTTTGACGGTTTGTTTTGTCTCTCACATCGGTTGGATGAGCAGTCCAATACTTGTGCTTTGGGTCCCTTCGGGGGCCTTTTTTATTATCCGCTCACCGCTTCGCCTTCCGCTAACGCCTCAAATTTGAGGTGCTCAATGCTGTATTTTGTCCTGGTGATTTGTATATCAATTCACAAATAAAATAGCCATCCTCCAGCGCCATACCTTGATATCAGTGTTCTGGTTGTCCGTGTATTTCGTCAGAATCTTGCTGAAATCAGGAAGATATTCGGATTTTTATCTTTTGATACTTAGTGATATTTATACGAACCGTATCATTATTCGTTGTCGGCAGCTTTTTTATTGGTTAGTATTGATTTGTTATTGAGCTAATCAATATTAAAATGTTTAGGCGTATGGGTCAGTTGATCGTAGCTATCAGTATCTCTGGTCCTCATTCGCAAAACGCGGTTATGTAAAAGCAGTGAGACGATATGAAGACACCAAATCCTGAAGATATTAGTTTGTTCCGAACGGCGGCATTCGCTGATGGCCGCTGGCTTACCCGCGGTTCGCGAGGCGTAAAGCCTTTGCACAATCCCTCTACTGGCGCGTTGCTGGGAGAGATTCCCCGGCTTGGTCAGGAGCAGGTAGCGGAAGTCATTCAAGCCGCTGAGGCTGCGTTTCAGCAGTGGCGCCTGCGTCCGGCAAAGGAGCGTGCGGCAATTGTTCGCAACTGGTTTGACTTGATTGTTGAGCACGCCGATGAGCTGGCCGCCTTGATTGTGCTGGAAGAAGGCAAGCCGTTTGCGGAGGCGAAAGGTGAGGTCGCTTATGCCGCGTCTTTTGTTGAATGGTTTGCAGAAGAAGCCAAGCGCGTAAAAGGCGATGTGATGATGGCGCCAGAGAGCACGCGGCGCATTGTCACATTGAAAGAGCCGATAGGTGTGTGTGCGGCGATTACGCCTTGGAACTTTCCTGCCGCCATGATTACCCGGAAAGCGGCACCTGCTATTGCAGCGGGTTGCACTATGGTCGTTAAGCCAGCGGAGCAAACACCACTCACCGCACTGGCGCTGGCTGAACTGGCGGACAGAGCTGGAATGCCCAAAGGTGTATTCAATGTGGTGACCGGCGAAGCCCGAGTGATTGGCGCTGAGCTAACCGGTAACCCGGTTGTCCGTAAAGTCACGTTTACCGGCTCGACCGAAGTGGGCCGAATCCTGATCAGTCAGTCTGCTGCAAGCATCAAAAAAGTATCCATGGAGCTGGGCGGTAATGCGCCGTTTATCGTATTCGATGATGCGGATATTGATGCTGCCGTTACTGGCTTGATTGCCACTAAGTACAGAAACACCGGGCAAGCCTGTATCAGTGCTAACCGGGTTTATGTGCACGACAGCGTTTACGACATTTTCACAGAGAAACTCGCCGCTACGGTGAATGCGTTGATCGTCGGCGACGGCTTTGAAGACGGTGTGCAGCAGGGCCCACTGATTGATGATGCGGCCGTCGCCAAGGTCAAGGAGCATATCGAAGACGCCGTAGCGAAAGGTGCGACGATTGTGGCTGGCGGAAAAGCTCATGCAAAAGGTGGTCGTTTCTTTGAGCCCACTGTGCTGGCCAACGTAAACCAGGATATGAAAATTTGTCACGAAGAAACCTTTGGGCCGGTTGCGCCATTGATCCGCTTCCATACCGACGCAGAAGTGATCGCCTGCGCCAACGATACTGAATTTGGTCTGGCGGCTTACCTGTTTTCCGCGGACGCACAGCGTATATGGCGTACCGCCGCAGCGCTGGAAAGCGGCATGGTAGGTATCAACACCGGTCTGATCTCCAATGAAGTTGCGCCCTTTGGCGGTGTAAAACAATCCGGTTTGGGTCGCGAGGGTTCTATTTACGGCATCGATGAATATCTGGAAATCAAATACCTGGCCTGGGAAGGCGCGGGTCTGTAATCCACACTGGAGTAGAAAAATGAATCAAGAACATATCAGTACAGAAAATCAAGGCGGGGTATCCAGCTCGTCTCCGGTATTTATTTCCGACGACGTGGTTCGTCAGGTGCTGGATTGGCCGGCAATGATTGATGCGCTGCGCATAACCTATTCTATTCCCCATCCACCGGGTGTGAGTCCGCCGCGTGTGTTGGCACGTGGGCAGGATCGTACCTGGATGCGCACGCTGACAGGGCTGGATCCTACCGGTCGCTTTATGGGCGTCAAACAGTTTGGTTTATCGCGGGATTTTTGTATCGAATATCTGATCTCGCTGTTTAACCAGCAGAATGGCCGTATCACTGCATTGTTGGATGCGGCGGCGATCACCGCTATGCGCACGGCGGCTACCACGGCGATGGCAATGGATCGTCTGGCACCGGCATCGGCAGCCACCTTGGGTGTGCTTGGCAGTGGCACTGAGGCAGCCACACACGCACGCGCTATTCATGCGGTTCGTCCGCTGCAGCAGCTCACCGTTTTCAGTCCTACCGAAGCGCGACGGAATGCATTCGCAGAAGCTTTTGAAGCAGAAACCGGTGTGCCAACCCGTGCCGTGAGTTCGGCTCAGGAAGCTGTTTCTGGTCAGGCGATGGTCGTGGGGGCAACCCGGACGATGGATGGCAAGCCGGTATTGCAGGGGCAGTGGTTGAGCCAGGAAACAGTGGTTGCATCAATCGGCGCAACCCTGCCGGATCATTACGAAGTTGACACGCAGGTGATTCAACAGGCGGGAATTATTATTGCCGACGTGCCCGAAGAAGTGACAGAAGAAACCGGCTGTTTTATTACGGCTGCCCGTGAAGGGATTGATTTTCATAGCAAAGTATTTTCGCTCAATCAGCTGATGCTGGGTGAGGCAAATGACGCATTGGAGGGGTGTCGTTATCGCTTATATCGCTCGGTAGGTGGGTCGTTACAGGATATTGCCGTGGCGACATTGGCCTACGACCTTGCTGTACAACAGGGGCTTGCACAGCACCTGCCTATCACGTTTACCTCAAAACAATTCTAACGATAAGTCTGGAGTTAATATGGCAAAGTATCTCCGAAATGAAGCCCGTGAATGGACCAAAGAATATATGCGTGGCGTAGATTGCGTGCTTATTCCAACCTTTACGACTGACCTTACCGGTTTAAACAAAGCGGCTATTCAGCATGATGTACGCAAGCTGATCGAATTTGGTTTTAACGGCGCCTTGCTGTG
Organism: Pseudomaricurvus alcaniphilus; assembly: GCF_011440395.1. Lineage (GTDB taxonomy): Bacteria > Pseudomonadota > Gammaproteobacteria > Pseudomonadales > Cellvibrionaceae > Pseudomaricurvus > Pseudomaricurvus alcaniphilus. The sequence goes on along the minus strand of NZ_JAAOIX010000016.1, from coordinate 41,317 downwards.
TGCGGACATTGCGTTCAGCCCGGAAGAATATATCCAGTTTGCGCAGTGGGCTCATGAGGCAGCGGATGGAAAACTGCGGCTTGTGCATCATGCTGCTTTCAACACGTTGGAGCAGAACATTGACGTTGCACAACGGGCAACGCCCTACTGCGACTATGTGTTGTTGTGTTATCCCGCAAATTTTTACCCGCAGACCGAACAGGATGTTTACAACTACACCCGCGCCTTCTGTGACAAGGTAGATATGGGTGTAATGCTGTTCCCGGTACCTTTATGGAATTTCGGCCGATTGCACCCAGCGCAAATGTCTATGCCGTTACTGCGACGTCTGGTGAATGATTGTCCAACAGTGGTTGCCATCAAGGCGGAAGGCGACCTGCCAGGTATTGGTGGTTTACTGGATGTCTATCGCCAGTTCAAAGATGTGATTGTGTCTTGCCCACTGGAAACTGAAATTATTCCGCTGATGGCGGAAATGGATTTTCAATACAGTGGTACTAACTATTCTGCCTGTTACGGTGATTACTTCCCGCGTATGTTCGATGCGGCAGTAAGTGGTGATCAGAATAAGGCCATGGATATGTTCTGGAAGCTAGCGCCCGCACGACAGGCCCATTCTGCAGTTAATCAGGGTGTCCTGTTTTCGGGTGTGCTGAACCGTATGATGTGGAAGTTTCAGGATTGGACGATGGGATTAAACGGTGGCCCGCTGCGACAGCCGACCGGGCGTATTGGCGACAATCTGATGGCACAGTGGCGGCGTGGTATTGAAGCTGCTGGTTTGGGGCTGCCGAGCGAACCCAATGCCAACTTCTACATTGGTCGTAATCCTGAGTAATAACGTGGCGTTGATGCCCCCGTCGGCAGGTCTGTTGAAAATAGGCCTGCCGGTGGAGGGCAGTGCTGTAACGGTAGGCCGGTTTTGGCTGTTAGAGGATCAACTTGGGATTACCCAGTTATTGCGCCGTCGCAAGGGGGCGCGTAAGCTATTCATTCGTCTATACGTCGCCATTTCAGCATATTTTCGCGTCTTGGCAAAAGTGAATAATTTTCGTTTGAATTTTGTGGAAAATGACTGACCCCGATATTGAAAAATTAAAAAGCTATATTGCCAAGGCGCGACGACAGGGAGTAGAGCGACTGCCGCCTGAACCCAAGTTAAGCGACGCCATTGGTGTGTCTCGCGGGCGCCTGCGAACCTTGCTACGCAAGGTTGAAAGTGAAGGTTTGATCTGGCGGCATGTGGGTAAAGGCACCTTTGTCGGCCAGCGGGTTGACCATCTGTCTGAAGGCAACGTGGCTTATTCTGTCAGTGTCGAACAGGTTATTCAGGCTCGTCTGGCAGTTGAGCCACAGCTCGCGGCACTTGCGGCCATGCATGCTAAAAGTACTGATATTCAGGCGATGGATGATTGTATCGAAGCCATGGCGGGCGCGACGTCTTTTGATCATTGGAAAGCGCTGGATGACAGTCTGCATCTGATCATCGCCTCAGCCAGCCACAATGTGCTGTTAGTGTCTTTGTATAAATCCCTGAAAAATGAAGTGGATTATCACTTTAAGCTTCGCGTTGAATCGGTATTTGGTACAGAAAAGAAAGCACCTCAGCGACTGCAAACAGAAGATGAGCATAAAGCCATCGTCGATGCAATCAGCCTTCACGACCCGGATCGGGCCGAGGCGCTGATGCGTGCGCACATCCTCTCAGTAAGAACCAAAATGTTTGGCAATCGCTTGTGATACCAGTCGGTAATCTACTGGCTGCCCTACGTAAATAAAAGCTTCAAAAAATCATTATCTACAAGTCAGCTAAGGAATCGATATGCGATTTACTGATCCAGCTCTAGAATCACTTATTGCGGAACAGCGGGAGTATCTTCAATCAATGGCAAGCCCTTTGCCTCCGCCACTTGATCCTTCCGTTTTATTGCCTGCGGAAACGGTAGTCCTCCCGAATTATGCTCAGTGCACTGTGCGTGTGATTCGACCGGAGGGGCACATCAACGGTGTTTACCTTCAAATTCATGGTGGCGGGTTTCAATTTGGTACGGCAGAACGGTGCGATGCCGCCAATTCAGTCCTGGCACGACGGGGTCCTAGGGATTTTGCCCCCAAATACTGCAAAAACCGCTGAAGCCCAAGTATTTACTGGCCTCCAAGCCACTATTAATTTTAATTTAGCTCAAGTTTCAGTATCTTCTTCGGCCTTTGGGTCAAAGAATGAGCAGAAACAAGCGACTATCGATTCTCACTGCCGCTGAAATCGAGGATTTATACGGCGTCCCGTCCTTCAACGAATCGTATCAGCGGTTTTACTTCACACTGAATGATAAAGAGCGTGCTGAGCTGGCCAGAATAAGGCAGCGGAAGTACCGCTGTATCGCCATCGCATTGTTGGGCTACTTCAAATGCAAGCCCATCTTGCTCAATCCGACATTTAAATCCATGCGGGATGACCTAGAATTTATTGCGCAAAATCACTTCGATGGCCTGAAATTTCGGCGCTTCAGTCTGAAATCTGATCAAAAGTCCCGCATTTATGAACGGATTTTTTCCATGATCGATTATGAAAATTGGAAAGATCCTGAGCATCACCCCCGGCTTGTTGAACACTTACTGGTCTGCGCTGAAAGCTGGGTCGCGGCGCGTGCTCTCTTTGATGCTGCCATTGAGTTCCTGGCTCACCAGAAAATCGCCATTCCTGCCTATAGCACCCTGCAGAAGATCGTCAGCCAGGTGGTTAACCAGCATCAGCAGCGACTGCATGAGAAGATCGGTGCCGCGTGTAGCCCAAAATTGACGGCTATACTAAATACACTGGTATCCGGTGGTGACCAGCTTACGTTAACACAATTGCGCGGCAGCGCGCGCAATTTCACCGGTACCGAGTTGCAGAAAGAACTTGCAGTGTATCACCACATTCAACCGCTGATGGCAGAGGTGACCGCTGTCCTCGACTCGCTTTCTCTGTCTCAAAAAAATCAGCAGCACTATGCCGAACGGATTCACTATTACGGCGCCAAAATAAAACGTCAGTCGCCTGAGAATCAGTGCCTATATCTGCTTTGCTACCTACAGTTTCGATACCAAGAGGGGCTGGAACGGATGGCCGAAGGGTTCATTCATCACGTTCGACAGGTCAAGCAACGAGCGCATCAGCTGGCGCAGGACCGAGTTTATCGGGATTGGCAAAAGGCGGCTACCAATGTGAGTAAAGCTGCGGAAATCTTGCGTCTGTTCGTTGATGATCGTATCGATCCCAATACGTCATTCCACTCTGTACAGAAACAAGCATTCCAGGTTCTCAATGCCAGTGAGCTGAGCTCCGTCTGCCGGTATCTCGGCAATCAGAAGCAGTCGGCGGATGAGGCGTTCTGGCAACACCTGGATACAGAATCTACGTTGAGAACCGGCCTGTTACGATCACTCTTTTGTTGTCTTCGCATTGATGGCACCGATAAAACACAACGGTTGGCAGCGGTCTTGAGTCAAGCTCGACAGGAGCTGGCAGCCGGCAATATGCTCGGGGATGTCAGTATTGACAGGCGTCTTCCACCCAAAGCCACGCGACCACTCTTGTTGAAATCTGACGGCGGCATAGACAAGGCTAGATATGAATGGTTCTTGTATTTGCAGATTCCCAGCCGCCTAAACGGCCAGTTAGTGCTGCCAGAAGTCATACGGTATCGTGCACTGGACGACGATCTGGTAAAACCACAGACTTGGAAAAATCAGAAGCAGGCCTTGGTCGAGGGTACGAAGCAGCCCAAAATTACTGAGGATCCAAAGCAACTGATCCCGCGCATGACGGATCAGTTGGCCACTCGGCTACACGAGGTCAGTGACTACCTGGAACGCCTGGACAACAGGGATATCATTCTGCGCCCGAAGGGCGGTAAACACCTTTGGCGTTTACCTGCTGCCGGCAAAAAACATCTGGTGAACAATCCGTTCTTCCAGCAAATGAGGGCTATCGGAGTCGCCGATGTCTTGCGCGTGGTGGATCAGGATACCGGATTTATTGACGACTTCGAGCATGTGCTGGGCATGACCTCCAAAAGCCGCCAGTATGAAGTGGACCTGTTGGCGATCCTGATCGCCAATGCCACAAACCAGGGCATCTATGGTATCGCCCAGATCTCCGACCGCACCTACGATCAGCTGAGCACGATCCAGGCGAACTACCTTCGGCTGGAAACATTAAATGCCGCAAATGACCGCATCAACAACGCCACTACGCGACTGAGCATTTTTAATCACTACAATATCCAGGATGACAACCTGCATGCCAGCGCCGATGGCCAAAAGTTCGAAGCTAAGCGCGAGACATTCCGTACCCGGTATTCCTCAAAATACTTCGGCACCAGCAAAGGGGTCTCGGCTATCAGCCTGAACGCCAATCATATGGCAATCAATGGACGTCATCAGCGCATACTATTGATGGTACTCCGATTTACCACGGCCCAACTATCGGCAGTGAAAAGCTTTGGATTCCTCATGCTAGTGTGGGCACGCTCTACCGTGTAGCTCCGAACTTCTATCGCTACATGGTTCTAGAAGATCTATTTGATGAATCAGCCAATGCCGATATAGCCGATTTCTTATTCAAAGCTAATGTCAATGAAATATTAGAAATGTCTGAGGAACCTGGATCGCCAGGGTCAAAAATTAATACACTCTCAACAGATCTATCTGAATTCAGAAAGGCTGGCGGAAAATTAATTCAGTACCACGGCTGGAATGATCCATCTATGCCGGCTGCGTTCTATACGCAGTACTACAAGGATGTTGTTAATCAACAGCCAGGAGATAGTCAATTAGAGGAAGCTCAATCATTCTATCGTCTCTTCATGGTACCAGGAATGGGGCATTGTCGCGGAGGCTATGGGCCAACGAATATCGGAGCTCTTTCACACCTCCCAGAAAACGCGGTTGACCCCACTCACGACATCCTTGAAGCATTGGATCGATGGGTAGACAAAGGAATTGCGCCCTCCGAGATAATAGCCACAAGTTTTCTTCCCTCTGAAGGACCACAGAGACAGATGCCGGTTTGCGCCTACCCCAAGACAGCCAGATATCTGGGTGGCGATGAAAGCAAAGCGTCTAGCTATAGCTGCGTGGATCCAACTACTCATTAGCTAGGTTAAAAACATACCTATTTAAGGGCTAGAGCACCCGCTTGGGGGATTTTCTAATCCCTCAGGCCAACTATAATCCCTTCAACGCGTCTTCTAAAATCTCTTCCGGTGGCTCTTCATAGATTAAGGTGGTGGAGGGGTTTACATGACCAGCGATTTTCTGTGCGATCTTGACTGATTTCTTCTGCTTATGGATGACGTTCGTAATTAACGAACGCCGTCCGCTGTGTGAACTGGCTTTCTCTATCCCCGTCCAATATCGCAACATTAGCGCCATGTGCTCTTGAAGTGTGTTTGGAGAATAGGGACCACCTTTTTGAGTCACAAAGAGAGGGGAGGAGGGCTTTAGCTTCTCGCCGTTACTTAGGCGCAGAGCTATATGCCGAATGAGCGCATTGCGGAGGTCTTGATCAACCATGGGGAGATCACGTGATTTGCCTTTGTGCTTTTTTACTGGTGGGTAAAAATCTTCGGGATTAACATCGGCACCTGATTTGGCTAAGGTTTCAATTTGCCGAACAATTTTATTGAAGCTATCAATATCAAAACTGATCGATTTGCGCCGGTACTGACTTTTTGAGCGACCCATGGCATCAGCACCTTTCGTATACGCTGCGGGCAGACTCATAATTTCCAGAAGATTAAAATCGGCTCCAGATTTAGTGAGCTTAGCGACTTCTTTTACCTGAAGCAGCGCAATTTCCTGGGCCCGCAGCCCCAGCTTGAAGCTGATTTGCATGATGGCGGCATTCTTTTCAGGATGCCGATGTTGTTGAATGACCTCGAAGAGCTGTCGCTGCTGATCGGCGGTGGGTACGCGAGCCTGGCCCGATTTAGCCATGGGAAACCTCAAAGTGGGGCACATACATAATCCGTAATAATGGGATTTTAACGGATTATTGGTTTTCCGATAGGCTTTTGGCGTGCTTTAGGTACTTTCAGAGGTTCTCGGGCAGCTTAGAGACTACGCCGGTGTATTGCCGAGAAATGAAATAATTACCCCACGTATCTGCATCGAAATCAGCTTGTATCCAATGCACCCAACGTCCCATGGATACCGGCTGCAGGATCTCACTGTAGGGCCTTTTCTGAGCATTAATGTCTTTTCTCGGGCGGACAGTACCCTCAAACACAGTCTCACCATCCGGGCCGATTATCTGAAGGTGATCGCCTTCATCAAGTAGCACAAGGCCGTCATAGCCATGCTTACCGTCTTCTTGAAGAGCCCAGTAAATACCTTCACAACCGGTTTCAAAGTACTCGATGAGTTTACCTGTCACTCTCAATTCAGAATCAGCCATACGGTACCCAGGAATAAGCGACCAAAGAGTAAGGACTATACCTCATTGGCGCCATAGACCGATCAGGAACCTTTGCCGTTGAGTCTATATTTTCGTAAAAGTATCGACAAAAACTTCCAGAAATATAATAAATATCAATAAGTTAAGTGGCCATTTCGTCTAAAAGGGTGAAATATGGTCGGATAGCCTCATTTGGTCTAAAGGGGTGAAATATGGTTGGATAGCCAATGACCTGGAGAAAATGACCGCGTCGCTACTTGGCCTTCCTCATAAGGAAGACTGCTTACGACCCGGAACCCCTTTACGTTTGTATGAAGTTTTTCAACAACTCTTCTAGCCTAGAAGCAATATACGGTAATTAAGGAAGAACAGAAGCTGGTATTGACAAAAAAAGGATACTCACATATGATACGGTTCGTATCGTTTTTTTATTTGGGGTCTAGCTATATGTGTTGGGTCCAGATTGAAGTGTCTTTTGAAGGCCTGGTGGTAGAAAGGTTGGTGGTTTGCAAGAAAGTGATATAGATAATTGCGATTTATTTTGTTCGCAATAGGGCACCATTTCTCGTCTATTCAAATTGGCACCTAACTAAAGCCCTGACCATAGTGAACGTAATTTGGCTCAAATACTATTGAGAATGAATTTTATGAAACTAAGACTTGATTCCATTCAGTACGCATCATCAGAGATATCACTTTTCAGGTTTGTAGCATTAGATGGTTCTGAATTGTCCTCGATAAATCCAGGCGCCCACATAGGACTACATTTGCCTAATGGTCTTGTACGGCAATACTCGTTAATTAATCAAGGGGAAAGTCCAACAAGCTATTTAATTGGTGTGAAGCGTGAAGACAATGGTAGAGGCGGTTCTTTATTCATGCATAAGTCTTTGCATGTGGGTACGGTACTTGAGGTGGATCAGCCAAGAAATAATTTCCCTCTATTAGAAGACCAAAATTGCAGTGTCCTAATTGCTGGTGGAATAGGCATAACACCAATTTACAGTATGGTGAGTCGGTTGCAAGAATTAGGTAGGAATTTTCATATCTATTATGCCTGCCGATCAAAATCTGAAGCAATATTTATTGATCAGATTGCTGATACTAAAAATGCAAATTTTCATTTCGATGACGAAGCTGGGGCTTATTTTGATATGAGGTCTGCTATTGATAGCGCTCCGGAAGGGACGCATTTCTATTGTTGCGGACCTCAACCAATGTTGGCTGCTTACGAAAATGCTACCAAGACTGCGAAAGTACCGTCAGAAAATGTTCATCTGGAATACTTCTCTGCTGAATTAGATAATTCGGCATCATCTGAATGTACCGTGATTTCTGCAAAGAGTGGGAAACGTTATCACATACCTGCGGGAACAAGTATCTTGCGTGTATTGCTAGCTAGCGGGGCTGACGTGCCATTTTCTTGCGAACAGGGAGTTTGCGGTGCGTGTGAGACAAAGGTTATCGAAGGAATACCAGATCATCGCGATATGATTTTTTCGGATGAAGAAAAAGAATCAAATAAAGTTATGATGATATGTTGCTCAGGTAGTTTGAGCGATACATTAATTTTAGATATATGAATCCGGCGTGAAAATTTGCGTTTCATAGCCTGTAATAATCATGGGCTCATGAACTACTTCTAGAATAAGGCAAAGGCCAGAATTTCTACTTTTATAAAGTCTAAATATTAAATATTGCCTACTTATCCATTTTAGGAAGTGTATATGAAATCAAGCATATTTGGATTTTTTTCTATCATGATGATTTTTACCTTTGAGTGTGTTTCTGCCCAAGATTACAGCACCTCAACGGTATCCACGAAGGTAGATCGACGCCCGAATATTTTATTGATCGTAGCTGATGATCTCGGGTATTCAGATTTAGGCGCTTTTGGTGGAGAGATTAGTACCCCTACATTAGATAGTCTAGCTCAAAGTGGTATACAGTTAAGTAATTTTCATGTTGCGCCTACCTGCTCGCCTACACGCTCCATGTTGCTTTCTGGTACTGATAATCATTTGGCAGGGCTAGGCAGTATGCATGCAGTTATGAAATGGGGAAATCCAGAGCTGTTAGGAAAGCCAGGTTATGAGGGGTATTTGAATAATCGTGTGCTTTCGATGGCTACAATATTTCGAGATTCTGGATACAGCACTCACATGACTGGAAAGTGGCATTTGGGAATGGAGGAAGATCAGGGGCCAAAAGCAAGAGGATTTGAGAACTCTTTCGCGCTTTTGGAGGGGGGGGCAGGCCATCTTTCCAGTATGGGAATGAGTGAATATGAACCGAAAGCCACCTTTCGTGAGGATGGAGAGGTATCAAAAATTCCCGAAGATTTCTATTCAACGCGCTTTTACTCAGAGAAGATGATTCAATACCTTAAGTCGCGTGATATCTCAAAGCCATTTTTTGCCTACCTCGCCTTTACTGCTCCCCATTGGCCATTACAGGCACCTCGAGAATCAATTGATAGGTATGTGGGAAGATACAAAAGCGGCTATCGAGAGGTTCTGAAGCAGCGTCTGGTAAAGCAGAAAGAATTGGGCCTTATCTCTTCGGACACTAATATCGATAGGTATATTAGAATGTTGCCTGATTGGGAAAAACTATCGCCCGAAGAACAGCGTATTGCCGAGCGTAAAATGGAAATCTATGCAGCTATGATTGATGATCTAGATCGAAATACTGCAAAAATTATTGAATATTTAAAAGCGACCGGGGAATACGATAATACGTTAGTGATTTTTATGTCGGACAATGGCGCACAGGCGGGAGGAATGCCAATATTTACCCGGTGGTCTGATAAATGTTGCGACAATAGTTACGAAAATATGGGTAATGCAAACTCCTATTTATTTCCTGGAAAAGAATGGGCAAGAGTCAGTACGGGCATATCAAGGGGCTTCAAGGGTCAAGTTTCTCAAGGAGGCATTTTGGCCCCAGCAATAGTAAATTATCCAAAAGCGGTAACTAAAGGTATCCGCTATGATCAATTTCTTTCAGTAATGGATATTCTCCCTACCGTTCTTGATTTTGCGGGAATTAAGCATCAGGAAAAAAATTATCTTGGCCGTGACCTTCTCCCTTCCAAGGGCACTTCGTTTGCATCGTTGATTTCAGGGGACTTAAGATCGGTGCACTCTGACAATTATGTGATGGGGTGGGAGTTGTTTGGTGGCAAAGCACTGCGTCAGGGAAGTTGGAAACTTCTTTCCATGCCCGCACCATATGGCGATAACCAATGGCAATTATATAACATCGAACAGGATCCGGGTGAGCATAAAGATCTTGCTTCAAGCCAGCCAGAACGTGTTGAGAAAATGCTCTCGCTATGGCGTTCCTATGTTGCTGATAACGGTGTTATTCTTGATGATGTGAACGAGAAGATCATGATTCAGCCTGAGTGACCTTAGTGCCACTCACTTGATGAGAAGCGAATTCTATTGACCTTTCCCCTTCATTAGTACCATGTACAGGATGAGATTCCAGTAAGTTACGCCGCCTTTTGAGCAAACTCAACTGGCGGTATATAGCCCAGTGGACTGTGTGGTCTGATGGTTTTGTAGTGCTCTCGCCATTGATCGATTTCCCATCGAGCTTCTTCCAGTGTTCTGAACCAGTGACGATTCAGGCATTCATTCCTAAACTTGCCGTTAAGGCTTTCCACAAACGCATTTTGTGTTGGCTTTCCTGGCTGGATAAAACCGAGACCAACACCTGACTCGTGACTCCAGAAAAACATGGCTTGCTGGTAAACTCAGTGCCGTTATCGCAGATGATTTTTGATAGCTTGCCCCGTCGCTCACAGATCTGCCCCAAGAAGCGGGATACTTGCTGACCACTGATAGATGTTGATACCAGCTGCCCCACCATCTCGCGAGAGTAATCGTCGACTACATTCAATACACTGAAACGGCGACCACTACTTAACTGATCTGATACAAAGTCCATTGACCAACGCTGATCCGGGCTACTAGGCACCTCCATTGGCTGTCTTGGCCGCTGGAGCTTCTTCCGCTTCTTGTTGATCACCAAGCCTTCGGCTCTGAGGTTACAGAGTTAGTATCTCCTCAAGATTTCTTCAAGCATCCCACTTCACCGGCAATGACAAAGGGCCTCTGAATACCCATCCCCCAAAACTACAATCTTTGATTGGATCTAATCGAAGTCCGGGTAATTTTTTAAGCAAACTAGGTACGGATAGTTGTCCCACCTGCATACGTGCGATACGAAAACCTAGGCAGATATGAGGGCCTGTACCAAAAGCCAAGTGGATGTTTCTTTTACGCGTAATATCGAAGCGATCGCCATCTGACCAATATTTCTCGTCGTGGCAGGCTGAGGCCACACAGAGACCAAGCTGGTCATTTTTTTTCAGGAGATAGCCATCTAGTTCCAAATTATCAGCTACCCGGCGCGGATACATCCCAATGGGAGCGCAGTAACGAATAGTCTCTTCAAAAACATTAGCCCACAAATCAGGGGTAGGGTTATCTTTAACCAGCTTCAGTTGCTCTGGGTCCGACAGTAGTCCATGTAGAGAAGTACAGGTAGCATCCCTTGGCTCATTGATGCCACCGCCAATAATCACTTTGACATTAGCACGTATCTGCTCTAGCGATATATGGGGCGTATTAGCCAGCATTGAAATCAGTGATAAGTCTGGATTGGCGCGTTTACTGTGAATCATCTCGTCTAACGCTTGATCAATTAGGTAAGATACTTTTTCTTGTCTAGCCCACAACTCCAGATCATTGCCGTAATTACCAACAGCGTCCATCAGTGTCTGCGACCAATCGCACAGATCATCCCAGCGTACATTGGTGAGGCCGAGCAGTTCCATCAGGCACTGGGATGCCATGGGGGCTGCGAAATCGCTAAACAGATCGGCTTCGCCCTTGTCTTTCAAATCGTTAATTAAACCGTTAACGATGTGCGCAAAGCGTGGTGCCCAGTGGTTCTTAATCACATCCGGCGTTAAAGCTTTATTGAATACTGAACGTTCTGCGCGATGCGCGTCGCCGTCTTTGCGCATCATCGTATGGCCCATCGCCCGAATTTGCAGTGAGCGTGGATCATTGGCCGGAAATTCAGCTGGCGTGGTGTCAATATGTTTGATTGTGTCAAAGCGGGTGACTAAATGAATATTCGCAGCGGGGATCCAGGCAATAGGGGCTTCGCGACGCAGGCGTGCGTAGATGGGGTAGGGGTTTTCATAGAGATCTGCCAGTGTTATGTCGTCGATTACGGGAACTGATTTAGCCATTGTTGATACCCTTTGGGTGACTTTTCTACTTCCGCTGAGTATACTGGCGAGCCATACATAACATCTGTCCACTCAATTGGGTACAGGCATGTCAAAAAGCGGTAAGTTAACCATTGCGCAAAGCCAATTAATTATTGAACAGATGGGCGCATTGATTGCTCAAGCCGGAAAAACGGGTTTTTCTGTACAGTTAATGAATTTTTTAAATCAGGTCGCCGGGGTGAATCACCTTTCGGTTTTTATCTTTGATCAGCAATTAAGGCCGTATCTGGTGCTTGCCGAAAGTGCCGGCGCTACCAACCTCGCGAAAGACGTGGGTAAGATTTACCAGCGTTCGCTATCTTACCGCCACGATCCGAATACCGTACAGGTGAAACTGAGCCCGGAACGATCGGATGGGCCACTCTTGGTGCGTTTACATGCGGAGCAAATCAGTGATCCAGAATATCGGGAAAATATATATAAAAAATTCAGATTGCTGGAGCGAGTGTCACTCATAGAGTGTTTAAACGAACGCTGGATGGTGACGAATCTTTATCGGGATGTAGACGCCGGGGAATTCAAACCGGCTGAACTGGCTGCTATAGAGCAACTGGCGCGTGTAATTTCGGCGCTGCTGGAGAAAAACTTTATGCTGTTGCCTCCAGAGGTTTGGCAGGCGACGACGCGACCGACGGCAGACATGCTGGAAAATATTATTGTTAGCCTTAATGCATCGCTCAGTGACCGCGAACTGCAAGTGTGTGCCCGAGCGTTGCTGGGGAAGACCAGTAATGGCACGGCCCTTGAGCTTGGGATTCAAGTTGCTACTGTGGCGACGTTGCGTAAAAGGGCTTATAAAAAGCTGAATATTTCCGGGTTGAATGAGTTGTTTTCACTTTGCTTGGGAAAGGTGGTCATTAATGATAGCTTCGGTGCTATAACCTAACTGATTATGAATAAACGACTCAAGTTGAAATGCGCGAAAATATGGCGATTGAAAGAATTTCAATTGCCATATTTTTCATGATGCGTTGATATTGAGCGTTTTCCTTACCAGGATGGTAGCTGCCGCGTTTCTCCTTGATAAGCAGCTTCAAACGAAGGGCGTTTCTGAATACGGGTATACCAGTCAGTTACGTTCGGCAATTCAGACCACATATCAGACATGCCCAGGTCTTCCATTCGAACGATGGTGGGGAGGATGCTGATATCAATAAGGCTAAACAATTCGCCATTCAGCCAAGGATTTCCCTGCGACAAGGATGCTTCCATTCTATTCAGTGCATCAGTTAAGCGAATTTTGGAAGAATTGATATCGTCCTGGTTGAAGCCGGTTGTGCCCATTCGACGATAGAAGTCAGCTCTGAGTGGATGTTTTTTGGCGAACTGTTCAAATTCTTCATCAGACATATTTTTCCACAGATTTACCAGGATTTTATTGAAGGAGGGAAAGCGAATTGCAGTGGTTGGCACTTCATCAATGTACTGTCGCCAGCTTCTCATGCGCGCGCATTCCAATGGATCTTGCGGGCGAAGTGAAGGTGTAGGGAAAACGTCTTCCAGGTATTCGTTGATAACGCTGCTGTCTACAACAGAAGAACCGTTATGAACGAGGGTTGGAACCACACCGTTGGGATTAATTTTCAAGTACCAGTCTTGAAGATGCTCGCCGTTTAGCCAATCGATTTTTCGCTCTGTCCAATCGAGTGACTTTTCGGCAAGCACCAAACGCACTTTTTGACTGCAGGTTGATTGCGGGGTATGAAAGAGTTCAAGCATGGGGAATTCCTCGGAAAAATCTTGCATATATATTCGCTGTCGGTACGTATTTAGAGCAAAGAGATCCTGTAGTGAGAGCCGGACAAAGTTGCCTCGGCATCTCACTTGATGTGTTTAACTACAGGATCCTGGTGCTACTGCATTGCCACGAAAGTCGATCTTTTCTGAGCGACCTACTAAAAATTGTACTGCGCACGTAGACCGTAAGTTCTAGGGGCATTAATGGTCGCGTTGAATAACCCGTTGGCTGGATTGACAATACCACCGCTAGCGAAGGCTGTGTCACCGATATTGCGAACGAAGGTTGTCAATGACCAGGTGTCTTCAGCGTTGCTGTAAGTCAAGTCTGCGTTTGTTACCACATAGCTGCCGTCATAGGTGGACGGACTTAAATCGATGGTTAAATAGCGGCCCGTTGCAAAGGTAAGGTCAGCGCCTGCGGTAATTGTGCCGCCACTGCTCAGCGGGAATACGTGTTCATAGCTGACTGAACCAGAGTATTTGGGCGTACGTTGCATACGTGCGCCGGAGCAGTCAACCATAAAGCCACCAGTGCTGGCTAATGCACTGCTGCATTGACTGCCGGGATAAGCTGGCCCAGGGGTGTTGCGGGCGAAATTTCCGTACTCGGCATGCAAGTACTCAATGGTTGCGTGCAGTGTATCATTGTCGGTAAAGCGCCAAGTTGCATCCATGCTGCCACCGTAGATATCGGAATCGGTAGCGTTAACCGTTAACAATGCTGGAACGCCAATACTGGTAAGACCTGCGTAAGCTTGTTGTTGATCTTTGTATTGCCAAAAGAATGCTTCAACGTTGAGCTGTAAGCTATTGTCCAGAAATTGATTACGCATTCCAACTTCAAATGCTTCAAGTGTTTCTGGTTCAAAGGTTGGATCTTCGGTAGGACGGTCCGGGTACCAACCACCGCCTTTAAAGCCTTTGCTATAAGTTACAAACAGCATGGAATCTTCTGAAATATCGTATTCTATACCGGTGCGATAAGTCACCGAGTTGGCGCTCGTCTTATCGCTGAACGAAAAGTCTCCTGTCTCGGCGCTCGGATCAAAAGCGGGCGTGTAGCCGCGGTAATTAAAGGAGTTATTGATGCCACCACCTTCTGTTTCTTCCTTGGAGTAGCGCAGACCAGCGATTACGCGCAGTTTATCCGTTAAGCTGTATGTGGCTTCACCAAAAATCGCATAGGAGTCTGTTGTTTGTTCTGGAATGATAATGTTAACGCCTTGCAAAATGCCCGCGTTTTCAGGGCCATAATTTAACTCTTGTTCCGCTTGCAAGCCGAATGCACCAACTACCCACTTTAGGTTTTCCGTTTGGTCACCTAGCCTTACCTCTAGGCTGCTTTGGGTTGTTTTAGCTTCTTCAGTAAAACGATAGCCGGGTACATAGGTTCTTGATGTGTAATGTTCGTGTCGATAGGCAGGTAGTATGGTCAGTGTCGCGAAGTCTAGCTCCCAGTCCAGTTGTGTGGTGAATGCATGTGAATCGTAATCATAAAACGGATCTTTCAATGGCGCCGGTGCCGTAGTGTAGGTCACCCGTCTTGGGTCCAGGGCACCAATCCAAGGATCATTATCGATGGTTTGCAACAGTGCGCTGCCAGCACCTGCGCCATCGAAATCGGCATATTCTGCGGTCAGATTTAAGGTGATATCTTCAGATGCTTCCCAGAGAAAGCGAACTCGACCAGACAGACTGTCTTCATCATCTGTACCGTCAGTGAAATAGCCATCACGGTCAGATTTTTGCAGGGCAACCCGCAAGGCCGTGGTGTCGCTCAGCGGTACGTTGACCGCTCCCGTAAACCGGCGCAAATCATAGTTGCCGAGATCGGTGGATACATAGCCGGAAAATTCGTCAAGCTTTGGTGCACGTGAGATAAAGTTAATCGCACCACCGGTTGCGTTACGCCCGT
Organism: Pseudomaricurvus alcaniphilus; assembly: GCF_011440395.1. Lineage (GTDB taxonomy): Bacteria > Pseudomonadota > Gammaproteobacteria > Pseudomonadales > Cellvibrionaceae > Pseudomaricurvus > Pseudomaricurvus alcaniphilus. The sequence continues at coordinate 25,906 of NZ_JAAOIX010000016.1, read as the reverse complement.
AGAGCGTGCCTTGTGGGCCTTTCAGTATTTCTACCCGTTCAATGTCGAACATGGCGGGCGAAACCATTGCGCCAGTTTGCAAATAAACACCATCAACGTTAAACGCCACGGCATTTTCCTGGCGTGCTGTTGCCACAAATGATCCTACGCCGCGGATATAAGCCTGAGCGATATTTCCTGCTTTGCCGATTTGAACACTGGGTTCTGCAGAAGTCAGATCCCAGATTTCCTTCACTGCCTGCATTTCTTTCTGGCTTAGTACACTAATGACCAGTGAGGATTCTTGCAGACTTTCCTGACGGCGATTGGCGGTAACGGTTATTTCCTCGATGACGCGGTTTGAACTGGTGCTTGGGGAGCTACTGGGCGAGCTATCTGTGGATTGTGCGAATGCTGTTGATCCACAACTTATTGCTAAGCCTAAGGTGGAAAGGGTCAGAGTTTTTTGAAGGCCTATGTATGTTTTTAACATGGTCGACGCTCCTCAGTTTTGTTGATTAATTATGGTTATTGTGTTTACGAAAATAAACGTTTCGTATAGTAATGCAAGCTAATAATACTTTCATAAATAATTTAGATAGGAGCGGTTGAAATGGGTGAGTTTACCAAAGGGCGGCGCTGGTTATTGGGTGCCTTTATCGGAATAGGCGGAGGTATTGTCTCGTTATATTTTTACTCCGCAGGATTATTTCTCGGGCCGCTGGTTGACGAGTTCGGCTGGTCCCGTAGCCAGGGTTCTCTGAGTCTGGTGATTTTGACGGTTGGCCTGGTAATTGCCGCCCCGGTGACAGGGCAAATGGTGGATAGGTTTGGGCCCGTACGGGTAGGTGTTGTGTCTGCTATTGGACTTGGATTGAGCTTTGCAATGCTTGGATTGTTCACGGTTGGCTTGATAAGTTTTGCTGTTCTTGTGCTGGTACTGAGTATTGTCGGCTGTGGTTCTACGCCTCTGTCATATAACCATGTGGTGGTTACACATTTTGTACAGCACCGCGGGCTTGCACTCGGGCTTGCGATGTCAGGTGTGGGTGTAGGTGCGGTGGTTATGCCACCCTTGCTTTCAGCATTTATCGAGCAATATGGCTGGCGAGCCGGGTATTTGGCATTGGCCACAGTAACTGTCTGCATGGCCTTGCTGGCGGGTTTGTTATTACGAAGCAGTGAAGCCCAAATCAAGAAAATGCACAACAAATCCAGTAGCCAATTATTAAAGGTGTTGGCTAATCCTGCGTTATATACAATCAGTGCGCTGATATTTCTCGCGTCTATTGCTGTACTCGGTACCACCTACCATTTTGTCGCCATGCTGACCGATCGCGGTATGACGCTGGCCGAAGCGGGCTCGTTTGCCGGCTTATTGGGTGTGGCAATTTTCGGTGGTCGCATTATTACCGGGTTTTTGCTAGATATTATTGATCCAGGTATTGTAATCGCGATATTGCTCGCCTTGTCAGCGTTCGGTATGGGTGTTTTATGGCTGGGTGATAATCGGCTTCTCTACATCGGCGCTATTTTGGTGGGGTTTGGCCTGGGTACGGAAGCCGACCTGCTAGCCTTTCTTGTTGGTCGTCGATTTCATGTAAGCCAATTCGGTACCGCATATGGTGTTATTTTTTCAATCCACGTTATCGGTGGTGGCTTTGGGCCTCTGTTAGGCGGGTTTTTGTTTGACTATAGCGGGAGTTATGAATCATGGCTGCTGTTTGCGTGTTTGGCCATGGTAACTGCCGGCGTTATTGCTTTAGTGACGGAGCGAGGGCGTCCGCGGGAAGTGTGTGCAGTCAGCGGCTAAGGCGTTTTTGCAACTGTGCTTAATTGGAGCGCACTCCTAGATGCCAGTGCGTGCCAAATAAAAGAAAGGCCCGATATTGGAGGCCTTTCTTTTATTTGAATGGTTAAACGACTACAGAATTCGTCGCTTGTTTTCTTTCGGCTCCGGTAACGGATTATTGTTATTTTCTTCGCTTAGTTTGGCTTTCCAGCGCATTCTGAAATGCGTAAAAGCTTCGTCGGCGGAGAAGGAACGCGGTACAAAGTCTGGGCTTTTCACCAAAAGCTTCTGCTGCTCTTCGATAAAAGATTCTTTCAGCGATTGGGTGATTGCTGGATTGTCGCGGTCACGGTTGTGCAGGTAATCCCAGAAGAAGTGCGTGGTATTGCGGGTTTCCGGGGTCATAAACTGGCAGTTACGGTACTCACGACACTGGCTGCGATCATTGTCTTTTTCGCTCCAGCCTGCCGGCGCAAACAGGGTTTCCATCAGGAAAACGCCTGGGATATACATGGCCATAGAGTTGCAGCGATCAATCGGGGTATCGTGTTCAGCTTCAGGAATGACCTTTTTGTGGAAGGGTGGTGGCAGACTGTCGTGGTGCCAGCGCACGGCGCGAAAACCGTTGTCCACTTTTTCCAGATTTTCAATATTGGTGTCGTAGGCATAGGCTTCTGAACCACCCAGCGTATTGGCGTGAACAAATGCTACGTGAGAGAAGTCGCTGAGGTTGTCGACAATCAGCAACCAGTTGGCGTCATAGTGCAGATAGTCGCCACGATCAAAGCCTCGCCATTCGTCTGGCTGGCTGAGGGGAGCGAAATCGTGGATATCATTTTCATCGGCCAGTGCGGGATCGCCCATCCATATCCAGATCAAGCCGCCTTTAGCAGAGACCCGGTAGCTGCGAACCGCCATTGTGCTGGCAATATGATCCTGGCCTGGAATATTTACAACTTTGCCTTCCGGGTTAAACAGCATGCCGTGATACATGCAGCGCAGGCAGTTACCTTCTACACGGCCAAGAGACAGTGGCGCCGCACGATGGCAGCAGCGGTTATCCAGCGCTACGTAGCCTTCTGTTTCGGATTTGTAAAATACCAGGGGAATGTCGCAGATAGTCCGGGCAAGCTTGTTGTCGGCTTTTTCAACCTCCCATTCCCAGGCAGCGGCGTACCAGGTGTTTTCTAAAAAATATCGCTCTTGGCTCATACAGACTCCCATGCTTTATCATCTTGTTGGTATGTGTTGACCTATATTATGTGTCCGGGTAGAGAAATTGAAAATGTCATATTCTACTTGATAAATGTACTTTTCAGTTGCGCGGGGGGGTGCGTAGCAACGCTTCGAAACTCTGCCTTTTAAGGCCGGAAGATTAAGTGGGCTTAAATCTAAAAATTCATCACTCTTATTTTTTTAGATTGATTTTTCAGCAACATTTTCCATCGCATTGATGATGTATTCCGAATTTTCAGTGATACATTGAATAACCTCATCAATCAAAGTACTGATTTCCCTACCTGGTTTGGTAAGACGATATTCAACATGTGCTAAACGCGAGGGTAAAACAGTCCTTTCAACCAGCCCATATTCTTCAAGTAGCCGTAGGTTATAAGTAAGCATACGTTGTGATATTGGTTGTTGCGGCGTGAGTGTTGAAAATATGCGCCGCACAGTTGATGGTCGAAGCTCTCCTTGCTGAAGGATAGTGAGGATGGCACTTGACCAATAGTTGCCGAATAGGGAAAGAATTGCAGATATTATATTACCTCTTTCTCCGCCTCCGTAGTGTACCTGCAGCGCTGCTATATGTTTGATGTGACTGATTGATCCTGAAGCGATTGATCTGGTCCCTCTATTGGAGAGTATTTTTTCAAGACGTTCAGTTATTAATCGTAGATCCTCCTCACGTGTAGGGTTTTCAATTGATATGTTTGTGTCGTTACTATTTGATTTTCTAGGATTTTTCTTTTTCATAATGTGCTTGTATGTAGGTATGAGTGTTCGAATTATTTATGTATCACTGCTGAGAACAAAATTGTGCCTGATTTTCATACTATTTTATGCACATTACACTAAACCTCTCTCAATTAGAAAATACAAACTAGAGGAGCTGAATAATGAATTTACCCCTGAATTGCTGGTATCTGGCTGCCTGGGAGAAGGAATTGCCAAGAGGTGAGCATCTTGCACGTACCATAGCCGAACAGCCTTTGCTACTTATGTGCGATGAAGAAGGAAACATGGCAGCCCTTCTGGATCGCTGTCCCTACCGATTTGCTCTCTTGTCCAAAGGCCGCTTTAGCGAGTGTAACAAAGAAGTTGCCTGTGGGTATCATGGATTAAAATTTAACAGTAAGGGGGAATGTTTGGAGAATCCACACGGGCCAATTACTGAAAAAATGTGTTTAAAAACCTTTCCTGTCTGTCATAGGTATCGTGGCGTATGGGTTTGGTTGGGTGATCCCAGTAAAGCAGATCCTAGCTTGATCTCTGACGATTTGGGCGATGTGGAAAAATACCCAGAAACGGCGCAAGCCAGTGGTGTCTTGGAGGTTAAAGCTAATTTTCAATTGTTGAGTGACAATATTCTTGATCTTAGTCATGGCGATTATCTACATCCGGAAACTGTAGGTGGTGGTTCGGCGACGCGTGCTAAGCAATCGCTGGAACAGGACGAGAAAGAGATTCGTGTCAGCTGGTTCTGTGAAAAAGAAAAGCCACTGCCGTTGTTGGCATCGGCTTTCGAAGAGAATCAGTTGGTGGATTTCAATATAAATGTTCGTTGGACTCCACCGAGTACCATGTGGTTGAACTTTAAGAATTACCCGACGGGTAATCCAGAGGGCAAAGGGCAGGATAATCTCGCTTTTCACATAATGACTCCGGTTGACTCCAAGACTTCTCTATATTTTTATTGGATAGGTCGAGGCCAAGATCAAGACAATAAAGAGTTGAATGAGATTTATCATCAGACAGGTATTCAGGTGTGTAGTGGTCTAATGGCGCCGGACACATTAATAAGAGACAATACCAGTCAACGATTGAGGTGTCATCATGAAGCAAAAACGCACGTACAGACAGTACCCCAAAGAGTTTAAGGAAGAAGCTGTAGCGCTGGTTCGAGATCAAGGCTATTCAGTGCCAGAGGCGGCTAAATCCTTGGGGATTGCTACCAACATGCTCTATAAGTGGAAGGAAAAGGTTGAAGCCGAGCTAGAGGGAAAAGTTCTGGTTGAAGATGAGCGGGCTGAGTTGAAGCGCTTGCGCAAGGAAGTTAAAGACCTGCGTATGGAGAAAGAGATTTTAAAAAAGGCCAGTGCCTTCTTCGCGAAAGAAATGAAGTAAAGTACGACTTCATCGATCAAAAATCCTCGCGCTTTCCGGTGGTGATGCTGTGTCAGGTTATGGGTGTTGGCACCACGGCGTTCTACGATTGGCGAAAGCGTCCTACTAAACGAATTACCGAGGATACACTTCGTTTGTATCGGACTATGAAGCGTCTGTTTGAGCAAAGCCGAAGCAGCCTCGGTAGTCGTGAGATGATGAAGAAATTAAGCGAAAAAGGCTTTTCCATTGGCCGCTATCGGGTACGAAATTTGATGAAAAAGCTTGGACTTTATGTAACTCAACGTCTCGCATACAAAGTAACGACTAAGCGGAGAGCCAGCGATGCTGTGGCCGATAACTTATTGAATCAAAACTTTACACCGCTTGGCATGAACCAAGTGTGGGCCGGTGACGTGACGTATCTTAAAACCGGTGAAGGCTGGATGTACCTGGCTATTGTGATGGATCTGTATTCGCGCCGTATTGTCGGCTGGCATATTGATAAGCGCATGAGATCGGATTTGGTGAGCAAGGCATTGATCAAGGCATATAACTTACGGCAGCCACCTGCGGGATTGGTGTTCCACAGTGATCGTGGTTCACAGTATACGAGTAAGCATTATCGAAAGTTGTTATCCAGCTATCGTATGCGAGCGAGTATGGGAGATGTAGGAGCTTGCTGGGATAACGCTGTTGTTGAACGATTTTTCGGCAGCCTTAAGCACGATTGGATTTTGAAGATTACTCAACCTACACGTGACCATATGAGGGCCGATGTGGCTCGCTATATGCGTTACTACAATGTTGAACGGCTGCATACGGCTAACGGTGACCTATCGCCAGTGGCATACGAGAAGCCGGGAAAAATGACCGGCAAAATGAGCAGTCGGTTCTGCTCGAACCGAGCAGGTTCGGCGGCTCAGTTTGGTGGAAAACTAGCGTAGCGCGTTAGCCGATAAGTTCTAAATATTTAATGTCCGGTTTTTGTTGACCAGTACAGTTAGACAGTGTGGGTGATTTTAGCTCGACACCGACCTCAAAAAGTATTGCGGTGGAATTGTTGCCATATAATAGTAAAAAAATAGTTTAGGCAATGTTTTTATTGAGGGTTGACCGATACGATACGTTCTGTATACTTATTTATAAATAATAATCATAATAATTGGTTCTTATTGGTATGTTAAAAAAATCTTATCAGATTACTTGAATTTTTCAATTCTAACTAATCAAGTGTTCTCAAGGGCAAATCTCTATTTAAGGAGTAATTATGTTTAGGGATATTATGAAGAAAGAAATGAGACGTAGGCAATTTCTTTTAACTCTAGGAGGGGTTTCTACACTAAGTGCAATTGCTGTAACTCCTGCTTTGGCGGCGATCGAGAGTAAACTGAATCAGGATAAGCGAATATGGAATGTCCAGTATGCAGTTACAGATAAGAGGCTTGCAGAGAGCTTAGACTTTGGTTATGTCTATATAAAAAACGGTAGTAAGCGTCTGGAAGTAACAGATGGTATAACGAAGCTATGGCAAAAATCGCTCAGGCCTATTTGGGAAGAGAGCGGTTCTATAGTTGTAGGATTGACAAGCTATGAGGTGTTTCAGTGCTTAGCTGAACAGGCGCGAAGTCAATCACGACGTGCATTTATTCTGGAGCAGTATGAAATTGCTTATGGTGAATATTTCTCAAATGTTTCTTGGGTCATAGAGTAAGAATATGAAAATGCCTGTAAATGTTTCCCAAACTGATTTCATAGCTGCGCTTGACAGTTTTGCTCTTATTGTTGGCAAAGAATGGGTCTTTACCAAAGATGAAGACTTGTTTCCATATCGCGATGCATACTCGCCCTTGAGAGCTACATTCGAAGATAGAAGTCCATCGGCTGCAGTTGCTCCAGCATCTGTTGATGAAGTGCAATCAATCGTTCGTGTAGCGAATAAGTACGAAATTCCGCTGTATACAATATCTACTGGTAAGAATCTTGGCTATGGCGGAGCTGCTCCTAACCAGTCTGGAAGCGTGGTACTTGACTTAAAGCGGATGAATAAAATTATCGAAGTAAATGAGAGTAATGCTTACGCTATAGTCGAGCCAGGTGTCAGTTATTTCGATCTTTATAATTATATTCAAGAACGAGGTCTGAAGTTATGGCTAGATGTAGCTGATCCTGGCTGGGGAAGTGTCATGGGTAACGCCTTAGATCATGGTGTTGGACACACAGCATCGCGATTCCGCAACCATTTTGACTCTCACTGCGGGCTTGAAGTTGTTTTGCCTAATGGCGAGGCAGTGCGTACAGGAATGGGAGCTATGCCGGGTTCTAAAACTTGGGCTCAATTTAAGATGGGTATGGGGCCTGTTTTAGATGGTATTTTTTCTCAATCGAACTTTGGTGTAGTCACCAAGATGGGAATTTGGCTGATGCCTCAGCCCGAAGCTTTCATGCAAGGTGTTGTTACAGCACCGCTATACGATGATCTACATGAGATTGTAGAGTTGCTCAAATATGCCGAGAACAGCGGTTTAGCACCAGGTGCTCCGGAGTTAGGTAGTCCATTATTGGGCATCAGCAATTACGTGAAACATTTAGTTGATGCATTCTATGAAGGCCCTCCACAATTAAGAAAAGAACATGTTGACTTAATAGCGAAAGCAAGTGTTGGCTATTCAGCCGACTTACAGCGTTATGGTCTAAATAATAAAATCCCATACTGGAATTTACATCTTAAGTTTTATGGGCCTAAAAAAGTTATACAAGCCCAGTGGGAAGCAATACAAGACTTGGCTTTAAATAAAATTAAAGGCGTAGGTTTTAAATCTGGCCCAATCCAAACTGATCCTAAAAAAGCAGCAGATGAGTGGACTTTTTATCCCCAAGATGCTGGTGTTCCAAATATGGACTTCTTTGGTATGGGTACCCGCGCAGGTGGTAATCCGCATCCGATGCGTGGGCATATGTGGTTTTCACCTGTTATTCCCCAAAGCGCTGAAGGAATATTGGAAGCAAATAGCGTTTTTGAAAAAGCTCATCGTAATATGTCTGCTCTACAGGATATACCAATTTGGAACCTAAGACCTTTTGCATTACCAGCCCCATTCTTTGAACGAACTTTTTTGTTCATACTCGGCTTTCCAATTACAGATGATGTAGCAATGAATAAAGCTTCTATTAAAGCATATAGAACGCTACTCGATATCGCGGCTGAACATGGGTGGGGTGAATATAGATGTCACCCTGAATTTCAAGATCAAGCAGTTGGACTTTACTCTCACAACAATAATAGCTTGTTACGCTTATCTGAAACGATCAAAGATGCAGTCGATCCAAAAGGTATTTTGTCACCAGGTCGCTATGGAATATGGCCAAAGCATTTAAGGGGAGATAAAAAATGAGTGCGGTAAATTCTAAATCTCTACTAATTTTTTTTCTTTCAACTTTGGTTAGTTTTGTCTCTATCTCTGCGAACTCTTCGAGTGAGGAACAGGAAGGTAAGAAAGTATTTGATAAGTGGTGTGGTATTTGTCATGGGAAAAGAGAACGCATGCCTGGGACAGCGTCATTAGCGATTAAATACGATGGAAATCTTCCTGCAGCTCTTGAAGAGCGTACAGATATGTCTGCAGAGTTCATTAGATACTATGTACGCAATGGAGTGATGATTATGCCAGCTTTCAGGGCTACAGAAATCTCGAATGCAGAGTTAGATTTGTTGGTTGATTACTTAAAGGCTAAAAAATAATGCACACATCTACTTTTGATCAGTCTAATGATGTTAATGGCAGTGCGTTGCATGAAACACGTAAAGGGATTGCCGCTTTAGTAATAGGGCACTGTGCAGGTCTAATGGACATAACAGCATTACCAATTTGGGTAGGTATTGTGTTAGTCGGCCAGCTAGCATTAGAGCCTCAGAGTGCAGGTTTGCTTTTGACTTTGTTTTTAGGTTCTGTTGTCGTTAGTAGTCTGTTTATTGCTCCTAGAGTAACTCGCTTAAACCGTAAAGTAATTACTACTCTTTCATACACTGTTGCTTGTATATCATTTGCAACGATGCCTGCGACATCAGATATATACATAGCATTAGCAGCTGTACACATTGTTGCAGGTTTGTCAGTGGGCTGTGGTCTTTCAATAGTTCATGGAACTATGGGCTGTACAAAAAACCCACATAGAACAGCTGCAATTGCGTTTACAACTCTGAGTCTCGTTTCCATATTTTTGATGGCCTCAATACCACCACTTGTTACAACTCATGGTCCAAACGTTTTCTTTTATACAATGTCTGGAATTATGCTAACAGCTGCTGCTGCATCAGTTTTGGCATTTCCAACGACTATATCCTCAGCTGTTAATGAATCTTTAAAAGCATACAGAATATCAAAGTATGTCTGGTTTACCGTCGCAGGAGTTAGTTTATTGATGGTATCCCATTCAATGGTTTTTGGATTTATCGAACGAGTAGGGAATTCTCAAGGATTTAGTTCTGAGCAAGTTACAACAGTTTTAGTGGTGAGTGGTTTTGTTAATCTCATCCCAGTAGCACTATCAGGATTGCTAGAGCGACATTTGCCTGCAACAAGTGTAATTATTGCAGGCCCTATTATTCAAGCTATATCAGCTTTTTTAGTAACGCAATTTAATGGATATGGGCTTTATATAGTTACCACCTCAATTTTAATTTCAATAGTGACTTTTACCCATGTTTTTGCCTTTGGGGTTCTCTCAAAACAAGATCCATCAGGGCGAGTTGTTGCAGCTACACCAGTCATGGTTATGGTGGGATCCGCTACAGGACCATTAATTGGAGGCGTTCTGGCACAGCATATAGGTTATAGCAGTCTTGGATGGGCAGCGGTAGTGCTTGGTGTAATGTCGGCTATGAGTTTTTACATTGGCACAAAAAATCGAACAAAAATAATTAAATAGTTAATCAGAGGATTTAAATGACTGAGCGCCTTAAAGATAAAGTAGTGTTATTGACTGGTATCGGTAGTGGAATGGGTCGAGAAACAGCAAGGCTTTTAGCAAGTGAAGGAGCAGTGGTGGTAGGTTGCGATATAAACCCTGATACATCTTTAGAAACACTTAACTTAATAAAAGCTGATGGATTTAAAATTGATGTTACAACTCCACTAGACTTAACAGATCCTAAACAGGTTTCAGAGTGGATAAAATCGGCAGCAGAAAAATATGGTCGTATAGATGTTTTATACAACAATGCTAGTTTGCCGCGTTTTGGCTCTTTTAAAACACAAAGTGATGAAGATTACCTTTTTACCATTAAGAATGAGCTAGATCTTGTTTGGTATGCATGTAAGGCAGCTTGGCCATATTTAACTAAATCACAAGGGGCCATTGTTAACATTGCTTCAGTAGCTGGTATTCAAGGAGCAAGAACCCTTCCTCAGGCAGCCCATTCAGCAGCTAAAGGTGCAGTTCTTGCTCTTACACGTCAATTGGCTGCCGAGGGTATGGCAGTTGGAGTTAGGGTTAACTCTGTAAGTCCTGGAGTCATGGATACACCTCCAATTAAAGCAATGTATCAGGAGTTGGGTAAGGACGCACCTGTCAACTCCATAGTAGAGCGTACTTTAACGGGTAAACCTGGTAACCCAAAAACTGTTGCTTGGGCCGGGGTATATCTTGCTTCTGATGAAGCTAGTTGGGTAACCGGTATAAATATCCCTGTAGATGGTGGAGCTAGTGCTGTCATGTAACTGATATTGCTTCTAGATAATCCTATTAAAAAATACATAATATAGTGAAGAGATGTTTCTATGAGAATGACTACAAGTGATAGTGTAAATATTTTGACAAAACCACTAATAATTAACGGCCTTTCTATTAAAAACCGTTTCATTCTTGGACCGATGGCAGTTCTTCGACCTACAGATGATGGACGTCCAAGTGAGCAAACCATAGCATTTCTTAAGCGAAGAGCACAAGGAGGTATTGGTTTAGCAATTGTGGGAGGATCGGTCTGTAGCGAGCGGGCCTGGGGTGAGTCTCCATTTACACCTAACCTTCGTTTCGATAAAGACGAATTTGTTAATGACTTGAAACGTTTGACCGACGCTGTTCATGAACATGATACAGCTATATTTGCTCAACTTTTCCCAAGTTTCGGACGCATGGGGGTTCCCCGAAAGGGAAGAGAAATAATAGCGGCTAGTTCTAAGTCGGTAGATATTGGTTCAAATGGTTTGCCGGATAATCTATATATTCCGGGAGGTCGTGTGACTCCATATCCTAAGGAAGCTACATCTGCTGAAATAAAAGAGATTGAAGAGAGTGTAGTCTCTGCTGCTAAACGAGCTAAAGCAGCAGGTTTTGATGGAGTAGAAATTGGAGCACATATGTGTTACTTCTATTCGTCTTTTCTTTCGCCGCTTACAAATAAACGCAATGATGAATATGGAGGTTCTACTGAGAACCGAGCACGTATTTTAAGGGATGTAGTTGCAGCCGTAAGAAGCGAAGTGGGCACCGGTTTTCCAATTGGTATTCGTATTAGTGTTAATGATCACAGTCCATTAGGACAAGACGCTTCTGGCTTCGCTGATGTCGCATCATATATAGCTTGCTCAGGCTTAGATTTCATTTCATTGAGTGATGGTAATTACGAATCAATGAGAGATAACGTTCCTAGCGAATCCGGAAATATGTTAGCCCATGGAGAGCCTCAGGTATTTCGTAAAGCATTGGGCAATAATATTAAATTATTTTTATCTAGTACCCCTGATCCAAGGCAAGCTGCTGAAGCAATTAATGCCGGATATGTAGATGCTAATATGTTGGCAAGGCAAATGCTTGCAGACCCAGATTATGCAAATAAAATAATTCAGGGGCGTGAAAATGAGATAGTTTGGTGTGACCATTCTAATTCTTGTCTCCGTCGCTTAATGATTAATGCTCCTGTTGCTTGTCATAAGAATCCAGAGATGGGTCAGGAAGATCCAAAAGCAAAAAAATCTAATGGTATTCAGAATTTTATTGTGTGGGCTACCGGAAATAAGCATCTTATGAATTTAGCTGATAGAGCAATTCGTGGTGTTCGTAAGGTAATATAGTCCGAAAAAGTACATTAAATAATTCTAGAGGTTGTTGTCACTTTGGGAGAGATAGATGTTGTCACCTATCTCTCCTTTTTTTATAGCTGAATTGTTAGTAATAATTAAATTATATCGATCAATAGCTGATTGTAAGAATATAATTAGTAAGACCATGAATAGTAAGCAGGAGAACCCTTCCTTAAAAAGAGAACTTAGCTAAAATGTAGAAGTTCAGACCAGATCCGACACATCATCTTGAAAAAGAGAGAGTTACCCGTTTTGATAAAGGTGTCGAATCTTAAATCAAAACAAAAAGGTAACTCTCATGATCCATACTAACAACCCCATCATTAAACACAAAGCCGGTTGTTCTGGTCAACCCAAGCCGGACACTTTTCTTTCAGACAATTCGTAGTTGACCGGTGTCATGCTGTTATTAGCCGTGTGCAGCCGGTCATTGTTGTAGTAGCGAATATAATCCGCGACATCTTTTTTCATCTGTTCACGCGTCGGTTGTGCGACTTTTAAAATCCAATCGTGCTTCAAACTACCAAAGAATCTTTCCACGACTGCATTATCCCAACAAGCACCAACACTTTTGGACTGAAAATGCTCACGCGGACAACACTAAAATGGAATCTTATGTGCTGACAGATTACAGTCTGACTTATTTCAGCTCAGATGATAATTGGAGCTTGGGAGCCTATATCCATAACATCCGCGATGAGGCAGTGCGAGTGGGTGGGAACACCCCTAGCACGATCTATGCTCCGGTTTCTGTTTATGTGCGAGACCCACGAACCTTCGGTATTAGATTTGGCTACAACTTTGAGTAGTTAGTCCTGACTTTATGGTTAAGTTTCAGGTGTTTCGGAGTTTACGATAACCAGCTGAAACTCAACGCAACAAGGACGTTGTTTTTATAAGTCTCTGCTAACCAGAACGTAGTTAGAAACCCTCGCTATATCAGGTAGATGATGGCGTAAAAAAGCTAATTAAAAAAGCTTTAGTGATTGGAATTAATGATGTCTTATTATGATTATATTGTAGTCGGCGCTGGATCGGCCGGGGCGGTGATCGCCAGCCGTTTAACAGAAAATAGCGCCAACAAAGTGCTTTTGTTAGAACGAGGAAAGCGCAGCCGGGGGCGTTTTACTCAGCGTCTTCCGTTGGCATTTCCCGTTACACACCAAGATAAAACAGTGGCTTTTAGCATAACTGGAGATGACGAGCCAGGACTAAATAATCGTAATATGGAAGCTTTGTTCGGTAATGGCCTTGGCGGTAGTCCGACCATCAATGGCATGATTTATACGCGGGGACATTGGCAAGATTATGACAAATGGGAAGCGTTGGGGGCTACCGGCTGGGGCTACCGTGATGTCTTACCCTATTTTAAACGCTTGGAAAACAGCTGGCGTGGCGACAGCAAATATCACAGCAGCAAAGGTCCTGTTAGTGTTATGCAAGTGGATACCCCAATTTTGCAGTACGAGGCTTTGGAGCAGGCTGCTGTCGCCGCTGGACACAAACGCGCCACCGACCCTTATGCTGAAGAAGATGAGGGTATTAGCCGTATTGAATTAACTATCGGCGAAGGTGAACGGTGCGATACCGCTCGCGCTTACCTTAAGCCTGCACGCTCCCGGGCTAATTTGACGATTAAAACCGATGCTCGAGTGTTACGCATTCTGTTTGAGGATAAACGTGCGGTAGGTGTCGAAGTTGAAATTAACGGCTATATTGAAACCATAAAAGCCAATAAAGAGATTGTCTTAATGTAGTGGTGCCATTGGATCACCGCAACTGTTGCTGCTCTCTGGAGTGGGGCCTGCAGACGAACTGCGTGAGCTGGGTATCGACTCCGTCGCTGATTTGCCTGGTGTGGGGCGTAATCTGCAAGAGCACCCAATCGCCCCCCTTATATGGAAGGCGAAAACCACAGAAACGCTGCTGCGTTATTTGCGTTACGACCGGGCTGCCCTTGCGAGTTTGCAATGGTTGTTATTTAAAAAAGGCCCCTTTGTTAACAACGGGCGCCATGCAACGATTTACACACGAACTCAACCTGATTTGGCACAACCTGATATTCAGATGGTGGCCACGTCGGTCGGGCTGGACTCGCTGCCTTGGTTCCCCTTGATTACCAAATCTGCTGTTCACCGTTTTGTATGCCTACTGGGTCCTTTTCACCCGAAAAGCCGCGGCTGGGTTAAATTGCGTTCAGCTGACCCCATGGATACCCCCAAAGTTTTTTATAACATTTATGATGAACCTGAAGATCTGAATAGCATGGTGCGCGGCATGCTACAGGCCCGAGAAATCTATGCTCAGGAACCTCAGAAAAGTCTTATGGAAGAGGAATTGGTACCGGGCAATCAGATTGATACCGAAAAGGCCATGCGAGCTTTTTTGCGACAAGCTACCCGGATCGGACAACATCCAGTGGGTACCTGTGCGATAGGACAGGGCCCTGATGCGGTGGTCGACCCGGAGCTTCGTGTTCGTGGGGTAGAGGGGCTGCGTGTGGCCGATGCCTCGGTAATGCCATTGCTGACTGGTGGCAACACAAATATTCCTTGTATTATGATCGGTGAGAAAGCCGCGGATTTAATACAGGGTAGAGAGCGAATTCAATTTTAAGTCTTGGTAAGGAGGGGAAATGTACAAAGTTATATTGTTGCTTTCGTTATCTGCAGAATTTTCATTGGATCAATTTTCAGCCAAATGGGTTGCTCTACCTTGGGCTAGTATTAAAGAAAATTCAGTTGTCGTAAGCCATGTGCATAATCGTGGAATTCCTGGTGCTATTCCAATTCAAAACGCACCAGCGGCTGAATTTGATGCTATTGAGGAATTTTGGTTTGCTAGTGAAGCGGATGCTATAACCTATTTTTCATCATATGCTTTTCGGGAATTTTGGAATTTCTATTGCTCTGACATGCTGGCTTCAGAGCCTATGACCTTATCGGGTAAACCGTCACTATTATGGGTGCGGGAGGTCGATTTTTCGCCTGACCCGTTAAAAATTATCACTCTGCCGGTTCGTAACAGTGTTATGACACAGGAGGAATTTGCTCATCACTGGGTTTATGTGCATTCACCAATTGGGTTGGCTGGGCCGGGTACAAAAGAACGATTACAAAGGTTGGAACCCATGCCAGCAGACGATGAAAGAGTTACGGAGTTTATCGTTGCACCATTTGACGGGGCTGGAAGTATAGAATTTTCAGATAAAAAACACTTGCAAATAGAGTTTAGTAGTGATTATTACAAGGAAAATCTTGCCCCAGATGAACTACGTTTTACTGATCCGTCAAAATCTTTTGCTTTAATGGTTATTCCTTTTTTAATTCAATAGAATGGTTTGCAGCGCTGTATGTGGCAAATATTGATTAGCTTGGCATATTATTTAGATTGGTTTTTCGATAGATTTGCACTGTAGTTCCTGTTTGTCGCTTAAAAAAGCGTGAGAAGTAGGCGGGGTCGCTGAAGCCGAGGCGAAAACAGATTTCACTGTTGGAAAGTGCATTAAATGTAATAAGCCGCTTGGCTTCTTGTATTAAACGATCATGAATAATTTTTTTCGGTGATCGATTGGCAATTTTCTGACAGATACCGTTGAGTCGGCTCTCAGATACACCCAGTATTTGTGCGTAATATTGTAATGGATGGTGATGTTGAAATTCGTCTTCAATGAGCTTTGCAAAATGGCGAAAAAAGTTCAACTCGTCGTTGTTGACCGTCGTTCCCTGGTTGTCTTGTTTGGCGAACCGGATCAGTTGAATAAGGATAAGCCGGACATAGTCTTCGATAGCGATTGATCTGGCGGTTCGATCGGCTTGCCATTCAGTGCGAATTTGCTGAAAAAGCTGAGTGAGCAACAGCCATTGCCCCTGTTGCGAGGTTTCCAACCTGGCCGGGTCAATGCAGATGCCCTGACTAAAATTAAAACTGGACTCTATAGCCATGCCATCTTTGATCAATTGCCAGCACAACACTTCATGGATTGTGAGTACATGACCGTCGGCGCTACTGTCGATGTGAAAGGAATGCGGGGTCGCCGGTGGCGTCATAAAGCAGCCGGGGCCACTAAATTGATAGAGCTGGTCGTCGATATGAAAATTGATCCGGCCACTGCGGATAAAGTGGATCTGCAAAAACTGCGCGTGCCGATGAATCGGCATGTCATGGCCGAAAAAGCCGGATAAATTCCCGAGGGTTTCGTAATGAATCAGACTGTCAGCGTAGCGCTGATCGTAGTCCTCTCCAAGAACGATATTGGGAATCCAGTCTGTGATTTTTTCGCCAGTCATTATCGTGCGGGTTACTCGGCTTTTGTCTGTTGCAGCGGTGCTATCTGAATTGTAGTCATTACCTGCAAAAACAGAAACCGAGCAGCCATTGAGCGGCACAATGCGCCGCTTTTACGTGATGGGCCAGAGATCGCTTAATAGGCCCCGTTACCGCTGTTGTTTGGCTCTTGCTTGTCGTCTTTGCTGAGGTGATTCTTAAGGATAGAACTGGCCGTTGTGGCAAGAACTAGAGTATCCACACCCAGTGCAATAAACTGCATGCCGGCCTGCTCATAGGCGGTTGCAATCGCTTTGTTGGTTGCCAGGGTGCCTACCGCTTTGCCGGCGGCAATAATTTTTTGCGTCGCGGTAGTTACGGCAGCTTTCACTTCCGGGTGTGCAGGTTGGCCCAGATAACCCATTGAGCCAGCAAGGTCCGCAGGGCCGATAAACACGCCGTCGATGCCATCGACCTTCAAAATTTCATCGAGGTTGTTCAAGCCGGTAACGGATTCAATTTGTATTAACAGGCACAGTTGCTCATCGACTGCTGCAAAGTAGCCAGTTATTTGATTCCAGCCAGACGCTCGTGCCAACGCGCTACCAACACCACGCACACCGTTTGGGGGATAGTGCATGGCTTTCACCAGTTGGGCTGCCTGTTCTGCAGTTTCTACCATGGGGACCAGCAGAGTTTGCGCACCGATGTCCAGCATCTGTTTGATTAGTGCGGTATCGCCTTCAACCACACGGACAACTGGATGGCTGCTCGTACCAGAAATAGCTTGTAGTTGAGCCAAGATGGTTTGCAGGTTATTCGGCGCATGTTCGCCATCAATTAACAGCCAGTCATAACCGGTATAGGCGCAGAGCTCTGCCGACAATGGATTTGCAAGACCGAGCCAAAAGCCGTATTGCTGTTGACCATTACGCAGCGCTTGTTTAAATGTGTTCTGTGGGATTTTCATTAAGGTGCCTAAGTTCGTATCTAAATAAAGGTGCAGTTAATTTCGCCGAGCGGGCCATAGTCTGCACGGAAAACATCGCCTGCATTAGCGATCACTGGAGCCGTAAAGGAGCCGGACAAAATAATCTGGCCAGGTTCCAGTGCAATGCCGTGAGGCGCGAAACGTTTACCCACCCAACAGATACCATTGGCGGGATGGTCGAGTACCCCGGCTGCGAGACCAGTTTCTTCTACCACGCCGTTACGGTAAAGCAGGGCGCCGCTCCAGCGCAGATCAATCTCGTGCGGTTCAAAACGATTGTCGCCAACAATAATCCCTGCATTGGCGGCGTTGTCGGAAATGGTATCCATCACCGTGCGTGTATAGCCGGTATGCGGATCAACACGGAAACTGCGTGCGGCAATCAGTTCCAACGACGGCACAATGTAATCGGTCGCCTCCAGCACATCGTCAATGGTCAGGTTGTCGCCGAACAGGCGTTTCTTCAACACAAAGGCCAGTTCGACTTCAATGCGCGGATCGGGAAAATCTGCCGCGCGGATGCTGCAATTGTTGTCGAAATACATGGACTCCAGCAACACACCAAAATCCGGGGTGTCGATTTTCATGGTGCGTTGCATAACGCGGGAGGTAAGCCCGATTTTATATCCGATGACTTTATCGCCGGCGGCAATTTTTTTGTTCACCCAGGCAGATTGTACGGCGTAGGCATCGTCCATATCCATGTCCGGGTGGGCCTGGGTGATGGGGGATACTTGTTGCCGGGTTGCTTCCGCCTGAAACAGCGCATCCGCAGCGGCCTGAATATTGGCGTTACTCAGCGTGCTCATAAATAATCCTGAATATTGTTTTTGTTGTACTTGAGAACCGGCTCAAGTTCACGCATTTCGAACGACATGGCGACGCCGCCGTTATCAAAACAGCTGTGGAAGTGTGCTTCAAAGACATCGAAAAAAATCTTTGCCGCGGCTTCTTTTTCTTCCATGGTTCTACCGGCGCCGATCAATACTGATAAGTGCATAAAAACGTGATTGGGATTGCCGTCGGCCATGCGATAGTCGTTGCAGGCGAAGGCGCGACTGCGAATGCCCTTGTAAGGGAATAGTCCGGTATCCTTCGCACTGGCGTGCAGTTTGCTGAACAGATTGTGTAAATCCAGCACCTCATTGCTGAGATTGCTGGAATACTCTAGAACAAAATGCGCCACGGTTTATAACTCCAGTTCGACAATGCCAATGGTGCAACCGACGGCGAAGATTGGAATAGGTCGGTAATAGTCAACGCGCGCCTTACAGCCTTCGGTGGCTCCAGATATTGCGATAAACGTGCGAATTTCAAATCCACCTTGGCCACCTTCTTTCCAGGTTTCCTCATCGGTATAACTGAGCATGCTCTGCTTGTCGTTAGAGGTCCACTTGTCGAGAAACGCTTTGTCCCAACTGGTGTCGATCTTGCCGGAGTCCGGTGTAGCCGGCCAATGTGAAATACCGCCGGTGCCGACAATTGCAATCCGCTCCGGTACAGCATCACACGCTTTGCGTAATGCCTGACCAAATGCCCACGCACGGTGCAGCGGTGTTAGCGGTGGCCCCTGACAATTAATGTTGACGGGAATAATATCAAGATCGTAATTAGGCGTGAGAAAGTTCAAGGGTACGCTAATGCCGTGATCAAATTTCCATTCTTCTGCATAGGCCACGTCGATATCATTCAAGACCTTCTGGATAATACGTTTAGACAAATCAGGGTTGCCGGGAACCTTGGTGCGAGGAATGCCGAGCCATTCGGGATCTTCAATTGGTCCTTCGTATTCTTCACCCATACCAATGCAATAGGCTGGCATGTTATCCATAAAAAAGTTTGCGAAGTGTTCCGCGGCAATAACAATCAGTGCGTCTGGTTTGGTTGCCTCAAGTGCTTGGCGCATTTCATCAAACGCTTCATACAAACTGTTTTTATCATCAGGGGCTGCCATGTTTGCTCGGCTAGTAATGCCTGGTGCGTGGCTGCAAACTCCTGCAAATACTAAACTCATACTGCCCCCTTACCATCTGTTGTTACGTAGAGCCCGGCGCGTACATTGCCGTAAATTTCCAGCGCATCGCGCATGGCTTTAATATATTCAGGCCATGCGTAGCCGCACATAGCTGCATAGTGCATTAAAATCTGGCCGTTTACGCCCATGATATAAAGCAGGCCAATGTCGGGTTTTACAATTGCTTCGGCTTCTTCTTCATCCAAGCGATAGTTTTTTAGAACCGATTGTTTATCGGCAAAAAATTGCGCTTGTAGCTCTGTGCTTTTGTTAAGGTTGTAAAGTAATTTTTGGGTTTGATAGAGGCTCATAAAATTACCTATAGCTTGCCAATTTTTGGCACAGAATGTGTGCCATGTGCGAAACAGACGTTTTTGGTTTCCATGTAAAAATCAAAACTGTAATCGCCACCGTCGCGCCCAATACCACTCATTTTAATGCCGCCAAAAGGCGATGGCAGATTGCGGTTGTTTTCTGAGTTTACCCAGAGCATGCCGGTTTCAATCGCATGAGCCAGACGCATAGCGCGTCCTTGGTCGTTAGTCCAGGCATAAGCAGCTAAACCGTAGTCGCTGTCGTTGGCAATGCGAATCGCATCGGCTTCGGTATCAAAGCTGATAGTTGTCAGTACCGGGCCAAAAATTTCTTCGCGGGCAACCGTCATTGAGTTATTGGCATTGGTAAACAAGGTTGGCTGCACGTAATTACCTTTATCGCTCACAATTCCATCACGATAATGTTCGCCACCTACAGCGATTGTTGCACCGTCTTGCTTAGCAATATCCATATAGCTCATCACTTTGCGGTAATGACTACCATGAACCAGTGGGCCAACTTCAGTATTTGGGTCGAGAGGATGGCCAACTTTCAAACTTCTGACTCGTGCTTCCAGTGCAGAGAGGAATTTATCTTGTATGCTGGACTGAATCAGCAATCGGCTGCTGGATGTACAACGCTGGCCGTTCAGGCTGTATAACATAAATACGGTTGCGTCTAACGCACGGTCAAAATCGGCATCGTCAAAAACAATGATGGGATTTTTGCCGCCCAATTCAAAATGTGTACGTTTTAGGGTCGCTGCGCCTTGATTCATAATCATTGATCCGGTGCTAGATTCGCCCACAAAGGCAACGGCCTTAATGGCGGGGTGCTCTGTCAGGCGCTTACCGGCTACCTCACCAAAACCATTCACCATGTTCCAAACTCCGTCGGGTAGGCCTGCTTCTTTACTGGCTTCGGCAAGAATAACGGCAGACAGTGGACTGAATTCTGCAGGTTTGTGAACAATAGTACAGCCTGCGGCTAAGGCTGGAGCAATTTTCCAAGTAGACAGCATAAATGGCGTGTTCCATGGCGTGATGACGCCAACGGGGCCAATAGGTGTGCGCATGGTTAAGTTGGTGTGTTCCTGCTGATAGAGAGCTTGGCCGTTTGCGGCCTCTGCTGCCTTGTCTGCAAAGAAGCGGAAGTTTGCGGCGCCGCGCACGGCCGCCTGCTTCATAAAGCGTATTGGCTGGCCGCAGTCTGCGCTTTCTACCAATGCGATTTCTTCAGCACGATCAACGATTTTGTCTGCCAGTTTGTTCAGAATCTTCTTGCGCTCGGCTCCCGGTGTAGCTCGCCATTCCGCAAAAGCAGCGTCAGCGGCCTCGCAGGCGTTATCGATATCGGCAATTGTGCCTTCGACAACTTGGCCCAAGCTACTGTTGTCAATTGGCGTTAAGTTCTCGAATGTTTTTACATTGTCGGTACTTGTCCATTTGCCGTTAATGAAGTGGCCTGTGACATTGGTTTTGAAGCGTTGAAGGTAGCTTTCGGCAAGGTTTTTGTTGTGGTCGAAGTCACTCATGATTTTTTCTCGTGTAACGATTGGTTTAAAATAATATAACGCGTTAACTAAGTAAGGTCAATTTATGTCTTTAATATGGTGTTTTAGTGCTAAAAATCAGTTTACAAGTTAATGTGTTAAGTATATTCTGTTTTTCAAATGGATAGTGGAAGGTTCTTTATATGCGTTTAGTTAGTTATGAATACCAGGGTATTGAAGGGTGGGGTGTCGTTGTTGCGGGTGCTGGTGGCGATAAGGTGGTCGATTGCTCAAATGTTGCACCTACTTTAAAAGCTGCAATTGAGCAGGGCTTGCTAGTGGGTTTGCCGGCAAGTGTTGACCAGCGTTCAATTCCTCTGGAAGAGGTCACTTTATTACCGCCAATTACCGCGCCAGAAAAAATTCTGTGTATCGGCGTTAACTATGCAAATCGCAATGCAGAGTATAAGGACGGCAGCGATGAGCCAACGAAGCCGAGTGTATTTATCCGTTTTCCGGATTCTTTTACTGGCCATAATCGCCCGTTGATTCGGCCGCCGGAATCCCACCAGCTGGATTATGAAGGTGAAATCGTTATTGTTATCGGTAAGGGGGGGCGTCGTATTAAGCGTGAGGATGCCTATAAGCATATTGCCGGTCTCACTATTATGAACGAGGGTACGCTGCGTGATTGGGTACGCCATGCGAAATTTAACGTGACTCAGGGTAAGAACTTTGTGCATTCTGGCTCTATTGGGCCGTGGCTGGTAACGGCCGATGAATTCTCGGCCGAGCAGTATGAAGATATGCGGGTTACGACCCGTGTGAACGGTGAAGTACGGCAAGATGACACGACTGCGAGTATGATGTTCCCTTTTGCTTTCATCATTGAATACCTCTCGACCTTCTGTGAGCTGAAGCTGGGGGATGTGATTGCCACCGGCACACCAAATGGTGCTGGAGCACGGTTTGATCCGCCTAGATATTTGGTTCCAGGGGACATCGTTGAGGTTGAAGTTGAAGGCGTTGGTACTCTGGTTAACGGTATTCAAGACGAGGTCATATGAGTAATAAAACCCGCCCAATGAGAGCGTTTCGACGTTCTCTTCCTATGTCACTGTTACGCGCACGTGAGGCAGTGATGAAAAATTTTGTTCCACATTTACGTGAACATGATTTGTCGCCGCAGCAGTGGCGGGTTTTGCGCGCACTTTATGATGATGGCGAAATGGAGATGACGGCTCTGTCGGAGCTTTGTTACCTCTTGATGCCGAGCTTATCTCGTATTGTGCAGAACTTGGAAAAGCGCGAGCTCGTTCGCCGACGTGCATCGGATAAGGACTTGCGCTGTTCGCTAATCGTACTTACTGCGAGTGGCGCCGAGCTGGTTAAGATTGTAGCGCCGCAATCTGAAGCACGATATGACCATATCACTGATGTATTTGGTTACGGAAAACTAGAGCTGCTTTATGAGCTACTGAATGAATTGACAGAAAAGTTGGAAGGCGACTCAGATAACTCCCCGTAGAACTTATTGATGGAATTACTATGCTAAAACTTAATCGTCAGGAGCTTCTGTCGACAGCTTCCTATATCAATGGCCAGTGGATTTCGGAATCAACCAAAGAAATTGAGGTTAAAAACCCAGCGACCGGAATGCTGATTGCCAAAGTGCCAGCGTTGGGTACGGCAGAAACCCGTGCTGCCATTGCAGCAGCCAAGACGGCGATGCCGGCTTGGAGTGCAAAACCCGCAAAAGAAAGGGCGAGCATTTTGCGCCGCTGGTTCGACCTTATTGTCGAAAATCAAGACGACCTGGCGAAAATACTAACGGCAGAGCAAGGTAAAACGCTCGCTGAGGCGCGCGGCGAAATCAGTTACGGCGCTAGCTACATCGAATGGTTTGCGGAAGAAGCTAAGCGGATCGATGGCGATATTCTGCAACCCCCAAGTAATGACAAACGCTTGTTAGTTATTAAGCAGCCTGTAGGTGTTGTTGCGTCTATTACACCATGGAACTTCCCCTGCGCCATGATCACGCGCAAAGCTGCGCCGGCACTGGCGGCTGGTTGTACATTTGTTGGTAAACCTGCCAGTGAAACCCCTTTGTCTGCTCTTGCTCTTTGTGTGTTGGCCAAGGAAGCCGGTATTCCTGATGGTGTGTTCAATATGGTAGTGGGCAGCTCGCGGGAAATTGGTGCAGAGATGACCAGTAATCCGGATGTACGCAAGCTGACGTTTACGGGTTCCACCCCTGTGGGTAAAACGCTCATGGCGCAATGTATTCCTACCTGTAAAAAAACCTCTATGGAATTGGGTGGTAATGCACCGTTTATTGTTTTTGATGATGCGAATCTCGATGAGGCTGTACAGGGTGCGCTGGCGTCCAAATACCGCAATTCCGGTCAAACCTGTGTTTGTTCTAATCGCTTGTTAGTACAGGCCGGAGTATACGACGCATTTATAGAAAAGCTACAGCAGGCAGTAAGTGAGTTTAAGCTTGGGAATGGTTGTGACGAAGGGGTTACTCATGGGCCGTTGGTCACTGCTTCTGCGGTAAATGATGTGGCTATGCTTGTAGATGACGCGGTAGAAAAAGGCGCAAAAATTATTACCGGTGGTCGGCGCTCTGATCTTGGTGCGTGTTTTTATGAGCCGACGATTTTGGCTGATACTACCGCAGATATGCGCGTTTTTCGCGAAGAAATTTTTGGACCAGTGGCGCCTGTGTTTAAATTTGAGACGGAAGCCGAAGCCATCGACATGGCTAATGATACTGAATTTGGTTTAGCGGCTTATTTTTACACCGCTGATTTGGGGCGTATTTTTCGGGTCGGTGAAGCACTCGAATACGGCATTGTCGGTGTTAACGAAGGCATAATCTCCAACGAGATGGCCCCGTTTGGTGGCGTTAAAGAATCAGGCTCGGGGCGCGAAGGCTCTAAATATGGCATACAAGATTATCTTGAATTGAAATATATGTGCTTGGGAATTAAAACCTAAGAGCAGCAATAACTAATAATATTTTTTTATTCATTCTTTCATGATGGTGAGCAATTTGAGTAATCCACATTGCATTATTATTGGTGGTAGCCACGCTGCAGCACAGTTGGCCCCAAGTCTTCGCCAAAAGGCGATATCACTATTGTCAGTGCTGAGCCGGTATTACCCTACCAGCGGGCACCGCTTTCAAAAACCTATCTCGCTGGCGACAAGGGCATTCACGATATTCTTATTCGCCAGCAAAATTTTTATGAGCAGCAAAGCATTCAAACCCAGCTTGGTGTGCGTGTCAGTAAAATTGATCGCTCTTTGAAAAAGCTGATCTTGAGTGATGGTGCGGAAATGCATTATTCAAAACTTGCCCTGACCACCGGCGCACAGGTTCGCAAACTTCCTATTCCTGGCAGCGAGCTCGCAGGAGTGCATTATCTGCGGGACATGCACGATGTTGATAACATTCGCCGCTTTGTTGGGCCGGGTAAAAAAGCTGTCATCGTGGGTGGCGGGTATATTGGATTGGAAACTGCTGCCGCCTTGAGAAAGCTGGATATGGATGTGACCGTTCTTGAGGCGCAAGAACGGGTATTACAACGGGTTACTGCGCCTGAAGTCTCTGCGTTTTATACACGCATTCATGGCGAAGAAGGCGTTAATATTCTCGTCAATACGGTAATTGAATCTGTTGTTGGTGATAAGCATGCTGAAGGCGTTGTGTGCACGAACGGCACAACGCTACCAGCAGATCTGGTGATTATTGGTGTGGGTGTATTACCGGTAACGCAGCTGGCAGAAGATGCTGGACTGGAAACGGATAACGGTATTGTTGTGGATGAATACGCACGTACTAACGACCCGGATATTGTTGCAGCGGGAGATTGTACTAATCACTACAACCCTATCTACAAACGTCGCTTGCGTTTGGAGTCCGTCCAAAATGCGGCGGATCAGGCAAAGGTGGCTGCTGCAACGATCTGTGGCAAGCTTGAAGCTTATAATGCTCTCCCCTGGTTTTGGTCGGATCAATATGATTTGAAACTACAAATCGCTGGGCTTTCGCAAGGCTTTGACCAAGTGGTTGTGCGCGGCGACATTAGTGGTTCAAGAAGCTTTTCGGCTTTCTATTTGAAGGATGGTCAGTTGATCGCGGTGGATGCGGTTAACAGCCCAAAAGAATTTATGTTGAGTAAGCGTGCAATTACGAACGGCTTTACTCCAGATTTGGAAAAATTGGTGGATAGTCGTTGCGCCATCCAAGAAATTTTTAAACATTAAAACGATATATACAGAGGTGAAGCATGCCAACAGTTACATTTTTGAATCATGACGGCTCCGCTCAGGAAGTTAATGTAGAAAGTGGTACTTCTCTAATGCAGGCTGCTATAGATAATGGTGTGGAAGGTATTGTTGCGGAATGTGGTGGTGCCTGTAGCTGTGCTACCTGCCATTGCTATATAGCGGAAGGGTGGATGGAAAAGGTAGGGCTGCCGTCTGACCTTGAGCGTGACATGTTGGATTGCGTGGTTAAGCCAGGGCCGACCAGTCGCCTTGGGTGTCAGGTCAGCGTTACAGAGCAGCTAGATGGGTTAGTTGTCCGTGTGCCCGAGGCACAGTACTGATCGTTTTATACGTCAAAAGATGTTTAAGA
>NZ_JAAOIX010000015.1 GCF_011440395.1 Pseudomaricurvus alcaniphilus | reverse complement strand
ACGCGCGAAACTTCATCAGGGCCAAGAGCAAACAAGCTCCTAAAACAGGCCGGATATATGGAAGCAACCTGACTTTACATCTGATACGAGGCCTTGCAAACGAGGAGGAGACCATATATGGAACCTGAGCCTGCCCCGCGAGCGCAGCGAGTGCTTTGGGCACGGCGAGTCTTGAAAGCAAGTCCCTGGAGTCAGGCCGGGAGCGAAGCTGCTGTCCCAAGGCCTACAGGGTATATGTTTGCTATCGCCGATAGCTGGCTTATTCATAGGCGTAATTAGGACGACCTATAGACTAAAGTCGGAAAAACAGTAAACCAAGGTCCAATACTCAGTGGGCACCGGTGGGGCTATGCTAGTGACATAAAAACTCCTCTTGGGAGATAAGTTATGTCACTGAGCCAACTTCTTGAATTACTGAGTCACGCCAATCGTGACGATTTGTGCATTGCCGGCAGCTTCGGCAGTATTACGGCTCGTCCCGACGGCAATCACCATCTGCATACACAGGAACCGACCTATCGGATAGATGCCGACTATCAACCGGCGCCGGACCAGGCCAGGGTGCGGGTCAGGGAAAGTGGTTTTCGTTTCTCCACCGTATGCTGTCTGTGTGCGACCGTTTGCCTGGGCGAAGATCGGGTAAACCTGCAGGTCATCGCAAAGATAAATGAGTTGTTTGCCTGACAGCTGATTGGGCCCTTCAGCGTCGTGCAGCCCCGGCACGGCCATCCCATTCAGGGCTCTGTGTCGCACACTGACCAGGTGTTGCGGCTGCCGATCGCACCCCGCAAGAACTGAATCCCAAATAGCTTACCCCCAAATAGCTTACCCCCAAATAGCTGCGGGTGCGCCGACGCCATCCCCCTGCGACAGGCCCGCAATGGCCGATTATAATAAAAGCAATCCTGAATGTTTTTATATTGTGTTTTCGGCTGTGGTAAGGCAAGCTTGAGGTTGCCGGCGCCCAACAGGTTTTTCATTTGCGGGAAGGCCGGCACAGCACACATAAAAATGCGTATATAACTATAGAGAAATCACTATGAATCCGAAAATTGCCATTTATGGCACGGGGCAGTACGCGCTGGAGGCGGTGCGAATTATCGTCGACAAAGGCTGGGAAATTGTCGCCGCTTACAATCGCGCCGGCGCGAAAGTCGGGCGCGATCTCGGTGACCTCGCCGGGCTGGCAGCCCCCCTTGGCATTATCGTTGAGGATTGCGACACCGCCGATTACTCGGCCAGCGGCGCCAACATTGCCATTCACTCGGTCGGCGACCGGCTGGACTACAACTGGCCTGCCTATGAACGCCTGACCGGAGCCGGTATCAACATTATCTGTCACGGCGGAGAGAGCAATTTTCCCTGGGGCTCGAGACCCGAGCTGGCGGATAAGCTGGATAGTATGGCGAGAAACGCCGGGGTGACCTTTACCGGTACCGGAATCTGGGATTCATCACGCATCTGGTCCGGGCTGATCGCGGCCGGCACCGCGAGTCAGCTGGAGGGGCTGGTGCACCGAACCCTGACCAACGGTGAGGCCGCAGGACTCGAATTGTTGCAAGTGTGCGGTGGCACTTTTACGCCCGAGGAATTCGCCCAGCGCAACGAGGGGTTGCTGGCGGGTATTTACAAGACAGTGCCACACCAGGTGCTGTGGGCGCTGGGGCTGGAGGTCATTGAAGTGGTCGAGGAGCGCGAACCGGTTTTCGACGACAAACCCGTATTCAGCCATGCCCTGGGCAGGGATATTGAGCCCGGTATCTGTTTGGGTACCCGTATCACTACTCGTGTTACCACCCGTGAGGGTATCAATGCGCTGTCAATAAACGAGTTGCGAGTGTTGCGCCCGGGTGAGACCGAGCACATGGTCTGGGAGGTGCTGGGTCGACCCGCCACCAAGATCCGCGTCGATCGCACGGATTCCCTGCACAGTTCCTCGGCGTGCATGGTCAACCGAATTCCGGATGTGCTGCAGGCCGAGCCCGGCATCCAGGTGATTTCCAAGCTTGGCCCAATTCGGCCGCAATGTATTGCAGGAGTGAATAAAAATGGCTGATTTACCGCTAACCGCTGTACAGATGTTGCAGGCAGCTCGTGCCGAGACGGGAATCGATATTGATGATTCCGCTGTTTTGCCGGCGTTAAGCAAGCTGGTTGAGTCCTACAATGTCGACGGGCAACCGCACGAGGAGGGGGCGCTTATGCTGCAGGAGCGCCTGCTGCGGGTGTTGAAAAACCGTCTGCGAATGGCGCGGGATTTTCAGGCGCACCCGGAGATTGAAGAGCAGAAAATTGATCGCCCCATATTTATCTGCGGCATGGCTCGCACCGGATCGACCAAGACGCAAAAGCTGCTGGCCGCGTCTGGTGATTTCAATTACCTCACTTATTGGAAAGCGCTCAATCCATCACTGATCAGTGGCGATCGGTCGGAGTCTCCCCAGGCGCGCATTGATGACGCCGACCAATACACTCGCTGGTTTGATGCCAGATCGCCGCTAACCAAGTGTGGACACAGTTTCGAGACCCACGAGCCGGAAGAGGAGAGCAATATTCTGGAGCACAGCCTGATCACACCCGTGTGGTACGGCTGGGCACCGCTGGACAGTTATCTCGCCTGGTTGCCCGAGGTCGGCGTCAAAGCCCAGTTCGACATGTTGCTTAAAGCCCTCAAATATCTGCAGTGGCAGGGGCTGGCGGATCCGGGCAAACGCTGGATTTTGAAAAGCCCCCTCTACAGCGGGCTGGAACATCTGTTGCTCGACATCTTCCCGGATGCTTGCTTGCTGATGACCCACCGCACCCCGTTGGATACGGTGGGTTCCGGCCTGCGTCTGCTGGAATGTTTTTACCAGCCGTTTACTGAACGCCTGCCGGATCCGGTTGCCTATGTCGAGGGGCTGAAAAAATCTACCCAGGCACATCTGGACTGGCGTGCCACCCAGGCCGCTGATCGCTTCCTGGATGTGCCCTTTTTGCCATTGGTTCGCGCACCGGAAAGAACGTTGCGCCAGATGTATCAGTGCGCCGGTGAGCCGCTCAGTGACGCCTCACTGGGGCGCATGCTGGACTGGGACAAGCACAACTCGCAGAACAAGTACGGCAAGCACGTCTACTCGCTGCAACAATTTGGTTTGAGTGAAGCGGGAATTGGCAGGGACTTCGCGGAGTACATCGCCTTTAACGATGCGCTGGAAGAGCGCTGGCGCTGATCTTTTGCAGCCAGGCGGCGTGCAGCCAGCGCGCCGCTTGTGCTGAAGTTTTAACCGACAGTGCAGTCAAACCAGCTCAAATCCACCATCCATTACCAGCTCACTGCCGGTCATAAAGCGCGAATCTTCGCTGGCAAGAAACAGGATACCATTGGCAATGTCCTCGGGCTCGGCAAGATAGCCGATCGGATGCAGGGCCACCAGTTGTTCCCGCGCGGCAGCGGGGTCTTCCTGCTTGTCGAGCCAGTCCAGCATCTGCGTGGTCAATACGTAACCCGGGTGGATTGAGTTACAGCGAATGTTGTATCCGTGTTGCGCACAGTGCAGGGCGACGGATTTGGTTAGCAGGCGTACGGCGCCCTTGGCCGCGGTATAGGACGCAGCGTGGGCGGCGGCGCGAATGCCGTGAATAGATGCCACATTGATAATGTTCCCGCCGGTGCCTTTCATGACCTCGATGGCGAGCTTGGAGCCGATGAACACACTGTCGGCGTTCAGCCTCATGGCGTTTCTGTAATCGGCTATAGAGATATCCTCTATGGTGCCGGCGCCGGCGCCACCGGCATTATTGACGAGGATGTCCAGCTTGCCGAAATCTTGCATTACCTTATTGATGACCGACTGCCAGGCGTTTTCGTCACACACATCCAGGCTCATGGCGATGGCGTTGTTGCCCAGCGATGCTGCCAGCGCCTTGGCGCCATCGAGATTGATGTCTGTGGCGACGATGGTTGCGCCGGCTAGCGCCAGGGCACGGCCTGCCGCTGCTCCTATGCCGTCGGCGGCGCCGGTAATCATGACCACTTTTTTGTCGAGCTTGTTCATTGTTGTAGGTTCTTTATTGGTGGTTGTAGGTATCACAAGAATACGTCACAGGAAAATACAAAGCAATCATGATTGACTTTTTTGTGTGGGCCGGTAGTCTTGCTGGAGGTCGGAATAGATAACCACGCTGGAATTCAATAATGAAAGAGATCGATAACGCGGAGCGGGTCCAGTTGCGCGGCCTGCTGGATCAGCAGGCTTGTCGGCAGTTGCTGGAAAGCTATACCTGCGCCGTAGACTGGATGAACTGGAGTGGCCTGGAAGACCTGTTCTGGCCAGAGGCGGAATTTGATTTTGGCATGTGGTCGGGGTCACGGGATCAATATATACCCTGGGTAACTGCCCTGGAGAGTGGTTACCAGCGCAGGCTGCACCTGTTCGGTATTCCACGGTTATCCGTACAGGCTGACAACGGCAGCGCTGAAGTCGGTGCGATCATGTACTTGCGCATTGGCGACAATTCACCGGGTACCCAGGACGAATTGATGTTTGGGCGTTACCAGGTGCAATTTTGCAAGCGCAGCGACGTGTGGCGCATGTCCAAACTGACGTTCTTGCTGAACGGTGCACACAGATTTCCCGCTACCGATACCGGGGGAGCGGCTTTCTTTGCCGATGGATTGAGTCCACAGCACCCCCTGTTTACGCAAACCAGGGTCTGAACTTGTGAGCGAATTTTTTCGAGGTAAAGCGGCATTCGTGACCGGTGTGTCCATTGCTATTGGTCGCGCCATTGCTTAGGTAATTGGCGCCGAAGGTATGGACCTGTGGCTGGTCGGTCGCAAGGTGTTTGGCGATCCTGTTCATATTGCCAGAGCGGGTGAATATGTACTCGAACAGCCGGTTGAAATTAATCAGGAGCATATTACTGTGCGCCCGGCGATGGCTATAGACCTTTAGCCGGGTCCGAGCTGGTGGTCCTGAAGCAATCCGTCGCGAAACAGCAATATGTGCTTGGCCTGCGCTCCGGCTTTGAGCTGATTGCATCCCTGGTTGATTCCCGGCCATTGCGCGGGTATCGTCGTTATTTGCTGTGGAGCTCAACGCGGGCTTCGCAAAACCAGGATGCATCATTGTTTGTCTATGTTGACCATGTTAGGTACTACCGCGCCCATCTTTCTTGTGATTCTTTTGGGCTTTCTGGTGGTAAGGTACGGCATCGTCCCGAAAGAGGCTCTGCCCGGGATGAGCGCTTATGTCCTGTTCCTTGCGCTGCCACTGCTGATCTTCCAGAAGATATCGCAGATCGACCTGGCCCGGATTGTCGATGTCGATTACATGCTGGTGTATGGCATCGGCTTATTGGGTTCGTTCTTGCTGGTCTTCCTGGTGAGTCGCTATTTGTTGCGAGACAGTACCCGCCTGGCCGGGCTTAAATCACTGGGCGGCGCTTTTCCCAATTCTGCGTTTATCGGATTCCCGGTGCTGTTGCAGTACTTTGAGCAGGCTCCTGCCCAGGCCTTTGTTATGTGTCTGCTGGTCGAGAACATTCTGTTGTT
The DNA here is from genome assembly GCF_011440395.1 of Pseudomaricurvus alcaniphilus. Classification (GTDB taxonomy): domain Bacteria; phylum Pseudomonadota; class Gammaproteobacteria; order Pseudomonadales; family Cellvibrionaceae; genus Pseudomaricurvus; species Pseudomaricurvus alcaniphilus. Next base: position 49,982 of record NZ_JAAOIX010000015.1, on the reverse strand, counting down.
TCCGCTTGCGTTTGCGCTTTTGGAAACCACCGATGAACAGGGTACCAACTACAAAAAACTGCTTGTCACCGTCAGCAATCGGCTGTTTAAGAGCCCGATCCTTATCGCGGTGGCTGCCGGCATTGTCGCCGCTCTGGCTTCAGTCCCTGTGCCGGACTTTATAGACAAAGGGATGGGGCTGTTGGCGGCATCCGCAGCGCCGGTGGCACTGGTCGTTATCGGCGGTTCATTGGCAGGATCGAAATTCGCAGTTGGGGCCAGGGATGCCCTGCTGATCAGTGGCGCGAAACTGGTATTCCAGCCGCTGCTGGCACTGGCGCTGGTGATCTTTCTGTTTCCGGGAATGGATCCGCAGCTGAAACAGGCGGCCATTATTTTCACCGCCGCGCCAATGTTCAGTATGTATCCGATTATCGGCGGGCAATACGGTCATCAGCGCTGGTGTTCCAGCATTTTGCTGCTCACGACTGTGCTGGCTTTTTTCAGCGTCACCCTGATGTTGAGTCTGCTGCCAGCGCTATCGTCTTCTCTCTGAAGAAATATTCCGGCTGGACAGCAAACACAAGCCAGCAGTAAAGTTACATCATAACTACGGGGTATCCCGGCTATGATGAGTTCTGCAAGCATTAGCACGGCATTGCACAAGAACGCGTATGGTTGCGGCACTGCCGCACTGTTGGCCATCACCGCACTGCCCCTGCAAGCGCAGATTGAAGAGGTGGTTGTCACCGCCCAGAAGCGGGAGCAGTCACTGCAAGACGTGCCCATCAATATCAATGCGATGAGTGGCGACCGGCTGGCTGAACTCAACATACAGCAGTTTGATGAGCTGGCCGGTTTTATTCCGGGCCTGGAGGTGCAGGAGCAAAGTGCCAACAACCCCGCCTTTGTGATTCGCGGCATTACCTCCGACAGTGGCGAGTCGCACATCGAGCCGCGCATCGCGGTGTTTCAGGACGGGGTTTCTTCCTCCCGCTCACGGGGCTCATTTTTTGAGTTGCACGACCTGGAGCGGGTCGAGGTGGTGAAAGGTCCGCAGAGCACGTTGTTTGGTCGCGCCGCACTGATCGGCGCCATCAATGTCATTCAGCGCAAGGCCGACTACGAACCTGAGGCGCAGATACAGCTTGGCTATGGCGAGAGTGTGCGCAACAGCAGGTACCGGGAAGTCAGCGGCCATCTCGGTGGTGCCCTTATTGACGAACGGCTGGCCGCACGCATTGCGTGGGTCGATAAGGGGCGCGACCCCTACGTGGAAAACCTGCTCGGTGGCGAAGGTTATAACGGCGCGGAGGTGCGCGCCTACCGCCTCTCCCTGCGCGCCGACCTGATGGATACGCTGGGTCTTGACCTGATTGCCAACCACCAGCGAGACACAGCACCCGGCACCGCCTTTAAAAACAACCGCTTTGCACCGCCGGGCGGCGATACCGGCCATTTCAGCGGCACGGCCCTGGCAAGTTTTGGCGGCTATCGCAACGGCGCTGAGTTGGGGCTGGTGCGTGAACTCGACAGTCTGACCGGCATTCTGGAGTGGGATATCAATGACCACTGGTCGTTCACCTCTATCTCGGGCTGGCGCGAATTTGAGGCGGACGAGGTATTCGATGGCGACGGCTCTCATTTCGACATTCTGGTTGCCTCGGAGCTGGCCAGGGGCGAGCAGTTCAGCCAGGAGATCCGCTTCAACTATGACGGCGACGGCCAAATTTCGGCGTTTTTCGGTGCCAACTACCTGGCAGAAGAGGGCGAGCAGTACGTCCCGTTGGCGACAGACAAGGGCCAGGGCCTGCCCTTCTTCCTGGAGTTTCTCGCTACGGGCCGGGGTAGCGAACCGGGCAACCCGCCTGCTGGTGAGCTGTATGAGGAAGAGTTCGCCAACCGCAGCGACACCAAATCCCTCGACCTGTTTGGCGATATTACCTGGCGCGTCAGCGAACAGCTGGAACTGACCGCCGGCATGCGCTGGACCCGGGACGACAAAAAAACGTCCTACTACGGCCGCAGCCTGGGTAGCCCGCTGCCCGGCCCCGCCCTGATCCCACACGATCCGGGTAACACCCTGTTTATCGCCGCTTCGCCGGGCGGTGAGCTGGTCAGCGCCAGCGATAACTTTGCGGGTTGGTCCTGGCGTACCGTGGCGTCTTATCAATTCAGTGCCGACCTTAATCTCTGGGCGAGCTACTCACGGGGCCGCCGCCCGGAGGTCATCGCCTTTAACACCCCCGGGGGTGAGGAGTTTGTAAAAGCCGAAACCCTCGACGCCGAGGAAGTGGACTCTTACGAAGTCGGCGGCTTTTACGCCCTGATGGATAACCGCATCAATATCAGCGCTTCGGTCTACTACTACGAGTACAGCAACTTCCAAACCACCCTGTTTGCGCCCGGCGCAGCGGCAGTGGTCGTACTGAACGCGGGGTCGGCCACGGCTCACGGCCTGGAATTGTTCATTGATGCCGAACCGCTGGAAAATCTGCGGGCCTTTTTCAGTTACGGCTACAACTACGGCCGCTTCGACAGCCGCGATGACTCCGGCAACCAACAGCAGTTTGCCGGGCACAAGTTCCGCCTGAGCCCGGATCACAGCGCGGCCATCGGTGTGACCCTGAGCTTCCCGACCGAAGCCGGGCGGTTCTCCATCACCCCGTCTTACAGCTACAAGTCAGCAATATTCTTTGACGACGACAACGACCGCCCAAACCTGCAGGCGTTTGATGATACCCAGGACGAGGCGCAGCCGGGCTATGGCATCTGGGATTTGTCGTTGCGCTATGAGTCGAAGGCAGGTCACTACGTTGTAGAGCTCTACGGCAAGAATCTCGCAGACAAGGACTACCTGCTGGACGCCGGCAATACCGGCGACAGCTTCGGTTTGCCGACCTTTATCGCCGGGCCTGACCGGCTGGTGGGCGTCGCCTTAACCGCAAGATACCCCCGGTAGTTGGCCTTGGTTTGATGTGCGGTTGGCTATGTTCCTGCTGGCGATAAATTCTCAATCATCGCGATGAGACGAGTGGGGTCGACGGGCTTGTGGAGAATGGTGCAGTTGGTGAGGCTGGCCATCTCGACTTCAGGTACGGCCATATCGCCGGTTATCACCACTGCAGGGATTTCTTTTGCTGCTACCTCTCGGACACGGCGAATGAGGTCGATCCCGGAAAGGCCGGGCAGCCAGTAGTCAGAGATAACGAAGTCTGGTTGAAAGCCAGCTTCCAGGATCGCAACGGCTTCGCTGCTATTGGTTGCAATGTTAACCTGTGCACCGGTGCTTTCCAACAACAATTTGGTCGAATAGACAATGAAAGGGTCGTCGTCTACGAGCAAAACGCGGGGTTTGCTGTTGCCATGGGGCGCTGGCTCCGCCTGGGCACGAGGCTCTCTTTGTGCAGTATCCTTGTTGCCGACAGGCACCGATACAGAAAACGTCGACCCTTGGCCCGGTATCGAGTGGACATCGAAGGGGTGATCGAGCAAGCGTGCAATATGCTTGACGATTGACAGCCCCAACCCCAATCCTTTGCGCCGGTCGCGCGCGGGATTATCAAGCTGGTAGTATTCCTCGAAGATCTTCTCGAGGGCATCGCTGGTGATGCCAATGCCTGTATCCGTCACCGTAATTCGCGCGATCCCATGACTGCACTGGCAGTCGACTGAGACGCGACCCCGCTCTGTATAGCGAACTGCATTGATCAGGAGGTTATCGATCACGCGCTCCAGCAGCGCGGGGTCGCTGTGCAGTACACAATCTTCACGTGTGTAGTCGAGCTGCAGCCCTTTTTTTTCGGCTTGTTGAATGTTGTTGGTGACAACCCGCTCCAGCAGCTCGCCGAGGTGGAAGTCTCGCTTGTTTGGCGTGACCGAGCCGCCTTCGAACCTGGAGATATCGAGTAGCGCATTGAGCAGTTCGCCCATCGCATCGAGTGATACGCGCATTTGATCGGTGAGATGCCGGAGTCCGGGCTGGTCAAACTGGTGTGTGAGCGTGGCGAGATACATCCCCAGGGCTTGCAGCGGCTGGCGCAAGTCGTGGCTGGCAGCCATCAAAAACCGCGACTTCGCTGCGGTCGCGCGTTCTGCCAGCGATTTTGCTTCCTCCAATGCCGCCGTGGCGAGCTTGGTGTCCGTGGTGTCGTCCAATACGCCATAAATACGTTCAACCTCGCCTCGGTTGTTTTTAAAACCCTGGGCTCGCAAGCTTATCCAGCGAACGCTTCCATCCGGCTGGGGGATTCGATACTCATCAGCCAGGTCTTGCCCTTCTTCGGTAAGCCGCCGGTATTGCTCTGAAAAACGGGGCAGGTCATCCGGATGCAGGGCTGCCAGCCAATCTGGCAACTGCCCGATAGCGCCGCTGCCACCTGCGGGGCCATCGAATTCCGGTGAGACTATTAACCGATCGGTTTTCAGGTCGTGCTTGAAGGTGTGGAGTTTTCCCGCGGACATTGCCAGCTTCAATGCCTGTTGGCTCTCCCTCAATTCAGCCGTTCGCTCCAATACCCGTTGTTCGAGTAGCTCATGACTTTCTTTGAGTGCACTCTCCGTGCGCCGCTTCTCCGTGGCGTCCAGGGCGATCGCAACAAACATCGATGTGCCATCAAGCGCCATATACTGCAGGTGCACTTCAACGGGATACTCACTACCGTCCTTGCGCCGATGCCGGGCCGTGTATTCCAGCATTTGTCGCTGTCCCGTACGCAACGTGTCAAGCAGTGCCTGAAAACGCTCCGCGGTGTATTTGCATTCGATATCGAGCGGTGTCAACGCCTTTAATTCATCAAACGTGTAGCCCAGGTTCTTCCGCGCGCCCTCATTGACCTGAACAAACCCCAGGGTTTCAGCGCTGAAAATGTAGATTTCGTTAAGCGAGGTTTCAATAATGTGGCTCAGGCCAGCTCTCTGCGCCTCAGTGTGTTTAACAGCGAGTTTAAGCTCGGCAATGATATTCTCGGCGTTGGCCTCGAGCTCTACAGCCACGTTTTCCCGGTAATTGTTCAGCCAGGAGGCGAGTGCGGGTTCTTCAATCAGCAATTGATCGACGTCCGACTCGACACTCAAGGTCTCGTGCAGTTCGGTCCAGTAGTGAGCTGTGCGAATAAAGGCGAGGAAAGTGCAAAAGCGAAAGTAGGACGTCGCCCCGAGGAATCGACGTAATTCTGTTTTAAAGGCGAGGAACGGTCCTTTCTGCAAGAACAGGGACACCCCGCCAAAGAAGACCGCCTTCTCGATCTTTGAGCCCCGCACCAGTCCCTCTGTCTGCAGGCCACCGGCACGCCTTAAGACATCGAGATGATCCAGCAGCTGTTCATTGCTCGGTAGCGGTGTCTGCAGTAGCTGCACTACGTCGGCGGGGCTGAGTGTCGCACTTGCCTGATCCCCCGCAGGACGCTCAATCAGAAACGCCGAATGGCGGAGCATACAGTAGGGTGCCATGCAAAAGCGCGATAGATAGGCGAAGAGCTCCTCTTTGAATAGCGCTGGAAACGGTGCTTCCAGATAGGCGAATTTGGCCTGCTCATACAGGTGCCTAACCACCGCCGGCGAATCGGCGGCGAGCATAAAGAAAGACGGACAGATACCAAAACCGTCTTCTATGGCCGACGTGATTTGCTCTATTTCCCTGGGTTCTTCGGTCTTATTGGCCATGCGCTAAGCTCTTGATTTTCCTGTGCCTTGTGCGCCCTGCGTGCCATGAGGTCGCTATTTCGGCAGGCAGTGATATGTTCACTCTACACTGGATTGTAATGTATGTTAACGAATTGCGCGTCATTGCATGTGTGTCAGGGGCTACAATGAGGGGTGGTGCATTAACGCGCAGTTACAGAGTGCAGCTGTTAATCAAGGCAGGTAGTGAATAACTCCACAAGCCATTTCTCTATCCAGCTGTCGCCGCGCAGATTTTCGATAAAGCCGCAATGCCCGCCATGGCGGGTAACCTGAATTTGCAAGGGTACTTCCGCAGCAATATTGCTAACATCGGCGACGGGAATAATTGGATCATCGGCGGCCAGCACCAACCAGGCGGGCATGCTCAGGTTGATCAGGCGCTTGCCAGACAAAGCGTAGGCAGCAAAATACTCTTCCGCATCACGGTACGGCGTGTGCGCAGGAATAAACATTCTATTGATATCATCCAGTCGACGCGCCTTTTTCAGGTCATCGCCATATTCCAGTTGCGGAAAATGCTGTAGTTTCCTGTGCAGTGATCGCGTCCACTTCCTGAAAAAATATCGCTCGTAGACAAACCAGCCTTCGTTCAGGGCGCGCATGGCATTGCAAGGTTCGATCGGGGCACACACAGCCGCCACTGCGGTAATTCCCAATTCTGCACCGGCGTCGGCGGCGATGCGCAGGGCAAAACTGCCGCCCAGGGAGTAGCCGGCCAGGCAAACCCAGGGGTAGCTGCGCATAGCGAGAAAGTGGCCTATGGCCTCGCTCGCCTCCCCGGTCAGGGTTGAATTGAAAAGCCCGGGGTTGAGGTGATGGGAATCACCGTGATCCCTGAGATTGAGTCGCAAGACGTCGAAACCCATATTCAGCAGGGTTGCTGCGGTTGTCAATTGGTAGCTGGATTGGCTGGATCCCTCCCAGCCGTGTATCAGCACCACCAGCGCGCCCTTGCCGACCGGCGCGCGGTCGAAATCAGCCAACAGCTTGACCCCGTCCTTTGCCTCCAGGGTCAGTCGCTGACTCTGCAGTGACCTGGCGATTTTACCGGCGCGATGCTTTTTCGGACCCTGACTATTGAGGATGGTTTGCACATGGCCATTGCGCAGGTACCAGGGTGGCCGGAAGTTGTCACGATCAAAGTCCACTGCCCGGTTACAACTTGCCAGCCTTGTCCAGCACCTGCTGTCGGTGCTCCTGCGCCGCCCTGGCAACCGTGCCCGCATTGCCGGTTTCCAGCCAGCGGCGGATGCGCCCGGCATCACCCAGCGGCGAGCGCTTGCCAAAGGAGTTCAGCAACACAAGGCCCACGGTCCTGTCGTCCATTTCAGTGACCATCACCAGGCAGCGTCCGCTCTCGGTCAGGTAGCCGGTTTTGGTGAGTGATACCTGCCAGCGCGAACTGCTGACCAGCGGGTTGGTGTTGCCATAGCCGAGGCGGTAGCGAGGCTTGCGAAAATTGATAGTGAACTGGCGGGTGGTGGAATACTCTCGCAGCAACGGGTAGCCGTAGGCTGCCACCAGCATAACGGCCAAATCCGCGGCCGTGGCGCGGTTTTCGATCGACAAACCGGTGGGATCGGCAAAATGGCTGTTTTCCATACCCAGCGCTTTGGCCTTGGCGTTCATGGCCGCGACAAAAGCCGGCAGACCACCCGGGTGGTGCAGGGCCAGGTTAAAAGCAGCGCGATTTTCCGAGGACATCAGCGCCAGGCGCAGCAGGTCCCGGCGACGGGCCTGGGAGGTGACGCGAATGCGTGAAAAGGCGTTTTTTTCGAGATCGCCGGTCCAGTCGCGAATCTCCAGCCACTCATTCAATTCGGCAGCTGAATCCAGTACCACCATGGCGGTCATCAGCTTGGTAATGGACGCCACCGGCAACTGAATGTCATCGTGTTGTGACAACAGCGTCTCGTCCCGCTCCAGATCCACCACTACAGCGCTTACGGAAGCCAGATTTACCGCTGCTGGCGTGCTGGCGTGGAGGCCAGCTGGCAGGCAAGCCAGCAGCAGCCAAATGGTTCGAACCCCTAACTGGAAATAACCACTCATCTAATCAATTTCTCTTAAAAACGTAAAACTACTTCTCTTAAACGCCTAAACCGGGCGCCTTGTGCTAACATCGCACGTTTATCAGCTATTGTGCTGGCCCCTGCCGACAGTAGCGGATCAAACTACCTGCAGATGCAAGAAAACCCCAACATGCCTGCCCCCAATGACACTTCTATTAGCCCGGTAGTGTCGATGTCAGGCCGTGGTTTTGCCCTAAGGAGGTCCCTTCATGCCTGACCCCGCCCTGACACCCATGCAGTTGCTGCAAGCCAGCAGCGGCGACTATCGCTTGAAAGACCCAAAAACCGGCAAACTCCTGTACGACTATCACTGGAAGCGGATTATTACCGCGCTGGTACTGGTACTAATTTTGTTGGTCGCCAGTGTCTATGCAATTAGCCTTGTCCTGGTTGATGAGAAAACAACCTCGCAACCGTTCGCCACTGAGGCAATTAGGGATTCCGGCGCCAAGCAGCCTTCGGCCAGTGTAGAGGCCGCAACTCCAAACTACAACCGCCCTGAGGTTGTTGTGGATGCGCCACCCGCCGCCAGCAACCCGGTATTCTACCCGCAATCGGTGCAGATTCTGTCGCCGAATGTGGCCAGGTTTATCCTCTGCAGCGGAGTCGAGGAACTGGAGCCGGTTGGCGGCCTGCAGGATATTAAGCTGCACAACGATTCACCCGCCCGGCTGTTCGCCTATTCCGACGTCAATAATATTAAGGATGAGCACCTGAGCTACGTCTGGAAACACCGGAATCGCATTGTCAATACGGTCAATATCGGGGTCTGGTCGAATCGCTGGCGCAGTTACGCCAGCAAGAATATCGAGCAGCGACTGGCCGGTGATTGGCAAGTGGAACTGCGAGACAGCAGCAATCGCCTGCTGGCAAAGGCCGGGTTCACGTTTGAGCCGGGAAACTGAGGACCGAAAATCGAACCATAGCACCTGAAATAGGCAATGGAATATTTATCTGCCTGGCGAAATTCACACAGACTGGAGATAACAAATCATCACCGGCTGCGAGAACAGGACCTGGATGTCTCCTTTTCATCGGCCGTTACCGAGCATGAATCCAGTGATGCAGCGGGTAGCTTGCTCGGCGAGGAATCAAACAGCTTCTGGCGCGAGCATAAATCGGCAAAAAGTAAATGCGATAAGAATCGAAAAGGTAAACGTAATGCGGTTATCTTCACAGTAATGCAGCGCGTCAAAATTTATAAACTCACTACCGCAGTCTGTATCGAGCCCCTGTAGACGAATTGGCAACAAGTCATCAGCAACCCGTAGGCCATCGATTACATCCTGGGCGCTTTTCCGAAGCTCAGTACCGTTCAATAACCGGCAAGCATATTTCCCCTCATAGTGGGTGGCAGCAACAAATCCATCCAGTACTTTACCTTTCCCCAGCCAGTCGGCATCGAGGTAACTCTGGCGGATACCTGCCAGCATTTCCCGTCTGGCGGTGAAACTCATCAATCTGCTCATCTAAGGCCGCTGCCACACCCGTGACAAGTAGTGTGATTTCTAGTGAGCTAACGCACTACTATTGTCAACAAAAAACAGTAGACAATAAATCGGTGTCCCTATACTATTCACTGATGATTCGTGTCGGAAGCGAGGTGTGTATGTCGATCACGACCAGCCTGGAAACGGCCCTGCATGCGAACTGGCCGGTAATTTGATGAACGTCGGTCAGAAGTTTCATTGGGAAATGTTGAGAAATTGCGGTCTCCAGGCATTAGTTTGTCTGCTCTTGCCCCTCAGTTGCGCGGCGCTTGATTCGAGCAGTTTGGAATCGCCCCATGTGAGGAGCGGCTATATCGGTAAGGATTGGGAGTCGGTGGAAGTTATCTCCCGGAATCGGATGCCCACACGGGCAGTCCCCTATTCCTATAGCAGTGTTGACGCAGCGCTTAGCTTGAATCGTGAACGCAGCGACTATGTCAATCTCAATGGCGAGTGGCAATTTCAGTTTCAGTATGATGACGAGGAAATTGACCTGGCCTATGTCGCACCCGGCTATGATGCCAGTGAGTGGCAAAGATTGCCCGTTCCGTCCAGCGTTGAACTCTTTGGTTTTGATATTCCTTTTTACACCAATACCCAACTACCTTTCTATTCAGGAGGCGGTATCAATCCGCTACCTGATACCTCGCCTAAAATAGCGCGGGCCAACCCCGTCAGTAAATATATTCGTCATTTTGATTTGCCAGCTGGTTGGCAAAAGAAACAGGTAATTCTGCACTTTGGCGGTGTTTCATCGGCTTTTTATGTCTGGGTAAATGGACAAAGAGTTGGATACAGTCAGGGTAGCCGCCTGCCGGCCGAGTTTGATGTTACGGACTACGTCAGACCCGGTACAAATAAATTGGCCTTGCAGGTTATGCGCTGGAGCGACGGGAGTTATCTGGAAGGGCAAGACATGTGGAAATTGAGTGGGATTCACCGTGAAGTTTTGCTGCTTGCCCGCCCGAAGATTGCCATAAAGGATTTTTTTGCCCGTCCCGTACTGAGCGCTGACTATCAATCAGCCGAACTTCGTATTCGACCATTTTTGACGATTAGCGATAACCGGCAACTGGAAGGCTGGCGGCTTGAAGCTCAACTGTACCATGACGATAAAGCAGTCCTATCCAAACCGGTAACTGTCTCGGCAGATCAGGTGATGCAGCAATATCCGCAGCGCGAAAACATTCAATTTGATTTGCTCAACCTTAAAGTAGCTACGCCGCTACTCTGGTCGGCTGAGCAACCCAACCTGTACACCCTGGTACTGTCGTTATTCGAGCGCGATGGCGCGCTGGTTGAGGCGAAAAGTAGTCGAGTTGGATTTCGCGACGTGAAGATAGACGCCGCTACGGGTGAGCTGTTGGTCAATGGCCAGAGCATTAAGATTATCGGTGTGAATCGTCATGACCATCACGCAGTGCGCGGCAAGGCATTAACGCGCGCGGATCTGGAACAAGACGTGAAGTTAATGAAACAGTTTAACTTTAACGCTGTCCGCACCGCGCACTATCCCAACGATCCGTATTTTCTCGATTTGTGTGACGAATATGGTTTGTACGTCATGGATGAAGCCAATGTCGAGAGCCATTTATTTGGCGGCCAGTTTGCTAATGACCCTGCCTGGCTACCCGCCATCATGGATCGGATAACTCGCATGGTTCAGCGCGACAAAAACCATCCGTCGATAATTGCCTGGTCTTTGGGAAATGAGTCGGGAATGGGGCCCGCCCATGCCGCCGCTGCGGGTTGGATACATGATTTTGATCCGAGCCGATTTGTCCACTACGAAGGTGCGCAAGGATTGCCCGAACATCCGGACTTTATCCAGCCTCCACGGGGTTGGTATTGGGTGCCAGAGGAAATGGAGGCGCTTGGGCGCGTGACGCCAATGGCTAACCCAACCGATCCTCCTTACGTTGATGTCATTAGTCGCATGTATCCGAGTATTGACTACCTGAAAGGGCTATCTGACAGCCCCTACATTAAACGCCCCATACTCATGTGTGAATATGAGCACGCAATGGGCAACTCCCTGGGTAATCTGGATGAATTCTGGCAGCTTGTCTGGCAGCGAAAAAATTTGATTGGCGGATATATTTGGGACTGGATGGATCAAGGACTGGAGCATGCCACGCCGGAAGGGGTGAAGTACCTCGCTTACGGTGGTGACTTTGGCGATGTTCCCAATTCCGGGGCATTTAACCAAAATGGCATTGTTGACTCCTATGGCAGGCCGAGCCCCGAGCTTTACCATGCCAAGTATGTTTTTCAGCCAGTGCAATTCAAGGCGCTGGATCTGGCAAATGGCCAGGTGGCTATCACTAACCGATTGTTCCACACCAATTTAAGTCAATTCGATTTTAACTGGCAGATGTATGCGGACGGTGAGGTTATTGGGCAAGGTAAAATTGGCGAAATTGACCTGGCGCCCCAGGCGACCACAGCGATTCAGCTCGAGTACGTCAAACCGAGACTCGCCCCAGGGGTGCGTTATTGGCTACGCTTGTCTGCAGTAACTCGCAATACGAAAGACTGGGCACCGGCAGGTCATGAAGTCGCGAAGGAAAAATTTGAGCTACCCTGGAGGATCGCGAAAAAAGCGCAAACACTGCCAAGCGGCCCTGGCCTGCAAACTACGGATACCGAAGCTGATCTAACACTTGCCAATTCGAGGGTGAAGGTCGGCTTTGATAAAAAGTTGGGGGCTATGAGCAGCCTTGAAATTAATGGCCATTCAATTATTGTTGCTCCGATGAGACCAAACTTTTGGCGAGCACAGACAGACAATGATAAGGGGGCGTGGATGTCGCACCAAAAGCTTGCTTTTTGGAGAGATGCGGCGGACATGCTCGAAGTGAAAAGCTTCAGGCACACGAAAACCAATCAAGGCGCTAAAGTCGAAATCGTTCAGGGTTATCAAGATAAAGTGCATCTGGTACACCGCTATTTGATTAGCGGAAAAGGAGACATCAGCGTCGAGCTGAGTCTCAAGGCAGATAAGAATTTGCCGCCAATGAAACGCTTGGGTATGCAAGTCGGTATTGCTAACGCATTCGACAGCGTTGCCTATTATGGCCGGGGGCCCCACGAAAACTACTCTGACCGAAACTCAAGCGCAGAAATAGGTGTGTATCGCGCGAGCGTTAGCGAGATGATATACCACTATATGGTTCCACAAGAGAATGGTAATCGCACCGACATAGACTGGTGGCAACTTGAAGATGATCAATCTGGAATGACTATTAGGGTCGACGGCGAGCAGGCCTTAAGTATGTCCATCTGGCCCTGGTCGCAGAAGAATCTGGATGAAGCAAAACATACCTATGACCTGATTGAGCAGGGCTTTCATACGCTGAATATAGATCTGATTCAATCGGGCCTAGGAGGCACTGATTCGTGGTCAGCCTTGGGCGCACCGCTGGAAAAATATCGGGTCAAGCCCGGCGAGTATAACTATCAGTTTACTATCGGTATTGTGAATCAATAAAACCACACGAAAAAAAACCGGCTGGTGGACTGTCGATCCCATCTGAGCGTTGGCTCAGCGGCACCTTGCTGCAGTTATTGTTCACCATCCGCTCAGCAGGCAGCATGCATGACAGTGAAGATTGGGTTTTTCCTGATTTCATTAACTGGCGGGAGGGGAGTGGAACCGGTATCCCGGAGGGAATTAATCGTTATGACTGGTAACTATCAGCGCAAGTTGGCGTTCGCATTCATCGCAGTGTTCGCAGTAGCAGTTGCATTTTCCGGGCAAGCTCTGGCAGAAAAAAAGTTGATGTTTGCTCATGTGTATGAAGTAGGGCATCCGCTACACAAGGGTGCATTAATGGCAGCAGAATTGTTTAAGGAGCGCACCAATGGACGTTACGACATGCGGGTGTTTCCGGCCTCGTCGTTGGGAAAGGAAAACGCATTGAACGAATCCCTGTCGTTGGGAATTGTGGATGTCATTTATACGGGAGCCGGTTTCGCCGGATCGATCTACGGCCCCATCTCTATCACCGACTTTCCTTTCACCTTGCGGGGTATAGACCACTGGAAGGCCTACCGGGACAGTGGCCTCTTTAAAGAGCTGGCACAGGGCTTTTCCAGGGCAAGCGGTGGCAACGAAGTGATGGCGATCAGCTACTACGGTGCACGACACGTGACTGCGAACAAGCCGATTTTATCCCCCATCGACATGAAGAATCTGAAAATCCGGGTACCAAATGCACCGGCTTATGTCCTCTTCCCCAAAGCAGTCGGAGCAAATCCAACGCCAATGGCATTTGCCGAAGTGTATCTGGCGCTTCAGCAAGGTGTGGTTGACGCCCAGGAAAACCCATTACTGACTATTCAGGCAAAGAGACTGTTTGAAGTTCAATCTCACATCAGCCTGACTGCTCATATTACCAATTCAACCCTGACGGTGGTGTCCGGGTACAGGCTATCGCAAATGACCGGGGAAGATCGCGCGATTCTATTCGACGTATTGCGAGAGGCATCGTACTGGGTAACGGAGCAAGTTATACAGACCGAGCAAAAACTCGTACAGTGGTTTCGTGATCGGAATGTCGAGGTTGTGGAGGTCGATCGCGCACCTTTTATTGCCGTAGTGGAGCCTGCCCTGATGGGCGGCAGTATGCCTTTCAGTAAAGAGGTGTTGCTGAGACTGCAGGCCATAGAAGAGTAGAAATTTTCTATTTCTCTCAGCGTTGAGAGCGTCTCGTCGGTATGGATGCGACCCAGGGGATCGTAAATTATGTCAAAACCAACAACAGATAATAAAACTGGCGATATGGAGAGAGATGCCGTAGACAACGCGATTGAGTCAGTGGAAGAAGTGTCGGATGATATCACTGACATACGGATCTACGACATTCCTGTGCTTGTCATCTTCGTCGCACTCTTCTTTATAGTCGCACTGCAGTTTTTTACCCGCTATGTACTCAATGACAGTCTCGGTTGGACAGAAGAGATTGCGAGGTATTTGCTAATAGTTCTGGGGTTTCTGGGTTCCGTTACCTGCGTGCGCAAGGGCAGCCATATTTACCTGGAATTTTTTTATCGTTACCTGTCCGCCAGAATGGCCAAGTGGTTGACCGTGACCGTGGAGTCCAGCGTGGCCGTATTCTTCAGTTGCATAGGAATCCTGGGTATCGAACTTGCACAACGCACCCATGCACAGCGCATGGTATCAGTCGACCTGCCCAAAAGTATAATTTACTACACAGTGGTGGTTGCCTGTTTTGCCATGGTGATATTCGCTGCCGTGCGAGCGTATCGCTACACCCGAATTCCGGCTGAGCAGGTCATGGCTGAAAAATTGAACCAACTACCAACTGAAGAAATTTAGGTGTTGTCCCCATGGCTCTATTGATAATGTTTATTCTGCTCGTCGTCTTTCTTGTACTCGGGGTGCCCGTTGCGGTTTCCCTGGCGGGTGCGTCACTCATCTACATCGTTATTGACGAGATGCCAAGCGTTGCGGTGGTGCACAGCATGATCAATGGCATCGACAGCTTCCCACTTCTGGCTATTCCGTTTTTTATCCTCGCCGGCCACTTAATGAATACTGGCGGAATCACTAACAAGATCTTTGCGTTTGCCCGTTCGCTTGTCGGCTGGATGCATGGCGGACTGGGTCATGTAAACGTTGGCGCCAGCGTAATCTTCGCGGGTATGTCAGGTGCTGCCGTGGCCGATGCCGGTGGCCTGGGAAATGTAGAAATCAAGGCCATGCGCGATGCGGGCTACGACAGCGATTTTGCCGTCGGTGTCACCGCGGCTTCATCGACGATTGGCCCTATCATTCCGCCGTCATTGCCTCTGGTTATCTTTGGCGTGATGGCCTCTGTCTCGATTGGTGAGTTGTTCGTGGCAGGGCTCGTGCCCGGCTTGATGATGGCGGGAGCACTTATGGTCATGGTGGCCTGGTACTCGCGTCGCCGGGGTTATCCGCGTGATCGTAACTTTGATTTGTGCCGGGTATGGCACACATTTAAAGCAGCATTTTTACCGCTATTGACCCCGGTCATCATTGTGGGCGGGATCGCGACGGGCGCGTTCACGCCTACAGAAGCTGCTGTTGCGGCCGCTACCTACGCGCTTTTTCTCGGGGCCGTCGTTTACCGCACCCTGTCCTGGCGTCATATTCTGCGGGTGTCAATGGATACTATAGAAACATCAGCGGCAATCCTTCTAATCGTTTCGGCAGCGACAATATTTGCCTGGATTTTAACCGCGAATCAGGTGGCAGGCATACTCGGCGATTCATTGCTGGGGCTGACGGATAACCGGTTGATCTTACTGCTGATTATCATGTTCATGGTGCTATTGGTGGGCCTGTTCATGGAAACGATTGCGGCGATCACTATTCTGGTACCGGTGCTGATGCCGATTGCGGACAGTGTGGGTATCGATCCCGTGCATTTGGGAATCCTGGTTATTCTCAACCTGATGTTGGGTTTACTGACGCCGCCTATCGGCATGGTGTTGTATGTATTGTCGAAAGTGTCCAATGTGAGCTTCGAGCAATGCGTCAAGGCAACCATGCCATTCCTGGTACCTCTGGTCATCGTACTGCTGTTGATCACGGTGTTTCCGCAGATCTCACTCTGGCTTCCTCACTTGCTATTTAGATAGCCGGCAATTCAGTTGGCCAGCGAATATAGGAGTATCGCTGGCTGTGGGGCGACACCTCGTGCTTTTCGGTTTGATTTTTCGTATCTGAGATTGGTTATTTAGCAGGTCGAAATCGAATATGAAAAATCAGAAAAACAAGCTCTCTATTCTGATTGCCGTCTGCTCCTACTCCTCCTGTTGCCACGGCTCGCACCTGGGGCGGATCTCACCAATCACAAACATGGTGATGTACCCACCTTTATGTCAGCGATGTATAAGTGTGTATAGACGCCCCATAACGCACCCAAAATTATCAATAGTTAACAATCGATAATATACAATAATTGTTTTGCCTGATAAAATGTTACGAGGTAACGGCGCCTGTCAATGCACACCAGGATGGACATGTTTCTGGAAAAATGTCCCCTGATGGCAATTTTACGTGGCATTACATCGGAGGAGGTGCCGGATTTTACGGGAAGTCGTGGTTTCTCCCAATACCTGCGTAGAGGTTATTGAGGCGACGTTGAATTAAGGGTTGTAAGTTTTGCCCGGTTGCCTAACTCCAACGGAAGCATTTGCAGTCATAAAAGCGGGGGCAGAGCAGATTAAGATTTTCCCCGGGGTGCACTTACTTCGCCCATGGTGGACAGAGTTGTCTGCTATTTCCAGCAGAGCAATTCGTCAGGGTTGTAAGCACCGGAAATTTTCAATGTTCAAAAGTGGCAAATTGATGATGAAGCAAGCACTCTGGATGGCACTGTTAATCTGCGTGAAAGCAACCGCAACAGGCGCAGCACCTCAAGCAGATGAATTATTTGCGGAAAAATGTGCATCGTGTCATGGCGCTGATTTATCCGGAGGTATGGCTGGATCATTGCTGGATGAGACGTGGTTGGTGGATGGGACGACCGAAACGCTTGCGCGCATCATTTCTGAGGGCGCCACTGCACGTGGCATGCCCGCATGGGGAAATTCGTTGTCGCCCGCTGAGGTACGGTCACTGGTTATTTATATTGCAGAGCAGCGTCACAACTTCCATCAGGATGGGCAACGCGATGATACGCGATCAAATGTCCTGACTTCCATGGGTCACACCTTTCGTATTGATACCCTGCATATCGCTGACGAAATATTATGGGCCGTTGAGTATCTGCCTGATGGGTCCATGCTCGTAACTCGAAGAGATGGGGCGTTATTGCATATATCAGCCTCTGGCAAGCTGATTGAAGCAGTTAAAGGCCTTCCTGAGATATGGCACCATGTTCAGGGTGGTTTGCTCGACATCACACTTCATCCCGACTACAAAAACAACGGCTGGATCTATTTGGCCTACGCGAGTACGAAAGACGGTAAAAAGGGTAATGCCAAGATTGCACGGGGAAAAATCAAGGACGGGTATTGGATCGAACACCAGGATATTTTCGAAGCTGATGTGACGACTCATACGGATTCAGGTCGTCATTTTGGGTCAAGAATTATTGTTCATAATGGTTATGTCTATTTTTCAACTGGCGATCGCGGGGATCGCCCTTCAGCGCAGGATTTGGATTCGCCCAATGGAAAGATATTCCGTTTGCATGAAAACGGTGGTATTCCTGAGGACAATCCATTCGTCGATGCAGATAACGCGTTACCCGGAATTTGGAGCTATGGTCATCGTAATCCGCAGGGCATGGCCATCGAAGCAAACACAGGTTTAATTTGGGAAACGGAACATGGGCCACGAGGTGGTGATGAGCTTAACGTGATCAGGCGTGGAATAAACTATGGTTGGCCAGAAATTACCTACGGCATGAATTATGACGGTACACCCATCACACATGAAACCGCGAAGGAGGGTATGGAGCAACCTAAACATTATTGGGTACCCTCTATCGCACCGGCGGGTATGGCGTTCTATACCGGTGATATGTTTACAAAATGGAAAGATAAATTGCTGGTGGGTGGATTGGGAATTCAAGACTTGCAGATGTATAGCGTCGAGAATGGTGAAGTGATTAGTTCAGATATAATTTTGACTGATCGCGGCCGAATTCGTGATATTAGTGTCGCTCCTGATGGCAGTATTCTCCTGGTTGTCACTATCGACGGAAAGGGGCACATTTTAACTCTCGCTGCACAGTAAGGCGCTTTGCGCCGCAGTGGCCGGGAGTCCGAGCCGTTTTCAGGGCATAAAAAAAGCCTTAATCCGTGGGTCAGAGCTTTTGAATTGGAGCCCAGGAGAGGACTTGAACTTCCGTGGTCACTTGAATAAAGATAATAAAAACAACAAGATATGAGTGGCGATAACTTCTGCGTTCCACTCACGTTCCATAGGCATTATTTTGTTAGCGCGGATTAGTGTGTGATGCTGGCTTAGACGTTGAATGCACTTGCCATATTCCGCTGTTCACTTCGGCTAATATTGATAGAGTTTGCCACTGTTTCCCAGCGGGCAACACTAGTCAGCACTTCTTCTTTTATAAGCTGAGCCTCTGATGTGCTGAGTTGGAAAAATTCGATAACGTCCATCGCCAGTTCATAGCTAAGGCTGTTGTCGTCATCGGTGATATTCAGGTGCAGGCCATTAGCGGGTGTGACCGGGTTGATGTCGTAGGCGGGGGATAGTAACCAGCCACCATTGCTGTAAATGAAACCATGGTTTCTCAAGTGATCATCCGTATTCGAAACGGCGATATTAAATATAATGCGTCGCCATAATTGTGCCAGGTCTTTTTTTGTGTTGGCTCCATGTTCAGTAAGAAACTGAGCCAGCTCCAGATAGCTTGCGTCATAATCACCATCATAGTATCCAAGCTGGGTCATGGCTGAAGTGAAATGTAAGCGGCTGTCTGGCGTGCGATCAAACCGCTTGGTCAAAAATGTATGATGAGAGCTGTTGAATTTATCAATCCGGCATTCTGCCATCTGAATATCGGCACCAAGGGCCAATTGGTTAACAACAAATTCCCAGGCGGCAATGTCATGATCATCGTGCTGGCTGGGAAATTTGGCAATCCACAATTGTTTGTTTTCATCGACAACGCTGGCTTTGGGCCGAGCCCCACCCAGAGAGGAGCCCGGAGACATCAGCATGGTTAACCACTTTAAGTATTCAGGTTCGTCTGTATTGCTGTTGGCTTCAACTCGTTGAGCCGCGTATTCGAGATCTCGTAGCGAAGAAATAGGTGGTGCCGCCAGTTTTTCGTCATTATCCAGAAACGCCCCTTTCATGTCTCGCTTGAATCGCAATGCCCCCAAACGGTAATAGTCATGGACGCCCAGTAGGTAATCTATTTCGTAGAGTACATTTGGCCGGCGTTCTTCCTGGCGGGCAATAATAGCTTCGCGGCGCTTCATGAGCAGTCGGCCCCAGCGGTCTGGGCAGGAATCCAGAAAGGTTCTGAAGTTTTTGGCGTCCGCGCTGTGTTGCTCTCCCGAATAGAGATTTAAGTCTGGATCGATTTTTTGCGCATAGGGAGACTGCAGCCAATCGTTGTCGTAGTGAAAGCTAAAATGCTCTTTATTTTTGATGGCAGAGGATCGCAGAGTACCCACTAGAGTAGGTTCATCAAACTCTTCCCAGTCAGCAAAGACATAGGCTGCCGTACTCATTGCTATTTACCTTTTTTTTTGCTCATCAGTTTGATGTCCTGGAGTTTGCGGCCGAGTTCATCGTCATTGGCAACCCTCGCAAAATCGTCCGTTAATCCCAGAACACTGAGGACGGCGACATAGTGACCGATGGAAACTTTAGGATCCCCATGTTCAATCTTGCGAATAGTCAGACGGCTTAACCCGGTTCTCTCTGAAATCAGAACTTGGGTATATCCTCTGCGTTTACAGGCCAGTTTAATGTTGTCGCCGAGTTGCTCTAAAACCTTCCTGTTTTTGGGGAAGACTACAGCACTTCGCTTTTGATCGGGCTCTAATTTGGGCATTACAGCTACCAATTTGTCAAATTATGATAAGTATAGTGCCCACTTAAATTAAAGTAAATGTAATTTGTGACACCTCTGCTTATCTTTATCGCTAGATATGGTAAGCAGAGGTGTCGCTCACTACTGGAGGGGGGAGCTGTCGGTGGGGGTGCCCAGGAGAGGGTGAGCCAGGCGTTTGCAAAGCATCGCTTTGCGCCGCAGTGAACGCCGCCGATCTGTGATCGGTGGCCGGGAGTCCGAACCGTTGTCAGGGCATAAAAAAAGCCCCGTTCCTGAGAACGGGGCCTTCTGAATTGGTGCCCAGGAGAGGGTGAGCCAGGCGTTTGCAAAGCATCGCTTTGCGCCGCAGTGAACGCCGCCGGTCTGTGATCGGTGGCCGGGAGTCCGAACCGTTGTCAGGGCATAAAAAAAGCCCCGTTCCTGAGAACGGGGCCTTCTGAATTGGTGCCCAGGAGAGGACTTGAACCTCCACGCCCTTGCGAGCACTAGCACCTGAAGCTAGCGTGTCTACCAATTTCACCACCTGGGCATAACGGGTTGTCCCCGTTAAGGCCGCGCATAATAAATACCTCGGCCGGTGTTGTCAATTGCGGATTGGCACAAAGTGCAAGATTTTTTACTGGCGCCGGATTGGCTGCGTTACCAGGGGCCGGTAGGCCTGGCAACAAACGGGTTGCTTGTTGCCAGGCAAGCTTCACTCAGCGTCTTTTGGGGCTGGTGGAGCTTTGGGGGCGGCAGGTTTCTTCGCCGGGGCTTTTTTGGCCGCTGGAGCCTTTTTAGCCGCGGGAGCCTTCTTGGCGGCCGGAGCTTTTTTAGCGGCTGGCGCTTTCTTGGCTGCGGGAGCCTTTTTAGGCGCTGCTGCTTTCTTGGCGGCCGGAGCCTTTTTAGCGGCAGGAGCTTTTGCGGCGACCGGGGCTTTGGGGGTTGGCGGGGCTTTTTTCGGTGGGGTGGCTGCCGGTGCTGCGGGCTCTACGGGCTTGGGTTTTACTGCGGCTGCCGGTTGCGCCATTGGCTGCGGGGCTGGCTTGGCGGCGGCCTTTTTGCCGGAGCGCTTTGAGGCCAGGGTTTCACCAACGTCGTGGGCGGCTTTTTTCAGGGTGTTGAGGCTTTCTTCCAGGCGTGAGGTGCCGCTTTTGAGGCTGTCCTTGACGCTGTCAGTCTGCTTTTCGGCTTCGGATTTCAGATCTTCTACGGCCTTGTCCAGGGCGGCGCGGATGTCGGCTGCGGTTTTCTCGAACTCCTCCCGGGAGTGCTGGATGGCCGCTTCGCTGGTCTCACGCACCTTGGCAATATAGTGTTTGTTGACTTCGAGGCCCTTGTCGAGGGTTTTTTTGTTAAGATCGATCGTGCTCTTGACCACCGCTTGCAATTCGTCGATATACTCCTTCAGGGGGGTACCGAAATCACTGCGCAGGGCGTTGGCGCGGTCGTGGACTTTCTTGAAGCGCTCTTCAATCGTTTTGTTGATTTCCTCCAGTTTGGAAGAAATTTTTGCTGAGTAGGATTTTTTGGCCATCGTCTATTTTCTCCTGCTGGATTATTCGGGTCAGTTACCGGACCCATAACAACACAATTTAGTGGTTATATATAGAAATTGCATACTAAACTAGGCTGCGAAACTTAATCTAAATTCTCGACTGCCTTCGAGAATGGTAGCAGTATATCCCTTCCTGCCGTCCAGGTGCGGCATACACAGGAATCAATTATGAAAAAGAACGAACCTACGGTCTTGACCAGCTTGGAAAACCGGGTCCTGACCATCACCTTGAATCGGCCGCAGGCGCGCAACTCGATTAACGGTCAATTGACGGTATTGCTGCACCAGGTCGTGAGTGCCGCCGCCAAGGACGACCAGGTTGGCGCCATCGTGCTGACCGGTGCCGACAAGGAATTTTGTGTCGGCAGTGACATTCATGCCATGGGCGGAAAGTCCCGCCAGTCCGGCAAGCGCGGTATGTCCAGCGAGCGCCTGCTGCAGCTGGGGGCTGAGATCAGCATGCTGTTGCACAAGATGCCAAAGCCGACCATTGCCATGATTCGCGGCACCGCCGCCGGCAGTGGTTTGTCACTGGCCGCGGCCTGTGATTTTCGCTTTGCCGACTGGTCGGCGAAGCTCTGTTTTGCCAACGGTAATATCGGCCTGAGCGGGGATTTTGGCGGTGCCTACTTCCTGCAGCAATTACTGGGGGTGTCCCAGGCGCGGGAGTTCTGTCTGCTGACGCCAAAAGTGCCGGCCCAGGAGGCTGCCAGCATGGGTCTGGTGACCCGCTGTGTGCCCGATGAGGAGCTGGAGCAGCAGGTGTACGGTGTCGCTCGACAGCTGGCAATGGGGCCCGCCGAGGCCCTGGGCCGGATCAAGCAGAACCTCAATATTGCCATTACCAAGCCGCCGACCGATTATCTCCGGCAGGAGGTGACAAGTTTTATGCGCTGCCGCAGTTCAGCCGAGCACAAGGAGGCGGTCAGCGCCTTTATCGAGAAGCGCGAACCGGTGTTTTACCCCGATAAATAGGGAGCTGGGGTCTCAAGCAGGGTTGGAGTTTGGTCATTGTTGCCCTGTCGTCATCCGCCAGTGCGGCAGTCTGGTCGGGGCAGCAGCGGGAGGTGCTCCTGAGGCGCCCGCTGCTGCCCGACAAGCTTGACTCTCTCAGCGTGACCCTCGCAACACAACTCTCTCAACGGGACCCTCGCAAAGAGGAGCTACGTACAATGAAAAAAATCCAGAACTTCATCAACAATGAAATGGTGACCAGCACCAGCGAACGCCTTGCACCGGTGTACAACCCGGCCACCGGCAAGGTAATCGCCGAAGTCCCCATGTCCACGGCGGCCGAAATCGAGCAGGCGGTTGCCGCGGCCAGTGCCGCCTTTCCCGAGTGGGCGGCCACCAGTCCGCTGCGTCGCGCCCGCATCATGAACCGCTTTCGGGATCTTTTGGAGCAACACGCCGGCGAGCTGGCAAGCATCATCAGTGAAGAACACGGTAAGGTGCACTCCGATGCCCTCGGTGAAGTGACCCGCGGCCTGGAGGTAGTGGAGTTTGCCTGCGGCGGCCCGCACTTGCTGAAAGGGGAAGTCAGCGAAAATATCGGCACTGGCATCGACAGTCATTCACTGCGCCAGCCGCTGGGGGTGGTGGCCGGCATTACCCCGTTCAATTTCCCCGCCATGGTGCCCATGTGGATGTTCCCGGTGGCGCTGGCCTGTGGCAATACCTTTGTTTTGAAACCGTCAGAACGGGATCCCTCCGCGGCGCTGTTGTGTGCCGACCTGGTCCGCCAGGCGGGTTTCCCGGCCGGTGTCTTTAACGTTGTCCACGGCGACAAGCAGGCCGTGGACGGGCTGCTGGCGCATCCGCAGGTAAAGGCCCTGAGCTTTGTCGGCTCCACACCCATCGCCAGGTACATCTACGCCACCGGTGCCAGCCACGGCAAGCGGGTGCAGGCCCTGGGTGGGGCCAAGAACCACATGATTGTCATGCCCGATGCCGATATGGGCCAGGCGCTGGACGCCTTGATGGGGGCCGCCTACGGTTCCGCCGGCGAGCGCTGCATGGCCATTTCGGTGGTGGTTGCGGTGGGTGACCAGGTGGCCGATCGCCTGCGCGATGGCCTGGTGGAGCGATTAAAAACCCTCAAGGTGGCGCCGGGCACTGATCCGCAAGCAGAAATGGGGCCGCTGGTAACCGCCGAACACCTGGCCCGGGTGCGCAGCTTCGTCGACGCCGGTGAGCGCGAAGGGGCTGAACTGGTGGTGGATGGCCGCGGTTTCAAAATGGAGACTGAAGGCTATGAGGACGGCTTCTATATCGGCGCCAGCCTGTTCGACCGGGTCACTGACCAAATGAGTATCTACCGCGAAGAAATATTCGGGCCGGTGCTGTGCATTGTGCGCGTCGACAGCTACGCTGAAGCGGCGGCGCTGATCAATAACCACGAGTTTGGCAACGGCACGTCCATCTTTACTCGCGATGGTGACGCCGCGCGCAATTTTGCCCACGAGATCCAGGTGGGTATGGTGGGTATTAACGTGCCGATCCCGGTGCCCATGGCGTTCCACAGCTTTGGCGGCTGGAAGCAGTCGCTGTTTGGCGACCACCATATGCACGGTCCGGAAGGGGTGCGCTTCTACACCAAACTGAAAACCATTACCCAGCGCTGGCCCACCGGGATCCGCGCTGGCGCGGACTTCGTCATGCCGACGATGGAGTGAGACCACGCTTTTACCAGGCCCTTTATATTCCCATTATAAAGGGCTAGCATCAGGAGCTTTCCAAGCACAAACAAGCTGACCCTGTAAACAGAACGTCTACGCCGTTTCAAACGCATTATTAACAATAATCGGGTGAACTCAAATGGCATACGTGATTACCGCGGCCTGTGTGGCGGACTCCTCCTGCGTTGACATTTGTCCGGTCGACTGCATCGGGCCGCGCCCCGACGACCCCGCCTACGACGACACCGAACAGCTCTATATCGATCCCGCGGCCTGCATCGACTGTGCCGCCTGTGTCGATGTGTGTCCGGTGCTGGCCATATACGAAGCCGGGGCACTGCCGCTGAAGTGGCAACACTACGCCGCCATCAACCGCCAGTATTTCCGCGAGTCCGAGTCGTGAAAGCCGCGGCAGAATGGCGGGTGGCGGTGGTGGGGGCGGGCCCGGCGGGCCTGTACGCCACCCGGCACTTGCTGGACCAACCAGAGTTGAATTTCGAGGTGGATGTGTTCGAGCGCCTGCCAACCCCCTGGGGCCTGGTGAGGGCCGGGGTGGCGCCGGATCGGCCAGAGAAGAAGCGCATTATCGAGCGCCAGTTCAACCTCACTCTGGGCGACTCCCGGGTACAGTATTTTGGCAATGTCGAAGTGGGCCGCGACGTGCGCGTGGCCGAGTTGCAGGCCTGGTACGATGCGGTCATTTACGCCGTCGGCGCCAGCAGTGATGTGCGCATGGGCATCCCCGGCGAGGAGTTGCCGGGGTGCTGGGCGGCGCGGCAGTTTGTCGGTTGGTACAACGGCCACCCGGACTACAGCCAGTTGCAGTTCGACCTGTCCTGCCGGCGCGCGGTGGTGGTGGGCAACGGCAATGTGGCCCTCGATGTGGCGCGGATCCTGATGCAGCCGCTGGCGGCGCTGCAATCGACGGACATTGCCGAGCACGCATTGGTGACTCTGGCGGCCAGTCGTATTGAGGAAGTGGTGATTCTCGGCCGCCGCGGCCACTTCCAGGGCGCGTTTCACAATCCCGAACTGGAAGCGCTGGCCGAGTTGCCGGGGGTGGATGTCCTGGTGGATGCAGACGAGTTGCCGGCGGCCAATGAAGTGGTGATGGACGGTGCCGACTGGGCCACCCGCCGTAAGGTGCGCACCTTGCAGCAACTGGCGGCGCGTCCTGCTTCCGGGGCCCGCAAGCGCATCGTGCTGCGCTTTCTGACCTCGCCGGTGGAAGTGCTGGGAGCAGACAAGGTGGAGCAGTTGCTGGTGGTGCGCAACCACTTGCAACACGATGCCCGGGGGCGTTTGCAGGCGCGCCCCACCGAAGAGGAATCGATTCTGGATACGGGGCTGGTGTTGCGCGCCATCGGCTACCGCAGCTACCCCTTGTCGGGCTTGCCGTTTGACGAGCGCCGTGGGGTGATTGCCAATCTCGACGGTCGGGTGACGGAAATTCCCGGCGCCTATGTCACCGGTTGGAGCCGGCGCGGTTCGCGGGGCATTATCGGCAACAACAAAAAATGCGCCCGCGACACCGTTGCCAGTTTGCTGGCGGACCTGCAGGCGGGCAAGTTGGCCTGCGCCACCCTGACCGGGAAAGAGGTGGTCAACCAGCTCAACAACCGGGCCATCGATTGGGTGTCCTACAGTGACTGGCTCTACCTTGATCGCCTGGAGTGCGAAGCCGGCTGTGCCCAGCAGCGGGCGCGAGCCAAACTGACCAGCATCGAGCAGATGCTGAGTCGGCTGGAAGAGCGCAAGGCACAACTGCCGAAGGACTATTAGTGAGTACTGGCAAGTAGTAATGGCAAGCTTTAACCGGAGGCCATAAGCCAGGTTCGCGCAAACCAATGCCGAACAACTGGCGCGTCGCAACGTAAAAAATGGGCCGCCGGGGCGCTCTGGCGGTGCGAACAAGGCGGATTGACGCTTTTGTTGCTAAATAGCGCGAAAACTCAGCGTGTTTACCGGTTTACTGGTTATAAGGTCACGCTTTTCCGGTATAGTTGGGGGTTACCGGCAACTAACTGCCAAGCCACACAGGATCCTATTTTGACCAAACGCAAGCAAACCATTCGCGACCCCTATGAGGAACGTGAAGCCGAAAAATACCAGAACCCCATCCCCAGTCGGGAATATATTCAGGAGGTACTGGAACAGGCAAGCGGCCCCATGACTCACGAAGCGCTCTGCGACGAACTGGGATTGACCGACGAAGACTCCATCGAGGCGCTGCGTCGCCGCCTGATCGCCATGTCCCGGGACGGGCAGTTACTCAGCAATCGCCGCAAAGGTTACGGCGTGATCGACAAAATGGGCCTGGTGCGCGGCCGCGTCCAGGGCCACCGCGACGGCTTTGGCTTTGTGATTCCTGCCGATGGCAGCAGCGACCTGCACCTCTCCTATCGCCAGATGCGCGGCGTGCTCGACGGCGACGAAGTGCTGGTGCGGGAAACCGGCAGCGATTTCAAGGGCCGCCGTGAAGGCAGCATTGTCGAGGTGCTGAAGCGCAACACCAACCAGGTGGTGGGCCGCTATTTCAGCGAGAGCGGTATCGACTTTGTGCGCCCCGACAACCCGCGCCTGTCACAGGATTTTATGATTCCATCCGGGGCCGGCAAAGGCGCCCGGCGCGGCCAGTTTGTCACTGTCGAAGTGACCCAGCAGCCGACCCGCAACGGCCCGCCAGTGGGGCGCGTGCTGGAAGTGCTGGGTGATCATATGGCGCCGGGTATGGAGATCGATGTGGCCATCCGCTCCCACGGCATTCCCCACCTGTGGCCCAGCGAGGTGCAGGCGGAGGCCAAGCAGCTGCCCCAGGAAGTGGCGGAAGCCGACAAGCAGCACCGGGTCGATTTGCGCAAGTTGCCGTTTGTCACCATCGACGGCGAGGATGCCCGGGACTTCGACGATGCGGTGTTCTGTGAAAGCAAAACCTTTGGTGGCTGGCGCTTGTATGTGGCTATCGCCGATGTCTCCCACTACGTGCCGGTCAACAGTTCACTGGATCACGAGGCCCAGGTGCGCGGCAACTCGGTGTATTTTCCCGACTACGTGGTGCCGATGTTTCCCGAGGCCCTGTCCAACGGTCTCTGTTCCCTCAACCCGCAGGTAGACCGCCTGGCCATGGCCTGTGAAATGACTGTGTCGTCGTCGGGCAGTGTCAGCCGCTTTAAGTTTTACGAAGCGGTGATCCACTCCCACGCGCGCCTGACTTATACCCAGGTGGGCGAGGCACTGGCGGGTCAGGTCGGGGAAAAAACCAGGCCGGTGCTCAAGCAGTTAAAAGAATTGCACCGTCTCTATGGGGCCTTCCGCGGCGCCCGCAACAAGCGCGGTGCGATCGACTTTGAAACCGTGGAAACCCGCATTGAGTTCGATGAGAACCGCAAGATTTCACAGATCGTGCCGGTGGTGCGCAATGACGCCCACAAACTGATCGAGGAGTGCATGCTGGCGGCCAATGTCTGCGCCGCCCGCTTCCTGGAAAAGCACGAGTTGCCGGCGCTCTACCGGGTGCACGAAGGGCCGCGGGAAGAGAAGCTGGAAAACCTGCGCACTTACCTCGGTGAACTGGGTTTGAGCTTGCCGGGCAAGGGCGAGCCAAAGCCGCAAAATTACCAGAAGCTGCTGCAGATGGTGGAGGGGCGCTCGGACAGCAACCTGATCCAGACCGTGATGTTGCGCAGCCTCAGCCAGGCCAAATACCAGCCCGATAACAAGGGCCACTTTGGCCTGTCCTACAGCGCTTACGCTCACTTCACCTCGCCCATCCGTCGCTACCCGGATCTGCTGGTGCACCGCGCCATTCGCCACGTGGTGCGCTCGGACAAATCCTCGCGCCAGGTGAAGCGGGTGCGCGGCGCCAGTGTGCTGGCGAAGAAGACTATCTATCCCTACGGCGTGGCCGATATGGCACAGATTGGCGAACAGGCCTCGCTGACCGAGCGCCGCGCCGACGACGCCACCCGCGACGTCACCAGCTGGCTCAAGTGCGAATACCTGCAAGACCATGTGGGAGCTACTTACGGCGGCGTGGTGGCGGGGGTTACCAGCTTTGGCCTGTTTGTGGAGTTGAAGGATCTCTACGTGGAGGGGCTGGTCCACATCACCAACCTGCCCCACGATTACTACCACTTCGAGGCGGCCCACCACCGCTTGATCGGTGAGCGCAGCGGCCAGGTATTCCGGCTCGGCGACGAGCTGACGGTGCAGGTGGCGAGCGTCAATCTCGACGACCGCAAGGTGGACCTGGAGTTGGTCAGTGTCGGTACTCGCAACCGCAAGGATTCCGCCGACAGCAAGAAGATCAACACCCGGGGCAATCGCGCCCGCCTGGCCGCCGCCGATGGCGAGAAGAAGTCCGGCAAGCGCGGCGACAGCCGTAAAAGCGGCAGCAAAGGCGGGAGTCGAGGTGCTGCTGCTGGTAAAGGCCAGGCAGCGTCCAAGGCAAAATCAGGCTCCAAGGCCCAGGCACCCAAGACCAAAGCAGCACCTAAGGCAAAAGCAGCACCCAAGGCAAAAGCTGCAGCCAAGGCGAAATCCGCTGCGCAAGCCGAGGCCACCCCGAAGTCGGGCAAGTCCCGGCGCTCCCGGCGCGGCAAGTCTGGCTCCGGGGCGGCCAAGCAGGGTAGCTAGTGGGTAGCTAGTCCCCGTTTACCCAGGCTGTTGTTTTGTCATCCCCGCGCAGGCGGGGTCCAGTAGTGGTAAAGCGATCAAAAGTAACAACCAAGCCGTCATCCCCGCGCAGGCGGGGATCCATAGGGTTCAAGCAGTTACTGGAATGTGGCACACCGGCCCGCCACCTGCGCGGGCATACCAAAAACGGCGTTTCTGGATAGACACCAGCTGGCTTTTTGACCGATCCCAAACTCAAACCACCCGGGGTTTCCACCCGGCAACAGACTGACTCGAGAGATAGCGTGGCAAAACTGGAATCCGTATATGGCCTGCATTCAGTGCAGGCGCTGCTAAAGAGTGCGCCGCAGCGCGTCAATGAAGTGCTGGTGCTGCAGGGGCGCCAGGACCAACGCCTGCAGAAAGTGTTGCAGGCGGCGGCCAGCGCCGATATCAAGGTGCGCCAGGTGAGCCGCAAAGAGCTGGACAAACTGGCCGCCGAGGGCAACCACCAGGGGGTGGTGGCCATGAGCTTCCCCGGTGAGCTGCACGATGAAAAATTTCTCTACCAGCTACTGGAAACACTGCCGGTTGACCCCCTGTTACTGATACTGGACGGGGTCACCGACCCGCACAACCTCGGCGCTTGCATGCGCAGTGCCGAAGCCGCCGGCGTGCACGCGGTGATTGCGCCGAAAGACAATTCCGCCAGCCTCACCCCGACCGCACGCAAGGTATCCTGTGGCGCCGCCGAAGTGCTGCCCTATATTCCGGTGACCAACCTGGCGCGGGTAATGAAAAAGCTGCAGGAACTGGGGGTGTGGATCAAGGGTGCCGCCGGCGAGGCGGAGCAGTCGCTCTACCAGGCGGACCTGCGCGGGCCGCTGGCACTGGTGATGGGCGCCGAGGGCGACGGCATGCGCCGCCTGACCCGGGAATGCTGCGACGAATTACTGCAGATTCCCATGGCCGGCGAGGTCAGCAGCCTGAACGTGTCGGTGGCCACCGGGGTGTGCCTGTTCGAGGCGGTGCGGCAGCGGCAGTTGGGATAGGGATAATGCCTGGGGCCGATAGGCAGGGCAGAGCTGGTTGAGCTTGTGGGCTCATGGGTTTTGGTTTCAGGTGCCGTCAGGGCAAGATTTGGTGCAGGTGTTAGATGAGTGAACAGCCGCGTTACGGCAAGGGCGACGCCACCTACAAAGCCGCGGGCGAGTACCCGGGTATTCTCAAGCTGGTGCAGCGCTTCTACTATTATATGGACAGCTTGCCGGAGGCGGCAGGTATTCGTGCCCTGCACGCGCCTGACCTGAGCGTCTCCGAGGACAAGCTGGCGCGCTTTCTTTGTGGCTGGACCGGCGGCCCGACCCTGTACCGGGAGAAGTACGGCCCGATTCGAATTCCCGCGGCGCATAAACATCTGCCAATCGGTACTGTGGAGCGCGATGCCTGGCTGTTGTGCATGGAGAGAGCGCTGCAGGACCAGGACTACCCGCAGGATTTAAAGGATTACTTGCTCAAGCAGTTGGAGGTGCCGGCGGAGTTCTGTCGCAACCGGGATTGACTGTCCGGCAGCATAATCGCCCGGGACATTGACCTCTTATTGCAATCATGTCTGGCCCTGCCACAGTCTCGAATGAAAAATGCCGCCATGATGGTGCGCCCCGCAGGGGTGGCCCCTACCAGGTTCAGGTAGCGGCTACGAAAGAACGACTATCAGTCCTTGTGGCGCGGCGAGCTCAGGCCTTGCTCAACTGCAGCAGGGCGTGCAGCAGCACATTGGCACCGGCGCTGATATCTTGGGGCGATGCGTATTCGGCTTCGTTGTGGGAGATGCCGTCCTTGCAGGGAATAAATATCATTGCCGTCGGCACGACACGCGAGACGTAGACCGAATCGTGGCCGGCGCCGGAGAACATCGCCTTGTGTTTGTAGCCCAGCGCAGTCGTCGCGGTTTCAATCGCATCAATACAGTCCTGGTTGAAGGATACCGCCGGGGAGCGCCACTCCTCGCGGATGTCGAACGCTAACTGGAGGGACTGGCAATGCCGTTCCACCAATTGGCGCAAGCGAGCCTCCATGGTATCCAGAGTCACCTGTTCAGGGTGGCGCAAGTCCACCGCCAGGGTCAGGGTTTGCGGCACGGTATTGCGTGAGCCGGGAGCGACCTGCAGGTCGCCGAAGGTGACCCGGGACCAGGGCTTGAACTCCTCCGCCAGGACGTAGAGATCCCTGAGGATAGGGTGCAGTGCCATAAAGGGGTCGCGGCGCTGCTCCATTGGCGTCGGCCCGGCGTGAACCGGTGAGCCGTGCAGGGTGAGGTCAAACCAGTTCATGCCCTGCACGCCCTGTACCACCCCGATAGTTAACTCCTCCTGCTCCAGGATCGGACCCTGCTCGATGTGCAACTCGATAAAGCCTTTAATCGGAAAGGGGGCGCAGTCGGCCGGGCCCAGATAGCCGATGCGCTGCAGTTCGTCACCGAGGCGGCAGCCCTCCTTGTCGCTGCGGCTGTGGCCGTAGTCGAGGCTGAACTCACCGCACCAGACCCCGGAGCCGACCATGGCCGGGGAGAAGCGCGCCCCTTCCTCGTTGGTCCAGACACTGACCTCGAGCGGGGCATCGGTTTCGATCTGGTGATCATTCAGGCTGCGGATCACCTCGAGCCCGGCCAGTACCCCGTAGACGCCGTCGAACTTGCCGCCGGTGGGCTGGGTGTCGAGGTGTGAGCCGGTTACCACCGCCGGCAGGTTGTTGTCGCGGCCGGCCCGGCGGGCGAAAATATTGCCCATCTTGTCGATGCGGATGCTGCAGCCGGCGGCTTTGGCCCAGCTCACAAACAGGTCGCGGCCCTGTTGGTCGAGGTCGGTGAGGGCCTGGCGGTTGCAACCACCCTTGGGGGTGGCACCGATCTCGGCCATGGTCATCAGCGTCTGCCAGAGGCGCTCGCCGTTTATCCGGGGCGACATCGCCTTATACCCTGTCTCTGCGCAGTGGCTGGCACATGCAGTGCAGGCTGCCGCCACCGGCTGAAATCATAGAAACGTCCACCGAAAATACCTCGAGCCCGTGGGCGCGACAAATCTCTTGCAAGCGGGTGGCCTCCTCGGGCAGCAACACCCGGTCGCCCCCCAGTGACACCACATTGCAGCCCATGTGCCGGATGGCATCGCGGAAAGAAATATCCACCACTTCGATGCCGTGGCCGGACAGCCACTGGATCAGCTCCGGTTCGACCGCATCCACACATACCGCGGCCAGGCCGTCGGTCAGCATGGAGCAGACGACGTCGATATGCAGGTAGAAGGGATCGAATTCGTAGCTGAAGAACTCCCAGCCCTCGGCTTCGAACCAGGCGGATACCTGGTCGATGGCGGCCTTTGAGGTGCGGTCGCCGGAATAGCCGCACAACACCACGCCGGGCTTGATCACCTGGAAGTCGCCACCCTCGAAGGTGCCGCTGGTGATCATGTCGTAGACCGGAATCTGCTGGCGCTGGTAGAAGCGCACGATCTCCGCGTATTCGCCGCGGCGCCAGTGGTTGGACATCTGGCTGACGATGGCACCCCAGGGGGTCATGACCGAGGAGTCGCGGGTAAAAATCTGGTAGGGCAGAGCCGGGTCGGGCTCGAGCATGTGCACCTTGACGCCGGCGGCTTCGTAGCAGGCGCGCATTGCGGCGTGTTGCCGGTATACCGCCTGCTGGTCAAATTTAAAGCCTTTGCGCAGTGAGCGGCGGGAGGTGGCGTTGCTGGCCAGCCACTGGAAGTTGTCCGGCGGGCCCAGTAGGACGTCGCGCAGGACGCCGGTTTCGGAGTCGATACCCCAGTCCTGCAATGGTGTGGTGCCGCCGCCCCGCTGGCGGTTCTGGAAGGTGAATTCAGTCATTGGCTAACACTCCAGAGTCTGCTGCAGCACGCCTGGTGCACGCCGCTGTAATCCGCTTCACGGTGTGATTCTCCAGGCAACGATTGCAGTTTTACACGGATTTGGCGCCGCGTGAACCACCGTCGATTGGGGGGCAACAGAAAAACACGCGCGGGGGCGCAGGGCCAGGTGCCGGTGGGCTTTGGGGATTGGATAAATTATGGCTGCTGCGCGTTTAGCGCGGATTTATCCGGGTTGTGCACGAGTATAAAAATGGGGAGCAGGTTCCTGGGGAGAAACAGGAACAGCGGTCAGCCGCCGCTGGGGAGGGCTGCTGACCGTGTTTTTAACCGAGGTGCGGCGGGCCTGTTAGCCCTGGCCGCGATGTGGCTTCTTCACCCGTGTTTTGCGGGCTTCGGCCGGGTGGCGTGGGTCGTGTGAGCGCGGGCTTTTAAAGCTGCGCTTCTTCTCACTCTTGTAATCATCCGCCGGGACGCTGCCGGTAAAGCGGGACAGGTTGATCTGCTGGCCGCGGATGCGCACTTTTTTCAGGTGCTGCATCAGGTCGTTGGGCATGCCCTTGGGCAGGTCGACGGTGGTGAAGTTGTCGTGAATGCGAATGTGGCCGATGTGGGAGCTGGCAATGTCCGCCTCGTTGGCGATGGCACCGACGATGTCACCGGGGCGCACCTGGTGCTCGTGGCCCACTTCCAGGCGGAAGGTTTCCAGTTCGGCATCGCTGGCGCGCTCGCGGGGTTTGCGTTCGCTTCTCTCGCCGCGTTCGCCGCGGCGACTGTTGCGCTCGCCGCGATCGCGGTCAAAGTCGCGCTCCTTGCGTACCGGCTTGTCTTCGACGATGTCTTTCGGTTGCAGCAGTGGTTTGTCCAGCTGGGCCAGGTAGGCCAGGGCGGCGGCGATGTCCAGCGGCTCGGCCTGGCTCTCTTCACTGTAGCTGAGCAGTACGTCGCGGAAGAAGCCCAGGTCCTGTTCTTCGAGGGCGGCGTTGATCTGCTGCTTGAATTCATTGATGCGCTTGTCCGCCACCTGGGCCTTGGTGGGCAGTGCCAGCTCGGTGATCGGTGACTGGGTGGTGCGCTCGATGGTGCGCAGCATGTTGCGCTCGCGGGGTGCGACGAACAGGATGGCCTTGCCGCTGCGACCGGCGCGGGCGGTGCGACCGATGCGGTGAATGTAGGCTTCGCTGTCGTAGGGAATGTCGTAGTTGATGACGTGGCTGACCCGGGATACGTCGATGCCGCGGGCGGCGACGTCGGTGGCGATAATGATATCGAGGGCGCCGCTCTTCAGGCGCTCGATGGCGCGCTCGCGCAGTTGCTGGCTCATGTCGCCGTTCAGGGCCGCCGCGGAGTAGCCGCGGGCTTCCAGTTTTTCCGCCAGTTCGGCGGTGGCATTCTTGGTGCGCACAAACATGATGATCGCGTCGAAGTCTTCCACTTCGAGGATGCGGGTCAGGGCGTCCAGTTTGTTGACGCCGCGCACCAGCCAGTAGAACTGTTCGATCTTCTCAACAGTTTTGGTCTGCGACTCGATTTTGATGATTTCCGGGTTGCTGAGGTAGGTGTCGGCAATCTTGCGAATCTCGCGCGGCATGGTGGCGGAGAACAGGGCCACCTGGCGCTCGCTCGGGGTCTGGTCGAGAATCCAGGTGACGTCGTCGATAAAGCCCATGCGCAGCATTTCGTCGGCTTCGTCCAGCACTACACTCTGCAGGTGGTCGAGCTTGAGGGTGCCGCGGCGCAGGTGATCCATAACCCGGCCGGGGGTGCCGACCACCACCTGGGCGCCGCGCTGCAGGCCGCGGATCTGGCCGCGGTAGTCGGAGCCGCCGTAGATGGGCAGGACGTGAAAGCCGGGAATCTTCGAGGCGTAGGATTGAAAGGCCTCGGCCACCTGGATGGCCAGCTCGCGGGTCGGCGCCAGCACCAGCACCTGGGTCTTGTTCAGGCGCGGGTCGATGTTGGTCAGCAGGGGCAGGGCGAAGGCCGCGGTTTTACCGGTACCGGTCTGGGCCATGCCGAGAATGTCCTTGCCCGCCAGCAGGTGCGGAATACTCTGCGCCTGGATGGGGGAGGGGGTTTCGTAGCCTACCGCGTGCACGGCTTGCAGGACTGCGTCGGCCAGGCCGAGGTCGGCAAAGCGCACACCGGGGGCGGCTTCCTTGTTGTTGTCGCTGGGCTTGGCGTCGTTGCTGCTAGCGTCGGTCCTGGAGCTTTCGCTGGCCTTGGTGGCGCTGGCAATAAATTGTTCGGTTATGGACGTGTCGGTCATAGAGTCACTGGTCATTAAGTCACCTGTTGGGGGGCACTTTTCACGGGCAATAGCAAGACACGGCGCAGCGGAGGCGTCGATTTTACTCATGCACGAGTTGTCGTACCCAATAGTTTCAATTGGGTGGAGGGGGCAGTGACTGTAAGCCTCTATAAAACCGCTGTGAGTTGAACTGTGAAAACCCCGCAGGGTTGTTGACGGTTCCGGGAGCGTTACTCCCCTCATTCCATAGTCGTGGGCGTTCATTATTGATCGCGTCCATCCGCCGAGGATGTCACGATCGGCCCAGAGAAAGGCGTGTTAGCCAGTGATCCCAAATCACAAAAGGGAGCGGATTGTACACATATTAGCCGGCAAATGGCAGCGCTATTTTTGAATTGGCGTAATTTTTGCCGCGGGGCGCGGTTTTACCCGAGCCCGGCAAGTGGATAACCCGGGTCACGTTGTTTCTGTCCGGCGGGGCGTTTATGCTTTCGGTAATTCGCCGACACAGTGACTTTTTATGGGGTTATCTATAGCGCAAGAGCAGTTTGAACCGCTCGATTATAAGAACTTCAGTGACCGGGTGCGCCTGGATTTGAGCGTATTGCAACAGCTGCTGCAGCGGCAGGGCTTTGGTGAAGGGCCCGGGTCGATCGGCGCCGAGGTGGAATTCTATATTGTCGATGCCGATTGTCGGGTAAAGCCGATCAACAGCCGCATCGAGGTGCGGCTGGAAGACCCGCTGCTGACCATGGAGCTGAACCGCTTCAACCTGGAGTACAACCTGTCGCCACAGCCGTTTAGCGGCTCCCCCTTCCTGCGCAGCGAAAATGAACTGAACCGGGCGGTGGAGCGGATCAACGAGGTGGCTGCGCCACTGGGGGGCAAGTTGGTGTCGATTGGCATCCTGCCGACCCTGCGCAAGAAGAACATCAACGCCAGTATGATGACCGATGTGCCGCGCTACCACGTGTTGTCAAAAGCCCTGTGCGAGATGCGCGGCGGGCCTTTCCAGATCCATATTGGCGGCCGCGACGAGCTTAATTTCGAGGCCGATGATGTCACCCTCGAAGGCGCCAATACTTCCTACCAGTTGCACTGGCGGGTGCCGGCCAGTCGCTTTGCGGACTACTACAACGCGGTGCAGCTGGTAACCCCGGTGGTGCTGGGGCTGGCGGCCAACTCGCCGAGCCTGTTCCAGAAAAACCTGTGGGATGAAACCCGCATCGCCCTGTTTAAACAGTCCATCGACAGCCGCACCGAGCACGAGCGGGATCTGTCCCAGCCGCCGCGGGTGTATTTTGGCAACGGCTGGGTGCGCAGTGCCTGGGAGACCTTTGCCGCCGCGGTGGCGCTCTATAAACCGATTATCCCGATCGTCGGCGAGGAGGATCCGCGCCAGGTGCTGGCCGCCGGTGGCACCCCGGCGCTGGAGCAGTTGCGGCTGCACCACGGCACCACCTGGCCCTGGAACCGGGCGGTGTACGACCATAACGAGGGCGGCCATTTGCGCATTGAGATGCGGGCCCTGCCGGCGGGGCCGACGGCCATCGATATGAGCGCCAACGGCCTGTTTATGATCGGCGCGGCGCTGGCGCTGGTGGATGAAATGCCGCAGCTGGCCTCGGTGATGCCGTTTCACTACGCCGAGCACAACTTCTACCGGGCGGCCAAATACGGTCTCGATGCGACCCTGATTTGGCCCGGCCAGAATCAGTTTGAATTGCGCGAGCAGCCACTGGCGGAGATCGCCGCCAGCTTGCTGCCCCGGGCACAGGAGGCGCTGGCGACAACGGAGCTGGACAGCATTGAAATCCGGCGCCTGCTGAGCGTGATAGGCGCTCGGCTGGAGGCGGGAATCAGCGGCTCGCGCTGGCAGCGGGCGGTGACCGCAAAATACCGCCGGCGGCACGGCAAGCGCGAGGCCTATAAATTGATGCTGGAGCAGTATATGGCCAACTCCGACAGCCGCCGGCCCCTGCACGAGTGGAGTATGAAGATATGATCGACCTGCTCGACAACCCGACTCCGGCGCAGTTGGGGCGCAGCCCCGATGAATTTTTGCAGAAGCTGGAAAACTCTACCCTGATTCGGGTCGATGGTCGCGATCGCAGCCGCACCCGGGCATTGGCGACCCTGCTGCACGGCAATGAGCCGTCCGGCTTTCTGGCGTTGCACAAGTGGTTGCTGCAACAGCAGACACCGGCGGTGAACCTGGTGTGTTTTATCGGCAGTGTGCTGGCGGCCAAGCTGGCGCCGGGCTTTAGTTATCGACAGTTACCCGGCGGGCGGGACTTTAACCGCTGCTTCAAGCAGCCCTTTGACGGCATCGAGGGCCAGACCGCCGCCGCATTGCTGGATATCCTGCACGAGGCCCAGCCGGAGGCGCTGGTGGATATCCATAACACTTCCGGCACTGGGCCGTCTTTCGCCATCAGTGTGCGCAACGACGGCGCTCACCAGGCGCTGGCCACTCTGTTTACCGAGCGCCTGATTATTACCGATCTGAAGCTGGGGGCGCTGATGGAGTATTCAGAGCGGGATGTACCCACGGTGACCATCGAGTGTGGCGGTGCCCAGGATGAGCACGCGCACCAAACTGCCTACGAAGGGTTGTTGCGCTTTGTAAATGGCGAGCGGATTTTGCAGCCGGAGAAGGCGGATTGGGGGCTGGAGGTGTTGACCAATCCGGTGCGCATTGAGATTGAGGCGGAGGCGAGTCTGGCCTATGAGTTGCAGCCGGCGGTGAATGCGGATATCACGTTGTTCCCCGATATTGAGCATCTTAATTTTGGTGTGGTGAGTCCGGAGACGCAGTTGGGTTGGGTGGGGCCGCAGGGGCTGGATTGTTTTGTTGCCGTGGATGGCCGGCGTCGGGATATTCGTCACAAGTTGTTGCGAGTGGAGGCCGGCAAGTTGTATCCGGCGCAGCCGTTTAAGGCCTTTATGATTACTACCAATCCTACCATCGCCAAGAGCGATTGCCTGTTTTATGCGGTATCGCCCAGGGGTGAGCCGATTGCTTAGTACTTGGGCATGAGTTTTACTAATTGCTGCGCTGAATAAGTTCGCTATCGGTGATAGTTGGCGTATGCCTTGTAGTCGTTGGGGTGTTAGTTCTTTTCCCGGCCTGGCTCCGGGGGCTTGCTTTCAAGACTCGCCGTTGACCCATCCATGGGGGCTCCACGACAGCATCCATGCTGTCGAGGGTCTTGAAAGCAAGCCCCCGAAGCCAGACCTACTATTGCGCTAGCTGGACGATAATTGCCGTTAGCTGGATGGCGGTTGGTTTTGGCGGCTAGTTGGCGGATGGGGGGCTGGTTGTTGTTGAGGGTCTTGAAAGGAAGTCTCTGAAGCCAGACCTGTTGTCGCGCCAGCTGGATGATGTTTGTACGCTAGCTGGATGAGGGGGAGCCGGTAGCTTAGTGCTTGGGTGTTGGGTGTTAGTTCTTCTCCCGGCCTGGCTCCGGGGGCTTGCTTTCAAGACTCGCCGTGCACCCATCCATGGGAGCTCCACGACAGCATCCATGCTGTCGAGGGTCTTGAAAGCAATCCCCCGAAGCCAGACCTACTATTGCGCTAGCTGGACGATATTTGCGGTTAGCTGGATGACGGTTGGTTTTGGCGGCTAGTTGGCGGATGGGGGGCTGGTTGTTGTTGAGGGTCTTGAAAGGAAGTCTCTGAAGCCAGACCTGTTGTCGCGCCAGCTGGATGATGTTTGTACGCTAGCTGGATGAGGGGGAGCCGGTAGCTTAGTGCTTGGGTGTTGGGTGTTAGTTCTTCTCCCGGCCTGTCTCCGGGTGCTTGCTTTCAAGACTCGCCGTGCACCCATCCCTGGGGGCTCCACGACAGCATCCATGCTGTCGAGGGTCTTGAAAGCAAGCACCCGAAGCCAGACCTGCTTTCGCGCCAGCTGGATGATGTTTGCACGTTAGCTGGATGGCGGTTGGTTTTGGTGGAAATCAGGGAAGGTTTTGGGAGAGGTAGGCATCGTGCGATATGTAATAGTGGAGTGCAGTTTTACTGCTCTGCCTGGCTGATGGCTTCGGCGGCGAGTTGGCGGATGGAGACCTGGCTGTTGCCGAGGGCATTGACCAGGGTGTTGATTTGGTCGGATTCGATCTGGTCTAGCAGGGCGTAGAGGGCGTCTTCGCGCAGTTGTGGGGCCGGGTCTTCCAGTGCTTGCAGCAGCAGTTGGGTGGCTTGGGGGTGTTGGATCAGGCCGAGGCTGTCGATGGCGGCGGAGCGCAGCAGTGGGTTGGGGTCTTGCAGGGCGTGGGACAGGGCCAGCAGGGCGAGGTTTTGGTCGTACAGGGGCAGGTCGAGGTCGGTGAGTGATTCGATGGCGTATTCGCGCTGGTTGGGCGGTTGTTGCGGGTCGTAAATGGTGTCGGTGAGGGAGTGGAAGTCGTAGCTGTTGTTGTCATCGTGGCCAAAACCCGGGCCGAGGGTGCTTGATTCGAGAGTAGTAGAGTCGAGGGTGCCAGAGTCGAGAGTGTTAGAGTCGAGAGTGTCAGAGTCGAGAAGAGCAGAGTCGAGCGTAGCCGAGTCGAGTGGGTTGGCGTCTAGTGAGTTATCGTGGCCAGGGTCAGTGCCGGTGAGGTTCGACCCGGAGTGGAGTTTGGTCGCTGGCTGGTGGATGGTTGTGAGGGCGCGCTGGGGTTGGGAGGTTGCCGGTTGTGTGCCGGTCGTTATTGCAGTGGTGCGATTGTCGGTGCTCGGCCAGCTTGTCAGGGTTTGGGTTGGCGCGGGACGGGTGGTTGCGGCCGGGAGAGATTCGAGTTGGTTGGGGGGCGTTGCCGGCCGCGAGTCGTCGGTGACGATTAATACGGCTGCAAGTAGCAGGGCGCCGGCGCTGATTGCTGCGGCAATGGTCAGGTTTGGAAGCTGCAGGGGCTGCATTTGGCGCTCCTTTTATCTTGCTTAATGTAGTGTGTGCTTTGTGCTCAGTGCTCAGTGCTCTGTCTTCAGTGCTCTGTATTCAGTGTTCAGTGTTCAGTGTTCAGTGTTCAGTGTTCAGTGTTCAGTGTTCAGTGTTCAGTGTTCAGTGTTCAGCGGCCGTAGTGAGCACTAACTGACGTGGACTTATGCGTGGAGCATTTGTGTTCCTTGTAGGGCTGTTGTAAGCGAATAAGTCGCCGCACGGTTGTGTGCACCGTGCGGCGAAGCCGGTGCCTGGGAAGGGTTAGTCCAGCTCCAGTACAAAGCAGCTTTCGGTTGCGGTCTGGTTGTAGCTTTCCTCCCGGGCCAGCACTTCGTATTTGAACTCATCACCAATTCCCAGCAGGCTGTCGGGCAGGGTGACGGAGGTCTCGCCGGGCGGCAGGATGAGGCTGAAGACAGCGTCTTCCACTTCGACCACCAGTTGGTAATTGACGATGGTTACCGGCTCTGGCGGTTGCACGCCGGCCCCGGCCCCGTCAGCGTCCGGGTGCGACATGGTGACGTCGGGCCAGGCGATGGTGATTGGCAGGCTGTCGACGATAGTTGGGTTGTATTCGTCCGGCTCTTCGTCATCGCACTCGGTTGCGAAGGGCACTCCGTTGACGGTGGGTTGCGGCGGCTCCGGCATGAGATGGCTGACCCAGGTTTCGCTTTCCATCTCCTGGCCGTCGAGGGTAACGCCCTCCACTTCGTATTCACCTTTGGGGAAGCGGCGGAAGAAATCCAGCGGGTCCAGTTCATCAAAGGTGGGCTCGGCGCTCTCAAAGAAAAACTCGGTCAGGCCCTGGCGGCGCAGGGTGCGCTGCACGCGCACATTGAGCAGCTTGCGGCCGCGGGAGTCTTCGATGACCAGGCGCTTCCAGGGCTCGCCATCGATCAGGGCGTGAATGCCTAAATCGCCGTCGGTATCGTTCAACTCAAAAAAGATCTCGGCGACATCAAAGGGGATTTCGTCGTCGTCTTCGTCGTGGTCGTCGGCCCAGCCCAGCGGGGCTGCCAGGGCTACGGCAATGGCGAGGGCGAGAGGTTTGAATGGCAGGTGCTTGAAGGTCATGACTGACTCCTTGCGGTATGAAGAGCTCGGTGTACCGGGAGCTCGTTGGGGGGGTACACTTATAGAGCCGGGGCGGGATAAAAATCTGTCGCTGCGGCGCAGATTATTTTTTGGGCCCGGGGCCAGTAGTGCAGGGGGCGGGTATGGCAGAAGCAGCGGAAGAACCTTTGTGGGTGTATTACGATGCCGCTTGCCCCGGTTGCGTGCGCGACCGGCGCCGTTTCGAGCGGCTGGCCGGGGAGCGCGGGGGACGGATTCACTGGGTCGATATCACCGGCCGCGACGAGGAGTTGAAGGCGCTGGGCATTGATCCGCTGGCGGCCATGCTGGAATTGCACGTGCGCAGCGAGTCTGGGCGGATCTACCGGGAGCTGGATGCCTATATTGTCTTGCTGCGGCGCACGCGCTGGTTATCCCCGGTAGCGTGGTTGATCGGCTTGCCGCTGATCAAGCCCCTGCTGGGGGCCTGGTATCGGCGCTGGGTGCGGCGGCGGTTGTGTGCGACCGGTCGCTTGTAGGGCTGGAATTGATTGTCATATAACTGTCATCTTGCGGATTTATTGTGCATGCAATTTTCCCGGTTAAATGTATAGAGCGAATAGCAAGGAGCAGCCAATGGCAGTGCGGATAGGCATCAACGGTTTTGGACGCATGGGGCGGCTGGCGTTGCGCGCCGCCTGGGGCTGGGACGGCATCGAGATTGTGCATGTCAATGAGTTGGGCGGCGACGCCGAGGCAGCGGCTCACCTGTTGCAGTTCGATTCGGTGCACGGCCAGTGGCAGCGGCAGGTCAGCAGCGACGGCGACAACCTGTTGATCGACGGCCAGCGACTCGGCTACTCCAGCAATGCCGCCATCGAGGCCACCCCCTGGGGCGAGCTGGGAGTTGACCTGGTGGTGGAGTGCACCGGTAAATTCAAGTCACAGCAAGCTTTGGCACCCTACTTTAGCGCCGGGGTAAAGAAGGTGGTGGTGTCGGCGCCGGTGAAGGACGGCACCCTCAATATCGTCATGGGGGTGAATCACCAGCGCTACGACGGCTCCCAGCAGATCGTCACCGCCGCCTCTTGCACCACTAACTGCCTGGCACCGGTGGTGGATGTAATCCACAAGCGTTTCGGCATCCGCCACGGCGCCATTACCACCATCCATGACATCACCAACACCCAGAGCATCCTCGACGAATACCACAAGGACCTGCGCCGCGCCCGGGCGAGCAGCATGTCGCTGATCCCCACCTCCACCGGCTCGGCCACGGCTATTACGGAGATCTTCCCGGAACTGAAGGGCCGCCTGAACGGCATCGCGGTGCGGGTGCCGCTGGCCAATGCCTCCCTCACCGACTGTGTGTTTGAAGTGCAGCAGGCGGTGACAGCGGAGCAGGTCAACGGCGCCTTGCAGGAGGCGGCGGACGGTTACTTGCGCGGCGTGCTGGGCTACGAAACCCGGCCGCTGGTGTCGGTGGATTACACCAACGACACCCGTTCCGGCATTGTCGATGCGCTCTCTACCATGGTTATCAACGATACCCAGGTGAAAGTGCTGGCCTGGTACGACAATGAGATTGGCTACGTCAACCGGATGATGGAGGTGGCGCGGCTGGTCGCGCGCTCGCTGTAAGTTAATGTTCAGCTCCTTGCCCCGCGCCGTCGCCCAGTACCTGATTGTCACGGTCAGCTACTGGGCTTTCACCCTTACCGATGGCGCCCTGCGCATGC
The DNA here is from genome assembly GCF_011440395.1 of Pseudomaricurvus alcaniphilus. Taxonomy (GTDB): domain Bacteria; phylum Pseudomonadota; class Gammaproteobacteria; order Pseudomonadales; family Cellvibrionaceae; genus Pseudomaricurvus; species Pseudomaricurvus alcaniphilus. Next base: position 7,544 of record NZ_JAAOIX010000015.1, on the reverse strand, counting down.
TGGTGGTGCTGTATTTTCACCAGCTCGGATACAGCCCGCTGGCAGTGGCCATGCTGTTTTTGCTGTATGAATTTTTCGGCGTGGTCACCAACCTGGTGGGCGGCTGGCTGGCGGCGCGGCTGGGCCTCAACGCGACCCTGCACATCGGCCTGGCGCTGCAGGTGGTGGCGCTGGCCATGCTGATGGTGGACCCTGCGCTATTGACCGTGGCCTATGTAATGCTGGCCCAGGCTCTGTCGGGCATTGCCAAGGACCTCAATAAAATGAGCGCCAAGGGCAGCATCAAGACGCTGGTGTCCGGCACCGAGCAGGGCAAGCTCTACCGCTGGGTGGCGCTGTTGACCGGCTCCAAGAATACCCTTAAAGGTGTGGGCTTCTTTCTCGGCGCGCTGCTATTGGCGCAGTTGGGATTTCGCGCGGCACTGGGGGTAATGGCCGCCGCACTGGTGCTGGTATTGCTGGGCAGTTTGCTGTTGCTGGACCGGCAGTTGGGCAAGACCCGCTTTAAACCCAAATTCACTGACGTGTTTTCAACATGCCCGGCGGTCAACCGGCTCTCCGCCGCTCGCTTTTTTCTGTTTGGCTCCCGCGATGTGTGGTTCGTGGTGGCTCTGCCGGTGTTCCTGCAAAGCCAGTTGGGCTGGTCCCACACCGCGGTCGGCGCGCTGTTGGCGGTGTGGGTTATCGGCTACGGCATTATCCAGGCGCAAGCGCCGCGCCTCACCAGCCGCGGTCGCGGTGATGCACCTGCTACGGGCGCTGCACTGGTCAGTTGGGCACTGGTACTGGCGGGCATCCCGCTGCTGATCGCCGTGGGTTGCTGGTTGGCCTGGCCGCCGCAGTGGGTGGTGGTGGGCGGACTCTTGCTGTTCGGCGCGGTGTTCGCCATCAACTCGGCCCTGCACTCTTACCTGATCGTTGCCTACGCCCGGGAAGAAGGGGTATCACTGGATGTGGGCTTCTATTATATGGCTAACGCAGCGGGCCGCTTGGCGGGCACGGTGCTGTCGGGCGGGGTGTACCAGTGGTACGGCCTTGAGGCCTGTTTGCTGGTGTCGTCGTCGATGGTGTTGTTGGCGGGTTGGTGCGCGCGGGGGTTGCCGGCGGTAGCCGAAGGTGGAGTGGTGAGGGGCTGAGCTGCCCTCTTTATTACGTTGCATCCAGCGGGCTGGTTAAGCCTCGCTCCTGAATGCCCACCACGTGGGTATAGATTTGGGTGGTGGTTAAATCGTTATGACCCATCATCTCCTGAATGTTGCGAATGTCGGCCCCCGCTCGCAGCAAATTGGTGGCAAAACTGTGGCGAAAGGTATGGCAGCCGGCTTTTTTGAAAATACCGGAGCTGCGCAGCGCCATTTTCACGGCCCGCTGCACTTGCTGCTCGCCGATATGATGGCGGCGCTTGATGTTAGCGCGCGGATCCATGGCCAGGTGTGCTGCGGGAAACAGGTACTGCCAGCCCGGCTCGGTTGGGGCACTGGGGTATTTACGCGCCAACGCATCGGGCAGATAGACCGCGCCAAAGCCGTCGGCGAGATCCCGCTTGTGTAACAGCAGGGCATATTCGATCTGCAACTTTAAAGCATCAATCAAGCTACTGGGCAACAGCGTCCGGCGCCACTTTCTGCCCTTGGTTTCCCTTGCGATAATACAGTCGTTGGCCAGGTCAATATCCTGGATCCGCAGCCTGACGGCTTCCATCACTCGCAGGCCAGAGCCGTACATCAGTGACACACAGAGCTTGTGAACACCACTGAGCTTCTCAATAATCGTCATCGCCTCCGTGTGGCTGAAGACCACGGGCAGTGTGCGAGGGCGAGAGCTGGGTGAATAATTGAGCTCGCCGAGATCCCTCGATAAATACTGTCTGTACAGAAACGCCAGCGCATTTAACGCCGTTTTCTGAGTGTTGATGGATGCGCTGCGCTGCAGGGCCAAATAACTCAGGTATTGATCCACTTCCGCTGCCCCCATAGATTCCGGGCGGGCCATCTTATGAAAGCGAATGAAATCCTTGACCCAGTTGCAATAGGTTTTTTCAGTGCGATAGGCCAATTGGCGGGAACGTATAAACGCCCTGAACTTGTCCATAAATTTTACAGGTTGAAGTGGTAGTGGCCCGGGGATGTCGTCCATGACATGTGTTCCTTGTTTCGCATTGGGCCTAATGCTCCCGAATTTTAGTGGTTAAATAAAGCCCAAATTTCGAGCAAAAGCGCCTTCGGGACGGTTATTTTGAAAGTGTCAGCAAAAAGTATGAAACTATAGATATGACGGGGCTGAGAGGCACGCCGTCCATGGGGGATATCCGTCGGCCCGACGTATTTGCCACATGCTGGCGGCATAATCTAATGACAAAATGCACGCAGTCATGGTAGCTTTTGGGGGGTAAAAGCTTATGAGCGAAACGGCAGGAATCCGATCAATTACCCCGGAAGGAATGGACTGGCTGGCTGAGGTACCCGAGGGGTACGAGCGCTATGCTGTGATGACAAGGAGAGCAAGTTGCAAAATATAGACGTTAAAAGGCTTCGCACCAAGGCAGTATTCAAAATTGTCATGCTTGGCCTGATTGTCTCTCTGGTTCCTTTGTTCGCTATTTGCGGCTTTCTGGCATCGGCAGGGCTTGTGAGTCTCCAATGGGGCGATCAACCATTGACCGGGTTTAGAGCGATTTTAGCTGGGCCATTTATTGGCTTGAGCTTAGCAATTTTCTTTGGTTTGTTTAATTCTGCTTTGGTGTCCTCAGGGCTCATGCTCTATGGTTTGATACGGCCGTTGAAAATAGAATACTACCCCAAAGAAAATGATTGATCGGGTTAGAGCGGCGCTATGAATAATGTTTTTTTCCAAATATCCGTCGCGACGACACCGTCGTTAAGACGGATATACAAATGTTAGCAGGCGCAGTCATGCTTATAGGGGGCCGTCAAGGAAGGCATTATGAATAGGCATTTTAGTGTTGTGGGTGTGGTAAGTTCGGTGCACGTAGAGAATTGTGCGCCATTGAGCTTAGGTAGCGGTGAATCCACAGCACGCGTTCGTTCCTTGGGTTCAGGGCTCTTAATCAGTATTGTACTGGGCGCGGTGGCCCGCACAGTTCGGCGCAACTTTCGAGACATGCTCATACCTGGCAGCTTTGGGTTTTGTAGTACGTTGCCACTAAGCCTTAAAACCGTCGCGGTGAATCAACAATGCTGAAAACGTGGCCAAATCAACTTTGTGGCCGGCGCGCAGCTAACAAAGCTGTGAACCGGACGCAAAATACTACGCCGTTTTTTGTGCATTCGCTGCGCTCATTGTTGCACAAAAAACCGCTCCGTATTTTGCGCCAGTTACAGCGGCGTTAAGGCTCACCCACACCAAACATCAAAATTAACCATGAAGAAAATATTACTAATTGCATTTCCGTTAATCTTGGCCGGTTGCCTTACTACCCCTGTAAGTGAGTTCGACCGCCCGATCGACTTCGTAAAGCCAATTTCTGACGGCTTGTACTTTATTCGCGAGGTAAGTAGTGGTGGCATATGGAAAGTAGAGGGCAAATCAAAGTCAGGCTGGGAAAAAACAGCTGATGAAGTATGCCAAGGCAATGACTATAAATCGCTTTTAATACAAGACAGTGATCAAAACTTTAGCGGTGTCGGGGTATCATTTGTAGGCGGTATTCCGCTGGCATACGGAGATTCATATTCAATGCCTGTCGTAGATGGCGTGGTTCTTTGTTCTTCCTCAAGTCTTACTGAAGAGCAATCTATGCAAATACTAATCGACGAATACTATGTTATTCCAACAAAGCCTTAACAAGCACATCAAACTCGTTCCGGCCGCAAAAAACGCGGCCTCCACTGGACAGCCTACGCTTCGCTTCGGCTGCCGTTTATGTGGGCGTTAGCAGGCGCAGTCATGGTTGTAGGGAGCCCTCAGGGAAGGCGTTATGAATAGGCATTTTAGTGTAAAGTGTGTGGCAAGTTCGGCGCACGTAGAGAATCGTACACCATTGAACTTGGATGGCGGTGAACCCACAACACGCGTTCGTTCCTTGGGTTCACGGCTCTTAACCAGTATCGTACTGGGCGCGGTGGCCCGCACAGTTCGGCGCAACTTGCGAGGCATGCTCATACCTGGCAGTTTCGGGTTTTGCAGTATGTTGCCACTAAGCCTTAAAACCGTCGCGATGAATCAACAATGCTGAAAACGTGGCCAAATCAACTTTGTGGCCGGCGCGCAGCTAACAAAGCTGTGAACCGGACGCAAAATACTACGCCGTTTTTTGTGCATTCGCTGCGCTCATTGTTGCACAAAAAACAGCTCCGTATTTCGCGCCAGTTACAGCGGCGTTATGAAACGAGGCGAGAGTCTATTGAAGTCGAGTGTCTTGCTAAAGAACAAGCCTCTCGGCATTAAGCAAGATGCCGGATCTTGCCTCGGCAGCGCTGTTCCTCGGGCAGAGTTTAAGAGCGGCGCTGGAGTCAGAAATTGCGGTTTTTATGGGGTGTGTCTTCGGTAAGGCTTGTTGTAATATTCGGGTTTTGGTAGCGCTGTTCCTGCTGCCACATGCGAATTTAGCTCAGCGGATAGTTCGGCAGTGAAAAACGGCGCAAGTACGTAGCTACGTGCTCGCGCCGAAGCTTAGAGCATGGAGAGTGTGTGCAGTCATTTCATAACCAGGCCGTCAACTGGACGCAAAATACTACGCGGTTTTTTGTGCATTCGCTGCGCTCATTGTCGCACAAAAAACAGCTCCGTATTTCGCGCCAGTTACAGCGGCGTTAGCAGGCGCAGTCATGGTTGTAGGGAGCCGTCAGGGAAGGCATTATGAATAGGCATTTTAGTGTAGAGTGTGTGGCAAGTTCGGCGCACGTAGAGAATCGTACACCATTGAACTTGGATGGCGGTGAACCCACAGCACGCGTTCGTTCCTTGGGTTCACGGCTCTTAACCAGTATCGTACTGGGCGCGGTGGCCCGAACAGTTCGGCGCAACTTGCGAGGCATGCTCATACCTGGCAGTTTCGGGTTTTGCAGTATGTTGCCACTAAGCCTTAAAACCGTCGCGATGAATCAACAATGCTGAAAACGTGGCCAAATCAACTTTGTGGCCGGCGCGCAGCTAACAAAGCTGTGAACCGGACGCAAAATACTACGCCGTTTTTTGTGCATTCGCTGCGCTCATTGTTGCACAAAAAACAGCTCCGTATTTCGCGCCAGTTACAGCGGCGTTAGCAGGCGCAGTCATGGTTGTAGGAGGCCGTCAAGGAAGGCATTATGAATAGGCATTTTGGTGTCGAAGGTGGGGAAAGTTCGGTGCACGTAGTGAGTCGTGCACCATTGAGCTTGGGCGGTGGTGAACCCACAGTACGCGTTCGTTCCTTGGGTTCGCGGTTCTTAATCGGTATTGTGTTGGGCGCGGTGGCCCGCATAGTTCGGCGCAGCTTTCAAGACATGCTCATCCCTGGTTGCTCTGGGTTTTGCAGTACTTTGCCACTAAGCCTCAAAACCGTCGCGGTGAATCAACAATGCTGAAAACGTGGCCAAATCAATTTTCTCGCCGGCGCGCAGCTAACAAAGCTGTGAACCGGACGCAAAATACTACGCAGTTTTTTGTGCATTCGCTGCGCTCATTGTTGCACAAAAAACTGCTCCGTATTTTCCGCCAGTTACAGCGGCGTTAGCAGGCGCAGTCATGTTTGTAGGAGGTCGTCAAGGAAGGCTTTATGAAGAGGCATTTTAGTGTCGAGGGCCTGGAAAGTTTGGTGCACGTAGAGAGTCCTGCACCATTGAGCTTGGGTGGCGGTGAACCCACAGCACGCGTTCGTTCCTTGGGTTCAGGACTCTTAACCAGTATTATGCTGGGCGCGGTGGCCCGCATAGTTCGGCGCAACTTTCGAGACATGCTCATACCTGGCGGCTCCAGGTTTTGCAGTACTTTGCCACTAAGCCTCAAAACCGTCGCGGTGAATCAACAATGCTGATAACGTGGCCAAATCAACTTTGTGGCCGGCGCGCAGCTAACAAAGCTGTGAACCGGACGCAAAATACTACGCAGTTTTTTGTGCATTCGCTGCGCTCATTGTCGCAAAAAAAACAGCTCCGTATTTCGCGCCAGTTACAGCGACGTTAGCAGGCGCAGTCATGGTTGTAGGAGGTCGTCAAGGAAGGCTTTATGAAGAGGCATTTTAGTGTCGAGGGCCTGGAAAGTTTGGTGCACGTAGAGAATCGTGCACTATTGAGCTTGGGTGGCGGTGAACCCACAGCACGCGTTCGTTCCTTGGGTTCAGGGCTCTTGACCAGTATTATGCTGGGCGTGGTGGCCCGCATAGTTCGGCGTAACTTTCGAGGCATGCTCATACCTGGCAGCTTCGGGTTTTGCAGTACGTTGCCACTAAGCCTTAAAACCGTCGCGGTGAATCAACAGTGCTGAAAACGTGGCCTAATCAATTTTGTTGCCGGCGCGCAGCTAACAAAGCTGTGAACCGGACGCAAAATACTGCGCAGTTTTTTGTGCATTCGCTGCGCTCATTGTTGCACAAAAAACCGCTCCGTATTTTCCGCCAGTTACAGCGGCGTTAGCAGGCGCAGTCATGGTTGTTTGAGGCCGTCAAGGAAGGCATTATGAATAGGCATTTTAGTGTCGAGGGTCCTGCGAGTTCGGTGCACGTAGAGAATCGTGCACCATTGAGCTTGGGTGGCGGTGAACCCACAGCACGCGTTCGTTCCTTGGGTTCACGGCTCTAAACCAGTATTGTACTGGGCGCGGTGGCCCGCATAGTTCGGCTCAACTTTCGAGACATGCTCATACCTGACAGCTTCGGGTTTTGCAGTACGTTGCCACTAAGCCTTAAAACCACCGCGTTGAATCAACCATGCTGAAAACGTGGCCAAATCAATTTTGTTGCTGGCGCGCAGCTAACAAGGCTGTGAACCGGACGCAAAATACTACGCAGTTTTTTGTGCATTCGCTGCGCTCATTGTCGCACAAAAAACAGCTCCGTATTTCGCGCCAGTTACAGCGGCGTTAGCAGGCGCAGTCATGGTTGTAGGGGCCGTCAAGGAAGGCATTATGAATAGACATTTTAGTGTCGAGGGTGTGGCAAGTTCGGTGCACGTAGAGAGTCGTGCACCATTGAACTTAGGTAGCGGTGAATCCTCAGCACGCGTTCGTTCCTTGGGTTCACAGCTCTTAATCAGTGTTGTACTGGGCCCGGTGGCCCGCATAGTTCGGCGTAACTTTCGAGACATGCTCATACCTGGTAACTCCGGGTTTTGCAGTACGTTGCCACTAAGCCTTAAAATCGTCGCGGTGAATCAACAATGCTGAAAACGTGGCCAAATCAACTTTGTGGGCGGCGCGCAGCTAACAAAGCTGTGAACCGGACGCAAAATACTACGCCGTTTTTTGTGCGTTCGCTGCGCTCATTGTCGCACAAAAAACAGCTCCGTATTTCGCGCCAGTTACAGCGGCGTTATGAAACGAAGCAAGAGCTTATTAAGGTCTAGCTTACTGCTAAAGAACAAGTCTCGCGGCATTGAGCGACTAGCCGG
>NZ_JAAOIX010000014.1 GCF_011440395.1 Pseudomaricurvus alcaniphilus | reverse complement strand
CAAGGACTGTCTGAATCCCAATTTTTTTGCGCGTCTTTTTGCGCAAAAAAATGGTTGAGTTTCGCAGCCGCCAAATGTGGTCGGGGGGATATGGCCGATCCGCAATGGGCTCCCCCCATCGCTGACGGGCAGTCCACTCATATCTCAAATGTGTCCATGCAAGGGGCGATATAAGAGTCACTCGCATATCACGAAAGTGTGTTCGTAAATCGATCCCGCCCGTGGGGCGCGGTGAAATCCTGGTCTGGCCCCAGCGGCACCAAAGCGCTGGGATTGATGGTGCGCTGGCTGGCGTAGTAGTGGGTTTTGATCTGCTCCATATCGACAGTCTCTGCCACTCCCGGCACCTGGTACAGCTCGCGCAGATATGCGCTGAGGGCCGGGTAGTCGGCGATGCGCTGGCGGTTGCACTTGAAGTGGCCTACGTAGACTGCATCGAAGCGAATCAGGGTGGTGAACAGGCGCCAATCGGCTTCGGTGAGCTGGTAGCCGGCCAGGTAACGCTGGCGGGAGAGGATACCCTCCACCCAGTCGAGAGCGTCAAACAGACAGTAGTAGGCCTGCTCGTAAGCTGCCTGGCTGGTGGCGAAACCGGCCTTGTAGACGCCGTTGTTGATGCTGTCGTAGATGCGGTCATTGAGGCCGTCAATGACTTGCTGCAGCTCGGCCGGGTAATAATCGTCGTCGTTGCCGGTCAAGTGATTAAACGCCGAGTTGAACATGCGGATGATCTCGGCGGATTCGTTGTTGACGATAGTAGCGGTTTGCTTGTCCCACAATACTGGCACCGTGACCCGGCCCTCGTAATCGGGGTCCGCTTTTAGGTACAACTGATAGAGAAACCGCAGGTCGTAGAGTGGGTCTTCCAGCTCCCAGCCGTGTTCCAGCATCAGCGGGTTAACCACGGTTACGCCGATATAGTCGTCCAGCTGTTTTAGCCGACGCAACACCAGGGTGCGGTGGGCCCAGGGGCAGGCCAGCGAGACGTAGAGGTGATAGCGGCCTTTTTCTGCCTTGAAGCCCGGCTCGCCGCTGGGACCGGCGCTGCCGTCGGCGGTGACCCAGCTGCGAAAGCGACTGTCCTGGCGACGGAACTCGCCACCACTGCTGTCGGTGTCATACCATTGATCGACCCACTGGCCGTTTTGCAATAAACCCATTGTGCTGGTCCTCTGGAGTTTTCTGTAAAAGGTATTTCTGTAAAAGGTATTGTCTGTAGCAGGTGTCGCCTGTAGCAGGCGTTAGCTGGCGTAAATACTGCCGCTGCAAACAGAAAAGCAGCTTTAGTGAGACTCTGGTTACCCCCTCGCGGGAGTAACCAGAGCCCATTTCCAAACTGCTTTTACTGAGCTGTGAATTTGGCCTGCAGCAGGCGATCGGCGCTGAAGCTGCCGGCGCCGCGCAGTAGCAGCGCCACGCTGACGGCCAGCAGTGCCAGGGCGAACTCGTAGCCGTTGTTGCTCATAAACAGGCCGTTTTCAAAGTGCACCCAAAACAGCGCCACCAGCATGGTGAAGGCCAGCACCAGCGCCGCCGGACGCACCAGTAAACCGACGATCAGCAGCAGGCCACCGAAAAATTCCGCGCCGCCGGCGAGAGCGGCAAACAGGGTTCCCGGCGCCAGCCCGATCGACGCCATCCAGCCGGCAGTGCCCTCTAGGCCGTAGCCGCCGAACCAGCCAAACAGTTTCTGTGCCCCGTGGGCGCTGAAAATAACGCCAGCGGCCAGGCGTACCGACAGGGTGTCGAAGCCGGCGGTGGTGGTGGTTAACTTGTTCAATAAAGTAGTCATGTGATGCTCCGGTAACTGTGTTTAGTTGATCTAGCTGGTAACCGTGTTTGGCGACCAATCCTGCTAACTGTGGCCATTGTACCGATCGCAGAAATTACAATAAGATAGGTTTTTCGATTGGAATGTTCTAAATATCTGAACAGTTGAGTGACTGCTGATGCCTGCCAACCCCATAACTATTGAAGCGCTGGAAATTCTGGACGCCATTGACCGGCGCGGCAGCTTTGCAAAAGCCGCGGAAGAGCTGAACAAAGTCACCTCGGCCCTCTCCTACAGCGTGCAAAAGCTGGAGGAGCAGCTGGGCATCACCCTGTTCCAGCGCCAGGGGCGGCGCTCGGTGCTCACCCCGGCGGGCCGTTTTGTGCTGGAGGAAGGGCGCAAGATTCTCTACGCCACCACCCAACTGGCGGACAAGGCCAAGGAGGTCGCCACCGGCTGGGAGCCGCGCCTGCGCATCGCGGTGGAATCGATCCAGAATTACCCGCTGTTCTTCGAGGTGCTGGCGGCGTTCCTGGAAGAGCACCCCAGCCTGGAACTGGATATCTGCGAGGCAGTGCTCAATGGCGGCTGGGAAGCGCTGGAACAGGATCGCGTCGAACTGATTGTCGGCGCGCCCGGGCCGGTACCGCTGCAAAAGGGTTATCGCGCCCTGCCCCTGGGCACCACGGACCTGGTGCCGGTGATTGCCGCCCGCCACCCCATGGCGGCCCTCGCCTGCGACCCGGATGCCTTGCAAGCGGCCCTGCCTAAGCTGCGCCGCGTCGTCACCCACGATACCTCCCGGGTTAACATAGTGCGCAGCGCCGGCCTCAGCATTGGTGCCAGCAACTGCCTCTATGTGCAGACCACCGACCAAAAGTACTGTGCGCTGCTGGCGGGGCTCGGCATCGGCCACCTGCCCCGCCACCGGATCCAGGACGATCTGGACCGTGGCCGGTTGCGACCATTAAACCTGCAATCCACCGACGGCGAATACTTTATCGCCTGGAAAATCAGCAACAAGGGCAAAGCCCTGCAGGCCCTGTCCCAGCGCCTGGCCGCCACCAAGTGGTAACCCAGCGGTAGACCCGAGCTCGGCCAACCACCGCTGGCCATACAGGAGGAACCCGGCGCCAGCCACTCGCGCGAGTTGGCATTGGCGCCCCACGGTCCTTGAATCCGTCACCGAAATAGCGATAATGGCGGGCTGTTTGGCGACCGGGCTTTGGTTAACCGGCGCAATACAGCCTCGGCCAGCGGTTGCCGCAACTTGCCGGGTACAGGTCGAGCGGACGCGGAATTGTCTTTCATTTATTCAGTTGGTTGCATGCGGCTGTTGGTTTAACGTAGATATTTATGGCCCAGGCTTCAGCCACCCCCCAGAGCTCGCGACTGGTGCGCTACCTGCAGGATCTCGCAGTGGCCGACGCCGAGCTTTCGCACAAGAATTTTACCGACAAGCTGGGCCGCCTGATCGACCTGACGGATTCCATCTACCTGGCGGATGCGCTGCGGGGCCTGCCGAGACTGGCGTTTACCCCGGCCACAACCCCTGTGGCCAGTTGCCGGGAGGAATTTCTGCAGGCACGCCAGGCCATGGTGGAATTTATTGCCGGCTGCTTTAATCCCGCCAGCAGCGCGCCGCCGTTCAGTTTGCCGAAGCCCGACCCGGACACCTTGCTGGACGACAGCGGCGGCTTTGCGCCCTACCAGAAGTTTTACGCCCTGCTGCAGAGCGAAATGGACTTCCGCATCATCAAGTTGCGGCGCCGGGTGCGCCAGGCGGTGGCCGCCTATTCCCAGCCGCTGGCCCAACTGGCGGCGCTGGATACCGCCCTCGGCGACACCCTGGCGGCACACGGGCGCAAATCCCTGGCGGCCATTCCGCGCCTGCTGGGCCAGCGCTTCCTGTATCTGCGCCAGCGCCACCTCGATGCCCAAATGGAGCTGGGCCTGGAGGTAGAGGACACACCCGGCGCGGGGGCGCCAGACCAGACCAGCCGCTGGACTCAACAGGATGGCTGGCTGGGCCAATTTTTTCGGGAAATGCAGGGCTTGCTGCTGGCAGAGCTGGAGCTGCGCCTGCAACCGGTGCTGGGGCTGGTGGAAGCCCTGGACTCAGAGATAGAGAGAACGCAATGACAAGAACACTTTCGGCCGCCGCCTTTTTACTGGGCGCCATAATCGTTGTCTGGATGGGCTCGGCTTTTGTCGGCTCCAACCTGCTGGCACTGATCGTCACCCTGGTGATCGCTGCCGTTTACTGTGTCGGTTACGGCGAATTGTGGCGCTACCAGCAAACCACTGCCAGCCTGGCCCACGCCCTCCAGGGCCTGACGGATAAAGTCACCGACCTGAACGGCTGGCTGCAGCGCCTGCCCGCGTCCCTGCAAAACAGCGTGCGCCAGCGCATTGAGGGCCAACAGGCGGGCCTGCCGGCACCGGTGCTGGCGCCCTACCTGATCGGCCTGCTGGTCATGCTGGGCCTGCTGGGCACCTTTGTCGGCATGGTCGACACCCTCAAGGGCGCGGTTATGGCGCTGGAGGGCACCAGCGAACTGGAGGCCATTCGCGCCGGCCTGGCCGCCCCCATCAAGGGCCTGGGCATGGCCTTTGGCACCTCGGTGGCCGGGGTGGCCGCCTCCGCCATGCTCGGTTTTATCGCCACCCTCAGCCGCCGCGAGCGCATGCTGGCGGCGCGCCTGCTGGATGGCAAAATCGGCACTGTGCTGCAGGACCACTCCCTCGCCTACAACCGCCAGCAAACCTTCAACGCCCTGCAATCCCAGGCCCAGGCCCTGCCTCAAGTGGCCGAGAAACTGACCCTGCTGATCGAGCAGGTGGGGCGCATGAGCGACCAGGTCAGCGACAGCCTGATACGTAACCAGGACCAGTTTCACCACCACGCGGAGCACACCTATCGCGAGCTGGCCAACTCCATCGACCAATCCTTGCAACAGAGCCTGGCCGCCAGCGGCCGGCTGGCGGTGGAAAGCATTGAGCCTGCGGTAAAGGAACTGCTGCAGGGCATGAACCAGGCCGTAACTGCCAGCCAACAGCAATTAACCGACATTAGCCAACGCCACCTGGATACCATCAGCACCCAGTTCGCCACCACCAGCAGCGACATGAGCAGTGCCTGGCAGGCGGGCCTGGCGGCCCAGGACCAGGCCAACGGCAAGCTGGTTGAACAACTCAGCCACAGCCTCGAGCGCCACAACCAGCAATTTGCCGGCACCTGCAGCGAAGTGAACAGCGCCTGGCAGGCGGGCCTTGCAGCCCACGAGCAGGCCAACGACAAGCTGGTCGAGCGGGTCAGCCAAAGTCTGGAAAACTATAACCGCCAGTTCGACAGTGCCAGCGCCGGTTTGCTGGCGTCCTTCGGCAGCGCCAGCAGTGACTGGCTCCAGCGTCAGCAGGCCGCTGACGAAGACCGCCTGCAACACTGGTCGGCGGCACTTGAGCGCAGCGCCACGGCGCTGCAAGAAACCGCCAGCCGCATGGCCGCCACTGCAGAGTCTGGCAGCAGCCAGATGGTCAACAAGATCGGCGCGCTGTTGCAGGCGTCGGAAACCCTGGTGCATACCCGCATTGACAGCGAAGCCAGCTGGCTCGACAGCCACGAGCAGCGGGTGCAGCAACTGAGCTCGACTCTGGAAGAACAGTTGCTGGCGCTGCGCAGCGCGGAGCAAGAGCGCGGCGATAAAGCCATTGCCCGCCTCGACCAATTGCAGGCCGCGGTGGCCGAGCACCTCGGCAAACTCGGCCAGGCCCTGGAAGAGCCCATGACGCGATTGATAGAAACGGCTTCGGAGACGCCGCGGGCGGCCGCCGAGGTGATCGCCAAATTGCGGGCGGAGATATCCAACAGCATCGAGCGCGACAACAGCTTGCTGGACGAGCGCCGCCGTACCATGGCAGAGCTCAGCCAGCTGTCGGGCGCCATGCAACAGTCGACCCAGGAGCAGCGCGCGGCCATCGAGCAACTGGTCAACAGCGCCGCCGACATGCTGCAAGGGGTGGGCAGTCGCTTTAGCGACTCGGTTGGCTCGGAAGCGGTGAAGTTGGCCGATGTGGTCGACCATTTCGCCGGCAGTGCCACCGAGCTCTCCAGCCTCGGCGAGGCCTTCGGTATGGCGGTGCAACTGTTTAACGACGCCAACGGGAAGCTGATCGACAGCCTCGGCCGCATTGAAGAATCCCTGCAGAGCTCCAGCAACCGCAGCGACGAGCAGCTGGCCTACTATGTGGCCCAGGCGCGGGAGATTATCGACCAGAGCATGCTCTCCCAGCAGGACATTATCGACCAGTTGCGCCAACTCAGCGACAGCGGCCAGCGGACAGTCGAGGCGGTTAACTAGTCATGGCGGAACTGGATGATGGCATCGCCCAGGAGTCGCCACTCTGGGCAATTTTTGGCGACCTGATGTCCGGCCTGGTGGGCGTATTTGTGTTGTTGCTGGTCTGGGCCCTGGGCTTTCAATTGGAGTTGTCCCAGACCCTGAAGCAGGAAATTGAAAAACGTGAAGTGGCCGAGCAGCGCCGCAGCGCTTTGGAACAAGCCCTCGCCGACCCACTGGCCAGCGGCCGGGTAACCCTGCGCGACGGCCGCATCGGTATCAGTGGCAACCTGCTGTTCGGGCTCAACTCGGCCGAACTGCAACCCCAGGGCCGGGAACTGCTGCAGACCCTGGTGCCGCCGTTGCAACTCTACCTGGGTGAGCGCGACCAACTGCTGATGGTGAGCGGCTTTACCGACGACCTGCCAATCCAGAAAGGCAACCGCCACTTTGCCGACAACTGGGAATTATCAGCCCAGCGCGCCCTTACCGTGACCCGCGCCCTGATCGAAGAGGGCATGCCGCCGGCGCTGGTGTTTGCCGCCGCCTTTGGCGACCAGCAACCCATCGCCGCCAACCTGGACGACAGCGGCCGCTCGCAAAACCGGCGGGTGGAAATGGCGCCGGTGCCCCGCGCCAGCAATCAGCAGGCCGACTGATATGGGCGCCAGCGGTGATCAAGTGATACGCCCCGGCGAACCCGAGGTGCCGCTGGACGCGCAGCCTGGCCCGACGCCAGAATCCGGTCCGGCCGAGGCCCTGGCGGCGCTGAACGACCGGCTCGAACAATTGCAAACAGCCGCTGCCGACGGCTTTGACCCGGTCCGCTTCCAGTACCTGCTCGCCCTCGTCCGCCGCGCCAGCGACAAGCGAGAGCCGGTGCAACAGATCCTGGCAAGCAAGGCGGCAGCGGCACTGGCGTCCTACGAGGCGGATTTTGCCAGCGCAGGGGCCGCTGGCGCTGACACTCTCACGGTTATTGAACGCGACTTTGCAAGCGCCAACAGCCAAGCCCGGCAACTGTTTGATCGCTGCCAGTACCCTGCCCTGCAGCGCCTGGCCGAGCGCCTGCAGCGGCAGACCCGGCAGCCTGGCCACTGCAGCCTGGCCGCCATCACTGGCGAACTGGCGAGTGAGGCTCCCGCCGCAGACCCGGCCTCGGTTGGCTTGCTGCTGGACGAATACCTGCAACAGCAGGAAACCCGGATCCTGCAGAGCCTGGCGACGGACTCGAACGCAGCGGCCGCTCCCGGCCCAGCGCCACAACGGCAAGCTCAGCCGCCGGAGCTGAAGGCCAGCCGCAAGCTGCGCCAACAGCGACAAAAACAGGGCGCCAACAAGTTGGTGGACCAGGCTATCCAGGACATCGATCACGGCCCCGCCAGCCCCGGCCCCCTCAACCCGCAAATGCTGGCGACCCGGGCCCTGACCCTGATGCGCGATCTGTCGCCTCACTACCTCAACCGCTTCCTGAGCCATATGGACACCCTGCTGTGGCTGGAGCAGGCGGACGTCAAAAAGACCGCCGCCACTGCCAGCAAAAGCAAGGGCAAAGAGCAAGGTGCCGTTAAAGAAAAAGGTGCGGCGAAAAACAAGCGCGGCGGCAAAGCCGGGCGTAAAAAAGCCGGCAGTGAATAACCCCCGGGGGTAGTCACAGCCGGCTGGCTACAATGTAACTCGATATGGACTCCGTGCATCTGGATCTGTCCGCATCATGCTTCACCAACTTCATTTGAGAGTCTTTGCCCCTTCTAACTGCTCTGTTGCCTTATCGAAGCTATAAAAACCTGACAACTTATCACCTTGATTCTGAGCGAAATAATGTGCCTTACTAGCTATGAGGGCATCGGCAAAATCCAGTCTTTTACCACGCACAGTCTTGCTTTCATCATAGGCTCGCAAAGAGCTCCAGATCACCTGGGAATCCTCAAAAACGAAGCTGCTGTCACCGATCAAGGCACGGACAATAGCGCAGATACCCGGCTTGTCTACCGAATAGCGCGGCCCCATTAACGTCCAGACGGCTTCCACCAGGACTACATCCGTTATTAAAACCGGGCGGCCTCCAATAATCAGCTTTTTAGCTTGAGAGGACTGCTTCACATCATCGTCGAGAAGATACCGAAGCAATACGTTCGTATCTATCGCAATCAATTGAAATTGCCCAGCAATGATTCTCTGTCAGAAACCTTCTTATTGGGCTTAATGTTCTTCAGCATTCCGGCAGCAGCTCCAACCTCTTTCTTAATGATATTGAACTGATTACCGTAGCGTAGAATTTCCACCTCATCCCCAGGGTGTATACCCAACGCCTCGCAACCGGCTATCGGCAAGGTCACCTGTCTCTTTGAACTAACTTTCGGCATAACGCACCCCAAATGTCTTTACCATAAGACATTGGTAAAGATACAGTATTCTTTACATAACATCAATGGTAAAGAAGCGCTTGGGGTGTGACTACACCAACGGTACAACAGGCTTACTGCATGATGGACACGGTATAGATAAAAAAGACCGCCGCCACTGCCAGCAATAGCAAGGGCAAAGAGCAAGGTGCCGTTAAAGAAAAAGGTACTGCTAAAGAGAAAGGTACGGCGAAAAACAAGCGCGACGGCAAAGCCAGGCGTAAAAAAGCCGGCAGCGAATAACATCAGGGTCAGGCGCAGCCGGCTGGCCATTTATCGGCCCAAAAGTCAGTGCATTTTCATGGGCGGCTTTACTCCGCCACTCAACCACTGGCCGACGATTTTTAAGCCGGTGCGCAATACTCCGTGCACCGCCATCAGGTGCATGCGATAAAGCGACACATAGATCACCCGCGCAATGCGACCGGACACCATCACATCGCCGGTCAGATTGCCCATCAAATTACCCACTGCCCCGCCTTTGCTGAGGGAAACCAGCGAGCCAAAATCGTGGTAGACATATTCCGGCACGGGCTTGCCCTTGAGGCGGCAGTTGATGGATTTCGCCAACAGGGACGCCTGTTGATGCGCGGCCTGGGCCCGCGGCGGAACCGGGCGATCGCTGTCTTTGCGGGGGCAAGCTGCGCAATCTCCCAGGGCAAATATGCGCTCATCCAGCGTGGTCTGCAGGGTCGGTTTTACCAGCAACTGGTTGATACGATTGCTTTCCAGGCCATCGAGATCAGCGAGCACATCCGCCGCCTTGATGCCAGCCGCCCAGACTTTGATGGCAGCGGGGATAAACTCGCCGTCAGCGGTATGCAACCCGTCCGCGGTCACTTTACTGATGCGCATGTTGGTATGCACAACGACGCCCAGTTTTTCCAGTTGCTGATGGGCGCCGGTGGCAATGCGCTCGGCAACGGCAGGCAGTATCCTGGGCCCGGCTTCGATGACCCGGATTTTTACATCCCGGTGCGGCACAATCTGGTCGAGACCAAACTCCACCAGTTCCCGGGCCGTATGGTGCAGCTCTGCTGCCAGCTCCACACCGGTTGCCCCGGCGCCGACAATCGCGACATTCAACTGCTTTTCTGCCAGCTCACCCTGGAACGTCTGCACCCGCAGGAAGGAGCGCAGTAACTGCTGGTGAAATTTGTCGGCCTGGTTGCGGCTGTCCAAAAACACACAATGCTCCTCGACGCCGGGAGTGCCGAAGGAATTGGTCTTGCTGCCAATGGCAAGAATCAGGGTATCGTAGTAGAAGCGGCGGCGCGGCACATACTGGTTGCCGCCTTCGTCCAGGAATGGCTCCATGGTGACAATCTGCTGCGCCCGGTCGAGAGATTCCAACCGCCCCAGACAGAAACGGAAGTTGTTCCGGTGGGCATGGGCCAGATAGCTGACCTCCTCCTCCCCCGAATTGAGCTTGCCGGCCGCAACTTCGTGCAACAGCGGCTTCCACATATGGGTCAGGTTGGCATCGATCAGGGTAATTTTAACGTTTCCGCTCTTGCCGTGTTTCTTGCCCAGTTTGGTGGCCAACTCCAGCCCGGCGGCACCGCCACCGACAATTACAATCTGGTGGCATCCCGCTTCGCGCTTGTTGCCGTAATGGCTGCCGGACAGCTGCCCATTGACATCTGTTTGAGCATTCAAGTCGATGCTCATAATTTGTTGACTCCTTTGTCTGGTGCCGTTAAGTGAATTCGCAATTTCACCTAACGGCCCCCCTTGCCTATGCCCCGGCTCGCATACGCGCCACCGGGTAGCGGATCAATGGCCAGAGCCACGGCCAACATCGGCCAGCGGATGACGATCGATCTGGGGCAACGCCAGGCCATCGGCTGTAAAGACGTGGCAGGTTTCGTTGCGCAGGCCAAGCTTGATCGTATCGTCCACTTTGATCGAGCTATTGCCATCAATTTGGGCGCTGATGCTCTGGCCATCCTCGAGACTGGCGTAGACCAGGGTGCCGCCGCCGAGACGCTCGACCACCAACACCTTGCCGCTGACTTCACCGTCGCCGCCGCCACCTTCCAGCAAATGCTCAGGGCGCACGCCCAGGGTGACCTTGTCACCAACGCTGGCCTGCTCGCGCTTGACCGGCACGCTGACGGTACCACCGCCGGGCAAGCCGACGGTAACGCACTCGTCTTCAACCTGCTTGATGGTGGACTCCAGGAAGTTCATGTTGGGCGAACCCATAAAGCCGGCGACAAACTTGTTGACCGGATGATGATAGAGATCCAGCGGCGAGCCCACTTGTTCGATTACACCGCCCTGCAACACCACGATCTTGTCCGCCATGGTCATGGCCTCGACCTGGTCGTGGGTGACGTAGATCATCGTAGCGTCGAAATCATGGTGCATGCGGGCGATTTCAATACGCATTTGCACTCGCAGCGCTGCATCCAGGTTCGACAGTGGCTCATCGAACAAAAACACTTTCGGGTTGCGCACGATGGCCCGGCCAATTGCCACCCGCTGGCGCTGGCCACCGGACAGTTCCGCCGGCTTGCGGTCGAGCAGCGGATCGAGCTTCAGGATGCGCGCCGCCTCATCAACTTTGCGCTTGATCTCTTCCGCAGGCTGCTTGGCCAACTTCAGGCTAAAGCCCATATTCTCGCGCACGCTCATATGCGGGTAGAGGGCGTAGCTCTGGAACACCATGGAGATGCCCCGGTCGGCCGGTGACAGGTCGTTGACCTGGGTGCCGCCGATATGCAGCTCGCCGGAGGTGATTTCCTCCAACCCGGCAATCATGCGCAACAAGGTGGATTTACCGCAGCCTGAAGGGCCGACGAAGATGCAGAACTCCTTGTCCTTGATGTGCAGATCTACGCCCTTGATGACCTGTACGTCGCCGTAGGATTTCTTGATGTTTTTCAGTATCACTTCAGCCATTGCTGTAGTCCTCGTTAAATATAGAATTTAATTGTTATTTTACGGCGCCGAAGGTAAGCCCGGAGACCAACTGTTTCTGGCTCAT
Source organism: Pseudomaricurvus alcaniphilus (assembly GCF_011440395.1). Taxonomy (GTDB): domain Bacteria; phylum Pseudomonadota; class Gammaproteobacteria; order Pseudomonadales; family Cellvibrionaceae; genus Pseudomaricurvus; species Pseudomaricurvus alcaniphilus. The sequence goes on along the minus strand of NZ_JAAOIX010000014.1, from coordinate 126,995 downwards.
CCAGCCGACCACCAGAATCGGTGCGATAGCCATGAGTGACGCGGCTGAAAGTTTCGCCCAGAACAGCCCTTGCGGCGCTGAATAGGATGCGATGAATGCGGTCAGCGGTGCCCCCTGTGAACTGGTCAAGTTCAGGCTCCAGAAAGCTTCGTTCCAGGACAGGATCACCGACAGCAACCCGGTGGACGCGATACCCGGAATCGCCAGCGGGATAAGCAGCATAAACAGCTCCTGCACCGGGGTGACACCGTCCACCCGTCCGGCCTCGAGGATCTCGATGGGCACGTCCTTGAAGTAGGTGTAGAGCATCCAGATCACGATCGGCAGATTCATCAGGGTGTAGATGATCATTAGGCCAGTGGCGGTATCCAGCAGCCCCATATCGCGAAACAGCAGATAGATTGGAATCAGTACTCCCACCGGCGGCATCATCTTGGTGGAGAGCATCCACAGCAACGTGCCCGGCGTGCGCTTGGACGGGAAAAACGCCATGGAGTAAGCCGCCGGAATGGCGAAGGCCAGCGCCAGCAAGGTGGAGCCGAACGACACGTAGATCGAGTTCCAGGCGAATTTCAGGTAGTCACTGCGCTCGAATACCTGCGCGTAATTCTCCAGCGTCGGTGCGAACAGCAGCGACGGCGTAGAGACCGCCTCGACTTCGGTCTTGAACGAGGTCAGCGCCATCCAGAAGATCGGAAAGAAGATCATCAGGGCGACTGTCCAGCCGAGAACCGTGAGCCAAAGTTTGTTATCAGATGAGTTTTGCATTGTTATATCCTCAAGCCTTCTGCATGTTGCGCGAAACGGTGCGTATCAGGAAAATGGCCACGATATTTGCCAGGATCACGGCAATCACACCACCGGCCGAGGCATAGCCCACGTCGAACTGCAATAGACCCACCGAGTAAATCAGGTAGGACAGGTTGGTGGTAGCCAAACCCGGACCGCCCGAGGTAGTAACGTAAATCTCGGCAAAGATCGCGAGCAGAAAGATACTCTCGATCATAATGACCACCGAAATGGACCGCTGCAGGTGTGGCAGCACGATGTAAAAGAACATGGCAACCGGTCCGGCGCCGTCGATGCGGGCGGCCTCCTGTTGTTCGCTGTCCAGTGACTGGATTGCGGTCAACAAAATCAGGAAGGCAAACGGCACCCATTGCCAGGAGACGATCAGGATAATCGACAGCATCGGGTATTGACTGAACCAGTCGGTGGGCACCATGCCCAGGGCCGACTGCAGCCAGGCGACAAAGCCGTTAACCGGATGCAACATCATATTCTTCCAGATCAGCGCGCTTACTGTCGGCATCACGAAAAACGGCGCGATCACCAGTAAGCGAGCAATGTTGCGACCGGGAAACCTGGCGTTGTAAAGCACCGCCAACAGAGCCCCCACCACAACGGAGATAATCAGGACCGAGCCGACCAGAACCAGAGTATTCCACATTGAGGTCCACAGGGACGGGTCCTCGAGCAGGAACTTGTAGTTCTCCAGGCCGGCAAAGCCGGTAAATGAGGGATCGAGCAAATTGTAATTGATGACGGAGTAGTACAACGTCATCGCCAATGGAACGATCATCCACAGGAACAGGACAATCACCGAGGGCCAGAGGAAGGGCCGTGTATCGACCTTTCTGGTATTTTTAGTTTTCACCGCCGAATTAGCGGCCGCCGTGCTTGCAGGTGTCGCCATGGGTGTCATCCTCCAAAGTCAGTTGCTTACCTGGCGGCGCCCCTCATCGAGAGGGCCGCGCGGGTAAGTTCACAGGTAAGTCTTATTTTTTAGGGTAGCCGGCCCGACGCATGGTTCGCGAAACGGAAGACTGGACGCTCTTCAATGCCTGCTTCACAGTCATCTGCCCGGCCAAAGCGCCGGCGATGGTCTGGCCCACCTGGGTACCGATAGACTGGAACTCGGGAATGCCCACATACTGGACCCCGGTGTAAGGCACCGGCTGGACACTCGGCTTGGTGGGGTCAGCAGTCTGGATCGCCTCCAGCACGGCCGGGGCGAAAGGAGCCGCTGCCTTGTACTTGGGGTTAGCATAGGTGGATTTGCGGGTACCTGGAGGCACACTGGCCCAGCCCTCGCTCGCGCCCACCATTTCGATGTAGGACTTGGACGTAGCCCAGGTCATAAACTTCTGCGCAGCCGCTTTGGCATCGGAGGTTTTCGGGATAGCCAGCGCCCAGGACCACAACCAGTGGTTGCCATGGGACGTTACGGCGACTGGTGCCTGCGCAAAGCCAACATTGTCGGCGACCTGGGACTCGCTGCGGTTGTATAAACCGCCTGCGGCCGAGGTGGCATCGATCCATATACCGCATTTACCGCTGGAGAACAGCGCCTGGTTTTCGTTAAAACCGTTGGAGCTGGCGCCCGGAGGACCGTATTTTTGCTGCAGCTCGATGTAGAGGCCAACCGCTTGCTGCCACTCGGGTGAATCCAGTTCGGGCTTCCAGTTTTCATCAAACCAGCGTCCGCCGAAAGTGTTGACCATGGTGGACACCAGGGCCATGTTTTCGCCCCAACCCGGCTTGCCCCGCAGGCAGATACCGTAGACACCATTGCCCGGATCGTGAATCTTGGACGCCATGACCTTGACCTGGTCCCAGGTGGGCTGATCCGGCATGCTGAGGCCCGCTTTTTCCAGCAGGGAGGAATTGTAGAACGTCATGGAGCTTTCAGCGTAGAACGGCAATGCATACAGCTTGCCCTCGTGCGACAGGCCGTCGCGTATCGATTGCAACACATCATCCAGGTCGTAGTCTCCCGGCAGGCCTTCCAATGGCACTAACCAGTCTTTACCGCCCCAAATGGGCACCTCGTAGGTACCGATAGTCACCACATCGAACTGGCCGCTGCCGGTAGCGATGTCGGTGGTCAGGCGCTGGCGCAGCACGTTTTCTTCCAGCACTACCCAGTTCAGGTCTATGTCCGGGTTCTCTGCTTCAAACCTGGCAGAGAGTTTCTGCATAACGATCATATCGCCGTTATTGACGGTGCCAATGGTCACCGTGGTGGCCGCCTGGGTCACGGCCGCAGTGCTCAGCAGCGTGGCCGCTGCAGAGACGATCAGGGATTGTAGTTTCATGAGCTATGCTCTCCTTATTGTTGGATTCGAACCGCTTCGCCCCGCTGGAGCGAAGCCGGCCCGGCTGTAGCTGCAAGCGCTATTAAACCAAAGCAACTGTTAATAGCGACTCAGCCCGATATTAAAACTTAACAGAGATCTCTGAGGTGAAGCCGTCAAATCCGGAACCGATCTGGCCACCTGAGTTAGCACCTTCTTCCTGGTCAACATACTCGAACTTCAACAGGGTTCTGTCATTGAACCAGTAGCCTGCTGCGACCTGAATACGCTCGACAGTGTTGTCAGACTGGTCGATCAGGTCGGAAGTGTTTTCAGCTTCCGAGTAGCGAGCGGCCAGGTAGAACTTGCCCGGTATCAGGTACTGTTGTGCTTCAAGCACCCAGTACTCAACCGACGTATCGCCTTTAATCACATGATTTGCGTCGAAAGATGCTCCGCTTGTATCAAAGGAGGTAATACCTGCTTTCGCGTTACCTGCCGCATCCGAGAAAGTGAAATCATCCGTGGACTCACCAATCATGAAAATCACACTGGTATCCGGTGTCGGCTGATAGGCCAGGTCCAACTGGATAATCGACTGCTCAAGACCTGGCATAACGCCGACATGAGTGTCGCGCTCACTGGAACCCGAGGCTGAGAAGTTGTAGTTTTCACCATCACCAAAGCGATAGTTGGTGGTTGTCACGCCGTCCATGGATGCTACACCATTGGTGTCAAAGACCAGTTGATCACCCTGGTTGGCCTGGAAAAAGCTCAACCCCGCTTTAAAGCCGCCGTCGAATTCAAGGTTACCCTGGAGCCGGAAGTTGTAGCCTCGATCTTCCTGGAAGGCTTCACCAAAACTTGAGGTAGTAACATGGCCGGCCAGATTGTAGCCGCGAATAGCACCGCTATCGAAAGACTTGCTGTAGACCAACTGGGCGCCATTTTCTGCAGTGGCGTAGTCGGTTATGCCGTTACCAATAAGCGCATTGCCCTGGTTGTCAGCACCGTCCTGGAAACCTTTAAACTGGAAAGGGGCTGCGCCGATGTTGCCCACCCGCAGGGTCAGGTTAGCATCGTCGCGAGCCTGGCCAGCGAGACCGAGAAGTTCAAACTCAATACCGGCGAAATCCTGGTGGAAGGAGAAATCCCGGTCGCCGTTATTGCCGAAATCATTCGGTTCTTCAGCGATATCGATATCAGCGGTAATATTGTCAGTAATTTGAAACTTGAGTTGCAAGTTGACTCGGAGACGACCAAAACCCGTGGACTGCTCTTCGTCTGCCGGGCGGAAGGCGCCGTCTTTCGCTTGAATTGCCTGGAAATTTTGCAATGCCAGGAAGTTAACTTGTGTATTGCGCTCAAGCCATTCGTTCCATTCGGCAGCTTGTACGCACAGGGGCGTTGATACAGCCATGACAGCCGCAGCCAGCAAACCCAGCTTGCCAAATTTCGATGCTGGGCGACCATTGTTTTGACCAGATTGCGTGCTGCGGATTTTTGAGTTAGGCATAGTAAATCTCCTTGATTATTTGTTTTTTACAGGGTTTGGGTGGATGTATCTTTTGAAACCGCATTACGTGACCGGGCGGAGGTCGCCAGTACCTCGACCAGTGGCGGTGAGCAACCTATGGGTTTACGCATTCCAGATCTCCTCATTGAGTTATTATTAAATCTTCTCTACAGAAGATTTTTATTCAGCGTGCAAGAGCCTTCTGCAACTCTTGCTCGACTAACCGTGCAATTTCCGGATCAATACAAATAAAAACCATGCAAGCTAAGAATCTTCCACGAAAAAGTACGCGGTTTAGCGCTTATGCTAATGATCAGCTGCCGACGTACTCTGTCAGCGTTGCCGCGACACCTTTGTCATAAAAACTGTTCAGGGCGCTGGTGACCTGCTCGACGAACTCCGTCGAATTTACCAGGGTCTCGCCAAACAACTCACCCAGACCCAGCAGCTCGCCGGGACCTCGCCGGCCGCGGCTGGCACACTGCATCAGTGTGTCTTTCATCGGGTCGATCACGGTAAGCTGGCGACCCTGCTCGTCGGTGCCGGCCAAAAAACGGAACCAGGCCGCCACGGTAAAGGCCAACATCTTGATCGAACCACCGCGCTGCAGCTGGTCGATGATCGAAGGCAGGATAAACTTGGGGATACGCGCCGACCCTTCGGTGCCAATGCGAGGCAGTTGATCCTTGATGGTCGGGTTCGAGAAGCGCTCGATCAGAGTCTTTTTGTACTCGGTCAAATCGATACCCTCCGGTGCCACCAGCAGCGGCGTCACATCTTCGTCCATCATGGTTTCCACCAAACGACGAATTTGCGGGTGCTGCATGCACTCGTGGGCATAATCCAGCCCCAGCAGCATGCCGATGTAGCACATGGCCTGGTGGCTGCCGTTGAGCAGACGCATCTTCATCTTCTCGTACGGCAGCACGTCAGACGTCATCTGCGCGCCGACCAGTTCCCAAGGCGGACGACCGTTGGGAAAGTTGTCCTCGATTACCCATTGCCTGAACGGCTCAGTGCCCGCCGGCCAAGCGTCTTCGATGCAGAACTTGTCCCGCACTACTGCCCGGTGCTCGTCGGTGGTCGCCGGTACGATCCGATCGACCATGCTGTTGGGGAAAGCACAGTGCTCGGCAATCCACTGGTGCAGGACCGGGTCGCGGCGCTCGACAAAGGCCATAATCATTTTTTTGGCCACATCGCCATTGTGCTGCACGTTGTCACAGGACATTACGGTAAAAGGTGCAAGGCCCCGGCGGCGGCGCAGGTCGAGCGCCTCGGCCAGATAACCAAACGAACAGCGCGGTGCGTGCGGGTTCTGCAGATCGTGCACGATGTCGGGATGGGTGTCGTTAAACTCGCCGGTGCCTTCGTTGATGTAATAGCCGCTCTCAGTGATCGTCAGCGAGACGATGCGGCACTCGGGCGAGGCCATCTTTTCAAGCACCGCCTGAGGGTCATCAAGGGCATGGAGAAAATTCAATACCGAGCCAACCACCCGGGCCTTATCGCCCTCAGCACTGCGCTCCAGCACCGTATAGAGGCAATCCTGGGGCACCAGCGCATCGCGCATGCGCTGGTCGTGTTTGAGCAGGCCGACACCGCAATAACCCCACTCTTCTTGGCCCGGCAGGTGCAAAAGGTCGTCGAGGTAGACGGCCTGGTGGGCGCGGAAGAAGCCGCCAACACCTATATGGACAATGCTCTGGGCCACGGCCTGACGGTCATAGGCCGGCACTTGCACTTCTGGCGGCAACTGCTTGAGGTTGGATTGATTGAGCTTTATGGGTTTGGGCATGGCGCAATTCTCATTTTTTATTGATCTGTAAGCCTTCCGGTTCAGCTGGCTGCAACCAACATCCCCAATCATTTGCCAATATATTTAATATTTGCTATTTACTGGGCATTTGCTATCTTGTTGAGCATATTATCACCAGCATCAACAATGGTCAAGGGTTAGCAACATCGGTCTGACCATTGCGATCTGCACTGAAGTAAGAGTGAAAAAAAATGGGCCAGCCGGGAAACACCGCTGGTTAGGCGAACGCGGCGACCGTAAAATATGAGTGACCGCGTGTATCAGCGGCCTTAAAGCCGCAATTCGACTACTATCTATAAATGGCAGGAGTCCTATCGATGGCAGGAATCTGGTGGTCGGGCACGTAATGGCGCGCTGGCCGGAATTCAGGCGGCCAGTCAAGCCGTGAAACAGGTGTAACCAGAATAAAAACCTATGACTAACAACAAAAAAGATACAACCCCATCTGCAGCGGACCAGCCCATTAAGCTGGTGATCTTTGATTGCGACGGAGTGCTTATTGACAGTGAGATCATCAGCGCTGACGTTCTCAGTCGTGAACTGCTAAAACTGGGGGCGCCGATCGACCGCGACTATGTTCTGCGCCACTTCCTCGGCCACAGTTTCTCCAGTGTCCGCGAAAAAATACAGCTCAATTTCAAGGTGCAGCTTCCGTCAGATTTCAAAGCCCATTACGCCCACAAGTTGTACGCCGAGTTTGACGCCAGTTTAAAGCCCACCCGCGGCGTGGCCGATGCGCTCAGCAATTTGGCCGTGAGTGCTTGCGTCGCCACCAGCAGCAGCCCGGAGCGCACCGAGCACGCCCTCACAGTGGCCGGACTGCGGCATTTTTTTGGCCCCCATGTCTTCACTGCTGCCGAAGTCAAACACGGCAAGCCGGCGCCGGACCTGTTTTTACACGCGGCCAAGCGCATGGGGGTCGCCCCCTCTGAATGCCTGGTGATCGAGGATAGCAGCGCCGGGTTGACCGCCGCCAGGGCGGCCGGCATGCGTGTCTGGCACTATATCGGCGGCACCCACCTCGGCCCGGTGCTGGCGTCTGGCGACTTTAAACTGGCCGCGAAATTAGGCGACATACCCGTGCTTGCTAGTTGGCAGGATTTTTATACAATGGCCCCCCACCTCAAAAACCAATAGCACCGCTCCGGGAGCATCCATGGCGAGAAGATCAGACGCGGAATCCAGGCGCTTGGACGAAGCGGCCCAGGCGGGATGGCTCTACTACGTCGCCGGCAACACCCAGGATGAGATCGCCAAAAAAATGGGTGTTTCCCGCCAATCGGCCCAGCGCATGGTGTCCCTGGCCGTCAGTGAACGGCTGATCAAAGTGCGCCTCGACCACCCCATCGCCCGCTGCATGCAACTGAGCCTGCGCCTGAAAGATCGCTTTCGCCTGCAGGCCTGTGAAGTGGTGCCCAGTGACCCCGCTGACCCGTCCTCGATCGTCGGCCTGGCCCAGGCCGGCGCGGCGGAAATGGAGCGCCACCTGAAATCCAGTGAATCGCAAATCCTGGCCATCGGCACCGGCCGGGCCCTGCGCGCCTGTGCCGACCAACTGGCCCCCATGGATTGCCCCCAGCACCACATCGTCTCCCTGCTGGGCAATATGATGACCGATGGGTCCGCCTCGGCTTACAACGTGGTCGTGCGCATGGCCGACCTTATCAAGGCCAAGCACTACCCAATGCCCCTGCCAGTGCTGGCCCGCACGCCGAAAGAAAAGGACATTCTCCACAACCTGGAACCCATCCATAACATCCTCGAGCTGGCCCGACGGGCCGACGCGACTTTCGTGGGCATTGGCAACCTGGGTGAAAAATCGCCTGTGGTGCTGGACGGTTTTGTCACCGCCAGAGAAATGAAGGCACTGGAAAAAGCCGGCGCTATTGGTGAAATCATCAGCTGGGTCTACGACCGGGATGGTAAACTTGTCGATCACCCGGTCAATGACCGGGTCGCCAGCGCACCACTGCAGCCAAACTCCAGCAAGCCGGTATATGGCATCGCCGCGGGCGAGTCCAAGGTAGGTGCCATATTGGGTGCCCTGCGCGGCAAACTGATCAATGCCCTGATCACCAACGAACACACGGCAGAGTTGCTACTGACCAGAGACCAGGCCGCGACCGCACCCGACTAACAAACCCTTCTGCGCTTGCCCATCGCCCAACGAGGCCAATAATAATTCAATGAACGCAGCAGCCGACTCCCCCAGACAATCACCGATGCAAACAGTGCAGCGCCTGGGCCGGCTGTTGAGCAGCATGATCATGCCCAATATCGGCGCCTACATCGCCTGGGGACTGTTGACTGCACTGTTTATCCCCAGCGGCTGGCTGCCCAATGAGACACTGGCTACCCTGGTTGAGCCAATGGTCATCTACCTGCTGCCACTGCTGATCGGCTATACCGGTGGCAAAGTGGTTTATGGCCAACGGGGCGCTGTGCTCGGTGCGGTGATGACCTTTGGCGCGATCGTCGGCACCTCGACCCCATTGATTTTCGGGGCCATGGTAACCGGCCCGCTGGCAGCCTGGCTTATTCGCTGGTTTGACCAGGCTGTTGCTAACAGGGTCCCCAGCGGCTTCGAAATGCTGGTCAACAATTTCGCTGGCGGCATCCTCGGTTGTGTGTTGGCCAGTGTTGCCCTGCTGAGTATCGGGCCGGCTCTGGAATTTGCCAGCCTGCAGTGCGGATTACTGGTGCAATGGGTGATGGACATCGGCGTCCTGCCACTCACTGCCCTGGTCATAGAACCCGCCAAAGTGCTGTTTCTCAACAATGTCATCAACCACGGTGTCCTCAGCCCACTCGCCATCCAGCAAGCCGTAGAGTCAGGCAAGTCCATCATATTCCTGCTCGAAACCAATCCCGGGCCAGGCCTCGGGGTGCTGTTGGCCTATTGGGCATTCGCCAAAGGCACCGCCAGACAGTCGGCACCGGGGGCCATCCTGATCCACTTCTTTGGCGGCATCCACGAAATCTACTTCCCCTACATTCTCATGCAGCCGAAGCTGATATTGGCGGTCATTGCCGGCGGCGCATCCGGCACCTTCGTCTTCGCCCTGCTCGGCGCCGGCCTGGTGGCCGTACCCTCCCCCGGCAGCATACTGGCCGTACTGGCCATGACCCCGAACGACGGCCTACTGCCGGTACTGGCCGGACTGGCTGTATCAACCCTGGTCAGCTTTGCCGTGGCCGCACTCCTGATCAATCGCAGCACCATCGACAGCGATGAGGTCCTGACCCAGGCAAAAAACCAACTGACAAAGCTGAAAGGCACCAAAACCCCCATCGGCCACGATGCCGTGCCCGACGAACTGCAATCCCTGCAAGACATCCGACTGATTGCCGTCGCCTGCGATGCCGGCATGGGCTCCAGCGCCCTGGGCGCCAGCAAACTGAGGGCCATATTCTGCGAGCGAGCGATCGACGTAAAAGTCATCAGCTGCCCCATTGAGCAACTGGCCAGCACCGTTGACCTTGTCATTACCCATGAGCGCCTGACCGCTCGCGCCGTCAGCAAGCTCCCCGACGCAGCCCACATCGCCATCAGCAATTTCATGCACACCCCGGTCTACGAAGAACTGGCAACCCGCCTCAAACAGGCAAAAGCACCAAGCGCACAACCAGCACCTGCAGAACTGGACGCCGACACGCAGATCCTGCCCACCAAAAACATCAAGCTCGGGCTCAAATCCATGCCCAGGCCAGACGCCATCCGCCTGGCCGGAAGCCTGCTCCGCGACAGCGGTTGCGTCGAAGACAGCTACATCGACGCCATGCTCGAACGGGAAAACGACCTCTCCACCTACATTGGCAATGGCGCCGCCATCCCCCACGGCACCTGTGCCGCCCGGGACAAAATATTGCGCAGCGGCATCGCCGTCCTGCAATTTCCCGACGGCATCGACTTCGACGACAACAAAGCCCACCTGCTGGTCGCCATCGCCGCCCTGGGCGACCAACACTTACAAATACTTTCGCAACTGGCCAGGATCTTCGATAACGCCGAGGAGATGGAGATTCTACGCACCACCACCGACCCGGACTACATCCTCGCCACCTTCACCGGCCAGACCCAATCCTCGCCAGAATTCGAATAATCATTTTGTTTGCACCTGGACGCGACTTGGCTCTCGGTGTCTAACTTGATATTCCGTTCGCGGTGCTGACTTTTTCGTAATGCACATTCGAGATATGAGTGAGCTGCCCGTCAGCGCTGGGGGGAGCCCGTTGCGGATCGGCCATATCCCCCCGACCACATTTGGCGGCTGCGAAACTCAACCACTTTTTGCGCAAAAAGACGCGCAAAAAATTGGGATTCAGACAGTCCTTGCCGACTACCCCAAATGTGGTCGGGGGGATAAGCATGGCCTGATTGATCCGCAACGGGCTCCCCCCACCGCTGACTACATTGTGCTTCTAAGAGCAGTGTGATTTCTTTATCAGCCAGCTACAGCTCATTTTTTTTGTCATCCCCGCGCAGGCGGCGGTCCGGCGTCCCGGGATCCATTGATTTTAAGTACGTACTGGATCCCGGGACGCCGGACCGCCGCCTACACGGGGATGACCTTAAATTGGCTGTTTTGCAATTCCCAGAATCTCGCTCGATGCCTGGTCAAGGCTCGGTGGGTGTGCCCTGCCAGACCAATCAGGTCGCGTTTAGGCTCTCCGCGCTTTTCGGGCTTTCGCGGACGGATGTTTGAGCGAAGCGCAGCGTAGCGAGTTTCCGGGAGCGCGAAAAGCGTGGAGAGCCTGCGGCCGGTCTGGCAGGGCACACCCACCGGGCCGCCGCGCTAAACCCTATTTTGCTTCCAACAAATATCCAAGCAAAACACAGAGAAGCAACAACTAAGAAGCTCTCAAGTGGCCAGCAGCGCGAAAAGCGCGGAGAGCCTGCGGCCGGTCTGGCGGGGCGCACCCACCGGGCCGCCGCGCTAAACCAAGAAGTTTAGGAACCAGATAATTGCGCGAAGCGACGTTTTGGCGGTTATCAAGGGTAGGGAGCGCGAAAAGCACAGAGAGCCTGCGGCCAGTCTTGCTAGACAAGACATTACCCAACTGATTACTATGGCCGATTATACCTATAAAGACCGGATCCCCATGTCGACACCCCGCACCGAAGACCTGCACATCAGCCATGTGCGCCCGCTGATTACACCGCTGGAACTGAGTAAGGAATTCACCGCCAGCACCAAACAAATGCAACTGGTCGCCGACTCCCGCAAAGGTTTGGAAGCCATACTCGACGGCCGCGACCCGCGCTGCTTCGTCGTGGTGGGCCCCTGCTCCATCCACGACACCGCCGCCGCCGTAGACTACGCCGGGCAACTGGCCGAAGCAGTAAAACCCTACACCGACCAACTGCTGCCCGTCATGCGCGTGTACTTCGAAAAACCCCGCACCGTCGTCGGCTGGAAAGGCCTGATCAACGACCCCGACCTCGACAACAGCTACCACATTAACAAAGGCCTGCGCCTGGCGCGCAAGCTACTGCTGGACGTGCTTGAACTCGGTTTGCCCACCGGCACCGAATTCCTCGACACCACCTTCGGCCAATACTACGCCGACCTGGTCAGCTGGGGCGCCATTGGCGCGCGCACTGTCGAGAGCCAGATACACCGGGAACTGGCCTCCGGCCTGTCCATGCCCGTGGGCATCAAAAACCGCACCGACGGCAACGTCCAAGTGGCGGTGGAAGCCATTCGTGCCGCCGCCGAGCGCCACATATTTCCCACCCTGACCAAAGAAGGGACGCCGGCCATCTACGAAACCACCGGCAATCGCCACTGCCACCTGATCTTGCGCGGCGGCGGTGACAGCGGGCCAAACTTCAGCGCGCCACACATCGACGCCGCCGCCGTGCTGCTGCGGCCCCACGAGATTTGTCAAAAGATAGTGGTGGACTGCAGCCATGGCAACAGCCAGAAAAAGGCAGAAAACCAGGCCCTGGTGGTGGCTGACCTGGCCCGGCAAATCGGTAACGGCGACGACCGTATTGCCGGCATCATGCTGGAGAGCCACTTGCGCCACGGTCGCCAGGACTACCGCCCCGACCAACCCGCCACCTACGGCCTCAGCATTACCGACGCCTGTATTTCGCTGCAAGAGACGGTGCCACTGCTGGAACAACTGGCCGAAGCGGTGGCGCGGGGCCGGCAGCGGCCGGTTTAGTTAAACTGCTCTTCGCTCAACAACAGCGCCACACCGTTATCGCGCTGAATGCTATCCAGTGCGGCCTTTACCCGGGGCAACAGGTGGGCAGCAAAGAATTGCGCCGAGACCACCTTGGCCCGTAAAAACTCCCGGTCGCCGCTGCCATCACCCAGCAACCGCTGGGCTCGCAGCGCTGATTGCCCGAGCAACCAGCCGCCGCACAAATGACCGTACAGCATCAGCAACGGCACACTCACCGCCTGCAGTAACTCCCGGTTTTCCGCGCCGGCGCCCAGCATCCAGTCGAGCGCTTCGCGACCGGTTTGCAACGCCTCGCCCAGCTGCTGGCCGAGCCCGTGTAACGGCTCCACATCCACCAGCTCTGTCACCACCGCCTCGATGTCTGCCAGCAGCTCCCGCAGCGCCGCGCCACCGTCGCGCAACACCTTGCGGCCGACAAAATCCAGCGCCTGGATGCCGGTGGTGCCCTCATAAATGGTGAGGATGCGCGCATCGCGGTAAAACTGGGCCGAACCGGTTTCCTCGATAAAGCCCATGCCACCGTGAATTTGCGTGCCCAGATAAGTGACCTCCTGGGCCATCTCCGTGAGCCAGGCCTTGACGATAGGAGTTAACAGCTCTGTCCTGGCCCGGTGCTGCGCGGCCTCGGCGGGGCTCGCCGCCAGCTTTTCCCGATCGATCTCCACGGCTCCCACATAGGCCAGCGCCCGCATGGCCTCGGTCACGGATTTCATCTGCAGCAACATGCGCCGCACATCGCCAAACTTGATGATACTGAAGCGACTGCCGTCGGCTTTGGTGCCCTGCAGGCGCTCTTTGGCAAATTGCCTGGCCTGCTGGTAACTGCGCTCCGCTACCGCCACGCCCTGCAAACCCACCGCCTGGCGGGCGTCATTCATCATGGTAAACATGCAGGCGAGGCCTTCATTGGGCTCACCCACCAGGTAACCCACAGCGCCACCCTCGTCACCGAAGCTCATGGCGCAGGTAGGACTGGCGTGAATACCCAGCTTGTGTTCCAGCGCGACGCAGCGCACATCGTTGGCGGTGGCCGGCTGGCCTTGGTCGTCCAGCAGGAATTTCGGCACCAGGAACAGTGAGATACCCTTCACTCCGGCGGGAGCATCAGGCAGGCGGGCCAGTACCAGGTGAACGATATTGTCGGTCATCTGGTGGTCGCCCCAGGTGATAAAGATCTTCTGGCCGCTGATGCGGTAGTGGTCACCTTCCGGCACAGCGCGGGTCTTCACCGCTGCCAGGTCCGAGCCGGCGTCCGGCTCGGTCAAGTTCATGGTGCCGGTCCAGGAGCCGTCCACCATTTTTGGCAGCCAGGTCTGTTTCAGTTCATCGGAACCGTGGGCCTCGATGGCGTGCATGGCACCGGTAGACAGAAGCGGACAGAGGCTAAAGGCCAGGTTGGCGGTCTGGATAACTTCGCTCACCGCCGTTGACAGCAGGTTGGGCAAGCCCTGCCCGCCGTATTCCGGCGCCGCCGCCAGCGAGGTCCAACCGCCCTGTTGATACAACTCATAGGCTGCGGCAAAACCCGCAGTTTCCTGCACTCCGGCCTCGGTCAATTGTGCCCCCTGCCGGTCACCCACAACATTGAGGGGCGCGAGTACGTCTGTACCCAGCTTGGCGGCCTCGTTGAGTACTTCCATCAGGAACCCGCTATCGACTCCATCCAACTGGCCGGCGGCGGCTAACTGATCAAAGTTCAACAGGTTATTGATAACAAATTCCACGTCGCGATAGGGATAATCGTAATGACTCATGGGCAGCTCCGGCTAATTGAGGGTCAATTCTGGAAGTGTAGCGAGGGTCTATTCTGGACCTGGCGCGCCCGGGACGGAATTACCGGGAAGGTCAACTAATTAACATTTTCGGACAGGCGCTTTATACTGCCAGCAAGACATCCAGCCAGACTCCCAGCCACCTACACTGACACTGCTGCCAATGAACAGACAACGCCACACCGTCTCGGTGCATTTCGTCAGGGCTTTTCTCCGCGGCGCCAGCCGCCTCGGCCTGGACCATGAACCGCTGCTGCAGCAATCGCTGCTCAACCCGCAAATGGTTGCCAGCCCGCAACTGCGCATTACTTCCGAACAGTTGAGCCGGGTAGCCCGGGGCATCTGGCTGGCCGGCGACGATGAACTGCTGGGTTTGAGCAACTACCCGCTGCGCTTTGGCGTCTTCGGTTTGTTTGCCAAACAGACCGTGCACTGCACCAGCCTGCGCGAGGTCTACCGACACCTGTGCGCTTTTTACAACCTGGTGGGTAAAGCCTTTCAGCTGGAGTTTATCGAAGCCGGGGAGCGCGCCAGGCTGACCATGAGGCTAACCGACCCGCAGCTGGACGACGATCACGCCATGTGTGAATTTCTCACCCTGATGTGGCATCGCTTTCCCAGCTGGCTTATCGGTCGCAGGATTCCCCTGCTGCGCATCCAGTTCGAGTTCTCTGAACCGGCCCATTCACAGGAGTACCAATTGATGTACCCCTGCCCGGTAGAATTCGAGCAGCCGGTCAACTGCCTGGAATTCGAGCGCAGCACCCTCGACGCCAAGATCCTGCAAACCCCGGACAGTTTGCACCGTTACCTGAAGCGAATTCCATTTGACTGGTTCAAACAGCAGAGCTACTACCCGGTCTACGCCCGTGAAGTGGTCAACATCCTCAAGCAACACAACAGTTACAGCGACCTGGACATGGACAGCGTCGCCACCGCCATGCACGTCACCTCGCGCACCCTGCGCCGCAAACTGGCGGACGAGCACACCAGTTTTCAAACCCTGAAAGACAACCTGCGCCGCGATGCCGCCATTCATTTACTCAGCCGGCCCAACACCCCCATTGCCAGCATCGCCGAGCAATTGCAGTTTTCCGACCCGGCCGCCTTTACCCGCGCGTTCAAATCCTGGACCGGGGTTTCTCCCAGTCTCTACCGCAAGGTCTGACCGCGGCGCCCGGGAACACAAGCACCGGCCGCGACCATGGGATATACTTTCACCACCACCTCTGCGCGGGATTGAATCATGGTGCAAACAGCGTCCCCTTCCTCGAGCAGGAAAATCACCCTGAAGGCGCCGCTGTCGGGCCCGCTGCACGCCCTCGAATCCGTTCCAGACCCGGTGTTTGCCCAGAAGATGGTGGGCGACGGCATCTCCATCGACCCCATCGACCAGCTGCTGTTAGCCCCCTGCGACGGCGAGGTCTTGCAGGTACACTCCGCCGGTCACGCCCTGACCCTGCTGACCGATCCCGGGCTGGAAGTCATGATACACATCGGCCTCGATACCGTGGAACTCCAGGGCGAGGGTTTCAGGCCGCGGGTAAAAGCCGGTGACCAGGTCACCAGCGGTGATATATTGATCGAGTTCGACGCCGACTTTATCGCCACCCGGGCCACCAGCCTGCTGACCCAGATCGTCATTACCAACTCGGAGATGGTCAGCCGCTTTGACCCGCGCAGCGGCACGGTAACCGCGGGCGAGGATGACTTGATCGACTTATGGCTGGGCCCGCCGCCCGACAACGGCACCCCACCTGCTGCCGCCGCACCGGTAACCGCTACAACAACTGCTACAGAGGCCGGAACCCGGGCTGATATCGCCACCGCAGTCGGGGCGGAAACGGCCGTCGCTGCCGCCGCACCCGCGGCCACGACCAGTCCAGCCCCATCCCCGCGCACAGATTCGCGCCGACCCGGGGCTGCGACCGCAACCACCCCGGGCCTGCAGTCCGATGAAATCAGCATTCCCAACCAATACGGTTTGCACGCCCGCCCCGCCGCGGTGCTGGCCAACCTGGCGAAACAATTCAAGGCCGAGATCCGCTTGCAGCGCGGTGCCGACAGCGCCGACGCCAAGAGCGTGCTGTCGCTGATGGAACTGGGCGTTGCCTACCAGGACCGCATCAGACTGGTGGCCCGGGGTGACGACGCCGGCGCCGCCCTGGGGGCACTGGTGCCCCTGCTCGCCGCCGGCCTCGGTGACACGGGCCTGGCCCCCGCCCCGGCTCCGGCCAGTGTCGCGACTACCGCCGGCGACCAGGCGCAGCCGCTGCCGCCGGAAGATACAAACCTGCTGCCGGGCCTGGCGGCCTCACCGGGGCTGGCCATCGGCACCATATTCCAACTGCGCAGTGAACAACCGGTGTTCGAAGAATTTGGCCGCAACGCCCACGACGAGCAGCGCCTGCTTGATGGCGCCCTGGCCGAGGCGGGCGCCCAACTGGAGGCCTTGCAAGCACGCCTGCGCCAGGAAGCCGACGCCAGCAAGGCCGCCATCTTTGCCGCCCATCAGGAGCTGCTCGACGACCCGGTATTACTCGACATCGCCCTGGACGAAATCGCCGCCGGTAAAAGTGCGCCCTGGGCCTGGCAACAGGCGGTGGATATCCACGCCGAGCGCCTCGCCAAATCCCAAAATCGACTGCTGGCCGAGCGCGCCGCGGACCTGCGCGATTTGGGCGCGCGGGTCATGCACTTGCTCACCGGCAGCAGCGGGCAACTGCAGACCGCAGTACCGGCACAATCGATAGTGGTAACAGAAGAACTGACCCCGTCCTCCGCTGTAGAACTGGATCGCGACAACGTGCTGGGCTTTTGCACGGTACTGGGAGGGACTTCCTCCCACGTAGCCATCCTGGCCCGCTCGCTGGACCTGCCGGCGGTGGCGGGAGTGGACTCGCGGGCACTGGATATTGCCAATGGCAGCGCTGCCATTCTCGATGGCGACCGCGGCACCCTGCGCATCAACCCCAGCCCGGAAGAACTGCAGGACGCCGAGACCCGCGGCCGCGCGGCCAGCCAAAGACGCCAGCAGTACTTGCGCCAGACCCGGGAACCGGCGATCACCCTGGATGGCACCCGGGTCGAGGTGGCGGCCAATATTGGCAGTATGGCCGACATCCGCCACGCGGTGCAGTTGGGGGCCGAGGGCATTGGCCTGTTGCGCACCGAGTTTCTGTTTATGAACCGCAGCCAACCGCCCTCCGAGGCCGAACAGCGCCAGTTCTACAGCAATATCGCCGCCTTTCTCGAGCCGGAACAACCACTGGTGATCCGCAGCCTCGACGTGGGCGGCGACAAGCCGCTGCCCTACCTGCGCATCCCCCGGGAAGACAACCCCTTCCTGGGCGAGCGCGGCATTCGTATCAGCCTGCAGCGCCCGGACATTTTCCGCCAGCAAATCCGGGCCATTTTACAGGCCGGCAAGCACAACAACCTCGCCCTGATGCTGCCTATGATCGCCAGCCTCGATGAGTTGCGCCGTGCCCGCGCCATGGTCGAGGCGGAACAGCAGTTGCTGGGCACCAAACCCGTGCCGCTGGGTATTATGGTGGAAGTGCCGACGGTGGCACTGATGGCCAGCCAGTTCGCCCGGGAGGCAGACTTTTTCTCCATCGGCAGCAACGACCTGGCCCAATACACCCTGGCCATGGACCGCGACCATCCGCGCCTGGCCGCCGCCATCGACGGCCTCAATCCCGGCGTGCTGCGCCTGATCGAAGCCACGGTCAAAGGCGCCAGCGGCGGCCACACCTGGGTGGGGATCTGCGGTGCCATCGCCAGCGACCCGCAGGCACTGCCATTTCTGCTGGGGCTGGGCATTAAGCGACTCAGTTGCAGCGTGCCGGCGATCCCGGCCATCAAGGCGCGCATCCGCAGCCTGGATATGGCCCACTGCCGCGAGCTGGCGCAACAGGCCCTGCAGCAGGACGGCGCCGCCCAGGTGCGCGCCCTGTACCCGGATGAAAATTAACCAAGGCAAAACACACACGCAAAACGGAGTGCCGCATGAGAGAGGGAAAGCAACTGACGGACAGGGCCTTTGCCACGCTGCAAAAGCTCGGCAAGGCGCTGATGCTGCCAGTGGCGGTGCTGCCGGGCGCCGGGTTGCTGCTGGGCATTGGTTCGGCCGAGTTTGCGCTGCTGCCGCACAGCCTGTCCGAGATAATGGCAGCTGCCGGTGGCGCGGTATTTAGCAACCTGCCGATCCTCTTTGCCATCGGTGTGGCACTGGGCTTCAGTAATAACGACGGTGTTTCAGCGCTGGCGGCGGCCATCGGCTACGTGGTGATGCTGGCGGTCATGGGCATAGTCGCCGGCAACCTGGGTTATAAGCTCACCCCGATTCTGGGCATCCACTCGGTCGATACCGGTGTCTTCGGCGGTATCCTCGCCGGCGCCATGGCCAGTTGGTGCTTTAACCGCTACTACCGCATACAGCTGCCGCCCTACCTCGGTTTCTTTGCCGGTAAACGGCTGGTGCCCATCGCCACCGCGTTTGGGGCGATTCTACTGGGCGCCCTGCTAAGCCTGCTGTGGCCGCCCATTGGCAAGGCAATCGCGGCGTTTTCCCACTGGGCCGCAACCGAGAGTCCGAACCTGGCCTTCAGCCTGTACGGTTTTGTCGAGCGCCTGTTGATTCCCTTCGGCTTGCATCATATCTGGAACGTTCCTTTCTTTTTTGAAGTGGGCCAATACCTCGACCCGGCTTCGGGCGAGGTCATCCGCGGCGAGATTCACCGCTATATTGCCGGCGATCCGAGCGCTGGCAATATGAGCGGCGGCTACCTGTTCAAGATGTGGGGGCTGCCCGCCGCGGGCCTGGCCATCTGGCACTGCGCCCGCCCGCAACACCGCGCCCGCATCGGCGGCATTATGCTCTCGGCTGCATTGACCTCGTTCCTGACCGGCATTACCGAGCCGCTGGAGTTTGCCTTCCTGTTCCTCGCCCCGCTGCTGTATTTACTGCACGCGCTGCTGGCGGGCGCGGCCTATTTCCTCTGCATCGAACTGGGCATCAAGCACGGCATGACCTTTTCCCACGGTTTGATCGACTACCTGGTACTGCTGCCCAAATCTACCCACGGGCTCTGGTTAGTGCTTATCGGCCCGCTCTGGGGGATGCTCTACTACACTATTTTCCGGCTCGCCATCGTCCGCTTTAACCTCGCCACCCCCGGCCGGGAGGATGACGCTGGCGGCCCGGTCCGAACGGCCACACCAGCCGACAGTGATTTGAGCCAGGCCCTGGTCGCGGCCCTGGGCGGGCGCAGCAACCTGGTCAGCCTGGACGCCTGCATCACTCGCCTGCGGGCAGAGCTGAAGGAAATTACCGCTGCCGACCCGGGCCAATTAAAAGCCCTGGGGGCGGCGGATGTAGTGGTGGTTGGCAACAGCCTGCAAGCCATTTTCGGCACCCGCTCGGAACAGTTAAAAACGGATATCGAGGCCTACCTCGGCAGCTCGGGCGAATCGCCCGCGGCAGCGGGTCGGCCGGTGCCAGCAGCAGCGGTTGCGACGACCAGCGCCACCAGTGCCGCCGCAGCTGGCAGCCCGGTGCGGCTGGATACAGGCCAGCTGGCGGCCATAGTGACGGCGCTGGGCGGGCGGGACAATATTCATCGCCTTACTGCCAGCGCCCTCACCCGCCTGCGGGTCGAACTCGGCAACCCGGCAATGGTTGACCACCAGGCGCTGGCCAGCACAGCGGGGATCGAGGGCGTAATGCCGTTGCCCGGCAACATTCTGCACCTGCTGGTGGGGTTGCAGGCCAAACAATACGAGACCGCCATGCTGGGCCTGCTGGCTCGCTAGTGCCTAGCCGATAAAGGCCCAAGGGCCCTGGCTCTTCAGCGCCGAACGGGTAATGGTCTGGCGCAGCTCTGGGTCACTGGCCAGCAGCAGTTCGAATTCGTGGGCGGACAGGGAAAACAATTGGCCGTAGCCAAGCGCGTAGACATCGGCTTTTTGCGGATGGCCTGTCAACAGTGCAATCGCCCCCAGGAACTCGCCGCTGCCGAGTCGCACTGGCTTGGGTTCGAGTTTGACTTCCACCGCTCCGGTAGCGATAAAATACATGGCCTGCGGGCGCTCGCCCTGGCGCAGTATATGCTCGCCCGGCTCGATCAGCCTGGGTTGCAGCAATTGCGCGACCCCTTCGATAAAGTCTCGGGGCTGGTCGGTAAAGAAGGGTACTCGCGCCACCAGCTCCTCGGCCGAGAGCACCAGGTCCAGCCGCGGCTGCCGATCCAGCTTGCGAGCGCGTCGGTCCAGGTCGCGCATTAAATCGGTGTAGGCCTCTTGGCTCAGCACCCGCTCCTTGAGCATCCGGTTGTAGTCCACTTCTTCCAGCCGCAGGGCAATGCGGCCGAGATCCCGTTTCTGCACGGTGTGGGCGTAAGCCGGGTACTGCAAGCGCAGGATGTCGAGTTCGTCGCGGGTCGCCTGGCTGCGCCACTCCAGCAGATCGGTCAGTTCAGCGCAGATCGATTCACCGACCAATGGCGCCAGCCGGGTGGCAGGATAACTGCGCAACTCCTCCACCACCGATGAAGTGGCCGTCAACACTTCAATACGATTGGCAATCTGCCTGGCCAGGGGCACTGACCAGCCCAGGCGCCGGTGCAAGCCCACCGCTATACGGAAACTGGCGCCGACGGCCAGCGAGTGTTGCACGGCCTCGCGGTATTCCGCCTGGTCGGCGGTTTTGAGTGTGTCCAGCAGGTTATCAATATGCCCCAGTAAATGCCGGGTAATGGCAGCCGAGACCAAACCCTGGGCAAAGCGGTTGAGGTAGAGCTCGCCCTCGTAGTTTGTAACTGTGGTCAGGCCGATACGCTGCAGGCTGGCGCGGGGAACCCGGTCACTGGCGGCCAGTTCCAGTTGCAGCTCCACCAGTCGCTGGCGATAGCCGGCGCTCACCTCGGTGGCCGCTGCCCAGCCAATTCGATATTGGCTGGCCGCTTGCTTGAGATCCTTGAGAATGTGCTGCAGTGATTGCGCCATGGCCTGGTTGCGCATTACCAGGTCGCTGCTCTGCAGCCGATCCAGTCGCAGCGTGCGCACCAGCGCACGAATGGTGGTGGCATTGACAAACAGGGTGATCAACACAAAGCCGGTGACCAGGATGCCGACCAGGCGCTTGACCGCCGGATCGATGGCCGGGTTTTCCACGACGATCAATGCCAGCGCCAGCGACACCGCACCGCGCAAACCACCCCAGAACATCACCGTGCGATAGGCGCTGCTGACCGAGTGGCCGATACCCATACGTGCCATCAGTGGCAGCACTGCGTACAACACCAGCGCCCGGGCGCCCAGTGCAGCGGCCACCAGCACCCCCAACAGGACAATATCCTTGCTGCCGGTGTCGGCCAGCAACTCACTGACGATCAATCCCACCAGGAAAAAAATCAGTGAGTTGGCCCAAAACGCCAGCTGCTCCCAGGTTTCCATCATGGCGTGCCAGGTAGTGGCCGATACCTTGGTGCGGCCAAACGAACGCATCACGATACCGGCACTGACCACCGCCATAACGCCGGATACGTGCAAGTAGTGTTCGGCAAACAAAAAGGAAAAGTAAGCCAGGCACACCGTCAGGGTAATCTCGGTAACCGGCATATTGCGAATCTGGCCGATGATTGATGCCACTATCCAGGCAATCACAGCACCGGCCAGAATGCCCCCGAAAAACACCGTAATAAAACTGACGATGGCCTGCGGCGCGCTCGGCTCCTGGGTACCCATCAGGATCCCGGCCAGGATAGTAAACAGGACTATGGCGGTGGCATCGTTAAACAGGCTCTCCCCTTCCACCAGGATGGTGAGCCGATGGGGGGCCCCCAGATCCTTGAAGATGGAGATCACCGCCACCGGATCGGTCGCGGAGACAATTGCTCCCAGCAAGAGGCACGCTACCAGCCCAACCCCGGTCACCGCCGCCAGTGACAGGCCGATCAGGAAGGTGGAAATGAGCAGGCCGATAATCGCTAACAGCAGGATCGGGCCGATATCATCCATCAGGTGACGCACGGAGATATTCAGTGCCGACTCAAAAATCAGCGCCGGCAGGAAGATAAAAAATACCGCATCCGAGGTAATTTGAAACTGTTCCAGCGACAGCAGGAAATCGCCGATCATCCAGAAGCGCTCGAGGTCATCGAGGATCAGTACGGCAATCCCAAGCACTATGCCGGCGGCGGCCAGCAGTACGGTGTAGGGGAAGTTCAGGCGCAGGGCCAGCGGCTGCAGCAGACTGGCAATGGTAAGGAGCCCGGCCAAACCCAGTATCAGGAATATAGTACCGTGCATGGGTGGCTCCCAGGGTTTGGTCTGTGCGCGCCATCACCAGACTCGGGGCTGGCTGCGATGACGCTCACAAATTCAGGAGTGTATGCATCGGTTATACCCAGCCTGCCCCGGCCTGTCAATCGGGGACGACTTGGCTGGCGACTATCGCCACAGTCGAATACGCAACGCTAATACTGGCGGGCGCGGCCCGCGGATACCTGCGTATTCAGCGTCTCGACGGCAAAGCGTTCGGATTCACCGTTGCTCCAGCGTATCCGCGCGCCGTCCACTTTCTGGCACGCCCCAAGCCCAATATGCAGGCTGGTATTCATGCCCTGGGCAAAGGCCGCCGAGGTTGCCCCCACCTTGCGCCGGTAGGTACTGCCGCAGGCCTTGAGGGTAACTTCGGCACTCTCCGCCAGGCCCTGGCCAGAGGGAGAGCTGCCTGCATGCACAATGACAAAGTTGCCCTGAGCAGCTTGCCTGGCGCTATTGTTTTCGAGCAGGTGCCATTTTCCCCGTTCATTGGAAAACAACAGGTCAACTGCCCCGTCCAGGTTAAAATCAAAGGCTTCGACGGAACCGCCGGTGGCGCCCAGTTCCGGTGAAAAAAACCCGTGATTGGCGGCACGGACAAAGGCTTTACCGCCCTGGTTGAGATAGACGATATGCTCGTTCTGGCTGGCCATATCGCCATAGCGCAGTACCACAAGATCTGCCCAGCCGTTGTTGTCGAAGTCGCCCACTGCAGCGCTGGTGGTTTGTTCGTCGATGGCAATACCCAGCCGGGCGGTGACATCGGCAAAGACACCGTCGCGATTCTCCAGCAATCGCACCGGCAGCGGTTGCTGTGGCACTGTTTTGGGCCGGGAAACAACGTTACTGAAAACCGCAGCCGTGCGCGAATGTGATTGCCCGCCGACGCGCCACATACCATCGCCCAGGTAACCAATGTACAAGCCAGCTTTGAGCGGCCCGCTCGGCCAGCCCCTGGCGTCCTGCTGGCGCAGCACGAAATCCTTACCCCCGTGCCGGTCGCCTTTGAACTCGAGCTTTCTCTTTTCCGCTCCGACAAATACATCAAAATGCGGGTAGCTAACCTGAAGATTATCCACTTGCAGATCACCCTCTACTTCGAGGTCTTCAAACAGGTAATCCTGGCGGAATACGAGGAAGGCGAAGCGCTGGTTTTCCTCATCGTAGTAGGTTTCCTGTTCGAACTGGGCCTCTGCGCGGGTAATAAACAAATCGAAATCACCGTCATTGTCGAAATCGATTTCGGAGATACTGCTGATATGACTGGTGTCCGCCAGGTCACCAAATACTTTTGCATTGACGTTGGCGAAGGCCATGCCTTCACCGCCTGCCACAGCCACCATATTGTCACCGCCATAGAGAATAAAATCCGGATCGTGGTCGCTATTGAAATCGGTCACCAGAGCCCTGTAACCCAGCCACTTTGCTTGCGGCAAGTTACCCACAAATTCGAACCCCCCTGCCCCTGTATTTTCATAGAAATGGTTGGCCCCGGCCTTTTGGCTGGGCAGCGGAAACCCTGTCAGCAACAGGTCCGCTGCCCCATCCTGGTCAGCGTCGAGTAATTTGACAGCCCGACCGCGACCGGGCTCAAAATATTCAAACGGTTTGCCTCCGTCGACAGTGCGATCCTTATTGACTTGAAACCACAGGGGCCTGCGGGGGTTGTTTCCGTCTCCACCACCTTGGGCAATAATTATATCGGCACGACCGTCGCGATCGAAATCCGAGACGGCGACGCCGTGCAAATCGCCAACAGTAATGTCCTGCGGACCGGAAAATGTACCGCCTTCGTTCCAGAATACTCGCACCCGATAACCATGCTCGGTCAGGATGACGTCCTGGTGGCCATCCTGGTCAAGGTCAGCAATGACGGCGTTATCCCACTTTTGCCTGGACTTGTCCTCCAGCGGCATTATGCCCCGGGTTGCGCTGAACAGGGGCGGCGCCAGGATACTTGACCTGGATGGCTGGGCAGTGCTTTCCGTCAGCCCCTGGCAGCCAGTAAATAACAGCGCACCAACGCCAAACCCGGTGGCCGAAAGAATTTTTTTGCGCGTAATTATTGTTTTGTACATAGGCGTAATTCATCCTCTAATTAATCGATCCAGCTATGCTGAACATTCCATTGCCTGGCCATTACCTGGCATTGAGGGCCGTGACCATCACCAGTATCAGGGCGGCAGGAGCTAGCCGCGACTGCGCCCTGGCCCGGGTAACGTCTGCTGGCAGCAAGACCGTTGACGAACGCCTGAAACAGGTTTCTATTGCCATCACAAACATCATATGTTTATATATGGCATATGAAATATAGCTGAATCCTGGCGACGCAGCAAGTTCGCCTCCGCCAGAAACCGCGCGCCACCCGTCAGGCTCGGCTAAACCGCAGGCATCATGTCCAATGTGAGGAACGTAATGAAAAATATAATAACGCTACTGTGCTGGTCGCTTCTGTGCATGTTCAGCATTGGATCGGCAGCAGCAAGCAAGGATTCAACCGCGGCCGGCAGCAAGCCGAACGTACTTATCCTGCTGTTTGATGACATGCGTTTCGATACTTTTTCTTACCGCGGCGGCCCGGTGCCCACGCCAAATATTGACAGTCTGGCACAGGAGGGCACACGTTTTGACAACGCCATAACCTCCACCGGCCTGTGTTCACCGTCGCGCGCAGCCTTGTTTACCGGGCGCTGGGGCCACAAAACGGGCCTCGATGATAATGTCCACCTGTATCATTCGCGCTTGTCTGAACTGGCGCTGTCGGAAGGTGGCTTGTTGCGCCGGGCCGCAAACTCGGGCTACAACGTCAGTTATGTCGGCAAATGGCACTTGGGCGCCCAGGGGCCCAGCCTGCGCGGCGCCAACTTTATCTGGGGTCATGACAAAGACGCCGAGCGCCACGCACGTCCGTTTGTACCGCGCACAACCAAGGCATCCATTGACCGCTACTACCGCGGCGAGCTCGATGGCAATAATGAAAAACACGAGTACTACCGCACTCTGGCGGGGACGTTCGAGAGCACTGAGGCGGGCATAGAAGTGGCCAAGGGCCAGCAAATGCTGCGCGCCGCCGCCAGGGATGGCCAACCCTTTTTCGGTATTGTCAGCTTCGAGCAACCCCACCCGCCCTATCGTGTGCCGGAACCCTATGCCAGCATGTTTGACCCGCAACAAGTAGAGCTGCCCGGCAATCACGGCATCGAGCGCGTCAACAAACCCATGTCCCAGGATGACATTGTCTGGCCCTGGCACGATGTCGGCCACATGACCGAGACCGACTGGCGTAAAACCCGTGCCTTTTACTATGGCGCGATCGCCATGATTGATCACGCCGTAGGTGAACTGATCAAAACCGCCAAAGAAGAAGGGTTGTACGAGGATCTGCACATTGTCCTGCTGGGCGACCAGGGCAGCATGCTGGGTGAGCACAACCTCTATGACAAAGGGCCTTATGCCTATGATGAGTTGATGCGTATGCCGCTTATCGTGCGCAGCCCGGGGATAGCGCCACGCACCATTAGCCGCCTGGTATCCATGCTGGATGTGGCGCCGACCCTGTCCGAGATCATGTCCTTGCCCGCAGACGGTGAAGTCGATGGTCGCTCGCTGCTTCCGCTGATGGAGCGCGGCGACAAAGCCGACGGCAAGCGCCCGGACATCGCCCTCTACGCCTACGAGTGGTACAACGGTGGCTGGTTTGGAATTCGCGCCATCCGCACACCCACCATGAAATTTGTCTGGAACCCCGGGGACGACACCGATGAACTCTATGACCTGGAAAATGATCCGCTTGAAATTAACAACCTGATCGGCGAGAAATCCTATCGCAAAAAACTGCTGCAACTGATTGGCCATATGGAGTCCGAGCTGGTTCGCATCAAGGATCCTGCCATCGAGACATTCCACCACCACATGAAAATATATAAAAAGTAAGCGGCCAAATCCGCCTTTGTTTTGGCCCTGTCGCCTGCTGAGTGCGCCTTGTTAGAGCTGTTTATGGCTCCGACGGGCGCACCGCCCTACTCGATAAAAGCAAGAGGACCCTCTCTATGCAACTTGCACAAACCTGTAAGTATTTGGCATTTATTCTGACGCTGTGCTCTGTTGCCTCGACCGCAATGGCCGCTGACCGGCCCAATATTCTCTTCATCCTGGCGGATGACCTGGGTTATGCGGATGTGGGCTTTAACGGCGCAAAAGACATTGTCACGCCCAACCTCGATCAACTGGCACGGCAGGGAACGACTTTCACCCGGGCCTATGCCGCACACCCTTTTTGTGGCCCCAGCCGCGCGGGATTACTGACAGGGCGCTACCCCCACCACTACGGCGCACCGTTTAATTTGCCCGAGCGATCCGGCCTCGGTATCCCGCTGCAAGAGGTTTTTATCGCGCAGGTGTTAAAGGACAGTGGCTACCTCACCGGTGCGCTAGGCAAATGGCACCTGGGCGAGGCGCCCCAATTCCACCCGAATCGGCGCGGCTTTGATGAATTCTACGGCTTCCTGGGTGGCGGTCACGAATATTTCCCGGCGTCTTACGCACAGACCAACAAAGGCAGCCTGGGAGAAGAGTTTACTTATATACCCGAATACCAATTGCCCATACAGCACAACGGCAAGGCCGTTGTGGAAACAGAATACATGACCGACGCCCTGTCGCGAGAAGCGGTGGCCTTTGTAAAAAAAGCCGCCGATGCGAAGCAACCCTTTTTCCTCTACCTGGCCTATAACGCACCCCATACACCGCTGCAGGCCAAGGCGGAAGATATGGCGATGTTCCCCGATATCAAAGATTCCAAACGCAAAACCTATGCCGGCATGGTTTACGCCGTGGACAGGGGCGTTGGCCGCATCGTGAACGCCTTGCAGCAGTCCGGCCAACTGGACAACACCCTGATTGTATTTACCAGTGACAATGGCGGCAAGCTCACCGCGGGCGGCAATAACTACCCCCTCAGGGAGGGCAAGGGCAGCGTCTATGAAGGTGGCTCGCGGGTACCTATGCTGTTCCACTGGCCACAAAAACTGCCCGGCAACAGGCGCTTCGAGCACCCGGTACTGGCGCTGGATTTCTACCCCAGCTTTGCGGCCCTGGCCGGCGCCCGGATTCCTCAAGGCAAGGTTCTCGACGGCAAGAATATTTTCCCCTACCTCAGCGCCAACAAAAATCCCCGCGCCAACGAACCCTATTACGTATTGCGCCATCGCCACGGATTCAGCGATGCCGCCGTGCACAAGGATCAATGGAAGGCGGTCAAGGTAAGCGCCACAAACTGGAAACTGTTCGATATCGAAAATGACATTTCCGAGAGCCACGACTTGAGCTTGGAGAATAAAGAACTGCTGGCAGACATGGTGCGCCGCATGGAAATGTGGAGTTGGTCAAACACCCAGCCGCTCTGGTTCTCTGCCACTGAGGAGGGCGCCCACTGGCGCTTGCAAGGCATGCCCCGCGACGACTTGACCTACGATCACGACGGGAACCAGCGTCCACAATAATCCGAACCGATCACGATCCATAAGGTAACAATAGCGAATTTATCGGTTGATTTTTAAACATATGATGTTTATATTTGTCATAGATGACACCACGGACAGGTTGCTCACACCCGGGCCTCCAGGCCTGCGCAAAAGCCACAATAAATTCATTACGGGAGTTCAACGAATGTTCAAGTATCTGCAAAACAGCGGGCTGGTGTTACTGACCGCCACTGCACTCACCACCGGCTGCCAGAAGGCCGAAGATGGCGCTAACAGCCCAAGTGCGAAAGCCCCTGCTGCCGCAAGTGCGGCTGCCCTCTCCCGACCCGCTGACGCCCACACTCCATTCTTCCCGGCCTCAGATCCCACCAATTCCGGTGGCTGGGTTTTGAACCATGACCTCAGCGATGAATTTGAGGGTGAACAACTGGATGAGTCCAAGTGGTTTATCGAAGGTGCCAATGGCGACTACTACATCTGGAAGGGCCGCGCGCCATCCCAGTTTGTCCCCCATAACGTGCGGGTCGAAGACGGTAAACTGAAACTCAGGACTGCCTGGGAGCCCGATTACGACTTTATTCAGGAAGCCTACTCCGACGGCAATATGGGGTCGGCGAAGTACGGCGAATGGAAAGGCGAGCCAATGCCGGTCACTACCGCCGGTGTAATCACCAAAAAGCGGTTTCTGTACGGCTATATGGAGGTTAAATCCAAAGTCGGCGACGCCGCGATTACCGGCGCCTTTTGGGGTATAGGCTACGAGCAGGAGCTCGACGTATACGAGCAAATGGGTAACCCCAAGAAAGAGGGTAATATCGGTGCCCGGGACTCCCTCGCCACCGGGCACGACTGGAGCCCCCCGGCGGAACGCCCCACCAACGTCTTCCAGCACGTCGAACGCCTGCCCTATCGCACCGCGGATGAGTTTCATGTGTACGGTGCGGAGTGGGGACCTGATTACCTGAAAATATTTATCGATGGCAGAGAGGTCCACAGTTTCACCCAGGATGATGTGGGGCTGGACTGGATTTTGAACAACCCGATGGAAATCTGGCTGGATTCAGAGATATTCCATTGGCTGGGGTTGCCCCACAAGGAAGAGCTGCCGGTGGATTTCGAAATTGAATACCTGCGGGTTTGGCAGAAGCCCGACTCCAATCTGCTGGCACGGCAGTTCTATGGCTTTGAAGGCCCTATTCTCTTCGAACAAAACCCGCGACCGCTAAAGCTGGTGCCAGAGAATTCTGAAAACAACGACTACCAGAAATTCTGGACGATCGAAGGTGGTTCAGAAAAATACCTGACTATTGTCGAGGGCGACTACGCCACCGGCGTGAACAGCCTGAAATTCTCCGGCTACGGCAAGAATGAACACATGGAAATTGATAAGGCAGTGGCTATCACTCCAAATGGGGCGCTGAACCTCCCCGCCGGCGAATTTATCCTGTCCATGAAAGTCTGGCTGGATCAGGGTCGCATCGCCGACAAAATCCACGTGATTTTGGAAAACCCCGAACTGGCCGAGAACCCTGAACTGGAAGTAACTTTCGATGAGCTGAAAAGTCTGCCCAGGCGTCAATGGGTAGAGGTCGAGCAGAGGATTACCCGCACCCAGCCCTCGAGCGCCAACGACCGAATGCGCATTGAGATTCGCAAGCAGGAACTGCCCGAGACCAAAGCGGCGAAGCTGTTTATCGATGATATCGGGATTCGTGCCGTCGACTAGCTCCCGGCTTCAGGACACCTGCACAGGATCGCATAGGCCAAACTCGGAACCAAAAGTTTACCTAATTACCACCTAAGCTAAGCGTCGTGCAGCCGGCACTATGTTAGGCCTGGCTGCGGGGGCTTGCTTTCAAGACCCTCGACAGCAGGGATGCTGTCGTGGAGCCTCGAGCCCGCCCCGCGAGCAGAGCGAGTGCTTTGGGTGCATGGATGGATGCACGGCGAGTCTTGAAAGCAAGTCCCTGTAGCCAGGCCGGGAGCAAAGCTGCTGTCCCAGAGGCTACAGGGTATATGTTTACTATCACCGATAGCTGGCTTATTCATCGGCGCAATTAGGAAAGTTTATGAAGGAGACTACCATGGTAAGAGCAATGGCCAGCGCGCTGCTGTCCTGTGTGCTGATGCTGGCATCGACCAGCTGTAGCGCGGAGGCCCAACAGCGCCCTAACATTCTCCTGATTCTCGCGGATGATCTCGGCTATGCCGATGTCGGTTTTAATGGCTCAACGGACATAAAAACACCGGAACTGGATCGGCTGGCGGCCGCCGGCATGGTGTTCTCCTCCGCCTATGTGGTACATCCGTTCTGCGGGCCCAGCCGCATGGGCTTGTTGAGCGGGCGCTACCCCTATGAGTACGGCGCGCCGTTTAACCTGCCCCCCCACAGTTCCGGGGACTACCGCGAACACGGAATCAGCCCCAGCGAAACCATGATCAGTACAGTCCTGCAAAACGCCGGCTACCACACCGGCATTATGGGCAAATGGCACCTGGGGCAACAACCACAGTATCACCCCAACAATCGCGGCTTTGACGAATTCTACGGTTTTCAGGGCGGCGGCATTCTCTACTTCGGGCCCTACGAGGCGAACAACGAGGCCGGCACGGTCTGGGACTACAAGGTCTATCCGGAACACAATGGCGTCGCCGACACCAGCCTCACCGAAGCGGACTACATGACCGATGTACTCACCGCCAAGGGGGTAGACTTTATCAATCGGGCCGCCGCCCAGGAGAGCCCGTTTTTTCTCTATATGGCCTACAACGCTCCCCATACGGTGCTGGCAGCAAAAGAGGAAGACATGGCGCTCTACCCGAACCTCCAGGGCAAGCGCAAGATCTACGCCGGCATGGTGCATGCCCTAGATCGCGGTGTTGGCGAGCTGGTCAAGGCGCTGCAGGCCCAGGGGCTGTATGAAAATACCCTGATCGTCTTTCTCAGCGATAACGGCGGCAGAACGGACCAGGGCGCCAATAACAGCCCGTTGCAGGGGGTGAAAGGCGACACCTACGAAGGCGGCTACCGAACCCCCATGTTTTTCCACTGGCCCGGTAAGGTGAAAGCGGGCCAGACCTACGCGCACCCGGTAAGCGCGCTGGATTTCTACCCTACTTTCGCGCGACTTGCCGAAGCCTCTATCCCGGCCGATAAAGACCTCGATGGCAAGGATGTCTGGGCCGATGTACTGGCCGGCAGAAATCCGCGTGCAGGCGAAATCTTCTATACCCTGCGCCACCGCGACAACCAGACAGATTTCGGGGCCAGGCAGGATCAATGGAAGATTGTTCGCGCCGATGGCAAGTGGCAGCTTTTCAATCTCGACGAGGATATCGGCGAACAGCATGATCTCAGCAAAAAGCACCCTGAGCGACTGCGTGAAATGGTAGCTGCCGTGGAAAAAATGACCCGCAATCACCCGCAACCACTGTGGTGGGATTCCAGACAGGCCGAATCCCAGTGGCATAAATCCGGCATGCCGAATCGCCGGAAAATGTTCTCAATCAAATAAAATAACGGATTAATGTTTGCTAGCCTATGATCATTGGAAAAGCTCTATCCAGAAAGAAAACAGCCGGAAAAACGCTAATCAGAAACAAGCTTGTCCGAGCAATATCGCCCGTAAAGCGCTCTGGCGTTCTGCTCCGGTGTTACTTCTGCGCCACATTAATAGCCGCTGCTCAACCCCATCAGGCACTGGCGCAAATAGGCGCCGCCGCTGACAGCACCGCCTTTATTGAAGCCGGGCAAGACTTTCCGGCCGAAGACAAGAATCTGCGCAAGTGGGACGCGCCCACCCTGGCCGATCTCGATCAGGATGGCTATCTTGACCTGCTGCTCAACGATCACGGGTTCAGCGTCAAAATCTACTGGAATAACCGTGGCCGCTACGCCAAACCCTATGACCTGATTATGGGCGATGCCCACGGCATCAGCGTCGGAGACTTTGACAAAGATGGCAACCAGGAGATCGTTATCTCCCGCGGCGGCGGATCCGGAACCAACGCACGGAACTCGGTTATCTTCAGGGTAGATCGAGCGCGCACTATCTCGCGCTTGCCTGAGTTCGATGTCCCCCTCGCCTTTATGCGCGGTCGCACCGTCAAGTTTTTTGATGGTAACAACGACGGCAACCTCGATTTGATCAATTTCGCCTTCCCTGCAACCGGGATGCAAGGACAAACTGAAAACTACATCTACAAGAATGATGGCCAGGGCGGCCTGGTGCTGACGTCGACCATTCCTGCGGTCAACCGCGACGGCCAGAAGACCCTGCTCACCGATTTCAACGGCGACAACATTGTTGACCTGGTGCTCTATGGCGACGGCAACATCAAGGCCTATCAGGGCCTGGGGGATTTCAAGTTCAAGGATGTTAGCGACACTGTTCTGCCCCATGATATCAGCGATGTAACCGGAATCGTTGAACTCGATTACGATAATGATGGTGACTTTGACCTGTACCTGACTCGCGGCCAGGAGTTCGTCTCCGGCGAAACCTTCCACGACAAAGCGACTTCGACCTGGGGCTTCTACACCAAACGCGGGGAGTTTCAGTTCGATGACCTGCCCGCGGAGGATGTTATTCACATAGAAAATTACCAGGCGCCCTGGCCGGACAAGAAAATATTTATCGGCGAATCGGCTTACGAGTATAAATTCCCCGGCGAAACCCATTCTGGCAAAGACCTGACCCTGGTCAACAGTGATGCTCTCGGTTGGCCGGATACTCGCACCGAGAAAGGCATTTATATCGGCTATGTTGGCAACAACAGGTGGAGAATTGCCGGTCATGTCTGGTCGCCGGTCACCGGCGTCGTGCGTGGGGTTAACGACTACCCCGACTTTGCACACAGCAAAGGGTTGGCTGATGTTCTGCTCGAGAATAACAGCGGCAAGTTCCGCGATGTCACCAAGGCTGCCCAACTGGATATCGAGGAACACACCACCGGAGCCGCAGCGGCAGATTTTGACAACAATGGCACACAGGATCTGGTGGTGATGCGCCGGGGCAATCTGGTTACTCCCAACAGGTCCCGCGTCTACCTCAACCAGGGCGACGGTAAATTTAAAGAACTCCCAATGCACGGCGTGGTTTCCACTGAACTCGGCGCAATAGGCATGGGCGTTGAAACCCTGGATTATAACCGCGATGGCAAGGTCGATATCCTGCTCGGCAACGAGCGCGGCAAATGGCACCTGTTTAAAAATACGATCCCCGCTGGCAAGCACGCACAGCAACTGGTGATAGAAGTTGGCTCCTCAGAGACCGCTGCAGCACCCGCCCTGGGCGCGGTGGTGGCGGTGCAAGGTTGTGGTAAAAACCAGGTAAAGCGCGTCGGCACAACAGGTGCGGCCTACTCACTCAGCTATAACAGTTTTTTGCACTTTGGCCTGGGTGATTGCGTGGCACCAGTAAAGGTAAAGGTAACCTGGAGCAACGGCGAGACTGTCAAGCGCGAACTGAAAGCTGGCAAAGCTTTTGAGACCATTGGCGTAAAGTAAACCACAAAGCCCCAGTCGAACAGTGCCAGCAATCCAGTAACCAGGCATCCACCCTGCCCCGAAGCGGACGAATCTATTACAATTCTCTGCGTCTAAAACCCTGACCGAGCCAAATATGAATCCTGCCTGCTTTCACAGTTTCTTTAAGGGAATGCCCTCCATCGTCCTGGAAAACTCGCACTTGCGCTGCGAATGGCTGCCGGGCTATGGATCAAAATTGGCTTCGCTAATCGCCAAAGGCGGCTCTGGAACACGAGAATTGCTCTATCAAGCCAGGACTGAAAAATTAACTAAACCTCCCTACGGGGCTACTTTTTCCGACTACGACCTCAGCGGGTTTGACGAGTGCTTTCCGACCATCACCGAATGTGCTTTTCCCGGTGAGCTGCAGCGCTCGACAGTAGTGCCTGACCACGGCGAACTGTGGACCGCAGCCTGGGAAGTTCTCGCCAGTAGTAGCACCGAAATTACTTTTAGGGCCCGCAGCCAGGCTTTCGGCTATCAGCTTACAAAGTCGATTGCGCTTACGGACAATCGTTTAACCAGTCACTATCAACTCACGCTGCTGGAGGGCCGAAAAGAACTGCCCTTTATCTGGACGCCACACGCTTTATTTAATCCCGGCGCCAATACACAGCTGCTGATTCCCGCCCATATGAACGAGATTATTACGGTTACTGACCACAGTGGCGAGCTCGGTCAGCAGGGGGCAATCCACTCCTACCCCCGCACCACCGCGGCAAATAATAAAGTTGTGGACATCAGCAAGATTGAAGATCGATCGGCACAAAATTGCGAGAAGTTTTATTTTACCAGCACTCTCAAACCGGAAGACCAGTTTGGTTTTATGGACGACCAGCACAGGGTGCTAATGACGGTTGACACCGACAAGGTGCTCTATCTGGGTATCTGGAAAAATCAGGGGGGCTATATGAATGACTACAACTTCGCCCTCGAACCCTGCACCGGTATCTATGACAGCCTCTACGACGCCTACAGCAATAACCGCTGCGCGACCATAACAGAGGGCGAGACCTGCAACTGGTACTTTGTTATGCAAATAGAAGCACTATAGGAGCCGGTAGCGCGTGAACGCTATAGAGTGCCTGCACAGGGCGAGAGAAAGGAATCAAACAAGGCTGCCGGGGACGATAGTGAAGCCCACGGCAGGGTAATCAGGAGCGCTTGGCTTTACCGCGTTTCGCCTTTGGCTTTGCTTTCGCCTGCAAGCGCGCATTGGCATCGCCGAGCAGGTTTTGGGTCAACTCCTCCGCGAGGTCGGCATCGCCTTGCGCTATGGCTTCATAGACAGCGCGGTGAAAGGGGATGGACGTTTCATTCTCCCGGGGGTCCTTGTTGGTTATGCGAATGCTGACCAGCAAAGCGGAGTAAATGACACCCTCCATAGCCTTCAAAAATTCGTTGTGTGCCGCCCGCAACACGGCGCGGTGGAACATGGCGTCGGCAATAATAAAGTTTTCTACGGTGCCTTTTTCCGTTTCCATACGCACGCAGGCTGCTTCGATTTCCGCCACGTCTTCTTTTGTAGCGCGCTCCGCCGCCCAGCGTGCCGCTTTCGGCTCAAAGGCACAGCGGATGTCCATCAACTGCTTCAAAAGATCCGGGTTGGGGGGCGCCGACAGGTGCCAGGCCAGCACATCATCGTCGAGCATCATCCACTGACTGCGAGGCCGCACTTTGGTGCCAATGCCCCGGCGCACCTCCAGCAGGCCCTTGCCCACCAGAATCTTCACTGCGTCACGCACCACTACACGACTGACCTGGTAGCGCTCTGCCAGCGCCCCCTCATCCTCAATAAGGGTACCCGGTTCGAAAGTACCAGCTACAATTCGGCGCCCTATTTCACGCGCCACCTGCACAGACAGACTCGGCGACATGGAGGCCGAGCGCTTTAGATCGTAGTAAACCAATTCGCTCATAAAAAGAATCTAAACATAGTATGTAAGGCCATACTATACCCTTACCGAACTGAAGAACAGGGCCTGACTCAACCTTTCAGGCGCCGCCTGGCATCATTGAGCAGTTTCTCGGTGAGTTGTTCGGCCCGCTCGCCGTCACCGGCGGCGATGGCTTCATAGACTTCCCGGTGAAAAGGCACCGAAGCCCCATTGTCACGGGGATCCTTGTTGGTGACCTTGATGCTGACCAGCAACGCCGAGTAGATGACCCCCTCCATCGCCGCCAGGAATTCATTGTGCGCCGCCCGAATAACGGCCCGGTGAAACAGCGAGTCGGCGATGACAAAATCCTCCGCCGAACCATCTTCTTCAGCCATGCGCTTGCAGGCCGCTTCAATTTCAAGCAGGTCTTCAGGCGTGGCTCGCTCCGCCGCCCAACGCGCTGCCTTGGGTTCGAACGCCAGGCGAATATCCATTAACTGCGCCAGGAATTGCGGGTTGGGCGGCGCCGACAAATGCCAGGCCAGCACATCGTCATCGAGCATATTCCACTGGTTGCGGGGCCGAACCCGGGTACCTATGCCACGGCGAACGTCCAACAAGCCCTTGCCCACCAGTATCTTTACCGCATCACGCACGACCACCCGGCTCACCTGATAGCGTTCAGCCAGTGCGTTTTCGTCATCGATCAGGCTATCCGCTTCGTAAGAGCCAGAAACAATCCGGCGCCCCATCTCCCGTGCCACCTGCACCGACAAGGATGGCGACATTTTAGCCGCCCGTTTTAAATCGTAATATACCAGTTCGCTCATGCCATAAATATAAACATAATATGTTAGTCTGGCAACAGATTTATCACTAATGATTCAAACTGCAAGGGCCCAAAGTGGGAGATGGATCGAAATGCGGGATTGCGGCAGGAGATTAAAACTGTACTGCAAGAAGATCGGCCAGGCTTTCACAGCCAGGCGTCAAAGCAGAGGCGACAGGCGCGCTGCCTGCCACCTCCGGATCGGTACTAGTTCAGCACCATCACATCCATATCCAGCCCGGCGATCACCCGCTCGGCGGTGTTACCGCGGCGAGCTGAGACCATACCGTTCTGCCCCAGGGTACCCATCACCACCAGGTCTGCAGAGACATCCTTGGCCACAGCGGATACCACCTCATCGGTATAGCCCTGGCGCACGTGTATATGCTCGGCTGTGAGACCTGTCTCACGGGCCAGTTTGCCCCGGTCGGGATAGTTAAGTGAGTCGATATAGGCGTTAACCACATGCAACTCGGCCGAATACCGCTCCGCGTAAAACTTGGCGGCCTCCAGCAAGCGTGCGTTGAGCTCCTTTTGCTCATCCCGAGCCGCCTGGAAATTCACCGCGGCCAGGATGACCTTGCGCTGCTCGTGCGCGCCTGGGCGCACCAGAATTACCGGGCAGTCGGCACCCTTTAGCAGGCTCCACTTGGACTCACTGAAGGTCAGGCGACTGTAGCTTACCTTGCGTGGAATCGGCAGCAATATCGCATCGGCCCCAAACACCTTGGCAGAGCGCTGGATTGCTTCCTGCCACTCATGGGACCAGCACACTTCAACCTGGTACTTGATGTTGTTTTCTTCAATCGGACGCCGGATAACCTCTTCGAACCATTTCTGGTTGCGATACAGACTGTCGTTGGTGGCACGAGTGTCCACTGCCTCGCCGTCGACACAGACAAACACATGCAGAATCGCAGTCGGCTCCCTGAGCTTGGCGGTGATGATCGCCCGCTGCAAGGCCAGGTGCTCCTCTTCGTTAGGGTTAACGCATACTAATAACTTATCCGGTTTATCCATGCTGATACCTCAAATATAGGTCGTGATCAAAAAAGGTCACTAATGTTGATTATTAGAAAGTCGTACCCTTCTGCCTGACAACACAGTATTGCACCGGTTTACAGTAACAGTAACAGTAGGACCCGACAACCGCGCACAAAACGCAGCGTCAGGGCAGGATAATAGCGCCGCATGCAGCTCGAGTACAGACAACCCGGCTTCGGCGCACCATCCGGCTACTTTTGGTACATCCCCCGGCCGCGCTGCACTGATCTAGCGCTCTTTGATAAAGCCAGCCCGATAGGCCTCAAGCAAACGCTGCAGAACCACTATTTCCTGCTGCAAGCCCTTGCCCTCATCGGTATCCAGCACTCGCAATGGCGTAGCCACCGTCTCCAGGCACTGGATGTCCCCGGCGCTCTGCGCCCCGCCCTCCAGGCACTTGTCGATTGACTCGAATGGCTGGTGGGCAACCAGCTGCAAACTGTGGGCACTATAAATCAAAGTGTAGCCCGACAACCCGGTCTCCTTGCGGTAGGCCTTGGAAAAGCCACCATCGATCACCAACAGCTTACCATTGGCTTTAATAGGACTCTCGCCCTTGCGTACTTTAACCGGCACATGACCGTTTATAATGCGCCCCCGGTCCGGGTCGACACCGAACTCCTGCAGGATTTTACGCGCTGCGGCCTCCTCGTTGCGCAAATCGTAGTAAGCGTTGCGGCCCTCGGCATGAAGCTCTTTTTCAGCGACAAAATACCGCTCGAAAGTCGCCATTTTCTCTTTGCCAAACAGGGGTGATTGGGCACCGCACCACAAGTACCACATCGCATCCATACCGTAGGCTTTTTCCGCGCTGCCGGCGGCGGAAAAATAACCCTGCCGTGCCAG
Source organism: Pseudomaricurvus alcaniphilus (assembly GCF_011440395.1). Lineage (GTDB taxonomy): Bacteria > Pseudomonadota > Gammaproteobacteria > Pseudomonadales > Cellvibrionaceae > Pseudomaricurvus > Pseudomaricurvus alcaniphilus. Next base: position 88,673 of record NZ_JAAOIX010000014.1, on the reverse strand, counting down.
CCGCTCAACCCGGTCGACAAAGGCTTTACCGGCGTAAGCCTCCCCGGCCACCTCAAATGCTTTGAATGAACCGTCCGCATTCATGGCCACACAACCGTGATACATCAGGTTACCGTTGTGCACCAGGTACATTCCGCCCCGGGAAAACAAGAAGCGCACGTGCTTTTGCAGACTGGTACTGTCGGTAAAGGACAGCCTGAGCTTGTCCACCACGCGCTGCTCCTGAGGCGACAGGGCGTAGGGATCGTTCGGATCGACGGTTGGAAAATTTGTATCCAGCAAGGCGTAGACCCCGTCACCGATGGTCACCGTGCCCCGGGCATGGTCAATCTTGTCCAACTGCAACCGATCCGCCATCTGGTATTGCGGCCGCCGCTGCACAATCTGCCCCTCCAGCTTCAACTGGATAATGGCGATGGCTTTTTGCATTTGCGCCAGCAGCTTGATCTCCCGCTCGGTGATTTCCTGCCCCTCGGCGATCTTGGGTATAAATCGCTGGCAGGGATCGTCGCCATAGGTTTCCATGGCAAAGGAGGCCAGCGGCAACATGCTCACCGCATAGCCGCTCTCCAGGGTTTCCAGGTCCGCATAGCGCAGGGCAATCCTGATGACATTGGCAATACAGGCTTCGCTGCCAGCCGCAGCCCCCATCCAGACGATATCGTGGTTACCCCACTGAATATCGACACTGTGGTAGTTTATTAGGGCGTCCATAATATGGTGGGCGCCGGGGCCGCGGTCGTAGATGTCGCCGATCACATGCAGGCGCGATACCGCCAGGCTCTGGATCAACTCCGCCAGGGCGACCACAAACGCCTGGGCACTGCGGGTGGCTATGATGGAGTCGTAGATGCTTTGGTAATAGGCGCTGCGACTCTGCACACTCTCGTGCTCATACAGCAACTCCTCCAAGATGCCGGCGTACTCCGCCGACATAAGCTGCCGGATCCTGGCCCGGGTATAGAGTGAGGAAAACTCGCGACACACCCGGATAAGGCGCTGCAACGCCTGCCGCAACCAGGCGCCAGCGTCGGCCTCGTTCTGCAACACCAGGGAAATCTTGCTTTCCGGGTAGTAAATCAGGGTCGCCAACTCATGCTGTTCAGGCGCGCCGAGGTCATCGCCGAAGGCGTCGCGAATGGCCTGTTTTATCGAACCGGAGCCGTTTTTCAGCACATGGCTGAAGGTGGCGTATTCGCCGTGGATATCCGACACAAAGTGTTCGGTACCCTTGAGCAGGTTAAGCTCGGACTGCAGATTGATAATGGCCGTCGACGCGGCCTGGATGGAGGGGTACTGCATGGCCAGGGTCTTCAGGCCGGGTAGCTCTTGTTCACTGATGTTCATAGGGCCTGTCTCACTTGTAGGACGGCTGGCACTGGGAGTGCGCGCCTGGGCAAAGAGAGCCTCCCTGCCCCGGCACATGATGCTGTTCATTGTTTACCGCTGGGATCGCTATCAATGGACCTCTTACCGACGGATACCGATGGACCTTTTTTATTAGCAGGCCTTTTTATTAGCGGGCCACTTGATAGGTAGACTTTACCGGCGGCCCATGGCGCTGGCAAGCCATCTGCAGCAATAACCCGATATATTACAGAAATATGGATATTGCAGAGTTAAACCCAGCCACCTGGAAAGGATTGCGTACTAGCCCAAGGCATTGCTAATCCGGGGCAACAACGAAACACTTCCTGCGCTGTTTCCCGAATATTACAGGGTCAACCCGCAATTGCCGCAACCACTGGCAGCAGGCATTTTACCGGGGCTTAATCATGATAGAGTGCGGAGCGGCCACCATCAACGATCAAACTCTGCCCGGTCATAAAGCTGGACTCACTGCTCGCCAGGAACAGGGCCGGATAAGCCATTTCCCCGGTGGAACTGTTGCGCTTCAGCGGATGGACATTGGCAATGGCCGCCCGCGCCGCGGCCGGATCCGGCGTCTTGGCCCAGGCCTTGAAAGCGGCCGGTGTTTCAACCATGCCCGGGCAAAGCGCGTTGACGCGGATATTGTACTGGCCAAATTCTACCGCCAGGTTACGAGTGAGTCCGATCACCGCATGCTTGGTAACAGCGTAGGGAAAATAATTGGGCACGATCTTGAACGAGTGCACGGAGCCAATATTGACAATACTGCCAACACCGGCGGCTTTCATATGGGGCAAGACCTCGCGACAGCACTTCCACATGCCATCCACATTGACGGCAAAATTACGCTGCCACTGTTCATCAGTTGTCTCCAGCACATCGCTACTGACACTGATCAAGGCGGCGTTGTTGACCAGAATAGTCGGCGCGCCGAGCTTGTCCACGGTTTCCTGCACCATCGCCGCCACCGCGGCCGAGCTGGAAATATCCGTTTTGACAAATATAGCCTGATATCCTTGCCCATTGAGATCGGCGACGACTTCTGCGCCCAGCTCCCCATTGATGTCGGCCACACAGACCCTGGCACCCTGCTTGCAAAACAGCTCGGCAATGGCGTGACCAATGCCGTCTGCCGCCCCTGTTACAATCGCGACCTGATCTTTTAATCTCTCTGTCATACTATTACCCCGATAACTTGACGACTTAAAACACTACCCCTGTGTACATACCTTCGGCTCTCTCTCAACATCAGGCACCAGCTGCTGCTCAATCTCTTCGATGGACTTGCCCTTGGTTTCCGGCAGGATAAACACCATCACCAGCATACCCACAAAAGCAATAAAGCCGTAATTGAAGAAGGTGTTGGCCGCCCCCAGGTTCTCCAGCTGCCAGGGGAAAAACTGTTGAATCAAGTAGCTGGAAATACTCTGCACCAGGGCGGCAAATGGCAGGGCCACACTCCTGACTTTATTCGGGAAAATCTCCGCAAACACCACCCACATGATTGGCCCAATGGACATATTAAACGCCGCCAGGAAAGCAAATATGCCAAACAACACAAACACCGCCTCGATCTGGATAGTGGCGTTAATGACCGGCCCGCTCACCAACGGCAATTCCTTGGCGGAATAGACCTTGGCCAGGTCCTTTTTCAGCGCCACATCACTGGCATAGCTGCTGCCAACAAAGGACTGCAGCTTGCTGGTATCGACCTGTTGCGCCGCGATTTCAGTCAAGGCGGTGTCATCCAACACATAATTGGCAGACTTAAAGCCATACCAGGTGGAGCCGTGGGCAAGCACGATAAGCGCCAACCCGGCAATGGTCAGGGTGCGTCGCCCCCACTTCTCCACAAAGGTAATCGCCACCAGGGTAAACACCACCGCAACCCCACCCAGGGTTATGGTTTGCATAAAGGTATCCTCGACACTCATACCGATCTGTTCGAACACGGTGGGCGCAAAGAACAACACTGCGTTCATGCCGGAGGCCCCCTGCACCACCGCGTAACAGATCGCAATGGCCAGCACCAATGTCATAGGCTTGCTAAACAGGGTCTTGAGCTGAGTAACCGTGTCGTGCTTTTGGTCTTCATGAATGCTGTGCCTGACATCGGCAATAATGTGTTCGACCTGGTCGGCGTGGGCAATTTTAGTGAACACCTCCCTGGCGGAATCCACTCTACCGGCGATGATCAACCAGCGCGGTGACTCGGGAATGGTCAGCAACATGGACACCCACAGAATATTGGGCAGCAATTCAAAGCCCAGCATAAGGCGCCAGACATTTTCCTCGTGCAACCAACTGATATCGCCCATGGCCTTAACCAGGAAATAGTTGGCAATAAAGGCGATCAAGCTACCCAGGGTGATCAGCAACTGGTTGACTGAAACAAAGCGACCCCGCGTCTCCGCCGGCGCAATTTCGCCAATATACATGGCCGAAACCGTGATCGAGGCAAACGCAACACCACCGATAAAGCGACCAAAGATCAACATGGGGAAGTTGACCGCCAGCGAGGAGATGATGGTCGACAGCGAATAGGTCAAGGCAATGGCTATCAGCACCTTCTTGCGGCCGAAGCGGTCGCAAAAGGTACCGGTAAAAAACAACGCCAGGATCACCCCGACGATGGCACAACCTACCAGTGCCCCGGTTTGCATGCTGGTCAGCTCAAACTGGGAACTGACAAAGCGCACGACCCCGGAGATATTGGCCGCATCCAGGCCGAACACGAACCCGCCAAATGCGGCAATGAGCGAGTACATGGTCACTTTTCTATCGGTGCTATTCTTAATCATGAGTCAGTTCCTGTAGAACCAGTCTTTTATTAACTTATTAGAAAAACCTGATTAACCGCTCAATAATCAACCGGAAACTGCTGGTAATCATCGCTTGTTGCGCTTCAGGCTCTTGTTGCCGGTGCGGGGTCAAAGCAGCAAAGGCTGCCAGTAAGCTTATACAGCAGGCGACCACGCGGACCTTTCCGCACCGACAGGCCAATTTAAACATATGATGTTTATAATTTCAATATGTTTGTGTGCCTACTGAATCCCGTTTCGTTGTACACGGCTGCTGTGCTACTGCCCATCAACCCTGTGCTGACCGGTTTGCAACCAACGAATAAATGCCTCATGGCCCGGCGCGCGCTGGGCTGCCGCTGCCAGCACCTCCGCCCGCTGGCGCAGATTCTCCTCTACCTTGGGGAAAACCGAAGCATCGACATTGGGCGCATAAGCCCTTGGTCGTACCCCCATGCCCTCCAGCACCGCGTACCAACTCTCATCGGCAAAAAGATCCTGCGGATTTTTAAAGAGCCGGCCATTGGCTTTAAACAGCGACAGCTTTCGCTGCAGGGAATCCGGTATTGCCAACTCCTGCCAGCGGCGCCAGAAGTCCGAGTCGGTGCGTCGGGAGGGACAGTAGTGAAGCACTATAAAATCCCGGATGCACTCGAACTCCATATCCATCAACCGGTTGAACTCATCCACTGTGACCTGATCGAGGTGATTATCCGGGAGCAGCTCGATAAAATTCAGCAGCGCCCGCATAACCAGGTAAATACCGGTAGACTCCAGTGGCTCGAGGAAGCCGGAAGACAACCCCACCGCCAGGCAGTTCTGGTGCCAGTGACGGGCGCGCTTGCCCGTCCTGAACCTAAGCACCCGGGGATCGGTCACCAACTCCCCCTTCACCTGCCGGGCCAAGGCCTCCAGCGCCGTTTCGTCATCACAGAAATCACTGCAGTAGACGTAGCCGTTGCCGGTTCTCGATTGCAGCGGAATACGCCAGCGCCAGCCGTGTGCGTGCGCCGTAGCCTCGGTATAGGGCGGCAATGGCGAGGTGTTAGTAGTCTGCACCACCGCGGCGCGATTCACTGGGAGAAAGTGACTCCAGTCGACGAAGTCTACTCCCAACGCCTTCTCAATTAGCAGAGCCGCTTGACCGCTGCAATCGATAAAAAAGTCGCCCTCCAGCTTGCTACCATCGTGCAGCACTACCTCCTTGATACGACCATTGTCAGCCAGGTTGACCCCGCCTATATGGGAGCGGATATGGGTGACGTTTCTGGCCCTGGAGTACTCTGCAAAATAGTTTGCCATCAAGCCGGCATCGAGCTGAAAAGCGTAAGTGGAACCGGACAGTGCTGTTTTCTGGTTCGGGTCCGGAATCACGAAATGATTGAGCTTTGCCATGGCGATGGACGGTGAAAAATCCGTGTATTCATTTTGACCGCCGTGGAACCGGCTTTTGAGCCAGTGTTGATAAAAGGCTACGCCATCTATCTTGTTACCTATGGAACCAAACGGGTGCCAATAGTGGTGGCCCTTATCCAGCCAATCAACAAATTTAATGCCCAGTTTAAAGGTCGCTTGGGTGCGCGCAATAAAGTCACTCTTGGGTATGGCCAGGAAATCGAGCAAATCGACCATTGAGGGAATGGTTGACTCACCGACTCCCACTGTGGGTATGTCGGGAGATTCCACCAGGGTTACCCGGCACTGCAGGTGCTCCATTACCCGCGCCAGGATTGCCGCAGACATCCAGCCAGCAGTGCCTCCACCCACTATTACGAAATGCCTGAGCAAATTGTCGCTGGCTGCTGCCATTGTGCCCCCCTGTGGTCACCTGCTACCTGAGTGTGTGGCCAGGCGGTGTGGAGCCAGATGCTCCACACCGCTCAAAGCCCGTTCCGGCAAGCGGAACTAGAAGCTCATGCGCAAGCCCACTTTAAAACGCGGACCCGCATACTGCAGCAGGGACAAGCGCTCCTCAACGTCGACGTACTCAAAAGTTCGCTCATCGGTAAGGTTAATGGCCTCAGCGGATAGCGTGAAGTTTTCATTGATATCGTAGGACATGCTGAAGTCCAGCTGCCCGTAGGCTGCAACATGCTCCGGCAGGCCGCCAGATCGGGCACCGGTTCTGAACTGCAGGAAATCATCGCGCCAGTTGTAGGCCAGGCGCGCCTGGAACCCTTCCTTGTCGTAAAAAGCGATAAGGTTATAGGAGTTGTTGGCAAAGCCCTCCAGTCCGGAACCCGGCTCAGCTACACCGTCGAGACCAACAGGGTCGGCATTCTTGTCTTCAGATTCCGCCCAGGTGTAGTTGGCCTGCACACCGAAGCCGCTCCAAAACCCGGGCAGATAGTCAAAGTAATGCAAGGCAGAGAGTTCCACCCCGGTAATTTGGCCACCCGAACGATTGCCTTTCTGGGTGATGGTTTCAACAATGGAACCAAAGCCCGGCAGCTCGTAGCTCATGTCAACGGATTCGCCATTGACCACCACATTGGGTGTCTCATCGCGAAAGGTTTCGGTAGAGATAAAGGTATCGATATCCTTGCGAAACAGGTTGATCGCGTAGGCGCTGCCGGAATCGTGATAGTATTCCAGCGACAGGTCAAACTGGGTTGCCTCGTAGGGATTCAGGAACGGATTGCCCCCGGACGTGCGGAAGTTCACTGCCTGCACATCGACATAGTTCTTATTGACGCCAATATCCTCGATTGCCGGGCGCGAAATCACTTTTGCCGCCGCTGCGCGCAGCAGCAGGTTCTCGGTCAAATTGTAGGACAGATTCAAGCTCGGCAGGACATTGTCGTAGCTGTGGCTCTTTTTCAATTGCCCTGGCTCGGTATAGGTGACGTCAATAATCGCCTGGTTGCTGGTGTCGATTCCCGGCTCAATACTGATCCTCTCCTTGCCAAAACCGGTTGATTGGGTGTCGGTCTCAACATAGCGCAAACCCAGGTTACCACTCCAATCATTATCCCCCAAAACGCCGGAGAAATTTAACTGGCCATAGACAGACCGGGTCTCTTCGCTGGTAGTGGTTGAACGAGTTTCGTCAAATTGCTCATTCGGCCAATCACTCACTCCGGACATCGCCGCGATCGCCGCGTGATATTGGTCAACACTGTTTACGACTATAAAATCACGGGGAAAGTTACCGGATTCCTCACCCAGAAAGCCAGAGCCGCTGTTGGTGGAAAACACCGCGTCGTCCATATCGCGGAAGGCGCCACAAATTTGCGTGCGGCCATCGCCGATGCCACAGTTATCAACATGCGGGGTCGCGAATACGTTCCGGGTTTTTTCACGGTCCGATACGGCAACCCCAAACTCCACCGAATTCAGGTTGACGGCGTCACTGAAGGCCAAATCCAGCTGATAGCCACCGTCAAATTTAAACTCGGTTATTTCATCTTTCAATTCCTGATGGGTTATTTGATTCCAGTGGGCCCGGACATTGGCGGGATCAGCGTAATCAATGGTTGAATCCAGATCGAGCACATCACCCTGGGTCATGTCGTAGGAGAAGAAATCATTGTCCGGATCAAGTCCGTTGGGGAACAGGTTCGGATCGCGAGAATTGTTGACGTAGTTGGGCACCAGGGTATCCTGGCGCGGGTCGGCCTCAGAGGTCGAATGGGAGGCATCAAACTCCAGGGTCAAACGATCCAGGAACTTGATGGTATTAAAACCAAATGCCTTGGTCTTTGATTCCGAACCACGCACCTGGAACAAGCCATCATGGGGCTGCTGCCCGAACTTGGTCGCAGCCAGCGCGGTGCCGTTTTCCGACGCCACCACATCGCGCCAACCGGGAAACTGCAGGCCGACCTGCATGCCCTGGCTTACCGCAACGCGGGAGAAATCCGTATAGGTAAAATCAAAGGTGTTGACCCAACTCTCATCCGGAGACCATTGAACTGCTGCATTAATGCCTGTGCGCTCGCGTTCCTCCTCATCCAGGGTAAATTCATAGCGACCCGGATACCACAGCACAGAGGGCGTCACCACATTGCCACTGGTGTCGACAATATCACCGCTAATAACCCCCGCCTGGTTGGCGTTGAGTGGCGCCCAGCGACTGGTGGCAGCGGCATCGATCCGGTTACTGCTCTCCTGGCGAGAGTAACCCAGTAAAACCCCGATAGTCTCATCGGCAAACGTATTGCTGATGACGCCCGACACTTCCGGACTGGTCTCACCCGAGAGCTCGCTGTATTTGGCATTCACCGAGCCGGCCACATGCAGGCCGGGATTGTCCAGTGGACGCGCAGTTTTAACATTGACGTAAGCGCCCATACTGCCTTCAGGGGTCTTGGCCATGGGCGCCTTTACCACGTCGGCGCCGGCGATCAACTCGGAGGCCAGCACCTGAAAATCAAACTCACGCCCCGCCTCTGTGGTGGCCAGGGTGCGATCATTGACCCGCACCACGTTGAAGGACGGCCCGAATCCGCGCACAGTAATCTTTGATCCTTCGCCGTTGGTCCTGGAAATGCTCACACCGGAAATTCGCTGCAGCGATTCCGCCACATTTTGATCCGGAAACTTGCCGATATCCTCAGCAACAATACTGTCTTGTATAACCGCACTGTCTCGCTTCAGGTCGGAGGCGGCCTGTAAACTTCGGCGTATGCCGGTAACCGCTACTTCTTCCATCAGGGGACCGGACTGCTCTGCAACAACATCACCGATGGATGCGCAGGAAATCACCGCCATTATTGCCGCTGTCAATTTGTGTTTATATAACATCGAGATTGCCACCTTTTTAGCTTGGGGTTGAATTGAATTTATAGTTATAAACTGGCGCTTAAGCTGTCCTGCCAAACCGGGCGTAACCGGGGACACAGGGCGGAGATCATGCGCCGCTGTATCTTTAGCAGACTTTCTTAAGTAGTGCTTTTAATAGTATTTATTTAAACATATGATGTTTAAGGGTGCAATATGTTCGCCTGTTTTTATGCGAGCAGAATTACAAGAAAGCGGGTACTGGAAAAATATTCAGGAGCGCCAACCAACAGGCGGCGAGATGGGTCATGCGAGGAAAATTGATCAGCGCCTCTCCAGAAGCGCTGCTTTTTCATCTTGGTTAACGGGGAAACCAGAGTAAAGTGAATCTTCCAGTTTCTGGATGCACACTAATTTTCGAAGTGCCAGCAAACACACGGGCAAAAAATGCTGCGCCGGGTGACAGGCTGGCCTTATTTAATGGCTAACTCAAGCCGTAAGCTGGTCCAGTATCGCCAGCGCATCGCGATTAAACGCAACCCGTTCTGCGACACCTGACTCCGCCGGCCTGACGGCTATTTTTACCCCTAAATAATCGAGGTTTTTATAATCGCTGGCGTGCAGGCACTTGCGCATCTCGTCGGCGGTGAGTAACGAGTCGCTGGCGAAGTGCTTGATACCAAACGCCTGCGCCGGCGGCATATGGCTGTCTTTCCAGGCGCCATAGGGAGAGTCTGCGGGAGATGCGCCGGAAAACATCAAGCCGCGCAACAGGTCGGCACTGCGGGCCTTGGCAATATGGTCAAGCGGGCCCTGGGCATTTCGGGTTTCCAGTGCCGAGCGGCCCCAATTGATGCAGATTCCCATACTGCCGCCGGTGCTTTCATTGGCCGCAGTTAGCGCCGCAATCTCTTCCTCGATGGTGAGGAAACCCTTGGCCGGCGCCTGCCCTTCTATATAGGTATCACAGTGCTCAATCAGCAACCCGGCCCCATCCCAATCCCGACTGTGCAAGGTTTCCAGTGACGCTTGTAAGGCCCGAGCCGATGAGGAACTGGCTTTGGCGCGATTGGGACTGCTGTGCAGCTGCACAAATTTAACCGCCTGGCGCCCAACATGACGGTTGAGCTGCAACACCGCTAGCCGGGCTTGCTCACAAAACTCCAGTGCCGCCTGTCGACCCCGCTCATCATCGGCAGCGAGACCAAATTCCGGGTCGCGACCAATGTGATCCATGACGCCTGGTATACAGGTGAAGACAAAGTCCCATTGAGGGTCAATATTTTGCAGGAACCACTGCTCATCATAGGGGTGCAGGCTACCGGCAAACGGGTGCTCCAGCCCCTGCAGATTGGGCAACGTTTTCAATTGCGCAAAGTATTGCGCTTGTAACTCCGGGTTCCACTCCGCAGTTACTGGAGCAGTGCTGTAGGCGCCAAGGATGTATTTCATAGTATTGAGCTCGTGCAGGTTATCGGAGCTAGGATAATAGCGCCTTCTGCCAGGCAGTCACATAGGCTTCGGCGTTGGCTTGCACCGCCTCGACACTCATGCCGGCCTTGTACAACCCGGAGCCCAGCCCAAACCCCTTGGCCCCGGCCTTGAGAAAATCACTCATACAACCACTTTCCGCAGCCACACCGCCCACAGGCAGGATTGGCATGGCCGGTGGCAATACCGCAGTCATGGCCTTGAGACCCTGGGCGCCCAGGGTATCAGCAGGAAACAACTTGAGGGCATCGGCGCCGGCCTTGATCGCCGCAAACGCTTCCGTCGGCGTATAAAAGCCGGGCACTGAATAGAGCCCCTGTTGCTTGCTGTAAGCGATAACCTCGGTGTCGGCATGGGGAGAGATAATCAGTCGACCACCGGCCGCTGCGACGCGGTCCACCTGTTCGCAATCGAGCACCGTACCGGCACCGATTAGCACCTCATCACCCATGCTCTCGGCCAGCAGCTTAATGCTGGCATAGGGATCCGGCGAATTGAGCGGCACTTCAATCACGCCAAAACCCGCAGCCTTGATCACCTTGGCTATGGCCAACACTTCCTGCGGCGTCACGCCGCGCAAAATCGCCACCAGTGGCAGTTGCTGCAGTGCAGCCGCCAGAGTTAATTCAGTCATTCCCGTTTTCCTCTTCATTGATAAGCCCGGCTTGCCTGGCAATACTGAGCATGCCCTGCCAGGCGGCCTGGTCGCCGTTGACCGGGCACACATTTACCCCGGCTTGCTCCAGCACTCGCCGATAGCGTGTATTGAGACTGTCACTGCCAACCAGGTAAACCGTGGCGGTTTGCGCCAGCGTTGCCAACATCGCCTTAACCTCGTGACCTAACAGCATGCCAGACATATAGCTGCCAATTTCGGCACCGCTCAAGGTTCCGCTCAAAACCTCCGTGCGCGCGCTAAAGAGGTGGTGCAGCAAACCGCCGCCGGCACGACTGCGGGCAACACCGCGATCAAAGGCGCTGAAATTGTCGTCCTGTTCGGCCGCGTCGGTACTGATCAAGCGCCCGAGAATACTGTGCTGGCGCAACAGGCTGTAGAGTTCGCCGGTCATTTGCGTGGCAAAGGTCAGTATCTGTGCCTGCTCGGCAGGCCCGGCGATACTGGCCCATTTGCAGTGGGTGCCGGGCAGGCAGAACAGCGCCTCGCCCCGGGACAACACCTCCCGCTCGGAAGCCATCTTTTGCAACAGGCGCAAGGCGCCAAACACCTGCACCTCTTCGCCGCGCATAACATCCGCCTGCTCAAATTGGGAGCGCGCCCGGATACCAGGCACTATGCCAATTTTCAGCCCGGCGCCATTGCTCACCCAACACAACTGCGCCGCCAGGCGATCCAGGGTCACCGGGCAATCCACATAGCCGGCGTCGCGCCAACCCTGGGCACTGCCCACCATCCCGGCCATAAGCACAGGCAGTGATCGGCCTTCCAGCCAGGGTGCAATCAGATCCAGTAACGTGGTTTCGAACTGCTCCTGGCGCAGGGTCAACATACCCTGCTGCGCGCGGATGCTGTCCAGCAAGTTTCCCTCGCCGTCGAGCAGAAAGGCGCGAAAATTACTGCTGCCCCAGTCGACGCAGATCAGCGCCGGCGCTTGCAGACTGTTATCGTTCATTCTCTAATGCTCCGTCTCGCGCTTACGGCGATTAACCGGTTACTGAAAAATGGCGGATAAAGTCCGGGTCCGGCTCGATACCGAGGCCGGGGCCCTGGGGCAACGCCACTGTGCCACCGCTCTGTTTCACCTGCTCACCGATGCGCAGCGGATTCAGCAACAACTCCTCGCGAAACTGATTGGGCGTGGTGTCGTACTCCAGCATCGGCTGAACCGGGTGAGCAGCGCCGGGCAGATCCGGCATTGAAGCAATCAGGTGCAGATTGGTCGCTACCGCCACTGCCGACCCCCAGACATGGTTCACGATCGGCACAAAATGCGCCTGGGCCATGGCCAGTACTTTTTGATATTCCGTAATACCGCCCAGCGCGCACACTTCGGGCTGCAAGACGTCAACACAGCGGTTTTTAATCAGGTCGCGAAAACCCCAACGAGTGAACTCCCCCTCACCACCGGCGATATTCATATCCAGTGCCTCGCACAGATCCCGATAGCCCTGCTGGTCTTCTGATGCAACCGGCTCTTCAAACCAGTAGACCCCAAGCCGCTCCAACTCACGCCCCAGCGGGATAGCCTCGCGAGCGGTGTAGGCGTGGTTGGCATCCACCATCAACTGGAAATCCGGACCGACGGCATTGCGCACAGTTTCCACCAGCTCAATATCCCGCGCCGGACTGATGCCAATTTTCATCTTCGCGGCCTTGAAACCCGCCTCGACAATGGCAGCACTGTCACGGGCAAACCGCTCTTTCAGGTCCGGTACTCGTTGCAACATCATGCCGTAGCCGTAGACCTCGATGCGGTCGCGGAACGCGCCACCGAGCAGCTGATAAACCGGCTTGTCGTGAATTTTTCCAGCAATATCCCAGAGTGCAATATCGACACCGGACAGCGACTGTATGGGCATACCTTTTTGACCGTGGTCGCGCAACAGGTTGTAGACCTTGTGCCAGATAACATCGCGATCCAGCGGATTCATGCCGAGGATCATGGGCTGAATCACCTTTTCCACGATGGTCTCGTTGGCAAAGGCGATGTTGCCGCCACCAAAGCATTCACCCCAACCGGTGACACCGATATCGGTGCGCACTTCAACCAGGTGCGCGGTCCGCTTCAGGTAATACTGCTGGGAGTAGCCCAACTCTTCTTCCAGATCGTACTGGAGGACGTGACTGATGATTTCTGTGATTTTCATTAGAGTTCCTTTTATACCAGTAGTGCACGCGAGATACGCTTGGGCGTTAAATACTCATCCAGTGCCAAATGTGAACCGTCGACCCCTACTCCCGATTGGTTGAGGCCACAATGGGGCAGATCCATACCGTACTTGACGCCATTGATCTGAACTTCTCCAAAGCGCAAGCGGGCAGCACAGCGCTCGGTTTTCTGCAGGTCTCGACTGAAGACATAGGCGGTCAGGCCCGCGTCGGTATCGTTGGCTTGCGCCAGCACAGTGGCTTCGTCGCTGAAAGTCATCAGGCTAACCACTGGGCCAAACACCTCTTCGCGGTAGATGCGCATGGACTCGTCAACTCCGTCCAGCACCGTCGGCGCATAAAAATGGCCCACCTCCAGCCCCTCCGGTCGACCGCCGCCGGCCAGCAGTTGCGCGCCGTTTTCCACGGCGTCCTTGACCAGCCCGTCGATGCGCTGCCAGGCACCGCCGTCGATTACCGGGCCCATGCCGATATCAGCACTCTTGTCGAAACCAACCCGCACCGCCCTGGCTCGGGCAACAACTTTATCGCGGAAGCTGGCGGCCACGCTCTGCTCTACGAAAACCCGGTTCGGGGTCACACAAATCTGGCCCGAGTTACTGAACTTGAGCCCACAGACAATATCCGCGGCCAGGTCCAGATCGGCATCGGCAAACACCAGCACCGGCGCATTGCCACCCAACTCCATGGAATATCGCTTCAGCGAGGTGGAACCGGTACGAATGATATGCAGCCCGGTGGGGGTCGAACCGATCAACGTCAGCATGGCCGGAATGGTGGAGGCGGATATGGCGTCCCCAACCACCTGGTCCTGGCCGCCAACAATACTGACCACTCCCGCCGGCAAGCCGATTTGGGCGCAGAGTTCACCCACGGCGTATGCCGACAGCGGCGTCTTCAAGGAGGGCTTGATCACTATCGGGCAGCCACTGGCCATGGCCGGGCCGATTTTGTAAGCCAGGTTAAGCAGCGGAAAGTTCCAGGCCAGGAAGGCACCGACGACGCCCACCGGCTCGTGCAGCAATCTGTGACTGTGGGTACCCTCCCGGTCCACCAATTCTTCCGCTCGCAACCGGGCAATCTCTTCCGCATAAAATTGCAAGCTGTTGACCAGGCCGTCGAAATCCTCCTGGGTATCAGCCCAGCTCTTGCCCATCTCCAAATGCACGCACTCGCGCAGATGTTGTTCGTTGGCAATGACGGCGTCGCGCAGTTTGTGCATCCACGCACAGCGCTCACTGATACTGGTCGCAGCCCACTTGGGAAAAGCACGCTGCGCCGCTTGCAGCGCAGTGTCCACCTCGGCCAACCCGGCAACAGCAACAGTGCCGACAACTTGCTCAGTGGCGGGGTTGATTACATCGGCCACGGACTGCCCCGCCACCAACTCGCCGCCGATATACAGTTGTTTGGAAAACGTCATAAATTCACCTCTCTGGTCGATAGTGGCCGCTAAACCGGTAAATCCGCAGCGCCACGCCTAACCTACCATTCCACATATGAACAATTTAAACATATGATGTTTATACGCGCAATCTATTTTTACCTGCTGGACGAAAATAGAATGTCGTTCACAGCAGCGCAAAAAAAAGGCCTCTCCCTGCCGAGCAAGAAGAGGCCGAACGCATGAATAATTTAAACCCGACCGTTACTTGAATGAGTACTGCACACTGCCGCCGACATAGCGGGTCCAGTCGCGCGGGAAGAAGGCAAATCCATTGCCCAGGCTATCGGTGCGCTGGCTGGTAGTGTACGGCTTGTCAAACACGTTCTTGACGAACAGGTTGAAGCGCAGCTGGTCGTTACCCAGGCCGAAGTACAGGTCCCAAATACCGTGGGACGGGTTAGCTTCCAGCCCTTGCGCCAATTCGTTGATGCTTTGGGTGTGCTCGCCATTGTAGCGCCAGACCGCACGAATATTGCCGTCCCAACCGCTAGCACCGATGTCGGTATCGTACATAATGGTACCGAGGAACTGCTCTTCGGCGTTGTTCTCGAACGACAAGCCACTCTGGTCAAAGACGTTGCCCAGCACCGGATCGACAGAACAGCGGCTCTGCAGTGCACCGCCAGGACAGGAGATCGGCGCGTTGGCGAAATCCTCGTAGGTGGCGTTGAAGTTCGCGTAGCTACCCTGGACCGAGAGGTTTTCGGTCACTTTCAGGTCAAAGTCCATCTCGAAGCCGGTGGAACGCGCTTCGTCCGCATTCACGTAACCCGCAAAGGAGATGCCGTTCGCCTCATCCAATACTCGGAATGCCCGGGTCTGGTAATCTTCCACCACCATATCAAACCAGGTCACGTTAAAGAGCAACTGGTCGTCGAGCAGGCGGGTACGCAAGCCAATTTCAAAGTTGGATGACTGCTCCGGTAAAGTCGGGAAGTTTTCGACCTCATCGGGGTTGGTGTTACTGGTGACGAAATAAGAAGAGCCTTTGTAACCAGTGGAATAGCTGACATAACCGCGTACCGCATCGGTAAAGTCATAACCGAGTACCGCCTTGTAGATGGCATCGGTATCCGAGTCCGAAAACTTGGTCGGCTCGGTGCGGTTGATAAACAGCGACGGGTCATTTTCCGCCAGTGCCAGCACGTCTGCGAAGGTATCCATGCCGACGCCGTCAGCCGGGGTGCGCAAGTCAGTGCGATCAAATGTGGCCGAACCTTTTTCTTTCAGGGCACGGAAACCCAGGGTCGCATCCAACCGGTCGGTGATCTGGTACTCCAACTGACCAAAGATAGCGATATTTTCAAAGTTGGTGGTAAAGTCACCGCCATTGAGAAGACGCTGGGGCACCAGTATTGACGTGTCGGCGTCGGCGATATTGGTGCCGCGGTACAGGTTGAGGAAATTATTGGTCGACGCACCGGAGTAACAGCCCACCATCATGCCATTTTCAATAAAGCCACGGTTACCGGCGATACAGCCATCACGTACTTCCGAACGCTGGCCTTTTGTGTCGTGATAAAACAGGCCTACCACCCAATCCAGCTTGTCATTGCCAAATGAGCTCAAGCGCACTTCCTGCTGAATGATTTCCACGGACTCATTGCCGCCAAACGCTTCCCGTTCGATTGGGAAGTTCAGATTGAAGAAGGTGGAACTGTTGAGCAGTTCGTAGTCCCGATAACTGCCAATGTAAGTGACTTGCTTGTTGCCGCCCAGGTCGTAATTCAGCTCCAGTGACAGGCCGGTATTTTCGGTAGAACCATAGTTACCTGAGCGGTTCCGGGCGGTTACAGGTCCACCATGGGTGTCAAAGGTCGACTCCGGGTTGATGGTGTTGTAAGTGCTGCCGACAATGGTGCCGTCGTCCTGCACATGGATGATGGGGCTCGGGCCAAAATTGACGTTAATAGGTCCAATCACGGTCTGCGAGCAACAGTTGGTATCCCGCTCCGAGTACTCAGCCCGCAGCAACGCATCAAAGTTGCTGCCATTGTCAAACAGCACCTGCCCGCGCAAACCCCACTTTTCATCCTGGCCGATGTCGTAGTCTTCTTCACCGGGCATAGTATTATCGATCCAGCCATCCTCTTCGCCCCACTGGGCGTTAAGGCGCACGGCCCATTGATCATCGATAGGCAGGTTGACGGTAGCACTCAGGTCGCGACCACTGTATTCGGAAACTTCGGCGCGCACCTTGCCGTTAAACTTGCCAATAGTGGGCCGCTTGGTGACATAGTGAATCAGGCCGGTGGAGGTGTTCTGACCAAACAGCGTACCCTGGGGTCCGCGCAATGCTTCGACCCGCTCGACGTCGGAGACCGCCAGGTTCAGCATGGACTGGCGGGGCAGCACCTCACCGTCGATAACCACCAGGTTGGAAGACTGCAAGCCGATGGAGTTGGTAAAGGTACCGATACCGCGGGTTTTCAGTGTTGTAGTACGAATTTCCCGGTTATCATCGAGACCAAAACCGGGCAGGTATTTGATCAGGTCGAAGCCGTCAGTAATTTTATTGGCCTCGAATTCGTCACCACTCATAACTTTCATTGAAGTGGGCACGTCCTGCAGTGACTGCTCGCGCTTCTGCGCGGTGACAACCACTTCTTCCAAAACTTTCGAGCGAGCTTTTTTATCTTCGCCATCTTCTGCGTAGGCATTGCCCATCAACACGCTGACGGAACAGCAGCCGAGTAGCAGTATTTTATTGAGGTTGGTAGAACGTTTCATGATTACTCTCCACGATGCGCGCAGCGCTGGATATTTATAACTTTGCTGCTAACTAAAAACTTGTTATTTCGACCTGTGTTTGGCGCTTGACTTTTTCACCCCTTATGCTGAGGTGAACCAACATCAGTTCGTACTTTCGGCAGCTACTTATATTCGGTGTTGTGCAAACCACCTCTCAACCGATCATGGGAACTATTTAAACATATGATGTTTGTATAGGCAATATGTGGGATAGACGATTGCGCTAATAGCCGGGTGTTTTTGATAAGGAAAGGAAATAAGGAGTAATGAAAACTCAGCTGGATTTAGAGGTTGTTGTCTCGGTCTGCCCGTCATCGGTGGGGGGAGCCCATTGCGGATCGACCATATCCCCACCCGACCTCATTTGGCGGCTGCGAAACTCAACCATTTTTGGAGGTCGTCCATGGAGGAGTCGTCCATGGACACCCACACTTGCAGGGAACCGATATGGGCGCGGTGCTGACTTTATAGCAATTCGTATTCGAGATATGAGTGGACTGCCCGTCATCGGTGGGGGGAGCCCATTGCGGATCGGCCATATCCCCCCGACCACATTTGGCGGCTGCGAAACTCAACCATTTTTTGCGCAAAAAGACGCGCAAAAAATTGGGATTCAGACAGTCCTTGCCGACTACCCCAAATGTGGTCGGGGGGATAAGCATGGCCTGATTGATCCGCAAAGGGCTCCCCCCACCGCTGACTACATTGTGGTATCTAAGAGCAGTGTTATTTCAATTTGAGCTTACAGAACTGAGATCTGCTCAAGACCTGGCAGTACGCCCTTCATACCAACCAAAACCTGCAGAAGATCGAGATATATGATTCTCGCGAGGACCTCATTATCTTTCTTTTTGTTTTTTTCCTAGAATCTCGCTCGATGCCTGGTCAAGGCTCGGTGGGTGTGCCCTGCCAGACCAATCAGGTCGCGTTTAGGCTCTCCGCGCTTTTCGGGCTTTCGCGGACGGATGTTTGAACGTAGCGCCAGCGGAGTGACCATTTAGAAGTTAATAAAGGGGCGGGAGCGCGAAAAGAGCGGAGAGCCTGCGGCCGGTCTGGCAGGGCACACCCACCGGGCCGCCGCGCTAAACTGCATATTTCTGGATACGGATATTTAAACGTAGTGATCTTCCGGGAGCGCGAAAAGTGCGGAGAGCCTGCGGCCGGTCTGGCAGGGCACACCCACCGAGCCGCCACGCCATACCATGTTTTGTTACTAACAAAAATTGAAACGGAAGCGGTTATAAAGAAGTTACCACGGGCCAGGAGCACGAAAAACGCGGAGAGCCTGCGGCCGGTCTGGCAGGGCACACCCACCGAGTCGCCGCACTATAGACACCCCGACCGCTGACCAGCATGTGCTTTTTAAACCTGAACCCGCGGCTCAGCGACACCATTTACAACACCTTTATACACCAGGGTCGTGCCGTGGCTTATGCCGGTGGATGCTACATTATCTAACCCGTACGCGGCGGTGGTTAGATAGAGATCCCGGTTATTGCTGCCACCGAATGCCGGGCAGGTTGGTCGTGGCGTGCCGGCGTCCAGCTTGGCCAATACGGTGCCATCCGGGGCGTAGCGCACCACACAACTTGAATCCCACTGGGCGGACCACATACAACCCTCGGCATCCACCACCGCGCCGTCCGGCACCAGCTTTTCCGCGGACAGATCGAGAAAAATCTGTGGCTCCGCACTGGGCCAGCCGCTGTCGGGGGACAGTTCCACGGAGAATATCAGGTGGCGGGCAGAATCTGCGTAATAGCCGCGGTTTCTGCTGCGATCGAAGCAAATACCGTTGCTGATCGTCAACCCATCCACCAACTGGCGCAGCTCACCGCGATACCAGCGATAAATGGCGCCGCGGCCAGGTTCGGCCTCCTTACTCATAGTGCCAACCCAAAAGCCGCCCCAGGGATCGGCGCGACCATCGTTACTGCGATTGTTGGGGCGATCGGCTTCCAGCTCACACATTCGGGTTTTTGCACCCGTATTGATATCAAACTGGTACAGACCGGTCTCGCTCGCCAGGATCAGGCGCTGCTCATCGATCCAGCCCAACGCCGACACCATTTCACCCATATCCCAGGCATTAGTGGCAACACCGCTGGCACTGAGCATTCCATTGTTTGGCAGGTCAACCCAGAACAGCTCCTGCCGAGCTGGGTGCCACAACGGGCTTTCACCCAGCCCGCAGATACGCCCATCAAACACTGCCGCAGCAGTATCGCTCACTTTGCTCATATTCATTTCCTCTCTACCCTTCTCTGGCGCGCCCCGACTCTTTATGCCCTGGCAGCCTGGCAACAGCAAACTGCTGCCGATAGCAACCGCGGTTGCCAGAAACTGACGCCGATTATGGCTGAATGTTTGATGCTTCGCTGCCATAGCTTTTACCTGCCTTTTTTTGCGCTTACCAATTGGTGACGCCACCATCGGGTCGACGCAAGTGGGGAGCTTCCGCTGGCAGCGGTGGCGAGTTGCGGAAAGCCGCTTCATTGACTTCGACGCCCAGGCCCGGCACATCGGGCACGACGAAATCGCAACCCTGCAACCGGTGTTGCTGTGGAAACAGCTCAGCACTGTGAGCACCGAAAGGCGAAAATGGTCCCTGGTGGGTTTCCATCAGGCTGAAGTTGGGCAGCGCGGTGGCAAAATGATTGGACGCCGCGGTGCAGATCGGGCCCAGCGGATTATGGGGCATCACATCGATGTAATGGGCCTCGGCCCAGGAGGCTACCTTCATGGCCTCGGTGAATCCACCGATATTACATACATCCACCCGCAGGTATTGGGTCAAGTCGCGCTCGATATAGGGCTGGGCGGTCCACTTGGAACAGAACTCCTCGCCGATGGCGAACGGTACCGTGGTCAGGCCGCGCAGTGCCGCATAAGCATCGGGGGACTGGTTGCGAATGGGCTCTTCCAGAAAATCCAGGGTGCCTGCCGGCAGACGCTGGCAAAAAGAAGCCGCCTCGGCCACGCTCAGGCGGTGATGGTAATCGATCCCCAGAGTGATATCAGGGCCTATGGCGGCGCGCAATGCGATCAGGCAGCGCGCGGTGCGCGCGATGGAATCACGCGGTTCAAACAGCTCCGGGTCGTCAAAATTACTGGGGATAACTCGGATGGTGGTCCAACCCAGGTCGACCAGCGCCTTGACTTCTTTCACCAGCTCTTCGAGCCGGTCAGGGTCGGCTTCGGTATAGCAGCAGGCAAAACACGGAACCTTGTCGCGCTGCTTGCCGCCCAGCAACTGGTACACCGGCACCCCCAGTGCCTTGCCGACGATGTCGTGCAGGGCAATGTCCACTGCCGACATGGCCGCCGTCAGCACCCGGCCACCTTCAAAGTAGTGGCTGCGGTACATCTCCTGCCAGATGCGGCCGATGCGGCGCGGGTCGGCGCCGCGCAAGAAGGGCTTGAAGTGTTCGACGGCACCCATGACGGCCCGCTCCCGATTGGATAAACCTGACTCGCCCCAACCGACGATACCGCACTCGGTAACCACCTTTACCAACAACTGGTTGCGGTGACCGACAGCCCCCAACAGGGCTTCAACAGATTCTATTTTCAATGGCTTATTCCCTCTGGTATGGGCACACAGCAGGTCGCTGTTAGCGACCGGCCGACTCTCATTATTTTTAAGGTTTTACCGGCTTCCGGTAAGCGTCCATACGATCGATATCGTACTTTTCATACTCCCGCTTTAACATCCAGCGCGGCCGCTCGTGGGTAAGCTCCCAGGCAAAAATATCCTTGTACATCGCCTTTACCCGATCGGGGTATTTGGCCGCCAGGTTTTTCTGCTCGCCGGGATCGGTGGCGAGGTTAAACAGTTCTGCAGGCCGGTCCGGGTAGCGAATAAATTTCCAGTTTCCCTCCAGCATGGCCGCCCTCGCCTCTTTTTTCCAGAACAGCGCCCGGTGCGGAACACCCTTTTTGCTACCTTGCACATAGGGCACCAGATCGACACCGTCCAGGTCCAGCTCGCCCGGATTTCCGCCCGCCGCCGCTAAAAACGTCGGCAACAAGTCGAGGGTGCTAACAGGGTGCTCATAGACTGTATTCGACTTCACCTGGCCCGGCCAGCGCAACAGGAAAGGAACCCTGACACCGCCTTCCAGGTGGTTGGATTTAGTGCCACTGAAGGGGTAATTCATGGACGCGTTCTTGTCCGTCGGGCCGCCATTGTCATTGGTATAGACAACAATGGTATTGTCATCCAGGCCCAGTTCTGCCAGCCGATCCAGCAGCTTGCCACTGGCGCGGTCCATGGCCAGGGTCATGGCGGCGACCACCTTGCGCAGCCCGGTCAAGTGCGGGAACTGGGCCAGATCCTCGGGCTTCGCTTCCATGGGAGTGTGCGGGGCATTAAAAGACAGAAACACAAAGAACGGACCGTCCTGGTTGGCTTCGATAAAATCTATGGCTTCGTCGGCCAACAGATCGGTCAGGTAGCTTTGTGGCTCTTCGAAGTTGCCAAAACCGCGCTCCATTTTTTTATCTTCGAAGATATGGTCTGGCAGGGTCTGCTTGCTCTCATCGTAGGCATAGTAGCTGCGATCGCCACCGCGGAAACCGTAGAATTCATCGAAGCCTCTGCGCGTGGGGTGAAAACGGTCGGCGCTGCCGAGGTGCCATTTGCCAAAAATTGCCGTCTTGTAACCCTGGGCCTGCAAAACATCGCCCATGGTTTTCTCCTCCAGCGGCAGCCCCATATCGGCACCATCCTGGGCCGAAACAGGGCTCATATAACCGGGCACATTGTTTTCTTCATAACCGAAACGCTGTTGGTACTTGCCGGTGATCAGTCCGGCGCGCGAGGGTCCACAGGTGGGATCGGACACGTAGCCCTGGGTAAAGCGGACGCTCTGCGCGGCCAGCTTATCCAGGTTGGGCGTCTTCATTATGGTGCTGCCGTTAAAGCCGAAATCCGCGTAGCCGGCATCGTCGGAAAAGATCAACACAATATTGGGCGGCTTCGCCTGGCCTTTAGCGGCACTGGCAGCGTGAACGCTGGCATAGGGTGTTACTGCTAGGATCAGGAGAAATGTCAGTAGTTTCTTCATTATTTTCACAACCACGTAACTGGATCGTTAATAGATAGTATACCGGTCCGCTTGGCCAACAGGGCGGCGCTTCCACAGCTACGAACCCCTGTTGGCTAGCAGCAGTTCGACACATTTAAACATATGATGTTTATTAAGGCAATATGTATTGATGATGAGTGCAGCGGAATAATGCCCTCTGGCAAGTCCTGACTTTGAAGTGTGCCGATGGCTGGCTGGCGGGTTCAGTTATGTCCTGCGCACCGCTTGTGATGGGTCACTTGACGAGATAATTTAAAGCGCAGCGCTCGCCTGCCAACGTCCTCTGGACAGGCGACCACCTCGGCAACCACTACCACAACCGGCACAGCGGTTTCAGCTAAAAATACAAATATTCCTTAACAGCAGCGTTCTACTTGGAACTGTTTTCAATCTCAATCAGGAGTTTCTGCAGGGCCGTCCTATCACCCTCAACCAGAACATCTTTGATTTCAGGCTCCTGCAGCATTTGCAGTTTGCACCCCAGGTTCTTTTTCGGCTGGGAGGCCTTGCGCTGTTCCATGGGCTCATCACACTCAAAGCTGCCAAGCGCAAACATGACACTCAATGGTACACCCTGCCCAGTGACTCGCTCTGGTATCCCGCTGTCATGGCTGTCTATCACGATATTGCCCTGCACTACTTGCAGGTGCAGATCGTCGTCATCGGCGACGCCATCATTGTCGTCATCGTGATCCGCATTGTTGCCGATACCATCCCCATCGGTATCCAGCCACTCGCTGGCATCGAAAGGAAATGCGTCCTGGTCATCATTGACGCCGTCATTGTCATCGTCCGAATCGACGGAGTCAGCAATGCCGTCCTTATCAAAATCGGGCTGCGGTATCACACCATCCACGGTCAATACGAAGTTGTCAAAATACGCCTCAACCGGGGTGCCGCTGGCGCAACAGGTCCAGATATTCGCCGTGGTGGCCTCAGGGCCGGTCTTGAACTTGAGCGTGTACTGCTGGTACTCGGTGCTGGTAACCGGCGTATTTTTCGGTGCGTTTGGTCCCGGCGCGCTGAATTTACTCACCCCCAGCAGGATTCTTTGCGGGGCGGCGCCGACTTTCGCCCAGGCCGTCAGGGTGTAATTGGTATTGGGTTTTACACTGACGGTTTGGTCCACCCCGCCGGCCCCGCTTTGAAAGCCGGAAAAATTGCCTTCATAGGGTGAGCCACTGGAGACGGTGGAGGTTCCTGAACTGTTATTCCAACCGGCCAGGCTGCCGGTTTCAAAACCGGGGTTGACGACCAGGTTGGGGTTTTGCAGCGCGGGCTCCACCGTGAGTTGCAACGACGCACTGTACAAGCCGTCCTCTCCCGCAGTCACCTTAATGGTGGTGGTGCCGGGAGTAATGGCTGTTACGGTTCCGTTTTCTGACACCATTGCTATGGACGGGTCTTCGCTGCTCCACTGCACAGCCGGGTTGGTGGCATTGGCGGGGAAAATAGTCGCCTGCAGCTGTTCGGTCAAACCACTGTTCAAAGTCAGCGACTGGGTTGGTAACTCGACACCGGTTACCGGCACAAACTCATTGCTATCCCAATCGATAACCGTGACATTGTTGAGCGGGTTCAGCAAAAAGACATCGCTGCCGTTGGATGAACGAAACGCTGGCGCCAGGGCGTAGAAATGACCCTCCGGCAACTGGCTAGTGGGTGTCACACCAGTTAGATCGATACTGATAACCGTTTTGCCACCATAGCGTTTCGCCTCGGTTGCCACCGATGAGTCGACGGCCGAGCGCACCACTTGCACCACGCCGCTGGCATTTTTCTGCACCAGGTTAACCGTAATACCGTTGAACTTTTCCGCCACTACGTGGTGATTACTGCCGCCGTGGTAATTGACCGTGACATCCAGCGTTTGGTTGTTCGGGTATTGAGTGGTGGTGTACTTGGTCGGATCGTCAACCCATACGGACGGCAGGGCCTCCCAGGACTTGATATACGCCACCTGCATAGTGGTATCCTCGGGAAAGCCCTCTGAGACGACATTGTTGGGGTTGGGGTCAGCGCGCTGGCACTGACTGTTAAAGGTAATAAATTGCCGCCTCAAGCCCATGGAGACAATTACGTGCATGGGGCGATGCCACCAGGTGTTGGGTTTTTCGCCAATCAGTTGACCATCCACATACCAGGAGATCTTGTCTTTGCGGTTTTCAACGGCGTAGGTGTGAAACCCCTGGGAGGGATCAAAGGGGGCATCAAACTTGAGCAATTGGGTGTCGGGATTGGGCTTGGGGCGCTTCCAGACAATTTGCCCGTTTTCCTCAACCCGGGCATGCAGGTTGTGGTCCATAACATTAATAGGGTCGGCATCATCTGCGCCAGGCCCGTACCAATCGGCCTGCTGCAATTCCACCACGTCAATCTCGCTGTAGTCCACATACTGCACACCTTCTGTGCCGCGATCGGGAAAAGGATGGCCGTCGCTGTACAGCCAGAATGCCGGGCTCAAGCCGGGAAAGAGCTTCACCCCCTTGATCCGGGCCTCATAAAAACCATACACGCCATCGCTCACCGTACGCACCGCGCCGGACTTGTAGTACAGCTCCCGCTCCACCGCCTGTGACGGCCCGCCGGGCACGCCGTCCCAACAACTATCCTGGAAGGTGCGGGTGTGGGTTTCCTGGGTCGCAGCAATGTTCAGGTTGCCATTTTCAAGGTAGGCATTCGCGGCTGAGAAAGTCCACGCCCCCACATTCAAGGACGGTGGCGCACTTTCCCATTTAGCGGTGTTAAGGGCGGTACCGTTGAAATCATCGCTTTTGTCATGCAATACCTGCCAGCGGATTTCTCCCGCTACAGAGCCAGTAGGCCTGGGCACTTCCGCCTGCAGCTGGGTGGCTGCCGCCAACAATGAAAACGAAACAACTAGGCATTTTTTCATTTTATATACCTGAATACAGGTGACTGATCACCCATTGAGAATAATTTTATAAGAAGTATCGAGCACTCAACGTCCAGAACTCCTAAGCCCAGTCCAACCATGTCCAGGTTTGGAAATTCAACTGGCGCACCAGATTACTCACCACGGCCATAATACGACCTTGCTAAACATACTATGTTTATATAATTTTGTAAATCGCTTAGACTGCAAATAAATTGCGGAGACCGTTTGCAGGCAAATACCTGTCAGCCCACCCTCGGGAGGCAATATGACGGGCCTGGCTGCGGGGCTTGATTTCACAGCACGGATGCTGTCGTGGAGCCTCGAGCCCGCCCCGCGAGCGTAGCGAGTGCTTTGGGTGCATGAATGGAACCTGAGCCTGCACCGCGAGCACAGCGAGTGCTTTGGGTACGGCGAGCTTTGAAAGCAAGCCCTCAATTCCAGGCAGGATTAAAACTGGTATCCCACGGATTGAAAGATTTACCTAATTACCACCATATCCAAGCATCGTGCAGCCGGCACTATGGTAGGTCTGGCTTCGGGGGCTTGCTTTCAAGACCCTCGACAGCATGGATGCTGTCGTGGAGCCCCCATGGATGGGACTTCGGCGAGTCTTGAAAGCAAGCCCTCGAAGCCAGGCCGGATTAAAGACTTATACCCCAAGGGCGAAAAGATATATGTCTGCTCTACCCCAATGGAATTAGCCTCCCGCGGTCAATTTTATTACCCTCTACCGCCAGCATGTCTTATAGTGAGCACCCCGCGAACGCCATCCAATTGCGTTCAAAAAATAACGAATTATCGGCATGCCTCCGGCGCGACCCGTCTCGCGCAACCCCGGCCCGCCGCAGTAAGAAAGGTAATACCCAGTGCCCAGCCACAGCCGCAGCCACATCCAAAATACCCTGTTATTGCTGCTTTGCGCATCGCTCTGCGCACTGACCAGCACAGCCGCATCAGCCGCCGACTACGTCGGCGCCCAGGTCTGCCAGCAGTGTCACCAGGACCAATTTCAAGCCTGGCAAGGGTCCCACCACGACTGGGCCATGCTGGAACCCACCGCTGAATCCGTACTGGGCGACTTTGACAACCGCAAATTTACCTACAACGGCATCACCTCCCGCTTTTTCACCACCGCCGGCGAGGCGGACGACGGCGAAGCGCGCCAATACTGGGTCGAGACCGACAACGCCGAGGGCAAGCTGGAAAAATTCCCCGTGGCCTACACCTTCGGCTTCTATCCGCTGCAACAGTACTTGATTGGCTTTGCCGATGGCCGCTACCAGGCCCTCAGCATTGCCTGGGACAGCCGTCCCAAAAGCGAGGGCGGCCAGCGCTGGTTCCACCTCAATCCGGATGAAACGGTCGATCACCGCGACCCGCTGCACTGGACCGGCCTCTACTACAACTGGAACAACCGCTGCGCCGACTGCCACTCCACCAACCTGCAAAAAAACTACCAGCCGGACACCGACACCTACGCCACCACCTGGTCAGAAATCAACGTCGCCTGCGAAGCCTGCCACGGTCCCGGCAGCGACCACCTGGCCTGGACCGAACTCGACAATCAGGATGACCCGTTCAAGGGCTGGCAGCAGCAACTCAGCGCCAGCAGCATCGCGGAAGTGCTGACACCCATTCCCCCCGGCGGCAAGAACTTGCAGAAATCGGCGGCCCAGATCGCCGCCTGCGGCAGCTGTCATTCCCGCCGCGGGGTTATCGGCGATATCACCGCCCCCGGCAATTATCACAACAAGCACCAGCTGTCGCTGCTGGAGGAACCGCTCTACTACGCGGACGGCCAAATCCGCGACGAGGTCTATGTGCTCGGCTCTTTCCTGCAGAGCAAGATGTACCACCAGGGCGTCACCTGCACTCATTGCCACGAACCCCACAGCCTGGAGCTGCGCCAGCCCGGCAACCAGCTCTGTGCCCAGTGCCACAACCCAAACCAGTATGACACCACCGCCCACCACCAGCACCCGCAGGGCTCCAGTGGCAGCCAGTGCGTCAACTGCCATATGCCGGAAACCACCTACATGGTGGTCGACCCCAGGCGGGATCACAGCATCCGCATTCCGCGCCCGGACTTGTCCGCCACCACCGGCGCTCCCAACGCCTGTGTAATGTGCCACCAGGACCGCGATAATGAGTGGGCCAGCAAGGCGCTGGCAGCATGGCTCAAGCAGGGTAACAAGCAACTGCCGCCTCACCCGGGCGCAGCATTAGCCGCAGCGCCGAACAGCGAGCTGTTCGACAAGATCCGCCAGCTCGCCACCAGTGAGCAACCGGCCATCGTCCGGGCCACCGCACTGCAACGCCTGCGCGATATAGCCTCGCCACAAACCATGGAACTGGCCCTGCAACAATTCGACAGCAAGGACGAACTGGTCCGCGCCGCGGCCATCTCCCTGACCGATGCACTACCCTACCCAACCCGCCTGCAATCCGTACTGCCAAAACTGTCCGACCCGATCAAAGCGGTGCGTATGGCGGCGGTGCAGGTACTGCTCAGCCCCGAGCTGGTGGAGGCCAAAGCGCAATTGCCTGCCGCCGAGCAAACAGTAGTGGAGCGAGCGCTGGCGGAATATTTGAAGATGCTGGAGATGCATCAGGACACTGCCGCCGGACTCAACAACCTGGGGCAATACTACCTGGCGCAGGGCGACTTCGAAAAAGCCGAGGCCCGCTATCAGCGCAGCATCGACATGGAGCCTTATTTAACCGGTGCCATCATTAACCTGACCGACCTGTACCGCATGCAGGGCCGCGACGATGCGGCGTTAAAGCTGTTGCAACAAGCCCTCACCCGCCATCGCCAGCGGCCGGAAATCCAGCACAGCCTGGGTTTGACCCTGGTGCGCAGCGGCGCCTACGACAAGGCGCTGACCCACCTGCAGCAGGCCGCGGAACTGGCGCCGGAGGGCTTCCGCTACGGCTACGTCTACGCGGTCGCCCTGCACAGCACCAAGCACTATGCTGAGGCGATCAGGGAAGCCAGTCGCCTGCTGGCCCTGCAACCGCAAAATCCGGAATTGCTCAACATCGGCCTCGACTCGGCCATGCGCAGCCAGCAGTGGTCGGAGGCCTTGCGTTTCGCCCTGCAACTTCAGCGCCTGAACCCCGGCGACCCGCAATTGCAGGGCCTGGTCAAGCATCTGCAAGACCAGATTCTGGGCGGCAGCTATTGAAGACCTGAAGCCAAACTCACTATTGCCGCCGTAGCGAACAAGTTGCGGCGCAACAGCAGGCAGCACAATTAGATAGCCCTCGCCCTGCTGCGCATTCAAGCAACCGCGAGCGCGCAAAGAATTGACCTGCCGCAGCGCTGTCTGGCCGGGTAAAAAGGCACAATCCAGCTCACGCTTGATACCTGTATTTACATACAGTATCGTTGCCGACATGAGACTCTATATCGCCGAAAAGCCCAGTCTCGGCCGCGCCATTGCCGATGTACTGCCCAAACCCCACCGCAAGGGGGAAGGCTGTATCTACGTGGGCAACGGCGATTGCGTCAGCTGGTGTGTGGGGCACCTGCTGGAACAGGCGGAGCCGGACGCCTACGATGCCGCCTTCAAGCAGTGGCGGCTGGAGCACCTGCCCATCGTGCCCGCGCAGTGGCAACTGAAAGCCAAAGCCAGCGCGCGCAAGCAACTGGCGGTGTTGCGCAAGCTGGTGCAGGCCGCCGATGAACTGGTCCACGCCGGCGACCCCGACCGCGAGGGGCAACTGCTGGTCGACCAGGTCATCGCCCACTTCAAGGTGCGCGGCAGCAAGCGCGACAGTATCCAGCGCTGCCTGATCAGCGACCTCAACCCGGCAGCGGTGCAGCGGGCCCTGAAGCAGCTGCGCAATAACAAGGAATTCGTGCCCCTCTCCACCTCGGCCCTGGCCCGCTCCCGGGCCGACTGGCTCTACGGCATCAATATGACCCGCGCCTATACCCTGTTGGGGCGCAAGGTGGGTTACCGCGGCGTGCTGTCCGTGGGCCGGGTGCAGACACCGGTGCTGGGGCTGGTGGTGCGCCGGGACGAGGAGATCGACAACTTCGTCGCCAAGCCTTTCTACCAGGTCATGGCCCACCTGGTAACCAATGCCGGTGAACACTTCACCGCCAAATGGCAGCCCAGTGAGGCCTGCCAGCCCTGGCAGGATGAGGAGGGCCGGGTGTTGTCGAAGGCGCTGGCGGATAATGTCGCTGCCCGTATCACGGGGCAACCGGCCCTGGTGACCGCCAGCCAGCGCAAACTGAAAAAGCAGCCACCGCCCCTGCCCTACAATTTGTCGTCCCTGCAGATCGATGCCGGCAAGCGCTTCTCCATGAGCGCCAAGCAGGTGCTCGACACCTGCCAGTCACTCTACGAGCGGCACAAACTGCTCACCTACCCGCGCTCCGATTGCCGCTACTTGCCCGTGGAACATTGGGCCGAACGCAACACCGTCATCGATGCCCTGGCCAGCAACTGCCCACCCCTAAACGCTGCAGCTGCGGCCGCGGATCGCGCTCTCAAGAGCAAGGCGTGGGACGACAAACGCATCGAGGCACACCACGCCATCATTCCCACCGCCCGCAAGATGGATAGCGCCAGGTTGAGCAAGGCCGAGCGGGATATCTATGAGCTGGTTGCACGCCAATACCTGGTGCAGTTTTATCCACCCCATGAATACCAGGATAGCCAAATCGACCTGGAGATTGGCGGCGGCCGTTTTATCGCCAAAGCCCGGGTCACGATCAGCCCTGGCTGGCAGCAGTTGTTCCCACCCCGGCAGGCGAAAGATAAATCCGAAAGCGCCTCTAACACGCAATTACCGAAGCTGAAAACCGGTGATACTTGCCGGTGTGAAAAAGGTGAAGTGGTGGCCAAACAGACCACGCCACCCAAACCCTTTGACGACGCCAGTTTGCTGGCAGCGATGACGGGCATCGCCCGCTATGTGCAGGATCCAGAGTTGCGTAAAATCCTGAAAGACACGGACGGCCTTGGCACCGAAGCTACCCGGGCCGGCATTATCGAGTTGTTGTTCAGTCGCCAGTTTTTGCAACGCAGTGGCAAGCAGATTCACGCCACTGCGGCGGGCAAGGGGCTGATTCACAGCTTACCTGTAATCGCGGCGACGCCGGACATGACTGCCCGTTGGGAAACTGAACTCAATGCCATCAGTCAGCGCCAGAGCAGTTACGATCACTTTATGCAACCATTACTAGCGTCATTACAGCAGTTGATCGAGCAGAGCCAGGCGACCCTGCCGCAAGGCTTGCAAGACGTTAAGGTGTCTAAACCACGGCGTGGCACTGGTGCCAAGACCCGGCGTAAAACCAGAAGCCGGCCAAAAGCCAAGGCTTGAATTGGCCGTTGGCAGGTTCTTGCCAGTAAACCTCAAACCAGCAAAGTACGGTTAGGCGCGGCGGCCCAGTGGGTGTGCCCTGCCAGACCGGTTGCAGGCTCTCCGCACTTTTCGCACTCCCGGCCATTTGTGAATGTCTTAATAGTCGGTTCTCTGTGTTTCGCTTGGATATTTGTTAGTAGCAAAACATAGTTTGGCGCGGCGGCCCGGTGGGTGTGCCCTGCCAGACCGGCCGCAGGCTCTCCGCGCTTTTCGCGCTCCCGGAAACTCGCTAGCGCTCAAACATCCGTCCGCGAAAACCCGAAAAGCGCAGAGAGCCTAAACGCGACCTGATTGGTCTGGCAGGGCACACCCACCGAGCCTTGACCAGGCATCAAGCGAGATTCAGGGAAAAGAGACAAAGAGCTATGGCGGGAGAAGACACTTTTTCCCATTACGAGTTTTGGTTCAACTGCTGATGTGTACTCATTTACCGGGGCCTACTCTGTTATGGTTAGATGGCTTTCGATAACTTTGATATTGTCAATTTAAAGTCATCCCCGCGCAGGCGGCGGTCCGGCGTCCCGGGATCCATTGAATTCGAATACTTACTGGATCCCGGGACGCCGGACCGCCGCCTACACGGGGATTACAAAAAATGAGCTGTAGCTGGCTGATAAAGAAATCACACTGCCGTTAAAACGCACAATGTAGTCAGCGGTGGAGGGAGCCCGTTGCGGATCAATCAGGCCATGTTTATCCCCCCGACCACATTTGGGGTAGTCGGCAAGGACTGTCTGAATCCCAATTTTTTTGCGCGTCTTTTTGCGCAAAAAAATGGTTGAGTTTCGCAGCCGCCAAATGTGGTCGGGGGGATATGGCCGATCCGCAATGGGCTCCCCCCATCGCTGACGGGCAGCACACTCATATCTCAAATGTGCATTACTAAAAAATCAACACCGCGCCAAAAAGTTATTCCCACTACAAACGTGGCTGTCCAAGTAAGTAGCTCTGACTGTGGTATGCACCAGCGATCACAGCAGAAGCAAAATCACTTATACTGGGGCCACTACTCGCGACGAGCTGAGGTAATTTTGAACTACTGGATATTCAAGTCCGAACCGGACGAATTTGGTATTGATCACCTGGCGGCGGCGAAAGGCCAGACTACGCGCTGGGATGGCATTCGCAACTACCAGGCACGCAATAATATGCGCGATCTGGTGGCGTTGGGCGATCGGGTGTTGTTTTATCATTCGAGCTGCAAGCGTATTGGTATTGCCGGCAGTATGGAGGTGGTCAAGGCGGCCTACCCCGACCCGGCCCAGTTCGACCCAGAAAGTAAGTACTTTGACGCCAAGGCCAGTGAGGATGATCCGCGCTGGTTCTGTGTCGATGTGCGACTGCTGGAAAAATTTCCCGAGGTGATTGCGACCAAAACTCTTAAGGCCGATCCGGTGACCGCGGAGCTCAGTATTTTTCGCCAGGGGCGCCTGTCCATTGCCCCGGTCAGTGCCGAGCAGTGGCAGGCGGTGCAGCGTTTACAGGCAGGTCTGCAGGGTCGTTAGCGACAAGTGGCAGCGGTGGAAGGTCAGGCTGGTGCGGGGAATTGTGAGCGCATTAGAAAGGAGATTACAGTCATGGCAAAGCACTTGAAAATATCGGGCCTGGTGCAGGGCGTGTGGTTTCGGAAATCTATGCAGCAGCAAGCCGAGCAGCTCGGCGTGCAGGGCTGGGTCAGGAACCGCCGGGAAGGCACGGTAGAGGCGCTGGTGGATGGCCCGGACAGCGCGGTTGAGGCGATGCTAGCCTGGGCGCAGCAAGGGCCACCTAGTGCCCAGGTCGAGCACGTCCAGGTTAGCGATGTCCAGGCCGATGAGCCTACCGACAGTTATGATAGTTTCGAGTTGCGGCCCAGTACTTGATTCCAAAAACTGGTGCCGCCGCCCCTGCCCTGCCCCTTGCCAGCCCAGCTTAAAAGTAATACCCTTACCGTATTACTAAGAAATTTGAGGTGTACTATGCGAGTAACCAGCAAAGGACAGGTAACTATTCCTCAGGAAGTACGTCAAGCTTTGGGAATTCTGCCGGCTGAAACCGAAGTCGAGTTTATCCAGGATGAAAACGGACGTTGGTACTTGCGTAAAGCGGCCACTAACAAACACGGAACCAGTCGCTTTCGCACTGCACACAAGAGCGCGCGATTGCGCATGAGTACCGAGGAAATAATGGCACTGACCAGGGGCGAGTGAATGGCCGTCATTCTCGTCGATTCGTGCGTCATCACGGACCTTTGCGACCCCTACAGCAGCTGGTATGAATGGAGCGCCAATACTCTTGAGCAATTGGACCCCAACCACACCTTCGTAATAAACCCGATAATATACACAGAATGTTCTATCGGTTTTGAAACTATTGAAGAAGTCGAAAACCTGATCGCGAAATTGGCGTTTGACTGCAAGGCAATACCTCGCGAAGCACTTTTTTTAGCTGGCAAAGCCTTTCTACATTATCGCCGCAGAAAAGGTAAAAAAGACAATGTACTACCGGATTTTTTTATCGGCGCACACGCTGCTGTCAAAAATTACAAACTGATCACTCGGGATAAAGGGCGCTTCTCCACCTACTTCCCAACTGTCGACTTAATCATGCCGGGGGCCAATAGCGAGCCCCCTCCCCCTTACCACATAAACTCAACCCCGGCGTAGAAACTTCTCGGTGTCCCCGGGAAGTAGCGCTCGTCGGTGAAGGTGGTGTAGTCGGCTCGTTCGGCGTAAGCCCGGTCGGTCAGGTTTAGTGCGCGCGCGTAGACTTTCCAGTCGCTTGCCGGTTGCCAGCTGACGCGCATGTTGAGCAGGTCGTGGCCCTCGTATTCGTGCAGGTTCTCCGCGTCGAGATAATAGGCGCCGACGTGCTGCCACTCCAACTCTACCCGGCTGCCGGGTTGGAAATTCCAGCCCAGGCGGGCGCTGCCAAAGTGCCGTGGGGCCGTATCGACGTCGTTGTCGCGAATATTGATTCCGTCGAGCAACTCGTCGTAGGCGTAGGTGTGTTTGCTGTAACTGGCGCTCACCCCCACATCCCAGGCCGAATTGATGCGGTAGTTGGCCTCTACTTCCACACCGCGATGATCCGTTTCACCGTCGCTGACGTTGAAAAAGTCGGCATCGCGAAAGATGTAGTTGTCTTTCTCCATGGCGTACAGGGCAACGGCGTACTGCAGGGACTCGATCGTGCCCTTGATGCCCAGTTCGAGGCTGTCGACCTGCTCCGAATCCAGGTCGGTGACCTGCTGGCTGCGCTGCAGGCGATACAGCTCCGAGGTTTGCGGCGCCCGAAAGCCGCGAGCCAGGCTCATATAGGCCATTTGGGTATCGCTGAAGGCGTAGCTCAGGCCCAGCTTGGGTGACCAGTTGCGAAAGCTGTCAGTACCGCTTTCCGGCCGGCTATAACGACAGCCACCGAAACCGCAGGCACTGCCGTCTTCACTGACCCTGCCGCTGTTCATGTTATTGCTGTAATCGTACTGCATCCACTCATAGCGTAGCCCCAGGCTCAGCATCCAGGCGTTGGCGAAGCTCCAGTCCAGCTGCGCGAAGGGCGCGACCATAGTGGCATCGACGTCGTAGTCATACTGCTTGCCGCTGGGTATGGTTGCCTGCAGGAAGGCGGATCCCTGGGTGGGTTCGGCCTGGGTTTGTTGCAGGTCGCCCTGGGTAAACTCGGCATCGATACCGGTGATAATATTGAGGTCGTCGGCGGCGGCTATATAGTAAGCCGACTGCACGCCGACACTCTGCTGGCTGTTTTCTTCCAGCGGGCTGCCCGGCAAGAAGTGCATCAGGAAGTCCATGTCGGTATGGCGCGCATAAGGTGTGACCACCAGACTCCGATGCTCATCGAGCTGATAGGTCAGGCGCGACCACAGACGCAAGGATTGCGAATCGCGATACGCCTCCGGGTTGGGGTTGGAGCGGGCCAGGGCAGAATCCTTGTAGGCATCGAGACCGCTGATATAGCCAGCGGTTTCCTGCTCCAGGTTGGTGGCGGTCAAGCCGCTCTCCAGGTTCCACTGTTCCGCCTCGTAGCGGTGCCGCAGGCTCAGCTTTTGTTGATCCACGCCGGACGCGTCGCGGTAGCCGTCGTTGTGGGTGAGGCTCAAACTGACCCCCAGGCGCGAAGCCTGCCCCAGGTCGGTGGCGGTGCGCAGCTTAATGCGGCCAAAGTCATAGGGCCCCGCTTCCAGACCCAGCACGCTATCGTCGCGGGAGAGATCCGGGGTGATGACGTTGATCACGCCGTGCAGGGCATTGGAGCCGTACAGGGCGGTACCGGGACCGCGCAGCACTTCGATGCGCTGCGCCATCTCGGTGTGGGCGTCAAACAACTCGTTGATATTGCAAAAGCCGGCCGCCCGCAACGGAATACCGTCTTCCGCCATAAGGAAGCCGCCGCAGGCACCGGAGCCGGTCAACACCGGCGAGCGTATGGCCGGCAAATACTCCTGGCCTTCACCGCGGTTCATATTGACGCCGGGCACTCGCAGCAAGCTTTCCTGTACGTGGGTGTGGGATACCAGCGCGAGGGCTTCTTCACTCAAAGCGCTGATACTGCCAATGTAATCGAGGGGGTCGGATTGCAGCCTGGTGGCAGAAGTCACCACCTGTTCCAGACCCTGGTGCTGTTCCTGAACGACTGACTGCCGGGTGTTCCCGGTGTTCGCCAGGGGTTGCGCCGACCAGGCCAGCAGGCCAATGGCAAGCGCTAATGTTCGGCCGGAAACTGCCAGCTCATAAGGGGCATGGAAACGAGAACCGGGATTGCGCGTATTGCTGATATTAATGTTCACGTTCTCTTCCTTATCGTAATTGTAATAGGTGCCCCGGTGCGGCTATCGCGCTCTGGCCGTGCGATAGCCGCCCGGGAGGGGTCATAACTGCTTAAGTCCGGAGATGGCAGGGATCAGGATTTCGGCAACTTGAAGGTCCAGACGGTGCCGCCCTGGTTGAGGTTTTTGATCTTCTTGGCCACCTCGCCACCCCACAAGGGTACTGCACCACCCCAGCCAGAAACAACGCTGAGATACTGTTCGCCATCCTGCTCCCAGGTGATGGGCGAGCCGACGATACCAGATCCGGTGTTGAATTTGTACTCCACTTCACCGGTCTTGGCATTCAAGCCAAGCAGGTAGCCCTCGGGGTTGCCGAAGAACACCAGGTTGCCCGCCGTTGCCAGAACCCCACCCCACAATGGCGCGTCATTCTTGAACTCCCACTCGATCTCACCAGTCTTGGGGTTGATGGCCTTGAGCGAACCGATATGATCGAAGATCGGCTTGATGGTAAAACCGGAACCCAGGTAGGCGGCACCTTTCTTGTAGCTTACCGGCTCATTCCAGATATCCATGCCCCACTCGTTGGAGGGTACATAGAACAGCTCGGTTTTCTGGCTGTAGGCCATGGGCATCCAGTTCTTGCCGCCGAGGAAGGAAGGCACCGAAAATACCGTTGTGCCCTTACTGCCATCTTCACTGTCGGCGGGGTTGCCGGGGAGACTGGCTTCGTTGATTATCGGGCGTCCGTTTTCATCCAGGCCCTTGGCCCAGGTGATATTGGAGATAAACGGGAAGCCGCGAATGAATTTACCATCGGTGCGATCCAACACATAGAAGTAGCCGTTGCGGTCGGCGGTGGCAGCTGCCTTGACGGTCTTGCCCTTCTCCTTGTAGTCGAACGCTATCACCTCGTTGACGCCGTCAAAATCCCAACCGTCGTGGGGCGTGGTCTGGAAGTGCCAGACGATCTTGCCGGTATCGGGGTCGATGGCCAGGCGGGAGGAGCTGTACAGGTTATCCCCCGGGCGCAGGTGGGAGTTCCACGGTGAGGGGTTGCCGGTACCCATAAAGATCAGGTCGGTGTCCGGGTCGTAGGTACCGCCCAGCCAGGTGGCTGCACCACCGGTTTTCCACAGGTCGCCGGTCCAGGTTTGGTTGGCGGCGCCGCCGGTGATGCCGTTTTCCTCGCCGTTCAGGTAACCCATGTGACCTTCTACAGTAGGCCGGGTCCAGATCAGCTTGCCGGTTTTGGCATCGCGCGCCTCGACCTTGCCGACCACCCCGAATTCACCACCGGAAACCCCGGTTACCACCATACCCTTGACGATCATGGGCGCAGCCGTAGAGGAGTAGCCGGCCTTGTAGCTGCCCATGGTTTTGCGCCAGCGCACTTTGCCGGTTTTGCTATCCAGCGCTACCAGCTTGGCATCCAGGGTCCCGAAAATGACCAGGTCCTCATACAGTGCCGCGCCGCGATTGATCACGTCACAACAGGGCATGATGCCATCCGGCAGCCGCGCTTCGTACTGCCACAGCTCTTCCCCGGTTACGGTATCAACAGCGTAGATACGGGAATAGGACGCGGTCACGTACATGACCCCGTCTTTCACCAGCGGCTGGCTTTCCTGGCCGCGCTGCTTCTCCCCGCCAAAGGAAAATGCCCAGGCCGGGTGCATTTTCTTTACGGTTTTGGTGTTGAGTTTTTTCAGGGGGCTATAGCGCTGCCCGCGGGGCCCGATACCGTAACTGACCACATCGTCGACCGTCTCCTGGTCGTTGAGAATGTCCTTGTCGGTGACATTGGCCTGGGCCGACATGCCCAGCGGTAGCGATATCGCCAGGGTTATTGCCGAGGCCAGTAGCCCGCCGGATAAAGATAGACTTTTCATTATATTTCTCCTGGATAGTAGCATCATTGCTGTTCAAGTTACTGCCTTTGAACTTTGGTGTTTACACTTCGCCTGTCGCCTTGCGAACTCGTGAGTAAATGTTTTTTGCTCAGTCTGCGTAAATTGATGGTTGCTCGTAGCTGAGCTGGTACTGCTGGAAGATCGCGGTAATCGAACCGTCCGCAATCCGCTTTTCGACAATGGCTTCCACCGCATAGCTGAATTGTCGATAATCGCTCTTCACCGCCATGCCGATATCCCATGCGCGCAGGCTCATGGCCTGCAGGCCGTCGGCACTGAGGTCGTATTGTCCCGCCAGCCGCGACAAGCCCCACTGCAACTGCCCGCGCATACCGGCCACGGCGCCCAGGGTGCCGGCCTCCAATTGCTCCAGGCCGGCATACACATCGAGCACATGCA
Source organism: Pseudomaricurvus alcaniphilus (assembly GCF_011440395.1). Classification (GTDB taxonomy): domain Bacteria; phylum Pseudomonadota; class Gammaproteobacteria; order Pseudomonadales; family Cellvibrionaceae; genus Pseudomaricurvus; species Pseudomaricurvus alcaniphilus. The sequence goes on along the minus strand of NZ_JAAOIX010000014.1, from coordinate 50,788 downwards.
CCAGGTTGTCACGCAGACGCCCACCCAGGGTCGAACCGAGAAAGAAATCCGGCAGCGAATCTATCTCCACCGCGACTTTTTCGTAGCGGAAAATGGCCAGGTTGCGAACATCTCCGGTTTTTTCCAGGTTGCGTGCCAACGCCCAGCTCTCGCGCTGGTAGGGAGCAAACATATGCACCAGCTCGTTCTTGGGTAGCCCGTAGCCATCGACGGCGTAGCTGAATTTGCGGTCGTAGGGCACCCGCAGCATCAGGTCAGCTTTCTTTTTCTCAGGGTCGAGAATCTGGCCTTTCCAGATGGCGTTGCGCAGATCGTCTTCGAGATTTTCATCGGCGGTGAGCCAGAACCAGCGCGGCTCGAGTTTGAGATCGGCGGCAATGAGCTTGCCAATTTCGATATCGATACCAGCGGGACCGTCACTGTCCATAAAGGAATACGGGGGAAATTCCCGGTAGACCGCAATGTCCAAATAACCGGAGGCGATAACGTCGTCATAGCTGCGGGCCTGTGCTGTGGTGCTGAAGCCAGCCAGCAGCACCAACAGCAGCCACAACACTTGCCCGGTCAGCATTGGGTAACCTCGAAGCGCCTGCACGACCCGGCGCCCTTACTCGATCAGACCGCGAGATTCGATATAGGCGCGAATGGCCCACATGGCTTCCTGGCTGAGAATACTCTCAAACGGCGGCATATAGACCCGACCGTCCACCACCGCGCCATTGCGTACCCGCATCATAAACCAGTCATCGGCTTCGGCTTTGGTATCAAACTCCGTTTCATCATTGAGCTTGCGCAGGTCGGGGGTAATACCGCCGGAAATGACTTCCAGGCCGTGACAGCGGGCGCAGTTCTGGTTGTAGGCGGAATCGCCCACTTTTATGGCCATGTCATCGCCGGAGTAGGGATTCTCTTCCAGCCACTCCTCACCCAGCGGCTTCAATTTGCTTACATCCACTGCCTGTGGGGTGACGTCGCCGTGCCCCATAACGCTGCTCGCGGAGAACAGTGACGCCGCCAAACAAACAGCTCCTGCCAGTTTTAAAGTGCTCATAACATGTGCCTCGCTTAGAATTATTAGGAGAATCCTGTCAACAGACTTGCCGCTCCCAGCCGCCGGTTACTGTTGCCAATGGAGAACATGCTAAACGAGGCCCACAGACCCGGCCATTGTACTTGGGTACCATTCTTTTCATCCCTTTTAGTCATTTCGGACGAGGCCAGTTGGGCCTACTATTACGACTAATGGGTAGCCAAACTCATCACCACAGGTGATCGCACTTTGAATAATAATTATCGAATCAAGCGGGCCCTGGCACTGCTGCTACTGCTGACCAGCACCGCGCCCCTGGCCCAGCCACTGCAAATCCCGGTCCTGTACCTGCACTGGCAGCCACCGGTGGTGGCGGTCATGTCCAATACCCTGCCGCCCCCGGCCGACGAAGGCCTGCGCGGGGCCGAATTGGGCATCAGTGATAACAACACCACCGGCCGCTTTCTCCTGCACAACTACAGCCTGGAGGCCCAGCGCAGTGAAGACAGCGCCGCGCTGCTGCAGCGCGCCCTGGACTGGGTCGCCGGCGGCAACGGGCTGATCATCGCCAACCTGCCGGCCGCCACCCTCTCACGCCTCGCCCAACACCCGCAAATAGCCGGTCGCGCCATCATCTTTAACGCCGGCAGCAGCGCCAACCAGCTGCGCACCAGCGACTGCCGCAGCGGCCTGCTGCACACCCTGCCAAGCCGCGCCATGCTGACCGATGCCCTGACCCAGTTCCTGGTGCGCAAACGCTGGAATCGCTGGCTGCACATCAGCGGCCCACGGCCCGAAGACCAGCTCTACAGCCAATCGTTGCGGCGCTCGGCGCAGCGCTTTGGGGCCACCATTATCGACAGCAAAACCTGGTCATTCAGCACCGACCTGCGGCGTATGGCACAACAGGAAATACCGGCTTTCACCCGGGCCAAAGACCATCATGTGGTGGTGGTGGCGGACGAACTGGGTGATTTCGGCGAGTACCTGCCCTACAACACCTGGCTGCCGCGGCCGGTGGCCGGCACCCAGGGGCTGGTGCCCAGCGGCTGGCACCACAGCATCGAGCAATGGGGCGCCAGCCAGCTGCAGCGCCGCTTCAGCGAGCACGCCGGGCGCTGGATGAACGACAAGGATTATGCCGCCTGGCTGGCCGTCCGGGTGATTGGCGAAGCGGTCACCCGCAGCGGCAGCGACAGCGCGGCAACGGTCTACGCCTACCTGCTGGGCGAGCAATTCCAGATCGCCGCCTTCAAGGGCCGCAAGCTCAGTTTTCGCGACTGGAACGGCCAACTGCGCCAGCCCATCGCGCTGGTGCAACCCAATGCCCTGGTCAGCCAATCGCCCCAGGAGGGGTTCCTGCACCCGCTGACCGAGCTGGATACCCTCGGCTACGACCGGCCGGAGAGCAGCTGTGATTTTGCCACCACGCTGCCCCCCCTGCAGGCTGCCGCCCCACTCCAGACCAGGGCCAACCTATCGACCCTCAACCCACGGGAAGACCTGAAATGATAAGAGCACTCCTACTGGCGATCAGCGCCACCTGCAGCGCTGCCGCCCTCGCCGACCTGGCCTATATCTCCAATGAAAAAGACAACACCCTGTCGGTACTCGACCTGGACACCTTCGAGGTAACCGCCACCATCGAGGTGGGCGCCAGGCCGCGGGGGATCGTGTTCAACCGGGATTACAGCAAGCTTTACATCTGCGCCAGCGATTCCGACAGCGTGCAGATTCTGGACGTCAAAAGCGGCCAGGTGATTGCCGACCTGCCCTCCGGCGAAGACCCGGAACAGTTCGCCTTGCACCCCAACGACCGCCACCTCTACATCGCCAACGAAGACGACGCGGTAGTCACCGTGGTCGACACCCGGGAGAAATCGGTGATCGCGCAAATCGATGTCGGGGTTGAGCCCGAGGGCATGGCGGTCAGCCCGGATGGGCGCTGGGTGGTGAACACCTCCGAGACCACCAACATGCTGCACTGGATCGACGCCAGCAACCATCAACTGATCGACAACACCCTGGTGGGCCAGCGCCCGCGGCACGTCGAGTTCAGCAAGGACGGCTCACTGCTGTGGGCCTCCTCGGAAATCGGCGGCACCGTGGCCGTGATCCGCACTGACCAGCGCAAGATCATCCAGCAAATCGATTTCAAGATTGCTGGCGTGCACCGCGACAAGATCCAGCCGGTGGGCATCAAGTTGAGCGACGACGGCCGCTACGCCTTTGTCGCCCTCGGGCCGGCCAATCATGTGGCGGTGGTCAACGCGCAGACCTACGCGGTGGAAAAATACCTGCTGGTGGGGCGGCGCGTCTGGCACCTGGGCTTTTCCGCGGACCAGTCCCTGCTGCTGACCAGCAATGGCGTCAGCGGCGATGTTTCCATCATTGATACCAACAAGCTCAAGGTCCTGAAGACGGTGCGCGTCGGTCGCTACCCCTGGGGCATTGCGGTCAAGCCGCTATGAACACCGCCATCCTCTCGGGGCGCGAGCTCAACTACCAGTACAACCGCAGCCAGCGCCAGCCGGAAGGCGGCAAGGCGGCGCTGGCGAACCTGTCCTTCGATCTCTTCCCGGGGCAGTTCCTGGCACTGTTGGGGCCCAACGGCGCCGGCAAAAGCACCCTCTTCGCCCTGCTGACCCAATTACTGCGGCTGCAGCAGGGGGATATCCTGGTGGACGGCACCTCCATCCGCCAGGCGCGCTCCGCCGCCCTCAAGTCAATGGGCGTGGTGTTCCAGCAATCGACCCTGGACCCGGACCTGACTGTGATACAGAACCTGAATTACTACGCCGCGCTGCATGGCATGAGCAGTCGCGAGGCCCGGGCACGCTCGCTGGTGGAGCTTGAGCGCCTGCAACTGGGCGATGCCGCCGGCAAAAAGATCCGCCATTTGAATGGCGGCCACCAGCGGCGGGTGGAAATTGCCCGCGCCCTGTTGCACCGCCCGCGCTTGTTATTGCTGGATGAGGCCACCGCCGGGCTCGACCTGGAAACCCGCGCCAATATCAATCGCCACGTGCGCGATCTCTGCCAGCAGCAGGGTATCGCCGTGCTCTGGGCCACCCACCTGATCGATGAAGTGGAGGCTGCCGACCAGGTGATGATCCTGCACCGCGGCAACAAGCTGGCCCAGAATCGCTGCGAAGAGCTGTTGCTAGAACATCACTGCGACCGACTCATTGATCTGTTCGGGCGCCTGACCGGCACGCAAACCGGGGAGCTGACAACATGAACCTGGCCACCGCAAGCTATTGTTTCCTCGGTATTTTCAAGCGGGAACTGCACCGTTTCCTGCAGCAGCGCGCCCGCTTTGCCAGCGCCCTGGTGCGGCCGTTACTGTGGTTGCTGGTCTTCGCCGCCGGCTTCCGGGCCGCGCTTGGTATCGCCATCATTCCGCCCTACGAGACCTATATCACTTACGAGGTCTATATCACCCCAGGCCTGGTGGGCATTATCCTGCTGTTCAACAGCATGCAGAGCTCCCTGTCCATGGTCTATGACCGGGAGATGGGCAGCATGAAAGTCTTGTTGACCAGCCCCATGCCGCGCAGTTACCTGCTGCTCTGCAAGATACTCTCCACTTCGCTGGTATCCCTGCTACAGGTCTACACTTTTTTACTGATCGCCGCGCTGTTCGATATTGTGATGCCGGCCAGTGGCTATTTTTGGCTGCTGCCGGCGGTTCTGCTGGCCTCGCTAATGCTCTGTTCACTTGGCCTGTTGCTGTCCATCCTGATCAAGCAGCTGGAGAATTTTGCCGGGGTGATGAATTTTGTGGTGTTCCCCATGTTCTTTCTGTCTTCCGCCCTGTACCCCCTTTGGCGCATGCGTGAGTCCAGTGAGTTCATCTACCTGGTCTGCCTCTACAACCCGTTTACCCACGCGGTGGAATTGATCCGCTTCGCGCTCTACGCCAGCCTCAACCTGCCGGCACTGGGGGTTACTGCAGCGGTAACTGCAGTGCTGCTATTTGCCGCCATCAGCGCTTACCAGCCGCGCAACAGGCCACAGCGGGGCAAGCCGCCGAGCTGAGACTGCCGGGCCAGACTGGGCCGGCGCCCCGGATTGGGGTATATTTACCGACTGATAATAATGCCAGATAACCGGAAAACGTGACGCCCATGTACAAGATTCTGATTGCCGACGACCACCCCCTGTTCCGCGATGCCATTACCGGCGTGCTGGAGAAAAAATTTCCCGGCGCAACCGCCCTCACCAGCGAGGATCTGGATTCCGCCCTGGCACTGCTTGAGGAGACTCCGGACCTGGACCTGGTGTTGCTGGACTTGAACATGCCGGGTATGGACGGACTCAACGGCATAGTCAAGGTGCGCAATAACTACCCGGAAGTGCCGGTGGTGATTATTTCCGCGGAAGAAAACAAGAGTGTGGTGTTACAGGCGGTGACTTACGGCGCGGTGGGTTTTATCACCAAGTCCTCGGACAGCCATCATATCGGCGATGCGCTGGAGCAAATCCTGAACGGCCAGGTGTACTTGCCCTCTGACGTAATTCGCAGCAGCTCCGAACCCAAGCGCCAGCAAACCAATAAAACCGAAATTGACCCCAAGTTGATCGGCTCCCTCAGCCGGCGCCAACTGTTGGTGTTTGAACGCATGGCGAAAGGTGAATCCAACAAGAAGATTGCTTACGAACTCAATATTGCCGAGACCACGGTGAAGTCCCACGTGTCCGCCATTTTGCAAAAGCTCAACGTGCACAACCGCATCCAGGCGGTGCTGTGCGCTTCGAATATTGACTTTAGCAGTTACAATAATCGGTAATTGCAGGCATCGGCGGTAGCAGGTATATAGCTTGTAGCCTTTGGGTTATTAGTATCTCTCCCGGCCTGGCGGCGGGGTCTTGCTTTCAAGACTCGCCGTTAACCCATCCTTGGGGGCTCCACGACAGCATCCATGCTGTCGAGGGTCTTGAAAGCAAGCCCCCGCCACCAGACCTACCATTGTGCCAGCGTCCAGATTTCTTCTTTGAGGTGCTTAGTTTTACTAGTTGCCCAGAATATTGGCCATTACCGCTTTTAGTTTGAGTGGCTTTATGGGCTTGTTCATCAGGACATAGCCGGAATCTCGCGCCAGCTGGCGCAATTCATTGCTGTAGTTGGCGGTGATCAAAATCACCGGCACTGTTCGCTGCAACTGTTTTTCCAGCAGGGCGATAGCCTCCAGGCCGGTGCGATTATCGTCCAGGTGGTAATCGGCAATCATCAGCTGTAATCCCTGCTCGCTGCCCTGCTGCAGCTGGGCCAGTTCCTCGATGGACTGCACCGTGGTGACATGGCACTTCCAGCCTTCCAGCAAGGCGCGCATGCCGGCACAAATTTCACTGTCGTTATCGATAACCAGCACACTGGCGCCGTAGATGGAGCGCCCGAGGGTGTCCAGTTCCAGAGCGGCGCTGCCGCGGTCAGCTTCGATCACGCCGTAGGGAATCAAAATGGAGAAGCAGGAGCCCTGGCCCAGCTTTGATTTCACTTTTACCCGATGTCCCAACACCCGTGCGATGCGGTCCACAATCGCCAGCCCCAGTCCCAGCCCCTTGTCGCTGCGGCGCTGCTTCGGATCGACGCGGCTAAACTCTTCAAAGATCTCATGGATCTTGTCCTGGGGGATGCCAATGCCCGTGTCCCACACCTGGATTTCCAGCCCCGCTGTGTGGCGTCGACAGCCCAACACGATCTTGCCCGCGGGGGTGTAGCGAATGGCGTTGGTGAGTATATTGCGCAGGATGCGCGCCAGTAACTGGCTGTCGGTATGAATGGCGGCGGAGGATTTGACGTAGCCCAGCTGCAGGCCGGCTTTAGCGGCCTGGGCTGAATATTCGTTCACCAGCTTGCCCAGCAGTTCATCCACCATAAACGTCTCCGGCACCGGCTCGACCACGCCCGCTTCCAGCTTGGAGATATCCACCAGCGCGCTGATCAATGATTCGACATCCTCCAGCGAGTAACTGAGGGAATTGACCAGCTGTATGGCGCTGGCGGGCAATTCCAGGTCGTTGAGGGCGGCGGAGAATAGCCTGGCGGCATTCATGGGTTGCAACAGGTCGTGGCTGGCGGCGGCGAGGAATTTGGTTTTTGATTCGTTGGCCAGGTCAGCGGCTTTTTTCGCCTCGATCAAGCTGGCCTCAACCAATTGGCGCTCGTCAATCTCCTTGCGCAACTGCTGGTTGATGGTGGAGATCTCCCGGGTCCTGACACTGACCCGCTGCTCCATATGTTCGTAAGCCTGTTGCAGCGCCTGCGCGGTGCGGCGCTGCTGGGTGATGTCCTGCTCCAGAGAAAAGAACCCCACCACCTTCTTGTCGCCGTCAAAGTGGGGAATATAGGTCTTGCGAAAATTGCGGCTTTTCTTGCCGTCCAGGGTTTGTTCCACTTCAAAATTGACCTGCCGCCCGTGCAGGGCGCTGTCGATATAGGGCCGGTGAATCTGGTAGTCCCGAGTGGCCAGCAGATCGGGCAGCGACTGCCCCAGTATTGAACTGCGCGGCCGATCAAACCAGTCTTCGAAGTAGCGATTGACGAATTCGTAGCGCAAATCCCGAGTGACGTAGGAGATCATGGCGGGCATGGCATCGGTAATCAGCCGAATGCGCTGCTCGCTCTCACGCAGCGCCTCTTCGTTCTTGAAGCGATCGGTAATGTCCGCGTAGGTATCGAGAAAACCGCCGCCGGCGATGGCGTGGCGCCGGACCAAAAGCACCAGGCCACTGGCCAGGGTTTTCTCACCCATGTAGATTACTTCGCCCGGCGAGCAGTTGGACAACTGCCCGGGTATCGGGGTATCGCCCAGCTCTGTGGCCGCCAACAGTTGCTGGAAGTTGACGCCGCGCTCGATCATTTCTGTGTCCAAGCCGCTCAGCTCCACAAAGCGGCGATTCCAGGATTCGAGTTTGCAGTCGCCATTCACCAGCGCCACGCCCTCGGACATATTTTCCAGGGTCGATTGCAAGATCAGCGCCTGTTCCGCCACTTCCCGCTGGCGGCGCAACTTTTCACTCTCCTTGATCGAGGTGATATCGGTGTAGATAACCACCAGCCCCCCCTCGGAGGTGGGGTGTTCGGACATCTGTATCCAGTGGCCATTTTGCAGGCGAAACACCAGTTCACCCGGCTGGCCGGGTTGCGCTTGCGCCTCGGCTTTGCCGCGGATGCGCGCACGCTTGTCGATAAAGCCGAGGCCAGCGGCGGCCCGCTTCAAGTCGGGCAAGCGGGTCACCCCCACTTCCAGTTTGATCGAGGCCGAACTCCAAAAGGAGCGGAAGCGACTGTTGGACAGCAGCAAGCGCCGCTGCGCATCGAACAGGGCAAAAGACTCCGGAATGCTTTCGATTGCGTCGCGGAGAATCTGTCGGTCCCGTTCCGATGCCGCCCGGGCCCGGGCCAGCTTTTCGTTACTTTCCTCCAGGCGGTTGAGTGTCTGGCGCAACTCCCGGGTGCGCTCTTTTACCTTATCGGCCAGTAACGCCGCGCTTTCAAACGAGCGATAGGCATCACTGTGATTGCCCCAGCCCATTTCCACACGCTGCATCAACACCTGGTTTATTTTTTTCAGCTTTTGATTTTCATAGAGCAGCGCGGCGTAACCCTCTTGCAAGTCACTGCTTTCGCCCTGCTCGGCAGCAGCGGCGCCTGTGCCGGCGCGAGTCTTATCGCCGTCCATCATCCACTGACCCGATTGCCACCCCGGTTAAGGTGTGATTCAAATGCATGCCATTGCTCTGTTCGCCGTAGGTATTGAAGCCAATCACATTGTAGCGGGCGTAGAGCTCCGACATGGCATCCACCAGGTTGAGGCGATCTATTTCACAGCGCCGATGAATGCAGTCATAGCCAATTATCACCTGCGGGCTGCCAATCTTTTCGGTAATGCGACTCAACAACTCCTTGGTGTGCGCCACCAACCCCGACGAGCGCATGCTGGTCAGGATCACACCCACATCGATGGCACAAAAAAACGTCAGGCTCAGGTCGTCATTGACCTTCTGGATGGAGCGGGCATAGAGCTCATCGCTCAATTGCACCGCCAGCGGACAGACGCCAAAGGTTTCCGCCGTCAGGTCCTCAATGGCGAGGCCGTTGATCCGGCAGTATTCCAGCGCCGCAGGCTCAGCGTTAAACTCGTGTACCACCCGCTCGTAGGGCGAGGCCCGGGTGACCACCAGTTTGTCGGTTTGCGGAATCAAATGATGGCTGCTGAACACTTCAAACGGGCAGATGGTATTGACCAGCACCAGCACCGCTGACTTGGCCTGAAACGTACCATTGAAATAAATCTGGGTATCGACGAAATGCTGGTTGTCGCCGGCCGAACCACCCACCAGGGGTATCTCCTGCAAGCCACTGCTGAGCGCGTTCAGCACCAGTTCTTCCCGGATCGACATGCCATCGAGCAGCGACAGCGCGAAGCTGTGCCCGGCAATGGGGGCAACCGCATGGTTCTTCAGGCGTTGCACCATATCGCTGACCAGGATTTCCGCCTCGTCAGCGGTAAAGCTGGCCAGGTTCTCAATCAGTTTGGCCTCCACCGCAAACTGCGCACTGGACAAGCTGAAGGCGGAAATGGAGTTGACCCTGCAACCCAGCGGCGTTATCTCACCGGCAGTGGTACAACCGATCAACTGAATACCGGAGAATAACTTTTCCAGTTCCTGCGACAACAGCTCGAGGCAATAGTCGGCACTGCAGTAAAAAATAATGCAGGCCGGGGATTCCTGTGCCAGCCCGGCATGAATCTCCCGCGCGGCCTCGTCCGGATTGGGGTTCTCCGAGCCCGCGCGCTTGACGCCCGATGCTGGCGTGGAGGACGATAGGTTGCTCACTAATTGCGGCTTCATGGGAAAATCCCTTGTTATAATAATTCGAATTTTTGGTTTGCTATATTTTGCAACACAGGCTCACTAACCAGCCAGAAGCTCATTATTCTCATCCCCAAATCGGCGGCGATCGGGGATAATACGGGTTCTATTCTATGGATTCCCGCCTGCGCGGGAATGACTTTTAAATCGGGAATGACTTTTAAATAAAATACGTAATTTATGATTGAACATTAACCCCACCCGAGGTTAGCGACTTATCGAGCGCAGAACAAGGTTCATACCCGCGCTTTATCAACCCGCCTCAACGGCCTGTGTCGGTAGCTTGTGGCCCTTGAGGATATCCGGATACTGCTCCAATAGCCGGGCCAGGAACACCACTGCCGCAGCGTCGCCGAGGCGCCGCGGACGCTTGATATTAACCGCTTTATCCAGCACCACCCGCATGGGTGAGGGCGACAGGAACAATACCCTGTCGGCGAGGCTGATGGCTTCGGGCAGGTCGTGAGTGACATAGAGTACGGTAACCCCGTGCTCTGTACACAGCTGCCGGGTCAACTGCCGCAACTCCTCGGCAGCCGGTTGGTCCAGGGACGAGAAAGGTTCATCCAGCAACAGCAAATCCGGCTTGGTGATAAAGGCCCGGGCAAGAGCCACCCGCTTTTTCATGCCACCCGATAACTGGGCAGGATAGCTGTACCTGTGCTCGAATATGCCCACCGCCGCCATTAACTGCGCGGCCCGGCGTCGATTGACCTCGCTGTCACCCACCACCAGCGCGATATTTTGCTCCACCGTCAACCAGGGCATCAACCGAGGGTCCTGGAACATAACCGCAGTGGTGGCCGCGACACCGGGTTGAAAGCGGGCTGCGACGGTACCGCGATAATCCTTATCCAGGCCACAGATCAACTGCAACAGGGTACTCTTGCCCGCCCCCGATGGCCCCACCAACGCCACAAACTCGCCGCTGTGGACCTCGAAATGCAAATCGGCAATGACGGGCTCGCTGTCACCGTAGGATTTACGTTCAATATGGATGTCTAGCATGTGCGCCACCTGCTGACCGAGCGTTCCCAGGGCTGCAATACAAACACTTCCACCGAGTAAACCACCGCCACGAAGGCGAAGGTATAGGCCAGGATACTGGCGATATCGAACAGCTGGAAATAGTTGCCCAGCTGGAAGCCGACACCCTCACTGCAACCCAGTAATTCCACCACCAGCACAATTTTCCAGACCAGGGCCAGGCCACAGCGCGCTGCCGCCAGGAAATAGGGTAAAAGCTGGGGCAGGTACACTTGCCGTAGAGTGCGCATAAAGGGCACCCGGTAGGCTTTAGCAACCGCCAACAGATCGCGATCGATATTCTTGGCGCCCTCGCGAAAGGTCACCGCGATATTCGGCACCTTGTTAATGACCACCGCCACCACCGCCGCCACATCGTTCAGACCCAGCCAGATAAAGCACAGAATAATGACCACCAGTGCGGGCAGGTTCAGCGCCAGGGTGACCAGTCCGTCGAGAAACTTGTCGACCCGCCGGTAGTGCCCCATCAACAGTCCCACCACCATGCCCAACAACATGGCAATGGCAAAACTCAACGCCACCCGGCGCAGGGTGATACCGAGATGCAAGAGCAAATCGCCGTCGAGCGTGTATTGCCAAATCAGCTGCGCCACTGCCGAGGGCGCGGGTAGCAGGGCCGGCTCAAAGATTTGCACCCCGGCTTGCCAGACCACCAGCAGCAAGAAAACCGACAGCCCCCTGCTGAACAATTTGCCCGCGAACCGTGTCCAGCGGGCAGCAATACCAGCGCCGTCGAACCAGTCGCCTTTCAGGGGCCTCATAACGGGGCTTATTGAGCTATCACTGGGCTTGGCCAAAATATCGCTTCCGGTAATTGCGCCAGTTTGCCAACCATGTCCGCCCCACCCTCTTCCTTGAGCACGGCAAATAGCTGACCCATGGCCTGTTGTTCGCGACGACCAAAGCCCGCGGGAATTCCCGCCCGGTATTGGTCGCGCAAGGCGTGTTTCAGGGCTTCACTCTCTATTCTCGCCATCGACTCGAGCTGTTCCCACTCCCGGTCGGAATGCAGCAACAACTGCTTGGCTGCGGCCGAAACCGCCAGGAAGGCGTTTATGGCATCCGCGTGTTCATCGCCCCAGCGACGGCTAAACAACCAGCCCAGCAGCGGCACATCCTGGTCGACCCCCACCCCCTGCAGCAACTCGCCCATAGTCAACACAGTGGGCATACCCGCGGCATTGAGCTCGGCACTGTAATGCCAGAAGTTGATCACCGCATCGAGCTCCTGCTGTTGCAGCAGTGCGTTTAACATGGGAGGAGCGGCAAACTTGATGGTGGCGTCGGAGGCCAAATCCAGGTTGTGAACCCGGCGGGCGTAGGCTCGATAGAGCACCCAACTCTTGTTCAGGGGGCCCCCGGCTACGCCAATGCGGCGGCCGGCGAGCTGGTCGAAACTGGCAATGCCACTGACGGGGTCGACCACCAGCGACGCGGCCGAGGTCGAATAGGGGTAGAAATAATAGTCGCGCTTGAACTCCAGCTGCCGGGCTGCCCACAGCCAGTCGCCGACCACGGCATCCACCACACCGCCCTGCAAGGCTACTTTCAGCGCCTGGGTGGAACCCAAACGGACGATCTGCAAATCGATGCCGGCTTTTTCGGCCAGCTGATGGCGTTGAATAACCTCCATCTCCCAATTGATGGTGCCAAACTTGAGAACACCGATCCGCACCGTCTGAGTGCCGGCATTGAGGGGGTTACTGAAGATTGGCAACAAACCCGGCAACAGCAGCAAGGTCAGCAACAGCAGCCACTTTACCCGGCCGGTGACTAATTCGCCCGCTGCCGGCTCGCCAATTTCGCTACTGAAACGCACGCTTCACCTGTTGCACTTTTCACCTGCAGTGCCCAGCGCTGAGGCTATGGGCTTTATGTTTATGGTTTCAGCCATCCTAGCGCGCCCCGCGGGACTCGGGAATTGTACTTTAGGACGAGATTGAGGAGTGAGTAGCGGCCATTACGTTCCTGTAAATCGCGGCTCCTGCGCATCCATGCGCCCGCCGCTTACATTACTTCCCTGTAAATAAAAAGCCCCGCACCGGAGTGCGGGGTAAAAGCACCTCAAACAGAGGAAAGTAATAGCTGGCCCCGGTGGACCCGGGGCTCGCAGCGGATTTCTAGAAGAAGCCGAGCGGATTGACGTCATAGCTGACCAGCAGGTTCTTGGTTTGCTGGTAGTGATCCAGCGCCAGCTTGTGGGTTTCGCGGCCGATACCGGATTTCTTGTAACCGCCAAAGGCGGCGTGGGCCGGATAGGCGTGGTAGCAGTTGGTCCAGATACGACCGGCCTGGATTCCGCGACCCATGCGATAGGAGCGGTTCATATCGCGGCTCCAGACGCCGGCACCCAGACCAAACTCGGTGCTATTGGCGATGGCCAGTGCTTCGGCTTCGTCCTTGAAGGTAGTCACGCCAACCACGGGGCCAAAAATCTCCTCCTGGAATACGCGCATATCGTTTGTGCCCTTGAGCAGGGTCGGCTCGATGTAGAAGCCGCGACTGAAGCCTTCGACACTGGCCGGGCCACCACCGATAAGGACTTCGGCACCCTCTTCCCGGCCGATTTCCAGGTAGCTGAGAATCTTGTCGTACTGCTGGGAGGACGCCTGGGCACCGACCTGGGTTTCAGTATCCAGCGGGTTGCCGCGCTTGATGGTCTGGGTACGCGCCACTACCAGGGAGATAAACTCGTCGTAGATACTCTCCTGGATCAAGGCCCGGGACGGACAGGTACACACTTCACCCTGGTTGAAAAACGCCAGTACCGTACCCTCGACACACTTGCTGAGGAACTCATCCTCGTGCTGCATGATGTCTTCGAAAAAGATATTGGGGGATTTGCCACCCAGCTCCACAGTGGAGGGAATAAGATTATCCGCCGCCAGCTTGAGGATGTGGGAGCCCACCGGAGTGGAGCCGGTAAAGGCGATTTTGGCAATGCGGGTGCTGCTGGCCAGGGCCTCGCCGGCCTCCTTGCCATAACCATTGACCACATTGAGTACACCCGGGGGCAGCAGGTCGTGGATCAACTCCACCAGTACCAGAATGGACGCCGGGGTTTGCTCGGCCGGCTTCAGCACGGTGCAGTTACCTGCCGCCAACGCTGGCGCCAGCTTCCAGGCCGCCATCAACAGCGGGAAATTCCACGGAATAATCTGGCCCACCACGCCCAGTGGTTCGTGGAAGTGGTAGGACACGGTATTGGCGTCGATCTCGCCAATGGTGCCATCCTGGGCGCGGATACAGCCGGCGAAATAGCGAAAGTGATCGGCCGCCAGCGGAATATCTGCCGCCAGAGTCTCCCGTACCGCTTTGCCGTTGTCCCAGGTTTCCGCTACGGCCAGCGTCTCCAGGTTGGCCTCGATGCGGTCGGCTATTTTCAACAGGATATTGGAGCGCTCGGTGACCGAGGTGGAGCCCCAGGCCGCCCTGGCGCGGTGGGCTGCGTCCAGTGCCAGATCGATATCGGCAGCCGTGGAGCGGGGAATTTCACAAAAGACTTCATTGTTGACTGGCGACACATTGTCGAAATACTGTCCGGCAACCGGTGCAACCCACTCGCCGCCAATAAAGTTTTCGTAACGTGATTTAAACGATACAACCGAGCCTGGTTGTCCTGGTGATGCGTAGATCATAATTTTCGACTCCATTTGTTTGTTTGGTGATGCTTTGGTTGTGCAAAAATCAATTGTTGAACCAATTGTTGCTTTTATTACCTGCAAAAGGCCTTCTGCGGAATGCGTTCTGGCGCGCAGTCTCGCTCACAGCGAAGGCATTTTTTGTTAACCCGGCCAGCCGCAACTGGCCGAGCGTTACCCCGTAAAAACTGTTTATTTACCCGACTTTTAACTGCCATGAGTAAATTAAAAATTGACGATCACACCCAGTGCCAGGGTGTCGGTTTCTTCGCTCGCGCTGCCGATGGAAATTTCATTGGTGTTGAACTCTCCCACCAGGGTCAGGCTGCTGTTAAGCGCGTAGAACCAGGCCGCCTGTGCGGTTTCCCCCTGCCACTGTGCCGTGGTATCCACTTCGGTTTCACCGTAGGAGAGCACAAAGCGGGATTTACCCGCGCTGTAGGAGCCCTGTACCAGGTAGCCGTCGCTGTCCACTTCTTCACCGGCTTCCGAAATCAAGCCGGTAAGGCCGAGGCCGGAATCCGCCCCTGGCCCCAACAACAGGCCCAGGCCCTGGCCAGTAAAGCCGGATGCGTGTAACGCCAGGCCGCCCACCTTGACCTTGGCGCCGTAGGAAAAGCCGGTGGATTCAATATCGCCATCCACGTCACTTTCGGTGGTCTGGGTCAGGAAACCGGCAAAGCCCGTGAACGAGCCGCCATCAAAGCTGGTGTTAAAGGTCAATTCGCCCTCAAAGCGCGGCAGACTCTCTTCGCTGCTGCGACCTGCACCGCGATCGGTCGGTGCGGTATTGCCCGGGTCAACGATGCCCAGCGCCAGCTTGAAGCCGCCCATTTCCGGTGAGCGATAGGTAATCTGGGCGTGGGGAAACGGATAGAAATAGCCGCTGCCGATATGGCCGAAGGAAACCCCCTGGCCATCGATCAGTCCCAGGGTATCGTTGACCGAACCGTAGCCGAGCAGCATTTCATCGAGAAAAATATTGGAGCGACTGAACAGGGTAAAATCCTTACCCACCAGTACTTGCCCCCACTCGCCGTCAATGGTGGCGTAAAACTGGCGCACATCGATACCGGTGGAGGTGATCGCGGTATTGCTGTCATTGATAGAAACCCAGAATGACGACCGACCGCCCAGCTTCAGGTCGCCCATTTGTTTGGAAAAATTGAAACCCACTACATTGGGCAGCAAGCCCATCTTTACCCGCGATTGATTGCGTTCGGTGCCAGCGATTTCATTGTCAGAATCACTTTGCACATAGAAGGTATTAAAGGAGCCATCAACAGAAAAGGTGGTGTCTTCCTTATCGTAAACAGTAATGGCAGCGCTGGCGGGAATGCTGATGGCCAGCGCCACTGCCGCGGCGGATGTGGCCGCAATCGCAGCGACTCCAGCCCTGTTTTTTACGGAAGTGTTTGCGCAAGTACTTGTGTAAGTAGTTGCAGTGTTTCTGGATCTGGTATTTTTATACATAGTGACCTCTTGCATTTTTGGCAGATTGACGTGGTTTATTGTTTGAGTTGTGCTTAATAAAGTACCTGCCGTCCGTTAATAATTTTTTGAAGTTGGACAATGCAGATAATACTCGCCTGCCACTTGAAACATAGCCTCCCAACTAGGGGTTTACGTGGTCCTTTGGCAGAACTGAAAATCCGCCGAAAGACCTCCTCCTAAAGTAGGAAACAACTGCAACGCTTTGCATATTGTCACGGGCTGCCACCGCTTTACACTGCGCTATTGACCTTAAAAATAACTCCAACACCTTGCCGCGGGAGCATCTGGCCATGCAGTTCGCCCGACCGGAAAATCCAGATACGTTTTGGCGGCGCAGCGTCTACCGGAATGCGCAACTACCCCACCTGGCCCCAAAGCCACAACCCGGATTACTGGTGGCGTTGCTGCTGGCGTTACTGCTGGCGTTAGTACTGTTCAGTGCCTGGTGCCGCGGCGACGAGCAAGCGTTCGACCTGCAGGATGACATCCAGGCCATATTCCCCAGCGCCACCGTCATCGGTGCCAAGCAGCAAGCCACGCCGGTGTGGCCGGTGTACCAACTCAACGAATTGATTGGCTACGCCTTCGAAAGCAATGATTTTGTCGACCTGCCAGGATTTTCCGGTGACCGGGTCAACCTGTTGATTGGCATCGATACGGAGGGGCGTTTCAGGGGATTGAAAATTCTGCGGCATCACGAACCCATCTTTCTGCACGGCCTGGGTCCAAAGCCGCTGCTGGAGTTTATTGAGCAATACAACGGTCACCGCGTCAGCGACCGCATTATTGTCGGCTCCAGAAGTGGTGGTGCAAAAAGCGGCGCCGCGCAAAACGGGGGTTCAGCGGCCAGCAGCGCGCCACAAACCGCCTATTTCGATGGTGTCACCAAAGCCACGGTATCGGTCATCGTCATTAACGACACCATCCTCTCCTCGGCCTTGCAGGTGGCGCGCAAGCTGCTGGCTGAATTTTCCCAGGCCGCGGCGGCGACCATAAATACCGAACTGTTCGAGCCACTGACGGTCGACGAGCTGCTCGCCAAAGGCTATCTGCGCCGCTGGCACCTGCCGGCGCCAGACATCGCGGCCAGCCTCGGCAGTGGCCTCGACAGCTATCTGCAAACTGATGCCCAGGCGAATTACGCAACCGCCCCGGTCGAACAGGGCATAACCCTGTATTACGCCTACCTCAATGTGCCGAGCATCGGCAGGAATATGTTGGGCGACGCTGAATACGCCCGTGTCATTGCCCAGCTGGGGCCCAACGAGCACGCCATCGCCATAAAGTCAGAGGGCTTCTACTCCTACCTGGAACCATGGTTCCGGCCCGGCACCGTGCCCGAGCGCGTCGGCCTGGTACAACACGGCTTGCCCATGACCCTGCGGGACCTGAACTTTTACGACGATGAGGAGCGCAAGCCCCGGCTTAGCGCAACAGATGAAGATGCGGACGCCAACAACCTGCAGATTTTCAAGATCAACAGTCAATCCGGCTTTGATCCGGCTTCCGCCATGCAACTGACCCTGCGCGTCAGCTTGCAGAAAAACCACCTGGTGGCGGATGAGCATGTGTTTAGCGACGACTACCAGTTGCCAGAGACGCTGTTTCATATCAGCGCCCCGACGGTGGTAGCCGATGACTTTACCAGCTCACTTTGGTGGCGCTTGTGGCGCGAACGCGCGCTGGAAACAGGTGTATTGCTGCTGGGATTGCTGATGTTGAGCGTCGCCTTTAGCCGCCAGCAGGCACTCTCTTCCCGGTCGCGCTGGCTGCACCGCTTCCGCTGGGCGTATCTAACCTTTACTTTGTTATTTATCGGCTTTTACGCCCAGGGCCAGCTCTCGGTGGTGAATATCTACACCCTGCTGCTGGAGTTGATCGACGGCTTTAGCCTCGATGTTTTCCTGCTCGACCCGATTATCTTTATTCTCTGGATTTTCACTGTGATCAGCCTGCTATTGTGGGGGCGCGGGCTCTACTGTGGCTGGTTGTGCCCGTTTGGCGCGCTGCAGGAATTTGCCTCGCTGCTGGCCAAAAAACTGGGCTTCAGGCAGATCAGCATCAAACCCAAATACCACCGGCCCATGCTGCTGATCAAGTACCTCATCCTCGTGGGCCTGGTGGCAACCTCTCTCTTTTCCCTGACCCTGGCCGAGCAACTGGCGGAAGTGGAGCCCTTCAAAACCTCGATTACCCTGCTGTTTGTACGCTCGGCACCCTTTGTGATCTACGCCCTGCTGCTGCTGGGCGTGGGCATGTTTATCCATAAATTCTACTGCCGCTACCTGTGCCCGCTGGGCGCCGGCCTCGCCATCCTCGGCAAATTGCGAATGTTCGAGTGGCTGGATAGGCGCCGGGAGTGCGGCCAGCCCTGCCAGCTGTGTCGCCATCGCTGTGAAATTAACGCCATCAAACGGGATGGCAGCATCGACTACGACGAGTGTGTGCAATGCCTGGAGTGCGTGGTGATCATCCAGGATCCGCGACAATGCGCGCCGGCCAGGCTGGAAGATAAAAACCGGAACAAGCTCCTCGCCACCAGCCTTCCGGACTAATCCACAAAGCAAATACTTCTGCCGCCACAATGAATCGCCGCGCAGCGTATTGATCAACATCCCGCGCAGAGCCAGATCCACCGGAATTTCGGAATAGACACCGATTTTTCGGCCGATCCGCCAGTTTTGTCTATGTAAACCGGCCCCCCCTGCTGCCAGCGACTTTGTTTGCTGGACCAACCCTGCCCTCTAACACTTTGATTTAAATAAGAAAAAATAGAAAAAGAACATTCAGTCAGGAGGACCCCGGAGGTTGGCACACATTCTGCGATAACAATGCTTACAACCCGCCGGAATCGTTTGCCGGTGCTTGCCCAACGGCAATGAACCTGAGGTGACCTATGAGCATTGAACTATCCCAATCGACACAAGCTGGCAGACAACCCTGGAATCCGCAGTTCAAAAAAGCTGTGCGCCGGCAGGAGCAATCACCCTCCGCAGCCCCAAAAGTGGCGACGGTAAAAACCGGCAAACTGTGGTGGTGCCGCAACCTTATCCAACCCCTGACCAGAGTGTGAGCCCAGCGGGTTAACAATGCCCAGTAATTTGATCTGCCCTGTGCGGTCAGCGACCGCTTCTGGTATTCATACCGTTATTCATTCGGTCGATTCATTCACTCAGTAACCTGCGGTTGCAGATAGCGATCGAGATAATTCAGTATGGCTGCATAGGCCACTCGCTGGCTCTCTTTATGACGCAGGCTGTGGCCCTCGTCTTCAAACTCCAGGTATTCAACCGGAGTACCCTGATTGCGAATGGCCGCTACCATGGCACTGGTCTCCGAACGCAATACTCGCGGGTCATTGGTGCCTTGCAGTAACATCACCGGCTTGACAATCTGGTCGGCGTAAAACAAGGGCGAGATACTTCTCAGGTAGGCACTGTCGCGCTCCGGATGTCCTATCTCCGCATACAGCGCTTCGCGAATAGGCTGCCACCAGGGCGGCATGGATTGCAGGGTTTGAATCCAGTTGGAGAAGCCAAAAATATTTACTCCCAGAGAAAATTCCTCAGGTCGAAAACTCAACGCCGCCATTGCCAGGTAGCCACCGTAGCTGGTACCTATGATGCCTATACGCCGGGGATCGATATAGCCGGTATCCACAAGCATGCTTTTGCTGGCAACACAATCGTCGAGGTCGGCCCGGCCGTGGCCGCGGTCATCGGCCATAAAAAACTGGCGCCCATAACCGGAACTGCCACGATTATTAATGGCGTAAACAGCGTAACCGTGGTTGACCAGGTACTGAATCAGCGGATGATAAATCGCTCGCGACTGGCCGCCCGGGCCACCGTGAACCCATACCATGGCCGGCACCTTGTTGCTTGCAGTTGCCCACCGAGGCTTGTACAGCAGGCCCGGGATTTCCAGGCCGTCCGGTGCCCGAAAACGCACCAGCTCCGCTTCCACTAACTGGTTTTCATCGATGGCGGGATTCAGAGACTGGGTAAGCTGTGTCAGGTCTCCGCTGACGAAATCGAAACTGTAAAGATTTTGTGGCGAACGACTGCTGTGGCGATAGAACGCCATATAACGCTCGTCGGCAGAAAAGCTCACTGAATCCAGATTTAACCCCGACAGTGGGGCGATGGACACAGGGTGCAAATTCTCCGCGCGCAGAACCTCAACCCGAGTATGGGCGTCGCGGTTGACACCGATAACCAGGTAGCTGCCACGGGGGGAAGGCCGGGTAAAAGTAACATCCCAGTTGGTGCGATAGATTACCTCTTCCCTGTCCCCGGCCAGTCGCTTGCGTACCAGATAGGAGAACTCACTGTCGCGGTTGGTGGTGTAATAGATATGTGCGCCGTCGTGACTAAACGCCTGGAAATGATTTTCGGAGGCGGCGCTGGCCGCTGTCACACTGCGCATCTGGCTCAGGTTAAGGTCATAAACCAGCAGCTCGATATCGTGGCGGGCGCGAATTCTGGCAAAGGCGATATAGCGTTTGTCAGGCGAGATTTGCAACAGCTCCAGGCTCTCGGTGTCGGAGTAGATTAAACGCCGCGAATAGTCTTCGAGCAGCACTTCAAAGATGTCGTAGTGGCGCGGGTCGCGCTCATTAGTCGCCATAAACAGACTGCTGCCGTCCGCGGCCCAACCCAGAAATCGCACCTGGTGTCCCTTGCCTGGAGTGAGATCCACCTGTGTACCATCCAGCTCCTGTACATAGAGATGATCCAGTTCATTGCCACCCTGGTCGGCCAAAAACAGAAATCGCTCATCGGCGGGAAAATAGCTCACCACCTTGATCGAATTATCGCTGGAGCTGGTCAGTGCAATGTGGTTACCGGTTTCGCGGTCGATGGCCACCGCATTATCGATACCATTCTGGTCACTACTGACCAGAATTTTGCTGCCATCCGGGGAGAAGGAGTTCTCGCTGAAACTGGTGTTTTCGAGAAATTGCTGGATCGAGTACTGGCGCAGCAATTCCGGCGACGGGGCACTAGTGGCTGTCGGGAAATTACTATTTTGGCAGCCTGCCAGTAACAGCAGCCACAATGCCAGCAGCATTCGATTGCCAAACTCGCACCGCGATGAGACGACGTTGGGCCGACCTGTAAAAAGACGCAGAGCAAAATCAGGCATTTCGCTGGCGTACCTTCAGATCATATTGCAGCGGCTTGTCGAGCGAGGTTTTCACCTGCACTTCGCCCCGCTGCACCATCGATTCGAGACTGGTACTGATGCGCTCGTAGGCATCTGCACCGCTTAATTCACGGGCACCGTACAGCGCCACCCAGGCATTGCGACCGTTCTGTTTAGCCAGGTAGGCGGCCTGGTCAGCGACCGATACCACCTGCTCCCAGGAGAGCTGGACCGAATCGCTTGGCGCAAACGGCATCATGGCGACGCCAATGGAGCCGGATAAGCGAGCGACCTGCCCGGTGCCAACCTGGTACTGGTGTTCGGCTAAACCCTGGCGCAGCCGTTCGGCCTGTTTTTCGGCACCGCGGCGACTGGCCTGGCGACCGACGATCAGGAACTCATCGCCGCCCCAGCGCACTATGGTGTCGCTACCCCGACAACATTTCAGCAGTATATCGCGCACTTGCTGCAGTGCCCGGTCGCCGGCGTGGTGACCGAAGTTATCATTGATGGGTTTGAAGCCATCCAGATCGATCATAATCAGGGCGAGACCTGGAGCGAGATC
The DNA here is from genome assembly GCF_011440395.1 of Pseudomaricurvus alcaniphilus. Lineage (GTDB taxonomy): Bacteria > Pseudomonadota > Gammaproteobacteria > Pseudomonadales > Cellvibrionaceae > Pseudomaricurvus > Pseudomaricurvus alcaniphilus. The sequence goes on along the minus strand of NZ_JAAOIX010000014.1, from coordinate 28,980 downwards.
CGTCGCCAACGGTTGCTCGCGGTTTTCATGGTCGCTACTAATGCCGCGCTCCAGCGCTGCAAGTTCGGTAGTGATGTGGTGATTGAGATAGCGGCGATTGTAGAGGCCGGTCAACGGGTCCGTAATGCTGGCCTGCTCCAGCTCCCGGGTTAATTTCTCCAGGTTGCGGTTTTGTGTCGCCAATTCCTCGGTGCGGTTCAACACCTGTTTCTCCAGCTCAATGCGCTGGTATTCCGCCCGCCGCAATCGATTGATCTGGTTGCGCACCGTCAGGCCCAACAGCGCCATTGCCAGCAGCGCATAACTCAGGTAGGCCATGTCGCTTTTCCAGGGTGGCGGTTGCACGGTTATGCCGATAGCCGCAACGTCGCTGCTCCAGATGCCTTCATTGTTGGAAGCCTTGACCTTGAATACGTAATCGCCAGCCGGCAGGTTGGTATAAGTGGTGCGACGAAAACGACCGGGGTTGAGCCACTGCTTGTCAAACCCTTCGAGCAAGTAGCGATACTGGTTTTTGTCCGATGAAGAGAAATCAAGCGCGGTAAACTCGAAGCTGACGGCGTAGTCGCGGTAATCGAGATTCAGCACTGGCACCGCGGCCGTCTCGCTGTGACCATACGCCACCGGGTCCATGCGCGAAATGGCAGTCACTGCCACCTGCGGCTGGTGGTAATTGGTGCGAATCTTCAGGGGGTCAAAAATGACCAAACCACTGCTGCCGCCAAACACCAGCGAACCGCTCGCGGTGCCGGTTCTCGCACCGTAATTGAATTCGTTACTGCGCAGCCCGTTTTCAGTATCAAAATGGCGCACCTCTTCAGTCTCGGGGTTAAACCGGGTCAGACCGCGGTTACCACTCAACCACAACATCCCGGATCGATCCTCAAGTACACCGTAAATGGCATTGCTCACCAAGCCCTCGGCTTTGCCATAATGGCGAAATACCGGATTGCCAGCCTTGCGATCGCCGGGGTGCCAACGGTTGAGGCCGCCGTCACGGGTCGCCACCCACAGCGATCCGTCCTGTCCCTCCAAGACTTCCCAGGCAGTATCACTGCTGAGGCTGTCGGCACTTTTCGACTGGTGTTGATAGCGGGTAAATTTGTAGGTGCGCGGATCAAATTCGTTGAGGCCGCCATCCTCGGTGGCTATCCACAGTGTTCCCGTGCGACTGCGGACGATCGACAACACCCGGTCGCTGCTGATACTGGTATTATCGTTCGGATCGTGGCGCCAGGCCTGGAACTGCCCGCTGGCAATATCCAGCCGATTCAGCCCCCCACCGTAGGTGCCCACCCAGAGGCTGGCGTCGTCCTGGGCGTAGATCGAAGTGACGCCCAAAGCGCTGAGGGAACCGGGCTTTTTCGGATCATGCTCATAGCGGGTGAAATGGCCCGTGTTCACATCGAGGCGATTCAATCCCCCCGCCCGCGTGCCCACCCAGACCACCTCGTTGGACGCGGCAAACACACTCATTACCCGATTATCGGACAGAGACTTGGGATCGGCCGGATCGTGTCGATAGCTGTGACTTTCGCCACTCAGCGGATTCAACCTATTGAGACCACCGCCATAGGTTCCAACCCAGAGGTTGGCGTCGCTGGCTTCCCTGACACTGGTGACCAGGTTGTTACCGAGGTCATTGACGATATGCAGAAAATCATCGCTCAGGTAATTCCAGCGACTGACGCCACCAAATGTACCTATCCACAGTACATCGCCGCGATCCTGGTAGATACTCATAATGCGATTGTTCACCAGCGATCCGCCTACCGCCGGGTCATGGCGGTAGGCGACAAAACCCTGGATCGCCGGGCGCCATTCATTCAGACCGTGATCAGTGCCCACCCAAATGGTGCCATCGGCATCCTGGAAAACACTGCGCACCTCGTTATGACTGAGGCTGTGTGGGTCGGACGGACTATTTTGCAGAGCGCGAATGGAACCGTCGGCCAGGTCCAGCAACTTGACTCCGGCATCGTAAGTGCCGATCCACAGTCGCCCCTGGGCGTCTTCGTAGATCGTCCGCACCCGCTCGCGCCCCAAGTCCGGAGCGTCCTCCCGCGAACTTGCATAGGGCACAAACCTTTCCGTGAGGCGGTCAAATTCAACCAGCCCGGCACCGTCGGTTCCCACCCAGAGGCGGCCATCGCGGCTTTCGCGAACGGAAAACACCTTGTTTTTTCCCGAGCTGGCTTGCGACTCGAGCTCATAACTGTAGTTTTTGAAACGGCCGGTTTGCGGATCGAGACGACTGAGCCCGCCGCCGTCCGTACCTATCCAGAGAACGCCGCTGCGATCCTCATAAATTGCCCGCACCCGGTCATTAGCCAAACTGGTGGGGTTATCGGGGTTGTGGCGATAGTGAATAAAACTGTCCGAATCGGGCAGATAACGAGACAGGCCGCCGCCATCGGATCCCACCCACAGCCGACCGGAACGGTCTACCAGCAGGGTCCAAACCCAATCGTTAGACAGGCTGCCAGCGTCGACCGTATCGTGGTGATAGGATTTGAAATCGTAACCGTCGTAGCGATCCAGCCCCTCCTGGGTGCCGAACCACATAAATCCTTGCTGGTCCTGAACCACCGCATTGACGGCAGCCTGGGACAAACCGTCACCCGTCGCCAGGGAGAAAAACTGCACGTTTCTCGGCAGCGACGCCCGCGCTGACTCCGGGCTCGCCGCCCAGCAACTCAACGCCATAACTTGCCAGACAAGCGCCAGCAACCAAAGCAACAGCTGCTGCCGTTTTGGCCACCCGTGAGCAGTTTGCACGCCAGAGCCCGGCATGACTATGGCCTGCCCTTCTGGCTGCAAGTGGTATGTCGAATCAGGGTCAATCCGCCAGCCCTCTCTGCTCGTGGCGATTGTCAATCAATATCTTAAATTCAGTTTAGATGCTAATTGGCCAAACGGGTAATTTTCGCTGCTGTAATTGTTCCGGCAGGTCAGCTTCAGTGTGGGGCCGTGAATAGCCGAAACCCTGGGCCCGCTGGCAACCGCTGTTCTGCAGGAAGCGATACTGCTGCTCGTACTCGACCCCCTCTGCCACGACCTCCAGCCCAAGTTCCGTCGCCATGGCGATAATCGCTTGCACCAGCCGCCCGGCAGCCGGGTCGTCACCCACCCGGGCGAGGAAAGCGCGATCGATCTTGACGCAACTCCAATGCATCCGCGTCAGGTAAGCGAGGGCGGAAAAGCCGGTACCAAAATCATCAATGGCGATGCGGACCCCTTTAGCCGCCAGTTCACTGAACGCCGTCTCAATCAACGGCAAATACTGCAACACCTGGCCCTCGGTAATTTCCAGTTCCAGGTCGGAGTAGCGAATGCCGGCGCTCTCGACGGCAGCACACACCATGGCCACAAAATCGTCTTCGAGCAATTGCAGCGGCGACACGTTCACCGCCATACGCAATTGGCCATGCCCCTGCTGTTGCAGCACCTTGAGCTGGCGGCAAGCCTGGCGCATCACCCAGCTGCCGATGGGTACAATCAGTCCGTGTTTTTCCGCCAGGGGGATAAACTTGTCGGGGCCGATATGCTCACCGGCAGCGGTACGCAGGCGCACCAAAGCCTCGACGCCCATAATTTGCTGGGTAGCAACATCAAATTGCGGCTGGTAATGCAATTCAAACCGCTCCGCCGCGAGGGCGTCTTGCAACTCGGTGAGCATCCACAGCTGCGACTGTAACTGGCCGAGCAATTCCGGTGAGAAAAAATGGTAGTTGCGGTTATTGCCGCCGCGATTTTCATAGAGAGAGATACGCGCATATTGCAGCAACGAATCGGCTTCCGAGGCATCTTTCGGAAAGCGCGCAATACCCAGGCTGGCGTGGATATGGGAGCGCAAGCCCTGCACTTCATAGGCACCGGAAGCGGCCCCCAACAATCGCTGGGCCGCCAGGCACAGGTCCTCGGCGCTGCTGTCACCCACGACGATCAGTAAAAACTCATCTTCGCTGACCTGCTCCAGCAAATCCCACTGCCGCATGCTGGCACGCAACTGGGTCGCCACCAGGCCCATAAGCTCGCTGCCAGCACGCTGGCCAAAAGCTTCGGCAATCAGCCTCAGCTCAGTGACCCGCAAGACACACAGGGCGCCGGGGGTTTGTTGATTATGCAGTTGCTCCAGCACCTGGCGCGCCTGGTAGGACATCGCCTGACCGCTATTGTGCACTTTAAGCCAGTCGCAGGGCTGGCTCGGCTGCAGAGTGCTATTGGCCGCCCGCAGGGATTGGCAATTTTTCCACTGCATAAGCCCATGCCCGGCCCGCGCTGTATTGATGGCGCCGGTCCAGGACAGCTCAAGCTCCGCAGATAAAGTGTTAACGTTTAAAGCTGACATACTATTGCCCCCGTGGAATTCGCTTGCATGATTAATCCTTCTCTATCCTCTGAAGTGCAACCCCTGTGCCAATCGCTCACCAGGCGACTTTTCGATTCAGCAAAAAGCGTATAACTTCAGCTAATTCATAAACTTAAAGACGCTACTGAAACGTTTCCCGAAGACCAGGTCAACTCTTGAGTCTTTGCCACACACTTGGCTATCGATAAAAACCGGTGGATCCTCTGAAATTTTGGCGGCCTGAAAAACCGGCGGGTAAAAACGGCGATCCCAGATTAGAACAACAGGATTGCAACAACAGGATTGCAACAACAGGATTACGGCCAGAAATAGCCCCTTCAGGCAAGGGTGCGGCGACAAGGTTTCGGCGACCGGGTTTCGCGGCCGCCGGCAACATTACAATGGCGGGAGTGGGTTAATGGATGAGAACTGTAGAGCTATGATTGCCGATGCGAGCGCCGCCGGCGAGGCCCGGCAGCTCAGGCATAGTCCAGCAGGGACTTGCGCCGCAGATAAGTGGGTCTGGTCACGCCGAGTAGGGCCGAGCCCAGCTTGTCGTTTTCCCCCACCCGGCCCAGCACATGCTGGAGCAACAATTGGCTGGCACGGTCGATGACGTCCTCTCCCGGGCTGCCGCGGACCGCACTAACCAGTTGCTGCAGCAGCGGTTGAAAATCCGCCCAGCCGGGTGCGCGCACCAACAGTCCGGCCGCCTCCTCCTGCCGTACTTTTTCAAGTTGGCGCCGAAACGTGGTCTCTGCCATGCCCAGTATCTGCGCAGCCTGGCGCGCGTTACCCGCACTGGCGTCATCTGCCGCCGCCACCAGGTCCGCAAGCAACCAGCGCCCCAGTGGCCACGCTTTGCCGTTTAGCTGGCTCATGGCCATCTGTACCTGTTGCGCCAACCCCTGCTCAATGGCACCCCAGGGGTCAGAAGATCTGTCCGGTTGCTTCGCCGGTGGCACGACTGCGGCGGCTGCCGGTATCCGGGTCGGCAGCGCGGCAACCGGCTCGGGCAATACACCTGACAAGGCGGTAACCGGTGCGCCCGTCGCTGGCGCCAGATCCGGCAAATCGATTTCCTCGGCGTCGGACATGATGACGGCTTGCAGCACCCGGTTTTGCAATTCACGCACATTGCCCGGCCAATTGTGCTGCAACAGTTTTGCCTCTGCCTCCGGGCTCAGGCTGCGGGCGCTGCTGCCATTCTGGACGGCGAACTTCTCAAGGAAATAGTAGGCCAGCGGCAAAATATCATCCAACCGCTGACGCAGCGGCGGCGAGGTTAGGGTGACAACTTGCAAGCGGTAGTAGAGGTCCTGGCGGAATCGCCCGGCCTGGGACTCCAGCGCCAGGTCACGATTGGTGGCTGCGACAATGCGCACATCGATCTGGCGTGAGTGTGTCGCACCGACCGCGGTAAATTCCCGCTCCTGCACAAAGCGCAGTAACTTGGTCTGTACTTCCAGCGGCAACTCACCAATCTCGTCCAGGAACAGGGTGCCGCCCTCCGCCTGGGCAATACGCCCCTTCGAGGCTTCCTGGGCTCCGGTATAGGCGCCTTTAACATGCCCAAACAACTCGGCATCGATAAGGCTTTGCGGGATGGCACCGCAGTCGACCGTCACAAAAGCTTGCTGTTTGCGCTTGCTCTGCTCGTGAATGGTACGCGCCAACACTTCCTTGCCGGTACCGCTCTCGCCAGTCACCAGTACCGTAACATCAGTGGGTGCAATACGGCGCACCACATCCAACACGGCCTGCATCTGGGGCGAGCGATATACCATACGCGATTGTTGCAAGGCGTTGCGCAGCCCTCGAACTTCCACCTTGAGCTGCCTGCTCTCCTGCTCCTTGCTCTGGCGCAACGTTTCACCCAGACGCACGCGGTCGAGCGCCACTGCCATCTGGTTAGCCAGCGCCGCCAGGAAGATAATATCGGATGAACCCAGGGTAAAAGCTGGCTCCTGCCCGTCAATGTAGATACAGCCGAGCGAGGTCTTGTTTTCCACCAACAGCGGTATCGCATAGGCGAGAAAGGTATTAGCCGAATCCGCCGGGCCAGAGTCTGGCGCCAGGCGTCCACGCTCCGGACGCAGTGACTGACTGGCCCGTTGCAGTAACAAGCGGCGCTTTTCCGACAGTTTCAGGGCGCGTACCTTGCCCTGTCCGGGGGCCTGGCGCCCCGGTGCGTTGAGGGCAAAAGCCTGGACTTGAAACTCATCATTTTCCCCCAGCAGGCAGAGCGCCACCTGGCGCGGTTTGAAGGTCACACAGAGGCGATCGACGAAGTCCTGTGCCATGGCAGCCGTATTTGCCTGAGAGGAAATCACCGCCACCATGTCCCACAGCAACTGCATGTTGCGATAGTCTTTGGCTGTGTCCGCCGTAAAGATACCGCTGAGCCGATCAAAGTTTTGAATCATCGACAACTGGCTGGAAGACTCCCACACCACAGTCTGGCTGCCGCCGGAAAGCTTGGCGGTATTCAGGGCCCGGTCGGCACGACGAATCAGGTCGTCGACACTGACATCACTGTCCTGCTCACCGTTAAAGATCGCCAGCCCGACACTGATCCCGAGACGTATTGCGCCGTCAATCAACGCTTGCTTGGCAAGTGTCTGGCGGATGCGCTCAGCAGCCGCCTGCGCCTCTTCGCGACTGCTCATTTGCAGGATCAGCCCAAATACCGCCCCGCCATAACGAAACAGGCTGTCGGTATCCCGCAGTGCCGAGCACAATTGCGCCCCCAGCTCTCGCAGTGCGCGGTCGCCCTGCTCGCGCCCGAGACGGTTGTTGATCAGGCCAAAGTCATCGGGATTGAGCAGCGCCAGACCAAACAACTGACCACTCTTGCGCGCTGTGGCCATGGTGGCCTTCAGTTGCACCTGGAATTCGTCGCGTCCGGGCAGCAAACTGACCGGGTCCTGCTGCAGGTTTGCAGCTCGCAACTGGTTCCAGGCGAAGTGGAAACCCGAGGCGATACTCCATCCGATCCACTGCCCCGCAGACGCTTCAGCTGCTGCCGTCAATTGCGGCGGCGGCTGCCCATTAAACTTCAGCCCCAGCCAGGCGACCGGTGCCGGGAGTTGTAGCGATGTGCGTGGCGGCTGCGCCCTGAACATCGGATCTACCGCTGACAAATGTATTTTCAGCAGGCTGGCCTGCGGGTCGGCGCTGGTAAAGACCTCAACGAAATCGCCGAGGCGGTTTACTGCAGTCGGCGACTCACGGGCTTGCAGTGCCGCTGCACTATGCGCAGCGACAGCGGTATCCAGCAATTCAGGTATTGCAGCGCGCCCACATTCGTGCAGCAAAAGCTCCACGCCATCAGCGTCCGTGGCCGGCACATAGAGCGACGCATTGGCCGCTGCGGTCAGCTTGCGCACTGCAACCAGATAATTTTTCAGGGTGTCGGCGGGCTGAGCTAGCGGGTGATCACTCATGCGGGTAAAGCCTCAAATGAATTGCCGGGATTCGGAATCGCGCCCAGTTCCACCAGCTGCCGCAGCACTTGCCGGCCGACAGTCAGCATTGCCACCGTCGCCGGCAGCTGCAGCTGCGCAATGTCACTATCCCCCTCCGCTGTGCCGAGCTGATGCGCCTGCAGCAACCACTCCGCCACCGCCACCGCCCGGGTGGGCAACGGCACATTGGCAGAGTTGAGGGAACTCGGTAAATGGTGATCGCGGACCGCCTCGACAACTTCGTCCGGCAACCCCCAAAGCGACAGGATATGGGCGCTCAACTCGGCGTGCCCCACGCCAAATTCAGCCTCTTCCATTTGCAGCAGCAAACTCTCATCGCTGGCCGCCTGGCGAATGATGGGGTAATAGTTCTGGGCACTGTTAGCGAGAAAAACCAGCTGCCCCATGTCGTGCAATAAACCGGCGATGGAGGCAATCGTCGCCGTGGCCCGATCACCGCCGTGTTGCAGCACCAACTCCCTCGCCACCAGCGACACCGCCATATTGTGATTCCAAAGCGCATCCAGGTTGACCCCCGGCAAGGGCAACTGGTCGTACAAATGCAACGACAATACCAGCGCCAGAACCAGGTCCATACCGAGGAGATTGATCGCCTTGGTTAGGTCAGCAACAGTGCCGGGTGAACCATAAAAGCCCGAGTTTGCCGCTTTCAGAATCCTGGCCGTGATGGCGGGATCACGGCCAATCAGGTCAGCAATCCCCTGCAGGCTGCCCTGCGGAGACTCCAGCGAATCTCGGATATCAAAATACAACATGGGCGGAGTTGGCAAAATCTCCAAATTGGAGAGGAGCTGCCCGAGACGCGGATTTTTCTCACTCCCGGCCCAGATCGCCAGGCCTCGCTCCAGCACCCTTTCTATGGGTTCGATGGCAGAAGTTTCGCAAATGTAATCGTGTGCGTAACGGCTCGAACTGGCCGCAGCGCCGGTCAGGCTTTCAGGCAGCAGACCGACCCGAACGATCTGTGGGCTCCAGTCACGCACCTGACAGAAAAATTCCTCGCAAGCCTTTACATCATCGCCAAAGTTGGCCATCACCAGGCTGATTTTACGTTGCTTGAGATAATCCAGTGCTGCCGTGGCATCGGCTACCGCCAACACCTGCCAGTCGGGCCGCGATTTCATCAGCGCCAGCCGCAATTTGCCCAGTGTGCGTGGTTGCGGCTCGACAAAAATCAATACAGGTTTTTCCACAAATTCCCTCTGGAGAATTCCGGCCTCACAATCATTACCCGGCGCAATGAATGGCGCAGTCCAATCACTTAAAAATTTTGCTTGTAGCTCAAATACCAGAAGCGACCACGCACGTTGTGCAGCGCCCGGTTGATAAATGGCCACCCTTCCAGGTAGGGATCCAGTGGCGGCTGCTTGTCAAACAGGTTTTCAACCCCGAGCGCAAAGGTAGTCGTCGACAAACCGGCAGGTGACCAGGAAAATTGGCTATCCACGGTTGTCCAGGAACCAATCTCATCCTCCACTTCCGCACGCTCGTAACCGCCCACATGGTTTACTGTGAGCCCTCCCTGGAACTCAGCGTGGCTCCAGTTTAAGGAGACATTGCCGCGCCACTCAGGTCGACCATCTTCACCTGCACTGTCTTCAAAGCCCTCTCCTTCCCGTCGCTCTTCTTCAAACGCGCCGAGATAGCTTGCCAGCAGGGCAATCTGGAAATCGCCAAATTTGGTTTCCGGCCAGGTCAATTGGGAGTCCAGGTCGAGACCCCAAAGTTTCTGCGCCGCGATATTCAGGAACGGGCTGGCGAGGCCTACCAGGTCGCCGCTGCTATTGCGTTCAACCAGGCCAGGGTAGCTGGCTTCGTTATCCACAATGTACTGGGCATCGTTGGTCACCGCATTTTCGTTTTTCAGGTACCAGGCATCGAGACCCAGGGTCCAGTGCCGGCTAAGGTCGAGCGCCAGGCCGAGATTAATACTGTCCGACTCCTCGGCATCCAGGTCGGGATTACCCTGCATTGTGGTCGGCACGTCGCCCACCAGGCTGCCGTCGTCCAGTACGGTCTCAAACCCCAACACTTCACCGCTGTACAGCTCATGTAAGGACGGCGCCTTGAACCCTGTGCCGGCACTGCCTCGCAACGCCAGCCCAGGCAATAACTGCCAGCGCAAGCCCAGTTTCGGGTTAAAGCTGGTGCCAAAGTCACTGTAGTTATCGATACGTCCGGCAACCTGCAGTTCAAGCGCCGCAGCGGCGGGAATGGAAAATTCTACATACATGGAGCGAACACTGCGGTCGCCTTCCGCGCTTGAGCCGCCGACACCCAAAATCGCCCCCGACTCGGTAAGAGAATCAAAACTGTCAGACAGCTTTTCGCGGCGCAATTCCGCGCCCAGTGCCACCAGTACCGGACCGTTACTCAGGTTCAGCACTTCGCCAACAGCGTTGAAATCGACAGCGGCCTGCTTTGAGCGACCGTCGCGTCGAGTGACGTAACTCACCGCGTCAGCATCGAAATCCGGGCTCGGGCCAAACAGGTTCAGGGCGCCACTATCCACCAGCGACTGCAAGTCAGCCGCGCGCGCATAACCGTTGACACCGGCAGTATCCGAGTCAACCCGGCCAACTCCCGCCGACAGTTCCCAGTTCCAGCTGCCGTAATATCCCTTTAAGCCGGCCAGTAAATTGTAGGTATCGGTTTCAAACTCATCCCGGCGGGCACCCAATTCTTCCATACGGTAGAGCACCACCATATTTTCACCCAACGGGTTATTGGGGTTGGCCGCGCCGACGAAAAACAGGTCCGGGGCATTATTGCTGGGCGCCAGGTCCCGCTCGGAATAGGCGTGACTGTACATGGCGCGCGCGAACAGGTGCGTGCTTTCACTTAATTCGTGCTCAAAGTCGCCGACCAGGCCAAGCCGCCGGGTCTCAGGTACCAGCGTATTCCAGCGGGGGAAATCGTAACCGCAGAACGAAGCCGGCCCGCGGTTGATCAAACTGGCGGAGGGGCAGTCGGCCGCCGCCTGGGGCAGGCCAGTCGCCAGCGGGATAATAGTTCCCGGTTGGCCGAGAAAGCTGCGATCGTCAATGGGTCCATTGGCACTGCTGGTCACCTTTCGATCCGCCGCCATTACCGCGTCGCGATCGAAATAGCTCAAGCTTACTGAGGCACTTGTGGTCTCCCAGCGCTTGCCGGCCAGCAAGCTGAGCTCGCCCTCTTCGCCGTCGCTTTCACCGCTGACCCCCAACTTGATGACCGCCTCCAGCCCCTCATTCTGTTTGCGGGTGATTATATTGACCACGCCAGCGACAGCATCCGCGCCATAGATTGCCGAGGCGCCGTCCTTGACCACTTCAATGCGTTCAATAGCCGCCAGTGGAATGCTGTTGATGTCAACAAAGCTGTCGGTTCCGTTTTGGCCAAAGGGGTGAACCGGCAGGCGCTTGCCATCCAACAACACAAGGGTGCGATTTACCCCCAGCCCGCGCAAGTTTATCGCCGACGTGCCGGGGGCAAAGCCCTGGGTAAACTGTTCATCTACCACGCCTGCGGAGCTGAAAACCGTATCCCGAATAAACTCGTTCAGGGTGCTCGCACCGGAGCGCTCCAGCGCTTGTCGGTCAAAGGCGACCAGCGGCGAGACGCCCTCTGTGGCTGCCCTGGGAATACGGCTGCCGGTAACTTCTATGACATCCATTTGCTGTCGGGTGTCGGCCAGCGACACACCAGATGAAAGCGCACAGGCTATCGAAAGCAAGGCCGCCAGATTGCGCCGCAATGGCATATGCTCAAGCCGAACGTTTTTTACATCAATCATTGTTTCCTACTCGCTCCCGCGACCAAGTCAGCATTCCTATCCATAAAGCGGAGAACAAGAGGACCCCTATTTCCGCCCGGATAGAGTTTCTAAAGCAAGCATAGTCGCTATCCGAGGCTTGTCCACTGCAGCCAAGGTGCCGAAATGACTCTGGCCGCACTGCGCCCGAACACGGAATATTGACACTCAACCCAAACCAATCCCGGACAAGAGCGGGCCTGTGGTTTTTTTGGCGAAAAGTGCCGTTCCTTGGCGAAAAATGCCGGGAAAAACCAGCCTGGCGCAACATTTCCCCAGTTGCTCACACCGTAAAGTGGCGCAACCCGGTGCGAGTAACCGGCATTCCACGCGCCACTTTTTTGAAAATAAAACCCATTTTTTAGGCGAATCCACCGATTTTACACACCGGTTTTTTACGCTGCTGAGCCACTGTCTTTCACCCTTAGCATCTAACTACGGCAAAGCACCCAGCTAACCTATTGATAAAAAAAGACAATCATTGCCCGGAAAAAGTTTGGCGAACATTGCGTTCAAAGCTGGCACGGCCAGTGCACCTACAAGAGGGAATATGTAAAAGACTCCAATGCAAAAAACGGCAACGGAGTAAAAAACCACTTTTCAGGAGAATCATGATGATTCCGTTCTTTCACCCCTCTCGCCACCTTGCACTGCTGGGCCTGATGCTGGTATCGCTGTTGAGCCACGGCGGTGACGCCCGCAGCAACGACAAAGCCATGCAGGCCCTGAAAAAGTCGAACAAGGATTCGGTGCGCATGAGCGACAAGGCCATGAAGGCCATGAACAAGTCGAACAAGGATGAGGTACGCCTGATCCTCACCTATAAACAGAAGCCCAAAAATAGCGACAATGACCAGGTGACGGTCACGGGTGGATCCATCAAACGCGAGTTCAAAGCGTTGAAAGGCCACGCCGTTTCCGTGCCTGCTGACGCCATCAAGGGCCTGATGAAAAACCCCAACCTGGCCATGATTGCGGTGGACGAACCCATGAGTGCAGCCGCGCTGCTGGCGGACAGCATGATCTACCCATTACCCACTGACACCTACCCATTACCCACTGACGGCTTGCCCGTATACCAGCCAATTCCCTTGCAGAGTCTGCCGGCACCGGTGCTGGCCTCCTACCCGGAATTAAGCAATTCCGGCCTCACTGGCCAGGGGGTCGCCGTTGCCGTCATTGATTCCGGTATGCGCTCACACCCGGACAAGAAGCCAGCGGTCTCCGTGGCATTCGGTTACGACAAACGGGACGACAAGTACGGTCACGGCAACCACGTCGCCGGACTCATAGCCGGATATGGCGAGCACTCTGGCGGCGCCTACCGGGGCGTTGCGCCCAATGCCGACATCATCTCCCTGCGAGTTCTCGATGAACAGGGCAAGGGCTACGCCTCGGACGTGCTCGCTGCGCTCGACTGGGTGCTGGAAAACAAGGATCAATACAATATCCGCGTCGCCAACTTGTCGCTGGGACACCCGGTGTACGAATCGGCGGCCCTTGACCCGCTGGTGCAAGCGGTAGACGCGCTGTGGAATGCCGGCGTAGTAGTGGTTTGTTCCGCCGGTAACGCTGGCAGCTATGGCTACGGCACTATAACCAGCCCCGGCAATTCGGCGCGGGTTATTACCGTCGGTTCAGTGACCACCTGGGGCGACAGCCTGGCCGGTAACGATATCGTGTCCACATACTCCTCCCGCGGCCCGACGCTGATTGATCGCGTGGCGAAACCCGACCTGCTGGCTCCCGGCAATCGCATGATTTCCATCAAGGCCAAAGATTCCTATATGGATTCTCACGAGACAGAGCGTGCAATCTACGCCCCGGGTAAAGCCACCGCCGAGTATCTGCAACTGTCGGGCACCAGCATGTCGGCTGCGGTGGTATCCGGTGCGGTCGCCCTGATGCTGGAGCAAAACCCCTTGCTGACCCCCGATTCAGTCAAGGCGCGGCTAATGCGCTCAGCCACCAAGGTGGATTTTGCCGATGTGTTCGCCACCGGCGCCGGCATTCTCAATATCAGCGCCGCGCTGAGTGATTACGGTACTGCCAGCAACGCGGTGTCTCCCAAGGTGATCCGCGATGAGACCACCGGCCGGATGGGTTTCGAGGAAACCGGTCTGCTGTGGGGCGACAGCCAGTGGGCGCTGGGCTACTTGTGGAGTGACGGTTACCTGTGGTCCGACAGCGGTGTGGATGCCGATGGCTACCTCTGGTCGGACGGTTACCTGTGGAGCGACGGCTATCTGTGGAGCGACGGTTATCTCTGGTCCGATGGCTACCTGTGGAGCGACGGTTACCTCTGGTCTGACAGCAGCCTGTGGAGCCAGGGCTACCTCTGGTCCGACGGTTATCTGTGGAGTGATGGTTATCTCTGGTCCGACGGCTACCTCTGGTCCGACAGCTACCTGTGGTCCGACAAGGCCCTGGTGGACGATTAATCCCGATCGATAATACAGAGCAAACCAACCACTCGACCAGGTTTAATAAAAGGGTATAGCCATGTACACCAGACAACTGAACAATCAGCAAGCGAGAAAAATACAGGCGTCTCAGACTGGCGGTGCGACGGTGATCCGGTTTCCGCAACCAGCCCAGACTGCGTCACACCCGCGTAGCCTTAGCGAACAATTGCAAAGAAACCCCGGCGCCCTGTCGCAACCGGCACTATGCCGCGACTGGATCACAGCAGAGCTGGAAAAAGCCCTCGCCGACGACCGCTTCGAGCTCTACTACCAGCCACTGTTCGATATTCAAAGCCAGCAGACCGTGGGCGCCGAAGCACTGGTACGCCTGCGCGCTGAGAACGGCGAACTGATCAGCCCCGACCGGTTTATACCGCTGACAGAGGAGTTGGGCTTTATCGTGCCACTGGGCCGCTGGATCCTGATTGAGGCCTGCCAGCAACTGAAGCTGTGGCAGCAGCAGAACGGCGGCCCCTTGCGCATGGCAGTGAATGTGTCGCCAGTGCAGCTGTGCGACCCGGAATTCGTCAGTACGGTGCGTACAGCAGTGGAGAGCGCCGGCATCGCCTACAGCGACCTGGAACTTGAAATCACCGAAGGCCATGTGGTGCGCTACCAGCAACAGGTAGAACAGGCCTTTAATGAACTCAGTGCGCTGGGCGTGAGCATCGCCATCGATGACTTCGGCACCGGCTATTCGGCGCTGGCCTATCTGGCTCGCATGCCCTGGAGCCGGGTAAAGATCGATCGCAGTTTTCTCACCGATGTACCACACCAGCAAAAGTCCAGGCAGGTGGTATTGTCAATCCTTGCCATGGCCGAGCAATTGGACCTGGAAGTTACCGCCGAGGGTATAGAAACCGAGGCCCAGTACCGTTTTCTGGTGGAAGCGGGCTGCAAGACTGGCCAGGGCTTTGGCTATGCGCGGCCACAGCCCGCCGCGGCTTTCCAGCGCCTGCTCCAGGCCAACGATAACGCAGGCTGGAGCTGCGGTGTGCAGGATTGAAGCTATGCTTGCAGCTGTATCGCCCGGCCTGTTCGCTTTCGTCAATGCGTAAGCCTAGTGGCCCCATGCCGGACTGCATAGCAGTGCCAGGGAACTGAGAAAGCCCACACCCCAAACCACTGAGCGCAACAAGGCGATATCTTTCAGGTAACAATACAGGTAAACCAGCCTGGCCAGCACATAAGCCAATGCCAGGTAATCAGCCACACTGCCGGTAACGCCCGTGGCAGTGGCCGCCAGCACACCAGCGGCAAAAAAGGGAAAGCTTTCGATCTGGTTCTGGTGTGCCGCCAGGGCCCGCTTGCCCCAGCCTTGCAAGGCGGCCTGCTGCTCGCGAGGACTGTGATTGTCGTAGCCACCGGCCTGGTTTTGGGCCATCGACAGCGGTACCTTGGTAACCACATGCAGCAAGCCTGCGACGAACAGGCACCATAGAGCGATTGACATAATTATATCCTGTAGCAAGCTGTGGGGAGCATTCACAGGCTGCGGGCAGCATTTCAACTACCGGCCGTTCCGTGTAACGCATTACCGCTATAGTATAATTCTGCCAAATGTAATACCAGCCATCACCCGGCGCGCCCGTTCTGGCGACGCCGGTAGCCGCGACCGCTTGACTGGCGTCCAGGTGCCCTGCCTTAAATACAGTTCAACGCTATTCCTGTTAGTTCCCGTAGCGGCGCCGGTACATGGAATCGTGCAGTGACCGGGCCGCTTCCACCATCTGCTTGTAGGGCACATCCGCCACATTGACAAAGCCGACATTGTAGTTTTCGCCGTCATAGGCGCGGCCGGTAATGGGGGAATCCATATACTGGAACCAGTGGGCACCGACGAAGTAGGGATTATCGATCACCGACTGCATATACTCCTGGTACATACGGGCGCGATCCTGCTGGTTGGCGGCGTGAATCAGGCCCGGGTGAAACAAACCGGTATCATTGGCGCCAATATGGAATTCACCAATAATGCTGGGCATGTCGAGCTCCGCCAGGAACTCCCACTTGTGATTGGGCAGTCCCTCCTTATAGGAGTTATAGCTGATGACATCCACATGTTTCGCTGAGGCCTTAACCACTTCCTTGGGCATACCCCAGTCCGGAAAGCGCGCACCCAGATAGAGGTGATTGGGCATATAGCGTTTCAGCGCCTTGTTGACGGTGGCGAAATACTGGTCCGCGTAGGCACCCAGCAACTGTGAATAATCCGCCAGCTGTGCCTCGGTTTGCAGGGTTGAATCTATCCCGGCATCAAATGCCTCCCAGCTGGCAATGGTTTTGTTCCAGGCTGCGTTAAGGGCTTCGATGGAAGAGTATTGTTTGCGCATCAACTCGGTAAACGCGCGCTTGGTGGGTACATCCTTGCCGTCCCGGCGCAAGGTGTGCAGTACAATTCCCAGGCGTGATTCATTGGTTTCGGAGCGCCCGAAGCTCTTCTCGTTATCGATAAACACACCCACACACCAGGGGCTGCCCTGCACTTCATCGGCCACGGTTTTGGCGGTTGCCATAGCACGCTCTTCAAACACCGGATCAAACACATCCGGCATTGGCGCCCAGAAATCATTGCCACTGGAGACCGTCTTGAAATCACCGATGATCCAGCCATTGGCGAAATATGGAACCCGCTGCTGGTCGTAGAAGCGTGGATCGGTCCAGTTACCCAGCGAGGTAAAGCCCCAATTCAGCATGCGCTCGACGGTAACCTTCTCCCATTGATCCAAATAGGAGTGGGGCGACGTCTCGCCGTACTTGCGCTCCAGGTTGGCGCTGTAAAAGCTGAAGGTTTCACCGTGCTTCAAGGGGCCGGAATGGGCGGAGCGGCGGTAACCGAAGTGATTGCCCAGCGGATCGCTATAGGACGGCAGCCACTGGAACATATCGGCGCGAATGGAGGAAACTTTCTGCCGCGACGGCAGCGCCCGCGCCGGCACCGTATTCAGGCCCATGGAATCTTCCGGCGTCAGGTCACCAGCCTTGCGCTGCTCGATCAGCTGTTGGTTAAAATCGTAGCCGGTCATGGTAGTGGAGTTGGATAGGCGAATAATGTCCAGGCCGGTGGCAAAATACAAGTAACCTTCCGGGTCCACCAGCGACCACTTGCCGTTAACTTTTTCAGTGCGAAAATACCCGGTGGCCTTTAACTTTGGCCCGTTCTTCCAGCCGCTGAAACGGGAGCGATCGGCCATGGGCTCACCGCCCTGCAACTCGGCAAGCTCCGCATCCCGCTGGGCAATTAATTCCGCATCGGAGTGAATCTTGCCTTCAAACTCGGTCTTGGCACTCTGTCCGTACTGATCGACGATACCTTTAAGGAACGCCCGGTCCATTTTCGGGTTGGCAATCAGGCGCACATTGTCGAGGGTAATTTCCTTGTCACGCAAGGTGCCCTGGACACTGAGACTGATGCGGCGGATGCCGTTGAGATTGAGGTTCTTCTTGCCCCACATGGAGACAAACTGCACCCCGTCACCCTCCCAGGTGGCGGGATTGGAGCGCAGGCCAGAACTGAAATTCAACTCGACGTTGGAATTGCCATCCGGGCTGCGCAGGTCGTGGCCTCGCATCTTGGAGTAATAGGTTTTGGCGGCGCCCACGGGAATGCTGATACTGCGAGTGGTTACCGCACCGTCGATATCTTCCACGTCCAGGTAGAGCTGTGCCGAGACTTCGCCGCGATTGGCAATATCAAACGCCAGGCTAAAATCCTTGTAGTCGCCCCAATACCAGGGCTGCTCGGGGCGAAAAGTGACACCGCTATAGCTGTGCTCCGCCGAATGCATTTTCAGGTTGAGGGCCTGTTGCCCGGTGCTGGCGTCGCTCGCGGTCAGGCTGCCGCTGGCGGCAACCAGCTGTACATCGGCCGGCAACTTATCGGCTTCGAAATCATAGAGCGTACGGATAGTGGCTGCGTCATCGGGCGCCGTAACGTGATTGGGATCAGCGGAATTACAGGCCACCAGTGCCAGGGTGGGCGTTACCAGGGCCAGCGTTAGCGCGAACTTGCTGAGTCTGTTCAGGTTTATGTTTTGCATGCTTGAACCTATTGAGTGTTATTAAATACTAGTGCAGCGGCACTTCCAGTAACGTGTCGTGAGCGGCAATAAACAGGCGTTTTTCATCGGCGGACAAGCCGCAGTTGGCGCTCAACTTGCCGGTGCGAATTTTTGCCAACACCTCACCCTGGGGGTTAAACAGCCATACCCCACCCGGGCCGGTGGCAAAAATATTGCCGCTGGAGTGCACGGCCATGCCGTCGGGCACCCCCTGCTCCCCTGCGACACCGATAAGGTCGCTGGCGTCGTAGAAAATTCGCTTGTTCGCCAGGCTACCGTCCGCCACGATGTCGTAGGCCAGCCAAACCGGCTGCTGAGGATCGGATACGGCCACGTATAGGGTTTTCTCGTCCACAGACAACGCAATGCCATTGGGAAAGGTCACAGAAGCGTCCAGCAGGACCAGGTCGCCCTGCGCACTCAAGCGATAGACACCCTGCATCGGCAGCTCCTTGCGCTGATCATCCAGGCCTTTATCAAGGCCATAGGGCGGATCGGTAAAGTAGAGGCTGCCGTCGGAGTGAAAGACCCCATCGTTGGGGCTGTTGAGGCGCTTGCCCTGGTAGTCCCCCGCCAGGGTTATAAAATTTGCTGCCGGTGCGGACAGGGGGGCAGCCATTGCCGCCACCCGCCGGTCGCCCTGCTGCAACAAGACCAATTGACCGCGCTCATTGAGCAGCAAGCCATTGGAACCCTGGCCATAGTCACCGGGGTATAAACCGGTCGCACCGGAATTGCGCAGATAGACACTGGTGCCCTGGCCCGGCTGGTATTTGACGATGGTGTTATTGGGAATATCTGAAAACAGCAAGTAACCGCCATCGTCAATCCACAGGGGCCCTTCCGTCCACTTGTAGCCCTCGCCGCGCACACTGATTCGCGCCCCGGGCTCGATTAGCGCCAGCGCTGCCGGGTTCAGTATCTCTACAGCAAATGCCTGGGCTGCAGGCGCAGGTGCAGCTGCGGGGGAGACTTCCGCGGCAGCGGCGTTACTACCAGCGGTAACCGCCATTGCGAATACCAGAAATGCGAACTTGCCTATCACGATTAGCCATCCTGTTTTTATGTTGTCAACAATTTACAATATTATCATCTGCCTGTAAACGCCCTATTTCAGCCTGCCGCTTATTCACCTTTTAATCACCCGTCATTGAGCAGCCCTCAGCGGCGCCGGGACAACAAATAATCACCACTTTCATTTTTGTTAACATTTTACTATATACAATACAGCAGGAGGTGGTTAGAATAACCGCTCCTTTAATTACCACGCCGGGAGACACCGATGCTGACCCAACAATTCCAACAGGCACTGACCGAGTGTCCACTGATAGCCATCATTCGCGGAGTAAAACCGACCGAGGTAGAGGCCGTTGCAGAAACACTGCTGGAAGAAGGGGTTCGCATCATTGAGATTCCACTTAACTCACCCGAACCGCTGAAGAGCCTGGAATTGCTGGCCCGGCGCATGGAAGGGCGCGGCCTCTGTGGCGCCGGCACGGTCTTGACCACCGCCGAGGTAAGCGCGGTTAAAAACGCGGGCGGCCAATTGATCATCTCTCCAAACTGTAATCCCGACGTCATTAAGGCCACCC
Source organism: Pseudomaricurvus alcaniphilus (assembly GCF_011440395.1). Lineage (GTDB taxonomy): Bacteria > Pseudomonadota > Gammaproteobacteria > Pseudomonadales > Cellvibrionaceae > Pseudomaricurvus > Pseudomaricurvus alcaniphilus. Next base: position 9,230 of record NZ_JAAOIX010000014.1, on the reverse strand, counting down.
TTGCAGCCGAGTTGATGTCACTGCCAGGCTGCCTGACGCCTACCGAGATATTCAGCGCCATAGCCGCAGGCGCCGACCACATCAAATTATTCCCCGCCGGTGATCTGGGGACCAGCTACGTGGCCTCGCTGTTCGGGCCACTGCCGAAAAATATCACCACCCTGGCGGTGGGCGGTATCGATGAGCACAATATGGCCGCTTACTGGCAAGCAGGCACCAGGGGCTTTGGCCTGGGCTCCAATCTCTACCAAGCCGGCGATAACGTCGAGCAAATACGCGTCAAGGCCCGTACCCTTATGGCTGCGGCCAGGCAACTGCCGCGAGGCTGATACTGCGCAAACATCCATCCGATCGTGCGTTTGCCGCCCCCACGGGGCGGCTTTTTTTTGCCTGCTGAAATATGAACTCCAATATTTACACTAGCAAGCCACTCAGGTATATTGTAGACAATCTACAATTAATAATGCAAATCAGCTGGCCTCGCGCATGACTTTCCAGCCGCAGCCTGACCAGCCGTAGACAATATAAAGAGGACAATATGAAGCACCAGGTTTCCCGTCGCAATGCATTGAAACTGGCTGCTGCCGGATTGGCCGGCAGCTCCCTGGGCTGCACCGCAGTTGCCAGCAACACCCCGACCAAGAGCACCAGCACTTTACCAGAGGCTGTCAGCGACGACTGGGCGCAACGGCATGATCGAGTCTGGGTGGGTGGTAACTACTGGGCCAACCCCATGGAAGACTGGGGTATTGTCGATGGCGGCGTGGAATGCCTGAGCAGCGGCGGCAATCGCAGCATTCACTCCTTGATTCATCAGCTAACCGGGCACCGGGCCTTTACTGTGTCAGTGCGCCTGAAAAGACTCAACCCAGGCTCCCAGGATGGCGGAGCCGGTATTCGGCTGGGGGCAAAGAGCGACATCAATGAATACCGCAGCAATTGCTTTGTGCAACAGGGATTTGATGCCGGAATCATTGCCAATCAATTGTCACTGGGCGGCAAGCGCACCGAGTTAGCCAAACAGGTGGGCAGCGAAGACGTTACTCTGCTACTTAGCGGCGAGCCCAGGGCCGGGGTATTTGCCCTGTCCCTGGAGGCGCGCCTGAGCAGTAATGGCGAATTGATCGGTCAGCTGCAAGACCTGGTCGCCATCGACAAACTATTGGGAAATGTCGCTATCGTTAGCAATTTCACCCTCCCCTCAGAGCAGCCGACCGAATCCAGCGGTACACGGTATCGTTTTTCCCGGTGGACATTGACGGGTGCCGGCTTTAACTATGCCCCGGAACAAAAATTCGGCCCCATCCTGTGGACGATGTACACCTTGAGCAATACCCGCACTGAAGAAGGGTTTGTGCTGAAATTGAGTGCACTGACCGGGCCAATGGGGGAGCATGACAATCAGGAGGTAGAGTTACAAATCCGCAAGTCCGGCAGCTGGCAACCCATTGCCAAAGCACAGCTGGACCCGGACGCCTGGATTGCGACCTTCCGAATTGCCAATTGGAATGAAAAACTGAGCACAGCTTATCGCGTCGTCTATCGAGAAAAGCTGCGCGACGGCCGCGAGATTCCCGATATCTATACCGGCACCATTCAAGCCAACCCGGTGGACAGGCCGGTGCGCATGGCCGCCCTGACCTGCCAGAACGATTACGCCTTCCCCTACGCACCGGTGGCCAACAATATTGTCAAATTAAATCCCGATTTGATTCTGTTTTCCGGCGACCAGATTTACGAAGACCACGGCGGCTTCGGCATCATTCGGGCCCCATCCAGACCAGCCATTCTCAATTACCTGCGCAAATACTACCAATTCGGCTGGGCCTTCGGGGAGGCCATGCGCAACGCGCCGACAGTTTGCCTGCCCGATGACCATGACATCCTGCAGGGCAATCTGTGGGGCGAAGGCGGCGCCAAAATGTCAGAGGAGGCCGTGCTAAGCGGGCGCAGTGATACCTGGGGAGGCTATATTGAACCAGTGCGGGTGGTCAACGCGGTGCATAGAACCCATACCGCCCACCACCCGGACCCCGTAGACCCCACCCCCTCTGCCAGGGGCATGAGCGTGTATTACACCGACCTGGTTTACGGTGATGTGAGCTTTGCCATTATTGCCGACCGCCAGTGGAAAAGTGGACCAGAGCGCTTGAATATCTCCGTCGGGGAAACCGGCAATGATGAAGCACCCGCCTATTACAACCCGGCCTTCGACCACCCGGACCTGCACCTGCTGGGGCAACGCCAGGAAGACTTTTTAGCCCGCTGGGCCGAGGACTGGCGCGGACACTCCCTGAAAGCCGTGCTTAGCCAGACGGTGTTTGCCGGCATTTCGACGCACCAACCCTCGCCAGACAATTATTTAAAATACGATTTTGACAGCAGCGGTTGGCCGGCAACGGCGCGCAACCGTGCCATCGACATTATGCGCCGGTCGAAAGCGCTGCATATTTGTGGCGACACCCACTTGGGGAGTTTGTCGCAATACGGTGTAAATGCCCAGCGAGACAGCAATTGGGCCTTCTGTACCCCCGCTATCGCCGCGGGCTGGCCCAGGTGGTGGCGCCCGGACGATGTCAAGTTACCCCACAAGCATCGCCCCTCGCACGGCCTGGCGCAAACGGGTGAATACCTGGACAGTTTCGGCAACAAGATCTACGTCTACGCGGTTGGCAACCCGGAAGTTGGCCAATCTGACAACCGCTATATTCACGCCCATGAAAAAGGTTCCGGGTTCGGGTTTATCCTGTTTGATACGGCTGCCAAGACCTACACCCTGCAGGCTTTTCGCTTTCTGGTGGATGCCACCGAAAGCAATCCGAACAATCAATTCCCTGGCTGGCCGGTCACTATCCACCAGGATGAAAACAGTGGCTCGAACAGATTGCTATAAAAGTTCGGTAAAGGGCATAAGTTCCTTTAACTAACTCGTTTACATCCGATTACGGATTGGTGTCTGCCAAAGCCTGGGATTTTCAGGCAGGCAATAGCTAATCAATTGAATGTCGTTGTTCAATAACCAGGTAATGAAATAAATGAAATTTGAGAAGAAGAGCAGCTTGTTAGCGGGCATGACAATTGTACTGGTCGCGGGACTGTGCCTGGCCGCGCGTACACCAACCGATCCCCTTTCCACGCCCACTGTCATCGCGGCGGCGCAGCCGGTGACCATGCATTACACGGTGACTGGCAGCCCCATCAAAAAAGCAACCTTTACGGTTAGCAACCCGCAAAGCTACGCCAGCCTCAGTCTATACGCCAACGATACCCTCCTGGTTGACAACCTCAATGTACCTAAAGCCGGTGAGCAGGTTCTCAACGCTCTGGTACGCTTTGATGCATCCGGCGATACCCGACTGACCATAAAATCCAATGACGCTGATATCACTCTCAACAGCCTTCAATTCGAAGACCTGGATCGGTTGGATATTCCATTCTACCGGGACATATCCGCCGACGCCGGACTGGACAAGGTGAGCTCCATCAAATACGGAGGCCCGACCATTGCCGATATGGATAACGACGGCGACTATGACTTTATTACCAACAACCACAACCAGGCGGACAGCAAACTTTACTGGAATAACGGCGACGGCACGGTAACCGCCCACAGCAAGAATCTCTCCCGCTGGTTTATGCATGACTTGCACGGTACAGCAGCCGGTGACTACGATAACGACGGCGACCTGGACCTGGTAGTTACCCAGGGCGGCGGTAATGGTAAAGATCCGTCCAAGGCCAATTTCTATCAGAATAACAATGGCACGTTCGTGCTTATGACCGGCGACGTCAACATCGATAGAGGCGGCCGAGGTCGAGGGGCGCGTTGGTCCGATATGGATCTCGATGGCGACCTGGACCTTATGTTGATCAATGAGGAGGGTCTCGGCAAAGAGAAACCACAACATTTTTTCTACGAAAACCTGGGCAACAGCACCTTCCAGTATAAATCTGTCCCCGGTTTGCAAGATGTGCACCCGTCGCGCGTCCTGGTAACCGATATCAACCAGGACAATATTGATGATGTGATTCTGTACGGGCCGCTATCGGTATGGCAAGGCAATGGGGATTTTACCTTTACCGAGGTAACCGCAAAAATACCGGCAGACGTCGCCCGCCTGCACAACATTATGGCCGTTGCTGACCTGGATATAGATAACGACGGCGACCTCGATCTCTACCTTGCACGAGGCAAGGAATTTGAGTTGGGTCGAGGAGAAACACCGTCACTGGACCTGGACCCAATTGCCAAAGAGTTGTCGATCAAGCCGCGCGGCTTCAAAGGTACCGATGAGTTTACGTTCAGTGCCGAGGGAAAAATCAGGTTCCATAACTACTACTTCCTGGCCCAGGGCGATTTCAGAGGCAAGGATTACCCCCTGTTCTTAGGCGCCGAAAAATCGGCCCGGGTACTGGCCAATGGTGACGAGCTGGAGATCGACCCCGCTAGCGCATCGGGCTGGCCAGACGACATAACAGCCAACGGGGTGTATTTTGGCCACTTGGGTAATGGTCAATGGAAAGCCGCACTGGTACGCAATGGGGATATTTTCTGGGGCTTTAAATTCAGCCTCTCCGGTGTCCATGGGGTGGAGCCGGTTTTTGTGCCCCAAAACAGGAACGAAGCAGACGTACTCCTCAGAAATGACGGTGACAAGTTTACCGACGTATCCAGCGAGTGGAACATTCCGACGGGTGGAAACGCTCTGGGCGTTACCGTCGGCGATTTTAACAACGATAGCTATCAGGACATCTTCGTCTATCGCTGGGGCTTTATTGGCGCAAGAATTTCCGATTTGATGTTGCTCAATACCGGCAAGGGCAACTTCGAAACCGTCACCATGCATGGCGCCAATGACATAGGTGGGCCCGGCAATGGTGATATGGGCCAGGCGTTTGATTTCGACCAGGATGGCGACCTCGACTTCCTCAATGGCAGTGAAGGCGGCGAGTGGTATCTCTACTCCAATGAACAGCCCGGCAATGGCAATTACGCCACGGTTAGAGTCGGTTATGCGCCGCAATCCGGTGTCGACCCCATCTCTGCCGAGGTCATCGTCAACACCGCTGGCAATGAATACCGCAAGCGGGTGGGCTCAGCAGGCGAAGTTTTTTCCCAAAGCCTGCTCAACATCGTCCACTTTGGTCTCGGAGACCAGGATCATATTGACAGCATCAAGGTAAGATGGCGCAACGGTGAAACCGTCGAACTCACAGAAAAGCTCGCCAACCGAATGTATGACACCGACAAAATTGATCCCGTGTCGCTGGCACTCAACCCTTCCAGCTTCACCATCAGGAGGGGTACTGCCATTAACCCGGAAGTGGCTATCACCCCGGCCAATGCTGATCAGCGCCTGCAATGGTCGAGCAGCGACGAATCGGTGTTAACAGTGAGTGAACAGGGCCTGGTTACGGCGGTAGGCGAGATCAATCGAACCGCCACCATCACTGCAACCAGCCCGGCCAATAACCTGAGTGCTAGCAGCCAGGGCAAGATCATTGAGTGGTTTGCCGTGCCGGTGCAGGCGGTATCCATAGCAGATAAACCCACCGAGATACTGGTCGGCCAGACAATGACATTGCATGGCCTCGTGCAACCGAAATACGCAGACAACGCCGCTTTAACCTGGACCAGCAGCGACCCACAGGTTGCCAGCATTGATGCAAATGGCCTGATTACCGCAAAGCGCGCCGGAGCTGTAAATATCCAGCTCGCCGTAGATAGCGATAAGACCGTGATTGACAGCATGCAGTTGACCATCAAACCCGTCACTGAAGGCTATATCAAATTTGTCGATGAAGATCTGCTAAGAAACTCGGAGTTTGTGGTTGGCGACAAGATCACCCTGAACGTGGACTACCATGCCGGAACCGGCCGTAAGGTCATAGCGGCAGACGAAGGCGGCATAAGGTTCTGGCTACGTCATTTTAAAAGCGAGTGGATCCCGGCCAGGGACATAATACACACTGACAAAGACGCTTTAAAAACCGAGTCCGGAAGCTCGTCCATGACAATCTCCCTGGAAGGCTTGACACCGACTTCCGAGTTGCCAGATGGCCACTTTTATTATTTACGCGCCTCGTTCACTTCAAGCGATGGTAACAACTACGAAGCGGGCATCTACCCAATCACTATTAAAGATTAAACAACTCAACAGTTGTGTCGCGCTCGCAGAACCGGACCAACATAATATTGTGAACATTTGAGGATTACTATGTTATCTCGCAAACTATTGCACAAGTCATTCATAACCCGGGTATGCACAGTAGCCAGCCTGGTTTCTCTCGCACTGGTTGGCTGCAACAGCTCATCAATACTGTCAACACAACCGGCACAATCCAGCCTGAACTCAGGCCCGGGATTACTCAATAAACCCGTTACAGTGAGCAACCAGGAAAACTTTGTCACCCCCTACCAGGTCGATGGCAACCTGCTAAAGCGCATGACACTGACCGTCTCCATCGATAAGGATTACGCCGGCTTAAGTGTCTACGCTGATGACAAACTGATTCTGGATGATTTGAACATTCCAAAATCCGGGAAAAATACGTTAAACGCTTTAGTAAAATTCGATGCCCAGGGCACTACGCGGCTGAAATTCGTGGGGCGAAGTGGAAAAGTAACATTACAGAGCCTGCAATTTAGCGATGTGGCCGATCTAACCGTTCCCGATTTCCAGGATATTTCCAACCAAATCGGCCTGGTCACCGAGGAAACCTACAAGTACGGCGGCCCTTCTATCGGCGATGTCAATAACGATGGGCATTACGACTTTGTCTTGAACAACCACAACCATATCCCCACCCAACTGGTCACCAACGACGGTCAAGGCAAGGTAAATATAGAGCGTCTATTCCCAGGCCCCCAGGACTTTCACGGTTCAGCACTTGGGGACTACGATGCCGATGGCGATCTGGACATTATGGTAGCCCTGGGCGGTGCCAATGGTACCAACCCGAGCTCCTACGCTTTACTCAACAACCACAATGGCAAATTCACCAACGTGTCAGTCGCTGCGGGCATAACCACACCCGCGCGCGGCCGTGCACCGCGCTGGGTTGATTTGGATCTGGATGGCAAACTCGACCTGGCGCTATTCAATGCCAAAACACCCAACTACTCCGGCCCACAACAGCTCTTCTATCACAACAACGGCGATGGCACCTTTACCCAGGTTAGAATCCCCGGGCTGGAAAACGCTATGGCCGAACGGGTTTTGGTGACCGATATTGATGGCGACGGCAAGCAGGATTTCGTTTGCTACTCGCCACTTAGCGTATGGAAAAACAATGGCAACCTGGATTTCAGCAACGTCACCAACGAATGGCTGCCAAAATCCGCCGCAGGCAGGGACGGTGTTATCGCAGTAACAGATTTTGATGCAAACAATGATGGTTTAACCGATCTCTATCTGGCACGTGGTAAAACCCATTATCAGCTATCGCGAAAATCAATAGACTTTAACCCGGAAACGAAAAAACTGGATATCCGGGACGACGGCGAAACCGGCACAACCGCTATACGCTTTGAGGCCGACGACGCTATTACCTTATCCCACATGGAATTGACCTACCGCCAGTACAACGATGGCTTCGCGATCTTCCTGGGCGAGAACAAAGCCAGGCACATAGTCAAAGCCAAGGGCTTTCAGGTCACCCAATTACCAGAGGAAATGAAAACCGCAGAGGACTCATTAACCATAGCCCCGGACAACGCCAAAGGCTGGCCCGGCGTCCGGGATCAAAATGGTCTTTACCTTGGCTATATGGGCAACGGCAAATGGCAGGCGGAATGGGTAAGAAACCAGAATATCTACTGGACCGTCACCTTCTCTTTAACCGGACTAAATGACGTTGAATACGACTGGAAAGCCAATAACCGCAACGAACAAGACATTCTGTTAATCAACACAGGTAACAAGTTCATTGATGCTTCAAGCGAGTGGAACCTTCCTAAAGGCGGCGACCATTGGGGTGTAACCCACGCTGATCTGAACAACGATGGCTGGGAAGACCTGTTTGTTTATCGCTACGGATTTCTAAGGGAGCGAGTTGCTGATCTGGTGTTACTCAATACGGGCAAAGGCTATTTTGAAAATATGACCAGCTTGGCCACAAAAGACGCCAATGATCCCGGCCATGGTGATATGGGCCAGGCATTTGATTTTAACCTGGACGGCCAAGTCGATCTGCTGAATGGCAGTGAAGAAGAAGGCTACTGGTATCTATACCAAAACACCACTCTCGACCAGGCGGTTACGTCAGGCAACTACGTTCTGGTGGATGTAGATTACAGCCCTATAGAGAAGGTCGACCCCTATTTCGCTAAAATTAAAGTGACTACCAGCTCTGGCAAGACCTACACCAAGCAGGTTGGCTCCGCGGGCGAAGTTTTCTCCCAAAGCCTGATCGACACAGTTCATTTTGGCCTGGGTACAGAAACCGACATAAAGTCGATAGAAGTAACCTGGCGTAACGGCGAAACGGTATTGCTTGATTCGCTAAAGTCCAACGCAGTGTACAGCACTAAAAATGGTAAAAGTGTTGCCAGGGTTAAGATAGATTAACCCTTATCATCTGGCATTAATCGGATTTTATGCACATTTGAGAAATGAGTGGGCTGCCCGTCAGCGCTGGGGGGAGCCCATTGCGGATCGGCCATATCCATACATGGACTTCCATATTTGCAGAGGGATTATGCACATTCGAGATATGAGTGGACTGCCCGTCATCGGTGGGGGGAGCCCATTGCGGATCGGCCATATCCCCCCGTCCACATTTGGCAGCTGCGAAACTCAACCATTTTTTGCGCAAAAAGACGCGCAAAAAAATGGGATTCGAACAGTCCTCGCCGACTACCCCAAATGTGGTCGGGGGGATAAGCATGGCCTGATTGATCCGCAACGGGCTCCCCCCACCGCTGACTACATTGTGCTCTTTAACAGCAGTGTTATTTCACTTCCAGCTTACAGAACTGAGATCTGCTCAAGACGCGGAAGGTATGCCCTTCATACCCACCAAAACCCGCTGAAGATCGAGATAATTTATTCTCGCGAGGATCGAATTATCTCTAAGTTTGTCTTTTTCCAGAATCTCGCTCGATGCTTGGTCAAGGCTCGGTGGGTGTGCCCTGCCAGACCAATCAGGTCGCGTTTAGGCTCTCCGCGCTTTTCGGGTTTTCGCGGACGGATGTTTGAGCGCTAGCGAGTTTCCGGGAGCGCGAAAAG
>NZ_JAAOIX010000013.1 GCF_011440395.1 Pseudomaricurvus alcaniphilus | reverse complement strand
TACGTTAAACTTGTCCATGGTCTCCTCCTGCTTCTGTCGATAGAGAACGAATTGTTCACCCTCTATTCAGGCACATTGCGATGCCGCTGGGAAGAGGAGGAGACCATCTCATCATCCATGGGGGCTCCACGACAGCATCCCTGCTGTCGAGGGTCTTGAAAGCAAGCCCCCGAAGCCAGACCTAACATAATGCCGGCTGCAAGACGCTTAGCTTAGGTGGTAATTAGGAAACCCTATACACCCGGATACCCGGTATTCCCCGTGCCCGGGCAAAACAACAGATATTTGCGCTAGATCAACTGGATGGCTGGTGGCGGCAGCACGCCATTGATTTTTGCCGTTTAGCCCCCAATTCTGAATAGGAAATTACCAATACACTTGGGGTGAAGTATGCGAATGGATCGTTTAACCAATCAGCTACAAATGGCGCTGGCCGATGCCCAGTCACTGGCGGTGGGCCGTGACCACACGCAACTGGAGCCGACCCACCTGATGCTGGCGATGTTGGACCAGCAGGGCGGTGCGGTGCGGCCACTGTTGGCCCAGGCCGGCTTTGATGTTACCGGCGTGCGCAACGCCCTGGCCAAGGCGCTGGACGGCTTGCCGCGGGTGCAGAACCCCACCGGTGAGGTGCAAATGTCCTCCGAACTGGGGCGCCTGCTCAACCTGGCCGACAAACAGGCGCAGAAAAATGGCGATGCCTATATCTCCAGCGAGTGCTTCCTGCAGGCGGCCATGGGCGACAGCAGCAGCGCGCTCGGCAAAATACTGAAGCAATATGGCGACGCCCAAAAGCTCAATGATGCCGTTAAAAAAGTGCGCGGTGGTGAGTCGGTGGACAATCCGGAAGCGGAGGGCAATCGCCAGGCGCTGGACAAGTACACTATTGACCTGACCGCCCGCGCCGAGGCGGGCAAGCTCGACCCGGTTATTGGTCGCGACGATGAAATTCGCCGCACCATCCAGGTGTTGCAGCGGCGCACCAAGAACAACCCGGTACTGATCGGCGAGCCCGGCGTGGGTAAAACCGCCATCGTCGAGGGACTGGCGCAGCGCATTATCAACGGCGAGGTGCCGGAAGGGCTGAAGAACAAGCGACTGCTGTCGCTGGACCTCGGCTCGCTGCTGGCCGGCGCCAAGTTTCGCGGTGAATTTGAGGAGCGCCTGAAGGCGGTCTTGAACGAGCTGGCGAAACAGGAAGGCCGCATTATCCTGTTTGTCGACGAGCTGCACACCATGGTGGGCGCCGGTAAGGCCGAGGGCGCCATGGATGCAGGTAATATGCTCAAGCCGGCGCTGGCCCGCGGAGAACTGCACTGCGTCGGCGCTACCACGCTCGACGAGTACCGCAAGTACGTCGAGAAAGACGCCGCCCTGGAGCGGCGCTTCCAGAAAGTGCTGGTGGACGAGCCCAGTGAGGAAGACACCATCGCCATCCTGCGGGGCTTGAAAGAGCGTTACGAGGTGCACCACGGGGTGGATATCACCGACTCGGCGATTATCGCCGCGGCGAAATTATCCCAGCGCTATATCACCGACCGTCAGCTGCCCGACAAGGCCATTGACCTGGTGGATGAGGCGGCCAGCCGTATTCGCATGGAAATCGATTCCAAACCGGAAGAGATGGACCGCCTGGAGCGGCGTTTGATTCAGTTGAAAATCGAGCGCGAAGCGGTGAAGAAAGACACCTCCGAGGCGGCGAAAAAGCAACTCAATCTGCTGGATGGTGAAATCGAAAAGCGGGAGCGGGAATTTGCCGACCTGGATGAAATCTGGCGCGCGGAAAAAGCGGCGCTGCAAGGCTCTGCCGGGGTCAAGGCCAACCTGGAACAGGCGCGGCTGGATATGGATGCCGCTCGCCGCGCCGGCGACCTGGGGCGGATGTCCGAGTTGCAATACGGTGTGATTCCGGAGCTGGAAAAACAGCTGGCCATGTCTTCCGATGTTGATATGGTGGATATGAAGCTGCTGCGCAACAAGGTCACCGATGAAGAGATTGCCGAAGTGGTGTCCAAGTGGACCGGCATTCCGGTCAGCAAAATGCTCGAGGGTGAGCGGGAAAAACTGCTGCGCATGGAAGACGCCCTGCACAAGCGGGTGATCGGCCAGGACGAGGCAGTGGTCTCCGTCTCCAACGCGGTGCGGCGCTCTCGCGCCGGGCTGTCCGATCCCAATCGGCCTAACGGTTCGTTCCTGTTTTTGGGGCCCACCGGGGTGGGTAAAACCGAGCTGTGCAAATCCCTGGCGGAGTTCCTGTTCGATACCCAGGACGCCATGGTGCGCATCGATATGTCCGAGTTTATGGAGAAACACTCCGTGGCGCGCTTGATCGGCGCCCCTCCCGGCTATGTGGGTTACGAAGAGGGCGGCTACCTGACCGAAGCGGTGCGGCGCAAGCCCTATTCGGTGCTGCTGCTCGATGAGATCGAAAAGGCTCATCCCGATGTGTTCAATATTTTACTGCAGGTGCTGGACGACGGCCGCCTTACCGATGGCCAGGGTCGCACCGTGGATTTCCGCAACACGGTGATTGTTATGACCTCCAACCTGGGCTCGGATGCGATCCAGGAGATTGCCCGCAACCGTTCGTTCGATACCATCAGTTTTGATGACAGCGGCAGCGAGCAGGGTGATTCCGCGGCCAATGAAAACCGCTATGAAGCCATGAAAGCCGCAGTGCTGGAAGTGGTGGGCGGTCATTTCCGGCCGGAGTTTATCAACCGCATCGACGAAGTGGTGGTGTTCCACCCGCTGGCGCGGGAGCAGATCCGCGGCATCGCCGATATCCAGCTCGATATATTGCGCCGGCGCCTGGCGGAACGGGAGCTGTCACTGGACGTGAGCGACGAGGCGATGGACAAGCTGACCGCGGTGGGCTTCGATCCGGTCTACGGCGCGCGGCCGCTGAAGCGGGCGATCCAGCAGTATGTGGAAAACCCGCTGGCGCAGGATGTATTGGCCGGCAAATTCGGGCCGGGGGATACAATCCATGCGACGGTGGAGGGGGATCGGATCGTTATGCAAAAGTAGTCCGTATCTGCTGCTGCAGTTGCAGGTACTTGCGCGGCCGGGTTTATTTAGCAGTTAAAACGTTGATTGTAAATTTTATTGACGTATTGAAGCGACCCAATTTAAGCCCGGAAGCGCAAGTTATTGTTTTCGAATACGTTGCATTTCAAAAGCTACTGTAAGAAAAGCTGACGCAAGTGATTTGATGTTCTTTGAGGTGCTTTGAAGTCTTGGTAACTTTCTGATTTTTATATGATTTTATAAAAGACGTGCAACTGCGAGTTTTATAAGAGCGGTTGTCGAGAGTCTCAGTGCTCGCTAGCTTGACCTTTCCCTGCCGTTGTTGGTTGTCGCTCGATTCATTATTGGCGCCGCTCTAAAACCATTGTTTTTATAGGGCCTAAGTGCTTGCCGAGAGAGCTTTGCAAGCTGCTATCGGCTTCTCGACAACGAAGATTGTTCGCTGGCCTGCTTCTTGCTTTCCTACTGCTACAGATTTATAAAAAATTTATAAAACAAAAAATCAATGCAGGAGCAACTCATGCAGCTGAAATCCCGACTTCGTTTTGGTCTCCCCGCTTTAGCTCGATCACTGGTAATTATCTTTGGTTTGTTTGGCAGCCACCTGGCTTCGGCTTCCTTGATGAACGCCGACTTCAGCTCCGGCTTTGACTTTTGGAGTGGTGAGATTGCGACATTTGATGTCGACTCGGCAGCACTTACTTTCGGGCCGACTCCTTTGCCGTTGGTGGTTGACGATAATTACAGTCTTGTCGCTGGCGGGGCGAAGATAAGTAACAGTTTTGACCCTACGGCAGGTGTTGCGGGTGTCGAAACTTTTTTTATCTCTCTGTACCAGGACTTTACTGTTGATGCTATTGCAGCTGGCAGTACTCTTGAGTTGTCGCTAACGGTGATAGATGGATTAACTGGTCCATTTGATGGAGCCGTGCAATTGATAGACTTGAGTGGTGGCTTGGCGGATCTGGATTTAACGGCGGGCGGCGCATTTGATATTACCGCCTGGGCTGGCTTAACAACAGCCAGTTTTGTAGTGTTTGTTGACGACTTCGATTTCTCATTGCCTACTGCTCCGGATATGCTGACTGTTAGCGGTATCACCTTCACTGAAACACTGGCCGCAGTACCTGAGCCCGCATCGATACTGTTGATTGGGTTAGGCCTTTTAGCTCTGCGTCGCAGCAGGGCGGGTAAATAATAGCTATAAAAAACCAGGCGCCTGGCATTGAGGCGCTTGTCCATTTAAAGGGTTGTCAGCCTTGGATTTGATGGCCCACCTGTCGCAACAGGAGAAACTGGATCATGGTAACTTCAGCGCTCGATTTCAAACTACTGCAACGCACCGCCCTGTTTGTTGGGGCGTTTTTTGCGTTATTAATGGCCGCTCTCTCAAGCCAGCCTGCAGCAGCAATAACGACAGGCTCATGGCAGCCTGTGACGGATGCAACGGTGGTGCAGGGGAATCGGGTGTATGCACGCGGCATCGGTTATTACACTGACAATACCATCGCCCCCGGCGGAACCACTCCTACCGGTATGTTGCGTTTGGTAGTAACCAGCAGCAGTCATCCAGTGAACAACGCTGATGGCGCTGACGATTCAGGTAATCCTGTCTTTATGTTAGCGTCGGTCAACGACACTACCCGAATTGAATTCCAAATGCGCCGCGCGGCCTTTGCGTATACTGCCGAGCTGCAGCAGTTTGTTGATGATATTGCTCCAGTCGACTCTGACGGCGATGGTATCCCGGATAATGAGGACGCTTGTCCCCAGGACCCGGACAATGATGTCGATGGTGACGGTGTTTGTGGTGATGTCGATGAATGTCCATTAGACGCCGATAATGATATCGATGGCGATGGCATTTGTGGTGATGTAGATGCGTGTCCGTTTGACATTGATAATGATTCTGATAGTGATGGCAGCTGTGACTCCGAAGATGCTTGCCCCAATGATCCGCTGGATGATGTCGATGGCGATGGCGTATGCGGTGATGTAGATATTTGTCCTATCGATGCCGCCGATGATTCAGACAACGATGGCAGCTGTGACTCCGATGATATTTGTCCTGCTGATCCGGACAACGATATCGACGGTGACGGCTTCTGTGCCAACGAAGATATCTGCCCAACTGACCCCGGCAATGATTCAGATGAAGACGGCATTTGTTTCGCCGACGATCTCTGCCCGGACGACCCAACCAACAGCTGTGTCACTGTTAACGGCCAGGTGTTCGGCAACGGGTCTACTATCTTTGCCGCTAGTGTCAAGATTGGCACCAATACCGTGGAAACGACCACGGATGAGGCTGGCTTTTTTGCGGCCGGGGTAGGCAATGGTGAAGTTGCCAGCAACGGTTCGGGTAAATTCTTTCCCGTAAAGGTCAAAGCGCCCGGGTTTGCGACGGGTAACGCCAAGGTCAATATTGTGCCCGGCCAGACTGACTACGAGATTACCGTCAATCTGCAGCAGATCTCGCAGACTTTGGAAACCGACGATGACCTGAATGCAGGCGTTGAAATCAACAGTGGCGGTAACCCGGTCGGGTCCCTGCAGATCCCTGATGGCTCTCTGCCGGACGGTGTTACGGAAATCAGTGGTAACATTACCTACCTGGATCCCGCGACCAACGATATCATTGCCGGGCCAGACCTGTTGGCTCTGCCCGCCGGCGCCAACCCTAATGACACCCCGGTGACGCTGGAAACTTTCGGCATGATGGAGTTCGACCTGGAAGACCAGGACGGCAACCCAATCAGTGAGCTGGGAGGTCCGGCGGAAGTCTGTATGAAAGCACCTGCAGGCTTGGCTGAGGGCGATACAGTTCCGCTCTGGTACTACGATGAAGACGCCGGATTGTGGAAGGAAGAAGGTGAAGGTACGGTTGAAGTACGCAACAGTCAGCTGCAGATCTGTGGTGAGGTCACCCACTTTACGTGGTGGAACTACGACCAGCCCATTAATACCCACTCCTGCTTCAAGTTCCAGATGAAGGATGCCATTAGCGGCACTCCGCTGACCGGCTTTAGCTGGTACGCCGAGGGTGTGACCTACAGTGGCACTTCGCCCAGCCGCTTCTGTACCGATAATGCCATTCCCGAGAGCTTTGACTCGCTGACCGTGAAGAAGAGCCCGGATGTTGGCGCCGCTGAGCAAATCAGGGTCTATACGCTGGTCAATTCCATCAAGTATTACTTGCACCGCTTTGGTGACAACGACTATCGCTTGCTGCAGAGCCAGGCCGGAGCAACGGTGTTCGATACTCCCCGAGATCAGGGCAGTTGCCTGAGTGGTACACAAAGCGGAGTGTGTGTGCCCCTGGACTTTATGGATGCCTCTCCGGACGGTATGCTCTCGGTGTCTGCCGATATCAATTTCCCGCCGGTTATCAGCCAGTTCACCCTGTCGGACTTGACCGTGCAGCTTGGCGCGACCGCGACGGCGATGGCAACGGTGACCGATCCCGAGGGGACAGATGTCAGTGTGGCATGGGAGACCCAGTGTAACTTCTTCGGCAGTTCCAGCGGTGGTTCCGTATCCCCCACCGCCGGGGGACCTTCGGCCTCAGGCACTACCTTTGATACCGAGTTTACTGCGCCATCCTCACTCAGCTCGATTTTTGAGTCCTGTTTTGTGGATATTACCGCCACGGATGCGGATGGTAATTCGTCCACAGCGCGGCGTTACTTAACTGTCGTGGGCAACTCGGAATTCCTGTTTGAAGGTACCCTGTACGGCATCGACGGAGAACCGCTGCCTGGGAATAACGTCAGGTACTTCAATTTCTGTGATGGAGACCAGATTGATCTCACGGTGCAAACAGATAGTAATGGTTTCTTCCAGATTCCGGTGGACCTCGGTAATTGCGGCTTTTTGCCGGGTGAGTTCTTCTACGGAAACCTGGGTAGCTTGAATGTTCCGTATTTCAACGGCCCCGATTTCTGGGACCGCTGGATGGAAATCAACAGTATTTTCGGCTACTACGGCGAGTTCTTTGGTGATTTCCAAAACTGCAATGTGGAGGCGGATGGCACTACCCAGTGTACGGTGGATGTTTACCTGCCCACCCTGTGGACCCCCTTCAGTGGCAACTATCATCGTACCAATGAGGAGGCCGGTATCGATCAATTGATAGACTTTGATCATCAGGGTATTTACGGAGGTTATTTCGCCACCGATAGCTTCTTCGATCGGGCCGATGACCCAGGCAGTTTTCCTGCTCCACCGGTTCCCTTTGGCCCTGCAGAAGTGCCTTTGGGCGGGGCGATCTTGACTGCGTATACTGAGACCGGCCCGGGTAGCAACAGTTTTGTGCAATCCTTCGGTGCGTTTGTGCTGGTGCCCAGTCTGGAGCCGTTCAGTCACGATGCCGCCGACTCGCCCAGCGTGACAGTGCCTACCACAGTGAAAGTGTTTGATGATGTTGGCGATCCGCAGCAGGGTTTCTTCGTTGATTCCTTCTTTGATGTGTTTTTCAGTCTCAACAACATAGACCCTATAGAGAACCTGGTGACGGACGCTGATGGCGAGGTGCAGTTCGACTCTCCACTCGGCCCGGTGTTTGTGGATGCTGCCAGCACAGAAAATGGTTTCGATTTTTATGGCGGTGGTTATGCCCGAGTGCCTTCTGTACCGCTGCTGATTGATCTTAACAGCCCCGATACCTGTACAGTTGTGGGGACCGCGTATGATGATTTCGGTCAGCCACTGGCAGATAGTTCATTTTTCTATTACTTCGATAATGGAGTGATCTTTGACTCTGTAGAAGTAAATACGGATAGCGATGGTGCATTCAGCTTTAACGTAGCACCAGGCCAGTTGTATATTGATTCGTATTTTGGAGGTGAATTCGGTTTTGGTTCGGACTTCATTGACAACTGCCGAAACAATCGAGTTATTCGCAGGGACCTTCGCCTGGTGGAAGACTTTTTCTTCGGCCAGGAGTTTTGATTCGGAACCGATAGTGGCAGCCCATCTTTGCTGGATGGGTTGCCACAAACCAGACATCAAAGTGTCGCAGTTTGCAGGTGGCGACTACAGCAGCAGAGGAATTGATTATGCAAGTGATTACAGCACGCCGTACGAGCCTACGGTGCATAGTTGCAGCTTTGGCAGGTCTAGTGCTCTTGTCCGGGGTGGCATTTGCCAGCCCGCAACAAGGGGCGAGTGTGGAAGAATTGCGACTCCAGCAGCATCAGCAGAAGTTTAAAGCCTTCAAGCAGAGCCGCGACAAGGCGGCGGCGGAAAAAGACATGGCTATTCGCGCAGAGGCGGCTCGGTTAATCCGGGAGAAAGCCAACCAGAATTGATGCGCCATCGCAAAGCCGACCATGTGCCGGTTATTGCTCCAGCAGGCCTGGGGAGATAATCGGCACCGGCTTAAACATTGTTCGTGCTTAATATTGCTATCAATTCTTGCTGTTGACTGACTTGCTATTGAAAAGTTGAATTATTCAATATGGTAAACCTAACGGGTTTATTGAACAGATTAGTCCCCTGATTGCTTTAACGCACGCTGCAGCACGTCAGTTGATACTGCGCCTTGCAGTAGCAGTACTGATTTCCCTCCCACAAGAACAGTGCTCGGCGTAGCATTTATTCCCAGTTGCACCGCTTCTGCCCGATCCCGTGATACTTTAGCCTGCTGTCGATTTTCGCTCATGCAGCTCTCCAGCTTATGCCACTCGATTCTTTCCTTCAGGGCGGAGCGGCGAATCAAAGCGATGCTGTCTGTGCCAGTTGGTCGAGGCAGGGATAATAAATTTGCGGCAAAGCCCCAGAATTTATTTTCCCCGGCGATATCGGCGACACACTCGGCAGCCGTTGCTTCGGCTGAAACGCCATTGTCTGCGAGGGGGAAATGGCGGAATACCCAGTTAATCTTGCCGCCTGAGGTATGTACCTCGCGCATTATTACCGGGCGAACCTTTCTGCAGTATGGGCAGTTAAAATCCATATAGGTAATCAGGCTGATGGCGGCACTCTTACTGCCATAGATGTGATCCGAGTCAGCAGCGACAGGCCGAATCAGCGCGGTGTCTTGCAGCAACCGAATTCGTTGCTGTGAGGTCGCCAGTGACTGCGCAGGTGCAAGCGTATCGGGCAATTCTCCCTCACTTGACGAAGTCGGCGCACAGGTCAGCGAAATTAACGCGCAGAGTAGGAGTCTGGCAGGCGGCATAGAGCTTTACTCGCTCAGCGGCAGGTTAGTTATGGATTTTATTATACGGTCTGTCCGCTGCAGAGTCTGTACCCGGGGGGCGGTTAATTCGACCTAAGTTGAATATCTCTGCTGGTTGAAAATGGGTACACTCTCTAAGGGGTGTGGCGTTTTTTATATTTTGCCGCACCGGACGGCA
The DNA here is from genome assembly GCF_011440395.1 of Pseudomaricurvus alcaniphilus. Lineage (GTDB taxonomy): Bacteria > Pseudomonadota > Gammaproteobacteria > Pseudomonadales > Cellvibrionaceae > Pseudomaricurvus > Pseudomaricurvus alcaniphilus. The sequence continues at coordinate 142,102 of NZ_JAAOIX010000013.1, read as the reverse complement.
CCTGGGGCCTGAGAAGTTAAAAATAAGAGCTGCAATACAAGGCGCGATTGATTGGATAGCCAATTACTTTTATTCCTGGTATGCGCCTACGGCGCCCTGCTGTTTGCGGTGGCCTGGTTATCGGAACGCTACGGTTACTACCTGCGCCAGATTCACTGGTGGCGGCCGCTGGTGTACGCCCTGTCTATAGGCGTCTATTGCAGCTCCTGGACCTTTCTCGGCGCGGTTGGGCAAGCGGTGGAAAATGGCTGGTATTACCTGCCCATTTACCTGGGGCCGATTTTGCTGGTGTTGTTTGGCTGGCCCTTCCTGCGCCGCTTGTTGATCGTCAGTTCGCGCAACAAAGTGACGTCCATTGCCGACTTTATTGGCTCCCGCTATGGCAAGAGCCAGCGCCTGGCGGCAGTGGTCACCCTGGTGCTCGTGGTGGGTACCCTGCCTTATATTGCCCTGCAGCTGCGGGCGGTGGATATCGCCTGGTCGACCATCAACTGGGTGGACACCGGCTCAGTTCGCTTCGATGCCATATCGAGTTTGATCGCGGCGCTGGCCATGGCCTGGTTTGCCATCCTGTTTGGCACCCGGGTTATCGACGGGCCCGATCGCCACCGCGGCATGATTACCGCGGTGGCGGTAGAGAGCGTGGTCAAGCTGGTGGCGTTTGTGGCGGTGGCGCTGCTGGCGGTGTCGTTGCTGGGGCACGCCGATTTTGCCCAGGTCACAACGCAGCCCAATTACTCCCTGCAGCAATTCACCAGCCCGCTCTTTTTTACCGAGTTGCTGCTCAGTGCCATCGCCATTGTCTGCCTGCCGCGCCAGTTTCATGTGCTGGTGGTGGAATACCACAAGCGCAGCGACCTGCGCTATACCCGGGTTCTGCTGCCGATCTATTTGGCCCTGTTTGCGCTGCTGGTTTTGCCGCTGGCTCAGGCGGGTACGGTCTTATTTGCCGGTTTTGACCTGGACCCCGACAGTTACGTGTTGACCCTGCCGCGTTGGGCCGGCAGCGAGCCGATTATGGCGCTGACGTTTATCGGCGCACTGTCGGCGGCCACCGGGATGGTGGTGGTGGCGACGGTGGCCCTGTCGATCATGATTTCCAATGAATTGATTGTGCCGGCCTGGCTGCGCACCAGTTCCCGCCGGGGTGAACGGGCCACCGACTTGAGCGGTCCGTTGCGCTTAATTCGCCGTGTCTCCATTGTCGTCGTGTTATTGCTGGGTTGGGCGCTGGAGCGGCTGATGAGCACCGCCGACGGGTTGGCCTCCATGGGCCTGATCTCGTTTGCCGCCACGGCGCAGCTGGTGCCGGCGGTGGTGGCCGGTCTGTACTGGCCGCGCGGTCACTCCCGCGGAGTGCTGGCGGGCCTGCTGGCGGGGATGCTGCTGTGGTTCTATTGTCTGTTGCTGCCCACGGTATTACCGGCCGATGACCCGCGCCTGGCGGGGCTGTTTGGGATCGAGTGGCTGGCACCCGCCAACCTGTTCGGTATGGGCTGGCTCGACCAGCTCAGCCACGGCGTTTTCTGGAGTTTGCTGGTCAACAGTTTGGTGTTCCTGCTGCTGTCGCGTAAGATGACCCTGAGCCTGCTGGATGAGCGCCAGGCCGATGCCTTTACCCGTTTGCGCTGGCGCGCGCGGGGTAAACACCTCGACATGGAACCCTCTGGTATTGAGGTGCAGCAGCTGCAAGCGCTGATGGACCCGCTGGTGGGCATGGATCGCACCCGGGAGCTCTGGGGTGACTTTGAAAAGCGAGTGGGGCACCGTCTGTTACCCCACGACCAGGCCCCAAAATTTGCCGTTGCGGCCATTGAAAGCGACCTGGCGGCGATTATCGGGGCGGTGTCCGCCCATCGTGCCATGCAGTTATTGATGAGCCAGCAGCCGCTGCAGCTGCAGGATTTTGTCTCCCTGGTGGGGGGCAGTTCGCGACAGATCCAGTTCAGTCAAAACCTGCTGCAAACCACCATTGAAACCATTCCCCAGGGCATCAGTGTGGTGGACAAGGATTTACGCCTGGTGGCCTGGAACGAGAAATTCCAAAAGTTGTTCGATTTTCCAACCCGGTTGTTGTACGTGGGCTGCGATATCGAAAAAATCTATCACTACAACGCCCTGCGCGGGTATTTCGGGGATGTGGCGGATGCCAGTGTCAGTGTGCAGCGACGCCTGGATCAATTGCGCGCCCGCACCTACCACCGACTGGAGCGGGTCCTGCCCAGCGGCGAGGTCATCGAAATCCGCGGCACCCCGCTGGCCAATGGCGGCTATGTCACCACCTACACCGATGTCTCGGACTACCATGAAATCATGCAACAGCTGGAGCAGTCCAAGGCTACCCTGGAGGACCGGGTCAATAGCCGCACTGCCGAATTGCGGGAGGCCAATAGCCTGTTGCAGCGGGAGAATGACCTGCGCGCCCGGGTGGAGCAGGAGCTGAAGGAGGTGCACGCCAGCAAGAGTCGTTTCCTCGCCGCGGCCAGTCACGATTTGCTGCAGCCGGTCAATGCGGCGCGCCTGTTTGTCGCCTCCCTCAATGAAAAGCTGCAGGGGCGCGAGGGTAGCGCCCTGCAATCGGACGTCACCTACCTGGACGACGCCCTGGCGCAGATGGAGCAATTGATCAGTTCCCTGCGGGAGATCTCGCGCCTCGGCTCGGGCAAGGAGCGGCCCAAGCGGGAACACTTTTCCATCGACAGCTTACTGGCGCCATTGGCGGCGGAAGCCGGGGCGCTGGCGAGCAAGCAGGGGCTGGATTTTCGCTGGCGCCGCTGTTCGGTATGGGTCTACAGCGACCCTCACCTGCTGCGCCGGGTACTGCAAAATTTTATTTCCAACGCCCTGCGCTATACCCGTACCGGCAAGGTGTTGCTCGGTTGCCGCCGCCACGCCGAGTGCCTGACCATAGAGGTTTGGGATACGGGCAGCGGTATCGCCGGAGAGGACCAGGAGCGTATTTTCGAGGAGTTCCAGCGCCTGCCGGCAGCGGTGGGTAATCAGGGCCTCGGCCTGGGACTGTCCATTGCCCAGCGCATCGCCGCCATGCTGGAACACCCCATCAGCCTGGCTTCAGAGCCTGGCAAAGGCTCGGTGTTTCGGATTACCGTTGGCCTTGGCGAGCGCCAGCAGGAGTCCACCGCAAAACCCGCAGCCGACCCTTTGCTAACCAATATCCCGGTGTTGTGTATTGATAACGAAGAGACTATCCGGGCGGGTATGCAGTCGCTGTTAACCCAGTGGGGCTGCCGGGTCACCACGGCCGCCACGTTGGGCGAGGCTTTGAGTCGTTGGTCGGACTCGAGCCCGCCGCAGCTGATTTTTGCCGATTACCACCTCGATCATGACACCGGGCTGGATGTGCTGGAGGCGCTAAGCTATCACTGGCAGCAGGCCCTGGCGGCCATAGTGTTGAGTGCCGATAACAGTGATGAGGTGCGCGAGGCGGTGCAGCAGGCCGGCTACCTGTTCCTCGCCAAACCGGCCCACCCGGCGGCTTTAAAAACGGTGATACGCCGTGCCCTGCGGCGCCGGCGCGCCAGTGCAGGTGAGCGATAGTATTGAGCGAGGCCTGGTTCTGGTGAGGTCTGGTGTCAACGAGGTCCCGGCCCGGATTGTGGTACCGGGAGGGGACAGGCGTTGTCCGAGTTTGCTGGAGTGGTAAATTACTGGAGTGGCAATTTATAGAAGGGGCTATTTATTGGAGGGGCAAGGCCTGGCTGCGGAAGGCTTCCAGGGTCGAGTTGGGGTTGATCGCCAATTGGGCCATCGCCAGTACCGCCTGGGTGCGGGAGTGGACCCCCAGTTTGCGAAAGATCTCGGTCATATGAGCCTTGATGGTCGCCTCGGTGACATTTAATTCGTAGGCAATTTGCTTGTTCAGCAAGCCCTGGTTGACCATGGCGGCGACGCGAAACTGCTGCGGGGTGAGGCGCGCCAGCGATTCGGCAATATTGAGCTCGGCTTCGTTCGCCGCGGGTGTGTCATCAATGCCTGCCGGTAGCCAAAGGTTGCCCGCCAGGGCGGCAGTCAGCGCCGCCGTCATATCCTCAATGGAAGCGCTTTTGGGCAGGAAGCCACAGGCGCCGTGATCCATGGCCCGGCGGATAATGTCGGGCTCCTCCATGGCGGAGACCACCATCACCGGGATATGGGCGTAGTGCGCGGTGAGAAACACCAGCGCGCTAAAGCCCTCAGCACCCGGCATATGCAGGTCCAGCAGGATCAGGTTGGCGGTTTTGTGAGCCTCGACGGCAGTCTGCAAGCTGTTGAAATCCGCCGCCTCAATCAGTTGGGGCTCGTTTAATTCCCGTTGCAGGGTGCCGCACAGGGCCGAACGAAACAGCGGGTGATCGTCGGCAATGATGATGCAGGGGTTGTTGGCCATGCAATATGTCCGGTTATTTTTATGTCTTCGGCATTCTAACGCCGTTGACGGCAATTCGCCAATCATCAGCAACATCAGACGGCCATTTATTCGGGGGCTTCATTTGGGCAGGAGGCGCTGCCGCGCCTTCGACTTTAGTCTGTATATAGACCAATGGTGAATACCGCAGTGGCCCCGGGTGGGTCGATACTCCATCTTGCAAAGCAATCGAATAACAAGATGGAGAGGGTTACATGAACAATAAACGCAAGAAATCCCTGTTGGCCCGCGCCGTTGCTACCGGTTTACTGGCCGCGACAGCGGTCCCTGTGGCGGCGGCTGCCAATATGCAACAACGGGTGGAAATGCTGGAGCGCGAACTGGCGACACTGAAATCCGAGTTGCAGAAAAAGGAAGAGGTGCAGCAGGCCAAAGGAGTGGAGCTGAAAAAAGGCACCCGCTTCCAGTTTGGCGGCTACATCAAAGCCGACGTCATGTGGAACGACTACTCCGATGGCACCCGTTCTGCTGCCACGGTGGGGGACGACTTTCTGGTTCCCTCGGTGATTCCAACCGGTGATGGCAGGGGCAGTTATGACACAGTGATGGACTCCCACGTCAAGCACAGCCGCATGTGGTTTAAAACCAACACCGCCACCAGTGCCGGCGATGTCATGAGTTATGTGGAAGTGGACTTTAACTCTGGCGGCACCGATGAGCGCCTGACCAACCAGGCTCCCAGTGGACTGCGTCACGCATTTCTGAAATGGAGCTACGCCGCGGACGCGTCACTGCTGGCCGGGCAGACCTGGAGTACGTTCTTTAACGTTGGCGCGCTGCCGGAAACTGTTGATTTTATCGGTCCCACTTCGGGCACCCTGTTTATCCGCCAGGCCCAGGTGCGCTGGACCAAGGGTCTGGGTAACGGCGGATCACTGATGCTGGCGGCTGAAAACCCGTCGACTTCACTCTACGCCGGTGGCGGCATCGTCGGTATGAGCAATGGCCAGCCGATCTACGCCACTGACAACGATTACGATGACAGCGCGGTTCCCGATTTGATCGCCCGCTACGACGGCAAGGCCGGTAACCTGAGTTACAGTGTGGCCGGGGTGATGCGTGAACTCAGTTACGCCGAGGGTAGCCTGGAAGATGACGAGACTGGCCTGGCGCTCAGCGTTGCCGGCACATACGCGTTCGACAATGGCGATGACCTGAAGTTTATGCTCAGCCACGGCAATCTCGGCCGCTATATCGCCCTCAACGCCTTCCGCGACGGCGCCATTACCGCCGACGGTGATATCGCCCTGGGCGACGTGACCGGTGGTTTTATTGCCTATCGCCATCACTGGAATGAGAAGCTGCGCAGCACCATCAGTTACGCCGCCTCCACGGCGGATAACCCGATTGCCGCCGGTCAGGGCGTCAATGAGACTGTCTCCAACACCAACATCAACCTGATTTATTCGCCGACCAAGAGCCTGTCCTTCGGGGCGGAGTATTTTGTCGCCGATCGGGAGCTGGAAAGCGGTGTGGATGGCGACCTGAAGCGCCTGCAAATCATGGGTAAGTGGGCATTTTAACTGTACCAATTGCGCGGCATTTGGCCGTTTGCCACTGGCGTATAGACCATTGTCCAATGGTGACTCAGTCGCAGAAACGGTACAAAGGCAACGTACAACTCTAATAACAACGATTTTCTGACAGGAGGAAAATCATGGCCTTTCAATCTGAAGATGATGCAAAAGCCTATTGGAAAGAGAATGTCAGCTTGATGGTCAAGCTGATGGTGATCTGGTTTGTGGTGTCATTCGGCTGCGGAATTCTGCTGGTCGATGTGCTCAACAACATCCAAATAGGTGGTTATAAACTGGGATTCTGGTTCGCACAGCAGGGGTCGATTTACGTATTCGTGATTCTGACTTTCTACTACGCCAGGAAAATGGGTCAACTCGACCGTAAATACGGCGTCGAAGGCGAATAACCGGGAGCACAATCATGGACTTAAAAACACTAACCTACATTGTTGTAGGTATGACTTTTGCCCTCTATCTCGGCATCGCCTTCTGGGCTCGAGCCGGTTCTACCAAAGAGTTCTATGTCGCCGGTGGCGGCGTTCACCCGGTGGCCAATGGTATGGCGACGGCAGCTGACTGGATGTCGGCGGCCTCGTTCATTTCCATGGCAGGCCTGATTGCCTTTATGGGCTACGGTGGTTCCGTATTCCTGATGGGCTGGACTGGTGGTTATGTGATCCTGGCCATGCTGCTTGCGCCTTATTTGCGCAAGTACGGCAAGTTCACCGTGCCCGAGTTTATCGGCGACCGCTACTACTCCAAGGTTGCGCGCGTGGTTGCGGTGGTGTGCCTGATTATCTGTTCGACGACCTATGTTATCGGCCAGATGAAAGGGGTTGGGGTGGCGTTCTCGCGCTTCCTGGAAGTGAAGTACGAGGTGGGCCTGCTGATCGGTATGGTGATTGTCTTTATGTACGCCGTGCTCGGTGGCATGAAGGGAATTACCTATACCCAAATTGCCCAGTACGTGGTGTTGATTTTTGCCTACACCATCCCGGCGATATTCATCTCCATGAACCTGACCGGTAACCCGCTGCCACAGCTCGGCCTCGGCAGTACCATGTCGGGCAGTGATGTGTACTTGCTCGATCGACTCGACCAGGTGGTGACAGAGCTGGGGTTTGCTGAGTACACCACCAGTGTGCGCGGCAATACCTTCAACATGTTTATGTACACCCTGTCGCTGATGATTGGTACCGCCGGTCTGCCGCACGTGATCATTCGTTTCTTTACCGTTCCCACGGTCAAGGATGCACGCAGCTCTGCCGGTTGGGCGCTGGTCTTTATCGCCATTCTTTACACCACTGCTCCTGCGGTTGCCGGTATGGCGCGTCTTAACCTGCACGAGACCATCAAGCCGATGGGCGGTGAAAACCTGGTGTATGAAGAGCGTCCGCAGTGGTTCAAGAACTGGGAAAAAACCGGCTTGCTGGAGTTCGAGGACAAGAACGGCGACGGTCGTATCCAGTACTCTGCCAACAAGGCAACCAGCGAAATGGTAACGGTTGACCAAGACATCATGGTGTTGGCAAACCCGGAAATCGCCAAATTGCCCCACTGGGTGATTGCCCTGGTGGCTGCCGGTGGTCTGGCAGCGGCACTGTCGACTGCGGCGGGCTTGTTGCTGGCGATCTCTTCGGCCATCTCCCACGACTTGTTAAAAGGTGTGATTGCGCCGGATATCAATGAGAAGACGGAGTTACTGGCCTCGCGCATCGCCATGGCGGTTGCCATCTGTGGCGCGGGTTACCTCGGTTACAATCCGCCGGATTTTGCCGCCGGTACGGTTGCCCTGGCGTTTGGCCTGGCAGCATCCTCGATCTTCCCGGCCTTGATGATGGGTATCTTTAGCAAGGGCATCAACAAGGAAGGTGCGGTCGCCGGTATGATTGCAGGTATTACCGTTACTCTGCTGTACGTGTTCCAGCACAAGGGTATTATGTTTGTGCCGGGTACCGAGTTCCTCGGTGGCATGCCGGAAAACTGGTTCCTGGGGGTTGAGCCTAATGCCTTTGGCGCGGTAGGTGCGGCGATTAATTTCGCTGTGGCATATACCGTATCCCGGGTAACCCAGGCTCCGCCAATCGAAGTGCAGGAGTTGGTAGAGCACATTCGAGTTCCAAGCGGTGTCGCTGCCGCGCAGGACCACTAGGCCCGGGCGGTTAGTTCCGGCAATTACGAAAGGCCCCGGCTAGTGTCCTGACCCAGGACACTACGTTGGGGCCTTATCGTTTTACGCAATAAATTAAAATAAGAAGTCAGGTGGTACGATGAGTATTTTAACGAACAAGCACGTGGTGGTGGCATTGATTGTGACTCCCATACTCGCAGTGCTCGGCTATTTTGCGGTGGATGCCATGGTCAGTGAAGTGCCGCACGCGGCGGTCGCCGGCGGTCGCTACGAACTGGTGGAAAAGCCCAATTGTCGCTACAACAGCGGTGTCTGTGGGCTGAAAAATGGTGATTTTGAACTGAAGCTCTCCACCGAGTGGCGTGAAGCGGGCGGAGCCCAGTTGGTCATGCGCTCCATCTTCCCCCTGCAAGGTGCTCGTGTGGCTCTGGTTGCCGAAGGTGCTGCGGAAAAGCCGGTGCAGGATATGCAGCGCGTCGACCAGCACGGCTTGAATTGGGCGCTGGAGTTACCGTCGCTGGCCCCGGATACGGACCGCCTGCGGATTGTGGTAGCGGCGAATAATACCGTCTACTACGGTGACGTGGGGATGAAGTTTTCCCTCTACAAAACCACCTTTGGTGAGGATTTTCGCCGTTAGGTGGCGTTTGGAACGACAGGTCAGTAAAAATGTGAGCAAGGCACAACCGTATTTGTTTTGCTAACTTGGGCAATAATAATGAAAAGCCGAGCGAGTTTATGGCTAAGGCGGCGCAAATGAGCCCCGAACTGCAGGGCATTCGTGATTTTCTGGTGCAGTGTGTTCCCTTTGACCAGTTGAGCGAAGCGCAGCTGGAGCAGCTGGTGGGGGCTATCGTGATCAGTTACCACCGTCGCGGGCATGTTTTTCACGCCGCCGGCGACGAGGGCGGCCTGCGTATATTGCGCAGCGGTGCGGCAGAGTTGCGAAGCCAGGACGACAGCCTGCTGGACCGGTTTGGCGAGCGGGTCGGCTTCGACTTGAAAGGCCTGGAGCTGGAGCAGTCCGGCGTGCGGGCAACCCTGATTGAAGACTCACTGATCTACCGGCTGCCGGAAGAAAGTTACCGCGCGCTGCGTAAAAAAGATCGGGATTTCGACCGCTTCTTCCACAGCCAGCGCAGTCGCCGGATGCGGCGTGCCGGTATGTACGAGAGCGGCTCCGAAGAAATGATGCAGCAAGTGGGGGACCTGATGACCCGCAACCTGCTGGTAGTGGCGCCGACCACGAGTATTCAGCAGACGGCGCTGCTGATGTCACAGCGGCGCGTCTCCTCTGTGCTGATCCAGGCCGACAGCTCCTTGCTCGGCATTGTCACGGACCGGGACCTGCGCTCGCGGGCGGTGGCCAAGGGGCTCGGTGGCGCGCAACCCATTGCCGAGATCATGACGGCCAACCCGCAAACCATCTCTGCCGACAGCACTGTCTTCGATGCGACTTTGCTAATGACGCGCAATGGTATTCACCATGTGCCGGTGCTCGAGCAGCAAGCCCTGGCCGGTATTATTACCGCATCGGACTTGCTCCTTGCCCGGCGTGATGACCCGGTCTACCTGGTGCAGCATATCGGTCGGCAAGACACCGTGGCGGGTATCAGGGAACACGTCAAGCTACTGCCCGATTTAATGGTGCAGTGGGTCAATGCCGGCGTCAATGCCGCCCGGGTCAGCCGCGTGTTAACGGCGGTCAGTGATGCGGTGACCGAGCGCTTGATCGAGCTGTATGTGGAGGCCAGTGGCCCGCCGCCCACCGGCTTTTGTTGGCTGGGGTTCGGCTCCCAGGGCCGGGCCGAACAGTTGCTGGGCAGCGATCAGGACAATGCGCTGTTGATCGCCGAGCCGGTGGAGGGAGAGGCGGCAGAGTGGTTTACTGGCCTGGCGACCTGGGTCTGCGACGGCCTCAATGAGTGCGGCTACGTCTACTGCCCCGGCAAAGTAATGGCCACCACCGATGAGTGGCGCCAACCGCTGGCGGGCTGGCGGGACACGGTCGACCGCTGGACCCGCAGCCCCACCAGTGATGCGGTTATGCGGGTCAGTATATTCTTCGACCTGCGCTGTATCTACGGTGACCAGGCGCTGTGTGAGCAACTGCAGCAACATATGCTGGCCAAGGCCGGCAGTAACACCATCTTCCTGGCGGCGCTGGCGGAGAACGCCCTGGCCAATACACCGCCACTGGGGATTTTTCGACAATTTGTGGTGGAGCGCAACGGCGAGCACGAGCACCAGTTAAACCTGAAGAAGCGCGGCGTATTGCCCATTATTGATCTGGTGCGGGTGCATGCGCTGGCCCATGGTGTCAGCGCGGTGAATACCATCGAGCGCTTGCAGGCGCTGGCCGACGCCAAGGTGATGTCGATCGAGGACAGCCGCAACTTGCAGGATGCCTTGCGGCTGATTATGCAAACTCGCATCCAGGGCCAGGTGCGACAGTTGACCGCCGGCGTGCCCGCCGACAACTATATCGACCCGGCGGAACTGTCCCGGCAGGTGCGCGGCTTGCTGCGCGATTCGTTTTCGCTGGTGGCTGATGCCCAGCAGTCAATCAAGCTCAACTATCGCGCCGGGCTCTGAAGGTGCGGCAATTACGGCGATTCGCTTACCGCTTGCGCCATTGGCTGCGTCCGCCGGCGGCTGCAGCGCTGGCGCCGTTGCTGGCCTGCTGGCGGGCCGAGGGCAATCTCGCCCAGCTGGACTGGCGCCGAGCTGAGCTGTTGGTGGTGGACGCGGAGATGTCGTCGCTGCAGGTGGCGGCGGGGGAATTGTTGAGTGTCGGCTGGGTGGTGATCGCCGGCGGCGAGATTCAACTGCACAGTGCCAGGCACCTGCTGTTGAAGCCGGAGCAGGGGGTGGGTGATAGCGCCACGGTGCACCATTTGCGCGACTGCGAGCTGGAGCAGGGCATCGAACTGGAGAGTTTGATGCAACAGTTCTTGCAAGCGGCGGCTGGGCGTGCGCTGGTATTTCATCACGCTCCGCTCGACCTGGCGTTTCTCGATCGCAGCAGTCGCCGCTTGTACGGTGCGCCGCTGTTGCTGCCAGTCATCGATACATTGCAGCTGGAGAAGCGGCGCCTGCAGCGCAGCCACGCGCCATTGGTGCCCAACAGCCTGCGCCTGGCCAGCTGTCGGGCGCGCTATAACCTGCCCGACTATCCCGCCCACAACGCCCTGGTGGACGCGCTGGCCACCGCTGAGTTACTGCTGGCGCAGCTGGCTCACAAGGGCGGCGCGATCAGGGTCGGGGCGCTGTTGGGGTGAGTGCTCGCAGGCTGGCCGTCAACACTCCTCGTCGATGATGTGCTGGGCGATACGCAATTTTTCCGCCATTTCCTCGGGAGTCAGAAAACGGTACTCGCCGTTGTCCTTGATGCGGATGCGGGATTTCTCCTGCAGGGTTTTGATGTTCTTGCGCGCCGCTTCGCAGCGCTGTGGGTCGCTCACCGGTTTTGCCGCCGCGGTCTGTTGCGCGTTATCCGGTGCGGCTTCGCTGTCCTGGTCGGCATTTTGCGCAGGGGCCGGTGGCGCCTGATTGTCGCGCACTTCAATCTGGGTATTGGTGGCCCGCACCTTGGTGGCGACGCGGTCCTTGGGCGGGTGGGCGGAGTAGTGGGTGATGCCCTCGTCGTCCTGCCAACGGTAGTATTCCTTGCTGGAGGCCTGCTGGCCCCAACTGATGAGCAGCGCCGCGCTAATGGCCAACGGCATGCCGCGTCGTAAAACTCTCGCAATCATTCTGTTCCTGGCTCCCGCTCGAACGAACTGTATTAACACTAGCATAAACCAATATAGACCATAGAACCCATTGGCTGGCGGGGTGGATGTCAAGATTGGCGGATAAACCGTCATCGGTGCTTATGGATCCGCGCTTTAATTGCCGTAAAACGCCCTAAGCCCTTGACTTTGGTGAGTAAATTGCGAGAATTGCGGGTTCGCTAGATGGCGTGTAGATCGCAGCCGTAACCTCGGTCATTCCGTTGATGCAAGTCCGTATCCGGAATCTACCTCTGGTGAGCCAAACGCTCCCCGAACCATCCCAGTTGCGTAGGCGCGTCCACCGACGCTGCCTGCCCGGTGCGCTGTTGAGTTATCAGGGGCAGTGTTGCCGGGGAAGCATCAGACTATCTGTTTTTAGCAGCTTGCCGAGACTGTTTCGCCCATGGTGCGAGGCCGCGTGATCAACGTCTGGCCGCGATTTAGCGAAACCGCCGCGGCGGGTAATAGGCATTTGAAATAGTTTTAAGGGGATACAAGGTGGAAATGCTCTCTGGTGGCGACATGCTCATACGCTCGCTGCAGGAAGAAGGCGTTGAATTGATATTCGGTTACCCTGGTGGGGCCGCTCTGCATATTTACGACGCTATATTCAGGCAAGACAAAGTCAAACATATTCTGGTGCGCCACGAACAGGCGGCCACCCACGCGGCGGACGGCTATACCCGCGCCACCGGCAGGGTGGGTACCGTGCTGGTTACTTCCGGCCCGGGCGCGACCAACGCCATTACCGGTATCGCCACTGCGCACATGGATTCCATCCCCATGGTGGTGATTTCCGGCCAGGTGTTTGCGGAAAAAATCGGCGAAGACGCGTTCCAGGAAACCGATATGATGGGCATTTCCCGGCCGATTGTGAAGCACAGCTTTATGGTCAAGCACGCCTCGGAAATCCCGGAGATCGTCAAGAAAGCCTATCACATTGCCGCTACCGGTCGGCCCGGCCCAGTGGTTATCGACGTACCCAAAAATACCGTCAACCCGGCGGAAACCTTTCCCTTTGAGTACCCGAAGAAAATCAAGCTGCGCTCCTATTCGCCGGCGACCAAGGGCCACAGCGGCCAGATCAAAAAGGCGGTGGGCATGTTGCAGCAGGCCAAGCGCCCGGTTATCTACAGCGGCGGTGGCGTGGTGCAGGGCGAGGCCAGCGAGCTGCTGATTGAGCTGGCGCGCAAGCTGAACTTCCCGGTGACCAGCACCCTGATGGGGCTCGGGGCCTTTCCCGGTGACGATGCGCAGTTCCTCGGTATGCTGGGGATGCACGGCACCTTTGAAGCCAACACGGCGATGCATCACAGCGACCTGATCCTGGCAGTTGGGGCGCGCTTCGACGATCGCGTCACCAACACCACCGGCAAGTTTTGTCCCAACGCCAAGATCATTCATATCGATATCGATCCGGCTTCGATATCGAAAACCATTGTCGCCGACGTGCCGATCGTCGGCGCGGTGGACAGCGTGCTGCGCGATATGCTGGATATCCTGAAATCGTCGAGCAAGAAAACCGACAAGAAAGCCCTGGCTGACTGGTGGGCGCAGATTGAGGATTGGCGCGAGCGCCACGGTATCAATGTCAAGCCGCGCTACAACACCAGCGGCGACAAGATCATGCCCCAGGACGTGATCAAGATGCTGTACGAGGTCACCAAGGGTGACGCCATCGTCGCCTCCGATGTGGGCCAGCACCAGATGTTTGCGGCCCAGTACTACCCGTTCAAGCGGCCGCGCCAGTGGCTCAACTCCGGTGGCCTCGGCACCATGGGCTTTGGCCTGCCGGCGGCTATGGGAGCGGCGTTTGCGTTTCGTGACAAGGACATTGTCTGTGTCACCGGCGAGGGCTCGATCCAGATGTGTATCCAGGAGCTGTCGACCCTGACCCAGTACGGCCTGCCGGTAAAGATTATCTGCCTCAATAACCAGGCGCTGGGCATGGTCAAGCAGTGGCAGGATATGGTCTACGACAGTCGTTATTCGGAGATCCACTACGAGGATTCGCTGCCGGATTTCGTCAAGTTGATGGATGCCTACGGCCACGTGGGGATTCGAGTCAAGAAACGCGAAGAGTTGCGGGAGAAAATGGAACAGTGCTTTGCCCTGAAAGACCGGGTGGTATTCCTGGATGTCTATGTGGACCCAAGTGAGCACGTCTATCCGATGCAGGTGGCACCGGAGGGATCCATGCGGGATATGTGGCTGAGCAAGACGGAGCGGACCTGATGAGACGTATTATTTCTGTACTCATGGAAAATGAGCCGGGCGCCTTGTCGCGAGTAGTGGGGTTGTTTTCCCAGCGCGGTTACAACATCGAGACCCTGACTGTGGCCCCCACCGAGGATGCAACCCTGTCGCGCCTGACCGTGACCACCATTGGTGACGAGCACAAAATCGAGCAGATCACCAAAAATCTCAACAAGTTGATCGACGTGGTGAAGTTGGTGGACCTGACCGAAGGTTCGCACATCGAGCGCGAGTTGATGATGGTCAAGCTGAAAGCCAGCGGCGCCCAGCGCGCGGAAATCAAGCGTTGTGTGGATATCTTCCGCGGCCAGATCATCGATGTCACCAACACGGTCTACACGGTGCAAATCACCGGTGCCAGTGACAAGCTGGATGCCTTTATGGACGCGGTGGGAGACGCCGCCATCCTGGAGGTGGTGCGCACCGGTGTGTCCGGTATCTCCCGCGGGGAGAAGGTGCTCAGCCTTTAGTGGCGGCACTGACTCCGGTGAGGGTAGCGGTCGCAGTGACGATGGCGCCCCCCGCCTGGCTATGCCCGGGGCCGGTTTGCGTGTTTGCCGCAGCCCGGTCCTGACCAATCAATGCAGCAACAATCTTTCTCCTCCTGGTTTGCCGAATTGGACTGCCTGCTGGCTCGCTATGGGCCCCTCTGGCAGGTGCGATCTTTCGCCAGCCCGGAATTTCCCTGGCGTGACAGCCACCCCGAGCTCGCACAGCGTCTAGAAGAGCTGACAGCGCCGCAGCTGGACGCGCTGGAGCGGAACCCGGACCGGCTGCTGCAGTGGTTGCGCCCCTGGGTGGCCGACGGGCCCAGGCTGCTGCAGCTGGCGACATTGCCGCTGCTGGCCCGGCGCGAACTGGCTATCCCGGCGCGGCTGGAGGTGGGCATTGGCGGCAACAAGTGGCAGCAGATCTGTGACTTTGTCGCCGCTCTGCCGCTGGTCCAGGCGCCGACACTGGAGTGGTGTTCCGGCAAGGGCCACCTCGGGCGCCTGCTGGCGGCGACCCAGGCCAGTGCCGTGACCAGTCTGGAGTGGCAGGCGCCACTGTGTGACCAGGGCGCCCGCCTGGCGGCCAGCTTCGGTCTGCCGCAGGCGTTTGTCCACGCTGATGTATTGCGGCCCGGGGTGGCCGGTGAGCTTGATCGCCACCCGCGGGCAATGGCGCTGCACGCTTGTGGTGACCTGCACACAACCCTGATGCGTCACTGGGCGACCAGTTGCAGTAGCTCGCTGGTGCTCTCACCCTGCTGTTATCACCTTATACGGGATCAGGTCTATCGGCCCATGTCAGCCCAGGCACGAGCGGCACAGGTGCGCCTGAGCCGCGCCGACCTGAGTTTGCCGTTGCAGGAGGTGGTGACCGCTGGTGCCGCGGGCCAGCGCCGACGCCGGCAGCAACTGCTGTGGCGGATGGCGTTTGACGAGTGGCAGCGGGCCAGTCGCGATCGCGATGAGTACCTGCCGCTGGCGGCTATTCGCCAAAGCCAGTTGTCTGGCAGCTTTGTGGATTTTCTCCACTGGGCGGCGCGCTCCAAGGGGCTGCCGCCACCGGCGGCAGCTGGCGCGGACCATTGGTTGGAGCGCGGCGCGCGGCGCGCGGAGCAGGTGCGGCGCATTGAGCTGGTGGGCCAGATGTTCCGGCGTCCATTGGAGGTCTGGCTGCTGCTGGATCGGGTACTGTACTTGCAAGAGTGCGGCGCGACGGTCAATTTGGGTGAATTTTGCGAGCGCCGGCTGACGCCCCGCAACGCCATGATTCTGGCTGCGAAGTCCGCCTAGGCGGGGGCGCCCCATGACTGCCGGGTGCGTGCAGGCCAGTTATCGATATATTTCGCATAAATTAATCGGACTCGGGTTATTCGCTTGCGCGGTTACTACGAACTTGGCCCGATATCCGGTAAAATCCCCGTTTTTGCCATCTCCCAGGAAACCGCACTTGAAATCTGCCGCCCCGCCCTACGAGCTGCGAACCATAGCTTCCCTTGCCAGTCTGTACGCGTTTCGTATGCTGGGTCTGTTTATGGTGCTGCCGGTGCTGATGCTCTACGGCCAGGAGTACGAAGCCAGTACGCCGGCACTGCTGGGTCTGGCGCTGGGCGCCTATGGGTTGTCCCAGGCGCTGTTGCAGGTGCCGTTCGGCATGCTGTCCGATCGCTGGGGGCGCAAGCCGGTTATTGCCGCCGGCCTGGTTATTTTTGCCATCGGTTCCATCGTCGCCGCCGAATCGACGTCGGTCTACGGCTTGATTCTGGGGCGCTTCCTGCAGGGTTGCGGCGCCATTGCCAGTGCCATTATGGCCCTGGTCACCGACCTCACCAGTGATGAGGGGCGCACCAAGGCAATGGCCAGTATCGGCGCCTCCATCGGCCTGTCGTTTACCCTGGCGCTGGTGCTGGGGCCGGTTTTAACCGCCTGGGGTGGCCTGTCTCTGGTGTTCTGGGTGACCGCTGCGTTGGCCGGTGTCGGTTTGCTGATTCTCTACAAGGTGGTGCCCACCCCTTATGTCTCCGCGCAGCGTAACCGGGACAGCGGCGCGGTGCCGGAGCTGCTGCTGGATACCCTGGGCAACCCCCAGTTGCTGCGCCTCAACTTCGGAATTTTCGTCTTGCACTTTGTGCTGATGGCCAGTTTTCTGGTACTGCCGGCCATTATGGAGTCGCAGCTGGGCATTGGGCGCCAGCAACACTGGCAGGTGTACCTGCCGGTCTTGCTGCTGGCTTTTGTGGCTATGGTGCCGCTGATTATCGTGTCGGAAAAAAAGCGCAAAACCAAACCGGTGGTGATCGGGGCGGTGGCGCTGCTGGGGTTGATGGAGCTGGCCATGGTCTGGTCGCAGCAGGATCGGGTCTGGTTTCTGCTGGGGCTGTTTCTGTTTTTTGTGGCCTTCAATCTGCTGGAGGCGACACTGCCCTCGCTGATGAGCAAGCTGGCGCCGGCGGGCAAGAAGGGCACCGCCTCGGGTATCTACTCCACCTGTCAGTTTCTCGGCGCGTTTGCCGGCGGCGCCGGTGGTGGCTGGCTATTGGCCGAGGCGGGCGTCACGGCACTGTTGGGCGCCTGCGGACTGCTGGTGGCGGCCTGGTTAGTGCTGGTGCTGTCTATGACACCGCCACGCTATCTGGCGGGCGTACAGGTGCCACTCAGCAAGGTCGATAGCGCCCGCGCCTACAGTCTTCTGGCGGCTCTGCCTGGGGTTGAAGAGGTGGTGTTGGTGGAAAAAGAGGCGGCCGCCTACCTCAAAGTGGACCCTGCTATTTTCAAGCGCGACAGCCTCAAGGCTATCCTCTAGGAGCCTGTCGGACTTAGGTGCCCGTAGCGAGAGAAAGTCCGATTTGAGTCAGTTTTTAACCATTTTTGAGGCGAATAGTGGTTCTATTTAACGAGAAAATGGTTAACAAATGGCCAAACTCGGCTTTTTCGCAGCAGGGCAACCCTAAGTCCGACAGGCTCCTAGCGAGTCGGTCTAATACATTTTTCGGGGTGGTTGTGAGTGGGTGGCTGGTGTAAGCTCCCCTCTGGCTAAAGTTAACCAGGTCCCGGTGGTAACAGGGCGCAGCGCGAGCGGCGCGCGCCAACAACCGGGCAGTAGAGAAGATTGCGGGAGATACAAGCATGGCGCGGGGCGTAAACAAGGTAATATTAATCGGTAACCTGGGGCAGGATCCCGAGGTCAAGTATATGCCGAGCGGCAACGCGGTGGCCAATGTCAGTGTCGCCACCTCGGAGAGCTGGAAAGACAAGCAGACCGGCCAGCCCCAGGAGCGCACCGAATGGCACCGGGTGGTGTTTTTCGGGCGCCTGGCGGAAATCGCCGGTGAATATCTGCGCAAGGGCTCCAAGGTGTATATCGAGGGGTCGCTGCGCACGAGCAAATACCAGGCTCAAGATGGCAGTGACCGCTATACCACGGATATCATCGCCAGTGAAATGCAGATGCTGGATAGTCGCGCTGACGCGGGTATGGGCGGCGGCGGTTACCAGCCCCAGGCACCGGCCCAGAACGCACAGCAGCCCGGTGGACAGCAGCCGCCCCAACAGGGGCAGCCAAATCGCGCCCCGCGCCAGGCTCCACCGCAAGCACCGGCGCCGGCGCCTGCTGCGCCGGCCCAGCCGCCGCAGGGATTTGACAGCTTTGATGACGATATCCCGTTCTAAAAGCGAGGCGGTTACCCCGGTGCTCGCAACACGGGCTGGAGTTTGCGCCGCGGAACCGGGACTCGGGCAAAGCTGCGGCGCTGAAACCGGTGCTTGCAAACTTGCCGCAGCGGTGACGAATTGCTTTGTGTTTGCGATTGACAAAGTAAAATCGGCAGTCCTTAATTAGGGGCTAAACCGCCGGGCAGTAACCAGGAAAGCCCCTGCATTTGGGAATTTGCAGGGGCTTTCCTGTTTAAAGGGGTTTTCCTGTTTTAAGGGGCTTTCTTGTTTAAAGGAATAGGCCCAAAAGACACCAGTGTCGCGCGTGCGACAATCATTCAGACACTAACGATTGCGGAATTGAAGAGGTTGCAGATTTAACCGTGGCTACCAAAGTACTTATAATTGACGCGGTTTCCTCCCTCGGTCAGGCCATCTACCAGGCTTTTGAAAGTACCACCTTGGCGGTGTTGGCGCCGGTCAGGTCGGCGCTGGACTGGACCGATGCGGCGGCGCTGCTCGCCTTTATACAAACCAATGACGTCAGTATTGTGGTCAACACCGCGGGCTGGAGCGAGGCACCTACTGAGGCGCAGCAGCAGGAATTGGTGTTGACGGCAACGGCCCTGGGTGAAGCGGCCAGGGCCGGGTCTTGCTCGGTGATTCAATTGTCCAGCTATCGGGTGTTCGGTGGTGAGAATAAATCCAGCTACGATGAAGCGGATACCCCACAGCCAATAAGCGCGGCGGGCGAGGCATTTTTGCGCGCGGAGCAGGTGTTGGCGGCGAGCCTGGAGCACTATATCTGCCTGCGCCTGAGTTGGGTGCTCGACATTACTGGCAATGCGATTTTTCATCGACTGCTGCAGGATTTGACCACCCCGGGGCCGGAACTGGTGGTGACCCATCAGCGCCGGGGCGCGCCGCTCAGTGCCATGGAGGTGGGCCGGGTGGTGCGCGCCATGGTGCAGCAAATATTTTGCGGCGCCGAAAACTGGGGGGCGATTCACCTGGCCTCAGGCGACCCCTGTTCGTCAGCCGAGATAACTGAGGTGGTGGCGGAAATCCTTGCTCGCAAGGGGGCGTTGCAACGCGAATGGCGTGCGGAGGCGCTTTCTGTCGAGCAGTTGGAGGAGTTGGGTGAACCGGACAGCGCGGTGCTGACGGTGCGCCGCTGCCGCGATAATTTTGGTTACCAGGTCAAGAGCTGGCGTCAGGGGCTGTCGCACTTGGTTCGCATCTGGCTGGAGCGGCAAAAGGAGAATTGGGATTGAGTTGAACGCTCAATACCCAGCGGAGCGCCGGCTGCAGCGGCGTACCGCTGCGCTCTAGGAGCCTGTCGGACTTAGGGTTGCCCTGCTGCGAAAAAGCCGAGTTTGGCCATTTTTTAACCATTTTCTCGTTAAATAGAACCACTATTCGCCTCAAAAATGGTTAAAAATTGACTCAAATCGGACTTTCTCTCGCTACGGGCACCTAAGTCCGACAGGCTCCTGGCGCGGCGGGTTTTACCGCGGATTGTCATGCAGGGAGGTGTTTTGCAGCGGATAATAATCCCGCATCCAGGTGCAGGCTTCCAGGCGCGAATTGATGCCGAGCTTGCGGTAGGCGCTGTACAGGTGGCTCTTGATGGTGTGCTCACTCAGTGCCAGCCAGTCGGCAATACAGGCATTGGTGTGGCCGGCGTAGATGCACTCGAGGATTTGCAGTTCCCGGCGCGTCAGTTTGGCGGTTTCAGGGTCGATCATGTGGATGCTGGGCGGTCGCCGACGGCGGCTGACAAAGTCGTAGCAGAGGTTTTCCGGCAGTGACATACTGCCGTTGAGTATCTTTTGCAGGCCGGCAAGCAGCTGGCTGGAGCTGTCGCTGCGATAAAAAATCCCCTGTATCTGCGGCCAGTTGATCAATTGCTCGTGCGGGCTTTGGCGCTCGGCATTAATCAGCACACATTTCCGCTCGCGCTGGCTCTGGTGCAGGTAACCCAGCCACTGGTGCAGGCGCGGTGCGGATACCTCGCTGCAATCAAACATCAATAAATAATTGGCGCCGTGCTGGTCCGGCTTGGTGCTGAGTTCGCACTCGAGGTCGAGTGAGGCTTTCAGGTAGGCGCACAGTTCAATGTGCTCGATGCTTCTGGCGGGAGAGAAAATAGTCAGGCTGGTGAGTGGCTCGCTCATAATCGCATCCTTGCTTTTTTTGTTGTGAAGAGTGGTTGCTTGTTATCCGGTTTCCTGTTGGTGGCTTTATGGTAACCGTTTGGCGGTTAAATCAACAAGTCTTTGTGCTGAAAAGTCAAACCTGCGGCCCGAAAAAAACCTGTGGCGGGGTCAAATCCATACCTAAGTGTGAGCTGCTGGCAAGCGAGAGGGGTTGCTGGAGTGGTGGGGTTGGCCCGGCCGTCGGTGGCCGGGCCTGGAGGGCGGGGTTTACGCCTGGTAGCGCTGGAATACCAGGCTGGCGTTGGTGCCGCCAAAGCCAAAGCTGTTGGACATGACACGCTGCAGCTGGACATTGTCCTGGCGCTGCTGGACGATATTCATGTCTTGTGCCGCATCGTCGAGGGTGCCGATATTGGCGGAAGCCGAAATAAAGTTGTGCTTCATCATCAGCAGGCTGTAAATCGCTTCCTGTACGCCGGTGGCACCCAGGGAGTGGCCGGTGAGTGATTTGGTGGAGCTGATGGCGGGCACTTTACTGCCAAACACTTCTCGCACGGCTTTCAATTCCGCGATGTCGCCGACCGGGGTGCTGGTGCCGTGGGCGTTGATGTAGTCCAGATCACCTTCCACGGTGCTCAGTGCCTGGCGCATGCAGCGAGCAGCACCTTCGCCGGACGGCGCTACCATGTCGTAGCCGTCCGATGTGGCGCCGTAGCCAACCAGCTCTGCGTAGATTTTCGCACCGCGGGCGCGGGCGTGTTCCAGCTCTTCCAACACCAGGCAGCCACCGCCACCGGCAATGACAAAGCCGTCACGGTCAGCATCGTAGGCCCTGGAGGCCTTGTCCGGGGTGTCATTGTATTTGGTCGACAGGGCGCCCATGGCATCGAACAGGGCGGTAAGGGTCCAGTGTTCTTCTTCGCCGCCGCCGGCAAAGACCACATCCTGCTTGCCCAGTTGAATCAGCTCCATGGCGTTACCGACACAGTGGGCGCTGGTGGCGCAGGCGGAAGAGATGGTGTAGTTGACGCCCTTGATCTTGAACGGCGTTGCCAGACAGGCGGAAGCGGTACTGCTCATGGTCTGCGTGACCCGATAGGGGCCGACGCGCTTCAAGCCCTTCTCTCGCAGTATGTCGGCCGACTCCACCAGGTTCTTGGAGGAGGCGCCGCCTGAGCCCATGATGATGCCGGTGCGCTCGTTGGAAACCTGGTCTTCTGCCAGGCCGCTGTCGGTGATGGCTTGCTGCATGGAAATATAGGCAAAGGCCGCAGCATCACCCATAAAGCGCAAGCTTTTGCGATCTATATGCTCTTTCAGGTCGATGTCGATGCTGCCCGCAACCAGGCTGCGGAAGCCCATCTTCTCGTACTCTTCCTGAAATTTAATGCCTGAACGACCTTCTTTCAGGGCGTCCAGAACGGTTTCGATATCGTTACCCAGGCAGGAGACGATACCCATGCCGGTGACCACAACGCGTTTCATAAGCATCCTCGATTGTGACTGAGCACCCGTCGGTGTGCGAGTGCTTAGAGGTTTGTTAGAAGTTATCCGTGCTTTGGAACAGGCCTACACGAAGATCCTTGGCGGTGTAGATCTCCTTGCCGTCAACGCTGACGCTGCCATCGGCGATGCCCATAACCAGTTTTCGTTCTATCACCCGCTTGAGGGTGATGCGATAGGTGACCAGCTTGGCGCTGGGGATAATCTGGCCGGTGAATTTTACTTCACCACAACCCAAAGCACGGCCTTTGCCTTCGTTTCCTTTCCAGGCCAGGAAGAAGCCTACCAGCTGCCACATGGCGTCCAGTCCGAGGCAGCCTGGCATCACCGGGTCGCCGGGGAAGTGACAGTCAAAAAACCACAGGCCAGGGTGAATATCCAGTTCTGCAACAATCTCGCCCTTGCCGTATTCGCCGCCATCGGCGGTGATACTGCTAATACGATCCAGCATCAGCATATTGGGGGTTGGAAGTTGGGCGTTACCTGGCCCAAACATACGGCCGTGACCGCAGTCCAGCAGCTCGTCTCTATCGTAGGCGTTCTTTCGGTTGCTTAAATCCATAAAATCAGGACTCTGAGTGGGTGCGTAAGCGGCTGCGCGCGTGCAGCCATAAAAGGTGATCATTCTACCTTTTGCAGTCTGCTTGTCCAGATAGAGATTGTCCAGTGCTGGCATTCACCAAGGGGCGAAAATTGTCTCCAGCCGCGGAAATCCAATAGTTGGTCAGCATATTGCAACGTTCTTGTAGTATCCTAGTGGCCGTTCTAACTGGCACACGAATACACCTACATTGATATAAGGATGATTTATCTATGATTAACAAGTGTCTTTTCCCGGTCGCTGGCTACGGCACCCGATTTCTTCCCGCCACCAAAGCCATGCCGAAGGAAATGTTGCCTATCGTCAACAAGCCACTGGTCCAGTACGGCGTTGAAGAGGCGATCGAAGCCGGCCTGCACGATATCGGCATGGTCACCGGTCGTGGCAAACGCGCCATTGCCGATCATTTCGATATGAATTACGAGCTGGAGCACCAGATTGCCGGCACCGGCAAGGAAGTGTATTTAGAGTCTATCCGCGATGTCATGAGCAAGGCGGCATTCTCCTTTACCCGCCAGGTGGAAATGCGAGGCCTGGGTGATGCCATTCTCAACGGCAAGCGCCTGATTGGCGATGAGCCTTTCGGGGTGGTGCTGTCAGATGATTTGTGCCTGGCGGAAGACGATGAAGGCGTGCTGGCGCAAATGGTGAAGCTCTACAAGCAGTTTCGCTGCAGTATTGTCGCCATTCAGGAGGTGCCGGATGAGCTGATCCACAAGTTCGGGGTGATCAAGGGTGAGCAAATCAAGGAGGGTTTGTTCCAGGTGTCCGACATGGTGGAAAAGCCCAGCCTGGAAGAGGCGCCCAGTAACCTGGCCATTATTGGCCGCTATATTCTGACGCCCGATATCTTCGACATCATTGAAAATACACCGCCCGGGATTAACGGCGAAGTGCAGCTGACTGACGCACTGCTGACCCAGGCGAAAAACGGTTGTGTGCTGGCCTATAAGTTTCGCGGCCGCCGCTTTGACTGCGGTAGTGTTGAAGGTTTTGTAGAAGCCACCAATTTCGTTTACGAAAATATCTACAAACCAGTTTGAGAGCCCATAAATGACGACTCTTACCTGTTTTAAGGCCTACGATATTCGCGGCCGGCTGCCGGATGAATTGAACACCGATATCGCCTATCGCATCGGTCGGGCCTACGCCTCCTATCTCAAGCCCGGCCGGGTCGTGGTGGGGCACGATATCCGCCTGACCAGTGCCGAGCTGACCGATGCGCTGGCAGAAGGGCTGCTGGATGCCGGTGTCGATGTGATCCATATCGGCCAGGTGGGCACCGAGGAAATATACTTTGCCACCTTTCACCTCGGCGTCGACGGCGGCATCTGTGTCACCGCCAGTCATAACCCCAAGGATTACAACGGCATGAAGCTGGTGCGCGAAGGCTCCCGGCCGATCAGCGGTGACACTGGCCTGCGTGAAATCCAGAAGCTGGCCGAAGCCAATGACTTTGCCCCGCCGGGTCAGCGCGGAACACTGCAACAGCTGGATAACCGGGCCGCTTATGTCGAGCATTTGCTGACCTATATCGACCGCGACCAGTTGCGCCCGCTGCGGGTGGTTTGCAACGCCGGCAACGGCGGCGCAGGTATGGTGATCGACGCCATTGAGCGCTTCCTGCCGCTGGAGTTTATCAAGGTGCACCATGAGCCGGACGGCAACTTCCCCCACGGGGTGCCCAATCCGCTGCTGGAGGAAAATCGCGAGTCGACCACTGCCGCCATTGGCGAACACCAGGCCGACCTGGGGATTGCCTGGGACGGTGACTTTGATCGCTGCTTTTTCTTCGACGCCAGCGGGCGCTTTATCGAGGGCTATTACCTGGTTGGGCTGTTGGCAGAAGTATTTCTGCTCAAGCACCCTGGCGAGGCCATAGTGCACGACCCGCGCCTGACCTGGAACACCCGGGCGATGGTGGAGAAAATGGGCGGCCGGCCGGTGCAGAGTAAAACCGGGCACGCGTTTATCAAGGAGCGCATGCGGCTCGAGGACGCGGTCTACGGCGGTGAAATGAGCGCGCACCACTATTTCAGGGAGTTTGCCTATTGTGACAGTGGCATGATTCCCTGGTTGCTGGTCACTGAACTGATGTGCCGCAGTGGTAAAACCCTGGCCGAGCTGGTGGATGATTGCATTGCGCTGTTTCCCTGTAGCGGTGAAATCAACAATAAAATCGACGACCCGAAAGCGGCCATGGCGAAAGTGGAGAAGCACTACCAGGAGCTGGCTACCGAGGTGGATTACACGGACGGTTTGAGCATGAGTTTCGGTGACTGGCGCTTTAACTTGCGCAGCTCCAACACCGAACCGGTAGTGCGCCTGAACGTGGAGTCCCGCGGTGATTACCCGTTGATGGAGCGCAAGCGCGACGAGCTGCTCGGTCTGCTCGGCGCCTGAGTAAACCTCATTGGCGCACGCCCTGTGCCGGTGCGCGCAGTTGGCTGAATGCCTCTAATGCGGGCGTCCCAGGCCGGCCGGTTCCGCGCTGTGCACTGGCTGATTAACCGCGGCGGCAGGGCTGCTCGTGTGGCAGCACTGCCTGGTCCCGGCGGCATTACTCTGCGTTGTCGGCCGGGTCGGCGATGACCCCGGCGCTGCGCAGCGCCGGTAAAATCAGGTTGCGGGTATTGGCCGTGTCGAGCAGATAGACCGGCGGCTCGCCCATCTTGGGCGAGACTTTCAAGCGTATCCCTTCGGCGGGTACGCTCAGCAGATCCTGGCTCCACAACTCCAGCCATTCTCCTGCGGGCAAGTGCACCACCCGGGAGGTCTTTTCGTTGCGCGGGGTCAGCATGGGGGCAACCATAACGCTATCGCCGAGCATAAACTGCACCTGGTCCGCGGCCATATTGCGGAAATGGCGGTTGTCCGGGAAGTGCAGCAGGGGGTGCCGTATCAGCGGCCAGCCGCGCTCGCGGGCATCTTCCATCAGCTCCCTGCGGTAGGGTGCCAGTGCCGCAAACAGCCTGGCAAAGCGACTGAAATGGGGCAGCACATCGGCGTCGTAGACCTGGGCGTTCAGCTCGGGTGCGAGCCCCTCGCTGCTGCGAAAGACCGGGGTAAAAGCACTCAGTTCAATCCAGCGCTTGAGCAGGTTTGGGTGTCGATGCAGGGCAAAGTGGGATTGCAGTGCGCTCCCTTCGCTATTTTCCTTGAACGACAGCTGCGTTGGCAGCAGCAAACCGGTCATGGTCGGCACCGGGCGGCGCAACGATGTGGTGCCGCCGATATCGGCATGGTTTAAGGTCTGTCCGCTGAGGCCACTGTTGATCAGGCCGATGGCAACGCTTTGCAAGCCGTCGCTGGCGTCCCAACTGGTGGTTTGGTTGCCGAGCCAGAACAGGGGCGTGAAAGTGGGGCTCTGGGTAAAGCCGCTGCGCATCAGGAAAACCGCTTGCCCGGTGCTGTCCAGTTCAGCCAGCAGTTCGGCGTTGAGCCTGGCCCATTGCTGCGGGAAAAGATTGTGGTAACTGTCGGCCGCAAGGCCTTCGTACAGTTCTGCATCGACAGGCAAGTACTCGCCAAAATCCGCCACCCAGCCACTCCATTGCTGCTCTGTAATCAACGCCTTGAGCTCCGCTTTCAGCCAGTTGTAGGCCTGCGGGTTGCTGAGGTCAACCAGCCCTGCGCGGCCGGTGGCCGGGTTCTGGTAGAGTTCGCCATTTTGGCGCCGCAGCAGGAAGCCAGCGGCGTCGGGGGCGCTGCCGGGGTCAATTACATAGGGATGGACGTAACCCAGTAACCTGATGTTGTCCTGGCTCGCCGCCGCCAACAATTGCTGCCGCCAGGGCTCGGGGTTGGGCTCGCCCCGGCCGCTCCAGGGCGGCAGGAAGGCACTTTCGTTGCTGTCCTCGTTCGCGGCCCGGTCTTGCAGCAGCAGGGCGCTGATGGGGATGCCCTGGCTGTGCAGGGTTTGATAGTGGCTGAGTGCCTTTTCGCTGTTGCCGTGCAGGCCGATAATGGCACCGCTGTGGACCCAGTCGGGCAGAGGTTGCATGCGGCCGCTCATCTCGCCCAGCTGGCCGACACAATCGAGCAAGCTTGAACAGCTGAAGAATTGCAGCTTCAGGGCGGCGCTCTGCACGTGGATATAGGTGCGTCGGGATTGGCGAAAATCAAAGCGTGAATACTCGGTATTTTCCAGCAGTACGGCGTACTGCTGGTCGCTGAGAAAGTAGGGCACCGGATAGGCGCTGCTCAAGGGGTCGCCAGCCGCGCCCGGGCTATTGGCATTGATCATGGTCGACAGGGGTTGCGCGCCCCGGCCAATTCCCTGCCGCTGCACCCAGATCGGTACTTCCAGTTGCTTGAAGTTGAGTTGACTGACCTGGCTGCCGAAGCCCATCACCGTCTCGTCGGCGACGCTGTCAAAGCCAAAGCTCAGCTGGTTGTAATTTTCGTCGGAGGTGTAGGCGGAAATAAACATGGCTTGGTCGGTAACGGCAACACGCAGGTAGAACTTCAGGTCGCAGCCGGGGCTCTGGAAGCTGCCGCTGAGCAGGAAGTACTCGCTGTAGGGGTCGGCCCGTTCAATCTTCGCCTGCCCGCAGCTGTGACCCGGGGATTCGACCCGACTGTAATAGCCGTGGGATTCCGTCAGCTGCACGTCGGCCCGGTGTGCGCTGATCAGGTCTTCGGCCGCGGCGCTGAACACGGTGCGCTGTACATTGCGGTCGTACACTTCGAGCCGTTGCTGACTCACTTGCAGGCGAAAGCGACTGCTGTCATAGACCGCCTCGAGGCCGGCGGTGGCTGGCGCGCGGGGTTCGCAGCCGAGCAATAATAAAAACATGGCGACGCAGGCTGAGCCGATGGCAGTTCGGTAATTTGGCATTATTGTCAGTCTGTCCGTGTCCTGTTTTTTCTCCCGGGTTATCATAGCACCGCTGCTGCAGCAGGCAGCAGCGGAAATTCAGGGGATCCCAGGTTTATGGCCAGAGTCACGCGGCACTTCGTGCTGTTTCTTTTCCTGTTCAGCGGCTGGAATTGCGCTGTCCGGGCGCAAGAGAACGAGCCGATTTTTCGGCACAACAGTATTCAGCACCCGGTGCTGGGGCGACATGGCATGGTTGTTAGCCAGCACTGGCTCGCCAGTGAGGTGGGCGCGCGGGTCCTGAGCGCCGGTGGCAACGCCGTGGACGCCGCCGTGGCGGTGGGCTTTGCCCTGGCAGTGGTGCTGCCGCGAGCGGGCAATCTGGGCGGCGGTGGATTTATGCTGATTTACCTGGCCGACCGGCAGCAGACCATCGCGCTGGACTACCGGGAAGTGGCGCCACTGGGAGCGACAGCCGACATGTTCCTGGACGCCAATGGCGAGGTGGATCGGCACAAGGCTCTGTTTAGCCGCGCATCCGCCGGTGTGCCCGGCACCGTCGCCGGCCTCGTGCACGCCCAGCGCAAATACGGCAGCCTGCCACTGCGGCTGGTTTTGAAGCCGGCCTATGACCTGGCGCGGGAGGGATTTGCGGTCAGTTTCGACCTTGCCGCTGTGCTGGAGCGCTCCCGTCATTTGCGCAGCAACCCGGAATCGCTGCGCATATTTTACCCCAATGAGGGGCAGCCCCTGCGCGCCGGTCAGTTGTTGCGGCAGCCGGAGTTGGCCTGGAGCTTGCGCCAAATCATGCGCAAAGGCGAAGACGCCTTTTACCGGGGTAAAATCGCCCAGCGCATAGTGCGGGAAATGGAGGCCCACGACGGTCTCATCAGCCTCGAGGATTTGGCCAGTTACCGGGTCGTGGAGCGGGAGCCGGTCAGCGGCGACTACAACGGCTATCGGGTGGTGTCCATGCCGCCGCCCAGCTCCGGCGGTGTCCACCTGCTGCAAATGCTCAATGTGCTCGAGCACTTTACCCTGCGCGAAGCGGGGGCGGGCAGCAGCGCGGCCATCCATACCATGACCGAGGCGATGAAATGGGCCTACGCCGATCGCAGCAAATACCTGGGCGACCCGGACTTTGTCGATGTACCGGTGGCCAGGCTTATTGATAAGGGTTACGCCGCCGATATCGCGCGCCAGATCGGTGCGGACCAGGTCCGTCCCTCCAGCGCCATTCTGCCCGGCCAGCTGTTCAAGGACGAAAGTCTCGATACCACCCATTATTCTGTCGCCGACGCCAGCGGCAATGTGGTCTCCAATACCTACACACTCAACTTCTCCTTTGGCTCCGGTATTACGGTGCCCGGCACCGGTATCCTGCTGAATAACGAGATGGACGATTTTTCCGCCAAGGCTGGCGCGGCTAACGCCTACGGGCTGCTTGGGGCCGAAGCCAATAAAATTGTGGCGGGCAAGCGCCCGCTGAGTTCCATGACCCCGACCATCGTATTCAAGGATGGCGCGCCGGTAATCGTCACTGGCAGTCCCGGCGGCAGTCGTATCATTACTACCGTGTTGCAGACCCTGGTAAATGTGATTGACCATGAGTTGAACATTGCCGCGGCGGTCAGTGCACCGCGCTTCCATCACCAGTGGCAGCCGGATGAGCTGTTTATGGAGGAGGGCTTCAGCCCGGATACACGCGCGTTGCTGGAGGCCAAGGGCCATCAGGTGAAGCTGGTGCCGACCATGGGTGGGGCGCAGTCCATTGCCATCGGCGACGGCCTGTTCCGCGGCGCCGCCGACCCGCGTAAACCGGACGCCAGGGCGGTGCCGGTGACACTGGCAGACTGATCAACGCAGTTACTTGTCGCCGGTGCGAAAGGCGATCAGGTGCTCGGCTCGCACTTCAATGGCGACCTGGTCGCCCACCTCGAAGTCGTCGTGACTGGGGAATGCCGAGACCACCTGGCTGCCCGTGGGCAACTTGAGGGTGTAGTTGCTGGAGGTGCCGACAAATACCTTGTTGGTGACCTCGGCGTGGATCGGACTGTTTTCACTGAGCACAATATCATCCGGCCGTACCAGCACCTCTACCGGGCTGTCCGGCAGCCAGTCATAGCAGCGGTTGCCGCGGATGACGCCGATCTCGGTGGCGACGCTGCTGCTGTCCAGCACGTGACCCGGCAGAAACGAGCCCTGGCCAATAAAGTTCGCCACAAAGCGTGTGGCCGGTTCGTGATACAAGTCGAACGGTGTCGCCCATTGCTGAATTTTGCCCTGGTGCAGGACGGCAATCTTGTCGGCGAAGGCGAAGGCTTCTTCCTGGTCGTGTGTGACCAGGATCGCGGTGATTTGGCGCGACTTCAGGATTTCCCGCACCTCCACGGCCAGTGAACGACGCAGCTCCACATCGAGGCTGGAAAATGGTTCGTCCAGCAGCAGGATGCTGGGTTCGGGGGCCAGCGCCCGCGCCAGTGCCACGCGCTGTTGCTGGCCGCCGGAGAGTTCGTGGGGGTAGCGCTGGCCGAGGTCGTGCAACTTGACCAGTGCCAGCATTTCCTCGCACACCCGCTCTTTGGCGGCGCGGTCGCGGCCGTGCAGGCCATAGGTGATGTTGTCGCACACGGTCAGGTGCGGAAACAGGGCGTAATCCTGGAACACCATGCCGATGTGGCGCTTTTCCGGCGGCAGGGTGCTGCTGCTGGAGGAGATGGTCTGCTGGCGCAGCTGTATGCTGCCGCTACTGAGCTGGTGAAAGCCGGCAATGGCGCGCAGCACTGTGGTTTTGCCACAGCCGCTGGGGCCCAGCAGGCAGCAGGTATCGCCGCCGTAGATGTTCAGCGACAGGTTGTCGACCACCGCGTGGCCGTCGTAGCTGCAGCTGATATGGTCGAGGCTCAGTAGTGCCGGGGTGTGTACTTCAGGCATCAACGATTCAGCAGTAAAAATTCCATCAGGGCTTTCTGCGCATGGAGCCGATTTTCCGCTTCGTCCCAGACCACTGAAATGGTTTCATCTTCCAGCAGTTCGGCGCTGACCTCTTCGCCCCGGTGGGCGGGCAGGCAGTGCATAAACACCGCATCCTTGTTGGCCAGGGCCATCATGCTGTGGTCGACGCAAAAACCGCTGAACTTTTGCTCGCGCTCGCGCTGCTGGTCTTCCTGCCCCATGGAGGCCCAGACATCGGTCACCACCCAATCGGCACCCTTGACCGCGGCCCGGGGATCGCGAAACAGGGTGACCCGGGCGGCATTGTCGGCCAGTAGCTGCGGGTTGGGATCAAAACCTTCCGGGCAGGCGATATTGAGCCTGAAATCGCACATGGCGGCGGCGTTGATATAGGAGTGACACATGTTGTTGCCATCGCCGATCCAGGTCACGGTCTTGCCTTTGGGGTCACCGCGCTGCTCCACGTAGGTCTGGATGTCGGCCAGCAGCTGGCAGGGGTGATAGTCATCGGTGAGGGCATTGATGACCGGCACCCTGGAGTGGCGCGCAAAACGCTCGATTTTTTCATGCTCGAAAGTGCGGATCATAACGATGTCGAGCATGCGCGACAGCACCCTGGCCGAGTCTTCAATGGGCTCGCCGCGTCCCAGCTGAGTGTCGCGGGACGATAAAAACAGTGCTGAGCCGCCCATTTGGGCCATGCCGGCTTCAAAGGATACCCGGGTTCTGGTGGATGATTTTTCAAAAATCATACCCAGCACCTTGTTTTTAAACGGCTCCCCCGCAGTACCCTGGCGCAACTCGGTTTTGAGCTGGATCGCGCGCTGGATAACGCCGCGCAGCTCTTCGGGTGTCAGGTCGCGCAGTGTCAAAAAGTGTCTGACTGCCATAGTCCGTTACCTCTGTATTCCTGTTATTACTGTGACTCAGGTTTTAGCCGTGACTCAGGTTATAGCCGTGACTCAGGTTATAGCTGTGACGCAAATTCGTCGATAATTTCGCAGACCGTGTTAATGATCTGGTTGGCCTCTGCCAAATTGATAATCAGGGGCGGCAGCAGGCGTATGGTGTTGCCCGCAGTGACATTGAGCAACAGGCCGCGAGCGATGGCCAGGTCGACAATCTGGCCACAATCCTGCTTCAACTCGATGCCCAGCATCAGGCCCTTGCCCCGCACTTCGGCCACCAGCTTGTGGCCGGCCAGCTTGCTGTTGAAACTGCCGAGCATATACTCGCCCATGCTGTGGGCGTTGGCGATCAGGTTGTCCCGGGTGAGGGTGGTCAACACGCTGCTGGCCACATGGCAAACCAGCGGGTTGCCGCCGTAAGTCGAGCCGTGATTGCCCGGTTGTAAAATGGTTGCGGCCTCGCCGCGGGCCAGGCAGGCGCCGATGGGTAAGCCGTTGCCCAAACCTTTGGCAGAGGTGACGACGTCCGGCACGACACCGTGGTGCTGGAAAGCAAACAATTCGCCGGTGCGGCCATTGCCGGACTGGATCTCGTCCAGCATCAGCAGCCATTGGTTGGCATCGCAGACTTGCCGCAGTTGCACCAGGTAGTCATCGTCTGGCACCCGGATTCCCCCCTCGCCCTGCACCGGCTCCACCAGTACAGCGACGATGTCAGGGTTGCCGGCCAGCGCCTTGACAGCCTCGATGTTGTTGTAGGGGACTTGCAGGAAACCCTCCACTAGTGGGGCGAAGCCAGCCTTGACTTTCTTGTTGCCGGTGGCCGTCAGGGTGGCCATGGTTCGACCGTGAAAACTGCCGTCCATGGTGACGATCGTAGGCGTCTTGACCCCGCGATCATTGCCGTACTTGCGCGCAATCTTGATTGCCGCTTCGTTGGCTTCGGCACCGGAATTGGAAAAAAATACGTTGTCCATGCCCGCCAGTTCGCACAACAGGTCAGCGAGTCGCTGTTGGGGCAAGGTGTTGTAGAGGTTGGAAACGTGCACCAGAGTGTTGGCCTGCTCCTGCAGGGCGGCGGTCACCGCGCTGTGACAGTGGCCGAGGCCGCACACGGCAATACCTGCCAGGGCATCCAGGTAGCGCCGGTTCTGATCGTCCCAGACGTAGACGCCTTCGCCGCGGACCAGTGTCAGTTTGCGGGCGCCGTAGGTGTTCATGAGTGCGGTGGTGGCCATGGCGGACTCCTTGAGCTTTTTTCTTCTGCCTGGTCGATAACTCTGGGGCTGGAAACAAAACAGGCAGCTAGCAAGCTGCCCGAGGTAAGGGCGGGATACTATAAGCAAACCGGGTTCAAGGCAATGCCCGGATGGGGCCGGGGCTGAGCCCGAGTGCATTGTGGGGGCAATAGTTTCGTTAGAAGTTCGCGCTCGAGTGGGGTAGAATCGCGCTTTAGTTGAGTATAATGCTGGGTTTTTGGACGCCTCTCGTCGAGCAGGTCTGAGAACGCAGGTATTTGCCAGTTCTTGCTATATTTACCAGAGTTTAAACGAGGTCGCAGTTACCATGGATATTATGGATACCATCAAGCAGCAAATTGAGGAAAACGATATCATCCTCTATATGAAAGGGTCTCCCAACGCCCCGCAGTGCGGTTTTTCAATGCGTACGTCGCAGGCAATCATGGCCTGTGGCCAGCGCTTCGCCTATGTGGACATTCTCTCCAATCCGGAAATCCGTACCAATTTGCCGAAATACGCCAACTGGCCGACCTTTCCCCAGTTGTGGGTCAAGGGCGAGCTGATCGGCGGTTGCGATATCGTCACCGAAATGCATGAGAACGGCGAGTTACAACCGCTACTGGAAGCGGCCGCCAAGTCCAAAGAAGCTTGATGCTCTTTACGCCACTGTTGGGTTGCCCGACCTTGCTGTGTTGCCGGGCCCTGCTGTAATGAGGGTTGTGTGGTAATGCCGGTGAGCCCGCCAT
Source organism: Pseudomaricurvus alcaniphilus (assembly GCF_011440395.1). Lineage (GTDB taxonomy): Bacteria > Pseudomonadota > Gammaproteobacteria > Pseudomonadales > Cellvibrionaceae > Pseudomaricurvus > Pseudomaricurvus alcaniphilus. Next base: position 108,925 of record NZ_JAAOIX010000013.1, on the reverse strand, counting down.
AGCAGCAGTTAGCCATCAAAAAACCCGCCCTCAGGCGGGTTTTTTGTTTATTGGCCGGGAGCAAGTAGTCGCTGCGAAAGCTATTGCGAAGGTTGTTACAAAGCTTATTGCAAAAGTAATTGCAAATCATTCTTAGTTAGATTAAATTTTGCCGCTCATTATTCCTGTGCCTGCAAATCGACAGGTGCTGTATTAAAAATATTGGTTTAGGAGCGCAAAGAATGTTGAAGAGATCCCTGTTGGCTGCCGCCATTGGAGCGGTGTCCGTGGCGGCACAGAGTGCCGAGAGCACCCCGTCCATGGCGGAGATGTGGAAGATGATCCAGGCACAGCAGGCCGAGATCAAAAGCCTGAAGTCCCAGTTAAACCAGACTGAGACCAAGCTGGAGCAAACCGAAGTGAAAGTGGCCGCCACTGCCGATGCGGTAGAGCAGACTGTGGTCTCCGCAGGGGCTGCCTCCCGGGTCGCCTCCTGGGTGGAGAAGACTTCTATCGGTGGTTACGGTGAGCATCATTTTAATCATTTTGAAGATGGCGATGACCAGATCGACGCGCACCGCTACGTGCTGTATGTGGGGCATCAATTTACTGATACCGTGCGCTTTTTCTCTGAATTTGAGCTGGAGCACAGCCTTGCCGGCGAGGGCAAGCCCGGTGAAATAGAATTGGAACAGGCGTTTATCGAGTGGGATTACACCGATAACCACAGTGTCCAAATCGGTCAGTTCCTGGTGCCCGTCGGCATCCTCAACGAGACTCACGAGCCCGAGACCTTTTACGGCACTGAGCGCAACAAGGTTGAAAGTGAAGTGATTCCGTCCACCTGGTGGGAGGCGGGGATAATGCTCAAGGGTGAGCTCGCGCCAGGCTTGTCCTATAACGCCGCAGTGCACAGCGGGCTGAAAACCACCAGCACTCGTATCCGCAGCGGGCGGCAGAAAAATGCCGAGGCGGCTGCCGAAGATCTGGCTTACACCGCGCGTTTGAAATACACCGGAGTAGCCGGTTTAGAGCTGGCTGCCACGGTTCAATACCAGCAAGACTTGACCCAGGGCATGGTTGCTGGCGACGCGTCTGCCTTGTTGACCGAGTTGCACACTGTCTATAATGCCGGGCCGTTTGCATTTCGTGCCCTGTGGGCGGAGTGGGATATCGATGGTACGCAATTTGAAGTTGCCGGTGCCGACAAGTTAAGCGGTTGGTACCTGGAGCCCTCTGTTAAGCTGACCGACAACCTTGGCGTATTCTTGCGCTACAGCGAGTGGGACCGCGGCGATAAAATGTCGACCGACTATGAGTCCTACGATTTTGGTGTTAATTACTGGCTGACGCAAAATGTGGTGTTGAAGGCAGATTATACTGACACCGTGGGCGATGCTGACGAAGGCGATGCCTTTAACCTGGGTGTTGGTTGGTCCTACTAAACAACATTCCGGCTAAAGCTCGCTCCGGGGACTGACGAACGAGCGCGGGTGATCAGGGAAGGGCATTTATTCAATGCCCTTTTTTTGTCTCTGCTGCGGTGTGCTCGTGTCACTTTGCCGCCAGTGCGCCGGTGGCACTGAGCTGGCGACTGCTGCTGGAGAGCTGTTCGTTAGACGTGCGAAAACCCGCTTGAGCCATCTACGCAAACGCAGCGATGTTGGCTCGGGCTCTTCGATATTGGAATGCACACTTATGCCCATAAAGATATTAATGCTGATATTGGTTTTGGTTGCTCCGGCAGCCAGTGCCCAGCGGGGCGTATTCCTGACCACTGACGAGTTCCGCCAGCGGGCTTTCCCTGCTGCCGAGGTGGTCTGGCAAACCCTGTGGGTCAACGCCGAACAACGGCAGCATATCGAGGCCATCCTGGGGCGCAAGTTTCCCACCCTGCGCATTCGCTATTGGGGTATGGGGCAGAAGACTGCCTGGATTTTCGAGGAGATTGGCAAGGAGCTGCCCATTACCATTGGCGTGGTCGTGGACGCTGGACAGGTTGCAGAAACCCAGGTGCTGGAATATCGCGAGAGTCGCGGTGGCGAGATTCGCTACCCGTTTTTCACCAGCCAGTTCCAGGGGTTGCAGCTGGGCTCAAACGACTCGCTGGCACTGGATGGCCATATCGACGGCATCACCGGTGCCACCCTGTCGGTGCGCGCGATGACTAAAATCGTTACACTTGCGCTTTTCTGTCATCGGCAAACACCGTTCTCCGGGCCGTAGTTTCCCGGAGAACACTGACCCAGGGCAAGATTATCCGCAAACCAGGTTTATCAACTTCCCGCTCGCATCGGGTGCGTAAACGCGGCCATTGGCTGCGGCCGTGGCTGTGGCGCTGGCATCGGCGTGCCGGGCTGATTGCGGCCGCCATTCTGCTGCTGGTCGCCGTCACCGGAATCATGCTCAATCACACCACCGCTATGAGCCTCGGTCAGCAGCCGGTGCGCCAGGCCTGGCTGTTGGCGCACTACGGCGTCGATCTGCCGCTGCTGCGCAGCTATCAGGTGGGGGAGCGGTGGCTGAGCGGCGATGAACATGGCTCCTTATATCTCGATGGGCGCCGGCTCGGCCAGTGTGACGGCGCTCTGGTGGGTGCAGTAGTGGGCGATGCAGTGAGCAATGGGGCGGGCGATGGAGAGGGCGATACGGCCGCCTTACAGGGCCTGCTGCTGGCCGCCTGCGAGCGGGAGTTACTGTTGCTGACCGCTGCCGGCGACATCGTCGAGCGTCTCACCGCCGTGCACGGCTTGCCGGTGCCTGTAGCCCGGATCGGCAGCTGCCAGCCGGGGGTGTGCCTGTTCAGCGACCAGCAGGTGATCAGCGCCGATTTGCAGCAGCTGCGCTGGCAGGGCACTGCTGCTTCCGCCGTTTGGAGCCAACCCGGGCCGTTGCCGGCAGCGTTGGCGGAAGTGCTCTGGCAGGGCGAAATCGGCACCGAGCTGTCGTGGGAGCGGGTGATACTGGATCTCCACAGCGGTCGAATCGGCGGTGACCTGGGGGTTTGGTTGGTGGATCTGGCGGCGATATTGATGGTATTCCTGAGCTTTAGCGGCTTTTATTTGTGGCTGCAGCAAGCCCTTAGGCGCTCTTCCCGGCACCGCTCCTGAGCCCTCAGGCGGGGCCGTCAGCCGTTGCCTGTTTTGGCTGTTGGGGCTAAATGGTTTGGCTAAGCACTGCTGGCAGCATAGAATGAGCGTTCTTTTGCCACAGCAAGCTAAAAATTCCACAACCTGATGATTGAAATTCCCGGCTATAAAATTGTGCGTCTCCTGGGTAAGGGGGGCATGGCCGAAGTCTATCTTGCTATCCAGCAGTGTTTTGAGCGTGAGGTGGCCCTCAAGATCCTGAGTCAATCCCATGCGGCTGACCAGGACTTTAGCGAGCGTTTCCTGCGCGAGGCGAAAATTGTCAGTCGCCTGGTGCATCCCAATATCGTCACCGTTTACGACGTCGGCGTGGTCGCCGGGCGCCACTTTCTCTCGATGGAATACATTCCGGGGCAGGATCTGAAAACTGCCCGCCGACAGCTGTCGCTGGAACAACGCCTGGCGGTGCTCAAGGATATTGCCCAGGCGCTGAGCTTTGCCGGCAAAAAAGGTTATGTGCACCGGGATGTAAAGCCGGAGAACATCATCCTGCACGAAGATGACGGCCGTGCCGTATTGCTGGATTTCGGCATTGCCCGGCCGTCCGACTTGCACCAGGGTATGACCCTGACCGGAATGGCCGTCGGTACCCCTTACTATATGAGTCCCGAGCAGGCGCGTGGTGAGCCGGTGGACCCGCGCTCGGATATCTACAGCCTGGGAGTCCTGCTGTATCTGATGCTCACAGGCCAAGTGCCCTACGACGGCGACTCCGCAGTGGCGGTGGGAGTGAAGCATGTCTCGGCACCGGTGCCACAACTGCCTCCCAATTTGCAGCTGTTCCAGCCCCTGATTGCTAAAGCGCTGGCCAAAAACCCGGCTCATCGCTACCAGGATGCGGCCGCCCTGGCAGCTGATCTGGAGCGGATTGGCAGTCGCGGACTGGATCCCGTCGAGTTGCCGGAGGCCTCGCCATTATCCATTTCCGCCATTCCAGCGGCAGAAGTGCCCGCGGCAGCAATACCGGCAACAGAAATATCCGCAACTGATCCTCAATCGCAGCGGTCCCACGCCGCCCCGGCCCAGCCACCGGTGGTGGTGCAGCGCAGTGGCGGCGGCAGTTGGGCCTGGCTGTTGGGGCTGGCAATTGCCGCTGGCATTGGCTTCGGGGTGTATTTCCAGCAGCAATTGCCGGTGGAGCAGCGCCTGGGAGCCGGTGCGGCAGCGGCAGCACAGAGTGGCGTCGACCCGCGGACTGCTCCAGCAGAGCAGTCCGGCCCGGATCGAGTGCTTGCCCCGGATAAGGTGGTCGACCCGGCCGGCCCCGGAAATGCGCTGGCCGCGAACCAGCCTGCTCCGCAGTTACCCGGCGCCAGCGCAGCGAGTTCGGCGCTGGAGGTCGAGCAGGCCAGACCGGAGCAGGCATTGGTCGACCAAATTAGCCCCGGCCAATTCAGTCCCGACCAAGCGTGGCCCGACCAAGCGGTTGCAGCACCCATGGCTGCGGCAGCCGTTACCCCCGAGACAGCCGACACCAGCAGCAATGCCGAGGCGACTGCGGTTGACTCGATCGGGCCAGCCCTAACCCAGCTCAACGGCCAGAGCTCACTGGCCCTGCGCGCTGAACAGCTGCAGCAGGCGAGACAGTTGCAGGCGCGTTTAGAGCAGGAGCCGGAGCTACTGCTCGAGGTCGCGGCCATCTACCGCGAGCTGATAACCAGCAATCCTTTGGACATCGAGGCCGCACAGGCCCTGCAGGCCTTGCGCGGCGCGTCTGTGGACACTATCGAGGGTTTTCTGGCGCAGAGAGATTATGCGGCGGCGCGGCAGGCGGCGGCCCTGGCGCGTGCAGCTTTTACCGCCGATGTCTATAAGTCGCGACTGCAGAAACTGGAGCAAAGCATTGCCGACGAAGAGGTAATCCATGGGCTGCTGGACACCGCGGCGGGCTTGATGCAACAGAACTACCTGACTCTGCCGGAGGATAACAATGCCTGGCGGGTCTATCGCCAGGTGCTGGCAATAGACCCCCAGCGGCCCGAGGCCCTGCAGGGGCTGGCACAGATCAGCCGGCGCTACGCTGCCATTGCCCGCCGGCATCTGGCAGAGGCCAATCCGGCAGAAGCCCAGGTTGCCATCGACCGCGGCCTGCTGGTCAGGGCTGAGGACCCGGACCTGCTGGATCTGCAGGCCCGAATGCAGCAGTCTGCGGCCATCGACCTGCTGCGCGCGCGGGCGTTACAGCAGGCCAGTAATGGCCAGTTGTTGACACCCCCGGGTGGCAGCAGTCTCGACAGCTGGCGCCAAATACTGCAGCTCGATAGCGGTCACGAGGAGGCCGCCCGCCAGGTGCAAAGTATTGAGGACAGATTGATTAGCCAGGTGGAACAAAGCATCCAGGCCGGCCAGTGGGATGACGCCCGCGGCCATATTGCGCGAGCGCTGGTGCACTTCCCCGACAGTATCAAGTTGCAGGAATTGAAGCTGCTCAATGAGCGGGCGGTTGCGGATGCCGAGCGCCCGAGAATTACCCGATTGCAGGTCAGTGCCCACGCGATCGATGAGTTGGCGGAAGTTGCCCCGACCCAGCTGCCAGTGGAGGATATGATCTTCGTGGGTTTTGCCTACCAGGGCTTCAAGCCGCAGGCCGAGCTGGAGGTGCGCCTGTTTGAAGGGCGACCGGGTATCGAACTGGAGCGCCGGTATCTGCAGCTGGACGCGGCGGAGGGGGTGCGCTTGTTCAGCCTGCAAAACTCACTGCACGGTTTTGCCAGTGGCGCCTATCGGCTCGAAATCTGGCTGGAGCAGCGCTTGCTGTCGAGCCGTGATTTCGAGATTCAATACGCACCCGGGCCACCGCCTGGGAACTCTCCGGCAAGTCCAGCGGCAAGCCAGTGACGGTTCCGGTATACTGCAACCAATTCAGTTAATAACAGCTACGAAGACACTACCCATGAATATTTCCACCTATATGGCGACGGTGGGCCGCAGTGCCCGCAGCGCCGCCCGGATCGTTGCCGCGGCCAGCACCGGGGTCAAGAACAAGGCATTGCTGGCCACTGCAGATGCTCTGCACGAGGCTCGCGAGGCGCTGGCGGCTGCCAACCAGGAAGATCTCGTTAAAGGCCGTGACAACGGCCTCGATGCCGCCATGCTGGACCGGCTGGAGCTGACGCCGGCGCGCATCGACGCCATGCTCGAAGGGTTGCGCCAGGTGGCGGCACTGCCCGACCCCTGTGGTGCGATTACCGATTTGAGCTATCGTCCCAGTGGCATCCAGGTGGGTAAAATGCGGGTGCCGCTGGGCGTAATCGGGATTATCTACGAGTCCCGCCCCAATGTGACCGTAGAAGCCGCCAGCCTGTGTTTGAAATCCGGCAATGCCGCGATCCTGCGCGGTGGCAGTGAATCGTTTCATTCCAACCAGGCGATTGCCCAGTGCCTGCGGGCAGGGTTGGCGGCGGCCGGGTTGCCGGCTGAGGCGGTACAGGTGATCGAGACTGTGGACCGGGCCGCCGTGGGTGAACTGATTACCATGCCCGAGTACGTGGATGTGATTGTGCCGCGCGGCGGCAAAGGCCTGATCGAGCGCATCAGTCGCGATGCCCGGGTACCGGTGATCAAGCACCTGGACGGTATTTGTCACGTCTATATCGATGACCGTGCCGATCTGACCAAGGCCCACAATATTGCCCTCAATGCCAAGACCCACCGCTACGGCGTCTGCAACGCCATGGAGACGCTGCTGGTACACGTGGCCGTGGCGTCCCGGGTATTGCCTGACCTGGCCCGTGACCTGCGGGCCAAAGGGGTGGAGTTGCGCGGTTGTGAGCAGACCCGGGCCATTATCGAAGCCGGCGCAGCCACAGTTGAGGACTGGGCCACTGAATACCTGGCGCCGGTGTTGTCGATTCGGGTGGTGGCGGATATGGAGCAGGCGATGGCGCATATCGCCGAATACAGCTCGGCTCACACCGAGGCCATTGTCACCGAGGATTACAGTCGCGCGCGCAAATTCCTGCGCGAGGTGGACTCCAGTTCGGTGATGGTCAATGCCTCCACTCGCTTTGCTGACGGTTTCGAGTACGGCCTCGGGGCCGAGATCGGAATTTCCACCGACAAGATTCACGCCCGCGGCCCGGTCGGCCTGGAGGGGCTGACGTCGCAGAAATACGTGGTGTTCGGTGACGGCCAGGTTCGTGCGTAATCGCGTTCGCGTGGGGGTGCTGTGCGCCGGATAATTGGCCTGTTTGGCGGCACCTTCGATCCGGTGCACAATGGTCACCTGCGGATGGCGCTGGAGTTGCAGCAGCGCCTGCAGTTGGACGAAATGCGGCTGCTGCCCTGCCACCAGCCACCGCACCGGGATGTCCCCGGACGCAGCAGCAGCCAGCGCCTGGCTATGGTAGAGGCGGCGCTGGAGTCGTGTCCGCAATTGAGCGTCGACGGGCGCGAGTTGCGCCGCAGCAGCCCCTCCTATTCCGTGGATACCCTGGCCGAGCTGCGCTGCGAGCTGGGGCCGGAGGTATCCCTCTGCTGGTGTGTGGGGATGGATTCCCTGGCGACCTTTCATCTCTGGCACCGCTGGCGCGACTTGCTGGACTACGCCCACCTGGTGGTGGTCGGGCGGCCCGGCTGGCAGCCGCCGGCAGAGGAGCCGCTGGCCAGTTGGATGCGGGCGAGGCTGGCAGCGCCGACCCAATTGCGGCAGGCACCCGCAGGGGCGCTGGTGCTGGCAGACGCCACCATGCTGGATATTTCGGCGACCAGTATCCGGGCCGCTATCGCGGCCGGTTACAGCGCCCAGTTCCTGGTTCCCGACAGTGTCTGGAGCTTTATTAAAAACAATCAACTGTACCGTTAGAAAGGACGATAATTATTAATGCCAAATGAATTAAACAAGATCATTGTTGATGCGCTGGAAGACCTCAAGGGTAAGGATATCGTCTGTCTCGATGTGAGTGAGCTGTCGGATATCATGGACACCCTCATTATTGCCAGCGGTACTTCCAACCGGCACGTGAAATCGCTGGCCTCCAATGTGGTGCAGGAGGCCAAGGATCGAGGCATTGCCGCGATCGGGGTCGAAGGGCTCGACAGCGGTGAGTGGGTGCTGGCGGACTTCGGCGATACCGTGGTGCACGTGATGATGCCGGCCACCCGCGGTTTTTACGATCTGGAAAAACTCTGGAGCATGGAGCCTGGCAGTCGCAGCAGCGATAGCGAGTAATCCCGGGCATTCTTATGCGAATCAAGATCATCGCCATTGGCGCGCGCATGCCGGCGTGGGTGGAGGCCGGTTACGCCGAGTACAGCAAGCGCCTGCCGCGGGAGTTCAGTGTTGAATTACAGGAACTGCCGCTCGGCCCGCGGGGCAAAAGCAGCTCCACGGACAAGGCCATTGCGCGGGAGGGTGAGCAGATGCTGGCGGCCATTCCCAAGGGGGACCTGATCATTGCACTGGATGTATTAGGCAGGCCCTGGAGCACCGAAAAGCTGGCTGCCAACTTTGCCAATTGGTCAATGAGTCACAGCAATTACAGTATCCTGATCGGCGGCCCGGATGGCCTGGCGCCGGCATGTCTGGCCCGGGCAGATGCGAAATGGTCGCTGTCGGCGCTGACCTTGCCCCACCCGCTGGTACGTATCGTGTTGATCGAGCAGTTGTACCGGGCCTGGTCTATTCTCAATAATCACCCTTATCACAAGTAATCACTGTGAACTGTGGCTTAAAGCCAATACAATTCGGCCCTGAAATTTAGCCGCTTTGCCGCAGCTGTCGTTTTTCCTGTCGAAACTAGCTCCCCATGCATGAACACCAGCATTTAAAAGACCACTACAAGGAAGCGAGAATCATAAATCGCCGCCTTTTGCTGGCCGCATTGGGCACGCTGTTGTTGTTTGGCTTGCTGTTCTACCGTCTGTATAACCTGCAGGTGGTCAACTACCAGGATTACGTCACTGAGTCGGATCGCAACCGGGTTCAGGTGCAGGCCCTGCCGCCGACGCGGGGCCTTATTATGGATCGCCGCGGTTTGCTGTTGGCCGACAACCGGCCCAGTTACACCCTGGCAATCATCAAAGAGCAGGTCGATGATCTCGACGCTACCCTGGCCTTGTTGGCAGAGCTGGTCGAGATCAACGCGGAAGACCTGGAGGGTTTTGAAAAGCGCCTGCAGCAACGCCGGCGCCCGTTTGAGGCGGTGCCCCTGACCTTTCGGCTGACGGAGGCGGAAATTGCCCGGCTGGCGGTGCACGAATACCACCTGCCCGGGGTTACCGTGTCCGCACAGCTGGTGCGGGACTACCCCATGCAGGACCTGTACGCGCACTCGGTGGGCTATGTGGGCCGCATCAATGACCGCGAACTGGCCGGTTTCGATGACGAGCAATTTCATCGCTACAGCGGCACCCATACGATTGGTAAAATAGGGTTGGAGCGGCAATACGAAGATACCCTGCTGGGAACCGTGGGCTATCAGTACGTGGAAACCAACGCGCGCGGCCGGGTGTTGCGGGTGCTGGAGCAAATTTCACCCCAGCCGGGCGAAAACCTGCGCCTGTTCCTCGATACCGAGCTGCAACGGGAAGCAGTGGCTGCGCTGGACGGTCGCCGCGGCGCGGTAGTTGCGCTGGATGTTAACAACGGCGGGGTGCTGGCCATGGTGAGTGCGCCCAGTTATAACCCCAACCTGTTTGTTACCGGCATCAGTCACCGTGACTTCCGGCAGCTCAATGAATCCCTGGATTTACCGCTGTTTGATCGCACCATCCAGGGACAGTACCCGCCCGGCTCCACCATCAAGCCGATGCTCGCCCTCGGTGGCCTCCACCACAAGGTGATTACTTTAACGTCCACTGTTTATGATCCGGGCTTCTTCAAGCTGAAAGGGGACGAGCGGCTCTATCGCGACTGGAAGCGCCACGGCCACGGCACCCGGGTCGATATGTTGCAGGCCATTACCGAATCCTGTGATACCTACTTCTATGATATGGCCTACCGGCTGGGTATAGACGGCCTGCACGACTTCGGCTCCCGCTTTGCCCTGGGCAGTCGCACCGGCATAGATATCCCCAGCGAGCGCGCGGGTATCTGGCCCTCCAGGGCATGGAAGCGGGGGGCCATGGGGCTGGCCTGGTATCCGGGGGATACGGTCAACGTAGGTATCGGGCAAGGGTTTTCACTGACTACGCCGCTGCAGTTGGCGTCCATGACGGCCACTCTCGCCAGTCGCGGGCGTTTTATCCAGCCGCGCCTGGTAGCGGCGATCGGCAACACCTTGACCGAGGAAAAATCCACCACGCTGGATAGCGTGGACAGCCGTCACTGGGATGCAGTCTTCGAGGCGATGGAAAATGTCGTGCACGGAGCGCGCGGCACGGCCCAGGTTATCAACAAGGGGCTGGGTTATCGCATGGCGGGTAAAACCGGTACCGCCCAGGTGGTGGGGATTGCCCAGGGAGAGAAGTATGACTCGGAGGCACTGCGCGAGCGGCAGCGCGATCACGCCCTGTTCGTGGCTTTCGCCCCGCTGGAGCAGCCGCAGATAGCCGTGGCAGTGATTGTGGAAAACGGCGAGAAAAGCTCCAAGGCCGCCCTGGTGGCTCGCCAGGTAATCGACAAGTATATGCAATTGCAGTTGCGGGACAGCGAGCAGCTGGTCCGCGGGGCAGAAAGCGATGCGAGAATATTTTGAAGACCAGTGATTTTCAACGGCGTATGCCGGAAGCCAGTCGCGACTTGCGGCGGCCGGAAAGCCTGTTGCAGCGCTGCCATATCGATTTGCCGTTGTTGCTCGGCTTGCTGCTAATAACGCTCTACGGCCTTGTGGTTCTGTACAGCGCCAGCGGCCAGGACCTGCATTACCTGCAGCGCCAGTCGGTGTTTTTCCTGCTCGCCTACGGGGTGATGTTTGCCGTGGCCCAGGTCAGGCTGCATCTGCTGGAGTACTGGGCACCCTGGTTGTTTATGGCGGGTGTGGTGCTGTTAGTGCTGGTGCTGTTTATGGGGGTGGGCGCAAAAGGTGCCCAGCGCTGGCTGAGCCTTGGAGGGTTTCGCTTTCAGCCCTCGGAAATTTTGAAGCTGGCGGTCCCGCTGGCGCTGGCCAGCTATCTGTCGCGGCGAATATTACCCCCCGCTTTCAGGCATGTAGTGTGGGCAATGTTATTGATTGGCATCCCCACAGTATTGATCATGCGCCAGCCAGACCTGGGAACTTCGCTGCTGATAGCAACCTCCGGTCTGCTGGTGTTATTTTTCTCCGGTTTGCGCTGGGGCTATATTTTCACCGCCCTGGGCCTCATGATTGCCAGTGCCTGGCCCTTCTGGGTGTTTGTCTTGCGGGATTACCAGAAACAGCGAATCCTGACCATGTTAAACCCGGAGGCGGACAAGTTGGGGGCCGGCTGGAATATTATCCAGTCGAAGACCGCGATCGGGTCCGGTGGCGTCTACGGCAAAGGCTGGCTTAACGGCACCCAGTCGCAGCTGAATTTTCTCCCCGAGAGCCACACCGATTTCATTATCGCGGTACTGGCGGAAGAGTTCGGGCTGGTGGGAGTGCTGTTGCTGATGGGGTTGTACTTCTGGATCATTGGCCGGGGTCTGCTGATAGCCTCCCGCGCGCAATCCTCGTTTGGCCGATTGTTGGCCGGCAGTATCACCTTCACGTTTTTTATTTATGTATTTGTTAACATCGGTATGGTGTCAGGGCTGTTGCCAGTTGTGGGCGTGCCGCTGCCACTGGTGAGCCACGGGGGAACCTCCATCGTCACGCTGATGATGGGGTTTGGCATGTTGATGGCAATCAGCACCGAGCAGCGCAAGGTCAGTGTCGGTTAAACCGGCCCCGGCCGGCTTTGCCGATGGCGGAATTAATTGGCCCGGATTCAGTCAAACCGGGTTTGGACAGAAAAAGCATTGCGAGAAGGTGTTGGAGAAATGCCATGGGCCGGATTTTGAGCCCAGCTAATTGCCATCGAAGCGAAACGTCTTTCAGTTGGCACGATGGTAGGTCTGGTTTCAGGGGCTTGTTTTCAAGACCCTCGACAGCAGGGATGCTGTCGTGGAGCCCCCATGGATGGGTTGACGGCGAGTCTTGAAAGCAAGCCCCTGGAGCCAGGCCGGGAGAAGAGTTGCTGCCCCAAGGACAACAATGCATATATGTCTGCTCAAGCCGATAGCTGGCCAATTCACAGGGTAGCCAGGTTAGTCCAGGGGTTTAAAGCCAGTGATTAAAAGCAACAGTTTGAACAATCGAGTTTAAAAAAGGAGATGATGGGATTGCCTAGTCTGGAACAACTGAAGTTTGGCCTGGTGTTGGCGCTCGCCTTGTGGCTGCCCGCTGGTGGAGCGAGTGGCAGTTACGCCGAGCATCCGGCAGCGAAGGAATTGATGCGGGAAATGGTGGCAGAACATGGCTTTGAAGCGCAGCAACTGCGCAGCTGGTTTGCCCAGGCAGAAAAGAAGCAAGCCATTATCGACGCCATGTCCCGGCCGGCGGAAAAAACCAAGACCTGGGGCCAGTATCGCTCGATCTTCCTGACCCCGACGCGGATTGAAAAAGGCGTTGAGTTCTGGCAGAGCAGGCGCCAGGCGCTGGCGCGGGTGGCGCAACAAACCGGGGTGCCGGCGGAAATAATCGTCGCGATCATCGGCGTGGAAACACTCTACGGCCAGTACCGGGGCAACTATCGGGTCATGGACGCGCTCACCACCCTGGCGTTCGACTACCCCAGCCGCAGTGCGTTTTTTAGCAAGGAATTGAAACAGTTTTTGCTGTTGGCCCGGGAGCAGGGGCGCGACCCCTTGAGTCTGCAAGGGTCCTACGCCGGGGCCATGGGTTACGGCCAGTTTATGCCCTCCAGCTATCGCGCCTACGCGGTCGATTACGATGGTGATGGCCTGGTGGATATCTGGAGCAACGAAGAGGATGCCATCGCCAGCGTCGCCAACTACTTTGTCCGCCACGGCTGGCGCTCCGGCGAAGCGGTGGCGGTTCCCGCTACTGTCAGCGGCGCTCACAACCGGGATATCTTTGTGCCGGAACTGCGGCCGCGCCATACCGTTGCCCAGCTGCGCGAGCAGGGCTTTAACGCCAACCTGGCGCTGGCAGCGGACATGCCGGCCCGGGCGATGCAGCTGCAAGGTGACGGGGGGACAGAATACTGGCTCGGCTTGCACAACTTTTACGTCATTACCCGGTATAATCACAGCGAGCTGTACGCCCTGGCGGTGTATGAATTGAGTCAGGCTATACGCGAGCGGGCAGAGTCCGCCACAGTGGGGGCGAAATAAGGTGGTGGGTAGATTGCGAATCATTGGACTGCTGTGGCTGGCAGGGCTTGTGTTGCTGGCCGGGTGTTCGTTTACCAGTCGTGAAGTGAGCGATGGCGGCCCGGCCCGGCCGGTGGATGTCTCCCATATTCCCGATGCGGTGCCGCGCGAGGAAGTGCGCGGCCCGGCGGGCAATAAAAGCCCCTACACCGTTATGGGTAAAACCTATTGGGTCATGGAAGACAGCACTGGCTTTACCCAGGAGGGGGTCGCCTCCTGGTATGGCACCAAGTTTCACGGTCGGCAGACATCCAACGGCGAGCTTTACAGCATGTACGGTATGACCGCCGCCCACAAGACCCTGCCGATACCGAGCTATGTGCGCGTGACCAATTTGCAAAATGGTCGGCAAGTGGTGGTACGGGTCAATGATCGCGGCCCTTTTCTGCACGATCGGATCATCGACCTGACCTATGCCGGGGCCAGTAAACTGGGCTTTCTCAAGCACGGCACGGCGCCGGTCAGGATCGAAGTGGTGGAGCCGGGCCAGAATATCGGCACCGCGACTCCCGCTGCTACCACCACCGCCACCGCGATAGCGCAGCCGCAACCGCAACCCACTGTGCTGGCCAGCCGCAATGAAGAATTGCCGGCGCCGGAATATGCGGCGGGTTACAAGTTACCGGCAAATACTTTTTTACAGGCCGGGGCATTTGCCTCACCCAGCGCTGCAGAAAGTGTGCGCCAGCGCATCGCCGGCCTGACCAGTTTACCGGTTTTTGTCTCTGCGCCGCGCAAGGACAAGCTCTACCGGGTGCGGATCGGGCCCATTGCGGACAACCTGGCGCTGATGGATATTCGCCAGCAGCTGGAGCGCAATGAGATGCCGGCACCGCATATTATTTACGATTGAGGTCGCAGCAGCGTGACCTGAGTACTGGCCTGCGGGTCATCCGGCGGTCGTTACCGCGACCGCGACACCTTTACGGCGCCGACAGCGCCATCGCCTTTGGATAGACAATTGAGATTTATGTTGAGCAGCAAATTTACCCAAACCCTCGTTTTCCTTACTCTCGGCTTGCTGATGGTGAATGCCTCGGCCAACGTGATGATCCCTGCCCCGCCGCAACTGGCAGCCAGCGCTTACCTGCTGCTGGATGGCGATACGGGTAAAGTACTGGTGGAGCAGAATGCCGATCAGCAACTGCCGCCAGCCAGCCTGACCAAAATGATGACCAGCTACCTGGTGTCGGCGGAAATCGCGAAAGGCACTTTGGGCGAAGATGACCCGGTGGATATCAGTGTCAAGGCCTGGCGCATGGGCGGTTCGAAGATGTTTGTCCGGGAGGGCACCCAGGTGCCGGTCAAGGACTTGCTGCGCGGTGTTATTGTGCAGTCGGGCAACGATGCCAGCGTGGCGCTGGCGGAGCGTGTGGCGGGCAGTGAAAAGGCGTTTGTCGATGTGATGAACCAGCAGGCGGAGCTGCTCGGTATGCGCAACACGGTGTATAAAAACGCCACCGGCTGGCCCGCCGAGGGTCATTTGACCACGGCCCGCGACCTGGCCTTGTTGGCCCGGGCGCTGATCTATGACTATCCCGACCACTACAAGCTCTACGCGGAAAAGTACTTCAAGTACAACGGCATCAACCAGCCCAATCGCAATCGGCTGCTGTTTCGCGACAGCAGCGTGGACGGTTTGAAAACCGGGCACACCGAAGAGGCCGGGTTTTGCCTGGTGGCGTCGGCCGAGCGCAACGGAATGCGGCTGATCTCGGTGGTTATGGGAGCGCGCTCCGATGAGGGCCGGGCCTCGGAGTCCCAGAGCCTGCTCGATTACGGTTTTCGCTGGTTCCAGACCCACAAGTTGTACACCGCCGGGATGGAGTTGGGCGACTCACGGGTGTGGGCCGGCAAGCAGGATTCGGTCAAGCTGACCATCGCCGATGACCTGTTTCTCACCATTCCCCGCGGCAGTGCCGACGACCTGCAGGCTGAACTGCATATCGACGAGGTGATCAAGGCACCGTTCAGTGCCGGACAGGTGCTCGGCAACCTGACCGTTAGCCTGGCTGGCGAGACTCTGGTGGATGTGCCGTTGATCGCCGTGGAAGGGGTTGAGCAAGCCGGGCTGTTTGCTCGCCTCTGGGATATGATCGTACTGTTTTTCCTCAACCTGTTCAGTTGACCAGGCCTGCCGGGGCGGAATTCTCGCGTCCCGGTGCCGGTCCGGGTTATAATCAGCGGGTCTTGAACTAACCGTTGATTCGCATGGCTGATGCAGTTAAACCCGCCTCCCAGGAGGCGCCAAAAATAGAGTTTCCCTGTGAGGACTACCCCGTCAAGGTGATGGGGGATGCCGGCACTGATTTCCAGCAGTTTGCCATCGAGGTTATGGAACGTCACGCGCCAGGCCTCGACCAGACGCGTATCAGTATCAAAGCCAGTCGCAATGGCCGCTTCCAGTCGATAACCTTTTTTATTACCGCCACCGGGGTGGAGCAGTTGCAGTCGCTGCACGAAGACCTGCGCTCCAACAGCCAGACCAAGATGGTCCTCTGAGGTGACGATGCAACCGCAGTCCCAGCTGGTGGCCCGGACCCTGGGGCTACAGGATTACTATCCAGTGTGGCGGGCCATGTCCAACTACACCGACTGCCGCGATGCCCGGTCGGATGACGAGCTTTGGCTGGTTGAGCACCCGAAGGTTTTTACCCAGGGGCAGGCTGGCAAGGCCGAGCACCTGTTAATGCCGGGGGATATTCCGGTGGTGCAGGTGGATCGGGGCGGCCAGGTTACCTATCACGCCCCCGGGCAGTTGGTGGCCTACCCGCTGATCGATATTCGTCGTCACGGCCTCGGGGTTCGGGACCTGGTGACGCGAACTGAAAACGCCATTATTGCGACCCTGGCTGAGATCGACATTGAGGCCTATGCCAAGCCGGATGCACCCGGCGTTTACGTCAACGAGGCGAAAATTGCCTCGCTGGGATTTCGTATTCGCAAGGGCTGCAGCTATCACGGCCTCAGTCTCAATGTCGATATGGACCTGGGCGATTTCCTGCGCATCAACCCCTGTGGCTATCAGGGGTTGCAGATGGTGCAGACCAGCGAGCTGAGCGCAGACCCGCGAGCCGGCTCAGTGAGCGAACTGGCGAAGTTGATTGCCGAGCACTTTGCCCGACAATCAGGCTACCAAAATGTCGTGGCGGCCGGGGATGCAGAGGCAATATTACAACGCTATGCGGATGCCGCTCCGCAGGCTACTGAAAACAAACCTTAGTCGGGAGATTGGCTTTGAGTACAACAGATACCAGTATGGTTCCAGTCAAGCGCAGTCAGCGCCTGAAACAGGGTGAGAAGTTGCGCGACGGCGATAAGGTGGAGCGCATACCGGTGAAAGTCATTGCCACCGACGAAATCAAGCGCAAGCCGGACTGGATTCGGGTGCGCATCGGCAATTCGCCGGAAGTGGATCGCATCAAGAAAATTCTGCGCAGCAACAAACTGGCGACTGTCTGTGAAGAGGCCAACTGCCCCAATCTGAGCGAGTGTTTCAGCGGCGGTACGGCAACCTTCATGATTATGGGGGAAATCTGTACCCGTCGCTGTCCCTTTTGCGATGTGGGGCACGGCAAGCCGAACCCCCTGGACACAGAGGAGCCAGCCAGCCTGGCGCGGGCCATCGCGGATATGCAGCTCAAGTACGTGGTTATCACCTCGGTGGACCGGGATGACTTGCGCGACGGCGGTGCCCAGCATTTTGCCGACTGCATCCGCGAGGCGCGCCAGCTCTCGCCCCAGTTGCAGGTGGAAATACTGACCCCGGACTTCCGCGGGCGCATGGATGTGGCGCTGGATATTCTTGAGCAGGAGGCTCCGGATGTGTTTAATCACAACCTGGAAACCGTGCCACGCCTCTACCGCCAGGCTCGTCCCGGTGCCAACTACCAATGGTCGCTGCGACTGTTGCAAGAGTACAAGCGGCGGCGCCCGGATGTCCTCACCAAGTCGGGCCTGATGGTGGGTCTCGGTGAGAGCAAAGAGGAGATCTTCGAAGTGATGCGCAATATGCGTGAGCACGATATCGATATGCTCACCATCGGCCAGTATCTGCAGCCCTCACTGGAGCATTTGCCGGTCGAGCGCTATGTGCACCCGGATGAATTTGAGGAGTACTCGGCGCTGGCGAAACAGTTGGGCTTCAAGCATGCCGCCTGTGGTCCGCTGGTGCGCTCCTCCTACCACGCCGACAAGCAGGCCCACGGGGAAGAGGTTAAGTAAGAGGTTAAACAACACCCGCGAGCACTGGCGTGGGTGGCCACTTATTCTGCCGGAGTCGTCAGGATGAACTTGCACGCCAGCGAGGCTGGCAGTCCCGAGGTACAGTTGGTCGAGTTGCAGCAGAGGCCCGACTGGTTGCCTGTGCTGGCGCAGTGGCACCAGCGGGAATGGCCCGATAAAGGCACCTATGCCAACCGCCTGGCCGCCTTCAGGCAATACCTGGGCCCCCGCAAGTTGCCTGTCACCCTGGTGCTGGCGGTTGAGCAACAGCCGGTTGGCAATATCAGTTTGCTGCAATACCACGGTTCCACCTCGTCTTTATCCAGTTTCTGGGTGGCCAACGTCTATGTTGTCCCCCAGCGGCGCGGCAGTGGTTTTGGCCGCCTGCTGGTCCGGGCCATTGAGGCGGTGGCGCGGCGTCACCAAATACCGCAACTCTATCTCTACACCACTGATAAGTGTGCGTTTTACCGCCGCCTGGGCTGGGATTTCAGCTTTAGCAAGACCGTTGGTGGTGAGGTTACAAAAATTATGCGGCGCAGCCTCTGACCCGGCCTTCCGGGAGCCACGGCTTTGCCGCGCTGGTCGCGCTTGGGGTCGAGGTGCGGGAAAGCAACGGGTAAAGTTTGCTTAAGTCGAAAACTGCGGTAGTATGGTTGCAAATGTTGCTTTTGGCGCCAAGTTTGGGTCCGGGGCAGGTACTCCAACCAGTGTGAAAGCTGCAGACTCCAGACAGAGAGGGGAATATGGCCCTGCCGGGATTACTCAAGGATAATGCGGTAGAGCCGCCGCCGCTGGTGAATCAGCTGGCCGGTGAGCGGGGTGCCTACTACGAGCTGCACCGGCAGCAGGTGGTGGCCTGGCAGGCCTGGAGCGACTGCGCTTTTGCGGTGGCGGAAAAACTCAATAAACCAATCCTGTTAACCATCGGTTATGCCGCCAGTCACTGGTGCCAGGATATGTCACGCAACTCGTTTGAGAACCCTGCAGTTGCAGCCCTGCTGAACGAAAATTTCGTCAATATCTGCGTGGATCAGCACGAGCGGCCGGATATTGCCGCGGTATACCAGACCATGCACCTGCTTCTTAACGGGCATCCCGGCGGCTGGCCCCTGACTTTGTTCTTGTGCCCCAAAACCCGCCTGCCGTTTATTGCCGGCACCCATTTTTCCCTGCATGGAGAGGGGGAGCAGATGGGGTTTGCGGAAGTGCTGGTAAAGGCCCATCATTTTTATCACTTCCAGCCCAAGTCGCTGCGGCGATTGTTGCGCCAGGTGGCAGATAGCGTCGAGCATATGTCCCAGACCGCGGCGGAAGCGGTAAATGTCCCCCAGTCGCTGGTGCCGGCCGCTCTCGCTGCGCTGGCAGAACAGCAAGACCAGGCCCACGGCGGATTTGGCTCCAGCCCCAAATTTGCACTGCCGGTGATTTTGAATTTTCTGCTCCACCAACATGCCCGACAGAGTTTGCCCCGGCGCCAATTGGAGCATCTGCAGTACACCCTCTGCGCCATCGCCGAGTGCGGTATCAGCGACCCGATCAGCGGTGGCTTCTTTCGCTACAGCAGCGATGAAGGCTGGGCTCGGCCCAGCTTTGAAAAAATGTTGTACGACAACGGGCTGTTGTTGGAGGTTTACGCCCAGGCCCGACAGGTGTTGCGGCATCCACAATTCGAATTTGCGGCAAGGGGTATTGTGCGCTGGCTGAAGCGGGACATGCTGAGCGCCAGCGGGGCCTTTTTCAGCACCGTGGATGCCGATATCGATGGCTGCGAAGGGGATTACTACCTGTTTAGTCCCGCCGAAATCCAGGCCCATTTGAGTGCCGATGAATGGCGGGTGTTTGTTGCACTGTTTGGCCTGCCAGGTGGAGACTGTGACCAGCGCCGTCATTTGAGCCAGCAGCAGTCACTGGCGCAGGTGGCTGCGGCGTTATCGCTGGCAGAGTGCGAAGCGGCTGCCCTTTACCAGGCCGCCAGCGACAAGTTGGATCGCGCGCGTCGCGCCCGTGCGCCGGCGCCAGTGGATCGCAAGATCCTGGTTAGCTGGAATGCTCTGGTCATTAAAGGGCTGGCTGCATTTGCGCGTTGCGATGCCGAGTGTTTGCTACTGGCCCGCAACGCAGTGGATTTTATCGAGCGTGAGCTGTGGGTAAATCAGCGTTTATTCACCTGTTGGCAGGATAACAAGGCCAGCCGCCACGGCTTTCTGGATGATTACGCCTACCTGATTGAAGCCCTGCTGGAACTGCTGCAGGTAAGTTGGCGCGACAGCGATTATCGCTTGCTGCTGGCGCTGGCCGAGTCCATGTTGCATTTGCACCTGGACAGGCAGCAGGGCGGCCTGTTCTACACTGCGGACGATGCCGAGAGTCTTATTTTTCGCCCCAAGCCATTTATGGATTCGATCCAGCCTGCGGCCAACGGTAGTGCTGCCCGGGCCTTGTTGCGGGTCGGACAATTGTCCGGCGAGCCGCGTTATTCAGACGCTGCGGTCAGTATCCTCAATGCCTCCGCCACCGCGTTGCAGCAAGCGCCAGACACCCACCTGACCCTGGTGCAGGTACTGGACGAGTATTTGCAGCCAATGCCGCGGGTGTTACTGATGGACGACGGCGCGATGGCCGCCTGGGAGCAGGCCATCTGGCAGCGCTTTAATGGTCGGGTACAGTGTTTTCGCCTCTCGCCAGAGGCCAGCAGTTACCCGCCCGACGCTATGGGGATGGAGCCCGGTGAGGCGCTGGTCTGTGTGGGCGAGGATTGTCTCGAGCCCTGTTTGGATCAGGAGCAGTTACTGGCGCAGCTCAGCCAGTTGTTGGCGGTCGATGAGCCGCTTGGCAGTGCCGATTCCACTCCAGCAGACGCCCTGGAAAGTCAGTAAATACACCATCCACACCCAGCTCACACATCAATTGCCAGTCGTCAGCCTCATTCACTGTGTAAACCCACACCTGCAATCCCTGGCGCTTGGCCGCGGTCACCAGTTCGGCATTGACAAAATTCAGGCTCGGGTGCAGTGACCAGGCCCCCAGTGCGTCACTGCAGGCAGCCAGGTCCAGCGGTATACCCTCCAGCAATACGCCGCGCTTGACGCCGGGCAGCAACTGCCTGAATTGCAGCAGCTGGCGATGGTCGAAGCTCGACACCAGGTATTGTTCCAGTGAAAGTTGTCGCTCGCGGCTATAGGCCTCCAGCAGGTGCGCCACCGGCGCGGCGCAATCGGGGCCCTTGAGTTCTATGTTGAGAAGCGCCCGGTCATTTACCAGCTCGAGCACCTCCTCCAGGGTGGCGATGCTGCTGCCGTCGGCCAGCACCAGGCTCCGCAAAACGTCTGGCCGCTGATCCAGTAGTCGGCCGCTGCCTGGCAGGGTATTGCCAAGGCGGCGATCGTGGGTGACCAACAACTCGCCGCCGACATTAAAGACATCCAGTTCGATGGCATCTACCCCCAGAGCCAGGCTCTCGCGAAATGCAGCCAGGGTGTTTTCGGTGTGGATTTGGCTGCCGCCGCGGTGAGCGACACAGTACAGGGGGTAGGGCAAGCCCCCGGGTTTTGGTTGCATGGTGGGGCTACTCCTCGATTGACAGGCGGGCAAGTCGCCGGCGGGCGTCGGCGATATAAGCCCCGCCAAACAAATTGGCGTGGTTGAGAATATGGTACAGCTGGTACAGGTCGCGGCGTTGTCCATAGCCCGGGGCGATCGCGCGCTGGTCGTGGTAGGCCCGGTAAAAAGCATCGGGGAAACGACCAAACAGTTCGCTCATGGCCAGGTCGGTCTCGCTGTCGCCGAGGTAAATCGCCGGGTCAAAGATCACCGGTTGCCCGCCGCTAAAGCTGATGTTGCCCTGCCACAAGTCGCCGTGTACCAGTGATGGTTGTGGCTGGTGCTCGGCCAGCAGGTGTTCGACGGCGGTGACCGCCGCTGCGACTTTCGGGCTCTGCGGGGTAGTCTGCCAAAGCTGTACCAGCTGCGGGGCGATGCGGCAGTTGGCGAAAAATGCCGCCCAATGGCCATGCCAGGGGTTGGGTTGCAATGCACCGCCACAGTAGCTGGGCCGGTCGAAGCCGAAGCGCTGGCCCAGGGCGACAGCGTGCATTTGTGCCAACTGGCTCCCCGCCAGGGACCAGTCACCCTGCGCTTGCAGGGGC
Organism: Pseudomaricurvus alcaniphilus; assembly: GCF_011440395.1. GTDB lineage: Bacteria > Pseudomonadota > Gammaproteobacteria > Pseudomonadales > Cellvibrionaceae > Pseudomaricurvus > Pseudomaricurvus alcaniphilus. The sequence goes on along the minus strand of NZ_JAAOIX010000013.1, from coordinate 87,149 downwards.
AGATACTCCAGCAGCAGGTAGCTGTATTGCTCCAGCTGGCCACAGGCCAGCGGGCGGCAGGTGGCGATGGTTTCGGTCGCGGCGATGGCCTGCAGGCCATCCATCTCGGCGGCAAAGGTATCGACCCGGTGGCTCTGGTTGAGCTTTAAAAACAGGGTTGGCCCATCTGTATCGAGGCGCAGCGAGTGATTGATGTCACCGCCACTGACGGGCTGCGCCTGCCGCACCCTGGTGGCGTGAAACTGGTCGTCGCGGCCGGCCAGCGCTGCGGCCACGATTTGGCTCAGGCAATCCAGGCTCGGTGACGGCACGGCGTGACCTTGTTATCTGGAGCTGGGCGGATATTTGCGGTATAAATGCGGCTGGCAGCGGCCGTTTCAATTGCTGGCATTAGCACAACCCCTGGATCCTATCACTGAGGATAAAATTTGCATGAACACCCCTGAAGAATTGCTCAAGTATAACCGGGAATGGGCCAAAGACGTGAACGAGCGGGACGATGAATATTTTAATCGGCTGTCGCGCCAGCAGGTCCCGGAATACCTCTGGATTGGTTGCTCCGACAGTCGCATCGCCGCCAACCAGATCGTAGCGATGGAGCCGGGCAGTATTTTTGTGCACCGCAATATCGCCAATGTGGTGGTCCACACTGACCTCAATTGCCTGTCGGTAATCCAGTACGCGGTCGAAGTACTCAAGGTCAAACATATCCTGGTGGTTGGTCATTACGGCTGCGGCGGGGTGCAGGCAGCGCTGGACTCAGCCAATCACGGCTTGATCGACAACTGGCTGGAACACATCCGCGACGTCTATCGCGCGCACCAAACCGCCGTCGACAGTGCCACCTCGGACAAGGAGCGAGCCAATCGCTTGTGTGAGTTAAACGTTATTTCCCAGGTGGGCAATGTCGCCCAGACCACCATCGTCCGCAATGCCTGGCGCAGCGGCCAGGACCTGACCCTGCACGGCTGGATTTACAGCCTCGAAGACGGCCTCGTCAGGGACCTCAAGGTTACCCGGGACGCGGCCAGCCTGACGTAGTGGGGCGCGTTCCTGCGGTGGCGGACACTGCGATAAAGACATTGCGTTACATTAACAAGTTTATTCAACAGTACTGTACCTTTTGCAAATAACCGTTCCTTTTGCGAATAACCGTTCCTTTTGCAAATAACCGTTCCTTTTGCAAATAACCGGCCGGGGTAACCACAATATCTGTGCTTTGCCCCGGTGGCGACACCGAGTGCAGGAACTCCCCTGCTGCAAGTGTGTCCAAATTGGCACTGTAATGTGGTTAAGGGGGCGTCTGTGACCGGCCTGGTATGCAAGCTGGCAAATATGTATTTTCGTCTCTTGCAGGGATTGAAACATTTCGATGGCCTGGGGCCGCTGGCCCTGAGGCTTTATCTCGGCCCGATTTTCCTTTATGCCGGTTGGAAAAAAATCGTCGGCATAGAAAACACCATTGCCTGGTTTGGCAACCCGGACTGGGGTTTGGGTTTGCCCATGCCCGAGTTGATGGCGTGGTTGGCCGCGCTGGCAGAGTTTGGCGGCGGTATCGCCCTGTTGGCAGGGTTGGCGGTGCGGTTTTTTGCCATCCCCCTGATGATTACCATGTTGGTGGCGGCCTTTGCGGTGCACTGGCCTAATGGCTGGCAGGCGGTGGCCGATCCCAGTTGGCTGTTCGCCAATGAGCGGGTGCTGGAAGCCGCGGATCGCCTGGCCCGTGCCCGGGAGATATTGAAGCAGCACGGCAACTACGACTGGTTGACAGAAAGCGGTAATTTTGTGGTGCTCAATAACGGCATTGAGTTCTCGATTACCTACTTCGTTATGTGCCTGGTGCTGTTTTTCACCGGCGCGGGGCGCTACGTCAGTATTGATTACTGGATCGCACGCCGCTGTAAGGCTGTGTGCTGAAGCCCGGCACCGGACTATTTCTCCGAGGGGTGTTATACTGGCTTGAATTTGAACAATTTATAAATGAGTCGTACTTTGATAGGCAATTTATTTCGCAAGCTTTCAGGCGCTGAGAAATCGGCTGGCAAACCCTTCTCCAGTTCCCCCAGTAAACCCAGGCCAGCGGGTGGCCGCAGCCAGGCGTCCGGTAAAACCGGTGCCGCGAGAGGCGAGGCAGCAAACTCCACCAGCGCCAGGAGCCCCAAGGCCAATGCAACCAAGTCCAATTCACCTAAGGGAAGTGCACCTGCAGGCAATGCTGCGGTGAAGGGGAACCCATCCAAAACCCGGCGCCCCCGTGGCGGCAAGCGCGGTCCCTCGGCCAGAGAGCGCCAGCCCGAAGCCGTTGAATGGTCCCTGAATGAGTTTAAGGTGGCGCCCCAGGAGGGTAAAACCCGCTTTCACGACCTGGATTTACCCGATTCCGTAATGCACGCCATTGCCGACCTCGGCTTTGAATACTGCTCACCCATCCAGGCGCAATCCCTGCCGCATACGCTCAATGGTCACGATATGGTGGGCAAGGCGCAGACCGGCACGGGGAAAACCGCGGCCTTTTTGCTGTCGGTTATTGATGACCTGATCAAACACCCGATTGAAGCCGATCGTTACGCCGGTGAAGCGCGGGCACTGATTATCGCGCCCACCCGCGAGTTGGTGTTGCAGATCGCGGAAGACGCCAAGTCCTTGACCAAGTACACCGATCTTAAGGTTCACACCCTGGTGGGAGGCATGGATTACGCCAAGCAGCAGCGTCACCTGCACGACGAGTTAGTGGATATTCTGGTGGCAACGCCGGGGCGCCTGCTGGATTTTTGTGGCAACCAGGATGTGTACCTGGACCAGATCGAGGTGTTGGTGATCGACGAAGCCGATCGCATGCTCGATATGGGCTTTATACCCCAGGTCAAACGCATTATTCGCCAGACCCCGAAAAAGACCCATCGCCAGACATTGCTGTTCTCTGCCACCTTCACCCCTGATGTGCTGAGCCTGGCGGAGCAGTGGACAGACGACCCGCGGCGGGTGGAGATCGAGCCTGAAAGTATTGCCACGGACAGTGTCGACCAGCATGTCTATCTGTCCTCGACGGAAGAAAAATACACCCTGTTGTACAATATCCTGTTGCAGGACGATGTCGAGAGCCTGATCGTGTTTGCCAACCGGCGGGACGAGTGCCGGCGCCTGCATGAAAAGCTGGAGCGCCACGGCTTTAAAGCCGGCCTGCTGTCCGGGGAGATCGCCCAGAATCGCAGGGTGAAGACGCTGGACGGGTTTAAGGATCGCAGCCTCAAAGTCCTGGTGGCCACCGATGTAGCGGGCCGCGGTATTCATATTGACGGCATCAGCCATGTGGTGAACTTCACCCTGCCGGAAGAGCCGGAGGACTATGTGCACCGCATCGGGCGCACAGGCCGAGCTGGAAAAACCGGTACCTCGATCAGTTTTGCCTGCGAAGACGACGCCTTTCGGCTGGAACCTATCCAGAAAATTCTCGGGCAACCGCTCAAGTGCGAGCAGCCGCCGCTGGAGTTGTTGGCATCGCCACCACCCATGGCACCGCGGAAAAAAACTGCCGACGACGAGCGCCGGCCGAGAACCGATTCCCGGCGCCGGCCGCCCCGGCGCAGGTAAGCGAGAGGCCGCTTCGCCACCAGTAGGCTGAAGCAGTATCGCGCGGTCCAGGCCCGTGTGTGACCTGAGGCTTATGCCCGGTGAACAGTGCATGCCCGGCACTGGCGCTTTCTAACCCGAGTTACTCCAAGCTAAAAGCCGCTGGGGATTGTTAATGCCTCTCGTTGCCCTGGTTAATATCGCGATCATCGCCCTGGCGGTGTTGATTCATTACGAGTTCTTGTACCGCATTTCCAAAGCCATACCCAAGATGAGAATCCGGCACCGGTTTCGCATTGTCTACGGTGTCTTCGGCGGCCTGCTGGCCCACAGTATCGAGATCTTTTTGTTTGCGGTGGCCTACTACTTTTTACCCCGCTTCGAGGATTGGGGCTATTTGACTGGCAACTATAGCGGCACCATTTGGGACTGTATTTATTTTTCTTTCACCTCATACACTACCCTCGGAATCGGCGATATCGTCCCCCACGGCCATATTCGCCACCTGGTCGGGCTGGAGTCGCTGACCGGGCTGCTGCTGATCACCTGGACCGCCTCGTTCCTGTACTACGAGATGCAGCGCTACTGGGACCGGGGTTAGCCCTGGTGGGGGCAAAAAATGGCGTACGAATGATTCCAATGGGATTAATTACATGGTGTTTCGCCGCCACAAGAGTATACTGAACGGCCCTGTCAATTTGTTCAGCTTGCTTCTTTAATTACGCCATTTACACCGGGTTTATTTACAGCCAATCCAGACACCTCTGACAATCTGCAGTTTCCAGCTCGCCTGAATGTACAGGCGCTGGCTCCGGTCGCTCTGACCGCTTTTGATATTTTAGGAATTATTATGCAAAACCTCACCCCGGAAGGCCTCAATCTGGTTAACGACATTGCCCAACGCTATAACCTCAGCCAGGCGGCAGTCATTCATATGCTTGTAGCCGTTAATAATGGCGGTGGCACCATGGCGCAGTTTAACTGCCCCGAGCTGGGTGGTTCCGGCCAGTGGATGCGCGGTGGCATGACCATGGTAGGCGATATGTTCAACTACGGCCTGAAAATGACCGTGGATAACCTCTGCAACGAGCTGGCCAATGGCCTGGCCAATATGCAGGTGTTTCCGCCTGTTCCGCGGGGTACTCCGGGCAGCAACCAATGGTGGCCACAAGATCTGGGCAGCCCCTTCAGTAGCGGTTCGCAGAACAATATTCGCTACGCGATTTTTCCCAACCGGCTGGCGGTGGAGCTGAACGGTGCAGTCACGGTGTATGACACTCTCGATCACCAGATCGGCGGGGTCAGCCAGCAGCAGGGCGGCAACACCTCGCTCACCTTTAGCAGTCAATACGGTACCGTCTCGGTCAGCAGCCTGCCAATTGTTTCCGGTAAGGGCCTGCCGCCGGCGCCGCAGACCAATTTTGCCGCGCCGTCCTCTAACCAGTCGGCATCAAATTCACAAAATAATGCGCCACCCCCGGCATCCCAAAACCAGTCCCAGTCTGGCCAGCCGCTGTCGAACAATTCGGGATCGAACAACTTCGACCAGAACAGCTCGGGGCAGCCGCGGTCATCGGCCTCGGCGAACGAGATTTTGTCATTGATTGAAAAGCTGGCCAGCCTGCACAGCGCCGGCGCCCTCACCGATGATGAGTTTTACTCGAAGAAAAATGAATTGCTGAGCCGTCTGTAGACTTTGGCAATGTTTTGGTAGTGGTGATAATGCCGGGCGCTTTGCGTCCGGCATTATTTTTTCAGCTCGTCCACCCAGAATGCGGTACCGGCCACCACGGCGATAGGCATTACGAAAATATTGGCCAGCGGCAACATGGTGCCGAGCATCACCAGGCCGCCAAGGCTGAGGCTGGAGTATTTACTCGCGGCCAGGCGTCGTCGGGTCTCCCGAAAACTTAACTGGTTGTTGTCGGCGGCGTAATCGGTGTACTGGATCGCCATGCTCCAGGCGCCCCAAATAAAGCCGATCACCGGCACCACAATGTTGAGCAGCGGAATAAACGACAGCACCAGCATCAGTAGCGCCAGTAGCAACCCGCGCCAGACAAAGTACCAGAGTTTTACCAGCTCCCTGCCCAGGGTGCGCGGTATCATGCTGGCCAGGGATTCGTCCGGCGGGCCGCTGCCGCTGATCAGGATCTCGGCTTTCTCCGCCAGGATACCGTAGAAGGGCGCCGCCAGCAGGTTGGTTACCAGGCTGAAACTGTAGCCGTAGACCAGCAGGATGACTGCCGCAAACAAGACCCAGAGAATCCAGGCCAGAAATTCCAGCCACTCGGGCAAGGTGCCCAGCAGCCAGTCCATGGCGATGCCAAATTGCTGGATCAGGATGGCGGTGGCAACCACAAACAGGACCAGGTTGATGAGAATCGGTACCACCACAAACCAGCGCAGCTCCGGCCGCAGGATAAGCTGGGCGCCTCGACTGAAATAGTTTACTCCCGTAGCGGGGGTGTTGGGTCTCATGCTGTTATAGCCCGCCTTTATTTGGCCCCGGCCGCTTTCAGGATGGCGATGTATTCTTCAGCCAGGCGGTGCTCCTGTACTACTTGCAACAGGGTTTGGCCGGCGCTGTTGGTGGCGTTAATGTCCCGCCCCTCGGCCTGGAAAAATTCCACAAAGGTGGCGAAGTTTTCGGCTTTCATACCGCGATAGGCTTTTTCCAATACGTGGTAATCGGCATTCGCGCCGCCATAGGGTTCGTTTTCCAGGAAGGTCTTGATGCGCGCGTCATCAAACACTTCGCCGAGTACTTTTTGCTTGTCTTTTTTTAGTGCCATGGTTTATCTCTGTCTACTCTTTGTCTGTCATTGGTGTGAAATAAGGTTACAGCAAGGCATTCAGCTTTTTGCTGAGGATCTGGTTGGCCAGCCCCGGGTTAGCCTGGCCCTTGGTCGCCTTCATAATGGGGCCCATAAAGCCGCCCATTTTTTTCTTGCGCTTGCTTTCGTCCGCCGCTAGCCAGTCTTCCACCATAGCGGGGTTAGCGGCAATGACGTCGGCGACGATTTTTTCCAGTTCGCCGCTGTCGGACATTTGCTTGAGGCCCTTGGCTTCGATGATAGTGTCGGCATCACATTCACCTTGCCACATGGATTCGAACACCTGCTTGGCAATCTTGTTGGAAATGGTGTTGTCCTTGATGCGGTTGATCAGGCCGGCCAGATGTTCGGCGCTAACCGGGCAGTCCCTGATCGACTTCTCGTCATTGTTGAGGTGGGCGGAAACCTCGCCCATCACCCAGTTGGCGGCCAGCTTGGCGTCCTGGCAGGCGGCCACAGTTGCCTCAAAAAAGCGGGCGGTATCGGCGTCTGCACTGAGGATGTCGGCGTCGTAGGCGGATAGTTTGTAGCTGTCCATAAAGCGCTGCTGGCGCGCGTCCGGCAGTTCTGGCAGCTGCTGGCGAATACTGTCGATGTAGTCGTCCTCGAACACCACCGGCAGCAAATCGGGGCAGGGGAAGTAGCGGTAGTCGTTGGCTTCTTCCTTGCTGCGCATGGAGCGCGCCGTGCGTGTGTCACCGTTATAGAGGCGGGTCTCCTGGATGACCTTGCCGCCGTCTTCGATCAGCTCGATCTGGCGCTCCACTTCCAGCGCGATGGCCTCTTCCATAAACTTGAATGAGTTGAGGTTTTTGGTTTCCGTGCGGGTGCCGAATTCCTCGCTGCCTTTGGGGCGCACGGAGACGTTGACATCAAAACGCATGGAACCCTGCGACATTTCACCGTCGCAAATACCCAGCGAGGTGACGATGGAGTGCAGTTTGCGGGCAAAGGCCACCGCCTCAGCGGAATTGCGCATATCCGGCTCGGACACGATTTCGATCAGCGGGGTGCCGGCGCGATTGAGGTCGATGCCGGACATGCCGTGGAAGTCTTCGTGCAGGGATTTGCCAGCGTCCTCTTCCAGGTGGGCGTGGTGGATGCGGATCGACTTGCTGCTGCCGTCGGCCAGCAGAATCTCGACGTGGCCGCGGCCGACAATGGGGCTTTCCAGCTGGGTGGTCTGGTAGCCTTTGGGCAGGTCGGGGTAGAAGTAGTTTTTGCGTTCAAATACCGATCGCTTGCCGATCTCGGCATCGATGGCCAGGCCAAACATGATGGCGTAGCGAAAGGCCTGTTCGTTGGGGCTCGGCAGGGTGCCGGGCAGAGCCAGGTCTATGGCGCAGGCCTGGGTGTTGGGCGCCGCCCCGTAAGCGGTGCTGGCACCGGAAAAAATTTTGCTGTTGGTGGCCAGTTGCACATGCACTTCCAGGCCGATAACGGTTTCCCATTCCATAAATAATAAGTCTCTATTCGATGCCGGGTGCAGCGAGTTGGTGATGGTCGGTGGCCAGCTGAAACTGGTGTGCTGCGTTCAGCAGTTCGGCCTCGGCAAAATAATTGCCGATCAACTGCAGTCCCACTGGCTTGTTGTCTACCAGGCCACAGGGGATCGACAGGCCGGGCAAACCCGCCAGGTTGGTGGCAATGGTGTAGATGTCTTCCAGGTACATGGCGACCGGGTCGTTGCCTTTGGCGCCGAACTCAAAGGCTGGTGCAGTGGCGGTCGGCCCCATAATCACGTCAACCTCGGTGAAGGCTTCGACGAAGTCCTGCTTGATCAGGCGCCGGACCTGCTGTGCCTTGCGGTAATAGGCGTCGTAGTAGCCGGCGGAGAGGGCGTAGGCGCCCACCAGGATGCGGCGTTTGACCTCGTCGCCAAAGGCTTCGCCGCGGGAGCGCCGGTAGAGGTCGTCGAGGTCTTTGGGGTCTTCACAGCGGTAGCCGTAGCGCACGCCGTCGAAGCGCGACAGGTTGGCGGAGCATTCGGCCGGGGCAATTACATAGTAGGCAGGCACGGCCAAGTGAGTGTGGGGCAGGCTGATCTCCCGCACACTGGCGCCGAGCTTCTGGTACTCCGCGATCGCCGCTTGTACATGGGCGGCTACTTCGGGGTGCAGGCCCTCGCCAAAGTACTCTTTGGGAACGCCAATTTTGAGGCCGTCGAGCCGCCGGTCCAGGGTCGCGGTGTAATCGGGGATGGCGGCGTCGACACAGGTGGAGTCTTTGGCGTCGTAGCTGGCCATGACGTTGAGCATGATCGCCGAATCTTCCGCGGTGCGGGTCAGGGTGCCGGCCTGGTCGAGACTGGAGGCAAAGGCTATCATGCCCCAGCGCGAAACCCGCCCGTAGGTGGGCTTGAGCCCGGTCAGGCCGCAGAGGCTGGCCGGCTGGCGAATCGAGCCGCCGGTGTCGGTCGCGGTTGCGCCGGGCGCCAGGTGGGCGGCCACCGCCGCCGCCGAGCCACCGGAGGAGCCGCCGGGGACACAGCGAGTATCCCAGGGGTTCTTTACCGGGCCGTAATAGCTGGTTTCATTGGAGGAGCCCATGGCGAATTCATCCATGTTGACCTTGCCGAGCATAACCGCGCCGTCGCGGCGGTAGTTGGCCACTACGGTGGCATCGTAGGGGGCGATAAAGTTATCCAGCATCTTTGAGCCGCAGCTGGTGCGTACTCCCGCAGTGCAAAAGATATCCTTGTGGGCCAGTGGAATGCCGCACAGGGCCGGGGCATTGCCTGCGGCCAGGCGCGCATCGGCGGCCTCAGCCTGGTTCAGGGCGATAGCCTCGGTAACGGTCACAAAGCTGTTGTAGTTGGCGTCCAGCCGGGCGATGCGATCGAGGTAGTGCCGGGTCAACTCCCGGCTGGAATAGTCCTTGTTGCGCAAGCCCTTAATTTGCTCGGCAATGGTTAATGTATGCATGTATGCCTGTTCCTGCATTAGGTCGATGGTATTGAGTGCCCCTGGGGGGTCGGGGTTTGGCGCGGGGGTTACTCAATCACTTTGGGTACCAGGTAGAGCCCCTGTTCGGCGGCCGGGGCTATGGACTGGAATAATTCTCTCTGGTCGCTCTCGCTGACAACATCGGCGCGCAGCGTTTGCACCGCATCCAGCGGATGGGCCATCGGGGCAACACCCTCGGTGTCGGCCGCCTGCAATTGATCAACCAGGGCCAGCACGTCGCCGATGCTCTTCGCGACTTCATCCACGGTGGAGGAAGAAATCTCTATGCGTGCCAGTTGCGCCAGTTTGGCTATTTCTGAACGATCCAATCTGTATCTCCGTCTTGATAATTACCTGTCCCGCCAGCTCCATTTACGGAGCTGGCAGGGGTCGAATAGGGGCCGAATCGGCGGCCAATATCCGCTGCTTGTGAATCAGGGCGCTAAAGTTACCATATTTGCACCTTGCCCTAAATGCCTGCCGTTGATAGAGTTCGCTGATTTATGGGACACTGTCGGTTTTTCTCCGGCGAAGTGGCCGACAGAGCGGCGATTTTCCAGCCCCAAAGCGGATTTTGAGAATAAATTGAGTGGCTGAGTGCAGATTCAAATCGAAGTGCAGATCGCAGGCTATTAATAAGGCCTGTGCGCCGTCGGATACCCAACCGTATTTTTGTCGTCACGAAAAACTATCGTCACACAAATTATTATCACCCAAATTAAGTAACAAGGTGTAATCAAATACATGTTAAAACGCCTTCGTGGAGTATTCTCCAATGATCTATCTATTGATCTCGGCACTGCCAATACGCTGATTTATGTGCGCGACCGGGGCATAGTTCTCGATGAGCCATCGGTCGTTGCAATTCGCCACCATAATGGCCAAAAAATTGTTGAGGCGGTGGGTATCGAGGCAAAGCGAATGTTGGGACGTACTCCCGGCAATATTACCGCCATTCGGCCGCTCAAGGATGGCGTAATCGCCGATTTTCAGGTCACCGAAAAAATGCTCCAGCATTTTATTAAAAAGGTGCATGAAAACAGCTGGTTTCAGCCCAGCCCGCGAGTCCTGGTCTGTGTGCCGTGTCTCTCCACGGAAGTGGAGAAACGTGCAATTCGCGAATCAGCCCTCGGCGCCGGTGCGCGGGAAGTGCGCCTGATCGAGGAGCCTATGGCCGCGGCAATCGGTGCCGGCCTCAGAACCGAAGAGGCCAGTGGCTCCATGGTGGTGGATATCGGTGGTGGAACTACGGAAATCGCCATTATTTCACTCAACGGCATAGTCTATTCGGATTCGGTCCGGGTCGGCGGTGACCGCTTCGATGAGGCCATCGTCAATTACGTGCGGCGCAACTACGGCAGTGTAATCGGTGATGCTACGGCCGAGCGTATCAAACAGGAGATTGGCTGCGCCTTTGCCGGCAGCGAGTTGCGGGAAATCGATGTGCGCGGCCGCAACCTGGCGGAAGGGGTGCCGCGGGCTTTCACTCTTAACAGCGACGAAATCCTGGAGGCGCTGCAGGAACCCCTGTCGGGCATCGTGCAGTCGGTCAAAAGCGCGCTTGAGCAGTCGCCCCCGGAATTGGCTTCCGATATTGCTGAGAGCGGCATTGTCCTGACCGGCGGCGGCGCGCTGCTGCGGGATATCGACCGCTTGATCTCCGAGGAAACCGGCCTGCCGGTGATTGTGGCGGAGGACCCCCTCACCTGTGTGGCGCGCGGCGGTGGCAAGGCCATGGAAATGATGGATCGCCGCAGTATCGATCTGCTCTCCAGTTAACCCGGCGGCGGTTTACCGGTAGCGCGGCACCTGGTGTGATCCGCGCTTTCGCGCTTTAAGTTAGGAGGCCAATTCATCAAGCCGCTCTTTCGCAAAGGAACTTCGGCCGCCTCCAGGGTGATGAGCTTTGCCGTTGTTGCCCTCGTGCTTATCCTGCTCAGCGTCTTTACCGACCTGCTGGCGCCTGTGCGGGCGCGGCTTGGTAACGTCAGTGCACCGCTCTACTGGCTGGTGGATTTGCCCCGTACGGTGCTTGAGTGGGGCCAGGAGGGCATCAGGAGTCGCAGTAGTCTGGTAGAAGAAAACGCCAGTATGCGCGCCCAGCTATTGATCCACGAGCGCAAGTTACAGCAAATGGCTGTACTCGCGGCGGAAAATGTGCGCTTGCGCGAGCTGCTGAACTCCACGGCCATGGTCACGGACCGGGTGCTGGTGGCCGAGTTGATCGGCGTCTCGCCGGATCCGCTGGTGCACCGGGTTATCATCAACAAGGGCGCCAGTGACGGTGTCTATGTCGGTCAGCCACTGCTCGATGCCGCCGGACTGATGGGGCAGGTGGTGGAGGTGAGTCGCTACTCCTCGCAGGTACTATTGATCACCGATTCCACCCATGCACTACCGGTACAGGTGAACCGAAATGGCGTCCGGACTGTGGTTGAGGGCATCGGTGATTTTCATCGGCTGAATATCCGCCACCTTTCCAATACCGTCGATATCCGGGTTGGCGACCTGCTGGTCAGTTCCGGTTTGGGGCAGCTCTTTCCCGTCGGTTACCCGGTGGCGGAAGTGATCGAGGTGGAGCGGGATCCGGGCGAGCCCTTTGCCCGGGTAACGGCCAGGCCACAGGCGCAATTGAATCGCAGTCGTCATGTCCTGCTGGTGTTTAGCGGTGAAATCCCGGTTGAAGACAGCGCTGGCGGGAATTAGGTATGGTGGCCGCGGAAGCCCACAATCGCTTTATTATCCCCCTGACCTACTGCGTTGGTTTGTTGACAGCGATTTACCCGCTGGCTCCGGAGCTGGCCTGGTGGCGGCCGGCGTTGCTGCCGCTGTTGGTGATCTACTGGGTGCTGGTCATGCCCGAGCAGATCAGCATCCTGATGATCTGGTGCTTCGGTTGTCTGCTGGATATTCTGCTGGGCGCCAGTCTCGGCCAACATTCCCTGGGTCTGATGGTAATTGCCTATTTGTGTCTGTTGTCCTATCAGCGGGTGCGTAATTACCGCCTCTGGCACCAGTCGTTTTTCGTGTTTATTTTTATCGGTCTCTACCAGTTGATTGGCAACTGGGTGCACAGCCTGAATGGCAGCGCGGCCAGGTCGCTGGTATTTTTATTGCCGGCGCTTAGCAGTGCCCTGCTCTGGCCTCTGCTCTGGGTGCTGCTGGAACGGCTGCGCATCGGGCAGCGTGTTAGCTAGTGTAGTGCCTCGTATCTGGCCCTTTAGCGGCTTGCTGAATGTACACGTTATACGAGGCACTACACTAGTCCTGCTGCCAGGGTGAGCGGGGCGGAGAGTTCCTAAATCGTCCGCTTGCCAGCAATTCGCCGCACAGACGGGTTAATACCGGTTACAATCCTCTTCCACTGTCGCCACAAAAAATTTAACAGCGCCCATGTTCGACCTCTATCTGGCATCCCAGTCACCACGTCGCCGCGAATTACTGCAGCAAATTGGTGTCTTACATAAAGTGATCAGCGTCGATGTACCCGAGCAACAAGCTCCCGAAGAGTCCCCCGCCGTCTACGTTCAGCGCCTCGCCCGGGAAAAGGCAGCGGCGGGTCGACAGCTGTGCCTCGCTCGCGGTCTGCCGGAGCGGCCGGTACTGGGCGCGGATACGGTCGGTGAGATGGACGGCAAGGTACTGGAAAAACCGCGCGACCGCGACCACGGCATCGCCATGCTACAGGCTATGTCGGGGCGTCAGCACCGGATATTGACGGCGGTGTCTATCTGTTCCGGTTCAGGCCAGGACTGCTTGCTGGCAGAAACGCTGGTGACATTCGGCACTATTGATAAGCAGGCCGCGACCCGCTATTGGCAAACCGGCGAGCCCGCCGACAAGGCGGCTGGCTATGCTATCCAGGGGCTGGCGGCCGTGTTTGTTGAACATATCGCCGGCAGCTACAGCGCCGTGGTGGGCTTGCCCCTGGCGCAAACCAGGCAATTACTAGAGCAGCACGGGGTCGCTTATTGGCGCGACCCGCACACAGGAATCTTGGAATGAGCGAAGAATTACTGGTCAATGCGTCGCCGACGGAGACTCGCACTGCCCTGATAGAAAACGGTATGTTGCAAGAGGTGTCCATTGAAAGGACCCAGCGCAAGGGCTATGTCGGCAATATTTTCAAAGGCAAGGTGGTGCGGGTGCTGCCCGGGATGCAAGCGGCTTTTGTGGAAATAGGCTTGGCGCGAGCGGGATTTATTCACGCCTCGGATATCGCCCCGCTGGACGCCGATGGCATGGAGGATCGGCAGGCGGAAGTGGTGGATATTCGCCGGGTGGTGCGCGAAGGCCAGGCGCTGGTGGTGCAGGTCGTGAAGGACCCGATCGGCAACAAGGGCGCTCGCCTGACCACGCACTTGTCGGTGTCCGGTCGCTACCTGGTCTATATGCCCTACACTCGCCATATCGGTATTTCGACCCGTATTGAACAGGAAGAAGAACGCAACCGCCTGAAAAAACTGGTGGAGGACAAGGTCGCTTCCTGCATCGACCAGCCCGGGGATATTCTCGCCGGCGGCGGTTTTATTATTCGCACGGTGGCCGAAGGCGTACAGGGTGACGAGCTGTGTGCCGATGTTCCCTTCCTGTACCAGATGTGGAAGGAATTGCAGGAAAAAATAGACAGTGCAGCGATGGGGACTGTTATTCACGAGGATTTACCGCTGTTTATGCGCACCCTGCGTGACTCGGTTAAACCCCACACTGAAAAGGTGCGGGTGGACTCCCGCGAAGTGTTTGCCAAGATGGTGCGTTTTGCCGAGAAGTACGCGCCAGAAGTGGTGCCATTGATTGAGCATTACCCCGGCGAGCGGCCCCTGTTCGAGCTGTACAACGTGGAGGATGAAATCCAAAAGGCGCTGGAGCGCAAGGTGGATCTCAAGTCCGGCGGCCATCTGGTGATCGAGCAGACCGAGGCAATGACCACCGTCGATGTCAATACCGGCGCTTTTGTCGGCCACCGCAATTTGGAAGAAACCATTTTCAAAACCAATCTCGAAGCCGCCACAGCGATTGCCAGGCAGCTGCGCTTGCGCAATATCGGCGGCATTATCATTCTCGACTTTATCGATATGAAAGACGAGGAGCATCAGCGCCAGGTGTTGCGGACCCTGGAAAAAATGATGGAACGGGACCACGCCAAGACTTCGATCACTGGGGTGTCTGAACTCGGCCTGGTGGAAATGACGCGCAAGCGCACCCGCGAGTCACTGGAGCAGGTAATGTGCGAGCCCTGTCCGGTGTGCGACGGGCGCGGCACCCTGAAGTCGGCGGAAACGGTGTGCTACGAAATTTTTCGTGAAATTCTGCGCGAGGCGCGGGCTTACAACAATGAAAAATTTCTGGTGCTGGCCTCGCAAGTGGTGATCGACCGGCTGCTGGATGAAGAATCGGCCAACGTTGCCGACCTCGAGGTGTTCATCAGCTGCACCATCCAGTTTCAAGTAGAAAGCATTTACAGCCAGGAACAGTATGACATTATTTTGGTGTAGGCGGCGATGATCCGGCACCTCAAGCTGGGCTTAAGGCTCTTTTGGGGAGCACTGGCTACGCTGCTGATTGGCCTGGCACTACTGATCGAGTTGGGCCGCCAGATGTTGCCGCAGATTTCCCAGTGGCGGGAGGACGTCGAGTTTTACCTGTCCCGGCAAGTGGGGCAGGCAGTAGCGGTCGGGCATATTAGCGCCAGCTGGAAAGGCTTGAGCCCGGAGCTCAGCTTTGAAGACCTGGTCATTACCGTGGATGCCGATACCAAAGTGCTGCAGGTCGGTCGTGCGGTAGCGAAGCTGGACCTGCTGCGTTCTCTTTGGGAGATGAATTGGCGCTTGCAGCGGCTCGAAGTCGATGCGGTGGATGCCATACTGGTCCAGGCGGAAGACGGCCGCTGGAGCCTCGCCGGTTTCAAGGCGGCCGACCGCAGCAAGCCGTTTCAGCTGGATCCGCTGGAACTGTTATTGTTATCCAGTTTTGTCCAGTTTGACGATATCAAATTGGCATTTCACCTGCGCAGTGGGCGTGAGACCAATCTGGACCTGACCAGCTTGCTGCTGCAAAACGACTCTCGATTCCATCGTTTGACGGCCGAACTGGATTTGCCGGAGCAGGCGGATGCGTTGCGGTTCGTCTACGAGGGCCGCGGCCTGCCTGGCCGCAAGGGCTTTTCCGGGCAGGGCTATCTCGCCCTCGATGACTTTCCCCTGGTTGGCTCGGTGGCGCTGGCATCGGAGGAAGTGGCCGCGTTTGAAGGTGTGCGCGACGGCCGGCTGTCGACCCGCTTGTGGATGCAGGCGGCCTATGACCAGGCGGTGACCTTTACCGGCACAGTCGGTTTCGCTCGCCAGCAACCGCAGGAGGGTAGTCTGCCGGGGGCTGTCAGTGCTGCCATGAACGGCCGCTGGCACCCGCAGGCCGGTTGGTCGCTGGGACTGCAGCAAGTCCAGGTGGATTGGCAGCCGCACCAGAGCGAGCCCTTCGACATGCTTGTGCAGGGGCAATTTGGCCTGCCCGACATCACCTTGCAGGCGTCGCGGCTGGATCTCGGCTACTGGCTGGAGCGCTTGCGCCAAAGTCCCATCGCCGGAGAGAAACTGCAGGGAATTCTGGCGGAATTGAATGTCAGGGGCGAGTTAGCCAAAGTGCATGTCAGCCTGCCACTGGCAGCGCCGGCGGACTTCAAGTTGCGCGCCAACTTGCGCCAGGGGGCCGTCAATGACTGGAAGGGTGCGCCACAGGTGGAGGGCCTGGATGGTTACGTCGAGGCCAGCGCCCGGGCGGGTAAGGTACAGATTTACAGTCGCGATGTTTTTCTGATGCACTTTCCCCTGATTTACCGGCTGCCGTTTCAGTTCAGCTCCGCCAGCGGCGAGGTTGGCTGGCAGATTCTACCGGATAGCAATCAGGTACTGGTCAATAGTGGCCTGCTTTCCATGCAGGGGGATCTGGGGTCGATCCACGGCTACTTCTACCTGGATGCGCCGTTGCAAAGGAATTCGCGCCTGAGTGAGCTGATTCTGCAGTTGGGTTTGACCTCTGGCAAGGCAATTGACCGCGGTCAACTGATGCCATTCCTGGTGCCCGACAACGTCGAATCCTGGGTAAACCAGGCGGTGATAAAAGGCGCGTTGCCCAGTGCCGGATTTGTGCTGCAGGGGTATGTAGGCAAACGCGAGGAAGAAGAACCGCGTAAACCCATGGCCATTCAATTGGCCATGAACGTCGACAACGCCAGCCTGGCTTTTCACCCGGACTGGCCGGAGCTGGTGGATTTTTCCGGCTTTCTGCAAATGGATGCCCCGGTTGTGGAGGGCTGGATAGACAGCGGCGAATTCCTCGGTACACAGCTGGCCGCTACCAGCGTGGTGGTGGCACAGAACCCCCGCGGTGAGGGGCCGTTGCTGCAGGTTCGGGGTGCTGCCAGCGGCGCGGCCGCGGCCGGCCTGCAGGTGCTGACAGGTACGCCATTGCGACAACAGGTGGGGCCGGTGTTCGACGACTGGCAGGTGGTCGGCGATATCAAGGCTGAACTGGAGCTCGATATTCCCCTTGCGGCCGAGCAGCCCGGGCACCGGCAGAAGGTGCATGTCGAGCTGGACAATGCCGCATTGGAGTTGGCCCCGGTCAATTTAACTTTCACTGAAATCAATGGCAGCCTGGCCTATACCTCGGCACAGGGATTGGTCTCCGAGCAGCTCACCGGCTCCCTTTGGGGGGAGGTACTGGAGGCGGAAATTCAATCCGTGGCGGCGGGCAAACGCACTACCGACGTTAAATTCAAGGGCAACCTGAACTTTGCCGATCTGGCCGCCTGGAGCCGGCGTCCGGAAATATTGTTTCTGGAGGGGAGGGCAGCGGTTAGCGGGGCCATATCGCTCAGTGGTGACAAGGCGCAGTTGCGCGCCGGCACAGATTTGCGCGGTGTGGCTATAGATTTACCGGCGCCCTTTGGTAAAAGTAAAAACGATCGACGACCATTAAATATTGATTTGCCCATCGATAGCGATGGTTTTTCGCTGCACCTGGACTACAACCAACAGCTGTTTGCCAATCTCGACATTCCGCGGGATGAGACTCTTTATGGGACTATCAGCCTGGGCCAGGCGATGGCCAGCCGCAGCGGTGGAATCTGGGTGACGGGTAGTTTGCCGCTGCTTAATGGCAGTGAGTGGTTGCCGGTGCTTGAGCGCTATGGCCAATTGGGCGAGCAGCTGCAACCTCTGCGGGAAAGTGCCGCGGCGCCCACAGAGCAGGCTAAGCCCGGGCCGTTACTGCACCTCGATGCCAGTGTAGGGGTGTTTAAATGGGGCGATTTGGAACTGCCGAAAACCCTGTTCGGGGGCGGCCAGGTGGACGACGGCTGGTCTATCCGCCTCGCTAATGACAAGGTGGCGGGCAAGCTGCGGCTATATAATGACCAGCGAGTACCGGAAATCGACCTGGATTACTTGCGCTGGCAGCTGGCTGATGCCGACGGGGCAACACCGCCGCCGGAGGGTGCCACCCGGCGCGACCCATTGGCGGATATTGACCCGTCCGAGCTGCAGGCGCTGAAAATTCGGGTGCAGGAGCTGCGTGTCAACGCTGAGGAGTATGGCCAGTGGTCCCTGAATCTGCGGCCCATGGAGGGGGGGTTGCTGGTCAGCGATATCCAGGGCGTTATCCGCCATGTGGCCGTTGGCGGCGCGGATGTAACATTGCAAGGCCAGGGGCCGGCCGGGGCTGGCCAGGCAAAGCAAAAAGGCGCCGAGCTGTTTTGGCAAAAAACCGCAGCCGGGGAGGCAACAACTTTCAAGGGCGTCTTGCGCGGGCGCAACCTGGTGGATGTTACCGATGCCTGGCAGTTGCCACGGCTGCTGGAAAGCAAATCCATTAACATGGACGCGGCGCTCAATTGGCAGGGTTCACCAGCCATGTTTGCGGTGAATACGCTGCAGGGGGATTTGCAGCTGGATATTCGCGATGGTCGCTTCTATCAAAGCACCGGACAGGCCAGCAGCGCCTTCCTGCGCCTGGTTGGCCTGTTTAACTTTGACAGCTGGACCCGGCGTTTGCAGCTGGATTTCTCCGATGTTTACAAGGGCGGTATGCCGTTTGAAAAGATCGATGGCAAGATGCGCTTCGCGGAGGGCATTATGCATCTCACGCAACCCATTGAGGTTAGCAATACTTCGTCAAAAATGCAGATGGGCGGGCGCATCAACCTGGTGGATGAAACGCTCGATACGTCCCTGGTGGCGACCCTGCCGGTGGGGGGCAATGCCACCTTCCTGACCGCGTTGATTGCCGGGCTACCGGCGGCGGCGGGTGTCTACCTGGCCAGCAAGATCTTTGAAAAGCAGATGGATAAGGTTGCCAGTCTCAGCTACCGCATGGAGGGCCCCTGGTCCGATCCGAAAATCAGCTTCGACAAGCTGTTTGATAACAAGGCCGCGGAAAAAGCCAGCAAGGAGAGTCGCACAGATAGCGATGCTGCTGAGTCGGGGGCGCCCTAGGAGCCTGTCGGACTAGATGGTTAAGTCACTTGCGACGAGCTCCGGGCTGGTGTGAATCAGCCTGGCCGTTATGCCAGGACAGCTGCTGGGGAATGAGGTTCAGGCCTCGATCAGCTCGCGCAGGTAGCGGAACAGTTTGCGGGCACTGGCAGGGGGCTTGTTCTGTTTGCTTTCTTTCTGGGCATTGCGAATAAGCTGGCGCAAGTACTGGATCTCGGCTTGCGGGTACTCGTCGATAAAGCTTTGCAGGGCATCGCCTTCGTCGGTGATCAGCCGGTCGCGCCACTTTTCGGTCAGGTGCAGAAACTTGTTGTGCTCCTGGCCAATGGCCAGTACTTTTTCATAGGCCTCGCGGATGGCATCCAGGTTCTCGGCCTGGCGCATCAGCTTGCCGATATACTGCAATTGGCGCCGCCGCCCCTCCCGGTGTTTCATGGTGCGGGCCTGTAGAATCGCTTCCTCCAGCTTGCCTTCCAGCGGAATGCGGGCAATGTACTTGTTGCTCAGCTCGACAATTTCGGTGCCCAGCTTTTGCAGGGCTTCCATTTCCCGTTTGACGGCGGTGCGCGAAGGGGGTTGGTTTTCAGGCTCGTCCTCTGGGGGTAAATCAAAATTTGACATGAAAGGTACAGTTGCTCGCTAAATGTAAAAGTAAGTGGCCAGGCCGAGAAAGGCAAAAAAACCTATCACATCGGTAATGGTGGTCAACGCTACGCTGCCTGCCAGCGCGGGATCTATGTTCAAGCTGCGCAGGGTGATGGGTAACAGGGCTCCGGCGACGGCCGCCGTCAGCAGATTGATGATCAGTGCGGCGGCGATGATAAAGGAAATGGTGTAATCATTAAACCAGAGCCCGGCAATTACCGCCATAACCAGGGCCCACAGCAGTCCGTTGAGCAGCCCCACCAGAACTTCCCGGCTCAATAACCAGCTGATGTTGTTGCGGCCAATCTGGCCCAGTGCCATACCGCGAATGACCACAGTCAGGGTCTGGCTGCCGGCAACACCGCCCATGCTGGCCACAATGGGCATCAGCACCGCCAGGGCGACAACCTTGTCGATGGTATCCTGGTAAATGTTGATCACAGCGGAGGCAATGATCGCGGTCAGCAGGTTGACCCCCAGCCACACGGCCCGGCGCGGGGTGGTCCGGGCAACCGTGGCGAAGGTGTCCTCCTCCTCGTCCAGGCCCGCCATGCTCATCAGGGAGTGGTCGGCGTCTTCCATAATCACGTCAACCACGTCATCGATGGTGATCCGGCCCACGACCTTGCCGCCTTCGTCGACAACCGGTGCCGAGATCCAGTCGTGCTTCTCAAACAGGCTGGCCACCTTGCTGTCGGAGAGTGTGGCGGGGATTGCCTCCACGTCGGTCTGCATGATTTCCCGAACGGTGATATTGGGGGACGAGGTGAGCAGCTTGGTCAGGGGCAGCAGGCCCACAAACTCATCCTTGCGATTGACGACAATCAGGTTGTCGGTGGAGCTGGGCAGCTCATCGTGACGGCGCAGGTAGCGCATCACCACATCCAGGGTCAGGTCGGCACGGATGGTGATGGTGTCGGTATCCATCATGCCGCCGGCGGTGTCCTCGTCGTAGGACAGCACCTTCTCTACTCGCGAGCGGTCCTGGGCGTCCATGGCGGACAGGACTTCCTGGATAACCCGGTCGGGCAGCTGCTGCAGAATATCGGCGATATCGTCGATATCCAGGCCTTCGGTGATCTCGACCACCTTGGCGGTTTCCATCCGTCGCAGTATTTGCCCCTGCACATCTTCCGACAGTTCCTGCAGGACTTCACCTTCCTGCTCGCTGTCGATCAGTTGCCAGAGAATATTGCGCGTTGGTGCCGGTGAGGATTCCAGCAGGTGGGCTATTTCAACCGGCCGCAAACCGTTGAGCAGGCGCCGCACCTGTTGAAAGGTGCCGCTACCAAGTGCCTCTTTGATTTCACCGAGGTGGGCCTGGGTAAGGTCGAGTAACTCTTCGGTGTTTGTTGCCATGTGCACAGGCCCATTGGTGGTGAGACGCGGGAGTCGGTATTCTACTGAGGCGCGGGGTAAAAAGGTAGCGAGGGGCAGGTCGGGGTTGATTTAACCTGGTCTACCGATCGGGCGAATGGCTGTGCTGGCGGGTGTGAGGCTATTCGGCCTCATCAAAGCGGTTGTTGATCAGTGCGACGATGGCATCCATCGCTTCCTGTTCGTCACTGCCCTCCACTTCCAGCTCGATATTGGTGCCCTTGTTGGCGGCCAGCAACATCAGTGACATGACGCTCTTGGCGTCAACTTTTTTGCCGTTCAGGCCGACTTTGATCTGGCTGGCAAAGCGCCCGGCGGTGGTGGCGAATTTAGCCGCGGCGCGGGCGTGCAGGCCTAGCTTGTTGATAATCGTCACGGTGTTGGATTGCATGCAGTACCTTGTCTTATAGTTTTTGTTTGTTCAGCTCGCGGTGGCGCAACTGGGTATTGGGGAACAGGCCCTTGAGTTGGCTGTAGAGTTTTTCACAGATATAGACCGAGCGGTGCTGGCCGCCGGTGCAGCCGATGGCAACAGTGAAATAGCTGCGGTTGTTGGCACTGAATTCGGGCAGCCAGCGGCGCAGGTATTTGTTGATGTCTTCGACCATATCTGCCACATCCTGGTGCGCCTCAAGAAACTCGATCACCGGCTGGTCCTGGCCGCTGTAGGCTCGCAACTCCGGCTTCCAATAGGGGTTGGGCAGGCAGCGGACGTCAAAGACCAGGTCCACATCTACCGGGATTCCATGCTTGAAACCGAAGGACTTGAACAGCAGTGCCATACCCGGTACGTCATTGCCGACAATCCTCTGTTTGACAATGTCCCTGAGCTGATGCAGGGTCAAATTGCTGGTGTCGATGGTCAAGTCGGCGTAATTGGCGATGGGGTCGAGGAACTCGCGCTCTAGTGCAATGGCCTCCTTGAGGTCGGTGCGGCGATCACTGAGCGGGTGCTTGCGACGGGTTTCGCTGAAGCGCTGGATCAACCTGGCGCTGTTGGCGTCGAGAAACAGTACCTCGCATTTGAGCCCGGGGATTTTGGATTGACTCAACAGCTCGGGAAATTGTTGCAGGTCTTGCCAGGTGTTGCGGGCGTCGATACTGACGGCGAGATTCTGGTTGTTGGGGTTGAGTTCCAGCTGCTGTACCAGTGCCGGCAGCAGGGAGGCGGGCAAGTTGTCGATGCAATTGAAGCCGACGTCCTCCAGCACATGCAGGGCGGTACTTTTGCCAGAGCCGGAGCGCCCACTGATGACAACTAAGCGCATGGTATCAGGCCACCGTTGGCGTTAAGGGAGTGGTCATAAAAGCTACCAGGTACATTACGGGCCTCGGGTTACAAAATTGTGAAGCAGCGCGCTTTAATCGAGACTGATGGCTGCCTGGTAGAGCGCCTCTTGATCCTTGGCTGCGCGAATCGCCTGCAGGTAGTCCGGCTGGTTGAGCCGCTCCACCAGCGCGGCCAGCACCTGCAGGTGTGTGTCGTGTGAGTCTTCGGGCACCATCAGTGCGAACACCAGGTCGACCGGTTCGCCGTCGATGGCGTCATAATCGATGCCGTTGTGCAATTGCATCAGCGCCGCAACCGCCTGGGTGCAGCTTTTCAGCCGGCAGTGTGGAATAGCAACGCCCTTGCCAAGCCCAGTCGAGCCGAGCCGCTCGCGGGCGGTCATGCTCATAAAGACCTCATCCGGGTCGAGCTCCGGCAGGTCTTCGGTAATCAGCTGCGAAAGGATTTGCAGAGCGCGTTTTTTACTCTGTGCCTCAACATCGCAAGCAGTGCGATGTTGAGACAAAAATGATTTGACTTCCATAAGTTAGCGGTGGTGATTTCTCATCTTTTCTTTGTACTTAATGAGCTGGCGGTCCAACTTGTCCGCAAGTAAGTCTATTGCCGCGTAGAGGTCTTCCGACTCGCAGTTGGCAAAGAAATCCTTTCCGCTCACATGAATAGAGGCTTCTGCCTTCTGGCGTAGTTTATCAACAGATAGTATCACGTTGGTACTGGTTATTCGGTCATGGTGCTTTTCGAGTCTTTCGAGCTTGCTGGTAACGTAGGTTTTGATGGCAGGAGTCAGGTCAATGTGATGTCCACTTATGTTGATTTGCATCTACTTTTCCTCTTGTCGTGAAAAAACCGGTTGTGAAGAAAACCGGGTGAAAACCTGTGCTGGCGTGCAAATTCTTTGGTTTCTACTGGCAAACCCTGCTGTGGGTGAATGTTGGCCTCCCGCTACACCAGTCGTTTGCGTTCGTTGGAGGCCGGGATGCCCAGCGACTCGCGGTATTTGGCAATGGTGCGCCGGGCCACCTTGATGCCCTGGTCGGCCAGCAAGGTGGTAATTTTGCTGTCGCTGAGCGGCTTGCGGGCATTCTCGGCAGCCACCAGCTTCTTGATGATAGCGCGAATTGCGGTCGAAGAGCACTCGCCGCCGGAATCGGTGCTGACGTGGCTCGAGAAAAAGTACTTGAGCTCGAAAATGCCCTGGGGCGTATGCATAAACTTCTGCGTAGTGACCCGGGAGATGGTTGACTCGTGCATGCCCACCACTTCGGCGACGTCGTGCAGCACCAGCGGCTTCATCCCCTCGGCGCCAAAATCCAGGAAGCCGCGCTGTTTCTCGACAATACAGGTGGCGACCTTGAGCAGTGTCTCGTTGCGGCTTTGCAGGCTCTTCAGGAACCAGCGTGCCTCTTGCAGGTTATCGCGCAAGAAAGTGTTGTCACTGCTGGTATCAGCGCGCTTGACCATCGACGCATAGGTGTCATTGATGCGGATTTTAGGGGCGATGTCAGGGTTCAGGTTCACCACCCAGCGGCCTTCCTGCTTGGCTACAAATACGTCAGGCACGATGTATTCGGTCTCACCGCTGTAGATCTGGTCTCCCGGGCGGGGGTTGAGCGCCTGGATCAGGGCGATGGCATTGCGCAGCTCCGACTCCTTTAGCTTGGCCTTGCGCATCAGCTGCTTGTAGTCACGGCTGCCCAGCAGGGCCAGGTATTGGCTGACTATAAGCTTGGCATCGCCCAGCGCCGGGGTATTGGCTGGCAGTTGCCGCAGTTGTATCAGCAGGCAGTCGCTGAGGTCCCGGGCGGCGACTCCGGGGGGATCAAATTGCTGGATGCGGTGCAATACGGCGACCACTTCGTCGAGCTCCAGGTCGTCCAGTTCGGTGGCCAGGCCTTCGAAAATCTCATCCAGGCTGGTCCCCAGCAGGCCGGAATCTTCGATCCCGTCGATAATTGCCATGGCGATGACCTGGTCGCGATCGGACATGGGGGTCAGGTTTAATTGCCACATCAAATGGCCCTGGAGGGAATCGTTGGCGCTGCGTCGGGAGTCGTAATCGGCATCGTCCTGCTCCGGTGCCGCCAGGCCAGTGCCGCTGGGAGCTGTCTGGTAGATGTCGTCCCAGCTGGTGTCTACCGGCAGGTCTTCCGGAATGGAGTCCGACCAGTCGCTGTCAGTGCTGGTGCTGTCGTTGCTGTTATCAGCACTTTCGTTGCGGGCTCGAATATCATCACTTTCGGCGCTGTTGAGGGCCTGGGAGTCGCCAGTGGTTGTGGCGCCGCTATCTTCCGCCCCATTGCTGCCGTTGGCCTGCTCGCCGTCGCCGTGTTCCTCATCGGTGATTTCCAGCATCGGGTTGGAGTCGAGGGCTTCCTGGATTTCGGCCTGTAAATCAAGTGTGGAGAGCTGCAGCAGGCGAATGGCCTGCTGCAGCTGGGGGGTCATGGTCAGTTGTTGACCAAGTTTAAGTTGTAACGACTGCTTCATGCGTAATCTGGCTACTTAAAACATCGATGCTGCCGCAGAGCGGACAGCTCATGAGTGGATATGGCGCGCTGACGCGCTATTACCGCTGATATTGAGTGTAGTCAGGTTAGCTGAGTTGATCAATTTTAACAAGCAAGATTTATGCCGCCTGCTAGGGCTGGGAGGGTAAAAAAGAGAGAGGAGGGGTGTTCCGGGTCGGCGTGAGATGGCACGATGATCGTGCGGGCTGACTGGGTTTCTGGTGCACGCCCGTCAGCTGGGTCTTTTATCGGCATCTGGCGGGCTTACAGATTAACTACGAGCTTACGGATTAACTATAGTCTGAATTGGTGTCCGAGGTAAACCTCTTTGACGGTCTCGTTGTTGAGAACAGTATTGGAGTCGCCTTCGGCAATAATGCGCCCTTCGCTGACGATGTAGGCCTTCTCGCAGATGTCGAGGGTATCGCGGACATTGTGATCGGTAATCAGCACGCCGATGCCGCGCTCTTTCAGGTGGTGGATGATGTGCTTGATGTCGCTGACCGAAATAGGGTCGACCCCGGCAAAGGGTTCATCCAGGAGGATAAAGTCGGGGTCGGCGGCCAGTGCCCGGGCGATTTCAACCCGGCGTCGTTCGCCGCCGGACAGGGCCATGCCCAGGCTTTTCTCGATGTGGGTGATGTGAAATTCCCGCATCAGTTGGTCGAGCTTGGCGGCCCGGTCTTGCCGGCTCAGGTTTTTGCGCGTTTCCAGTATCGCCATAATGTTCTGGGCCACTGTTAGCTTGCGAAACACCGACGCTTCCTGGGGCAGGTAGCCGATGCCGGCGCGGGCGCGGCCGTGCATTGGCAGGTGGGTAATGTCCTTGTCGTTGACCAGCACCTCGCCCCGGTCGGCTTCGACCAGGCCGGCAATCATATAGAAACAGGTGGTTTTGCCGGCGCCGTTGGGGCCCAGCAGGCCAACTATTTGGCCGCTATTGACGGACAGCGAGACATCCAGCACAACACTTCGGTTTTTGTAGCTTTTGGCGAGATGCAAGGCTTGTAGGGTAGGCATTGGTAGTGGGTTACTCGTATTGGGCTGCGGCGATCAATCGCTGTCTTTAGGCTTGGGCGGGATAATCATGTGGATGCGGTCGGAGCTGGAGGTGCTGCCGCTCTCCGCCGTGACGATGGACGCCTTGATGTCGTAGTTGATCTTGTCCCCGGTCATGGTGGTGCCATCACTCTGGTAGAGGGAGGCCTTGCTGATCAGGCGCAGCTTGTCGTCGCTGATCAGGTATTCGATGGTTTCACCTTTAGCCACCACCAATTGTTTGTTTTCCGCCGGCACTTGCTGGTATTTGGCGGGGGAGCCGGTGGCGACGATTCTGGATATTTTATTGCCATCGCTGTGTATAACTACCTTGTTGGCCTGTATCTGCAGGGTGCCCTGGCTGATTTCCACGGCGCCACTGTAGGTGGTGATGCCCTTGCTTTCGTCGCGCTCGGCGCTGTTGGAGCTGATGTGGATCGGCTGTTGCCGGTCGCTGGCCAGAGCCAGGGTGGGCGGGCACCAGCTGCTGCCGATCAGTCCCAGCAGGGCGATTGACAGCAGCTGGCCCCAGCGCGCTGCGGGATTGCCTGAAGCGATGCCTGGAGGTCTTTGCTGGCTATCTGTTTGGCTCATATATTCCTCTGACATTGGACAGCAATTGAATTCTGTCCTGCTCCAGATAAGCTCTCATTCCGGTGGCGTGAGTGATATCGTTGACGGACCGGATAGTAACAGGTTTGTCGGTTTCGGCGTATTGTTGTTCCGGCTTTATCAGCAGATGGGTGGTGGTAAGCTCAACGGCGCGGTCGGTGCTTTCGGTTTGGCGCAATTTGACGTTGTCCATCAGCTCTACCACCTGGCCGTTTTCGGTGGTGCGGCCGCTGTCAGCAGTCGCCTTCCAGGGGGGGCTGCCGATTGTGATCAGGGTAATATCCGGGTTTTCAATCTCGGTGCGCTCCGCTACAGCAGGCTGGCCCGCCACCGACTGGTAGAAGCGGGTGCGGCTGGCGCTAATGACAGAGCTCAACTGGCCTTCGCTGTCGTAGCGCCGGCTGCGGGTATTCACCAGGATATTGGTGGGGTAACTGGCGGTCGGCGTCTGCGGTTGTGCCTGTCCGAACAGGGCGTCAGGTAAAAAGCGCTCCGGTGGTGACTCCCATAACAGCAGGAAAACCGTAGTCAGGAGGATCAGGAAAAAGGGCGCCAGCCATTTCTTAAACATCAGTGACTGCCCCGAAGCAGCTGCGCTGTGAGGTGATGGCCGGGAGGGCGATTGGGCCCGCTGTGTGTTTTCATGGGAGCTCGATTCCTGGCGACGCGCCGTCGCCACTGCCAGTAAAGCGATAGAGTTTAGCGCCTGTGCGCGGAGCGTCCACCGCAAGGCTGGTTTTTTTGCTGTTTGCGGGCACGGCGAGGCCGCGCAACCGTATCATTTTATACCACTCCAGCGCGCAATATGTCGTGCATGTGCACCACGCCGACCGGTTCGCCCTGGTCGTTGGCAACGATCAAGGCGGTAATTTTACGCGCCTCCATGATGCCCAGTGCCTCCGCGGCGAGCAGATTGACGTGTACCGTTTTGGGGTTGGCAGACATAACCTGGCTCATAACGGCGGAGCTCAGGTCAACCCCCTGGTCGACGCTGCGGCGCAAGTCGCCGTCGGTAAATACCCCCAGCAAACGATTGTGATCGTCGACGATGGTGGTCATACCAAAGCCCTTCTCGGTCATTTCCAGCAGCGCCCGACTCAGCGGAGTATCGGTGCGCACCCGGGGAACCTCGGTGTCCTTGTGCATAATATCTTCTACTTTCAGCAACAATTTGCGACCGAGTGCGCCGCCGGGGTGAGAGAAGGCGAAGTCTTCAGCGGTGAAGCCGCGGGCCTCCAGCAGGGCAATGGCCAGCGCATCGCCCATGGCCAGGGTGGCCGTGGTGCTGGTGGTGGGCGCCAGGTTGAGCGGGCAAGCCTCGGTCTCAATGCTGATGTCCAGCTGCACGTCGGCGGCCTGGGCCAGCGGTGATTCGGTCTTGCCGGCCATACTGATCAGCGGTATCCCGAGGCGCTTGAGCAGCGGCAGCAGGGTGATGAGTTCGGCCGAAGAGCCGGAATAAGAAATGCCGATTACCACGTCATCGCGGGTGATCATGCCCAGGTCGCCGTGGCTGGCCTCGCCGGGGTGTACGAAAAATGCCGGTGTACCGGTGCTGGCCAGGGTGGCGGCAATCTTGCTGCCAATATGGCCGGACTTGCCCATGCCGGTGACAATTACACGGCCGCGACAGGCCAGAATTAACTCGCAGGCTTTGATAAAATTGTCGTCGATGCGCTCGATCAGTGCCGCAACAGCGCTGGCTTCCATGTCGAGGGTGCGTTTGCCAGCTTTGAGCAGCTGGGCTTTATTCAGGGGCTTGGTCATGTTCATTCGGTTATCGTGTTTTTTGGCTGTTGTATTAATAGTCAGGTGCGCGCGAGCCTGGCTGGGCTCAGCGGAACAGCAGGTAGTAATAGCCCGCGTAGCAGACCAGCAAAACAGAGCCGATCAACCTGCCCAGGTGTACGGTTTTACCAGCGCTGGAGCGCCATTTACGGATCTGGAAATCCACTATTATCGCTGCGGCCAGCAGCGCGGTAATGGCCGCCATGGCGGCAAAGTCGCGACTGAATACTTCGGGCTCCATGCTGGTGGTGTGAATGATACCCGGAATGGCCATGACTGTAAGTATATTAAAGATGTTGGAGCCAATGATATTGCCCAGGGCCATGTCCTGATGGCCTTTCAGGGCGCTGACAACCGAGGCGGCCAACTCTGGCAAGCTGGTGCCCACCGCCACTACGGTGAGGCCGATAATCAGTGGGCTGACCCCGAACGCCGTCGCCACGCTGCTGGCGCCCCAGACCAGCGTTTCCGAGCTGCCGATCAGCACCGACAGGCCTAACACAAAACAGAGCACCGCGGTTGCATTGGGCATCACGGTGATCTCGGCGAGCTCTTCCGGCCCGGGCGGATGCTTGCGTTTGCTGTGCACAATAAACACCAGCAGCGGGACCAGGATGGCCAGCAACAGAATGCCTTCGAAGGCAACCAGCCTGGCGTCATAGAGCACCCAGCCGGCCAGAGCCGTGACGGCAACCAGAATCGGTATTTCCTGTTTCACCAGGTGGGCCTGTATAGGCAGTGGCGCCAGCAGGGTGGTAATGGCCAGCACCAGCCCGATATTGGCAATATTGGAGCCCAGTGCGTTACCGACCGCCAGCTCGCCGCTGTGCTTTAACGCGGCGCTGATAGAGACCACGATCTCCGGGGCCGAGGTGCCCAGCGAGACAATGGTCAGGCCAATCACCAGGCGGCTGACACCGAGATTATTGGCGATCGCGGCACTGCCCGCCACGAACCGGTCAGCACTCCAGACCAGACCGCAAAACCCGGCAATAATGGCAAGCCAGGCGAGCCAAAGTTCCGACATGTATATACCCCAGTCAAAGTTTTGAGAAGAAGTTCTCGGGTGCAACTTAAAGGTGGCAGATGGTATAGTGGCGGGCGGCGCTTGTCAGCCCGCAGCAGGAAAAATTGCTGTTAATTAACTGTTCAGCTGGGCGCGGGTATGCTTCTCCCGGCCAGCTGCGCTGACTCAGGCCAGTGCGGTTGTGTGTGTGTGCAATGTTCCGCAGAGTGTGTATTCGGCAGCGGTCGCGATGATGGCCGTGTCTGCCGCGCTCGATTTTCAGTCCGGGTAAGGAAAAATAGACGTTATGGGAAAGATCGGTATGAACTGGCTGCGCCTTGCGCTGCTGGCGTGGGTCGGAATGGCCGTGGTTGCAGCGGCCCAGGCAGAGGCCACTGAAGAGACGCCGCACCAGTTGGTGCAGCGGGTCACGGCTGAAGTATTGAGTGTGGTGGAGTCGCGAGGCGAGTTGCTGGAGCGGGACCCGGCGGCATTTTACCTGGAGATTGGCGCCATCCTGGAGCCGGTCGTGGCCTTCGATTACATCGCCAACGGTGTTATGGGCAGTTTTGCCCGCCAGGCCAGTGCGGCGCAGCGCAAGCGCTTCAGCGAGGTATTTCAAACCAATATGATCAGCACCTATGCCAAGGGCATGGTGGTTTACGCTAACCAGAAAGTGGAGATTTTGCCACCGGTGGAGGAGCCGGGCGACCAGCGCAAAGCCAGTGTGGTGCAGAAAATCCTCGGTGATGGCAGCAACCACACAGTGGTCTACAGCATGGGAAAAAGCAAACTCAACAACCAGTGGAAACTGTTAAACGTCATTATTGACGGTGTAAATCTTGGCAACACCTTCCGCTCCCAGTTCGCCCAGGCCATGAAAAAACACGGCGACCTGGATCTGGTGATCGATAACTGGTCAAGTTGAGGCCTGCCGCATTGGCTGGCCAGGGCTGGCGGCTGCTTGTTGGTGGGTGCTTAATGTCGACGTTCACTATAGAATGCCGGTTTTTGCGGCGCGCTGCCTAAACCGGCGCCGCCGCGTTGACTAGCTCTCGCTGTATTAAAAGGCGCAGAACAACCCAATGAGGAGCACGAATGAGCCCGGAACAAATTAAAGAGCTGTTGCAAGCGCAGATTGCGGATGCCGAGGTAGACGTCAATGTCGACGGCAGCCACGTCAACCTGGTGGTCGTGAGCCCTGCCTTCGAGGGCCTGAGCCCGGTCAAGAAACAACAGCTGGTGTATGCCGTTTTACAGGAGCAAATAGCCAGCGGCACCATCCACGCCGTCAACATGAAGACCTATACACCGGAGCAGTGGGGCAAGCGTGCCTGACTGCGGCCCACTCCCTCCAAGGTGACTCTGTAGATTATGGATAAGCTCATCATTACCGGCGGCAAACCGCTGTCCGGGGAAATACGAATTTCCGGCTCCAAAAACTCGGGGCTGCCAATCCTGGCCGCGACCTTACTGGCCGATGCGCCGGTCCAGATCTGCAACCTGCCGCACCTGAACGACATCACTACCATGCTGGCATTGCTGCGCTGTATGGGGGTTGGCGTTACCATCAATGAAAAGATGTGCGTGGAAGTAGACCCCACCACAATCAATGACTTCACCGCCCCCTATGAGTTGGTGCGCACCATGCGCGCGTCCATCCTGGTGCTGGGGCCGATTTTGGCCCGCCACGGTGTGGCAAATGTGTCGTTTCCCGGCGGTTGCGCCATTGGCAGCCGGCCGGTGGATATTCACCTGCGCGGGCTGGAGGCCATGGGCGCAGAGATCCAGGTGGATGAGGGTTATATCCGCGCCAAATCCAATGGCCGCCTCAAAGGCGCCCATATTTTTATGGATGTGGTTACGGTCGGCGGCACTGAAAACCTGCTGATGGCGGCGGTGCTGGCAGAGGGTAAGACCGTACTGGAAAACGCCGCCCGCGAGCCGGAAGTGGTGGACCTGGCTAACTGCCTGGTTGCCATGGGCGCCGACATCAAGGGCATCGGCACGGACACCCTGACGATTCACGGCGTCGACCGGTTGCACGGCTGCACCTACCACGTGATGCCGGACCGGATCGAGACGGGTACCTATTTGACTGCGGCGGCGGCTTCCCGCGGCAGGGTAATGCTGAAAAATACGGACGAGCATATTCTGGAAGCGGTGCTGTTAAAATTGACCGAAGCCGGGGCCAGTTTGCGCACCGGCAAGGGCTGGATCGAGCTGGATATGAAAGGCAATCGGCCCCGCGCGGTAAACCTGAAAACCGCACCCTACCCGGCGTTTCCCACGGATATGCAGTCCCAGTTTACCGCCATGAACGCGGTGGCCGAGGGCACCGGCACGGTGATCGAGACCATATTTGAGAACCGCTTGATCCAGGTACATGAATTGAATCGCATGGGCGCCAATATCCGCCTGGAGGGCAATACGGCCATTGTCACTGGTGTTGAAACCCTGAAGGGCGCGCCGGTGATGGCTTCCGATTTGCGCGCCTCGGCCAGCCTGGTGATCGCCGGCATGGTTGCCCAGGGGCAGACCATAGTCGATCGCATCTACCACATTGACCGTGGCTACGAATGCATTGAGGAAAAACTGCAGTTGCTGGGTGCAAACATTCGGCGCGTCGCCTCCTGATGGCGCGCGCCGCCCTGATAGAAAGTTGAGTATTTTATGTCGCAAAAATTAACCATAGCGCTCACCAAGGGTCGTATCCTGAAGGAGACCCTGCCCCTGCTGGCCGCAGCCGGCATCGAGCCCACCGAAGATATCAGCAAGAGTCGCAAACTGGTGTTTGCCACCAACCAGCCCGATACCCGGCTGTTGGTATTGCGCGGCAGTGACGTGCCGACCTACGTCAAGTTCGGTTCCGCCGATGTGGGTGTGTCCGGCAAGGATACCCTGCTGGAGAGCGGCAACGACGGTTTGTACGAGCCCATCGACCTGGGCATCGCCCGCTGCCGGCTGATGACGGCCGGCGTCAAGGGCGCCGAAACTCCCGCTGGCCGCATCCGGGTGGCCACCAAATACGTCAATATTGCCCGGCGTCACTACGCGGCCCAGGGGCGCCAAGTGGATTTGATCAAACTTTACGGGGCCATGGAGCTGGCACCAATTATGAGCCTGGCCGACGAAATCGTGGATATTGTGGACACCGGTAATACGCTCAAAGCTAACGGTCTGGAGCCGCGGGAACTGATCGCCGATATCAGTTCGCGGTTAATCGTCAACAAGGCTTCCATGAAAATGAAGCACCAGCGTATCCAGCAATTGATTGACGCGGTTGCAGCGGCAATCCAGTAGTAGTCAGGGCCCGGGAATCTGCATGAGCACAGTCACCACGATCAAAACACTGGATGCCAACGCACCGGACTTTAATGCCCGGCTGGACGAGTTACTGGCCTGGGAGTCGGTTTCGGACGGCGCGGTAGCAGCCACTGTGGCCGCTATTCTGGCCGAGGTGAAGGCCGAGGGCGATGCCGCCCTGCTGCGCTATACCAATCGTTTCGACCGGGTCAGCGCCACGGCGGTGGCCGAGCTGGTGGTGCCCGCGGCCCGGCTGGCTGCTGCGTTGCAGGCAATCCCTGCAGCGCAGCGCGAGGCACTGGAGGCGGCGGCGGCCCGTATCCGCAGTTACCATGAACACCAGAAGCAGGCCTCCTGGCAGTACACCGAGGCCGACGGTACAGTGCTGGGTCAACAGGTCACCGCGATGCAGCGAGTCGGCCTCTATGTGCCGGGCGGCAAGGCCTCCTATCCCTCGTCAGTGCTGATGAATGCCATTCCCGCCAAGGTGGCCGGGGTCGACGAAGTGGTGATGGTGGTACCGGCACCGGACGGTGAAATCAGCGATCTGGTATTGGCGGCAGCGGCGCTGGCCGAGGTCGACATGGTTATTACCATCGGTGGCGCCCAGGCGGTAGCGGCGCTGGCGTACGGCACGGCGACGGTGCCCAAAGTGGACAAGATCGTCGGGCCCGGCAATATTTATGTGGCCACGGCCAAGCGCTCGGTATTCGGTACGGTCGCCATCGACATGATTGCCGGGCCTTCGGAAATACTGGTGGTCTGCGATGGCGCGACCGACCCCGACTGGATTGCCATGGACCTGTTCTCCCAGGCCGAGCACGACGAGCAGGCACAGTCGATACTGATAAGCCCGGACGCCGGATTTCTCGGTCAGGTGCAGGCGAGCATCAACCGCTTATTGCCGACCCTGGCGCGGGAGTCCATAGCGCGCCAGTCCCTGAGTGAGCGCGGCGCGTTTATTCTGGTGAGTGACCTGGCGCAGGCGGTGGCGGTCAGCAACCGCATTGCCCCGGAACACCTGGAGCTGTCAGTTGCCGACCCGCAATCCCTGTTGCCTGCCATTCGCCACGCCGGGGCTATTTTTATGGGCCGGCACACCGCCGAGGCGGTGGGTGATTATTGTGCCGGTCCCAACCATGTATTGCCCACGTCTGGCACGGCCCGGTTCTCATCACCGCTGGGGGTTTACGACTTCCAGAAGCGCAGTTCGATTATCCACTGTTCGCCGGAGGGGGCTTCCACACTCGGCAAAGTGGCCTCTGTGCTGGCGCGCGGGGAATCCCTGGAAGCCCACGCCCGCTCGGCTGAATACCGTGTACGCAAGTAAACGCCCGGCCGCCGGCCACAAACCTTTCGATGTTATAAAACCCGGACTGATCGCCACCGGTAGTCTATCCTTAGTCATGGGACAGCTCCCGGTCGCTGCAATGGAATGCATTGACGTTACTTTTAGCCAGGGAAGACAAGCCTGTTAATTGGACCTATGTCAAACCTCGCCGTCGCCGGCTCGAACCTGCCTCGCTTACTCCTCAATGTGGCTGCAACCGCGATCGCCTATTGCATTGCTGCCAGGTTGTCGCTGTTACTGGCGATTCCCCTCAGCGAGGCGACCGCGGTCTGGCCGCCAGCCGGAATTGCGGTCGCCGCTATCCTGTTGTTGGGCAATTCCGCCAGCATCGGGGTGTTGCTCGGCGCCCTGGTCGCCTACGGCCTGTCCTGGCTGGATACCGGTTCCGCTGCCCGCCTGTTGTCATCCGGTGCGCTGACCCTGTGTCTCAGTGTCGGGCCAACCCTACAGGGGCTGCTGATCGCAACTTTGGTACGGCGTACTGAGAGCCGGTCGCCGATGCTTGTCGCCGAGGGGGCTATCCTCCGGTTTCTATTTGCCTATGCCCCTTTGGGTTGCCTGGTTGCCAGCAGCCTCTGTGTCGGAGTTCTGTTGCTGTTTGGTGTCGTGACACCCGCCGACTTTTTCCTGAGCTGGTTTACCTGGTGGATAGGCGACGTCATCGGTGTGATCACGGTGGCGCCATTGCTGTTGGTGTTGCTGCAAAAAACGGGGGGCAGGGTTCCCAGTCGGCGCCTGTCCGTGGGCGTGCCCATGCTGCTCCTGCTGGCGGCGGTGATCCTGCTGTTCTACAACAACCAGAAGCGAGAGTTGGAGCAGGCGCAGCGCGAATTCAATGCCAGTGCTTCGCGTCTGCAGATGGACCTCGAGGCAGAACTGGAGCAGAGCCTGGATGCGGTCTACGCCCTGAAACACTATATGGAAGGCAGTGAATACATTTCGGCAGTGGAGTTTGAGCGCTTTGGCCACAACATGTTACTGCGCAACCCGCACCTGCAGGCGCTGGAGTGGATTCCCAGGGTCACGGCAGCGCAGCGCGGTGAGTTTGAAGTCGATCCGGAAGGGCCAGGCAAGATTACCTACCGGGATGCGCAGGGGCGCTTGCAACCGGCGCAGCCCGGAGAGGAGTATTACCCGATAAAGTATGTAGTGCCACTGGCGGGCAATGAGGCTGCCTATGGCTTCGACGTGTCTTCCAGCCCCGTCGCGCGGCAGGCCCAGCTACGGGCGCGCCAGGCGCCAGAGGCTATCGCTACCCAACCGCTAAGGCTGGTGCAGGGAAGTGCCGACCAAAACGGGCTGGTGATTTACCTGGCCACCTACCCGCGGGGGCAATTTAGCGGCTTTATGGCCACGGTGCTGCGACTCGACGCGTTTATCCAGGCGCTGGCGCAACGGACATTTACCTTTCCTCACAGCCTGTACCTGGAAATTATCGACGTAACCGCAGCGCCAGTGCCGGTCTATATTAGCGACGGCAGGGCTGCGGCAGGGGCCGATCTGCTGGCCCTGGAGCGAGAGGTCCAGTTTAGTGGGCGACGCTGGAAGGTTACCTATTACCCCGGCGCTGCCAGCATTAATCCGCAGTTGCACTGGGGCAGCCTGTGGCTGTTGCTGGGCGGCATGATGTTTACCGCGCTGTTTGGCGGCTGGCTGTTGTCTCTGACCGGACGCACGCTGCAAGTTACCCGGGAAGTGGAGCGGCGTACCCTGGAGTTGCGCCAGGAAGTGGCGGAGCGCAGCCTGGTGCAAAAAGAGCTGCGCAAATTGTCGCTGGCGGTTGAGCACAGTCCCAGCATGGTTCTGATTACCGATCCGCAGGGCCTGGTTGAATACCTGAACCCCAAATTTGCCGAAGTCTCCGGGTACCTGCCGGAAGAATTGCTGGGTCAAAATGCCGGCTGCCTGTACCTGGACGAATACGGCCAGGATTTCTATGCCGACCTGATTCGCCAGGTGCGCGTGGACGGGGAGTGGAAGGGCGAAGTCCACAGTCAAAAGAAAAGCGGCGAGCGCTATTGGGCGCAGCTATCACTGGCCCCCATTTTTGATGATGACGGCGACCTGCGTCATATCGTCTCTGTGCACCAGGATATTACCGAGAGTAAATTCATCCAGGAGCAAATCAGCTACCAGGCCAGTCATGATTTGCTCACCGGCCTGGCCAACCGCTACGAATTTGAGCGCCAGTTGCAGCGCCTGCTCGATAGCCGGAAAGTAGACCGGCGCACCCACGCCTATTGTTTTTGCGATCTCGATCAGTTCAAGGTGGTCAACGATACCAGCGGCCACGCGGCCGGTGACGCCCTACTGAAACAGGTCGCTGTGATCCTGCAGAATACTTTGCGCAAACGCGATACCCTGGCGCGGCTTGGCGGAGATGAATTTGGCATACTGATGGAAAACTGTTCCCTCGCCGAGGCCGAGCTGGTGGCTCACAAGGTGCTGGCGGAACTGGAGCAGTTTCGCTTTGTGTGGGAGGGCTCCCTGCACTCGCTCGGCGTCAGTATCGGTGTGGTGCTTATCGACGACAACTGCAACGACATAACCGATATTCTTAAAAATGCCGACTCGGCCTGCTACACCGCCAAGGATGCGGGCCGCAATCGGGTCCATGTGTACAAGGCCGATGACGAATTGCTGGCCAAGCGCGAGGGCGAGATCTACTGGGTGGGCGAGATCAATACGGCGCTGGAGGAAGATCGCTTCGAGCTCTATGGCCAGTTGATTGTGCCGATTTTGGATGCGTCGTTAAAACCGTCCATTGAGGTGCTGGTGCGCTTGCGCCGCGACGGCGAATTGATTAACCCGGGGGCTTTCCTGCCGGCGGCGGAGCGCTATGGCCTGTCCCCAAAGATCGACCGCTGGGTAGTGCGCAAGGCGTTTGCGTGGTTGGCGGAGTACCGCGGTTTTGGCGAAGTGGTAGATGCACTGGCCATCAACTTGTCCGGTCACTCGCTGGGGGACAGCAAATTGCTGGACGCCATCTACGCCGAGTTGCAGCGCGGTAAAATTGACCCCAGCTGGATAAAATTTGAAATCACCGAAACCTCTGCCATTGCCAACCTGGCGGAAGCGCGCAAATTTATCGATGCCGTCAAACAACTGGGTTGCGGTTTGTCGCTGGATGATTTTGGCAGCGGCTTGTCATCTTTTGCCTACCTGAAGAACCTTGCGGTCGATTATTTGAAAATTGACGGTATGTTTGTCAAGGATATTGCCGACGACCCCATCGACCTGGCGATGGTGAAATCAATCAATGAAATCGGCCAGGTGATGGGCAAAAAAACCATTGCCGAGTTTGTCGAAAATGAGGAAGTGCTGGACGTTTTGCGCCAGCTCGGCGTCGATTATGCCCAGGGCTACGGCATTGGTGTGCCGAAACCGCTGGCACACGTAGTGCAGGAGGTTGTCGACCAGGCCCACCAGCGCAAAGCGCAATTGAGCAGTGTGGTCTGAGCGGGCCGGTTTTGGGCATTAACCCTTGCTGGGTTTGACGCCAAGTACGGCTTGCACCTTTTCCAGTTTGCCCTGGCGCAGAAACTCAATGGTAATTTCATCCCCCGGGCGCCCCTGGGCGATTTGCTGCATGCTCAGGCGGCCATCACTGACCACGATATTGTTCATCCGCTGGATGATGTCGCCGGGTCGCAAACCTGCCTTGTGGGCGGGGCCGTTGTTGTAAATGGCAGTGACGATAACACCATTGGTGGCGCTGAGTTGCAGCGACTGGGCCAGCTCCGGCGTCAGCTGCTGGGCCTCGATGCCGAGCCAGCCGCGCACCACCTGGCCGTAGCTGACCAGGTCCTGCATCACTTTTACCGCGGTGTCCGCCGGTATCGCAAAGCCAATACCTACGGAAAAGCCGGTCTTGTCGAGAATCGCAGTATTGATACCTAACAAGTTGCCCTGCACATCAATCAGCGCGCCACCGGAGTTGCCGGGATTGATGGCAGCATCAGTTTGCAAGTAGTTTTCGTAGGTGTTGATGCCGAGGCCGTAGCGGCCAGTGGCACTGATAATACCCTGGGTCACTGTCTGCCCGACCCCAAATGGATTGCCTATAGCCAGTACCACATCGCCAATATGGGCGGCATTGGGATCGCCAATCCTGATGGCGGTAAGGTTGTCCAGATCGATTTTTAACACCGCCAGGTCGCTCTCCGGATCGGTGCCCACCAGGGTGGCCTGGCCGTCGCGGCCGTCTTGCAGCAATACCAGTATTTCGTCGGCACCGTCGATCACATGGTTGTTGGTGAGCAGGTAGCCCTCGGGGCTGATAATCACCCCGGAGCCGAGCGCCGATTGCATGCGTTCCTGCTGCGGCTGGTCCGAGTTGTTAAAAAAGTGCCGGAACAGGGGGTCGTTGAGCAGCGGGTGGTAGGCGCGCTGGAGTTTTTTGCGGGTGTAAATATTGACTACCGCCGGGGCGGCATTGGTCACTGCCTCGGCGTAGGAGGCCGGCCCCCAGTCAGCGCCGTCATTGGTCCAGGCGCCCAGGTGTATATCCGTGCCGCCAGAGCGGCGGCTGTTCTGCAGGCGCTCCAGGTTTAGCCAAAGGCTGAGGGATAGGCCGAGCAGCAACCCGGTTATTATGGGCCAGCCGGCGAAGCGCATCAGTTTTGGCAGAGTCAAGCAGGGCTCCGGGTTGCTAGTAAAGGCGTCGGGGGATTATAGGGGCTCCGGCGAGCGAGGGGAAATCCGCCCAGCCGCGAAGCCACTAGTCGCCCGCCGGGCGCCGCTCAGGAGGCGGCTTTAGTCGTGGGCTCAGTGCTGGGGTCAGAAGTGGAGTCAGCGGCGGAGTTGTCGGCGTTCGCGTCGAGGCCGAAGTCTTCGCTCAGTTGACCCTTGGCACCGGGGTCTTTCGGTGCCCAGTCACGGGGCGCTTCATGGGGCGGCTCATCCTGTTCCGAGCTGCCTTTGGCGATCAGGTTGCCTTTGCCGGCATCGATCAGTTGGCGGCTGATGTCTGGATTGGTCAGCTTCAGTGCGCCACTGGCCAGGTGCTCGTGCACGTCCTTGTAGCTCTGGGTAAGATTGTTAACCAGTTCCGATGTTTCGATAAAGTGCTCGGTGACCTCCTGTTGGTATTCCTTGAGTTGGTCCTCGGCCTTTTGCAAGCGGGTTTCCAGGCTGCGGTTTTGCTTTTGTTGCGGGGCCAGGCCCTTGAATAGTCCAGCGCCTATCAATCCGCCGACAATCAGTGCGGCGATAACGGCAATAATAAGCGTGCTCAGTGTAAACACAGCAATCTCCTTTTGGTGGGTGTTGGCTCGGTAATGGCTCAGGAAGGGTGCAGCCGCACGGATTCAATAGCGATGAAGCCGCATTATCAAGTTCAATTTTGCTATTATAAGCACTTTCTTTATGTGTGTGCTTGTAATTTATGGCACAACGACCGGCCGATTGGCGGTGTTTCAGGATACGGGGGAGAGCAGTGGGGGAGTGCAGTGAGTGGTTTGCAGACAAAGAGCGCCGGGGGCTTATCGCCGGTGCGTGCGGGCAGTTGGAGGTTGCGACCTCAGCAGCGCTGGCCACAGGACCACTGAGCGGCGCTGGCTATGTGGCGGTAGTCTGTCACCCGCATCCGCAGCACGGCGGCACCATGGACAACAAGGTAGCCTCGACCCTGGCGCGCACCTATCGCGACCTGGGTGTGCCGGTGGTGCGTTTCAACTTTCGCGGCGTGGGGCAGAGTGAAGGCCAGTTCGCCGATGGTGTCGGCGAGCTGGCCGACCTGCTGGCGGTGATTGCCTGGCTGCAGGCCGAGCTGCCCGGCAAGCGGTTGTTGCTGGCCGGCTTTTCCTTCGGCTCGGGAGTCGCCGCCCAGGCGGCACAGCGGCTGCAGTCGACAGTTTGCCATTTGGTGCTGGTGGCGCCACCGGTGGAGCGTTACAGCTACGATCAGGACAAGTTGCTGCCCTGTCCCGCGCTGGTGATTATTGGTGAGCAGGATGAGCTGGTGGATGTGCCCGGGGTGCAGCGCTGGGTAGCAAGCCTGCGCAGTGACTGCGAGCTGATCACCTATGCGGATGCCACGCATTTCTTTCACGGCAAGCTGGGGCTCCTGAAAAAGGATCTGGCGAGCGCTTTAGAGGGTGCGTTGTCAGCATGAGTGGTACCCCTCTTGAGCGCTACCAGCGCGACTTGCAAACGGCCGGCTTCAATTACGACCCGGCCCAGGAAATGGCCGTTAAGTTGTTGCAGGATCTCTACGAGCGACTGGTGGCAGCGCGGGCGGAGGAGCTGGCCCCGAAAGGACTGTTCGGGCGCCTGAAGGGTGCGCTGACCGCCGCGCCGGCTAAAGCGCCCCAGACAGGGCTGTATTTTTGGGGCGGAGTCGGGCGCGGCAAAACCTACCTGATGGATAACTTTTATGAAAGTCTGCCATTTCCCGACAAGATGCGGGCCCACTTCCACCGCTTTATGCGCCGGGTCCACCAGGAGCTGAAAGAGCTCGACGGCCAGAAGAACCCGCTGCAGCTGGTCGCGGATCGCCTCGCGGCAGAGGCCCGGGTGATCTGTTTCGATGAATTCTTTGTCTCCGATATCACCGACGCCATGATTCTGGGTGGCTTGATCCAGGCGCTGTTCGAGCGCGGCGTTACCCTGGTGGCTACCTCCAATATTATTCCCGACGGGCTCTACAAGGACGGCCTGCAGCGGGCCAGGTTCCTGCCAGCCATCGACATGCTGAATCGCTATACGCTGGTGGTCAATGTCGACGGCGGGGTCGATTACCGGCTGCGCATACTGGAGCAGGCCGAGCTCTACCATCACCCGCTGGATGCCGCTGCGGATGCCAGCCTGCTGCAAAGTTTCGAGGGCCTGGTGCCGGATATGGTGGGTATTCGCGCCAATATCGAGGTGGAAGTGGAGGGGCGTTCAATCACCGCACGCTATGAAGCCGAGGATGTGGCCTGGTTTGACTTCCTCGCGCTCTGCGACGGCCCCCGCTCCCAGAACGACTATATCGAGCTGGCGCGGGAGTACCACGCGGTGTTGATCGCCAATATCCCGCGCCTGTCCCGTGAAACCGATGACCAGGCACGGCGTTTTATCAACCTGGTGGATGAATTTTACGACCGCAACGTCAAATTGGTGGTGTCGGCTGCGGTGCCACTGATGGAGCTGTACGCCGGCGGCAAGCTGGATTTCGAGTTTGAGCGCACCAAAAGCCGCCTGCTGGAAATGCAAAGTCGGGATTATTTGGCCAGGCCACACAGGCCTTGATATACGCTTGAACTTTCCCGGTCAGTCGATTAGAATCCGCGCTCCCGTTTTTCGGGTATTGTATTCAACACGTCGAAGGCAAATACAACATGAAGACTATTAGTGCCAAACCCGAATCAGTCCAGCGCGACTGGTACGTAATCGACGCAGAAGGTAAAACTCTCGGCCGTATGGCTGCTGAGATCGCTACACGTCTGCGCGGAAAGCATAAGCCGGAATACACCCCTCACGTTGATACTGGCGATTACATCGTCGTTATTAACGCCGAGAAGGTTCGTGTTACCGGTAACAAGGCGAAAGACAAGATGTACTACCACCACACCGGCTTTATCGGTGGCATCAAGTCTATCAGCTTCGAAAAGCTGATCCAGAAAGCCCCTGAGCGCACCATCCAGACTGCGGTAAAAGGCATGTTGCCCCGCGGACCCCTGGGTCGTGCAATGTTCAAAAAACTGAAAGTCTATCCTGGCGTTGAGCATCCCCATACTGCTCAGCAGCCCAAAGTACTGAACATATAATCAGGAGCTGAAACCATGGCAGCAACACAATACTACGGTACCGGACGCCGTAAAACGTCCACAGCTCGCGTGTTTATTTCACAGGGCAGTGGCAATATCGTTGTAAACGATAAGTCCCTGGACGAATATTTCGGCCGTGAAGTGGCTCGCATGATTGTGCGTCAGCCGCTGGAACTGGTCGATATGGGCGATAAGTTTGATGTCAAAGTGACCGTCAAGGGTGGTGGTAGTTTCGGCCAGGCTGGTGCAATTCGCCACGGCCTGACCCGCGCCCTGATGGCCTACGATGAAGGTCTGCGCCCAACTCTGCGCAGCGCAGGTTACGTAACCCGTGACGCGCGTGAAGTGGAGCGGAAGAAGGTCGGCCTGCGCAAGGCGCGCAAGAAGCCACAGTTCTCCAAGCGTTAATGATTGTGTGGTATCGCAATTTTGTTATTGCGTAGTACCTGAAAATTTGCCCGGATTGGTTTCAGTCTGGGCTTTTTTTTGTTCGGCATTGGGCGAGTGGGTGGCAATGTCCATATTGAACCTGTGGTTTACCTTGTAACAGGTAAGTAACTTCATTAATATGTGGCGATTTTTACAGGATCAATCCGAAACTACCGTAAACCTTTGGAATTCAGTAAGTTACTCACTGCCATACGGCGGTAAGGGTAGCGCTGTTATGGGAGAAAAGCGTCGTGAGCAATGACGGTGTAAATGTGGGGCGTCGGCGTTTTTTAACCGCCGCCACCTCAGTGGTGGGAGCCGCCGGTGTGGTTGGAGTAGCCGTACCTTTTGTTGGTTCCTGGAACCCTAGCGCCAAGGCGAAAGCTGCCGGGGCCCCGGTAAAAGCCAATATCAGCAAGCTTGAGCCGGGCCAAATGATCATTGTCGAATGGCGCGGCAAGCCCGTATACATTGTCCGCCGCACGCCGGAAACCGTCGCCGACCTGGCCAAGCTGAACGACCGGGTGCGTGACCCTGAGTCCCAGGAGCCGCAGCAGCCCGCCTATGTGCAGGGCCTGGCGCGCACCATACCTGGCAAGGAAGAGTTCCTTATTTTGCTCGGCCTGTGCACCCATCTGGGCTGCGCACCCATGTACCGACCCGATGTCGGCGCTGCTGACCTCGGCGGTAGCGAGTGGCTGGGTGGCTTCTTTTGCCCCTGTCACGGCTCCAAGTTTGACCTGGCCGGTCGCGTATTCAAAGGTGTGCCCGCGCCCATCAATCTCCAGGTTCCCCCACATTCATATGAATCCGACACCCTGGTGGTGGTCGGTGTAGATCAGGAGGCTTGAATATGAAGTGGATGACAGATCTTTTGGCCTGGGTTGATGCTCGCCTGCCTGTGACCCGCGCGTGGGATACCCACATGGGTAAATACTACGCGCCCAAGAATTTTAACTTCTGGTATTTCTTCGGGGTCCTGTCCCTGCTGGTGCTGGTCAATCAGCTGCTTACCGGCATCTGGTTGACCATGAACTACACCCCGAGCGCTGAGGAAGCCTTTGCCTCGGTGGAATACATCATGCGCGACGTCGACTACGGCTGGTTGCTGCGCTATATGCACTCTACCGGCGCCTCGGCGTTCTTCGTGGTGGTCTATCTGCACATGTTCCGGGGCCTGATGTACGGCTCCTACAAGGCGCCGCGGGAGCTGGTGTGGATTTTCGGCATGACCATCTACCTGATCCTGATGGCCGAAGCCTTTTTGGGCTACGTGTTGCCCTGGGGCCAGATGTCCTACTGGGGTGCGCAGGTGATCGTATCGCTGGTGGGTGCTATCCCGGTGGTGGGGGAGGACCTGGTGCAGTGGGTGCGGGGTGACTTCCTCATCTCCGGTGCCACCCTGAACCGCTTTTTTGCCCTGCATGTCGTGGCCCTGCCTATCGTCCTGCTGGCGCTGGTGGTCATGCACATCCTGGCACTGCACGAAGTGGGCTCCAATAACCCGGACGGCGTGGAAATCAAGAAGAAGAAAGATGAAAACGGCGTGCCGCTGGACGGCGTGGCCTTTCATCCTTTCTACACTGTGCACGACCTGGTCGGTATTACCGTATTCCTGTTCGTATTCTGCTTTGTCCTGTTCTTTATGCCGGAGATGGGTGGCTTCTTCCTCGAGTATGCCAACTTCGAAGAGGCCAATGGCCTGAAGACACCGCCGCATATTGCCCCGGTCTGGTACTTCACGCCGTTTTACGCGGTACTGCGCGCGGTCACCATTGATATCGGCCCCCTCAGTTCCAAGTTCCTTGGCCTGGTGGCTATGGCGGGTGCGATTGCGATCCTGTTCGTATTGCCCTGGCTGGACAAGAGCCCGGTGAAGTCGATGCGCTACAAGGGTTTTATGCCGCGCATCTCGCTGCTGCTGTTCTCCGCCATGTTCGTAGTACTCGGTTACCTCGGCGTTAAGGCCCCGACCGAGGGGCGCACCGTACTGGCCCAGTTGGCGACGGTTTATTACTTCGCCTACTTTATCCAGATGCCGATGTTCACCAACCCGCTGCGCAAAGTCGGTGTGGTAGGCATGGCAATCAGCATTGTGCTGGGTGCCCTGTTACTGAAGCTGTCCTGGGACGGTGCCGATAAGTTCCCCTTGTTTATCAGCCTGTTTGGTACTCTGATGGCGCTGTTCGTGGCGGCAACCCCCTGGTTGACGGCGAAAGACAGTGTCGCCCAGGAGCCGGAGCGGGTGCAGATGAAAGGCCTGTCAAAAGCCATGGTGTGGGGTGGTTTCGCACTCTTCCTTATCTTCACCATAGCCCCGATCAAGGCCGTGGCCGCAGGTGGTGCGTTTGATTGCGGAGCCATGCACTGTGACCCTATGGAGCCGGACTTGACCGACAAGGCATCGCTGCAAAGCGGTGCCAAGTGGTTCGCCAACTACTGCATGGGCTGTCACTCGGCCAAGTACTCCCGCTATGAGCGGGTCGCTGATGACCTCGGCATTCCCCATGACCTGATGTTGGAAAACATGGTTTTTGGTGACCAGAAAATTGGCGAGCTGATGGATATTCCCATGCAGGCGGATCAGTCCAAAGCCTGGTTTGGTGCTACTCCCCCGGACTTGACACTGGTTGCTCGAGCGCGTTCACCGGAGTGGCTCTACACCTACTTGCGCAACTTCTACGCC
Source organism: Pseudomaricurvus alcaniphilus (assembly GCF_011440395.1). Taxonomy (GTDB): domain Bacteria; phylum Pseudomonadota; class Gammaproteobacteria; order Pseudomonadales; family Cellvibrionaceae; genus Pseudomaricurvus; species Pseudomaricurvus alcaniphilus. The sequence continues at coordinate 42,519 of NZ_JAAOIX010000013.1, read as the reverse complement.
GATGAAACCCGTCCCACCGGGGTGAATAACCGGGTCTTTGACAAGGTGGCAATGCCCCATGTCATGCTTGAATTGCAAGGTCTGCTAGAGTGTGGCCCAGGGCCGGTACTTGACAGCCATGGTAAGATCATTCGCGATCCGGTTACCGGTGAGGCCATTGCTGACGGCCACTGTGGCAGTCTTAAGGATGGCGCGCTGAAAGGCAGTATGTCGCCGGCGGAATTTGACAAGGCTATCTATGACCTGGTCAATTTTATGGAGTATATGGCCGAACCAATCGCCGTGGAGCGGGAGCGCCTAGGGGTGTATGTGCTTCTATTCCTGGCGGTGTTTTTCGTCTTTGTCTACTTGCTGAACCGTGAATACTGGAGAGGCATTCACTAGGATTTCGGCAGCGGGTTTCTCGGGCGGGCTGCTCAGGCAGGTCGCCCTTTTGTGTTTTTGAATATTTATTTTGAGGTAATTGCTAATGGGCGTTGTCGCCAAACGTTCTTCCATGACTTATTTTTCCGATGCGCGTGACCACTACAGTCACCGGGTTCGTATCGTGCTGGCAGAAAAAGGGGTGTCGGTCGATATCATCGACGTTGACCCCAAAAACAAGCCTGAAGAACTGGCCGAGCTGAACCCCTACAATGCCTTGCCAACCCTGGTTGATCGCGACTTGTCGCTGTACGAGACCAAGGTGATGATGGAGTATCTGGACGAACGCTTTCCGCATCCACCGCTGTTGCCCGTATACCCGGTCGCCCGGGCGCAAAGTCGCCTGTGGATGCACCGCATAGAGAACGATTGGAGCCCGCTGGTGGATATCATCGTCAGCGGCAAGAGCAAGGAGGCTGCGGCCAAGGCCCGCAAGGACCTGCGCGACAGCCTGATGACCATCGCGCCCATTTTTTCCGAGTTGCCCTACTTTATGAGCGAGGAGTTCACTATTGTAGATTGTTGCCTGGGACCTATCTTGTGGCGCCTGGACGACATGGAAATTGCGCTGCCCAAAACCAAGCAGGTCAAGCCGCTGCAGGATTATATGGATCGCCTGTTTGCCCGTGAGTCGTTTCAGGAAAGCCTCACTGAAATGGAAAAAGAAATGCGCCGCAAAGCCTGATCCCGGGCGCAGTCAACACTGGAGTAGTAGCAACAATGGGCATGACTTCTAGTCGACCTTACATGATTCGTGCACTGTACGACTGGATAGTGGACAACGAGTGTACTCCCTACATTCTGGTTGATGCTCACGCACCCGGTGTGCAGGTACCGCAGCAGTTCGTCAATAAAGAAGGGCAAATTGTCCTCAATATTGCCCCCACTGCGGTTATGGAGCTCTCGATCGAAAGTAATTTCGTCAGCTTTAATGCCCGTTTTGGTGGTATTCCCACTGATATTTTTGTGCCCTGCGCAGCGGTGCTGGGTGTTTACGCCCGTGAAAATGGCCAGGGAATGATCTTTGAGCCGGAATCCGAGAAGGGGCCCGAGCCGCCGCACCCCACTAAAACCAAGCCCAAACCGAAGCTGGAATCCGCCAAAGCGGAGAGCAAACGCCCGAGCTTGAAGGTGGTGAAATAGAGCACTAGCGCGGCAGCGCTGGTGCGGGCAAGCCGGTCAGGCTTGCTTGTGAGACCCCACACCCTTAGCGTTGCGATCCTGCCAGTGATAATTGTTAGGCAGTGTGGCCGCTATTGCTGTAATTCCTGCTCGTTGAACTGGCCAGCAAAGAGGGCGCTGGATAAGTAGCGCTCGCCCGAATCCGGCAGTATCACCACGAAGTTTTTACCGGCGTTCTCTGATTGCTCGGCCAATTTGAGTGCTGCGCTCAGCGCCGCACCACAGGATATTCCCGCCAGAATTCCCTCCTCTTTCATCAGTCGTCGCGCCACCTCGATGGCCTCCTCATTGCTGACCTGAACGGTACCGTCGAGTATGGACAGGTCGAGGTTGGCGGGAATAAAGCCGGCACCAATGCCCTGTATCTTGTGGGGAGACGGCGTCAGCTCCTGGCCGGCCAATGCCTGGCTGATCACCGGCGAAGCCGCGGGCTCCACCGCAATGCATTGCAACTTCAGGCCACGACTGTTTTTCAGGTAGCGGGAAACACCGGTAATGGTGCCCCCGGTGCCGACGCCGGCCACAAAGAAATCGATCTTGCCGTCGGTATCGGCGTATATTTCCGGACCGGTGGTCTGCTCGTGAATGGCCGGGTTGGCGGGGTTTTCAAACTGCCGTGGCATAAAGGTGCCTGCGGGGTCTGCGGCGGCAATTTCTTCCGCTTTGGCGATCGCGCCTTTCATACCCAGCTCGCCGGGGGTCAATTGCAATTCTGCGCCAAGGGCTTTAATCAGCTGGCGCCGCTCCAGGCTCATGGTGTTGGGCATGGTCAGCACCAACCGGTAACCCCGGGAGGCGCACACGAAAGCCAGGGCAATACCGGTATTGCCGCTGGTGGGTTCAACCACTGTCATGCCCGCTTTGAGTACGCCGCGCTGTTCGGCATCCCAGATCATGCTGGCGCCAATACGGCACTTTACCGACATGGCCGGGTTGCGGGATTCCAACTTGACGAAAATATTCTTGTCGGTAATGCGATTCAGTTTGACCAACGGGGTCTTGCCAATGGTCAGGGAATTGTCGTCGAAGATAGCGCTCATCTATGCTCTCCAAAAGTTTATTGCGCGGCTGGGGGAGAGACATTGAACCCCCCGCGAACCTATTAAGCAAGGTCATTGTATATAGCTGTTAGGTATTAGAGGTTTTTTTATAAGTATTAAAACGTATTGGTGAGTTGCACCCAAGTCCATAATACTGTCGGCAAGGTTGTAACCAATCATAATTAAAAAGGAGTATTGAATGGCCATACTGGAACATACCCTCGGCATTCTGTTGCACCCGGACAGCGAGTGGAAAGCAATCCGCAATGAACGACACTCGTTCTTGCAGGTATTTTTGAGTCACGTGCCATTTTTAGCGCTGATTCCCCCTTTGGCTACATACTACGGGGTGACCCAGGTTGGCTGGGTGATTGGCGATGGTGAACGAGTCTGGTTGACCTCCGAGAGCGCGCTCAGCCTCTGTGCTGCCACCTACGTGGCATTTTTGGTGGGGGTCTACGTCCTGGGTGAATTTATTAACTGGATGGCCAAGACCTACGGGGTCAAGGACGGTGAAGAGAAGCGTCACTACGAAGGTACGGCGCTGGCGGTGTACATTACCGTGCCGGTGTTCCTGGTGGGAATTTTTGGTGTCTATCCGGATCTGTGGTTAAACGCCATCGTCACGGTGATTGCCGGGTGCTACTCGGTGTACCTGGTCTACGAGGGCATTCCAATCCTGATGAATATTCCCAAGGAGCGCGCATTTATGTACGCGACCTCGGTGGTAACCGTGGGGCTGGTGATGATGGTAGTGGTGCGGGTCGGTTCGGTCATTGTTTGGAGTATCGGTATCGGTCCGGTGTATGTGACCTGACCTGTCGGGCAGACAACAACAGACTACAACAAAGGGGCCATTGGCCCCTTTGCTTGTTTCAGGTGGTGACATTTTTACATTGGGCTTATCTTTCCAGCAGCGGCGGCACTGGGCAGTCGAGGCAATCGGCCACGGCGCGGAATAGCTCGTACTCGGCGGCGGTGATCTGCTGATCGTGTCGAATGCAGACCAGCAGCGCCTTGAGCAGCGCCGGTTTTTGCAGGGGTTTTAGCGCTTGCAGTTGTTTGATGGCGGCATCGAGCAGTGGCAGTGTTATGCGGTTGCGGTCCAATAGCGGCAGGTTGGTCAGGCCCAATTGTGACATGCCGGCACTATAAGCCGCCGCTACCGTCTCTTGCTGCTGTTGGTCGCTGTGGCAGAGGCTGCTCAACAGTTGTTGGATGGGAACCCCCAGCTGGCGGAGGTCCGTGTTGCTGCCGCTTTGCCGTGGGGCGGGTTCCAGCGCATTGACCAGCATCCGGTACAGGGCCCACTCGAACACGGCCACCTCGCGGTCGGCTTTGATCAGGGCTGCGACGTTGGTTTTGAAGACCCGGTATTGTGGCGCTGACAGAGTTCTCAGGGCGGGCAGGGTGAGCTCGAACAGTGGCAGTCTGGTGGGCCGGGGCAGGTCGGTTACCTGGCTGTGCAGTTGGCGGGTGAGCTTGACCACGGCCGGGTGTGCCCGCTGCTGCAGTTGCTGCCACTGGCGGGCTGCTGTATCGCCGGCATCCGGCTGCAGCAGCAGGTTGTAAATAATGGCGCGGGCACTGAAGGGTTCCCGTGCGGCCTGGCGCAGTGGGTCGGGCAGTTGACTGAGCAAGCTGGCCGCCCGGTCCAGGTGCTGGGCCCCGGGGTTGGCAATGTGAGTCAGGTCGGCGCCGGATTCGCTATTGCCGCTGGCAGCGCCGTTTGTATCGGTAGCGCTGGCAGTGCTGGTAGAGCTGGCAGTGATGCCGGCGGCGAGTCCAGAGTCGGTCGCTGAATGAGTGTTGCCCGCCGCTGCGGTTGCCGTGGCACTCGCCGCGAGTTTGATTTCGGGGTAGCGACCATTCCAGCCGGGGGTGATGCGGTGGATGCGCTCGGCCAGCGGCGGATGGGTGGCCAGCATACCGCCGAGCGCGGTGCGCACTCCGGCGCCGAAATACATATGACTGAATTCCTCCGCCTGCGGGTGCGACAGGCGCGACCCCTGGCTGTAGCCACCAATGGCCTGCAGCGCCTCACTGATGCCCCGGGGGTTGCGGGTGAATTGCACCGCTGCAGCGTCCGCCAGGAACTCCCGCTGGCGGCTGAGCGCCGCTTTGATCAGCTTGCCAAGGAAGGTGCCGGCGTACCCGATAACCACCAGCCCCAGCCCGACCAGCGCTAGTCCGGAGGAGTTTTTGTCCCGCCGCCGCATGCCATAGCTGCGGCGGCCGCTGCTGGCGCGCAGCAGCATGGAGCCCAGCAGCCCGATCAGGAGGATGCCATGCAGCACCCCCAGCAGGCGCAAGTTGAGCTTCATATCGCCGTGCAGTATGTGGCTGAACTCATGGGCTATCACCCCCTGCAGCTGGTCGCGGTCGAGCAGTTCCATGCAGCCGCGGGTGATGCCAATCACCGCGTTGCTGCTGCTGTGACCGGCGGCAAAGGCGTTGATGCCACTCTCCTCCAGCAGATAGACCGAGGGCACCGGGGTGCCGGAGGCAATCGCCATTTCCTCCACTACGTTCAGCAGGCGGCGCTCGCTTGGGGTCGCGCTATTGGGCTGCAGGCGCCTGCCCCCCAGAGCAGCGGCGATACTGTCGCCACCGGCGCGCAATTGCAGCAGCCGGTAGCCACTGCCGACGGCGACGATAAACACTACCACCAGGGCAATCATCCCGCTCAGCTCCCAGTTGAACATCTGCTCGAGTCCGCCCGGTTGGCGGCCAGCCGACGCTGTATGCCCGAGCCCGCTGTTGCCATCGAGGTAATAGAGCACGGCGCTGATAAAGAAGGTGGTGATGGCAATCAGTGCGAGCACCGCGGCCAGGAAAAAGACCAGCAGGCGGCGACTGTTTTTACGCGCCTGGTCCTGGTGTTGAAAAAAATCCATGTTGCCTGTTGGTCTCCGCGGGGCATCACCCGGGTGGAGGGGGCAATGCCGGTGGTGGTACGGCTGTTGAAACTGATGGTCAGGGCCCCAGGGCGGCAGCCGTTTTTCTTAACAAGTCACTTGCTGCAAGTCGCTTTCTGTAAGTCACTTTCTGCAAGTCACTCCCGAGCGCAAGTCATTCCCTAGGAGCCTGTCGGACTTAGGTGCCCGTAGCGAGAGAAAGTCCGATTTGAGTCAGTTTTTAACCATTTTTGAGGCGAATAGTGGTTCTATTTAACGAGAAAATGGTTAAAAAACGGCCAAGCTCGGCTTTTTCGCAGCAGGGCAACCCTAAGTCCGACAGGCTCCTAGAAGGCGACAGTGGGAGCGGCCTGGATGGCGGCGCTGTCGGCAAATTCCAGCAGGCTGGCATCGCTGCGATGGCCGAAGAAGCCAGCGAAAAATACCGGCGGGAAGCTCTGCCGATAGGTGTTGTAGGCGGTTACCGCATCGTTAAACGCCTGGCGGGAGAAGGCCACCTTGTTTTCGGTGCTGGTCAATTCCTCCGCCACCTGCAGCATATTCTGGCTGGCCTTGAGGTCCGGATAGGCTTCCATTACCACATTCAGGCGCCCCAGGGCTGCGCTCAGGTTTCCCTCTGCGGCGCCGAGCCTGGCCATGGCATCACTGTCGCCCGGTGCGCTGGCCGCTGCCTGCAGGCCGGCCAGGGCGCCGTTGCGGGCACTGATGACCGCTTCCAGGGTTTCCCGTTCGTGTTTCAGGTATCCCTTTGCCGTCGCTATCAGATTGGGAATCAGGTCGTAGCGGCGCTTCAGTTGCACCTCGATTTGTGAAAAGCCGTTCTGGTAGCGGTTTTTCAGGCTGACCAGGGTGTTGTAGATATTGATGACGTAAAAAACCAGGCCAATAAGTACAGCCCAGCCGATGATGGTGGATATTTCCATTGGGTTCCTCGCGCAGTTTGCAGGCTTGGGGAGGTTCTGGATTGGCCAGTGACTCCCGGGTTGCGGTGTGTTGGCTACCTGCGGCAAAGTGTAGCACTTTACCCGGGCCCCGACCGGTCCCGGATTTACGCGCGGGCTTTACGGGTTATAATCGCGCCGCCTGATGACGGGCAGGGTTGGTGGGGCAATGGTAGAGGCTCGATGCCGGTGGATTTCCTGCTGCCTGGTGGCGCTATTTGCTATAAGCTGGGCCACCCTGAACCAATCACCACTGCCAGATGTTTGCTGCTTGACCATATAGGATAATCTATGACCACTGAGGTTTCTCCTCTGGATTCAACTGAACGTATTCCGCTGAAAACCTATGCCGAGAAGGCCTACCTGGATTACTCCATGTACGTCATTCTCGACCGGGCCCTGCCCAGCATCGGCGACGGCCTGAAGCCGGTGCAGCGGCGTATTGTCTACGCCATGAGCGAGCTGGGGTTAAAGTCCTCGGCCAAGTTCAAGAAGTCGGCCCGCACCGTGGGTGACGTGATCGGTAAATTCCACCCGCACGGGGATTCCGCCGCCTACGAGGCCATGGTGTTGATGGCGCAGCCATTCTCCTATCGCTATCCGCTGGTGGACGGGCAGGGCAACTGGGGTTCCGCCGATGACCCCAAATCCTTTGCCGCCATGCGTTACACCGAATCGCGCCTGACCCGCTACAGTGAGGCGCTGCTGTCCGAGTTGGGGCAGGGCACTGTGGATTGGCAGCCCAACTTCGACGGCACCATGGACGAGCCAACGGTGCTGCCGGCGCGAGTGCCCAATGTGTTGCTGAACGGCACCACCGGCATAGCGGTGGGCATGGCGACCGACATTCCGCCCCATAACCTGCGCGAAGTGGTGCAGGCCACCATTCATTTGCTGGACAACCCGAAGGCCAGTGTCGCCGAGTTGATGGAGTTTATTCCGGGGCCGGATATGCCCACGGAGTCGGAGTTGATCACCCCCCGGGCCGAACTGCAGAAAATGTACGAGAGCGGCCGCGGCAGCCTGCGGGTCAGGGCACTGTGGACGCGGGAAAGTGGCGATGTGGTGGTTACGGCGCTGCCCTACCAGGTCAGTGGAGCCAAGGTGCTGGAGCAGATTGCCGCGCAGATGCAGGCGAAAAAGCTGCCTATGGTGGCGGACCTGCGCGACGAGTCGGATCATGAAAACCCCACCCGGCTGGTGATTATTCCGCGCTCCAACCGGGTCGATATCGATGCCCTGATGAACCACCTGTTTGCCACCACTGACCTGGAGCGCACCTACCGGGTCAATTTGAATATGATTGGCATCGACGGCTTGCCCCAGGTGAAGCCGCTCAACGGCATCCTCAGCGAGTGGTTGAGCTTCCGCATGGTCACCGTGCGGCGCCGGCTGGAATATCGACTGGCGCGGGTGGAAGAGCGACTGCAGCGCCTGGCGGCGCTGTTGATCGTCTACCTCAACCTGGATGAGGTGATCCACATCATCCGCACTGAGGAGCATCCCAAGCCGGTGCTGATGGAGCGCTTTAACCTTATCGAGATGCAGGCCGAGTACATTCTCGAAACCAAGTTGCGGCAACTGGCGCGGCTGGAAGAGATGAAGATCCTGGAGGAGAAGGCCGCGCTGGAGAAGGAGCGGGAAGACCTGCGCCAGACCCTGGATTCCACCCGGCGCATGAAGAGCCTGGTGAAGAAGGAATTGCAGGCGGCGGCGGAAGAGTTTGGCGATGACCGTCGCTCCCCCATTGTCAGCCGTGGCGAGGCCCAGGCGTTTAACGAGATGGACCTGCTCGGCAGCGAACCGGTGACGGTGGTGATTTCTGACAAGGGCTGGATTCGGGCCGCCAAGGGCCACGACCTCGACCCGACAGCGCTGAGTTACAAATCCGGCGACAAGTTCAAACTCGCCGCCCAGGGCAAGACCAACCAGCAGGTGATCCTGCTGGACTCGACCGGCCGCAGCTACGCCCTGGCAGCCCACACCCTGCCCTCGGCACGGGGCCAGGGCGAGCCCATCAGCGGCCGCCTCAACCCGCCCAGCGGGGCGACCTTTGAAGGGGTGCTAATGGGGCCGGATGAGCAGCGCATCCTGTTGGCGTCCGATGCGGGTTATGGTTTTGTCGGTAAACTGGCGGATCTGCAGAGTAAGAACAAGGCCGGCAAGGCCAGCCTCAGCCTGCCCAAAGGCGGACGGGTGCTGGCACCGTTGGTGATCGGCGATATGGATGCGGACCTGGTCGCCGCCATCAGCAATGAAGGACGGCTGCTGGTGTTCCCGGTGCGCGAGCTGCCGGAACTGGCGCGGGGCAAAGGTAACAAGATCATGAATATTCCCTCGGCGCGAGTACAGAGCCGGGAGGAGTACCTGGTGGCGCTGGTGGTGGTTGGCAGCGGGGCGCAGTTGACCATCTACTCGGGCAAGCGCCACCTGTCGCTGAAGCTCAGCGACCTGGAGCATTACCGGGGCGAGCGCGGGCGGCGCGGGAATAAATTGCCGCGCGGCTTCCAGAAGGTGGACGGGGCAGCAGTGAGTTAATCCCGGGCCGGGCAATGCGCAATATAGCGTCTATACTGCTCTAGAGAACGGTTAACTTGGGGTTGCCATGGCCAACAAACGAATAGCAGTAAGAACACCATTTAAAAGTCGAATTCGCATCGATCACAACGGTCAAAAGTTGGCGGAAACCTTTACTAAGGATATTTCCGACTCCGGAGCCTATTTGTATTTGAACGGTGACTTTTATCTCGACCTGGGGGATGTGGTAACGGCCCAGGTCATGGGCCTCCCCGGAGGCGATGCCCCGACACTGGAAATGGAGGTGGTGAGAATTGACGACGAAGGGGTCGGCCTCAAGTTCGTCTGAATTCTATTAGTGCCATTTTTGGCAGCACCTGCCGCTATGCAAAGCGAATAAACCATGGACAGTATCCGTCGCATTAAATCAAGCCAGTTGACCACCGGCATGTACCTGACCGAGTTGGGTGAACAGCTGGCCCAGGCCAGCGGCTTGAAGGCCCGTGGGCTGGTCACCCGTGATGAGACAGTAAACCTGGTACAGCAGTCGGGCGTTACCGAGCTGTATATCGATATTGCCAAGGGCAGCGACTGCGCCGACAGCGAGCCGGTGCCGGCGGCCGTGCGGGCGCAGTTGTCTGCCGGGCCGACGCTCGCGGAGCCTGCCAGCTTTGCAGCGGAGCTGAAAAATGCCAGCGACGTGCGGGACAAGGCCCTCAACCTGATTCAAGAGGCGATGCAGGATGTGAAAATGGGGCGCGGCTTCGATACCGGAGCGGTGGACGTCATTACGACCGAGGTGATCCAGTCACTGGATTCCAACCAGAACGCCCTCACCAGCCTGATGCGCCTGCGCAACATGGACTCCTACCTGCTGGAACACTCCACCAATGTGGCAGTGCTGATGGGTATTCTGGCCAAGTCCCTCGGCGTTAACCGGGACGAACTGCACCAGCTGGTGTTTGGTGCCTTTGTGCACGACGTGGGTAAAATCCTGGTGCCGGAGCAGGTCTTGAACAAGCCGGGAAGGCTCGACGCCACTGAGTGGCAGGAAATGAAACGCCACGTCGACTACGGCGTCGACTCCCTCAAGACTATCGACGGTATCACCGGTGTCGCCATGGAAATCTGCGAGCAGCACCACGAGCGCCTGGACGGTACTGGCTACCCCTACAACCTGTCGGCGGAGCAAATATCCGCCCACGGGCGCATGGCGGCGGTGGTGGATGTGTACGATGCGGTCACCGCCAACCGTGTCTACCACGCCGGCATCGAGCCGTCGGTGGCGCTGAAAAGAATGCTGGAATGGACCGGAACCCATCTCGATCGGGAGCTGGTGTACCAGTTGATTCGCTGCATCAGCGTCTATCCCGCCGGCGCCTGGGTTATGCTGAGCAGCGGGCTGGTGGCGCTGGTGCAAGAGCCCAATTTGAAAAAGCCCACCCGCGCCAAGGTGTTGCTGGTATACGACAGCAAGCGCCGGGTAAAGCTGGATGAGCAGGTGGTTGACCTGGTCACCAGCACACGCTTTGGCGAGATCAAATTCGCGGTATCCCCCATCGATTATCAGCTCGACATCGGCAACTATCTAAAAGGCTGAGGCGAGCTAAAAGGCTGAAGCGAGCTGCAGGGCTATGGCGGGCCGGCAGCGGCAGCTATTGCCCGACGCCCGATCAGAGTTGCAGTTGCTGCCGCAGCTCGGCCAGGCGCTTCAGGTTTTCCTCTTTCGACAGCGGGGTCTGCGGCGCTTGCTCCAGCTTCTTCACGTCCGGTGGCGGCAGCTCTTCGCCGCGCAGCACCCGGCCGCACAAATCCAGGTAGTGCCCCTTGAAGACCGGAAAGGTGTCGCGCTCGGCGTTGTTGGCGAGAAAGAACCAGTCGCTGAGTTTGCCGGCGTGATACACCGCCGGATGGCTCCAGCGGTATTCGGCTTTGGGGCTGGGGGCGCGGCAGGCCTCCAGGTAGGCGCTGTGGATATCGGGCAAACCGTGCAGTTCCGGTGAGCCCTGGCAGTAGCCAATCATCTTGTGCAGGGTCGGCAGGTAATCGGACTGCTCAATGGCTTTCTTGGCGCCGCGCAGGATGATTTCCGGGCTGAAGTCGAGCAGGGTCTCGGCCCACAGCTTCTTGGCCTGGGTCAACAGCTGGGTATCCCCGAAGGCGGCGTGGTACTGGTTGTGATAATTGATCCGAAACAGCGCGAACACCTGGTTGATGGCGTCGATATAGTCGGCCGCCATGGGGCCTTTGCTGCGCTTGTCGGAGTCTGCCTCAGCTGGCCCAGCTGCGGTCATTGAGGTCTTCTGCGAGCGAGCGATCTCGCGTTCGGCCCGATTGAGTAGCTGCTTGCTGTCCTTCATAACTCCTGCCTTGTGGGGAACTGTATTGGTGCCGCTTGGCCCAGTGGAATTTGGCGTGCTGTAAAAACTTGGTATTCCAGGAGCTGTGCACCTGGTTGCTGTCGCGCCAGTAGAGGACAAACTCCGGCACCAGCTGGCGGGCAAAGTCGATGTCGATATTGGCCATGCTGAGCACGTCCAGCACATCCTGGTTGGGCTGCCAGTTGTCGGCGATGCGGCGCGGCTCGGTGTCGTACTCCAGGGCCGAAGTGTAGCGCACCCACTGGCGCCGGGTGTGCTGGATAAACTTGGTGTTCCAGGTGCGCGAGCGCTGGCCGCGCTCTGACCAGTAGAGCACGAACTCGGGGATGGCGTCCTCGACAAACTGGGCATTGATGCCGGCCTGCCGCACCAGCACATCGACCGCATCCTGGCTGGGGCGCCACTGCTTGGTCATCGGCGTTTCCTGGTCCTTGCGGGTGACAAAGGTCTCCCGCTGGCGCCACTGGTGCACCACGTGCTGGTGAAACTTGGCGCCCCAGGAGCGCTGGGACTCGCCACTGTCGCGCCAGAAGGTGACAAACTCGGGCACCTGCTCGAGGATAAACGCGGCCGGAATATTGTGCTGGGCGATGCGGTTGACGACCTCCTGGCTGGGCTGCCAGTCCGGTGGCATCAGGCTGGCGCCCACCAGGATCGGTTCGGCGTTGACTTGCGCTGTGGGCGCGGCGCTGGCAGCGGCCGTGTTTTCCGCAAAGGCAAACACCAAATGCTGGCTCTGCAGGAACGGCGCCGACTGCAGGTGCAGCAGGCCCTTGGCGCGCAAACTCTGGCTGATGCGGTGAATGTCCTGCTCACTCCAAAAGGGCAGGGCCGCTGCCAGTGCCTCGCCAGTGAGTTCGTACCAGTGTTGCCCCTGGCTGGCCACCGGCCGCACCGTGGCCGTCTTCTCATCGAGAACGCTGAGCATAACCGCGTCCTCCAGGCCGATGCTGGCGGCCAGAGCAGGGGAGACAAGAATGGGGCGTTCGGGAATCAGGGGGCATGTCATGGCGAAATTTTATCACTTTTCGAGGTTCCAGTGCCGTAAAAATAGCGCAGTGAATGAAATCTGCAGCCGCTTGTAACATACTGCGGCCAATTGATTCGGGTGCAGCGGAGACCAGGGTGGCAAAGAGTAAAAACGCATTTGTGTGCAACGAGTGCGGCGCGGATTTTAACAAATGGCAGGGCCAGTGCAGCGAGTGCAACGCCTGGAACAGTCTCGCCGAGGTTAACCTGGGGCCGACCCCGGTCAACCGGGCGCAGCGCTTTGCCGGCTACGCCGGCACCCCCGAGGCCAAGGTCCAGACCCTGGCGGAAATCGACCTGCAGGACTTGCCGCGCTTTTCCTCCGGCGCCAGTGAATTTGACCGGGTGCTCGGCGGCGGCCTGGTACCGGGTTCGGTGGTGCTGATTGGCGGCAACCCCGGCGCGGGCAAATCGACCCTGTTGTTGCAAACCATGTGCGCGCTGGCGGCAACTATGGAGGCCCTGTACTGCACCGGTGAGGAATCCCTGCAACAGGTGGCCATGCGCGCCCAGCGCCTGCGCCTGCCCATGGAGAAGTTGAAAATGCTGTCGGAGACCAGTGTCGAAGCGCTGGTGGCCACGGCGCAAAAAGTCAGGCCCAGGGTGATGGTGGTGGACTCCATCCAGGTCATGCATATGACCGATATCGCCTCGGCCCCGGGGTCAGTCTCCCAGGTGCGCGAGAGCGCCGCCTACCTGACTCGCTTCGCCAAGCAGACCGGTACCGTGGTGATGCTGGTGGGGCACGTCACCAAAGACGGCAGCCTGGCCGGGCCAAAAGTGCTGGAACATATGATCGACTGCTCCATTTTGCTGGAGGGCAGCCACGACTCCCGCTTTCGCACCTTGCGCGGCAGCAAGAACCGCTTTGGCGCAGTCAACGAACTGGGCGTGTTTGCCATGACCGAGCAGGGCTTGCGGGAGGTCACCAACCCCTCAGCCATATTCCTGCAGCGCGCCGACGAGGTGGCGGCGGGCTCGGTAGTGATGGTGGTGTGGGAGGGAACCCGGCCACTGCTGGTGGAGATCCAGGCGCTGGTGGACGACAGTCACACCGGCAACCCGCGGCGGGTGGCGGTGGGGCTGGATGCCAATCGACTGAATATGCTGCTGGCGGTGCTGCACCGCCACGGCGGCATGTTTATCGGCGACCAGGATGTGTTCGTCAATGTGGTGGGCGGTGTGCGAGTGGTGGAAACCAGTGCCGACCTGGCGCTGTTGCTAGCCGCGGTGTCGAGCTTTCGCGACCGCCCGCTGGGGCACGACCTGATGGCGTTTGGCGAAGTGGGGCTGTCCGGCGAGATCCGGGCGGTACCCAGCGGTCAGGAGCGGCTGCGGGAGGCGGCCAAACACGGCTTTAAAACCGCCATCGTGCCGGCCGGCAATGCCCCCAGGCAGGCGCCAGCAGGGATAAAAGTGATTGCGGTCAAAACCCTGCAGGAAGCGCTCGCGGCCATTGACTGAGCCGGCTGGCTGCCAGGCCATTTTTTGTCGGGCTAAATTGTCGGGCTAAATTGTCGGGCCACATTGCCAGGTTTGTTGTGGCTGGGCCAGCTGTGGCGAGGTCGGTTATTGGCGGGTGGATTGTCGGCCGCTGGTGCCAGGCTGACCGGAGGATGGAATTGCGGTGGTTGCGGCTATGCAGCTGTTGCCATAGCTCGGTTATTGCGGCGGTTCAGTCGTTGCCGTGGCTCAGTGGTTGTGGCTTTTGGCGGGCGCGGGGCTCCGCTCAGCTGTGCTCCTTGTGCTCGTCCATCATGGTTTGCACAGAGCGATTCATATAGTCGATGGATGGGCTCTGGCGGACCAGTTGCCGCAGCCGCTGTTGCTGGTCGATGCCATTGGCGCGGCACTCGATACCCAGCATATGGGCATTCTGGTGAGCGACGTGGCCCACCATCCGCAGCGGTTCTTCTCCCTGCGCGGTTTCCACTGTCAATTGAATTTCTTCGCCGTTGTCGATGTGGTGCTTTTGAATGATGGCGATCAGGGCACCGTGAAACGACAGGTCGATAACGTGTGCAGGCCAGCGCTCATTGCTGGTGGCCAGTTCGGCGTAGGCGCGGTACTTTACTCGGGGAAACGTGCGGCGCTCGTGGCCTTTCTGCTGATTTTGACTCATGATGCTGAAAACCCTTGGGAATTAACTGCTGGAGATCGATTTCCTTACCCTCACCCGATGATCTCCGGATGGGCGGGGTATGTCAATTTACAATTCCGTCCGGGGGCCGGAGTGAGGCCAATTCGGATAAATCTCGCTGCAAGGTGGCTGCGTCACCCAGATTGAGTTCTAGCAGCCGGCGCAGCAGGCCGATACTGTCCAGGTCAATGTCTTCGCAGGCGAACCCCAATTGCCGGCTGCTCTGGCGTGCCAGGCAGACCCGCATGTGGATCAGGGTGTCGTCGGCCAACTGAATGCTGGCGTGCAGCGGTGCGCTACTCGCGGCGGGCCAGTGTTTCGGTTTGCTTACCGAGAGCCCATGCAGGGATATATCCAGCAATTGACACTGCCATGCCTGTTCACCCTGATGCAGGGCTACGGGGGTGTGGAACAGCACCCGACTAAAGCGTCGTCGCTCAATATTTACGTCCATCAGCGAGCCTTTCCTGGGCTGCGCGGCGCTGCCATAACGCGCCGGGCTGAAAAACCACAGCTTTACTGGCTGCAGTTTCCCCGGTTTCAGTTATACCCAGTGTAGGACGCCCGTCAGCATTACGCCAGTGTTTGCAGCGCCAGTATTCGCTGTGCCCGGATTAACCAGCTACCATAGGCCGCCTGCTGTAAGCGCCGGTATTTGCCCTGGCAGTTGAATGTGCCGGCCACTGCGACAGGATAAAACTTGACTAATGAATAGGCGCCTCTTACCCTGCCCGCCATTATTTGTGGTGCTCCTGCGCCGGCCTCAGGGCGGCAGAGGGGTTAAACGGGAAGAGTGGTGCGCAGGCCAGAAGCTTGCAAAACCAACGCTGCCCCCGCAACGGTGATGTGTCGGCTGCCCCGGGACAGCGACGCCAAGCCCGATACCGGCCATCAATAATAGCGCTAACTGCGTGCAACGATGAAGCGGAGGGCTTTATCTGTGGAAACCCCTGTCGGCTTGCACCCCGGGTTGTTACAACTCGAATCATGCGCCGGGCATTGGCCAGAGACACACTGCTGGCGCCACATTTTACCCTCTCGCCTCTCACTCTTGATGACCTGACTGCCGGATGACTGCAGCGCCGCGGGCCTGCAGCATTTTTGCCTTCTGTAACCGCAGGGGCGCGAGGAATACGATGATGCAGAACCGCCCATATTCACTCTCCCCACACGCTGGCGGCAGGCTCGCCTGCCCGGGCCTGGCAGCGGTTGCCAGACTGCCCGTTTGCCCTGTCACCGGCGCCTTTCGGTATTGATGGATGCAGCGCCAATCGCCCCGCCATTTAACGGTTCTACTGCTGCTGTTGGCACCGCTGGTGTTCGCCTGCGGGCTGGCGCTGGGGCCGGAGATTATTCTGCCGTTTTTTCCCGCCTCCGGTCAGCAGCTGGTGTCTAACGAATTGATTGTGGCGCAAATTCGCATGCCGCGTGTGTGTATGGCCGCCATTGTCGGCGCTACCCTGGCGGTGGCCGGAGTGATGATGCAGGGCTTGTTCCGCAACCCGCTGGCGGACCCCTCGCTGATTGGTGTCACCAGTGGCGCCTCGGCGGGTGCGAGTTTTGTCATCGTACTGGGCGCCGGCCTGCTCGGCTCCCACGAGTTGATCGGCGTATCGACCATTGCGCTGGGTGCCTTTGTCGGTGCCATGCTGGCCACCGCAGTGGTGTATCGGCTGGCCGCCAGTGAGAGCGGGACCTCGGTGGCTACCATGCTGCTGGCGGGCATCGCCATCAGTGCCCTGGCCGGGGCGCTCAACAGTTTTTTCAGTTTTATCGCCGACAATCACATGCTGCGCCAGATCAGTCTCTGGCAAATGGGCTCGCTGGGCAGCGCCAGTTGGCCCCGGGTTCTGCTGGCAGCTGCGCTGGTGGCCGGATTGCTGGCCGCCTTTCCGCGCTACAGCCGGGCTCTCAACGCCCTGCTGCTGGGGGAGTCGGAAGCGCGTCACCTGGGGATCGATGTGGATCGGATAAAAGTACAAATGATTGTGCTGGTGGCGCTGGCGGTGGGTATCTGTGTGGCATTTACCGGCACCATCGCCTTTGTCGGACTGGTGACGCCGCACATAATCCGGCTATTGATCGGCCCCGATCACCGCTGGCTGATCCCCTGCAGCATGCTTGCCGGAGCCATCTTGCTGATGTTGTCGGACGCCGCCTCACGCACCTTGCTGGCCCCGGGTGAACTGCCCATCGGGGTGGTGACCGCGCTGCTGGGGGCGCCTTTCTTTCTCTCCCTGCTGCGCCAGCAGCGTCGGCACGGAGATCTCTGATGCTGGAATTAAACAATGTGCAGCTGCAGTACGATTCGCTGTCCATACTCAATGCCATTAACCTGCAAATTGCGGCGGGAGAAGTCGCGGTCGTGCTGGGGCCCAATGGTGTCGGCAAGTCCACCCTGCTGAAAGTGGCCAGCGGCGAAATCCCGCCGAGTGCAGGTGCGGTGCATTTTAACGGGCGCGACCTGGGCAGCTACAGCCCGGCGCAAAAGGCACGCCGCATGGCGGTGCTGCCACAGCACTCCAGTCTCAGCTTTGCCTATGCCGTGGAAGAAGTGGTGATGTTGGGGCGTACCCCCCACGCCACCGGCGTGGCCATCGACTGGGATATCGTCGCCCAGGCACTGGCGGCGGTGGACGCCAGTTATTTAAGCCAGCAGATTTACACCCGCCTCTCCGGTGGCGAGAAGCAGCGGGTACAACTGGCGCGGGTGTTGGCGCAAGTGTGGCAAGCCCCCGAGGGCGAAAGCGGCAGAGGGGGCAAAAGTGCGGGCAAAGGCGAGGGCAGCGGTGCGGGTAGCGGTGAAAGTAGCGGTGAGAGCGATGCCGGACAGGCAGGCTCGGCTGAACGCCTGCTGATCCTGGACGAGCCCACCTCGGCGCTGGATTATGCCCACCAGCAGATGCTGATGACCCTGTTGCGCCAGCGCGCCGCAGCCGGATGTTCGGTGTTGCTAGCCATGCACGACTTGAACCTGGCGGCCAGTTGCGCCGATAAAATGGTGCTGATGCGCTGCGGCGAGATCTACGCCGTGGGCAGCCCGGACGAGGTGCTGCGCGAAGACCTGCTGCGCGAAGTATTCCAGGTGACCTTCCACCGGGTCGAGCACCCCCTGACCGGCCGCCCCTGGCTGTTGAGTTGAACACGCAGCGGCGCCAGTGCTCGGTAAGCGGGCGCAATAAATGGAGCCTCACCTTTGGAGAGCAGCATTGTGAGTCGATTAAAGTGAGAGCAGTATTGTGTTTGGAGTCAATGGCGTGAAGGTCGCCTGTTTGATGGGCCCCCTGTGGCTGCGGTTATTGCTTTGCCCGCTGCTGCTGTGCCCCCTATTTATAGCCGCCCTGACAGCACCGCGGGCGTTAGCAGAGGTGGTGGTGGAAGACGACCTGGGCAACCGGGTAAGCCTTAGTCAACCGGCCCGTCGCATCGTTGCCCTGGCACCCAGCCTGGTCGAGATTGTCTACGCGGTGGGCGCCGGCGAGCAACTGGTGGGTGCTGTGAGCTTCAGCGACTATCCGGTGGCAGCGCAGCAGATCCCCCGGGTCGGCAGTCACAAGGATTTCAGCATTGAATCGATCGCACGCCTCAAGCCGGATCTGGTGCTGGCCTGGCATTCCGGTAACGGCAGCCAGCGAATTGCCCCGATCAAGGCGCTGGGAATACCGGTGTTTTATACGGAGCCGCGGCAGCTGGAAGATATCGGCAGGGCGATGGCACAAATTGGCCTGCTGGCTGGCTCGGCGGCAGCGGTTGAGGCCCGGCGCCAGTTCGATGGGGCATTGGCAGAGCTGCGCCAGCGCTATTCCCGCGAAACCGCCATCAGCGTGTTTTACCAGATGTGGAACGAGCCGCTGCGCACCCTCAACGGCGAGCACCTGATCAGCGATGTGATGCGCCTCTGCGGCGGACGCAATATATTTGCCGAGGCGACGGCGCTGGCACCGCAGGTCAGTGTCGAGTCGATCCTGCGGCTCAATCCCCAGGTTATCATCGCCAGCGGCATGGCCCAGGAGCGCCCCGAGTGGCTCGACGACTGGCACCGCTGGCCCAGTCTGCAAGCGGTGCAAGAGGGGCAACTAAAGTTTATCCCGCCGGACGTGTTGCAGCGCCATACTCCGCGCATTATCGAGGGAGCACGGCTGATGTGTGAACACTTGCAGGCGGCCCGGGATCACTATGGGAGGCGGCCATGAGCACAATACCTACGCGCAGCTCCTTTGCGGCGGCACACACATTGATGATCCAGGGCACCACCTCGGACGCGGGCAAGAGCACCCTGGTGACCGCCCTGTGCCGAATCTTCGCCCGCCGCGGGCGCCGGGTGGTGCCGTTTAAATCGCAAAATATGGCGCTCAACAGTGCCGTTACCGTGGACCAGGGCGAGATCGGCCGGGCCCAGGCGGTGCAGGCCTTTGCCGCCGGGCTGCAGCCCCACACCGATATGAACCCGGTATTGCTGAAGCCCAACAGCGATACCGGCGCCCAGGTGATTATTCACGGTCGCGCGGTGGCCAATATGGAGGCGAGCTTCTATCACGACTACAAGCAGGTCGCTATGGAAGCGGTACTGCAGTCCTTTCGGCGCCTGCAGGCCGGCTATGAACTGGTTCTGGTGGAGGGGGCGGGCAGCCCCGCGGAAATCAATCTGCGCGATCGGGATATTGCCAATATGGGCTTTGCCGAGGCGGTGGACTGCCCGGTGGTGATTATCGCCGATATCGATAAGGGCGGTGTCTTTGCCCATTTGGTGGGCACATTGGAGTTGTTGTCGCCGTCGGAGCAGGCGCGGGTGGTCGGCTTTGTCATCAATCGTTTTCGCGGTGATATCGAGTTGCTTAACCCCGGGCTGCGCTGGCTGGAACAGCGAACCGGCAAGCCGGTGCTGGGGGTGCTGCCCTACCTGCAGGGTTTTCACCTGGAGGCGGAAGACGCCATCACCGCCAACACTGTGGCCGCGCCGGGCTATGAAGCCAGGCGGCTGCAGGTCATCGTGCCGGCGCTGCCGCGGATCAGCAATCACACCGACTTCGACGCCCTGCGCCTGCACCCGCAGGTGGAGTTCCGGTTTATCGGCCCGCAGCAAGCCATCCCCGCCGCAGATTTAATTATCCTACCCGGCAGCAAAAGTGTGATTGCGGATTTACAACACTTGAAACAGCAGGGCTGGGACGAGGCGATTCGCCGTCATTTGCGCTACGGCGGCAAGCTGATGGGCATCTGTGGCGGTTTCCAGATGCTCGGTGAGAACGTCAGCGACCCGCTCGCCATCGAGGGCAGTTGCGCGGCCGAGGCCGGCCTGGGCTGGTTGCCGGTGACGACCGAGTTGCGGCCGCACAAACAACTGCGCAACCGCAGCGGCCTGCTCTGGGATGGTCAAACCGAAGTCAGCGGTTATGAAATTCACGCCGGTGTTACTGCCGGAGCCGGATTGCAACGCCCGGTGCTGGCGTTTGCCGACGCCGATGGCACCCAATTCACGGACGGTGCCATCAGCGCCGACAACCAGGTGCTCGGCACCTACTGGCACGGACTGTTTGACCGCCCTCAGGCACTGCAGGCGTTGCTGCAGTGGGCCGGCCTCGAGGTCGAGGCGGAATTTGACTACGAGGCGTTAAAAAGCGCGGAAGTGGATCGCCTCGCCGATGCCGTGGAAGCGGCGCTGGATTGGTCGCAGCTGGGCTTTCTTTGAAAAGAGTCTTTAACCAGTTATAAAAAGTCTTTAACCGGCTATAAAAATGTCTTTAACCAGCCTTAACCAGCCTTGAAGATAGTCTTTAACCTGGCGGTCTTGCACAAGACCGCCATTAACAGATGCTTCCCGCTCACGACGTCAGGCGATTGACCACAGCGCGTAAGCCCGGTCACCCTATCAGGGCGCTTCGGCTTTGATCGCCTGTTTGATGTCCCCCGGGCGACGCAACATCTTGTCAATGTCGCCGATGTGCACAGCCTCCTCGGCGATTTTTTGCCGCGCGTACTCTTCCAGGGTGATGGACTCGGCAGTTTCGGCCAGGGTCAGCAGTTGCCGGTAATACTCCACCCCCTTGATTTCAAAGTCCATGGACTCCTTCAGGATCTCTGCCATGTCGTGCTGGTGAGTTTCCAGCAGATTGCCAATCGCCAGTGACGGGTGGCCGCCCAGCAGGGTGATCATCTCGCCTGCTTCGGTGGCGTGCAGCAGGGTTTCGTTGGCGGCGTCGCGAAACCAGCTCACCACCGGGATGCGACTGAAGCCAAAAATCATAAAGGAGTAGTGGGTATAGCGCACCACTCCGGCCAATTCATGTTCGAGAATTTGATTGAGTTTTTCGATGATTTGTTTCTGGTTGGGCAGTTCAGTTCTCATTGTTATCCGTCTCCCTGTTGTGGCTGCACCCGCTGTCGATGTATATCAGGTGCAGGTATAGCGATAGCGCAGCTGCGATTGCCACCATAGCGCCGAGTATATACCTGTTGTTGTCGGGAGAAACCCGGCGCGATGACAGCGGGGGCCGCTGATAGCCAATTAGTCTTTGCAGCAACTTTGATATTTTTGCAGGTTATTTGTCGCGCATTTTCCCAGAGCCGAACTCTCATCGCCGAATAGGGTCTGAAGCAGCATACACGGTCATATTCTCAGTCTGCCGTTGCTGGCCGACGAGTATTTTCCAAGAGCTTTAATTTCCAGGTGTTTTACCGGCAGTGGCGCAATCCGGCCGTTGCTGCGTAAACAGACTGTTGTATTCACCGATAACGTACCTATCGATATTGTACCCACCGACGGTAAAGAGGTTGCAAGCCAGCTTATGCTGTTAAAATCCAAACAATCCTACGATTTGACCGAAGCGGCAGTGACCGACGAAGCCGTGTTTTACAACCGCCGCCGGCTGCTGCAGCAAATGGGTTTCCTCGGCGCCGGCAGCTTATTGGCCAGCAGTGCCAGCGCCGGCCTGCTGGATTTCTTCAGCTCTGGCGATAAGCCCGCCGGGCCCCAGTTTCAGCAGGCTCCGTTGACCTCTATCCGCTCCCCATATTCCACCGCTGAAACCATGACCGCGGAAAGCAAAGCCACCGGGCACAACAATTTTTACGAATTCGGACTCGGTAAAGATGACCCGAAGGCCAACGCCCAGGGCTTTAAGGTCAATCCCTGGCAGTTGACGGTAAGTGGTGCGGTGAACAAGCCGCTGCAGCTGGATTACGACGCACTGTTCGCCCCTGAACTGGAAGAGCGTATCTATCGCCTGCGCTGTGTGGAAGCCTGGTCGATGGTGATCCCATGGGTGGGCTATCCCCTGGCGACCCTGTTGCGGCAGGCGGAACCGACCTCTGCGGCGCGCTATGTGGCTTTCCAAACCCTGCACGATCCAGCCCAGATGCCGGGCCAGGGCAATCGCTTTCTCGGCGGTGGTATCCGCTACCCTTACATCGAAGGCCTGCGCCTGGACGAAGCCATGCACCCGTTGACGTTTCTGGCGGTGGGCGTTTACGGCAAAACCCTGCCCCCGCAAAATGGCGCCCCGGTGCGCCTGGTGGTGCCTTGGAAATACGGTTTCAAGAGCATCAAATCCATCGTCGGGATAAAGCTGGTGGAGCGGGAGCCGGCCACCACCTGGAATATTTCCGCCCCCAATGAGTACGGGTTCTACGCCAATGTGAACCCCCAGGTGGACCACCCGCGCTGGAGCCAGGCCAGTGAGCGGCGTATTACTCGCGGCGGTCTCGGCAGTGATGAGCGTATCCCCACACAGATGTTTAACGGTTATGGCGAGGCGGTGGCGGACCTCTACGCCGGCATGAACCTGCGCAAGTATTTCTAAACCCGAGGAGCGCCGCCGTTTATGCCCGTGCCGAAAACCAGAGTGATGAGCGATCGTCACGTGCTGTTGTTGAAACTGCTGATTCACGGCTTGTGTCTGTTCTTTTTGTTGCGGGTCTATTATCTGGGTTTCAGTGATCAATTGGGTGGCGACCCGGTCAAAGCCATCATCCATTTTACCGGTATCGGTGCACTCAATCTGTTGCTGCTGACCCTGGCGGTGACGCCGCTGAGCCGCTGGAGCCACCAGGGGCGACTGGTGCGCGTGCGGCGCTTGCTGGGTCTTTACTGCTTTACCTACGCCGCGGCGCACTTGGTCAACTTCCTGACCTTCGATTTGCAGTTCAATTGGCCCCTGATTGCCGAGGAGTTAACCGAGCGGCCCTATATCGTGGTGGGGTTGTGCGCGTTTATTATCCTGCTGCTGCTGGCGATTACCTCTATACCGCCGCTGGTGCGGGCGCTGGGCCGGCGCTGGAAACTCCTGCACAGTTGGATTTATATCGCGGTCCTGCTGGTGTGCCTGCATTTTACCTGGTCGGTGAAAGCCGACATCACCGAGCCGATGATTTACCTGGCGATCACCCTGGTGTTGCTGGCAACACGCGGTCGCCAACTGCGACGCCCTTTCAGTTGGCCCGGGTAAATCCGGCTGAAAATTTCCTTTGCCCGTTGGTCGGGCGAGATTTTTGTCTACGAGGCAAAGTCACAGTGCTCTTGTTTCGGGCACCCCTGTAAAGTGGCGCTCTATTTTGGTGCTTTGATGCGCTTTAACCCTGAAAATCCGTTACCAAGCCGTGATGTGGCCAGTGCGGGCACGGTAATTGCTCAGTGAATGGAAGAGATCGTGCAAGCCCGGTTACTGGATCGAGTCCAGTACAAAACGGGGACGTTCGGAAATCCACTCTGGAGCCCAGTAACGAATATTGTGGCAAGTAACTAATATTGTGGGAAGTAACTAGCTTGGGAAGAAACTGGCGTGGCATACAGCAGTAGCAAAAGCAGCAGCAACAGCATGCAGTTGGTGATTATTACCGACCTCGACGGTTCGCTGCTCGATCACCACAGCTACAGTTACGCCGCTGCCGTGCCGCGCCTGGCCGAACTCGCCGCTGCGGAGGTACCGGTGGTGCTCTGCACCAGCAAGACGCTGGCGGAAGTGGCTGAGTTGCGGGATGAGTTGGGCAACCAGAGCCCGTTTATCGTGGAAAATGGCGCTGCGGTTTATCTGCCGCGAGATTATTTTGCCCAGTTGCCGCCAGGTTGTGTGCGCCGGGGCGATTACGACGTATTTGAATTTTGCCCGCCGCGCAGTCACTGGCTGGGGCTGCTGGAGCAAGCCAAGCAAGCCTTTCCCAATGCTTTCGATCACTTTGCCGCCATGTCGGTGGCCAGGGTGGCGGAGCTTACCGGTTTGTCGCTGGCGCAAGCGGAACGCGCCCGCGACCGGGGTTACGGTGAGCCGCTGCAGTGGTTGGCCAGTGACGAGGTGTTGCAGGAATTTACCCGTTGGTTTGCCGAGCGCGGTGCCAGGGTTCTGCGCGGCGGCCGCTTTGTCCACGTGGCGGGCCAGAGTGACAAGGGCCGCGCCCTGCGCTGGCTGGTGTCCTGCTACCAACAGGCCCAGCCGCAACGGCAGTGGGTGTCACTGGCGCTGGGCGACAGCCACAACGATGTGGATATGCTTGAGCAGGCCGACTGCGCGGTGGTAATTCGCTCGCCCAGTCACGCCCCTCCAACCGTCAGTGGCAGCGACAACGTTTATGTTACCCGCGGCTACGGCCCGGAGGGCTGGGTGGAGGGAGTCGATTACTGGCTGGCACAGTTGGCCGCCAACCCCACCGGGGAATAATTCATTATACCAACAACATCATAGTTAAACAGAGAGGTGCACAGTGGCTGATTTTTATCAAAACGGGATTGTGACAACACTGCATAACCTTGCGGATCGACCGCTTGAGGATATGGAAAACGAGTTGCGCCAGTTCGCCAGGGTACGACCCATGTCGCTGATCTTGCCGTCGCTTTTCTCCGAGCTGGAAGGGGAGGCGCTGCCGAACATTATCGAGCATCTCAAGGGAGCGGATTACCTGGCGGAGATTGTTATTGGCCTGGATCGCGCCGACCTCGACCAGTATCGCTACGCGCTGGATTTCTTTGGCAGCTTGCCCCAGCACCACCGGGTGCTGTGGAACGAGGGGCCACGCCTGCAGGCCCTGGATGCCGAATTGCAAGACCTTAACCTCGCGCCCAAGGAGCTGGGCAAAGGGCGCAACGTCTGGTATTGCATGGGCTATACCCTGGCCTCGAAGAAATCCGAGGCGGTGGCGCTGCACGACTGTGACATTGTCACCTATGACCGGGAAATGCTGGCGCGCCTGATCTACCCCATCGCCAACCCGCGCTTTAACTACGAATTTTGTAAGGGCTTCTACGCCCGGGTCGCTGACAACAAGATCAACGGCCGGGTTTGCCGGCTGCTGGTGACGCCGCTGTTACGCGCCTTGAAGAAGGTGTTTGGCGAGCTGGAATACCTGCAGTATATGGACAGTTTCCGCTACTCCCTGGCCGGCGAGTTTTCCTTCCGCAAGGATGTGCTCAACGATATTCGCATCCCCAGTGACTGGGGCCTGGAAATCGGTGTGTTGTCGGAGATGCACCGCAATTACGCCCACAACCGTCTCTGCCAGGTGGATATCGCCGACACCTACGACCACAAGCACCAGGACCTGTCATTCGACGATGCCGATAAAGGCCTGTCGAAAATGTCGATCGATATTTCCAAGGCCCTGTTCCGCAAGCTGGCCACCCACGGTATCTGCTTTAACGAGGGCACCTTCCGCACCCTGAAGGCGAGTTACTTCCGCATTGCGCTGGACTTTGTTGAAACCTACAACAATGATGCCATCATGAACGGGCTGTCGCTGGATATTCACCAGGAAGAAAAAGCGGTGGAGCTGTTCGCGCACAATATCATGCAGGCCGGTAAGGCGTTTTTGGACGGGCCAATGGATACTCCGTTTATTCCCAGCTGGAATCGGGTTATCAGCGCCAAACCGGATATTCTCGAGCGCTTGCACCGGGCGGTCGAAGACGACTACAAGGAGTTTATGGCTTTATGACCCAGTCCAATACCCAGCCAACCATCGACCCGGAAGCCTTTGCACGTTTCAGGGTCGGGCTGGAACACCAACTGGCACTTATTTACCACAATACCGAACTGCCGATGTCCTACCCGGAGCTGGCGGCGGAGCTGATTGAGATCATGCGGCTGGATACAGAGCTGCAAGAGCCCAAGCCGCACCACAGCCCCTGGACGCAGCGCGATGTGGTGTTGATTACCTACGGCGATACTTTTTTGCCGGCCGAGGAGGGCGGTGAAAAACCCCTCAAGGTACTCAAGCATTTTCTCGATGAGCACTGCGAAGGCTTGATCAACAGCGTACATATTCTGCCGTTCTTTCCCTACAGTTCGGACGACGGTTTTGCCGTTATTGATTTTTCCAGCGTTAACGAGGCCCTGGGTGGCTGGCAGGATATCCAGGATATCTCGGCCCACTACCGGTTGATGAGCGACCTGGTAATCAATCACTGCTCCAGCCGCAGTCTCTGGTTTGATAATTTCCAGAAGTGCGAGGGGCCGGGCCACGATTACTTTTTTACCGCCTCACCCAGTGATGATCTCAGCCAGGTGGTGCGGCCGCGCACCAGCCCGCTGTTGCGGGAGACAGAAACGGTCAACGGGCTGCAGCATGTCTGGTGCACATTCAGTCATGATCAGGTGGATTTGAATTTCGCCAACCCGGCGGTGCTGAAGCAGTTTGTCTCCATTGTGCGCCAGTATCTGGATATGGGCGTGCGCATTTTTCGCTTTGATGCGGTGGCCTTCTTATGGAAGATCCCCGGCACGCCCAGCATTAATTTGGAAGAAACCCACGGGCTGGTGCGGTTGTTTCGCCTGCTGATCGAGCACGCTGCAAACGAGGCAGTGATCATTACCGAGACCAATATCCCCAACCGGGAAAACCTCTCCTACTTTGGCAACGCCAACGAAGCTCACTGTGTTTACAACTTCTCCCTGCCGCCGCTGCTGATCAATACCCTGGTCACCGGTGATTGCCATCACTTGAAAATGTGGATGATGAGCATGCCGCCGGCGCAAAACGGCACCACCTATTTCAATTTTATCGCCTCCCACGACGGCGTGGGCCTGCGGCCGGTGGAGGGTTTGCTCAGCGATGAGGAGACCGCCACCCTGGTGGATACCCTGCAGTCGTTTGGTGGCCGAATTTCCTGGCGGGCGCTGGACAGCGGTGAGAACAAGCCCTACGAAATCAACATCTCCCTGTTCGACGCCCTCAAGGGGACGGTGGCCGGTGAGGATGACCTGGGCATCGCGCGTTTTCTCTGTGCGCACAGCATTATGCTGGGGCTGGAGGGGATTCCAGGTATCTACGTCCACAGCATGCTGGGTACGCGCAATGACTACGTGCGCATGGAGCACAGCGGTCATAACCGCGCCATCAACCGGCACCAGTGGCCCTACGACAAGCTGGAGGAAGCGCTGGCCGATCCGCAGTCATCCCATGCGGTGGTGTTTGGGGAGATGAAACGCCTGCTGGCCATACGTCAAAAGCAGTCGGCCTTCCACCCCAGCGCCACCCAGTTCACCCTGCATTTGGGCGGGCAGCTGTTTGGTTATTGGCGCCAGTCCCAGAGTCGTCGCCAGAGTATTTTCTGCATCAGCAACATCAGCAGCGAAGAGATTTCACTGCAGATGTCGGATATCAACCTTATCTCCACCGATGAGTGGAAAGATTTGTTGAGCGGCGAGGTGATGCCGGGCTGGACCGAAGCCTACACCATGGCGCCCTACCAAACACTTTGGATCACGAATCGGGAGGGCTGAAGCAGGCACAAAAAAGCGGACACAACCGGGAGTCGTGTCCGCTTTTTGTGATCCATCACCGATTGGTCTGTGTAAGTTCCCTGACCCTTAACCTATTACGTTGCGTAATATTGTCGTTCCTGACGTTATCCCTGTGTTTGCCGCCTTAATATCGCCCCAGGCGTCCAGTGGCCTTACATGGCCTGCGAGAGCATCCTTCTGTACCTCCGTGTACGGTTGCTATGGTGCTTTATTTGGGGGAGGTTGAACAGTGGAGAAAGGCACAGCCGGGTGTGGGAGATGTCCTACAAGAGTGAGCCTTTTCCCGCCACCGGTTGGTATTATGCAGCTTTGCGGCGCTTTCCAGTTGTCCGACACTTTCGCGGCCGCACCTGCACGGCTTATTTTTTCACCGCCGGCGCTTCAGGCTGCTGCAACGATTGCCGTAGCCGCTGGCGCAAGTCGCTTTCAATTTTAGGCAGCCACTGCTGCACAATCTCGTCGACATAAGCGCTGATGGTGGCCTCGGATAAAGGTTGAGCGGCGGCTGGCTGCAGGTCCGGGTTGGCCATTTTAGGATTGGCAAGTTCGGGATTGGCAAGTTCGGGATTGGCAAGTTCGGGATTGGTGAGCCTCAGGTTGGCCAGCTCCAGATTGGCAAGAGGGCCGCCGGCCTGCTCGCCAGCGCCATTCGTCACGGCCTGGCGAATGGCCTCCAGCAGTGGCCGTTCGGTATTGAGGCGAGTGCGCATGTGCTCGGGCAGGAAGGGGTTTTCGCTGCTGGCCGTGGCCAGTGGCTCTGACTCGGGAGCTTCGGGCTCCTCCAGTGGTGCGCCACTGGCGTCAGCAGGCGTCGCTAGCGCCAGCGCGCTGAGTGTTTGCGGCTGGTCAATCGGGGGGCGGTCAAACAGGTTTTGCTGCCCTGGCAGCGCACCGGGCGCTGTACTGTCGGGTTCGCTGGCTGCACTTTTATCCGCCGATTCGGTTATTGTATCACTGTCGCCGTTCAGCAAGTGTTTGAGGGATTCCAGTTCTCCCAGCAGTGCTGCCCTGCTGTTGTGGGTGTCGGAATTCATGGGTGGCTCGATCCTGTTTAATCCTGGGGTTGTCGGGTTGGGCTCGCCGTCGGTTTGGACTTGCTCTCGGTTTGGGCTTGCTCTCGGTTTGGGCTTGCTCTCGGTTTGGGCTTGCTAGGGGCGCGCTGTATCGGCCCGCTTGTCGGGCAGGCGATGGGTCTCGATGGGATAGCCGCGATGCTGGTAAAAGTTGTAGTGCTGGCGGGTGTTGGCCAGTACCTTCTCTTCCTGGCAGACGATTTCTGCCAGGCGCTGGAAGCGGCTGAAATAGCCCGGCACCTGCTGGCTTAGATTGACCAGGCAGTCGTGAAAGTCGCCACAGTCATCGCCAAAGCCTATCTTTACCCGCGCTTGCAGTTGCGGCTTGCCCTCGCAGTCGTGGGGCACAAAGCTGTCGGGCGAAAACTGCCAGAACAACCGGTCCAGGTAGTCCGCCTGTTTTTCATTGTCGACCGCGACGTAGACGCTGTGGTCGTTGCGCAGCGCTTTTTGCGTCCAGCGGCAGGCAAAATCAAGCCGCTGTTCCATGGACGAATGGGGGAGGACGTAAAAATCTATGCTGGTCATAAAAGTTCGATAGTGGCCACTCAATTGGCGGTAGCTTTACTG
This sequence comes from Pseudomaricurvus alcaniphilus, assembly GCF_011440395.1. Taxonomy (GTDB): domain Bacteria; phylum Pseudomonadota; class Gammaproteobacteria; order Pseudomonadales; family Cellvibrionaceae; genus Pseudomaricurvus; species Pseudomaricurvus alcaniphilus. The sequence goes on along the minus strand of NZ_JAAOIX010000013.1, from coordinate 13,577 downwards.
CTGCGCCACCGCGGTGGGTTGCGCGGCGGCTTGCTCGGGTGCGGGTTTACAGCTGCTTTTACAGCTGCTTCATCAAGTACTGCACCAACAAGGGCACCGGCCGGCCGGTGGCCCCCTTGGCGCTGCCACTAACCCAGGCGGTGCCGGCGATATCCAGGTGGGCCCAGTCATAGGCCTTGGTGTAGCGGGACAGGAAACAGGCGGCGGTAATGCTGCCGGCAGTGGGACCGCCAATGTTGGCCATGTCAGCAAAGTTGCTGTCGAGCAGTTCCTGGTAGTCCTCCCAGAGGGGCATGCGCCAGGCTTTGTCGCCAGTCTCCTGGCCGGCATCCAGCAGTTGCTGTGCCAGGCTGTCATTGCTGGAGAACAGGCCACTGGCGTGTTTGCCAAGCGCGACCACCACCGCACCGGTGAGGGTGGCGATATCAATTACCGCTTTCGGCTTGAAGCGCTCGGCGTAGGTCAGGGCATCGCACAGCACCAGGCGCCCCTCGGCGTCGGTATTGAGCACTTCGATGGTCTGGCCAGACATGGAGGTGACGATATCGCCAGGCTTGGTGGCGCGACCACTGGGCATGTTTTCAGCGGCGGCGACAATACCCACCAGGTTGATGGGCAGCCCCAGCTCCAAAACCGTCTTCATTACCCCCAGCACGCTGGCAGCACCGCACATATCGTATTTCATTTCATCCATGGCGGCGCCGGGCTTCAGGCTGATGCCGCCGGTGTCAAAGGTGATGCCCTTGCCCACCAGCACCACCGGCTTGTCGGTCTTTTTGCCGCCGTTGTATTCCATCACAATCAGTTGCGCCTCTTCATCGCTGCCGGCGGACACCGACAGCAGTGAGCCCATGCCCAGTTCGCGCATCTGCTTTTCGTTGAGGGCTTTGGCGGTCATTTTGGCCTGGCCACGGGCCAGCTTTTTGGCTTCACTGGTCAGGTAGCGCGGCGTGCAAACATTGCCGGGCAGGTTGCCGAGATCCTTGGCCAGCGCCATGCCTGCGGCAATCGCGGCGCCGGTGGCCATGGCCTTGTTGATGGCGGCGACGGTGGGGTTTTTGTCGGCCAGCAGGTACAGGGCTTTCTTCAGGCTGACGGCCGGGCCCTTTTCGCTCTTGAGCTGGTTAAAGCGGTAGCAGGCGTCGCTGAGCAATTTCGCGACTTGCTGGGCCTTCCAGGCTTCGTCGCGATCGGTTACTTGCAGTTCCTGCAAACACAGGGCGACATCTTTGGCTTTGGTCTGGGTAACGGCGCTGGCTACCTTGGTGAGCAGGGTGCTGAACTGGTCGGCGCTGAGGTCGGCGCTGTTTTTGCCGGCGCTGACCAGCAGCAGCCGTTTGGCGGCCAGCCCGGCCGGGTTCCTGATAAACAGGGTGGAGCCCAGCTTGTCACCCAGATCGCCGTCACTGAGCAGGCCTTTGAGCAAACCGCTACAGGCTTTATCCAGCTCGGCCGCGGCGCCGTCGAGTTTGCCAGCGGTGCGCACGGGCACTACCAGGCAGTCGCTACGCTGGGTCAAAAATGAGGTGGTTTTTGCCTGAAATATCATTGAGCTTCTCCGTAACGGTTTAAACAAAAGTGTTTGCGTGGTCGTGAACCAGATCCGACCGAGACAAAGCCGGTGGTTTACGGGATAATGCCCGCCACTGTGGCCTTGACCGGTTACGCTGTCCCGAGACAGTGTACGCCAAGCCCCGATTGGAACCAATTCCCCGGGTGAAATAACGAGTGATAATTTTTCGATACCTGGGCCGCGAGGTCCTGACCAGCATGATCGCCGTGAGCGCTGCGCTGTTGCTGATCATTATGAGCGGCCGCTTTGTGAAGTATCTCGCCGATGCTGCCTCGGGCAAACTGCAAGCCGATGCGCTGCTGGCCATTATGGCGTTTCGCCTGCCCGGGTTCCTCGAGTTGATCTTGCCGCTGGGCCTGTTTATCGGTTTCCTGTTGGCCTATGGGCGCCTCTATACCGACAGTGAGTTAACGGTTATGACCGCCTGCGGCTTGAGCCAGCGACGCCTGCTCAGCTACAGCTTTTTTCCGGCGGGCATAGTCGCGCTGCTGGTGGCGCTGCTGGCGCTGGTGGTGAGCCCGAGTGGTATCTCCAAGGCAGAGTCGGTCTTTAAGGCACAGAAAAATCGCAGCCAGTTTGATCATATGGTGCCCGCCAGGTTCCAGGCATCGGCCGACGGCGATGCGGTGACTTACGCTGAAAACCTGAGCGATGACCGCAAGAGCATGCAGGGTGTGTTTATTGCCGAAATGGGCAGCGGTGGCAGCGAGGGCACCGACCAGCGCGAAGGGCTGGGTATTATGGTGGCCGAGCACGGCGAGCAGGTCATAGACCCGGACAGCGGCCAGCGCTACCTGAAGTTGCGCAACGGCTCGCGCTATATCGGCAACCCCGGTGAGGCCAATTACCAGGTCATAGATTTCGAATACTACTGGCAGCTGCTGCCGGCGGCCGAAGACGACAGCCGCAATAAAGGCAAGTCGGACTCGCGCCCCACCCGGGAGCTGCTGGGCTCCAGCCGCAGTGAAGACATCGCCGCGCTGCACTGGCGTATTTCCCTGCCGGTGCTGGTGGTAGTGGTGACGCTGCTGGCGGTGCCCCTCAGTAAAACCAATCCGCGCCAGGGGCGCTACGTGCAGATGATTCCGTCGATTCTGCTCTACATCATTTATCTCGTCTGCCTCAACGCTGCGCGGGGCGCAGTGGAAGAGGGCGGCGCCTCCCCCTGGCGCACAATCTGGGCTGTGCACGGGGCGTTTTTACTGGTGGCCCTGACGCTCTTCGTCTGGCCGATACTGCGCCGCAGCTTCAACAGCCAGCGTCGTAAAAGGGGCCGAGCCAATGCGTAGAATCAATGCTTATATCAGTCGCACCGTGGTCGGGGCGGTGCTGGTGGTGCTGCTGGTCATTGTCGCCCTGGATGCAATCTCGGCCCTGGTCGACCAGTTGGGTGAGCTGAAGGGCGCCTACGATTTCACCGAAGCGATGATCTACGTTGGCATGACCCTGCCGGAGCGTATTTATCGCAATATCCCCTTTTCCGCCCTGGTGGGGGCGCTGGTAGGCCTCGGTGTGCTGGCCAGTTCCAGTGAGCTGGTGGTGATGCGCGCAGCCGGTGTTTCGGTTGCCCAGATTACCTGGGCGGTATTGAAGCCGGCGCTGCTGTTTATTCTGCTGGGCGTGGCATTGGGGGAGTTTGTGACGCCGGTGACCGGCCAGCTGGCGGACAGCCGCCGGGCCATCGCCCAGGGGGATAGCAAGGCGCTGGAGTCCCGGCACGGCCTCTGGAGTCGGGAGGGGCGGGAGTTTATGCACTTCAACGCGGTCTTGCCCAATGGCCGCCTGTACGGTGTTACGCGCTTCAAGTTTGACCAGCAGGGCAAGCTGATTGCCACCAGCTTCGCCCAGTCGGCCATATACCAGGGCACCCACTGGCGCGAAGAGGGGGTGCAGGAATCGAAGTTGACCGAGGACTCCATCACCAAGCGCAAGTTCTACTGGCGCCGCTGGAATACGGAGTTGTCGCCGCAAATTCTCACGGTGCTGGTGCTGGAGCCGGATTCACTCTCCATCCGTGACCTGCGCTCTTACTCGCTCTACCTGCAACAGCAGGGCCAGGAGAACAGCAACTATCGCCTGTCGTTCTGGAAGAAGTTGTTGCAGCCACTGGCGACCCTGAGCCTGGTGTTGATCGCGGTTTCCTTCGTGTTTGGTCCGCTGCGGGAAGTGACCATGGGGTTCCGGGTGTTTACCGGGGTTATTGTGGGTATTGTGTTCCAGACATCCCAGGATATGCTCGGGCCAGCCAGCCTGGTGTACGGCTTTCCACCGCTGGTGGCGGTGCTGGTACCGATCGGGATCTGCCTGCTGATCGGCATAGTATTGCTGCGCCGGGCCAAGTGATGCCGGCGCCAGGGCTGCGCGGCTGGCCGGTCGCGCCTCCAGGTCATCAGGCTATTTTTTAATTTTCGGTAGCACCACCACCTCAGTGCCGCTGAGCCGGTCGTGCCAGGTTTTACCTTGCTTGTCCCACAGGCACCAGAAGTATCCCAGGCCGGCAAGGGCCAGGCTGAGCGGCGCGCAGAGACCGCGCAACACCGCTGCTTCGAGGCGAATCGGGCCGCCGTCGCTGCCGCGCACACGCAGGCGCCAGGCGCGCATGCCGAGGGTCTGCCCGTCCTTGCACCAGAAGTACCAGTAAAACATCTCAATCAGCAGCAACAGGCCGACAAACCCGGCAGTGCCCATGCTGGCTTTTTCGCCCGCAGGGAGCTCGGTTTGCAGGGCCCAGTATTTAATCGCAAGAAACACGCCGCCGTAGAGCATGGCCAGCGACATGATCACCAGACTGTCATAGCCCATGGCGGCGAGACGGCGCAGGAGACCGGCGGAAGGGTAGGATTGGTTGTGCATGATGAGAGGCCCGGAGATACAGCGGCGGGCATTGTAGCAAAACAGGCAGCGCAGCAAAAATACTACTAGAACTCGTACTCCAGGCTGAGTTTGATCTTGTCGCCGGAGAAACGCACCTTGTAGTCCATGTCGTCGGTGATTCTGCCGTCGCCATCGTCGTTGGGCAGCACCCGGTTGTCGCCGCCAAATTGGACCCGGTTGCCTTCCCAGTAGGTCTTGAAGCCCATCTTCATCAAGGTAGAAAACACCTTGCTGCCCACTACGGCGCTGTCGTCGGTACCCTGTACCAGCCACTGGTGGTTGAGGGCCCGTTGCTCCTGGGTCATGGTGTCAGAACGAAGCTGCTGTGCTGAGCGCAACAGGGTCTCGTTATCCATAAGCTGGCTGGAGTAACCGCTGGTTTTTCTCTCGGAGCCGTGTTTGAGGGGGTTGTAGTAATTCTTCAGGCTGGGGAAGATCAGGCCGCCTGACTGGTTGCCGGCCGCCGATTGCGCCAGAGCCAGGGGAGAGGTGGTAGAGCAGAGCGCCAGGGCGCATAACAACCTGGTGCAAGCGCCAAAGGAAACAGGTCTGAACCAACTGCTGAATCGAGCCATAAGCGATACCCCTGAGCCAGAGTATAGGCTTATTTTGCCCGCTTTCAGTGAGCTGGGTAACACTTTTAATCAGGCTTCCTAGGCATTGAAAAAGAAGTTATTCGCGCCATTTTCACGCCGCTGCCGATCCGGACGCGGGCTCTCTAGAACTCACAAGCGACAGCCGGTTAGGGATTAATTACGCCGGCCTTATAACTAAGCCGCTGCAAGGGTTTTTATCGCCTTTGGTTGTTTCGGCTTTGTCTTCATATTTGAAAATGTTCTTAGCTGGCGAACCTTAATCCGAGGGGGGCGGTTGCAGATTTATTTTCCCGCAAGGTTGACCGGTGCAGCGGCCCTGTTATAATCGCCGCCTGTTTTGGGAGTGCCCCGAAACGGCGTCCCTCACCAGATTGGTGAAGTTGGTAAGCGCCGCACTCCGAGATTGAACAGATTATTGCCAGAGTGGTGAAATTGGTAGACACAGGGGATTCAAAATTCAAGGTGTTTACGCTTAAAAACCATGTAACTGGTTGATTTAGAACAGAAAAATTGTATTTTTATTGAAGTTTATAAATAGTATAGGTGTGTATATTTAAGCTATACTATATGAGCTGCCAGGTTAGAAAAACAGCCAGGCCAGCTCATTGATTGAGAGTTACAGATTTAAAGCCAGAGTGGTGAAATTGGTAGACACAGGGGATTAGCGTAACAGCCAGTGTCTTTAAAAAACTGAGTCCCCCCCTCGAGCGATCGAGGGTGAGAAAAACTGGATGAATTGCTGGAAGGCTACGGGCACATGCCTATGCTAATCAGCAGCCAAGCCGTCAGAGACGGAAGGTTCAACGACTACCTGGGCTTTTGCGAAAAGGCTTAATAACAGGAAGTAGCTTAGAGGTAATGCCTAAGTGAAACAGCGTCCAGCCCCTAAGCTATTAGGGTGATGAGATAGTCTGGCCGCCACGAAAGTGGACGGATAAATGTCAAAATCCCCCGCCCTTAAAAGCGTGCCGGTTCGAGTCCGGCCTCTGGTACCATTTAAAATGCCTCGCACTTGCGGGGCATTTTTTTGCCCTGGTTTTATCCGGCGCCACTGCACTACAGTCCTTCGATCAAATCCGACGCATTACAATTGAGGGCGCTGGCAATCTTGAACAGGTTCAATATGGTCAGGTTTTGGGTGCCGCGCTCGACCCTGCCGTAGTACGCCCGCTCGAAGCCGGCCGCATGGGCAAACTCCTCCTGCGTAAACCCGGCTTCCTTCCTTTTTCTGCGTATGCAGGCCCCCAGGTTTTTCAATATTTCTTCATCTTTCATTCTTGTGCCTCTTTCGCACAAGAATGAATTCATGGTACCTTTAGGTACACGTCTTATAAGACGCATTATTTACAGCTGTTGATTGTTTTTACCGGCATTCAGTTCGGAATTTATGTGATGGTTACCGAAAAATTTTACCTGTTCAAGCGAACGGGAACGCAACGGCGGGGCAGCAAGCTTACTGTTTTTGGTTATCCCACTAAGTTTGAAGTTGTCGACATCGGTGGCGACAGCGAAGCGGTGAGGCTGGAACGTGTTGCACCGCTGAGCAACGGCGAGTTATTTTCGTGCCTGGATAGGGCGAGAGAGCATAATGTTTGCATACTCGGAACGCACGCAGATAGCCCGGATGGCATCGAAGAAAAATACAGGTACGTACTGGTGCCAGAAAAATATCTTCGAAGCGAGTTGGAGCTGAGCTGGATTCTGGAGCCTTACATACCGTTCAACACCGAATCTTCTGTTCAGCGGAGCACCAGAAGAAAAACCAGAGGCAGGCCGAAAACTTCACGTGAGAGCGCTCGTAGAGTGCTGGAAATAATGTTCAATCTTTGAAGGAAATGTCGTTCACAAGCAAGAGATTTTTTGGTTCAAGCTTTAGAAAGCTGAACACGTTTTATAAAATCCAGTTGGTGCATGTAGTGGTTTCATCGGCGTTGAATCAAACCTAATTCGTAATCTGTACAGTCGATCATTTGTGGGGTGGGTGTATGGAAGTGGCAGGATTGATTGCGGGTTTGCGCGGAACTTTTTGCCTTACTGACGAAGAGTTAGCTCAAATATGCCGTGTAGATAGTTTTGCCGATATAGAGTCCTGGGTTGATGGTAAGCGGGTGCCGTCGAAAGAAGAATCGGATCGACTATCGAAGCTACACAGTATAAGGGGGGCATGGAATCACTACGCGCTCGTTGACTACAGCGACGAAATTCGGCGCAAGATTCTTGACGGAAAGAGCATCCTGGATCTGCTAACCGAGCCGGAGTTGAATGAACGGGGAATTATATTTGCCGGTACCAAGTTGTTTATAACTAGCCCAAGGCATGCCGGCGAGATCATCCATCCATATGGCTCTTCAAGCTAAAAAATTGTAATCGACAACGCCGTGTTTCAGATGGTTTAGTTTTCTATTGGTTAATAAATTTCCAATGGTTGTCAATTGATCGGGTGGTCACTTTTTAGCGGACACTACGAAAAAAAGCGTCAAAATAAAGTCAGGCTTGGTAAAGTGGTTCTACTTACGAGCATTATCTTTGATGTGTGCAGCAGATTTATTTTGAGTGACTGAGCTATCAGGCTCGCTCGATCCGGCCTCGAAATTTTTCACTTATGAAAAAATTCGCCCAATCATCCGCGGCGAATCCCTTCTGCGTCCAATGAATCCAGCACCCAAGCGCCGAAGGCTGCTTGTGCCCTGTCGGCCTTTCCTTTAGGCCGATATCGCAGTCGGGTTCTATCACACCTGTATAAACTGGCTCACCGTCTTTGTTAAAAATCGTCAGTTTATCTCCTGCTTCCAGGATGACCAGGGCGTCATAGCCTTCGAAGTTGTCGCGATCCAATGCCCAAACGAACCCTTCGAGTCCCGTTTCAAACCAGCCGAATAAATTGCCTTCATAAGCTGTCGTCATAGTAAGCTGCCTGCAAGAAAGGAGGGGTTACAGTTTTCAATTATACCTGTTTTTGGAAATTTAACGCGTAGATTTTTGGAAGATTTGGAAGAGTATGCAGCATCAGCTGTGATGCGTTCAGGATCGAAAAAAACACTTTTGTGGTTAACTGAATTCGCCGTCGCGAATTTTTCTCAGTAGTTGCATGACCAGGCTTACGCCAGCGCTGTTGTGCAAGAGCTCAATTGGCTTCTGGCCGCCCAGAATTGGAAGGTTCGCGTTGATCCAGAGCTTCTGCCTTCTCGGGGTCTTCAAAAACAGAAACCGCATATCCGCGGACCTCTTCAAGTAGAGCGTTTTGTCCAGGCGCTGTAGGCATGGTCCCTGTCCCGTTTCAAATAAGACGAGCTATGCAAAAGTTGCTTTTGGCCTTTTCGTTCGGCAATCAGTTCTGGGTTTCAAGGTCGAGAGCTTGGTGGTATAGCCAGTATGCCACAACCGAAAGGAATTGGGCAGTGACTGGCCAGGGGTGGGGTTACAGGTTACACATGTAGAACCTATTTTGCTTAAGGATGTATTTTGAGACCGCGTGCGGCCAGCGTGCGTAGAACATTTTTCGTATTGGACTCATCATTCAGCAGTAAGGCGCGAGCGTCCTTGTCCTGAACGTGCCAGGCGCTCTTGGAGGACACAACCTGCCGTATGAGCCCCCAGATCAGCCAGATGTTGATGGCCATATTTTGATTGTCTGGATTTTTCCCCGTAGGGTCCCGAGCTTGGAGTGTCAGAAGCGCCTCATAAACGCCAAGTAACTGTTTGTCCAGCCCATCGTCAATCAAGGACTTAATCCGAGTGTTCTTTTCAGCTTGCAAAATCTTCCGGCGTTCCACTTGCCATTTATGCCGCTCGACATCATTCTGCAGTAGCGGCGCTACGGCATCCAGTTGGCTTGGCACATCTGTAATCGTTATAAGTTTTACCGATTTCTGCTTGTAGCCGTTGCGACGAATCTGGATTGCCTTCCCGGTTCGCCGAACCACGATAAACGTTTTACTGTCTTCGCTATTCATGTAGTAATCCTCTTATTGTTATTATGGTACTGCCAGTAAGTGATCGGTAACTTGAGACCAGTTACCGGTTCAGTTGTGTTACTGCTTTTCTGTACTCTATTTCACGTTTCCAGTGACTTACCTTGACGTTGCGTTCAAGTAAAGTTATAAAAATAATTATATAAATCAGTAGGTTACGAAGATAAAGTGTTGCACGACGATATGGGTTGTGTCAATATAACCTTGTTTGATTCCAAAAACGGCAGTCGCGAGGAAGGGCAATGTACGTACATTGCAGCCCGGTGGGTGAGCGCTGTTGGCCTTCGGCCTCTGTTGCTCATCTCTTCGAGACGTCCTCGCACCTGCGGTGGGCTGTTATGACACAATGTGTCATCGTAGTTTGGAATCAAAAAAACCATAACAATAATAAATAGAAAAGGGGGTCGCCATGTACGACTCGAATAGCAGCGCCGCCGCGCTTAGGTTGTCTCGTATTAATTTCCGTATTACCGATCGCGATAAGTGTGCACTCAAGGCTAAGGCCAGAGCAGCTAACCTATCTTTATCTGAATTCTTAATACGCGCTGGACTTGAGCGCCATATCAGTCCTCCGCCGGCACGAGCGGATTTAGAAATGCTGAATCAGATTGCTAGAATCGGGAACAACGTCAATCAACTCGCGTATAGTGCTAACTGTGGAGATCCGTTATCAATACCTGCGCTGATGGAGCTTGCGTACGAACTTAAGTTGCTGCGCAGATGCTTTCGGTAGTTTGTGCACCGATATGTTAGTCCAACGTACGGGCATGAGAAATAGCAGGGGTGCATGCTCGGGCAAGGTAAAGTTCTCGGCAACTGAATTCCTTATCAATAAGATTCGTTACCTGGTGGATAGTGACCCAAAACGACAGGGCTATAACTTCACTGAGCGCGTCGCGCTAGTAGAGAGCACAAACTTTTTACCCTTCCTTCATGGTGATTGCTCCGAGCGCTACGCAGAAGATGCCGCCGCAGAAATGTACCGCTGGACTGATCAGTTTCGTGGTGAGAAAAAATCACCAGCAGAAATCTGTATTGATCGGGTGGTTAGCTTTCATCCTGATGACCTCATTACGCCACTTCAAGCGCTGCAATATACAAAGCAAGCAGTCGCGAAAGTGATGGGGCCTCTGGAAGAGAGGTTTTGCCTTTTTTCCGTTCATGTTGATGAAAAGCACACCCATGTTCATTTTCTGGCTAGTACAGTTAATAGTAGTGGTCGTGTGTTCAACCTAAGGCAAGACGACCGGGTCTGGAACCAAGCGGTTATAAAGTTGGAAAAGCAGTATGGTTTAGTTCCAGTGAAAGGACGAAGCATTGAATGCAAGAGTGACGACGAACCCGCAGTGCCTCGGTTAACAAAGGGTGAGCGTCAACTGAAGAAATACGCCAAAGTTGATTCACATAAGTTCCAGGTGCGAGAAATTATTGACCGTGTCATTGACACCTGCGGGGGCGATTTTGATTTGTTCCTGGATGGGATTATGACTGCCGGCGTATTTCCCGTCATTAACCTAAGAAAGGAAAATGCACCAATACGTGGTATTAGCTTTGAGCACCAGGGTGAATATTTTTCCGGGTCAGATTTGGGTAAAAGATACAGTTGGGGAGGAATCAAGAAAGCTGCGGGTTATACCGAGGCTTTTAAGCCGTTACTGTATAGCTTAAAACTGGCGTTTGATAAGGAGGATGGTCCGGCAGATTTGACGCCAATGACGCCAATGAAGAACACGCCCGCCAGCACAAGCATCCACAAACTGCTAAAAAAGCCGCTGGCTGAAGCCTTCACGGCATCCCCTTACGACGAGGGCATTACCTTTAAATGGCGCTCGTCCCAACGGGTAGCCTTCAAGGAAAAGCGAACACAGCCTCAGAAAATCACCACAAATTATGGCCGCAATAGAAAGGCCGTCAAAGCCATGGTGGAGCGCGCTCATGCGCTGGGTTGGCGGGGCATCCGTGTAAAGGGGCCTAAGCGCTTTCAGGAGCTTGTTGCGGAGTTTGCCACTGAATACAATTTGCCGGTTGTTGTGGCGCCGGCTGCTGGCGTGGCGCAGCCGGAAAAGCCCAGGGGGGAGGGCGTTGGGGTTGGAAGTAATAGGCCAGACACCCCGGGACGGGGACCTGACGCCCCCAGAGCCGAATCGAACGAGAAGCTCGCTAGCTACTCAGAAGCCGATCAATCCACCATCCGGAGGATTGCGCAGCTGAAGTTTGACGGCAGCGATGAGGAGGCTTTGGGGAAAGCGAAAGCGTATTTCGAGGTGGCCCGCGAAAGGATTGCCCGGCGCAAAACGGGAGCTGAACCTTCAATGTAACGCTGCTAACAAATTCACGGAATACACGCCCTTGTCGCCCCGCAGGATCCGCGCGTAGGATCTCTGGGAGCAGTTTGGCCCGTAAAGTTGAATATGGGCCGCAATGGCGCTAAAGTTCAGGGATCATCGACCTGTATGCCACCGGAAGGCCCATGGACGGACACCACCACCACCCCACGACCACATCCTCTTCATGGTCCGTCAGGTACCTAGTGCCTGACCGAAAATTGTAAGGTGTTGAAATTTTTGAATAAAATCACAAATCTCGGATCGAAATTTTCCCATTTTAGCAGAGAGATCAGGTAACATAGCCGATAAATTCAAAGTTTGTGCGGAAACTTCGACAGGAAAAATAAAAAAATGCGTCACGTACAACCCCTTCAATGCCAGCTTGGGGAAGTTGAAATCGGCAACATTCATTTCGACCCGCAATCACGCGATGATATTCCCCAATTGCTTCGCGGCTTACAGAATCTGTACACAGATGTTCCGGCCAGGACTGCGGTATTTCAATTACTGGAATCGGTGGCCCCTGAGAAGATCGACAAGGCAACTGGTCGTCCCGGCATGTCACTGTGGAATATCTTAGTGCTGGGTATGCTACGGCTAAATTTAAACTGTGACTATGATCGTGTCCACGAACTGGCGAACAACCATGTGAGCCTCCGCCAGATGCTCGGTCACGGCATTCGAGACGAAGATCTTCGATACAGCCTACAGTGCATAAAAGATAACGTCAGCCTGCTAACGCCCGCTGTGCTGGATAAAATCAATCAGATCGTTGTGAAGCATGCTCACCGAGAATTGGTGGGAGAAGAGTCGCCACTGAGGGGGCGTTGTGACTCCTTTGTGGTAGAGACAGACGTCCACTACCCAACCGATATCAATTTGTTATCCGATGCGATCAGAGTCATTATCCGGCTCTCTAGTCGCCTGAGTGAACGACACTGTTTGTCAGATTGGCGGCAACACGACTATCAGCAACGGCAGATCAATAAACTGTATCGAAAAGCGCAAAAAATCAAGCACTCGACATCAAAGTGTGGGAAGAAGCGGGAACAGCAAAAAGACGCTATTAAAGATGCACATACAGCCTACCTCACTCGGTCGGAAGAGCTGATCAGTAAAGCGAAATTTACATTCAAGTGCCTGCCCACAATACTCGATGTGTACTCGGAATCCTTGGTCGAAGAAATTAAGAGGTTCATTGTGCATGGCGAGCGGCAAATAGATCAAATACGACGACGCGTCATTGCAGGAGAATGCATACCGCACGAGGAGAAAGTGTTCTCCCTATTCGAGGAACACACGGAATGGATTAGTAAAGGTAAAGCAGGCGTTCCGGTAGAACTGGGCCTTAAGGTAAATATCGTCGAAGATCAGTATGGGTACCTGTTGCACCATCAGGTGATGGAAAATCAAAGCGATAATCAAGTCGCTGTGAGCGCCGTGCAAGAGACGCAAGCACGTTTTTCCAATTTCAACGTCTGTAGCTTTGACAAAGGCTATCACTCGCCAGCCAATCAAAATCAACTAGCGGAGCTGTTAAATATGGTGGTCCTACCAAAAAAAGGGAAGCGGGGTAAAAGTGATCAGGAACGAGAGCAAGCTGAAGAGTTTGTGGCCGCACGCCGCAAACACTCCGCTGTAGAATCTGCAATCAATGCGCTGGAGGTTCACGGATTGGACAGGTGCCCAGATCGCGGTATTGAGGGGTTTAAGCGCTACACGGCGATGGCTATTTTAGCCAGGAATTTACAGAAACTCGGTGCAGATCTGCAGAAGCGAGATCGGGAAGAAGCGAAGAAGCAAGAGCGACAACGCAGAAAAAAAATGAAGTCCGCTTCTTAACAACTGGCAAACGAATATTAAGAAAAAACCACGGCGGGAGTATGCGCACAATTCGGGTTGAGCCCGAGAATTGGTTAAATTTTAACCAATTATTGCACGTAAAATGCGCCAGAGCTGGCCTGTTGAGCCCGCCGATGACTGCCGTATCAAAAATTACGGGAGCCATGGCGAAATTTTCAGGGTTTTCGGTCAGGCACTATATAGCGGAAGGGTGGATGGAAAAGGTAGGGCTGCCGTCTGACCTTGAGCGTGACATGTTGGATTGCGTGGTTGAGCCAGGGCCGACCAGTCGCCTTGGGTGTCAGGTCAGCGTTACAGAGCAGCTAGATGGGTTAGTTGTCCGTGTGCCCGAGGCACAGTACTGATCGTTTTATACGTCAAAAGATGTTTAAGA
>NZ_JAAOIX010000012.1 GCF_011440395.1 Pseudomaricurvus alcaniphilus | reverse complement strand
ATTGTTAGGTCACTTGCAAATGATAATGCTATGTTCGCATCACCATCCCGCAAGCGCCCACACGCATTGCTTGATTAACTTGTTAAATAGCCAGTACCGCGCTCGGCTGATACTGTATTTTCCGGTTCCGTTCAGTGCCTCCTCAGAAGCCCTCCCTCAACCGTGGGATGCGAATTATACGCACCTCTTGAAGCCTGTCAATCATTTATTTGCGTCAATCTCAGCAGCTTAAATGATCGCTGGAAAACCGTAAAAATCACCTGGCTTTCCGCTTCGCCCCGGCGACTGACTCAAGGGTCTCTGTCGTCGAGAGCGGCGCATTATACGCACCGTTTGTGGCCTTGCAAGAAGATTTTAAAACTTTCTTTTTGCGGCCTGCGCCAGGTAAAAATTTGGCTTAAGCGGTTGATTGCCCGCGCCTTTTTACCGGCCCCTCATATTCGAGGGAGGCGCATTATGCCGATGCAGCCCGGGCCTCGCAACCTGTTTTTAGCAACTTTCGCAAAGAAATTGCCGCCTCCGCAAAAAGCGTTTACCAGACCGGCAAATTGGTGAATTTTACAGCAGATCGATAGCGCCAGTCGGGGGAGGTGGCCGCAGCTGCAGCCAACAACAGCACCCCCACTGGCATCAGGACGGTGGTGGCTCTTTGTAAACAGACCAAATCCAGGCCACCAGCCCGGACAAGGCATAGGCACCAAACAACAGCAACAGAATCAACGGCGGGTGCACCGACACCACGCCAAACGCCAACACCATTGCCAGCATCACCACAAACGGGACCCGGCCGCGCAGGTCAAGATCCTTGAAGCTGGTGTACTTGACGTTGGAAACCATCAACAGGCCCATAAGCGCCGTAACAATCCCGGCGATTACGGAAGGCCGACCGGACATATCCACGTCATAGCCCACCCAGACCATACCGGCAATCACCGCTGCCGCCGCCGGACTGGCCAAACCAATAAAGTACTTTTTATCCACCACCCCCACCTGGGTGTTAAACCGGGCCAGCCGCAGGGCCGCGCCGGCAACGTAGACAAACGCCACACCGATGCCGAACTTGCCGAGATCCACCAGCGCCCAGGAATACATCACCAGTGCCGGCGCCACACCAAATGAAACCATGTCCGACAGGCTGTCGTACTGGACCCCGAATTCGCTGGTGGTATTGGTCAACCGCGCCACCCGGCCATCGAGGCCGTCAAACACCATGGCACCGAAAATCGCCAGTGCCGCCGCCTCAAAATTGCCCAACAGCGCCGACATAATGGCGTAGAAGCCAAAAAACAGTGCCGCTGTAGTAAAGAGGTTGGGCAGCAGGTAAACCCCCTTGCGCCTGACGCTCTCGCCATTTTCGTTGACGACTTCTTCGTGCTCATCAATGGGAATCAGCTTCTCATCGATCAAGGTTCCGTCCCGCAGCTTCTTGACGCTGGCGCCAAGATTTCTGTTTCCTGGCGCTTTGTTTCCCGAGTCCTTGCCGCCGGAGCTCCCGCCTGCGGCATCTTTGCTTCCGGCATCAGCAGTATCCCCAGTGCCGCTGCCGGCCTGCTCGCTGCCTGCTGGACGACTATCGGGCTTAATATTGCTGGACTGAGCCTTGTCGGACGGAACCTTGGCGGCCTGAACCTTGGCGGCCTGAACCTTGGCGGTCTCAACCTTGCCGGGCTGTGCCTGTCCGGACTCAACCTTTTCAGGCTGGGCCTTGTCGGACTCACCTTTATCGGACTGAATAGCGCTGGGCTGAATGACATCGGCCTGCTTATTGCCGGCCCCCGAACTGTCGACGCCCTTGTTTTGTTGTTCTTTCATAGATTACTGCGCAGAAATGCGACCCTTTTATTGGACTGGACCAAGCTTATGTTGGACTGCACCAATCATACTGCCTAGCGGCCAGCGACAAAAGCGCCGTTTCCGTGTTGGCCCCAAAAGCTCCGGCTCTAACCATGACTAATTAACCGCCATAACCCAGCGGTCATAACCTGGCCGCCATTTTCGGGCAGCTATTGTCGGGCAGCCCTTTTCGAGTCCCCAAAAAAAACGCGGCCAGGGCCGCGTTTTTTGTCACAAGAGTCAATAAACCCTAGTTTTTGGCTTTATCGATGATCTTGTTGGCTTCGATCCACGGCATCATGGAGCGCAGCTGCTCGCCCACCTGCTCGATCGGGTGAGCCGCATTGTTGCGACGATAAGCGGTCATGGACGGATAGTTGGTCATACCCTCGGCGATAAACATCTTGGCGTACTCGCCGTTCTGGATTCGCTTCAGGGCATTGCGCATGGCCTTGCGCGACTCTTCGTTGATGACTTCGGGGCCAGTCACATACTCGCCGTACTCCGCATTGTTGGAGATGGAGTAGTTCATGTTGGCGATACCGCCCTCGTACATCAGGTCGACGATCAGCTTCAGCTCGTGCAGACACTCGAAGTAGGCCATTTCCGGAGCGTAACCCGCTTCAGTCAGGGTCTCGAAGCCGGCCTTAACCAGCTCAACGGCGCCGCCACACAGTACCGCTTGCTCACCAAACAGGTCGGTTTCGGTCTCGTCTTTAAAGGTCGTCTCAATAATACCGGAACGACCGCCACCCACACCGCTGGCGTAAGACAGGGCAACTTCCTTGGCGTTGCCAGAAACGTCCTGCCAAATAGCGATCAGGTCAGGGATACCACCGCCCTTGACGAATTCATTGCGAACCGTGTGACCAGGCGCCTTGGGGGCGATCATGATCACGTCCAGGTCAGCGCGCGGCACCACCTGGTTGTAGAAGATGGCAAAGCCGTGGGCGAAGGCCAGGGTAGCGCCCTGCTTGATGTTAGGCTCAATCTCTTCTTTATACAGACGGCCCTGGAACTCATCGGGAGTCAGGATCATAACCACGTCGGCACCTTTGACCGCGGTAGCCACATCGGCAACTTTCAGGCCGTGGGCATCGGCCTTGGCCACAGAAGAGGAAGCAGCGCGCAGGCCGACGGTCACATCGACGCCAGAGTCCTTGAGGTTACAGGCGTGGGCGTGGCCCTGGGAACCGTAACCGATAACCGCAACTTTCTTGTTCTGGATAATGGACAGGTCACAGTCCTTATCGTAATAAACTTTCATACTTCATCTCCTAAATTCAAATTTGAGGGTCTTGTCAAACTCCGACCCTGGACACCCAATCCGGCATTCGGCGCGCATTCTACTGCATGACCCGCGTTGCGTAAAATGAACTATTTGCAATACTATGATTACATTTACGCAACACTGCTACAGTGACACCCATTACTACTAAAGCGACACCCATTACTACTAAAGCGACACCCATTACTACTAAAGCGACACCTACTACTAAAGCGACACCCATTACTACTAAAGCGACACCCATTATTACTAAAGCGACACCCACTACTACTACAGTGACACCCACTACTACTACAGTGACACCCACTACTACTACAGTGACACCCACTACTACTAAAGCGACACCCACCGCAGCCGCTACGGAGCCGCCATGGACACACGCACCCTGTCTCAATTCCTCAGTCTCTCCGAGACCCTGCATTTCGGGCGCAGCAGCGAAGAGCTCCATATCAGCCCCTCGGCGCTGAGCCGCAGCATCAAGCAATTGGAAGAGAACCTCGGCAGCAAACTGTTCGAGCGGGACAACCGCCGGGTGGAACTCACCGCGGCGGGCCGCAAGCTGCAAACCTACGCCCGCGAGACCTTGCAAAACTGGGACACCTTCCGTGAATCCCTGACCCAGGACAGCGGCGACCTGCAGGGGGAGATCAGCATCTACTGCTCGGTCACCGCCAGCTACAGCTTTCTCTACGATATCCTCAGCGACTTCCGCCAGCACCACCCCAGGATCGAACTCAAGCTGCACACCGGCGACCCCGCCCAGGGCATCAACCGGGTGACCTATGGCCGCGAAGACATCGCCATCGTCGCCCGCCCGGACAAGCTGCCGGTCAACCTGGCTTTTCGCCGCATCGCCGTCTCGCCACTGGTGTTTATCAGCCCCATCGAAGCCAGCAGCACCCTGCCCAACCCGCAACCGGGCAGCGCTAGAGAATGGCGCGACACCCCCATGATCGTGTCGGAAGAAGGCATCGGCCGCGAGCGGGTCAACGACTGGTTCAAGCGTCTGCGGGTGGAGCCGAAGATCTACGCCCAGGTGGCCGGTCACGAGGCCATCGTCAGCATGGTGGCGCTCGGATTTGGCATCGGCGTGGTGCCGAAAATCGTGCTCGACAACAGCCCGCTGGTGGCCAAAGTGCAGGTGCTGGGCTCGGCACCGGCGGCCGGGGATTTCGATGTTGGCCTCTGCGCCCTGAAAAAGCGCCTGAAGAGTCCTATAATCAAAGCTATCTGGGGAGATTGACGAGTGGATATGACTTCTCGGCCTCAAACCGCTAGAATCCCGCCCCTCAATGCACCCACCCCCGCTATTGTCAGCTGTAGATTATTATGAATGTTCGCGATTTCCTGATCCATAAAGTTCAACACGCCATGCAAGCCGCCGGCATCCCCGCCGAATACGGCCCCCACCTGGCCCCGTCCCGCAAGGCCGGCTTCGGTGACTACCAGGCCAATGGCGCCATGGCCGCGGCCAAGGCCATGCGCACCAACCCCCGCGAACTGGCCCAAGCCATCGTCGCGCAACTGCAGTTGGACGGTGTGGCGGACAAGATCGAGATTGCCGGGCCAGGCTTTATCAACATCCACCTGGCCAACAACTGGCTCAGCGAGATGACCTCGCAGCTGCTGGCCGACCCCAACCTGGGGCAGGAAAAAGCAGCCCAGCCACAAACCGTGGTGGTCGACTACTCCTCCCCCAACCTGGCCAAGGAAATGCACGTCGGCCACCTGCGCTCCACGATCATTGGCGACGCGCTGGTGCGGGCACTGGAGTACCAGGGCCACAACGTGATTCGACAAAACCACGTGGGCGACTGGGGCACCCAGTTCGGCATGCTGATCGCTGAGCTGGAAGAAGAAATTGACGACGGCGAAGTGGCCGAATTTGCCCTCAAGGACCTGGAAGCCTTTTACCAGCAGTCCAAACAGCACTTCGATGAAGACGAAGAGTTCGCCCGCCGGGCCCGCGATTACGTGGTCAAGCTGCAATCCGGCGACGAGCGCATCCTCTACCTGTGGGAGCAGTTCAAGAAAGTCTCGCTCAAGCACAGCACCGAGATCTACCAGCAGTTGAACGTCACCCTCAGCGACGAGGATGTGCGCGGCGAGAGCTACTACAACGAAGACCTGCCCCGGGTGGTGGCGGACCTGCAAAAGCTCGGCCTGGCCCAGGAAGACCAGGGCGCCCAGGTGGTGTTTCTGGAAGAATTGGCCGACAAGGAGGGCAAACCCAGCCCGGTGATTATCCAGAAGCAGGGCGGCGGCTACCTCTACGCCACCTCAGACCTGGCCGCGCTGCGCTACCGCGCCAACATCCTCAAGGCCGACCGCATCATGTACTTTATCGATGCCCGCCAATCCCTGCATATGAACCAGGTGTTTACCCTGGCCCGCAAGGCCAAGTTTGTGCCCGAGTCCATCAGCCTCGAACACCACGCCTTCGGCACCATGATGGGCAGTGACGGCAAGCCCTTCAAAACCCGCAGCGGCGGCACCGTCAAGCTGGCCGACCTGCTGAACGAAGCGGTGGAGCGCGCCGCCGCCCTGATCGCCCTCAAGGATCCGGACCTGAGCGAGGAAGAAAAAGTCGAAGTGGCGGAAAAAGTCGGCATCGGCGCGGTCAAATACGCCGACCTGTCCAAGACCCGCACCAACGACTACATCTTCAACTGGGATTCCATGCTCAGCTTTGAAGGCAACACCGCGCCCTACCTGCAATACGCCTACACCCGTATCCAGAGTATTTTCCGCAAAGCCGGGGAGCAGGGTGTTGAAACTGCAGTCCAGATTGAAACCGACGAGGAAAAGGCGCTGGCCCTGAAGCTGCTGCAATTTACCGAAGTGGTGGAGCAGGTTACCCGGGAGGCCTACCCGCACGTGCTCTGCACCTATCTCTACGAGGTGGCGAGTCTGTTTATGCGCTTTTACGAAGCCTGCCCGATCCTGAAGAGCGATATCGATCCGGCCACTCGCGGCAGCCGCCTGGCCATCGCCCGGGTAACCGCTCGAACCCTGCACAAAGGCCTGGACCTGCTCGGTATCGATACCATGGAAAAGATGTAACTACCCAACCCCCGCAAAGGACTTGCTTAGCCCAGCATGATCACCGACCCCCTGTTCTATCTCTGCGCCATCCCCGCTGTGCTGATCTTCGGCATGGCCAAGGGGGGCTTCGGCGGCGGTATCGCGGTGATCTCGGTGCCGCTGATGAGCCTGGTCATCTCGCCGGTACAGGCGGCGACCATCCTGCTGCCCCTGCTGGTGGCCATGGATATGGTCGCCCTGTGGAGCTTTCGCGGCAGCTGGAGCAAACGCAACATCAAACTGACCTTGCCCGGCGCCATCGCCGGCATTGTCATCGGCGCCTTTACCTTTCGCTACCTCTCGGAAGACGCCATTCGCATCCTGGTCGGCGTGATCGTGGTGCTGTTTTGCCTCGACTACTGGTTTCGACCGGCCAGTCCCGGGGGCAGCAAGCCCAGCCTGGTTAAAGGCACTTTCTGGGGTACCATCTCCGGCTTCACCAGTTTCGGCATCCACTCCGGCGGCGCCCCCATGAGCGTATACCTGCTGCCGCAGCAAATGGAAAAAAAGCTGCTGATGGGCACCTTTGCGGTGTTCTTTACCGTCGTCAACCTGGTCAAGTTGATTCCCTACACCTGGCTCGGCCAGTTTGACCACACCAACCTGATGACCTCGCTGGTGCTGCTGCCCCTGGCGCCGGTCGGCGTGCGCCTGGGCTACTACCTGCTGCACAAGATCGACGAAACCACAGTCTACCGGCTGTGTTACTTCTTTCTGTTCGTGGTGGGTGTGAAATTGCTGTGGGATGGCGTCAGCGGGGCGCTGTAAGCCAAGCTCAGTGACAAGACGGCAGCAGCTGGCTGCCGCGAGCTGTGATCAAATCTGCCGATACTCCCGATACCAATCGACAAACTTCTGCATACCGATGTAAATGTCCGTGGCCGGCTTAAAACCCACCGCCTCGGTCAGGCTGCCGATATCGGCGTAGGTGCGTGGCACATCACCGGGCTGCATGGGCAGCATAATCTTTTCTGCGGTCTTGCCGCAGGCCTGCTCGATGGCATCGATAAAGGTCGCCAGCTCAATGGGCTGGTTGTTGCCGATATTGTAGACCCGGTAAGGGGCGTGGCTCATGGACGGGTCCACCCCCTGCCAGTCCGGCGTGGCGCCGGGCACCACATCCTGGATGCGAATCACCCCCTCGACGATATCATCCACGTAGGTGAAATCCCGTTGCATTTTGCCGTGGTTAAACACCTTGATCGGCTCGCCCTTGAGGATCGCCTCGGTAAACAACCAGGGCGCCATATCCGGGCGGCCGGCCGGGCCGTAGACGGTAAAAAAGCGCAGGCCGGTGGTGGCAATGCCGTACAGGTGGGAGTAAGAATGGGCCATCAACTCGTTGGATTTCTTGGTGGCCGCGTAGAGTGACACCGGGTGGTCGACACCATCCGTGGTGGAGAAAGGCACCTTCGGGTTGACCCCGTACACCGAACTGGAGGATGCGTACACCAGGTGCTCGACCTGGTTGTGACGGCAGCCCTCAAGGATGGTCATGGTGCCCACCAGGTTGCTGTCGACGTATTCAAACGGCGCCTCGATGGAGTAGCGCACCCCGGCCTGGGCCCCCAGGTGAATCACCCGCTGGAACTGCTCCACCCGGAACAACTCGGCCACGCCGGCGCGGTCGGCCAGGTCCAGTTTCACAAAGCGAAACCGGTCGAGCGACTGCAACTGCGCCAGCCGGTAGTCCTTCAGGGCCGGCTCGTAGTAGTGATTGAGGTTATCCAGCCCCACCACCTCGTGGCCCGCAGCCAGCAGCCGCTGGGCGGTATACATGCCGATAAATCCGGCGGCGCCGGTAACCAGGTACTTCATTGCCTTTTGCCCCGTATCTACGGTTTCTGCAGCTACTTCAACAACAACTACTACAACACAGACTGCACGGACAATCCGCGTCCAATGGCGTAGTAATCGATGCCCTTGGCCGCCAGCCGCTCCGGCTCGAACAGGTTGCGGCCATCAAAAATGACCGGGCTGCGCAACTGCTGCTTGATGGCGTCAAACTGCGGCGCCCGAAAACTCTGCCACTCGGTACAGATCACCAGCGCATCGGCCCCTTTCAGCGCCGCCTCCTTGGTGCCCATCAGGCTCAAGCCGTCGCGATCGCCGTAGATCCGCTGGCACTCTTCCATCGCTTCCGGGTCATAGGCCTGCACCCTGGCACCGGCTTGCCACAGTGCCTCCATCAAAGTGCGGCTGGAAGCTTCGCGCATATCGTCGGTCTTGGGTTTAAACGACAAACCCCAGACGGCAAAGGTCTTGCCCGAGATATCGCCCTTGAAATAGTGATTGATGTACTCGAACAGCTTGCCCTTCTGGCGATAGTTGACCGACTCCACCGCCTTGAGAATTTCCGAATTGAACTGGATGCCATCGGTGGTGCGGATCAGGGCCTGCACGTCCTTGGGGAAACAGGAGCCGCCGTAGCCACAGCCCGGGTAGATAAACTGGTAGCCTATACGCGAGTCGGAGCCGATGCCGTGGCGCACGTGCTCGATATCCGCCCCCACGCGCTCGGCGATATTGGCCATTTCGTTCATAAAGCTGATCTTCGTCGCCAGCATGCAGTTGGCCGCGTATTTGGTCAGCTCGGCGCTGCGGGCATCCATAAATATCATGCGGTCGTGATTGCGGTTGAAGGGCGCGTAGAGCTCGCGCATCGTGGCTTCAATCTTCTCGGCATCATCACCGGGGCGGATACCGACGATAATCCGGTCGGGGCTCATGCAGTCGTTCACCGCCGCCCCCTCTTTCAGGAATTCCGGGTTGGAAACCACCGCGAAGTCGATCTCGGCGTCGCGCTCCGCCAGGCGCCTGGCCATGGCCGCGGCCACCTTGTCGGCAGTACCCACCGGCACCGTGGACTTATCCAGCACGATCTTGGGGCTCTGCATATGAGTGGCGATGGCATCCGCAACGGACAGCACATACTTGAGGTCGGCCGAGCCGTCTTCATCCGGTGGGGTACCCACGGCGATAAACTGGATATCGCCAAAATTCACCCCTTCCTCGGCGGAGGTGGTGAACACAATGCGACCGGCCTCGTAGTTTTCCACCACCAGCGGGGTCAAGCCCGGCTCATAGATGGGGATAATGCCTTTTTTCAAATCCTCGATGCGGCGCTCATTGACATCCACACAGCAGACATCGTGACCTGCGTCGGATAGCACAGCGGCCTGCACCAGGCCCACATAGCCAATACCGAATACAGTGATTTTCATGGTTGGAATTCCTTCTGGATAAACGATTGCCCCTGGGCGCCAGGCCCGGGCACGGATAAGGGGTTTATGGGCCGTAGAATAGCATTGTTATAGCAACCAGAACCACCCTGCGGCCGGCAGCGACGCCAGCACTGCTGCCTACCCCATAAGGTGACTTTATCTTACCTGCACTTAATCCAGATCAAATGCCCCATAAAGGCTATGCGCTCTAATACGCCCCCCCAACTTCCAGACGAATTTATTCGACCTTCAAACTTTACAGAGAGTACTGCAATGACCTGTATTAAAGCCTTATCGATGGCAACCGCAATTGCCGCGTCACTCACTGCCAACCAGGCACTGGCCCACCAGGCGGGCGACATCTTCGTGCGCGCCGGCCTCGCCACCGTGGCACCGGACGAAAGCAGTGACGGCGTGGCCATTCCGGCCCTCGACATCGCGCCGATCGCCGGCACCGAAGCACAAGTGGACGACAACACCCAACCGGGCCTGACCATCACCTATATGCTGAGCAACAAGCTGGGCATTGAACTGCTGGCATCCACACCGTTTACGCACGACATCAGCGCCAACCTCAACGGCTACTCCCCGGGCCTGAAAGTCGATGCCGCAGAAGCCAAGCACCTGCCGCCCACCCTCTCCGCCGTCTACTACCCCTTCGCCGACAGCGGCTCAGCCTTCCAGCCCTACGCCGGCCTAGGCCTGAACTACACCATCTTCTTCGAAGAAGACGTCGACTCCGACCTGGAAGCCCTCACCGGCACCCTCGCCGGCGCATCCGGCCCCGTACCTATGAAGCTGAAACTGGACAACTCCCTCGGCCTGGCCCTGCAACTCGGCGCCGACTACAGCCTCGACAAGAACTGGCACCTGAACGCCTCCGTGCGCTGGATCGACATCAACACCGACGCCACCTTCAACTCCGCGCTGGGAAAAACCATCACCGTCGATGATGTGGAAATCGATCCCTGGGTGTACCAGGTCAATATCGGTTATAAGTTCCGCTAGCCGGTAGGGAGCTGAAATGGGGACGGAGGGATTATTTTTTGACCAGCGCGCCTTGTTTTAGCTCCCTTTGCGGGGAGTTGTTTGGTGTTGGGTGTGCTTGATTTTTTGACTTTTTAACTGGACAGCCTTTTTAATCGACTTTTTAACTGGACAGCCATATTAGTAGCGATAGTAGAACCGATAGTAGAACGGACGATAGTAGAACGGACACCCATCTTTAAAGAACTCGAATACTAACCGAGGACCTTTAACTGGACGACCTTTAACTGGACAGCCATACTTATTTTTTAACCAGACAGCCATCCCAAACCGATTAACCAGACACCCACGCTAGTGCAACCCTGGTACTCATCCACGAAGTCATTGAATAGCCAAGTATTTCAAATACTGAACTCAGAAACTTTAAGCAATAGAGATGCAGCAGGTAGAAGATACAGCGGAACGAGCAGCCGGCCGTCAACCGGAGTGAAAGGAAGTTATAAGCTTTACCAAGCGCAGCATTTAACTCAGTAGTAGCGCACTGCCGATTCCGGGCGTTCGCTTATACCCGAGCTGCCGGCAAACCTGTTTCAACATGCGTGCCGCACCCACCAGCCCCTTAAATCGACTTTCAAAGTGCCTGGTCGAGTAAAGCCAGTGCTGTAGATCGATATTCAAGCGCTCAAAGACTGGAGGAACATTGGTGGGGATCGCGCCGCGCTTGTCTTGCCTGATAATTCTCCCGGTCCAATCAATCAGTTCTATATAGTCGGTAAGCCGAAAAGGTAATCCATGGGGCATGGCCGCACGGGGGTTGCCAGCAAAGGGCATCAATTGGCGAGCTTGTTGTTTGGGGTGATTGGGGGAGCCTGACAATTTTGCTTTTGCTGACCGTGTCTTGATGCTGGTATGGGCGGAAGTCTCCGGGGTTACTGCCAGACCAGCACGCACCGGATTCAGGTCGACGTACGCCATGCACGCCACCAGCGCTTTTTCATCCAGTAATGCCTGGGATTTGAATCGACCCTCCCAAAAGCGGCCGGTACATTCATCTTCCCGGTTTGCCTGGCGCGCAATACCTTCGTTGAGAACCCGCATATACCAGCTAATATCCATCAGGCGCGAACGCCAGATATCAACGTAATGATTCAGGATGCCAATTTCTGCCGGTGACAAGTTTTTCCCCTGAACAAAGGCCTGGCTGTACGGATTGCCTTTAAAAAGCCTATGCCAGCGATTTATGACGGCGGCACGATCCCAGCTCTCAGCTGATTCCCTGTCAACGTGCAAAACCACGTGATAATGGTTTGACATAATTGCGTAGGCACAGACATCAATCGCAAAGGTATCGGTCAGTTGCAGCAGTCGTTCTTCAATCCAAAAGCGGCGGTGGGCAAAGCTGGCGCCTGTAGCCTGGTCCTTGCCGCAGAGATAGGCCCGGCGCACACAACGCGATACGCAGTGATAGTAAGGTGTTGCTTCAAGGGCAATGAGGGTTTTGCGTGGCGTTGGCATCGAGTCATCCTTGAAAATTATCGACTGATGCATTTATAGCGCGATAGCTCCGCATGGCCATCGGATAAAAGTGTGATTTATAAAATAATGTGGGTGTCTTGATTAAAAATAACTTGGGTGTCTAGATAATTGTTATGGGTGTCTAGATAATTTGAACCGGCAATATGCTTAAGAATCAATATACAGCTCAAAAATAGAGCTCCCCGAACAAATCCAAATGGGTAAGATACAAGCGCAAATCAAACTCGTATTGATGATACTGTGGCTCCATGTGGCGACACAGCTGATAGAAGCTTTTGTTGTGCTGTTTTTCCCGAAAGTGTGCCAATTCATGCACAACAATCATTCTTAAAAATTCTTCCGGGGCAATTCTAAACAGGCTTGCGATCTTTATTTCGTTAGCGGTTTTAATCTTTCTGCCCTGCACCCGAGCAATATAGTGATGCTGCCCCAGGGTATGCTGGATAACTTTGATCTTCGCATCATAAACCACGCGATTGAGCGGTTGCGCGTTACTCATGTACCGGTTTTTCAAGCTTATGGCGAAATCGTACAGCTGTTTATCGCTACGTACGTCATGGGTAGATGGGTACTTTTTGCGCAGAATGTCGCTCAGCCTGCCGTCAGCTATGACCTCCTGAACTTGCCTCAGAGTGTCTTCAGGGTAGCCGACGAGGTACTTAAGCTCGATCATTTTGGCTACCCTTTTTCAAATTACTTGCGGCGAATTACCGCTGAGCCAACGGAATTTCCAGCGCATTAATTTTCGCCTTGCCGTCTTGTATATTGAAGTCCGCGCTGTAACCCGTCGCCGTTTTCTGCAGGAAGCCGCGCTCAACCATACTGTCAATCATCACCGGAGTTTGCATCGCAACAATCTGCGCGAATTGCTCCTCTGGCATATTTGCGGCTTGTGGATTGGCCTTGAGCTGCGAAGACATAAACAAAGACGCTACCAAATCCACCACTTGCTCTTCGGCACTAACATTGCCATTGACCAGCATATACTCGAAGCCAAAAGTCTTATCTTCCAGCGTGTCCGGCAGGCTATCAATATCGATCACACCAGCGCGCGCATTACTGCTGAATTGACCTTCGGGCAAGGTACCGTGCAGACTGGTAATTTTGACCTCTGGATTAACCTGCAGTTGAGCCAGCAGATTTTGATTAAGCCACTGCCGGGTATTTGCCTGCAACTCTTCTGCCGGCAAACCAACGTTCGCTTGCGCGAATTCCCGGTAGGCTTTTACGAAGTCCGCACTGACACGGTTAATCTCAACATCCAACCCCAGATCCGAACCCTGATATTGATTGACTTCAAACGCCTTGAGGCCATAACTCACCTTGAAATCAGCCAGGGTTTTATCCGCAGAAACAACCGAGTTCGAAGTGACAAAAATACCATCCAACTTGCCATATTGCTGGGTCTCCATCTGGCTGACTTCAATATGAGCAATATCGAACCTGGCCGCAGAGTTATACAAGCCCTCCTCTATAGCGGCCAACCAGTCGCTTTCCATGGTCACATCCAGGCTGGCTTGCTGCAGTTTGAAATCGCTCCGATCAGACACCACCGTAAAACTATCAGCCACGCCTCGGTACGCGAGACCTTCCTTACTGGCCAGCCCCGTACCCTTCAGACCGCTAAACGAAAACTCAACCGTATTATCGCTATTCTGCGCGCTAAACATTGAAATCTGATCTTGGTAGTGGGTCTTACCCAAAAGATCGGTAGTACCTAAAAAGCGATAAAATGGCTGCTCCGCGGGCCATTCCAAGCGCCCGCGCAAAGCGTCACCCTGGATTACCACCAGCCAGTCTACCCATCCGAGGCCTGGCTGTTCACCAGTTAAGATTAGACCGTGCCCAGCATTGACGTCCAGCATAACCGCCAGTTCCGACATATCTTTCCAGGCTGGGCTGTCGGCATCAGCTCCAAATGCAGCCAGATCCGCCGTGAGCTTGATTTTGGCCTGGGTGCCAAACCAGCCTTGCGAGATTTCAACCAATTCAGCCTCATAGCCGGGGTGATCGCTAATCCGCGTAACTATTTCATGCAGTTGGGTGTCGATGGAGCTGGCAACGAACTTGGGAGCGACGGCCGCCACCAGTATGATAAGGGCAGCAATGCCCAGGCCGAGTTTTTTCATGCTGTATCCTTGGTTTTGTAGTAGTTCCTGTAAATCACTGACTGAGCGTAAGGATACACATTGCATCCATGCAACGACTATTGTGACACAAAGCTATTTCGCAATGAAATCAGCAATTATTCGCAATTGGTCGATTACTCCAAATACCACTTCGTATGCAGGTGTACCTTGTCCGACGCCAACGCGGCCTGCGGATCGAACCACTGGTAGCTGCCATGCTGGGCACAGGGCAGTTCCGACAGAGACAAGTCCAGCAGCAACTTGTAACCGAGCACCACATAGTGAGTTGAAAAATCAGTGCCGGTGAAGTTGTCAGGGTAATGATGCTCAAAGGGCCCCAAAAAGTCAGCCTGCTGCAACGTGCATTCAACCCCTAATTCGTCCTGGGTCAAACGCTTGAATGCCTGGTCAAAATGCTCATCCTTTAAAATCCGACCACCCGGCACGAACCAACTTCCCTGGGCAGGGCGGTTAAGCCGTTCGCCCAGGAGCACCTGGCCTGCGAGGTTATAAACCACCAGGTCCATGGAGATAAGCGGTGTATTGGCGATGATGGTCTTAAATGTGTCTATGGGTAATTTCAAAACGCACTCCTCAAGCGGTGACTTCCAGTCGGCTTAAACGTTTTTCCGGCATGAGCACTGCCCTTTCTGCGAATGCAACTTTCATCAGCAGCGTCCCTTGCCAGTATGAATCTACGAAAACTCTCGAAAGGGCAATAATGTATCTTGAGCTAACATGGGTGTCCATTTAACAATTGATGCAGCTAAACATGGGTGTCCATTTAAGAAGCACTAATTAAACCCGGAAAAAACCTGAAATCTGCCATAGACTAACAATCAAAGGACATTTCAGAGTAAACACACATGAACAAACCGCACCACGAGTTCGCGACAGAAGACCAAACGGTCATCAACAATTTCCTGTCGCGGGTGCCGCAAGAGGTCGCTGAAAGCTTTAACGAAGAACAACTCGCCCACATAAAAGCCGTATTTGGCGCCAAGACCTGGGGTAACCATAGCGTCGATTTGAGGGGCACGCTACGCATCCCCCTGGTGCCCAAACGCTTCTACTATGTCATTTTACTGGGCAAAAACCGCCGCCAACTGACGCGCTCAGAGCAGCAAATATCACTGCTCGCCAAGACCCTCGCCATCGGCACGGTATTACTGGTATCGGTCTTGACCGGATTACTGGTGCTTTATCTGATAAAGTCAGCTCTGGGTATTAACCTGTTCCCCAACTTTTCGCTCGGCATTTGGGGCTGGTTTAAAGGTCAGTTCTAAGCACATAGCCCCGGAAACCCGTCATGACTCACGCAGCAAAGACAAGCCAAACGGCAGATTTTCTGCAGTTTCTTAGCGATGCACGGACCTTTCTAACAGAAAACCGGGTTTCCAAACACCACCCTGACGTCAGGCATATCCGCACCGGCGTGGAAGACAACTATCGTGACGACCGCGGCCAGCCCGCGGTGTACCAGAAATTTGAAAGCACCCTCTATGAGGATGCTCGCAATCTGGTAACTTTGTGGCGCTTCTTTCCAGAGTATGAGAAAAGCCAACTGCGCCGCTACAACAGGTTGACCGCGATGGAGTTAAGCGGACTTACCGGCGATCACCATCCCATGGCAATCCTGGGTCGCTCACTGCTGGGTACTGCGGCGCTGTTGATGAGTGCTATTAGCGTCTGGTGGGGGTTGATAAGCCTGATTTCCGCCGATGATTCCGGCAACCTGTTTACCGAACTGCTGCACGGCCTGTTAGACCCAGCCTGGATCAACCGAATTGTCGGGGTGATTTGGCTCGCCGGTATGTATGTACTGATTTGGTACGTACTGCGCATGATTCGCAACCGCAGACAGGTGGCCTTCCTGTCGTCTCTAACACGGGCGCTCACCCTGTATTTGGACGATGAGTGAACCAGGGGCCGACCACGGTTTTACCAGCCCTATTTCAATAAATACCGTTGCCTGCTATCTATTACCGTTATAACCAACATCAATTGATCAAAAAATAATCCCGCCCCCATTTTCGCGCCGAGCTAGCATGGGTGTCCATATAAGAGCCCCGAGCTAACGTGGGTGTCCATTGAAGAGTCACATTGAAGAGTCTGGGTGTTTATTGAAGAGTTATTTCAATAAACACCGTTGCCTGCCACCCACTAACGCTATAACCAACATCAACTGATCAAAAAATAATCCCTCCGTCCCCATTTTCGCGGGGCCCAAAAACCCCCACCCTGATAACCCATTTGGGTCATACCTTTTCCGTCCCGCTGGGCTAGACTCGACCCATATAGAAAGTCTCACGCCACTATCAGCGCGCACTCCCGCGCCGGCGTAACGAATCCATAGGCCACTCGAATGCACAGAGCCTAGAACACCAGACCATAGCAGAAAGCGCTCACCAGGGAGGTTTGCTTTGCCTAGGGATCAGATCCGATCAACACTCGTCCTGGCTGCGGGGTGCCTGCTCGCCAGCCATGGCGCACTGCTGCAGGCGCAGTCGGCGGATGACACCGGCCCGGCGACCATTACCCGGGGGCCGTTTTCAATATTGCCGTTGCTGAGCGCCGAGGTGGCCTACGACGACAACATTTTCGAAAGCGCCAGCAACGAGGTGGACTCCTGGGTCACCTACGTCAAACCGTCCCTATCCACCGCGCTGGAAACCGGTGGCCAGCTCTACGCCCTCAGCTACAGCGGCGACTATGGCCGCTACCTGGACAGCAGCGACGATGACTACGAAGACCACAACTTCAACGCCGGCGCCGACCTCAACCTGGGCCTGCGCCACCACGTCCTGTTGAGCGCCAACTACGCCATGAACCACGAAGAGCGCGGCACAGGCTCCAGTGAAGGGTTTGACCCCGAGAACCCCTCCATCGACGCACCGCTGCAGGTCGACAAGACCCTGTATGAAGGCGAATACGCCTACGGCTCCCGCGGCTCTATCGGCCGCATCGTGCTGGCCGCCAACTACCTGGATGTCGCCTACCAGAACGAACGCGCCAGCACCCGTTATCGCGACTACGACAGTACCGGTGCCAGTGCGACCTTTTACTACCGGGCCCTGCCGGCCACCTCGCTGTTGTTTGAAGTGCGGGCCAGCAAAAACGCCTACGCGCTGGACCGCCCCGGCAGCGCCAGCCTCGACAGCCAGACCCGGCACTACCTGTTCGGCGCCACCTGGGACATCACCGAACTCACCAACGGCACCCTCAAGCTCGGCCATGTGCAGCGGGAATTTGATGACCAGGCCCGCGGCGACTTCTCCGGCTTCGACTGGGAGCTGGACATGCGCTGGTCACCGCGCAGCTACTCCCACGTGGATATCATTGCCGCCCGGGAAGAAGAGGAAGCCTATGGCGACGGCAACTTTATCGACGTGCGCCGCTACGAGATCCACTGGAACCACGACTGGACCGATCGCATCGGCACCAAAATTGACGCCAGCTACGTCGACGAAACCTTTATCGGTAACGATCGCGACGAACAGAGCATGGGCTATGGCATAGCCGTCAAATACCGCTGGCAGCGCTGGCTCTCCTTGCAGCTGGGCGCCAACTTCAGCGATCGCGACAGCAACCTGGAACGGCTGCAATACGATCGCACACTGTACAAGCTTTCCGTCAACCTCTCGCTGTAACGGGCCAAACCTCTATGATTTCCACACTTGCAAACAATCGGCTGGCGGCATTTTTTGCACGCCCACAACCACTGCAGCCAGGAAGACTCATCGCCCTGCTGCTGACCGCGCTGACGCTGTGGCTGGCAGCGGGCTCGGCCGGCGCCCTGGCGCAGCCATCGGACTCGCGCTACAAACTGGGCGCCGGCGACCACATTGTTATCCAGGTGTTTGGCGAGCCGGACCTGAGCATGAGCTTCGCCCTCAATGACAGCGGCAACCTCAACTACCCCCTGCTCGGCGAGCTGAACGTGGCCGGGTTAAGTGTGCTGGAGCTGGAGCAGTTGATCACCAAGGGCCTGCGCGGCGACTACCTGATCAACCCGGACGTGACCGTATCCATCGAAGAATACCGCCCTATTTTCATCAACGGTGAAGTGAAACGGCCCGGCGGCTTTCCCTACCAGCCCTCACTCACCATTGAAAAAGCCATCGCCCTGGCGGGTGGCTTTACCGAACGCGCCTCGCGCAGCCGTTTCACCCTGGTGCGCGCCAGCAACCCAAGCGAAACCCTCACCGGCATCCGCGGCAACGAACGCGTCCTGCCTGGGGATATCATCACCGTCGACAGAAGCTTCTTCTAATGAATGATTTTCGAGAATTTCCGCTGAGACAAACTCATATCCAGGAAGACTGGAACAGAGAAGAAGTCATCGACCTGCGCCAGTACTGGAACACCATCAACCGTAAAAAATGGCCCATTATGGGCCTCGCCGCGGTAGTGAGTGTGATCGCCATGCTGGTGGTGTCGGCCATGACCCCCATCTACCAGGCCACCAGCACCATCCTGATCGAATCCCAAAACGCCAACGTGGTTTCCATCGAGGAAGTCTACGGCCTGGATACCCGCGCCCAGCAATACTATGAAACCCAGTTCGAGATTCTCAAATCCCGGCCGCTGGCCGAGCGGGTGGTGGACAGCCTCGCCCTCACCAACCACCCCACCTTCAAACCGGAAGAAAAAAGCGGGTTCAACTGGCGCTCACTGCTGCCGTTCAGTTTGTCCGCCAGCACTCCCAGCGGCGACACCACAGCGCCCGACCCCGCCATCGCCGCCACCGGCGAGTATCTCGCCAACCTCAGCATTCAACCGGTGCGCAAAACCCAACTGGTGTACGTGAACTACCAGTCATCAGACCCCAGGCTCGCCGCCAATATCGCCAATGCCCACGCCACCGCCTACATCGAGAGCATGATGGATGCCCGGGTCGACATGACCCAGACCGCCGCCTCGTGGATGACCCGCCGGGTCGAAGACCTGAAGCAGGCGCTGGCAAAATCCGAGGCCAACCTGCAGGAGTTTCGCGAGCGGGAACGAATTGTCGATGTGGACGGGCTGCAATCCCTGCCCGCCAAAGAGATCGATGAGCTGAGCACCCGCCTGATCCAGGTGCGCAGCGAACTGTCCCGAGCCAAGACCGCCTACCTGCAGGTGCGCCAGTTGCAGAACGCCTCCGCCGCCGAACTGAGCTCCGTGCCCGCGGTCATGAGCGACCCGCTGGTGAAGAGCTTCCGCCAGGCCATTGCCAGTGCCGAGAGCAAAGTGGCAGAACTGAGCCGGCGCTACGGCCCCAAACACCCGAAGATGCTGGCCGCCCAAACCGAGCTGCTGGCCGCCAATGAAAACCTCGCCCGCCAAACCCGCAGCGTCATGGAGTCGATCAAGACCCACTACGAAGACGCGTTAAACCTGGAAGAGGAAATCAGCGCGGCCCTGACCGCCGCCAAAGGCAACTACCACGATATTGGCCGCAAGGAATCCCAGTTCCGCGCCCTGCAGCAAGAAGTGGAAAGCAACCGCGCCCTGTACGACATGTTCTACAACCGCATCCGCGAAACCGCGCAAACCGATGACCTGAAGTCGGCCAACGCCCGCATCATCTCCCCGGCCATCACACCCACCAACCCCATCAAGCCGAAGAAAAAGCTGATCGTGGTGCTCGCCTTTATGGTCAGCCTCATGGGTGGCGTGGCCGCCGCCTTCCTGCTGGAAGCGCTGGACAACACCATCAAGAGCGTCCAGGACGTGGAAGAAAAAATCAAACAGCCGCTGCTGGGCATGGTGCCGCTGGTCAAAATGAAGGGCAAAGAGTCATCCGCAGGCCACCTGTTTTTTGACAGCAAGCAGCACGGCTTCAGCGAGGCCATACGCACCGTGCGCACGGGCATTTCCCTCACCAGCCTGGACACCCCCTACAAAACCATCCTGGTGACCTCCTCGGTTTCCGGCGAGGGCAAGAGTACCACCGCGGTCAACCTGGCCTACGCCTTCGGCCAAATGGAAAAGGTCCTGCTGATCGACGCCGATATGCGCCGCCCCAGTATTGGCAAGGAATTCAGCATCGCCCGCAACCACGCCGGCCTGTCCGAGCTGGTGACCGGCAACGCCACCCTGGAAGAGGCCATAGTGCACCTGGAAGACGAGCAGATCGACGTACTGGTGGCCGGCCTGATACCCCACAACCCGCTGGAGCTGCTGTCATCGCGCAAGCTCAACAGCACCCTGAAATCCCTGCGCGCCGAATACGACCGCATCATTATCGACTGCCCGCCGGTACTGCCGGTGAGCGATGCCCGGGTGCTCTCCACCCTGGCAGACGCCGTGGTCTATGTGGTGAAAGCCGACGCCACCTCGCGCAACCAGATCAAGGTTGGCCTCGACCACCTCAACACCATCAACGCCCCCATTACTGGCGTGGTGTTGAATCAACTGGATATCCGCAAAGCCGAAAAATACAGTGACTATGGCTATGGCAAATACTACGAGTCCTATGAGTCGCAACCAGCCTAAGCCGGAACAGACACTATGATTGATCTCCACTGTCACTATTTGCCCGGCATAGACGATGGCGCCGGCACCATGGAAGAAGCCCTGGATTTGGCCCGGGCCTCGGTGGCCAATGGCATCCACTGCGCCATTATGACCCCGCACCTGCACCCGGGCCGGCACGACAACACCAAGGCCGGCATCGCCCGCCACACCACCAACTTCCGCCGCGCCCTGAAGCAGGCGGGCATCCCGCTGCACATCGGCTTCGCCGCAGAAGTGCGACTGGGCGCGGAGACCCTGTCACTGGTGGAAAGCGATCAGGTGCCGTTTTTGGGCGAGCTGGACGGCTACAAGATCATGCTGCTGGAATTCCCCCACAGCCACATGCCCCCCGGCGCCGACAACCTGGTGCAACGGCTACTGGACCACAAGATCCGGCCGATTATTGCCCACCCGGAGCGCAACAAGGACGTGATGCGCAACGTCGATAAAATCACCCCCTTTATTGAAATGGGCTGCATCCTGCAACTGACCGCCGCCTCCGTGGCTAACCGCTTTGGCGACAAAGCGTACCAGCGGGCCATCCAGCTGCTGCAGTGCGGCGCGCCGATCGTACTGGCCACCGACGCCCACAATCTCAACGGTCGCGCCCCCATGCTGAGGGAAGGCCTGGAGGCCGCCACCGCCATTGTCGGCCACAAGGCGGCGGATGACATGGTCAATCGGCTGCCACTGTCCATCGTCCGGTCGCAATTTAAAAAGCAGCCGGCCGCAGCGCCGCAGCCGATCGCGCCCCCTACAGCAGCCCCGAAGCCAGCGCCAACTCCAAACCCGGCGGCAACTGCGAACCCGGCGGCAAGCGCGCCGCCACCCTACCGGCCAAGCGCTCCGGCGGGCAATGAAAATGCCGCCCCCCAGGCGGATTTCGAGCAGAGCTTCCACGCCATCTCCGACAATGAACTGCAGTACCGAATCCAGCGGCAAATCGATGCGGCCCTGCCCGGCGCCATTGAGAAGTTTCTCCAAGACAAGCTGCTGCTCGACCTGGAAAAAGAACTGCTCCCGAGCATGCGCCGCAGCTTTGGCGATGGCCTGCAACTGGACCTCGCCCGGCGCCTGCAGCAAGCGCTAACCATGGATGTGCGCAGCAGCATAATCGCCGGCATCATCCAGGACGCGCGCAACGAGGCCTACCAGGAATTCAGGAACCGCTTCAAACACACACTGCAAAAAAGCCTGGTGGAAGAACTGATCGGCCTGCTCAAGCTGGTGGACAACTACGAGGACACCAGCGGCCTGATTGCACACCTGCAGCAAGTCACCTATGAAACCCACTAGCCAACGCACTCGCGGGTCATCGGCACTGCCAACCACGCGCAAATCACCGGCGGTCATCGGCGCCGTGGTGTTGCTGATGCTGTTGCTGGGCTACAAGCTCACCAGCGCGGTGCAAGAAGGCATGGCCTGGCTCTACGCCCTGCCCGCCAGCCAGCTGATGGACGATTGGCAGCGCAGCGCCAACGCCCTGGAAGACGCCGGTGCCGAAACCACTTTCGTACCGCCACCCGAACAATGGCAAGCGGTGTTGCACAACTCGGTGCGCGCCCAGGCCCTCGCCCCCGGCAACCCGGTCTATTACGCCAACCTGGGCCGGCTTTACGATTTCAAACTGAACGACAAGAGCCTCACCGTCGAAGACATCGAGGCGCTGGGGCGAGAAACCCTCTACCACCACCAGCAGGCCGCCAAACTGAGGCCGACCTGGGCTTACTACTGGTGGGATATCGCGCTGGCCGAATACCGGCTGTTTCACTTCCACAGCCCCATCTACCAGCAGGCCCTGCAGAATGTCGCCAAATACGGGCCCTGGTTTTACGACGCCCAGTTGTTCGTCACGGAATTGAGCCTGGAAACCTGGCAGTCACTGGAACCAGCGACCCAAGAAAGCGCCCTGCTCACCATCGACCGCGCCCTGCCGCGCCAGCCAAAACCCATCCTCGACCTGGTGCGGCAATACAACGGCTGGCCCCTGCTCTGCACCGGCGCGGTTACCGACCGCTACCCGGCCATTAAAAACGCCTGTTTAGAACACGGGCTTTGATGGCCACTCAGGTTTTAGCTTGATCACAATCAATCACTGCGACGCCACTGATCCTTAAGTTCTATTGCGCGTGCAGCGCTTTTGCCGTTTTGATAAGTGTATAGCGCCAGGTAGCTCGGGGCATGGGGGGGAACCTGCAGCAGCAGCGAAATCTCAGAGGCGACGCCGGGCTTTAATTTCCAACGGCTGTGTTTGGCCGGCGCTTGAATAACAGCGCCGTCAATGGCTTTGATCTCCACGTAAGCATCACTGGCCACGGCGCCCTCAAAGTGCAACAGCACTTCTAACTGCTCCGGCTGCTCCGCCGAGTTAATCCGGTAGTAGGTATTGATGCCCGACATACGCTTGTTGATGGGCGGTGCGCCCCCCTGCCAGATACCTTCTAACTGGCCCGCCTCCCGGGCGTAGGGAATATCGCCCTCCCCCGCGTAAACCGGGACGAGGGCGACACAAAGCAGCGTGCCCAGCGCGAGTCGTCTCACTACATTCAGCGGGCGTCGCAGTGAATCAAAAAACAACATGCTGGCCATAATCAAGCCCTAACAATCAATCCCTAACAACCGAGCCCTAATAGATCCGGCCCAGCACCGGCTTGTAGCCACAGGCGCTGCCCTTGGGTATGACATCGGGCTCCCAGACATGAAACAACACCGAGTAGGTCTGCCCGGCAGTGACGTCAATTTCGCCATAGTAGTTGCTTTGGTCAGGACCACTGTAATCCCAAACATGAACGTCTGCCCCGGCGTCATCACGCACACTAAAGCTCGAGGACTGGATACTGAACTCATGTCCAAGCCCGTTTTCCACTCGCAGGGCAACGCCGCCGGTAAACGCGGGGGTAAAACTGAAACGCCGGCTCATACCGAGGCCGTTGTGACTGTTGGCGCCCTGCAAGTTGTGATTGATGCAAAATGAAGGCGCATTGGCAGTTATCACCACGGCCGGCTTATTGGCAGCAGGGGCTGATGGGCTATTGACCGCCAGGGGTAGATAAATCTTCTCGAGATCATTTGCGCCGGTCGTTGCCTCACCCTGGTTAACTGTCGCACTGATCGCCGGGTCCGCCGCCGTGCCGGCTGGCAGAGTGCCGAACGGGTCCGATGTCTTGATGTTAGCCACCGTCATCAGCTGGTCGACACTACCAGCAACGTCAGGGTTAGCACTCAAGTAGTTGTGCAAGAACGCAAACACGGTGGCCGAGTGAACATTGTTTTTCAGTTCAGATACCGCGTTAAAGAAAGCGGGAACGCCCTTGCCAGGCAGCTTGCCAATACCGTAGAGCAGGTGGATGTTGGCGGCTTCCGAATAAAAACCATTGGGATGGCTCGCGGCAACGGGCAGGTTCAAATCGATACAATAGGTATCGGTCTGCTTCAAGCCAGAGGCATCACAGTAGATATTGCTTTCGGCAAGCAGCCCACCCAGTGCGGTACCGTAACCCTCGCCAAACGCCAGGCTGGCATCCTTGAATTCACTATCGCTGTGTGACCCACCAGGGCTGTCGGAAAACGCCAACTGCGCTTGCAAATAGTGGCCAAACTCATGCCCCAGCACCCCGCGATCGAACTCGTCCGTATCCACATCCGCCTTGCCCAGAACGTAGATACCCGGTGCCAAACCGCTGGCATCGTAGTGGGTTGTATCGATCTGGCCTTTGGCCCTGTCACCGCTAACGGCGATATTCTTGCCCGACCAGTAGAGGTTTAACTCCGGCAGCTCGAGATTGGGGTTGGCACTCTCCAGCGCCTTGACCGAGCTTTTCACAACCCGGAGGATCGAGAAAGCCGCGGACTGGCGCATGGCTTCACTGGTCACATGCCCGGCTTCGTCAAAGCCGATCTTGGCGCGCAGGTCAATAGTGTTACTGCTGCCGGCGTCAGTCAGCGTGGTCACATAGCTCGACTTCACCTGGTACAGCGAGCGCGGCTGACTGCTGCTGGTATTGTCCCGCACCCAGAAATTGTATTGCGGGCCCACACCGGGCGTGGTGCGCTGCTTTTGCAAATGGGCTTTCACCACAATCGCCACATCCGTGGCCGCCGGGGCATTGGCAAACTGGTAGGCACCGGCATCGTCGGTGGTCGTGGTCGCCAGCACCGTGCCATTGCGGTCCACCAACTCCACAGTGACGCCCGCGACGTTAAAGATTTCCAGGTCCGCCGCCTTGTAGGAATGCGCGCCGGTGGTATTGCTCAAAACGCCGGGCGCCTCAGCGCTAATATGGCCATGAACCGTGCTGCTGCCGGTGACCGCAGTCGCAGTCGCAAAACTCATGCTGCGACTCTGTAGCATCGGCGCCGGGGCATTGAAATCTACCACCTCGATTGGGACCGTGATTTCCACCCGCTCCCCATCCATCACTACCAGGTCGGCCGTGCCTTCCGGCTGAGGAGGGCACTGGGCATAGAGCAGGTCCAGCTCTGAATCACTGTGGCTGGTGTGTGTATGCTGCAAATCGCGCAGCCGGCAGCGCTCTCCGCCCAGGGTAATATTCAACCGCAGTGACAGGTGCTTGCCCACAACATCGAACAACGACCGCTCATTGGCCTGGATTTTGGTGAACGCCTCCCCTACTGCGGCATCGGGATGATCGGCGTGCACATATTCCACTTGCGATAGCAGCGGCGCCAGCAGGATCTCATGATGCAACTCATGAAACTCATCATCTGAGCCGATGTTTTTGGCGAGCCGATCATTGAGGTGAGCATTTTCCAGCGCATCCAACAGGGCACTGCGGATAAACTCGTCATCGAAGAAACCGTTATTGGCGATGCCGCCACTCAACAGGTCGATGGCATCAATCACTGAGCTGGACGCCATGTCCGCTTGCAGCTGGGAAATGGCCGCCAGCATCGCGCCGTAACGATCCTGCGGCCGGCCATTGTTCTTGTGGAAATTCATGTCCCGCGGCTCAGTAGCCACAAGGTCGGTGCCCTGCAAGCCAAACGCCGCGGCCAGGTTGGCCAGCAGCGCCAGGAAATCCGCGGCCACATCGAGGCCGTATATTTCGAGCTCTCGCACCACCAGTTCAGTGAGCGGTGTGACAGAGACCGAGGACTTCTTGCCGCTAATATCGGCGTAGGTGCGCAACATTACCGCATCCTGCTGCTCGCCGCTGGCCTGGTCGGTATACTGACCACCTTCACATTGCACCAACACCCAGTGCAGATCGGCGGGCAACTTCTTGAACATAACCGAGCCGCGGTGAGTCTGCAGCGGCCCCGCCAGCACCTCATTGGTGTCTTTATCTCGTATCGTACAGCTGCCGTCGTCAACCGGCGCCAGTGTGTAATGCACAGTGACATTGCTGGTGGCGGGTTTTGCCTGGACTTGGAATCCGCACAGCATAAGCACCAAAGTCATCACCAGAAAAAAAACACCGCGCCCGTATGCGGGGCGATTTGCAACTTCCGTTTGTATTTTCATTTTTCCATTCCCTGTTTTAAGCCCAAAGTGACGAGCACAGTGACGATAAGGGACCGGGTCCGCTGCGTCAAAACAGGAGGCGACAACTTGCTATATTAGATGCCATTATTAAATTACACTTTTACTACGCTACCGTTACCAGCACACCAAGCGCCACGGCCCGGGAGTACGCACAAGATGAAGTACTGTTACCGAATATGCCTGTTACTACTGCTCGGCCTCTCAAGCCAGCACCCCGGTGCGCAGGGGTTGGTCTCCACAGAAAAACAAAAGCCGGCCACACCAACCGCGCCGGTGATTACCGACCGCGCCGGCAACACACTGGGGCTCTATGGCGGCATGACCAGCATCCGGGGGCTGGCGGGTTACGAACCGGGGGTGCTGCTGATCACGGACGGTGGCGATATGATTGGCGCAACCCTCAGCGGTCACATTGCGCTGCTGGAGCGGCTCTATTTTACCGAACCAGACTGCCGCGGCCGGCGCTTCTTTCATCCGCAATTGACCGGGGCCACACTCAGCTACCCGTTTCCCGGCAGCATCGGTCAATCACCCCATTCCGGCGAACTGCTGCAGATCGAGAAATACAGCGCCATGCAAACTGTGTCGCTAAAATCCATGTTTAGTCTCAGCAACAACTCCGCAGACTGCATCAATACCGAACTCAAGCTAAAGGCCTGGCCACTGCTGCCCGTTACCCAACAGCAGGCCAAACAAGCCGCCCATATTGACGGCAGCCCCATCGGCGTTATGGCCGAGCTGCCGGCTAAAAAGCGCGAGCAGCGCCGGGCCAAAAAACAACAACAGGCGCCACAGGATATGCGCACAACCGTAGACCAGGCTGAATGCTCCCCCGCCTGCCTGGTGAAGGATCTCGGCAATGGGGTTTGCGACGTTGACTGCTACCTGGCGACGTGCAACTATGACGATGGCGACTGTGACTCCCTGGATCAGGAAGTCATTCTCGAACTGCAACAGAGTCGGTGCGCGCCCGGGTGTGAATTAGTTGAGATTGGCGACAGTTTTTGCGATACAGCCTGCAATAATAGCCAATGTAGTTTTGACGGAGGGGATTGCTCCGACCTTGATTAACTCCTGAGGAGAAAATCAAATGGATAACTACATTTCGGCAACAAGAAAACTACTATTGCTTTTGTTTTTTATCTCGTTTTCCCATATGAGCGCAGCGGTTTGCGTGCAAGCCAATCTCGCCGGCATCTGGTACCTGAACGGTTTTTCCGGTGATACCCTGGAATCCTCCTTTTTAGAAACGGATTTCTGCAAAATCAAA
Source organism: Pseudomaricurvus alcaniphilus (assembly GCF_011440395.1). GTDB lineage: Bacteria > Pseudomonadota > Gammaproteobacteria > Pseudomonadales > Cellvibrionaceae > Pseudomaricurvus > Pseudomaricurvus alcaniphilus. The sequence goes on along the minus strand of NZ_JAAOIX010000012.1, from coordinate 157,920 downwards.
ATCAATGCCAGCGGTTCCATCCTTGGCAACGCCTCCTCCTGCAAAGCCCGAGTCCCTGAGGGCGTGTTCACCGTCAACCTGACCGGCGGCAACCTCAACCTCAATGCCGGCTGTCGCATCACTGGCCGCATCAACTATTGTGACCCCGAGTTACAGCAGTGTGGTTTCGCGATCCGCATCGACCAGGCACAACTCGACCGCGGCAAAACGGTTATGTCCATCTCGGGGTTTGACAGCACCGACACCGAAGCCGTGGTGCATTTTGTGGGGATTAAACGCTAGCGGTTAATAACGAGCAGCGATAACCAGGCTGGCTGGAAGGGGCTTAACTCAGCCCCGAAAATCATCCTGGTGACGCAGGAACCAGCGGTAGGTGACGCGCAGGCCATCCTCCAGGCCGATGCGGTAGCGCCAGCCCAGGTCCGCCAGGCGGTCGACACTCATCAGTTTGCGCGGCGCGCCGTCGGGCTTGCTGCTGTCAAACACCAGCTTGCCCTCGTAACCCACCACCCGCGCCATGGTTTCGGCCATTTCGCGGATGGTGCAGTCTTCGCCGGTGCCCACGTTGATGTGGGAGAGCATGGGCTGGGTGTTGGCCTCGTAAGTGGCGCGGTCGAGATTCATCACATAGATGCTGGCGGCGGCCATATCGTCCACGTGCAAAAACTCGCGCTTGGGTGTGCCGCTGCCCCACACCACCACCTCCGGTGCGTCCGCCAGTTTGGCCTCGTGGAAGCGCCGCATCAAGGCCGGGATAACGTGGGAGTTCTCGGGATGAAAATTGTCGTTCTCACCGTAGAGATTGGTGGGCATAACACTGCGGTAATTGCGACCGTATTGACGGTTGTAAGACTCGCACATCTTGATGCCGGCAATCTTGGCGATGGCGTAGGGTTCGTTGGTGGGCTCCAACTGGCCGGTGAGCAGGGCCGTCTCGCGCATGGGTTGCTCAGCCAGTTTCGGGTAGATGCAGGATGAGCCTAGGAACAACAGGTCATTGACACCGGCGCTGTGGGCGGCGTGAATGATATTGCACTCCAGCACCAGGTTCTGGTAGATAAAGTCCGCCGGGTAGGTGTTGTTGGCGTGAATGCCACCCACCTTGGCCGCGGCCAGGTACACCTGGTCAATCTGCTCGCTATTAAAGAAGTCGGCCACTGCGGCCTGGTTCAACAGGTTGAGCTCACTGCGCTCGCGCAGCACCAGTTCCACCCCGCTTTGGATCTGCAACTGGCGCACCAGTGCCGAACCCACCATGCCATTGTTGCCGGCGACAAAAATTCGTTTCTTAGCCATAGTCAGTCAGTCTGCATCCATCAAGCGGAAAAAGATCACTCCACCGCCACGTTCACATGAAACCCGTTGGCGCGCAACAGCGAGTGCTGGCGGGCAACTTGTAGATCTGACTGCACCATCTCGGCACACATTTCCTCGACCGTGATCTCCGGCTCCCAGCCCAGCTTCTGCTTGGCTTTGGTGGGGTCGCCCAACAGGGTCTCCACCTCGGCGGGGCGGAAATATTCCGGGTCAACCTTGACGATCACATCACCGGGCGCGATACCCGGGCACTTGTCACCGCTAACCCGGGTGACGACTGCCTGCTCATCAACCCCGGTGCCGCTGAACTTGAGGGTAACCCCCAGCTCCTGCGCCGCCATGGTGACAAACTGGCGCACGGAAATCTGCTTGCCGGTGGCAATCACAAAATCTTCCGGCTGCTCCTGTTGCAGCATCATCCACTGCATGCGCACATAGTCTTTGGCATGGCCCCAGTCGCGCAGCGAATCCATATTGCCGAGATACAGGCACTTTTCCAGCCCCTGGGAAATATTGGCCAGGGCCCGGGTAATCTTGCGCGTAACAAAGGTTTCACCACGGCGCGGCGATTCATGGTTAAACAGTATGCCGTTGCAGGCATACATACCGTAAGACTCGCGGTAGTTAACCGTAATCCAGTAGGCGTACATTTTTGCCACTGCGTAAGGTGAACGGGGGTGAAACGGGGTGGTCTCTTTCTGCGGTATTTCCTGCACCAGGCCATACAATTCCGAGGTGGAGGCCTGGTAGAATTTGGTCTTCTTCTCCAGCTTTAAAAAGCGGATGGCCTCCAGCAGGCGCAAGGTGCCTAGCGCATCGGTATCGGCTGTGTATTCCGGCGCTTCAAACGACACGGCCACGTGGGACTGGGCACCGAGGTTATACACCTCGTCGGGCTGTACTTCGCTGAGAATGCGGGTCAGGTTGGAGGAGTCCGTCAGGTCACCGTAGTGCAGGTGAAAGTTGACATTGCCGTCGTGGCGATCCTGGTAGATATGATCAACCCGCTCGGTGTTGAACATGGAAGAGCGGCGCTTGATGCCGTGCACTTCGTAGCCCTTCTCCAGCAGGAATTCAGCCAGGTAAGAACCATCCTGCCCGGTTACTCCGGTGATTAACGCCACTTTTTTATTCGGTTGCATGCTCACTCACTCTCCAGGATCCCCGCTCTCCAATAGCGGAGAATTCGAATCGTTGTAATGAAATCTTGGCTATGAGTGTATGAATTTACATCTGTAGATACATGAACCATTTGGCCTACGCTAGACCTGGATATTTGCCTCTGCCACATCGGCTTCCGCTGAGACCAGGCGCAGCAATTCCTGCTCAAATGCGGCCAGAATATTGTCCTGGTTGAGATACTCTTCTGCATAGCGCCGGGCAACGGAGTTTACGGCTCTGGCGCCAGGGCTACTGACTTGCCGGCGCTCGATACTGGCATAGATCATATCGCTCAAGGCAGAGATAAAAGCGGGCGGATTCTCGGGCTCCACCAGGGTGTAAATGCGCGGGTGCATTTTTGCCAGGCGCCCGAGCTCTGTCTCCGCCTCGGCGGTCACCAGCGCGTGGCCACCGGCGGCGAGAATATTAGTCAGCTTGGAGGGCAACACCACATCCGCGGCACCCTTGCGCTGCACCACCAGGTGAATATCGGCCATAGCCAGCAATTGGGGTACGCGACTCCAGGGCTGCAGCGGTTCGAAGAACACGTTGTCAAGATTCAGGCTTTGGGCCTGGGCTTGCAACCGTTCCAGGTTACCACCGGCACCGACCAGGACAAACTTGATCTCCGGTCGGTTGCGCAATGCGCCGGCGGCCTCCAACACAATCTCTAGCCCTTGCTTTTGGCCCAAGTTGCCGCTGTAAAGCACCACCTGGTCATTGGCAGCAAAACCCCACTCCGCCCGCAGAGCGTCACCACTGGTAGTGGCGTTGATAAAATCCGTATCCGACCAGTTGGGTAATAAATAGAGCGCGTCTTCTGCGGCCCCCTTTTGGCGGGCATTTTCCAGCATGCTGAGAGAGATACTGGAGACCACGTCAAATTTCCGAATCAGCCAATTATCAATGCCCCGCACCAAGCCCTCTACCCTGCCCAGATTCATCATGCAGAGCCCCAACATGGCGTCGACTTCAAAATCCTGGATATGAAGTACCGTTTTGGCGCCAGTGAGCTTGCCCAACATCAATGCGCCTGGCTTACAAAACGAGGTGGGCTCCATAACGATAATGACATCAGGTTTCCAGAACCACTTTCTTAGCAAGACAAAGAGGCTGGTAAAGGCAAAACTGATCAAATGCAGGAGGCGAGTCAGGGTGTGGGGCTTGCTGGGCACATAGATCGGGCAGCGATGAACGGCAACGCCATCGATATCTTCCTTCTGATACCACCAGACCCGGTAGGACTTATTGACTTTCCATTCCGGGTAGTAAGGCGGCGCAACAACGGCGTGAACCTCATGGCCCTGGCTGGCCAGCCAACTGCCCAGCTCGCCAGTGTATTTGCCGACACCGGTAAGTTCGGGAGAGTAGTTCAAACCATAGAGTAGTATCTTCACGGGAGCGTCGTCCTGAATTACTGAATCCTTTATGTGGACTCATTACATCAAATTCGGCAATAAAAAGGCCACGCTGTCGAGATTACCTATATAGTTCAATGATTTCGTGTACCAAACAGGCTACAAATAGTATCAAAACAAATGAAGCGGGTTATCGAAGCGATAGTCCGGTTAGCACCTCTAATCGAGCAATACGTTCATTATTATCCGAAGCGCCAGACAGGATCTTTTCTGCTTCAAATACTCTTAAGTCTACCAAAGATCTGTACCAATACCCCTGAAAAAAATGGAACGCAAAACCTCGCACCCCATCCAGAAATCCCAGACGAACAAAATAACGATATAGAAAATAGAGTAAGGGCCTTATGAATACTGGAAGTCGGTTGTACACTCCTTCCTTGACCACGCGTTTTATCTTCGCCTGCGAACTCTCCTGATTAGACTTTAAAGCGTCGTCAGAAGAAAAAAGCAGATATTTTCGATCCAGGATATCTATCATTTCTCTGTCTGCGTACTTATTATGCTTATCTGTCCACCAGCGAGTATTGTTTAAATTATCGTCGACTATATGGCCATTAAGCTGCGCGGTTATACCTGTACCACTTAAGACTATATGCTCATCCATCCAACGATTTTCAATTCGGCCCTGACCTGTCCGCCAAATTCGCATTAAATTTAGAGGGTATACAGCACCGCGTTTTATCCAGCGCCCGAGAAAAAAATATTTTCGACGAATATAGAATCCTGCAACCCCATTTGACACTTCGGCAAGCTTCCGCGGCAATTCATCTATCAAATCTTGCTCAATATATTCATCCGCATCCATTCTCATGACCCATTCAGTGTCTATTGGACAATTATCCAGCCCCCACTGAAATTGATCAGCATAATTTTTCCATGCTCTCTGAAATACTTTAGCCCCGAGTGATTCACATATATCAACCGTTTTGTCCGAGGAAAAAGAGTCCACAATAAAAATGTTCTTAGCGATGGGTTTTAGACTGCGAACACATCGTTCAATATGGATCTCTTCGTTATAGGTTAAAACAACCACACTAAGCATGAGAATGCTCCCACATTAGCTCAATTGCATAAAGAGCATCGTCAGCCTCAATACTAAGACCGTAATCAACCGCAGTTAAATTCTCATCAAGAGATATAATTTTATCGGTAGCCAGAATAATTCTATATCTCGTTACAGCGACCAGCAAAGAAATTGCCCAAAAAGCTGAAGACCTAGACAAAAACCCTACATTATTTTTTGCATCAAATCTCCTAACAAAATTTTTATTTTTTCGAAACGCTTCTAGAACCTGAATCACATAACCACGATGAAATGGCGAAAACACAGACTCTATAGGATTAACCATAAATTCTCTAAACTGGGAATAGGATAAAACATTGAGATTAGTTTGGTATAAACCAACTCGTCCGTTGGTTTCATTTTTTGCTATTTCATTAACAGAATCTAAATATCCTGACACTCCCCACTGTTCAATTTTTCCCGATTGCTTTATGGATTCGAGAGCATCAAATAAGTCATGGCTTAAAACCCAATTAGCTGCAGGCTCATGGATATACAGGCGATGTAGAGAGTCTAGTCTAAGCTCTTTTAAAGATTTATCTAGACTATTCAGCAAAAGATTCCTGTCAATAATATTGCTATTTTGATATTTAACCTCTAGCGATCCAGGTACATTTTTTTTAATAAAAGGCCTAACGATAGGCTTAGCGAAGGAGAAATATTTAGCTCTTCGAGAAGGTAAAACCCCAAATTTTGTTGAAATTAAAACACCTTCTTTCTTAAACAAAACCTTGCCGATCAATGCTTCGGCCTCGCCATAACCATACGACCGCGCGACATCATAATGACGAATACCTTTCCCGTAAGCATGCTCCAAAATTCTGGTAGAATCCGACCTTCCATACCGCCCTAACATCGAGGCGCAACCAAGACCAACCTTATCAATATACATTTTCACCACTCATAACTTTTGCACTTAGCAATGCACCCAATCTTTTTGCCAATACTACTAAAAGAAAAGTGGGATTGGCTTGGCTGGATGTAGGGAAAACCGCTGAGCTCAGCACATATAAACCATCGTAGCCAAACACCTGAAGATCGCTGTCAACAAAGCCATCTTTTTTACTCTCAGCCATACGAGTGGTACCAATCTGATGAATACCATCTTGGCATTTTTTTTTCATCAAATTTTTAAGCTCTTTCTCATCGTCAGAAAAATATTCTAATCGACCTATTCCTAATTCAACCAAGTATTTCTCAAGCAACTTGTGAGTTCTAAGTACCGACTCGCAATCCGTATCTGAAAAGCTATACTTTATTTCAAAATAATCTTTTTCATTTTTTATAATCTCATTATCTAATCGAGGCTCTTGCTCAGAGTGGAAATGAAGTGCATATTTCCCACCGGGTGAAAATAAGAAGAACCCCGGTATTTTCCTTCTAAAAACATATCGCTTAAAAAAAAATGGTACTGCAAAAAATATAACGGATGGAAAACCCGTAAAAACATTACGAATATGCGCCTTATATAAACACTTCTGCGCACCAAGCAAAGCTTTGCGAATAGATGGTGGCGCTAAAAATCTTGAGAGGATAGGCACGGAAAACAAAAGGTACACAAATGATAAAATTGCGTTGCCATGCTTGTGGTCATATAAAGGCAGGTTATCGACCCAAAGCGCGCAATTTAATAATTTATTATCTAATACATGCTTCGCAGTGGGCTGGAACCGCCACCTCGTATAAACCTCACCATCCTTACGAAACCCATAATCTACCGAGGCAGGCTGATTAAAGATAATATTAGCAATTTTTCCTGACAGATGTCCCTGATAGCATTTACCAAGGAGAGGGAACGCCTCATTTCTCATTGAATTAATTGCTAGCTTTGTAGAGCCTAACCCACCAGCAGCAACTACACATATCTTACATACTATCGCTGACTGTGATTCTTTTGATGATATTAATCTATACCCATCCGAAACCGACTCAATTCTGGCTACATGAAACCCTCCAATTAGAGTCACATTTTCCCACTTACCTATAGCTTTCATGCGCGACTGTATACGAAGAGGCAAGCTCCATCTTTCAAGTTTAGTAGTAGTAAAACCATGCTCTTGGACTGTACAGGCGCTTTCTCGAACAGCACTAAATTCAGGATTGCCAATCTCTAAAAACTCACATGCTTTAGAATAGAAGGGCTTTAAATCGCTCTTGGTTATGGGCCACTTTGCATTTATATAGCTTCTATCTATAAAATCTATGTCGTCGTAGTCAACACAACGCCCGCCCCATGTTTTTGAAGTCCCTCCAAAGACTGCATTGCTACACTCCCTTAAAGGGTGATGATTCTCTGTGACTGTATCCTTGCTATCAACTCTCTCAGTTTCGCTGCCGCCATAAAATACTGCGATTCTAATACCAGGTACACGGACAATTTCCTCTAGAAGTGCATTAGCTGCGATCCCCGCACCAACAATGCCAATATCAAACATTGCTGTCATCAGAAAATACCTTTCTATGTTTAATCATTACCGCGGGGTTGCCTGCATAAACCCCCCAAGCGGCCGCGTCTTTTGTTAACACAGCCCGGGCACCAACAACCGCCCCTTCGCCTACAGCACTACCGGGGCATATAAATGCATCAGCACAGATCCAAGCATTAGCGCCAATGGTAATTGGTGCCAAAATCAGCGGGTGAAGCGGGTCGTTGTAATCATGTGTGCTTGCACACATGTGGACTCCTTGACTGATAATGGCATTGGAACCAATTTTTATAACCCCCTGATTGTAAATCTTCACACTTGGCCCCAACGTCGCTCCGTTCCCCACCGCAAGATTGGAAGGTAACCAGACACTAGCTGTTGGATAAACGAGAACATTGGCGCCTACCCTAGCGCCAAAACATCGAAGTAAAGTGCGGCGAAACCCAAATAGCGGCGGAGGGCTCCATCTAAAAAATGTACTATATATTAGCCCCCAAATAACCCTAACCGCCTTATTGCGAAGACTAAATACAGGTGAGTGTAAGCTAGATTTTTTCTTGACCACAACTATCAAGCCTCGCAGCAAACAATATATTGAGTTAACTTCCGGAGACGCCTATAAACATACCGCTTGATCACTAATCTAGCCATCTGCTGCTGCAAAAATTGAAATAGCTGGCAATATACACCAGAAACTATTTATTAAATTTCGTTTCAAATTACTACCGTTAGGCTCTGTGAGCGATCAAGGGCTTTAACTGTTGAAAACAAACTTTTGTTTACTTTTCAAATATAACAAATACTTTAATTCTTCATTTAGATTTTCTTGGCGGAAGCCGCAACCTCATGAAACTAAATAACTCCTAGACCAAACATACTATCAATCGCTAATCTGCAAGTTCGAAATGCCGACTTCGTACCAGTTAGCTTCTCTGAAAATTGTATAAGTTGACTACAGAGCGAGCAGCCCCCCATAAAGATAATAGCTACTGCACTCCAGTGAAACTTGCTAATCAATAGCACAACACTAGACGAGTTAAATCTCGCTACAAGTAACAGCGGGATTCACATGCTAGACCGCACAAGCAATAAGATGGTCTAATGCTGAACCACAGCATCAAAAAACGCATTTTAGTATAATGACAGGCTCAGTAAGATTTACTCGCTTGCCATTTTTTGGGATCAATCAATGCTTCAAAGATATGCAATACGCTATACATCTTATCGTGCCATCGAGGCAACTTCCCAGCGTACTTACCCATTCCAATCAGTTCGGCCAAACAATTTAAGTCATAAGCCAATATTGTCACGAAGCCATTACCCCAAATACCGAAGCCGTATAAACTATCGACAATAAAAACTGCCATTGAATCTCAGTGCTCTTGAGGGTACTGATAAAACTCTATTAGATCGTGAACCAAATGAGTTACAAAATGTGTATAATAAAAAGATAAAAATGCGCAGATAAATTCTGGCTTTACCTTTTATAAAGCCCCTTTATTACTCAGTCAGGATTTAATCAGACGCAGTATATTTTATACAAAAATCCACAATAGTTCCTCTCGCCACTCTTATAAAAGCAAGACTTTTTTACATCCAGATTCCATATTATTTATTTGTCTGCTGCTTTTGCTTCCAAGTAATAGCGAGAAAATTGATTGGCTATCTCACACCACAAATACCTCTTTTCTACATAAGCTAACGCCTTTTTTGACATCTCCATTTGAAATTCCTGGTTTGCATTCAAATAGCGCGAAATATCTTGATGTAGCCCATCCCCTAAGCTCAATTTAAATGCCACCCCACAATCAAAACTATCTTCCAAATTACATTCCCTTGTCATTAAAACTGGCAGCCCATAAGCCCAAGCTTCAAGTACGGCCATGGGAAGCCCCTCGCTGAAAGACGGCAATATAAACGCGTCAGAATTATTTAAAACATTTACTTTCTCATCACCGTACAATGAACCATAAAGCCTTACATTATTGACTTTCAAAGAACTAATAGCGGCCTTAACTTCCTCTATATAATTACTACTTCCCCAACCATATATATCTAGAGACCAGTTATTGTATTGAGAAATTTTTGACCATGCGTAAATTAACTCTAGAACTCCTTTCTTACGATCAATTCTTCCAATAAAAATCATTTTCTTTTCTATTGATTCGAAGTTTCTATCGAGCTTGGCTAAGCCAGCAACTCCATTGGGACTTACAACAACGCTTACCGATGGCAGTAACTTTTTTACAGAACTAGCCTCACTTCTATTAAGAGCGTGAACAAAACATGAATTAGTGACTAATTTACGCTCAAAAAGGCGCCAATATAGTGATTTAATCAATGGATTTTTCGTAAAAATCCATTCATCAAGCATTCCACGTGGTGACACTACATATATTGTTTTCCTGATCAAGGATCGAACCAACAGCGTCAGAGAAGCAAAGTTCCAAACACCGTGCAAATGAATTAAATCAGCCCTTGACCGAAGAACATAAAAGAATAAGCTCAAGGAAAAATCAAATTTTTTAAAAAATCGTATACTTCTAAACGCCCTTACTTTAACACCATCCCAAGATCTATAATCTTCATCGAAATACTCATCTTTCAAACCAACGACCTCAACTTCAAAACCCTCGATTTTATTGATCTCAATTGATAAGTTTCTTACCGAGTAAAAAAGCCCTCCAGCGTTCCTAGACAACCCGTTTGTTAAAACTAAAATCTTCATACATGCCTCCACCTCCCCCATAAATGCCCCATGGTAATAAAAAATATCGAAATATAGATAAATCTAACTGCAGACCTTAAATTATATTGAAATGAAAGCATGACAAACATCATCACACTCATATAAGCCAAGATTCGTATGATTGCATTTATATCTACATCTCTAGTTTTTATATCAATCGAAGCAAAAACAAAGCCTAGCACCAACCAAAATAGACAACTCAAAAAATACCCGCGCCCCATCAACTCTCCATAAACATTAAATGGAACAAATTTATTTACACGTAAATCTAGAGCTAAGTCATACCAACCAACAACGCTTCCTGGCAGAGGATTGACGCTTACCCAAAAGTACTTAATCGGAATACTTGGCCAACTTGAAAAAGTTTCTGTAGTAGCGTAAAACCCATGAAAGAAATTTCTTAGCATTCGAAACCAAACACTATCATAACCAATACCAAATTGACTTCCTGCCCCATTAAACAGCCAATTTGTTACTGGAATAATACCTTGTTCATCCATAGCTCTACTATTAAGCGGTATATACAGAAGCAACGGGAACAACACGACGGCAAATAGCAACCATCGCCCCTTATTCTTCCATTCCGGATTAGCAAACCATGCACCAACAACAAAGAGAAGTGGCGTGATCGCCAAAAACCTGGTAGTCATACCAATATAATAAAGTAAGTAAAGAGAGAAAATGATTACGGCACCAACCTTAAGGCTCTGCGGGCCCTTTGCGTAAACAAATCCCAACATGAAGGGTGCTATAGGTGTCAGCATTTCGGCTAGTGCTCTAAGCGACTTATTACTCACACTCTGACCCGTCTCATAAACATCCCGCTGCATAATATCCGAAACCCCAATCAGACTCACACTAGCAACTAAAAAAACCATGGCCAACAAAAATACAAACCCAGGGTTTAGGCTTACAAGCCCAACACCAAGAGAAAACGAAGGAAGCCCTCCTTTTCTTCCCGCCCAAAGCACACCGAAAGTAAATATAAACAAACCAAATAAAAGACGATTCAATACATACAGTGGAAAACTTAGGCTGTTAAAAAAATCATCGCTTAATAATGCGTATACTATGAACCCACCCAAAAAAATAAATATTTGCACAAGTATAAACGCAACACTTAACGAAAGCAGATCAAAACGCTTAAACCTAACAATACAAAAAAAATTGACGCTAATACCAATAGCGAGCATAAGAAACCAAAGAAAACCATAATTACTATCGAGCAAGACCCTTCCCCCCAATGAGAAACGGACTAAACAATATTTTTTCTTTCCAATAAAGAATTATTACTTGAGTGACATTTAAAACCGCAACAGATATTACTACAGAAACAGCCAGTCCAATTTCACCCCAAAAATTTATTAGCAAGACACACGATCCCACGTTAACTAATGACGATATTACGATTGCAAACATTCCATATTTAGACAACCCAACCATATTCAACAAATTTGAAATACTACCAGTCAAAACATTGAATAACTGTGCTCCCAGCAAAACAATTAGCACCTTCTCAAGGCCATCTGCACGATAGCCTGCAAAATCCAATATGACGCCAGCAGAAAACCCAATCACGATCAAACAAATAAGTCCTAGCAGCGCCACTATAAAATTTGCTTTTTTTAGCTCTAGAACCGCTAAATAGATATTCCCTTTTGCAACCGCTAATGAGACATAAGGTAATATTTTAAAATTCGCAACCACAAGAAGAAAACCAACGGAAAACGCAACCCTTTGTGAGAAAAAATAAGCAGAAGATGCTTCGGGCTCTAAGTACACTCCTGCGATTAAAGGGGTAAACCACTGAATTACTTGCTGTGATACAGAGCCTAAGAAAGTATTTCGACTAATATATGTATAATCTTCACTACATTGAATTTCGCTGCGGTCACCAATAACGGTGGGAATTACTTGGATATAAACTCTAATCGCTGCCAACAGAAAAATGAGCAAACATAATCCGGTTAGCAAAAATATTTCACGAGCTATACTTATAAAATTAAAATAATATGCTGTTAACGATAAACAAAAAACAAACGGTAGACTTATATTCATGCAGAAAATTGCGAGCACCGGTCTATTTATGCTTTGAAAAATATTTCCAAGCACATACAACAATGACCATAGTAATGCTAGGGTGATAGAATAATAATATGTGTAACTAATTGAAAAGAATACCCCTGATATTACACAAATAGTTACACACACAATAAAGATATAGAAAACCTTTCGGCAACTTAGTACGGCATAGTATCTTATTGATTGATAGTCTTTTCTTTCATTCAATAACGGTATTACTTTTAGCAATGCCGCCTCACTACCAAATCGATATGCGACCGACAAAATATTTACAATTGAGTACGCTAAAAATACATCTGCAACAACATCTATTGGCAAAACTTTTTTTGCAAAAAGCGCAAAACATAGAGCACCTATTGCACCGAGTGCTTTTAAGAAAAACACACTCATATTATAAGTACCCAAAGATCTTCATTTGCGATTCAAACTTTTCTTCTATTAACGCGACAGCCTCCTGCGGCATATCTTTTTTATGTCCTCCCGAGCGCCCATATCGATAGTATCCACTCTGTGATTTTACTCCCTTTGTTTCATTTCGTTTTCTATCGAAGTGGTAATCATCCAATATCGCAGTAACTACTTGATCACTTAGGTCTTTCCCCATTAGATTAAATATTTTTTTCAACTCATCCTTATTACCTGCAACTATATCCTCATACCGGACTATTACTACGCATTTTTTCGATAGAGCTTGATCAACATGCTCACCCCAAGGCAAAGGGCTACCAGGAAAGCTTTTTACGGCGGCTTTCACAAATTCTATCTTAGACCGATCTCCCTCAAAGCTCTCAACATCTAAAAGTAGATTTTTCACCTTTCGAGTAAGTTCGTTTACATTATTAACTCTATGCCTACTATCAATAGTTGCATGGTACGCTGACAGTATTACATCTCGAGGATCCCTAACAACATAAATAACTGTTTTCTTTCTACCAAACCCAGAGTGAAGAAACTTTATTGATCTATGACAATGAATAACAGCATTTCGAAGGTACGGTCGTATAGGCTTATTATCGAATCTAAAACTAAGGCCTGCCGCGACCAACTGACAAACCCACGTAGTCCCGCTTTTTGGAAACCCAGTAACTACCACTAAACCGCTATCTAACGGAAATACATACCTGAACAAAAGTGAGGACCAAACGGACAACTGATTTAATCGTATTTTTAAAGCATAGAAAGACATACGCACCTCGCTTAGAGCAATCAATAAACTGCTCAATAAAATTTTCAGTCTCTTTTCGAAATGTATTCGTATCCGACAATCAATTTCATCCGCTAATGAATCGGTATTAGCCTAAGCAATTTGTACATTCTATTGCATTGGCACTCACACATTAACAACAGACCTTTTAATACATTTATAAATAACATAGAGGCTATGCTAGCGATTTTTAAAGGTACTTTTGACATATGCTTCTACTTTCTTACACTGGACTGCCAATCCGAAAACCTTAGCAAAATAGCTCAGCTTGATGTCAGTGGACATACCGTCAACTTCATGTCGAAAAGCTAGGGTTCATAGCGGCGAAGTTTTGCACAAAAAAATCTCGATAAATGGTTGTCGCAATCGGAGCAACTCAGTCATCCAATCAACTCGTATTTTTGACCAACAAGACAAGCCCGAGCGAAAACTATTTACTTTTACAGTTTTTGTAACGACTGAGATCGACCAACCGGCCCTCATGAGGAGCACAACCGATAACTGTAGATTATTAAAGTGAACCAGGAAATATGGTTAGTTACCTGTTAGCCACACTTTTTCGATTTTGTTAGTTCATATGTATATGCACACTTATACACCCTCAGAATGTCGATTTTTCTAATCTAGCAACAGCGAGTCTGCAGAATTGATCAGACCGCGTTAGCACTTGACTAATAAATATCCTTCCTCAACAAAGTAAACGGCGTCTTTATCAGCACCTTCAAATCCAGCCAAATCGACCAGCGGTTAATATAATCAATATCGTACTCAACCCGCTTTTCCATTTTTTCTACAAATTCCGTTTCACCGCGGCAGCCGTTTACCTGGGCCAGGCCAGTCAGGCCCGGCTTAATGCGCAAACGAATCATGTAAGATTTGATGTGCTGTGTGTAAAACTCATCGTGCTGAATTGCATGGGGCCTGGGGCCAACCAGTGACATACTGCCGCTAAGCACATTAAACAGCTGCGGCAATTCATCGATTGAGGTGCGGCGAATAAACCGGCCTACTTTGGTGATACGCGGGTCGGTCTTGGTCGCCTGCGTAACGGTGTTTTCGCCTTCCTTGTGCACGTACATGCTGCGGAACTTCCACACTTCGATAATGCGGCCATCCCAACCGTGGCGTTTTTGCTTGTAGATAATCGGGCCAGGGGAAGTCAGCTTGATCGCAATGGCGGTGGCGAGCATCAACGGGCTTAACACTATAAGCATCATCAAGGCGATGCTGTGGTCCATGGCCGACTTGACAAAGGCCTGGCCTTCCCGGGTCAGTGGTGATTCCGAAAGGGTCAACAGGGGTACACCAGCCACTTCCCGCACGCCGTGGTTCAGAAGTTTCAGGGCGAAGATGTCCGGCGCCCAAATAATATCCACATTGTGATCCACCAGCTTCTTGTAGATGGTTTCGATCATGTCGGAGCAACTGAGCGGCAGGGCGATATAGATGCGGCGAATGTTCTTTTGTTTGACGATATCGACAATATCGTGGGTGCTGCCAAGCCAGGGCGCCAGGGCGTTATCCCAGTTATCTCGCCCTTTGTAACTGTTGTCCACTACCCCTACAACTTCGTCGGGCAGCCAGGTGTTTTTGTTCAGGCTTTCCACCAGATGCTTGGCCAGCCAGTGTGAGCCCACCACCAGGGTGGGCACCGGGTCGCAAAAGTGCATGTGGAATCTTTGGCACAAGCGGAAAGACACAAGGTAGCCGGCCATTTGCACTAAAAAGCCCAGTGCAACCCAGCCGCCAATCACCAGCCGCGAGAATTCGTCGGTGGTCCTGGTGATAAAGCCCAGGGTCAGTACCAGCAGCACCGTGACTGACCAGGCCTTAGCCAGCTGTATGGTGCCCAGCAGGCGACCGCGGGATTGCCGAAACACGCCGAACAGCTTGTAGATGATAAACATCAACAGGGCCACCAGTACCGCCAATTGACGGTAGAGAATGTCCACTTCGCCGATGCGCCAGTAAGCCAAACCCAACAGGCAGACTACGGCTGCGACGATACTGATATAGAGCTGCGCTCTTACCATAAGTGTGTCGTGGTAGCGAAACAGGCGCTTGACCGGGATAAACCCGTTGGCCTCTAGTTCAATGGGTGGAAGTGATGTGCTTTCCATGATCGAGTAACGAACTCCTTGTGTTTAAAGCCTGTTAGCAAGACTGGGTGAGCTAAAAAACTTTTCGTGCTGCAAAGAACGCAGAACAGGGTGCCTGTGGTTGTTAGTTTTAAATATCGGCAGGGGTTGCAGCGTGACCCACTTGGGTCACGGTTTGGGCGTAGCCGATGTAATGGGGTATACGCTGACCCAAACGGGTTAAAACCTCGACTGAACAGGCGGTTAAAATGTGAATCAACGCAAATTTCTGAGAATTGCTTGGCGGCGAGGCGGGAAAGAATGAGGGCGCTAGTTGGAAGCCAAGTGCCGGGTGCAGCAACTAACGGCTAATTCCGTAGCCCATATAGGCTACAAGCCTGGCTTGAAAAAGTATTTGCCCGCCGCTTCACCCAAACGGGTGCAGCAATTCCACACTAGCCTTTGCGTGGGGTTTTGTTTTGAGTAAAACTGTGATTGACGGAATTCACTGGATTCAACGGAGTAAGCACCATGAAAACGCAACTCAAGATAAGCGCACTGGCGGCAGCATTGTTACTGTCTGTGGGTGTGAGCGCAGGCGGCACTAATTATGGCGAGACGGCTGGTTTTGGCGAGGCAATTGATTACGTTAGGGGCCACACCGCGCACGGTAACGGCAAGGGTAATGGGCACGACTGCAACAAGCCCGGTAAACGCGTGGGCCACCCTGAATGTGCCAGCCCGGACTGATTTGTCGGTTGGTTTACGCTCGCGCAATTTGATTTACGGTAATTAGCTTTTGAATTTTGGCTACTTGAGCTCTCTTACTACAGCCCATATAACCTATGGGCTTTTTTTCGGGACTCGAAAACACTGAATCCGGAACGTGATGCTCACCGCTGCTATCTCCCAACCCCACACCCAGGTTCGTGCTGCTGCAGATAAAGTTCTGTTTTACGGGCTTTTGGTGCTGTTAGCCTGGCTGCCTTTGCCGCTGGGCAGCAATCGCCCCTGGTCATTGGCAATTATGCAGATCGCGGTGCTCAGCCTGTCACTGGTGTGGCTGGTGCAATATTTGCGCGGCCGGGTTGGCGTCAGTGCTGTTTTCCTCAAGGCCTGGCCGCTGCTGGTGCCACTGGCGCTGCTGCTGCTGTGGGTGAGCATGCAGAGCTGGCCCCTGCCGCTGCCGTTACTGGAGCTTTTGTCTCCCAATGCCTTTGCTGTGCACAGCGCCGCCAACTCCTACCCGAGCCTGTCGCTCAATCCGCAAGCCACCCGGGAAGCCACAACCAACACCCTGTGTTACCTGCTTATTTTTTGCCTGACCCTATTGCTGGTCACTAACCGCAAGCGGCTCAAGCAGTTACTGCTGGTCATTGTGTTCAGCGGCTTGTTCCAGGCCGCCTACGGTTCATTGATGACACTCACCGGGCTGGAGTACGGTTTCTTCTACGAAAAGTACACTTATCTTGGCGTCGCCACCGGTACCTTTGTTAACCGCAATCATTTGGCGGGCTACCTGGAAATGAGCCTGGCCCTGGGTATCGGCCTGATGCTGGGGGAGATGGTCACCCGCAGCGCCATCAACTGGCGCGATAGTGCAAGGCGTTTATTGCGTTCGCTGCTGGGCACCAAGATCATGATCCGGCTGGCGCTGGCAATTATGGTGATCGGCCTGGTGTTGACCCATTCGCGCATGGGCAACAGTGCCTTTTTTAGCAGCCTGTTGATCTGTGGGCTGCTCTACCTGATTGCCCGCAGGCGTGTGACCCGCGGCAGCATGATATTTTTTGGCAGCCTGTTGCTTGTCGACTTATTGATCGTCGGGAATTTTTTCGGCGTCGAAAAAGTAGTCGATCGCCTGCAGGGCACCACCACCACGGAACAGCGGGTCGACGTCACCCGCGACAGCCTTGCCATCGTCAGCGACTACCCGTTGGCCGGCATTGGCGCCGGCAGCTATTACAGCGTTTACCCGCAATACAGCAGCAGCGGGATTCGTACTTACTATGATCACGCCCACAATGACTACGTGGAGTTTGCTGCCGAGTTTGGCCTGGTGGGTTTTGTGCTGCTCGGATTGATTGTTGTGCTGGCCCTAAAATCTTCTCTCACGGCGTTGTTCAAACGCCGCGACAAGCTGATGCAAGGCCTGGCCTTTGCCAGCACCATGGGCATCCTGGCGCTGATGATTCATTCGTCAGTGGATTTTAATTTGCAGGTGCCGGCCAACGCGGCGTTATTTATGGTGCTGCTGGCGCTGGCGGTGATGAGTGAACATTTTGAGCGGGGGAGCAAATAGTTTTCCTGCTGGCATATCCCAAATGGTACATGCAGCCGTCTTGGCGCGCCACTACTCTGTGACCAGGTTCACAATTTTTAAAAAATATACGCTGACTACCATGCTAGCAGGCAGTGCTTGAGCGCTCCGGGAAGTTCAGTGCGCGCCCCTGTTGATCGAGAGATAACACCGCCTGGGAGCAGCCGGTAACGACTGACAACCCGGCAACCAGTTTGGACTTTTCGTTTTATTCAGTTTCAGCAAGAGGATCTACCATGAAAACAGTTATTCAATCGCTATCGCTCTTCGCGCTGTTGAGCGTCAGCACCATTACCCAGGCAAAGATCATTGAAGTGAAATACCAGGGTGTGGTTGACAATGTTATCGCCAGCAACACCGGCAACTACAACCTCGGCGACCTGATTTCAGGCTCACTGTTTATCAATACCAATAAGGCGCCGGGTGAATACTATGGTGTCTTTGGCGGCGGCGCGCCGGGGGAAGCGTTCTACGGCAATGACCTGGGGCTCGGTAAAGACAGCGGTTTTGTGACCGGCTTTGCCCCCAGCTCACCCTCCTCCTGGGACTTTGTCTATTTGCTGGACGACCACGGCGGCATCGGTGACGATTTCCAGGTAGGTGATGACGAATACGAAGACTACGACGACGGCAACGGTAACTTCGGTGGCGAGCACTCCTACCTCTACGTGGGCCTGCTCGATCCTGTGGGCATTGACTTTATCAACGGCAGCAGCCTTGAGCAGGTGTTTTCACTGACCAACGCGCAGGCAACCATGATTGGCTATTTGGGCAAGGACAGCTGGAAGTACATCAACAATGTGGAGGTGTACGATGACTTTGACGAAATCACCTTCAGCTTGACCAGCCTTAGCGCCGCCGTGGTACCGGAGCCCGGCTCCATCGCCCTGCTCGGCCTCGGCCTGGCCGGCCTGCTGGCCAGCCGCCGCCGCAACAAGGTCTAACGCAGTAAGGTTGCTCGTTAGCGTTTAACCTTTGCGAGCAGCGGGCCACTTGTGCAAACACGTGGCCCGGCTTTTATATAGCCAAAATTGCTGTTTGCCCCGCAATACCCCCTTCTTCAGCCATATCCCAAATGGATCATGACCGCATCCCTGCGAGCTCGTATTCTGCAATCGTAGAAGCCCCACAAACTGGCCCATTCTCCTGCTGTCCAGCTTCTTGTCGAATAAATACGAAGGATCGCTCGTAGTGTTGATGGAACATAGCCAAACAATTTCAAACCTGATCAGCGAGATCTACCGCGCTGCCACGGATGCCACCCGCCTGCACATGGTGCTGGATACCATTGCCCATCATATCGACGCCGACTTGGGCGCCATAGTGCTCGGTGACCGGGTCACGCGCGAGGTCAGCTTTATGGTGGTTACGCCGCCGGAAACCGACGACCACCCCACCTATTCCCAACCGACGTTTGACTACAACAGTTTTTTTCGGCCCTGGATCAACACCACCTTAAGCCGCGACCCCGAACGTGTTTACGGGCATACCGAGCTCGACCCGCACTTGAGCCGGCTCAATGGCAGCAAGCGGCTGTACGATTATTACGCGGTCAAACAGGGCGCTTCCGCCTACTTTCACCTGAAGAAATCCAGCTACGGCTTTCTCAGCTTTTGCCGCAAGCAGGGCCGCGGCGAGTTTGAACCCCAGCAGCTGGCCACCCTGCACCTGTTGATCCCGCACATAAAACAGGCCTTTGAAATAAACCGCTACCTGGACGAGCTGACCCTGCTGCACGATGTCACCCAGGAGCGCTACCAGCAGTTTTCCATTGGTATCGTGCTGTTAAATGAGGCCGGCAAGGCGGTGTTTACCAACCCCGTCGCCAAACAGCTGCTGAAAACCAGTGGCGGCATCAGCCTTAGTGACGGCCGCTTGCGCAGCGAACGTGAGGAAGAAACCGAGAAGCTCAACAAGCTGGTCGCCCGCTGCATTCAAACCGCCAACATCAAAGGCGCGGTCAACGACGGTTTTATTTCAATCTCCCGCAACAACCTGGGCAAACCACCCCTCTCTCTCAGTGTCAGCAGCTACGCCAACAAACTGGATTCACGCACCGTCGCAGCCAGCAACGGCCGGGCGCTGGTGGTTATTTTTGATCCGGAGCGACGCCAAAACACCCAGGAGTATATTCTCGAGCGGCTGTACGATCTCACCGCTACCGAGGCGGCGTTGGCCACGCAATTGGCCGACGGCAAAACCCTTACCGAGCTCGCCCTGAGCAATGCCGTAAGCCGGGAAACCTTGCGCTCGCAGTTAAAGCGGGTATTCCAGAAGACCCACACCAAACGCCAATCGGAACTGGTCAAGCTGGTGCTGACCGGGCCTGGCTCACTGGTTATTTAACCACCGCCGCGCAAAAAGCAAACTGCCCTGCCTGAAATTCTTTTGTAAATTTCTTACCTAAATGCCCTCCGTGGCACATCGATTGCTGCTCAATTGGCAGGTTAACGCAATTGGGTCAGTTTTCATCCGACACCATAAGAAAACCGTAACAAGTTTGTGCAAGCATGCTTGTCGCGCACCATTCAGATGCGCAGCCGCCGACCGGCAAAAACAATTCACCCAAAAGGGTGAATTCATGACCCAAATGGGTTAGATGCGGGACGTAATAACGGGTATAGTGCAGCGCAGTTTGCTGAAGCCAAGCTGAAAAACGCTAGCACTATAACCCGCTACAGCGGCGGTCACGGAAGAACCTAAACGGAAGAAATACCGGCAGGAATCCATTTAAGGTAAGGGAGCAACGTGTGATGGAATCACGCTACGTAAATTTGATTGATACGCTTTACGATGCATCAGTCAACCAGGGCGCACTGGACCAATTTGTCCAGCAGTTAGCGCAATTAACCGACAGCACTGTCGGCGGTATTTTTTCCCGGGACGACACTACCGCGCAAAAAGGTTTTGTCAGCAGTTATGGCGCCTCTACCGAGACGCTGACTCACTTCGAGCGCAGTTCGGAATTTCACCGGGATTTTTGCAGCCACTTAACGCCGCAACCGGTGACCGGCAGCATCGCTTACACCCAGGACATTCTGCCCGGTGAGAGATTGCACAGCGCCAATTTCTACAGCGGGTTTTTAAAGCCCCAAGGGCTGGAGCAGGCCAACTGCCTGTTTATCGAACACGGCTCTAACCGTTCTCTCACTGCCAATTTTATGCGCGAGCGCTCGCAAGGCAATTACGAGGCGTCCCAGCAAACCCTGTTTCGCCATGTGATGCCGCACCTGCAGCGCACCTTCCGCTTAAAGCAACAGACCAACGATTTGCATCTGCACCAGAGCCAGGCCTGGGAAATGCTCAAGGTCATTCCCTACGGCGTGATTGTGTTCAGCAACCAGCAAAAGGTTATGTACGTCAACCAGGCGGCGGAGCAGATGGTCTTTGCCAGCGATGGCCTGGCGCTGCACAACACCCACTTGAGCGCCAATATCAGCTCGGAAAACAAGCAGCTGCGTCACCTGCTCAAGTCCACTATTGATTCCACCGTAAACCCGAACGTGCCCATGATGGGCGGCGACCTGTTGATCTCACGCCCCTCTGGCAAGCGCTCCTACAGCGTGATGGTGAACCCGATTTCTGCCGTGGGTAACAGCGGTGGCACCTACCCCGCCGCGATTGTCATAGTGCAGGATCACGAGCAGGATTTTGACGCGCCCATCGAGCGCATGCGCATGCTCTACGACCTGACCCCAGCGGAGTCGCGAGTTGCCCACCAGATGATGCTGGGCAAATCACTGGAGAGTTGCGCCGAGAGCCTGGGGCATACGGTGTCGACGTCGCGCAATTTGTTGAAGCGGGTGTTCGCCAAAACCGAGACCGGCCGCCAGAATGAATTGGTGAGTTTAATGCTGCGCTCGCCGTTGAATTTCTTGCCGCGCTGGGGAGGCCAAACGCGGCGCGGGTAGGTAGCAGGTAGCAGGTAGCACCATTGTCTTGTTGTCATCCCCGCGCAGGCGGGGATCCATAAGCTTCTGCTCTAACTGGATTCCCGCCTGCGCGGGAATGACCTTAAAACAAAACCATTAACTACCCGCGCGGTATCAACACCTCCGCCTCGGGCACCAGCGCCTGCATCTCTTCCTTCAAGTTGGCCTTGGCCTCGTCATCGCCGTGGACGATGCGGATCTGTTGCGGTTTGTAGCGCATGCGTTTGACAAACTTGAGCAGGTCTTGCTGATCGGCGTGGGCGGAGTAACCGCTGAGGGAGTGCACCTGGGCCTTGATATCAAAGCGCTGGCCGTCGAGGTGGACGTAGCCGCCGCGGGGGCCGTAGGTCTGGATGTCGCGGCCGGGAGTGCCTTTGGCCTGGTAGCCGATAAAGACGATGTCGGTGCGCGGGTCTTCCACCAGAGCTTTCAAATAGTTGAGCATGCGGCCGCCGGCGCACATGCCGCTGGCGGCGATCACCACGCAGGGGTGGCCGGTGCTCTTGATGTAGTTGACCGCGGTCTGGTGCTGGGCGTGATCGTCGACGGTGTAGAGGTTTTCAAAACTCAGCGGGTGGCGACCGCGCTCGACCCGGCCCAGGGCTTCCCGGTCCCAGAAGGGTTTGAGCTGGCGGTAGACGGCGGTGAAGTCGTTGGCCAGGGGTGAGTCGACGATGATTTCCAGGTCTTGCCAGGTGTCCTTGAACTGGCGCTTTTTGCTGAGGTCGTGGATCAGGCTTTCCAGTTCGTAGAGAATTTCCTGGGTGCGACCAATACTGAAGGCGGGAATCAGGATCGCGCCGCGATCGGTCAGCGCATGCTCGATCACTTGCCGCAGTTGCTGGCGGCGCTGGCGCCGGCCCTGGTGCTGGCGGTCGCCGTAGGTGCTTTCGATCACCAGGGTGTCGGCCCGGTAGGGTGACTCGGGCGCGGGCAGCAAGGGCGCGTGGGGAGCCCCCAGGTCGCCGGAAAACACCACCCGGTGGCGCTCCCCCTGACGCCGCACATCGCACTCTACGTAGGCGGAGCCGAGGATATGGCCGGCGGGCTGGAACTTGATGCGCAGGCTGCCGCTGCCGTTGTCGCTGACCGTTTGCCACTGCTTGTAGGGCAGCGGTTTGATGCGCTGCTTGACCACCCGCAGGAATTTATCCACCAGCGCCTTGTCCCGCGTCACCCCTATTTTTATCGCATCTTCCAATACCAGCGGCAGCAGTTGCGCCGAGGGTTCGGTGCAGTAGATGGGCCCCTTGAAGCCCGCCGCCAGCAAGTAGGGAATGCGGCCGACGTGATCGATGTGCACGTGGGTCACCACCAGCGCGGCGATGTGCTCGAACGGAAATTCGATGGCCAGCTGTTCAGCGCCGGCGCCCTTGCCGGAGACCTCAGCCCCCTGGAACAGGCCGCAGTCAATGAGGATGCCCGGCCCCTGGCGCAGAGACAGTTCGTGGCAGGAACCGGTGACGCCGTCGACGGCGCCGTGATGTTTGATGTCGAAAAAAGTCATACCCAATCCGTGGAAGGTAGTTAGTCTCTATTCTTAAACGCCGCTTTCTGAACGTCATCCCCGCGTAGGCGGCGTTTCGGCGCCCTGAAAGTTATGCTTTTGAACGTCATCCCCGCGTAGGCGGGGATCCAGTAAGTGCTTGAACTCTATGGATTCCCGCCTGCGCGGGAATGACAACAAATAAGCCTCTAGCCGAGTGCCAACTAACGGCCCTAGACCTGGTAAAGCCAACTGATCATGGTCAGCGCCACGGTACTGTAGGCCAATAAAACTGGCAAGCCGAACTTGAGGTAGTCCTTCACCCGGTAGTTACCCGCGGTGTATACCATCAGGTTGGTCTGGTAACCGAAGGGCGAGAGGAAGCTGGCGCTGGCGCCAAAGGCGACCGCCATCACGAACGGCAGGTAGTCGTGCCCCCACTGGCCGGAGATGGCGATGGCAATGGGGAACATAATGGCCGCGGCGGCGTTATTGGTGACCAGCTCGGTAAACAGCCAGGTGAGGATAAACACCCCGATCAGGGCGCCCACCGGTGATAATCCGCTGAACATGTCGCCGGCCAGCTGGCTGATGTTATCCGCCAGGCCGGTTTGAAACATGGCCTGGGACAGGGCCAGGGCGCTGCCAATCACCACAAACAACTGGTAGGGAAAGCGCGCCCGCAGGTCTTCGAGGGTGAGGGTGCGGCTAAACAGCAGCACCGCCAGCAGCAGGATCAAGCCTTTCAGCAGCGGCACAAAGCCGGTGGCGCCCAGCGCCACGATCACACCAAAGGCGGCAAAAATGGCGACTTCCCGCGGCCGCGTCAGCACCCGGTTGTACTCGACCCCGCCCACCACAATAAAGTCGGCACTGATATCGCGGCGGCGGCTGAAGTCATCACCCACGGCCAACACCAGGGCGTCGCCCGCTTCCAGTTCCAGCTGGCCGAGGCCGCCGGCGAGGCGCTGGTTGCCGCGGCGCACCGCCACCACGGCGGCGTCAAAGCGGGCCCGAAAGTCCACCTCCTTGATGCTGCGCCCCACCAGGGCGGCGGTGGGCGAAACGATAACTTCCACCAGGTTGTCGCGCACCTGCTGGTCAAACATCTCCAGCGCCCCCAGGCCGTCGAAATCGTCCAGCAGCTCGATGGCCGACAGGTCACCGGTAAACACCAGGGTGTCCCCTTCCTGCAGCACTTCCTGCGGGCTCACCGGCGCCATGACGTGGTGCTCGCGAATCACTTCCACCAGGAAGATGCGCTCCAGTTGGCGCAGGCCATTTTCCTGCACCGAGCGCCCCGCCAGCGGCGAGCCGGGCATGATGCGCCGCTCCAGGAAGTACTCCTGCACCTGGGCCTGCTCTTGCAGTTTGTTTTTTGGCAGCAGGGTCGGCGCCAGCAGGGTCATCACCCCGAGGCAGATAAAAAACACCGGCAGGCCAATGGAGGTAAATTCAAAGAAACCCAGCGGCTCAAAGCCCGATTGCAACACGAAGCTGTTGACGATCAGGTTGGTGGAGGTGCCGATCAGGGTCAGGGTGCCGCCGAGAATGGAGGCGTAAGACAATGGCAGCAGCAGGCGCGAGGCGGGGATGGTGCGCTGGCGGGTGAGCGGGCCGAGCATGGCCGCCACCACCGCGGTGTTGTTGACGAAGGCCGAGAAGCAGCCGCTGAACAGGCCCAGCCGGAACACCGACTGCCGGGTTGAGGCCGAGGCCACATAGCTGGTCATGCGCCGCATCATCGAGGTTCGCTCCATGGGAATGGAGACGAAATACAGCATCACCAGCACCAGCAGCGAGGGGTTGGTGTAGCCCGACAACAGCTCTTCCAGCGGCATCACCCCCAGCATATACATCAGGCAGCTGGAGCCGAGGAATATCATCCACGGCTGCATGCGGGTGAATACCAGCAGGGCCACCAGGGCCACCAGGTTACAGGCAACGTAATATGCGGCGTACTCTTCCATCTAACGGGTGTTCCTTGCTAAGCCGCCCCACGTCGCCGCTGGCGCGAGGGCAAAAATCTGTGTTGGTAACGGGTTCACTAGTGTAGTGCCTCGTATAACGTGTTCATTCAGTGGCCCTCAAAATTGCCACCACAAGGCGTATTTCGCCGGGAATGTCGGCTACCTTTCCAAGAAATACAACGCAGTGGTGGCAAATTTGAGAGCCACCCGCAGGGCAAGCCGCTAAAGGGCCATCTACTTCGTTGCGTTTGCTCGAAATATGCCCAATATTCCTTCGCAATCGCGTCGGGATGCCGCACCACTAGTATCTGGCCCTTTAGCGACTTGCTGAATGTACACGTTATACGAGGCACTACACTAGCACCCGCCTATATCTGTTCGTCGTTGCACAATTGCAACCACCAGTCCACCGCCTGGCTGACCGCGGCGCTGCGCTGCATGACGAAATAAAAGTTGCGGTGCATGCTGCGGCCCTCGGCCTGCAGGGGCACCAGCACCCCTTGCTCGAGCTCGTCGACCAGGGCGATGGACGACAAACAGCCGATCCCAAGCCCGGCCTTGACGGCATTCTTGATGGCTTCGTTATGGGTCAGTTCCAGCACGATATTCAGGTCCGGCAGCAGGCCCTGCATGGAGCGGTCAAAGGTGACCCGGTGGCCGGAATCGGCCTCGCGCAGAATCCAGTCCGCCGCCAGCAGGTCTGCATCACTGAGGTTCTTCTTGCGCGCCAGCGGGTGCTGGGGGCTGCAGAAGATCAGCATATTGTCTTCCCGCCAGGGCTCCAGACGCAGGTCATCGTGATGCACTTCCGCCTCGATCAGGCCGATATCCACCTGGAAGTTGAGCACCTGCTGCACCACTTCCGGGGTGCTGCTGACGTTCAGTTCCACTTTTGCCTGGGGATGCTGCTGCAGGTAGGCGGCCAGGTATTTGACCGCCAGGTAGTTGCCGATGGTGAGGCTGGCGCCCACCCGCAGGTGGCCGAAGTCTTCCTGGTTGAGCAGTTCGCGATCAAACTCCTCGACGTGGGCCATCAGCCGTTCGGCGCGGCTGCGGATGGTTTTGCCAAAGCTGTTGAGGCGCAGGCGCTTGCCGGTGCGATCGAAGAGTTGGGTGTTATAGCGGCTTTCCAGTTCCTGCAGGGCCGAACTGGTGGCCGATTGCGACATATGCAGCTCCGCCGCGGCGCGGCTGATGCTCTGCTCACGGGCAACCGCGAGAAAAACCTGGAGATGTCGTAGGGTGAAGCGCATAGTGTTGAGCCTGTGGTCGAGGCAGGCCTCAACTCCAAATACTTATATATCGTAACGGTGAACCGGGGTTCATTAACTGGCTAGACTTTTAGTCTAGCCAGTGTTCATCCAAAAAAATGTTTTTTGTCATTCCCGCGCAGGCGGTGTTTCGGCGCCCCGAAAGCTATGCTTTTGAACGTCATCCCCGCGTAGGCGGGGATCCAGTAGGTGCTTGAACTCTATGGATTCCCGCCTGCGCGGGAATGACGCTAAAGTCCGCGGGAATGACGCTAAGGTCCGCGGGAATGACGCTAAAATCCGCGGGAATGACGCTAAAATAATACACAGTTAATGGATTGACTCTAGCCAGCCTATTTAATTGAAGAGGCTCCATTCCAGGAAAATAAAATCTATTCCTATAAAATCGATATTAATCTTCAATTAATCCTGATTTAATGAAGATCTAATTTAGCATAAAGTACACGCAATTACAGCAACAAACTCATCGCACAGGCCCGGGAGCATAATGGATACCAGCAACGCACACGGCGGCACGTTGATTAACCTCTATGTTGAGGGTGAGCAACTGGCGCAGGAGAAACAGAAGGCCGAATCCAACCGCTCCTGGGATTTGAACGCGCGGCAGATGCTGGACCTGGAACTGCTGCTCAACGGCGCGTTTTCACCGCTGACGGGTTATTTGTCCCAGGCCGACTACACCTCTGTGCTCGAGTCCATGCGCCTTAGCGATGGCACCCTGTGGCCCATTCCCGTCAACCTGGATGTGACCGAGGCGTTTGCCGCGGAGACCAGCATCGGCGAGGAGATCACCCTGCGCGACCCGGAGGGGGTGGTGATCGCCAACCTGGTGATTACCGACCTGTGGACACCGGATCGCGAGCAGGAAGCCATGCACGTGTTCAAGACCACCGACGATACTCACCCGGGGGTCTGCACCCTGCTGCGCGACAGCAACCCGGTGTACCTGGGAGGCACTCTCACCGGGGTGACGCCACCGCTGCACTACGACTTCGCTCACTACCGCCGCGACCCGCGGGCCCTGCGCGCCAAGTTTGACGAGCTGGGCTGGGACAAGGCCATTGCCTTCCAGACTCGCAACCCGATTCACAAGGCCCACGTCATTATGATGAAGCGCCTGATGGCCAAGGCCCAGGCCAATGTGGTGATCCACACGGCGGTGGGCAAGACCAAGCCCGGTGATATCGACCACTTTTGCCGGGTGCGCTGCTATGAAAAGATCCTCGGCTACTTCCCCCAGGACAGCGCCCAGATCAGCTTGCTGCCGCTGGCCATGCGCATGGCCGGCCCGCGCGAGGCCCTGTGGCACGCCATCATTCGCCAGAACTACGGCTTTAGCCACTTTATTGTCGGCCGCGACCACGCCGGCCCCGGCCGCAACAATCGCGGCGGTTTGTTCTACGGCCCCACCGAGGCCCAAGAGCTGGTGGCGTCACTGCAGAGCGAGCTCAAGATCACCGTTTTGAAGGCGCCGTTCCTGCGCTACGTCAAGGAGCGGGGCGAGTTTTGTGAGGAGCACGAGTTGCTGTCCGGTGAAGCCGGGCTCTACATCTCCGGTGCCGAACTGAAGCAGATGCTGTTAAAGGGTGAGTCGGTGCCGAGCTGGTTTGCTTATCCGGAAGTGATCGATGAACTCAATCGCACCCTGCCGCCGCGCTCCAAACAGGGCTTTACCCTGTTTTTTACCGGCCTGTCGGGTTCCGGCAAGTCCACCCTCGCCAACGGCGTGATGGTCAAGCTGCGCGAGATCGGCGGTCGCCCGGTATCCCTGCTGGACGGCGATGTGGTGCGCAAGAATCTCTCCAGCGAGCTGTCCTTCTCCAAGGAGCACCGCAACCTGAATATCCTGCGCATTGGCTACGTCGCCAGTGAAATCAGCAAGAATGGCGGCGCCGCTATCTGTGCCCCCATCGCGCCCTACGCTGCCACCCGCAAGTCCGTGCGCAGCATGATCGATGAGGTGGGCGCGTTTGTAGAGATTCACGTGGCCACCCCCATCGAGGTGTGTGAGAGCCGCGACCGCAAGGGCCTGTACGCCATGGCCAGAGCGGGTAAAATAAAGGGCTTTACCGGCATTGATGACCCTTACGAGGCGCCGGAAAACCCGGAGCTGGTGATCGATACCTCGCAGTATTCCATGACCGACGCGGTCAATATTGTGATTGATAAATTAAAGGAGCTGGGTTTGCTCCCGGCACCAAAACCCAAAGCCGCGGTAATTGATTATTCAATTTGATGTTTAACAGTGCAGCGGCGGTGGTCAAAGTATCGTCACCCCCGCACAGGCGGGGATTGGGGACCAAAAATCAAAGTATCGTCATCCCCGCGCAGGCGGGGATCCAGATGTTTAATCGAGCAATGGATTCCCGCCTGCGCGGGAATGACGAGATAACAGGCACATGTAGCATGACGAAAAAACAGACACGCGCAGCATGACGAAAAAACAGACACGCGCAGCAAGACGAAAGAACAGGCACTAACTACACAACCAAATACCGTTCATTATTAACATTTATTTTAAACATCTAACCAGTCTGCATGCACTCTAAGCGTCTGGATTAGCAAAGTAACAAACACAACAGGTGGCACTATGGATCCGAAAAAACTCACTCACTTGAAGCTGCTGGAAGCCGAGAGCATCCAGATCTTCCGCGAAGTTGCGGCCGAATTCGACAACCCGGTCATGCTCTACTCGGTCGGCAAGGACTCCTCCGTACTGCTGCACCTGGCGCGTAAGGCGTTCTACCCGGGCAAGATCCCGTTCCCGCTGCTGCACGTGGACACCACCTGGAAATTCCGCGAGATGATCGAGTTCCGCGATCGCATGGCCAAGGAGTACGACTTCGACCTGCTGGTGCACATCAACCCCGAGGGTGTGGCCATGGGCGTCAACCCCTTCACCCACGGCAGCGCCAAGCACACCGACGTGATGAAAACCGAAGGCCTAAAGCAGGCGCTCAATCACTACAAGTTTGACGCCGCCTTTGGTGGCGCGCGCCGCGACGAGGAGAAGTCCCGGGCCAAGGAGCGGGTCTACTCGTTCCGCGACAAGAACCACCGCTGGGATCCGAAAAACCAGCGCCCCGAGCTGTGGACCATCTACAACAGCAACGTCGACAAGGGCGAGAGCATCCGCGTCTTCCCCCTCTCCAACTGGACCGAGCTGGATATCTGGCAGTATATCTACAAGGAAAACATCCAGATTCCTGAGCTCTACCTGTCCAAAGAGCGCCCCGTGGTGGAGCGCGATGGCGTACTGATCATGGTGGACGACGACCGTATGCCGCTGGAAGAAGGCGAAGTGCCGGAAATGAAGAAGGTGCGCTTCCGCACCCTGGGTTGCTACCCGCTCACCGGTGCGGTGGAGTCGGAAGCGGCTACCCTGCCGGAGATTATCCAGGAGATGCTGCTGACCAAGACCTCCGAGCGCCAGGGCCGCGTGATCGACAGCGACTCTGCCGGCTCCATGGAGAAGAAAAAGATGGAAGGCTACTTCTAAGCGGCGGCCAATTCAGAAATCAAATTATTGCCGGGTGGATCGCCGAGCGATCGACCCCAGCGCAGAGATAGAGTGGGAAGAATGTTATGACTGAAGCTAAATCACTTGTCGAAACCGACATCATCAAATACCTCGACATGCACGAGAACAAGGAGCTGTTGCGCTTCCTGACTTGCGGCAGCGTCGACGACGGTAAAAGTACCCTGATCGGCCGCCTGCTGCACGATTCAAAAATGATCTTTGAAGATCACCTGTCGGCTATCAAAAACGACTCCAAGCGTTTTAACACCACCGACGGCGAGTTCGACCTGGCGCTGCTGGTGGACGGCCTGCAGAGCGAGCGCGAGCAGGGCATCACCATCGATGTGGCCTACCGCTATTTCTCCACCGACAAGCGCAAGTTTATTATCGCCGACACCCCCGGGCATGAGCAGTACACTCGCAACATGGCCACCGGCGCCTCCAACTGCGACCTGGCGATTGTGATTATCGATGCCCGCCGCGGTGTGTTGACCCAGACCAAGCGTCACAGCTTTATCGTCTCGCTGCTGGGCCTCAAGCACGTGGTGGTCGCCATCAACAAGATGGACCTGGTGGACTACAGCGAAGAGCGCTATAACGAAATCGTCGAAGAGTACATGGCCTTCGCCAAGGACCTCGATATTCCCGATATCCAGTTCGCGCCGATCTCCGCCCTGCGCGGCGACAACGTGGTGAACAAGTCCGAGCATATGCCCTGGTTCAGCGGTGAGCCGCTGATGCACGTGCTGGAAAATATCGAGATCGCCAAAGACCGCAACCTGGATAACTTCCGCCTGCCGGTGCAGTACGTGATTCGCCCGAATCTGGATTTCCGCGGCTTTGCCGGCACCATTGCCTCCGGTGTGATCAAGCCCGGTGACGAGGTGGTGTCCCTGCCCTCGGGCAAGACCAGCAAGGTTAAGACCATCTCCACCTTCGACGGCGACCAGCCCGAGGCCATTGTGCAACAGGCGGTTACCCTGACCCTGGAAGACGAGATCGATGTCAGCCGCGGCGACATGCTGGTGAAGAAAGGCGACCTGCCCCACGTCGGCAAGGGCGTCAAGGCGCACGTGATCTGGATGGCGGAAGACCCGCTAAAGCTGCACAAGCAGTACGCGATCAAGTTTGTCAGTAAGAAGTCACTGGGCAGCGTGGCCGCGATTGAGCACAAGATCGACGTCAACACCATGGCAACCAGCCCGGCGGACGGCCTGGCCCTGAATGAGATTGCCCTGTGCGATATCAGCTTTGATACGCCGGTGATTTTCGACAGCTACAAGGACAACCGCATTACCGGTGCCTTTATCATTATCGACCGCCTCACCAATGGCACCGTGGGTGCCGGCATGATTGTCAGCGAACTGAGCCTGAAGGGACTGGATACCGGGGTATCTAACGAAGACCTGCGCCGCGACCTGAAAGCCAAGCTGCAGGATGTTGCCGGTCAGGTTGACGGTATGAGCGACAACCAGATGATCGCCTTGTACAAGGCGCTGGACGAAGCGCTGGGTTGATTGAGGTCGGCCGGAGGTAGTAACTACCTCCGGCCGTCATCCCCTTTTTTCTTCTCTAGAATCACCCTATTCTTTATTCTCTAAAGTCATCCTCTTCTTTATTTTCTACAGTCATCCCCTTCTTTATTCTCTACAGCCATCCTCTTCTTTATTTTCTAAAGTCATCCTCTTCTTTATTTTCTAAAGTCATCCCCTTCTTTATTTTTTTCTAAAGTCATCCCCGCGAAGGCGGGGATCCATAAAGTTCATAGCAGTGGATCCCCGCCTGCGCGGGGATGACTAACGCCTGCGCGGGGAGGACTAACGCCTGCGCGGGGATGACTAACGCCTGCGCGGGGATGACTCTTACCCAGCTATTGGGCTGACTCTGGCAGCACACTAATAACCCGCAAAAACGCCCTCAGCCGCGGCCGTAGGTATCCTCAAAGCGCACAATATCGTCCTCGCCCAGATACGAGCCCGACTGCACTTCAATCATTTCCAGCGCGATAGCACCGGGGTTTTCCAGCCTGTGGGTGACGCCCAGGGGAATATAGGTGGACTGGTTCTCGGTCACCAGGAAAGTCTCTTCACCCTTGGTCACTTTCGCCGTGCCGCTGACCACGATCCAGTGCTCGGCGCGGTGGTGGTGCATCTGCAGGCTCAACTTGCCGCCCGGCTTCACCACAATGCGCTTGACCTGGAAGCGCGGGCCGCAATCGATGGAGTCGTAGTAACCCCAGGGGCGATAGACCTTGCGGTGCAACTGGGCCTCGCTGCGGCCCTCAGCCTTGAGCTGGGCGACAATCTGCTTGACGTCCTGCACCTGGTCCTTGTGCGCCACCATAATGGCGTCATCGCTCTCAACGATCACCAAGTCCTCGACACCTACGGTGGTGACCAGCTTGGAGTCGCTGCGAATATAGCTGTTTTTGGTGGCCACGGTGAGCACATCGCCGTGCAGGGCGTTGCCGGCGTCGTCCTTGCTGGAGACATCCCACAGGGCCGACCAGGAGCCGACATCGTTCCAGCCACAGGACATGGGCACTACCACCGCATCGGCGGTTTTTTCCATCACCGCGTAATCGATGGAATCGTCCGGACAGGCGAGGAAGGCGTCCTTGCCGGGGCGCACAAAATC
Organism: Pseudomaricurvus alcaniphilus; assembly: GCF_011440395.1. Taxonomy (GTDB): domain Bacteria; phylum Pseudomonadota; class Gammaproteobacteria; order Pseudomonadales; family Cellvibrionaceae; genus Pseudomaricurvus; species Pseudomaricurvus alcaniphilus. The sequence continues at coordinate 125,286 of NZ_JAAOIX010000012.1, read as the reverse complement.
CACATCTTCGCGGGTCTCGGCCATGGCCTGTTCACAAGCCGCGAGAATCTCCGGCCGGTGAGACTGCAATTCTTCCAGGTAGCGGCTGGCCTTGAACATAAACATACCGCTGTTCCACAGGTAGTTACCGGAACTGACGTACTGTTCGGCGGTGGCGAGATTGGGCTTTTCCACAAACTCGGCGACATTGTGGGCCAAGCCGGAGAGTTCTTCGCCGGTGCGAATATAGCCGTAGCCGGTTTCCGGGCCGGTAGGCACGATGCCAAAGGTCACCAGCTGGCCTTTTTCTGCGAAACTGGCCGCAGTAATAACCGCCTTCTGGAACGCCGGCACATCGCGAATCACGTGGTCGGCGGCCAGGATCAGCAGCAGCGGGTCACCGCTGCTGGACTGTTTTTGCGCTTGCAGGGCTGCCAGCGCCACTGCCGGCGCCGTATTGCGACCGGCCGGTTCGAGAATAATCTGGGCCTTTTCGCCGTCTTCGCGCAGTTGCTCGGCCACGGTAAAACGGTGATCTTCACCACAGATAACCAGCGGCGCACTGGCCTTGAGCCCTTGCAGTCGCTGGCAGGTGTCCTCCAGCATGGTGCTGTCATTCACCAGCGGCAGAAACTGTTTCGGGTAAAGCGAGCGCGACATGGGCCACAGGCGGGTGCCTGAGCCGCCGGCCATAATGACGGGTATAATCATTGAGCAGTCCTTTGAGGTAAGCATAAATGAAGGTCTAATGGTGAGATTTTAGCCTGTAGCGGCGGAAAAATCCTGTTTTGTCCGCCGCACCCGGTGTGTCCAGCGGTTACGAAGCAATTGTTATGCCTTTGATTAATTGCGCGGGACTTCTCCCGGAATCGGAAACATCAAGCGGGTAATCCAGATAAGGCCAACAACAACAGCAAGTTCGACACCTTGACGGAGTAGGCTAAACGGCTCGCGCTCACTGCGTTCGGACCGCAGTCGCCGCCGCGCCGCGTTGCCAACAGAGCATGACCACTAGCCCGGCCATCACGCCAAGGCTGTCCATGGCAAAGTCGATCCAGTCGAAGGAGCGGGTCGGCAACAGGTGCTGGCTTATCTCGATCGCCAGCCCCACAAGCAGGCACAGCAATGTCAGCAGCAGGGGCGACCGGCGGCGAAAAGCCATGTGCAGCACCAGGGTCAATAGAAAAAAGCCCAAGCCGTGGGCCCAAAGGTCAAAGCGATCCACGTACTGCGGCAGTGGCTTTTCCTTGAGCCCAGCCCAGAAAATAGCCATCAGTACCAGCCCAGCCAGCAAGCGCCAGGGTAGAAGTGTTTGTTGCCAGCGAGTATTCAAGTCGCGTCCATCCATGAAATTTCTACAGTCCATCGTCAATGGCCATTATGCCTCAGCTGCATAGGTCACTGCCAATGGCATTAACGGTAGTTCGGTGCCAATCCTGACCTTATGTAATGCGCAGTATGGATAGCGCGTTCGCAATCACACTTTTGCCTGATGGCGCTGCACCGGGCTTGCCGTAAAGTGGACCAACCCAAATGGATTTGGACCGACACCGTGCAACCAGACACCGTGCAACCACAAGCAACCACCGGCGGCAGCCATTTCTTTTTTACCCTCGCCACCAGCAAGCGTCAGCCGGTCTTGTGCCGGACCCATGAAATCCAGCTCTTGCGCTCTGCCTTTCGCTTCGCCATGGACCGCCGCCCGTTTAACCTGAGCGCCATCTGCGTGCTGCCCGATCACCTGCACTGCATCTGGGAGTTGCCCGCCGGGGACTGCGATCACGCCACCCGCTGGCGCTTGTTGCACAGCTGGTTTGCCAAATACTACCGGGGCGGCAGCGTGGTATGGCAACCGGACTATTGCGAGCGCCCCCTGCAGGGGACGGAAGAGCTAGACTGGCACCTGGATTACGTCCACTTCGACCCGGTCAAGCACGGCCTCGCCAGCCGCGCGGCCCAGTGGCCCTGGTCCAGCTTTCACGCCTACGTCAAACGCGGCCTCTACCCACCCCACTGGGGCGAGCATATCGAAATGAATGACGCCAGTGGCGAGCGCTGGCTATAGCAGCTGGCTTTAGCCGCTGGCCATTGGGGCGGGTTAAAGGGGCTGGTTAAAAGGGGCTGGCCAAAAGGGGCTGGCTATTGCGGCTGACCATTGGGGAGCGAAAGATGTGCAGCAGAAGTTGTGACAGAAATTGCGGGCAATAAAAAAGGCGCCGTCTAAAGCGCCCTTTTTATTGGTGAAAACTGACCGAAATCAATCTTCTTCAACTGCTTCTGCAGCCACTGGGCGGTCAACCAGCTCAACGTACGCCATAGGTGCCTTATCGCCAGCGCGGAGACCGCACTTGAGGATACGGATATAACCACCCGGGCGGGACTCGTAACGAGGCCCCAGTTCGTTGAACAGCTTGCCCACTGCAGCTTTGCTACCCATGCGGCTGAAAGCCAGGCGGCGGTTGCTGACACTGTCGTTTTTCGACAGTGTGATCAGTGGTTCGGCCACAGAGCGCAGCTCTTTAGCCTTAGCCAGTGTTGTTCTAATCAGCTCGTGCTCGACCAGGGATACGGTCATGTTCTTGAACATGGCCTTACGGTGCGAGGCGTTGCGATTCAGTTGACGGCCACTATGACGATGACGCATAACTCTAAACCCTTACTTTGCGATTGCTGGATCCGTTCACACGGAGCAACTAATCCTGTTTAAACCACTGCCCGACTACATCCAGGCGGTGACAATCTTGTTTACGCTAACCGGTCGTCTTTTGCGAGACTGGCTGGCGGCCAATTTTCCAGACGCATACCGAGTGACAATCCGCGCGAGGCCAGGATGTCCTTGATCTCGGTAAGAGACTTTTTACCCAGGTTCGGTGTTTTCAGCAGCTCTACTTCGGTGCGCTGGATCAGGTCACCAATGTAGTAAATGTTCTCTGCCTTCAAACAGTTGGCTGAGCGCACTGTCAGCTCCAGGTCGTCGACCGGGCGCAACAATACTGGATCGATCTCTTCTTCTTTCTCTTCCGGCTCGGCTTCTTTCTCGCCTTCCAGGTCGACAAAGACAGCTAACTGCTGCTGCAAAATAGTGGCAGCGCGGCGGATAGCCTCTTCAGGATCGATAGTACCATTGGTTTCCAGGTCGAGGATCAGCTTGTCCAGGTCGGTCCGCTGCTCTACACGAGCGCTTTCCACTTGATAAGCCAACCGCTGTACCGGGCTGAATGATGCGTCCAGCTGCAAACGGCCAATTGCACGAGTTTCTTCTTCATCATTGCGACGCGCATCGGCTGGCTGGTAGCCACGACCACGTGCAACAGTAAGCTTCATGTTCAGCGCCACGTCACCGGTAATGTTGGCAATTACGTGATCCGGGTTGGTGATCTCAACTTCGTGATCCACCTGGATGTCACCGGCCGTTACCACACCCGGTCCTTTGCTGGACAGGGTCAACACGGCGTGGTCCTTACCGTGCATTACCACGGCAACACCTTTCAGGTTGAGCAGGATTTCAATTACGTCTTCCTGCACACCTTCAATAGCGCTGTATTCGTGCAGCACGCCATCGATCTCGACTTCGGTCACGGCACAGCCGGGCATGGAAGAGAGAAGAATTCGACGCAGCGCGTTACCCAGTGTATGACCAAAACCACGCTCAAGCGGTTCCAGAACCACTCTCGCACGCGTCGGGCCAATTTCCGTGACGTCGATATGACGCGGTGTCAAAAACTCGTTTACAGCAGTCTGCATTGTCACACCTTTAATGAGTTATCTCTTACTTGGAGTAAAGTTCAACGATCAGGTTCTCGTTGATCTCGGCTGGCAAGTCGGCACGATCAGGCACACGCTTGTAGGTGCCTTCTTTCTTGTCCGAGTTGACATCAACCCACTCTACTTCTGAGCGCTGAGCAGCCAGCGTCAACGCTTGCTGAATACGCAATTGGTTCTTGGCCTTTTCGCGTACGGCAACAACGTCACCGGCTTTTAACTGGTAAGAAGCGATATTAACGGTCTGGCCGTTAACAGTGATCGACTTGTGAGATACCAGCTGGCGAGATTCTGCGCGTGTTGAGCCAAAACCCATGCGATAAACGACGTTATCGAGACGGGATTCGAGCAGTTGCAGCAGGTTTTCACCAGTAGCGCCCTTGCGACGAGCAGCTTCTTTGTAGTAACCGCGGAATTGCTTTTCCAGGATACCGTAGGTGCGGCGAACTTTTTGCTTTTCGCGCAGCTGAACACCATAGTCGGACAGACGACCACGGCGAATACCGTGCTGACCCGGTGCATTTTCAACTTTACACTTGGAATCCAGTGGACGTGACCCGCTCTTCAGGAACAGATCGGTTCCTTCACGGCGAGACAGTTTACATGTTGGTCCTATATAACGTGCCATTTCTTCAAGCCCCCTTACACACGACGTTTCTTCGGCGGACGACAGCCGTTATGTGGAATTGGCGTGACGTCAGTGATGTTGGTGATTTTGTAGCCAACATTGTTCAACGCACGAACGGCAGATTCACGACCAGGACCAGGACCTTTAACTTCCACGTCCAGGTTCTTCAGGCCGTAATCCTTGGCGGCTTCACCGGCACGTTCTGCGGCGACCTGCGCAGCGAACGGGGTGGACTTACGTGAACCACGGAAACCCGAACCGCCGGATGTTGCCCAGCTGAGGGTGTTTCCCTGACGATCAGTGATGGTCACGATCGTGTTGTTAAAAGAGGCGTGGATGTGTGCAACACCATCGACTACCGTCTTTTTAACCTTTTTCTTAACTGCTTTATTACTTGGCTTTGCCATAGCAACTCTTCCTAACCTTTACCTTGTGAGACTCCGGAACGTCAGCTCCGCAGCTTACCTTTTGATCGGCTTGCGCGGACCCTTACGGGTGCGGGCATTCGTCTTTGAACGCTGGCCACGAACAGGCAAGCCACGACGATGACGCAGACCGCGATAGCAGCCCAGGTCCATCAAACGCTTGATGCTCATAGAAACTTCACGACGCAAGTCACCCTCAACTGCAACCTTGGCGACTTCGCCACGTACAGCGTCCATCTGCTCATCGCTGAGTTCAGAAATTTTGGTAGACTCAGCAACGCCAGAAGCAGCGCAAATTTGTTTCGCAGTTGTGCGACCGATCCCATACACATAGGTCAGGGAGATAACGGCATGCTTATTATCTGGAATATTGACACCAGCAATACGGGCCATTCAGATTACTCCACGTATATCTTAAATTGCAGCGTTGACGACGAGAAACCGCCATCCAGTACGCCTCGAAAAAGCGCGCAAGAATAACGGCATTCCGCCCAAAAAGCAATAGCCAGAGAGTTTCCCCTCTGACGACAGTCAACGCCCCCTTGTGATCAACCCCGTGATTCAGTCAGCAGGGTTGATTTTGGCCGCCTAATTACCAGTGTTACCAGTGAATTAGAGGGCCAATGTCTCTTGGCTGGGCCGGGTTTTAGTAACGACTCCGGCTTTGAGACAGTGGCCTGGCTGCAGGGCTGGCAAAAACCGGCCCCGGCAGACAGATCACTTTAGCCTTGGCGCTGCTTGTGACGTGGCTCGGCGGCACAGATAACCCGTACTACACCCTTACGACGTACAATCTTGCACTTGCGGCAAACTTTCTTAATTGAAGCACGAACTTTCATGACTCATTACACCTTAATCAACGGCCAGCGGGCTGCACCCTAACGGGCTGAACCATAGCCTTTGAGATTTGCTTTTTTCATCAGTGAATCGTACTGATGAGACATAAGATGCGACTGCACCTGGGACATAAAGTCCATTACCACGACCACTACGATAAGCAGTGATGTACCACCCAGGTAGAACGGTACGTTCGTGGCGACCACCAGGAACTGCGGCAACAAACACACCGCTGCGATGTACATCGCGCCAACCACAGTCAACCGCGTCAACACCTTGTCGATGTACTTGGCAGACTGCTCGCCGGGACGAATACCTGGGATATACGCTCCGGATTTCTTCAGGTTATCGGCCACTTCCGCCGGGTTGAACATCAACGCCGTATAGAAGAAGCAGAAAAACACAATCAATGCCGCGAACAGGATAAAGTTCAACGGCTGGCCCGGGCCAATCGCCAGCGCCATTTCCTGCAGTATTTCGCTACCGATGCCTTCGCCACCCTGGCCGAACCACTGTGCGATCGAGGCCGGGAACAGCAATATACTGCTGGCAAAGATCGCCGGAATTACGCCGGCCATGTTCACCTTCAATGGCAGGTGACTGCTCTGGGCGGCAAATACCTTGCGACCCTGCTGGCGCTTGGCGTAGTTGACCGTAATGCGACGCTGGCCGCGCTCGATACGAACCACCAGCCAGACCACCGCAATAGCCAATACAGTGATGCCGAGCAGCAGCAGGATATGCAAATCACCCTGGCGCGCACTCTCAAATGCCTGACCGACCGCACTCGGCATACCGGCCACGATACCGGCAAAAATCAGCATCGAGATGCCGTTGCCTATACCGCGCTCAGTGACCTGCTCGCCCAGCCACATCATAAACACCGCACCGGTGACCAGAGACGTTACCGCGACGAAGTAAAAGGCAAAGCCGGTCATATACGCCTGGCCGGAAAAGCCCACGCTCATGCCGATGCCTTGTACCAGCGCCAGCACCACAGTGAGATAGCGGGTGTACTGGCTGATCTTGCGACGCCCGGCATCCCCCTCTTTCTTCAGCTGCTCCAGCGATGGTGTCACGGCGGACATCAACTGCATGATAATCGAGGCCGAAATATAGGGCATGATGCCCAGGGCCAGGATACTCATCCGCTCCAGCGCGCCACCGGAGAACATATTAAACAGGCCCAGGATCGTGCCCTGGTTCTGGTTAAATAATGACGCCAGACGCTCGGGATCGATGCCCGGTACAGGAATATGGGTTCCGATCCGGTAAACAATTATCGCCACAAAAAGAAAACGAAGGCGAGCCCAAAGCTCGCCCAGTCCTTTTTGCTTTCCTAATGGCAGGTTGCCCGTCGCCATTGGTACCTCGCTATTCGTCCAATCGAGAGATTACTCTTCGACTTTACCGCCAGCCGCTTCGATCGCAGCCTTGGCTCCCTTAGTCACAGCCAGACCTTTAACGGTCACTGCTTTGGTAATTTCACCGGACAGAAAGACTTTGGCACGCTTCATGTTGATGTTGATCACATCAGCTTGCTTGAGTGCTTCCAGATCAATCACTTCGGCGTCGATATTGTTCAGCTCAGCCAGTCGAACTTCGGCAGTTACGCGGCCAACACGGGAAGTAAAACCGTATTTTGGCAGACGCTTCTGCAGTGGCATCTGGCCACCCTCGAAACCGGGCTTGACCGTACCACCGGAGCGGGATTTCAGACCCTTGTGGCCGCGACCTGCGGTTTTACCCAGGCCACTACCAATACCGCGACCGACTCGCTTCTTGCTGTGAGTGCTACCTGGAGCAGGACTCAGAGTGTTCAGGCGCATGTTACTCTCCCTCTACCTTAATCAGGTATTGTACCTTGTTGATCATACCGCGCACGGAAGGAGTATCTTCAACTTCTACTGTGTGTCCAATGCGACGTAAACCCAGACCTGCCACACAGGCCTGGTGGTTTTTCAGGCGACCAGCGGTGCTTTTAACCTGGGTCACCGTAATCATTTTCTTAGCCATGGTGTTTCCAACCTTTCATCATTACCGGCATAGTTACTGGATGTTTGCCTCGATGGCGACTGGCCGGAGCGGCATAGTACCATCAAACACTCAGCGCAGGCCCAATCAGTTCAGGATTTCCTCAACGGACTTGCCACGCTTGGCGGCGATACCCGCTGGTGAAGCCATTTCCTTCAACGCCTGGAAGGTAGCGCGAACGACGTTCACCGGGTTGGTGGAGCCGTAGCACTTGGCCAGTACGTTCTGGACACCTGCCATTTCAAACACGGAGCGCATCGCGCCGCCGGCAATTACACCAGTACCCTGGGATGCAGGCTGCATGAAAACCTTGGAACCGCTGTGACGACCGGTAGTCGCGTACTGCAGCGTGTCGCCGTTCAGTTCGACTTCGATCATGTTGCGGCGGGCAGATTCCATCGCCTTCTGGATAGCGGCTGGCACTTCACGGGCCTTACCGCGACCGAAGCCGACCTTGCCATTACCATCGCCGACGACAGTCAGGGCGGTAAAGGTAAAGATACGTCCACCTTTAACGGTTTTGGCAACCCGGTTAACCTGAACCAGCTTCTCCTGGAAGCCTTCTTCGTTACGTTCTTCTTTCTTGTTAAAAGCCATATCTCAACCTTTAGAATTCCAGACCAGCTTCACGCGCAGCGTCAGCCAGAGCTTGTACGCGACCATGGTATTTGTAACCACTGCGGTCGAATGCCACAGAAGAGACACCGGCAGCTTTGGCACGTTCAGCAATCAGTTTGCCAACGGCTTGAGCGGCGTCTTTGTTGCCGGTCTTGCCATCACGTAATTCTTTGTCCAAAGTTGAGGCGCTGGCCAAAACCTTGCCACCATCGGCTGCAATAATTTGTGCGTAGATATGTCGCGGAGTGCGGTTGACACACAGACGTGTGGCACCCAATTCGCTGATCTTGGCACGAGCACGGCGCGCACGCCTTAAACGGGATTGTTTCTTTGCGTTCATGACCTGGGCCCTACTTCTTCTTAGCTTCTTTACGATGGACGAACTCGTCAGCGTAGCGAACACCTTTGCCTTTATAAGGCTCTGGTGGCCGGAATGCGCGGATTTCCGCGGCTACCTGACCGAGCAACTGCTTATCAGCGCTCTTGAGTACGATCTCAGTCTGACTTGGGCTCTCTGCTTTTACACCTTCAGGAAGGGTATAAACGACAGGATGGGAGAAACCCAAAGTCAGGTCTACAGTTTTGCCCGCAGCTTTGGCACGATAACCAACACCCTGGAGTACCAGCTTCTTTTCGAAGCCTTGACCTGTACCCTGAACCATGTTGTTTACCAGGGCACGTGTGGTGCCCGCCAATGCGCGAGACTGCTTGGCGCCATCTTTAGCAGCGAATTTCAGGACACCTTCTTCCTGAGATACTGCAACACTGCTATGTATGGTATGGGCCAATGTACCATTGCTGCCTTTAACTGAAATCTCCTGACCATCCAGGGTAACAGTTACACCAGCGGGCACTTCAACCGGACTATTTGCAACTCGTGACATAACGAATTCCCGTTTAAACTACTTGTTACTGTTAACTTACAAACGTTAAACCAGTGTTAGAATACGGTGCAGAGAACCTCACCACCAACGCCAGCGGCGCGAGCAGCACGATCAGTCATAACACCTTTGCTGGTGGATACGATGGCGATACCAAGACCACCACGAACCGATGGCAAGCCATCTTTACCAGAGTAATTACGCAAGCCGGGACGGCTTACTCGATCAAGTTCGGCAATAACCGGCTTGTTCTCAAAATATTTCAGCTCGATGGTCAGCACTGGCTGAGCGTCTTCACTGACTGCAAAGCCACCGATGTATCCTTCTTCTTGCAATACACGAGCGACATTGGTCTTCAGTTTTGAAGCAGGCATGGAAACATCGACCTTGCCTACCAGCTGAGCGTTGCGGATACGGGTCAGCATATCTGCCAACGGATCTTGCATACTCATAATTTATGCTCCTAAATTCTGCCGTAGCTTACCAGCTGGCTTTAACCAGGCCAGGGACATCACCGCGCATCGCTGCTTCACGCAGCTTGTTGCGGCACAGGCCAAATTTGCTGTAGACACCGTGCGGGCGACCAGTTACACGACAGCGATTGCGCTGGCGAGCAGGACTGGCGTCACGCGGCAATTTCTGCAGCTTAACCTGGGCTTCCCACAGTTGTTCTTCCGGAGTTTCCGGATTCGCAATAATCGCTTTCAACTCGGCGCGCTTGGCAGCGTACTTGGCGACAGCTTTAGCACGCTTTACTTCGCGCGCGATCATAGATTTCTTTGCCATTATCCGATTCCTTAGCCTTTAAACGGGAAGTTAAACGCTTTTAACAGCGCCAGACCTTCTTCGTTAGTGCGAGCGGTAGTCGTGATACAAATATCCAGACCGCGCAACTTGTCGACCTTGTCGTATTCAATCTCAGGGAAGATGATCTGCTCAGAGACACCCATTGAGAAGTTTCCGCGCCCGTCGAACTGCTTCGGGCTGATACCGCGGAAGTCGCGAATACGAGGGATCGCAATGCCGACCAAACGCTCAAGGAACTCGTACATACGCTCAGAGCGCAGAGTAACCTTACAGCCAATCGGCCATTCCTCGCGGACCTTGAACGCAGCAATTGACTTGCGCGCCTTGGTCACTACAGGTTTTTGGCCAGAGATCTTTTCCAGATCACTAACCGCATTCTCGAGGACTTTTTTGTCCCCGATAGCCTCACCCACACCCATGTTCAAGGTGATCTTTGTTATGCGAGGCACTTCCATCACGTTATCCAGCTTCAGCTCTTCTTTCAGCTGTGCTGCGATTTCGTTTTGGTAAAGCTCTTTAAACTTAGCCATGTTCAATTACCGTCTGCTTTTGTCGCTGTCTGTGCGTAGTTGCTGGAGAGCTACTAGGCGTCCACGACTTCGCCGTTGGATTTGAAAACTCGCACTTTGGTGCCGTCTTCCTGGACTTTGAAACCCACGCGATCCGCTTTGCCAGTGGCGCTATTGAAAATAGCAACATTGGATACCTGGATCGGAGATTCTTTCTCCACAATTCCGCCGGCCACACCCAACTGCGGGTTTGGTTTTTGGTGTTTTTTGATCATGTGCACACCAGACACGAGCAAGCGATCGTCAGCAAGTACGTTAACTACCTTACCGCGCTTACCTTTGTCGCGACCAGCGATCACAATCACTTCGTCATCACGTTTGATCTTACGCATAACCCTGTTCCTCAACTCTCTACTGATTTCAAAAGCCCTGGCTTACAGAACTTCTGGCGCCAGAGAGATGATCTTCATAAATTTCTCGCCACGCAGTTCACGAGTAACAGGGCCGAAGATACGTGTACCCACAGGAGCATCCTGTGTGTTCAGCAGCACGGCGGCGTTATCGTCAAACTTGATCAGAGACCCGTCCTGGCGACGCACACCTTTTTTGGTACGTACAACCACGGCCTTCATTACCTGACCCTTTTTCACTTTACCACGTGGAATTGCTTCCTTTACGGTAACCTTAATAATGTCACCCACTGCGGCGTAACGACGATGCGACCCGCCGAGTACCTTAATGCACATAACGCGGCGGGCACCACTGTTGTCTGCCACATCCAGGTATGTTTGCGTTTGAATCATCGTCCGTCTCCGAAACTCTAAACTTTCTAAGTCTTTACAACGCGGGGTGAGAGATTAAACCTCTGTGGCGCGTTCTTCTATTTTCACCAACGACCAGGTCTTGGTTTTAGACAGCGGGCGGGATTCTTCAATCACTACCACATCACCTGTCTTGCACTCATTCTTTTCATCATGAGCTTTCAACCTGGTTGATTTACTAACGTACTTACCATAAATCGGGTGCTTAACACGGCGTTCGATCAGGACAGTGATGGTTTTATTCATCTTGTCGCTTACGACCTTACCGCTTAACTGACGTACTAGCTTGTCTGTCATTGTTAGTCACCTGCCTTTTGATTCAGCACTGTTTTAATACGAGCAATATCGCGACGTGTCTGCTTGAGCAGGTGTGTCTGATTCAGCTGACCAGTAGAAGCTTGCATACGCAGCTTAAACTGCTCTTCAAGCTGCTTCAGTAATTCAGCATTCAGCTCTTCAACAGATTTTTCGCGGAGTTCTTGAGCTTTCATCACATCACCGAACGTTTCACGAAAGTTGTATTGAGTGGCAACTTGGCAGCGGCCAGTGCGAATGCCTCGCGAGCCAATTCTTCAGAAACACCTTCCATTTCATAAAGAACCTTGCCTGGCTGAATCTGGGCGACCCAGTATTCAACGTTACCCTTACCTTTACCCTGACGTACTTCCAGGGGTTTGCTGGTAATTGGCTTGTCAGGAAACACACGAATCCAGATTTTTCCGCCACGCTTGATGTGACGAGTCATAGCACGACGCGCAGCTTCAATCTGACGCGCTGTGAGACGACCACGTGCATTTGCCTTCAAACCATATTCGCCAAAGCTAACCTTGGAGCCACGTTGGGCCAGACCGCGGTTGCGGCCCTTCATTTGCTTGCGAAACTTTGTACGCTTCGGTTGCAGCATGTTGCGTACCCCTTACCTTGAGCCTTTTTTCTTCTTCGACTTGTCTTCAACAGCATCAATGCCGCCAATGACTTCGCCTTTGAAGATCCAAACTTTTACGCCAATGATACCGTAGGTGGTTAGACCTTCGGCGTGGGCGTAATCGATGTCAGCACGTAAAGTGTGCAGAGGTACACGACCTTCACGGTACCACTCGGTGCGCGCGATTTCTGCGCCACCCAGACGACCGCTAACCTGGATCTTGATACCTTCAGCGCCCTGACGCATAGCGTTCTGTACCGCGCGCTTCATAGCACGACGGAACATAACACGACGCTCAAGCTGCTGAGCTACACTTTGTGCAACCAGAGTTGCATCCAGATCCGGCTTGCGGATTTCCTCGATGTTGATATGCACTGGGCAACCCATTTGCTTACCAACTTCAAGCCGCAGCTTTTCAACGTCTTCGCCCTTCTTGCCTATCACAATACCTGGACGGGCAGTGTGGATAGTGATGCGAGCGGTGTTAGCCGGACGCTCAATTTCCACACGACTGACGGAGGCGCTTGCCAGTTGCTTCTCTATGTACTTACGTACTTTCAAATCGGTGTTGAGCTTGTCTGCGTATTCATCGCCACCGGCATACCAGGTAGAGGTATGCTTTTTGACGATGCCCAGACGAATACCTGTCGGATGTACTTTCTGACCCATAACGTCCGTCTCTTACTGATCGGCTACTTTAACGGTGATGTGACAAGTGCGCTTAAGGATGCGATCTGCACGTCCTTTAGCACGCGGCCTGATTCTTTTCATGGTCAGACCCTCATCGACGAATATAGTTGACACAGTCAACTCATCCACATCAGCACCTTCGTTGTGCTCGGCGTTTGCTATCGCAGACTCCAGCACTTTCTTAACAATCGCTGCGCCCTTTTTCGGACTGAAAGCCAGAATGTCCAGTGCCTCTTCCACGTGTTTGCCCCGTATCTGATCGGCTACCAGACGCGCTTTCTGTGCCGACAACTGAGCACCGCGTAATTTTGCTGATACTTCCATTGTTAGACCTCTTAGCGCTTGGCTTTCTTGTCTGCAACGTGACCACGATAGGTACGTGTTGCAGCAAATTCGCCCAGTTTATGTCCAACCATTTCTTCGTTAACGAGAACGGGGACATGTTGACGACCGTTGTGCACAGCGATAGTCAGGCCCACCATTTCCGGCATAATCATGGAACGGCGAGACCAGGTCTTAATCGGACGACGGTCATTTTTTTCGATCGCTGTTTCAACCTTCTTAATTAAATGAAGATCGATGAAAGGACCTTTTTTCAGTGAACGTGGCACTGCACTTTCCTCTTCAGCTAGTGTTTAACCTGTCGCTTATTTCTTACCGCGACGGCGTACAATCATCTTATCGGTGCGCTTGTTCTTGCGTGTCTTCGCACCCTTGGTAGGTGTACCCCACGGGGATACCGGGTGACGGCCACCAGAAGTACGACCTTCACCACCACCGTGCGGGTGGTCTACCGGGTTCATAGCAACACCACGAACAGTTGGACGCACACCGCGCCAACGAGTAGCACCAGCCTTGCCCAGAGAACGCAGATTATGCTCACTGTTGGATACTTCACCCAACGTTGCACGGCACTCACTGAGAACCTTGCGCATTTCACCACTGCGCAACCGCAAGGTCGCGTACTGGCCATCGCGCGCCACCAGCTGGACTGAAGTACCGGCAGAGCGGGCCACCTGGGCACCTTTACCTGGCTTCAATTCAACACAGTGGATAACACTACCCACAGGGATGTTGCGAATCGGCAGGGTGTTGCCAGCTTTGATAGCGGCAGCCTCACCAGACTCGATCACATCACCGGCTTTCACACCTTTGGGGGCGATAACGTAGCGTCGCTCACCGTCGGCATAACACACCAGTGCGATATTGGCAGTGCGGTTCGGATCGTATTCCAGGCGCTCTACAGTAGCCGGAATACCATCTTTATTACGCTTGAAGTCGATAACGCGGTAGTGCTGCTTGTGACCACCACCCACATGACGGGTAGTGATACGACCGTTGTTGTTACGACCACCAGACTTGCTTTGCTTTTCCAGCAGAGGCGCGTAAGGCGCACCCTTGTGCAGATCCGGGTTAACAACACTGACAACAAATCGACGACCGGGAGATGTTGGTTTACGTTTTACAATAGGCATCGCAACTATCCCCTTATTCCGCTACCGAAAAGTCAATTTCTTGACCTTCGGCCAGACGTACATAGGCTTTTTTCCAGTCGCTGCGCTTGCCCATACCATGACGGGTGCGCTTGGTTTTACCCTTGACCAGCAGCGTACGTACTTCTTCGACATTAACCTTGAACAGCTTTTCAACTGCAGCTTTTATTTCCGGCTTGGCGGCGTCGCGCAATACCTTGAAAACCACCTGGTTGCTGGTATCACCAGCCAGTGAAGCTTTCTCGGAAATTACAGGCCCCAGCAGGACTTTAAACAGGCGCTCTTGACTCATCCCAGCATCTCCTCAAACTTTTTCAGAGCAGGTACGGTCATTACTACCTTGTCGAAACGAATCAGGCTGACAGGGTCAACACCCTGCACATCGCGTACGTCAACCTTGTGCAGGTTGCGCGAAGCCAGATACAGATTCTCACTAATGTCGTGAGAAACGATCAACGCATCTTTCAGGTCGTACTGAGCCAACTGCTGAACCAGTGACTTGGTCTTGGGAGCGTCAATATCAAAAGACTCAACCACAACCAGGCGATCCTGACGATTCAGCTCTGACAAGATGCAACGCAGTGCTGCGCGATACATTTTCTTGTTCAGCTTTTGAGCGTGGTCGCGAGGCTGGGCAGCAAAAGTAACGCCACCAGAGCGCCAAATCGGGCTGCGAATAGTACCAGCACGAGCACGACCAGTGCCCTTCTGACGCCAAGGCTTCTTACCGCCACCAGAAACCGCTGCGCGGTTTTTCTGTGCCTTGGTTCCCTGACGTGCACCCGCCATATAGGCAGTGACCGCCTGGTGAACCAGGTCTTGATTAAACTCTTTTCCGAAGGTGACTTCCGATACAGAAACTGTACCTTTGGCGCCTTCGGGAGTTGCAATATTCAAATCCATCGTCGATACCCTCGGAATCTTAACCGTCACGGCGCTTGGTTGCAGGGCGCACGAATACATCTCCACCGGGAGCACCGGGGATAGCACCTTTAACCAGCAGCAGATTGCGCTCGGCGTCGACCCGAACAATTTCCAGGTTCTGAACAGTTACTCGCTCAGCGCCCATGTGTCCGGACATTTTTTTGCCCTTCATTACACGGCCCGGAGTTTGACACTGGCCAATAGAGCCAGGCGCACGGTGAGACAAGGAGTTACCGTGAGTAGCGTCTTGCATGGAGAAGTTCCAGCGCTTGACGGTACCGGCAAAGCCTTTACCTTTGGATGTACCAGTTACGTCGACATACTGACCTGCTTCGAAAGCAGCAACAGTGATCTCGCCGCCAACTTCGAAAGCTTCGCCTTCGTCGTTGCGCAGTTCCCAAACGCCGTGACCGGCTTCGGTAGATGCTTTGGCAAAATGACCAGCCTGAGACTTGGTCACACGGGAGGCTCGACGAGACCCTGCGGTTACCTGTACAGCATTGTAACCGTCGGTTTCTTCGCTCTTAACCTGGGTGATGCGATTGGGGCTAACCTCAATCACAGATACAGGAAGGGAAACACCTTCTGCGGTGAAAACGCGGGTCATACCGCTCTTCCGACCGACTATACCAATCGTCATTTCAATAACCTCTCAGTGTACGGGGCTTTTACCCGCTATGGCCGCCCATTTCAGAGCGTTACACAACCCAAACTAGTTGGGTATCGGCACAAATTGTATTTAAACTTGAACTATATAAACCGCTTTATCAGCCAAGACTGATTTGCACTTCGACGCCGGCCGCTAGGTCCAGCTTCATCAATGCATCTACAGTCTTTTCGGTGGGCTCCACAATATCAAGCAAACGCTTATGTGTGCGGATTTCGTACTGGTCGCGCGCGTCTTTGTTGACGTGCGGAGAGATCAATACGGTGAAACGCTCTTTGCGAGTCGGCAGCGGTATCGGGCCGCGCACCTGGGCGCCTGTACGCTTAGCGGTCTCAACGATCTCCTGGGTAGAAGTATCGATTAATTTGTGATCGAAAGCCTTAAGGCGAATCCGAATGCGTTGATTCTGCATGTGAACCAAACTCCAGTAATCTTCAAAGAACCAGGGCCGCGGTTACAGCGACCCTACACACTTTCTTATTTGGGTAGACCCAAAAAAGAAGCGGAATTCTATAGAGCTTGGCAGGGAGAGTCAACACCTATTTGCGTCCCTATTTGCAAGCACCGAGCTGCAAATACCGAGTAAAACCCAAATGGTTTGCCGAGGGCGGCGACTGTAATCAATAAAGCCTGCGATTACAAGAGCCAGGCGCGCAATTCGGATGTGGCGGCTGGTGTTGAGGCTGGTGTTGAGGCTGGCGCGCCAGCCTAGCGGGCGACCTGGGCCGCGGCGGGAGAAAAGCGGATTTCGCACTTCAGGCCGGCCGGCAGGCGATAATCCGGGTTGGGCAGCAGCAGGCGTACACCGAAGGTGCCACTGGCGGCATCCAGCACCTGGTCCACTATATCGACGGTCGCCTGGTAGCTGCCGTTCCAGGGCTTGTCCAGGCTGACGCTGGCACTGCCGCCACTGGCGATGGCGCCGTAGTACCTGGCCGGCACCACCACTTCCACATGCAGCGGGTCGAGCTGCACGATATTCAGCACCGGCTCTTCACCCACGTATTCGCCCAACTCCAGGAACGTGTCCACCACCACGCCATCGAGGGGGCTGCGGATGGTTTTTTGCTGCAACATGGCGCGGGTCTGCTCCAGCTCATAGCCGTAGATGCGGTTGGTGATAATTATCTCGTCCCGCTCCTGCTCCGAAATCAGGCTCTTGCGGTACAGCTCTTCATTGCGCTCAATGGTGCGCCGGCCGTAGTCCGCCTGGGCCTGGTTCAGGCGCAGGGTCGCCTGCTCCACCTCGGAGCGCAGCTGGATCAGCACATCCCCCTTTTTTACCAGGCTGCCTTTTTTCACCGCCACCTCTTCGATCACCCCCACTACCGGGCTGGCAATCATGACGTCGAGACTGGGCGTCAACAGGCAGCCCAGCCTTGGCAGGCCGCTGTCATCGAGGTCTGATCCCGCCGCGCTTGCGCTCCCGCCCGAGTCTGACTCCAGGGTCTGGCCCAGGGGCACGGCCAGCAGTTTTTCTGCTTCCGTCTGCGGGGCGGCAGCCAACGGCAACGGCAGCAGGGCCCACAACAAGGCACACGGTACAAGCATTGGCCGTATATATAGAAGTTGTAATAATCGGGGTCGTATAAACATCAGTTACCGCGTCCAGAGAAAGCCAGCAAATCGCCCTGCTTTAGATCATATTCAAGTGTCGACTGACGCGCCAGATAGTTCTGCCGCTCCACAAATTGTTGTTCCACCTGTAATGCCTGCAGGGCCATTTTTTGACCGGCGGCATTATTGAGTCCCAGCGAGCGACTGCTGGCCAGCAGGCTTTTACCGCGCAGCGTCCGGGCCGGCGCATTCTCCAGCGACAACAGCATTTCGAAGCTGCCCGGATCCCCCTGGCGGGCGCAGCGGCCGGCCAACTGGCGATCAACACGGCCCGACTCATAGCGATCGGTGAGTATGACGTGCAGGCCACCGGCCTCCCGCACCAGCGGTGCCAGTTTGATATCGGTGCCGCGGCCGGCCATATTGGTCGCCACCATCACCCGCCCCGGCTGTCCCGCCTGGGCCACCAGTTCGGCCTCGGCCTGGTCCTGCTTGGCGTTGAGCACCTGGTGCTCGATGCCGGCCCGGCGCAAATAGTCGCTGGCCTCTTCCGAACTGGCCACCGAACCGGTGCCAATCAGCACCGCCCGGTTTTGTACCAGCAATTCCTGACAGCGACGCACCAGTGCCTGCCAGCGCTCGGCATCGGTGAGGAACACCCGCGGCGGGTCGATACGGCGCCGCTCCGGCTTGTGGGTCGGGACCCGGGTAACGGCCAGGCCATAGGTATCCCAGAACTCCTGCCGCACCTCCCAGGCGGTACCTGTCATGCCACAGAGGCAGAGGTAGCGACGAAAGAAGTTCTGGTAGCTGATCCTGGCCTCGGTGACCCGCTGCCGGGTCAGCTCACAGCCCTCCTTCAATTCGACCATCTGGTGCAGCCCCTTCTCCCAGGAGCGGCCTTCCATCACCCGACCGGTCAGCGGGTCAATCAGCTCCACCTTGCCGTCGCGCACCAGGTAATCCTTGTCACGCTGGTAGATATAACGCCCCAGCAGCGCCTTGTGGACGATTTCCTCGCGCCGGATGGCGCCTCGCCACAGCGGCCCCAGGCCCTCGCTGAGTTCGCGAATAGTGCGGGTACCCTGCTCGGTCAGCTCGATCTCACGGCGCTGGACATCGTGGCTGAAGTCCAGCCCCTCCTGCAACTCCAGCGACAGCTCGAAGGCCTCTTCGATAAATTGCTGCTGGTCTTCGTTGCCGCGATTGGCGGATATGATCAGCGGCGTGCGCGATTCGTCGATCAGGACACTGTCGGCTTCGTCCACCAGGGCGAAGTGCAGGCCGCGCAGTTGCAAGGCGGACTCGAAGCGGGGGCTTTTCAGGGCTTCAACATGCAGGCGCAGCGGCTGCACTTGTGGCAGTTTCATCTGGTCGCGCAGGTAATCAAACACCAGCTCCTTGCCGGTCACGTAAACAATATCGGCCTGGTAGGCCTGGCGTCGCTGCGCCGGCGTGGTGGCGTGGATAATAAGGCCGGCACAGAAGCCGAAGCACTGGTACAGGGGCGCCATCTCCTCGGCGTCGCGCTGGGTCAGGTAATCATTGACCGTGACCACATGCACCGGCATGCCGGCCAGGGCCGCGGTAATCACCGGCAGCGCCGCGGTCAGGGTTTTGCCCTCGCCGGTTTTCATCTCCGCCACCCGCCCCTGCAACATCACCCAGCCGCCGAGCAACTGGCTGTCAAAGTGACGCATGCCCAGCGTGCGCCCGGACAACTCGCGAATGATGGCGAACACCTCCGCCACCAGCGGGTCCTGCAGGCCTTGCTGGCGCAGGGCAGCGGCCAGCTCTCGCACCCGCTGCAGCAGCTGTTGCTCGGTCTCGGCCTCACAGCCCCGGCTGTGCTCGGTCACCAGGCGCAAAAAACGGCGCTGGCGCCTCCGCAAGCGCCAGCGGTTCAGCTCCAGCTTGCCTTTGGCCTGGGTCGACAAGCGCTGCAGCCAGCCAGACTCCGGCGGCGGCCGCTCGGGGCGGTGGCGATAATCAGCCGGTGCGTGGCATGCCGAGGTGATCAATTAGAACTCCAGTTCGCGCAGCAAGATCCGGCGCAAGCTGCGATAGATGCGATAGCCCACCGGCTCCGGGGAGTGTTCAAAGCGCACATAGGCGCGCTCCCCGACCCGGTAGGCGGCGGAGCCCGTGAGCTGCAGATCCACCAGGAAGACCGGCTCAAACGCCGTCGCCGCTTGCTGGTTGGCCGGATCCAGGGCAAACAGGCCACCCCCCTCCACCGCCAGCGCCGCACTGGGTAATTCCCGCTGCGCACTCGGTACTTCCCGAATCAGCCTGGCTGGCACCACCCGGTCGAAATCTTCCGCCACCCTGACGGTGACGGCGCGCACGTCACTGCGCACCGCCTCGATGTCGTTTTGCCCCAGCGCCGCACGCACCTGGTACTCCCCCGGTTGCAGGACGTAGCCCAGCAGTGTGCCCCGGGGGATATAGCGGGCCTCGGGGTCTACCGGCAGGGTCAACTGGTAGCGCCCCGCGGCCGGGCTCCTGACCACCAACTCGCGCTGCTCTTCCAGGCTGCGAGCCAGCTCCGCCCGGGCCTGGGCAATCTCTTCTGCGAGGATACCGGCTTCGTTCTGGCGCTCGTCGGCCACCGCCCGCTGGTACAGCACCAGCAACTCCTTCAGGCGACCGCTGAATTTCGCTACCTGGGTGTCGAGGGTTTCGTTCTGGCTCACCAGCAGGGTCTCACCGGCACTCACCATGGAGCCGGGAGCCACCACCAGCTGCTGCAGAAAACCGTTACTGGCGGTGATAATGCGCGCCTCATCCGGCGCCCAGACCACGCCGTGAGTCACCGTCATCTTCGGCAGGGGAATGATAAACAGCAGCACCCACACTGCCACCAGCAGTGCAGCGACCCCCGCCGCTACCCGGGCCCGTTGCCTGCGCACCGTTTTATCCGTCATCAAAAACTTGAGCATAGCCACCAGCGGTTTACCAAACATGTTATAGAGTGCCAACAGCGCCAGCAGAATACCAACAAAAAACAGCTCGCTGGCGACAAAAAGGACAATCGTAAAGGTAATGAAAACCCGGTAGACGAAGCTGGCCAGCGCGTAGATCAGCAGCCAACGGCCCTCGCCTTTGCCATAGGCCGGGCTGGTCGCTTCATCGCCAAACCCGAGCATATAGCGCTTGCACAGCCAGGCCACCTGGCGCGTGCCCCTGGAGGCCAGGTTGGGAATTTCGAGAAAGTCCGCCAGGGTGTAATAGGCATCAAAGCGCAATAGAGGGTTGCCGTTGAAAAGCAGGGTCGAGACACCGGAGATCAGCAGGGTGTTGAAAGCCACGCTGCGAACAACCCCCGGCTCGACACTGACCCACACCCACATCGCCACCGCGGCGATAAACGCCTCGATTAAAATACCCGCGGCCGACACCAGCATGCGCTGGTATTTACTGTGGAACGCCGCCGACGCCGAGGCATCCACATAGGGAATGGGCATAAAGATCAGGAACATGATGCCCATCTCGTGCACCTCCCCGCCCCAGCGCTTGACCGCATAGGCATGGCCAAACTCGTGCACCAGTTTCACCAGCGGGTACACCAGCCAGATCAAAAACAGGTTCTCGACCGCCAGCACCCGGTCGGCCAGGTTTTCGGTCAGCTGTGGCCAGTGATACGCCGCCTGCCCCAGCGCCCAGCCCACACACAACAACCAGATCAGGCCGCTGAGGGGGTTGTAGAGCCAGCGACTGAGGCCGGCGGTGCGGGCCAGGAACGGCTCCGGGTCCAGCAGCGGAATCTTTACCGCCAGCGGCGATTTGACTGCGGCCAGCAGGCGGTTCTGTTTTTCCTTGCGCTGGCGTTTATTGAGTTCGGCGATATCCGGGATGATATCGGTCTGGATGGCATCGACCCGATACAGTTGCGACAGCAGCTGGATCACTTCATCCTGGGACGGCATTTCGTCGCCCAGTTGCTCGCCGGCACTGTGCCACAGGTCATCCAGGCTGCGGCGGCCATCCATCAAGCCGATAAGACTGTAGGCCTGCGGGGTAAAGCGGTGGTAGCGACCGGTGGCGTCATCCTGGATCACGTACCAGACGGCGCCGCGAAACACGTGGCGATTGATAATTACATGGGAGCGCAAACGCGGTTTTAAGTCCGCGACCCGGTGCCAGGAGGGACTGAACAGCGAGGCTGACATCTACACCTCAGTGCGCTGCAGCAAT
This sequence comes from Pseudomaricurvus alcaniphilus, assembly GCF_011440395.1. GTDB lineage: Bacteria > Pseudomonadota > Gammaproteobacteria > Pseudomonadales > Cellvibrionaceae > Pseudomaricurvus > Pseudomaricurvus alcaniphilus. The sequence continues at coordinate 103,532 of NZ_JAAOIX010000012.1, read as the reverse complement.
TTACAGAACATCTGTGCAGCGCGGCACTTTATGCCATCAAAGTACTTCAGCACGACAAAGTACTTCTGCTTTTCAATGTACATCAGGGCCACCAGGACCAGGCCTTCAACTTGAGCCACTGCAGCAGCGGGTAGGTCCAGATCCAGATCAGTTTGCGCTCACCCACTTCTATTTTGCCGACGCCTTCCATGCCCGGGCGCATACCGTCGATCGGGTCGTTGAGCACGGCCTCCACCCGAAAGTAATTACCGCCGTCCCGGGCCTCGGTCACCGGCGTCACCTGCGAGACCTCAAATTCCGCCACATGTTCGGGCATGGCATTGAGCACCAGGCGACCGCGCAGCTGTTCTTTGATAGACGCCATGCGATGCTCATCGACCCACAATATCACCCGGTAACTGTGCAGCGGCGCCACTTCAAACAGGACTTCGCCCTGCTCCACCGCACTGCCCAGCCGCTGGCTCAGGTCACCACTGGTGACTATGCCGTCAAAGGGCGCCCGCAGGCGGGTGCGGGCCAACTGGCTGTCGAGCAGGTTCAACTGGGCCCGATTTTGCTCCAGCTGTGCTTGCAGCACTGCCGCCTCGGCCCGGTCGCGAGTGGCCACGGCCTCTTCGTACTGGCGCTGTAATTTGGCCTGTTCACTCAAATAGCTAAGTTTTTCCAGGGTCAAGTCGCGGTCGTCCAGGCGACTCATCTCCTGTCCGGCCACCACCCGCTCACCGGCTTTCACATCCGCCGCCTCGAGGTAACCCTCGAACGGTGCGACGATGGCCCGGCGCACCGAGCCCTCCAGCACGCTGTCGGCCGAGACCCGGTAAGTGCCTTCGGCGACACTGAAAAATACCACCACCAGCAATACAGCGATCAGGGCCAGCTTGCGCCCCAGGTAACCGCTACCCAGTAGCCTACCCAGTTGCCTGGCACAGGCGGAAAACAGGTGCTGGTACCAGTTTTTATCCTGCTCGCGCTTGTTGCGCAGCGCCTCGCCGGACAGCGCCACAATGCTGCGAATCTGGTCCACCTCGTGTTCATTGAAGGGGGTGTCCGCCGGTCGCTCCAGGGTCACCGCGCCAAAGTAGTGACTATCCGAATACAGCGGTACGGTCAGTAAACTGGCATTGCCGTAGGACGACGAAAACTGGGCGTGCTCCCGCGCCACCAGCAGCCCACCGGCATCGGCGGGCAACGGGTAATTGATCACCCCGCGCTGCTGCACCGCCTCATCCATCACCCCGGACAGGCGCCGAATCAGGTTCATTTTTTTACCGAACTGGGCACTGTGGGACAGCGCGGTGACATTCACCAGCGTGCCTTTGACCAGCCCGAAGCTGACCCGGTCGCAAGTCCAGGCCGCCGCCAACTCGTTGACGAAGGTCATGGCGGCGCTGTTAAAGTCCGCCTCCACCAGCACCGCACCCAACAGGTCTACCGCCCCTGACAGGCGCTCAAACTGCAAATTCTTTTCCCGCCCGCGATGGCGGCGCAGCAACAGTTCAATCCAGGCACTGCCCCACTGCACCTGCTCCATAATCGCCGGCAGCACCTCACTGGAGGCCCGCAGCGACAGTGCCACCACCCCGGCCAGCTCATCATCGACACGAATGGGGAAAGCCAGCCCATAGCCGCCAGAGGCGAGCGAATGCACCAGCCCCGCCGCTTCGGCCAGGCCCTCTTCGATAAGGGCCGTAAACTCTTCGTCAGGTTGGGATTTTTCCGGCCAGACCGCCGTGGGCAAGAAGCCGGCGTCGCCGCTGTCCAGCACCAGGGCAGCCATTGTGACGCCGCCAACACGAACGCACATCAACTGCAGCCAATACTGGCAGTACTCTTCATAACTGGTTGCGGCGCTGAACTGGGCCCAGGCCTGGCGCAATCCATCGTGCAACCCAGCCTGGGTTGTATCCGATTCTATTTGCATACTGCTACTGCATTAACCAACTTCACGCGACAGAAAAACCCCACCCGAAAGCTATCCGGGCAGGGTTTGGTTTTACCCACTACTTACGGCTGCGCAGATAGCTGGATACAAACAATGCTAGTGACTGCCCTGGGCAGCCGTTGCCTCGACACTGCCTTCGCCAATCTCACCGAAGCGCTCTTCGTACTTGCTCAACACACTGGTTAGCAGAGTGTTGAGGCGCTTGGCGGCATAGGGGTTGAGAATCATACGGTCAGACAACTCAATCACCAGCTCTCTCTGCTGTGCATTCCAGGCCTGGTTCAAGCCGAATAACAGTGTCACCTCCTCCCGGGTGCTGGACACATTACACACGTTGGCGTAGGTGCTCTTCATGCGGGTATCATCCCATTTGATCTTCGGTGCTGCTGGCGCTTCTTTTGGCTTATCCATTTTTATTCCCGCTGTCTGTTAGTGAAAAGTTATAATTATCTAACTTCAGTGCAACTTGGTGTTCCTGAAAGCTTGCTCCCACGCGCTGCAGGCGACAGGCTTTGTTTCGCCAGCGCCAACAAAACACTGTTTGCGCTCATCCCAGCGTTTAACGTGACGCTGCTTGTGACGCAGCTTATCAAATCCCCGCTGCACAATCTTCACTGAATTGGAACTCTCGCCAGAAGCCAGTTTCCAACCCGCCAGACCGGCCACTGCGGTGACGGCCGCCAGTTTGTTATCCCCGTCACTGCCAGGCAAAACCGCGCTTATAGTCAGCTCATCCGTGTCTGTTTCGGTGGCGCTTACCTCAGCCTGTCGTGACTGTGTCATCGGCGCCTGATTGGGGCTCGCTGTGACCTCTGTAACGGCTGCAGCAGGCTCGCTCTGCCCTGCAGCATCCACGCTCTGCCCTGCAGCATCCACGCTGGTAGTGACCAACTCCGCGGCTGTGAGGGGCTGCTCGGGCAGTGGCACCAGCAGATGCTCATGGCTAGCCCGCAACTGCTTGAGCCTGGCCTGCAAGATCGTATCCGGTGCCGGGGTATCCGCAGCCATGGTATCTGCCTGGCGAGCCGCTGCTTTGATCTTGGCACCGGGGCTAACCGGGCGTGACACTGTGGCATCTGGCCGGCTAAACGCGCCGGCATAAGTCGCCAGCAGTTTCGCGTCTATCCATGCGGGCAGTTCACGGGTGCCTGCGGCGAGGGTGGCATCCATCCAGTCGCCTTGCTCCGCGTCATGATCGGTTGCCCCGTGGCCGTGGCCCAGTACATGCCCCATTTCATGGAACAATACGCTTACCAAATCCATGCGCCCGGCGGCTTCATCGCCAGCCTGCAGGCTGCCATCAGCCAACAGCCGGAATTCACTGTCACTCGCTGCGGTGGCATCGACAAACCAGCCCCAACCGGCCGCCTCGCGATCAATCCAGATTACGCCCTTGTCGTAGGTGCCCAGTTGCAGGCCGGGCAAGTCGGCAATGCGCACTGCAGTGTTATGCAGAGCCTCCAACTGTGCAGCGTCCAGTGTTGAGGCCAGGCGCGCTATCGCGGCCTGGACGGTGGCACCCAGCTGCTCGGCCGTCAACGCTGGCAACGGGGCGCTCGCCAGCTGTTGTGTGGGGGCGGCTGCCGCCAACAAGGTCTCCGGGCTCTCTTCGAAAGCGAGGTCGTTGGTTTTTACCTCGACATCATCAAAGTTAGCAACGCCATCAGTGGCCAGCAGACCAAAACGCCCATCCACGGTGGCCGCATTAAACACGTAGCCCAAGACCACGTTGCCATCGATTTCGACGCTCACCGAAGTGCCTTTCAGTGACAGGCTGAGACGGTAATCGGTACCGACATCTATCTCTTTGGCGTAGGTGGCATCGGTGACCCAACCGCTCTTGGCGGTGTGGTGGCCAATGATCACCTGGTCGGTGGCGGCATCAATCGCAACGAACTTGAAGTGGTCGCTGTCGTAGTAGTCGAACACCAGGCCGGCCCTACCCTCGGTATTCAGCGTTGCCGCCAGCTCCAGTATCGACGACACGTTGAGGCTGTCGACGCCGAGATCCAGCAGGCTGATGGCTTTATCCCCTGCCGGTGTGGCGCGATAGGACTCGTCAATAACCTCCCACCCCGGCGCAGCGGCATCAAAGTAGGGGTCGGTACCAGAGTCAAATTCTTCCAGTGCCTGGAAGGTAATTTGCGGCGGTAATATCTGCACCGCAATATTGTCGAACACGCCGCGTGAATTGTCGGACCCCATACCCACCAGGCCATAATTCAAGCCCACACTCCAGCCGTCGATCACCCTCGGGGTAAAGGTATGACTGAAAGTGGTTTTGTTATCCACCAGCAGGGTCACATTCAGGCCGTTGACAGAGAGCAGCAAGTTATAGGTTCTGTCTGCCTTAATACCACCCTGGAACGAAGACTGTTTGTCGACGTGCCAACCGCTGGCATCGCGGTGGCCGATTTCCAGTTTGTTGGTGGACACATTGAGACCGGCGAATTTGAAGTCTTCTTCTGCCTGGTAGTCAAAAATAATGTAGCTATTGGCTTTCCAGCCCGAAGTGGGCTTGACCACGCTGACAGATGCTTGCACCTCGAAGTAATTGGGTACCGCGTCTTCGATGTGGTAGACCGCCGCCGCATCGGCGCCGAGGGATTCCGCCGCCACCTGCAACGCACCACCACTGACCGCCCAGCTGCCGCTGTCCACAGCGAAGCTGTCCATATTGCCGGTGTTAAAGTTGGCCGAACGCAGGACGTCGCGGGGACCACCGGGAATATTGCCAGGCTGCGGGTCATCCGGGGCGCCGGTCTGGTCGCGCCAGGCGAAGTCTTGCTGCCTGACCAGTCCCAACTCGCCCTCGGGCTCACCATTGCGATCCGGGTCACTGCCGGTATCCGCCGCCCGGGTGGCGTCAGCGCCATCGCCGGCCGACAGGGCGTAGAGGAACTCCTGTAGCTGCGGCTGCAAGGTGCGGCTGATGGTGAAGTTACCAAACGGCGCGAAAGGCACGATATAACTGTTGAACTCCCCGGCCCAGTCGATCAGGCGATCACCGCCGGTGTTGCCGATCAGGCGGTCGCGTCCGGCACCGCCGAAGGCGCGATCTTCATAGCTGGCGTGGGTGTCGGGCGTGTCGTTCAAGTCACCGTCGGCGCCCTGGTCATCGTCGGCGTTGAGCAAGTCATCGCCCCAGCCGCCGTACATATTGTCATTACCGGTTCCGCCCACCAGCCAGTCGTTGCCGAGGTCACCGAACAGGATGTCATTGCCGTCGCTGTAGATGCTGCCTTCCACCAGCGTACCTTCGCCAGCACTAAAGTTGAGCAGGAAGTTGGCAATGCGGGTGCGCGGCTCATACTCGTCATAAGCTGCAAATTCCCCCGTGGTGGCGCTGTAGGCCAGCACATCACCGAGATTGCCGGGGTTATCGTAAAATTCCTGCAGGGCCTCGGCCCCGGACATGGCGTCGTCACCGGAGCCGCCGTGGAGGAAGTCGTTGCCCCAACCGCCGTAGATAATGTCATCGGCATGGGCGGCATCGAACAGCGGATCGCCATTGGGACCGACACTGAAGGGGGTGAGGTCGACGGTCTTCTTCAGTTGGCCAGCCACATTAATGACCGCGGATTGCACTTTACCCGGGGTAGTGATCAGTTCGTTCAGCACATTGCCATTGCTGGCTCGGGTGTTGGGGTCACTCGCCAGTAACGGATCGATGCCGTTGAGGGACTCGCCGTAGCTGCTGCTGTTGCGGCTGGTGTAGATGCGGCCGTCGTCGCCCAGCACGCCATCGTCGCCGCTGCCACCGGAAACCCAGTCGTGGCCCTGGCCGCCAATAATGTCGTCATCCTGGCCGTCGCCGAAGAGCAGGTCGTTGCCGACCATACCGTAGATAAAGTCATCACCGGACTCACCGTGCACTTCGTCGGCGGCCCCCAGGTCTGTCGCTGCCGCGACCGCATCAAAGTCATGTCCCCCCGGGGTGTAATCCAGCAACTGCGCCGCGCGCACGGTAATCTTGTGCAGCGAGCCCGTGTCGGAATTGTAGTTGTCGTAGTTGAAGTTGAGGTACTGGTCGGCGTTGGCGCTGCCATTGATACCGACTATGCGGAAGATATTGCCATTGTCACCAATAATCATATCGGCATCGCGGGCATGGCCGCTGGCACTGGCATCACCACTGTGATTGCGGTCAGTAGCTGTACCGGCACCGCCAAAGAGCAGGTCGGCGCCATCGCCGCGCTGGCTGGCATCAGTGAGGCCAAACAGTTCAGAGTTGCCGCCGATAATATCGTCCTGGCCGAGGTTACCGAAGATCACGTCGTTTTCACCGCCGCCCTCGATATAGTCATCGCCGTCAGTGCTACTTTCAAAGGATGCCTGAATTTGCAGCAGGCCATTGGCGTCGCGGCTGGCGCCCACACTGACGCTGTTGGTCTCGTCCAGCCAACTGGCAATGGAACCGTCGCCCTGGATCGTATCGTTGCCGCGCTGGCCGAAGATGGTGTCGTTGTCGGCGCCACCGGCGAGGTAATCGTTACCGAAGAGATCGTCGAGACCGTCACCGACAGTGATGGTCCAGTTGCTCCAGGTGGGAATATCTGCGCTCGGGCCGCTGAACTGCTGACTCATATCCACCAGTTCTTCACCCTGGTTGTCGTACAGGAGCCCGCCCTGCAGGGCGCGATAGCGGGGATTGGTGTTGGCCGCGCCTGCGCGACTGGTCAATACCGCCTGGTCGCCAAATATCAGGTCGTTACCGGCTTTACCATCGATCACGTCATCGCCGATACCGCCGAAGAAGATATCGTCGCCGCCACCACCTTCAATAATGTCGTTACCGCCCTGGTCATTACCGCCATCGGTACTGGTAATTTGCACCGAGCCATCAACGGGGTTACACACCCAGGCACCGTTGTCGCCGATAACGATGTTGTTGCCCATACCAACGCTGATCTGGTCATCGGCATAACCGCCAAAGACAATGTTATCGCCGGCGCCCGCGTTGATAATGTCAGCACCGCCGATGCTGGGCAGCGTGTTGATTACGTGCTTGAGCGCGCCAGCGTCATTAAAGTACACCTCGCCGTGGTCACCGATGATGATATCGTCGTCACCCGCGCTATCAATCTCATCGCCACCGGCACCACCGAGAACGACATTAAAACCCGCACCGGCGTCGATAATGTCCTTGGCGCCGGTAGTCTCGTCAATATCCGTGGACTTGATCAGTATGCTGGCTGTGTAATCAATGCTGCCATTGTCACCGATAATAATGTCATCACCACCCAGAGTGGTGATGGTGTCGGTGCCAAAGCCGCCAATAACCGCATTGGTGCCCGCCAGGGTAATAGCGTCGTTCCCACCGTCGCCATGAGCCGTGCTTTGCATAACATCGAGGACGCCGGCGGAGTAATCGAGGCGACCGTTATCACCGATTACCCGGTGGAGGCCATCAGCCGCATCAACAAAATCACTGCCCATTCCGGCAATCACAGTTTTATCACCATCGCCCAGATCGATATCGTCGGTGCCCCCGGCCGCTGTATTCTGGCTGACGATGCTTACCAGCAAGCCGTCTGACCAGGTCATCTCGCCGTTATCGCCGAGGATAAAGTCGGTGCTGTCGCCGGTGTCGATGTCATCTATCGCCAGACCATTAACACCATTCACGCCGCCGATTACCACGTTGACGTCAGTGCTGCTGGCGCCGCCAAGACTTAAAGTATCGCCATCACCGACGGTGCTGGTGCTCTTCGCAGTTTGCAGGATGTTGGTGGTGCCGCTGGTGTCGTAATCGAACTCGCCCTCGTCACCGATCACGTAGCGGGTACCGATACTGTCTAGAGTGGTCTGCACGGTATCGGCGCCGATGCCGGCAATCACCACCTTGTCGCCACTGCCCAGGGTGATGGTGTCGTCACCGCCGCCGGTCTGCAGCAACAGGCTTTGCATATTACTTAACTGCTCTTCGCCTGCATCACCGGTGTAGGTCATGCTGCCGTTATCGCCCAGCACATGGTCGGTGCTACTGCCTGTCTCGACAGTGATGATGTCGTTATCGCTGCCGCCAATGACCTGGTTGGTATCGCCGGAGAGGGTGATTTCATCCTCCCCGCCGTTTCCATCTGAAGTACTCTTCATACTGCGCAGGGCGCCGGCCGTGTAGCTAATCTCACCGTTGTCACCAATGACCCGGTGGATTCCGCTGGTGCCAGTATCCACTGTGTCGTTGCCGACACCGGCAATCACGGTTTTAAAGCCGTTGCCCAAATCGATATCATCAGTGCCACCGGCCGCTTCGTCCTGACTGACGATACTGACCAGCAAACCGTCTGCCCAGGTTATCTCGCCATTATCGCCGAGGATATAGTCGGTGCTGTTGTCGGTGTCGATATCGTCGTTACCGACGCCGCCGATCACCACATTAATGTCGTTGCCATCGACACCACCGAGGGTCAGGGTGTCGTCACCACCGTCGGTGCTGGTGCTCTTCGCGGTTTGCAGGATGTTGGTGAGGCCGCTGGTGTCGTAATCGAATTCGCCTTCATCGCCGATGACGTAGCGGGTGCCGGTGCTGGCGGTGGTCGTTAACACCTCGTCCTCGCCCTTGCCGGCAATCACCACCTTATCGCCGCTGCCCAGGGTAATTGTGTCGTCACCACCGCTTTCATTGAGCAAACTCTTCATATTGCTCAGCTGCTCAACACCGGCCGCGCCGGTGTAGGTCATGCTGCCGTTGTCGCCAAGCACATGGTCGGTGCTGCTGGCGGTACTGACAGTGATAATGTCATTGTCGCTGCCGCCGATCACCTGGTTGGTGTCACCGGAGAGGGTAATTTCATCCTGGCCGCCGTTGGTATCCGATGTGCTCTGTATACTGCGCAGCGCGCCGGCCGCTGTGGCATCGTAATCGATAGCGCCGTTGTCACCGATGACCCGGTGGATGCCGCTGGTGCCAGTGTCGACTGTGTCGTTACCGACGCCGGCGATGACTGTTTTAGAGCCATCGCCCAGGTCGATATCATCACTGCCACCAGCCCCTTCGTCGTCGCTCGCCATGCTGTCAATAATGCCGGCGGTCCACTGGATGATGCCGTTATCGCCGAGGATAAAGTCGGTGCTGTCACCGGTGTCGATGACGTCCGTACCAGCAACTCCATTCACGCCGCCGATCACCACGTTGACATCAGTGCTGCTGGCTCCGCCCAGGGTCAGGGTATCGCCATCACCGACGGTACTGGTGCTCTTCGCGGTTTGCAGGATATTGGTGGTGCCGCTGGTGTCGTAGTCGAACTCGCCCTCGTCACCAATCACGTAGCGGGTACCGATACTGTCGGGAGCGGTCTGCACGGTATCGGCGCCGATGCCGGCGATCACGACTTTGTTACCACTGCCCAGGGTGATGGTGTCGTCACCGCCGCCGGTCTGTAGCAACAGGCTGTGCATATTGCCCAGCTGCTCATCCCCAATCGCGCCGGTGTAGGTCATGCTGCCGTTATCGCCCAGCACATGATCGGTGCTGCTGGCGCTACTGACGGTGATGATATCGTTGTCGCTACCGCCAATGACCTGGTTGGTGTCACCGGATAGGATAATGGTGTCCTGGCCGCCATTGGTATCCGAGCTGCTGCTCATTGTGCGCAGCGCACCGGCGTCATAGGTTATCTCACCGTTGTCGCCAATGACCCGGTGAATGCCGCTGGTGCCAGTATCCACGGTGTCGTTACCGACACCGGCGATAACGGTTTTGAAACCATTACCCAAATCGATATCGTCGGCGCCGCCGAAAGATTCGTTGCTGCTGGTGATACTGTCGAGCAGTCCACCAGTCCACTGCAATTCGCCGTTGTCACCGAGGATGTAGTCGGTGCTGTTGTCGGTATCGATATCATCGCCACCGACGCCGCCGATCACCACGTTGACGTCGCTGCCGCTGACCCCGCCCAGGGTGATGGTGTCGTCGTCACCCTCAGTGCTGGTGCTCTTCGCGGTTTGCAGGATGTTGTTGGTGTCGTAGTCGAATTCGCCCTCGTCACCGATGACGTAGCGGGTACCGGTGCTGGCGACGGTGGTTAATACTCCGTCCTTGCCCTTGCCGGCGATCACCACCTTGTCGCCACTGCCCAGGGTGATGGTGTCGTCGCCGCCGGTTTCATTGAGCAAACTCTTCATATTGCGCAGTTGCTCGTCACTCGGGCTGCCGACGTAGGTCATGCTGCCGTTATCCCCCAGCACATGATCGGTGCTGCTGGCGGTACTGACGGTAATGATGTCGTTATCGCTGCCGCCGATGACCTGGTTGGTGTCACCGGAGAGGGTGATGGTGTCCTGGCCGCCATTGGTATCCGAGCTGCTGCTCATTGTGCGCAGCGCGCCGGCGTCATAGGTTATCTCACCGTTGTCACCAATCACCCGGTGAATACCACTGGTGCCAGTATCCACGGTGTCGTTGCCGACACCGGCGATGACGGTTTTATCGCCATTACCCAGGTCGATATCATCGTTATCGCCAGCGGCCGGAGCGGTGCTGAGAATGGAAACCAGCAGGCCGTCTGTCCAGCTCACATCACCGTTATCCCCCAGCACCAAATCCGTGCCATCGGCGGATTTGATCCAGTCTTTGCCGCTGCCTCCGATGACCGTGTTATTGCCATCCGTCAGGGTGATATCGTCGTCATCCCCCTCATCACTGTGGCGACTGGCCACCGCTGCGGTCATACCCGCCAGGTAAGTCACCAGACCGTGGTCACCGAGCACCAGTGAACTGCCGCTGTCATCGGTAATGATGTCTTTGTCGGCGCCGCCAATCAGGGTGTCATCACCATCACCACCGTCGATGGTGTCGGCGTTGCTGGTGGTATCGCCAGTCAGGCCCGACATTAATTCGAGGATGGTACCCTCGCGCAAGTATTGATAATTGAATTTCAGGCCGGAGCTATCCTCGGCATCCACAGTGGCGTAATCCACTGTGACCGGGCCAATATTCGCCACCTCCAGGGTCACGCCGCCGACATCCCCCAGCAGCAGGTCATTGCCGGCATGACCGAAGATGATATCAATACCCAAACCGCCGAAGATCAAGTCATTGTCTTCATTGCCGGACAGGGTGTCGTCATGGGCCGAACCGAAGATAATGTCGTCACCCTCGTTGCCTTCGATAGTGAGCTGGAAGCCGGCTTTGGAGGCATCGATGATATCCGCGCCCAGTTCGCCCCTGATGGTGAGCGACGTCTTACTGTCACTGCGCACCGTGTTGCTGGTGACAGTAATATTGTCGTCACCTGCTCCACTCTGAACCAGGGTAAAGGCATCGGCAATTACCCCGTCAATGGAAATATCATCGTTGCCACTACCGGTTTGCAACTGCACACCAGCACTGCCATCAATTTGCTCGAAGCTACCCTTGTAGTGGATTGTTCCCTGGGAGCTTTCCGCCAGCGAGGTATAACCGGTGCGCAGGGCGTTGGTCATAGTGAAGTCGTTATTCGAGCTATCATTGCCATCATCGATCGAGAGGGTGTTCTCTTCCCCATCGGTTCCAGCGTCGATGACCACCGTACCGACAATACCGTCCAGATTCTGCGCTTTGGCCACGGTGAAATCGTCTTTACCATCACCGGTATTGACGGTTACCTCGCTATTGGATTGCCCCAGGCTGTCTTTAATGGTCACCGTATCTTCAGAGTCACCCAAGTGCACGGTAAAGTTCTCAATACTGTCGTAGTCGGCGTGAATACCGCCGCTGTTCAGGCCCGTTAGCGACAACACCTGAAAGCTGTCCCATTCCGTTCTGGTAGCCACCACAGAATTGCCACTCGGACCCGCAGAGAAATCCGCGCTGGAATAAAGGCCAGTGTCAGGATCGGCGGCTATACCAGGTGCAGAGGTCACAATATAGTTATTGGCATAGCTCAATACTTCCGCCACCAGACTACTGGTATCTTCGAAATCCTGGGCAGCATTGGCCCGGGTCTCGCTCAATACCGCAATGGCGACACGACTCAGGTTGCGCAAGAACTTGTACTGCTGATCCAGCGTTTCCTTGAGCGCGTCCAGATCGACATTACTGGCATTCAATTCTGCCTGCACCGCAACCAGTTTTTGGCTAATGTCGCCGATGATGCCTGTTGCATCAGACTGATCAGGGTTTGTGCCCAGCGCTCCCAGGGCAGCCTGATCCGCCTGTGCCTTGAGACTCTTGCTGGTGGCAGCATTGAGATCCGCCTGCGCAGAATCGATTGCCTTTTGAGCCGCGATGTAACGGGCATCTTTACTGTAGGCACTGAAACCCAGGTCGATAGTAATGGAAAGGCCAAAGAAGTAGTTAAAGGTGACCTTGTAATCACGACGCATTTGACTGTCTGGGTCAACCAACGCATCTTTCGCTGCGATCGCTGTATTCAGGCGGTCCTGGAAGAAAGCGACCACCGCGGCATTGTGATTTACTATCGCATCCAGCTCCAGCTTGTCAGCCTGGAGCGAGGCAAGCTGCGCCTTGTATTGGGATTCCAGTTTAATAGAATCCAGCAACGCCACCACGGTGTTTAGCTGGGTTATATTGTCCTGGTAATCTGTTTTAAATGTTTCGAAGTTAAACCCATTTTCAAGATACAGCCTGGCCGTTTCAAACTTGAGGATATTGCGATGCGCCGCGCGGTAATTCTCATATTGTGCAGAATTATAATTATCAAAGTCACCGGCTAAAGCCTGTGCCAATTTGTAAGCACTGACGACGCCTTTAAAGTCGGTATCGTCAAACAGATCCAGCGCCTGTTGCCAGGTGGGATCAGACAAGCCATTGAATGTCGTTGCTGCACTGTAACCAGCTGCGTTAGGTATGGCGTTCCAGAGGGTCTTGATGCTGCCAAGCTCGATGGTTTCAGCGTTGAACTGAACGTCCGCCAGGAACTCTGACCTTAACAGATAAACCCACTTATCCCAGGGATCGGTGGTGCCTGGGGTACCGTCCAGCACCGAACGCAGGTTACTTAATTCTGTGGTGAGCGCATCAATCCTGGTCGCCACATTATCCACTGCGGTGGCCAGTGCATGCGCATCGGCAATGGCATCGTCCAGCGCCGTCAAAGTGGCAGCGCTGGTGCTATCAATCTCACTGGCTATGGTCGCCAGTCGCGCGGGCACACCAATCGCAACATTCTCGATCAATGCAGTAGCTGCTGCCGTGGCACTGCCGCGCAACTTCGCATCGGTGAAGAAATTATCCAGCACCGTATTGGACAGACCATAAGTAGTGCCCGCCGCATTGGTAAAGTAGGACTTCAGCGGCGCTGTGGCGCCTTTCAACTCTGCCCTGAGCGCCTCTAGCTCTTTGTTAGCTGCCAGGGACTGGGCCTTCAGGGACTTGATCGTGGCCAGCTGGTTTTCCAGATGACTATTGACCGGAATTATATAGGTGGTCGCCGTCGGCAATATCTGGTCGAGGGCATTCCAACCACCGTTACCGATCTTGTAACCACTGGAGATGCCGTCACCATAGATACGCATTTTCAGCGGCAGCGTGAGGATTTTAGTTGTGGCGTTATAGTTTGCCAGCACGCGGTTGGCGTCGAAGTCCTGCGGGTTGCCGACACTGAAATACAAGTACCAGGCTGACCAATTGCCTTTGTTAGCGGTCAGCCAGGCGCTGGTGGGCGCAAGCACCTGGTCTTTCCACAGATCCCAGCTACCAAATATTTGCCGCACTGCAGAATCGGCCCGGCTTTCCAGGCGCGCCTCTATTCGAGCTACGGACGCCTCTTTGGTAGCGACGGCATTGCGAGCGTTAAAGTAATTGACCAGGCTACTCTGGAGGAAGGAAGTCAGGATGTTTTGCTGGTCGCTAATGAGGTCGTCTACCTGTGCCTCGAAAGCCGCCTTGGTTGCTTCCAGCGCAGCCTCCAGACTTATGCCCAGCTCGTTAGCCGCCTGCAAAGCAATCGCCTGCAAATCGGCCCCATCCACCTTTTGCGCCACCTCTTCAGCGTAGGCTACCGACTCGGTTTCAAGCTCGGCACCGATAGCGGCATTCTCCGCGGCGCCCTCGGTGGTGGAATCGTCAATGTCCAGTTCGAGGGCATTGGTAACCTTGCTGAGTTTTTCCTGTTGCAAGTCGTGCTGTACGGTATTTTTCTCCAGCACCACATCGGTAGTGCCGGTGAGATCTTCGCTGTGCACTACAATACTGTCGGTACCTTCTTCCCCGAGCAGGAACAGCTCGCTATCGATCTGGTCGACGGTACCCTGGCCCACTGTAAAGGTGTCATTGCCGGCACCGCCGCGCAGGAAAGTCTGGCCGGCGATGGACTGGACTTCGAAGTTATCGTTTTCCGCACCACCCTGAACGAAGGTCAAACCGCTATAGCGATCATTATTCAATATCAGCGTGCTAGCTTCTGTTGCATCCAGATTGAGTTTTATTTCTTCCAGCGCATCGAAATACACTTTCGGTGACTCGCCACTGACGTACACGGTATTCAGTTCATCCGTGCGCGCCACGTTCCAGTACTGCAGGTTATTCGGGTCACTGGAGTCGGTCGGCTTGAGGTATCCCGAACCCAGTTCGACGTCCATTGCCACGGCAGTCACCAGACTCACACCTATGAGGTCGAGAAATGTATCGCCGTCCTTGAAGGTCTCACTGTACTGGGCTTCAAAGGCCAGCTGGTTTGAGCCATTGCTGATGCTGGTTATTTCATACAGGTCCTGAGTGCCAGAGGGGTTGGTAATATTGTAGTTAATGGTATAGCCAGTACCCTGCAGAAAATCGAACAACTGCTGACGCGCAGTGGTGATACTGTCGTCATCTTCCAGGGTATTCTGGAACACAGCATAGGAAACACCGTCGGCAATCGTTACCACTTCTGCCTGGTTACCGGTCAATGCCGCCAGGCGACTGATAAGCCCCGGACCGGTATCCGTATCAGGATCGTTATAACGATCGGTAAAAATTACCTGGTTTTGCAGATAGTCGTTAACCAGTTCCTTGACCTCGGCGATGGCGGCAATTTCCGCGGCAGTCGCATTGGACAGGTCGCGGGTAACCAGGTCAGCGATGAGGTCAGTCTCACCGGCACTATTGGTGCTACTCGTGGTCGGGAAGGTCACCTTGGTGACATCGGTGATGATTTCTTTCTTTAGCAGGTCGCGATCTTCAAAGGTCAACTCATTGGGGCCGGCCTGGTTATTGAATACGATCGTATCTATATAACCGTCCGGATCCTGCACCAGCACCGGGTTGAGGATGCCGGCCAGAGTAGGAGCTGCGGCGACTTTCTTGGTCAGGGTCTGGGCGGGGGTAACCACTTCAAAGGGTACGATTCGGTCCAAATGACTACTGAGCTCTATATCCAGGCCGAAATTAACCGCTGCGGTACCACCCCCTTCGTAGCCATCCACGGTGGCGAAGTCGGTGCGCTTGCGGGTCGGGAAGTTGAGGTCAAACTCCAGTTCCGGGCCACCAAAGTAGATAGTGTCACTGCCGGTACCGGTGTTGATCACCATGTCGGCAACTGCACCCATATCAACACCATAAATATAGACCCGGTCATCACCGGCACCGGTGATAATCTGGATACGTTCAATATTCAGCAGCTCCCGCAGCTTGACGCCCGCGCCATAGATGCGCTGAACGGTCTCCTGGGTGTTGGGGTCTTCTTCGGTAAAGATATAGAACGTATCACTGAGCGCCGTGCCGACAATGGCAACAGAGTCAAATCCCGCACCACCGTCGATCTTGATATTGGCGTTTTCAACGTAGACCAGGGAATCCACGTCCACCTGGCGCACATCATCGTCACTGTCGCTGACTTCACTGTTATCGCCGAAGGTACCGCTGACGGTCGCGACCTTGTTCTCCAGTTCGACCAGGTCTTCGTCTTCGTTCAAGGTTAGCAGGGCTTTGATAAAGAAGGTGTCGTCGCCCTTGTCACCGTATAAACCAATATCCTCCGAGTTATGGTTGACTTCAAAATAATCATTGTCGTCGCCACCATAAATATTCATCTTGAAGGAGTTGCCGTTGGTGACCTCAGTGACGATATCGATTAAGCGGCCTTCAACCGAAACCTCGTCAGTTCCAAGTATTGAGCCAATATAGAATTCATCATCGCCCTTACCGCCGAAGATATCGATTTCCTTGGTGGTGTCATCACTGATCACCTTATCGTCACCGTCACCGGTGTGAATGGTGATTTTCTCCAGCGAGGTATAATTGAGAACCTGGTAATTATTCGGGTCACTCAGGGTGGTTTTCTTCACCGCCATCAAGGCATCGGTATCGTCGAGATCAACAGCGTTGATATCGGCGGCGACGTTATCAAAGTGCGAGATCAGCAGGCCTTCACCTTCTTTGCCCAGTTTGCTGCCAAAGGCGCCAAACGCCGCCAGGGTGCGTGCGTTGATGGTGTCCAGCTGGATCAGGTCGCCGTTAAGCCGATCGCTACTGCCCTTATAGAGCAAGGTGTCATCACCCGTGAGGCCGGTATCATTGAGATTAATCAGGCTGCCGCCGGTCATAGCGGAGGCGACGGTAAAGGTATAAATATCGCCCTCGGCGCCGCCGTCAACCTCGATAATGGCGCCATTCGCCGCGAACTCATCGGACAGGGTAATGGTGTCGCTGTCATCCCCGGTGTCGATACTGATACTGCCGGTCAGCTCTGTCAGGGTAACCTGGTCTTCGCCTGCATCGGTTGTCAGCACCAGGCTGGCGGTAGCGGACGCGGCAATATCGACAATATCAGCACCGCCATTGGTATCCACCAGCAGCGTACTCAGGGGGGCGCTGCTATCGATATTCAATTTATCGGCACCGGCGCCGGTAGTAATAACCAGATCTTCGATGTAGCGGGTTGTGCCCACGTCGAGTTCAGTGTCTGCACTGGAAATCGTATTCAGGTTGAGATCGATATTTTCGAACGAGTTGAGGAAGAAGCCGTAATTCAGGTCCTGGCCGTCCTCACTCAGGGTCAATGTATCGTAAACGACATCGTAGGCATTGGCCTTCGCAGTTACATAGCCTTCCTGGGCGGTTACGGTAACAGCCTGGCTAAAGTCTTCGCGAATCTGGATCAGGCTGGGCAGGAAGAAGTTATTATCATCCTTCACCGTCTGGATATCGAAATAGCCGATACGGCCGCTGTTATCCAGCTTCACCCGGGTTCCGTCTTCAACCGGTGCCTTGATGTCGGTACGCTGGGTTTGGGCAAACGCGGTTTCGATCAGGTTTTTAACATTGGCATCCGTAAAGTCAAAATCAACCATGCCAGTCTGGCCGACCGCGGTGACATAGTCGTTCCAGTTTTCAGCGGTGAGATAAACATTATTTTCCAGTGCCTCAACCCCATCCACCAGGCCATTCACCCGATTGATCGCCACTGCGCTCAACACTTTATCGCCGGCGCCATCGACACTGTAATAGCTCTGGGTATAGTAGGCGTCATTGAGGGAGTTGAGTTGCTGCACATATTCTTTCAGCATCTCAACCTTGTTGGCCGCCAGGTCTTCAGTGGCTGTATCGCCTTCACCGACGAGCAAATTATTGGCGCCGGGCAAACCGAAAGTAACGATTTTCACCAGGGTCGGATCGGCGTTGCCCTGGGTAGTGAGGGCAACAGCCTCCGAGTCGTTGCCATCTTTATCGGGCTTGGCCACCAGTCGATCGAGAAAACCGATGCTGCTATTGGCCAGATCCAATCGACTGTTCCACAGGTTGCCGAGATCGACATCGTACTGCGACCAGAGGTCATCCCGGTAGGAGCGTTCGGCAATATAGGTACTCAACTGCACCCCGGACGAAGTGACCGTGCCGTGACTGTTGGGCAGGTAGACGTTCAATCCGGAGTCACCAATGGTTTCCAGGTTGGCGGTCTTGCTATCGGTATTGACGATATCCAGGGTGATATAGGAGAGCAGGTTGTTCAGCGCTGCGCTGAGGTTATCGAACAGGCTGCCGTTCAGTGTTTTCAAGTCCGCCAATTCGTCACTGTTGATAAAGGCATTCAGTGCGGTCAATGAGAACTGGGTGCCCTCAGGTACGGTGGTATTCGACGGCAGTTGGTCGATCAACTCCAGGCCACGATTGGCAAAGTCCAGCAGTGAATCAAACCAGGCCGCGCGATCAGCGGCAATGGTAGTACCGGAAGTGTTATCCCAGATTACAGTTGCGGCAGCGACAACTCCATGGGCGGCACTGACATCCGTCAGCACCGACTGCAGGGTGCGGTTAAACAGCCCATCCGGATCGGGGTTATTGCCCGAATCCGGCACCACACGGTCGATAGAGATGTCCACGCTAACGTCAACGATTTGATTATTTAGCAGTTTGTCGAGAACGCCTATATCCAGTTCTTTATGCGCCCGAATCAACGCATCCTGCACATCAAAGTGGCTGATGGTGTGGGCGTCGTCGTAGTAATAGTCATCGACCAGGTTGAGGTCATTCTGGGAAACTGTTTCACCGGCCGCTATACGCGCTTCTATTTCGGCAACCACTGAGCTTGCCGGCGGTGTCGCACTGAAACTGAAATCACCCAGCTCCAGGGTTTGCGCCTGCAGGTCAGCAACCAGGGTCGTATTCGCAGCGCTGCTTTCGGCCGTGACGATAACAGAGTCATCTCCCGCCGCCCCGGCCACACGCACTACCCCGGCAATCCGCGACAGGTCGTAACTTTCGGGCAGGTAGCGGGTTTCGGAGCGCTCCGGCAAGGTATCGAAACGGTAGGTGGCAAGGCCTTCGGTGGCTTTTGCGGTCCAGGTTTCCACCTGGTTATAGTCGACGTCATTGGTGGCTTCGACTTTGTAGAACAGGGCCAGCAAGTCCGCCAGCAGGTCGCCGCCGCTGTAGTTGTTCTGGATCGGGCGGTTCATATGCCACTTGTCACCGACTCCGGGGGCGTGGGGCATATTGCCCTTGTTCTGTACCTGGGTGGTGTACAGGCTATCGCCGAGGATATCGTTCTGGCCATGGATATCGATTGGGTCGTGAACGTGGATCAGGTCCCCTGCCAGGGCGTAGTCGACCGCGTAACGCAGGAACTCATCGTAGAGCAGGTCGTCCACCGACAGCTGGCCAAAGCCGCCACCGCGATAACCGTCGATCCAGATATTGTTACCTTTCATCAATTCCAGCACGCCATCGATCGGCAACCGCGCTTGCATCTTCGGCGCCGTACCATTAACCAGTGAGGCATAGAAATTGTTGTTGCCGGAGGAACCCGAATTCAAATAATTGAGCGGTGTAGTGTCGTCCAGCATGGCCCGGATCGCACTGGTGTTCATCTCGTAAGTGGAAAACCTGCTGATATTGCTTTGATCGGTAAATGGAACCTTGCTGGCATCGAAGTTATCGTGCCAGTGCGACCACTGAACCTGCCAAAACAGGAGATTGGTCGAGTGTGTAACCCACTCGTTGTAGGGATCATAAATATAGGTATCGGTATTCTCTACCGCATTGGCGAAGTGATACAGGGCGACCGCAACATTTGCTTCGAGCAGGTTCCAGTGCTCGGGTGTCATGGAGACCTTGGTCGGGTCGGCACCCTCGGGGTACCACTTGGCGTAGAATTCGCGGAAGGCCGCATCTTTCTCGGTTTGGGTCAGGGTGCGACGCGCCAGGCTGATATTGTCCGTGGTCAGGGCAGTGTTAGTGAGGATCTCCTGCAGCACGGTCTGGGTAGCGGTATAGCTGGCCGATGAATCGGGGTAGGTGACTGTAAACTCCTGCTGGGCACCACCCAGGTGCAACGTGTCATCGCCAGAGCCCAGGTTCAATAGCAGGCTCAGGCCTTCATCCAGGCCGTAGAGCCAGACCTGGTCATCACCGGCACCGGTCACCAGCGCCAAACGTTCGATACTGTCGATATTATCCAGTTTCAGACCGGCGCCAAACAGGTACTGCTGGCCGTCATTATCGGTGTAAATATAGAATTTATCTTCCAGCGCTGTACCGGCTATCACTACCGTGTCGAAACCGGAGCCGCCGAAAATTTCGACCCGGTTGTTCTCGATATAGTCAAGCAGGATATCCTTATCGCGCTCGTCAACAGTGCCCTCTTCATCCCCGGCACCGGTGGTAATCTTGCCGCCATCGTCCTCGACAATCTCGTTATCCCGCTCGACTTTATGGGCTTTCAGGAAGAATGTATCGTCACCGGATTCACCAAACAGTTTCAACTCACCGACATTGTGATTGACCTCAAAGTAGTCATCACCGCTACCGCCAAAGAATTCCGCGTTGTAGCTCACACCAGCGGTAATACCATCGCCGATGCCGTCGCCATCGGTATCGGCATCATCGATAATCTGCACCTGCTGGCCATCTACGGTGACGGTCTTGGTCTTCAGTACCCGGCCAATGAGGAAATTATCGTTACCCTGGTCACCATGAACCCTAATCGCAGCCGCAGTATCATCGGCTATAAAGGTGTCATTACCCGCGCGACCATGAATCGATACCCGCTCAGTGGTGTAGTTGTAGTAAACCCGCTGGTAATTGCCCGTAGCACTCAGGTCGCCCGAGGCCCGGGTCTCGGCGGCCGCATCGGCAATATCGGCAGGGTTGGTGAAATCAGAGGCAACACCACCGCTCAGGGTTAAGAGATAAAAGTCGCCTTTTGCATTCTGCACTGCTGAGTCAAAGGTAACCAGCCAGGGGCTTTGCTCGGTGCCGTCACCCAGCAATTGCACCGTGGCATCAATTTGCTGTAGGGCGGCCAGCAATTGCGCCGAATAGCTGTCGCTGCTCTGGGCATCGTAGCTAAACGAGACACTGGTGTCGTGGTAGTTCAGGGTAAATGACTCGCCATCGCTGGCGGTGCCGGCGATACGATTAAACAGCTGTGACTTGTTGATCGGGTTATCGAACATCGAATCGATATCCGGTGCGCCGGCCAGTAACTGGTCCGCAATCCCAGCATCCAGGCGCTGTACAAAGGCGGTGGTTATACCGGTCAGGCTATCGCCGCTGGAGGTCGCCGTCAGCAGCAGACTGGTGTCATCCACATCCACCAGGCTGATACGCCACGGTTTGGTAAAGGTGCCGTCACCGCTGACAGTGGCATCATTGATGCCTGCCAGGGCTTCTATGCTGGCTTCAATATGATCGCGCTTGGCCTGGGTGCTAATACCGCCAGCGGCTGCATTCGGATCGAGGCCACTGCCAATGCTGCCTAAGTCTATCTGGGCCGCGACACCGTTATAACTGAGGGTAGCGGTATCACCGGTCATAACCAGTTCATAATCGGAGGTTGAGACCTCGACATCCAGCTGGATGGTGTCGTCAGCATCGCTGCCCTGCAGGATCACACTGTCGGTATCAATCCCCTGGCCGCTGTCCACAACCCGAACGTTGGATGCACCGCTAAGATTTCCGCTCAGGGTGAGGGTATAGGTGTCGCCGCCTTCGGTACCGTCTAACACTGCCTGCTTGGTAAAGTCGCCGATACCGAAGCTGTCATCGAAAGCGCCGCCGTAAAGGTAGAAGTAGTCGAACAGACCGATACCATTACCGTTAGCATCGGACTCTGTTTCAGTCACCTCTTTGGTTTCGGCCACCAACTCACCATTAATTTCCTCGGTGGTTTTCTTTTCAAAAGTAATCGCCAGGCTGTCATCGGTCAGCACAAAGGTGCTATTGGACGTACCGAAAGACTCAATCAACGTATTGGATGATGCGCCAGTACCACTGTTAACAAACGAATCAATGCCTTCACCACCGGTGACGCGGTTAATGCCGTCGCCCATATCAATATAATCTTCGAACAGGCTGCCGACGATTTGGTCATTACCACTGCCGCCAAACAAGCCCAATTGATTGACTACCTTGCCCAGCAATACATCCTTGCCCGCCACAACATCCGGCCGGTTGGGCACCGCGCCGGCCAGCAAGGTATCATGACCGCCCAGTGCGTCGATGTTGACGGTATCGTTAACCAGCGTACCGGAATTATCCGCCTCGTAATCCAATGTCAGGCTGCGCAGGGTTATCACCACCCAGTCATCAGCGACAGTCTCCTGGGTATGGGTCACCTGCATAACATCGAAGTGGATCTCTTCCAGACCTTCTACACCCCGATTGATAATTTCATTACCCACCACAAACCGGTCGTTGAGACTGTCGGAACCGAAGATACTGATGGCGTCGACCTTATCGTCGACAATGATGCGGGGGTCCAGGAACCAGTCTTTGGCCCCGGTTTTTTCCGCAATTCCCTCGGCGTTGAAGTCCCAGACATCTTTCAGGATTTGACGCGGTAACTCACGTTCAACAACCTGGAACGCCGACAAAAACTCGCCGGTCGTATTGGTGTTGGTCTCAAAATCGAATACCGCGGTATTGCCAGATTCAGTCAGGCTAATCCATTCACCGTTTTGCTGCAGTTGCTCAACGGTTTTCATATAGCTGATATTCGCGGTGTCAGAGACGTTGCTGATATCTTTGGCGGCCGTTTCATAAACCGGCTGCAATACGAAATTGAAATATTCGTCCTGTCCAGCGAGCATAGTGAGGTGCAAAACCCGCTCCGGCGCTGAGCTATCAAGGTCGACAAACTCCGTCACTGTGACCTGTGGATCGGTACTGGCAATGGCCTGGTCAATGGTATTGATATAGCCCGCCGCCAGGTTAAACGCAGAGCCATTGAGCAGCTGTGTTTCTGTTACCTGCTTCGCTGTACCATTGTTATAACTGAGCAAATAGGTGGTGAAGCCGGAGGGAATACTGATCGCTTGCTGTACATTCTGCTGAATCGCGTTGCTGATTTGAATGGTGGTGGCACTGCCGTCGCTGCGGGTGCCCGTCAGCTGAAAATACTGCTGGTCGGCCAAAGCCTGACCCAGATCGACACGCCAGCCGCCGTTCTCCTCAACCACCACGATGTTGGCAGCGGTTGCACCAGTTAATGCCGCAAAGGCGGTTTTCAGCTCGTTCGCATCCTGCACATCTGCAATAGCGATGGAATCCACGGTATTGCTACCGGCTTTCAATTGCAGCGTAATGCCTGTAATACCGGCCATAGCTGGAATGATAAACTGTTCGACATCCTGGAAGTTCTCCGCCGCAACCCGATCGAAGATGCGCTCTTCCGAAACCAGGCTGTACTCCTGCCACGGCAATTCAACCACCAGGTTGTCCGGCAGCGCACTGTAGGCGACCGCCTGCATGCCGCCGGCATCGGTGGCAAAACTGATCTGCCAGTTGCCATTGCCATCATCGACCACATCTACATCGGCAATATTGATCTTATTATTGAGTGCAATATCGGCTTTGATACTAACGTCGGTCGAATTGTTGTCGATGGTGATAGTTTGCAGCGTTGCATAACGTACCTGCCAGTCGACCCCGCTATCAGGATCGGTATCGATTATCGATATTGATTCAGGGATAACATGGGCGAGTGCCTCAATTTCAGTTCTAACCTGGGACTCTGTCTGGGTCGAGGCAGCCCGGTTTTCGACGACCTCGGTATAAAGCTCAATTGACCCGGCCCCTTGGGCCAGGGTCAGGTCGAATGCCTTGCCAGTGACGGCAGCGGTGGTATCACCCAAATAGGTGCTGATATCCACAGCGTTTTCGGTGGCTTGCGGTTGGATTATCTGCAGGTCAAATGCCAGTGGATTGGCAACGCTGACCTGCCACTTGTCTTTGACAATAGAGACCGAAGTATCCTGGCCAATGTTGAGTGCGCTCAGTGCCGCATTGATGCTGACCAGATCTGCGGCCTCATCGCCGCTGAGATCGATACTCTCGGGAGCACTACCGTTATAGCTGAGGGAAACGTTGGCGGCATCGGCCGCGATGGCATGGGCGAAGCTGTACACATAAGCCCCGACTGGTGTGGGCAGTGCGGTGCTCAGGTCAGCCCCGTCGGTGAACTGCAGCGGCTTTTCCAGGGCTCCCGGCACCGAGAATGACCAGTGGCTGCCGTCATCGCTAACCACCACATTCCTGCCGGTTAATTGCTTGATTGCAGCGGCGACATTGAGCAGGTCAGCGGCATCGTTGCCGGAAAGGTCGAGCGCCTGGTAGCTGCCCCGATAAAACAGGTAATCCGCCTCATTATCGATGCTGTAGGTAACCGTTTCTGCCGGGGCAATGCGCTCAGACACTGTCCAGACCGGATTGCCATTGCTCTCGCTTTGCACCGGCTTGATATTGCCACTGGCACTGAAGTTATCCAGCTGTGTCTGCAGGGCAACCGTGGCTTTGGTGTAGTCCGGCGTGGCGCTGGCCTTGGCTTCTTCCACCAGTGCGCCAACGGTCGCCAGTGACGCGGTCTCGTTGCCGTATTTAAGACTGGCACCGCTCATCCAGTCAGCCCAGCTGAGGCTGCTGCCGCTTAACAGCGACTCGATAGCGACGACGGGTTCATTGTTTTCGAACAAGTAACTCACCGAACCGGCACTGAAGCCGGTGGCGCGGTAGAAGGTATCCACCACACGGGTATCTTCGATGCTTTCCAGCACCCCATTGTAGTCCTGGGTCTGGTAGCTGTAGGCCAGCGTATCGGTAGCCCCACTAAAGCTCCAGGCGCCATCGACAATGGAATTGCTATTGGTGTCTACATAGAGGTCGGATACGCTAATGCCGGCAAACTCACTGTTGCCATCCAGCACTGCCTGCACCTGTTCTGCCGTCATCCACGAGTAAACGTCTACAGAGTTGCTTGACCCCAGGCCGTAATTTATCGACGCATTATCCTGGTAGCCGGCATACAAGGTAATTCGGTCCAGCCCCTGGCCCACTTCAATTTCCTGGGCCTGCGATGCCTGGGTTGACGCTATATAGTGACGGGTCAACTGTGGATCACCATTTGCATCGTACAGGTAATCGCCGGAAGCCAGGCTGGCACGGTAGAAGTAATCCGCTTGCTGGGCGTTCATGCCACCATTGGCGACCGCGGTCGCGGCCTGCTCGGTAACGCCGTTATAGCGCAGGCTCAAAAACTCATAATTGGCATTAAGGTCGACATCAACGCCCAGTTCAGCCAAGTCGATAATCCAGCGCTCCTGACCACCGAATTCAGCCTTGTTCAGTTCGTCGGCTTTGATATTCAACTGCAGCGCGGTATTCAGCGCGGCCGCAATACCAGCGGCATCAAAGCTGGAGATATTGATTTCCTGATCCATGTAAATCAGGGTAACGCCAGTAGATCCGTCGGCCACAAAAGGCAGGAACTGCAGGTGATTATCAGCGCGGGAGGCAAATTTGTTGTTGTCCGCATCCCGGTCTGCATAGAATTCGGTTTTCAGGGTCGAGCCGGCATCGACATCGATGGAACGCAGGTCGGTAGCGATCACATCGTCTATCATCAGGGTGTCGCTGCCATCTTCCAGCGCCAGCGTCAGTGCTTCGACCCCGGTCAGGGAAATATGATCGACTGTATCACTACTGTCCGCAGGGTCGACTGCCTTAATGGTGGCCAGATCTTGCGGGGAATTTCCCGGGGCGTAATCAACCGCCAGCACTGCCGCACCGGAATCAGCAAAGATATACACACCCTGGCTGGTGCCGCTATCGCTCTGGTCCTGCAGGGTTGCAACCAGGCGATCATCGCCAGTGCCCCCATCCACAACCAGGTTTGTGCCCGGCTCATACAGCCACTCGATAACATCGTCACCCTCGTCCGCCAGCACCGTACCGGAGCTTTCCCGGGCATCGATAATATCGTCCCCCAGACCGGCATCGACATAGTTAGCGCCGCTTCCACCATTGATATCGTCGAAGCCCTTACCGGCAAACACAGTATCGTCACCGGCGTCGGTCCTGATCAGGTCACCGTGACGGTTTTGCAGAATCACATCGGTAAGCAGCAGGCCCGAGGCGGACAGAGTGCCATCCGCCATATAGTCCTGCATATCCAGCGGCGTTCCGTCCGGCTTGTAATAGACACTGAGCACCTTGTTATGCAGCTCCGGATCGTAGCCGTTAAAGTAGGTGCCCACATGGACCACGGCATCGTCAGACTTGTTGCTGTAGACCAGGGCCACGGTTTCATCACCGCCTTCCACATAGTCTCTACCGCCGTAACTGAAGATGGCATCCATGCCGCCTTTATCGGCTGGAGACTGCGCTTGCACACCCGCCAATGCGGTACCACTGGTATTGATGGCACCACTGCCAGCGGCAGCGGTTTGTGCGGCGCTGATAAAGTTGTCTATCTGGTTTAAATCAAAATTATTGTCACCGAAGATAAAGTCGGTGTTGTCGCCGCCCATAATGGTATCGTTGCCAGCGCCACCAAAGGCGGCAAACAAACTGTAGTTACTCTGTTCACCATCCAGGCGCAGGCTGTCGCTGCCGGTACCACCCAGGGCAAATATATTGGCAGTAATCGCCGCGGCCACCTTGATCCGGTCATCGCCGGCACCGCCGTCAATAACGATGCTGCCCATGGTGTCGTCAGCGCTGCCATTGATCGTGACAATGTCATTATGGTCACCGGTGTCGATGGTGATTTTACGATTGGCATCGCCATTGGCCGCTTTGCCATCAAGGTTAATCTCAATCAGGTCGTTACCGTCACCGGTGGCCAGGTTGATAAACTGCACATGGCTGTCGACATTACTGATCCGGTAGTGATCATCGAACTTGGTGCCGGCCGTGGAAATGGTGGTTATCTCACTGGCCTTGTAGACTTCAACCCGCTGGCCGGTACTGATCACCAGCAGATCATGGCCATCGTAGCTGCTCAAGCGAGTGGTCAGTTCGCGCAGCTCAGCGGAAGTGTAGAAATCGAAATCCAGGAAGCCCTGGCGGAACAGGGTTTCAATGGTCCAGCCACCGGTATTGTCTGCTGCATCCAGTTGTTTCACGGTGTATGCGTGCTGGCCGCCGGAGTCGCTGCCGGAGTACTTCAGCTTCACCTCACTGCCAGATTTTTCCGAGATATGCTCTGGCGCAGCGTGTACACACTCCCATTCGAAGGTGGCAATGATCTCGTCGACAAAGCGCTCCCTGGCTTCAAAAATGGTAATTTCGGAGAAGCCCAGATCGACACCAACCCAAAGGAAAGCTTCGAGAAAGACCGACAAGGAGCCATGAATATCAAACAGGCACTGCGGACCGTGGCTGATGCGATCAATCAGTTCGGCGCCGTACATCTTGCCGTCGCCAATGGGGAAGCCATTGTCAAACTGGCTCAGTTTGTCATTCAGGTCGAATCCGATCAGGGCTTCAAGGCCCCCTTCCACACCGGCTTCCACCAGGCCACCCAGCCCCAGGGACAAGCTTGCTGACAACGCCGCCCTGAGAGTAATTTCATCGAGGTCACCGGCGGTGTTTTCCAGACCGTGATCATCCAGGTAAAAACCGTTCATGATGCGCCAGATTTCCGAGGTGGCGTAGTCGGCCTCCTGGAACTGGATAAAGCCCGAGGTATCAAAGCCGAAGTCGAAGTTGGTCTCGACGCCAACACTGCCGCCGATACCGGCGTTGAGGCCCGGAAATACCGGGAAGGATTTTCTGTATTCAAACTCAAGGTCGAGGTCCGGCAGATCGTACCAGAACAGATCCACCGGCTTGCCGGTAATCAGGCCCAGGATAGTGGAGGGGTCTTCCAGAATGGGCAGGCGGAAACTTTTCTCACCGCTGCTATCCAGACCTTTCTGGTCGGGTCCTTTGCTGGCTTTTTTGGTGGAATCCGAGCCGCCAGTGGGCGCGCTGCGGCTACTGCCATCCTGGGCTTTGAGATCACTGCTGGACGGCTGCGAATCCGGGTCGCCCAGGAACGCGTCGGTAAGATAGAAGTCGCCGAAGTTAATTACGCCGCCGACACTGTCGAGGGAATCGATAAACTCCAGCGTGCTCTTGAACACATTGATGACTTTCTTCGCCGTATCCACGGTTTTCGCTGGCAGCTTCAGGTAGGCCATATCGATCAGCTGCAACTGGGCGATGCCGAGATCAACTTCTAACGTCAGCAAATCGATCACCGGACGGGTCGGCTCGATGATCTCCTTGATCACATTCAGCGACTCGCCCAGGAAGCTGCCCATCACGGAGCCAGCGTCCAGGGTTACGTCACGCAGCACGACTTCTGGATCACCCATTTCCAGCTCAAAATCGGCACCGGGTGACCAGCTGGCGTCGCCCAATACCTGGTTGTACTCAATACCGGCGGTCATTTGCGGCAGGAAGTCGAACAGCGTCGAAGCCGTGGCCTGCACATCTGCAGCAGCGACGGCGCCTGCATTTACGGTAAGCGTTGGAGTTTCACCAAAGGTGAGACGACCATCTGCGCCGCCGTCCAGGTCCACCCCCAAATGGCCCGCGAGGCTGGCGTTGCCTAACAGGTCCATCTGCAGGAAGCCGAGGGTGCCGGTGATGGGCGTGTTGCCGGTATCCAGTACCGCCAGCACATCCATGGCGATTTCCTCGCCATCTTCATTGACCCCCGAGGTATCCAGGAACACACCGTCGCCGAGACTGAGACCAAGCCCCAGCCCCAGCAGGTAATCCAGGCTAACATCGATATTGGCATCCGCTTCCAGGCCGAGACCGGGAATGCCGACCGAGAAATCAATGGGCAGGCCGACCGGGTCTACGTTCGAATCCACCACAGTGGTATTGGTATCGTTCTGGATGACATTGCCGGTATTAACATCCAGCACCACCTGCACATTGTTCTGCCAGGCGACAATATTGCCGTCGGAATTAAACTCCAGTTTTTCGCCGATCAGGGCGCCGCCAAACAGCAGGTTAAAGGTCAGTTCGCCGGCGTCGTTCAGCACCAGCTGAATGTCGTCGGCACTCTGCGGCCGCTTGGTCAGCAACTTGCCGTCAGTGCCATACTGGTGCTCACCGTTGTCATCGAGGATGGGTGTGACGAAAGACAGCAAGTCACTGTTGATACCCGAGAGGCCGTCGAACAGCTCCTGGCGCAAGAGGCCCAGAATTACCGCCGAGACCTGGGTTTCGTTGTTGTCGATCATCTGCTGCAGTTCATACTGCAGACCGCTGCTGCCGTCACCCAGTACCAGGCTGCGGATATCGCGCAGGCTGCCGGCGAGGGAGTCAAACTGGGCGCCGCCAATCAGCGGCAGCTCAATGGCATCGATAGCGCCGGCAACATCATCAATACCATCAAAGAAGCCACCGAGGCCATCGAGCAGGTTCTGCGGGTTGTTCAACCAGCCCAGCAAGTCGAAGCCGCCGAAATCGGGGGTGATGATCAACAGGTCGTCGGTGGTAAAGCCGCCGCCGTCGATACCAAAACCAAAGGCGGCGTGCAGTACATTGTCGCCAAAGCCATCGCCATTGAGATCCGCCTCGGTGCCGCCCATAGGCAGGAAGCCGACCCCGGCATCGGTAATGCCCATAAAGATGGGCAGCTCGATACTGGCGTTACCGCCAGCGGATGCGTCGAAAGCGCCAGCGCTCAGCTGGTTGAGGTTATAGCGGCCGTTGCTGCTGGCGTTGAGACCGAGGCTGGCGTTGGCACTGGCCAGCGCCACGCCACCGGCAATCACAAAACCGATATCAATGGGTAGATCGAGGGTGGCTTGGGCATTGAGGTTGTCGCCAGTGACCGTGGCTTCGATATCGATGCCGGTGTCATCACCCAGGTAGACGTAACTGGCCAGGTCGGTGGAGCTATTGCCGAGCAGCGCCTTGGCGTATTCCTGCAGTTCAACATCCAGGTCAAAGTTCATATCCAGAATGGCGTCGACTGCCAGCTCGCCGCCGGCGGCGATGGTAACCGCGTCACCGAGGAAATCGAGGCCCAGGTCGGCCAGGTCGATATCGAAATCCAGCTCCAGGTTGGGCAACAGATCCGAGAGACTGAAATTAAAATCGAAGTCTATGCCGAGGCTGAAACCGTCCCAACCGAGATCAAAGCTGGGGAAGGCGGGAATGGGCCAGGTGTCGGGCAACAGGTCGTCCAACAGGCCATTCAACCACGCTTCCAGACCCTGTAGGCCGATACTGGGGTCAATGCCACTGAGCAGATCGCGCAAGTCAGCGAGCATATCCTCGAGCCCGTCGATACCCGGCAACTGACCGAAAATATCGTCCAGGGAGATATCGATGCCCGGGATTTTCAGGTCAAAATCGAAATTATCCAGCAGGAAGTCGAGCCCGTTACTGAGCATGGCCAGCAGCTGGTCCAGGCTGATGGAGCTGAGGTCGAAGAGATCGCTCAGGTCCGGCAGTTCCCAGTTCATGTTAACAGCGAAAAAGTCGATCAGGTCGGACAAGCTGCCGATAGATGGCAGGCTCGGTGTTGACAGGGAGATAACCGGCAAGGAAGGCAGATCAATACCCAAAGCGCTGGTATCAACGACAATTGGCAAGTCTGCGGTAATTCCCGTATCGGTATCTGCTGAAAAGCTAAGCAGCGATTCCAGTGTCGTAAGGGAATTAAGCAAAGTGGTTTGACTGATTATACCGTCAGCTGCCAGTGCAAGCCCCAGCTCCAGAGCCACAGCCCCCTTCGGGTCACTGCCGCCGGGCCCACCGATGGCCGCCTGGATTAGCCCCAGATTCATACTCGCATAGAGTTGATCGTCAAAGATCGACACATCAAAATTTAACGCCGGGTCAGCAATATAGTATTCAGGTGTAGCATCGCCTGCCGTCGACTCAACGATACCCAACGCGAAGTCAAAGCTGGCTGTAGCTGTTACATTTGGAGAAAGGTTTACATCTACACCAGGAATCTCACTTAGCGTGGAACCCAGGTCGAGGTCTAACGACTGAGTTCGGGTTGCCAGCTCAAAACTGGCGCCTACTTCCAGCAAGCGGGTATTAGGGGTGATGCTGAAGAGTTTATTACCGGTGACCAGGCCATCATCAGTCAGGCCTAGCAGCGTATCGGTATCTGAATCTGCACTATCGTCATTTACCGTAGCCGCAGCATCTCCCCAAAACGCGGTTTTCATCGCTGCGATGCGGATATCCAGTTCCGCAACTATTGTTGTTTTAAGCTCAACAATTGCCGCACCAACATCAGCAGCCGTGCTCGACAGCAAACTGGCCAGATCATTACCCTGGCCCAGCAGCGGAACATTAAAGCCCAACACATCGGTCAGTTCGGTGAGCGTTGCGGTTTTTTCAACAATCGCTTTAAAAGCTTCCAGGCCTGCGATCAGCTGATCTTGCATAGCCGCGGTGAGAATTACATTGGCCTGCTCAAGGGTATCGGTGTCTTTCAGACCAGTGAATTTTTCGACATTAAAACCTGCAGAGCGGGTTGCGGGATCAGCAGCCGCCGCCAGAGTTACGGTATTCGCTGTCGGGGAACTGTTATCAGTGACAGAAATTCCCCGCTTAACCGCATCAACGATCGCTACAGCGGCTGCATCGTCGCGGCCGATATTGACGGTCAAATTTTCAGTAACAGCGGAGAAATCCAGCGCATCGGTGCCTTCATCCAATGCTTCAACAATATCATCCTGGCCCCAGCCGGAAGCAAATTGATAGGTATCGTCGTCGGCACCGCCATCGAGTGTGTCGTCGCCATCACCGCCGATGAGGATGTCGTTGCCGTCGGCTCCCGTCAGGCTATCGTCGCCGGCGCCGCCATCAAGCAAGTTGGCACTGCTGTTGCCACTGAGGGTGTCGTTTCCGGCACCGCCGAT
Source organism: Pseudomaricurvus alcaniphilus (assembly GCF_011440395.1). GTDB lineage: Bacteria > Pseudomonadota > Gammaproteobacteria > Pseudomonadales > Cellvibrionaceae > Pseudomaricurvus > Pseudomaricurvus alcaniphilus. Next base: position 72,055 of record NZ_JAAOIX010000012.1, on the reverse strand, counting down.
CAGGTTGACGATTTCGCTGACCTGGGCAATGATTTTACCGGCATCGCCGTCCAGGGTGACGTCGCTTACACCGGCGTCGTCGACCCCCAGGTCGGCAAATATGTGAAAACTGGAGTTGGTAAAGTTGGCAAAGCTGGCGGTGTCGCTGCCGCCGCCACCGATAATGGTATGTGCATCATCGCCGTCCGCCCAGCGGCCCACGTATATAGTGTTATCCTGGTCGTCACCGATAATGATATCGCCGCCGCTGGCAAAGGAACCATAGACATCGCCGATACCGGCGATACTGCCAAAGCCAGTCGCCGTACCGGCGTTGACACCATTTGAGTTGGTATCCGAAAGGTTGACATTGACACTACCGGCATAGCCATTACTGCCATCGGTGCCATTGTAATAATCCAGGGTATTAGCCCCATCACCCGCATCCAGGTCGCCACCAAAACTGGCCGCGGCGGTAACTGTGACAGTGTCGTCACCAGCGCCGGTATTGATGTCCCAGTCGCTATTGGCATTCGCAATGGAAAGCGTGTTTTTCACCACTCCACCGGGCAGGGTGACTTTCACATCAATATTGGCGCCAGTGCCGCTCAATGGATCACTGAGCACCACCTGCAGGTCTTTCTTGATGGCAGACAGCTCGAGGGTGTTGCTACCATCGTTATCGGTGATGGTATCGGTCTGGCCCAGCGGCTGGCCGATATCGATTTTGGTCCATGACGATTCAACTTGATAAGTGTCGTTGTGGCCCTCACCTTGCAAGGTATCGCTGCCCTTGCCGCCGATAAGGGTGTCCTCTCCATCACCGCCTTTAAGCACATCGGCGCCGTCGCCACCACTCAGGGCGTTGTTACTGGCATCCCCGGTCAGCTCATCGTCATAGTCACTGCCGATCAGGTCATTGATATTGCTAATCCCGCCCACTACCAGGGCGGTATCCAGGGAGGCATTGGCGGGGTCAACGACGGCCTTGGCGGTGCCCGCCAGGTCCACTTTAACGCCATGACCACTGCCGCCATCGTAAGCGGAAAAGTCCAGGGTCGCGCTGCCACTGCCGGAAAAGCCCTGCAGGCTGCCGCCCAGCACAGGGGCACCTTCGAAACGGTACTGATTATCACCCAAGCCACCGACCAGGCTGTCAATACCGCTGGCGACCACCTTGTACTGCTTGCCGCCAACCACCGTGGTCACGGTCACCTGGGTGACACCCGACTGCTCACTGATGACAAACACCAGGTCACTGGTGACAGCGGAGAAATCCAGGCTGCCCAGTTTGCCGCTGGCGCTGTGGGTATCGTCAATGTTGATGCGATCGGCGTAATATTTATTGCTATTGACGATGCCTACGCCCCAATTATCCACAAAGGTGTACTTATTTTCGCCTTCCCCGCCCACCAGGTTTTCGATATAGGGGAAGCTGTCGGCGGCGATGCTGAGTTTGTTGTTGCTGCTAACGGTTTCTTTCACGGTCAGTGCCGCAGCACTGACCGTCAGGGTCAAGTCACTGGTGACCGGATTAATGGCACCCAGCGCTGGTGAGGTTTGCGCCGCCCGACCGGCAAAGCTGACCGTGTCCGTGCCCTCCTTGCGGGCCTCGATAATGTTGTCCAGGCCCAGGCCTTCGCTGATGTAATAGGTATCATCGCCCTTGTTACCGGCGAGGCTGTTGGTGCCGCCACCACCGCTGAGCACATCGTCGCCCCGGCCGCCGGTCAGGGTATCGTTACCGGCCGCGCCGAGAATAACGTCATCACCGCCCTCACCGGACAGCGTCTGGCCGCCCGCCGTAGCCTGCAGCAGATCCTGCTTACTGCTGCCAAGCACCTGCCAGGTGCCGTTAGTGGCTGTCGACAGGGTGCCCCCGATCCCGGCAACCGCGCTTGAGTTGATCTGGTCGATGGTCTGGCCAAAGCCGCTGTAGTCGAGGATATTGACGCCAGCCCCGCCCATCAAATTGCCGCTGATCTGGGCTCCCGCCTCAAACCGGAAGTGGTTGCTGCCCGAGCCCGCAGTAATATTATCGACTTGTTCGATAATGGCGCGGTGGCCACCCGTGCGGGTGTCGACGTCGGCTACTTCTACCTTGCCATTGGCCTTGATGGTGAAATACAGGTCATCCGAAACGTTGGAAAAATCGAGGCTGACGCTAGCCGAGGATTTTGCTTCCACCACTATTTGTGTCGCCCAGTCGTTGCGAAAGACGAAGCTGTTGCTGCCGCTGCCAGCCACCAGCTTTTCAACGTGTTGCACGCCGGAGATGGTCTGGCTGCCGTCGCTAATATTCAGGTTGGGGTTATTGATGTCGAAGGTCAGGGAGCTGGAAACCTTGCTGAAATCCAGTGTATCACTGCCCTGGTTGAGCAATTCGGTGATGGTTGCGCCGCCCCAGTTACTGCCGCTGAAGCGATAGGTATCGTCGTCCTCACCGCCGACCAGAATATCGGCGCCGCCGTTGCCCTGCAGGGTGTCATCACCGGCGCCGCCGGAGAGGTTATCGGCGACGTCACTGCCGCGCAGAATATCGTCGTTTTTGCCACCAAACGCCTCTTGAATACGCTTGATGCCGCCCACGGCAAAGCCGTCGATAGCGGAAGCCCGGCCAGTGTCCGCCTGGCTGCCGACGGAGAAATCGATCGCCACTTCATTGCTGTAGCTGTTGCTGGTGGACGTATATTTGAGGGTGTTGGTGCCGCCACCGCCGTCCAGTTCACCGGCAAGTTTGGCGCCCTTTTCGACGATAAAGGTATCGTTCTGCTGCCCACCAATGATGTTTTCGATATGGGTGGCGGTAATGGTATGGGTACCATTACTCACCTGCACCACATCGCCTTTCTTGATGGTGATGGTGAGCGCCTGGTTGACACCGGACAGGTCGAGGGTATCGTCGCCCTCGGTCTTGTTTTCCGTGATGGTGATATTGCCGCTGATGGTGTCGATATCGTAGGTATCGTCACCCTTGAGGCCCGCCAGTGTACCGCTGCTGGCGGTCAGGGTGTCGTTGCCATCGGTGGGTGTATTCAGTGTGCCGTGCAGGCTGGAACTGATAAAGGTACTGGTTTGCACCAGGCCCACAGTCTGCTCCAGCTCCCAGTCCGCCGCCGCTGTATTACCGGTGGCATCATCGGAGGCCGCCACATCGGCGCCGGTCAGTAGCGCCAGTTGCTGCACAAATTCCAGCCCCTGTTCACCGTTGGCCACATCACAACCGTAAAGCAACAGGTCACCGTCATCGCTGAGCGCATTACCCCAACGCTTTAACTGGGATTGATTGGTTTTTAACTGCTGGGAAGTGAGTTTGCTGCTGCCCAGGAACAGGGCTCCGGCGGAACCGTGGCTAAGCAGGTGCACGGCAGCCACGCTTTCGAAGTAATCGAGAATACTGCTGATTTGCTCGACCCCATCGCGCTCGCTGTCGAGCACGAAGACCTTGATATCCCGGTCGGCATTGAGCGCCAACTGCTGCGGCAAGCTGGCCGTCAACAGTTTTGCAGTGTGGTCGTCGCCGTCTTCCGGATCTGCTTGCGTTGCAGCGCTGTCGAGAGACGGTAGTTCAGCAGAGGTCGCGCCCAGGTTACTGATGGTGTCAGCGATGGCGCTGGATTCCGCGTTGACCAGGTCGCGGACCACCGACTCCAGTTGCGGCACGGCGGCATCGACAATAAAGATTTGTGCTGCCTGCATACGCTGCAGCAGGTACAGGTCCGCCGCCGTCAGGGCGGGATCCGCTGCTACTGCAGAATCTTCTGTAGCGGTAGTTGCGGTGGGGCTCTCGCTTGCCGCTGTGGCCCCGGACTCTGCTTGCTGTGCTGCAGCGGAGCTCTCCGCACCAGCTGCTGGCGCCACCTCCGGCTCATCAGTCGCCGCTGCAGCTGCGCCTGCAAGCGCTTCGGCCAGCCGCGTGAGGCTGTCATCCACCGCGATAATCTGTGGCTCGAACTCACTGCTGTCAAAATTGGACAGCTGCAGTTCCGCACTGATGACTTCCGTGGCATTGGCGTCGTCCTGCTGTTCGAGATCGGCGACGGTAATGCCGAGATCGGCCGAGAGCAGAACCCGGTTTTCCAGCGCTTCCAGCTGCAAGTTCTGCTTCTTCTTACTCGCCTTGCGGGCTTTCTTGCCCCGCCTGAAAAAGGTATTCATAGCAACGCTCCAGCGTTTTTATTGTTACAGCTATGTCTTCACCGTTACTTCAGGAAAAAACATCCATTTTCATTGTTCTACTAGCCATCCAGCCAGTTATTGACCTGACCAAGCTCCTCTTTGGTCAGCACTCCGGTCAGCGCCTTGAGACGCAGACCGTTCAAAATATAATCGTACTTGGCCTGCGCCAGGTTGCGCTTGACCGAATAGAGATCGCGCTCGGCATCGAGCACACTGATGGCGGTTTCCAGCCGCGACTCGTACGCAGCACGACGCAGCTCCAGGGTTGCCTGCTGGGCCGCCATCGCCTTGTTCAGGGCCTGTACTCGCTTGATCGCATTGACCACGCTCCAGTAAGCGTCCTTGGATTGGCGCCGGGACTCCAGCAGCAGTCGGGTAAGCTGCTGCTCAACACTGTGAAAATTGGCCCAGGACTCACGTTTCTTTGAGCTCACTGCACCACCACTGTAAAGAGGCACACTGACCCGCAGCATCAACTCCCGGGTTTCCACTTCACTGCCGCCACCGAACAGGGTGCCGCCGGTATCCTGGCTGCCACTGCGCAACACCACATCAACTGACGGGAAGTGACCACCGTTCTGGCGCGCCACTTCGCGCCGAGCCACATTTACCGCGTGCCGCTGGACCACCAGCGCCGGGTTGTATTGGGCGGCTGCATCGGCCCAATACTGGTCATTTTCGGGGTGCGGCCGCTGCAGTTGTATATCTTCCTTCAAGCTGGCGAGGCCAGCCGGGTAGTGGCCCACCAGTTCATACAGGGCTTCATAGGCGTCGCGCAGCGCCACTTCGGCTGCGGCGTAATCTGCCACTACTGAGGCCAGACGCGCCTCGGCATCGTAGCGATCCACCGGGCGACCAATGCCCGCCTCTTCGCGACCAGCAGCCAATTGCAGCTGTTGCTCTGCTGCCAGTCGCTCCGCCCGCAGAAACTCCAGTTCATCTTCCGCTGCGAGGCAGGCCAGGTAAGCTTCGGAAAGGCGCAGCATCAAGTCCTGCTGGGCCTGCACCAATTCGGCGTCGACCCGCTTGACCTCTTCACGGGCCTGGCCAATGCGCTGCAGCTTGGCGTAATTGAAAATCGGCTGGGTTATCGAGAGTGACCAGCTGGTGGTGGGAAAGGAGGTATTGCCATTGGCAAACACCGGGTTATCGCTGCGGATAATATCCTGGGTGGTGTCGACCTTGTCGTAATCAAAGGTCACTGTCGGCCGGTAATCCGCCCAGGCCTGGGTTATGACTTCGCTACCGGCACTGTGATCGAATATTGCACTCTGTAATTGGGGATCGGCTTTTAAGGCTGCGCGATACAGCCCGAGTAAATCTTCAGCCTGGCAACAGCCAGCAGCCATAAATAACAAACATATCAGGGCTCTAACACCAGCCCCGGTTGCCTTGCACAGCTTCATCGTCCACCGTCTTCTTTTTGTTGTTCGTTTCGGTTTTCTATGAGGCAATTGCCAGCTCGCACAGCAGGCCAGCAAATTCCCTGGATTCCTGCGCCGAGCACCTGTTAAATCAGCTCCTCATATACCTGAAAGCAGGAACTGGCACAGAATCATAAAATTCAAAATTGGTGAGAACTCACCACAACGCAAGGCGCTGAAAAGAAACGCTGCAGTATCTAGCGCGCAGCCAATCTATAGAAGGTTCCCTGACCCATAACTCTGGGCATATTCCGTGCCAGCTTGTTAGCTTGGGTTCGACACAGGAATATGGGGGCAACCCTTGCCAATGTAACAGAGTGTGTCGTGCATTAACACTAGAAGTGACTCCATATTGCAAACGCAACTAAGTGCTTAAGACGCTTGGATTGCAACTGAATAAAGTGCAGGAAAGGCTATAAAACAGCCATATTTTTTAGCGCCGCACCGACACGCGTGGCGTCCGATTTCATCCGCACCTGTGGTTGTCCAGCTGCATTCGCGCATATTCCCCAATTGCCAGAGCCGCGGTCAAGCCCGGCGATTCGATGCCATACAGCGCCAGCCAACCGGGCACCCGGTGCTCGGCCTCAGGCTGAATCATAAAATCCGCCGCGGCCTCACCCGGCCCGGCCAGCTTGGGCCGGATACCGGCGTAGGCGGGTTGCAACTGCTGCGCCTCTATGGCCGGGTAATAGTGGCGTACAGACTCACAGAAATCCCTCGCCAGCGCCGGGTCGACACTGTAATCGATGCCCTGCACCCAGCGCGCATCGGGGCCGAATCGAGCCCGCCCCTGCAGGTCCAGGGTCAGGTGGACTCCCAACCCCTGTTGATTCGGCAGCGGGTAAATAAGGCGCTTGAAAGGCGACCTGGCTTGCAAACTGAAATAGCAGCCCTGCGACAGGTATTGCGCCGGGATCGATGCCGATGGTACGCCGTCGATAGCGCCTGTCACTGCTTGCGCCTGCAAGCCGGCACAGTTGATTAACTCCCGACAAGTTATAGCAATGGGCTCGACACCTCCCACGGTCAACCGGAAGCCGCCTCCGCCCCCCGCCAGCACGGCGCCACCCACAACCGGACTGCGCAGCACCACACTGCCACCAGCCCTCTCCAGGTCGCCTTGCAAGGCCAGCATCAGCTGGTGGCTGTCCACAATGCCGGTGGAGGGCGACAGGATTGCCCGGACCGCCCGCAAGGCCGGCTCCATCTCGTTTAACTCAGGCTGGTCAACATAAACCAGGTCAGTGACGCCATTGGCGCGGCCGCGCAGGTAGATATCCTGCAGGCGAGAGAGCTGGTCATTATCTGTGGCAACAATCAGCTTGCCGAGGCGCTGGTGGGCGATGCTGTGAGAGTGGCAGTAGGCGTACAACAACTCCCGGCCCCGCACACACAGGCGCGCCTTGAGGCTGTGGCGGGGATAATAGATACCAGCGTGAATGACCTCACTGTTGCGGGAACTGGTCTCCTCGCCGATGCCGGCGTTGCGCTCCAGCACCAGCACGCTACGGCCACTGCGGGCCAGCTCCCGACCGATCGCCAGGCCCACCACCCCGGCGCCGATCACAATGGAATCCACATCCGTCGTCAAATCACCCTCCCCCACAACGCAAAACGCCCCGAAAACTCGGGGCGTTTTATTGTAACGGCTTTTGCCAACCAGGCGGGCTTCAGATTACCCGGCGGCTACAGCTGTCGCTGGGCCAGGTTGCATTGCTGCGCCCGGCCCGGCCCCGGATTACTCCTGGGCCGAAGCACCTTCCGCAGGCTCGGCATCTTCCGCCGCCGCCGCGTCATCGCGCTTGGCTTCCTTGATGGACAGCTTGATGCGGCCACGCTGGTCGACGTCGAGGCACTTGACCCGCACCATTTCCCCTTCCTTGATGTAATCGGTGACATTTTCCACCCGCTCTTCAGCGATCTGGGAAATGTGCACCAGGCCATCCTTGCCGGGCAGGAAGTTAACAAAGGCGCCGAAATCGACAATGCGCACGACCTTGCCTTCGTAGATCTCACCGATTTCAGCTTCGGCGGTGATCTCACCAATGCGATCGAGAGCGGCCTGCAGCGACTCGGTGTTTTCACCGTAGACTTTGACAGTACCGTTGTCGTCGATATCGATGGAAGCACCGGTCTCTTCGGTAATGGCACGGATAGTTGCGCCGCCCTTGCCGATGATGTCGCGGATCTTGTCCGGATCGATCTTGATGGTTTCGAACTGGGGCGCATTTGCAGAGACGCCTTTGCGCGACTGGTCGATGACCTTGTTCATTTCCGCGAGGATATGCAAACGGGCCTGCAGGGCTTGCTGCAGGGCAATTTCCATAATCTCTTCGGTGATACCTTCGATCTTGATATCCATCTGCAGGGCAGTGATACCGTCGGAGGTGCCGGCCACTTTAAAGTCCATGTCGCCGAGGTGATCCTCGTCGCCGAGAATGTCGGTCAACACGGCAAAGCCGTTGTCTTCCTTCACCAGGCCCATGGCGATACCCGCTACCGGTGCCTTCAGCGGTACACCGGCATCCATCAGCGCCAGGGATGAACCACACACAGAGGCCATGGAAGAGGAACCGTTGGATTCGGTAATCTCACTGACCACGCGGATGGAGTAGGGAAACTCCTCTTCCGACGGCAGTACCGCCGCCACACCGCGGCGCGCCAGGCGACCGTGACCGACTTCACGACGGCCAGTGCCACCCATGCGACCAGCTTCACCCACCGAGTAGGGAGGGAAGTTGTAGTGCAACATAAACGGATCGCGGCGGCTGCCTTCCAGCGCATCGATCATCTGGGCATCGCGGCCGGAGCCGAGGGTTGCCACAACGATGGCCTGGGTTTCACCGCGGGTAAACAGCGCTGAACCGTGAGCTTTAGACAGCAGGCCCACTTCTACCTGGATCGGGCGCACGGTCTTGGTGTCGCGACCGTCGATACGGGGCTCACCGGCGACCACACTCTGGCGCACGGTTTGCTTTTCCAACTTGCCAAATACACCTTTGACGTCGTCATTACTGACGCTGTCGTTGGCGAACTGGGCAATGGCAGCGTTGCGCAACTCGCCGAGTTGGGTGTAGCGCTGCATTTTATCGGTAATTTTGTAGGCTTCCTTGATCTGGGCACCGAAGGCATCGGCCAGCGCATTTTTCAATTCCACGTTGTCGGCTTCGGCTGTCCACTCCCAGGCGGGCTTGGCCGCTTCTTTGGCCAGCTCATTGATCGCCTGCACCACCACCTGCATTTCCTGGTGGGCGTAGAGCACGGCACCCAGCATGATGTCTTCCGGCAATTCCTTGGCTTCAGACTCCACCATCAATACCGCATCTTTGGTACCGGCAACCACCATTTCCAGCTCGGAGGTTTGCAGGGCTTCGTAGCCAGGGTTGAGCAAATAGCCGTCGGCCTGGGTGTAACCCACACGGGCGCCACCGATAGGACCGTTGAACGGAATACCCGAAATGGACAGTGCCGCCGAGGTACCGATCATGGCCGGGATATCCGGGTCCATATCCTTGTTGGCGGACATAACGGTACAGACAACCTGTACTTCGTTCATGTAACCGTTGGGGAACAGCGGACGAATCGGGCGATCGATCAGGCGTGAGGTCAGGGTTTCTTTTTCGCTGGGACGCCCTTCACGCTTGAAAAAGCCGCCGGGGATCTTGCCGGAGGCGTAGGCTTTCTCGATGTAGTGTACTGATAACGGGAAGAAGTCCTGGCCTTCCCTGACTGTTTTGGCGCCGACTACGGTACACAGTACCTGGGTCTCGCCCATAGTTACCATCACTGCTCCGGTCGCCTGGCGTGCTATGCGGCCAGTTTCCAGGGTGACGGTATCGTTTCCATATTGAAAGGTCTTAATGACGGGATTCACGACATTTTCCTTATAGTTTCTCTTACTATTTCAAAGTTTACTTGGATAAAATCTACTAATTGCAGGATTATGCTAAAACTGGTGTTAACCATCCGGCGTTGAGCGCCGGGTATTATTAATTCAGCTATCAATCCCCGCTGTACGAATAGATCGCCGGGGAGAGGAATTGTCGCGCTCGCGACATTTATTTATACCCTTTTCAGGTTCTTGCCTGGGGTATAAACAAAAGTGCCCGCAGCAGCGGGCACCCTGTAGCGACACTTAGCGACGCAGACCCAGTTTTTGGATCAGGGCGGCGTAGCGAGCTACGTCCTTGCTCTTCAGGTAATCCAGCATTTTACGACGCTGGTTTACCATGCGGATCAGGCCGCGGCGTGAGTGGTGATCCTGTTTGTGATCAACGAAGTGACCCTGCAGCTTGTTGATGTTGTGCGTCAACAGTGCAACTTGCACTTCCGGAGACCCGGTATCACCTTCAGCTTGTTGAAAACCTTTAACAATTTCAGCTTTTTCAGCAGCACTCAGTGCCATAACTCATTCCTCGTAATAATATGCGTAAAAACGATCCAGCCCAGCCCGTGCATATTTACAGACCGGCTAGCTTGGTGTGCGTGCCCTCGCGTAACTGTACCCAGCCCGTCCCTGGGCTGGCACTCACCTGCGGCGGCCAGTTCAACCTGGCGCCACCGGTAAATTCGTTTCCTGTCTCTCTGCTCGCGCCCCTAACTTCACAGTAGCTCAGTGCACAGCGCTTGCGTCAGCTGGCGACAACCAATCGCTTCGGTGCTACCCGGCCCTCCGGGTCGAGCAACCCAACGCCCAAAAAATCACCATTTTCAGCGAAGACGCGCACCATATCACCTTCTTTTCCGCTGCGATAGACCTGCGGGTCCATAATGGGATTGCCCTGACGGAAATAATAGGCGGCATCCGCCCCCAGGGTAATGGCCGCCAGCGACCGCACCGGGGTGTCTGCCGGCAATAAATGATGATCCAGCAGCTCTGCCTGACCCTCACCGCGCTCCGCCTGCAACTGCTCCAGGGTGACCGCACTGGACTCTGCAAATGGCCCGCAACTGACGCGGTGCAACACCGCTACGTGGGCGCCACAACCGAGGGCGGTACCCAGGTCTTCAGCGATGGAGCGAATGTAGGTGCCTTTGCTGCAGTGAACTTCAAGATCCACTTCCGCCGCAACACCGGGGCGAAAATCCAGCAGTTGCAGGGAAAATATGGTGACCGGGCGGGCTTTGCGTTCGATTTCTATGCCCTGGCGAGCCAGCTTGTAGAGGGGCTCACCGTTGTGCTTCAGGGCCGAATACATGGGTGGCACCTGCTCGATATCACCCTTGAATGGCGCCAGCGCCCGCTGCAATTGCTCGCTGGTTACTGCCGCCGCACTGCACTCGTCCAACTTGTCGCCGTCGGCATCGCCGGTGGTGGTGAAGGCGCCCAGGCGAAAGGTGGTGCGGTAGCGCTTGTCTGCGTCCAGCAAAAACTGGGAAAACTTGGTGGCCTCGCCAAAACACAGGGGTAGCACCCCGGTGGCGAGGGGATCGAGGCTGCCAGTGTGGCCGGCCTTGGCGGCGAAGAACAGGCGTTTGGCCTGCTGCAGGGCAGCATTGGAGGTCATGCCCGCGGGCTTGTTCAATATCACCACGCCACTGATGTTCCGGCCTTTACCTCTTCTACGACTCACAACTGCTCTCAACTGCTCTCTAACAGGGAAGCGGGAAGGCTACTAACCTTCGTCCTGCTCGGGTTTGACGCTTGTCTTCTCAGCACTTGCCGGCGCGGTGCTTTCGCTGTGCGCCTTGTCGGCCTTGACCGCCCGGTCAATCAGCTGCGACAACTCCTGCCCGCGCACCGAGGTCTGGTCGTACTTGAACACCAGCCGCGGCGTGATACGAATATCCAGTTCCTTGGCCAGCATGGAGCGCAGGAAGCCCGCCGCCCGGTTCAATGCCTCGACCCCGAGCTCGCACTCGTCCTGGCCGCGGGTGTCCACAAAGGTCACAAACACCTTGGCGTTGGCGAGGTCGCGGCTCACTTCCACATCGTTGATGTTAACCATGCCGATGCGTGGGTCGCGCACCTCAAATTGCAGCAGGTGGGCGAGGATACGCTGTATCTCATCCGCCAGCCGGTCGGTACGTTTAAATTCTCTGGCCATAAATTGCCTGTCGTGGCGGTGCCCGAGCCGTTACAGCTCGCGCGCCACCTCTTTGACTTTGAACACTTCGATCTGGTCACCGACCTTCACGTCGTAGTCCTTCACACCGATACCACACTCCATGCCGTTGCGAACTTCGGCAACGTCATCCTTGAAGCGACGCAGGGATTCCAGCTCACCCTCGTAGATCACGACGTTGTCGCGCAGTACCCGAATCGGCTCGTTGCGATACACCGTACCTTCCACCACCATACAGCCGGCCACCTGGCCAAACTTGGGCGAGCGGAACACTTCGCGCACATCGGCGATACCGACAATTTCTTCCACCCGCTCAGGATCCAGCATACCGGAAAGAGCGCCTTTCACGTCATCCAGCAACTGGTAGATGATGCTGTAGTAACGAATCTCGACAGATTCCTGCTCGGCCAGGCGCCGCGCACTGCCATCGGCCCGCACGTTAAAGCCTATGACGATGGCACCAGAGGTGAGCGCCAGGTTGATATCGTTCTCAGTGATACCGCCGACGCCGGCGACAATGATATTCACCTGTACTTCTTCGTTGCCGATGTCGACCAGAGCCGACTGGATGGCTTCCAGTGAACCGCGCACGTCAGTTTTCAGAACCACCGGCAGGATTTTCTGGTCATTGGCGCCCATATTGGCAAACATATTTTCCAGCTTGGCGGCCTGCTGGCGCTGCTGTCGACCTTCCCGCTCTTTCGAGGAGCGGTGCTCAGCCACTTCGCGCGCCTTGCGCTCGTTGGGCACAATCACAAATTCTTCGCCGGCTTCCGGAGCGGCATCCAGCCCCAGGATTTCTACCGGAGTGGAGGGGCCAGCTTCGCTGACAGACTTGCCCTGCTCGTTGTTCATGGCACGCACACGACCGTAGCTGTGGCCGGCCAGCATGATATCGCCCTGTTTCAATTCGCCAGCTTGTACCAGCACTGTGGCAACAATACCGCGGCCCTTGTCCATGCGAGACTCGATCACCACACCCCGCGCCGGTACGCCAACAGGCGCCTGCAGTTCAAGCAGTTCCGCCTGCAGGGACACGGCTTCCAGCAACTCGTCGATGCCATCACCGGTGTGGGCAGAGACTTCCACAAACTGCACGTCACCGCCCCAGTCTTCCGGAATGACTTCCTTGGCGGCCAGTTCATTCTTGACCCGATCCGGGTCGGCGTTTTCCTTGTCGCACTTGTTGATGGCGACCACGATCGGCACACCTGCTGCACGGGCGTGCAGGATGGCTTCTTCGGTCTGCGGCATGACGCCATCGTCGGCGGCTACCACCAGAATCACCACGTCAGTGCACTGGGCACCGCGGGCCCGCATCGCGGTAAACGCGGCGTGGCCGGGGGTATCCAGGAAGGCGATTTCGCCCTTCTCGGTTTTCACCCGGTAGGCGCCGATATGCTGGGTGATGCCACCGGCTTCGCCGGACACCACACGGGTGTTGCGAATGTAGTCCAACAGTGAGGTTTTACCGTGGTCGACGTGACCCATAACGGTAACCACCGGCGCGCGACCGCGCAGCTCACCTTCGGCAACGATAAATTCTTCCAGCTGCTCTTCGACCTCATTACCGGTCATCAGCACGGCCTTGTGACCCATTTCTTCCACCACCAACTGAGCAGTTTCCTGGTCAATGGCCTGGTTCATGGTCGCCATGGTACCCATTTTCATCAGCGTTTTAACGACTTCGCCTGCTTTCACAGACATGCGCTGTGCGAGGTCGGAAACCACGATGGTTTCAGGTATTTGAACTTCGTGCACAATTTTTCCCGTTGGCCGTTTAAAGCCATGCGTGTTTGTCAGTTTAATTGCCAGACGGGAAGATCTACGGCCCCTGCGAGAGCCATCCGCCAGGATATCGTCTTCTTCGTCCAACTCTTTTAACAGCGCTTTTTTATTGGCTTTCTTGGCGCCCGGCTTCTTCACCGCCTTCGGCGTTTTCTTGCGCGGTGAGTCATCGTCACTGTCATCCAGGTCGGCGGTGACAGGGTGCTTCTCTTTCTTCTTGCCGTGCTTGCCCTTCTCTTCTTCCTGCTGCGCCTTCAATGCCTTGGCTTCAGCCTCAGCGCGCATCTCGGCGTCGCTCAGTTCCGGCTCTTGCTCCGCGGCCTTTTTCTCGGCTTTTGCAGCAACTTCTTTGGCGCGACGAGCTTCCTCTTCGCGGCGCGCACTCATGGCCGCCAGGCGTCTTTCTTCCGCCGCTTCCAGAATGCTTTCATGGGTGTGTTCCACCGCTGGCTCCGGCTCGGGGATCTCCTCGACAAAAACCGGCTCTTCCACAACCGCAGGCTCGACCTTCTCAACCACCGGTGCCGCTACTGGCTGCTCCGCCACCGGTGCATCAGCACTGGCCGCTTCCGCGGCTGCGGCGTCCTCGGGCGCGGCGGCTGCCGCAGCTTCTGCCGCTGCACGCTCCGCTTCGGCGCGCAGTTCCGCCGGGTCGCGCTTGACGTAGGTGCGCTTCTTGCGCACCTCGACATTGACCAGCTTGCGGGCGCTGCCGCTGCCGGTTTTCAAGGTGGTGGTGGTTTTACGCTTCAGCGTAATTTTCTTCGGCGCCTCGGTGGATTCACCGTGGCTGGCCTTGAGAAACGCCAACAGCTTTTGCTTTTCTTCATCCGACACCAGCGCACCGGCACTGCTGTGCTTCAGGCCGGCTTCGGCCATTTGCTTCAGCAAGCGCTCTTCTGTTGTCCCCACTGAGCTGGCGAGTTCGCTAACGGTTACTTCTGCCATGATCTTTCCCCAATTCTCTCTATGCTGCTCAACCCTGGTCCTCTGCAAACCAAGGCTCGCGAGCTTTCATGATCAATGCAGCGGCACGTTCTTCATCAATACCATCGATGTCCAGCAACTCATCCACTGCCTGTTCCGCCAGATCATCCATTGTCACAATGCCGCGACTGGCCAGCAGGTAAGCGAGATGCCTGTCCATACCTTCCATATTCAGCAGGTCTTCTGCTGGTTCGGCATTTTCCAGTTGCTCTTCCGACGCCAGCGCCTGGGTCAGCAACGCATCCTTGGCCCTGGAGCGCAGCTCTTCGGCGATGTCTTCGTCAAAACCTTCGATATTGGACAGTTCCTCCAGCGGTACGTAGGCGATTTCTTCCAGGCTGGTGAAACCTTCTTCTACCAGTACAGTGGCCACATCTTCGTCGATATCCAGCGCCTGCATGAACACCTCCATGTAGGAGCCCGACTCTTCCTGCTGCTTGGACTGCCACTCTTCAACGCTCATGACGTTGATTTCCCACTGGCTCAATTCGGTGGCGAGGCGCACGTTCTGGCCGCCGCGACCAATGGCCTGGGCCAGGTTGTCCTCTGCCACTGCAACGTCCATGGAGTGGGTATCTTCATCCACCACGATGGACTCAATTTCTGCCGGCGCCATGGCATTGATGACAAACTGGGCCGGGTTGTCGTTCCAGAGCACGATATCGATGCGCTCACCACCCAGCTCGTTGGATACCGCTTGCACCCGCGAACCGCGCATACCGACACAGGCACCTACCGGGTCGATGCGACCGTCGTTGGTGTAGACGGCGATCTTGGCCCGTGAGCCCGGATCCCGCGCTGCGGCTTTCAATTCAATCACCTGCTCGGCAATTTCCGGCACTTCAATTTTGAACAGCTCCACCAGCATCTCCGGGCAGGAGCGGCTCAGGTACAGCTGCGGGCCGCGCAGTTCACTGCGCACATCCAGCAGCAGGGCCCGCACTCGGTCACCCATGCGGAAGACCTCGCGCCCGACCAGCTGGTCGCGGGGCAGCAGGCCTTCGGCGTTGTTGCCCAGGTCGACAATGATGCTGTCGCGGGTCACTTTCTTGACCGTGCCGCTGATCAATTCACCGACCCGGTCGCGGTACTGCTCAACCACCTGCTCGCGCTCGGCCTCGCGCACCTTCTGCACGATCACCTGCTTGGCGGCCTGGGCGGCAATACGGCCAAATTCAACGTTTTCGACCACTTCCTCGTAGATGTCACCCACTTTCAGCGATGGGTCTTTCTCCAGCGCTTCTTCGGTGGTGAACTGGGTGCCCAACAGGGCCATGGTGTCATCCGCCACCACTTCCCAACGGCGCGTGGTGACGTAATCGCCGGTCTTGCGATCGATCTTCACCTCGATGTCGGAGTCTTCGTCGTAGCGCTTGCGGGTAGCCGCAGCCAGGGCCAGCTCAATCGCCTCAAAAATGATGCCCTTGTCGACACCCTTTTCGTTTGAAACCGCATCCGCGACCAACAGAATTTCTTTGCTCATGTCTAAGCCTCAGCTTCGTTCCGCTGCCTCGAGTGCAGCCCTTTAAAACAGTGCAGCCCCTAAAAGCGGGGAATTACGTTCGCTTTTTCTATTAACTCGATGGGCAACAAGTACTCATGCTCGTCCACCACCACCAATACTTCGTCACCTTCGACGCCGCGCAACTGGCCGCTAAACTTGCGGCGCCCTTCGAACGCCGAGCGCAGCCTTACCGACACCTGCTCACCGGCATAGCGCGCAAATTGCTCCAGCGTGTACAGCGGCCGATCCATACCCGGCGAAGACACCTCCAGGGTGTACTCCCCGGCAATGGGGTCTTCCACGTCCAGCACACTGCTGACCTGGCGACTGACCTGTTCACATTCCTGCAGGCCGACACCTTCCGGGCGCTCGATATAAATGCGCAGGGTGCTGTGGCGCCCCTGGGAGAAGTACTCCAGGCCCCAGAGCTGGCAGCCCATGGATTCAACCACTGGCGCCAGAAGTTCTAACAATTGATCGTGTTTGGAGGCCATTTTCGCAACCGCTACCCGGCAATCTGTACAAACAAAAAATGGGCACTAGGCCCATCGCGTCTACGGTTGCCTGTCGCAACCATTAAACTCATCGTTTCGCGTAAACCCGGCCCAAGCGGCGGGAACACTCGCGCTCAATGCCGTACGTAGCAAAACTCTACATACGAAAAAGCCCCTGGCATGAGGGGCTTTCCTGCTGCGTCCTTACCCGGTTTCAGTACACCTTACCAGCTTCAAGCCACAGCCCCGGATTCAATTCACCCGGTGATGCCTGACCGACTGGTGTTGACCGTCTGAAACAAGCCCGCACAATCGAGGCGGCGAAGTATAGCAAAATACCGGGCCCAGCATCAAGTTAAATAGCCGGCCGCGGCCACAGACCTCACTGCAGCAATTTGAGAACGCTGGAGAAGTCAGTCATACCCTGGCGCTCATCCTGGTGCTTGAGAACCGTATACAGGCTCTGGGCCAGCGCACCCATGGGCACGGCAGAATTGGAGCCCTTGGCAGCATCCATGGCCAGCCCCAGGTCCTTCAGCATCAAGTTGATCATAAAGCCGCCCTCGTAACCCTTGCTGGCCGGTACATTGGGCATCACGCCAGGGTAGGGATTGTACTTCTCCAGCGACCAGTTACAGCCGGAACTCTTCAGCATGATCTCCGACAGCACCTTGGGGTCGAGACCGTTGTTGACCCCCATCTGCAAGGCTTCGGCGGTGCCGATCATATGCACGGCCAGCAGCATGTTGTTGCACAGCTTGGCAATCGAGCCGGCGCCGTGGCCACCGGCGTAGAAGACATTGCTGCCCATGGCATTGAGTACGGTTTTGGCGCGCTCGACATCCTCGGGCTCACCGCCACACATAAAGGCCAGGGTACCCGCTGCCGCCGCCCCGGTGCCGCCCGATACCGGCGCGTCGATAAAGTGCAGGCCGCGCTTCTCCGCCTCAACCCCCACCTTGCGGGAGTTTTCCGCGGCCACGGTGGAGCAATCGATCAGCAGGGTGTGTTTACCGACCGCGTCGAGCAGCTTCTGCTGGTGGATATAGACAGCCTCGACAATCGGCCCGGAGGGCAACATGGTGACCACATAGTCCACATCGGTGGCGGCCTCACAGGGGTCAGTGAAGGTTTGGCAGCCGGCCTGGGCGGCCTTCTCCAGCGCCTCGGCTGAAAGGTCAAACGCCTTGACGGTAAAGCCGGCCTTGGCCAGGTTGGCGGCCATGGGCCCACCCATATTACCGAGGCCGATAAATGCTACTTGCTGAGACATAGGTTATTCCTTGTACAAATTATTGTCAGAGGTCGTCGAGGGGGTTGGCGCCATCCCAGGGCGGCACGAAATGGGCCGCCACCAGCTCGGGGGTAACTGCAGCGAGGGTTGCAGGCTCGAATTTGGGCTGCTGGTCCTTATCCACCAGCAGCGCGCGTACGCCCTCGGCGAAGTTCGGGAAACCCATGCAATTGGCGGACAGCACCAGCTCCATCTGGAACGCCTCGCGCAGGGACATGTGCAGGCTGCGCTTGAGCTGTTCGGCAATCAGGTAGACTGTGGTCGGGCAACCACTGGCCAGGGTTTTGGCGGCACCGGCCAGCCACTTGTCATCACCACTGTAACTGGTGATGGCAGTGACCACCTCCTCCAGGGTGGGGCCTGCGGTCATGGCCTGGATCACATCATAGTGCTCGCGCACAGCGGAGACCGGCGGCTCACCGGCGCTGGTGGATAAACCCTGTAACAAGCGCGTCAGGTCTGCGCTGTGAGAGACGGGTTCGGCCCAGCTCATATCCCCCAGACCGGCGATAAATTCGGCCCACTGCTCATGGGCGAGGAAGTGATCCGCCAGGCCCAGGTAGAGGGTGTCACCGGCATTGATGGAAACCCCGGTGAGGGCCACAAACAGACCGCTGCGACCGGGCATCTTGTTCAGGAACCAGGAGCCGCCCACATCCGGATACAGGCCAATGGTCACTTCCGGCATGGCCAGCCGGGTCTTGGCGGTGACCACCCGATGGCTGGCTCCCGCCAACAGGCCGAGACCGCCCCCCATAACGATGCCGTGCCCCCAGACCACTATGGGCTTACTGTAAGTATGAATCAGGTAGTCGAGCCGGTATTCCTGCTCGAAGAAAGCGGCGGCGGCGCCGTCGCCGGCGAGGGAGGAGTTGCGCAACTGCACCACATCGCCGCCGGCACAAAAACCCTTGTCGCCACTGCCGCGCAGTACCACACAAGCAATAGAGTCATCCGCTTGCCACTGCTGCAGCTGCGGCAGCAGGATATCGACCATATCCCGGGTCAGCGCATTGAGTGACTTGGGCGCGTTGAGGGTCGCCAGGCCCACCCGGTAGCCGCCACCCGATGGCAGCGTTTCGATTAATACCGGCGCGTTGTTATCTTCTGTCGTCATAATATTTGCCCAACTGCTTGTTCGTTCAGGAACGCTGCGATCAGCGATTTTTCCACTCGGGTTTGCGCTTCTCGACAAAGGCACCCACGCCCTCTTTCTGGTCTTCGCTGTCCCACAATTTGACGAACAGCTCCCGCTCGGTGGCAAACGCGGTGGCCATGGGCTGGCTGCGAGCCGCCATAATCAACTGCTTGCAGTAGCGCACCGAGGTCGGGCTCTGCTTGGCCGCCATCGCCGCCAGTTCCAGCGCCTTGTCGAGGGCCGAGCCGGTGGGCACCACTTCTTCCACCAGGCCGATTTCCAGCGCCTTGTCGGCTTTCAGGCGCTGCCCCAGCAGGATCATGCGCTTGGCCCAGGATTCGCCCACCAGCCAGGGCAGTTGCTGGGAACCCAGTCCGCAGGGCAACAGGCCGACGCCGGCCTCTGGCAGGGCCATTTGCGCCTGCTCTTCGGCCACGCGCAAGTCGCAGGACAGGGCCACTTCCAGCCCGCCACCCATGGCGTAACCGGTAATGGCGGCGATGGATACGCCGGTGTAATTGGCCAGTGCTTCGAAGGCTGAGCCGAAGGCGTTGGCAAATTCAAACGACAGGCCTTTATCGTCGTGATTGAAACGGTTCAGGTCGGCGCCGGCGCTGAAAAACTTTTCACTCTCGCTGGCGATGACCAGGGCGTAGTTGTCGCGGTCGGCATTCAGCTCGGTGACTATGTCCTTGAGCTGGTTGAGGCTCTCCGGCGTCCAGGTATTGGCCGGCGGGTTGTTCATGGTGACAATGGCGGTATGGCCGCGTTTTTCCAGCTTTAGTGTGCTCATCGAATGTCCTCGGTTGCGCCTTCTTGTAATAAGCGACGCGCGGTAATCACCCGCATCACTTCGTTGGTTCCCTCGAGAATCTGGTGGACCCGGGAGTCTCGCAGGAATCGCTCAATGGGGTACTCTCGCAGGTAGCCGTAGCCACCGTGCAACTGCAACGCCTGGTTGCAAACCTCAAAACCGGCGTCGGTGGCAAAGCGCTTGGCCATTGCACAGTACACGGTTTTTTCGGGGTCGTTGTTGTCCACTGCCGCCGCGGCCATGCGCACCATCTGCCGCGCTGCGACCAGTTCGGTCACCATATCGGCGAGGCGAAATTGCAGCGCCTGGAACTCGGCAATGGGGTGGCCAAACTGTTCCCGCTCGCGCATATAGCGCTGGGTGATGTCGAGGCAGGCCTGGGCCGCGCCCACGGAACAGATGGCGATATTGATGCGGCCGCCATCCAGGCCCTTCATGGCAATCTTGAAGCCCTCACCCTCGGCACCGAGACGGTGACTCACGGGCACCCGCACGTTATCAAAGCTGATCGCCCGGGTGGGCTGACTGTTCCAGCCCATCTTGACTTCATTCTTGCCATACTCGATGCCCTCGGCATCGGCGGGTATGGCAAAGGCGGTAATGCCCCTGGCACCGGAGTCCTGAGTGCCAGTGCGCAACATGACCACCAGCATCTCGGTGCTGCCGGCACCGCTGATAAACATCTTGCTGCCGTTGATCACATACTCATCGCCATCGAGCCTGGCGGTAGAGCGCAGTGCGCCGGCATCGGAGCCGGCACTGGGTTCAGTCAGGCAGTAGGAGGCCAGCTTTTCGCCGCTGGTCAGGGCCGTGGCCCACTCGGCCTTCAGTTCATCGCTGCCCCAACTGCAGAGCATCCAGGTGGCCATATTGTGAATGGAGATAAAGGCGGCGGTGGAGGTACAACCGGCCGCCAGCTCCTCCAGGATTATGCTGGTATCGAGCCGCGACAAGCCCAGCCCACCGCATTCTTCCGGCGAGTACATGCCGCAAAAGCCCATTTCACCGGCGGCTTTAATCACATCGCGGGGAAAGATTTTCTGCTCGTCCCACTCCGCCGCTAGCGGCGCCATTTCACCCTGGGCAAAGGCGCGAGCCGCCTCCTGGAAAGCTTTTTGCTCGTCGTTAAGATTGAAATCCATAAGCGTATCCCGTCTCTGCTTTTGTTGTGTTTTTAGCGGCGCTCACTCAGTTAAATTTGCTCATCACGGCACCAAACAACTCCTCATCGGAGGGAATCACCTTGTGCTGCTCCAATGGCTTGGAGATCCAGGTGATGTTCACCAGGTCCTGCCAGGTGATGTTGTTGTTGGTGCTGTTGCCGCCCCAGGAGCCACAGCCCAGGGAGAAGGTCTGGCGCATGCCATTCCAGATATTACCACTGTTGGATGGCGCCTGCGGCTGGTTTACCATCACCCGCGAGGTTCTGGTTTCGCGGCCGTAGCGCAGCACGTTGTCGTCGCTGTAGGAGTAGATACCACAGGAGTGTCCCTGCCCCTGGTAGGCCTGGATGGCATTGGTGAGGGCAATCGCCTCATCCATATCCGCTACCTTGTAGAAAGCCATAACCACTGACATCTTTTCACCCGAGAACGGGTAATCGACGCCGGCACCGGTCTCCGGCACAATATAGAAGGTCTTGCCCTCGGGCAGGTCGATATCGGCCATGGCGGCAATCTTGCTGGCTGGCTGGGCCACGATGGCTGAATTGACGTGACCATCCTCCCAAATAATTTCCTGCAACTTCTGCTTTTCAACTTCATTGACCAGGTAACCGCCCTCGGCGATCAGCTTCTCCAACAACTGGTCATATATAGATGCGAAAGCCACGACCGAGTTGTCGGACGAACAGGAAGCGGCGAGGTCGAGGGTTTTTGAGATGCGAATTTTTTCCGCTGCCTCGTCCAAATTGGCGGTGTCGTCCACGGTAATGACTGCGTTACCCACGCCCACACCCAGCGCCGGAGTACCGGAGGAGTAGGCGGCAGAGACCATGGCCCCACCGCCGGTGGCGAGGATGCGGTCGCACTGCTTCATCAGCGCTTCGGTTTTTTCCATGCTCGGCACATCGATGCCGATCACCAGGTCTTCCGGCGCGCCGCAGGCCTTGATGGCTTCGCGCAACAAGCCGACGATCTTTTTGTTGGTGAGTTTGGAGCGCGGGTGCGGCGCGAGCACGATGGAATTGCGCCCCTTGATGGCAGAAATAGATTTGATTACCGGGGTGGCTTCCGGGTTGGTACAGGGGATCAGCGCCCCGATAACCCCAACCGGCTTGGCAATCTTGATGATATTACGCACCGGGTCAGTCTCGATCACATCCACCGATTTGTCGTCGATGATATCCACCAGGGTGGCGCGGGTTTTTTTCGATATCTTCAGGAATTTACCCTCGTAGTTACCCAGCTGGGTCTCATCGACGGTGAACTGGGCAATCTCTTCCGCTACACCGGGCCGGCACACTGCCCACACCATGGCGGTGATAAGCTCATCCACCTGCGCCTGGGTGTAGTTGGCGATTTGCGCCTGGGCTTTGCGTGAGCGCTCGATCAGGGCCGCGATTTCAGCTGCGTCCGCAGACTGTGCGATTGGGGCTTGTACTGTCATCAATCTTCTCCTGCCCGGTGGGCTTGTAATAATTCTCTCTGGGTTACAACAAGTTACCGCTGACTATCAGGCCCCGCTGCCCGCCTGTGCGGCATCGAACAGTGGTCTGGCAAAGTGGCATCGAAGAAACTGTTTCGGCGTATCCATACGGCAACGGCTCAACTTTGCTGCGGCGCACATGCCCGCCACAAAACCCACTGCCAGCCGGGGAGGCTGATAAAACTGCTGCAACGCTTTGTTGTTGTTAGTCATTGATAGAGGGCTATTTAAGCACCTGTCAGGGGCAGTAAAAATTGATTAAATTGCGGACTATATGGACTATATTGCTATTGAGAGCTATTGAACTGAGCTATGATTGCGGCACACGGCCTATATTTATGGATAATAACCATGATTGACTCCCGCTTTACAGACGACGACAAAATCACTTCCCACTGGCCCCTGCCGGCAGCCGGCATCCGCCAGATAACCCCGCAGTTCATTGTCTCGAGCTTGCTGCAACACCCTCTCAGCGCCGACCTGCTGCCGCTGGCCATGGGCTACTACCCGCGGGCCGAAAAACACCGCATGGCGCGCCGCAGTCACGACTCCTACCTGCTGATGTACTGCACCGGGGGTGCAGGCACCCTGCACGCCCGCAGCGCCGACTACACGGTAAACTCCGGCGACCTGATCTTGCTGCCACCCGGCCTGGCCCACAGCTACCGGGCTGACCGCAAGCAGCCCTGGACCATTTTCTGGGTGCACTTTGTCGGCCCGCTCAGCGAGGCCTACGTGGATTTCATCAAGCTGGAGCGAGTGGTCACCCCCCTTGGGCTGCAGGCGAGCCTGATCAGCAGCTTTGAAGAACTGCTCGGCATTCGTCGCCAGGGCCTGGCCCTGAACAGCTTTATCCAGGCCGCCAATCACCTGCGGGCACTGCTGACCGATATGGCAGCGGCCGTGTCCCAGCGCCGCCTGACCCTCAACCCCAACCTGGGCATGGAGCAACTGCTGGAGCATATGCAGCGCCATATCGCCAAGGACCTGGATCTGGAGGAGCTGGCAGCCATGGCCAACCTGTCCAAATACCACTTTATTCGCCGCTTCAAGGAGAGCACCGGGCACACCCCCATCCAGCACTTTATCCACCTGAAGATGGAGCGCGCCTGTGCATTGCTGGACAGCTCCGAAGCGGCCATCAAAACCGTGGCCGCGGAACTGGGTTACACCGATCCATTGTATTTTTCCCGCCAGTTCAAGAAAATCATCGGGATTTCGCCGCAGAAATACCGCGAGCTGCACGCTATCTGAATGTACCAGGTGAATCAGTACAGGCTCACATTGCCCCCGCAATATAGAGAAAGAGTATTCGCGGCCGGCTTTACCATAACTTACATAATGTTGCGGCGACGGCCATGTCATCCCTTTTAAATTTCCACTAATATCAACGCGGCATGTACTTGCGTCCCATGCAGAACCAACCCAGGCTAAACAGACTTACTGACAGTAGATGCACCATGAAAACAGCAGAACCCTATCGCGCCCGCCGCACCGCCCACAACGCCTACGAATTGCGCTGGCCGGGTGGTAAAAGCGGCAAGCTCAAGGTCTCCGTGACCGACTCCCCACAGCAGGCCATAAACAGTAAATTGGTCTGCGAAACGGAGCTGGATTACAGCGCCAAACAAGCGGTGATTACCGTGCCGGACACCGAGGGCACGGTTTTTTTTCACCTGCTGACCCCGAGCGGAGAAGAGCACGTCATCACCGACCGGGTCGTGCCGGCTGAAGGGGTGCGTAACTTTCGCGACTTTGGCGGTTACCATACGACCGACGGCCGCCGGGTGCGCTGGCAGGCGCTGTACCGCAGCGGTCACCTGGGCTCGCTGACCGAGTCCGACAAGCAGATGATCGCCGCGCTGGGCATCAACCTGGTGTGCGACTTCCGCACCCAGCCGGAGATGGACCTGAACCCCACCAGCCTCGCCGAAGGCCACACACCCCAAATCGTCCAGCTGCGACTCAACCCCGGCGATAACATCGAGCTGTTCGGCATGCTGAAAGACATCAAGGGGGCGAATGCTATCCGCGCCGCGGGGCGCAAGAAAATGTTGCACATCAACCGCGAAATCGTGCAGAACAAAACCGAAAGTTATCGCGATATGTTTCAGTCTATCCTGGCCAGCGAGGGCCCCGCCCTGATTCACTGCTCCGCCGGCAAGGACCGCACCGGATTTGGGGCGGCTATTATTCTGGCGGCGCTCGGAGTACCGGAGCAAACCATTTTTCACGATTACCTGCTCACCAACGAGTTCCTCGACATGGATTACTCGATGCGTTGGCTGAGCGACTTCACCGGAATCACCCTGGACAAGAAGGCAGCAGAGCCTATTTTTGAGGTTCACGCCGATTACCTGCGCTCCGCCTTCGACACCATCAAGGCCGAACACGGTGATGTGGACACCTTTATCCGCAACAAGATGGAGCTGGATGAACACGCACTCCAGGCGTTGCGCCAGCGCTACCTGGAACCCTGATTTTCAGCCAGCCCCTTAGCCTCAACTGTATAGCCTCAAGAACAGCCATAAAATAGACAAAACCGGACGCCGCTGGCCGAAGCAGCGGCCGGCTGATACCAGCCACCACCTGGTCAAATACTGAACAAATCCTGCAACCGATTACAGCATTATTATCTCACCATATGGACAATATTCCCCAAAAATATAGGCTTTAATCCGTTTAGACACTATCCGCGCGCAATTCATCTGCTACAATTCGCGACCAATTTCAAGTAGACCAAATGCTATAAACAGTGGGGTCCCCATGCTTATCGTTGTGCCGAAAGAGAAACAAAAAGGAGAGAACCGCGTCGCCCTGATTCCCGAGTTTGTCAAAAAGCTCAGCCGGGTCGGTGCGCGCGTTGCCATTGAAGCCAGTGCCGGTGCCGGTGCCGGCTTTACCGATGACAGCTACCGTGAAGCCGGTGCCGAAGTGGTCACAGGCATTGAAGCCAGCCTCAAGGACGCCGATATCGTGGTGCGCATTCACAAGCCATCCAGCGACGACCTGGCCAGCTATAAGAAGGGTGCTATTTCCATCAGCTACCTCGATCCGTTCAATGAGCGCGGCCTGATTGAAGCTATGGGCAGTGCCGGGGTCACCGGCATCTCCATGGAGATGATTCCCCGCTCCACCCGCTCGCAGAAAATGGACGCCCTCAGCTCCCAGGCCAACCTGGCCGGTTACGTCATGGTGCTGAAAGCCGCCGCCGCACTGGACCGGATCCTGCCCATGATGATGACCCCGGCCGGCACCCTGAAGCCGTCCAAGGTGTTTGTTATCGGCGCCGGTGTAGCGGGCCTGCAGGCCATCGCCACCGCCAAGCGCCTCGGCGCCAAGGTCACCGCCTTTGACACCCGCTCAGTGGTAGCCGAACAGGTGCAGTCGGTGGGTGCCAAGTTCCTGCATATCGATCTCGGTGAAACCGGCCAGACCAAGGACGGCTACGCCGTGCAGTTGACCCCGGAGCAGCTGGAGAAGCAAAAAGAAGGACAGAAGGCGGAGATCGCCGAGTCCGACATCGTCATAACCACCGCCCAGGTGTTCGGTCGCAAACCGCCGCTGATTGTCACCGCCGATGCGGTCGCTGCCATGAAGCCCGGCAGTGTGATTGTGGACATGGCCGCCGAGACCGGCGGCAACGTCGAGGGCTCCAGGCCCGGCGAAGTGGTGGTTACCGAGGGCGGGGTCAAGATCATCGGCACCGGCAACTGGTCCAATGAAGTCCCGCGGGATGCCAGTCAGATGTACGCCTCCAACGTCTTTAACCTGATCGATGAGTTCTGGGACGAAGAACAGAAGCGCATGACCCTGGATTTCGACAACGACATCAGTGGCTGCGTCATCACCCATGAGGGCGAGCTGGTCAACGCCACCATCCGCAACCACTACCAGCCCGACAAGGGCTAACAGGAGTAACTCTGATGGAAGTGTATATCTTTTTAACCTTTATCCTGATGCTGTCAGTGATACTGGGTTTCGAACTGATTCACAAGGTCCCCGCCACCTTGCACACGCCGCTGATGTCGGCCTCCAACGCCATTTCCGGGATCACCCTGATCGGCGCCATCGTGTTGGCCGGCAAAAGTGCCGACCCGCAAATGGCGACCCTGCTGGGTGCCGCCGCAGTGGCTTTTGCCACCATCAACGTGGTGGGCGGTTACATGGTGACCGACCGCATGCTGGGCATGTTCAAGAAGAAAGGGGATAAGAAGTAATGGCTTTGTCATCATTGATCGGATTCAGTTACGTCGTTAGCGCGGCGCTGTTTATCATCGGCCTGAAGATGCTCGGCTCGCCGGCCACGGCGCGCCGCGGTAACACCCTGTCGGCCATCGGCATGCTGATCGCCGTGGTGGTCACCCTGCTCGACCAGGGCATTGTCGACTTCCGCTACATCGCCATCGCCGTCGCCATTGGCGCCGTTATCGGTGCTGTGGCCGCCCGTCGCGTCGCCATGACCTCCATGCCGGAGATGGTGGCCCTGTTCAACGGCTTTGGCGGTATCGCCAGTTTGCTGGTGGGCTGGGCGGCCATTGCCCCGGACGCCGGCGGTATCGTGCTGACCACCATTTTCCTCTCCATCCTGATCGGTGGCGTGACCTTTACCGGCAGCCTGGTGGCCTACGGCAAGCTCAGTGAGATCATGCCCGGCAAGCCGCTGATGTTCAAAGGCCAGGCCGTGGTCAACAGCGCGGTGATCATCGCCATCTTCGTCGCCGGCTACCTGTTTGTGCAGCAGCCGGAGAACCTCAGCTACCTGTACGCGGCCATCGCCCTGGCGGTAGTGTTCGGCGTGCTGGTGGTCATCCCCATCGGCGGCGCCGACATGCCGGTGGTGATCTCCCTGCTCAACAGCTACTCCGGTCTGGCCGCCTGTGCCGCCGGTTTCGCCATCAACAACAACCTGCTGATCGTGGCCGGTTCGCTGGTGGGCGCCTCGGGTATCATCCTCACCAACATCATGTGCAAGGCCATGAACCGTTCCCTGAGCAACGTGCTCTTCTCCGGTTTCAGCAAGGTCAAGTCCATGGACATGAAGATCGAGGGCGAGGTCAAGCCGATCACCGCCGACGACGCCTTCTACGTACTGGAAGCCGCCAGCACCGTGGCCATCATCCCCGGCTACGGCATGGCGGTGGCCCAGGCCCAGCACGCGGTGAAAGAACTGCAGGAACTGCTGGAAGAGAACGGCGCCGAGGTGATCTATGGTATTCACCCGGTGGCCGGTCGTATGCCCGGCCACATGAACGTGCTGCTGGCCGAGGCAGATGTATCCTACGACCTGCTGCTGGAGATGGACGACATCAACCCGCGCATGGAAACGGTCGACGTGGCCATCGTTATCGGTGCCAACGACGTGGTCAACCCCGCCGCCCGGGAGATGGAGGGCAGCCCCATCTACGGCATGCCGGTGATCAACGTCGACAAGGCCCGCACCGTGTTTGTCCTGAAGCGCTCCATGGCCTCGGGCTTCGCCGGCATCGACAACCCGCTGTTCTTCAAGGAGAACACGCGCATGGTGTTCGGCGACGCCAAGGAAACCCTGAGTCACCTGATTCGGGAATTTGGCTAAGCCAGACCGTTAAACGAAGCTGCTTGCCGGTGCACTGCGCACCGGCAAGCAATTTTGCCAAACCCGCCTTACCATACAAACCCCGCCCTGCCACACAAGCCCCGCCGCGCACAAATCTTGCCAGCAAAGCTCCGTTCCCGTACCCTCCTGTTATTCCAAGACAGCGGTACCCAGCTACCCAAGCAAAATTTTCAAACCAAAACTATCAAGCCAAAACTAACCAGCCACAACTAACCGCCTTCCCCTACCAGAGCCCGGCCCCCATCATGCCCAGCGAACCAGGCTAGTCCAATATGTCCTCCCCAACTCTGTTCAGTATCGGCTTTCGCCCCTTTTTCCTCGGCGCCATCTTGTACGCGATCGCGGCCATGGGCCTGTGGACCGCAATCTACAGCCTGCAGATCCCGCTGCCGCTCTACCCGGTCAATCCCGTCAGCTGGCACGGCCACGAGATGATTTACGGCTACGCCATGGCGGTGGTGGCCGGGTTCTTACTGACCGCCATCGGCAACTGGACCGGCATCCGCACCTTGCACGGTTACCCGCTCGCGCTGCTGTTCCTGGCCTGGCTCGCCGCCCGGGCACTGCCTCTCTGCGGCAGTAAAGTGCCAATTGCATGGGTTGCGAGCTTCGACTTGCTGTTTATGCTGGGCTTAACTGCCGCCGCCAGCGCGCCAATTATCAAGGCCAGGTCGAGCGCCAATTACGCCATCATTGGCAAGCTGGTGTTACTTTGCGCCAGCAACCTGGTGTTTTACCTGGGTATTTTTGAGGTGATCAATGACGGCGTGCGCCTGGGGTTGTACAGCGGCCTCTACCTGGTGCTCGCGCTGGTATTGACCATCGGCCGGCGGGTGCTGCCCTTTTTTATCGAGCGCGCCAGCGAGCAACCCCTGCAACTCAGGAACCGGCGCTGGCTCGACCTCAGCAGCCTGGTGGCGTTCCTGCTGTTCTGGCTGGCGGAATTGTGGCTGCCGTTTTCCACCCCGGCGGCACTGCTGGCCGCGCTACTGTTTGTCTTGCACAGTATTCGCCTGGCGGGTTGGTACCATGGTGTCATCTGGCAACAACCACTGCTTTGGGTACTCTACCTCGCCTATTTACTGTTGACCCTGAGTTTCGCCTTCAAGGCCATCAGCATTGCCCTGCAGTTAAATCCATTGCTCGCACTGCACGCCTTTGCCATGAGCGGTATCGCCAGCATGACCCTCGGCATGATGGCACGCATCGCCCTGGGCCACACCGGCCGTAATATCTATGCAGCACCGCGAATCCTTGGGCCCATTTTCTGCCTGCTGTTTGCCAGCGGCGTGGTGCGAGTGGTGTTGCCGCTATTGTGGCCCGCGCACTACCAGAGCTGGATACTGCTGGCGCAAGTGCTCTGGATAGCCAGCTTCACAGTCTTTGCCCTGGTTTACCTGCCTATCTTGGTAGGCCCAAGGGCGGATGGCAAACCGGGCTAACCCCTGCCCGGCGAATACCATTACCAGCCAGTGCCAAGGCCAGCCAATAGCCGTTGCACACCACACGGCCCGCAACCCACAATCGCATTAACAAATCTTGCCTGGGATAAATCCTGGCCAGCAGAGTAAACTGGGCCATAGTGAATAAAAAAAATTAAAACTGAACGAATAGTGCAACAGCGAGGTACGCACCGATGAAAGACATGAGCGGCGAGAGCAACGGCGACAACTGCCCATTTGAATTTAACTTTGATGAAAAGACCTTCAAGCCCGGCGACATCGTCAGTTACCGGGTACCCGAGAGTTTTGGCGACATGCCCTTTGTCGGCATCCTGGTCAGCGTCGCCGACGACCATGTCATGCTCGCCCACTACGACCCCAACGTGCCCATCGACAAGATCGAAAAGACCATGCGCGGCACCCGGGAAAGCCGGCCGGCGGTCAGCGCCAAGGACGCACTGGGCGAGTAACCCGGCGCCCGCTTAAACCTGGAATATCTGCATCGCTACTGGCAAGTTACTTCTGGCAAGTTACTTCTGGCAAGTTACTTCTAGCAAGTTATTTGAAGACCGGCGCACGCTTTTCGGTAAACGCCTTTACTCCTTCCACTCCGTTAGCGCTGCGGGCATTGCTGGAGATATTGTTTGACTCCAGCTCCAATTGACTTTCCAGGCTGTTGCCAAAACTCGCCTTCAACAACCGCTTGACGCTGCCATTGGAATCGATCGAGCCCGCGGCCATCGAGTTGGCCAATCCCATTGCCACATCCATTAATTCGTCTGCGCCTACGACCTGGTTTAACAAACCCCACTCCAGCGCCTCCTGGGCCGACAACACTCGATTGGTGACGATCAGTTCGTACGCCTTGCGCGCGCCCACCAGCCGCGGCAGGTGATAGCTGGCGCCACCGTCGGGGCTCAAGCCAATCTTGGTATAGGCCATGGTGAATTTGGCATTGTCTACGGCGATGGCGTAATCCGCGCCTGTCACCAGGCTAAAACCGGCGCCGGCCGCGGTGCCGTTGACGGCGACAATCAAAGGTGCGCGCATATTGGCGAAGCTGATCAATGCGCGGTGCAAGGCATCCGCCAGCTCCTTCAGCTTGAGGCCAGCATCACTATAGGTGGACATTTCATGAACATCGCCACCGCCGCAAAACAATTTGCCGGTACCGGTCAGCAACACGGCCCGCAATTCCGGGTCGCACTCGCAGCGCCGCGCGACTTCCGACAACTCCACACTCATCTGCAAGTTGATGCCATTGGCAGCCTCCGGGCGGTTGAGGGTAATCACCGCCACACTGCCGGACATTTCGAAGTTCAGGGTTTGGTAGTCGCTCATGGATAATTTCTCCTGCTTGGTGCTTGGTGCTCGCTGCTCGCTGTGGCAGCTACCTGGCTCTGTGAATTTCGTTCATTGTCTTGTATCTGATGGGCGGCGATTATAACCCGGCTTTCGGCCCTGCTGCGTCAATACTTGTAAACGCGACACCGCCCGGATCGATTTACATCGGCGTGGCATCGCTGACGACGAGCCGGGAAA
Organism: Pseudomaricurvus alcaniphilus; assembly: GCF_011440395.1. GTDB lineage: Bacteria > Pseudomonadota > Gammaproteobacteria > Pseudomonadales > Cellvibrionaceae > Pseudomaricurvus > Pseudomaricurvus alcaniphilus. The sequence continues at coordinate 41,157 of NZ_JAAOIX010000012.1, read as the reverse complement.
ACCTTGCCTTGGCGTAGTTACCAGCGGCGTAATCCGTTTTCCAGTCGCCAGTCCCTGGGCAGGCGGGATAGCGAAAGCTCTCATCCACCTTGGTGCTGCATTGATTGTACAGGCCGGCTTTAAAGTAGAGCGGATCACCACTGTAGCCCAGCGGGTGATCGTTACTGTCAACCTTGCCATTGGCGTCGACATTGTTGGCAAGGTTGATCGAATGGCGCACCGTGCCGTGCTTCACGCTTGCAAAGATAAGATGCATGGTGTTTTCATGCACATTCACCGTATAGCTGAACTCTTCTCCCAGTGCCACACCCCGGTCGCCCGGATCGTCCGGATTATCCCAGCTGTTGCCCCATACGCTGTAGGCGATGTCTACCCTATTGGGGTCGTCCACCGGCAGGTTTCTCTCGTAGGTCCAAAACACTGACCCATTCTCATGGTTGGGCCACTTCTTGTAAAAGATCTTCAGCGGCTCATTGCCATAGCCAAAACCGTCTGTCTTTTGCTCCATTTTAAGCGCGTGAATTTGACCGATTACGGCGGAGTAAGCCGGGTATTTGTGCGGGTGACCAGCGTTGCGAGAGACGTGATCGACCTGCAGGGTGGCTTCCATGCGGCCGCCGATGGAGGCAAAACTGGCAGCGTCCTTGTGGGCCGCAAGGGCAAAATTATTCGCCGGCGCTTTGGTCGGGATCGACGTATCTGCGCCGCGACTCATATAGCGCAACTCACTGCGTGTGTTGGTGGATGTCTTGGTTGTTGTGGCTTTATTCGGGCTGGCAAACACCAGCCGGCCCTGCTCATCCAGATAGAAAAAGTCGGGATGGGAATAGTTTTGCAGCTCGGCGGCACTGATGGTATCGGCCCTGCCGTCCTGGTTCAGGTCAACCGGCACATCGAGGTACCAGTGGCTCAAATCGAATTTACTGGCCGGCACCGGCGGCGCGGCGCTGATCTGCGTGGCCGGTGTAGTGTCTGTGACAGCGGCCGTCTCCTGCGAAGATTCCGGGGAGCAACCCGTGCCAGCCAGGGCGATAGTGGCGGCGAGAGCCAGGATACAGCGAGTGTTATACATTGCAAAACTCCAAATAAAAGTTTGCCACCAGTGCTGGAGCTTTTGGCACTGCAGACCGGAAGAAAACTTGACGAATATTATTTGTGGTCGAGATGAGCCGCACATATTCCCAGAATGCCATAAAAAAATCACGCCCTGATTTGTCCTGAAGTCGGCAGCGGCCAGGAAGGTCGGGAGAAAGTTAGCCCTGAGATCATGATGGAAGCGGAGATTTATGATTTTCAAACCGACAAATAAAAAGCAACATATATATTTCTTTTTGGGTATTTTAGACAATCACAGGCGCAAAGATACTTTTTTGTTGCTTTTAAGAAAAAAGAAACGTATATGTAGCTAATATATTCTAAAGCAGCATATATGCTTCTTGGTGGTGGTGATGAGCAGAATACACGAACAACTTAAAGCACGCCGCAAGGCCCTTGGACTCAAGCAGGGCGATATGTTTATGCGCATCGGTATGCCGCGCCAGCAATACCAGCGCCTCGAATCAGGCGGCAATCCGCGCTTGGATAACCTGGAGCTGGTAGCCAAAGGACTGAAGATGGAACTCATGCTGATCCCGCAGGAAAAGCTCACAATGGTTCAGGCCGTGATTGAAGGACGCTACGATTCAAAGCCAGGCAAATCGCCACACAAAAACAACAAAGACAGCAGAAGCAATGATTCAGACACCAACCCGTGGGATGACATATTGGAAGGTGATGAATGAACGATCAAGAAAGCGCACAAGTCCTCAAGCTGAGCCTGCATGACGTGTTGGTCGGCTATCTGGTCGGCTACCAAGGCGGCCGCAATGAGCTGATCTTTGCCGACGACTTCCGGAATGACCCACAGCGCCCGACATTCAGCCTGACTACCCATCCGCACTTCGCAAACGCCGATAAAGTGCTTTCCAAAACCCACGCCAGAAACCAGCGCCTCTACCCGACACTTTCGAACCTTTTACCCGAGGGTGCGCTTCGGGAGTTGCTGGCGCAAGGCCTCAAAACTCACACCGATAATGAGTTCCGGATTTTTTCCTATCTCGGTCTCGACCTGCCCGGAGCCGTGATCGCCACGGCGATGGCGCCAGACGAAGTGCCGGAGCACATTCTCAGCAATCACGGAAAAGCCAATGCGATAAAAATGGAAACGCAAAGCCCCGGCAACCGGTTTTCACTGGCGGGGGTGCAAATGAAATTTTCCATGAAAGAAAAAGATGGCCGCTATCAACTGGCACAAAACGGTGAACTTGGTGACTGGATTATCAAAACGCCCTCTACGCGCCACAAGGATGTACCGCTAAATGAATACACCGCGATGAAACTGGCCGCACTGGCCGGCGTGGATATTCCCGAGATCCAGCTTGTGGATATGGGCAGCATTGATACCCTGCCCCAAATTAATCTGCCAAATGAACAGCAAGCTTTCGCCATCAAGCGGTTTGACCGCGAGAGGCAGGCACGCATTCACATGGAGGATTTCGCGCAAGTTCTGGTGAAATACCCGCACCAGAAATATGAAGGTGGCAACTATGAAAATATCGGCAAAATCCTGTATGACTACACCGGGGACGGACTGGCGAACGTCCAGCAGTTTGCACGGCGACTGCTGATCAATATTTTGCTTGCCAATGGCGATGCGCATTTAAAAAACTGGAGTCTGCTCTACCCAGACCAGATCACGCCGGAACTCTCACCGGCCTATGATATCGTCACAACCAGTGTATACATCGAGGGTGAAAAAGAATTCGCACTCAATTTGGTAAAAAACAAGGAATGGGCCAGAGTCAACCTGAACCATTTCGAGCGCTTTGCTAAAAAATCCGGTGCGCCCTGGCGGGCGATAAAACCACATCTAAACGATACCATGAACAAAGCCAGAGAGCTGTGGCCGATTGCATTAAAAGACCTGCCCATGAACACTTCTCACAAAAAACAACTGATCAATCACTGGTCGAGTCTGCATGCAGACTTCCAAATAGAAACAAATGCCCATAAAAAAAGCCGCTAGAGCTATTTGACTCTAGCGGCTTTTCTGAATTCAACCCAAAAGCTGCGTCCATAAAAAAAGCCAGAGCTACAAGCACTGGCAGGATAAGTTGGTTCAAAAATAATCCCTTCGCCCCCTTATCCACGAACAACTTAAAGCGCGCCGCGGCGCGTGTTAAAGCTTGCAGCGGGCCCGATTAAATCACCGCAGCTCTTATTCCAATCGACCCGCTATGCTCTGACTAATAAAATCAATGAAACTATTTAGCTTCATTGAACTTTGATAATCACGATAGAAGACTGCATTGATCACCTGATAACGCTCTAAAACATAGTCGCCCAACAAAGGCACAAGCCGGCCTGATATTATATCGTCGTAAGTCATAAACCCTGCCAGGCAAACAACACCTACGCCCTCTAGTGCCAGCTGCCTGAGCGCCGAACCACTACTTGCCGTTAACACGGGAGTAATAACCAATCCGTCTTTATTTGCAGCAACCTTTACCGGCCATTTATTCAAGCTAAGCGGCTGAGAAAATCCCAAACATTTATGTTGATTCAGAGCCTCAGGGGTCTCCGGCTTGCCATACTTTTCCAGGTAAGCCGGGCTAGCCAGTATCTGCAGCCTGGAGCGTCCAATGAGTTTGTAATGCAGCGAAGAATCACGAAGCTCGCCAATCCTGAAGGCAATATCGATCTGGTTTTCGACGAGATCTACTACCCGATCAAAGCTCGTCAACTCGATTTCCACCTTCGGGTATGCCTGTTGATAACCAGCAATATTGGGAATGATGCACTGCTGTAAAAAGGGCGAAGCAGCATCGACCTTAAGCTTGCCCTGAGGTTCGCGCTGCCCGTGGAGAGCATTGTCTCCAATGTCATCAATAATCCTCATGGCCTCTAAAGCCTTCCCTAACACCTCACTCCCCTCTGGGGTCAAACTCAATTTACGGGTAGTTCGAGTAAACAGCCGAATACCCAACTGCTGCTCAAGGCCGCTGACCTTTCGGCTAACATAAGACGGCGTCTGCCCTAGCAGCTCGGCGGCACGACTGAAACTTCCAGATTGAGCAACAGTAATTAAGGCTCTTAGCTGATCGACGGCGACACTCATTGATTCCTCGTTTGCAAAAGTATTGTTTAATTATAGGCATTAATTGCACGAATAAAATGAATTATTCTGCCATCTCTTTCAACGTGATAGGCAGAGACATCCCATGAATCTAGAACTAACCGGAAAAACAGTATTGATCACAGCCTCTTCAGGAGGGATCGGCCTGGAAATCGCTACCGCTTTAGCCGCTGAAGGAGCTAATGTTGTCATCAATGGACGCTCTGAACAGGCTGTTCAGAGCGCGATGGAAGCCATTGTCAAGCGGGTACCAAATGCGCAACTAATCAGTCTGGTCGCTGACAACGCAACGCTCGAAGGCAATGAAAAGACGATCAGGGAGCTACCTGGAGTTGACATCTTAATTAACAACTTGGGTATCTATGAGTCGGTCGAATTCTTCGACAGCACCGATGAGCAGTGGCAAAAAATCATCGATGTGAATATCAAGTCCGGTGTTCGTCTCAGCCGCCATTATTTACAAGCTATGATTGCCCGCAACACGGGTCGCCTGCTGTTTGTCTCTAGTGAATCCGCTGTGAACCCAGCACCGGAAATGGCTCATTATAGCGCTACTAAAACAATGCAGATGTCCATATCGCGCAGCTTGGCTGAGTTAACAAAAGGCACAGGCGTTACTGTAAATACCATCCTGCCGGGGTCAACTCGTACCGAAGGCGTGAAAACATTTATTCAGGACCTATTTCCCGAAATGGAATACGAGGCCGCTGAAGAGAAGTTTATGCGTGAAAATCGTCCAACCTCCATTATAGGTCGCCTGATTGACCCAAAAGAGATTGCTGATTTTGTATGCTTCCTAAGCAGCCCTCTCTCTTCGGCGATCAACGGCGCGGCGCTCAGAATTGATGGAGGGATAGTACGTTCAGTATTCTAATCTGATTAATCCCAAAACCTGCGCCCATAAAAAAACCGCCAGGGCTTCAAGCACTGGCGGTTTTTTAGAATTTGGTAGCGGGGGCAGGATTGAATCCTTGCAGCCACGGAGCCTGCCGGGCTTAGGTGCCCGTAACGAGGCGCGCGAGAAATTGAGATCATTTTTTTGGTCATTTGAGGCGAATAGTGGTTCTATTCAACGAAAATGAACGGAAAAATGAGCCAATTTCCCGCCGCCGCAGCAGGGTAATCCTAAGTCTGGCAGGCTCCCTAGGGCTGCAAGTCCCCTGCGGGCTGCGCCGCTAGCGCGGCTTGTTGGTGATTGCTCAACCGCAATCACTGGAACCTGGGTAGGTTCTGCACCCTACCCCCTTGGCCCCAAAATTTGCGCCCATAAAAAAACCGCCAGGGCTTCAAGCACTGGCGGTTTTTTGGAATTTGGTAGCGGGGGCAGGATTGAATCCTTGCAGCCTAAGGGCTGCAAGTCCCCTGCGGGCTGCGCCGCTAGCGCGGCTTGTTGGTGATTGCTCAGCCGCAATCACTCGAACCTGGGTAGGTTCTGCACCCTACCCCCTTGGCCCCAAAATTTGCGCCCATAAAAAAACCGCCAGGGCTTCAAGCACTGGCGGTTTTTTGGAATTTGGTAGCGGGGGCAGGATTTGAACCTACGACCTTCGGGTTATGAGCCCGACGAGCTACCAGACTGCTCCACCCCGCATCAACAACTTGGTAGGTGTGTTTCCCTAACCAAGGCCGCGCATTATAGGGATGGTTTTTACAGTGGTCAACAGCTGCAACAGGAATTTTGCGTTTATTTTTCAACAAGTTGCAAAAGGGCCAAAATCGTAAAAATTGCAGCGGCGACGGCCCCGGTAAAGCGCTGCTTAAAACGAAATGCTGCTCAAATGTGAGGGGTGTTCCAGTATATCCACCACCAGCTTGAGGGACTCTTCATACTGATAACGGGTGGTGGTGCCGCCGAGGCACAGGCGCACCGCGGGTGGCGGTCGGTTGTTGGTGGAAAACGCCGCGCTGGAGACTACCCCCACCTTTTGCGTACGCAGGTGACTGGCCACCACTGAGGGGCTTTGCTCCACCGCGCCGGGCAGGGTCAGCCACAGGTGGAAACCGTCCGGGTGAGCTGCGTAGCTGTAGTCGCTGAAATATTGCGCTGCCAGTGCCTGGCGAGCCCTGCTCTCGGCGCGAATAGAAGTGACCATCGCCGCCAGCATGCCCTTGTCGATCCAGCGGGTTGCCAGGGCATTGTTGACCGGGCTCGCCATCACCGACAGCGAGCGCAGCGCGCCGGCGGTGCGCTTGGCGATCAATTTGCCCGGGGTATGCAGGTAGGCAACCCGCATCCCCGGCCCGAAGCACTTGGACAAGCCGGTAACGTAGTAGGTCAGTTCCGGCACCAGGTTGGCGATGGGTGCCACTGGCACTTCGGGCACCAGGGCGTAAGCGTCGTCCTCGATAATGGGCAGGCTGTAGCGCCGGGCCAGGTCGGCGATGGCCTCCCGGCGCCGCATACTCATGGTGTGGGTGGTGGGGTTTTGCAGAGTCGGGTTCAGGTAGAGCGCGGCCACCGATTCGGCCCGGCACATGGCTTCCAGCGAGCGGATTGTCGGCCCCTCGCTGTCGCATTCCAGTGCCTTGAGACTGACCCCCAGCTGCGCCGCAATGGCTTTCAAGCCGGGGTACACCAGGTCCGGTACACACACCGTATCTCCGGCTTTGGCCAGCATGGACAGCAGCGCCACCAGCACGCTGTGAATGCCCGGGCACACCAGCATCCGCTCCACCGAAGGCTGCTCGAGCAGGGGCGCCAATAGTTGCACCCCGGCCAGCTTGTCCGCCTCGCTGCCGCCGAAATCCTGGTAGCGCAGCAGCGACTGCAGATTACCACCGTCGAACAGCGCCGCGGCCTCAGCGTTAAGCGCCTCCAGCAGCGCCGGGTCGGCCGGCTCCGGCAGGGAGTTCATGGTCATCTCCACGTCACCGCCGCCGCGCAGCGAGAAGCTCGGCGTCTTGCCCTTGACGTAGCTGCCGGTGCCCGGGCTGGAATCTATCAGGCCGCGGCTGCGCGCTTCGCTGTAGGCCCGGGCGACGGTGGAATAGTTGAGGCTGAGGCGCGCGGCCATATCGCGCAGCGTTGGCAGGCGCTCCTGGGGCTGGTAGAGGCCACTGTCGATATCCGCGGCGATCAGGTTAACCAGGCGCCGATAGACCGGGCTTTTATCGTCGCTCGCCAATGCGGCAAACCAGTGGCTGTAGCGATTCTTCATACTCTTGCACACCTTTGCGTTGCTCAACTCGCCACACCCCTGGAACAGGCCCCGCGACACTGACCAACTCGGAAAGCACAATCCATTCCAGCGCTCTGGCGATCATTGATCGCACCGCACACCAATCAATGATCGCAACTGGCGCCAGTATTTGTGGCGCATTTTGATGCGAGCACTCCCTTGGCGCGCCATTCCTGTGCATGGTGGCAAGTCCGCGTAGCCGGGCCAAGCACACGCCAATCAATGGCCAATCAAGCCGATATCCTGCCGTTGATCGGCGCTTGATTGGTTGCCTGCAGATTGCCACTGGCATATGGGTTGCAAATGTTCTTCCCCTGAGTGACAGCCAAAAACCTGCCCTGCGGGCCCATTCCCTGTCACCACACCCCAACATCCAAAGAGGAAGCAACCATGCCTGAAGTCACTACCCCCAAGCACAAAGACGGCGACTTTTTTGTCGACTACGAGGAAAAGGTATTTGAAGATGTCCAGGCCGAGGCCGGCGAGAAGGCCCTGGTGACCTTTCACACCGTGGCCTTCGAGGGCTCTATCGGCCTGGTCAATATGCTGCAAGCCACCCGCCTGCAGCGCAAAGGATACGAGACCTCCATTTTACTCTACGGCCCGGGCGTCACCCTCGGCCTGCAGCGGGGCTTCCCCACCCTCGGCGACGAGGCCTTTCCCGGCCACCAGAATTTCACCAATCAGTTGAAGAAATTTATGGGCGAAGGCGGCAAGGTGTACGCCTGCCGCTTTGCCCTGCAGGCGCTGTACGGTCACGGCGAACCGTCGCTGATCGAGGGCATTCGCCCCATCAGCCCGCTGGACGTGCTCGATCTGAAGCTTCTGCACACCCGGGAGAACGCCTTTATCATCGACACCTGGACCGTGTAGGGGAGCTGCGCCATGACTGCCAATCACGTGGTTCGGGCAGCCGCGGCGCAACTGGCGCCGGATCTGCAAAGCGGTGCCGGTACGCTAGCCAAGGTGCTGGACTGCATTGACGAAGCGGCCGGCAAAGGGGTTGAGCTGATTGTTTTTCCGGAAACCCTGCTGCCCTACTACCCCTACTTTTCCTTCGTCACCCCGCCGCTGCAAAGCGGCGCTGAACACATGCGCCTGTACGAGCAGGCGGTGGTGGTGCCCGGCCCGGTGACCGAAGCCGTGGCCGCCAGGGCCAAACGGCATGGCATGGTGGTGGTGCTCGGAGTGAACGAACGCGACCACGGCTCGCTCTACAACGCGCAACTGATCTTCGATGCCAGCGGTGAATTGCTGCTCAAGCGGCGCAAGCTCACCCCCACCTTTCACGAGCGCATGATCTGGGGCCAGGGTGACGCCTCCGGCCTGCAGGTGGCGGCCACCCGGATCGGCCGAGTGGGAGCCCTGGCCTGCTGGGAGCACTACAACCCGCTGGCGCGCTACGCCCTGATGACCCAGCACGAGGAGATCCACTGCAGCCAGTTTCCCGGCTCGCTGGTGGGGCCGATCTTTGCCGACCAGATCGAAGTCACCATTCGCCATCACGCGCTGGAGTCGGGCTGCTTTGTGGTCAACGCCACCGGCTGGCTCAGCGACGCACAGATCGAGAGCATCAGCAGCGATGAAAAACTACAGCGCGGCCTGCGCGATGGCTGCATGACCGCCATTGTCTCACCGGAGGGGCAACACCTGGCTGAGCCCTTGCGCGAGGGTGAGGGGCTGGTGATTGCCGACCTGGACATGAATTTGATCACCAAGCGCAAGCGCATGATGGATTCCGTGGGTCACTACGCCCGGCCGGAACTCCTGAGCCTGGCCATCAATGCCAAACCGGCGCAGTGCGCCAGCCCCATGTCGACATTCACAGCTACCGAGCAACCACCGACCAGCGTGGAGGAGCACCCCCATGAACTCAATTGCGACCACTGAGCAAGACCTGCTCACAGCGCTGCAAACCCGCGGCGTGCGCCTGCTCAACCCGAGCCAGGAGCACGTCAGCCGCCGCGGCGGGGCCGGCCCCTCGGATCACCAGGCACTGGTGATCAACGGCGAGACGATTATGGTACCGGTGCATACCGGCGCCGCCATGTATTCGCCTTTTACCCTGCAGGAAGACGAGCAGCGCGCCCACAAGTTACTGCGCGACGGCATTCCTCTCACCGAAGTGGGCTTTGCCCAAAGCCCCGGGTTTTACCAGCGGCAAACCGCGGACGGCATACCCTACCACCAGATCGCCACTCTGCACGGCACCGATGTGCTGGCCACCACGGTATTGCAGACCTGCATCCGCTACGAAAAGCGCAGCAAAACCTGCAAGTTCTGCGCAATTGGCCAGTCGCTGGCGGCCGGGCGCACCATCGCCTACAAGACCCCCGCCATGCTGGCGGAAGTGGCCCGGGCGGCGGTCGAGCTGGACGGCGTCAAACACATGGTGATGACCACCGGCACCCCCGCCTCGCCCGACCGCGGCGCCAAAATCCTGTGTGAGAGCGTGGCCGCGGTCAAGACCGCGGTGGACTTGCCCATCCAGGTGCAGTGCGAACCGCCGGACGACCCGGCCTGGTTCCAGCGCCTGCGCGAGGCGGGTGCCGATGCCCTGGGCATGCACCTGGAAGTGATCAGCCCCGAGTTGCGCCGCAGCATCATGCCGGCCAAGGCCGAGGTAACGGTGACGCAGTATATGCAGGCCTTCAGGGATGCAGTGGCGGTGTTTGGCCGCGGCCAGGTCAGCACCTACATTCTCGCCGGCCTCGGGGATAGCCGCGAGACCATTCTGGAGACCTGCACCGAACTGCTGGAGCTGGGGGTCTACCCGTTTGTGGTGCCCTTCGTACCCATCCGCGGCACACCGCTGGAGGATCACCCGCCACCGGACAGTGAGTTTATGACCGCCATTCTGCAACCGCTGGGCCGTGCCATCGGCGCCGCCGGCTTGCACTCCAGCGACATCAAGGCCGGCTGCGGGCGCTGTGGGGCCTGCTCCACCCAAAGCCGCTATGAAACGGCCAGCTAAACCTGAATCCGGCCAGTACCAAAGGGGGTAAACCCATGGCATGCCAACAGCAATACTACTCGGACTTCACCGTCAAATGGGCCACTCTCGACTGGGAAATAAGCGCCGCCAAGCAGTTGCGCCAGCGCATATTCTGCCAGGAACAGGGCCTGTTCGAGGGCACCGATGCCGATGATGTTGATGCGCAGGCACAACTGCTGGTGGCCAGCGCCAATCACGGCGGCTGGCACGAACGGGTGGTCGGCACGGTGCGTATTCACCAGGCCAGCGCCGGTGTCTGGTGGGGGTCGCGGCTGGCCATTGCCAGCGACTTGCGCGGCCAGAGCCGGTTGGCGGCGGCGCTGATCAAGCTGGCGGTGAGCAGCGCCCACGCCCTGGGCTGCGAGCAGTTTTACGCCACAGTACAAGCTCGCAATGAGCGCCTGTTCCAGCGTTTGCACTGGCGCCGTGAGCACACCCTGGAACTGGCCGGCGCCCCCCACGTCTTGATGCAGGCCGACCTGGAATACTATCCGCCCTGCCTGCAGCCACGCAGCGGTTACGTGCTCACCAACCGCGCGCCCGCCATACCGGCGGACATTATGCCGCTGCTGCTCAGGCAGCCACCGGCCAATTGCCAGGCGGGGGCCGCCCATGCAGCTTGACGCCCTGCTGGCTGCCCTGCGCCAGTCCGCCGCCATCGACCACAAACAGGACATCCAGGCGATCGCCGATATTTTCCATCCGCCGGGCCGAACCGGCTCCTGCGGCGACGCCCCTGCCAGCGACTACCCCAACGGCGATGATGCCGCCGTGCTTCGCTCCAGCGATGGCTACGACCTGCTGGCGGCGGAGGGCTTTCTGCCGGAATTTGTGCAACAGGACCCCTGGTTTGCCGGCTGGTGCGGGCTGATGGTCAATATCAGTGACATCGCCGCCATGGGCGGGCGGCCAGTGGCGGTTACCAATACCCTCTGGGGCGGCCGCGACGAAGTGACTCGTAAAGTTCTGCTCGGCCTCAGCCACGCCGCCCAGGTATTCCAGGTGCCGGTGGTGGGCGGCCACACCAACCTGCACAGCCCGCAACTGCACCTGAGCGTGGCCATCATGGGCCGCGCCAGGTCCCTGCTCAGCAGCTTTGCCGCGGTGCCAGGGCAAGTGCTGGTGGCCGCCATCGACTTGCGCGGCAGTTACCGGCCGCCGTTTCGCAACTGGAACGCCGCCACCACCGCCCCGCCCCAACGCTTGCGCGGCGACCTGGAGTTGCTGCCGCAGATCGCCGAGCAGGGCCTGGCCTGCGCCGCCAAGGACATCAGCCAGGCCGGCCTGCTGGGCACCGCCACTATGTTGCTGGAGAGCTCCCAGGTGGGAGCACAGATCGAGCTGGAGCAAATCCCCAAGCCGGCGCAGGTGGACTGGTTTGACTGGCTGCAAACCTTTCCCAGCTTTGGCTACCTGCTCACCACCAGCACTGAGCAGCTGCCGGCGCTACTGGCGCGCTTTGCGCAGCGCGACATTGACGCTGCGGCCATCGGCGAAATTACTGACGACAAAATCCTGCGGGTCAATTATGGCGCTGCCAGTGGCGAATTCTGGGACCTGAATAAACAAGCCTTCACCGGCTTCGGCCCGGAGGCGCAAAGCGTGCAGCCGCTAGCCATCGCCGGCCAGCAACCCGTAAACCCGACCATCCAACAAGCAACGCTGGGAGATGCCCCCTGTGCCTGAACAACATTTTTACGTGCGCTGGCCCGATGGCCAGGAAGAGATCTGCTATTCGCCCTCATCGGTAATCAACGACTATTTTAGCGCTGGCGAGTCCTACCCGGTGCCGGAGTTTGTCGCCCGCAGCGAGAAAGCCCTGAGCCACGCCAGCCGGCGGGTGCAGGAAAAGTACGGCTTTGCCTGTTCCAGCGCCATGGATCAATTGCAGCGGATCAAACAGCGCGCCAGCCATTTTGACGCCGACCTGGAGCATGTGGTGACAGTGCATCAAATTGGCTAATCACAATCGCGGCCACAGCCACTGGCCCCGGTTTTATTCACCCACCCTGTTATCAAAGGAGCCTCCCATGCCGTTGCGCGACAACAGCAAACTGCTTACCCGTTACCCTGTGATCATTGTCGGTGCCGGCCAGGCCGGCCTTTCCGTCAGCCATTATTTGCAGCAACTCGGTATCGAACACCTGCTGATCGAACGGCACACCCCCATGCACGTGTGGCGCGAACAGCGCTGGGATTCGTTTACCCTGGTGACCCCCAATTGGCAGTGCGCCCTGCCCGGTCACCCCTACGATGGCGACGACCCGCACGGCTTTATGAAGCGCGATGAAATCAATGCCTACCTGCGCCGTTTCGAAGCCAAGCTCAGCGCCCCGGTACTGACTCACACCCAGGTTTTGCAGGTCGATCAACAGCCGTGCGGGACCTACCGCGTGCAGACCAGCAACGGCGATTTCGAGGCGGAACAGCTGGTGGTGGCAACCGGCGGCTATCACAACCCGGTCATTCCCCGGGCGGCGGAAAAGTTGCCGCAATCCATTCAGCAGATCACCACTGACCAGTATCGCAACCCGCAATCCCTGCCGCCGGGCGCCGTGCTGGTGGTGGGTTCCGGCCAATCCGGCAGCCAGATTGCCGAGGACCTGCACCTGGCGGGGCGCAAGGTGCACCTGGCCACCGGCAGCGCACCGCGCTGTGCGCGTTTTTACCGCGGCCGCGATGTGGTGGACTGGCTGGCGGAGATGCAATACTACGATATACCGGTAGACCAGCACCCGCTGCGCGAGGGGGTGCGCGACAACACCAACCACTACGTCACCGGGCGCGACAACGGCCGCGACATCGACTTGCGCCAGTTTGCCCTGGAGGGCATGGAGCTCTATGGCAGCCTGGCAGACTGCGATCGCGAGCAGCTGCGTTTCAACCCCAATCTCGGCGCCAACCTCGACCAGGCCGACGCCACCTACAACAGCATCAACCAGCGCATCGATGACTATATTGCCGCCCGGCAAATCAGTGCCCCCCCGGCCAGCCGCTATCAACCGGTCTGGCAACCGGAGACAGAGCGCACGGCGATTTCCCTGGCCGACGCCGAAATCGGCAGCGTGGTGTGGTGCATTGGCTTTCAGCCGGATTATCGCTGGCTGGACGTACCGGTGTTTTCCGGCAAAGGCTACCCGCAACACCAGCGCGGGGTCACCACTGCCCGGGGCCTGTATTTTATCGGCCTGCCCTGGCTGCACACCTGGGGTTCGGGGCGCTTCGCCGCAGTGGCCCGGGACGCCGAGTATCTAAGCCAGCAAATCGCTGCCCTGCAGCAGTGCGCGGGCGCTGAGTTGAAGTCGGCCTGATGGGCTCTGGCGGCTAGCCGCGACAAATTGCCAATTGCGGGAGATCCTCCCATTACCGTGCTGCGTAATAAAACCAGAGGGTGTTGCCAACAGGCCCGGCCCGTCTGACGCAGTGCTTAGCCGCGACGCCGCAGAAACGCACAGGTAGACGCATGTCCAGCTTGTTGGTGATATAGTAACCAATGTAAATCAATTGGCTTATCGGCATGTGGATACTTTACCCGGCCGGAAATCCGGCCGTACGCTGGCTCAAACTTTTGTCCGCGCTACTCATAGCGCTGGCTGTGGCCTTGCTCGTACAGGCAAACCCCACTCCACTTGCCCGCAGCGCCCTGATCCTGACCGTTCACGACGCCATCAGCCCCGCCAGCAACGACTATATCCACCGCGGCCTGGAGCGCGCCCGTGAACTCAATGCTGAGGTCGTCATACTGCAACTCGACACCCCGGGGGGGCTGGATACCTCCATGCGCGAGATTATTCAGGACATTATTGCCTCCAGCGTACCGGTCATTACCTACGTCTGGCCTTCCGGCGCCCGCGCCGCCAGCGCCGGCACCTATATGCTCTACGCCTCCCACCTCGCCGCCATGGCGCCGGGCACCAATCTCGGTGCCGCCACCCCCGTGCAGCTCGGGGGTGGCGGCCTGCCCGGTATGAATCCGCCCAAAGCCCCCGGCAGCCCGGACGAAAAAGGCGATGACAGCAAAAAGGACAGCGATAGCAGCGACAGCGCCCCGACCAGCGCCATGGGTAAAAAAGTCCTCAACGATTCCATCGCCTATATTCGCAGCCTGGCGGAGATGCGCGGCCGCAATGTGGAGTGGGCCGATGCAGCCGTGCGGGAAGCGGCCAGCATCTCCAGCGAAGAGGCCCTGGCCAAAGGGGTAATCGATATAGTCGCCCGGGACCTGGATGACCTGCTGGCCCAGGCCAATGGCCGCCAGGTGGAGGTCAACGGCCAAAATCGAACCCTTAATACCGCCAACCTGGCGCTGGAATCATTCAGCCCGGACTGGCGCAACCAATTGCTGGCGGTGATCACCAATCCCAACGTGGCCTATATCCTTATGATCATTGGCATGTACGGGCTGTTCTTCGAGTTCGTCAACCCGGGCTTTGTCCTGCCCGGGGTCACCGGTGCCATCTGCCTGCTGCTGGCCCTCTACGCGTTGCAAATACTGCCGGTCAATTACGCCGGTCTGGGGCTGATTATTCTCGGCGTCATGTTTATGGTGGGGGAAGCCTTTGCCCCGAGCTTTGGGGTATTGGGCATTGGCGGGCTGGTGGCGTTTGTGTTCGGCTCGGTGATCCTGTTTGACGGCGAGGGCGGCCAATTGCAAATCGCCTACCCCCTGATCGGGGTAGTGAGTGCCGTAACCGCCGCTTTTGTGCTGGTGGCCGCGCGCCTGGCGATCAGCTCGTTGCGGCGGCCGGTGGTCAGTGGCGCCGAGGAAATGCTCGGCAGCATCGGCGTGGCGACAGAAGATTTTAGCGGCGAAGGGCACGTGCATATCCACGGGGAAACCTGGCGCGCGCTCGCCCGCCAGCCAGTGGCGCGCGGGGCAAACGTCAAAGTGGTGGGCCTCGAAGGGCTCATCCTGGAGGTCGAACCGACTACCGAGGAGCACTAATCATGGACATAGCCATTATCAGTCTGCCGACGATCATTTACTTCATCGTCGCCGCGGCCATCATCCTGCCGCTCATCTTCAAGATTATGCGAGAGTACGAGCGCGCCGTGGTGTTTACCCTCGGCCGCTTCACCTCGGTCAAGGGGCCGGGCCTGATCATTATCATCCCGTTTGTGCAGCAGATCGTGCGGGTGGACCTGCGCACCATTGTCATGGACGTGCCCACCCAGGATGTGATCTCCCAGGACAACGTCTCGGTGAAGGTCAATGCAGTGGTCTACTTTCGGGTCATAGACCCGGAGAAAGCCATCATCCAGGTGGAGAACTACCAGGACGCCACCAGCCAGCTGGCGCAAACTACCCTGCGCTCGGTACTCGGTAAACATGAGCTGGACGATATGTTGGCCGAGCGCGACAAGCTCAACAGCGACATTCAGGAAATTCTCGACCGCCAGACCGACGCCTGGGGCATCAAAGTGGCCAATGTAGAGATCAAACACGTGGATATCGACGAGAGCATGATCCGCGCCATCGCTCGCCAGGCGGAGGCGGAACGGGAGCGGCGCGCCAAGGTCATTCACGCCGAGGGCGAGCTGCAGGCCTCGGCCAAATTACTGGAAGCGGCCCAGGTGCTGTCGCAAAACCCCCAGAGTATCCAGTTGCGCTACCTGCAAACCCTGACTGAAATTGCCGGCGACAGGACCTCCACCATCGCCTTCCCGGTACCCATGGATATGCTGATGTCGCTGTTTAAGGGTAACGACAAGAAGGATACGGCCGGCTAATCTGCAGCCATAGACTTCGCAATTTTATTTTAAGGTCATTTCCGCGCAGTCGGCGGTGCGGCGTCCCGGTAACCGGGAACAATGCGGCTTCGGTGGTATTGGATTCCCGCCTGCGCGGGAATGACCGCTGGGAAGGAATGGCAGCTGGGAGGGAATGACCGCTGGGAGGGAATGGCAGCTGGGAGGGAATGGCGTCTTGCTCTGATCGGGTACGGGCATAGGGGGCTTGATGAGCCCCCTCGCCTGTTAGTCCTTCGCCTCCTCCCGGGTTTGGCGACGAACCAGCACCGCCTGGGACAGGCGCGCCAGCACGGCTTCGGTCTGCGGCCAGCCGATGCAGGCGTCGGTGATGCTCTTGCCGTAGACCAGCTCCTTGCCCGGCACCAGTTTCTGGTTGCCCTCAACCAGGTGGCTTTCAATCATCACCCCGAAAATCGACTGGTTACCGGCCTCCATCTGGCCGCTGACATCCTCGCACACATTCAACTGCCGCTCGTAGTTTTTGCTGCTGTTGGCGTGGCTGAAATCCACCATCAGCTTGGCCGGCAGGCCGGCCTTGCCCAGTTTGGCCTCAGCGTCGGCAATGTGCCCGGCGCTGTAGTTGGGCTCGGTGCCACCGCGCAAAATCACGTGGCAATCACGGTTGCCGCTGGTTTCCACAATCGCGGCGTGGCCGAACTTGGTCACGGAGAGAAAGTGATGGCTGCTGGCGGCCGCGCCAATGGCGTCGATGGCAATTTTGATGTTGCCGTCAGTACCGTTTTTGAAGCCCACCGGGCAGGACAACCCCGAGGCCAACTGGCGGTGGCACTGGCTCTCGGTGGTGCGCGCGCCGATGGCGCCCCAGCTCATCAGGTCGGCGATGTACTGGGGTGAAATGGTGTCCAGGAACTCACCGGCGGTGGGCAGGCCCAGGTCATTGATGTCACACAACAGCTTGCGCGCCAGCCGCAGGCCCTCGTTGATATCGTAGCTGTCGTCCAGGTGCGGGTCGTTGATCAGGCCTTTCCAGCCCACCGTGGTGCGCGGCTTCTCGAAGTAGACCCGCATCACGATTTCCAGGGTGCCGGCGTACTTTTCCCGCAGCGGCAGCAGCTTGCGCGCATATTCCAGTGCCGCCTTGATGTCGTGGATGGAGCAGGGGCCGACCACTACTAACAGGCGGTCGTCTTCGCCGGCCAGCTGGGCTTCGATCGCTTCACGCCCGGCGGCCACCACCGCCGATGCCTTGTCGGAAATGGGGAAGCGCTCCAGCAGGGCAATGGGAGGCAGGAGTTCCTTGATGTTGCGAATCCTCAGGTCATCGGTGTTGTAATGCATGGCGAAGTATTTTCCCGGTCTTGTGAGTGTTGCCGCTTGGGGCGGGGGCCACATTATAGGGATAACCCCCGTGGAAGAGAAATGCTTAACTGTCCGGCGGTCCGGCGGTCCGGCGGCCCGGCGACCCGGGGCCAGGCGACCCGATAAATGTCCCCGGGAGGTAATTGCCTGGCCAGGCAATTTGGGTGATGATGGGTACTCGCCGCTTTTAACGCCAACACCACGCCTGGGAGTTAGCCTGTGTCATCCTCCAATCCCCTCTATATTTACCAGTCCGGATCTCACCTGCTGGAGACCCCGCTGCTCAACAAGGGCAGCGCCTTTACCGCGGAAGAACGCCAGCAATTCAACCTCGAAGGCCTGCTGCCACCGCGCTACGAAACCATTGAGGAACAGGTGGCCCGCGCCTATCGCCAGTTCAAATCTTTTGACGAGCCGATCAACCAGCACATCTACCTGCGCGCCATCCAGGACGAAAACGAAACCCTGTTTTACCGCCTGTTGCAGAGTCACCTGGAAGAGATGATGCCGATTATCTACACCCCCATAGTGGGTGATGCCTGCGAGCACTTCTCCGATATCTATCGCAGCGCCAGGGGCCTGTTTATCGCCTGGTCCCAGCGCGATCGGGTAGAAGAGGTGCTGCGCAACGCCATTAAGGACAGCGTCAAGGTGATCGTCATCACCGATGGCGAGCGTATCCTCGGGCTCGGTGACCAGGGTATCGGCGGCATGGGCATCCCCATCGGCAAGCTGGCCCTGTACACCGTCTGCGGCGGCATCAGCCCCGCCTACACCATGCCCATCATGCTGGATGTGGGCACCAACAACGAAGCGCTGCTGAACGACCCCATGTATATGGGCGAGCGCCATCCGCGTATCGGCGCGGACGACTACAACGCCTTTGTCGATATTGTTATCAGGGCGTTGAAGAAGCGCTGGCCCCAGGCGCTGATCCAGTTCGAGGATTTCGCCCAGGCCAACGCCACTCCGCTGCTGCAGCGCTACCGCGACACCTTTTGCTGCTTCAACGACGACATCCAGGGTACCGCCGCGGTCTCCCTCGGCACGGTATTGGCCGCCTGCAAGGCCAAAGGTGTGCCGCTGGCAGGGCAAAAACTGGTCATTGCCGGTGCCGGCTCCGCCGGCTGCGGTATCGCCGCCATGCTGCTGAAATGCATGTGCGACGAGGGCCTTAAGGAAGAGCAGGCACTGGCAAATATATTTATGGTGGACAAGGATGGCCTGCTCTCCAGCGCGCAGCCAAACCTGCGGGATTTCCAGACCCGCTTTGCCCGCGACCCGGAGTCCAGTGGCGGCGCGCCGGTGGCCAACCTGGAGCAGGTGGTACACTACGCCCGGCCCGACATCCTGATTGGCGTCTCGGGCCAGAGCGGCCTGTTCTCCCAGGCGGTAGTGACGGCCATGCTGGCTCACTGCAGCCGCCCTATTATCCTGCCGCTGAGTAACCCCTCGCGCCAGGTGGAAGCCCGGCCGGAACAGGTGATCGAGTGGACCGGCGGTACCGCCATTGTCGCCACCGGCTCGCCATTTGCCGATGTCAGCTGGAACGGCACCACCTACCCCATCGCCCAGTGCAACAATGCCTATATTTTCCCGGGCCTGGGACTCGGTGTGGTGGCCAGTAGTGCGCGCCTGGTTACGGATGAAATGATGATGGTCGCCGCCCGCACCCTGGCCGAGCACTCGCCCCTGGCGCAAGATCGAGGCCCGGAACTGCTGCCACGCCTGCGCGATATCGCCGGTCTCAGCCAGCAGATTGCCTTTAATGTCGGCAAAGTGGCCCAGGAGCAGGGCCTGGCGCCGGTCATCAGTGACGACCATTTACAGGCCCTGATCTACAAGAATTTCTGGCAGCCCAAATACCGGGCGTACAAGCGGGTCAGCAAATAGGCGGTGGCACCAGGGAGACCCTGCCCATTGACAGCCCATCGTTAATCGGCCGGAATCAAGGCCGGTTGTTTGATCGACTCAGCAGCATATGGCGCGGCTAGCCGCGCCCTTTGCCCGAAAACAGACTCATCAGGATTTTCACCAACTGCCGGGCAATGCGGCTGCCAAGACTGCGCAAAACCGACTTGCCCAGGGTTTCGGCATAACCCTGGCGCGATCGACCGCGCGGTTTTGGCTTGTTCTTTTGCGGTTCCCGCTCCTGTTGCTGGGCAGCCGCTGCAGCGGCGACGGCCTCGGCATTCTGCTTTTGCTGCTGGCGCGCAAGTAGCAGTTCGTGTGCGGATTCGCTATCCAGCGTGTGCTTGTATTTCGCCTGCATATCCGAGCTGTCTATCAGCTCGGCCTTGCGCTCTGCCGCCAGCGGGCCAATCTGTGACCGGGGCGGGCTGACCAGGGTCTGTTCGACCGGGGTCGGAATGCCTTGCTCATCCAGCACGGACACCAGCGCTTCGCCCACCCCCATCTCGGCTATGGCGCGCTTGACGTCCACCTCCGGGTTGGGGCGAAAGGTTTCCGCCGCCACCCGCACAGCCTTCTGGTCTTTCGGTGTAAACGCGCGCAGGGCGTGCTGTATTCGGTTGCCCAGCTGGCCGAGGACATCCTCCGGAATATCCCCCGGGTTTTGGGTGATAAAATAAATACCCACCCCTTTCGATCGAATCAGGCGCACCACCTGTTCAATGCGGTCAACCAATGCCTTGGGGGCGGCGTCAAACAGCAGGTGAGCTTCATCAAAAAAGAAAACCAGTTTGGGCTTTTCCAGAT
This sequence comes from Pseudomaricurvus alcaniphilus, assembly GCF_011440395.1. GTDB lineage: Bacteria > Pseudomonadota > Gammaproteobacteria > Pseudomonadales > Cellvibrionaceae > Pseudomaricurvus > Pseudomaricurvus alcaniphilus. The sequence goes on along the minus strand of NZ_JAAOIX010000012.1, from coordinate 21,020 downwards.
CGCCCGCTTCGGGCAGAGTCTCGAACAACTCCGTCAGCAACCAAAACAGGAAGCTGCTGTAAACCGAGGGGTTGAGAATCAGTTTATTGCCGCTGAGAATATTGATTACACCGCGACCGGCACTGTCACAGCGCATAAACTCGGCTATCTGCAACGCCGGCTCCCCAAAAAATGTATCACCGCCAGCGTCACTGAGGGTCAACAAGCGGCGTTGAATAGCACCGATACTCTGGGGTGATACGCGCCCGTAGTTTTTGCCAGCCTCGGCGGTATTGTCCGCCAGCCAGCTGAGCATGGAACGCAAATCCTGCAGGTTCAGCAGCGGCAACTTGCGATCTTCCGCCACCGCAAAGGCAATAGAGAGGACGCCAGCCTGGGTTTCATTCAAGTCCAACAGGTGGGCGATCAAAACCGGGCCCATATCGAGAATGGTGGTTCGTGCAGGCGTGCCGTCCTCGCCAAACACATCCCAAAACTGCACCGGATAGTCGCTAAAGCCATGCTCCTGCAAACCAATTTTTGCAATCCGCTCTGCCACCTTGGGGTGTTCTTTGCCCGGCGCTGCGAGGCCGGAGAGGTCGCCTTTTACATCCACCAAAAACACTGGCACACCGAGATCAGAAAAACCTTCGGTCAGTACCTGCAGGGTAATGGTTTTGCCCGTTCCGGTAGCCCCGGCGATCAGGCCATGGCGATTCGCCATGCGCGGAAACAGTTGCACTTGTTCACCACGTGCATTGGCACCAACAATAACAGGATTAGTCATAACGCGGCCCGCCACTCTCCTGGCTGAAGAAATTTCTTGTGCGAGAAACAGATAATGCAGCGCCCCGTAACAGCCAAGGCCGGCGCACGCCGAACAATAAACTGGTACAGGGAACTGCACTGCGATGTTGATTGTGTAACTACAACTGTATAACTACAACTGTGTAACTGCTGCCCGGTATCGACAGAGACACCTTACAGTGCGGCCAAATCCCCATCAAACTGGGCTGCTGCAGCATCCGTAAACTCAAATGCGGTGCGGATATATTTCAGGGTTTTAAGCTCGGTTTCAGTGACGCTCTGGCCATCTTTGGCTGAGGCGATAAGCTCCGCGGCTTCGGCTTTGGAAATTTTTCCCTCGCCTCTGCCGGTTGTGTGAGCCTTGGCCAGGTCCAGCAATTCCTTTTCGTATTTTTCACCATCAATAGTAACGTAAGCCATAATATTTCCTGCCTTTTTGGTTTTGGTATTGCCATGAATTAGCAATACACAGTGGATAAAGATTTACTTTAGTCAGCGAAGCAGAAACTCCACTCAGGTGACGGTTTAACACTCTTGCTCATGTTCAGCAATCCTGCGCGCTACGAATACGCGACAGCTTTTAAAAAAACTTTTTCGCCATCCCCATCAAGCCACCGACACCGCCGGCTGACTCCAGCAGACTGCCGCCGCTACTGGCTTTGTCCACCATTTGGGGCAACACATCGGCCAAACCACTCGCCGCAGCGCCGGTGTCGACGCCTATTTTGGCGGCGAACTCTGCCAGTTTTCCTTCACCCAACAGGGAGGTCACCCACTCTGGTGAGATGTTTTTATTTTCGCCGTCACCTAACCAGGAGCTTACTACTCCGCCCAGATCGCCGGAAGACATCATTTTTGTCGCCAGGCCAGCGAGATCTACATTACCTTCGCCATCGCCCAACAATGCCGACAACGCCGGCATTATCGTATCGGCATTAGCACCCAGTTTTTGCGACAATAACTCAGCGCCCATTTTCAGAATATCCATAACACTCTCCAGCTGCCATTGAATGCTCCGGCGAAATGCCTGGAGCCTGCCCGGTACCGCCCTCCTGTTACAAATTTCCAATCGGGGCTACGAGCATCGAACGCTCGGTAACAAGGACATGATCCATTGTGACGACTTCGGGACAAATTGATAGCCGTGACCGGCCGCTTTTACGAAACGTTTACAATGTGCAGAAGAGGCATTGCCGAATATGAGAGGTAAAAGGATTATTCGTGCGCCATCCGCAACATCATCCGCTGTTTACGGCGCCACAGATTCTATATCGGACCCTGGGTGTTTACCGGTAACACGCTGTTCTCCTTAACCACTTGCAGGCTGAACTGGGATTCGATATTGGTGACCCCGGCGAAGTGCAGAATGTGGTTCATACAGAGGTCGGAGAAGTGATCCATGCTGGTGGCCACCACCTTCATCAGGTAATCGTAGGAACCGCTCATGGCGTGGCACTCGATGATGTACTCCTCCGCCTCCACCTGTTGCAAAAACTCCCGCCGCTTGCGCTCGTCCTGCTTCTCCAGCGACACCAGTACAAACGCCGTAACTTGCAGGCCGATTAAGCGCTGGTTCAGCTTGGCCGAGTAGAAGTCGATAACGCCGGCATTTTCCAGCGCTTTAATGCGCCGCAAACAGGGTGATTCGGACAAACCAACCCGCTGCGCGATCTCCACATTGGAGAGGCGGCCATCGCGCTGCAACAGGCGCAGTATGTCTCGTTCGGAGCGATCCAGTTTCATAAGGTGACTTCCGTCTTTTTTTATAAATTAAAAGGTGGATTCCTGCTAACTATACCGTAATAACCGCCACAATAGACGTAAAATTGCAGCCCAATCGCGGTAAATTATCAACCATGGCAAGGGCTTGAGCCCCCGCATTTTTAACACACGCTATTGGCATATAAGAGAGAGGATTGAGAAATGGCTGATTTATTTGACAACCCCATGGGACTGGACGGCTTCGAATTCATCGAGTTTGCCGCCAAAGAGAAAGGTATCCTCGAGCCAGTACTGGAAACCGTCGGCTTTACCCGGGTAGCCACCCATCGTTCCAAGGATGTAGACCTGTGGCGCCAGGGCGGGATCAACATGATCGTCAATTACGAGCCCAAGTCACCCGCTGCCTACTATGCCGAAGAGCATGGTCCCTCTGCCTGCGGCATGGCCTTCCGGGTGCGTAATGCCCGCAAGGCCTACCAGCGTGCGCTGGATTTGGGCGCCCAGCCCATCGATATCCCCTGTGGCCCAATGGAGTTGAAATTACCCGCCATTCGCGGCATCGGCGGTGCCATCGTTTACCTGATAGACCGCTATGAGGAAGGCGCCTCCATCTACGACATCGACTTCGAATTCCTGCCCGGCGTAGAGCGTCACCCCGAGGGCTGCGGCTTCAAGCTGATCGACCACCTGACTCACAATGTCTACAAGGGCCGCATGCAGTACTGGGCCAACTACTACGAGAAGCTGTTCAATTTCCAGGAGAATCGTTTCTTTGACATCAAGGGTGAATACACCGGCCTGACGTCAAAAGCGATGGCGGCGCCGGACGGCAAGATCCGCATTCCCCTGAACGAGGAAGCCGGCGGCAACGGCCAGATCGAAGAATTCCTGATGACCTACAATGGCGAGGGCATTCAGCACGTCGCCTTTATCTGCGACGATTTGCCCAGCTGCCTGGACAAGCTCAAGGCCCGCGGCACCAAACTGATGACGCCACCACCGGCCACTTACTACGAGATGCTAGAAGAGCGCCTGCCCGGGCACGGCCAGGATGTGGCTGAACTGCAGCAGCGCGGCATTTTGCTGGACGGCAGCACCGAGGGCGGCAAGCCGAGACTGCTGCTGCAAATTTTCTCCGAGAATGCGGTGGGGCCGATTTTCTTCGAGTTTATCCAGCGCAAGGGCGACGAGGGTTTCGGCGAAGGCAACTTCAAGGCCCTGTTTGAATCCATGGAGCGGGACCAGATCAATCGCGGCGTTCTGAAGACAGACAAAGACCCGGTCGCCTAGGGGCCACTCCGACAACACTGAAGCACCTGCAACTCTCCGTCTATCCCTGACGAATTGCGCGGGGGGGCGGTGGCGCTTTTGCAACCGGTATTTCGGGCAACCCTGCCAGCGCTTAGCTGGCAGCCAGCGTATATACCTTACAAACACGGGTTACAGGTAGTAGTATGGGCAGGCGGGCCTTTCACCGGGCCCTGTTTCTATGGAGGTTGCCAGCCAAGAGGATGCTCGCCATGGCCCGCAAGACCGGTGCACTGCTCGCCAACATATTGCACGCAATCAAGCTCTTCCCCCCCAATTACTTGCGCTCGATCCTCGGCACCCGCGACAGCTGGAAGCGCGCCAACAACCCCGATACTGAGCTGCAACTGACGGAGTGGCGTCATTTCCCCGGCAACTTGCGCACCGCCCAGAGCATCCTGCTGCCATCCGGAGCCGGCCGGCCAGGCTGGCTTCCGCAGCATGCTGACGAGGTCGGCCTGTTCCGCGACTCCTCCACTGCACTCTATCCGCCCCAGTCCAGTGCCGCCGGTCACTTCCCGCGGGAGAGCTGGCTCTTTCTCAACGGTATGTGCGCCGACCAAAAGATTGCCGACCTCAACGCCGCTTGCCTCTATCGGATGTTCGGCCGCCCCCTGACCATGCTCCACAACCAGACCCACGGCTTCGTCCTCGACCTGGCCGAGTGCGCGGTGGGCAAGGGCTGGCTGGCAGCCACCGAGGCGGTGCGCAGCCTGTTCCCGGCGTTCTACTCGGAACTGAAACGGCCTGACATCGATCGTGTGGTGCTGATCGCTCACTCCCAGGGCACCATCCTGGCGGCCATTTTCCTCGATCTGCTGGGGGAGCTGCTGGGCCAGCCACCCAGCAACGACAGCCTCGAACTGCAACACGCCGAGCGCCTCCTGGCCCGCGACCGCGAGACCCTGCACAAGCACGACGCCCGGGTGCTGCTGCCCGCGGCCGGGCCTGCCGGCGCCTCCCTGCTGCGCCTGGCAGAGCTCAGCAACAGCGTCGAAGAACAGCTTTCGTCGACGGTGATGCACTGGCTCGACTGGAGTGGCGACGCCGCCCTCGGCCTGCCGCCCCTGACCGAGCAGGAACTGGCGAAACTGGAAATCTATAATTTCGCCACCTGCGCCAGCCATATGCCCTACCTGGTAAAGGGCCCTAACCCGCTGCCCTATATCGAGCACTTTGGCAACCACAAGGACCTGGTGGCGCGCCTCGGCATGTTTGCACCCAGCCGCGGCCTCGGCAGTACCCACCTCGACGGCCACCGCTTTGTGCGCGATGAAGGTTGGGGGCATTTGCTCAACGCCCACTACCTGTTCCCGCTGGAGCAGGCATGGCTCGACTCCAACCACAGCGGTTTCACCGCCGCCGCTGACCCGGCGCTGGAGTCGCGCCTGAAGAGCTACTACCAGCAACCGGCCAACCCGGCGGTGCCGGCCGTCTGATCGCCGTCTGATAGATAGTATTGCGTGTTGGGCGACATTCCCCTCGCCCAGCGCATTCGCTACACTGGCCTCACATTTTTCTCACATTTTTATTTCCCCCGGAGTGCAGGTGAACCAATCCAGTCGCGTCATTTTCTTCGCCACGGTGATCATACTGGTGCTGCTATTGTGCTATTTGCTGGCGCCGATTCTACCCCCATTTCTGATCGGCATGGCGCTGGCCTACCTCGGCGACCCCATCGCCGACCGCCTGGAACGCTGGCGCCTCAATCGCACCGCGGCGGTGTGCGTGGTGTTTGCGGTCATGACCCTGGCCTCGATCCTGATCCTGCTGATCCTGTTTCCGATGGTGGAACAGCAGGTGCGCTCGGCCATCGCTGCCATCCCCTCACTGGCGGAGAAAATCAACCAGCTGGTCATTCCCCGTATCAACGAGCTCGCGGGTACCCAGCTGCCCACCGCCAACATGGCCTCGATCAGCGAGGCGGTGCGCAGCCACTGGCAGCAGTTCGGCGGCCTGCTGGGCATTATTGGCCGCTGGCTGGGTGATTCCACGGGTGTGTTTATTGCCCTGGCCGCCACCGCCACGATCACACCGGTAGTCACCTTCTACCTGCTGCGCGACTGGGATCTGATGACCGCCCGCCTCCATGACCTGCTGCCGCGCCGGATCGAACCCAAGGTGATGCAACTGGCGCGGGAAATGGACCTGGTACTGGCCGAATTCGTGCGCGGGCAGCTGCTGCTGATGGCGGCGCAGGCGGCCTATTTCAGTATTGCCCTGGGCTTGATCGGCCTCGACCTCGCCCTGTTGGTAGGCCTTATCGCCGGGGGGCTCAGCTTCGTTCCCTACCTGGGCCTGATCATTGGCCTGGGCTCGGCCCTGATCGCCGCGGCGCTGCAGTTCCAGGAGTGGCTGCCGCTGCTGCTGATACTCGGGGTATTTGGAATTGGTCAGGTATTGGAAGGCGCACTGCTGCAACCGCTGCTGGTGGGCGACCGCATCGGCATGCACCCGGTGGCGGTGATCTTTGCGGTTATGGCGGGCGGCCAGCTGTTCGGTTTTGTCGGTGTGCTACTGGCCCTGCCCGCAGCAGCGGTGATCACCGTGCTGCTGCGCCACATTCATGACTTCTACAAGGGCAGCGAGCTCTACCAGCGGGGGACGCCGGTCAAGCCTGCTGGGGAAACGCCGCCAGTAGAGGGCAGCGACTGAACGGCGGCCCGCGGCGGGCCACCACTGCAACCTAAAGCGCGTAGCTCAGGCTCATGCTCAGGCCGGCATCGCGACCCACCTGTAAACCGTTGTAGTACTCGGACACCGGCAACAGCCATTCCAGCCCCAGGCGAATGCCCGCCAGCGGCCCCTGCTGGGCCACCAGGTTTACTCCAAGCCCCAATTCAACCCACTCGCCACCGTAGTTGGCCTGCAAGTCCGGTGGGCTGCTGTGACCGTGAGGGCCGTTGTAGTGACCGTTGATGTCTTCGCGCTTCTCGTACTGCAACCGCGCCGAGGCACTGACCCAATCTGCCAGCCGATAAGCTCCCCAGGCCAACACATTGAACTGGTCGCCAAAGGCAAAGCCGGAGTCGTTGGCGCTTTCCAAACGCCATTCACCACCGAATTGGGCGCCCCAGCTCAGCAAGCCAGCCACACCGTTGTAGGTAATACTCGGCACCAGGTCGTAGGTACCGGAACCCAGCTGCATGCCGTAATGAACAAAACGGCCATCGGCCTGCTGCTCGTCCACGGACCCGGTAGGCAGGCTCACTCCCAACGTGGCGTGCACCTGGTGCGGCCCGCGCTGGTACACCCGCAGCAATGCGGCCAGGGTAGTATCGCCCCAGCCGGAGACGCTGTGGTCGTGGCCACCAGTGTGGGAGGCGCCACTGTGCGCCCCCATGTCCATGCCGCCCATAGCGCCGGACATTGCCACACTGCGCATGGACATATTCATAGTCATATACTCGGGCATCAGCATCAGTGTGATGTCGTCATTGAGCGCGTACATAATGTCCAGCATGTGCATATCCATGCTCATCGAATTGGCCACCATACTGTAGCCGGCGGCGGCGGCAACGCTGTCGCTGACCTTATCGCTGCCGCTGTAGAGACCGCTGAAATCGCGGCTCATGGTGCGGTAGCCCACCATCCACTCCCCCTGGCGGTGCTGGTGATCAGCCATTACCCCGGCGGGGGCGTGGCTCTCGGGGCGATAGCGGACCTGATCATTTTGGTGGGCAAAGCTGGTGCTGCTGGCGAGCGCGAGGCCCGTGGTAATCACGCAAGAAAAGAATTTCATAATTTTAAAACTCACACGCAGAGCGTCACGGCCCCCATTCGGTGAGCCGCAATCGCGAAAATCAAAAGAAGTGTTTTCAGATTTAGCCGAGCGCAGAGGGCGGCGGCGGTGCGCGTGACAGGGGCAGGCGGTAGGCGAGCGGCGTCAGCCGCAGAGGTCGCCAAGCGACAAGCGGCGCCGACACCGGCGCTGGTGTGAGGGCATCAAGCCAGGTATCAGCCAGTGCGCTATCGACACCCGGCACCGAGAACTCACAGCCGAAATCACCGGCACTGTGGCCGTGATTACCGTCGTGCCCCCCGCTCGGGTCATGCTCAGCGTGCTGGTGGTGGTGCGGTTGATCATCCGCCAATAGCGCCAGTAACCGGGCACTGCGCAGATCCCCCGGGCACAGCGCGACCGGCCCGCCCTGCCCCAGCGCAGCCGGCATAAAGCCAGCCGGCATGCAGGCGCGGGTCAAGAGAAAGGCCAGCAGAAGCCAGGCAGAAATGTGAGTTCGTCGGTGCACAGCGAATATCAGTAACAAAGCCGGGCGCAGAGGATAGTATGAATGCTCCTGATTTGCCAGACCGGATCAAGGCGGGCTCGCTTTGGCGCCGTCGAGAATACCCAGTTATTTTCACCGGCATCACTGACGTGTTGTTCGAGCCTGACGGCGACCCGGCTGGAGCCAACTCTTATTCCAACATAAGTATCCGGCAACGAGACCACCGCTGTTCCTAGCTTAACCCTGCGACGGCACTTGCCGCGGCTTACCCCTTTTTCGAGGTTCTATAGTGCCCTACAGAAAAAGCTCTTAAATCAGTCCAGCTGATCCAAGAGCTCTTACAGTTACTCTTAACCTATTTTTGCAAAGGCCGAATTGCTTGTACACCCACCGCTTTGGAATATTCCTCCCAAGCCAGCTTTAACTCTTCAAGCTTTTCAGGGTTGCTTTCAGACAAATCAATTTGCTCAGCCGGGTCGTTGGCCAAATTGTACAATTGCCATTGACCGGTGCCCGCCGGCGGATTTAATAAAAGGATTTTCCAATGCCCTTTTCGAATTGCCTTACCACCATGAAGCTCAAAGCCCATAACATAGTCATCATTATGAACCCGGCCATCTTTGCTGGTTAGCATATCTACCATAGATGAGCCACGCATGGGTAAAACGTTATTCTCTGTATTGCCTGCTGAATAAGGATGTTTTGCATTACCAAGCTCTATCATAGTAGGCATTAAATCCATCACTGAAACAAAACCATCATACTTTTTAGCATTAACCATTTTAGGAAAATGAACAAAAGCTGGCGTATTAATTCCACCTTGCGCTGTAGAGCCTTTATATAAACGATGCACACCACTTCCAGCTCGCGCCCATTCAGGTCCATACATTACATATGAGTTAATTTTACCCATGTTCTCGTAGCTATTATCACAACACGCTTTAACGTATTCAGGTAAGAACTTCCTGTAAACTCTTGATTCAGGTGTATTATACTCTGTACCATTATCAGAAAAGAAAAAGATAATGGTATTTTCATAGAGTCCTTTCTCTTTTAGATGGCTTACAAAGTCACCAATAGCAGCATCCAAATCAGAAACCATTGCTGCATATATTTCCATCTTCCTGGCAGAAATCTTTTGCTCTTCAGCAGTTAAGCTGGCCCATGGCTTCAGGTTTTTAGGCAATTCAGGTACATCAGTTGATTCAGGAATTAAGCCCATTTTTTTTTGATTAGCGACACGATTAGCTAAAAGTACTTCGTAACCTTCATCATATTTACCTTTAAATTTAGCAATTGACGCATCAGGTGCCTGTAAGGGCCAATGAGGAGCCGTATAAGCCAAATAGGATAAAAATGGTTTCGTGCTATCGCGCTCATCTATATATTGTGCCATCTTGTTTGTATAAAAAGGCGATGAATAGAAGTTCTGAGGTAATGTTGCCGGCTTACCATTTTCCAGATAAGTCGCTTTTTTAGCGAAAGGCATCATTGAGAAATCATCAAAGTGGCCTGCCCCTCCTTCTAACAAAGTAAAAGAGCGTTGAAAACCTCTAGCAGATGGCACTTGATCTTCTTTATACCCTAAATGCCATTTACCTACCATTAGGGTTTCGTAGCCTGCTTCAGCCATTACTTCTGGCAAAGTTGCGACGCGGTTATTCAAGTACCCTTCATAACCAGGCTTTTCGAGAAGATAGCGTGCACTAGACCCCATAAATTCTTTCATTGCACCGATTCCAGCTTGATGGTTATCTGTACCTGAAAGTAGCATGGCGCGAGTGGGTGAACAGGTAGGCGCTGTGTGGAAATTAGTAAGTTGTACGCCAGATTTGGCTAATGCATCAATATTAGGCGTAGGAATTTCACTCCCAAAAGCACCTATATCGGCCATACCCAAGTCATCAGCAACTATTACTACAATATTTGGACGCTGCTCATCTTTGCCGACTTCAAATTTATCTTCTGCGGTGGTTTTAATATATCCACCCTCACCAGAACATCCCATCAATACAATAAACAGGACCAATAACACTGAGCTGGAAGTTATTTTACACAGTCTTTTATGGCTCATTTTCTTCCCCGAATAAATATTTATATGCACTATAAGAATAAGAAAGGGTCAATACCCGAGCCCACCAATTTACAGTAGATAGCGGACTATTGGCAATCGAGTTGAATGTCTTTTTAAACTCTCCATCGGGTTTTCATTGATTGCTGGCGAGCAAACTATTGTGGGCAGACGAGGTGCGAACCAGCGACAAACTCTCTTGAAGAATTGATTCTACTCGGTCTCTTGCGACGCTGCCTTCCGTCCGCATAAGGGTTACTTTCTCTATTGGTGTCTAGTCTTCGATAGTGAAGTGATTCAATAGATGTGACCAGCCCAGTTAAGGAGTTAAATCCTGAACCTGGAGGCTGAACATGACTACAAGAAAGAAGTATTCAAAAGAATTCAAGCTGGATGCTATCAGTCTGATGCTAGAGCAAGGTTATACGCGAGCGGAGGCAGCGCGCAACCTGGAAATTAATGCCAATATGCTGGGTCGCTGAATACAAGAGCATCAAGGTGGCGATGGGCAGGCGTTCCTGGGTAATGGCAAGCTGACGGAGGAGCAGGCCGAATTTGTCGATTGCGAGAAGAGAATCGCCGCCTGAAAATGGAGAAAGATATTCTAAAAAAGGCGACGGTCGGAATGCCTCACCACTTCTTTGCAAAGGAAGCGCGTTAAAGTACGCGCTCATTACCCAATATAAGAAGACTTGCCTGTAGATGTGATGTGTCGCCTACTGGGTGTAAGCCGCAATGCCTATTACCAGCGAGGTAGGGGTCAACAGAATGAACGCCCAGATCCTGATCATCAAGCGATGCTGGCAGCGGTAAAAAAGATTGGGAAATCCAGTGGTTACAGCTACGGCTCCCGGAAAATACGGCGGTGGCTTAATGCACTAGGTTATCCAGTGGGTCGCAGAAAGGCACGGTCTTTGATGCGCGAAACAGGTGTCAGGGCACGCTACCGCAAGAAGTACAAGGTGACGACCAATAGCAATCACAAACAACCGGTACTTGAGAATGTGTTGGCGAGACAGTTCGCCACGGACAAACCAGATCAAGCGTATGTCTCAGACATTACTTACATCTGGACCCAGGATGGCTGGCTGTATCTGACAATGTTTATCGACCTGTTCAACCGTCGGGTAGTGGGTTGGAGCATGGGGTCGCGAATGAATCCCCACTTGGTTACTGATGCACTGCGTATGGCCATGTGGAGGCGGCAACCGGAAGCAGGATTGATCGTGCACTCGGGCCGGGTTTCACAGTACGCCAGCAAAGCATACCGGCGCCTACTGAGGGAATATGGATTTGTAGGCAGCATGAGCCGCAAAGGAAACTGCTGGGACAATGGTGTGCAGAGAGCTTCCTTGGGAGCTTGAAGAAAGAGCGCGTCCAGTGGAAACAATATAAAACTCGTGACGAGGCGAAGCAGGGTATTCTGGATTACATTGTGTTGTTTTATAACAGCTGGCGGCTGCACTCCTATCTGGATTACAGCAGCAGCTCCAATGATTACGAATCAGCTATGGCTGAACTGAAGAAAGTTGCTTAACTGGTCTGTCACAAATTACTTGACCACTCCAGTTTGATGATTACTTCGAACCAACCCTTCAGTGCCTGGGACTAAATCTTCGACAACAACATGATGACGGTTGCCGCTATCGACCGCCTGGTACATCACGCCACCATTCTGGAAATCAAGGGCAAGAGCTACCCTAAAAAGGCTTCACTCAATAGAAGGGAGATGCAAATCATGAGCTGACGACAATCACCCCCTATCAACCAACAAAGTTAACTGGCGCAATACGCCTTTACATGCGTGGATAATCTCGCGCTAGCAGAGTAGTGGTGGCCAGCTCAGATGAGCGCATTCGCTCAATGCGCACGCCGATCAGAGCTCAATTGAAGCTTCGAGCTACTCCGTGGACCGTTGTGTCAAATTCACGGGCAGCATTTCACTGGCAAAACGGATGTGTTGTTCGAGCTTGACGGCGCATCGCTGTTAACCAGTTGGCGACCGGGTAACCCAGTCGGCTCTGGCCTCTGCCACCAGGACCGCGAGATCAGTGAAGTCGTAGCAGGAGCCGCGCCTTGCGCGAGGAATGCCATCCATAACAGTACACCAAGCTTTTTCATATTCAGGCCCTCTGGTCTGGTTCATGTTTGTGATGGTCAGGGCTTGGAAACTCGACCACCACCGATTTGCTACCTTTCGTTACACATAGTAACACTGCCGTTTGTGTTTAGCTAGCTGGAAAGGGATTACTTTGTCGACCTGATTGGGTTAAAAAACTTAATAAGATAGCTAAAACTACTATATATAGTAGGAGTGACGATAAAAACGCTCACTTAGCCCCATATACAGCAAGTGTAAATTAGTGTTACTTATAGTAATATAAATCCCTATCTATGGCAGTGGTTTCCGTTTCTGGCATCAATTCAAGTCGCAACCTGATTTCATCCCAATTGGCGACAAAGGGGCCTCTTCTGGTTCGCCAAGTTTTGGGGGGGATACCTACAATATTCTGCTACCGCCTTTAATAGTTTGCTGTTCGGCGACAATTAGCGTGGCCGGTCGGCCAAGATAGTTGACGCCAGGCATTAAAGCATTGCATCCATTTAAAGATGGAAATGGAAGGATTGGCCGCATATTAATAATATTAATGCTATGGCGATCCGGGACTTTTTCAGCGCCTCATTTTTATGTCAGCGGCTACTTTGAAGAAAATAAAGATGAGTATATTGATACCATACGGCGCGTGCCAGAAAGTGGGAACTGGGACGAATGGTGCTCTTTTTTCCTGGTGGCAATTGAACAGCAAGCAATTAGAAATCTAACCATCGCTGAGAACATAAGGGCACTCTATGAAGAGATGAAACAAAAATTTTCTGAGATTCTGTCTTCGAAATGGAACGTAGTCGCACTTGATTTTGTCTTCACAAACCCAGTATTTCGCAACAATAAATTCACATCCAATAGCGGAATACCTTCAGCCACCGCGGCGAGATCTACACGGGCAATGCCGGATAACAATATAATAATTACGATCGAGGAGGCCTCAGGAAGATTTGTTGGTATCGACTCTGAATTGCACTAGGATACCAACAACGATACCTACCCAATTTGCCGGACGCCATTGGATACCAACAGACCATGCTGGACACCCAGGCACAAAAAAGCCCCGGCTGGCGGGGCTTTCTGTACTTTTCTGGATTACTCCAGACTTTGATATGGTGCCCAAGGCCGGACTTGAACCGGCACGGCTTACGCCACTACCCCCTCAAGATAGCGTGTCTACCAATTCCACCACTTGGGCATAAACTTTTACTGAGGAATATCCGCTGGATCCTGAGCTGCAGGTATGTCCGACGCTGGTGCGCCACCTGCATCAAACGCGGGCACATCACCCACTGGGACGTCGCTGTCACTCTCTTTGGCTCCGGCCTGAACAGCTGCCGGTATTGCTGCAGCATCATCAACCATCGGGACACCGTCCGTCATGCTGATGCTCGCTTGTTGCTTGGCAACTATAGCCAAACCAAAACTGGTTATAAAAAATACGGTTGCCAATATGGCCGTCGCCCGGGTGAAGAAGTTGCCTCCGCCCTGGCTGCCGAAAACGGTCTGCGATGCACCGGAACCGAACGATGCGCCCGCCTCTGCCCCTTTGCCTTGCTGCAAAAGAATCAGAGCGATAATCGCCAGTGCCGTGATCACGTGCACTACCAGAATGATATTTTCCATCACTACGCCTTAAGGCTCGTCACTGCTCACTCGCAGCAACAATCGTTCATGTAATTTCGCTTGTCCGGACTCGCTACTGCGCCGCCCGACAAATGTCGTAAAAATCTTTACTGTTCAAAGAGGCTCCGCCTACCAGCGCGCCATCTATATCCTGCTGGGCAAACAACTCAACGGCGCTGCCTGGCTTGACGCTGCCGCCATAGAGCACCCTGACGTCCTGCGCCACGCCGCCCAACTGCTGCCGAATAAAGGCGTGCACCTCTTGCGCCTGCTCCGGGCTGGCGGTCAAGCCTGTACCTATTGCCCATACCGGCTCATAGGCTATAACGGAGCGGGTCATGGCCTCAACTCCAGCCAATTTTGCCACTGCCCGCAGCTGCTCTCCCACTACCGCCAGCGTCTCTCCGGCCTCTCGCTGGGCGAGGGTTTCGCCAATGCAGAGTAAAGGAACCAAGCCCTGGGCCTGGGCAGCCACAAATTTGGCGGCTACCTGGGCATTGCTTTCGGCGTGATACTCGCGGCGCTCCGAGTGCCCAACTATCGCGTAGCGACAGTTAAATTCGGACAGCATCGCGGCGGATATTTCACCGGTATAAGCCCCGGACTCCGCGGCGCTAACATCCTGCGCCCCTAACAGTACCGCTTGGCCTGCCAAGGCCTGTTGCAATTGGGCTAAATACACTGCTGGTGGACAGACCGCGACTTCAGCGTTCTGCTGTCCCTGCCACAATCCGGCAAATTCTTGCAGCCACTGACTGTTAGTCTGTTTGCTGCCGTTCATCTTCCAGTTGGCTACCACCAAGGGTCGTCGCATTACTCACTCACCGAGACTATTGTCCCACCGAAGCTTTAGGCTCCAGCCAAAACGGGCGCAAATGGTAGCGGAAAAGATCATAGGTTACAACGCCTTATCGCCGTTCTGGAGCAATTTTTAACGCTGTTTAGGCCAGCGCCTGCTCCACCGATTCGGCCAGCTCCCGGGTTATGCGCTCGACCACCTCCGGATCTTCCCCTTCAACCATCACTCGTACAACCGGCTCGGTGCCGGACGGCCTAAGCAGCACCCGACCACGGCCCGCCAATTCGCTTTCCGCTGCTTTTACCGCCTGGTCAATAGTGGTGTTGCCGTGCAGGTTCATATCACCGCTGGCACGGACATTGATCATGTGCTGCGGCAATTTGCGCATGCCCTGCTTGAGATCATGCAAACATTTGCCGGCTACGGAAAGTGCCAGCAAAACCTGCAAAGCTGCCACAATGCCGTCGCCAGTGGTGGTCACGTCGTTACAAATAATATGCCCGGAGTTCTCGCCTCCCAGTGACCAACCGAGCGAGTTCATCTGCTCAATCACATAGCGGTCACCCACCTTGGCGCGCGCAAAGGGGATATCGAGCTGCTGCAGCGCCAATTCAAAACCATAATTGCTCATCAGGGTGCCAACCACACCGCTACAGCCCCCGGCAAATTGCTGCTTGTAAAGCGCGATCAGGTAGAGCAACTCGTCACCATCGACAACCTCACCCTTGTGATCGACAAACACCACGCGATCGCCGTCGCCGTCAAAAGCGATTCCCAAGTCGGCCTTGGTTTCCAGCACCCGCTGCTGCAACTTCTGGGGCTCGGTAGAACCGCACTCGTAGTTAATATTCTCGCCATCGGGCGAGACCGCCAGCGCGTCAACCGTGGCGCCCAGCTCCCTGAATACATTGGGGGCCACGTGATAGGTCGCACCGTTGGCGCAATCGACAACGATTTTCACCCCGGCCAGGCTGAACCCCCAGGGCAGGGTGCCTTTGCAGAATTCGATATAGCGGCCGGTGGCATCAGCGATACGCCAGGCCTTGCCCAACCGCTCTGCCGTAGTGACTGGCAACTCCAGTTGCGCCTCAATGGCCAGCTCGATGTCGTCTGGCAACTTGGTGCCGGTGCCGCTGAAAAACTTGATGCCGTTATCATAATAGGGGTTGTGCGACGCACTGATGACAATGCCGGCCTGGGCATTGAAGGTGCGCGTCAGGTAGGCGATGGCCGGCGTGGGCATAGGCCCCAGCAGGCCGACATCGACACCGGCGCTGATTAACCCCGCCTCCAGCGCCGACTCGAACATATACCCCGAGATGCGCGTGTCCTTGCCAATCAGGATGCCCTTATTGCCAAGAAACCGGTTCGCCAGCACCTTGCCGGCGGCCCAGCCCAGCCGCAGGACAAATTCCGGGGTGATAGCGCCATCGCCCACCCGGCCGCGAATTCCGTCGGTACCAAAATATTTACGTGACATTAACTGCCCCTCTTAACCTGTCTTATACCGCAGAGCCTACCGCGGACCACACACGCAATACGTCAACGGTTTCCCGCACATCGTGAACTCTTATAATTTTAGCACCCGATTGGGCCGCCAGCAGTGCCAGCGCCAAACTTCCTGCCAGTCTTTGATCCACATCACGGCCGGTGATCGGGCCAAGCATTGATTTGCGCGACATCCCCACCAGGATGGGGTAGCCCTTTTTCGCCAGTTCGGGCAAATGCCGCACCAGGCTTAAATTTTGCTCCAGGCTTTTGGCGAAACCAAAACCCGGGTCCAGCAGGATCCGATCCGCTGAGATCCCTGCCTGCTGCGCCGCGCCTGCCCGCCCCAGTAAATAGTCCAGCACCTCCGCAACCACCGACTGGTAGTCGGTTTGCTGTTGCATGGTCTTCGGTTCGCCGCGCATATGCATCAGGCAGACGGGCAAACCCGTGGCGGCAGCTGCCTCCATGGCGCCCTTGCGCTGCAGGGCACGAACATCGTTGATAAGCCCGGCACCGGCTGCGGCCGCTTCATGCATCACCTCCGGGGTACTGGTATCGACCGAGATAACCACATCCAGCTCGCGATCGATGGCGGCCACTAGCGGGATGACGCGTCGCAACTCCTCGGCAACGGACACAGGCTCGGCTCCTGGCCGGGTCGATTCGCCACCAATATCCAGAATATCGGCGCCAGCTGCGACCATATCCCTGGCCCTGGCCAGCGCAGAGTCGAGATCGAGCGCGCCGTCACGCTGCAGCTGACCACCGTCTGAAAAGGAATCCGGCGTAGTATTCAGAATTCCCATAACGGCAGGCCGGGACAAATCGAGATTGCGTTTGCCGCAACGCAACAGAGAGGTCATAGAGATATCGCTACAAATAAACGGGGGAAAACGGGACCCGGAGCCGGGTCCCGAAGGTGACTAGTGATGTTCAGCCGGACCGCCGATCGGGTTGCCTTTCTTGCCATTGTCCGCCGGCTTGTCTTTGACTTCTTCGTCCTTGATATGGCCGCTAAAGTCATCGTCATGCCAGTCGCGAGGCGGGCGCACCTTCTTGCGCTTCATCAGGTCGTCCACCTGCTCCGCATCGATAGTCTCGTACTCCATCAAGGCATCCTTCATCGCTTCCAGGATGTCCCGATTCTCTTCCAGCAGGCTTCTCGCCTTGGCGTAGCACTCATCGATTATCTTGCGCACTTCCTCGTCGATGGCCTGCGAGGTAGCTGCGGAATAGTTCGGGGCGCCACTCACACCGGGCATACCAGTCTCATCTTCGCCGTAGTGAAGGGGACCCAGCTTTTCCGACAGGCCCCACTTGGTCACCATATTGCGTGCCAGACTGGTGGCTCGCTCAATGTCATTTTGTGCACCGGTGGTGACCCCATCCTCGCCCAGAGTCATGGCCTCGGCTATCCGCCCGCCGAACAGGGTACATACCTGGGATTCAAGGGCGCGTTTACTAAGGCTGTATTTGTCGTCCTCCGGCAGGAACTGGGTGACGCCGAGCGCGCGACCGCGCGGGATAATGGTAACCTTGTGCACCGGATCGTGCTCGGGCACCAGACGCCCCACGATGGCGTGCCCCGCCTCGTGATAGGCGGTATTCTGCTTTTCTTTTTCCCCCATAACCATGGATTTGCGCTCGGCGCCCATCATGATCTTGTCGCGAGCCTTCTCAAACTCTTCCATGGTCACCAGGCGCTTGTTGGAGCGGGCCGCAAACAGCGCCGCCTCATTCACCAGGTTGGCCAGGTCAGCACCGGAAAAGCCGGGAGTACCGCGGGCGATAATCGACGGCTTGGTCTTTTCATCGATTGGCACCTTGCGCATATGCACTTTGAGGATCTGCTCGCGACCGCGAATATCGGGCAGGCCGACGAATACCTGGCGGTCAAAACGGCCGGGGCGCAGCAGAGCTTTATCGAGTACGTCCGGACGGTTGGTCGCGGCGATAACAATGATGCCCTCATTACCCTCGAAGCCGTCCATTTCTACCAGCAGCTGGTTAAGGGTTTGTTCGCGCTCGTCGTGACCGCCGCCGTGACCGCCCCCTCTGTGGCGACCAACGGCATCGATCTCATCGATAAAGATGATACAGGGGGCCTGCTTTTTGGCCTGGTCAAACATGTCCCGCACTCGGGACGCACCCACACCGACGAACATTTCCACAAAGTCGGAGCCGGAGATAGAAAAGAACGGCACCTTGGCTTCGCCGGCGATAGCTTTGGCCAACAGGGTTTTACCAGTACCGGGAGGTCCGGCCATCAGCACACCACGGGGGATCTTGCCGCCCAGGCGCTGGAACTTGGATGGGTCGCGCAGGTACTCTACCAGCTCCTGCACTTCTTCCTTGGCCTCGTCAACGCCAGCCACATCCGCGAAAGTGGTTTTGATCTGGTCTTCACCGAGCAGCCTGGCCTTGCTCTTGCCAAAGCTCATCGGCCCGCCCTTGCCGCCAGCACCGCCCTGCATTTGCCGCATAAAGAACATAAAGACGACGATAATCAACAGTATCGGGAAGCTGGCCACCAGCAATTGCTGCCATAGACTCGGCTGCTCGGGCTTCTGGCCCTTCACTGTGACGTTGTGGTTGAGCAGGTCATCCATCAGGCGGTCGTCAGCGATCTGCGGCCTCACTGTCTCGAAGCGGCTGTTGTCATGACGGGTACCGACAATGATCAGGCCGTCGACGGATACTTCTCGTACCCTGTCGCTTTGAATTTCTTTGACGAACTCACTGTACGTCAAGGTGTCCTGGGCTGTTTGCGGGTTAAAGTTCTGGAACACTGCCAGCAGAACCGCCGCAATTACTAGCCACAAGATCAGATTTTTTGCCATGTCGTTCAATCAAGCACCCTCGTATAAAACTCTTTAAAGCGACCACCGCCTGTAAACAACGGCCCCGCCTCTCTTTTCCGGCCTGTCAGCCCAGACCCAGCAATCCGGGACTATAGATATATAGTGCTGGCACAGATAAATGGATCAACCTGCAGTATACCCTGTATACGACCTCTAAACGATGTCGAAGGTGCCAAACGTCCGTGCAGATACTGACACTCAACCACTGAGAAAGCCTTTTGCAACCACAAAGACCTCCCTGGATCGAGCCCTGGAGGAATCCGGTTTGCGTATCAATACGCTTTTGAAGGAAGTTCTTGCGTCTTTGACCAGCTCGTCAAAACCTTCACCCTGAAATACTTTGGCCACAAAAAAGCCATTTGGTTTCAAGGTTGCCCTCGCCATATCCAGCGCCAGCTCTACCAGGTACATGGCACGGGGCTGATCAACGTCGGCCATACCACTCATATTGGGGGCCATATCGGAAATTACAACGTCCGCCTTGCCTTTTCCGAGCTGGGCCAGCAGCTGCTCGAAGATTTCATCCTCGGTGAAGTCTCCCTGGATAAATTCCACATTGGCCAGTGAGTCCATCGGCAGAATATCCGACGCGATCACACGCCCCTTGAGCCCAACCAGCTTGGCGGCCACTTGACTCCAGCCACCCGGTGCCGCGCCCAGGTCGAGCACTGTATCCCCGGCCTTGATAACCTTGTCTTTTTTATTCAGCTCCAATAGTTTATAGCTGGCCCGCGAGCGATAGCCATCCTGCTGGGATTGCTTTACATACTGATCCCCGAAATGCTCATCCAGCCACCGATTACTGCTTTTTGACCTGGCCATACTTCCTACCGAACCTATATTGCATCGAAGTTTGAGTTACAATACCGCCCTTTCTGCGATTGCAGGGCAATATTCACAGCTATTTTGGACCATTGTATGCCTTTAACAAACGAGCGTAAAAAACAATACCGTTCTATCGGTCACACTCTCAATCCGGTGGTCACCATAGCCGGCAAAGGCCTGACCGAGGCGGTGCTGGAAGAGGTTAACAGGGCCCTGGAAGACCACGAGCTGATCAAGGTAAAGCTGGCGATTGTTGACCGCGACTTGCGCAAACAGGTTGTCGAGCAGCTGTGCCAGCAATCCAGGGCGGAGAGCGTGCAGGAAATTGGCAAGGTAGTGCTGCTGTACCGGGCGGCGCAAAAGCCCAACCCGAGGCTGTCGAACATATTGCGCTAATGGAATGGGCCTGACGGCCCTGGACGGAAGGTCCCCGAGCCGCCTGCAGCTGTAAGCTTGTAAAAGCTACACAGGCAACTGACAGAAAGCCCCGTGCCGGTAATCGGTTGGGGCTTTTTTGTGGGCGGAGTATAGGGGCACAGGACACCAATCCACGAACACAAAAAAAGGCCCATTGCGCAGCGATGGGCCTTTTTGATTTAAGCGGCTGACAATGACCTACAGTGGGATGAAGGCTTTGCCTCCATCCGCTTCGCGGCGCCCTGCGGCGCCCCCTCCCCGCGCCGACGGCGCAGGGGAGGTCACATGTTGCCCGTTATACAGTGACACTAACTCATAGTATCTTTAAATTAAAAAAGGGCCCGTCGCGTTGCGACGGGCCCTTTTTAATTTAAGAGGCTGACAATGACCTACTCTCACATGGGGAAACCCCACACTACCATCGGCGATGCTTCGTTTCACTACTGAGTTCGGGATGGGATCAGGTGGTACCAAAGCTCTATGGTTGTCAGCCAAACTGGCTTGGATCGGTTGGAGTCTGATGCGCTGTTACGCGCTGCTCTGGCCGTGTCCAAATAGGGTGGTGGATGCCCTCCAGGGATGGAGGGTACATCGCTTTTGCAGGAGCAAAAAGCGAGTATAAAGTTGTTTACCGATCAATCGTGTGTATTTCTCACTGTCGTACCTGTCCGTGCATTGTCCGCACACTTCAGTAACTTCAGTTATATGGTCAAGCCTCACGGGCAATTAGTACTGGTTAGCTCAACGCCTCACAACGCTTACACACCCAGCCTATCAACGT
>NZ_JAAOIX010000011.1 GCF_011440395.1 Pseudomaricurvus alcaniphilus | reverse complement strand
AAGTGATCCGGCAAATGGAGCATCGACATAAGAAACGATTGGCGGCGATAGAGTCGGCTGAGAGGTGCCGAAAACGCAGGCGACAACCAAAAGTCGCCGCGCCTAATGTGACAAAGTAGAAATAGAAATAAAAAGAATTACGAAGAAATGGTTTTTTGCCGTAATCTCTGCGCTTCTTTTCCTGGGGCGGGTTTTTATGGAGTGGCAAGGGTGGTTTGCGCTGGCCTTGACGGCGGCGGCATTGGTGGTATTGACGGTAACGGCGATCCGCCCGCACATAGTCATGATGGCGGTTTTGACCGTGTTGAGTGTCAGCGGCATTCTCTCCCCCGGCGAGGCCCTGGCGGGTTTCAGCAACGCCGGCTTGATCACCGTGGCGGCCATGTTTGTGGTGGCCGCGGGGATTCATGCCTCCGGCGGCATTGATCTGCTGGTGCACAAGGTTTTGGGGGAGCCGAAGTCGGTGCGCTCGGCCTTGAGCCGGATAATTGCACCGGTGGTGGTACTCAGTGGTTTCCTGAACAATACCCCGGTGGTGGCGACCATGATCCCGGCGCTGCACGCCTGGTCGCGCAAGATCAATATCGCCCCCTCGAAATTGATGATACCGCTGAGCTATACCGCCATTCTCGGTGGCACCCTGACCCTGATCGGTACCAGTACCAACCTGGTGATAAACGGCCAGTACCAGGCGCTCACTGGCAGTGCCGGATTTTCCCTGTTTTCCATTACCCTGGTGGGGTTGCCGGTAGCGCTGGCGGGGCTGTTGTTTATGTGGCTTTTTTTCCCTCGCTGGCTACCCGATCGCAGCGACAGCAATGCTTTTGCCAATATGCGCGAGTTTACCTTGGAAGTCAGCGTGGCTGCGAACGGCCCGCTGGTCGGTAAGACCGTAGTCGGCGCCGGCCTGCGTAACCTGCGGCGGGTCTACCTGGTGGAGATCGAGCGCGATGGCACTATCTTGACGGCGGTAACGCCGGAGGAAACCTTGCGCGGCGGCGACCGCCTGGTGTTTGCCGGTGACACTCAGGCCATTGCCGATCTGCTCAGGATAAATGGCATCGTCGCCTCTACGGAAAATGGCCAGCCCCACGGTCTTGCCGATCATAGAGCAGAGCGGTGCCTGGTGGAGGCCGTGGTTTCCCCCCACTGCGATGCGGTGGGCCTGGCAATCCGGGATGCCCGTTTTCGCGACCGCTACGGTGCAGTAGTGCTGGCAGTGGCCCGCAACGGCGAGCGGGTGCAGGGCAATCTCGGCACCATCGAGCTGCAGGCGGGTGACACCTTGCTGCTGGAGGCTCGACCGGCGTTTGTCAGCCGGCAGCGATTCAATAAAGACTTTCTGCTGATCAATGATCTGGGTACCGAAGCGCCGCGCCATGAGCGCGCCTGGCTGGCCTGGGCCATTCTGGTCGGGGTGGTGGTGGCCGCGGGGTTTGACCTGATCAGTATGCTCAATGCGGCGCTGCTCGGGGCGGGCCTGATGATTGTCAGCGGCTGCTGTTCTGTCAGTCAGGCGGAGAAAAGCCTCGACCTGACGGTCATTATCACCATTGCCGCATCGTTTGCGCTGGGCGCGGCGCTGCAGAATACCGGGGTAGCGAGGTTCCTGGCGGAGAATATTATCGCCAGCAGCGGCGGCAGCCCCTGGCTGATGCTGGTCCTGACCTATATTACCCTGTCGATTTTAACGGAAATGATCACCAACAACGCCGCCGCGCTGCTGATGTTGCCCATTGTGTTGGAAATGACTGCCCAGGCGGGGCTCAACAACGAGCCGTTTGTGTTTGCGGTCATGATGGCGGCGTCGGCCAGTTTTGCCACCCCGCTGGGATACCAGACCAATTTGATGGTCTACGGCCCGGGCGACTACCGCTTCAGCGATTTCCTCCGGGTCGGGGTGCCGATGAACGTGTTTGTCGGCGCGGTCACTATAGGTGTTTTACTGCTCGGCTGGCCGCTGGTGAAGGTGGCGTGATGGCTGGCGCCTGCCCGCGATCGAGTAACGCTTGCTACCCGCTGGAAAAAATGGCGTCCCCGAGACGATTCGAACGTCCGACCTAGCGCTTAGGAGGCGCTTGCTCTATCCTGCTGAGCTACGGGGACTCAGTGGTCGCGGATTATAACAGCACTTGGGCGACGACTGTAATACATTGAAGTAAATCAATTTTTTGCCCAAATGCGGGACGGCGGCCAGAGTCCGGCAACGGTCGAGAGTAGCAGGGAGTTGTGGCGAGGGTGACGGAGAAAGTGGCGCAAAGTATGGTGCAAAGTATGGTGCAAAGTATGGCGCGGAGAGCAGCGCAGCTGTGGTGGGACGATTACGGCCGCGTCGACGCGTAGTGGTGGAGTTGGTGAAACTATTAAAGAAACTCGACGCGGATGCAGGAACGTTACTGGCGGTGCTGGCGTGGGCCCGAATTTTTCAGCCTCCGGTTTACCTCCGGTGCGGCACCCAGACAAGTCGACGGCGCCTGTCAGTAAACCTCGTGTCTGCATTGTGCCGCAGTAGGGCGGGGTCAGCCAAATGACCTTTTTGTCGATCATCGTGCCCACCCTCAACGAAGAGCAGCAGATTACCGCTACCCTGGCGGTTTTGCAGCAGCAGCGTCGTGGAGCCGCAGAAGTGCTGGTGGTAGACGCCGGCAGCAGCGATCGCACCGTGACCCTGGCCGAGCCGCTGGCCGATCGCTGCCTGAAAGCGCCGCGGGGCCGGGCACGGCAAATGAACGCGGCGGCGGCCAGTGCCCGGGGGCAGTGGTTGTTGTTTCTGCACGCCGACACCCGTTTGCCCCCGGACTTCCTCCAGCAGATCCGGCTCGCCGAGCAGGCGGGCCGCCACTGGGGCTTTTTCCCCTTGCGTTTATCCGGCTCGGCGCGGCTGTTGCGGGTGGTGGAGCGGGGTATTAACCTGCGCTCCCGGCTCAGCCGGGTGGCCACCGGCGACCAGGCCATTTTTGTCAGCTGCCAGCTGTGGCAGCAATTGCAGGGCTTCGCGGATATTCCACTGATGGAGGACGTCGACTTCAGCAAGCGCGCGCGCCGAACAGGGCTGCCGTTTGTGGCGCGCTCCCACCTGCAGACTTCCAGCCGCCGCTGGCAGGAGCGGGGTATTATCAAAACCGTTGTCACCATGTGGTGGCTGCGTTTGCAGTACTGGCTCGGGGTCAATCCGGCCCGGCTGGCGCGGCAGTATCGCTAGTGCACGGGAATCTTGTGGACAGGGCTTTCGTGGACGGGAATTCTAAAGAAGAGAGTGGGAACAGTATGCCGCGCCGCGATTGCTGCGTGTTGCAATTCGCCAAGCTGCCCGAGCTCGGCAAGGTCAAGACTCGCATGCAGCCGCACTTGAGCCCGGCCCAGAGTGTGCTTTTGCACCAGCGCCTGACCACGTATACCTATGCCTGTCTCGCGCCTGAACCGGGCTGGGATTACCAGCTCTGGGCCAGCAGTGAGCCCGGCGCGGATTTTTTTGCCCGCCTGGTCGAGCCGGCCCAGGGCCGGGTGAAGGTGTTGGCGCAGCGCGGTGCCGATCTGGGGGAGCGCATGGGGGCGGCCCTGCAGCTCGCCCTGGCAAGCTATCGCTGGGTGGTGATCGTGGGGAGCGATTGTCCGTTTTTAACCCCGGCGCATATCCAGCGTATGTTCGCGGCGCTGCAACAGGGCAGTGATTGTGTGCTGGTGCCGGCGGAAGATGGCGGCTATGTCGCCATCGGGGCCGGGCGCTATGCCCCGGATTTGTTTGCCGGGGTCAGTTGGGGCGGCGCTACTGTGTTGGCGCAAACCCTGGCCAACCTGGCGCGACTGGGCTGGCGCCACAGCTGCCTGGCGGCGCTGCCCGATATCGACCGGCCTGAGGATTTGCAGCAATTGCAGGAGTTGGGCTGGTGGTCGGCGGAGCGCGGCTTTACACCTTGATTCTATACCTTGATAACGGTGTGGCTCTGGTTCTGGGTTCGAGTGTCGCCGGCGGCGGTGTACAGTTTCGGGTTTTGCACCTGTTGGCCGCGGATAATACCGAGCAGCTGTTTTAAAGTGCGCTGGCCGCGACTGATCATCTTGCCGTTGATTTCGTTGGCGTTTTTACACTCTTTGATCTTGCCCTGAAACTGCTGCCAGAGCTCGCTGACTTCGGGATTGGCCAGCTCCTGCAGCAGTCGCTCCCAGCACTGTTCTGCCGGCAGGCGGGTGCGCTCGGCGAGGAATTTTATCCAGCCGCTGCGCTGGCGGGCGTTTTGCTCCAGTTGCGCCATCAGCGCCTGTTTCCGTTCCAGCAGGGCACTCAGGCCCTGGTGGTCGCGGCTTTGCAATACTTCGTGTTCGTGGGTCAGGAGCTTGGCCAGGGCGTCGGCTGAGGTGATGTCCTTGCGGATCATTTGTTCTACTGCCTGGGCAGACACCTGCACAGGGGAAGTTGTTGCTGTCATGTTTTTCTCCAGGCCCGGGCGGGGCCGATGGCGGTAGCGATAGTGGGCACTAAGTGGGAATTGCGGTGCTGCCTGTTAGCGCTAAAGCCGGTTTTGGTGTAGTCCGTTTTGTGAAACTTTTATCTCGCTTGTTACTATCTGCTGCATGCACAGGCCGCGCAGGGCCAGTGATTTAACCCCGGTACTGGTTAAAACTGGTCGTCCTGCTCGAGCATGCGCTCGGCGATGCGCTCGGGATTGATTTGATAGCTCCCTTCCGCAATGGCCCGCTTGATGTCAGCCACCCGGTCGGAATTGACGTCCGGGCTGGAGCTGATCTGGCTCTCCAGTTTGTGCAGCAACCGCGCCTGTGTGCTGAGGGACACATCCGGCTTGCTGCTGGCCTGAGAGCCACTGCTTTCAGGCTGCGAGCTGGATTTGGTGTCAGTGCCGCGCGCATCAACGCGATTCCGCGGACTGCCCGAGGACGAGTGAATGTTGGAGTTCGAATCAATAACCATTGCTGCAATTCCCATATTGCTGCCGGAAAATACCGGACTTTAGTGTGTTGCCGACGGGTATCAAAACATGACTAAAGGTACCCTTGAAGAGGATATCGGCAGCCTCTGCGGTTACTTTAGTCACTTTCTCACTTTTTTTCATATCTTCTCGCCGTACCCTAAAGGTACACCTCCACCTCGCCGGGGGCGCTGATCCGGGCGCGAATTATCCGCTCCGAGCTGCTGTTTTTAATGCGAATCTGGTCGCCGACCTTGCCGCTGCTCATGGCGATGCCGAGGGTGACGATATTCAAGTCTGTGCCTACGGCCCTTACCTGCACCTGATCCCCTTTGCGCACCGCTGTGGGCTCCGTCAGGCTGGAGCTGTGGATGACATCGCCCAGCTGTATCGGGCGCCGGGTGACCATGCCCAGGGCGCTCTCGGCAGTAGTGTAAGTGCGGCTCTCGGAACCGCTGAGGCGGCGCTGCTCTGTTTGCAGGTCGGCGCTGGTCAACTGGGTGCCGCGGGGAATATTGCGCAGCGCAACCGCCACATGGCGCAGGCGCTCGACACTGGCGGTCAGGTAAAACGACCAGTTGCGGTCGGCCTCGCACAGTACCCTGACCGTCACATTACTGGCGTTATTGGCATTGCCGTGCAGGCTGTATGTCAAAGCATTGTCGCAGTGGTTCAGGCGCAGGCGCGGGTCCGGGCTGTTGATGGCGACTTCCAGCAGGTCGGCCGGCGCCTGTTCTGCCAGCACTGCCAGCAGGAACTCCCGCGCCTCCCGCTCAATCTGCTGCAGGTACTCCGCTGTGGCCTGCTGCGCCGCTGCTGGCGGCGTCAGGGCCAGCAGCAGGCAGGTGCCCAAGGCGTAATAAAAATTACGAAGTCTCATTATATTGACCTATGCTTTAAAGCAGATTGTGGTGCGGTTAAAGCCCTGCCGGGTGCTGCCGTTAAGGCCCTGTATACCGCTCGAGCGGGGCAACCGAAGCAACTGCTCGGTAGTGGTCCGGCGGTGGGGCACAAACTCTCGGCTAACTTTGGAAGAATATCTATGCAATCAGTGTGCCGATATGAGGCGTTTGTCCAGCGGTCGATCCGGCCGGCGATGATCACTGCGGGGCGGCCATGACCGGTTTAATAGACAGTGTCGACCAGCGCACCCGGCTGGTGGGACAAAATCGGCTGGAGTTGCTGTTGTTCAGGCTCGGCTCCGGACAGCTCTATGGCATCAATGTGTTCAAGGTCAAGGAAGTGCTGCAGTGCCCGCGCCTGACCGCCATCCCGCAACGCAAACCGGTGGTGCGAGGGGTGGCGCATATTCGCGGCAGCACCGTGCCGATTCTCGATATGAATGTGGCCACAGGCCAACCTCCGCTGGCGGATATCGACAAGTGCTACGTCATTATTACCGAGTACAACCGTTCTACCCAGGGCTTCCTGGTCAGCAACGTCGAACAGATCATCAACACCAATTGGGAAAATATTCACCCGCCGCCGCGGGCCGTGGGCAGTGATACTTACCTGACCGCGGTGACTGAAACGGCCGGGCGCATGGTGGCTATTGTGGATGTGGAGAAGATTCTGGCCGAGGTGAGCAGCGCCAGGGAGCAGGTCAGCGATGCAGTTATAGCGACGGGTGTGGCGGCGCGGATGCATGGCCGTCATCTGCTGATCGTGGATGACTCCAGTGTGGCGCGGCGGCAGATCCAGGGGGTGATGCAGTCCATGGGGTTGATCACCACCGCCTGCGAGGATGGCCGCAAAGCACTGCAGTTCCTGCAGGCTATGGTGGCAGAGGGAAAAAACCCCAGTGACGAACTGATTCTGGTGATCTCGGATATTGAAATGCCGGAAATGGACGGCTACACCTTCACTGCTGCGGTCCGGGCTGACCCCCGCCTGTGTGACTTGCACATTATCCTGCACACCTCGCTCAGTGGCGTGTTTAATAAAGCTATGATCGATAAAGTCGGGGCCAATGATTTCCTCGCCAAATTTAACCCGGATGAACTGGCGCAGCGAGTCAATGCCCATATGTTGACTCTGCTGGCGCAGCAGGGCGAGGAGGTGACGCCGTGAATACCACCGGGACCATTGCCAGGTCCAGCGTCAAATCGGCGTTGCCGACCGCGCTGGGGCAGCGGGTTTTTGTAACTGTGGCTGCCGGGTTACCGTGACCAGTTCCACCGCGGTGTGCGGTTTCGATGCCTTTCGCCAGTATCTGCGCCGGGTCAGCGGCATTGCCCTGGCCGAAAACAAGCAATACCTGGTCGAAGTCCGGTTGCGACGGATCATGACCGATATGGGGCTGGGCAACTTGACCGATTTGGTTGAATTGCTGCAGCTGCCCGGCAGTCGCGCTTTGCGTGGCCAGGTGGTGGACGCGATGACCACCAACGAGACCTATTGGTTTCGCGACCAATACCCGTTTGAGTGCCTGCGCCGCACCCTGTTGCCTGAGTTGCTGGCTCGTGCCGATCACACCCCGGTGCGTATTTGGTCGGCGGCCTGTTCCACCGGCCAGGAGCCGTTTTCCATCAGCATTGCGGCGCAGGAGTCTTATCACAGCGGTGCCGACGCGAGGCCGGTGGAAATTGTGGCCACTGATCTGTCGTCGCGGGTGTTGGGGCAGGCCCTGGCGGCGGAGTACGACCAGTTGGCAATTACCCGGGGCCTGGATGACAGCCAGGTGAGGGACTACTTCCAGCGCTCGGACGATGGCGCCAGTTGGCGGCTGAAGCCACATTTGCAGGAGCGGGTCAGCTTTCGGGCCCTGAACTTGCTCGACTCCTACGCCAGCCTGGGTCAATTCGACCTGATTTT
Organism: Pseudomaricurvus alcaniphilus; assembly: GCF_011440395.1. GTDB lineage: Bacteria > Pseudomonadota > Gammaproteobacteria > Pseudomonadales > Cellvibrionaceae > Pseudomaricurvus > Pseudomaricurvus alcaniphilus. Next base: position 188,586 of record NZ_JAAOIX010000011.1, on the reverse strand, counting down.
TTGTCGCAATGTACTGATTTACTTCGACAGCGATGCCAAGCAGGATATTCTGCGCCGCCTGCATCGCGCCCTGAAGCCAAACGGCATTCTCTTTCTCGGCGCCTCCGAAGGTGTTGCCAATCTCACCGATCTGTTTGAGCTCGTCCACGCCCACCCGGGTATCTATTACCGCGCCCGCTAGCTTGCCGGCAGAGCGGTAAAGCCTTGCCGCTCCACCACTGCCGCCTGTCCTTTCATACCTTTCGCTGAAAATTAATCTTTTAAAAATCAATGGCTTAAAAATTATTAATTGGCTGGCACAGGGATTGCTATAACTCCTGCAGACACATTTAATTTGAGCGACGGACGGACAACATGGCTATCAGTTTTGACCGGGCACTGGGCATACACGACGACGCATTGCGCTTTCGCAGCCAGCGCGCATCGGTACTCGCTAACAACCTTGCCAACCTGGACACCCCCAATTACAAGGCCCGCGACCTGGATTTTGGCAGCATGCTCAAGCGCGCCGAGGGCAGTTCCGCAGCCATGTCCATGACCGCCACGCACCAGTCCCATCATCGGCAGGCCGGATTGATCGAGCGGGAAGACGATGCTCTCTATCGCACGCCCGGCCAGCCGAGCATCGATGGCAACACCGTGGAAGAGCATGTCGAGCACGCTAAGTACATGGAGAACTCACTGGCCTTCCAGGCGACCTTCACCATGTTGAATGGCAAGTTTAAAGGCCTCACCAGCGCGCTGCGCGGCGAATAATTAACAGGAGACTGACTGATGGCACTAGGAACCGTTTTTGATATCGCCGGCTCGGGCATGAACGCCCAGAGCGTGCGCCTGAACACCACTGCCAGCAACCTGGCCAATGCCCAGACTGCCAGTTCCAGTATCGACCAGGTCTATCGCGGTCGCCATCCGGTGTTTGCCGCCCACTATCGCGACAGCATGGAGCTGGGCGCAGACAGCCCGGCGAGCGCGGCCCAGGCCGGCGTTCAGGTGCTGGGTGTGGTGGAGAGCGACGCGCCGCTGCAGCCGCGCTACGAGCCACACCACCCCCAGGCGGACGAGGAGGGCTACGTCTACTACCCGAACGTCAACGTGGTGGAGGAAATGACCAATATGATTTCCGCCTCGCGCTCCTTCCAGGCCAATGTGGAAGTCATGAATTCAGCCAAGTTAATGGTGCAGCGCGTTCTCACGCTCGGCCAATAGTATTTAGCAAGGTAATACTGTTATGGATATTGCTACTAACGAATTGTCCAGTGTGCTGGAACAGTACAGCCGGGCACCAGAGCCAACCGGTCCCTCGAAAGAGTTGGGCAAGGATGAGTTTTTAAAGCTGCTGGTTACCCAGATGGAAAACCAGAATCCGCTGGAGCCGCAGGACAACGGCGAGTTTATCGCCCAGTTGGCCCAGTTCAGCTCGCTGGAAGGTATCGATAACCTGAATGACACCATGGGCGGCTTTGTCTCCAGTTACCAGTCTAACCTGGCGCTGGAAGCGACCGCACTGGTGGGGCGCCAGGTGCAGGTACAAACGGACACCGCCTGGTTGAACCAGGGGGAGCTGTTTACTGGCGTGGCACAGTTACCGGTCAGCAGTCCCAGCGTGGCCATCGCCATTCATGATGAAAGTGGCCAACTGGTACGCAACATCAACCTCGGCTCGCAGACAGCTGGCGATATCTCTCTCGCTTGGGACGGGCTCAACAATGATGGCGTGAGCCTGCCCTCCGGCAAGTATACCGTGCAGGCCGAGGCGCAAATCGATGGCAAACAACAGAGTTTGAACACGCTGCTGGGGGCCAACGTCAACAGCGTCACCCTGGGTACCAATGGTGGCACAACCACCTTGAACCTGGCGGGTATCGGCAAGGTGGATCTCAAGGACGTGCAGACGATTCAGTAGCCAATCGTGGCGTACCAGTCGTGGTGGCTAAGCCCGCCACGGCACAAACCTGAAAATTAACGCGTTGATGGCGCTGCCATCGAAGCAATAAAGTGAAGTAGAGGATAGGACTATGTCGTTTACTATTGGTCTGACAGGAATACGCGCCGCCGACAGTGATCTCGGTGTAACGGCCAACAACATCGCCAATGCCAGCACCTCCGGCTTTAAGCGCTCGCGGGCGGAATTCGGCGATGTTTACGCCAGTTCCATTGTCGGCACCGCGGCCAACTCGGCCGGCAGCGGCGTGGCCCTTACCGATGTCTCCCAGCAGTTTACCCAGGGTAATATCTCCTTCACCGACAGTGCGCTGGACCTGGCCATCAACGGCAGTGGTTTTTTTATCCTCAGTGACAACGGCGATCCCACCTACACCCGCGCCGGGCTATTCTCCACCGATAACCAGGGATATCTGGTAAACAATTCAGGTTACAACCTGCAGGGCTTTGGGGCCGATGACGATGGCAATATCGTCAACGGTGTGCTCACTGATTTGCAGGTGCGATCCGGCAACCAGGCGCCCCAGCAAACCACCGAGGTTACCTCCCGTTTTAACCTCGACGCCACCGAGCCCGCCCCGGAGGAGCTGGTCAGCACCACCAATGGTTCCCAGACCCAGCTGGCCTCAAATCCGGCCGCCCAGCTGACCCGCATGACCAGCGGTTTCGGGGTCGCCACCAGTTTTGCCACGGACAGCCTGAACCTGTCGTTTACCATTCCGGGCTTCGCCACGCCAGCGGCGCTGACCGTCAATGCCGCCAGTGTGGCGGCGGTGGGCAACGGCGATGCGACCATCGATAACGCCGCTGAGTTGACCGCACTGCTGAACAACTATTTTGCCGGCCTCGCCGCGCCCTACAATAGCATGACCGCCACGGCCACGGGCTCAACCATCGATATCGATCTCAGTGGCGAAGTGGCGGGGGCGAACACCAACTTTACCGTGTCCATGAACAATGTCAGCGGCAATGGCATTGCCGCCTTTGCGGCGGTGGCGCCGGGAGTCTCCTCCGGCCAGACGTCCGCCTACCAGGCGCCGGATAACGGCTACAGCCCGGGGCAGCTGGATGTGATTACCGCCACCACCACCCGCACCCTGGATTTGACCACCCGCCCCGGGCCCAACGCCACCGCGCGCCAGGTCGCCGAATATATCAACGAGCAGGACCAGGTGCAGAACCTCGGCATTGCCGCCAGTGCTCGCACCCATTTGCGCTTGTCGTCCGTGGGCGGCTTTGCCACCGGTGAATTGGCCATGGCCCTGAAACCGACCGACGGCGGTGGTGCCACCAATTTCCTGGTGCTGAACCCGGCCGGTGGCACTGGCAGCATCGAAGAGCAAATTGTTGCGGCGATCAGTAGTGCCAATATTCCCGGGGTCTCGGCATCGATTTCCAGCAGCGGGGTGATCGATATCACCGCCCTCAATGGCGAGGATATAATCCTCCAGAACAACGCTGCCGGTGGCGGCGCCAGCCTGGATTACGTGGGCCTGACCAATTATGGCGGCAGCCTCGGTGTGCCCGCCACCAGCCCGGGGCCGCTGACCCTGGACCCGGGTAACGAGATTGCCATGGGGGGCGAGCTCAATATTACCGTTAATGACGGCATCAGTGTCGCCGCCAGCAGCACCGGCACACCAGGTAATATCTGGGGAACCATGCCCGGCAACTCCAGCAATACTTTTGACCCGCTGGATGCCGACAGCTACAACTCGGCCACCTCCGTGACCATCTACGACAGCCTCGGTAACTCCCACATAATGACCCAGTATTTTGTCAAGGAGCGCACGGATCCTACCAATACCGCAGCCACCGCCAACAACTGGTCCATGTACATTACCATCGACGGTGAGAATGTCGGCAATCCGGCACCGGGCAGCACAGTGCCCGGGTTGGCTCAATACTCGCTGAAGTTTACCAATGACGGCACTCTCGACCCCGCTTCGGACGGCCCATTCCTGGTCAGCAACTGGACGCCGCTGGACGACAGCGGCAATTACAACGGCTCGCTGCGCCCTAATACCGGTGGAGTCTTGCCGATTCCGTCGCCGCCGATATCGTCGAACTTCGAGATTGATATTGCCGGTACCACCCAGTTTGGCAGTGATTTTGCCGTCAATGATGTGGACCAGGACGGTTTTGCCACCGGCCGCCTCACCGGTTTGAACATCGAGGAGAACGGCATTATCTTTGCCCGTTTTACCAACGGCCAGGCCCAGGTGCTGGGGCAATTGGCGCTGGCCGGTTTTGTCAACGAGGGCGGCTTGCAGTCCCAGGGCAATACTGGCTGGGCAGAGACCTTCGAATCCGGGCCGCCACTGGTGGGGGTGCCGCAAACCGCGGCCCTGGGCCTGGTGCAGTCCGGCGCCCTGGAGGAGTCCAATGTGGATATCTCCGAGGAACTGGTCAACCTGATTATTGCCCAGCGCAACTATCAGTCCAACGCCAAGACCATTGAAACCGCAGACCAGGTGACCCAGACGATCCTCAATATCTAAAGGGTTGCCGGTTAATTCAAGGGGCAAGTCCTTGAGTTGAATGAGTCTGCAGTTGCTGACCTTTCGCCAGCGTCCACGCGCCTTTCCCTGGCACTGCCGGGCCCCTGTTGACAGAGCTGTGTGGCCGTTTGGTCGCACTTGGCCCGCTCCTTGCAACCCCTCTATTGAACGCAGCAAAGCGGCAATCAATTTCCGCTTCGAGGCCAATAGAGGAGTACTGCAGTGGACAAGGCACTATACATATCCATGACAGCCGCCAAGCACAATATGCAGGCGCAGACTGTTCATGCCAACAATCTTGCCAATGCCAACACCACCGGCTTTCGCGCCGATTTCGCCCAGGCGCGCAGCATGCCGGTTTACTACGGTGACGGGCATCCTTCCCGCGCCTACGCCCTGACAGAAAGTCCGGGCACGGACTTTTCCCCCGGCCCCCTGATGGCCACTGGCCGAGAACTGGACCTGGCAGTGGAAGGGGAGGGCTATATTGCGGTATTGGCGCCGGATGGCAGCGAAGCCTATACCCGTGCCGGAGGCCTGACCCAGGGTGCCGATGGCCAGTTGTTGAGTGGCAATGGCCTGCCAGTCCTCGGTGATGGCGGCCCCATCTTCTTTCCCCCCAACAGCAAAATTGACATCGCCGCCGATGGCAGTGTGACCACCCGCGGGGCGACACCGCTGGACTTGGCCCAGGCCGACCGGATACGACTGGTCAACCCCGATCCCGCGGAGTTGGTCAAGGGCGAAGACGGACTGGTGCGGTTGCGTGACGGCGCGGGCGAAGCGCCCGCCGATGCTGAGGTCAGGGTGCAGTCCGGCTTTCTGGAAGGCAGTAACGTCAACCCGATAGCCGAATTTACCAATGTGCTGTCGTTGTCGCGGCAATACGAACTCAGCGTCAAGTTGATGAAGAGCGCGGAAAGTAATTCGCAGTCATCGGCGCGCTTATTGCAGAGCTCCTGATGAACGGCTTGCGGTGTCAAAAAAATGACCGCCTGATTGTGGTTGCAGGCAGCGGGATTAGTGGGGGCAAAAAGTTGACGGCGCATGGTCGTTGTCCGCGCAAGCTCTCGCAGCAAGGAACCTTTAATCGAGTAGTGACGAATCATGCAGTGACGAATCATGCAGTGACGAATCAAGCAGTGACGAATCAAGCGATGAAGAACCAAATAAGCACGAACCCTAAAACAGAGGTGATCAAATGATACCTGCCCTGTACGTCAGCAAGACCGGGCTCAGCGCCCAGGATACCCAGCTGAGCACCATCTCCAACAATCTCGCCAATGCCTCCACCGTGGGCTATAAGCGCGAACGCGCCGTGTTTGAGGATTTGTTTTACCAGATCCAGCGCCAGCCCGGGGCCCAGTCCAGCCAGGACACCCAGCTGCCTTCGGGGCTGCAAGTGGGTACCGGTGTTCGGGTTGTGGGAACCCAGAAAGAGTTCACCACCGGCAGCATGCAAGTTACCGGCAATAATCTCGATCTCGCCATCGATGGTCGCGGCTTTTTCCAGGTGTTGTCGCCGGACGGGGAGATCAGCTACACCCGCAACGGCGCCTTTCACCTCAGTGCCGACGGTGAAATCGTCAATGCCAACGGCTTGCTGCTGCAGCCGGCCATTACCGTGCCGGCCGGCACCTTGCAACTGACCGTCGGTGACGACGGGGTGGTGTCGGCCACGCTCAGTGGCCAGGTGGACCCGGTGGAGATTGGCCAGATTGAAACGGTGGATTTTATCAACCCCGCTGGCCTGCAAGCCATGGGCGGCAATATTTTCCGGCAGTCCGCCGCCAGTGGTGACCCGGTGCCGGGTACCCCGGGGCTGGATGGCCTGGGCCAGGTAAAACAGGGCTCACTGGAAAACTCCAATGTCGATATCGTCGAGGAGATGGTGAATATGATCACCACTCAGCGGGTCTACGAATTGAACTCGAAAGTGATCTCCACATCGGACCAGATGCTGCAGTTTATCAGCCAGAATATGTAACCGGTGTTAAAGCTAGTTGGACCAGGTATCAGCTTATGAACGCACAGACATTAAAGCGCTTTTTGCGCACCCCGGTTACCGCACTGGCTGGCTTGTGCCTGCTGGCCAGCGGTTGCGCGGTGCAGACGCCAGTGCAGCCGGGAGACCCGGCCTACGCACCGGTGATGGCGGCGCCGGCACACAGCCCCCAGCCGGAAGCGGGCTCGCTCTACCAGCCGGGTTATGGCTTGCAGTTATTCGGTGATCGCAAGGCCCACCGCATCGGCGATGTCATTACCGTGGTGCTGGATGAGCGCACTGTGTCCCAGAAAACCACCAATGTCTCCGTGAAAAAAGAGAGTGATGCCAGTTTCAATGCCGGCCCGATTCTCGGTACCACCCCGTCATTTAAAAACATGGGACTGAATACCGATTTACAACAAGACCGCGACTTTACCGGTGAAGCAGATGCCGACCAGAGCAACAGCCTCGAGGGCAACATCAGCGTCACCATTGCTGACATTCAACCCAACGGCAACCTGATTGTGCGCGGTGAAAAGTGGATGACCCTGAACCGGGGCGACGAGTTTATTCGCATCAGCGGTGTCATTCGGCCGGAAGACATCAACCCGGACAACACCGTGCTCTCCAACCGGTTGGCCAATGCGCGCATTTCATACAGCGGTACTGGCGAACTGGCCAACAGCAACCAGATGGGTTGGCTGAATCGCTTTTTTAACAGCCCGGTTTGGCCTTTCTAGGAGAATACACAGTGATTGACCTGTCCTTATATCGCCGTTTTCCCTTCACAGCAGTGGCGCTGGTGCTGGCAGCCAGCCTGCTGCTCGGCACCTACGCCCGGGCGGAGCGCATCAAGGACCTGGCCGATGTGGCCGGTGTGCGCAGCAATAAACTGCTGGGTTACGGTCTGGTGGTGGGGTTGGACGGGACTGGCGACAAGGTCAATCAGGCACCGTTCACAACCCAGTCTTTCAAGAGCATGCTCAAGCAGTTCGGCATTACCTTGCCGCCGGGGGCCAGCGTAAATATGAAAAACGTGGCCGCGGTCATGGTGCACGGCGACCTGCCGGCGTTTGCCAAGCCCGGCCAGCGCATGGACATCACCGTGTCCTCCATCGCCGATGCCAAGAGCCTGCGCGGCGGCACGCTGTTGATGACGCCGCTCAAGGCCCTGGACGGCAATGTCTACGCCATAGCCCAGGGCAACCTGGTGGTGGGTGGGTTTGGCGCCGAGGGCGCCGACGGTTCCAAAGTCACCGTCAACGTTCCCAGTGTTGGGCGCATACCGAACGGCGCTACGGTGGAGCGCAGCTCCCCGAACAACTTCGATAACGGTCAACCGATTGTGTTTAATCTGCACCGCGGCGACTTCACCACCGCCAAGCGCATGGCTCAGGCCATCAACCAGATGTTGGGCCCGGATGTGGCCAGGCCCATGGATGCCTCTTCCGTAATGGTGGATGCGCCCATCAACCCGGCCCAGAAAGTAAATTACCTGTCGCTGCTGGAAAACATTGAAGTGGCACCGGGCCGGGAGGCGGCACGGATAGTGATCAACTCCCGCACCGGAACCATTGTGGTCGGCCAGGACGTGCGGGTGGAGCCGGTGGCGGTCACCCACGGCAGCCTTACCGTCACCGTCAACGAGACGGTGCAGGTAAGCCAGCCCAATCCGCTGGGCGAGGGTGAGACGGTGGTGGTGCCGGAAACCGCGGGTATCGATGCCACCCAGGATATCAACCCGATGTTTAAATTGGATGGCGGTGCCAGCCTGGAAAGTATTGTCCGGGCGGTAAACCTGGTGGGTGCCGCGCCAGGGGATTTGATGGCCATTCTCGAGGCTATGAAGCAGGCCGGCGCCCTGCAAGCCGAACTGATCGTGATCTAGACAGCGGAGCGCGCAGCGATGATAAATTCCAGCAACGGCAACAGTTTATTGGCAGGGCTCGGCAGCAGTGATGCCGGTGTCTATACCGATCTGTCCGGCCTGCAGAAGATCAAGCAGGTCAATAAGCAGGGCGGCGGCGAGGAAGCGCTGCAGGCCATTGCCAAGCAGTTTGAATCCGTGTTTCTCAATATGATGATGAAAAGTATGCGCGAGGCCAATGAGGCCTTTAAAGATGAGGGCATGAGCGGTTCCAACGAGATGGATTTCTACCAGCAGATGTTCGACCAGCAGTTGGCCCTGAGCCTCTCCAGCCGCGGCGGCATGGGCCTGGCCGACGCCCTGGTGCGGCAGATGCGCCAATCCATGCCGGGTGGCCAACCGGCGCCCCAGCCCAGCCCTGTGTCTACCCCTATGTCCCAACTTACCCCTGTGTCCCAGTTAGGCCCTGTGCCCCAGCGCTCCTCTGCGCCGCTGCAGTCCTATCGGGAGGTGGCGGCCAGCGATAGTCCAGCGGCATCTACCGCGGCCAGCCCCTTTGTCGACCAACAGGATTTTATCCAGCGCTTAACCCCGCTGGCGGCGACCGCCGCCAATGAGATTGGGGTAGACCCGCGCTACCTGATTTCCCAGGCCGCCCTGGAAACCGGCTGGGGGCAGCACCTGATTGTCGATGACGCTGGGCGCAACAGTCACAACCTGTTTGGTATCAAGGCCGGCGCAGATTGGCCCGGCCGAGTGGCGGTGGTAGAGACGCTGGAATACCGTGACGGCCTGCCGGTAACGGAAACAGCCCGCTTTCGGGCCTACGATTCCTACGCCGAGAGTTTCAGGGATTACGCCAGTTTTGTGGGCGCAAAGCAGCGCTATCAGGAAGCATTGAATTCAGCACCGGACTCGGAGCAGTACCTGCATGAATTGCAGCGGGCGGGCTACGCGACTGATCCGGACTACGCCAGTAAAATCATCGATATCGTGCGTCGCAATTTCACTGCGGCGGCCACGGCTGAGCGAGGCTAGGCACGATGGCGGGGTTGTTAAATACAGCGGTTAGCGGGCTTCAGGTCAGCCAGACGGCGCTGAAAACCACCGGGCATAATATCGCCAACGCCAATACGCCAGGCTATAGCCGCCAGAGTGTTGAGCTGGCCACCAATGCCCCCAGCTTTACCGGCGCCGGTTTTATTGGCAACGGCGTTACCATCACCGCGGTGGAGCGTGTCGTCGATGAGTTCCTGATCACTCAGTTGCGTGCCGACAGTTCCCTCAACAGCGAGTTGCAGACCTTTAGCAGCAATATCGGGCAGTTGGATACTCTGCTGTCAGATTCATCAACCGGGCTCTCCGCCGGCCTGGACCGGTTTTTTTCGATGCTCGAGAATGGCGCCGATGACCCGGCTTCGATTCCCTCGCGGCAGTTGATTGTCAGTGAGGCGGAAAACCTGGCGCAGCGGTTTAACACCCTCTACGAGCGTATCTCGACCATTGGCGAAAACGTCGACAGTAAAATGAATGTGGCGGTCAGCCAGATCAATTCCCTGGCCAGCAATATCGCGACGCTCAATAACAAGATCTCGCAAACCACCAGTAGCCTCGCTCCCAACGATTTGCTGGATCAGCGCGAGGAAGCGCTGCGCCAGCTGTCGGAACTGGTGGCCATCGATGTGGTAGACCAGGGCGATGGCCTGGTGAACGTCAGCGTCGGCTCGGGGCAGTCGCTGGTGATTGGCTCCACGGCCCGGCAAATGGCAATAGTGGACGGTGAGCTGGACCCGCAGTTGCGGGAAGTCGCGTTCAGTGACGGCGCCCGCAGCCAGGTGATAACTGCTTTTATCAACGGCGGTGAGCTGGGCGGTCTGCTGGATTTTCGCGACAGTATACTCAGCACCAGCCTCAATGAGCTGGGGCGGGTGGCAATGGTGCTCAGCGACAGCGTCAACCAGGTACATCGCCTCGGCATCGATCTCAACAACCAGTTTGGCGGCGATTTTTTCCGCAGTGTCAACGATGCCGCGCTCAGTACTACCAGAGTTTTTAATGACGACGGCAACACCCCTCCCGATGACCGGGTATTGAGCCTCGAGCTGGTTGACAGCAGCATCTTGACGGCCAGTGATTACACCCTTGAAGCCGGCGCCGGCGATACCAGTTATCGTATCACCCGACACAGTGACGGGGCCGTGGTGGCGCGTGGCTCACTGCCGGCCAACCCCCCTGCCAGCGTGGAATTTGACGGCTTAAAACTGAATTTCGCCCAGGGCAGCTTCCAGCCGGGCGACAAGTTTCTTCTGCAGCCTACTCGCACCGCGGCGCGAGATATGACTGCGGTGATCGAGCGCCCGGATCAGCTGGCCTTTGCCAGTCCGCTGGTTACTGGCAGCGACAGTGGCAATACCGGTAACGCCACCATCAGCGCCGGCAGTGTCCTCAGCCTGGATACGGTCGACGGCGACCCGATCGGCCTGTTTAGTAACCAGCAGGATATGCAGCCGCCACTGCTGGTGCGCTTTACCACAGCGACCACCTACGAGGTGCTGGATAACAGCGACCCCGGCAAGCCGGTCGCGCTCGACCCACCGATACGCAATCGGGTCTATGTGCCCGGCCAGCAGAATCCACTGTTCAGCGGTGACCCTGGCGAAACCCTGGTTACTGCCGCTGGCAGCGCCCTGGGCATTGGCAGCGTGGTGACCGGGGCGGGGCCCCTGGCGCCGGTGGCCAACGGCTATCCCTCGGAAATCCTGAGTTTTCTGCACACTGACCCGGATACCGGCAGCACCACCCGCCAGGTATTGAACCCGGCCCTCAACAGCTCGGCCAAAACCCTGGCGGCGCAACTGGCCGACGTCAACGGTGTCTCTGCGTTTGCCCGCAATTCAATGGTGTTGTCCGGTGTGGCCGGCTTGAACAACAGCTCGCCGTTGCAGATCAACCTTAACGGGGTGGACCTGATTGAATACGACGCCGGCCTGGTCTCCAGCAAGGTTCCGGACCCGGCCGCCGATGCCGCCGCTTTCAATCGCTATCTCGCCACCAGAATCAATCAGGATAGTGGTTTTGCGAATCTCGGTATCTACGCGGTGGCAGCCACCAACGCCACCAGCGGCCAGGGCGAGCTGCAGGTTTTCTCCACCCAGGGTGACGACTTTAATCTCAGTCTCGAAGCCAGCGGCGGCGACAGCCTGGTGGTCAGCGATTACAACGCCAGCGCCCGCACCCTGACCGGTGCCGGTGCCGGCAACCAGGCCGCGGTGACCGTGGGGGGAACGCTGGACGTAGTATTGGCTGCCAATGTGCAGTTGGCCAGCAACCCGACCGTCAGCGGCCTGTTGGGAGACAGCTCGGCGGCCGGCTTTGCCCAGTCCACCTACCTGGGCATCAGCGCCAGTATCAATGGTGTTGCCGAGCGGGGTGACCAATTTACCCTGGACTTCAACCTGGACGGGGTTTCCGATAACCGCAACGCCATGGCACTGTCCAACTTGAGTACCGCCAACCTGGTCGACAGTGGCCAGCGCTCCCTCGGTGACGCCTACGGCACCCTGGTGGAGGTGATCGGCATTGAAACCAATACCGCCAAGCTCAACGGCGCGGCCAGTGCCCAGGTGCTGGCCCAGACCGAAGATCTGCGCAATTCCATTTCCGGGGTCAGCCTCGATGAGGAAGCCTCCAACCTGATTCTGTTTGAGCAAATCTACAACGCTAACGCCCAGGTTATCTCTGTGGCCAGAGACCTGTTTGATCGCCTGATCAATATCTTCTGAGACTTGAGTCCATGAGAATATCAACTCTGCAAATGTACACCGTCGCCAATAGCAGCATCGGTGAAGCCAATCGGGAAATCGCCAAGACCCAGACCCAGATCTCCACCGGCCAGCGCGTTCTGACACCGGCTGACGACCCGGTGGCGGCGGTGAAGATGATGGAGTTGGATCACAACCTGGCGCGGCTGGAGCAGTACCAAAAAAATATTGATATCGCGGAAAACAACCTGTCACTGGAAGAGTCGACTCTCGACAGTGTGCTCAATTTAATCCAGCGGGTCAGGGAAGTGGCGGTACAGGCCGGTAACACCGCGGTCTATACCGACAGCGAATACGATGCTTTTGCCAGTGAAATCGATGCCCGGATCTCGGAATTGCAAAGCCTGATGAACACCCAGAATGCCTCCGGCGATTATATTTTTGCCGGTTACAAAGGCGGCGACAAGCCGTTTGTCGGCGATGCCAATTTTGGCTTTGCCTACCAGGGCACAGACGGCCAGGTCTATATCCGCATTTCCGATAACGCCGCGGTGGCCACCAGCGACTCGGGCAAAAAAGTGTTTGTGGATATTCCGGCGGCCCACAACACGGTGACTACCGCTGCTAACAGCGCCAATCGGGCGGTACCGCCCGCGGTTATCAGTTTCGGACAAATTGTCGACCAGGAAGACTACGACGCGTTTTACCCGGAAGATATGGTGATCAGCTTCCAGGACGATGCCAGTGTGGCGCCGCCGGGGAAAAACTTTACCATCACCGAGCGCTCCACCGGCAATGTGATCGGCCCCTACGAAAACTACCCTTATAATCCCGGCGATGAAATTGTGGTGCACGGCGTCAGTGTGACGATCATGGGGGCGCCGGCTTCAGCCAACGGGACGGCCGAAGGCGACAAGTTTTTTATCAACTCGGCCCCCAACCAGGATATTCTCACCACCCTGGCGCGCTTTAGCGACGCCATGAAACGAGTGGACGGCACCCAGGAAAGCAAGGGGTTCCTCAGCGATATCGTGGCCGACACCCTCGACAACCTCAACAACGCCCAGGTCAATATCCTGGAAACCACGTCCAGTCTCGGCGCCCGCTTTAACACCCTGGAGAGTACCCGCGAGTTGCACCAGGACACGGAGTTGTTGTCCCAGGAAATCCTCGCTGACTTGCGCGATCTCGATTACGCCGAAGCCGCCTCGCGCCTGTCGGCGCAAACCATGATCCTGCAGGCCGCCCAGGCCGCCTTCACTCGAGTCAGTCAGTTGAGTTTGTTTAGCCGGTTGTAATAGTCCTGGCGCGGCAGGGGAGTGCGAGGCCGTCGGCGCGGGGATTACAAAAACAAGTTGCTGGACAGCTATTAGCTACCCGTTCGTATTGCAGGTTTTCTATTTCGCCAGACAGAGAAAAGCTCGCGCAGTAAACTGCGCGAGCCAGGAAGGGAAGTTACTACTCGTTATTTAAAAACTGGTGGTTGAGCCCACACCAACCTCTGACTCTTCAATCACAAGCAGTGAACCGGCGTCCGCGCCAGAGCCTGCGAGAGCACCGTCTGCTTCAATAAGGCCATTGCTGGCGGCGATAACTGATGCTGCGCCGTCGCTCCCGGTTTGACTGTTCAGCAAACTTGGGGAGGCTACCGAAGTGCTCGTGGTCAAGCCATCGGTGAAGTAGGCTTCGCCAATGAAGGAGCTGGCCGGGCTTATGGCGCAATCGTAGCGCAATACCGGGCGACCGGTAACAACAGTACCTTCCAGCGCCGCCACTCCACTAATCCCGTTGGCAACCAGGTTGTCGCTGAATTCGGCAATAAACGCCGGGCCAGTACCACAGCCCTTGCCGCCAATATGAATGGGCTGCATGGTATTGATTATGGTATTACCCGATATTGCAACCGCGTTAGCGGTCAGGCCCAGGTTGCCCGAACCATTGGCGTTGTGATTGAGGTAAATGCCACCGCGCTCGGAAGAGGTGGTTTTTGAACCCGCAATATAGTTGCCAAAAACGATATGGCCGTAAGGTGCTACGGCAATACCGCCGTCATTGCTATCCTCACCAGAGGGTAGAATTACGTTGTAGCTCACTTCGTTAAACTGGCCGTCTTCCAGGGAAATCATGCCCTGTGAATTGACAATGGTGTTGTGGCTGATGGTATTGCTACTACCCTGTACGCGGATAACACGGGACGGGGAGTCGATATTGTCAAAGCGGTTGTACTGCACGGTATTGAAACCATTCTGGCGGGAATCATTACCGGTGGTACGACCAAGCTGAATGGCGTAGGCCGTAGTCTGGTTCTCAAGCAGCAGATCCTTGAACAGATTGTATCGAATGGTGTTGTTGCTCACACTGCTGTTGACAAATACCGAGATAAAACCGCCCTTGACCTGATCGCTGCTGGCCGAGAGCAGGCCGCGACGATTCTGGAAGGTATTGCGTTCTACCAGGGTGTTAGAGCCTTTGACCACCAGCCAGTTATGGGTGTCCTTACCTGAGGGAACGGGATTGAGGGCATCACCATTGAGCATGTTGTTGGCAAAGATAACTTTGTCGCCAGTGATGACAATGCTGCCGTCGCCGTTGCTGCGGCAGCCGCTGGTGCTGTCGGATATCAGTGCAATATCAGCAAACTCCAGGCCTGTTACACGCACATCGTCACCGCTTATTAACAGGCAGAATTCACCACTGATCACTGCGCTGCTGCCAGCTGCGCGGGTAAGGGTAATGCCGTCAGTATTCACCACAATATTGCCCATATTGCTATAGTCGCCATCGCCAAGCTCGATGGTGTCACCACTTGCCGCTGCCAAAAGAGCCGTTTGCAAACTGGTCGCGTCGACAATATCACCGTCGTTGTCGCCGCTGCCCTGCTCGTCAGAACCGTCTCCTGGTTCAGCGGGCGGAGCGTCGTGGCTGACAACGATTGAGTAGAAGGTCGCCTGGGCGTAGTCGTCGGCATCACCACCATTGTTCTGGTTGTAAACACCGGCTTTGAAGTACATCCAATCGTTGGCGTACGCCGCTGCGGTCTTCACGGTGCGAGTAACATCCGGCTTGCCTACGCGCGTAATGGTAACGGTGAGATTGTCGCCTTTGGCTTCGACGCGATAGCTCCACACTTCACCCAGCGCAATACCATCGATGGGATTGGGTTGGTTTTCACGGCTGCTGCCGATCATCTCGTAGCGGTTATCTCCTATGCCGGGAACTTCAGTGGCGAAGTAAACCGAGCCCAGGGTGTTACCCGGGTCCTTGCGGTAGTACAGACGGAAGGGTTCATCGTCGGACGCGTGAATCTGGCCAACAATGACCCGGCCAACCATGTACTCATTACCTGCAGTGGCAGTGGTGGATACGTGATCCACTTTCAGTGTGGCTTCCATTACCCCATCAACACCGCCGGCCTCGTATTGCAGGCGCTGGTAGGAGTTTGAGAATACCCAGTTGTTTTTGTTCAGACCCTGGGTGCTTGGCCAGCCGACAGGTTTTGGGTTCTGCTCTGGCCCGCGCAGCATTTCACGAAGTTCGGTGCGAGAGTACTTGGTGTTCGAGCTGGTGGTGCCAGCGATATTGGGTGTTTTAAATACCGCACCGCCATCTGCCGCGTAGAAAAACTCATCTGGCCGGGTGCCGCCGTCCACCAACCACTGGGGATTGGATTCGGAGTTGCCACTGGGGAAGGTAATATACCAGTGTGAGAAATCAATATTGATGTCACCGTCGTAGCTACCCGGGGCTGGCTTGAAACTGGAGCCGGGACCCACGTCGCTGTCGCTCAGCACAAGCAGTTCGTCGGCATTGGCGCCAACGCCCGAGGCGGCGAGCAAGCCATTGGCTGCGGTGGTCAATATCGCTTCGCCCTCAGCGCCGGCAAGTACACCGATGTCGGTAGCCGCGGCATAGTACTGGTCACCGGCAAAGCTGCTGGCAGCGCTGATGGCACAGTCGTTTTTAAAGGCCGCAGCACCAGTACCATTGCCGCCCTGGTTGGCGACGCCGTTGGCCACAAGGTTACTGGCAAAGTTGGCGATAAAAACATTAGCCTGGCATTTGCTGCCGCTGTAGGTCTTGATGGCATGGTTGCTGTTGATAACCGTGTTGTGGGCTACGGTTACCGGGCTTACCGGCAGTTTACTGTTACCGCTGTTGGCGAAGGTTTCAGTGTTCAACAGCAATGCAGCGCGCTGCGATGAAGTTGTTTTCAAGCCTGCGATATAGTTGCCGGTGATGGTGTGGCCGAAGGGCGCAAACATAATACCGCTGTCGTCGCTATTGTCACCGGAAGAAATAATTACGTTTTTACTAACGGTATTTTGAAAGCCATCTTCCAGCGAAATACCGCCGCTAGAGTTGACGATGGTGTTGTTATAAATGCTGCTGCGGCTGGCTTGCACCCTGATTACCCGACGGTCGGCAATCACATTGTCGAAGCGGTTATAACGTACCACGTGGTTGCCCTCACCGTTGCCGTCCCCGGATGTAGAGCGTCCTATCTGCACGGCGTAGGCGTTTGCTTGCACACTGGTACCAGGCATGTCCTTGAACAGGTTGTATTGAATGACATGACCGCCTTCGGTGCCATCACCTTTGTTGTAAACGGTGATTGCCGCACCATTGGTATCCAGGTTTTTGCCGCTGAACAGATTGCGTTCAATCAGGTTGGCTGAACCTTTGACGTAAACCCAGTTGTATTCGCTGCTGTGGCTGGTTGTTGCTGCCTGGCCGAGGAAGCTGTTGTTGCTCAATAGCACGTTGTCACCGGAGAGCAGCAGGTTGCTGTCGCCACAGCTGGAGCCGGGCAGCACGTCCAGTCCGTCAAACGTCAGGCCGACCAGGCCGGATTTGTTTCCGCGCAGTTCAATACAGGTGCTGCCGCTAATGATCGCGTCACTGTCTTGCGCGAGGGTGAGCGTGACCGCGTTGCCAATTCGAATGCTTGCCATAGCAGCGTAATTGCCACTGGCCAGGGCGACCCAGTCACCATCGGCGGCCGAGGCAAGGGCGCTGGACAGTTCACTCTCGCCACTGACCGCAATGGTGGCGATATGGGATGTGCTGGCGGTGGCTGCTTCGGCGTAGTCGTCGTAGTCGCTGTAACTGGCAGTAACGCTAATGATTCTGCCCACCAGTGCGGCATCGAGCGGTAACGATGAGTGAGTTGCATCCTCAATCGCAATACCATCGGCAAACCACTGATAGCTGGCCGCCTGGGCAAGACCGTTGCTGTCATCGAGTACCGCCTGCAGGGTGTTGCCCATTAAACGTTCACCTTGAATATCCAGCTTACCGGCAATGTTGGCATTGCGCGCTGCCACGGCAGGGGTGGCGTCTGAGGTGATGTCTTCCGCAAACGCAAGGTCGTCACTGTACGATGCTTTAACGGTGATGATTTTGCCTTCTTCGTCTGCGGTCAGTTTGTAGGTGGCGGCAGTGGCGCCGGTAATATCTGCACCGTCGGCCTGCCACTGATAGTCAATTGCAGAAGAAATACCATCGGGGTCGCTAACCTCGGCAGTCAAGGTGCGCACAACCCTGGTTTCGCCGCTAATCGCAATAACGCCGTTGCTGATCTTGGCTGTCTCAAAACCGGTGCTGAAGCTCAGGGGCAAGAGCTTATGTTCAAATTCTGCGCGAACAGTAAGTGATTCCCCGTTGGCAATAGCCTGGGTAGTTTCAATATAGGGTTGACCACTTGCGGTCAGGCCGCTGCCGTTAGTCAGTGCCAGGTTGGCGCCGGCAATGATCAGTCTCGAGCCGGCTGGAATTTCAGTGCCGGTGTTGTTGTTGATGGTGATATCGCTGTAGAACAGCTGCTTGTCCTTGTCGACGGCCTGGTGGGTCTTGCCGATGGTCAATCCGGCCTCGACTTCTGTCCAATCGATAACAGGCTTGCAGGCATTTTTATGCTCGGGCCACCAGACACTTAAAAATGTGGAACAGCCTTTTTGTTTGGGGAGGTTTAGTTGATTGGTAATTTGGCCGTAAGCGTTGCCATTACCCGGGGTCCATTCATCTTGACCGCTGGCAGTTTGCACAGCGGCAGTTAATACCACGCCTGAAGTTAGGGCGAGTGCAGGCATCATTATTTTTTTCACGTTTTATTATCTCCAGAAAATTAACCAGGACGTTGTCAGCTGGATGCTTTATTGCGTCGTCGGCTGTTGTACAGAGTGTTAGCCGCCCCACGCTGTATCCCCAGGAGGGACACAGAAAGTGGCAACCAAAACCCGCTGTTGTTATGGATTCCGTTACGGGCGGGGGGCTTTTTGCTGCTCTCTGTTGCGGCCTGGAGCCTCTCCGGACTGATTCGGTGCGCATTTTTAACACCTTTATGAAAAACCGGCCAATACTTTTTGTTTGTCCGAAACGTGGCAAATATATTACATTTTGTTATTAATAAAAATGGTTGCCAATTGGTAATAATTTCTGGGCGAAGCGCTGTATTTTTGTCTTACAAAGAAATGAATAGGCAACCGGAATAGATACCCGGTTTGTGCCGCAAACTGGGTCGATTGGATTGCTAGCGTCTAAGTGGTAGCGGTGGCGGCTACCCTTGCCTGAAGGGTCGGGGGTGAAGGAATCCGAGGATTATGGTCTAAAAAGAGGGCTGCCGTCCTGTGGAGACTGCAGGCAGAAGAGGCGGGCAAGGAGCTAGCGGGACTGGTCTCAGGCGAGATAGATTGCAGGGTGGCTCGAGCTTTGCACCTATAACAAACCGGTTTTATTGTAAGAGTTGGCGGCTTTGCTACCCTTGTGAAATTTCTGCAATTCCCTGGCTTTTCTTTGCCGCGCGGCGAAGACCAATTCTCTTATCTGTTTATCCTTGTTGGTCAATTGCGCAATTGCCTGGCGCACCGAATCCGCCAGTTGATCGGGAATCTCCTCGGAAAACGTTTGCCGTATCAACTCTTGCCGCTGGGTTTCTGTGGTCTCCACATCCTCCCAGCGTTCCTCTTCTATTAAGTGGAATTCCAAATCGCACAGCGCAGTTATTTCCTTCAATTGCTGATGCAGGGTAGCGGCAGTTAACACGGGGTAGCTCTCGCAGTAAAAAACATAGAGTGACAGGGTAGAGCGGACACGAGGTCTGTGCAAGCGGCAATAGCGGTCGCCGCCAGGTGACCGGAAAGGCAGCGGCATGATCTTGCCGGTTTACCCCGGTTTCGCCATTCGAACCTTTGCTATTCGTTTTTTTCTTAAATTAATTCCTTTAAAAACAACCTGTTAAGTTTTTTGTTGAGATTGGCACAGGGGTTGCAATATCACCTGCAACAACAGTATTGCGGCAAACATTTGCACAGCGGCTCGCGACACTGAGTCATTACCGTAGAGCAATTCCTAACTTGGCAGCTCTCAATCAACAGGGGAACAGTTATGCCATTAGTCATTAATACCAATGTGGCGGCACTCAGCTCACAGCGCCAACTGATAAAGTCCGGGTTGGAGCAGGACCAGGCCATGGAGCGCCTGTCGTCCGGTAAGCGGGTCAATACCGCCGCTGACGACGCCGCCGGCCTGGCCATTGCCAATCGCATGACGTCACAAATCCTGGGTCTCAACCAGGCGGTGCGAAACTCCAATGACGGCATCTCCCTGATGCAGACCGCGGAAGGGGCACTGGAAGAAACCACCAGTATCCTGCAGCGCATGCGCGAACTGGCCATCCAGTCCGCCAACGGAATCTACTCCGACGCCGATCGCAGTACTTTGGATGCCGAGGTACAGCAACTGAAGGCGGAAATTGATCGCATCGCCGAAACCACCACCTTTAACGGCCAGCCGTTACTGGATGGCAGTCTCACCAATCTTGAGCTGCAGGTGGGTTCCGAGGCCAACCAGACGGTTTCCCTGGAAGTGGGGTCACTGCGGGCCACCAGCCTCGGTGGTAACGGCGGTAATATCGTCGGCGAGGCAACCGTTAACGGTCTCGCCGACCTCACGGCACTGGCCGCCGGTGATATTGTCGTCAATGGCGTCTCCAACAGCGAGTTGACCGCCACCTCATCGGTTAAAGGTGCGCTGGCGCTGCTGAATGCGGATTTTGAGAGCGCCGGGGTCGAGGTGTCTTCGCTGGTCTCGTTTACGGCCAGTGGCGTCGGTGACGGACAATTGGTAGCCGGTACCGACACCATGGTGATTACCGTGGTCGATGGCGATCGCAACAGCTCCACCTACACCCTGTCGGGCACCAAAAACCTGGCCGAACTGGTGGACAAAATCAATTCCGATACCAGCGTCACGGCTACCCTCGACGATACCGGCAAAATGGTCTTGTCCCAGCAGGGCGTGGAGTCCATCGCGGTCAATGATTCCACCAGTGGCAATGCCACCGGCGTCAGCGTTACCACCGCCAATAACTTCAGCCTGGTGTTCAGTGATGGCGAGGCTGGCAACATGACCATCGTCAACGGTGGCCTGACCAACGCCGAGGTGCTGAACCTGGGTGTGAGTTTTACTGATGCCCGTGGCAATCAAGTCGGCACCACCATTACCGATACCGGCAGCACGGTCATTAACGAGGGTGACCTGATGATCAACGGGGTGGCGGTAGGGGCGTTCAGCGGCGCCGGTACTGTCGCCAGCAGCCAAGCTAATGCCATCGCCGCCATCAACGATGTCTCCAGTCAGACCGGAGTGGTCGCCTTCGCGGCAACCGCGACTACTCTGGGGTTGCGCTCCACCAGCGGCGCGGTAATTTCAGTCGAATATGGCGGCGGTGCTAATTCCGCCAATATGATCGCCGTTACCGGTTTGCAGGAGCAGAATGCCGCCTCGGGTTCGGGCTCTATTGCCGGCATCAGTATCGATACGGCGGCCGGGGCGCAGAACGCTATCGATGTGCTCGATTCGGCGCTGGAAGAAATCAACGCGATTCGGGCCGATATTGGTGCCATTACCAATCGTCTCGAACACACCATTTCCAACCTGATGAACGTGTCGGAGAATACCTCGGCCTCGCGCTCGCGGATCATGGACGCTGATTTTGCCGCGGAAACCGCCAACCTGTCCCGGGCCCAGGTTCTGCAGCAGGCCTCCCAGGCGATGTTGGCCCAGGCCAATGCCCAGCCACAACAGGTGTTGCAGTTGCTCAACGGCTAGCGCCAGACCTGAAATTAGCCCTGCCCATGAGAACCGCTGCCCGACCAGGGCAGCGGTTTTTTGCCGTCTATAAGTGTGCCAATTCCAGTGAATTGGCAGAATTTAATTTTAGATCGTTGGGTTATAAATATTGAATTTTAATATTTATTCTTTGCAAGTTATTGAAAAGTAAAGGATTTTACTTTGAAAATGGTGTTGATGGCGCCTTGCGATTAAATTCAAATTGGCGCTAAAGATCCTTCCTCCGTTGTCGATAACCTTTTCAGGAACGCCCGAGACAACCTCTTGATCGCTCCATAGATTAGGTTCTTTAGTTATCAAGTAGCTCGTCATGTTGCTGGCGCTACAGTAAACAACCACGAAGGAGGCCACCATGCCTTTAGTTATTAACAGTAATATCCCCTCGTTGAGTTCCCAGCGCCAGTTGGTGAATTCCGCGATGGACCAAGAAAAAGCAATGGAGCGCCTGTCGTCTGGTAAGCGCATCAACACCGCAGCGGATGACGCGGCGGGTCTGGCCATTGCCAACCGTATGACCTCGCAGATTTCCGGCTTGAACCGGGCCGTGGCCAACGCCAACGACGGTGTGTCACTGTTGCAAACTGCGGAAGGTGCGCTGGACGAAACCACTTCCATCTTGCAGCGGATGCGCGAACTGTCCATCCAGTCTGCTAACGGAATTTACTCCGATGCCGACCGCACCACCCTGGATGCGGAAGTGCAGCAGTTGAAGGAAGAGATCGACCGCATCGCCGAGACCACCACCTTCAACGGCAAATCACTGCTGGACGGCTCTCGCGGCAAAATTGATTTGCAGGTGGGTTCCGAAGCCAACCAGCTGATCTCCCTGGAGCTGGGTTCCACCAAGGCCTCCACCCTCGGCGGTGCCGGCGGTGACATTATCGGCGAAGCCGCTGCTAACGGCCTGGCGGATATTACCGGTCTCGATGCGGCTGCTGATATCACCATTAACGGTATCGACAGCAGTGCTTACAGCGGTGCAACGACATTGCAGGAAGCTTTGGACCTGATGAACGCCGACTTTAATGCGGTTGGCGTCGAGGTCGGTGCACTGGTCTCCTTCAGTGCTTCCGGCGTTGGTGATGGCCAGTTGGTAGCCGGTACTGACGTACTGACTATTAATGTAATTGACGCTAACGGCAACTCATCAGAATACAATATTACCGGCACCAACAACATGGATGCCCTGATCGCCAAGATCAATAAAGAGACCGCTGTTGAGGCCTCGCTGAACGAATACGGCAAGCTGACCCTGACCCAGGACAATGTACTGAGTATTTCGGTGAGTGAAGCCAACGGTGCTTCCGCGGGTGACGCGGCCGGTTTCCAGTCTGCAGGTACCAATGTAACGCAAAACTTCTCGCTGGTACTTTCAAGCACGAACGGCGACCCCATTACCATTGAAGCGGGCACGATTACGACCGCACAATCCGATGCCCTGGGTATTATGTTGACCGACGACCAGGGCAACCTGCAGGGCCGGGCGGTCACCGGTACTGCGGATGTCAACGAAGGTGACCTGATTATCAATGGTGTAGAAATTGGTGCCTTTGCCGGCGGTACTGCGGCAGCAACCACTCTCGCCAACGCTATCGAAGCTATCAACAAGGTATCCGGCGAGACCGGTGTAGTGGCCTACGACAATGGCAGCACCTCGCTGGCATTGCGCGCCGCCAGCGGCGAGCCGATCTCCATCGAGTACGGTGAGGCGGCAACGGCGGCAGCGGTCGAGGCAGCGTTTGGTTTGTCTGAACAGAACGCTTCCGGCAGCGCCGGTTCCATTGCCAGTATCAGCATCGGCACCCAGTCCGGGGCCCAGGCGGCTATCGGCGTGATTGACGGTGCGCTGGAGCAGATCAACGCCACCCGCTCGGACATCGGTGCCATCAGCAACCGGCTCGATCATACGGTGAGCAACCTGCTGAATATTTCGGAAAATACATCAGCGGCTCGTTCGCGGATTGTGGACGCCGACTTCGCGGCGGAAACAGCGAATCTGTCACGGGCCCAGGTGCTGCAGCAAGCTTCGCAGGCGATGTTGGCCCAGGCTAATGCCGCACCTCAGCAAGTACTGTCGTTACTCCGTTAATAAAGTAACGAGGGACTTGCGCCGCAGTGAAGCAGCTTGAAGTAGTGTTTCCCTGCGGTTCTTGGAAAGATTGAACGAGGTCAACCCATATGAATGAAGTCAGCGGACAACTAACCAGCCCTATACCGGCACGGTCAGCTTCTTCGAAGGGTACTGTTGATGTCGCTGCCAGGCCCGCACCAACCGGCAATAGTTTGCCGGAAGCGGAAGGCAGGGACCAGGCGAAGATGCAAATGGTGGAAGTCACCAAGGAAAAATTGCAGGACGCTGTAACCCAAATGAACCAGAGTGTTCAAATGGAGCAGCGCGATCTTCGCTTCAGTATCGATGAAGCGTCCGGTCACACGGTGGTTCGTGTGCTTGACCGACACAGCGGCGATGTTATTCGCCAGATACCTAACGAAGTTTTTTTGGATATGGCCCGCACTGTTGGCGACGATGAGCCTCTTCATCTGATCAACGTGCACGGCTAAACCAACTTCTACAGGTGTTTAGTGAAGGGTGTGCCTTGTGGCACGCCCTTTGCTGCGTTGTTGGTAGAAATCGGTAGGCGATTAATTTACTAATGCCTGGAGCACGGGAATTTGTTATTCACTTAGTCCAAAGCTGTCTTTGGCGGTGATTCAGAATGACTCGCAGCAGCCGATAACCGTAGTAAGTCATCGTGCTGTGGTCGCGGTATTCGATAACAACGGCCAGGCGGAGAAGGTTGGTAATGGTAGACAATGTTGGCAGTAATATTGGTAGCAATATCATCAGCACCCTTGGTGCTGGTTCGGGTATCAATAGCAAAAGCCTTACCGACCAGTTGGTGGAAGTCGAGCGCTCGGCGCGCCAGACCACCATCGACAGCCGCCGCGAAACTTTTGAATCGCAAATTTCCGATTACGGACTGGTGCGCAGCGCCCTGGCAACCCTGCAGGACGGTGCCAACCTGCTCAGTAACTCAGCCACTTTTAACAGTAAGAGCGCCTCCTTCGGCAGCAGCGAAGCGTTTATTCCCACCGAGTTGAAGGAGACTGCTCCGGTTGGCGACTACTCCTTTAGCGTGGAGGCCATTGCCAAGTCGCAATCGTTTTCAAGCGCTTCCACCTATACGGATCCCACCGACAGTGTGGGTAAAGGTACCCTCACGTTCAGTTTCGGTGAGTGGGATGGGGCGCTTACCAGTTTTAGCCAAAACACGGAAAAAAATCCGGTAATTATTACCATTGACGACAGTAATAACTCCTTGAACGGCTTGCGCGACGCTATCAACGGTGCCGATATGGGAGTGCAGGCCAGTATCGTCAACGACGGCGTCAGCGGCTATCGCCTGTTGATCACCGCCGAGTCCGGGCTCAGCAACCAGCTCAATATCGGCACCGCGGAAGATCCCGGCGCGCCGGGTCTCAGCAATTTCAGTTTTAACGAATCCAGCCAGAACCTGACCCAGCAACAGGCGGGGGCCGATGCCCATTTGACCGTCAATGGCCTGGATGTATACCGCAGCAGCAATGCCATTGACGATGTGCTGGAGGGCTTTTCCTTTAGCCTGGCAAAAGCGGATCCGGGGGTTGCTGTCAGCGTCAGTATCTTTGATGACAAGACCACGGCCCGGGAAGCGGTACGCGGCTTTGTGGAAACTTTCAACGCCTTTTTGGAGGCGGTGCAGCCAGCGGTTGGCTTTAACGAAGAGCTGGATGACTACGGCAGCCTCAATCGCGATGCCTCGGCGAAGTCGGTGATATCCCAGATTCGCAGTATGATCAGTGCCACGGTGCCGGGTATTGACGGTGGCTATAACGCCCTTACCAACGTGGGTATCCGCACCGAATTGGATGGCACCATCAGTATCGACGAAGACGACTTCAGCGCGGCTTTTGATGACAACTACGACCTGGTGAAAACCCTGTTTGCGCCGCAAACTTCATCCAGTTCCGACAAGATTACAGTGACCGGGTTTGGTCCGACCACGGTACCCGGTGACTACGCGGTAGAAATTTCCCAGCAGGCAGAAAAAGGGTATTTGACCGGTACAGCGCCAGCCGCGACCTTGCTCGCCGATTTGGCCGCGGCGCCGGGTAAAAGTGGCTATTATACCGGCGGCCCGGCGGCGTCCAGCCTGATCGCTGATTTTACCCAGCAGAGTGGGTACCTGACCGGGAATACCATTACAGCCCCGCTGGATCTCGCTACCCAAGGGGCCGGTGCCAATGACTATGATTTTAATATCAGTATTGACGGTGTCGCCTCAGCCGCGCCCATAAGTCTCAACGTTAGCGATTATGCCGATTACGACAGCATGGCTGCGGCGTTGCAGACGGCGATAAATTACGACGCCAGTTATAACGGCCTGTACCCGCTCGCACCTGTCAGTGAAGATATTCTGGTCACTTTCGATACCGATCACTTTGTTATAACCTCACCCACCACCGGCACCGACTCGGTGGTATCCGTCACCGATGTTGGCGGCAGTGCGTCCACCCTTGGTTTGAGTGGCGGTGTTACCACAACCGGGACCGGCGATGCCAACGACTTTGATTTTTCCATTACTGTGGACGGTGTCGCTTCGGGTACCATTAGCCTGACGCCCGCTAACTATGCCGACGAAGATGCCATCGCCGCTGAAATACAAACGCAAATCAACGCCGACGCCAATTTGTCCGGTGCCGGTGCTGCAGTCACAGTGGTCTGGGATACAGATCGCTTCGTGGTCACCTCCCAGAGCAATGGTCCTGACTCCAGCGTTACCGGCATCACCGCTATTGGCCTGTTGGCGCCGAACCTTGGGCTCAGTAGCGGTGTTGCCACGCCGGGTTCTGACGATACCAGCGCCTATGATTTCACCGTCAAGGTCGACGGCATTACTTCCGGCACCATTAGCCTGACTGCGGCTGCCTATGCCGATGAAGATGCCCTGGCCCAGCATATCCAGAACAAGATCAATGCCGACACCACGCTTGCGGCCAGCGGTGCCGATGTTGACGTCAGTTGGGATGGCAGCGCTTTTGTCATCACCTCGCGGGAATACGGTGCCAAGACCGGGGCGACGTTTACTGCGGTGGGTGCTAATGCAGCGGACCTGGGGCTCGGTTCGGGCACTTCCACTGCGGGCAAAGACGTGGTCGGCAGTATTGGCGGCGAAGCCGGCTTCGGGGTGGGAAGGGTATTGTTGCCGTCCCTGGACTCCGACGCCTATGGCCTGAAATTGCTGGTCAACCCGGGGGTAACTTCGGCCACTGTGTCATTTTCACGGGGCTTTGGCGGTGAACTGAGTAAGCTTATCGATGCCTATTTGGGCAAAGGCGGCGTGATCGCCACCCGGGAAGCGAACATCAACCAGGATATCGACGACCTGGATCAGGACCAGGAGGTTCTGGATCGCCGTATGACCGCCTACCAGGAGCGCCTGCAGGCGCAGTTCCTGGCCATGGAGCGCATCATTGCCGGTATCAGCGGCAACAGCAGCTACCTGGATGACATCGCCAATCGCTTGCCGAACACTGCCCAGCGCTAGGTTTTTTTGTCGTCAGCCCAGTGGTTTACCCGCTTGGGCGCAATTCTTGCTAGTTTCCCCGGCAGGTGCCAATTTTTTGGCTGGTATAGTGCCAGGCGCGCATTGGTTACCCGTTTGGAATACACGTGGAGGTTGTGTCCTGGCGACACAGCCGCAGGGGAAATCTGGCAGTTATGAAAGTACTGGTTACCGGCGCTGACGGTTTTATTGGCTCCCACCTGGTGGAAATGCTGGCGGGGGAGGGCTGCGAGGTTCGCGCCCTGGCGCAATACAATTCGTTCAATGATTGGGGCTGGCTGGAAACGGTCGACTGCCTCGCTGACATCGAGGTGGTGTGCGGCGATGTGCGTGACGCCGGCTTCTGTCGCCAGATTGCCAGCGGCGTCGACAGCATCTTCCATCTGGCCGCCCTGATCGCTATTCCCTATTCCTACCAGGCGCCCTCCAGCTATGTGGATACCAATGTCCAGGGCACCTTGAATATTTGCCAGGCGGCGCTGGACTGCGGCGTCGGCCGGGTGGTGCACACTTCCACCAGCGAAGTCTACGGTACGGCCCGGTATGTGCCCATCGATGAGAAACATCCCCTGCAACCGCAGTCGCCCTACAGCGCGTCGAAAATCGCGGCGGACGCCATGGCCATGAGCTTTCATCACAGTTTTGAGCTGCCGCTCACCATCGCGCGGCCGTTCAATACCTACGGCCCGCGGCAGTCGGCGCGGGCGATCATTCCCACCATCATCACGCAAATCGCCGCCGGGGTAAAAGAGATCAAACTTGGGGATGTATCACCAACCCGGGATTTCAACTATGTGCTGGATACCTGTCGCGGCTTTGTGCAGCTGGCACAAGCGGACAGTGCCATCGGTGAGGTGGTGAATATCGGTTCCAACTTTGAGATTTCCGTGGCCGCTACCCTGGCCATGATCAAGCGCCTGATGAACAGCGATGTCACCTACATCACCGACCAGCAGCGTTTGCGCCCCAAGGATTCGGAAGTGCAGCGCCTCTGGTGCGACAACGGTAAAATTCAGTCCCTGACCGATTTTGCCCCCCGATACAGTCTCGAGCAGGGCCTGCAACAGACCATAGACTGGTTCTTGCAGCCGCAAAATCTCAGCCGCTATAAAGCCAATATTTACAATGTTTGACGACCTGTTTGAATTTATCCAGCGCCAGTATCCCGCTGAAGCGCCGGTGGCCTTGCACCGGCCGCTGCTGGGAGAGTTGGAAAAGCAATACCTGGCAGAGTGCATCGATTCCACCTTTGTATCTTCGGTAGGGCCCGATATTGCCGAGTTTGAACAGGGCATCTGCGAGCTTACCGACCACCGCTATGCAATTGCCACGGTCAATGGCACCGCTGCCTTGCAGCTGGGCTTGACCCTGAGTGGCGTCGATGCCGGCAGCGAAGTGATTATCCAGCCCTTCACTTTTGTCGCCACCGCCAATGCCATTCGCTACTGCGGCGCCAATCCGGTGTTTGTGGATATTGAGTCCCGCAACCTGGGCATTTGTCCGCAAAAGTTGCGCCAGTGGTTACTCGATAACGTCGAAGTTCAGCAGGGTGTCTGCGTCAATAAAACCAGCAACAGAAGGGTGGTTGCCTGCCTCTGTATGCACACCTTCGGCCACCCGTCGCGCATGGACGAGTTGTTGGCGGTCTGCCAGGAGTTCGGCGTATTGTTGCTGGAAGATGGCGCCGAGGCGCTGGGCAGTCGCTATCGGGGCGAGCACGTGGGTCATCACGGTGACTGGATGGCGATCAGCTTTAACGGCAATAAAATCATTACCACCGGTGGTGGCGGGGCACTGCTCAGCAACGATGAGTCCTGGGCGCAGCGGGCCAAACACCTCGGCAGCACCGCAAAAACCCCCCACCCCTGGGAAACCAGCCACGACCAGCTGGGTTTTAATTTTCGCCTGCCGAACATCAATGCGGCCCTGGGCCGGGCCCAGCTGCAACGCTTTCAGGCAATCCTGGCCGACAAGCGGCAACTGGCTCGACAATACCAGCAGTGTTTGCAGGGTTCCGGGCTGGAATTCGTGCTCGAACCTGACGCCTGTGAATCCAACTACTGGTTAAATGCGGTCTTGTGCCGGGACCAAAAACAGCGCGATCACTTGCTGCAGCTCGGTGGTGAGCAGCAGCTGCAATTGCGTCCGGCCTGGACCCTGTTGCACCGGCTGCCCATGTACCGCGACTGCCTCCGCGGCGACCTGGCCACCGCCGAAGCCATGGCGATGCGGCTGGTCAATTTGCCCAGTTCGGCGCGAGCAGGGGTGCTGGATGCGTAAAATTGCGGTAGTAACCGGTACCCGGGCCGAGTACGGTTTGCTCTCCCGCCTGCTGCGATTGATCGAGGCTGACCCGGACTGCGAGTTGCAGTTGATTGTCACTGGCATGCACCTGTCTGAGAAATTTGGCAACACGCTGCAGGCCATCGAGGCGGATGGTTTTGGCATTGCCGCGCGGGTGCCGATACCAGTGGAGGACGATACCCCCCACGGTGTCTGTGTCGCCATGGCCCAGGCCTGCGCGGGAATTTCAGCCGCATTTGACCGCCTCGCCCCCGATATCCTGGTTCTGCTGGGGGACCGATTCGAAGCCCTGGCTGCTGCCCAGGCGGCGTTGATTCACCGGCTGCCGGTGGCGCATCTGCACGGAGGAGAAGTCACCGAGGGCGTCGTTGACGAGGCGCTTCGTCACGCCATTACGAAAATGTCGCACCTGCATTTTACTGCCACTGAGACCTACCGCAGTCGGGTGATCCAGTTGGGTGAGCAGCCGGCGAGGGTGCATTGCGTCGGCGCTGTCGGGGTGGAGTTAATTCACCATTTAAAGTTACTGACCGCAACTGAGTTGCAGCAGGCGCTGGATTTCAGGTTCAAGGCACAGAATGTGTTGCTGACCTATCACCCGGAAACCCTGAGCGAAGGCCAAGCCCTGGCGGATATTCAGCAGCTGCTGGTTGCGTTGTCGCAACTGCCCGAGCTGGGTGTGATTTTAACCTATCCCAACGCCGACACCGAAAGTGCCGGTATTATCCAGGCGTTGCAGGATTTCCAGCGCGCCAATAGCGACAGGGTGCTGCTGGTAAAAAGCCTCGGCCAACTGCGTTACCTCAGCGCTGTTCGACACGTTGATGCGGTGCTGGGCAACTCGTCCAGTGGTTTGATTGAAGTACCCAGCCTGGGAACGCCGACGGTGAATATTGGCGCTCGACAGAAGGGCCGTATTGAGCCTGGCTCGGTGATCAGTTGTGGTCACGAGACGGCAGACATTGTTGCGGCGATAACCCGGGCCCGTTCCGCGGAGTTTCAGCAGCACTGCCGCACGATTGTTAATCCCTACGATGGCGGAGCTGCCAGTGAAAAAATACTGGCAATTATTAAAGCAATAGAACTGTCTTCACTGACTGTAAAAACCTTTTATGATTTGCCGCGCAACGGCGATTCACAGCATGGGTCGGGAGCGGAGTAATGAGTGTCTGTATTATCGCCGAGGCGGGCGTCAATCATAATGGTTCACTGCAGCGCGCGCTGGAGTTGATCGACGCTGCCGCCGATGCCGGCGCCGATGTGGTCAAGTTTCAAACCTTTAATGCCGCCAGCCTGGTGAATCAGCAGGCGCCCATGGCGGACTACCAGAAGCAGAATATCGGCGTCGAGCAATCCCAGTTTGAGATGCTGAAAGCGCTGGAGTTACCACTAGACGCCTACGCTCAGCTGCAACGCCACTGCCAGGCCCGGGGCATCGAGTTTATGTCATCGCCGTTTGATATCGGCAGCTTGAAGTTGCTGGTGCAGGAGCTGCATTGCCAGCGTATCAAGCTGGCGTCCGGGGAAATTACCAACGGGCCGCTGCTGTTGGCTGCCGCTCGCTGCGGTGCCGAATTGATTCTCTCTACCGGCATGGCCACGACCGACGAGATCAGTGACGCGCTGGCAGTATTGGCCTGGGGGATTGGAGAGCCTGAGCGGGATCCGGACAGTTTGCAGCAGTGCCACGCTGCGCTGGGCGACCCGGCGCTACTGGAAACATTGCGCCAGCGGCTCATTCTGCTGCATTGCACTTCCCAGTATCCGGCGCCAGTTACCGAGGTGAACCTGAAGGCGATGCAGACCATGGCCCAAAGCTGGGGTATTCCGGTGGGCTACTCGGATCATACCGAAGGTATTGTGGTACCCATCGCCGCCGCGGCCCTGGGAGCCTGTGTGATTGAAAAACATTTCACCCTCGACCGCAGCCTGCCGGGCCCCGATCACAAGGCTTCGCTGGAGCCGGATGAATTGGCGCAAATGGTCGCTGCCATTCGGGCCACCAGCGCTGCACTTGGCAGCGGGGTAAAAGCGCCGAGCCCAGTGGAGGCCAATACCCGCAATATCGCGCGCAAGAGTTTGCAAGCGGCGACCGCAATCCAGCCGGGCGAGAGGTTTGACCAGGCCAATTTGATCGTGCGCCGGCCGGGCACCGGCATCAGCCCCATGCACTATTGGGATTATCTACAGCGCTCGGCTAACAGGACTTATCAGGTCGGGGATTTACTGGATGAGTAGGGCCATTATCCTGCTCGGCGGCGGTGGTCACGGGGCGGTGATTGCCGATGCCCTGTTGAACAACGGACGTCAATTGATCGGCGTGGTGGACCCCTCCTTGCCGCGGGGTAGTGAGTGGCGCTTTGGCCTGTCCGTGCTCGGCGGGGATGAATTTATTACCCAGTACGCCAGTGACCAGGTCGAACTGGCCAACGGCATTGGCTATGTCCCGGAGACTCGATCCGAAGCGTTGCGCAGTTCGCTGTTTAACAAGTGGCGCGCCAAGGGCTACCAATTTGCCAGCATTATTCATCCCCGGGCCTGGGTCGGCATTGATGTGACTCTCGGAGCCGGCGTGCAGGTGTTGGCCAATAGTGTGATCAATACCGGTGCCCGGATCGGTGACAATTGCATCATCAATACCGGTGTCATTATCGAGCACGATACCGACATTCAGGCCGACACTCATGTCGCTCCCGGGGCGGTGATTTGTGGCAATTGTGTGGTAGAGAACAACAGCTTTATCGGCGCCGGTGCAACCGTAATCCACGGTCAGCGTGTGCTCAGGAACAGCGTGGTGCCAGCGGGCAGCTGTTACCGAGGTAACAAGAATGAGGATAAGTGATGGCCTTTAATTGGCAGAACGCAGTCATTGATTCCGGCTGCAGCATTATCGATGCGTTGAAAGTGATTGATCGGGAGGCCACCCAGGCCGCTTTCGTGGTGGACGATCAACGCCGCCTCAAAGGCCTGGTGACCGATGGCGACATTCGGCGCGGCTTATTGGCGGATATTGGTCTCACCCAGCCGGTCTCAAAAGTGATGAACAGTACACCGTTAAGCTGCAAGGAAGACGACAGTTCGGCGTCTATTCTGCGCCTGATGGAAGCCAAGAAAATTGTCCACATGCCGATCCTGGACAGTTTCGGGACATTGATTAATGTGCTCTCCATGCAGGACCTGATTCGCAAACCCCGGCACGACAACCCGGTGTTACTGATGGCGGGCGGGTTTGGATCACGGCTATATCCCCTCACGGAAAAATGCCCGAAGCCAATGTTGAATGTGGGCAAGCAACCGATACTGCAAACTATACTGGAAAGCTTTATCGACAGCGGCTTTCACCAATTTTATATTTCTACCCACTATTTGTCGGACGTGATTCGCGAGCACTTTGGCGACGGCTCGAAGTGGGACGTTTCGATCCGCTATATCCACGAGGCCGAACCGCTGGGTACCGCCGGGGCGCTGGGCCTTCTGCCCGGGGACCTGCCCGATCTGCCGATGATTATTATGAACGGCGACATTTTGACCAAGATCGATTTTTCCCGCCTGTTGGCCTATCACCAGGAGTCGAACGCCGATGCAACTCTCTGCGTGCGCCAGCACGAATACCAGGTTCCCTACGGTGTGGTGCAGAGCAACGATTTTAAAATCAGCAATATCGAAGAAAAGCCGGTGTCGCGGTTTTATATCAACGCTGGTATCTATGTGCTTAACGCTGAGTTGGTTGGTGGGGTTAAAAAAGACGAACACTGTGATATGCCCACCTTGTTGAACCGCAAGGCGGAGCAGGGTGGCAATGTGTTTATGTATCCGCTGGATGAGTACTGGCTGGATGTGGGCCGTATCAATGATTTTGAACAGGCGCAACAGGATGTGCTGAACCTGTTCCGCTAGCAGATATTCACTATGATTCAGGGTAAATCGGTACTGGCGTTGATTCCGGCCCGCGGCGGCAGTAAACGGCTGCCGGGGAAGAATGTTCGCGACCTTGGCGGTAAACCGCTGATCGGTTGGAGTATCGAGGCGGCGCGAAACGCTGAGTATGTTGATCGGGTGATGGTGTCTACGGATGATGCCGGGATAGCCGCCGCGGCCCAGCAGTATGGTGCCGAAGTACCATTTATGCGGCCCGCTGCACTGGCGAATGATACGGCCAGTACCAATGCAGTAATCCTGCACTGTCTCGAGAGCCTGGCGCCGCAGCAGTTCGATATCGTGGTGGTGTTGCAACCAACGTCGCCGCTGCGCAATGCGGTTGATATCGATCAGGCGCTGGCGCAATTTGTGCGGCAGGGCGCCGATGGGGTGGTGTCGGTGTGTGAGTGTGAGCACAGTCCGCTGTGGTCCAATACCTTGCCGGCGGATAACAGTCTCGGCGATTTTCTCCGCCCTGAAGTTCGCGGCAAACGCAGTCAGGATCTGCCCGGCTTTTATCGATTGAATGGGGCGATGTATGTGTTTAGTAGCGCTGCGCTATTGAATCAGGGGGGGATTCATTATTCGCCGGCGGTGTATGCGTATGTAATGCCGGCGGAGCGTTCGGTGGATATTGATAGCGAGTTGGATTTCAAGTTTGCGGAATTGCTGGTGAGCGAGAGTTGATTGAGGTTCGCGTCTAAGCGATGGTTATATCGATTGTGCGTTAAAAGTATGGGACGGATTGCTAATTCGGTATGGTGGGATTGGTGCGATAGCTTTATGAGGTTGATGCTAAAGCTTGGTGAATTTATAAGTGTAGTTCGGAGTTTAGCGCGGCGGCCCGGTGGCTGTGACCGGCCAGACCGGCCGCAGGCTCTCCGCGCTTTTCGCGCTCCCGGAAACTCACTCCGCTGCGCTACGTTCAAACATCCGTCCGCGAAAGCCCGAAAAGCACGGAGAGCCTAAACGCGACCTGATTGGTCTGGCCGATCACAGCCACCGGACCTTGATCGAGCTGTTCGCGGTCTGCAGGTTTGAAAACGTTTTCTGAAAAAGGCTAAAAAACCTTGTTTTGAACGCTCCTTTGTTAGCCACTCTATCTATCTGCAATCAGAATTAATTTTATCCGTTAGTCAGTAGAGAAGCTGTGCGAGTCATCCAGTTTGAGTATCTCGCCGCTGTTGGCTTTGAGGATATGGGTCTCGATAACGTCAATCATGGTGTCGACACCCAGTTGGTAATAATGGGCTATTTGCTCGGTGGTTTTTGCTCCGGTGGCGTACAAACTGGTGGCCTGCATAAAGGTGTCGGTTATGGAGCGCAGTAGCAGGTAGGGAATGCCGTTGCTGTGTTCCAGTTTTCTGATTTGGGCGTAGATATCGTCCAGGGCGCTCATTGCTTCAGCCTGGGTGGTCGGAGTTTTGACGGCCTTAATGGCCTGCAGCAGTTGTTCGGTGTTTTGTTTGATCTGTTGCTCAAGCGCGGCTTTGGGCAGGGCTTTGGCGGACAGGTTGCGAAAGTTACAGGCAATCAACTTTTTCAGTATCTTGTGTTTGTCTTTCATGCCCTTGATGCGAATGTCATCGACTTTGATCGGCAGGGCACCGTCAATAAATGCGCCGTCGTTGGGGTTGTAGCAGGTGACGTTGGGGTTGGTGTGGAGCAGGGTTTGGGCGCTGTCCCGGGCCAGTACAAAAGTTGGCGTGGTGTAGACCGTATCCTGGAAGTTGCCCTTGACGGTGTCTTGCATGGCGTAAAATTTTGCGCCTTTATCGGCACTGAGCTGGTAGTGCAAGCTCGACTTGGCGTGGGTGTGGTCGGCTTCGATGCTGCCGTAGTCGCAGCCCAACAGATAAATTTCCTCGAAGCCCAAATTGATGGCAAATGCCAGTCCGCCGTTGGTGACGGTGGGGTTGGCACAGGCGATGCGCTTGGCTTCGTTGTCCGCGGCCATCGCCTTGAGCACTTCGTGGCCAATATCGCCGGCGTTTTGTGCCAGGTAAGCCTGGTCGAATAGCTGCAGGGTTTTGGGGTGGACTTTGTTCGAGGCCAGCAGGGTGATGCCGCGGCGGAAATCGTCGTCGGCGTACTGGGGGTAGAGTTCGGCGATGACCTGGCGATGGTCGATTTCCACCTGGAAATCCGGCTTGATGCCGCTGTTGGCCAGGGCTGACAGCGCACTGCCGCAGGAGAAGAGTACTACCTCGTCGCGGTGTTGCTTGATCAGGTCGAGTTGGGCGTCGAGGGAGGGGCCGTTGCCGATGATCAAGGCCGGTGGCAGTGTCAGCTTTTGTTTGCGCTCACACAGGACTTTCTGTTTGGCGCTGTAGTTACTGAGGCTGGCTGCCAGGCTGCCCGCTTCCTGGGTGAAGGCCTTGTTGGCGCGGGTGGAAAACAGCAGGGAGTCGGAGGTGTTGTTGCCCAGTGTGCGATTTTTTACGCTGTCGATATGGGTGTAGTAAAAGGGCCTTATGGTCTTGTGAGAACCGATGTTTTGCGACAGGTTCTTGATATCGATGGCGGCGTATTCGGGCGTCATGCCAATGGAGAAACGGATTTCGCCGTGGCCGTTGCGGCCGATCAGGGCCACCAGTTGTTGCCAGTCGACCGTGTGCATACTGGCATAGAAAGCGTCCGGGTTGGCCTCGTACAGGTACAGGGTGTAGATGTTGAGCGACTGTAGCAGGGGCTCCAGGTGGTAGCCCAGGCCGCTGCCCATCATGACCATCAGGCCAACCGGGGTTTGCAGGGTCAGGTGCTGGGGGTAGTCCAGCTCTTCGTAGGCGTTGAGCAGCTGCATGTAGCGCTCGCTCTGCTCGGTGCGGCTGCCTTCGAAGCGGGTTTTCTGGCCTTCGGTGGTAGCCAGCTTGTATTTAAAAAAACCGGGGGCGGCCAGATAGTCGCGCACCTGGGCGAGGGCGAATTGTTTCGGGTCTTCGCGGTATACCGGAGTGTTGCCGACCTTGAAATTAATCAGGTTGAGGTTGTCGTGGGCGTCGAGGCCGAGGCGCAGGGTGTCGGGGCTGTATTGCTCAAAGCGCTGGTAGATGGCCGGTACACTGGTCTTGAAGTACTGCAGGTTTTTTTGCAGCTGGGTACTAAGCTGCAATTGCAGCTTCTGGATTTCGGCTTGCCGGATCAGGGCATCTAGTTCGGTAGTGCTCATGGCGTGGAATTCTTTGCAAGAGGTCGTTAAAGCGTCCATTTTCTGACGCCGGCGTGGTAATCACTCGATTATCGGGTATTTGATGCAGGGTTTGTGCCAGAGGTGCGACGGAGGTCGGAAGGGGGGTGCTGCTGAATTTGGAAAAAGTTGGCTTCGGCGACTAAAGTCGAGCGAGCCATGGCCGATAGCATTTTCAGACACAGTTACAGCAGTTCTCGGAGTGGAAATATGAATGCACAGTTAGCACTACAGAGTTACGGTTCGGTGAAAGTGGATGCGGCCGTGCAGGGAGCCAACGCGCATCGCCTGACCTTGATGCTGTTTGACGGCTTTTTGGAGCGTATCGCCCAGGCGAAAGGCGCGATTCAGCAAAACGATATTGAGCTGCGGGGCAAGAAAATCAACGCGGCTGTCAGTATTCTGCTGGGCTTGCGCAACGCCCTCAATCTCGAGCAGGGTGGTGAGCTGGCGGAAAACCTGGATTCCCTGTACGACTACGTGCAGCGCACTTTATCCCAGGCCCATATAAAAGCCAGTGAGGAATTGCTCGATGAGTGTGGGCGTCTGATGGCGCAGGTGGCCAGCAGCTGGCGGGAAATTGGCTGACTACAGCGGCTCGCTGATAGGGTAGGAGGGCGTACCACACCCGGGAAATACCGGCACAACCAGTAAATGCGGGCGCCCGGGAGCCACAGGGCAACGGGGGCGCCTCTCCAGAAAAAGTATGACTCCCGATTTCCCGGCGCCATAATCAAAATACCGTTACATCCTTCCCATTAT
Source organism: Pseudomaricurvus alcaniphilus (assembly GCF_011440395.1). GTDB lineage: Bacteria > Pseudomonadota > Gammaproteobacteria > Pseudomonadales > Cellvibrionaceae > Pseudomaricurvus > Pseudomaricurvus alcaniphilus. The sequence goes on along the minus strand of NZ_JAAOIX010000011.1, from coordinate 151,620 downwards.
CCTCAATGACTTGCAGTCACCGAAAATGACGGCCTACTCGATACTCCCGGCCAGATCCTTTGCTGCCACGCCAAAGTATTTTTGCGCTTGTTTAAGCAGGTGCTGGTAGCGCGGGTATTGCGGGTGTTCGGCGCTGATATCCTTGATCGCCTGCAGGTGTTGCCGGCAGGCATTGGCACCCGCCTCGGTGGCGCTACTGGCTGCGGCTTTTGCCAGTGCGGCCTGGGCAATATTCAGGCGCAATGAAATATGCTTGGGAAATAGTGAGATCGCCCGCTGAAACTCCCGCATCGCTGCATCGTAGTCTTTCGATTCATAGTACTTGATACCGCTGCGGGTCAGTTCCGCCGCCAGGCGCCGGCCTTTATCGCTGACCGGCTCGTCTGAGAGCGCGTCTACCCGGTCCGCCAGCTCCTCATCGTCCGGGTTTTCTCGCACCACTTTCAAAAGCTGGGCAGTAGCCTCGTCCCGGTCGCCGCAGGCGAGCATTGCCTGGGCGATCTCCAGTTCAGCCAGGCCCGAGCAGCTGGTGCCGCTGCTCAGTTCTTTGGCTTTGGCCAGCCAGTTGGCGGCTTCGTCAGTTTTTTGCTTCTGGCTCGCCAGGCGCGCCTTGGCGGCAGCCGCCTGGGTGCGAATGGAAATGTCCTGGGGATGCTTTTTTTCTGCCCGTTGAATGTACATTTGGGCGTCTTTCAATTCTTTGGAACTCTGCCAGCGGCCTTCGCGGTCCTGGGTGTTGCCGCTGTCCAGCAGGTCAGCCGCTACATCAAAATAGTCCTGGGGTGAGTAATAACAGGAGTGTTCCCCCACCTTGAGGGCACTGCGCCTGGCCTTGATACGCACCTCGCGGTCGTTGGTGATTTGCGCCATATTGGCCAGCCGCCGCAGTCGCAATACTGACTTGGGCGACACCTCCACCGCTTTCATTAGCGCTGCCTGGGCCTGGGGGTAGTCCGCTTGCTCGCTGTAGAGCTGTGCCAGCAGGTCGTGGGCATCAACATAGCGCTGGTCGTACTCGATGACCTGCTGCAGCAGGGCTTCAGCATCGCTGTAGCGCTGCTGGGCCAACCTGGTTTTGCCCAGCCCCAGTTGCGCCCACACCGGGTTGTGGGATTGCAGGCACTGCTCATAGATGGCGCCGGCTTCACTGTATTTGCCGAGTCGAAACAACAGCTCTGCCTGGATGCGCAGGCAGTGACTGCTGTATTTGCTGCCGCTGTCCAGTTTTTGTTGGCACATCTGGATGGCCAGCTCCAGCTGGTCGTCGTCGATGGCCTGTTTGATTGGCAACAGATCTTCGTGGCGCAGCACGATTCGATTCAGTCGGGTTTGCAGCAGGCTTTGGGTAATCGGCTTACTGAGGTAATCATCGGGCAGGTATTCCAGTGCTCCCAGCACCATGTCTGTGGATGTCTCAGCGGTGATCATCAGGAACAAGCTGGTGTTTTTCAGCAATTTGCTGAAGCGCAGGGCTTCCAGTACCTGTTGGCCATCCTGGCCATCGCCGAGATTGTAGTCACACAGCACCAGGTCATAACTGGTTTGTCGACACATCTCCATGGCCTGTTCGCCGTTGGCTGCGGTGTCGATGCTGGCAATCCCGAAACTTACCAGCATACGTTGCAAGCTGCCCCGAACCTCGCTCATGTCGTCGATAATCAGGCAGCGCTTGCGCTGGTAAATTTTAATGGCATCTATATGTCGCATCGAGGTCCTGTGGCAGTGGTGCGTGAGATTAAATGGAAAGTGGTTGCTCGCAATATCGATTGAACCGTGATTGGGGAAGTATAGACCAGCCGCGTGCAGTTTTGCGCCGCATTTGGGGGGGTGTCGGGCAAGTAATTGCAAGCCGGGCGCGCATTGTAAATGACGGCGCCGATGACTTTCCAGCGCCCTGGCCGGCAGTGTGCGCTGGAAGTAAGCGGTTGCTGGCATGCAATGTGCTTAATAGGGTTCAAGCGGCAATTTTTTGCCACTTTCCTAATTTTTCCTGTTGGAGGATGCTCACATGTCAATTGCTGTGACACAAGCGGCCCTGAAAATGGAGGCCGCCGGTAACGAGTTGTCGCCGCACGCGGTCATTCAGTTGTTGCTTGACGGCGCGTTGGAACGGTTGGATGAGGCGGCGCTGCACCTGCGTTGCGGCCGGGATGAGGAGGCAGGCCGGTTGATGGCAAAGGCCATCGGTATTATCAACGGCCTGCGCGAAAGCCTGGATTTTGATCGCGGTGGTGAAATGGCGGTCAAGCTGGATCGACTCTATGCCTATTTGATTTCGCGCCTGTCTGATGCCGAGACTGATACCGGTGCGTTTGTGCTGGCGGAGTCGAGCAAGTTGTTGAGTGAGCTGAAGTCCGGCTGGGATGCAATTCCGGCTTGATGGTGCTGTAGCGGAAGACAATTTCCTGCAAGTAATGAGCGGAATCCACTAAAGAAATCATTGCTGCAGCCGCTAGTTTATCCAGTGAACAGTCTTTAAACGACTTATTACGGGAAGCTAGCATGGCCGTTATACCCTCATCTCAACTGGACCTCTGTCGACAGCGCAAATTGATGGCGACAGCATTGCACCAACACGACTGGAGCTCGATCAAAGCGCTGGACTCGGAGCTTTGCCAAAGTGTTGCCGACGCGGCCGATGACCCGAGCCGGGACCTGGCATTACTGCTCAAGGAGTTGCGCGTGGTGGTTGGCCTCTATCGCAGCATTCTCAGTCAGTGCGACCTGTCTGCCCGCGACCTGGCCGGGCAGCTACTGAAATGATCTCGCGCCGAAGAAACTATCCACTTGTGGCCGCGCTGTTGCGTGCGCCGGGGGCAGTGGTGCAAAGTGAAAACTGAGCTCTACCGGGGTATCGATATCAGCGCGCGGGTTGGTTCCGCCACTCCCTATGAGCTTATCAGTTTGCTCTATGAAGGGTTGCTGACCTCGCTGGCGGACACGCGGCTGGCCCTGGACAGCGGTGACCTGGAAGCCAAAAGTCGCTGCCTGACCAAGGCCATAAGTATCGTGCACGCCCTGCGTGAGAGCCTCAATACCGATATCGAATCTGAATTACCCCACAATGTCCTGTTGCTCTACAACTATATGATTGACCGTTTGCTGCTCGCCAGCCGCGAGTGCGATACGGCGGCGGTGGTCGAAGTGAGCGAGCTGGTTCTGACTATTAAATCCGGCTGGGACCGAATCAGACCAGAGTGATGTAAGTGCCATTGCTTGCAGGTTGTGCCTCGGGTTCGAAACTTCAGACAGTGATTCACAGGTTGGCAGCCTCGGCCCAAAACTGTGGCGCCATTCGCTACAGTGTGCAAGCAGGGCTTGCTGGGGCGCCATTTTGCCGAACTTTGCGCTAAATCATCTGCTCTACTGACAATTTCGTCTTTTCGCGGGCGCCAAGTTTCTATACTATCCGACGTCAGAAAATTGACCTTTTACCGGGTTAGCCTATTGTTTGTTGTTGTGTGCTTGTGGACAGCAGTGGCAATACTCAGCTTGATACACTCTGTTTGCTTTATAGTAAATGGTCAAAAACTGGACCTTGATAATGTGGCAAGACTTTAAAATCCTGGTGGTGGACGACGATGAGCAGCGCCGCTACGACCTGAAACTGATACTCGATTTTCTCGGCGACTCGGCCCTGGCCACTGCCTACGGGGAATGGCGTGAAGCGGCCAAGGCCGCGGATGAGGCGAACGCGCCAATTGTCTGTGTGTTCCTCGGTGACTGTCGACAAAATCAGCCGCTGGCCGAGCGCCTTACGGAGATCCGCCAGTGGAACGAGCTGGTGCCGGTGGTGGTTCTGGGCTCACGACAGCAAATACCGGACAATCTCAGTCCGGCGTTAAAATATATGGTGGTGGCTGCGCTGGAGTTACCCCCTACCTACAGCAAGTTGGTGGACACGCTGCATCGGGCGCAATGTTACCGGGAGGCCCAGGAGAGCAGCAAGCGCGCCAAGGACCGCCGTCCCGCGCACCTGTTCCGCAGCCTGGTCGGCACCAGTCGTGAAATCGTCGCCGTGCGCGAGATGATGGCCCAGGTCGCCGACAAGGATGTCACGGTACTGATTACCGGCGAGTCCGGTACCGGCAAAGAGGTGGTGGCGCGCAACCTGCACTACAACTCGGCGCGCCGGGACAAGCCGTTCGTACCGGTGAACTGCGGGGCGATACCGGCAGAGCTGCTGGAGAGTGAGCTGTTCGGGCATGAAAAGGGCGCTTTTACCGGTGCTATCAGCACCCGCGCCGGGCGCTTTGAAATGGCCGAAGGCGGCACCCTGTTCCTGGATGAGATCGGTGATATGCCGCTCAATATGCAGGTTAAAATATTGCGGGTGTTGCAAGAGCGGACCTTCGAGCGGGTCGGGGCCAACAAAACCCAGGAAGTGGACGTGCGCGTAATCGCCGCCACACACCGCAACCTGGAAGACATGATTGCCGCCGGTACTTTTCGCGAAGACCTCTACTACCGACTCAATGTCTTTCCGATCGAGATGCCGTCGCTGCGGGAGCGCACCGAGGATCTGCCGCTGCTGCTGTCCGAGCTGGTATCGCGTATGGAGAGTGAGAACCGCGGTTCCATTCGCTTTAACTCCGCCGCCATTATGTCGCTGTGCCAGCACGAGTGGTCGGGCAATGTGCGGGAGTTAGCCAACCTGGTGGAGCGAATGGCGATTACCCATCCCTACGGAGTGATCGGGGTGCGTGACCTGCCGATAAAATATCGCCATGTGGAAGATGGGGATGAAGAGTTCGTGGTCAATAGCACTCATGCCAGTGCGCAGACCACCGTCGTCAGCATGAACGATACCACCCTGTTGCCTGACCAGGGCATCGACCTGAAGGAATACCTCACCAACCTGGAAAAAAAACCTGATCCAGCAGGCTTTGGACGACTGCGGCGGGGTGGTGGCGCGTGCCGCTGACCGGTTGTCGATTCGGCGCACCACCCTGGTTGAAAAAATGCGCAAGTACGAATTGCAAAGGGTTTAGTGAAGTACTGACCCCTGGCGTTCGCCGCAAAAAACCGCAGCCTTGATGCTTGCGGTTTTTTTATGCCTGTTGCTCAGCCGCTGCCCTTCTCTGATATGTCAGGCGAAATTGGCACTCCGCTTGCACTATCCCTGTTAAATCGCTCAAGCGTTAATTCTTTGACGTTTTTGGGCGCCAGGTTATAGGGAGTTAGTCAATGGTCAGCGCACTTAAGGCAATCAGCAATGTTCGCGACTCGGTTGGATCGGAAGATCTTGCCAAGCGCGAGGATTTGCGGGCCGCCTTCGATTTGTTCAACCAGGTGTCGCAACAGCTGTCGAGCTCCTACGAGCACCTGGAGACCCGGGTTGCCGACCTGACCCAGGAGCTGAATACGGTTTCCGCCCAGCGCATGGAGGAGCTGGCGGCCAAGGAAGCCATCGCCGAACGGCTGGAAAGCCTGCTCAATGTGCTGCCCGGCGGCGTCATTGTGATCGACTCCCGGGGGGTAATCTCCAAGGTCAATCCCGCCGCCCGGGAAATGTTGGGTGAGCCGCTGGAAGGGCTGCGCTGGCGCGACATTATCCAGCGCAGCTTCCGGCCCCAGGATGACGACGGTCATGAAATTTCCACTCGCGACGGTCGCCGCATCAGTATTGCCACCAGTTCCCTGGCCGAAGACGGCCAGATTATTCTGCTTACCGACCAGACCGAAACCCGGCGCCTGCAAAGCGAACTGAGCCGGCACGAGCGTCTTTCTGCCCTCGGCAAAATGGTCTCGGCCCTGGCCCACCAGATTCGCACACCGCTGTCCGCGGCAATGCTCTACGCCGGCCACCTCTGTGGCGGCCACCTTTCCGGCCAGCAGCAGCAGACCTTTGCGGAAAAATTATTAAAGCGGCTCAACCATATGGAGCGCCAGGTGCAGGATATGCTGGTGTTCGTGCGCGGTGATATACCCCTCAATGACCTGGTCACCTGCGCCGAGCTGCAACAGGGCATTCGCGAAGAGGTCGAGGTTTTGTTGAGTACCAATCGGGTCGATTGCGACTGGCAGTTGCACTGTCCTACCCACCAGTTGCGCTGCCAGAAAGACGCCCTGGTCGGGGCGGTGCTGAACCTGGTTCACAACGCCATCCAGGCCGGCGGCGCAGGGGTGCGGCTGGAGATAACCATGTACCTGCAAGGGGAGGGCTATATCGGTATTACGGTTACTGACAATGGCCCGGGAATCGAGCCGGCTATGCTGGCCAGCGTCAAGGATGTGTTTGTCACCACCAAGCCCCAGGGCACCGGCCTGGGGCTGGCGGTGGTCGAGAGTGTCGCCACTCGTCACGGCGGAAAATTTACATTGAGATCGGAGCCCGGCCAGGGCACCAGCGCAACACTGCTGCTGCCTCTGGCACAGTTGGTCACGTCGTCAAGTTATGAAGCGGGAGAGTAGTATGTCATCGTTAGCGGTTAAAATGCCCCGGCAAGCCCTGGCCAAAATACTGGTTGTCGAAGACGACCTGGATTTGCGCGAGGCGGTGCAAGACACACTGGAAATCGCCGGTTACGAGGTTGTGGGGGTAGATAGTGGCGAGGCGGCACTGGTTGAGCTGGCTGGCGAGACCGAATTTCACTGTGTGATTTCGGACGTCAATATGGGGGGGATGGACGGCCATGAATTGCTGCGCTCGATCCGCTCTCTCTATCCCCAGTTGCCGGTAATCCTGAATACCGCTTACGGCAGCATAGACCGCTCGGTTACGGCCATGCGCGAAGGTGCGGTGGACTACCTGGTCAAACCCTTTGCGCCGCAGGTGCTGGTGGATACAGTGGCGCGTTACACCAGTGAGCAGCTGCACGTCGATGATGGCGAGCCCATCGCCAACGACGCCTCCAGCCTGCAGTTGCTGCAGCTGGCCCGGCGGGTGGCCAACTCTGATTCCACCGCGCTGATTATCGGCGAGTCGGGAACCGGTAAGGAAGTGCTGGCGCGCTACGTGCACGCTCATTCCCCGCGCGCGGACAAAGCCTTTGTCGCCATCAACTGCGCGGCGATACCGGAGAATATGCTGGAAGCTATGTTGTTCGGGCATGAGAAGGGCGCCTTCACCGGTGCTTACAGCAGTGCCCCGGGTAAATTCGAACAGGCCAATGGCGGCACCCTGTTGCTGGATGAAATTTCCGAAATGGATATCGGCCTGCAAGCGAAACTGCTGCGGGTGCTGCAGGAAAAAGAAGTGGAGCGCCTCGGCGGCCGCAAAACTATATCTCTCGATGTGCGGGTGATCGCCACCTCCAACCGCGATATGCGCGAGTTTGTCGAAGCGGGCAAGTTTCGCGAAGACCTGTATTTTCGTCTCAGTGTGTTGCCTTTGCAGTGGGCGCCGCTGCGCGACCGGCCCGCGGATATTTTGCCGCTGGCGGAGAAGTTGTTGGCCAAGCACGCCGCCAAGCAGTATCGCAAAGGCGTACAGCTGGACCCCGGTGCGCGCGAGGCGCTGCTCGCCTACCTCTGGCCCGGCAACGTGCGGGAACTGGATAACGTTATGCAACGGGCCCTGATTCTGCAGCCCGGGGCCAGCATATCGGCGCAAGACCTGGGACTGATGAGCAATTCCAATTTCAGTGCCAAGCCCGGCTTGCTGGCAGCGGCCAGTGGCCCGATTTCCGGAGGCACGCCAGGCGGCGGGGCGATCGCCGCGGGCGCGCTTGCCGGGGTGGCAGTTTCCAGAACCGGAAATGTCGGCACCGGCTTGCCAGCGGATCTGTCCCAGCCCGCGGCTAACAACAGTCAGTTGATGGCGGCGGAAAATAGTCAGGGCGCGGCTGCAGTAGATGAGGCCGCGGTGCTGGGTGATGACCTCAGGCAGCGGGAATTTGAAATTATTATCAGCACCTTGCGCCAGGAGCGAGGCAGCAAGAAGAATACTGCTGAGCGGCTGGGGATCAGTGCCCGCACTTTGCGCTATAAAATAGCCAGGCTAAAAGAACTGGGTTTGGATGTGGGTGATGCCTACGCTCGCTAGCGAGCAGGGTAGCGGCTCGGCTTGCAGCGCATCAGCGTGTGTCAGGATTCAGGCGGGGAATGGCGGCAGGGCGCCAATAGGGAATAAGGCGGTGGCCCGGGTTTGCTGCCGTTATAGCCAGGAACGTCGTCGCCAGAAAAGTTGTAGCTGGGAACGTTGTAGCTAGTCGCGTTGTAGCAAGGAAACCGGGCTGGCCGTTTGCGCTTGTTAACTGCGTTAGTTGATGATCATTAAAAGTCGAAATCGAACTCCATCAGGTCGCGCCTCAGGCGCATTTCTTCAAGCTTCTCTTCCAACTTCCGGCGGGCGTCTGTGGTGACCGGGTAAGACTCCTGGTCGTCCATCTGGCCACCAAAAAGGTGGGCATCAGCCAATTCCGCATCGATGTTTGGGTTGACGTGTAAGGCATCACTGCTCATATCGATTTTCCTCCGCTTCGATAATCACTGCACTGCTTGTTTGCTGGATTTAATAACCGCCAAACTACTACTTTAGACCCTGACATTTAGCCTGCGTCTGTTCGTGAACTATACATCGGAAAGGCCCGCGGTCAAGCGTTTTGCGATGATGTTTTGATGAATTTCAGGTGACGGGAAACGTTGTTTTTTTACTAGCCCGACAGGTGTAGCGGGGTAGCGTTCGGCGCGGTGACTCGGGCCAGCTAATTTTGCCCTTTTGGCGCGATATTCATCCTCTGTTTTGAGTTTTTCCGCCGCCACTTGTGCAAGCAGTATGCGCTTGCCGGCAAGTTTGTTCCTGCGGCAACAATTGGCCCATTTTGTGCAGAATTGAGTCAGTAATCAGGAAAAACGGCAAAACAGTCAAATATTTGTCGTTTAGGCGGTGCAACGTGCAGGAGTTGAAAGGGCCATGGTTGAACGAGTGGATATAAATCGTCTGTTGCTGGAGATGCGCTCCCTCAAGTCCCAGGCGCAGGCGTTTCAACGCCCCCAGGACCTGGCCGCTAAAGACGTGGCTGGAGCACAAGGGGCAGGGCTGCAGACTGGCAAGGCGGAGCCGGTGCCATCTTTTGGCCAGATGCTGGAGCAAGCGGTCAACAAGGTCAATGACGTGCAACAGGCATCTTCGAGCATGGCCAAGGCCTATGAAGTGGGCGACCCTAACGTGGACATCACCGATGTGATGGTGGCCTCCCAGAAAGCCAGCGTCAGTTTTCAGTCGATGGTACAAGTGCGCAACAAGTTAATAGAAGCCTATCGCGATGTCATGAATATGCCGGTATAAGCGAGCCTTGGGCGTATTGCCTCCTGTTACCTGCGAGCGCAACCCCGGCCATGAAACGAAATTCAACACACGCTGATTGCATAAGTTACCCAACCCAAACAACACAGAACTGAACTCAACCAAAAGAGTAGAACCATGGCTACAGCAGAAACCGAGTTGCCCTCTGGTAACAGCGGCGCGGCGACCAACGACCTGATTGAGGGGTTCAATAACCTCAACCTCGTGCGTCAGGCCGGTTTGATGGTGGGCCTCGCCGCCAGTGTCGCTATCGGTTTCGCTGTAGTGCTCTGGTCCCAGGGAGAGGATTACCGGCCGCTGTACGGCAGCCTGGATCGATTGGATTCGGCCGAGGTTGTGGAAATCCTTGAAACCAATGACATCACTTTTAAAATTGACGGTGCCAGCGGGGCCCTGCTGGTAGCCCAGGACCAGGTGCACAAAGCGCGCCTGAAACTGGCAGAGGCGGGCCTGCCGGGGGAAAGCTCCGCCGGTTTCGAATTGCTCGACCAGGAACAGCCGCTTGGCACCAGCCAGTTTATGGAAAATGCGCGCTACCGCCGCAGCCTGGAAGGCGAGCTGGCGCGCACCATCACCAGTATTAACGCCGTGCGCAGCGCCCGGGTGCACCTGGCCATACCCAAGCAAGCGGTATTTGTGCGGGAGCCGCGGCGGCCCAGCGCGTCGGTATTTGTGGAGTTGTTTCCCGGCCGGGGTATCCAGCCGCAACAGGTCAAGGCCATCGCCAATTTGGTGGCGTCCAGTATCCCGGAGTTAACTCTGGACAATGTCACCGTGGTGGATCAAAAGGGCAATTTGCTCTCTGTTATCGATGAAGACCAGGAGTTGGTCGCCGCTGGTCGCCAGCGCGACTATACTCGCAAGATAGAGACGGATATTACCCAGCGTATCAACGGTATTCTCGACCCGATCATCGGCACCGGCAATTTCAAGGCCGAGGTCAGCGCCGATATTGACTTTACCGAGGTCGAGCAGGCGGAGGAGGTATTCAACCCGGATCTGCCGGCGGTGCGCAGCGAGCAAACCCTGGAGGAAGCCCGCACCGGCAGCGCGGCGGCCGCCGGTATACCCGGTGCACTCACCAATCAGCCGCCCGGCAACGGCGCCGCACCGGAACAGGCCGGGGCCAGGGACCAGGGTGAGGGGGCCATTCCCCAGAACAGCCGCCGCCAGGCTACTCGCAATTTTGAACTGGACCGCACGGTCAGCTACACCAAGCACCAACTGGGCAAAGTCAATCGCCTGAGCGTGGCGGTGGTGGTGGACGACCGCATCCGCATCAACCCCGAGACCGGTGAGGCGATGCGCCAACCCTGGAGTGAGAATGAGTTGGAACGCTTGTCTATACTGGTACGCGATGCGGTGGGCTTTTCCGCGGCCCGGGGTGACAGTGTCAATGTGCTGAACTCGCCGTTCCTGGTTCAGGAAAGCGATGCCCAGTTGGCCGAAGTGCCGATCTGGGAACAGCCCTGGTTTTTATCCATCCTCAAGCAGGTGGTGGGGTTGCTGATCATTCTGGTGTTGTTGTTGGGCCTGCTGCGGCCGGTGCTGAAGAGCCTGACCGCCGGGGGCGTCAAAGCCCGGGAGGAGGAGCGCGCGCGGGAAGCGGCGGCCCTGGAATCCGCCGGCCTGGACAGCTTCGAGGGTTTATCCGATGAGACAGTTACCCTGACCGGGGGCCAGGCGCTGGCCCTGCCCAGTCCGGAGGAGAGTTACGAACAGCAGTTAAACGCGGTCAAGGGTATGATCGCAGAAGACCCGGGCCGCGTGGCCCAGGTAATTAAGAGTTGGGTGAAAGCCGATGAGTGATGCCGCCGCTGGCCAGGCGCAAGACCAGCCCCCTAAACTGAACCTGCCCAAGGTGGACCAGGCTGCCATTCTGTTGATGAGCCTGGGCGAAGCCGATGCGGCGGAAATCCTCAAGCATATGGGGCCGAAAGAAGTGCAGCGGCTGGGCACGGCCATGTCGCAACTGGCCCATGTGCAGCAGGAAACCGTGGAAGCAGTGCTGGGCACTTTCCTGGAAGAAGTTCGCACCCTCACCGGCCTCGGTATGGGGGCCGACAGCTATATTCGCAATATGCTGGTGACCGCCCTCGGCGAGGACAAGGCCAGTGGCCTGATCGATCGTATCCTGCTGGATGGCAGCACCACCGGCCTCGATACCCTGAAGTGGATGGAGCCGCGCTCAGTGGCCGATATCATTCGCAACGAACACCCGCAGATCCAGGCCATTGTGATCGCCTACCTGGATTCCGACCAGTCCGCCGAAGTACTGGCGCTGTTTAGCGAGAAGGTGCGCCTGGATATTATGATGCGGGTAGCGGCACTGGACACGGTGCAGCCGGGTGCGCTGCAGGAATTGAACAATATTCTCGAGAAACAGTTCTCCGGCAGTGCGGCCTCGAAAACCCGCACCATGGGCGGCGTAAAAGTCGCCGCTGAAATTATGAATAATCTCGACCGCTCCATCGAAGCTGACCTGATGGATTCCATCAAGGAAGTGGATGAGGATATGGGCAGCCAGATCCAGGACCTGATGTTTGTATTCGACAACCTGATCGAAGTGGACGATCGCGGTATCCAGGCGCTGTTGCGCGAGGTGTCTTCCGAGGTTTTGATCGTTGCCCTCAAGGGCGCAGAAGACGAATTGCAGGAAAAGATCTTCAAGAATATGTCGTCGCGAGCGGCCGAGTTGCTGCGCGACGATCTCGAAGCCAAGGGGCCGGTCAAGGTCTCCGAGGTGGAAGGGGCACAAAAAGAAATTCTCACCATCGCCCGGCGCATGGCCGAAGCCGGCGAAATTATGCTCGGTGGCAGCGGCGAGCAAATGCTGTAAATGTCTACCGTGACTGCGCTGTTTAATCGCCGACAACTGATGCTTATATGAACCCCAAAATCCCCAATCGCATTGCCGCCGAGGATATCTCCGACCTGGTAACCTGGTCGCCGCCCCAGGTGGGCAGTGCCAACGCCAGTGCGACAAAAACCGTGCGGGCGACCGCGGAAAAGGACAAGCGCCAGGCGGACGGCAAGCGCCCGGCGGGACAGGCGCGCCAGCGTGACAGTGAAATCATAGAGGACGTGGCCGAGGGCGAGGTCAATTATTCACCGATAACCGCCGAAGAGCTGCAGGCGATTACCGAAGCAGCTGAAAAAGAAGGCCTTGAGAAGGGTTACCAGGAGGGCTTTAGCAAGGGCGAGGCCGACGGCAAGCGCATCGCCCAGGAGAAGGCCGAGGCCGAGGCGCAACAGCAACTCGGTATGCAAGTCAGTCACTTGCTGCAGGTGGCCGAGGTGCTGGTGGAACCCATCGCCGGGCAGGAAAAAGCGCTGGAAAATATGCTGTTGGACTTTATTTGCGGTTTGACCCGCCAGCTGGTGGAGCGGGAGATGTTGCAGGACTCATCGCAGGTGTTGCAAGCGGTGCAGACGGCCATAGAAGCCCTGCCAAGCGGAGCGTCCAATATCAAGATCTGCCTCAATCCGGACGACCTGGCCCTGATTGAAACCTACGCTGAAGAACACCAGAAAGACTGGGCGTTTCGGGCTGACCCGGGCCTGATGGCTGGCGGTTGCCGAATCGAAACCCGGGAGAGCCTGGTGGATTACAGTATGGAGCACCGGCTGGATGAATTGTTGCGCCAGTTTCGCGACAAACAATTGAGTGCTGGCAGCTCCCAGCAGTCGGACCCGACCGGGGAGCCGGCGACGGAAGTGGCGCCAGAGGCGGAGTCGGTGGCCGCCAGCGAAGATGCGGCGCCAGCCGGCGGCGACGTTGATGCGCTCGCAGTCGCCGGCGATCCCTCCGTCGCGAGCGATCCCTCGGCTGCAAGTGAGAGTGGTTTGTGAGCCTGTTGCAGCAATTGCAGGGCTATCGGCCGGCGCGAAATTTTGACTTTAGCGCCCAGGCCGACGGTCGTTTGACGCGGCTGGTGGGCATGACTATTGAAGCTGTGGGCCTGAATGTGTCGGTGGGTCACCAGTGCGAGGTGATAACCCGGGACGGGCGCAAAATCGAAGCCGAAGTGGTGGGTTTTGCCGACGACAAGGTGTACCTGATGCCCATCAAACACGTCGAAGGCGTGCAGCCGGGGGCCTTGGTCAGGCCCAAGGGGGCGCACAACGGCATTCGTATCGGGCCCGGGCTACTGGGGCGGGTAATCAATGGCCTGGGCCAACCGCTGGATGGATTCGCCCACTGGTCCGGTGACGATTTTCTTGATTTTGCGCCCCACACCATCAACCCGCTGCACCGCCACCCTATCAGCGAACCCATGGATGTCGGCATTCGCGCCATCAATGCGCTGTTGACTGTGGGCCGCGGCCAGCGGCTCGGCTTGTTCGCCGGCAGCGGCGTCGGCAAGAGCGTGTTGCTGGGTATGATGACCCGCTTTTCCAAAGCGGATGTGGTGGTGGTAGGGCTGGTGGGTGAGCGGGGTCGGGAAGTGAAGGAGTTTATCGACCACATACTCGGCGAGGAGGGTATGCGGCGTGCCGTGGTGGTGGCATCGCCGGCAGATGATGCGCCGCTGATGCGATTGCGGGCGTCGCAACTGTGTACCCGGATCGCCGAGTACTATCGCGACCAGGGCAAAAACGTGTTGCTATTAATGGACTCGCTGACTCGATACGCCCAGGCCCAGCGGGAAATCTCACTGGCCATCGGTGAGCCTCCGGCCACCAAAGGTTACCCGCCGTCGGTGTTCGCAAAAATTCCGCAGCTGGTGGAGCGGGCGGGCAACGCCGCTGAAGGGGAGGGTTCCATCACCGCTTTCTACACGGTGCTGACCGAGGGGGACGACCTGCAGGACCCCATCGCCGATGCCGCCCGGGCCATTCTCGATGGCCATATCGTACTGTCGAGAAAGCTGGCGGAAGAAGGCATCTACCCGGCCATTGATGTGGAGGCATCCATCAGCCGCGCTATGCCTAATATCGTCAGTGAGCAGCACCTGGCCTCGATGCAAAAGTTCAAGCAGCTGTTGTCACTGCATCGGGAGAACAAGGATTTGATTAATATCGGCGCCTATCGCGCCGGCAGCGACCCCAATATTGACCGCGCCATCGAGCGAATTCCCCATCTGCGCAATTTTATTCGCCAGGGCCTGCGCGAAGCACTCAACTATGAAACCAGTTGCCAGCAATTGCAGGCTGTGCTGACACCGGCGCCGGCGGGGCAGCAGCCCGGCAAGCCTGGTCCCGGGCAGAATCGCCAGTGAGAAACTGAGTTATGGCCGTCAGCAGGTCCCAGCGCATGACCGTGGTATTGCAGTTGGCCAACCGGGCCGAGGAGGCCGCCGTCAACGCACTTAACGACAGCCGCGATAACGTCGAGCGCGCCCGTGAGCAGCTGGAGCAAATAAGTCGCTACCAGCAGGAGTATACCCGGCAACTGAACGCCAAAACCGCGGGCTTGTCTGCCCAGAACATGATCAACGATCGCCGCTTCCTGCAACAGTTGGGGCAGGCGCTCAGCGCCCAGCAACAGCAGATCCTGCAGTTGCAACAGGCCGAGACCGGCTGCCTGCGCAACTGGCAACAGTGTTACCAGCGGCGCCAGGGCATTGAAAAGTTGATCCAGAGCCTGAAGTCTGCCGAAGACGCCAGTGCCGAGAAACTGCTGCAAAAAGAGCTGGACGAGTTGTCCTCCCTGTTTCGAAACCGCGAAACCTAGGAGCCTGTCGGACTTAGGGTTGCCCTGCTGCGAAAAGCCGAGTTTGGCCATTTTTTAACCATTTTCTCGTTAAATAGAACCACTATTCGCCTCAAAAATGGTTAAAAACTGACTCAAATCGGACTTTCTCTCGCTACGGGCACCTAAGTCCGACAGGCTCCTAGCCCTGGAGATAAAGCCCTGTAAACAAAGCCCCGGAAATACAGCCCTTTAATGCCTGCTCCTTGCTTGTATTGAGACCGCGACGGTTAATCCGGGCACATGGTTTTAACCGCCGCTCGGGCTGGTGGAGGGCTTATGTACAGTGGTATCGGCATTGTCTGTGGCAATTGCCACAGCTGGGTCTATAGTTAGTTGAAGAGCGGAAAACCCGGGCGCGGAAGGTGATTTGCTGGCGGATTGCGCCAGACTTTAGAAAAAATGAGTATTATTAAACACTTGCCAATGAGTAATACTATAATTGTGCCGAATTTGCAGTTGTGAATGCAGTAGTTGGATGTGCCAGAGGAGCAAATGTCACAGTGACAAGTAACCCCTACCGGGAGGACGATTTCGGCCGTGCGTCGGAGTATATGCGTTTGGCGCTGGCGCTATTGGGGAAGTATAAAATTCCACCGACGCCTTTTAACTATCGCATTGGTTACGAATATGTGGCCGGAAATAACCCGCCGTTGAAGCAGTCCTTTGATCAATTGAGCGAGCAGGCCGAGGGTTTCAGCGCTGAGGCGCTGCTGGAAATGTACCACCAGTACGTGGCTGAGGATGAGCGGGCCTTTGAAAAACTGCGGCAGGAATTGAAAAGCATCATTCTCGATGTACAGTCAGAATTCCAGAATTCCGGTGGCAATCTGTCCAACTATGCCCGTACCCTGAGCCAGTTTGCCGACATTCTGGAAGCCCCCACGGCGCCCAAGGTTATGTCCAGCGAAGTGCAAAAAGTGCTCAGTGATACCCAATCTATGCGCGAGTCCCAGCGGCAGATGGAATCCAATATGAGCCAGATCATGGCGGAGATGGGTTCGCTGCGCAAAGAGCTGGAGCAGGTCAGGGAAGATTCGCTGTTGGATGCGCTTACCGGTATCTCCAATCGCAAAGCCTTTGATTCCGGTCTGGAAACTACCATTAGTGAGTCTCGGGAACAGGGATCCGTGTTTTGCTTGCTGTTGATCGATATAGACCATTTCAAACAGTTCAATGACACTCACGGCCACCTGGTTGGCGACAAGGTGTTGCGCTTTGTCGCGGCGACCCTGAAACGCTGCATCAAGGGCAAGGATCTCTGTGCGCGCTACGGCGGCGAGGAATTCGCCATCATATTGCCGGATACAGACCTGGCGGGTGCGCACACTATCGCCGAGCAGATCCGCGTGGCGATTTCAGGCCGGGTGCTGAAAGATTCCGCCAGCGGCCAGGCCTACGGTCGCATCACGGTGTCCATTGGCGCCGGGCAATATTGCGACGGCGAGTTGCCCAACGATACCATCGGTCGTGCTGACCAGGCTTTGTACCAGGCCAAGGCGCGAGGCCGCAACCGGGTGGTGGTGGCTGAGTCCTGAGCGAGTCAGTGGCCGAGCGGTTTCTGCAAGATAACCCTGGGCAAAACATTGCCTAAACACCAGGATTAATCAGCTTTACCCATTATCGGTAAATCCAAGCGTCCTATAACTGGCGCGATGGCAGGTCTGGCTGCGGGGGCTTGCTTGCAAGACCCTCGACAGCATGGATGCTGTCGTGGAGCCCCCACGGACGGGTTTACGGCGAGTCTTGCAAGCAAGTTCCCGCAGCCAGGCCGGAGGTAGAACTGAAATCCCAAGGGCCCTAAGGCAACTATCTACCGGCGCCGATTGCTGGCGTAAATCCAAACTCAACAAGTCCAAACGGCTCGCTACCAATAACAGTGGGCTGCCAGCTTTTCCCCAGCGCCAGATCAACTTGGCATCAGCTTTGCAAAACCCTCTCTATAGCGATTACTTGGCGACGAAAGCGGCAATCTATTACCGCTTTGTGCTTGCCAGGCTATACGGCCAAATGGCGGGCCAGCGTCTGCCAACAGTGAACAGACGAATATTCGATAATCTTGAGGGCTAGCATGAATACCCAACCGAATGCCGTGTCAGCGAGTGCCTTGCTGAATCTCAGCCGCCCGGAAAAACTGGCGGACAGTAAAATCAATGCGTTGCAACAGGGGGATGCGTTCAAGGACATTTTTGCCAGCGAGTCAGGGGTGAAACCGGCCCCCGCCAGTGGGCAGGCGTCGCTGCAGCAAAAACTTGCGGAAGACAGGGTTGCGACCAGCAAGCTCGCCGAGAAAAGGACCCAGGCCGATCGAGTTGCGGCTGAGCAGGTAGAAGCGAAAAGGGTAGAAGCCAGCAGGGCAGAAGCTAAAAACGCCGAAGCCAGGCGCACCGAGCAGACGGCCGCGGCCCGGCGGCAGCAGGCCGGAGCGGATGAGCCCGTGACGGAGCGCGCCAATCAGGCGGCTGTTAGCGACGAAGCAAAGCCCAGCGTGGCGCCGTCAACCCGGGAAAGCGGCAAGGATCCCCGTGCCGACAGGACGGCACCCGGGCGCGACAATGCCACTGCGGATGATGCAGTAGAAGAAGCGGCGACACCATTGGTGGCTGCCGCGGCCGGCACCGAGCAGGCCTCATTAACCCTGAATCTGCCTGCCGATACGCACCTCTCCCTGATGACCGTTAGCGATGCAGTGGCAGGCGCCGCCACCGAACTGGAGTCGCGCCTCGGTGACGGCGGAGAGAATCCGCTGGCGGCACTGATCGCCATGATTGCCGCCGGTGATCCCGGCCAGAACCCGGCCGCTGCAGCGACGCCAGCATTGACGCCAGCTGCCGCCGACACGACTGCCCGGCCGCTGCGGCAGTGGTCTTCACTGAGCGAGATCGCGACTGCGGCCGCAGAGCTGGGAGAGGAGAGCAGTGATGGTTTGTTGAGCGAGTTGTCACTGGAAGAATTGACGACCGGGTTAAAGGCGGAGTCGCTGGCGGGGAAAGCTGACGGCACTAGATTGCCGGTGGATATGAGCCGTCCTGCCGATGCCAGTTTACTGGCGCAGTTGGCTTCCCAGGCCACCACCCAGCCAGCCGCCAGCAAGGCCTTTGCCAGCCAGTTGCAGGAGTCGGTGAAAGGGGTAGTGGAAGGCGCCCAGCCGCGGGTTAACCTCGGCGCTGCGGTGGCTGAATTACAGACCCAGCCCGGCACCAACCGGGCCAGTGGCCAGCCCCAGTTTACGCTGCCAGGCGACGTTAAAGGCGCAGTTGGCCAGCCCGAATGGCACACTGCGGTGGCCGAGCGGGTGGCGATAATGGCCACCAAGCGCCTGTCCTCGGCGGAGATACAGCTCGATCCACCAGAGCTCGGCCAGTTGCAAGTGCGGGTGACCCTGAACCAGGACCAGGCCAGTGTCAGTTTTGCCAGCCAGCACGCGGTGGTCCGCGAAGCGCTGGACCAGACCGCTTTCCGTCTGCGGGAAATGTTCGAAGCTGAAGGTTTTAACCTGCTGGATGTGGATGTTTCTGACCAGTCCTTTCAGCAGCAGGGGCAACAGCAGCAGCAACTTGCCGATGGCGGAGTTGCCGGCGAGGCTGATGGGGCCGGGGCAGAGGTCGAAACCCTGGCGGTTTCCAATCAGCTGGTCGATCACTTTGTCTAGCGCTGCCGGGTGACAATGGGCTGGCACCTGCCTGTTGCTAGTGGCGGCCTGTCATTCAAGTAACCCTTGCCGGGCGTGTATTTGCCCGGCAAGACTGCGCTCAAACCTGGGTTGTTTGCTGGTTAATCAACCGGCTCAACAACCAGCTCAACAACCAGCGCAACAATCAGCGCAACAACCAGCGCAACAATCAGCGCAACAACCAAGTCTGCAATTCCGGGCCGCCAAGCTCTTGGCGCCCGGGTTCCAGGAGCGCTGACTTGCGGACCACATCCGCATTCGTATACGCCAGCATATCTGCGCTGAACTCCGGTCCAGAACCGGCGTTTGTCATAAAACCGTCTACTATCAATGCGTAAGGGCTTAAGGGCGTAAGGGCTGCAGAGCTTCAGGGCTTAAACGCTGGCTGTTCGCGCCGCCCCACGGCAGGAGCCTGTTGAGTTACTGGCATGGCTCTTGCTCACATCCACTTTATTCATTGATAGACGGTTTTTTGACATGGCAGAAGCAGACGAACAGGCCGCCGGGTCCGGTGGTAAAAAGAAACTCATTCTCATTGTTGTTATCGCCCTGGTGCTGATCGGTGCATCCGTGGGCGGCACACTGCTGGCGACCAAATTCCTCGGTGGCGACCAGGGGGCAGGGGATGCCGCTGCCGCGCCGGAAGCCGCAGTGGCAGAACCGGCGGCCAAAGCCAAATCCTCCGCTATCTATTTCCCCCTCAAACCCACCATCATTGTCAACTTCAATGCCCGCGGTAAGCAGCGCTTTTTGCAGGCGGAAGTGAGTCTGCTGGTGCGCGATTTCAAAGTGGTAACGGCCATTGAAGAGCACAGCATGATGCTGCAACACGGCTTGCTGATGTTGTTCAGCGCCCAGGATTACACCGAACTGCAAACCGCCGAGGGCAAGGAGCTGCTGCGCCAGCAAGCGCTGGCGGAAGTGCAGCGCCTGCTGGAGCAGGAAATTGGTGAACCCGGGGTAGAGCAACTGCTGTTTACCAATTTGGTGATGCAATAAGTGACCGGGCAGCGGCCGGCTCACAGGACGGGGCAATAATATGCAGGATCTGTTATCCCAGGATGAAATCGATGCGCTGTTACACGGGGTTGATGACGGCGATATAGAAACCGAAAGCGATGCCAGTCCCGGCTCGATCAACGGTTACGACCTGACCAGCCAGGACCGCATTGTTCGCGGTCGCATGCCGACTCTGGAAATGATCAACGAGCGTTTTGCGCGCTATACCCGGGTCAGCATGTTCAATCTGTTACGACGCGCCGCCGATGTGTCGGTGGGCGGTGTCCAGATTCAAAAGTTTGGCGAGTATGTGCACACCCTGTACGTGCCTACCAGCCTCAACCTGGTCAAATTTCGGCCGCTGCGCGGCACTGCTCTGTTTATCCTGGATGCCAAGCTGGTATTCAAACTGGTGGATAACTTTTTTGGTGGCGATGGCCGCTACGCCAAAATTGAAGGCCGGGAGTTTACCCCCACTGAGCTGCGGGTCGTGCAGATGGTGCTGGACCGGGCTTTTGTGGATTTAAAGGAAGCCTGGCGGCCGGTGTTGCCAATTGATTTCGAGTTTGTTCATTCCGAAGTCAATCCGTCCATGGCGAATATTGTCAGCCCCAGTGAAGTGGTGGTGGTCAGCACGTTTCATGTGGAGCTGGATGGCGGTGGTGGCGACCTGCACATCACCATGCCCTATTCGATGATTGAACCCATGCGGGAAATCCTGGATTCCGGCTTGCAATCCGATTCCGACGATCGCGATGACCGCTGGGTATCGGCTTTGCGCAATGACATTATGGAAGCCAAGGTCGACCTTGAATGTGAAATTGCCAGCCGGGAAATTACCCTGCGCGATGTAGCCGACCTGAAAGTCGGCGATGTGGTGCCGATTGAAATGCCGGAGCTGCAGGTGGTAACGGCCAACAAAATCCCCATGTTTCGCATCCAGTTGGGCCAGTCAAACGATAACCTCGCCTTTAAAGTGAAAGAGGTTATTGATCGCAGCTCGGTGCAGAACAAGTCGGTGTCGTTCAAGCCCAAGGCGGAGGAAGCTAAAAAATGAGTGACGATATGCAACTGGACAAAGACAGCAAAACCGATCAGGACGCATTAGCTGAAGAGTGGTCCGCGGCGCTGGAAGAATCAAAAAAAGAGGGCGGGGCGCGCAAGTCGCCGTCTGCCAACCCTGTGGAGCTGGATGAATTGATAGACGAAGGATCAAAAAACGCGAAGACGAATCCGGACCTGGATGTGATCCTGGATATTCCGGTAAAAATATCCATGGAAGTGGGTGCCACCTCCATCAGTATTCGCAACCTGCTGCAGTTAAACCAGGGCTCGGTGATCGAACTGGACCGGCTCGCCGGTGAACCGCTGGACGTGCTGGTCAACGGCACCTTGATCGCCCACGGTGAAGTGGTGGTGGTCAATGAGAAGTTCGGTATTCGCATGACCGACGTCATCAGTCCGTCGGAACGCATCAAGCGCTTGCGGTAAATACGCTATGTCTTTGCCCACAAGAGCTGCCATGCCCCAGGCGCTACCGGTTTTGATCGCGGTATCGGGTTTGATCCCGACACTGGCCTGGGCCGAGTCCGCTGCCAAAGCCGAGTCCGCTGCCAAAGCCGCGGCCACGGCCAGCTCGGCCGTGCCGGCCCAGGGTGCCTACCTGGCCCAGGTGCTGATCGGCTTGCTGGTGGTGCTCGGGTTGATTGTCGCGATGGGCTGGCTGCTCCGGCGCGTGGGGCAGGGCGGCCTCGGTGGTGCCCACCAGAGTATGAAGATTCTTGCCAGCTTGTCGCTGGGCACGCGGGAGAAAGTTGCCTTGATCCAGGTGGGCGACCAGCAGTTGCTGCTGGGTATCACGCCCAATTCCATTAATACCCTGCACACCTTCGCTGAGCCGGTGATCAGCCCCCGGGAAACACCAGCGCCCGGAGACTTTGCCGCCAAGCTCAAAGCCATGATGCCGAATCGGTCGGAAAAAAATTGATGATCCGGTCATTGAGCTCCAGGTTGGGCGCAACAATCGCCGCCATTTGCCCGCTCCGTACCGGTTTGCTGCTGTGCCTGCTGGTCGCGGCCCTGTGGTCGCCGGCGGCGGCGCTGGCGCAAGTGGCCGATCCCGCAGCCGCCAGCCAGGCCAGTATGCCCGCAGCCATCAAAGGTATTCCCGGGTTGCCCGCTGTGACCGTGCAGACCAATGCCGATGGCAGCCAGGATTATACGGTTACCCTGCAAATCCTGGCGATAATGACGGCGCTGTCGCTGTTGCCGGCGCTGTTGATGATGATGACTTCGTTTACCCGCATCATTATCGTCTTCGCGATTTTGCGCCAGGCTTTGGGTTTACAGCAATCGCCATCCAACCAGATACTGATTGGTCTCACTCTGTTTTTGACGTTTTTTATTATGGCGCCCGTGTTTGAACGGGTAAACGAACAGGCGCTGCAGCCTTATATAGCCGAGCAAATGAACGCCCGGGACGCCTTCGATGCCGCCATCAAGCCGTTTCACAGTTTTATGTTGGCGCAAACCCGGGAGACCGATATCGGCTTGTTTATGGAGATCGCCGACCGCCGGGATATCCCCGACCCCGAGTCGGTACCGATGAATATCCTGGTGCCGGCGTTTGTGATGTCGGAGCTGAAAACAGCGTTTCAAATCGGCTTTATTATTTTTATTCCCTTCCTGGTAATTGATATCGTGGTGGCCAGTGTACTCATGGCTATGGGAATGATGATGTTGTCGCCACTGATTATTTCCCTGCCCTTTAAAATTATGCTGTTTGTGCTGGTCGACGGCTGGGGCCTCATTATTGGTACGCTGGCGGCCAGTTATGGATAGCGACACGATCAATATAGCGGGGCGATTATGACACCGGAAGTAGTAATGGACTTGCTGGGTGCGGCGTTCTACCTGACCGTAACCATGGTGGCGCTGATTGTTGGCCCCAGTTTGGCGGTGGGTCTCCTGGTGAGTATGTTCCAGGCCGCCACCCAGATTAACGAGCAGACCCTGAGTTTTTTGCCGCGCCTGTTGATTACCCTGGGCACCATTATGTTTGCCGGTGCCTGGCTGCTGCAGCAATTTATGGATCTGTTTATCGGCCTGATCAGCCGCATCCCGCAGCTCATCGGTTAGCTGAGTCGTGTTTTACCTGACCGATACCCAAATAACGGAATTTGTCGGTCGCTATCTGTGGCCGCTGTTCCGCATATCGGGCCTGCTGATGGCCATGCCAATTATCGGCACCCGGGTGGTCACGGCGCGGGTCAGGGTGGTGCTGGCGTTTTTTATCACCCTGGTGGTGGTGCCGTTGTTGCCACCCCTGCCCAGTGTGCCGCCCCTGTCCATGCAGAGCCTGGTGATTATTGTCCAGCAAGTGCTGATTGGCCTCACCATCGGCTTTTTCTTGCAGGTGCTGTTTCAAATCTTCGTCCTGGCCGGGCAGTTTATGGCCATGAAAATGGGCCTTGGTTTTGCCTCCATGAACGATCCGGCCAACGGCGTCAACGTCACGGTGGTATCGCAGTACTACCTGATTCTGGCAACCTTGTTGTTTCTCAGCCTCAACGGCCATTTGCTGGTGATCCGCCTGATTGTGGAAAGCTTTATCACCATACCGATTTCCGAGCAGGGCTTGCACATTGAAGTTTTCCTGGCGGTGGCAAACAGTGGCAGCTGGCTGTTTAGCCGCGCGCTGCTGGTGGCCATGCCGGTATTGACGTCACTGCTGGTGGTCAATATCGCCTTTGGTGTGATGAGCCGGGCGGCGCCGCAAATGAACGTGTTTGCGGTCGGTTTTCCCATCACCCTGATTTTCGGCCTGGTCTTGATCTGGTTCAGCATGAGCAGTTTTTTACCCAGCTATGAATTGTATATGGGCGAGGGCTTTGCTGCCCTCAGCAATTTCCTGAGGATGCCATAATGGCCGAAGAAGACAGCAGTCAGGAAAAAACAGAAGAGCCCACCCAGAAACGCATCGACAAGGCCCGTGAGGACGGGCAGGTTCCCCGGTCGCGGGAACTGACCACTTCAGCCATCCTGCTCGGCGGTACAATCGGCCTGTTTACCCTGGGTCCCTATATGTCGCAGCGCTTGCTGGACATCATTCGCTTTAACTTCGTGCTGGAGCGGGAGGCGATGTTCGATCCCTCCTATATGATTCGCCATTTAACCCACTCTTTCGGCGACGCACTCTGGTCGCTGGTGCCGCTGTTTGTGATTCTGGTGGTGGTGTCTATTCTCGGCCCCATCGCCCTGGGCGGCTGGCTCTGGAGCACCAAGGCCATGGCGCCCAAGGCCAGTCGTATGAACCCGATGGAAGGCCTGAAACGCATGTTCGGGGTCAAGGCTTTGATGGAGCTGGTCAAGGCCCTGGGCAAGGTGATCCTGATTCTCAGTCTCGCCATTGTGCTGCTAAAAATGATGCAGCAAGATATGCTCGATCTCGCCCGCCAGGCGGTGAAACCGGCGATCGTGGATTCGATGCTGATTGCCGGTTGGGCGGCCATTGCCCTCGCAGCAATTACGATGTTTATCGTGTTGCTGGATGTGCCGTTCCAGATTTGGGATAACTCGCGCAAGCTGAAGATGTCGCGCCAGGACATCAAGGATGAAATGAAAGACAGCGAGGGCAAGCCGGAGGTCAAGGGCCGCATTCGCCAGTTGCAGCGGGAGATGGCCAACAACCGGCAATTGGCGGCGGTGCCAGAAGCGGATGTGGTGATCACCAACCCGACCCACTTTTCTGTGGCGGTCAAGTACGATCCTGACAATATGAATACGCCAATTGTGGTAGCCAAGGGAGCGGACTTTTTCGCCCTTAAAATTCGTGAGGTGGCGAAGGCCAACGATATCCAGATTATGGAGTCACCGGTGTTGGCGCGGGCCATCTACCACACCACAGAGGTGGATCAGGAGATTCCCGCCGGTTTGTATATGGCGGTGGCCCAGGTGCTGGCTTACGTCTTCCAGTTGCGCAATTACCGCCGTGGCAAGGGCGAGCGGCCGCCTTATCCTCGTAAGATCAAGGTGCCCAAGGATATGCAGTTTGATGTGTGATGTTTGTTTGTTGCGGAGGCTATTGGAGTGTTGCTGTGTTGGAGTGTGGGGTAAGAGAGTCCGGTGGACGAAGCTTGCGGGACTCGCCGTGAATACGTCCGTGTAGGCTCGAGTGCGGCATCCATGCCGCACACGGTCCCGCAACCTCCATCCACCGGACTCTCACCGAACATTTTCGCCGTCTGGTAGATTTAAAGAAAATTTCTTTATTAGCTTATCGCTGTGGCGAGCACAGTTGGATTTATAAAGTTGCTGGCGAACTTTCAACAGCACCCCGCAACAATGAGTTGGTGTGAGTGAGTCCCGCAACCTCCATCCACCGGACTCTCACCGAGCATTTTTGCCATCTGGTGGTTTTAGAGCATTCTTTTTTTAACTTTTCGCTGTGGCGAGCACAGTTGGATTTATAAAGTTGTTGGCGAACTTTCAACAGCTCCCTGCAACAATGAGTTGGTGCGAGTGGGTGTTGCGGACCACATTTTAAATTCTCCCAGTTGGCAGGGAGGTGGGGGGAGAGGCTGGCAGATTAATGATACAGGACCGTGTGCGGCATGGATGCCGCACTCGAGCCTACATGGACGTATTCACGGCGAGTCCTGAATCGTTAATCTGCCAGCATCTCCTAAGCAGACACACCAGCACCAAACCAAACCAAACCAAGAACATACTTTCACCGCTATAACCTGCAAAACAGCCACTCAAGCTAACAATTTTATCGAGGCCTGCAGAATAGGTACGCTTCTTGCGATAGACGCTTATGTCTACCTAAACCGTCAAGAATCCGTAACCCTATGCCGTCCCAATCACTGTCTGAATTTCGACAATTTGCCGCAGGAATCGATCGCAAGACGGCGCTGAACCACGTGCGCAGTGTCGGTCAGGGTAATCTCGGTGTGCCGCTGCTGCTGTTGATGCTGCTCGGCATGATGACGCTGCCGCTGCCACCCTTTCTGCTGGACCTGTTTTTCTCCTTCAATATTGCCCTCTCTATTGTGGTGCTATTGGTGGGTGTCTATACCTTGCGGCCGCTGGATTTCGCGGTGTTTCCCACTATTTTGCTGGTGGCCACATTGCTGCGCCTGGCGCTTAATGTCGCTTCGACCCGGGTGGTGTTGCTGGAAGGGCACGAGGGCGGCGACGCTGCCGGCAAGGTGATCCAGGCGTTTGGCGAAGTGGTGATCGGCGGTAACTACGCTGTGGGTATCATCATTTTTATCATCCTGATGATTATTAACTTTGTAGTGGTTACCAAGGGTGCTGGCCGTATCTCGGAAGTCAGCGCGCGTTTTACCCTGGATGCCATGCCGGGCAAGCAAATGGCCATCGACGCCGACTTGAATGCCGGCCTTATCGACCAGGATGAGGCCCGCACGCGGCGCGAGGATGTGGCCTCTGAAGCGGACTTTTACGGTGCCATGGACGGTGCCAGCAAGTTTGTGCGCGGCGACGCCATCGCCGGTATTTTGATCCTGGTGCTGAATATTATCGGCGGACTGCTGGTGGGTATGGTGCAGCACGAGCTGGAATTCCAGGACGCCTTGGAGAAGTATATTTTGCTCACCATCGGTGACGGCCTGGTGGCGCAGATTCCGTCGCTGTTGCTGTCCACTTCGGCAGCGATCATGGTTACCCGGGTCAATAGCTCGGAAGATATGCGCAACCAGATTATGCGGCAGATGTTTGACTCACCCAAGGCGCTGGGTGTAGCTGCAATTGTACTGTTTATTATGGGCGCCGTGCCCGGCATGCCCCACGTGTCGTTTCTGAGCCTGGCGGTGGTTGCGGCGGGCATGGCGCTGTATCTCTACTATCGCAAACACCAGAATGAACAGGCCCAGCTCCAGCCAGCTCCGGCGGCAGCGCGAGCACCGGCGGGTTCGGGGCTGGTGCCGGTGGCCGCCCCGCCGCCACGGGGCCAGCAGGGGGTTACTGTTGATGCCGAGCGACCCAGCCCGGTGGAAATTGCCGATGTGGGTTGGGATGACGTGCAACCGGTGGATGTGGTCGGGCTGGAAGTCGGCTATCGGCTCATACCCATGGTGGACAAAACCCAGGGCGGTGAATTGTTGAGTCGTATCAAGGGAGTGCGGAAAAAACTGTCCCAGGAACTGGGCTTCCTGATTCCCTCCATTCATATCCGCGACAACCTCGACCTGGTGCCCAATGGTTATCGCATCAGCCTGATGGGAGTTACCCTCGCCGAGGCGGAAGTCTATCCGGAAAAGGAGCTGGCCATTAACCCCGGCCAGGTGTTCGGTAGCCTCGATGGGGTCGCGACCACCGATCCGGCCTTTGGCCTGGAGGCGGTATGGATCGAGCGGGACAAGAAAGACAAGGCGCAAACCCTGGGCTATACCGTGGTTGACGCCAGTACTGTGGTAGCGACCCACATCAACCAGATCTTGCAGAAGCACTGCAGTGAACTGCTGGGGCATGAAGAAGTGCAAAAGCTGCTCGACAAACTGGAAGAGAGTTCCCCCAAACTGGTGGAGGAGCTGGTGCCGGGCGCTGTCACTCTCAATCTGCTGTTAAAGATTCTGCAAGGATTGTTGCTGGAAAAGGTGCCGGTGCGGGATATGCGTACCATCGCCGAAGCTTTGGCGGCTGCCCCCAAGAGTCAAGATACTGACGCTCTTATCGCGGTGGCGCGGGCGGCGCTGGCACGCCAGATCGTCCAGAGTATCGTGGGACAGGCGCAGGAGGTGCCTGTTATCACCCTGGAGGCCGGACTGGAACAATTATTGCTGCAGACCCTGCAACAGGCACAAAAAACTGGCGCTGAGGCCAGCTTCCTGGAGCCCACGTTGGCGGAGAAGCTGCAGTACTCGTTGATCGAGGCGGCCCAGAAGCAGGAGGTGAAAGGCAAGCCGGCCATATTGCTGGTGGCGGCACCGATCAGGAACCTGATGTCGAAATTTGTGCGCTTTAGTTTGCCGGATATGCATGTGCTGGCTTACACCGAAATACCGGATAACAAGCAGATAACCGTTGAGGCGTCAGTCAGTGTCCAGAGTTAAGGCAGGGTTAAAGAGTTTGAAAAATTTTAGTGCTGGCGTCGTTACAGAAGTCGTAAAAGAAATAGCCGGGTTGCCATTTTTCAGGGTAAACCGAACCAGGGCGGTGTGCCGCGGGTTGGAGGATTTGTTATGTCTGTAAAACGTTTCGTGGCGGCGGATATGCGCCGTGCGCTGGAGCTGGTGCGGCAGGAGATGGGGCCTGAGGCAATCATTCTGTCCAGTCGCCGGGTCAAGCAGGGCGTTGAAATACTCACCAGCCTGCAGGCAGAGCCGCAACCACAGCAGGTCACTGCTGCCAACCAGCCCATCAGCGGGCTGGAAGTGCCTATGGACAGCGATGATGCCTGGCGCCAGCAAGCACTGGTGGACCAGACGTTGACCCAGCACACGGCTTTGCAGCGCAGCGGGGCAGATGCCGGGGTGGCGCCAATAGCCGGCTTTGCCGACCCGAATCGCATCGCTGCCGACGCTGAGCCCCGCGGCCAAGCCTCGGGCAAGACGCCGGCGGAATTGGCGGCGGAAATGGAGCGAGCGCGGGAGAAGATGATCGCGGCGCGCAAACGGGAAGAATTACAGCAGTCTGTTGCCGCTGGCCGCCCCCTGGAGCAACAGGCGAACCTCAGGCCTGTGGCTGCCCCGTCGGCTGCTACAGATCTGGCGCAGCGGCACGACCGCGACTTCAGCAATGATCGCGAGCAGCAGCGCCAGCAAGAGCGGCGTCAACAGGATCAGCGTCAGCAAGAGCAGCGCCATGAAGATCGCGAGCAACAGGCACGGGAGAGCCGTGAGCAGCAGGCACAGCTGCAAGCGCTGCAGTCAGAGTTGGCGGATATGCGCCTGCTGCTGGAAGAACAACTTTCGCGCATGAGCCAAACTCCCCAGCAGGGTTCCACTCTGCACACCGGCCTGATGCGACGCCTGCAACACATGGGCTTTGTCGACAGTATCGCCGCCCGGATTGTGGCCGGTGTATCCAACTGCAGCACCATGCAAGAGGCCTGGTCCAACGCCCAGGCCATTCTCGCGCAAAAAGTGCCGGCCTCCAGCCTGGACCCGGTGATGGAAGGCGGCATGTACGCTTTTGTCGGCCCCACCGGGGTCGGAAAAACCACCACCATCGCCAAGCTGGCGGCACGCTATGTACTCGAGCACGGCTCCCAGAATGTGACTCTGGTGACCACCGATACCTACCGCATTGCCGCCCACGATCAGCTGCGCTCCCTCGGGCGCATCCTCAATGTGCAGGTCAAGGTGGTGGATGACAATCAGGATTTACCCTATGTCTTGCGCACCTTGCGCGGCTGTCCACTGGTGTTGGTCGACACCGCCGGCTTCCGCCAGGGCGACGGGCAGCTGAAAGAGCAGCTGGATATCCTTGCTTCAGTGCCGGACTTGAAAACCATGCTGGTGATGGCCAGCAACTCCCAGTTGCAAATGTTGAAGGCCAGCATTCACGCCCACCAGAGCCCCGGCCTGTATGGCTGTGTCCTCACCAAACTGGACGAAACGGCGAGTTTGGGTGAGGCTTTGAGTGTGGTGATGGAGCACGGCCTGACGGTTTACTACAGCACCAACGGCCAGGAAATCCCCCAGGACCTGGCGGTGGCCAAGGGCCACAAGCTGGTGGCCAGCGCAATCAGCCTGATGAAATCGGGCATGGGCAGCCTGGCACCACTATCTTCCTCCTCATCTTCCTGAGAGCAGCTATACTCAAATGTTGATGGTCATCTGTAACAAAATAACCCCCTGGCTCGCGAACGCCGAGACAGGGAGAAAGGAGTACGGAATCAAATGAGTTCCACACGACCGGTACAAGTAATTGCCGTAACCGGCGGCAAGGGTGGTGTCGGCAAGACCAATGTTTCGGTCAACCTGAGTATTGCCCTGGCCCAACTGCGACGGCGTGTGGTATTGCTGGATGCCGATTTGGGACTGGCCAACATTGACGTACTGCTGGGATTGAAAGCCGACCGCAACCTGACGGATGTACTGGCAGGAAGTTGTGACCTCAACGATGTGCTGTTACCGGGCCCCGCGGGTATCAAAGTGGTACCCGCGTCCTCGGGTGTGCAGCAGATGGCTGTGCTCGGCCCCCAGGAGCACGCCGCCCTGATCAACGCTTTCAGTAGCTTGAGTGACCAGGTGGACGTGCTGGTAGTCGATACCGCCGCGGGGATTTCCGATACGGTAGTGAGCTTTGTGCGGGCTGCCAACGAAGTACTGGTGGTGGTGTGTGACGAGCCGTCTTCCATTACCGATGCCTATGCCCTGATCAAACTGCTGAACCGGGAATATGGCATGTTCCGTTTTCGGGTGCTGGCCAATATGACCCGCACCCAGCAGGAAGGGCAAAACCTGTTTAACAAACTTAACGGTGTCTGCGAGCGTTTTCTGGACGTAACCCTGCAGTACGTCGGCAATGTGCCGTTTGACGAAAATGTGCGCAAGGCGGTGCAAAAGCAAAAGGCGCTATTGGAGTATGCTCCCACCAGCAAGGCGGGTGTAGCGCTTCGCAACCTCGCCGGCAAGGTCGACCAGTGGCCCCTGCCAATGGCGGCTCGCGGCCACCTGGAGTTTTTTGTTGAACGTTTATTGCATACGGAGGCCGCCCGGGTTGGCGGTTAAAGTACAGGCCATGAAGATGAGACTTTCAACATGCCAGCTGCAGATCGTCTAGCCATGTACGGCGACACCCAGAGAAGCCTCACCGCCGTCCAGGTGGAGGAGTACGCGCCGCTGGTGAAGCGCATTGCCCACCATATGATGATGCGCATGCCGGCCTCGGTGCAGGTAGAAGACCTTATCCAGGCGGGCATGATCGGCTTGCTGGAGGCGGCACAAAAATACGATATGTCGCTGGGTGCCAGTTTTGAAACCTACGCCGGGATTCGGATTCGCGGCGCCATTATCGATGAAATGCGACGCGGCGACTGGGTGCCCCGTTCGGTGCATCGCAATGCGCGCCGGGTCAGCAATGCCATAGCGCAGGTGGAAGCGCGCAGTGGCCGCGGTGCCAGCGACATGGAGATCGCCACCGAACTGGGTGTGGAGATCGATGAATACCACAATATGCTTAACGACTCGGCCTCCAGCCGCCTGTTTAGCTTCGAAGAAAATTTTGGCGATGAGGACGCCGGGCTGGAGGATTCCAGCACCAGTATTGCCTTTCGCCCACCCCAGGAGGAATTCCAGAAGGGGGCCCTGAAGGAGGCATTGGTACAGGCCATTACCGATTTGCCCGAGCGTGAACGGCTGGTGTTGGCGCTGTATTACGACGAAGAGCTCAACCTGAAAGAAATTGGGGAGATCATCGGGGTAAGTGAATCGAGGGTCAGCCAGATCCATTCCCAGGCGGCCCTGAGATTGCGCGCGCGGCTGGCAGACTGGCAGGCCGAAGACGGCTGATCTATAGTTGGCTGCCGGCCTGTCCTGAATCTCGAAACTACATTTATAACTTATGGCAACCTATTGATAGGTCGCCTTTTTTTCTTGTTTTCCGGCTAAAAACTGGCTAGCGACAAAACTGCTACTAGACTGGTAGTAAATTTCTTTTAATTCACGTTGATAGAGTCGCCGCAGACAGTGAACTCAGTTCACTCGTCCGTACGGGCAGCAATTTGGGCCCTCGCTGCGGCGCCTTCAGTGTTGCAGTTTTAATGGCGATTTAGCCCTGCCCATGCCAGTGGGGTTAATGCCGCTTGAACCTCAAAATATTACCGAGGTTCGTAATTATGTATATCTCAAGCTTCGGAGAGGGAGGTAGCTTTGGATAAAAATATAAAGATCCTGGTGGTTGATGATTTTGCGACCATGCGCCGGATCATAAAGAATTTATTGCGGGATCTGGGGTTTACCAATATCCAGGAGGCGGACGATGGCGCCACCGCGCTGCCCATGCTCAAGTCCAATGATTTTGATTTTCTGGTCACTGACTGGAATATGCCGGCAATGAGCGGTATCGAGCTGTTGAAAGCGGTGCGGGCGGATCAGCGTTTGTCAGGCCTGCCGGTGCTGATGGTCACCGCTGAGGCGAAGCGGGACCAGATTATCGAAGCCGCCCAGGCCGGCGTGAACGGCTACGTAGTGAAACCGTTTACCGCGGCGGTACTGAAAGAAAAGATCGATAAGATTTTCGATCGGGTTGAAGGTTAATAATCATTTCAACAGGACTGGTCAATGGCGACAAATCCCCAATTACACAATAATCAGGAGTTCATGCATGAGCTGCAGGATTGTGCCAAGCAACTGTCGCAAAAACTGAACAGCGACGACATTGTCGGTGCATCGCTGCTGATTGAACGGCTGGTAGAGGTTCGCGACCGCAACATCTTTACTGCGGTGGGCAAGTTGACCCGGGCCTTGCATGACGCCATTGTTAATTTTCACGTCGATGCGGGGCCGGGCTCTGAACCTGTCGCAGCGACAAATTCAGATATGCGCGACGCCTCTGAACGCCTCAATTACGTTATCGAGATGACCCGGGCTGCGGCGGATAAAACCATGGATAAGGTGGAAGCTTCGGCGCCCATAGCGGCGGACCTTAGCCAGCGGGCCGCTATGTTGCAACAGGAATGGCTGCGCTTGCAAAAACGCGAGATGACGGCGGACGAATTCCGCCAGGTGTATCGGCAGGCGCTGGAGTTTTTTGCCGATACCCAAACCGGCAGTACCCGCCTCAACGAAAATTTTCAGCAAATAATTCTCGAACAGGGTTACCAGGATCTCTCCGGGCAAGTGCTGAAGCGCGTTATTGGCCTGATGGTAGAGGTGGAGGAAAACCTGGTGGAGCTGGTGAGTATCGCCGGCAGTGTGGAGGAAATTACAGGTTTGGTAGCGCTGGCCGATAACCCGGTTAAGCACAGGAAAGAAACCGGTAATGTCAAAGCTGAGGGGCCTCAAATTCATTCCAAAGAACGCAATGACGTTGTCTCCGGCCAGGATGAAGTCGACGACCTGCTGTCCAGCCTCGGTTTCTGATCCGGTGAGAGGGGTTGTGAATGGGGATTGCTGACGACGATGATATCCTGCAGGACTTTCTGGTCGAGGCTGGGGAAATCCTCGAGACGTTATCGGAACAACTGGTGGAATTGGAGCAGCGTCCCGCCGACACCGAACTGTTGAACGCTATTTTTCGCGGCTTTCATACGGTCAAGGGCGGCGCCGGCTTCCTGCAACTGCACGCCATGGTGGAGTGCTGTCACGCCACCGAAAACCTGTTTGATATTTTGCGCAACGGCAAACAAGCGGTTACTGCTGAACTGATCGATACCGTGTTGCAGGCCCTGGATGCGATTAACGCCCAGTTTGAGCAGGTGTCCCGGCGGCAGGAAGCAGAGGCGGCACCGGCGCAATTACTGGCCACACTGGCACAGTTTATCGACGGCGCGAACGACGGAGCCATTGCACCACCAGTGCGCGGAGCTAACAGCGTGCCATTGGCCGCGGCGGTCTCGACGCTGGGAGCTGGACAGGGCAGCGGCGAGATTACCGATGCCGAGTTCGAGCAACTGCTCGATGCCATCAGCGCCGGTTCCGAACCGGTTTCCGTCGCGGCCACTGCCACAATGGCCGCACTGGACGCGGCGCCAGAATCCGATCCGGAGACGGACAGCTCGGCTTCCAGTGGCGATCTCTGTGACCTCGAGTTTGATGCCCTGCTTGACCAATTGCACGGCCAGGGTAGAGGGCCGACGTCAAAAAAATCCCCTCCTGCGGCACCGCTTGCGGCGGCAGAGAAACCTTCACCGGAGCCAGTGTCACCCGCCGCAGCCGAGATTACCGACGCCGAGTTTGACTCGCTGCTGGATCAGTTGCACGGCAAGGGCCGGGCTCCCGGGGCCGAAACAAAACCCAGCGCAATTGCCCAGCCGGCTGCAATAGTGAGCGCTGCGGACGACGTTATCAGCGAAGATGAGTTTGAACAGCTACTGGATCAGTTGCACGGCAAGGGGCAGGGGCCAGGTCGCCAGAATTCAGCGGCCACTGCCGGCTCAGGTACAGCTGACTCGGCCGCAGCAGCCGCGCCGCTTGCTGCGTCGGCGCCAGCAAGGTCGTCGCCAACTCAACCCCCTGGGCCAGCGCAACACTCCCAGGCTACAGCCTCTGGTCCCATGATCGCCGCGCATCCCGGTAGCCTTGGCAAATCGTCAGCCGCTGTCTCTCGCGACGCCGCCGCAGCCGACACCTCGGTGCGGGTCGATACCCAGCGTCTCGATGACATTATGAATATGGTGGGTGAGCTGGTGCTGGTACGCAACCGCCTGGTGCGCCTCGGCGGCGAGGCGGAAAATGAGGCGCTGGCCAAAGCGGTAGCGCACCTGGATGTGGTCACCGCCGACTTGCAGACTTCGGTGATGAAGACCCGGATGCAACCCATTCGCAAGGTGTTCGGACGTTTTCCGCGGGTGGTTCGCGATATTGCCCGCAACCTGCAGAAAGAAATTGTGCTGGAAATGCACGGTGAGGATACCGACCTCGATAAAAACCTGGTGGAGGCACTGGCCGACCCGCTGGTGCACCTGGTGCGCAATGCGGTGGACCACGGCATTGAACTGCCTGGGCTGCGGGAGTCCATAGGCAAGCCGCGCACCGGTCGCATCGTGCTGGCGGCGGTACAGGAGGGCGACCATATAATGCTCTCCATCAGCGATGACGGTGGCGGTATGGACCCGCAAAAGCTGCGCGCTATTGCAGTAGAGAAGGGCATTATGGACGCCGACAGCGTGGCCAGGCTCTCGGACACGGACGCGTTTTCCCTGATTTTTGCGCCGGGCTTTTCCACCCGCAAGGAAGTTTCCGACGTCTCCGGTCGCGGTGTCGGCATGGACGTTGTGAAAACCCGGATTGCGCAGCTGAACGGCGCTATCGAAATTGATTCCGTGCCGGGAGAGGGCACCCGCATTAACATCAAATTGCCCCTGACCCTGGCGATAATGCCCACTTTGATGATTGTGCTCGAGGCTCAGGTCTTTGCCTTGCCCCTGGTCAGTGTCAATGAAATCTTCCACATGAATTTGGCCAAGACCCATACGGTGGACGGCCAGGAGTGCATGACCGTGCGCGACAAGGCGATTCCCATTTTCCACCTCAAGCGTTGGCTGGTGAAAGGTGCCGCCAATGCCGCAGTGCCGGCGGACGCCCATGTGGTTGTGGTGTCTGTGGGGACTCGCGATGTGGGCCTGGTGGTCGACCAACTGATTGGCCAGGAGGAAGTGGTGATCAAGCCGCTGGGCAGCTTGCTGCAGGGAACGCCGGGAATGTCCGGTGCCACCATCACTGGTGACGGTACCATTGCCCTGATACTGGATGTACCGGGCCTCCTGCAACGCTATACCGGGCACAGCTGAGCCATGACGACGGATTTTCCATGCCAATAAACGTGCTGGTAGTTGATGACTCCCCCTTTTTTCAGCGGCGCCTGCGGGAGATGCTGGACGAGTGCGCCGACTTGAATGTGGTCGGGGTTGCGGCGAATGGTCGCGAGGCGGTGGCGATGACAAAAAACCTGCGCCCTGATGTCATCACCATGGATTACGAGATGCCGGTTATGGACGGGGTCAGTGCGGTGCGCCAAATCATGGCCGAACAACCTACTCCGATCCTGATGTTCTCATCCCTTACTTATGAGGGCGCGCGTATTACCCTCGATGCCCTCGATGCCGGCGCAGTGGACTTCCTGACCAAGGATTTTGCTGAAGCTTCCGCCCATGCACCGACCCTGAAGCAAACCCTGCACGACCGCATTATGACCATCTGTGCACGACAGGTTCGGGCGCCAGTAGCCCCGGCAAGGGCGATTCAACCGGCGCTGTTGCGGGACCGGGTCAAGCTGTTGCTGCTCGGCGCTTCTACCGGTGGGCCGGTGGCCTTGAGCGAAGTGCTGGCGCAGCTGCCGGAGAACTTTCCGCTGCCGATCGTACTGGTGCAGCATATGCCGGAAAACTTTACCCGGCCGTTTGCCGAGCGCCTCGATGCCACGGCCCGCGTGCGGGTGCGAGAGGCGCAGGATGGCGACATCCTGGTGGCAGGCACGGCACTGCTGGCCCCGGGCGGCAAGCAATTAATGCTCGACCGCCTTGGCCGGGTCCGAATTCTCCCTGGTGACGAGCGGGTTAATTACCGGCCGTCGCTGGATATCACCTTTGGCTCGGCGGCCAATGCCTTTGCCGACCAGGTGTTGGCGGTGGTGTTGACCGGCATGGGGTCGGATGGCTGCGAGGGAGCTCGCCTGATCAAGCAGAACGGCGGCTTTGTCTGGAGTCAGGACCAGGCCAGTTGTGTGGTCGATGGCATGCCGATGGCAGTAGCCCGGGCCGGGCTGACTGACCGGGTGCTGAGTCTCAGTGATATTGGCGCTACCCTGGCGCGGGAGTTGTAGTGTAGTGCCTTGTATTTTTGGCAAAGGTAGCCGACATTCCCGGCGAAATACGTCCGCGTGCCGAACCACTTGTGGTGACAATTTTGAGGGCCACTGAATGAACACGTTTTGCGAGGCACTACGCTAGATGGATATCCTCAGTCTGCTCGGTGTGATAGTCGGTTTTGCCGCCCTTATTGGCGGCAACTTTATTGAAGGTGGCAGTTGGCAGGCGCTGGTGAATGGGCCGGCGGCGCTGATTGTATTGGGCGGCACCCTGGGTGCTGCCATGCTGCAAACCCCCATGGTGCAATTGAAGCGGGCGCTGGCGATTTTCCCCTGGGTGTTCAACCCGCCGCGGCCGCAATTTGAGCAGGGGTTGCAGCGGCTGGTGCGCTGGGCGGTAGCGGCGCGCAAGGAGGGCTTGCTGGGGCTGGAGAATATGGCCGAGAAAGAACCGGACGGCTTCGCTCGCAAAGGTCTGCAGCTGCTGGTCGATGGCAGCGAATCGGAGGCCATCCGACGGGTGCTGGAGACCGATATGATCGTCGGCGAACAGCGCGACCTGGACGCCGCCAAATTCTATGAGTCCATGGGCGGCTATTCACCGACCATCGGTATTATCGGCGCTGTTATGGGGTTGATTCACGTGATGCGCAACCTGGCCGACCCCAGCGAGCTGGGGCCGGGTATTGCGGTTGCCTTTGTCGCCACCATTTACGGGGTGGCGTTAGCCAACCTGTTCCTGTTGCCGGTGGCCAACAAGATCAAGACCTGTATTCTCGATCAATCCCAGTACCGGGAGTTAATGATCGAGGGCATTATCGCCATCGCCGAAGGCGAAAACCCCCGCACTATCGAAATGAAACTCGATGGCTATTTGCGCTGAGGCCCGGGTTGCAACATGCCTAGACGTCGACCGATAGAAGTAAGCGTAAACCACGAGCGTTGGCTGATCTCCTATTCCGACTTTATCACCCTTTTGTTTGCCTTTTTCGTAGTGATGTATTCCATTTCCCAGGTCAATGAAAGCAAGTACCGGGTGCTGTCCGAGACCTTGTCGGGCACCTTTACCAAAGTGATGCCGGCGCTCAAGCTTGACCCCATCAGCATCGGCAATCCGAGTCTCGCCTCAGTACCCAGTGTCATCGACAGCGGCGGTGAGTTCGACGCCGATCACACCATGCAAGGCGACGGCGCCTTTGATAAAACCGCGGACCTGCCGCAGTTGTCGGACCTGTTCGAACAGGAGTTTGCCGACCTGCTGGACGATGAATTACTGCAGCTGCACAGCAACGAGTTGTGGCTGGAAGTGGAATTGAAATCCAGCGTGCTGTTTGACAGCGCGGAGGCGACCCCAACCCTGCAGGCGCGCTCCATCTTTGCCGACATTGCCGCCCTGCTGGGAAAATTCGACAACCCGGTACAGGTGGAAGGCTTTACCGATAACGTGCCGATCAACAATACCAGGTACCCCAGTAACTGGGAATTGTCAGCCGCGCGGGCGACAGCGGCGGTGAAGCTGCTGGTGGAGGGCGGTATCGCCCCCGAGCGGCTCGCTGCGGTGGGCTATGGTGAATACCGGCCGGTGGCGGACAACGCTACCGTTGAGGGCCGGGCGGCCAACCGGCGAGTGGTGCTGATGATTGCCCGGGAAAAAGTCGAGCGCCCCAACGTGCAAACCGAGGCGGAGATCAGCCGCGCAGTGGAGCCGCCGGCGGTACAGGCGAGCCAACCCTATCCGCAACCGGGGCTGTCGGGCACGTCACTGGGGGCGGACGAGGGGGCCCTGGCGGAGTTGTTGAGCAGTGAAGGGGCGGGGCCAGCAGCTGGCCCTGGCTCGGCAGGAGAAGCAGTCGGCGCAGGGGGCAGTGCGGCCGAGCGGTTGCCAGCGGCTGAGCGGCTGGCACCGGTGGGTGAGATAACTCCGGTTGAAACCCAAGGCGGCGGATTATTGTTCAGCTCGGATCCGGACTTGCCTCGCAATTGAACGGTCTTGAGTGAGGATGGTACGTGCTTTGCGTTGCTGCAAAATCCATAGGCGTTGGAGCCATAGAATTGACAGTTGTGGACAGGAGAGGCGCTGGAGTCGTGAGCTGCTGGATTGATAGGCTGGTTGTTGGTGGTAATAAGGAGACCGGGTTGTGCTGGTCTGGACTGTAGCCAATCAAAAAGGCGGAGTCGGTAAAACCACTACCGCCATTGCACTCGCGGGTCTGTGTGCCGAGCAGGGCAAGCGGGTACTATTGGTGGACCTGGATCCGCACGGCTCCCTCAGCAGCTATCTCAAATTCGACCCCAGCGGCACCGGCAAGGGCAGCTTTACCCTGTTTCAGCAGCGTCGCCAGCTGTCCCGGGAGCTGGTGCGCAGGTGTATCCAGCCAGCCGGTTTCGAGCGACTGGAGATCCTGGTCGCATCGCTGGCACTGGCGACCCTGGAGCGGGAGGCCATTAGCCGCGACGGTATGGGGCTGGTCCTCAGTCGCGCCCTGCAACTGGTGGCGCCGGATTACGACCTGGCCATAGTCGATTGTCCGCCCACGCTCGGAGTGTTGATGATCAACGCCCTGGCCGCCTGCCAGCAGTTGGTGATTCCGGTGCAGACTGAATTCCTGGCCCTGAAAGGGTTGGAGCGTATGACCCAGACCCTGGCCATGATGGGTAAATCCCGACGCCAGGCGCTGGCCTACAGTATCGTCCCGACCATGTTTGATCGTCGCACCCAGGCCTCAGTCAGCAGCTTGCGGGTCATTCGCAACAGTTACAGTGAAGGGGTTTGGCCGGGCAAGATTCCGGTGGATACGCGCCTGCGCGATGCCAGTAAGGCCGGTGTGCCGCCGGGCTTGTACCAACCCGATGGGCGCGGGGTAGAGGCCTACCGCTCGCTGCTCAAGTGGCTGTTGGTGCACAACACCGCGCCCGAAGTGGCGCCCGTGGCCAGGGCGTTGCCGTGACCGATATAACCCCGGATTCGCCGCCACTGGCGGTATTGCAAGATTATTTTGACCAGCTGCTGACCCAACCCGCGCCTGCTGCGGCGGGCGACTGGCTGGCAAACGGCCGCCCCCATTGGGCACAACAGCGCTTCGAGGTGTTGCCGTTCGAGGTGTCAGGGTTGACCCTGGCGGTATCCCTGTCGGCCCTGGATCAGGTTCAGCCGCTGGTCGGGGATTTAATCCCGCAGGCGGGGCAGGGGGGGTGGTTTCTACAGCTGAAGGCCGGGCAAACGGCGGGCATTGCCGTGCTCAATACGGCCCGGCTGGTGATGCCAGCACACTACAGTGACGATTTTCTCCACAGTGCTCGCCATGTGATTGCGGTTAGAGGCCTGCCCTGGGGGCTGCTGGCCTGCGCGGTGGAGCAACCGCTCAGCATCGAACCGGGCGGCGTCAATTGGCGCACAGATCGCGGCCTGCGGCCCTGGTTGGCGGGCGTCGCCAAAAAGCCTGGCTGTGCGTTGCTGGACATTTCCGCCATGGGGCGGATGCTGGAGTGCGAAACTTCGGCTCAGTCATCGGGCGGGAAGCCAAGTCAGTAGTTGATTGCAATAACTGCCTGCACCTAAAGTTTGCAACTACAACACACAACTACGACCCACAACTACGACCCACAACTACGACCCACAACTACAGCCTGTAGCATCGACCTGCAAAGATAATGGCACGGATGCTGCACATACAGTAAACAGTAGCCAGTATCGCTGGATTTTTGACGCCTCGCTCCGGTTTGCCGGGGGGATAAAGTCAGGGCGGCGGGCGGAGCTCAGTGCAATAGAGCCGGCGCTGAAGATTTTAAGGAACAGACTTATGGTAAGCACTAACACCCAGGCCAGCGCTAAAGACGACCCGGTTTTGCAGTGGGTGACCTTTCGTCTGGCGGGCGAGACCTACGGCATCAACGTGATGCAAGTGCAGGAAGTGTTGCGCTACACGGAAATTGCCCCGGTGCCCGGGGCACCGACCTACGTGCTCGGTATCATCAATCTGCGTGGTAACGTGGTCACTGTACTGGATACGCGCCAGCGCTTTGGGTTGCCGGAAGGCGAAGTTACCGAGCAAACGCGCATCGTCATTATCGAAGCTGAGCAACACGTGGTGGGGATTCTGGTGGACAGTGTCTCCGAAGTGGTTTATCTGCGCGAATCGGAAATCGAAGCAACCCCTAATGTGGGCAGTGACGACAGCGCGAAATTTATTCAGGGTGTTTGCCACAAGAACGATGAGCTGATGATCCTGGTGGACTTGAACAAGTTGCTCAGTGGCGCTGAGTGGTCGGAGATGGAAAGTCTCTAAAGGGCTGACCCAAACAAATGAGCGGAGGTGTGGGGTGTGGATTTTAGAGTACAGCTGGGTTGAGATCGGCGTGGCTCTGGCGTTTGGACTGAGTCTGTTGGCCAATTTGCTGGCGCTGGCGGGTTTGGCGCGGGGGCGCAAACAGGCGCGCCTGGGCGCTGCGTTGCAGGAGCAACTGGAGCAGGGCATGCAGTTGATCAACAGCAGTTCCATGGGTATGGGGCGCAAGTTATTGCATTTGGAGCGCCAACTGCAGGACAACGAGATTCCCACCCTGGCGGTCGCGCCGGAAACCACTGAGGCCCGAGCCAGCCAGGCCGCACCAATGGATGAGAGCCTGCAAGATGCCGCCTCGCTGCTGACCGCAGGTGTAGCGCCGGATGAGGTGGCTCGGCGCTGTGGCATATCCCGGGCTGAAGCGGCGCTAATGAAGCTGATGCACTCCCAAGTCAGTCGCGCAACGGCTGCCTGAT
This sequence comes from Pseudomaricurvus alcaniphilus, assembly GCF_011440395.1. Lineage (GTDB taxonomy): Bacteria > Pseudomonadota > Gammaproteobacteria > Pseudomonadales > Cellvibrionaceae > Pseudomaricurvus > Pseudomaricurvus alcaniphilus. The sequence continues at coordinate 110,804 of NZ_JAAOIX010000011.1, read as the reverse complement.
GGGACGGATTAAGCGCGGCGGCACTGTATCCGGCCTGGGTATGACCCTGACAATTATCCTGCTGGCGACAGCATTGTCCGCTTGCCAGGTGCTGGAGGTTAGCAACCAGAGTCAATACCAGCAGGGCGGGGTGTCGCTGGATAAAACCCGGCTCGACCGTATCACGACCGGCAAGACCAGTCGGGCCGAAGTTCTCGCCAGTCTCGGACCACCGGATACGGAAACCTGGAAGGATGGCCAGACAACCTACACCTATCACTTTGACCAGCAGCAAAACAAGCGCGTGCGCCTGCTGTTCCTGTTTAGCTATCGCGGCCAGCAGACACACCAGCGTTCTTTCTATGTCCGCTTCGCGGCGGACGATACGGTGGATAAAACCTGGTACAACGACCTGCATCCCCAGGCGCTTGTCACGGAAGACTAAAGCCCCCGGCAAGACCACGCAGAACCAGCACCCGCGCTCAGCGCTACCCCCCGTCGCTCGCTGTTTAGCGCCGGCTCAGGGGCCGCTTTCGAGCGCAATGTCCTAACATTTGTTTACCCTTCCGCCCCTCTCCGGGGCCCGCCAGCGCCAATTCGTTGTGTTAAACTGCCCGGCAGTTGGAACTGAGGGTAAATTGATGAAGTTTGAAGGTACTGATAGCTACGTAGCCACCGATGATCTGAGCATGGCGGTCAACGCCGCTGTAATTCTGCAGCGGCCACTGCTGGTAAAGGGTGAACCCGGCACCGGCAAGACCATGTTGGCCGAGCAAGTGGCGCAATCCATGGGCAAGCGCCTGATCCAGTGGCACATCAAATCTACTACCAAAGCACAGCAGGGCCTGTACGAGTACGATGCGGTATCGCGCCTGCGCGACTCCCAGCTCGGCAACGAGAAAGTCAATGACATCGCCAATTACCTGAAAAAAGGTAAGCTGTGGGAGGCTTTCGAGTCTGACGAGCAAGTGGTGCTGCTGATTGACGAGGTGGACAAAGCCGATATCGAGTTTCCCAACGACCTGCTGGTTGAGCTCGACAAGATGGAGTTTTACGTCTACGAGACCAACCAGGTGATCAAGGCCAAACAGCGGCCGATTGTGATTATTACCAGCAACAACGAGAAGGAGTTGCCCGACGCCTTCCTGCGCCGTTGCTTCTTCCACTACATCACCTTCCCCGAGCGGGAAACCATGAAAGAGATCATCAAGGTTCACTACCCTGATATCAAAGCCGACCTGGTGCGCCAGGCGCTGGATATTTTCTTCGATGTGCGCAAGGTACCCGGCATCAAGAAGAAACCATCCACATCGGAGCTGGTGGACTGGCTGAAGCTGCTGATGGCGGACGATATCCCCGATGAAGTCTTGCAAAATGGCGACAGTCGCCAGGCGATACCGCCACTGTACGGCGCGCTGTTGAAAAACGAACAGGACGTGCATTTGCTGGAGCGGTTGGCGTTTATGACCCGGCGGCAAGGCAAGTAAGCGGCTTTTGGTAATCCCAAACAGAACACCAAAGCCCGGTGGCCCGCAAGACCAACAGGAGTAATTGATGCTGGTTAATTTTTTCTACGCGTTGCGTACCGCTGCGGTACCGGTGTCCCTGAACGAGTTGCTGGTGCTGCTGGAAGCTATGGAAAAGCAGCTCGCCTTTGGCAGTATCGATGATTTCTACCTGCTGTCCAGAACCTGCCTGATCAAGGATGAAAAGTATTTCGACAAGTTTGACCGCGCCTTTGGCGCCTACTTCAAGGGCCTCGAGAGCCTCGAGGGAATTGTCGAGGCGCTGATACCGGACGAGTGGACGCGGGCTGAGTTTATGAAAAACCTCAGCGACGAAGAAAAGGCCAAAATTGAATCCCTTGGCGGGCTGGAAAAATTGATCGAGGAATTCAACAAGCGCCTGGAAGAGCAGAAAAAACGGCACCAGGGGGGCAATAAGTGGATCGGCACCGGTGGCACTTCACCGTTTGGCAACAGCGGTTACAACCCTATGGGCATACGAGTGGGAGGCGAGAGCCGCAATAAATCGGCGGCCAAGGTTTGGGAAAAGCGCGAATTCAAGAACCTCGCCGACGATGTGGAACTTGGCACCCGCAATATCAAGATGGCCCTGCGCAAACTGCGCAAGTTTGCTCGCACTGGCGCAGCGGAGGAGCTGGACCTGGACGATACCATCAAGTCCACCGCCAACAATGCCGGTTTTCTCGACCTGAAGATGGTGCCCGAGCGCCACAATGCAGTGAAGATTTTGCTGTTTTTTGATGTGGGCGGCTCAATGGACCCGTATATTCGCGTCTGTGAAGAGTTGTTCTCGGCTTGCAAGACCGAGTTCAAGCACATGGAATATTTTTATTTTCACAACTTTCCCTACGAGTACGTGTGGAAAGACAATCGCCGTCGTTCCACCGACATCACCTCGCTGTTCGATGTGCTGCACACCTATCCCCACGATTACAAGGTTATTTTTGTGGGAGATGCCTCCATGGCGCCGTTTGAAATTACCCATAAATATGGCAGCGTGGAGTATATGAACGAAGAGCCCGGGGCGGTGTGGATGCAGCGCCTGCTGGATACCTACAACAAAGTGATCTGGCTCAATCCCACCGAGCAGCGCTACTGGCAGCACACCCACAGCATTGAGCTGACCCGCAAGATTGTTGATGGGCATATGTACCCGCTGACGCTGGATGGCCTCGATAGGGGAATTCAGTTTTTGACCAAGTGAGTTCGTTTGCGCCAAGCTTGTTCGGATTGCTTTTTTCCGTGCCGCACTGAGCGTGGCTCACAATGTTCGTTGTCATCTTCTATACGACTTGCCAGGTTTTACTGCGGGAAAACGCTGCACCTTTTCGCAGTTTTTTCCGGCGCAGCGTTGGACGCCTTGGGTCTCGACCCGCGCTAACTCTGCTTCCGGATTTTCACTACTGGCAAGTGCAGAAAATTTCCTTTTTTCTGCAGGCAGCTGCTAGGATGATCGCTGTCTTCCTAACCCGGCAGGTGCCGTTATGAATCTTCAAAAAGCTGGAATTGCCCTGTTTTTATCGCTGGGGCTGGCGTCACTGCCGGTCAATGCCAGCTGGCTCGATACCCTCAAAGGAATTTTTGCTGGCTCGAATAGTGAACAGTCCGCTGCCGCCGCCCCGGTGCAGCTGAGTAGCAGCGATTTCAATGATGCCCTCAAACAGGCCCTGGCGCTGGGCGTGGAACGCGCTATCAACGAACTGGGGAAAGAAGGCGGCTACCTCCAGGATGTCACTGTGCGCATTCCAATGCCGGCACTGCTGGAAAAAACCCGGCCGGTACTGCAGTTGCTGGGGCAGGAACAACTGGCCGATAACTTTGAAGAAACCATCAATCGGGCAGCGGAAAAAGCCATTCCCGCTGGCGCCAACATTTTTGCCAACGCCATCCGCAATATGAATATTGCGGATGCCAAAGCGCTTCTCAACGGCCCGGAAGATGCAGCCACAAATTACTTTCGCCAGCATACCCACGAGCAACTGGTGGCCGCGTTATTGCCCATTGTTCAGCAAAATACCGCCGCCACCGGCGTTACCAGTGCCTATAAAAACCTGGTGAACAAAGCCACGGCACTGTCCAGCGGGCTGTTATCCGAGGAGGCGCTCAATCTCGATCAGTACATCACCGACAAGGCTCTGGATGGCCTGTTTCTCAAACTGGCAGAAGAAGAAAAACTGATTCGTGCCAATCCCGCTGCACGTAGCACCGAGCTGCTGCAAAAAGTGTTTGACAGCATTGGCAAGTAACTTCTGAGGGGCAGGGCAGGTTACTGGCGAATTTCTCAGCGTCCTGAAAGGTGGCGAACGACGCTTAATTCTACAGGGGCCGCGGGGGCTGTTGTTCTCGCGCGACTCGAACCCGGTTGTGGGTAAACTCCAGTATGTGGCTTATCACCCAATCCGGATCGTCCAGGGGTAAATCGTGGCCCGCCAATTGGTGCCGCTTAAAGTCGGCCCTGTAGAAGCGGGCGATGGCGGCGGAGCAGTTGCAGTTCACCAGCCGATCTGCGCTCGAGCACAGCACCAACAGTGGCCGGGTGAGTTGCGCCGGCGGCCGGAAGCGCGCCGCGGCGTACAGTTGGCGCAGCAGGTTGCGACCGCTTAGGGGGGCGTCCTGCGCGTAGCCGGCCCAGGTGGCTGCGATGTGGTAGTGGTCGGCATGGCGGTTGGATGTCAGGGCCAGAATCTGCTGTTCACGGGGGTAGGGGGCACTGGTGAGGATAGCTCGTATCAGCTTTAGTTTGGCGCGGGGCTGCAAGCGCTGGCGCGACGGAGACAGTGTCGCGGCACTGCTGTTAATGACCGTACCGCTGATGAAATCTTGGGGGTATTGATATAGCCATTGCAGGGCCAGCATGCCTCCCAGTGACAGCCCGACAATGCTCCAGTCACCGCCAGCCCGAGCCAGCGCGCGCCAGCGTCCGCGCAGGTCTTTGACATTAGCAGGCACTGTCGCTGGTGCCACGCGCCGATACTCGGTGCCGGTGCCAGGCAGGTCAAGACAGATAACCTGGCCGCCACTGCGCTGTTGCAACAGCGCGGGAAAGTCGCCCCAATGGCGCTGCTCCCGCCCCAGTCCGCGCAGCAGTAGCCAGTTCAATCAGTTGCCCCATCGATCGTGATTGGCGGCGGCGTGGAGAAAAAACTCCAGCAGATTCCAGTGCCGGCGCAGGGTGCGACGATAGCGATGGGGACGTATCGGGTTGAACGGGCCCAGCAGGTCGAAAAGCTGCAGCGGGTTTTTGCGCACCCACAGCCATGAACCCATTTCCAGTGTCCAGGGCAGCAGTACGCGCTCGCCCTCCGGATTGGCGGCTACATGCAGGTCTACCAGGTAATCCCAGAGGTCGCCGTGGGCCAGGTAGCTGTCGGATTGGGCTTCCACCTGATAGACGTGGTAGGGGTGGGTGATGCGCAGACGTTGGGCCAGCAGCCGGGCCTGGTCCAGGTAGGGGAAGGGTTGTACAGTCCTGGCGTAGGGGTACCAGAGTCGATCGGTAGCGCCAAATCCCGAATGCAGGTCCAGAGTGAGGCCGTAGCGGGAGGGGAACATCTCAGTTTGGACAAAATCAGCGATGGCCCGGGCTTCCAGTTGCATGGGGGCATTTTTCCTGCCTCGATACCAGGGGATGCGGGTGCTGAGGCGCTGCCCGGATATGGGCCAGTGACGATTATGCTCCGCTTCTACCGGTGCGTTACGCATCAGGTCTACGCCGTTGGCGTTGCTGCGCCGGCGCATCAGCATGCCCAAGGGGTTGACCAGGGGTACGGTTACCAGGCGGCAGTGTTGCAACAGGTTGCGCAGGTATTGGTCCCATTGCAAGCGGCCGACAAAGGCAGAGAGGTAGGCCAGTGCCAGGTGCGTACCAATTTTTTCCAGCCCGTGTACGCCGGCGAAAAAACCCACGCAGGGCAGGGTGCGGTCGTCGGAACCAAATACCAGTGCTTGTAGCGGATAGCGGTGGTGGCCGTGGCTGACTTCGCCCAGGGTTTGCAGGCGGGCGTAGGGAGTGGCCGCGGCTACCAGTGCCTCCAGCCGGGCATACTCTGGAAAGGGCAGCCGCTCAAATCCATCGTCGCTGGTGTGGGGCTCATGGCCCATAGCGGTAATCCGCAACTGCGCTGCAGGTCAAGCATTTGGCAAGAACGGCAGCGCGGCAGGTAAATCTCAAGGCTTGTGTCTCAATAACGAACTCCCAAAATCCATGTCACAGTCATGCACTGGATACAATTGCCACAGCTCCCCGTAGCCAACGCCGCGCTCGCTCGGCCGCCAGTTTCGGATCACAGTGGAGCTCTGAGTGACCAGTACAGCCGTATCCTAGCCGCCAATTATGACGTTTGCGTGTACGCTTGTTGCCCTGCCGCGTAGCCTCAACAGGGGCAGTGCAGTCTGTATACGCGGCCCGCGAACAGGCATATAGTAGTGCTAAGTACTTGTTGCTTGCGAGCACGGCAGGTACTGGCAGAGCCAATGCATTCGCTCGCTTTACAGGCAATATCAAGCAGTTACGCAACTGTCTTGAATTCGTCGCAAAGGGAGGGTGTATGCAGGTTACTGTCGGCACATTCAACCTCAACAACTTGTTTTCCCGCTTTAATTTCCAGGCCACAGTGGATGATTCCTCGGCGACCGAGGGAGGCTACAAGTTCGAATTCGACACTCGACTTGGTGTCAAACTGCGTACTTTCAGCGGTCGTCTGGTGCACGGCAAGGACATGGCCGATACCAAACTCATTGCCAACCGCATACTGGCGATGGATGTCGACGTGTTGGCGGTGCAAGAAGTCGAACACATCGAGATCCTGAAGGCGTTTAATCGGGATTTTCTCCACAGTCGTTACCAGCACGTGGCCCTGGTAGAGGGCAATGACCGGCGCTTGATCGATGTGGGTGTGCTGTCGAGTCTGCCTTTCGGAGCAATCACCTCGTTCCAGGCCAAGGTCCATCCGGACGCGCCCCAGAGCCGCATATTCAGCCGCGACCTGCTGCGTATCGAGATCCTCCATGCAAACCGGCGCAAAAAGCTTTTCAGTGTCTACAACACACACTTGAAAAGCCCGTTTGTGGCCTATGCCAATGATCCGGTGGCGGCAACCATTGAGGCCGACTCCCGGCGCCAGCGCCAGGCGGAAATGATCGCCGCAATCCTCAGCGATACAGAGCGCCCCAACAGCTCGTTTATACTGTTGGGAGACATGAACGACACGCCCGACTCGGCCTGTTTGCAACCCATGTTAAGCGTCGATAACCGGCCGCTGTTTAATGCTTTGCAAAGCCCCGTGGAGACCCGGCGGCCGAAACGTGAAAGCCAGGGGCCGGGGCCGCAGACCAGTGCCTGGACATATCGTCGCAACCCCAGCGGGCCGGCGCCGCCGGAGTTCAAATTGATTGATCAAATCTGGTTGAGCCAACAGTTGCTGCCCAAATTTAGTGTCTCCCATATCGACCGGCGCAGCAGGCACGGCGGTGACGGCAGTGATCACGACCCGGCCTGGATAGAGCTTGAATTGTAGTACCCCGCTGTAATCTGGCCATTGCGGTTGTACAAAAAACAGGCGCGATACAGTTGCTCGGCTTTTACAAATGCAGTAGATCCCGGTAGTAAAAATTGCTAGAAAAGATCAGCAATAAAGACATCCTCGCTGACTTTCAATACACTGTTCGCAACTCGCTGTTCATAACATTCATGCTGCGCGTGAGCGCTGTTGGAAGTCTATTGTATTGGAGATGAAAACATGGGCATTAAAAGATCCTTCGCCCTGGGTGTGTTGCTGCTCACTCTGCTTAGTGTCAGCGGTTGTGGTATCAACAATATTCCCAGCCTGGATGAACAGGTGAAAGCCAACTGGGCCCAGGTGGAGAATCAGTACCAGCGCCGCAGTGACCTGGTGCCGAACCTGGTGGCCACGGTCAAGGGTTATGCGGCACAGGAGAGGGAAACCCTGACTGCCGTGGTCGAGGCGCGCTCCAAGGTCAGTTCCATGCAGGTGGATGCCGATATCCTCAACAACCCCCAGGCATTGCAGCAGTTTGAACAGGCCCAGAGCCAGCTCAGCAGTGCACTGAGTCGCTTGATGGTGGTGGTGGAGCGCTATCCGGATTTGAAATCCAACCAGAATTTTCTCGCCTTGCAGTCGCAGCTGGAGGGCACCGAAAATCGCATAGCGGTGGCGCGGCGGGATTTTATCCAGTCGGTAAGCCAGTACAACACCGAAATCCGGACCTTCCCGGGGCGTATCTGGCACAGCCTGTTGTACAGTGATATGCCACTGCGTGAAACCTACCAGGCGACCAGCGAGGATGCGGCGGCCGCCCCTGAGGTGAAGTTTTGATTCCGGCGCGCCGACTTCTGCCGCCGGCCAGGCTCTTGCTATCGCAATTGTCAATGCTAATGCTATTGCTGTGCTTATCGGGCCTGGGCTCGATAAGCACAGCTGTTGCCGAGCCCGTTTTCCCCAAACTCACCGGGCGGGTGGTTGATAGCGCCGACCTGATCAGCCCGGCCGCGGAGGCAAAACTGAACACACTGTTGGCGGGCCATGAGCAGGCCAGCGGCAACCAGGTGGTGGTGGTAACTCTCCCGGATCTGCAGGGTTACGCCATCGAAACCTACGGTTACCAGTTGGGGCGGCACTGGGGTATCGGCCAGCAGGGCAAGAATAACGGGGTACTGCTGCTGGTCGCCAAGCGCGAGCGCAAGCTGCGCATCGAAGTGGGTTACGGCCTGGAGGGTGTGCTTACCGATGCCATCAGTTCCAATATTATCTATGCGGTAATGCAACCGGAATTCAAGCGCGGGGATTTCGACGCCGGCGTGGTTGCCGGAGCGGCCGCCATTGTGCAAGCCCTGGGCGGTGAATACAAGTTGGCCAAACAGGGGCGGCAGCAGTCCAGGCCATCGAAGCTGGCCTATGTGTTTATTATCTTTTTTATTCTCTGGGTGGTACTGAGCGGCTTTTTCGGCGGCGGCGGCCGCGGTTCCGGTCGGCGCCTCAGGGATCGAGGCTACTATGCTGGCGGTTTGGGGGGCGGCGGTTTTGGACGTGGTGGATTTGGCTCGGGCGGCGGTTTTTCCGGCGGCGGCGGTGGCTTTGGTGGCGGTGGCGCGTCGGGGGGCTGGTGATGGGATTGCTTAACGATGTACAGATGAAAGTGGTCTCCGATGCGATTGCCAGGGTAGAAGCAGGGACCGATGCCGAGCTGGTGGCGGTACTGGCGAAAAGCTCGGACAATTATTTTTATGTTTCAACACTGTTGGCCGCAGTGTTGGCCCTGTTGCTGCCACTGGTGCTTAAGTTCACGCCGTTTTGGCTCAGTGGCGATGAACTGCTGCTGGCGCAATGGCTGCTGTTTATCGTGGCGGCATTGGTGTTGCGTTTTCCGCCGTTGATGATGCGGCTGGTGCCGGGCAGGGTGAAGCGGCAGCGCGCATCCAATTTTGCCCATCGCCAGTTCCTGGAAAACAATTTGCATCACACCCGCGGCGAGACCGGCGTGCTGATTTTTGTGTCTGAAGCGGAGCACTATGTGGAACTGATAGCTGATCGCGGCATCAGCCGGCATGTCAGCAACGAGCAGTGGGGGGCTATTGTCGATCAATTTACCACCCGGCTGCGCGCGGGCAACACCGAGCAGGGCTTCGTCGAGTGTATAGAGCAGTGCGGGGCGTTGCTGCAGAAATTCTCACCGGCGACGGAGGAGAAAAATGAGCTGCCCAATCACCTGGTGGTCCTGCCTTGAGTGCAGTGCCGGTGCCGACTGGCGGTAGCCCGGCTTGAATTACGTTTGGGCCGGTCTGTTGCTGATTGGTTTTGCCGTCAGTGTAGTGCGCTGGCTGGCTGGCGATGTCAACGTGCTGCAGGAGGTGGTGGCGAGCAGCTTTGCCATGGCCAAGCTGGCGGTGGAGATTGCCATCGGCCTGATCGGCTTGCTGGCGCTCTGGTCGGGGTTGTTTCGCATCGCCGAGCAAGCCGGCCTGGTACAGCGCTTGAGCCAGTTGCTGGCTCCTTTTTTCAGCCGGGTCATGCCGGAGGTGCCTCGCGGTCATGCGGCCCAGGGGGCCATCACCATGAACCTGGCGGCCAATATGCTGGGGCTCGACAACGCCGCCACGCCACTGGGCCTGAAAGCCATGCAGGCCCTGCAGAGCCTGAACCCACACCGTGACACCGCCAGCAATGCGCAAATCCTGTTTCTGGTGCTCAATACCTCCTCAGTGACGCTGTTGCCGGTCACTATTTTCATGTACCGGGCGCAACTGGGCGCCGCCGACCCTACCGATGTGTTTATCCCCATACTACTGGCCACAACCGCGTCCACCCTGGTGGGGCTGATTACGGTGCTGTTGATCCAGCGCATTCGCCTGGACGGGGTGGTGCTGGCCTATCTGGGTGGCATACTGCTGTTTGTCGGGGGGTTGGTGTACTGGTTAACACTGCTGCCGTCCAGCAGCCTGGCGCAGGTGTCCCAGAACCTGGCCAATGGCTTGCTGTTGCTTATTATTGCCGCGTTTGTGGCGGTTGGACTCTATCGGCGGGTGCCGGTCTACGAGGAGTTTATCAACGGTGCCAAAAGTGGCTTTGAAACCGCTGTGCAGTTGATTCCCTACCTGGTGGCGATGCTGGTGGCCATCGGTGTGTTTCGCGCCAGTGGGGCGCTGGACTATTTACTGCAACTGGTAACAGTGGTATTTGCCGGGCTGGGTATCGGCACCGGCTTTGTCGATGCCCTGCCAGTGGCCTTTATGAAACCGTTTAGCGGCAGTGGCGCCCGCGCCATGATGGTCGACACCATGAACACCTTTGGTGTGGACTCGCTGGTGGGCCGGCTGGCGGCGGTGATGCAGGGCTCCACGGAGACGACTTTGTACGTATTGACCTTGTATTTCGGGGTGGTGGGCATCACCCGTATGCGCTATGCCCTGTGGTGCGGGCTGCTCTGTGATGGTGTCGGTATAGTGACATCGATCACTCTCGGGATGTGGTTTTTTGGCTAGTTTACAGCGGGGAGCCTCCTTTTTGTTCAAAGGTTCCAGCTCAGTGGTTTACGGCATCCTGTAAAACGGCGTTCGGCAACTTGAGCTTACAGCGCCGATAAGCCGCCATCCACAGCTATGGCCTGGCCGGTCATAAAAGTATTGCCCGGGGAGCACAGCAACAGCATAACGTTAACGATTTCCTCCGGGTTTGCCAGGCGTTTCATAGGGGTGGAGCGGCTCAGGCTGGACTCGAGCTCGGCGCTGGTTTTGCCCGGCGCCAGGTTGGAATCTGTCACCATGGGCGTCAGGGTAAAGAAGGGGCAAACGGCGTTGACCCGAACTCCCAGTTTGGCGTATTCGGCGGCCGCGGTTTTGGTGAGGCCGATTACCGCGTGTTTGCTGGCGGCGTAGATCGCCATCTTCGGGGCGGCGGCCAGGCCAGCGGCGGAACTGACATTGAGAATGACGCCGTTACCCTGTTCTTTCATTGCCCGTAGCTGGTGTTTCATGCCGTACAGAACGCCGTTAACGTTAACCGCCATCTGCTGCTCTACAACCTCGCTGTCACTGTCTTCGAAAGGCGTCAGGCTCTGTACGATGCCGGCGTTATTGATGGCGATGTCCAGCTGGCCGTAGAGCTCAATCGCCGCCTCCACCATGGCCTGGCAGTTATCCTCCCGGCGCACGTCGCAAACCATAGCCGCGGCCGGGCCGGGCAGTTGCGAGGCGACGGTCTCGACGCCGTTTTCGTAGATGTCGCCCAGCACCAGTCTGGCGCCGCGGGCGGAAAATTCGTGGGCCAGCAGTTCGCCAAAGCCGCTGGCGGCACCGGTGATAAGTACAACCTTGTCGCTATAGTCGAGTAGGGGGTCCATGAAAACACTCTCTGTGGTTGGATTCGCAGTGGCCACAGACCTTATTGGATTCCTGCTCGCGGGTAAAGTACTACAATAGTAATAGCAGTGTGTTGAGTGCTCACAGGGCCAACTGGCCAGCGTCGCTCTAACCCGTTATTGTGTAAACCGTTATGTAGTATCCGACATTGTGTTATCCGCAATTGTCAAAAGAGCAGAGACCCTTATTCTATGGCAACCAATGCCCTAATCCTGTCCGGTGGCGGTGCCCGGGCCGCCTACCAGGTTGGCGTGTTGACCGCACTCAATGAAGTGTTGCCATCTTCCACCCACAACCCGTTCCCGATTATCTGCGGCACATCGGCCGGTGCCATCAATGCCCTGGCGCTGGCGACCCACACGGGTCACTACTACGAAGCCGTGGCCGACTTGCAGAATATATGGCGTGAATTGACCACCGCACGGGTCTATAAGACCGGCTGGACGGATGTGTTGGCCGGGGGCTTTCGCCTGATCCGCTCGCTGTTTCACGAAGGGGTCGCCAGCCGCAACTCGATAGCCCTGCTGGACAACCAGCCGCTGCGGGAATTCCTCTATCGGCGCATCAATTTTGCGAGGCTCGATGAGGGGGTCAACAATGGTGACCTGAAAGCCGTTTGTGTGACCGCCATGAACTACTCAACTGGTGAGTCGGTGAGCTTTTACCAGGGCCATAGTTCGGTCCAGCCCTGGCGGCGCTACCGCCGCATCGGCGTGCCGACCAAACTGGACTTTACTCACCTGATGGCGTCGGCTGCCATTCCCGGGTTGTTTCCTGCGGTCAAGATCAAGACGGATCACTACGGTGACGGCGCTCTGCGCCAGTTGGCGCCGCTCAGCCCGGCGTTGCACATGGGGGCGGATCGCCTGTTTGTCATCGGTGTGTCGGCTAACCGCAACCCGGTGATGTGGACCAAGGCCTCTATCCCCCAGCGCCATTCACCCTCGATTGCCCAGGTATTTGGCCACCTGTTTAGCAGTGCCTTTATCGACGGCCTCGAAGGGGATCTCGAACACATCGAGCGCATCAATGAATTGCTGCGGGTGATTCCCGATTCCACCTTGCAGGCGGAAAATATCGCCCTGCGGCCCATCGATACATTGATTATTTCTCCCAGTAAAGCCCTCAATAAAATAGCCGGCCGCAAGGTGCGCTACATGCCGCGCAGTGTACGTTTCTTTTTGCGCGCCACAGGCGGTACCGCAAAAATGGGGGGCGCGACAACTGCCAGTTACCTGATGTTTGAGCCCCCGTTTATCAATGAGTTGATCGAACTGGGTTATCAGGACGCCATGTGGGAGAGGGGCAAGCTGCAGGATTTTTTCCAGGTATAAGAAAGGCAATTTGTGCGTCAATCATCGTGGCTCGGTGGCGTTTGCCGATCTCCGGTGCTAGGCTTTATAGCAATTTATTTACCAGGCGGGCAGGGCCGGCAATGAAAAAAACGTGGGTAGCAGTCGTCGCTGGCATCGCACTTGTAGCGCTCACCAGTGTTGTCACCTTTTTCGTAATTGGTTTTACCGGTTTCGACTCAGAAGAGTATCATGACGTCAGTGTTTCCAGACGCTACAATATTTTTGATGGCTACAGCTTGTGCGAAGCGGCGCTGAAAAAAACCATTAGCGGCCAGGTGCAAAACGTCGTCAGCGATGACAGGGCGGCGAAATACGATCGTATCAGCAATACCAACCAGATGTTTTTCGAAGCCTCCTATCTGCCCGAGGTGGGGTTGTTTGGCGCGGTCAGCAAAATTGAAAAGCGGCTCTACGCGCGCTGCGATGTGTCGGCGGAAACCAACGTTGTGGAAGCGATCAGTCTGCGTGAGGTGGACGAGGAAATCTTTAGCGAAGTGCACAAGCAGCCCTGATAAATATTCTGCTTAAACAGGCATTATATAACGCCTGTTGAACCCGACTCGTCTGTTAAACATGCAAGTCTGTTGACCAGTTGGGCCCCTTGCCAAGAAGGTAACATTAACAGCCAAACAAACAAAAAACCCCGCTATAAGCGGGGTTTTTTGTTCAGTGTCGTGTCGAGCAAGGGCTAGACAGCAACGTCCTGAATCTCGACCGCGGCGATTTTCTTGCCCTGGTCGTGCTTGGCCTGGAATTCGGCGATTTGATCGAAGTTCAGGTATCGATAAATTTCACTGGACATGGAGTCCAGCTTGTTGGCGAATTCCATATACTCTGCCGGGGTTGGCAGCTTGCCGAGGATGGCGCCCACTGCAGCCAGTTCCGCTGAGGTCAGGTACACGTTGGCACCATCACCGAGGCGGTTAGGGAAGTTGCGAGTGGAGGTGGAGAGCACGGTGCTGTTGGGTGCAACTCGCGCCTGGTTACCCATGCACAGGGAGCAGCCGGGCATTTCCATGCGGGCACCGGCGCGGCCGAAGATATTGTAGTAACCTTCTTCCATCAACACGTGCTCGTCCATCTTGGTCGGCGGAGAAAGCCACAGGCGGGTGTTGATGCTGCCTTTAAAGGCATCCAGCAATTTACCGGCGGCGCGGAAGTGACCGATGTTGGTCATACAGGAGCCAATAAACACCTCGTCCACCTTGTCACCGGCAACCTCGGACAGCAACCTGGCATCGTCCGGGTCGTTCGGGCAGCAGACCACTGGTTCCTTGACGTCAGCCAGGTCAATTTCAATGACCGCGGCGTACTCGGCGTCCGGGTCGGCCTGCATCAGGCTTGGGTTTGCCAGCCACTCTTCCATCTTCTGGGCACGACGCTCCAGGGTGCGGGCGTCACCGTAGCCGTCTGCGATCATGGAGCGCAGCAGCACCACGTTGGAACGCAGGTACTCGGCCACAGAGTCTTCGGACAGCTTGATGGTACAGCCAGCGGCGGAGCGCTCGGCGGAAGCGTCGGATAACTCAAAGGCCTGCTCGGCGGTGAGGTGATCCAGGCCTTCAATTTCCAGGATGCGGCCGGAGAAGATGTTCTTCTTGCCCTTCTTCTCAACAGTCAGCAGACCTTGCTTGATGCCGTAGTAAGGGATGGCGTGCACCAGGTCGCGCAGGGTAATGCCAGGCTGCATCTTGCCCTTGAAGCGCACCAGAACAGACTCGGGCATATCCAGCGGGGTTACACCAGTGGCTGCGGCAAACGCCACCAGGCCGGAGCCGGCCGGGAAGGAGATACCGATCGGGAAGCGGGTGTGGGAGTCGCCGCCGGTGCCGACAGTGTCAGGCAGCAGCATACGGTTCAGCCAGGAGTGGATGATGCCGTCGCCGGGACGCAGGGAAACGCCGCCGCGGGTCATGATAAAGTCCGGCAGGGTGTGCTGGGTGTCAATGTCAACCGGCTTGGGGTAGGCGGCGGTGTGGCAGAAAGACTGCATGGTCAGGTCGGCGGAGAAGCCGAGGCAAGCCAGGTCTTTCAGTTCGTCGCGAGTCATCGGCCCGGTGGTGTCCTGGGAGCCAACGGTGGTCATCTTGGGCTCGCAATAGGTGCCAGGGCGAATGCCTTTGCCGTCGGTCAGGCCACAGGCGCGACCGACCATTTTTTGTGCCAGGGTATAACCCTTGCCGGTATCGGCAGGAGCGACCGGCATGCGGAACAGGGTGCTGGGCGGCAGGCCCAGTGACTCACGCGCCTTGCTGGTGAGGCCGCGGCCAATAATCAGGTTGATGCGGCCACCGGCTTGAACTTCATCGAGCAGCACGTCGGATTTCAGTTCGAATTCGCTGATGGTCTCACCGGCTTCATTGAGGATCTTGCCTTCATAGGGACGAATCTCGATCACGTCGCCCATATTGAGGTTGTCGACTGGAGCTTCAAACACCAGCGCGCCGGCATCTTCCATGGTGTTGTAAAAAATCGGCGCGACCTTGCTGCCGATACAGACACCGCCACTGCGCTTGTTGGGTACGCCGGGCATATCTTCGCCGAAGAACCAGAGTACCGAGTTGGTAGCGGACTTACGGGAAGAGCCGGTGCCTACCACATCGCCGACAAAGGCCACGGGCAACCCCTTGGCTTTGACCGCTTCGATTTGCTTCATCGGGCCGGTAACGCCGTGCTCTTCGGGAGTCAGCCCGTCGCGGGTCATTTTAAATGCGGCCAGTGCGTGCAGCGGAATATCGGGGCGGCTCCAGGCATCCGGAGCGGGGGACAGATCGTCGGTGTTGATTTCACCAGTGACCTTGAAGACGGACATCTTGATGCTTTCGGCTACCTTGTCGCGATTGGTAAACCACTCGGCATCGGCCCAGGATTGCATCACGCCCTTGGCGTGCTCATTGCCGCCCTTGGCTTTCTCTTCCACATCGTGGAAGGCGTCGAACATCAGCAGGGTGTGTTTCAGCTCTTCCGCCGCCAGTGCTGCCAGCTCATTATTGTCCAGTGCATCCACCAGAGTAACGATGTTGTACCCGCCGTGCATATTGCCGAGTAATTTGATGGCTGCTTGCTTATCGATTAACGGAGAGGTGGCTTCACCGCTGATGATTGCGGAGAGAAATCCGGCTTTTACATAGGCGGCTTCGTCAACGCCGGGGGGAACGCGATTGGTGATCAGGTCGAGGACAGTTTCTTCTTCTCCCGCCGGAGGGTTTTTCAGCAGCTCAATCAGGCCTGCAACTTGTTCAGCGGTCAGGGGTTTTGGCGGTATTCCCTGAGCGGCACGCTCCTCCACGTGTTTACGATAGGCTTCTAGCACGGTTAGTTCCTCTAGTTAGTGATAAATACTTACTGCCCCAGGATCTCTGGAAGGTAAGACTACCGATGACCCACATCGGTTGGTTCTTGCGGTTGATTGGTTCGGCGGAGTTGCACCGATTAATCACCTGGAACGGGGGCAAAAGTATACATGATCCCCCCGGGTTAGTTAAGGCGGCGCGACTGGCCCCAACTAATAGCCATTATAGGCGCGGTGAATAATGTTCTTAAAGCAGAAAAGTGGAGCTTATGCAGAAAATCTGCCGGCGGCGCGGGATTTTCCCGCCTGCAGTCTTGCCTGCGGTGTTTATTGGTGCACAATGCCCCGGTCGCCGGACTATTGCCGTATAATACCTGGCTGCTCGCCGAGCCGTTGTCTTTGTTTACTGTTTGCCAAGTTACAGGTGGTCATGTTCAAGCCCGTTAAAACCCCTTGTGTAGGAGTCTGTTCCACCGGTCTCGGGGATCACGTCTGTCGCGGCTGTAAGCGCTTTGTCCACGAAGTGATGTACTGGAACGCCTACAGCAACGATGAGCGCTATCTGATCGCCCGGCGTTTGGAGGGTTTCTTGACCCAGGTGGTGAGCAACAAGCTGCAGATTGTCGACGAGGCCAAGCTGCTGGCGGCCATCAAGCATCAGCAACTGCGTTTCAACCCGGAGCAGGGCGCCTACTGCTGGCTATTTGACCTGTTGCGGGCCGGCGCCAGCCAGATCGACGATCTCTCGGTCTACGGCGTGGTGCGCCAGCCGGACTGGCAGGACGAGACGCTGGTCGCCATCAAGCAAGCCATTGAGCAGGATTACTACACGCTCTCCTGTGCCTATTACGAACGCTATTTTTCCCAACCCGCCTGACAGATCCAGTTGGCCAGTGACCATGACCGATATCGCCCCTGTAGTAGAATTCCTGAAGTGCCGCACTCCCGCCGAGTGGCTGGAGCGAGCGCTGGATCAGTTGGAGTTGATCCTGTTGGATCACGCCGCCAACGAGATGAAGGCGGCCCAGTCAGCCATGACCCTGATGGCGAAAAACCCCACCAAAATCGATCTGCTCAACAAAATGAGCCGCTTGGCGCGGGAAGAACTGGTGCACTTTGAGCAAGTGCTGAAAATCCTGAAAAAGCGCGGCATTGGCTACCGCCCGATCCGGGCCAGCCGCTACGCCGCGACCCTGGCCCGGCATATTCGCAAGCCCCAGCAGGAAAACCTGGTGGATACCCTGATTGTGGGCTCGATCATTGAGGCGCGCTCCTGCGAGCGGTTTGATCGGCTGGCGCCACACCTCGACAGCGAACTGAATAAATTTTACCTGTCGCTGCTGAAATCGGAGGCCCGCCACTTCCAGGATTACCTTGATCTCGCTCGCCGCTACGCCGAGAAGGACATCAGCGCCCGGGTGGAATTCTTTTTGCTGAAGGAAGCTGAGGCCATCCGCAGCCCGGACCGGCTGTTTCGGTTTCACTCCGGGGTGCCGGTGGCAGAGCCGGAGTACCCGCAGGCCGGTTGAAACCGGCACTGTGCCGGATAGCTGCTCCGCAATGGTCAGCGGGACGAAAAAGAGGGAGCAAGTGTGATTGAAGTGGAGTACCAACAAGCCCGGCTGCAATTGCAGCCAAATGAAAGCGTGCTGGAGGCATTGGAGCGCGGCGGCCACAAGATTCCCAACAGTTGCCGCAAGGGCTTGTGCCACGCCTGCCTGATGCAAACCGGGGGGGCTGTGCCCGCCGCCGCCCAGCAGGGCCTGAACGAAAGCCAGTGTCAACAGGGATACTTCCTGGCCTGCAGCTGCTACCCGCGGGAATCCCTCAGTGTGTCCCTGCCCGCCAGGGACTCGCTGTTGCAAGCGGTGGTGCAGAACAAGAGGATGCTCAACCAGACGGTGCTGGAGTTGACCCTGCAAGCCGCTGTGCGCTGGCAGCCCGGCCAGAATGTTCTGCTGTGGAAAAACACATTGCTCGGCCGTCCTTATTCCATCGCCAGCCACTCACTGCGCGATGGCTGCCTGGTGTTACATATCCTGCTGCACCGCCATGGGCAGTTGAGCCGCTGGTGCCATGAGCAACTCCAGGTTGGTGCAACCGTTGCCCTCAGTCCGCCCGATGGAAACTGTACCTACGACATCCAGGACGCGCAAAAGCCGTTGTTGCTGGTTGCAGCCAGCACCGGCCTGGCGCCGGTCTATGGCATAGTGCAGGAAGCGCTGGCCCGCGGTCACCGCGCGGCTATTGACCTGTATGCGGTCGCCGAGCAGGCGGAGGATTTGTATTTGCGCGCCGAACTGGCGCAGCTGGCGCAACAATACCCGCAGCTGAATTATTACCCGGTTATCCAGCGCGGCGCCGATGCTACCGCGCTGGTGGGCGATGCCGCGGATTTGATCGCCCGCCGCCACCCGGCTTTGCGCGGCTCTAAAGTGTACCTCTGTGGCACGCCGCAGGTGGTAGAGGCGTTGCACAAGCGCTGTTTCCTTGCCGGCGCCAATCGCGCCGACATAGTCACCGATCCGTTTGTCACCGGTCATGAGCCATAAGCCCGGCTTGTCGCCGGTTTGGCTGACGGCTTGTTCGGCTATGGCGGCTAATTGATTTGTCGTCGCTGCCCATTTGCACCATAATGCCCGCCCTTTTTCACAGCAAAGGCAACAGATCTTCATGTGGTTTAAAAATCTCCTGCTCTATCGTTTTACCAGTCCCTTTGATCACTCCACAGAAGAATTGAACCAGCGGTTGGAAAAGTTCGCTTTTTCACCCTGTCGCAGCCACGACACCAGCAAATATGGCTGGGTGTCACCCATGGGCGAGCTCAGTGACGAGTTGCAGTTCAGCGCCCAGGGGCGCATCCTGCTGTGTGCCCGGCGGGAGGAGAAAGTGCTGCCGGCCGCAGTCATTCGGGAAAAGCTGGATGACAAGGTCAAGCTGATTCAGGCCCAGGAAGACCGGCCGGTGTCGCGCAAGGAAAAAGAAACCCTGAAAGAAGAAGTTATCTTTGATTGCCTGCCCCAGGCGTTTACTCGCTCGAATCGCACCTATGGTTATATCGATGTGCAGAATGGCTGGCTCTGTATCGACAGCAGTTCCTACACCAAGGCCGAGGAGTGGATGAAGTTGCTGCGCGACAGTCTCGGCAGCCTGCCAGTGGTGCCCGTTCAGGTGACGGAGTCGCCTTCGGTGGTGATGACCTCCTGGCTGCGCGGCGAGCCGCTGCCCGAGAATCTGTTGCTGGGGGACGAGTGCGAGCTGCGAGAGCCGCGCGAGGACGGCAGCATTGTGCGCTGCAAGAAGCAGGAGTTGCTGGCCGAGGAGATCGATCCGCACCTGCAGGCGGGCAAGCAGGTCATGAAGCTGGCGCTGCACTGGAACGATTGTTTGCAGCTGGTATTGGCGGACGACCTGGCGGTCAAGCGCCTGAAGTTTGGCGAACAGTTGGTGAGCGAAGCCCAGGACAGTGCCAACGGCGACAAGGCCGCGCAGTTTGATGCGGACTTTGCCCTGATGACAGGTACCCTGGAGCAGTTTATTCCGCAGCTGCTGGGCTATTTTGGCAACACCAAAGCAGACGCCATTTAGCATCGCTGGCATTTAAATCTCGCAGGCTACGGTGCAGCTGGTAATTAGTGGCAAGTAACAGCCTGTAGCAGGGTTCCCGCCTGGGTTGCAGATGTTAAGGATTCATCATAAGTTGGGAGCGCGTTGTCCATGTTGAGCTATCGTCACGCCTACCACGCCGGCAATCACGCCGATGTGTTAAAGCACCTGGCCGAGGTGCTGATTCTCGACTATTTGCGCAAGAAGGCCGACAAGCCGCTGCGCTATATCGACACTCACGCGGGCCCGGGTTTGTACGATCTGGCAGAGGGTTATGCCAGGCAAAACAGTGAGTTTGAATCAGGTATCAGTCGCCTTTGGCAGGCGCCCGACTTGCCGGAGCCGCTCAGCCGTTATGTGAATACGGTGCGCAGTTTCAACCCGGGCAGTGAGTTGACGCGCTACCCGGGCTCGCCGGCGATTGCCCGGGCGATGCTCGGGGCGAAACACAAGCTGCAGTTGTTCGAGTTGCATCCGGCTGATTTTGAGCAGTTGCAGAAGTGGGGGCGGGGCGATCGTCGTGTCAGTGCGGAGAAGCTGGATGGCTTTCAGCGCTTGCCGAAGTCGCTGCCGCCCCATGAGCGACGTGCGCTGGTGGTGATCGACCCGCCTTATGAGTTGAAACAGGATTACCAGGCGGCAGTGGCCGCACTGGAGAGTGCTGTTCGGCAGTTTGCCAGTGGTGTGTATTTGCTTTGGTATCCGTTGTTGCAGCGCGATGAGGTCGGCCGTATGTTGAAGCGTTTGCGGGGCAGGGATTGGCACTGGTTAAATGCGGAGTTGTGTGTGGGTGCGGCCAGTAGCGGTGGTATGTATGGCAGCGGGGTGTTTGTGATAAATCCGCCTTGGCATTTAATGGATGAGCTGCGGGTCAGTTTGCCGGTGTTGCAGCGCTTGTTGGGGGATGGCAGCGAGCAGGACTTTAGTTTGACTGGTGGTGGTGAGGGCTGAGTTTCATCAGTTTTTCTGATTACTTCTTTGCCCCTTGCCCGCTTGCCCTTTTGTCCCTTTGCTCCTATGCATAAGCCAGTTATCGGCGATGGCAGGTATATAACTTGTAGCCATTGGGGTATTAGTTCTTTTCCCGGCCTGGCTGCGGGGGCTTGCTTTCAAGACTCGCCGAGGTTCCATCCATGGAGGCTCCACGACAGCATCCATGCTGTCGAGGGTCTTGAAAGCAATCCCCCGAAGCCAGGCCTGGCATATTGCCAGCTTTAGGGCACTCGCTATGGTGGTAGTTAGGCCCTGCTCAATCACGTCAGTACTGCGACCCTGATTGCATCGAGGCGCAGGTGGGCGTGCTGCAGGTAGCGTCGG
Organism: Pseudomaricurvus alcaniphilus; assembly: GCF_011440395.1. GTDB lineage: Bacteria > Pseudomonadota > Gammaproteobacteria > Pseudomonadales > Cellvibrionaceae > Pseudomaricurvus > Pseudomaricurvus alcaniphilus. Next base: position 89,855 of record NZ_JAAOIX010000011.1, on the reverse strand, counting down.
CTACTGGCTTCGGCTTCGCGCACGAAGTTGATTTCTTCTTCGCGAATATTGGGGTTGACTGCAGCGAGTGCGGTCAAGCGTTCCAGCTCTTCTTCGTAGAAGGCATCCAGTTGGGCGATTGCCTTGGCGGTGAGTTCGGTTTGCAGGGCTTCCGCTTTTTCTTCCAGGTGGACGATGATGCGGTCGAACTCTGCCCTGGCGTGTTGCAGCAATTGTTTGGCAGTGGCTTTCTTTACGGGCTGGGCCAGTTTGTTGATGTGCTCAGCGGTGACGATGGCTTCCAGCGCGCGCAATTCGTTGTCGCATAGCAGGCGCACGCAGCCGGCTTCGACGAAGCGTTGCAGTTGCAGTTGTTTGGGCGCGGGGCAGGTGAATTGGAACAGGCCTTCCACCAGCAGGCTGCCGGGCTTCAGCGGTGGCAATTTCAGGGTGCAGAGGGCGGTATTGCCGCGTTCGCTGCTGAGTACCATGTCCATGACGCCGGTAACCATGGGGTGTTCCCAGGTCAGGAAGTGCATGTCTTCGCGGCTGAGTGCCTGTTGCCGGCAATAGGTTGCGGTGATGCCTTCATCCGGCAGGCCGGGGAAGTGGTCGCATTGCATGTGGTCGGAGGGGTGGGCGACAAAGGCCTTGTCACTGTGGCGTTCGTGGTCGATGCCGTAGACTTCGAATACGTCTGTCATAAAGTCGACGAGATTGCTGTCTTCATCCTGGCTTTGCAGTTCTTCGACCAGGGTTGCGGCCACTGCCGGTTTGCAGGAGTTCAATTCCAACAGCCGATCGCGGCCTTTGCTGAGCTCTTCCAGTACGGCGTCGGTGCGGGCGCGGGTGCGTTCAATCAATTCCTCGATGTCGGCAGTGCCCATCAAGCAGTCCAGCAGCTGGTCTTCGAATTCCGCGAATATCTGGTGGCCGATGGGGCAGACGCGCTCGAAACAGTTGAGGCCGCGGTGATACCAGTTGAGGATTTTATCCTCGTCGCTGTTTTGTAAATAGGGAATATGTATTTGTACGGTTTCAGTTTGCCCGATGCGGTCCAGTCGGCCGATGCGCTGCTCGATTAGGTCCGGGTTGAGGGGCAGGTCAAACATCACCAGGTGGTGGGCGAACTGGAAGTTGCGACCTTCGCTGCCGATCTCGGAGCAGACCAGTACCTGGGCGCCATCCTCGAGGTCGGCAAAATAGGCTGCCGCGCGGTCCCGTTCCACCAGGCTCAACCCTTCGTAGAAAACGGCGCTGCGCACGCCGCCGCGCAGGTTCAGGTAGGTCTCCAGGTCCAGTGCAGTTTCGGCACTGGAACAGATGATAAGGATTTTCTCGCGCCGCTGTTGTTTCAGCCAGGCCACCAGCCAGGCGATGCGTTCGCTGTCCAGCAGGGGGTCCGCTGTCAGTTCGTCGCTAGTGAGCGGGTAGGTGTGCAGCTGCCGCTGCGGAAAGCCTTGCACCGCGGCCCGGGTGTTGCGAAACAGTACCCGGCCGGTGCCGTGGCGATCGAGCAGTTGATCCACCAGGTGTTGCCGGATTTGTGGCTGGTCCTGGGTTAATTGTTCGAGTGCTTCAGGGCCAAGCCTGGCCTGCAGTTGTTCGGCCAGTTCCGGGTTTTGCACGATGCTTGCCGCGGGGGTGCTGGACAGCAGTTGTTGCACCAACAGGTTGACCTGTTGAAACTGGGCCTGTTCCTGTTTAAAGGTGGCTAGATCGTAGTAGCGATCCGGATCCAGCAGGCGCAGGCGGGCAAAATGGCTGTCCAGCCCTAACTGCTCCGGTGTAGCGGTCAGCAAGAGCAGGCCGCGAGATTTGCGGCTCAGTTGCTCGATACCTTCGTAGGCCGGCGATTGGCGGTCCGGGTGCCACTCCAGGTGGTGGGCTTCATCCACTACCAGCAAATCCCAGTCGCATTGGCAGGCTTGCTGCAGCCGCTTTTCGTGATTGGTAATAAAGGTCTGGCTGCAGAGAAATAACTGCGCGTCTTCAAACGGATTTTCAATTCCCGACTCTTCCATGGCCTGGGCCCGGGCTTCGTCGAGCAGGGTAAACTGCAGGTTGAAACGGCGCAGCATCTCTACCAGCCACTGGTGGGCCAGAGTCTCCGGTACCACAATCAGGACCCGCTCACTCAAGCCCTTGAGCAGTTGCTGGTGGATAATTAGTCCGGCTTCAATTGTTTTACCAAGCCCGACTTCATCGGCTAGCAGGACCCGGGGGGCAAAGCGCTGGCCCACTTCGTGGGCAATATACAACTGATGATCGAGCAGCTGGACGCGTGGGCCGAGCAACCCCGTCGTTTCCATGTTGGCGAGTTGCTGTTGATGCAGCAGGGTTTGATGGCGCAGTTTGTACTCGCGCAGGCGATCAATCTGGCCGGCAAACAGGCGGTCCTGAGGTTTGCTGAATTGCACAAAGCAATCCAGTTCTATTTCGCCCCAGCTCTGGCTCTGTTGTTCGGGATCGCGGCCGTGATAGATAATGTAGCCATCTTTTTCGCTGATGTCTTCGATCAACAGTTGATCGCCTTCACTGTTGGCGACGGTGTCACCGAGCCGGTATTGCACTCGGGTAAGCGGGGCATTGGACTTGGCATAGACACGCTGTTCCGCCGCGGCCGGAAAACTGATGGTGACAAAGCGGTGATCGGTTGTGCTGACGATTCCCAGCCCCAGTTCGGCTTCAGTGTTGCTGATCCAGCGCTGTCCTGGTACAAAAGTTGCGCCGGTGAATGGCTTGTTGGGCTCTGACAAAATTACCTCATCAGTTTTTGATTTAATGTTTACAGAAGGGCGCTGCTAACGCGTTGCAATTGTTACTAGCGTGATGCTTTTGTTGCTAGCGCGATGCTCTTATTTCTAGCGCGATGCTATGGCACCTTTTCCGGCGCCTTCAAATGCCTTCACTACAATGTTGTCGCTGGGGTGGTCGAGCTTGATTTGTTCGGCGATATGGTTGGCGATCCATTCGACCGTAGTGTCACTGTCGATCAGGTAGCAGCTTTGTTGTGGCAGGCACAATTCAAAGCTGCCCTGTGCGGTGGTGTAGGCAAATTGATAATGGCCGTCCTTCTCGCGCTCTATGTCTTCGCGGGTGCCAATATAGATATCCCGAAACCGTTCTGCCCATTGCTGCTCCAGCGCCGGGTCGCGTTCACCGTTGCGCCGGATGGCAATCCGTGAGCGGTGGCCGTGGGCGATGCGCTGGCAGTTGCCGGAATGTTTTTTCAGCCCGTGGCTGTAGTGGTAGAGCGCTCCGTCAATGGTTTCGGGGTTGAATTCCAGCTGCAACTTGTCGAGCTCGGCGGGCAGCAGTTTCTGCACTTGTTCGATACACCACTGGGCCACTGTGGCGGGAGTGATCTCCTCGACGTCAACCAGGGTGACCGCGTCCCTGGGGCTGGTGCAGTGCAGGCGGTTCTGGCCAAAACTCCAGCCCAGGCTGATCTGGTTGCCTGCGACTTGCCACTGCAGGTGAGGAGAGCGTGTGGGCACCAACAGGCAGTGATCAATGGTGGAATCCAGCCAGTTGCGCAGGGTTTTCTTGACGATACCGAAATCACAAACCATGCCCTGGGCGTCGAGGGCGCCCTGCAATTCTGTGCTGGCCAGCCAGGTTTCCCCGAGCAGGCCGCGGTCGGGGTGCAGATAGCTAAAGTCGATGTTGGTAAGGTTGTCTACAAAAAGGCGCATGGAATAAACGGGCTAGGCCAAAAGCGGCTATATTACCTGACCTTGGCGGAGTAGTCCTAGTAAGTCGTGAATTCTGTTAGGATTTCTGTCCGAATCAGGTATCAACAAAGCCTTATAAAAAGTAGTGGTATCGATGATGAATGACCGTGTTGCGCTTCACCCCAGCTGGCTGGCAGAGCTTGAAAGTGAGTTCGAGCAGCCCTATATGCGCGACCTGAAGCAGTTTCTGCAGGCGCAAAAGCAGAGTGGCAAAACGGTCTATCCGCCGGGGTCGCAGATCTTTGCCGCACTGGATTCGACGCCGCTGGACAGGGTCAAAGTGGTTATCCTCGGGCAGGACCCCTATCACGGACCGGGCCAGGCTCACGGCTTGTGTTTTTCCGTGCCGTCGGGAATCAGGATTCCGCCCTCCTTGCGCAATGTCTATAAAGAGATTCAGCGCGACCTTGGGTTCGCCATTCCCGACCACGGCTGCCTGCAGCATTGGGCTGAGCAGGGAGTGCTGTTGCTCAATGCCACCCTGACGGTGGAGGCGGGGAGAGCCGGCTCCCATCAGGGGCGCGGTTGGGAGGAGTTTACCGATCGGGTGGTGGCGCTGCTGAATACCCGGCGCGAGGGATTGGTGTTTATGTTGTGGGGCAGTTATGCGCAAAAAAAAGGCAGGATCATCGATCGTAGCCGCCACTGTGTGCTGGAGTCTCCCCACCCGTCACCGCTCTCGGCGCACCGCGGCTTTCTTGGTAACGGCCACTTTTCCCAGGCTAATGCCTACTTGCAGGAGCGCGGGGAGACGCCCATTGACTGGGCGATCAGGTAGGACCACTCCAGCAGCTGACAAGAGCCGGTTGCTGGATGTGTGCTGACTAGCCAAGCATTTGCATGGCGGCTTCCATTTCGGCGCTCAGGTCTTCGCCTTCTTCCTCCCGCATATCCGGGTCGAGGCCCAGTCGGGCAAAGGCAGTGACGGCGGCGTAATCGATATTGGCCAGCTCGTTTTCGCTGCCCATATAGCTTTGCAGCAGGGCCACCGTAACGATATCGGCGTAATCGGCCTTTTCCTGCTGGCGATAGAAGTCGACGTGCTGGCTGGGCACTTTGCGAATTTCTTCTGGAAACTGCCAGCGCTCCAGGATCATATCCCCCACTTCGCCGTGCAGTGCTTCGATAACCCGGTCCAGGGTAATACTGTCCTTCAGTAGCGCCGGGTGTTCTTCGGCGTAGCTGAGGATGGGCAGGGCGCCAATTTTATGTACCAGGCCCGCCAGGGTGGCCTGGTCTGGACGCAATTTGGTGCAGTGCTTGCAGAGCAGGTGACAAATGCCGGCGATTTCAGTGGAGCGGCTCCATATTTCGCGCATGCGTTTGTCCACCATATCGGAGGTGGCCTGGAACATTTGCTCCATGGCCAGGCCGATGGCGATGCTGCAGGTGTACTCCATGCCCAGTCGCATCAGGGCCATTTTCAGGTCTTCAATTTCTTTGGCGCCGCGCAGCAGGGGGCTGTTGGCCACTTTAATGATGCGGGCGGCGATGGCGGCATCATTGCCAATGACTTTGGCCAGGTCATTGATTCCTGCGTCGGAGTCTTCGGCAATTTCCCGCACCTTGAGGGCGACTTCCGGCAAGGTCGGCAGGACCAACCGATCCGCTTCAATAGCTTCCAGCAACTCCTGGCGGACAGTGTCGACGACTTGGTTCATATTAGGCTTCCTTAATGAGCTACAACTTTGTTTTGACTATGTATATATAGCATAGGGCAGGGCAACCTGTGCCAACTTTTCAGAATCCTCGGGATTGAGGCAGATATTGTCGGCGATTGCAGCCTCTGCTGTAACCACGCCCAGAAGTTCAGTGCGGCCCGCAAGTGAGACGGCGTTGACTACGGCGCCAACACTCTGGCCCTGGTGCAGCTGGAAGAGCGGTTGGCCAGGCGTGAGAGCTTGCTCGGTGGCGGCGCGGAAATGGTACATATGGCGCTTGAGTTTGCCTTTGTAGTGCATGCGGGCAACAATTTCCTGGCCGGTGTAACAACCCTTTTTAAAGCTGATACCGGCGATTGCTTCACACTGCAGGTTCAGGAGCTGGGGCAGGAACTCTTCTACGGTCTCCTGTTCTACCCAACCGCGTCCCAGTTCTATATCCCGGGCGCGCCAGAGCCGGTTGTCGTCGGCGCGGGGCAGTGCCGCCAGCGCTGCCGGCAAATCCTGCTCGGCATCGAGCCAGCACTCCAGCCGCCGGGCATCAATCAGGGAGTAGGTGATGCCCTCCCGCACGACAGTAGAGGCGCCCTGGCCCGACTGGCCCAATTGCGTCAGGTCCAGCGCCGTCAGCAGGGAGGCTAAATCATCGCCCTGAACGCCGATAATGCGCCTCTCGGCGCTGAGGTCACGGATATCGGACTTGGCGAAGACGATGTATTTCTTTAGCGAAGCCAGCAGGGCAGGCAGGGCGCTGGCGTTCAGGCGCAGCAATATTCTTTCGCCATCCGGGGCGAGTGCTTCGAAGTTGGCGACCATTCGGCCCTTGGGGGTACAGTGGCTGCCGTGCAGCAAGCGCTGGTCAGTTAATTGGTTGGTGTCGCAGGTCACCTGGCCCTGCAGGAATTTGCGGCAATCGCTGCCTTTTATTTCCAGTAATCCAAGCTGAGTCAGCTCGGACAAGTGTAGTTCTGTAGTGTTCATCAGAGTCTGCCAATGGTAAAAAAAGTATGCGGAGCTTATCACAACCAGAGTCGAGTCGCGGTTGAGTTTGAATGCAGGTTATAATGCCGGGCTAGACCATCAAGTACCCCGCAGAGAAGATTCAATTATGGATAAAAACCGTTTGTTCTGGGCCAGTCGTCGCGGCATGTTGGAGCTGGATTTGGTGCTGCTGCCGTTTCTGGAGAATGTATACGATACCCTGGAGCAAGAGGACAAGGAGCGTTACTGGGCACTGATGGAGGGGGAGGACCAGGATTTGTTCAGCTGGTTTATGCGCCGCACCGACCCGGAAGACCCGGAATTGAAGAAAATTGTCGATATTATCCGCGCCAACACCGGTTTGCAGATGGAGTAAAGCTGGTCTTGAGCGCGCCCGGGCGATTACATATTGTCTTGCAGCCGTCCCGGCTGGCGCTGTGGTGCAGCGCCTGTGTTTTTGTATTGCTGCTGGTCGCCATCAGCTTCGCCCACCGCCTGTTGGGTGTGGGCTTGGGGCTGGCCGTGGTAGGGGTGGCAGTATTGTTGCTAGCCCTGGCAATCCGGCAGGAGCGCCGGGTTGCGGGGCTCAGCCTGACCTGTGAGCAGGGTCGATTTTCCCTGGCTGCCGCTGGCGACAGGCCTGTCCCTGTGCGACTTGTCAGTCGCTGGTACCTGGCGCCCTGGTTGCTGCAGCTGGGCTTTAAAGCGGAGTCGGTAGGATCCGGGTGGGTGACCGGCTCTAGTGGGCGGTTGACCCTGCGCATCTGGCGCGACAGCTGCGAGCCTGAGCAGCAGCGCATACTGCGCACCATCGTCTGCAATCGGCGTTAAACGAAAATATTGCTGCTTGCCGCTGCAGCTATTCCTTGGGGCAGGGCGCCGGGCTGCGTTTGACAAAGACTGCCTGGGCGGCAAAGTTTGACGGTACCAGAATGGTATCCCTGGTCTCCTCCGCGGCATCCGGGTAATCAAGGGAGTAATGCAGGCCGCGACTTTCCTTGCGTTGCATGGCTGAGCGAATAATCAATTCGGCAACCATGGCCAGGTTGCGCAGTTCGATCAGGTCGTTACCGATTTTATAGTTGCGGTAGTACTCCTGAATCTCTTTTTGCAGCAGTTTGATGCGGTGGGTGGCCCGTTCCAGCCGTTTCTGGGTGCGCACGATACCCACATAATCCCACATAAAGCGTCGCAACTCGTCCCAGTTGTGGGAGATTACCACGTCTTCATCGGAGTCGGTGACGCGGGAGTCATCCCAGTGGGGGGCCGGCTCGGGAGTCGGGATTGATGCCAGGGTGGCTTCGATGTGTTCGGCGGCGGACTGGGCGTAGACGATGCACTCCAGCAGCGAATTGCTGGCCATGCGGTTGGCGCCATGCAACCCGGTGAACGAGGTTTCGCCAATGGCGTAGAGTTGATCCAGGTCGGTTTGGCCGCGCTTGTTGACCACTACGCCACCACAGGTGTAGTGCGCGGCGGGCACCACGGGAATCGGCTGCCTGGTAATGTCGATACCAAATTCAAGGCAGCGCGCCTTGACGGTGGGGAAGTGCTCATTGATAAACGCTTCCGGCTTGTGGCTGATGTCCAGGTAGAGGCAGTCGCTGCCCAGTCGCTTCATCTCGTAATCGATTGCGCGGGCGACTATATCGCGGGGTGCCAGTTCACAGCGCGGGTCAAAACGCTCCATAAAGCGCTCACCATTGGGTAGCTTCAGGTGGGCACCTTCGCCGCGCAGGGCTTCGGTAATAAGGAAGGAGCCGGCCTTGGGGTGGTAGAGGCAAGTGGGGTGAAACTGGTTGAATTCCATGTTGGCCACTCGGCAACCGGCGCGCCAGGCCATGGCTATGCCGTCGCCGGAAGCGCTGTCGGGGTTGCTGGAATAGAGGTAAACCTTGCTCGCGCCGCCAGTGGCCAGTATCACGGCCCTGGCCTGGAATGTCTCCACGGCATCACTTTTGCGGTTGTAGACGTAGGCGCCGGTGCATTGGACTTTTCCGGTGCCTGGATTGGGGCGGGTGAGTAAATCGACCGCAATTCGGTTGTCGAAGGTGTCGAGGTTCTTGTGCCCCCGCACTCTGTCCAGCAGCGTACTGTGGACCGCCATGCCGGTGGCATCAGCACTGTGGATGATGCGGCGGTGGCTGTGGCCGCCCTCCTTGGTAAGGTGGAATTGGCTACCATCTTCGACGCGGGTGAAGCTGACGCCGAGATCCACCAGCCATTGAATGGCTTGTTTGCTGCGCTCCACGGTAAAGCGAACGCTGTCTTCGTGGCAGAGGCCGGCGCCAGCCACCAGGGTATCTGCCACGTGATCTTCGACGGAGTCCTGGTCGTCCAGTACGGCGGCGATACCACCCTGGGCGTGCCAGGTCGAACCGGCGGTGAGTTCCCCTTTGCTGAGTACCGCTACTCGCAAGTTATTGGCCAGGCTGAGGGCCAGGGTTAGTCCGGCGGCACCACTGCCGACGACCAGTACGTCGTAATTATGTTTTAGTTTTGCCATAGTAGTATCGCCATAGGTGCTGCCTGTGTAGCTTAATGCGCCAAAAGCGTTAGTATATACAGACTGCGCCTCAGGGGGTATCACCCGGCCTCGAGTTTCAGTTTTGCGGCTTGCAGTTGCCCGGCGGTCAAGTGGCGGGGGGAACGCGCAGGCTAAAGTGCAGGCTAAATCGCAGGTTAAAAAGCCGGGCAGGCCAGTTGTCCGTCAGTCAATGGTGAGCTAACAGGTGAACTAATAGGTGAACTAATAGGTATTTGAACAGTCTAGTCACTGGACTTTAATAGTGGGTAGTTTCCCAAAGAGGTTGCCCAGCCGATATGGGGGGGTGTTCATAGCCCATTCAGGGCGCAATGACATAATCGGCGAATTCGGGAGAGGCTTTGGAGAGCAGAATGACAGCGCAGAGCGCGCCAGACAGTGACCAGCAGTTGGTCAAAAGAGTACAAAAAGGGGATAAGCGAGCGTTCGACCTGCTCGTATTGAAGTACCAGCACAAGATTATTTCGGTCGTCGGCCGTTACGTTAACGACTCTCATGAGGTCTATGATGTTGTCCAGGAGGCTTTTATCAAAGCCTACCGGGCGCTGGGCAGCTTCCGCGGCGACAGCCAGTTTTACACCTGGCTGTACCGTATCGCCATCAATACTGCGAAAAATTACCTGGTTTCTCGCGGGCGCCGGCCGCCCTCCACAGATGTCGATATCGAAGATGCGGAATACTACTCCGGCGGTGACTACCTCAAAGATGTGGATACCCCCGAAAATAACCTGTTTCGCGATGAGCTCAAGGCGGAGGTGGACAGCGCTATTCAGGATTTGCCGGAGGACTTGCGTACTGCAGTGACCTTGCGTGAGCTGGAAGGGCTGAGTTATGAGGAAATTGCCGAGGTCATGGGGTGCCCCGTGGGCACCGTGCGTTCGCGCATCTTTCGAGCTCGGGAGGCCATCGACAAACGCATTGCCCCATTGATGGATGAAATGGAATAAATGGTGATATAAATCCTGTTTTTAGATGAACTTTATTGGGTGAAAGGAATCTTATCTCACAGATTATGTGAACTGCGTGGGTTTTCAAGGCTTGAAGGCTGGTTGAGACCCGGTAAACGATGGCCATCCGGCTGCCGCAGACGCTTTTTTTGCAGCGTCAAGGCGCTTCTATCTAAAAGTGCAGTGGTTGTGTAAAAGCTTATCCGTTTTGTAAAAGCTTAATAGTTTGAAATGGCCGGAGCACTTGCGAAGGCCGTAATACGCGGGAAGGCCAGAATGCTGGCTTAGGTTGATTTATTAACGGTTACATTAATAAATAGCAACTATCAACAAAGGCGAATTGATTAACATGGCATTGAATTCCGAGCAAAATGTGAAGGTAACCCCTGCTGCAAAGTCTCTTGCAACTGCAAAGATTGACACAGCCAGGGACGGCAGCAACGCTGCCGATGGTTTGTCAGAACATATGCGAGAATCACTGTCAGCGCTGGTTGATGGTCAGGCGTCCGAGCTGGAAATCCATCGACTGCTCAAAGCAGGCAAATATCAGTCCGAGATCGATAACACCTGGAGCCGCTACCAGTTGGTGAGTTCCACGCTTCGCAACAACCTTGCCAGTGGTCCACTGGTTGATCTCTCCTCCGCAATCCGCGAAGCCATTGAGCACGAAGATATTCACAGCCATTCCAGGGTCGGCTGGCGCAGCAACTTTCTTAAAGTAGGCATCGCAGCGTCAGTGGCGGCGGTCATGGTATTTACCACCCAGATGGTTGGCCTGCAATCGGGCATAACCGGTCCCGGCCAGGGGGGCGATGGACCGACAGTAGCAACCGTTAACACCACAGACCCTTCTCCGGCGGCTATCAGGCAGGCTGTATCACTGCCCGCGGGTTTCCAGGCGCCAACAATAAACGCTCGGGTCGTCAGTTCCCAGCCTGGACTTAGCGCTCGGGAAAGCCAACCGCGCTATTACCCCGTGGTGACCAAGGCACAATCGGTGCGGCCGGTCAGCACCCCATCCCCTGAAGTTCAAGAGTATTTGCAAAAGGTAATGGAAGTTCACGCCGGAAATGCTGCTCTCAATAGCGGCCGCGGTCTGTTACCATACGCGCGCGTTCCCGTTGCCGGGGGCGATCAACCCTAGAGGCCCCTGGCAGTGCCATGTTCCTGACCTGACGGCTACACAATCGCAGGCAGGGTGGAGCTGATTGGCAGGGCTCTTGATATACTTGCAGATATTGATAGCGCGGTTTCGTGGTACGCCAATGATTGGAATTAAATCAGTTCTCCAGACTCTGCTGGCAGCGTGGCTTATGCTAACTGCCGGTCATCATGCCCTGGCGGCCGATGCCGAAACGGAAGAAGCCTTCCGGCTGTTGCAAAATATGTCCAAGGCGCTCCGGGAAACCGATTATCGCGGCCTGTTTACCTACGAATATGGTGGCGCTCTAAAGACCATGCGGATTACCCATCAGGTAGCCGATGGCATGGAATATGAGTATCTTGAATACCTCAATGGTCCGCCCATCAGGGTAGAGCGGGGCGGCATCAGCGTCGATTGCCTGCCCCCGGCCGATCAGGTGTTGCGGGGCATGATCCCGGCATTAAACGGTAATTCTCACGGCCTGAACCAGCATTATTACTTCCGTTTTCGCGGCGATGATCGTATTGCCGAGCGTCACGTATCGGTAATGCAAATCATCCCCCGCGACCCCTATCGCTACGGCTATACGCTGTTTATCGACAAGCAAACCTTCCTGCCGCTGGGGTCTATGGTGCTCAATGCCAGTAATCGGGTATTGGAACGATTGCAATTCTCCAGCCTCGAAGTGGTCCCCACTGATGACTGGATCGAGGTGGTTGAATCCAATACCCGGGTGAGCCGGCCCCAGTGGCCAAGCTGCGCCAGCGGCAGGGAAGATCGCAACTTCGCCTGGCAAGTCAGCTGGATTCCCAGTGGCTTTATGCCGGCCGGTGAGTCGACCATTGAAGGGGTGGGGGACGTACGCTTGTTTACCGACGGCTTGTCGGCGTTTTCCGTGTTTGTGCGGCCCTCTGTCAAAGCGATCTCTGCCCAGGGCAAGGCCCAGCGCGGCGCCACTGTCGCCTATATGAAGCAGGAAGAGCTCAATTCAGTGCCGCATACCATTACCATTGTCGGCGAGATTCCGGCGCGAACGGCCCAGCGCATCGCCGCATCGGTGCTTATCCCCGAACCCGATGGGAGTGGCCTCGATGGACAGTAAGGCTTTATCCAACCTTAAGCCTCATTTATCAAACTGCAAGCCTTTGTCCAAGCGCAGCAATGCGCCTGCCAGCAGGGCAGGAGTCGCTATTTTTCCCACGTTTGAGCCCTGCGCCAGGGCGGAGAGAGAGCAATGATCACCGAGGCCGGTCGCGTGGTAGTGGTGGAGGCCGACTGCTTGTGGGTTGAAACCATTCAGCGTTCCACCTGCAGCTCCTGTGCGGCAGAAAAAGGTTGTGGCCAGGGCATTGCCGCCAGGTTCGGCGCCCATTCGAGCTATCTTCGAGTGTTGCTGGAAGGGCGCGACGCTAACCAATACCGGGTTGATGATGAAGTGACCATTGGCATTCCGGACGACGTGGTCGCCAACAGCTCCCTGATCGTTTACCTGACGCCGCTAGTCGGCCTGATCGCCGGGGTCCTGCTTGGCGATGCCCTGTTCGAGGTCGAGGCGGGGGTGGTTGTGACTGCACTGCTTGGGTTTGCAGGCGGGGCGGCACTGGTGCGTGTTTACAGTCATTTACGCCGCCATGATCGCAGGTTTCAGCCGTTTCTGGTGGACGGTTTAACACCGCTCAACTGGCAGACCTGAAATGTCCGTTAACTGCGCTGTAATGCCCATATTCCGCCCTGCGGCGCACAGTTGGCGGCGCTCTAATGCTTATCTCGTGGCGCAGTTTCTTCAAATGGGTTAGACTTGCCCCCCTTTTCCAGGGGGCAGTCCCGGGCGGGGTAGTGCCCGGCGGGCGCAAGTGCTAACAACGCTTCTGGTAATCGTGACTCCCAGAGTTAAATCCTCGTATTTTTGGTAAAAACATTAACGTGACCGACCTAAGCCATATCCGTAATTTCTCCATTATTGCCCATATCGACCATGGTAAATCGACCATAGCGGACCGGTTTATCCAGGTCTGTGGCGGTTTGACTGAACGCGAAATGGAAGCCCAGGTGCTCGACTCCATGGATATTGAGCGGGAGCGGGGCATTACCATCAAAGCCCAGAGTGTCACCCTCGATTACAAGGCCCGTGACGGTAAGACCTACCAGCTGAATTTTATTGATACGCCCGGGCACGTGGATTTTTCCTACGAAGTCTCGCGTTCTCTCACGGCTTGTGAAGGTGCCCTGCTGGTGGTTGATGCTGCCCAGGGAGTGGAGGCGCAATCCGTTGCCAATTGTTATACCGCCATCGAGCAGGGGCTCGAGGTTATTCCGGTATTGAACAAGATTGATTTGCCCCAGGCCGATCCCGACCGAGTGGCCCAGGAAATCGAGGAAATTATTGGTATCGATGCCACGGAAGCGGTCAAGTGCAGCGCCAAGTCGGGAATTGGTGTTGAGGATGTGCTCGAGGAGTTGGTGCGACTGGTGCCACCGCCGGTGGGCGACGTCGATGCGCCGCTGCAAGCCCTGATAATAGACTCCTGGTTTGACAACTACCTCGGGGTGGTATCGCTGGTGCGCATCCGCCAGGGAACGCTCAAGGTAAAAGACAAAATTATTACCAAGTCCATCGGCAAGTCACACGTGGTCGACAGTGTTGGGGTGTTTACGCCCAAGCTGAAGAAAACCGGGGTGCTGCGCGCCGGTGAGGTGGGTTTTGTGGTTGCCGGAATCAAGGACATCCAGGGCGCGCCCGTCGGTGATACCTTGACTCACGCCGCCACTCCGGACATCGCCGCGGTACCCGGTTTCCAGAAAGTGAAGCCGCAGGTGTACGCCGGCCTGTTCCCGGTCAGTTCGGACGATTACGAGGCATTCCGCGAGGCGCTGGCCAAGCTCACCCTGAATGATGCCTCGCTGTTTTACGAGCCGGAGAGCTCCGACGCCCTGGGCTTCGGCTTTCGCTGCGGCTTTCTCGGTATGCTGCACATGGAAATTGTGCAGGAGCGACTCGAGCGTGAATACGACCTGGACCTGATAACCACCGCACCCACGGTAGTTTACGAAGTGCTGAAATCCGATGGCGAGATAGTCCACGTCGACAACCCCTCTAAGTTGCCCGACCCGGGCCTGATCGAAGAGATGCGGGAGCCGGTAGTAGAGGCCAATATCCTGGTGCCACAGGATCACCTCGGCGCAGTGATTACCCTTTGCGTTGAAAAGCGTGGTGTACAAAAGGATATGCGCTATTTGGGCAGCCAGGTGTCCCTCACCTACGAGCTGCCCATGAACGAAGTGGTGCTGGACTTCTTTGACCGGCTGAAGTCAGTCAGTCGAGGTTTTGCCTCACTGGATTACAACTTCGATCGTTTCCAGGCGGCCCGCCTGGTGCGCCTCGATGTATTGATCAATGGCGAAAAAGTGGATGCGTTGGCGCTGATCGTGCACCGTGATAACGCCCCTTACAAAGGCCGCCAGCTGGCCGATAAAATGAAAGAGCTGATCCCGCGGCAGATGTTCGATGTGGCAATTCAGGCTGCCATTGGCGGGCAAATCGTTGCCAGAACCACAGTAAAAGCACTGCGCAAGAATGTAACCGCCAAGTGCTACGGTGGTGACATTACCCGTAAGAAGAAATTGCTGGAAAAGCAAAAGGCGGGTAAAAAGCGCATGAAGCAGGTGGGCCGGGTGGAGATCCCCCAGGAGGCTTTCCTGGCTGTTCTCAAAGTTGACGATTAACCAATGCCTGAGGCGACAGTTCGTTTAAATGGATATTAATTTTCCCCTGATTCTGGTGCTGCTGGTTTTTGTCAGCGGCTTTATTTGGTTGTTTGACGCGCTCTTCCTGGCGGCCAGGCGCAAGGCGGCAATCGCGGCAGTTGACACGCAATTTGCGGGTTTGGAAGTGGATTCCGAGAACCAGCAGGATGCCTATCTGCAAGCCAAAACCCAGGCGGCAAAGGAACCGCTGGCGGTGGAATACTCGAAATCGTTTTTTCCGGTACTGTTTGTGGTACTGGTGTTGCGCTCCTTTCTGGTCGAGCCCTTCCAGATACCGTCCGGCTCTATGGTGCCAACCCTGGAGATTGGCGATTTTATCCTGGTCAATAAATACACCTATGGCGTTCGCCTTCCGGTGGTGCGCAATAAAATCATACCCGTCAATGATCCCAAGCGTGGCGATGTGATGGTGTTTTTTCCGCCTCACCGACCCGATACCTATTTTATCAAGCGCGTAGTGGGCCTGCCGGGCGACGAAATTCTCTACATCAACAATGTGCTTTACATCAATGGTGAAAAGCAGCCGCAAACCCTGCTGGCATCACTGCCACCGGGTAATCCTCAATTTCAATTAATGAAAGAAACGCTGGCTGGTGTGGAGCATGACATGCGCAAACACGTGGTACCCGGTCGGTTGAGCCGCGAGGGCAGCTGGGTCGTGCCAGAAGGGCATTATTTCATGATGGGCGATAATCGGGACAACAGCTCCGATAGTCGCGAGTGGGGACCCGTGCCAGAAGAAGCAATTGTGGGCAAAGCGTTTGCTGTGTGGATGCACTGGGATTCATTTTTCAGCTTGCCAAGTTTTAGCAGGCTGGGCCCAATCCGCTAAACTCTCTATTACCATGCCGGATAAGAGGAATACCCCCGTGCCTTTAGCTCGAACTCAAACAGGTCAATCCAAACTGGGACTGCTCATTCTGTTGGCGGTCATCGGCTTTTTTCTTCTCTGCGCATTTCGCTTGATTCCTGCCTATACCGAGGATCGCTACATCCAGTCTGCATTGTCCAGTCTCGGTGATGAGGGCGCGCTGGTGAATGAGCTGTCCGATAACGAGATTCGACGCAAAATCAGCAACTTTTTTATGATCAATAACGTTCGCAGTCAAACGGCCAAGGATTTACAGATCGAACGCTTGAAAGACCGGGTTTTAGTCAGCCTGGATTACGAAGTTCGCGTACCACTGCTCTATAACATCGATGTGGTCATGACGTTCAATAACACCTGGGACAGTTCGCGCCCGGATGAATGCTGTAAGCCCGCCAGTGAATAATATTGGCCGCCAACGCCTCTGTCATCGACTGGGCTATACATTTAAGGACCCGGGGCTGTTCGATTTGGCCCTGACTCATCGCAGCTTTGGTGCTGAAAACAATGAGCGGCTGGAATTTCTCGGTGATTCCATTCTCAATTTTGTTATTGGCGAATGGCTGTTCCAACGCTTTTCCAGCGCCAGGGAAGGGCAGTTGAGTCGCTTGCGGGCGCAGATGGTAAAGGGTGAAACTTTAGCCGAGATTGCCCGTGAATTTGATCTTGGGCCCAGCCTTAACCTTGGCGAAGGGGAACTCAAGAGCGGTGGCTTTCGGCGTGAGTCGATTCTCGCCGATACCGTGGAGGCGATCATTGGTGCGATCTATATTGACAGCGGCATGGCACCGGCCCGGGAGCGGGTGCTGGCCTGGTACGCCGAGCGTCTCGACAAGCTGCGCCTCGAAGGCAACCGCAAGGACCCCAAAACCGAGCTGCAGGAATTGTTGCAAGCCAGCAAGGAGCCGCTGCCAGAGTACCAGGTGGCAGAGGTTACCGGCGAGGCACACGCGCAACAATTTACAGTGAGCTGCAAGATTTCACTGCTGGCGGAACCCACAGTGGCCTCCGCCAGCAGCAGGCGGACAGCGGAAAAGCGCGCCGCCGCCGCCGCATTGAAAAAATTGGCAGGTAAACAGTGATGACTCCAGTATCCGCCGGGCCAGGCTCGGACTCCGAGGCAGCTTCCAGGGGAGACGGCGACTCGCGCTGTGGTTATGTGGCAATTGTCGGGCGGCCGAACGTCGGCAAATCGACACTTCTCAACCACATTCTCAAACAAAAAATCAGTATTACCTCGCGCAAACCACAAACCACCCGCCACAAGGTGCTGGGCATAAAAACCGAAGGCGCTGTACAGGCTATTTACGTCGACACGCCGGGCCTGCATTTACAGCACGGCAAGGCCATTAATCGCTATATGAACAAAACCGCGACCGCGGCGTTGCGGGATGTGGATGTGGTTATTTTTCTGGTGGATCGCCTGCATTGGACCGACGACGATGACATGGTGGTCAAACGCCTGCAGAATCTTTCCTGTCCGGTGATTATCGCGGTGAACAAGGTTGATCAACTGGACGACAAGCAGGTGCTGTTGCCGCACCTGCAAAAGCTCGCCGGCGATCTCAACCCCGATGAGATCGTGCCCATATCAGCCCTGCGCGACGTGAACCTCGATACCCTGGAAAAACTGGTGGCCGAGCGCTTGCCCAAAGGCCCCCACTTTTTTCCGGAAGATCAGATTACCGATCGCAGCTCACGCTTTCTCGCCGCTGAAATAGTGCGCGAGAAAATTACCCGACAGCTGGGCGATGAATTGCCCTACCAAATGACGGTGGAAATCGAGGAGTTCTCCCACGCTGGTAATATTATTCATATCGGAGCCTTGATCCTGGTGGAGCGCGATGGCCAGAAGCGGATTTTAATCGGCGACCGCGGAGCGCGCATCAAGCAAATTGGTCAGCAAGCCAGGGAGGACATGGAGGCGCTGTTTGATTGCAAGGTGATGTTAAAAACCTGGGTCAAAGTGAAGTCGGGCTGGTCGGACGACGAACGTGCCCTGCGCAGCCTCGGTTACGACGATATTTAAGCGGCTGCGGGATTGGGCTTACCCACAAGATTAAAAATGTTCCTAATTACCACCTAAGCTAAGCTTTCGTGCAGCCGGCACTATGTTAGGTCTGGCTTCGGGGGCTTGCTTTCAAGACCCTCGACAGCAGGGATGCTGTCGTGGAGCCTCCATGGATGGAACCTCGGCGAGTCTTGAAAGCAAGCCCCTGGAGCCAGGCCGGGAGCAAAGCTACTGTCCCAAGGGCTACAGGGTATATGTTTACTATCGCCGATAGCTGGCTTATTCATAGGCGTAATTAGGAAAATGTTTGCAACGTCCCGCCTCTCGCGCTGCGACAGCCAAGTCCGACCGACGTCTAGCCTGCTGGTGAGTCTTTGATGCGAGTAGAATTGCAACCCGCCTACATTCTCCACACCCGTCCGTTTAGCGATACCAGCTTGATTCTCGATTGCCTCACCGAGCAGTACGGACGTCTTTCCCTGTTGGCCAAAGGCGCGCGTTCACCCAAGTCCCGGCAGCGGCAAATGTGCCAGCCTTTTCGTTCGCTGCTGGTGTCCTGGCAGGGCAGGAGCAACCTGAAAACCCTGGTGGATATAGAAGCCCAGTCCCCCCAGCCCTTCAATCTGGTGGGGCGATTTTTGTATTCCGGTTTTTACCTGAACGAATTGATTGTACGGGCACTGCGGGAAGGCGATGCCTGCCCGGAAATATACCAGCGTTACCGGTTGGCTCTTATGCAGCTCGACAGTCAGGCAGAGCTGGAGCCACTGCTGCGCGAACTGGAGTTAGGCTTGGTGGCAGACCTGGGGTATGGCATCGACCTGCGCCACGACGCGACCACGTCTGCCCCTCTTGAGCCCGACAGCTGGTATCGGTTGGTGGCGGAGCAGGGCCTGGTCTACGTACCGGCTGAGGCTGGCGGGGATAGTTTCCTGGGGCGCCATTTGCTCGCTGTGGCCAGTGCTGATTACTCGGATGTGGAGGCGCTGCGCCAGGCCAAACGCTTGACGCGGCTGCTGCTCAAGCCGATTGTTGGCGACAAACCATTGAAGAGCCGGGAGTTGTTTGTGACACGAAAAGGGAGGGAGGGCAGGTGATCGTAGGTATGGGCACCGACATTGTGGAGCTGGTCAGAATCGAGCAATCCTATGCAAGGTTGGGAGACGCCTTTGCCAAACGTATCCTGACCCCGGATGAGTTTGAGGACTTTAGCCGCAGCCGGCGCCAGAAAGCCTTTTTGGCCAAGCGGTTTTGTATCAAGGAGGCGGCGGCCAAGGCACTCGGCACCGGAATCGGTCGCGGCGTATCCTGGCAGCATATGTGGGTGCAGCACAATGAAGCAGGTGCACCACAATTGTGCTTTACAGGTGGTGCGGCATCCCGGCTGGCCTTGTTGGGCGGGACCAGAATCCACGTCAGTGTGTCGGATGAGCAGTCTTACGCGACGGCAGTCGTAATTCTGGAAAGCTGATCAGATGTTTTCCGTCAGGCGTTGTATAATATCCAATCCGGGCACAGTTGTTAGCCTGGTAATTGGCAGCCTGGCTGTTAATCATTGATCAGCAAGATAGAGCTTTTTAGTAGTAGATATTATGGAATACCCAACCATCGAATCCTGTATTGGCAATACGCCATTAGTCCGCTTGCAGCGCTTGCCGGGCAATACCAGCAATACCCTGCTGGTGAAACTGGAAGGCAATAACCCAGCCGGTTCAGTCAAGGACAGGCCCGCCCTGTCGATGATCAATGAAGCCGAGCGGCGAGGTGATATCAAGCCCGGCGATACCCTTATCGAAGCCACCAGTGGCAATACTGGCATTGCCCTGGCCATGGTCGCTGCCATTAAAGGCTACAAGATGGTACTGATTATGCCCGATAACGCCACTGCAGAGCGCAAGGCTGCGATGACGGCTTACGGAGCAGAGCTGATTCTGGTGACCAAAGAAGAGAGCATGGAAGGTGCCCGTGACCTGGCCCAGACCATGCAGCAGCAAGGTAAGGGGATCGTGCTGGATCAGTTTGGCAACAGCGATAACCCGCGCGCCCACTACCAAACTACCGGCCCGGAAATCTGGCAACAGACCGGCGGCAGTATTACCCATTTTGTCAGTTCCATGGGCACTACCGGTACTATCATGGGCACTTCCCAGTACTTGCGGGAAAAAAAACCGGAGATTGAAATCATCGGCCTGCAACCCCGGGACGGCGCCAGCATTCCCGGTATCCGACGCTGGCCAGAGGAGTATATGCCGTCAATTTTTGATGCATCCCGGGTCGACCGGGTGATCGATATCGACCAGCAACTGGCAGAGCAAACCATGCGCGATCTGGCCACCAGAGAGGGCATTTTTTGCGGGGTCTCCAGTGGTGGCGCCGTGGCCGGTGCCCTGCAAATTAGCCAGCAGGTTGAGAACGCAGTAATCGTTGCCATCATTTGCGATCGCGGTGATCGCTATTTGTCCTCCGGCGTGTACAGCGCCTGATTTATGGCGCGCTTATTCAAACCCGGCAAATCCGCGGCCAGATTGCGCACCCCCGAAATTGCTCCCACTGAGCTATTAATCGACGACCTGTCCAGTGATGGCCGTGGTGTCGCGAGGCATGACGGCAAGGTGGTCTTTGTCGACGGTGGCCTGCCCGGAGAGCGCATTGAGGTGGCCCACTATCGTCGCCAGAAGCGCTACGCCGAGTGCCAGGTGAAAACCGTTCTGCAGGCCTCCGAGCAGCGCGTTGTTCCTGTTTGCGAGCATTTTGGGGTGTGCGGTGGTTGCCAGCTGCAGCACTTGCAGCCCGGCACCCAAATCACCTACAAGCAGAACGCCTTGCTGGAAATGCTGCAACGCCAGCAACAGCTGCAGCCGGAGATTCTTTTGCCGCCGGTCACATCACCGGCCTATGGTTATCGAGCCCGGGCCAGGTTCGGGGTTACCGGGGCCCGCGAGCTGGCCTTCCGCCAGGGCTCCAGCGATCAGTTAACGGCGGTTCAGCATTGCCCGGTGTTAACCGAGCCGCTGCGTAATCTGGTGCCTCTGGTGCAGCAGTGGCTGGGGCAATTGCCGCCAAAGCCCGGTGTCACCCACATAGAGTTTATCGATGCGCGGCCCAGTCCGGCCATTGTTATTCGCCACACCAAACCGCTGCCGGTGCCAGTGCAGGACAACTTGCGGGCACTGGTCCCTCATTGCCAGGTCTTTTTGCAGGGCCAGAAAAATGGTGACTATGTCAATATCACCGATCGCAGTGAAATAAACTCCCTCTATTACCACTTGTCGGCACAAAATTTGATAGTAAATTTTATGCCCGGCGACTTTACCCAGGTAAACCCGGCGATTAACCCAATAATGATCGAACAGGCTCTGCTTTGGCTCGATCCCCGGCGCAGCGATAATGTCGCCGATCTGTTTTGCGGGGTCGGGAATTTTACCTTGCCTATTGCTCAGTTGGCGGGCCGGGTTTTGGGACTCGAAGCACAGGACAGCATGGTGGTTCAAGGGCGGCAGAACGGCGTTCTTAACCAACTGGAAAATATTACATTTGCCGCCCTGGATTTGAGTAGTGAGGCATTGGCGAGCCGATTGTCGGAGCTGGGCTGCAACAAGGTGTTGCTGGATCCACCCAGGGCGGGAGCCAGATTTGTGTGTGAACAAATGGGGGAAACCACGGTCGAAAGACTGGTTTATGTATCCTGTAATCCCGCCAGTTTCGTTCGCGACAGTGGTGCCCTTGTCGCGGGCGGTTTTAAACTCAAAGCGTTGCGCGTGCTGGATATGTTTCCGCAGACAGCACACCTTGAAACCATGGCGCTGTTCTTGCGCGATTAGCGCATTTTCACCCGTGGTAAAGGCGCGAGGTAATGGCGCGAGGTGGTAGCGTATGATATGGAATTTGTATGGTTAAAGTTAGAGAAGATCACCCGGTTAAAGAAGATGGCAAAGTTGATATAGATGCCTGGCTGGGTCGGCTCAGCAGTATTCATACCTTGCAGCCGGACGATTATCCGTTGCTGTACAAGGCCTGTGAAACAAGTCTCCACGCCGAAGATCAGGCCCCCCTCAGCGATAACCGCTGGTCGGAGACAGCCAGCAGTTTTCGCACCGGGCTGGAAATGGCGGAAATTCTCGCCGATCTGCATCTCGATTGCGAAACCTTACAGGCAGCGATTCTCTACCGCGCCGTGCGAGAGAAAAAGCTGTCGCTTGATTTCGTTGAAACGCAGTTTGGCGAAGGTGTCGCCAAACTGATTCGCGGTGTTATTCGCATGGCGGCGATTTCCAGCTTGCGCAACGATTCTGGTGAAGGCGTTTTTGGTTCTCCGTCCCGCGAACAAACTGAAAAAGTCCGCAAAATGCTGGTGGCGATGGTCGACGACGTGCGTGTCGCGCTGGTCAAATTGGCGGAGCGCACCTGCGCAATTCGAGCGGTTAAAAACGCGCCTGAGGCAAAGCGGCGTAAAGTGGCGCGGGAAGTCTCGGACGTCTACGCCCCGCTGGCTCACCGGCTCGGTATTGGTCACATCAAGTGGGAACTGGAAGACCTGGCTTTTCGCTATCTTGAGCCGGACGATTATATGGCGATTGCGCGCCTGCTCGATGAGCGCAGGGTAGACCGCCAGCAGTTCATTCACAATGTCGTGGACATCCTCACCCGAGAGCTGGAAAGCAATAACATTCACTCCGAGATCAGTGGCCGCGCCAAACATATCTACAGTATCTGGCGTAAAATGCGGCGCAAGGATATCGGCTTTTCCCAGGTTTACGATATACGTGCCGTTCGTATCCTGGTGCCTACAGTGCGCGACTGTTACGCGGTTCTGGGTATCGTCCACAGTCTCTGGCGCAACATTCCCAACGAGTTTGACGACTACATCGCCTCGCCGAAAGAAAATGGTTACCGCTCATTACACACTGCGGTAATCGGCCCGGATCGCAAGGTTCTGGAAGTGCAAATCCGTACCAGGTCCATGCACGAAGAGGCCGAGTTCGGCGTTTGTGCCCACTGGCGTTACAAAGGTGCCGATGAGCAGGGCAACGAAGACAGTTACGAGCAAAAAATTGCCTGGTTGCGGCAGGTGCTGGAATGGCACGAGGAGTTGGGCGGGCAAACCTTACAGGAAGACCTGTCGATTGGTGTAGAGCAGGATCGAATTTACGTTTTCACTCCCGATGGTCACATCATCGATTTTCCCAAGGGCTCAACACCGCTGGATTTTGCCTATCGCGTACACACGGAGATAGGCCATCGCTGTCGCGGCGCCAAGGTCAATGGCCGAATTGTGCCGCTAAACTATGCGCTAAAAACCGCTGACCAGGTGGAGGTCCTGACCGGTAAACAGGAGGCACCAAGCAGGGATTGGCTATCGCCGGGCCTGGGTTACCTTAAAACCGGGCGCGCCCGGGCCAAAGTACAGCACTGGTTTAAATTGCAGGCCCGCGACCAGAATATTGCCGAGGGACGGGCAGTGCTCGACAAGGAATTCCGCCGCCTGGCGGTGGATGGGCTGGACTATGAGCAGTTGGCCAAGAATTTAAATCTGGACGGCCTGGACGATCTGTACGCCGCCGTCGGTGCCAGCGACCTGGGCGTTGGCCAGGTTATCAATGCTGCCCAGCGCATGCTGGCGCCGAAAACACACGTCGACCCGGTTGTCAGTCTGGTGGGCAAGGCCTCACAAACCTCGACCAGCAAGGATTTGTTTATCGACGGGGTTGGCAATCTGTTGACCCATATCGCCGGCTGCTGTAACCCGGTGCCAGGGGATGCCATTATTGGCTACATCACTCTGGGGCGCGGCGTATCGATCCACAAGCAGGACTGCCATAACATGCTGCAACTGCAATCCGATGAGCCTGAGCGCATCATCAAGGTGGATTGGAGTGAGGCGCCTCAGAACGTCTACTCGGTAGAGGTGATGATCGAAGCGTTTGATCGCCACGGCTTGCTGCGGGATATTACTGCACTCCTGGACGCAGAGAAAATTAACATCAGTGCCATGCAGACCCTGTCCGACAAGCGCAAGAATACCGTGGATATGATGGTGACACTGGAGATCGGCAGTTTCGAGGCCTTGAGTAAAGTGCTGAGTCGGCTCAATCAATTGCCCAATGTGGCTTCAGCGAGGCGCAAGCATAATTAGTGTCTATACATTAACGACAGGTTTTGGTGGACACCATTACGACACAGAGAAGTACCCAAAGCACTCGCTACGCTGGGCCCATCCCGTGCAAGAAGTGAATACTTTGGGTGCGCAGGGCAGGCGCCGCTGTCCAAATTGATGACGTTTTTCATCCTGATTACCACTTAAGCCGGGTGTCGTGTTGCTGGCACTATGGCAGGTCTGGTTGCGGGGGCTTGTTTGCAAGATCCGCATCAAATTTCCGAGTAATAGCTATGACTGGCAGTACTTCAAACGAACAGCTTCGCTATACCATCGCCGATCTGCAGCAACTGATGCGGCGACTGCGCGACCCGGTTAACGGTTGCCCCTGGGATATAGTACAAAGTTACCGCACCATTGCCCCCTCCACCCTGGAGGAGGCCTACGAAGTCGTCGACGCGATCGAGCAGGAGAATTACCAGCATTTAAAAGAAGAGCTGGGCGATTTGCTGTTTCAAATCATCTTTTATACGCAATTGGCCAGCGAAGAGCAGCGCTTTACTTTTGACGGCGTTGTTTCCGACCTGGTGAGCAAGCTGGTTCGGCGTCATCCCCATGTATTTCCAGACAACTCGCTGGCAAGTTTTGCCACCACACCGCGTACTGCCGAGGAGGAGCAGGCGATCAAGCAGCGTTGGGAACAACTGAAACAAGAGGAGCGCGAGGCCAAGGGGCATGCGGGCGTTCTGGATGATATTCCGGTCAGCTTGCCGGCCCTGTCCAGGGCCGCCAAATTGCAAAAGCGCGCCAGTGCAGTGGGTTTCGATTGGCCGGACATCAGTGGCGTGGTGGTAAAAATAGAAGAGGAACTCGACGAAGTTAAGCAGGCAATTGCCAGCGGTGATGGCAAGGCATTGACCGAGGAATTGGGAGATTTAATGTTTGCCGTAGTCAACGCCTGTCGTCATGCGCGAGCGGAACCGGAATCAGCTTTGCGTTACACCAACAGCAAGTTCGAACAGCGCTTTCGCTTTATTGAAGATAAACTCAGGGAGCGGGGAATCTCCCCCCAGGACGCTTCGCTGGAACTCATGGACGATCTCTGGGAGCAGGCTAAATCTCGCTGATCACGGACCCGTAACAAGGCTGTAGCGGCTCAGTTTAATTTAGACCTTGGTCTATCGTCTTTAATAAAATTACTTTTAAATCAATGTGTTGCGGATTCCCCAAGCTCTCCAGACGGCCTTTTTGCTTGTGGTTTAAGGGGGCTGCGTGTATTGTAAGCGGCCATATTCAGGTCTTATGTGAGCCGCTTGGAGAGTTGGAATTCCTCCTCGGCAAACGTTTGGAATTTTAAAATCAGATCTGTCTCGCAAGAGCAGAACAGTCAGGAGAAACAACCTCTATGCGTATCATCTTGTTGGGTGCACCCGGAGCGGGCAAAGGCACTCAAGCTCAATATATTACCGAGAAGTACGGTATCCCCCAGATTTCCACCGGCGATATGCTGCGGGCCGCGGTTAAGGCAGAAACACCACTGGGACTGCAAGCCAAGGACATTATGGCTTCGGGCGGGCTGGTGTCCGATGAACTGATTATCGGTTTGGTCAAGGATCGCATTGCCCAGGACGATTGCGTCAACGGCTTTTTGTTCGACGGATTCCCGCGCACAATTCCACAGGCAGAAGCTCTGCAGGAAGCCGGCGTTGCCATTGATCACGTGCTGGAAATCAACGTCGAGGACGAGGAGATTGTCAAGCGCATGAGTGGCCGACGGGTGCATCCCGGCAGTGGCCGCACTTATCATGTTATTTTTAATCCACCCAAGCAGGAAGGCAAGGACGATCAAACCGGTGAAGCACTGATTCAGCGGGAAGATGACCAGGAGGAAACCGTTCGCAAGCGCCTGGCCGTATATCATCAGCAAACCAAGCCGCTGGTAGGTTTTTACCAGCAATTGGCGGCGAGCAACAATAATGTGCCCAAGTACAGTTGTGTAGAAGGTGTGGGTGACCTGCCTTCAATTACGGCAAAGGTATTTGCTGCTCTGGGGTAAATCTCCGCTTCAGTTCGCACATTTCATGAATAGGCTCCCAGTGGAGCCTATTTTTTTTCAATCTATTAATTGCTGCAGGGTAAAAATGGAAAAATCATCCAGTCACGCTCCTTTGGGTGTCATTTTGATGAATTTGGGAACGCCCACCGAAGCCAGTCCCAGGGCAGTGCGTCGATTCCTGAGTGAATTCTTGCATGATCACAGGGTGGTCGAGTTGCCAAGAGTTCTATGGTGCCCAATTTTGCACGGTATCATCCTGCCGTTTCGGTCGCCGAAGGTGGCGAAGCTCTATGCAAAGATTTGGCAACCGGGCGGGTCACCGCTCAAGGTCATTACTGAGCAACAGGTCAGTGAGCTGCAGGCCCGCTACCAGGAGTCCGATGTCAGGATTACTTACGCTATGACTTATGGTGAGCCGAAGTTGGCCCAGCGAGTCGCCGAACTCGAAGCGGATGGTTACAAAAATATACTCGTATTGCCGTTGTACCCGCAATATTCAGCCACCACAACTGCAGCCATTTACGACCAGTACGCCCGTCTTATCATGCAGCAACGAAATATCAGCGAGCTGCTCATTCACAAATGCTATTACGACAACCCCGGTTACCTGGACGCGCTGGCACAGTCCGTACGGGATCATTGGCTGCAACACCCGCAGCCGGAAAAGCTTCTGTTTTCATTCCACGGCATTCCCAAGCGGTGTGTGGAAAAGGGCGATCCTTACGAAGAGCACTGCCGCTATACCGCCCGGGAAGTGGCACAGCGGCTGCAACTGGAGGAATCCCAGTGGGCGATAAGCTTTCAATCACGTCTCGGTAAAGCAGAATGGCTGCAACCCTACACCGATCAGCTGCTGGAAAAGTGGGCTCAGCAAGGGGTGGCTAGCGTCAATGTCATCTGCCCGGCATTTTCGTCGGATTGCCTGGAAACCCTGGAGGAGATCGATGGCGAAAATCGGGAAGTCTTTCTTTCCAGTGGCGGCAGGACCTACAGCATGATTCCATGTCTTAATGCTTCGCCAGCCCATATATCCATGATGGCGTCCATCGTCGATGGCTATAGAAAGTAGTTGGTAACAGCAACGTCTATGGCACAGGTGTGGTAAATCGGTGGTAACCAGTGGATAAGTTCAGGTTTTATGTTTTCCGGCTTGTGATTTCTAACGAGGCGAATTGATTCACCTTTCCTCAGTTGCCAGGCAAGTTATGGCGGTGAGGGAAGGTGGCAAAATTGCAGCAATTAAGTGCAGTGTGAAAACCCTATTTACCAGGTTGCAGCAGGTCGAACTAATTCTTATTTGCCGCCGCTAACGATTTAATATCCGCTCCCGACACTTCTTTTACCTCAACTCTCCCTTCACGTTTTCCTCAATTCTCGCCTCACTTTTACTTCGAACTTCGCCCCCGGATTTTTTTTGCAAACTGCTGTCGACTGAAAAACTCTAAAGTTGCGCAGTTGTTTTGCCGGCCTTTTCTTAACTTTCTCTCTTTTTGAAGGGAAAATCAGGAAAACTTTTAAAAAAAACGATTAAAAATGCATTAAACGCTGGAAAAAAGAATTTTTTCAAATAATATTCGCTATAATGACACGGTGATTATTTTTTGAGCCGTGTTGAGTTGTTTTAGCGGTACCGCATCGTTATTTTCGAGGAGAGTTAAAAATGCCCAGAGTGAAAAAAGCAAAAGCAAAAAAAGCGCCGGCGAAACGCCGAGCCGCCCCTAAAGCCAAAGCCGCCCCTAAAGCCAAAGCCGCTTCCGGAATTGCTCCGGCTGTTGCTAAAGCACAGAGTGCGCTGAATAAACTCAATAAGGACATTACTGCTCAAGCCAAAGCGCAAGCTGCTGCTCGCAAAAAAGCGGCCACGGCAAAAGCCAAAGCTGCCAAAAGCAAGAGGGCTGTCGATAAACGCTCTGCACAATCTGCGGCTGCTAACCAGGCAAAAATTGCCGCCAAGGTCAAAGATCTGCGCGAGAAGGCAGCCACAGTGAAGCTGGAGCTGGCTACCGCCAAGAGCATAGCGGCCGGCAAGGCGGCGGAAGCTGCGGTCGATGCGCGGATTGAGGCGTTAAGCAGTTCGCTGGCGGCGAAAGCCGACGCTGAAGCGGCAAAAGCAGCAAAAGCCTTCGAGGCCAAGTGGAAGAAGAAACGTGCTGCCGAAAACGCCAAGAAAGTCGCTGCGACCAAGAAAAAGCTGAAGGCGAAAGCCAAACTGGTTGCCGCCAAGGCCACCGCCAAGGCTAAGGCAGCGCAGAAAAAAGCCGCCGCCAAAGCAAAGGCTATCGCTAAAAAGGCAGCTGTGAAAGCCAAGGCTGCGGAAAAGAAAGCCGCGGCACGGATGAAGGCCGCTGAGAAGAAAGCCGCTGCGCGAGCCAAAGTGGCGGCGAAGAAGGCCGCTGTGAAGGCCAAAGCTGCTGCCAAGAAAGCCGCAGCCAAGAGCAAGGCGAAAGCTGCCCCGAAGCGTAAAGCCGCAGCCAAGAAAGCAGCGCCGGCTGCAGCTCCAAAGGCCGCTCGCAAGAAAGCCGCCGCTCCGCGCAAGGCAGCAGCTAAAAAAGCAGCACCTAAAAAGGCAGCGCCTAAAAAAGCAGCCGCTAAAGCCAAAAGGGCGCCGCGCAAGAAAAAGGCCGCAGTTGCAGCCGCAGTTGAAACCCCGGCTTCTACTCCAGTAAGCGAGTAATTAGCTGAAGGTAGTCAGTCACAAGACAGCTAACCCCAAGGTTGGCTGTCGGGACTTTTGCTGACCATTAGAATCCCTGCCATGCCAAATGGCGGGGATTTTTTATTTTCCCTGTATCAAGACCGCGAATTCTGCCAAAATGTGAGGCTCCGATGTAACCCCCGATGTCTTGCAGTATGAAACGAATTCTGGCCATTGACACGTCCAGCGATCATTGCTCGATTGCGCTGTCAAACCAACAGGGGCAAATATTTGCCTCAAGCATCAACTCCCCCAGGCAACACAGTCAAAAACTCCTGCCTTTGATCGATGAGCTATTGGGCTCCCAGCAAATGGCGCTCGCGGATATTGATGCGATCGCCTATGGCAGGGGGCCTGGATCCTTTACCGGGATCAGGATTTGCCTCGGTGTCGTGCAGGGGTTGGCGTATTCACAAGATATACCGGTCGTCCCGGTATCAACCCTGCGCGCCATGGCCCAGGGGGCGCTGCGCCAGAAGCTGGTTGGGGCGCAAGAGGCTGTGCTGGTTGCTGTGGACGCGCGCATGGATGAAGTTTACTGGGCACTCTATCAATGCCTGCCAACTGCCGCGAGTGGCAGTGAGCATGGATTACAGCTGGTGCAACTGGCGGATGAAGCGGTGTCGCCACCGGCGCTGGTTGCCGAACACAATGCTTTGCGCCAGGTGCAGGGCAAGGGCCTGGTTTGCCTTGGCTCTGGTCATCATTATGCGCAGATAAGCGCTATTGCAGCCGGGCAGCACGTCGCTGACTTTGAGCCTCAGGCCGTGGATATTTTGCAATTGGCGCAATTGGAGCTGGAGCAGGGTGGAGCGCTTGCGGCGGAGCAGGCACAGCCTGTGTATCTGCGTGACAGTGTGGCCTGGAAAAAAAGACAAAGGATTCGTAATTAAACCGCAGAGGCACCATGGATAGTGTTCAACTTGTATTTCTCGCCCTTATTCAGGGGTTAACCGAATTTCTTCCCATCTCAAGTTCCGGTCATTTAATCCTGCCCAGTGAGGTGCTGGGTTGGCAGGACCAGGGGTTGGCTTTCGATGTGGCGGTGCACGTCGGTTCGCTATTGGCGGTGCTCGGTTATTTTCGCCATGAAGTTATCGCATTGGCGAACGCCTGGGTTGCCAGTTTAGGCGGTAAATCCTCAGCTGAAAGCCGCTTGGCATGGTTTGTTGTGCTGGCAACAATACCAGCCGGCCTGGCCGGGGTGATTTTCCACGACTTTATCGAAACCAACTTGCGCAGTGTCCTGGTGATCGCAATCACAACTATTGTGTTTGGGGTATTGCTTGGCTGGGCTGACAGTACCGGCAAGCGCACTACGTCCTTGCAGCAAATGAGTTTGCGCCAGGCACTTATCGTCGGTTGTTGCCAGGCGCTAGCACTCATTCCAGGCACGTCTCGCTCTGGCATTACCATGACAGCCGCGTTGGCGCTCGGGTTGGAGCGGCAGGCCGCCGCCCGTTTTTCTTTTCTGCTGTCCATACCACTGATTGCGTCGAGTGGTGGGTATAAGGCAGTGGGTCTTATCGGCGCCAGTGCCATTGTCTGGGAGGAACTGCTGCTGGGCATAGCAGTGGCTGCCGTCAGTGCAGCACTCTGCATTCATTTATTCCTGGCCTGGATCGACAGAATCGGCATGTGGCCATTTGTTATCTATCGCCTGGTGCTGGGAGCGGTGTTGTTGCTACTGCTGTACTGAGACCGATGCTTTGATGCCTGGCTGTGTACAGGGCATCCGCAAAAAAGGTAACTTTTATGAAGAAAATCGGCTTTATTGGCCTGGGTGTCATGGGCTTTCCTATGGCCGGGCATTTGCAAAGGGCAGGTTACGAAGTCACGGTTTACAATCGCACGGCGGCCAAGGCAGAGCTTTGGGTCAATACCTTTGGCGGCAGCCGCGCCGCAACCCCCGCCGACCTTGCAGGTAACGTCGACATTGTATTTTCCTGTGTCGGCAATGATAACGACCTGCGGCAAGTGATCAGCGGCCCCAGCGGAATTCTCAATACAGTAAAACCGGATACGATTGTGGTTGATCACACCACTGCATCGGCGCGAGTGGCGGTTGAACTGTCCGAGCTGTTGGTAGATAGACGTTGTCATTTTCTTGACGCCCCGGTTTCCGGAGGTCAACAAGGTGCAGAAAACGCGGCCCTGACGGTAATGGTTGGTGGCGACGAGAAGATTTTTACCAGAGTAATACCGGTACTTGAAACTATGGCGAGATCGGTGCAGCGCCTGGGGCCGGTCGGTAGCGGCCAGCTCTGTAAAATGGTAAACCAGGTGTGTATCGCAGGCTTGTTGCAGGGGTTGGCCGAGGGCCTGAGCTTTGCCGAGCGCGCCGGACTGGATGCGCAACAAGTCATCGATGTTATTTCCAAGGGCGCCGCCCAGTCCTGGCAGATGGAAAATCGCTCAGCCACCATGCTGGCCGGAGAATACCAGCATGGTTTTGCTGTCGACTGGATGCGCAAGGATTTGGCTATTGTGCTGGAAGAGGCCCGCAGTAATGGTGCTTCGCTGCCGGTTACGGCGCTGGTAGACCAGTTTTATGCGGATGTGCAGGCGGCGGGAGGAGGGCGCTGGGATACGTCCAGCCTGTTGACCCGGCTCCTGCCAAAACAAACTTGAGGTGAGAAATACTTTGGATAGCACAGGATTTAACCAGGATTTACTGGACTTCTTATATCAATCTCCAACGCCGTTCCACGCTGTACAATCCATGGCGTCAAGGCTGGAGGCAGCAGGGTTCCAGCGCTTGCAGGAGACGCAAAGCTGGGCCCTGGCAGTGGGCAACAAATACTATGTGTGCCGCAATGACTCCTCCATTATTGCGTTTGTTTACGGTAGTGAAGCGCTGGTTGAAACGGGCTTGAGGCTGGTTGGCGCCCACACAGACAGCCCCTGCCTGCGGGTAAAACCGCAACCGGAGCTCAATAGCCAGGGGTATTTTAAACTGGGCGTCGAAGTTTACGGTGGTGTGCTGCTCAATCCCTGGTTTGACCGGGATCTGTCACTTGCCGGGCGGGTGACTTACCGAACCCACGCCGGGCAAGTGAAAAGTGCGCTGCTCAACTTCGAGCGACCGCTGGCCACCATTCCAAGCCTGGCCATTCATCTGGACCGGGAAGCAAATAACAGCCGTACCATCAATGCGCAAACCGATATTTCACCTCTGCTGATGCAGCTTGAACAGGATGGCAAGCAGGATTTTCGCCAATTGTTACTGGCGCAATTGCATGAGCAGGGCACTGCAGACAGCAAGGAAGTGCTGGATTTCGATCTCAGTTTTTACGATACCCAAAAGCCGGCGCTGGTGGGCCTGAAAGAAGAGTTTATCGCCAGCGCCCGATTGGACAATTTGCTCAGTTGTTACACCGGATTACAGAGCTTGCTCGCCGCCGATGGCAGCCAGAGCTGCCTGTTGGTTTGCAACGATCACGAAGAGGTGGGCAGTCGTTCGGCCTGCGGTGCCCAGGGGCCGATGCTGCAGGACTTTATTTGCCGCCTGTTGCCAGACCCGGAAGCCAGGATTCGCTGCCTCAGTAACTCCCTGCTTATATCCGCCGACAACGCGCACGGCATTCACCCCAACTACGCCAGCCGCCACGACAGCAACCACGGCCCAATTCTCAATCAGGGGCCGGTGATAAAAATCAACGCCAACCAGAGCTACGCCACCAACAGTGAGTCAGCCGGGCTGTTTCGTTATTGGTGTGCGGAAGAGGACGTGCCGGTACAGGCTTTTGTTATCCGCACCGATTTGGCCTGTGGCAGCACCATTGGCCCGATCACTGCTGCCGAACTGGGCGTAAAAACCCTGGATGTTGGCGTGCCCACGTTTGCCATGCACTCGATACGGGAGCTGGGCGGGGTCAAGGACGGCTTTAATCTTTATAAAGTATTGGCCCGTTTTTATAACAGCCCCATACCGTTATTGTCTAATCACGGGTGATGGCCGTCACAGCTGAATTTTGCCGTATTACCTATAATCATTACGTTACCCAGATGCCGCAATGAGCTATTGATGTACGAGCAAAATTTACCAGACCTGTTAGGCCAATTCAGCCCCTTCGAAGCAATGGAGGCAGAATATATCCAGCAACTTCTGCAGTATGCAGAGGTTATCAGTGAGCCGGACGGCAAGTTACTGTTTCGGCGCGGGAAGCGGGCGGAATTCCGGTACTATTTGCTGGAGGGCAGCGTCGAGCTGATCAGCGCCGGCTTCAGTTCCGAGCTTGTCGAGGCGGGCAGCGAGCGAGCCCGGCTGCCGTTGTCCGAAGCGACGCCAACCCAGGTGTCGGCGGTGGCCAAGTCCAAAGTACGACTGTTAAAAGTGGATTCTGACTTTCTCGATTTGGTGTTGGCCTGGAGCGAGGCGCCGCTGGACGACCTCCAGCTGGACACGGACAATACCGCCTGGCTGGAAACCAACCCCGCGGCGGCCATGAACGTCGAAGTTTTGCACAACGACTGGATGAGCGGGCTGCTTTCATCCCCCCTGTTGCGGCGTATTCCGTCGGCCAATATCCAGCAGTTGTTTGCCCGCTTTGAGCGCGTCTCTGCCAGTGCCGGCTCAGTGGTTATCCAGGAAGGTGGCGTCGGGGATTATTTCTATATCATCGATACGGGCAGGGTGCGCATCAGTTCCATTACCGGCAGCAAGGACATTACCCTGGGACCGGGGCAATATTTTGGCGAGGAAGCGCTGGTGGCCGATACCCCGCGCAACGCGACGGTAACCATGCTCGCTGACGGCGTTTTGATGCGCTTGGGAAAGGACGATTTCAGCAACCTGCTGCACAAGCCGATCCAGCAATACATTTCCGCAGCGCAGCTGGCTGAGTTGCAGGGTAAGGTTAGCTTGCTGGACGTGCGAACCGCAATGGAGTTTCGTCTGCAGCATTCCCCTGATAGCGTCAATTTGCCGCTGTCCAGGCTGCGCGACAAGCTGCCAGAGCTCGGCAAGGGCACTCGCTATGTATTGGCGCCGGAAGCGGGACGGCGCGCCCAGTTGGCGGCGTATTTGCTGGCCCAGGAAGGCTACGAAACATTCCTGCTGACGGCGGAGTCAACGCCCTGGCAACTTGAATAGCACCTGGTGAGAGTGTTACTGCTTTCTGCCTATCACGCCGCCAGTCACGCTCACTGGTGCCGCGGCCTGATGGCGGCGTTTCCCGACTACCAGTGGACTCTGCTCTCCCTTCCCGGGCGCTATTTTAGTTGGCGAGTGCGGGGCAACAGCCTGAGTTGGGCCTGGCAGGAACGGCGCACACTGGAGCAGGACTACGATCTGTTGATCGCAACATCAATGGTGGACCTTTCCGCACTGCGGGGCTTTGTGCCCAAGCTGGCTGCGCTGCCCACCATTGTGTACTTCCACGAAAACCAGTTTGCCTACCCTCTGTCGGGTCAAGCATTCGCCAGTGTCGAGCCACAAATCCTCAATGTTTATACGGCCTTGTGTGCCGACCGCATTCTGTTTAATTCTGCCTACAATCTGCACAGCTTTGTCGACGGAGCCAGGCAACTGTTGGCGCGCCTGCCGGACCAGGTTCCCGCGGGAATTATTGAACACATTGCCAGCAGGAGCCAGGTATTGCCGGTGCCACTGGATAATGACTGGTTTGACAATGATGACGCTGACACGCAACAGCGGCAGGGTGCTGCCTTGACGAGCGTCGAGGCGGATGGGTGCAAGCCACTGACCATCGCCTGGTGCGGGCGCCACGAGTATGACAAGGGGCCGGAGCGCCTGTTCGCTATACTGTCTGAACTGGAGTCCAGCAGCCTGGATTACCGGCTGGTCATACTGGGGCAGCAATTCAAAAACAGCCCGCCAGAATTTGCCCGCATCAAGCAGCAGTTTGCCCATCGCCTGCTGCATTTTGGCTACGCGCAGTCGCGGGCCGACTATCGGCGCTGGTTGCGGGCCGCCGATATTGTGCTCTCCACCGCGCTGCATGAATTCCAGGGGCTGGCGGTTATGGAGGCGGTGGCCAGCGGCTGCGTGCCGGTGCTGCCAGACCGGCTGGCCTACCCGGAGTGGGCGCCAGCCTGGAGCCTGTATAGCCCCGACTCGATTATCTCCAATGCGCAGAGCGATGCGGCGGCAGAAATCGCCGCGGAAGCCCGCGCCGCGGCAACGCTAATTTCGAGTGCGAGCACCCATACGGCGCCCGACTTGTCAGCCTATAGCTGGCAGGCAATGCAATCGCGCTACGCACAGTCGCTGCTGCAAACAGCCGCAATGCAAGGCGCCGGGCGGGGCGGTTAAGTAATCTGGCCAATCGGTAGATCCCCGGCGCAAGAGTGTCGCGTTTGCAGTTATTTTGTCGTTCAAGGCTCGATGTCTGGCGATTTCAGATAAAATGGGTGTTAGCTACACGATAAAGTACTTATTTTACGGATTAACCCAACAGGTGATATATGTCGGCAGGTGGATTGATCAGTCGCAGCTGGACGTTAAAAAAGCTTGAATACAGCCTCGACAAGGCGGATTGCTACAGCACCTGGAAAGCGTTAGCGGCTGAGCACGATGAGCTCTCCGGGGCCAACCAATGGAAGCAAAGCGAAGACAGTGATTTGTTTGATGCACGCCAGCTGAAAAAGCGCTTTAAGGTACTGCAAGACGCGCTAGCCGAAAACGACCGGGAAGAAGTCTTGTTTGCCTTGAATGAAGGCATCCACGGCAACATGGGGGGCATGGGCAAATCGGTACTCTATCGTCAATCCAGGCTGGGCACCAAAAAGCTGATTGAAAATTACGTGGCTACTGTGGTTGAGGCCCTGCAGCAGGTTGGCGATGCACCGGAATCTGAAATCCCTTTTGATGAAAAGCTCGACTTCTTTCGCCGCGCCAGTCACTGCTATGGCCGTTCCGCATTGACCCTGAGTGGCGGTGGCGGATTGATTTACTTTCATCACGGGGTGGTGGAGACCTTGCTGGAGCACAATATTCTGCCTAATGTGATCTCCGGCGCCTCGGCGGGCGCCTGGATGGCGGCCCAGATAGGCACCCGCACCGATGCTGAATTAAGCGAATATTTCCAGCACAAGCGCTACGACTTCCAGGCCGGTAAAGGTTTGAAGGACATTGTCGGGTTGATGCGCGGGATTGGCCGTGCCGACCTGGAGAACGAACGGGATGATGTTATCGACGCATTTGTTCCCAACCTGACCTTTCAGGAAGCCTACGAGCGTACCGGGCGCTACATCAATATATCCATCGCGCCGGTAGAGAAACACCAGACCTCACGGTTGATGAACGCCATTACCTCGCCCAATGTCACTATTCGCTCTGCAGTCAAAGCGTCTTCTTCGGTGCCCGGCTTAGTCGACCCGGTGGAGCTGGAGGCCAAGGATTCTCGCGGCAGGACCAAACCCTATCTGCGCAGTCGCCGCTGGGTCGATGGCTCTTTCGCGGAGGATTTACCCTTCAAGCGCCTGGCCCGTTTGTTTGGTGTAAACCATTATGTGGTCAGCATGATCAATCCGTTAGCGGCACCGTTCCTGCGTCCGGAATCCAAGTCAGGGTCTTTGAGTGTAACCAATTCGGTAAAAAACCTGGCCATAGTTGGCGCCAGGGAAACATTGAAAACCGGCCGTCGCTGGATATCGCCAGTGACCCTGGGGCGCTTTGATTCCATGTTTGGCGTGGTGTACCAACTGATTGAGCAGGACTACGTCGGTGACATTAATATTGTGCTCAACCGAAAGCAGGTCAAGTCAGGTAATTCGCTGTTCAACTACGCCGATGACGCGGACATTCAGGCACTGATTTTGGCCGGGCGCCGCGCCACCTGGCCCAGGGTTGATCAAATCAGGAATTCAGTCCAAATCAGTCGTGCCATTGATGAAATACTCGATCGACTGGAGCAGGAGGCCCTGGCCCAGCCTCATCCGCAACATAAACCGCATATGACGTTGTAATACAGCGGTAATGGCGGCGCAGGGGTGCCGATATCCGCTCGTTGCGAGAGAGGGGCAGTGCCTTAAGTCTGCAACTCCCCGCCGCTCGCTCAACGGCTATCGGGATTTGCATGACTGCGCTCGTGTTGCAACAGCCAGAGCTTGACCTGCTCGCCGCCGGCGTAGCCGCACAGCGCGCCATTGGCGGCGACGACTCGATGACAGGGAATGAAAATCAGCAGTGGGTTGCGGCCGTTGGCGCTGCCCACCGCCCGTGCAGCCTCGGGCTTTTGAATTAGCGCGCCAATGGCTGCGTAACTGCGGGTCTCGCCGTAGGGGATAGCAGTTAACGCCTGCCACACCGATCGCTGGAAGCCGGTTCCGGTGGCCTTCAGGGGCAGATCGAAGTCTTTGCGGGTGCCGGCAAAATACTCCCGCAACTGCTGTGCCGCGTCGCCGAACAGGTCCGGCTGCTGCACACCGGTTTGCGCCCGCTCATAGTCACGGTGGCCGGGCGTGTACAGGCCGGTAATCGAAACGCCGTCACCGGTGATTACCAGGGTGCCAATGGGAGAGCCCAGGGTGGTGAAATAACGGCTGGTGGTATCCATCAACATATCAACCACCTAAATATCACCCAGCATGGGCCTGATCACCAGGTCTTCAACTACGCTGCGCTCACTCAGCTGATAGGTAGTCAACAGCAGTTGGGCAATATCCTCCGGGGGAATAAAACGCTCCTCGGGCAGGTCTACACCCTCCCAGCTGGCGGTCAGGGTGGCGCCGGGCATCACGGAGGTAACACGAATGTTAAACGGCTTCATCTCCTCGCGCAGGACCTTGGACATGCCGTACATGGCAAATTTACTGATGGTGTAGGAGCCGCCATTGCTGTAGGCCATCAGCGAGGCAATGGAGCAGATATTAAAGATATGGCCGCGGCCAGCTTTTTTCATCTCCGGTATCAGGCCGCGGCTGGCGCGATAAGCGGAGTACAGGTTGGTTTCAATGTGCTGCTCGAGCAGGCCCTCTTCCTCGGTGTGAACCGCGCCCGGTATAAACACACCGCTGTTGTTCACCAGGACATCAATGGGGCGATTGAGGTCTAGAACCAGGTTCACGAAACGACCGGTATCGTCCTTGCGCGACATGTCGGCGGGGCAAACGTAGACGCGATTATTGTGTTTGGTTTCTATGTCGCGTTTCAGCGCGCTGAGATCGTCGCTATTGCGGGCGCAGGTGACAATGTCGAAACCACTGCCAGAAAACGCTTCAATTACGGCTCTGCCGATGCCTTTGGTGCCGCCGGTAACCACGGCCAGCTTTGCTTGGTTCAAGGTGTCTGCCTCTCGTTTTTCAGTGGTGTGCGAAAGTAATGGGGCTCGGCCTTTGCTCCGGCCGCAGCCCCTGCAGAGAGGATGATAACGCGCGCGGCTTAGACCCGTCCAACCACCGGTATCACTGCGCCGGTAATGGCACTGGCCTGGGGGGAGACCAGGAAGCTGATAACGTTGGCCAATTCCGCGGGAGAAACCCAGGTAGAAAAGTCTGCGTCGGGCATATCCTTGCGGTTAATCGCAGTATCGATAATGGACGGCATAACGGCATTGACCCGCAGCCCCTTGCCTTTGAACTCTTCCGCCAGGGATTCGGTCAGCTTCGATACCCCGGCTTTGGAGGCGGCGTAGGGTGCCATACCGAGGCCCGCTTGCACTGACCCGAGGGCGCTGATATTGACAATACTGCTGCTCTTCTCTTTGCTCAGGAAGGGCAGGGCCGCGCTGCAGGAAATAACCGCGGTTTTGACATTGATATTGTACATCTTGTCCCAGCTGGCGAGGCTGCCGTCAGCAAAGGTTTCCCAGACAAAACCGCCGGCGATATTGACCAGCGCATCGAGGCCGCCAAAGTGAGTGCCCGCGGTCTGGAACGCCTGGCGGGCACTGTCTTCCGAGGTCAGGTCGACGCCGCCCAGTTGCAACAGGTTGTCCCGGTCCCGGGCGGGATCGGCCGGCGCGTAGTCAATGGCAATGACACGGGCGCCACTGGACAATACGGACTCGACAACCTGGGACCCCAGCCCCCCAAAGGCGCCGGTGATGGCAATGCGTAAACCGTCTAAATTCATGTAACTCTCTCTTGTCTGGTCATTAATTATAGTGAGCTGCGGCGATTGCAGTTCGCGGTCACTTGCTGCGGGCATTGTATGCTAAAGTAAACTGGTAGAGGTAGGGCAGTGGTTTTAACGCGATTCAAACTGAATACCAAATAGCTTACCCTGCTTGCCATTAACCGGCAGGGCAGCAGTGCCTTGGAACCGGTATTTGGCTGACTATACATCGCAATTCAATAAGACATACGGCAAGTAAATAAGACATCCACATGGAAAGATTGACGACGATCACCCTGGCAAAGGAATATCAAAAGTTTTCCGCCGCTCACTTTACGATTTTTTCCGCCACCGAGCGGGAGCGCCTGCACGGCCACAATTTCAGTGTCACAGCGGCTCTCACGGTGCCGGTTGGAGACGATGGCCTGTGTTTCAGCTACCGCATCTACAAGGATATTCTCAAGCAGGTGTGCGAACAGCTGGATGAATACGTGCTTATCCCGAGCCAATCCCCCCATTTGCAGATTCGCAGCGAGGGGGCCTTTTATCACGTCGAGTTCAATGGCGAGACCATGCCGCTGTTAAAATCTGACACGATATTGTTGCCCATCAGGAACACTACAGTGGAAGAGTTTTCCCACTACATCCTGGAAAAATTACTGCAGGTCAACCAGGACGGCAACCGCTTTGACATTCGGGCCCTGGAGGTGCGGGTTTTTTCGGGTCCCGGTCAGTGCGGCTCCAGCAGTTGGGCCGCATGAGTCGCGCGGATATTCCCTGTACACGCCAGCGCAGTTATGGCCAGTGTCGTTAAGAGCTGTGCGGGTCTGGTGGGCAGGCAGTGCCCGCAATGGACAGAACGGGAATGGACGCCGCTGCGAAAATACCAACTTCTAAATCACTTTAACTTCGGCCTAAAGATTAATAAAATCATAAGGTTGAGATGATGTTCTAATCTTGTTTGGTAGGTAGTGGCGGGGTTAAAAAGGCCCGCTTCTGCGGCGCTGCCGAAACAACACTTGTTTTCCAGCTGTACCAGTGCTGAACCATTATCGTATCTGATAAGCTTACCAAATTACCACCTAAGCTAAGCTTTCGTGCAGCCGGCACTATGTTAGGTCTGGCTTCGGGGGCTTGCTTTCAAGACCCTCGACAGCAGGGATGCTGTCGTGGAGCCTCCATGGATGGAACCTCGGCGAGTCTTGAAAGCAAGCCCCTGGAGGCAGGCCGGGAGCAAAGCTGCTGTCGCAAGGGCTACAGGGTATATGTTTACTATCGCCGATAGCTGGCTTATTCATAGGCGTAATTAGGTAAGCTTATACTTGGGTTAAGCCGACACCAGTGCTGAGCCGGTACCAATACTGGCCGCGAAGTTGAAGGAATTCCTGGCCAATATTGGGACGTCAGCCGGCTGTCTCAACCAGTTGGCAGCAGGTACAGTAACCAGCCTCAGTAGCTCCTTTTCCACTTCAATTCCGCCCCTTCGATACCGGTCTTACCACCGGTTGAGCTCTCCAGGTTCAGGTTGGGGGTCAGCTCAATCTCCACTCGTCCTTTCCAGGGTTGGGATGGATTGGGCGTGCGCTCCACCTCCAGGTAGACTCTCTCGTTGATGTACTTGCCCACACCTACGCTGACGCCGGAGGTATTGTCTTCCGTGGTCTCTGTTTCAATAAACAGGGTGTCTGCTCCCAGCAACTCGCGAGTACTGTCGATGGGGTCAAAGCCACCGGAGCCGCCGCGCAGGGTGTTGATGGCAGCGGCCAGTTGCACGGCCTCTATGGGGGACATGTTCTGGATGGATTTGCCGAAGATAACGTAGGAGACTATCTCGTCTTCGGGCATGGCTGGAACCGATGAAAAGGTTATTTTCAAGTCCTCGTCGGTGCCGTTGAGGTTGGCGGTAATGACCCGATCCGCCTTGCTGTAAACCCCCTGGATAGAGAGACCAATGGCGTTATTGTTAAAGTTAACCTGGCCGCGTTCGAGATTGAACTTTTTGCCAAACACCTTGAACGAGCCGCGCACGGTACTAAACGCGCCTTCGTAGGTGGGGGCACTGGACGTGCCGCCGAGTTTGAGTTTGCCTTGCAGTTCCGCCTCCAGCCCGCGCCCCCGGAGGTAGGCCTGTTTGCGCGCTGACAGCACCAGATCCAGGGTGACCACGGGCAACTGCAGGCTTGCCGGTTTACCTTCGTCGCTTTCCAGCTCCTCCGTCTCCAGCTCCTCCACCTTGATGGTGGGTATCTGGTGGGCCAGACTGGAGCTCAGGATGGCGGTAAAC
The DNA here is from genome assembly GCF_011440395.1 of Pseudomaricurvus alcaniphilus. Lineage (GTDB taxonomy): Bacteria > Pseudomonadota > Gammaproteobacteria > Pseudomonadales > Cellvibrionaceae > Pseudomaricurvus > Pseudomaricurvus alcaniphilus. The sequence goes on along the minus strand of NZ_JAAOIX010000011.1, from coordinate 49,067 downwards.
GGGCTAACCTCAACCTCACCTTTGGCCAGCAGTGCCTTGAAATCACCGCTGAGATTGATCTTGCCGGTTAACTCGCTCTCTATTTGCGGGTTGCGCAACAGTGCCGCCTGGCTGGCTTTTAGTGTCAGGTTTACCTCTCCGCTATCACTGCCGCTGGGCAGTCTGGCGGCTCCACTCAGAATCAGCTTGCCTCTTTCGCCATCGGTCGCGTCACAGTCTTTGAGTTGCAGTTTTTGCAGTGACATTTCTACGCTGCAGCGGCCGTTTTCGATGGTGGTGCCAGTGGAAAAATTGTTGTAATAGGCGCTACTCAAATTGAGGTTGCCATTAAGAATCGGCTCCAGCAGAGTGCCGGACAGATCCAGGTTGGTGCTAAGTTGGCCGGCGATACTCTGGGAGTTGTCGGGGATAAAGGCCGCTACGGTCTGCAGGTTAAGCTGGCCAGCCAGTGTTGCCGCGAGGGGCAGGGTGTTGTAGGGGCGGACATCCTCCGGGTTTTGCAGCTTCTCCAGCAGGGGTTTGGTAACCAGTGTGATAGCCAGTGGTTCCGCCGGCTTGTTACCCAGAGTGAATTGCGAATCCAGCGTCAGTTTGCCATCGCTGTGAGCGGCGATCATATTCCACTGCAGGGGCAGGCTGACAGGTTCGCTCTCTTCGTCATAGCCCTGGATTTGGGTGTCGTAGTTAAACGACGCGTTAAGCTGCGGGTCGTCCAGCTTGCCTTTGAGGTTCACCGACGCTTGCAATGTGCCTTGCGGCAGCGGCCAGTGGATAAAACTGAACTGATCGGTGCCGAGCCTGGCGCTGTCCAGCTGCAGATCGATCTGTTGCTGGGCGTAAGTGAGGCTGGCACTGAGCGTTGGCTGGCCCTGGATGGACAGCTCCAGCGTATCGACTCGGGAAATTGAAGCCTGGTAGACGCCGCGGGCCGCTGTGGTAAACGGTATGTCCTGATAGCGACCGCTAATGCTGGCGTCGCCCTCAATACGCGGTTGCTGTATTTGCCCCTGCAGGTGCAGGTTTGCCGTTGCCACACCCTCCAGGGTAGGCGGCAGGCTCAGGTCCGCCAGGCCGACCAGCTGCAGGGGCAGGGCGTCGGCCGCCAGGCGCAAATCTGCGTGCAAGCTGGAGTAGTCAAAATTGCCAGACAATACCGCCTTTGCTGTGCCCAGCTGCAAGTGCGCGGCCTTGGTTGCCAGGGTCGACTGCCGCTTGTCGATCGTGCTGTTAAGGGTAAACGGCTGCTGCCGATAGTGGCCGCTGCCGGAAAACGTCAGGTCTACGTCAGGGTCCTGCACAGCACCGGTAAGCCGCCCGCTAAATTCGGCAAAGGAAAAGTCGAGATTGTCGGGCAGCGGCACGCTAAATTCGCGCAAGGTCTGCAGTTCAAAATTACGCCCCTGGAAATCCAGTTTGGTCTGCCTTGACTGCCAGTCGATACTGCCACGGCCGGCAACTTCAGCCTCGGCCATGCTGGCCGTGATGGCGGCCAAAGTAGCATTGCTGGCAGTGGCGGTGCCCTCTACGGCAATGGCCACCGGCAGGTCGTTGTACAACGCTTGCGCTGACGCCGAGCCATTCACTCGTGGCTGATCGATGCTTCCGCCAACCCGTAATTTGGCACTCAACTGGCCGGGACCAAGTTGATCCAGCCAGATTCTGCCGATACTCAGTGGCAACTGGTTTATCTCCACTTCAAAGTCCAGCTGTCCGGCGACTAATTTACCCTGCGCCCGGTGGCGGGTGTCGTTGATACCAAGCTGCAGTTGTTCGACCAGCAGGTCGCCGCCCTCAGGGGTGTATTGCAGGTCAGTGCTGATAGCAATTTGATTGTCGACCAGCGGAAATAGCAATTCCTTGACCGAGAGGGTCAGGGTGGTGGCCTCCATCCGAATTGCGGCGCTGAAACGGGCATCGATCGCCTGTGTCAGGGGTAATTTCAGGCGTTGACCGACACTGCCGCCAGCCTGCTCTCGCAGCACACCTTCAGCCTTGAAGGTGATCCAGTCAGCGGAATCCAGTTGTAACTGCAACTGCGCAGCGGTTGCGTCCAGGCTCGCGGCCTGCAGTTGCAAGTTGACGCTCTGGTCCTTGCGCCAGCCAGCGCGGCCGTCCAGAGACAAGTTGAATTGCTCGGCATTCGGCTCGAGACCGCCAAAGCCGTGCAGCCTGATCGTCTTGAGTTGTAATTGCCGCAGTTCTATCTGCTCTAAAAACGGCAGTGCCAGGGGCTCTCGGGCCGGCTCTGGCGCTGGGCTTTCCCCGCCCGGTTTGTGCACCTCCAGCTCAGCGGCGGCAAGCTTTTCAACAAGCAGGTGATGCTGGAACAGAAAATATGGGCGCCAGAGCAGTTCTGGCTGGCGGATGGCCAGCAGCGGGCTGCCATCCTGGGAAACGGCAATAAGGTCCGCGCGCCAATTGCCCAGTGCAGGTGAGCGCAGGCCCTGCAGCTCGATGTGCACTGACTTGCCCCGGTTGATCACCTCGATGGATTGTTTGGTCAGCCACAAGCGGCCGCTTTCGGAGTTGAGGGCCACGGCGAGGGCCAACCCCAGGCCCACCAGTAACAACAATAAGGTCGCCAGCAGGGTCAGGAGCCAGCGCAACAGGCGCATTGGGTGCCATTGATTGAGAAATGCCGGCCCCATCAAAAAGCCTGCCCAATGCTGATATAGATCTGGTAGTTATTGTCTTCGCCGTCGCGCTTGTCCAGCGGGAAACCGATATCAAAGCGGATCGGGGCAAAGCTGGTGTAGTAGCGCAGGCCAAAACCCGCACCCCAGCGCAGATCCTCACCGGGTTTGGGTGTCGCCGACTCGTAGGCGGTGCCGCCGTCCAGGAAAAGCACTCCCCCCCAGCTCTGGCCCCAGCGCAAACGGGTTTCCAGCGAGACTTCGGAAAATGACAGGCCGCCGCTGGGCTCGCCGTCAGTGGTAGGGCCCAGCCCCTGGTATGCGTAGCCGCGCACCGAGCCGCCGCCACCGGAATAAAAGCGGATATTGGCGGGCACATCGGTGCGGTCTATGCCGGTAATGGTACCCATCGCCGATCTCAGGGCCAGCGTCGGTCGCCCCCAGAGGCGCGCGGAGGAGAGATAAGCACTGGCGGCTATAGTGGAGTGCAGGAAGCGGGTGTCGGTGTCGTAGGCGTCCCAGTAGGGGCGTACATTGAGCCCGGCTACCCAGCCGGAGGTCGGGTCCAGCGGGTTGTTGCGATAATCCAGCTGGATATTCATGGGCACGGATAGCAGCGCGTAATCCTCGCTGCTATCGTCTTCGGTCACCTTTGAGAAGGCCAGCTCCCCGCCGATTTGGGCGCGGATATGCTTGGTTAGCTGGCGGCTCAGCTCTACACCGACAGTACCCGTTTCCGACTGGAAGGCATCCGGGTTCTCACTGCTTAGCTCGCTGTAGACGGTCAAGGCCTGGTTGTCGCGCCAAATATGGGGAAAGGTCAGGGAAGCGTCGAGGGAGCGTGCAAACTCGGCCACGTGACCATCGATGCTCAGCTTTTCGGCTCGTCCCAGCAGGTTGCGGTGCTCCCAGCCGACGGAGACGCCGAAGCCCTCCTCCGATTCAAACCCGGCACCGGCGGACACTGTGTGGTGATCCCGTTCTGTGACCTGCAAGGTAACATTGACCCGGTTATCTACCGGCTCTTGCTCTTCAATACTGATACTGGCAACGAGGTTTGTTTGCAGCAGCTGCAGGCGGGCCTTGTCCAGTTGCGAACGCTTGAAGCAATTACCTGCCTTGAAGGGCAGCCGGGCCAGCAAGTAATCCTTCTCGATGGTGGTTAAACCCTCCATCTGAACCGATCCAAATACCATTTCCGGGCTCTCGGTGATGAGGTAAATGACCTCAGCCGAGTGCTTGGCGTGGTTCAATAGCACCCGGTAGTTGACCTCCGGCCTGAACAGGCAGTGATTGTCCAGCAGGTAGTCGTGCAGGGTGCTTTGGCCAGCCAGCACGTCTTTTGCCAACAGCGGGGCGCCGGCCTTTAACTTGACCCTGTTGCTGGGAATAGAGATATCCTCGGGCTCCCTCACTACCACCCTGGATACCCGGTAGCGGGGGCCGGGTTCGACCAGGTAAATAAATTTCTCCCGCTCGAGAACAGTTTTAACTTTATTGCTGTAATAGCCCTCGGAACGCAGCTTTTTAATCAGCAGTTGTCGCTCCTGGTAGGCAATTTTGCGTGGCTGGGAAAACTGTACCTCTTCCAGGTTGGCGCGATAGAGAACCAGTTCATCGGCCAGCACCCGTTGCAGGGTATTATTTTGGGGAACCTTAATCTCGAACGGCGTGTCTTTCTTGTCGAACGGGTTGAGTGGTGCAATCAGGGCCGACTGACACCCGGTAATCGCTGCCAGGATCAGCAAGGCGATTATGCGCAAAACGTACTTCATTATGGATTTTGTCGGCCTGAACGTAAGGGATTGCCCGCATCACAGCAGGGGCGTATCGGGATTGTAGAGTATGTGAATCCCAATGTGGAGCAGCAGCAGGGCAATAGTCGTTGATTTTTCCGGGGCGCAAAGGCATGAACGCCGGGGACGGGCAGGAGGGATTGATTGCGGCTCAATTTCGAGTCAGTATGGAGGTGACGACAAATAGAATTACCTAATTACGCCTATGAATAAGCCAGCTATCGGCGATAGAAAACATATACCCTGTAGCCCTTGGGACAGCAGCTTTGCTCCCGGCCTGGCTCCAGGGGCTTGCTTTCAAGACTCGCCGAGGTTCCATCCATGGAGGCTCCACGACAGCATCCCTGCTGTCGAGGGTCTTGAAAGCAAGCCCCCGAAGCCAGACCTAACATAGTGCCGGCTGCACGAAAGCTTAGCTTAGGTGGTAATTAGGTAGAATTATAAACGTTCAGGTGAGGCTGCAATGGCGAAACTGACCTTTTACGGTGCCATCAACGGGGTAACGGGCTCGGCTTATCTGCTGGAAACGGGCTCGGCCAAAGTATTACTGGAGTGTGGCTTGTTCCAGGGCCGGCGAGAAGAGGAGAAGGCCAACCGCGACCCCTTTCCTTTTACAGTATCTGATCTCGATGCGGTGGTACTGTCTCACGCGCACCTCGACCATTCCGGGCGACTGCCAAAACTAGTGGCCGATGGCTATGGAGGCTGTATCTACATGACCTACCCCACACGGGAGCTGCTGGAAGTCATGTTAAAGGACGCCGCCTCACTGCAGGAGCGGGACGTCGAATGGGAGAACAAACACCGTCGTCGCACCGGCAAAAGAGAAATAGATGCCCTGTATACGCTGGAGGATGTGGAGCAGACATTGCCGCTTTGCGAAGGCGTTAATTACGGCCAGCGCAGCGAGATCGCCCAGGGTATAAGTGTGTGCTTTCGTGACGCGGGTCATATCCTCGGCTCCTCCATTGTTGAGCTGTTTATTAAAGAGGGGGGGCGAGAGCGTAAACTGGTATTTTCCGGCGACCTGGGCAATAGCTGCGCCGCTCTGCTGCAAGATCCGGAGATCGTAGAAAGCGCCGACACTTTACTGATTGAATCGACTTATGGTGATCGCAATCATCGCTCCATGGAGGAAACCCTGGACGAGTTTGAGGAAATCATCGTCACCGCATCGGCAAACGGCGGTAACATAATGATTCCATCGTTTGCAGTGGGACGCACCCAGGAGATTATTTTTCGCCTGGGTGAGCTGTATCAAAAGGGCAAATTAAAGCAACAGGCGGTATACCTGGACAGCCCCATGGCGATTGCGGTTACGGAAATTTATCACCGCTACCAGAATTTTTACAACCCGGAAGATGCCGAGGTGCTGGGGCAGGGCAAGCACAAGAGCTTGCACACTTTTTTACCTGTCTTGCGCTACTCATCCACCACGGCAGATTCCATGGCCCTCAACAAGATTGAGGCCGGGGCCATTTTTATTGCCGGCAGTGGTATGTGTAACGGTGGGCGTATCCGCCACCACTTCAAGCACAATCTCTGGCGTCGCAATGCCCACGTGGTTATTGTCGGCTACCAGGCCATCGGCACTCCAGGGCGGGCCCTGGTTGACGGCGCCAAAACGTTTCGCATGGCGGGCGAGGAAATTGTCGTGCGTGCTGCCATTCACACCTTGGGTGGTTTTTCAGCCCACGCCAGCCAGTCCCAACTGGTGGACTGGTTGAGCCATTTCCATAAACCCAGGCCCAAGCTTTTCCTGGTCCACGGCGAAGAAGAAGCGAAGTCAACTTTCAAACAACACCTGGCGCAGCATGGTTGGGATGCAACCATTCCCACTGAAAGGCAAACGATTACCATTTAGCGAGCTGCTGTTTGTTCCAGGGTCGAATTAATCCGGGCTGCTGCAGTCAATCTGTGCGGAAGCTGCGCAGGCATCGTCGCCAGTTTTGACACAGCATTACGCAGCCAAGCCCGCCCAGCAATCGTATGTCCTGGCTATGACCTGTCCGGAAAGTGCTGTCCGACCAGCGCCAGCCACAACAAATATGCAGCCAGGAAAAGTAACCAGGAGAGGAAATTCATGCAACAGAGAGGTAATTTATGGCTGACTCGGTAGACCTTCCGAAAGTATTCCCCAGCGCCGGCGAAGATGCCGATGCCTCCAGGCGAGCGCCGGATACACCACAGACCCGGTCACCCTCCTATCGGCTGGCATTTACCGATGCCGATTTTTTACTGCGCGAGGACCTGCGTCCAGTGCGCTTGCAACTGGAACTGCTCAAGCCGGACCTGCTTCAGGATGAATACAACATTCATTCCACAGTAGTGATATTTGGCAGCGCGCGAATCTACGATATTGAAACCGCAACTGCCCGCTTGGCTGCGGCCGAAGACCGCGCCCGAGCCAATAGCGGCGATGCCCGCCTGGCCCGTAAAGCCCGCATCGCCGCCCGCACTCTCGCCAATGCGCACTATTACGCTGAGGCCCGCAAACTGGCGCAACTGATTACTGCGGACACAGCCAGTGACGAACGCTGCCAAATGGTGGTAGTAACCGGCGGTGGACCGGGCATTATGGAAGCCGCCAACCGCGGTGCCATGGATGTGGGCGGCAAGAGCATAGGCCTGAACATCGTCCTGCCTTTTGAGCAGCAGCCAAACCCGTATATCACCCCCGAACTGTGTTTTCAATTTCACTATTTTGCGATTCGGAAAATGCATTTTTTAAAACGCGCCAAGGCACTGGTGGCCTGTCCCGGCGGCTTCGGTACCATGGATGAATTGTTTGAAACCCTGACCCTGATCCAGACCCAAAAAGTCAAACCTCTGCCGGTATTGTTGCTCGGTAGTGATTATTGGAGTCGGGTTATCGATTTTGAGCTGATGGTTGACGAAGGCGTGATCTCGGAAAGTGACCTGGACTTATTCCAGATCATAGATAGTGCGGATCAGGCGTGGGAAATTATCAAGCGGCACTATGGTCTTTCTTAACCTCTCCGGGGGTTTATCCTGACCACACGGGTCTATCCCAACCATTTCAGGAATTAGTCATTGCAGCTCGATAGATCGTCAGGCACAGGAGTTGAGTCAATGCAAAAGGCAGTTGAACAAACAGAACAGCAGCGCAAGGACCAGGGCGGTGTTTCGGCCCAGTGGCATGCAATGGACGCGGAGGCTGTGCTCGCCCAACTGCACGCCAGCGAACGCGGCCTGGCGGAGGAAGAGGTACAGCGGCGCCAGCAACAATACGGTTTTAACCGGCTGCCTGAAGTCAAGGGGCGCGGCCCGCTGCTGCGTTTTTTGGCGCAGTTCCACAATGTACTGATTTACGTGTTGATGGTCGCGGCCGTCATTACCGCCATGCTGCAGCACTGGGTGGATGCCAGTGTTATTTTCGGGGTGGTATTGATCAACTCCATTATCGGCTTTATCCAGGAGGGTAAGGCGGAAAATGCCCTGCGTGCGATCCGCCAGATGCTGTCGCCTAATGCCATGGTGATACGCGCGGGCAAACAAAGCCTGGTGCCGGCAGAACTGCTGGTGCCGGGCGATATTGTCAGTATGCAATCCGGCGACAAGGTGCCGGCAGATCTGCGCCTGATCCGCTTGAAGGGGCTGCAAATCCAGGAGGCCGCCCTCACTGGCGAGTCAGTGGCGGTGTCGAAAGACAACAACCCGGCCGCAGCCAACGCGGTGCTGGGCGATCAGCGCTGCATGGCCTTCTCCGGCACCCTGGTGACCCACGGCCAGGGGATCGGAGTGGTGGTGGCTACCGGGTCAAAAACCCAGATTGGACGAATCAGTAAAATGGTGGCGGGGGTATCAAACGTCACCACCCCGTTGCTGCGGCAACTGGCGCAATTCGGTCACTGGTTGACCATCGGCATCCTGGTGGTAGCGGCAGCCAATTTTGCCTTTGGTGTCTGGATTCACGATTACCTGCCAACGGAAATGTTTCTGGCCTCGGTGAGCCTGGCGGTGGCGGCAATACCGGAGGGCTTGCCGGCCATCATGACCATAACCCTGGCCATTGGCGTGCAGCGCATGGCCAAGCGCAACGCCATCATTCGCAAATTGCCGGCGGTGGAAACCCTCGGCTCGGTATCGGTTATCTGTTCCGATAAAACCGGTACCCTCACCCGCAATGAGATGACCGTGGGTGCTATTGCCACCAGCCAGCACCGGTTTGACGTCAGCGGTACGGGCTACGATCCCCACGGTGACATCAGCCTGGACAGCGACCCTGTGGACGTGGAGCACAAACCCCTGCTGCATGAGGCGTTGCGCGGAGCGGTACTCTGCAATGATGCATCGCTGGAAAGCAAGGACGGGGAGTGGAAGGTCAACGGTGACCCGATGGAGGGAGCGCTGCTGGTCGCCGGGCAGAAAGCGGGGTTGGACCTGCAACTCGAGGCCAAGAACTATCCGCGCACGGACCTGATTCCGTTTGAATCCGAACACCGGTTTATGGCGACCCTGCACCACAGCCACAGCGGCGAGGCGTTTATTTATCTGAAAGGTGCCCCGGAACGGGTACTGGACATGTGCGCCACCCAGAGAGACTACTCCGGTGAACAGAGCCTAGAACGCCAGTACTGGCTCGATAGAATCGAGGAAATGGCCGCCATGGGGCTGCGCGTGCTGGCGATTGCCATGAAAACTGTGCCTGCCGAACAGGTTGAGCTAAAGTTCGCCGATGTCGAGCAGGGCCTGACCCTGCTGGGCTTTTTCGGCCTCAGCGATCCGCCGCGCAGCGAGGCGATTGAATCGGTACGCAAGTGCACCCAGGCCGGCATTACGGTGAAGATGATTACCGGTGACCACGGCGCCACGGCGCTCGCCATTGCCAAGCAGCTGGGTTTAAAAAACAGCCGTGATGTGCTCACCGGCAAAGATCTCGAAGCCATGAACGAGGCGCAATTGCGCGACCGTATCGAAGACGTCGATGTCTACGCGCGGGTCAACCCGGAGCACAAGTTGTTGCTGGTGCGCCTGTTGCAGGAACAGGGCCAGGTGGTTGCCATGACCGGTGACGGCGTCAACGATGCGCCGGCGTTGAAAAGGGCGGATGTGGGCACCGCCATGGGCAAGAACGGCACCGAGGCGGCCAAGGAAGCGGCGGAAATGGTATTGGGCGATGACAACTTTGCTTCCATTACCCACGCGGTGGAAGAGGGCCGCACCGTGTACGACAATATCACCAAGTCTATTTTGTTTATTCTGCCCACCAACGGTGGCGAAGCATTGATTATTCTGGGCGCGGTTATTATGGGCTTTCAGCAATTGCCGTTGACACCGGTACAGATCCTCTGGGTCAATATGATCACCGCCGTTACCCTGGCGTTGGCGCTGGCGTTTGAGCCCGCCGAAAAAAATGTTATGCGGCGCCCGCCGCGGGATACCAAACAGCCGATTCTCAGCCTCTACCTGTTTTGGCGAGTGGTATTTGTCTCCATTATTTTAATGGTCGGTACTTTCGGAATTTATCTCTGGGATTTAAACCAGGGCGCAACCATCGAGCACGCCCGCACAGCCGCGGTCAATACGCTGGTGATGTTTGAGATTTTCTATCTGTTCAATGCCCGCTATATCACTGAATCGGTATTTAACTGGGAAGGCTTAACCGGCAATCGCTATGTGTTAGTCGCCATCGCGGTATTGGTGAGCTTGCAAATGGTATTTACTTACGCGAGCCCTTTTCAGCTGCTGTTTGGTACCGCTGATTTGGAACCAGGGGTGTGGATCACTATAGTGCTGGTGGCGGTCTCGGTGTTGTTGCTGGTTGAGTTGGAAAAGTGGGTGGTGCGATCAAGGCGCGGCAAAGCGCGAGCAAAGGTACCGGCTTAATCGCCCCCAAAATTACCAGTCTGTCGGCGCCGACAGATTCAGCGGAAACCTGCTGCAGGTTTCCGCGGAGATATAAATGGCGGCGCTGGCTTATTACTGTTGCTGGGCCAGATAGTTGCGCCAGCCGCCCAAATGGGTGATCTCATCTGCATTATCAGTAGCGCAGGGTTCACAGATAAAGCCGGCGACCCAGCGGCCGTCAGTCAACTCTACCTTGCCGATGCCCAGTGGCTGGGGTATGCCCGCCACAAAGCTGCCGAACTGGGAAGTAGGCAGGCGCCAGACTTCGACCTCAATAGCACTGCCGTTATTGCTGTCGCGGACCAGTCCCGGGCGATAGGGCGGCCCGCCGGCGAGCGCATAGAGGCGGTAATTCGCCGCGGTACTGGTGCGCTCAAGCAGTTTGGCGTCCCGATCCAGCAGCTGCCAATTGAGTGCAAGCCCTTCCAGGTGCGCGCCGCATACCACCACATCCACGCTGTCCATTACACCCGGGGCTGACTCCCGCAGGGCGGGTAGCGGCCAATCGGTAGCGCCGAGCGGGTACTGATTGCTGGTCTGCCAGTGATTGGCCATGGACAACAGTTTGCTGTCATCAAACGCCTTTCCGGCCAGGGTGATACCGAACGGCAAACCGTTTTCGAAAAAGCCGGCGGGCACGGCGATGGCGCTGTAGTCGAGCAAGTTCATAAAGTTGGTGTAATAACCCAGGTTGCTGTTTAAGCCGATGGGGTTGTCGGCCATTTCACCCTGGGTGTAGATGGTGCCAGCGGTGGGCGTGACCAGGATATCCACCTCGGCAAACAGCAGATCGGCTTGCTGCTTGTATGCCTGTAACTGGTACAGGGCCTTGAAGGTATCCGCGGCTGTTAAGCCCACCCCCTTGCCGATAATCTCCCGGATCACCGGCAGCATCGCTTCCGGTTGCTCGGTGTAGATTTCTTCCGTGGCAACATAGCGTTCCGTGACCCAGGGGCCGGAGTAAAGCAGTTTAGCGGCGTCAAACAGGGGCGAGAAATCGATCTCCACCTTGACTCCGCCAAGGGCCTCCAGTTGCGCCACCGCTGCGTCAAACAGATTGCTGGCAGCAATGTTGCCGAAGAACTCCAGTTGCTGTTCCTGCGGGATGGCAAAACGGAACGGCTGTTTGGCCGCACCGTAATTGTTAAAATTGGTGGCCGGATTTTTGCGCGAGTAGCAATCCTCCGGATCAAACTGCGCGGCCACTTCAAACACCTGGCTGGCGTCATCGGTGGTTGTGGCAAAGATCGAGACACAGTCCAGGGACTTGCAGGCGGGAACCACACCGGTGCAACTCAACAGCCCGCGCGACGGTTTCAGGCCGATCAAATTATTAAAGGCCGCCGGTACCCGGCCGGAACCGGCAGTGTCGGTGCCCAGTGAAAAGCTGGCCAAACCCAGTGCGACTGCCACCGCCGAACCACTGCTGGAACCGCCAGAGACGAAGTTGTTGTTAAAAGAGTTGCGGCAGGGACCCCATTTGTCCGGCGAGCGGGTGCCCACCAGGCCGGTGGCGAACTGGTCCATATTGGTTTTCGCCAGCGGAATGGCGCCGGCGTTAATCAACTGCTGGACAACGAACGCGCTTTTCGAGGGAACATAACTAAACGCTTCGCAGGCGGCGGTGGTGGCTATACCCGCCAGGTCAATATTGTCTTTAATGACAAAGGGAATGCCCCAGAGCGGCTTGCTGTCGATTTCCGCCGGGTCCAGGTTGCCGATATAGTTCTTGATTTCGTCGAGGGGGAGCATCTGTATAAACAGGTTTTTATCACTGTATGTCTGCGTCTTGTGCAGCAGGTGATCCACCAGCTCCTGGGGGGTAAAGGTGCCGGCCTGGTACTGGCTTTTCAAATAATCGATGGTGAGATTTTGCAGTTCCATAGTTTTTTCCAGTCAATTTACGCGCCCGGGTAAACGCGGGCGATTAGTGAGTATTCAGTCGCAAGGCCATCAATCTTGAACGGCAATCGTCAGCAGCGGGTCGCCACTACTGACCTGGTCGCCTTCCTGTTTCAAAATTTGATGTACGGTCCCGGCACAGGGTGCATGCACTTCGATTTCCATCTTCATGGATTCAATCACCAGCAGCAGGTCGCCACTGTTGACGGTTTGACCGGGTTGCACCGCGATTTGCCAGACACTGCCGGCGACGTGGCTTTCCACCGCCTGGCCGCCCTCGGGCAAATCAAATTCCTGCGCCGTTTTCTCTGCCGCCAGGGACTGTTCAAAATTCATCTGCCCGGACTCGATCCAGTGCTGCAACTCGGTGGCAAAGGCTCGTTCCCGACGCTGGGTAAAGTCCGCAATAGACGCCTGGTTGTCGCGCAGGAAACCCTCGTATTCCCCAAGGTTAAACACGGTTTCCTCGATTTTGACCGGGTACTGGCCCTTGGGAAAATCCTTGCGAATGGCAACCAGTTCTTCGGCACTGACCTCGTAAAACCGAATCTGGTCAAAAAAGCGCAATAACCAGGGTTGGCTAAAAGCTGCGGTCTTATGAAAGCGATTCCACATTTGCAAGGTGCGGCCCACAAACTGGTAGCCGCCGGGCCCCTCCATGCCATAGACACACATATAGCTGCCGCCAATGCCCACCGAGTTTTCCGCCGTCCAGGTGCGCGCCGGATTGTACTTGGTGGTGACCAGGCGGTGGCGTGGATCGATCGGAGTCGCCACCGGCGCGCCCAGGTAGACATCCCCCAAGCCGAGTACCAGGTAGCTGGCGTCAAAGACGATCTTCTTCACCTCGTCGATGGAGTCCAGGCCGTTGATACGCCGGATAAATTCAATATTACTCGGGCACCAGGGCGCGTCCTTGCGCACCGATTGCATGTATTTCTGGATGGCAATGCGGCAAGCCTCGTCGTCCCAGGACAGGGGAATATGGACGATACGGGCGGGCACTTCCGGGTCTGCCGAGTGATCGAGGGCGTCTTCTGCGGTTTCCAGGTGCGCCAGCAGGGTGTCCAGGTCCAGGGTTTGACTGTCGTAGTGGACTTGCAGGGAACGCACCCCGGGCGTGAGTTCCCGCAGGCCCGGCAGGGTATTGTCCTGCAGCCACAGCATCAGCGCGTGGACGCGGAAACGCAGCTTGATATCCAGCTGCAGCGGTCCGTATTCAATCAGCAGGTAGTGGTCGCCCTGCAGCCGATAGACGATTTTGGGAAGTTCCTTGCCCGCTTCGTTGAGCTTGGCCGGCAACTCCTTGACGATACAGGAGTCGGGCTGCAGCATCGCCGGCTGAAACGACTCCAGTTGCAGGCGGTTGAGGCTGTCGAGCTGGTCGCGCTCCAGCGCCACCGCGTCCTGCAATGCAATTGGCAGGAAGCGAACCTTGTCACCGGCGCGCAGCTGTCCCAGCTTCCAGAGGTCGGCGCTGACCACAGTGGCCGGGCACACAAAGCCACCCAGTGAAGGGCCATCCGGCCCCAGAATAACCGGCATGTCACCGGTAAAATCCACCGCGCCAACGGCGTAGGCGTTGTCGTGGATATTGCTGGGGTGCATGCCGGCCTCGCCGCCATCCGACCTGGCCCACACCGGCTTGGGGCCGAGCAGGCGCACGCCGGTGCGGCTGGAGTTATAGTGCACTTCCCAGGGGGTGGCGAAAAAGGTTTCGATATCCTCCGGGGTAAAAAAATCAGCCGCCCCGTGGGGCCCATAGATAACTCGCAGCTGCCACTCCGAGCTCAGTTGCGGCCGCGCTGCCGCTGGTAAACAGGGCAGGCGATCGGCATTGTTGCCGCTCTGGCTGCTATCTGGCCGGGCAGCGCAGTGCAAGACATCGCCGGTACGCAGTGCCCGCCCGCCGTGGCCGCCAAATTGGCCGAGGGTGAAGGTAGCGCGGGAGCCGAGGTATTGGGGGCAGTCCAGGCCGCCCTCGAGCAGCAAGTAGGCGCGGCTGCCAGGGCCGTTGATGGCGCCGAGGGTCAGTACGTCGCCCGCCGCAATGTCCGCCACCTGCCAGTTTTCCAGTGTGCGGCTGCCACTGCTATGACCAGTGCTGCCACTGCTTATGCGGGCGTCAATATCTGCACCGGCGATAACCACCCGTGCGGGCTGGTTGAATTTAAGGGTGGGGCCGTTCAGGGTAATTTCCAGCCCCGCTGCGTCGGCGGCATTGCCCAGCAACTGATTGCCGAGGCGAAAGGAGACGCTGTCAAACGGGCCGCTAGGCGGTATGCCCACATGCCAGTAGCCGCTGCGGCCCGGATAGTCCTGGATTGTGGTCTGGGTACCGGAGCTGAGGACATCGATGGTGGCCGGGATTAATTGCAGGCTGTTGAGGGCGTTAGTGGTGATCTCGCCCTGCTCAAATTGCGGTTGCTCGAGTACGTGCCTGACGTAGTCGATATTGGTTTCGATACCGTAGATGCGGGTGTCTGCCAGCGCCTGGGCAAGTTGCTGCAAGGCCTGCTGGCGATCGCTGCCGGTGGCGATGATCTTGGCTAACATGGGATCGAAAAAAGGTGTGACTTCGATACCGGCCTCAACCCAGTGATCGATGCGCAGAGTAGGGGAAAGCTGGGGGAATTCCACCTGGGTGAGCAGGCCGGCGCAGGGCTGGAAATCCTTGTTGGTGTCCTCGGCGTAGATTCTCGCCTGGATGCTGTGGCCGCGGGGTTGCAGGTCTTTTGCCAGCTCTGCCAGTGGCGCCAGTTCGGCGGCACCCAGTTTCACCATCCATTCCACCAGGTCGACACCGTAGACCTGCTCGGTAACACCGTGCTCTACTTGCAGGCGGGTATTGACCTCGAGAAAGTAAAACTGGTCGCTGTCGCTGTCGTAGATAAACTCCACTGTGCCGGCGCTGCGATAATTGACGCTGCTGGCCAGGCGCCTGGCCACCGCCGCCAATTCCTCCCGTACCGGTGCGGGTATATTGGGTGCCGGGGTCTCTTCAATGACTTTCTGGTTGCGGCGCTGGGCGGAGCAATCCCGCTCACCCAGGGTGACCGCATTGCCCTCACCATCACCAAACACCTGTACCTCGATGTGGCGGGCGCGGGTAATAAACTTTTCCAGGAACACGCCGCTGTTGCCAAAGTTGTTGCCGCTCAGGCGTTTCACCGATTCAAACGCTGCCGCCAGTGCGGCCTGGTCATTGCAGCGGCTCATGCCGATACCGCCGCCGCCGGCGGTGGACTTCAGCATCACTGGAAAACCGATCTGCTCGGCGGCGGCGCTGGCTGCCGCCAGGTCACTGAGCAATTCTGAACCGGGCAAAAGCGGCACCTGGCATTGTTGAGCCAGTTCCCGGGCCCGGTGTTTCAAGCCAAACTCCAGCATTTGCTCAGGCCGCGGCCCGAGAAAGACCACCCTTTCGAGCTCGCAGCGTTGCGCAAACTCGGCGTTTTCGCTTAAAAAACCGTAGCCTGGATGAATGGCTTCGGCACCGGTGGCGGACGCTATGGCAAATAATTTGTCCTGGTTGAGATAGGTGGCCGCCGCATTGCCTTCGCCGAGGCTGATGGCGAAATCGGCCTGGCTGACGTGCAGTGAGTCCCGATCCGCTTCGGCGTAGACCGCCACGGAGGTAACGCCCAGGCGCTTCAGGGTGCGAATGATGCGGACAGCGATGGCGCCGCGATTGGCGATCAATACCTTAGTAAACACAATCTTTTACCTTTGCCGATTGAGTCGTCTCAATTCAATTAATAACCGCCGGGTCGTCCCGCCGGGCTGTTAGTGTAGTGCGTCGTATACGCCAGTGCAGTCAATTAATCCCAGATCAAAACTTCGATCGGGGTAGGGTTGTAGCCATTGCAGGGATTATTCAGCTGCGGGCAATTGGAAATCAACACAATAACATTCATTAGCGCTTTCAATTCCACGTATTTGCCCGGGGCGGAAATACCATCTTCAAAGGTCAGCCCGCCCTCGGGCGTCACCGGCACATTCATAAAGAAATTGATGTTGTGGGTTATGTCAGCTTTTTGCAGCCCCAGCTCATCGTGTTCCTGGATCGCCAACATCCAGCTGTCGCGACAGGCGTGCATGCAGCGCTTTTCCAGGTCGTAGCGCACGGTGTTGGATTCTGTGGCGCAGGCGCCGCCGACGGTATCGTGGCGGCCACAGGTGTCAGCGGTGATTTCCAGCAGGTCGCGGTTGAGGTTGGTTTTCAGCCGGGTACCGGCGCTCAAATACAGATTGCCCTGCTCGCGAATGGTATCCGTGGCGCTGTAGCGCTCACTGGGATCATCGGCGTTATAGAACAGGGTGTCGGCGGCCTGGTTACCCTCCAGGTCGAGTATGCGGATGGTCTGGCCCTGTTCCAGCCGCTTGATAAAATAATCTCCGGCGTCGACTATCTGGCGAAATATGGCCGACTTGCTTTGCAGCGGACTTGTTTTAATCATATTGCCTCCCTAGGAGTCCAGGCCCATGTGATAGAGCGCGTTATTGTGAAAACCCCGCTGGTTTTCCGGCCGGGAATTGAGGCAAAAATCATCTTCGGCAACGGCGGCGGCTTTATCCAGTTTGAGGCCAATCGGGGTAAAGGGGTAGCTGGCATCGGCATTCAGCGGGTGCGGGCAGGTGTGCAGAATCACCAAAGTATCCATCTCAAAACGCAGGCGCAGGTTGTCGCCGGCGCTGGACCTGCCCGCCAGGGCCAGGTTGCCCTCGGTATCCACCGCCACCTTGCTGAACCAGTTGACGTTGGCGGCCATGTCCCGGGCGCTGAGGTTGTATTTTGCCAGCTCCACCAGAAAACTGTCGTAGCCGTTTTGCTGCCACTCATTGTGGTCGCGCTGGTAATCACGCTTGCCCCAGCGCTGTTCGATGTGGGCGGCGTGGGAGTTGCCACAGACACTGTCGTGCCAGCCAAAGGTGTCATCGGTAACGGAACAAAAAATACGCCCCATATCGGAATAGAGACAGTTGCCGCGGGTCAGCTTGAAGGTGTGCTGGCATTTGAGTGTATCCGGGGCGTTGTATTTCTCGCTCAGCAAGGTGGGGTTATAGAACAACATACCGACGTTGGCACCGCCGTTGAGATCGGTGATTTGCAGCTGCATGCCGCGCCGGATCACCAGCGACCAGTGGCTGGCGCCGGGCAGGGTGGTGGAATAAGAGTCCAGTTTCATTTGTCTCTCGCTGTCAGTCAGGATTGTTATGCTTTGGGAGTGGGTGTACCGGCGGCAGAATAGCGGCACTGAGCAGTAATTTACCAGTACTCACCCCGCGCCGGGAAATCATTTCATTGGCAATGGCTTTCAGGGTCTGGCCCGGACCCTGTACCAGGATCACCGACATGGTCTTGGCGTTTTCCAGGTTCACGTGCAGACTGCTGATCACTTCATCGATGTATTTGTGCTGGATATCCGCCAGCTGTTTTTGCAAGTTCGGCACCGAATGGTCGAACACCAGGTTGATGGTGCCGGCCATGATTTCCTGGCCGATTTCCTCCCGGTGTTCGTTCAGTTTCTGGTGCAGAACATCGGCGATGGCCTGGGATCGACTTTCGTACTCCCGCTCCGAGACCATTGTGTCGAATTGTTGCAACAGGTTTTCCGGCAGGGAAACGCTGATGCGGCACAGCTTGTCCTTGCTGGTCTCCGTCATTGTGGCAGTCTCTTTGAGGGCGTTGAAGGGGGTGTTGAAGGGGGCGTTGAAGGGTTCGCCGGGATCGCAGGGGGCGTTGCCTCTGGCTGAGTTGCTACCGCCGTTCGCCACTCGGCAAAGTTGGCGCGCAGAAAGTTCGCCATAAACAGGTTGATGTCGTCCAGGTCCACCAGGGGCAACTCACCGCCCGGGCTGCGATACTCGTAACCATCGGGCCCAAATTCCGGGGTTACACTGATCCCGGTATAACCGCGCTGGCGTTGGGAACTCCACAGCCATTGCCAGTAGCCCAGGTGGCGTTGCAAGGCCTCGCGATATACCCCGAGGCGCGGATCGGGCACTTGTGGCCCCTGGTCATAGCCAACCCGGGCATGGATGTGATGGGCGTGGCGGGCGAGATCGCGAATAATTTGCTCTTCCGTAGCTTGCAAGCCTTCACACACCACCACCCAGTGACTGATATCGAAGGTCAGCTTGAGATCGGGCAGTTGGGCGAGGATATCCCGCGTCACCCAAGGGTTGAACAGGCTGCGGCCACGGTGGGTTTCGAAGCTGATGTCGAGCCCGAATTGACGGGCAAGCTCGGTTGCGCTGGCGAAAAAATCCACCGATTGGGCTACTGTCCAAGCATCACAGCCGCCGAGGCAGGTGACAAACTGCGGCTGTAAATATTCCAGCCGTTGCAGTTGCAGTTTTAAATCGTCGAGGTGCTGCGCGACGTTTTGGCGGCGGTCGGGTACATAGCTGCCGGTGGTGGCCACTTCGACTATGTAGTGTAATTGCAGGTCGGTAAGGGTTCGGGCCAGCATGCGCTGCTCAGCTCGGTCGACCGGCACACGGCCCTCGAGACCGCTGTAGCCGTCCTGTTTGGCACTGGTCGCGGCCACTGTCGCGGAGCCACTGTAACCCCAGAGGCTGCGAAAACACTGTAATTGCAAGGGGTTGGCGGCGCCGGTCATTTACACACCCACCAGGAATGAAACACCGGCGGCGCCCTGGGTGCCTGCGTCGACACTGCCAGGGCCGAGGGGGTAGGCGCGGTCCAGTCGGTAGTGGTGGAAGCGCTGCAACTGCTGATCCAGGGGCACGGCCTGGGGGCAGGACTGGGGGTAGCGCTGGCGGTGCAAACGGGGCAACCGGTGCCAGGGCTCGCCGGATTTCCAGTGGTGTATATTGTGATAACAAAAATTCAACACCAACAGATTCAATAGTGGCCAGCGCTCGCTCAACAGGTTGGTGTAGGTGTGGGTCTCCTCGTAGTGACGGTCCCGGCGCCCTTGCAGGCGGCTTTGTTCGAGGCTGGTGTAGATTTCGTAGTCGTGCTGGTAGGCGTCCATAAACCCCAGCACCGCAATGCAAATACACCAGGCCAGCGCATACCCCACCAACAGTGGCCAGTGTAGCCAGCCCAACAGCAGAAAAAACAACAGCCGTGAGCACAGGGCAACCACACTGTGGGTGCGGTAAGGAGCCCGTTGCGGCAGCATAAACGCCGCCACAACATCGAGCAGGTGGCTGACAATTTCCAGCGCCGGAATATACAGCCATTGCAGCAGGGCCACCGGCTGTCGCACAGACTTGCGCCGCTGCAACCAATTGCGCAGATCCACTGCGACAATGTCGGCCCGCTCGCTGTGATGGCGCATGTGTTTAGTGCGCAATTCTTCGTAAGGCAGGTAGGTTGCGCCCAGCAACCAGCACAGGGCGCGACCCAGCTGCCGATTGTGCTCGGGCCGGCGAAAAATAGTGTTGTGCATGCACTCGTGTGCCAGGTAGGCACAGAGCACCAATAGATGCGCCAGAAAAAGTGTTGCCAGAACGTTAAAGGCTGTTGCAGTTTGCAGCAAGCCAGCTAGCGCCAAGCCCAATCCCAGCAACAGGTAAACAAACAGGCCGGTATTGGCCAGGCGGCCATCAGTGTAGCGATAAATACTCATATTACACCTCCGGCAGGTCGTCCTGCGTATGTTGATACGACCAGGTCGTCCTGGTCGCTGCGGGTTTGCTGAATTGCATTACAAGTCAATTCCCCGGATTAAAAATTTACCGAGGTTGCAGGTCACGCTTAAAACATGTGCGCATAGCGCTCAATTTCCCAGCTGGATATGGCCTGGTGATAACTGTTCCACTCTTCCTGTTTGTAGCGGATAAATTCATCGGTCAGGCCACTGCCGAGGGTTGCGCGGATAAACGGGTCTGCGGCAAACGCCTGGATCGCTTCATTCAAGCTGCGAGGCAGAAACTCGATACCGCGCTCCTCGCGCTCGGCTTCGGTCAGGTTGTAGAGGTTGTCTTCCTGGGGCTTGCCCGGGTCGATGCCCTCGCGAATGCCTTCCAGGCCTGCCGCCAGTGCCAGGGCCGCGGCCAGGTAGGGGTTCACTGCACCATCGGCATTGCGGGATTCACAGCGACCACCGTTCATGGGTACGCGGACGGAATTGGTGCGATTGTTGGAGCCGTAGGAATTGAATACTGGTGCCCAAGTGAAGTAGGGCATGTCACCCTGGCGCACCAGGCGCTTGTAGCTGTTCACGGTGGGGGCAAACGCGGCACACAGTGAGCGCCCGTGCTTGATGATGCCGCCAATAAACTGGTAGCCAAGCTGCGTGATACCGAGCCCATTGGGATCTTCCTCCGATGCGCACTTGAACAGGTTTTCGCCGGTATTGATGTCCGAAAGCGACATATTAAAGTGCGCCCCGTTACCGGTTTTGTTGCCAAACGGTTTGGGCATAAAAGTGGCGAGCAAGCCTTCTTCCCGCGCCAGTTCCTTGGCCATCAGGCGCAGGAATGTAAAGCGGTCACAAGTGGTGACGGCATCGGCGTACATAAAGTCAAATTCGTATTGCCCGTTGGCGTCCTCGTGATCGAACGAGTAGAGATCCCAGCCAAGGTCATCGATGGCCGTGGCCATTTTGTCGAGCCAGCCAAACTGGTGCAAAAAGGAGCGGGTGTCGTAGCAGGGCTTGTTCAGCTTGTCCTCGGGGTTGGGCACTTCCAGCGAACCGTCGGCATTTTTTCGCAGTACAAACAGTTCGGCTTCAATGCCCAGATTAAAACCGAAGCCCATCTCAGCCGCTTGTGCCATGACATTCTTCAGCGCTACGCGGGTGTTGAGCGGGTAGGGTTCGCCGCGAAAACTGTTGTCGGCTGGCATCCAGGCAATCTCACGCTGCCAGGGCAGCTGGATAATATGATCGAGGTCGGGTACCGAGGCGATTTCGTTATCGTTGGGCTGCTGGCCCAGACCGTCCAACGCGTAACCGGTATACAGCTCCGAGCCCGCCGCCATCTGCTGCAAGTGGGACAGGGGTACCACCTTGCCCTTGGGCACGCCGTGGATATCAACGTAGGTTCCCATGCAATACTTGACACCTTTCTCCGCCAGCGCCGCCTGGATTGCGCTAATCTCTTCTCTCGATTTCATAAACACCTTGTAGTTGATTTGACGTTGAAAAATTTCCGTAACCGGCGCAGCAACGCTTACCGGTTAACTTGTTCACCTGTACTTTTGTTCACTGTTTCACTGGTTCACTGGTTCAAAATAGGATGCGGACAGTGGCGGCTGTTCACTCAAACCGCGCTCGATCAAGGCCGCCAGATCCTCGACCATCCACTCAAACAGTTGGTGGCCCTTACCGGCGTCGGCCCGACTCGGGTAACCGGTAACGCCATTGCTGCTGGTCCTGTTTACCGGATGAGAGAAAACACTGTCGGTAGTGCGGTCTTGGTCGTCACTGGCGCTGCATTTTTCCGGCCGCACCATCGCCAGGTCCTGCGCCAGCATCAGCGATGTTTCGGCATCGTTGGCGTGCCAGTCTTCGGCATCGGCAAAGTGTGCCTGCCTGACCCGCTGGCTCAGTTCCGGAGTGTTGATCACCGCCACCATCAGGTCGTCGTGCTCGGCGCGCAGCATCTCCAGCGCACAGCGCAGGGGCGCGGCATTGGTGACGTGGGCGTTGACGATAAATAATTTGCGCAGGCCGGAGGCGTAGACCCAATCGCCCATATCCTTAATCACATCAATCAGGGTTTTCGGCTGCGGGGCAATAGTGCCCGGCCAGCGTCGGGAGTGACCAATGGAGCAGCCGTATGGCAGGGTCGGCAGCAACAGGGTTGCGGTTTTACGGGCAACCGCACGGCACACAGCATCGGCAATACTGGTGTCGACACCGCAGCCAAGGTGGGGCCCATGTTGCTCGGTGGCGCCCACGGGCAAGATCACGGCTCGGGCGCCATTCTGCACCAGCTGTTGAATTTCTTCCCAGGTTTGGTAATACCACTGCGTCATTTTACCAACATCTCGCAACTGTGATTTTGGTTAAGGCCTGCAATTTTTCCGCAAATCCTGCAGGCCTCGAAAACATTTTCGGCACTGGCCCGGGGCCTAAAAAACACTCGGTACCTGGTCGTTGACGTGCACCATGCGCACCATATTGAGTTTGTCCGTCGCCAGTTCATCGCCGTCATCCTCCGGGTGTATCAGTTCTTCCAGGCGACGCTTAGTGGCGAGGAATTCGTCCGATAATAACTGCGACGGATCCCGCGGTTGCGGTACCGATACTTCGATCACTTCGTTGACTTCCCCCGGGTGCGCCTTGAGCACCAGGATTCGATCTGCCAGGTAGATGGCCTCGTCGAGATCGTGGGTAATAAACACCACGGTGATGTCGATATTTTTCCAGATCTCCATCAGGTGCGATTGCATTTTGGCGCGGGTTTGCGGGTCGAGGGCACCGAAGGGTTCATCCATCAACAGGATTTGCGGCTGGTTGGCCAGCGCCCTGGCGATGGCGACCCGCTGCTTCATACCGCCGGATAACTGGTGTGGATAACTGTCGACAAAGCGGGACAAGCCCACCAGCTCAATCCACTGCAGGGCTTGTTCTTCCGCGGTGGTCTTACCGTGACCGGCCTCGATCAAGCCAAACATGACATTGCGCTTGACGCTCAGCCAGGGAAACAGGGTGTAACCCTGGAACACCATACCGCGATCCGGTCCCGGCCCGGTGACCGCCTTGCCATTGAGCAATACCGAACCGCTGCTGGGCGTTTCCAGGCCGGCGAGAATTCGCACCAGGGTGGATTTGCCGCAACCCGAAGGGCCAATTACACAGACAAATTCCCGTTTGTAGGCCTTGAAGTTGATGTCCTGCAGGGCCGTGACCTGGCCGCCGGCGGAATCGAAGTGCTTGTGCAGGTGCTTCACTTCGAGGCTCACCGGCCGCTGCTTGAGGCGATCGAATCGATCCTTGACGGCAGCAGACTGGTCGAGATAACTCGGTAATACAATCGGTGTCATGAACAGCTCCGTTACGCCTATTGGGCTTTCTGCCAGGGGAATAATTTTTTCCCAATCAGGGCCAGTAAAATATCGAACGACAGCCCGATAATGCCGATGATCATAATGGCCGCAAACACATTGTCGAAGTTCTTGTAGCGGGCTTGTTGGGTAATAAACCAGGTGATGCCGGAACTGGTGCCGACCAGTTCCGAGACGATCAGGTAGGTCCAGGCCCAGCCCAGCAGAATGCGCATATCCCGATACAGGTCTGGCAGCACTCCCGGCACCACCACCTTGAACAGCAGCGCTTTATTTTTTGCCCCCAGGGTTTGGGCTGCTTCAAGCAGCGAGGGGTCCAGCTTGCGCGTGGTGTTGGCAATCACCAGCACCTGCTGGAAAAAAGTACCGATAAAGATGATGGCAATCTTGGGCTGGTGGTAGATACCGAGAATTGCAACCGCCAGGGCGCCGAAAGCCGGCGCTGGCAGATAGCGAAAAAATTCAATAAAAGGTTCAAACAAGCGGGAGAAAAAATCGTAGGTGCCGGCCAGTATGCCCAGCGGCACACCAAACAGCGATGACAGCACAAAACCCCAGAAAATAACCTGGATACTTTCCCACAAGCTTTCGTGCAACCATTTTTCACTGCGTCTTTTCGGCTCGGTGGTAAACGAAGTGTAGAGGGCGACAGCAACTTCGTGTGGCGCCGGTAAGTAGATCGGGTTGGTGCGGATCCCGGAGGGCGGCTGCAACTGGTTTTCGATTGCGGTCAGGCGTTCCTGTTCAAACAGCTCGCGCTCAACCAGCATGCCGGACTTAAAATAGGCCACACCGCCCTTGTCCTGGATCTCGACCATTGGGTGCCACAGGAACGGCACATAACTGACCAGGCACCAGATGGTGATTGGCAGGAGGAAACTGAAAAATGCGACCATCGCCCTGGGTTTGGCGGGCAGGTTTTTGCGCACAGCAAGCCACTGACTGGATGACATAGCTCAGTCCATTAATAAGTTGACGGGAAAACCTGGCTGATAGATGCCAGCGGGTGTGTGCACCCGCTGGCGCTTGACGTGTTACAGACTCAGCATCAGGCTGGTATCGATATAGGCATCGATGTTTTGTGGCTCGGCGTAAACTTCATTGGCAACGTTAAAGTCGTCAGCAATCTTTGACGAGCCATACAGGGATCTAAAGCCAGTACTTTTACCGAGAAACGCTTTGGCTTCCGACAGTGACAGGATTTTAGTGCCCTCTACAAAGCCGCTGTATTCCTGTGGCGATAAGCCCACCCGTGCCGCCATAATGGAAACGGCTTCGGCGCGGGTCTTGGGGTCATTCAGGTAGGCGACCGCCTGGTACCACACCTTCAGTACCTTCTTCCACTCTGCTCTATTGGCGGCAAGGCTGGATGGGGATACGGCCAGCACATCATAGATCAGCCCGGGTTCATCGGCACTGGAGTATACCCGGGTCGAACCGGGCACCAGTTGCAGGGCTTGACCGGAACTTGGCTGCCAGGCGACGATGGCATCGACGTCACCGGAAGCCAAAACCTGGGGCGTTTCATTGGTGGGTACATTCACCAACTCGACATCCGCTTCGGTCAAACCACTTTTTTCCAGCGCGTTCAAGAGCAGCAGGTGGCCGACAAAGCCGATCTCAACACCGATCTTTTTGCCCTTTAATTCCTTGACGGATTTAATGCCAGGGCGGGCGACGATCATATCGTTGCCATTGCTGTAGTCGTTGACCAAAATCATGACACTCTGGGCACCGGTAGCGCCGGTAACCAGTGCATCACCGTTGGTCATGGCGACGGCATCCAGCTGGCCCGCGGCAAAGGCATCCATACTGGCGACGTAATCGAACCACTCGAATTCAACCTCGACCCCGGCGGCTTTGAACATGCCTTTCTCCAGCGCGATTTCCCAGGCGACCCAGCCAGGCCAGTCCGAGTAACCTATTTTCAGAGGCTGCGCGGCGTGAGCAGCGGCCACCATTAACAATCCGGTAACGATTCCGCCTATAAGCTTAGCGAAGGTAGTTTTCATTGCGTCCCCTTGATTTAAAGGTAATAGGTTTAAAGATAATGGGTATTTAGGTGATGCGGTTGCTTGGCGTTGCGATGCTCCAGTATTACGAATATTCAAAAACGTAATACTTAAATAGCGAAAATGGTGCCAGCTGCCACAAAAAAGTTATAAATTGTTGATATTTATAGAAATTAAGCACGGCCACTTGTTGCTGGAGGATTTCCGCTGCCCAGGAAACTGGTGCTCATTGGTGCGTGGCGCGTACAGCTGCACCAGAAAGTGGCGGCTTTGCAGGCTTGCAGGCAGACCTCAGGGGCAATGTACTGAACAGCCTTGCGCTAAAGAAAAGGGACAGCCTTGAGCTATTTAACTGGACAGCCTTGAGCTAATTAGCTGGACAGCCTTGAGCTAATTAGCTGGACAGCCGCAAGTGAATGTCGCCAGAATGACGCGTAAAAACAGGGGTTAATTTTATGAGTTTTGATTTCGCAGCCATTCCCTCCCAGCCCGGGCGGGTCGCCATAGTCACCGGCGCCAACACCGGTTTGGGGTTTGAGACCGCTCGCGGCCTGGCGGAAAAGGGGGTTCAGGTGGTGATGGCCTGTCGCAATTTGGGCAAGGCGGCAGAAGCGCAGCAACGCATCCTGGAACAGTGTCCCGAGGCGCAACTCGAGATTATGGCGCTGGACCTGTCAAGCCTGAAGTCGGTCCGCGAATTCGCCAGCGTCTACCAACAACGTTTTCAGCGCCTGGATATTTTGATCAATAACGCCGGCATTATGATTCCACCATACTCCCTCAGTGTGGATGGTTTTGAATCACAGCTGGCAGCCAATTACCTGGGCCATTTTTTGTTGACCGGGCTGCTGCTGGATACGCTGGAAAAAACCAGTGGCTCCCGCATTGTCGCGCTGGCCTCACTGTCGCACAAATCGGGCAAAATCAATTTCAACGACCTGCAAAGTGAGCGCAAGTACAATGCCTGGAAGTGCTATGCCCAGAGCAAGCTCGCCTGCTTGATATTTGCCTATGAGATGCAGCGCCGCCTGACTGGGGCGGATTACCAGACCATTGCCGTAGCGGCCCACCCGGGCGTATCCGGTACCGATCTGTCCCGCCATATACCCTGGCTGGTGAATAAACTGGTTGCTCCGGTGGTCCTTAAGTTCGGTGGCCAGCCGCCAGAGCAGGGCGTCTTGCCCATTCTCTACGCGGCCCTGGGGGACGATATCTGCGGTGGCGATTACACCGGGCCCACTGGCATCGGAGAATGGAAGGGGCCCGCTGGTAAGGTGAAATCGACCCGGGCGTCACACAATCCTGAAGTGGCGGCGCGGCTGTGGTCTGTGTCGGAGGCGCTCACCGGCATCCACTATTTATCCCCGGCCGCAGAGGTACGAAATAGTGATTGCGCCGGCGCGAAAGTGTAATACAGTGGCATATTGTCTCTGGTGCCTGAGTGGCTGCGAAGCGGTGCACCAACGGCCCCGCTATAGCGCAGAAATCGCCTGTGGCCAGCGGCTTTGGTGTTTGGTTTGGCCGTGAGTTTGACGTTTGGCATTATTGCTCAATGCAGGCCAGGGTGTACACGGCAGGGGATAGCAAGGCAGGGGTAACAAGGCAAAGGTAACAAGGCAAGGGTTACAGCAAAAATAGAACAATAACAACAGTAGGGGAATAGCTATGGTGATTCCGGAAATCATGGGGCAGGTGTTATTTCTGGTGGGCGTTGCGACGGTCGGCCTGCTTATCCAGCGCTTGACCCGCCTCGATATCACCCTGTCAGCCCTTATCGCCGGAGTGCTGAGCGGGTTGCTATTACCCCATATCGGCTTTGATACAGGCATCAGGGCGACTAACATCAAAGACCTGGTGTTCTACGTTATCCTGCCCATACTGATTTTTGAAGCCGCCTGGCATTTAAAGCCGGCTCTCTTGCGGCGCTGGCTGCTGCCAATACTGTTGCTCTCCACCCTGGGAATGCTGATCAGTTGTGGCGTTGTGGCAGTGATTTTGTTTTATGCCATCGGCGCCCCCGAGGGGTTTCCCTGGGTGGCGGCCCTGTTGGCTGGCGCCATCCTGGCGGCGACAGACCCTATTTCTGTGGTCTCTTCTCTAAAAAAGCACAGCGCCCCGGAAGACCTGACCACCCTGGTGGAGGGCGAGAGCCTGTTTAACGACGCCAGCGCCCTGGTGTTGTTTGCCGCGGTACTGAGCTTTGCCGTAGGCGCACAGATTGAAATAAACCAGAACTATATCGCTGTCTTTCTGGAGATATTCTTTGGCGGCCTGTTGTTGGGTTTGCTCGTCGGCCTTGCCGGAGTGATTGTGGTATTAGTGCTGCGGGACAAAACTGCCTCCAATATTGTTCTTATTCTCGTGGCCTTTGCCAGCTTTTATATTGCCGAACACTATTTCCATGTCTCCGGAATTATGGCAGTGGTCAGTGCCGCCTTGTTATCGCGGGTATTATTGCAAGAGTACCAACAAAAATACGTCAGCGGCATAGTCATCACACTGGATTGGTTAGGGTTAACCTTTAACTGCATTATTTTTGTGTTGATGGGGCTGGTGATCACCTTTGACATGTTTACCGAGCGCTGGTTGGCGATGCTGATCGCGATACCCGCGGCGTTGTTGGGACGCGCCTGTGCAGTCTACGGCTGTGGCGCACTGACCCGCTTGCTGCCACACCCGGTGGCGCTGGGATGGCAGCATGTATTGGTGTGGGGCGGGCAGCGCGGTGCCATTGCCATAGTGCTGGTGTTGAGCCTGCCCGTCAGCCTGCCGTATTGGTGGACGGTGCAGTCCATGGTTTACGGCGTGGTGTTGTTTTCGCTATTGGTGCAGGGGAGCACTGCGTTTGCAGTGATCAAAAAGTACAAGGCCTGAAATGGAGTGACCGACGAACCTGCTGGCCAGTCGAAGGCTGCTGCTCCTGGTGACTCATAGCGACAACAGGAGCAGCGGCGCTGCCACCAAAAAGAGGCCATTTGTGCGCGATAAATGGCCTCTTTTTGGTGGACGATGGATTAAGCCAGAGCTTTGCAACTGGCTATAGCAGCGGGCAATTTCACCCGCTGGTTTACCCAGGTTTAATTAATAGCTTCTGACCCAGGACACTAGTTGTCGTAATCCAGCACCGGCTGCAACCAGCGCTCCAGGCTGGCCACCGGCATTTTCTTTCTCGCCGCCAGGGACTCCACCTGGTCCTTCTGGATTTTACCAGTGGGGAAGTAGTGCGACTCCGGGTGGGAAAAATACCAGCCCGAGACACTGGCCGCCGGTGTCATGGCGTAGTGCTCGGTGAGCGTGACATCAATCTCATCAGTGGCGTGCAGCAACTCAAACAGGGTGCCCTTCTCGGTGTGGTCAGGGCAGGCCGGGTAGCCGGGAGCCGGGCGAATGCCTTGATACTGCTCCTTGATCAGGGCTTCATTGCTCAGGTTTTCATCGTCGGCGTAGCCCCAGAACTCCTTGCGCACACGCTCGTGCATGTGCTCGGCAAAAGCCTCGGCCAAACGGTCGGCCAGCGCCTTCACCATAATGCTGTTGTAGTCGTCGTTGGCCTCCTCGTAACGCCGTGCCAGCTCCTCCGCGCCAATGCCGGCGGTGACCACAAAGCCCCCCACGTAATCCGCCTTGCCGCTCTCCAGAGGCGCGACGAAATCGGCCAGCGAGGTATTGGGCTTGGTGTTGCCCGGCTTCTTGGTCTGCTGGCGAATATGATGCAGGCGCGCGCTAACCTGGTCGCGATCGTCGCTGTCATAAAGGGCGATATCGTCGTGCTCGATCGTGTTGGCGGGCCAAAAGCCGATCACCGCCCGGGCTTTCAGCAAGCCTTCGTCAATGATCTTTTTCAACATGGCCTGGGCATCGGCAAACAGGTTGCGGGCTGCTTCGCCCACCACCGCGTCGTCGAAAATTTTGGGGTACTTACCCACCAGGTCCCAGGTGATGAAAAAGGGTGTCCAATCGATGTTGGCCACCAGTTTCTCCAGTGGATAGTCGTCGAATACCCGGGTGCCGAGGAAGCTGGGTACTGGCGGTGAGTAATTGTCCCAGTCCAGTTGCAATTTGTGGCGGATGGACTCGGCGTAGCTGCGCACGGTGCCGCGGGCCTTGCGGCCGGCGTTGCGCTCGCGCACCTTGACGTATTCCTCTTGCACGCCTTTGACAAAATCGCCCCGCAACTCGTCCGACAGCAGGCTGCTGGCCACACCTACCGCGCGCGAAGCATCGGGTACGTAAGTCACCTGGTTGAGCTTGAACTGGGGTTCGATCTTGACCGCCGTGTGGGCCTTGGACGTGGTGGCGCCACCGATCAGCAAGGGCTTGTCGATGCCCTGGCGCTGCATCTCCTTAGCCACGGTGACCATTTCATCCAGCGACGGGGTAATAAGCCCGGAGAGACCGATGATGTCGCAGTTTTGTTCCTGGGCGACCTGCAAGATCTTGTCGCAGGGCACCATAACGCCGAGATCGATGACCTCGAAGTTGTTGCACTGCAGCACCACGCCGACGATGTTCTTGCCGATATCGTGTACATCGCCCTTGACCGTGGCCATCAGGATTTTGCCGTTGGGCTTGGCGCCCTCCTGTTTTTCCGCCTCAATAAAGGGGTTCAGGTAGGCCACAGCTTGCTTCATGACCCGCGCCGACTTGACCACCTGGGGCAGGAACATCTTGCCCTCGCCGAACAGGTCGCCCACCACGTTCATGCCGTCCATCAGCGGGCCTTCGATTACATCCAGCGGCCGCTTCGCCAGCTGCCGGGCGGCTTCGGTATCCTCCTCGATAAACGCGGTAATGCCCTTGACCAGGGCGTGTTGCAGGCGTTTGTTGACCTCCCAACTGCGCCACTCCAGATCTTCTTTTTTCTCGCCGGTACTGCCGTCGCCGCGGTATTTCTCGGCGATTTCCAGCAGCGCCTCGGTGCCGTTATCGCTGCGGTTGAGAATCACGTCCTCGACCCGGTCCCGCAGTTCGGCCGGCAGGTCATCGTAGACCGCCAGCTGGCCGGCATTGACGATGCCCATATTGAGCCCGGCCTTGATGGCGTGATAGAGAAACACCGAGTGAATGGCTTCCCGCACCGGGTTGTTGCCGCGGAAGGAGAAGGAGACGTTGGATACGCCGCCGGAAATACCGGCGTGGGGCAGGTTCTGCTTGATCCAGCGGGCCGCCTCGATAAAGTCCACGGCGTAGTTGTTGTGCTCGTCGATGCCGGTGGCGACCGCAAAGATATTCGGGTCGAAAATGATATCCGCCGGGTTAAAGCCGATCTTGTCCACCAGCAGTCGATAGGAGCGCTCACAGATTTCGGTTTTGCGCTGCAGGGTATCGGCCTGGCCGCTCTCGTCAAAAGCCATAATGACCACGGCAGCGCCGTAGCGCTGGCACAGCCTCGCTCGCTCGAGGAATTCCTGCTCGCCTTCCTTGAGGCTGATGGAGTTCACCACCGGCTTGCCCTGGATGCATTTCAGGCCGGCCTCGATGATTTCCCACTTGGAGGAGTCGACCATGATCGGCACCCGGGCGATATCCGGCTCACCGGCGATCAGGTTGAGAAATCGCACCATGGCCGCCTGGGCGTCGAGCATGCCCTCATCCATATTGATATCAATAATCTGGGCGCCGTTTTCCACCTGCTCCAGCGCCACTTCCAGTGCGGTGGCGTAGTCTTCCTGCACGATCAGGCGCTTGAACTTGGCCGAGCCGGTGACGTTGCAGCGCTCACCCACATTGACGAACAGTGAGTCGGCGGTGATGTTGAAGGGCTCCAGGCCGCTTAAACGGCAGG
This sequence comes from Pseudomaricurvus alcaniphilus, assembly GCF_011440395.1. Lineage (GTDB taxonomy): Bacteria > Pseudomonadota > Gammaproteobacteria > Pseudomonadales > Cellvibrionaceae > Pseudomaricurvus > Pseudomaricurvus alcaniphilus. The sequence continues at coordinate 18,078 of NZ_JAAOIX010000011.1, read as the reverse complement.
CAGGCTCGATTTCCGGCAGGGCGCGCGGGGCGATATCCTGCAGGGCGTCGGCGATGGCTTTGATGTGCGCTGGGGTGGTGCCACAGCAGCCGCCGATGATATTGACGAAGCCACTGGTGGCGAACTCCCGCACGATCGCGACCATCTCTTCCGGGGTCTGGTCGTACTCACCGAATTCGTTGGGCAACCCGGCATTGGGGTGGGCCGAGACGCGGCAGTCGGCCACCCGGGACAATTCCTGCACGTACTGGCGCAACTCCGCCGCACCGAGGGCGCAGTTGAGGCCGATCGACAGGGGCTTGGCGTGGGCCAGGGAATTGTAGAACGCCTCGGTCGTCTGCCCGGACAGGGTGCGGCCGGAGGCATCGGTAATAGTGCCGGAAATCATAATCGGCAACTCGATGCTGTGGCGTTCAAAATACTCCATCACGGCAAAAATGGCGGCTTTGGCGTTGAGGGTGTCAAAAATCGTTTCTATCAGCAGGATGTCGACACCGCCGTGCACCAGCCCGTCGATTGACTCCAGGTAGTTTTGCACCAGCTGGTCAAAGGTGACGTTGCGCGCGCCCGGGTCGTTGACGTCCGGGGAAATGGAGCAGGTACGGCTGGTGGGCCCTATGACGCCAGCCACAAAACGCGGCTTGGCCGGGTTTTTGGCGGTCATTTCATCGGCCACTTCACGGGCTATGCGGGCCGAGGCCAGGTTGAGCTCGTGCGCCAGTTCTTCCATTTCGTAATCGGCCATGGAAATACGGGTGGCATTGAAGGTGTTGGTCTCGATGATATCGGCACCGGCCTCCAGGTAAGCGCTGTGTATTTCCTTGATGATTTGTGGCTGGGTGAGCGACAGCAGGTCGTTGTTGCCGGCAATATCCATATGGTAATCGGCGAAACGCTGGCCCCGGTAATCGCTTTCCTGCAGCTGGTAACCCTGGATCATGGTGCCCATGGCCCCGTCGAGAACCAGGATACGGTTAGCGATCGCATCGAGCAGTGGGGCGGGGTTGGGCAGCTTGGTGTCGGGCATTGTATAAACCTTGTTGTGTGTCGCAGTATGGGTATTCATCGTCTGGCACAGACGCTCCGCGGCTGATAGCAGGGGCCGGACTCCGGGACCGGAGGCCGCAAGTGCCAGGTTTGTTCGACCGGCAGGCCGATCTATATCAAAAAATATTGATATAGGTTGGTATTTTAGCAGAAATGCCGGAAATGTCCCGCCTTATTCCAGATAAATGACGGCAGCTGGTTTATTATATCCGCGGCGCTGTCGAGCAGCACTCAGGGGTTGGTGCTAATCACCCTTATTTTTTCTCCGGTTTTTATACGCAGCAGTTTCTCGTAAAATGGGGGACACAGACGATTAGGGTATTTATTAGATGGTAAACGTAACGATTACAGATTCGGCACAGGAGTACTTGGCTGGCCTGCTGGCCAAGCAGGAGTGTGAAGGAATTGCCATACGCATGTTCGTTGCCAATCCCGGTACCGCCCAGGCAGAAACTTGCATCGCCTATTGTCGTCCGGGGGAAGAAGAAGCGGATGACGTCAAGTTGGAGCTGAAATCCATTACCGCCTTTTTTGAAGGCCGCAGCATCCCGTTTCTGGATGACGCCAAGGTGGACTATGCGCCCGATCGTATGGGTGGGCAGTTGACCATCCGCGCACCTAATTCGAAAATGCCACAGGTAACCGACGACAGCCCTGTGGAAGACAGAATCAATTACGTGCTCTACAACGAAGTCAATCCGGGCCTGGCGGCTCACGGCGGCAATGTTACCCTGGTCGAATACACCGATGACCACTACGCCGTATTGCAGTTTGGCGGCGGGTGCCAGGGCTGCAGCGCCGTGGATGTGACCTTGAAAGAGGGGGTTGAGCGAACCCTGATGGAACGCATTCCGGGCCTGGCCGGCGTGCGCGATATGACCGATCACACCGACACCTCCCAGGCCTACCTCTAATTCAGTGCTCGGGTAGCGCGGTATTTCTGCCCGAGACATTGCTGCTCTGCCGGACTTGTAGTTTTCTGGCTTTGCTTTTGTACAACTTAAGGTTTCCCACAAATTAAGGACTACAAGCCAGGGCTTGCTAATAGCCAGGATTTTCCCGCAAGCCGGGATTTCCCGGTCTGTGGTTCCCGAGCTTTTCCCCCGAATAAAAGACTACCGCCCGAATGCAAGCGCCCGCAGTGCCGGGTTGTCGGCAGTGCGGGCGCTCAATGTAGGTGGCTGAGGCGCTTAAAGTGCTGTTGAACAGTCTCTAAGTGTCAATTAAAACAGCAGGTTACCTGCGGTTTTTAAGGGCGTCTTTAAGCTTGTCAGCCATGCTCCTGAGGGTCTTTTCGGTGACTTCCCAGCCGATACAGGCATCGGTTACCGAGACCCCGTATTTCAGGTCCGCCAGGTTCGAGGTCAGCTTCTGGTTGCCCTCACCAATATTGCTTTCCACCATGATGCCGATGATGGACTTGTTGCCCTCCAGAATCTGGTTGGTGATATTCTCCATCACCAGCGGCTGCAATTCATGGTTTTTGTTGGAGTTGGCGTGACTGCAATCGACCATAATATTGGTGGACAGGCCGGCCCGCTGCAGCGCTTGCTCGCACACTGCAATACTGACCGAGTCGTAGTTGGGTTTGTCGTTGCCGCCGCGCAGCACTACGTGACCGAAGGCGTTGCCCTTGGTGTGGGTGATCGCCACCTGGCCGTCGGGGTTGATGCCGAGAAAGCGGTGCGGGCTGGAGACTGATTCAAGGGCGTTGATCGCCACGGTCAGGCCACCATCGGTGCCGTTCTTGAAGCCCACCGCTGACGACAGGCCGCTGGCCATTTCCCGGTGGGTTTGGGATTCTGTGGTTCTCGCGCCCACCGCCGACCAGGAGATCAGGTCCTGGATATACTGCGGCGAAATGGGGTCGAGAGCTTCGGTCGCTGCCGGCAGACCCATTTCGGCGATATCCAGCAGCAGCTTGCGCCCGATGTGCAAACCCTCCTGGATCTTGAAGGAGTCGTCCAGATAGGGGTCGTTGATCAGTCCTTTCCAGCCAACGGTAGTGCGCGGCTTTTCAAAGTACACGCGCATAACGATAAAGAGCGAGTCCTTGACCTCTTCGGCCAGCGCCCGCAGGCGCTTGGCATAGTCTATCGCCGCGTCGACATCGTGGATAGAGCAGGGGCCGATCACAACCATCAAGCGGTGATCTTCGCCACTGAGGATTTTGCGCACGGTCTCCCGTCCCTCGGTAACCACCTGCGCTGCTTGCTCGCTGATCGGCAATTCGGCCTTGATGCCGGCCGGCGAGATCAATATTTCCTGGGACACGATGTTGAGATCGTCTACCGTATACTCTGTCATGAACACTACCTGATTGGTTTATTTTGCAGGGCCGACATTCTACTGAAAAACGCCGGGTCAGGGAAATAAATCGCCGCCCTGTCGGCAATATCCGCTCGTTTCAATCCAGCTCCTGGAAATGCCCCAGCAGCGGGAAATACAGGGCTGCACGCACTGGCAGCGCGGCGCTGTCACTGAACAGCTGGCGGTAGCGCTGCATCTGCGCCCGGTAGCTGCCAACCTCGGCGCTGACGAAATCCGCCAGCGGCTGCTCCGGCGCGGGGCTGGAGGATTTGTAGTCGATAACCCAGCGCACCCCGTCGGCGACAAAGGTACGGTCGACTATGGAGTTGCGGGGTTGACCGGCCAGCGCCCAGTAGCTGCTTTCCACGGCCGAATGCTGGTGGCGGTTGTCCAGCAGCCAGCGGCCACGACTGTCTGCCAGGGTGCGGCGCACGCCCAGCTCGACCTGATCGGCAGCGCTGTCCAGCTCGGTGCCATTGAGGCCCAGTTGTTGCAGCTGGACCCGCCAAAAGGGCTGTTGGCGCTGAATGCGAGCGTCATCCCAGTGGTGGCTGCCGTCACTGGCGATGCGTGCCAGGGTGCGGTGCAGGACCAGGCCGATATAACGCTGGCCGCGGTGGCGGAACTGATCGTCCGCCACCTGATTGTCGTCGTCATCGTACTCGCTGCCGCGATAGGCGGCCAAGAGGCTTGACGGTACCAGTGCCGGCCGCTGCCAGGCGGGAGGCAGGCGCCGGATAATACCCTCGTTGGCGGCGGGCAAGCTGGTTGTGGCGGTGTCTGGCGCGGCCGGGTAGAGCTGCACTTGATCCTCCACCGCCGACCAGATAGATGCCAGCAGGGAGCCGCTTGGGGGCGGTTTCGGCTGGCCGCTCTTGCTGTCGCTTTTCAGGTTGCCGAGCAGGTGCAGGCGCTTGATTGCCCGGGTGCAACCGACGTAAAACAGGCGGGTGGATTCCAGCTCACTCTTGAGCTTCACCTCTTCGCGCAGGTATTCGTAGAGCGGATCGGTATCCTCGCCAATGGCGGAGAGCGGGCTCAGCAGCAGGCGCTTTTGGTGGCTGTTGTTGATCCGCTCCTGCCACAGCAACAGGGCTTTGTCGTCGCTGCGCGAGCCCTGGTCCAGGCCGGGCATAATGACCGTCTCAAACTCCAGGCCCTTGGACTTGTGGATGGTCATTACTTCCACCTGGATATCATCGCCGCTGAGGGGGCGGGCGTAGAGCTGGTCCACCGCGTGCTGGAAGTCTTCCCAGCTGGCAATCTGGCCGCCCTCGTCGAATTGCTCCAGCAGGCGGAAAAAGTCGTTGGCATTTTCCAGGTCGTTGGCGTCCAGTAGCGCGGCCGGCCCGCCGAGAGCGACCCACAGGCCCTCCACCAGGTGGCGCAGGCTTTTGCGCTGGCGCTCGCGCCAGGCCAGGCAGAGCAGCGGCGCGCTGCGCTGCAACAGTGCGCGGCCCTCCGGACTGAGCCCGGTCAAGGTCTGCAGCTGCTGCAAGTTGTGCAGGATAACGGGACGCTGGCGCTTTTTGCCTGAGTCGGGGTCCGTTACCGGGTTTTTCTGGTAGTCGGCGTGCTGGTTGGCGAGAATCAGCAAATCGGCGTTGTCGAGGCCGATCCAGGGAGCGCGCAATAGCGCCAGCCAGGCGTTGCGATCACTGGCATCGGTCAGGGCCCGGGTCAGGCTGATCAGGTCGACGATGGTCATGCGACTGGCCAGCGGGTCGATATCCGTAGCGCGCCAGCGGATGCCGGCCCCGTGCAGGGCCGGAATGATACTGCGCAACAGGCCGCGGTTGCGCACCAAAATGGCAATGCGGCTACCGTCATTGCCGTCGCCCCCAGCGGCGCCCTCGCCATTACTTTGCGCCAGAGCCTGTTGCACCAGTTGTACCACCTGGTCTGCCTCAGCGCGGCGATCTTCGGCGTCGAGAAAGGCGTGGATGTGCACCGCGTCGCCAGGCAGGGCTTGCTTGAAAGGAATGGATTCCGAATAGGCCACGGCGCCACGGGAAATATCTTCCCGGTCCGGAAAAGCCTGCCGGAAGGCCCGGTTGACCCAATCGACCACGCCGGCCTGGGAGCGAAAGTTGACCTGCAGGTCGATGGGTGTCAGTGGGGTGGCACCGATGCCCGTTTGGCGGGCATCGAGAAACAGGCCGACGTTGGCGTTGCGAAAGCCATAACAGGACTGCATTCCGTCGCCGACGATAAACAGGGTGCGGCCGTCGCCAGGTTGCCAGCCGGCCGTTAGCCGCTCCAGCAGTCGCCATTGGGTCGAGGACGTGTCCTGGAACTCGTCCACCAGAATGTGACTGATCTGGTAATCCAGGGCCAGGCCCAGTTCGGTGGGCTGCTCCTCGTCACCCAGGGCGAGCAGGGCGCCCTGGGTTATCTCGCCGTAATCGGTGGCATTCAGTTTGCGAAACACCAGTTTCAACTGCGATACACACCAGGGCAGAATGCGGGTCAGGCTGTCCAGCAGGCGCCACTGGTGGGGCTGGTAGCGGGCCGGGGGCAAGTAGCGCACCAGGCGCAGCAAGCTGAGCAGCCCCGGCTCGGCACTGAACGTCTCCAGCAGCGCGCCCATGGCCTCTTTCTTGTCCCGGGCCAGGGCCTTGGAGGCCTTGTCGGTGCCTGCCGGAAAGCCGCTTTTTACGGTCAGGCCGCGCTGTTTGCGCCAATTGCCATCAGCGGTGAGCAGCAGGTCCGCCAGAGCCCGCCAGAGTGGCAGCGCCGCCGGTTCAGTCCCGGGCAGCTCGCAAATGCCCGCCAGTTGCGCCACGGCCAGGTGGGGGGCATCCCGCTGGCAGTTGCTGGCGGCGTAATCCGCCAACAGGTAGAGGTCGCTGGCCCAGGGCAACAGCAATTCGCCCAGTTCCGCCAGGCTTTCTTCAATCAACTCCGCCAACACGCCTTCAAAGTAGCTGCGCGCCGCCCCGTCGCGGGAGGCGTACAGGGGCTGCAACCATTGATCGCGGTTCTCCAGCAACTTTACCAGCAGGTCGAGAATGCGATCCTTGTTGTTGTCAAAATGCAGAAACAGCTGGCCGATATCTTCTTGCAGCGGGCCCTCCTGTTCCAGTGCCTGCAGGGCTTGTTCCGCCGCCTGGCGGTAGGCCCGACGCGGGTTGTCGAGCATACGCGTGCTGCCGCCGATGGTGCTGCTGAGCGGGTTCATCAGGGTCAGCGAGCGGCACAGACCGTCGATGGTGTGAACCCGCAGCCGCTGGGGGCTCTGTAACAACTGCCAGTTTTTCTCACGGTCGCACTGCAGCACCTTGTGGGCGAGGTCCCAGGTGTGCTGCTGATGCGGGTCTTCAGGGCGCTCGCTGCTGGCGGCCAGTTCGATGGCGGCGCTGATGCGCTGCTTCATCTCGGCGGCGGCCTTGCGGGTAAAGGTGATGCACACCACTTCTTCCGGGTGTTCGCACAGCGGCAGCAGGGTCAGCACCCGCTGGGTTAACAGGCCGGTTTTGCCGGACCCGGCCGGCGCACTGACCGCAAACGAGGTGTCCGCTTGCAGGGCCAGTTGCCGCTGGCGGTAATCGGGGGGCTGGGTCACGACTGTGGCTCCGTACTACTGCCGAGGCGGAGCTGGATTTCCGCCTGCTCGGGCCAGCGCAACAGCGGCGCAAGGTGCTGGTAGTGGCGGCGCAGGGCCGGTGCTTTGATTTGCCCGCTGCAATCGCCGGCGAGAAACTCGGTCACCAGATTGGTTAACGCCGTACGCCAGTGTTCCAGGGTGTCGGGCCAGTTGTCGGGCAGCTCCAGCTTTTCCCGTTGCTGGGGGGAGAGAAAGCCCGGGTGATCGACGCTGATTTCGCCCACAGCGACCATTTGCACCTCATTGGCATTAATCCCGGCAAACATTATGGCGTCAACCTGGGGCTGGTAATTGAGGCTGTAGAGTGGCAGTTGGGGTTCCTCCGGGCGCGCACCGGCCCATTGCTGCGCGGCTATCTTGCCGGTTTTGTAGTCGATCATGACCCGCTCACCGGTGTCCAGTTTGTCAACCCGGTCCAGGCGCAACTGCAGCGGCAGGCCGGCAAAATTGATATCCAGTGCCTGCTCGATGGCCTCGACCCTGAAATCAGGGCGCTGCTGTTCCAGCTCCAGCCAGCGCTCCAGCAGTTGCCCGAGGCGCTGGCCTTCGAGGGCCAGGTAGCGGGCGCCCAGCTGGGCCGGTTCGCGCCGCTGTAAATTGCCGATATGCTCAGCGATGACCGAGTGCAGCAACTGCTGCAGCGGGTCAGGTTCGAGTGCCAACAGAGCCTGCCGGGTTTGCAGGCGAGACCATATATCCGCCAGGCAGTCGTGCACCAATTGGCCCCGCTGCACCGGGGTCAGGCCATCGGCGGGTCGCCATTCGTTCTCGGCGCCGACCCGGTGCAGCAGGAAGGCCGCGGCGGGCAGTATGGCCTGGTCCTTCAGCAGGCGGGTGCCGCCGCGCAGGCCGGCCAATTCCGGCGCAGTCACCGCCGGCGCGCTGTTGAGGTTGAGCCATTGAAAATCGCTGTTGCTCGCCTGGCGCTGCAAATAGGCTTGCCATTCAGCTGGGCACTGTTGCAGCGCGGTTGCTTCGGCCGCTTGCGGCAGGTCGGCGACCAGCGGGCTGGGTTGCAGTTCCGCCTCGTCGTCCTGGGCGGCGAAACTGAACATTACTTCGTCCGCGCAGCGACGGTAGTTGTCCGTCAGGCGCTGGGCGTAGAGCAGCTCCCGGCTGGCATCGGCGTGGGGCATGCCGTAGTGGCGCTGCAGTGCCAGCGGCAGGAGCGGGTTGGGCTGGGCCGCCGGGGGCCAGTTCTTTTGCGCCATCCCCAGCACCCAGCAGTGGGAAAACTCCAGCCCGGCGCCCTCCAGTATGCCCAGTATCTGGATCGGGGAATTCGGGGTTTGGGCCTGGAAGTGGGTGTTCATGGCCAGCTGCCCGAGCAGGTCGAGGGCAGTGCTGCAGTCCATAACGGCCTGGCTAATATCGAAGCGGGCAAATTCTTCCAGCAACTGGTACCACTGACTCATCTGCTGGTATTCGTTGCTGTCCAGGCGCCGTTCTCCAGGCCATCCGAGGCAGCGCAGTTGCCGTTCAAACAGTGTCGCCCAGCGGCTGGCGGGGGCCTGGCGGGGGTGTTGTCGGCGCAGCGATTCCACTGTTTGCAGGGCGTTATCGAGCCATATCCCATAGTCGGGCTTGCCCTCCTGGTCGTCGCGGCCGGAGAGTGTGGCAGGGGGCTGCTGTTCGGCCAGTCGATGGCAATAGCGGCGCAGTTGGCCGGTGCTGGTGTGCTCGCGCTGGTCGCGGCGCAGTTGCGCGACCAGTTGCTGTAAAAAGTCCAGTTCCAGGCCGGGGCCCCAGAAGGTTGAGTTGAGTAGCATCACCAGGTCGGCAACCGCCCAGTTGGAGAAATTCAGCCGCAACAATTGCAGTGTGGTGTGAATCAGCGGCACGCTGCCCAGGGGCACACCCGCGGAAAAGTTAAAGGGCAGGGTATAGCGCGCAGTGTGCGGCAGGCTGTAGTGGGGTTCGAAGGTTTCGGTAAAGACCCGTTCGATCAGCGTTCTGGATTGGCCCAGCTCAGGTGCGATTACCGCGATGCTGGCCTCACTGTTGGCCTGCAGCTGCTGCAGCGCCCAATTGGCCGCGGCGCGCACTTCCGCCTCGCTGGATTCACATTTGACCAACTGGCAGGTGGCCGGTTGTTGCCGGGAGATGGCAGCGACCCGTTGCGTGCGGGTCGCTATAGCGGCGAAAAGGGCTGTTGTCAGTGGCGGCAGGTCTTCAAACCCCAGCGCCAGCAGGTTAGCTTCCCGGACCAACAGCCCCTCCTCAAAAGCCTCGATGATCACCTGCTGGGCCTGTTCCGGCAGGCACAGGTGCAGGCTGGCGAGACGCTCCTGAAAAGGGGCCAGCCACTGTACCAAACCCGGCTTTTCCGCTTCCGCAAAGGGGGCGAGGTCGGCCTCTGTCAGTTGCCAGCGCAGCAGGGCCCGGTAGGCCGAGGCGGCATCATTAGCCAGGCTCAACGGATTGATCAGCGCGGTGCTGCCGGTGTCACTGTTGATGACGTCGAGCCACAGGGAGCGCTGCTGACTGTCGCTGGCAAGCATGCGCGGGTCGGCAATTGCGGCGGCGTCCAACAACTCCTGGTAAGTGGCCTCAATCCAGTCGGCGAGGGCAAAGACACGTGGCGCGCGCCAGACTGTCGCGCCGCTGGCCAGGCAGTATTGACTGTAGGCGTCAATAACCTTGCGCCGCAAGCGGCTGTTGGGAGTCAGAATCAGGTGATCTGCATCGATCGCCGGCAGCAGTGGCTGGATGGAGAATAGACTTGCAGGCATGGATATCCGGGCTGATCGTTAGAGAGTGGCGGGATAATGTCACAGCCGGGCGGGGCTGTCACGGGTTGACCGTGCACTCCTTTGTGCCTGGCAATTCAATTGCCGGCGAGGCCTTACAGGTACCTAATTCCGCCTATGAATAAGCCAGCTATCGGCGATAGCAAACATATACCCTGTAGCCCTTGGGACAGTAGCTTTGCTCCCGGCCTGGCTGCAGGGACTTGCTTTCAAGACTCGCCGTGGTTCCATCCATGGAGGCTCCACGACAGCATCCCTGCTGTCGAGGGTCTTGAAAGCAAGCCCCCGAAGCCAGACCTAACATAGTGCCGGCTGCAGGATGCTTGGCTTAGGTGGTAATTAGGTACAGGTATATTGCTGTTAATTCTGCCCGCGGCCTTAGCCCGCCATTCGCTGTTTATAGGTGCGGACGATTTGGTTAAAGTTTTCCGCCACAGAGTGCATCTCGTCCACCATAATGTTGTGTCTTCTGGTGGACTTGTTGCAATCAAGAAATGCCTCGCCCTGGCTCAGGAACGCCTTGACATCATTTTTGGCTTTTACCATCTGCGGGGTGACCGCGGTCATGGGGTCCGGCAGTGCGGGCGGGTGGGGCGGCGTGCAGGCCAATGCGGCGCTGCCAGTAAGTCCAAATAGCGTGGCGGCGATCAGTGTTTGCAAAGTGTTCATGTATCTGGAGCCTTTCAGATCTATAATTGTCGGTTTGCTGGTAACAGCCCGGTGGCAATGACGCCACCGCTATGGCGTCAGCCTTGATAGAAATCATTCCCTTATTAAAAATAGCACAGGATTCAGGGGCTGATTATTTTTCCGGGAAAATGTGAACTGCATACAGAAAATCACCCATATTGCAGCGTGCAAAAGCCTGTTTGCAGCTTGCAATAACCTGGCTGTAGCATGCATATGAAGTTCGCTGTCAGGCTTTTTCCACAAACTGGTCGGCGATTAGCTGCAAATACAAAGGCGCTTCAGCGCTAAAAATAGCGTCGCCGCCGCCCCGATGGGCTTTGCAGAGGTGATCTTTGGCGGCCTGCTGCCGGTCCATATGGTGCAGGCATTGACCGAGGCGCAAGTGGATAAACGGGTTGTCGCTGGTGTCCGGACAGAAGTCGGCTGACTGCAGGGCCTCGCAGGCCTGCTGGTATTGACCGAGGCGATAGTAGGTATCACCGATACCGGTCAATATCCAGCCAGCTTCGGGGTATTGCGCCTGGGGTTTGGGAAGCAGGAGCCAGGCTTGATAAAATAGACGCAGCGCTGACTTGAAGTCTTGTTTATCATAGGCACCGTAGGCAGCGGCACAGTGTCGCTTGATTAACCGGGTGGTTTCCTGGGGCAATTCAGACATATTCGGGCCGTACAGCGTAACGTTATTATTTTAAAGACTATTGTTTTGGTGAGCGCGGTTCTGGCAAAAAGTGCGGCTAAAAGCATAAATTGGAAATGGCTAAATGACCAGTTTTACCCTCTCAATCCATGAAATTGCGGCATTTCTGGCCGGGCTATGCGTGGCGGCGCTGCTCGGCTGCTGGTTACATCAGCGCCGCCAACAGTGGTTACAAATGCGACTGAGCAGTGAATTTGGCCAGATCGAACAGGACCAGTTGCGCCAGATCGGCCTGTTGCGGCAGGAGTTAAATCACCGCTCGGCGCTCTGCCAGCAACAGCAAACCCAGCTGCAGCAGCGGCAGCAAGAGCACAGGTTGCTGCAAGGGGAGTTCAGTGAGGTGCAGAAACAACTGGCCAGTTCGCGCCAGTCACTTACCCGGTTGCATGAACTGGAGCAGGAGGTGGTGCGTAGAGAACAGGACTACAAGCAGTTGCTGGCCGAGCACAAGGGGCTCGAGGCCCGCGCTGCCAGCGAGAAACAGGCACTGGAAGAAAAGCTGGTACTGCTACGGGAAACCCGCGAACAATTGAATGGGGAATTTCAGTTGCTGGCCAACAAGATCTTTGCAGACAAGCAGTCCCAGTTTGCCGAGCAGTCCCGCCACACCCTCAACGCCAGTGTGGAGCCACTGAAGACCCAAATCGAGGCCTTCCGCAAAAAAGTTGAAGACGCCTACGACAAGGAGAGTGCAGAGCGCAACCAGCTGGTTGGCCAGATCGCTGAGTTGCAAAAGCAGACTCGCCAGATCGGAGAGGATGCCATCAACCTCACCAATGCGCTGAAGGGCGATTCCAAAGTCCAGGGTAATTGGGGCGAGGTGATCCTGGAACGGCTGTTGGAGCAGTCGGGGTTACAGAAGGGGCGCGAGTACGAGGTCCAGGTGGCGCTGAAAGATGAGCACGGCAGACGCCGCAACCCCGACGTTATTGTGCGCCTGCCAGAACAAAAAGATATCGTCATCGACTCCAAGGTATCCCTGCTGCATTACGAGCAATTTATGAATGCCGCGGAAAAAGCCGAGCAGGAGCGCCTGTTAAAGTTGCACCTGGGGTCGCTGCGCGCACATATCCAGCAGCTCAGCAGCAAGTCCTACGAAAAACTGGAGGGAATTCGCAGTCTCGATTTTGTATTTTTATTCGTGCCGATCGAGGCGGCCTTTATGCTGGCCCTGCAGGCAGATCAATCGCTGTTTCAGGAAGCCTATGAAAAGCAGATTATTTTGGTCAGCCCGACCACACTGCTGGCGATGCTGCGCACAGTGGAAAACATCTGGCGTTATGAAAAGCAGAATCGCAACGCCGAAGAGATTGCCCGCCAGGCCGGTGGCTTGCACGATCAGTTTGCTCGTCTGCTAGAGGCGATGAACGAGGTTGGCCGGCAGATCCAGAAAACCGGTGACGCATACGACCTGGCCCGCAAGCGTTTGGTGGATGGTAATGGCAATTTGGTCAAGCGGGTCGACGGCCTGCGCAAGCTGGGCGCGAAAACCAAAAAGCAATTTCCTCCGGGCATGTTGCCGGAATCCGAAGTGGCATTGCTTGAAGATGAGTCCTAGCGTTTCCTAATTACCACCTAAGCTAAGCGTCGTGCAGCCGGCACTATGTTAGGTCTGGCTTCGGGGGCTTGCTTTCAAGACCCTCGACAGCAGGGATGCTGTCGTGGAGCCTCGAGCCCGCCCCGCGAGCGGAGCGAGTGCTTTGGGTGCATGGATGGAACCTGAGCCTGCCCCGCGAGCGCAGCGAGTGCTTTGGGCACGGCGAGTCTTGAAAGCAAGCCCCTGGAGCCAGGCCGGGAGCAAAGCTGCTGTCCCAAGGGCTACAGGGTATATGTTTACTATCGCCGATTGGCTTATTCATAGGCGTAATTAGGTAGTGTTTAAACGTTACACAAGCTTTACAGCAGCTAACGAGAGCAAAAAATAGAGAGTAGAACATTGAATAGCTTAACAATATTGGCAGTACTGGCAGTGGTAATCGTCCTGGTTCTGGCGGGGGTGGCAATTTACTACCTGCTGCGAGTGAGAAAGATGGAGCAGGAGCGCCAGCAGCAACTGGACGCCATGGCCGAGGAGCGGGCGGCACAGCGGCTGCGCCTGATCAAAAGTATTCAGCTGATCGCCCGGGGTATGCTGGACGACCAGCTCACACTGACCGAAGGGGCCATTCGCATCAAGGTTATGCTCGACGGCCTGGCAGTGGAGGAGGATACCCGGCAGGCCTATGTGGCTTTTTACCATTTGGCTGCTGCCACCGATCATATCCCCATTCTCGGCGAATGGAAAAAGCTCAGTACCAAACAGAAATTACAGTTCGACAGCCAGCGCGAGCAACTGGAAAGGGATCACCGGGAATTTGTCCTGGATGCCGCCAAGCGTATCCTGGTGGCCAAGTTTTAATTAATCAAATCGCTTCTGTTTTGCGCTTGAGCAACACGCCCGACTCAATATGGTTGGTGTAGGGGAATTGGTCAAACAAGGCCAGTCGCTCGATGTCGTGGCTGTCAGTCAGCTGTGCCAGGTTGTCTGCCAGGGTTTCCGGGTTGCAGGATACGTAGAGTATATTGGGGAATCTTTGCACCATGGCCAGGGTGTCGGCGTCCAGCCCGGCTCGCGGCGGATCGACAAAAATAGTGGAAAAGTTGTAGGCGTCCAGGTCGATTTCGCGCAGACGGCGGAACGCTCGTTGCTTGTCCATGGCTTGGGTAAACTCCTCGCTGGACATGCGCACCACCTGGATATTGTCCACGCCGTTCAGTGTCATATTGTGGAGCGCGGAATTTACCGAGGTTTTGGAAATTTCCGTCGCCAGCACCCGCTCAAAGTGTCGCGCCAGTGGCAGGGTGAAATTGCCGTTGCCACAATAGAGCTCCAGCAAGTCACCGCCCAGGCCCTCCGCTGCAGCCACTGCCCAGGACAGCATCTTTTCGCACACCCTGGCGTTCGGCTGGGTAAAGCTGGTCTCGATTTGCTGGTAGCGGTATTCCTGTGTGCCCACCTTCAGGGTCTCGGTAACATAGTCGTTACCTATCACCAGCTTTTGCTTGCGGCTGCGGCCGACAATATTGATATCGAGAGCAGCGGCGAGCTGTTCGGCCTCATGGCGCCAGTTTTCATCCAGCGGTCGATGATAAATCAGGCTGATAACACACTGGTTTGACAGCGTGGTGAGAAACTCTACCTGGAACAGGCGTTTCGACAACAGCGAGGAGCGATTAATGGCTTGCAGCAGCAGTGGCATCAGGCGATTGATAGCCTCGCTGCCCACCGGGAAGTCTTCGATCACAAAGGGTTGCTTGTACTGCCCGGGCTGGTACATGGCGTAATGAGCGGCGCCGTCGGCGTGCCAGACCTTGAATTCCGCCCGCATCCGGAAGTGACTGGGCGGCGACTCAAACACCTCGACAGCGGGTGCTGAGAACGGGCTCATCAGCGCGGTAATTTTGCTGGCTTTGGCAGCTAACTGGTCGGGGTACTGGTCCGGGTATACGAGATTAATGGTCATGCGGGGGCGATCGACTCAACTAAAAGCCGGGCATTATACCCGCGCGACTGGTGAGTTACGACCGCCTTGTGTGCCGGGCAATGCCGCAATACTGGACTTTAGGGGATCTCTAAGCTGCCGGGGTTATTACAAATGGTTTACAATAGCATCTGTAGACATTTGAGCGACGAGGTAACAATGCAAACCCTGGAAGTAGGTCCTGCTGTGGAAGTCGATATGCGGGAGGGTATGAGGCGCCTGGCTTCGGGCGTCTGTGTTATCTCTTCGGTGGACCAGCAACAACAACCGTTTGCCATGACGGCCACCTCGGTGACGTCGGTATCTGATACGCCACCGTCGCTGCTGGTCTGCGTCAACAAGCAGGCGTCCATTCACTCGGCCATTTCAGCCAGTGGCAGATTTTGCGTTAATTTACTCAGTCGCCAGCAGGAAGATATATCCAACCGCTGTTCCGGCGGGGAAGAGGGTATTGGTCGCTTTGCGGTGGGCAATTGGAATACCAGCGCTGAGCTGCCTTATCTGCAGGACTGCCTGGCGGTATTTACCTGTAAAACCGAGCAGCAAATGGACTATGGCACCCACAGGATTTTTATCGCCAGAATAGAAAAAGTGGCGGTGCCAACTGACGCGATCATCGAGCCGCTGATTTATCTCAATGGCGGCTATCGCTAGCACATCTCATTTTCGTCACGCGAGTCACCGCCGTTCGCGAGCGCAAGGTATCTGGCCGCGGTTGCCAGGCGTACAGTCGCGTCTTACTGGCGCTGCTCACAGCGGCCCCACTCACAGTGAAATAGTTGCTGCTGCTTTTCGCAGACGACAATATAGGCCTCATTCGGCCATTGATTTTGCAGAATATACATGCGCGGCTGGGGGCAGTCGTTGGAGCGGCTGCGATTTTCAAGCATAAAGTAAGAGCGACCCGGGTTGCTGGTCAGGTCGCGGTTGCCGGCCAGGGTTGGTACCTGCTCGCCTGTGGCCGGGGCCGCCGGGTGTTGCCGCGCGTAGTCCAGTAACTCCCGGGCGACATTTTCCTCCATAGCTGTTTCGAGCTTGCCCTGCAGCACTTCCGCGGCACAGACCGCTTCCCGGCCGAAGCGCACGATTATCCCGCGCACCTGTTTTAAAGCCGCAGATTGTTCTGCCTGGAGAAATTCATAGGCGCTCGGTGCTACGTCTTCGCCCCCGTAATTGAACCTGTGCTCGCGCAGCGAGGCCCGGTAAAACCCGTCGGCTCCTGCCACCAATGCCCAGTTAACGGCTTGCCACTGCTCGCACAAGTCTGCCGCAGCGGTGCTTGTGGCGGTGTCTGCGGGGCTGTCGCTGTACACCGGATTGCTGGCCAGGTATTGCTGCGCCGTCTGCACGTAAATGGCTTGTTGCAGCAGTCGCTCAGCGGCCGTTTGCAGTTGCAGATAGGAAACAGTGTGTACCGGGGCGCTCTGGCAAGCAGCCAGAAGCAATGCACTCGCGCAACAGAAAAGACAGGTCAGGACTTTAATAAAAGGCATAAAAGGCAGCAGCCAGCTTCTATTTTGACGATGTAATCGGCAGCGAGATAATAAACGTGGTGCCTCGCCCCGGCTCGGTTTCAACCTCGATGGTGCCATCGTGGTGTTCGGTAATAATAAAATATGAAATAGACAGGCCGAGACCGGTGCCCTGACCGGCCTCTTTGGTGGTAAAGAAGGGTTCGAAGATATGGCGGCAAATCGACTCGGGGATGCCCGGCCCGTTATCTTCTATCTCAATATAAATATAGCGGGAGTCGGCGCGGGTTCTCAATGTCAGCATTGGCTCCACGGTCGATTTAGTCTGGTCCAGGCCAAAAGCTTGATAGGCATTGATGATCAGGTTCAGAAAAACCTGTTGCAGTTCAATTTGTGAGCAGTCGATAAGCGGCAGGTTGGGGTAGAACTCCTTCTTGATACGGACGTTTTTTTTGCCTGTGGCACTTGCCAGGCCAAAGGAGTTGACGGCCAGTTCCAGGCTGTGGTCGATCAGGGCACCGATATCGGTTAACTGGCGCTCCGATATGCTGGTGCGAGAGAATTCCAGCATGTTATTGACGATCTTGGCCGAGCGCTCGCCAGCTTCTTGTATAGCGTCCAGAAAGCTGAAAATTTCCCGCGTCTGTAAATAGGCCTGCACCTGTTCAAGGGATGTACCTAGCTCCTCAGCTTTAAGTTTGTTTTGTGGTAATTCCATGGAAGTGCGACGGTAAATGTTCTGTACGCTGTTCATTATCGCCGTCAGCGGATTGTTGATCTCGTGAGCAATGCCGGCCGCCAGTTCCCCCAGCGACATCATTTTCTCGTTTTGAATCATCATGGATTCCATGCGCACACGCAGTGAAACGTCATCGACGCGAATGACCACCCCGGTCAATTGGCTGGACATCAGGGGGTAGATGGTCATGTCTATGTGTCGGCGCTCATCGCCAAAGTTGTGGGCAAGATTCTCGCGGGTTTGCGGCGCACCGTTGCTAATGGTCTCGTTGATCAGCTTGCTGTCGACCGGCAGTTCGGGATAGATATCGTGCAGGTTGCGCCCCAGGGCCAGATCCGCCGGGATATTGGTCGCTTTTTGGGCGGCAGTATTCCAGTGGGTGATTTCACCGTCGCGGGTGACGCCGATCAATTCCGAGGGCATCGAATTGATAATACTGTGCAAGTATTCCTGGGTTTCCCGCAATCGCACTTCGGTCAATTCGTGCTTGGCAATTTCGTCGTACAACTGGTTGTTAATGTGGCGCATCCGGTCAGTGCGCTCACTGACCCGCTGCTCGAGGTCGGTGCGGGCCGTTTTCAGTTGCTTCTCCGAGCGTTTATGGCGCCTGCGGCTGATCTGGATGTCAATGATAAACAGGCTTTGCAGGGCAATCACCAACCATGCCAGCACCAGCAGGTCCGGCTTGATATCCCAGTGCAGAAACACCAGTAGCAGCGACAGGCAGCTCACCAGCAGCAGGGCGGCGGCTAGCTGGCGCAGATGGTGTTGAAGTTTCTCCTGATCAGGCATGAATCCTGGCCGTGAATGAGACTGTTGTAAGCTCCAGTTTGTACATTCAATTGTTCATAAAATCAACAGGTTACAGTTTGTTTCACTATTTTGTAGAAAGCCGTTGACTATACATGGTATTTCAGTAGAATGCGCGACTCTTGCCAAGCGGGTGGATAGCTCAGCTGGGAGAGCATCGCCCTTACAAGGCGAGGGTCGGGGGTTCGATCCCCTCTCCACCCACCACTTTCTCTCTGCGTGATAGGAGAAGTTGGCGCAGGCAAGAAATGCGGACCGGTAGTTCAGTTGGTTAGAATGCCGGCCTGTCACGCCGGAGGTCGCGGGTTCAAGTCCCGTCCGGTCCGCCACTATTCGAAGAAGCTGCCCTATGGCGGCTTTTTTTCTGCCTGTAGAAACTACCAAGCCAGGACGGGACGCGAAGCCGCAAGCGGGTTCACTAACTTTGTCCCGGAC
>NZ_JAAOIX010000010.1 GCF_011440395.1 Pseudomaricurvus alcaniphilus | reverse complement strand
ACGCGCGAAACTTCATCAGGGCCAAGAGCAAACAAGCTCCTAAAACAGGCCGGATATATGGAAGCAACCTGACTTTACATCTGATACGAGGCCTTGCAAACGAGGAGGAGACCATATATGGGTGTACGGCGAGTCTTGAAAGCAAGTCCCTGGAGCCAGGCCGGGAGAAATGCTGATGTCCCAAGGGCTACGAGGTATATATCTACTATCGCCGAGAGCTGGCTTATTCATAGGCGTAATTAGGTAAGGTTTTTATTCTCGCGGTGGCACGCTGGTGGTTGCCTTGCCCGTGCCTGGGCAAGGCAGACCTTCTGTCGCCATAGAGAGTTCACTGCGTCTCTGGATTACGCAGGCGCCAAAAAAACCGGCAGGCAAAATGTGTTGCTAGGCGATAAAAATCAAACCAGCCAGATTAAAGAAGCCATACGGCCGGTGGTGGTATCGCGACGGTAGGAGTAAAAAAGATCACTATCAGCATAGGTGCAGTACTGCCCTCCGTATATATGTGTGACACCGGCCGCGCGGAGCTCGGCCCGGGCGAGGGCGTACAAATCGGCGTGGTATTTCAGCGGGTGGGTGGGACTGGGCGCAAAGGCAGCGCTGATGGCCTGCAGGTGATCCAGGTCGGCGGCAGTTCCATAGAACGCCTCCAGCACCTCTATGCCCACTTCAAAGCGGGGCTGGCTAATGGCCGGCCCGAGGTACACCAGCAACTGTTGCGCTGGCGCCTTAAACCCCTCCAGAGCCCGCCGCACCATACCCGCCGCCAGGCCGCGCCAACCGGCGTGCACCGCTGCCACCTGGGTACCGGCGCTGTCACAGATCAGCAGTGGCAGACAGTCCGCGGTCATAACTGCACAGGCGAGCCCCCTGGCCGCCGTAATACAGGCGTCGGCGGTGCGCACCCGGCCGTCGGCGCTGGCGCCGACCATCTTGCAGCCGTGCACCTGCTCAAGCCACTGCACCCCTTGGGGAATCTGCAACTCTTGCAGCAGTCGGGCCCGGTTTTGCGCCACTGCGGCGGGGTCATCGCCCACGTGCAAGGCCAGGTTTTGACTGTTAAACGGCGCTGCACTAACCCCGCCCTGGCGGGTGCTGATAGCCGCCCGCACATTGGCCGGGGCGGGCCAGTCGGGCTCGATCCAGCCCGGCCCTGAGCCAGCAACGTCTGTCATTCGCCCAACACCCGCAGCAAGCGCTGCATATCCGCCGGCAAGTCCGCTTGCCACTGCATATAGTCGCCACTGCCGGGGTGATCCAGCCCCAGTTGCGCCGCGTGCAAAGCCTGCCTTGGAAAGTGTTTCAGCACCTCCAACAACTCCGCCGATGCCTGGCGCGGAATCCGGAAGCGACCACCGTAAGTGGCGTCGCCCACGAGCGGATAGCCAATATGCGCCATATGCACGCGAATCTGGTGGGTGCGGCCGGTTTCCAGCTTGAGGCGAATATGGGTGTGATTGGCAAAGCGCTTAACCAGCCGGTAGTGGGTGATCGCCTCCTTGCCGCCAGACTCCAGCACCGCCATTTTCTGGCGCTGGCGCGGATGCCGCCCGAGCGCTGCGTTGACCTTGCCGCCACCGGTCATAACCCCCTGCACCACCGCTTCGTACTCGCGGCTGACCGTGCGCGCCTGCAACTGCTCAACCAGATTGGCGTGTGCTTCCACTGTACGGGCGACCACCATCAAGCCAGTGGTATCCTTGTCCAGCCGGTGCACAATGCCCGCCCGGGGCACATTGATCAGTTCGCCGGCGTGGTGCAACAGGGCATTAAGCAGAGTGCCGCTGCGGTTGCCGGCGGCCGGGTGCACCACCAGCCCGGCGGGCTTGTTGATCACCAGAATCTGCTCGTCCTCATAGACGACATCCAGATCCATGGCCTCCGCCTCCCAGTCGCCCTGCTCCTCCAGCTCGGCCTTCAAATCCAGCGTCTCGCCGCCCAGCACCTTGTCCTTGGGCTTGCCCGGCTGGCCGTCTACCGTCAGCGCCGCCGACTTGATCCAGCCCTGCAGGCGCGAACGGGAGTATTGCGGGAACAGCTCGGCTGCCGCGAAATCGAGCCGCGAGCCCATCAACTGCTCGGGTACCACGGCGCTCAACTGGAGAGCTTCAGCCATTATCAAATTATCCTCTGTATTACTGACTTTACCTGCGTTCGCAACTTGCGTTTAGAACTCTACTGCAGAAATCTTGTCTACAATGGGCCCGAAAACGACCCAAACGTCGAATTCAGCCCTTTTGGGGGCGGGGGGAACCAAATAAATCACCACATTACCACCAGACTGAGCTCGAGGCCTTTGGTCCGGGCCCGCTCTGTGGTTAAATACGCCTTCCCGGTGACGGGGTAACTGAGTCCGCCCGGTAGTTTAAACAAGCTAAGGCGAATAATCATTGAATAATGCGCAAGTCGCCTCGATTGAGTTTAATAAGACCATGCACGTCCGCTTCGCGATCATTTTAATCAGCTTTATTTTTCTCGCCGCCTGTTCATCCCAGGACGACAAACAGCCCAAGCTAACCACCGAGAAAGAATTTTACGAAGCTGCCCAACGCCAGCTGCGCAGCAGCCAGTGGGAGCTCGCCATCAAGAACCTGCAGGCCCTGGAAGCCAACTTTCCGTTTGGCAGCTATGCCGAACAGGCCCAGCTGGAGCTGATTTACGCCTATTATCGCGACTTTGACCACGAAGCAGCTTCTGCAGCGGCAGACCGTTTCATTCGCCTGCATCCCCAGCATCGCAACGTCGATTACGCCTACTATATGAAGGGCCTGTCCTCCTTTACCGAGGGCCGAGGCATGTTTGAGCGCTTCCTGGAAACCGATTTGACCCAGCGGGACCCCGGCTCCGCACGCCAGTCATTTGCCCACTTTGCCCAGTTACTGGCCCGCTACCCCAACAGTGATTATGCCCCCGACGCCCGCAAGCGCATGATCTACCTGCGCAACCTGCTGGCCCGCTACGAGATCCACGTCGCCAACTACTACCTCAAGCGCGGCGCCTATATCGCCGCCATCAACCGCGGCCGCTACGTGGTGGAAAACTTTCAACAGACCCCCGCCGTGCCCGATGGCCTGGCAGTTATGGTGCAGGGCTACCACCTGCTGGGCATGAACGACCTGGGTGAAAACTCCCTGCTCACCCTGCGCGCCAACTATCCGAACCACCCGGTTCTGAAAGGCGGCGAATTTAACTACCAGCACAGCTCACGACTGGGCCAGCGCTCCTGGCTCACCAAAGCTACCTTCGGCCTGTTTGACAAGAAAGACCCCACCGGCTTCGACAGCCGCGCCATCTACAACCCCGAATACAAGGGTAACGGCACCAGCGCCCAACCACCTGCTGCGCAGGAGGAAGAAAAGTCCTGGCTGGAATGGCTGAAGTTCTAGGGGGCTTCTGATCGGCACAGAGGCTCCGAAATTAATTGGTGCGTATAGCCCGCCAATACAGGAGGGGCAGACTACAATGCGCCAAGCTAACCCAGGCTCATTACTCGATTAGCCAACAGAACCGATTTAACAGCCGCAACCAATGGATTAGTTACGCCATCCAATCAAAAACTTCTGGCGAACTAAAGCGTACAACCCTGCACATCTATTTTTTCTTTTCACAAGAATCATACGCCGAGGCCTGATCAAGGCCCGGTGGGTGTGCCCTGCCAGACCAATCAGGTCGCGTTTAGGCTCTCCGCGCTTTTCGGGTTTTCGCGGACGGATGTTTGAGCGCAAGCGAGTTTCCGGGAGCGCGAAAAGCGCGGAGAGCCTGCGGCCGGTCTGGCGGGGCGCACCCACCGGGCCGCCGCGCTAAACCACAGCGAATCGATAACAAAGCAGAAGCAAGAAAAGCACAGAGAGTCTGCGGCCGATCTGGCGGCGCACACCCACCGGGCCGCCGCGCCAAACCTCCACGTCAAAAAACGATGACAAACCACAACGAATCGATAACAAAGCAGAGGCGAGAAAAACACAGAGCCCCTGCGAACCGCCGACGGGATACATCCACCCGGCCGCATCAGGGGCTGTTCAGTGAGCAAGGCTCACACCAAACTAGTCGCCCAGTTTCCAGCCGTTGGTAATTGGATAGCGACGATCGCGGCCGAAGCCCCGCTCGGTAATACGCGGGCCCACCGGAGCCTGGCGGCGCTTATATTCGTTCAGATCCACCAGCCGCAGCACCCGGTGCACCACCTCCGGATCAAAACCCTCCTCAATAATCGCCGCAGCGCTGAAATCGCACTCCACGTACAACTCCAGAATCTGGTCGAGAATCTCATAGGGCGGCAGACTGTCTTCATCTTTCTGGTCTGGCGCCAACTCCGCCGACGGCGGCCGCTCGATAACCGACACCGGAATCACTTCACCGAGGGTATTGCGGTAACGGGCCAGCTCAAACACCATCACCTTGGGCACATCCTTGAGCACGTCAAAACCGCCGGCCATATCGCCGTAGAGCGTCGAATAACCCACCGCCATTTCACTCTTGTTGCCAGTGGTCAGGACCAGGAAGCCTTTCTTGTTGGAAATAGCCATCAACAGCACACCGCGGCAGCGAGCCTGCAAGTTCTCCTCGGTGGTATCCCGGTTTTTGCCGGCAAACTCAGCCGACAACGCGTCCATAAAGGTATCAAATATGGGCTCGATAGAAATCGACTGATAGCGCACACCAAGGCGTCGCGACTCCTCCGCAGCATCGTTTTTACTGAGATCCGAAGTGTACTTGAACGGCATCATCACCGCCTCGACCCGGTCTTTGCCCAGTGCGTCCACCGCGATGGCCAGAGTCAGGGCCGAATCGATTCCGCCGGACAAACCCAGCACCACACCGCGAAATCCGTTCTTGTTAACGTAGTCGCGCACCCCCACTACCAAAGCCTGGTAGACGCTGGCCAGGTTATCCGGCGCCGGCACCATCTCACCTGGCAACACCGTGCAAACGCCCTTGCTGACCTGGATATCAACCGGCACCAGCGCCTCTTCATAGGCCGGGGCCAGGGATTTCAGCTCCCCTTCAGCATCCACCGCCATAGACGCACCGTCGAAAATCAACTCATCCTGGCCGCCCACCTGGTTGACGTAAATAATGGGCATGCCGCCCTCTCGGGCCCGATCGTGCAACAACTGACTGCGCTCGCTGATTTTGCCCATGTGAAAGGGCGAGGCATTGATATTGATCATCAGCTGGGCGCCGGCCTGCTTCGCCTGCAGCATAGGTTCCATCTGCCAGATATCTTCACACACGGTAATCGCCGCCTTGATACCCTTCAAACGCACCACACAGGCACTGTCGCCGGAGACAAAATAGCGCTTCTCATCAAATACGCGGTAGTTGGGCAAGTGCTGCTTGGCGTATTCAGCGGTGAGATCCGCGCCGTCAATCACGCCGGCCATATTGAAAACCCGGCCGGCCACTACCCGCGGGTAACCCAGTACCACCGCCGCTTGCAGGGACGCTGCGCAGATTTCCGCGATGGCGCGGTTAATCCGCACTTCAAGGCTGTTGCGCAGCAGCAAGTCCTCAGGCGGGTAACCGGTCAGCGTCAACTCCGGAAACACCACCACGTCGGCGCCGTGCTCGGACTCGGCCTGGCGGGCGGTGTCGATCACCAGTTCGGTATTTCCCTGGATATCACCCACCAGCGGGTTTATCTGGGCCATGACAATCTTCAGGGTTGGCATAGTAACTTCTCCAAGGAATCCGTTGCCCGTAAACAGTGCCGTCCTGTCACAGCGCTGACAGGCACAGTGCCAGCGCTATGATTTAACACCACTATCGGTGGCGGCAAAACTCCGTTCACAATCTTTGTATTGTTTACCATTCGCGGTCGACAAGAGCCGCGCGGGGCGCTATTTTCGGATAAAGCACAGGATTAAGCAAAAATATCATGCACACAACCAGCCCCCAGGGCAATTCTACCCTACTGCGCATCTATGCCTACTACCGTTTCGGGCTCAGCGGCCTGCTGCTGCTGATGTTCTATCTCGGTGTCGCACCCAATGTGCTCGGTAATATGGAGCCGAGCCTGTTTCTCTACACGTCGCTGGGCTTTGCCGGCCTCAGTTCGGCCAGCCTGCTGCTGCTGTGGTACCGGAATTTCAATCTCAATATCGAGCAGCGCTTCTTCCTGCTCTTTATCGACATCATGTTGCTGGTGCTGCTGATCCACGCCAGCGGCGGCCTCGACAGTGGACTCAGCCCCCTGCTGTTCGTCACCATCGCCACCGGCAGCATCATACTCAAACCCCAGGCCAGCGCCGCACTGGCGGCCACAGCCACCCTGCTGATGCTGGCCCAAACCCTGTTAATCATTCGTCTCGGCTACGGCGATTCCCGCACCCTGTTTTCCGCCGGCATGCTCGGCTCCATGCTGTTTATCTGCTCGCTGTCTTTTAGCTACTTCACCACCCGGCTGCGGCTCAGCGCGGAAAAGGCCGCCGCCCAGGAAGCCCATGTAAACCACCTGCAAAAACTCGCCCAGCTGATTATCGAACGCATGCAGACCGGCATTATCGTCAGCTCCGCCAGCGGCGAAGTGGAACTGATCAACCAGTCCGCCAACCAACTGCTCAACTGGCAGCAGCGCCACAATGGCACGCGTCGCCTGGATGATATCCCGGAGCTCGAGGAGCACATTCGTCTCTGGCAAACCTTTCCCAATTCCCGCGCCCCGAACCTGAAAATTGGCGAAAACAATACCGAAGTGCGGCTGCGCTTTGCCAACCTCGAGTTCCCCGCCAATGAAAGCGGCCGCGATGCCGAAACCCTGATCTATGTGGAGGATACCCGCACCCTCAACCGCGAAGCCCAGCAGCTGAAACTGGCCTCCCTCGGGCGCCTCACCGCCAGCATCGCCCACGAAATCCGCAACCCGCTGGGGTCGATCAGCCACGCCGCCCAGCTGCTGGCGGAGTCCCCCGATTTGGGAGCGGCGGACCTGCGTCTCACCGAAATTATTGAAACCAATACCCGCCGCGTCAACCAGATTATCGAAAACGTGCTGCAGCTATCCCGGCGTCAACCGACCAAGCCCGAAGCCCTGGATTTGGCCATTTGGTTGCCGCAGTTCGTGGCCGATTACAGCGAGCACCGGGCCGAAGAAATAAAAATTGATTTGCGCCTGCTGAACGACTCTATTCGCACCCGCATCGACAGCAGCCACCTGGCCCAGGTATTAACCAACCTGGTGGATAACGGCCTGCGCTACAGTGAAAAAGTCAGCGGCGAAGCCAGGGTGACCCTGCGCGCCGGCCTCGACCCGGTCACCGAGTGGGCCTACCTGGAAGTCATTGACGAGGGCGATGGGATACCGGAAGATAACCTCGCCCATGTATTTGAGCCGTTTTTTACCACCGAAGCCACCGGCTCCGGGCTGGGTCTGTACCTTTCCAGGGAGCTTTGCGAGTCCAATCACGCCACTCTGAACTACCGCCGCGACGCGGGCCAGAAGAGTTGTTTCAAAATAGAATTTGCCCACCCGGATCGAATATTTTAATGACCAGTACCACACCTGCCGTGACCAAAGCACTGATCGTCGACGACGAGCCGGACATCCGCGAACTGTTGGCCATCACCCTGACGCGCATGGGCATAGACACCGATCACGCCGCCAACCTGGCAGAGGCCATCGGCCTGCTGGGCAAGCAGTCTTACCAGGTTTGCCTCACTGACTTGCGCCTGCCCGACGGCGACGGCATCGAGCTGGTGAGCTGGATCCAGGCCCACAAACCGCAACTGCCCGTCGCGGTATTCACCGCCCACGGCAATATGGACACGGCCATTACCGCCATGAAGGCCGGCGCCTTCGACTTTATTTCCAAACCGGTGGAGCTGGAACACCTGCGCCGGCTGATCAAAACCGCCCTGCAGCTCAACACCGTCAACAAGTTCGGCAACAGCAACAGCCCGGCCCTGCTCGGCAGCGCGGATACCATTGGCAAACTGTTAAAGCAGATCAAAAAAGTCGCCCGCAGCCAGGCCCCCATTTATATCAGCGGCGAATCGGGCACTGGCAAGGAACTGGTGGCCCGGGCCATTCACTACCAGGGCGGTCGCGCCGAGGGCCCCTTTATCCCGGTCAACTGCGGTGCCATTCCCAAGGAACTGATGGAGAGCGAATTCTTCGGCCACAAAAAAGGCAGCTTTACCGGCGCCAGCGCCGACAAGCAGGGACTGTTTCAAGCCGCCAACGGCGGCACCCTGTTTCTCGATGAAGTGGCCGACCTGCCGCTGGAAATGCAAGTAAAGCTGCTGCGTGCCCTGCAGGAAAAAGCCGTGCGCCCCATCGGCAGCGACCGCGAGATCGATGTGGATGTGCGGGTACTGAGCGCCACCCACAAGGACCTGGGCGTGGAAGTGCAAAAGGAACGCTTTCGCAACGACCTCTACTACCGCATCAACGTCATCCAGATCGATATCCCGCCCCTGCGCGAGCGCAAACAGGATATCGACCTGCTGGCCAGTCACTTCCTCAAGCAGTTCGCCGAAGAGAGCGGCCTCGACACACCGCGCCTGTCGGCCAGCGCCGCAAAGGCCCTGCAAAACTACAATTTTCCGGGCAACGTGCGGGAACTGGAAAATATACTCGAGCGCGCCTTCACCCTCTGCGAGGGCGACGTAATCGAGCATACGGACCTGCAACTGTCCGGAGCTGGCACCCAGCCAACCGCTGCCACGGGCGCCAGCAACCTCAGCAAGGCCGAGGAAGTCGAATCCCTGGATGAATACCTGGAGGAAATTGAAAAAGAAGTCATCAGCGCCACGCTGGAAAAAACCCGCTGGAACCGCACCGCGGCTGCGAAAAAACTCGGCATCAGCTTTCGCTCCTTTCGCTACCGCCTGAAAAAACTCGGCCTCGACAACGAAGACGACGAGCCCTGAGTTATCCCATAAACCTACCTAGTTACCACCTAAGCTAAGCGTCGTGCAGCCGGCAATATGTTAGGTCTGGCTTCGGGGGCTTGCTTTCAAGACCCTCGACAGCAGGGATGCTGTCGTGGAGCCTCGAGCCCGCCCCGCGAGCGGAGCGAGTGCTTTGGGTGCATGGATGGAACCTGAGCCTGCCCCGCGAGCGCAGCGAGTGCTTTGGGCACGGCGAGTCTTGAAAGCAAGTCCCTGGAGCCAGGCCGGGAGCAAAGCTGCTGTCCCAAGGGCTACAGCGTATATGTTTACTATCGCCGATAGCTGGCTTATTCATAGGCGTAATTAGGTAACCCTATAACCCTGTTTAATTTTCATACTTTTGCCCGAGAGTAATTCCGCCCCGAAATTCGTACAGTAACTCCGCAGACATCATCAATGCCACGGAGGGCTTATGAAAATCTATCGGGGTTTTACCCTGCCCGAGTTACTCTTCACCCTCGCCATCGCCGGCCTGCTCGGCCTTATCGCCGCACCGTCATTTCTCAGCACAGGCGAAGCCGCCGGGGCCAGCGCCGCGGCTGGAAATATTCATCGCGCCCTGCAGCACGCCCGCACCCTCGCCAAAATGCAAGCCCGACGCCTTTACATTTGCGGCTCCGACAATGGCAGCGAGTGCAACAAGGAATGGGGAAAAATGATGCTGCTGTTCGAGGATAAAAATGACGACAAACTGCCGGACAGCGACGAACTGGTGCAGAAGTACCTGATCAACGCCCGTCACAGCGTGATCCAGACCCGCCTGGGATTTGGCAAGAAACTGTTCAGCTATAACAACCTGGGTCGCGTCGATTTAACCGGCAGCTTTTTAGTGTGCGCCGCCGACCACAGCCCTGAACCGGTGCGCAAAATCACCTGGAACGCCACCGGCCGCCCCTACGTCTTGAAAACAGCAACCAAAGTCGCCGCCCATTCAGATATGACCTGCAGCGGATAAATCTTCCAGTTCAACACCAAAGCCAGGCGCCGTAAAACCGAAAACCGAAAATCGAGAAACTGGAAAACCTGAAAACCTGAAATCCTGGAAACTGGCAATATAGCAGGTCCGGCGGCAGGGGATTGCTTTCAAGACCCTCGACAGCAGGGATGCTGTCGTGGAGCCTCCAGGGACGGAATCTCGGCGAGTCTTGAAAGCAAGCCCCTGCCGCCGGGCCGGGAAAAAAGCTATACCCCAGAGGCTACAAATTTATTCGCAACATCACCGCTAGCAAGCATATTCACAGGGAAAACCAGGTAAGTTATTGACCCACTTTACCAACAACGCTCAGTATTGCTGCCAGTAGCCGAGCGCGCCCCCGTATGGGTAACCACCAGAGTAGTACAATCGTCGTCGTCCTCCTGCGGCCCCCCCACTGTGGGAGTCGCGGTCAAGGTATAGCAGTTAAAGGGGGCAGCGTTGACACAAGTGCCCACCCCGGCGTTGATGGACAGGGTCAGGGTATAGAAACCCTCCGGCGACGCCGCCCCGCCCAGGTCATCGATATCGTCGGTATAACCGTTAAACTGGAAAAACCATTTCTCCTGCTCCGCCGCAGCGCTGGACAGGGCCGCCCGGGCGTCGGCGCGGCGGGCCTTGATGGTGCTCTCCTGGTAGGCCGGCAACGCGATACTGGCCAGGATGGAAATAATCACCAGGGCGATCAGCAACTCAATCAAGGTAAATCCGCGCGCTTGTTTCATTAAACTACTACTCCTGCGGGCCAACGCCCGGTTACAAGCCAATATTCCAATTGACGTTTATTTCCTGCCACGACTGACGCCCGAACGGTGCCGGCTCGTTGGTCGGCCCGTGATCACTCAACACTCCGTGATCGTCCACCGAAACCCCGGTACCCTCAGCATCATCTGAATCACCCTGGCCGTCTCCACCCAGCAGCGTGAGGCTGTTGGTAATACCGGTATCGGTTTTCACGTATTCTCCGTCGTTGTTGTACTTCTTGCTGCCGTCAGTGCCCACCGGGGCAAATGGCGAAGCGGTACCGGTCTGGAAGTGATAGGCATTGATGCGCGAGTAACCTACCGGCTCACACTGCTCCACCGAGGGCGCGTACTCGCTGAACAGCAAGGTCGGCCCCACCAGGTTGGTGGCACCCACCACCCGCGCCGCGGCAGTGTTGGCCAAGCTCAAATTCATCTCCCGATACCAGCCATTGGTTTTCAGGATCTCCCTTCGCAATGCGCGCCAATCGGATACCGTCACCCCGTTAATGACCACATCGCTACTGGCACTGGGGTCGTCGCAGGGGGCCGCACAATTGCGCACGTAATTCACGGTAGTGAATTTTTCCGGGTCTACCGTAAACACCTGGACATCCGTCACATCCACCATATCCGAGAGACTCACCGAGCTCAGCGGGTCGGGCTCGATAATGCCGTAGTAGTGCTGCGTCTCGGTGGTGAGGTTGTCCGCCGCCACCAGAAAACGCCCGGTACCGAAATACACCCAGCGGTTGCCAAACCCGTCGAGCGCCAGCCTCGGGGTTTCCACCACCGGATTGGCGGTATCCCGCAGAGTGGTCAGTGTCGAACTGGAAATCGGGCTGAAGTCCAGCTGCAGGCGTTTCAGGTTGCCGGTCTGGGTACCCGCATTGTCGCCCACGGTGCCGAAGTAAATGGCATCGTCCTCGTAATTATTATCCCAGTCTTCCACCGCCAAATGGCCGGCAAAACTGTTGCTGTCAAACTCCAGCGCCGAGACAAACTCCAGGTCGTTCAAATCGTAAAAGAACAGTTTGCCGCTGTCGTCACTGATGCCCTTGCTGAGGGCGTCGCTGCCGGAAGGACCGGAGGCAAACACCAGGTACCAGTCGTTGTCCGCCGGACTGGCAAAGCTGCCGTTCACGTCCGGGGTGCGGCGTTTGACCACCACCGGCCGGGAGCTGGTGTAACCCCAGGTCAGGCTGCTGAAGCTGACCGTGGCGGTGGCGGGAGTGCCGCCATAGCTGCTGGCATCAATAGTGGCCGTGGCGGCGCTATTGCCCGAACCCTGGTCCACGATATCCACCGAGGCGACCCGGAACCCCAGCACCGGGGTGATGTCGGCAACAGCACTGTCGACGCGAGTAATGGACTCCACCCAAATGCTGCTGTAGCCACTACCCGCAGCACTGATACTGACCGCGGTAATACCACCGCTACCATCTACGCCGGTGATACTCACCGCTGCCCCGCTGCCATCGCCACCAATGGCAATGGTATCGCCCACGCTGTAACCACTGCCGGGGGAGCTCACACTTGCGCTCGCCAATTTGTCGCTGTTGGTACCGTTACCCAAATTCAGTGCGATCACTGCGTCGCTATCGCCGTGAGTGGCGGAGATATCGACACTGGAATAGCCCGAACCCGGATTATCAACCCGGTAATTGGTAATCCCTCCGTTAGCATCTACCTCGGTAACCACCGCCACCGCATCACTGCCATCGCCACTGAGAGCAATGGAGTCCCCCACGCTGTAGCCGGAGCCACCGTTGTTGATCACCAAATCCAGCAGTATGCCCGTGTCCTCCAGCTTGGCCACGGCGCTGGCACCGCTGCCATCGGCACTGATGGTGACGTCCGGCGGCGTGGTGTAATAGCTGTCGTTACCACCGCTGATGGCGATGGACATCAGGTCTTCCGCCGGCCGCTGGATTTCCGCCAGCAGCTTGGGCGCCACCTCGGGATTGGTGACGTCGAACACCAGGAAGGAAGAACGAGTCGTGATATCGTCGTTGTCGGCATCACTGCCGTCGTCGTCCGAGTCCGGGTCGAGGCTGAAGTCGCCGCCACCGAAACGCAACCCCATCACCAGAATGGTGCCCCAGCCGCCGGGGTGATCCGTGTCGCTGGCAAAAATATTGACATCGTAGATTCGCGGCGAGCCGTCCACATAGTAGACATGGCCGTAATCCGGCGAGGTCTGCCATTGCAGGTGCGGCAATACCGCCATGGGCACGTAAGCCCAGAGCTCGGTACCCAGCGGGTGCGCCACTTCGTTGCCCCCCGCTGACTGGGTGCTGAACGACTTGCTGGAGGCGTTATAGAAACCGGCGTTGAAGGCGTGCAGCATGCCATCGTTGCCACCCACATAGATGACCTGGCGCCGCTTCTGGTACTTCTGCCGAAACGCGGTATAGGTTTCATCGCCGTAGCGGGAGTCGTAGCGCGCCCGGGGAAAGCTGACCGAGGTGGGGGCCGAATGCACCAGGTCACCGAGGCGCCAAACTTCCTCGGCCCCGTCGCGATCGTAATCTACCGAGCGGCTGCGACTGCCGGCAATACTGTCATCACCGCGGATAAAATTGATGATATTGGTGACGCCGGCCTTGCTGGTGGAGTCGAGGCCAAAATAGCGATAGTACTCGGTGGAGGTGGGGTCGAGATCGGTGCTATCGAAGTCCAGCACCTCATCGGCTTGCACCGTGCCGTCACCATCGGTATCGATGCCGGTAATAATATGGCGCCCGGAACTGGCCAGCGAGCTGTAATTGCGCTGCGACCTGACCTGGCTGTTACTCAGCGCCGCCAATCTGTCCCTGGCGTTCCAGATGGCGTTGAATTTCGAAAAGCTGATGGTATCCACCTGGGTGAAATTGACACCGTCACTGGAGCTGAAACGCTGCACCCGGGTATCGTCCAGGGTTTCGTCGTAGAAAAATGTCACCGCGTAATCGACCGTGTAGTCGTCCAGCACCGCGTCACCATCAGTATCTTCGCGGAAGTAGCCATTGCTGTCACGAAACAGGGAGTGCAACATCCCGGCCCATTTAATGCTGTCGTCGGCACTGACTTCAAACTGCGGGTAGTAGGAGCCCTGGAAAATAGCCCCTTCGCCAGTGCTGGTATTGGCCACCACCGCCGCCGCCGAACTGCTGGTCACGGAGGTTTTCAGGGCATTAAAAATAGAGTTCAGGGCGGTCACCAGCAGGGCCGGATTGGAAAGCTGGTAGTAGTTGTCCGGCACCCCATCGCCGACGATATTGCCCTGGTCGTCGAGGGCAAAATTACCGCGGATGTCCTTCACGTCCCACTCGGAGTTACTGCTGGGCAGGCCATCGCCGTCGAGATCGTTAAAGCCGCCGTATTTGGCCGCCAGGTACATGGGGCGCGCCAGGCTTGCCGCCGATGACGTACCGGCAGTAAAGGTGGTTTCCTCAGCGGTCACTCCGGCCGGCGTCGCCTGGCCGGCGTTGAGGCCGTCAAAGTTTGCGCCGCCCGGACGCAGCGCCCAGGGCTCAACGATGCCGTCGGAACTGGATGTCCCGGTGATGGTATAGCTGAAGCGCAGGGCATTGCCGGCAAAGGCGTAGGGAGTGCTGGATTTGATTTTGATCTGGTCGCTGTTAATGGCAGGGGTACAGGCACTGCCGACGCAAAACTCCAACCGCTGCACGCCGTCGAGGTCGTAGTCATTGCCCCAGTGGGAATCCTCCCAGTAGATCAGGTAACTGCCCGCCACCAGCTCGCCGTCGTTTTCCGTCAGGGATTCCACCTGCACGTCGGTCAAACTGCAACCCTGCCAGCCACTGCTGCTGTTGGTGGCGCTGCCGTTGGTGTTGGCCTGGCAAGCCGGCAGGAACGCGACCCGCTTGCCATCCACATTGGCGGAAAAACTGGGCAGGCTCTCGGCCAGTTCCACCATAAAGTTGTCCACCACCTGGTCGCCGTTAAACCCGGTTTGGGTGCGAATATCGGTAGTGCGCGAATAGTAGGCCAGCCCGGCCAGGTCGTAGGTCCCCTGCAGGGCCGGCCGCTCCGGGCAGACCCCTGTGGCGTCGGCGAGGTCGGTGAGAGAGCGGGAGGTACAGACTTCGTCGGTGCCGCCGGACAGATAAGAGTTGTTAAAGGTGCCCCCCGCCTCCGCATTGCCAACCTTGTTGGTATAGGTATCGATGGAACTGGCGCCGGACAGGGACGGCAGATCGGACGCAGTGCCGAGGTCGTCGCCATCAAAGGAGTTCATGCCGCTGGACAGCATAATAAACGCGCACTTGGCGCAGGGCTCGCTGCTGCTCAACGGGTCGGTCCAGCTGCTCACCCGGGACAAGCCGGACAAATGGGCGGAGTCGTCGCCGTCAAAGGCCGCAGTTGGCGAGGTTTCACCGGCAAAATAGCGCAACCCTTCCAGGTAAATCTCACTCACCGGGTTACCCCAGTCACCGCAGTGGCGCGATGAACTGGTGCTGGTCAAAAACTCGTTTACGGTAATACTGTGATTGTCGCAGTCCGAATATTTTGCCCCATTCCACTTGACCACCTGGAACCGGTCGAGGTTGCTGATAATGCCGCTGACACCGGTAAACACCCCGGAATTGAGGTCGATTTCGTCATCGGAGGCACTGGCATTATTGGCGATGCGGGAGATATCCTTGCGCACAATACCGCCGGCATCATTATTGACGTAACTGCCGGTAATCAGGCCAAAGCGCAGCTCGCCCTCCTCGCCGTTTTCCTGCAGCAGGCCGATGGGCTTGCTATTGCCGTTGGGGTAACTCTTGCAGGTATCGGAGCCGGCATCCTTGCCGGTGACGCACACCTGCACCCTGGCCGCGATGCCCGGGTTAATCTGATCCACCGCTATATTCGGAGTGGTGCTGAGAGCGTTCCACTGGCACTGGGTAGACTCACTGGCGGACCACTGCCGCCAGGCCCCCGTGGCGAGGCGGATTTCCGGGGTCGAGCCGTTGCTCACATTACACATACTAATGGGCACGAGGTAGGGGGTATAGTTGCTGATATCCAGCCCCTCATACACCTTGACGAAAGCGTGCACATCATTGGGCAAGTGCGCCCGCTCCAGTACGGTTGCGCTATTGGTATCAGTAGAGCGCTTGCCGCCGTAGAGCACCCGGCGCACGATATCCATCCGCGTCATGGTGGCCCAGTTGAGAAAATTACCGCTCCAGGCACTGGCGGTATTGACGACCCCCACATTGGGACAGCTGTAGGGTGAACCGGCCGCATCGCCCGGCTCGAAGCGGTTATCGGTCAGGTTGTAGGTGTAGCAGAAATTGGGGTCAAAGTAGCCGTAATAGGTAAAGTCATTGCGGTAGGTGATGTCAGCGCTGGTAAGGGTGCCGCCGTCCAGGTTGGAGTAGTCGTTGTAAGCCTTTTTAAACAATTCGTGGTCAAAAGACAGACCCAGCATCACCAGCGGATCGGATGAGTCGGACACAATGGGTGGTTCGGACTGGAAATCCGCTGCCGTCACCGACCAGCCCGCTTGAGAGACCAACAGCAGGCTCGCAAGCAGCCCGAACTGCAACAAGGTTCGAAACGCCTTCATGAGCACACCTCTCAATTTACTTTTTTGAACATCGACTGCAACATCACAATCGAGTTATTGGTCAGGCCCCGCGCCAGCGCGGTAATACGAAACTGGGGCACGCAATTGGCCGGATTGGCCGCCGTACACTGGTTGGCGGGCACACGATTGACGTAACACATAAACTCGATAATGTAGCGCGAGTCCTCGCTCACCTGGGGGTGGGTCGGGGTGACCCGGACGCTTTTGTTGTTGTCCAGCCACAGGTTTGGCTCTCCGGCAGCCCCGGCCCAGCGCCAGACCGGGTTGTCCGGCGGCTCGATCTTGGCACCGCAGTCTTCCCGGGTGACCCCGATATCAAAGGGGTCGCCGGCATCGTAAAAGGCGCACAGGCCTTCGTCACAGGTGGCGGCAAAGCAGTTGTTACCGGCGCAACTGGCATAGTAGTTGTCATCGTTAAGCGTGGTGTCGTCGAGCCACTGCTCCGCCACTCGCAGGGTCTCTTCCGCCGCTTCAAACGCCACCGAGCGATCGCGGAAGCCGGCCGACATTTTCAACTCCAGCCCCGACCCGGACATGGTGGACAAGCCCAAAATAGTGACCACTGCCAGTAACACCAGGCAGACGATTAACACCACCCCTCGCTGCCGCCGGGGCCGGGTAGCATAGAAATTCATCGGAAGAGCTTGCACGGATACTTGTTTCATTCGACCAGAGCCATATTTCGGAGCAGAACGGTGGTGGACACAGTTTGGCGCAACAGACGATCGGTATAATTGGCGCCGTTAAAAACAAAGGTAGTGTTTTCAGCCCAGACCGGGTCCAGTGAGCGCAGCAACAGCTCCACCCGGGCGGTGCCCACCCGGCCCCAGTTGAGGGTGCCAACGCCAGTAATCTGGTCGGCATCCAGGTAGCGATTCACCTGGCCGTCGGCGGTGGCATTAGTGTCCACCCCGTAGGTCACCTGCATGTTTTCCACACCGATAATCAACTCTTCGGCCACCGTCGCCGATGCACCGGCCGTGGCCTGCACCTTTTCCCGGTAGAGCGAGGGTATGCTGGCATCGATACTGGACGGAGCTATGTAGTAGGCATTGGCGGAAAAGGCCGCCACCATGCCGCCGTTGCCAAAATCCTTGGTGGACAGGCCGCCGGTATTGTTGCAGTCGCCGCTGCCAAACAGGCTTTTGGTGCAATTGCCGGGCGACGTTGAGGCACCGGTGTTGTGGATGTATTGGTCATTGCCAATGCCGGTGTGCTGGAAGATGCTGACCTGGGTGCAGTTCTGGTTGATGGCCACCAGAATTGCGCCTTTCTCAATATCATGGGAGCCGACAATCTTGATAACCGCAGAGTTGTTGGTGTTGGGCGCCGAGTCATCGATAATTTCGGCCTCGTCTGCATCCAGGCGCCGAATAAGAAACGCGTCCGGGGCGTTGGCATTACCTGAGCCCCACAGGTCGGCGCGAAACTCCACCGGAAACTCGTTGGCATTTTCACTGCCGTCCCAGCCCACCAGGCCAAAGCCGGCGTAGAAGTCATCAGTGCTATCCACCACATTGGCTACCGCGGTGGTGGTGCCGCAGCCGCTGTAGCCCACCATGCGCAAATCCCGGCCCAGCTCATCGAGGGCGAAACGGGCGTTTTCCTGGATAAAGGCCAGCTCATCGGCGAGCTTGAATTTGACCTTGTTGTCCACCATCATCTGCACCACACCGGCCAGCACGATCATGGCGATAACCATCGACACCAGCAACTCAATCAGGGTCAGGCCGCGCTGACGAAAGCTTGCTCGCCGGGACTCAAACTGCCCGCGCATTGCGTTGTTGGGCAGTAATTTATTGGCTATGGATTGATTGCACATATCCCGCTCTGTAAGCCCTGTTTGACGGGCCAAAGTGACGTTGCTAGCGGCTACCATTGAGAGTCGCGCCTCCTCGTTCCGCATCTAGATGCGACTGCTGATTTGTATTTGCAGCCGATCGTCTTCGGCATCGTCCTGGTCGCCAGCATCCTGGTCAAACTGCACCAGGATAGTCACCTGGTTGCCCACTACCTGGATTTCACCCTCCCCCTGGGGCAAGGCATCGGCGACCGCCGCGCGCCACTGCACCACGTCCCACTTGGCGATCTGGGCGTCACTGCAATTGGCCGCCGCACAGTCGGTGCTAGCGGTGACTGAATCGCTGAAACCGGAGGCGTAATCACTCAGCACATAGCGATTGGCGCGCATGCGCTCGGTAATGTCCGAGGCCAACAGCACCGCCTGGGAGTAGCGATAGGAGGTGTTGTTCATGCGCACCGCGTTATTTTGCAAACTGGCCATGCCCAGCAGGCCAATGGCCAACACAAACAGGCCGATCATCACTTCGATCAGCCCCGCTCCGCGCTGGTAGCTGCCGCCTTTGTTTATTGCCATCACCGCTTGTCTACCCATGGTTGTTTCGCCATTACCCACCTTATGAACACGACAGTGCCACCGGGTTATTGCCCGCGTCCCGTTCAACATATTCCACACTGCCGCTGTGGCGGGAAGTCAGGCCGCGACCGGAGCGCAGCACCAGCAACCCGCGCACATAGGCATTGCCCGGCGCACAAATTTCAAACACCGGGGTGCCGGCCGCCGGCAAGCGCAAGGTACCGGTGGCGCTGAACTGCAGGAAATCCACCGTGCCCTCCATATCGTCGTTGCTGTTGGCGGCGGCGTGTACTTTCAGAATCTCCTCGCCGCCGTCCACCGTGCCTGCGGTGCCGCCGGCCGTGTCCACAAACACGATCCAGCCCTGGTTCCAGTCGCCGGCGGTGGTGCAGGCGGTGCCATTGGCACTCTTGCAGATGGAGACAAAACCGTTGCGCGACATCGCCGCCTGGCGGGCAAAGGCGATGTCCCGCGCCAGGTCTTTCTGCAGCGCCTCGACCCGGTTTTTCTCGATCACATTGGTAAAAGAGGGCACGGCAACCATCGCCACAATAGCGACGATGCTCAGCACTACCAGCAACTCGACCAGGGTAAATCCACAGTCAGCTTTGTTCATGGCAAAAGGTCTCATAGCAATAGGTATAGCAAACCCTCAGGCAATCAAGGTGATTGAGTGGATAAAAGCATTGGATAGCCGACGAACGGCCATCGCTACAAAAAAGGCTGCAGTAGTGCAGCCTTTTTTAGTGTAGTTCAGTGGTGTAAGTGTAGTTCATAGTGTCGTTAACCACTGGCAAGAATTGCGTCAACGCAACTCTTTGGGCAGGGAAAAGCGCACGTTTTCCTCTTCCCCTGCCGCTTCCCGGGCGGGCAGTGCGCCGAGTTTCACCAGTTTATCGACCACCGCCTGCACCAACACCTCTGGTGCCGAGGCACCGGCGGTGATGCCAATACTGTGTTTGCCCTGCAACCAGTGCGGCTGGATATCGCCGGCGCCGTCGATCAGGTAGGCAGCGCTGCCGCAGCGTTCCGCCAGCTCCTTCAAGCGGTTGGAGTTGGAGCTGTTGGGCGACCCCACCACCAGCACCAGATCGTTTTCCAGGGCCAGCTGTTTCACCGCATCCTGGCGGTTTTGGGTGGCGTAGCAAATATCATCCTTGCGCGGCCCCTGGATGCTGGGAAACTTGGCCCGCAGGGCATCGATAACCCGGGCAGTGTCGTCCATGGACAGGGTAGTCTGGGTGACGTAGAACAGCTGCTGGGGGTTGTTGACTTGCAGCCGCCCCACATCCGCCTCGTCCTCCACCAGGTAGATCGCGCCGCCACTGCGGGTGTCGTACTGGCCCATGGTGCCCTCGACTTCCGGGTGACCGTGGTGGCCGATCAACACGCATTCAGCGCCGCTCTGGGAGTAGCGGGACACCTCCATATGCACCTTGGTAACCAGCGGGCAGGTGGCATCAAACACCTTCAGGCCGCGCCGCCCTGCTTCCGTCCGTACCGCCTGGGAGACCCCGTGGGCGCTGAAAATCACGATCACATCATCGGGGACTTCATCCAGCTCCTCGACAAATATAGCGCCGCGCTCGCGCAGGCTATCCACCACAAATTTGTTGTGTACCACTTCGTGGCGCACATAAATGGGGGCCCCAAACACATCGAGGGCGCGATTAACAATGTCGATGGCGCGATCGACGCCGGCACAAAAGCCGCGGGGATTGGCGAGATTGATAGCAACAGCGGAGGACATATTCACCTTGCAGGAATTCTAGTGTTTGACGGCGGCTGCGACCGCCAGTATTTCCACCTCAAACAGGATCCGACGCCCTGCCAGCGGGTGGTTGAAATCAATGGTCACGGTCTCATCATCGAAGGCGGCAACGACGCCCGGCAGTTCCGCCTTTTGTGCATCGGCAAATGACAGCATCAGCCCCTCCACCAGCTCGATATCGTCACCAAACTGGGCGCGCGGTATTTTCTGCAGGTTGTTGGGGTTGCTCTGGCCAAAGCCATTTTCCGGTTCGATCACAAAGGTATCCTTGGCGCCGGCACTGAGGCCAAACAGGACCCGCTCAAAACCGGGCAGCAAATTGCCATCGCCCACCACAAAGGTGGCCGGCTGAGCGCCAAAATTGGAGTCCACCACATCGCCGTTATCGAGCTTGAGGGCGAAGTGCAAGGTCACCTGGGTGCCTTCATCGATGGTTATATCATCTGTCATAATAACTACTGTCGTCTATTGGTTGTCGGTTAATTGACTGTAACCCGCTTGTGTATGACCCGCCACTTGTGACTGTCACTTTTCCGCTGCACTGGCGCCGCTGTCCCTGCGGCCGCGCAGCGAGTCCACGATCAACAACCCGGCCCCGACGCAAATGGCGCTGTCGGCAATATTGAACGCCGGCCAATAGTAATCGCGGTAGTGGACCACAAGAAAGTCCACCACGTAACCCAGCACCACGCGATCGTACAGGTTGCCGATGGCTCCCCCCAACACCAGCGCCAGCGCCAGCGCTTCCCAGTGCCGAGCGCGTGGTAAAAGGGCAATCCAGACCACCACCGCCAGGCTCACTACTGCCGCCACGGCGGTAAAAAACCAGCGCTGCCAGCCGCCGGCATCACTCAAAAAGCTGAACGCGGCCCCCGGGTTGTGCAGCAGGGTCAGGTTGAAAAAATCGGTCAGCACCCACGGCTGGCCGTAGGCCAGGTTGTGACTGACCCAGCTTTTGCTGAGCTGGTCGAGCAGCACCACCAGCAGCGCCAGCAGGTACCACTTCCAGCTGGCCGCCGCCATACGCGACTCGACTTTCGTATCCACTCCGGTACCCATCTCTATTGACTCAGGCAAACTGACGCTGCTCACCGCCACCCACCACATTCTCTACGCAGCGTCCACAGATCTCGGCATGCTCCGGATCGCTGCCCACATCCTCGCGATAGTGCCAGCAGCGCACGCACTTGTCGCCGCCGGACTTGCTCACCAATACGGACAGCCCCTCCAGC
Source organism: Pseudomaricurvus alcaniphilus (assembly GCF_011440395.1). Taxonomy (GTDB): domain Bacteria; phylum Pseudomonadota; class Gammaproteobacteria; order Pseudomonadales; family Cellvibrionaceae; genus Pseudomaricurvus; species Pseudomaricurvus alcaniphilus. The sequence goes on along the minus strand of NZ_JAAOIX010000010.1, from coordinate 198,032 downwards.
TCGGTTGCCTCGGCACCACTCACCGCGGCGGTAGTCACCTCCGCCGCCGAGGTGATCAGCACAAAACGCAGCTCATCGCCGAGCAGGGACAAGCGCTGCGCCAGGTCGCTGTCGCACACCAGGGTGACCGCAGCGTCGAGGGAGCCGCCGATAATTCCCTCGCCGCGCTTTTTCTCGATCATCTTGTTGACCGCGGTTTTTACCGAAGTCATCAGTGACCAGTAGCCGTAGTCCAGCTCGGTGGCGCCGGCCTGCAGCGGAAACTCATACCACTGGGCGGCAAATACCGGGCCCTGGCGCGGCCCCGGAATATGGTCCCAGAGCTCGTCGGCGGTAAAACTGAGAATCGGCGCGATCCAGCGGGCAAAGGCCTCGACGATATGATACAGAGCGGTCTGGGCCGAGCGCCGGGCGATGCTGTCGGCCTGGGTGGTGTACTGGCGATCCTTGATGATATCCAGGTAGAAGCCACCCAGGTCCACCACACAGTAGTTGTGCAACTTCTGGTAAATGCTGTGGAAATTGTAGCTGTTGTAGGCCTGTACTATGTCGGCCTGCAGGCGCGCCGCGCGCTCCACCGCAAAGCGATCCAGCGACAGCAACTCGGCCACCGGCAGGGCATCACGCTCCGGCTCGAAACCGTTCAGGTTGGACAACAGGAAGCGAGCGGTATTGCGGATACGCCGATAGGAGTCGGCGGTGCGCTTGAGGATCTCGTCGGAGACCCGCATTTCACCGCTGAAATCCGTCGCCGCCACCCACAGGCGCAGCACGTCGGCGCCCAGTTCGTTGACCACCTTTTGCGGCGGAATCACATTGCCCAGTGACTTGGACATCTTGTGGCCTTTTTCATCCACGGTGAAACCGTGGGTCAGCACCTGCTTGTAGGGCGGCACACCGTTCATCGCCATGGAGGTTTTCAGGGAGGACTGGAACCAGCCCCGATGCTGGTCGGAGCCCTCCAGGTACAAATCCGCCGGAAACCGCAAATTGGCGCGCTGCTGCAAGACCGAAAAGTGGGTCACCCCGGAATCAAACCAGACGTCGAGGGTATCGGTCACCTTGTTGTACTGGTCCGCCTCGGCGCCGAGCAACTCGGTGGCATCCAGTTCAAACCATGCGTCCATGCCGTCCTGCTCAACCCGCTTGGCCACTTCTTCAATCAGGCGGCTGCTGTGCGGGTGCAGCTCCTGGGTATCCTTGTGCACAAACAGGGCGATGGGCACGCCCCAAGTGCGCTGGCGCGAGATACACCAGTCGGGGCTGGAGTCGAGCATGCCGTCGATGCGGGCCCGGCCCCAGTCGGGAATCCACTGCACATCCCGGACTGCCGATTTTACCTGCGCCAACAGGTTGTTCTGGCTCATGCTGACAAACCACTGCGGCGTCGCCCGGTAAATCAGCGGTGTCTTGGTGCGCCAGCAGTGCGGATAACTGTGGGTGAGTTTGGTCTTGTGCAACAGGCTGCCGTGCTCTTCCAGGGTCGCCAGCACCTTGTCGTCCACCTTGTACACATGCTCGCCAGCGAACAGCTCCACCTCGTCGCGGTAGATGCCGTGGTCATCGATATAGTTGAGCGTACCTATGCCGTTCTCGGCGCCGACATTAAAATCGTCAACGCCGTGGTCGGGGGCGGTGTGCACACAGCCGGTACCGGCATCGGTGGTCACGTGAGCACCGAGGATCACCGGCACCTGGCGCGCGTAAAACGGATGCTGCAGCTGCAGGCCTTGCAATTGGCTGCCCCGGCAGCGGCCGACAATGCGGTAGTCGTCGATCTCGGCCCGGGCCATAACCGCGGGCAGCAGCGCCTCGGCCAGCAACAGGCGCTCGGTTCCGGCCTGCACTACGACGTATTCCAGTTCGGCATTGAGACTGACCGCCTGGCTGGCCGGCAAGGTCCAGGGAGTGGTGGTCCAGATCACCACCGACACCTCGCCTTCACCTTCCAGTGCGCCCATGACCGCAGTTAGGGCTTCCGGGTCTGCCACCCGGTAGCGCACATCGATGGAGTTGGAGGTTTTATCCTGGTATTCCACTTCCGCCTCAGCCAGCGCCGAGCCACCCACCACACTCCAGTACACCGGCTTGAAGCCCTTGTGCAGGTGACCGTTGTCGATGATCTTGCCGAGCGAGCGAATGATGTCCGCTTCGGTTTTATAGTCCATGGTCAGGTAGGGATTGTCCCACTCCCCCAGCACACCGAGGCGGATAAAGTCCGCCTTCTGCCCCTGCACTTGCTTGCGAGCGTAGTCGCGGCACTTCTGGCGGAAGGTTTTAAAATCCACCTTAACCCCGGCCTTGCCAATCTTCTTTTCCACATTGTGCTCAATGGGCAAACCGTGACAGTCCCAGCCGGGCACATAGGGAGCGTCCAGACCGTTCAGGGTCTGCGACTTGACGATAATGTCCTTCAGAATCTTGTTGACCGAGTGGCCGATGTGGATATCGCCATTGGCGTAAGGAGGACCGTCGTGCAGGATAAACTGCTCACAACCGCTGCGGGCCGCGCGAATGGTTTCATAGAGCTTTTCGCTCTGCCATTTTTTCAACATGGCGGGTTCACGCTGGGCCAGGTTGGCTTTCATGGCAAAGCCGGTGCTGGGCAAGTTCAAGGTCGGTTTGTAATCGGTCATAGTGTCGTATTAATAGCGTCGTTTTGGCAGAAGGAATTTAGTCACTGGAAGGCCGTTGTGGTGCCCTATTGGGCGAAATAGGCGCGGGCGCTTTCAATATCCTGGTAAATTTGCTGGCGCAGTAACTCCAGCGAGTCGAACTTTTGCTCCTCGCGCAACTTGTGCACAAATTCTACCGCGACCCGCTGGCCGTAAAGATTGTCGGCAAAATCGAGCAAGTGCACCTCGAGTATAGGCTTAATTTTCTGACCGATGGTGGGGCGCACCCCGACATTGGCCACACCGGGTTGCACCGAGCCGTCGGGCAACCAGGTACGCACGGCATACACTCCCTGTAGCGGCGAGCGATAGCGGCGCAAATGCACATTGGCCGTGGGCACCCCCCACTGGCGCGCCAACTGCTGGCCATAGGCGACCCGGCCACTGATGCGGTAGGGCTTACCGAGCAGGCGTTCGGCCAGCAGGAAATCGCTGTCTTGCAGGGCCTTGCGAATACGCGTGCTGCTGACCCGCTCGGAATCGATTTCAAAGGTGCTGGAGTCGGTCACCTCATAGCCAAACTGCTGGCCCGCCCGGTGCAGGTAATCGTAATCACCGCTGCGGTCCTGGCCAAAGCGGAAATCGTCACCCACCACCAGGTACTTCACCGCCAGGCCATCCACCAGTACTTGCTGCACGAATTCCGCCGCCGACAGCGAGCGCAGGGACTCGTTAAAACGCAGGCAACAGACCCGATCAATTCCGGATTGGTACAGGGCCAGAACCTTTTCCCGAAAGGTCATCAGCCGCGCCGGCGCCTTTTCCTGGGAGAAATACTCATTCGGGTGCGGCTCAAACACCACCGCAATAGAGTGCAAACCGGTCTGCCGGGACTTCTCCACCACCTGTTTCATAATGGTCTGGTGCCCCAAATGGACACCGTCGTAGGAGCCTATAGTCACCACACTGCCCTTGTCGCCGGCGCGGAGGTTATGGATCCCACGGATAAATCGATTATGTAACTGTGGCACTAATGAAAACTCGTTGCTAAAGCCAGCTGCCAGGGAACCGGTGTGCGATTCAAGGCCCGCCAGTATTTCGGGTAATGGCGCCAGGCGCCAGAAAACAAGGGCCGGAGTATACCCCAGATGCGCACACGGGTTAATCAATTTGCGCGAGACGGCGACTCCGGCCCGGCTCCCGCCGGCCGCGACGCGGTCAGAAGCGGGCGCGCAGGTGGCGCAAGCGCACGCCGGCCAGCGCCAGGGCAACCAGGTACACCCCGAGACCGGCGCCGCACACCAGCGCCAGGTTGAGGATACGCGGCCACCAGCCCAGCGCTACCCAGCTGCCCAAATAGGCCGAGAGCCACCACAGCACCGCCACCATCAACAGGTTGGCAAACAGCATTTGCAGCATAAACAGCCGCCAGCTGCCGACCGCGGCGTTGCAACCGGGTTGATAGACGCCACCCCGATACAGGCCACGCCAGAGCAGCCCGGCGTTAATAAACGCCGCCAGCGAGGTGGCCAGGGCCAGGCCGACATGGCCCAAATTAAAGTAAAAATAGAGCGGCGCCACGCAAATGACGTTCAGCACCATATTGCTGAGCATGGCGATAATGCCGATACGCACCGGCGTTTTGGTGTCCTGGCGGGCGTAGTAACCGGGGGCCAATACCTTGATCAACATAAACGCAGTCAGTCCGATCGAGTAGGCCTGCAAGCTGTAACTGGACATACGGATATCCAGCAGCGAGGTCTTGCCGTACTGGAACAGGGTCAGCAGTATCGGCTCCGCCAACACCATCAATGCCAGGGCGGCGGGCAACGCGATCAGCAGCACCATGCGGATCGACCAGTCGAGGGTGGCACTGAATTGGGTCGGGTCCTCGGCGGCGTGCTGGCGCGACAGGCGCGGCAAAATAACCGTGGCGATGGCAATGGCGAATACCCCCAGCGGCAACTCCGACAAACGATCGGAATAGTAGAGCCAGGAGACGCTGCCGGTGGGCAGGAACGACGCCAGCACCGTATCCAGCAGCAGGTTAATCTGGCTCACTGAGACGCCAAATATGGCCGGCGCCATCAAGCGCAAAATGCGCACCACCCCTTCATCGCGCCAATCCACCTTGGGTGCCGGCAGCAAACCAAGGCGCCATAAAAACGGCAGCTGGAACAGCAGCTGGATAAAGCCCGCGGCCAACACCCCCCAGGCCAGTGCCAGCACCGGCGGGTCAAAATAGGGCGCCGCCAGCATGGCGGCGGCAATCAGCACTACATTCAGCAGCACCGGGGTAAACGCCGGTATCGCAAAGCGGTCGTAGCTGTTGAGCACGGCACCGGCCAGGCCGGTCATGGAGATCAGCATCAGGTAGGGAAAGGTGATGCGGATCATCTCCACGGTGAGCGGATAGCGCACCGCGTCGTGCAAAAATCCGGGGGCAAACAGGGCTGCCAGAACCGGTGCCCCCACAACCGCCAGCAGGGTCAGGGCCACCAGACTCACCCCCAGGCAGCCGGCCACCCGATCGAGCAGGTGGCGCACCGCCGCCTGGCTGCCCACTTCGCGATATTCCGACAGTACCGGCACAAAGGCCTGGGCAAACGCGCCCTCGGCAAACAGGCGGCGCAGGAAGTTGGGAATCTTAAAGGCCACGAAAAACGCATCTGCGCCGGCCTCGGCACCGATAAAACGGGCCAGCACCACGTCCCGGGCCAAACCCAGCACCCGCGACAGCATGGTCATCATTCCCACCAGGGCGGTGGAGCGCAACAGGCCGGCGGCCGGCGGCTTGCCCGGCGGCATATCGCCCGGCGATTGCTGACCCGGGGCTTGCTCGCCCGGCAACGGGCTGTCTGCAGGCGGACGGCCCGATGGCGAATCGCCGGCAGACTGATTGTGCGGTTCGGATGACAAGTGGGCTTCCAAATCCTGGCGTGGTAGAGATTGAATACTGCGCTCCGGCGCCGAAGAAGCTGCTTTAAAAGCTTTTACAGCAAAGACAGCAATAGCGACGCTTGACGACCGCGGCAGTGTACTCAAAGCCTCCGGCAAGAGCCAATGGTTCTTGGCCACCCGCCGCGCCGGTCAGTGCCGGCCGCGCCGCCACGGGCGCATCGTACTCAGGCCGACTCGAAGAAATCCAGCTGCTGCATCGGCCCGGCGCCGCCATGGTCCTTGAAACGCACCCCGATCCCCAGCAGGCGCACCGGTCGGCCGCCGCGCTGGAAGGCTTCCGCCAGCAGCTGGTGATAATCGTCCAGGCAGGCGCCCATGCCCACCCGCTCCACCGTGGTGGCACCAAAGTCATTGAACTTCATTTTCACAAAGCTCTTCAGTATTTGATAATCGCTGTCGAGGCGACCGAGGCGGCCGCACAACTGCCCAAACAGTGCCGGCAACCTGGCCAGGCACTGGCTGACATCGGGCAGGTCGCGGGCAAAGGTGTGCTCCACGCTGAGGGACTTGCGCGTGCGCGAGGGCTTCACCGGCCGCTCATCCAGCCCCCGGCAGAGTTCATACAAGCGCCCGCCGAAGCTGCCAAAGGCCTCGCTCAACTGCAGCGCACTGTAGCGCCTGAGATCGGCGCAACTGTGGATACCCATCTGCTGCATGCGCGCCGCCGTGACCTTGCCCACGCCGTGAATTCGCTGCACTGGCAACTGGGCCACAAAGCCATCCACCTGACCCGGTGGCACTACCGTCAGGCCATTGGGCTTGTGCCAGTCACTGGCGACCTTGGCCACAAACTTGTTGGGGGCGACGCCGGCGGAGACGGTAATCCCCAGCGCCGCCTGCACCCGCGCGCGGATTTCCTCCGCCATGCGAGTGGCGCTGCCAGAGTGGCTGCTACACTGGCTGACATCGAGAAAGGCCTCGTCCAGCGACAGCGGCTCAACCAGGTCGGTGTAGTCGCGAAATATCTCCTGCATGGCCTGGGATGCCTGCCGGTATTTGTCCATGCTGTGCGGCACGATAATCAGGTTGGGACACAAGCGCATGGCGTGGGCCGAGGCCATGGCCGAATGCACCCCGAACACCCGCGCCTCATAACTGCAGGTAGAGATCACCCCGCGCTTGCCCGGATCACCACCCACCGCCACCGGACGCCCGCGCAGGGTCGGATCGTCCCGTATTTCCAGGGCGGCAAAAAAACAGTCTGCATCCACATGAATTATCTTGCGCATTCCCGCTCGTCTCACATTTCGGCCCGCCAGCGAGCCAACAAACCACTGGTTATTTATACAGACTATAGCGGGTTTTGCCGCCGACCGCCACGTCCACAGCCGGCCGGGTTATACTGTCAGCCGGAGTAACAATCAGCAGCAATTAATGAGCGACAGCAAATATGACGGTAAATGCGTGGGAACCCACAGCAACAGCAACAGCAAAAGAAGCAACCATCGACGCAGATGTGCTGGCGGAGTGCATCCGCCTGTCGCGGGAGGATAAGCTGATGCGCCTGGAGGCCGAAACCTCGGCCGAGTGGCAGGCCGAACAGCGGCCGCTAATGACGCTCGGCAAAGCCGCCTGGACCGAGGCCGCCAGCCATTTGGATAACGAGGAGATTGTGCACCTGGTGCGCTTTTTTACCCTGGCGGAAATGCAGCTGGAGGGCTGGCAAGCCGGGGCCGAATCGCCAGTGGTGTGGCTGGTCAAAGTGCTGCGCAAGCGCAAGGCACCACCGTCCAAGGAATTGCTGTTGTGGATTCGGGCCAATAGCGACAACCGCTTTCTGCCCAACGGCGCGCTCTAGGAGCCGGTCGGACTTAGGGTTGCCCTGCTGCGAAAAAGCCGAGCTTGGCCATTTTTTAACCATTTTCTCGTTAAATAGAACCACTATTCGCCTCAAAAATGGTTAAAAACTGACTCAAATCGGACTTTCTCTCGCTACGGGCACCTAAGTCCGACAGGCTCCTAGCCCCGCAGCCGGTCGGCCAGTAACGGCCGCAGCCGCTGCCAGTGGTCGCCCAGCAGCGGCGGCAGGCGATAATTGCTGGCCACCCGCCAAAAGACTGGCTTGCCGTCGGCATCGAGTGCCGCCAGTGCCGGTCGCAGGGCGTTGGCGCCGCCGGGCAAAAAGCTGCTGCCACCCCGCAACCAAAGCCCCAGCGCCTGACTGCTATTGCCCTCTTCGTCATAGCAACAGTGAAAGCCCTCGGCAATAAGCGGCTGGCACCAGTCGGGCAGGTAATCGGGAAACAGCAACATGATCGATGTCGGTGGCAAACCCTGTTGCCGCGCCTGCTGGCGCAACTCCCGCAGCGCCATGCGCGCATAGGGACACCAGTGAGCGTGGACCACCACTAGCAGCGAGACACCCGCAAGATCGGTGACTTTGACCCTGCGGCCCCTGGGATCGAGAAAATCCAGGGCCGGCAAGGCCGCGCTGTCGCCGGGTTTTTCCCGCACCCCGGGATTGAGCCTTGAAACCACAAACAAAAACAGCAGTAAACTGAACAGGCCCGCCAGGCTCCACCACAACACCGGCCCCCGGCTGGCGCCGACCAGTACCAGGGCCAGCCCCACCAACCCCAGCCCCAGCACCACGCGCTCGCGCTCGTCGGGAAAGCAGAGATTGGCGCGGTAAAAGCGCCACAGATTGAGCAGCGGCAGCGGCGCCCAAAGCAGGCAGGGTGCCAGCCACAGCCAGTCCCCTTGCCACAGGTGCAACAGCGACCAGGCCACGGCTATGGCCGCGGCGATCATATAGAGCAAGACATACAGGGCTTTAAAAAGGTACATGGCCTCGAAGCTATAAAAGTCGATAATAGATAAGGAAACTACACCGCAGAATACTTGCGCGGCTAGGAGCCTGTCGGACTTAGGTGCCCGTAGCGAGAGAAAGTCCGATTTGAGTCAGTGTTTAACCATTTTTGAGGCGAATAGTGGTTCTATTTAACGAGAAAATGGTTAAAAAATGGCCAAACTCGGCTTTTTCGCAGCAGGGCAACCCTAAGTCCGACAGGCTCCTAGCGCAGCGCCGATTTACGCGCCCTGATGGTAAAGCTGATGGGGCTATCCACCTGGGTAGAGGTACAGGTGGCCTGATAATTAAGCAGATTGCCCTGCATGCTCTCGGCGTCGAAATTAATAAACAGGGACAGCTCCTGTTCCTCACCGCGCGTCATTTGTGGCTGCCCGTCATCAAATCGCTGCAGGTTCTTCATAAACCTCGTTTTCCGGTCAAACAACTTGTCGCACTCCAGGCGCAGCTGTTGCAGGCGCTCCTCCAGCAGCGGGTCACTGTCGCCGCTGGCAAGGCCCGCCATCGACTGGCCGTATTTGACGTAGGCAAATTCGAGGGTGTTGGCGTCCGCCAGCACCGCGTAGGTTTTGAACTCGGTATCGCGGCAGACCAGTAAAAAGACCGCGCCGTCGAGGCCCTGGCTGGACTCATGCAAGCTGCCGCGCAGCAGCCGATCACAGCGGTCAGTGGCCTCCAGCTTGAGCGCCGCCTGGCGCAGTTTGGGTTGCAGCTTCTGGTACTTGGCCGGTAGCCAGAGGGCGTTATTGTCGAGGGCCGCAGGCGCGGCGGCATAGAAAAGCGTTGACGCCAACAGGACGACTCCAGGTACTGTGACCGACAACCTTAACTTCAACTGAAACTTCCTCACTTATCTTATTGATTTGACGAATAAACGTACTATTGGACCAATCCGGCAGCGGATAATTCCCCAGAGGCACGGAAGCAGCCGCCGCTAACCGCACTGGCCCTTTGCCGCTGGCGGCGGATATGGATCGGGAATCAGGAATTTACCTACACCATGCCGCCGGTTTTCGCCTCGGCGGATAACCCGGCGAATTCCAGATGAAGCTATCAGTCGGTGGTTGATTTCGGCGGCGTAACGCTGCCGGGAAACGGCAGGTGGGTGATTTTGTCGACCCCCTTGAGTTCGGTAACCTTGACCGCGCCCTCTTTCTCGACTTCATCGATGCGAATGATGGCGTGCATGGGGATATAGGAGCGCGCCACCTTGTCGAACTCATTTTTCAACTTCTCTTCGGCCGGGTCGACGATCATCTGGTTTTTCTCACCGAAGACAAACTCTTCCACCTCTATAAAGCCGTACATCTCGCTCTGGTAGATGGCGCGGGCGTAAACTTCGTAGACCTGGTTCTGGTTGTAAAAAATGACTTTGTAAATCGACTTATCTGCCATAGAGGGACGCTAAATTTCACAATCTGGGGAATAGAAAATCCCACCGGCCAATCCGGAGGGGGCGAAAGGATAGCACAAATCTGGCCCGGACCACCCGGTTTAACAACCATCCAATGAATCAAATTGAGCAATTCCCCCTCGCCGCGGCATTTTTTTCATTTTGCTTTGCCGCCGCACACGGCTATAATCCGCCGTTCGATTTTATTTACGACGGCCATAGAGGCGGTCCCAGGCAATAGTCAGATGGCGGATTCGGCGCAGCGTCCCACAAAAAAGCTGTTTATTCAGACCCACGGTTGTCAGATGAACGAGTACGATTCCAATCGTATTCGCGACCTGCTCGGGGAATCGCACCAAATGATCGCCACCGACGACCCGGGCGAAGCCGATGTCTTGCTGGTCAACACCTGCTCGATCCGTGAAAAAGCCCAGGAAAAGCTGTTTCACCAACTGGGCCGCTGGAAACACCTGAAAGACAAGAACCCCGACCTGGTGATCGGTGTCGGCGGCTGTGTCGCCAGCCAGGAGGGCGAGGCCATCGCCCAGCGCGCGCCCTACGTGGATCTGATCTTCGGCCCCCAGACCCTGCACCGGCTGCCGGAAATGATGGAGACGCCGCGCGCCAATGGCGCCGTGGTGGTCGATATCAGCTTCCCGGAAATCGAAAAGTTCGACCGCCTGCCGGAACCGGATGCCGATGGCGTTAGCGCCTTTGTCTCCATTATGGAGGGCTGCTCCAAGTACTGTACCTTTTGCGTGGTGCCCTACACCCGCGGTGAAGAAGTCAGCCGCCCGGTGGGCGATGTGCTGCGCGAAGTGGCCCACCTGGCGGCCCAGGGGGTGCGCGAAGTCAACCTGCTGGGCCAGAACGTCAACGCCTACCGCGCCGAGAGCCCGGACGGCGCCCCGGTCGACCTGGCGGAGCTGATCACTTACGTTGCCGCCATCGACGGCATCGATCGAATCCGCTTCACCACCTCCCACCCGGTGGAGTTCAGCCAGAGCCTGATCGATGTCTACGCCGAAGTGCCGGAGCTGGTCAGCCATGTGCACCTGCCGGTACAGAGCGGCTCCGATCGCATCCTGATGGCCATGAAGCGCGGCCACACCGCGCTCGAATACAAGTCCAAGTTGCGGCAGCTGAAAAAAATCCGCCCCGACATGTGCTTCTCCTCGGATTTTATTATCGGCTTTCCCGGTGAAACCGACGCCGATTTCGAAGCCACCATGAAACTGATCCAGGACGTCGGTTTCGATATGTCCTTCAGCTTTATCTACAGCCCGCGCCCCGGCACGCCGGCGGCCGACCTGCCCGACGCCACCAGTGCCGATACCAAAAAGCGGCGCCTGAGCCTGCTGCAAGCGCGCCTCAACCAGCAGTCGCAGGCTATTGCCCGGCACATGGTGGGCAATGTGGAGCGGGTGCTGGTAAGCGGCTACTCCAAAAAAGACCCCGGGCAACTGGCCGGCCGCACCGAGAACAACCGGGTGGTCAATTTCCGCTGCGACCGGGCAGAACTGATCGGCAAATTTGCCGACATCCTGATCGAGGAAGCACTGCCCAATTCATTGCGCGGTACACTGGTGGGCTCCGAGCTGGACCATTAATAAAAACCAGCTAATAAAACCCAGCAATAAAAACCAGTACTTTTATAGCCGAAAAGCCATAGAATTGACTTTCCCCCAACCTCTTTAATGGAGTAGTCTAGCCTTATCGACTGCGATGAAGGCGGATACACAAACACTTTGGATACCACAGCACCCTCCCCTACCGGAACCCCGGCCGCCCACCGGGTTATCCTGGAGCCCAATGACACACGCCGCCTGGCGGTACTGTGTGGCCAGTTTGATGAGCACCTGCACCAGATTGAACGTCGCCTGAACATCGAAATCCGCAACCGCGGCAACCAGTTTGCCCTACTGGGCGAGCCCGACAGCACCCGCGCGGCGGAGCTTTTGCTGCAGAGCCTCTACCGGGAAACCCACGACGGCGGCAACCTGACCCCGGACCAGATTCATCTCGCCCTGCAACAGTCACAACTGGAAGAGCTGCAAGCCACCCCTGCGGACGACGCCGATACCGCTGACAACCAGCAACTGGACGCCATCACCCTGATCCGCACCAAAAAGTGCACGGTCAAACCCCGGGGCCGCCACCAGCAACAATATGTGCGCGCCATCCAGCGCAACGACGTCAATTTCGGTGTCGGCCCCGCCGGGACCGGTAAAACCTATCTGGCGGTGGCCTGTGCGGTGGAATCACTGCTGAAAGACGAGGTCGAACGCATCCTGCTGGTCCGGCCGGCGGTGGAAGCCGGTGAAAAACTCGGTTTTCTGCCCGGCGACCTGGCCCAGAAGGTCGACCCCTACCTGCGCCCCCTGTACGACGCCCTTTACGAAATGCTGGGCTTCGATACGGTCGGCAAGCTGATTGAACGCCACGTTATTGAAGTTGCACCACTGGCCTACATGCGTGGCCGCACCCTCAACAACTCGTTTATCATTCTCGATGAGAGCCAGAACACGACCCGTGAACAGATGAAGATGTTCCTGACCCGTATCGGCTTTGGCTCCACCGCGGTCATAACCGGCGACCCGTCGCAGACAGACTTGCCCCGCGGCCAGGCTTCCGGCCTGCGCCATGCCGTTGAGGTTCTGGACGCAGTCAAGGGCATCAGCTTCACCCACTTCACCACCAAAGATGTCGTCCGCCACCCGTTAGTGCAGCGCATTGTCGAGGCCTACGACACGCACGAAGCAGACACTGATCGCGCCACCCCGAAAGCCTGATCCAGTGCCCCATGACTTCCGATTTTAATCTCGATTTGCAAATTGCCTGCACCGGCCACGACTTGCCGGAGCAGCAGGCCATGGAACACTGGCTGCAGGCAACCCTGAGTGGCCTGCGCGAGCGCGCCGAAGTGACTGTGCGCATTGTCGAGCGCGACGAGAGCCGGCAGCTCAACCACCAGTACCGCCACAAGGACAGCGCCACTAACGTGCTGTCGTTCCCCGCTGACCTGCCCGCCGAACTGGATATCCCCCTGCTCGGCGACCTGGTTATCTGCGCGCCGGTGGTAAACGAGGAAGCGCGCCAGCAAGACAAGACCCGCGAGGCCCACTGGGCCCACATGCTGGTACACGGCACCTTGCATTTATTGGGCTACGACCACATAAATGACACCGAAGCCGACATAATGGAACAACTGGAAACAGACATACTAACCAAGCTGGGCTTTCCGCCCCCTTACGACGCATGAGGGCGGGCACTACCCGACCAATTACGGCTGACACACCAAGGAGACAAGCCAGGCCATGAGCGAAGAACCGTCGAGTAGCACCCCAGACAGCAGTCGATCGAACGACAAAAGCTGGCTGGAACGATTAATGACCGCCTTTTCCGGCGAACCAAGATCCCGCGAGGAACTGCTGGATATCATTCGCGAGGCAGCAGACAACAAAGTTGTCGAGCAGGAAGAACTGGACATCATCACCGGCGCGCTCGATGTCGCCGGTCGCCAGGTCCGCGACATCCAGATTCCCCGTTCACAAATGGTGGTAATCGGGATCGATGACAAACCCCAGGATTTCCTGCCCACGGTTATCCAGTCGGCGCACTCGCGTTTTCCTGTGATTGGCGAGTCCACCGACGACATTCGAGGCATCCTGCTGGCCAAGGACCTCCTGCCGCTGATTCTCGGTGGCACCGACAACTTTAAATTGAAAGACATTATCCGTCCTGCCACGGTAATCCCGGAGAGCAAACGCCTCAACGTGTTGCTGAAGGAGTTCCGCGAGGACCGCTACCACATGGCCATGGTCATCGATGAGTATGGCGGCATCTCCGGGCTGGTTACCATCGAGGACATCCTCGAGGAAATCGTCGGCGACATTGAAGATGAGACCGACGACGATGAAGATGCCTTTATCCGCAAGGTGTCCGACAACGATTACATCGTCAAGGCCCTGACCCCGGTGGAGGAGTTCAACGAGTTCTTCGGCGCCGGCTTTAACGAAGACGACTACGTTACCATCGGCGGCATTCTGATGCGCACCTTCGGGCACTTGCCCCAGCGCAATGAAGTGGCGGAAATCGACGGCTTCAAGTTCCGCATTCTCTACGCCGACAGCCGCCAGATCCACCTGCTGCGGTTGACCCCGCCCGGCTAATCCATGACTGACACACTGGTCGCCGAGCACGACGACTGCCGGCCCTGCACGCTGTCCTGGCGCCTGCGGCTGCTGCTCAGTATCGGCAGCGGAGCGCTGTTGCCGCTGTCCATGGCACCGCTGGATATCTGGCCGCTGGCGCTAATCTGCCCGGCCCTGTTCGCCTGGCTGCTGTTCCGCCAGCGTCGCCGCGAAGTCCTGCGCCTGAGTTTCGCTTTTGGCCTCGGCCTGTTCGGTGTCGGTGCCTCCTGGGTTTACGTCAGTATCCACGACTTTGGCAACGCCTCGATGGCCCTGGCGGCACTGCTGACCAGCCTCTTTGTGGTCTTGCTGGCGGCCATCTTCAGCCTGCCTTTTGCCCTGCTGCAGGGTCACTTGCTGCCAGCCAGGTGGCGGCCCGCAACTGCGCCCGGCAGCCGCGATGGATGGCTGCTGCAAGCCCATACCCCCGGCCTGTACCTGCTCGCCTTCAGCGGCCTGTGGATCCTGGGGGAGTGGCTGCGCAGCTGGCTATTCACCGGCTTCCCCTGGCTGCTACTCGGTTACAGCCAGCTCGATACACCGCTGGCAGGCTGGGCCGCCGTCGGCGGTATTTTCGCTGTCTCCCTGGTCGCCCTGGCAAGTGCCGCCTGCCTCTGCGCCACCCTGCTGTGCAAACGCCGGGGCCAGCGACTGCTGGCGCTGGTGCTGGTGCTGGCGATCTGGCTGGGCGGCGCGGCCCTGAAACCCATCTCCTGGACCCAGGCCGACGGCCCACCACTGCAAGTGGCGCTGGTACAACCCAATATTCCGCAGGAGAAAAAATGGCAGCCGGACTTTATACAGCCCAGCCTGGAGCGCCTGGTTGCACTCTCCGCCGCGGGCTGGGGGGCCGACTGGGTGATCTGGCCAGAGGCCGCCATCCCGCTGCTCTACCATCGCGGCCTGCCCTTCCTGGAGGAAATGCAGCGCCAGGCACTGGCCAGCAACAGCGCCCTGATCACCGGGATCCTCTACGATGACTACCAACGCGGGGTGTACCACAACAGCCTCGTGGGCGTGGGTTTGGCGAGCGGTATCTACCATAAAACCCGGCTGGTCCCCTTCGGTGAATACGTGCCACTGGAACACTGGCTGCGCGGCCTGATCGACTTTTTCAACCTGCCCATGTCGGTTATCCACGCCGGCCGCGGCGAGCAGTTCGGGCTGCAGGCCGGCTCGCACCGGTTGGCCGCCGCCATTTGCTATGAAATCGTCTACCCGGACCTGGTGGCGCGGGGCACGCGCGGCCGGGCGGCCATCATCACCGTCAGCAATGACGCCTGGTTCGGGCGCTCCTGGGGGCCACTGCAGCACCTGCAGATGGCGCGCTTGCGCGCGCTGGAAACCGGCCGCTATGTGGTGCGCGCCACCAACAACGGGGTCAGCGCGATTATTGCCGCCGACGGCACAGTAACGGTTCGCAGTGAACAATTTATCCAGACGACAGTGCTGGGTGAAGTGGAGCCGCGCCGCGGCGACACGCCGTTTATGCAGTTTGGGAGCGGCCCCGCCATAGCCCTCAGCGCGCTGCTGGCAGTGGCGGGACTGGGCGCCGGCAGCTGGCGCCGCCGGGCCCATTAAGCGGCCATAAACAGCGGCCAACAGGAAGATTTGCCAGCCGCCCCGCGATTTTGCCCGCCGCCAAGACAGGCCATTGCGCCACCCGACAGCGACCGCTCAGCCGGCAATTGGTCAGGCAGTGGCGGCCAGCGCTTCCGGCGACAGGTTTATTGACCGGCCATCCTGCAACAGGCGCCGCAGGTACACCGCTTTGGCCGACTCATCGAGAGGCTCGTCGCTGATCAGCAGCGGCGACAACCCCACCCAGCGAAACCGCCAGCGGCGCCAAACCGGGCACTGGCCGGCGTGGTATTGGAAGAAATCAACCTGTGCGGGGTCGATTTGCAGTTGTTGCATTAATTGGTGGGCGATATGTTCAGCGTTTTTCGCCAGCTGCCGGGCCGGCAGATTATCCCGACTGACCACGATCAGGGCGTAGCGGCGCTGATAATAGCGGCAGCTTACATCCAGGGTCAGTGGCCGACCGGTGCGGTCCCGCAATTGCACCACTTCCCTTGCCACGGAGCTCCTCGCCACAGTATCCCTGACTACAGCATCCCTGACTACAGCATCCCTAAACACAGTATCCATGTAAAACCAACATCCATTGCTTGTGAAGATTATCGTTATAGTGAGCGACAATTATTGCTTAATTATTAACGACGCACCAAAAAATTGCGCTTACTGGCACTCAGGGGCCACTGGACAGCCAGCATTCCAGCTCTTCTTCCAGACCGCCCTGCAAGACGCTGATTGCGCCATCCACTCCGGCCACATAAGCATCAATAATCTCCGTGCCCAGGGTAAACAGACTGCGCGCGTCGGAGCGAGTGCCGTCGCCGTGAATGATATCGCGACTGACAGTGTTGAGAAAAAACGCCAGCTTCAGCTCGTAATTCTTCAACTCCGCCAGCGATTTCCAGCCATTCTTCGGGGTTGCCCCCATATGCTCGATCTGGCGGAGAATATCCTTGTTTTCCTGCTCGGCGCACTGCAGCCAATAGCGCAGTTTTTTAGCCTGCTCCTCATCGCACTGCCCCACCACTGCCGCGTGCGTCGCCAGTCCGCGAATTCTGGCGAGATGCTCAACCAGCTGCGGCAGGGCTCGACTCACCAGTGACAAGATCCACTCGTTAAGGACACTGCTGGCCTTGGGTACGGCCGCTGCGGACAAGTTGCAGACCAGCGCCAGGGGCTCGCCCAAGCCCCGCGCCAGATCCGTACTCAGCTGCAATAGCTGCTCGATCAGGAACGAGTGATACTCGAAATTTTCCAGCAGGGCATCGCCCTCCCAGTCGTGGCAGACCGTATTCCAGCTGTGCTGGATGTTGCTGCGCACATGTTCGGGGATCAAGCTGTCGTAATGATCACAACTGTGCTCCATCACCCACAGGCGCTTGTTCACCTGGGACTGCGCCTTGGACACATCCGCGACAAACAAGCCGTCGCCGGCCAACTGCGCCAGACTGACACCGCGATGCTGCTGGATCGCGCTGATCAGGTGGTTGAGCATGCGCACAATGGTGAGCACCGATTGCCGCTCCCGATAGACGCCAATTACCCGTTGCATCTCATCTGTATCAAGCAATTGTGCTGCCGCTACTTCAGCCTCTGCCACCAGACTATTCCCTTTCTTATCCATTCGTTCCAGCTATACGCCCATTCATATTAGTAAGCCACGAATGGACCATTGTTAGTTTGTGTATAAGCAATAGCAAACACTGGACCAACTCCTGATAAATACTGGGCCTGCCAGCAGCAAGCACCGGGCCAACTCAATTTGAGCCCGGTAAGATTCCTGTGTCGCTGCTACTGCGGCATTATCACAGGGCACAATTAAAAACCAGCGCACCATACTGGTGCTAAACAGGGCTCGCCAGCCGCGGCAGCGCGCCGATGGGGTTCAGGTTTGCGCTATTGCGGCGCTTTAGCGTGAGTAAGGTGGGGCACTGGAATCCCTGCGGCAAGCCTGCAACAAGTCCTACAAGCCTATAACAAGCCCTGCCACCAGTAGACCCAAATACCCAACCACTCGTGCAGCGCGTAGTAGCTGGCAACCAGGGCTTTCGGGCTGGCCACAAAATCACTTAGGCTGACCGCATCGCTCTCGACCAGGCTCATGGGCGCGGGAATCACCATCAAACCGGCTGCTGTAAAGACCCCTTCCGCCCGCTTCATATGCCAGCCGTGGGTGACCAACAGCACTCGATCGATTCGATGCTGACGCAGTAATTCGGCGGTATAGCGGGCGTTTTCCGCGGTATTGCGGCTGCGACTCTCCTGCCACGCCACCTCGATTCCGAGATCATTCACCAGCACATCTGCCATCAACTGCGCCTCTGGCTGGCGCGATTCTTCACCGGTCACTCCGCTGCCGACCACTCCACCGCTGACCACCACTGGCAAACCGGTGGCACGCTGCAGGCGCGCTCCGTAGCGCAGCCGTGCCAACGCGTAGTTGCTGACGATGTCGCCGCCGTACTCAACTGAATCGGAAATCCGGCCTCCCCCCAGAATGACAATGGCCTCGGCGGATGCTATCTGCGCCGCCGATGGCGGCGCGTAACCGCGCTCCAAAGTAGCGAGCAGGCCGCTTCCCACCAGCGGCAGCGACAACAGCAGCAGCGAGCCAAAGGATACCGCCAGCAACACCCTCGACAACCCCGGCCAACGCCGCCAGCACAACCATGCCAGAACCATGCCCAGCAGTTGCGGCAGCGGTGGCAACAGCAGTGACCTCATAAACGCCCGCAACAACATCTCGCCTGTCTCCCTTTCCCGATCGATTAAGCCGTACCCCGGTGCCGCACGCGCGCTCCAGCAGCACAGTGCTGACTACCTACTAAGATGCGAACCACTGATTTGCGACCCTGGCACGAATCGAATGGCAGGCTCACGCTGCAATCGCTTTCTCCCGGCGCAGCGCCTATAATGTTGCGCTTTCTGGCGCCACGCAAACTGCAGCGTAAATTACAGTGTAAACATTTACCGCTTTGGCATTCAGTTTTAACCATTCAGCTTTAACAAATCAGTTTTAACGACAGGTTCATGGAAACAATGGAAGAGCAATACCACCCCTCGGTTGTAGAAGCCCAGGCGCAACAGCACTGGCAGACCAGCAAAAGCTTTGCAGTGACCGAGGACCCGACCCGGGAAAAGTTTTACTGCCTCGCCATGTTTCCCTACCCCAGCGGCAAGTTGCATATGGGGCATGTACGCAATTACACCATCACCGATGTTATCGCCCGCTTCCAGCGGATGCAGGGCAAGAATGTCCTGCATCCGATGGGCTGGGATGCCTTTGGCCTGCCCGCCGAAAACGCGGCCATCCAGAATCGCACAGCGCCGGCCAAATGGACCTACAGCAATATCGAATACATGAAGGGCCAGCTGAAAAACCTCGGCTTTGGGTTCGACTGGAACCGGGAATTGGCCACCTGCCAGCCGAACTACTACAAATGGGAGCAGTGGTTCTTTACCCGTCTCTACGAAAAAGGCCTGGTCTACAAGAAAATGGCCACCGTCAACTGGGACCCGGTGGACCAAACGGTACTCGCCAACGAACAGGTCATCGACGGCCGCGGCTGGCGCTCCGGCGCGAAGGTCGAGCGGCGCGAGATTCCGCAGTGGTTTATCCGCATCACCGACTACGCTGAGGAACTGCTCGACAGCCTCGACCAGCTGGATGAGTGGCCGGAGCAGGTCAAAACCATGCAGAAGAACTGGATCGGCAAATCCAGGGGCGTGGAGATGACCTTTGAGCTGGAGCAGCCGGTGGCAGGCGCCAGTGGCATCGATGTCTACACCACCCGTCCCGATACCCTGATGGGCGTCACCTATGTCAGCCTCGCCGCCGAGCACCCGATCAGCCTGGCGCTGAGCGCCGCCAACCCCGAGCTGGCCAGTTTTATCCAGCAGTGCAAATCCCAATCTGTGGCCGAGGCCGATATGGCCACCATGGAGAAGATCGGCATGGATACCGGCCTCAAGGCCAGGCACCCGATCAGCGGCGAGCTGGTGCCGGTGTGGGTGGCCAACTACGTACTCATGGATTACGGCTCCGGCGCGGTCATGGCCGTGCCGGCCCACGATGAGCGCGACTTTGCCTTCGCCCGCAACTACGGCCTGCCCATTCGCCAGGTCATCGCCAGTACAGACAGCCAGGACCCAACCTTCGACGATCAGCAGTGGCACGAGTGGTACGCCCGCAAAACCGATATTGCGCTGGTCAACTCCGCCCCCTTCGACGGCCTCGATTTCGACGCTGCCTTCGACGCCATCGCCACGCGCCTGGCCGAACTGGGCAAAGGTGCGGTGCGGACCAATTTCCGCCTGCGTGACTGGGGCGTTTCCCGCCAGCGCTACTGGGGCACGCCAATCCCCATTCTCAATTTGCCCGACAACGGTGAAATACCGGTGCCCCTCGAGCGCCTGCCGGTACTGCTGCCGGAAGATGTAGAAATGGATGGCGTGCAGTCGCCCATCAAGGCCGACCCCGAGTGGCGCCAGGCCGACTGGTACCAGCCGGGTGCGGAGCACGAAACCGACACCTTCGACACCTTTATGGAGTCGTCCTGGTACTACGCTCGCTACACCTGCCCTGATTTTGCCGAGGGCATGCTCGACCCGGCGCGGGCCAACTACTGGCTCCCGGTGGACCAGTACGTGGGCGGTATCGAGCACGCTATTTTGCACCTGCTGTACGCCCGTTTTTTCCACAAGCTGATGCGCGACGAAGGCCTGGTCAACAGCGACGAGCCCTTTGCCCGGCTGCTGTGCCAGGGCATGGTGCTGGCCGACTCCTTCTACCGCCAGAACGAAGACGGCAGCAAAACCTGGTTCAACCCGGCTGATGTGGAGTTGCAGCGGGACGACAAGGGCAAGGTCATCGGCGCCCGCCACCCCGAGGCGGGTGAACTCAGCCTCGGCGGCATGACCAAAATGTCGAAATCCAAAAACAATGGCATCGACCCGCAGACTGCGGTCGATCAATACGGCGCCGACACGGTGCGGCTGTTCACCATGTTTGCCGCACCACCGGAGCAGACCCTGGAGTGGAGCGACTCCGGTGTCGAAGGCGCCAGCCGCTTTTTGCGCCGCCTTTGGAAAACTGTGCACGCCCATTTGCAGGCCGGCACCTGCGGTCAACTCGAGCCCGCAACGCTGGCCCAGCAACAGCTGGACTTGCGCCGCAAGACCCACGAGACCATCGCCAAGGTCAGCGATGACTGCGGCCGGCGCCAGACCTTCAACACTGCCATCGCCGCGGTAATGGAGCTGCTCAATGAAACCGGCAAGCTGGCCGATCGCAGCAGCCCTGCCAACCTCGCCGTGGAGCGTGAGGCCCTGACCGCAATTGTGCTGCTGCTCGCCCCCATCGTGCCACACATCTGTCACAACCTCTGGCAAGCATTGGGGCACAGTGGCGACGTCAGCAACACCCCCTGGCCCCAGGTGGACGAGGCGGCACTGGTGAAGTCTGCCATTGAGCTGGTGGTGCAAATCAACGGCAAGGTCAGGGCCAAACTGGAAGTCGGCGTGGATGACAAGGACAGCGACATTATCGAACAGGCCAAGGCCAACCCCAACGTGCAAAAATTCCTCGAGGGCAAGGAAATCAAAATGTGCAAGGTGATACCGGGTAAACTGGTGACCTTTGCGGTTAAATAAACCGGCTTTACGCGACCAATAACTATGAAAAAATACCTGCTTTTCTTCTCTGTGCTGCTGCTGGTAAACGCCTGCGGCTGGCACTTGCGCGGCACCGGCAACCTCGACCTCGGCACCAACTCCGTGTTTGTTATCGCCGACAAGCGCCACGGTAACCTGATGATCGAGTTCGAACGCTCGCTGGCTGCCAACGGTGTGGTGGCCGCCAGCAGTGCCAGCAGCGCCGACTACATCATCACACTGAGCAACGAGCGCCACTCCCGGCGCGCGGTCTCGGTGGGTAACGACGCGCTGGTGACCGAGTACGAACTCACCCTCGGTGTCGATTACCGCATCGAGGATGCCAACGGCGTGCTCGCGCCCACCACCCGGGCCCAGGTAGTGCGCAGCTACCAGTTTGATCTCAACGCCATCGTCGCCAAGACCGAGGAAGAAAGATTGATCCTGCAGGAAATGCAGGGCGCCGTCATCGAGCAGGTGTTCCGCCGCCTGCGCTTTATTTCCCGCGCCAGCGCGGCCAGCAGCGAACCCGGCGATGGCCTCTCTGCCCCCTGAGCAACTCAACCGGGCCCTCGGACGGGGCCTGACCGCGGCCTACCTGGTCAGTGGCGACGAACCTCTGCTGGTGCAGGAAGCCTGCGACAGCATCCGCGCAGCGGCCAGGCAGGACGGCTTTAGCGAGCGCGAGTTACACCACGTGGGGCCCGATTTTGACTGGAATGTGCTGCTGACCTCGGTCAACAGCCTGTCACTGTTTGCCGAGCGCAAGATCTACGAGCTGCGCATCGCCAACGGCAAGATCGATGAGGCCGGCAACAAGGCCTTGCAGCATTACTGCGAGCGCCCGCCAGAAGACAACCTGTTGCTGATCGTCCTGCCGAAACTGAGCAAAGGCGCACAGCGCAGCAAGTGGTATCAGGCCATCGATGCCTGCGGCACAGTGGTCCAGGTGTGGCCAATCTCTCCCCAGCAGCTGCCCGGCTGGCTGGACAAACGTATCAAGCAGGCCGGCTTGCGCGCCGACCCTGACACCATAGACCTGTTGGCGGCCCGCACCGAAGGCAACCTGCTGGCCGCCGTGCAGGAGATCGAAAAGCTCAAGCTGCTGTGCGAAGACGACTTTATCAGTGCCGATATCGTCGCCGGCGCAGTGGCCGACAGCGCCCGTTACGACGTCTTCAGCCTGGTCGACAAGGCCCTGCACGGTGACGCCCGCGCGGCAGTCAAAACCCTGCACGGATTGAAGGGCGAAGGCACCGACGCCACTGTGGTGCTGTGGGCGCTGGCGCGGGAAATTCGCACCCTGAGCCAGATCGCCCACGGTCTGGAAAACGGCCAAAGCTTCGACCGTATAGCCCGCAGCAGCGGAGTGTGGGATAAGCGCAAGCCACTGGTCAGTCGCGCCGCCAAGCGCCTCAGGTCGAACCAATTACAGCTGTTACTGCGCAAGGCCAACAGCGTCGACAAAACCATCAAGGGCCTGCGCAGCGGCGACGCCTGGGACGAACTTATGGATTTGGTGCTCAACCTGAGCGGCACTTTCAGCCTCTCGGCGCCGGTGCAGAAATTGAGCCTGACCCTGGACTAAACCTGGCTGGCTCGCGCTGAGCCGGCACTCATCAGTCGGCCCAACCGGAACGAGCCGCACCCAGGGCTGTGCTGCCTGCCGCCAGGCGCACCACATTGGCCTGCGGCACAAACTGGCCAGCCTGCAACTGGCTCGACAAGCGCTCTGCAGAGATCGGACGACTGTAGTGAAACCCCTGGGCCAAATCGCAACCGCGCTGTCGCAGCCAGTGCGCCTGCTCCACATACTCAACGCCCTCGGCAATGACTTTCAGCGACATGTTATGGGCCAGGCTGATGATCGACTGGGCGATCGCCGCATCGTTGACGTCAGTGGTGATATCCTTGACAAAGCTGCGATCGATCTTGAGTTTCTGGATCGGGAATTTTTTCAAATAGGCCAGCGATGAATAGCCGGTACCGAAGTCGTCAATGGCCAGCGACACCCCCATGGCAGTGATTTCCTCCATCATATTGATGGTGTGGCCAGCCTGTTCCATGGCGCAGGTTTCGGTGATTTCCAGCTCCAGGTGCTGGGCCGGCAATTCCGCCTGGGCCAGGATTTCCGCCAGCCGGCGACTGAAGTTGTGCTGCCGAAACTGCCTGGGGGAGAGATTGATGGCAATTTTTTTACTGTATTTGCCCTGGTCCAGCCAGATTTTTGCCTGGCGACAAGCGTGGCGCAGCACCCAGTCACCCAGCGGTACAATCAAGCCGGTCTCTTCCGCCAGGGGAATAAAATGCAGCGGTGACACCAGACCCCGCTGCGGGTGCTGCCAGCGCACCAATACCTCCACCCCGGCCATTTCGCTGCTGCCCAGCTCGAACTGGGGCTGGTAATAAAGGCTCAGCTGGTCGGTTTCGATGGCACGCCGCAGCTCGTTCTCCAGCATCAGGGATTTGACCGCCTGGGTGTTCATATCCTCGGTAAAAAACTTGAAGTTATTCTTGCCCGCCTCCTTGGCCATGTACATGGCGGCCTCGGCATTTTTCACCAGGGTCTCCACACAGTCGCCGTCGTGAGGATAGACTCCAATGCCCATACTTACCGAGGTTGCCAGCTCGTGGCCGCGAATGCTGGTTGGCAGGGCAATCTCATTGAGCATCTGCTGGGCCATTTGGGCGACGTCATCGCCGTCCTGGATACTTTCCAGTACCACCACGAATTCGTCGCCACCAATGCGGGCCACGGTGTCCATATCCCGCACGTGATCCTTGAGCCGCTGGGCAATGACCTGCAACAGTATATCGCCGGCCTCGTGGGTGAGGCTGTCGTTGATCAATTTAAAGCGGTCCACGTCCAGCAGCATCAGCACCACCTGGCAACCGCTGCGACGGCAGCGGGCGAGGCTGTGCTGGAAGCGATCATAAAACAGGGAGCGATTGGGCAGGCCCGTCAACTCATCGTGAAATGCCATTATGGCCAGTTGCGACTGCTGTTCGCGCAGTCGATGTTCCGCCGCCAGTCGCTCGGAGATATCGGTACCGATGGTGCAGACACCGATCAACTCACCGTCACGCCCCTTGAGTGGGAATTTTACCAGCCAGTAGCTGTGCACAACCCCGTCCTTGTGTCGCAACTCCATTTGG
Organism: Pseudomaricurvus alcaniphilus; assembly: GCF_011440395.1. Classification (GTDB taxonomy): domain Bacteria; phylum Pseudomonadota; class Gammaproteobacteria; order Pseudomonadales; family Cellvibrionaceae; genus Pseudomaricurvus; species Pseudomaricurvus alcaniphilus. The sequence continues at coordinate 173,675 of NZ_JAAOIX010000010.1, read as the reverse complement.
GTTTCGACCGTAGCCTGGGTTTCCATCACCTGGCGATCAGCCGCCAGGATCCGCGAACTCACGTCCTGGTCGATGGCTTCGCTGACCGTGGCACCGATAACGCTGCTCTGCTCGGCCCCTTGCAAGTCGTACATATGATCGCTCACCAGCACCAGGCGGCCGGCCAGATCCTTGATCGTTATCAATGTGGGGGAGTGGCGCACGATGGCATCGAGGTAGGCCTGGCTGGTCCAGAGGGATTCGACTTGCTGCTGAACACTTTCCTCGAGCTGGTGGGTCTGGCGACTCTGCAGCAACTGCACCAGCACCAGCTCACTGAATTGCCAGATGGAATTGAGCCAGTTGGCCTGCTCCTGCAATTGGGGTAATGGGCAGTTGGCCTCGCAGTAAAACAGCGCCACCGGCGCCGCGCCAACGGGGCGTAATACCAGGCTGCGGGTACGGGTCGAGCAGGTGGCGGTGACTTCCTGCAGGTCCGCCGGCAGGTCTACTTCGATGGCCTTGGACTGACTGAAGGCGGCGCGGATGATATCGCCGGGCAGGTCGGCACGACTACTGAGGGGCTCGGCCACCTGGGCAAAGCCGTGTCGGGAAATAGTGGCTTCGACCCACAACTGCTCATCGCGCATGGAAATCAGCGTGCAGTTTTCAATCACCGGTCGAGCCATGGACAGGCGCAACAAACGCTCGACGATTTGCCCCGGTTCAAGCTCGGCAAACAGACTCTGAAACTTGCGAATCAGGTGGGTGACTTCGTGGTTTTGGTAACTGCTCATAAATGCCTGACGACAAAACCTGAACCGCGCCGGCCAGCATCCAGTAGATACCCGCCGACGAACTGGCCTTGCCCAACATTACTTACCTGTCCACGTGATGGCAGAACGCTCTACTGCGCTGCCGCGAAAGCTCCCTTTCGCAAGCTAATGAAATCGTTCCAGCAATAAACCTGGTTCAAATACTATAAATGTAAAATAGTGAAGCGGAATTTCAAGCCGCCCCGCTCTATAACTCGGTGCCAACACTCTACACCAGACTAAAGTCTAATTACCAACCCCAGCCTATGTAGATTAGCACCGAAATTATCAGCGCGCCCAAAAAATTCAGCGCCAGCCCCTCCCGCGCCATCTCCTTAACCTTCACCGCTTCGCTGGCAATCACAATGGCGTTGGGCGCGGTGGCCACCGGCAACATAAACGCGCAACTGGCACTGAGTGCTGCCGGTATCATCAACAGCGCCGGTTCCAGGCCCGCCGCGATTCCCGCCGCAGCCAGAATCGGCATCAGCAACGTGGTGGTGGCGGTATTGCTGGTGATTTCCGTAAGAAAGGTGACAAACAGGCAAATCACCAAAATCAACAGGTACACCGGCAGCTGCGACAGAGTCGTTAGCTGCTGCCCAAGGGCGTCACTGATACCGGTCGCCATAAACGCCTTGGCGATGGCGATGCCGCCGGCGAACAGAATCATCACCCCCCAGTGAATGGAGTTGGCCGCCGGCCAGTCCAGCAGTCGACCGCCCTGGCCATCAGGGCAGACAAACATCACCACCACCGCCAGAAACGCCACCGCCGCGTAATTGGCGTAGGGCAGAGCCAGCCAGCCGGCCCAGCCACCAAGGGGGTTTTTCAACGTCATCCAGGCCACTATGACCAGCGCGAACACCAGTAGCACCCGCTTTTCCGCGACACTGGTGGGCCCAAGACGCTCCACCTGCAGCGCTTCGCCCGCCTGCAATCGACGGGTCAACCAGAGTGCCGCCAGCGGCAAAAACACCACCACCACCGGCAGCCCGGTAGCCATCCACTCCAGAAAGGTAATTTCATTGCCGGTAAACTCCTTATAGACCGACAGGAAGATAAGGTTGGGCGGCGTGCCGATGGGAGTGGCCAGGCCACCAATGCTGGCGCCGTAGGCTATACCCAACAGCAGCGCCACCGTCAGCGCTCGATCCTGGACTCGCTCCAGCACCGCCATGGCCACCGGAATCATCATCAGGGTGGTCGCGGTATTGCTGATCCACATGGACAAAAAGGCGGCCGCCGACATAAAACCAAACACCAGCCGGCGCCGGCTGTGGGTGCCGAAGGCGTGAATCATCAGCAGGGCAATGCGCCGGTGGGCGCCGCTTTTTTCCATCGCCTTGGACATCATGGCGCCCCCCACCAGCAACAGGATAATCGGGCTGCCGTAGGCGCTGGCAATGGCCTCCCCGTCCAGCACGCCCAGAAGGGGCAAGCCACCCAGCGGGATCAGCGAGGTGGCCGGAATGGGAATGGGTTCAAAGATCCACCACACCGCGCAGAGCATGGTAATAGCCGCAGCAAAACAGGCCTCGCTCTGCCAGCCGTAGCCTTCCATGAGCAGTGCCAATAGTAAGGCCGCCAGGGGCCCTAACCACAGGGCCAGGGCTTTGCTGTTGATCGCCATAAGTTATCCGCATTGATGTGGCATACGGGCTTGCGCCCAGGCCCACTATTTATTTATTGTCTTAACCTTATTGTCTTAATCTTACCTAATTACGCCTATGAATAAGCCAGCTATCGGCGATAGTAAACATATACCCTGTAGCCCTTGGGACAGCAGCTTTGCTCCCGGCCTGGCTCCAGGGACTTGCTTTCAAGACTCGCCGTGCCCAAAGCACTCGCTGCGCTCGCGGGGCAGGCTCAGATTCCATCCATGCACCCAAAGCACTCGCTCCGCTCGCGGGGCGGGCTCGAGGCTCCACGACAGCATCCCTGCTGTCGAGGGTCTTGAAAGCAAGCCCCCGAAGCCAGACCTAACATAGTGCCGGCTGCACGAAAGCTTAGCTTAGGTAGTAATTAGGTAATTTTATTGTCTTAATCTTATTGTCTTTATTTTCCCTGACCGGGCCACAGGCCCAGGGTCAAGCGGTCATGGCCGGCCAGGTCGCGCCGGGTAGCCACCTCGGTAAAGCCCTGCTGTTGAAACAACTGTCGCACCGCCTCACCCTGGTCGTAGCCGTGCTCCAGCAGCAACCAGCCACCGCTGAACAGGAACTGACACGAGTGACGTAAAATGGTGTCGATATCCGCCAGCCCATTGGCACCGGCCACCAGCGCCGAGCGCGGCTCAAAGCGCACATCCCCCTCGGCCAGGTGCGGGTCATTGGCGGGGATATAGGGAGGGTTGCCGACGATCAGGTCGAAACCGGCGTCCGGCAGTGCCGCAAACCAGTCGCTCACCAGCACCCGGACATTGTCCAGCCCGAGCCGCGCCCGGTTGACCTCGGCAAGCTCTGCCGCCGCCGGCTGCTTGTCCACCGCCACCACCTGCCAGCGCGGTCGCTCGCTGGCCAGGGCCAGGGCGATGGCGCCGGTGCCGGTACCCAAATCGAGCACCCGGGCGCGCGCGGGCAAATCCAGTTGCAGGGCGGCTTCCACCAGCAGCTCGGTCTCCGGACGGGGAATCAGTGTCGCTTCGTTAACTGCCAGCTCCAGCCCCCAGAATTCCCTCGCCCCCAGCAAGTGGGCCACAGGATGACCCAGAGCCCGCTGTTGCAGCAGGCGGTTAAACTCCTGCCACTGGGCCTGGGTGAGAATTTTCTCCGGCCAGGTGTAGAGGTAGCTGCGCGCCTTGCCGAGCACCCGGGCCAGCAACAGTTCGGTATCCAGCCGCGCCGAAGGACTCTGCGGCAGACGCGTCGAGAGCCGCAAACACTCTTTTATCGACAGCCCCGGTTGGTCTGGCCCGCCGCCGCTACCGGTGCTCAAATCTAATCCGCCAGTGAGGCCAGCTGATCGGCCTGGTATTCGTTCACCAGTGGCTGCACCACTTCGTCCAGATCACCGGCCATAATTTCGTGCAGCTTATAGAGGGTCAGGTTGATGCGGTGATCGGTAACCCGGCCTTGGGGGTAATTGTAGGTGCGGATGCGCTCGGAGCGATCGCCACTGCCCACCAGGCTGCGGCGCTCATCGGCGACGCTCTGCGCGGCCATCTCTTCCTGGGCATTTTTCAGCCGCGACGCCAACAGCGACATGGCCCGGGCACGGTTCTTGTGCTGCGAGCGCTCGTCCTGGCACTCCACCACCATGCCGGTGGGAATATGGGTGATCCGGATCGCCGAGTCGGTCTTGTTGACGTGCTGGCCGCCGGCGCCGCTGGCGCGAAAAGTATCGACGCGCAAATCCGCCTTGTTGATTTCTACCGCCTCCAACTCATCCGCCTCGGGCATCACTGCCACCGTGCAGGCGGAGGTGTGGATACGCCCCTGGGACTCGGTTTCCGGCACCCGCTGCACCCGGTGGGCGCCGGATTCAAATTTCAATTTGGAGTAAACCCCCTGACCCACAACCCGGGAGATGATTTCCTTGTAGCCGCCGTGCTCGCCTTCGCTCTCGCTCAGCACCTCGATTTTCCATTTTTTCTTTTCGGCGTAGCGGGCGTACATGCGGAACAGGTCGCCGGAAAAAATCGCCGCTTCATCGCCACCGGTGCCGGCGCGAATTTCCAGAAAGACGTTCTTGTCATCATTGGGGTCCTTGGGCAACAGCAAGCGCTGCAATTCCACCGCCAGCGGTTCCAGCTTGCCTTCGCTGTCCTTGAGTTCTTCCTGGGCCATCTCGCGCATATCCGCATCGCCATCCTTTAACAGCGAGCGGGCCTCCTCGACGTTGGCCACCACCTGCTGGTACTCGGTGAAACACTGCACCACCGGTTCCAGTTCGGCGTACTCCTTCGACAGTTCGCGGAACTGGTTCTGGTTACTGATGACACCGGCATCGCTCAACAGCGCTCCAACCTCCTCGTAACGCTCTTGCAGATTTTCCAGTTTTTCCAGAATTGACGACTTCATAGGGCTCTCATTGTGTGGGTACTGCTGTATTCATTATTTCTGCCTGTAGGGGGACCTTCAGGCTTCGTGTTTTTCGATATCCGGCTTGCTCAGGTCAAACAGCTGCTGGGTGAGGTCGATCAGCTGGCTGTCGCCATCGAGACCGGCTTTCTTTAGCTGTGTGGTGGGGCTGTGCAACAACTTGTTGGTCAGGCCGCGGGCCAGTTGGGTCAGCACTTGCTCCGGCGCCACACCGGACTCCAGCAATTTCAGCGCTTTGCCCAGCTCCCGGTCGCGCAACTCTTCCGCCTTGTGGCGATAGGCCTTGATGGTGGCCACCGAATCCAGTGAGCGCACCTCCGCCATAAACTGCTGTACGCCCTCCTGCACAATCAGCAGCGCCTTGGCCGCCGCGCTCTCGCGGGAGCGGCGGTTTTCATCGATCACTTCGCGCAGGTCATCCACGCTGTAGAGGTAGACGTCATCGAGCGTGCCCACTTCGGGCTCAATATCCCGCGGCACCGCGATATCGACCATAAACATCGGCTTGTGGCGGCGCTTTTTCAAGGCCGACTCCACCGCCCCTTTACCCAGCAGCGGCAGCTGGCTGGCGGTAGAGGTAATAACGATGTCGGCGCGGTGCAACAGATCGGGAATATCCGCCAGCAACACCGCCTCGGCCGAATATTTTTGCGCCAGTTGTGCGGCTCGCTCGAGGGTCCGGTTGGCGACGATAAGGCGCCCCAGGCCCTGCCGGGTCAAATGCTGGGCCACCAGGTCAATGGTTTCCCCCGCGCCCACCAACAGGGCAGTATCTTGCTTCAGGTCGGAGAATATCTGCTGCGCCAGGGTCACCGCCGCGTAGGCCACGGAGACCGGATTCTCGCCGATGGCAGTTTCGGTGCGCACCCGCTTGGCGGTGGCAAACACCTTGTGAAAGGCGCTGTGCAGATAGCGCCCGACGGTGCCGGCCTCACAGGCGACCGCATAGGCCGACTTCATCTGCCCGAGTATTTGCGGCTCGCCCAACACCAGTGAGTCGAGCCCGCTGGCCACTTGCATCATATGGCCGATAGCGTCCTCATCCACGTGCCAGTAATGACAGTTATCCAGGCCGGCACACTCGACCCGGTGGTAAGTTTCCAGCCAGTGCTGGATCCGCTCCACCGCCTCGGCAGCCACCTCCCTGGACGCTTTCAGGTGAGCGTAGAGTTCGGTGCGATTGCAGGTGGACAATATGGCCACTTCATCTATATTGAGCTGGCCACAAACCTGGGCCAGGGCCTCGTGGACCTGCTCGGGCACAAACGCTATCCGCTCGCGTATATCGAGTGGCGCAGTGTTGTGATTAATGCCGAAAGCGAGCAAAGTCATATAGTTCAGGGCTGGCGTGCTAAAAAAGCGTGATTTTCCGGTTACGATGCCTGTCTGGCAAGTGACTTTAGTCAACTGGCGTCTATTATTGCCCGTTAGCGGGCACAGGGCTGCCTCCACCTGGCGCAGCTCTCGCCGGCATTGTAGCAATTTTGGCGCCGGTTTTTTCGCAATCTTTCTCTGGTTCCCAAAACAACCTTTCGCAGGTATGGTTGTCTGACTTTAAAATGACTCGTGCTGACTGACTTAATGAATTTGACCAGGACACTTGCCACCACCCTGACGGTCGCTATTTTACTGCAGGGGTGTGCTTCGCAACTCAAGCCCCCCCCCGCCCCACCGGCTGTAACCGAGTCCACCCCAAGCGCCACTCCCGAAGCTGTAAAGGCGCCGGAGAAGCCCTTCCCCATAGAGACCTTCTACGCCCTGCTGGTGGCCGAGATCGCCGGCAGCCGCGAACGCTACGACATTGCCCTGGGCAACTACATGCAACAGGCGCAGATCACCCGCGACCCGGATATCGCCGCCCGTGCCACCCGCATTGCGCGGTTTTTAAATGTCCGCCGAGCAGCCCTGGAGTCGGCCCTGCTGTGGGCAGAAGTCAGCCCCACTGACGCCGAGGCACACTTTATTGCCGCCTCGGAGCTGATCCAGGCCGGACGCCTGCTGGAGGCCAGCCAGCACTCCGCGTTCCTGCTGCAAAACGATGGCTCCACTCTCTACCAGAGCATCGCTTCCCGCGCCACCAGTGCCACCGATACCCAGCGCGAACTGCTGCTGGCTGAATTCCTGCAACGCCTGGCCGAGCATCCGGCCAACACCGACTTGCTGGTGGGCGTTGGTCTGCTCTACCAGCAACAGCAGCAGCCGGAACAGGCACTGACTTATGTGCGCCAGGCTTTGCAACTGGATGCCACGCTGGTTTCCGCCGCGGTGCTGGAGGCGCGCCTGCTGAACGACCAGGGCCACCCCGAAGAAGCCATGAAGCGCCTGCGCCTGCTGCTGGATGCGCACCCGGACAATGATCGGCTGCGACTGCAGTACGCGCGCCTGCTGGCCAGCATTGACCTCGACGAGGCCTACCAGCAATTCAGCATCCTGGTGCAACAGTCGCCCCACGATGAGGATTTCCTGTTGTCACTGGCACTGATCAGCCACGAGCGCGGTCTGGTGGAAGAAGCCAGGCAGCACTTCGAGAGCCTGACCCGGTTTGAACGACACAGCTCGGTGGCCCACTATTACCTCGGCCGTATTGCTGAAGCCAGCGAAGACTGGCAGGTCGCCCTCGAGCACTACCTGCGGGTGGGGCCGGGCCCCAATTTTATCGCCGCCCTGCTGCGCACCACCGACATCCTGGTTCGCGCCGGCCAGACCGAAGCGGCCAACAAGCGCCTCAGTGCCGCGCGCCAGCAGTTCCCGCAAGAGGCCGAGCGCCTCTACCTGCTGGAGGCGGAAGTGCTCAACAAATACCAGCAACTGCACAGCGCCCACAGCCTGCTCAATGAAGCTCTCGCCCTGTTTCCCGCCAGCACCCAACTGCTCTACAGCCGCGCCATGATCAGCGAGCAACTGGATCGGCTGGAGGATCTCGAGCGCGACTTGCGCGCGGTTTTGAAATACGACCCCAACAACGCCGCCGCCCTCAATGCCCTCGGTTACACCCTGGCAGACCGCACCACCCGCTACCAGGAAGCACTGGAGCTTATTTCCCAGGCCCTGCAAATCAAACCCGAAGACCCCGCCATTCTCGACAGCATGGGTTGGGTACAATACCGGCTCGGCAACCTGCCGGAGGCGCTGCTGCTGCTGCGCCAGGCGATGCAAGCCTACCCGGATCACGAAATAGCCGCGCACCTGGGCGAGGTTCTATGGGTCAGCGGGCGCCAGCAGGAGGCCCGGGAGGTGTGGAGCAAAGGGCTGAAGCTGAACCCGAAAAGCACTGTTATCGCCGACGTCATTCGGCGCCTGGGCGCTCTGCCAGCCCCCGGTGACACTCCCTGATCAGGCCCGCCAATGAACTGTTCAACCCGGTCCCGCCTGTCGCGCCCCTGGCGCAGCGCCGCAATCTGCAGCCTGCTGGCACTGCTCAGCGCCTGCTCGGCACTCGGGCCCAAACCGCCGCCGAGCGGCATTGATTACAGCCAACAGCAGCGCCAGCTCGCCGCTCTCGACCAGTGGCAGCTGCAAGGCAAGCTGGGCATTCGCCTGCCGGACGATGCCGCCAGCGCCTACATCGATTGGCGCCAACAACCCCGCAGCTACGAGATTCAACTCAGCGGCCCGCTGGGCCAGGGCGCCACCCGCATCTCCGCCACCCCGGACGGGGTCACCCTGGCCCGGGCCGGTGAAGCGGAGATCAGTGCCCCCAGCGCTGAGGAATTAATGTACCGAACCCTCGGCTGGTGGCTGCCCATGAGCGACATGCATTACTGGGTGCGGGGCATCCCCTCGCCCACGGCCCCGACCGGGGTTATGGAGCGCAATGAAAACGGCACTCTCCACAGCCTCACCCAGAGCGGCTGGCTTATCAGTTACCTCAGCTACCAGGCGATACCACCGTTTCTGTTACCTGCCCGGCTCGCCATCAGCCGGGCGGAAATCAAGGCGACCCTGATTATCAAAAACTGGCAATTACCACAGTGACAGCATTGACCCTTCCGGCACCGGCCAAGCTCAACTTGTTCCTGCACATCACCGGGCGACGCAGTGACGGCTACCACAATCTGCAAACCGTATTTCAATTACTGGATTACGGCGACGAACTCCACTTTGAAACCCGCGCTGACAACCAGATCCAGCTGCGCCCGGAAATCCCGGGGCTGGCCAGCGAAGACAACCTCGTGGTGCGGGCCGCCCGCCTGTTACAACAGCACGGCGACAGCCGCCGCGGCGCCAATATTGAACTGCGCAAACGACTGCCCATGGGCGGCGGTATTGGCGGCGGCAGCAGCGACGCCGCCACCACCCTGCTGGCCCTCAACCAACTCTGGCAACTGCAGCTCGAACTCGATGAACTGGCCGAACTGGGACGCCAACTGGGGGCCGACGTACCGGTCTTCGTACGCGGCAAAACTGCCTGGGCCGAGGGCATCGGGGAGCAGCTGCAAGCCCTTGAGCTGGAGCAAAAATGGTACCTGGTGGTGGCGCCGGATTGCCATGTTTCCACCGCCAGGATTTTTTCCCACAAAGATTTGACAAGAGACAGCTCGGCCATTACAGTAGCGGCCTTTCTGGAGCAGGGTGGCCGAAATGACTGCGAGCCACTGGTACGAAAACTCTATCCTGAGGTAGATTTCGCACTGCGCTGGCTGAGCCAATACGGCGATGCCAGGATGACTGGAACCGGAGCCTGTGTGTATGCCGCATTCGCCAACAGGGCCGATGCAATCAGGGTTCTGGAGCAACTGCAACCACCCCTGCGGGGTTTTGTTGCAGGCGCCGTCAACCAGTCACCAGCGCACCAACTGCTAGCCAGTTAAGTTGCTACTGGGGTGTAGCCAAGCGGTAAGGCAGCGGGTTTTGATCCCGTCATGCGAAGGTTCGAATCCTTCCACCCCAGCCATATAAATAGATGGCTTGAAACATATTGATTCATGTCGTCTGGTTACCGGGACAGTGGCCAATGGATCAAACCGGGTCAGCCCGGTATATCCATCCCGGTGTCGCTTTCGACACCCAGCCCCCTCCCGAGCACCGCACCAGCATTAAGATTTTGTAAGAATATAACAGGACCCCAAAACCTGCTTACGCCCTACCACTACAATCTTCTGCAAAAGGTACCCCCGTGGCTGACTTAATGGTTTTTACCGGCAACGCCAACCCTGAACTGGCTCATCAAATCGTGGACCGCCTCGGCATCCCCATGGGCGACGCCACCGTAGGCAAGTTTTCAGACGGCGAGATCACGGTAGAACTGAACGAAAATGTTCGCGGCCGCGACGTCTTTGTAGTGCAGCCAACCTGCGCCCCCACCAATGACAACCTGATGGAACTGATCGTCATGGTCGACGGCTTGCGACGCGCATCCGCCGGCCGCATCACCGCGGTGGTGCCCTACTTTGGCTACGCTCGCCAGGACCGCCGGGTGCGATCCGCACGGGTGCCGATCACCGCCAAGGTAGTCGCCGACATGATGGTAGGCGCCGGGGTAGACCGGGTACTGACCGTCGACCTGCACGCCGAGCAGATTCAGGGCTTCTTCGACGTTCCGGTCGACAACGTTTACGGCTCACCGGTCCTGCTGGACGACATCTGCAAGCAACACTATGAAAAGCTGATCGTGGTCTCCCCCGACATCGGCGGTGTAGTGCGGGCCCGGGCCCTGGCCAAACAGCTGGACATCGAACTGGCCATTATCGACAAGCGTCGACCCAAGGCCAACGTCACCGAGGTCATGAACCTGATCGGCGACGTTGAAGACCGCACCTGCCTGCTGATCGACGATATGGTCGACACCGCCGGCACCCTCTGCAATGCCGCCCGCGCCCTGAAAGAGTTCGGCGCCAACAAGGTGGTCGCCTACTGTACCCACCCGGTGCTGTCCGGCAATGCCCTGCACAACATCAACAACTCCGTTCTGGATGAACTGGTGGTCACGGATTCAATACCGCTGCGTGACAACCTGAAAAATTGTGATAGAATCCGCCAGCTCACTTTGTCGGCCATGCTGGCCGAAGCGGTTCGCCGCTTGAGCAACGAAGAATCCTTGAGCGCAATGTTTCGCTAACTTGTCATAAACAACGGCAAACATTGGTTCGGATAAGCCGCTAAAGCCTGCCTTCGACCCCAACTAGGGGATCATGTGCAGGCTTTGGTGTTTTTAATAGCTGCCCGGTTTCTGGTCGCGGAATCTGGCAGATTTATCGAGGAATAGACACATGTCTGAAGATTTTGTATTGAATGCCGTCCTTCGCGAGGACGCAGGGAAAGGTGCGAGCCGCCGCCTGCGTCGTCTCGAAGGCCAAGTGCCCGCCATCGTTTACGGTGGCGAGAAAGCCCCAGCCAATATCCAGGTTCCCCACAAGGACTTGCTCAAGCAACTGGAAAACGAGGCTTTCTACTCTCACGTTATCACCCTGAAAGTCGGCGGTGACAGCGAAACCGTGCTGTTGAAAGACCTGCAGCGCCACCCGGCCAAGCCCCTGGTCCTGCACGCGGACTTTATCCGTGTCTCCATGGACAAGGAAGTAACCGTCAACGTGCCGCTGCACTTCACCAACGAAGAAGCCTGTAAAGGCGTCAAGGAACAGGGCGGCAGCATTTCTCGCCTGATGAACGACCTGGCGATCACCTGTCTGCCTGGCGATCTGCCCGAGTACATCGAAGTGGATATGCTCAACGTCGAGCTTGACCAGATCGTGCACATCTCTGACCTCAAGCTGCCTGCAGGCGTTACTTCGGTAGACCTGTCACACGGTGAAGATCACGATAACGCCGTGGTCTCCGTGAACAAGCTGAAGGGCGTCGCCGTCGAAGACGAAGAAGGCACTGAAGCCGAAGCTGAAGCCGGAGAAGAAGGCGAGACTCCAGCCGAGTAAGCCACACGCTCTGAGCAACACCAACGGCCGGGAAATGCTGACATCTCCCGGCCGTTTTTGTTTTAGGCAACACCAATACTCGCGACAAATACCACCAAAGAAATCGCCAAAACAGCGGCAGAGTTACTATAGACAGAGTTAATATGGACACCCCTATTCAGCTGATCGTTGGCCTCGGCAACCCCGGTAGCGAATACCACCTCACCCGTCACAACGCCGGCGCCGACTTCGTTATCGAACTGGCTCGCCAGGCGGGCGCCAGCCTCGCCGCAGACAAGAAGTTTTTTGGCCTGACCGCCCTCGCCAGCCTCGACGGCGTGCCGGTGCGGCTCCTGATCCCCACCACATTTATGAACCGCAGTGGCCAGGCGGTGGGCGCCATCGCCAACTTTTACAAGATACCGCCCGAGGCCATTCTGGTGGCCCACGACGAACTCGATCTGGAGCCAGGCGTGGCGCGGCTTAAACTGGGCGGTGGTCACGGCGGCCACAATGGCCTGCGCGACACCATCAGCGCACTCGGCAATAACAACAACTTTGCCCGCCTGCGCCTGGGCATCGGTCACCCGGGCAACGCCAAGCTGGTGTCCAATTACGTGCTGAAAAAGGCGCCCTCCGAGGAGTTTCAGAAAATTGAAGACGCCATCTACGCCGCCAGCAAGGTAGTACCGCTGTTACTGCAGGGACAATGGAACAGCGCCATGAAAGAGCTGCACACCCGCAATAACAGCTCCGCGCCCTATCGATAAGCTGACGCTATCACCCCCATATCATTAATTATATTTATTAAATTACGAACTCTAATATACTAGCCCCATATCCAACCACACACAGGAAACCAAAGCTATGTTAGAGAATCGTGAAGGCCAAGCCGTACCCCAAGTTACTTTCCGTACCCGCCAGGGCAACGAATGGGTCAATGTCACCACTGACGACCTGTTTGCCAACAAGAAGGTCATTTTGTTTGCCCTGCCCGGCGCCTTTACCCCCACCTGCTCCTCCACCCACCTGCCTCGCTTTAACGAGCTGGCACCGGTGTTCGCCAAAGAGGGCGTGGACGACATTATCTGCCTGTCGGTCAACGACGCCTTTGTGATGGAGGCCTGGCAGAAGGATCAGGACGCCGACAAGATCCACTTTTTGCCCGACGGCAACGGCGACTTCAGCCGCGGCATGGGTATGCTGGTCAACAAAACTGACCTGGGCTTTGGTGAGCGCTCCTGGCGCTACTCCATGCTGGTGGTCAACGGCGTGATCGAGAAGCAGTTTATCGAAGCCGATGTGCCCGGCGACCCCTTCAAGGTCTCGGACGCCGACACCATGCTCAACTACATCAACGCCAAGGCCAACCTGCCCAAGCGTATTTCCATGCTCACCAAGCCCGGCTGCTCCCACTGCGCCCGCGCCAAAAAACTGCTGCACGACAAGGGCATGCGCTTCGAAGAAATCGTGCTCGGCACCAAGGGTATCAGCTACAGCTCCCTGGCGGCCATCAGCGGCAAGGGCACTACCCCGCAGGTGTTTATCGATGGCATCTGTGTCGGTGGCGCCGACGAACTGGAAGCCTGGTGCGCGACCCAGTAACCCGCACGCTTCAATAATTACCTCGAGCCCTGTACCGCTCCCGAGCGCGCGGTCCAGGGCCACAGCACGAGCAGTAACCGGTGGCAGCGACATACCGCAGTCACTTCCTACAGGGCTCGGGAGTGCTACCAGGCCACCAGCCTGTTGCCGACCACAACCTGCCGCCTCTGCCCGCCCATAAACTGAGCACAAGCAGCCACTCTGTAGTAGAATGCCGCCCCAAACCAGCCACAGGCTGTGCATCCATCCTTCTTATCTATTGAAAGCGCTAAAGAGACACCACTATGGGTTTTAATTGCGGCATTGTCGGCCTGCCGAACGTGGGCAAATCCACCTTATTCAACGCCTTGACCAAGGCTGGAATCGGCGCGGAAAACTTTCCGTTCTGCACCATTGAGCCAAACTCCGGCATAGTGCCGGTGCCCGACCCCCGCCAGGACAAGCTGGCGGCCATCGTCAAGCCCGAGCGCATCGTCCCCACCACCATGGAGTTCGTCGATATCGCCGGCCTGGTCGCCGGCGCCTCCAAGGGTGAGGGCCTCGGCAACCAGTTCCTGGCCAACATTCGCGAGACCGACGCCATCGCCCACGTGGTGCGCTGCTTCGACGACGAGAACGTGATTCACGTCGAAGGCAAGATCAACCCCATCGCCGACATTGAGGTGATCAACACCGAGCTGGCCCTGGCCGACCTGGAAACCTGCGAGAAGGCCGCCAACCGCTACGCCAAGGCCGCCAAGGGCCAGGACAAGCACGCCATGGCCATGAAGGCCCTGCTGGAGAAAGTGCTGCCGCACCTGAACGAAGCCAAGCCACTGCGCAGCTTCAGCCTCAATAAAGACGAGCTGAAACAGCTGCGCGAACTGTCGCTGATGACGCTCAAGCCCACCATGTACATCGCCAACGTGGACGAGGAAGGTTTTGACAACAACCCGCACCTCGACGCCGTGCGCAAAATCGCCGAGGAGGAAGGCGCCGTGGTGGTCCCCATCTGCAACAAGCTGGAGGCCGAGATCGCCGAGCTGGACGACGAGGAAAAAATGGAGTTCTTGCAAGAGCTGGGCATGGAAGAGCCGGGCCTGAACCGGGTCATTCGCGCCGGCTACGAATTGCTCGGCCTGCAAACCTACTTCACCGCCGGGGTCAAGGAAGTGCGCGCCTGGACCATTCCCGTGGGCGCCACCGCCCCCCAGGCGGCCGGTAAAATCCACACCGACTTTGAGAAAGGCTTTATCCGCGCAGAAGTGGTGGCCTACGATGACTTCATCAGCAATAACGGCGAACAGGGCGCCAAAGACGCCGGCAAATGGCGCCTGGAAGGCAAGGAATATATCGTCAAAGACGGCGACGTAGTGCACTTCCGTTTCAATGTGTGACGGCTCCGCCGATACTGAACAGATCCAGTAAAAACAAGCACATAGAATCCTTGACACGGGGCGGCCAAATCAGCAGAATAGCGCCCCTCGAAACGATGGCTAGGTAGCTCAGCTGGTTAGAGCACAGCACTCATAATGCTGGGGTCGGCGGTTCAAGTCCGCCCCTAGCTACCATCTTCAAACAAAAAAGGCTCACCCTCGGGTGGGCCTTTTTTGTTTGATGTTGTGTCGCTGCCGGGCGACGCAGAACCGCCCACCCCCGTTCATGATGAAGAGTCAAATTGCGGCCGAGCAATTTGGACAAGCTGCTTTTGCCCTCCTCCCCCGTTAATGACGAAGAACAGCCTCCAGGTAAACCGTTCCATTGCTTGCCGGCAACAGGGCGTTTATTCTCCCTGTTAGCGGCCAGATCACCAGGAACCGTGATCGATCCGAGTTTCATTCATTACCGCAGCAACAGACAGGACGCCCAATGCAGGCCAAATCAAGGAAACGAATACTTCCCATTGTCATACTAGGGGTGGTTATTATCATCGTGGCCGCACTGATACTCTCAGAGCCAAAACCTGAAAAACGCAATGCAAACACAGACCCCAAGATCAGTGTTGAAGCGATCGAAATCCAGAGATCAAGCATTACGCCTAGAGTATTGTCCTACGGATTGGTGGAACCCCGCACCCGAAGCAAGTTGGTGGCGCAGGTGAGCGGTCGCGTGGAGCATGTCTCTGAGCGCTTCAGGGACGGCGGCTTCTTCCGCAAGGGTGAACTGCTGCTGCAGATAGATGCGACAGACTACGAAATTGCGGTGGATATTGCGCAAGCGAGCCTGGCCGAGGCGGAACAACGCCTGGCTGAGGAATACGCCCAGGCGGAGCAGGCGCGGGCCGACTGGGAGCGCCTGGGCAACAACACAACCGCCAAGCCCCTGGTCATGCGCGAACCGCAGCTAAAAGCGGCCCAGGCCAATGTAAGCTCGGCCAAGGCGCTGTTAAGGAAAGCGAAAGTTGATCTGGCACGGACATCCATTCGAGCCCCCTTTGATGGACGGGTACTCTCAACCAGCGTTGATCTCGGCCAGGTAGCTTCCAACAATACGGTGCTGGGAGAAATCTATGCGACGGATGCGGTTGAGATTCGCCTACCGATAAAAAATAACGACTTGCAGCTACTGGATCTGCCAGAAGCCTACCGTCACCAGGAGCACAGCCCCGCAAGCATGCCATCGGTGCGGATCGGTTCGGAGTTGGCCAGGCAAGAGGTCTGGCAGGGCAACATTATCCGCACCGCCAGCTCCATTGACGACAGCAGTCGCCAGCTGTATGTGGTGGCCCGGATCGACGACCCCTTTGGCAAAAAAGCTGAGGGCCGCTTCCCGCTCAAGATTGGTCAGTATGTGACTGCCGAAATAGATGGCATCACGCTGGATTCTGCCATCAGCATACCCAACAAGGCTATTTACCAGGGCTCTTATGTGTACCTCTACCGAGAGGGCGCGGTCTACCGCACACCTATTGATATAAGCTGGCAAAATGGCGAAGTAGCCATCATCTCGGCAGGCATCAGTCCGGGGGATCAATTAGTGGTATCGCCACTGGGGCAGGTAGCTTCGGGGACGCTGGTGAAATTGACCCGCGATGAAGGTCAAACCGCGGCGGGAAAAGTGAACCGAAAAACAGCTGAAGATTACGATGCCGGCAGGGATGGAGTGGCCGACCAGGGCAAAGGGAAAAAAGGAGCGGCAATATGATCGCCTGGTTTGCAAGGAATGATGTGGCGGCCAATCTGTTGATGATTACCATAGCGCTGCTGGGCTTGTATTCACTGACCCACTGGATAGCGCTGGAATATTTTCCGGAGTTTGAGAGTCGCGAAATCAGCGTGCGGGTCACGCTGCGCGGCGCGACACCGGAAGATGCCGAACTGGGCCTGGCAACAAGAATTGAAGAGGCGATAAAAGACCTGCAAGGCATCAAGGAATACAGCAGCGTATCTGCCGAAGGGGGTACAGCGGTCAGAATCCAGGCGGAAGAAGGTTATGACGCCCGCTTGTTGCTGGATGATGTAAAAAGCCGTGTCGATTCGATCAATACTTTTCCGGTGGGCGCTGAACGCCCTGTTATTTCCCTGGCGCAGCGCCGTCGAGCCGCCATCACCTTAACCATTGCCGGCGATGTTTCGGAGCTGGAAATGCGGGAGCTGGGTGAACAACTGCAGCAGGATATCCTGCAATTGCCCAACATTACGCAAGCGGATATCGAGGGCGTGCGTGACTACGAAGTGGCCATCGAATTGCGACAGGATCGCCTGCGGGAATTCAACCTTACCCTGAGCGAGGTTGCCGAGGCGATATCGCAAAGCTCGCTGGATCTTTCCGGCGGCAATATTTCAGCCCTCGGAGGGGACGTGCTGATTCGCTCCAAAGGGCAGGCCTACCGGCGCGACGATTTCGAAGAAATCGTTATCAAAAGCAACCCCAACGGCACCCTGTTGCGGCTGGGGGATATTGCCACGGTTACCGACGGCTTCGAGGAAAAGGCCGTGCGCACGCGCTTTAATGGTCGCCTCGCGGCCATCGTTGATGTGTTCAGCGTGGGCGACCAGAGTGTGATCGAGGTTGCTGACAAGGTGAAGGCGTATGTGGAGAAGCGCCGGGAAACACTGAGTGACAATATCGAACTGCACTATTGGAACGACAAATCGGTCGTTATCAAGAAACGCATCAACACCCTCGCCAGCAACGCGATTCAAGGCGGTGTCCTGGTCATCATATTACTCTCATTATTCTTGCGGCCGGCGGTTGCGATCTGGGTATTTGTCGGCATTCCCATCAGCTTTTGTGGTGCCTGGCTGCTGATGCCAATACTGGGGGTTAGCCTCAATATGATCAGCCTGTTCGGGTTCATTATTGTGCTGGGCATCGTCGTTGATGATGCCATTGTCACCGGTGAAAACGTTTACAGCCATCTGCAAAAGTCGGAGTCCGGGTTACAGGCAGCCATCAATGGCACCACTGAAGTGGCGGTACCGGTTACCTTTGGCGTACTCACCACCATCGTTGCTTTTACTCCACTGTTGTTTATGGAGGGGCAACGGGGGCCCATATTTGCCCAGATACCGCTTATCGTTATCCCGGTACTGCTGTTTTCCCTGATCGAATCAAAGCTTGTATTGCCCTCGCACCTGAAACATATCAAAGTTGGCCAGGAAAAAAATCTCAACCAACTGCAGCAGTGGCAGCGCAATTTTGCCGACGGGTTTGAGCGTGCAATCTTGAAATACTATCAGCCGCTGCTGGTCTTGTGTGTGCGCAACAAAATGACTACGGTTGTCATCTTTGCGGGCCTGCTGGCCGTGATCGTTACCGCCATTTTTACTGGCCACACCCGCTATACTTTTTTCCCCAGAATACCCAGTGAAACGGTGCGACTGGACCTGACCATGCCCACCGGCACGCCGTTTGAAGTGACCGACACCCATATGGAGAGGGTGTTGTTGGCAGCCCGGGAATTACAGGAAAAATACACCGATAAAGAAACCGGCGTGAGTATCATTAGCGATATTCTTACCCGCACCGGTGGCAGGGGCGGCGTTGCGCATTCCGGTTCAGCGCGGTTTGAACTTGCACCCACCGAAAAGCGTGTCATCAATGTCAGCAGCCTGACCCTGGCGAAGGAGTGGCGCGAGAAAATTGGTCCGATTCCGGGCGCTGAGAATATGGCGTTTCGAGCTGAGTCCGGTCGATCCAGCGACCCGATAGATATTGAATTGCGCGCCGAGCGTTTTGAAGTACTGCAGCAACTTGCCAATGACATTAAACAGCAACTGGCGACTTACGATGGCGTGTTTGATATTCACGACAGCCTGTCGAAAGGCAAGGAAGAGCTGCGTATAGACCTCAAGCCTGAGGCACACCTGCTGGGCATTACCCGCTCCGATGTTATTCGCCAGGTACGGCAAGCGTTTTTTGGTGTGGAGGCGCAACGTATTCAACGGGGGCGCAACGACATACGGGTAATGGTCCGCTTCCCCATGAGTGAACGCAACTCCGCGGCTTATCTCAATGACATGTTGATTAGCAATGGCGAGGGCAAACAAATCCCGCTTGCCCAGATTGCCACCTTAACACCCGCTATTAGCCCCACTGAGATCAGGCGTGTGGATGGCTACCGGGTGGTCAATGTGCGCGCGGATGTGGAAAAGAACAGGGTCAATATGACGGCTCTGACGGCGGATTTACAGCAGTTTCTGCAAGCCGAAGTGGCGAAGCATCCCGGTGTAACTTATGCCATGGGTGGTGAGCAAGAGGAACAGGCCGAATCCATGCTCAGCCTGTTATATGGCCTTGGTGCAGTACTGTTTGTCATCTACTGCCTGCTGGCAATACCCTTTAAATCCTACAAGCAGCCTTTTATCGTAATCTCGATCATTCCCTTCGGGATTATTGGGGCGATGATTGGCCACTGGCTAATGGGCATGAACCTGACCATCATGAGCCTGCTTGGAATGCTGGCACTTATGGGCGTGCTGGTGAATGACTCGCTGGTACTGGTCGACTATATCAACAAAAAATGCGCAGCCGGTGCAGAGGTGTTGGATGCCGTCCTCACTGCCGGAGCAGCGCGCTTCCGCCCGGTGATGTTAACCTCCCTAACCACCTTTTTCGGCTTGCTACCCCTACTCTTCGAAAAAGAAACCCAGGCCCAGTTTTTGATCCCAATGGCCATATCGCTGGGCTTCGGCATTATCTTTACCACCTTTGTCACCCTGCTGCTGGTGCCGGTCAACTACCTGCTATTCCACGGCACGCAAACCCCCGAAAGGGGACGGAGGGATTATTTATTAACCAGTTAAACCTGCCTCAAGCCCCCTCAAAAGGGGACGGAGGGATTATTTATTAACCAGACAAACCTGCCTCCTGCCGGCTTTTACCAGCAAGGCGACAGGTAGTGCATCATCAACTCAGCTTGCGGCGCTGCGCAATCGGGCGCTCAGGGAGATCAGAGAAATCAAGAACTGATCAAATTTTAATCCCTCCGTCCCCTTTTCCGGCTAGAACCGATAGCGAGCCCCCAGGGTCAGGTTGCGACCCGCTTCAGGGGCGACATCGCGCAAATAGGAGCTGGCGTTGCGGATGTCCTCGTCGAGCAGATTGCCGGCATTGGCAAACACGGTGATCTCTTGCAAGTGCCAGGTAAGATGGGCATCGACACGGGTCCAGCCAGCGGTGGGCAGCTCGTTGTCGCCCGGGTGGTCCTGGCGACTGGCGCGGGTTGCGCGCAGGCCAGCCTGCCACTGATCAGTCGTGTAGTTGACCTCGGCACCGATACGCCGCGGTGTGATGCGCGGCACATCGGCGCCATCATCGAGTTCAGCCCGCACCGTATCGGCAAATAAACGCAGCTCCCAGGCCTCGGTAACCGGCACGCCGAGCTGGGCCTCCAGGCCTTTAAACACAGCACCCTGCTGGGTATAGACGTAGATGGGCAGGCCGCTCTCGGTATCGATCATGGCGCTGTTACTTTTATAAATGAAATCACTGATGTCGTTATAGAAGGCATTTACCTCCAGTTCGACGGCACCCTGATAGCGATAACCGATCTCCCAATTGACGCTGGTTTCCGGGTCCAGTGCGGCGTTACCGAGATCGACACTGCTGGTGGCCAGATGAGCGCCATCAGAATACAGCTCTTCAATACTCGGCGCGCGCTGGGCACGGTTCAGCGACAGGTTCAGGCGCTGGTTTTCACTGAGACGGTACTGGCCGGCCGCGAACAGGCTGGAGGTGCTGTGATCGACGCTTTTCTGCTGCTGCGGGTCAATGTCCTGGTATTCCGCGCGGGCACCCAGTTCCAGCGCCAGATTGCCAAAAGAGCGGCCTTCAATCGCGAACACCCCGACGCTGGTGATGTCCGATTGGGGGATAAAAGCCTCTTCACCGATAGCACCAAAATCCCGATCCAGCCACTGGATACCAACCACGCCCTGCCAGCCGGCAAAGGGATTGTGAAGCAGCTCGATACGGCCCTCCGCGGCTTGGCTGGCAAACACCGTACCCGGATCGCCGTCTTCCAACTCGGTGTGTTGATAGTCCACGTAGCCAAGCCGCAGCCGCGCCAGTTCAAACCCCGGCAAGGGCGAACCCAGCTCACCTTTAACATCGTAGCGGGTTTGGCGCATGGCAATCTGTACGTATTCAGCGTCCTCTTCGCTGCGCGGCGGGATACCGTACAGGTTTTCGCTGTAGTTGACGCTGGCACCGATAAAGCCGCGCTGGCCAATCCAGCTGCCGCCCGCACTGCCAGCCGTGCTGAGGCTGTCGCTGTTGGCAATATAGCCGTCGCTGGTCAATTCCGGATCGGCCTCGCCGTCGGCGCGCCCGGGAATCTCAATATCATTACTGTCGCGATAGAGCCCATCCATATGCCAGCCAAATTGACCAATGGCGCCGTCGAGGCGTATCACGCTGGCGCTTTCATCACTGCTACTGCTATGTCGGGTTTCGATGGCGCCGGAAAACTGCTGCGGCAGGCTGCGGGGCACACGGCTGTCGATAATATTGATAACCCCGCCAATGGCGCCACTGCCAAAGCGCAGGGTTTGCGGGCCGCGCAAGATTTCGATGCCATCCGCCAGCAGTGGCTCCACGGCGTTGGCGTGATCACCGGAAGCGTTGGCGGCATCGAGAGTGTCAAGGTTGTCCTGCATAACCTTGACCCGGTTGGCACTCTGCCCCCGAATTACCGGGCTGCCCACGCCCGGGCCAAATGAAGCGGAGCTGACCCCCACCTGGCCCTGCAGGGTTGCCCCCAGGGTGGCGCTGGCCTGGCGCTGCAGGGCATCGCCACTGAGCACACTGACCGGGTGCGGGTTATCGGATACAGACTGGTTTAGAGGTGAAGCGCTGACAACAACTTCTTCAGTGATGCGGCGGTCTTCAGCAGACCAGCTA
The DNA here is from genome assembly GCF_011440395.1 of Pseudomaricurvus alcaniphilus. GTDB lineage: Bacteria > Pseudomonadota > Gammaproteobacteria > Pseudomonadales > Cellvibrionaceae > Pseudomaricurvus > Pseudomaricurvus alcaniphilus. The sequence goes on along the minus strand of NZ_JAAOIX010000010.1, from coordinate 152,060 downwards.
TTGTTAGTAATTATGGCAGCAGCCAGTGGCAACAATGCCACTGGCAAGGGACGATAAAACGAATGCATACATTTCTCACAGCGGACGCCGTCGACGCACACGCGACAGCGGAAATTACTTTATGGCACCGCTCAGAATGCGCTGCGGTCGCGCGCAGCTAACAACTAATAGGGGTGCCCTTTGGGTCAGGGTATTTTCTGATGTCAGTGCTGGAGAGTGGGCGGGGCGCGAATACTGAATGCCCGCGGAGTGTTACTGAAGTGATATTTGAGTGGGGCGACCAGAGCGGGCTCGCCACCCGTAATGACAGGCGGCAGGCGCGTATTACCGCTGGCGACAGCATGCCCGGTACTTTGCAGGCAAATGGCACAGTCGCTGCTGCTATCGCCACCCCCATGTACATGCCCAGCGTCCAGGGTTATCGACAATAGCAGCACCGCCAGCAGGCACAAGACTGCTGAGCGTAAACGGGCGGCTGGACGTCGGGATAACATGGGGTAGCTGGGCTGGCCTGGGTTTAAGAATTTCAACGCACTAACGTTACTATATAACATAACGCCAGAAAAAGGGAATACTCTACTCACCCCCCAAAAAAAGGGGACGGAGGGGAATGGTACTTACTTTAGACTGTCAGCCGCGCGAAGGCGGGTCTATCAACGGCTGCCCGGCCACTCGCGAGCTGGTCGATGTCATTCCCGCGCAGGCGGGATCCAGCGTTTCAGGACACATATAACGCAGGCCCCTGAATTCCCGCCTGCGCGGGAATGACAAGCTGGATCTTTCGCAACTTAAGTAAGTGCCATTCAGGACGAAGGGATTATTTTTTAACCAGCCCAACCTGGCTCAAACTCCCCTGCCAGGGTTCGCCTGCTCGGGAGCTGAGCTGCACAACATCAACTCAGCTTCCGACTCGAAGTAAGCGCAAGCCCTGCCCGATCAGGAGTTGGTCAAATTTTAATCCCTCCGTCCCCATTTTCGCGGCTGCGGTAGCCGGTTTAAATCTTAACCAGGCACTTACCCAGACTATTGCCTTCGAGCATATCGACAAAGGCCTGCCCTGCCGACTCGACGCCCTCGGAGATATTAACGGGGCTGACCAGCTGGTCAGCCTTGAGCAAGCCGGCAAGGTAGTCGAGTGCCTCCGGGTAGCGCTCGGTGTAATCCGAAAACATAAAGCCTTCGGCCCTGGCTCGCTTGGTGATCAGCTGCCACATATTGGCAACGCCCTCATGGCCATCCACTTTGTCGTACTGGGAGATCGCACCGCACAGCACCACGCGAGCGTTTTCCGCGAGGTGGCCGAGCAGCGTGCCGAGCATGCTGCCACCGACATTGTCAAAGACGATGTCGGCGCCATCCGGGGCGGCGAGCTGCAACTGTTCGGCCAGGGGGGCGCCGCTCTTGTAATCAATCACCTTGTCGTAACTCAGGGTATCGAGTAACCAGCGGCATTTGGTTTCGCCACCGGCGATACCAATCGTGCTGCAGCCTTGCGCCCTGGCGATTTGGCCGGCAATGGCTCCAACGCCACCGGCCGCCGCGTTGATCACAAAAACATCCCCGGCCCTGGGCTTACCGATTTCCATCAACCCGAAATAGGCGGTAATTCCGGCCGGCCCAAGACTGCACAGGTACTCGTGCAGCGGCACCTCCGGATCCGGCTCGATAATGCTCATCAGGTCAGAGCCATCGGCCACACTGAATTGCTCCCAGGCAGTTCGCCCCACAACCACGCTGCCCACCGGGTACTGGGGATGGCGCGATTCTTCCACCTGACCGAGGATGATACTCTGTACCGGCTCACCCAGCGGCATCGAAGACAGGTAGTTGTCGTCAGACCCCTCGTTCATCCACTGGCGAAAACCGGCGTCCAGGGAGAAGTACAGGTTGCGGATGCGGAACTGGTTCGCCTGCAACGGCGCCAGCGGCTGGGCATCCACAGCAAAGTCGGAGGCCTGCAATTGCTCTGCGGGTCGGCGGGCGAGCAACACCCGTGTGTTCAATTGTGTCATGGGAATATGTCCGTTATCGTCGTTATTACACTGTCCGCGCAATACGGCTGGAGACCAACCGTTGCACCTGGTGGCCTATACTGACAGATTAGCACCCACAATAACAAACATTTTTGATTGTTTTATAATCGCCTGCCTCGATCCGATTGGTCGGACGAGCAATATGCCACTGTCTACCGGTGACAGATGCCAGCCAGGCAGCACTCACGCCCCCAAATATAAAAGCAATCAAGATTGACTTTTTTATTTGGTTTGGTTAGTTTAGTCGTCAAACTGATATTGTGCCGCAATGCCTCCACGGCTGATCAGCACAGTAACCATAACAAATGGCGAGACCCTCGATATGCAAAAACTGCACGCGCACCATGACTTCAATACACCCCGAGCCAATGTCTGGGCGCTACTGGTCGACTTCGGCAATATAGAGCGCTGGTGGCCTGCCGACTCCATTGTCGACATTGATCATGTGGATATAGAAGGCGATGGTATCGGCATGATTCGCCACATATACAATGTCGGCTTTGAGTCCGCCGTCAGTGAGCGCCTCGACTATTTGGACACCGAGAATCACACCCTCAAACTATCGATCGTCTGTGACCGGCCCGCGGGCCTGCTGCAATACCAGGCAACTGGCAGGCTGGTTGAACTCGACAATGGCGGCTGCCGCCTCAATTACGACTCCGAATTTGTTACCGAGCCGGGCCGGGAAAAGGAGGCCGAAGAATTTTTACAAGGGGCCTATGCCCTGATGTTCCACGGTCTCGATGCCAGCAGCGCCCGCTAGTTGGCCGACTCGCTGCAGCTGGTTTCCATCCACACGCACCCATCAATCATCACAATAAGGAATTACACATGTTAGTTATTTCAGCACGAGTCGAAGTGGCTCCCGCAGACGCCGAAGCCTATATCGCCGGCGCTCAAAAAATCATTGAACCTACTCGCGCCGAGCAAGGCTGCCAGCTCTACGGCCTGGCACGGGACATCAGCGAACCCAACGTGGTGTGGATTTCTGAGCAGTGGGACAGCGAAGCCGACCTCTTCGCCCACCTCAAAACACCGCACATCGCGGAATTCCTGGAACTGACCAGCGCACTCACTGTGATTGATATGAACGCCATCCGCTACGACGTAGCCGCCGCCGGACCGCTGCAAATTCCACAGGACTGAGAGATAGACCAGACAGGAGCCGTAGACCATGTCCATTACAGATAACTACAACCAAATCATCGCCCGCCTGATCGATGACATCGACAACAAAACCACCGACCAGGCTCCGGGCTCCATGCAGGTTCCCACAACTGCCTATACCGATGCCGACATTTGGCAGCGGGAAATGGATCTGATTTTCAAGAAGGTGCCCGTATTCGTGGCACTGACCCAGGAGATCCCCAACCCCGGCGACTACAAAACCATGCAGTTCCTGGACAAGCCCCTGCTCATCACCCGGCTCAAGGACGGCACCGCCAGGGTAATGCTCAATGTCTGCCCCCATCGCGCCATGGCCGTCGCCGACAAACCCTGTGGTAACCAGTCGCGCTTTACCTGTCCCTACCACGGCTGGATGTTCACCAACGACGGCACCCTGCGCGGAGTCGCGGACCAACCCAAATTCGGCGACTTCGACAAGCAGGCCAACGGCTTGCATCAGCTCCCGGTCTACGAACGCTCAGGCATGATATTTACCGTACTGGAAGCCGATGGTGAAGTAGATTTTGACGGCTTTCTCGGCGGCATTATGGAAGATGTGGGCCGCCTCGGCATGGACAAATGGCACTATTGTGGCAAACGGGAAATTTTCGGCGCCAACTGGAAGATCGCCTATGACGGCTATCTGGAGGGGTATCACTTCGCCGCGGCCCACCCGGACACCATTGCCCAGCGAACGTTTTCCAACGTCATGGAGTTCGGTGCCTATGGGCCTCACACCCTGATCTGCTTCCCTCACCTGGCGATCAAGGAAAAACTGGCGGATGTGCCGCCGGATGAATATCACCAACACGAAAATAATGGCTACGACTGGATACGCACCCTGTTCCCCAATGTCTCCATCTTTGTGGCTCCGGAGATCACCATGATCAGCCAGATCATTCCCGGCCCCAAGCCCAACCAGAACACCACCTACCTGAACTTTATCCATCCGAGCAAACCGGTAGACAATGACGCCGAGCTGGAAACCATGATGGACTGGCTGCGCGATGTGGTCGACACCGAGGACTATCACGTAGGGCTGGCCATACAGAAAGGCCTGGAGGCGCACGCCTTCAACAACGTCACCTTCGGACGCAACGAGCGCGGCAACCAGCTGTTCCACAAATACGTCGACTGGTATTTGGCCAACGACCCCAACGCCGCCAAACCCGAACTGTAAAGTCCGCGGGCACAGCGGCCAGGATAAAAGGTAACCCCATGAGTACTCACGACAACCGTGCCGGGCGCATCAACTGTGTATTGATTGCCGGCGGCATGTGGCACGACATTGACTTTGCCCGCCTTGAACTGCTGAAACTGTTGGCGGAAGACGAGCGCATTCGGGTCAGGGTTTTCGAAGACTATGAAAACCTGCAAGCACTTGAAGAAGCCGATTTTATCGTCTCTTACACCTGCAACGTAGTCCCCTCGCTGGTGGCCCAGGAAGCACTGAAAGCCTGGGTCGAACGAGGTGGCCGCTGGTACGCCCTGCATGGCACCAATTCCATCATTCGGCTGATGTCGAGCGGGCTTTACGGCACCCCGGATTGGGCCCCCCTGTTTGTGGAAACGCTGGGCTCCATGTTTCGCTCACACCCCCCTATCGCCCCCTACACAGTCTCGGTGGCCGACCCCGAGCACCCGCTGGTGCAGGGCATCGAGCCGTTTGAATCAACCGACGAACTGTACCTGATGAGAACCTACGGTGACCTGCACGTCATGCTGGATGCCGAGTTTGGCGGCAAAGCCGAAGGCTTTGAGGAGGACGAGTGGGAGCACGGGCGACACCCGGTTTTCTACACCCACAAGGTCGGCGAGGGCGAGGTCCTGTATCTGACTCTGGGCCACTGCCGTCACCACCACGATATGCAACCGCTGCTCGACTACTGGCCCACCATTGATCGCTGCGCCTGGGATTTACCGGTGTTTTATACCCTGCTGCGACGCGGTATCAAGTGGGCGATTGAACCCATGGACGCCGCCACAGCCACGGCCATGGCAAAAGCCAAAGCGGCGGCCGGGGTTTAACCTTTCCAATTTTACTTTTCACATTTACAAAGCCAAAAAAAAGCGACCACCTTGGTCGCTTTTTTTACTTTCATTGCTTTGGATTTGGTTACTAATTTTAACCCAACCTGACTGAGTGACCAGCATCGGCGGTAACCACCGACCCACTCATATAGCTCGACGCGCCACTGGCCAGCAGCAACAGCGCACCATCCAGTTCCTTCAACTCACCGACGCGTTTCAGCGGCAGCGCCTCCAGGTCCTTCTGGCCCGCCGCGGTGGCGTAGTAGTCGGCCACCATATCGGTCATCAGGTAGCCTGGCGCGAGCGCATTAACCCGTATATTGTGCTCCGCCAGCTCGTGCGCCATGACCCGGGTCAACTGATTGACGGCGGCCTTGGAGGCGCTGTAGTGGGTCAAACCCTTGAAGGAGCTGACCGCACAGATCGACGAAATATTGATGATACTGCCCGGCTTGCCCGCGGCGACCATGCGCTGGGCGGCCTCCTGGCCGAGATGAAAAACGCCGTTAAGGTTGACGTCCACCACGTTGTTCCAGACTGATGGGTCCATCTCCAGGAAGGGCTGCCCGCCGGTGGCGCCGGCATTGGCAACCACGATATCCGGCGTACCGAATTCTTTCTCTGTGGTGTCCAGTGCGGCTTTCACCGACGCCCGATCGGTCACATCCAGCGCAACAGCCAGGGCTTTACCGCCGGCGGCGTTGATACGCTCCGCCAGCGCCTGCAAGCGATCAAGGCGGCGCGCGGCGCACACCACCAGTGCCCCCCGGCCAGCCAGCATCTGCGCCATGTGCTCGCCCAAACCGCTGGACGCACCACTGACAAACGCTACCTTACCTGCAACGGAAAAAAGATTCTCTGACACGTTTATTACCCCTTGTTGTTGTCAGTTTCAGCAGCGCTCATCAAAACTGAATACGTTTGGTAAAACCACCGTCAATCACCACGTTGGTTCCAGTTGTGTAGCCCGACAGCGGGCTCAACAGCAATGCGATCTGCACCCCCACCTCCTCGGCTTTACCCATGCGGCCAGCGGGAATCGCGGCTACGGTGGACTCGTATACTTCCGGCATGGACTGCTTAATCTGATCCCAGGCCCCGCCCTCGATAAAGATCGGGCCCGGGCTAACGCTATTGACCCGAATCCCCAGTGGCGCCAGATCCTGCGCCAGGTTGCCAAAATAATTCAGCAGTGCGGCTTTCATCGCACCGTAGGGTACGGCACCGGCAAACTGTTCCAGCGCGGCAGTAGAAGAAATACTGACGATGGAGCCACAGGCAGATTTCTCCAGGTAAGGCTTCACCGCGTTCACCGCCTTCCAGCTGGCTAACACATCGGCCTCAAAACCGGCGCGCCAGCCCGACTCTTCGGCATCGGCACCACCGGCGCTGACATTGGCGACAAAGCCGTCGACGCCGCCCAGTGTCTCGGCACAAGTCTTGATCCAGCGCTCCAAAGAAGCCGAATCAGTAACATCGACCACTTCGCCGTGCACTTCGACACCCATGGCGCGAAGCTTGTCCGCGGCGGCTTTCACCTCCTCGGCATTACGGGCACAGATACCCAGCTTACAACCTTCCGCCGCCAGCGTTTTTGCCACGGCAAAGCCAATACCCTTGGATGAACCGGTAACCAGAACCACTTTATCTTTTAACTGCAGATCCATAGCGATCACTTCCTCTCTATATTTATGAACAGTAAATAACGACAACCATCAGGATTGAAAATAGCGTGCAAGGTAAGAATCTCTCGATCCGAACATGACACCTATGGCCGCCAGTCGCTTGAAATAATGACCGACACTGAGTTCGTCGGTGGTGCCGATGCCGCCGTGCAACTGGATGGCGTTGTGAGCGACAAAGCGCCCCGCCTTGCCAACCTTGGCCTTGAGGGCGATCAGGCATTGCTGGGCATCGGGCGCACCGCTATCCAGCTTCCAGGCGGTTGCCAGCAACAGCGAGCGGGTCAGCTCCACTTCCATATACATGTCCGCCATGCGGTGGCGCAGTACCTGGAAGCGGGAAATGGGTTGCCCAAACTGTTTGCGCTGTTTGCTGTACTCCACCGTTGCGCTCAACAGGGCATCCATAGCCCCCACGGCTTCCGCGCACACCGCCACGATCGCCCGGCTCATAATCGGCGCAGAAAACTTGTAGGCATCACCGATTCGACCCACGACCGACTCGGCGTCAACTTTGACGTTGTGGAGCTGCAGCTCGCACGCCGAACGACCGTCGTAAGTCTTGTAGTTTTTCCAGCTGAGGCCGGGCGTCTCCCGCTCCAGCAGGAACAGGCTTATTCCCTGGCGCGAATTGGCGGTGGTGCCGCCGGTTCGCGCACTGACCAGGAACAGGTCAGCTTCCGGCCCGTTGACCACCACAGTTTTACTGCCGTTGATCAGGAAGCCGCCACCAAAAGGCTGGGCGGTAGTTTCCACGCGCAGCGGGTCGGCGACGTTGGCACTTTCCAGATAGGCCGGCGCGCCCTGCAATTCGCCGCTGAGCAAGCGGCCCAGGTATTCTTCTCGCACGCTGGGGTGAGCGCCGGCTTCGATCAAGCCGCCCACCAGGACAATGGATTCCAGATAGGGCTCCACCACCAGGTATTTGCCAAATTGCTCGCACAACAACAGGGTTTCCAGGGCGCCGCCGCCGAAACCGCCGGACTCCTCGCGGAACGTCATTGCCAGCCAACCCAGGTCGGCAAATGTCTGCCAGGCTTCCTTGCTGAAACCCTGCTCGCTGTTGACCACCGCCTGGCGGCGCTCAAACGTGTAATTGTCGCGAAGGTATTTCTCGGCGCTGTCGCGCAACATGGTCTGCTCTTCGCTGTATTCAATAAACATGCTAATTTCTGCCTGCTGCTCGAGTTAGTTAGAGGCCCAATACGCGCTTGGCGATAATATCCCGCTGGATTTCAGCAGAGCCGCCATAAATGGTCGCCGCCCGATTGTTGATGTACTCGGCCATGGTGGTCAGGCCGCAGAGCGGGCCGATTACCTCGCCGTCGTAGCCCGGCGTGAGTGCGTCCAGCTGTTTAACCAGCGCGTGATCACCCATGACTTCGAGGCTGAGCTCATTGAAACGCTGGCCGATCTCGGTGCCCATCACCTTGGTCAGCGACGACAGCGCGCCGGGATTACCGCCCGCCTGCAGGTCGCCCTTGATGCGCAACTCGGTAAATTCAAGCGCCAGGGCATCCACCGCGACATCGGCAAACTTGGCACGAAATACCGGGTTGTTGATCCACAGGTTGTGGTCGGGGCCGTATTGCGAGTTGGCCTGACGCATGATTTTGGCCATTTGCTTCTTGTGATCGATGGTGAAGTTGTGACCTCCACGCTCGAACTCAAGCAGGTACTTGGCCACTTCCCAGCCCTGGTTCTCAGCACCGACGAGGTTGGCAGCCGGCACCCGCACGTCTTCAAAAAACACCTGGCACTGCTCGACTGTGCCGTCGAGCCCGACAATCGGATCCACCGTCAAACCTCGGGCATCCATATCCACCAGGATAAAACTGATACCGGCTTGCGGCGGGCCTTCTTTTGAGGTCCGCACCAGGCAAAAAATGCGATTGGAGTGCTGCGCGTAACTGGTCCAGATCTTGGAACCGTTAATCACGTAGTCGTCGCCGTCGCGCACTGCCGAGGTCGTCAATGAGGCGAGATCCGAGCCGGCACCCGGCTCGGAATAGCCCTGGCACCAGACATCTTCGCCGGACAAAATGCGCGGCAGGTAATAGTTCTTTTGCTCTTCGGTGCCGTAATGAATCAACATCGGCCCGAGCATCTGCAGCCCCATGGGCAACAACGCGGGGGCGTTGGCCAGCTTGCACTCTTCCTGGAAAATATAACGCTGGTTCAGGGACCAACCGGTGCCGCCATAGGCCTCTGGCCAATCGGGTGCGATCCAGCCGCGGGCGTGTAAAATTTTGTGCCAGGCCATGGTCGCATCGAAATCGGCAAACACACTGGTCATCAATTCCCCGGCGCGCCTGATCTCTTTGGTCAGGGCCTGTTCGAGAAAGGCGCGGACTTCACCGCGAAACTCTTCATCACTCATAACGATTCTCTGCCATTTTACTCACTGCCATCGATTAAACAGTCTAACCTGTTTTTATTTATTTGTCATCAGCAGTGGGGCATTTTAAAATTGGTGTCCGCTGCGGCGCCGGCCCTGTCACGCCGTCATCAGGTTTCCAGCAGGGCTTTAATTTGCTGACGCAGAATATCCTTGCGCACCTTGCCCGACGCGGTTTTTTGCAGTTCTTCCACCTGCTCAACACGCTCCGGCCATTTTTGTCGGGCCAGGCCCCGCTGCTCCAGAAACGGGCGCAATTGCGCCAGGGACAACGGCGCCTGGTCACGGGTAACCACAAACGCACAAACACCTTCGCCCAGCCGCTCGTGGGGCATGGAAACAACCGCCACTTCATTGATCAGTTCGTGCTGGTGCAACACATCTTCAATCTCCCGCGCCGACAGGTTTTCGCCGCCGCGAATAATGATGTCCTTCTTGCGATCGGTAATTACAATTGCCCGCTCGGGGGTGATATGGCCGATATCGCCGGTGTGAAAATAGCCGTTGGCGTCAACCGCCTCACGGGTCTGCTCCTCTTCACCATAACCCAGCATCATCGCCGGCCCCTTGACCAACAATTCACCGTCCTCACCCGCAGCCACTGGCTTGCCGTCGTCATCGACGACCACAACATCCCAGTTGTGGATGCGACCGTCGGTGGTCCCTGCCAGCAACTCCTCCTCGGGTTTGATAAAGCCGACGGTAACCAGTGGCGCCTCGGTGCAACCGTAAACCCGGAATGCGCGACAGTTTTCCAATACTCGATGGGCACGCTGGATCAATGTGGGTGGCACCGAGGCACCACCACAGGCGAAAAAGCGCAGCGATGGCAGGCGCAGGGACTCCCGCTCCGCCTTGTCCACCAGTTCCTGCAGGAAAGGCGTTGCACTGACACACCCGGTGGCCTTGACCCTGGCAATGTATGCCACCGCCTGATCCACATCCCAGCGCTCCATAAACGCCGTCTTGCAGCCGGATAAGAACGGCAATTCGATACCGTTGGCAAAGCCGGTGACGTGTGTGACCGGCGAGGGCATCAGCATGACATCGCCCTCACCCAAGCCCCAGCCCTCGACGCCGTTGTCTATGGCCCGTGCCAGAGAGTTGTGACTATGCCGCACCGCTTTGGCACGACCGGTGGTACCGGACGTGTACATAATCAATTTAACACTGTCCCCGGCTATTGCTTGCCGCGCAGGCGCCGCCGATGGATCCGCCTGTATCAGCGCCTCATAAGCCAGTGTGCCGTCGCGCTTTTCTTCATCGCGCACGGTCACCACAAACTCCAGCTCCGGCAACTGCGGCTGCAGCCGCTGAATCATCGCCGGGTAGTCGAATTTGCGATAGGTGCCGGGAATAAACAGGCAGCGAGCACGACTGTCAGCGAGAATAAATGCCAGCTCGCGATCCCGGTAAATAGGAATTACCGGGTTGACCACCAAACCCAGCCAGGTGGCGGCAATATCCAGAGCCACAGTTTCACGCCAGTTCGGCAATTGAAAACTGACCACGTCACCGGCCTTTAGGCCGAGATCGGCAAGTGACGCCGCCAGCGACATCGCCTCAGTAAAAATACTGCCGTAGCGAATTGGCTCGGCGTCCTCCAGGTAGATGGCGATGTCATCAGGGCGTGTCGCGGCCAGGGCTGCGGCGTATTCGGCCAGGCTTTTATTGCGTAATTTGGTCATAGGTTCAGGCATTCAGGTTGTGGAGAAGACTGTTCTTATGTTGCTTGCGGCCGTCACCGCTACACCACTACGTTAACCCAAACCATAAAAACATACAATATTGTTTTTTTAGTATATTCGGTATAGAGTAGCGTTATCCAAGGAATGCTCGGGCCAACCTGCCTTCAATAGGGCCGCAAGCCTATGGCATACAACACTTTGCGCGGAGAAAAAGGAATGCCGTCTAAAAAACGAATAAGTATAAATGAAGCCGGCTGGCTAATGATGGATTCCAGCCAGCGCCCCATGCACGTTGCCACCTTGTTAATTTACTCGCTGCCAGACAAGGCGGCGGAAAATTACCTCTCCCAACTGGTGCAAGACTTGCGTGAGGAGGCCGAGTTTTCCGATCCTTTCAACAAACGCCTGATCAAACCCTCCCCCCTGGGCTTGCTTCCCCTCTGGAAAATCGATTCAGACCTCGACATGGAATACCATGTACGCCACCTGGCCCTGCCGCGTCCCGGCGGCGAACGGGAACTGGGCATGCTGGTATCCCGCCTGCACAGCAATCCCATGGACAAGGAGCGCCCACTGTGGGAATACCACGTCATCGAGGGGCTGGAAAACAATCGCTTCGCGGTCTATTTCAAAATGCATCACGCCCTGGTCGACGGCATCGCCGGCATCCGCATGCTGCAACGGTCCATGTCGACCAACCCCGAGGAGATCAATACACCCGCCCTCTGGGCAGCACCGGCCGCCACTGAGAATCAAAATCCACCTGCCGCGAAACACATTGGCAGTGTAGTGAGATCCGGATCCAACCTGGTGTCGAATGCACTGCTGCCCGCGGTCCAGCGGCTCGGGCAGTTGATCGGCGCCTCAATGGATGAAGACGACCCCATTACCCTGCCCTTTCAGACACCGGTCTCCAAGCTCAACGCCCGGATTCACAGTCAACGGCGTTTCGCCACCCAACTGTATGATTTTGAGCGCATTCGCAAGCTATCCAAAGCCGGCGACTGCACCATCAACGATATTATCCTGGCCCTGTGCAGCGGTGCCCTGCGGCGGTTTTTACGCGATCTGTCTGCCCTGCCCGGTGAACCCCTGACCGCCGGTATACCGATGTCACTGCGCGCAGCAGATGACCAGGGTGCCGGGTCCGCAGTGACCTTTTTGATCGCTAACCTGGCCACCAATATTGCCGACCCCCTGCGGCGCCTGAATACCATCAAGGCCTCCACCCGGCGCGCAAAAAGCGTTCTGGATGGCCTGTCCAAGCAATCGATCGATATATTTACCGCGCTGCTGATGTCTCCTTTCTCCCTGCAGGCCGCTACCGGGCTTGAGGGCCGCACACGCCCGGTGTTCAACGTCACCGTTTCCAATGTGCCCGGCCCCAGGGAACCGCTCTACTTCCGCGGCAGCAAGCTCGAAGCCATGTACCCGGTATCGGCCGTGACTCACGGCCAGGCCCTCAACATCACCTGCTACAGTTATGCGGGTACCCTGTCATTCGGATTCGCGGCCTGCCGCGATACACTGCCGCGGGTACAACGGCTGGCGGTGTTTACCGGAGAAGCACTGGAAGAGCTGGAGCGCGCCCTGCTGCCTGAACCCGCGGGCAAAAAGTCCCGCTCAGCCCAGCCTTGACGCGGCAACCTGACACTGTGAAAACCTGCCCCGAGCGCAGCAAAAGACCGCCTCCCCTGGCACTGACGCTGCTGGAGGCTCCGCGCACACTGGCAGAAAAATCGAAACTGTACCTCAGCCGGCCATGGTTAAATCGGCTGCCCAAGGGCGACGGCCACCCCGTGATGGTGATTCCCGGTTTCACCGGGGGTGACGGTTACAACCAGCCGCTGATCAAATTTCTCCAGTGCCAAGGCTATAACGCTGTGGGCTGGAACCGGGGACGAAATTGGGGCCACGGACTGCTGGACCCGGAAATACTTGTCAATCGTGTCAACCAGCTCTACAACCAGTCCGGGCAATCTGTGTCACTGATCGGACACAGTTTGGGCGGAGTCTACGCACGGGAAATCGCCAAGCTGTGGCCCCACGAAGTACGCCAGGTGATTTCTATTGGCAGTCCCATCGGTGGCGGACGGACCTCAGCATCCTACGCCAACTCCCTCTACAAATTGCTCAGCCCACACAACGGGGTCGATGATGACGCCAAGTGGCCGGAGGCGCCGCCCGTGCCCACTACGGCCATCTATTCGCGCACAGATGGCATTATTAACTGGCGAATTGCCCTGCAATCGAACGGGCACGAGCGCACCGAGAATATCGAAGTCTACAGCTGCCACAATGCCATGACGGTCAATGCCGCCGTTTGGTACATCATCAATGACCGCCTCTTACAGCCCCGGGCTGGCTGGCAGCCCTTTACCAGAAAGGGGCTGCGGCGCTTGCTCTTCCCGGCGCCGCGCTGGAGTGCCAGCCGGTCCGGGTAAACAGGAAAGGAGGTTAAGAGGTAAAGGGGTAAACAGATTAACAAGGTAAACCGGCAGCTCAGGCGGACAGATCCGACTCCACTTCCTGCAGGGTGTAAAAACGGCTGGCACTGCGATCAAACAGCTTTTCTTCATCCGCCGCAATTTCGGCGCTAACCTCCGGCTCGGTAAAGCGCCGGTTGGCGGCCTCAAATGCCTGTTGATCCCGGTACCAGATTTCCAGCAGCACATCGTACTCCTGCTCCGCCACCTGACCGGTAATCGGGTCGGCGAACCCCTGCAGGTAGCGGCGCAAGTAACGCACGGCGTAGTCACGCAGATATTTCTCGCCGATGACCCGGTGGTGGGATTCATAGTAGGCGCGAAAATCCTGCGGGCTCATCCCCGCTCGCCGTTTCAGTAAGCCAATGACTTTATACACAGTGAGTCCTCTCCAGTTAATTCAGGGCCCGTTAATTCAAGGCCAGTTAGCTAACATCCCCAAGCCGCCGTTAATGGATGACAACCCCTCGCCCCCTGGGTCAAGCTGTTAATATTTTCCTATATTTTTACCAATTGCTTGCCGAAGTTTGCACCGGCAAACAAGCCGGCAAGCGCCGACGGACAGTGTTCGATCCCCTCAACGATGTGCTCCTTGACCTTGATTTGTCCCGCCTCGACCCATGCTTGCAACTGCTCGATGGCGGGGCCGTAGCGATCGACATAGTCGAGTACGATAAAGCCCTCCATACGCGAGCGGCGAATAACCAGCTGCATATAATTCTTCGGCCCCGGCGGCAACTCACTGGCCTGGTAACCACTGGCAATTCCACCGCACAACACCACCCTGGCATGATTGGCGAGATTGACCAGCGCCGCATCGAGTATCGGGCCGCCAACATTGTCGTAGAACACGTTGATGGCGTTTTTGCACAGGCTGTTCAGGCGCTGGTCGACGGATTCCGATTTGTAGTCGATGGCTGCATCAAAGCCCAGCTCGTCGGTTAGCCACTGGCACTTGGCCTGCCCGCCGGCAATACCGATTACCCGACACCCCAACAGCTTGGCGATCTGCCCGGCGGTAGAACCAGTGGCCCCGGCGGCACCGGAAATCACCACCGTATCCCCGGCCCTGGGCCGGCCGAGCTCCAACAAGCCAAAGTAGGCGGTCAACCCTGTGAGACCATAGATATGGAGCGGATAGGACATGGGAATATTGGCGGCTATCCTGGTCACCGGAAACAGGCCCCTGCCATCACTGATGGCGTATTCCTGCCAGCCAAATCCGCCTTGCAGTCGGTCGCCAACCTGATAATCACTGTGCCGGCTGGCGATCACTTCACCTACCGCCATAGACCGCATCACCTCGCCGATTGCCACCGGAGGAATGTAACTCGGCACGTCATTGAGCCAACCGCGCTGGGCCGGCTCAAAAGAAAGATAGTGGTTGCGCACCAGGAACTCGCCTTCGCGCAAGTCAGGCAGCGGGGATTGCTGCAATTCGAAATTGCGCGGCGAAACAGTGGTCTGTGGGCGCGATGTCAGCACCCAGCGGCGGTTGATAATGTCAGTGGTCATGCAGTGATCCCCTTGTTAACGAATAATCAGGTCTAGGACAAAAAATCGGGCAAAAAAAAGCTGGCAGGGCAAAACCATACCAGCAAAAAAACCAACAGGGAGAAAATATCCAGCCAGCGCTACCAACCCCTACAGGTGATAGCTGCAGGCTTACAACTAACCAAACGTGGGCCCATTATACACAAAAACATAAAAACAGCATAGCTTGTTTTATAAATAGTTCATCTGGTAAATAATTGGCTGTTGGTCACACCGCTGCTGCGCCAGCCCTAGCCGACCGTGCTCAATGCGTAGACCGGATCCTGCCGATCGCGACGGCCGCGGGTGGTCATCAGGGCAAATATCCCCTCGTCCCACTGCGCAGTGCACGGACCCGTGCGGTTAAAGTCGAGCACAAATACCCTGGAGTCGAACTTCCAGCTGCCATCACGGCGCGAGTAGCGATCCAGGTAGCGACCGCCGACCATCTGCTCATATTTCTCGCCGTTATCCACCATGGTGGTCAGCCCCAGGACATAGGATTCACCTGTAGCCGCATCGCCATGGACCTCAAACCACTCGTTGGTAATAACATGCGCACACCTTTCCATGGCCTCATTGGGCGTCGTAAACACCTGACAATATTCCCGGGCAGAACCGCGAAACATGCCGGCATCAGCAGTGGCGTCCGGGTGCCATAGGCTCTCAAGCAGAGCGCGGTCGGCCCGGTCTACGCCGCGCGCATAGGCACAGTTCAATTCGTGCAGCGCCTGCTTGTCGAGCAGCTCCTGCAGCTGCCGCTCGGTCGTTTTACTGGTCATAGGTGTCTCCTGCTAACGTCAGATAACTGAACTGCACTTAAAACCGATAGGCGAGATCCACAGCCACTTCGCGGCGGCCGCCATTGACACCAAAATTCATTACATCCGGCGCATAAAAACCGGACGCACGATATTTCTCATCACTCAGGTTTTTACCCCGCAGCGCCACCGACCACTGCTCATTGGCATCGGCCCAGCGGATACTGGCGTCGAACAGATCCAGTGGGGCAATGGTTCCCACCGGGTGATTGCGCGTATCCGTTTGGCGCTCGCCGGTGTAGGTCCAGACCGCGTTGAAGGTGGTATAGCCACCCAACAACTCCATCTCGTAGGATACACCCAATGAACCCTGGTTGCGCGGAGCGTTGCGCAGGGCAAGGCTGGAGGCGTCTTCCTGGCCATTCGCGGGGTTGCCGTCCAGGTCGAAAAAGAATTCGTCGTACTCGGCGTCCAGGTAGCTGTAGGAGCCGTTGATGGTCAACCCTTGCGCGGGAACCCAAACCACCTCCAGCTCAACGCCCTGGATAATGGCGCTGGCGGCATTTTCCACCCGAGTAACCGGCTGGTTATTCTGGTACACCAACTGGTCTACCTGCAGGTCCTGGTAGTCGTTGTAAAAAATAGCCGCATTGGTGCGCAGGATGCCATTCATCCAGTCCGCCTTGGCACCAATCTCCCAGGTATCGACGATTTCCGGCTGGTAGGGACCAATGTCTTCCGGAAAAGTAATACGGGCGTTGAAACCGCCGGATTTGAAGCCCCGGGCCTGGTAGCCATACAGCATCAGGTCATCGTTCACCTTCCAGTCGGCCCCCAGGCGCCAGCCCAGGTTTTCCCAGTCACTCTTGCCGCCCGCGGTGACAGGTACAAGCGATGCTCCGCTGGCCGCGTCTTGGGTATCGGCGCTCAGGTCAAGTTCCTTCTCCTGCCAGGTATAGCGCAAGCCCGCCTGCACCGTTACCGCGTCGGTAATGTGCCAGTAGCTCTGGGTGAACAGAGACCACGCCTGATCGTCCTGGTCGGGGTCGCTGTAGAGAGCAAAGGGCCCGAATACCGCATCGGAATCCAGTTGCCAGTTCTGGCGGAAATAGAAAATTCCGGCCGTGGATTCAACATTGTCCGCCAGACTGAAATCGGCACGCAATTCTTGCGAAGCCTGCTTGTTGTTGGTAACGCGGTGGGAGACATAGATATCCACCGGGGTGCCATCCTGATCGGTCCATTCGTCCAGTTCAAACTGGCGATAATTACTGATCGACACCAGCTGCACCGCACCCAGATCCCAATTCATGGTCAGGGTGGTGCCATCGATATCGTAGTCTGAAGCATCCCTGGCCTGGGTGGTTTTGAAATGTGGCGCATCATTTATGGATTGGGAGTAGCCGGGCACATACATGGCCATGCCGGGGTCGGCGTGATTCACTACCGGGGGCGAGCCGTTGCGGCCGCGGCCGTATTCGTATTGCAAGGTAGCGTCAAAATTACCCGACGGCGTGAACTTCAGGTAGCCCCGCCCCGACAACACTTCCTGGGAGCCGAGATCTCTGCCAGTGTCGTGGTCTTCGTAGAAGCCATCAAACGACTTGTACATCATCGCCACCCTCGCCGCCAGCGTCTCGCTGATGGGCACGTTGATCATCCCGGCAGCATCGCGACGACCGTAATTGCCGCCGGTTAGCTTGATACTGCCTTCCAGTTCTTCGCTCGGCTGGCGGGTTTTGACATTGACGACACCACCAATGGTATTGGCACCGAACAGGGTGCCCTGCGGCCCGCGCAATACTTCCACTTGCTCAATATCGAACAAATCCAGCAGCGCTGTGGTGTTGCTGCCCTGGTAGACACCATCCAGCACCACCCCGACCGAGGGGTCGATAAAGCCGTCGGCCTCTTGCACGCCTATGCCTCTGATGGTCATGGCAGCGGTCATGCCGACGTTGACCACACTGGACACCACCAGGCTGGGCACCTGGCCACTGATGGCCTTAAGGTCGGTGGCAAAGGTGCGTTCCAGCATATTCCCGGTCAGCGCCGAAACGGCGACCGGGGTATCCTGCAAACTCTCCTCTTTTTTCTGTGCGGTCACAATAACCTCTTCCACCGCAGCACGAATGCGCGGGTTATCCTGCGCAGTTGCCAGCGGCGCTAATAAAGCCAGCGAGATAGCACTGGCCAGCGCGCGGGGTATTAGCCCCGTTGTTTTTGCAATTACGGTACTTTTCGATTGTTTGGCACGCAGTTCTGCTTTCGAGTGATTTTCCACTTTGCAGGTACCAACAGGGAATGAATTCATGACTGCTCCGACTCAATTATTTTAATTTGCTTTTCTTGCTCTGTTTTTTTCTTTTGCTTATTGGCTTAGCGGGGCTATTGCGACTGCTCTCATCAAGCACCAACCATAAAAACCAACAGGATTGTTTATATAGCTTTGGAGATACTTAGTCAACTGTCTAGGCAATATTTTATACATTCCTGATTGTTTTTTTACAAGACAGTGGTAAAGTTGGCGTTACCGCAAAGCTGTTTCCCATACGGCTCTACCAAAATTATTAGAACAACCATAATGACAACAATCAGGAGGCAACCAGCCCGTGAACGACGCCGCATTGAAACCAGGCCAGGCCCGCTGCCCGGGGCCCAGCACCAGTGAAGTCATCGCTTCAGACCAGGATCACGCACCCGCCCACCTGCTGCAGGAGTCCTACCAATTCCTCGGCGACGAGGACATTGATTTCAGTCGCTACACCAGCCAGTCGTTCTTCAACGCCGAAAAGCAGCAGGTTTGGCTGAAAACCTGGCAGTGGGCCTGCCGCGAAGAAGAGATACCGGGGCCGGGTGACTACACGGTCTACGACATCTGCGACAAGTCGGTACTGCTGGTGCGCACCAACAGCGGTGACATCAAGGCTTATCCCAATGCCTGCCTGCATCGCGGCACCCAGCTCAAGCCGTCCGATAGCTGCGGCCACAGCAAACAATTGCGCTGCCCCTTTCACGGTTTTACCTGGTCGCTGGAGGGTGAACTGACCGACGTCCCCTGCCGCTGGGACTTCCCCCATATCGAAGAGCGCAACTTCAGCCTGCCAGAGTTGCGGGTCGACATCTGGCAAGGTTTTGTCTTTATCAACTTCGACGCCAATGCCCAACCGCTGCAGGATTTTCTCGGGGTATTACCGGAGCATTTCGCCAACTGGCGCATGGATGAAAAATTCATCGCCATGCACATCCGCAAGCGACTGCCCGCCAACTGGAAAGCCTGCCTGGAAGCGTTCCTCGAATCCTACCATGTGCTCGAAACACACCCTCAGGGCCTGGCCACCGTCGGCGACGCCAACAGCCAGTACGACATCTACGGCGACAACGTCTCCCGTTTCGTGCATCTGGTGGGCTATCCCAGCCCGCACTTGAAAAAAGAGCCCGGTGAACAGGAAATCCTCGACGCCCTGATGAGTGAAGGGGTGGTCGAAGGCATTGAAGGCAAGCAGGACAAGCTGCAGGTGCCCGAGGGCTCAACGGCGCGTAAAACATTTGCCAAACACTTGCAAAAAAGTCTGGGCGCCGCCTACCAGCGCGACTTTTCCCACCTCAGCATCACCGAAACCATCGACGCGCTGGAATACGCCCTGTTCCCCAACACCTGCCTGTTCCCGTCACTGTTGTTTCCCATGGTGTATCGCTTCCGCCCGGACGGCAACAACCCCGACGCCACCATTTTTGATCTGCTCTACCTGCAACCGCTGCCCGAATCCGGTGAGCGTCCGGACCCCGCCGAACCCATCGACCTGGATGAACATCAGTCGTTCCACGAGGTTCCCGGCTTCGACCCGGGCCTGGCCACCATCTACGACCAGGACACCGGCAACCTCGCCGGCCAGCAGCGCGGTTTCAAATCCAGCACCAAGCGCGGCGAGACCCTGGGTAACTACCAGGAAATTCGGATTCGCCAGTTTCACAACACCCTGGACAAGTACCTGCAAGGAGGGCAGTCATGATCCGGGGTGCGCACCACGTCGCCATATCCACACCCAATATCGAACGCTTGCTGGGTTTCTATCGCGACCTGCTCGGCTTTCAGGAGGTTGCACGCACTGCCTGGGAGCCCGGCACCGACGTCATCAACCAGGTGCTGGGGCTACAGGACAGCGCGGCCACCCAGGTGATGCTGAAGGGCGCCAACCTGTGCATCGAGTTGTTCGAATTCAAGACCCCGGCGCCCGACACCATGAATCCGCAACGCCCGGTCTGCAATCACGGCCACACCCACATCTGCTTTGATGTGACAGACATCGAGGAGGTCTACGCCCGCCTGCTGGCCGCCGGTGTTGCTTTCAACGCCCCCCCACAGGACTTCGGTGCCGTCAAAGCCACCTATGGCCGCGACCCGGACGGCAACGTGTTCGAGCTGCAGGAAATCGTCGCAGTCGATGCACCGGACCGGTTGTTCGATTGAATTTGTCCAGCGCAGATGTGCGACGCAGCCTCTGGCCCGCCTGCGTTCGCAGCCACAACTTTAAGGAGCAACTGGCGGCTGCAGCCGCGGCCGGCTTTACCCACCTGCCGATTGGCCTGGTCACTTACCGGGCGCTGCGGGCCGACGGTTACAGCGATGGTAACATTCTCGACCTGGCAGCGGAGCAAGGTGTAAAACTGGGCCACTACGACGGCTTCAGCGCCTGGGCTCCGGTGCGTTTTAACGACGACCTGCCGGCCGCGGCGAGAGCGGTATTTGACATCAGTAGCGCCGAGTGCCTGGAGATTTGCCAGCGCCTGCAACTGGACAATATCTGCGCAACAGGAACATTTTATCCAACCCAATTTCCCGTCTCACAACTGGCCGATTGCTTTGCCGAGTTTTGCCAGCAGGCCAGCGCTCACGGCGTGCGGGTGGATTTGGAATTCCTGCCAATGTGGGGCGTTCCGACACTGGCGGATGCCTGGAATATCCTGCGCTCCGCTAACGCCAGCAACGCCGGCATATTACTGGACACCTGGCATTTTTTAAAAGGCACACCGAACTATGCTCTGCTCGAAAGCCTTCCCGATGGCGCCATCACTACCGTGCAACTGGCGGACGCCAAACTGCACTCAGAGACCGGCGACTTGTTTGCCGACTGCCTTCGTTTTCGCCAATTGCCGGGCGATGGCGAACTGGCGCTGCAAAAAGTGCTGGCCATTCTCGGCAAGAAAAAAGGCATCGTAAATATTGGACCGGAAATATTTTCCGACCAACTGGACCTGTTAACCGCTGAACAGGCTGCATTAAAAGCCTGGCAAGCATCGGCCGACATCTTACACCGGGCGAACTACCCCGGCGCATAAACACTGGTATCCATCACCTGCACAGCAGCGCCAGCAACCTGTTGCAACGGCTGAGAAAACTGGGCAATCCACGCCACCAAACAAATAAATCCGTACTGCTTGTTTTTTAAGAAGGTAGCTGCTACTGTTTACCCAGCATCTATGCCACCGCTTACACCAAGACATTATTGCTAACTATTATAAAGTCCTGCAGAAGGAGAACCTCTGTGCGTATAAAAACACTTGCTTCCCATATTGCCCTTGCCATGGGCACCACCCTCAGCTTTGCGCCGGTGTTACACGCTGCCGATGAAGGCCAGCGCGCTGGCGGTCTGGAGGAGATTATTGTAACCGCTCGCAAACGCGAGGAGAGCCTGCAAGATGCGCCCTTAACTGTAAGTGCTATCTCCCAGCAGCGGATCGAAAAATTTGATGTCACCAGTCTCGAAAAAATTGCCGCCCTGTCGCCGCAGTTCTTCGTCGGTCGCTCGTCCAACGGTTCCGGGGCACAGATGACCCTGCGCGGTATTGGTTCGAGTTCCACCAGTATTGGTATCGAACAGTCTGTAGCCGTGGTACTTGACGGTGTCTATTACGGCCAGGGTCGCGTTCTCAACGAAGGCATGTTCGACCTGGCCCAGATTGAACTGCTCAAGGGTCCCCAGTCCCTGTTCTTTGGCAAAAATGCCACCGCCGGGGTTATTTCCATAACCACGGCCAAACCTACGCAGGAATTTGAAGCGACCGCCAAGGTCGGCTACGAATTCGAAGCCGAGCAGACCCGCTTTGAAGGCATTGTCTCCGGCCCCCTGAGTGACACCGTCGGCGCCCGGCTCGCCGTGCGCTACTCGGATATGTCCGGCGGCTATTTCGCCAACAAATCCACCGAGCAGCCCTACAATGCCTTTGATGTTGCCACCAGTACGGTGAACCCTTACATAGCACCGGCCGACAACCGGGATGCCCCCGGTGAAGAGGAAACCCTGGCCCGCCTGACCCTGACGGTCGATCCCAACGACGACCTGTCGATGACCTTTATGGCGGCAGTCACCGATACAGAAGTCAGCAACTCTTCCTGGAACTACACCCACTTTAACTGTCCGGGCGGCGTGGGCGGTCTGAATCCAAACCTGAGCTGTGGTGATAATTTTGTCATCACCCAGAACCGGATGCCGGCGCCACTGGCTAACTCCCTGCCCTATGCCCGCAGTAACGGCGACCTGTTCAACCTGTATGAATCCTATTCGTTGACGGCCAATGTCGAATACCGCATCGGCGACAATTTCACCCTGGCATCGGTGACCAACTACCAGGACAACGAAAACACCTTTGGCCTGTCCGGTGATTTCCAGTCGTTTCCCACCGCGACGTTTGCCACTGAAAAAAATGCCTGGAATGCGTTCTCGGAAGAACTGCGCTTGACCAGCGATTTTGATGGTGACTTTAATTTTCTGGTGGGCATCCTCTACCAGGAAACCGAACGCACGTTTGACCAGTGGGTAGCGACTGCCGGACTGATGAACAGCGCGGCTCCGGACCCGAGCCTGGTACACGTGGCCTCTTCGAAGTCGTCCTTTACCGACGGCAAAACCATCTCGCCGTTTTTCCAGCTTAACTGGCAGTTGAGCGACACCGTTGAAGTCAGCGCCGGTGCCCGCTACTCCGACGAGACCAAGAAATCCGAGTTTGTGCACCCCTATAACAACCCGGGTCTGGGCGGTATCTGGCGTGAGAATGAAGTCGCCAGGGGTGACCAGAGTTTTGAGGAATGGTCGCCGGAGGCCACCCTCAGCTGGCAGATCAACGATGATATACTTGGCTATGTGGCTTACAAAACGGCGTACAAATCAGGCGGCTTTTCCAACAGCGGCATTTTTTCCGCCGACTTTATGGGCGGTTCCGAATCCGACTTCCTGTTCGAGCCTGAAACCGCCGAAGGTTTTGAAGCGGGTATTAAATCGACGCTGCTGGACAACCAGCTGCGCCTGAACTTTACCCTGTACAAATACACCTATGAGAACCTGCAGGTCGACTTTTTCAATTCACCGACCTTCGCCTTTATCACCCTCAATGTCGGCGAAGCCGCCACCAAAGGTTTTGAACTGGATCTCGAATACGCGCCCTTTGACATCGCCGGTTTGACACTGCGCGGTTCGGTTGCCTACAACAAGGCGGAGTACGATGACTTTATCTCTCCCTGCTGGGGCGGGCAGACAGCGGCAATGGGTTGTGATACCACCGTACCCGGCACCAACGGTACCCCCGGACAGGACATCAGCGGCAGTTCAACCGCCATGGCACCCAAGAGGTCTGCATCCATGGGTGTCAGCTACGACGGCAGCCTGGGCAACGGTTTATCCTACGGCATCGCGCTCGACGGTATTTACAGCGACGATTATAACGTCTCTGCATTTGCCAACCCCCACGCGGCCCGTGACGCCTACACAACCTGGGATGCAAGTGTGTACCTGGCCGGCACCGATGACCGCTGGGAGGTAAAACTGCTGGGTAAAAACCTCACCGACGAGCACATTGTATCGGGTGTGGTGGATGGCCCCAGCACACCGGTAGCCGGTGGTGAGTACGCCGATCAGCTTGGCTTTACCTCGCTGCCGCGCACCTTCGCTGTACAGCTCACTGCTCGCTTCCGCTAGCAGAACCTCGATCCGGGTACCCTTGTCGCTATTCGACCAGGGCACCCGCAACGCCCTTCCGCGCTATGAACAAAACCATCTGCAGTTATTTTACCCACGCCGGTAACGTCAACCCTTTTGCTGCCAACAGCGCCAGCCCGGTTGACTTCCAGCGCCGCGCTCGGGCCTGTGCCGACGCCGGCTTCGGCGGTATGGGCTTTTCCCTGGATGATATCAATCAGTTGCTGGCACGCCATGGTGCCGCTGAAGTGAACCGGATTCTCGATGACCTGGACCTGCAGCAGCGGGAACTGGAGGTTCTGCTCGACTGGTTTGTGGACGGCGAGCGACGTCAAGTCTCCGACCTGAAACGCCAGCAACTGCTGCTCGCCGCAGAGTTGATCGGCGCTCACCATATTAAGGTCTGCTCTGACATAACCGGCAAACCCTGGCCCATGGATCATTTGATTGGGGAATTCTACCAACTCTGTCAACAGGCCGCGGCAGTGGACACGGCGATTACCATCGAGCTGTTTCCAACCTCTAACCTCGCCGACCTGCAATCCGGGCTTGCCGTGGTGCAAGGAGCCGGCTGCAGCAACGGCGGTCTGCTGCTCGATATTTGGCATATGCTGCGCGGCAATATTTCCCTGGACGCCATTGCCAGCCTGCCGGCGGGCATCATCAATCATGTCGAACTGGACGATGGCCCGCTGCTGCCTGGTGCCGACTATATCACCGACACCATCGAGCACCGCTGCGCACCGGGCGAGGGGGAATTTCCCATCGCCAAATTTATGGCCGCCATCGCCGCCACTGGCTATCAGGGGTTATACGGCGTTGAGATCCTGTCCAATGAATTCAGGAGTCTGGCTGTAGAGCAAGCGGCGCAGCGGGCCTACCGGGGAATGGCTCACGCCTTGCAACTCGGCTAGCCTTCTCACCCAATGAATTGCATCATTTACAACCCATAAGAACGGCAGCCTTATGCCAACAATTTTGGGTTTATTTTACTTCGATAAGAAGAATATCCGGCCCCATACCACAGTTTTCAAAGTGCATTACAACACTCAGAGTGCGCCAATCGATTCAAGCTCAGATTTCAGTAACTGTAGTTGGGTTTTTGCCGTCCAGTACTCTGGCATCTGCACCCACAACGCGGCGATACCATTAATCAAGACGAGCAGGCGCTGAGCCTGGGCCACACAGTCAACTGACTCGGCAAGTTCACCTCGCGCTTTGGCTGCCTCCAGCACATCAACAAACAGTGTGTTGGCTTCCAGCAAGCCCTTGCTGCGCTCCTTTTCCAGCGCAGGGTTTCCGTTTGCCATACCCCAAAGACCGAACCATACGATCCAGTCACTGCGCTGACTGGCGTTGGTCGGCAGGCACTCTTTCAGGCAATCAAAGACGTTTTTCCCCGCGTGGAGCGCTCGCTCGACACGAAAGCGTGTCCGGTCTCGGGCAGAAAAATAGGTAAAGTTGATCAAGTCATCTTTGTTATGGAAGTAGTGGCCGATAACGGCGGTACTGAAGCCGGCTTCTTTGGCAGCAGATCGAACCGTCACGGCCTGAATTCCGCCGCGGGCTACCAGCCTTCCGACTGCGGCGGCCACCTCCTGTCTTCGGGCATCATGATCAACAATTGCGGGCACAGCTATCTCCTCTCAGGACATTTCTGTCTCAAATCTATTTAACGCCTCTTTATATTACACCAATTTCCATAACGCATCGAACAAATAAATAAATATCTATATAAAACAATAGGATATGAGCATACATCACCTGCCCCATAAAAAATGTATTTTATTTTATGACAATTGTAATATAATAAAAGAATCGGGGGGAGTTACCCCCGGCAGACAGATACACTTACCACAGATGCTCGGCAAGAATTTGCCGATACTAATAACCAAGGAGCTTATATGAGTAATCAACCCACCCTGCAAGATCGCCGTGACCTGGAAGATGCGCTACTCGACTACCTGACCGCTGTTGATGGATTGGCTGACCTGGATGCCATGACGGCTGTTTTTACCGAAGACGCGGTACTGGACCTCTCGGGGCTGGACCTGGGCGTTTTTGAAGGTCAAGAGGCAATTCGCGGGTTCTATGCGCAAGTCTTTGAGTCCATGTCCCATCACATGCACACGCTGACCAACTTCCGAGTTACTGAGTATGCTGGCGATACAGCTCGTTGTTATGCCTATATCTGTGGTATGGGGCGCTCGCACCAGGGGGTCGACATTCAGGTATATGTCTATTACGACCTGAAGATGCGACGCACCTCAAACGGTTGGAAAATCGCCCATTTTTATGAGGCTCCCAAGTTGCCCATGCCCGACTCTGTAGGCCAGGTTCATAAAGACAAGTAACTTGCATTTTTCGATCAGGAGGCAAAATGTCAAACTCTAAAGAAATACGTGCAAACCTCAGCGAAATGGACAGCTTCTCGGAAAGATTCCATCGCGATGGGGTTTTGATTGTGGAAGGTGCGTTCAATGATGAGCAGATGACGCTTATAGAAGCAGCTTATCAGGGCAATCTGGACAACCCCAGTGCGCTTGCCCAGCGTCTCTACGAAGAGTCTGGTGGTACCTTTATCCAGTCGATCGAAGACTCGAGCGGCAAGCCTGCCTTCAAGGCAATGTTTGCGCAAACCCCAATCGTTGAAATCTGCGCAAAAGCGTTCGGTTCCGGCGATGTCTGGTACTTCCATGACCAGCTGTTCTACAAGGAGGGCGACGACAAGCCGGTGCGGCGCACCCCCTGGCATCAGGACACGCCCTACCACTCCATTGATGGCAGCAAGTTTGTGGTCTTCTGGATTCCGATGCGCGATATCCCTGCGGAGTCCGCGCTCGAAGTCGTCCGGGGGTCGCACAAACAGACGCTGTACAACCCCTCATTCTTCGATCCGAACGATGACACACTTCCTCTTTACGATGAGAAGGAAATGCCTCGCCTGCCGGAAATTGAAGCAGAGCGGGACAAATGGGATATCGTGACCTGTGGCATGAAGCGTGGCGACGTGTTGCTTTTCCACCCCAGCTGTCTGCACGGCGGCGGCACTACACCGCCCCGCTCGACCAGACGCAGCCTGTCCCTGCGCATGGTGGGCGACGATATGATCCGGGTAACACGGCCCAGTGCCAACCTGGACTCCCCAACCGCGAACAATGTCGGCAATGATGAAGAAGAGTTGACTGCGCGCATCAACAAGCTTCCCCTGGGGACACCAGTGCATACAGCCGGCCTGACCAAGCTGAGCTGATGTTACAGGTGCCCTACAGCGAGACTGCGGATCAATTGATCCGCAGTCTCGCTTTATTGAAGCCCTGAAAGATCCCGGACCCTTGGCCACAGCCGCGGATTTTTCCGCCACCTGAAAACCTCGGCAATAAAAGTTTAGGGGTAGATCAAAACCTTAAGACTAACGAGGTATATTAGTACCGGTATTCTTACTTCCGCCCCATGAACATTGGAAAAATTCAGCTCACTTTGCGGTAACTTCACCAGACACTTTTTCCAGCACCATAGCGTAAATCTGCCAGCCGTTTTCCGGGCTGTAGCGCAGCTGGTCATGGTAGGTACCAATAAATATGTCCAGCACGCGATCCGGATCGTCGTGCCAGGCCTGCAGGTAGCTGGTCATGGTTGCCTCACCCCCCCTGCCACTGGCATCCGGCAGAGACTTGATCTCTACCAACTGCGTGCCGATCAAATGCTGGGTATTGGCAAATACGCTCAGCGCCTGGGCTGCCACATCCACCCAGGCATCGGGTCCCTCAGCGGTAAAAACCACTTTGCCGTGCTCGGTGGTGCTGATTTTGGCGTCGGCGGTAAAAATACTGCGGTAGATAGCCCGGCCCTGGGCGATGCTTTCTGCAGTGTTGAGGCCGATAAGGTCGGTGGCCCGGGCATAGTGCTTGCGCAGGTATTCAATCTTCTGGATGGCCACCAGCCGGGAGAGCTGCGCGGCGGAATCATCCGGCCTTGCGGCAAAGGTTACCGCACTGAAAACCAGGCTCAACGCAACTGTCGTAAAAATTTTCTGCAAAATCCCGAGCGTATTTAACCGCATAACCCTACCCTATTCACTGTTAAGTTTGTGAACTTGCCCTTATTGCGCCATCAGGCCGCCGTCTACTACCAACTCTGTCGCGGTGACATAACTGGATTCATCCGAAGCCAGGAACAGCACACAGTCGGCCACTTCCTCCGGGCGCCCCAGGCGACCCACGGGGATCGATTCGCCAATCGCCTTGAAGCCTTCCGGGTTTTCCCGGCGGGAGACATTCTGGATATTGGTATCAATCACACCCGGGTGGACGGAGTTGCAGCGAATGCCCTGGCGCGCGTATTCCATCGCCACACTCTTGCTGAAATTGCGCACGCCGGCCTTGGCGATACCGTAGATCGAGACATTGGGAATGCCTTTCAAGCCACCCACGGAAGACAGGTTGACAATGGAACCGCCGCCGGATTTTGCCATTACCGGTATGACTTTCTGGCAGCCGATAAAGACACTGCGGATATTGACGTCCATTTGCAGGTCGTAGTCCGCGGCCGAGTATTCGCAGATCGGCTTCATGGACACCATGCCGGCGTTGTTCACCAGGATATCGATGCGACCAAAACGCTCCACTGTGGCATCGACCACCTGCTGCCAGCGATTTTCATCCACTACATTCTGGGGCATGGCCAGCACTTCGGCGCCCAGGTCGAGCAATTCCTGTTGCCGTTGCGCCAACCCCTCTTCATCGATATCGGTAATGACCAGTTTGGCGCCTTCCGCGGCGAAACGCAGGGCAATGCTGCGACCGAGACTGGGGTTGGAGGCGGCGCCGGTGATGATGGCCACTTTGTTTAACAGTCGAGACATAATTAATCCTTTAGTAATTGCTTATTTTCAGGCGCCCTCTCCGGACGGATAGGGTTTTGCCAGTACGCCACCGTCGACATACATCTGGTGACCGGTCATAAAACTGGACTCCTCCGAGGCGAGGAACAGTACGCAGTTGGCGACCTCTTCCACGGTGGCGATTCGATTCAACGGCTGCATGCCGGCGTAGATTTTTTCCAGTGTGGCGGGGTCCTCCGCTGCGTCCAGGTACTGCTGTAGCAGCGGGGTATAAGTCGCTGCGGGATGTACGGAATTGCAGCGGATGTTGTAACCCTTCTCACCGCAGTGCAGTGCCACGGTTTTGGTAACCGCATCTTGCGCGGCCTTGGCTGCGCCGTAGCAAGTAAACAGCGGGCCGGGGCGAATGCTTTCCACCGTAGAAATATTGACAATACTGCCGCCGCCGGTTTTTTTCATGCTGGCTACCGCGTATTTGCAGCCCAGAAAAGCACCTTCACCATGCACACGCATATGGTCGCGCCATTCATTGAGGTCGGCATCCTCGATACTCGCTGGCCGGGAGATACCCGCGCTCTGAATCAAAATATCCAGTTGGCCACAGTGGCTTTCGGTGTAGTCTATCGCCGCCTGCCACTGCCCCTCTTCACACACATCCAGCTGCAGGCCAACAGCGTTGTTACCCAGCTCTGCCGCCAGGCTATCGGCGGCGGCGGTGTCGATATCGGCAATGATGACTTTCGCCCCCTGCTGCACCAGCATTTTGCAGATGCCGGCACCGATGCCCTTGGCACCGCCGGTGACCAGGGCGGTTTTTCCTGAAAAGCGCATAGTTGAACCCTTATTATTAAAACATCATGAGAAACCAACACCGGCTGAGAGCCGCAATCAAATGGCGTTCCAGCCGCCATCGACTTCGAGCAAACTGCCGGTACTGAACGAGGACAGGTCCGAGGCCAAATACAGAACGCCATTGGCAACTTCTGCGGGAGTGCCCAGGCGTTTCATGGCGTGCTTCGCCGACAGCACCGACAGGTCTTCCACCATACTCAGCACCAGGGGTGTGGCAACATTACCGGGGCAGATGGCATTGATGCGAATATTACGCTCGGCGTAATCCACCGCAACGGTGCGGGTGAGGCCGGCGACCGCGAATTTACTGGTGACATAGGGCGCGGCCCCGGGATAGGTGTTGCGGCTGGTGGCAGAGGCCATATTGACAATGCAACCGCCGCCCTGTTTCAGCATCTGGCGAATTTCCGCCTGCATACACAGCCATACCCCTTTCAGGTTTACCGCCAAGACACGATCAAACTCGGACTCGGCCACTTCATGGAAGTCGCTCAGCGGCGACGAGGTGCCGGCGTTATTGACAGCGATATCCAGGCGCCCGTAGCGCTCGACGATCTTATCGAGCAGGGCGTTGACATCGGCGGACTTGCTGGCGTCATTGAGCAAACCCAACACTTCGCCACCCTCGCCCTGCAACTCGGCCACCGCTTTATCCAGCGCTGCCTGGGAAATATCGGTAATCACCACCCGCGCGCCCGCAGTGACAAAGGCCTGGGCGCAGGCGAAACCCAAACCTGCGGCGGCGCCGGTCACCAGAACGACCTTGCCAGAAAAATCAAACGTCATGCACTGCTCCGTTTATTGTTATCAAAAATTGGCTGCCAACCCGGCAGCCATTGCTTAATCCAGGGGCGCACAGGCCGCAACTACCTCAGGTGGCGTTGCCGCCGTCGACCATATAGACACTGCCGGTGCAGTAACTGCTTTCATCGCTGCCCAGGAATACCATCATGTTGGCGATCTCGACCGGCTGGCCGTAGCGACCCATGGGCGTTTGCGCGGTTATTTTCTGGTTGAAATCATCGCCGCCACCGGGAGCAAAACCCTCGGCAATGGAGCGCATCATGCGCGACTCAATGGGGCCTGGATTGACGGTGTTGACGCGGATATTGTATTGCGTGCACTCGAGGGCGGCGCAGCGCATCATACCGATCACCGCGTGCTTGCTGGTATTGTAAGGCACCATATTGGCAGCCCCTTTCACGCCGGCGCCGGAGGAGGTAATGATAATGCTGCCGCCACCGCCATTTTTCATCACCGGAATCACATAGTGCAAACCGAGCCAGACGCCACGCACGTTAACCGCCAGCACCTTGTCGAGATTGGCGACATCCGAATCGATAATTTCACCGATCTTGCCCTCGATGCCGGCGTTGGCCACGAACACATCAATGCCGCCAAAGGCGTCCGTACAGGCACGAACCATATTCTCCACCTGATCCGGCTGGGTAACATCCACCGCCACGCAAGCAGCGCGGTCGGCGCCCAACTGAGCGACCAGTGGCTGCAGTGACTCGAGATTGACATCCGCCAGCATCACTTTCGCGCCTTCTTCGCTAAAGCGCTTTACCGCCGCGATGCCTATGGCGCCCGCGGCGCCGGTAATCAATACCACTTTATCTTTTAATCTCATCGGGATTCCTTTGGCCTGTGATCGCTTCGATCAAGTGCGCTTTAAAATTTAATATCGTCGCTTAGGCGGCGGGGATTTCACCCGCGGCCACCATAGCATCCATCAACTCGGTACCCATGGGGTTGCGACGCAGACACAGACCGCCGTTTACCTGCAGGTTTTCACCGGTCATAAAACATTCGTCGGAGGCGAGAAACGTCGCTGCAGCAGCTATGTCTTCCTTGCTGCCGATACGGCCCAGCGGATAACACTTTTCAAATTCCTTCACCAGCGCGGCGCTCTGCATGGCATTGGCCGTCATGGGGGTTTCCGTCAGCCCGGGCGAAATACTGTTGGCGCGAATCCCCTTGCTGCCAAACTGATTGGCGACACAGCGAATCAAGTGATCCGTGCCGGCCTTGGTACCCATGTAGGCGGCGTGGTCATCGAGCATGATTTTGGCTGTGGCAGAGGATATCTGGATAATGGACCCGCCGGTTGCGTCCATGGCCTGCACCAGTTTTTGCAACCACATAAACGGGCCCTTGAACTGCAGGTCGATAATCCGGTCGAGATCTGCCTCCGAGTTCTCGACCAGCGGCACCAGTAAACCCCAACCAGTGCAGTTGACAGCTATATCGAGACGGCCGTGACGATCGATGATGGTATCGATCATGGCGTCAATGGAGGCCTTGCTGGTGAGGTCGCACAAGACCCAGTCGCCATTGACGCTGGCGGCGAAGTCGCGCAATTCCTGTTCGTTACGGCCGGATACAATGACTTTGGCACCTTCTGCCGCAAAGCGGCGGGCGATGACCTGGCCCATATTATCCTTGCCGGCAGCGCCGACAATGGAAGCGATTTTTCCGTCTAGACGACCCATGAGAGAACCCCTGGTTTGGCTGGTGATCGTTATTAGTTGCGCCCTATAAAACAGACAGGCATGTTTCTTTTTTAATAATATTGCCTTCCCGACTAATCTGCAACCACTTTCTCTTGCTGCAGGCTTTGGCGCCACCACGAGTTTGGATATTGACAGACAGGCGCGCACAACTAATACTTAGTCAAATGTATAAAAACAAGGTTATTGGTTTGTTATTATAAGGGCCAGGCGCCGACCAGCAGTTACTCCGAATTCAATATAAATAGCAAAGAGGTTGTGCTCCGATGGCACCGATCAATCCGCGCAATACCCGTATCATGCAAAACAGCTGGGTTGTCAACGACCTGCGACAAGCCGCAACAGACTGGATCCGGCAGACCGGCATAGGCCCATTTTTCCTGGTGGAAGGCATAGAACTGGAAGACCAGTTGCACCGGGGCAAGCCCACCGACGTCAAAGCCAGCTTTGCCCTCGCCCAGGCCGGCGACATCCAGATTGAACTGGTCTGCCAGCACAATGACGCCCCCTCCGCCTACCGCGATACCATCGCCGCAGGGCAGCAGGGCTTCCACCATATGGCGCTCTACTGCCAGCATTACGATGACGACCTGGAGGCCTATCTGCAACAGGGCGCAGAAGTCGCCTTCAGCGGCACCTCCGGGGGCAAGCGCTTCTGCTATCTCGATACCACTGCCAGCCTGGGCTACATGATGGAATTGATTGAACACTCGCCGGCCCAGACGGAATTTTTTCAACGCATCCGCGCTGCCGCCGCTGATTGGCAGGGCGACAATCCGCTGCGACCAGCTTTTTAATTGCCGGCCTTTTTGCCGGTCTGTGCCTTAGCCATCTGTATACACCCCTGGTGTCACTGGACCTTTCGGAGAACCCAAAGCCATGAACGATACACCGCTGACCCTCTCAGCAAGCGACATCACCCATTATTCTTCTACCCACGATGTCCTGGTGGTTGGATATGGCATTGCAGGCGCCTGCGCTGCACTTGAGGCCCGCCGCACAGGCGCGGATGTCATGGTTATTGAGCGCGCCAGCGCTGGAGGTGGCGCCAGCGCGGTTTCTTCCGGCCTGTTCTACCTGGGTGGTGGTACTGGTGTACAAAAGGCCTGTAACGTCGAGGACGATGCCGACAACATGTACCGGTTTATGATCGCCAGCATGGGCTCTGAAAATGCCGACATGATTCGCATGTATTGCGATCAGAATGTTGAACACTTCAACTGGCTGGAGGCCCAGGGAATACCTTTCGAGCGCAGCTACCACCAGGGCAAAGCCGTATTTTTATTAAGCTCTGAAGGCCTACTGAGTACCGGCAATGAAAAGCTGTGGCCCTACCGTGAGATTGCCAGGCCCGCCGCCCGTGGCCACCAGGTGCAGGAAGAGGGCGACAGCCCCTGCCGCCTGGCCATGGAGCGACTGATACAGCGCTGCCTCGATGAGGGCGTAAACGCCACCTATGACAGCCGTGCCACCGCTTTGATTATCGATGACGGCAACAACTCGATCGTCGGCGTACAGATTCGCAAAAACGGTGAACTGCTAAACCTGCGCGCCCACAAGGGCGTCGTGCTGGCCACCGGGGGATTTGTTATGAACCATGATATGGTGGCCAGTAACCTGCAGACCTCGCCGACACTGGAACCCCTTGGTACACCCTACAGCGATGGCGCGGGAATCCGCCTCGGCAGTGCAGCCGGTGCGGCCACTGATGCCATGAACGGCCTGATTGCCACCGCCTCCATCTACCCGCCGGGACAATTGATCAAGGGCATCATCGTCAACCGGAACGGCAAGCGCTTCGTCGCCGAAGACAGCTATCACGGCCGCACCGCAGCCTTTATCGCGGAGCAGCCACAACAACGCGCTTACCTGATCGTCGACTCGGAGATTTTTGCCTACCCGGAAATTGAGAGCGCGCGTCATCAGTTGATCGACGGCTTTGAAAGCATCGAGGAAATGGAGAGCCAATTGAAACTGCCACCGGGGTCATTGACCCAAACTCTGGCCGACTACAACCTTCATGCAGCAGCAAGCCGCGACCCAGATTTCCACAAACATTCCGACTGGCTCAAGCCTCTCGACAAGGGCCCATGGGCGGCTTTTGACATCTCCTACAACCGCTCGAGCTATTTGTTTATGACACTCGGCGGCCTGAAGATCAACTGCAACGCCCAGGTACTCGACCGTGAAGGCAACGCCATCAAGGGCCTGTACGGCGCTGGCGCCTGCACCGCTCACATTCCCAAATCGGGGAAATCTTACGCCAGCGGCATGAGCCTGGGCCCCGGCTCCTTCTTTGGCCGAGTGGCCGGGCGCCATTGCGCGAGCGCCGCTCAGTAACCGGCTTTAAGTGCAGGCTCCGTGATCACGGAGCTCATGGCCAAAAACCCTGCACTGAAGAAGCGGGTCATTTTCTCGACTATGGTATCCAGGTCCGAGGCCTTGCACAGGCCCTGTGACTGGCGGTCCACGATACCGGACTCTACCAGCACGTGGGTTATGGCCGCCTGGTAGAAATAGAAACTCCAGTGCAGATCCTCGGCGGACATGGCGGGGAGTATTTTGCGCAGCTCGTCGATAAACAGCATCACTACCGCATCAGACTGGTCGGTAGCGGGCCGCAGGAAGGTCTCCTCCTGGGGCAACTGGGCCACCTGGGCCAGCAGCCGCACGTAGTTGCGCCAGCCCTCCCCGCCGCGCAGGGACTTTTCCACGATGGGCTTGAGAAAGGCCCGCAATACGTTCTGCAGGCGGGTCTCCAGGTCCGCCGCCGGTTGCTGCTGCACAGCTTGCAGGGCGTCGGCCAGGCCCTGGACATTGGCGCTGGAGCGGCGATCGATAACCGCTCGAAACAAGTCTTCCTTGGCACCGAAATGGTAGTAACAGAGTGCAACCTGAACCCCAGCCTCGCGGCTGATGTCGCGCAGGGAGACACCGTAGTAGCCGCGCTGGACAAACAGGCCTTCGGCGGCATCGAGTATTTTTTCCTTGGTTTCAGGGGAGCGGCGCCGGTCAACGCGCTTTGCCGGCGCTGCTGCGACACTGGAATCACGCTTGGCTATGACCCTCTCCCCGATAATCTCTGTCTCATTGCTGGACGCACCCGTCTACTCGCTGCCGCGCAGCGACTCCTCATAAATCTGGTAGAGGATATTGGTCAGGTGAGTTCTGACCCGTTTGGCGCGGGCATTCTTGCGCACGGACATATGACTGAGCGCCATGCCCTTCATCAGGAACTGCACCAAATCGTGGGACGCCTCCAGAGCTTCCACTTTCTCCCAGTGGGGAAACACCAACTTGACAGTATTGAGAAACTGCTTCTCAAAATCCTTCTCCACCGGCTCGATGACTTTTTTCAGCTCGGCATCGGTACGCGACGCCATCAGCAGTTCCTGGTAGGCAATAAAGGAAGGCAGGTTGACATAGCGCCAGGCCGAATCCACCGACTTGCGAATACTCTCCTTGGAGAGCTTTACGTTCGGGTCATCGATATCGGCCATCAGCTCCTGGTACTCCCTCAGCCGCAGCTCGTGCAGGTAATCGATCACCGCCTTGATGACCGACATCCGCGACGGAAAATGATGCATCATCGCCCCGCGGGAGACATTGGCGTGGCTGGCGATCAGCGCGGTGGTGGTATTGGCATAACCCAGCTCTATCAGGCACTGGCAGGCGGCATTCAGAATCGCAGTGCGGGTCATGGCACTCTTTTCAGCCTGCCAGCCCTTCTCATTGCGCTTGGGCCTGCTCGCTCGCGGCTTGGCCGGGGCATCTCCAACTTCCACTTTGGCGTCTACTGTGTCCATAGAATCACTGTCCTTTTCCCATAATTCAAAGCTTTTCAGAATAACAAACTCACGCCTGTCAGAATAACAAACAGCCGCCTGTTTTTCCAAAATAAAAATAAGCATGACTATTTTTTAAATAAGTCATGGAAATTTGTCAATATTGTACACTTTCCAAAACCATCAGGCTTGTTTTTTTATTAAAAAGCGGTATAGTCTGGAGCATCGCCTGTTTATAAACAATTACAAGGAGGCATGCCAATGCCCTACCAGACAGAGTTTCTCCTGCGAGCCTATCGCACCATGAAAACCATCCGCGAGTTTGAAGAGCGCTGCGTCAAGGAGTTCGAGGGAGGCAATATTCCCGGCTTCACCCATGTCTCCAATGGCCAGGAAGCCGTCGCTGTGGCCGCCTGTATCGACCTGTCCGACAAGGACATTATTGGCAGCACCCATCGCGGCCACGGCCACTGCATCGCCAAGGGCTGCGACGTCGGCGGCATGATGAAAGAAATCATGGGTCGCGCTACCGGCCTCTGCAAGGGCAAGGGCGGCTCCATGCACATCGCCGATATCGACAAAGGTATGCTCGGCGCCAATGCGATTGTCGGTGGCGGCCCACCGCTCTGCAACGGCGCCGCACTGGCCGCCAAAACCCTGGGCACAAAAAATATCGCCCTCTCCTTCGGCGGCGATGGCAGCGCCAACCAGGGCACGGTGCTCGAGGCCATGAACATGGCCGTAGTCCTGAAGCTGCCGCATATCTTTATTTATGAGAACAATGGCTACGGCGAGGGCACTGCCGCCAACTACGCCCTGGGTTGCGAGAGCCTTACCGAACGCAATGCCGGCTTCGGCATGCCCGCCGAGTGCGTCGACGGCCTGGACTTCTTCGCCACCTACGAGGCCATAAAAACCGCCATTGAACGGGCCCGCAATGGCGGCGGCCCCACCTCCATCGAGGCCATGTGCGTGCGCTTTGACGGCCACTTTATTGGCGACCCGCAACTGTATCGCGGCAAGGATGAAATCAAGCTCGCGCGCCAGCAACAGGACTGCCTGAAAAAATTCCGTGAGCGAGTAATTGCCGAGGGCTGGCTGCAGGAGTCCGTCATGAATGAAATTGACGAGACCACAGCCGTTGCCATTGAGCAGGCGGTGGCGGATGCCCTGGCCGCGCCACACCCCGACCCCGCCACCGACCTGCTGGCCGATGTTTACTGCTCATACTGATGTTTACCGCTTATTCTAAGGATGCCGAGAAATGACCAATCATTCCAATAACCCGCAAGTCGCCGGCAAGACATCCGTCAAGACTTACCGCGAAGCGATCAACGATGCCCTGCGCCAGGAAATGCGCCGCGACCCCACCGTGATTGTCATGGGCGAAGAGGTATCCGGCGGTGCCGGTGCCCCGGGCCAGGACGATGCCTACGGTGGCGTATTTGGCGTCACCAAGGGCCTGCAACCTGAATTTGGCCGCGAGCGCGTTATCGATACGCCGATCAGCGAATCCGCCATTATCGGCGCTGCCGCTGGCGCCGCCAACAACGGCCTGCGCCCGGTCGCCGAGCTGATGTTCTTTGACTTTATCGGCGTCTGCTTCGACCAGATTTTCAACCAGGCGGCCAAATTCCGCTACATGTTTGGCGGCAAGTCGAAGACCCCGATGGTGATTCGCGGCACGGTCGGCGGCGGCTGGCGCGCCGGCGCCCAGCACTCCAGCATGTTGCACTCGGTGGTCACCCACATGCCCGGCCTGAAAGTGGTTATGCCCAGCAACGCCTACGATGCCAAAGGGCTTATGGTACAAGCCATTCGCGATGACGACCCGGTCATTTTTCTCGAACACAAGATCATGTACGACACCAAGTGCGAAGTACCGGACGAGCTGTATTGTATTCCCTTTGGTGAGGCTGCGTTTCCGCGCCAGGGCACCGATGTGACCATTGTCGCCATATCCAATATGGTTCCCCGCGCCATACAGGCGGCAGACATCCTCGCCAAAGAGGGCATCAGTTGCGATGTAATTGACCCGCGCACGGTGTCGCCGCTGGACGACGAGGCCATTCTTGAAAGTATCGAGGTCACCGGGCGCCTGGTGGTTGTGGATGAGGGCAACCCCCGCTGCGGTCTCGCCTCCGATATCGCCGGGATTGTCGCCGAGAAAGGCTTTTACAGCCTCAGGGCGCCGATTCGCACCGTTACCGCACCGCACACGCCGGTCCCCTTCGCCCCGGAACTGGAAGACGCTTACATTCCGAGCACGGAGAAAATCATTGCCGCCGTTCGGGACGTCATGGGAGCCTAGTTATGTCTGCACAAATCAAGCCGATCAATATGCCCAAATGGGGCATGGAAATGGCCGAGGGCGATATCAACTCCTGGCATGTAGAGATTGGCGCCCAGGTAAATGCGGGCGACGACCTGGTGGATGTGGAGACCAGCAAGATCGTCAACACCGTTACCGCCACTAACAGCGGTATCCTGCGCGCCATCGTCGGCCAGCCTGGCGACACCCTGGCGGTGGGCGCCCTGCTCGGTGTGCTCGCGGACGCCAATACCAGTGATGCGGATATTCAGGCCTTTATCGCCAGTCATACCGCCGCTGCGGCTCCTGCAGAGTCTTCAACCCCTGCAGAGAAGTCTTCAACCCCTGCAGAGAAGTCCTCACCGCCTGCAGCCGCGCAGGCAACCACTGCAGCGCCGGCGCCGGCCAAGGCGGACACAAAGCCCAACGCGCCCGATGCCATGAGCAAGCTGGCCGCAGGTGCTGACGACAGCGGCGTCGCCGCCTCTCCCGTTGCCCGTCGGCTGGCCGCTGAATACGGCGTCAACCTCAACAACATCAGTGCTACTGGCCGCCACGGCCGGGTTTCCAAGCGCGACCTGGACGCGGCAGTGAGTGCCGCCGGCGGCCAGTTGATCGGCGCCCACACTGCATCCTCCAGCCACGCGCCACGCTACCCGGACGACAGCACCGTGAAGGCCACACCCGTCGCCCGCCGGCTGGCCCGTGACCTGGGCATCAACCTGCACCAGTGCCGGGTGAGCGGCGATCGCGGCCGGGTCTGCAAGGCAGATGTTGAGGCCGCCGCGGCGCTGCACAACAAACTCCAGGCCAAGCCCTCCAGCACTGCCACCGAGGTCGCCGTCGAAGAGGCGTTTGAACTGCAGGCCATGAGCGGCATGCGCAAGACCATTGCCGCCCGACTGCAGGCCTCCAAGCAGACCGCGCCCCATTTCCGAGTGCAGATCGACGCCGAACTGGACGCCCTGCTGGCGGTGCGCAAGCAGCTCAACGACGCCAATACCAATGCCAAAATTTCGGTCAACGATTTTATCGTCAAGGCCTGCGCCAGTGCTCTCACCAGGGTGCCCGCAATTAATGTGCAGTTCGATGGCGAGCAGGTGAAATACTTCCGGGATGCCGATATTTCGGTGGCGGTCGCCATCGACGAGGGCCTGATTACCCCCATCGTCAAACAGGCCAACAGCAAGGGCCTGATCGCCATTTCCAATGAGGTGCGCGACCTGGCGACACGGGCCAAACTCAATCGCCTGAAGCCCAATGAGTTCCAGGGCGGCAGCTTCTGCATCTCCAATCTCGGCATGTTCGGCATTAAACAGTTCGACGCCATTATCAATCCACCGCAAGGCGCCATTCTGGCGGTCGGTGCCGGCGAGCAGCGACCGGTGGTCAAAAATGGCCAGCTGGCGGTCGCCACTGTGGTCAGCCTGACCCTGTCCAGCGACCACCGCATCATCGATGGCGCCGTGGCCGCACAATTCATGTCCGTGCTCAAGGGCTACCTCGAGCAGCCGGCCACCATGCTGGGATAACGGAGTGAGCATGCAACAATTCGACCTGATAGTAGTTGGCGGCGGTCCCGGTGGCTATGTCGCCGCCATTCGCGCAGCGCAGCTGGGCTTTAAAACCGCGCTGGTGGAAAAGCAGCACCTGGGTGGCGTGTGCCTGAACTGGGGCTGCATCCCCACCAAGGCGCTGTTGCGCGGCGCCGATGTGGCCCACACCCTGAAAGAAGCCGCGCACTTTGGTTTCGCCTTTGACAACCTCAGTTTTGACATCAACAAGCTGGTTGCGCACAGCCGCAATGTGGCCAATAAACTGAGCCAGGGTATCGCCTACCTGATGAAGAAAAACGGCATTGCCGTTATCGACGGCAGCGCCCGAGTGGCCGCCAAGGGCGAACTCGAGGTGACACTGAACGGCAAAGCCAGTCGCTACAAAGCCGATCACATTATCCTCGCCACCGGCGCGAGGGCGCGCAACCTGCCCAATATCGCCATCGACGGCAAGCGCGTCTGGGGTGCACGCGAGGCGATGACGCCCACGGCCCTGCCCGAACGCCTGCTGGTTATCGGCGCCGGCGCTATCGGGGTGGAATTCGCCAGTCTCTACAGCGACCTGGGCAGCAGCGTCACCCTGGTTGAAGCGGTCGAGCGCATTACCCCGGCCGAAGATGCGGAGATTTCCGCACTGGCCGCAAAAGCCTTCAGCAAACGCGGCATCACCGTGCTGACCAACACCCTGGTCGACGCCCTCGACAGCTCCGGCGAAGACACCATTGCCCTGCTCAAAGGGCCCGACGGAGAGCAACGACTGAGCGTCGACCAGGTGATCCTGGCGGTCGGCATCAGCGGCAATATTGAACAGCTTGGCCTCGAATCCCTGGCCGTTGCCACCGAACGCGGTTTTATTAAAACCGACGGCTTTGGCAAAACCAACCTGGTGGGTCTCTACGCCATTGGCGATGTCGCCGGACCGCCGTGGCTGGCCCATAAAGCCAGCCACGAGGCGGTGATCTGTGTGGAAAAAATTGCCGGTGTCGACGGAGTCAAACCCCTTAATAAAGACCGGGTTCCGGGTTGCACCTACTGCCGGCCGCAAATTGCCAGCGTCGGTCTCACCGAAGCCCAGGCCAAAAGCGCCGGCCACGAAGTGCGTATCGGCCGCTTTAATCTCAATGCCAACGGCAAATCCCTGGCGATCAACGAAGCCGAGGGCCTGGTAAAAACCGTCTTTGACAGCCAGACCGGTGAACTGCTGGGCGCCCATATGATTGGCCCGGAGGTTACCGAGCAAATACAGGGCTTCGGTATCGCCCAGCAACTGGAGGCCACCGAGCACGAGTTAATGCATACCGTATTTGCCCACCCCACGGTTTCCGAAAGTATGCACGAGTCTGTTCTCGACAGCCTCGGCCTGGCGATTCATCAATAGGACCGCATCATGAGCGAACAAATACCGATCCACAAAGGACTTTTTACCTGGCCATCGTCGAGACCGCAGTTGCTTGGCAGTCGCTGCAAACAGTGCGGCGAGACCGCCTTTCCTGCCCAGGTCGATTGTCGCAGTTGCAGCGGTCGCGACACCGAGGTGGTGGAACTGGGCGATCGCGGTACGCTCTGGACCTGGACCATCCAGACCTTTATGCCCAAGCAGCCCTACCACAGCGACGAAACCGAAGCCAGCTTCCGCCCCTACGGCGTCGGCTACGTGGAAATGCCCGGTGGTGTGCGGGTGGAAGCGCGCCTCGAGCCCAGCACCAGGGAGCAATTGGCCATCGGCATGCCCATGCAGTTAAACATCGTGCCATTCCGCACCGATGCCAGCGGCAACCAGATTATGACGTTCAGTTTCAGCGCCGTTGAGGAGGACCAGGCATGGAAGTAGCAATTATCGGTATTGGCCTGCACCGATTCGGCCGCAGCCCGGATATGTCCGGTTTACAGCAGGGGGCCGCCGCAGTGCGCGCGGCCCTGGCCGACGCCGGCCTCAGCTGGAAAGATATGCAATTCGCCTACGGCGGCAGCCAGGATGCCGGCAACGCCGATTCGCTGGTCAACGAATTGGGGCTAACCAGCCTGCAGTTCACCAACATCTGGAATGGCTGCGCCACCGGCGGCAGTTCGCTGCACGCCGCCTACAGCGCCATTAAATCCGGCCAATACGATCTCGGCGTGGTGGTGGGTTTCGACAAGCACCCGCGCGGTGCTTTTAACCCGCAGCCGGCAGACTGGGGGCTGGACGACTGGTACGGCGAAACCGGGCTGATGCTGACCACCCAGTTCTTCGCCATGAAGATTCAACGCTATATGCATGACCACGGCATCAGCGAGGACGCGCTGGTGCGGGTTTCGGAAAAAGCCTTTGCCAACGGCTCACTCACGCCCACCGCCTGGCGCCAGCAGCCCCTGAGTTATGCGGACATTGCCAACTCGGCCATGGTCAGCGACCCGCTGCGCAAATACATGTTCTGCAGCCCGGCCGAGGGCGGCGCCGCACTGATTTTATGTAACGCCGACAAGGCGCGGCAGTTTACCCGCAAGCCGCTGTTGCTCAAGGCCGCCGCCGTGCGCACCCGCCACTACGGCAGCTTTGAGGTGTTCGCCCCGTCCCAGGCCATGCACGTGGCCGACGCCCCCACCGTCACCGCCTCGCGCATGGCGTTTGAACTGGCTGGCATCGGCCCCGAAGATGTGGATGTCATGCAATTGCAGGATACCGACAGCGGCACCGAAATTATTCACATGGCCGAGAACGGTTTTTGCGAGCACGGCGAGCAGGAACAACTGCTGCGCGACGGAGCGACACAAATAGGCGGACGAATGCCGGTCAACACCGATGGCGGTTGTCTCGCCAACGGCGAGCCGGTGGGCGCATCCGGCCTGCGCCAGGTCTACGAAGTGTGTGTGCAACTGCGCGGCGAAGGCGGTGCCCGCCAGGTACCCAATGACCCGGCCGTGGGTTACACCCACGTCTACGGCGCCCCCGGTGTCAGTGGCGTCAACATTATTACCAGATAGTCACAATAACGATCCAGAGGACCGCAATAATGAGCGAATTGATTAAAGTCAAACAGCAGGGCGACGAGCGCTGCCAGGGTACCAGCTACCAGGATCTGCTCGACCAGGAAGAGGTCGAAGTACCAGCCTACCTGCGTGAAAATACCAACCCGTATATGGGCGACGAAGACCTCGATGTCGCGCGCTGGGTTGGGCGTGAATTTCACGAACTGGAAAAAAAGAAACTGTGGCCCAAAGTTTGGCAGATGGCCTGTCGCGAGGAGGATATCCCCGAGGTCGGCGATCACCATATCTACGAGGTGATCAATCAGTCGGTGATTGTGGTGCGTTCGTCGGCAAACGAAATCAAGGGCTTTATCAACTCCTGCCTGCACCGCGGTCGAATCCTGCGCGATGACGACGGCTGCGTGCAGGAATTCAAATGCCCCTTCCACGGTGCCACCTGGAGCCTCGACGGCGAATTCAAGGGCATCCCCTGCCAGTGGGACTTCCGCCATTTTGAAGAAAAAGACATGCGCCTGCCGCAGGTCAAAGTAGGTACCTGGGGCGGGTTTGTCTTTATCAATTTTGACGAAAACGCCGAGCCTCTGGAAGAGTTCCTGAAACCGCTGCCCGAGCACTTTGCGCGCTTCCCGCTGCACGATTACTACAAAGGTGCCCATGTGCAGCGAGTGGTGCAGTGCAACTGGAAAGTGGGGGCCGAGGCGTTTATGGAGTCTTTCCACACCATCGCCACCCATCGCGAGATCTTGACCTTCACCGGCGACGCCAATTCCCAATACGACACCTTCGGTGACAACGTCAGCCGGTCGGTCACCCCCATGGGCGTGGCCAGCCCGCACCTGCCGGGCGTCACGGAAGCAGACACCATGCGCGATATTCTCGAGCTGTCCGGGCGCATGGCCACCGACAGCGCCGAGGGCCACGAAATGCCCGAGGGCCTGACCGCACGCAAATACGTGGCCGAAACCAATCGCAAAATGTTCAGCGACATCATCGGCGAAAGCCTGGACGACGCCACCA
The DNA here is from genome assembly GCF_011440395.1 of Pseudomaricurvus alcaniphilus. Taxonomy (GTDB): domain Bacteria; phylum Pseudomonadota; class Gammaproteobacteria; order Pseudomonadales; family Cellvibrionaceae; genus Pseudomaricurvus; species Pseudomaricurvus alcaniphilus. The sequence goes on along the minus strand of NZ_JAAOIX010000010.1, from coordinate 108,461 downwards.
TGTCGGAGCTGGAGGACGCGATTTTGTACAGCGCATTTCCCAACTTTCAGGTGTGGACCGGCTACCACGGCAATATTGTCTATCGCTTTCTGCCCAACGGCGACGACCACAACAGCTGCATTTTCGAGACCATGTTGCTGATGCGCTACCCGAAAGGTAGCCAGCGTCCCGAGTCGGCCCAAAAAACCGTATTGCGGCCCGACCAGGCCTTCAGTGAGGCCAAAGAACTGGGCGGCCTGGGGCCGGTCTTCGATCAGGATGACAGCAATATGCCCGCCGTGCAGCGCGGTATGCTGGCATCGAAAAAAGGAGCAGTCAGCCTCGCCAGTTACCAGGAGAGTCGCATTCGCCATATGCACCAGACCATCGACAAATACCTGAATGCCTGAGACCTGTCGCAGCGGGCTGCAGTATCCTGCGGCCCGGCTTCTTCCCGACAGACCCCAGAGGTGACGGCGAGAAGTGAACATGCGACAGTAAGAGCACCACAGCAACAAGACCAGAGAACTCCCATGGATACCAAACTACACGCTCTCTTTCCAGCCGCCGAGCTGGCCGAAAACAGCAGCAAAGCCGTCACCGTTGCGGGCAAGAACATTCTCGTTTGCAAAGCCAGTGGCAACTACTATGCGGTCGACAATATGTGCACCCACCAGCGCTCGGAGTTGCAGGAAGGCCGCATTCGCAACTGCTTTCTCTCCTGCCCCCTGCACGGTGTAAGGTTCGACCTACGCACCGGCGTACCCAAGGGCGAACTCACCAAAGTACCGCTGAAGACTTACGACATCAGCGTCGCTGACGATGGCAACCTGCAAATCAAACTGGATTAAAAAAATGTTGAAGAACCGTCAGATCACCCTGGCTTCACACGCCCATGGCGTGCCGCAAGTGGATAACTTTTCCATGATCGAAACGCCCGTGCCGACACCTGGTGCGGGGCAATTCCTGATTCGCAACCTGTACTTTTCGCTGGAGCCGGCGATCCGCGGCTGGCTGGAAGGCAAAGCCAACTATTTCGAACCGATTCCCCTGGGTGGCGTTGTGCGCGGTCCGTCGGTGGGGCGGGTTATAGAATCCAACAACCCGGATTACGCGGTGGGTGATATCGTGTTTGCCCTCAACCAGTGGGAGGACTACTCGATCTGCAACGCCGACACCATACTGCTGGAAAAACTGCAGCCCCAGGACGACACGCCACTGTCCTGGTACGTCGGCCCGCTGGGCGGCTCGGGTACTACTGCCTATGTCGGCCTGCATGAGATCGGCCACATCAAGGCGGGCCAAACGGTGGTCGTCAGCGCCGCCGCCGGTGCCACCGGCAGCATGGTTGGCCAGATTGCCAAGCAGCGCGGCTGCCGTGTCATCGGCATTGTCGGTAGCGACGCCAAAGCGCAAATGCTGGTGGATGATTTTGGTTTTGACGGCGCCATCAATTACAACACTTGCACAGACATTACTGCTGCGGTCATGGCGCAGGCACCCGATGGGGTCGATATTTACTTCGACAATGTTGGCGGCCCCATACTCAACGCCATGTTGCTGACCATGAAGGTGCAGGGCCGCATCGTCTGCTGCGGCATGATCTCCGACTACAATCGCACTGAAAATCCCAACCCGATCACCAATCTCTGGGAAGTGGTGGCACGACAACTGACCATGCAGGGCTTCCTGCTGTTCACCTACCACGACCAGGTACCCGCCGCCCAGGCGCAACTGGCGGAGTGGATTACCTCCGGTAAAATCAAGGTGCTGGAACATATCACCAAGGGTATCGCCAACACGCCGGCGGCCTTCTGCGAGCTGATGAGTGGCAAGACCACAGGCAAGGCCCTGGTGCAACTGGACCTGCCGGAAGAGCAATAGCCATTCTTCTCTAGCCACACGCCCCGGACGATTCTGTCCGGCGGAACCTGCGCAATAGCCTTGGTAAACCTCCGCTTGATTCAGCCCTGAATTGAGCGGAGGTTTTTTTCGGTAATTATTCCCCACTCAGCTCCGCGCGCCATACCGCCGCGGCGGCGCGGATGTACTCGCGCAGATCTGCCAGTTCCTGATCAGTCAACTCCGCAAACCCCGGCATGCCCCGTGACGTCAGTGCGCCAGCACGCACGATCGCCGCGAACGATGGCGCCGTTACAATTGCCGCTGAGGTGCGCAGGTCCGGCGCCTGGCCGGCGGCCACCAGCTCAACACCGTGGCAGATGGCGCAGCGCTGGGCATAGATCAACAGGCCGTTAACATTTTCCTCAGCTGCAGCCACAAAAGTCGGATCCGCTACCGGAGCGCGCTCCGCTGTCGCTGCTGCGGGCAAACTGGCACCGCCGTTAAGGGCAAAGGTCAGCACCCGCTTTGCCTCACTGCGATAGTCGATCGCGACGGGGAGCAAGGGGCCGAACGCGGCCGCGCTGGTGCCCATACCGGTGAGTACCGTGACGTACTGGATACCGTCCACTGCGTAGGTAATTGGCGGCGCCAGTACCGCTGCCGCCGTGTCGTAGCGCCACAACCTGCGGCCGGAGTCGGCGGCGTAAGCGTTGAAGGAGTTATCGATCTGCCCCTGGAAGACCAGGTTGCCGGCCGTGGCGAGCGCACCGCCATTCCACGGGCCCGGATTGGCGACTTGCCACACCTTCTGTTGTGCCACGGGATCCCAGGCCAGCAGCGAACTGGTGCCATTGAGCGGCCCGGCATCCTCCACGACGAAGTCGGGGCTGGTGCCACCGTCCACCGCATTACCCGGTGTTCGCTGCCAATTATCGGTATCGATCGCCGCGTCACTGTAGGCGGTGGCGGTTTCGATGGTGGGAATGTAGACCAGCCCGGTGCCCGGATGGAAGGCCATGGGCAACCAGCTGTGGGCGCCCAGCGGGCTGGGCCAGAGCACGAAGGTGGAGCCATCGGGGTAGCGCGCCGCAGGGTCCTCCACCGGACGGCCGCTGGCCAGGTCGATCTTGCTGGCCCAGGTGACTTTGGCAAAAGGCTCGGCAGAAATTAACTTGCCATTGGTGCGGTCGATGACGTAGAAAAAACCGTTCTTGGGCGCGGTCATCACCACCTTGCGCAACTGGCCATCAATCTCCAGCTCCGCCAACTGCATATCCATAGAGGCGTTATAGTCCCAGGTCTCGCCCGGGTTTACCTGGTAATGCCAGCGGTAGGCGCCGGTCTTGGCGTCCAGCGCCACGATCGACGCGAGAAACAGGTTATCCCCCTTGCCCGCGCTGCGAATGCGATGGTTCCAGGGGGAGCCATTGCCGACCCCAAGCAGGATGGCATCGGCGTCGGCGTCATAGGTCATGGCATTCCAGACCGTGCCACCACCGCCGTATCGCCACCACTCGCCGTGCCAGGTTTCGGCCGCCATTGCCATGGCTGGGTTTTCAAAGCCATCCTCGGGGTTGCCAGGTACCGTGTAAAAGCGCCACAACTGCTCGCCGCTCTCGGCATCGTAGGTGGTGACAAAGCCGCGTACCGAAGCCTGGTCTGCACCGCCGTTGCCAATGATTACCTTGCCGTCAAACACCCTGGGTGGGCCGCTGATAAAGAGGTCGTCACCGCCCTCCTCCAGGGTCATGACGGACCACACCAGCTCGCCGCTGCGCGCATCCAGCGCCAGCAGCCGGCCGTCGTGGGTGCCGGTGTAAATCTTGCCGTTCCAGTAAGCAATACCACGTATGCCCCAGCCCATGCGCAAGCGCTTGCCCGCCACTTCGGTTACCCTGGGATCGTATTGCCACAACAGCTTGCCGCTGCGCGGATCGACCGCGTGCACCACGCTGTAACCGCTGGCGAAATAGAGCACGCCGTCGACCGCCAGCGGCCCGGTAACCGGATTACCCGGCCCCAGGTCCAGGTACCAGGCGAGGCCAAGCTCATCAATATTGCCATCGCTGATCTGCGTGAGCGGGCTGAAATGCTGCTCGCCGTAGGTGCGACCAAAGGCCGGCCAGTCCTCCCCGGCGCTGTCGTCCAGCAGCAGCGTATTGGCGCCGGCCGTATTGGCCAGGCCCAGCACCGCGCCGTCAGGCTCGCCGCTTGCTGACAGCGTATTCTGCCCCTGGTTGCGATCACAGCCAACCAACACCAGCAGTAAGAGCGAAGACAGGGCTGATAAAGCACAAACACGCCGAAGATTAGACCTTGCCATACAAGTTTTCCTTATGATTTTTGTGCACGCGAATACAGTCGCCGAACATATTATCATAAAAAGCAAGTCATTTTGTTTGTTTTATTGTGGGTTTTTGTTAGTCTGTTCTACCCACTCAACTGCAGGACAATAATCATGACCGTTATCATCAATGGCACCGTCGACTTTAAACCCGAAGACGCGGTCGCGGTATTAAAAGACGCCGCTGAACTGATGGCCGCAACCCGCCAGCAAACAGGTTGTCGCCATTACGTCTGGAGCCTCGACCCGGCGGTTCCCGGGCGCGTCTATGTCTATGAGAACTGGGAGTCCGTAGCCGACCTGGCCGCCCACCTGGCCGGCCACTTTTACACCGATATGGTGCAAGTGCTGGGCCGCTATGAAATGCTGGCTACCGACATTCTCAAATACCGCATCGACCACGCCGAGCCGGTTTACGATGACCAGGGTGTGCCACGGGCGGATTTTTTTAGCGGTTAAACCACGGCAAGCGAAGTTTTGGTTGAGGCCACTATTTGTCAACCAAACTATATGTCGATCAAACTATGCCTCGACCAGACTATCCATCAACCGAGCTATCGAGCCCAAGGTAGGCCGCGGCCATGGCATAGGTCGCGTCCTTGTACTCATCACTGAAGGTATCGAGAGGCGAATTCGGGTTTATCGGCGGTAGCAGTGACCACATCAATGCGCCGCGTAAAATGCCGTGGGTATAGCGAATGGCCTGCAGCAAATCCTCCTGCTGTACCCGATGGGCGTGGGGTTCCATCAACCCGTAAATCACGTTGACCACATGCTCATTCCAGTCCGCTAACAGCTGGCACATCGTCGGGTCGACGATGCGCTGGCGTTCCATCAGGCGGATAAACCCGTTGTCCTTGCGCGACGTGGAAAACATGATCTCAATATGAAATGCCAGCACCTCTTCGGCGGTTCTGTCCCGCCAGTCCTCGGGCTGGGTCAAACTGGCAATCTGGGCAAAGCGCGAATGCCGGTACATTTCCAGAATGGCATAAAAGATAGATTTCTTGTCCGGAAAACGGTGATAAATGGAGCCCATCGACATGCCGGTTACCCTGCAGATTTCAGCCATCGACGTTTCCTGATAGCCTTTTTCAATAAACAACGTCTTTGCCGTCTTCAGGATTTTCAACATCGTCTCGCGGCTACGCTGTTGCATGGGAGTCGCAACCCACTCGGAATCATCCAGCCAATCGATCCCCACGCCCTGAAATACATCACCGCTCTGCATTGTCATCCTGTCCCTTTCATTTAATTTCAATTTTCACCCCGATTCTATACCACGGTTCGTCGCTACCACACCAGACCGGCATATAAAACAATCAAGACTGTTTGACATGCAACCAAAAAGCTGCTCTACTAAAAACAGAGCGACCATTCTGTTTTTAGTAGAACACTTATAATCGTCGCCGATAAATAGTAAATAGCTAATAAATGGCAAAGGTTTAATTGATGAAAGCTATAGCTCCCCATCCCCTCACCCTGAACGGTCGCGATCCCGAGCAGCTGCGCGGCGATCCCATGAGCGGTGACCGCTACTACTCACCCGAGTTTGCCCATCGCGAGTGGGAACAACTGTGGACCAAGATCTGGCACGTGGCCGGGCGCACCCAGGAGCTGCTGGAAGCTGGTGACTACGTGGTGCACGATTTTATGGGTGAATCGGTATTTTGCGTCAAGCAGGACGATGGCGGCATCAAAGCTTTTTACAATGTTTGCCAGCACCGCGGCATGCGCCTGGTCTCCGACAGTGGCTCCAGCAATCAATTCCACTGCCCTTACCACGGCTGGGTCTGGGGCCGCGATGGCGTGCTGCAGGACTTGTGCGACCCCGAGGATTTTCCCCAGGGCAATCCCTGCAACAAGCTCAAGCTGAATGAGCTGCGTTGCGACACCTGGGGCGGGCTGGTCTGGTACACCATGAACGACAGAGCACCCGCATTACTGGATTATCTGGCGCCGCTGCCCGAACTCTATAAAAACTATCCGATGGAGACGGCAGTGCGGGTATTCGCCAGAAAAATTCGCCTCAATTGCAACTGGAAATTCTCCACTGACAATTTCAGCGAGTCCTACCATACCCGCACCGCCCACCCCCAGGTGCCGCCCTGGATAGACCAGGATTACTGGAGCGCGCGCTCGGAAATGTTCCCCAATGGACACGGCAGAACCGTGCAGCCGATGCGCCCATCGTTACGCGATCTGCTACCCGACGGCGAGCCACACCCCTTCGACCAGCTGTTGCGCATGTGGGACATCGATCCGGACAGCTACCCCGACTTTGCCACCAAAGCCATGCAGGGCTGGCTGGACCTGAAGGCGGCGAAGCGCAACCTCTGGCGCGAGCGCGGTTACGTTCACTATGCAGACATGAACGACGAGGAATTGACCGACAGCCCGCACACGGTCATTTTTCCCAATGTGACCATCTCCTTCCTGCCGGACAACCTGATTTTTTTCCGCAGCGAACCGGATGCCAAAGACCCGACAAAATGCACCTTTGACCTCTGGTGTATGGCGTTTCCGGTGGCCGGGCAGACTGCAGTGGATTCCGTCATGGCGGGCGTACACCCCCTCGAGGAGGCGGAGCCGGAGACCTGCGATTTTGACGGTGGCCGCGGAGTGCCCGAGATTGTTGATTCCATCGTCTGGCAGGACATGATGCTGGCGGAAGGGCAGCAGCGCGGCTGGCAATCGCGCGGCTACCGCGACAGCTACCTGGCCGGTCAGGAAACGCGGGTGCGGTACTTTCACGAAGTGCTCAACGACTACCTCGAAGGGCGACGCTAGCGGCCCGGAACCACTAATCATTAGTCCCCAGGATTAATCAACTCCGCTCTACAGGAACAGTGACCATGAACAATAACAGCACCCTGCTCAGTGATATCGACGAGATCAAAACTCTGAAATACAAGTACAGTTACGGCGCCAATATACTCAATGGCAAAGCCGGCGACCTCAAGGCGTTCGCGGCACTGTTTGCAGAAGATGCCAGCTTCGACGTGGGCATGGGGGTCGCCATCGGCCCGGCTGCTATCGAAACCATGATGCGGGAGCTCACCAGTCAGTGGCATTGCGCCATGCACTACATGCTCAACCCGGTTATCGAGGTTGGAGGAGACAGGGCGAGCGCCAAATTTACCGGCCTGTTTGCCTTTATCGCCCAACAAGGCACAGCCCCGGTGTGGCTATCCAATATCTACACAGACCGTTTTACCCGAACCCCCGAAGGTTGGCGCTTCCAGTCAGTAACCGTGGAGCAGGCCTTTGCCGACCCGGTCTTCCTCGCCGGCTACGCCGATCAACTGCAATGACACCAGCACCAGTTTCCAGACCGATAGTAATGCCATGCGTTTTACCACTAAAAGCAATAACAGGAGCAAGAAAAACATGAAACCACAAACACACCCACTCTTGCACGGTGCCGCAACAGCCGTGCTGGCATTGACACTGGTACCTACGGCCAATGCCGCGCTGGAAGAAATCGTCGTCACCGCGCAAAAACGTGAAGAAAGCCAACAGGAGGTCCCCATATCGATCAGTTCCTTTACTGGCCAGGGGATTTCCGACTTCCAGACCGTCGACCTCAGCGCTCTCAGTGGCGCATCACCGAACGTACAGATCGGTCACTTTGGCAATACCCCCCACGGAGCCGTATTTAACATTCGCGGCATGGGTGTTATCGAACCCGATCCCTATGCCGGGCAAACGGTCACCACCGTTGTCGACGGCGTACCGCTGGCGTTTAACATGCTGTCACTGCTCGATTTATACGACATTGAACGTATCGAAGTACATCGCGGTCCGCAGGGCACCCTGTTTGGCGCCAACACCACCGGCGGGGTGATTAACGTGATTACCCGCCAACCCACCGGCGAGGCCGGCGGCGATCTCAAGGTTACCCTCGGCAACTGGAACCGCGTCGATGTCAAAGGCACCGTCAACCTGCCCATCAACGAACAATGGGCCGCCAAGTTCACCGGCCAGAGTCACAAGCGTGACGGCTGGACCAGGAACGTTGTCGATGCCAGCACCATGGGTGACCGCGATATTTCCTCCCTGCGCGGCTATCTGAAGTATGACAGCGGCAGCACTTTCGACGCCACACTGATCGCCGAGGTCACCCGCGCACGCAACGGTTCGCCTATTGTTACCAACGGTTCCCTGCCCGGTGAAGTGACTTACCAGGCGCCCGGCAGCTCACCGGGCGCGGGCCTGGGCAGCATGTACCAGGGCCCCTGCAGCAGTGCCACCACACGCTGTAAAGCACCCGACAAATACCTCTCGGCCAATAGCAGCGTGCAGGATGTATCCGATATGGATACCTACAGCACTACCCTGACAATGAACTGGGACCTGGACTGGGGGCAACTGGTCGCCATTACCGGCTACAAGGATTTCGAACTGTATGAAGAAACCGACCAGGACGGTGGTGTGTTTTTTATCGACGACACGCGCCGCGGCACCGAGGGACGCCAGCTGTCGCAGGAATTGCGCCTTACGTTTAACCTGGCTGAAAATACCGAAATTATTTCCGGTCTCTTCTACCAGCAAAATGACTGGACTCACTACCAGAATTTCAGAATTCCCTTCGCTGGCCCGTTGAATCAATTGACCGAGGATGACTGGGAAAACTGGTCGACCTCTATTTTCACCCACGCGTTTATTGATCTCACCGACCGTTTGCGCCTGCAGGTTGGCGCTCGTGCCTCCTATGAAGAAACCGATGCGATGGTCGATGTTGTCACCTTTGCCAATACCGAAGTCGGTGGCAGTTCGGTATTCGATGGCGGCGTTGCGGTTGCAGAAATACATGAAAAAGGCAGCGAAGACTGGGATGGCTGGGCTGCCAAGGTGGGCCTTGATTACAAGATCAACGAAGATATCATGGCTTACGCCTTTATTTCCCGTGGCTTCAAATCCGGTGGCTTTGTCGGTCGCATCAGCCTCCCCGAGGAATTCGTCGCGTTTGACCAGGAAACGGTACAAACCTTCGAAGCCGGTATCAAGAGTGAGTGGCTGGATAACCGCCTGCGCGTCAATGCGTCTTACTTCTTCAACAAGTATGACGACCTGCAGTTGGCGTTGATCTATTTCTGTACCGACTCACTGGGCACCACCATCAACTGTAACTCTGTGCTCAATGCCGCACAGGCAGAGACGCAGGGTCTGGAGTTGGAAATTGAAGCGGCGCCAATCGATGGGCTGATGATTACCGCGAGTATGGGTTACCTGGATGCAACCTATGAGGAGTTTCCGTTTCTGGATCCCGCCTCGGGCAATACTCTCGACCGCAGCGGCACCGATCTGCAGAACTCTCCCGAGCTGACGGCCAGCATTGGCGCTACTTACCAGTTTCCGCTGCTGTCCGGTAGCAGTACACTGGGCTTCCGCTGGACCTACTCTGCCGAGAAGTTTCAGGGCAATCTGCTGAATACCCCGCGCGGCACCATCCAGCCGACAAAATACCTCGACGCCAACTTCAAGTGGGAACCGGAGAACGGCAGTTGGGCCATCAATTTGTGGGGCACCAACCTGCTCGACGACCGCTACATTGATGCCGTGGTTGATGCGCCTGGTTTTATCGGCCTGATGAGCTACGGACCGCCACGCCAGGTGGGTGTATCACTGGAATATATGTTTAATTGATATTGCAGAAACTGATGTTGACTGGCGGCCGCGGCCGCTAGTCAACGGCAAGACACAGAAGCCACGATCATCAGGGGACAGTCCACGATTGTAACGGCAATTAATAGCGCAATACCGTGGCCTGCCCTATATTTCACTTCCCTATTTCAGCGGTTTCGCACAATCTGCAGACCGCGCCGCAAAAGGTGATCACCGCTGGCCAGCTGTAGTCTGCAAATCGCTCGCCGGCTTACGTGCAACGCCGTCCGCTTAGTGCAAGGCTCAATTGTCGTGCGGCACCTTCACCACCAGCCGGCCGCGATTGCCGCCGCTGAACAGGAGATTGTAGACGTCGACAATGTGGGCAAAATCATCGCGAATATCCAGCCGGGCATTAAGCTCGCCGGCAGACAGCCACTCTTCGATGCGAGTATAGGCTCGCTCACACCCGGGCGTACCGAAATAATCCGACACCAGAAAGCCCTGCACGCGCGCGGTGTTCACCAGCAGGTTCCACATATTGCCGGGACCGGGAGCGGGATCAGTGGCATTGTACTGGGAGATCATGCCACAGATGGCGATGCGGGCATCCTTGGCCAGATTGTCCATGGCCGCTTCCAGGGTGGGGCCGCCGACGTTATCAAAGTAGACATCCAGCCCCTCCGGAAACTCTGCCGCAATAGCAGCCGACAGGTTATCGGTGGCGCGGTAATCGATGCTGGCGTCACAGCCAAACAGGTCAACCAGCTCCGCGCACTTGTCTGCGCCGCCAGCGATACCCACCACTTTGGAGGCACCGTTGAGGCGGGCAAACTGGCACACCAGTGACCCGCAACTGCCCGCAGCGCCGCTCACCAGCACCCGGTCACCGGCTTGCATGGCCGCCACTTCCATCAGCCCGTACCAGGCGGTTCCGCCGCTGGTGCCGAGCGCGTGCAGATACATGGGTAACTCATGGCCGCTGGAGGTATCCATCGGCGCCAGGGTTCCCGCTTCACCGGTGCGGTCGAAGGAGATTTGCTGCGGCCCGGCAACCATGTATTTGCCCCACTCGCCGACACCGGCGACAAAGGTACCCACTGCAATCCGTTCATTGCGGCTGTCTATGACCTCGCCGATGATGACGCCCAACACCGGCGTATTCAGGGGTAACGGCTCCATATAACCACCGTCGCTGATCCAGCCACGAGTAGCCGGATCCATGGCGATGTACAGGGTTTTGATCAATGTCTGGCCCTCTTCCAGCTCGGGCAGTTCAAATTCACGCAGTTCCAAGTCGCTGTTTTGGATATTGCCGACCGGTCTTTTTTTTAAAATCCACTGCTGGTTTAGACGTGTCATAGTTTTTGGCCTTTAAGTCTTTGCGCTGCTTCCGGGGTGATTCCCGGGCCGGCCTAAATCCTACTCCAGCCTACAAAAAAGTCAATCATGATTGCTTTATTTTACCGACTGCCTTACCCTTGAATGCTACTGCCAAATACAACACAGAGACACAACGTGTGACTACAGATTCTTTTTCTCGAAGGCAATTGGGCTGCATCATTGCCATTGCCGTGGTGGGAGGGTGTATTCCATCGTTGCAACCCCTGCTGCTGTCTAGCATGCTCGACGCGGGCAAGCTCTCTGCTTCACAAATAGGGCAGGCGGCCATGTGGGAGGGGCTGGGAATGGCAGTTTCAGCGCTGATAGCCGGCGCAATATTGAAACCGTTACGGCTGCAAAGGATCATACTGTTTGCAGCCCTGATCGCATTGCTTGCCAATATCGGCACCATTCTGTTTGGCGCACTGGGTATACAGCTGTGTCGTGCACTCAACGGCATGGCGTCGGGCATTCTGTTGTGGCTGGTGGTCGGACTTATTATTCGAGTGCCCTCCCCGGCAAGAACTTTCGCTGTCTATGTGACCGCGCAGTCAGTGTGTGCACTGCTGCTATCATTGCTGTTCTCCAGCCTGATCATTCCGCGCTCCGGTGCCAATGGCAGCTATCTTGTTCTGGCAGCGCTCAATTTACTGCTGCTGATTCCTGTTTTGGGTATACCCCGTGCCTATACGCTACTTGCCTCCCAGCAGCGAATGCTGCGACCCAGCGTTGTCGGAGTTCTGGGCCTGATGGTATTACTGCTTTTTCTGGCTGGAGTCATGGGCTTCTGGGTCTACGTGATACCCATCGGTGTGGAGCTGGGTCTCGATCAACAGTCCCTGTCCTACGGAGTCAGCCTGGCAATTGCGGTACAGATTCTGGCGGGCTTTGCTGCGGCAGTATTCGCCAACCGGCTGAACGGCTCACTGGTGACCACGGTGTCGGGCCTGCTGTGTGCGCTACTGGTGTTTATGGCGCCCCAGGTTGACACGGTGAGCCGCTATTTTCTCATCATCATGCTGTTCGCATTCCTGTGGATGTTCGCACCACCGTTTCACATGCCATTCATGCTGCGACTGGACTCCAGCGGTCAGTCGGCCATGTTTTTGAGCGGGGCGCAATTGTTGGGAGTCTCTCTGGGGCCGTTGATTGCCGCCTGGTCGGTGAAAGGTGGAGACTTCTCCGCAGCAGCACTCAGCAGTACGGGGCTGTTTTTTACCAGTGGTTTACTCGGGTTACTGGTCATCGGCTACACGCGAACCCGGTTGCAAGACAACGCTGTAATTTGATCGCAACCCGGGGCAAACCGCAGGGCTTGCCAGATGATCCCGCCCGCGTTGGCCGTTGTTTAACGACCTGGAAAGCCGTGCGCCGGATCAGCTTCTGCACCGATATCCTCACCGTTAAACGTGTTTTCCATCCAGCCATTGACGCTGGAACAACGTGCCACCAGGCCCAAGCAGAAGTCGTCGACCAGTATTCCGCAATGAAACTACACCGCTTAGGGAGAAGTTTCGCTGTCCCTACCACGCCTGGACCTGGAACCTGGAGGGTTCGATCAAATTCGTGCCCTGCAGGAGCGACTTCAGCCATGCCAACGACGACGAGTTCCAGCTACCGCAAGCCAGAATCGAGTGTTGGCAGGGATTTGTGTTCCGCAACCCGGACATCAATGCCGACCCGCTGTCGGAGTTTCTGCAGGTTTTACCCCGGCACCTGGACGGCTATCAACTCGATCGCTGCTTCAAGGCCCCGCACATTCACAAGGTGGTCGCCTGCAACTGGAAGGTGGCGCTGGAAGCCTTTATGGAGTCCTACCACGTCATCGCTACCCACCCGCAACTGCTGACCTTCATGGGCGATGCCAACGCCCAGTACGACATCCTCAGCGATCACGTCAGCCGCTCGATCACCGCCAATGCATCGCACAGCCCGCATATTGCCCCGCCGCCAGAACAACAGGTGATGAAGGCCTGATCCTCGGTAACTACCAGGAATCGCGTATTTCGCAGCTGCACAAAATGCTGGAAAGGTCTTTTACCCAATCAATCATTCAGCACCCTCTCCCACCGGGAGAGGGAATCATGCAGAATTTTCGTGGCCCTACATGGCCGAGGCCCGCTTTGCCTGACGGATCAGCTGCACCAGTTCAATCCGGTAACCGTAGGCATCCTCGCCCCTGTTCTGCAGGGCAAGATTGAGGGCAGCATCCTAACCCCGTTGCCCAAGGCGCCAGTACGCCAATGTGTTGAGTCTGCCGATCCCGTTGCGATTGCTCTTGGCACACTACTCGGAGGCGATGAGCAAAGTGCTGCAGCTGGTGGTTCGGGCCATCTCCAAGTTCCTGGTTCGCCGGGTGGGCTACTGCGTCGGTGAAGCGCATACCGGCACGGGAGCTCCCACCAGTAAGTCAATGCTGTCCATTTTCAGTGCCTCCCAGCCGCCACTGAGGACACATTCCAGAATATCTATTTCCATGATCGGCTGCTCTTCCAAAAATTACCCAAGGCTTGAAAATAAGGGTCAGCTCAAGAGTGGATTCAAGCCCAATGCGTAATCTCGGCTCCCAGCCAGTGGTCAGCTCTTTCACCTGGCCAGCCAACCAGGCGGTAGCTCATAACCTGCTCCTCGAAAAGCACAGCAGTATTGTTCAATAGAATTGAATATTCTTAACTAAAAATCACCCTTATTCGCCCGAAAGTCTTTCCATACACTGACCTCATCAGTTAAACCAACACCAACTCTTTGATGAGGGCACAGCTATGAACACTTTATTGAAACACTTCATTAACTCTGCAGCGGGCTTAGACACGCTGCCTGTGCGGGCAGCGTGAGTGCCGATCAGTTGATCAGCGCAAAACTTGGCCAATAAAACTTACTTAAACCTAAATGGATATACCTTATGAGCACCTTGAAAATTGATTCCAGCGCCCGGATGGAAGGCGCTAACTCTCGCATCATTACCGATTACCTGGCGCAACAACTGGGCCAGCCGGTCATCGAACGAGATCTGGTTAAGAATCCTCTACCGCCGATGAGTCCGCAAGATCTTGTCGGAGTGCACGGCTCCCACGAAGATGACCGTGCCAGCCTGCAGCAGCACCTGGCAATCTCCAACAAGTTGATCGCCGAATTGAAGCAAGCCGACACCTTGGTGCTGGGCGTTGCCATGTACAACTTCAGTGTGCCGGCCTACCTGAAGCAGTGGATCGATTATGTCTGTCGCGCCGGGGTTTCATTCCGCTACACAGAGAACGGCCCGGAAGGGCTCACCGGCATCAAGCGAGCCTTTATTGTAACGGCTTCCGGTGGCACGCCGATTGGCGGTGACTGGGATTTTGCCAGCCGCTACCTGGAACACGTCTGCCGCTTTCTGGGGGTCAAAGAGGTAGTGCATATCGACGCCAGCGGGTCCAAGGGAGCCCCGGAGGTGGTGTTGGCAGACGCCAGGCAGCAGATTGATGCCTTGTTGGCGCAGAGCGAAGTAGAGGAGGCCTGACCAGGATTTTACGCTACCCCATAACCGGGGCCAGCTGGACTGAAAACAGCAGGGTCTCCACGGAGGAGGATTAAAATGAACAGAAAATTATCGCAGGTGCATTTGTCACTACCATCCCGTGATGGTGATGGCGTCAAGATCAACCGCATTGCCGGGGCGTCAATGCACAGGATACTGGACCCGTATTTGATGATCGATGAAATCAACTCGGATTCAGCGGCGGATTATATGGGCGGTTTTCCCGAACATCCCCACCGAGGGTTTGAAACCATAACCTACATGAAGGCCGGTCGCATGCGTCATCGCGATCACATGGGTAACGAGGGGGTGATCGGCCCCGGCGATGTGCAGTGGATGACGGCAGGGCATGGCGTACTGCATTCCGAAATGCCCGAGCAGGAAGACGGCCTGATGCACGGCTTTCAGATTTGGTTGAATTTACCTGCTGCGGACAAACTCAAACCAGCTGCCTATCAAGATATTCGCAGCGCCGAAATACCCTGCCACCAGGATGAGTATGGCAGTGAAGTGCGAGTTATCGCCGGAAAGCTTGGGGTAGGGAACACAACACTTAACGGTTGTTTACCGGCCATGCCCACCCGGCCATTGCTGGCAGATGTGTCACTGGCGCCTGACGCGGAAACTATGTTGGATCTCGGTGACTATGAACGGGTATTGGTGTTTGTTTATGCTGGAGGTAGCACAGGGTTGAAAAGCAAGCAGTTGGGTGTTTACGGCAGTGGTGACACACTTCACTTACGAGCTGGCGAACAGGGTTTCGATGCGCTGGTACTATCTGGCACAGCCTTGCGCGAACCCATTGCTCAGTATGGCCCCTTTGTGATGAACCAGCCCGAGGAAATCGAACAGGCCATTCGTGATTTCCAGGAAGGGAAGCTAGTGACGCAGTGTGCGCCGGGGAGAGCCCATCTATGACCCATTCCACTACATCGCGCTTTGCATCCACCGTACAGCCGGTACTTTTCATCCCCCACGGCGCGGGTCCGTGTTTCTTCATGGACTGGAATCCCGCCGATGCGTGGGAGGGTATGGCGGCCTATCTCAAAGGCATCGCGGCCTCGCTGCCAGCTCGCCCAAGGGCCATTGTGATGGTCTCCGCGCATTGGCAGACGGCAGGATTCAGCGTCACGACCGGCGACCAGCCCGATCTGATTTTCGATTATTTCGGCTTTCCCGAGCATACCTACGAACTGACGTATCCGGCCCCCGGTGCTCCGGCGTTGGCCGAACGAATCGTCTCGCTGCTCGCCGAAGCTAGGCTGCCCGGTGCAAGGGACGCTCAGAGGGGGTTTGACCACGGCACGTTTATTCCGCTGAAACTGATGTTTCCGGAGGCGGACATTCCCGTGGTGCAGTTGTCGTTGCGTGAAAATCTCGATCCGGCAGCCCATCTGGCCGCTGGTAAGGCTCTATCAGTACTGCGCGCTGAGGGGGTCCTGATCGTCGGCAGTGGCATGAGTTTTCACAACATGAGCGGTTATGGCAACCCAAAGTTCACACCTCTCTCTGAAGTGTTTGACGACTGGCTCAGCCGAGCAGTCGAGGCCTCTCCCGAACAGCGGCGGGCTCTGCTCAGTGATTGGAGCCACGCCCCCCACGCTTATCAATGCCACCCGCCAGGCCATGAGGAACACCTGATGCCGCTGATGGTGGCGGCCGGCGCCGCTGGAGAGTCAGCCGGGCGCAAAGTCTATTCAGAGCAAGTGTTAAAGACACGGCTGTCGGCGTTCCGATTTGACTGACGGCAGAATTCAGTGTGTACTCAGCGGCTTAATACACACTTTTTAAAGCAGAGTATCAAGTCCTCCTGCCTTCTCAGGCTCCTCTCGTCGCCGATCTGCCAGCGCTCCTGGTGATGATGCACAAACAGCAACAGTAGCAATGATGTCATGATCGCCAGCCAGGCCTGTTGCGTCACGCCCATCACGCTTTTGCTCCACGCACGCGTTGCCGCTGGCGAAATAGTTCTTCCAGGTGTCGAATCATTTCTCCTCATCCCGGCGGCGCAGGTACAAGAAGACAATCATACCCGGTGCCAGGTCCAGCTTATTGGTGAGAAACTCAATGCACCTGCCCTCGGGCGTCTCGTAGCGAGTCAACCGCCAGAATTAGGCGACAATAACCTTAGCCGGTATCTTTTAATATTCCATTGCGACCAGAGCGGCTGGAAGAGCTGCTTACGTCAATGAAGCCAGGCCCCTTCGGCGCATCTCGAGCGCAACCCAGCAATAAAAATTCTTTTGTTTTTATATTGACGGGTTAGGGTACTGATTACTGGAGCTTCGTTTTACCGGTGGCCGGCTGTTGCGTTCTCTCGCCCACTGGTGTGCGTCCGCACTGCTCACCCAGCGGATGGCATTTTCGAGCAACTGTCGGTACTGCGAAGCACCATAAGCGCTCGGGCCATCGCCCATTTGCAAGTAAACCACTGGGCTGTTGAGGTAGTGCTTGACCCAGCCGATCAGCTTGGAGCCGGACTGGTGCGGCCAGTCATCCCGGCAGTGCATATTGCCCGTTACCGCCTGTCGAGCTGAGTAAAAGTGCTCTCTATCAAAGGAGTAATCGCTTGAGATTAAAGGAATTACATCGTCCTCGAAGACTTCATACAAATACAGCTCGTCGGTTAACGGAAAGGTTAAATCGACGCCTGCGGTCACCGCATGATTGTTGTTGATACTCGCCGTATAGCTCGCGTCATGGCGATATCCGGAATCCAGGCAGGCCGCCCCACGCAGCTCCGCGGGTAAATACAGGAATTTACCGCCAACAATTTCGGCGTACTCCGGCCAGGTGGGCCAACCGGCTATGGCGTGGTGTAAAAATACAAAGCCGTGACCAGTGTTCAGCAGGTCGATAAAATTGCGCTTGAACTCTTGCCCGGGGTCGACCAGCCTGGGCGGCTGACAACTAAAGTCAATGCCCGGCATATCGTAGAGCACATGGGCGTCATAGTCGGCGGCAGTTTCCGGAGCGAAGAACAGCTTACTGGCAGGTTGCTCCACCGCGGTATAGGACAGGTCTTGCATGTCCTCGAACATGGCGAAGAATTCATCCCGTTGATAGGGGTGGCCCTTGACCGACACCAGTATTTTAGTGGCGCTCGTGTACTTGATAACCGACATCAATCCCTACCCCGCAAGCGCCGCCCGGTCATCGATAACCCTGACGTCCCAATTGTTGACAAAGCCATCGGTGTTGGCGGCAAGCTCTTCCTCAGCCTCATCGATAAAGCCGACAGTGACCAACGGCGCTTCGGTACAGCCCCAGACTCGAAACGCGCGGCAGTTTTCCAGTACCCTATTTAAAGGAGGCCATTTAATGGAGCCTGGTAAAAAGAGCGGCGACGGGTTCTGGAAGACTTCACAGCGAGCAAGCTTCAGGAACATCCGCAAATCTGGCTCTATTTCAACCGCCGCAGCTAAAGGTCCACCATTACTGAAGGTCTACCGATACTGGCAGCAACATAACCCATGCAGCCAAAACAATCAACATTGTTTTTTATTGGAAGGCGTGTAGAGTGCAGCAATCTAACATCGGCCCTAGTCCGGACGGGCGGCGCCGTCACAATAAAATCACTGGAACAGCTGGCGCTGCCAAAACCAGGCGGGGAGAGAGAAATGGGTATGCTGATAGCCCTCTTGCACAGCAACCCCAGGGACAAGGAGCCACCACTGTGGGAATACCACAGTGCGGAATCAGGTCTTTTTATTTCTCCTTAACGGGGCAGCAGTGACAGTATTATAAGTATGGTTCACACCCTTCCCAGGACCAATGGAGTGCCTCATGAATCCGAACAGCTATCAACAGCTCGTTGAAACCACCCGTGACATGCTCGACCGACTGAGCAGTGGCCAGATCAGTCTTGCCCCGCAGGTGATGAACAAAGACGCCAGTCTCTACACTGACCCCGACTGCTTTGAGCGAGAAAAAGAGACCCTGTTCCGTCGCCTGCCTTTGATGCTGGCCGCAAGCTGTGAGCTGCCAGGTGATGGCGACTATAAAGCCCTGGAGGTGATCGATATACCCGTGTTGCTGACCCGAGAAAAAGGCGGCAGGGTGCGTGCCTTTCTCAACAGCTGCACTCACCGCGGCAGTGTCCTCGCTAGTGGCAAGGGCTGCGCCCACCGTTTTACCTGCCCTTACCACGGTTGGACATTCCGCAACGACGGGCGATTGATCGGTATCTCTTCGCAGGCCCAGTTCGGCGCTGCTGACAAAGCGAAGTTGGCGCTGGTGGAGTTTCCGGTTTACGAAAGTGCCGGCCTGATCTGGGTGGTGCTCGATCCAAAGTCTGGTTTGGATATTGAAGCCTTTCTATCCGGTTTTGACGGTTTGCTCACAGGCTACGACCTTCGAAACTGGCAGTTTTATGAGCAGGTGAGCCTGGCGGGTGCCAACTGGAAGCTCGCCTTTGATGCCCACCTCGAATTCTATCATCTGCCGGTTCTGCATCGTAAAACCTTTGGTGCCGATATCAGCAACCTGGCGCAATACTATTTTCAGGGGCCTCATCAGCGATTGGGGCTGATGTCTGCCAATCCCCTGATTCCGGAACAGGCTGCTTTTCTCAAATTGGGAGTGGTAGACGAGGCGGAGTGGGATGTCGCCACCATGATGTTTGGTGAGTGGATACTATTCCCCAACGTATCTATCAACTGTTACCCCAGTGGGGTGCAGGTGATGGTCATTTCCCAGGTGTTCCCGGGGCGTAGCGTAGAAGAATCCTTCACCGTGCAAACCTATCTGGTGGAAAGGACTCCCACTGACGCGGAGCGTGAGGAGGTAGATGCCGTTGTGCAATTCATCCAGAAGGTGGTGCGGGAGGAGGATTTGCCCATGTCCAGAAAGCAGCAGAAGGCGTTGTCCTCGGGGTTGTTGCCTTCTGTCTACTTAGGTCGCAACGAAGAGGGGCTGCAGCGCTACTATGCTTGGCGAGACCGGGTAATGGCCTCTTCAGATGAAGGTCTCAACGAGCTTTTTTTGAGGGCCACTAAAACACCGTTTTAAATAGGACACTACACTAGGACCGTATAGCCGGTCAGATCAATATGCATGGTGGTCAGTCACCAAAAAAGTTGAGTTCGAGAAGAATCCCATTGGGTTCAGAAAGGAACAGCTGTCGCAAGCCAACGCCTTCTACCAGATTGAATTGAAAATCGCGGCCCTGTGCCGTCAATTTTTGTGTCATCGCTTTGTAGCCGCTACAGCGGAAGGCAACGTGATGGATACGGCCGCTACCGGTCGGGTTGACCGGGACCTCCTGTTCACACGGATAGCATACATCCGCGGTGCCAAGGTGAATGACGGCACGGCCATCATTGTCGCAAAGCCACGCGGCCAGGGTGCGATCGGGAATCCCGGGCGCATCGCAAATTTCCATGGCCAGCACATCGGCAAAAAACCGACTGGTGCCGACCACGTCGTCTGTGCGAATGTTGATGTGGTCAATCGCTTCAATTGTCATTGTTGTCCTCCAGCTGGATATTCACGTGGCCAAAGAGATGGTAACTGGATTGCAAATCACCGAGAAATCCCTAGGCATAATTCACGAAGTCTTGCGCCGGACCGGCAAACAGCCGACAGTCACACGGGCATGACGGCAAGCAGCTGCTTACCGGGAATGTGGTCGCGCCACGAGGTTCCGGAATGGAGGGACCCAAACATCAGTTAATGCCCAATCCCCCATCCACGGTAAATTCCGACCCGGTAATAAAGCTGGCTTCTTGCGACGCCAGATAGACGGCCATGGAGGCGATATCCTGCGGCTGACCAATGCGACCGATGGGATGCATGGCCCTGTAACTGGCCATCAGGGCCTCTCCGTCTGCCACCTGACTGATGACCTTGTCGAGCATGGCGGTTTGAATGACTCCCGGATTGATGGAATTCACATTTATGCCATAACCACTGCGGGCGCAGTGCAAGGCGATGGACTTGGTCATGAGGGCGACCCCCGCCTTGGAGGCGTTATAGGCCACCAATTCCGCCTGGGGTTTGAACGATGATACCGACGCAATATTGATGATCGAGCCCCCGCCGGCGGCTTTCATCAGCTTGATGGCACCCTGGCAACCGAGAAAACAACTGCGCAAGTTAATGGCCATGGTTTTGTCCCAGGTCTCGACGTCGAGATCCTCAATGGTTCCCATCAATGTCACCCCTGCCACGTTGGCCAGAATATCGAGACCCGAGAATTTTTCCCGGGCGCGCTCAAAAACCTTCTGCCAATGGTCTTCCCGGGACACATCGTGGTGGATAAACTCGCACTCATCACCCAGCTCTGCGGCAGCCTGCATCCCCTGCGGGTGGTCGATATCGGTGATAATAACCTGAGCTCCCTCGGCCAAAAAACGCTGTGCAATACCGTAACCGATGCCGGAGGCCGCGCCGGTGACTATCGCCCGCCGTGCCAATAACTTTTGTTCAGACATAGGAGTTCTCTTGTAGAAATTTGGGATCACGGTCCGGAAGGGCACCTCGATAGCGCAACGGGTAGTTGCTGGACGCTTGCGCACAAAACTTTCCGGATCGATGCGGCCCCTGCCCGCAAGCGCGCAGGAAAAGGCCAGCTCGGGGAGTTGCATCGGTGTTTGCCGCTGTCATTATCGATTGCAGCGTCAGCAGTTGTCCTCGGCAATCAGCCCGGCGGCGCGGTAACCCAGCGCCATGGCCGGGGCGTTGGTGTTGCCGGAAATCAGGCCCGGCATGGCGGAGCAGTCCGCCACTCGCAAGCCCTGCACACCGCGCACCCGCAGACGACTGTCGAGCACAGCATCCTCGTCGCCACCCATGCGGCAACTGCCGGTTGCGTGCAGTCCGCAGGTCGACAGGCGCCGGAACGCGTCCAGCAACTGTGCGTCGGTCTGGTACTGAGCGCCCGGCACCAGTTCCTGTTCGATGTGCTGGCTGAGCGCCGGCTGGGCGGCGAATTCACGCATATAGCGCACCGTGGCAATGGCCTTTTCCCGGTCGTCGGGGTGACTGAGCCAGTTGGGCTCGATCACCGCCGGCTGGTCCGGGTCTGCACTGGTGATGCGCATCTCGGTTTCACTCTTTAAATCCAGCAGCTGGCCGTAGATCGACAGGCCCGGCTCAGGATCGATGTCCGAAAGCGGTACCGGGTGGTTGTCATCGGTCAACTTGAACACATAGCCGGACAGGTACATCTGCAGGTTGGGCGCGATGGCATCCTCGCTCAAACGGGCAAACGCACCGACTTCAAACGGCCCCAGGGTCAGGGCACCACTGCCAAACAGCTGGTACTGCAGCACACTTTTCAGCAGCCCCAGGCCCATAAAATTCTTCTGGTTGCCGAGACCGTCCTCCTTCAAGCGATAGGACATGGCAAACGCCAGGTGCTCGAGCATCTTGCGGCCCACATCGGGGCTGTGGTGCAGCAGTGGGACACCCGCTGCGGCCAGCACGTCCGCCGGCCCCACGCCGGACAATTGCAGCAGCCGGGGGCTCTCCATCGCCCCGGCAGAGAGAATAATTTCCCGCCGGCAGGAAAACACTTGCGTCTCACCCGCGACATCCACTTCCACCCCGGTGGCTCGATTACCTTGAAAGACGATACGTCGCACATTGGCGTGCGTGATCACCGTCAGGTTCGCGCGCTGCCGTGCCGGATCGAGAAACGCTTTGGCACCACTCACCCGCCGGCCGTTGCGAATATTGTGGCTGTAGAGGCCGATACGATCGGCGTGGCTATCGTTGAGGTCCGCGACCCGCTGCAACCCCATGGCCTCGCCGGCGCATAACATGTCCTCCACCAGTGGGTAGCGAAACGGGCCGGGACTGACGGTGACCGGACCGCCGACACCGCGGTTTTCTGCCGCGCCGAGCTGGTGATCTTCAATCGCTTTGAGGGCGCGGTTCATGCTCTGCCAGTTCCAGCCCTCACAGCCCATGGCCTCCCAGGCGTCGTAATCCGTAGCCTGACCGCGCGACCAGATCATGCCGTTGATGGCGGAAGAACCACCCAGCCCCTTGCCGCGAATCCACACCTCACCGTGATCTTCACCCGCCACGCGCGACTGTGCGATCTGGTAGGCCCAGAGGTATTCGGGTTTGTTCACCAGTTTGGCGATACCCTTGGGCATCTGCACCAGAATTGAACGGTTGCTGCCGCCCGCTTCCAGCAGCAATACCGATTTCGAGGGGTCTTGCGACAGAGTACCGGCCAGGGCGCAGCCCGCTGACCCGGCGCCAACCACGATGTAGTCGTAATCCATAATCGATTTCCGATTGCCTGCAATTTTACCTAAAGAAAAAGGCAGGTACCCGCCCGCCTTCAGTGTGCGAACAAGTCAACCGGGTGGCACCCACCCGGCGACGGTCAGTTATTGTTTGCGCCCTGCTCGATCCACAGGCGAAAGTTGTCCAGGTCTTTCTGGGGTAACGGGCCCTGGTGAAATGGCATGCGTACACCGTTGCCGCCGACGTCGAGGTGGGTACCCAGGAGCTTGTGCAGCAGGTAGCTGTTGTCCGGGTCGCCGGGGGCGATGCGCTTCATGGCCACATCCACGGCATCGACCTCGACAATAAAGTCATACGCCTTGCCCGGCACCAGTGCCATCTTGCCGGGTTCATCGCCGGTGATATGACAGGCGGCACAGCGACGCTTGAGAATCGGCATCAGATCGCTCTGGAATGACACCTGGGGTGCCTGGCTGGCATCATCCGCGGCACTGGCGAGCAAAGCACCAGGCGCCCCCACAGCGACCAGGGCCAGCATGCCGATGACGGGAAAGAGTCTTTGTTTCATCATGGAATCACCCGTTTTCATCAGGATTTCAGCGCATGCTTCGCGGCAATATAACCGAAGGTCATGGCCGGGCCGATGGTGCCACCCGCGCCCACGTAGGCATTGCGCGTCGGTGCGGC
Source organism: Pseudomaricurvus alcaniphilus (assembly GCF_011440395.1). Lineage (GTDB taxonomy): Bacteria > Pseudomonadota > Gammaproteobacteria > Pseudomonadales > Cellvibrionaceae > Pseudomaricurvus > Pseudomaricurvus alcaniphilus. The sequence goes on along the minus strand of NZ_JAAOIX010000010.1, from coordinate 84,897 downwards.
GATACAGTTACCGGCGCCATACAGGCCGGGGATCGGCTGGTAGTCGTTGTTCACCACCTGGGCATTGGCATCGGTCATGGGCCCGCCGTTGGTGTCCAGCACGCCCGGCCCCAGAATGATCGCGTAGTAGGGCCCCTTGCGGGTAAAGGGGTGCAGGGTGATATTGGGGTACTCGTTTTCCTTGTGCTGCTCATTGAACTTGAACCTGCCCCACACCAGGTGCCAGGCGCGATCGTAGGCGTGGTCGCCACGCTGGAAGTCCAGATCCTTGCCCTTGCGGGAAAAGCCGTTGAAGCGCTCGACCGTGTCTTCGAGATTCTCACCAAAGGTCTCTGACAGGCTGAAACCATCAACCCGCGGTCCCAGCTGCTGCAAGCGCGCCTGAATGTTGTTGCCCAGCTCTTTCAGGGTGTTGCCCGAAATCACATAGCTTTCCGAAGGGCGCACCGGCGGCATGCCGTTTTCCTCGCCGATGATTGCGGCGGTGCGAGCATCGTAGATCATCATCAACAGGTGATTGGGGAACTCACCGGAGGTCGGTTCAAAATTGTTGTGAATGCGCGACCGGTCATTGTAGTTGCGATGCTCGTTCACCACCCGCTTGCCGTACTTGTTGACCAGAATCATGGAGTCACCGGGCGGTACGAACATGCCACTGCCCACTGCACGATTTTCCAGAGCCTGCTCCAGCACCACCTGCATGCGCCAGGCGCCCTGCAGATTGGCCAGTTTGGCGCCGGCCTTTTCCGAGATGCCGATAAAATCGCCCTCGGCGCTCTGCTGGGCGCAGGAACCGTAGGCAAACATATCCTGGTGGGCGTTGATCAGGTCGACATTGTGGGCGTAGCCACCGGTGCCGAAGATCACGCCTTTTCTGGCGCGGAAATTTTTCACGACCGCGCCGGCTTCCACTTTGACGCCGACAACCGCGCCGTCTTCCATCAGCAGCTCTTTGACGGCGTGACCTGTCAATACCGGCACGTCGCGACCGGTCAACCAGTTTTCCATCTGCTCGATCATGCCGTAGCCCCAGCAGTACTCACCGCTGGTGTCGATCGCCGCCAGCGGACGGCCAGTGGGTGTCTTGTTCTCCGGGACGTGATCCAGGTAATCGGGTGCCGGAATATCAAGCGACCACATGCGCCACTCCTTGACCCGGGTGGCGCCCACCGAGCGAATAAAGTCGACCATGTCGGAGCCGTTGTCGTAGAAGGCGGCGAGGCGATCGTAATCAAATTTGGGCACGCCGAAATACTCTGCATTGGCCGAGTACAGGTTGGGGAATGCATAGCGACACATATAGCGAATACAATCGTCACGCTCATCCTTGATGCCGCGGGCTTTCAGGCCGTAGTGATTGGGAATCCAGAAAACGGCACCGGACTTGGCCGTGGTACCGCCGGTCACCGGGGCTTTCTCCAGCACCAGCACACTGGCACCCGCTTCGCGCGCTGTTACCGCCGCGGTCATTGCCGCCGCACCACTGCCAACGCAGATAATATCCACTTCGGCATCCCAGCGCAGTCCCTGCGCCGATGCCGGGGATGCCCCCAGGCCGAGGCCGGCTGCCGCGCCCGCTGTTGTCAAACCCGCAAGCAGCTGGCGACGATTCAAACCCTTGTTCTTGTTATCCGACATGTAGACCTCCAGCGACCTGGTCGCATTGTTATTTACACAAACAATATTGTTTGTTTATATTTACAGGTGTTTAAATATTACATCTGTAACGTTAAAATATCAATAAGACAATTTAGATCCATTATTTTTTATATATTTCAATTAGTTACAGTATTTTTATAATATACGTGTGAAATATACTCGCCGCGTTTTATATGCTGGCATTGAGCAATATTGTTGCTGGCCGCACTGAAAGCACTTACAACCGACAGGCTTTAATAGAGGTACGCCGTACCCGCAATAGTCAATCATGATGAGCGCCGCCAGCAGGTGGCAAAAGTCGTTGCAAGGCTGGTAATGGACACCGGGTAACCGTCACAAACAATCAATTATGTTTGTTTTTTATTTAAACTACTGTATAGTCCTCCGCCAGTACCTGGCCAGATGCTGCGCCCACCCGGTTTAAGCGACGATCCAATGCCTCGGGGCCCAGTAAGTGCTCGAAGTTTATGGATCCCCGCCTACGCGGGGATGACGAGCTTTGTTGTAGTACCGCGCGGGGCGGGGATGACGAGCTTTGTTGTAGTACCGCGCGGGCATGACAAACAATGAGCTTCTGGACCGGCACCAGGACGGGTACTAATAAGCCTCACACCACCAGGTATGCTTGCTGGCCAATTTTATTGGCTGCTGGTTTTAACAATTGGTTTTAACAATAACACCACGGTGAATGCCCTATGCTGATTGCAGTCCCTAAAGAAACGCACCCCAACGAGCGTCGCGTTGCCATAACCCCGGAGTTTGCCAAAAAGCTGGTCCGCGCCGGTGCCAGGGTGGCTCTGGAAGCCGGTGCCGGTGCCGGCGCCGGCCACTCCGATGCCGACTACCTGACCGCCGGCGCTGAGATCAGCCAGGATTTTCCGGCGCTGCTGGCGAGCGCAGACATAGTCCCGCGGGTGCACAAGCCCAGCGCCGCCGATATCGATGCCTACAAGCGCGGCGCCATTTCCATCAGCTTTCTCGACCCCTTCAATGAGCGCGCGCTAATCGAAGCTATGGCCGGCAAGAACGTAATCGGCATCTCCATGGAGATGGTGCCGCGCACGACCCGCTCACAGAAAATGGACGCCCTCAGCTCCCAGGCCAACCTGGCCGGTTATGTCATGGTGCTGAAAGCCGCCACCGCGCTGGACCGGATTCTGCCCATGATGATGACCCCGGCCGGTACCCTGAAGCCCTCCAAGGTGTTTGTTATCGGCGCCGGCGTCGCCGGCCTGCAGGCCATCGCCACCGCCAAGCGCCTCGGCGCCAAGGTCACCGCCTTCGACACCCGCTCGGTAGTAGCCGAACAGGTGCAATCGGTGGGCGCCAAGTTCCTGCACATCGACCTCGGCGAGACCGGACAGACCAAGGACGGCTACGCCGTGCAACTGACCCCGGAGCAGCTGGAGAAGCAGAAAGAAGGGCAAAAGGCCGAGATCGCCGAATCTGACATCGTCATCACCACCGCCCAGCTATTTGGTCGCAAACCGCCGGTGATCGTCAGCGCCGATGCGGTGGCGGCCATGAAACCCGGCAGTGTGATTGTGGACATGGCGGCCGAGAGCGGCGGCAACGTCGAGGGCTCCAGGCCCGGCGAAGTGGTGGTTACCGAGGGCGGAGTCAAGATCATCGGCACCGGCAACTGGGCCAACGAGGTGCCCCGGGATGCCAGCCAGATGTATGCCGCCAATATCTTCAACCTGATCGACGAGTTCTGGGATGAAGACAACAAGCGCATGACGCTGGATCTCAACAACGACCTCAGTGGCTGTGTCATCACCAACGATGGCAAAGTCGTGAATGAAGTAATCCGCAAACACTACGGTATGCAGGAGTAAACCCCGATGGAAGTGTATATCTTTTTAACCTTTATCCTGATGCTGTCAGTGATACTGGGGTTCGAACTGATTCACAAGGTCCCCGCCACCTTGCACACGCCGCTGATGTCGGCCTCCAACGCCATTTCCGGGATCACCCTGATCGGCGCCATCGTGCTGGCCGGCAAAACCGCCGACCCGCAAATGGCGACCCTGCTGGGTGCCGCCGCAGTGGCTTTTGCCACCATCAACGTGGTCGGCGGTTACATGGTGACCGACCGCATGCTGGGCATGTTCAAGAAGAAAGGGGATAAGAAGTAATGGCTTTGTCATCATTGATCGGATTCAGTTACGTCGTTAGCGCGGCGCTGTTTATCATCGGCCTGAAGATGCTCGGTTCGCCGGCCACGGCCCGCCGCGGCAACACCCTGTCGGCCATCGGCATGCTGATCGCCGTGGTGGTTACCCTGCTCGACCAGGGCATTGTCGACTTCCGCTACATCGCCATCGCCGTCGCCATCGGCGCCGTTATCGGTGCTGTGGCCGCCCGTCGCGTCGCCATGACCTCCATGCCGGAGATGGTGGCCCTGTTCAACGGCTTTGGCGGTATCGCCAGTTTGCTGGTGGGCTGGGCGGCCATTGCCCCGGACGCCGGCGGTATCGTGCTGACCACCATTTTCCTCTCCATCCTGATCGGTGGCGTGACCTTTACCGGCAGCCTGGTGGCCTACGGCAAGCTCAGTGAGATCATGCCCGGCAAGCCGCTGATGTTCAAAGGCCAGGCCGTGGTCAACAGCGCGGTGATCATCGCCATCTTCGTCGCCGGCTACCTGTTTGTGCAGCAGCCGGAGAACCTCAGCTACCTGTACGCGGCCATCGCCCTGGCGGTAGTGTTTGGCGTGCTGGTGGTCATCCCCATCGGCGGCGCCGACATGCCGGTGGTGATCTCCCTGCTCAACAGCTACTCCGGCCTGGCCGCCTGTGCCGCCGGTTTCGCCATCAACAACAACCTGCTGATCGTGGCCGGTTCGCTGGTGGGCGCCTCGGGTATCATCCTCACCAACATCATGTGCAAGGCCATGAACCGCTCCCTGAGCAACGTGCTCTTCTCCGGTTTCAGCAAGGTCAAGTCCATGGACATGAAGATCGAAGGCGAGGTCAAGCCGATCACCGCCGACGACGCCTTCTACGTACTGGAAGCGGCCAGCACCGTGGCCATCATCCCCGGCTACGGCATGGCGGTGGCCCAGGCCCAGCACGCAGTGAAAGAACTGCAGGAACTACTGGAAGAGAACGGCGCCGAAGTGATCTATGGTATTCACCCGGTGGCGGGTCGCATGCCCGGCCACATGAACGTGCTGCTGGCCGAGGCGGATGTATCCTACGACCTGCTGCTGGAGATGGATGACATCAACCCGCGCATGGAGACGGTCGACGTGGCCATCGTTATCGGTGCCAACGACGTGGTCAACCCGGCCGCCCGGGAGATGGAGGGCAGCCCCATCTACGGCATGCCGGTGATCAACGTCGACAAGGCGCGCACCGTGTTTGTCCTGAAGCGCTCCATGGCCTCGGGCTTTGCCGGCATCGACAACCCGCTGTTCTTTAAAGAGAACACGCGCATGGTGTTCGGCGACGCCAAGGAAACCCTGAGTCACCTGATTCGGGAATTTAGCTAAGCCTGACGTCTGGGCTGGCGCCCGGCCAGCCACAAACGCCGGGACAATTTACGTACCGCTGGCAGACTTCCGGCGTAAGGATTAAACTAGCCCTGACAACAAAACAGTTTTGCTTGTTTTGTTGTCAGGGCATCACCCAAACTGAACAATAACAGAGGTAAGCTATGGCTTTTTCCGGACCAATCGAAGATCGACTCGCAATTCGTGAGCTCATGGACATATACGCTGACGCGGTAAACCAGCGCGACGCCACACGTTGGGGCTCGACCTGGGCGGAGGACTCCAACTGGAAATTGCCGGTGATACCCGGTATGGAGAATGTCTCCGGCAAGACGAATATTGTCAATGCCTGGAAAGCGGGGATGGAGCTGTTTCCTTTTATTTTCATGTCCATCTCCATCGGCGACATCCAGGTCGACGGCGATACAGCCACCGCTCGAGCTTACACCTCTGAAGTGGGCACCACCCAGGACGGCTCAGAAATCAGGCCCCGCGGCCAATACGATGACAAGCTGGTCAAAGTTGACGGCCAGTGGCTGTTTAAAGAGCGTATCTTTCACTCACTGCACGGCGAATAATTCGCTGCCAGCAGTTAACGAAAAACGGCCGCCAATGGCGGCCGTTTTTCGTGGTGGCAACAGACCAGACTGTCAGCCACCCATCATTTCTTCACCCGTGGGGATTCGGCACAGGGTCTGGCCGCCGGAAATATCCACCACCTGCCCGGTAATAAACGCTTCCTCCGACGCCAACCACAGAGCGGCATTGGCGATATCCTCTACCCTGGGCAAACGTCCCAGCGGCACTTCGCGCAAGAAGGCCTGTTCAATAGTCGGCACTTCCAGGTAACCCGCCGTCATGCCCGATGGGGTAAACCCCGGTGCGATGGCGTTGACCCGAATGTTTTGCGGGCCGTATTCCACCGCTGCAATGCGCACAATCTGGTCAGCGCCTTTCTTGGTACCCGCGTATGCCGCCAGCCCGGGCGGCGCCAGAATTGCCGTCTGGGATGAGGTAGTAATTACCGAGCCGCCTTCACGCATGCGCGCGGCCATATGCTTGATAAAAAGCGCAGTACCGATCAGGTGCACATCGCACGCCTGCTGCAGCATATCCCGGGTAATATCGGCGATAGGTGAAGCCGAGTCCAAACCGGCAAAGTTTATCGCCGCATCCAGCCGGCCATACTCCTGTATGGCACGGTCGGCCAGATTGGCCAGGTCTTCCTCCCGGCAAATATCGCAGGCTACGGCGACAGCACCGACACTTTTGGCCACTTCCGCCACCTTTTCCACTCGCCGTGCGGCCAGCACCAGTTGCGCGCCCTCAGCCTGGCAGCGGCGCGCTGTAGCGGCGCCCATACTGCGCTCATCAGAAGCGCCCAGAATAATGACCACCTTGCCTTGCATACGACCTGAACCTTGCGTACTTGCTGACCCGTGAGTGCTTCCTGACCCTTGCGTAATTCCTGACCCTTGCGTAATTCCTGACATAGCCGTTCCTCCGCGTTAACGCGCTTACAGTTATATTTATGCACCGCAACAACCCGAGCCGGGAGGAAATCCCCCATCCGCTGCTGCGACATTAGCGCTCGATTCTGGCACAAGCCCATTTAATTAACAAACAATATTGATGGTTTTTAAAATAGAGAGTATGCTGGCTACAGAATAATTTGAATGGGACAGCAAAATGACAACCCTCGAACAGCGCATACAATCCATTGAAGATCGCCAGGCCTTGCAGGAGGTCATCACCAATTACCTGGTGGCTGTGGATGATCTTGCCAGTGTCGAGGCTGTACTCGACTGCTTTACCGAGGATGCGGTATTTGACATGACCGGCATCAACTATCCAAGCTTCTCCGGCCTGCCTGCCCTGCGTGAATTTTTCACCGGCGTATTTGCCAGCATGTCACATCACGCCCACTACGCCACTAACTTCAAGATCGACTCGCTGCAACAGGACAGCGCTGCCGCTCGCACTCACGTAATCGGCATGGGTGTGACCAACGAAGGCGACGAGGTACTTTTTTACCTGCAATACCACCTTGGCTACCGGCGCAGCGGCGACCACTGGAAAATCAGTTCCTTCCGTGGCCAGTCCCTGATGCCACTGGACTGACAGCATGGCACTGGACTGAAAAAACACCAAAACCCTTCACCACCCAATTTCCCGCTCTTGGTCACAGGCTACCCTATGCGTATTCGATTTATAGTTGCTGTTTTCTGTTTTAGCCTGGCCTCCGGGCTCGCGTCAGTCCCCGCCTCCGCCGCACCCTCGAAGAGCGGCGCCGAGGTATACACCAGTATTTGTGCAAACTGCCACGAAGCCGGCGTGCCCAAAGCGCCCGCCAAGGGCATGCTGTCGTTTATGGCACCGGGGGCAATTTATCGCGCGCTGACGGAAGGCATTATGCAAGCCCAGGCTGCAGCTCTCAGTGAGCAGGAAAAAAAAGCCGTGGTTGAATATGTAACCGGCCGCCAGCTGGATCTCGCTGCCATCAACCTGAAGCCGCCCCGTTGTGAAAACCAGGCCGCCCGGTTTGACCGGAGCTCGCCGCCAGCGCTGCAGGGCTGGGGCTTCACCCCGGACAATCACCGCGAAATTCCCACTGCGGTCGCCGGCATCGATCGCGACAACGTCAGCACGCTGAAATTGAAGTGGGCATTTGCCTTCCCCGAAGCGGTGCGCGCCCGCTCCCATCCGGCAACGGCTGCCGGTGCAGTGTTTGTCGGCAGCCAGAGCGGTGCGGTCTACGCCTTGGATCGCAATAGCGGATGTGTACGCTGGCAATTCCAGGCCAGTGCCGAAGTCCGCACCGGCATTGTCATTGCACCGTGGGATAAAAATGACCCGCACGCCGACCCGCTGCTCTACTTCGGCGACTTTCTCGGCAACATTTACGCGGTAAAAGTGTTCAGCGGTGAACTGGCCTGGCGAGCCCGCCCCGAGCTGCACTCAAACAGCACCATTACCGCCGCCCCGACGCTGTTTGAAGGCCGCCTTTACGTATCGGTATCGTCACTGGAAGTGCTGTCTGCAATCGACCCGAATTACGCCTGCTGCAGCTTCCGTGGTTCGGTGGTGGCCTATGCAGCAGACAGCGGCAAGCAGCTGTGGAAGACCTACACCATCAGTGAAACGCCCTCGCCCCGCGCCAAAAACAGCGTCGGTGTCGCCCAGCTCGGTCCGTCCGGTGCACCCATCTGGAACACCCCCTCCATCGACGCCAAGCGGCGTACGCTCTATGTCGGCACTGGCGAGAACTACTCCTCACCGGCCAGTAAAACCAGCGATGCCATACTCGCCCTCAACCTGGATGACGGCAGCATCAAATGGACCTTCCAGGCCACCGCCAACGATGCCTGGAACGCCTCCTGCGTACTAGCCGACCCAGTCAACTGCCCGGTGGAAGATGGCCCGGATTTTGACTTCGGCGGCGCCACTATCCTCGCCACCCGCAGTAACGGCAAGGATTTGGTGCTCGCCGGCCAGAAGTCCGGCATGGTCTGGGCGCTGGACCCCGACGACGGCAGCCTGGTGTGGAACAACAAGGTGGGTCGCGGCGGCATTATCGGTGGCATCCACTTTGGCATGGCGGTATCCGGCAACCGGCTGATTGTGCCCATCTCGGATGCGGTGGCCGATTCCAGTCACCGGCTCAAATACAGCGGCGATGCCAGCCCGGGGGTCTTCGCCCTGGATATCGATAGCGGTGAATACCTGTGGAAGTGGCAGGCCGAGGATATCTGTGCCGGGCGTCCCTACTGCATGCCCGGCAACAGCGCGGTGCCCACCACCACCCCGGAACTGGCAATTGCCGGCAGTCTCGACGGCCATCTGCGCATCCACGACGCCGCCACCGGCAAAATTCTCTGGCAATACAATACCGCCCGCGATTACCCGCAAACGGTATCCGGCATTGCGGGCACAGGCGGCGCCCTGGAGGGCGGCTCAGCCGCGCTGCTGGACGCTGGCATGCTGTTTATCAATTCCGGCTATATGTTCAATGAGCATATGCCCGGCAATATGTTTCTGGTATTCGAAGTCGAGAAACCCTGAGCGGCAACTGTCGCCAGCGCCACTGCCAGCGGCGCTGATTCACCCTGCCAAATTCAGCCCTCTGCCCCAAATAAAACAAACAGATTGATATGTTTTTATTGACAGCGCAGTCATTCTTAACAATAATTCACACTACGCCCATAACCCATTAGCACAATAAAGCGGGAGTCAACACCACATGAAAACAAAACTATTACTACGATCAGCCCTCTGCGCAGCGGTATCCGCGGCAGTAGCCCTGCCGGCTTACTCACTGCAGCTCGAAGAAGTTACAGTTACCGCCCGCAAGAAAGAAGAAAGCATTCAGGACGTTCCGGTCGCGGTAACCGCCATTACCGGCATGGACCTGGAGCAGGCGTTTACCCTGGACACCACCGGCCTGCAGGCATTCGCACCCAACGTGGTTTTCGACACCATAGAAATGGGTACCCCGGGTGGCGGTGGTTTCTCCATTCGCGGCATCAGCTATCAGGACGTCGACAAGGGTTTCGACCCCACCGTACTGGTGTCCGTCGATGACGTTCCCCTGGCCACCGGTACTGGCCAGGTGTTCGACATGATCGACATCGAGCGCATTGAAGTGCTGCGCGGCCCCCAGGGCACACTGTTTGGCAAGAACGTGGTCGGCGGCCTGATTAATATTCACCGCGTCAAGCCGCAACTCGATGAAACCAGCGGCAAAGTGCGCGCCCGCTACGGCGAGTATGAAAAAGTCCAGGGCGACTTTCTCTACAACTACGGCGAAGAGAACTGGGCCATCAAGGTCACTGGCGGTGTTTCGGAGCAGGGTAAGGGTTACGTCGATAACACCGAAGGTGGCGACCTCTGGTATCGCGATACACAACGTTTTGGCGCTCACCTCTTGTGGCAGCCAAACGATATAATTACCGCGGAAGTGATGTACGACTACAGCAACCTGGAGGGTGACCCGGGTACGGTCTTCAACGTATCCTCAGCCGCCGACACCTTCTGTAATGTGGGTTCTTTCTACGGCGTCGCCGACCAGGGTTGCAGCCCGGTTGGCGGTGAGTCCAGCACCGGTAGCCGCGACCGGGGCTCACTCGACGGAGAGCAGTGGAATGAACTGGAAAAGCATCAGTTTACCGCACGCCTGACCGCCAATGTCACCGACGACCACACCCTGACCTACGTCGGCAGCCTGATGAAGTCCGAAGATGACCAGTCACTTGACGGTGATGGCCAGGCACTGCCCATTTACCACTTCCGGCGCTGGGGAGACTTCGACCAGTTTACCCACGAGTTGCGCCTGAGTCGCGACACCGGCTCCAACCTGACCTGGCAAGTGGGTATTTTCAGCGCCTATGCTGAGGGCACCAACAACCAGGCCACGCGCGTGCTTTTCCCGCCCAGATCCGGAGAGTTTGGTCGCACCACCTCTGATTCCTACTCGGCATTCGGCGAAGCCGACCTGGCACTGCTGGATGACAAACTGGTGCTGACCGCAGGCCTGCGCTACATTCACGAGACCAAGAAATTGGCCCGCGCCGCCTGGGCCAATATCGATGACCCGTCGACAATCAACCTGGGGCCAAACGCCGGTGGCAGCACCTCCAACTCCAAAAATATCTATCGTCTCGGCGCACGCTATCATTTTACCGATGACGTTATGATGTACTTTACCACCTCCACCGGTTTCCGCAGCGGCGGTTTGTCGCCCAGGGCACTGGATCCCGAGTATCTGTCACAGGGATATAAGCCTGAAGAACTGACCAACTATGAAATTGGCCTGCGCACAACCCTGTTTGATGGCTCGCTGAACTTTAACCTGACCGCGTTCCAGATGGACTATGAGGATATGCAAGTGGAGCTGGCAATTCCCGCCACTATTGCGCCATTTACGCAAAACTTCGTGGTTAATGCCGGCCAGGCCAGCATCCAGGGCCTTGAGCTGGATTTCAACTGGCTGATCAACGACTGGTGGCGCCTGTCCGGTAACGTGGGCACCCTCGACTCCGAGTACGACGAGCTGTTCGTAAACCTCTATGGCATCAGCCCGTCCACTGGCCTGCCCTACTCAACCCGGGATGAGTCCGGCCTTGAGCTCCGGCGCTCGCCTGAGTTGAGCTACGGCCTGGCGTCGACCATGAACTGGGAAGTGGGCGGTGGCAGCCTGACCTGGCGCCTCTCTTACAGCTGGACCGATGAGTATGAAGCGACTACCACCAATTATCCGGGCTCTGGCGTAGAAGAAACCGGCATGGTCGACTCTTCCCTGTCGTTTGCGCTGGAGCAGTGGCAGTTTTCGCTGTTCGGCCGCAACCTGACCGACGACGACAGCTGGACCCACAACTATGTGGTCAATGGCACGCGCCTGGATGTGGAAGGTGACAGCGCCCTGTGGCGTTTCGCCCAGCGTCGCCCGCCAAGAGAAATTGGTATGGAAGTGCTGTACAAGTTCTAGTTGCAAGGGCGCTTAACGGCGCCCTCACCTGGATATTCTTTAAACCCGGACCCAGTCCGGGTTTTTTTATGTACAGAAAGTACCGAATGCCGCGTGAGCACAGGGATGTGCGTAGCGGCGACGTACGACCCACAAGGATGTAGGGAGTGCCGCAAATTGTCTGGAAAAAATGCGGCCAGGATCTACGGGTCAATGGCAGTCAGGCGGCACCAAAAAAAAGGCGGCGCCGCTGTAATTTTATCGCGGAGCCGCCCAATGTGACTGGCTATGCTGGCACCGGGCCAGTTATTAACCCGGCCCGGTTAACCTGCAAGACGCTTTCAATCCTTGCTCATATAATCGTTTAGCACCTCATGAAAACGCTGCACTCGCCGCTCCTGGTGCGCCAGATAGAATGGCTGGTAACCGGCAGAGGCGAGACCTTCCTGTTGCATTTTGGCGATACTCAAATCCTCATCGGCGGTGGTGCCGAGTGATTTTTCACCGTAGACAATCACCTCATGCTCGCCATCCTCGATCGGCAAGTCAGGGCCGCCGGCAGGCGACGGAGTATGAGTTATGCCCTCGATTTCGGGTACCATCCACCAGTGGTCAAACAGGCAGCGGGCAGGATCGCCCGACGGGTGTGGGCGCGGGCGCAACAGTTGAACACCGTCCGGCCCCACAGTAATGACACTGTTCGGGAAAATGTTGTAGATAATGTAATCAGTGAATTGATAATCCGCATAGCCCTCGTAATGCAGGTAACCTTTTTCAATGCCTTTTTCGCGCTTGGCCTGCTGCAGTGCCTTGCGAATCTTGGGATGATTTTCCCTGCCGTGATAGTCCTCGGGGTCCAGGTCCCACTGGCGCATGATGGCCGCCAGATGCTCGGCCACTTCGTCACCGTCCTGCAATATGGAAGGGTTGTGGGAGGGAAACCAGCCGCGATTGTGCCCCTCGGCCAGGGTATCAAATTGACAGTTCTTGTAATTGGCCTCGATATAAGGAATCAGCCCCGGGTGCAATACCTGAACATGATACGCCTCATTGAAATTATCCGTGATAATTTTCCAGTTACAGGGGCTGTCGGCAGTCATGTTCATGACCCGCACCATATTCTCCATATGATACGAGCCGAGCTCGCGCACGATCTGCTCCCCCAGGAACTCTTCCAGGGAGGCACAATCGTTGTCCATATTTATCCAGATCAAGCCAAACAGTTCGCGACACTGGATCTCTTTCAGGCGTTTTTTGCCACAGGGGCTACCCTGGGCATAATCTTCTTCATTGGGCACGAATATGGTTTCGCCGGAGGTACTAAACTGCCAACCATGGTAAGGGCAGGTAAACTTCTCCGCATAACCCTCTTCCACAGCGGCAAAGCGTGTACCACGATGGGGACAGGAATTGTAGAACGCCCTGATTTCGCCGTCCGCGCCGCGCACACAAACGATTGACTCATGCGCCAGGTCGACAGTGATGTATTCACCCTCCTCCTTCACATGGTACGCCATACCCGCCAGGTTCCAGGTGCGCATCCAGACTTTTTTCCACTCTTCACGGGCATAATCGGCGGAAGTATATCGCTCGGCACTGATCAAATCCTGGCGTAACTCCGCCTCATCGAGTTTGACCGGACGATCCAGGTCACTGGCTAATATGTACTGATTCATGCAGGAACTCCTCGGTTCGCTAATTATCTAGTTTTTACAAATACAGCTTTTGAACGATTGACTAACTAATTTCACAAGCCAGTTTATACCCGATTTCAGCATAAAAAACAATCTGTTTTGCCTTTTTAACTAATGATGGCGCCCGCGCCCGCGTCGCGGGCTGGCATTGATTACGAGGCAAAATATTGTCGATCAAGCCCGGAACAGGCATCGGCAATAAAAAAGGGAGGGGGAAAAAGGGGACGGAGGGATTATTTTTTAACCAGTCTAACCTGCCTCAAGCTCTCCTGCCGGGGTTAGACTGCTCTAGAACTGGGTTGCACAACGTCAAACCGCTTCCACCTCAGCGCAACCGCACGCCCAGGCAAATCAAGAGCTGGTCAAATTTTAATCCCTCCGTCCCCATTTTCGCATTTTCGCTCCTCCCGACGACGCTGCCAGTCATCCCGCCAGGCTTGCAGCTCTGCGGCCGGCATAGGCCGGCCGATAAAATACCCTTGCGCCAGCTCGCAACCGTGGTCACGCAACCAACTCCAGTCGGCCAGGTCCTCCACCCCCTCGGCCACAGTCAGCATATTCAGCTGCCGCGCCATATTTATGCTCCCCGCCGCTATCGCCGCCAGCACCGGGTCGGCGGCAGCACCATGAACAAAACCGCGATCAATCTTAAGCTCACCAAACGGCAGGTCGCGCAGCTGGGCCAGTGATGAGTGACCGGTGCCGAAATCATCAATGGATAACCCGACCCGCTTCAATCCGAGCCGGGTGAGAACCTCCAGGCAGGCGCGTCGATTGACCAGCAAACGGGACTCGGTCACCTCCAGGGTCAAGCTGGACATAGGAACAGCATGCAGGCTCATCAACTCAATGATGTACTCCGGCAAATCCAGCGTCAGCAAATCCTCCATTGAAATGTTCACCGCGACACCGCACTGCAACCCTGCGGCGCGCCACTGGCTGGCATCTGCCACCGCTTGCGCGAGCACCACTTTGGTCAGTTCGTTAATCAAACCGTGCTCTTCGGCGACCCCGATAAACTGGTCTGGAAACACCAGCCCATCGACGGGGTGGCGCCAGCGCACCAGGGTTTCAACCCCAAGCAATTCGCCATCGGCCATACGCACTTTTGGCTGATAGAAATTCACCAATTCACTCTGTTCAATCGCGCGCTGTATTTCGGCTACAGCATAGGAAAACGAGGCCCGCCTCTGCTGTACCTTCTGCAGCTGCTGCCAATCGTGCAACAGTGCCGCCAGTCTGGTTGGCTGACAGGGCTTGGACAACCCTCCCAGGGCTTTCAGGTTATGTGCCGTCGCCAGCTTGATAGCTGATTCCAGAATACGTGAATTCTCCCCACTGACCAGTATCAGCCCCCCGTCATAGCGCATATCGGCCAGCTGGCGCATCAGTTCAACACCGTCAATGTCGGGCATGTTGAGATCCAGGATCACCAGCTCCACCTGGTCAACTTGCTCCTGCAACATATTCAAGGCACCTTCGCCCGTATTGCATGTGACCACCTGCTCCTGCTTCCGTCCGAGGTTATACAGTTGCTGCGCCAGCAGCCGTAACTGCAAACGGTCGTCATCCACTACTACGGTTTTTTTCATAGGCTATCCACGCGCTCGATCGCAACCAAAACCGTCGCTACCTCCTGCTCAAACTGATAAAACAAAACGCGCACCGCGCGAGCATCTCCCACCCCGGCAGCCTGTTCCAAAGATTCACTGCACTGGGCCAGCGCCAGTGCGCCAACCGAGCGCGCAGAGGATTTCAATCGATGAGTCGTATTGACCACTGCGCTAAAGTCCCCTTCCGCCACCGACACCCGCAGTTTTTTCGCGGCCTCCTGTGCCGCCCGGCTAAATTCGGTGAGAAACTCCCGGTTGAGGGAGGGATTGTCCCCGACCAAATCTTTTAACACCTGCACATCCAGCACCGCCAACACGGCACTGCCCTCTGCCACCGATAGCAATGAGTCTGCATCCGAGTCATCAACTTGCGAGGCCAGTTTCGGCAACCACTTTTTCAAGGTGGCGCTGAGCTTAACCAGGGTGGTGGGCTTTGACAGATAATCGTCCATGCCCGCGGCCTGGCAGTGGTCCACCTCACCTTTTAATGCGTTGGCGGTGAGCGCAATGATGGGTATATGTGCGGCCCCCTGCTCCTCGGCACGAATACTCCTCGCCAGCTCGAAACCATCCGCCTCGGGCATATGCAAATCGCTCAACAGCAGCGCGTGCCCACCCTTGCGCCAGGCCGCCAGTGCCTGCTGGCCATCCTCATAGATATCGGCCGCCAGCCCCAGCAGTGCCAATTGCCGACGGATCACCTTTTGGTTGATCTCGTTATCTTCCGCCACCAGGATCAGGCGCCCCTCGGCCACCGCCGTGTCCCGGTCCGGCGGTAAAAAAGCCTCGCTAAGCAGGCCGGAGCCCATAACAGGTTGCACCGCTATGCCACGCCCCGTCGCCATCGCAACCGCCTGCAGGAATGCCGCTTCACTCATGGCATCCACGTCCAGCTCCACCACGCCCGACGACAGCAGGCGCGGCGTGCGACGCAGGCCCACCCCGATAGACACCAGCGCCGGTGCGGTAGCTGGCCGCTGCTGCGCGTACCACTCTTGCAACAAGTGACTGTCGGCGGCAATCACCAACACCCCTGCCGTTTCACCTCGCTCGAGTTGCACCTGCAACTGCTGCCTGGCCGTTTCTTCCTGGTCATAATGACTGACTTCGGCACCGGCAAAGCGTAAATACGTACACCAGTCCTGCAGCAGCTCGCCATCGTTGTTGTGCAACACGCAAACCAGCCCCTGCAGATCTACACTGGCCGGCTCGGGCTCGGCGCTGGCTTCTGTCAGGGGCAATAACACGGTAAACCGGGTACCCACTCCCGGCTTGCTATCCACCTCAATACTGCCGTCCAGGGCGTCGACCAAACGCCGACAGATGGCCAGCCCCAACCCGGTACCGCCGTAGTGGCGGGTAGTGGCCGCCTCAGCTTGCTCAAATGGCTGGAACAAACGCGCCTGCATGGCGGCGTCCATGCCAATGCCGTTGTCCGCCACCACCAGTCGCACAACGTCGACCCCGGCCAGCTCTGCCCGCACCATAACGCGGCCGGCAACACGCTTACCGGCGGAGAACTTGATGCTGTTGGAGATCAGGTTATTGAGAATCTGACGCAAGCGAATACTGTCGCTGAGAATCCACGCCGGTAGCCGCGGGTCGGTGAAGACAAGCAAGCACACACCTTTATTGACCGCCAGCGATGCCAGCCCGTGACTGGTAGACTCCAGCACTTTGCGCAGTGACATTTGCTCCTGCTCCAGCACCATCTTGCCGGCCTCGATCTTGGAGAAGTCCAGCACGTCATCAATCACCGTGAGCAAACTGTAGGCCGAATCGGTGATGGTTTGCACCAACTCTACCTGGTGTGGCTTCAGGCTGGAGCGCGCCAGCAGATCGACACTGCCGACCACGCCGTTCATGGGGGTGCGGATCTCGTGACTCATGGCGGCGAGAAAGTCCGACTTGGCCCGGTTGGCACGCTCCGCCGCGTCCTTGGCCGCTCGCAATTCGCTCGTACTCTGCTCCACCCGTTGCGCCAGGCTGGCGCGCTCCGCGGTGATCTGCTGATTGGCAGCCTGCAGCTTCTCCGAAGCCTGCTGCAGTTCGGCCAGGTACTCCTGGGTTTCAGTCACGTCGCGAGAAATGGCGATCAGGCGGCCGCCGCTTTTTGGCAACTTCACGTACTGCAGATGCAACTCCAGGGTTATGCTACTGCCGTCCGGGCGCTGGTAGGCGCCGGTAAGATGGCGGCTGCCGTCGGACAGGGAAGCGACAAGCTCACTGTAACTTTGCGCGCCAAAAGCCGACAAAACCCCAGCCGCGGATCTATCCTGCAACTCCTGCCGTGACCAGCCGGTTTGCTTAATCACGCCTTCGTTGATATAGGTAAACTGACCGGTATCCGGATCCACAATCAAGGCACCGTCCTCAATGGCGTCCAGTACCGCCAGGGTTTCCCGCATCCCCTGTATCGCCTTGACCCGCTTGCTGATATCAGCCATAACCAGCACCGCCCCGTAGCGCTCGCCGTTTTCATCTAAAATCGGCGCACTGTTGGCGAAGACGTATTTTTTCTGGCCCTGTATATCGGTGAAGTTCAGCTCCATGTTCTCTATCGTTTCGCCGTGGATTAGCGAGCGGCGAAACGGCAGCGCGTCGGGACTTATCAACTCGTCACTATCGTTTGCTTGAACCGAGAAAAGAGCCACGGTATCCCAAGCCTGCAGAGTGGTAAGGCCGGGGCCAAACCACTCCCGCGCCACCCTGTTACCGAGCGTAATACGCCCCTCCTGATCGCAAGCGACAACAGCTTCCGCCAAATTTTCCAGCAGCAACTGGTTAAACCTTTGCGTATGTTCCAACTCGGCAGTGCGCTTCTCGACCCGGTGCTCCAGCTCGACATTGAGCTCACGCAACTGACATTCTTTTTGATAAAGCTCCCGCTCGGTACGCTTGCGGTCGCTGATGTCCTGGCTGGCCCCGCACACCCTGGTCACTCGACCCGCGCTATCACGAAACACCCGAGCCCGGCTGGCGATATGGAGAATTCCGCCGTCAGCCCGCACGATGCGGTATTCGAGCGGCGCATCATCGCTACTTGCACCTCCGTCAAACCTGGCCGTCAGTGCTCGCTGCACCCGCTGCTGGTCCTGCGGATGACAAAAACGCTGCAGATAATCAGCCGCCGACATCTGGTAACCGCCTTCGCGCTCGGCGCTGGTGCCCAAATACTGATAGATCCGGTCATTAAGCGTGTAGATGCCGGTATAGGGGTCCACCTCCCAGGACACCAGATCGGCCAGCTCCATGGCCACTTGTGCCATATCTTGCGTGGCCAACAACCGACCTTCGGCTATATCTTTTGCCCGCAGTTGCTTTTCCAGTTCAGCGGTGCCTTGCTGCACCAGACTCGCGACCTCGCGCTGCCGGTTGAACGCGCTGAGCGCAGCACCTACCACCAGCAGCGCCAAAAACAGTTCGAACAACAAAAAGTGAAGACCCGCTTCACTGGCCGAGGCAAGTGCTTCCGCAGGCGCCAGCTGCAGGTGCCAGTGACGCCCGGCGAAATCAATATATTCTTCGCGCAAACTCTGGTTCGACGATTGGGGAAAGGAATCGAATAACAACTGCTCCGTCGCACCCGGCGTCACGTCCCGCAAGCGCACTACTACGCCCTTCTTTTCCGCCAGCCGGGTTAGAGGCAACAATAGCCCATGCAGATCCACCCCCATGACCACGAAGCCGCGCAAACTCGCCAGCCGGGACGGGTAATCATCCGCCAAAGTGATATCCCGCTCGAAGACCGGCAGGTAGATATGCAGGCCCAGGCTTCCTGTGGCAAACAGGGCAATGGGGTCGGTAGAAACCGGGCCATTCAGTGCGACGCTCTTTTCCATCGCTATCTTGCACGCCCCACACCCTCCCAGGTCCAACCCATGCAAGGGCTGCTGCACCTGTTCAGCAGACACGATCCTGATAGGGTAATACTCTGTGGTCGCGTCGACATGCGACTTCTGACCATCCCCATCAATACGGAATATTTCGCCGTATTGTGCTTCATAGGTCGCACGTTCAGAACTGTCTACTTTCGGGGCCCAAGCCAGGGCGCTAACACCCGGCTGCTGCACGATATAGAAGACAAAATCCTCAAATTTTCTCTGGTTCACCTGTACATTGACGAACAAGTAACGCTCCAGCCCCCGCAGGGTATGGCTGCTGTCTTTAATGCCAAACAGTCCTGTTTGGTAGACCTGGTCGATACGGTCCAGCGCCTCGCTCAGGGCCTTGCCCTGGTGCTTTACAGTAAACACATAGGCGCCGACGCCCAGCCCCAGTATCGTCGCGCCCAGCAGCGTCAACGTAACCCGTCGAAACATCTTGTCTCTTAGTTGTTTTGCCCCGACCAGGATCACAAATGCCGGGCCAAACAGCACCACTCCCAGGGTGTCTGCCAGCCACCAGAAAATAAAATCCGCCGTGTTACCGGCATCGGTCAGCCCGGTTAGTGCCAACGCTGCAGCGCCCAAAGTCAGGACCAGCAAGCAGGTCACGGGCCCGACCATAAGCAGCCACAACCACAAGCGGGAATTGCTCGAAAAACAAAATACGCCCCCCTGGAAAGAACGCTTGCTCATCCAGGCTGCGGCAAGCCCTTGCAGCGTCAACACCGTTGCCATAAACCAGGGTAGCCAGGCTGGTGCGCTGGCGCTAAAGGCGCCAAGCGATACATGGCCAACAAAGACCCCGACCCAAACCACAGGCCAGTAGTGCGCGCCCCACAGGATCAACAGCGCCCAGGCGTAACCGGCCGCAGGCCAGAACGGCAAGTCGACACCTGCGCCAAGCTCGACCCAATAACTTAGCCACGGCAAGAGTGCGCAGGCAAAGGCGGCCAGTATGCCCCGCCACAGGTGTTGTGGCGGATTAGCGGGTGAAGCGTTCATTTTGGTAATACTCAGGGTTTATGTTCGACAACTCCAGTTTTCGCCCCTGCCCCGCATAGACACAGGGGCGACTGGCGTCGACTGCTAGCGGGGTTAATAGGAAACAATACGAGTATTCAGGCCAGGCAGCTACAAGCTAGTAACTGCCGACGCTCGACATGACTGATTTAATTTTTTTCAACACAACCTCGCGGTCAAACGGCTTGGCGATAAAGTCCTGCGCACCGGCCTGCCGACTTTGCACCACGATTTCTTTCTGTCGATGTCCGGTGACCATGATCACCGGGATAGCCGCAAGCCCCGGCGTCGCTTTTAGCCGGCGCGTGGTTTCAATACCATTGATATCGGGCAAGTTGACATCCATCAGAATCAAGTCAGGGCGACGTCGGTGAATGGCTGCAAAGGCCTCATAACTGTTGCTGGCAAACACCAGCTCCATTGGCTCTGTGATCAACAGCTGCTGTAACAGCCGGTGCTGCAGGGGGTCATCCTCAACCAACAGGACCTGCGCGCGTACTTTCTCAGCCAGGGCTTGCATGCCGCGCAGCCCCTGCAATTTGGGGGTCAAGTTGCGCCTGGCATCACCCACCCAGCCCCGCAGTGGCCCCATTGTAGCGGCAGCGGTCTGCAGGCGGGGCTGCATAGTCTCGGCGCTAAAGCGATCGAGCTTTTCCCGCAAACGGCTAATCACTGCCTCCAGAGCCAGTTGACTGGGATCACTACTGGCGTCGATAGAACGCTCCAGACCAACTGCCGCTGGCAGCTGTGCCAACTCCTGGCCAATATCGTCCGTCAATTGCTTCAAGGCGTCGTCGGCCCGAGTAATATGCTCTTCCCCCTCCGCCAGGGTGTCGTCCAACATAGCCCCCAAACCATCGATTTCCCGCGCCTGGGCGGCAAACTCCCGCACTGTTGGGCCACCAGCGGTGGCATAGGAAACTTGCTGCAGGGCTCGATACACTTCCATGGACAGGCGGGTAGCGTCGTAACCCAGCGGCCAGAACAGGATGTAGTTGGTAAAATGCCCCTTGCGACATAACGCGTACACATCCTTGAGTTCATCTTTATTACACAGCACCAGGGTCTTATGCAGTTGCGCGTGGGCCTGGGGACTGGAGCGGTACAGCCCCCGATAGTAGCCTTGCGCCTTTGCCAGTGAGGTAAACGCAAGCACCAATACGGCGGGTTTCTGCCGCTCGAAGTCCTCCACCGCTTTTTCCGCCTTGGTGGATATGGTGATGCGTGCAAAATCACCATCCAGCATCTCAAACACCAGCCTGGCATCGTGCACATCTTCGGCGGCAATCAGAATGTTTTCAGAGTCAGTCATGGGGGCCCATAGTTGTAGAATCCTTTACTTGGGCGAGATTCGCTTGCGACCTGATGATTATCCCGCCTGCCCGACTGCATACAAGACAACATGGTAGCTTTTTACCATCAATTATCCGCGAAGTCTTCAGCATTTTACATGCGCAAAATACATAAAGCACTTCACTGCATTAAAAAGCACATCAATATTCGGAAATATTATCGAAAAAACCTGAAAAGACGCATTTTCTTCTAACAAACGGTGGTTGCCACCAGGTTTATTTGGATGCCAAAAACCATCAAATATACAAGGTTATTGCCTGTGGGCGCAGCCAACTGACAGCTGCCTTCCGGACCCTGCACACCCAACAAAAAGATTAACCACCAGGCGCAGTGCGACATTGCCGAAGAGAACGTAGCTATTGGAGAATAGAAGGTACGAGGCGGCGTAAAACAACGAAATAAGACAGGGCCAATTTTGGTAGTGATAGCGCACAAATTGCTATCGGGTCGGGCCGACCGCCGTAACTTAGCCCGCCGCAGGCGCCCACAGAAGAAGGGATTGGAGCTGAGCGCCCGATTGACGCTCGCAAGGCTTAACCCGAGAAGTGCAAACATGCCAGACGGAACATACACCAGCACATCAACAATCTATCAACTTGTGCGGGTATACACCGGGTAACGAGAACTCAGGCCAATCTACAAGTTGCGCTCCGCGTGCCAGACCCAGGCGGCCTCAGGCCGCGCCGCTGTCATCGGCCGGAGTACACTCCAAACGCCGCACCACACCCAGAACAAGATTGGCCTCCAGGGGAATAAGGCGAGCACTGAACTGTTGCTCACCATTAGGGCCAGGCAGCGCGTACGACAGGGTGCGCACTTCGTCGCCCCGCGCCGCAGTAGCTACCTCCGCCTGCATACGCTCAGCAATACCTGCAGGCAGTACTTCAGCGGCGGCGCGCCCGAGAAAGGTCTCGGGTGAGATATAGGGGGCAAAGTGGCCTTCGTAGTAACCGAGAAAAACCCCGTCCGCATTGAGTAAAAACATGGCCTCGCGGATGACCAGACCGGACAGGTCCATTTTACCCTCGGCGCTGGTAACCCGCTTTGACAACAACCGCTTATTTGCAGAGGGTAGGTAAACCCAGGCATGCACCGGGCTCAGCCCCACCCCGCCACTATAGCCCGCCCCCAGCGTCTCATGGGCCTCAGCGGCAGGCACGCCCATGGCCACTTCGAACACCACTGCTGACGGCACTTCCAGCAAGGTAGCCAGCGCGTCAAGCTCTTCGATACGGGGCAGCCGGCGGGCGCCACTCTTGAGCTTGGCGAAGCCCGACCAATCCATACCCCACTGCCGGGCAACCTCTCGATCCGAAAGTGTGTCCCCCAGTTGCAGGCGTATAAAACGGTAGATGTTCTGGCAGCGCGCCGCCGAGTTCTGGTGCCGACGGCGGCCTCGCAGCGCATTCAGGATAGCACCGATCACGACTCAATCACTCCTGCCCGCACTTGCAAGACCACAGCCGCCAGCGGTTCGCGCGTGGAATCACGCCAAACTGCCAAGACTCAACTGCTGCTGCGCGGCGATCAGGTCGAGGACCGCTTCGCCCGGTTGCGGGCGCCCGCAGTAAAAGCCCTGGGCCTCGTTGCAACCCAACTCGCGCACGTAATCCAGCTGCTCCCGGGTTTCCACCCCTTCGGCGACGATATTCAGGTGCAAGCCCTTGGCCATGGCGGTAATGGCGTTCACCACGCAGGAGGAGCCGTCCTCCAGGTTGGGAATTTGCTGGATAAAACAGCGATCGATCTTAAGGGTGTGAATTGGCAACTTGTTCAGATAGTTGAGTGACGAGTAGCCGGTACCAAAGTCATCGATGGCCACGGTCATGCCGTGGTCCACCAACCGCTCAATTTTGCCGGCAATGTGGTCGAGGTTGTGGATAAAGGTATTTTCGGTGAGCTCCAGCTCGAACATTTCCACCGGAAATCCGGTTTCTTGCAGCACGCTGTGCAGCAGATCGACAAAATCCTGGTCATCCATTTGCACCGGGGAAAAGTTCAC
Source organism: Pseudomaricurvus alcaniphilus (assembly GCF_011440395.1). GTDB lineage: Bacteria > Pseudomonadota > Gammaproteobacteria > Pseudomonadales > Cellvibrionaceae > Pseudomaricurvus > Pseudomaricurvus alcaniphilus. The sequence continues at coordinate 61,710 of NZ_JAAOIX010000010.1, read as the reverse complement.
CGCCAGGCGCAACTTGTGCCCGGTGATGTCGATCCAGCGTTTGACTTCGGTGCATGCAGCCACCAGTACTCGGCGCCCAATCTCGTTGATCAGGCGGGTCTCTTCGGCAAAGGTAATAAACTCCACCGGGCATATGACACCCCGCTCCGGGTGCTGCCAGCGCACCAGGGCCTCCACACCGACAATGGCCCCGGTCGCAATTTCGATCAGGGGCTGGTAATAGACCACAAATTGATTGGCCTCGAGGGCAACCCTGAGGTCGCGCTCCAGCTTGACCTGGCGACTCAGGTCATCGCTCATGCTGGCGGCGTAGAAACAGTAGCCGTCCTTGCCGCGCTCCTTGACGTGATACATCGCCTGGTCGGCATTTTTAATCAGCTGCTCAATATTGGATCCCGACTCCGGGTACAGGGCAATACCAATACTGACCCCGACAAACAGCTGCATGCCGTCCACATCAAAGGGTTCACGCAGTGTCGCAATGATTTTTTCCGCAATCTGCATGGCATCCTGGTTACTGTTCAACGCCGGTAACAGCAGGGTAAATTCATCCCCGCCAAAACGCGACAGGGTGTCGCCGGAACGCAGCACCAGCTCCAATCGCCGGGCCACTTTTTCCAGCAACAGATCACCAATAGAGTGGCCGAGGGTATCGTTGATATTTTTAAAGCGGTCGAGATCCAGGAACATCACCGCCAACATCTGCTTGTTGCGGGTCGCCTGATTGATGGCGAGGCTGAGGCGGTCTTTAAACAATGCCCGGTTGGGCAAGCGGGTCAGGGTGTCGTGGTAGGCCTGGAAGCTGATAAATTCTTCCGCCTCCTTTTGCTCGGTGATATCCCGCGCCGCGCCGTAGATCACGCTGCCCGACACGCCACTGATATGGTCGGCCACCAGCTGGCTGTTGTCCACCGGGAACAGGGTAATGTCAAAGTGCCGTGGCAGGTGTGATGGGCCTTTGCGGCGCAGGCAAATTTCAAAGTTGGCGCCGCCCTGTGATTCGGCCGCGCCCTTGTGATAATAGTAAATTGCCTTGTTTCTATCTTCGTGATCGATCAGGTTGAGACAGGGCCTGCCGATCAACTCCGATCGTTTGTAGCCCAGCAGGGCCTCGACTTTTTCGTTGATAAAAGTAATACGCCCGCGTTTATCGAGCATAAAAATAATATCGGGTGAACTGTTGACGATATAGCGGTGCAGCCCCTCGGACTGCTGCAGCCGCAACTGCATTAGGTTGTGCTCTTTTTGCAGCAACTGCTGTTGCAGGACATTGGATACGGTAGTGACCAACTCATCGACACTGTAGGGCTTTTTCAGGTAATCGCTCACCCCGTGCCGCAGCGCCTTGGTGACCGCATCGAAGGAGGACTCGCCACTCACCACGATAAACGGGCAGCGCAAGCCGTGTTCGGCGGCGAACTCCAACACCTGGTGGCCATCAATATCGGGCATGTTCAGGTCGAGTAATACCAGGTCGTAGTGCCCGGCGAGCAGCTTTTCACACGCCCTGGCGCCGCCCAATGCGGTATCGATATTGAGACGGTAGGGCTTGAGGCAGGCGAGCAAGCTGTCGAGCATACGCGGCTCATCGTCAACCGCCAGAATAGCTACATCCGCCTCTTTCAGGGAAAATGATTGAGAACTGTGTCCCATACAAGCTCAATTCCTAAAGTATTGGTATTTGGGGGCCAGCTAACCAATTATCCAACAATTAGGTTGGACGAACGCTGGTTGGCCGAGCGCAACGGCCTCGCTCAGGCCATTGGTATGACAACCCTGAACTGGGTACCACGCTCACCGGATTGACAACTAATCAACCCCCCGACTTCCTCTACCAGACTGCGGGTAATGCTCAACCCAAGCCCGGAGTGGTAACCATCCTTAGTGGAATATCCCGGTTTAAACAAATTACTGACGATTTGGTCCGGCAACCCCGGCCCGTTATCGGCAATGATTATCTCAGCGCTTTTACCCCGATCAGAACTGGTCACCAGCGCCGTGGAAATCCTGATTTCGCCCCCTCTGGGCATCGCCTCTACGGCATTCTTCACCAGGTTGGTCACAATCTGGCGCAGTTGATTCCTGGGAAACACTGCGGCGTCCAACTTCGGGCTCAAGCGCAGCTTGCACTCCACCTTACTGGTGCGGCAGATGGACTGCTGGAACACCGTCACCAGAGCTTTAATTTCCTGGTTGAGCGACATCGCCGCTGGCGCCTCGGCTGCGTCCTGCTCCAGGTCCTGCAGCCGCATCAGGATTTGACTGGCGCGGTCCACCTCTTCGCGCAGTATCCGGTACTCCTGGCCGCCGCTACTGTCGTCGTCCTCTGCGTCGGCTGCGCCGGACAGCGCCTCCAGGTAATTGCGAATGATGGTCAACGGGTTATTGGCCTCATGCACCACCGCACGCACTTTTTCTTGCAGCTCCAACACCTTGTCATCAACCGCAGATTGGGCTGCGTCTTTGGCGCTCAATAGCGTTGCTACATGTCCGGCAAAATCCTTTAATAGCGCCAAGCTTACACCATCGGGCGGGGTATTGCTTGCATCGCCCATCACCAGTACGCCCTGCAATTGCCCGCCAGCCGACACCGGAACACAGACCATTGCCTGGCCGCCACAGAGCCGCAGCAACTGCCGATCCACCACCGTCAGGTTCACCGTGTTTCCTGCTGGGGCGTGCGACCACATCACTTCACCGGCTTTGGCGCAGGCGGCCACCAGGCTGCCACTGGAGGAGAGTGCAATGGCGATAGCGCCGGCGCTCGCCGCCGGCGGCTGGAACAGCAGGGCATTCTGGCCACGGGCAAACTCCAGCAGCAGGGTTTGGCGATAGCCAAACATGATATTGACCGCCTGGGACAATGTCTCGGGAGCCACCGCCTGCGCCTCCGCTGACGACTGCAACATGGTGGACATTTCCTGGTTCACCAGGCGCCGCTGCAGTTGCTGCCCGAGACGGGATTTCATCTCGGCCATATCCTGGTGCTCGTCCCCCTGCAGATCGATCGCCAAGGCGTCCGCTATACGGCTGACCTCATCGGTCACCTTGGCCGCAATCTCCCGGGCCAGGGCGCCGCTCAAATCGAACAGCCGCTCCGCCGCCTCGATCCCCGCCAGTTCGATAGCCTCATCGTCGAGCGCGGCGTGCAGAGGTTCATCGGCCAACTTGGCGGCCAGGAAAATAATCTTGGTGAGATGGTGGGCATCGACCACCTCATTAACCGCTTCGTGATGGTAGGCAATGGCATCGGCAGCAAAGGCGTCCAGCCCCCATTGCCGGGCCAGTTGACTGCCCAGCTCGCAGTGATTGGTCTGGAAGCGAGTGTTTTCCAGCTCCGCCTGGCTGCCACCATTGACCAGGGTCAGCAACTCCGGGTAGGCACCGGTGTGGTTGACCGCCAACACCAGCTCACCGATGTTGTGCAGCAGGCCAATCAGATAGGCCTCGTCCGGCGAGGAAAAGCTGGTAAGATGCGCCAGAGCCTTGGCTATCAGGGCGCAGCGCAGGGATCGCTTCCAGTAGCTCTTGTAATAAGCCGGATCGGTGGGCAGAAAGCCATCGCACATCTGCTGCACCGAGGCGGTGATGGCCATGGTCTTCAGTGTATCCGTGCCCAGCAACAGCAAAGCGCGCTCGATGGTCGCCACATTGCCCTTGCGCGAGTAATAGGAGGTATTGGCCACCATGATCAACTGGGCGGCGATAACGGCATCGTTGGCAACGATTTTGGCCATATCCTGAAAGCTGGAGGACTGGTCCTGACAGGCGCGCAAAAGCTCCACTAACACATGTGGCAGCGGCGGCAGTTTCGACCCTGCCAACTCTTTTTGTATTGCGTCACCGCCAGCTGGCATGCATTACTTCCTGAAAATGTTTATTATCACGACAATCGATAGTAGTAAATATAGCCAGACTTTGAAAGTCCAGGTTAAAGACTTTAGGCCGAACGCCACATAAAATGGCACTATTAGCAGGAAAAACACGCGAGCTGGCAACGAAATTGATTTTTTTCAAAGACGCTACAGTGGCCACTCATGAGCCAATCTGACTCCTCTTCTGCGCCTGCGCGGGGCAACTACGCCAATCCCGGGCCCCATGTTGTCGCGATAACCGGTGGTAAAGGCGGGGTCGGCAAGACCAGTATAGCTGTGAATCTGGCGATTGCGCTGGCACGTCTGCAGCATCGGGTCTGCCTGCTGGACGGTGACACCGGTCTCGCCAATGTCAATATCCTGCTCGGTTTGCAGCCGCAATACACCCTGGAGCACTTGCTTACCGGTGAGCGCAGCATGCAGGAGATCCTGCTGCCGGGGCCGGAGGGCCTGGCGATCATTCCCGGCGCCTCCGGGATCACTCGCTGCGCCGAACTCAATCAGCCGGACCAGGTCAGCCTGATCAACGGCCTGCAGCAAATCGAAGCCGCGTTCGACTGGCTACTGGTGGATACTGCCGCGGGGATTTCCTCGGTCACCATCAATATGATTGAATCCGCCCAGGTGGCCGCCCTGGTAATCACCCCGGAACCCACCTCCCTGACGGACGCCTTCTCCCTGCTCAAGGCCATGCAGCGCAAAGGCTACCAGCGCCGGGTTCTGGTTATTGTCAACATGGTGTCGTCCAGCGATCAACCCCAAGCCATCTTCCGCCGCTTCCAGGCGGCAGTGCGCAAGTATATCGGCATAGAAGCGGATTACCTGGGCAGTGTCTGGATGGACGAGAGCATGCGGGTCGCGGTGGCCAGCCAAAAGCCGGTGGCGACCCTACCCACCCACGACCCCTCCTGCCGGCTGTTCCTGCGCCTGGCCGACAGCCTCAACTCCCTGTTTAATGAACGCCAGGTGCAGCCGCAATTGCTCAGCCAGTACTGGCGCGGCGTAATCGCTACCCGCCAACCGCAGGACAGCCCAGCGATTACCAGTGCTGCTCCAGCGATGCCGGCCGCCAGCGACGCTGTGGACCCGGCCGCTCCCAGTATCCAGGCGATGGTGGATTACATTGACAGCGCATCTGCGATCCCCGCTGACAAGGCACTGACGCTGATTTCGGCCCTGTTGGAACACGCCGGTCCAGGTGAATTCAGTACATCCCAGATAAGTCAGATCAAGCGCCAGGTAGAAACCCGGTTGGCCACCCTCGAGGCCATTGCTCCACTGCCGAGCGCCGCCGCGGCGCCCCCCGCAGCGCAGAACCCGCTACCGGATCACCAACCACCGGGCGGCCAACCGCTGGAGCTACAGTCAGCCGCCCCCGCTTACCGCCGCCAGATCAGCTACGATGAGCGCCGCTTCGGGCCCCAGGACCACCTGGCACGCAAGATTCGCAGCCTGGATAACAACACCAGCCTCGACGACTTCTTGCGCAGCCTCTGATTCAGCCCAGCCCCTGATTAACCCACTGCGACACAATCAGAAATCCACCCCCTGACGCGCCTTGATACCGGCCTTGAAGGCGTGCTTGATTTCCTTTACCTCGGATACGGTGTCCATGATCTCCTGCAGCTTGGAACCGCCGCCGCGGCCGGTCACCACCACGCTCTGCTCCAGCGGGCGGTTGCGCAGGGCGCTGACGACCCTATCCTCATCCAGGTATTTGTAAGCGATCATATAGGTCAGTTCATCGAGCACTACCAGGTTGTAGGACGGGTCGCGCAGCATCGGCTCCGCCACCGCCCAAGTGCGCTCGGCAGCGGCGATATCGGCCGTGCGATCCTGGGTATTCCAGGTAAAGCCGGTACCCATTTGATAGAGCTCCACCTGGTCGCTATGGTCGCGCAGAAAGATTTCCTCGCCCGACAGTTGCACCCCCTTGATAAACTGCACCACGCCCACCTTGTGGCCGTAGCCCAGCGCGCGCATCACCATGCCAAAGGCCGAGCTGGACTTACCCTTGCCGTTGCCGGTCAGCAGTATCGCCACACCACGCTCGGCCGAAGCCTCCTCGATGCGCGCATCCACTTTAGCTTTCTGTTTTTCCATGGCGGCTTTGTGTTTCCGGTTTTTCTTTTCGTCGTTGGACATCAGCAAACTTCCAATTAATCTAGAGCGGTGTTTTGGGCAGCTGGCAACTCTATGCAGGCAGCGGCACAAAGTCAAACCGGCCCTGCCGGGCCATGCCGCACAGGCGCAAATAATTGTGCCATCGGGCTTATTGCCTTGCTGGTTTCATGTGCTATTGGCTTGTAGTGCTACTGCCTTATTTTTTCAACGAGTTGTGAATCTATCGCCGCCGCTCTGGTCTATAGCGCCGTTCGACATTAAACTTGTCACCCTGAAAATTTATCTGGTATGTGTATGTTTAAAACCCCTGCGTTTATTAAAAGCCTGCTGACTATCTGCCTGGCGCTGTCGTTTTTGAGCCCCACGCTGGCCGACGATAGCGCCGCCCAGCGCGACAAGATTCACGCGATGCGCAACGAAGTACTGGAAAAGCTGTACCAGCAACAACCCGGCACGCGGGAGGAAATTCGCAACGCCGCTGGCTACGCAGTGTTTTCCAATGTGGGCGTCAACCTGCTGTTCTTCGCTGCCGGCGGTGGCAATGGCATTGCCCACAACAACTACAATGGCCAGGACTCCTTTATGAAGATGGCCTCGGCCGGTGTCGGCCTGGGAGTTGGCATCAAGGACTTTCGCGCCGTGTTTGTGTTTCACACCGCCAAGGCCTATCGCAACTTTATCCTCTACGGCTGGGATTTCTCCGGCCAGGCGGACGCGGCCATCAAGTCCCCTGACAAGGGCGAAGAGAGCAGCACAGCAGTCACCGCCATCTCCGGGGTCAGCATTTACCAGCTGACGGAAGCCGGCGTAGCCCTGCAAGCGACGCTGCAGGGCAGCAAGTACTGGCACAACACCAGGCTCAACAGCTTTTAAGCTCTCGTCCCTCGATTTCTTGACCCTCGAAAGCTGCTGAACTATACCTTCCCTAGCCTTTTATTTTTTGCCAGGCGGATGCTCCCTGGCAACCCCGTCTATTAGCACCTTACATTCCGCTTTTGACACACTGAAAACTGTAAGGCTACCAATCTCCAGGCCGCCCCACGTGGCCACAATTTGAACCGACCAAGACACAAGGAATGGCGAATGTTTAACCCCCTGAATTGTCAAAGACTCCTCCTGCCGCTGGCCATAAGTGCCGCTCTTACCGCCTGTGGTGGCGGCGGTGGTGGTGGCGACTCTTCCTCTGCCGGTAACTCGCAGGGTGGCTCCTCCACCTCTGTCAGCGGCTCTGCCTCAAAGGGCATCATCCTCAACGGTGTGGCCAATGCCTGGCTGTTGACCAGTACCGGCGACAAGGGCGAACTGGTTGCCGGACCCGTGCTGACCGACAGCGTCGACGGCTCCTACGAACTGGAACTGGACGCCAGCTACGACGGCAGCCCGTTATTGATTGAAATCACCAGCGCCGACTCGGGCGAAACCACCTTGATGAAATGTGACCTGGCAGTGTGCCAGCGCGACAGCAGCGGCACCCCCACGGTCGTATTTGGCGACAGCTATGAGCTGGCCGCCGACTTCCGCCTGCGCGCGGTAAGCGCGGGCACCGAGGCCAGCAGCATTGCCATCAACGTCACCCCACTCACCAATGTCGCCGCAGCCCTCACCCTCTATAAAGTGGCCAACGGTATCGAGGCCAGTGAAGCAACACTGACCACCAACGCCCAGATTGCCAGCAAATTCGGCATCACTGGCGACATCACCCAGCAGCCGATTGTCGACATCACCAATGCCGAGTCCGTCAACGCCGCCAGCGCCGAAGCCCTGGAGTACAACCTCAAGGCCACCGCCGTGGTGCAGGCCGCACTGGGCTCCAGCACCGATATCAGTGTCGAGGACGCCCTGGATAATTTCGTCGACCAGTATGTCAACACCGGCCTGGCAGACAACGAGGGCAGCGGTGACACCGATAACCCTGCCACCGTATCGCTGGAAGAAATTCTCGCCTCAGCCGACAGCCTGCTCGGCAATGTGGCCGCACTGGAGGGGCTCGACGGTGAAGACGAGGACCTGCTCACCCTCACCTCCAACATCGGCGCTGAGAAAGCCAACGCCGACAGCAGCGACAACAGCACTCCGGACCAGGGCGACATCCCCGACGACGCCGGCTCCGAGGGCCTGGTGGCCAGCAAGCAGTTTGTGCAGCAGGTGCGCAACCTGATCAGCGCTGGCGACATCGACGGCCTGCAGGCCTTCTCCGCGGAAATCGATATGGCGGCGGAACTGACCTCGGCCGACACCGCCCTCGCCATCGAGGGCATGGCCCTGGCCATGGCTGCCATCGCCGAGGCCCAGTACGCCTACGAATTGAACGACAGCCTGACCGAATGGGTCAGCGACGGCATTACGGTGACCATCAGCGGCGCTACCGACTCCGCCAGCTTTGCGGTAGACCAGGACGTCAGCATCAGCGATAGCAGCACTGGCGTCGCCAGCAGCGTCGCCGTTGACCTCAGTGCATCGGTCAGCTTTGTCGACAATATCGAAGACAGCTACGAGGAGAGCGAAACCGACACCGGCTTTAGCCTCACCGAGACGGCCAGCGGTAACGCCAGCGCCGCACTGGCCGTGAGCGGCACCGCCAGCACTGCGCTGGTCAGTGTGAGCCTGGATGAAGGTTCCGGCTTCAGCGCCAGCTTGACCGTCGACTATGAAGGCGAAGAAAGCGGCAACTTCACCATGCAGCAAACCGAAACCTCCTACACCTCCAGCGACACCTGGTCCGGCAGCTACGCCGAGGCCATCACCGTCGAAGACCTGGACATGGATCTCAGCGTCACTATCGCCCAACAGGCATCGGCGCAAGTGACTGATCCAGTCAGCTTTACCGGCTCCCTGAGTGTCAGCGCCGACCTGCTCAGCATCGATTCCACGGAGACCGAGGAAAACACCCAGTCCTCCACAGAGGGAAGTGCCAACTTTTCCAACTCGGGCGATTTCTCCCACCAGGGCACGGAAACCGTCACCGTCGAAGGCCTGTCCATCGTTCTCAGCGGCGAGTTTAGCAACAGCGCCAATACACTGGCGGCCTCCGTGGCTTTGGCGGGCAGCGGCTTTAGCGAGACCTGTGATTATTCCTCCAGCTTTGGCTACCTGAACAACGCCGACGGCGTCAACGAGTCGTCCAACGACTGGACCGATGAGTGCAGCAGCAACGAGACTGCAACAGAGTTTGCCTCAGCCTCGGTCACAGTGATGTTCAGCATGGATGTGCAGGGCATTCTCGACCCGATCGAGGTGCAAGCTGTGATCCAGCGCACCGGGCTGGAAGAAGGCGAAGCCAATATCAACATCAGCTACGGCGGCAACCAGCTCGACTTCAACTATGACGGCGGCGACAGCCTGACGGTCAGCAATCACAACGACGTGGAACTGACCCTGACGGAAACCGAAACCGAAGCCGGTGATGTTACCGTGTCTGGCACTATCACCCAGAACGGCAACCGCTATGCCACCATTGACGAAGATGGCGGCGTCGCGGTCATCACCTTCAGCGACGGTTCCTTCCAGTCACTGTAACCTCACCGAGGCACATCCAGCGCAGTGCAGATGTGCCTCGCTAATACTCGTACGGAGGCCTCGGCCTCCGTTTTTATCTTCAAGGGAAGACATTTCAGTATGCACACCAGCCGCTTGTTAGCGTCGGAGCAGCCGTGAACCACAGCGCCCGCACCTGCCTCGTCGCCATCGTCGGGGGCGTCTTTAGTGTTCCTGCGCCACTCTGGGCAGACACCGGACAAGCCCGGTTTTACACCAGCCTGGAGAGCCACAGCTACAGCGACATCGCCCCCATCGACCAGGTCATTCATGGCCTCGAAGGCCCACCCGTCGATGACGGTGAATTTGCTTTTACCCACAACCAGCTGGAAATTGGCGAGACCTGGCTGCAATTTGGCCTCAGCTATTTCTGGCGCTACGATTATTTTCTCGAGTTCAACGGCGACACCGCCCGGCTGGCCCATAGCGAGCAAAACAATGTCCCGCTGCCCACCACCGGCCGCTACAATATTTTCCTGCGCGCCAATGAGCTGCGCTCCCAGGGGGTTGGCTTCAGCTATCAGTGGCAACTGGCGCCCAACCTGCACAGCCGCCTGCGCCTCAACTACCTCCGCGCCGATGACATGAGCGACGGTGAACTCAACGGCGTTCTGATAGCCGAAGAACTGGGCTTCAGCGGCGACCTGCAACTGGATTACGGTTATTCGGAAGATCAGTTGCTGGGGCGCGAGATTGAAGACGTGGACGGCAGCGGCTATTCCGTGGACCTGGATATTCGCTGGCGCTGGGGCGACCAGCTGGAGTTTGCCCTGGAGGGGCGCGACATCTGGTCGCGCCTGCGCTGGAAGGACCTGACCTACACCCGGGCCAGCGCCACCACCGACGTTATCAGCTATGACGCCGACGGTGCCCTGGCGAGTATTCCGGGCATTGCCGGCACAGAAGGCTATCGCAGCCAGTCCCAGCAACTGCCGGCGCGCTACAACCTCAGCGCCCGCTACCAGTTCAACAGCAAGCTCAGCATCAGCCCCAGCGTCTACGCCTATGACCAGCACCTGTTCCCGCGGCTGGCGCTGGGCTGGCAATTGGGCAACTGCCTGCTGCAAACCAGTTACGACTTGGAAACCGGGGCGCTGGGGCTAAATATCAGTCACGATAACTTCAGTATCGGCCTGCACAGTGACGACAGCGACTGGCAACAGGCGCGGGCGCTGGGCTTGCAATTGGGAATGGGGTTCAGGTTTTAATCGAGCCCTGCGAGCTGGTGCGCAGGGCTGCTGAATCGCAGTAGCGGCCGGGGCAAGCCCCGCCGCTGGCGGTCAAGGATCAGTGGCGCTCGTGCAGCTCGGGCAGGGTGATGTTCAGCTCCAGCACCGAACAGTCGTCGTTCTGGTCCAGCTGGATATCCACCTGGTCCTGGTCGATGTCGATGTATTTGCGAATCACGGCAATCAATTCCTGCTGCAGCTTGGGCAAATAATCGGGCTGATTGCGCTGCGAGCGCTCGTGGGCAACGATAATCTGCAAGCGCTCCTTGGCGATCGACGCCGTATCTTTTTTGGCAGTGCGAAAATAATCAAAAATACTCACGCAGACCTCCCGAACAGTCGCTGCAACAGGCCCTTGTTCTGGATAGTGACAAAGCGGTGCTCAACATTGTCACCCAGCAAGCGCGAGACCGCATCGCTGTAGGCTTTACCGGCATTACTCTCCTGGTCATGGATAACCGGGATGCCCTGGTTGGAGGCCTTCAACACCGATTCGGACTCGGGAATCACCCCCAGCAACTTGGTCGCCAGGATCTCTTCCACGTCGCCCACACCCAGCATTTCACCCTTGGCGACGCGCTCGGGGCTGTAGCGGGTAATCAACAGGTACTCTTCCACCCGCTCGCCCTGCTCCGCACGGCGTGACTTGCTCTGCAGGATGCCGAGAATTCGATCCGAGTCGCGCACTGAGGACACTTCCGGGTTGGCCACCACGATGGCCATATCGGCAAAATACAGGGCCATAAAGGCACCGTGCTCAATGCCAGCCGGCGAATCGCAAATAATGTACTCGAAGCCGTCTTTGGCCAACTCTTCCAGCACCTGCTCCACCCCCTCTTTGGACAAGGCATCCTTGTCCCGGGTTTGGGAGGCCGGCAAGATATAGAGGTTATCGGCGCGCTTGTCCTTGATCAGCGCCTGGTTCAAGCGCGCTTCCTTGTTGATGACGTTGACAAAATCGTACACCACGCGACGTTCGCAGTTCATGATAATGTCCAGGTTGCGCAGCCCGATATCGAAGTCGATAACCACAGTCTTGTGGCCGCGCAGGGCCAGGCCGCTGCTGATGGCAGCGCTGGTGGTCGTTTTACCAACACCACCTTTACCGGAAGTTACAACAATTATTTTGGCCAAGGTCAATGTCCTTTCAATAATAAAAAATCAGGTTTCAATAAACAGGCTTAAGCTTCAACAAACAAGCTCTAGCCCTGTTGCCAGCGGGCGCTGCTATTTACTCAGCGCCTCGATGGCCAGAATGTCATCCGTCAGCGATACCTGCACCGGCTTCTTCCACCACTGGCCGCGAAAATCCTCGTGCAGCTTGAAGTCGCCGGCAATGGAGATCAATTCGGCCTCCAGGCTCTGGCAGAAAATGCGCGCCGAGGTATCGCCGCGCACCCCGGCCAGGGCCCGGCCACGCAGGGCACCATAAATATGAATATTGCCATCCGCCAGCACTTCGGCACCGGTAGACACCGCCGCCAGCACAATCAGGTCGCCACCGGCGGCGTAGACCTGCTGGCCCGAGCGAATCGGTGTGGTAATGATCTTGTTGCCGCCGCCCGCGCCGTTTTCGGCACTATCCGCAGGACGGTCGGCACCGCTGCCAGCGGCCGCATCAATTCCAGCAGCCGCATCCGTGGCCGCAGCCTTTGCGGCAACCGGCTCGGCCGTGCCCTCCGGGCTGACCGCCGCGTCCACCTTGACTCGCCCCTCCGGCATCAGCGCCAGTTGCAGGGTTTCGGCCTGCTTCTTGAGCTCCTTGCTGCCGCCGCGCAGGGCCACCGGTCGCAGGCCATTGCTGCGGCAGAGTTCCACCAGCTCCGCCAGCGGTACCTGCTCGGCCTCTGCGACCGCCATCTCAAAACTGAGGATGACCGGCGTCTGCTGGAAAAAAGCCGGGGCTTCCGCGACTTTGCTGAGCAGGTCCTGCTCGAATTCGGGCTGAGAGTAGCGTCTGATTTCAAGTAAAGTCAGGGGGAAGAGGCCACCTTTCAGTCGAAAGGCCGGCGATGTCGGCACTACATCTGCCGCAGAAGAAGAATTTAACGCCATGTATACAATGCAAACCTACAGCAAAACGAATGTAAGCGGCACGTTATAGTCATTTAGCCGGCAATACGCAATAGCCCAACTTCGCAAAAGTGCAAGTTTGAGTGCCTTTAATTTCAATCCACTGGCAAAACGGGATTCAGGCGCCAACGACTGATCAAAAACCATACAAAAACGACAAGTTTTTGCTTGCCAGTCGATCGCTGGCGGCGTAGATTCAAGCAAGACAGTGGCACCAGGCAAGTTCGTCAGCAGTCCTACTCCCGCCATTGTTCCCAATTGCCCTCCCGGCGCAGTCATTGGATTTTTAACCAACCGGTTTCACTCGCTAAAGCAGTATTTATTCCGCCGTCGCTGAATGAATGGGCACCAGTACCAGTACCAACATTACAATGAGAGGTAGCCGAAATGCTGTCCCGTGATAATAACTCCTGTCAACAACCGGGCACTCGCAGCCCTAACACCAGCGCCAGTGCCAGCCCTGACATGTTAAGTACGCTGCTGCCACTAATGCGCTCCTGTGTATGCACCTTAGTAACTGCGGCGGCCCTGTTTTGCACCCTGTCCACGGTTGCTCGCGCCAACGACTTTGACCAGATCGTCGCCTTCGGTGACAGCCTGATGGATTCCGGCAACGCTTTTGTCCTTACTGGCGCCGTGGCGACCCCGCCCTTCGCCCCGGTACCCAGTGCTGCCTACGCCATTGGCGGCCACCACTTCAGCAATGGGCCCACCTGGGTCGAGCAGCTGGGCCAGGTACTAGGCCTGCAGCGCTCCACCGGCCCGTCCGCGCGCAACCCGAAAGTATTCTCCAATTACGCCGTCGGGGGGGCTCGGGCTCGCGATGTGCCCGGCAGCAGCTCCGCCAGCCAGCAACTCGAGCAGTATCTGGCGTTCAGCAACGGTGCGGCCTCGAGCAGCGCGCTTTACCTGTTTGGTTTTGGTGGCAACGATGTCCGCGACGCACTGGCTATGGGTCCGGTTAACGGCCCGCCGCTGGTAAGCGCCGCGGTCAGCGCCATCACTACCAATTTACTCAACCTGTGCAGTGCCGGCGCGATGCATATCCTGATCGCAAACGTGCCCAATGTGGGCACCACACCGCTGGCACAGAGTTTTGGTGAGCCCGCGATTACCGGCGCGATGCTGTTGTCAGCCGGGCTCAATAACGGCGTGCAATTCTTTATCGCCAATGTCGTACAGCCGAGCTGCCCGGAGACCCGCTTCTACACCCTCGACCTGTATGCCCTGTCAAGCGCAGTATTTGGCGCACCAGACCTGTACGGCTTTAGCGACGCCCAGCCGTGCCTGACATTCGACCAGACTGGTAACAGCATCTGCCGCAAACCGAATACCAAGTTTTTCTGGGATGCCATTCACCCCACCAAAGCGGGTCACAAACTGGTGGCTGCCGACGCCGTCAAGGTGCTGCTTATGCCCTGACAGCGATTGAGCCAGGCACCAGGCCGCTACTGATACGCCTCGATCGGCGCGCAGCTGCAGGCCAGGTTGCGATCGCCGTAGACATTGTCGATGCGCCCTACCGGCGGCCAGTATTTGTTCTTGCGCAGCGAGTCCAGCGGGAAACCGCCCTGGGAGCGGGGGTAGGCGTAGGGCCACTCGTCGGCCGACACCATCTCCACCGTGTGCGGCGCATTCACCAGCGGGCTGTTGGCCAGCTCGGTGGTGCCGCTGCGCACGGCCTCGATTTCCTCGGCAATTTTCAGCAGCGCATCGCAGAAGCGATCCAGCTCGTACAGGCTTTCGCTTTCGGTAGGCTCGATCATCAGCGTGCCGGCCACCGGGAAGGACATGGTGGGGGCGTGAAAACCGTAGTCGATGAGGCGTTTGGCCACGTCTTCCACGTCCACCCCGGTTTCCTCCTTGATGCCGCGCATATCGACGATGCACTCGTGGGCCACCAGGTTGGCGTTGCCGGTGTAGAGAATGGGATAGGCCAGTGCCAGCCGTTTGGCGATGTAGTTGGCATTGAGGATGGCCACTTCCGTGGCCGCCTGCAGGCCGCGGGCGCCCATCATGGTGATGTACATCCAGGTGATGGGCAGGATGCTGGCGCTGCCCAGCTGGGCTGCGGCCACCGCGCTGGTGCTGTCGCCCAGCTGCCGGTGCCCCGGTAAATAGGGTGCGAGGTGAGACTTGACCGCCACCGGGCCGACGCCAGGGCCACCGCCACCGTGGGGAATGCAGAAGGTCTTGTGCAGGTTCAGGTGCGAGACATCGCCGCCAAACTCACCCGGCTTGCACAGCCCCACCATGGCGTTGAAGTTGGCGCCGTCGATATAGACCTGGCCACCGTGACCGTGGATCAACTCACAAATATCGCGGATATTTTCTTCAAATACACCGTGGGTGGACGGGTAAGTGACCATAATCGCCGCCAGCGAGTCGCTGTGCTGTTCGGCCTTGCGGCGCAGGTCACCCATATCCACATTGCCCTGGGCGTCACAGGCGGTGACCACCACCTTCATGCCGCACATTTGCGCCGAGGCCGGGTTGGTGCCATGGGCAGAACTGGGGATCAGGCAGATGTTGCGCTGGCCCTCGCCGCGGGCGGCGTGGTAGGCGCGAATGGCCAGCAGGCCGGCGTATTCGCCCTGGGAGCCGGCGTTGGGCTGGAAGGAGATATCGTCGTAGCCGGTGGCCTCGCACAGCATGGCTTTCAGGTCCAGGTCCAACTGGCGGTAGCCCTCGGCCTGGGAGGCTGGCACAAACGGGTGCAGGTTGCCAAACTCGGGCCAGGTCACCGGAATCATTTCCGCCGTGGCATTGAGCTTCATGGTGCAGGAGCCCAGCGGGATCATGGCCCGGTCCAGGGCCAGGTCCTTGTCGGCCAGATTGCGCAAGTAGCGCAACATTTCGGTTTCCGAGTGATGGGTATTGAACACCGGGTGGGTGAGGTAGCCGCTGCTGCGCTGCAACTGGGCTGGAATGCCGCTCTGCTCGCCGTCGGCCGGCGGCTCCCCCACCTGGGCGGCGGTGACGCCAAAACAGAACAGGATGGTGTGCAACTCCTCAGCGGTCACGGTTTCATCCAGGGATATGCCGATATGCTCCGCGTCAGCGCGGCGCAGGTTGATGCCGCTGCTCTCCGCCAGCTGCAGAATTTCCGCGGTCTTGGCACCGGTGTGCACGGTCAGGGTATCGAACCAGATCTGGTTTTGCAGGCTAAAGCCCGCCGCCTGCAACTCGGTGGCCAGCGCCGTGGTTTGCCGCTGCACCTCACTGGCGATGGCTTTCAGTCCGTCCGGGCCGTGATAGACCGCGTACATGCTGGCCATCACCGCCAGCAGCACCTGGGCAGTGCAGATATTGGACGTGGCCTTCTCCCGGCGAATGTGCTGCTCCCGGGTCTGCAGCGCCAGGCGCAGGGCTTCATTGCCCTGGCTGTCCAGGGAGCGGCCCACCAGGCGCCCCGGCAGGGAGCGTTTGAACTTTTCCCGGGTCGCCATAAAGGCCGCGTGGGGGCCGCCAAAACCGAGCGGCACGCCAAAGCGCTGGCTGCAACCCACAGCCACATCGGCCCCCAGCTCGCCGGGCGGGGTCAACAGGGTCAGTGCCAGCAGGTCGGTGGCCATGGCCACCAGCCCCTTGGCGGCGTGCACGGCATTGATCACCGCGCTGAAATCGCGAATCTGGCCACTGCAACCCGGGTATTGCAGCAATACACCAAATACTTCGTCGGCCACCAGGTCGGTGTCCGGGTTGCCCACCACCACCTCGATATCCAGTGGCTCGGCCCGGGTCCTGATCACATCGATGGTCTGCGGCAGGCAATCGGCATCGACAAAAAACTGCTGCGCCCTGGACTTGGCCATACGCTGGCACAGGGTCATGGCCTCAGCGGCGGCGGTGGCCTCGTCCAGCATGGACGCGTTGGCCAGTTCCATGCCGGTGAGGTCGCAGACCATGGTCTGGTAATTGAGCAGTGCCTCCAATCGGCCCTGGGAGATTTCAGGCTGGTAGGGCGTGTAGGCGGTGTACCAGGCCGGATTTTCCATCACATTGCGCAGAATCACATGCGGCGTGTGGGTGTTGTAGTAACCCTGGCCGATAAACGAGCGCAGTACCTGGTTGCGCGCCGCCAGCTGCTGCAAGGTTTTCAGGGCGTCGGTTTCGCTCACCGCACTGTCCAGCGCCAGCGGCTCGGCCAGGCGGATTCCCCTGGGTATTACCGCATCGATAAAACTGGCCATGGAGGTGTAGCCGAGGCGCTCGAGCATCTGCTGCTGCTCGGCGTGTGAAGGGCCGATGTGGCGGGACTCAAAACCGGTGATATTCATAGGCGATCTCAAAAATGGATTCTTTCATTTGACTGTGCAGGCAAATTCAACCCTGCAGGTAAAAGGCGGGACGGACTATTAGTGCGCCCCGGATCCTGTGCCTAGCCGCGATAATAGCGCTGTGGCACAAACGGTGTTTTGCAGACCGTCATGGCCAGCGGCTTGCCGCGCACCATGGCGGCGACACTGCTGCCAGGCGCCGCGTGCTCCGCCTTGACGTAACCCATGGCAATGGGCGCAGCCAGGCTCGGTGCAAAGCCGCCGCTGGTGACCTTACCGATCAATTCGCCGGCGGCATCGACAATGTCGGCGCCCTCGCGCACCGGCGCCTTGCCATTCACCCGCAGGCCAACACGTTTTTCCCGCGCCCCTTGGGCCTGACAGGCAAAGATCTTGTCGGCACCGATAAAGTTACCGGCCCGGGCGCCGTCGGCGCGGCGACTTTTGGCCACGCTCCACATCAGCCCCGCCTCCACCGGCGAACGCTGCGCGTCCATATCGTGGCCGTACAGACACAGCCCCGCCTCCAGCCGCAGGGAATCCCGCGCCCCCAGCCCCACCCAGTTGACCGCCGGGTCGTTGAGCAGGGTTTGCGCCAGCCCCGGGGCGGCCGCCGCCGGCACTGAAATCTCAAACCCGTCTTCGCCGGTATAACCGGAGCGGGTCACATAGCAATCCGCGCCGTCAATAGACACCCGGCAACCGGTCATAAACACCAGCGCCTTTACGGCGGGCGCCAGGCGGGAGAGCACCGCCTCCGCCTGTGGCCCTTGCAGCGCCAGCAGGGCCCTGTCATCCAGCACCTGCAAGCGGGTGGTGGCGGACAAGTGGGCGCGGAAGTGGGCAATATCCCCGGTCTTGCAGGCGGCGTTAAAGACTACAAAGTAGGCCTCCGGCCCCCAGCGGGTCACAATCAGGTCGTCAATGATGCCGCCCTCGGCGTTGGGCAAAAAGGTGTACACCGAGTGGTTGAGGGGCAATTCCTCCAGGTCCAGCGGCAGTAACTTCTCCAGCACCTGGCGCACGTCAGCCCCTTCAAACAGCCCTTGCCCCATATGGGAGACATCGAACAGGCCAGCGGCACTGCGGGTATGCAAGTGCTCACTTTTAATGCCGGAGGGGTATTGCACCGGCATATCGTAACCGGCAAAGGGCACCATTTTGGCGCCGGCTTGCAGGTGCATGGCGTGGAGGGGTGTTGGCAGTAAATCACTCATGGGGGAGGCCCGACGTTTGATGTATTTGGTCCAGATCCAGCCAACCCGGGTTACGGTCTACGGCGGCCAGTATTGGTCGCCGCCCGGATGGCATCACGGCAGAGGACGCGCAGTATAAATTGTGCGCGCCGGCCCGCCAACCGGCGATTGCTTTTCAGGCCATGGATTGTGCCGGCCGCCACTGTTTCGGGCTATTCCTCGCCCAGCCGCCTGACCCGCTCGGCCAACTGCTCCAGCCTCGCTTCCGGATCGCTCATGGACAGCAGTGCGACCTTGTCCGGCACGCTCAGGGGCAACAGCTGGCACAGGTGCCAACCCAGCTCGCAACTGCACTGCGGTTCCGCCAGCCCCATCCTGGCCACCATGGGGTGCTCACACAATTGCTGGTGCAAAATTTGCAGCCCATCGAAATATTCGGGAATCGGCAACCGCGGCTCATCCTCCAGCCAGTCCACGTCGGCCAGTAGCAACTGGTCCGCCTGCACGCTGGTGGAGCGCACAGTGAACTTGCGCTTGCCGACCACGGTGATACCCAGCAAGCCATTGGCTTGCTGGCGCCAGTCGACAATACTGGCCTCCACCCCGAATTGGAATATCTGCGGCGCCGCCCCCACCTCCCGGCCTTCGCGAATTTGCACTATGCCGAAGCCCTGCTCGCTCTTCAGGCAGCGGCTGATCAGCGTGAGGTAACGCTGCTCAAAGATTTGCAGGTCCAGCGACTGCTGCGGAAACAGCGGCGCCGACAGGGGAAACAGGGCAAGTGAATTCATAGCGGTCTTTTCAAGAGGTATTAAGCGTGTGTTCAGTTTACAGGGAGTAGTCTTTCTGTAACACCTATGAAGGAGCACTCAAATGAATACGACACTCATTGCTGTTGTGCTTGCCACCGGCTTCGCCAGCCTGGCCACAGCCCTGCCCGCCGTCGCCGAGCACAAACACAAGAAGCACTCAGGACACTACCGGGGCAATGCTGACTATAACCAGGTTGCCTATGCCCCGGTAACCAGTGTCAAACCGATCTACAAAACCATTACCCACCGCATCCCGGAGCGCTCCTGCTGGACTGAAACCCGCTATGTGCCGAGCCACAGAGGCTACCAATCCCACACCCCGACCCTGCTCGGCACCATCATCGGTGGCGCCATCGGCAATGAGGTCGGGCACAACAAGACCAATAAAAAGGTGGGCACCGTCGTGGGCGCGGCAGTGGGCGCTTCCCTGGCCCGCGACTGGCGCCATCACAACTCCGCCAGCTCCGGCTATTCGCGCCCGGTCAGTGAAGAGGTCTGTGAAATAAACGAACGGCTTGAATACGAGGAGCGAATAGTTGGCTACAATGTCACTTATCGCTACCAGGGACAGCGCTACCAAACTCGCATGGATCACCACCCGGGCAAGAAGATCAAAGTGGCCGTCAACGTAACGCCGCTGTACTAACAGGCACAGAGCTGCCTCATGATTTTATCCACATGGAGTCGAGTTATATGAAGTACGGGGTCCTCAAATGTGTCCTGTTTTGTCTTCTTTCGCTGTCGGTGACAGAGCGGGCCCTGGCGCAGAAATACGACTCCCAGGGTAGCGCCGGCGACCCCAAGGAAGCGGCAGACATCGCTCGGAAAATACAGCCGGGCAAAGTGCTGAGTGTCAAACGAGACGACGGCTTTTACAAGGTCAAGATACTGCACGAAGGCAAGGTCAACTACATCGTCGTCAAGGCCAAATAAAGCCGCCGTGCAGGCCAGGCCAAACGGCAGCCCCAGCGGGCCGCCGGCCGGCCAAAACCGGAGCAAGGAAACCCGACATGCATTTGCTCATCGTTGAAGATGAAATCCAGTTGCAACTGCAGGTGCGCCAGCAGCTGGAGGCACTCGGTCACACCGTTGACAGCGCCTCCGGCGGCCGTGAAGGCCTGTACTTTGCCGAAGAGTATCGCTACGACCTGGCGATTATCGACCTGGGCCTGCCCGAGATCGATGGCATCGAGCTGATCAAGCGCATTCGCGCTGCCGACAAGGATTACCCCATCCTGATTCTCACCGCCCGGGGGGACTGGCAGGACAAGGTCGAAGGGCTCGAGGCCGGCGCCGATGATTACCTGACCAAGCCATTCCACCAGCAGGAACTGGTCGCCAGGGTCAAGGCACTGGTGCGCCGCTCCGCCGGCCAATCCAGCAACAGCTGGCATTTTGGCCCCCTGACCATCAATTACGACCGCAAACTGGTGCAACTCAATAACGAAACCATCGAGCTGACCGGCTACGAATTCAACACCCTGGAATACCTCGCCCGGCACAAGGGCAAGGTGGTTTCGAAAAACGAATTGACCGAGTATCTCTACGCCCAGGACTTCGAGCGCGACAGCAATACCATCGAGGTCTTCGTCGGCCGCTTGCGCAAGAAAATCGAGCTGGGGCAGAAGTTTATTCACACCGTGCGGGGGCAGGGTTACCGGTTTGAATACCCGAGCTGACCCCTTGCGATTCCTCAACTCCCTGCAGGGGCGCTTTATCGCCGCCAGCCTGCTCTGCCTGCCACTGTTTATCGGCGCCAGCGGCCTGCTGCTGGAAAACGCCTTCAAGGAAAACCTGCTGTCCACCGAACAGGAACAGCTGCAAAGCCAGCTCTACATCCTGCTCGGTTCGGCAGAAGTGCAGCGGGGCAATCTGTGGCTGCCCGAGCAGCTGCCGGAACCGCGCTATACGCTGATGGACTCGGGCCTGTACGCCAAGATCCTGACCCTCAACCCGGAGCGCCTGACCGACACCGCCTGGCTGAGCCGCTGGCGCTCGACCTCGGCACGGCTGCTGGACGAAACCCTGCCGGAGTCACGAGCCCCGTTCGAAACCAACCGCCAGAGCTTTGCCAGCCTGCCCCACTTTTTTCGCCTCACCTACGACCTGGTGTGGGAGGATCAACAGGGCACTGCCCTGCCCCTGCGCTTCCAGATCTATCACACCCGCGACAGCTACAGCGCCCAGCTAAAGCGCTACCGGCAGCAACTCTGGTACGGGCTGAGTTTCCTCGCCATGGCGCTGTTGACCCTGCAGGTGTTTATTATGCGCTGGGGCCTGCGGCCGCTGAAAAAGCTGGTGCGGGAACTCAAGTTGCTGCCGGAGCAAACCGAGCGGCAGTTGCGCGGTGTCTATCCGCGGGAGATCGCCCCGGTAACCAACAGCCTCAACCGCGTGCTGGCCAACGAGCAGAAACAGCGCGAGCGCTACCAGAACACCCTCAGCGACCTGGCCCACAGCCTGAAAACCCCGCTGGCGATTATCCAGGGGGAAGTGCAACAGCACTCCCACTCCAGCGGCATTCTCACCGAGCAGGTCGAGCGGATGAACACCATTATCCGCCACCAGTTACAGCGGGCCGTGCTGCAGACCAACAAAAAGCTGCACACACCGCAAAAGATCCGGCCGGTGGTGGAGCGACTCTGCACCGCCATGGACAAGGTGTATCGGGACAAACACATCGAGTTCAATCTCGATATCGGCGCCGGCATTATGTACCCCATCGAAAGCCAGGACCTGTTCGAGCTGCTCGGCAACCTGATCGAGAACGCCTGCAAGTACGGTCGCCGCCAGGTTCATATCAAGGCCCGGCGGCTGGATTCCGACCTGATTATTACTATCGGCGACGACGGCAGCGGCATTGCCAGCCATCAACAGCAGGCCATTTTGCAGCGCGGCGCCCGCGCCGATACCGCCAACCCGGGCCAGGGCATCGGCCTGGCGATCACCCAGGATATCGTCAGCGCCTACGGCGGCAGCTTGAAAGTACAGCGCTCGGCCACCCTCGGGGGCGCCGAGTTTGAGATCTGTTTACCGCTGTTCTAGGAGCCTGTCGGACTTAGGGTTGCCCTGCTGCGAAAAAGCCGAGTTTGGCCATTTTTTAACCATTTTCTCGTTAAATAGAACCACTATTCGCCTCAAAAATGGTTAAAAACTGACTCAAATCGGACTTTCTCTCGCTACGGGTACCTAAGTCCGACAGGCTCCTAGCCCGCCGCCTGCCCGGCCGGAACCGGGGCCGGGGCCGGCAGCGGCTTGACCAGCAAGATCAGGCGCGGCAGCAGCGTCAGGGCCGCCAATATCGCCGCCAGCATGGCCATGCCGGTCAACAGGCCGAAATAGATGGTCGGGATAAACTTCGACAGCGCCAGAATTGAAAAGCCGATAATAATAATCACCGAGGTATAAAACATCGCCTGGCCGATTGAACCGTGGGAGCGATGCATGGCCGCCACGTAGTCGCCATCGACGGCAAACTCCTTTTTAAAGCGATGGATATAGTGGATGGTATCGTCCACCCCGATGCCCACCGTAATGGCGGCAATAGTGATCGTCATCATATCCAGCGGCACTCCCGCCAACCCCATGCCCCCCAGCACACAGGCCGCCGCCAGCAGATTGGGCAGGATGGCGATAAGCGCCAGCGTCAGGGAGCGGAACAAGACCACAAACATGATCATAATCCCCAGGAACACGGCACCCAGAGTGACGATCTGCGAGGAGAACAGGCTCTGCAGCATATTGTTGTACAGCACCAGCATACCGGATAAGTGCACCTGTTCCGGGGCAAAGCCCAGCTCGTGAACGGCGTGATGGCGAATCTTTTTCAGCAGTTCCGCGCGCCGCAATTTAGGGCTGGTTTCCATTGCCCGCAGGGTAATCCGGGTCTGGCTATTGGCTTCCGACAGGTACGGGGTAATCAATACATCGATGATCTCCCGGGGCAGGGATTTTTGCATCAGCGCCAGTTCAAAATCATTGAGCGGGCCATCGGTGACATCCATGGCCACCTGGTAAGCGATGGCCAGCGACTGCACCTTGCCCACTTCCGGCAGGGAATCCAGGTAGTCATGCAGGGCCTTGATTTGCTCCAGGCCGGCGCTGGTAAACCAGTAGGGCCCGCGCTTGCCCGCCCCGGTCGCAGCAAACGGGTCTTCTTGCGCAAACGGGTCGTCGGCGAAGGGATCGTCGGCAAAGGGGTCGTCGGCAAACGCCTCTTGCTCCGCAAACGGATCGTCCTCGCCAAACGACTCGGCAAACCCACTGTCCGCCGTAAATTCACCGCCCTCCTCGAGCGCACCGGCGGCCGCCGCCTTGGGCGCATCGAGAATGATATCGAGGGTTATGGTGCCGCCCAGGTTTTTATCGATCACCGACATGCCCTGGTAGATTTCCGTGCTGTCGTGGAAATAGTCAATAAAGCGGTTTTCCACCTCCAGCCGGCTGGCGCCATAGACACTGATCACCGCCAGCAGCACGCTCACCACCAACACCACGGTGGGGCGTCGCTCGGTAAAACGGGAGAACATGGTGGTGAACACGTGGGAATTGTCGGCGGTTTTCTGCGGTGCACGCTTGGGCATCAACATCAGCCCGGCGGGAATCACCAGGAATGACAGCACCAGCGCCAGCGCCAGGCCGATACACATCATCCAGCCAAAATCGATCACAGGCCGGATCCCACTTACCACCAGGGAGGCAAAGGCTACCATGGTAGTCAGGGTGGTGTAGAAACAGGGCCTGGCCATAAACACCACCGTATCCCAAACCAGTTGCGCCTGGGGTGCATCCGGGCTGGCGGCGTGGAACTCCCGGTAGCGCACCAGCAAATGAATATTGATGGCCAGCGAGATAATCAGCAGCAGGGAGACGAAGTTGGAGGAGATGACCGTCAGGCGCCAGTCGATCCAGCTGAGGAAACCCAGCACGATGATCACCGCCGCCACACAGGTCAGGACCGGCAGCACCACGAAACGTTTCTGCCGGAAGATGATCGCCATAATCAGGATCATAAACAGCAGCACACCAACGCCAAATACGCTCAGGTCGCTCTTGATAAAGGCAATCATATCGGCGGTGACCATGGTCGCACCGCCGACAAAAATCTCGGCCCGATCCTTGTAATCGGCCACAATTTTCCGGACCAGCTCCACCCGCTGGTGGTCCTCCGCCGCCACCTGGGTGCGATAGTCGAGGAACTCTTTACTGACCGCGGCCAGCTCCGCCTCCTCCGCCTCGGACAGGCCCTCCCGGGTGCGCTTCAAGCGCAGCGCATCGCGGTGGCGGACCAGTTCGATGTAATGGTTATCCACCTCCAGGTTCAGCAACATGGCGGTGGTCTGCCCGTCGGGGCCGAGCAGCATCTCCCGATAGATCGGGCTGGTTAAAAACTCTTCCTTGGCCGCTTGCCAATCGACACCGGGGGTCAGCAACGTGCGCGGCGAATCGATCTGGGTAAGGGCAATTTTCGGGCTGTAGAGCAGCGGTGCATCCAACATGGACAGGGTGCTGGCGACACCGGGTACCGCCCCCAGGTCCTTTTTCAGCGCCTGTAACAGGGCGACGGAGGGCTCGGAGAACAATTCCGTCTTCGGGCGGAAGGTGACGATCAGGAAGTCGCCGCTCTGGTAGCGCTGGTTGATCTCGCGGAAATAATCCAGATCCTTGTCGTTCTCCAGGGTCAGCGAATCGGAGGAGGCATCCAGTTTGAAATTCGGCAGCCCGGCCGCTGCCGCCACCACCAATAAAACGACACTGACCAGCACGGCCAACGGCCGCTGGATAACACAGGCTTTATAGCCCCGGTAGAGCGATTCCAACATGTTGTTCCTTGTGACATAACCGCTGCGCTGAGGGTCCCGCTGGCGGGCCTCAATGCGACAAAGCGGCATGTGAGCTGATGATCTGCTGAGCTGTTAGCCGGGGCGGCGATCTTACTCCTGGCGGCTGCTTGAAACTGCGGCAGCTGCGCGCCCGTTAACGGCGATAATTCGAGTGCGCTATTATGGGGGAAAGCGCGAGCAAAGACTATACGGTGCAAAAAAGCTAAACGTCCAGGTAGGCCTGCTGCAATTGCAGCCTTAGCTCCGGGCGGAGGCCGATAAGAGTCTCCAGATAGCGATCCACCGAGCCGTAACCGGCTTCAACCCCGGCAAAGAACGCCTCGATATTGTCCTGGTGCACTTCGCAGTAGGGCTTTAACCACTCCGGTTCCCACTGTTCCACCCCGGCCTCGCGCAGGTGGGCTTCAATCCGCGCCAGTAACGGTTTGGTGTCATAGTACTGCAGGGTGAGCAAGTAGTCCTCGATAATCACCTCCCGGGGCACGCCGAGGGCGGACAGGATCAGGGCCGCCGCGAGGCCGGTGCGATCCTTGCCGGCGGCACAGTGAAACAGGCTGGCGTTATCTCGATTGGCCAGCAGCGCGGCAAACAGGCGACGGTAATGGGGCGCCACCTCCTCGGCACAGTTACGATAGGAGCCGACCACCAGCTCGTGGGACTTATGGGCGTTGAGCCGCTCGGTGGTCAGGTACTCCCAAAATTTCGCCATGCTGCCGATGTGCATTTCGTAGTCGTTGTTAAAGTTGGCCCGCAGCGGGCGGCTGGGTGTCAACTGCTGCTCTTGCCGGCGGCGAAAATCGTGCACCTCGGTGACCCGCAGATACTCCAGCACGTCCAGGTCCTGCTCGGTCAGGTTCGCCAGGTGGCCACAGCGGAAAATCTTGCGCCACTTGACCTGGCGACCATCCGCAGCGGGATAGCCTCCCAGGTCGCGAAAATTAATCCCGCCTTCCAGCGGCACCACTCGCGACGCCGCCATAAACTGTTCGTACATTGCTCTACCTCAATCTTCGCCCCAGCGCGGCATGATGTCCTGCTCGATACCGCACTGGTCCAGAATTCGCCCCACCACAAAATCCACCAGGTCCTCGATCACCCGCGGACGGTGGTAAAAACCCGGGCTGGCGGGAATGATAATGGCGCCCATGCGTGTCAGCTTGAGCATATTTTCCAGGTGAATTTCCGAATAGGGCGCCTCCCGCGGCACCAGGATCAGTTTGCGCCGTTCTTTCAGCGCCACATCCGCGGCCCGCTCCACCAGGTTGTTGCTGGCCCCGGCGGCAATGGCCGAAAGGCAGCCGCCACTGGCGGGGCAGATCACCGTGGTAGTGGGCGAACTGGAGCCGGAGGCCACCGGTGAAAACCAGTCCTCCCGCTCCAATAGTATAAGCTGCTCGTCGCCGGCACCGTAGCGGGCGGCCAGAAAAGCCTGCTGGTCCTCCAGCTCTTCTGGCAGGTCGATATTGGTTTCCGTGCTGATGACAATCTCCGCCGCCCGCGACAGCAGCAGATACACCCGGCAATCCGCCGCCAGCAAACACTGCAGCAGGCGCAAGCCGTAGGGCGCGCCGGAGGCGCCGGTCATAGCCAGGGTTATGGTTTGCTGGTATTGGCTCATTGCCCTGCCTCGCTGCTCCGGGTTGGTTGGTCACCAGGATCTGGTGACTGGCGGATGGCAGCCATCAGCTTGCTGTGAATACCACCGAAGCCGCCGTTGGACATAATGACCACATGAGTATTGCCTTGCAATTGCGCCAAACTGGCGCTGATCATCGCGTCGATACTGCTTGCCAGGCTGGCCGGCACCGGACTCTGGCCAATGACCTGCTCCAGGTTCCACTGCATACCCTGGGGCTGGTACCAGATTACCGCGTCAGCCGCGGCGGTGGATTGTGCCAGGGTATCGGAGTGCACCCCCATGCGCATGGTATTGGAACGGGGCTCGATCAGCGCCACGATGCGCTCGTCGCCCACCCGCGCCCGCAGCCCTTCCAGGGTGGTGGCGATGGCGGTGGGATGATGGGCGAAGTCATCGTAGACCCGCACCCCGTCCACCTCACCGATCAGCTCCATGCGCCGCTTGACCCCTTCGAATTGCCCCAGGGCTTTCGCCGCCAGGGCGGGCCTCACCCCCACATTGCGCGCAGCGGCAATGGCCGCCACTCCGTTGCGGGCGTTGTGCAAGCCGGTATGGGACCAGGCCACCGTGCCGATTGCGGCCCCGCCCTGCAAGACCTCGAAGCTGGAGGCGTCGGCGCTGGTCAGTTTGATCTGCCACTCAGCGCCCGCCGGGTTGGCGTCGCCATGCACACTGGTGCGCTCAACCGGCGTCCAGCAGCCGCGCTCCAGCACTTCTTCCAGGGCCGGCTCATTATCCGGCAAAATAACCAGGCCGTTGCCGGGCACCGTGCGCAGCAAGTGGTGAAACTGGGTCTGGATGGCGGCCAGGTCGGGGAAGATATCCGCGTGGTCATACTCCAGGTTGTTCATAATCAAAGTGTTGGGCCGGTAGTGGACAAATTTCGAGCGCTTGTCGAAAAACGCGCTGTCGTATTCATCGGCTTCCACCACAAAGAAAACGCTGTCCCCGAGGCTGGCGGACTTGCCGAAATTTTTCGGCACCCCGCCGATCAGGTAGCCGGGCTTCATGCCCGCGTACTCGAGAATCCAGGCCAGCATACTGGCGGTTGTGGTCTTGCCGTGGGTTCCCGCCGCGGCCAGCACCCAGCGACCCTGCAGCAGGTGGTCACACAGCCACTGGGGCCCGGAGGTGTAGCGCAAGCCCTTATTGAGCAGCGCCTCCACCACCGGATTACCGCGGCTCATGGCGTTACCGATAATCACCAGGTCTGGCTCGGGCTGTAATTGGGCCGGATCAAACCCCTCGATCAGGGTAATGCCGGCGGCTTCCAGCTGGGTACTCATGGGGGGGTAAACGTTGGCGTCGGAGCCGGTGACCTCATGCCCCAACTCCTTGGCCAGCTGGGCCAGGCTGCCCATAAATGTACCGCAAATACCTAGAATATGAATGTGCATAACGACCCGTACTGACTGTTTGCGCAAGAGCTTAGCACGCAGCGGCGGAAGCGTGCCAACCGTTTGCGCCCCGGGCAACAGCCTGGGGCCCGGGCGACGCCATAAAAAGACGCCACCCGGCCAACGACTTGCCACCGGCCATGAAATTTTTGCGCCGCTGGCGTATCATTCTCCCCCAACGACTCACCCCAACCAGCCCCCCTACCCCGAACAACAAGGCCCGACACCCATGGCAAAAAAGAACGTATTTTACGCCCAGTCCGGCGGCGTTACCGCCGTCATCAACGCCTCCGCTTGCGGCGTCATTGAAACTGCCCGCCAGCACAAGGACCGCATCGGCAAGGTCTACGCCGGCCACAACGGCATTATCGGTGCCTTGCGGGAAGAGCTGATTGATACCAGCAAGGAAACCCCCACCACCATCGCCGCCCTGCGCCACACCCCTTCCGGGGCCTTCGGCTCCTGCCGCTACAAGTTGAAAAGCGTGGAACAGAGCCGGGCGGAATACGAACGCCTGATCGAAGTGTTCCAGGCCCACAACATCGGCTACTTTTTCTACAACGGCGGTGGCGACAGCGCCGACACCTGCCTCAAGGTATCGCAGTTATCGGAGACCATGGGTTACCCGATCCAGGCCATCCATATCCCCAAGACGGTCGACAACGACCTGCCCATAACCGACAACTGCCCCGGGTTTGGCTCCGTGGCCAAGTACGTGGCGGTGTCCATCAAGGAGGCGGGCCTCGATGTCGCCTCCATGTGCGAGAGTTCCACCAAGGTGTTTATCCTGGAAGTCATGGGCCGCCACGCCGGCTGGATTGCCGGGGCCGGGGGCCTGGCCGCCGAGCAGGAAGGCGATGCGCCGCAGATTATCCTGTTCCCGGAAATTGCCTTTGATAAGCCACGGTTTCTGGCCAAGGTAAAGGAGAGTGTCGAGCGCTACGGCTACTGCGCCATAGTCGCCTCGGAGGGCGCCCGCTATGCCGACGGCCGCTTCCTGGCCGACGCCGGCAGCGTCGATGCCTTTGGCCACACCCAACTCGGCGGTGTCGCCCCCACCCTGGCGCAGATGATCAAGACCGAACTGGGCTACAAGTACCACTGGGCGCTGGCGGATTATTTGCAGCGCGCTGCCCGCCACATTGCCTCCGCCACCGATGTGGAGCAGGCCTATGCCGTGGGCAAGGCGGCGGTGGAAATGGCGCTGGCGGGTAAAAATGCGATTATGCCGGCGATCATTCGCGGCAGCGGTAAAAAATACAGCTGGTCGATCAAGGAGGCGCCGCTGGAAGACGTTGCCAATGTTGAAAAGATGATGCCGCGGGATTTTATCAGCGCCGACGGCTTTGGCATTACTGACAAGGCCCGCAGCTATTTTGAGCCCCTGGTCCAGGGCGAGGACTACCCCCCCTACAAGAAAGGTATGCCCCAATACGCGCGCCTGAAAAAGGTTATGCTGCCAAAAGTGTTAAAAAACAGTTTTACTCTGTAGCAACATGCAGTAAGTTTTTCCGGGTAGAATTTTTCCGGATATCAGCCAGCAGCCCAGGGACATTACGATTATTCCGCCCAAGCACACCGCTATTGCCCCTATCCTCACCGGCGCCCCATTAGCGGGCGCCAGACTCCCACTGTCCACTCCTGAGCGGGAACTGCGCCCATGACAGCAATCAGCAACTTTATCGGAACCGTCAACGGCATTGTGTGGGGGCCGCTGATGCTGGTCCTGATCCTCGGAGTCGGGCTCTACCTGATGATCGGCCTGCGGCTGATGCCACTGCTGAATATCGGCACCGGCTTTCGGCTCTTGTTCGGTGGTCGCAAAGTTGCCAGCAGCGAGCAACGGGAGGGCGAGATCTCGCCGTTTCAGGCCC
Source organism: Pseudomaricurvus alcaniphilus (assembly GCF_011440395.1). GTDB lineage: Bacteria > Pseudomonadota > Gammaproteobacteria > Pseudomonadales > Cellvibrionaceae > Pseudomaricurvus > Pseudomaricurvus alcaniphilus. The sequence continues at coordinate 31,834 of NZ_JAAOIX010000010.1, read as the reverse complement.
TGATGACCGCACTCTCGGCCACGGTGGGCACTGGCAATATCGCCGGGGTGGCCACCGCAGTCTTCCTGGGCGGGCCCGGCGCACTGTTCTGGATGTGGTGCACGGCGCTGGTGGGCATGGCCACCAAATACGCGGAGGCAGTGCTGGCGGTAAACTACCGGGAAGTGGATGAACAGGGCAACCACGTCGGCGGGCCCATGTACTACATCAAAAACGGGCTCGGTAAAAATTGGGCCTGGCTCGGGATACTGTTCGCCGGCTTCGGCACGGTAGCCGCGTTTGGCATCGGCAATACCGTGCAGGCCAATTCCGTGGCCGACGTGCTGGAGGCGAATTTTGGCATCAACGTCTGGCTCACCGGTATTGTTATTATGCTACTGGCCGGCGCGGTCCTGATCGGCGGCATCCGCCGTATCGGTCATGTGGCCAGCGCCCTGGTGCCCTTTATGGCCATCGCTTATATCAGCGCCGGGCTGGTGGTGCTGGCCCTCAACAGCGCCGCCATTCCCCACGCCCTCGAACTGGTCTTTAGCCACGCCTTTACCCCGATCGCCGCGGAGGGCGGCTTTGCCGGCGCCGCGGTCTGGGCCGCCATTCGCTTCGGTGTGGCACGGGGCATATTCTCCAATGAAGCCGGGCTGGGCTCCGCCCCCATCGCCCACGCTGCCGCGCAAACCAGAGACCCCATCAAGCAGGGCATGGTGGCGATGCTCGGCACGTTTATCGACACGCTGATCATCTGCACCATTACCGGGCTGGTGATTATCACCTCCGGCGCCTGGATGTCCGGGGAGTCCGGGGCGGCACTGACCTCGCTGGCATTTGCCGAAGCGCTGCCCAATTTCGGCAACTATGTGGTGGCCATCGCCCTCGCTATCTTCGCCTTTACCACCATCCTGGGCTGGTCGTTTTACGGTGAGCGCTGCGCCGAATTCCTGTTTGGGGTCAAGGCCATTGTCCCGTTTCGCATCCTCTGGATTCTGTCGATACCAGTGGGTGCCGGGGTCAGCCTGAATTTGATCTGGCTGATTGCCGACACCCTCAACGCCTTGATGGCGGTGCCCAACCTGATCGCCCTGGTACTGCTCAGCCCGGTGGTGTTCAAGCTCACCCGCGCCTACTTTGCCGGCGCGGCGCGGTGATAGCCCGGTAGAGACCAATGCACGGGGGATGCTTTGATTCCACAACCGGCAGTGCGCCCGGCTCGGCATAGAGTGAACTTGCAACGATGTTAACCGGTTGCATTTGCCAAGGGGCCATGCTAATCTCGCCCTGCAACCGATTGCAGCAACAGCTAAATAGTTACAATAAACACTCTGCTTTAGTTGGTGCTGGAAGTGGCTTGTGGGTAATTCGCCATCGGCGTAGCCCGTACAAGCTCGCGTAACTCCCGGCTCCCCATGAAGTTTCACCGGGTTTACGAGGACGACAGTTAATTTGTCTCAAAACATCAACTTAACTGTCAGGCAGTAGAAGTAATTACCCAGTTATACAGACGGGTAATTGCTGTTAACAATCATAACTTTGAACTCACATTTTAAAAAAATAAGAGGGTCTCCTAGTGAGCAAATCAAATAGAGTAAGTATGCCCAACACCACCACTCGCAGCTTTCGCTTCAGTAAAAACGCGCTGGCGCTGGCAGTAGCTATCGCATCACCGAACCTGTATGTACACGCAGAAGGAATGCTGGAGGAAGTTGTTGTCACTGCCGCTGCTGGCGGCAGAAATCAGCTTGAATCCTCGGTCGCAGTAACAGCCGTCAACTCCGATATGATTTCGAAGTTCCAGCCCAGCTCCGAGGCGGAAGTCTTCCGTATGATTCCGGGTATTCAAGTAGCCGGTACTGCGGGTCCCGGCGGCAACTCAAACATCGCCGTGCGCGGCCTGCCGGTGGCAACCGGTGGCTCGCCCTTCGTCCAGATCCAGGAAGACGGATTGCCTACGGTGCTGTTCGGTGATATCCAGTTTGGCAACAATGATTACTGGACCCGATTTGATCCATCAACGGCCAAGGTCGAAGGCATTCGCGGCGGAACAGCCGGCGTCTATTCCTCTCAATCCCCCGGCGCCATAATTAACTACGTCAGTAATTACGGCGAGGAAGAAGGTGGCCATGTCCAACTCTCCACCGGCCTTGGTTTTGACGAAAACAAGATAGATTTTCGCTACGGTGGACCGGTCAGTGACAGTGTCAACTATCACGTTGGCGGATTTATTCGCAATGGCGACGGCCCACTCGATGTCGCTTACGGAGCTAGTAACAGCTTTCAAATAAAAGGTAACCTGACCAAGCACTTTGACGATAACAAGGGTTACATGCGCTTTCATATCAAGGTTGCTGATACCGAGGAGCTAAACTATACCGGCGCGCCGGGTCGGGGCAAATTTGACGGCAAATCCGTGAAAAGTGTCAAGGAGTTTAGCGGTTTTGATGGCAGGGAAGAATCCAACTACTCCATTCACCATCAGGAAATGACCATCGTCGACAAAAACGGCGATTTCAAGCGTGTCAATATGAACGGCATTTCCACCGAGACGGTCGCGTTTGGGCACGAATTGAGTTATGAGTTCGACGACAATCTCAAGCTCGACAATAAATTCCGCTGGACAGATATGAGCGGCTCCTTTGCCGCGCCCTTCTTCTCTCCAGGGCTGACGTCTGACGTAATTGGCTCGACAATTAACAGCTTTGGCGACACCGTTGATGAAATTCGTTATGCCAATGGTCCCAATGCCGGAATGGTTTACGACAACCCCTATATCAACACCGATGTCAGTATTTTTACCGATATTCGCGACGTTGGCAGTTTTGTCAACGACCTGGTCCTGACCGGGGAGTACACCATCGGCGACGGCGACCTGAAAGTGCGCGCTGGTTATTTCTACATGGACCAGTCCATTGCCGCGGACTGGCACCCAAACAGGGTCTACAAGGAAGTCAGTGGCGACAATCCGGCCACGCTGGATTTGTTTGATGACGCGGGCAACAAACTGACCGCCAACGGTGTCGCCGGCTTCAATAACAACTGGGGCGATTGTTGTGCCCGCGATTATGATCTTGGCTACGTCAATACAGCGCCCTACCTGGTGCTGGATTATGAAAACGATCTGTTCACCGTCGACGTCGGCTACCGCTGGGAGAAAGTGGACGCTTCCGGCTGGACCGTGGCCGGTGGCGACCCCTTCCGCACTGACGTGGTCACCCAGGATCTTAACGGCGACAACATTACCGTCGGCATTGAGACCTTGATCCCCAACGGCACCAGGGAAAATCTCGATTATGAAGAGACCTATGAGTCCTGGACGGTGGGTGGCCTCTGGAAAGTGAACGACAACTTCAGCGTATTTGCACGCGCTTCGGAAGGCGGTCGCTTCAACAGTGACCGGCAAACCGTGAGCGGCAAGATCAACGCTGATGGTTCACTTAACCGGGCAGGCCAAGTGGCCGCCGTTGACTTTGTCAATCAGCTGGAGATTGGTATCAAAAACCAGGGTGAGATCGGCTCAGGACTCTACAGTGTCGAGCTGACCTTGCTGAAGGGCGACTTTACCCAGAGTACCTTTGAATTGTCTGCCACCAACTGCCCCGGCGGTGCTGGCGGCTGTATCATTGACGCCGAGTACGAGTCGCAGGGTTTCGAGCTGTTGGCTAATTACTTCTGGGAAGGTTTGTCACTCACCGGCAACGCAACCTACTCTGATGCGGAGAGAAAGCTGGCGGGCGAAGGCGGTTTCAGTCGTGCGCCCAGTATTCCAGACCTGACCTATACCATCTCAGCGGGCTATGAGGTCAATGAACAGTTCAGCTTTGGTGTCAACGTCACCGGCCAAACGGATACTTTGGGCAACGACCTAATCGAGTACGAGGGCGGAGAAACCTGGGGGGCCAACGCCAGTTACAAACTCACTGAAAACCTGGAGTTTGGCTTGCAGGTATACAACTTGCTCGACGATTATGACATCCGTGGTGCCGGTAGTGTCAGGGACAGCTCGATCAGCCCGGCATTTATCTCCGGCGCGCCGACGTTGGGCCGAACCACCCGTGCCTCTATTAAGGTACTGTTCTAAGGCGTTCTGCAGTTGGAGGAGTTTCTCGTAGCGCCTGCTACGAGAACCCACCTGTTCTACCTTGGTGGCAATGTGCAGACATTGCCACCTTTTTTCTGCTCAAGGCAGGAGCATTAACCTTTCCTGGCCAGGGCCCGTCCGCTGCTGGCAAATAATTACCTTGATGTCTTTGCACAACAGTGAATGCTTCGTTGCCAGGCAAATGCCGACATATTGATCCTGTAAATGGATCGCACACGGCCCGATATTTCTGCGTTTTCGACATATTGATACACTTGGCCGTGGAAAAAAGTGACCGCGGAGCAGTGCTAAAAATGGAAGCGGCGCGGGAGTAACTCCGGCTACCGGCCAATCGCGCTGGCTATTGTGAATCAGTGTTAGAATAGATCGATGTCAAAGAAGTTTAACAACCACAAACGATTACAATCCGCGCAGCGCGCCATGGAGCGAGGACGCGCCGATCTGGCGATGGCCAAGCTGCAGGATATCACCCGCAGAACTCCCAACCACAGTGGCGCCTGGAAACTGCTGGGTTTTGCCTGTCACGAGGAGCAATTGGAGCCCGAGGCGGTCGTCGCCCTGACCAGGGCCGCAGCACTGGATCCGGGGGATGCCGCTACCGCCATGGCGCTGGCGCAGAGCAGTTTGCTTGCTGGCTTGCCAGCCCTGGAACCGTTCCGACGGGTCCTGCAATTGCAACCCGACGACCTTAATGCGCAGCGCGGTTACGCCCTGGCGCTGGCCACTGAACAGCAGTCAGACGCCGCCGAAACCGTACTGATGTCAAGGCTCAAACAGCATCCGGACTGGCTGGCAGGCCACAAGTTGCTGGCGCGTTTACGCTTTACTGGTGGTGACAGTGAGCATTTTGCAGATTCTTTCAGCGCCGCTTGTGAGGCGCAGCCCGCCAACCTCGCCCTGCGTATGGAGTGGTTTAGGAGCGTGGCGCAGACCCGTGACTGGAGCGCTGCCGGCCGCATTATTGACCAGGGTGAGCGAATTTTCGGCACTCATCCGCAGTTGCAGTTGGCGCGCCTGTTTATTGCCAGTGAGTCCGGCGATGAGCTGAAGGCGGCACAGTTGTTTGCAGCGACGGCGTCAATCGATGACGTGATGCGGGACATGGCACTGGTTCGTTACAGCCTGCGCAAGGGCGATCTCGATATTGCCGAGGCCACAGCCAGGCCGCGCATTGCTACGCCAGCGGAGAATGTTTTTTGGCCTTATCTGGCGCTTATCTGGCGCTTGCAGGGTATCCCCCAGGCCGCGCAATGGCTGGATGGCTCCCCGCCCCATGTCGCGGCCGTCGATTTGCAATTTGCCGACGGCGAACTGAATCGCCTGGCCGACCTGCTGCGCAAGTTGCACACCGCCCGTTCGCCGTTTGCTGAGCAGTCGGTGCGCGGCGGAACCCAGACCGACCAGAATCTTTTCCTGCGTCACGAGCCGATTCTACGGGCCTTGAAATCTCGAATTCAAGCCGCTGTGAGGACTTATGTCGAGCAACTGCCATCCCCCATTCCCGGGCATCCATTGCTAGGCGTTGAGCGTGGCGATCTGCGACGCGGACGGATACATTTTTCTGGCAGCTGGTCGGTGCGTCTGCAAGCACAGGGTTTTAATGTCTCTCACACTCACCCGCTGGGTTGGATCAGTTCCGCGTTTTATGTTGCGCTGCCGCCAGCTACGTCAATGGGAGCCGCACCGGCTGGCTGGTTGCAATTTGGTACACCACCAGCTGAACTCAAGCTGGCGCTGTCGCCCACGGCACAGCAAGAACCCAAGGCGGGGCGGCTGGTATTGTTCCCGTCAACTATGTGGCATTCTACTGTGCCCTTTAATGACGGTGAGCGTTTGGTGGTAGCCTTCGACGTTCGCGCGCCGCAGTCCGCGCTAGCGCCGAGCATCACTGCCGCCTCCAACAGGGCCGTGTAGTTCAGCTCGGCCGTAACCATGAAGACAGCCGTACAATTCAATACCACTGCATAAATACAAACATAAAATGAGGTTAGGCATGATGCACGAGAATGATCGACAAATTCGCAGTATTGTCATTGTTGGTGGCGGTACTGCCGGCTGGATGACAGCTGCATCACTGAGCAATGCCCTGCAGCAGGGCTGTAAGATTACTTTGGTAGAGTCAGATGATATTGGCACGGTGGGAGTGGGTGAGGCAACTATTCCGCCAATCAGAGTCTACAATCAGTCACTGGGTATCGACGAAAACGATTTTGTCCGCCACACCAAAGGTTCGTTCAAGCTGGGCATACAGTTTGTCAACTGGGGGCGCCAGGGACACCGCTATTTCCACCCCTTTGGCACTTATGGGCGTCAATTCGATACCGTGCCAATGCATCAGTTCTGGCAACAGGCACGTGCCCAGAGGCAGGCGGCAAGCCTCGATGAATATTGTATGGCCTGGGCGGCCGGGTCCGCGGGTCGGTTTGCACCACCCACGCCGGATCCCCGCAATGTACTATCGACCTACGAATACGCCTATCACTTTGATGCCGGTCTGTACGCCCGATACCTGCGCAAATACTCGGAGCAGCGCCGGGTAGAGCGCATCGAAGGCAAGGTTACTAACGTCAACCTGGACGCCAGCAGCGGTTTTGTGGAGAGTGTGCAATTGGCGGGTGGCCGCGAACTCGCCGCCGACCTGTTTATCGACTGCTCCGGTTTTCGCGGCTTGTTGATTGAGGAAGCACTCAAAACCGGCTACCAGGATTGGACCCATTGGTTACCCTGTGATCGCGCCTGGGCGGTGCCCTCCGAGCGCGGTGAGTTTACCCCTTACACTCGCTCTACAGCTCACGTTGCTGGCTGGCAGTGGCGTATTCCGCTGCAACACCGCACCGGCAATGGCCATGTGTTCAGCAGTAATTTTATGGCAGATGATGACGCCCGTGCGATCCTGCTGGATAACCTTGACGGCAAGCCGCTGGCGGAGCCGCGGATGCTGCGCTTCGTCACCGGCCGCCGCAACCAGTTTTGGAACAAGAATGTCATCGCCATCGGCCTGTCCAGCGGCTTTATGGAGCCGCTGGAATCCACCAGCATCCATCTTATTCAGGCCGGCATAGCGAAACTGTTGGCGCTGTTCCCTGACCGGGACTTTGATGCCGTTGTGATCGATGAATACAACCGTATTGCGATCAATGAGTATGAGCGTATTCGCGACTTCCTGATCCTGCATTACCACCTCACCGAGCGTGACGACAGCGAGTTGTGGCGCTATTGCGCCAATATGGAAATTCCCGACACACTGCAGCACAAAATTGAACACTTCCGTCGCTACGGCCGCCTTATCCCCGGTGAAATGGATCTGTTTGGTAATGCCAGCTGGCTCGCGGTGCACATTGGTCAACTCAACCTGCCGCAGCGCTCCGATCCGCTGCTGCGTTACCGTAACGTTGATGCCGCCGCCTGGCTCAACAAGTTACGTGCGGCGATGGCCGCAGCGGCACAGAATCTTCCAACCCATCAACAGTACATTGATAAATATTGCAAAGCGCTCGATTGAATCCCGGGCTTTGCCGCCCCTTCGCTTGAGTATTCGAGCGGGCCCAATGCCTGGCTATACTGCTGTGACAGTGCATTTGTAATTTATTCTGCAATCGGTTGCAAAACGATTGCGATTGCCCTACAGTGAACTCGAGTCCCTCAATATTTTCATAACAAAATTTCTTAACAGCGCTTCTATAAGTATGGCCGCCACGCTACCAGCGCAACCCTGCGATCGGCCCGGCGGAACAAATAAAATAAAAATAACGGGAGAACACCAATGCAACTCGCGGTGCTCGATATCACAGTGGTGGCAGCTTATTGCATCGGCCTGGTAACCATTGCCAGCCTGGTTTCACGGGAAAAAAAGGGTCACCAGAAAGGGTCGGAGGATTACTTCCTCGCCGGTCGCTCACTGCCGTGGTGGGCCATAGGCGCTTCGCTAATTGCCGCCAACATTTCAGCTGAGCAAATTATCGGCATGACCGGCTCCGGTTATGCCATCGGGCTCGCCATTGCCTCTTATGAGTGGACTGCGGCTATAGCGCTGTTACTGATCGGCAAATATTTCATTCCTATTTACCTAGAAAAAAACATCTACACCATGCCGGAGTTTTTGGAAAAACGCTTCGACCACCGAGTGCGGGTGTTGCTGGCTTTTTTTTGGCTCGGGGTCTACGTCTTTGTTAATCTGACCTCGGTTTTGTATCTCGGTGCGCTCACAATTGAGATCGTCGCCGGCGTTGAAATGGTTTACGGCATGCTGTTCCTGGCCGGACTATCGCTGGCTTACTCACTGTACGGCGGTCTTAAGGCCGTGGCCTATACCGATATTATCCAGGTCGCAATTCTTATCGTCGGCGGTATTGCAGTGACCGTGCTGTCGCTGGATAAACTCAGTGATGGTGCTGGAGTCATCGCCGGCTTTACCTATTTACTCGACGCCGCGCCTGAAAAATTTGACATGATTCTGGCCAGCGATCATCCCCGCTATATGGATCTGCCTGGCATCTCGGTGCTGGTCGGCGGCCTCTGGATCGCGCAGTTTTCCTACTGGGGCTTCAACCAGTACATTACCCAGCGGGCACTGGCGGCCAAGAGCTTGAAGGAAGCCCAGAAAGGTATCGCCTTCGCTGCCTTCCTGAAGCTGTTTATGCCTTTTATCGTTGTGATCCCCGGCATCGCAGCGTTTCTGCTGGTGCCCAACCTGGACGTGTCTGACAAGGCCTACCCGGAAATGATGAAACTTCTGCCCTCAGGGCTGTTTGGCCTGACATTCGCGGCCCTGATTGCCGCCATTGTTTCATCGTTGAGCTCCATGACCAATAGTATCTCCACGATCTTCACCATGGATATCTATCGGTCGACATTTCATCATTTGGATGTCAGTGAAAAAAGGCTGGTACTGATTGGCCGGTGCGCCAGCCTGGTCGCGCTGATCGTGGCTATGCTGGTCGCCCGGCCGCTGCTTGGCGACCTCGACCAGGCGTTCCAGTACATTCAGGAGTTCACCGGCTTCTTCACCCCCGGGATCCTGGTGATATTCCTGTTCGGCCTGTTCTGGCGCAAGGCAACTGCACACTCGGCGCTGACGGCTGCCGTAGTGTCGGTCGTATTTTCACTGGCATTTAAGCTCTGGCTGGACCAGGTGCCGTTTCTCGATCGCATGGGGCTGGCGTTTCTGTTGTCGGCCGCGGCGGCCATTGCGGTGACACTGTACGAAAAAGGTGGAGATCACCCGAAAGCCATTCGCTTGAGTGACTTTGATTTCAGCACCTCTGCCGGCTTCAATATCTCGTCGCTGGCAGTACTGCTGATTCTGGCAGCGTTTTATATTGCCTGGTGGTAAGTCCGCGGCAGAACGCTACTGGTGTGCCGAGCGGGACATGGGAAGCAATCGAATCGAGCAATAACTCCGGAGGCGAGCAGCTGATGTTATTTTATCCCACCGAACAGGCCGCAGAGAGATTACGGCAAACCTCCGCTGAGCAGCACTACCGCGATCGCAATAAACAACTCCAACCTCACAACTAACGTTAACACCAATAAAGTAAAAACCAATAACGGAGAAAATAAAATGAACATTCCAATAGAGTTTCTCAATCGAAGCGCTGGGCAACTTTTTTTTAGCTGCCTGCTGGTATTCCTCAGCCATCTTGCCGTTGCCGATAACGAGGATGAGCTATCGCTGATATCGCCCGATGGTACCATCCGGATTGTGGTCGAAGTCAACAAGGTTGTCAGCTACAGCGTTGCCGTGGATGGCAAGCAGGTGTTGAAGCCGTCAAAACTGTCATTGCAGATCGATAAAAAGCTGGACTTGCAGCACTCGCCCAAGGTGCTAGAGGTCAAGCGCCGTAACGTGGACCAGATACTGCAACCGGAAGTACGAGTTAAATCTGCCACTATTCGCGATCATTTCAACGAGATGACATTGGTATTTGATAACCAGTACTCGGTGGTTTTCCGTGCCTACGATAACGGCGTCGCGTATCGCTACGTAACCACTCTGCCGGGTGAAGTCACCGTCAATTCCGAGCTGGTGGAGTTAGTATTTAGTCAGGACAGCCACGTTTACTACCCTGAAGAAGAAGACTTCTATTCACATAACGAGCGCGCCTATATCTACCAGCCACTGGCTGATATCGGCAAGAAAAAATTGGCCAGCACACCGGCCTTGGTGAGCACGGCGGGAATAAAACTGCTGATCACAGAGTCATCACTGCAAGATTATGCAGGCCTGTGGCTGCTTGGCAATGGCAAGGACCGTCTGGTTGGTACCCTGCCTACCTTCCCATTGCAAAAGCAGACACTGCAGGGCGAGGGTCCTGGCCCGGACCGCAACGAACCAATTACCAAGCGCGCCAACTACCTGGCAAAAACCAGCGGCAACCGCAAATACCCCTGGCGCATTCTCGCTATCGCGAGGCAGGATGGCGACCTGATCAACAACCAGTTGTCCTACCAGCTCGCAGTACCCAACCGGATCGGCGACACCAGTTGGATAAAGCCCGGTAAAGTTGCCTGGGACTGGTACAACGCCAACAATCTCTATGGTGTTGATTTCAAGGCCGGCGTTAATACCGAAACCTACATGTATTACATTGACTTCGCTGCCGATTACGGCATTGAATATGTAATACTCGACGAAGGCTGGTACCCGCTGGGAGACCTGCTGGGCTCGCTTCCCAATATGGATGTACCGGCACTGATCGCCCACGCCAAATCTAAAGGCGTTGAGATTATTTTATGGACCTCATGGATGACCCTGCGCGACCAGTTCGACGCCGCCATGGATCGCTTTGCGGAGCTCGGGGCGGTGGGTATCAAGCCTGACTTTTTTCAGCGCGACGATCAGGAAATGGTAAATTTCTATTGGAAGATCGCCGAGGAAGCTGCCAAGCGCAAGCTGCTGGTGGATTTCCATGGTTCCTACAAACCGGCCGGCCTGCGCCGTACCTATCCCAACGTAATCTCTCGTGAAGGTGTTCGCGGCCTGGAATGGAACAAGTGGAGTTTGCTTAGTACTCCTGAGCACAATGTGACCCTGCCGTTTATTCGCATGGTTGCAGGCCCCATGGACTACACTCCCGGCGCCATGTCCAATGCCCACGGCCCGGCCACCTTTAAACCTGTCGACCCCAATGCCGGTGACGCTCAGGATTTCGCCCAGCGCTTCGAACGCCCCATGAGCCAGACTACCCGCGTACACCAGATGGCGATGCTAACGGTGTTCGAAAGTCCACTGCAAATGCTCGCTGATTCTCCCAGTAACTACCGACGCGAGCACGAGTGCACCGAGTTTATGGCTGCCGTACCGTCAGTTTGGGATGAAACCCGAGTGTTACATGGCAGTATTGGTGACTACATTGCACTCGCCCGGCGCAAGGGTGCCCACTGGTTTATCGGCGCCATGACAGATGAGAACGCGCGCGAGCTGGATATTGACCTGTCCTTTCTTGGCGCAGGCAATTATGAAATGGTGGCGTTCCAGGACGGCATCAACGCCGACCGCTGGGCCGAAGACTATAAAAAGGTTACTTTAGATGTAACCGCCAAGACACAAATCAAGGCCAGCCTAACCGCAGCCGGTGGTTGGACAGCGCGCCTGACACCAAAGTAGTAGCGCAGAAAGTTGTTGATCCTGCGGAGCAGCAATAATAATTGTGCGCAATGGCAAGCAATGGCGGGTCGCCAAACGACCCACGGCGCAACCTGAAAATAAGTAATTTCTTGGGGGAGACATGAACAAAGTCGTATATTGGTCACTTACTGTCGCCGTTGCCGGCTTTCTGTTTGGCTTTGATACCGCGGTAATCTCCGGGGCGGACAAACCAATCCAGCAATTGTGGCAGACCAGCCCGTTGTTTCACGGCGCTTTTATTATGTCCTCTGCCTTGTGGGGCACTGTGATCGGCGCACTTGCAGGTGGTATTTTCTGCGATGCGCTGGGCCGCAAAAAAACCTTGATCGGCGTCGGTGCACTCTACCTGGTCTCTGCGCTGGTTTCCGCAATTGCGCCGGATCCCTATACCTTTTCTTTCTTTCGCTTTCTGGGCGGGCTCGGCGTGGGCGCCTCGTCCATTGCGGTACCGGCCTATATCTCGGAGATCGCCCCGGCCAGAATTCGCGGCCGGCTGGTGGCCACCTATCAGTTCCAGATCGTGTTCGGCATCCTGGTTGCCTTTCTCTCCAATTACCTCATTGCAGAATTGGTTGGCCTGAACTGGCGGATCATGCTGGGCATAGAGGTTATTCCCGCGGCCCTTTTCCTGTTGATGGTGCTGGGTGTGCCGGAAAGCCCGCGCTGGCTTATCCGCCGCAAAAATGACATTGAAGGCGGTCGGGCCGTGCTGCAGCAGATCGGCGAGGCCGTGGGTGAAACCGAGAACGTAGACACCGTGGTGGCCAGGATCCAGGCCGATGCCCAGCAGCACAAAAAGGACCATCTGTATAACAGGATCTATGCGTTTCCCATTTTATTGGCATTCCTGATTGCCGCTTTCAATCAGTTGTCCGGGATTAATTTTATTCTCTACTTTGCGCCGCGGGTGTTCGAACTCGCCGGCCTGGATGCCAGTTCAGCCCTGCTGTCCAGCGCCGGTATCGGTGTTACCAACCTGGTGTTTACCATGCTGGGGCTGTACCTGATCGACAACTTAGGGCGCAAGACCCTGATGTTGATCGGCTCCATCGGCTATATCGGGTCACTGTCAGTGGTGGCATGGGCCTTTCACAGCGGCGCCGGTGGCTTTTTGGTTGTGTTCTTCGTGTTTACCTTTATTGCTTCCCATGCCATCGGCCAGGGCGCTGTAATCTGGGTGTTTATCGCCGAGATCTTTCCCAACAGCGTACGCGCCACCGGGCAATCGCTCGGTGCCAGCACCCACTGGGTTTTTGCGGCGGTAATCACCCTGGTCATGCCGTTCTTCCTCAGCCGCTTCGAGCCCACCGGTATATTCACCTTTTTCACCGGCATGATGGTGCTGCAGTTGCTGTTTGTGTTGTTTATGATGCCCGAAACCAAAGGCCGCTCACTGGAAGACCTGGGCAAAGACGTCTACGAACATCACCTATCCTAATTCCATGAATAAGGAGTATTGTGCATGAAAACCCTTCTTATAATGCTCACCGCGCTGCTGCTATCGGGTGCAGCGCAGGCCAATCCAGTACAACCGGCGGATCTCTACCAGGAGCCCCACCGGCCGCAGTTTCATTTCACTCCCGAGCAGAAGTGGATGAACGACCCCAACGGTATGTTCTACTACCAGGGCGAATACCATCTGTTCTACCAGTACCACCCCTACAGCAATGTCTGGGGTCCGATGCACTGGGGGCACGCGGTGAGTACCGATATGGTGCACTGGGAGCACCTGCCCGTGGCAATCTACCCGGACTGGCATGGCGCCATCTTTTCGGGCAGCGCCGTGGTGGACTGGAATAACTCCTCGGGGTTTGGAACAGAGGACAATCCACCGTTGGTGGCCATATATACTTACCACAACCACCTGATACAAGATTTTGGCGGCAGCGATTACCAGTCCCAAGGGGTCGCCTATAGCCTGGACCGCGGGCGCACCTGGACCAAGTATGAAGACAACCCCGTCTTAAAAAACCAGGGCGACCGGGACTTCCGCGACCCCAAGGTTTTCTGGTATGCGCAGGAGCAAAAATGGATCATGTCGCTGGCGGTCAAGAACAGGATCAGCTTTTATTCCTCGAAGAACCTGAAGAGCTGGACGTTTGAAAGTGATTTTGGCCTGGATTGGGGTGTCCATGAAGGGGTGTGGGAATGCCCCGACCTGATTGAAATTCCGATTGCCGGGTCGGATAAAAGCAAATACCTGTTGCTGGTCAGCATCGTTGCCGGCGGCCCCAACGGCGGCACTGCAACACAGTATTTTGTTGGTGATTTTGACGGCCGGGAATTTACGGTCGACCCCAGCCTGCAAAACCTCAAGGTCGTGCCCGCGACCTTCCCCAAGGGGAAAACATTCGAGGATTTCGAAAAGTCGCTGTCACGCTGGACTGCAACCGGTGACACAACAGAACTGAAGATGATAGAAACAACCATCATGGACAGCGCCATTCATGGTAAATCCTTTCTCTCTACCGAGGCCCGCGGCAGTGCCGGTACCGGCTCGCTGCGCTCCACAACCTTTACCATCAAGCAGCCCTTTATCAACTTTTACGTGGGCGGCGGTGCTGACGAGAGCCAACAGGGCATGCGCCTGCTGGTAGACGGGAAGGTGGTTCGCCGTGCCGCGGGCAACAATTCCCAGAGCATGCGAGTTGCAAGCTGGGATGTCAGTGAATTCAAGGGCCAGCAGGCACAGCTGGAGATTATAGACCAGGCCGATGGCCGCTGGGGACACACCCACATCGATAATATCGTGTTTGCCAAGCAAGCGGCGATGCCCCGGCAGGAGTCCGCACTGTGGCTCGATTACGGCACCGACAACTATGCCGGCGTCACCTGGTCCGATATCCCGGCAGAAGATGGCCGGCGCCTGTTTATCGGCTGGATGAGCAACTGGGACTATGGCGGCGCCACCCCTACGGAACGCTGGCGCAGTGCCATGACCATTCCGCGGAAACTGACGCTACACCAGTCCGATCAGAGCTTCAGGGTGCACTCCCAGCCAGTGCGGGAGCTGGAAAAACTGCGCGCGGGTAAAACCAGCCTCGAAAACCTCAGCTTTGACGGCGTGCTGGACCTGGGCAAGAAGTTGCGCCGCCTTAACGGAACCATGGAAATCCTGCTTTCGCTGGACACCTTGCAGTCTCCGGCTGTAACCCTGACGCTGGCCAATGAGGCCGGGGATCAAACCCTGTTCACCATTGACCGGCAACAGGGTGTGTACAAACTGGACCGAACCCGATCGGGCAAGGTGGATTTCGACGAGTCATTTGCCAGCGTGCAGACCGCGCCCATTGTCGGCGACGCCAGCGCGGTGTCGCTGCAAGTCTTCGTCGATCACTCATCGGTTGAGATCTTTATCAACGCCGGCGAGACGGTCATGACCGCTCAGGTTTTCCCCACTCAACCCTATTCCAGCGTGCAACTGAGCAGCGACGGCCAGGTTGAGGTGGAATCCGCCGACCTGTACACACTCAAATCAATCTGGGGTAAAAAATAGGGGCAGCAGTGCGGGGAAATTACAGCGCCGCCGCAGCCTTCAGGTTCTCCAGCGCACGCTGCACCAGTTGTTGCAGGTCACCATCGTGGGTGAATCCGAGTCTATCCGCTGCAATTGTACTCACCGGCGGCAGCGCACCGAACCCCGCTTCCAGCGCAGCATCCGGGGCATAGGAAACGGCTTCGATAGGTGCGCCAGTCTGGCGGCAGATCTCGGCGACCAGGTCGGCTACTTGAACTCTCAGTGTTGGCAGCGTCAGCGCACGGTCTGCGGGAGCCTCGCCCAGATCAGCACTTAGTGCATGGGCGAAGTTGGCCGCGGCGCAATCGAGTGATGTCAACCAGGTAGTCGCCTTGGGGGAAACCGGCATAACGAATGACTCGCCGGCGGACAGTGCGTGAAAGACGTCGCTCAGGAACGCCGATTTCATACCCGATGGACCTTTCGGCCTCGCGATTACCCCCGAGAGCCGCAGTGAAAGGGCATCCAGGGCCCCGCGTCGCGTCAAGGTCGCGAGCCACTGTTCCAACATCGCTTTGTGGGCACCATAGAGCATTGTCGGCGCCAGCGGCGTGGCGTCGTCGACGCGGGCCGGCAACGGACTCCCAAACACCGCAATGCTGCTGGCGAACAGGAATCGCGGCGGCTTGCCCGCCTCTGCCGCGGCTGCGGCCAATGCCATCGTTGCTTCGATATTGACGCGCCGGGCGAGATCCGGATTCTGTTCAGCGGCGCCGCCGGGTACCGTTGCCAGGTGGACTACAGCGTCGCAGCCATCCGCCATGGCGGCTTGCAAACTATTGACGTCGCACAAATCACCCGTGACAGGCGTAGCGTGCGCGAGTTTCGGAATGCCATCGGCGACCGAGTCCAACGCCACCACATCGTGGTCTGCGAGTTGCTCGACCAGTGTGCGACCGAGGAAACCGCCGGCACCGGTAATGATTATGCGCATGGCGTTACCTGGGTTATCGATTTATTTTCAGGGCTTCAACTCTGCCAACGGTTGGCCATCGTGCAGGTAAGGCCCCCGGGCTTCGATCAGCACGAAAATAATGCGGCAGGTTTCGGTTTTACTCGGATTGCGCCACAGGTGAATGGTGCCGCGCTGCACGATCACGTCACCGGCGCGGCAGGTTTCCACCACCCCGTCATCCAGTTCCAGTTCAACGGTTCCCGCCAGGATGATACCGTAGTCGATGCTGTTGGTGCGGTGCATCGGTGACTCGCCACCCGGCAGCATATCGGTCACGCGTATGACTGAACCACCGTTGAGCGTAAGCCCCGCATCGCGGTCGCGACCGTCGGTCTCATCATTGAGGTCCACGGGTACTTGCGCCGTGCTCCAGAGGGTTGCGAAGTCCGCATCACCGGAGGGAATAGTCTCAGGCTGGATCACATCCTTCGAGCGAAATACGGCGCGACCCTTGTCGTCGTGGCCTGTGACCACACGACGAATCGGCACTGCTTTTCTTGCCATTGCAGGCCCCCCTGACCGCGCCTTTTTCAGGCTTGGTTTACTCTGCTTGCGTTCTGAGTTTTTCGATTATTCGACGCGCCTGATTTGCGCCGGCATCCACATGAATACTGACCATGGGCTGATCGCCAAACTTGAGCATATTCTGGTACTGGTTCTCGATTACCACCTTGTCCTCTTCAAAAGTCAGCGCAGTTTGGTCCACCACTTTTTTCAATGTCCCTTCGGGGTCTGTCTGGGGATTGGTGGCAATTGTCCAGATGTAGTGAGCGGACGTTTCCGTTTCAGGAGTTACTCCGTGAAAGCCGCGCATATGAAATCCGCCCCGATCGGGGTTGTCCAGGTCTTCTGTTCCAGCGTTCACCCCGCCAGTCCAGATCTTCAGGTGTGATGGCAAAAACTCAATCTCCTGCCAACGATCAATTTTTTCCTTGAAGGGATAGGCAGCAACGTAGGTCGGGGGCGGCGTGGAATCGCGCATGTGACGCACCACCCTTACGCAATCGCCATCGGCAGTTGTTTTCATATCAGCGTTCATGTGCGTACCGGGATCACCACCGATGGTGCGCAGATGCACATAGCCCAGATGACTTAAATCCAGAAGGTTATCGTGAATCAGTTGATAGGGTGCGCGATAATGGTAGACGCCCCCCCCCCAAATATAGTCGCCGCTGGAATGCACCGGGTAATCGGGGGCAGAACTTACTGGTTCAGTCTGTTCGTCCTGACCAAACCATATCCACACCAGCCCGTCTTTTTCCTCGACAAAAAAACTTTTCACTTTTGCACGGCGCGGAATAACATCCTGCCCGGGCACTTCTATACACTGCCCCGAACCGTCATACAACATGCCATGATAGCCACAGCGAATACCACCCCCATCCAGGGTACCGCTGGACAAGGGTAAGGCGCGATGGCAACAGCGGTCTTCCAGTGCCGAGACTTTGCCGCTGGCATCGCGAAACAACACCACGGCATGATTTAGCAGGGTTCTTGCCAGCGGTTGATCCGCCAACTCTGTACTGAGTGCGGCTACATACCACTGGTTCAGCGGAAATGGAGTCTTGTTCTGGGTGGTCAGGTCGCAGACACCGGGAATATGTAATTTGACGCTCATAACTATTATCTCTCGCGTTGTAAAAAAGCGTTACCCTTTGAGCACTTCGCTGACTTTCTCCCAGGCGTCAGCCCCACAGGATTTCATCAAGCCAATGTAGGCGGGGTTGTGCCAATCGCGCACCGCCATTTGATACGCCGAAGTATCTCGCATCCGCGCCAGCCATCGCTGCAACTGCGGATACCCGGACCACCAGGCAGACAACTGCAACTGCTCCAGGCGTTCGATATAAGGCAGGAATGACAGGTCCGCCAAACTGATGTTTTCACCCACCAGCCAGTCGTTAACAGCCAAAGCTTTCGCCATATCCGCCAGCAATTTATCGTAGGCCAGTGCGGCTAAATAGAACCTGGGCGAGGCCATACCGTTGACTACGATATCTTTCATCACAGCTCTGCGGGCCGGGTCAGCCATGCTGTTAAAAAAGCCCTGTAAGGCTTCGTCGGTTGGATAGCGTTCCAGCATCTGGTGGCGAAACGCAATACAGAAACTGAGCACCGCCACCTGTTCATGCAAGCCGGCATCGAGGCGCGTCAACCAAACCCGCACTTGCGCCCGCTCTAATGGCTGCACTGGCAGTAATGGCGATTGGGGGAATACCTCTTCAAGGTACTCGATAATCACGTTGGATTCGTAGACTACTTGCTTGTCGTGCAGCAATATCGGCACCAAACCCTTGGGGCTGATTTTTAAAAAATCCGGGGCAAATTGCTCGCCTGCACGCAGGTTGAGATTGGTCCCTTGCCACTCCAGGTTTTTAAACGCCAGCACCAGGCGCACTTTTTGTGCGCATACTGACATATCGTTGTGATAGAGCTCCAGCATCAATCAAGGCCTCAAATAGGCTGCGCCAACGCCATCATGGATTCGCGCATAATGGCAGAGTGCTCAGCTTTATCGCCCCCTTCGATTTCAATTTGTCCGAGACGTGCGGAGTTCTCAACTACCATGCGGCAGCGCTCCCAGCGACGATTCTGGAAGGCATCAAGGGCGGGTTCCAGCGCTTCGCTGCTGCCCAATTCATCCGCCAATACGATGGCGTCTTCAATACCGATACAGGCGCCCGAAGCCAGGTGCGGGATGGTGGCGTGAACCGCATCGCCAATCAAAACCACGCGCCCCTTGTACCAGGGCCGAGGCACCAGCAGGGAATCCAGCGGTCGCAGCATAACGTGGGAATCTTCGCCAATGGCCGCTGCCAGCTCCTGCACCGTGGGCGCACTGAAGTGGTCCAGCAACAATTGCTTGAGGATGGCGGGCTCTTCGGCTGGGTCGAAACGCTGGCGCGTTTCACTATTCACGGTCAGGAACAGGTAGACCTGATCTTTGGACATGGGGTTGATGCCCGCTTTCAAGTGCTCACCCACCCACATCATAGTGCCTTTGCACTCCGCCGGACGGGGCAGAACGGCACGCCAGACTCCCAGCCCGGCATAGGCTGGTTTGGGAGCGCCTGGCAGCAGCCAGTCACGGGTTTTGGATTTGACACCGTCGGCGCCTATGACCAGATCGTAGCGATCGCTGCTGCCGTCGGTGAAGGTAACGGCCACACCCTCGTTGTCCATTTCCAGGTTTTGATAAGTCTGGCCCAGACGCACTTTGGTGCCGTTCTGCTTGACCTTGTCGGACATTATACGCGCCAATACCGGCCGCATGATTGCCCCGGTACCCGGAATGTTCGGGCCGGCGAAACGCGGGGTTGGAATATGTTGCAGGTGGTGTCCATTGGGTGCAAATACATCCAGGCCGTCGTGCCCGCTGCCGTGCTGCAAAAATTCATCCAGTATGCCCAGCGTGTCGAAAGCCCTCAGCGTGGCACCACCAATGCTGATACCGGCGCCGTCGGCTTGCCAATCGGGATCGATTTCAACCAGGTGGGTTTCGATACCCTGTTTGCGCAACTGGATAGCGGCTGACATACCGGAGAAACCACCACCAATAATCAATACTTTAGAAACGGAATGAGTCACGGGCTTTCGCCTCCAACGTTGTTATCGTTAAGTTCTGCCAACACGCAACCATCGTCGCGGATTTGCAAAGGCACCCGGGTAAGTGATTCACCCAGGCAGGGACCTGCAGTGCAGAGTCCCGTTGCTATCTCAAAATGTGCACCGTGGGCGGCGCAGACGATGGTTTCGCCAAACGGGTCGAGGTAGGCATCTTTGCGCCAGGGCAGTGACGTCTGGCCCCGATAGTGAGGACACTTGTCCTCATAGGCGAAGACTTTGTCACCGCTGCGCACAATAAATACCGTGTCGCTACCCTGGTGTTGAGGATCGAAGCCTTTGGCGCTGCCATCGGCGAGATCGTCAAGGTGGCAAAGGGGCACCGTCTGTCGCATTTTATTTGCCCGGTGGTGGGCCCATAGGTGCCCACTTTTCCCGGTACTGGAACAGGAACGCCTGGGAATTATCAGCGCCCGGCGGTAATTCACGCGCGGTCCAATTATCGTCGTGCAGATCCATATCGGCGTCGTATTCCATATTGCAACCGAACGGGCTCTTGAAATACCAGAACCAGTTGGAGCCAAACAGGTGCCGTCCCGGCCCCCAGAAGCTCTGGTAACCCTTGTTCACCATATTGGTTCCGGCCTGCATTACCTCGGTCGGCCCGCCCATATGGAAGGTAAAATGTTCGATACCCTGCATATGCGGCGGAGTCTGGATAAAGAACAGGGTGTGGTGATCATCGGTACCCGCAGGGCGCATAAACGGGCCCACATGATGAAAGCGATCGGTAGTGACAAAGCCCAGCCGATCCGCGTAAAACGCTTCCGCTTTGGCGAAATCCGGCACAAAATAAACCACATGCGACAGCGAACGCGGCTTGGGGCTGGCTTCCTTCTGCACGCCGACGGTGTTGACCGGGCGCAGTGCCGAAGAACCGGGGGCATTGACCACTTCCGCGGCCAGCGACAGCGCTTTGCGCACTGTCACCTGGAAGCCCAGCACAAAACCCAGGTCGTCCACTGCTTCCAGGGAGCCGTCGTCGAGCTGCTTGACCTCGCGGTCCTTGCCCAGCTCCGCAGCGATGGCATCCAGGGTTTGCTGGTCCGCTACTCCGTACACGGTTTTACGCAGGCTTGTGCCAGTTGCCAGCGGCGCTGGCAGCGTCGGGTCATCCTTGGGCAGCACGATCACCGCGGTGCCGTCGAGTGCCTCAAAGCGGCCATTGCCCTTGGGCTCCAGACCGTAGTCGGTAACATATTGGCTACAGGCTTCGACATCGTCGACGCCAAAAACAAGTGCATCAGGTCCAATAATATTCATAATTTTTCATGCTCCAATTCTTAGGAAATTCGGCCGCCCAGAGTCTCGGCAACCCAATCGGCGATGTAGTGACCGGCGTTAATGCTGTTGTCAAAACTGGAGTGCTGTACTCCACCTTCGCGCTCGGTAAATATTTTCAGTTCGCGCTTGGGGCTGTTGACCAGCTGCTCGTAGGTGCGCTCTGCCCATTTCAGAGGAATCTGCGAATCTTTGCTGCCGTGGGTCACCAGGAAAGGCACTTTGATTTTCTCCACCACGCCGTCGAGATGGACGTTCTCGGCGATCTGCATAAACTCCTCAATATCTTTCGCACCCCAGACCCAGCAGACGTGGTTCCAGTAATGGGGTACCGGGAGGTTGCCCTCTTTTGCAAGGCGGCGTTTTTGCACATCACGCCAGTCGTGGTTTGCCCCCCAAACAACACCGGCAGCAAAACGCGGTTCGAATGCCACTGCGCGCGGGCAGTAGTAACCGCCCAGGGACACACCTTCCATACCGATACGCTTGCTGTCTACATCCGCGCGGGTTTCCAGGTAATCCACCACGCGGCTGGCCCAGTGTTCACTGTCGTAGCGGGCGCTAAAGTTTTGCAGGCGCAGGGCTTCGCCGGTACCCGGCTGGTCCACAATCAGCGACGCCACACCGCGCTTGGCGAGCCAACTCGGCAGGCCAACGCGATATTTCATTTCCTTGGTCGAGTCCAGGCCATTGACCTGTACCAGGATAGGTTGCGGACCATCGACATCTTCGGCAGGCACATAGAGCGCCGACAGGTGTTTGCCCTCGTAAGGGATTTCCACCCGTTGGCACTTGGCTTTGGACAGCGCAACACCTTTCAGGAACAGCTCCAAAGAGCGCTGGTAAAGTTGCAGCCGGCCTTCGGCGCCATGCGCTTGCAGGCGCTCACAGGTGCCCAGGTAAATGGAGGCACGGGAATACTTTTCGCCGGCAGAGAGCAGCCGACCTCGGGCCTCATCTTCTTCCGCCAGGCCACACAGTTTATCGGCCATCTTCTGCCAGGTATCGCGAAAGGCCTTGGTACCGGCAGCATCCGGCTGCTTGGCGGCTTCTTTAAGGGGCTCGCACATCTCCTGGATTTCACCAATACGGGCGCCCATTTCTATGGCCAGGTTGATGGACAGGTCCCACACGTAGTTGGTTGGAAAATATCTGAACATAAGAATTCCTCGGTTGCTGTTGTGTCGGCGACTGCTCGCCTTCAACGATTAACTTTCAGCCATTTAGCTGCGACTATTCATCGTAAAAAATGGCCACCGCGCGCACAAAACCGGCGGATGCGTGTTTGATCTTGTAGGGGAAGCAGGACACGGTAAATCCGTGCGCCGGCAAGGCCTCAAGATTGGCGAGTTTTTCCATTTGGCCGTAGCCAATATCGCGACCGGCCTTGTGCCCCTCCCAGATAATGGAAGCATCACCGCTGGCCTCGAAGCGCTCGCGAGTGTATTTGAACGGTGCGTCCCAGCTCCAGGCATCGGTACCCACCACTCTTACGCCGCGCTCCAGCAGATACATCGTGGCTTCGCGCCCCATGCCAACACCCGCCAGCAAATACTCCGGTGTGCCAAATACCGAGCCAGCGCGGGTGTTGACCAGCACGATATCCAGCGGCTGCAGGTCATGACCAATACGTTTTAACTCCGCTTCAACCTCCTGCGCCGTGACCACGTGGCCGTCCGGCAGAGCGCGAAAGTCCAGTTTGACACCGGGCTGCAGGCACCAATCCAGCGGCAGCTCATCAATACCGTAAGCCGGCTTGCCACCGTCAGTGGTTGAGGCGTAGTGCCAGGGGGCATCCATGTGGGTGCCGCTGTGGGTGGTGATTTGTAATCGTTCCGCCGCCCAGGCTTCACTGCCGGGTAAATCGTCAATGGTCAGGCCCGGAAACATGGCCTCCATTTCCGGCCAACCCTCCTGGTGATCCGTATATTCAACATGTGGCCGCAGTGGCGGCGGATCATTATTGGGGTTGTTATCCAGAGTGACGGAAAGATCAACCAAACGACGCTTGCTGGTAGACATAATTATTCTCCGTATGGCTTAACTTGCTGGTCGATGGCGCCAAAAAGCGGCTTGCCTTCCAAATCGAGCGCTTCCATTTTCACCCGGTCCCCGAATTTCATAAAACCGGTTCTGGGCTGGCCAAACTCGATCATTTCCAGCGCCCGCTTTTCCGATATACAGGCGGCCCCGGCGTCAAGGTCATTATTGGAAACAGTACCAGAGCCAATCAAGGTGCCTGCACTCAAATTGCGGGTGAGCGCTGCGTGGGCGATTAACTGATCGAAGCCAAAGTGCATTTCACTGCCATGGGGATGACCAAACCACTCACCGTTCCATTCTACCTTTAACGGCAGCTTAACCCGCGCATTGCTCCAGGCCGCTCCCAACTCATCGGGAGTTACCGCGACCGGTGCAAAACCGGTGGTAGCTTTGGCCTGCAAAAAACCAAAGCCAGTCTGCATTTCACGGGGTGCGAGAGCACGCAAACTGATATCGTTGAGTTGCAGAATCAGCTTCACATGATCCAGTGCCTGATCGACCGGACAACCCATAGGAACCTTGTCCACCAACACGGCAAATTCGCCTTCAAAATCAATACCGTGTTCTTCAGCGGGCAGCACTATGTCGTCGCGGGGGCCAATAAAATCATCGCCCGCGCCCTGATACATCAGCGGAATTGTATCGGCGTTGGCAATGGGTTCCAGGTGAAAGGCCTTTTGCATGCGTTCGCCGTGGGTGAGAAAACAGGAGCCGTCGAGCCACTGCCAGGCCCGGGGCAGTGGTGCCATCGCCTGGGAGGCGTCGAAATCGAAAGCGTCCGCCCGCTCATTGTTATTCAATGCCTGATAGCACTGCTCCAGTTCCCGAGCCACTTCGGACCAGCGTTCAACGGCCACTTGCAGCGTCGATGCGATTGAACTGGCATCTACAGCGCGACTCAGGTCTTTCGAAACAACTACCAGCCGGCCGTCACGATTTTTGTCTTTCAGGGTTGCTAGTTTCATAAATAGTTTTTCTCTTGGCCTGGACTTCAAAAACGGTTTTCCGAAGAAACAGGGAAGGCTACCCTACCCGTAAAGCCTGTATCTCGGATAGGGTCACCTATTTTACTTATCTCGCCAGATTAAAAGTTCGCCCGCAGACGTACGCCATAGGTTTTAGGTGGCGAGTATATTGCGTAGGAAAGCCCACGGTTGGAGACATTGGTGTTGGCACTCACCCTTTCATCCGTCAAGTTTCGCACGAAAGCAGAGATTTCCCAGCGAGCATCATCCAGCGACAGTGTCGCATCCAGATTGAACGTGGTGTAAGCGTCAGATACTGTCTCTTTCAAAAAGAGGAAGTTTGTTTGTCGCTCATCTCTATATGAAGCATTGGCAGTCAATGACAGATCAGAATTTTCGAAATCGATGACATGATTAACACTTAAATCTGCACCAAAGTCCGGGTTATAAAGCAACGAATTACCTGAACAATCGAAGCTTTCCAGGCCGGCATTAACACCCGAAGACGCACAACCAAACCTACCCCTGCCCGGATCAGAAATAAGCTGCAGCTTGTTGTATTCAGCATCTGAAAACTGGAAATTGCCGCTTATTGTGGTGTTGTCAGTAGCCGCCCAGATGAAATCGACATCGATACCCTGAATCGTGGCATCAGCATTGGCGATTGGGAATGCGGACGCACCTTCCAACGTAGTGAAATACGTTACTTGTTGGCCGTCATATTTCCAATAGAATAGTTCGGCGTTGACCTGCAAGGTATTTTCCAAAAAGCGGTTTTTTGAACCGATGGTAAAGGCGTCAATATATTCTGGATCATAAGTAGGGCTGACAACACTGAGATCAACGCCGCCGGCACGATAGCCGGTCTCAAAACCGGCATAGAGAAGGTTACTTGGCCCCCAATCCCACTCTACCCCGACACGATAAGTGACTTCGCTATAGTCAAGCTCAGACTCGAGAAAGCCATCGCCCACATTAACAATCACAGCCAAATTGGGTGAAATACCGCCGGGAGCGAGCAGAGGAAATACGCCATCATCTGCCGTCGATCCGGGAGCAATCTCGCCTCTCGCGACTAAATCGGCAATAAATTCATCACGATCGGATGTAATGGCGTGAGCCGGAATGGCGCCAGACGCACAACCATTAGCAAAACTGCGTGGGGGGGTCAGGAAATTAGGGCCCGCCGGCGCGCCACCACAGAACGTTACAAACGTATCACTAATGCCCCTGGCATATTTGCTGTCTTCTGTATAGCGAACTCCTGCATTTAAACGAAATGTATCCGTAACATCAAATGTCCCTTGCCCGAAGATCGCCCAGGAATCTCCGCCATTGTCATAATTTTGAATGGGAGACGTATAGTTTTGCGCAAACACACCACTTGTACTGATCTCTTCATCGATATAGAACGCGCCAATAATGCCGTTTAAAGGGCCGTCCAAATCGGTTGCAAAACGCAGCTCAAAACTGGTTTGATTATTCTCTTCAAGCGTTTTCGCAGGAGCAAAACCCGGACCCGAAAATTGGTAATCCTGCTCCGACTCTCTATAAGCTGGAATGAACGTCAATGTACCAGCGTCTGTTTGGTAATTAATTTCGGCCATATAGCCCGTGAAACTGATATCTTGATACAATTCGCTTGTGTCGATCGGCTTGAAAAATGCAAACGACGGGGTGTGAAGAACACCTGTTCGAATTGCATTTGCACCGGCTGCCGTGGGCCCACTACCAATCGGCAAACCTGAGGGTATAAATTCAGCAAGTGAACCAGGTGTATTATTGTAAGTCCCGACCAAATCTCCGCCGTTCCCCATCCCATTAATTTCGGAGTAATCCGCTGCAAATCGCACGGATAAATTCTCGTTGGGCTCTACTAAAAGCTGCGCACGCACACTGTAGGAATCCTGATCATTTGAGCCGTCATCAGAGTAGCCATCGCGCTCCAGTTTGTTACCAGAGAGCCGAATTGCAGCTGTTTCGGCAAGTGAGATATTCGCGGCCCCCTGCACACCAACTTTAGAATAGTTTCCAAATTCGCCCTGCAGATAACCGGAGTTTTCACCCAGGACTGGTTTTTGTGGAATATAGTTTACAACGCCGCCCGTCGCATTTCGGCCATATAGCGTGCCCTGGGGGCCTTTCATCAGCTCTACACGCTCTAAATCATATAAAGCCTGGCCAGCCGCACCACTTGACCGTCCGAGGTAAATACCATCAACGTTTTGAGCAACGGCAGAATCTGTCAATGGATTAACTGTGAGCGCCCCGACCCCGCGAATAAAAAAGCTCGTCAAGGGACCGCCGCCAGCGCTTATTCCCAGAGACGGGGATAATTTGCCAAGATCCTGTGCGGACTCCATGCCAGACTGCATCAGCGCTTCTTGGTCATATGCCTGAATCGCAACCGCAGCATCTTGCATCGACTGCTCGCGGTGTTGCGCAGTTACGATGACTTCCTCAAGAACGCCTTTGGAGCTCGCCTGGGTTCTATTGTCATTCGTTTGCGCGAATGCCGATGAAGCGCCAAGTAATAAACTCAAAATGGTTAAACTGGACATAGTAGGAGGTGACTTAAGCATTATCGTAATTCCTCTGTGAAAGATGTTGAAACTATCCTGCTTATTGCTGTTTGCATTAGCGCGAAAGTGGCTAAAGAAATGGGTGCTCTGCGCATTGAAATCTCCGATTTATTATTTAGGTAGAGACAATGAAGCGTTAATAAAAGCCTACATCAATTAAGCTGTTAGCGAGATTACTCCTTGACAATCAATAAATAAAATTGTTTATATCTATACATTACGATCAATAAACAATATAGGTAGTCAAATGAGATTCAAGGCGCTGGACCTTAATCTACTGGTGGCACTGGACGTACTGCTGGAGGAGAAAAACGTTACTCGGGCGGCGGAACGACTCAATGTAAGCCAGCCGGCAATGAGCGCCGCCCTGTCGCGCCTGCGGGACCACTTCAAAGAGCCGCTGCTGGTATTGCATGGCAAACGTATGGTGCCCACCCCCGCGGCACTGATGATGCGGGAACCGCTGAAGGCCCTGCTCCAGGACGTGGAGATCCTGGTGACCAAGACTACCCATTTTGACCCGCAAGACTCCGACCGGCGCTTCCGCATCATCACCTCCGACTACCTGCTTGCCGTTATTTTCACTTCCCTGACACAAAAGCTGGAGCAGATCGCACCCGGAGTCACCATGGAGTGCTTTCAGCCCTCTGAGCGGACCCTGTCACTGCTGGACCAGGGTGATATTGACCTGGTTATCACCCCCGAGGAGCATGTTTCCCCCAATCACCCCAGCGAACTGCTGTTCGAGGAAAAATACGTTGTGGCCGGTTGGGCAAAGAACCCGGCGCTCAAACGCCGCAAGATAAAGGAGAAAGATTTCTTCAATGCCAGGCATGTGGTGGTGGAAATTGGCCAGTTGGCGCGCTCCTCTTTTGCCGAAACCCACCTGCGCAACTTCAACGAAAGACGCCGCATTGATATGAAAGTGCCTTCCTTTCTCATCGCCCCCGAAATGGTGGTTAACACCATGAAACTGACCGTGATGCACGAGCGACTGGCGCGACTGTTTGCGCAACGGTTGGATATCGCCATAGCCGAGATGCCGTTCGACTTTCCGGTTATGCGCGAGATGATCCAGTTTCACGAATCACGCCGGCATGATGCCGGCCTGCGCTGGCTGGTTGACCAGATCAAACAACTGATCTGAAATCGACGGGTGATTGACGGCTGGATTCAACCGGGGTTTTAAGCGCCTTCTTTAAGCGGACGCGCCGGCGCCACCAATTAATAATATTGATCGTTTACTATCGAATAAAATAATTTCATTTATACAAGGCGCTGTGTTGCAATAACGATCAATAGGAACTGGAACTTAAGTGCTTTCATCCGCAATCTAACCGGGACCAATCTAACCGGGACAGTCACTTGCCCGCACGGGCTGGTAGTGCCTCCGGCTCGGCCTATGAAACAGCGCGGACCTACGGCGCAAGTTTCTTCTGCAACCACCAGGCAAGCGAATAAATAAAGGATATGAGAATGAAAACAACTCGACACCTGACACTGCTGGCATGCAGCCTGATGCTGTTTGCATGTCAGCAAATAACTGCTGATTCGGCCTCCTCACCCGTTGCGTCTGCACGCCCCGGCAACGCCTTTATCACACTCGGCACAGCCGGTGGCCCCGAGGGTGAGGCCAGCCGTTCACAGCCGGCTAACGCGCTGCTGGTCGGCGACGACGTGTATCTTGTGGATGCCGGCGATGGCGCGGTGGGTCAGTTGAAAAAAGCCGGATTGCGCTTGCCACAGGTGAAAGGGCTGTTTATCAGTCACAACCATTTTGACCACACCGGCGGCGTGCTGGCAATCCTCGGCTTGCGTATGCAGCTCCATGCCTACAATACGCTGACCATTTACGGCCCCCCGGGTACCAAAGCCTTTATCGAGGGGCTCCTGGCAGGCATGGAGCCGGCGAGGAAAGCCGCCTACGGCATGCCCGGCCAGGAGTGGAAAGCCAATGTCGAGGTCAAAGAGTTGACCCACGGTTCGGTGGTTGAGCTGAACGGAGTCAAAGTTACGGCAGCCGAAAACTCTCACTTCAAGATCCCGGAAAACAGTAACCTCGAGGAAAAAGCGAAATCCCTGGCCTTCCGTTTCGACCTGGAAGATCGCTCCATTGCCTTTACCGGGGATACTGGACCGAGTGATGCTGTCGCAAAGCTGGCCCGCGGCGCTGACCTGCTTATCAGTGAAATGATGGACATTCCGGCGGTTATGGAAAGCATTCGCAAGGTAAACCCGAACATGCCCCAGCGGCAGCTCGATGGCATCGAATGGCATTTCAGGGCCCACCATTTACTGCCAAGCCAGGTTGGCGAACTGGCAGCAAACGCCGGGGTCAACAAGGTAGTGGTTACCCACATGGTGCCCGATATCAGCACTGAAGCCATGGTAAAACACTACCAGTCTGAAATCGGCAAACTGTTCGACGGTGAAATCGTAATTGCCAATGACCTCGATCGATTTTGAATAACCCCGCCACAAGTGGAGTAACCATGAGCCAGACACAACTCTATATGGCACCGGGCACCTGCGCGCGGGTGCCCTCTATCTGCCTGGAAGAGGCCGGACAGGATTTCGAAACCGTCCTCATCCGCTTTATGCAAGGCGAGCACAAGTCGCCGGATTTCAAGAAGCTGAACCCCAAGGGTAAGGTGCCGACGCTGGTCATTGACGGCGAAGCGCTGACCGAGAACGTTGCTATCATCACGTACTTGAACGAACGGTTTCCAGAGGCGCAACTCATGCCAGAGGCGGCGGACGCGCTGGCCCGTGCCCGCCAGATTGCCGACCTGTGTTTTTGTTCGGCGACCCTGCACCCGATCGTTACCCGCATACGCATGCCCCACTTCTTTGCCAGCGAAGCCGCAGCACAATCGATCTGGGAAAAAGGCTGCAGTGCCATGACAGAGTTTTTCAGCCTAATAGAGAACCGCCTGACTGACCAACCCTGGTGGTACGGCGACCAGTGGAGCGCCATGGATGCCTATTTGTACTGGGTATTCTGGCGGGTCGAAGGTGCCGACTTTGATGTCACCCCTTTCCCCCGTTTCAAGGATCATTCCAAGCGAATGGAAGAGCGTCCCGCAGTCCAGCGGGCATGGCAACGTGAGCGGGCCGCAATGGCGCAACTCGAAGCCGAAGGCCTCACTTTCAAGCCACCTTCACGGTAAAAGGGAGCGGGATAAAAGGGGTCGGTGACACTTGAGAATGGTTTGCATTTGTCACCGACCCCTTTTGAATCCAGGAGCCGGAAATCACAGTGGTGCGACGCTCGAAGAAGCAGCCGTTTCGGCGCAATGAAAAGCGGCGTCACTGCCAGACTACTACCGGGCTATCAGTACCTAGCTCAAATTCGATTTCGGCTCAGCCAACCATGGCACCGGGACTCCGTAGTGATGCCGGGGTAAAACACGACAAGACTGAAACAGGCAAACTGCTTGACGGCGAAATCAGTATTGCCAATGACCTAAACCGCTGCAGAGATATAACTGACAACAGGGGCAAATAAAATGACAATCACCACTACCGCAGGAGAAACGGCCGTGAGCACGAGCAAATCCGCTTCTACCAAGCATGGCATAATACTGCTGTTAGCCGCAGTCATGCCCCCCATGGCAATTATCTCGTTGATTCCGGTCTTGCCGCTGCTAATGCAGGAATTCAGCGGCGTCGAAGGCAGCCAGTTTCTCGTGCCGGTCGCCATGACCATCCCGGCGCTTTGTGTCGCCCTGTTTTCTCCCATCGCCGGCTGGATATCCGATCGCGTTGGCCGCAAGAATCTGCTGGTCATTACACTGCTCATCTACGCGGCAGTTGGCGTCACGCCCTACTTCCTCAGCGACATCATGCATATTATTGCCGCTCGTATCGGGTTAGGCCTGGCCGAAGCGGTCATTATGACTATCGCCACAGCGCTGATTGGTGACTATTTCACCGGCAAGGAGCGGGAACGCTGGGTTGGACTACAGTTTGCCACTGTCAGTTTAAGCGCCATTGTACTCATCGCCGTTGGCGGCGTTCTCGGCGAGTTGTTTGGATCCCGCGGTCCTTTCCTGCTGTATATTCTGGCGATTCCTGTGGCCCTGTTGGTCGCGCTGGTCCTGTTCGAGCCGAATCGTTCTGCCAGGCAGGCATCCGAGAGCGGCGCAAAACTTCCGTTTGCCCGCCTACTGCCGCTGTTGCTGACGACACTATTTGTCGGCATCATTTTCTACACAGTTATGGTTAAGCTGGGCGAGATTCTCGGCCTTAGCGCTGAAGTCTCACCCGGCCAGATCGGAGCAATCGGCGCCGCTGCCAATATCGGTGTTGCGGTCGGCACGATGTTGTTCCGCCGCTTCGGCAACGCATCCGGCCCGCTGCTGGTGTTGATAGGTCTGGCGCTTGCGGCCGTTGGGTATATGGGGTCGGGTCTGTCCGGATCACTGGCCGTGACCACTGTATCTGTCATCATCGCCTCTCTGGGTTTCGGCATACTGTTACCAACAATGCTGACCTGGGTGCTGCAGTTACTGCCGGACAATGTCCGCGGTCGCGGCACAGGTCTGTGGACCGGCATCTTCTTTTTCGGTCAGTTCTTTGCGCCGCTGCTTGCCGCAGCACTGCAAAGCAAGCTGGGCGGTTTGGAAAACCTGCTGTTGCTGTTTGCCGGACTGTGTGCGGCTGGTGTTGTGCTGGCGGCGGCCAGGCTGAAGGGTGCCACGAGCCTGCTGACGAAGTAGGCTGGCAATTAAAAACCTGTTTGGGCCCAATGTAAGCTTGTTGGGCCCAATGTAAGCTTGTTGGGCCCAATGTAAGCTTGCAGAAAATAGAAATCGGGAATAATCGGTCGTGTATCCATTTAATTTTAACAGCATTATCGTACGCAACTGCTGGTACATGGCCGCATTTTCTAACGAAATTTCCCGTGAACCCATAGAGCGCACGCTGTTAAACAAACCTGTAGTCTTGTTTTCGGCTGGGTGATGATGAGCTAGACCGCTTCCAACTTGAGTCTGAATTACAAGTTCGACAACAGGATGTCGATGCCTGTTAACGCCGGAGTAAAAGCGCGGTTATTTGCCGCCGTTTGATTTCACGCAACACCGCCATTACACCGCCTCGTAATCGCCCTATTTTGCTTACGGGCGCTCAGAAATCGATGTTGTCGT